>NZ_JAPCKI010000009.1 GCF_028680575.1 Acidovorax benzenivorans | reverse complement strand
TGCAGCGCGGCAAGCAGCGCACGGTCAACGCGCGCTTCGCAGCCATGTGCAGCCACTACCTGTTCGACCCCGACTTCTGCAACGTCGCCTCCGGCTGGGAGAAGGGTGTGGTCGAGAAGAACGTGCAAGACAGCCGCAGGCGCATCTGGATCGAAGCCGCGACCCGTCGCTTCGGCTCGTTCATCGAACTCAACGCCTGGCTGAGCGAGCGGTGTCGTTCGGTGTGGAGCGACACCACGCATCCGATCCACCGACAGTTCACCGTGGCCGAGATGTGGGAGTTGGAGAAGCCTCACCTCATGTCCATGCCGGCCCCCTTCAACGGCTACGTCGAGCGGCTGGCTCGGGTCAGCAGCACCTGCCTGGTGGCTGCCGCGCGCAACCGTTACTCCGTGCCGTGCGAGTGGGCCGGCCACATCGTCAGCACCCGCGTCTATCCCGAGCGAATCGATGTGGCGGCCGCGGACGCCGTCGTCGCGAGTCACGCCCGGCTGCCGGGCAGTGGCCAGACCAGCTACGACTGGCAGCACTACATTGAGCTGGTGCAGCGCAAGCCAGGCGCATTGCGCAATGGCACGCCGTTCCTGGACCTTCCGGCGCCGTTGCTGCGTTTGCGCCAGTCGCTGCTCAGGCACCCTGGAGGAGATCGGGTCATGGCACAGGTGCTGGCTGTGGTGCCGCAAGCCGGCCTGGAGTCGGTACTGGTGGCCGTGGAGCTGGTGCTCGAAGGCAGAGCGCCCAGCGGCAGCATCAGCGTAGAGCATGTGCGCAACGTGCTGGCCCGCTTGAACAACCCTGCCACGCCGGCGCAGGCGCAGACGTCCTTGCAACTCACCCAGGCGCCCAAGGCCGACACCGCGCGTTATGACCGGCTGCGCCCCACCCACCAGGATCATCTAGACGGGCAGGAGGTGGGCCATGCGTGAGACCTCCATCGATGTACAGGCCCAACTGAAGGCGCTGCGGCTCAATGGCATGGCCACGGCCTGGGCCGATCTGACGGAGCAAGGCGGCGATACGACCCTGGCCGCATCACGCTGGCTGGTGGAGCACCTGCTGCAGGCTGAAGATGCGGATCGGGCGATGCGTTCCATCGCCCACCAGATGAAGGCGGCACGCTTCCCGATGCACCGCGACCTGGCTGGGTTCGACTTCACCGTCGCGCCGGTCGACCGCGCGTTGATCCAGAAACTGGCGGACCTCTCGTTCACGCAGGATGCGCAGAACGTGGTGCTAGTCGGCGGCCCAGGCACCGGCAAAACCCACCTGGCCACGGCGCTGGGAATTGCTGGGCTCACCCGGCACGCCAAGCGAGTGCGGTTCTACTCAACGGTCGATCTGGTCAATGCCCTGGAGCATGAGAAGAGCCAGGGCCGTGCCGGACGCATCGCCATGAGCCTGGTGCGCATGGATCTGGTCGTGCTCGACGAGTTGGGCTACCTGCCCTTCAGCCAGGCCGGTGGTGCCTTGTTGTTCCACCTTCTGTCCAAGCTGTACGAGCACACCAGCGTGATGATCACCACCAACCTGACGTTCGCGGAGTGGTCCACGGTGTTTGGCGATGCCAAGATGACCACGGCGCTGCTGGATCGCTTGACGCATCACTGCCACATCATCGAGACCGGCAACGAGTCCTACCGCTTCCGTCACAGCACGCACGAAGCCAAGGGGCGCATCAAGGCCCGTGAGCAGACCAAGAAGTCAGCAGCGGCCCAGTTGAGCAAGGACTCGCAGGAGGGGCCCTCACCTGATGGATCGGGAATACCAACTACCAGTTCAAAAAAAGGAGGACCTACCGAAGCATCCAACCTATAGTTATCCACAGCTGGCTTCTAATGGAACCAGCTCCAGCCCCTGGTCAATGTTCGACTGGCACTGCTGCTCACGTTTGCACTGGCACTAACAACGTGCCGAATTCAAGCTCGTGTGCATGGCGCTGAACTTGCGGCGAATGGCGGTCTTGGTAGGGTAGGAGCTAAAAAAAACGGCTTGCACCCAATGGGGGGCTGATTGCAACGCCCAGCAGTACCGCGAGCCGCATTTGCTAGTCTTGCCATCCGACAGACCCCGCAATGACCTCGGCCACTGACTTCGTCTGGCGCAGAAGTCCGGGCTTAAAACTTCTGCCGCGCAGACTCCTAGCTTGTTGAAAACCCCCACGCCACAGTGACTGAACCTGTTTTTGTAGGGCACTGCGTTGCAATTGAAGTACACCCCCATGCCGCCAGTAACCACGTTGGACCAATGCTCGCCGATCAGCTTGGCAATAGTCACGTCCTGACGCACCATTGCGCCATTGAACAGCAGCAGCACGTGCATGTGGGCACCCTTCTGCAACCCATATTCGAGCTTGACGGCATGGCACAGGTAGCTGGGAAAGTTCGTGCTGATGAAGGCCTTGAGCTCTTCCCAGTCGCCAATGATGCGATCTGTGGAGATCGGCGAGTGCTCCTTTCCGTAGCCAAGGTCCAGGCGTAGAACCATCAGTTTCGGGAAGGCTTGCTTGAAAGCAACGAGACGCTGAACCAGGACAGAGCGCTTCCGCTGATGCTCTCTGCGCACCGTATCGAGGCGTGCCTTTGCTCAAATCAACGCACTCACCTGCCGAACACCGCTTTGTGCAGACCTTCCTTAGGCGTGTCCGAAGTCGATATAAGGTTTGACCTGAATTTGCCTCTGGCATTTCAGCACTTCCGCAGCCTGGTGGAGAACTCGGCCGTGCAAGACCTGGTGCAGAAAGAGGTTGATCAGGCCAATTCCCACATGCCGCAGGTGCAGCAGGTGCGCAAGTTCCACTTGTTCACCAAGGAACTGGACCATGACGATGGCGAGGTGACCGCCACCATGAAGGTCAAGCGCAAGAGCATCTACGAGAAGTACGCTGGTGTGATCGAAGAGATCTATGCGTGAGAAGCGATCTGTCCGTATTCCCTGCATGCATGCATGCATGCAGAACATGGCGTCTTGGCTGGGCTCGCGCTGATCAGGAAATACCTTCCGAGATTCTCACAACTTCCCCTTTGAGCCATTGAACGGCTTGGTCGCCAGATGCGCGCTCATGCCAATGCAGGCTGATCTCGAAGTTGGGAAGAGAAAAGGGAACGGGCCGAATGACAAAATCAGAAGCTCCGTGAAAAGCATTGATGGCCACCCTCGGTATCGTCAGCAGATAATCGCTTCCCTTCAAGACCCTCTCGGCGGCAAGATAGTGGGATATCGTCAGCCTGATATCCCGGCACAGCCCCATCCCCTGGAGAAGGGCTTCTATGAAGGCGTGTCCACTGCTGGGCGCATCAATACTCAGATGGGTGGACTCCATGTAGTCGTCCAGGCCGAGCTCTTTGGAGGCCAGAGGGTGATTGCGGCACATCAGGACGACATAGCTCTCCCGGCGCAATTTTTTGACGAATGTTCGTCCCTTCACCATGGGAAGCGAACCTATTGCGAGATCGACGGCACCCGTCGCT
This sequence comes from Acidovorax benzenivorans, assembly GCF_028680575.1. Lineage (GTDB taxonomy): Bacteria > Pseudomonadota > Gammaproteobacteria > Burkholderiales > Burkholderiaceae_C > Acidovorax > Acidovorax benzenivorans. The sequence goes on along the minus strand of NZ_JAPCKI010000009.1, from coordinate 157,924 downwards.
AGCGCATAAGGCACATCGTCCCAGGGAATCTGCCGGACATCGAGGCGCACATGGGGCGCCGCCGCCTTCATGGCCCTCGACAGCGCGGGCAGGAAAATGAGCTGCCCCACATCCGACATATGCAACTTGAAAACCCTGGAGGACGTTTGCGGGTTGAAGCTGTTCGGATCATCAAGGCTTTGCCGGATTTCGAGAAGAGGCCGCTCAAGTTGCCGCCTCAGCGATAGCGAAAGATCGGTCGGGTTGATGCCATAGCGCGATCGTGTGTAGATCGGATCCCCGAGCGCAGCGCGCCATCGGCGGACCATCATCGACAGCCCTTGCTGCGTCACATTCAATCGCTGTGCCGCCACGCTGAGATTCCGGCAATCGCAAACCATGCAAAAAGCCTGGAGCTCGGAAATCGACCAGTCATAGGCTTGCAATATCGATTTCGCCATCTTTCGTTCCAGTTATCACCATGGTTGATAACTGAAGTATAGAGGGATGCGCTTTCTCAGGGAGGTCATGGATCCTAAGATCCCATCGGGAGATACAAGGACGCTGGCGCCAGCCGCTTCACACCGCACCTCCTTGGAGATAGCCCCTTTTTAAGAATCAATGATGGAGACAAAAGACATGCCGTATATGAATCGGCGCAAGGCATTGCAATGTGCTGCCTCCGGCGCCGCGTCGCTCATTTATCCCCCGATCGCATCTGCGGCCGAAGATTGGCCAGTGAAGCCTCTGCGGATCATCGTATCGGTACCGCCTGGCGGCCCGGCGGATGCTGTCTGCCGCCTCGTGGCACAGCAAATGGAAACCAGGCTCAAGCAGCCCGTGGTCGTGGACAACCGCCCCGGGGCCGTGGGACTGGTGGCGCTGCAGGCCGCTGCGGCGTCCCCTGCGGACGGCCACACGCTGGTGCACGTCCATCCTGGCGTCATCAGTGGACAATTACTGATGAAGCGCTTCGACATGATCTCCGGGCTATCGCCCTTGAGCATCGCGGGCGATTTCCAACTCACGCTCGTCGCTTCGGGAGCGGGGGGCATTGCCTCAATGAACGATTTCAAGGCCGCCGCCGCACGCCAGGGCGGTGGACTGGCGTACGGGACCCTGGGAGTGGGCTCGTTCGAGCACCTGCTCATTGAGAGCCTTTCCAAAACGATGGGAATCCGTGCGCTTCATGTTCCCTACAAAGGGGGAGCCGAAATGGTGCAGGCCCTTCTCAGTGGGCAGATTGATTTTGCTTATCTCATCACCCAACTGGCCGAGCCTTACCTGGCCAAAGGCCAGATGCGGGCCCTTGCAGTCCTCAGCGAGGAACGCAATAAACTCCTGACCAATGTTCCGACCTTCTCGGAAATCGGGATTCCCGTGAAGCCGATGGGATATTGGATGGGGCTGTGCGCCACCAGCGGAATACCCGATCAGATTGCCGATAGATTGCACAGTGTGATTGTCGATTCCATCAAGGCTCCGGCCGTCAAGAGCTATTTCGAACAAGGCGGATCCATTCCCCGCTACAGCGATTCACGGGCGTCTTTCAGGAAGCAGATGATCGAGGATCAAAACTTTCTCCAAGGCATCATATCGGCCAACAACATCAAGATAGCCTGATTTGATATTTCATCGGATAAGAATTACCAACGACATATGAGCAAAGAAAACCAATCCATCAAGACGGGCGAGTATGAGACCGCCCTCACCCGAACCGGAAAGGGTGCGCCAGTTCTCTTTCTCCACGGCTCAGGCCCAGGAGCGACGGGAATGTCAAACTGGACACTCGCAAGTCAAGAACTGGTGGAAGAGTACGATCTGCTGATTCCGGACCTCATCGGATATGGAGCCAGTTCACATCCCCGTACGCCGCCCGGCGGGATTCGCCAATGGATGAGGCTCTGGATCGATCAGATGTGCAACCTGCTGGACCAGTTGCAACTGGATCGGGTGCATCTCGTCGGGAATTCACTGGGTGGAGCGATTGCATTGAACCTCCTCATGGAGGCTCCTCACCGGTTTGGCAAGGTACTCTTGATGGGGCCGGCAGGCTCTCCCATCCGGCTGACGCCCGAACTGGATCGCATCTGGGGTTTTTACGACGATCCGACGCCCGCCGTGATGAAAAATCACATGCGGTGGTTTGCCCACGACGAGAGTTTCATCGCACAGCGGATCGACGATGTCGCTCGCATGCGCCTAGCGGCGGCCATGCAACCGGAAGTGCGTGCGAGCTATGAGTGGCTTTTCCCGGCGCCGCGCCAGCGCCATCTCGACGACCTCATCGTGCCATCCTCCGCCTTGCGGCGGATATCGAACGAGGTGCTCATTGTTCATGGGCGTGACGATTCCGTTGTTCCGTATGAGAACAGCACGTATCTGCTCAATCATCTTCCGTATGCCCAATTGCATGTGATCGGGCGTTGCAATCATTGGACACAGATCGAAAAGGCAGAGATTTTTCATGCTCTGCTCAGGAACTTCTTCGGCTGACAGCACTGGTTAAAAATGAGCGCTTATCTCATCATTCGTGTCAAGGTAAATGACCTTGATCTTTATAAATCGTACACATCCAGATCCCCGGCCGTCGTTAATCAATATGGAGGGAAATTTCTTGTCCGGGGTGGAGAGCCCACTACCTTGGAAGGCGATGAATTCAATGGCCGGATGGTGGTTATCGAGTTTTCGGACCGGCAAGCGGCGAAGGATTTCTACTATTCCGAAGAGTACCAGGAACTTGTCAGAATGAGGGCACCTGCATCTTCTGCCGAGTTCATTCTTATCGACGGCTTTTCTCCTGCGCCATGACCAGCGACCGGCTTCAGCGAACCGCACTTGTCTGCGGAGGAACCAGGGGGCTCGGGCTGGGCATTGCGTCGGCTTTTTCCTCCGAGGGGCTTCAGGTCCTGTGCACGTCCTCCAGCCCTCCGAACGGCGCAGACGGAAAAACGGTCTTCAAACTCGATTTCCGGGATCCCTACTCCATTGACGGGTTGATCGAAGGGCTTCAGGCGATGAAGCTCTTGCCCGATATCGTGGTGGTGAATGGCCCTGGCCCGTCGCCCGGATACAGCGACCAGGTCAGCGCAGCAGACTGGGAGGATGGATTCCGCATCCTGTGGGGCGGCCCGATACGCCTTGTCAGCATGCTTCTTCCGGCCATGAAAAGCCGAGGTTGGGGCCGCATCCTATGGGTGACCTCCGTCGCTGCCAAGAGCTATATGCCGGGAATGGCAATATCGACTTCTCTCCGATCGGGATTGCATGGCCTCGTGACGACCTTCAGCGCGGAATATGCTCCTTTTGGAATCACGGTCAATGCGATCGCGCCAGGCTATCACCTCACGGATCGATTATCAAAGCTCGGAGTTCCGTCTTCTACGCTCGATACGATCCCTGCGCGAAGATTCGGCACTGCGGAAGAGTTCGGCGCTTCCGCAGCCTTTCTGGCATCGGATAGGGCCAGCTACATCACGGGCCAGGTCCTTGTCAGCGACGGCGGCTGGTCGCATGGCACGGCGGGTCGTTAGAGGCAAACCGACATTCAGCCTGCTTCCTTGCCGCTGGACATCTCGGCGAACAGCGGCCGGGGCGAATCATCGATCAGTCGGGGAAACGAGTTGTTCACGCGGCGGTCTCCAGGGTTTTCTCGAACTGGCGCAGGCAGGTGGCGATCTGGCTGCTTATTGCGGGCATGCGCATGTCGTTGAAGCGGCCCTCCTCGAAGCAGCGTGCCGCAGCCATGTGGGTGGCGGTCACAAAGTTCATTCACGCGGGCTCTGTATTGGCCCGTGGTTTCATGGCTGTACCCGGTGCATCGACTTGCCGTCCAGCGACATCACCGTCTGGCCGTGCTGGTTGATGACTTCCTGTCGGGCCGTCACCACGCCCCGGTCGGGCTTGCTGCGCGAGCGCTGCACCGCCAGGATGCTGACCCGCAGCCGGAGCCGGTCGCCAGGGCGCACCGGGTGCAGCCAGCGCAACTGCTCCACGCCGGGCGATGCCATGGCCAACTGCTGCGGGATGTAGTGGTTGTTGCCGCCGACCGAAATCTGACAGTCTGAAAGGTCTGATGCCGATCCAAAATTGACAGGGGTGTTCAACTGCCCTGCTGAATTTTTCAGCAGGGATGTAAGAGGTGATCACCATGGACATGATTGGCAAGGTCAGGCGCATGAAGTGGCGCGACCAACTCTCTGACGGAGAGATTTGCAGAAGAACGGGACTGGCCAGAAACACGGTCAAGAAGTGGCTCAGGGCCCCCGGCGACATAACCCCGAAGTACGAGCGCAAGAAGGCTGATGGAAAGCTCACGCCATTTGTGGCGGTGTTGGAGCAGGCCCTGCGCACGGATGCGCACCGGGCCAAGAACGCAAGGCGCAGTGGCAAGGCACTGTTTGCCCAGATCCAGGCCCAGGGATACCGGGGTGGCTATAGCGCCGTGACGGACTTCATCCGTGCATGGCGGGTGGAGAGCGCCAAGGATCCCGCCAGGGCCTTTGTACCGCTGAGTTTCGAGCTGGGCGAGGCCTTCCAGTTTGACTGGAGCGAGGAAGGCCTGCTGGTTGGTGGGGTGTTCTACAAACTGCAAGTGGCCCATCTGAAGCTATGCGCCAGTCGTGCCTTCTGGCTGGTCGCCTACCCGGGGCAAGGCCATGAGATGCTGTTCGATGCCCATACCCGCGCCTTCCAGGCATTGGGAGGCGTTGCCAGGCGCGGCATCTACGACAACATGAAGACGGCGGTGGACAAGGTCAAGAAAGGCAAGGGGCGCATCGTCAACGCACGCTTCTCGGCCATGTGCAGCCACTACCTGTTTGATCCGGACTTCTGCAATGTCGCCTCGGGCTGGGAGAAAGGGGTGGTGGAGAAGAACGTGCAGGACAGTCGCAGGCGGATCTGGATCGAGGCTGCCAGCAGGCGCTTCGGATCGTTTGCCGAACTCAATGCATGGCTGGGCGAGCGATGTCGCTCGGTGTGGTCCGACACCGTGCATCCGATCCACAAGCAGTTCTCGGTGGCAGAGATGCTGGAGTTGGAGCGCCCCCACCTCATGTCCATGCCTGTGCTGTTTGATGGGTATGTGGAGAAGCCAGCGCGGGTGAGCAGCACCTGTCTGGTGGCGGTGGCGCGCAACCGCTACTCCGTTCCTTGCGAATGGGCGGGGCACCTGGTCAGCACTCGTCTGTACCCCAATCGGGTGGACATTGCCTGCGCGCAAACCATCATCGCCAGCCACGCCCGCACGCCTGGCAGCGGCCAAGTCACCTATGACTGGCAGCACTACATTGAACTCGTGCAGCGCAAGCCCGGTGCACTGCGCAACGGTGCACCGTTCCTGGACTTGCCTGAGCCCTTGCAGCGCTTGCGCAAATCCCTTCTGAGGCACCCAGGCGGTGACCGCACCATGGCACAGGTGCTAGCCAGCGTGCCGCAGGCTGGCTTGGATGCGGTACTGGTGGCGGTTGATCTTGTCCTTGAAGGTGCCACGCCCAATGGAAGTGTCAGTGCTGAGCATGTGCGCAATGTGCTGGCCAGGCTGAACGCGCCCCCCAGGCCGGAGCATGCAAAAACCACCTTACAACTGACCAACCTCCCGCTGGCAGATACGGCACGCTACGACCGGTTGCGCCCGACCCACAACGATAACCAAGGGGTCATTCATGTCTGAATCCAAACGCGATGTGCAAAGCGAACTCAAGGCCCTGCGCTTGAATGGAATGGCCAGCGCCTGGGCTGACCTTATGGAACAGGATGGCGGCTCCACGATTCAGAGCTCGCGTTGGCTGATCGAGCATTTGCTTCAGGCGGAGGACGTGGATCGGCATATGCGCTCGATTGCCCACCAGATGAAAGCTGCACGCTTCCCGATTCACCGGGATCTTGCTGGCTTCGACTTCGAGGTCTTACCCGTGGACAAGGTGCTGATCAAGAGGTTGGCGGACCTGAGCTTCACCGAAGATGCGCAGAACGTTGTCCTGATTGGTGGTCCTGGTACCGGCAAAACCCACTTGGCAACGGCTCTGGGAATCAATGGGCTGACGCACCATTCCAAACGTGTTCGGTTCTACTCGACGGTGGATCTGGTCAATGCGTTGGAGCAGGAGAAGACCAAGGGAAATCCGGGACGCATAGCCATGAGCTTGATGCGCATGGACCTGGTCATTCTGGATGAACTTGGATACCTGCCATTCAGTCAGGCAGGAGGAGCATTACTGTTCCACCTGCTGTCCAAGCTGTATGAGCACACCAGCGTTCTGATCACTACCAACCTGACGTTCGCGGAGTGGTCTGCTGTCTTCGGTGATGCCAAGATGACCACGGCATTGCTGGACCGGCTCACCCATCACTGTCACATCGTTGAAACCGGCAATGAGTCCTACCGCTTCCGCCACAGCTCCAAGGAGGCGAAGGGAAAGATCAAAGCCAGGGAGCTGAACAGAAAGACCGAGACCAGTCTGGAGGTGCAAACCCAGTAGGAGGCTATAGTTATCCACAGCCAGCCTAACCAACGCTGGCTACACGCCCCCTATCAAAATTGGATCGGCACACACTGTCAAGATTCAATCGGCGCCAACACTCTACCCACATAGATCATTCCCCCGCTGATGTGGCTACCGCCAATGACGACGTCTTCTCCCGGAGGTATCCAGCGCCCGGGCCCAGTGTAGGCCTGAGGCTGAGTTGGCGCAGGAGGTATCGCGTAGTGCGCCGGCTTTGAAGGTTCCTTTGCGACGACAGAAACCGGAGCATCGTCATCCACGAATCGCCGGGGGGCAGTAGGAGGTGCTGGGTGCGGGGTCAAGGCAGCTGTCGACATAGGTGCCTTCTGGGCCAATGACACAGGGTGGTCATCTGGGACGAATCTAGAGGTTGCAACAACTGAGGCGGGCGGTAAGCTGGACTCTGACACTTGAAGCGTCTCACCCCGCGACGTTGCTCGGGCAGAGGCTTCCAATGTCTTCGTTGCGGTGGCCGTTTTGGCTCGGGAAGGCGTGTCAGCAATCGGCTGTTTCGACGCGTTGGAAAAAAACACTCGATAGGCCCAAATACCGCCGACGATGAAAACGATGTAGCCCCATGTGCTTCGGGGGAAAACGATACAAAGAACCAATGCGGCTATGGCCGCAATAACGCCGCTGCTTGTCTTCGTCTTTTCCGCCATCCCGTTCCCTCGCACTTGAAAGGCGCATCTGCGCTGACCCATAAGAGTGCGTTACGGTAACAGATTGTCATCTGCAGAGCGAAAGATTTCGGCCATACGCAAACAGACCGAATACAAGGTGCGCGGAGAAGGCCTGCACCACGCGCCTCAGAGCGGCGACGGAAGAAAATTTCGGCGGTTTCGCGCTTGATGGGGACTGACTAAAACAATGTGCGGCAGTTCTCAGGATGACAGTCCTCCGGCCTCCGCCATGGGTGTTCCTGGATACAGTTGATTCAAGATCTCGGCAACCAGCTCTATGGTTCCCAACGCACTTCGTGCCAGCATTGGACTTCCATGAGCCAGCGCATTACGAATGCTTGGCGGGCTGTCCGAAAACCTTCCAACGAAATCCCAGTGATGATCTGCCGTTACCTGGCTCAGCACTTCTGCTCAAAGAAGACTTTGCGGGCCCGGTACAGCGCTACTTCGGTCTCCTGCTTTTGACTGGCCGATGCGCTCCCTACCTGCGCCTCCAACTGGGGTAGCTGGCGGTCTAGATTGCGGCAGATCGCTTTGGCATCCGGCGACAGTTTTTGGCGCTTTCGCTCCACGTTCATCTGTTCGTGATTCAGGCCCGTGAGCGGCTGAAATGCAGAATCCATTACTTTTCTGCGATCGTCACGCAAGACCTCTGCGCCCTTGCGCGTGCTACCGGTCATCTTGTCCATACCTTGGGTGGGGGTGGCGTCCACCACCTTGGCGCCGACGCAGGGCTCGTCGGAGTAGGACACCTTGCCGCTGTGTTCACAGCGATAGACCTGGGCACTGGCGGCTGTTGCCAGCAACATCAGCACCATGATTGCCAGAAGAGTACGCATGCGCGGATTATGAGTGGCCCCTATGAACAAAGCCGCCCCGGTTGGCGGCTTATGCCTGCGTGTAGGCATCAGTCCTTCTTCGTGCCCTCTTTGCCCGTATACGGGTTCACATTACCCTTGTGGCTCCAGTTGTAGGTCTTGGAGCTATCAGGGTTGGTCGCGCGATGGGGCGGAACATAGGTACCGTTCTTGGTAGTGTGTCCGCTGACGGAGTGGCTACCTCCTTTGGCCATGGCGGGCACGGCGAACACAGACAAGGCCAAAGCGCTGGCAAGCAGATTAGGTTTCATGGGTGTTCCGATCTGCACTTTACTTGTGGCCACCGACGTAGCGACCACCTTTACCGCTGCGACCCTTCCCACCAACCCGCGTGCTGCCAGTACGGCCCTTGGTTTCAAAAAGGGACGACGGGTCCAATGCAACCGAGAGAGACAAGCCTGCACTCCATGGCGTTTGAACCGGTGCTGCGCTGACCATGGTGGATGCGCCCAGGATGAGCGCGAAAAATACTGCTTTCATGTATCTCCTCGATTGGTTGTATCTGCATGTTAAGCAGAACGCCCCACTCTCCCCAAGGCTAAAACTGCAGAGCTTGCTCAGCATCAATGCCGGGGCACTACGAGAGGAACGGCAACCCCATGCAGGGACAGCGCCTGCAGGCCTCCCCCGTTTGGGAAGCCAAGCCGATGAAGATTTATTGTTTTCAATACTGGAACAGTTAGTTCGCGACTGGGTGGTTTTTCTCTAAACACCATCGGCGTACAGTTCATCCCATCGATGAGCCGAACCCGCAAGGCGACTCACCGAACCCGGTTCAGGAATGGTTTTTGACCCGGTTTTTTTGAGACGCTTTTTAACTTTCAAGGATTTTCATCATGAACAAGACCGCTCGTTTCCTCTCCGTCGCCGCTGTTGCCGCTTTCGCCGCCTTTGGCGCCCATGCTGACGAAGCCGATGGCTCGCAATTTGCTCTGAAGTTCGACACGAACCGCACCCGCGCTGAAGTGGCTGCCGAAGCCGCTACGGTGGCTCAAACACGCAGCATCGAGCCTGCTGGTTCGCGTGTGGTGACCTACAAGTCCACCGCTGACCGCGCTGCCGTGCGTGCCCAGGCTGCTGAAGCTGTGCGCACCGGCCAGATCCCTTCGGGTGAATTCAGCGCCATGTAATTGGGCAGACCAACTGCTGAGATTGGTTTGAAGCAGTTGCGGGACTTCCCATGGCGGTGGCACTTCGCGCGGTGCGGGTGCTGCTGCCATGGGGAGTGTTAACTGAACCGCAGGGGCGGGCAGGCAGATCGGGCTCCCTTTGGGGGCCCTTTCTGTTTGTGGGCGCCACTCTGCAAGCAGCTGCAAAACCCTGCAGGATCCAAGCATTCGGGCCCAAAGCGAGAGTTGAACGGTGCTCCAATCGGGCTCCGTTTTGTTCGACCCGAATGCTCCTTCTGTGAATCGTTTGTTCTCTTGGCCAGGCCGTGTGCGCCTGGCGGCTGTGCTGGCCCTGACTCTGGCCGGCGTTGTCCTCCCGAATCTCTCCTGGGCGCGATTTCCGCAGTTTGATAGTGCAGCCCTGCTCACGCCCGAGCCCACCTCCTTTGCGCAGTGCCCGCAGTTCTTTGCGAATGGGACACCACCCGCCATCACGCCCCGGCCGCAGCTGCGCGAACTTTGCTATGAAGCGTTTGCGGTACTGCACTCCGGCACCACCAAGACGCCAGTGTTCGTAGCCCAGCGGTTGAATCGGCAGATGCTGGATGGGGCCAACGAGAAACGGGCCAAACGGTTCTTCGCGGATGCGCGCCTGCCCAGTGGTGAGCGGGCCGAGTTGGAGGATTACAAGAACTCAGGTTACTCCCGAGGTCACATGGCGCCGGCGGGAGATATGGCCACGCCCACTTCCATGGCCCAGAGCTTCAGCTTGGCGAACATGGTCCCCCAGAATGCCCAGCACAACGGGGGCGCCTGGAACAAGATCGAGCAGGACACGCGGCACTATGTGAAGCGGGCCAAGGGGGATGTGTTTGTGATCACCGGACCGGTGTTCACGGATGCGGGGCCACGCATTGGGGCCAATGGGGTGAAGGTGCCCACCTATCTGTACAAGCTGGTGTACGACGCGAACACCCAAAGAGCCTGGGCGCACTGGCAAGAGAACCGCGAGGGGGAGACGGTGGGGCGACCGATAAGCTACCAGGAGTTGGTCAAACGCACGGGCGTGGAGTTTTTGCCAAGAAGTGCACTACAGCATTGAGTCGCAGCAAGGGCCGCGTCAGCGGCAGGGGTATAAATCGGTCCTTTCCAACCTCTACTCGTGAGCATCCATGAACCGCGCAGAACTCGTTGAAATCCTGGCTTCCAAGAATGATCTGTCCAAGACCGCAGCCAATGCGGTGCTGGAAACGTTGATCGACACCATCCAGACGGCCGTTAAGAAGGGTGATGCCGTGCAGCTGGTGGGTTTTGGGACCTTCAAGTCTGCCAAGCGTGCAGCACGCACGGGCAAGAACCCATCGACCGGTGCAGCGCTGAAGATCCCGGCGAGCACGGTGCCGAAGTTCGTGGCGGGTGCCAAGTTCAAAGCCGTGGTGGATCCCAAGGCTGCCAAGCGCAAGGCGGACAAGGCTGGGAAGTAAGTACAGCGCTTTCCGTCTCAATCAAAAAAACCGCCATGGGCTCAGGCCTTCGGCGGTTTTGTTTTTGGTGCTGCCGGACCGGGACATAGACCGATTTTCCCGGTTTGATCCAAGCAGCTACCGAACGACCTTCCAGCCCATCTCACGGCTGAGTTGCAACGCTGCAGCTTTGGTGGGTACGGCGTCCATCCAGAACGAGGGATCGTCCAGCAATCGGATGACCCATTGCGGCTCGCCTGTCTCGGTGGTGTGATCGATGATCACCTCCAGCTTGTTCTCCAAGGCATAGCGGATGGCAGTGGGATAACTGACAGGCGCTTCCTTCTTGAACTCTTTGGCCCAAAGCGTTTGTTCGAGGTTTTCCTGTGTCCAAGTGGGTTTGCTGCGCATGGTGCAGTGATCTTACGAGGTGAGGATGTCGTATCGATTTTTTAGGTACAGAAAGCAGGCATCTCTCACCATCGGGGCTATGACTACGTTTTCCAATGCCTTTCGCAATGAAGTTGCTCGCATGGCTCGCAAGGAGCTCAAGCCTGAACTTCAGGATATGCGCAAGTTGATCACCAGCCATCGCTCGGAGATCGCGGCACTCAAGCGTGAGGTTAAAGCTCTGACCTCCCAGCTCAAAGCAACTCAACGGCAGGTCAAAGTAAAGGATGCGCCCAAAGCCAAGGCGGTGACAGAAGACGTCACTCTCAAGAAGCCAAAACAGATCCAGTTCGATGCTCAGGTGTTGATCGACAAACGCACAGCACTCGGCATTACGCAAAAGCAGATGGCTCAGCTGCTGGGCGCTTCCTCGCTGTCGGTCTACAAGTGGGAGACGGGCCATGTCCAGCCCCGGGCTGCGCAACTGCAGCGCATTGCTGAAGTGCTCAAACTGGGCAAACGCAAGGCGTTGGCACTGCTCGATTCCGTGTAACTAAGGGCGACGGGCCCAAACTCGGTTTGTGCATAGTTGCAATAACCTCCAGCCCAGGACATGGAAGTGGTGCTCGGTCGCTAGCCATAGCCAGAGGAACAAGGAACAGCTGGTGTGCAAGTGGCGAGCTGTCGTACAAATTCGCGTACGCCGCCTCAACCGCCAAGGCCCGTGCGCGTCGGCAGAAGAATCGCAATGGGAAGAAGGTGGCTCGGCCGATCAGCAATCAGGAGTTGGCAAAGAGGACGATAGGACAGCTTTTGCCAGTAGAGGCCGCTCAGCACTGATTGCGCTCTACGGCACCGATTCCGGCCGCTCCAACCATGGCTGTGGAAGATCGAATGTGGGCTGCGACCGGGTAGCTACGGCAAAAACTGCTACGTAGCCATGAGTTACGTATAGGTCTTACACATGGCACGAGTTACAACGTCATCCATGCAGATGCAACAAGAAACAATCTGCCATGGCATACCAACTGGCATACCAGCGTCAGCAAAAAACAAAAAACCCCAAGTAAATCAATTACTTGGGGTTATGTAATGGCGGAGAGGGTGGGATTCGAACCCACGGTAGTGTTGCCACTACGCCTGATTTCGAGTCAGGTACATTCGACCACTCTGCCACCTCTCCTATGTGTCGAAGCCTGCGAGTATAGCAAGTTTTTCAGGGAGCCAGCACGGCCAAGCCGCCCAGGTAAGGGCGCAGAACTTCGGGCACCGTCACGCTGCCGTCAGCTTGTTGGTAGTTCTCCAGCACGGCCACCAGCGTACGGCCCACGGCCAGACCAGAGCCGTTCAGGGTGTGCAGCAGCTCGTTCTTGCCTTGGGCGTTCTTGAAGCGGGCCTGCAGGCGGCGGGCCTGGAAGGCTTCGCAATTACTCACCGAACTGATCTCGCGGTAGGTGTTCTGCGCGGGCAGCCACACTTCCAGGTCATACGTTTTGGCGGCGCCAAAGCCCATGTCTCCGGTGCACAGGCTCATCACGCGGTAGGGCAGGCCCAGCTTTTGCAGCACGGCTTCGGCGTGGCGGGTCATTTCTTCCAGGGCTTCGTAGCTCTTGTCGGGGTGCACGATCTGCACCATCTCGACCTTGTCGAACTGGTGCTGGCGGATCAAGCCCCGAATGTCACGCCCGCCACTCCCGGCCTCCGAGCGGAAGCATGGTGTGTGGGCCGTGAGCTTGATGGGCAGGTCGGCCTCTGGCGTGACCACATCGCGCACAAAATTGGTCAGGGGCACTTCGCTGGTGGGGATAAGGTACAGCGCGGAGTTGTCGGGCACTGGCTCGCCGTCCTGGCCGCCCTTTTTGGCGGCAAACAGATCGCCTTCGAATTTGGGCAACTGGCCGGTGCCCTTGAGCGAATCAGCGTTCACAGCGTAGGGCACGTAGCACTCGGTGTAGCCGTGCTCTTGCGTCTGCACGTCCAACATGAACTGGCTGAGTGCGCGGTGCAGGCGGGCGATGGAGCCCTTCATCACGGTAAAGCGCGAACCCGAGAGCTTGACGCCCATGTCGAAATCCAGGCCCAGCGGGGTGCCCAGATCCACATGGTCCTTCACCTCGAACGCAAAACTGGGGGCGCTGCCCCAGCGGCGTACTTCCACATTGCCGGTTTCATCGCTGCCTACGGGCACGGACTCGTGCGGCAGGTTGGGCACGGCCACCAGCATGGCCAGCAGCTCGGACTGGATTTGGTCGAGCCGAATCTTGGAGGAATCAAACTCTTGATTGATTGCAGCGACTTCTAACTTGAATGCCTCGGCCTGCCGCTTATTGAACTCAGCCTGATCGAACTCCTCAGTCGCAATCAGACGAGCAATTTGCCCCATCAGCACACCGATCTGTTTTGACCGCTGGTTGCGCTGGGCCTGCAGCTCTTCGGTGCGGGTCTGCAGCGTCTTGCGCTCGGACTCCAGGGCCTGGAAAGCGGAGACGTCCAGGAAGGCCTGGGGCTTTTTGCGGGTTTCCAGCCGCGCGATGGCGGTGTCGAGGTCTTTGCGGAGGAGAAGAATGTCAAGCATTGCTGGATTTTAGACGCCCCCCTGAGTCGCTTCGCGCCTTCCCCCAAGGGGGACGCACCCGGTGGCCCGGCAAAGCCGGTTCTGCGGGTGCACTGGCACGGGGCGCGCCAGTTGCGTAGCGCGCTTTCTGGCTTAGGCGAGGCTGGCCGGGTCGAAGTTGGCGCCGCAAAGAATGAGGGCCACCGTCTCCTGCGGCTGGGGCTTGTAGACGCCGGTTTGCAGCGCCGCCAACCCCAGCGCGGCAGCGGGCTCCACGGCCAGTTTCAGCTCTTTCCACAGCCACAGCTGGGCGGCGCGGATGGCCTCGTCGGGCAGCAGCAGGGCATCGTGCACGTGGCGCTGGCTGACCTCCCAGCCAATGGCGCCGATGCGGCGGGCGCCCAATGAATCAGCGGCCACGCCACCCACTTCCACATCCACCGGTTGGCCCGCAGCGCGCGCCGCGTGCAGAGTGGGCGCGCGTTCGGGCTCCAGCGCCACCACATGGGCGCGGCTCTCTACCCAAGCGGCCACGCCGCCGATGAGGCCGCCACCGCCCACGCTGACCAGCACCGTGTCGGGCAGGCGGCCGCCCTGCTCTTCCATCTCCAGCGCCAGGGTGCCTGCACCGGCCACCACTTCGGGCTGGTCGTAGGCGTCGGCCTGCAGCGCGCCAGTGGCCTTCTGGCGGGCCACGCAGGCTTCAAAGGCTTCGGAATAGGCTGCGCCGGTGACGACCACCTCGGCGCCCAGCGCGCGCAGGCGGGCACGTTTGGCCTCGGGCGAGACCTCTGGCACAAACACCTCGCAGCGCACGCCCAGCGCCTTGGCTGCGGCGGCCACGGCGATGCCTGCGTTGCCGCCCGAGGCGATGATCACGCCGCTCTCGGGCACCGGGTTCGCCAGCAGGCGGTACAGCATGCCGCGCGCCTTGAAGCTGCCACCCACCTGCAGGTGCTCCAGCTTGAGCCACACCTCGCCGCAGTCCACACCCAGGGATCGGCCAGACACACGCATCAGCGGCGTGGTGCGCAGAAAATCAGGCTGGGTGGCCAGTTGGCGGCGGGCGGCGGCAATGGCGGCGCGGTCGATCATGCGGGGGCTCCGGTGAGGCTGGTGGGGTCAAAAGAAGGGGCAGTGTAGGGGCTGCCCGCAACATGCAGACACAACGCTGACTGCATGCGCGCCGCACAACAGCCGATAACATGGGCAGGGCAGTACCTCACGCACACGCGCTGGCGGGCCTGCGCGCAGGAGAAAAGCATGTTCTTTGTATTCGGCCCGTCGGGCCAGATGTACCGGGGTGGCCCCGAAAACCTGTCGCGTATTTCTGCAGTGCGCAGCGTGCAGCGCCCACAGGCCCTGCGCACGCGGGCCATGGATGCGCAAGATGGCCAGCCAGGGCCCGTCTTCACGGCCCAGCCCCGCCCCACGGCGGCCGACACCAGCGCTGCCGCGCCTGCAGCCATCGTCAACCTGCGCATGCACGATGCCGTGAGCGCCTACGCCCAAACCGAGCAAGGCCCCCAGGCCAACACCCGCCAGCCACTGACCAAGGTCAGCGACGTGATGACCACCGGCGGCGTGAGTGTGGCGCCCGACGTGCGCGTGAACGATGCCTGGCAGACCCTGGCCGAGAACAAGGTGGCCCAGGCTCCCGTGGTGGATGCGCTGGGCCGCGTGATCGGGCTGCTGCTGCGGGCCGACATGGCACCGCTGGACCTGCTGCCCGAGCCCGGTGCCGTCAAGCGGGCCATCGACCTGGCACGCCGCCCGGTGTCTGAAGTGATGATCAGCCCCGTGCCCACCGTAGCGCCCGACACCGAACTGCGCCGCGTGGCCGCCGTGTTGCTGGACACCGGCCTGCCCGGCCTGCCCGTGACCGATGAAGTGGGGGTGCTGTCGGGCTTTATCTCGCGCACCGACATCCTGCGTGCGGTAGCTGCGGACCCACCGCTGGATTTGTGGAGCGGGCCTGCAGTGTCGCTGTAAGAAGCCCCTGCAGGCGCGATGGTAAAAAATGAACCAAATTAGCTTGTAGCGCTTATGCATCAAGCACTAGCAGCTATCAAAACAGAAGCATTTGATTGACGGCACCCGCTGACGGAGTGCCCGCCCTCGCCGCTCAATGCCCCGCTGGCCCGGTCTCCGGCGTACGTTCGGTGATGTCCAAGCCCGTGGCCGCGTCGATCTTGAGCCCCTTGGGCAGCGGGAACTTGATGGTTTCCTCGATGCCCGCCATGGTGCGCACCGACACGGCGCCCAGTGCCTTGATGCGGTCGATGACCTGCTGCACCAGGATCTCCGGTGCAGAGGCGCCAGCCGTGAGCCCCACACGCGCCAGGCCCTTGAACCACTCGCCCTGCAATTCGTCAGCGTTGTCCACCATGTAGGCCGTGGTGCCCAGCTTGGCGGCCAGTTCGCGCAGGCGGTTGCTGTTGGAGCTGGTGGGGCTGCCCACCACAATCACCACGTCCACCTGCGGGCTCAGCACCTTGACGGCGTCCTGCCGGTTCTGGGTGGCGTAGCAGATGTCCTGCTGCTTGGGCTCGCGCACGCTGGGGAAGCGCGCGCGCACGGCGGCCGAGATTTCGGCGGCATCGTCCACGCTCAGTGTGGTCTGCGTGACCACGGCCAGCTTCTCGGTCTGCTGGGGCTGCACGCGGGCCACGTCTTCCACGTCTTCCACCAGGTGGATGCCATGGTCGAGCTGGCCCATGGTGCCTTCGACCTCGGGGTGGCCCTTGTGGCCGATCATGATGAACTCGTAGCCCTCTTTGGCGAGCTTGGCCACTTCGACGTGCACCTTGGTCACCAGCGGGCAGGTGGCGTCAAAAATGCTGAAGCCGCGCGCCACGGCCTCTTGCTGCACCGCCTTGCTCACGCCGTGGGCACTGAAGACCAGCGTGGCGCCTGGGGGCACATCCGACAATTCTTCAATAAAGATCGCGCCCTTGGCCTTGAGGTCGTTCACCACATAGGTGTTGTGCACGATCTCGTGGCGCACGTAGATGGGGGCGCCGAACTTCTGGATGGCGCGCTCCACGATCTCGATGGCGCGGTCCACGCCTGCGCAAAACCCACGCGGCTCGGCCAGCAGGATCTCTTGCGGCGCCTGCATCACAGGATTCCGATCAGTTGCACTTCAAAGGTCACCGGCTGGCCCGCCAGCGGGTGGTTGAAGTCGAACAGCACCGCGCCGTCGTCGCGCACCTGCATCACGGCGCCCGCGTATTGCCCCAGGCCATCGGGCGTGGGGAACTGCACCACATCGCCCACGTTGTACTTTTCGTCGGGGTCGCCCAGCTCGTTCATCAGCTTGCGCGCCACCCACTGCTGCATGTCGGCATTGCGCTCGCCAAAAGCCTCGCCCGCAGGCAGCTCGAACGTGGTGCGCGTGCCCTCGGCCAGGCCCAGCAGGCGCTGCTCCACGGCGGGTGACAGCTCGCCCGTGCCCAGCGACAGGGTGGCGGGTTTGTCGTTGAACGTATTGATCACATCGCCTGCAGGGCCCGCCAGACGGTAGTGCAAGGTAAGGAAGGAGCCCGGCTGAACGGTGGGCAAAGCAGCAGCGGTAGAGGTCATGACAGTCTCGATAAACTCCTGCGATTGTAGAAAACCGGGCAAAGCCCTACCGCCGCCACCGCCGCTGGCGGGTCCCACCTCCTTGTCCCATGGCCATCAAAGACCTGCCCGCCGACGCCCAGCCCCGTGAAAAACTGCTGGCACGCGGCCCTGCCGCCCTGGCCGATGCGGAGCTGCTGGCCATCCTGCTGCGCACCGGCATCGTGGGCAAGGGCGTGCTGCAGATGGCACAAGAGCTGCTCGACCCGCCCGGCATCGACCCCACCACGGGCGCTGTCACCGGCGGCTTTGGCGGCATTGCTGGCTTGCTGCACACCAGCGCGGCCGATCTGGAGCGCATCAAGGGCCTGGGCCCTGCCAAGCGCGCCGAACTGGTGGCCGTGCTCGAACTCGCGCGCCGCGCCCTGGCCCAGCAACTGCGCGAACGCGAAGTGTTCGACTCACCCGACGCCGTCAAGCACTACCTGCAGCTGCACCTGGCGGCCAAGGGGCATGAAGTGTTTGCGGTGCTGTTCCTCGATGCGCAAAACCGCCTGCTGGCCATGGAGGAGCTGTTTCGCGGCACGCTCACACAGACCAGCGTGTACCCGCGCGAGGTGGTGCTGCGTGCCCTGCACCACCAGGCCGCAGCCGTGGTGCTGGCCCACAACCACCCCAGCGGCAGCGTGGAGCCCAGCCGCGCCGACGAGGCGCTGACACAAACCCTGAAGACCACGCTGGCCCTGGTGGATGTGCGCGTGCTCGATCATGTGATCGTGGCGCCCGGCCAGGCGCTGTCGATGGCCGAAAAGGGCCTGGTGTGACTGCCCCTGCGCCCGCGCCGGCCCACCCACCCACGGCACTACACGCCGCGCTGGCACGCGCTGCGCGCCGCACCGAAGACCCCTTGGGCACCACCGAGCCCACCCCTGCGCGCACTGCGCCCAATACACCCACGGCGCCCAACGTGCCCCGATCCGCCCGGCGCGCAGGTTTGGCCGATAAAAAGGCAGCGGCCAAGGCGGCGATGCGCCCCCTGCGCCACGCCCCCGCGCCACCCGCTGCCGACGAAAAACCAGCACCGCCCCGGCGCCGCGCGCCACCCGCCCCTCGCCGGGCGGGCGAACGGATCACCCAGCTGCAAGACCTGGCCACCGTGGCCCGCCGCCTGCGCGAGGACCAGGAGCGCCGCGAAGCCGAAGAGAAAGCCCGCCGTGAGGCAGCAGCGCGGGCCGAGGCCGAGCGCCACCTCTTCAGCCGCAGCGTGGGCCCCGTCACCCCGCTGCGCAACCCCAACGTGGCTCGGCTGCGCAAGCACCTGCCCCCGCCGCTGCCCGTGCAGCACTGGCTGGACGAGGAGCGGGTGCTGCTCGAATCCATCAGCGACGACTTTGACGTGAGTACCCTGCTCGACACCGACGACCAGCTCAGCTTTCGCCGCCCCGGCATTGGCGTAGAGGTAACGCGCCGCCTGCGCTCGGGCCACTGGAGCATCCAGCGCCAGCTCGACCTGCATGGCCTGCGCGTGGACGAGGCGCGCGAGGCGCTGGGCGAGTTCATCCGCCACGCCCACAAGACGGGCCTGCGCTGCGTGCGCGTGGTGCATGGCAAGGGGCTGGGCTCGCCCGGCAAAAGCCCCGTGCTCAAGGGCCGCGTGCAGCGCTGGCTGGTGCAAAAGAACGAGGTGCTGGCCTTTGTGCAGGCCCGGCCCATGGATGGGGGCGCGGGGGCGCTGGTGGTGCTGCTGCAGCCTGTGCTGCACAGAAATTCATAAGAAATAGCCGCTAGCGCTTGATTAATAAGCGGTAGCAGCTATTAAAAATATAGCAAATCATTGGGATGCGTAGCGGCGGCGCCGCGAAGGCACGCACCGCCACATTCCCCGTAGCGAGAGGCTGATGCTTACTTGGACAGATCCACGCCGTATTTCGACGTGCCCTTGCCCGATCCATCATCGGCCGCCAGCAGCGACACATTGGTCAGCCCGGCCGCCTGAGCCACGCTGAGTGCATTGGCACCCGAGCTGAACACCACCGGGCCCGCCACCGTGGCCTTGGCAAAGCGCCAGCTCTTGGCTGCACCGTTGGCAACGCGGGTCACCGCCGGGTTCTTGCGGATGTAGTCGATCACCACGTCGCGGTTGGCGTCGGGCGAGGCCCAGATGGTGCCCGAGCCGTCGAGCTTGTCGATGAAGCTCTTGCCGCTGGTGGCGCGGTAGTTGTTGGTGGCAATCACAAACTCCTGCGCCACGTCGATGGGCTTGCCCAGGTACGTGAGGTTCTTGATGCGGCTGCCCACGGGCTGGGTCACGTCGATCTCGTACAACACATCGGCCGTGGTGAACATGTCGAAGTTGTAGCCGGGGAACGTGCTGATGAGCGCCTGCTCGGTGGTCTTGGCCGGGTCGATCTGGTTGAAGCGCTTGGCAGCGGCTTCCAGCCATTTCTTGATGTCGCCACCGTTCACCTTCACCGCGTACACCGTGTTGGGGTACAGGTACAGGTCGGCCGCGTTGTTGATGGCCAGCGGGCCCACGGCCACGTCGGTGTAGTCCGCGCCACCCTGGAAGCCGCTCTTGAACGGCGCGCTCACCGACAGCACCGGCAGCTGCGCATACTGCGGCAGGCTGGCCTTGATGTAAGCCGCCACATAGGCCTGCTGCGCCTGGTTCACGATCTGGATCGAGCCGGGGTCACCCACATCAGCAAACAGCGTGCTCATGCGGAAGTCGGTCTGGCCGATGGGCGTCTTCACGTACTTGATGGCCGCCTGGTGCTGCGTCTCGATCAGCGGGGCAATGGCAGAGTCAGCATCCACGGTCACCGTCGTGCCCGCCGCGTTTTTGCTCTGGATGTTGCGCAGCTCAGACTTGCTGGCGGTCTTGTTGACCACCCACTTGGCACCATCCCACTGCAATGCCAGTTGCACCACACCCAGCGCCTTGCCCCAGGAGCTGGCCATGACGGCTGGCACGCCGTTGATGGTGCCCGCCTTGTGGTCCACACCGGCCTGGTTGAAGCTGGGGGTGGCCGCCGTGTCAGGGAACACACCGTGCTGGTGGCCCATCACCATCGCATCGATGCCTGCCACCTTCGAGAGGTACAGGCCCGGGTTCTCCATGGTGGCCGAGTAGGCGGCACTGTCGAGCCCGCCGTGCAGCAACGCCACCACGACGTCGGCGCCCTTGGCGCGCAGCTCGGGCACGTACTTGTTGGCCGATTCGACCGCGCCTTCGGTATAGACCTTGCCTTCCAGGTAGCGCTTGTCCCAGTTCATGATGCCGGGCGTGGTGAAGCCGATCACACCGATCTTGATCGGCAGCTTCACTTCCTTGCCATCCGCGCTCTTGCCCACCAGCGTGCGCTCCAGCAGCGTGTAGGGCTGCACCAGCGGCTTCTTGGTCTTGCTGCTGTACACGTTGGCCAGCACGGCGGGGTAGCCCGCGCCCGCGCACTTCTTGGCGGGGTCCACGCCGTCCACATCCAGCCCGCCGCCCAGCACCTGGTTCAAAAAGGGCAGGCCGTAGTTGAACTCGTGGTTGCCCAGCGTGCCCGCGTCAAAGCCCAGCGCGCCCATGGCCTTGTACATCGACAGCTGCTGCGTGCAGGGGATGGGGCTGACGGTGGCCTCGTAGTCGGCCAGCGCGGTGCCCTGGATGGTGTCGCCGTTGTCCACCAGCAAGGTGTTGGCAAACTCTTTGCGCGCGGCGCGCACCAGCGTGGCGGTGCGCTCGAAGCCGTAGCTCTTGTCATCGGCCAGCTTGAAGTAGTCGTAGCTGCGCACGTTGAAGTGCAGGTCGGTGGTCTCCAGCACGGCCAGCGTGGCCGTAGCGCCCGCATTGCTGCTGGCGCTGTCGTTGCCACCGCCACAGGCGGCCAGCGAAGCGGCCAGTGCCACCATACCCAGCGTGGCCACGCGGCGCGAGACATGCGAGGGAGAAATCAAAAAGCCCAGAGTGCGTTCAGACATGAACAGTCCCGAATTGAAACAAGGGGCCGAGTGTCTGGGTCGGGTTTGACAGCAGTGTGACGCGGCGGTGTGGCCGCAACACCTGCGCCGCGTGCTGCAGTCAGCATCGCGCCTCGTGCCAAGTCAATCGATGCGATACACGTCGCCGTTGTGCGGCGAGGCGCTTTCGTGGAACAGGTCTTCCAGAAACTGCGCCAGCTCATGCTCTTCGACAAAATCAGGGATGACAAAGCCCGAAGGCGTGCGCTTGCCATCGGCGCCCACACGGTACGCCTGCCACAGCGCGCCTGCGCGCCGTACCTCGACGATGCGGCCAAAGACGTTGAAGCGGGGGTGCGGGTTCGGTGGTGCTTCCATGGGGTACCGATCTATCCTTCGGCCTCTTGCCGAAAACCATCGCAGATCACCACCCACGCGGCTTTGGAGGCCACGTGGATGTGTTTCTGGGGCGGTGTGTCAAAAGGGGTATCGAGCGTTCCCAGCGGCACGGCCACCCACTCGGCATAGGTGCCGTCGCGGTGCCACAGCAGGGGCGAGCCACACACCGAGCAGAACGTGCGCGTGACCTTGGGCGAAGACTGATAGGTGCGAACCAGTGCCTGGCCCGACACAAAGCGATGGTACTCGCGCCGCACGCTGCCATAGCTGCCAAACGCCGCACCATGCGCCTTGCGGCACATCGAGCAATGGCAGTGCGATGCACCCTGCAACGGCGCCGTGGTTTCGTAACGCACGCCACCACACAGGCAGCTGCCTTGGTGCACAGCAACAGGTGCGGTCATGGCGCCACCGATGCGATCAAGTCCACCTCCACGGTGGCATTCTTGGGCAGTTGCAGCACGCCCACCGAGGTGCGGGTGTGGGCCCCCGCCGGGCCCAACACGGCAAACAGCAGGTCGGACGCACCATCGGCCACCTCGCTTTGCTGCGTAAAGGTGGGCGCCGACTGCACGTACACAGTGATGCGCAAAATGGACTGCACGGCGTCGAGCGAACCCAGCGAGCGCTGCAGCAAGGCCAGCGCTCGCATGGCACACACCTTCGCAGCCTTTTGCGCATCGGCCAGCGTGGCGCCCGCCCCGGCGGCGCCCGTGACCACGACGGTGTCGCCCACGCGCGGAATCTGGCCGCTCAGGTAAATGTGGTGGCCATCGCGCACCAGCGGCACATAGTTGCCACCGATCTTGATCTCGCCATCAAAGCTGTACCCGAGGGCCAGCGCTTGCTCCAGAAAACGTGCATCGCGTGACATGAAAAATGGCTCTCCTGCAAAAACAACAACAGCTCGCCGCCTGCCCTGATAGTGGCGATGTCTGGGCTACATAAATCGCGCAAACGGGTCCACCAGCGAGGCGATCGACACCGCACCAGGCGCCACGCCAGCGTCACGCCGCGCAGACTCCGGCCCAGCAGCCACCGGCACGGCAGGCAAGGGCTGCATGCGGCGGCCATACACGCGCTGCACGCGGTCGTCGAGCGTAGGGTGTGTGTCCAGCCAACGCTCCATGCGGCTGCCGCCGTCCACATCCACCAGCAGCATGTGCTGCACGGCCGGATGGGCCAGGCCGGTGTGGACGGGGTTCTCGGCATACCCGGCCGGAGTATCGCGGCGCTGGGCCATCACCTTGCGCAGCACACCACCCAGGCCATCCTTGCTGCGCGTCCACTGCACGGCGCGCGCGTCAGCCAGGTATTCGCGCTGGCGCGACACCGCCGCCTTGAGCATGCGCCCGGTGAGCCAGCCCGCCAAACCCGCCACCATGATGGCCGACCCAAACCACCAGGCCAGGCCACGTCGCTCGCGCATCGCGTTGCCAAAGTTGTAAACCAGCTCCAGCCCGAACACCATGCCCGCCAGCCGCATCTTCAGGCGCGTGTCACCCTCGTGCAGATGGCTTAGCTCATGCGCCACCATACCCTGCATCTCCTCACGGGTGAGGTAGTCCAACGCGCCCTGCGTCACGGCAATGACGGCATCGCTCTCGTCCCAGCCCGCAGCAAACGCATTGATGGCGTCGGTACGCGGCATGACCATGATCTGCGGGCGTGGCATGTGCGCGGCAATGCACAGCTCATCCACGATGTTGGACAGCCGCTGCTCAGCGTGCGACAGCGAAGGCCGCAACTCGCGCGCCCCTACGCGGCGGGCCAGCTTGACACCGCCTGCGCGCAGGTTGGACGTCTCGACCCACCAGCCGCCCAGCACCAGCATCAACGAGACGCCCACATTGGCGGCCAGAAAACCCTGCGGAAATGGCAAATGCACCGGCAGCACCGCCACCATCAGCCACCAGGCCAAGGCCAGGGCGGCATGCACCGCAACGACCAGAACGGCCACGGCAAGCGCAAAGCCCAGCAGCAGGCGGCGGGTCTCGCTGCGCGCGTTGTGCTGGTGGTCCCAGAATTTCATGGGTGCAGGAGTGGGAAGGTCAGAACTTCACGCGGGGTGCGGCGCGCTCTTCGTCGGACTGCGTGGAAGCCAGCATGGGCGCCGGAGCAAAGCTCAGCAGGCGCGCGACGACGAGCTCGGGGAACTGTGCTGCCGCATCGTTGAACTCCAGCGCCTGGTCGTTGTAGGCCTGGCGTGCAAAACCGAGGCGGTTTTCGGTGCTGGTGATCTCCTCGGACAGCGACTGCATGGTGGCGTCGGCCTTGAGCTCAGGGTAGCTCTCGGCCACCACCATCAGGCGGCCCAGGCTGCCACCAAGCACACCTTCAGCGGCGGCCAGCGCCCCCATGGCGCTGGCGCTTTGAGGGGCTGCGCGCACTGCTGCAACCGCTCCCTGCGCCTGGCTGCGGGCCTGGATGACGGCCTCCAGCGTGGCGGCCTCGTGCGCCAGATAGCCACGCGCCACCTCCACCAGGTTGGGGATCAGGTCGTACCGGCGCTTCAGTTGCACGTCGATCTGGCCAAACGCATTGGCAATGCGGTTGCGCAATTGCACCAGCCGGTTGTAGACCGTGACAGCCCACACCAGCACTGCGACCAGCACAACGACCACGACCCAAGCGGTTGCCGACATACCCCACCTCCTGTATTTGTTGGAGCGGGCATCTTAGAGCCTGTTGAAGAGCTCCCAGGGGATCATCAACGGCCTGTGACCTGGCGCCACATCAATGACTGGCTACACCCCTTTGTTGCGCATCCAGTCGGCGGTGCCCATGAAGCTCTCCTTCAGCCGCACACGCAGGTCTGTGGGCACACCGGTCTCACCCATGGCCTGGTCCATACAGGCCACCCACTGGTCCCGTTCCTTGATACCAATAGCAAACGGCATGTGGCGCGCGCGCAGGCGTGGGTGGCCAAACTGGTCGGTGTAGTACGAGGGGCCGCCCAGCCAACCGCACAGAAACATGAAGAGCTTTTGCCGGGCCTGACCCAGGTCGCTGCCATGGGCGGCGCGCAGTTCGGCGTAGCCGGGCTCCAGGTCCATCAGGTCGTAGAAGCGCTCGGTCAAGGCGCGCACGCGCTCTTCGCCGCCGATCCATTCAAAGGGAGTGATGGCCACGGGAGTTTCAGCGGAGGAGGACGGAGTGGTGGATTCCATGGGGGCTGCAAGGGGGGATTGCCAAGCGGTGTTGGCCAACCTTCGATTATAGAAATTCACGGTTTTTACGCGCCTGTCGAACCCAGGACCGGGTCACGCCTCACGCCATGCGAAGGCCCACCGCCCGCTCGCGCTACTCCAACACAGCCCGCAGTTGCCGCGTGGTCACCCCCAGGCGGCGGGCGCCGATCTGGGCCAGGTTGTTCATCACCGTAAGCGCCGCCTCGGGGTACTGCCGGGCCCAGGCATCGAAATGCGCGCGAGACAACCGCACCAGGTGCGCCGGGCCACGTTCGGAGCCAGCGCAGGCGCTGCGGGCCGCGCCGTTGAGGAAAGCCATCTCACCAAACGCCATGCCCGGGCCAACCGTGGCAAGGCGCAAGCCCTTGTCGGGCGGCCATTGGGTGACCAGCGTGATGTGGCCAGACTTGACCACCAGCAGGTCGTGGTCTGTGTCCCCCGCATGGAACACCACACCGTGCGGCGGCACGGCCTGCGGCACCAGCAGCGCCTGCAAGGCCTCCGCGGCGGCCTTGGGCACCCCCTCGCCCACCTCCCCCAGCAAATCACGCTCCAGGCGCGCAGGGCGTTGCTCGATGGGGCGCTGGGACAGGATGCCCACCTCGGCCCATTCCAGCGCCCGGTCCAGGTCGGCAAAGGCGCGCACACGCTCCCCCACATGTTCGGCGGCCATCGGGTCCAGCGCCGCCACGGCGGCTGCAATGCCCTGCTGGTCCAGGTCACGCACCAGCGCCCGCAACTGTGCCAGTGCCGTGCTGTCCCACGCAGGCACACGGCCCGCGTCCAGAATCACCCAGCGGTGGCGCGGCAGCTGCAGCATGCGCACCTGCTCGGCCAGATGGGCGGCCACCCCAAACGACATCACGCCCTGCAGCTCGAACACCGCCACTTGGTTCATACGCGGCGATAGCCAGCTGTCCGACCCAGCGCGGCGCAAGCGCCGTGATCGCAGCTCGCCATCCAGCCGCACATGGCGCAGCACCGTGGCGGCAGAATCGTGCAGCAGCACAAACGTGGCCACCACCAGCCCGGCCACCAGCGCCCCCACGCCCCCCATGACCGCAAACACCAGTGCCACCAGCCAGCTCTGCGCCCAGGTCACCCGCGACCGGCGCGCATAGCGCAGCGACCACATGAGGCCCGGCACCTGCATCAGGCCCGCCAGCACCAGCCCCCCTGCCAGACAGGCCATGGGCACCCAGTGCAACCACCACGCCCCGGTGACCGCCACCCCCAGCATGATGGCGGCGTGCCAGCGCGGGGCATCGCGCGAGGCGCCCGCCTGCGCCAGCACGATGCGCGAACGCGAGGCGCTGGTGGACGCCGGAATCATGCCCACGAGCCCGCACAGTGCACCCAGCAGGCTCTCGCGGCGCAGGGCCAGATTGGCGTTGCCACGCAGGCCATGGTCCAGCTCCAGTTCCTGGTTGAACACCAGAATCTCCAGGCTATTGACCAGCGCCATCAGCACGGCCAGCACCACCAGGGCCGAGCCCTGCTGACGGGCCAGCGCCATCCAGGGAATGCCGGTCCAGTCGGGCAGCATGGGCCAGGCAAACACGCTGGGCTGCACGGCAGGCACAAACACGCTGCCCAGCCCCACGCCCCATACCCCCGCCAGCGCCACGGCCAGTGCCACCACAGCCACCGCCGATAGCAGCCCCGGCATGCGGGGCCAGCGCTGGCGCAGCGCCCAGGCCAGTGCCACCACCGTCAGCGCAGCCAGCAGGTGCCAGGCTGTGCGTGCGTCCCACAGCGCGTCGGCACCGGCGCCAAAGCCATTGCGCACCTGCCCCACCACCATCGACAAGCCCACGCCTGCCGCAAACCCGTGGGTGACCGAGATAGGCAGAAACCGCGCCACCGACGCCAGCCGCAGCACCCCCAGCAGCCACTGAAACACAAAGGCCAAGGCCACCGTGGCCCCGCTGACCGCCAGCACCTGGCGTGCGCTCAAGCCCAGACTGGGCGCCGCGCCATGGGCGGTAGCCAGCACGGCAGCAAACAGCAGCGCCACCACCGTGGTCGGCGCATACACCACCCCGGCACGGGGTGTCGCCAGGGTCAGCAGCAGGCCGGGCAGTGCTGCCGACCACAAAGCCAGCGCCGCCAGCGAATGCTCGCCCGCCAGTGGCGCAAACGCCAGCAGCCCCAGGCCCACCGCATGGGGCACCGTGACCGCCGCCGCAGACCACGCCGCCGCTGCGCCCGAGGGCTGCGGCGCGGACGGGCCGCCCACCTCAGCCCCCGCCAAGGGCTCGGCACGGCGATGCAGCGAGGCAGCTACAGGCGCGATCGATGGCATGGAGGGGAACTACCAAACCACAGGCACTGCGCGCCTACAGGCCGCGCGCCGCAAAGGTGTCGCAGGTCTTGACACTGCCACTTTGCAGGCCGCTGTTGAACCAGCGCTGCCGCTGGGCACTGGTGCCATGTGTGAAGCTCTCGGGCACCACGGCGCCGCCGTTGGCGCGCTGCAGCGCGTCGTCGCCAATCTTGGCGGCGGCATTCATGGCCTCTTCCACATCGCCCTGCTCCAGGATCTGGCGGGACTTTTGGGCATGGTGGGCCCACACCCCGGCAAAGCAGTCGGCCTGCAGCTCCAGCCGCACCGACAGCGCGTTGTATTCCGCCTTGCTCACGCGGCCCCGCATCTGGTCCACCTTGGCACTGATGCCCAACTGGTTCTGCACATGGTGGCCCACCTCGTGGGCAATCACATAGGCCTGGGCAAAGTCGCCCGGTGCACCCAGCCGGGTCTTGAGGGTTTCGTAAAAGCCCAGGTCGATGTAGACCTTCTGGTCAGCGGGGCAATAGAACGGACCCATGGCTGCCTGTCCCGTGCCACATGCTGTGGGCGTAGCGCCCCGGAACAACACCAGGCGCGGGTCCTGGTAGCGCCCGCCACCCTGGCGGAACACCTCGCCCCACACGTCCTCGGTGTCGGCAAGCACCGTGGACACAAAACGCGCCATGGTGTCGTCGGCGGGCGGACGGTGCGCGGGCGCATGGGGCTGCGTCTGCACCTGGGGTGCAGGGCCGCCGCCACTGAGCAGTCCCAGGATGGTCAAGGGATTGATACCCAGCACCCAACCACCCAGCAGCGCGATCACGATGGTGCCTATGCCAATGCTGCGCCCACCAAACACTGGCGATCCGCCGCCACCCCCCTCGTCGCGGCGGTCTTCCACGTTGTCGGACTCGCGATTGCCTTCCCATTTCATTGCGTCTCTCCAGCGCCCTCCAGACGGGGCGGCCAAGCCTCCATGTTACGCGCGGGGCCGCCCTGGCGCGGACGATTTACGATGTGTTCCACCCCATTTTTCCCCGCCTTTCATGCCCTCTGCAGCACACCACAGCGCGCCCCGAGGCGCACGGGGCGGTTTTGTGCATGTGCCCTGGCTCAGCGGCCAGGGCGAGCCCCACCTGCCGCTGCGCGACATGGTGCGCGGCATCCATGCCGCCCTGTTGGCCGCAGTGCAGACGCCGCAGGACATCGCGCTGCAGGCAGGGGCCACGCATTGATGGACACGGCCTCCATGGCGGGCCTGAACCGACGCCCAGCCCCTGCCGGGCTGCGTTGGGCACTGCACATGTGAGGGCTTCTCCGCTCCCACGCCAGCGGCATGCTGTGTACAGTCCCCGCATGCTTTTAGCCCCCTCTTTGACCTCTCTCGGCGTGCTGGATGCAGCCGCCACCGCTGCGCGGTTGCCCTGGTCCGATCTGGCCGACGAAATAGCCGCCTTGCTGCAGGACCACACCGTGGCGGTGCCGCCACGCGCCGTGCTGCCGCTGGCGCAAGGCGGCAGCCTGTTTGTGATGCCTGCCACGGATCAATCGGTGGCCATGACCAAGCTCATCACCTTCACCCCAGGCAACGCAGGCACAGGGCGCCCGTCGATCCAGGGCGATGTGGTGGTGTTTGACATCGCCACAGGTGAGCGCCGACTGGTGCTGGACGGGCCCACCGTCACCGCGCGGCGTACCGCCGCTGTCTCGCTGCTAGCAGCCCGGCACCTGGCGCAGACGCCGCAAGGCCCCTTGCTCATCGTCGGTGCAGGGGTGCAGGGCCTGGCACATGCCGAGGCGTTCATCCACGGCCTGGGCGTGCGCGAGGTATGGATTGCCTCGCGCAGCAGCGCCAGCGCCGAGGCCCTGGCGGCGCAGGTGCGCGCCCTGGGCGCCCAGGTACGGGTGGTGGCCGATGCCGATGCCGCCGTGCCCCACTGCCCGCTGATAGCGACCTGCACCACGGCCAGCGCGGTGGTACTGAGCGCCCCGCCCCGGCCCGACGCATTTGTGGCAGCCGTGGGCGCCTTCACGCCCGCCATGGCAGAGCTGGCTCCCGCACTTTGCCAGCATGCGGCGCGGCACGGACGGATCGTGGTGGACACCAGCGATGCCCTCCACGAGGCGGGCGACCTGCTGCAGGCGGGCCTGGACGTAGCCGCGCTGCCCACGCTGGCCGACGTGGTCAGCGGCCTCAGTGCCGCAGCCCCCACGCACCACTCGGGCCCGGTGCTGTTCAAAAGCTGCGGCTGGGCGGGGTGGGACCTGGCAGCCGCCCGGCTGGCCCTGCGCCACGCCAGCCCCACAACTTCTGCGACGCGCTCATCGACGACCACACCCGCATGATGCCCATCACGCGCTTTTCAACCCACAGCCTGCGCATGCAGATCGCGCTGGTGTTTGGCACGCTGGTGGTGGGCCTGGCGGTGCTGCTGTCGCTGGGGTTTGGTGAGCTGCTCAAGCACCGTATCCAGCGCGATGCAGGCAACTCGTTGCAGGTGGTGGCCGAAAACGCGGGCAAGCTGCTGGCCCTCGGCCTCATGCAGCGCAGCCTGGAGGCCGAGGTGATGGCCAGCGCCGAAGTGGTCTGGGCCAAGGGACTCGACTCTGCCGAGGCACAGCACATGCTGGCCCGCAGCCAGGCCATGCAGCCCACCAACGTCTGGATCGGCGTGGCCGATGCGCAAGGCGTGGTGCGCAATGCCACGCGCGACCTGCTGGTGGGCCAGAGCGTGGCCCAGCGACCGTGGTTCCAACACGGACTTGAAGGGGTGCATGTGGGGGATGTGCACCCCGCCAAGCTGCTGGAGTCCCTGCTGCCCCCCACCGCCACCGGCGAGCCGCACCGATTTGTGGACTTTGCAGCCCCCATCCGCATCGGCCCCACCACGGTGGGCGTGCTAGGCATCCATGGCAGCTGGCAATGGACCCGCGAGGTGCTGGAGAGCCTCACCCCCGCTTCATCTGACGAAAGCGCGCTGGAACTGTTCATTTTCGACCGCGAAGGCCAATTGATTTTTGCACCCGGCGGACGGACCGAGGCAATGCGCGCCGCCGGACAGCGACTGCCCGAGGACATCAGTGTCAACAACAACCGCGACGGCGACCGCACACAGACCACCGTGGCGCAGTGGCAGGATGGCAAGCGCTACCTGACGGCTGCCACCCAACTGCAGCCACGCAACGCGGCCAGCGACCTGGGTTGGCGCATCGTGGCACGCCAGCCAGTTGAGCTGGCTTTTGCCGAGGCAGACAGCACCGTGCAACTGGCACTGGTGATTGGCCTGACGGCCGCGCTGCTGGCGTCGGCCCTGGCCTGGCTGGCTGCCCGGCGCCTGAGCGTGGACCTGTATGCACTGGCCGACGCGGCCAGCGCGGTAGAGGCCGGACACCCGGGCAGCGACATTCCGGCCATGCAAAGCAGCCGCGAGGTGCAACAGCTCTCCCAGTCTCTGGGCCGCATGACGCACCGCCTGCTGGCCGCCCGCGAGGCCATGGAAGAAAAGGTACGGCTGCGCACGCTGGAGCTGGAGGCCGCCAACCGCGCGCTGGACCTGCAGGCGCGCACCGACGCACTCACCGGCCTGCTGAACCGGCGCGGCTTTGAGAGCCAGATGGCGTTTGCACTGGCCCTGACGCGGCGCAGTCGCCGCCCCCTGAGCCTGATCACGGTGGATGTGGACCACTTCAAACGGGTGAACGACACCTACGGACATGAGGCTGGCGACGAGGTGCTGCGGCGCCTGGCGCGCACGCTGGAGTCGCGCCTGCGCAGCTCGGACGTGGTGGCCCGGCTGGGCGGCGAAGAATTTGTGGCATTGCTGCCCGACACTGACCTGGAAGGTGCCCAGTCCATTGCGCAGGCCCTGGTCACAGCCATGGCGGAGCAGCAAGACCCGGTCGTGGGCACCATCACCGTGAGTGCCGGTGTGGCCAGCATGCGCAGCGCCGAAGACACCAGCGCTGCCCTGCTGCGCAGGGGGGATGCAGCCCTCTACGAAGCCAAGGGCCAGGGGCGCAACAGGGTGTGTGTGGAGGTCTGAGAGGGCATGCGCGAGGGGCACCTGTCGGCACTTACCGACATTTGCTGGTGCGAACCTCAACCGCCGACGCCAGGAGCCTCGAAGTACGGCTGCAACTGCAGCGCCAACTGCCGCAACGCGGGGTCTGGTACAGCCAAGGCCACTGACAGCCGCTCCAGCGCATAGGGGTGGTGACCCAACATCATCGACATGTTGACGCAGTGGCCCTGAGCCGCCATGCGCAACACAAACGCATTCAGCATTTCACACGGCCAGTAGCTGGACGGTGCACCCGCAGGTCCGCAGAGACCATCGTTCGGCAGCCTGCCAGTCACGCTGGGCAGACCGCCCTGCACTGCAGCAGGAGCAGGAGCCGGATCTGAAACCAAGCGGGCGGCAGAAGTCTCAGCAGGAGAGGGAGCAGAAGGAGCAGCAAAGGTCAGCATGGTGAAACTCCGTCAGGCCCCGACAACATCCGAGGCCATGGCACCCATGCTATGAAACTTACCAACGCTTGCATTTCAGCCGAGGCGCAGGGTTCTTGTAGGACGCAGCCTCTGCGAAGCTGCGCTCTGAGAACCTGTTCAACTCAGGCTTTTGGCAGCGTCACGCCCACCTGGCCTTGGTACTTGCCACCCCGGTCGCGGTAGCTGACCTCACACACGTCGTCCTTGTCGCTCTCGAAGAACAGCACCTGTGCGCAGCCCTCGCCCGCATAAATGCGCGCAGGCAGCGGCGTGGTGTTGCTGAACTCCAGCGTCACGTAACCCTCCCACTCGGGCTCAAATGGCGTGACGTTGACGATGATGCCGCAGCGCGCATAGGTGCTCTTGCCCAGGCAGATGGTGAGCACATTGCGCGGGATGCGGAAGTATTCGACCGTGCGGGCCAGCGCAAAACTGTTGGGCGGGATGATGCAGCTGTCACCCTCAAAATCCACAAAGCTCTTCTCGTCGAAATTCTTCGGGTCCACCACCGTGCTGTGGATATTGGTGAACACCTTGAATTCGGGCGCACAGCGGATGTCGTAGCCGTAGCTGCTGGTGCCGTAACTGATGATCTTGCGGCCCTCGACCTCGCGCACCTGGCCGGGCTCGAAGGGCTCGATCATTCCGTGCTCGGCCGCCATGCGGCGGATCCATTTGTCGCTCTTGATGCTCATAGCAGAACTCCCTGCGCTGTGGCCCCTGCAGTGGTGGACTGCCGGGCGCTATTAAATACGTAGCTGGTAGCGCATGAATATCAAGCGCTAGAGCCGTATTTTGCTTGAGAAATCACTGTTTCTTGCACCACCCGGTCGTCACCGAGCACGATCAGCGCAAACAAAAGCTCATCCAGGTTGCGCGCCTGGCGGGTCTTGCGTGCCAAAAGTGGGGTGGCCTCTGGATTCAGCACCACAAAATCGGCCTCGCAGCCCGGCTGCAGATTGCCCACCACACCCGCCAGACCCAGCGCCTTGGCCGCGCCCGCCGTGTGTTGCCACCACAGCCGTTGGGGCGACAGGCTCAGGCCCTGCTTGGTCTGGCCCTCACGCCCCACGTAGTACGCCGCCAGCATGGTGTGGAACGGGCTGAAGCTGGTGCCCCCGCCCACATCGCTGGCCAGCCCATAGCCAAAGCCCACCCTGTCGGCACCGGCGTAGTCGAAAAACCCGCTGCCCAGAAAGAGGTTGCTGGTGGGACTGACCGCCGCCACCGCACCGGTGTCGCGCATCAGCGCACGGTCGTCGTCGTCAAAGTGGATGCAGTGCGCGTACACCGCACGTTCGCGCATGAGGCCAAAGTCGTCGTACACGCCCAGGTAGCTGCGCGCGGCGGGAAACAGCTCGCGCGCCCAGCGAATCTCGTCGCGGTTTTCGGCTACGTGGGACTGGATCCACACATCGGGGTAGCGCGCGGCCAGCTCACCCGCGCCGCGCAGTTGTTCATGGGTGCTGGTGGGCGCAAACCGGGGGGTGATGGCATAGCCCAGGCGGTCCACGCCGTGCCAGCGCTGGATCAGCGCGTCGGTGTCGATGAGGCTCTGCTCGGTGTCGTCGCGCACGCCGTCGGGCGAGTGGCGGTCTTGCAGCACCTTGCCGGTGATGAGACGCATCTGCTGGCGCTGGGCTTCGGTGAACAGGGCGTCCACCGACGCTGGGTGCGAGGTGGAGAACGCCAGCGCCGTGGTCACGCCGTTGCGCAGCAGTTCTTCAATGAAGAACTGCGCCACCTGTCCGCTGTATTCGGACTCTACGAAACGGGACTCGTGCGGAAAGGTGTAGTTCTCCAGCCAGGGCAGCAGGCCATCCGCTGGCGAGCCGATCACATCAGTCTGCGGAAAGTGGATGTGCATGTCCACAAACCCGGGGGCCAGAATGCGGCCCGGCAGGTGCGTGACGGGCTCGTGGGCATATTGCGGCGACAGCGCCTGCCAGGCCCCCGCCGCCAGCACCCGCTGGCGGCCCTGGGCATCCGGGCCAATGGCCAGCAGGCCATCTTCGTCATAGAGGGCGCAGCCGTCGTCGGCAAAGCGCAAAAGAGCAGATCGGTAAACAGGCATGGCGACAAGCTTAGCGGCAGGGGGCGCAGTTTGTATACGCAGCGCCCCATAGTGGCTATGGAGCTCAGGGAGCGCCGGTAGCTCGTGCAGGATCAGCGGGACAACTTGCCGACCACGCCGTCCACCAGCCAGTTCATCTGCAGGATTTGCGCATCGGTCAGCGCCTGCCCCGGCGCGATCCTCTCTTGTCCCTCGTTGTCGCGCACCGGAGTCTTGCCCGCGCGGAACGGCTGGAGCTTGCCCGCCCCAATGGCCTTTTGCGCGTTCAGCACTTCCTGCTGCACGGCGGCAGGCACGCGCGGGCCAAAGTCTCCGACGCGGATCATGCCCTCGCGCACGCCACCCCAGAGGTTAGCGCTCTTCCAGGTGCCGCTTTGCACGGCGCGCACGCGCTCGGTGTAGTAGCTGCCCCACTGGTGTGTCACGGCCACGATCTGCGCATCCGGCCCGGTGCGGCGCATGTCCGAGTGGTAGGCCACGGCCATCTTGCCGCGCTCCTGCGCAGCTGCCATCACGGCCGTGGAGCCCGTGTGGAACGCGATCACATCGACATCCTGATTGAACAGCGCCATGGCGGCATCCCGCTCCTTGGGCGGGTCGAACCACACATTGAGCCACACCACCTTGACAGTGGCCTGGGGATTGACCGAGCGCATGCCCAGCGTGAAAGCATTGATGCCCTGCAGCACTTCAGGAATGGGGAAACCCGCCACAAAACCAGCCACGCCAGTCTTGCTCATGCGGCCTGCGGCAATACCCGCCAGGTAACGGCCCTCGTAATAGCGCGCGTTGGCAGTGGCCACATTGGGCGTGGTCTTGTAGCCGGTAATGGACTCGAACTTCACATGCGGATAGTCCTGCGCCACCTTGAGCGTGGGCTCCATGTAGCCAAAACTGGGGGTGAAGATGATCTGGTGGCCCGTGGCGGCCAGGTCGCGAATCACTCGCTCGGCATCAGCGCCTTCGGCCACGTTCTCGACAAAGGTGGTCTTCACCTGTTGGCCCAGCGCGGCTTCGACGGCCTTGCGGCCTTCATCGTGCTGGCGTGTCCAGCCCGCTTCGGTGATGGGCGAGACATAAACAAACCCGGCCTTGACGGGCTCGGCAGCGCTGCCTTTGGCAGGTGTGGTCTGTGAAAAAACGGGGGAGAAAAAACAGGCGGCCACAAGCGTGGCTGCGAGGTTTTTGTACATGGTGGTCCTCTACATGGTCCCGAAAACAGAAAATGCAAAAGGCTGCCGGGACAGCAGCCTTTGTGGCGTATTTTAAGCGAGGGGCACTACCATGGGGTTTGCCACAGCCCGGAGCCCCGCCCCATGCCCATGTTTGTTGACACCTCGCCCCCCGGCCAATGCATCTTCTGCCGCCTGGTGGCGGGCGAAATCCCGGCAGCCACGGTGTATGAGGATCACCTGACCATCGCCTTCATGGACATCGGCCAGGTCAACCCCGGCCATGTGCTGGTGGCCACCAAGCGCCACGCCGCCACCTTGCTCGACATCACGCCCGAAGAAGCTGCTGCCGTCATGCAGACCGCACAACGCGTAGCCCAGGCCGTGCGCCTGGCCTTTGACCCACCAGGCATCACGCTGCTGCAGGCCAACGGGCGCGAGGGCGACCAGACGGTGTTCCACTTTCATATGCATGTGGTACCCCGCCACGCGCAGGACGGCATTGCATTGACGTGGCCCCGCAAGGAGCCGGGGCCCGCCGTGCTGCAAGCCTATGCAGACCAGATCCGCGCAGCGCTGCTGGGCGATTCACCCCCGCAGCTGGCGAATGACTGAGTGACGCTCAGTAGTCATGCTCCACACACCGCTCAAAGGCTTCCTTGAGCTTGTGCTCCCACACCCGCTTGTCCGCATTGCTCGCAAAGCTGGCCTCAAAACTGTTGAACGCCAGCTGGTAGGCATGTTTGGCCGTGAGGCCTGTGGCGGCAAACACCTGGGTGAAGTTCTCGTTGATGTAGCCGCCAAAGTAGGCGGGGTCGTCCGAATTCACGGTGGCGGCCAGCCCGGCGTCAAGCAACTTGCCAAGGTTGTGGTCAGCCAGATCAGGGAACACGCACAACTTCTGGTTGGACAGCGGGCACACGGTGAGCGCAATGCGGTCTTGCGCCAGGCGTTGCATCAGCGCGGCGTCGTGCACGGCCTGTACACCATGGTCGATGCGTTCGACCTTGAGCACATCGAGCGCGCTCCAGATGTAGGCAGGGGGCCCCTCCTCGCCCGCGTGGGCCACCAGGTGCAGGCCCAGCTCGCGGCAGCGCGCAAACACGCGGGCAAACTTTTCGGGCGGGTGGCCCAGTTCACTGGAATCGAGGCCCACGCCGACGATCTTGTCGAGCAGCGGCATGGCCTGCTCCAGCGTCTCGAAGGCTGACTCCTCGCTCAGGTGCCGCAGAAAACACAGGATCAGCGTGGCGCTGATACCCAGCTCGGTGCGCGCATCCTGGCAGGCCCGGTGCAGGCCGTTGATGACGGTCTCCATGGCCACGCCGCGTGCCGTATGGGTCTGCGGGTCGAAGAAGAGTTCGGCGTGCAGCACGTTGTCGCGCGCCGCGCGGCCCAGGTAGGCGCGCGCCATGTCATAAAAGTCCTGCTCGTGCAGCAGCACGCTGGCACCGGCGTAGTAGATGTCCAGAAAACTCTGCAGGTTGGTGAACGCATAGGCGCTGCGAAGGGCCTCCACACTGGCATAGGGCAGGGTCAACCCATTGCGCTGCGCCAGCGCAAAGATCAGCTCAGGCTCCAGCGAGCCCTCGATGTGGATGTGCAACTCGGCCTTGGGCATAGCGCGCAACAGGCCGGGCAGGCGATCGGCGGAAATAGGAGGGATTTTGAACATCAGCAGACTCCAAAGGTGATACCGCTCTGGCGCAGAAAGCGGCGGTAAGCAGATGATGCCTTGTCGGCAGCGGTATGCAACTCTGCGCGCAGGTCGAGCGGTAGGCACTGTGGCGTCTGCGACTCCAGCACGGGCTGGTCCTGCGTGAAGATGGTGTGCTGGAAGGCCTGCAGCTTGTCATCGGGCGAATCGAAATCTGCCACCGCCAGCCGAAACCACACCCGGCTGCGCACGGGCGTGACCGGGCAGATGAACAACGCAATGGACTCGCGCCAGCCGTCCACCGCCGTGGTGCCCGCCTCGGGCACCTTGGTCAACACGGCCGCGTAGGGCGCAGTGACTTCGTAGGTGTATTCGACCTGCGCGGCGGCCGTGGAATGCAGGTTGGACTGCGGCTGCCAGGCTTTGCAGCCCGTGGCCAGCAGGCCCGTGGGCGTAGGCTCCACACGGTAGTCGCCGATGGCCGTCGCCTCGCGGCTGCCGAGCCAGCCTTCGTGCACAAAGCCGAAATGCGACATGTCCAGAAAGTTCTCGATGATGCGCGGTGCACTGGCTGCAACGTCATAAGGGCCGCAGTTGAGCTTGCGCAGGCGGGCATCACCTTCTGCAGTGAACACGGGCAGCCCCTGGTCGCCCGGGGCAATGCGCACCCACACCAGGCCATGGGCCTCCTGCGCCTCGAAGTGCCGGGCGCAGTGTGTGGGCGGGGGCACAAATGCGGGCAGTGCAGGCACGTGTGTACATTGCCCACCGGCCGCAAACTGCCAGCCGTGGTAGGGGCACTCCAGCCGCCCCTGGGGCGTCACGCGGCCCAGCGACAGGCGTGCGCCCCGGTGCGGGCACTGGTCGGCCAGCGCGTGCACGGCGCCTTGGTCGTCGCGCCACAACACCACCGGTTGCTCCAGCACATGCACGGCCAGCGGGGCTTGTGCGGCTACGGCCTCTGACAGCGCCACGGGGTGCCACAGCGTTGATTCCACCATCGTCCTTGCTCCTGAAAACCTGCGGGCCTCTGGCCGAGGACCCTGTCAAACAAAAAAGGGCCACCCCAGGGCGGCCCTTTGCCACAGCAGCTCCGAAGAGCTGCTGATGGACGCGGTACGAATTACTTCTTGTCGCCGCCGGGGATCTTGCCTTCGACGCCCTTGACGTAGAAGTTGATGCCGCCCAGGAACTTGTCGTCGGCCACAGCGTCCTTTTCGAGCACGGGCTTGCCGTCCTGACCCACGATGGGGCCCTTCCAGATGCTGAAGCTGCCGTCGGCCAGGCCCTTCTTCACGGCTTCGACCTTGGCCTTGGTGTCGGCAGGCACGTCTTCAGCGATGGAGACGATGTCGATAGCGCCTTCCTTCACGCCCCACCAGCTTTGGCCCGAGGCCCAGTTGCCATCCAGCACGTCCTTGGTGGCCTTGACGTAGTACGGTCCCCAGTTGATCACAGCCGATGCCAGGTGGGCCTTGGGGCCGTAGGCAGTCATGTCGCTGTCCCAGCCGAAGGCGCGCTTGCCCTTCTCTTGGGCCGTCTTGAGCACGGCGGGAGAATCGGTGTTCTGGAACAGGATGTCCGCGCCGCCGTTGATCAGGCTGGTAGCGGCTTCGGTTTCCTTGGGTGGGCTGAACCATTCGTTCACCCACACCACCTTGGTCTTGATCTTGGGGTTGACCGACTGCGCGCCCAGCGTGAAGCTGTTGATGTTGCGGATCACTTCAGGGATCGGCACCGAGCCCACCACGCCCAGCGTGTTGGACTTGGTCATGGCACCGGCAATGATGCCCGCCATGTACGCGCCTTCGTAGGTGCGGCTGTCATAGGTGCGCATGTTTTCGGCCGTCTTGTAGCCGGTGGCATGCTCGAACTTCACGCCCTTGTTGTCCTCGGCCACCTTGAGCATGGACTCCATGTAGCCGAAGGTGGTGCCGAAGATCAGCTTGTTGCCCTGGCCGGCCAGGTCACGCAGCACGCGCTCGGCGTCGGCGGACTCGGGCACGCTTTCGACGAAGCTCGTCACGACCTTGTCGCCGAATTCCTTCTCGATGGCCTTGCGACCGTTGTCGTGGGCGAACGACCAGCCGCCGTCGCCCACGGGGCCGACATAGGCAAATGCGATCTTCAGAGGCTCTGGCTTGGGTGCCGGTGCTTCTGCCACAGGGGCCGGTGCTGGCGCGGGCGCCGGTGCCGGTTCTTCCTTCTTGCCACAGCCCACGAGGGCGGCAGCAGCCACGGCGGAGAGCGCTGCCACCTTGAGCATGGAGCGTTTCTGCAGATCAGTCATGTCGGTTTCCTTATCGAGTGAAGAAGTAAGACTTGCAAGGTTGCGGGACGAAAACATTAATTATGGGCCGATCTACCAAGGGGTAACCAGCATTTATGGCGGCGACCTTCGATTTCACGAGCCGGGGTAAAACGGCTTGCCCAACGAAGCTGGCATATTGATGCGAATCCACGCCGGATTGCGCGAGATCAGCGCCAGCACCACGATGGTGGCCACATACGGCAGCATGCTCAGCAACTGGCTGGCCACCTGCACACCCGTGGCCTGCAAATGGAACTGCAGCATGGTCACGCCACCAAACAGGTAAGCCCCAAGCAACACCCGTGCCGGGCGCCAGGTGGCAAAGGTGGTGAGCGCCAGCGCGATCCAGCCACGCCCGGCCACCATGCCCTCGACCCACAGCGGGGTGTAGACGGTGGAGATGTAAGCCCCGGCCAGCCCGCACAGCGAGCCCCCGGCCACCACCGCGGCCAGGCGGATGCGCCGCACCGGGTAGCCCAGCGCATGGGCAGACTCGGGCGATTCGCCCACCGAACGCAGCACCAGTCCGGCGCGCGAGCGGTACAGGAACCAGATCAACCCCGCCACCAGCAGCATGGTGAGGTACACCAGCGGATGCTGCTGGAACAGCGCGGGCCCGAGAAGCGGCACATCACCCAGCACCGGGATCGCGTACTTTGGCAGCTCCGGCAGCTTGGCCTGCACGTAGCTGATGCCCGCAAACGCCGAAAAACCCACGCCAAACAGGCTGAGCGCGAGCCCGGTGGCGTACTGGTTGGTGTTGAGCCAGATCACCAGCACGCCGAAGATAGCGGCCAGTACCGCGCCAGCGGCCATGCCTGCCCCAAAGCCCAGCCAGGTGTTGCCCGTGTGCACCACGGTGGCAAAGCCTGCAATGGCGGCGCAGAGCATCATGCCCTCGGCCCCCAGGTTGACGATGCCCGCCTTTTCGTTGATCAGCAGGCCCAGGGCAGCGATGGCCAGCACGGTGCCCGCGCTCAGAGTGGCGCCGATGAGCAGTGCATAAGACTCCATCAGACACCTCCTTTCTTGGTGCCCACCCAGCGGATGCGATAGGCAATCAGCGTGTCGCAGGCCAGCAGTGTGAACAGCAGCAAGCCCTGGAACACGCCCGTGAGCGACTTGGGCAGGCCCATGCGCGACTGCGCCAACTCGCCGCCGATGTAGAACATGCTCATCAAAATGGCCGACAGGATCATGCCCACCGGGTGCAACCGCCCCACGAAGGCCACGATGATGGCCGCGAAGCCGTAGCCTGCGGGCACATAGGGCGTGAGCTGGCCGATGGGCCCTGCCACCTCCAACGCACCGGCCAGGCCAGCGGCGCCGCCCGAAATCAGCAGCGCGGTCCACAGCGCGCGACGCGACGAAAAGCCCGCATAACGCGCCGCCGCTGGTGCCAGCCCGCCCACCTGCTGGGCAAAGCCCGCCCGCGTACGGAACAGGAACACCCACAAGGCCCCAGCGCCCGCCAGCGCCAGCAGCAGCCCGATGGACACACGCGAGCCCTGCATCAGGCGCGGGATCTGCGTCACTTTTTCGAAGGTCTTGGTCTGCGGAAAGTTGTACCCCATGGGGTCTTTCCACGGACCATAGACCAGGTAGCCCAGCACCAGCGTGGCCACATAGACCAGCATCAGGCTCACCAGGATTTCATTGGCGTTGAACTTGTCGCGCAGCAGCGCCGTAAGCCCCGCCCACACCATGCCACCCAGCACACCGGCCATGAGGATGGCGGGCACGATCCACGGGCCGGTGGTCTTGTCGGCCAGCAGGGCCATGCCCCCGGCGGCGACCGCGCCGATCACAAACTGGCCCTCGGCACCGATGTTCCACACGTTGGAGCGAAAACACACGGCCAGCCCCAGCGCAATCAATAACAGCGGCGTGGCCTTGACCATCAGTTCGCCCACGGCATACGACGTCTTGATGGGCTCCCAGAAAAACACCTGCAGCCCACGCACCGGGTCTTTGCCCAGCGCGATGAACAAGGCCACACCGATCAGCACCGTAACGGCCAGCGCCAGCAGGGGCGAGCCATAGGTCCAGAGCTTCGACGCCTGGGGGCGCGGTTCCAGCTTAAGCATGCTGCACCTCCCCGACTTGTTGTTGCTGTTGCTGCATTTGGGCTTGCTGCGCCAGGTGCGCCTGCACATCGGCATGCCACAGCCCACTCATCCATTCGCCAATGCGCTCCACCGTGGCCTCAGCGCGCGGCACGGAAGGCGACAAATGCCCTTTGGCCACCACATGCAGCCGGTCACAGATCTCAAACAATTCGTCCAGCTCCTCACTCACCACCAGCACCGCGCAACCTGCGTCACGCAGGGCCAGGATGGAGCCGCGAATCTGCGCCGCCGCACCCACATCCACGCCCCAGGTGGGCTGCGAGACGATAAGCAGCTTGGGGTTGGCGTCGATCTCGCGCCCCACGATGAACTTTTGCAGGTTGCCCCCAGACAGCGACTTGGCGGCTGCGTTGGGGCCACCCGCCTTCACGTTGAAGCGCCGAATGATGTCCTCGGCATGTTTTTGCAACGCACCCACCTTGATCCAGCCACTGCCACTGACCGAATTGGTGCGGGTGAGCAGCAGGTTGTGCGCCAGCCCCATGGTGGGCACTGCCCCCCGGCCCAGGCGCTCTTCGGGCACAAAGTGCAGGCCCAGCGCACGGCGCTGGCCGGGGCCCATGCGGCCCGCGTTCTGGCCCGACACCTGAACGCTCGCAGGCTCGGCCCGCTGGTCTTCGCCCGACAGCGCGTACAGCAGTTCTTTCTGGCCATTGCCCGAGACACCGGCAATGCCCACCACCTCGCCCGCCTTGACCTCGAACTGCAGGTCGATCAAATCCACCCCGAACTGGTCTGCGCGCGGCAGCGACAGGCCCTGCACACGCAGCACGGTGGCGCCGGTCTGCACCGCGCGGTGTTCCAGCGCGGGTGGTTCGGCGCCGATCATCAGCCGCGACAGGGATGCATTGGATTCTTCGGCCGGGTTGCACACACCCGTCACCTTGCCGCCGCGCAGCACCGTGCAGGCGGTACACAGCGCTCGGATCTCATGCAGCTTGTGGCTGATGTAGAGGATGCTGCAGCCCTCGCTGGCCAGCTTGCGCAGCACCACAAAGAGCTTTTCGACCGCCTGGGGCGTGAGCACCGAGGTGGGCTCGTCCAGGATCAGCACCTTGGGGTTGGTGAGCAGCGCGCGGATGATTTCTACCCGCTGCATCTCGCCCACGCTCAGCGTGTGCACGGGGCGCAGGGGGTCAATATCGAGGCCGTATTCGGCGGCCTTGGCAGTGATGCGCTGCGTGACATCGGCCAGCGTCAGGCTCTTGTCCAGGCCCAGCCACACGTTCTCGGCCACCGTGAGGGTGTCGAACAGGCTGAAATGCTGGAACACCATGGCAATGCCCAGGGCCCGCGCCTCTTGCGGGTTGCGCACCTGCA
This sequence comes from Acidovorax benzenivorans, assembly GCF_028680575.1. Classification (GTDB taxonomy): domain Bacteria; phylum Pseudomonadota; class Gammaproteobacteria; order Burkholderiales; family Burkholderiaceae_C; genus Acidovorax; species Acidovorax benzenivorans. The sequence continues at coordinate 115,818 of NZ_JAPCKI010000009.1, read as the reverse complement.
CGGCCTGGCCGTTGAAGAACACGCTGCCTTCGTCGGGCTTGACCGAGCCGTAAATGATCTTCATCAGCGTGGACTTGCCCGCGCCGTTTTCGCCCAGCACGGCGTGGATTTCACCAGGCAGCACCGTGAGCGACACGCCGCTGTTGGCCACCACGGCCGGGTAGCGCTTGGTGATGCCCACCAGCTGCAGCCGTGGCGGCGCCGCACCAGGCGCAGAGGAATTGGGGGGTGAACTCATGCGGGGATTGTCTCTCAGTTTTACAACTTGTTATAAGAATGAAAACACCTCATGGCGCTTGTTCAGCATGCGCAAGCAGCTATTCTTTTCGTAGCGACGCAGCCACCGTTTTCACGCAGTCGCGCAGCCACGCGGCGGCGGCCGAATGGTGGGTGCGTGCATGCCACAGCTGGTAGTACATGAGGCGGGGGAACGTCACCGGACTGGGCAGAATGGCCAGAGGCAACTGGTCCACATACCGTTCGCAATACTGCCGGCCCGTGGTCAGCACAAGCAAGCTCGATGCCACGATGCTGGGGATGAGGCTGAAATGCGCACAGCGCGCCGTGATGTGGCGCTGCATGCCCAGGCTGTCCAGGTGCGCATCAATGACACCGCGCGCACCAGGGTGGGTGGGGGTGGGCGCGATGTGTTCGGCGGCCAGCCAGCTTTCCACGTCCCAGCCTCGCCGCACGGCGGGGTGATCCTTGCCCACCAGACACACCACCTCGTCGCCAAACAAGCGGCCCATGTGCAGGTCGTCCGGCGGCTGGGGCCAGTTGCCGATCACCACATCCACATCACCCTGCGCCAGATGCGCGTGGTAGTGCGCGTCGGCCGACAGGGGCAGGATTTCGATGGGGCACGAAGGCGCCTCCACCTTGATGCGGGCCACCAGCTGGGGCAGAAAAAGCGGGTCGAGGTAGTCGCTGGCGGCCACACGGAAGGTGCGGGTGGCAGTGCGCGGGTCAAACCCCCGCGCATCTGAAAACAAGGCCTCGGCCGAACGCAGAATGGCCCCTGCGGGCTCCACCATGCGCAGCGCGGCATCGGTGGGCATCATGCTGGCGCCCGAGCGCACCAGCAGCGGGTCGCCCGACAGGTCGCGCAGCCGCTTGAGCGCAGCCGACACCGCCGGCTGGTGCATGCCCAGGCGGACGGCGGCCCTCGATACGCTGCGTTCTGTGAGCACGGTGTGCAAGACCCTTATGAGATGGAGGTCTATCTTGTCGAAAAGGGCGTGGTCTCTCATACGGGGGCCTGCATTCTTGTCATACGCCATCACGTATGCCGCAGCATGGGTTTGCCGCGCTGTACCGTGTGGGTGGGAGGTGCCAGAACTTTAACCGCAGGTACCACGCGCCCACTGGGTGCCAAGCACCGCCTCAGCCCGCCGACGCCACCGCCCCACGCAATGCGGCAGCCGCCTCAGCGCGCAGCAGGCCGTGTTGCACGGCCACGGTGGGCCGGGCTGCCGATAGCAACTCCTCGCACCCTGTCGGCAGAACAGGGCCGCCCAGGGCCTGGGCAATGTCCTGCTGGGTGGCAGCGAACACCACGCGAGCAATACCCGCCCAGAACATGGCCCCGCTGCACATGGCGCACGGCTCGCCGCTGGCATAGACGGTCGCGCCCTTCAGGGCCTGCGGCCCCAGCGCTGCAGCCGCCTCGCGCACCAGCACCATCTCCGCGTGGCCCGTGCAGTCCTGTGTGGTGTTCTGGTTGTTCTGTGCCACCAACAGCACCTCCCCCGCCGGAGAAACCAGCGTGGCGCCAAAGGGGCTGTCGCCCCGGGCCCGCGCCTGCAGGGACGCGTCGATGGCGAGCCGCATGGCGGCTTGGTCGTGATCGGAGAACGGCATGGCGTGGATGGCGCGGGGCATGGAATATCTCCTCAGATTTCATCGATGGCGGTGGAGTGCGCGGTGGATTCAGCACCCGGCTGCTGCTGGGTGTGGTCGATGGCAAAACGCTCGCCGGTGCGCACATAAAAGCTCGCGCCAAAGCGCCCCACCGGGTGAAAGTCCTGCAGGCGCACTCGCCAGCGCTCGGTGTCCACCAGACCGTCGCGCACGCCCAACCACAACACACGGCCGATAAAGACATAGCGACTGGCGGTTTCCAGGGTCTCGTGCAGCACGCACTCAAAGGCCACGGGCGCTTCGGCGATACGGGGCGGCGCCACGCTGACCGACGGCACCGCCGTGAGCCCCGCATGCACCAACTCGCTCTCGTGCGGGGGCAGCGGGTCGCCGCAGGCGTGCATGCGCTCCGCCATGGCCTCGTCGGTGATATGCACCACAAACTCGCCGGTGCGCAAGATGTTGGCGGCCGTGTCCTTGAGCGCCCCACCCTGCAATCGGTTGATGCTGACCATGACCACGGGCGGGTCTTCGCCGAGCATGTTGAACATGCTGAAAGGCGCTGCGTTCACCGTGCCATCTGACCCCAGGGTGGTGATGAGCGCGATGGGACGCGGCACGATCAGGCTGGCCATGAGCTTGTAGCGCTGGTAGGCGTCTATGGTCGAAAAATCGATATCCATTGGCAGTCACTTTCTAGGGTGTTCGGGGCCGCCCAACACGCGGGCCGCTGCATTTCAGGGCTGCTGACCCACGATGCCATCCACATACCACTTCATGGTCCACAACTCCGACTCCGGCAACGTCTGGCCTGCTGCAAGGCGCTGCTTGCCCGCCTGGTCCTTCACCGGGCCGGTGAAAGGATGAAACTGCCCAGCCACGATGGCGGCACGTTGTTTCTCCACCTGCTCGGCCACATCGCGCGGCAGTTGCTTGCTGAAGGGCGCCAATTGCACGATGCCCTCCTTCATGCCCCACTTGGTGTCCTCGGGTTTCCATTGGCCCGCCAGCTTCTGGCGCACCTTGTGCACGTAATACACACCCCAGTTGAGCACGTTGCCTGTGAGGTGGGCGCGCGGCCCAAAGCGGCTCATGTCCGAATCCTGTCCAAAGGCATACAACCCTTTGCTCTCGGCCAGCTGCACGATGGCGGGCGAATCGGTGTTCTGGTAGAGCGTGTCTACGCCCTGGTTGATCAGTGCCTGCGCGGCGTCGCGCTCGCGCACCGGGTCGTACCAGCTGTTGATCCACACCACCTTGGCAGTCACCTTGGGGTTGACGCTGCGCGCACCCAGCACAAAGGCATCCAGGTTGCGGATGACCTCGGGAATCGGAAACGGCGCCACATAACCCAACGTGTTGGTCTTGGTCACACGCCCGGCGATGGTGCCCAGCAAGTAGGCGCCTTCGTAAAAGCGCGTCTGGTACACGCCCACATTGGCGGCGGTCTTGTAGCCCGAGCAATGCTCGAAAGCCACCTGAGGAAAGTCGGCTGCCACACGCACCGTCGGGTCCATGAAACCAAACGACGTCGTGAAGACCATGCCACAGCCATCGGACGCGAGTTGGCGGATAACCCGCTCGGCATCTGGCCCCTCGGGCACGCTCTCCACAAACACGGTCTCTACCTGTTTGCCGAATTCCTTTTCGACCATGCGCCGCCCCAGGTCGTGCTGAAAGCTCCAGCCCACATCCGAAACAGGGCCCGAATACACAAAGCCGATCTTGAGCGGCTTGCCTGAAGGCGCCGCCCGACCCAAGGTGGGCAATGCGGCAATGCTGGCGCTGGCGAGCGCCCGGGTGAGCAGTTGGCGGCGTTGCATGAAACGTGACTCCTGTACGTGGTCTGTGCGACAGGACATCCATCGCATCAAATCGTATACATACACAATTCATGCCAGCCAAAAATTTTGATTAACTATTTGTTTTTAAATGATTTTTAACATTTCTATTTAAGTATACGATACTGTTTTGGTGCACAAAGCCACCATCAGATCACTGAACACCCGCCCCCGCACCATCACGGTGCCTCAGCGCACAGGCTTTTCAGCCCGGGCTCAACGAACTACCCAAACGCAATAGCGCGATGGAGACAGGAGTGCGGCGCGTCGGAAAGCGCACGTGAATACTTGGGCAGCCTGTCTGTCGAGCAGGCCAAGCAAACCAGCGCCGTTGCGGCGTTATGGACGGGGCCGTGCTCCGGGGAAAGGGGCAGCCCTGGCGGGCGCCTTACGCCATCTCAACGCCACCGTCATCCGGCGGCAGTTGCAGGCGCGCCTCCAGTGCGAGCAAGTGGCGGTCCATGGCATCGGCCGCCGCAGCACCATCGCGCAGCGACAGCCATTCGACCAGTTGCTCATGCTCTTCGTGCTCACAGGTGGATTCCCCTGGCACCTCGTACAGGGCCACGATCAGCGAGCAGCGCGTCATCAGTTCGGACAGGATGCGCTGCAACTCCGCATTGCCCGACAGCTCTGCCAGCGCAAGATGAAAGCCTCCCGCCAGCGCCACCCAGCGGGCATGGTCCTGCTGGTGCAAGGCCTCGTGCTCGGCCCGCAGGCGCTGTTTGAGACGATCGACCTCGCCATGCGTGATGCGTCGGGCCACCGCGCGCACGATGCCTCCCTCCACCACCCGGCGCGCGGCAAAGATATCGCGCGTCTCGCGCGGACCGGGGCGGGCCACTGTAGCGCCCTTGTTAGGCACGATGTCCACGATACGCAGTTCACCCAGCCGGTGCAGGGCCTGTCGCACCACCGTGCGGCTCACGCCAAAACGCTCGCACAACAGGGGTTCCACCAGGCGCTCGCCAGGGCGCAGCTGCCCTCGCATGACAGCGTCCAGCAGGGCGTCGTACACCGGTTGATCCAGCGTGGCAACAGGCCCTGTGCGAGAGGCAACGGGTTTTCGAGGGCGACTGGCAGCAGGCATGAAAAAGAGGGCAAGCAGTCCGACGGTGGACAAGGGACAACCAGGCGCAGCGAGGGGCACCCAAGGTGCGCGGCAGTATAGATCTGCCCCTGACAGTGCCATGGCCACGTGCCTGGGGTTCACCATGGCCCGACACAAGATGCACACAGTCATAGCGCACAGAGCATCCTCGTTATACGCTCTCGCATATGCACACCCGAGCAGGTGCGCATACGCTCTCCTTCAGCCACCTGCATGTTTTCGAGCACCCACGCATGACGACGACCCACCGCCCCATCCGATTCATCCGCCGCGGACAACCCGTCGCCCTGCACGGTGTTGCGCCCGACCGCACATTGCTGGAGGTTCTGCGCGAAGACCTGGGCTGCACCGGCACCAAGGAAGGTTGTGGCGAAGGCGACTGCGGCGCCTGCACCGTGGTGCTGGGCGAAGAACGTGGCGGCAAGCTGCATTACAGCGCCGTGAACAGCTGCATCCGGCTCGCGCATTCGGTGGACGGCATGGCGCTGTGGACGGTGGAGGACCTGGCGGAAGACCCGCTGATCCAGCCGGTGGGCGATGCCCCGGCTGCGGTGCGCCAGGCCATCACCTTGCATCCTGCACAAGAGGCCATGGTGCAGTGCCATGGCTCCCAGTGCGGCTTCTGCACCCCCGGTTTTGTGATGAGCCTCTTCGGCATGTACCAAAGGCACATTGCCCCCACGCTCCCCACTGCGTGTGGTTCGCATCCCCCATCCGGGGAAGGGCCCCCGGATTCCCTCGCGCCTAGGGGCGGCCCGTCGGCGCTCGACCATGCCTGCCATGGTGAACCCATCACCCGCGAACTGGCGCAGGAAGAACTCTCGGGCAACCTGTGCCGCTGCACCGGCTACCGCCCCATCCTCGATGCCGCCCAGCAGATGGCATCGCTGCCCGGCATGGTGGTCAACGAATCCGAATTGCTACAAAAATTAGAGCTACTACGGCATGATTCACCGGCGCAATCGGCCGATTTGGCATATATCGCCCCCTCCACCCTCCCCGAGCTGCTCGCAGCCCGTGCGGCGCACCCTGGGGCCCAGGTGGTGGCCGGTTGTACCGACGTGGGGCTGTGGGTGACCAAGCAGCACAAGCAATACACCCAGGTGCTGGACGTGACCCGCGCGGCCGAACTGCGACAGGTGGTGCAGCACGCCGATGCCATCCACATCGGTGCCGCAGTCACGCTGACCGATGCATTTGCGGCGCTCACCGCCCAGTGGCCGCAGCTGCACCGTTTTGCCACGCGATTTGCGGGGCTGCCGGTGCGCAACTCGGGCACGCTGGGCGGCAATGTGGCCAACGGTTCGCCGATTGGCGATTCCATGCCGCTGCTGATCGCGCTGCGCGCCCAGGTGGTGCTGGCCAGCCAGGCCCGGGGCGAGCGCCAGCTGCCGCTGGAGGGCCTGTACACCGGCTACCGGCAAAACGTGATGGCGGCCGATGAGCTGCTGGTGCGCATCGTGGTGCCCCTTCCGGGCAGCAGCAAGACCGAGCCGCCGCCGGGCCGCCCCAAGGCGGCGAGCGCCCCCTCGGGGGGCAGCGAGGACACGCCAGTGCCGAGCGTGGGGGCGAACATCCTTCGGGCGTACAAGATTTCGAAGCGCTTTGACGACGACATCTCCGCCGTCTGCCTGGTGCTCAACCTCGACATCGCCAACGGCACCGTGCAGCGCGCCAGCATCGGCGCAGGCGGCGTGGCCGCCACGCCAGCCCGCGCGCGGCAGACCGAGGCAGCACTGACCGGCCAGCCCTGGACCGAGGCCACCGCGCAGCACGCCGCTGCGGTGCTGCAGGCCGAGTTCAGCCCCATCTCCGACATGCGTGCCAGCGGCGCCTACCGCCGCCAGGTGCTGGGCAGCCTGCTGCAGCGCTACTGGCTGGAGAGCCAGGGCCAGTCCTCGGTCAGCCTGGACACTTTGACGCTGGAGGCCGCCGTATGAACGCCCCCCACACCATCGCTGAAACCGCCCTGCCCTCGCCCACCCGCGCCGCCATGGGCCAGTCGCACATCCACGAAAGCGCCCGCGCCCAGGTAGCGGGCGCCGCGCACTACATCGACGACCTGCCCGAGGTGAAAGGCACGCTGTACGCGGCGCCCATCCTCTCGACCGTGGCGCACGGCACGCTGAACGGGGTGGACGCTACCTCCGCCCTCGCGCTGCCCGGCGTACGTGGCGTGGTGCTGGCCAGCGACGTGCCCGGCGACAAGATCCTGGCCGCGTTCGGGCATGACGAGCCCGTGTTTGCGCTGGACAGCGTGCAGTTTGTCGGCCAGGTGATCGGCCTCGTGGTGGCCGACTCGGTCATGCAGGCACGCCGCGCGGTGCGTGCCGTGAAGCTCGACCTCACCCCCCTGCCCGCCGTGCTGACGGTGCAGGATGCGCTGAAGGCCCAAAACTATGTGCTGCCGCCGGTGTTCGTACGGCGGGGCGATGCGGCGGCAGGCCTGGCGCAATCCGCCCACCGCCTGAGTGGCGCTTTTGAAGTCGGCGGGCAGGAGCATTTCTACCTGGAGGGCCAGATCGCCTACGCCATGCCGCTGGAGCAAAAACAGTGGTGGATCTACTCCAGCACCCAGCACCCCGGCGAGGTGCAGCACTGGGTGGCGCACGCCTTGGGGCTAGACAACCACGCGGTCAAGGTGGAATGCCGCCGCATGGGCGGTGGCTTTGGCGGCAAGGAGACACAGGCCGGGCACCTGGCCGTGTGGGCCGCCGTGGCCGCCAACAAGCTGGGCCGCCCCATCAAGCTGCGGCTGGACCGGGACGAAGACTTCATGGTCACCGGCAAACGCCACCCGTTTGCGTACGAGTACGACGTGGGCTTTGACGACACTGGCCGCATCACCGGCCTGAAGCTGCAGATGGCCGCCAATTGCGGCTTCAGCGCCGACCTGTCGGGCCCCGTGGCCGACCGCGCGGTGTTCCACGCCGACAACGCGTACTACCTGAGTGATGTCGAGATCGCGTCGTACCGCTGCAAGACCCACACGCAAAGCCACACCGCCTTCCGCGGCTTTGGCGGGCCGCAGGGCGTGATCGTGATCGAAGCCATCCTGGGCGACATCGCCCGCGCCCTGGGGCGCGATGCACAGGACGTGCGCCTGGCCAACCTGTACGGCAAGGACGCAAGCAGCGGCCGCAACGTCACCCACTACCAGATGGCGGTGGAAGACAACATCCTGCACGAGCTGCTACCCACGCTGGAGCAGACCTCGGGCTACCGCCAGCGCCAGGCCGAGATTGCGGCCTGGAACGCGCACAACCCGGTCATCAAGCGCGGCCTCGCCATCACCCCGGTCAAGTTCGGCATCAGCTTCACGGCCACGCTGTTCAACCAGGCGGGTGCGCTGGTCCATGTGTACACCGACGGCAGCGTGCAGGTGAACCATGGCGGCACTGAAATGGGCCAGGGTCTGCACACCAAGGTGGCGCAAATCGTGGCCGACGAGCTGGGCGTGCCCCTGCACCGTGTGCTGGTCACAGCCAGCGACACCAGCAAGGTGCCCAACGCCAGCGCCACCGCCGCCAGCAGCGGCACCGACCTGAACGGCCGCGCCGCCCAGTACGCCGCGCGCAACGTGCGCGACAACCTGGCCTCGTTCGTGTGCGGCCTGGACGGCTGCGGCGCAGGCGCGATCCGGTTTGCGGGCGGCCAGGTGATATCGCCCAAGACGGTGCGCAGTTTTGAGGAGGTGGTGCAGGCCGCCTATGCCAACCGCATCCAGCTGTGGAGCGACGGCTTTTACCGCACGCCCAAGATCCACTACGACAAGACCACGCTCACCGGGCGCCCGTTCTACTACTTCAGCTACGGCGCCGCCTGCACCGAGGTGGCCATCGACACCCTCACCGGCGAGAGCCGCGTGCTGAAGGTGGACATCCTGCACGACGTAGGCCACAGCATCAACCCGGCCATCGACATCGGCCAGATCGAGGGTGGTTTTGTGCAGGGCATGGGCTGGCTGACCACCGAGCAGCTGGTGTGGAACGACAAGGGCTACTTGGCCACCCACGCACCCAGCACCTACAAGATTCCGGCGACGGGCGATATCCCGGCGCACTTCAAGGTCCACCTGTGGCCCGAAGCCAACCGCGAGGACAACGTGGGTGGCAGCAAGGCGGTGGGCGAGCCGCCGTTCATGCTGGCGATCAGCGTGTATGAGGCGCTGCGCAATGCAGTGGCGGCTGGGCGTAGTGGCGGGGATGCTGCGGCACCGGTGGTGTTGATGGCTCCGGCGACTGCGGAGAATGTGCTCAAGGCGTTGGGGCGGCTGGGAGGGTGATGTTTTTGGCTGCTTGCGGTAGTGGGATATGCGCTGGTAGCTATTGATTTTGTAGTTTTTGGTTGCGTGCGCTGATTGAGCCGCATGCCTTTGGTGAGGGCGGAGGCCGGGAGTCGCCCGGCATGCGAGGTACTTTTCTTTGCTTCGCCAAAGAAAAGTACCCAAAAGAAAGGCGACCCCGCTGTCTGCGTCCCCTGCGCTTCGCGCCGGGGCAACCTGCGGTGCTCGGGTTTGACGGGGTCTCGCTCGAACTCGCTTCGTTTCACTACGCTCAAACAATCGCGAGCCCTGATCCGCCAAACCCTGCGCTCCTCGGCGCATCCAGAGGGGCAAAGGGAGTAGGACATCCACACGGGCCTTTGCTGCGCTCGGCCCAGGTTTGCGCAGCGCGAGGCGCTTGCGCCCGCGAGGTAGGGCCGAGCGAAGCAATGGCCCGCATGGCTGTTCGGCTGTTTGGATGTCCGGCTGTCCCACCCCTGCTGGCTGCGCCTGCGGCGGGGCGGTTGCCCCGTAGCGCAGCGAAGGGGTCGCAGACTGGGGGTCGCCTTTTCTTTGGTGACTTTCTTTTGGCGAAACAAAAGAAAGTTACTCGCATGCCGGGCGACTCCCGGCCTCCGCCCTCAACACAAGCACGCCTTTCAAATCAGCACGCCCCGGCTTCGACAGGCTCAGCCCGAACGGTCTTCATGATCAGGTCACCAGATCGAACACTACAAAATCAATAGCTACCAGCGCTTATCCCAAAAGCACATACAGCCCAAAACACCTCAAACCGGCCCCAACGCCATCCGCCCCGAAGAAGTCACCGACACATCCCGCGCATGCCGCGTCTCCACCCGGTTGCGCCCCGCCCGCTTGGCGTCATAACAAGCCATGTCCGCCGCATACAACACCGACGGCACATCCTGCAGGCTGGCATCCAGCACCACCAGCCCAATGCTCACCCCCAGCGTAAAACTGCGCCCCTGGTACGACGGCTCCCACGCGCGCACCGCCGCACGCAGCTGCTCGGCCACCGCCTGGCCACGCGCCAGCGCACAGCCGGGCAACACCACCGCGAACTCGTCCCCACCCAGACGCGCCGCCCAACCGATCTGGCGCACATGGGACACCAGCAAACGGGCCACATGCCGCAGCACATCGTCGCCCGCGTCGTGGCCCGCAATGTCGTTGACCACGGTGAAATGGTCCAGGTCGAGGAACAGCACCACACCGTCGCCCTGGGCCTCGCCACCCTCCTCTTCCAGAGCGGGAGCGCGCTGGCGGGCAGACCGCTCGGTCATCAACTGGCCCAGACGCTCGTCAAACGCGGCGCGGTTATACAGCTGCGTCAGCGCATCGTGCATACGGCCCCAGGACTTCTGCACCTGGGCCTCGCGCGCGGCGGTGATGTCTTCCAGGATCCACACGGTGCCGCCGTGCACCTCCTCGGGGCGCACGCCCCGGCCCTGCACGCGGGCCCACACGGGGGTGCCGTCCTTGCGCAAAAAGCAGATGTCGCCATCGAACGCGCCGTGCGCCGCCACCTCGGCCCGCACGCGGTCGCCCACCTGGGCATAGTCCGCGTCGCTGGCGTACACGGTGCGCGAGGGGCGGCCCTGCAGCTCTTGCGCGGTGTAGCCCAGCATCACGCAGGCCTGGTGGCTCACCACCTCCAGCATGCCGTGGCGCGTGATGACGATGCCCACTGTGGCGCTGTCCAGCACGGCCTGAAACTGGCCGACCACCGTGTCCTTGCGCGACTGCTGCAGGCTGCCTTGCTGCACCAGGCCCTGGAACACCCGCACCAGGTCCCCCACCTCGCCCCCCGCCTGAGGCCAGTGCATTTCTGTCTCTGGCCGCTGGCGCGTGCTGGTCTTGAGCAGTTGGCGCGCCTTGAAGGTGAGCTGCGCCAGGGGCTGCGCCATCCAGCCCATCAGGGCCACGGCCAGCAGCATGCACAGCGCCATGCTGGCCACCGCCAGCCACCAGGCTTCGCGCTGGGCGCCGCGCAGCGGTGCCAGCAGCGCCTGCGACTGGCTCACCCGCGCCACGATCCACTGCGGCAGCGGCATGCCCGCCATGCTCACGATGTGGTCGGACTGCACATGGGTCATGCCCCGCCCCACCACAGGCTGGGCCTGGCTTTGCCAGCGCGTGTACACGGGAGCCAGGCCCACTTCGTCACGCACCTGGCCCAGTACGCGGGTGGGGTCGGAGTGCGACAGGATGGTGCCATCACGCGTGAAGACGATGAGCTGCGAGTCATCGCGCGCAGGCAGCGTCATGGACGGCGGCAGCAGGCTTTGGGACTGCAGGCGCAACGCCCCGGCCACCACGCCCATGACCGTGCCGTCTTCGCGGTGCAGCGGCATGGTGAACATGACCCGCGCCTCGCCCGTGCGCCCGGTGATCAGCTCAGACACCAGCGGCTTGCCATCCACCAGCGTGCGGCGCAGGGCATCGCGTTCAGTGGGGTCGAGGTCGGCGGCTTTTTCCAGCTGCCCGGCGCGCAGGCTCAGGCGCAGTTCGCCGTTGTCGCGGGCCACCTGCATGGTGTCGAAGAACTGCACGGCGGGCAGGCCCTGCTGCAGCAGCCATTCCAGCGACGAGGGTGACTCCAGCATGCCCGGCGTGATGCCTGCAGCCACGGTGCGCAGCACCTTCTGGCTTTGTTCGATTTTGCTGGCCAGCAACCGGGCCACCACTTCGACCTCATCGGTCTGCTGGCTCACCATCCGGCGCATGGCCTCCTGCCCCGAGGCGCGCGTTACCAGCCAGGCCGCCACGGACCCCGACAGGGCCACCGCCAGCGCCGCCACCAGCATGAGCCGCAGCACCAGTGCTCCGGGCACCAGCCAGCCCGGCGCGGGGTCCGGCGCAGCCGCAGGGGCGGGGGGCGGCGTCATGGACGCTCCCGCACAGGAGGCTGGTGGGCACGCTCAGAATGGGGCATTGGGACGGGTCACGACAGACATGTCCCAACGAATATACGCAGGCCCTGTGCCCAGGGGCCTGGGTGGAACCCTTGGTAAAAGCCAAGGAAAAACCCTGAGCCTGCAAGCGCAGGACAGGGATCTGCGGAGGGCACCCGGCGCTGTGTGTGCAGCCAAAAGACCCTACGCAGCAGGCCTTGCCGCATCGGCCTGGCGCCACAGATGCGCGCGGCGCGGCGGTTTGTGCAAAGGAGGCCCTAGCAGCCCGCCATCGACTGCAATGCCCGCGGCTGGGGCAGCGCCAGCACATTGCCGGTGCCGTGGATCAGGCCCAGCTCCCGCAAGTGGCGCAACACGCGCGAGAAGGTCTCGGGTGCGATGCCCAGTTGGGCGGCGATCAGGCGTTTGCGCTGGTGCAGGGTCACTTGCATGGCGCCGCTGTGGTCGGACTGGGCATGGTTCAGCAGCCATTGCGCGCAGCGCGATTCGGCGTCTTGTGCCAGGCGGCTCACAGCCAGTTCAGACTGCTGCCGGTAGCCCTGGGCCATGTCCAGCAACAGGCTGCGCGCGCTTGCGGGCATGGCGGCCAGGCTGCGGCGAAACTCTTCGATGGGAACGCGCCGCACATGCACGCGGGTGTCGGCCACCATGTCCACCGGCAGTGGCAGGCCCATCAGGGCCGAAGCGGCGTCGAGCCAGAACGGCCCCTCGACCGCGCCCAACTGGTGGCGCAGAAAACCGTCGTCCAGCACACCGCGCAGCACGCGGCCACTTTCGAGGTGCAACACCGTCGTCAGCACCTCGTTGCGCCTGCGCAGCACTTCGCCGGGAGCGATCACCTCGGTGTCAGCGGGCAGAGAAAAAAGGGTAGATGGCAGCATGGAGACCACTTTGCCGTGCGGCTGCGCCTGCGGCATTGAGCCACATCAAAGGCGCACCATCTCGCCCGCCCCGCGCGCCCCAGGTTTGCGCCAAAACACACGAAAACTGCGCCACCAACGTGCAAGAGCGCGTGCAGAAGGGTTCAGCAGCGTTGTAAAAAGGTGTTTCACCAGGGCATGGAACTTGCGATGCACCACCGGCTGCCCCCACCCGTGCACCACGGTGCAACAGGGGGCCGCCACTCCCTCTTGCACCAGCCGGACATCCGGCGATTTCATCCCCAGGAATGACTCCATGAAAAAAAACCTGATCGCACTGTCTCTATCGCTCGGCGGCGCGCTGCTGTGCACCACCGGGGCACAGGCCCAAAGCTCGGTCCAGTTGATGGGCCTGACCGACGTGTTTGTCGGCTCCATGAAAAACGCCGGTGACGCTGGCAGCAGCAAGGTGGTCAACAGCGGCGGCATGACCACTTCGTGGTTCGGGTTTAAGGGCACCGAGGACCTGGGCGGTGGGCTCAGGGCCAACTTTGCGCTCACCTCGTTCATCAAGGTGGACAGCGGCATTCAAGGCCGCTTTGCCAACGACACCTTCTTCTCGCGCGATGCCAACGTGGGCCTGAGCGACAGCTGGGGCACCGTGACCGTGGGGCGCGGTATGGCTCCCAACTTTCTGCCTTCCATCCTGTCGAACCCGCTGGGCGACTCGTTCACGTTCGCTCCGCTGATCCTGCACATGAACGTGCCCCTGTTCAACGGCACGGGCTGGGGTTCCACCACGCCGTCCGACACGGGCTGGTCCAACGAAATCATCTACAGCACGCCCAACCTGGGTGGGCTGACCGCCAACCTGCACTACCAGTTTGGCGAGGTCGCCGGCGACAGCAGCAAGAAGAACGTGGGCATCAACGCGCTGTACTTCAACGGCCCCATCACCGTCACCGGCTTTTACGAGCGCGACCAGATGAGCAACCCCGCCGTGCCCAGCACCTACCTGGGCACCACCAAGACCGACTGGATGCTGGGCGGCGCCTACGACTTTGCCATCGTGAAGGCCTTTGCCAGCTACGGCCAGGCCAAGGCCGACAACACCACCAACAAGGCCAAGACCACACAACTGGGGGTGTCGGTGCCTGCAGGCGCCACAGGCAAGGTGCTGGCATCGTGGGCACAGACCAAGATGACAGCCACCGACATCTCGCGCAAGACCTTCACCGTGGGGTACGACTACTTCCTGTCCAAGCGCACGGATGTGTACGTGATGGCCATGAACGACCGCATCACCAACCAGACCAAGGGCAACAGCTTTGGCGTGGGCATCCGCCACCGGTTCTGAGTCCTGCACATGGCGCCTGGGGCCTTTTTCAAGCCCCAGCGGCCCCAAGCGCCAGTGCAATATGCCTGAGCAGCTACAAAATCAGTAGCACCCGGAAATCGTTCACGTTGGTGTGTGTGGGGCCGGTGACCAGCAGGTCGTCGAGCCCCGCAAAAAATCCCCAGGCGTCGTTGCGCGCCAGGTGGTCGTCGATGCGCAGGCCTGCAGCGCCGGCGCGCGCCAATGTGTCAGGACACACAAAGGCCCCCGCGTTGTCTTCGCTGCCGTCGATGCCGTCGGTGTCGGCCGCCAGCGCCCACACGGCGGGCTCGCCCTGCAGCGCCTGCGCCAGGCCCAGGCAAAACTCGCCCGCTCGCCCGCCCCGCCCCCGGGGCACGCCCTGAGCGCGCGGACGCACGGTGACCGTGGTCTCCCCCCCCGACAAGATCACGCACGGCGCCGCAAACGGCTGGCCGCGCCGCGCCACGGCACGGGCCAGCGCCGCATGCACCTTGCCCACCTCGCGCGATTCGCCTTCGATCTCGTCCGACAACACATACGCGGGCAGCCCCGCCGAACGGGCCAGCGCGGCGGCGGCCTCCAGCGCCTGCTGGGGCGTGGCAATCATGTGCACCGCATGGCCGGCAAAACGGGCGTCGCCGGGTTTGGGTGTCTCCAGGCCGCCCGCCTCCAGCGCGGTGCGGATGGCCGGGGGCACGTCGATGCCATAGCGCGCCAGAATGGCCAGCGCATCGGCGCAGGTGGTCGCATCGGGCACGGTGGGGCCGCTGGCGATCACAGAGGGGTCGTCTCCCGGCACGTCGCTGATGGTGAGCGTGACCACGCGCGCCGGGGCACAGGCCGCCGCCAGTCGCCCGCCCTTGATGCGCGAGAGGTGCTTGCGCACGCAGTTCATCTCACCAATGTGGGCGCCGCTGTCGAGCAGAGCGCGGTTGATGCGCTGTTTGTCTTCCAGCGTCACGCCATCGCAGGGCAAGGTGAGCAGGGACGAGCCCCCGCCTGAGATCAGGCACAGGACCAGGTCGTTCTCCGTCAACCCCTGGGTCAGGTCCAGGATGCACTGCGCCGCAGCCAGCCCGGCCGCATCGGGCACGGGGTGCGCAGCCTCGACGACCTCGATGCGCTGGGGCACGCCCGCGGGCCGGGGCGGCACATGCCCGTAGCGCGTGACCACCAGGCCCGACAGGGGCGCGTCCTGCGGCCACAGGGCCTCCAGTGCCTGGGCCATGGCGCCACCCGCCTTGCCCGCGCCCAGCACCAGGGTGCGCCCCCCGCTCTCGCGACTGGGCGGCTGGGGCAACCACTGGCGCATGCCATGCAAGGGCTGCGCGCTGTGCACGGCGGCATCAAACAGCGCCTTCAGAAAAGCGCGGGGATGGGTGCGGTAGTCCGGCAGGGAGGGGCTGGCTGGCTGGTTTTCTGGGTGCATGCCGCGCATTGTGCAGCGGCAGTACCAGTCACGTTGCTGTAACCAGTCTGTCACACGCCACAGGTATCGTCAGCACCTTGCTCAGGGACCCACAACAGCCATGCACAACACCCCATGGAGCCGACTGGAGGCAATGATGGCGCTGCTGTCACCCGCCGCCCGCCATGGCACCGGCCCCCTGGCGCGGCTGATGCGTGAGGGCGGGCTGTACTGCGTGTTCCAGCCCCTGGCCGACCTGCGCGAGGGCCAGGTGTACGCGCACGAAGCGCTGATCCGGGGCCCCCAGAACACCCCTTTGCACACCCCCGACAACCTGCTCGACCTGGCACAGCGCGAGGGCATCCTGCAGGACTTTGAGCTGCTGTGCGTTTTCACCGCGCTGGAGCAATGGGGACGCCACGACGCCCCCGGCCGGCTGTTTGTGAACATCAGCGCCGACGCCCTGGTGCATGGCGTCCAGCTGATCGGCGCCACAGAACTGGGCAACACCGTGCGCAGCCTGGGCCTGAGCGCCCGCATGCTGGTGCTGGAGATCACCGAGCACGAACGCGTGACCGACATGCCCCAGCTGCGCCAGGCCATCAAGGCCGTGCATGCCTGCGGCGCGCGGCTGGCGCTGGACGACTTTGGCGATGGCCGCTCCAGCCTCAGGCTGTGGTCCGAGGTGAAGCCCGACTTCGTGAAGATCGACAAATACTTCATCCGCGACATCAGCGACCACCCCGAGAACCTGCAGATGCTGCAGGCCATCAAAGGCATTGCCGACGTGTTTGGCACCCAGCTCATCGCCGAAGGCATCGAAACCCGCGACGACCTGCGCGCGCTGCGCGACCTGGACATCCCCCTGGGCCAGGGCTGGCTGCTGGGCCGCCCGGCCATGGCCCCGCGCGAGGCGGTGGACGACGCGGCACTGGAGGTGATGCACGACCGCCGCGTGGCCGTGCTGCCGCACCTGGGGCAGACCGCGCGTCCGGGCATCCTGCGCAGCCTGCTGGTGGTGCAGGCACCCACCGCATCGCCTGCCACCAGCAACGATGCCGTGGCGGCCTTGTTCCGCCAGCACACGGACCTGCACGCGCTGGCGGTGGTGGAAGGGTCGCGCCCGGTGGCCCTCATCAACCGCCAGCAGTTCATGAACCACTACGCCACGCCGTACTTTCGCGAGGTGCATGGCCGCAAGTCCTGCCTGGCGTTTGCCAATCTGGCGCCGCGTGTGGTCGAGCTGGACTGCGATGTGGACCAGCTTGTGGGCATCCTCACCTCGCAGGACCAGCGCTACCTGAGCGACGGCTACATCGTCACCGACAACGGCCGCTACCTGGGCCTGGGCACGGGCGACCAGCTGGTGCGCGCCGTGACCGAGACCCGCATCGAGGCAGCGCGCCACGCCAACCCGCTGACCTTTTTGCCTGGCAACATTCCCATCAGCCTGCACATCCAGCGCTTGCTGGAAAGCGGAGCCGAGTTCGTGGCCTGCTATGCGGACCTGAACAACTTCAAGCCCTTCAACGACCACTACGGCTACTGGCGCGGCGACCAGATGATCCGCTTGGTGGCGCGCCTGGCCACCGCACATTGCGATGCACGGCGCGACTTTGTGGGCCATGTGGGCGGCGATGATTTCATGCTGATCTTCCAGAGCAGCAACTGGCTGCAGCGCTGCAAGAACATCGTGGACGAGTTTGCGCGCGAGGCCGTCACGCTGTTTGACGACAGCGCCCGGCTGGCGGGCGGCATCCACGCCGAGGACCGGCATGGCGTACAGCGGTTCTTTCCGTGCACCACGCTGGCCATTGGCGCGGTGCGCATCACACCCGGCCGTTTTCGGCATGCCGAAGAAGTGGCTAACCTGGCGGCGGTGGCCAAACACGAGGCAAAGCAGGCAGCCACGGGGGTAGTGCTGCACGGCGGCTTTACCGAGTCGAGCCTGGGTGCCTTGGCCGCCACGCGGGCGTTGCAGGACGTGCTGGCGGCGTAGGGGTTGGAGGGAGCGGCGGGGGGGGTTGATGGGCTTGTGAAGCGACCAAACCGTAATGAGCCTGCACATGACGCAGAGGCCCGCGCCCCGCAGCGTGGCTTCAGTCGGCCGTAGGGACTAGACGATTCACGCGGCAGGCCAGTTGGCTTTGGCGCCAGGCGCGCCTGTGAGCGCCTCTCCCCGATCCGGTCATTGACGCCGTGCACACCTCGAACTGGAGTCGATGCCACCCAGCCTTTCAACTTCGCAAGCTATAGTTTGTTCGGCTGAGGCGTGCCGGGTTTCGAGGAATTTTTATACCCAGATACCTTCACAGCACATCGAAACCAATCCCAGACTGCAAGCCAATTTCAAGAGGAATCCGTGTCCACAATATCCCGCGCAGTCCAGCTTAATTCGCAAGATTCGCGGGATACATCACGTCAGACCTCAATGCACCCACTCCTGAATTTCGCAAGAGCCATGGCGCTTGCGAGCGTCCTCCCAATACTCGTCGCCTGTACTACTGCCGAGCCAGCAGGTGAGTTCAGCACAGCCCTCGGAAAGTTGGTTCGATCCGAGAAGGTCCGCGAGGTAGATCTGGCAAACGTACTCCCACTGGACTGGAATGAACTGTTCGCCTTTGGCCCGTACTCAACCCGCGAGAGCAACTGCCGGGTGCTAGAAATTGGCTGGTTCAAGTGCCGTACCACACTCCCTGCCGAAGTGAATGAGGGCGAATTCGTTCTGGTCTTCCGAGCAAACTCCAAAGTCGTGCACGTAGAGCATCACCGGAGGTGGAATGGCGACTTCAGCTCGCGGACCAGTCCGCGACCCCAGCCAATACTGCGGTCAGCTGCAAAGTTCTCTGTGGGGCTGGTGTCCAACCGGGCGCCAGAGGGTGAGCAGTGGTATCAACTCGAGCACCAGGCTGCTGATCACTGAGCACCTGCAACGATGCCCCCCCTGTCAAGGGGACGGCCAAGAGGCTGCGCCTTTCGGTCACTCCTCATGCCAAACGTCAGGCGCCACAGAGAGAACTCGCGCCATATCTCGCTCTGCACCACCCATGAACGAAGCCGAAACCGCCGCAGGCCTGCCGGTCACACCGCACTATCAATACGCGCAGCAGGTTGGCAGTCAGCTCTTCCTTGCAGGCCAAGTGCCGCAAGCCGCCGATGGCTCGATCGTGGCGCCCGGAGAGCCGTACGCGCAGGCATTGCAGTGCCTGGCGAATCTGAGCAAAGTCCTGGCTGTTCACGGGTTTGCCGCGCTGGATATTCGCCGCTTGGTTGTCTACGTTGTCGGCGAACAGGCCGATCTCTCAACGGCCTGGAGTGCAGTGACCGAGCACTTTGGCGGGCAAGTGCCTCCGGCGACGCTCTTGGGGGTCGCCCGCCTGGGATATCCGGGGCAGGTGGTGGAGATCGACGCCACCGTCGTCAAAGGCTAGGCCACGTTTGAGCGCAGGGTGATGCCTGACCCGTCGTTGCACGCGGGGCCCTGCGGCTGGCTCTGCCAGCCTTCATTTCCCGCCACCCCACTCCGCAAACCTCAAGGCCCCGTAGAGGCCCCCGCCTCAAACCACCGGCCGATGAGCGCACGCTCGGCATCGGTAATGCCCGTGGCGTTGTTCATGGGCATGAGCTTTTGCACCACGGCCTGCTGGTAGATGGCCTGGGCGTGTTGCTTCACGCTGTCGGGGGAGTCAAGCCGCAGGTTCTTCATCTGCACCTGCTCGCCGTGGCACATGTAGCAGCGCTGCTCCAGCACCGCCTGCACGGCCTTGAAGTCATTTTGGCCGCTAGCGCCCGTTTTATCTGCGCTGGCAGCTCCTGAAACAGGAGCATTCGCTACGGGGGTGACCACCTGCGCGGGGCGCATCCACACGATGGCGCCCGCGATCACGGCCACGCCCACTAGGGCATAGGGCAGTGGGTTGCCATTGCGGCCCAGCTTGTAGCCGTGGCGCATCACGAAGAACTGGCGGATGGCGGCGCCCGCAAACATCATGAGGATCAGCACCAGCCAGTTTTGCGGGTGGCTCCAGGTGAAGCTGTAGTGGTTGCTCAGCATGGCAAACAGCACGGGCAGCGTGAAGTAGGTGTTGTGCACGCTGCGCTGCTTGCCCCGTTTGCCGTGGATCGGGTCCACCGGTTGGCCGGCCTTGATCTGGCCGATGACGGTGCGCTGGCCGGGGATGATCCAGAAGAAAACATTGGCGCTCATGGATGTGGCGATCATCGCCCCCACCAGCAGGAAGGCCGCGCGGCCCGCAAACCAGTGGCAGGCCAGCCACGAGGCCACGCACACCAGCACCAGCACCAGCGCGCCCACGATGGCATCGCCGTTCTTGCGCTGGCCGAAGATGCGGCAGATGGCGTCGTACAGCAGCCAGAACACCACGAAGAAGCCCAGCGCCACCACGACGGCGGTGGCAGGCGCCCAGTCCATCTTCGACTTGTCGATGAGGTAAGTGCTGGCACTGTAGAGGTACGACACGGTGAACAGCGCAAACCCGCTGATCCAGGTGCTGTAGCTCTCCCAAAAGAACCAGTGCAGGTGCTTGGGCAACTGTGGCGGCGACACCGCGAACTTGACCGGGTGGTAAAACCCGCCGCCGTGCACGGCCCAGAGTTCGCCGCTCACGCCCTGCTTTTTCAGGTCTTCGTCCTCGGGCGGCGTGAGGCTGCTGTCCAGAAAAACGAAGTAGAACGACGAGCCGATCCAGGCAATGGCCGTAATGACATGGACCCAGCGCAAAAGCAGGTTGGCCCAGTCGAGAAAGTAGCTTTCCATATCTCAACCTTGATGGCGCGTGCGCGCCACATTGAACGTGTTTGCGATCTTGCAGGGGATCGCGTTGGCGCGCAATCGGGATGAGTGGATGCCTCGGATGCGTCGCATGGGCTCATGCCCATGCAAGCAGCCGAGGCGTTCAATCGCCCGATTTCGCTCCAACCCTTCGGGCAGTGGTCTTTGCGGGCGGTCTGCGGCGTTGCGGCACTTGCCAATAGCCGAGCTATTGGCTGCGCACCGCGCCTTGCATCCCATCCCGCAAAGACCGCTGCGCGACCCCTGGGAGATCACAAACACGTTCTTGCAACCTGCTCACCACTGCGGGCGCTCTGAGCAGACATTAAGGTCGCGCACCTTGGCCAGTGGGTTTCTGGCCGGGGCACCGCTGCGACCGGTACGTCAAAGTGTATGCAGGAATTGTTCCCGATTCCAGCCCCAACCTGGGGCATCCGGGGCCGGAATTACCCTCATTCGGCGGTTGGCAATGCCTGCAGCGTTTGCAGCAACTGCGCCGCCACCGCCACGGCAATCACCTCGGGCTCCTTGCCCCCAATGCCGGGGATGCCGATGGGGCAGGTCACCTGCGCCAGCTCCTCGGGCACAAACCCGCGCCCATGCAGGCGGTTGCTGAAGGTGGCCCATTTGGTCTTGCTGCCGATGAGCCCGATGAAGGGCAGATCGCCCTGCTCGCGCTGGCGGCGCAGGCAGGCGGCCACCACGTCCAGGTCCTCGGCATGGCTGAAGCTCATGATCAGCACACGGCTGCCGGGTGCCAGACGGGGCACGGCGAGCTGTACCGGCTCCGAGTGTTCGCAGACCACGCCCTCGGGCGGGTCGGGCGGGAAGATGCCGTTCCGGCTGTCGATCCAGGTCAGCGCAAAGGGCAGGGGCGCCAGCACGCGGGCCAGCGCGTGGCCCACATGCCCGCCGCCAAACAGGGCCACCGGGTGCAGGCGGGGCGTGAGGCGCCGGGCCAATGCCGGGGCGTCGTGGGCCGTGAGGCATTCAAACCCCAGGTGCACCACACCGCCACAGCATTGGCCCAGCGCCGGGCCTAGCGCAAACCGCATGGGGCCGGGGGACGCTACCGGCCCACCCGCCAGGCGGCGGCGCGCCTCGGCAATGGCCTGCAGCTCCAGATGCCCGCCACCGATGGTGCCCACCAGCCGGTCGGCGAACACGGCCATCCAGGCGCCGGGCTCCCGGGGCACAGACCCTTGGGTAGACTCCACGGTCACCAGACAGGCTGGCGCGGCCTTCAGACCGTCCAGCAGCATTTGCAAATTCGTCACTGACATCCTTTTCATGACTGGCGCAAAACAGGGGCCAGGCAAGCGGCTCACCCTTCAGGCGAGGCCGCTGTTGCCCCCCGATTTGCGTCCGTCGTCATTTTGTAACGCACCCCCTTCGCCGCTGGGTTATCGTGCCCGCAGTTTCAGGAACCTCTCACACCATGCCCGACACGCCCTCTCCCCGCTCCACCGGAAAGCGCAGCCACTGGTTGCTGGCAGGCATCATGGCCGTGGGCGCGGCGCTGGTCTCGGCCTGCAAGTCCCCGCCAGAGCCCGCGTCGCCTCCCGCACCCGACAGCGTCCCCTCCATCGGCCCCGATGCCAGTGGCATCAAAGGCCCTGTGCCAGCCGCCGCCGGGTCTGCGCGCCCCTCGGCCGCCGCCACACCGCTGGCCTACCGCCAGGATGCCGCCACGCACCTGTATGGTCTGAACCGCGAGCGCA
The DNA here is from genome assembly GCF_028680575.1 of Acidovorax benzenivorans. Classification (GTDB taxonomy): domain Bacteria; phylum Pseudomonadota; class Gammaproteobacteria; order Burkholderiales; family Burkholderiaceae_C; genus Acidovorax; species Acidovorax benzenivorans. Next base: position 93,668 of record NZ_JAPCKI010000009.1, on the reverse strand, counting down.
TCTTCAAGGGCAAACTGCCGCCGCAGCTGTATGCCATCGGCGTGCTGCAGCTCGACATCGACCGCTCCGGCAAGATCACTCGCCTGCACTGGATGCGCGCCCCGCGCCATGCCCCCGAGGTGGTCACCGAGATTGAGCGCACCGTGCGCGCCGCTGCGCCCTTCCCCGTCCCGGCCCGCATGGGCAAGGTCACCTACACCGAGACCTGGCTGTGGGACAAGGGCGGGCACTTTCAGCTCGATACGCTCACCGAAGGGCAGCTTTAGACGCTGGCGTTTTGCACCCGCGCTGAATGTGCGGGGACGAGCCAACCTAAGCAACTGGCGCTGCACAGGCCAGTGCCGCCGCGCAAGGGCCGCCCCGCCGCGCTGGCGGCGTCCCCCTGAGGGGGAAGGCGCGAAGCGACTCAGGGGGCTTCACATCACGATCCCCGGTAAGTCGAATAGCTCCAGGGGCTGACCAGTAGCGGCACGTGGTAGTGCTGATCGGCGTGCGCAATGCCGAAGTCCAGGCTCACCTGGTTCAGAAAATTCGGCTCGGGCAGTTGCACGCCACGGGCCCTGAAGTAGCCTGCCACATCAAAGCGCAGCCGGTAGGTGCCGGTGCGCAGGCTGGCGTTGTCGAACAGCGGGGCGTCGGTGCGGCCGTCGTGGTTCAGCACCAGGCGCTTGATGAGGGTGGCGTTGTCGCCATCGGTGGAGTACAGCGCCACCTCCATACCGGCGGCAGGGCAGCCGTTCATGGTGTCCAGAACGTGGGTGCTCAATCCCATGGGGGAATCTCCTGAAGTAAGAGTCTGTCCAATCGACGACGATTGCCAGATCGCAGTGTGTAGACCAAAAGTGTATACACTTTTCACCATCCACCGTATCATGCAGCCATGGAATCTTCCTCCACCAGCGCCATCGTCGACGCGCTGACTCGCGCCATCGTAGAGCACCGCCTGCAACCCGGCACCAAGCTGGCCGAGCAAAAGCTGGCCGACCACTTTGGCGTGTCGCGCACGCTGGTGCGCCAGGCGCTGTTCCAGCTCGCACAGAACCGCCTGGTCACGCTGGAGCCCGCGCGTGGCGCGTTTGTGGCGACGCCCTCGGTCGAGGAGGCGCGGCAGGTGTTTGCCGTGCGCCGCATGCTGGAGACCGAGATGACCCGCGCCTTTGTGCGCAGCGTGACCCCTGCCAAGCTCAAGGCCCTTCGCGCCCATGTCGCCAGCGAAAAGGCCGCCATGGGCACGCAGGACGCCAGCACCCGCACCGAGCTGCTGGGCGACTTTCATGTGCGCATGGCCGAACTGATGGGCAACGAGGTGCTAGCGCAGATGCTGGGCGACCTGATCTCGCGCTGCGCTCTCATCACGCTGATGTACCAGTCGGCCAGCGCAGCAGAACACTCGCACGAGGAGCATGCCGACATCGTGGCGGCCCTGGCCGCGCGCGACGAAGAGCGCGCTGTCGCCCTGATGCAAAGCCACCTCGAACATGTCGAAGCCAGCCTGACCTTTGACCGCAAGCGCCCTGCCAGCGACCTGGCTGCCGCCCTGGCCTCTTGAAACCCACTAAACCATGATCTACGACGCAACCCAGGCCTACCCCCGCGACCTCATCGGCTACGGAAAGAACCCACCGCATGCACAGTGGCCGGGCGGCGCGCGCATTGCCGTGCAGTTCGTACTCAACTACGAAGAAGGCGGCGAGAACGCGGTGCTGCATGGCGACGCGGGCAGCGAGCAGTTTCTGTCTGAAATGTTCAACCCGGCCAGCTACCCCGAGCGGCACATGAGCATGGAGGGGATCTACGAATACGGCTCGCGGGCCGGCGTGTGGCGCATCCTGCGCGAGTTTGAAAAGCGCAATCTGCCCCTTACCGTGTTCGGTGTATCGACCGCACTGCAACGCCACCCGGAGCTGACTGCGGCCTTTGTGGAACTGGGCCACGAGATCGCCTGCCACGGCCTCAAGTGGATCCACTACCAGCACATCCCCGAAGAAGTCGAGCGCGCCCACATGGCCGAGGCCATGGCCATCATCGAACGCATGACCGGCCAGCGCGCCACCGGCTGGTACACCGGCCGCGACAGCCCCAACACCCGCCGCCTAGTGGCCGACTATGGCGGTTTTGAATACGACAGCGACTATTACGGCGACGACCTGCCCTTCTGGATGAAGGTACAAAAGACCGATGGCAGCGCAGCGCCCCAGCTCATCGTGCCCTACACGCTGGACTGCAACGACATGCGCTTTGCGCTGCCTCAGGGCTACTCACACGCCGACCCGTTCTTTCAGTACATGAAGGACACGTTCGATGCGCTGTACGCCGAGGGCGACCCCAACGGCGACAACGCGCCCAAGATGATGAGCATTGGCATGCACTGCCGCCTGCTGGGCCGCCCCGGGCGCATCACGGCGCTGCAGCGCTTTCTGGACCACATCGCACAGCACGACCAGGTGTGGGTCGCGCGGCGCATCGACATTGCCCGCCATTGGGCGCAGCACCACCCTGCGCCAGCTTTATGAGTCAAATTGGCCTCCAGCGCTTATTCAATAAGCGCGAGCAGCTCACTTTTTTGAAGCACCTACCATGCCACTGACCCTGGAACAATTCAACGCCGCCAGCCCCGCCGAGGCCCTGGCGCTGCTGGACGGGCTGTACGAACACTCGCCCTGGATTGCCGAGCAGGCCCTGGCGCAGCGGCCCTTCCGGACGCTGGCGCACCTGAAGCACGCGCTGGCGCAGGTGGTGCGTACCGCCGGGCCAGACGCCAAGCTGGGCCTGATCCGCGCCCACCCCGAGTTGGCGGGCAAGGCCATGGTGGCGCAAAACCTCACGGCCGAATCGACCAACGAACAATCCAAGGCGGGCCTGACGCAGTGCACGCCTGAAGAGTTCGCGCGCATCCAGCAGCTCAATGCGGACTACAACGCACGTTTTGGTTTCCCCTTCATCCTGGCCGTGCGCGGACCGCGCGGCGCGGGGTTGAACAAGCAGCAGATCATCGACACCTTTGCGCGGCGGCTCGACAACCACCCGGAATTTGAGGTGGCCGAGGCCTTGCGCAACATCCACCGCATTGCCGAGATCCGCCTCGCCGACAAGTTCGCCGCCGAGCCCGTGCTGGGCAACGACGTGTGGGACTGGCATGAAAAGCTGGCCGAACACTCCGACCCTGGCTTTGCCGAAAAGGGCCAACTCACCGTCACCTACCTGACCGACGCGCACCGCGCCTGCGCCCAACGCATCAGCCACTGGATGCGCGACTGCGGTTTTGACGAGGTCGAGGTGGACGCTGTGGGCAACGTGGTGGGGCGCTACCACCCGGCCCCTGACGCAGCACAGGGCAAGTACCTCATGACGGGCAGCCACTACGACACCGTGCGCAATGGCGGCAAGTACGACGGGCGCCTGGGCATCTTTGTGCCCATGGCCTGCGTGCGCGAGCTGCACCGCGCGGGTCGCCGCCTGCCGTTTGGCATCGAGGTCATCGCTTTTGCCGAAGAGGAAGGCCAGCGCTACAAAGCCACCTTCCTGGGTTCGGGCGCGCTCATCGGGCACTTCAACCCCGCATGGCTCGACCAGAAGGATGCCGATGGCGTGACCATGCGCGCGGCCATGCAGCATGCGGGCCTGTGCATTGACGACATCACCAAGCTACAGCGCGACCCGGCACAGTACCTGGGCTTCATTGAAGTCCACATCGAACAGGGCCCGGTGCTCAACGAGCTGGACCTGCCCCTGGGCGTGGTCACCTCCATCAACGGTGGTGTGCGCTTTGTGGGCGAGATGATCGGCACCGCCAGCCACGCAGGCACCACCCCTATGGATCGCCGCCGCGATGCGGCTGTGGCCGTGGCGGAGTTGGCGTTGTACATCGAGCAGCGCGCCGCCCAGGACGGAGACTCGGTGGGCACGATCGGCCTGCTCAACGTGCCCGGCGGCTCCATCAATGTGGTGCCGGGCCGCTGCCAGTTCAGCCTGGACCTGCGTGCGCCCACCGATCCGCAACGTGACGCGCTGGTGCGAGATGTGCTGGACCAGCTGGGGCAGATTGCTGCCCGGCGCGGCCTGCGCAATACGCTGGAGCAATCCATGCGCGCCGCCGCCGCCCCCAGCGCCCCGGCCCTGCAGCACCATTGGGAGCGTGCGGTGGACCACCTGGGCGTGCCCGTGTTCCGCATGCCCAGCGGCGCGGGCCACGATGCGATGAAGCTGCACGAAATCATGCCGCAGGCCATGCTGTTTGTGCGCGGAGAAAACTCCGGCATCAGCCACAACCCACTCGAATCCACCACCAACAACGACATGCAGCTGGCCGTGGACGCCTTCACCCAGGTGCTGCACCAGCTTGCCGAGGAAACCCACCCATGACCACTCCCACACCGGCCTCTTACGCCGCCCTGGACGCCTGGATCGACCAGCACTTTGACGAAGAAGTGCGCTTCTTGCAGGCCCTGGTGCGTGTGCCCACCGACACCCCACCCGGCAACAACGCCCCCCACGCCGAGCGCACGGCAGAGCTGCTCACCGAGTTTGGCTACACGGCAGAAAAACATGCCGTGCCCGCCGCCGATGTGTTGGCCTACGGCATGGAGTCGATCACCAACCTCATCGTGCGTCGCCAGTACGGTGCGCAGGGCAGCGGCGGTAAGACCATTGCGCTGAACGCCCATGGTGACGTGGTGCCTCCGGGCGAAGGCTGGACGCACGACCCCTACGGTGCCGAGATCGTCGATGGCGCCATGTACGGCCGCGCCACCGCCGTGAGCAAGAGCGACTTTGCAAGCTTCACCTTTGCCGTGCGGGCCTTGGAAGCCGTGGCCAGACCCACCCAGGGCGCGGTAGAGCTGCACTTCACCTACGACGAAGAGTTTGGCGGCGAACTCGGTCCCGGCTGGCTGCTGCAAAAGGGGTTGACGAAGCCCGACCTGATGATTGCCGCAGGCTTCAGCTACGAAGTGGTCACCGCCCACAACGGCTGCCTGCAGATGGAAGTGACGGTGCACGGCAAGATGGCCCATGCCGCCGTGCCCCACACCGGAGTGGATGCCCTGCAGGGCGCCGTGCACATCCTGAACGCGCTGTATGCGCAGAACGATGCGTACAAGAAGGTCACGTCCAAGGTCGAAGGCATCAAACACCCCTACCTGAACGTAGGCCGCATCGAGGGTGGCACCAACACCAACGTGGTGCCCGGCAAGGTGATGTTCAAGCTCGACCGCCGCATGATCCCCGAAGAGAACCCGGTGGAGGTCGAAGCCAACATCCGCCGCATCATCGAGCAGGCTGCGGGCGAGCGCGCGGGCATCAGCGTGGACATCAAGCGCTTGCTGCTGGCCAACGCCATGACCCCGCTGGCGGGCAATGCGCCGCTGGTGCAGGCCATTCAGAAACACGCGCAGACGGTGCTTGGCGAGCCTGTGCCCGCCGTGGGCACGCCGCTGTACACCGATGTGCGCCTGTACGTAGAGCGCGGCATTCCCGGCGTGATTTACGGTGCAGGCCCCCGCACGGTGCTCGAATCGCATGCCAAGCGGGCCGACGAACGTCTGCAGCTGGAAGACCTGCGCCGCGCCACCAAGGTGATTGCCCGCACGCTGAGCGACCTGCTGGCCTGAGCCGCTGCATAAGAAACGGTAATGCCAGAAGCGCATCACTACAGCGTTTCAATGTCATGACCGGGTTGCCTCCTGCAGCCCAGTGACCGGCCTACACTGACGCGGGCGCATCCATCCGGTGGGTGCGCCCGTCGTCATTTTCAAAGACCAACAAACAACCCAGGAGATACCTCATGAACATCCGCCAAACGCTGCTGGCTGGCAGCGTCGCGCTGGCCCTGGCCAGCCTCACCGCCTGCGGCAGCACGCCGCCCGCGGCCACCGCACCTGCCGTACAGCAGACCGCCTCGGCCCAGGCCGCGAGCGCCGCGTACGACTTTGACATGGACGTGTTCCACCCCGTGGTGGCGCGCAATGGCATGGTCGCGACCGAGCAGGAGCTTGCCTCGAAGATCGGCCTGGACATCCTCAAGGCCGGTGGCAACGCAGTGGATGCGGCCGTGGGCATCGGCTTTGCGCTGGCCGTGGCCCTGCCCAATGCGGGCAACCTGGGTGGTGGCGGCTTCATGGTGGTGCACGACGCCAAGACCGGCAAGAGTGTGGCCCTCGACTTCCGCGAAGTCGCACCTATCAAGGCCACGCGCGACATGTACCTGGATGCCAAGGGCAACGTGGTGGACGGCAAGTCGCTGTACACCCACTACGCCGTAGGCGTGCCCGGCACCGTGGCGGGCATGGAGCACGCACTCAAGAGCTGGGGCACCCTGCCCCTGTCGCGTGTGATCGCCCCGGCCATCGAACTGGCCGACAAGGGCTTCCCGGTGAGCGAAACGCTCGCCAAGATCCTGCAGCAAGAGAAGAAGAACATGGGCCAATGGCCTGCCACCCAGGCCATCTTCTGGAAGAACGGCGAGCCCCTGAAGGTGGGTGACCCGCTGGTGCAAAAAGACCTGGCCCAGTCCATGCGCCTCATCGCCCAACAGGGCGCCAAGGCGTTCTACGAAGGCGAGATCGCCCAGAAGATCGCCGCCGAAATGGCCCCACACGCCGGTGCCCTGACGCTGCAGGACCTGCGCGAATACAAGGTGGCCGAGCGCGTGCCCACGCGCGGCACCTACCGTGGCTACGAGATCGTGACCATGCCCCCACCCTCCTCGGGCGGCCCGCACCTGGTGCAGATCCTGAACATGCTGGAACCCCTGCCCCTGGCCCAGTGGGGCCCCAACAGCGCGCAGACCATCCACTACATGGCCGAGAGCATGAAGCTGGCATATGCCGACCGCGCCGAGTACCTGGGCGACCCGGACTTCGTGAAGATCCCGCTCAAGGGCCTGACCTCCAAGCGATACGCCGCATCGCTGGCCAAGGGCATCGACGCCAACACCGCACGCAGCGGCAAGAGCATCAAGCCCGGCCAGCCACAGCCGTATGAAAGCGACCAGACCACCCACTACTCGGTGGTGGACAAGACCGGCAACGCCGTGGCCGTGACCTACACGCTGAACACCAACTTCGGCAGCGGCATCGTCGCCAAGGGCACGGGCATCTTGCTCAACAACGAGATGGACGACTTCTCGGCCAAGCCCGGCGTGGCCAATGCCTACGGCCTGGTCGGTGGTGACGCTAACGCGGTAGCCGCCAAGAAGCGCCCCCTGTCGTCCATGACGCCCACCCTGGTGCTGAAAGACGGCAAGCCCACGCTGGTCACCGGCAGCCCCGGCGGCGCGCGCATCATCACCACGGTGCTGCAGACAGTGGTGAACACCATCGACTTCGGCATGAACCCTGCCGAGGCCGCTGCCGCACCCCGCGTGCACCACCAGTGGACGCCGGACGAGCTGCGCGTCGAAAAGGGACTGTCGCCCGACACCATCGCCCTGCTCAAGCAGCGCGGCCACAACATCGCGGTGAAGCCGTCGATGGGCCGCACGCAGACGATCCAGATCCGGGGCGGCGCGCTGTACGGCTACTCCGACCCTCGCAACCCCGACGGCAAGACGCTCGGCTACTGATTGCCAACCCCCGCCTCGCGCGGGCTGTGTTTAGTTGTCTGTATGTGCCAGGCCACGCCCCACAAGGGCGTGGCCTTTTTCATTGCAGCCTTCGCGACACCATGCGGGCATACCCTCATACCGCCCACCACCAGACTTGCCTACAGTTCTTGTATGCAAGATTTGCGTTCAAAAAGCTACTGAAGGAGTTGGCATGCCCCGGTTTTTCAAATCCCTTTTTGGCCAGGTGGTGCTGGCCTTGATAGCCGGTGTGGTGGTAGGCCTGGTCTGGCCCGACACCGCCATCGCGCTCAAGCCCCTGGGCGACGGTTTCATCAAGCTCATCAAGATGCTGATCCCGCTCATCGTCTTCTGCGTGGTGGTGCATGGCATCGCAGGCACCGGCGACCTGCAGCGGGTGGGCCGGGTGGGCATCAAGTCGCTGATCTACTTTGAATTGGTGACCACCATCGCGCTGCTGTTGGGCCTGGCGCTGGCTTTCTGGTTCGAGCCGGGTGTGGGCATGAACGTGGACCCCAAGGCGCTGGACCCCAAAGCCATGGGCGCCTACGCCGAGAACGCCAGCAAGCTCACCGGGGGCGGCTTCACCGACTTCTTGCTCAAGCTCATTCCCACCACGGCCGTGAGCGCGTTCGCCAACGGCGATGTCTTGCAGGTACTGCTGTTCTCCATCGTTTTTGGCTGTGCACTGGCCATGCTGGGTGAGCGCGGGGCACGGGTCACGCTGCTGATCGAAGACCTGTCGCACGTGCTGTTCAAGACGATGGGCATCATCATCAAACTCGCCCCTCTGGGTGTGCTCGGCGCCATTGCATTCACCGTGGGCAAGTATGGCCTGGGCTCCCTCAAGCAGCTGGGCATGCTGGTGGCGCTGTTCTACGCCGCCGTGGCCATCTTCGTCGTGGTGGTGCTGGGCCTCATCATGCGGCTGTCGGGCTTCAGCCTGTTCAAGCTGCTGCGCTACTTGCGCGAGGAGCTGGCCGTGGTGTTTGCCACCACATCATCCGACAGCGTGTTGCCGCAGATCATGGCCAAGCTCAAGCACATGGGCATCCGCGAATCGACCGTGGGCCTGGTGATCCCCACGGGCTACTCATTCAACCTGGACGCGTTCTCGATCTACATCACGCTGGCAGCCGTGTTCATCGCCCAGGCCACCAACACGCCAATCTCCATGGCCGACCTGTTGACGATCCTGGCGATCTCGCTGGTCACCTCCAAGGGCGCACACGGTGTGCCGGGCTCGGCCATCGTGGTGCTGGCGGCCACCTTGCAGGCGATCCCTGCCATCCCGGCCATCGGCCTGGTACTGGTGTTGTCGGTGGACTGGTTCATGGGCATCGCCCGCGCGCTGGGCAACCTCGTCGGCAACTGCGTCGCCACCGTGGCCGTGGCGGCGTGGGAGGGCGATATCGACCGCGAACGTGCCCATGCCGTGCTCGACGGCCGCGAGCCCCCATCGCCACGCGCCTGAGCGGGCATGGCATCTGTGCAGCACGCGACAATCCAGCCATGAGCATCAACCAGACCCAGATCGCCCAGCAGGTGGTGGAATCCATCCTTGCACAAAAACTCTCGCCCGGCGAGCGCCTGGGCGAGCAGGAGCTGGCCGATCTGTTCGGCGTGAGCCGCACGCTGGTGCGCGAAGCCCTCATGCAGCTGCAGGCGCGAGGTTTTGTTGAAGTGCGCTCGCGCCGGGGCTGGTACGTGGTGGAGCCCTCGGTAGAGGATGCACGCGATGCGTTTTCGGCCCGGCGCATCATCGAATCGGGCATCCTGGCCGATGCGGGCCGCCCTCTGCAAACCGTGACCCGCCGCCTGCGGGCGCACATTGCCGACGAGCAGCAGGCCATCGAAGGCGCCGATGCCGCCACACGCGCCTTTCTGCTCGCAGACTTTCACGTCTGCCTGGCCGAGGCGATGGGCCACCGCAGCCTGAGCGACATCCTGCGCGACCTCACGGCGCGCACCACCTTGGCCGCCTCGCTGTACCAGTCGCAACACGCGGCCAGCCAATCCTGCGCCGAACATGCCGCCATCGTGGAGGCGCTGGAGGCCGGCAACACCGCGCTGGCCCGCGAACGCATGCTGGCCCACATCGGCCATGTGGAGGGCGCCCTGAACCCCGGCCAACCGCTGGTGCGCGACCGGCTGCGTGAATCCCTCGCACCGTTGACCGGTCAACGCACCAAGGCGGCATCCACAGACCGGGGCTAGGCCAAGCCGCACACGCGGTACTTATCCGCCCCCAAACCTCCCGACGACCTTCGTTGAAGGCGGGCGGTCGATTTGCTGCGCCATCTTCTAAGGGTTTACCGGGATAAGCGCGCCCGGTCATTTTGTATACGATTTTTGTATGGACACTTGTGCACCATCTGGCACAGGTGTCCATTCCGTATTCACACCCCAACCCCCGAAGGACACCCATGAACCCGCCCGTACACCCCGTGGACGAACACCTGCCCCTGGGCCGACTCACGGCGCTGGGCCTTCAGCATGTGCTGGTGATGTATGCGGGCGCCGTGGCGGTACCGCTCATCGTGGGGCGTGCGCTCAACCTCACGCCCGACCAGGTGGCCAAACTGATCTCGGCCGACCTGTTTGTGTGCGGACTGGTCACGCTGATCCAGGCGCTGGGCGCCTCGCGCTGGTTTGGCATTCAGCTGCCGGTGATGATGGGGGTGACCTTTGCCTCGGTGGCGCCCATGATCTCGATGGCGCAAAGCACCGGGGGCACGGCTGGGGCCGGGCTGATCTTTGGCTCGGTGATCGGCGCGGGCGTCATCTCCATCCTGATCGCTCCGCTGGTCAGCCGCATGCTCCGTTTCTTCCCGCCGGTGGTCACCGGCACCATCATTGCGGTGATCGGCATCAGCCTGATGCGCGTGGGCATCAACTGGATCTTCGGCAACCCTGTGGGCCCCACGGCGCCCAGCGTGCCCAACCCCGAGCACCTCAAGTGGCTGGCCGATGCGCAGGCCGCTGCCGGAGCCCCCGGCTCGTCACTGCCACCGGTGCCCAAGGGGTTTGCGGTGGTGCCCACGGTGCCCAACCCCAAATACGCGGACCTGACCGGCGTGGGCATCTCGGGCCTGGTGCTGCTGTCCATCTTGCTGATTGCCAAGTTCGCCAAGGGCTTCATCGCCAACATCTCGGTGCTGCTGGGCATCGTGATCGGTGCGGTGGTGGCCGTGGGCATGGGCCTGATGCACTTCGACAAGGTAGCCAAGGCGCAGTGGTTTGACCTGGTGCTGCCGTTCGAGATCGCAGCCCCGGTGTTCGACCCCATCCTCATCCTGACCATGACCCTGGTGATGATCGTGGTGATGATCGAATCCACCGGCATGTTCCTGGCCCTGGGCGAGATGACCGACCGCAAGGTGGACCAGGCGGCCCTGACGCGCGGCCTGCGCACCGACGGCCTGGGCACGCTGCTGGGGGGCATCTTCAACACCTTTCCGTACACCAGCTTCTCGCAGAACGTGGGGCTGGTGGCCGTCACGGGTGTCAAGAGCCGCTTTGTGTGTGTGGCCGGGGGCGTGATCCTGATCGTGCTGGGCGTGCTGCCCAAGATGGCGGCGCTGGTCGAGTCGCTGCCCACCATGGTGCTGGGCGGCGCGGGGCTGGTGATGTTCGGCATGGTGGCGGCCACGGGCATCCGCATCCTGGGCGGGGTGGACTTCAAGACCAACCGCTTCAACGCCATGATCGTGGCCGTGTCGATCGGCGTGGGCATGGTCCCGCTGATCGCGCCCAGCTTCCGCCAGTGGATGCCACATGCCATCCACCCCCTGATCGAATCCGGTATCCTCCTGGCCTCGATCACGGCGGTGGCCCTGAACGTTTTCTTCAATGGCGCCAGCCGCGACACCTCCGCCGCTGTCAACGCCGCACGCCAGGCCGACGCCCACTAGCGTCTCGCCTGCCCGCTGCCGAAAACCTGCCACCACCCGCGTGGCCCGCCCCCTGTCCGCCACGGCTGCCAGGGGGTTTTGGCTTCATGCTGCATACGCATAAACCTGCATGTCCGCCGCCCACGCCATCGGGTACCCTTGTTTTTGCTTTCCGCTCAGGACTTCCAGGATTTCCGCATGACACAGAATATTTCCGCCGCCGAACAGGCCTTGCGCGACGCTGCACGCGAATACCACCGCAACCCCACACGGGGCAAGATTTCGGTCACCCCCACCAAGCCTTTGTCCAACCAGCGCGACCTGTCGCTGGCCTACTCGCCGGGCGTGGCCTACCCTTGCCTGGACATCGCCGCCGACCCCTCCAAGGCGTTTGACTACACATCGCGCGGCAACCTGGTCGCCGTGATCACCAACGGCACGGCCGTGCTGGGCCTGGGCGACATCGGCCCGCTGGCCAGCAAACCGGTGATGGAGGGCAAGGGCTGCCTGTTCAAGAAGTTCGCAGGCGTTGATGTGTTCGACATCGAACTGGCCGAGCGCGACCCCGACAAGCTCATCGAGATCATTGCTGCGCTGGAACCCACGCTGGGCGGCATCAACCTCGAAGACATCAAGGCGCCCGAGTGCTTCTACATCGAGCGCGAACTCAGCAAGCGCATGAACATCCCGGTGTTCCATGACGACCAACACGGCACGGCCATCATCAGCAGCGCCGCGCTGCTCAATGGTCTGGAGCTGGTGGGCAAGGACATTGGTGCGGTGAAGATCGCCGTATCGGGCGCGGGCGCTGCCGCCATTGCCTGTGTGGGCGTGATGGTGGGCCTGGGCGTGAAGGTGGAGAACATCTTCATGTGCGACTCCAAGGGCGTGATCTACGAAGGCCGCCCCGGCGGCTACGACGAGTCCAAGGCCCGCTATGCCCGCAAGACCGACGCCCGCACGCTGGCCGACGCCGTCAACGGCGCCGACGTGTTCCTGGGCTGCTCGGCCCCGGGTGTGCTCACCGCCGAAATGGTCAAGACCATGGCGCCCAAGCCCATCATCCTGGCGCTGGCCAACCCCGAGCCCGAGATCCGCCCCGAGCTGGCCAAGGCCGTGCGCCCCGACTGCATCATCGCCACGGGCCGCTCGGACTACCCCAACCAGGTCAACAACGTCCTGTGTTTCCCATATATCTTCCGGGGCGCACTCGATTGCGGCGCCACCAAGATCACCGAGGCCATGAAGCTGGCCTGTGTGCGCCAGATCGCCGACCTGGCCAAGGCCGACATCAGCGAAGAAGTGGCCAGCGCCTACGCAGGCAAGGAGCTCACCTTTGGCCCCGACTACCTCATCCCCACGCCATTCGACTCGCGGCTGATCCTCAAGATCGCGCCCGCCGTGGCCAAGGCTGCAGCCGAATCGGGCGTGGCCACGCGCCCCATCGAAGACATGGAGGCTTACAAAGAGACGCTGTCGCGTTTTGTGTACCAGACCGGCATGCTGATGCGCCCCGTGATCAACGCGGCCAAGGCCCTGCCCGATGCGCAAAAGCGCGTGGCCTACGCTGACGGCGAAGACGAGCGCGCACTGCGCGCAGCGCAGATGGCCATCGACGACAAGATCGCCCACCCCATCCTGATCGGCCGCCCCGCCGTCATCGCCGCCCGCATTGAAAAGGCCGGCCTGCGCATGCAGATCGGCAAGGACGTGGAGGTGTGCAACCCTGAGGACGACCCACGTTTCCGCCAATACTGGGAGCACTACCACGCGCTGATGAAGCGCAATGGCGCCACGCCCGAAGTGGCCAAGGCCGCCGTGCGCCGCTCCAACACCATCATCGCCTCGCTGATGGTCAAGCTGGGCGATGCCGACGCCATGATCTGCGGCCTGGTGGGCCTGTACGAAACGCACCTGGAGCGCATCCACAGCATCATCGGCCGCCAGGAAGGCGCCAACAACTACGCCGCCCTTAACGCGCTGATGACCAACCGGGGCACGCTGTTCATTGCCGACACCTATGTGAACGAAGACCCCACGGCCCAGCAGTTGGCCGACATCGCCTGGATGTCGGTGCAGGAGGTGCAGCGTTTTGGCATTCCGCCCAAGGTGGCCTTCCTGTCGCACTCCAGCTATGGTTCGTCCAAGCGCGCATCGGCCCGCAAGATGCGCGAGGCGCGCGACCTCTTCGTGGCCGCCCACCCCGGGATCGAGTGTGATGGCGAACTGCACGGTGATGCCGCGCTGGAGCCGAACATCCGCAACGCCTACATGGCGGACTCGACCCTGACGGACTCGGCCAACCTGCTGATCTGCCCCAACCTGGATGCCGCCAACATCCTCTACAACGTGCTCAAGACCACCACCAGCGGTGGCGTCACGGTGGGCCCCATCCTCATGGGCGCCGCCGCCACGGCCTACATCCTGACCCCGGCCGCCACCGTGCGCCGTGTGCTCAACATGACGGCCCTGGCCGTGGCGAGCGCGGCCGCCCGGCCACGCTGAGTGCACCGTGCTGCGCTGGCCTTAAGTAGGCCGTGAACAGGCCATGCGCAGGCCAGTCCACCCACCGTTCCAACGGGGCCCACGGGCCCCGTTTTTCATGGGCGCGACAGCCCCTCGCACTGCGTCTGCACCATTTCGGGAAACTCAGCATGTTTGCATGCACCACTTCGGTGAACAATGGAACGCAGCAAAACACCCACATGCGCAAACCGGGCATCGTTTTTGCTGACTGCAGGTATATGCCCCTTGGATGGGGCCCATGCCTTCCCTCACCGCATTTCCCCTCGCCCGACAGGAGCCCCCGATGAAAAAAAGACTGTTTATGCAAACCGCTGCCGCCCTGGCTCTGATCGGCGGAACCTCGCTGGCACAGGCCCAGGCCACCACGCCCATCAAGTTCCAGCTCGACTGGCGTTTTGAAGGCCCCTCCGCGCTGTTCCTGCAGCCGGTGGCCAAGGGTTACTTCAAGGCCGCAGGGCTGGACGTCGCGGTGGACGCGGGCAATGGATCAGGCGGTGCCGTGCAGCGCGTGGCCTCGGGCACATATGACATGGGTTTTGCCGACCTGGCCGCCGTGATGGAGTTCCACGCCAACAACCCCGACGCGCAGAACAAGCCCGTCGCGGTGATGGTGGTCTACAACAACACCCCCGCCTCGGTCATGGCGCTGAAAAAGAGCGGCATCACCAAGCCCGCCGACCTGGCGGGCAAGAAGCTGGGCGCACCCGTTTTCGACGCGGGCCGCCGCGCATTCCCCATCTTCCAGAAGGCCAACGGCATCGGCGCCGTGACCTGGACCGCCATGGACCCGCCGCTGCGCGAAACCATGCTGGTGCGCGGCGATGTGGACGCCATCACCGGCTTCACCTTCACCTCGCTGCTCAACCTGGAAGCCCGTGGCGCCAAGGCCGCCGACGTGGTGGTGCTGCCCTACGCGGACTTCGGCGTGAAGCTCTACGGCAACGTGATCATCGCGTCGCCCAAGCTCATCAAGGAGAACCCGGCCGCCATCAAGGCGTTCCTGTCTGCCTTCACCAAGGGGGCCAAGGAAGTGATCGCCAACCCCGCCGCCGCCATTGAGCATGTGAAGGCGCGCGATGGCATCGTGAACGTGCCCCTCGAAACCCGCCGCCTGCAACTGGCCATCGACACCGTCATCAACAGCCCCGACGCACGTGCAGAAGGCTTTGGCCAGCTCAAGGCCGGCCGCCTCTCGCTGATGGCGTCGCAGGTGTCGGACGCGTTCAACACCAAGACACGTGTGAACGCCGAAGATGTATGGAACGCCAGCTTTCTGCCCAGCACCGCTGAGCTGAACATCCTGCCGAAGAAGTAATTACTATCAATTTGATAGCTGCAGGCGCATTATGCTATTGCGCTTGTGGCCTTTCTGAGCACAAAAACTTCCATGCAGGCTGCTGACAATTATTTTGTGGACTTCCGCGACGTCTGGCTCGCCTACAACGACGAACTGCGCGCGAAGAACCAGTTTGCGGTGGAGGCCATCGACCTGCAGGTGCGGCAGGGCGAGTTCATCGCCATCGTCGGCCCCTCGGGCTGCGGCAAGTCCACCTTCATGAAGCTGGCCACGGGGCTGAAGATGCCGTCGATGGGCAAGATCCTCATCGACGGGCAGCCGGTGACGGGGCCGCTCAAGGTCTCGGGCATGGCCTTCCAGGCGCCTTCGCTGCTGCCCTGGCGCACCACGGTGGACAACGTGCTGCTGCCGCTGGAGATCGTCGAGCCCTACCGCAGCCACTTCAAGCAAAAGCGCAAGGAGTACGAAGAGCGTGCCCGCAAGCTGCTGCAAAAAGTGGGGCTGGCGGGCTACGAGGACAAGTTCCCCTGGCAGCTGTCCGGCGGCATGCAGCAGCGCGCCAGCATCTGCCGCGCGCTGATCCACGAGCCCAAGATGCTGCTGCTGGACGAGCCCTTTGGCGCGCTCGACGCCTTCACGCGCGAGGAGCTGTGGTGCATCCTGCGCGACCTGTGGACCGAGCAGAAATTCAACGTGATCCTGGTCACACACGACCTGCGCGAGTCGGTCTTCCTGGCCGACACGGTGTACGTGATGAGCAAGAGCCCGGGTCGGTTTGTGGTGAGGAAGGAGATCGAGCTGCCCCGCCCGCGCGACCTGGAGGTGACCTACACCAAGGAATTCACCGACATCGTGCATGAACTGCGCGGCCACATCGGCGCACTGCGCAAAGCAGGCGCGCCCATCCAGCAGTAACCCGTAAACCGCCCCACCATGCACAAGAAAACTGTAGAGCGCTGGTCTCCCTGGCTGCTGCTGACCGCCACCATTCTGCTGTGGCAAATCATCTGCTCGGCCTTCAGCATCCCTGAATACCTCTTCCCCAGCCCCTGGGCCATCGGCGTACAGCTGACGGAGTTCAGCGGCGTCATCGCAGGCCACGCCTGGCGTACCTTCTGGGTGACCATGGCCGGTTTTGGCATCGCCATCGTGGTGGGGGTGCTGCTGGGCTTTGTGATCGGCTCTTCACGCCTGGCCTACGCCGCCGTGTACCCGCTGATGACGGCCTTCAACGCGCTGCCCAAGGCAGCGTTCGTGCCCATCCTGGTGGTGTGGTTCGGCATTGGCGTGGGCCCGGCCATCCTCACGGCCTTTCTTATCAGCTTCTTCCCCATCATGGTCAACATCGCCACCGGCCTCGCCACCCTGGAGCCCGAGCTGGAAGACGTGCTGCGCGTGCTGGGCGCCAAGCGCTGGGATGTGTTGACCAAGGTGGGCCTGCCACGCTCCATGCCGTACTTCTACGGCTCGCTCAAGGTCGCCATCACCCTGGCCTTTGTGGGCACCACGGTGTCGGAGATGACTGCTGCCAACGAAGGCATTGGCTACCTGCTCATCAGCGCGGGCTCGTCCATGCAGATGGGCCTGGCGTTTGCAGGCCTGATGGTGGTGGGAGCGATGGCCATGGTCATGTACGAGCTGTTCAGCTGGATTGAAAAACGCACCACGGGCTGGGCGCATCGCGGGTCGCAGGGAGAGTAGGTAGGGTTGCATCCCCTGAGTCGCCTTCAGCGCCTTCACCCTTCTCCCGAATCGCTAGCGCGATTCGGGAAGGGGAACACCGCCAGCGCAAGGGATGCGCCGGCAGCCCCTTGGCACAAGCAGTTGCCCAACGCGCCGCACGGCGGCATATACTGCCCGCCCCTTCTGGATAGCAGGATTTCCCGGCATGCGCCCGTCGCTTCTTTTGCACTCCCTGGCACTTTGCACCGCCCTGGGCCTGGCGGCCTGCGGCGGCACGACACCAGCCCGGCCGACGGTGGCCGTCGATGCGCAGCCGTCCACCGCGGCACCCCTTCGCATTGGCATCGCCCTCGGAGGCGGCGCAGCCAAGGGCTTTGCGCACATCGGCGTGATCAAGATGCTGGAGGCCAATGGCTTTGCGCCTGCCGTCATCTCCGGCACCAGCGCGGGCAGCGTGGTGGGTGCCCTGTATGCCAGCGGCATGAACGCCTTTGACATGCAGGAAAAGGCCGTGGCGCTGGACGAGGCCAAGATCCGCGACCTGCAGCTCTCGTCCGGCGGGCTGGTGCTGGGCCAGAAACTCGAAGACTATGTGAACGAGCAGGTGCGCCGCAAGCCGCTGGAGCAGATGGCCAAGCCCTTTGTGGTGGTGGCCACACGGCTCGAAGACGGCGAGCGCACCGTGTTCGCACGCGGCAACACCGGCCAGGCCGTGCGTGCATCGAGCAGCGTGCCCGGCGTGTTCCAGCCCGTCACCATCGGCAAATACCACTTTGTGGATGGCGGCATCGTGAGCCCCGTGCCGGTGGATGCCGCACGCCAACTGGGCGCCGACATCGTGATTGCCGTGGACATCTCCAACAAGGCCCGTGGCCAGACGCCGGGCAACATGCTGGGCGCGCTGAACCAGTCGATTGCCATCATGGGCCAGAAACTGGGCCAAGCCGAGCTGGCCCGGGCCGACGTGATCATCCGTCCCCAGGTGCTGGACATCGGCGCTGCTGACTTCAGCCAGCGCGCCAATGCCATCGTGGAAGGCGAAAAAGCCGCCCTGGCCGTGATGCCGCAGATCCGCGAGCGCATCGCCCAGTTGCAGGCCGAGCGCGCGCGCGCCGCGCAACTGACCCAGCAGAAGGCGCAGGAGACTGAGTACAAGGCCTGCATGGAGAACCGCTCCCGCTTGCAGCGGCTGGCCGGCATGGCAGGAATGAGTGAGCCATGCACTGCGCCGACGACTGCCAAGTAGGCACATCGCCCTGCGCAATACGGCGGGCGGCGCCTAGCCAAGCGGCAAGATGATCACTGCGTTGCAGTCAACACAAATCTGAACATTGCCACCCGCACTCACTCTGCATTTTCACGCTCCGCATTGGCAATCAGGCCGCGTAGGAACGCCATGATCAGCCGCCCCGAGGAATCAGGGCGCGTGGACATTCGCTGCAACGCCAGGCCATGCGAGAGTGCCATGAAAGCGGCAGCCAGTTCCCCTGGCTCCTCAGGAGGAACTCGCCCAAGCTTGTTGAACAACTGGCCTATCACGCGGCCAAGTTCGAACCGATGCTGATCCCACACCTTTTGGTACTCCGCAGCAAAGGTCTTACTGCGGTTGGCATGCAACTGCAGCTCGATGGAAAGCATGCACCAATCGGCATCCTGGTTGAGTGTGGAAGCCCAGACATCAAGTTCGGCAAGCATCCGCTCGGAGTCCCGCCCATCGTTGGACATAAGCCGGGATAGCTGGGCCGCTTCTGCCGCCATGTGACGTCGCAGCAACTCCAGGAGCACATCTTCCTTGCTCGAAAAGTTGGAATAGAACGCGCCTTGGGAGTAGCCCGCCTTGTTCGCAATGTCGCGGATGGACGCGCCCCCATACCCGTTCGCAACAAACAACTGCTGCGCAGTTTCGATCAGGCGTTCGCGCGTTTGCGCTTGGCTTTCCTCTCGGCTCAGGCGCTTTCTAGCTGTCGTGGGGCTCATGCCCAAAGATATCACATGAACTTTCGAGATAAACCCGGGGCACGTGCCGGTGCAGCCAGGCTAAGCACAGCTTTCAAATATCACTTGATATTTAGTTTGCACGCCGATAAACTGAAAGATCATTTGATTTTTGAAGTTCAATCGACATGAAACAATCCAAGGGCTTGCGGGCCGCTTTTGTCACGGGCGCTACCGGTCTCCTCGGAAACAATCTTGTGCGCGAACTGGTCGCGCGGGGTTATTCCGTCAAGGCACTCGTGCGCTCGAAAGCCAAAGGTCAGCAGCAGTTTGCAGGGGTGGAAGGTGTCGAATTGGTGCAGGGCGACATGGCGGACGTGCCCGCCTTCTCCCGCGCACTCCAGGGTTGTGACGTGGTGTTTCACACCGCTGCGTTCTTCAGGGACAACTTCAAAGGCGGTAGCCACTGGGCAGAACTCAAGCGCATCAATGTAGACGGCACGAAGGACCTCATCGAACGGGCATATGACGCGGGCATCCGACGCTTCATTCAGACCTCGTCCATTGCGGTGCTCAATGGCGAGCCAGGCGTGCCCATTGATGAGACCTGCCTGCGTGACCTGGCAGATGCCGAGGACGACTACTACCGCAGCAAAATACTGGCCGATCAAGCCGTGTCGGCCTTTCTGGCGGCGCACCCGGACATGCATGCGAGCTTCATCTTGCCGGGATGGATGTGGGGGCCAGCCGATATCGGCCCCACCTCCTCCGGGCAGTTTGTCAACGATGTGGTGCTTGGAAAACTACCGGGGCTGGTGCCCGGCAGCTTTTCCGTTGTGGATGCCCGCGACGTAGCAAATGCGCAGATTTCAGCGGCAGAGCAGGGGCTGCGGGGCGAACGCTATCTGGCGGCCGGCCGCCACATGACGATGCAGGAACTGGTGCCTTTGGTAGGAAAGATCGCGGGCATCAAAACGCCCACGCGCAATCTGCCCTTTCCGCTCCTGTATCTCTTGGCGGGCGTGCAAGAACTCTACGCACACATCACCGGCAAACCCATCTTGCTCAGCTTGGCCACTGTGCGGCTGATGCGCAAAGAAGCGGGGCGCAGCCATTTCAATCACGCCAAAAGTGCGCAACAACTTCAGTTGAAGTTTCGCCCGGTGGAGCAAACGGTGGCTGACACGGTCGCCTGGTATCGCGGCCATGGCTGGCTGCCAAGTGTGCCGAACCGATAGCGCCAGGCACACGGCTGCGTCGTTCTTGTGACGGGCGTGAGCAGCCAAACCAAGCGTGCGCAACGCACCCCGTCAACCATCCGTCATCTCAGCGCCTTGCCGCGCCTCAACGAGTGACCCAAGAAAGGAAAGACCGTGAAGAACAAAATGGCTTTGAAACTTTTAACGACCTTCGGAACCAGTTTGCTGATCGCGGCAGCGCCGCAACAGTCCGCAGCGCAGAGCGTTCCTTCCGTCAAGGCCGCGAGCAGCATGGCCGATTTCTGCGAAAAGGGGCAGGCGGAGTACCCCGGGGGCATCGCTCACATGCATCCTTCGTTCAAGTTCAACATCTGCTGGTGGCTAGAAGATGCCGGGATCGAAGCGCGGACCTTTGACGAAGTCGTTGGAGCGCTGCCAGAACACACGGGGCCATCGCAACCGGTCTGGCAAGCAACGTTCAGCAAGCCCGCGCAGATGTATGCAGAAAGAGCACGCGCGGCCGCTGAGCGGGGAGACAACATGGAGGCATCGGCCGCCTACAAAAAGGCCGCTTTCTACTTGCGGATGAACCGGATCCCCAAGCGGGTCCCCGCTGCGGATCTGCACGCAACCGAACAAGCCTATGCAGCCTTGGGAAAACCGCTCCAGCGGATTGCCTTCAAGACCGGCGGCAAAGAGTTCATGGGCTACTTCCGCACCCCATCCACACGCCCCAGCGGCGATGCAAAGCTGCCGACTTTGGTAATTCTTGGCGGCCTCGACAACTTGAAGACGGAGATGATCCGGCACAGCGACTACTTCGCAGGTCGTGGGTTCGCAACGATCGTTGTGGAGAACCCAGATACCGGGGAGAACCAGCTGGGGTTCCACCCCGACTCCCATGTGATGTTCGACGCCATTGCCGACTACATCAAACAACGCAGTGATCTGGATGCCAGCCGAGTGGCTGTGTATGGCTGGAGCATGGGAGGCTATTTGGCAACGCTTGGCGGGTTGAAGAATGATCTCTACAAAGCGGTTGTCAACATTGGCGGCCCTAGCGACTCCAGCTTTGGGAGCGCGCATTGCATGATTGCTCCTGCATGGATCGTCGCGCCGTACACCATGTTTGCGAACATGGATCCGCGCACAACACCTCGGCAAACAATGTGCAATTACTATGAAGCCTTCCAACTCTCACGCCAATTGAAGACGCCGACGATGGCGCAGTTGCAAAAGCCCATTCTGATGGTGAACGGGATCCACGAAGATCTTGTGTCCAAAGATGAACCTTCATCTCTTGCTGCTCTCGGCTTCAACGTGACCCAGTTGGTCTATGGAGGCGACGGCCACACGGCGGAATTGCACATGCGTGAGCACTTTGATTTCACAGCGAACTGGCTTATGCAGCGGTTAAAGGTGGCAAATTGATCTGACCTTCGCGGTGCCGGACACCCAACGCTGGCCCAGCACCAGCAGATCGTGTGCTGCCCTCAGCGGTGCGTGGCCAGTCATCGCTGTTCAGGCAACGGCGGAAGGTTGATCATTTGAAAAAGCCCATGTGCAGACGCCTATGCAAACATCCCGAGACGCCAGTTTCGATCTGACGGGTACTTGCGCGAAACCTGGGCAAGGGGCGAGGGCGCACGGCACGGCTCCCTGAGCTAACGCTTGGGGTCTTGGGGTACAGTCGGCCGTCCTTCGGGACTGCCGCCGCCACTCATGCCCGCCTCACCCATGTCTTCGCCGTTCTCCGCCGTCAAACCCAACGCCAAGCTCTCCGACCAGGTAGCCAGCGCACTGGAGGCAGAAATACGCACAGGCCGCATCCAGGCGGCCGACAAGCTTCCCACCGAGGCCGTGCTGGCGCAGCAGTTCCAGGTTAGCCGCACGGTGGTGCGTGAGGCGATCTCGCGCCTCAAGTCGCTGGGGCTGGTGGATTCGCGGCAGGGCAGCGGTGTGTATGTACTGGCGCCCGGCATCGAGCCGCTGCAGTTCGATGTGCCCCTCGCGGCGTCGCGCGAGGCCGTGATGCAGATCGTGGAGGTGCGACGTGCGCTCGAATCCGAAGTGGCCGAGCTGGCCGCACTGCGGCGCACCGATGCCGACATCGCCGCCATCCGCCAGGCCATGCAACAGATCGCCGACGCCGTGCGCGTCGGCCGTGACGGGGTGGAAGAAGACGTGCTGTTCCACCGCGCCATCGCCCAGGCGGCAGGCAACCCGTTCATGATCAGCACGCTGGACTATCTGGCGCAGTTCCTCAAAGGCGCCACCCGCGTGACCCGCGCCAACGAAGCGCGGCGCACCGACTTTGCCGATGCGGTGACGCACGAGCACACGCAGATCGTGCGGGCTATCGAGGCGGGCGACGCGGTGGCCGCACGCGCGGCGGCGGCGCAGCACATGAAGAACGCACTGGCCCGCATCGAGCAGGCCGACCTCACGTTCTGGGCCCAGGACGGCGCGCGGCTGGCCCAGCCGCTGGTGGCGGCATCGGCACCGCTGGTGTTCTGAGCCAAGTTCAAGCACCTGTTCAGAGGGCTTGAACAGGCCCTGGTTTCGGACCTGGCACATCTCTGCGCGGGGCTTGCGGGTGGTGGTTGATGGGCTCGCCGCACAGTACAAAACCATCAAAGCTATTTTGCTATCTATTTGATAGCTACCAGCGCTTATTCCACAAGCACTTGAGCCCTAAAACTCTTTAGACCCGCGTCACAACCCGCGCACACGGCCCACCAGACGCGGGTTAACCCGTACCAATGGAGTGCTCGATAATTTGTATGATAACCATATAAACGTACCAACCAAAGGTGCCATCCAGGCCTCGTTCGGCACCCTTCACGGGCCAGTCCCGTTGCGCAGCACCTTCCATCCCGGAGATACCCCGTTCATGTCCACCCTCGCACTCCTCGGCATCGGCGCCGGTAGCATTGGCCTGCTCCTGTTGCTCATCATCCGCTGGCAGGTCCACGCTTTCGTGGCGATGATGCTGGTGAGCTTTCTGGTGGCGTTTGCCACCGGCATGCCCATTGGCGACATCATCAGCACGCTGGTTGCGGGCATGGGCGGCACGCTGGGGTCGGTGGCCATCCTGGTAGCGCTGGGCTCCATGCTGGGGCGGATGATCGAGGTGTCGGGCGGCGCAGCCAGCCTGGCCAACCGCTTCACGCAGCTGCTGGGCCCCACACGGGTGCCCATGGCCCTCACCGCCGCTGCGCTGGTGCTGGCCATCCCGGTGTTTTTTGACGTGGGCTTCATCATCCTGGTGCCCATCGTCTACGGGTTTTGCAAGGCGGCGGGCGTCAACCCCATCAAGTTCGGCCTGCCCGTAGCGGGCATCATGCTGGCCGCGCACGTGGTAGTACCACCGCACCCCGGCATCGTGGGCGGAGCGGCCATCGTCAAGGGCGACATTGGCTGGATCACCATCATTGGCCTGGCCATCTGCATCCCGCTGGCGGCGCTGTCGCAGGTCGTGGCGGGCTGGCTCAACCGCAAGGGCTACCCCATGCTGCCCACCACGGCCGAGCAGTTTGCAGCCTTTGGCAACAGCGAAGACAGCCAGACCAGCAAAGCGGCTAAAGCGCCCGGCGTGGGCACCATCATGGCGCTGATCATCATTCCCTTGGCCCTCATCATGGCGGGCACCACTGGTGCCACGCTGCTGCCCAAGGGCGACAACCTGCGCAATGTGCTGGGCTTCATCGGCTCGCCCATCTTTGCCCTGATGGTGGCCGTGGGCCTGGCGATGTTCCTGCTGGGCCGCAACCAGGGCTGGAACCGCGAGCGCACCAACGCCATCATGGAATCCGCCCTGCCCCCGGCTGCCACTGTGATCCTGGTGACAGGCGCGGGTGGCGTGTTTGCCAAGGTGCTCACCGCCAGCGGCATTGGCGCGGCGCTGTCGCAAAGCCTCACCGCTACTCACCTGCCGCTCATCCTGCTGGCGTTCATCATCTCGCTGGCGCTGCGCGCGGCGCAGGGCTCAGCCACCGTGGCCATCATCACCACCTGCGGCCTGCTGGCCGATGCGATGGCGGGTGGCGGGTATTCCCCCTTGCAAGTGGCGCTGCTCACGGTTGCCATCGGCTTTGGCAGCCTGGGCCTGTCACACGTCAACGATTCGGGCTTCTGGATCGTGACCCGCTATCTGGGCCTCAGCGTGGGCGATGGCCTGCGCACCTGGACCGTGCTGACCACGGTGCTGGGCCTGGCGGGTTTTGCACTCACGGCTTTGCTTTGGGTGCTGGTGGCCTGAACGCCCCCTTTTTGAATTTCTTTGAAGGACTGACAACATGACAAAACCCACCGTCGGCATCATCGGCCTGGGCGCCATGGGCGCTGGCATTGCCAAGACCCTGCGCAACAACGGCTTCACCATTCACGTGTGCGACGTGCGCCCCGGCGTGGCCGATGCCTTTGTGGCCGACGGCGGCACGGCCCACGCCACCACCGCTGCATTGGCGGCAGTGAGTGATGTGGTGGTGTCGGTGGTGGTCAACGCCGCGCAGACCGAGAGCGTGCTGTTTGGCGACGACGGCAAAGGCGGCGCGGCCAGCACCATGCGGCCCGGCAGCACCTTTGTGATGTGCTCCACCGTAGACCCCAACTGGTCGGTGGCGCTGGAAGCGCGCCTGAACGCCCTGGGCCTGCACTATGTGGACGCGCCCATCTCCGGCGGCGCCGCCAAGGCCGCATCGGGCCAGATGACCATGATGACCTCGGCGAAACCCGAGGCCTATGCCGCAGCCAACGCCGTGCTCGACGGCATGGCCGGCAAGGTGTACCGCCTGGGCGACAAGGCGGGCGCGGGCAGCAAGGTCAAGATCATCAACCAGCTGCTGGCCGGTGTGCACATTGCCGTGGCCGCCGAAGCCATGGCCCTGGGCCTGCGCGAAGGCGTGGAAGCCAGCGCCTTGTATGAAGTGATCACGAACAGCGCGGGCAACAGCTGGATGTTTGAAAACCGCATGGCCCATGTGCTGGCGGGCGACTACACGCCGCTGTCGGCCGTCGATATCTTCGTGAAGGACCTGGGCCTGGTGCTGGACACCGCCCGCGCCAGCAAATTCCCCCTGCCGCTGGCGGCTACCGCGCACCAGATGTTCATGCAGGCATCCACCGCAGGCTTTGCCAAGGAAGATGACAGCGCCGTGATCAAAATCTTCCCGGGCATTACCTTGCCCGAAGGGAAGGACAAGGCATGACACGCGCACGTGCCATGCTGGGCTGCATTGCCGACGACTTCACCGGCGCGACCGACCTGGCCAACAACCTGGTGCGCGCAGGCATGCGCGTGGTGCAAGCCATGGGCGTGCCCACGGCGCCGTTGGATACCGAGGCCGATGCCATCGTGGTCGCGCTCAAGTCGCGCACCATTCCCAAGGACGAAGCCATCACCCAGTCGCTTGAGGCGCTGCAGTGGCTGCAGGCGCAAGGTGCCGAGCAGATCTACTTCAAATACTGCTCCACCTTTGACAGCACGGCCGACGGCAACATCGGCCCCGTGACCGATGCGCTGATGCAGGCCCTGGGCACCGGCTTCACCATCGCCACGCCCGCGTTCCCCGACAACAAGCGCACCGTGTTCAAGGGCTACCTGTTTGTGGGCGATGTGCTGCTGAACGAGAGCGGCATGCAAAACCACCCGCTCACGCCCATGACGGACCCCAACCTGGTGCGCGTGCTGCAGGCGCAAACGCCCAGCCGCGTGGGCCTGATCGACCACAGCGTGGTCGCACAGGGCGAGGCCGCCATCCGCGCACGCATCGACCAACTGAAGGCCGAGGGCGTGCGCATGGCTGTGGTGGATGCGGTGTCGAACGCCGACCTGCTGCGCCTGGGCCCTGCCCTCAAGGGCATGCCGCTGGTCACAGCGGGTTCGGGCGTGGCCATTGGCCTGCCGGGCAACTTTGGCGTGGCGCCCAGCAACGAGGCCGCCCGCCTGCCCGCTGCACAAGGGCTGCAGGCCATCGTGTCGGGCAGCTGCTCGGTGGCGACCAACCAGCAAGTGATGGATTTCATCAAGGCCGGCAAGCCCGCCCTGGCCATCGACCCGCTGCGCATCGCTGCAGGCGTGGACGTGGCCGCCGAAGCGTTGGCCTGGGCCGAAGGCCACATTGGCAACGGCCCGGTGCTGGTGTATTCCACCGCCGAACCCTCGGCCGTGCGCGCCATTCAAGGCAAGCTGGGTTCCGAGAAGGCCGGTGCCATGGTGGAAGAGACCATTGCCGCCATTGCACGCGGCCTGGTGCAGCGTGGTGTGCGCCAGCTCATCGTGGCGGGTGGCGAAACCTCGGGCGCCTGCGTGCAGGCCCTGGGCATCACGCAAATGCGCATCGGCGCCCAGATCGACCCCGGGGTGCCGTGGTGCCATGCTGTGGCCCCCGACGCGAAGGACGGGTTGCACATCACGCTGAAGTCGGGCAATTTCGGTAGCACCGACTTCTTCACCAAGGCTTTTGCACAATTGTTGGCATGACCTCTACCCCCGCCTTCATGGATGAGCCCCAAGCCCGCGACGAGATCTGCCGCGTGGGCAGCAGCCTGTTTGAGCGGGGCTATGTGCATGCCACCGCTGGCAACATCAGCGTGCGCCTGGCCGATGGCTACCTGATCACCCCCACCGATGCCTGCCTGGGCACACTGCAGCCCGAGCGACTGGCGCGCCTGGACGCCCAAGGCCAGCAGGTGGCGGGCGACCGGGCCAGCAAGACCATTGCACTGCACCGGCAGATTTACGAGGCCTCGGCATCGACAGCAGCCCCAGCACGCTGCGTGATCCACACGCACAGCACGCACCTGGTGGCCTGCTCGCTGCAAGCCGACACCGCTGCAGGTGGCCAGCTGGCGCCCGATGCGCAACTGCTGCCCCCCATCACGCCCTACTTTGTGATGAAGGTGGGCCGCGTGCCGCACATCCCTTACCACCGCCCCGGTGATGCCACGGCGGCAGCGCTGGTGGCGCAGACCATCACCCGCTATGCCGCACAGGGCAGCCCTGTGCGCGCCGTGATGCTGGCACGCCTGGGGCCCAACGTGTGGCACGACACGCCTGCCGCAGCGATGGCGGTGCTGGAGGAGCTGGAAGAGACTGCCCGCCTGTGGCTGCTGTGCCAGCCCCGCCCCACGCCGCTGACCGAGCCCCAGATCGAAGAACTGCGCCAGACTTTTGGCGCGCAGTGGTGAAGCCTGCAAACGCTGCGGCTTTGCCCACAGACAGAAAGAATCCCATGCCCCGTTTCGCCGCCAACCTGTCCATGCTCTACAACGACGTGGACTTTCTCGACCGTTTTGCCGCCGCTGCCCGCGATGGCTTCAAGGCGGTGGAGTACCTCTTTCCCTACGCCTACTCTGCGCAAGAACTGGCCACACGCCTGCAAGCCAACGGCCTGCAGCAGGTGCTGTTCAACGCCCCGCCCGGCAACTGGGACGCGGGCGAACGCGGGCTGGCCTGCCTGCCGGGACGTGAGGCTGAATTCCGCGAAGGCATTGCCAAAGCCATCGAATACGCCCAGGCCCTGCAATGCCCCCGCATCCACGTGATGGCCGGGCTGGTGCCCCAGGGGGCCGACGCAGCCACCGTGCGCGCCACCTACATCGCCAACGTGCGCTACGCCGCCGAGCAGGCCGCGCCCCATGGCATCCAGATCCTGCTGGAGCCCATCAATGGCCGCGACATGCCCGGCTTCTTCTTGAGCCGCCAGGACCAGGCCCATGCGCTGATCGCCGAGATTGGCGCCGCCAATGTGAAGGTGCAGATGGACCTGTACCACTGCCAGATCGTGGAAGGCGACCTGGCCATGAAGGTGCGCCAGTACCTGCCCACAGACAACGTCAGCCACTTCCAGATTGCCGGTGTGCCCGAGCGCCACGAACCCGATGTGGGCGAGATCAACTACACCTATCTGTTCAAGCTGCTGGACAGCCTGGGCTACGACGGCTGGATTGGCTGCGAATACCGCCCCGCGCGCGGAGCCGCCGCCCACGCCACCAGCGACGGGCTGGGCTGGCTCAAGCCCTGGCTGTAAAGACCTACCCCGCACCACAGTTGCCGCTGCACGCCTGACGCTGGTGCAGCGCGCACCATGGCGTGGCACGCGGGGGCATTTGGGCACAGCTCACGCGATGGGATCGCATGGCACAGATCCTGCAAATACGCAGACGCCAAGAGTAGAAGCGTTCAGCGGCCACCGCCCGGAAATTGCTCTTGAAGCATGCAATGGACTGACGCCACCACGGGCGCGCAGGACTGTGCGTCTTCAGGAGGCCGGAGCCCCCACCTCGCAGCCCCAGCGCCCTGTCGGTTGATTGCATGCACCCCGTTCGGAGGGGTGTGAAGCCTGGCTTTTCACTCCGCCGTGGTTACCCCGCCAACGACCAGGAGTGCCCCACCATGCAACGCCGTTCCCTCATCCGCGCCACTGGCGCCGCCGCCCTGCTGTCTGCCACACCGTTTGTGCGCGCCCAGGGCAATCTGCAAAAGTTCAAGTTCAACCTGGGCTGGAAGGTCGAGGCCTCGGGCGCGGGCTTTTTGCTGGCGCAGCAGCGCGGCTACTACAAGGACGCGGGGCTCGATGTAGCCATCGACACCGGCAACGGTTCCGCCTCTGCCATCAGCCTGGTGGCGGGTGGTGCCTATGACGTGGCATCGGCCGACCTCTCGACCATGATCGAGTTCAACACCGCCAATCCGCAGGCCAAGCTGGCAGCGGTCGCCATCCAGTACGACCTGAACCCCAACTCGGTCATGGTGCGCAAGGACGGCGCCATCAAGAAGCCCTCCGACCTGGCGGGCAAGACCATCCTGGGCCAGCCCTTCAACGCCTCGCGCAAGCTGTTCCCTGCCTTTGCCAAGGCACAGGGCTTTGATGGCACCGGCGTGAAGTGGGAGAACGTGGCCCCCGACATCGGGGACACACGCTTCGTCAAAGGCGACTTCGACGCGGCGGCTTACTTCTTCTTCACCGGTCTGCTCAACCTGAAGGCGCGGGGCCTGACACCTGATCAGATCACGGTGTTCCGCTTTTCGGACTATGGCCTCAAGTCGTATGGCAATGGGCTGATCGCCAACGCCAAGAGCATGCAGGACAACCCGGACGCCATGAAGGCCTTCGTCAAAGCCACCACACGCGGCTGGGTCGATGCGATTGCCGACCCGCGCGCCGGCGCTGCTGCCATCAAGGCCCGCGAGCCCCTGGCCCATGAAGAGATCGAATTCGAGCGCCTGCAGCTCATCGTGGACGGCACGATGAAAACCGCCGAGACACGCGCCAACGGCTGGGGCGCTGCCACACCTGCGCGCCTACAGGCCACCATCGACGAAACAGTGGCGGCCTTTGGCCTCAAGAGCAGCCTGGCGGTGGCCGACATCTGGACCGACCGCTTTCTGCCCACGGCCGCCGACCGCAAGCTCAAGGCCTGACCAGAGGCTCGCCATGGGCATCCCCCTCATCGACCTCAGCGGAGCGCTGCAGTCCGGCGCACCACACTCCCCGGCGGTGACCGCTGTGACAGCCCAATTGCGCCAGGCCTGCATGGGCGCAGGGTTCTTCTACGTGCGCCACCACGGCGTGCCGCAGGATGTCATTGCGCGCCAGTTTGCATTGATGCAGCAGTTCTTCGACCTGCCGCTGGCATCCAAGGAAGCCATTTCGCTGCACCACTCGCCCGTCATGCGGGGCTACGAAAGCCTGGGCGGGCAGACACTGGACGCGAATGCGCGCCCGGACCTCAAGGAAAGCTTTTACTGCGGGCTGGACTACGCGGCAGACCATCCGTATGTGCAGCGCGGCTACCACTCCTACGGCAGCAACCAGTGGCCTGAGGGGTTGCCCGAGCTGGCCACCCAGAGCCGCACCTACATCGCCGCCATGCGGCAGCTGGCCCTGCGGCTGATGCAGCTGCTGGCACTGTCCCTCGACCTGCCCGAGGACTACTTCGACCACACACACCAAAGCCCCATGCTCACGCTGCGGCTGCTGCGCTACCCACCCCACCCCGAAAGCGCCGATGCGCTCACCTTTGGCGCGGGCGAACACACAGACTGGGGCGCCATCACCCTGCTGGCCCAGGACCACCATGGCGGGCTGGAGGTGAAGCTGCCCACTGGCGACTGGGTGGCCGCCACACCCATCGAAGGCGCGCTGGTGGTGAACCTGGGCGACATGATCCCGCGCTGGACCAATGGGCTGTACCGGTCCAACCCGCACCGCGTGCGCAATGTGCACAGTGGCGGCGTACCCCGCCACTCCATTCCGTTCTTCTACACGCCCGACTACGAGGCCCAGGTGGTCCCCGTCCCCACCTGTGTGCCTGCGGGTGAGTCGCCGCGCTTTGCACCCTGCACCGTGGGCGAGCACTTGCAGGCCATGTACCGCAAGACCTACGGCCTGGGTCAGACCACCACATCCACCACCCCGGCCAGCGCGACGGTGATGGCATGAAGCTCTGGTTCAACCTGCTGTGCCAGGACATCGATGCACAACTGCAGTTTTACCAAGCCTTGCTGCAGTTGCCCGAGGCGCCCGGCACGCGCTCGGCCATCTACCGTGCAGTGGAGACAGAGCACTTCCAGCTTGGCTTCAACGCGCCCGAGGCCTATGCCCTGCTGGGCCTGGCCGACCGGCAACCCGACGCGGCGTTACCACCACCGCGCAGCGTGACGGGCTACGCCACCTTCATGCTGGACACGCCGGATGCGGTGGAGACGGCGAGTGTGAAGGTGACCGCCCTGGGCGGGAAGATCATCAAACCACCCTACGCCACCTACTACGGCCAATGGCAGGCGGTGCTGGCCGACCCGGAGGACAACGTATTCCGGATAAGCGCCGTGGGTGTACCGCGCCACGCCGCTTGAGCCTGCCCCTGCCCGGCCGGGCCATCGACGGCAGCCGCCCACCCAGGCATCGCCGGGGCGGACAAGCGCCCACCCCTGCCTCCCAAGTCACGCGTCAATAAGCCTTGAAGTTGGCCGCCACCCGCTGGTTCAGGTAGTCGCCCGCGGCAATCGCCGGGTACTTCTTGCCGGGCCCTTCGATGATGGCGTCGCGGTTGGCCTGGGCAAAGAAGGCGATGCTGTAGCGCGGCCCCATGTACTCACCCGGCAGCGGGTTCTTCACGCGGTGGAAGTTGCTGGGCAGCTGGTCGTCGCTCCAGCGCATCAGCATGTCGCCGATGTTGCAGGTGATGGCCTGCTCGTCGGGTTCCACCGAGGTCCAGGCCTGGGTGTCCATCTCCTTGCCTGGGCACACCTGCAAGCCGCCCTGGCCCTGGCGCTGAAAGAGCAGGGTCAGACAATCAAAGTCGGTATGCGCCCCGGCGCGCCACAGGCCCAGGCTCGCTTGCTGCTCGGGCGGGGTCGCAAAGTAATGCAGCAGGCGCAAGGTGCTTTGGTAGCTGGCCTGCGCGGGGTCGTGCGCACGGGCAAAGAAGGCTTCGTCAAACCCCAACTTCCACGCAAAACACGACAGCACCTGCATCGCTACCTGCCAGCACTGGCCCTCAAAGGCGAGCATGGTGGCCTGGAAGCCCGCCAGCTCTTCGTCGGTAGGCCACAGGCCTGCCATGTGCGGGCGGGTGATCTGGTACGACTCCTTCTGGTCTGGCGTGCCGGTGGAGGGGCGCACCTGTGCGCGGCTTTCCCAGCCCACGTTGAGCGCCTTCTTGAGCGGGTATTGCGCCTTCACGGCGTCGGGCAGCGCAAAGAAGCGTTCGGTCATCGCAAAGGCGTTGCGCACCTCGGCCAGGTCAATGCCATGGTTCACGATCTGGAAGAAGCCGACATCGACAGCAGCGTCCCACAGCTGTTCGGCAATCTCGGTCTTGCGCTGCGCAAAGTGGCTGAGGTCGATGCGGCGGATCTCGCGGCTCGCGGTTTCCGAGCCCATCGCGCCCATGCGCGTTTCTTTTTGCAGCTCGGCGAGGTCGTAGGTGGCAGTGGTGGTCATGCAGTTCTCCTGAAGACAAGTGGAAGGAAGAAAGGCCCTCCCGCTGGGTGCTTCAAGAGTGGGGGGCACCGCCTGCAGCGGCCGTCCGTTCAACCCTTGAAGCACGGTGTGCAAGCGCACACCGCTGTGCGTACAGCGGGCTTCAAGAGCAATTTCCGACTGGCATCGCCTCGTGCAAGATTGCATAGGGGGCAACGCAGTGAACGCTTCTACTCTTGCCAATGGCGATGCAAGAAGAATGCCCACAGCGCCTTGCGTGTGTGCTCCCACGGAGTCAGAGGCTTGTGCACAGCGCGTCAAAAGGCATGCATACATGTCACTGATTGTGATTGGCATGCCAAATGCATAGCACAGCCCACCACAACGGCGGGCTTGCAGACAGCCCGGCGTTGCACAACGACGAAGCACCCCACCACACCCTCGACGGAGACACACCATGCACGCGCTCATGTCTGCACCCCCCGCCAGTTTTGACGACCCCACAACCGTCAACGACACCGACGGCACCTACCTGCGCCAGGCCATCGCGTGGTCGTGCACTGCCCGCGCGCGCGGCAACCGCCCATTTGGTGCGGTGGTCATCAGCGCCGAAGGCCACCTGCTGGCCGAGGCCTACTGCAACACCACCGAGACCGGCGACTGCACCGGCCACGCCGAGACCAATGCCGTGCGCCAGCTCAGCCCGCGCGTGGGCCGCGACACCCTGGCCAAGGCCACGCTGTATTCGTCGGCCGAGCCCTGCGTGATGTGTGCGGGCGCCATCTTCTGGTCGGGCATTGGGCGCGTGGTGTTTGGCATTGATGCCGAACGCCTGCGCGTGTTTCGGGGCGAACGCGCCGAGCAGCGCGATGCCGAGCTGTCGTGCCGCGACGTGTTTGCCGCATCGCCCCACACCATCGAATGCATCGGCCCTGCGCTGGTCGAAGAAGCCAGTGCGCCCCACATCGGGTTCTGGAAAGTCTGAACCATTCCTGCGCGGGCAGAATCTGCGGCGCACACCCTGCAACCCACCATGCCTCGCACCACCGCCATGACCGAATCCGAAGCCGAAGCCGCCTCCGGCGCGCTGCTCAGCCGCGCCAAACAGGGCCGCGAACGCATCCTGGGCGCCATCCGCGAAGCGGCCATTGCCGAGTTCAGCCGCCATGGCTTCAAGGGGGCATCCACCAAAGCCATTGCCGAGCGCGCGGGCCTGACCAAGCCGCAGCTGCACTACTACATCAGCAGCAAGGAAGAGTTGTATGAAGAGCTGCTGTATTCGGTGCTCAACGGCTGGTCGGGTGCTTTCATTTTCGACAACAACAGCGACGACCCCAAGAAGGTGCTGAGCAGCTACGTGCGCAAGAAGCTCGACTACGCGCTCGACAACCCGGGCCTGTCGCGCATCTTCACTACCGAGGTGCTGGGCGGCGGGCGCAACCTGGGCAAATACTGGCCCGTGGCCGTCAAGTCCACCCAGCAGAAGGCGGACCTGATCAACCGCTGGATTGCCGAAGGCCGCATGCGCGCCGTCAACCCCACGCTGCTGCTCATGCAGATTTGGGGCATGACACAGCACTACGCCGACTACGGCGTGCAAGTGCACATCATGCTGGGCCTGGCGCCCGACGAGCCCATCGACCGCGAGCCCATCGTGCGCGAACTCACCAGCTTTGTGCTGCTGGGCTGCGGCCTCGCACCAGACTAAGGCCCCCTGCCCATTTTTGGGCAGTCCCCCGGTGCCGAGGCGCCCATCCCGGGCGCTTTGCACCAGCACGCGGCGCCAATAAGCAGCATTGATCCATCACAAAGACGTTTTACCGATTTTTGTGGCTGGCACAGCCTTTGCAATAGTTTGACCAATCGATCAAATCACATGGTCAAACAATGCAGACAGCCCCTGAAACAGCCAGCGTCGCCAGCACAGAACAACCGTTCGAGCTGATCCTGCAGCGCAGCCAGATACGCCTGCCCGTTGCCCCCGGCGAGAGCATGGCCGACGTGCTGCAGCTCGCCGGTGTGGCCCTGGAGACCCTGTGCGAACAGGGCGTGTGCGGCACCTGCATGACCCGCTGGCTGGACGGCGAGCCCGACCACCGCGACAGCTGCCTAAGTGCCGACGAACAAGCCACGCACGTCGCCGTGTGCTGCGCGCGCAGCCACAGCGCCACGCTCACGCTGGACCTCTAGGCCCATCCCCCAACCGAAGGACACCCGCCATGCGCATCCTCGTGATCTATTGCCACCCGGTAGAAACCAGTTACAACGCCGCTCTGCACACCGAGGTGGTGCAACAGCTGCGCGGCGCGGGCCATGAGGTGGACGACTGCGACCTGTACGCCGAGGGCTTCAACCCCGTGATGACACGCGAGGAGCGCCTGGGCTACCACGAGGTTCCCAGCAACCAGTTGCCCGTGCAGGGCTATGTGGACCGGCTGCTCTGGGCCGAGGCCGTGGTGTTCTGTTTTCCCACCTGGTGCTTTGGCATGCCTGCCATGCTCAAGGGCTTTTTCGACCGCGTGCTCATGCCCGGCGTGGCCTTTGACATCAGCGACCCGCACAACGTCAAGCCCTCGCTCACGCACATCAAGCGCATCTCGGCTGTGGTGACCTACGGCCGCCCACGCTGGACGGCACTCTTTATGGGCGACCCGCCGCGCAAGTCCATCACCCGCTACATGCGCTTGCTCACGGGCGGCAAGGCACGGGTGGATTACCACGCCTACTACCACATGAACGTGGCCACACCGCCCCGCCTGGCGGCCTTCAAGGCCCGCGTGGGCCAGGCCATGGCGCGCTTTGCGTAAGGGCCACGGCATGCACGCATCCAACACTCCCGACCACATCCTGCGCGCCCGTTTGCCGCGCTGGCTGCTGCCCGCCGCATGGCCGCAACAGGGCCATCAGCCCGCACTGGCCGACCTGCACCTGGCCCAGGGCCGCATCGTGCGGGTGCTGCCCCACGGCACATCGCCTGTGCCACAGGGCGCGGTGTGGGACGTGGCGGGCGCGCTGGTGCTGCCCGGTCTGGTTGATGCGCACACGCACCTGGACAAGGCATTCACCCTGCCGCGCATGGGGGTGGTCAAACCCGGCCTGCTGGGCGCCATCGACGCCATGATGGTGGACCGCCAAGGCTGGACCGAAGCCGACATCCATGCCCGCGCCAGCCGCGCGCTGCAATGGGCCTACGACGCAGGCACCGTGCACCTGCGCACCCACTGCGACTGGTGGGAGCCCGACGCCCAGCCGCTGGCCTGGAACGTGCAGCGTGCACTGGCCCATGATTGGGCCGACCGCATCACGCTGGAGCGCGTGAGCCTGATCCCATTGCACCTGTACGCCGACCGCAGCATCGCTATGCGGCTGGCCGCCACGGTGGCAGCCAGCGGGCCCGGCGCGCTGTTGGGCGGCTTCGTGCATTCCACCAATTGGGACGCGCAGGCCCTGCGCCACCTGTTCGAAGCCGCACAACACCACGGCATGAACGTGGACCTGCATGTGGACGAAGAACTACACCCCGGTGCCCAGGGCTTGGCGACCACCGCCGCACTGCTCAAGGAGCTGCGTTTCGAAGGCCATGTGGTCTGTGGCCACACCTGCGCGCTGGCGGCGCAAGACGAGGCCACCGCCCTCGCCACGCTGGACGCTGTGGCGCAAAGCCCCATCACCCTGGTCACGCTGCCCATTACCAACCTACTGCTGCAAGACGCCACCACCGGCCGCACGCCACGCCAGCGTGGCCTCACGCTGGTGAAGGAAGCCCGCGCACGCGGTATTCCGGTGCTGGTGGCCAGCGACAACGTGCAAGACCCTTTCTGCCCCGTGGGCAGCTTCGACCCGCTGGAAGCCCTCGCCACGGGCGTGCTGGCCGCGCAGCTCGATGCGCCGTTCGACCAATGGAGCGAATCGCTGTGCCGCACCGACTGGCTGCGCACCGGTCCCGCCGCGCTGCCCCTGCAGCCCGGCGCCGTGGCTGACCTGCTGGTCTTCACACAGGCCGACCACTGGGGCTTTCCATCCCGCACACAAGGCGCGCAGGGCCGCGTGGTGCTGCGCCAAGGCCGCGTCGCCAGCGGCCATGCGCCCGCCGCCTGGCATGTGCCGACAACCCAATCCGCAAGGAGCCTCGCATGAGCCCAACATCTGCGCCTGGAATCGCCCAGCCTCTGGCCCGCTACGCCGCCTGGCGCCGTGCAGGCGACTTCATCTACCTGAGCGGGATCATCGCCGTAGACCCTGCCGCCAGCCGCATCGTTCGCGGCTATGCCGACATCCCTGACGAGGCCGCCACGCTGATTGGCCGCACGGGCGAGTTCAGCAGTGACATCAAGGAGGGCCCCATCCTCGCGCAGAGCTGGTATGTGCTGGACCGCATCCGCCAGACCATCGAGGCCGCAGGCGGCCAGATGTCCGACGTGTTCAAGCTGGTGCAGTACTTCAAGAACCTGGACCACTTCCCGCAGTACAGCCGCGTGCGCAAGCTGTTCTTCCCCGGCGAGCCACCCGCGTCCACCGTGGTGGAAGTGAGCGGCATGTTGCCCACGCCCGACATCCTGATCGAGGTCGAAGCGACCGCGTATCTGCCCCAGCGCTGATCCACCCCCAACACTTCACGAAAGTCTCCCATGCTGCACGGCTACAACCCGCCCCACCGCTACCTGCCCTACCTGAGCTGGACCGAGATCGCCGACCTGCCAGACAAGGAAAACACCGTCATCGTGCTGCCCACCGGCGCCACCGAGCAGCACGGCCCGCACCTGCCCTGCGCGGTGGACACAGTCATCAGCGCGGGCGTGGTGGGCCATGCGCTGGCCCGCCTTCCCGCCGATGTGCCCGCGTTTGCGATGGCCCCCATTACCTACGGCAAGTCCGAAGAGCACCTGCACTTCCCTGGCACCGTCACGCTGAGCGGCGAGACCCTGCTGGCCACCATGAACGAGGTGGGCGAGTCGGTCTACCGCGCAGGCTTTCGCAAGCTGCTGTTCGTCAACGGCCACGGCGGCCAGCCGCAGGTGATGGAGATGTGCGCGCGCGAACTGCGCCTGCGCCATGGCGACTTCATCGTGGTGCCCAGCTTCACCTGGCGTGTGCCGCATGTGGCGGGCAAGTACCTGTCCGACACCGAAAAGAAACTGGCCATGCACGCGGGCCACGCCGAGACCGCCTTGATGCTGGCGCTGGCCCCCGACACCGTGCACATGGAGCGCGCGGTGGTCAACTACCCACCCGTTTTTGACTCGCCCCTTCTCTCGCCCGACGGCCGCCCCGCCTGCGCCTGGAGCGCACGCGACTTTGGCCCCAGCGGAATCATTGGCGACCCGCTGCCCGCCACCGCCGAGCAGGGCCACGCCATCCTCGATTCGCTGGCCGTGAGCTGGGCCGCTGCGATCACCGAGCTGCACCACCTGCAGTGGGCCGCACGCCCCGAGCCCACCTGGGGCCGCGCCAACCACACCGGCCACGTGGAGCACTCGTCCGCACTGGCCTGAAACCTGCGAATGCAGCCACGGCCCCCCGTAGTCCCCCCAGTTTCTCTTTTCGTTTTCCCCTCGTTGCCCCTTCGTTCCACCTCCACCACCCTACCGGAGCACAACCATGATGAAGACCGCCACCCGCCTTTCCAAACTTGGTGCAGCAGCACTGCTCGCTGTTGGTGCCTTGGGCACCCTGTCGGGCACTGCCCAGGCGCAAGAGAAGTTCACGTACATGACCAACTGGTACGCGCAGGCCGAGCATGGCGGCTTCTACCAGGCGGTGGCCACGGGCCTGTACAAAAAGTATGGGCTCGACGTAACCATCAAGATGGGTGGCCCGCAGGTCAACATCGTGCAAATGATGGCCGCAGGCCAGGCCGAATGCGTGATGGGGTCGAGCGACCTGCAGATGATCCAGATGCGTGAAGGCGGCGTGCCCGTGGTCAACGTGGCGGCCGTCTTCCAAAAAGACCCGCAGGTGCTCATCGCGCACGAGGACGTAAAGAAGTTCGAAGACCTCAAGGGCAAGACCATCCTGATCGCCTCGTCGGCCCAGCGCGGCTACTGGCCCTGGCTCAAGGCCAAGTACGGCTTCACCGACTCGCAGACGCGCCCCTACACCTTCAACATCCAGCCCTTCGTGGCCGACAAGAACGCCGCCCAGCAGGGCTACCTGACGTCCGAGCCGTTTGCGATTGCCAAGGCGGGCGTCAAGGCCAACACGCTGATGTTCAGCGACCAGGGCTACCCCGCCTACGCCACCACCATCTCGTGCATGGAAAAGACGGTGAAGGACCGCAGCGCCGCCGTGGCCTCGTTCGTAAAAGCGTCGATGGAAGGCTGGAAGAGCTACCTGGCCGACCCAGCCCCCGCCAACGCGCTCATCAAGAAGGACAACCCCAACATGACCGACGAGCAACTGGCCTACAGCGTGGCCAAGCTCAAGGAAATGGGCATGGCCACGGGTGGCGACGCAGCCACCATGGGCATCGGCATCATGACCGACGCGCGCGCCAAGGCCAGCTACGACTTCCTGGTGGACGCCAAGCTCATTGACCCCTCCAAGGTGAAGCTGGCCGAGACCTACACCACGTCGTTCGTCAAAGACCTCAAGGTTCTGCCCTGAGCCCTGACAGCCCTGAAACAGCGGCCGGTGCGCCCCCTTGCCCGCCCGGCCGCATCCATCGAAAGGCGACCATGACATCCCCCGCTGATTCCCCCCCGCTGGTGCAAGCCCCCACACCGGCCGCCTATTCCACGCCCGCCGTGGAGGTGCTCTCTGCCGAAAAAACCTACCCCAATGGCACCCAGGCCCTGCTGCCCGTAGACCTGACCATTGAGGAAGGCGAATTCGTCACCCTGCTCGGCCCCTCGGGCTGCGGCAAGAGCACGCTGCTGAAAATGGTGGCGGGCCTGCTGGAGCCCACCGATGGCCGCCTGCACCTGTGGCGCAAGCCCGTGGCGCAACTGGAAGAGAGCGGCAAGAAGATGGCGTTTGTTTTCCAGTCGCCCACGCTCATGCCCTGGGCCAGTGTGCAGACCAATGTGCGCCTGCCGCTGGACCTGGCGGGCGTGCCGCGTGCTGAGGCCGATGCCCGCGTGACCGAGGCACTGGCACTGGTGGGGTTGTCGAAATTTGCCAACGCGCTGCCCCGGGCGCTGTCGGGCGGCATGCAGATGCGCGTGTCGATTGCGCGCGGCCTGGTCACCCAGCCCGACCTGCTGCTGATGGACGAGCCCTTTGGCGCACTGGATGAAATCACGCGCCACAAGCTCGATGCCGACCTGCTGGATCTGTGGCGCAAGAAGAAGCTCACCGTGATTTTTGTGACGCACTCGATCCACGAGGCCGTGTTCCTCTCCAGCCGCGTGGTCATGATGGCCGCGCGCCCTGGCCGCGTGGTCGAAGAGTTCCGCATCGACGCCCCTTACCCCCGCACGGCCGACTTCATGGTGTCGCCCGAATTCAGCCGCTACGCCAAGCTGCTGCAAGACAGCCTGCTGCGCGCCAGCGTGGACACCGAGGAGACCGTGGCATGAGCACCCCTTTCCCTTCCACACCCATGACTGCGCCGGTGGCTACCTCCAGCCCCACAGCCTCCCCACGCTCGGCGCCAGCGCAAGCAGTTGCGGCCAAACCCGCCACTAAGGCCACACCCAAGCGCCCGCCGCTAATGGCCCAGCCCCGCGTGCAGCGCGTGGTGTACCCCGTGCTCGTTGGCCTGGTGCTGATAGCGCTGTGGCAGGGCCTGGTCACGGCCATGGAGCTGCCGCCCTATCTGGTGCCCTCGCCCATCCTGATGATGAAGACGCTGTTCACCGACTGGGCCGCGCTGGGCGGCTCGCTCTGGGTCACCGTCAAGATCACGGTGCTGGCCTTTGTGGTGGCCACCGTGGCAGGCGTGCTGATCTCGTTCCTGTTCGTGCAGAGCAAACGCATCGAGACCGCGCTGTTCCCCTACGCCGTGCTGCTGCAGGTCACGCCCATCGTGGCCGTGGCGCCACTCATCATCATCTGGGTGAAGGACCCAACCGCCTCCATGGTGATCTGCGCCGCACTGGTCGCCCTGTTCCCCATCATCAGCAACACCACGCTGGGCCTGCGCAGTGTGGAGCCCGATCTGCAAAGCTACTTCCAGCTCAACCGCGCCACGCGGCTGCAGACCCTGCTGCGCCTGCGCATACCCAGCGCACTGCCCTACTTCTTTGGCGGGCTGCGCATCTCCAGTGGCCTCGCGCTCATCGGTGCTGTGGTGGCCGAGTTTGTGGCGGGCACCGGCGGCCAGGGTGCGGGGCTGGCGTACCAAATTTTGCAAGCGGGCTTTCAGCTCAACATCCCGCGCATGTTTGCTGCGCTGCTGCTGATCTCGCTGACGGGTATGGCGCTGTTCGTGCTGATGGCGTGGCTCACGCGTGTGGCCCTTGGCGGCTGGCACGCATCCGAGAACTCACAGGACTGAACTCCACACTTTTGACACCACACCGCGCACAACCTTCAGGTTGCGCGGTGCAGGCCCCCCTTTCGCCCCAAAACGGCCTTCATCGGCCCCTAGGAGATAACGACATGAACAACGCCAACGCCACTACCGCTCAACAACTGCCCGACCTGCTGCCCGACCTGGACTGGATCGCCGACACCCTGCGCGTGGGCCGCCTGTCGCAGGACTTTGCCTGGTTCAGCCCCGTGCTCAAGCGCGACCTGGCTGGCAAGCGCGGCGACATCGCCGTGCGCCCGCGCACCGAAGCAGAAATCCGCCAGGTGGTGGCCGCCTGCGCCAGCGCGGGCATCCCCCTCACCGTGCGCGGCAGCGGCACCGGCAACTACGGCCAGAGCACACCGCTGCACGGCGGCGTGATCCTGGACCTGTCGGGCTACAACGCCTTTGGCTGGGTGCGCGGCGGCGTGGGTCGTGCGCAGTCGGGCATCCGGCTGGCGGACTTTGATGCGCAGGCCAAGCCCCACGGGCAAGAGCTGCGCTGGCTGCCCAGCACCTACCGCAGCGCCACACTGGGCGGGCTGTTCGGCGGCGGCTTTGGGGGCGCGGGTTCCATCAACCACGGGCCACTGGCCGCGCCCGGCAACGTACTGGCCGTGCGCGCGATGACGGTGGAGCCCGAGCCGCAGATCATCGAACTGCGCGGCCCCGAGGCCATGCTGCTGCACCACACCTACGGCACCAACGGCATCGTGCTGGAGCTGGAAGTAGCCCTGACCCCCGCTGTGGAGTGGACCGAATGCATCGCCACCTTTGCGCAGTTCGACGCCGCGCTGGAGTTTGCCGACCGCTTTGGCAGCGCCCCCGGCCTGGAGAAAAAAGAGGTGTGTTTTGTGGCCGCGCCCATCCCGCAATACTTCACCAGCCTGGCCGAGCACCTGCCCGCCGACCAGCATGCGGTGCTGCTGCTGGTGGCCCCGCACTCCGAAGACGGCATGCGCGACATGGTGGCTCAGCACGGTGGCCAGGTCACCTACCGCAAGACGGCTGACGAAGTGGCCAGCAGCCACAAGACCCTGCTCGAATACACCTGGAACCACACCACCCTGCACGCGCTGAAGGTGGACAAGGGCCTGACCTATATCCAGAGCGGCTTCAACCCCATGCACCGGCTCAAGCAAGTGCGCGCACTGGAGGCCGCGCTGAAGGGCGAGGTGATGATGCACCTGGAGTTTTTGCGCACCAAGGAAGGCGCCTTCAACTGCAGCGGCTTGCAGATCATCCGCTACACCACCGAAGAGCGCCTGAACCAGATCATGCAGATCTACCGTGACCACGGCGTGCAGATCAACAACCCACACGTGTACATCGTGGAAGACGGCAAGCAGAACAATCTGGACCCGGCCGTAGTGGGCATGAAGCGCCGCTTTGACCCGCAGGGCCTGCTCAACCCCGGCAAGCTGCGCAGCTGGTATGCGGCCGACCCATCGACACCTGCGGCAGCGCCCGTACGCCAAACAGCGTAGGCCAAACCGTGGCAGCCTGATGCCCAACAGGCTTCTACCGCTTGTCTGCAGGGCATAATCAGCTACTCATTTAGTAGCAAAACACTGAACCCATGCCCTGGCACGCCCGCCTGCAGCTCGACTACACGGCAGAACACAACGCCCGCACCGTGGCCCGCTATGAGCACAACGGGCCGCTGCGCATTCTGCAAAGCCTGTACCCCGAGGGCGACGCCATCTGCCACAACGTGCTGGTGCACCCGCCTGGCGGCCTGGTGGGCGGCGACACGCTGGACATCACCACCACCGTAGGCCCCGGCGCCCACGGGCTGGTCACCACACCCGGCGCCACACGCTTTTACCGGTCCACCGGCCCGCTGGCGCTGCAACGCAGCCACCTCACCCTAGCCGAAGGCGCGCGCCTGGAATGGCTGCCGCTGGAGGCCCTGTGCTACAGCGCCTGCCATGCTGAAAACCACCTCACGCTGAACCTCGCCCCCGGCGCCGAATGCATCGCCTGGGACGTGACGGCACTGGGCCTGCCGCACGCGGGCCAGCCGTTTGAACAAGGCCGCTTCACCCAGCACCTGGAAGTGCCCGACCTGTGGCTGGAACGCGGCGTGATTGATGCCGCCGATGACCGTCTGCTGAGCAGCCCGCTGGGCCTGGCAGGCCACCGCTGCATGGCCAGCATGTTCTTTGCCGCAGGCACCCCGCTGGAC
This sequence comes from Acidovorax benzenivorans, assembly GCF_028680575.1. Classification (GTDB taxonomy): domain Bacteria; phylum Pseudomonadota; class Gammaproteobacteria; order Burkholderiales; family Burkholderiaceae_C; genus Acidovorax; species Acidovorax benzenivorans. The sequence continues at coordinate 51,004 of NZ_JAPCKI010000009.1, read as the reverse complement.
CGCACGCGCCGCGACGCCGCGCTGGATGCTGCCCGCGCGGTGATGGACGCCCACCCCCAGGTCAAAGCAACGGCAGGTGCCACCAGCCCCAACGACCGCATGGTGATCGTGCGCGTGCTGGCGCCGCAGGTGGAGCCTGCGATGAAGCTGCTCAAGGCCGTGCGGGTGGCTTGGCGGGAGGCGCTGTGGGGGTTGGCGGGAGAGGCGCCGAGGATTTGGGTAATGTAGGGTGGGCATCGTGAGACTGCCCCCTTGTGGCCATTATTGAAAGGCTCTATGGACGCCCTTATTGAATTCATCGCGACGTTGGCACTCCACTGGCGGATCGGGATCTCGGTGCTTCTCGCGCTGATTGCAGCCATCTTTTTGGCCAATGCACTCAGTTGGTTCACCGGGTGGTATGGCGTGTTGCTGGTGATATTCAGTTTTGGCGCAGGGCTGGTTTGGGAAAGCATCCCCAGGGCGAGCTAGATTGATTTCGACAGCCGATGATTTCCAGCCTCCGCGCCGAGGTTGACATCTACTGCCGAAAAGCCCCCTTTTGCCTGACCATCTGTTTGAGATTTTTGAGCTTTCGAGGGGCACGCTCAGTCCACATGATTTCCGCCCCATCTCCGAGCTCTTCGTAGATAGGCAGGACATCAGTGATACCTACCAACTTCCATTGAACAGGCACACCGTCAGGCCCACCCTTGTAGGGTTTCGAGTTCTCGCGAGCAACCGATAGGCCCTTTTGATGGGCTTCATCGAGGCTCGACGCGCGTACAAGAACGGTGTTTTCCCAAGACAGAAATCGAGCTTCATCATCGTCTTTCCTGTCGTCATTCAACTCCACGAAGCGCAGCAGGTAGGAAACCACATACCAGCCCACAGGTGAAATATTCTTGTCGTATGCCATTGAAGAATTCTCATGCATGTGGCCCGGACCAAATAGAGCACCAGCCGTTCAATTGAAATGCTCTGCGGCGGTTTTTTCTGACACCGAACGGTGGCCTTTTAAAGGCCAACCACTCGGAGTCAGTGTGTAGTGTGATCCTAAAACCGGCAGTCCTCGCTAGCTCACACCGGCGCCACCGCAGGCACTTTCAACAACCCATCCGCCTTGAACATTGCGCGAATCCCCCGTACCGCCTGCCGAATCCGAGCCTCGTTCTCGATCAGCGCAAACCGCACGTACTCGTCCCCCTGGTCGCCAAAGCCGATGCCCGGCGACACACACACCTTGGCCTTGTCCAGCAACTGCCGCGCAAACTCCAGCGAGCCCAGCGTGCGATATGGCTCGGGGATGCGGGCCCAGATGTACATGCTGGCCTTGGGGCAGTCCACCGCCCAGCCCGCTTCGGTGAGTCCCTTGTAGAGCACGTCACGGCGGCGCTGGTACTGGGCGGCGATGTCTTTCACGCACTGCTGGTCGCCCTCCAGCGCGGCGATGGCCGCGACCTGCAGGGGGGTGAAGGTGCCGTAGTCGTGGTAGCTCTTGATGCGGGCGAGCGCAGCCACCAGGTCGGGGTTGCCCACCATGAAGCCCACGCGCCAGCCGGCCATGTTGTAGCTTTTGCTCAGGGTGAAAAACTCCACCGCCACGTCCTTGGCGCCGGGCACTTCCATGATGCTGGGGGCGCGGTAGCCGTCGTACACGATGTCGGCGTACGCCAAGTCGTGCACCACCAGGATGTCGTGCTTTTTGGCCAGGGCGATCACGCGCTCGAAGAACGACAGCTCCACGCACTGCGCGGTGGGGTTGCTGGGGAAGCCAAAGATCATCATCTTGGGCTTGGGGTAGCTGCCTCGGATGGCCTTTTCCAGCTCGGCAAAAAAGTCCACATCGGGCGCCACAGGCACGCTGCGGATGTCGGCACCGGCAATCACCGCGCCGTAGATGTGGATGGGGTAGCTCGGGTCGGGCACCAGCACGGTGTCGCCCCTATCCAGCGTGGCCAGCATCAGGTGGGCCAGGCCCTCCTTGGAGCCGATGGTGACGATGGCCTCGGTGTCGGGGTTGATGTCCACCGCGTACCGGTCTTTGTACCAGTGGCTGATGGCACGGCGCAGGCGCGGGATGCCTTTGCTGGCGCTGTAGCCGTGGGTGTCGGGCCGCTGGGCCACTTCAGTGAGCTTGGCGACGATGTGCGGTGGTGTGGCCCCGTCGGGGTTGCCCATGCTCATGTCGATGATGTCTTCGCCCCGGCGGCGGGCGGCGAGTTTCAGCTCGGCCGTGATGTTGAAGACGTAGGGAGGGAGGCGATCGATGCGCGCAAAACGGCGCTTGCCCTGCGATGCAGACATGCGGTGTGACTTTCACGTAAGCGCCCGGAACCGTCCGAGCGACGTGGCCGGCAGAAAGGCTGGCCCGCTGCCAATGTAGCGCAAGCTGCGGGCAACGCTCCAGCCCTTTGTGCGCAGTGTGGCGGCAATGCCGCAGTGAGGACGAGGGCTCGCCATCCCTTCTACGATGGGCGCATGAACACCTTCCCATCCACCAGCCCCACTGCCCTGCCTGGCGACCATCCCTTTGCCCAGGTGCAGGTGCTGGCCTTCGACATCTTTGGCACCGTGGTGGACTGGCACGGCAGCATTGCGCGCGAGGTGCGGGCACTCTATCCCCAGGTAGATGCCGATGCGTTTGCACTGGCGTGGCGCTCGGGCTACCAGCCCGCCATGGCGCGGGTGATGCGCGGTGAGCAGGGCTGGACGCTGATCGATGCCCTGCACCGGCAGATCCTGGACGCGATTCTGCCGCGCTTTGGCCTGGCGCACCTGGGTGAGGCTGAGCGCCACCACCTCAACCGCGTGTGGCACCGGCTGGACGCCTGGGGTGACAGTGTGGAGGGCCTGACCCGGCTCAAGCGGCGCTACACCCTCACCACGCTATCGAACGGCAACATCGGCCTGCTGACCGACATGGCCAAGCGCGCCGGGTTGCCCTGGGACTGTGTGCTGAGCGCCGAGGTGTTCAAGGCCTACAAGCCGCACCCCGACACCTACCTGGGTGTGGCGCGGGTGTTTGACCTGCCACCGCAGCAGGTGGCGCTGGTGGCAGCGCACCACGACGACCTGGCTGCTGCGCGGGGCTGTGGCCTGCGCACGGCGTACATCGAACGTCCGCACGAATTTGGCGCGGCACAGCCCAAGGATGTGTCGCCGCAGCCGGGCAATGACCTGCATGCCACGGACCTGAACGATCTCGCCAGCATGCTGGGGTGTTGATCACCCCGGGGCACAGCCGCGTCAGTGCGCCACCAGCAACTGCACAAACATCTGCACCTTGGAGCGGCATTCGGCGCTGATGGAGGTGAACTCCAGCCCGGCCACCCACTCGTCGCCCTCCTGCTTGAGGGTGACAACGCGCGCGTACACGTCGGCCACGCGGTAGTCCACCAGCGGCAGCTCAAACTCCAGCTTGATCTCGCTGTGGGGTTCCAGCGGCTCGATCAGCTCGACCAGCAGGCCGTGGTAGCCAATGTCTCGGATGGCGCCGTGCACGATGTGGGGCACCACGATCTTGTCCTGCATGCGCTGGCACAGGCAGGGCAGGCGTGCATCCACACGGTGGCTTCGGCGGAACTCCTGGCGGGGCACCTTGAGCTTGTGCGACGGGATGGCGATCAGCTCGCGCAGGCTGACGGGCTGCGTGCGGCCCTTAACGAACACCTGCATGGGTGCGGACGCCGACACCAGGCCCCAGCAGCGCTGGTACGTGGAGTCGCTGATGAGCACCTGGCCCCGCAAGCTCAGCGCCTCGATGCGTGAGGCCAGGTTGACGGCCTCGCCGATCACCGTGTATTCGGAATACACATCAGAGCCAAAACGCCCGGCCATCACGGTGCCTGTGTTCACGCCGATGCCCAGAAACACCTCGGGCAGGCGCTCAGTCAGGTGGGCAAGGTTCAGCTCGCGCATGGCGATCTGCATCTCCACGGCGCAGAGCAACGCGCGGTCCACATCGTCGTCGCGCGCAACGGGTGCGCCAAACAGCACCATGATCGAGTCGCCCATGAACTTGTCGATGGTGCCCTGGTACTTGAACACCACCTCGGACAACCGGGCCAGGCAGCGGTTGAGCGCGGCGATGACCACCGACGCGGGTTGCGAGCCCGACAGTGCGGTGAAGCCGCGCAGGTCGGCCAGCAGGATGGTGACCTCGCGCGGCGCCACGGCCAGGCCGTCGGCAGCAGCACCTTCGGGGTTTTCCATGCCATGCAGGATGTCCGCCATTTCGGCCTGCGCCGCCTCGCTGAGGGGCTTGCCCGTTTCGCGTTCGATCAACGCCTGCAGGCGGCGCACGGCATCGTGATGGAATTCTTTGTGCATGGATGTCTGGGACGTGGGGCGGCCGGTGCTTGGGTGTGTGGGGACGAGGGCAACGCCTGCCCTTTGCCGCCCAGAATAGGCGTCGCCCAGCGACTGGTCAACCGGTGAAAACACCCCAGACCAAACCGCACCACAGTGCGGACTGCGGAGCGCTCGCCCGACCGACCTCTGCCACCCAAGGCGAGGGCGAGTGGCCACAGGGCTGCCCGATACAAAAATCAAGCCTTTTTGGTCGCAAGCGCTACATCCACATGCGTTAAATGCTATTTATACGATAGCAAAAAAGACTACTTACCGGCGTCATCCGGCAGCTACCCGGTCCACACACACAAACTCCCCCACCGCGCTGTCATAGTCCCACCGTGCCGCCATTCGCGCCCGGCCGTCTGGCGCAGCGCCAGAGGCCTCGGTGCTGAGCACCACCAGGCTGTTGGGGCTGCCGTGCCGCAGGCGGTGCGACACCGCCGTGCCCGCGCTGCTGGCCCACAGCCCCGGCAGGGGTTGCAACAGGCGTGGCTGGTGCACATGGCCGGACAGCAGCATCTGCGCACCGGCAATGCGCCAGCGCTCCACGGCTTCGTCTGCGCGGTGGGGGCGGTGGTCGCGGTCCCCGGCATCGCGTGCCACCAGGGGGTGGTGGCTGGCCACAACGCGCCAGGCGCCGGGGGGCGCACGTGCCAGCAACAGGGCCACATGCTCGATCTGCGCAGACGACAGGCTGCCGCGCTCGTGCCGCCAGGGGCGCGTGGTGTTCACCCCCACCACGTAGAACGCGCCCATCTGCCGCACGGGCTCCTGGTCCATGCCGAACTGTTCGGAGAACCTTTCATACGAACGGCCCCAGCGCATCCACCACGCAAACAGGGGCAGGTCGTGGTTGCCCGCCAGCACCAGGGTGCTGCGCGCATGCAGGCCCTGCACAAACCGCGCGGCCTGTTCAAACTGCTGCGCCGTGGCGCGCTGCGTGAGGTCGCCCGACACCACCACCATTGCCACCCCCAGGCGTTGCGCCAGCCGCTGCACAGCAGCGCACACCAACGGGTCGTGCGCACCGAAGTGCAAGTCCGACAGGTGCATCAGAACAGTCATGGCAGGTGGTCGCAGGCAGTGGGCAGGCGCAAGGGGAGCCCCATCATGCAGGCAGCAAGCCGGGGGCGGGGGTAGTGCCGGGCGCAGGCGTGTCGGTTGCGGAGGCTGCGAAAGCGATCTCTTCTGGTGGTGGGGTCTGCGCTGCACCGTCACGTTCCAACGGGCTGGGGGCCACCAGCCACAGTGGCCGCGCGCTGATGCGGAAATGCAGGGGCGGTACCATCCATTCACGCTCGCCGTCAAACGCCACCTTGACCTGCGGGGGCCGCCAGCTGGCGGGCGCCACGGTCAGCTCAGAACACGCCATGCTGACCACCGCATTGTCTTTGTGCAACTGGCCGGTGGCCGCGTTCCACACGGTGCGGGCGATGGCCCAGCGGCCCTGTGGCTTGAGCATGACCACGGCAAGATGCCCGCCATCGGCCACCTTCTGCGCTTGCGGCAGGCCCATGCGGTCCAGCTGCAAAGGGTTATTGCCCACAAACAGGGTGGTAACCAGATGCTCTTCCTGCCGCGCCTCGGCGCCCTGGTGCGTCTTCATCACCACCCGCCAGCGGCGGCCCGATGCGGGGCGAAACAGGCTCCACACCGCAGCCGCTATGGCCACCCAGCGCTTGCGGCCAAAGCGGCGTGAGGCCATCTCGCGGTCGGCCAGCATCTTGGGATACAGGCCCACGCTGGCGTTGACGACAAACATGCGGCGGTTCACAAACCCCACCTGAACCGGCCGCAGGTCGCCCGCATGCAGCGCCCGCAGCAGGTCTTGCACGGCGGTCTCGGGGTCCAGCGCCAAGCCGTGTTCGCGGCTGAAGTAGTTGAACGTGCCCATGGGCACCACCCCCAGCGGCACCCCCGCGCGCAACGCGGCCGACGCCACCGCGTTGATGGTGCCGTCGCCCCCGGCTGCCACCACCAGTCCGCCATCGTCCTGCGCGGCCTGGGCAGCGTGCTCGGCCAGCTGCACGATGTCGGCGCGCCGGTCAGGCACGTGCCAGACCACGTCGTGCGCCTGCAGGGCCGGCACACCCTCCAGCTTGGCGCGCAGCAGGTCCAGGTCAGCACCTGGCCGCCGGGGCACCACCAGATGGATAGGGCCACGGGGCTGTGGAGGTAGGGTGTGTTCCGAAGGTGTCATGCAAAAACTCTGCAACAAACAAGAGCAACCCCACAGTGCGCAGAACAAATCGCAGCGGCCGAGTAGGCCCACGGACCCACACCACCACCGGCAAGCCCGTACGGACTGCAGGGCACTCCATGGTGACAAGCGGTCGTCCGCCGCGCAGCCGGTAGCCACGCCTTCGCTCTGTCAGCCTGCGCCGACAGCTGCAATGAAGACGCAATACACCCACTGCGGCGCGGGATGCTGGGAACTTCGGTACAACCCCCGGCTTCTCTCCAAACACAACCTCCTCCACAAGCAGACAGAAAAGGACTATCGCCCCCAATGACCACAACCCTCGGCGCTTTGGCCGCCACCGACATCGGTGCCCTGCTGGCGCAACACCCCGTAGGCTGGTGGATGGCCGGCGTGCTGGCGTTTGCCCTGCTGGGAAGCGCCGCGTTAACCGGCTTGCGCGGCCTGCGACAACACGCAGGTGCCCCGCTGGGCCGCATGTTTCCGGCGCAAGCGCGCTGGGTGTTGGTGGTAGCCATGGCTGCATCGGCCTGCACGCTGACTCTGGCAGGAGCCGCGCTGGCAGAGCTGGCCGAAAGTGGGCACGCCCCAGGCACCTGGGGCGCACTGGACGACGCCCTTGCCGCAGGCCTGCAAGCACAGGCATCCGCCGCCGTGCTGCAGTGGTTTTCCGCCCTCACCCACCTGGGCGAAACCTGGGTGCTGGCAACACTGGCACTGGGCATGGCCGCCGCGCTGTGGCTGCGCCGGCACCGCCTGCTGGCCACGGGCTGGCTGGTGGCCATGGCAGGCAACGGCGCGTTGACCAAGGTGCTGAAGAATCTGTTCGAGCGCGTGCGGCCCGAGCACACGCACGGCATTGCAGAGGCCAGCGGCTACAGCTTTCCCAGTGGGCACAGCAGCGCGTCGATGGTGGCCTACGCCATGCTGGCCTACCTGGCCACGCGGCTGTTGCCCCGCGCCTGGCACCTGCCTGCGGTGGTGCTGGCCGGCGCGCTGATCTTCACCACCGGCTGGAGCCGCGTGGTGCTGCACGTGCACTACGCCAGCGATGTGCTGGCAGGCTGGCTGCTGGGCGGCACGTGGATGGTGTGCACGGTGCTGATCATGGAGAGCGTGTTGCGCTGGCGCAGCGCGGCCCTCGGCGCTGCCGCACAAAAGCCATGAGCCATCAAATCGCGACGAGGTTGCGAATGCCCTTGGCTTCCATCTCGCTACCCGGCCCGCGTGCAATAACCTCGCCGCGTTCCATCACCAGGTAGTCGTCGGCCAGCTCTTGTGCAAAGTCGTAATACTGCTCGCACAGCAAGATCGCCATCTCCCCCTGATCGGCCAGCATGCGGATCACGCGGCCGATGTCTTTGATGATGCTGGGCTGGATGCCTTCGGTGGGCTCGTCCAGGATCAGCAAACGCGGGCCGGGGGCCAGTGCGCGGGCGATGGCCAGTTGCTGCTGTTGCCCACCCGACAGATCGCCGCCCCGGCGCTTGAGCATCTGCTTGAGCACAGGGAAGAGTTCATACAGGTGTGCAGGCACAGGTGTCGAGCCACTTTTGTAGGCCAGGCCCATGCGCAGGTTTTCTTCCACCGTGAGGCGGCCGAAAATTTCGCGCCCCTGGGGAACGAAGCCGATGCCTGCGCGTGCCCGGTCGTAGGGGGTGGCCTTGTCGATGGGTTTGCCGTCAAAGCTGATGCTGCCGCTTTTGATGGGCACCAGGCCCATGAGGCTTTTGAGCAGCGTGGTTTTACCCACGCCGTTTCGGCCGAGCAGCACGGTGACTTTGCCGGGGGTGGCGGTGAGGCTCACGTCGCGCAGGATGTGGGAGCCGCCGTAGAACTGGTTGATGTTTTGGACGGTGAGCATGGTGGCTTATGGTGTTTTGAGCCGCTAGCGCTTATTCAACAGGCGCAAGCAGCTATATTTTTGATAGTAAATACCTTCACCGACCGAGGTACACCTCGATCACGCGCTCGTCGGCCTGTACCTGGTCGAGCGTGCCTTCGGCCAGCACCGACCCATCGCACAACACCGTCACCTTCTCGGAGATGGTGCGGATAAAGCCCATGTCGTGCTCCACCACCATGAGCGAATGTTTGCCCTTGAGCGTGAGGAAAAGCTCGGCCGTGCGGGCGGTTTCTTCATCGGTCATGCCCGCCACCGGCTCGTCCAGCAGCAGCAGCTTGGGGTCCTGCATCAGCAGCATGCCAATCTCGAGCCACTGCTTTTGCCCGTGGCTCAGGTTGCCCGACTGGCGCGTCACGCTGTCGGCCAGGTGAATGGTGTGCAGGATCTCGGCCAGGCGGTCTGACTGCGCGGAGTCGAGGCGGAAGAACATGCTGGACTTCACGCCCTTGTGGGTCTTCAAAGCCAGCTCCAGGTTCTCGAACACGCTGAGCTGCTCGAACACCGTGGGCTTCTGGAACTTGCGGCCGATCCCTAAGCTGGCGATCTCAGGCTCGTTGTGGCGCAGCAGGTCGATGGTGGAGCCAAAGAACACCGTGCCTTTGTCGGGCCGCGTCTTGCCGGTGATGATGTCCATCATCGTCGTCTTGCCCGCACCATTGGGGCCGATGATGCAGCGCAGCTCGCCGGGGGCGATGTCCAGGCTCAGGCCGTTGATGGCCTTGAAGCCGTCAAAGCTGACATGCACGTCTTCGAGGTACAAGATGCGGCCGTGGATCACGTCCACTTCGCCCGGCGTGGCAATGCGCGAGAAGCCTGCAGCGCGGCCACCCGATTCGGTCTGCCCCAGTGTTGCGGGCGCCAGCTTTGCCTGAAAACGCCGCGCGCCTTCTTCCATCAGATCGGGCGTCATTGCGCGGCTCCCTTCGTTGTTGTCATTTTTGCTTTGAGCTTCTTGACCAGCCCCACCACGCCATCGGGCAGGAACAGCGTGACCGCAATGAACAACGCGCCCAAAAAGTACAGCCAGAACTCCGGCGCCGTCACCGTGAGCCAGCTCTTGGCCCCGTTGACGATGAACGCGCCCACGATGGGCCCGATCAGCGTGGCGCGGCCCCCCACGGCCGCCCACACAGCGATCTCGATGGAGTTGGCGGCGCTCATTTCGCCGGGGTTGATGATGCCGACCTGCGGCACATACAGCGCGCCCGCCACGCCGCACATCATGGCGCTGATGGTCCAGATGGTGAGCTTGTAGGGCAGCGGCGAGTAGCCCGAGAACATGACGCGCGTTTCGGCATCACGCACCGCCTGCAGCACACGGCCAAACTTGCTGCGCACCAGCCAGCGGGCGAGCAGGAAGAAGCCCAGCAGCGACAACCCCGTCAGCACGAACAACGTCATGCGCATGTTCTGCGTGGCAATGGGCGTGCCCAGGATGCGCTTGAAGTCCGTGAAGCCGTTGTTACCGCCAAAGCCCGTCTCGTTGCGAAAGAACAGCAGCATGGCCGCATACGTCATGGCCTGCGTGATGATGGAGAAATACACGCCCTTGATGCGCGAGCGGAAGGCGAAGTAGCCAAACACAAACGCGATCACGCCCGGCACGGCCACGATGAGGAACAGCGTGGCGATGAAGCTGTCGGACAGCGCCCAGTGCCAGGGCAGCTCCTTCCAGTCCAGGAACACCATGAAGTCCGGCAGGTCGCTCTTGTAGTTGCCGTCGCGGCCAATCTGGCGCATGAGGTACATGCCCATCACGTAGCCGCCCAGCGCAAAGAACAGGCCGTGGCCCAGGCTCAGGATGCCCGTGTAGCCCCAGATGAGGTCCATGGCCAGCGCGCAGATCGCGTAGCACATGATCTTGCCCAGCAGCGCCACGGCGTAGTCAGATAGGTGAAACAGGCTGCCTGCAGGCACCCACAGGTTGAGCACCGGGGCCACGGCGCACACCACGATGAGCGCGACGATGAAGGCCGACCAGCCGCCGCGCGTGAGCAGCGGCGCGGGTGCGGGCAGTTGGAGAGGGGTAGGAGATGGAGTCGTCATGATGGTTGTCGCGTGGCTACTCAATCTGCCGTGCGGCCCTTAACCGCGAAGATGCCTTGGGGCCGCTTCTGGATGAAGATGATGATGAACACCAGCACCGCAATCTTGGCCAGCACCGCGCCTGCCCAGCCTTCGAGGAACTTGTTGAGAATGCCTAGGCCCAGCGCGGCATACACCGTGCCCGCCAGCTGGCCCACGCCACCCAGCACCACCACCATGAAGGCATCGACGATGTAGCTCTGGCCCAGGTCAGGCCCCACATTGCCCACCTGGCTCAGCGCGCAGCCTGCCAGGCCTGCGATGCCCGAGCCCAACGCAAAGGCCATGGTGTCGATGCGCGCCGTGTTCACGCCCATGCACGAGGCAATGGGGCGGTTTTGCGTGACGCCACGCACGAACAAGCCAAGCCGCGTGCGGCCAATGAGGTAGCCCATGCCCAGCAGCACGGCAATCGCAAAGCCGATGATGACGAGCCGGTTGTAGGGCAGCGTGAGGTTGGAGAGCACCTGCACGCCACCGCTCATCCACGCGGGGTTTTCCACGCCCACGTTCTGGGCGCCAAAAATCGTGCGCACCAGTTGCATCAGCACCAGGCTGATGCCCCAGGTGGCCAGCAGCGTCTCCAGCGGGCGGCCATACAGAAAGCGCAGCACGCCGCGCTCCAGCACCGCGCCCACGGCGGCCGAGGCGCCAAAGGCCAGCGGCAGCGCGGCAACCAGGTACCAGTCGAACGCGCCCGGAAAATACTTTTGGAAGATGCCCTGCACCACATAGGTGGCGTAGGCGCCGATCATCATCAGCTCGCCGTGGGCCATGTTGATCACGCCCATGAGGCCGTAGGTAATGGCCAAGCCCAAGGCAACGAGCAGCAGGATGGAGCCCAGGCTGATGCCCGAGAACGCAGCCCCCAGGCGCTCGCCCCAGGCGAGCTGGCTTTCCATGGCGCGCAATGCGGCCTGCAGCGCGGCCTTGACCTTGGCGTCTTCTTCGACGGTGACGCGCTCGTTGAGCAGCAGCCGTGTATCAGGCGTGGCGCTGAGCGACAGTGCCTGGGCGGCAGCGATGCGTTGTGCTGCGTCGTCGCTGCCCAGCAAGGTGGCGGCGCGGGCCAGCTCCAGCTGGGTCTTGATCTTGTCGTTGGTCTCCTGCGCCAGTGCCTTGTCGAGCAGGGGCAGACGGCCTGCATCAGGCTCCTTGGCCAGGGCCTTGGCGGCGGCCATGCGCTTGGTTTCGTCCTTGCCAAACAGCGCCAGGCCCGCCAGGGCCGTGTCGATCTCGCCGCGCATACGGTTGTTGTTGATGATGTCTTCGGCATCGGCGGGCACAGGGACCTCGGCGCCAGTGACAGGATCGATGCCCTTGTCATCGCGCACGATCAGCGCCTTGCCATCGGCCACCTTCACCGCGTCGTCGGCCAGCGCCTGCAAGAAGGCAGCGGTGCGTTCGCTGGGCTCCACCACAGCTTGCTGCACGGCGGCCACGCGGTCGTCAGTCTCGCCAGCGGCCATGGCCAGGGCCTGCTCAGCGGTAAGTGCGTACGCCTGCGCAGTTGCACACAACACAACGCAGGCGATCAGACGGGAGAAAAAAGAGAAAAGCATGGAAGGGCCAGTGGGTGAAAGAAACGACCAGCCTCTGCGGTGAGCGCAGCCCATGCCAGCGCCCCCGCGCAAGGGCCGCCCCGCCGCGCTGGGGGCGTCCCCCTCCCACGCGCAGCGTGAGAGAGGGGGAAGCGGCGTAGCCGCTCAGGGGGAGATCACTTCTTCTCGGGTTCGTCTTTTTTCTTGTCGTTGCCTTCGATGTAAGGGCTCCATGGCTTGGCCTTCACAGGGCCAGGGGTCTTCCACACCACGTTGAACTGGCCGTCGGCCTTGATCTCGCCGATGAACACACTCTTGTGCAGGTGGTGGTTCTTCTCGTCCATCTTGCTGACGATGCCCGACGGCGCCTTGAAGGTCTGGCCCGCCATGGCGGCAATCACCTTGTCCACATCCGTGCTCTTGGCCTTTTCAACCGCTTGCTTCCACATGTTGATGCCGATGTAGGTGGCTTCCATCGGGTCGTTGGTGAGCGGCTTGTCCTTGTGGCCTGCGATGCCCTTGGCCTTGGCGTAGTCGCTCCACTTCTTGATGAACTCGGTGTTGGCCGGGCTCTTGATGGACTGGAAGTAGTTCCAGGCGGCCAGGTGGCCCACCAGCGGCTTGGTGTCCACGCCGCGCAGTTCTTCCTCGCCCACCGAGAAGGCGACCACAGGCACGTCCTTGGCCTTCAGGCCTGCGTTGCCCAGTTCCTTGTAGAAGGGCACGTTGGAGTCACCGTTGATGGTGGAGACCACCGCCGTCTTGCCGCCCTGGCTGAACTTCTTGATGTCGGCCACGATGGTCTGGTAGTCCGAGTGGCCGAACGGGGTGTACTTCTCGTCGATGTCGCTGTCCTTCACGCCCTTGGACTTGAGGTAGGCGCGCAGGATCTTGTTGGTGGTGCGGGGGTAGACGTAGTCGGTGCCCAGCAGCACCCAGCGCTTGGCGCTGCCGCCGTCCTTGCTCATCAGGTAGTCCACTGCGGGGATGGCTTGCTGGTTGGGCGCGGCACCGGTGTAGAACACGTTCTTGGACAGCTCTTCACCCTCGTACTGCACGGGGTAGAACAGCAGGCCGTTCATTTCTTCCACGACGGGCAGCACCGACTTGCGCGACACCGAGGTCCAGCAGCCGAAGATGACCGAGACCTTGTCCTGGCCCAGCAGCTGCTTGGTCTTTTCGGCGAACAGGGGCCAGTTGGAGGCTGGGTCCACCACCACGGGTTCGAGCTTCTTGCCCAACACGCCGCCCTTGGCGTTGATCTCGTCGATGGCCATCAGCACGGTGTCTTTCAGCACGGTCTCAGAGATGGCCATGGTGCCCGACAGGCTGTGCAAGATGCCGACCTTGATCGTGTCCTGGGCATGGGCTGGCAGCGCAGACAGGCCAGCGAGCGTAGCGACGGCCGCGAGGGCCTTGAGGGAATAACGACGTTGCATGTGTGCTTCTCCGGTGGTGGTTTCAATCAGGGAATCAATCAAACCGCTTCGCTCGGTGGGCCCCGGTGTGGAGCCACAGTGGATCGGGCGATGGAATGGATTCTGGAGAGCGGGGCCGGTTGGCGAAATACGCCGGGTGGCGTACACGCCTGGGGCCTACGAGCCCGGCGCCGGGTCATTGCGGGGCACATCACGGCCCCCCAACGCCAGCCAGGGGTGGGCTGTCGCCACGATTGCATTCACTATAAAAACAATAGCTATCACCGTATATTCAACAAGCGCTACAGGCCAATTTCATGCAAAAACCTTGGCCAGCAAAGGTTGTGGAGCGTCCGTAGAATCTGCGGGTTTTCCCTAGTCTCTGCGCGCCTGGCCTCCATCGGCCCTGGTGCCGCCTTTTTGCCCCGCTGCGCACCATGAACCTCCCCCTGCTGGCCCTGGCCATTGCCGCTTTTGGCATTGGCACCACCGAATTCGTGATCCTGGGGCTGCTGCCCGAAGTGGCGGGCGACCTGTCCGTCTCCATCCCCGCCGCCGGCATGCTGGTGTCGGCCTACGCGCTGGGCGTGGCCGTGGGTGGGCCGCTGCTGGCGGTGGCCACCGCGCGCTGGCCGCGCAAGACCACGCTGACCTGGCTGATGGTGCTTTTCATCGTGGGCAACGTGGGTTGCGCGCTGGCCCCCAGCTACGCGTGGCTGATGGTGGCGCGCGTGGTCACGTCGTTCTGCCACGCGGCGTTTTTTGGCATTGGCGCCGTGGTGGCGGCCAGCGTGGTGGAGCCCCACAAGCGCGCCCAGGCCATGGCGCTGATGTTCACCGGGCTCACGCTGGCCAACGTGCTGGGTGTGCCGCTGGGCACGCTGCTGGGCCAGCACCTGGGCTGGCGGTCCACCTTCTGGGCCGTGGTGGTGATTGGGGTGCTGGCCGTGGCCGCCGTGGTGCGCTGGGTACCGCACCTGCGCCACCAGATCAGCGGCAGCGCGCTGGGCGAGTTCCGCGTGCTGCGCATTCGGCAGGTGTGGCTGGCGCTGGCGGTAAGCGTGCTCGCATCCACCAGCATGTTCACGCTGTTCACCTACATCACGCCCATCCTGCGCGACGTGACCGGCGTCTCGCCCCAGAACGTGAGCGGCGTGCTGCTGCTGTGCGGCGTGGGCCTGACCATTGGCAACCTGCTGGGCGGCCGCCTGGCGGACTGGAAGCTGCTGCCCTCGCTGATGGGCATCTTTGCCGTGCTGGCCGGGGTGCTGGCGGCGTTTTCGTTCACCAGCGTGTGGCTGTGGCCTGCCGTCATCACCGTGGTGGTGTGGGGCATGGTGTCGTTTGCGGCGGGCACACCGCTGCAGGCGCGGGTGGTGTCGCAGGCGGGCGACGCGTCCAGCCTGGCATCCACGCTCAACATCGGGGCGTTCAACCTGGGCAACGCCATCGGTGCCTGGTTGGGGGGCGCAGTCATCACGGCCGGGTGGTCGCTGCAGGCCATTCCGCTGGTGGCGGCAGGCGTCACGCTGAGTGCGCTGGCACTCACGGCCTACATCGCCTGGCTGGACCGGCAGCCCGCAGCCACAGCTACAGCCAGTGCGCAGCTGGCCGACTGCAAGGCGGTCTAGGTCGTGCCGGACTGCTCGAACGCCACATAGCCGTCCTCGATGGCAGGAAGGATCTGCAGCACCTCGAAATACGGCACGGTGAGCAGGGGTGAATCGCGCAGCCGTTCCATGAAGTCGTAGTGCTTGAGCGGGTCATCGGTTTCCACCAGCATCAGGTCGCTGCAAGGCGCTGCAAATGCCTCGGCGTCGAAGTGGCGCAAGCGCAGGGCACCTTGGTAGCGGGGCAGCAGGGCATGCAGGTGCGCCTCGCCCAGCACGCGCCTTTGCTCACGGGGCAGACGCAGCCACTCGGGCAGGGCACGCAGGTGGATGAAGAAGGCATAACGGGTTGCCATGGGGGTGATCTCCTGGGTTCAATGGGGAATGACAGGTACTGGGCCAACGGACCTGGCTCAGGCGGAGCGCAGCATGCGGGCCAGCAGCCCAGGCGCCCAGCGCTGCAGATGCCAGGCCGTGCGCGCCTTGCCGATGCGGATGTCGGTGTGTCCCGCAATCAGGCCACGAACCAGGGCCTGCGCAGCTACATTGGGAGGGATCTTGCCGCGTCCTCGGCCCTGGGTCATGGGCGTGTCCACCAGCGGCATCACGGCATGAACCGCCCGCACCGGGCTGCCTTGCATCTGCACCCGCAGCCCCTGGGTGAACAGGTCCAGCCCGGCCTTGGTGGCGCTGTAAACCGCCGCCGTGCGCTTGGGGCAAGAGCCCAGCACCGACCCGACATTGACCACCCATGCGCGCTGCTGGGCCTGCAAATGGGGCATCAGCGCGCGCGTCAGCACCATCGGCGCCAGCAGGTTGAGCTCGACCTCCGCGCGCATGTCCTGTGCCCTGTAGCCGGCATCGTCCACACGCAGGTCGTGCTGGATGCCTGCGTTGTTCACCAGCGCGCCAATATCGGGATAGTGCAGCAGCCACTGCGCCGCCAGGTCGTCAATCTCTTCAATGCGGGACAGGTCGGCCACCCAAGGCTCGATCAGCCCATGGGCGTCTGCCAGCGCCTGCAGCGGCTCGGCATGGCGAGCTACGGCCAGCACGGGCACGCCGCGCCGGGCCAGCTCCAGAGTCAATGCTCGGCCGATGCCCGAGCTGGCGCCAGTGACGATGGTGCGTGGCAAAGGGCCTGCGGGCGTGGCCTGGCGTGTGGTGGCGGGATTGCGAGCGTGTGACATGGGCCGCACTCTAGGCATGGCTCCGTCCGTTGTCATCAACCCAGGTTAATTGCGAACGGAGGGGAGATCGACCCCATGCCCGGCGGGCGCGACACGGCGCCGCTACGCGGCATACTGCGCGCCATGCCCCCCATCCAGCACCCCGCCTTCTGGTCACTCCTCACACAGGCGGCGGGCACGCAGGCCCTGCCCGATTGGGCCACGGCAGAGCGCGCCATCAACACACACGCGGTACAGGCAGGCGGCACGGTCTTTCTGCAGGGGGTACAGCACCCGTACGTCTACGCCGTTCAAGAGGGCTTGTTCAAGCTGAGCTACCTGCAGGATGACGGCACGGAATGGATCAAGTCGTTTGCCGAAGAAGGACGCTTTTTTGCCAGCGTGTCCGCCCTGCAGCCGGGCGGCCGCACGGCCTTCATGGTGACGGCCATCGAGTCCGCCACCCTGGAGCGCATCGACCACGGCGTACTGCTCGCGCTGGCCGAACGCCACCTGCCCTGGGCAAAGGCGCTGTATCAGCTGACCCTGGTGTACGCCGCACGCAAGGAGGCGCGTGAGCGCGAACTGCTCACCCTCACCCCCGAGGGCCGCTACCGTGCCTTCCTGGCATCACACCCCAACCTGGCGCTGCGCATCCCGCAAAAAGACCTGGCCCGCCACCTGGGATTGACGCCCGTCGGGCTCAACCGCATTGCCATGCGCGTGCGGCGCAGCGTCACATAGCCGACATTCGCCAGCAACGCAGCGCTGCGCAGTGGCGCTAGGATGGCCCCCTGCCCTTGCCACCCGGTGATTGCCATCGAAGGCGCCGGCGTGCACTTTCTCAACCGCTCAGGACAACCCATGGTGAAACGACGCACAGTGCTTCTCGGTGGCGCCGCAACAGCCGGCGCGCTGGTCATCGGCTGGGGCGTGGTGCCCCCGCGCCAGCGGCTGCACACCGCGCAGCCCCTGCCCCAGGGCACGGGCCAGGTGGCGCTGAATGGCTGGCTCAAGGTAGCAGCCGACAACACGGTGACGGTGATGATGGCCAAGTCCGAAATGGGCCAGGGCGCGCACACCGGGCTGGCCGCCATCCTGGCGGAAGAGCTGGACGCCGACTGGGCCCAGGTGCGGCTGGAGATGGCGCCCATCGACGACATCTACAACAACCTGGCCACGGTGGTGGACGGCCTGCCGTTCCACCCCGACAACGACGGCTCCATCAAGGCCGTGGCGGGCTGGCTGACGGCCAAGACCATGCGCGAGGTGGGCGTGATGATGACGGGCGGCTCCAGCAGCATCAAGGACCTGTGGCGCCCCATGCGCGAGGCCGGGGCTCACGCCCGCGCCATGCTCATCAACGCAGCGGCCGCGCAATGGAACGTGCAGGCCGCCGAATGCAAGGCCACCGCAGGTGTGGTGGAACACGCGGCAGGCCAGCGCGCCACGTTTGGCGAACTGGCGGCACTGGCGGCACAGCAGCCACCGCCGGGCAAGGTCACCCTCAAGGAGCCCGCCGCATTCAAGCTGATCGGCAAGCCGCTCACACGCATCGAGGCGCCCTCCAAGCTCGATGGCACGGCGGTGTTTGGCATTGACGCCCACCCGCCCGGCCTGCTGCATGCCAGCGTGGTGATGTGCCCCACGCGCGGTGGCAAGGTGGCCCAGTTTGACGGCGCTGCCGCGCAAAAAATGCCGGGCGTGAAGCAGGTGCTGGCCGTGGTGCCATACCACGGCGGCACCGGCGGCGTGGCCGTGATTGCCGACACGCCCTGGCACGCCAAGAAGGCTGCCGCCGCAGTCACCGTGCAATGGGACCACGGCCCCGCCGCCACGCTGTCGAGCGCCACTGTCATGACCCAACTTGCCCAGGCGCTGGACCAGGCCCAGGGCTTTGGCTACCACAGCGTGGGCGACGTGGACCAGGCTCTGCAAGGCGCCGCAACCACGCTCACCGCCGACTACCGCGCCCCCTACCTGGCCCACGCCGCCATGGAGCCGATCAACTGCACGGCGCAGTTCAAGGACGGTGCGGCCAGCGTGTGGACATCCACCCAGGTGCCAGGCCTGGCACGCATGGCCGCTGCCAAGGCCCTGGGCATCGATGAAGACAAAGTGACCGTGCACCAGCTGCTGCTGGGCGGTGGCTTTGGCCGACGGCTGGAGGTGGACTACGTGGCCCAGGCCGCCGCCATTGCCAAGGCAGCGGGCGGCGCGCCGGTACAGACGCTGTGGTCCCGCGAGCAGGACATGCAGCACGACTTTTACCGCCCCGCGTGCGTGGCCCGATTCAAGGCCGGGCTGGACGCGCAGGGGCAGCTGGTGGCCTGGCACAACGTGTCGGCAGGCCAGGCCATCGTGCCGCAGGTGCTGGCCCGCACCTTTGGCCTGCCGGGCGCCGGGCCGGACAAGACCGCGTCCGAAGGCGCGTTCGACCAACCCTACGAGTGGCCGCACGCACGCATTGCCCACGAGATCATCGACCTGCCGCTGCCCGTGGGCTTCTGGCGCTCGGTGGGGCATTCGCACCAGGCTTTTTTCAAAGAGAGTTTTGTGGACGAAGCGGCCCATGCCGCCAAGAAAGACCCGGTGGCGTTCCGCGCCGCGCTGCTGCAAAAGCACCCGCGCCACCTGAAGGTGCTGCAAAAGGCGGCCGAGCTGGCGGGCTGGGGCCAGCCCTTGCCGCCCGATGCGTCGGGCGTGCAGCGTGCGCGCGGCGTGGCACTGCACCAGTCGTTCGGCTCCATCGTGGCGCAGGTGGCCGAGGTATCGGTGGGCGCCGACAAGGCCATCCGCGTGCACCGCGTGGTGTGCGTGATCGACTGTGGCGCAGCCATCAACCCCAACCTCATCACCCAGCAGATGGAAAGCGCCGTGGTGTATGGCCTTACCGCTGCGCTGTGGGGCGAAGTGACGATCAAAGAAGGCCAGGTGCAGCAGAGCAACCTGCACGACTACCCCCTGCTGCGCATGGCCGACTGCCCCCGCGTGGAAACGCACATCATCGCCAGCGCCGAGCCCCCCGAGGGCGTGGGTGAGCCCGGCGTGCCGCCCATCGCACCCGCCGTGGCCAATGCCTTGTTTGCCCTGACCGGCCAGCGCCTGCGCGCACTGCCGCTCAAGCTCAGCTGACCCAACGCACCGGAGCCCCCATGACCACGACCCTGAACCTCAACGGCCAACCCGTCGCCGTCAACGCCGAACCCGACACGCCCCTGCTGTGGGTGCTGCGCGGCGAACTGCAGATGAACGGCACCAAGTTTGGCTGCGGCATGGCGCTGTGCGGCGCCTGCACCGTGCACCTGAACGGCGAACCGGTGCGCGCCTGCATCACGCCCCTGTCGGCCGTGGGCAGTGCCAACGTCACCACCATCGAGGGCCTGCAGGGCCCCGAGGCCACCGCGCTGCGCACAGCATGGACCGCCGTCGATGTGGCGCAGTGCGGCTACTGCCAGAGCGGGCAGCTGATGTCGGCCTGTGCGCTGCTGAAGAAGACGCCACGGCCCAGCGATGCGGACATCGACGCGGCGATGTCGGGCAACACGTGCCGCTGCGGCACCTACCAGCGGATTCGCGCGGCAATCCACCAGGCGGCCACGGAAAAGGCGTGACGCCCGCCCCGTGCCCCAGGGGATGGCGGCAAGCTCCGGGGGCCAGGCGCCAGGCGGGCGCCAGGATGCCCCCTCTGGAATGGCCCCCGCGCACGCCTGCCAAGCGCGGTGTGCTATTTATTTCATAGCATTCAGGCCTTCCACCACCACGGGAAACCAGACCCAGTTAGAGTATCGACCTCGCGCAGGCCCCCAGCCTGCCCGGCCCCTTCTTCAGCCCCTGCCCCACCCATGTCCAACCTCGTCGTCCACGGCGGCACCCCGCTCCGGGGCCGCATCACGCCTTCCGCCAACAAGAACGCGGTGCTCCCCGTGCTATGCGCCACGCTGCTCACCAACGAGCCGCTCAAGCTCCTGGGCGTGCCCGACATCACCGATGTGCGCAAGATCCTGGAGATCTTCCGCACCCTGGGCAGCGATGTCCGCATGGACCACGCCACCGGCACGCTCGACCTGCACCACCACGCCACGGTGTTCGATGCCGCGCAGCACCGGCTGCCCGAGGAGATGCGCTCGTCCATCATGCTGGTGCCCCCGCTGCTCGCGCGCTTTGGCGTGGCGCGGCTGGAGGACAACGTCAAGGGCTGCACGCTGGGCGTGCGCGAGATCGACCCGCACGTGGAGGTGTTCCGCCGCTTCGGGGGCGCCGTCGAGCGGGCCGAGGGCTCGCTGCTGATCCGCAGCGCGGGCCGGCTGCAGGCCAACCACCACTGGCTGGACTACGCATCGGTGACCACCACCGAGAACTTCGTGCTGTGCGCCGCCACGGCCGAGGGCACCTCGGTGCTGACCAACGCGGCGTCGGAGCCGCACGTGCAGGAGTTCTGCCGCTTCATGGCCATGATCGGCGTGCGCATCGAGGGCATGGGCACCTCGCGCATCACCGTGCACGGCGGCACGGCCCTGCGCGGCGGGGAATTCCGTTTCGACGAGGATTTCCACGAGATCACGACCTTCCTCGCCCTGGGCGCGATCACCGGCGGGGACGTGGTGGTGAAGAACAGCGCGCCCGGGAACTTTCCGCTCATCGACCGCACCTTCGCCAAGTTCGGCGTCACCGTCACGCACGAGGACGGCTGGTCGCGCGCGGCGTGCGACGGGCCGCTCAAGGTGCAGACGCCCTTCACGAGCAATGTGCTGACCAAGGTGGAGGCAGCGCCCTGGCCGTATTTTCCGGTGGACCTGCTGCCCATCTTCATTGCCCTGGGCGTGCGCGCCGAGGGCAACGCGCTGTTCTGGAACAAGGTGTACGACGGGGCCCTGGGCTGGGCGGGCGAGCTGTCGAAGTTCGGCGCGCACGTGTTCCAGTCCGACCCGCACCGCCTGGTCACCTTCGGCGGCAACCCCCTGAGCCCGGCCGTGGTCGAGAGCCCCTACATCATCCGCGTGGCGATCGCGCTGTTCATGGTGGCGGCGAGCACGCCCGGGCGCTCCGAGATCCGCAACGCCACGCCCATCCGCCGCGCCCACCCGCGCTTCGTGGAGAACCTGCGCAGCCTGGGCGTGCAGGTGGAGTGGACCAGCGAGGAGTGAGCGGCGGCCCGCGGGCCTCAGGCTGCGACCACGCCGCCCGGTGCCTCGCCCGGGTTGGGCAGCACATGCACCCGGGCGGGCGCGGGGTGCGCATCCACGCAGTGCACGGTGTTGCGCCCCGACTCCTTGGCGCGGTACAGCGCCTTGTCGGCGCGGTTCACCAGCTCTTCAAAATCCATCCCCGAGCCCTTGTGCAGGGTGGCCACGCCAATGCTCACGGTGACCGCCACCTCCTGCCCCTCATCGCCCACACACACCAGCAAGGTCTCGACCTCCCGGCGCAGCGACTCTGCCACTTGCAGCGCGCTGGGGCCATCGGTCTCCGGCAGCACGATGACGAACTCTTCGCCACCAAACCGCGCCACGATGTCCACACCACTGCGTTTGCGCGCAGCGCAGACCTGAGCCACGGCGCAGATCACGCGGTCGCCCGCCAGGTGGCCGTACAGGTCGTTGACGGTCTTGAACAGGTCGATGTCCGCCACCAGCAAGGACAGCGGGTGGCCAAAACGTTCTGTGCGCTTGTATTCCTTGGCGCCCAGCTCCATGAGCGTGCGGCGGTTGGACAGGCCCGTGAGCGAGTCGTTGGCGGCCAGTTGCTCCAGCGAGGCGTTGAGCTGCTGCAACAGCCGGTTCTGCTCGGTGAGCTGCTGGTTGATCTGGGCGATCTCGGTCTCGCGGCACTTGCGGTCGTGGATGTTGAACGTGACGCCGATCAAGCGTTTGCCCCGTGTCTCGCCATGGCCGTCCATGATGCGGCCATAGTTGGCGAACCAGACCCACTCGCCGCTTTTGGAGCGCAACCGAAACTCGCAGCGGTACTGCGGGGTGACGCCCGTCAGGTGGTCGGCCACCGCCTTGCGCACGGTGTCGATGTCGTCGGGGTGGAACAGGCCATAAATGTCCTGCACGCCCGAGACGATTTCATCCTCGGAGAACCCCAGCTCTTCAAACGTCTTGGTTGCCTTGCGCGTGACGTTGCCGGTGATGAGGTCGTTCTCCCACAGGTCGAGCCCGGCAGCCTCCAGGGCCAACTCCAGCCGCTCCTTGTTCAGGTCCGCTTCACCCATAGCCATGACCACTTTATTTGACAGCGTTTCGTTCTGTATTCTGTATCGCGTCGGCGCGGGCTTCAAGGCTCAGGCTGGGGGCATACCACCCGCATAGCCGATGTTGCGCAGCAGCGCGGCAAACGACGCCACAGGCGTTGGTGGCGCCGCCATGGTAACGGCCACCACCACCGCTGGCCAGCACAGCAGCCTCTGTGGCAATCGCCTGGAAGTCGGTCAGGCCATAGGAATAGACATGGCCCATTGGGCACCCTCTCTTGATATTGCTGGGTGGAAAGCACCATATCCCAGCCCCGTCGAATGTCAATCGTTGGCGTGCCACGTAGCCAGCAAGCACCAAGGCAGGGCCTGCACTCTGGTTTCCGGGGGCGTCATCGCCTATGCTGTGCACCACGTTGTTTTCTGCCCCCACACCATGAGCACCCCCGAAAAATCCACCGTCTACGGTACTGAAGACCTGCTGATCAGCCTGTGCAACTCCGTCACCCGCGTGCTGAACGTGGCCACCCACAGCCAGATCCACTACTCCGGCATGGTGCAGCGCATCAGCAAGACCTGCCTGAAACCCGACATCGGCTGTTTTGTGCTGTTCGATGGCGGCTTCTCGGGCCTGGTCATCATCAACTTCTCGGCCCAGGCCGCGATGGAGCTGTATGCCAACTACCTGCTGAACATGGGCATGTCCAAGGACGACCTGGTCAGCTCCTACACGTCCGACGAGGTCAGCAACGTGATGGGCGAGCTCATGAACCAGGTGGTGGGCGATTTCACCGGCAAGGTGCGCCGCGAGCTGCAGACCCACATCACGCAGAACCAGCCCAAGATGCTGGTGCTGAACAAGCAGGTGATGCTGAGCGTGGACGCCAACCTGGACAAGCCCGAGGCCCGGCGCGTGACCTTCTACACCAGCAACAACAACATCTTCTACCTGGAACTGGCCATCGACCGCACCGAGTTCATCAAGCTCTACGACTTCGAGGCGCAGGAAGTGCCGGACGCCGACGCGCTGATGGCCCAGTCGCAAGAAGCCCCACCCGTGCCCGCCCCAACGCCTGCTGGCCAGGACGATACGGATGCACTGCTCAAGTCGCTGGGGATGTAGAAATACTACAAAAATGATAGCTTCCAACGCTTAATATACAAGCGCCAGCAGCCGTTTTGACTTAAAAACCTGGTTAAAGACACAAGCGAGCCTGCTCCAGCCCGCTCCCCGGGCTCGTCCTACACCAGCCGTAGCCACGCCGCACCACCGCGCCCTGTCACCCCTCAAACTGCGGGTGCAGCTGCCGGATGCGGTTCATGGCCATGGCCGCAGCGGCGGTGCGCGTCTCCACGCCCAATTTGGCAAACACGCGCTCCAGGTGCTTTTTTACCGTGGCAGGGCTGGCACCCAGGATGTCGCCGATGTCGCGGTTGATCTTGCCCTTGACCACCCAGTACAGCACCTCGGCCTCGCGCGCGGTGAGCTTGAAGGACAGGCTCATGGACTCGATGATCTTGGCGTCCGACACCTCGCGCATCACGATCAGCCAGTCACCTCCGCCCTCGCTGTCTCCGGCCTGCTGGTGCAAGCGGAAAGTGAGGCGGCGGGCGCCCTGCTCCACCGCCAGGCGCGGTGGCTCGGCCAGCGATGCGGCCAGCAGCTCGGCGGCGTTGTCGGCCAGCACGTGGCGACGCAGCCAGGCCTGCACCGGCTCGGGCGCCCATTGGCCGAAGGCGGTGGGCGCGCCGTCCGGGCCCACTTCGCCAAAGTAACTTTGCAGCAGCTCGCGCGCCAGCGGGGTCTGCCACACGATGCGGCCGTCCACCGCACGCACGGTGATGCTGGCGTAGCCAAAGGCATCAAGCGCATTGCGCGCCTCGCGGGCCTGGCGGGCGTCCTGCCGGGCCTTGCGGGCAGAGCCCAGGTGCACGCCCATGCGGGCCATCACTTCGCGGGGCTTGATGGGTTTGGTGACGTAGTCCACGCCCCCCGCCTCCAGCGCAGCGACCAGGTGTTCGGTCTCGGTCAGGCCGGTCATGAAGATGATGGGGATGTGCGCCGTGGCAGGCGAAGCCTTGAGGCGCCGGGCCACTTCAAAGCCGTCCATGCCGGGCATCATGGCGTCGAGCAACACGATGTCGGGCAGGGCCTGCGCAGCGCGCTGCAGCGCGGCCTCGCCATGCGTGGCGACCAGCACGGTGTAGCCCGATTCATCGAGCGCGTCGTGCAGCACGGCCAGGTTGTCGGGCACGTCGTCCACGATCAGCACCACGTCGCTGTCGCTGCGGTCCAGCGCTGCGCCGGGCGCTGCAGGCGCCTGCAAGGAAGATGGGTTTGCGGTGGTCATCACGATGGCGCCTGCTCCAGGATCTGGCCCATGGCGTCGAACTGGAACTGCTTGGCCAGTTGCCGCATGGTGCCCACAAAAGCGCCGTGCGCGGGTTGGCTGCGTTCGATGTCGTCCAGGGTGTTGAGGATGCCCCGGTAGTAGCCCAGCGCCACCACCTGCGCCAAGGCCGACAGCGCGATGGCATCAGGGTACGTGAGGGGCGCAGGCGCTGTGGACGCAACCATTGGGCCAGTCCCGGCCGGCGTCTCTGTGGCTTCGTCGTGTTGCCACTGCAGGCCCAGGCGGCGCTCCAGCCAGTCCAGCAGTTCGCTGTGGCGCACGGGCTTGACGATGAAGTCCTCGGGGCGGATGTCCACGTCGTTGTCCAGCGCCTTGTCGAACGCATTGGCCGACACAATGGCGCAGTGGACGTTCATGAGGTGCATCTGCCGCACGCGCCGCAAGGTCTCCCACCCGTCGATGCCCGGCATGGCCAGGTCCATGAAGATCGCATGCGGCCGGTAGCCGGTGGCCAGCAGGTCCAGCGCGTCATGCCCGCTGGCGGCCTGGCGCAGTTCAAAGCCCAGGGGTTCGAGCAATTGCACCAGCAGCTCGCGGTCGGGCTCTTCGTTGTCCACGACCAGGATGCGACGGCGCTCGCCTGCGTAACCCCTGCGGGCGCGCAGGGCTTGCACGGCCACGGGTGCCGCCGTCTTGCCCAGCGCATCCCCATGCACCTCGGGCAGAAACAGCTTG
This sequence comes from Acidovorax benzenivorans, assembly GCF_028680575.1. GTDB lineage: Bacteria > Pseudomonadota > Gammaproteobacteria > Burkholderiales > Burkholderiaceae_C > Acidovorax > Acidovorax benzenivorans. The sequence goes on along the minus strand of NZ_JAPCKI010000009.1, from coordinate 25,455 downwards.
ACGTGGAACACCGAGCCCACGCCCGGGGTGCTGCTCACCGTCAGCTCGCCGCCCATGAGCGCGGTGAGCATCTTGGCAATGGTCAGGCCCAGGCCCGCACCCGGCGCAGCAGCGGTGCTGCCACCGCCCGATCCGCCGCGCGCAAAGGGCTCGAAGATGCGCTCGATCTCTTCGGCCGTGAGGCCCGGCCCCGTGTCCTGCACCTCAATGCGCGCCATCTCACGCGCATAACGCACGCGCAGCGTGACGGTGCCTTGCGCCGTGAATTTGACGGCGTTGCCCAGCAGGTTGATGAGGATCTGGCGCAGGCGCTTTTCGTCGGCACGCACCACTTCCGGAATCACGCCCAGCACGTCAAACTGAAACGCCAGGCCCTTGGCGGCGGCCTGCAGCTCGAACAGGCTGGCCATCTCATGCAGGCCATCGGCAAAGCGCATGGGCGTGACATCGAGCGTGAGCTTGCCGGACTCGATGCGCGCGATGTCGAGCGTGCCTTCGATGAGCGACAACAGGTGCTCGCCGCCCCGGCGGATCACATGCACCGCCTGCTTGCGGTGCGGCGGCACGCCCGCGTCCTCGCCCATGAGCTGCGCATAGCCCAGGATGGAGTTGAGCGGCGTGCGGATCTCATGGCTGATGGCGCTGATGTAGCGGCTCTTGGCCTGATTGGCCTGGTCGGCCGCGCGCTGGGCCGCTTCGGCCACCTGGCGCGCCTGCTCGGCGACGCTGCGCGCTGTCTGCAGCGCCTCGTCGGTCTGGCGGTGCAGCTCGATCTCGCGCACCAAGAGGCCGGTCTGGCGATTCGATTCCTCCTGCGCCACCTGGCGGCTCTTGTGCGCCAGCACCAGCCACCAGGCCACGATGCCCGAGATGACCAGCAGCGCCAAGTAGGCCTTGAGCAGGCCCGAGCGCAGTGCCACTTCGGGTGCTGCCATCACCTCGGTGTCGGTGGCGGCCTGCGCAATGGTGTTGAGCTCCTGGTGGTACAGCAGCCCCATCACCGAGGCCAGCAGCGGCGCGATCACCAGCATCAGCAGCAGAAAGTGGCCCAAGCCCGTGTCCAGGTAGCGCCATGTGGCGCGTGGCAGCACCCAGCGCAGCGCGGCTGACCACTGCACCGCCATGCTCGCATGGGGCTTGCACAGGTCGCCGCAGCGCGCATCGAGCGTGCAGCACAGCGAGCAGATAGCCCCCCGGTAGGCAGGGCACTGGGCCATGTCGGGCGCCTCGTACTCGCGCTCGCAGATCACGCAGCGCTGCACGGTGGTGCGCCGGTAGCTGCCCACCTCGGTGCCCAGCCCCCCTTCGGCATTGCGGCGCAGCGGGCCATGCAGGGGCACCGCCACCACATCGGCCAGCGCAGCGGGTTCTGACTGGCGCGCAATGTAATAGCGCCCCCCGGTGGCCCAGGCAATGAGTGGTGCAGTGACAAAGGCCACCGCCATCGCAATCACGGCCGAGAACGCCTGCGGCAACGGGCCGAACAGCCCCAGGTGCGCGCTGATGGACAGGACGGACGCCAGCGCCATCGAGCCCACGCCCACCGGGTTGATGTCGTACAGGTGTGCGCGCTTGAACTCGATGCCCTTGGGCGACAGGCCCAGCGGCTTGTTGATGACCAGGTCGGCCACCACCGACATGATCCAGGCGATGGCGATGTTGGAGTACAGCCCCAGCACCTCGCCCATGGCGCGGAACACGTTCATCTCCATCAGCATGAAGGCGATCAGCGTGTTGAACACCACCCACACCACCCGCCCCGGATGGCTGTGCGTGAGGCGCGAGAAGAAGTTGGACCACGCGAGCGACCCCGCGTAGGCGTTGGTCACGTTGATCTTGAGCTGCGACACCACCACAAACAGCGCCGTGGCCGCCACCGCCCAGCCGTAGTTGGGGAACACATATTCATACGCGGCCAGGTACATCTGGTTCGGGTCCACCGCACGCTCGGCCGGCACCATGTGGGTGAGGGCCAAATAGGCCAGCAGCGCGCCGCCCAGCATCTTGAGCACGCCCAGCACCACCCAGCCCGGCCCGCCCACCAGCACGCCCAGCCACCAGCGCCCGCGCGTGGCGGGTGTGCTGGCGGGCATGAAGCGCAGGTAGTCGGCCTGTTCCCCCATCTGGGTAATGAGCGCAATACCCACCGTGAGTGCCGCACCAAACAAGGGCAACTGAAACGTAGCACCGCGCGCCAATTCACCACCGTAGTGCATCACCCCAGAAAATGCACCAGGATCGCGCACCAGCACGTATGCAAACGGCACCACCAGCATCACCAGCCACAGCGGCTGCGTCCACACCTGCAGGCGGCTGATGGCCGAGACGCCGTGGGTGACCAGCGGAATCACCACAATGGCGCAGATCAGGTAGCCCCAGGTGGGCGGGATGTCGAGCGCCAGCTCCAGCGCATAGGCCATCACGGCCGCCTCCAGCGCGAAGAAGATGAAAGTAAAGCTGGCGTAGATCAGCGAAGTGAGCGTGGAGCCGATGTAGCCAAAGCCCGCGCCGCGCGTGAGCAGGTCCATGTCCACGCCATAACGCGCGGCATACACGCTGATGGGCAAACCGGCCAGAAAGATGATGAGCCCCGTCGCCACAATGGCCCAGAAGGCGTTGATGAAACCGTATTGCACCAGCAGCGTGGCGCCCACGGCCTCCAGGATCAGGAACGACGCCGCACCAAACGCCGTATTGGCCACCCGCCATTCGGACCACTTGCGAAAGCGCTGGGGGGTGTAGCGCAGCGCGTAGTCCTCCATGGTCTCGGTGGCCACCCAGCTGTTGTAGTCGCGCCGGACCTTGACCACCACCTGCTGCGGGGCCTGGGCGTCCGCATCCTGCCCAGACGGCCGCACCGATGCCGCATCGGCGGGAGCAAGGGGGGCGGTGGGCAATGGCATGGAAATGGGGTGACGGCAAGCACTGCAGGTGCAGTTTCCATGCCACGACCGCCCCCCGGCAAGCACCGCCTCTGCGCCCTCTGGCGTATGGCGGGCACGGGGCTTGCTGCCTATGATGAATCCGCTGGTGTGCGACCGCTCGGTAAACCATGGCGGTTAACCGGGTGCCCCACCTGGCTTAGCCAGCCGCACGAGCCCACCCATCCCCAGATTGAGTACAACGACATGGAACTGACGCCTCGCGAAAAAGACAAGCTGCTGATCTTTACCGCCGCCCTGCTGGCCGAGCGCCGCAAGGCCCGGGGCCTCAAGCTCAACTACCCCGAGGCCATGGCCCTGATCAGCGCAGCCGTGATGGAAGGCGCCCGCGACGGCAAGACCGTGGCGCAACTCATGAGCGAGGGCCGCACCGTGCTGACCCGCGCAGACGTAATGGACGGCATCGCCGAGATGATCCCGGACATCCAGGTAGAGGCCACCTTCCCCGACGGCACCAAGCTCGTCACCGTGCACCAGCCGATCATATGAAGCCCCCCCCTGTGTCGCTTCGCGCCTTCCCCCTCAAGGGGGACGCCACCGGTGGCCTGGCAAAGCCAGTTCCACGGTGGCACTGGCGCAATACCGCGCGCCTCGCTCCACGCCTGTACACCAACGGCAAGAACGCTGACACGGCTTGCCCCCTTTTTTGGAGATTCCCCATGCTTTCCCCTCGCACCAAATCCGCTCTTATTCTGATAGCTGCCAGCGCTTTATCCATAAGCGCTAGCGCCCATACAGGCGTAGAAGCCCACAGCCACAGCGGTTTCATCAGCGGCTTTGTGCACCCCTTGTTCGGCCTGGACCACCTGGCCGCCATGGTGGCCGTGGGCCTGTGGAGCGCGCTGGCCGCGCGCGGCGCCGGTCGCGAACTGCTGTGGGGCCCCGTGGGCTTTGCGGCCATGCTGCTGGCAGGCGCGGTGCTGGGCCTGCAAGGCGTGGCACTGCCTGCGGTGGAGCCCATGATTGCGACGTCGCTGCTGGCCACGGGCCTGCTCGTCGTATCCCGCCTGCGCGTGCCGGGCATCGTGGCCGCGCTGGGCGCGGGCGTGTTTGCTGTGTTCCATGGCGTGGCCCATGGCGTTGAGCTGGCAGGCAGCAGCAGCGCCTGGCAAACCCTGGCAGGCATGCTGGCCGCCACCGTGCTGCTGCATGGCGCAGGCCTGGCGGCAGGCTGGGCGCTGCGCCAGCGCACCGTGTGGATCAGCCGCGCCGCTGGCGTGGCCGTGGCCCTGATGGGTGGCGCGCTGCTGGCGCAAATGGCCTAAGCCTTCATTTGATCTGGAGCCCCCATGATCCCTGGCGAACTCATCACCGAACCCGGCGAGCACCTGCTCAACACCGGCCGCCGCACCCTCACGCTGGTGGTGCGCAACATGGCCGACCGGCCCATCCAGGTCGGCTCGCACTACCACTTTGCAGAAACCAACAACGCCCTGGGCTTTGACCGCGCCGCCGCGCGCGGCATGCGGCTGAACATTGCGTCCGGCACCGCCGTGCGCTTTGAGCCCGGCCAGGAGCGCACCGTGGAGCTGGTGGACTACGCGGGCGAGCGCAAGGTGTTTGGCTTTCAAGGCCTGACACACGGCGCGCTCTGAACATTGAACAAAAACAGCCTCTAGCGCCCACTGAATAAGCGCTAGCAGCTATCAAAAACATAGTACCCAGTTCTTGCGGAGCAACCCCATGGCAACCATTGGACGACGCGCCTACGCCGAGATGTTCGGCCCCACCGTGGGCGACCGCGTGCGCCTGGCCGACACCGAACTCCTTCTAGAAGTCGAGGCCGACTACACGCTGCGTGCAGGCAGCTATGGCGAAGAGGTGAAGTTTGGCGGCGGCAAGACCATTCGCGACGGCATGGCGCAGTCGCAACGCAGTAATGCACAAGGCGCGGTCGACACCGTGCTGACCAATGCCCTGGTGGTGGACCACACCGGTATCTTCAAGGCCGACATCGGCTTGCGCGCAGGCCGCATTGCCGCCATCGGCAAGGCGGGCAACCCTGATGTGCAACCCGGCGTGGACATCATCATCGGCCCCGGCACGGAGGTCATCAGCTGCGAGGGCAACATCGTCACCGCAGGCGGCATCGACAGCCACATCCACTTCATCTGCCCGCAGCAGATCGAAGAAGCCCTGGCCAGCGGTGTGACCACCATGCTCGGCGGCGGCACCGGCCCCGCCACGGGCACGCTGGCCACCACCTGCACGTCCGGCCCCTTCAACCTGGAGTGCATGCTGCAGGCGGCCGACGCCTTCCCCATGAACCTGGGCTTTCTCGGCAAGGGCAACGCCAGCCTGCCCGATGCGCTGCACGAGCAGATCAACGCAGGCGCCATGGGCCTGAAGCTGCATGAAGACTGGGGCACCACGCCCTCGGCCATCAGCAACTGCCTGGACGTGGCCGAAACCACCGACACGCAGGTCGCCATCCACAGCGACACGCTCAACGAATCGGGCTTTGTAGAGAACACCATCGCCGCCGTGGGCGGGCGCGGCATCTGCGCCTTCCACACCGAGGGCGCGGGCGGCGGGCACGCGCCCGACATCCTGCGCGTGGTGGGCGAAGACAACTTTTTGCCCAGCTCCACCAACCCCACCATGCCGTACACGCACAACACGCTCGATGAGCATGTGGACATGCTCATGGTGTGCCACCACCTCGATGCCAGCATTGCCGAGGACCTGGCCTTTGCCGAAAGCCGCATCCGCAAGGAAACCATTGCCGCCGAGGACATCCTGCACGACCTGGGCGCCATCAGCATGATGAGCAGCGACAGCCAGGCCATGGGCCGCGTGGGCGAGGTCATCCTGCGCACCTGGCAGACGGCGCACAAGATGAAGGTGCAGCGCGGCAGCCTGCAGGGCGACACGGCCCGGAGCGACAACACGCGCATCAAGCGCTACGTGGCCAAGTACACCATCAACCCCGCGATTGCGCACGGCATCAGCCACGAGGTGGGTTCGCTCGAAGTCGGCAAATGGGCCGACATCGTGATTTGGAAGCCAGCCTTCTTTGGCGTGAAGCCCGCGCTCATCTTGAAGGGCGGCCTGATCGCCATGGCCGCTATGGGCGACCCGAATGCCTCCATCCCCACGCCACAGCCTGTGCACTACCGGCCGATGTTTGGTGCGTTTGGCGGCGCCATTGCCAAGACTTCGCTCACCTTCGTCTCGCAGGCAGGTTTGGCGGCCGGCATTGGCGAGCGCTTTGGCCTGCGCAAAACGTTGAGCGCCGTGCGCAACATCCGTGGCGTGCGCAAGCAGCACATGGTGCACAACAGCTACACGCCCAAGATGGAGGTGGACGCGCAGACCTACACCGTGCGCGCCGACGGCCAGCTGCTCACCTGCGAGGCCGCCACCGTGCTGCCCATGGCGCAGCGCTACTTTTTGTTCTGAGGTCGAAGCCCATGAACGCCTTGCTGCAAGACCTGCAGATCCGCCTGGACGACCTGACCGATCCGCGCATCGAAGCCTTCATGCAGGAGCATTTGAAGGACATGCGTGCCACCTCGCCGCCGGAGAGCGTGCACGCGCTCGACATGGTGCAGCTGCGCCAGCCCGAGATCCGCTTCTGGACGGCCTGGCGGGGCGACGGCGAGCTGGTGGGTACCGGCGCGCTCAAGCACCTGGATGCCGAACATGCCGAACTCAAGTCCATGCGCACAGCGGCCAGCGCGCGTGGCCAGGGTGTCGGCCGCGCCGTGCTGGAACACATCCTGGGTCAGGCGGTGGACCTGGGCTACCAGCGCATCAGCCTGGAGACGGGCACGCAGCCCTTCTTTGAACCCGCGCACCAGCTGTACCTGCGCTATGGTTTTACCGACTGCGCCCCGTTCGGCAGCTACCGGCCAGACCCTCACAGCCGGTACATGAGCCGCGCACTGTAGAGCCGCCTCGCATCACTGCCCGGCCAGGGCCACAATGTTGTCCTCGCCCTTCCTGCACCGTCCTCCCCTCTTGCCATGATCCAGGTCTCCAAACTTCTCCCCCAAGGCCAAGGCCTCGCTCCCGTGCTGCTCAAGCGCGCCACCACCATCGAGCTGGACTGGGACGTGCGCCAGAAAAGCCGCTTTGCGACCACCGACTCCGCCGGGCGCGAACTGGGCGTCTTCTTGCCACGCGGCACCGTGGTGCGCGGCGGCGATGTGCTGGTGGCCGAAGACGGCTCCATGGTGCGTGTGGTTGCGGCACCGCAGTCCGTGCTGGTCATCACCCACTGCGCCCACCATGGCACCCCGTTTGACCTGACCCGCGCCGCCTACCACCTGGGCAACCGCCATGTGCCCATCGAGCTGCAGCCCGACCACCTCAAGATCGAACCCGACCACGTGCTGGCCGACATGCTGCGCGCCATGCACTTGATCGTTACGGCGCAAGACCTGCCGTTTGAGCCCGAAGGTGGCGCCTACGCGGCAGGACACAGTGGTGGCCATGACCACGGGCACAGCCACGATCACGGGCACTCTCACGATGCCAGTCACGACCATGCGCACGAGCACAAACATGACGCCGCTCCGGCCAGTGCCCGCCCCGTGGCCATCCCGGTTGTTGCCCAGGGCCACGTGCACGGCCCCCACTGCAACCACGGCCATGACCATGACCACGGAGAGCACGGGCACAGCCACTGATGGGCTGCCCCCCCCTCGCCGCCATGCGCCTCGACCGCCCCACGTCCCTGCCCGCTGCCAGCCTGCTGCAACTCATCTGGCTAGCCTCACCTGCACTGCCGGTGGGCGGTTTTTCGTATTCCGAAGGGCTTGAAAGCGCCATTGAAAACGCAGGCTTGGCGAGCGAGGCCGCCGTGGCCGACTGGCTGCTGGACCAGTTGCACATCACCCAGGCACGCGGCGACATGGCGCTCATCGCCAAGGCCATGGGCGCCTGGCGCCGCGCCGACTGGGCGCATGTGCGCGAGCTCAACGACTGGGTGCAACACACCCGCGAGACCAGCGAACTGCGCCTGCAGACCGAGCAGATGGGCCGGTCGATGGCCGACTGGCTGCGCAACCAGCACCAAGGCAATGAAGAGGCCCTGCCCGCCATCCGCTACCTGGCCGCCCTGCCCCCCACCTACCCCGTGGCCTTTGCACTGGCCGCATCCACCACCCAGGCACCTGTGCGCGATGTGCTACTGGCCTACGCCTTTGGATGGGCGGAAAACATGGTGCAGGCGGCCCTCAAATCCATGCAACTGGGCCAAAGCGCAGGCCAGCGCATCCTGGCGCGGCTGGCCGATGCCATCCCTGCCGCAGCAGACCACGCCATCGGCCTGATGGACAGCGAGCGCCAGGCCTTTTCTCCCATGCTGGCCATCCTGTCGGCGCAGCATGAAACCCAATACTCCCGCCTCTTCCGATCATGACGATGACCACCACCAGCAACCTGCATCACATCCCGAACCGCACCAAAAACCTGCCCCCGCTGCGCGTGGGCATCGGCGGCCCTGTGGGCTCGGGCAAGACCACGCTGCTGGAAATGCTGTGCAAAACCATGCGCGATGACTACGACCTCATCGCCATCACCAACGACATCTACACCAAGGAAGACCAGCGCCTGCTCACAGTGAGCGGCGCCCTGCCCGCAGACCGTATCCTGGGCGTGGAAACCGGCGGCTGCCCCCACACCGCCATCCGCGAAGACTGTTCCATCAACCTCGAAGCCATCGACCGCATGCTGGGCGAGTTCCCCAACGCCGACATCGTGTTCGTCGAGAGCGGCGGCGACAACCTGGCCGCCACCTTCAGTCCCGAACTCAGCGACCTGACCATCTACGTCATCGACGTCGCTGCCGGCGAAAAAATCCCCCGCAAGGGCGGCCCTGGCATCACCAAAAGCGACCTGTTCATCATCAACAAAACCGACCTGGCCCCCCACGTGGGCGCCAACTTGGACGTGATGCACGCCGACACCACCCGCATGCGCACCAACGCCCAGGGCCTCAAACCGTTTGTGATGACCAACCTCAAAACCCTGGCGGGCGTGGCTGACGTGGTGAAGTTCATCGAGACTCGGGGCATGCTGAAAAAATCAGCACCCGCAGTCAGCTAGAATTCGCGCCTTCCCTCCCGGAGACTTGGGTGAGTGGTTTAAACCAGCAGTCTTGAAAACTGCCGACGGGCAACCGTCCGTGAGTTCGAATCTCACAGTCTCCGCCAGTTCTTGGCCCAACGCATTTCTGACAAAGAAATGTGCATACACGCCAGCACAGCAACATGCCTGTTGTTGCGATATCCGCCCCCCACCGGATTCACAAGAACGGCGCTTCCCCCTAGACTGACTGTCATTTCACAGAGCCTTGCCGCATCCATGGGCAGGACGCTGAACTTCGATGCCAGCCTACTCCCGCAAGTGGCCAGCAGTTCCGCAGGGAGAATGATGTTGTCGTCCGCTATCTACGCCTCGTTCTTTTTCACGGTGGCCCTGTTGGTCACTACCGCCTACTTTTTGATGGGTGGCCTGCCCCTTCTCACGCTGAAACATGACACCCCACTGGACGCGCGGTTCGTTCGGGGTTTTTTCAACGTGTACTACCGCGCGGCGTTTTGGACGTCGCTGGGCGCGTTTGTCAGCTACATGCTCTGGGGCAGGTACCCTTTCGCCATCGGTGTGGCGGTCAATGCCTGTGTCGTCGCGCTGCTGCGCAAGCATTTGCTGCAGGCAATGCAGCAACTGGGAGCGCAAATCGAAGCGAGTGGCAGCAGCGCGATCCGCCACTTTCGCCGTGTGCACTCGGCGGCGTTGTCCGTGAACCTAGTTCAGCTGGTGGCGATAGTCTGGGGACTGCTATGGCTATCCCAGCAGCTCCGGTAGCGCCTCGACTGATTGCGTCACCACGCTCGGCCCTGCGGGCTCCCCCCTCTACCTCACCAACCCCGCACCCTGCTGCGCAATCGGGGGCAAATCTTCGGGGCGGCACACCTCTTCGCTGTGTGCCAGTCGAATCCACAGGCCGGTGCGCTTGATGATGACGTAGTCCACGCTGACCGTTCTGCCCTTGTAGAGGAATTGCGTGCCGGGTTTGTACAGGATCATTCTTGTGGTGTAGCGCGCTGCGATGGCTGGATGATGACGACATCACCAGTGCCCGCAATGGTGCCAACAGATGGGCGCTGGGGCTTTGTTGCGCAGCAAAAGACCTACGGCGCGGTCGCTTTTTCCGCACTCCGTTTTGATGCACCAGGGGTCGGCAAAAAAAAGCCCGCAGGCTGCGGGCTGAACACTTGCGCGATGCAAGCGGGAGGGATGTCGAGAGGTATCGACAGGCCAATGGTAGGTCGCGCCTCGAAGCTGGTGTGTAGGACGGCGCCGATTCCTCTGGCACAGTGCGCGCCTGTGGTAAGCACTGCGGCCCTTGGCACCGGCGCATTCAGCGGCAATGGTGCGGTCACACAGCTCGTGCCCCTGCTGCCCTGCTACCCCGTCCTCAGGTGCCATAGATCCGCGCACAGCCCCGTCCGGTGGCCTTGGCCAAGTACATCGCGGAATCGGCCTTGCGCAGGAGTTCTTCGGCCTCGGCGCCGTCGCTGGGCGACAGGACGATGCCTACGGACGCGCCGATCTGCAACGCGTGCGCTTCGATCTGGGTGGGTCGGCCCAGGGCCTGCACCAGGCGGTCGGCCAGGCGGTAGGCGCTTTCGCGGTCAGACACCCCACGTTGTAGCAGCGCAAACTCATCGCCACCCAGCCGCGCCACCAGGTCATCCTCGCGCGCAGCCTGTGTCAGTTGCCGGGCCACCCACACCAGCAACTGGTCGCCCACGGCGTGGCCGTAGCGATCGTTGACGGGTTTGAATCCATCCAGATCCACGTACAACACTGCAAAACCACGGCCCAGGCGGTGCACATCGGTGGCTGCGGCCTGCAATGCTTGCAAAAAGGCCGTGCGGTTCAACAAGCCCGTCAGGCCGTCGTGCTCTGCGACGTGGCGGATCTGCTGCTCGGCCTGCTTGCGCTGGGTGACGTCGGTGAAGGTGCGCAATGCACCGCCGCCTTTGATGGGCACGGTCTGCACCTCCAGGATGCGGCCATCGGGCCGGGGGCGGTCGTACACCTGCTGCTGATCAATCCCGCCGCTACTGTGCAGCAGCATGTCCTGAATGTCCTGGGAGGCGCCCTTGAACTCGCCCCGCGCGCGCAGGTAAGCCAGCACGTTCATCAGCGTGGGTTTGGACTCCATCAGCTCGGCGGGCAGCTCCAGCAACTCCAGCGCGCGGCGGTTGCACAGTTCGACGACGCCGGTGGCACTGATCTTGGCCACGCCCTGGTCCATGTTTTCCAGCGTGGCTTCGAGCAGGATGGACTTCTCGCGCAGTTGCGCTTCGCTATCGCGGGCGCTGCGTTCGGCCTGGGCCAGCAGACGCTGCTGGCGCTTGAATTCTGTGATGTCCACATGGGCATAGAACACCGTGCCGTCGCTGCCCTGCTTGGCGATGACGCGGCTCCAGCGGCTGCGGGGCAAAGGCACCTCAAACGGCGCCCCCGCAAAACGCATGTGCTCCTGCAAGATCGACAGGCCGTCGTAGAACGGCGCCATATCGCCCTGCCCCTCGACGGACCAGGCGTGGCGGTACACCTCGTCGAACGCTTTGCCCGCGGCAACGGCGCGGTCCGACAGGTTGTACATCTGCATGAAGGGCTGGTTGACCCACTGGATGCGCTGATCTTCGGCGCAGATCATCAGCCCATCAGGAATGCGGTCAAACAGTTCGGTGCTTTCGATCACCGGACTGCGCAGGTAGCCGGGTTCATGGATGTCGGCGCCAGCCGGTGCGGCCTGTGCGGGATGTGTGTTCTGCACCGGCAGCGCCTCGGCACGCCATACGCGCACCCGCCCCACCCCATCGATAGGCAACGAAGACACATGCACGCGCAGCCCCCGGTGCTCAAAGCTGTAGGGGCGAGTCTGCGCCCGGTGGCGCTCTACCCCGGCCGTGATGTAGCGCTCGATGTTGGGCAGCTCCTGGGCATCCAGCCGCTGGTTGTAGAAGCGGCGCAGGTTGGCCTCGTAGGGCTCGCCCTCGTGCACATACCCATCGTGCTCCGGGAAGAACTTGAAGAAGGTGCGGTTCCAGGCAATCGTGCAGTCGCTGTCGTCAAACGCACACAGCGCCACATCCAAACCATCCAGAGTGTCACCCAGAGCACGGATGAGGCGGAGGCGGGAATCGTCAGGCATGGTCAGGAGGTTGTATACGGCACGGTCAACACAAGCCTGTGCAACACACTGGCCCAAGTGGCACAGGGTCTACCACCGCCGACGCGCAACGCCGGTCGCTCCATTGTGCGGAACCGGCCTTACAACAAACCGTCTGGACGCTCTGGCCAAGCCAAAGGCTGCTGGTTATGTTGTCTCGGTGCGACAACCTCTTGATGCAAGTCAAAATTGCGCCGGAACTGAATCGGGTACCGCTCACATCCTCGTTACGGCTGGAAACCGGTCCACACCGCGACAGCCCCCCAGTGACGCCTGCGTTCCGCTATGGTGGGCGTTTTGCACTCAGGAGCCAGCCACCATGATGAAGAAAAGCACCTCTTTCACCGTCGCCTGCTGCCTGGCCTGGGGAATGGCCATCACCGGTTGTGCAGGTTACGGACAAACACCGGCGCAACCCGCCAGCCCGGCACCTGCAGGCGCGACGCCAGGAGGCATGTGCAACGCCCAGCCTGCCCAGTTTGCCGTGGGGCAAAACAGCACGGCATCGGTCGTGGAGTCGGCACGGCAGCGCTCGGGCGCCCAGACGGCGCGCATCCTGCGCCCGGGGCAGATCATCACCAAGGAATATGACACCCAGCGGCTTAACCTGGAGGTGGACGGCAATGGCCGCATCATGGCGGCAAAGTGCGGCTGAGCTGGCCCCAAGCTGCGGACGGGCCTGAAAGCTTGTTGCCGATCTCGCAGGGAGTCGCCAACAGGCATCTTCTGATGGTGCCTCGGTCAGTCCGCCAGAAACAGCTCCTGCAGATCGCTCAGAAAGTCAAAGCCCCGCTCGGTTGGTCGCACGCGCGCCATGTCGCGCTCGATCAGGCCCTTGCGTTCGGCGGCCTCCAGGCCCTTGGCGATGGCGGTCAACGGCAGGCCCGTGCGGGCCATGAAGTCCTGCAGCGCAAAGCCCTCGCGCAGGCGCAGGGCGTTGAGCATGTACTCAAACGGCAGGTCGGCGCGGCGCACCTCGTCGTCCTGCGCCACGGCATGGCCGGCCAGGGCGTTGTCCATGTAGCGCGACGGGTCGCGGAACCGCACCTGCCGCACCACCCGATGGGCAAAACTCAGCTTGCTGTGCGCGCCCGCGCCAATGCCCAGGTAGTCGCCAAACTGCCAGTAGTTGGTGTTGTGGAAACACTGGTGGCCTGGCTGCGCGTAGGCAGATATTTCATAGCGTGCCATACCGGCCTGACCCGTCATCTCGGTGATGCGGTCGAGCATGGCGTAGGCCTGGTCGTCCTCGGGGATGGACGGGGGGAACTTGGCGAAATAGGTGTTGGGCTCGATGGTGAGGTGGTAGATGGAGATGTGCGGCGGCTTGAGGGCCAGCGCCGTCAACAGGTCCTGCTCAAGCTCTGGCTGCGTCTGGCCCGGCAGCGCATACATGATGTCGAGGTTGAAAGTGTCAAACGACGCGGCGGCTTCCTCCACCGCTGCCAGGGCTTGCGCGCGATCATGCACGCGGCCCAGGGCTTTGAGGTGCTGGTCGTTGAAGCTCTGCACCCCCACCGACAGGCGCGTGACACCCGCCGCGCGGAAGGCACGGAAGCGGTCTTTCTCGAACGTGCCGGGGTTGGCCTCCAGCGTGATCTCGCAGTCCGGTTCCAGCCTCAGGCGGGCGCGGATGTCGCCGATCAGCCGGTCGATGGCCGCTGGCGAAAACAAGCTGGGCGTGCCCCCACCGATGAAGATGCTGTGCACCGTGCGGCCCCAGATCAAAGGCAGCGCAGCCTCCAAATCGGCCATCAGGGCGTCGATGTAGCGCTGCTCTGGCACCTCGCCACCGTTGCCGCCCGCGCGGAATTCGTGCGAGTTGAAGTCGCAGTACGGACACTTCTTCAGACACCAGGGCAGGTGCACATACAGCGACAGCGGCGGCAGGCTGGGCAGCTGCAGCAGGCCTGGGCGCATGTAGTGCTGGATGTCGCGCACCACGGCGGGTTCCGCCTCTGCCTGCGGGGTGATCGGGATGTGGGCCACGTTCTTGTCGCCCCTTCTACAGCCAGCGCTCGCGCATCAGCGCCAGCATCTGCGCGGCCGAGCGGCCCCGGTGGCTGTGGGCGTTTTTCACCTCCACAGGCAGCTCGGCAAAGGTCTTGCCGAACTCTGGGATGAACATCACAGGGTCGAAACCAAAGCCGTTGCTGCCCCGGGGTTCGGTGGTGATCTCGCCCACCACGCGGCCCACGGCAATCAGCGGCTCCGGGTCTTGCGGGCTGCGCACAGCGACGAGGGTGCTGACCATGGCGGCGCGGCGGTTGGTCACGCCCTGCAATTGCTCCAGCAAGGCGCGCACATTGTTGTCGTCGCTTTTTTCGTAGCCGAACTGGGTGCAGTAGTAGGCGGTGTCCACGCCCGGCAGCCCGCCAAAGGCATCCACGCACATGCCCGCATCGTCGGCCAGCGCGGGCAGGCCGGTGTGCTCGGACGCAAACCGCGCCTTGGCCAGTGCGTTCTCGACAAAGGTACGAAAAGGCTCTTCGGCCTCGCCCACGCCCAGGTCGGCCTGGCGCACCAGTTCCACGCCCAGGGGCGCAAACATGGCCTGCAATTCGGCCAGTTTGCCGCGGTTGTTGGATGCAAGAACAATTTTCATGATCAGAATGGCCGCAGGCGCACTATTTATATGTGCCTACAGCTATCAATTAAGGAGTGTTTTGCAGGGCCTGCTGTTGCATTTGCACCAGCTGAGCGATGCCGCGCTCGGCCAGCCCCAGCAGCTGGTCCATCTCTGCACGGGTAAAGGCCACGCCCTCGGCCGTGCCCTGCACCTCCACATAGTGGCCCGCGCCGGTCATCACCACGTTCATGTCGGTGTCGCAGTCCACGTCTTCCACGTACTCCAAGTCGAGCAGCGGCGTGCCCTGCACGATGCCCACCGATATCGCCGCCACGGGCTGCAGTAGCGGCGACTGGGTGATCTTGCCGTTGGCCAGCAGCTGGTTGACCGCATCCTGCGCCGCCACCCAGGCACCCGTGATGGCGGCGGTGCGGGTGCCGCCATCGGCCTGGATCACATCGCAGTCGAGCTGGATGGTGCGCTCGCCCAGCAGCTTCAAGTCAAACACCGCACGCAGCGAGCGACCGATCAGGCGCTGGATCTCCTGCGTGCGGCCGGTCTGCTTGCCCCGCGCGGCCTCGCGATCGCTGCGGGTGTGGGTGGCGCGGGGCAGCATGCCATATTCGGCCGTCACCCAGCCTTCGCCGCTGCCGCGCTTGTGTGGGGGCACGCGCTCTTCCACCGAGGCTGTACAGAGCACCTTGGTGTTGCCAAACTCGATCAGCACCGAGCCTTCGGCGTGCATGGTGTAGTGGCGGGTGATGCGCACTGGGCGCAGCTGGTCAGCGGCGCGGTCGCTGGTACGGATAAAGGTGGTCATGTGATTCTCTGTGTCAGGGAAGCCGCCCACCTGCGCCGTACGGAGGGCGAAGGAAGGCGAAAAGAACTCGGTTCAATGCATCCGCACGAAGGAAGTCCGGATGTAGCCCGCCGCGCCGATGGCTGTTCAGGCCTTGCGAGCAGCAGAGCGGCGAATGGCTTCGTTGATTTCGGCGATAGACCGCTCAATGGCGGCGTCGTCCAGATCATCCACCAAGCCATCGAGCGGGCCGGCCTGGATGGTGGAGGCAAACACGTCGTCGCTGATGCTGTCGGTAGACACCCCCTGGGTGGACTCGAACGCATCCGGCGTCTCCCACTCCAGGGCGACCACCGTCACGTTGTCGCTACTGTCACCGGCCTTGCGCAGTGCATCTTCCACCAGCTCAGGCACAGCGTGCGACACGGTGTTGCGGCCCAGCTGGCCAGCAATGTCTTCGTCGCTGAGGGTGCCCCACAGGCCGTCAGAGCACAACAGAATGCGGTCGCCTTGCTCCAGGTACACCGGGCCGGTGATGTCGTAAATGGGTTTGGTGGGCGAGCCCAGGCAGGTGAACAACACGTTGCGGTTGATGCGCTCCAGCCCGGGCGGTGGCGTGTTGCGCAGCTCCATGTAGGAGTGGTCCCGTGTGCGGGTCAGCAGGTCGCCATCGCGCACCATGTACAGGCGTGAATCACCGCAATGGATCCAGGTGGCCGTACCCGCCTGCAACACTGCTGCAACCAGCGTGGTGCGTGGGGTGTCCAGCATGCCTTTTTCCGTGGCGTAGCGCAGGATCTGGTGGTGCGCCGCCAGCAGAGCGCCGGACAGAAACTCCTGCACGTCCTTGAGCTGCGGCTTGGCCTGGCGCTGGAACAGCGCAGAGATGGTCTGCAGCGCGATCTGCGCGGCCACTTCGCCCTCTGGGTGGCCGCCCATGCCGTCGGCCAATACAAACAGGCCCGATTCGCGCGTGTAGCAATAGCCCATGCGGTCTTCGTTCTTCTCGCGGCCACCACGGCGGCTGATCTGGAATACCGAGAACTTCATAAGGACTCACGCAAACAAGGATGCACCTGGGCGCCATCCATGGACATGTGCCTCGCCCGAACCCGCATTGCGTGCGTCTGGTTCATTTGGGCTTGGCTCCGATACCGGTGGCTTCACCCACCTTCTGCACATTCTTCTTGGTGTCTGACACCAGGGTGTCGAGTTGCAACCGCATTTTCTCGGCCACGGTGAGCTTGGTGTAGCGGCGCTCACCCTCGCGACTGAGTTCCTTTTGCAAGGCAAACACCGACTGGGGCCGAGACAGCGGATCGAGCGCCATGCACCACTCCACCACCTCAATGAGGTTGTCAGAATACACGCCGCGCAACTTGGTCAGGGCCAGTGACAGGCGGTCCTTGTCCACCCGCTGCGGCGCCTCGTTGGGCGGAAAGCCCTGCATGCAGGCGTAGATGCAGGCGCCGATGGCATAGATGTCGGTCCACGGCCCCATCTGCGAGTCGCGCCGGTACATCTCCGGGGCAGCAAATCCGGGGGTGTACATGGGGCGGATGAAGTTGCCCTCTTTGCTCAGCACCTCGCGCGCGGCACCAAAGTCGATCATCACCGCCTTGTTGTCGTCGGTAATGAAAATGTTGGCGGGCTTGATGTCCAGGTGCAGCATCTTGTGCTGGTGCACGATGCGCAGCCCACGCAGCACCTCGTCAAACAGCGAGCGGATGGTGGACTCTCGGAACACCTTCTGCGTCTTGAGGTCGCGCGCGGTGATGATGAAGTCCTGCAGGGTCCCGCCCTCCAGGTAGTTCATCACCATGTAGACGGTTTCGTTCTCGCGGAAGAAGTTGAGCACGCTGACCACCGATGCGTGCGAGATTTGGGCCAGTGAGCGCCCTTCTTCAAAGAAGCTTTTGAGCCCCAGGCGATACAGCGAGAGCTTTTCTGACGGCACCTTCGGAAGCAGCTCGCCAGGAGCGCGGGTGGCCAGGGACGAGGGAAGGTACTCCTTGATGGCCACTTGCTGGCCTTCGGCGTCGAGGGCCAGATAGACCACACCAAAACCACCGGAGGACAACCGGCGCACCACACGGTAGCCGCCAATCGCGGTATCGGGCGGCAAGGGGGCCGGTTTGATTTTTGACATATTTTGCGAAGATGACTCGGGGGTAGGGCGGAACCCGGATAATCGCCGGATCGCAAGCAACCATCAAAAAGTCCAATGCCAGTTTACAGCATGACCGGATACGCCAGCGCACAGCATGGCGCATCTGCCACTGGCGCTGAAACCGACGCCCGCGCCCCCCAGACGCGCAGGCTGGGACTGGAAATCCGATCCGTCAACAGCCGCTTTCTAGACCTGTCGTTCCGCCTGCCCGACGAGCTGCGCGCCATGGAACCCACGCTGCGCAGCCTACTTACGGCACGCCTGAAGCGTGGCAAGGTCGAAGTGCGAGCCGCCCTCGATTCAGACGACAACAACAGTCTGCAAGACCCGCCCGCACGGTTGTTGCAGCGGCTCAACTCGCTGCAAGACTCGGTCAAGGCTTGGCTGCCCACGGCCGCCCCCCTTACCGTAGCTGACGCGCTGCGCCTGTGCGCCAATGCGCACTCTGGCACCGAGGACTGGAGCGAGGCCATCCCTGCTCTGGCCGAAGAAGCCCTGACCGCCTTGCTGGCCGCCCGCGAACGCGAGGGCAAGCGTCTGGCGACGATGCTGCTGGACCGCGTCAAGCAGCTGCGCGCCTTGGCCGAACAAGCCGTACCCATGGTTCCGCTGCTGGTGGAGCAGCAACGCCTGCGCTTCATGGAACGCTGGAAAGAGGCCATGGCCCTCACCGACGGCGCCACCCTGCCCGAGGCTGCCCGTGACCGCGCCTTGACCGAAGCCACAGCGTTTGCCATCCGCATCGACGTGGCAGAAGAGATCACGCGGCTGGATTCGCACCTGGATGAAATCGAGCGCCTGCTGAAAAAAGGTGGCGAAGTGGGCAAACGCCTGGATTTCCTGATCCAGGAGTTACACCGCGAAGCCAACACGCTGGGCTCCAAGTCTGCCGCCCTGGACCTGACGCGCATCAGCGTGGACATGAAGGTGCTGATCGAGCAGATGCGCGAGCAAGTGCAAAATATCGAATAAAACTCATTTTTTGATAGCGCCTGGCGCACATCAACCATGGACTATCCAGGAAACCTTATCGTAGTGGCGGCCCCCAGTGGTGCCGGCAAGTCCAGCCTGGTCAAGGCCTTGCTGGAGCTGGACTCGCATGTCCACCCCTCCATCTCTCACACCACCCGTGCGCCCCGCGGCCAGGAAAAGCATGGCCGCGAATACTTCTTCGCGTCGGAGTCCGAGTTTGACGCCATGGTGCAAGGCAATGCGTTTGTCGAATGGGCCCATGTGCACGGCAACCGCTATGGCACATCCAAGAAGGCCATCGAAGAACGCATTGCCCAAGGCTCGGATGTGATTCTGGAAATCGACTTCCAGGGTGCGCTGCAGATCAAACAGGCCTTTGCCAATGCGGTGCTGGTGTTCATCCTCCCCCCCAGTTGGGAAGAGCTGCGCTCAAGACTGGAGCGCCGGGGCGAAGACTCTGCAGACGTCATTGAGGTGCGCCTCAAAAACGCGGCTACTGAGATGGCCGAGGTCAGCAAATTCGACTTCGTTATAATCAATGAGTTGTTTGAGCGCGCGCTTTTCGACCTGAAAGCCGTAGTTCACGCCCAGCGACTCAAGTACGCCGCCCAGCGCCGCGCCCGTGCTGACACCTTCCAGTCGCTCAATATCACCTGAATCCCCGGAGTAAACGATGGCACGCATCACCGTAGAAGACTGTCTGGAAAAGATCCCCAACCGCTTCCAGCTTGTGTTGGCCGCCACGTACCGCGCCCGCATGCTGAGCCAGGGCCACGCCCCCCGCATCGAAAGCCGCAACAAGCCCGCCGTGACCGCCTTGCGCGAAATCGCCGAAGGCAAAGTGGGCCTGGAGATGCTCAAGAAGGTTCCCGGTTGAACGTCTTTCTGGGCAACGCCCACCCCAAAGCACCGCGCCAGCGGTGCTTTTTTTTGCCCGGAAGTCCTCTGGCGCAGTCCCGCGCTACATTTAAGGCATGAACGCGGTGCTCAATTCACCTTCTGCAACGCAGCCCCGGCCGGGTGAACCGTCCCCGACAGGCAATCTCTCGGCAGCCGCTGCGGCCGCCAATGCGGCTGCGGCCAGCTTCGCCGCACTGACCGACAGCTTGGACTACCTAGATGCCGTCAGCATCGAGCAGGTGCGCCAGGCATACCGTTTTGCCGACGAAGCCCACCTGGGGCAACTGCGCAACAGCGGTGAGCCCTACATCACCCACCCCATTGCAGTGGCCGCACAGTGTGCGGAGTGGAAGCTGGACGCCCAGGCCCTGATGGCAGCGCTACTGCACGACGCCATGGAAGACTGCGGCGTGACCAAAGCCGACCTGATCGATCGGTTTGGAGCCCCGGTGGCCGAACTGGTGGACGGTCTTACCAAACTGGACAAACTGCAGTTCAACACCCGCGAAGAGAACCAGGCCGAGTCGTTTCGCAAAATGCTGCTGGCCATGGCGCGTGATGTGCGCGTCATCCTCATCAAACTGGCTGATCGCACCCACAACATGCGCACGCTGTCGGATATGCCGCGCAGCAAGTGGGGCCGCATCTCGTCCGAAACGCTGGAAATCTATGCACCCATCGCCCACCGCCTGGGCCTGAACCAGACCTACCGCGAACTGCAGGATCTGGCCTTCCGGCATCTGCACCCCTGGCGCTACGCCACTCTGGCCAAGGCGGTCAACAAATCCAGGAACCGTCGGCGCGATCTGGTTCAAAAGGTACAGGTCGAAGTGGATGCCGCCTTCTCCAAGATCGGCATGAAGGTGCGGCTTGCCGGCCGTGAAAAAACGCTCTATGCCATCTATCAGAAGATGGACCTCAAGCACCTGAGCTTTGCCCAGGTGACAGACATCTACGGCTTTCGGGTCATCGTGCCGACAGTGACCGACTGCTACACCGCCCTGGGCGTGCTGCACCAGATGTACAAGCCAGTGCCTGGCAAGTTCAAGGACCATATTGCCATTGCCAAGCTCAACGGCTACCAGTCACTGCACACCACCCTGGTAGGCCCCTCGGGCGTGAACATCGAGTTCCAGATGCGCACCGATGAAATGCACGTGATTGCCGAAGCTGGTGTGGCAGCGCACTGGCTGTACAAAGCCCAGGATGGGGAAGGCACCGCTGCCGAGCGCCTTGGAACCAAGTGGCTGCAATCGTTGCTGGACATCCAGAACGAAACCCGGGATGCGGCAGAGTTCTGGGACCACGTCAAGGTGGATCTGTTCCCCGATGCGGTCTACGTCTTTACGCCCAAAAGCCAGATCATGGCGTTGCCGCGTGGCGCCACCGTGGTGGACTTTGCCTACGCCATTCACAGCAATGTGGGCGACCGCACCACGGCAGCCAAAATCAACAACGAGCAGGTCCCGCTGCGCACCGAACTTAAGAACGGGGACGTGGTGGAAATCATCACCGCCCCCGTCTCCACACCCAACCCCGCTTGGCTGGGCTTTGTGCGTACGGGCCGTGCCCGCTCCAAGATTCGCCACTACCTCAAAACCTTGGCCCAAACAGAGTCTGAGGGGCTGGGAGAAAAGCTGTTGACCCAAGCCATTCGCGCCGAAGGCTTGGAGCAGTTGCCCCCCGTCAACGCAGAGACGCAACCGCTGTGGGACAAACTGTTGCGGTTCACCGGCAACCGCTCGCGCAGCGAGCTGATGACCGACCTGGGCTTGGGCAAGCGCATTGCCAGCATCGTAGCCAAGCGGCTCATGGTTCTGATGTCTGAGCACGGACACCGCCCAGATGCCCTGCTCATGACCCGCGAGCGCTACACATCACACGAAACCCTGTCGCAAGGCGCTGTGACCCTGGACGGTAGCGAGAACGCCTCCGTGCAATACGCCACCTGCTGCCGCCCGGTGCCGGGCGACAGCATCGTAGGTTATCTGGGCCGCGGCGAGGGGCTGGTGGTCCACAACGCTCATTGCAGCGTCGCCAAGCGACTGCAACACAAAGACAGCGAACGGTTCATTGCTGTGGACTGGTCGGACGAGCCCACCCGCATGTTCGAGACGGGCGTTGTCGTTACGGTGAACAACGGCAAAGGGGTGCTGGCACGTGTGGCAGCAGAGCTTGCCAATTCAGAGGCCGACATCACCCATGTGGACATGGATGATGAAGCTGCTTTGGACACTACGGACCTGCGGTTCATCGTGGCGGTACGCGACCAGGCCCATCTGGAGCTGGCACTGCGCAACCTGCGCCGCACGCAGGCTGTGCTGCGCGCTGCCCGGATCACGCCACAACCCTAACGCACCGGAACTGCACATCAAGTCCCGGGATCACTGAAGGTGGGGTGCGGGCCGTCACTGTTTGCAATGGCTACGCTACGGCGCCACGGGGTGGGTATTGCACCGCCACCACCTCGAGATGGCGCGCCCCGCCTGGTGTTGGTAACTGCACTTCATCACCGACACGGGCCTTCAGCAGTGCCCGGGCAACAGGTGAAATCCAGCTGACCTGCCCCATGCGGCTGTCGGCCTCGTCGATGCCCATGATGGTGATCGTGCGCTCACCATCCTCGTCGTCCGAGTAGGTCACGGTAGCCCCAAAAAAGACTTGTTCGCTACCCGCGTGCAAACTGGGGTCCACAACCTCGGCGATCTCCAGCCGCTTGGTCAAGAAACGGATGCGCCGATCAATCTCGCGCAAGCGCTTCTTGCCGTAAAGATAGTCGCCGTTCTCAGACCGATCTCCGTTGCTGGCGGCCCAGTGCACCACATCCACGATCTTTGGCCGCTCGTTGTCGATAAGGTCCAACAACTCCCCCCTCAGACGCGCATACCCGGACGGCGTGATGTAATTTTTGCCACCCGGCGGCAAAGGAGGCAATGCCAACCCCTCGTCATCGTCGGCACCGTCTGTTTCCTTGGTAAAAGCCTTGCTCATCGCCAGAACTCTCCAATCGGCGCAATACGCCTGGACAAATGAAAAAGCCTGCAATCTCGCGATTGCAGGCTTTAAACATTGGTGCGGCTGGCAGGAATCGAACCCACGACCCCTTGGTTCGTAGCCAAGTACTCTATCCAGCTGAGCTACAGCCGCTAAGCTTTGAATTATAGCATGATTTTTTGGCGACCCTCAAAATCTGCTTTCTTCCTGATTGCATCCCTATTCAGAGACATTCAACCAGCCAGTCAATTCAGCGCAAGCCGAGATTGTAATGCACTCTGAGGGCTCCAAAAACAAACGGAGTGATTTGAATGACAAAACACGTCGTTTGTTGGTCCACCCAGCAAGCGAGGGTGGTAGGGCGTGTTGGACTTGAACCAACGACCAAAGGATTATGAGTCCTCTGCTCTAACCAACTGAGCTAACGCCCCAAGCCATGCTCCAGCGCTATACAACGGGGCAAGCGCCGTATTGTAGGGGCTTACTTGCGATGACTGAGGGCGTTGGACACCAGCTTGGAGGTGATGTCCACGATCTGAATCATGCGATCGTAGGGCATGCGCGTAGGGCCTATCACCCCCAGCGTTCCCACCACCTTGCCATCGACCTCGTAGGGAGAGCTCACAATCGAAAGCTCTTCAAATGGCACCACCTGGCTCTCTCCACCGATGTAGATGCGCACCCCCTCGGCCTGGCTGGAAATGTCCAGAAGGCGAAGAATCTGTGTCTTCTGCTCGAACAAGTCGAATGCCCTGCGCAGATTGCCCATATCACTGGAGAAGTCGCTGACTGACAGGAGGTTGCGCTCACCTGAAATCACCACCTCATCCTGCGCCTCGGAACCCACGTTGACCGCAGCCTGCATGAGCGATGCGATCTCTCCACGCAGCACATCGACCTCGGACTTCAGGCGCTCTCGCACCCGCTCCATCGCAAGCCCCGCGTAATGCGCATTCAGAAAGTTGGAAGCCTCCACCAGTTGTGACTGCGAGTGGTCCACCTCAGTAAAGATCACACGATTCTGTACGTCGCCCTCCGGAGACACGATGATGACCAGAAACCGCTTTTCAGAGAGTCGCAGAAACTCGATGTGGCGAAATACCGAGGTGCGCCGAGGCGCCATGACCACACCGACGAACTGAGAGAGGTTGGACAGCAGCTGCGCGGCGTTTGCAATGACCTTTTGGGGCTGCTCTGGGGCCAGTTGTGGCGGCATGACAGACTCTCGCTGCACCGTCAACATGGTGTCCACAAACAATCGGTATCCACGCGCGGTAGGAATACGGCCAGCAGAAGTATGTGGACTCGCAATCAACCCCAACTCTTCGAGGTCCGCCATGACGTTTCGGATCGTGGCTGGCGACAAATCCAGCCCAGACGCACGAGAAAGGGTCCGGGAGCCCACGGGCTGCCCATCAGCGATGTAACGCTCGACCAGGGCTTTGAGCAACAACTTGGCACGGTCATCGAGCATGGAATGATTTTACTTTTGTAATCGTGTTTTGGCCCAGCGGCCTAGGCCCCAGCCTCCGAGGCGGTGGAGATGGTCACGCAAGCTGCTGAGCAGCCCGCCGAGCATATCCGCCAGATTGGGCTGGTCGTACAAGGAGGAGCGCCAACGCGGGGCGACCTGGGCCACATCTTCGTCAGATATGGCACGCTTTCAGCGCCACATTTTGGCCTCCCGTTGACAGGGAGGTTACACCCACCTTCTGCTCAGGGCCCGCTAGCGTCCCTTTCCGTGGGGCAGAATCCGGCCAACAGCGGACCTCCAGAGTTATGAAAAGCAGAATCATGTACATCGAGGCGAAGACCGGCGGGCTGACTGGTCCTGCTCGAATCGGCCGCGTGACTGCGTCGAAGTCAGGAGCGACTCTGTACTACCAAGGCAAAGCGTTTCAGAGCCTCAAAGGCACTGGATTTAAGTCAAACTACTTTGACGTCGAGACTGGTGAACACTATTGGATATCTGGTCCGCGTCGAGATGGTAGAGACGCACTCTATGCGACAAATATTCAGCCAGACATTGATGCGGACGTGGCCGACGAGTACTGGGCAGAGATCCGGCAGCAACCAATGTCCCGGCGGTCGTAGTACGGTTTCCGAATTTCCACTTTGGTTCCGCTAGCAACTCCGCTTAGCGACAGGGCCCGGCCAGAAGCGGACATAGGCGTCATATGGAATTTTTGAGTGCTCCCAGAATTCTTCCCGGACTACCTGGAGTGGGCAATTTCCCGCACCAATTCAGTGCGACCGGACAAGGTAAGCATCGCGAGGGTCTGGTCGTAGAGTTTTGCGCGGACGAAAGCCGCTGCTGGGTTGGAAATTTCCAGCCAGGGCTCACGAAGTTTTCAGCCGTCTTCGCGGATGGAAAGGGACTTGAAGCAAATGTGCTGGCAGGCGGCCAAGGTTACAGGGTGAACACGGTGACCGGGGAGCTACTTGAGGAGTTCGGGGGTGACATTGAGTCTGCTTTGGAAGTACCGAGCACTGGATGTCTGCTGCTTTGCAGTCCCACAGACTTTGAACTTCGACAAAGGGGCGGGGGCGTCGTTTGGCGCTCGCGCCGCATCTCTTGGGATGGCTTCCGCGATCTATCCCTTCATGGCGGTGAGTTGAGAGGCGAAGCGTGGATGTTCGACGACACATGGCACCCCTTTACCATTTTTCTTGCAACTGGAGCAGTTGAAGGTGGCTCGTACTACGAAGCGCAGCAGGTGGAAGAAAGATGAGCGTTTGGGACTTGCGCAGGCGTCTGCTTAGGGCCCTGCCCCGACGTTGGACAACACACCTCCAATAGCTGCCGTTCATTCGCTACCCGCTGCCTAACAGGCCAATACCTACTGGCTGAGTGCCTGGGCCCTGATTGATAGCGAGCTATAGTTTGCCTCGTTGACGCCTGCGGGGTTT
>NZ_JAPCKI010000008.1 GCF_028680575.1 Acidovorax benzenivorans | reverse complement strand
CCCAGGGTGTCGTTCAAGTCTTTGAAGTTATCCAGGTCGATGAACAGCAGGGCGCCGAGGTTCTTGCTGCGCTGGCAGGCGGCGATGGAGCGTTGCAGGCGATCGAGCAGCAGGCGCCGGTTGGGCAGGCCTGTGAGGGCGTCAAAGAAGGCCAGGCGTTCGATCTCTTGTTCTGCTCGCTTGCGGTCTGTGATGTCCATGGTGAAGCCATGGGACACCACCGAGCCATCGGGCTCGCGGTGCGGAATGGCATTGGTCATGTGCCAGCGCACGCTGCCGTCGGGCATGCGCACACGGTACTCACACTGCCAGGGCACCAGTTTGCGCAGCGACATCATGGCCGAGCGCTGCACCAGCGGCAGGTCTTCGGCCACCACGCAGTGCGTGAGCACGCCATGGTCGGCGGTCACCTCATGCGGCTCCACGCCCATGAATTCGCGCACGGCATCGCTGATGTACTGCACGCTGGTACTGCCATCGGAATGCAGGCGGTATTCGTAGATGAAGCCGGGGATGCGGCTGGCGATGCGCTGAATGAACAAGAGCTGTTCGCGCAACTGCTCTGCAGCGCGGTGCTCGTCCGTCACATCCTGCACCACCCCCATGACGACCTGCACGCCATCGCGTGGCAGCGTGCGTTGAACCCGCGAACGCATCCAGCGCACCTCGCCATCTGGCCGGCGCCAGCGGTACTCCACATCCAGGCCAGAGCCCCGTTCGCGGATCTTGTCGAACACGTGCCGGTCTTCCGGCAGGATGCCACTCACCGCGCGCTCAGGGTCCACCCATTCCTGCTGCTCAAAGCCCGCGATGTGGCATAGGCCCGGCGACCACAGCAGCACGGTTTCACCCGGGTCCTCGATGCGACGCCAGTGGCCGGTGCGCGCCAGGCTCTCCATGGTGTTGAACACGTCGGTCTGCTCGCGCAACTCGCGCCGCACTTCTTCGAGCGTGCGCTCGGACGCCGCGAGCGCAACGCGCAGGTTCTCGGCCTCGGAGGCATCGCGCACCGTGACCACAATGCAGTCGTTGGTCACGCGGCGGGCCGACAAATCCCAGGCCAGCAACAACCGACCGGGCTCGCGCACCACCTGACGGCACTCCAGCGGCGCACCCACACGCACCACGCCGAGCAACTGGTCCAGCAGCGGCGTACTGGCCAGCAGGTCAAACACCTCGCACGCATCCACGCCAGGGTGCCGCACCGCTCCTAGCCCCGGCATGCGCCGCGCCGCTGCGTTGGCTGCCAGCAGCAGCAATCGGCCGTCCTGCAGGCGAAACTCCATGAGCGCTACCGGCACCGCATCCACCAGCGCCTGCAGGCGCGCCTGCGCCATGGGCTCGGTAAGGCGCTCCCCGGAAGGGGTGAGGAGGTCGGTCAGCAGTTCGGACGAAATCACGGTCGCTCTGAAGCCTCTGAATCCTGGGGTTGAAACACCAACTCTCGACGGAGGGTGGCTCTGCTCATAGCCAAGCTGCCAGCATACAGGCAAGAGTATGTCAAAACGTAACATCTTGGCTGAACGCAGCGGAATTGCCCAGGGGGAAACCCCATGACCGAACTGCTACAGTCCACGCCTCATTTCTGCCAACCCCTGCATGTCCGACACGCTCGAACACCACACCCCCATGATGCAGCAGTACCTGGCCCTCAAGGCCGGGTACCCCGAGACGCTGTTGTTCTACCGCATGGGCGACTTCTACGAGGTCTTCTGGCAAGACGCCGAGAAGGCCGCGCGCCTGCTCGACATCACGCTCACGCAGCGCGGCCAATCGGGTGGCCAGCCAGTGGTGATGGCGGGTGTGCCTTTCCATGCACTGGAGAACTACCTGGCGCGCCTGATCAAGATGGGCGAGTCGGTAGCCATTGCCGAGCAGGTGGGCGAGGTGGGCGCCAGCAAGGGCCCGGTGGAGCGCAAGGTGGTGCGAGTGGTCACACCCGGCACGCTGACCGACACAGAACTGCTGTCCGACAAGTCCGAATCGCTGCTGATGGCCGTGCACCAGGCGCCCCGCGCACGTTGTGGCCTGGCCTGGCTGAGCGTGACGCAGGGCCGCGTGTACCTGGCCGAATGCGCCCACGACGAACTCGGTGCCTGGCTCGCCCGCGTGGCGCCCAGTGAATTGATCTACAGCGCGGGCGTGACCGAGCGCTTTGAGCAACAACTGCAGGTGCTGCGCCAGGGCGGCGTCTTCACCTGCCCCATGAGCCCCCGGCCCGACTGGCAGTTCGACAGCGCTCTGGGCGAGCGCAAGCTGCTCGAAAACCTGGGCGCCGCCAGCCTGCAGGCCTGGGGCGCCCACGAGCTGGGCGAGGCCCACGCCGCCGCCGCCGGGCTGCTGACCTATGCCGAACACACACAAGGCCGCACGCTGACGCACGTGCACAGCGTGCAGGTGCAGCGCAACGACGACCTCATCGACCTGCCCACCACCACGCGCCGCAACCTGGAACTCGTCAAAACCCTGCGCGGCGACGATGCCCCCACGCTGTTCTCGCTGCTCGACACCTGCATGACCGGCATGGGCAGCCGCCTGCTCAAGACCTGGCTGTTAGAGCCGCGCCGCGACCGCGCCGAGGCGCGCCAGCGCCTGTCGGCCACCACCGCCCTGCGGGGCGCAGGGGGTGCTGGTGGCGGTGCGGGCCCCTGGTCCGCGCTGCGGGGCGAACTCAAGGGTGTGAGTGATGTGGAGCGCATCACCGCCCGCATCGCGCTGCGCCAGGTGCGCCCGCGTGAATTGGTGGGCTTGGGCAAAACGCTACAAAAAGCAGAGCTACTCGCGCTGAATGGACAAGCGCCAGAGCCCTATTTGATTCAAATTTTCAGCCACCTGCAGCCGCCCGAGGGCTGCACCGACCTGCTGCAGGCCGCCATTGCCGAGGAGCCCGCTGCCCTGGTGCGCGACGGCGGCGTGATCGCCAACGGCTTTGACACCGAGCTGGACGAGTTGCGCGCCATCCAGACCAACTGCGACGCCTTTTTGCTCGACCTGGAAACGCGCGAAAAAGCCCGCACGGGCATCCCCAACCTGCGCGTGCAGTTCAACAAAGTGCACGGCTTCTATATTGAAGTGACCGGCAGCCACCTCAACCGCGTGCCCGACGACTACCGTCGCCGCCAGACGCTCAAGAACGCCGAGCGCTTCATCACGCCCGAGCTGAAAACGTTTGAGGACAAGGCGCTGTCGGCCAACGAGCGTGCGCTGGCCCGTGAGAAATGGCTGTACGAGCAGATCCTGGACCAGCTGCAACCCCATGTGCCCGCCCTCACCCGCCTGGCGCAGGCGCTGGCCACGCTGGACGTGCTGTGTGCGCTGGCCGAACGCTCACTCACCCTCAACTGGTGCGCGCCGCAGTTTGTGCCCGAACCCTGCATCGAGATCGAAGGCGGCCGCCACCCGGTGGTGGAGGCCCGCCTGGCTGAGACATCCAGCGGCAGCTTCATCGCCAACCACACGCGGCTGAACGCCAACACGCGCATGCAGGTCATCACCGGCCCCAACATGGGCGGTAAATCGACCTACATGCGGCAGGTGGCGCTGATCGTGCTGCTGGCCAGCATGGGCAGCCATGTGCCCGCAGCAAGCTGCCGCCTGGGGCCCATCGACGCCATCCACACCCGCATCGGCGCGGCCGACGACCTGGCCAACGCGCAATCGACCTTCATGCTGGAGATGACCGAGGCCGCGCAAATATTGCATGCCGCCACGCCCCACAGCCTGGTACTGATGGACGAGATCGGCCGGGGCACCAGTACCTTCGACGGGTTAGCCCTGGCCAGCGGCATCGCCACGCACCTGCACGACAAGACCCGCGCCTTCACGCTGTTTGCCACGCACTATTTCGAGCTGACCGACTTGCCCGCCAAGGCGCGCCACGCGATCAACATGCATGTGAGCGCCACCGAGAGTGGCACGGACATCGTCTTTTTGCATGAGATCCAGCCCGGCCCGGCCAGCCGCAGCTACGGTATCCAGGTCGCCAAGCTGGCGGGCATGCCATCGCCCGTGCTGCACCACGCGCGCCATGCGCTGGCGGCGCTGGAAGAGCGCGCGGGCGAAGACGAGTTGCAGGTGGACCTGTTCGCCGCGCCCGAGGTGCCCGAGAGCGCGGGCGCCAGCCCGGTTGAGGCGGCCCTGGCCAGCATCAACCCCGACGCGCTGAGCCCGCGCGAGGCGCTGGATGCGCTGTACCAGCTCAAGAAGATGGCAGGCTGAAGCGCGGCGCTGCCCGGCTGCGCTGCGGGCTGTTGACCGCGCTCTGGGCAGATCGCCGGGGCATTTTTAAGCCCCACGGGCACCAAGCGCCCGTACCATATGCGCAAGCCGCTATCATTTTTATATCACTGCACACAACAACTGCCGAGGGGCGCCTGACGGGGACACAGGCCGCCGGGGCCGCAGGCGACTAAACTCGCGGGTTCCCTCTACACAACGAACCCCATTGCGCCATGACGTACTGCGTCGCCATCAAACTCAACGCCGGGCTGGTATTCCTGTCCGATTCCCGCACCAATGCCGGCCTGGACCAGATCAGCTCGTTTCGCAAGATGATGGTCTATGAGAAGGCGGGCGACCGCTTCATGGTGCTGCTGTCGGCGGGCAACCTGTCCATCTCGCAGTCGGTGCGAGAGATCTTGCAGACCGAGCAGATCAAGGACGGCGAGTCGGGCGAAGCCATCACCATCTGGAATGCCAAAAGCATGTTCGACGCCGCCCGCGTGCTGGGCGCCGCCGTGCGCCATGTGCATGAGCGCGATGGCGCGGCCCTCAAGCGCTCGGGGGTGGATTTCAATGTGTCCATGGTGTTTGGCGGCCAGATCAAGGGTGAAGGCATGCGCCTGTTCCAGGTGTACTCGGCGGGCAACTTCATCGAGGCCACGTCAGAGACCCCGTACTTCCAGGTGGGTGAATCCAAATATGGCAAACCCGTGCTCGACCGCGTGCTCACCCCCGAGACCCCACTGGACGAGGCCGCCAAGTGCGCACTGGTGTCGATGGACAGCACGCTCAAGTCCAACCTGTCGGTGGGCCTGCCGCTGGACCTTGTGGTGTACGAGGTGGACCGCTTTGCCACCGACAAGGTGATCTGCATCGACGAGAACAACCCGTACTTTCGGATGCTGCACGACAGCTGGGGGCAAAAGCTGCGCCAGGTGTTCGACAGCATCGAAGACCCCGCCTGGACCGGCGGCGCCACCGAGGTGCCGATCATGGTCACCCCGTCGCGCAGCAAGCCGCTCAAGAAGATCACCAACCACACAGACCGGCTGATCTGAAGCCCTGCAGGCCAGCGCACCCCACGGCACCCGGCCGCGTGCGCGCCTGCACCCCGGCCCTGCCGCCCCGCCATGCCCTCCATGCTCCCCATCGTTTTCTCCCACGCCAACAGCTTTCCGGCCAGCACTTACCGCGTGTTGTTCAAGCACCTCAGGACCCGCGGTTTTGAGGTCAGCGCCGTCGAGCGCTATGGCCACGACCCGAAGTACCCGGTGACCAGCAACTGGCCGCACCTGGTGCAACAACTGGCCGACTTTGCAACGGTGCAGGTGCAGCGCCTGGGCCAGCCGGTGTTTCTGGTGGGGCATTCGCTAGGCGGCTTTTTGAGCGTGATGGCAGCCGCCCGCCACCCAGAACTGGTGCGCGGGGTGTTGCTGATCGACTCGCCCCTCATTGGCGGCTGGAAGGCCAACGTGGTCAGCGTGGCCAAGCGCACCCAGGTGGTGGGCTCGATATCGCCGGGCCGGGTGAGCCGCCAGCGGCGCTTCAGCTGGACCAGCAACGAAGAGGCGCTGGAGCACTTTCGCAAGAAGAAGGCCTTTGCGCGCTGGCACCCCGAGGTGTTGCACGATTACATCACTCACGGCCTGCAGGACCATGATGGCAAACGAGTGTTGGGCTTTGACCGCGCGGTGGAAACCGCCATCTACAACACCCTGCCTCACAACCTGGGCCGCCTGCTGAGCAAGCACCCGCTGCAGTGCCCGGCCGCCTTCATCGGCGGGCGCGACTCCGAAGAGATGAAGCAGGTCGGCATGGCCATGACCCTGCGCATTACCGAGGGCCGCACCATGATGCTGGACGGCAGCCACCTGTTTCCCATGGAGCAGCCAGTGGCCACTGCTGCGGCCATTGAGGCGGCGTTGCGCAACCTGGCGGCAGTCACCTCCCGCAAATAGTCCTTCCGGCCATTCACGGGCGCCTATTACGGCGCCAGAATGGGGTGAAGGGGCAAACAGAGGGAGAAAATGTGCGTTGTCGGCTGTTTCTCAGGGCAAATAGGCAGGAGCAATCTCGCCACAATCCCCTACACTGAGTGTTTGTAACAGCATGTAGGTGCCTTATGCCACCCAATTCACAGACCTTCCGGCTGCCAGTTCTGAATTTTGGGATGGCGTCGGCTTGCCTGATCTGCACTTCGATTGGCCCTGGTAAAACCGTCACTTTCGCTATTCGGTCCCGATCATGACTTTGCCCGCAGCTTCGTCGGTTCTACCGGCAACACCCGCCTACGATCCAGCAGCGATGCGTTATCAAGCTGATCCGCTGGCAGATGCAACCATCGCGGCAATCGTGGGCAGTTGGGAGTTGCCCGCCGGTGAGGCCAATCTCCAAACGCTGCTCGCGCTGAACGCCGACCGCATGCGCCATCTGCAGACCGCGACGATGCTGTTGAATACCTGGACCAACAATGCAGCGCTGGTGGATTGGTCACCACCTGACGGCACGTCGCCGCACATCGTTGAGGCACTTCGCGGCTACCTTGACGCCGGGCGCGGGTTGCCAGAGTGGTGCGATCCGGCAAAAATCACGCGTGGCGAGAACGTCTTTACTGAGCACGGCCCACTGTCCGTCATGTCGCTGTTTTGCGCGAGCTTGCCGGACTGCTACATTCAGCCGAAAGCCGCCGCCGTGTTGCAGATTTCCGGGCAACTCACGACAAATGCCGACTACCGCATCCGCTCAACGGCGGCGATGGTGTTCCCGGTCATGCTGCGCGGTGGGCTAACGACACCTGAAGGACTGGGCGTTGCGCAAACACTCAAAGTGCGCCTCATCCACGCCACGATCCGCAACCTGATGCTGCATGGCGCACCGCAAGCAATGGTCAATGCGGTGGTGCAGCCCATCGCCACCCCGGCCGCAGAGGCAAGCCAGCAATCCATGCATGGCGCATTTATGGCGAACGGCTGGAACGTCTCGCGTGACGGACTGCCAAACAATCAGGAGCAGCTTGTGTTTACGCTCCTGACGTTTCACTTTGTCTTCCTGCGGGCCATGCGCACACTCGGCATCGGGCTTAGTGCGATGGATGAGGAAGCCTATCTGCATTGCTGGAATGTAGTCGGCTTCCTGCTGGGGATCGAGCCGAAGTGGATGCCATTTACCTACGCCGATGCCGAGCGCTTGTTTCTCGACATCCAGACACAATGCCTCGCTGACAACGTGTATCCGGGGGGCACCGACGCGCGCCCAGCGCTGGGCGGTGCGCTCATGGATTACATGAGCGATTCGATCCCGTTCAAACTGCTCAAACCCCTTCCCGCGTTGTTCACGCGCTACCTGTGCGGCGGCGTTGTCGCCGACGCGCTGGGCATATCCAACAGGCAGCCGCTGATTTCGCGCATCCTGTTCGCTGTGTTGATGTCCGTCAGTCGATTGATCGATTCGGTTGTTCGCCTTGTCGTTCCGCAGTTTTCGTTAAGTCGCATGTTCTCGCGGGTCGTCGGATATCACCTGTTGACCAGTTTCCTGATGGATCAAACCCGTCCGCTGAAACTTCCAACGCAGCTGCTCACCCAGATGCATGCAACCGTCGGCACTTGGGACGACGACGCAAAGGCACCACGCTGGCTCAACCGCTTGGAAGATCGATTGACTGTGCGCGGACGGTGGGGCCGTCATGATCAGTAGCCACATCTGGCGCGGACGATGGCTGGCGTGGGTGCTCATTGCCGTGACGCATTGGGCCACGTCGACCTGGGCGGCGGAGGCGACCACCCTGCCCTCGCGACTTCTGCTCCAGCCCACAACGCCGGTCAGCGAGGCTTGGCCGTTTGTAACGGTGCTGTCGGAAAAGCAAACCCCCCTGACTTTGGCCGAGGCTCAGGCCGCAATCGCTGAATTCGAGCGTCCGCAAACAAGCTACGCCACGCTTGGCGTGCAGCCGCAGCCCACTTGGCTGCACGTTCCGTTCCGCGTGGAAGCAGTCAGCGGAATGGTCTCCCAGCAATGGGTGATGAACATTGACTACCCCCCACTCAACCGCATTGATGCCTATGTCATCCAAGATGGGCGCACCCTGCAGAAGGCTGAACTCGGCAGCCTGCGTACGTTCGCTTCCCGGCCCCTGTTCAGCCGTTCGCACGCGATGCCGCTGGATCTCGCCGCTGGCGACTACGACCTGATGCTGCGAGTCGAATCGCGCGGTGCGACCATTCTGCCCATCGAATTCATGCAACCCAGCGCATTCCATCGCGCCAGCGTGGCCGAACAGATGTTGCGTGGCATTCAAGTCGGGTTCTTTCTCTGCATGCTGATGTACAGCCTCGCGCAATGGGTGGGAACGCGGGAGTCACTGTTCCTCAAATACGCGCTTCTGGTCACCGGATCGTTCCTGTTTGCTCTGCTGCTCTCTGGCGTCGGTGCGCAGTGGGTCTGGCGCGATGTATTCTGGTTCGAACGCCATATGGCAGGCATCGGCTCGCTGGTGGCAGTGGCGGGCACCTTCCTGTTTCTAGGGGACGTACTGCGCAGACCACATACCGGCACTGCCGATAAACCTGCAGACCGTTTCCCGCGCCTCATGAACAGTGGAGCCGTGCTTTGCGGCGTGCTGCTTGTCATATATTGCCTTGACGCATTCAATACGCGGCTGCTAACCGCCATGATCGTGCTGCTCGGACCACTGCCGCTGCTGCTGAGCCTGCCGCGCTTCATGTCCAAAGTCACCAAGGGCGACGCGGTTGGGCTCTACCTGCTGCTTGCATTTGCCTTCTATATCACCACCGTAGTGGTCACGACCTCAACCATCCGCGGCAAGCTTCCCGCAAATGTGTGGACACTGCACTCGCTGACGTTCGGCGAGATGTGCCACATACTCGCCTTCACGTTGGTGC
Source organism: Acidovorax benzenivorans (assembly GCF_028680575.1). Classification (GTDB taxonomy): domain Bacteria; phylum Pseudomonadota; class Gammaproteobacteria; order Burkholderiales; family Burkholderiaceae_C; genus Acidovorax; species Acidovorax benzenivorans. The sequence goes on along the minus strand of NZ_JAPCKI010000008.1, from coordinate 179,668 downwards.
TAATCGTGCGTGCAACCGAACTGCGCAAAGCCAGCGAAAACGCGCGGACCGAGCATGAGGTGATGCGTTCCATGGCGTACGCGGACGCTCTGACCGGACTGCCCAATCGTCGCAGTCTGACTGATGCCATGTCGCTGGCGCTGGTGAGTGCTTCACCGCACCACATGCTGGCTGTGTATCTGATTGATCTTGACGAATTCAAGGAGGTCAACGATACCCGCGGACACGAGGTTGGCGACCAGTTGCTGATTGAGGTGGCAAACCGCTTGCGCGCTGGTACGCGCAGCGGTGACGCCGTTGCGCGACTGGGCGGTGACGAGTTTGTAATGGTTGCCAGCGGCCTGCGCGATCCGGCACAGGCAAGGCAAATAGGAGAACATTTGCTCTCGCTATTCGAGACTCCGGTCCACGTCGCAGGCGAGGAAATGCGAGTCGGACTCACCATAGGCTATGCCGTTGCGTCAGGCGCTGCTCACGAAACAGCCACACTGTTACGAATGGCCGATGGTGCGCTGTATCAAGGCAAGCAGTGTGGCAAGGGACGGCTGCAGCAGGCGTGAGCGCGTCACGCCCGTGGCGGCCATATGCCCTTAAATCGTTTCACACAGCGCAGATCAACGATATACAGCTGTGGTAAAGGTTACGCAGAGCCGCTGCCCTCCGGAAAATACGCGGGTGAATTTGTACTCACCCCATTTGGAGCCGGTCGACCCGCATTGCCAACATGGTCTCAAACGTCTGACGATGGAGCACTCCACAACGAGACAAGCGCCGCGCTGGCTCGCATCTGATGCCGGTGATGGTCCGCAGCAGCTCATCCGCCTCGCAGACGCGGCCATGTACGCAGGCAAGGAAAGCGGCAAACACTGCCTCCGCCGTAACCCTGGCGAACTGGCGCCGACCTCATGATCCACACACGTTTCTGTGGCTTCATGCGCTGCCCCGTTCTCGCAAGCTACTGGTTGCGTACCGCCTGCCTGCTGGCGGCGCTGTGCCTGTTGCTGAGCGCCCTGGCCCCCAGTGTCAGTGCCGCACCGCTGGAACTGCGGGATGACCAACACTCCATCGATGCCTGGCCTGCCGTGTCCATGCTGCCGGATCCGTCGGGCACTCTGCTGGTGGACGATGCGCTGGCCACGCTGGCACGCTTTGAGGCGCCACCCGGCACCAGCGGCACGCTGGGCGTGCGGGCTGAACCCGTGTGGGTGCGTATTCCGCTGACCGTGCCCGCCGCATCCAACGGCCTGTGGGTGCTGGACATCGACTACCCCGTCCTGCAGCGCATCGAGGTGTACCTTGCCACAGACGGCCATGTGACCCAACAGGCCACACTGGGCAGCCTGCAACCGTACACCCAGCGACCCTTGCGCAGCCGCACGCACGCCCTGCCAATGACCATGCTGCCCGGACACGCCTACGACCTGCTGCTGCGCGTGGAAACCCGGGGCGCGATGGTGCTGCCCATCACCCTGAACAAGCCCACCACCTGGCACAGCAAGGCGCTGAACGAGCAGATGCTGCAAGGCATTCTCACCGGGCTGGCGCTGTGCCTGCTGATCTACAGCCTGGCGCAGTGGCTCAATCTGCGCGACGTGCTGTTCATCCAGTACGCGCTGCTCATTGCAGGCAGCCTGCTGTTTTCGCTGCACCTGTTTGGCCTGGGCACGCAATACCTGTGGCGCGACATGCCCTGGGTGGAGCTGCATGCAGCCAGCCTGGCAGCGCTCACAGCCACCTGCGGCTCGTTCCTCTTCATCAGCCAGGCCCTGGCGGGTGACCGGCCCCACAGCTGGCTGCTGCGCAGCATGCGCGCTGGTGCGGTGCTGAGTGTGGTGCTGGCCGCCCTGTATGCACTGGACCTGCTCAGCACCCGCGCAGTGACAGGCATCGTCAGCATCCTGGGTCTGGTGCCCGCGCTCATGGGCATCCCAGGGGCCGTGCGCCGCGCGCGCCTGGGCGACCCGGTGGGCTCTACCCTGCTGCTCGCGTGGCTGCTGTATTTTTTGGCTACCGCCACGGTCATTGGTGTGATCCGGGGCTGGGTGCCGGTGAACTTCTGGACCTTGCACTCCTTCCAGTTTGGCGCCACGCTGGACATGCTGCTGTTCATGCGCGTGCTGGGCCTGCGCACCAAGGCGCTGCGCCTGGAGGCGCTGGACGCCAACCGCGAGCGCGACGTGATGCGCTCTCTGGCGCACACCGATCCGCTCACCGGCCTGCCCAACCGGCGCGGGCTCAACATCTCGCTCGCGTCCGCTCTGTCGCGTTGCAGCGCAGAAAAGATGCTAGCGGTGTACGTGATGGACCTGGACGGGTTTAAGCCCGTCAACGACCAGCATGGCCACGACGTGGGCGACGAACTGCTGGTGGCCGTAACCCGGCGCCTGCAAGGCCATGTGCGCCAGAGCGACCTGGTAGCGCGCCTGGGCGGCGATGAATTCGTGGTGATGGCCGGGCAACTGCACAGTCTGCAGCAGGCGCAAGAGCTGGGCCACAAGCTGCTGGACGCGTTCCGCTCGCCGTTTTCGCTGAACAACGTGCAGGTGGAGATCGGGTTGACCATTGGGTATGCCATTGCGCCCCACGACAGCACCGACGCGATAGGCCTGCTCAAACTGGCCGATGCGGCCATGTACAGCGGCAAACAGGGCGGCAAGTTCTGCCTGCGGCGCAACATGGGCGACCTGGCGCTGTCATCCTCCTAGTGCAACGCGGTGCATCGGGCCCGACTCAGCGCATCGGGAGAAAAACACACGCCTGCCATTTCCCTCTGGTCAAAGCGCGCCAGCTCCGGTACACCCAGGGCTTCGCAACTTCCTGAAGGATCGCTCGCCATGGCCCATCGCAAAAGTCCCGCCCGCCTCGCCAAAGACGCGCGCGTCGCGCACTTTCAATCGTTGGCGGCAGCGCCGTCGGCCCTGGGCGCTGCGCAGGCCAGCGGACCAGTGCTCACCTGGGATGCCGTAGCCGCCCTGGAAGCCCGGTTGGTGGGGCGCATTGTGCTGCCCTCCAGCCCCGACTACAACGCGGCGCGGCAGGAGTCCAACCCGGCCTTCCAGGCGTACCCGGAGATCATCGTCTTTTGCGCCTGCGAAAACGATGTCCTGGAGTGCTTGGCCGTGGCCCGCACCTACGGCGTGTGGGTGGCCGTGCGCTGCGGTGGGCACAGCACGGCGGGCTACTCGGTCAACAGCGGCATGGTGGTGGACCTGAGCGATTTGCAAGGCGTGGTGCTGGACCCCGCACGCGCACGCGTGCATGTGCTGCCGGGCACCGACTTCGACCACTTCAATGGCGCCATGAACCACACCGGCTGGCACGTGCCCACCGGCGCCTGCGGCAGCGTTTGCGTGGGTGGCTTTGTGCAGGGCGGTGGCTACGGCTACACCTCGCGCGCGTTCGGCATCCAGAGCGACCTGGTCGAATCTTTCCGCGTGGCGCTCGCCAACGGCACCATCGTCACAGCCAGCGCGCAAGAGCAGCCCGAGCTGTACTGGGCCCTGCGTGGCGGCACGGGCGGCAACTTTGGCGTGGTGCTGCAAGTGACCTACCGCATGCAGCGGCTGGACCAGGTCTGGGCCTGGGCCATCAGCTGGGACGCAGCCCACGCGGCCCAGGTGCTCACGCTGATGCAGGCCGGCTACATGAAGACCGGTGCGCCCGACGCCTTGGGCTACATGATGAACCTGGGGTTCCAGAACGGCGTGCCGGTGTACATGGTGCAGGGCATGTTCTGCGGCACCCGCGAGGACGGGCTGGCCGCCATCGCGCCGCTGATGGCGATTCCGAGCGCGCAGCTGCTGGTGGACAAAACCGGCACCTACCCCGACATGAACGTATGGCTGGAGGACCACCCCTACACCCTGCCCGACAACCTGCCCGACGGCATTGCCGAAACCAAGGCCAGCGGCTACATCAACACCCGGCTGTCGCCCGCCGACTGGCAGCGCATCATCGACTACTTCAAGACCTCGCCCAACCCCTGGTCGCTGGCGTATCTGGAGCCCTACGGCGGCGCCATCAATCGCTACCCTGTGGCGGACAGCGCCTTTGTCCACCGCAACGTGGATGCAGACCTGGTGGTGGATGTGTTCTGGCGCAACCCTGCGGAGCGCGCCCAGATGGAGGCCTGGCTTGACGGCTTCATGCAGTTGGTGCGGCCGTTCCTGAACGGCCATGTGTACCAGAACTACCCCGATGCGCAACTGGTCGACTTTGCCTCGGCCTACTGGGGCCCCGCCTACCCGCAGCTGCAGCGCGTCAAGGCCGCCTACGACCCTGGCAACTTCTTTCACTTCCAGCAGAGCATCCGGCTGCCGTAGGACTGTGCTGCCCCTGCCCGGCAGGGGCACAGAGGCTCAGGCCGTCTGTGCGTAGTGCAGGCGGCCCTTGCCCGCGCGTTTGGCGGCGTACATGGCCTGGTCGGCACGGTTCATCAGCGCGTCGATGTCTCCCTCCAGCGGGGGGTACACCGCCACGCCAATGCTGGCGCCAATGCGCAGCTCGCGCCCGTCCACCGTCATGCCCTGATGCAGGGCGTCGATGATGCGCAGGCCGATGGTGTCCGTCACCTCGCGGGTCACCTCGCGGTCCAGCATCACCAAAAACTCGTCTCCCCCGAGGCGCGCCATGGTGTCGCCCGCGCGCACGGTGCTGGCAATGCGCTGGGCCACGATGCGCAACACCTCATCGCCCGCGCGGTGGCCTTCGGCGTCGTTCACGTGCTTGAACCCGTCCAGGTCAATGAACAACAACGCCACCGCCCCCTCGGTGTGCCGGGCGTGCAGCAGCGACTGCTCCAGCCGCCCTTGGAACGCGGCCCGATTGAGCAGCCCGGTGAGCGAGTCGTGGTTGGCCAGGTAGTGCTGCTGCCGCGCGATCTGGATCTTGGCGGACACGTCCTGCACCAGCGCCATGATGGAAGTGACCTGGCCGTCGGCATCGGTCAGGGCCGAGTTGAACCACTCGCAATGCACCTCGGTACCATCGCTGCGCACAAAACAGGTCTCGGCCCGGTTTTGGGACTCCTGGCCCGACTGCAGGCTTTGCAGCGCCTGCTGCAAGCTGTTGTCCATCGAGGCGGGTGCCAGCAGGTCCGTCAGCAGCCGCCCCTCCAGCCCCTCCACATGCAGCCAGCCCAGCAGCTGCACCGCGCGCTGCGAGCAATGCAGCAACTGCAGCTGGTGGTCCATCTCCAGCACGGCCAGGGGGCTGTTCTCCATGTGGGACGACAGGCGCTGGTTGGCAGCACGCAGTGCATTCATCGTGACCTGCAGCTCATGCACATCCAGCGCGGTGGTGATGAACCCGTCAATGGCGCCTTGGGGGTTGTGCCAGGGCGTCAGGCAGATGGTGCGCCACTCGTCAAAGCCGTAGGGTGTGTGCAGCATGCGCTGGTACTGCACCCGCTCGCCGCTGAGCACGCGGTTCACAAACGGCATGAAGCGCGCGCAGTCCTGTTCGCCATAGACCTCCACGAGCGTCTTGCCGACCAGTTGCTCCGGCACGGTGCCAAACCAGCGCGCATATTCGTCGTTCACGTAGATCATCGACAGACTGCGGTCGATGACAGCCATAGTGGCGCCCGCGCTGCGGGTGATGACATCAAGCAGGTCCGCCTTGGACCACGCCTGCTTGCGGGCGGTCTCCGGGTGCGTGGACAACTCAGGCGCGTCTGGCGTCATGCGGCAATGCCCCTGTGGGGGAGAGGATCAGCGAAGAGGCGGCGTCGCACAACGGAAAAAAGGTGCTGGCGCAGTGTGTGGCCGCCTGGGCGGAACTGTCTGTGGGTGGCAGCTTAGCACTTTCGTCAGGCACGCCCGTCGCCAATCAGCCTTTGCCGCTTGGGATGGGCCTAGCGGCAGCACCGGTAGGCCAGCCCCACCGATACCGAATAGCCCACCGGCTGCACGGTCAGCGGGCTGCGGCGCGCATCGCCCTGCAACTGGGACACCCGGGCCGCGCCCAGCACCACCCAGTGCCGGTTGAGCGCCGTCATGACCTCCACCCCAGCATCGACGCTGTACAGGCCGCCACGCGGCTCGAACGCGGGCAAGGGGCTGCTGCCACCCGCTGGCACCCCAAAATGCCCACGCAGGTAGGTGCGGTCCCCAAAGCTTGCGCCCGCCCCAAAGCTGATCTTGGTCTGTTCCGTCACGGGCCAGGTGTAGCCAATGCTGGTGGACCATTGCATGCCGCCGTCGCGGCCCAGGATGTCCTGGGACACCCCAGCGCCCACTGCCCAGCGGTCGGTGATGGCGTAACCCGCGCTGATCCGTGCCCGCAGGGTGGAGCGCACCGACGGCAGCCCCACCAGGATGGGGGCGTCCGACCCGTCGCGGCCCTTGTCGATGCGCAGGGCCGCACTGAGGCTGAAGCGGTCGCTCTGTGCCAGCGTAGCGCTGGCACCCGATTCGCGGGGCCCCAGGCCGTGGCCCATGAAGGCACTGCCGCGCGAGGTGCTCAGGCGAAACCGGCCGTACTCAATGGCCCAGGCGGGGCGCAGGCTGTTCTTGCGGCCGTCGCCCCCGGCGTAGTCGGGGCTGCTACCCACAATGGCGCCGATCGCGTAGTTGAACTTGGGCGCGGCAGGTTGGTCCTCGGCCTTGTCGGACACCACGGCCCCTGCGCCACCGGTGTCAGGCAACACCTGGGCACCCACCCAGGGGCTGACGCACAAACCGGCGAGTGCCAGGGCCCGCAAGGGGAGCAAAGGAGAAGAAGTCAAACCGGTGGAGCAGCGCATGGCCTGATTATCAGTCGGCCCACTGCACCCAGCCAGTCCACGCTGTCACCAAAACGATGACGCCGAACACGATACGGTAGTAGGCAAACGGCACAAAGCTGTGGCTGCTGATGTAGCGCAACAACCAGCGCACACACAACCAGGCGCTGAGGAAGGAGAACACCAGCCCCGTGGCGAACAGCGGAATGTCAGCAACCGACAGCAGCGCGCGCTCCTTGTACAGGCTGTATACCCCAGCCCCAATCAACGTAGGGATGGCCAGGAAGAACGAAAAATCCGTCGCCGCCTGGCGCGACAGGCCCAGCAGCATGCCGCCGATGATGGTGGCACCGCTGCGACTGGTGCCGGGAATCATGGCCAAGCACTGCACCAGGCCGACCTTGATGGCATCGAGCGGCGTCATCGCGTCCACGCTGTGAATGCGGGTGGCTGACGGCGGGCGCCGCTCGGCCCACAGGATGATGAAGCCACCAATGATGAAGGTGCTGGCCACCACCACCGGCGTGAACAGGTGCGCCTTGATGGCCTTGCCAAACAGCAGCCCCAGCACCACGGCCGGTACGAAGGCGATGAACACGTTGAGCGCAAACCGCTGCGCCTGGCGCTCGGTGGGCAAGGCGACCAGAGTGGAGCGGATCTTGGCCCAGTACACCAGGATCACAGCAAAAATGGCGCCCGTCTGGATAGCGATGTCAAACACCTTGGCCTTGGCATCGTCAAACCCCAGCAGCGACCCGGCCAAGATCAGGTGCCCGGTGGAAGAGATGGGCAAAAACTCCGTCAGCCCCTCGACGACCCCCATGATGGCGGCCTTGACCAGCAATACAACGTCCACGCGCACTCCTTGCAAATAGGTGCGGGATTATCCGCTGAGGGCTCTCAGCCCCGGACCACGCCACGCCTTCTGAGCCCCACCGCGCGGCCCTCAGCGGCCCAAACCGCCCACCACTCACTCCGCGTGGCTGCATTTCACGCCCGGTTGGCTGCATTTCGTCGCGGGGCTGTGGCGGCCGCCGGGGTGCATCGGCACAGTTCGCTCCATCGAACCCGCCCGGAGCCACGCCATGCAAATCACCGCCGCCATCGCCATCCACATGGCCGCCGCCCTGGCGGCCGTTGCCATCGGCCCCATTGCCCTCTGGGCCCGCCAAGGCGCCACGCAGCGCCCCCGTATTCACCGCGCGGCTGGCTACGCCTGGGTCACGCTGATGGTGGCCACCGCCGTATCGGCCATCTTCATTTCCGGCGGCGGCGGGCCGCGCCTGGGCAGCTTTGGGGTCATCCACCTACTGATTCCGGTAACGCTGGGGATGCTGGTCATGGCCTTTGTCTATCTGGCCCGCCGCAACGTCGTGGGCCACCGCAAGATGATGCAGCGCACCTACATCGGCGCCTGTGTGGTCGCCGGGGTGTTCACGTTGCTGCCAGGGCGTTTTCTGGGCCACACGGTCTGGTCCGCACTCGGACTGATCTAACCCCTCTCCCCTCCATTCATTGTTTACAGGACGACCACCATGCTGCTCAACCTCCTTGTCCAACAACCCCAGATGCTGGGTCGCATCATAGAAAACACGCCTTACTGGGTCTGGGCCCTGCTGGCCGGGCTGCTCTGGCTGGGCGGCAGCCAGCTGCTGGCCCGCAACGTGAGCCTGGTGCGGGCCATGGCCATGCCTGTAGCCATGATCGGCCTGTCGGTGTTCGGCATCGCCTCGGCCTTTGGTGGCGCGGGCCAGGCCCTGCTGCCGGTGGTGGCCTGGCTGCTGACTGCCGTGCTCATCGCCAGCGTGGCGTTGTGGCTGCAACCCGCTGCGCCCCAAGGCACGCTGTATGAAGGCCGATCGCGCTGCTTCTACATTCCGGGCAGCGCCATGCCCCTGGCCCTGATCCTGGGCATCTTCCTCACCAAGTACCTGGTGGGTGTGGAACTGGCCCTGCAGCCAGCCCTGGCCCGCGACAGCGGCTTTGCGCTGCAGATTGCTGCGCTGTACGGCGTGTTCAACGGCCTGTTTGCAGCGCGCTCGCTGCGGCTGTGGAAGCTGGTGCAACGCAGCGCATTGCTGGCCACGTCGCCCGTCACAGCATCCACCAACACATCGGCCACGGCCTGAAGCCCTCCCCTTACCACTGCACTGGAGTCCAAAATGCGCAAAGACACTTTCACCACCGACCCCATCGAACGCCTGGCCCGCCGCCGCGCCGGGGCCAAGCTGGGCTGGTACATCCATGCTTGCGTGTACCTGCTCGTCAACCTGCTGCTTGTCGCACTGTCGGTGGGCAGCGGGCGGCACTGGGCGGTGTTCCCGGCCCTGGGCTGGGGCATCGGCCTGGCCATCCATGGCGTGGTGGTGTTCGTTCTTGCGGGCGGCAGCAATCTGCACGAACGCATGGTGCAGGCGGAACGCGACCGCCTGGCTGCCGCGCAACCCCCCCGCTGATCAGCCGATCATGACTTCTCCGAACAAAAACACGGCCATGACAAAAACCTGGATGGCCTGGTGCCTGGCCTTGCTGGCCGCAGCCGTCATCACGGCCAGCCCCTCCCATGCAGGCGTGGGTCTCGCAGAGTTGCCCGGGCAGCAGGGCGACGGCCCCGTCACCGTGTTCTACCCAGCACAAGAGGCCGACCAGCCCGTGCAGCGCGGCCCCTTTGCGCTGCAGCTGGTTTGGCAGGGCACCCCCGTGTCGGGTAACGGCAGGCTGATTGTGGTGTCGCACGGCTCAGGGGGTAGCCCCTGGGTGCACACCGACCTGGCCCGTGCGCTGGTCCATGCCGGGTTTGTGGTGGCCCTGCCAGAGCATGCGGGAGACAACTACAAAGACCATTCCACGCCCGGCCCGGAGAGCTGGAAGCGCCGCCCCGCCGAGGTCTCCCGCGCCGTGGACGCCGTGGCACAAGACGCGCGCCTGGCGCCCTTGCTGGCACTGGACAAGGTGGGCGTGTTCGGTGGTTCGGCCGGGGGCCACACCACCCTGGTGTTTGCCGGTGGGCAATGGTCGCCCGCCCGCTTCAAGCAGCACTGCGAGGCCCATCTGGCGGAGGATTTTTCGTCCTGCGTCGGCTTTACCACGCGCCTGCACGGCAACTGGCTGGACGGCATCAAGAAGGCCGTGGCCATCACTATCATCCGCCACCGCTTTGGCGACGAGACGCTGTATGCACACACCGACCCGCGCGTGACGGCCACTGTGGCCGTGGTGCCGTTTGCGGCCGACTTCGACATGGACAGCCTGGCCACCCCCCGCATCGCGCTGGGGCTCATCACAGCGGGCAAGGACGTCAACCAGATTCCACGCTTTCACAGCAGTGCCGTGCTGGCCGCGTGCCAGGACCGCTGCACGCACATTGCCGACCTCCAGGACGGCAGCCACGGCATCATGCTGTCGCCCATGCCGCCACTGGACCGCATGAACGACCTGACCCGCGAGCTGCTGGGCGACCCGCCCGGCTTTGACCGCAGTGTGCTGCCGCAGGTGGATGCGAGCACGGTGGACTTTTTTGCCAAGCACCTTCAGCCGCTGAAGCCGGTGCCACTCTCGCCACGCCCATGACAGTGCCCGCGCGGGCGCATTGCCGCGTCCATTGAGCCGCCTAGAATGCAAAACTCCATGCCCATGACCCCCGAAGACCTCGACCAACTCGCCCGCCGCCGCGCCAACGCCAAGCTGGGCTGGTACCTGCATACGGTGGCCTTCGTGCTGGTCAACGCCCTCATCTTTGCCATGTCGCGCTATGCGTTTGGCACACGCCCGTGGTCGGTGTACCCGCTGCTGGGCTGGGGCCTGGGGCTGGTGCTGCATGGGGTGTCGGTGTTTTTGCTGGGCACCGGCAGCGGCCTGCGCGAGCGCATGGTGCAGCGCGAGCGCGAGGCCCTGCAGCGCCGCCAAGACCGGTCATGATGCTGCGGCGCGGGTTCAACGGGGTCAGCAAGCTGCGGCACTACCTGCAGGTGGTGGCCTTCACACTGGTCGTGGCCACCATCCAGTGCACGTTCATGCCCGACAAGCCTTACGGGCCGCCGATGGTGTATTCGGTGCTGATCGGCACCTTCACCTGGGCCATCATCGACCTGGGGCGCGAGCTGATACCGTCTGCCGCAGAAACCGGCTGGCCCCAAGGGTGGCAAGGCATCGCGCTGGTTATTGCGGGCATCGTCGTCGGCTACCTGGCGGGCACGTCGCTGGCCGATACGCTGTGCGTGCACTACTTTCACTTTTACCCGGCGGGCGCCTCGATCTCCGGCGCAGACCAGCGCACGTCCATCCTCATCACCGCCATTGCCGGGCTGGTGGGCACGTTCTACTTCTACGCGGTCAACAAGTCGGCGTACCTGGAAGGCAAGATGGCCGAGGCGCGCATGCACGCCAGCGAATCGCGCCTGAAGCTGCTGGAGACCCAGTTGGAACCCCACATGCTGTTCAACACCCTGGCCAACCTGCGCGTGCTCATCGGCACCGACCCGGCCCGGGCGCAGCACATGCTGGATCGCATGATTGCCTACCTGCGCGCCACGCTCAGCGCATCGCGCAGCACCCAGCACCCGCTGGCCCTGGAGTTTGAGCGCCTGCGCGACTATCTGGAGCTGATGGCCGTGCGCATGGGCCCACGCATGGCCTACACACTGGACCTGCCCGATGCACTGCGCGACGTGCCCGTGCCACCGCTGCTGCTGCAGCCGCTGGTGGAGAACGCCATCCGCCACGGGCTGGAGCCCCAGGTGGAAGGCGGCCACATCACCGTGCGCGCAACCACCCAGGAGAGCCCCCAAGGCCTGTTGCTGGTCATCGAGGTACAAGACACCGGGGCGGGCCTTCCGGCCACCCTGCCCGTCCCAGGCCCCGGCCAGAGCTTTGGCCTGGCCCAGGTGCGCGAGCGTCTGGCCACGCTGCACGGTGCTGCAGGAGCTCTTGAATTGATAGCTGTTCAGCCAAACGGTACTAGCGCTACCGTCACTTTTCCCTTGAAATCTGCCGCCACACCATGACAGAGCCCGTCTCACGCGCCCTGATTGCCGAAGATGAACCACTGCTGGCCGCCGCCCTGCAGCAGGACCTGGCCCGCGTGTGGCCAGAGCTGCAGGTGGTGGCCGTGGTGGGCGACGGCCGCTCGGCGGTGCGGCAAGCGCTGGCCTTGCGGCCCGACGTGCTGTTCTTCGACATCCGCATGCCAGGCCAGAGTGGCATCGAGGCGGCCGCCGAACTGGCCGACGCATGGCCGGATGACCTGCCCTTTCCGGCCCTGGTGTTTGCCACCGCCTACGACCAGTACGCCGTGCAGGCGTTTGAAGCGCAGGCGGTGGACTACCTGCTCAAACCCATCCAGGCCGACCGGCTGGCGCGCACCGTGGCCAAGGTGCAGGGTCTGCTGGCCCAGCGCGCCTCAGCCGCTGCAGCAACAGGCGCACCACCCGCTGCACCTTCGGCGGCGGCGCTGCCCTCGCCCGAACTCGAGGCCACCATGGCCCAGCTGCGCGCGCTGCTGGGCGCTCCCGGCGTGGGCACTGCACCCGCCGCCGCGCCTGCCACCGCCGCAACGCGGCTGAGCGTGATACAGGCCAGCCACGGCACGCAGATCCACATGGTGCCGGTGGGCGAGGTGGTGTATTTCGAGGCGGCCGACAAGTACGTGCGCGTGCTCACCGCCGAGCGTGAATACCTGATCCGCACTGCGCTCAAGGAGCTGATCGAGCAGCTCGACCCGCAGGAGTTCTGGCAGGTGCACCGCAGCACCCTGGTGCGCGCCACGGCCATCACCACCATCACACGCGACGAGGCGGGCAAGCAGCACCTCAGCCTGCGCGGGCGGTCCGAGCGGCTGCCGGTGAGTCGCCTCTACGCGCACCTGTTCAAGGCGATGTAGCCACGCCTGCAGCTCACGCGGGTGGCAGCACCTCCCAGCGCCCAGCCACATTCTTCAGCAGCGCATTCACTGCCGTCAGGCGGCGGCTTTTCACATCGATCAGGCTGCGCTGCGACGACAGCACGGTGGTCTGGGCCGCCAGCACATTCAGGTAGCCCACGGTGCCCGCACGGTACTGGTTCTCCACCACGTCCAGCGCACGCTGGGCAGCGGCGGTGGCCTCGCGCTGCAGTTGTTCCTCCTGCGCCAGCGCGGCGGCGGCCGTGAGGTTGTCCTCCACCTCCTGCAGCGCGGTCAGCACCGTTTGCCGGTAGGCGGCCGTGACCTGCGCGTGGTTGGCACGGGCCGTCTCGACGGCCGCACTGCGCGCACCGCCGTCAAAAATCGACGCTGCCAGCGCAGGCCCCAGCGACCAGAACAGGTTGGGCGCACTGAACAGGTCGGCCAGCGACGCCCCGCGGTATCCACCCGCTGCCGACAGCGTGAGCGAGGGGAAATACGCTGCGCGCGCCACACCGATCTGCGCGTTGGCAGCGGCCACGCGGCGTTCGGCAGCAGCAATATCGGGGCGGCGCTGCAGCAGGTCGGACGGCAAGGCCTGGGGCACGTCCGCCGGTGCGGGCAGCGTGGCGGTGGGCTCCAGCGCAAAGGCGGCAGGCGCCTGCCCCAGCAGCGCCGCCAGCGCGTGCTCCAGCTGGCTGCGCGTGGTTTGTGCCTCCAACAGTTGCACCTGGGTGGACTTGTACTGCGCCTCGGCCTGCGCCACATCGGCGCTGGAGGCCACACCCGCCGCCTGGCGGTTGCGCGTCAGCTCCCAGCTGCGGTCGTAGGCCTTGAGCGTCTCGCCCAGCAGCGCGGCCTGGGCCTCGGCCGCGCGCAGCGAAAAATAGGTCTGCGCCACTGCGGCCTGCAGCGACAGGCGCGCAGCGGCCAGGTCGTCGGCGCTGGCCTGGGCGCTGGCCTGGGCCACACTCACCCCGAAAGAGATGCGCCCCCACAGGTCCAGCTCCCAGCTGGCGGTGAGGCCCAGCGAATGGCTGGTGCTGATGCGCGCGGTGCTGCTGCCATCGCCCTGATTGCTCAGCTGCGTGCCGCTGCGCGCACGGCTGCTGCTGGCATTGGCCCCCACGGTGGGCAAGGCCGCCGCGCCACTGCTGGTGACAGCCGCCTGGGCCGCCCGCAGGCGGGCGGCGCTTTGCGCCAGGGTGGGGCTGTTGGCCTCGGCCTGTTGCTGCAGGCGGTCCAGCACGGCGTCGCCGTACACGGTCCACCAGGTCTCGGGCAAGGCTGTGGAGGCCTGCGGCTGCGCGGGCTTCCAGATGCCCTGGGCCTGGGCGGCGGCCTGCTCTTTGTAGGCGGCAGGGATATCCATGCCGGGGCGTTCATACGGCGGTGTCTGCGCGCAGCCCGCCAGCCACAGGCCGCTGGCCAGCAACGCAGGCCAGGTGACCTGGCGTGAAAAAGTGAAAGAGGTCATCCGTCGTTTCCTTGCAATACCACCGGGGCCGCAGGCGCGGCGCCCGCCTGCTTGCGGCGCCGCCCCACCGCGTGCAGCACGCGCGCGCGCAGCCGGTCGAGCGCCACATAGACCACCGGCGTGGTGTAGAGCGTGAGCCACTGGCTTACCAGCAGGCCACCCACAATCGCAATGCCCAGCGGCTGGCGCAGCTCGGCACCATCGCCCCGCCCCAGGGCCAGTGGCAGCGCCCCAAAGATGGCGGCCACGGTGGTCATCAAAATGGGGCGTAACCGCAGGTTGCATGCGCGGTAGATGGCCTGCGCGGCCGTGACAGGCGCCCGGCCTGGCTCGCCCTGCTGGCGTTGCCGCGTGAGGGCAAAGTCGATCATCATGATCGCGTTCTTCTTCACGATGCCGATCAGCAGGATCACGCCAATGAGTGCGATGAGCGAGAACTCGGTCTTGAACAGCATGAGCGCCAGCAAAGCGCCCACACCCGCAGACGGCAGCGTGGACAGGATGGTGATGGGGTGCACCAGGCTCTCGTACAACATGCCCAGCACCAGGTAGATGGTGATGATGGCGGCCAGAATCAGCAGCGGCTGGCCCGCCAGTGCGTCCTGGAACGCCCCCGCCGTGCCGCTGAACGAACCGCGCACCGACACCGGCACGCCCAGCTCGGCCACCGCGTTGTTCACCGCCTCGGTGGCCTGCGACAGCGACACCCCCGGCGCCAGGCTGAAGCTGATGCTGCTGGCGGGCGTGCCCCGGTCGTGATTGACCGACAGCGGCGTGTTGGTGGTGGTGATGCGCGCAAACGCCGTGAGCGGAATCTGCTGCCCCTGGCTGTTGACGAAGAAGAAGCCCCGCAGCGTCTCGGGGTTCTGCAGGTAGCGCGGCGCAGCCTCCATGACCACGCGGTACTGGTTGAGCGGGTTGTAGATCACGCCCACCTGGCGCTGGCCGAAGGCGTTGTTGAGTGTGGCGTCGATCTGTGCCATGGTCAGACCCAGGCGCGCCACGGCGTCGCGGTCGATGACCAGCGAGGTCTGCAGGCCAAAGTCCTGCACGTCGCTGTTCACGTCTTCCAGCTCGGGCAGTTGGCTCAGCACCTGGCGGATGCGTGGCTCCCAGGTGCGCAGGTCACCAATGTCGTCGGCCTGCAGGGTGTAGTCGAACGATGCACCGCTCTGCCGCCCGCCGATGCGGATGTCGCGCTGCGGCACCATGAACAGGCGCGCGCCCGGCTCGTTCTTGAGTTGCTCGCGCAGCCGCGTTATCACGGCCTCCGAACTCTCCTGCCCGGGCCCGCGCTTGAGGGTCATGAACATCTGCGCCGCATTGCGCTGCCAGCCACCGGTGAAGCCGGTCACATGCTCCACGGCCGGGTCGGCCTGCACGATGGACAGGAAACGCTGCAGGCGCTGCTCCATGGCTTGGTAGGACGTGGCCTGGTCGGCCCGGATGAAGCCAGATATGCGCCCGGTGTCCTGCTCGGGCATAAAGCCCTTGTCGATGGCGGTGTAGAGGGTCACGTTGAGCCCCACCACACACACCAGCGCCAGCAAGGCCACGGGCTGGTGGCGCAAGCACCAGGCCAGGCTGCGGCGGTACAGGCGCATGCCACGCACCTGCATACGATCCACCCAGCGACCGATCCGACGGCTGAAGGCCACAGCCCAGCCCCTGCGCCGCGCCGTTGCCGGACTGTGGGGCTTGAGCAGCGCGGCGCACATCATGGGCGTAGTGGTGAGCGACACCACCATCGACACCAGGATGGCCGAGGACATGACGATGGCGAACTCGCGGAAAAACCGCCCCACGATGCCGCCCATGAACAAGATGGGAACAAACACCGCAATCAGCGAAATGCTCATCGACACCACGGTGAAGCCGATCTCGCGCGCGCCGTCGAGCGACGCCCTCAGCGCGGTCTTGCCCCGCTCCATGTGGCGCATGATGTTCTCCAGCACCACGATGGCATCGTCCACCACAAAGCCCGTGGCCACCGTGAGCGCCATCAGCGAGAGGTTGTCGAGCGTGTAGCCCGCCAGGTACATCACGCCAAACGTGCCTGCCAGCGACACCGGCACCGCCACGCTGGGGATGAGCGTGGCACGCCCGTTGCGCAAGAACAAGAACACCACCAGCACCACCAGCGCCACAGCGATCAGCAGCGCGCGCTCCACCTCCTTGACCGAGGCGCGCAGCGTGGGCGTGCGGTCGGACACCACCTCGATGTCGATGGCCGCCGGGATGGAGGCCTGCAGCGCGGGCAGCAGCGAGCGCACGCGCTCCACGGCTTCGAGGATGTTGGCGCCGGGCTGCTTGTACACCTGCAGCAGCACCGCCGGCTTGCCATTGGCCACCCCAAAGTTGCGGACATCCTGTACGGAGTCCACCACCTCGGCCACATCCTGCAGGCGCACGGCCTGCCCGTTCTTCCAGCGCAGCACCAGGGGCGCGTAGTCGGCCGCCACGCGGGCCTGGTCGTTGGTGGCCACCTGCCAGTAGTGGTCCTCCCGCTCCACAGCGCCCAGCGGGCGGTTGGCATTGGTGCTGACAATGGCACTGCGCACCTGTTCCAGCGAGATGCCGTTGGACGCGAGCCGCACCGGGTCCAGCTCCACGCGCACGGCGGGCAAGGCGCCACCACTCACCGTGGCCTGGCCCACGCCCTCGACCTGCGAAAGCTTTTGCGCCAGCACGGTGGAGGCCGCGTCGTACATCTGCCCGCGTGTGAGCAGGTCCGACGTGAGCGCCAGGATCATGATGGGCGAATCGGCCGGGTTGACCTTGCGGTAGGTCGGGTTGCTGGGCATGCCCGTGGGCAGCAGCGTGCGCGCGGCGTTGATGGCGGCCTGCACATCGCGCGCGGCGCTGTCCACGTTGCGGTCCAGGTCGAACTGCAGCGTGATGGAGGTGCTGCCCAGGATGGAGCGCGAGGTGATCTCGGTGACGCCGGCGATGGCACCCAGCGAGCGCTCCAGCGGCGTGGCGACGGTGGCGGCCATGGTGTCGGGGCTGGCACCGGGCAGGCCGGCGCTGACCGAGATGGTGGGGTAGTCCACCTGCGGCAGCGGGGCCACGGGCAGCAGGAAGAACGACACCGCACCCGCCAGGGCCAGGCCCAGGGTGAGGAGCATGGTGCCGATGGGGCGGTGGATAAAGGGGGTGGAGAGGCTCATGGGTGGGCTCTCCGGGTGGTTTTTGGATGTTTTTGGCTGGATGCGCTAGTGGGATATTCGCTGGTAGCTATTGATTTTGTAGCATTTAGCTGCGTGCGCTGATTTGGCCGCATGCTTGGGTTGAGGGCGGAGGCCGGGAGTCGCCCGGCATGCGAGTTCCTTTCTTTCGCGTCGCCGAAAGAAAGGAACCAAAGAAAGGGCGACCCCACTGTCTGCGTCCCCTGCGCTTCGCGCCGGGGCAACCTGCGGTGCTCGGGTTTGGCGGGGTCTCGCTCGAACTCGCTTCGTTTCACTGCGCTCAAACAATCGCGAGCCCTGATCCGCCAAATCCTGCGCTCCTCGGCGCATCCAGAGGGGCAGAGGGAAGCAAACATCCACACGGGCCTTTGCTGCGCTCGGCCCCCTCTCGCGGGCGCAAGCGCCACGCGCTGCGCAGGCGCGGCCGAGCGAAGCAATGGCCCGTATGGTTGTTCGGCTGTTCGGCTGTCCACCCCTGCTGGCTGCGCCTGCGCCGGGGCGGATGCGGGGTGGCACGCGCGTCGGAGCGCGCGTGCTTCGTAATCTGACTCGCCGCAGTTGTCTGAACGAAGCTGCAACGCAGCGCAGTGAGTTCTGCGGCGCACCCCGCAACCGCCCCGACGCAGGTTGCCCCGTAGCGCAGCGAAGGGGTCGCAGACTGGGGGTCGCCTTTTCTTTGGTGACTTTCTTTTGGCGAAGCAAAGAAAAGTACCTCGCGCGCCGGGCGACTCCCGGCCTCCGCCCTGAACACAGGCACGCCTTTCAAACCAATACGCCCCAACTTCGACCAGCGCAGCCCGAACGCCAAATGACAAAGCGAAATCCAGGGATGCCATCACGCCCCCTCACCCCGCCGCCCACGCCACCGCTGCGCCCACCCCTCAAACGTGAGGTAAATCACCGGCGTCGTGAACAGCGTCAGCAACTGGCTCAGGATCAGCCCGCCCACCATCGTCACCCCCAGCGGATGCCGCAGCTCACTGCCCACCCCCGTCCCTAACATCATCGGCAACGCCCCCAGCAAAGCCGCCAGCGTCGTCATCAAGATGGGCCGGAACCGCAGCAGACACGCCTGAGAAATCGCATCGCGCGCACTCAAGCCCTGGTCCCGCTGCGCCTCCAGCGCAAAGTCGATCATCATGATCGCGTTCTTCTTCACGATGCCGATCAGCAGCACGATACCGATGATGGCAATGATGTCCAGGTCCAGCCGCGCCGCCATCAATGCCAGCAACGCCCCCACACCTGCAGAGGGCAGCGTCGACAGAATCGTGACCGGGTGCACCGTGCTCTCGTACAGCACGCCCAGCACGATGTACATGGTGACCACCGCCGCCAGGATCAGCAGCAGCGTGTTCGACAACGACGCCTGGAACGCCAGCGCCGCGCCTTGAAAACTCGTCTCCACCGACAGCGGCAACTGCCCCTCGGCCTGCACGGCGGCCTTCTCGCGCTCGATGGCCGCCACGGCGTTGCCCAGGGACATGCCCGGCGCGGTGTTGAACGAAATGGTGGCGGCGGGCAACTGGCCCACGTGGTTGACCACCAGCGGCATGTTGCGCTCCTCGATGCGCGCCACCGATGACAGTGGCACCGGTGCACCGGCGCTCGACGGCACATAGATGCTTTGCAACGCCTCGGGCCCCACCTTGAACTGTGGCGCCACCTCCAGCACCACACGGTACTGGTTGGACTGCGTGAAGATGGTCGAGATCAGCCGCTGGCCAAAGGCGTTGTACAGCGCCGCGTCAATGCCCGCTACCGTCACACCCAGCCGGCTGGCCTGGGCGCGGTCGATCTGCACATAGGCCTGGCGGCCCTGGTCCTGCAGGTCGCTGGCCACATCGGTCAGCTCGGGCAAGGCGCGCAGGCGGCGCAGTAGCTCGGTGGTGCTGGTGGTGAGCTGCTGCATGTCGGGCGACGACAGCAGCCACTGATACTGCGTGCGCGCCACCCGGTCTTCAATCGTCAGGTCCTGCACGGGCTGGATGAACAGGCGGATGCCCGGCAGGTCCTGCACGCGCTCGGCCAGGCGCTGCTGCACCACACCGGCCTTGTCGCGCTGTGCATGCGGCTGCAGGTCGACCAACAGGCGGCCGGTGTTGAGCGTGGTGTTGGCACCATCGACGCCGATGAACGACGAGACGCTGCGCACAGCGGGGTCTTGCAGCAGCCGTTCGGCCACGGCCTGCTGGCGCTCGGCCATGCCGGCAAACGAGATCGACTGGTCGGCCTCGGTGGTGGCCTGCAGCGTACCGGTGTCCTGCACCGGAAAGAAGCCCTTGGGGATGAACAGGTACAGCACCACGGTGAGCGCCAGGGTGGCAGCAAACACCAGCCAGGTGGTGCCCCGGTGGTTCAGCACCCAGCCCAGCATGCGGCCATAGCCTGCGATGGTGCGATCAAAAAAATGGCCCGTGGCGCGGTACAGGCGGCCGTGGCTCTCCTCGGGCGTGTGGCGCAGCAGGCGCGCGCACAGCATGGGCGTGAGCGTGAGCGACACCACGGCCGAGATCAGGATGGACACGGCCAGCGTGATCGCGAACTCGTGGAACAGCCGACCCACCACATCGCCCATGAACAGCAGCGGTATCAGCACCGCGATCAGCGAGATGGTGAGCGAGATAATGGTGAAGCCGATCTGCTGCGAGCCCTTGAGCGCGGCCGCGAGCGGCGCCTCGCCCTCTTCCACATAGCGCGCGATGTTCTCGATCATCACGATGGCATCGTCTACCACAAAGCCGGTGGAGATGGTCAACGCCATCAGCGTGAGGTTGTTGATGGAGAACCCCGCGAGGTACATCACCCCGCAGGTGCCGATGAGCGACAGCGGCACGGCCACGCTCGGGATCAGCGTGGCCGAGGGGCTGCGCAGGAAGACAAAAATCACCGCCACCACCAGCAGCACGGCCAGGCCCAGCTCCACCTGCATGTCGCGCACCGAGGCGCGCACCGTCACCGTGCGGTCGGTCAGCACCTGCACATCCAGCGACGCGGGCAAAGTGCTTTGCAGCTGCGGCAGCAGGGCCTTGATGCGGTCCACGGTGTCGATCACGTTGGCGCCGGGCTGGCGGCGGATGTTGAGGATCACGCCGGGCTTGGCCCCCGTATCTGCCGTGCCCGCCCAGGCGGCGAGGCGCGTGTTCTCGGCATCGTCCACCGTGTCGGCTACGTCCTTCAGGCGCACAGGGGCGCCATTCTTGAAGGCGATGATGAGGTCGCGGTATTCGGCAGCCGACTGCAACTGGTCGTTGGCATCGATGGTGGAGGCACGGGCCGGGCCGTCAAAGCCGCCCTTCGCCTGCTTGACGTTGGCTGCTGCGATGGAGGTGCGCACGTCCTCCAGCGTGAGGCCCAGCTGCGCCAGCGCCGTGGGGTTGGCCTGGATGCGCACGGCCGGGCGGCGCCCGCCTGCAATCGCCACCAGGCCCACGCCCTGCACCTGCGAGAGCTTGGGTGCCAGGCGGTTTTCCACCAAGTCGTTCACGCGGATCACGGGCAGCGAGGGCGAAGTGATGGCCAGCGTGAGGATGGGCGCATCGGCCGGGTTGACCTTGCTGTACAGCGGCGGCATGGGCAGGTCGCTGGGCAGCAGGTTGCTGCCCGCGTTGATGGCCGCCTGCACCTGCTGCTCGGCCACGTCCAGCGCCATGTCGAGCGCAAAACGCAGCGTGATCACCGAAGCCCCGCCCGAGCTGGTGGACGACATTTGCGACAGGCCCGGCATCTGGCCGAACTGCCGCTCCAGCGGGGCCGTGACGTTGGAGGTCATCACGTCCGGGCTGGCGCCTGGGTACAGCGTGGTGACCTGGATGGTGGGGTAGTCCACCTCGGGCAGGGCCGAGCTGGGCAGCAGCCGGTAGGCCATTAACCCCGCGATCAGGATCGCCACCATCAGCAGCGCGGTGGCGATGGGGCGCAGGATGAAAAGGCGCGACAGGTTCATGGCGACGGGTGCGCTGGCAAAACGACGAATGCGCGGGACATGCGAAACAAGAGGCCGCTGCGCTCAGCGCGCCGGGCTGGGCGCGCCACCCTGAGACGGCGCTTGCAGTTGCAGCCGTTCGCGGATGTAGGCACGGCGCTCCTCCTGCGGCAGGGCCATCACGCGGGCGCGCTCATCGGCGGGCATCTGGTCCAGCAGTGCCTTCACCTGGGGTGGAATACCGCGCGGGGGTTCAGAGGCGCGGTCGGCAGGCGGTGCAGCGGCGCGGGCTGGGGCCTCACTGCGCTGCCGCTGCGGCACCGCAGAAGCCTGTGGAGCGGAAGACGGGACAGCGACAGGGGCACCGACCCCCGACGCTGAAGAGGCTGCAGCAGACGCCGTCAATGCCGGAACAGTTGCACCGCTCGCTCCCATCTGCGCTCGTCGCTCGCGCAGGAAGGCGCGGCGCTCTTCGGGGCTCATCTTCTGCAGCTTTTCACGCACCTCTGGCGGCAGCGATGCGATGAAGGCGCGGCGCTGCGCGGCCTGGTCCTGGGCCGCCTGGTCGGCGCGGGTGACGGCGCCGGCATCGATGACGGCGACCTTGGCGCCCTCGCGCAGGCGGTCGATGCCGTCCGTGACCACCTGCTCGCCCTCGCGCAGCTCGCCTTCGATGCTCACGCGGTCGCCATCGGTCACGCCCACCCGGATGCGGCGCTGGGTGACAGTGCTGTCTTCCTGCACCAGGTAGACATAGTTGTTCTGCACGGCCGTGGCCGGTACGGTCAGCACGCCCTGGAGCAGGTTGACCTGCAGGCGCACGTTGACGAACTGGTTGGGGTACAGCGCGCCGTCTTCATTGGCAAAAGCGGCTTTGACCTTGATGGTGCCGGTGGTGCTGTCGATGGCGTTGTCCAGCGCCACCACGCGGCCCTTGGCCAGCTGGCGGCGCGCGTCGCGGTCCCACAGCTCCACGCTCAGTTCTTCGCCTGCGGCCATGCGGCGGCGCATCTGGGGCAGGTGGGCTTCTGGCACGGAGAACGCTGCGTCGATGGGGCGCACCTGGTTGATGGTGACGATGCCGTTCGCATCGCTCGGCCCCACCACATTGCCCTTGTCGGCCTGGCGCAGGCCCAGTCGGCCGGCAAATGGTGCGGTGACCTGGGTGTAGCTCAGTTGCAGGCGCGCCGCGTCCACCTGCGCCTGGTCCGAGGCCACGGTGCCTTCTAGCTGCCGCACCAGTGCGGCCTGCGTGTCCACCTGCTGGCTGGCGATCGAGTCGCGCGCCAGCAGGTCCTGGTAACGCTTGAGGTCAAGCTGCGCATTCTTGAGCAGCGCCTGGTCGCGCTGCAGCGTTCCCTGTGCCTGCGACAGCGCCGCCTGGTAGCTGCGCGCATCGATCTCGGCCAGCACCTGGCCTGCACGCACCTCGTCGCCTTCCTTGAAGCGCACCGACGTCAACTCGCCGCCGACCTTGGCCCGCACCACGGCGGTGGCACGGGCGCTCATGGTGCCGATGGCGCTCACCACCACCCGCACATCGCCCCGCTGCACGGTGCCTACCGACACGGGCTGTACGTTGCCGCCGCCAAAGCGCCCGGGCCCACCGCCCGGCTTGCGCGTCGCGCTGGGCCCCGTGGCGGCACCGCCAGCGGTGGCAGCGGCCGCTGCATCCTGGCGCTGCTTCCACCACCAGGCACCACCTCCCACCGCAGCCAGCGCCACGGAGGCCAGTAACAACGCGGAGATCCAGCGCAGCTTGCCGGACTGCAATCTTGCAGGCCTCTGTGGACGGATAAACGAACGGTTCAGGGGCATGGTGGAGCGCAACGAGGAATGAGCGAAGGGGTATGGTAGCCAGCGCACCCCCCGGGGCTGCCGCCCCGCAGGCCCCCTTTACCGGGGATTTACGCGCGCTTTGGGCGGGGTTTACCGATGTATCTGCAGCCCCGCCAGGGAGCGGCAATCAGCGGTTGGTGGCCAGCAGAAGGCCGCCAGCACCCATGAAAAAACCGCCGGTGGCCTTGTTCAGGCGCGCCACACCGCGCGACGTGCGGATGAAGCGGCGGATCTGGCGGCCAAAGCTGGCGTACACCGCGGTCGAGACGAATTCGCTGCCCAGGTAGATGGAGCCCAGCACCAGAAACTGGCGCGCTGCGGGCTGCGCGGGGTCGATGAACTGCGGAAAGATCGCCGCGAACAGGATGATCGCCTTGGGGTTGGTGATGCCCAGCAAAAACTCTTGCGCGATAAGTGCGCGCAGACGCACGGGCGCCGCCACACCACCCGCCGGGGCATCGTCGAGTGCCAGGCCGTTGAATTCACGGCTGCGCCAGGCCCGCCAGCCCAGCCAGAACAGGTAGGCGGCGCCCACCCATTTCACCGCAGTGAACGCCGCCTCGGACGCCAGCAGCATCGCCCCCAGCCCCACCGCCGACACCGTGAGAAAAATGGCAAACGCCGCCGCCCGGCCCACCGTGGCGATCATCGCGGCGCCCACGCCCGCCCGGATGCCGTTGTTGAGGCCGCAGAAGTTGTTGGGCCCAGGGGTGAGCGAGATGGCGATGGCAACCGGAACAAATAGCAGCGCATCCATGGGGCGGTCCTTGCAATAAGAAGCGTGTGAGAGGGGGGGGAACGTCAGACGTGGCAGTCTACGGCAGACCCTCACCCCAAACCGACCACAGCGCACAAGCCCCTAAGGCCCCGTCTAGCACCTCACAACCGCACCAGGTCCACCACCGAGCCCCACGGCACATCCGCCAGGGCTTCGTAATGCGCCACCACGATCAGGCGGTCCGGCCTCGTGGCCTGTGATGCCAAGGCCTGCGCCAGGTAGCGAATGGAGGGTTTGTCGAGCCCACCCACAGGCTCGTCGATCAGAGTCAGGGGAGCATTCGAGGCCAGGGCCCCGGCCATGAGCACCTTGCGCTTGCTGCCGGTGGACAGCGCATAGAACGGCTTGTCCAGGTGCTCGTGCAGCGTGAATCCCTCGATGTGGGCCATCACAGCCGCCGCATCCCACCGAGGGTAACGGGCGGGCAAACTGTCGAGCCAACCCCGCGCCGTGAGCGGGTCCAGTTCACCGGATCGCGGGTCGGCCCAGAAGACCTGATGTGCCGAGGCCTTGGAGGCCTGGTTCAGGTCCGCCCCTTGCAGCGTGATGCTGCCAGCCTGCGCCGTCAGCTCACCAGCCAGCAGACGCAGCAATGTGGTCTTGCCGGTACTTTCATCACCCCGCACCAGAGCCAGACCCGAGGGCCAGGCCAGCGACAGGTTGTCCAGCACAGCACACTCCGGGTACGAAAACCGCAACCCCTTCACCCACAAAAACACGCTCTCAGTCACCCTGCCTCCTCGATAAGGAAAGCGAACATTCTAGGAAGCTGCGGCGCGCCGGGCCCACCACCAGCCCCCCGCCTGGTTGACCACCAGCCCACAGAGCACGGCCGCTGCGCCCAGCCACTGCAGAGGCGCCGGTGTTTCGCCCAGAAAGGCATAGGCCGCCCACAACCCCACCACCGGCACCAGCAGCGAAAACGGCGTGACCCGCCCCGCAGCATGGCGCTGCAGCAGCTGCGTCCACAGCGTGTAGGCCAGCAGCGTGGCCAGCAAGGCCAGATAGGCCACGGCCAGCAACCCGGTGCCACTCAGGGACTGCAGCTGCGCCCACACTGCCGTGGTCCCGTCGATCCACAGCGCAAGCGCGAAGAACGGCCCGATGGGCACCACACTGCTCCACACAATGAACGGAAACGGTGCATACGCCCCGGTCTGCGCGGCGCGGCGCGCCACCAGGTTGGACACCGCCCACATGAACGCCGCCCCCAAGGTGAGCACAAACCCCGCCAGCGTCATCTGGCCGGGCCCTTCGCCATGCGCCAGGCCGATGGTCATCAAGCCTCCGAACGCCAGCAACAAGCCCCCCCACTGCCAGGGCTTGGCACGCTCCCCCAGCAATGGCGCGGCCAGGAGCAAAGTGAAGAATGCCTGGGTCTGCATCACCACCGAAGCCATGCCTGCGGTCATGCCCAGCTGCAGCCCCAGGAACAGAAAGCCAAACTGCCCCAGCCCCTGCGCCAGCCCGTAGCCCACCACGTAACGCCAGGACAAGGCCGGGCGTGGTACGAACAACAAGAAGGGCAGCGATGCCGCCGTAAAGCGCAGCGCGCCCAGCAGCATGGGACTCAAGCCCTGCAGGCCGAGCTTCATCACCACAAAGTTCAACCCCCAGATGACCACTACCGCCAAGGCGCGCAACAGGTCGCCACGGCTCAACGCCGCTGGCGCACTCATGCGGCCGCCACCGGCGAGCCCACTGCCACCGGGCGGCCCTGCAGCGCCCGTGCAGCAACGAAGGACTCGAACGCCTGGGCGCTGGTCTTGCCAGGCACATAGCCCAGCACGTCCTTGAGCGCGGTGTTCAGCAGCACGGGACGGTAGCGCAGAAAGTCGAGCTGCTCGGGGCCATAGCGGCTGACACCCAGCGCGGAGCCCACGGCCAAAGCCGCGCGCAGCAGTCCGGCGGGCAGCTCCAGCACGGGTTTGCCCAAGCGTTGGGCGATCTCGCGCAGCGGCAGGGCACCGTCGCCTGCCAGGTTGAAGCAACCGGCACACTGCGTGCGCAGCGCATGCAGGATGGCGCCGGTCACGTCTTCGTCCCAGATGAAAACGAACGGGCTCTCGCTGCCCCGAATGGCCAGTAGGCGCGGCTTTTCAAACAAGGCGGTGATCTGGTTGTCCACCCGCTCGCCCAGGATGGTGCCGATGCGCAGCACCGTCTGCGCCAGCGCCGAGTGCTGAGTGCGGTATTGCGCCAGCATCTCCTCCACCAGCCGCTTGTGGTGTGAATAGGCAAACACCTCGTTGCCCCGCAGCGCGTCCGTCTCGCGCAGCCACGCGGGGTTGTCTGCGTGGTAGCCATATGCCGCACCGCTGGAGCTGACGACAAGCTGCTTCACACCGGCGGCAACGCAGGCGTCCAGCACGTTCTGGCTGCCCAGCACATCCACCGAATATTCAAACTCACGGCTGGAGCCCTTGCCTGGGGTGACGATGGACGCCAGGTGCACCACGCTGTCGATGGCGTTCTGGGCCAGCGTCTGCGCCAGCGCGGGGTCGCGCACGTCTTGTACCAGGTAGGTCACACCGGGCAGGCGGCGTTCGGCGGGCACCTCGCGCACATCGGCCGCCACGATGCCCCCGGCACCTTGATGCACCAGCGCGGCCACCACGCTGCGGCCCAGAAAGCCGTCTGCGCCGGTGACCAGGATGCGGCGGGTTTCCCATACTGCGCCGGTCACGTGCGTTGCTCCTTGGGGGTATCGACCAGCGGCGCCTCTGCGGGCCTGCGCCCCCACCAGCCCGCCAGCGCCAGGCCCGCGACGATGTCCCAGAAGCCCCACACGCCTGCCACCACCGCCATGCCACCCAGCCCGCCAAAGAAGCTGAAGATCAGCACCAAGCCCAGCCCCGCATTGCGGATGCCCACCTCGATGCTCACGGCACGCCGGTCGTAGTCGGGCAGGCCACTGAGCCGAGCGCAGGCATAGCCGGTGCCAAAGGCCAGCGCATCATGCAACGCCACGGCCAGCAGCACCAAGCCCACGTAGTCGAGGAAGTAGCGCCAGTTGCCCGCCACCGCACCCACGATGAAGCCGATGAGGCACAGAAAGCTCAGGATGCGCACGGGCTTGTTCACGCGCTGCGTGAAGCGCGGCAGCTTTTCGGCACACAGGATGCCCAGCACAAAAGGCAGTCCGATGATGACCACGATGTGCCCCGCCATCTCCAGCGGGTCGAGCGCAATGCTGCGCAGCAGCGGCGCCGCCGTGGGATGCATGCCGCCCCAGAACGCGAAGTTGAGCGGCATGAGCACGATGGCCAGCGCGTTGGAAATAGCCGTCATCGACACCGACAGCGCCACATTGCCGCCCGCGCGGTGCGTGAGGATGTTGCTCACATTGCCGGGCGGACAGCAGGCCACCAGGATCATGCCCAGCGCAATGCTGGGGCCGGGCTTGAGCAGCAGCGTGAGCGCGAAGGTCACCGCAGGCAGCACGATGAACTGCGCGGCAATGCCCACCGCCATAGCGCCGGGCATGCGCAGCACGCGCTTGAAGTCCGCCACGCGCGTATCGAGCGCAATACCGAACATAAGGAAGCCCAGCACCACGTTAAGCACCACCAGCGACGCGGGGTTGAAGTTGAGGCGTATTTCGTCCACAGGCAGCATGGCGTCAATCCTTTCCGGCGAGGGCTGCGGCCGCTGCGCGCACCGCATTGCGGTAGGTGTCCTTGTGCACGTAGTACGCCATGCGTTCGAGCTTCAGGTACTTGAAACCGCCCGAAAGATCAGGCGGCGGCCCCGCCTTGGCCTGGCGCAGGGCCTCGGCACGCGGCGAACCCTCGGCCTGCGCCTTGAAGAAGCGCGCCACCAGCTCGGCCTGCTCATAGCGCCCCTGCCAGCCGATGCCACTGGCCTCGATCATGCCCATCACGGCCAAGTTGTCGAACCGGGGCGACAGGATGTTGAGGTACAGCTGCGGCGCCATGCCCTGCCAGTTGAGCAGGCTGTGGTCGATGAAGGGGTAATGCAGCTTGTAGCCGGTGGCGCAGAGCACCAGGTCGTAGTCTTGGGCGCTGCCGTCCTTGAAGTGCACGGTGTGACCCTCGAAACGTGCAATGTCGGGCTTGACGTGGATATCGCCATGGCCCAGGTGGTGCAGCACCAGCGAGTTGACCACCGGGTGCGACTCGTACATCTTGTAGTCGGGCTTGGGCAGACCAAAGCGCGTGGGGTCGCCCGTGAACCATTGCAGCACCACGCGGTCGACCTTCTGCTTGAGCCAGGGCGGCATCTTGAATTTTCCCCCCAGCGTGTCGGCAGGCTTGCCGAACACGTACTTGGGCACGAAGTAGTAGCCGCGCCGCACGGAGATATCCACGCTGCGCGCGTAGTGCACCGCATCCACCGCAATGTCGCAACCCGAGTTGCCCGCGCCCACCACCAGCACACGTTTGCCCTTGAACAGCTCGGCACTTTTGTAGGCGCTGGTGTGCAGTAGCGCGCCGTCGAAGTGGCCCTCGAAGCGGGGCATGTTGGGCTCGGCCAGCGTGCCGTTGGCAATCACCACACCCTTGAACTCTGCGGTCTGCTCAGGGCCGCCGTTCTGCGTCCAGGTCACTCGCCACAGCGGCGCAGCGCCCTCCCCCACAGGCTCGACCTTCAGCACACGCGTGCCAAAGCAGAAGTGCTGGCACAGGCCGAAGTGGTCCGCAAAGTCGAAGAAATACTGGCGCATGTCCCGATGGCTCGGGTAGTCGGCCACCTCGGGGCGCATGGGGAACTCGGTGAACTCCGTGGTGTGCTTGCTGGAAATCAGGTGCGCCGATTCATAGACCGTACTGCGCGGGTTGTCGATGTTCCACAGCCCGCCCACATCGGTATGCGCTTCAAAGCCCTGGAAGGGTACGCCCAGCTTCTGCAGGTTGCGCGCGGCGGCCAGGCCGCTGGGGCCTGCACCGATGAGGGCGATGCGGCTGCGCGTGTCCTGTGCTGCCAAAGGCGTGGCGGGGTTTGTCTCCGGTGTCATTGTTGTTGTCGTCATTCGCGGTCTTCTCTCTCAGGTGTCAATGTTCTTGTCTGCGGGCACGGGCAACCCCGGAATGGCTGTGGCCCCCGCCTCGCCCACACGCGGCTTGCGAGGCTGGCCCAGCAGCAGCCGGTCGTGCAGGGCTTCGGGCAACAGGTTCAGCAGGCGCGCCAGCCAACCGATGCGCGCAGGCAGAACGATGTGGGTGCGCCCCTGGGCCACAGCGGCCAACAAGGCACGCGCTGCGTCCTCGGGCTCCATCAGGCCGGGCATGGCAAAGCGGTTGCCTGCCGTGAGCGCAGTGCGCAAGTAGCCGGGGCTGACCGTGCTCACGACGATGGAATCGCTGCGCAGCTCGGCACGCAGGCTCTCCAGGTAACGGATCAGCCCGCCCTTGCTGGCGCAGTACGCGCCGTTGCCTGGCATGCCGCGCCAGCCAGCAATGCTGGCCACACCCACCAGCGCGCCGCGCCGCTGCGCGCGCAGGGCCTCCACAAAAGGCTGAAAGGTGGTGGCTGCGCCCAACAGGTTGATCTCCAGCATGCGGCGCATCACGGCCAGGTCATCGGCCTGGGCAGTGTCAAAGCCCCCGGCCACCCCGGCATTGGCGATGACGAGGTCAGGTGCTCCCCGGCGGCCCATCCAGTCGGCGGCCATGGCCTGCATGGCGGTAACGTCGGCCACATCGGGCGTATAGACAGCACAGCGCTCTGACGCCAGTGCGGCCAGGGTTTCCAGCGCGGGCCGGTTCAGGCCCACCAGCGCCACGGCAGCGCCCTGGCCGATCAGCTCGCGCGCCAGCGCCTGGCCCAGCCCGCCACAGGCGCCGGTGAGCACTACGTTCTGGAAAAAGGCGGTCATGAAGCTCCCGGTGAATTGGGTTTGCAGCTTAGCCACAATGCTGAATAATCCCGAAATGTTTTATAAATTCGTCTCGAATTCCGAGATTTATGACCAACACACCGCCCAGCCTGCGCTTGTTTGAACTGCTGGAAACGATGTGCGCCCAGGGCCAGCCTTTCAGCCTGGGCGATGCCATCGAGGCCACCGGCTGGCCCAAGCCCAGCGTGCACCGCATGCTGGGCCAGCTGGAGGCCGGTGGCCTGCTGGCGCGCGAGCCAGACGGGCGGCGCTACACCCCCGCACCACGTCTGCTGCGCCTGGCCGAAAGCACGCTGAGTGCGGGCACCCAGCATGGGGTGCGCCACGCTGTGCTGCGGCAACTGGTGGCAGACATTGGAGAAAGCTGCAACCTCACGGCGTTGAGCGGCGCAGAAGTGATCTACCTGGACCGGGTGGAGTCGGCCTTTCCGCTGCGTATGGAACTGCGGCCCGGCACCCGCGTGCCCATCCACTGTTCGGCCAGCGGCAAGCTGTTTCTGGCCCACCTGTCGTCCGCACGCCGGGCGGCCATCCTGGACGGCCTGCCCCTCACCCGCCACACGGCCACTACATTGACAGACCGCGCCGCGCTGGAGGCCGAGCTGGAACAGATCCTGAGGCAAGGCTACGCCACCGACGCCGAGGAGTTTGTGGACGGCCTCGTCTGCGTGGCCGTGCCCGTGATGGCAGGCGGGCGGCGCCAGGTGCGCAGCGCCGTGGCATTGCAGGCACCTGCCGCCCGCATGCCGCTGGCTCGGGCTCTGCAACTGGTAGCCCGCCTGGGAGAAGCCGCGCAGGCACTTGGCCGGACCTGGGCCTGAGCCATCACGCAGCAACTCCCTGACGCATTCACAACCTGCTCTCACCATGCAACTGAACTACCTCGACTTTGAATACAGCGAAGACGCCGACGGCAACGGCACACTGGATGCCATGGCCAGCGCCTTGCCACCGCAGCTCCCAGCATTGCAGGGCGAGATCACTCGCGTGCTGGCCTGGGCGCATGCGCATTGGCCGGACACCTGCGCGCCGCTGGAAGATGGCGGCAACTGGCACTACGACCTGCAGGGCGTGCAGGAAGCCCAAAGCCCGCTGGACCTGGCCTTTGACGAAGCCACCGGACAGCTACGCATGGCGGTGGGCAGCCCGGCACCGCCACGCACCACCCTGACGCTCACCCTCAGCGGGAGCAGCGACTTTTGCGCTGCCCTGCGCGAAGCCTTCGACATGACCTGAAACGCGGCAGGCGATCTCGGCAAAACTCCGCGAAAGCCCTGAAAACGCCACGCTGGCGACGTGCAGGTGTTGGCCAGGCCTCGGTAATGGGCTGAACCCGACCAGCACTCCGGCACGACGCGGTCGGGCACGGGCCATCGGCCTACACGCAAGCGACGTGCTGGGGCGTATCCTGAAAGTTCTTTGCCCTGCCAGATACCCCGGCGCGGCGCACACCCAGGAGCCGTCGATGACACCGTCCCACACACTGGGTGAGCCCGCGCCTTGCGGGCGCCGCCGCTGAGAGCTGCCATGGCCTTCCTCTCCAGCGCCCCCCGCCTCACTACAGCGTCCAACGAGCCCGCGCCATGGCCTGCCAATCTCAGCACGCCTCTGGCACAGGCCACCCCCGGCAGCCAGCGCAGCGTTCGCATGGAGCTGCAGATTGACCTGCGCTACGAGATCGACAGCTACGGCGCCGATTTCGTGTTCAACATCCACGCCGCACAAACACCCCACCAGATCGTCCACAACGAGCGCCTGGTGCTCAGCCAGAACATCCCCCATCAGATCCACACCGACCCAGCAACGGGCAACCGCTATCTGCGGCTGCATGGCGAGCCTGGCACACTGGCGCTGACCTACAGCACCACCGTGGACATCCGCCACCACCGCGCCGCCCCCACCCATCTGGCCGAGGTGCCTGTGCGGCACCTGCCGCCGCACGTGATGGGCTACATCTACCCCAGCCGCTATTGCCAGTCCGACCGACTGCTACGGCTGGCACTGAACGAATTTGGCGCCTTGTGGCAGGGGCACAGCCGCGTGCAGGCCATCCGCGACTGGGTGAACCGGCATGTGGCGTTCACATCCAACACCTCCAACTCCAACACCTCGGCCGTCGATACGCTGGTGGAACAGGTCGGGGTGTGCCGGGATTTCGCCCACCTGATGATTGCGCTGTGCCGCGCCGTGAACATTCCGGCCCGCTTTGCCACGGGCACCGACTACGGCGCGGACCCCGCGCTGGGCCCACCGGACTTTCATGCCTATGTGGAGGCGTATCTGGGCGACCGGTGGTATCTGTTCGACCCTTCGGGCACGGCCGTCCCCATGGGGCTGCTGCGCTTTGGTACCGGCCGTGATGCTGCCGACGTCGCGTTTGCCACGATCTTTGGCGGAGTGCGCGCGCAGCCCCCCACCATCCATACCCGCGCGGTCGAAGACCCGACCCAGGGGTGGGTGCTACCCCATCACTGCGCCGAGGCGCTGTCCACCGACCAAGGTACGTCCTATGGGGCGCGTTTCGTCGCACAGTAGGGAATTTGCCCTTCCTTCTGCCACCACGGCAGAGCACCAGAAAGGCCTGCTGGCCGCCCCTGATTGCGGCTGTGGCCTAATATGCCTCTTTTCTCCACTTTCTCAGAGACCTACCATGGGCAACAAGATCGTCACCGAAGCAGACCGCAAGCGCACCCCCCAACCCAAGCCGTTGCCCGGCGTGACGCTGAACACCCCCGGCCGTGGCCAGCGCGTGAGCCTGGAGCGTGGTGTTGCCACGCGCAGCAAGAAGAACCCTGGCAAGCGCTCGCGCAAGGGCGGCTGATCAGCCTTATGGGGCGCTGCGGCGCCCCGCCAGCATCCACAAAAAAGCCCTCATCAGAGGGCTTTTTTGTGGGCGGTGCACCGCTTATTCCAGCGGTGCGGGCATCGTTTCCGCCTGGCCTCTGGCAGGCAGGATGATGTGAAAGGCCGCGCCGCTGGCAGGAGCGTTCTCGGCGAAAATCCGCCCACCCATGGCCTCGACGATCTTGCGGCAAATGGCCAGGCCCAGGCCCGTTCCCCCTGATCCATCCTTGGTTTTGCTGGACTGCACAAAAGCCTCAAAAATGCTTTGCAGCTCTGACGGAGGGATACCCGGCCCCTCATCGCGCACCACGATGTGCGCCTGGCCCTGGGGGTCTGTGTAGCCCTCCAGCGTGATGGTGCTGCCAGGTGGCGAGAATTTGATGGCATTGGCCACTACGTTGCGGATCACCTGCTGAAAGCGCAGCGGGTCGGCCTTGGCCACCAGTGGCAGATCGGACATCCGCAAATCCATCATCAGGTGGCTGCGCTCCAGCAAAGGCTCCAGCTCGCGAATCACAGGGCGCACTACGCCGCGCAAGTCGATGCGCTCCATGTGAAAGGTGCCCACGGTGCTCTCCAGCTTGGAGACCTCCAGCAGATCGTTCACCAACGTGAGCATGCGCTGGCCACCGGAATGGATGTCTTCAAACATGCCCGCCAGCTTGGGCTGTGCGTGACTGCGCAGCATGCCCAGTTCGGCAAAGCCCAAAATGGACTGCAGCGGAGTGCGCAGCTCGTGGCTCATGTTGGCCACAAACTCCGACTTGGCGCGGGACGCCTCTTCGGCCGCGTCGCGCGCCTCCTGGGTGGCGCGCTCGGCCTCACGGAACTCGCTCACATCCATCAGGATGGTGAGCACACCGGTGATCTGACCATGTTCATCGGCAATGGCCGCCTTGGCCAGGCGTGTGTCGCGGCGAGATCCGTCGCCATGGCGGACCTGGGTGTCGACCAGGGCGCGCCCACCCCAGCGCACCAGCTGTTTGTTGGCCGACTCGTGCACCTTGACTTCGTCGGGAGGCAGGCACTCGGCCACCGCCTTGCCCAGCACGGTAGCGCGCGCTCGGCCCTTGTATTCCTCCCAGGCCTTGTTCACGCGCACAAAGCGGTCCTGTGCGTCGGTCACCGAAATGGGCAGCGGGTTGGTCTCCAGCAGCAGATCCTGGAACGCGATCTGCGCCTGCAGTTGCTGCTGGGCCATCCAGCGCTCGGTTTCATCCACCGCGCTGCCCGCAAAACTGATCACGCGCCCGGCAGCCACCAGGGGCACCACCGCTACCTGGAACATCATTTCCTTACCCTCGGCGGCGCGCGAGAACACCTGGCACACCCGCACCCCATCGGGAGATCGGGGGTCGATGGCCCGGATCACGTCATTGCGGCTTCGTGGCTCTACCAAGTCGTGCAGGCGTTTCCCAATGGCGCGGGCAGGCGGTGTGCCCGTCATGACGGTCCAGTGGGCGTTCACATAGGTGATCACGCCCTGGGCATCAGTACGAAAAATCAGTTCCTGCACGCTGCGCATCAGCACCGACAGGTCCCTCTCGTTGCGGGCAATGCGGGCCTGCGCCGCATCAATGGCCCGCCGAGCCCGCTCGCGGATGCGAATGCCCCGCCACACCGCAAAGGTCAAGCCCAGCACCAGGGCCACCAGGGCCAAGCCAATGCCGATCAGCGAGCGGGCATCCGCCAGCCAGCTCTGCACGGCAACCCGGTACGAGGTCTCGACCACCACGACCAGCGGCATAACGGCTGAGGCACGAAAGCTGACGATCTGCCGCTCGCCCAGCACACCCACCCCCAGATAGGTTGCATGCTCCTGCCGGGGCAGGAACTGGCTGAACACGGGAATACTGTTCACCCGCGTACCCGCCAGCGCAACCGCCGCACCCGAGGTGGCCAGCACCTGGCCGTCGTAGGAGGTCACGACCGAATCGAAAATGTCTGACTCCAGCGTCAGGTGCTGAAAGCTGGACAACGAATCGGGGTTGACCAGCGCCACCAGCACCAGCACATGCCCGGCTTCGTTCTTGTAGCCGTGCATCACGGGGATGAAAGCCACACCGGCAGGGGCCGCTGCCGCAGCGGCCCCAAGGCGCACACTTTGCAGGCTGCGGCCAGGCGTGAGGCCGCCCTGCACCGTCCGCCCCACAACCACCGAAGGGCCGAGCCTGGCCAAGTCCACAAAACTCTCCACATCGGCTGGCAGGGTGCTGGCGACCACCCGACCACCGGCATCCACCACGGCCAGGCCCCGAAGAAAGGACAGGGCTGCCAGCGCCTGGTTCAGAGCGTCGTGCATGCGCCGGGGTTCAGAGACCGCTGCCGTGAGAGCTGGCGATGTGGCCAAAGACTCCAGAGCCAGTCCGGTCGTCTGCACGGTGCGTGTCGCCTGGTCTTCGAGCACCCGGGCCAGCATGGCGGCATGGTTCTGGTGGCCCACGCGCACCGTGTGAAAGTCATTCACGGCCAACGCGCTGACTGCCGCCAACGCCGCCAGCGCCGACAGCCCCCCAGCGATCAGAACCAGATGACTGGTCTGCAACACCCACGCGCGCAGCCGATGCCAGACGCGGAAAATGACGGGTGCGTCGGCCACGTCAGCGCACCACGATGGCACTCAGACCATTCTGGGCGGCGGCACGCTGCAGTCTGCCATCGGTCTTGATGCGAGTCACAAAGGCCTCCACCGTGGCCAGCCAGGCGGCGTCGCCGCGCTTGACCGCATAGCCGTAGGGAAGCACCGAGAACGGCTCGGGCGACTCGATGAGCCGCGCCCAGTCTGCGTTGTCCATCAGGCGTCGGCTATAGGGATAGTCGGTCATGAACACATCAATGCGCCCTGCCGTCAGTTCGCGCTCGCGGGTGGCCGGCAGCTGGATGCGCACCAGCGTGGCCTGCTTGAGGCGTTGGGTCATGATGGGCTCCATGAACGTGCCCGCTTGCACCCCCACCAGCACGCCTGGCTTGTCGATGTCGGCCCACTGCTTGACGACCGTATTGGTTTTGGTGGTGATACCGTAGATGTCGCTGCGCATGTAGGGCTGGGTGAAAGCCAGCGCTTCCATGCGCTGAGGCAGCACGCCGATGGCAAACATGGCCACATCACACCGGTCCTGGTTCAGGTCATCAATGAGGGTGGGAAAGGACGAATCCACGTACTCCACCCGGGCCTTGAGGTCGCGTGCCAATTCGACAGACAGATCGATGTCGATACCCCCCAACTGCTGGGTGCGCGGGTGACGGTAGGTCACGCCGTAGTAGTCCGGCCAAATGCACACACGCAGCACCGACTGGCTCTGCACACGGTCGGCCACAGGCCCCCCTTGCGCACAAGTGGCACACACGGCCAGCGCCAGACGGGTTATGGTCAACGCCCAGGGTTTCAGCCACTGCATCATCGTCATCATTGAAAATCCTCAGGTCAACAAGACCACCGCTCCCGCAGTGCCCCCCCGCCCAGCGATCGGCAAAAAGGGTTCAGGGAGCATCGATCAGTTCATCGAACGACGGGCACTCCTGCGTGATCTTGCACCGCAGCGCATCGATGGCCTCTGCATGCGCCAAAAACGCGTCCACGATCACCGGGTCAAAAGCGCGTCCGCGCTCGGCCACCAACATCTCCAGCGCCACCGCCACCGAAAAGGCAGGACGGTATACACGGTCTGTGGTCAGCGCGTCAAAAAAGTCCACCACGGCGGTGATACGACCCGACAGCGGAATCGCCTCGCCCGACAAGCCTGCGGGGTAGCCCTGGCCGTCGTAGCGCTCGTGGTGCGTGAGCGCCACATCGGCCGCCATGTTGAACACGGGAATGTGCGAGCGCCCCAGGATCTCCGCGCCCATGGCGGAGTGGCAATTCATGGTCTCGCGCTCTTCGAGGGTGAGCTTGCCGGGCTTCTTGAGCACATTGTCGGGCGTACCGATCTTGCCGATGTCATGCATGGGCGCGGCCTTACGTAGCATGCGGGCGTAGCCCACGGTCTGCCCCAGGGCCAGGGCCAGGGCCTCGGCCAGGTAGCCAATGCGCACGATGTGCACGCCAGTGTCGTGGTCCTTGAGGTCGGCCGCTGCCGACAGGTGCAGCAGCGCGGCGTGGTGCGCGCGGGTGACCTCGTGCAGGGCTTCGTTGCGCTCACGGTACATGCGCCCGAAGTCGCGCACAAAATGCTCCATCTGCTCCACCGCTGCCTCGTCGAAGCAGCGCGTATCCGTGGGTGCCACGGGCGCAGACTCCTTCAATGGCTGCGAGGTCACTGCGCAGCCTCCATGCGGTAGATGGTTTCCAGCACCTGCAGGGTGCTGAAGGGCTTCATCAGGTAGTCGTCGGCCCCCGCCGCGAAGCCCGCCTCCTTGTCACCGGACTGAACCCGGGCCGTCAGCATGATCACCTTGGTGTGGCGCATGTCCGGGTCGGACTTGATGCGGCGGCACACGTCCAGCCCGTTCAGGGTGCCCGGCATCATCACATCGAGCAGCACGATGTCGGGCCGCAGTTCGCTGGCCAGCACCCAGCCCGCGTCGCCTGTGGCGGCTTCGTGGATCTCGAAGTCATCAAACTCCAGCGTCATCTTGAGCAGTTTGCGGATATCGATGTGGTCTTCGACGATGAGGATCTTTTTCATGGTGGTAGCCCTTATGAGACATATGGTCGGCCTAGAAATACAAAAACACGCTTTAGGGTGATTTTTTTGCCGCTGATTGAATCATATCAATCATTTTTATCAAATGCAAGTCATGCAGAAATAAAAATTAGGAGAAAATGCGCGATCTATGCAATCTGACAATTCCCCCTCGGAGCACACCATGGCCGACCACTACACCACACTGGAAGTCGCCAAGATGCTGGGCATGGCCGTACGGTCGGTCCAGCTGATGGTGGACCGCAACGAACTGGAAGCCTGGAAGACCCCGGGTGGGCACCGCCGCATTTCGCGGGCATCTGTGGAGCGCTGGATGGCTGCTCATGGCTCGGGTGGCGTTGCGCAGGCACCCGCCGCCGGCACGCTGGTAGCCAGCCGCCCGCCCATGGCCCCGCCAGCGAGCCCAGCCAAAGGGCGTGCGCCGCAGATCCTGCTGATCGAGGACTCGATCCATTTCCAGAACCTGGTGGGCCTCATCGTGCAGCAGCACTTCCCGGGAGCTCAGCTGCATGTGGCCAACGATGGCATCACCGGTCTGGCGCTGTATGGGCAGACACAGCCCGAGGTGCTGATCGTTGACATCCTGCTGCCGGGTATCGATGGCGCCACCCTGATCACCACGCTGCGCTCACACCCCCAGTTTGCGCGCAGCCACCTCATCGTGGTCACCTCGCTCGATGAGCAGCAGCGCGAACCCTACGCATTTGCCTTGCAGGGCGTGAAGGTCATCCACAAACCCCGACTGGTGGCAGAGCTGCCCGGCGCACTGGCCGCGTGCATCCCCCAGGCCCAGGTACCCGCATGACCGCGCCCAAGGTCCTGCTGGTGGAGGACGACAGTTCCATCGCGCGCTTTGTGCAGATGGCGCTGGAAGAGTTACCCATTGAGCTGTTGATCTGCGCCAACGTACCCGACGCCATGGAGGCACTGCGTGCCGGAGGGGTGGAACTCATCCTCACCGACCTCATGCTGCCGGGCGAGTCTGGCATTGACCTGGTACAGCGGCTGCTGCAGGAGCCTGTGCAGGACCGCCGGATTCCGGTGGCGGTATTCAGCGCGGGCCTGACGCCGCCAGTGCGCGAGCAACTGCAGGCCATGAAGGTATGGCGCATGGTGTCCAAACCTGCATCGGTGGCAGAGCTGGAGGCCTGCGTGACCGATGCACTGGCGCTGACGTCAGGGCCCACTGTCAGCGCCCCTGCGGTGGCGGTCACCGCCGGCAACGAGGTGTCTGACGACGAGGCGCAGGCCATTGCGACCCACTTTGCCGGTGACGAATTCCTCTTCAAGGCCTACCGCGCCAGTTGCCTAAAGCAGTTCGCTGCCGACGTGCGACAAGGCGACGCCGCCTGCGCCGCACAAGACTGGCCCGCGCTGCGGCGCCTGGCACACAGCCTGGCCACCGTGCTGCTCACCTTGGGCCACCCGACCCAGAGCGTACGCGCGCGCCAGCTGGAAAACACTGCGGCCCAGTCCGCTGCCGACGCATCCCTTGAGCATTGGCGTTTGCTTCGGGCGTTCCTGCAGCAGCTCTGAAAGCGCGGGCTCACGGGGCGTTGCCCCCTGGCGCACCGTTTCGTCGCTCGCGCGGTTGCGGTTGCCTGACTGCGGGCGGATTTCCCAATCCGTCACGACTCCCCTTTCAAAACCAAACCGCCCGTACCTGCGGAGGTGGGGATGCTTCAACGCGCAATAACCACACAGAGCAAAAAACAACCTGTTTATCTAAAATAGAAACAATTAGTTTCAACTGTCTCATAGAGGGGGGAAGCTCCCCCGCTCAATCCGTACCAAGCAACTCTCCATGGACTCCACCGTCGTCTCCGAATACCGCCCCCACCTCGTCGCCATCTCGTTCTCGCTGGCATTCATCGGCTCGCTGATTGCCTTGATGATCACGCGCCGCATCCGCCACAAGGACGGCACGCTCAACCGTACTGCCGCCCTGACGGCTGGCGTGGCACTGGGAGGCATCGGGGTGTGGTCCATGCACTTTGTGGGCATGGTGGCGCTGCGGCTGGACGTGGCCAGCAGCTACGGCATGGTCGAAAGCGCCGTGTCACTGGTTGCGGCCGTGGCCTGCACCTCGGCGGCGCTCATCGTGGTGTCCGGGGCACCCCGAGAGGTACCACGCATTCTGGTCGCAGGCCTGCTGTTGGGCCTGGGCGTGGCGGGCATGCACTACCTGGGCATGTACGGCATGAAGATTGGCGGCTACATCCGCTGGGACCTGGGCATCGTGGCCCTCTCGGTGCTGATTGCCGTGGCTGCGGGCACAGCCGCCCTGTGGCTGGCCTTCAACACCCGGAGCCTGGCCAGCCGCCTGGGCGCCGCCCTGCTGATGGCCATCGCCGTCTGCACCATGCACTACACCGGCATGGGCGCTGCTGAATTCATCTGCACCACCCCCAACCGCTTTGCCACTGTGCAGGGCACCGGCCTGGTCAGCGCGCTGGGCCTGGGCTCCGTCGTGGCGGCCTGCGCGTTTGCCATGGCAGTGCTCATTTCGGTGGACCTGTATGCGCAGTGGATGCAACGCTCCATCGGGCAACAGCGCCGCCGTACTGCCTGAACCACGCAAAAATCACGCAAAACAAGGGCAGCACCAGGGTGCATGTGGCCGACTCTTCCATAAGATGGCGCCCATGATCACCCTGCACCACCTCGAAACCTCGCGCTCGCAGCGCATCCTCTGGCTGTTGGAAGAGCTGGGCGTGCCCTACGAGCTCAAGATCTACCCGCGCGACAAGGCCACCAAGCTGGCACCACCCGCGCTCAGGGCCATTCACCCCCTGGGCAAGTCGCCGGTCATCACGGACGGTGACGAAGTGATTGCCGAGTCAGGCGCCATCATCGAGTACCTGGCCGAAACCTATGGCGAGCAGGCCCGTGGCGATCTGGCCCACCTGCAGCCCGCCCCCCGCACCGCCGAGCACCGCCAGTGCCGCTTCTGGATGCACTATGCCGAGGGCTCGCTGATGAACTGGCTGGTGATGAAACTGGTGTTCAAGACCATCCCCACCCAGCCCATGCCGTTCTTCGTGAAGCCCATTGCGCGCGCCCTGTGTGGCACGGTGCAGCAAAAGCTCATCGACCCCAACGTGGACACGGCGCTGGCGTTCATTGAGCAACACCTGGGCACCCACCGTTGGTTTGCGGGGGAGCACCTGACCATGGCGGACTTTCAGATGAGCTTTGCGGTCGAAGCCCTGATGTCACGCGCCAACGACGCAAGCCACTGCCCGCACCTGCAGGCCTACCTGGAACGCATGCACGCACGCCCTGCCTACCAACGGGGCATTGCCAAGGGCGGCCCAGTGGTGATCGAGGCCTGAACGCTCGCCACCACCATGTCTCGCTACGCGATTCTTTTCGTGTGCATGGGCAACATCTGCCGCAGCCCCACAGCCCACGGCGTGTTCCGCCACAAGATCATCCACAGCGGCCTGGCGCACACTGTGGTGGTGGACTCGGCAGGTACGCACAACTACCACCCCGGCGAACCGCCCGACACGCGCACCCAGCGCCACGCGGCGCAGCGCGGCTATGAC
Source organism: Acidovorax benzenivorans (assembly GCF_028680575.1). Lineage (GTDB taxonomy): Bacteria > Pseudomonadota > Gammaproteobacteria > Burkholderiales > Burkholderiaceae_C > Acidovorax > Acidovorax benzenivorans. The sequence goes on along the minus strand of NZ_JAPCKI010000008.1, from coordinate 138,961 downwards.
CTGTCGGACTTGCGGGCCCGGCAGATCAAGAACGCTGACTTTGCCCGCTACGACCTGATCCTGGCCATGGACTGGGACAACCTGGCCCTGGCGCAAGACCTTTGCCCACCCGCACACGCGCACAAGCTGCGGCGCATGACGGAGTTCTGCCTGCAGTTCGACAGCCCGGTGGTGCCCGACCCGTACTACGGCGGCAGCCAGGGGTTTGAGGAGGTGCTGGACCTTGTGGAAGACGCCTGCGAAGGGCTGCTCAGGCATGTGCAGCGACAACTGCAGGCGCAGGAACCAAAAGCCCAGCACTGACCTGCCTGCGTGGCTACCGCACGCCGCACACCAAGGCGCCGGGGTCGTTAGGCACCTGCTCCCGGTCGTTTTTGGCCTGGGCTACTTCCATGTCACGCGGCAGGGTCACGCCGTTTTTGACGGCCAGGATCTCTGCCATCACGCTCACTGCAATCTCGGGTGGTGTCTTGCTGCCGATGTAGATACCGATCGGCCCACGCAGGCGTTGCAGGCTGGCTTCGGTCTGGTCAAAGTGCTCGATCATGCGTGCACGCCGTGCCTCGTTGTTGCGGCGCGAGCCAATGCCACCCACGTAGAACGCCTCGGTGTTCAGCGCCTCCAGCAGCGCCAGGTCGTCCAGTTTGGGGTCGTGCGTGAGCGCCACCACGCAAGTGCGGCGGTCGGGCTTGAAGGCCAGCACCACATCGTCGGGCATGTCGCTCACCACCGTGGCGCCGGGCACGCTCCAGCTGCCCCGGTACTCCTCGCGCGGGTCGCACACCGTCACGGCAAAACCATTGAACAAGGCCATGGTGGCCAGGTACTCGGTGAGCTGCCCTGCACCGATCAGCAGCATGCGGTACTCAGGGCCAAAGGTGTTGGTGAGCTGCAAGACATCCACCGCCAACGCCTCGGGCGCTTGGGTGGGCGCCAGGGTCACCGCGCCATCGGACAGGCGCACGGTGCGCTGCACCAGCCGCCCGGCAGCCAGCAAGGCAATCAACTCGGCCAGCAGTGCGGGATCAGGGTCGTATTCGAGCAGCAGCTCCAACGTGCCGCCGCAGGGCAGGCCAAAGCGGTGCGCCTCATCGGCGCTGATGCCGTATTTGACAAACGATGGCGGCCCGCTGGGGATGCGGTGCTCGGCACCGTCTGCAGCCGCGCCCGCCTGGGCATAGGCGCGGGTGTGGCGGTCGATCAGGTCGTCCTCAATGCACCCGCCCGACACCGAGCCCACCACCGCGCCGTCTTCGCACAGCGCCATGATGGAGCCCACAGGCCGGGGCGACGAGCCCCAGGTGCGCACCACCGTGGCCAGCAGCGCACGGCGCCCTGCAGCACGCCAGCCCTGCAGTGTGCGCAACACCATGACGTCCAAATTTTCCATGACTCGCTTCCTTTGGGTACCCCGTTCACTCACCCCCGATTGAACCACCAGGCCAGCAATACCAGGGCCCCCACGCCAACACCCCACACCCACGCAGGGATACCCCCGCTCTGGGTTGCGTCGCCCCCATCCACCGCTCCCGGCTGGGTGATGGCATCGGCGCCTGCTGCGTCAGCCCCCAGTGGGACTTCAGCGCGCGGAAAGCGGCGCTGCATCTCGTCGTCAAAACGCTTGAAGAAGTCCTCGGCCATGCTCTTGGCGGCGCCGTCGATGAGGCGCTGGCCCAGTTGGGCGATCTTGCCGCCCACCGAGGCGTGCACGGTGTAGTGCAGCTCGCAGCTGGCTTGCCCTGCTGCATCGGCGGGCAGGGGCACGAGCTTGACTTGGGCGTTGCCCTTGCCAAAGCCTGCTACGCCACCGGAGCCATCGAAGGCGATGTTGTAGCTCTCGGGCGGCACGATGTCCGACAGCGTGATCTTGCCCGCGAACTTGGCCGAAACGGGCCCGATCTTGAGGGCCATGGCCACGGAATACTGGTTGTCGGCCGTGGGCTCGACCTTGTCGCAGCCGGGAATGCACAGCTTGAGCACCTCGGGGTCGTTGAGCGCCTCCCAGGCCTGTTGCTGGCTGACGGCAAGGGTTCGGCTGGCTTGCATTTCCATGGTGGGTCCTCTCGGTGTTCAGATGGTGTGGACGTTGTGGATGTTGTGTGAGTTCAATCTGCCCGCAGACCTGGGCAGCACTGGGCACGCCCGCATGACCGTGCCCTCATTGCCGCAGCACGCTCGCCAGATGGGCGGCCAGTTCTTTGAGGTGGCTCAGGTTGTGCACGGCCACCATGCCGTGGGCCTGGCGGTGCAGGGCTGACGCACCGCGCGCCGTGGGGGCATACCCTTCGTAGCGCAGCAGGGGGTTGAGCCACAGCAGGCGGCCACAGTGGCGGCGCAGCCAGGCCAGCTCGCGCTCCAGCACCTCGGGGGTGCCCGTGTCGAGCCCGTCGCTGATCAACAGCACCAGCGTGCGCCGCCCCACCAGGCGCCGCGCATGCTGCAGGCGCAACTGGCCCAGGCTGTCGCCCATGCGGGTGCCGCCCGCAAAGTCGGTGATCGCGCGGCTGGCCGTCTCCAGCATCGCATCGGTGTCGGCCAGACGGAAGGCGGGCGTGAGGTCGGTCAGCCCGGTGCCAAACGCAAACACGTCGCGGCGCACGGCGTCGCCGGTGTGGCGCGGTGCAGTCGCTGCATGCAAAAACGCCAGCAGCAGCCGCGAGTAACGCTCCATGGAGCCCGACACATCCACCAGCACCAGCAGCGGCAACGGTTGCTGGCGCCGCTGCAGCAAGGGGATGCGCAGCACCTCGCCCCCAGTGCGCGCCGCATGGTGCATGGCGCCGGGCCAGTGCGGGCGGCTGCCGCGCACACCCGGCCGGGTGCGGCGGGCCGCATAGCGCGGCAAAGGCAGGGGCACGTCGCGCGCCAGGCGCTCCACCAGGAGGTATTCGCTGGCCGAAAGTTGGTTGAAATCGGCCTGCCGCAGGCGCTGCAGGTCGCTGGCCGTCATGGCGGCATCGAATTCGATCTTGTCTTCTTCGCGTGCGGGCGGCGCGTTGCGGGCAGCGCGCACGGGCGCCAGTGCCTCGCTCACGCGCGGGCGGCGCTTGACGGGCTCGGCCTTGGACTCGGCGCTGGGCAGCATTTGTGCCAGCAGCTTTTGCGCCACGTTGGGGTTGCGAAAGTAGGCGTCGAACAACTCACGGAACACCATGCGGTCTTGCTCGCGGCTGACCAGCACGGCCTCCAGTGCGGCGCTGAAATCCTCGCGCTGCAGGCCTACCAACATCACCGCCTGCTGGGCCAGCGCCATGCGGGCAGCGTCTACCCGCACGCCAGCGCGGCGCAGCGTGCGACCAAAGCCGCTCAGGTTGTCGGCCAGCTTGCCGGTGCGGGCATCGCCAAGTTGGGAGAACATCGCGCCCTCTGCCATGGGACGGTTCTCATGCATCGGTGTCGGCAGGCTGCAGCAACTGCACCGCCATGTCGCGCGTGAGCGCCGCGACATCCTCACGCTGCTTGAACAAGATGCCTGCGGTGTCGGACACCACCTCCGGGTCCACCACAATCGTGTCCAGCGCCACCAGCGCCTTGGCCCATTCCACACTCTCTGCAATGCCCGGTGCGCGCTGGAATGCGTTGGCAAACGGCTGGCTGCGCAGCCGGCCCACAAACTCCGCGACCTGGATGGCCAGCGCCTCGCTGGCGCCCGGCACCTGGGCACGCACGATGGCCAGCTCGCGTTCACGCTCGGGGTAGTCCAGCCAGTGGTACAGGCAGCGGCGCTTGACGGCGTCGTGCAGATCGCGCGTGCGGTTGCTGGTGAGGAGGGTGACCGGTGTGGCCGTGGCACGCACGGTGCCGATCTCGGGGATGCTGACCTGGTACTCGCCCAGGTATTCGAGCAAGAAGGCCTCGAAGGGCTCGTCAGCGCGGTCCACCTCGTCGATCAGCAGCACGGCGCCGGGCGCGGGGGCCTGCAAGGCTTGCAGCAAGGGGCGGCGGATGAGGTAGCGGTCTTGATACACCTCGCGTTCTACCTGTGCCATGTCGGCACTGCCTTTGCTTTCTGCCGCCCGCATGTGCAGCAACTGGGCCGCGTAGTTCCATTCGTACAGCGCCTCGCGCTGCTCCAGACCGTCGTAGCACTGCAAGCGGATGAGGCTGCGCGAGAGCACTTCCGAGAGGGCCTTGGCCAGCGCCGTCTTGCCCACGCCAGGCTCGCCCTCCAGCAGCAAAGGCCGCTGCAGTTTGAGTGCCAGAAACACCGCCGTGGCCAGGCGCCGGTCGGCAAAGTAGCCCACGCTTTGCAAGGCCAACACCAGGGCGTCGATGGAAACCGGAACCGGCGCGGCGATCATCGAATTCATTGCTATCCAATTCATAGCTGCTAGCGCATATCAATACTGCGCTAGCAGCCAATTTCATTCAAAAGCCCACTACCTGGTGCCGCACCAAGGCGGTGGGCGCACTCCCCTCAGCCCAGCATCTGCTGCACTGCGCGCTGCGTTTGCACGCTGATGAGGTTGGCGCGGTAGGCAGCGCTGGCGTGGATGTCGGCGTTCAGGTCGCTCGCGTCGATCTTCACGCTGGCCGCCGACTGGGGGGTGAAGCTCTGGTTGAGCGCCGCCTCCAGCCCCGCGTGGCGGAACACGCTGCTGGCCGCACCGGTGACGGCCACGCGCACGCCGCTGTCGGTCTGCGCCACAAACACCCCCACCAGCGAGAAGCGCGAAGCCGCCTGCTTGAACTTCATGTACGCAGCGCGTTTCGGGATCGGGAAGCGGATGGCGGTGATGATCTCGCCCTCCTCCAGCGCCGTGGTGTACATGCCCACAAAGAAATCGTCGGCCTGGATCTCGCGGCGGTTGGTGATGACCGTGGCGCCCAGGCCCAGCACCGCACTGGGGTAGCAGGCGGCAGGGTCGTTGTTGGCCACCGAGCCGCCCAGCGTGCCGCGTGCGCGCACCTGGCGGTCGCCGATGTGGGCGGCCAGGTCGGCCAGCGCAGGGATGGCGGCTTTTACTTCCGCACTGGCTGCCACGTCGGCATGGCGCGTCATGGCACCGATGACCAACGCGTTGCCCTCGCGGCGAATGCCCGCCAGCTCGGCAATGCTGTTCAGGTCCACGATTTTCTCGGGGTTGGCCAGGCGCAGCCGCATGGACGGCAACAAGCTTTGCCCACCCGCCAGCAGCTTGCCGCCCTGGGCGATGAGCTGCGCGGCAGCGGCGGTGGAGGAAGGAGCCTCAAAGGTGAATGCGTACATGGTGGGTCTCCTTATGCCTTGGCGTTTTGAATGGCATCCCACACGCGGTGCGGGGATGCGGGCATGTCGAATTCCTTCACGCCCAGCGGTCGCAGCGCATCCAGCACGGCGTTGATCACGGCCGGTGGCGAGCCAATGGCCCCGGCCTCGCCGCAGCCCTTGGTGCCCAGCGGGTTGTGGGTGCAGGGGGTGCACACGTGGCCCAGCTTGAACTCAGGGAAGTCGTCGGCGCGCGGCATGGCGTAGTCCATGAAGCTGCCGGTGAGCAGCTGGCCGGTCTCGCGGTCGTACACGCAGTTTTCCATCATCGCCTGGCCAATGCCCTGCACCAGACCGCCATGCACCTGGCCTTCCACGATCATGGGGTTGATGATGGTGCCGAAGTCGTCCACGGCGGTGAACTTGTCCACGCGGGTGCTGCCTGTGGCCGGGTCAATCTCCACCTCGCAGATGTAGGTGCCTGCGGGGAAAGTGAAGTTGGTGGGGTCGTAGAACGCGGTTTCGTTCAGGCCCGGCTCCAGCACGTCCAGCGGGTAGTTGTGCGGCACATAGGCCGCCAGCGACACCTGGCCGAACGGGATCTTCTTGTCGGTGCCGCGCACGGTGAACTCGCCGTTGGCAAAGTCAATGTCGGCGTCGCTCGCCTCCATCAGGTGCGCGGCGATCTTCTTGGCCTTGGCCTCGATCTTGTCCAGCGCCTTCATGATGGCCGCGCCGCCCACGCTGATGGAGCGCGAGCCATACGTGCCCATGCCAAACGGCACACGCCCCGTGTCGCCGTGCACGATGTCCACGTTCTCCACCGGGATGCCCAGGCGCGCCGCCACCACCTGCGCAAAGGTGGTCTCATGCCCCTGGCCGTGGCTGTGCGAGCCGGTGAACACCGTCACGCTGCCCGTGGGGTGCACGCGCACCTCGCCGCATTCAAACAGGCCCGCCCGCGCGCCCAGCGCACCCGCGATGTTGGACGGCGCAATGCCGCAGGCTTCGATGTAGCTGCTGTAACCGATGCCGCGCTTCAAACCCTTGGCCTCGCTGGCCGCCTTGCGCGCCGCAAAGCCCGCCACGTCGGCCAGTTCCTGCGCTTGCGTCATGCAGGCGTGGTAGTCGCCCACGTCGTACTGCAGCGCCACGGGCGTCTGGTAAGGCCAACTGGTGATGAAGTTGCGCTTGCGGATCTCGTCCTGCCCCAAGCCCATTTCCCAACCACAACGACTCACCAAGCGCTCTAACAGATAGGTCGCCTCGGGCCGACCTGCGCCCCGGTAGGCGTCTACCGGCGCGGTATTGGTGAACCATGAATCCACCTCCACATGCACCTGGGGCGTGCTGTACTGGCCGGCCAGCAGCGTGGCGTACAGGATGGTGGGCACGGCGCTGGCAAAGGTGCTGAGGTAGGCGCCCAGGTTGGCATGGGTGTGCACACGCAGCGCCAAAAATTTTCCGTCCTTGTCCATCGCCATCTCGGCATGGCTGATGTGGTCGCGGCCATGGGCGTCCGACAGAAAGGATTCGCTGCGGTCGGCCACCCACTTGATGTTGCGGTTGAGCTTCTTGGAGGCCCAGGTCAGGCACACGTCTTCGGCATACAGGTAGATCTTGGAGCCGAAGCCGCCCCCCACATCGGGCGCAATCACGCGCACCTTGTGCTCGGGCAGGCCCATCACAAACGCCGTCATCAGCAGGCGCTCGACGTGCGGGTTCTGGTTGCTGACGTACAGCGTGTATTCGTCGCTGGCCCGGTTGTAGCTGCCGATGGCCGCGCGCGGCTCCATGGCGTTGGGGATCAGGCGGTTGTTGATCAGGTCGAGCTTGGTGACGTGCGCTGCATTGGCAAACGCAGCGTCCACGCCCCCCTTGTCGCCGATGGCCCACTTGAAGCAATGGTTGTCCGGGGCAATGTCATGCAGCGCAGCGCCCGCCACAACGCCCGATGCCGCATCGGCCACGTTCACCACGGCGGGCAGCACGTCGTAGTCCACCTCCACCAGCTCGGCCGCATCGCGTGCCTGCTGCTGGGTCTGCGCCACCACCATGGCCACATGGTCGCCCACGTAGCGCACCTTGCCCTGCGCCAGAATGGGGTGCGGCGGCTCCTTCATGGGCTCGCCATTGGTGCTGGTGATGAGCCAGCCGCAGGGCAGGCCATTGATGTTGTCGGCGGCCACGTCGGCGCCCACAAACACGCCCAGCACGCCCGGTGCTGCTTTGGCGGCGCTGGTGTTGATGCTGTTGATCTTGGCGTGGGCGTGCGGCGAGCGCACAAACACGGCGTGGCTTTGCGCGGCCAGCACCACATCGTCGGTGTATTGGCCCGCGCCGGTCAGGAAGCGGTAGTCTTCCTTGCGCTTGAGCGATTCGCCGATGTGCGGCAGCTTGGAAAAGTCGGATGCACCCATGGTCTTGTCTCCTTGGATTGTTCTGGCGTGGGGACGGCGGGCGCGCTCAGGCGCCAGCCATGGCCTTCTGGCCGACCTGCACTGCGCGCACGATGTTCTGGTAGCCGGTGCAGCGGCAAATGTTGCCTTCGAGCAGTTCGCGGATCTCGCCTTCGCTGGCGTTGGGGTGGTTCTTGCACAGGTCCACAGCGCTCATCACCATGCCCGGGGTGCAGAAGCCGCACTGCAGGCCATGGCACTCCTTGAACGCGGCCTGCATGGGGTGCATGGTGCCGTCGGCAGCGGCCATGCCTTCGATGGTGGTCACCTCGGCCCCTTGTGCTTGCACAGCCAGCATGGCACAGGATTTGACGGCCCGGCCGTTCACATGCACCGTACACGCCCCACACTGGCTGGTGTCACAACCCACATGGGTGCCAGTGAGCAACAGGTGCTCTCGCAGCGCATGGACAAGCAGGGTATTGGGGGGGACGTCAACACTGGCAGCGCGCCCGTTGACCGTGAACTGGACTTGCATCTGGCTGTCTCCTGGAGTGGTTTTGGCTGGACTGACCTCGCGCATCTTCTGCCGCGCCCTACCGCACATCCCTAGGGACAACCCTAGATTTCCGGGACGCCTCGCCGGATATTCTCAAAATGAAACATGCTGCAATGCACACTAGTCCACTGAATCCGGGAAATCGGGGGTGCGTGAGGGTCTGGCAAGGCCGCAATCTAGGCGCCGGGCGCAGCCGGGTTGTGCACCCGGCGAGCACGGTAACAACGAGTGCGGCCTTGCCAGACCCTCACCCTGCGGGCCAGGGCTGCGGCGGGTACCCGGCGGCGTTGCCTGACTTGCCAAGGCAGCCAGCCTTGGCTGCGCCAGGCGCCTTGCCGTGCATCCCGCCGCAGCCCTGGCGCACCCCCGATTTCCCGGATTCAGCGGACTAACGCATCATGCGGTCCTCCAGGAGCCCATTCACATGCTGATCTCCGCGCCCCACCCCGCTGCCGACCGCCACGCGCTGATTGCGCAGGCGCGCCAGAGCCTGTTGACCGACGGTGCAGCCCCCGTGCGCGCCGAAGTGGAGCCCTGGATTGCACGGTCCTGGCAACGCTGCCTGGCGCGGGGGCTGGAGCCCACGCGGCGGGTGGCCTTTGATGCCGTCAGTGCCACCGCACTGCGCCACAGCCAGGAGCAAAACCACCACCTGCTGCGCGCGGCACGGCCGGTGCTGGAGCAGTTGACGCGTGCCATTGCCGGCATGCGCTACTTCGCCATGCTGACCGATGCACGTGGCATCGTGGTCGATGTGCAAGGCCATTGCGACCAGAGCGACCCACGCGCCAGCGCCATCGGCCGCGTGGGCATCGACCTGTCGGAAGCTACCGTGGGCACCACCGCCATCGGCGCTGCCCTGACGGAACTGCAGCCCGTGTGGCTGCACCGGGGCGAGCATTTTTTTGACGACAACAGCAGCTATAGCTGCGCGGGTGCGCCGCTGTTCGACCCCCAGGGCCACTGCGTGGGCATGCTGGACCTGACCGGCGTAGACGTGCCCGAGCGGCCCGAGCTGCGCCACTTGGTGGCCCGGTCGGCCCGCGCCATGGAAGACGCGCTGCTGCTGCAGCTGCCCCACGCCCTGCTGCTGCGCGTGAATTGGCCTGGCTGCACGCTGGGCGGCGAAGGCGACGGCCTGCTGACACTGGACGCCGATGGCTGCGTGGTGGGAGCCAACAGCATGGCCCGCCAGCTGATACCCCAGCCCCTGCGCGCGCCAGGCACGCGGGGCACGCGCACCCATTGCAGCGACCTGCTGGCCATGCCCTGGACCATGTTGTTCGACGCCGCCCGCCAACAGCGCGCAGAGCCCCTGGACTTGCCGCTGTGGTCGGGCCTGCGGCTGCAAGCCCTGGCGCAACTGCCTGCACACGCACGCACCGCAGGCAACCCCCCTGCGCCTGCGGTGCCGGGCACGGCGTCGGTGGCCGCCCCGCTGCGCGAGGCCGAAGTCGCAATGATCCGCCGCGCCGTGCAGGAAGCGCGCGGCAACGTGGCCGAGGCCGCGCGCGCACTGGGCATCAGCCGCGCCACGGTGTACCGTAAGCTGGGCGCTCCCAAAGGCGGGTGACTGACCCGCGCCGCAGCCGACACCGCCGGGCAGGGGTTGGCAACTCCACTTCAAGCCTTATCGGCCGATAGCGCTAGTGCAATATGCCTAAGCAGCTATCAAATAAATAGCAATCGACAACACATCAAAGAGAGGCGAGTTGGGCCCGCTCAGGCACGCGGCCGCCGCAGCCCCACGACGGGCTGGGCGCTCCGCCGCTGCTGCCGCTCCAGCGCCCCATCGGCGGCGGCTTTCAGCAGCCGCTGAAAAGACGGGCATTGCGCATGGCTCTCGGCCGGGCACGCTGCTGCGTGCCGCAGGCCGTTGCTCATGGCCTTGAGGCGTTTGACCATGGTGTCGAGCTCGTCGGCCTTGGCCGCCAGCAGCTGCCGGTCGATGTTCGGCTCGCCACTGGGCAAGAACATCGACCGGATGTCGTCCAGCGAGAACCCGGCCGATTGCCCCAGCGCAATCAGCGCCAGCTGCTCCATCACACCGGGCGCAAACCGGCGGCGCTCACCCGGTTGCCCCACCGACTGGATCAAGCCCTTCTCTTCGTAATACCGCAGCGTGGACGCCCGCAGCCCGGAGCGTTTGGCGACTTCGGCAATGTCCATGAAAAAACCTCTTGACCTCAAGTTGACTTGAACTTCTATATTCCATTCAAAACCTTCTTCCGTCAACTTTTCGAGGTGTTTTGATGACTCTCTCAGTGCAAGACATTCCCCTCGCCGTGCTCCTGGGCATTGGCGCCACCGCCGTCATGGATGCCTGGCTTTTGCTGCTGAAAAAGCTGGGCGTGCCCACGCTCAACTTCGCTTTCATTGGCCGCTGGGTGGGCCACCTGTTGCGCGGGCAAGTCGCCCACGCCGCCATCGCCAAGGCGGCTCCGGTCCGGGGCGAACTGGCCTGGGGCTGGCTCACGCACTACGCCGTGGGCGTGGTCTTTGCCGGAGTGTTGCTACACCTGCAGGGCGCCGCCTGGGTCCACAGCCCCACCCTGCTACCCGCGCTGGCCGTGGGCATGGGCACCGTGGTGGCACCGCTCTTGGTGATGCAGCCCGCCATGGGCTCGGGCTTTGCGGCATCGCGCACGCCCACCCCGCTCAAGAACTGCCTGCGCAGCCTCGCCAACCACACCGTGTTTGGGCTGGGGCTGTATCTCTCCGCGCAGGTCATCGCACTGATTTCACGCTGACCTGTCTCGCGCCTTCTCCCCCGAAATCACTCACAAGGAATCCACACCATGCAACACATCGCCATCGTTTATCACAGCGCCCACGGCCACACCGCACACATTGCCCGCCACGTGCTGGACGGCGCACGCCCCGTGCCGGGCGTCCTCGCTGAACTGGTCCGGGCCGAAGACCTGGCGCAGGCGCCCGACCGCCTGCTGCGCTACAACGGCGTCATCCTCGGCTCGCCCACCTACCTGGGCGGGGTGTCCGGGCCGTTCAAGACTTTCATGGATTCCACAGGCCGCCTGTGGAAGACACATCAGCTCAAGAACAAACTGGCGGCGGGCTTTACCGTGTCGTCACTGCCAGCGGGCGACAAGCAATCCACGCTGATGTCGATGTGGGTGTTTGCCATGCAGCACGGCATGGTGTGGGTGGGCAACCCCATCCTGCCGGAGCAACATGCCGGGGTGCCCTACGACGAGGCGGCCAACCGCCTCGGTTCCTGGTCGGGCCTGATGGCGCAAGCGGGCCATGGGGCGGCCGCCGATGCCTTTGTGCCCGGCGACACCAAGACCGCCCGCATGTTCGGCCAGCACTTTGCCGAGACGCTGCAGCGCCTGGGCGGTGTTGGCGGTGCAGCCGCACGCCAGCCTGGCGAAGAGGTTGCAGCATGATCCCCGCCAGCTGTGGATCGGTGCTGTTCAGCTTGATCTTGTCGGGCGTGATGTCGCTGCTGGTGTCGGGCATCTCCACCTTTCGCACACTGCAACCGCAGCAAGACTTTGTGAGCCTCTGGACAGGCGCATGGCTCACGGGGTGGTTGTTCGCCTTCCCGGCGGTGATGCTGGCAGCGCCACTGGCCCGCAAGGCGGTGGCGCTGCTCACGGCCAGGGACTGACCGCACAGGCGCGGTGTATCGCGCCGCTCACGCCCGCTCGTACCAGCCCTTGCTGCGGTTGACGATGTGCACCACCAGCAGCATCACCGGCACCTCGATCAGCACGCCCACCACGGTGGCCAGCGCGGCACCGGAGTGAAAGCCGAAAAGGCTGATAGCGGCGGCCACCGCCAGCTCGAAAAAGTTGGAGGCGCCGATCAGTGCCGACGGGCAGGCGATGTTGTGCTTCTCGCCCACCGCGCGGTTGAGCCAGTAGGCCAGCCCCGCGTTGAAAAACACCTGGATCAGGATGGGCACGGCCAGCAAGGCAATCACCAGCGGCTGCTGCAGGATGGCCTCGCCCTGGAACGCGAACAGCAGCACCAGCGTGGCCAGCAGTGCGGCGATGGACCAGGGCCCCATGCGCGCCATGACGGCGTCAAACATCGCCTGGCCCTTGGCCAGCAGCGACCGGCGCAGCCACTGGGCCAGAACCACCGGGATCACGATGTAGAGCACCACCGAGGTCAGCAAGGTGTCCCACGGCACGGTGATGGCCGAGATACCCAGCAAAAAGGCCACCAGCGGCGCAAACGCGACCACCATGATGCTGTCGTTCAGCGCCACCTGCGACAGCGTGAACAGCGGGTCGCCCCCGGTGAGGCGGCTCCATACAAACACCATGGCTGTGCAGGGCGCCGCCGCCAGCAAGATGAGGCCTGCGATGTAGCTGTCCAACTGGTCCGCAGGCAGGTACGGCGCAAACCAGTGGCGAATGAACAGCCAGCCCAGAAACGCCATCGAAAACGGCTTGACCAACCAGTTCACCACCAGCGTCACGCCAATGCCCCGGGCGTGTTTGCGCACCTCGCCCAGCGCACCAAAGTCCACCTTCACCAGCATGGGGATGACCATCACCCAGATCAGCAGGCCCACGGGCAGGTTGACCTTCGCAATCTCCATGCGGCCCACGGCCTGGAACACCGACGGCAAGAACTGCCCCAGCGCAATGCCCACGACGATGCACAACAACACCCACACCGTGAGATAGCGCTCGAACACGCTCATGGGGGCCGGAGCGAGCGATCCGGCCGGTTCACATTGCGCCCTCATGGCTTGACGGCTTCGCGCGAGAGTTCTCGGGCTGTGTGTTGCAGCAAGGTCTTTTCGAGCTTCTCAGCAGGCAGGTTGATCAACAGCTCCAGCCTCAGGTGAATCGCATGCAAAGTCTTACGGAAAGCCTCGCGCTTTTCATCGTCCGAGCCATCCCCTTCGGACGGGTCGGCATAGCCCCAGTGCGCGGTGGCCGGGTGACCGGGCCAGATGGGGCACACCTCACCCGCTGCGTTGTCACAGACGGTGATGACGAGGTCCATGGCTGGGGCGCCAGGGGCGGCGAATTCGTCCCAGCTCTTGCTGCGCAGGCCTTCGGTCGAGATACCGGCGGCTTGCAGCACCTTCAGGCCCAGCGGGTTGGGTTGCTGGTTGTCGCGCGGGCTGCTGCCTGCCGAGTAGGCCTTGAAACGGCCAGGGGCCATGTCGTTGAGCAGGGCCTCGGCCAGGATGCTGCGGGCGGAATTGTGGGTACAGAGGAAAAGGACGTTCAGCGCAGTCATAGGACTCCCTCAGCAGCAGGAGGCTTTGTGGGCGGTGGACTTGGCGGGGCCGCAGCAGGCTGCCTTTGGGGTCGCAGTGGCTGCAGGCGCAGGCGAGCAGCAGGCACCCGCCGCAGTGGGCTGCTGGGCTTCGTTGAAAACGGGGATGTCACCCAGGGTATGAAAGTGCTCCCAGGCAATGCCTTGCGGGTCAGTCACCCAGTGCTTTTCGCTGCGGGCGTAGCAGCAGGTGGTGTTGCCCTCATCGAGCAGGGCCATGTCGGCAGCCTCGGCGCGCGCCTTCAGTTCGGCCAGCTCCGCAGCATCGTCGGTCTGCATGCCAAAGTGGTCCAACCCCGGCTGGGCGCCGCGCGTAGAGATGGCGAAGTTGACGCGTGGGTCTTCCAGCATCCATTTGGCGTAGTCGGCCTCGACGCGCGTGGGGGCGACAGCAAACAGCTTGGAATAGAAGGCGATGCTCTGGGCCAGGTCATCGACATGCACGTGGGCGTGGAAGCGTTTCATGGGGGTTCTCCTAAAACAATGGTCAGCAGTGGCAGGACGCTGCAGCGTCGGCAGGCGCGCAAGCCTGGCCTTCGCAGCAGTTTTCGGTGAGATAGGTCAACAACGCATTCATGGTGTCGAACGCGGCGCGGTAGATCAGGTTGCGGCCCTGTCGCTCCTGGCTGATGAGCCCGGCATGCGACAGCTCCTTGAGGTGAAAGGAGAGGGTATTGGCCGCCACGTCCAGCTGGGTGGATAGGTCACCAGGGGTCAGCCCTGCGGGGCCCGCCACCACCAGGGCGCGAAAGACCCGCAGACGGACCTCCTGGGCCAGGGCCGCGAGGGCGCGGACAACATCGGTTTCTTGCATGCATCGATAATACAACAATCATTGAATAATTGAAGAAAAACCTTAAAAAAATTCTGCAAGGCACCATGCGTCCGCGATGGCGCGACCCCTTCTCTCTGACCGGCGGCTGCTCCTTGGCGCCATTGCGCGGTCGTATGATGACCCGCAATCAAAAAAGAAAAAGGGCGGGAGCACGTGGCCGATATGGTTTCAATCTGGCAAGGCGCCATGCAGGTGTTTGTGGTGGGGTTTCCGCCACTGCTGCAGAGCCTGTTGTTCTGGGTTTTTGCAGCCCTGGTGGTGCATGTGTGCCAGCAGCTGGTGGAGCACACCGCGTATTCGGTGGACCCCTCCAGCCGCCGCATCAGCGCATCGCATGCGGCATTGTGCATTGGCTCCATCGTGTGGGCGCTGGATGTGGTGGGCCTGTTCATGTACGCCGAGCTGTCGCACCATGTGCTGAAGCTGGTGCCCGCGCTCAGCGGCCTGGTCATCATGGTGGTGAGTGCGCGGCTCACCATTCCCACCCTCAGCACCAGCGCCAGCAAACGCCGCATCGCGCTGACCAGCGCATGGCTGGCACTGGGTGCGCTGGCGGGGCACTTCACCATCACCAGCAGCCATGTGCAGAGTTTTGCGCAAATCAACGGGCTGGCCATCGTGCTGTCGCTGGGCATCGCCACCGGCATTTCGTGCTACTGCGCGATCCGCCACCGCGCCGCCAAGCTCAGCGTGCTCACACCCCGGTACCGCTCCCAGACCTGGGCTGACAAGCTGCTGTGTGGCGGTGCGATCCTGGTGCTGCACTGGCTTTTGGTCAACACCTTTGCCATGCACCTGGGCGACTTCGACGGCGCGACCGACGGCACAGCGCTGCTCTTCATCGTGTTGGTGTTTGCAATGGCAGTAGCGCTGGAGCATTTGAGCAACCTGCGCTCAGACGCAGGACGCCAGCAGTTGCTGCGCCGGGGGCTGTCGATGATGCGCACATCGGCGGTCGCCCCCAACGCCCACAGCGACATACAGCAGTCGCTGATTGCCGACCATCTGGACCGACTGCTACACCCCGACAACCTGGCGCTGCACTTCCAGCCCATCATCCACACCCAGCGCAATGAGCTGCAACTGGAGGCCCTGCTGCGCCTGACCGACACCACCCTGGGTCGCATCAACCCCGAGACGTTTTTGCTGGTGTGCGAGCTGCAGGGTAAGACGGCCGAGGTGGACCGCATGATCCTGTGCAACGCGCTCGACAACCTGCACACCTGGCGGACGCAGGGGCTGGACGCAGTCACCATCAGCGTCAACGTGGCGCCGGTCACGCTCATGCACGAGAGCTTTGCCCCCTGGCTGGGCCTGCAGCTGGCCCAGCGCGCCCTGCCCCCACGCGCCCTCAAGCTCGAAATGACCGAGCACGCCATCATTGCGCTGGGCCCCCAGATGGTGGCCGCCATCCGCGCACTGAGCACCCTGGGTGTGGCCGTGCTGATGGACGACTTTGGCGCGGGGTATTCGTCCCTGGGCATGCTGGCCGAGTTGCCGATTGCAGGCATCAAGTGCGACCGCCTGTTTGTGCGGCAGCTGCCGCAGGACCGGCGCCGCCAGAAGCTGCTGCGGCACATCAGCGCCCTGGCGCGGGACCTGGGCCTGTCTGTGGTGGTCGAAGGCGTGGAGACGCCAGACGAGCTGCGCGCCCTCGCGGCCGCCGGGCTGCACCACATCCAGGGTTATCTGTTCAGCCACCCTATTGCAGCGCCGGATGTGCCCACTTGGTACCACACGCAGCTGCAGCCCCAGCGCGAGGCGCTGCTGGCACTGCTGCCCCCAACCGGCAATGGCAGGGCCAGCGATACAGATACATCCTTTATGCCCACGCAGCCCGGCCTGCCATGGGCACCCGGAGCCTGACCCGCATGGCAGCACTCACAACCCTGGTCCTGGGCGGCTACGGCAACTTTGGTGCACGCATCTGCCGCGCACTGATGGGCGACGAGGCCACGCGCCACCACATCGCACTGCTGGTGGCCGGCCGCAATGCCTCGCAGGCGAAGGCCTTGGCGGCCACCCTGGGACATGGAGCCCAGGGCGTGGCACTGGACCACGAAGCGCCCGGCCTGACAGACAGGCTGCGGGCGCTGGGCGTGGGTCTGGTCATTCACACGGCAGGCCCGTTTCAGGCGCAGGCCTACAACGTGGCTCAAGCGGCCGCAGAGGCAGGCGCACATTACATCGACCTGGCCGACGGTCGCCGTTTTGTGTGCGACTTTCCGGCTGCGATGCAGGCCGCATTCGCCGCCACGGGGCGCACAGCCGTTGCCGGTGCCAGCACGGTGCCCGCGCTGTCTTCCGCCGTCATCGACCACCTGTGTGCGGGCTGGCAGCACATCGACAGCATCGACATCTGCATCGCCCCCGCGCAGCGTGCGCCGCGTGGCCTGGCCACACTGGCGGCGGTGCTGAGCTACTGCGGTCTGCCCATCGATGTGTGGGACGGTGGCCGCTGGCAACCCCAGCGGGGCTGGGCACAACCCACGCGGGTCCAGTTTCAACGGCTGCGACCACGCCTGGGGGCGGTCTGCGATATCCCGGACCTGGAAATTTTCCCGGCCCATTACAAAGCCCGCAACCGTGTCACCTTCCGCGCCGCCCTGGAGGTGGGCCTGGCGCAGAGAGCCTTTGCGACCCTGGCGGCGCTGCGCCATTGGGGCGCGCTGCCCCATCCCGAAAAGCTAGCCTGGCTGATGCACCACGCGGGCGGCGCGCTGGACTTTCTGGGCACGCCGCTGGGCGGCATGGTGGTGCGTGTGGCGGGTGCCGATGCGCAGGGCCAGGCCCGGCGCCGCGCATGGCACATTGCGGCCGACCACGACCATGGCCCTGAGATCCCCTGCATGGCCGCTATCCTGCTGGCACGCCAACTGGCGACCGGGCGGGCGCTGCCGACTGGCGCGCACACCAGCACCAGCCTGCTGCCCCTGGCGGCGTTTGCGCCGGAGTTTGCGAAGTGGGGCATGGTGACGGACATCGTGGAGGAGCCATGACCCCTGCGACCCACGCCTTACTGCGCTGGAGCCTGGTGTTTGTGTGGCTGGCCACCGCCATCGTCAGCGTCGTGGAGCTGAACGGACAAAGCCACGCACTGCTGGTCAGCCTGCCCCCCACATGGAGCACGCCGGGACTGAGCCAGTTTCTCATCCTGGCGGGTGCCGCCGCCGACGCTCTTGTGGGCCTGTGGCTGGCCTGGAGGCCTGGCAGGACGGCCTACCTGGCGGCGCTGGTGCTGATGGGCACGATGACCCTGCTCGCTACTTTCATCGATCCATCCTGGTGGCTGCACCCGCTGGGGCCGCTGACCAAAAACCTGCCGATCGCTGCCATCTTGCTGGTGCTGCTGCAAGACACGCCCACTCCACCACACAAGCCATGAGCCTGTACCTCACCCTCAAATGGCTGCACATCATCTCCAGCGTGTTGCTGGTGGGCACCGGGCTGGGCTCGGCGTTCTACATGTTCTTTACCAACCGCAGCGGCAATGTGCAGGCGCAGGCGGTGGTCAGCCGCCTGGTGGTGCGGGCCGACTGGTGGTTCACCACGCCCACGGTGTTCGTCCAGCCCGCCACGGGACTTGCCATGGCGGCCATGGCCGGGCTGCCATGGAGCACGCCGTGGCTGGCGGTGTCCATCGCTCTGTACCTGGTGGCCGGTGCCTGCTGGCTGCCTGTGGTGTGGCTGCAGCTGCGCATGCGCGACATGGCGGTAGAGGCGGCGAAGGCGCCCCAGGGCGATGGCGTGCTGCCCCCGCTGTACTGGCGCTACGCCCGCTGGTGGGAGGCACTGGGCTACCCGGCCTTTGTGGCCATGGCCGTGGTGTTCTACCTGATGGTGAACAAACCCGATCTGACGCTCTGACAACTATCATCGCCCCATGCTGATCGAGACCCTGGACACCGCCCGCGACCTGGGGCGCCTGAAGGAAATCCTGGGCGTGATGGTGCGCCATGGGTTTGGTGACACCGTGCGCCGCCTGGGCCTGGCCGACCGGCTGGAGCGCGCAGGCCAGGCACTCAACTGGACCCACGCCGCCGACCTGGCCCGCGTAGAGCCGCCCGTGCAGGTGCGGCTGGCGCTCGAAGAGCTGGGCCCGGCGTTCGTGAAGTTTGGCCAGATCCTCGCGGGCCGGGCCGACCTGTTTGGCCCCGAATGGATTGCGGAATTTGAAAAGCTGCACAGCCATGTGCCCGCCGTGCCCATCGATGCCTTGCGCCCGCAACTGCGCGAAGACCTGGGCGCTGAGCCGGAAGAGGTCTTTGCCTGGTTCGACACCACGCCGCTGGCCGCCGCATCGATTGCGCAAGTGCACCGCGCCCGGTTGCAGGACGGCACCGAGGTCATCGTCAAGATCCGCCGCCCTGGCATTGCCGACACCATCCATGCCGACCTGCGCCTGCTACAGCGCCTGGCCGCGCTGGCCGAGGCCGAACTGCCCGCGCTCAAGCCCTACCGGCCCCAGCAGCTGGTGCGCGAGTTCGCGCGCTCATTGCGCCGCGAGCTGGACCTGGCCGGCGAATGCCGCCAGGCCGAACGCATTGCCACCAACATGGCGGCGCAGCCCCACATCGTGATCCCGCGCGTGCACTGGGCCTACACGCGCGAGCGCATCAACGTGCAGGATTTCATCGACGGCACACCCGGCGGAGCCCTGGCGGCGCTGACGCCCGAGGCCGGGTTTGACCGCACCGTGCTGGCGCAGCGGGGCGCGCAGGCAGTGCTGCAGATGATCGTGAAGGACGGCGTTTTCCACGCTGATCCGCACCCCGGTAACGTGTTTTACCTGCCGGGCAACCGCATTGCCTTCATTGACTTTGGCATGGTGGGCCGCCTGTCGCAGCGCCGGCGCGACGAGCTGCTGCAGCTGCTGCTGGGCCTGGTCGAACACCAGCCTCAGGCCGTGGCCGACGTGCTGCTGGACTGGACGGGCGACGCGCAGGGCCTGAACCTGGGCCAGCTCGAAACCGAGATCGAGGCCTTTGTGGACCAGTACCACGGTGTGCCACTGGCACAGCTGAGCCTGGGGCAGATGCTGGCCGACGTGACGGCCATCCTGCGCGAGCACCACCTGGGGCTGCCGTCCGACCTCGCGCTGCTCATCAAGGCCTTCATCTCGCTCGAAGGCATGGGCCGCAACCTCGATCCGGACTTCCATATGGCCACCGAAGCGCTGCCGCTGCTCAAGCAGGTGGTGCGCGCGCGCTACGAGCCCAAGGTGCTCGCCGGGCGCGCGTGGAGCACCCTGCGGCGTGCACTGGCCACGGTGGAGCAGTTGCCGGACGACATCGGGCGGCTGCTGCGCAATGCGCGGCGCGGGCACCTGCAGGTGGGCATCGAGCTGGCCCACCTCAAACGTGTGGGCGACCAGATAGACCGGTCAGCCAACCGGCTGGCGATGGCGCTGGTGATTGCGGCGCTGATCATCGGCTCGTCCATCGTGATGACCGTGAAGGGCGGGCCTACGCTGTTTGGCCTGCCAGCCTTTGGGTTCCTGGGGTTCTTTGGCGCCGTGGTGTGTGGGCTGTGGCTGGTACGCGCCATCTGGCGCAGCAGTCACCACCGCGATGATGACTGAGCGCTGCAGACAGCAGGTCTAAGAGCCTGTTCAAAGCCTTTGAACAGGCTCTAAACGACACACGCCGCGCCACCCCACCAGGCAGACAGACGCGGCGTGTGCACACACTCGCAGCCAGACGGCAACCCGTGTTCAGGGCTGCCCAAACCCCAGCCGTTGCAATACCGCCTGAGCAGGCGGTTGGCGTAGCGCACCGGCAAACGCTTGCGCCGCAGCGGGCGCGTCGGCACGCACGGTCAGGCCATAGGCAGCACCCACCTGCAGTGCGGCAGGCAGCTGCACCACCCGCAGGCGCGGCACTTCGGCCTGGGCGGCCACGGCGTTGGTGCAATAGGTCAAAAACACGTCGGCCTGGCGCTGATCCATCACCCAGGCATAGGTGCCCCGACCCGCTGGCGGCTTGGGCGAGTCCGCACCACCCGTGAGCTTCAGGGCCTTGGCGTCCAGCAGGGCGTAGGCCCCCGGCTGTAACTTGTCGGCCTGGCGGAACAACCCCCAGGCGTAGTCACCCGACGGGTCGGCCTTGGGCGTGGAGGTACCCACACGCACATCACTGCGCAGCAACGTGGCCAACAAGGTGTCAGGAGTGGCGCTGATCTGTTCGCTGGTCAGCGCACACAGCGCGTTGCGCGCGAACACCACAGGCGCTTGCCAACCGCCCCGTGCCGCCAGGCGCTGAGGGTGGTCGGTGTCGGCCGAGGCAAAAACCTGCGCGGGATCGCCTTTTTCGATGCGCTCGCGCAGCAGGCCCGACGCGCCAAAAGTCAGGGCCACCTTCTGGCCCGTGCGGGCCTCATGGTCGCGCGCGATCTCGGTGAACGCCTCGCGCAGGCTGCCAGCGGCATAGACCTGCAACGGGGCAGCATCAGCCATGGGAGCCTGGGCAGGGGCCGTCGAACAACCGATCAGAGCGATGGCCAATCCGGCGGCTGTGGCAGCCGCCACGTGGGGTCTGTACGCCATGGCGACCGCTCACTGCGCCGCGTTCGGGAAGAACAGCTGCTCACCGCCGATCTTGTAGCCCGCAATGGCCTGCTGGCCAGCAGGCGACACCACCCAGTCCACAAATTTCTGCGCGTCCTGCGACTTCACATGCGGGTGCTTGGCGGGGTTCACGACCATCACGCCGTACTGGTTGAAGAGTTTGGTGTCGCCTTCGACCAGCACCGCCAGGTCCGCGCGGTTCTTGAAGTTGAGCCAGGTGCCCCGGTCGGCCAGCACGTAGGCGCCGCTTGATGCCGCGATGTTGAGCGCCGGGCCCATGCCGCAACCACATTCCTTGTAGCCGACGCCCTTGGCGGCGTCAGCGCCTGCGAGCTTCCAGTAGCGCAGCTCGGCTGCGTGGGTGCCGCTCTTGTCGCCGCGCGAGATGAAGTTGCCATTGGCGGCAGACAGCTTGCGCAGGGCCTGCACGATGTCCTTGCCTTGGGTGCCCACCGGGTCGTTTTTGGGGCCGATGAGGATGAAGTCGTTGTACATCACCGGGTAGCGCTTCACGCCCCAGCCATCGGCCACAAACTTTTCTTCGGCCACCTGGTCGTGCACGAACAGCACATCGGCGTCGCCCCGGCGCGCCATGTCCAGTGCCTGCCCGGTGCCCAGCGCCACCACCTTGATGTCCAGGCCGCTGGCCTTCTTGAACTCGGGCAGCAGGTAGCCAAACAGGCCCGACTGCTCCGTAGAGGTGGTGGAGGCCATGGTGATACTCTGCGCAAAGGCGGAATCACTTGCTACCAAAACAATAGCTGCTAGCGCTTTATACACAAGCGCTGGGGTGCAAAAAACCTTGAAATTCGTCATACCAGTTCTCCTTTGACAAACAGACGGGCGGCCTCCGGCAAGGGGCCGTTGAAGAAGTCGTGCACGGGCAGGTCGGCCACCAGACGGCCGTGTTCCATGTAGATCACGCGGCTGGCCAGGCGCTTGACCTGGCCCAGGTTGTGGCTGCTGAACACCATGGTCACGGGATGCGCCGGGCCGGCCGCGCCGTGGCTGGCCGCAAAGTCGGCCATCAGGGCCTCGACCTCGCGTTTGGCGTGGGGGTCGAGGCTGGCGGTGGGTTCGTCCAGCAGCAGCACGTCGGGCCGCAGCGCCCAGGCACGGGCCAGTGCCACACGCTGCTGCTGGCCGCCCGAGAGGGTGCGCGCGTTCTGCGCAGCAATGCCCTGCAAGCCCACCCGTTGCAAGGCCGTGAGGGCCCTGGGGCGGGCGTCGCACCAGCGTGTGCCACGCAGCCACAGGGCCAGGGCCACATTGTTCTGGGCGCTGGTGCGCAACATGTGCGGGCGCTGGAACAGCATGGCCTGGCGCAATGAGGCATCGCACTGCAGCCCGCCCGCGTCGGTGTCGGCCAGGCCATGCAGCACGCGCAGCAAGGTGCTCTTGCCGCTGCCGTTGGCACCCACCAGCGCTACATGCTCACCGGGGGTGATGCGCAGTGTGATCTGGTCCAGCGCCTGCACGCTGCCGTAGCGCACCGTCACCTGGCGCAAGTCCACCCAGGGGTTTGTCGATGGCCCGCTCATGCCGCCACCCCCACGGGCGTGCTGGATGCTGAGCCATCCACCCGTTCACGCCAGCGCCGTACCAGCGCGATCAGCACATTGAGCGCCAGCACCACGGCCAGCAGGATGATGCCCAGCGCCAACGCCAGGGGCAGATCGCCCTTGCTGGTCTCCAGCGCAATGGCCGTGGTCATCACCCGCGTGAAGCCGTCGATGTTGCCGCCCACAATCATTACCGCGCCCACCTCGGAGATCGCGCGGCCAAACGAGGCCAGCAGCACTGTGAGCAGCGCATAGCGCTCGTCCCAGGCCAGCAGCAGGCTGCGCAGCAGCGAGCCCGCGCCCATCGACCGCAACTGCTCACCATGCGCGCGCTCGGCGTCTTCCACCGTCTGCCGTGTGAGCGCAGTGACCACGGGCAACACCAAAATGGCCTGCGCCAGCACCATGGCCTTGAAGCTGAACAGCCAGCCCAGCGAGCCCAGCGGCCCGCTGCGCGACAGCACCAGGTACACCACCAGCCCCACGACCACCGAAGGCACGGCCAGCAAGGTGTTGAGCACGGCCAGCACCGCGCCGCGACCGGCAAAGCGGGCCACGCCCAGCCAGGCCCCCAGCACCAGGCCCACCCCGCAGGCCATCAAACAGGCGGTAGCGCTGACGGACAAGGAGCGGCCCACGATGGTCCAGAGGACGGGGTCGGACGAGAGGGTGAGTTCAAGCGCTGTGCTCGCGCTTTCGGTAAGGGTGGACATGGGCCAGGGGATCGGTTTGGGCTATCGTAGGCACCCATCCAATATCCAGCGATATGAA
This sequence comes from Acidovorax benzenivorans, assembly GCF_028680575.1. Taxonomy (GTDB): domain Bacteria; phylum Pseudomonadota; class Gammaproteobacteria; order Burkholderiales; family Burkholderiaceae_C; genus Acidovorax; species Acidovorax benzenivorans. Next base: position 115,817 of record NZ_JAPCKI010000008.1, on the reverse strand, counting down.
CTCCCGTGCATAGGGTCCAACTTCACTACACACTCAGCCGCGACGCGGGCACTGCGCTCATCCGCAACCCCCTGCCCGAACTGCTGCAGGCCGTGGCCGAGCGCGGCTCCATCTCGGGCGCGGCGCGCGCGCTGGACCTGTCCTACCGCCATGTCTGGGGCGCCCTCAAGCGCTGGGAAGACCAACTGGGCGGCGAGCTGATCATCTGGGGCAAGGGCCAGTCGGCACAACTCAGCGAATTCGGCAGCAAGCTGCTGTGGGCCGAGCGGCAAGCCCAGGCGCGCCTGGCACCGCAGATCGCAGCGCTGCACGCCGACCTGGAGCGCGCGTTTGCCGTGGCGTTCGACCCTACCGCCCATGTCCTCACCCTGTACGCCAGCCATGACGATGCGCTGGCGGCGCTGCGCGCCCATGCGGCAGCACAGACCGATGTGGGCGCGCTGCACCTCGACATCCGCTTTACGGGCAGCGTGGACGCCATCCGTGCGTTGAACGAAGGGCGCTGCACCCTGGCAGGCTTTCACACCGTGGCAGACGCGGCTGCACAATCGCTCACGGCGCGCACCTACAAGCCACTGCTGCAACCGGGGCTGCACAAGATCATCGGCTTTGCGCAGCGCACCCAGGGGCTCATCGTGGCGCCCGGCAATCCGCTGGGCCTGCACAGCCTGGGCGATGTGGTCCGCACCAGCGCCCGCTTCATCAACCGCCCGTTGGGCTCGGGCACACGGGTGCTGCTGGACGACCTGCTGGCCCAGGCAGGCATGGACCCGCAGGGCATCGTGGGCTACGCCCTCAACGAACCGTCACACACCGCCATTGCCCAGGCCGTGGCCGCAGGCGCTGCCGATGTGGGCATGGGCATCGAGCTGGCGGCCCGTGCGCGGGGGCTGGACTTTGTGCCCCTGGTGCACGAGCGCTACCACCTGGCTTGCCTCAAAGCCAGCCTGGACCAACCCGCCACGCTGGCACTGCGCACCCTGCTGCAAACACCCGAGTGGCAGACCCACATGGCCACGCTGCCGGGCTACACCGCCTGGCACTGCGGCGAGGTGCTTGCCATGAGCACGGTGCTGCCCTGGTGGCAATTTGCGCGAAAAAAGCGCACCTCAACGCCTAGGAAGAAACCCTAATTGCTCCACTTTTGATAGCTGAAGAATGAGCAACTGCTGCGGGATAACACCGTCACGCTGCTGTCAGACTCCACCTACAGTGCTCCGTAGAATCGCGCCGTCGTCACAGTGCGCCCCGCCCTAGCGCCTACCCGCGCGGGGGCCAAGCATCTCGCACACACAGCCTTTTTATTGGAGACACCATGCAGGCTCTATTGAAGTTATCAAGAGGGATCGACTGGCTTAACACCCAGGTCGGCAAGTACGTGGTCTGGCTGATCCTGGCCTCCACAGTCATCAGTGGCGTGAACGCCGTGGTGCGCAAGGCGTTCAACGTCAGCTCCAACGCATTCCTGGAAGTGCAGTGGTACCTGTTTGCCGCATCGTTCCTGCTGGCGGCCGGCTACACGCTGCTGCAAGGCGAGCATGTCAAGGTCGACGTGATCTCCAGCCGTTTCTCCAAGCGCACGCAGATCTGGATCGATGTGTTCGGCTACATCGTCTTTCTGACGCCCATGTGCCTGGCTGTGCTCTGGTACGGCGTTCCCTTCTTCACGCGCGCTCTGGCGTCGGGTGAGATGTCCAACAACGCAGGCGGCCTGATCCGCTGGCCCGTGTACCTGATGATGCCGCTGGGCTTTGCGCTGCTGTGGCTGCAAGGCGTGTCCGAACTCATCAAGCGCCTGGGCTTCCTGCAAGGCCTGATCGAAGACCCCACGGTCAAGAAGATCGAGAAGACGGCCGAGGAAGAACTGGCTGAATCCATCCGCAACCTGGCCGAAGCAGCCAAGGGCAACGGCAAGAACAAGACCGAGGCCGTCTGAGCGGAGCACACACCATGGAATTTCTTACTCACAATCTCGCCCCCATCATGTTCGTGGGGCTCATCTGCTTCTTGCTGGTGGGCTTCCCGGTTGCCTTCAGCCTAGGCGCCTGCGGCCTGTTCTTCGCATTCGTCGGCATTGAATTGAACGTGCTGCCCGAAGCCCTGCTGCAAGCCGTGCCGCTGCGCATCTTCGGCATCATGCAGAACGACACCTTGCTGGCCATTCCGTTCTTCACGCTCATGGGGCTCATATTGGAGCGAAGCGGGATGGCGGAGGATCTGCTCGACACCATCGGACAGTTGTTCGGCCCCATCCGTGGCGGCCTGGCACTGGCCGTGATCTTCGTGGGCGCGCTGCTGGCAGCCACCACGGGCGTGGTGGCCGCTTCGGTGATTTCGATGGGCCTGATCTCGCTGCCCATCATGCTGCGCTATGGCTATGACCGACGACTGGCGGCGGGGGTGATTGCAGCCTCCGGCACGCTGGCGCAGATCATTCCTCCCTCCCTGGTGCTCATCATCATTGCGGACCAGATGGGCCGCAGCGTGGGCGACATGTACAAGGGCGCCTTCTTGCCCGGCCTGATGCTCACCGGCTTTTATGCAGGCTATGTGATTCTGCTGGCCATCTTCAAGCCCCAGTGGGTGCCAGCCATTCCGCCCGAAGCGCGCACGCTGCGGGATGACAACGGCAAGAGCGGCGTGACCTCTCTGCTGGTGCTGACCGGTGCCTGCGTGGCAGCCTCGATTTACGTGGCCAAGAACATGCCCGCCCTGCACACTTGGTGGTCGGGCGAGACCGTGGAGCGCGTGGCACTGGACGAAACCATCGTGGTGTCCATGTGCTTTGGCGTGGCACTGGCCTTTGTCGCCGCCAGCATCAACAAGATCACCCGCATGGGCCTGCTGTCCCGTGCGGCTGAACGCGTGACCTTTGTGCTGATCCCTCCGTTGCTGCTGATCTTCCTGGTGCTGGGCACCATTTTCCTGGGCGTCGCAACCCCCACCGAAGGCGGTGCCATGGGTGCGCTGGGCGCGGGCATCATGGCCATCATCCGTGGCCGTCTGAGCATGTCACTGCTCAAGCAGGCCGTGACCACCACCACCAAGCTGTCGTGTTTTGTGGTGTTCATCCTGGTGGGTGCCACCATGTTCGGCCTGACCTTCCAGGGCGTGGACGGCCCGCTGTGGGTGGAGCACTTGCTGACCGGCCTGCCTGGCGGCCAGTTGGGCTTCCTGATCGTCGTGAACATCATGGTGTTCTTCCTGGCGTTCTTCCTGGACTTCTTTGAGCTGTCGTTCATCGTGGTGCCCCTGCTGGCCCCGGTGGCAAACAAGCTCGGCATCGACCTGATCTGGTTCGGCGTGCTGCTGGCTGTGAACATGCAAACCTCGTTCATGCACCCACCGTTTGGCTTTGCGCTGTTCTACCTGCGCAGCGTGGCGCCCGCGAAGGAGTATCTGGACAAGGTCACCAAGAAGATGATTGCGCCGGTCACCACGCCCCAGATCTACTGGGGTGCGATCCCCTTCCTGATCATCCAGCTGATGATGGTGGGCTTGATCATTGTCTTCCCTGGCATCGTCTCCAGCGGCCTGGACAAGGCCGAGGTTTATGACCTGGACAAGGTCCGCATGGAAATGGAAGCCACCATGCCCGACGCGGCCGGAGCCCCTGCAGCCACCGACCCCACCGCGGGCATGGAAGGCGCCGGTGCAGCCCCTGGAGACTCTGCGGCTCCCGCTGCAGACGATCCGCTCAAGGCCCTGCAGGACTCGCTGGCCAACGAGAAAAAGTGATCTAAACCACACGGGGCTGTTGACCAGCCTCTAAGGCACCAGAAGCCCCGGCAGATGCCATCTGCCGGGGCTTTTTTATGGGTGCTTCCAGATAGGCTGGGGCTACGGCCCCAAGATGTAAACAGACAACGCACTGTGGCAAATGTCCAGTGATCGGAGCCCCTGGAATCGACCGGGCCTATGGTTTGCCTACCGCCCCGTGCTGAGGTAGCACGCCATACGAGCCTGTTGACAGCCTCGCAAGAGATCGCCAGCAGGTTCTCAATGGGCTACACACGGCGCAAAACCATGGCGCCGACAACACACGGCAGCAAGGCCTGCCACAGCCGGGGGATCGCCGCTCGGTGCTGTGCAGGTACCCCCCTGCGGCCCACCCGATCGAACATTTCCGCTTGGTTCCACTGCCCCGTCTGCACCTCAGCCCCGCCTCTGCACCCACGATAGGACCCCATCTGACAAGACGCAAAAAAACCCGCCAGGCGAGCCGGGCGGGTTTTTGATCGGTCATGCCGTGCGGCTTGCGCCGCAGCCAGGCAATTAGATCTTCTGTGCGGACATGAAGGTGTCGTAGCGGGCTTCGGCAAAGCGGAACCAGAGGATCTGGTCGCGCTGGAAGGCACGCATGTCGGCGTAGATCTTCTTCCACTCGGGGCTCTTGGCATCGTTCTCGGCGAACACTTCCATCGAAGCCTTGAACGAAGCGTCCATCACGGCTTGCGAGAAAGGCAGCACCTTGGTCTTGGCAGCCACGAGTTGCTTGAGGGCCGTGGGGTTCAGCGCATCGTACTTGGCCAGCATGTCCACGTGGGCCACGTTGGTTGCGGCTTCGATGATGGCCTTGTTCTCAGCCGACAGGCCGTCAAACGCCTTCTGGTTGACGAAGAAGTCCACCTCAGGACCACCCTCCCACCAGCCGGGGTAGTAGTAGAAGGGCGCAACCTTGTTGAAGCCCAGCTTCTGGTCATCGTATGGACCCACCCACTCGGCGGCGTCCAGCGTGCCCTTTTCGAGGGCTTGGTAGATTTCGCCGCCAGGGATGCTCTGGGGCACGGCACCCAGCTTTTGCATCACTTCACCGATCAGGCCGCCGCCCAGGCGCATCTTCATGCCCTTGAAGTCAGCAGGCGACTTGATTTCCTTGCGATACCAGCCACCCATCTGCGTGCCGGTGTTGCCACCTGCAAAGCTGATCATGTTGAAGCCGCCGTAGAACTCGTTCATGAGCTTGCGGCCATTGCCATGCAGCATCCAGGCGTTCATCTGGCGGGCATTGAAACCAAATGGAATCGCCGAGCCCAGAGCGAACGCGGGGTTCTTGCCGTAGAAGTAGTAAGGCACGGTGTGTGCCATTTCCACGGTGCCTTGTTGCACACCATCGACCACGCCAAAGGGAGGCATCAGCTCGCCACCAGCGTGCACGGAGATTTCGAACTTGCCGCCCGACATGGCCTTGACAGCCTTGGAGAACACATCAGCGCCGCCATAAATGGTGTCCAGCGACTTAGGGAAGCTGGAGGCCAGACGCCAGCGAATGGCAGCCTGGGCGTGGACGGCGGGCGCAGCGCCTGCAGCCAGCACACCGGCGATGCCAGCGTGCTTGATGATTGAACGACGATCCATGAGGTTCTCTCCGATATATTGATTGCAAAACTTGGTCCGCACGCGTTGTGCACGGCCAGCCAAGGACATGTTTCAGCCGGGACCATTGTAGGAACATGACCCCCAGGACTTTTGCGGGTTTTCCCGCGAAAGTCCAGCCTCAACACATACCTTCAGGGTTCTGCAAGCATCTGCGCGACAACGGTGCAAAAGCCATCACGGCACCTACAGACAAGCGCGATGCGCCGCCTGTAGTCCACCCCGTTTCAGCCCGCGCTGCCAGGCAAAAACCGCGCTGCAATCGATGCGCGAATACCCGCTGCATCCAGCCCCTGCAACGCCAGCAACTTGGCCGGGTCCCCATGCTCGATGAACACATCGGCCAGCCCGAGTTGCAGCACCGGGCGCACGATGCCCATGGCGTTGAGTGCCTCGGTCACCGCGCTGCCAGCACCGCCCATGATGGCGCCCTCTTCGACCGTCACGAGGGCGTCGTGGCGCTCGGCCACCTCGCGCAGCAAGGCCTCGTCGATGGGCTTGGCCCAGCGCATGTTGACCACGGTGGCATCGAGCGCCTCGCCCACCTCCAGCGCGGGATACAGCAAGGTGCCAAACGCCAGGATGGCGATGCGAGGGGCCTTGCTGTCCGCCTCCACCCCCTTGCGCTCACGGCGGATCTCGCCCTTGCCAAACGGCAAACCATCCAGCGCTGCCAAGGGCGCCACGCCTGCGCCACTGCCACGCGGGTAGCGCACGGCCACAGGGTGGTCCTGTTCAAACGCACTGCTGAGCAACTGGCGGCATTCGCGCTCGTCGGCGGGGCAGGCCATGCTCATGTTGGGAATGCAGCGCACGAACGGTATGTCGTAGGCACCAGCGTGCGTGGCGCCGTCGGCGCCGACCAGGCCCGCGCGGTCCAGTGCAAACACCACGGGCAGGTTCTGCAGGGCCACGTCGTGGATCAACTGGTCGTAGCCCCGCTGCAGAAAGGTGGAGTAGATGGCGACCACGGGCTTGATGCCTTCGCAGGCCATGCCCGCTGCGAACGTGACGGCATGCTGTTCGGCAATGCCCACGTCGTAGTAGCGGTCTGGAAAGCGCTTTTCAAACTCGACCATGCCCGAGCCCTCGCGCATGGCGGGGGTGATACCCACCAGGCGCTCGTCGTGCGCCGCCATGTCGCACAGCCATTGGCCAAACACCTGTGTAAAGGTCTGCTTGGGGGGGGTGGCGGGTTTGGTCAGGCCTACGGAGGGGTCGAACTTGCCGGGGCCGTGGTAGGCCACGGGGTCGGCCTCGGCCAGCTTGTAGCCCTGGCCCTTCTTGGTGACCACGTGCAGGAACTGCGGACCCTTGAGGCTCTTGATGTTCTCCAGGGTGGGGATCAGCGAATCGAGGTCGTGCCCGTCGATGGGGCCAATGTAGTTGAAGCCGAATTTCTCGAACAGCGTGGCGGGCACCACCATGCCCTTGGCCTGCTGCTCGAAGCGCTTGGCCAGCTCCAGCAGCGGCGGCACGGGGCGCAGCACGGTCTTGCCCACGTTTTTGGCGGCGGCGTAGAACTGCCCGCTCATCAGCTGGGCCAGGTAGCGGTTGAGCGCGCCCACGGGCGGGCTGATGCTCATGTCGTTGTCGTTGAGCACCACCAGCAGGTTGCAGTCGGCCACGCCCGCGTTGTTGAGCGCCTCGAACGCCATGCCAGCGCTCATTGCGCCATCGCCAATGATCGCCACCGCATGGCGGTTGTCGCCCTTGCGCTTGGCGGCCAGCGCCATGCCCAGCGCCGCCGAGATGCTGGTGCTGGAATGCGCGGTGCCAAAGGTGTCGTAAATGCTCTCGGCCCGCTGCGGAAAGCCCGAGATGCCGCCCAGCTGGCGCAGCGTGTGCATGCGGTCGCGGCGGCCCGTCAGGATCTTGTGGGGATAGGTCTGATGGCCCACGTCCCACACCAGGCGGTCTTCAGGGGTGCTGAAGACGTGGTGCAGGGCCACGGTCAGCTCCACCGTGCCCAGGTTGGAGCTGAGGTGGCCGCCGGTCTGGGAGACGCTCTGCAGCACGAACTCGCGCAGCTCGGTCGCCAGCACCTTAAGGTCCGCGCGCGAGAGCCGGCGCAGGTCTGCCGGGTCATTGATGGTCTGCAGCAGGGGAAAGGATGTCGTGGACATTGACTATTCTTTTGATAGCTACCAGCGCAATAGATTCAAGCGCCAGCAGGCATTTTGACATGAAGAGAGTCGCCAGGGACCAAGGCCTGGCTCAGTGCGAGCGGCGCACGACCATGTCCGCCAGGGCCGCCAGGGCACGGGTGTCCGGCAAGCCACTGCGGCCCAGGGCCGCATGCGCCTCGACCAGCAGCTCCTGCGCATAGGCCTGTGCACGCTCCAGCCCGAGCAACGACACGTAGGTGGGTTTGTCTGCGGCAGCGTCCTTGCCCGCCGTTTTCCCCAGGGTGGCCGAGTCGGCGACCACATCCAGGATGTCGTCCACCACCTGGAACGCCAGCCCCATGGCAGCGCCGTAGTCTGACAGTGCCTGGTAGCCACTGGGCGCCGCGTGGCCACACAAGGCCCCCATGAGCACACTGCCCTGCAACAGCGCGCCGGTCTTGAGGCGGTGCATCTGGCGCAGTTGCGCTTCGGTCAGCGCCACCCCCACGCTGGCCAGGTCAATCGCCTGGCCGCCCGCCATACCGGCCGAGCCCGCAGCCCGAGCCAGCAGCCGGCACAGGGCCGCCTGCGTGGCGGCGGGGATGAGGGTGTTGTCGGGGGTCAGCAGTTCAAACGCAAAGGCCTGCAAGGCATCGCCCGCCAGCAGTGCTTGGGCTTCGCCAAACTGCACATGCACGGTGGGCTTGCCACGGCGCAGCACGTCGTTGTCCATGCAGGGCATATCGTCGTGGACCAGCGAGTAAGCATGGATCAGCTCGCCCGCGCACGCGGCCCGCAGGGCGGCTTCGTCGAGGGCTGCGCGCACCGCAGCATCCTGAGGCACTGCGGAATTCAACGCGCCGCTGCACGCCGCCTCGTACGCCGCCAGCACCAGCAGGGGCCGCAGGCGCTTGCCGCCATCCAGCACCGCGTAGCGCATGGCGTCGCCCAGCCCTGCCGGAGCGCCGTCGCCCACCCATAGGGACAGGGCCTGCTCCACGCGGGCCAGGTGGTTTTGAATCCAGAGGTTCGTGTCCAGGGGCTGGCCCATCACCGTCGCAGGGGTCATTGGCAACGCGCTCATTCCTGGTTCCATGGTTGCAGCTGGCCGTCGTCCAGCACTTTGATCTGGTCCTGCACGGCATCAAGCCGGTGGCGGCAAAAGGCCAGCAATGTGGCGCCGCGCTGGTAGCCCGCCAGCATCTGGTCCAGCGGCAACTGACCCGATTCAATGCGAGCCACGAGCTGCTCCAACTCCTCCAGAGCCGCCTCATAGCTGGCAGGTTCGGCGGGAAGAGCGGGGGTTGCGGGGGCCTTGGGCATGGAGGGGGCGGCAGTGCGCAGGTGAAAAACCGGTGATTTTAGGCGCAGCGCTGTAGCGCCCGTGTCAGACGGGGACCGATCCGTGGGGACCCTCTATTTTTCTGGAACCGGTGTTTTCTATTCACGTAGCAGGGGTGCGGGAATAACCCCACCACCTATAATCCCATTCCCGTCGAGCCGGCTACCTACCCTAGCCGGTTTTCTTTTTCCAGATGCGCCTTCCCTGGCGCACCTCCCGCACTCTCTCTGTGGGGAGTCTTTAGGTCAGGTCACCCATGTCTGATTTAAGTCTTCAACTGCAGCAGGCCGCAAGCCAACTACCAGTTTCGAGCTACTTTGACGATGCGCTGTTCCAGCGCGAGCTGGAGACCATCTTCCAGCGCGGGCCCCGCTATGTGGGGCATCAATTGGCTGTGCCCAACCCGGGCGACTATTACGCACTGCCCCAGGAGGGCGAGGGCCGCGCCCTGATGCGCGACAACCAGGGTGGCATCGAGCTGGTCTCCAACGTGTGCCGCCACCGGCAAGCGGTCATGCTCAAGGGCAAAGGGTCGCTGAACACCCAGCAAAAAGGCAGCGCGGGCGGCAACATCGTGTGCCCCCTGCACCGCTGGACGTATAGCCCCAAGGGCGAGTTGCTGGGCGCACCTCACTTTGCGCACGACCCGTGCCTGAATCTGAACAACTACAAGCTGCGCGAGTGGAACGGTCTTCTCTTTGAAGACAACGGCTACGACGTGGCCGCCGACCTGGCCCAGATGGGCCCGCGTGCCGACCTCGACTTTGACGGCTACGTGCTCGACCATGTGGAGCTGCACGAGTGCAACTACAACTGGAAGACCTTCATCGAGGTCTATCTGGAGGACTACCACGTGGGCCCCTTCCACCCAGGCCTGGGCAGCTTTGTCACCTGTGACGACCTGCGCTGGGAGTTTGGCAAGAACTACTCGGTACAAACCGTGGGTGTGGCCAACCGCCTGGGCAAGGCCGGCAGCCCGGTGTACGAACGCTGGCACAAGGCGCTGCTGGACTACCGCGAAGGCAAGCCGCCGAAGTACGGCGCCATCTGGCTCACGCTGTACCCGCACATCATGATCGAGTGGTACCCGCATGTGCTCACCGTGTCCACGCTGCACCCCATCAGCCCGACCAAGACGCTGAACATGGTGGAGTTCTACTACCCCGAAGAAATCGCTGCGTTCGAGCGCGAGTTCGTCGAGGCACAGAAGGCCGCCTATATGGAGACCTGCATCGAGGACGACGAGATCGGCGAGCGCATGGACGCAGGCCGCAAGGCCCTGCTGGCACGCGGTGACAACGAGGTCGGCCCCTATCAGAGCCCCATGGAAGACGGCATGCAGCACTTCCATGAGTGGTACCGGTCAGCGATGGGCAATGACACCATCGATCCGGCCACGCCGAATCGCTGAATACGACGGAAAAACCCCGCCAATCTGCGGGCCCGCCGGGGTCTGCTCTCATTACAATAGCTGCCAGTGCTTAAAAAATAAGCGCTAGCAGCTATTTTCACTTCTGCGCCACACGGCGCGCTTCAAGAGATCACAACCCGATGCAAGCCCTCTGGATGGTGTTGGCCGCGTTCCTGTTTGCCAGCATGGGCGTGTGCGTCAAGATCGCCTCGGACTTCTTCAACTCGGCCGAGCTGGTGTGCTACCGGGGGCTGATCGGCATGCTCATTCTGTGGCTGCTGGCGCGCTCGCAAAAGGTGACACTGGCGACGCAATACCCCGGCATGCACGCATGGCGCAGCCTGGTGGGCGTGGCGTCGCTGGGCGCCTGGTTCTACGCCATTGCCCACCTGCCGCTGGCCACCGCCATGACGCTTAACTACATGAGCAGCGTGTGGATCGCGGCGTTCCTGATCGGTGGCACGCTGCTGGCCTGGCGCCCCTCGCCAGCCACCCCGCGCCCTGCCCTGCAAGGCCCGCTGGTGCTCACGGTGCTGGTCGGATTTGTGGGCGTGGTGCTGATGCTGCGCCCCAGCCTGGACCAGAACCAGGCCTTCGCGGGGATGATCGGCCTCATGTCCGGACTGTCGGCCGCGTTTGCCTACATGCAGGTGGTGGCGCTGTCGCGTCTGGGCGAGCCCGAGTCGCGCACCGTCTTCTACTTTGCGGTGGGCTCTGCCGTGGCGGGCGGCGGGGCCATGCTGTTTACCGGCACCTCGGACTGGCCGGGCTGGCAGGCAATGTGGCTGCTGCCGATCGGTGTACTGGCAGCGGGCGGCCAGTTATGCATGACCAAGGCTTACGCCAGCGCCAAGACCCAGCGCGGCACGCTGGTGGTAGCCAATCTGCAGTATTCGGGCATCGTGTTTGCCGGTATCTACAGCGTGCTGTTGTTTGGCGACCAAATTCCGCCCATCGGCTGGATCGGTATGGCACTCATCGTGGGCAGCGGCATTGTGGCCACCATCTTGCGGGCCCGGGCTGCACCCGGCGCGCCTGCAGAAGAACACTGACAGATACAAAAACAGATACGCACGGACGAGGACACACCCCATCGGGATGGCCACAATGGAGCCCTCCTCGACATATCACGTCACTTCGCACCGCCCCTGCCGATGACCACCTACACCACGCTCATCTCCGCCCCCGACCTGCAAGCCCTCATCGCCAGCGGCACGCCGCTGATGGTGTTTGACTGCAGCTTCGAACTCATGCAACCCACGGCCGGGGCCCAGCAGTACGCGCAGGCGCACATCCCCGGCGCGGTGTACGCCAACCTCGACAACGACCTCAGCGCCAAACACGGCGCCCCCGGCGCGCACGGCACGGTAACCGCCCAAGAGGCCGACCAGCCCGCATCCGGCGGCCGCCACCCGCTGCCCAGCCGCGAGCATTTCTCCATGTGGCTGTCCAGCGTGGGTTTTGCCAACGGCATGCAGGCCGTGGTGTACGACCGCCAGGGCGCCAACTACTGCGGCCGCCTGTGGTGGATGCTCAAGTGGGCGGGCCATGACGCAGCAGCCGTGCTCGACGGTGGACTGCAGGCCTGGCAAGCCGCGGGCGGGGCGGTCCACAGCGGCGAGGAGCCCTCGCACTTCCAGTCCCAATTTCAATTGAAGGAGCCTTTGCGCCGGTTGGCCACGGCCAGCGACGTCCTCGCCCAACTGCAGCAGCCCGCCGACCAGACCGTGATCGATGCCCGCGCAGGTGCCCGCTACCGGGGCGAGGTGGAGCCGCTGGACCCGGTGGCAGGCCACATTCCGGGCGCGCTCAACCGCCCCTTTGCCGAGAACATCGGTGCCGACGGCCGCTTCAAGCCCGCAGCCGTGCTGCGCGCAGAGTTCGATGCCCTGCTGGCGGGCCGTGCCCCCGCCACCGTGGTGCACCAGTGCGGCAGCGGCGTGAGCGCCGTGCCCAATCTGCTGGCCATGGAGATTGCAGGCCTGGGTCATACCGCGCTGTTTGCGGGGAGCTGGAGCGAGTGGTGTTCAGACCCTACGCGCCCTGTCGAAAGAGGTTGAACAGCGCTGACTGCGGCGTCTAAGAACGTGTTCACGATTTAACGAACGCCGCGGGTTGCAAAAGCGCAAAAAAGATGGTTTTGCAGGCGCTATCAAAACCATGAGCAGAATTCAGGGACCGGCGCCTGCCAACGCAGCAGGCGCGCCCCCTGAAAAGCCAGCAGACGCCTGATCTGCGTGTAAGGCAATTTCCTACACGGCCCGCCGCGAAACCAGACACGCGGCACAGTCAAACCCCGACTTAATTTCTGATTGGGGCGGTTTCACAATCCATTTCAACGGATCACGCAAAACCTGCAGTCAGCAGAAAACGCAAGACCCGGTACTGGAAAAAAGGAAGCTGCCATGACCAACGAACAAATCCTCGCTGAAATCCGCGAAGCCAACCTCACCTACCTGATGCTGGCCCAAACCCTGATCCGTCAGGACAAGGCCGAAGCGGTTTTCCGTCTGGGCATGAACGAGGAGTCTGCCGACATTCTCGCTTCGCTGTCGGCAGCGCAAGTGATGAAACTGGCCTCCCGCAACACGCTACTTTGCAGCTTCCGCGTGGACGACAACCTGGTGTGGAGCTTGCTGACCAACCACTCGGCCAAGAAGGTGGGCAACGACGCCACCAATACGCTGCACGCCAACATCCTGATGGCCAGCCGCGTGTCCGAAGTGCTCTGAAGCATTCGCCAGCAGCGTTATCCCCGTTCTCACCGAAAGCCCGCCATGTCCTCCACCACCACCGTCGCCAAAGCCCCTGTCAAAAGCGTTCTGAACGAGTCCAAGCAGATCGAACGCGCAGCCATGCTGATCCAGATGGGCGCCCGCATGCAGGTGCTGGAGTCCGAGACCACGCTGTCATATGAACGCCTGATTCGCCTGTACAAGGAGATCGCGGGCAAGTCCCCGTCCAAGGGCCAGCTGCCGTTCTCGACCGACTGGTTCCTGACCTGGCAAGAGAACATCCACAGCTCGCTGTTTTTGAACATCTACGAATACCTGTCCAAGGGCGTGGACCTGGATTCGGTGGAGCTGCTGACCAAGGCCTACCGTCTGTACAACGAACAAGTCGCCACGGCCGAGATCGAGCCCCTGCTGTCCTTCACCCGCGCCTGGCGCCTGGTGAAATTTGTGGACGCTGGCATGCTGACGCGCACCAAGTGCAGCCAGTGCGGAGGCCAGTTCGTGACCGAGCTGTATGAGAACCGCCACTTCACCTGCGGCCTGTGCAACCCACCCGCACGTGCGGGCAAGAGCAAGACAGCCGGCGCACTGATGCTGCATTGAAACGCTCGCGGATTTTTGAATAAAAACCGCCCAATGCGCCTATGCAGATTGCCTCAATAGCTATCAATTAAATAGCAATCAACTGTCCTAAGGCCTTTTAACTACGCGCCACTTTCGTGCAGTGGCGCGTCGGACCACCGAGCGTTCCGTCAACGCCCGGCGAGCAAGGTACGCACGTTCTCGTCCACCGGCACCGCATAGTTGTGCGCCGCCATCACGTGGTTGCCCACCGGGTTCACCAGCTTGAGGCTGATGTAAACCACCGACGCCGACACCGCGTACGTGCCCACCACCACGGCCTGCGCGTTCTGCGCCTGGCTGACCTCCCGCACCTCGCGCGACAGCAGCAGCTCGCCCTGCTCGCGGTGCAGCACCAGGTTGTCACGCAGCTTCACCTCCGTCACGCGCAGCCCGCGCTGCACCATGCGCCCCGCAATCTGCTCCGAAAAGATGCGCCCCAGCCGCGACGATTCATTGAGCCGATCCACATTGACCAAGGTGGCCACCAGCAACGGCTGGCCCGCATCCAGGGCCACATTGACCAGCAAGGCATCCGTCGCCCGTTCGTTCACCTCGATGAGATCGGTGCGCGACATGCCGCCTGCACGGTCGCCGTAGTAATAACTGTGGACCGGGTTGGTCGTACAGCCCTGCAGCGCCAAGGCCGACACCACGACCACGCCCAAACAGCATGCGAACCGGAGCCTGCCAGGATGGAGACGGCGCATCATGGCGCAACCACCTGCCAGGTTTTGACCGGGGTGGGGACTGGCGCGGGCGCCGGGACCGCTGGCTGATAAAGGACGGCATCCTCACGCTCGATGTAGTACAGGTCAGCCGACCCCGCCAGGTATCGGTCGCGGGTCTTGAGCGTCGTGGTGATCAGAACTTCCGTCCGGGTAGGCCCGCCCGCTGCAGCGCCCTGCGTGTACAGATGAGCCATGTCCAATGCCAGGCCAGCCCCCACCCCCAGAGCGGTCGCAACGCCCGGCAGCAAAGTGCGGTCTGAATAGTGCACCTTCCAGTCGCGCCATACCCCTACGCCGGTCCCGAGGAGGGTCCCAGCGATGGGGACAGGGAAGCTAGGTGGAACGCCAGCCTGGTGTTGAACCACCTGGGTCTGCACCTCCAGCTCCACCGCTGTCGGAACCGTGGACAGAACGACGCCACGGTTCAACAAATGCACTGTCAGGAGTTTGAGGAAGCCCGCGTTGAAGCTAGATTTGTCCGCCACCGTCACGTGAATGGGGTATTCGCCTTCGGGCCAAGACGCGATCTTCTCGGCAACTCGCGCAGCTACGTCGGCAGCCAACACATCCCAGTGGTGCACGGCACGGGCCTTTTTTTGGCCTGTAGCGGGATAGTTGTCGGCGCGTGGCACGTCCAGGGTGCCGCAGCCAGCCAGCAGCGTCGCTGCCAGCAACAGTACAACGGTCGAAGTGCGCAGGAAGGAAGGTCGCATGGAGCCATGGTAGTGGCGCCAGCCATCCGTGATCGGCACAACAACGCCGTGTTTCCCACCCTATGCCGCGTTTTCATTGCTTGGTGACGCCACTACAAGCGCTCACAATAGCCACACACCCAACAAACCTCGGAAGACCATGCACACCAAGAACACGACACCCCGCCTCGCGTCCCTGCTGGCCTTGACCGCCGCGCTGGCTGGCTGCGGCGGCGCGTCCGACAAGACTGCCACGCCCGCTCCGCCTTCACCGCCTCCGCCGCCAGCGGCTGCGCCCGTCAGCGTGAGCTTTGTGCAGTCCGCCAACAACGTGCTGGAGCCCAGCAGCTCGGAACCTCTGTCTGTCAATGTCACCACGAACGGAAGCACCGCGCCGAACGGCACCGTTGCCACCTTCGCCGTGAACCCCACCACCGCAGGCACCCTGGCCCCGGTGGCACCCACAACGGTAGGAGGGGTCGCCAGCACCACCTTGACGGTCAGCAGCCTGCCGCCAACCGCCACGTTTCAGGTGACGGCGACCGCCACCAGCAGCGCAAACTCAGCCAGTGACAGCCTGACGTACTACGTGCGCCCGGCTCACAAACCGCTGCAGGTGTTGGTCCCCGCCTATTTCACGGCCACAGGTACGACCTCCCCATGGACCACACTCACGAGTGGTGCGACCAGCTACCCTGACGTGCAGATCAACGCCATTGCCAGCACCAGCAGTGGCATCCTGACAGCCGCCACCAAGGAAGACACCGACCTCACCACCGCCATCAAGGCCTTCAGGGCGGTGTCGGGCACCAGCAACCGCGTGATCGGGTATGTGGCAACCGCATCAAGCAGCGGCGGCACGCTCTCCGTCGCGGACGTCAAGGCAACCATCGACAACTACATCAGGCTCTATCCCAATCTGCTCGATGGCTTTTTTCTGGACGGCATGGCCGCCGACAGTGCACGAGTCGCGTACTTTCAGGACATCTACAACTACGTTAAGGTACTGGCATCGGGTATGAGTACAGCCGCCAGCGCCCTGGGCACACCCCTGCTGATTGGCAATCCTGGCACCTACCCTGTTCCTGCCTATGCAGCGGTCGCCGACACGCTGGTGACCTACGCAGGCAATGCCGCCGCCTACCAGAACGTGGATCCTCAACCGTCAAGCACCTGGGTCTATGCCAAGGCCAACACTGCGCAAGCCATGCTGGTGCACTCGGCCAGCACCTGCACGGAGATGCAAGCGGCAGTGAAAAACGCAAACCGCCCACGCCTGAACACGGGCATGGTGTACGCCACCAATCTTGCCATCGGCGCCCCATGGTCGGCACTGCCCACCTATTGGCCGCAGTTGCTGGGCACCGTAGATGCCCTCAACAAAGAGCGCACTTTGCCACTGTGCTAGAGACTGCGGGCCATACCAAGCGCTGAGCGCCTACATGCGTCTGCCAACGGCCCCCTCACAATCGGCGCATGACGACTGAGCCCACCACCACGACGCCACCAGACGCAACCCCGACGGCAGGACAGGTAGCCGCCGCACAGTTGGCGGACGCTGCGCCCCGCGAAAACTCCGAGGCCCAGGCAGCCGCAGGGTTCTCCCCTCCTGCCAACCCGGCGCCCCTGATGCTCCACATGCCCGTGGACGTGCGCAACCTGTCGCTCGCGTTGCTGGCGCTGTTTGCCAGCGTAGCGCTGCTGCATTGGGCCAGCGCGGTGTTCATTCCCATCATGCTGAGTCTGCTGCTGACCATTGCGCTGCGGCCGACGGTGGAGATGATGGCCCGCTGGCGTGTGCCACGGGCGGTGGGGGCGGGGGTGTTGCTGGTGGCCATCGTCGCCGTGCTGGCCAGCACGGCCTGGTCGCTCAGCGATGGCGCGGCCCAACTGGTGGACTCGGTACCCGTCGCCGCCAAAAAGGTCCGCGACAACCTCAAGGCTCGCGCGGGTGGCAGCAGCCCGCTGGACACCGTGCAGAAGGCGGCCACCCAGATCGAGCAGGCTGCCAACGAAAACAGTGCCAGCAGCACGGCGCCACGCCGGGGGGTGCAGCGCGTTATCGTGGAGCGCCCGCCCTTCAACATCCGCGACTACCTGTGGAGCGGCACCATGGGCCTCATGTCCGCCCTGGGGCAGCTCATGGTGGTGGTGTTTCTGACCTACTTCGCCCTCGCCTCGGGCAACCTGTTTCGCGACAAGCTGCTGCGCATCGCGGGCACCAGCCTGGAGCGGCGCAAGGTGACCATCCATGTGCTGCAAGACATCACCCAGCAGATACAGCGTTATCTGCTGCTGCAGGTGTTCACCAGCGTGCTGGTGGGCTTGGCCACCGGCACCGCCTACTGGGCGTTGGGGCTGGAAAACGCGGCCGTATGGGGCGTCGTGGCCGCGGTGCTCAACCTCGCGCCGTACATCGGCTCGGCGCTGGTCACGGGGGCCTCGGCCCTGGTGGCGTTCTTGCAGTTTGGCACCCTGGACATGGCCATGGCCATCGGCGGCGCCTCGCTGGTCATCCACACCCTGATCGGGAACCTGCTCACCCCCTGGCTCACGAGCCGCACCAGCAGCATGAGCCCCGTGGCCGTGTTCGTCAGCGTGCTGGCCTGGGGCTGGCTGTGGGGACTGTGGGGGCTGCTGCTGGGCATCCCGGTGATGATGGCCGTGAAGGCCGTGTGTGACCGGGTGGAAGACCTGAAGGCCGTGGGCGAGTTGCTGGGGGACTGAGACGCAGCATCTGCTGCGAACTCTGCCTGCGCCCCCTGCCTCGCTGCGGAGTGATGGCATCTCAGTCCCACCCCATCTCACCCGCACATCAAGGCGCCCCCCTGTGGTCGAAGCGGCCTCAAAGATTGTTCTCAATACTGGAACAGTTAGTTTGCGACTGAGTAGTTTTTCTCTGAACAGCACCGGCGTACAGTTCATCCCATCGATGAGCCGAACCCGCAAGGCGACTCACCGAACCCGGTTCAGGAATGGTTTTTGACCCGGCTTTTTTGAGACGCTTTTTCAACTTTCAAGGATTTTCATCATGAACAAGACTGCCCGTTTCCTCTCCGTCGCCGCTGTTGCCGCTTTCGCCGCCTTTGGTGCCCATGCTGACGAAGCCGATGGCTCGCAATTTGCCCTGAAGTTCGACACCAACCGCACCCGTGCTGAAGTAACGGCCGAAGCCGTGGTCGAAGCCCGCACCCACAACATGGAGCCAGCAGGCTCGCGCGTGGTGACCTACAAGTCCACCGCTGACCGCGCTGCCGTGCGTGCCCAGGCTGCTGACGCTGTGCGCACCGGCCAGATCCCCCACGGCGAATTCAGCGCCATGTAATTGACGCAGTTGCGGGACTTCCCATGGTGGCGGCACTTCGCGTTCGCGGGTGTTGCTGCCATGGGGAGTGTTAACTGAACCGCAGGGGCGGGCAGGCAGATCGGGCTCCCTCTGGGAGCCCTTTTTGTTGTGGGTGCCAGCGTTCGCAGCAGGCCGTGACGCACAGAGCCAGATCGCGCGGCGCTACCCACCGATCAGCCGGTATTGCGAAGCCCCGCCGCAATGCCGTTGATGGAAATGTGAATCCCGGTCTGCACCCGCTCATCGCCCTGCCCCGCGCGCCAGCGGCGCACCAACTCGACCTGCAGGTGGTGCAGCGGATCGATGTACGGAAAGCGGTGCTTGATGGAGCGCGCCAGCGCCGTGTTGTGCGTCAGGCGCTGCTTGTCGCCCGTGATCCGCGTGAGCGCCTCGGCCGTGCGGTGCCATTCGGCCTCAATGCTGGTGAACACCTTCTTGCGCAGGCGCGCATCGGTCACGAGTTCGCTATAGCGCGAGGCCAGGGCCAGGTCGCTTTTGGCAAGCACCATATCCATGTTGGACAGCAGGGTGCGAAAGAACGGCCACTGGCGGTACATCTTTTGCAGCAAGGCCAGTTGCGCCTTGGGGTCCTTGCCCTGGGTATTCACAAACGACTCCACGGCCGAGCCAAAACCGTACCAGCCGGGCAGCGTGAGGCGGCACTGGCCCCAGCTGAAACCCCAGGGGATGGCACGCAGGTCCTCAATTTTCTGACTGGCCTTGCGCGATGCGGGGCGGGAGCCGATGTTGAGTTCGGCGATCTCGCGGATGGGGGTGGAGTTGAAGAAATACTCGGTGAAGCCAGGGGTCTCGTACACCAGCGCGCGGTAGCCGCCCATGCTCGCCAACGAGAGCTGCGCGGCCGCATCCAAAAAAGCCTTGGTCGCAGGCTTGGTGGGCTGCAGCAGCGTGGCTTCGAGCGTGGCGGCGACCAGGGTTTCGAGATTGCGGCGGCCGATCTCGGGGTTGGCGTATTTGGAGGCAATGACTTCACCCTGCTCCGTCAGGCGGATCTGCCCGCGCACGGTGCCAGGGGGTTGCGCCAGGATGGCCTGGTAGCTGGGGCCACCGCCCCGGCCCACCGTGCCGCCCCGGCCGTGGAACATGCGCAACTGGATGCCATGGCTGGTGGCGAGTTCGTCAAACAGTTCGACGAGGGCGATCTCGGCGCGGTACAGCTCCCAATTGCTGGTGAAGATGCCGCCGTCCTTGTTGCTGTCGCTGTAGCCCAGCATGATGTCCTGCTCGCCGCTGCTGCGCTGCACCAACGCGGCCACGCCGGGCAACGCATAGAACTCGCGCATGATGGGCGCGGCGTTGCGCAGGTCTTCGATGGTCTCGAACAGTGGCACCACGATGAGGTGGTTCTTGGACTCGGCGTCCAGGGTCCCATTCATCAGACCCACTTCCTTTTGCAGCAACAGCACTTCGAGCAGGTCGCTCACCGTCTCGGTGTGGCTGATGATGTAGTGGCGGATGGCCTCGTGACCAAAACGCTCGCGCATCACGCGGGCGGTTTCGAAGATGGCCAGCTCGCTTTGTGCGTGGGAGGAATACTCGGCGCCCACCACACGCAGCGGGCGCGCATCGTTCAACAACTTGATCAGCAGCGCGCGCTTGGCGGCTTCTTGCAGGCCCGCATAGTTCGGCTCGATGCGCGCCTTGGCCAGCAGCTCGGCCACCACCTCTTCGTGTTTGTCGGAGCTTTGGCGCAAGTCCACCGTGGCGAGATGGAACCCAAACACCTGCACTGCGCGGATCAGCGGGTGCAGACGCTCTGCGGCCAATGACTGGCCGTGGTGGGATTGGAGCGAGGCCTCGATCACCCGCAGGTCAGCCAAAAACTCTTCGGCGCTGGCATAGGCGTTCTGTGGCGCCACGGCATGGCGGGCTGCCTCGCCGCCCGTCAAATCCTTGAGTGACGCCGCGAGGCGCGCATAGATACCAGTCAGCGCCCGGCGGTAGGGCTCGTCCACGCGATGCTCATTGGTGTCGGGTGAGCGATGGGCCAGTGCCTCCATCTCGGCCGACACCTGCACCAGGCGCGCCGACAGCGACAGCTCGCCGCCCAGGTAATGCACCTCGGTCAGGTAGTGGCGCAGGGCGACTTCGGCCTGGCGGCCCAGGGCGTATTGCAAGGTTTGCGCAGTGACATTCGGATTGCCGTCGCGATCGCCGCCGATCCACTGGCCCATGCGCAGAAAGCTGTGCACGGGGTATTGGCCCAGCTCGTTTTCCAGGTCCGCATAGATCTTGGGGATCTCGCGCAAGAAGGTGGCCTCGTAATAAGAAAGCGCGTTCTCGATCTCGTCGGCCACGGTGAGCTTGCTGTAGCGCAGCAGGCGCGTTTGCCACAGCTGGGCCACGCGGGCACGCAGCAGCGCCTCGTTGGCGGCCAGCTCGCGCGGGGTGAGCGCATCCTTGGCGCTGTTGTAGAGCTGGGCGCGTACCTGGATGTCGTCGCGCGTGGCCAGCAACTGAGCGATGTCGCGCTCGGCATCCAGAATGCTCTTGCGCTGCACCTCGGTGGGGTGAGCCGTGAGCACGGGCGCCACATAGCTGCCTGCCAGCGTCTGCGAAATCGTCTTGGGCGCAATACCGGCCCAGCGCAGGCGCGACAGAGCAACCTCGATGCTGCCCTCTTGCGTGTCGCCCGCGCGCTCGTGTACGGCGCGGCGGCGGATATGGTGGCGGTCTTCGGCCAGGTTGGCCAGGTGGCTGAAGTAGGTGAACGCACGGATCACGCTCACCGTCTGGTCGCCGGACAGCGACTTGAGCAGCTTCTTGAGCGCACGGTCGGCCTCCTGGTCGGCATCGCGGCGAAAGGCCACCGAGAGTTTGCGCACCTGCTCGACCAGCTCGTATGCATCCACCCCCTCCTGTTCACGGATCACATCACCCAGAATGCGGCCCAGCAGGCGGATGTCATCAATCAGGGGCTGGTCCTTGTCGGATCGTTTCATGCAGGAGTCTCCGGGATGAGTGGGATGGCCTGGCGCCGACCACCCGCATGACCGCAGGCCGCACCAGCCCCAGTGCGGGCGCATGCTAGCATCCTGAGCCCCTGAATAATTACAAACAGGTTACGAACTTGAGCCCCTCGCAAACGCCCACTATCATCATTGCCACCCGCGAAAGCCGCCTCGCGCTGTGGCAGGCTGAGCATGTCAAAGCACTGCTCGAAGCCCGTGGCCACAGCGTGCAACTGCTGGGCATGACCACCAAGGGCGACCAGATTCTGGACAAATCGCTCAGCAAGGTCGGCGGCAAGGGCCTGTTTGTCAAAGAGCTGGAAGTGGCCCTCGAAGAAGGCCGCGCCCACATCGCCGTGCATTCGCTCAAGGACGTGCCCATGGAGCTGCCCGAGGGGTTTGCCCTGGCCTGTGTGATGGAGCGCGAAGACCCGCGCGATGCCTTTGTCTCCCCCCACTATGAGAACCTGGACGCCCTGCCACAGGGCGCCGTCGTCGGCACCTCCAGCCTGCGCCGCCAGGTGCTGCTGCAGGCCCTGCGGCCCGACCTGAAGATTGAGCCCTTGCGTGGCAACCTGGACACCCGCCTGCGCAAGCTGGACGACGGCCAGTACGACGCCATCGTGCTGGCCGCCGCAGGCCTCAAGCGCCTGGGTCTGGAAGCCCGCATCCGCGCCACGTTTGCCCCCACCGCCATGCTGCCCGCCGCAGGCCAGGGCGCGCTGGGCATCGAGGTGCGCAGCGACCGGCAGGATCTGATCGACGCGCTGGCACCGCTGGCGCACCAGGCCACCTGGCTGACGGTGGCCGCCGAGCGTGCCGTGAGCCGCGCCATGGGCGGCAGCTGCTCGATGCCGCTGGCAGCGCACGGCACGTTCACCAACGATGTATTGCAGCTTGATGCCGCCTGGGGCGACGTGGACGGGCAGGCCCCCCTGGTACGTGTGGCAGACAACGCCGCCGTTACCACGCTGGCGCAGGCCGAAGCACTGGGCGACGCGATTGCCCAGCGCCTGCGTGCCGGTGGTGCCCGGGGCGCAGAACCCCTGATTTGATCGCCCATGCCATGCCCCGGGTGATCGTCACGCGGCCCGCCCGCGAGGCTGCGCACTGGGTGCAGCTGCTGGGTGCGCGCGGGGTGGATGCCGTGGCCCTGCCGCTCATCGCCATCGGCCCGTGCCGCGACGCGGCGGCAGAGCAAGCGCTCACCCAGGCGCATGTCCGGCTTGCACAGTACCGGGCGCTGATGTTTGTCAGCGGCAACGCAGTGGTTCATTTTTTTGAGCAAAACAAGGTTCTAGCGCTTGCTGGTAAAGCGCAACCAGCTATCAAAACAAGAGCGTGGGCACCTGGCCCCGGCACGGTGCGAGCGCTGGAGCAGGCTGGTGTGCCATCGGGCTGCATTGACGGCCCCGCGCCGGATGCGCCGCAATTCGACTCGGAAGCGCTGTGGCAACAGGTGGCCACACAGATCCGGCCCGGCGACCGCGTGCTGATCGTGCGCGGGAGATCCGCCCCCCCTCAGGGTGAGCATGAAAGCCAAGGCAACGGCCGCGACTGGCTGGCGCGCCAGATCGAGGCGGCGGGTGGCATGGTGGAGTTTGTGGTGGCCTACCAACGTGGTGCGCCGCACTTTTCGGCGCATGAGGTGGCGTTGGCGCAACAGGCGGCGCACGATGGCTCCATCTGGCTGCTGAGCAGCTCTGAAGCCGTGGCCCACCTGGCCGAAGCCCTGCCGGGCCAGCACTGGGGCGCCGCGCACGCGCTGGCCACCCACCCGCGCATCGCCGAAGCGGCCCGCGCAGCAGGCTTTGGCGTAGTGCGGGAATGCCGTCCGGCATTGGAAGACGTGGTGGCCTCGATAGAATCGGCCGCATGAGTTCTGCGCCTCCTGACGACCTGCCCTCCACGCCCCCCGCAGCCCCCGTGGCCGCCGCCGTGGGCGCGCCCGCAGTGAGCCCGGCCCCCTCACCTGCCACACCAGCGGCCGCCACCAGCGCTGGCCGAAGCGGCGCCATGACATTGCTGCTGGGCACCGTGGCGGTGGCCGCACTGGTCAGCAGCGGCCTGCTGTGGCAAAAGCTCAGCGCCATCCAGGAGCAACTGGCCCGGCAATCGGCAGATTCGGGCGCCCTGGCCATCGAGGCCCGCACCATGGCCCGCCAAGCCGAAGAGCAGGTGCGCGACACGGCGGCTCGCCTGTCCGTGGCGGAGGCCCGCGTGAGCGAGGTCGCATTGCAGCGCAGCCAGCTTGAAGAACTCATGCAAAGCCTGTCGCGTTCGCGCGACGAAAACCTGGTGGTGGACATTGAGTCGGCCATCCGCCTGGCGCAGCAGCAGGCCCAGCTCACGGGCAGCCTGGAGCCTCTGGTGGCCGCGCTCAAAAGCGCCAATCAGCGCATCGAGCGCTCCGCCCAGCCCCGCCTGGCCCCGGTGCAGCGCGCTATTGGCCGCGACCTGGACCGCCTGACCCGAGCCACCGTGACGGACACCGCCGGGTTGCTGGCCCGCCTGGACGAACTGGTGCGCCAGGTGGACGACCTGCCTGTGCTCAACGCCGTGGCCCAGGCCGCCGCCACCAAACGCCTGTCCGCAGGCCCCGGCGCCCAGACTGGCGACAAATCCGTGGGCCAGGGTGATCTGGCCTGGTGGCAGACCGCCTTGCAGCGCAGCTGGGAGGTGGTGCGCGACGAAGCCCGCAGCCTCGTGCGCGTGAGCCGCATCGACCAGCCCGAAGCCATCTTGCTGGCCCCCGAGCAAACCTTCTTTCTGCGCGAGAACCTCAAGTTCAAGCTGCTCAATGCACGCCTGGGCGTCCTGGCCCGCCAGTTCGAGTCGGCCCGGGCCGATTTGGCCGCAGCCACCGCAGCGCTCAACAAGTATTTCGACCCCGCTTCGCGCCGCACGCAGAACGTGGCCTCCACTCTGCAGCAGGCCCAGGCCAGCATGAAGGCGGCCGAGCTGCCGCGCCTGGACGAAACCCTGTCTGCCCTGGCCACAGCCGCGGCCGGACGTTGACGATATGCGTGCTGCACTTTGGCTTTTGGCGTTGTTTGGCGTGGCCGTGGCTGCCGCGCTGTTTGCGGGCAACAACCAGGGAACCGTCACCCTGTACTGGCCGCCCTACCGCATCGACCTGTCGCTCAACATGGTGGTGTTGCTGCTGGTGGGCAGCTTTGTCACCGTGTATGCCGCGCTGCGGGCCCTGGCGGCGCTGCTGGCGTTGCCACACCAGGCACGCCGCTGGCGCGTGCAGCAAAAAGAGCGTGCCATGCACAGCGCACTGCTCGACGCGTTGACCCACATGCTGGGCGGCCGGTTCATCCGCTCGCGCAAGGCCGCCGTGGCGGCGTTGTCGCAAGAACATGCACTGAAGGTCAGCGGCGAGGCGGTGCCCCATGGCAAGCAGCTGCGGGCCCTGTCCCACATGATTGCCGCCGAGGCCTCGCATGCACTGCAGGACCGCGCCACGCGCGAAACCCACCTGCAGGACGCGCTGCAAGAAGCCCCCATGCGCGGCTCCATCAACGAGCAGGAAATGCACGAAGGCGCCCAGATGCGTGCCGCCCGTTGGTCGCTGGACGACCGTGACGCCAGCGCGGCCCTCGACCGCTTGGCGGCCCTGCCCCAGGGCGCCGCGCGGCGCACGTTGGCGCTGCGCATCAAGCTCAAAGCCACCCGTCTGGCGCGCCAGACGCAAGACGCGCTGGACACCGCACGCCTCTTGGGCAAACACCGCGCGTTCTCGCCCAATGCGGCGCAGAGCATCGTGCGCGGCCTGGCCACCGAACTCATCAACAGCGCACACGACACCGCCCAACTGCAGCAGATCTGGCTGTCGCTGGAGGTCAGCGAACGCACTATGCCGGAGCTGGCCATCCACGCCGCCCAGCGGCTGGCCGCACTGGGCGGAGATGCCACGCAGGTGCGAGCCTGGCTGCTGCCCGTGTGGGAACGCATGGTGGACCTGCCCGATGCACTGGCCGAGCAACACGCCCTCAAGCTGGTGCGCGCGCTGGAGGCGGGGCTGGACGCGCTCGACGGCCCCTGGCTGGCGCGCATCGAGTCGGCCCAACAAGCAAACCCGCGCGACGCTCGCCTGCAGTACCTGGCAGGCATGGCTTGCCTCAAGCGCCAGCTGTGGGGCAAGGCCCAGCAGTTGTTGACCCAGGCCGCCCAGCAGCTCACTGACGCCCAGCTGCGCGCCAGCGCCTGGCGCCACTTGGCCGAACTCGCCGAGCAGCGCGGCGACGACAGCGCCGCCGCCAGCGCCTGGAAGCAGGCCGCGCTGGCCCGATAACCCAGGCATCCGGGGGCGCTGCGGCGCTCCCGGCCCGTGCAGCCCGCCATCGCTGCATTTGCTGCGCCTCCGTTCGCCAACGCATGAGGCAACGGTGCTCCCATATGTTCCACGCGGGCACCACGCCCATGGCGCACAGGTGGTAGCGCCAAAAAAAAATGGCACAGCATTGGGGAACTTTGAGCGCTCAAGGCCTATCGATTCAATTAATTTGAATTAAGGCATCAATCTGCCTGAAGCAGATTTTGGGCAGCGCTACCTACACTGCCCCATCACCCAGCCGTTGGACCGCCAAGTCCGGCGGCCCCTGCAGCCTTCGCTCGCCCTCTTTTTGACTGGCCTCTTGATTCGCTGATGACCACCACTGCCGCCACGACCCTCGACACCCCACGCCGCTACACGCGCACCGCCATGCTGTTGCACTGGGTGCTGGGTCTGGCGCTGATTGCTCTGTTTGGCATCGGCGTCTACATGGCCGACCTGCCTTTTTCGCCCCAACGTCTGAAGCTCTACAACTGGCACAAATGGGCCGGTGTGACCATCCTCGTGCTCTCGGCGCTGCGTCTGCTGTGGCGCGTCACGCACCGCCCGCCTGCGCTGCCCAACGCGGTCGAGAAGTCCATGCCCGGCTGGCAAAAGCTGGCGCACCACGGCACTCACCACCTGCTGTATGGGCTCTTCTTCGCCGTGCCACTGATTGGCTGGGCCTACAGCTCGGCGGCGGGGTTCCCCATCGTGTTCCTGGGCCTGTGGCAGCTGCCTGACTTTGTGCCGGTGAGCAAGGACCTGGCCGAAGCCATCAAGCCCTGGCACCAGTACACGGCGTTTGCACTGGCCGCGCTGGCGGTGCTGCACATCGCCGCAGCGCTCAAGCACCAGTTGGTGGACCGTGACGGCCTGCTCAACCGCATGCTGCCGGGGAAATAACCAGCCTCCACCTTCAGGGCGCCATGGCAACCCTTGGTGGGTGCCTTGCCCACCTCAAATGTCGCGTGCCCATCTGCGATCACTGCTTCCACCTTTTGTGAATTGAACGGAGTTTCTGCATGCATCTGTCTTCTACCTTGTCCCGCATCGTGCTCGGCGCTGCCCTCGTTGCGGGCGCCCAGGCAGCACTGGCCCAGCAGCAGTTGGTGCCCGCGCAGAGCGAGGTGCAATTCACCGCTCGCCAGATGGGCGTGCCGCTGGAAGGCCACTTCAAGAAGTTCAATGCCCAGGTGGCGTTTGACCCGGCCAAGCTGGCCACCAGCAAGATCGCCTTCACGGTGGACACCGGCAGCGCCACGCTGGGTTCGCGCGAAACCGATGCCGAGCTGCCCAAGCCCGCATGGTTCAACGTGCCCAAGTTCCCCCAGGCCCAATTCGTGTCGTCCAGCATCAAGGCGCTGGGCGGCGGCAAGTTTGAAGTGGCGGGCGCGCTCACCATCAAGGGCAACAGCCAGAACGTGGTCGTGCCCGTGACGCTGACCCAGAGCGGCCCCACCACCACGGCCACTGGCGCACTGCCCATCAAGCGGCTGACCTTCAAGATCGGCGAAAACGAGTGGGCCGACACCTCCATGGTGGCCGACGACGTGCAGGTCAAGTTCAAGCTCGCGCTGACCGGCGTCGGAAAGCTGTGACCGGTCTTTGACTGCGCCCCACCCCATCAGTCCGCCATCTTTCCTTTCTGGTTCGTTTCGTAGTTCCTCTTTTCAAGGAGTCTTTTCCATGCGCAAATCCCTGTTCTCCCTGCTGGCCGTAGCCGCGGCCACCGCCCTGACCGCTGGCGCCGCCCAGGCCGCCACCTACGCCATCGACCCCACGCACACCTTCGTGACGTTCGAGATCAGCCACTTTGGCGCCACCACGAACCGCGCCCGCTTCGACAAGAAGCAAGGTGCAGTGGAGTTCGACCGCGCCGCCAAGACTGGCAAGGTGGAAATCTCCATCGACACCACCTCGGTGAACTCGGGCACGCCTCCGTTTGACAAGCACCTGCAAAGCGCCGACCTGTTCGACGCGGCCAAGCACCCCACGATCAAGTTCGTGTCCGACAAATTCAGCTTCAACGGCGACAAGGTCAGTGAAGTGACCGGCCAGCTCACGCTGCTGGGCAAGACCGCGCCCGTCACCCTCAAGGCCACGCAGTTCAACTGCTACGACAGCCCCATGCTCAAGCGCGAAGTGTGCGGCGGCGACTTTGAAGCCACCATCGACCGCACCCAGTGGGGCATGAACTACGGCGTGGAATGGGGTTTCCCCAAGAACGTGCGCCTGGTGGTGCAGATCGAAGCCGTGAAGCAGTAATCCAGACTGAACCGGTGGAAGGGCTACGCACTACGCAGCCCTGCCGCCAACCCTTTCTGCCAGCCACCTATGCCTTGCGCCGGGTGGCTTTTTCTTTGGCCCCAGCCAGCCCCCCTCTCTCTGCTCAGCGAACAAAAATTAACTTAACGTAAATCAATTACGAATAGTAGAATTGTGCTCACCGATTTGAGGAGACTCTGCATGAACGCCGTTTTGAACCCGACCGACCTGGCCAGCCTGCCTGCACCCGCCGCCATCCAGCAGTTGCACCACTACGCCTACAAGGCCCGCGACGCCGAGGAAACGCGCCAGTTCTATGAAGACATCCTGGGCTTGCCGCTGTACCACATCATCCAGAGCGACTACGTGCCCAGCACGGGCGAATACTGCCCCTACACCCACTTCTTCTTTCGCCTGCAGGACGGCTCTTTCATCGCCTTTTTCGACCTGGGCGACGACGTGAAGGCCGAGCCCTCGCCCAACACGCCCCTGTGGGTCAACCACATTGCGTTCCGCGTGAACACCGTGCAGGAGCTGGAGAACACCAAGCAGCGACTGGAGGCGCATGGCGTGGAAGTGCTGGGCGTGACGGACCACCACATCTTCAAGAGCATTTATTTCTTCGACCCCAACGGCATTCGCCTGGAGCTGTCGGCCCAGCTGGCCAACGACGAGCAAATGGAAAAAGACAGCACCGTGGCCCACGCCCGCCTGCGCGAGTGGACGGTGCGCAAGGAGCAATGGCGCAAGGAGCGCGCCGAGGGCAAGGTGGACGCACCGCTCAAGCCCCAGCAAAACGACCGCCCGGAGTTTGTGCGCAAGTAAGTCCTTGCCCAGCGGGCTGCAGGGCGTACACCGCCCTGGCACCGGCGCATCACACGCGCAACGTGGTAGCCCCCGACCAGAGACGGAGGCCAGGTCTGGCCGTTGCCCCACAGCTTCGTCCGGCAATTTAGAGCCCCAGAGCACTGAGGCGCTTTATTTACTTGACTTTATAGCTATACAAACAATAGCAAACAACTAGCTTGCCTGTTGCTGCGAGCGCATGATCTGGTGGCGCTGCCAGTAGTGACTGACCACAGCGTTGAACTGGTCCTTGTCCTTCTTGAGGCCGGGCAGCTTGATCTTGCTGGTCTTGGCGCCCAGGCCCAGGGCATTCTTCTCGGGGTGCGTCACGATCAGCGCGTTGCCAAAGCTGCTTTCCTTGAACTGCAGTGCCTTGATGGCGTCCCAGAACACCGTGGTCTCGTCGGCCGAGGTGCGGATGCCGTCAATGCTCACCTCCACCGTCGCATCGCCCTTGAGGGCAAACACCACGGGCGGAAAGAACTGCAGCACCAAAGCCCGCTCTTCGTCATTGGCAGGCTCGTAGCGGTAGGCCAGGCTGCGCTCGTGGTCTTGCGCAAACTGCTGCTCGTAAGCGCTCCACAGCCGCTGCTCGATGGCGTCAGCGGTCAGTATCTCCTGCACCCAGGTGGTGGCGGGCACGCGCACGGCGATGGCGCCGTAGTCGCGCTCTTTCAGGGCCATGCCCACGTTGCGCAGGCGCTCGGGCATGGCAGGGTGCGAGTCGAACGGGTGCGGCACATTGGCCGTCTTCATCGCATCCACAAAGTCGGGCGACGCTGCGTAAGGCGCCAGGCCCTGGGCCACAAAACTGGCAATGCCCAGCGTGCTGTTGTCGTGCCGCTCGTTGCGGCCAAACAGCTCATCCTCGATGCGGTAGCGGTACTGGGCGTAGGCGGCAATCTTGACCAGCGACTGTGCAATCGCCGCAGGGCTCACCAGCTTGGCCGCCAGGCGGTCGGCCTTGAACTCGCGCTCGCGGCTGTCGCTGGCCAGGGCGATCTCGAAGATGGTGCGGTACAGGTCCAGCAACGGCGACACCACGGCCGACAGTCCGCCCGTGCGGATGGCATGGCGGTAGTGGTCAAACTGCACCAGCTTGGGCCCCAGCTGCGCGCTGCGCCGCGTGTCGCCCCCGCGCAGGTGGGCCAGTTCATGGCCCAGCACGGCGTCGGCCTCGGTCTGGTCCAGGATGCGCAGCAGCGGCAGGCTCACAAACAGCGTGCGGCCGGTGAGGGTTTGCTGGCCCACGGTGATCGGAGCCTCGGTCACGAAGAAGTTGGCGTCAATGCCCGCCACGATGTGCCGGGGCGGCTCTGTCTTCAGGCGCTGCGCCAGGTGGCGAATGCGCTGCCACAGCAGCGGTGCATCGGCCTCGGCCACCAGCTCGCCCACCACCTGGTTGCTGGACTGCACCCGCTTGAAGATGCCCGCCACCGCCACCAGCACCCCCGCCGCCACGGCAAACCCCACAAACAGCACCAGCTTGGGCGAATACTGGTGAAAGAAAAACGCCGTGACCCAGAACGACAGCCACACCGCCATCGCCCCCTGCACCACCAGCGCCGTGGCGCTGGCCCAGGAGGTCAGGCGCCAGCCAGCAACAAAGCTGGCGTACTGCAGCGTGCGGTCGGCAAACGCCAGCGCCCCCAGCCCCAACACCGCCAACAGCAACGCAGCGCTGGCCACCAGCGTCCACAGCGACAGCTTGCGCGCCATGTGGAACTGCCAGACATCGGAGAAGGTGTCGCACAGCGCCTCGCGGTATTCGCGGGCCTCGGGGTCTGCATTGCTGCAGATGGTGGACGGCGGATTGCTGCGGTAGTAGTCCTTGCGCGCCTGCTTCTCGTCGGCGGGCAGGCTCTTTTCGGCATCGATGCGCTGGCTGATGCCGGCCACAAAACGGGTGTCCTGGTCGGTCTGGACATGGCGGGTGAACACATAGGTCACCGCAGGCACCAGGAACAGCGCCAGCAGCGCATAGGCAAAGACCTTGACCAGGCCCAGGCGCCAGGCAGATTGAAACGTCATAGGTTCGGATGGTTGTGACGGCCCGGCACCTTGGCACCGGAAGGCTGAACGCCACCCGCAAACCACCGCACCAGTCCTTGTTGTAAATCGTGATCCTTAGAGCGGCTAACAAAACTCAGCGAAGCGGCCCTGGCTAGGCGTTTCGCCGCAGGCAGTACAAGTAGTACGACAAGGCGAGACAACGACGCCAGGGGAGTTTTGTTAGCCGCTCTCAGAGCCTGGTCCGCGTTGCCGCGCCCTCCTCGCTCTGTGGGGCGGGATTATCAGGACGCATTCGCCCGCGCACCCAGGCACAAGGTAACCATTGGAAAGAATCGGCCGACAGACGGCGCGCAATTGCCAAACGGCCCAAGGCCCTGCGGGACCAGCGCCGGGGTGGCGGTCCCTTAAAATGTGCGGTTCACCCTCTTGTTCGTCGGAGCGCTCCCTGCGGCCGCTCCGCCCCACTGCCCCCACTGCCACACCCCATGAGCACGCCCCAACCACAACCCGGCCTCGAAAGCCTGTCCAAGTCGTTTGAACCAGCCGCGCTGGAAGCCCACTGGGGCCCCGAATGGGAAAAGCGCGGCTATGGCACCGCAGGCCACCGTGGCACGGGCCAGCCCCAGGCGGGCGAGCCCGCGTTCTCCATCCAGTTGCCGCCCCCCAACGTGACGGGCACGCTGCACATGGGCCATGCGTTCAACCAGACGATCATGGACAGCCTCACGCGCTATCACCGCATGCGCGGCTTCAACACGGTGTGGGTGCCGGGCACCGATCACGCGGGCATCGCCACGCAGATCGTGGTGGAGCGCCAGCTGCAAGAACAAGGCATCAGCCGCTACGACATGGGCCCGACCCCGCCCGAGGCGCGCAAGAACTTTGTGAGCAAGGTGTGGGAGTGGAAGGAAAAGTCCGGCAACACCATCACCACGCAGATGCGCCGCATGGGCGACAGCGTGGACTGGAGCCGCGAATACTTCACCATGGACGACAAGCTGTCCAAGGTGGTCACTGACACCTTCGTGAAGCTGTACGAGCAGGGCCTGATCTACCGCGGCAAGCGCCTGGTGAACTGGGACCCGAAGCTGCAGTCCGCCGTATCCGACCTGGAGGTCGAGAGCGAAGAAAAAGACGGCTCGCTCTGGCACATCGCCTACCCCCTGGCCGATGGATCGGGCAGCCTGACGGTGGCCACCACCCGCCCCGAAACCATGCTGGGCGACGTGGCGCTGATGGTGCACCCCGAGGATGCACGCTACACCCACCTGATCGGCAAGATGGTCAACCTGCCGCTGTGCGACCGCCAGATTCCGGTGATTGCCGACGAGTACGTGGACAAGGAATTCGGCACGGGCGTGGTGAAGGTGACCCCCGCGCACGACCAAAACGACTACGCCGTGGGCCAGCGCCACAAGCTGCCCATGATCGTGGTGCTCACGCTGCAGGCCACCATCAACGAGAACGCGCCAGCCAAGTACCAGGGCATGGACCGCTTCGTGGCCCGCAAGGCCGTGGTGGCTGACCTCGAAGCCATCGGCGCGCTGGTCGAGGTGAAGAAACACAAGCTCATGGTGCCCATCTGCACCCGCACCGGCCAGGTGATCGAGCCCATGCTGACCGACCAGTGGTTCGTGGCCATGAGCAAGGTGGGCGAAGGCGACGCCACCGGCAAGAGCATTGCGCAAAAGGCCATCGATGCCGTGGCCAGCGGCGAAGTGACCTTTGTGCCCGAGAACTGGGTGAACACCTACAACCAGTGGATGAACAACATCCAGGACTGGTGCATCAGCCGCCAGCTGTGGTGGGGCCACCAGATTCCGGCCTGGTACGACGAAGACGGCAACGTGATCGTGGCCCGCGACGAAGCCGAGGCGCAGGCCAAGGCCCCAGGCAAAAAGCTGCGCCGCGATGAAGACGTGCTCGACACCTGGTACTCGTCCGCGCTCGTCCCGTTCAGCACCATGGGCTGGCCCGAACAGGGCGATGCACCCACCGACGACTTCAACCTGTACTTGCCCAGCACCGTGCTGGTGACGGGCTACGACATCATCTTCTTCTGGGTCGCCCGGATGATCATGATGACCACGCACTTCACGGGCCGCGTGCCGTTCAAGCACGTTTACATCCACGGCCTGGTGCGCGACGCGCAGGGCAAGAAGATGTCCAAGTCCGAAGGCAACGTGCTCGACCCGGTGGACCTGATCGACGGCATTGCGCTCGACCCACTGCTCGACAAGCGCACCACCGGCCTGCGTAAGCCCGAGACCGCCCCCACGGTGCGCAAGAACACGCAAAAGGAATTTCCTGAGGGCATTCCGGCCTACGGCGCCGATGCGCTGCGCTTTACCTTTGCGGCGCTGGCCAGCCTGGGGCGCAGCATCAACTTCGACAGCAAGCGCTGCGAGGGCTACCGCAACTTCTGCAACAAGCTCTGGAACGCCAGCCGCTTTGTGTTGATGAACTGCGAAGGCCAGGACTGCGGCCTGAAGGAGCACACCAAGGAAGAGTGCCAGCCCGGCGGCCCCGCCCACGGCTACATGCAGTTCAGCCAGGCCGACCGCTGGATCTCGTCGCTGCTGCAAAAGACCGAGGCCGAAGTGGCCAAGGGCTTTGCCGAGTACCGCCTGGACAATGTGGCCAACACGATCTACGACTTTGTCTGGAACGAATACTGCGACTGGTACCTGGAGATCGCCAAGGTGCAGATCCAGAACGGCACCGAAGCGCAGCAGCGCGCCACACGCCGCACGCTGATCCGCGTGCTGGAAGCCATCCTGCGCCTGGCCCATCCGATCATCCCGTTCATCACCGAAGCCCTGTGGCAGGTGGTGGCGCCTGTGGCCGGCATCCCCGGCGAGTCGGTCAGCATCGCCCGCTATCCGCAGGCCCAACTGGAGAAGATCGACGAAACTGCCATCGCCCACATGGGCCGTGTGAAGGGCCTGGTGGATGCCTGCCGCGCGCTGCGCGGCGAGATGAATGTCTCGCCCTCCACCCGCCTGCCGATGTACGTGGTGGGCGACACCGAGTTCATGCGTGGCGTGGCCCCCGTGCTGCAGGCACTGGCCAAGCTCAGCGAGGTGAAGGTGTTTGACGACGAGGCCGCCTGGGCGGCCGCCGCACAGGCTGCGCCCGTGGCCGTGGTGGGCGACGCCCGCATGTGCCTGTACATGGAGATTGACGTGGCAGCCGAGAAGGCCCGCCTGTCCAAGGAGATCGCACGCATCGACGGCGAAATCACCAAGGCCAACAACAAGCTGTCCAACGAGGCCTTCGTGGCCAAGGCCCCGGCAGCGGTGATCGAGCAGGAGAAAAAGCGCATCGCCGACTTTGGCGCCACGCTGGGCCGCTTGCGCGATCAGCTGACACGGCTGGGCTGAAGCCCGGGCCATACTGCGCCATGGCAGCCCCTCCCACACGGGCCGCCTGCCTTATTTTTGTGTTCTGCCGGTGTGGGTTGCGGGCTGTAGTGCAGCCCCGGCACACCGTCATCCATCCGTCTAGAGGAGCCCCATGACTGTTGCCACAACCGTTCGCAAAGCCGTTTTCCCCGTTGCCGGACTGGGCACGCGTTTTCTGCCCGCCACCAAGGCCAGCCCCAAGGAGATGCTGCCCGTGGTGGACAAGCCGCTGATCCAATACGCGGTCGAAGAGGCCTACGCCGCCGGCATTCGCCACATGATTTTTGTGACGGGCCGCAGCAAGCGCGCGATTGAAGACCACTTCGACACCGCTTACGAGCTGGAGGCCGAACTCGAAGCCGCAGGCAAGAAGGAACTGCTGGAGCTGGTGCGCTCCATCCAGCCCAGCGACATGGACTGCGCCTTTGTGCGCCAACCCCGCTCACTGGGCCTGGGCCACGCCGTGTTGTGCGCCGAGCCCCTGGTGGGCAAGGAGCCCTTTGCCGTGCTGCTGGCCGACGACCTGATGGTCGGCCCCCAGGGCGGCCAGCCCGTGCTGGCCCAGATGGCCACCGCGTTTCGCCAGCAGGGCCGCTCGGTGATCGCCGTGCAAGAGGTGCCCGAGGACCAGGTGCACAAATACGGCATCGTGGCGGGCGAGCCCGCCGGTGGCCCGCTGATCCGCATCCAGCGCATTGTCGAAAAGCCCAAGGCGGCCGACGCCCCCTCGCGCATGGGCGTGGCGGGCCGCTACATCCTCACGCCTGGCGTGTTTGACGAGATCCGCAACCAGCCACGTGGCGTGGGCGGCGAGATCCAGCTCACCGACGGCATCGCCCGCCTGATGCAGCATGAGGCCGTGTATGCGTTCCAGTACCAGGGCAAGCGCTACGACTGCGGCAGCAAGGAAGGGTTTCTGGAAGCGACGGTGGAGCTGGCCTTGCAGCACCCCCAAGTGGGGGGCCACTTCCGGGACTACCTGAAGGGCCTGTCGCTGTAACGCTCCACCAACCAAAGACCGGTCATTACCGGCCATCCCCGGTCGGGTCGGTCGGGTCGGCCAAAACTTCAAAATTGATAGCTGCAAGTGCTTACCCCATAAGCGCTAGCAGCTATTTTTACATCTATCGGCGGCGCAGGATGTGGATGAACTCCTCGCCCACCGTCTGCTGCTCCACCAGCTCGTTGCCGGTCTGCTTGGCAAACGCCTGAAAGTCGCGCAGCGACCCGTTGTCTGTCGCCACCACCTTGAGCAGCTGGCCGCTGGCCATGTCCGACAGCGCCTTCTTGGCCTTGAGGATGGGCAAGGGGCAATTCAGGCCCCGGGTGTCGATTTCTTTGTGAATGTCCATGGTCATCAATCCTTTGGCGGCGTCGCGGCCGGGGCTTGTTCATCGAGCCCCCGGCGACGCTCTGCATTTTCTTCGGCCGTAAAAAACACCGGCTCGTGGCCCCGTGTGCGCAGCCAGTCGGCCAGCGCATAGCCCGTGCCCGCAGGCCAGCATCTAAGGTCTGGCAGATCGTACAGCCGGTAGTCCACCAGCTCCGGCGACAGTTGCACCTGCCCGGTGGCCACCACGTGGTAGGCAATGATGACCTGGTTCATGCGCAAAAACTCGTAGGCCCCCACCAGGGTGGTGGACTGCACATCAAGGTTCGTCTCCTCCTTGACCTCGCGCGCAATGCCCTCCTGGGGCGACTCGCCAGCCTCCATGAAGCCGGTGATCAGCGCAAACATCTTGCCCGGCCAGGCCGCGTTGCGCGCCAGCAGCACCTTGCCGTCGATCTCCACGATAGCGGCCAGCACCGGCGTGGGGTTGTTCCAGTGCGTCCAGCCGCAGGCGGGGCAGCGCAGCCGCTCCTTGTCGCCGCCATCTTCGGCCAGCGTGATGGGTTGCAACTCGGTGGCACAGTGGGGGCAAAAACGGACTTCGTAGGACATATGCTATCTTTTATGTAGCTGCCGAGGCATATTCATCCGGCACCAGCAGCCATTTTTAGTCAAGAATCAACGCAGGGGCGCCTGGCAACGCCTGTGGAGCCCACCATCATGCGGGCCGCCCCCCGGTCACGCCGGGAACACCCCTGTCGACAAGTACCGGTCGCCCCGGTCGCACACGATGAAGACGATGGTGGCATTGCTGTCGCGCGCGGCGATCTGCTGCGCCACCCAGCAGGCCCCGGCGGCCGAGATACCCGCAAAAATGCCTTCTTCGCGCGCGAGGCGCCGGCACATGTCTTCGGCGCTGTCCTGGCTCACGTACACCAGCTCATCCACAGTGCTGGCGTCATAAATCTTGGGTAGATATTCTTGCGGCCATTTGCGGATGCCCGGAATACGCGAGCCTTCTTCGGGCTGCGCGCCAATGATCTGGATGGCTGGGTTCTTCTCCTTGAGGAACCGCGACACGCCGGTGATGGTGCCCGTGGTGCCCATGGCGCTCACAAAGTGCGTGATGCGGCCACCTGTTTGCTCCCAGATCTCGGGACCCGTGGTTTCGTAGTGGATGCGGGGGTTGTCGGGGTTGCCAAACTGGTCCAGCACCTTGCCTTCGCCACGTTTTTGCATGGCCTCGGCCAAGTCGCGGGCATGCTCCATGCCACCGCTCTTGGGGGTGAGCACCAGCTCAGCGCCAAAGGCCTTCATGGTCTGCGCACGCTCGATAGACAGGTCCTCCGGCATCACCAGCACCATGCGGTAGCCCTTGATGGCAGCCGCCATGGCCAAGGCGATGCCGGTATTGCCCGACGTGGCCTCGATCAGCGTGTCGCCAGGGCGAATGTCGCCACGCTCCTCGGCGCGGCGGATCATCGACAGCGCGGGCCGATCTTTGACGGACCCCGCCGGGTTGTTGCCTTCCAGCTTGCCCAGCACCACGTTGCCACGCACCGCGTTGTCCTGGGCCCCAATGCGCTGCAGCGCCACCAACGGCGTGTTGCCTACCGCGTCTTCAATCGTCGGATATTTCATACGCCCTACTGTGCCATAATTCAGGGCTTCACATATTCCGCCCGGGTGGTGAAATTGGTAGACGCAGGGGACTCAAAATCCCCCGCCGCAAGGCGTGCCGGTTCGATTCCGGCCCCGGGCACCACAGTCAATAAGGCCGGTAGCTTCCACGAGCTATCGGCCTTTTTGCTGGGCAGGACCATGTGACACCTGCACCCGCCATACCGTACCGCCCCCATGACCGCCCAAGACCTGATTGCCCACGCCACGGTGCTGGCCTACCGACTGGCGGGCTATGCATTGCAGAACATGGCCGAGGACGCGGCCCTGCTGGCGATGATGTTCTGCTGACCATCGCGTCCGCAGCCCCTCCCCCAAAAAAATTTCGCTGTGCCTCCGCGCACGGCCGGTGCGCTGAAGTCATGGCGCCGCGCAGGCGCTCAACCCCTCGCAGCCCTCGGGATCGTCAGCAGCGCTTGCACGTAGCGCAGGTAGGCGGGGTCAGATGACGTCACCACGCGGACCAGAAAACCCAGCATCCGCGCACCAGAATTCAGCCAAGGGCAGAACCCACCACTGCGCGGGCGCCTTGCGCCAAGCCCCGCGACGGGTGCGCAGAAAAAGGGCCGGGCGGATGCGCGGGGTCAGTTGTCCTGTCGCCGGATCAACTGGCGGCCACTGGCGGTGATGGCCAGCTCGCCTCCCGTCCCTTTGGTGATGAACCCCCATTCCAGCAAACGCCCCGAGACATGGTCTTTGAGCGCATGGGGCAGCGTGATGACTTCGCCCATTTCAAGCTGCTTCAGGGTTTCGATCTCATCCACCGTGGGATCGAAATGCGGGGCATGGTAGGTGGTCATGGTGATCGCTTTCAAACGGAGCCGATGCAAGCAAACGAATCTGACAGACTTGCCCGTGGCCAGATTAGTTCAGCGCCAGGGGCAATGCAAGCGCATCATCCCGCAGTCGATGGGCCACTGGCCTCGGCCATGTGCTGCAGCCAGCGCGCAAAGGTGGCCAACACCGGGGGCTGTGCCTGCGCGGGGCTGATGAGGTAGTAGGCGCGCTCGCCACGCAGCGGGCGATTGCAGGCCACCACCAGTTCACCGTTGGCCAGCTCGGCCTCGATCAACAACGGTGGCATCAGCGCCACGCCCATGCCGTGGGTAGCCGCCACGGCCAGCATGGAGAACAGCTCGTAGCGCGGGCCGTCCAGCGCGTGCGGGGCATCCACCCCCATGGCATCAAACCACTGGCGCCAGCCGTAGGGGCGCGTGCTTTGCTGCAGCAGGGGCAGGTCGGCCAACGCCTCTGCCGCCACGGGCTGGTGGGCGCGGCCCCGGCCTCGGGGCGCGGCGGATTCGAGCAGGCGCGGACTGCACACAGGCACCACGTCTTCGTGCATCAGCAACTGCGCCTGCACGCCGGGCCAGTTGGCGACCTGCTCGGGTGTGCCCGCGTACAGCGCGGCATCAAAGGTGGTGTCGGCAAACAAAAAAGGCCGCGTCTGTGTGTCGATGTGCACCACGATGTCGGGGTGCGCCTGCGCCAACTGTGGCAGGCGGGGGATAAGCCAGCGTGTGGCAAAGGTGGGCACTGCGGCCAGCGTGAGGGTGCCGCCCTCGCCCTGGTGCGCCATCACGTCGAGCGTGTCGCGCTCCAGCCCCTGCAGCCAGCGCGCCACTTGGCGGCCGTAGTGCGCGCCAGCGGGCGTCAGCACCACGCCGTGGCGCGTGCGGCGAAAGAGTTGCACACCCAAAAATTCTTCCAGCGCCTGGATCTGACGCGACACCGCGCTTTGGGTGAGCGACAGCTCCTGCGCGGCGCGGGTGTAGCTCTCGTGGCGGGCTGCCACTTCAAAACAAGCCAGGGCCTGGGTCGATGGAATGTTGCGGCGCATGATGAAGAGGAACTTGTGACGGGCCAGCCACGCCTTGGTGTAGCTGGCAGCAAGTATTCCATACATTCCATAAACGCATGTCTGGATGAAAAGAACTCGCTTGCGAGGTGCCACACCAAAACCTACCATGCACCCCAGACCCGTTTCTTTCACGCTTTTTTCGACCTGGAGACACACATGGCCCACGCCGCTTTTCAATGGGATGACCCTTTCCTTCTGAGCCAGCAACTGACCGACGACGAGCGCGCCATCCGCGACGCTGCCGCCGCCTACTGCCAGGACAAGCTGGCACCCCGCGTGCTGGACGCCTTCCGCCACGAAAAGATGGACGTGAGCATCTTCCGCGAGATGGGCGAAGTGGGCCTCTTGGGCCCCACCATCCCCGAGCAATACGGTGGCCCCGGCCTGAGCTATGTGGCCTACGGCCTGATCGCCCGCGAGGTGGAGCGTGTGGACTCGGGCTACCGCTCGATGGCCAGCGTGCAGTCGTCGCTGGTGATGGTGCCCATTTATGAATTCGGCAGCGAAGCCCAGCGCCAGAAGTACCTGCCCAAGCTCGCCAGCGGCGAGTGGATCGGCTGCTTTGGCCTGACCGAGCCCGACCATGGCTCCGACCCTGGCAGCATGGCCACGCGCGCCTACAAGGTCGATGGCGGCTACAAGCTCAAGGGCAGCAAGATGTGGATCACCAACAGCCCCGTGGCCGACGTGTTCGTGGTCTGGGCCAAGGAAGTGTCCGAAGGCGGCGCCGTGGGTCCCATCCGCGGCTTTGTGCTCGAAAAGGGCATGAAGGGCCTGACAGCCCCCGCCATCCACGGCAAGGTGGGCCTGCGCGCGTCGATTACCGGCGAGATCGTGATGGACGATGTGTTCGTGCCCGAAGAAAACGCGTTCCCTGAAGTGCAAGGCCTCAAGGGCCCCTTCACCTGCCTGAACAGCGCACGCTACGGCATCGCCTGGGGCGCGCTGGGTGCGGCCGAGTTCTGCTGGCACACCGCCCGCCAGTACACGCTGGACCGCAAGCAGTTCGGCCGCCCCCTGGCCGCCAACCAGCTCATCCAAAAGAAGCTGGCCGACATGCAGACCGAGATTGCCATCGGCCTGCAGGCCTGCCTGCAGTTCGGCCGCATGAAGGACGCGGGCACGGCCAGCGTGGAAGGCACCTCCATCATCAAGCGCAACAGCTGCGGCAAGGCGCTGGACATTGCCCGCCTGGCGCGCGACATGATGGGCGGCAACGGCATCAGCGACGAGTTTGGCGTGGCCCGCCACCTGGTGAACCTGGAAGTGGTGAACACGTATGAAGGCACGCACGATGTGCACGCCCTCATCCTGGGCCGCGCCCAGACGGGCATCGCGGCATTTTCGTGACATCCCCCTGAGGCGCTGCGCGCCTTCCCCCTTCTCTCGGCTTCGCCGGGAAGGGGGACGACGCCCTCGCTGCGGGGCGGCCCTTGCTCGGCGTCCCTGGCTTGGAGACACGCCCACCTCACCCCTCATGCCAATTTCACACACACTTGGCCTCTAACGCCTTATATACAAGCGCTAGCAGCTATCAATTTAATAGTTCACTAACCCCATGACCACACCCATCCCGAACGCAGGCGCCCTCGCAGGCATCAAGGTGCTCGACCTCTCCCGCGTGCTGGCCGGGCCGTGGTGCACGCAGATCTTGGCCGACCTGGGCGCGGACGTGGTCAAGGTGGAGCGCCCCGGTGTGGGCGACGACACGCGCCAGTGGGGCCCACCCTTCTTGAAGGATGCCGAAGGCAACGCCACCAACCAGGCCAGCTACTACACCGCCTGCAACCGCAACAAGCGCTCCGTCACCATCGACATGGCCTCCCCCGAGGGCCAGGCGCTCATCCGGCAGATGGCGCAAGAGGCCGACATCGTGGTGGAAAACTTCAAGGTCGGCGGCCTGAAGCAATACGGTCTGGACCATGAAAGCCTGCGCGCACTCAACCCGCGCCTCATCTACTGCTCGGTCACCGGCTTCGGCCAGGACGGCCCCTATGCCGAGCGCGCAGGCTACGACCTGATGGTGCAAGCCATGACGGGCCTGATGAGCATCACCGGCCAGGCCGACAACCAGCCCGGCGGCGGCCCCATGCGCGTGGGCGTGGCCGTGATCGACCTGTTCACCGGCCTGTACGCCAGCAACGCCATCCTGGCCGCGCTGCATGTGCGCGACAACGCCACCAGCGGCACGGGCCAGGGCCAGCACATCGATATGGCGCTGCTGGATGTGGGCATGGCCGTGCTGGCCAACCAGGCCTCGGGGTTCCTGGCCACAGGCAAGGCGCCCGGCCGCATGGGCAACAGCCACCCCAGCCTCGCGCCGTATCAGGACTTTGCGACCGCCGACGGCAACATGCTGCTGGCCATTGGCAACGACGGGCAGTTCCAGCGCTTCTGTGCAGCAGCCAACCAGCCGCAATGGGCCAGCGACCCGCGCTTTGCCACCAACACGCTGCGCGTGCAAAACCGTACCGCGCTGATCCCCGCCATGGAGGCCGTGACCCGCACGCGCACCACGGCCGACTGGATCACGCTGCTGGAAGACAAGGCCGTGCCCTGCGGCCCCATCAACACCATCGCCCAGGCCTTCGACGACGCGCAGGTGCAGGCGCGCGGCCTAGCCGTGACGCTGCCGCGCTGGAAGGACGGCGAGGCCGCCACCGACAACGTGCAGCAGATCACCGGTGTGGCCAGCCCGCTGCGCCTGTCGGCCACCCCACCCGTGCTGCGCAATGCGCCGCCGGCACTGGGCCAGCACACCGACGAGGTGTTGCGCGAGATGGGGCTGGACCCTGCGCGCATCGCTGCACTGCGGGCCAGCGGGGTTTTGTAGCCAGACCCTCGCGGCATCGGCCTGCGCCATGCCCTGACCACTG
Organism: Acidovorax benzenivorans; assembly: GCF_028680575.1. GTDB lineage: Bacteria > Pseudomonadota > Gammaproteobacteria > Burkholderiales > Burkholderiaceae_C > Acidovorax > Acidovorax benzenivorans. The sequence goes on along the minus strand of NZ_JAPCKI010000008.1, from coordinate 73,884 downwards.
CACGGCCTTGCCCTCACCGGCAAGGCCGTTCTGTTTGCGCTCTTTGCATCCCATCAGCCACTAGCGCTTATCCTACATGCGCTCCCAGCTATCAATTTGATACTACAGCGAGCGACCGACAGCGCCTGCATGCACTGGCCCCACGGCAAAAAAGACATGTACAAAAATTTACATCTGTCTTCATAATCCCAAACACACCCTGTCTGCGGCCCAGCGCATGGCGCGCACCGGTGGATCAAGACGGAGGGCTTACGGCCCCCACTGCGACGTTTCTGGACCCTCAAGGAGTTCCTCATGAAGCTCAGCCTCAAGCTCCCCCTGGCCTTTACCGTGTCGCTGCTTTTGCTGTTTGCAGCGGCCCTGTTTGGCATCAGCCGCCTGAACCAGGCGCTCGACACCTACCAGACCACCGTGGCCCAGAGCTTTGAGCACGAGCGCATGGTGGCGGGCATGCTCAACCACTTCAAGGTGCAAGTGCAGGAGTGGAAAAACGTGCTGCTGCGCGGCAAGGACCCGGCCCAGCTCACGCGCTACTGGGCCGCGTTTGAAAAGCAGGAACAGGCCATCAAGGACGAGGCGCACAAGCTCATCGCCGCCCTGCCTCCCGGTGAAGGCCATGAACGTGTGCAGCAGTTTGCCCAGGCCCACGAACGCATGGGCGCGGCCTACCGCAAAGGGTTTGAAGCCTTCAAGGCAGCCGACCACGACCCGCAGGCTGGCGACAAGGCCGTGGCGGGCATGGACCGCGAACCCTCGCAACTACTGGACCAGGCAGGCGACCTGATCGCCAAGGCCAGCCACGCCGTGGCCGAGCGCGCAGCCGCCACCGCACAGCGCGCCACCACCATCAGCCTGGTGGTGATGCTGGTGGTGTGTGCCCTGGGCATTGCAGGCGCCATTGCGTTCAGCCGCACGGTGGTGAACCCGCTGGACAACGCCGTGCGCGTGTCGCAGGCCGTGGCCAGCGGCGACCTCACGGTAGCGCGCCATGTGCAGGGCAAGGACGAAATCGCCCTGCTGCTGAACGCGCTGCACGACATGCAGGTCAGCCTGTCGCGCGTGGTGAGCAATGTGCGCAACAACGCTGACAGCGTGGCCGCCGCCAGCACCGAAATCGCGCAAGGCAACAACGACCTGTCGGCCCGCACCGAGCAGCAGGCCAGCGCGCTGGAAGAAACCTCGGCTTCGATGGAAGAGCTGAGTTCCACCGTGCAGGCCAATGCAGAAAACGCGCGCACCGCCAACCAGTTGGCCGTGAGCGCCAGCACCGTGGCCGTGCAAGGCGGCGATGTGGTGGCCGAGGTGGTGACGACCATGAAGGGCATCAACGACAGCAGCAAGAAGATCGCCGACATCATCTCAGTCATCGACGGCATCGCCTTCCAGACCAACATCCTCGCGCTGAACGCGGCCGTGGAGGCAGCCCGCGCGGGCGAGCAGGGCCGGGGTTTTGCGGTGGTGGCCAGCGAGGTGCGCAGCCTGGCGCAGCGCAGCGCAGACGCCGCCAAGGAGATCAAGACCTTGATCCACACCAGCGTGGAGCGCGTGGAGCAAGGTACCACGCTGGTGGACAAGGCGGGCGCCACGATGAACGAGGTGGTCAGCGCCATCCGCCGCGTGACCGACATCGTGGGCGAGATCAGCGCCGCCAGCAGCGAGCAGAGTGCAGGCGTGGCCCAGGTGGGGGACGCCATCACCGAAATGGACCAGGCCACGCAGCAGAACGCGGCACTGGTCGAACAAAGCGCAGCGGCGGCCGACAGCCTCAAGGTACAGGCCCAGCAGCTGGTGCAGGCGGTGGCGGTGTTCCGGCTGGCGGACACCGATGCCAGCGCCCCCACACGCGCCCACTTGCCAGTGCCCGGACAGCACCAGCCCCGCCTGGCCGCTGGCTGAGGCGGCGCAGAAACTTCAAGCCAAATCGGCCTATAGCGCTTTACCATCAAGCGCTAGATGCTATCCAAAATATAGCAATCTAAAAACCAACGGATCAGGCCTCAACCAGCACCGGCGAAGCCTGCGGCGCCGCACCCAGCGTGGGCGAGGCCAGCTTGCGCAGGTAGGCCATGGTCTGCAGGCAGGCCTGGGCGACCTCAGTGCCCTTCTTCACGAAGTGTTCGCGGAAGAAGCGCAGATGGTCCTCGTGGTCGTGGAAGTCGCGCGGTGTGAGCACGGCCGACATCACGGGCACCTCGGTGTCGAGCTGCACGCGCATCAGCCCGTCGATGACGGCGGTGGTGACGAACTCGTGGCGGTAGATGCCGCCGTTGACCACCAGCGCGCAGGCCACGATGGCGTCGTAGCGCCCGCTGCGCGCGAGCTTGCGGGCCAACAGCGGAATCTCGAACGCACCGGGCACGTCGAACAGCGCCACCTGCGCGGGGGGCAGGCCGTGGCGGTCGAACTCGGCCAGGGCCGCGTCGCGCGCCTGGTGCACGATGTCCTGGTGCCAGCTGGCACTGATGATGGCCACGCGGGCGCCACGGTGAGCGGCGACGGGCGCGAGGGGAGAGACGGAAGAAGTAGCAGAAGACTGATTCATGGGTTCCTCAAAACAGGTCATACCAGAATCAGGGCGCGCGCGAACACGGCACCTGCACAAGGCGGCGCAGGCCTCAGGCACTTGCACGCGGGCTTTGAAAACACGCAGGCAAAAACCATAGGCCCAGCCACCCGGTGCGGGAGCTGTGGGTATCGCGATCTCTTTCATCCGGACTGTGACCGTCGGCTCTGGTTTCGCACCAGATCTGCTGACCCTGCAGGCCTGTTCCGAAGAACGGCACCGCAGGCGCTCGCGGGCTCTTGCTGGCTTTTCAGCTTGCAAATACCGCCGGTGGGGAATTTCGCCCCGCCCTGAGAACGCTGTCGGCCCCGAAGGTCATCCGGGGCTAACGGATGGGATTTTAGGCGGCGGGCACACGGCACGCCGTCGCGCAGGCGATTGCCTGCACTGGCAGTGGCGGCTTCTGTGGCTCGGGCTGTGCTGAACGCCGAAAACGGCTCAGCGCACGCGCTGAAACCCGCCTTCGGCCCAAGCCGCTGCGCTGGCGGGAGTGAGCTTGAAGGTAGGCGGCGCGGACGCACGCGCCAGTTCCTCACCCAGCTCGTCCTGCGCGCTCAGCGTGGCCGTGGCGCCCTCCTCGTCGGGCACGATGGCCAGGGCCACGCGCAGGCGCTGACAGTCTGCGGTGGTGATGTGCACGCTCTTGTTCAGCTGCGCGTGCAGCTGCTGCTCATGGCGGCGCACCACCTCGCTGGCGGTCTTGACCAAGGTGTGGAAGGCCGACACATCCAGCGGTTTGGGGTTCTTCTTGTCCCGCCCCATGGTCCAGGGGCCCACCAGCGCGGGCTCGGCCTCGCCCTTCAGCGTCATGGCCACGGCCCAGCCGTCGTCATCCTCGTTCTTGATGACCTGCGCCGTCCAGCGCCCATCGCTCCAGCAGCGGGGTTCCTGGATGGTGTCGGGCGTGTCGGGTGCGTCGGTCATGGAGAAAAAGGCCTGGTTTGCGGGAAAGGGCGCAGAGCATAACGGCAGGTCCCGGCGGCCTCAGTTTTCAATAACCATTGGTTATCGAAAAGACCATGCACCGCGCAGGCCGGGTCACTCCCCAAAAACGTCCGGCGCCACGCCCGCCGTCTCGCGCAGCACGTCGATAAAGGCCTGTGCCGAGGGCGTGGGCGGCTCGCCCAGGCGGGTGATGAGGCCATAGCTGGGCATGCGGTCGGGCAGCTCGACGGGGATGCGCGAGAGCAGCCCACGGTCCACGTATTTCTGGATCAGCGCGGCGGGCTGCAGCGACATCATGTGGGTGGTGTTCATCAGCTCCAGCGCAAAGAGGAAGGACGGCGTCTCCACCACCCCCGCCGTGAGCGCCAGGCCCGCGCCACCGAACAGGTCGTCCGACACCTTTCGCACGGCCGTGGAGGCGGGGTACAGAATCCACGGCCAGTGTGCCAGTTCGGTCAGCGACAGGTCGGTTGCGCCGCGCAGCGGGTGGTGCTGCCCGCCCACCACATGCAGCGGCTCGGCGGACAGGTGCTCATAGTGGAACTGGCTGCGCTGGTCCTCGGTGGTGAAGCGGCCAATCATCAGATCGATCTTGCGCTCGGCCAGCCAGGCGATGAGCTGGTCGCTGCTCTGCTCCAGGATCTTGATGACCAGCAGAGGCCGCAGGCGCTGGATCTCCACCACCGACGCCACCAGCACATGCGCGGCCGACCCGGTGATAGCGCCCACCGTGAGGTGGCCGTGGCCGCCTTGCTTGAGGGCGTTGAACTCGTCCACAAACCTCCGCTGCCCGTCCAGCGCGGCGCTGGCGTAGCGCAACGTAAAAAGCCCCAGCTCATTGGGCCGCATGCCGCGCGAGAGGCGGTCGAACAAGCGCGCCTCCAGGATCTCCTCGATGTCCATCAGGATCTTGGTGGCCGCAGGCTGCGTGACGTGCATCTGCTCGGCCGTCAGGCGCAGGTTGCGGGTGCGGCCCAGGATGTCCAGAAACTGCAAATGCCGAAAGCGCAGGCGCGCGCAGGCCTGCGCCAAAGACAAGGGTTTACCCGGAAATTCGTCTGGACTCATAAGCGTTTGGAATGGATTGTCGCAAAACATTCAGTGGACCCGGCAGGGCGCGAAACCTAACCTTCGCCTTGCGTTCATGACGGCTTGCCCAAAAAAGCTGCACACGCCGACGGCCTCGCCAGCGGGGTCCCGCCATTCCAACGGAGACAAGACACCATGCAATTCCATTCCCTCGCCAAATCCTTGGCACTTGCCACCACGCTGCTGGCCGCACTCGCCGCCCCCGTCTCGGCCCAAGTCAAGGAACACACCTTCAAGGTCGGCATCGGCCTGAGCGACGACCACCCGCAGGCCCAGGCCGTGCGCCACTTTGCCGAGCGCCTGCAGGCCAAGAGCGGCGGCAAGATGAACGCCAAGCTGTTTGCCAGCGGCGCTTTGGGCAACGATGTGAGCATGACCTCGGCCCTGCGCGGCGGCACGCTGGAGATGACGATTCCCGACTCGTCCACGCTGATGTCGCTGATCAAGCCCTTTGGTGTGCTGAACCTGCCGCTCACCTTCAACGCCGAGGCAGAAGCCGACGCCTTGCTCGACGGCCCCTTCGGCCAGAAGCTGCTGGCCATGCTGCCCGACAAGGGCCTGATCGGCCTGGGCTTCTGGGAAAACGGCTTTCGCCACGTGACCAACTCGCGCCGCCCCATCAACACGGCCGATGATCTGGCAGGCCTGAAGCTGCGCGTGATCCAGAGCCCCCTGTTCCTGGACACCTTCAACGCGCTGGGCACCAACGCCACGCCCATGCCGTTCACCGAGCTGTACACCGCCATGGAACAAAAGGCCGTCGACGGCCAGGAGAACCCGCCCGCCACCATCCTGGCCAGCAAGTTCTATGAAGTGCAAAAGCACCTGGTGCTGTCGCGCCACATGTACAGCGCCTGGGTGCTGCTGATGTCCAAGAAGACCTGGGACAGCCTTTCGGCCGAGGAACGCAAGATCGTGCAGGAGGCCGCGCGCGAGGCCACGGTGTTCGAGCGCAAGACCATCCGCGCCTTCAGCGAAACCGCCTTGGGCGAGCTGAAGAAGGCTGGCATGCAGATCACCGAGCTGCCCGCCGCCGAGCAGGCCAAGCTGCGCACCAAGCTGCAGCCCGTGCTGACCAAGTACGGCAAGGAGTTTGGTGAAGAGACCACCAGCGAAATGATGGGCGAGCTGGCCAAGGTGCGGGGCGGTAAGTAAGCGCTTGGTTCGTTCCCCAGGGCGCAGCGTCCTGCTGCGTCCAGCCCCTCGTTTGTGACATCCCGACCCCATGACCAAAACACCCCGCCGCCCCTTCCGCTCCCGCGAATGGTTTGCCGCCCCCGAGCGGTCGGACATGACCGCGCTGTATCTGGAGCGGTTCATGAACTACGGGCTCACCCCCGAAGAGCTGCGATCGGGCCGGCCCATCATCGGCATTGCGCAGACGGGCAGCGACCTGTCGCCCTGCAACCGCATCCACCTGGACCTGGCGCGCCGCGTGCGCGACGGTATCCGCGATGCGGGCGGGATTCCGATGGAGTTTCCGGTCCACCCCATCTTTGAAAACTGCCGCCGCCCCACGGCCGCGCTGGACCGCAACCTGGCCTACCTGGGCCTGGTGGAGATCCTGTACGGCTACCCCATCGATGCCGTGGTGCTGACCACAGGCTGCGACAAGACCACGCCTGCGGGCATCATGGCAGCGTCCACCGTGGACATACCGGCCATCGTTCTCTCGGGTGGGCCGATGCTGGACGGCTGGCACGAAGGGCAGCTGGTGGGCTCGGGCACCGTCATCTGGCGCAGCCGCCGCCAGCTCGCGGCGGGCGAGATCGACGAGGAAGAGTTCTTGCAACGCGCCTGCAACAGCGCGCCCTCGGCCGGGCACTGCAACACCATGGGCACGGCATCGACCATGAACGCCGTGGCCGAGGCGCTGGGCCTGTCGCTGCCGGGCTGCGCGGCCATCCCCGCGCCCTACCGCGAGCGCGGCCAGATGGCCTACGAGACCGGGCGCCGCATCGTGGAGATGGCGTACGAAGACCTGCGCCCCTCGCGCATCCTGACGCGCGAGAGCTTCTTGAATGCACTGTCAGTGGTCAGCGTGGCGGGCGGCAGCAGCAACGCGCAGGTGCACATCATGGCCATGGCGCGCCACGCGGGCGTGCAGCTGGACGCGCAAGACTGGACGGACCACGCCTACGACCTGCCCCTGCTGCTGAACATGCAGCCTGCGGGCCAGTTTCTGGGCGAGCGCTTCTTCCGTGCGGGCGGTGTGCCCGCGCTGATGTGGGAGCTGCAGCAGGCCGGCAAGCTGCATGCCGATTGCGCCAGCGTGACCGGCAAGACGGTGGGCGAAAACATGCAAGGCCGCGAGACCCACGACCGCGAGGTGATCCGCCCGTTCGGCAACCCACTCATGCACAAGGCGGGGTTCATGGTGCTCAGCGGCAATCTGTTCGACTTCGGGATCATGAAGACCTCGGTGATCTCCGAAGCCTTTCGCCAGCGCTACCTCAGCCAGCCGGGCGCGGAAGGCATCTTTGAGGCCCGTGCTGTGGTATTTGAGGGTGCGGACGACTACCACGCCCGCATCAACGACCCGGCGCTGAACATCGACGAAGGCTGCATCCTGGTCATGCGCGGCGCAGGCCCCATCGGCTGGCCGGGCTCGGCCGAAGTGGTGAACATGCAGCCGCCCGATGCGCTGATCCGGCGTGGCATCAACACGTTGCCCACGCTGGGCGACGGGCGCCAGTCGGGCACGGCGGACAGCCCATCCATCCTGAACGCATCGCCCGAGAGCGCCGTGGGCGGGGGCCTCTCCTGGCTGCAAAGCGGCGACACGATCCGCATCGACCTCAACACCGGTCGCTGCGATGCGCTGGTGGCACCCGAGGAAATCACGCGTCGAAAGCGCGACCTGCCCGCTCCGCCCGTGCCCGCAAGCCAGTCGCCCTGGGAGGCGCTGTACCGCGAGAAGACAGGACAGCTGGCCGATGGCGCGACGCTGGACTTTGCGCTGGCATTCCGGCGCATTTCCGAAAAAACGCCACGCCACAACCACTGACAACAAACGGGTACGCCACTGGCGCCCACCCGGACTTTTCGAAGGACTCTCCATGAACAACATGACGGCAGCGGCAGTTGCCGAACGGGCCCGTGCGCCCCAAGCCGCATTGCAAGTGCTCCCTGACGACGGCCTGCAGGGCACGTTGGTGGGCCGTGTGTGGGCACCTCAAGGCGCCGTTCCCGGCCCTGCCGTGGTGGCACTGCGGCCCGAGGGTGTGTTCGACCTCAGCGCGCACTACCCCACCATGAGCACACTGCTCGACACCCTGGCGCCCGCCGAGACCACCCGTGCAGCCACGGGCCAGTACCTGTGCAGCGTGCAAGAGCTGCTGGCCAACAGCCAACCCGGCGCGCGCGACACCACGCGATCCTGGCTGCTGGCCCCGTGCGACCTGCAGGTGGTCAAGGCCGCAGGCGTGACCTTTGCCGCCAGCCTGATCGAGCGTGTGATCGAAGAGCAGGCACGCGGCGACGCCACCCGCGCACAAGGCCTGCGCAGCCAGGTGGTCGGCCTCATCGGCGAGAACCTGGCCGACATGCGCCCCGGCTCGCCCGAGGCCATGCGCCTGAAAGCGCTGCTGCAGGACAAAGGCCTGTGGTCGCAGTATCTGGAGGTGGGCATTGGCCCCGATGCCGAGGTGTTCACCAAGGCGCCGGTGCTGGCCTCGGTAGGCTGCGGCGACGACATCGGCATCCGCTCCGATTCGGCCTGGAACAACCCCGAGCCCGAGGTGGTGCTGGCGGTGAACAGCCGGGGCCAGATCGTGGGCGCCACGCTGGGCAACGACGTGAACCTGCGCGACATCGAGGGCCGCAGCGCCCTGCTGCTGGGCAAGGCCAAGGACAACAACGCGTCGTGCGCCCTGGGCCCGTTCATCCGCCTGTTTGACGGCAGCTTCGGGCTGGAGCAGGTGCGCAATGAAACCGTGCACCTGCGTGTGGCTGGCGCGGACGGCTTTGAGCTGCGCGGCATCAACACCATGGCCAGCATCAGCCGCGACCCCACCGACCTGGTGGCGCAAACGCTGGCCGCGCACCAGTACCCGGATGGATTCATGCTGTTTCTGGGCACGCTGTTCGCGCCCATCGAAGACCGCGACCAGCCAGGCGGCGGCTTCACCCACCAACTGGGCGACCTGGTGTCCATCCAGAGCGCCTGGCTGGGCGGCCTGCACAACCGCGTGGCACACAGCGAAGCCGCCCCGCCCTGGCGCTTTGGCCTGCGTGCCTTCATGGGCAACCTGGCGCAGCGTGGGCTGCTGCAGGGCACGGCGCTCTGAGTCAAAAAAGAAAAACAGGAGACACCGATGCTGAATGCCTTCATCGACCGCTGCTGCCGCGCCATCAACCTGCTCATCGCACTGGCACTGGCCGTGATGGTGGTGATGGTGTTCGGCAACGTGGTGCTGCGCTACGCGTTCAACTCCGGCATCGCCATCAGCGAGGAGGTTTCGCGCTGGCTGTTCGTGTGGATCACCTTCCTGGGCGCCATCGTGGCCGTGCGCGAGCGCGGGCACCTGGGCACGGACTTTCTGCTGGCCCGGCTGCCACCACTGGGCCAGCGCATCTGCTTGGGCCTGAGCTATGGGCTGATGCTGTGGTGCACCTGGCTGCTGTTCAGCGGTGCGCTGGCACAGGCGCGCATCAATTGGGATGTAGATGCACCGGTCACAGGTGCGTCCATGGCCATCTTCTATGCCTCGGGTGTGGTGTTTGCCGTGGCGTCCGGCGTGCTGCTGGCGATGGACGGCTGGCGCATCGTGACCGGCCAGATGCCCGACAGCGAACTGCTGCACATCACCGAATCGGAAGAGCTGGCGTCCGTGGGCAGCACCCTGCCGCACGCAGCCCCAGCGCCCGCGACAGCGCGCAAGTGACCAACACCTTGCGAACCATGGCCCTGATCCGGAGCAACACCCCATGACCGTTTTTATCTTCCTCGGCTCCCTGCTGGCCGCCATGGCCATCGGCGTGCCGATTGCCTATGCGCTGCTCGTGTCTGGCGTGGCGCTGATGTGGCACCTGGACCTGTTTGACGCGCAGATCCTGGCGCAGAACGTCATCAACGGCGCGGACAGCTTCCCGCTGCTGGCCGTGCCCTTTTTCATGCTGGCGGGCGAAATCATGAATGTGGGCGGGTTGTCGCAGCGCATCGTCAAGCTCGCGCTCACGCTGGTGGGGCACAAGCGCGGCGGGCTGGGCTTTGTGGCCATCCTCGCGGCCTGCATGCTGGCGGCGCTGTCGGGCTCTGCCGTGGCAGACACCGCAGCATTGGCAGCCCTGCTGCTGCCCATGATGGTGAAGGCCGGGCACGACAAGGCGCGCGCTGGCGGGTTGATCGCCTCGGCCGGCATCATCGCGCCGGTCATCCCGCCCTCCATCGGTTTTGTGGTGTTCGGCGTGGCGGCCAATGTGTCGATCAGCAAGCTGTTTCTGGCGGGCATCGTGCCGGGGCTGCTGTTGGGGCTGGCGATTGCCATCACCTGGTACTGGGTATCGCAGCGCGAAAACGTCACGCCACCGCCCAAGGCATCGACGGCCGAAACGCTGCAGGCGTTCAAGGATTCGACTTGGGCTCTGTTCCTGCCCGTCATCGTGATCGTGGGCCTGAAGATGGGCGTCTTTACCCCCACAGAGGCGGCGGCGGTCGCGGCGGTCTATGCCCTGCTGGTAGCCACGCTGGTCTACCGCGAGCTGCACTGGCGCCAGTTGACCGAGGTGTTCATCAGCGCCGCAAAAACCACGGCGGTGATCATGTTCCTGGTGGCCGCTGCCATGGTCAGCGCCTGGCTCATCACCGTGGCAGACATCCCGCGCCAGCTGGTGGATCTGCTCAAGCCCTTGATGGAACACCGCACCCTGCTGCTCATCGCCATCATGGTGCTGGTGATGGCCGTGGGCACCGCCATGGACATGACGCCCACCATCCTCATCCTCACCCCGGTGCTGATGCCGGTGGTCAAAGCCGCCGGTATCGACCCGGTCTATTTCGGCGTGCTCTTCATCATCAACAACGCCATCGGGCTCATCACACCACCCGTGGGCACGGTGCTGAACGTGGTGGCAGGCGTGGGCAAGATGCGCATGGACGACGTCACCCGAGGCGTCATCCCGTTCATGGTGGCGCAGTTCGCGGTGATGTTCCTGATGGTGCTGTTTCCGTCCATCGTGATGGTGCCGATGCGGTGGTTTACAGGATGAAGGCTCATCGCCGACTGGCCCGCCGGATCGCTCCATGCGATCAATTGCGGACTATTTCACGCCAAGTCACATGGCGACACAGCGGACGTGGCCATTCACCCGGAAGATAGGTCTTTCCCGCTCGGCTCCACGCTTTCTCCGACGTCTGAATGGGATCACCATCAAACTTGATCCCAGGGGAACGCTTGATCGCATCACCAAAGAGACAGATGGTTCTGAATGCGGGCCAGCAGGCTCGCGTCGGCTGGGCGCTCATTCCAGTGTGTGTCGTCTGGCAACTCAACGGCCTTTACCTGCCGACAATGGGGCGCGAGGATGTTTTGCTGTTCTGGGCGGTTGACGGGGTTCAATGGATAGCGCTTCCCGCCATCTTGCTCGGGCTGCTTGCCCATAAAGCCGCAGTGCGCCCCCAGCAGTACGGACTAGTAACTCCGGAAAAGAACCTTTGGCCCCTCGCAGGACAGAGCCTGATGGTGTTCGTCACCGCCGGGCTGGTTTTTCTGGTGGCGCGAAACCTGTCTTGGCGGGTGCTGGGGCCATCGCCTGGCAGCGTCCATTGGACGCAATTTCTCCCCCAGGGCCTAGCGGGTGCGGCGGTGCAAATCTACGCGGCGGTCAGCGCTGGGCTGGTAGAGAGCGTCTTCTTCATCGGGCTACCCTGGCTCTGGTATCGCAGTGCGCGCCAGCAACCTTCAGAACTGCATTTCACATTTTCTGTATCGGTCATCTTTGCACTGGCGCACTGGGAACACGGCAGGCACATCATGATTGCAGCCTTTTTTTCACATTTCGTGATGTGCAGGTGGTTCTTGTTCTGGAGAACGCTGTGGCCCGTGGTGCTGGGTCACACGATGATCGACTTGGCTGCTTTTGCCTGAAGAAACAAAGGGCAGCACCCACCAGTGACGACCCTTTGCCGATCCGAAAGGTTCAGTTCGCCACCGTGAACCGCTTTTGCACGTGGCGCGGCGTTTCCAGCTCGTCCACGATGGCCACGGCGAGGTCGGCCACGCTGATGCTGCCGGGCTGCTCGCCATTCATCAAGGGGGCTTCGTCGCCCAGACGGTACTGGCCGGTGCGCTCGCCGGGCTGCAGCAGGATGGGGGGCGAGAGGAAGGTCCAGTCCAGCGTGTTTTCGGTGCGGATCCAGTTCAGCGCCTCGCGCGCGGCCAGGGCGCCCTGCTTCCATTCGGCGGGGAACTGGGGCGTATCCACCAGCTGCACGCCGGGCGCCACAAACAGGCTGCCAGCGCCACCCACCATGAGAAAGCGGCGCACACCAGCCGCCTTGGTGCCGTCGATGATGGCGCGGGTGCCCTTCAGGAAGTCGTCGTGGATGTTGGGGTTCTCCCAGCCGGGGTTGTAGGCGCTCACCACGGCATCGTGGCCCACGGCGGCCTTGGCGATTTGGGCGGCGTCTTGTGCGTCGGCTGCCACCACCGCAAGGCCTTCGCGGGCAGCGAGCTTGGCGGGGTTGCGGGCCAGCACGGTCACGCGGTGGCCGCGTTGCAGCAGTTCAGCAAGCACAGCCGAGCCCACAAAGCCGGTGGCGCCAATCAGGGCGATGTTCATACGATGTCCTTGGTTTCAGAGTTGCGATGCAGTGAGAATAGGAGCTTGTCAAAGCGAGCGGTAGATGGCTAAAACCATCTTCTCTTTGAAGCCCACCTTCACAATCAGATTTTTTCAAGCATGGAAGACCTCAAACGCATGGCGGTGTTTGCCGCCGTGGTGCAGCACGGCTCGATGAGCAGCGCCGCACGCGCCTTGGGCATGAGCACTTCCGCCGTGAGCCAGCAGGTGCGCAAGCTCGAAAGCGATGGCGGCGTGACGCTGCTGCACCGCTCCACCCGCAAGCTGGCGCTGACCGAGGCGGGCCAGCGTTACCACGCGCGCTGCGCCGCGATGTGGGCGGCGGCGGAGCAGGCGCGGGCCGAGCTGGCAGCCTCCCGCGATGCGCCCAGTGGCGAGCTGCGGATGTCGGCCACCGTGGGTTTTGCCCGGCACATCGCGCCAGCACTGGGCGAGCTGTTGGCCGCACACCCGGCGCTGCGCCTGCGGCTGCTGGTGGACGACTCCACCATCGATCTCATCAACGCCCGCATCGATTTGGCCGTGCGCTATGGGCGCCTGGCGGACTCGACCTGGGCGGCACGGCGCCTGGGCGGCATGTGCTGGTACCTGTGCGCATCGCCCGAATGGGTGGCCACACACGGCATGCCGCAGCACCCGGACGCTCTGCTGTCCCTCAGCTGGCTGGGCTTTGCGCGGGAGAGCGGCGGGTTGCTCATCGACCTGCGCAGCCCCACGGGTGAGCCGCGCGCGTTGCGGGTGGAGCCGCGCATTGCCAGCAACAACCAGCTGTCGATCCAGCAGATGTGCGAGGCCGGGCTGGGCCTGGCGCTGGTGGGCAGCATGGACGCGCACGACGCGCTGCAGGCCGGCAGGCTGGTGCAGTTGCTACCCGAGTGGTCGTTTGGCACGCTGGACATCTGGGCAGTCACGCCCCAGCGCGATGCCCAGCCCGCCAAGGTGCGCCAGGCGATGGCAGCCCTGGAGACCTACTTGCGCCAATTACCAGGCATCTACCGCTGAGGGCTCGATCCCGACCCGGTCGCAGCACATGAATGCCGACACCACCAGGCCACCGATTCCTCTGATTCAGTGGACTGGGTTACAAAGCCGGATCGCCAACCTACTGCTTCGTCATGATCCTTGAAATCGCCCACCTCACCATCCGCGCTGGACAGAACGAAGCCTTTGAGCAGGCTTTTGCGCAAGCACAGATCCTCATTGCCTCCATGCCCGGCTACCTGGCCCATGAACTAGACCACTGCGTGGAACGCCCCCAGGACTACGTGCTGTTGGTGCGTTGGGCCACGCTGGAAGACCACGAGGTGGGGTTCCGCCAGTCGCCCCAGTACCAGGATTGGAAGCGCCTGTTGCACCACTTCTACGATCCGTTCCCCACGGTGCTTCACTTTGAGGCACCGGCCTGCGCGGCCACACTGCGGTCCGCATCTGCAGTCTGAGGCACCAGGGCAGGCGGATTCACTCGTCATTCAATAATATTGATTATTTTGATAAATGTGATACATTTCCATTGCAGACGTTTATGGACACATGGAAATCGGTGCACACAAGCAACGGTGCGCAGGACGCCAAGGGTATGCAAACCCTAATGGGGTTCGGTCTGCCCAGGCATATATCCGCTGCGGGTGCAAAAATTGCGGACAGTCGCAACGTCTACTTCTAGAATTTGTAAACACGCGTATCTTTTGCGCGAAGGATCCAACATGAAAGCCATCCAGCAGGACATCGACGAGCGGACCAACCTCACCAGCACCAACAAGTTCGAGCTGCTGCTGTTTCGCTTGGGTGTTGACAGCGCCTTGGGTAAATCCGAGCTGTTCGGCATCAACGTCTTCAAGATCCGCGAGATCGTGGCCATGCCCAGCATCACGCCGATTGCGGGCACCACAGCGCATTCGCTGGGGGTGGTCAACCTGCGCGGGCAGGTGATTCCGGTGCTGGACCTGCCCGCCATCGTGGGCTGCAAGCCCCAGACGGGGCTGAACATCATGCTGGTGACCGAGTACGCACGCACCACCCAGGCATTTGCTGTGGAGTCGGTCGAAGACATCGTGCGCCTTGACTGGAAGCAGGTGCTGTCGGCCGAAACCAGCGGCGCCGCTGGCAAGCTGGTGACCAGCATTGCTCGCCTGGATGGCAACACTGATGAGTCCCGCCTGGCGCAGGTGCTGGACGTGGAAGCCATCCTGCAAATGATCTCGCCCTCCGACGGGCATGAAGTCACCGAGGAAAAGGTGGGCGCCAAGCTCAAGCTCAAGCCCGGCTGCATCATCCTGGCGGCCGACGACTCGTTCGTGGCGCGCTCGCTCATCGAACAGGAGCTCAAGGTGCTTAACGCGCCCTACGAAATGGTGAAGTCTGGCAAGGAGGCCTGGGACCGGCTCAATGCCATCGCCAAGAGTGCGGAGGCCGAAGGCAAGACCGCGCTCGACCGCGTAGCCATGGTGCTGACCGACCTGGAAATGCCCGAGATGGACGGCTTTACGCTGACACGCAACATCAAGCAGGACGCCCGCTTTCACGGTCTGCCCGTGGTCATCCACTCCTCGCTGTCGGGCTCGGCCAACGAAGACCATGTGCGCAGCGTCGGGGCCGACGGCTACGTGGCCAAGTTTGTGGCCGAAGACCTGGCCGAAACCATTCGCCGCGTGCTGCCCAAGTAAGCCTGTGCCCGACCCGGAGGGCCGCAAAGGCCTCGCCGGGCCGCGTGCGTCTTCACTGGTTTTATTTTTCGCAAAAATAACCGATTGCGCCAGCCGCATATAGCCTGGCAGCTATCATTTTTGATATTTCCAAGCAGTGGGCAGGCCCCGTGCTCACAGGTTGTTACAGCCTCAGCTGGTACCTGTGCAAGCACCGGGTCAACCAAAAACCACCCCCACGCGCTAAAGTGATTTGCACTCCTGTGCCAAGCCCCTGAAATTTGTAACGCTCCACCGGAGCGCTTTTCATGGGCTTTACGGACAAGGCGGAACGCGCCCACCCGGTCGGAGTCTGATCACCATGACCTACACCATCACCCGCATTCTTTCCGCCACGGTTCTGGGGGCCCTGGTGACGGGGTGCGCCACCGTGCCGGGCGACCCGTACTACGACGCTCCGCGCTACCCGGTGTACGAGCAGCCAGGCTATATCTACAGTGCCCCGCCGCCGGTGTACCAGGCCCCGCCCGTGTACCGCGCGCCTGGCGTGATCTATTCGGCCCCGCCGCCGCCGCCCGCCATCTACTACGGTGGACGTGACCGTGACGACCACCGCTGGGACAACGACCGCAACCGCAATGACTGGCGCGAAAGAGAGCGTGACCGTGACCGCGCTGAGCGCGACCGGGCTGCCCGTGAACGCGAACGCCGCGACCAGCAGGCCCGTGAAGCCGACCGCCGGGCCCGCGAGCAGGACCAGGCCCGCCGGGAACAGGCAGAGCGGGATCGCCGCGCTGCCGAAGACCGCCGCAACCGCGAAAACCGCCCTGGCCGTCTGGCGCCTGACAGCTACACCCCGAGCCCGTACGACTGGCGCTCACGCCAACAGTCCAACAGCCAGGAAAAGCCTTGATGGCCTGGCGCTGACCCCGCTGCTCCATTCACTTTCTAGGCACACCATGAAGCCACGTACCTACTCCCTCATCGCCGGTCTGTGCGTGGCCTTCCTGGGCACCCTTGCGCCCCTGGGGGCCCAGGCGCAGGTCGTGCGCTGCACCGACGCCGCCACGGGCAAGGTCACCTACACCGACGGCAACTGCGCCAGCGGCACCACCGTGCGTGAGGTGGAGGCCCGCAAAACCCCGCAAGAGATCCAGCAAGAGCGCGAAGAGGCGGCCGAGGCGCTGGCGCGCAAACAGCAGCGTCTGCAGGCCGAGGCCACCGCCGCAGAGACCGAGTCGCGGCGCAATGCACAGCACAACCAGGCTGCCCCCGCAAAAACCACAGACTACACACGCTCTCCGGAGTGCGCCCGCTCACGCCGCAACCTGGATGTGGTGTTGAGCAGCGTCACCGGTGGTGGCTACGAGCAAAAACTGCGGGTGGAAGCGGCGCAGCGCCAGGTCGATCTGGACTGCCTGGGCCCCCAGGGCTATGCGGAGGTGGAGAAATCCCGCCCCCGGCCAAGTACCACGACACCGGTGGTGGTGGTGCCCCCACCGTACTACCCCGTGCGGCCCACGCCCGTGCAGCCACCGGTCCCCACACCCGCCCCCAAAAAATTCACGCAGTGCAACGTGTTTCGCTGCTACGACGCCCAGGGCAATAGCTACCCCCGCTGATCCGGCGTCCGTGTTGGCGGGATGAGGAAAGTGCGGGGTTCTCCAGCTTCTCAGGCCCGCAACCCCTCGGCCACACTGGGGTAGCGCAACCGCAGCCCCAGCTCGCGCAGCATGCGCTGATTGTCCAGTCGGCGTGATTCGCTCATGAAACTCAGCAGCATCAGCGACAGCTGCTCCTGCGCCGCACTGCGCGGCACACGCGGCGGGCGCGGCAGGCCATACAGGTCGGCCGCCAGGTCAAAGTAGTCGCCCATCTTCATCTGGGTCGAGTCACTCACGTTGTAGGCGCGCTGCGGGCGCCCCTTCCACACCGCCGCCATGCAGGCGCGCGCCAGATCGTCGGCATGGATGTGGTTGGTGAACACATCGTCCTCGGCCGCCAGTACAGGTGTGCCCCGGCGCAAGCGCGCCTCCGGGGTGCCGCCCTCCCGGTCGGGGGCGTAAATGCCAGGAATGCGCAGCATGGTGGCCCGCACACCCGCGCGGCCCAGGTGGCGCACGGCGCGCTCGGCGTTCACGCGGCGCTGGGCGCGCGGGGTGCCGGGGGCCACTGTCCGTGTCTCTGGCACCAGCGCCCCCTGGCAGTCGCCATACACACCGCTCGTAGACGCATAGGCCAATGACACCGGCAGGCTGCGCAGCCGCAGCGCACGGGTCAGCGCCACAGTACGCGGGTCGCGCCACCAAGCATCGCCCCCTGCGCCTTCCCCCGGCGGGGGCGCCAGATGCAGCACCCGCGTGGCCAGGCCAGACAGCCTGCGCAACGTGCCCGCATCGTCCAGATTTCCCACCAGAGGCCGGGCCCCTTGCGCCCGCAGCCCCGCTACCCGCCCCGCGCTGGAAGTCAGCGCCAGCACCTGCATGCGCCCGGCCCCAGGGCCGGTCTGCAAATTGCGAAGCACCCGTTGACCGACATCACCGCAGCCCACAATGAGCAGGCGTTCGCGGCGAAAGCGCGCTGGGAGCGCGCCAAGGGGGTTCTGGTTTGAGGGCAAAATCGGGTCCGTTTGCTTAGCTAGAGACGACTCCAAGGATACCCACACATGACCAGCGCCGAGGCTGCTACCACCGCAGCGTTCCAGATCACCGTGCAGCCCAGCGGCCGCGCTTTCAGTGCCAATGCAGGCGAAGCCATTCTGGCCGCCGCCATCCGCAGCGGCGTGGGCCTGCCCTATGGCTGCAAAGACGGAGCGTGTGGCTCGTGCAAGTGCAAGAAGCTCAGCGGCACGGTGCAACACGGCGCCCACCAGTCCAAGGCCCTCACGGCCGATGAAGAGGCAGCGGGTCTGGTCCTGACCTGCTGCGCCCAGCCGCTGTCCGATGTGGTGCTCGAATCGCGCCAGGTTACCGACGAAAGTGCTTTCCCGGTCAAGAAGATGCCGGTGCGCGTGGCCTCGCTCGACAAGAAATCGCACGACGTGATGCAGGTGCGCCTGCAACTGCCTGCCGCAGACACCTTCCGCTATCACGCGGGCCAGTACATCGAATTCATCCTGCGCGACGGTGCCCGCCGCGCTTACTCGATGGCCAATGCGCCACACACCCAAACCGAGGCGCCCGGCGTGGAACTGCACATCCGCCACATGGCGGGCGGCAAGTTCACCGACCATGTGTTTGGGGCGATGAAAGAAAAGGAAATCCTGCGCGTCGAGGGCCCGTTCGGCAGCTTCTTCCTGCGCGAAGACTCCGACAAGCCCATCGTGCTGCTGGCATCAGGCACCGGTTTTGCCCCCATCAAGGCGCTGATCGAGCACCTGCAGTTCAAGGGCATCAGCCGCCCCACCGTGTTGTACTGGGGAGGCCGCCGCCCTGGCGACATGTACCTGGCCGACTGGGTACAGGCCCGCGTGGCCGAACTGCCGTGGTTGCGCTATGTCCCGGTTGTCTCCAACGCCCTGCCCGAAGACGGCTGGACCGGCCGCATCGGCTTTGTGCACGAGGCGGTGCTGGACGACTTCGCAGACCTCTCGGGCCACCAGGTCTATGCCTGCGGCGCGCCCATCGTGGTCGAATCCGCCCGCGACGCCTACAGTGCCCAGCGTGGCCTGCCGCCCGAGGAGTTTTTTGCCGACGCGTTCACGTCGGAAGCCGACAAGCACGGCGGCTGACACCCCCTCAAAAGGCCCACCACGGCACCTGCCCCGCTACCGACCGTGCGCGCAGCTCTCGCCCCGCCAGCCCCGCAGGGCGCACCGCGCCATTGGCTCGCCACCCACCGCGCAGGCTTTATCGCCACGCTGCTGTGCTTGGCCGTCCTGCTGGTGTGGGGCGCGGGAGAATGGGCCGAGCAGAGCGAACGCGATGCCCAGTGGGACAACCTGCGCCGCCTGGGCGAAGTGCAGGCCCTGGCGCTGCGTGGCGTCGCCACGCGCTACAACTACCTGCCCTTCACAGCCGCGCAGCACCCGCTGGTGCGCCAGCTGCTGCGCCAGCCTGCATCGCAGGCCGTGCGCGACGCCGCCAACGCCTACCTGCAGACGGTGAATCAGCATGCGGGCTCCGACATGCTGTACGTGATGGACCCGCAGGGCCTCACGCTCGCGTCCAGCAACTGGGACACCCCCAACAGCTTTGTCCACCAGAACTACGGCAACCGCCCGTACTTTCGCGATGCCCTCGCGGGCCAGACCGGGCGCTTTTATGGCGTGGGCAAAACCACGGGCGAGCCTGGCCTGTTTGTCTCCGCCCCGGTGGTCGAGGCAGGCCGCGTGATCGGCGTGGTGGCGGTCAAGGTGCGCATGGAGCCCATCTCGGACCCATGGGCCCAGCTGCGCGATCCGGTGTTTGTGACGGACGAGCGGGGCATCGTCTTCCTCGGCTCGGTGCCCCACTGGCTCTACCGCACCAGCCAACCTGTGCCAGCCGCGCAGGTGCAGCAGCTACAACATGACGAACAGTACGGCACAGGCTGGACCCCCCGCCCCGTGCCCTGGACCTTGCGCCCACAGGACGACCCACCCGGTGCCGAGCTGCGCCTGGAAGGTCTGGGGGGCAAGCGGTATCTGGCCTTCGAGGAAAAACTTCCCGACCTGGGCTGGACCCTCACCGTCACTGCTGACAGCCGCGTGGTAGCCCTGGCGCGGCAACAGGCCTGGGCGCTGGCCACGCTGGCGTCGGGCCTGCTGGTGCTGGGCGCGTTGTACTGGCAGCTGCGCGAGCGGCGGCTGGCGGAAAACCGGCTGGCTCGCATCGAGCTGGAGCAGCGCGTGCAAGAGCGCACGCATGCACTGCAGCAGTCCCAGGCGTTTCGCCAGTCGATGGAGGACTCGCTGCTGGTGGGCATGCGCGCCCGCGACCTCGAAGGGCGCATCGTCTATGTCAACGCCGCCATGTGCGACATGGTGGGCTACCGGGCCGACGAACTCATCGGCCAGCTCCCGCCCTACCCCTACTGGCACCCCGACGAGCTGGACCGCCACTGGAACGACAGCGACACCGTGCTGGCCGGCAACGCGTTTCCCCAGGGGCGGGAGAACCGGCTGAGACACCGCGACGGGTCGGACGTGTACACCATGTTCTACACCACGCGCCTCATCGACGGCAGCGGCCAGCACATCGGCTGGATGAGTTCAGTGGTCAACATCACCGCACAAAAACGGGCCGAGGAACAGCAGCAGCAGCGCGAGACCCAGCTGCAGCGGGTGCAGCGCGTGATCACCGTGGGTGAGATGGCGTCCACCCTGGCCCACGAGCTGAACCAGCCGCTGGCCGCCCTGGTCAACTATGCAGCCGCCGCGCGGGCGCTGGCCGCCCAGGGCAAGACCGGCCCCCTCAACGACAGCCTGGAGGCCCTGTCGGCCCAGGCACTGCGGGCCGCTGACATCGTGGGCCGCATCCGCCGCTGGGTGCGACAGCACCCCGAAACCCGCGAGCCTTGCGACCTGCCAGCCATCGTGGAGCAGTCGCTGGAGCTGCTGCTGCGCGCCGAGGCCCGGCGCCAGGGCATCCCCGTGCGCGTGGAACAGGTCGGAGCCCCTTTGCAGGTGAATGCTGATCGCGTGCTGCTCGAACAGGTGGTGATCAACCTGGGCCTGAACGCCCTTCAGGCCATGCAGACCCACCAGCCCTCGCCCGGCGGGCACGAATTGCGGCTGCGCATGGCAGCGGACAACGGCCACGCGCTGTTGCAGGTGCTCGACCGGGGCCCGGGCCTGCCGCCCGGCATCGCCGAGCGCCTGTTCGAGCCTTTCTTCACCACACGCTCTGACGGCCTGGGTCTGGGGCTCAACATCTGCCGCTCCATCATTGAGAGCATGGGCGGACAACTGCAGGCCCGCAACCGAGAGGGCGGCGGCGCGGTCTTCGAGATCCGCCTGCCCTGCACCGCAGCCAGCAAGAATGCCACCGCGCCATGACTTACGACACCGCCCCTATCGCCGCAGACTCGCCCGACCACACCCTGGTCCATATCGTGGACGATGACGAAGGCGTGCGCCAGTCGCTGGCCGCACTGCTGATCGCACGGGGACACACGGTACGCACCTTTGCGGGCGGGGAGACCTTTCTGGCGCAGGCCGCGCTGGACCAGCCCGGCTGCGTGCTGCTGGACCTGCGCATGGAAGGCCTGAGCGGGCTGCAGGTGTTCCACGAACTCGGCCAGCGCCACACCGTGCTCAAAACCGTGTTCCTGTCGGCCCACGGCGAGCTGTCCTCCGCCGTCGCAGCCGTCAAGCAAGGGGCGGTGGACTGGCTCGAAAAGCCGTGCAACGAAGCCACTCTGCTGGCCGCCGTCGAGAAGGCCTCCACGCTGTCGCAAGCGCAGGCACGGCAAGCACAGCGACAGCACCTGCTGCGCGAGCGCTGGAACGCCCTGAGCCCGCGCCAGCAAGAGGTGGCCCAACTGCTGGCCACCGGCCTCAGCAGCAAAGAGGTGGCCCGCGCACTGGCCCAGCGTGACCCCGAGCGCCCCATCGACCCGCGCACCGTGGACACGCACCGGTCCGCCATCTTCCTGAAGCTGGACATCCGTTCGTCGCACGAACTGGGCATGCTGGTGGAAGACCTGGGCGTGGCGCTCAGCGCGCCCCGCACGGCATGACGATCACCGTCTGACCATCACCCCCTCAGGGCTTCATAAGCTTTCTTACGAATTTTTTGCACAATGGCACCCATGAACCGCAGAAACCTCATCCTCCTCGCTAGCGCCGCTGCCGCCGCAACGGTTTTTTCGTCCTCCGCCGCATGGGCTCAGGATGCGGGCCAGCCCATCCGCCTGATCGTGCCGTATGCCCCAGGCGGCCCCATCGACGTCACGGCCCGCGCGCTGGCCGAACGCGTGCGCGATTCGCTGGGCACGGTCATCATCGACAACAAGGGCGGTGCAGGCGGCAACATTGGCGCCGACGCCATTGCCAAGGCCGCCCCCGACGGCCTGACCATCGGTATCGCTGCCACCGCCACCCACGCGGTCAACCCCTGGCTGTATGCGCGTATGCCGTACGACGCGGGCAAGGACTTCGCGGGCATCACGCAGATGGTGCGCGTGCCCAACGTGCTGGTCATCAACGCCGCCAAGGCCGAACAGCTCAAGATCAACACCCTGGCCGACCTGATTGCCTACGCCAAGGCCAACCCCGCCAAGCTCAACTACGGCAGTGGCGGCAATGGCAGTGCGGGCCACCTGGCGGGCGAGATGTTCAAGCAGCGCGCGGGCATCTACGCCCTGCACATCCCCTACCGGGGCGCCAACCCGGCCCAGCTGGCGCTGCTGGCGGGCGAGGTGGACTTCAACATCGACAACCTGGCCGCCGCCGCCCCCAACATCCGCGCAGGCAAGCTCAAGGCGCTGGCCGTGACCTCGCTGGACGCCTCGGCCTCGCTGCCGGGCGTGCCACCGCTGTCGGCCACGTTCAAGGGTTTCTCCATCGACACCTGGTGGGGCCTGGTGGCACCCGCTGCCACGCCCAAGCCCATCATCGACAAGCTGAACAAGGCCTTTGTGGCGGCGCTGAACGCCCCCGAGACCAAGACCCGTTTTGGTGCACTGCTGGCAGAGCCTGTAGCTACCACACCGCAGCAGTTCGACAGCTTCATGGCCAGCGAACGCGCCAAGTACCAGCAGGTGGTGAAGGCGTCCGGGGCGAAGGTAGATTAACCCCCTGAGCGGCTGCGCGCTCGGTGCCGCCGCCAGAGGCGGCAGCTCTTCGATGCCGCCCGCAGCCTGGCGAAGCCGGTTCCACGGTGGCACTGGCGTTGGTGCCGCGCCAGTTTCATCTGGTGCGGGGAAGCCATCTCACCAGGAAAGTTTTTTAAGCCTTTTTGGCCTCTAGCGCTTATCCATAAAGCACTAACAGCTCCTGATTCAGGAGCAAACTATCTACTCACCACAGCGTCTGCCCAACCTGGGCCTTCCAACTGGTGAATGTCCTGCGATGCCACGGCCTGCAACACTGCGGCCTCCACGCGCTCCGGCACCAGGTCGGCCAGGGGGCGCAGCACAAACGCGCGCTCGGCCATGCGGGGGTGGGGCACGGTGAGTGTGGGGGTGTCGATCACCTGGTCGCCAAACCACAGAATGTCGAGGTCCAGCGTGCGCGGCGCGTTGCGGTAGGGGCGCTCGCGGCCGGCAGATAGCTCAATGGCTTGCAGGGCACCCAACAGGGCCTCAGGTGCCAGGGTCGTTGTCAGCTCGGCCACGGCGTTGAGGTAGTCCGGGCCACCGGCATCGACCGGTGCGCTGCCGTAGAGTGGCGACACGCGCGTTACCTGGGTACCGGGCAACTGACCGATGGCGGCCAACGCATTGCACAAGGCCTCTTGCCGCTCGCCCAGGTTGGCGCCCAGGCCCACATAGACCCAAGAGGGCCGCTCGGCCTGCTCGCCCATGTCCAGCAGGTTCACTCGCCAGCCGCGCCAGGCGCAGCACCCTCGCCGCCCCCGCCGCTACCGGGCTTGCGGCGACGACGGCGGCGCTTCTTGGGCGCACCGCCGTCGGCGGCAAATTCGGCCTCGCCGCCTGCATGTTCCGTGTCTTGGGCGAGGCCAGAGGCACGTGGTGCTGCGGCAGGCGGCGCACTGCGCGGCACACGCTTGACCACGGGCTGCGCTTTCTGGCGCGCTTTCTGCTCTTCCTTCGCCTGATCCATCAGGTCATCGCGACGCTCGTCGTCCGCCGCCTGGAAGTCTTGCCACCACTCGGCCAGTGCTTCTTCGACCTCGCCCACATCGGCGCGCAGGCGCATGAAGTCGAACCCGGCCCTGAAGCGCGGCTGCATCACCATGCCATACGGGGTATTGCCCACGCGCTTTTCAAATCGCGGCTGCATGACCCAGATCTCGCGCATGTCGGCGGCCAGCTTGCCCCGGCCCGACACGTCGCCAATGCGCTTGTCGAACACTTCGTCGATGGCCTCCTGCAGCGCGGGCAGAGGATGCTGGCGCTGGTTCAGGCGCTCCGTCCAGCCATTGCGCACGTCCTCCCACAGCACGCAGGCCAGCAAGAAGCTGGGCGCCACGGGCTTGCCTTCGTTCACGCGGCGGTCGGTGTCCACCAGAGCGGCTTTGACAAACGGCGTATCTGCACGCTCCACGGCCACGTCCAACAGGGGGTAGATGCCCTTGGACATGCCCAGCTTGCGCAGTTGCTCGATGGTGGCAATGGCGTGGCCGGTTTGCAGCAGCTTGAGCATTTCATCGAACATGCGGCTTTGGGGCACCTCGGCCAGCAGCGCCTGCGACTGCACCAGCGGTGCGGCCGACTTGGCATCGATGCTGAAGCCCAGCGGGCTGAGCTTGGCCGCAAACCGCACGGCGCGGATGATGCGCACCGGGTCTTCGCGGTAGCGCGTGGCGGGGTCGCCAATCATGCGCAGCGTCTTCTTCTTGGCGTCCTGCAGACCCTTGTGGTAGTCCACCACGATCTGGCTGACCGGGTCGTAGTACATGGCGTTCACGGTGAAGTCGCGGCGCGTGGCGTCTTCGTCCTGCGGGCCCCAGACGTTGTCGCGCAGCACGCGGCCGCTGGCGTCCACGGCATGCTGCATGCCCGACAGCTGGGCCTTGCTGGTCTTTTCGTTGCCCGCCACCTGGCCTGCGGCGGCGTTGTCGAGGTAGGCGCGGAAGGTGGAGACCTCGATCACCTCATGCTCGCGGCCCCGGCCGTGCACCACGTGCACGATGCGAAAGCGCTTGCCGATGATGAAGGCGCGGCGAAACAGCCCCTTGACCTGCTCGGGCGTGGCATTGGTGGCCACGTCGAAGTCCTTGGGGCGCAGGCCCAGCAGCAGGTCGCGCACGGCGCCGCCCACGATGTAGGCCTCGAAGCCCGCGTCCTTGAGCGTCTGCACCACCTCGGCGGCGCGGCGGTCCACCAACTCGGGGTTGATGCCATGCACCGAGGCGGGCACCTCTTCGCGCTTGCCGAAGTGGGGCTTGCCGCCCGAGGTTCCAGGCGTCGATTTGCCCAGCAGTTTGTCGATGAACTTCTTGATCATGGGTAGGGAGGTATCAGGGGTGCTGCGCTCGCGCAGGGGGTCAGGAGGCCGCCTGGCTGGCGGGTGCTGCGAACAGGTCCAGTATGCGCCAGCCGCGCTCCTGGGCCAGGGCGCGCAGGCGCGGGTCGGGGTTGGTGGCCACGGGGTGGTTCACCTTCTCCAGCAGGGGCACGTCGTTCATGGAGTCGCTGTAGAACGTGCTTTCGACATCGGCCCAGGCCAGTTGCCGCTGGGCCAGCCATTGTTCCATGCGCCGCACCTTGCCTTCGCGCATGGTGGGAATGCCGTCGATTTCGCCGGTGAACCAGCCGCTGGTATCGCGCACCAGTTGCACCGCCAGCAGTTGCGGCACGCCCAGCGCCTGGGCGATGGGCGTGGTCACAAACTCATTGGTGGCGGTGACGATCAGCACCTCGTCACCCGCCGACTGGTGCTGGCGGATCAGGTCGAGCGCCTGCGGCTGGATGGCAGGCGTGATGACCTCGCGCATGAACTGCTGGTGCGCAGCCGCTGCGGCCTCGGGCCCGCGCAGGCGCACGGCCTCGGTCGCAAAACGCACGTAGTCGTGTACATCGAGCGTGCCCGCCTGATAGTGGGCATAAAACTCGTCGTTGCGACGCGCGAACTCCACCGGGTCGTTCCAGCCGATGCGGATGGTGAACTCGCCCCACTCGTAGTCGGAGTCCAGGGGCAGCAGCGTGTGGTCCAGGTCAAACAGCGCAAGCCGCAGGCGGCGGGGTTCAGAAGTCATTCAGGTTCACAAAAAGACAAAAGTGGGTCCAGCATCATTCCGATTCGAGCATCGTCTTGAGCAGCGGAATCGTGATGGCGCGCTGGGTGCGCAAGGCAAACGCATCAAGCTGGTCCAGCAGCTGCATGAGGCTGCCCAGGTCGCGCGAGAAGCGGTTGAGCATGTAGTCCATGACGTCGTCACCCAGGAACACGCCGCGTGCATCGGCCTCCTGGCGCAACACGGCGCGGCGCTCGGCCTCGCCCAGCAATTGCAGCTGGAACACATGGCCCCAGCCCAGGCGGCTGCGCAGGTCGTCGCGCAGCGGCAGGTCGGCCGGGGGCAGGTCACCCGCAGCCAGCACCCAGCGCTGGCTGCCGCTGGCAGGGCTGATGGCGTTGACGAACCAGTTGAAGGCGGTGGCCTGCTGGGCGGTGCTGTACAGGTGCACATCGTCCATGACCACGGCGGCCCAGTGTTCATCAAAATCCGGCGGCTCGCCCACCGAGGGGTCGAGCCAGCCTACGCTGGAGCCCTGCTCGCGCAGGGCCTGGCGCACGGCCTGGAGTAAATGGGTCTTGCCACTGCCGGGCTCGCCCCACAGGTAGGTGGGCACGGGAGACCGGGTGGCCTCGCTGCTGCCCACCCCGGCAGCCAGGCGCAGGTGCTGCAGCGCGGCCTCGTTGGGCCCGGCAAAAAAACGGTCCAAAGTAGGCCCGGTGGCCAGGCCAATGTCGAGCGCCAGTTGCTTCATCAGCATGCGCGAAATCCGTGCAGCACGGGCTGGCCCATGGCGGTGGGTGCGAGATCGGCGGTCAGGGAAGGGGTCAGCAGCGGCATCACAAATGGGTGAGAAGGCACCGGGCCGTCGAGGACTCCGGCCAGGCGCGGCGGCAAAGTGGCGTACGGCGCGTGGTCACCGACCGGCTCCCTTGCAGGGGCTGGGTGACAATGGCCGCGATTTTAGTCTGCCGCCAGCCCCCATGGCCGCCACCTGGCCCCACCCTCACCCGCCCTGCACCATGGCCCCTCCCACTGCCCCCACCAAGCGCCTGCCCGCCAGCATCTGGGCCCTGGGCTTCGTCAGTCTGCTGATGGACGTGTCGTCCGAGATGATCCACAGCCTGCTGCCGGTATTCCTGGTCACCACGCTGGGCGTGAGCATGCTGGCGGTGGGCCTCATCGAGGGGGCCGCCGAGGCCACGGCGCTGATGCTCAAGGTGTTCTCGGGGGTGCTGAGCGACTGGTGGGGGCGGCGCAAGCCGCTGGCGGTGCTGGGCTACGGGCTGGGGGCGCTGTCCAAGCCGCTGTTTGCCATGGCACCCACCGTGGGCCTGGTGGTCACGGCGCGCCTGATCGACCGCGTGGGCAAGGGCATCCGGGGCGCGCCGCGCGATGCGCTGGTGGCCGACCTGGCACCGCCCGGCATGCGTGGCGCGGCGTTCGGGCTGCGGCAGTCGCTCGATACCGTGGGCGCCTTTGTGGGCCCGCTGCTGGCCATGGGCCTGATGCTGCTGTGGGCCAACGACTTCCGCGCGGTGTTCTGGGTGGCCGTGATTCCGGCCGCCCTGTGCGTGGCCCTGCTGCTGGTGGGCGTGCGTGAGCCCGAGCGCGCCGCCAGTGCCGTGCGCACCAACCCCATCCGCCGCGACAACCTGCGCCGCCTGAGCAGCGCCTACTGGTGGGTGGTGGCCCTGGGCGCCGTGTTTACGCTGGCGCGCTTCAGCGAGGCGTTTTTGGTGCTGCGCGTGCAACAGGGTGGTCTGCCGCTGGCCTGGACGCCCCTGGTGCTGGTGCTGATGAACGTGGTGTTTGCACTGGGCGCCTACCCGCTGGGCAAACTGGCAGACAGCACCCGCCACACCACGCTGCTGGCCTGGGGGCTGGTGGCGCTGATCGCGGCCGATGCGCTGCTGACCTTCAGCGACCGGGGTGTCGTCGCCTGGCTGGGCATTGCGCTGTGGGGCCTGCACATGGCCATGACGCAGGGTCTGCTGGCCACGATGGTGGCCGACACCGCGCCCGCCGACCTGCGGGGCACGGCGTTTGGCATGTTCAACCTGGTCAGTGGTGTGGCGCTGCTGGTGGCCAGCGGCCTGGCAGGCCTGCTGTGGGACCGGCTGGGCGCCAGCGCCACGTTTGGTGCCGGAATGCTGTTTGCCACGCTGGCGCTGGCCGGTGTGCTGGTGCAATCCGCACGGCACGGTCGCACCCCAAAGCCCCCCGACCCACAGGGCTGAGAAAGTGCGTCAGGGCGTGCCCCTTAAAATCCCCGGATTCCAGCCCGCTCGGCGGGCCTACCAGCACCACACCACCCATGAGCTCTTCTGCCCCCTCCACCCCCATCTCCTACAAAGACGCCGGCGTTGACATCGACGCGGGCGACGCCCTGGTCGAGCGCATCAAGCCGCTGGCCAAGAAGACCATGCGCGAAGGCGTGCTGGCGGGCATTGGCGGCTTTGGCGCGCTGTTTGAAGTGCCCAAGCGCTACAAAGAGCCCGTGCTGGTCTCTGGCACCGATGGCGTGGGCACCAAGCTCAAGCTGGCGTTTGAATGGAACATGCACGACACCGTGGGCATCGACCTGGTGGCCATGAGCGTGAACGACGTGCTGGTGCAAGGCGCCGAGCCGCTGTTCTTCCTGGACTACTTTGCCTGCGGCAAGCTCGATGTGGACACGGCCGCTGCCGTGGTTGGCGGCATCGCCAAGGGCTGCGAACTGAGCGGCTGCGCTCTGATCGGCGGCGAAACCGCCGAAATGCCCGGCATGTACCCTGCGGGCGAATACGACCTGGCCGGTTTTGCCGTGGGCGCGGTCGAAAAGTCCAAGATCCTGACCGGCAAGGACGTGGCCCCTGGCGATGTGGTGCTGGGCCTGGCCAGCCACGGCGTGCACTCCAACGGCTTCTCGCTGGTGCGCAAGTGCATTGACCGAGCCGAAGCCGCTGGCACCGTGCCCGCCACGCTGGACGGCAAGCCCTTCAAGCAGGCCATCATGGAGCCCACCCGCCTGTACGTGAAGAACGTGCTGGCCGCGCTGGCCGCACATCCCATCAAGGCCCTGGCCCACATCACCGGCGGTGGCCTGCTGGAGAACATCCCCCGCGTGCTGCCCGACGGCACGGCTGCCCACCTGAAGAAGGGCAGCTGGCCCCAGACCGAGCTGTTCGCCTGGCTGCAGAAGACTGCGGGCATCGACGACATCGAGATGAACCGCACCTTCAACAACGGCATCGGCATGGTGGTGGTGGTGGACGCGGCCAACGCCGAAGCCACGGCCGCCACGCTGCGTGCGGCAGGTGAGCAGGTGTACGCGATTGGCACGATCGCAGCGCGCGGCGAGGGCGCCGCCGTCGTGGTGGCCTGACCCCCCGCCTGGAACACTGCCCCCTCATCGCGCATGGCGCAGCGCCCCTCCCCAGCCCCCGCACCCTCAGCGCGGCCTGAGCCCACGCCCACCACACTGCCGCCGCGCGCCCTGAACCAGGGCATCGTGGTGGCCAGCTACCTGCTGGTGGCCGCCGTACTGCTGCTGGTGATGTGGCGCGGCCTCCTGCCCGGCCTGCTGTGTGTGTGCCTGGGCTTTTTGCTCACCCGCGCGCTCACGGGCTGGTTTGCGGCGGGGTTGGGCCGCATCCAGCGCCAAGCTCCCCCGTCTACCACCAGCCTGCGCGCAGCGCAGGTCACGGCCGCTGGTCTGGTGATGCTGCTGCCCCTGGCGCTGCTGGCGCTGGGCCTCACCCATTCGCGTGGCTACCTGGTCAACGCACCGCAGCAGTACCAGGAACTGCTCACCTACATGGCCCGCACGGTGCTGGAGCTGCGCCTGAAGCTGCCGGCCGACATGGCCACCCACCTGCCCGAGGGTGTGGCCGACATCCAGCGCATCATTGCCAGCTACCTGGGCGCCAAGGCCGGGGCCCTGGCCATGGCGGGGCGGGCCTGGCTGGCAGGCGTGCTGTTTGCCTACGTGGGCCTGCTGATCGGCGCACTGGCTGCCGTACGGCCACCGGTGCTGGCGCGTGGCCCGCTGGCCCAGCAGCTCAAGCTGCGCATCACGCTGTTTGGCGAGGCGTTCCGCCAGATCGTGGCAGCACAGTTCTGGATCGCGGCGTTCAACACCCTGCTCACCGCCCTCTTCCTGCTGTTTGTGCTGCCCGCGTGGGGGCTGCAACTGCCCTATACGCCGGTGCTGATCACCTTCACCTTCGTGGCCGGGCTGGTGCCCATCGTGGGCAACCTGGTGTGCAACGTGGTAATCACCATCGTGGGGCTGTCGGTGTCGCCGCTGGCGGCGGCCGCCTGCCTGGGGTTTCTGATCCTGATCCACAAGGCCGAATACGTGATCAACGCCAAGGTGGTGGGCCGCCGCACCCAGATGGGCGTGTGGGAGCTGCTGAGCGTGATGTTCGTGGCCGAGGCCGTGTTCGGCCCCGCCGGGCTGGTAGCGGCGCCGCTGTTCTACGCCTACCTCAAGAAGGAACTGGTGGCCGCACGGCTGGTGTGACCGCAGCCTTGCCCCCGCCTTCGGGAGCAGCCTCTGGCTCTTGTGATCACTTTTTGATAGCAACAAGCGCAATGAACATAAGCGCCTGCTGCATTTTTCGTTACTATTTTCCGAATTGCCGGGCCACAAAGGCCCAGACCAGCGCCGACGCATCGGGCCCGGTCGGGTCGCTGTAGGGCAACTGGGCGGCGCCACCGCTCCAGGCATGGGCCAGCCCGACCACCTCGCGCAGGGCCACCACGGTGCGGCCACGGGTCTTGAATTCGGTCACCCGCATGGGGTAACGCTGGCCGCGCTGCAAAGTGCGGATGGCGCTCGCCCGCGCGCCCAGCGCATCGGCCCACAACAAGGCGGTGGCCGCTGCATTGCGCATCGACACCACGCCATCGGCATCCCCATGCAGGATCAGCAGCGGGGGCAAGGCCGCAGGGGCGCTGACGGGCAGCACGGTAGCGTCCGTCGGTGCGACCGCAGCGGCAACCGCAGAAGGGTCCGGCAGATGGGCTTCGCGGCGGCCATGCATGGCCGCCAGGGCGGTGGCGGCGGACTCGGCGGTGCCGGGCGCCACGCCGGAATGCATGGCCACCGCGCAGAACCGGTCGGGGTAAAGCGCCGCCATCAGCACCGCCATGCTGGCGCCAGCCGACAACCCGGCCACCGCCACCCGTGCCAGGTCCACCGGCAGGCGGCGCGCCACCTTGTCCACGGCAGCCAGCAGCGTGGCGGCTTCGGCCTCGGCCCGGCCGCTGCGGCGTTCAAACCAGTTCCAGCAGCCGTGGGCGTTGGCCATGCGCTCCTGCTCCGGGTACAGCACCACAAACCGATGGCGCGCCGCCAGCCGGTTCATGCGCGACACGGCAGCCATGTCCCGCCCCGTCTGGCCGCAGCCGTGCAGCATCACCAGCAGCGGCAGCTTCTCGCCCGGCTGCAGGGCCAACGTGGCGGGCACATACGCATGAAACCGCCGCGCCCCCGCCGGGCCGGGCGCAATGCCAGAGATCCACTCGCCCCGCACGGGCACCGGCTTGCCTGCCGGGTGCGGTGTGCGGGCCGTGGAGGGAGCTTTGGCAACCGCCACCTTGTGCGGCACCGCCCGCAGCTTGGACGCCGCCTTGGCCCGCAACGGCCGGGTGGTGGCCCGTGCAGCCCGCGTGAAGGCCTTGAGATTGCGCTGGTAGGCCCGCGCCAGGGACGACAGCGAGAACAGGCGGGAGCGGCGGGGCATAGGCAGGCAGGTGGTCTTGCGGGCGATGTTCAAAAATCAGGGAAAACCCTAGCCACCTTAACAGCTTCCCGCTCGCCCTGGATTTTGCTATGTTTTTAATAGCTTCAAAGGAATGATTTACCGGCGCAAAACGCCAATTCACCCTCAAAACCTGCACTAAAGAGCGAGCAAGGCACCTGGAATGGTCTGCACGCTCCAGCCCGGCAGATCATCCGTCAGAGAATGATGGCTGAAATTGATCGAATCGTGTCTCCACCAGTTCGGACAGTGTGCCCCTGCGCGGCGAACATAAGCGCATCCCAACCACTTCCTTTGCGAGCACACCATGAAAACCTGTCTGATAGTGATTGATGTCCAGGAGTCGTTCCGCCACCGCCCCTTTTTCACCGAACATGACCTGCCCGCCTACCTGCAAGCGCAGAACGCGCTGATCGACGGGTGTGTCGCCCAGGGTATTCCGGTGGTGCGCGTGTTCCACAGCGACGGCCCCGAAGTGGCCGAGAACCCGTTCTCGCAGGTCTCGGGCCAGGTACGGCCCCTGCAAGGCTTGGCCACCTTCGACGCGGCAGCCACCTTCACCAAGTCGCGCCACAGCGCGCTGGTGGGCACGGGCCTCGATGTATGGCTGACACGCCACGGCATCCAGCGCCTGATCGTGAGCGGCATCCGCACCGAACAATGCTGCGAAACCACCACCCGCCACGCCTCTGACCTGGGCTGGGACGTGGACTACGTGACCGACGCCACCCTGACCTGGGACATGGTGCAGCCCGACGGCCAGGTGCTGGCAGCGGCCGACATCAAGACCCGCACGGCCACCGTGCTGCAAGGCCGCTTCGCCACCCTGTGCACCGTGCAGCAGGCGCTGGACCGGGCCGCAGCATGAGCAGCGTTACCCCCGCCCACCGCGCGCACCCTTTGCAAGTGGCCATCCTCGTTTTCGACGACGTGGAGGCCCTGGACCTGGGCGGGCCCTATGAGGTCCTCACCACCGCCAGCCGCATGCACCAGCGGCAACACCCTGGCGCGCCTGCACCGTTTGTGGTGCAGTGCGTGGCCCGCAGCATGGGTCCGGTGCGCGCCCGCGCGGGCTTGTGCGTGTTGCCCGATGCGGACTTTGCCAACGCAACCGTGCCAGATGTGCTCATCGTGCCCGGCGGGGTGGTTGATGCCGCTGCGGCCTGCCCCGCCACCCGCGCCTGGGTCGCCCAGGCAGCAGGCCATGCGCAGATCACGGCCTCGGTGTGCACAGGGGCCTTCATCCTGGCCGCAGCCGGTGTGCTGACCGAAGGCCCGGCCACCACCCACTGGGAGGACATCGCCGACCTGCGCGCGCAGTACCCCGCACTCGACGTGCAGGAGAATGTGCGCTGGGTGGACCGGGGTGCGCTGGTCACGTCTGCAGGCATCAGCGCGGGTATCGACATGAGCCTGCACCTGGTCACCCGGCTGGTGGGCGCGGCGCTGTCCGAGCGCACGGCCCGCCAGATGGACACGCCCTGGAACCCCACGCCATGACACGCTTTTGAGGCGCCCTCGCTGACAACCACCCATGCAAAACCCGGCCCCTTCCCCCATCCACGTCTATTTCGCCCTGCTGCCAGGCAGCCTGGTGCTGGACTGGGCGGGCCCGGCCGAAGCGCTGCGCATCGCCAACCAGACCCTGGCCAAACAAGGCCAGCCCGAGCGGTTTGTGCAGCACTTTGTGAGCCCCACGCCCGAGTCTGTCTCGTCGGTAGGCGCCGTGCTGACCCAGCTGGAGCCGCTGCCTGCCACCCTGCCCAGTCCCGCCTGGGTGGTGCTGGTGGGGCTGGCCGGGCAACACATCGCGGTGGACGGCGCCGAGGCCCGCGCGCTGCTCCACTGGCTGCGCGGGCTGCGGCCCGTGGCGGGGCAGCTGGAGCTGATCACCGTGTGCGCGGGCTCGGTGCTGGCCGCCCATGCCGGCCTGCTGACCGGGCGCCGCGCCACCACCCACCACCAGCATCTGGACGAGCTGGCCGCCGTGGACCCGCGCTGCGACGTGGTCGCCAACCGCGTGTTTGTGGCCGATGGCGCCGTGTACAGCAGCGCGGGCGTGACCACGGGCATCGACCTGCTGCTGCACCGCATCTCGGACACCTGTGGCCCCGCGCTGGCCGCGCAGGTGGCGCAGGCCATGGTGGTGGCCCTGCGCCGGGGGCCCAACGACCCCGAGTTTTCGCCGTTTTTGCACCACCGCAACCACCTGCACCCCGCCCTGCACCGCGTGCAGGATGCCGTGGGCCAGCAGCCCCAGGCCGACTGGAGCGTGCCCCAGATGGCCGAGGTAGCCCACACCTCGCCCCGGCACCTCACGCGGCTGTTTCTGGAACATGCGGGCATCGCCCCCCTGCAATACCTGCGCCGCATCCGCCTGGCCACCGCCGAGGCCGCGCTGCGGTCCGGCCAGAACGTGACGCAGGCCGCGCTGATGGCAGGGTTCAGCTCGGACACCCAGCTGCGCCGGGCATGGCACCAGTTCGGGCGCGGCGGCACCCCGTCGCAGGGCAGCGCGCGCAGCCATTGAGGGGTGAGGCACAGGCCGTGCCGCGCCGTGCAGCCCCTCGGCACCGGCTGATAATCGGGTCCTTTGCCGCACCACCCCACCGGGTCGCCACCATGCAAGAACCACCCCGCCCCGCCGATGAGCCGGACCGCCTGCAGGCGCTGCGCCAGTTGCTGATTCTGGACACGCCGCCCGAAGAGCGGTTTGACCGCCTGACGGCTTTTGCCGCGCAGGAGTTCGATGTGCCCACGGCGCTGCTCTCGCTGATCGATGACGACCGCCAGTGGTTCAAGTCGCGGGTGGGCATGAACCAATGCGAGACCTCGCGGGGCATCTCGTTCTGCGGCCACGCCATCCTGCAGGACGACATCATGGTGGTGCCCGATGTGAACCAGGACGAGCGCTTCATCGGCAACCCGCTGGTGACGGGCGAGCCCCACATCCAGTTTTATGCCGGTGCTCCGCTCAAACTGCCGGGCGGGCAGAACGTGGGCACGCTGTGCCTGATCGACAACAAACCGCGCACCCTGGACGCCATCGACCTGGCCATCCTGGGGTCGCTGCGCGACTTGGCGGTGGAAGAGCTGGTGCGGCGCGACCAGGGAGCCCCGACCCCATGAGCGACCACAACCCCCAGGATATTTTGCTGATCGAACCCAGCTCGCTGACCGGCAGCATCATCGTCGCCACGGCCCGCCAATTGAACCTGCCAGTGGTGCGACAGGTGAACAGCGTGCGCATGGCCCAGCAGCGGCTGGGCCACGAGAACTATGCGGGCGTGATCGTCTCGCTTGACGAGCAAGAGCAGGAGGCCGTCGCCCTGCTGGAGCAAGTGCGCAACGATGCGCTGGCCGTCAGGGCCAGCGTGCCGGTGGCGGTGACCACCACACAGGTGGATGCGACCACCGCCGTGAAGATGAAGGCCCTGCAGGTGCGGCGGGTGTTGATCAAACCCTTCAAGGTGCGGGACGTGATCGCCACCATCACCATGCTGAAGGACGCGTAACCACGCCCTCGCGCACAACGCGCCGGTGGGTTCAGTAGATCTCCGGCACGTACATGCTGGCAGGCACGGGCTGGCGCAAATACTCGGGGTTGCGCACGCGGTCGGGCAGCACCACGGGCGGGTGTGGCACCTCCTGGTAAGGCAACTGACCCAGTAGGTGCGCGATGCAGTTCAGGCGCGCCTTTTTCTTGTCCACCGCCTGCACCACCCACCAGGGGGCTTCGGGGATGTGGGTGCGCTCCAGCATCGTTTCTTTGGCCTTGGTGTAGGCCTCCCAACGCACGCGGCTTTCCAGGTCCATGGGGCTGAGCTTCCACTGCTTGAGCGGGTCGTGGATGCGCCCCAGAAAACGCAGGTGCTGCTCTTCATCGGTGATGGAGAACCAGTATTTGACCAACGTGATGCCCGAGCGCACCAGCATCTTCTCGAACTCGGGCACGGTGCGGAAGAACTCTTCGTACTCATCGTCGCTGCAAAAACCCATCACCCGCTCGACGCCCGCGCGGTTGTACCAGCTGCGGTCAAACAGCACCATTTCGCCTGCCGCAGGCAGGTGTGCCACATAACGCTGAAAGTACCACTGCGTGCGCTCGCGGTCGTTGGGTGCGGGCAGTGCCGCCACGCGGGCCACGCGGGGGTTCAGGCGTTGGGTAATGCGCTTGATGACGCCGCCCTTGCCAGCCGCATCGCGCCCCTCGAACAGGATCACCACCTTCTGGCGGCTGTGCTGCACCCAGTCCTGCAGCTTGACGAGTTCGCCCTGCAGGCGAAACAGGTCCTTGAAATACTGCTGGCGCGCCAGCTTGTCGCCAGGGCTGGGGGCGCCAATGTCATCGACCTCGCGGTCTTCGATCTCCAGCTCCAGCTCTTCGTCGTAGCTGTCGATGAGGTCGTTGGCGATGCGCTGCATCAGCTCCTGGGTGTCAAGGGCGTTGTTGTAGAACATGGGCAAGCATCCGGCGGTAGTGCAAAACAGATGCGCGATGGTGGACTGCCGCAGTGACAGCGCCGTGACACTGGCGTGATCTGTCACAACGTTGTCATGCCCTGAGGCCAGCATGCGAGGCCGTGCCGCCCGCAGACCACTCCCCCCTTTTGTCCACCCCTCTCTCCGCCAGCGCCAGCCAGAACTACGGCGGAGACGCCGCCGGGCTGATCTGCGGCTACCTGCTGGGCGCCAACACCCCGCCGCATGAGGTGGATACGGCCCAGGCCGCGCAGTGGCTGGCGAGCCTGCAGGCCGGGGCCGCGCCGCCAGGGCAGTTCCTGTGGTTGCACTTCAACCTGAGCCACGCGCAGGCCGTGCGCTGGATGGAGCGGCACGCCGACCTGCCTGAAGCCTTTTTTGACGCGCTCAAGGACCGTTCGGTGTCCACCCGCATCGAGCGCGACGACGACACGCTCATCGCAGTGCTCAACGACGCACATTTTGATTTTGCGTTCGAGCCCTCGGACATCGCCACGCTATGGACCAGCGTGGCGCCGCACCTGATGGTGACAGGCCGCACGCGCCCACTGCGGTCGGTGGACGCGCTGCGAACCGCTGTGCGCAGCGGCAATGCGCCCTGCTCCAGCGTGGCGTTGCTGGCCGAACTGATGCGCACCCAGGCCTCGGGCCTGGTGGACATCGTGCGGGGCGTGACCCAGCGGATTGACGACGTGGAAGACGCGCTGCTGGCTGGGCGCCTGGACCACAAACGCGCGCGGCTCGGTGTGTTGCGGCGCTTGCTGGTGCGTCTGCAGCGACTGCTGGCGCCCGAGCCTGCCGCGCTGTTTCGCCTGCTGCAGCACCCGCCTGTCTGGATGGGCGCCGACGACGCACAGGAGCTGCGCGATTCGACCGAGGAGTTTTCGGTGGTGCTGCGCGACATGCAGGGCCTGCAGGAGCGCATCAAGCTGCTGCAGGAAGAGATCGCCGCCAGCGTGCAGGAGGCCAACAGCCGCAGCCTGTTTGTACTGACCGTGGTAACCGTGCTCGCACTGCCCATCAACATCCTGGCAGGCCTGTTTGGAATGAACGTGGGTGGCGTGCCGCTGGCGGACAACGGGCATGGCTTCTGGATCATCGTGGCCGTGGTGGCGGCCTTCACGGCAGTAGCGGGCTGGCTGGCCCTGCGGGGCACACGCGACGCTTAGAACCTGTTCGCCGTCTTTTCGGGGTCGGGCGCCTGGGCCTCTACAATCGCGCCCCTTGCCCAGATCCCCCGGACCGCCTGCCACCATGAACATCGTCGTCAACGAAGAACTCAAAGCCTACATCGAACCCCTGACCCAGGACGAGCACGACGCGCTGGAACGCAGCATCCTGACCGAAGGCTGCCGCGACGCGCTGGTGCTGTGGGGCGATGTGTTGGTGGACGGCCACAACCGCTATGGCATCTGCCAAAAGCATGGCCTGCCGTTTCAGACCGTGCAGAACCCCCGTTTCCAGTCGATGGAAGACGTGCACCTGTGGATGATCGACCAGCACCTGGGCCGCCGCAGCGTGTCGGATTTCCAGCGCGGTGTGCTGGCGCTGCGCAAGCGCGAGATCATGGCCGAGCGCAAAGCCCGAGCAGCCGCCTCTACAGAGGCCGCCGAAGCCCCCCCCGCCCCTGACGCGCCCGAAGCCGCTGCCGCCCTGCCCGCCCCCGACCCGTTGAGCAGCCGCGAGGCCATTGCCAAGGCTGCGCGCCTGAGCAGCAGCCAGGTGGTGATGATCGAAAAGATCCAGAAGCAGGCGGCGCCCGAGCTGGTAGCGGCCGTGAAGTCCGGCACCATCTCCATCAACGCCGCAGCCGCCGTGGCCACCCTGCCCGCCGAGGAACAGGTGGCGGCAGCGGCGGCCGGCAAGGACGAACTCAAGCAGGCTGCCAAGCGCGTGCGCGAACTCAACAAGCGCAAGCCACGCGAGGAGGCTGCGATAGAAGAGAGCCCAGCAGACGCACCCGCCGACTCCGCACCGGCCACCGACGAGCTACACACCCTGCGCACCCGCGTGGCAGAGCTGACGGCGGAGAACACCGAGCTGCGCCGTCAGGTGGCGCAATTGCAGGCAGCGCTGCCTGCAGACAGCACGCCGTTCTAAAACGTGTTTTTCAGAGGGGCAACGCCGGGGGTCAGCCGTTGGCGTTGCGCAGTGCGCTCAGCCGGTCGGCAATGAGGTCGATGTCCAGCCCGTCTTCACTGTGGGCCAGGTAGGCATCCAGGTCGGCCACGGCCTCGGCCGTGTTGCCACGCTCGGCATGCGCCAGGCCCCGGTCACGCCGTTCGCCCCAGGCCTGGGGTAACAACACGATCAACCGGTCCAGCACGGCGACCAGCCGTTGCCAGTCCTGCTGGGCGCGGTGCACCTCTTTGAGGTTGCGCAGCATGCGCGCAATGATGTCGCGCGGCGTGGCCGCCTGCAGGTACAGGCCGAGCGGCACGTCGTAATCGTCCACCAGACCATTGCGGCGCTTGTAGGGCTCCAGCCGCTCGGCCAGCTCCTCGCGGCTGAGTGACTGGCCCGAGATCGGGTCCAACACCACCTGGCCCTTGGGCAGCAGCACCTTGACCATGAAGTGCCCCGGGAACGCAATGCCCCGCGCATGCAGGCCCAGGCCCTGGGCCAGTTCCATCCACAGCACGGCCAGGCTGATGGGGATACCCCGGCGCGTGCGCAGCACGGCGTTGAGGTAGCTGTTCTCGGGGTCGTAGTAGTTGTTGATGTTGCCGCCGAAGCCCAGGTCGGTAAAAAAGAACTGGTTGAGCGTGCGCAGCCGCTGCAGCGCGGGCGCATCGGCGGGCAGGCGGCGCTTGATGCGGGCCTGCAGCTGGTCCACATCACCCAGCAGTTGCTGCACGTCGAACTCGGGGTATTCGTCTTGTGCGAGGCTGGCTGCGGCTTCGAGCAGCGGAAAGTGGTCGTCGCTTTGCACCAGCGATGCAAAGTACTCCAGCGAGGTGGGCACGGAAAGGCTCAGGGACATGGCAGCTTTGTACGGGGCCGTCGCCATGGCGTCAAGCCACAGAAGAACGGGCTTTGCAGGGTATTTCGGGGGCCAGGTCTGCCGCAGCCGTTCAGCGGCGCAGCAACTGGCGCAGCTTCAGGCCGGCCGCCCACAAGGCGCCAAAGTACAGCACCGCTGCCGCAGCCATCATCGCGGCCAGCAGGCCGATGCGTTGCAGGCGCTGTGCCTTCATTTCCACCCAGTCGAAATGCTGGGCACCCCAAACCAGCAGCACTGCCAGCAAGGCACTGGCCGCCACCACCTGCAGGGCAAACTTGCCCCAGCCCGGCAGGGGCTTGTAGCTACCGCGCCGCAGCAGCCCCACCAGCAGCCAGGTGGCGTTGATGACCGCGCCCACGCCAATCGACAGCGTCAGCGCCGCATGCTGCAAATAGGGCACCAGCACAAAGTTCATCATCTGCGTGAGCACCAGCACCGCCACGGCAATCAGCATGGGCGTGCGCATGTCGTGCTTGGCAAAGTAGCCCGGCGCCAACACCTTGATGGCCACGATGCCCACAATGCCCACCCCGTAGCCCGCCAGGGCCAGCGTGGTCTGCTGCACGTCCCGGTCGGCAAAGGCACCGTAGTGGTAGAGCACGGCCACCAGCGGCTTGGCAAACACCAGCAGCGCCACCATGCAGGGCACCGACAGCACCACCACCAGCCGAAGCCCCCAGTCAAGCATGGCCGAGTAGCGTTCGTCGTCCTGCTTGGCTCGGGCGCTGGCCAGTTGCGGCATCAGCACCACGCCCAGCGCCACCCCCAGCAGGGCGGTGGGCAGCTCCATCAGGCGGTCGGCATAGGTGATCCAGCTCACGCTGCCAGTGGCCAGGTGCGAGGCAATCTGCGTATTGATGAGCAGGGAGACCTGCGCCACGCTCACACCCAGCAGAGCAGGCAGCATCAGGCGCGCCACCTTGCGGGTGGTGGGGTCGGCCCAGGCCGCGCGGATGGCGGACCAGCGCACACCAATGTGTGGCAACAGCCCCAGGCGCAGCAGCGCGGGCACCTGGATGGCCAATTGCAGCAGGCCACCCAGCATCACGCCCGCCGCCTGCGCGTAGATGGGCTCGATGCCGTGGCGCGCAAACAAGGGCGCGCCCAGCGTGATGGACAGGATGAGTGCGATGTTGAGCAGCACCGGCGACGCTGCGGGCACTGCAAACTTCTTCCAGGTGTTGAGAATGCCCCCCGCCAGCGCCACCAGCGACATGAAGCCGATGTAGGGGAACATCCAGCGCGTCATGGTGACGGCGGCGTCAAAACCCTGGGGCGACTGCTGGAGGCCGCTGGCCATGGCCCACACCATCCAGGGCGCACCCAGCACGCCAGCGATGCACAGCAGCACCAGTGTCCAGGCCAGCAAGGTGCCCACATGGTCGATCAGTGCCCGCGCACCATCGTCACCATCCTGGGCGCGGGCGGCAGCCAGCACCGGCACAAAAGCCTGGCTGAAAGCGCCCTCGCCCAGCACGCGGCGGAACAGGTTGGGAATGCGGAACGCCACATTGAAGGCGTCCGTCATGGCGCTGACCCCGAAGACGGAGGCCATGAGCAACTCGCGCACCAGCCCGGTGATACGGGAGACGAGAGTCAATAGGGAGACGGTGGAGGCGGCTTTGAACAGTGACACCGCAAGAAGTGTAGCCCCCCTGAGCCGCTGCGCGTCTTCCCCCGGAAGGGCCGCACCCGCTGGCCTGGCGGAGCCAGTTCCACGGGTGCGCTCGCGATGGCGCTGCGCCGGTTTCAGCCAGTGGAGTGGATGCGGGAAGTGCTCTGGGCTATAATCGCGGGCTTTGCTGGCATCATCCACAGACCCCAAGGAAATAAATCATGGCATCCGCTAAACCAAAGAAGAAGAACCCGCGCCTGGCGTCGGGCCGCAAGCGCGTCCGTCAGGACGTCAAGATCAACGCTGCAAACACCTCGCTGCGTTCCAAATACCGTACCGCTGTCAAGAACGTCGAAAAGGCCGTTCTGGCTGGCGACAAGACCAAGGCGACCGAACTGTTCGCCAAGATGCAAGCCGTGGTGGACACCGTGGCTGACAAGGGCATCTTCCACAAGAACAAGGCTGCTCGCGATAAGAGCCGTCTGTCTGCCAAGGTGAAAGCCCTGGCACTCGCTTCCGCCTGATCTTCAGGCAAACAGCCCGAACGGCAACTGCCGTTCGCCGTTTGTAACGGGTGCGCTGCCAGCAAAAAAACGAACAAACCGCCTTCGGGCGGTTTTTTCGTTGGCGCTTGAAAACGGTGCAGAGCGGCGCGATGCGCTGCAGAGTTTGGGATGTTGAACGCGCACTGGCCGATCGCCCCACCAGCCCCAGCCAGACTAGGTCAGCTCAGGGCTTGGCAGCAGGCGGGTCGGGCAGCAGGCAGGCCTCGGCCACCTGCAGATTGTTGTCGCGGGCGAAATTGATCACGAAGTCCCAGGCCATGGGCTCGTGCCCCTGCAGGTCGCGGTGTACGACCACACATTTCACGCCGTTGAGCGTGGTGGGAATGCACCAGGGCGAATAGCTCAGATGGCTGCCTGGCCGGGCTCCACCGGGTCGAAAGCTGCTCATCACCCCGGCCAGCCGCTCGGCCCAGTCGCTGGGACGAAAGGTTTTCCCGTCATGGGTGATGCCCTGGATGAAGACTTCTTTGGAGGAGGGGGAAACCATCGGGGATTGGGGTGGTAGTGAGGGCACAGACGCAGGATCACTGCATGTTGCACCGCAGCGCGACATTCTAACTCTTATATAAGAGCTAGCTCCCTAATCCCTCTGCCGCGCTACACATAGCCCCCCAAAAGAGGGTAAAGGCCCGGCATTGCAGTGATGCGCAATCGTCAACAGACCGCACCCCTGCTCCCCCTAGAATCGTGACTCGCTTTTTCGCCACCGTACCGTCTGGAGATTTCCGCATGACCGCTTCCATCCCGGCAGCTTCGCCCCACGTGATGAACACCTATGGCCGCGTACCCATCGCGCTGGCCCGTGGGCAAGGCAGCCGCGTCTGGGACGTGAACGGCAAGGAATACCTGGACGGCCTGGGTGGCATTGCCGTGAACACGCTGGGCCACAACCACGCCAAGCTAGTGCCCGCGCTGCAGGACCAGATCACCAAGCTGATACACACCTCCAACTACTACCACTCGCCACTGCAAGAGCAGCTGGCCGCCAAGCTGGTGGAGCTGTCGGGCATGACCAACGTGTTCTTCTGCAACTCGGGCCTGGAGGCCAACGAGGCGGCCCTGAAGATCGCACGCAAGTTCGGCGTGGACAAGGGCATTGCCAAGCCCGAGATCGTGGTTTACGAAAAGGCCTTCCATGGCCGCTCGATTGCCACCATGTCAGCCACCGGCAACCCCAAGATCTACAGCGGCTTCGGCCCGCTGGTCGAGGGTTTTGTGCGCGTGCCGCTCAACGACATCGAAGCCATCAAGCAAGCCACCGAAGGCAACCCCAATGTGGTGGCCGTGTTCTTCGAGACCATCCAGGGCGAGGGCGGCATCAACCCCATGCGCGTGGAATACCTGCAACAGCTGCGCAAGCTGTGCGACGAGCGCGGCTGGCTGATGATGATCGACGAAGTGCAGTGCGGCATGGGCCGCACCGGCAAGTGGTTTGCCCACCAGTGGGCGGGCATCGTGCCCGACGTGATGCCGCTGGCCAAGGGCCTGGGCTCGGGTGTGCCGATTGGCGCGGTGGTGGCGGGCCCCAAGGCCGCCAACGTGCTGCAGCCCGGCAACCATGGCACCACCTTTGGCGGCAACCCGCTGGCCATGCGCGCCGGGGTCGAAACCATTCGCATCATGGAAGAAGACGGCCTGCTGCAAAATGCCACCACGGTGGGTGAGCACCTCAGGGCGGCACTGCAGCGCGAGCTGGGCAGCCTGTCCGGTGTGAAGGAGATCCGGGGCCAGGGCCTGATGCTGGGCATTGAGCTGAACAAGCCCTGCGGCGCCCTGATTGGCCGCGCAGCCGAGGCGGGCCTGCTGCTGTCGGTGACGGCCGACAGCGTGATCCGCCTGGTGCCCCCGCTGATCCTCACCACCGCCGAAGCCGACGAAATCGTCGCCAAGCTGACCCCGCTGGTCAAAGCCATCCTGGCTGAATAAAGCAAAGCAAGATTCTCATGACGACGCTGACACATTACCTGCAGTTCACCGACCTCAACGCCGACGAGTACACCTACCTGTTCGAGCGCGCCGCGCTCATCAAGAAGAAGTTCAAGGCCTACGAAAAGCACCACCCTCTGGTGGACCGCACGCTGGCCATGATCTTCGAGAAAGCCAGCACCCGCACGCGCGTGAGCTTTGAGGCGGGCATGTACCAGCTCGGCGGCAGTGTGGTGCACCTGACCACCGGCGACAGCCAACTGGGCCGCGCAGAGCCCATCGAGGACAGCGCCAAGGTCATCAGCCGCATGACCGATCTGGTGATGATCCGCACCTACGAGCAGGCCAAGATCGAGCGTTTTGCCGCCAACTCGCGCGTGCCCGTCATCAACGGCCTGACCAACGAATACCACCCCTGCCAGATCCTGGCAGACATCTTCACCTTCATCGAACACCGTGGCTCCATCCAGGGCAAGACGGTGGCCTGGGTGGGCGACGGCAACAACATGGCCAACACCTGGCTGCAGGCCGCGTCGCTGCTGGGCTTCAAGGTGCATGTGAGCACCCCGCGCGGTTACGAAGTGGACGAGAAATTGGCCGCTGGTGCCCATGGAATCAGCGCTGACAGCTATCAATTCTTTAGCGACCCCATGGAAGCCTGCCAGGGCGCTGACCTGGTCACCACCGATGTGTGGACCAGCATGGGCTACGAGGCCGAGAACGAAGCGCGCAGATTAGCCTTTGCCGACTGGTGTGTGGACACCGAAATGATGGCCGCCGCCCAACCCGACGCCCTGTTCATGCACTGCCTGCCTGCACACCGGGGCGAAGAGGTCGAGGCCGACGTGATCGACGGTCCGCAGTCGGTGGTGTGGGATGAGGCGGAAAACAGGATGCACGTGCAGAAGGCCCTGATGGAGTACCTGCTGCTGGGCAAACTGGCCTGACAGCCCCATGCCCTGGCGCCGCCAGCCCGCCCACAGCGCCGAATTACTGGCGCACTGGCAGGCCCTGGGCCAAGCGCTGGGGCGCGACACCCCCGCTTGGCGAGCCGAGGGCCGACGCCTGCTGCGCAGCTGGGCCCGCTGGCCCCGCGCCTACCACGACACCACGCATCTGCGGGCCTGCCTGCGGCACCTGCAGGCGGTGCAAGACCAGCAGCCCGGCACGCTCCAAAGCCCCCATGCTGTGGCCCTCGCCCTGTGGTACCACGACGCCATCTACTGGCCGTGGAGCGGGCACAACGAGGCGCGCAGCGCCGACTGGGCGCGCCAGTTCCTGCTAAGCCAAGGGCTGCCCACCGCGCTGGCAGAGACCGTGCACCAGCATGTGATGGACACCCGCCACACGCCCGGCCCGCTCACGGGCGATGCGCAGTGGGTGGTGGACATCGACCTGGCCACCCTGGGCCAGAGCGACGCGGCGTACCGCCAGTTCGAACGCAACGTGCGGCGTGAATACTTCTTTGTGCGCTGGCCGCGTTATGTGGCGGGGCGCAGCGCGGTGCTGCAAGGCTTTCTGAACCGCCCGCACATCTATGGCACAGCCTACTTTGCGCAGCGCTACGAGGCCCAGGCGCGCGCCAACCTGCAACAGGCTTTGAACGCGCTGGGCC
Organism: Acidovorax benzenivorans; assembly: GCF_028680575.1. GTDB lineage: Bacteria > Pseudomonadota > Gammaproteobacteria > Burkholderiales > Burkholderiaceae_C > Acidovorax > Acidovorax benzenivorans. The sequence continues at coordinate 29,100 of NZ_JAPCKI010000008.1, read as the reverse complement.
AGGGCCAGCTGCATCAGTAGGCGATATGAGCCAAAACGGCCTGCAGCGCTAGTGAATCAAACGCAGGCAGCTATATAAAATATAGCACCCATCAAGAAGCAGGCCCGCGACGTACGGGCATGGCCACGGGCTTTTCAGCGCCCGCCTCGGATGGCGCCGCGCAACTGCCGCAGCTGCTGCATTCACCATCGCCTCCACCGCAGCCGGGCGACTGGACCAGCCCCGGGTGGACCTTGCCCAACCCTTGGCGCCAGCGCCTGGGTAGATAACGCCAGAGCACATAGAGCGCTGCGGCAAGGACGATCAGACCGACGATAAATTGCTGGGCCATAAGAACCGTCCCCCTCAGCCACCGCCCAGCGCCAGCGCCACGCGGTAGGTCACAAAACTGGCGGCATACGCCATGGCAAACAGGTACACCACCATGAGCAGCGGGTAGCGCCAGCCATTGGTCTCACGCCGTACGGCGGCAATGGTGGAGATGCACTGGGGTGCAAACACGTACCAGGCCATCAGCGACAGCGCGGTGGCCAGCGACCACGAGCCTGCAACCAGCGCCCCCAGTTGGTTGGCCACCTCGTCGCCGGTGGCAGACAGCGCGTACACCGTGCCCAGCGCACTCACCGCCACCTCGCGAGCCGCCATGCCGGGCACCAGCGCAATGGCAATCTGCCAGTTAAAGCCAATCGGTGCAACGATGACCTCCAGCAGGCGCCCCAGCTGGCCAGCCAAGCTGTAGGTGATGGCGGGCTGCGTGGCGCCATCCGGCGCGCCGGGGTAGGTGGACAGAAACCACAACAACACCGTGACGGCCAGGATGATGCCGCCCACCCGCTTGATGAAAATCACCGCCCGCTCGTACAGGCCGTAGGCCAGGCCCCGCACGCTAGGCCAGCGGTACGCGGGCAGCTCCATCATCAGCGGCGTGGCCCGCGTATCGCTGCGGGCCAGCTGGGCCACTGCCGCCACCGCCATGGCGCTGGCGATGCCCGCCACATACAGGGCAAACAGCACCACGCCCTGCAGGTTGAACACCCCCGCCACCGTGCGCTCGGGGATGAAGGCTGCGATCAGCAACGCATACACCGGCAGGCGCGCTGAGCAGGTCATGAGCGGGGCGATCATGATGGTCACCAACCGGTCGCGCCAATGGGTAATGGAACGTGTAGCCATCACGCCCGGCACCGCGCAGGCAAAACTCGACAGCAACGGGATGAACGAGCGGCCTGACAAGCCCACCGTGCCCATCACACGGTCCAGCAAAAACGCTGCACGCGGCAGGTAGCCGGAGTCTTCGAGCGCCAGGATGAACAGGAACAAAAACAGGATCTGCGGCAAAAACACCAGCACCCCGCCCGCGCCTGCCAGCACCCCGTCGGTCAACAGGCTGCGCAAGGGACCGTCGGCCATGTGGCTGTTAAGAAGCGCCGCCAGCCAGCCCACGCCATCTTCAATCCACGACTTGGGCAGCTCGGCCCAACTGAACACCGCCTGGAACATCAGGAACAGCGTGGCGGCCAGGATCAGCATGCCCCACACCGGGTGCAGCACTACGGCGTCGATCCGGTCGTCGGTGCGCAGGCTGACTACGGGCACACGCACGGCCAAATCCAGAATGCGCCGCACCTCCTGGTGGGTGCGGATGACGTCGTTCTGCGCTTCGAGGTCGCTCGCATCCAGCCGCGCCGCTGCATCGGGCGCCACCACCGGGCGCTGCAGTTGCTGCAGGTTGGCGCCATCCAGCCACTGCACCAGCTCCTGGGCACCATTGCCGCGCACACCCACGGTTGCCAGCACGGGCATGCCCAGCTCGCGCGATAGCGCTTCGCGGTCGATGGCAATGCCCTGGCGCTCGGCCACATCCATCATGTTGAGCACCAGCACCATGGGCAGGCCCAGGGCGCGCGCCTCCAGCACCAGACGCAGGTTCAGGCGCAGGTGGGTGGCGTCGGTCACACAGACCAGCACATCGGGCACGGGCTCGCCCGCGCGGCGCCCGCGCACGATGTCGCGGGTGATGGCCTCGTCCACGCTGTGTGCATGCAGGCTGTAGGCACCCGGCAGGTCCAGCACGCGCACGCGGCGGCCGGCGGCGGTCTGCAGCAGGCCTTCCTTGCGCTCCACCGTCACGCCCGCGTAGTTGGCCACCTTCTGGCGTGCGCCGGTGAGCAGGTTGAACAGCGCGGTCTTGCCGCAGTTGGGGTTGCCCAGCAGCGCCACGCGCAGGGGCGCATCGGCGGCGGTGGGCTGCACAGTAGCCTGGGCGTTCATGCCAGCTCCTTGGCAGACAGGCTGGTGTCATCCAGCGGCTGCACCTGCACCATGGAGGCCTCCTGGCGGCGCAGCGCAAACGTGGCCTGCCCCACCCGCACCGCGATGGGATCGCCGCCCCAGCCGCCGCGTGCAACCACCTGCACGGTTTCGCCGGGCAGGAAGCCAATCTCCAGCAAGCGCAGCAGCATGCTGTGCTCTTGCGCGTCCTGTGCGGGCAACAAACCCGTGACCCGGCCCTGGGCACGGCGGGGCAACTGGTCCAGCCGGGTGGACAGGGTCTGCTGCGTAGGAAGATGCAACCGCGCCGCAGCGCCATCGTCCATGGTCTTCATGGTGATTGGCCTCGATACAAATAATATTGATTCTCATTCTACCAATATCTGTATCGTGCTGGTTGCCGTCTCACTCTCTCCTTGACGCAGCGCAAGCCGCAGTCCCCGCTGCCCTGCCCAGGTGGTCAGTCACATCGCTCAAACCTGAAGGAAGTTGAGAAATCATCCACCCTGGCGGCGCGAAAATTGGGATTTATTGGGCCAAAGTGGAACGAAACGAAACGGTTCATTGCAATAGCATTGCAACTGGTGGACGGCTGCTAGGGGCTCAGGAACGGCTTCAGTTTTCCATCGACGAAGTGATTGGGCCGCCAGCCCGCGAAGATTTTGTCCACGAAGAATTTATCTGTTAGTCCAGCAGCGACCCCAAGGGTTGGGTCAACGAGGGAGACTGCACCTGTGAATAGGTAGCGGATCAGTTTCGCCTCTGACGTCCGAATCCAGTCTTGAGAGCTAGCCGCCAACAGGTACTCGCGAACTAGTCCCGTATCAGGGGTGGCTGCGCTTAGCCACTGCTTAAACTTCACTGAGCGCTCGTAAAGCCGCATGAAGTCTGCAAACGACCTCTCCCCTGAATCGATGAGTTCCGCGATCATGGGCATGTCCGGAAGAGTGACCTCGAGAAAGGTTTGCTGCGCTGCCAGGTTAATGCCTGTTCTTCTAAGTAGGGCTTCGTGCCTCACTTGGATAACGCCTGAAGTCGTCGTTGATGTAACGAAGTCGCCCCCGTAGTGAGCTGCCAACTCAAGGTCTGTCCTTGCTTCTTGCAGCTGATTGAGGATATGTGCGACTGTGAGGGGCTCCAACGGCGGGACCTGCTGCGCGCGGCGTCCATTTATGGATCCGAAGTCGATGTTCTCGAAAACGTAGTTGCCCAACTCTGTTTCAAGTACTTCGAATTTCAGCCCCGTTCCCGGATCGCCCCCCTCAGGCAAGAGACTGAGAATTCTGCGGACTGCGGCGTGTACATACTCGGCGTCTCTCAAGTCTTGTCTTGCTGCCTCAATCAATCCACCGCTGCGGAAGTGATCACCGGTCAGCTTGCGAACCGGTACATACTGGAGAAAACGGCGAGTGAACTCTTTAGCGCGCCTGCCAGTGATGCCCTGGCGGTTGAGATGAAACTCGATTCTTTCGGCTGTACTCTTGCGGATACCAACAGTTTCGTGGCCAGTAACTGTCATTGCATCGAAGGTGTGAACCTTCATCGGCCCCACAACATTGGTGACGGTGGCCAATGTCTCCTCAGAATAGACAGCGCTGAAATCGGGTCGGGCCAGCAACGCTAATAGACCCTCGGGGCCAACGCTACCGATAAGCGTCCTGAAACTCCCGACATCAAGAATGACGTGAACTTTTTTGTAGAAAAGCAGCGCTTGCGCTATTTGGCCTGCGGAGACCGGCGTCCCGGCTTCTGAGCGACGAAGAACTATGTGTTCGAACATCTGTGACGAGTGGTATTGAGAGTTACTTTTATAGGCAACTGCCAATGTACTCCAGCCCTGCGCAAACGCCATTGATTGGTCCTCAGGCTAGCTGATCAATTCGAGCTGCCCAGCCGCCTCCGCATCCGCGTTCTGCGCCTTGATCTTCTCCCGGATGCGCTTGAGCAACTTCCCCATCCCGCGCGGCGTCATCCCATACCGGCGCGCCAGATCATCCTTGTTGCGGCCGTCGAACTGGTCGTAAATCTCCAACTCCTTGAGCGTCAGCTTGTACTGAGCGTCCTTCGGGAAAGTCACCACCTGGCCCGCCCAATAGGTGCTCAGGTAGTCCACGGCCGACGAGCCGATGACCGAGGCCGCATCGGGGGGCGTGCCCATTTCCTCCAGCTGACGGGCGATCACCGCCTGCAGCTCTTCCAGCAGCTCATGGCGCTTGAGCGCCATGCGGGTGACTTCAACGCTCACTGTGCCGCCCCCTGGGGCGTCAAAACGGCCATGTCGGCCGATATGGGCCGATTCAACACGCCCATGAGGCATTCCCAGGCCCACCAGTGGATGTCAAAGCCCTGGCCCCTGTTCAGGTACAGATCGGACTCCTGCACCAGCTCACCCTGCGCGGCTACTTGCGCAGCGGCATCCACTACCAGGTCACGGGAGATGCAGAGGTCGAGGTGGGCAGCAACACCAAGTACGCCGCCATCCACCAGCTCGGCGGCACCATCGAGATGCCAGCGCGCCAGGCGACGGTGCGCTATCGCAGCGTGGCCGGCCGGGTGCTGTTTGCGGGCAAGAAGCACAAGCGGGCGACCGAACGGCAGGTGAACATACCCGCGTACCGAGTGAACATCCCGGCTCGACCGTTTCTGGGGGTCAGTTCTGAAGACGACCGTGAAATTAGGCAGATTGTTCTGGCCTGGTTGGGGGATAGGAGGGTGTAGTTTCTTGGGCAAAATGAGGTCGCAAACTACATACTGGAGGAACAAATGGTGGACGAATCCGCAGCGCAGGACGAACAGGAGTCGGACGAATCTGGGCTAGGCGAGGTAGCTAGCGCAGCTTTGGGGCATGTGACTGGGCTTCCAGCGCCTGTTCAGAAAACGCTTGGATACGTTCTTAAGCGGTTGACTACCTCTTTCATGGAGGTACCCCAAGCGTACTTTGCGGGCAAAGTGGCAGAAATTCAGGCAACCTCTGATGCACGGGTTCGGGCAATCCAGGCATCGGGGAGTGCCATAGCAGATCAGATCCAGGTCCCACCTACCTACCTGGATGCGGCCGGTATCAAGTTTGCGGAGCGAATCGTTGGGAAACAGAAAAATCTTGACGCCATCGCCAACAAAGCTGTCCACGAGTTGTCTAGGCGTTCGCCTCCCGAGATGACGGGTGATTCCACAGCATCAGCAGAGATTAGCGACGACTGGATGAACACGTTTGAAGCTGAAGCTGAGAATATGAGCTCCGACGAAATGAGGAACGTCTTCGCCAAATTGCTTGCAGGGGAAGTGGCGAGGCCTGGTTCATTCTCCCGCCGAGCCATAAAGGTTCTGGGCCAGATGGGCAATGAAGAAGCCGAGTTGTTTGCTCGCTATAGCTCTCTCGCAATACAGTTCACAAAAGCAGAAAAGGTTTTCGGTGGCTTGCTGATGACAGTAGGCGAGCGCCCCAGCACAAATGGACTTGGAAAATACGGCCTCGACTACCGATCGCTACTGGCTTTGGTTGAGTACGGACTCGTGTTGATCGATATGGATGGGGCACAACAAGTCGAATTCGAGAAGCAAGGAGACGACATCAGTTTTCTCCATAGCGGCAAGCACTACCGATGTGTTTACGAGGGGCAAGCAAAAACGACGGTGAAGCTTTATGGTGTCGTGACTTCGCAGGCTGGAAAAGAGCTTATGCAACTGGTTACGCCTATACCCGACCCTCAATACACGGAGCGCCTGGAGCGACATCTGAAAGCTCTGTCTTTGAGGCTTGAAGAGGTCAAATGAGACCACCCTTCTGAAGCTAAATAGGGTCCTGGTTCCCAATACTTCCAACCCGCTGCCGCCGACCATGGCGGCATGTCTCAACGCACCGCCTCCCGTAGCACCCGCATCGCTGTCTGCAGCGCTGGTGCCGCCGCCCTGGCCATAGCCGCTTGCACGTTCGGCGTGCCCGCCAAGACCGCGCAGGCGACGGGCGGCACGGTCATGCTGCAGCTCACCCCGGCGGGCACATTCAAACCCAACGACGGCCGCGAGCTGAAGCCCGGCGCCTGGCGCATCGATGCAGCCAGCGCGCAGCACGTTATCGAGCGATTCAAGAGCCTCTCCCTCTACGCCGTGGTCGGTCGCAACGTCTACAAGATGCCCGGCGCTGCTGGCAACGTGAAGCTCGAAGGCAACGCGAAGCAGCTGCCCTGGTTCAATTTCGAGTTCACGGGCGCCTGGCAGGCCGTCGAAGTATTGGGGGCCATGCCCGCCACCACGCCGGTCTTTGAGCTGCCACTGGGCGTAAACGCAGCGAACACCCGAGTCAAGCTGGGTGCCAAGTTCTGGCCCTGTAATGCGTTCAGCATCGACCTGGGCAACACGGTGACCAAGCAGGACTTGACCGAGGTTGACAACACCGAGATCACCGGCCGTGCCAGCAGCGGCTCTATCACGATCCGCAACACCCTGGCCACTACGCACGACTGGGACCAACTGATCGGCACCAAGCTGCCATTCGAGCTGTTGCACGGCCTGGGCGCCACCAACACGCTCACCGTGGCCGCGCCGCAGGCGCAGATCGGCAAGCCCAGCTTCGGAGAACAGGACGGCCTGCAGATGGTCACGCTGCCGCTGAAGTTCATCCCCACGGCCGCAGGAAACGACGAGCTGACCATCCGCGTCTGATCGCCGCCTGAGCCACGTATCGCCCCCGTTTCACGCATTGCAAAGGAGTTTTCCGCCATGGCAGTTGTCATCACCAAGAACCCCGCCTACTGGGCGCCCGGCCACTTCATCGTCCCGGACCAGCCCGACAAGCCGCTGGTCTTCAAGTTCAAGGCGCGCTTCAAGCGTCTGAACGAAGAAGAGCGCAATGCGCTGGACCAGCGCATCCACGCGGGCCGCGAGTATGTGCGCGCACTCAGCCGGGCGCTGCTGGAAAACCAGCCCGCGCCGCCCCAGCCCACCGACCAGATCACCGACAAGGAGGTGCTCGACCTGGTGCTGGTGGACTGGGATGGGTTCAAGAACGATGACGGCTCCGTGGCCATCTACACCCCCGCAGCGCGTGCCCAGGTGGTGTTCGACAACCCCGGCCTTGAGGGCGCCTTCGTGCGCGCCTACCCATGTGTTGCCTGACCCCGCAGAACTGCCTGCGGTCGCGGCCAACCCGGCCTGCCTGCACCGCGCTGGGTGCAGGGCGATGCGCTGGAGGTGCGCCAGGCCCTGCCTGGTGTACAGGCCGACCTCCTTTTCTCCTGCCCGCCCTATGGCAACCTGGAGCGATACAGCGACGACAAAGCCGACCTTTCCACCATGCGCTACCCCCGGTTCCTGCGCACCTACCGCCAGATCATCAAGGAGGCCGTGGCCATGCTGCGCCAGGATCGTTTCGCCTGCTTTGTGGTCGGTGACATCCGGGACACCCAGGGCCTGTACCGTGGATTTGTGGGCGACACCATCGCCGCCTTCCGCGATGCGGGCGCCAGGCTCTACAACGAAGCCATCCTGGTCACTCAGGCGGGCTCTCTGCCGATCCGGGTGGGCAAAGGCTTTGAGATCTCGCGCAAGCTGGGCAAGACGCACCAGCATGTGCTGGTTTTCGTGAAGGGCGACCCCCAGCGCGCGACGGCGGCCTGCGGAGCGGTGCGCTGATGCTCCCGGCGCCCGTGGTTGAGCAGCATGCGGGCGTCCTGGTTGTCCTCACACGGGCGCTGCAACTCGCATGGCCGAGCGCCCGATTTGTGGCGGTGGTGGTGGGTAAAGAGGGGTGTGATACGGGCCGAGCGAGGCGGATATTGCATCCGCTGCCCTTTGGCCGGTCGGCAAAGGTGCTGCCGCCTTTCCCAAGCGCGGCGGGCTACGACGCCAAGGCCTGGGAGTACATACGCGCCGAGGCGGGGCCTGGCGCGTTGTTTTGGAATGTGGGGGCTTGAGAGGGGCGATCAGGCAAAGCGCTCACGCAGGGCCGCATGACCGGCCTCTTTGGCCGCTTCGGGGTCCATGCCAAGCTGAGTCAGCCAGCGAGGGTTCGTGTATGCAGTGCGGGCGTCAAGGATCGCGTCACGGTGCTTGTCCAGGCGGGGGAACGATGCAGCCAGGCGGACGGCGTCAGCCCAACGGCCAGCGGCCATGTGTTCACGAACCAGGGAGGCTTTGGATTGGGGGGCGGTGGTCATTGCGAGGGCTCCTAAAAGTCGGTCGGACTCTAGGGAAGGACCCCGCAAAGTGCGAGTCAGGAGTTCTGCTGACGGCGCTTTGGAGCCAGCCCGGCTCCTCGCTTCATCGCAATTTCATTTCACCCGTTGTAACGATGGGCGAGAGGATTTATCGCACTGTCAGTGCTTGAGTTTTCGCGGCCCGCTTCACAAACCGCTTGCACTCCGCAGTAGCGCGGATGGATGTGAGCGTGTTTTCGCCGTCGATGTGCCGGGCAGTGAACTGCACCCAGGCCCCCTGCGGAATGCCGTGCATCAGGGCGGGGTTGACCACCCGGAAGGTCTGTGTGGTGAACGGCAGCTTGGCGCGAGGCAGCAGCTTCAGCCGCACATGCGTGGTGTTGCCACCCGCATCCACCTCCACAGACACCAGCCGCGCCCGGGTGTAGACCGGAGCCGCCGCAGGTGCTGCAGCCTCCACGGCCACCGAGGCCGCGCCTGCCGGAGCGACCGGTTGGGCGCCTGCCACAGCACACCCTGCGGCCAGAACCAGTGCAATGACCAGCCTACCGCTGCGCAGACCCTTGCGCACAAGCAACGAAGCGACGGCCTGCCCCATCAAAACGCCCATGCGCCCAGCTGGTAATAGTCAAACCCGCTGGTACGGCCACCCAGGCATTGCGCCAAAAAGTCCTCGGTCTTGCGGTACATGGTGAGGTTGTTGGGCCAGCGCTGGTTGCCATGGCCGTCGCCGGTGAAGGTGACGTAGTCCACCTGCTTGCCCGCCTTGCGCAGGGCCGCCACCATCCATTCGGACTGCTCCAGCTTCACGCGCGGGTCGTTCACGCCGTGCATGATGAGGATGGGCTTTTGCGCATGCTCGGCCCGGTACAGGGGCGACTTCGCATCCATGCGCGCACGGTCCTCTGGCACGGCGGGGTTGCCCACATAGCGGTGCCACCAGGGCAGGCCCAGTTCCCAATAAGGCGGGGCGGCCTCCAGCAGGCGCGCAATATCCGTCACACCCACCACATCCACGGCACAGGCAAACACCTCGGGCGTAAAGGTGGCGCCCACCAGGGCCGAATAGCCGCCGTAGCTGGCGCCATAGATCGCCACGCGCTGCGGGTCGGCCACGCCGCGCTCGACGGCCCAGCGCACGCCGTCCACCAGGTCGTCGTGCATGCGGCCTGCGAACTCGCCCCGGGCTTTTTCCATGTGGGTGCGGCCATAGCCGCTGGAGCCCCGGTAGTTCACCTGCAGCACCGCATAACCCCGGTTGGCCAGGAACTGCTGCATGGCGCGGCTGGTGGTGCCATCGCCCCAGCGGTCGCGCGCCCAGGGGCCGCCATGCACCAGCAGCACCGTTGGCAAACGTTGTGGCGCCGCCCCCACGGGCAGCGTGAGGTAGCCGTGAATGGCGAGACCATCGCGCGCGGTGTAAGTGATGGGTTGGGTGGGAGCCAGGTCCTTGGCAATCAGGCTCAGGCGGTTCTCGCCCAGAAAGCGGGGCTCGTGCCCATCGCGCAGCAGGTAATGGCGCGTGCCCCGGTCGGTGGCCACCGCCACCGTGAGCACCTTGTCGGTCCGGTCCAGACTGGTCACCAGCACCTCTGCGGGCTTGTCACCGGCCAGGGCAGACAGCCGGGCATCGAGCGCGGGGTCGAACACCTTGCGCGCCGGGTAGCCCGGCATGAAATGCGCCAGCAGCGGCTCGCGGGTGCGGCGGCTGAGGGTCACGCTGTCCAGGTCCACGTCGGGCGAGGCAAACCACTCTTCCTCGGTGCCTGTGGTCAGGTCCAGCCGCACCAGCGCCAGCTTGTCGCGCCCCCGGTTCGACAGCGCCCAGGCCTTGCGTCCCTCATCGTGCAGGCCAAAGATGTTTAGCGTGTCCCACCGGCTGCGCTCGGCAACGGTCACCCAGCTGCCCGGCTCGGCGCCAGGCCGCTCCAGCAGCACTTGCTCGCCCTTAATCTGTGCCCGGACACGCAGCTGGCCCGTGGTATCCACGCCCCACCAGCCCACGTTGCCGGGGTTGGTGGCCATCAGCACCGGCGCACCACCTGCAGGGTTCACGCGGTACAGGTCAAACACCTTTTTATCGCGCCGGTTGGAGGTGACGATGAAGTCGGACGAGGCATCCACCGCCTCTGCAAAATGCGCCACCGAGCGTGGTGCAGGCATCAGCTCACGCAAGTCAGTGCCGGGGCCATCGACCGCGCCCGCATAGATGCGGGTGTTTTCATCGCCCGCGGGGTCGGCCGTGATGCCGAGCCAGCGGCTGTCGGCACTGAAGCGGATGGCGCGAGCACGGATGCGGAACGCCTTGGCGTCGCTCCCATCGATGGACTGCACCCAGATCGCGGGCACCACGCCGTCGGTGCCAAACCAGGCAATGTGTTTTCCATCCGGCGACACGCGGTAGCCCCCCGTGGACTGCCGGCTGGCCACAAAGTCGCGCACCGGCACCAGGTCGGGCAGTTGCGCCCCTGCCAGCGACGGGTGCGTTGGCCCGGACGCACAGCCCGCCAAAGCCAGCGCAGCAACCAGCGCCGCACTGCCCCACCATCGCCGCATCCCGTCTTGTCCTGTCGTCCATTGCATCGCCTTCTCCCCCACGTGTTGAGCCATTGAACACGGCCATTGTGCAAAGCCCTGTCTTAAGGGCAGCCAAAGACGCCTGCGGCTGCACCCCGCAACGGCCATGGCTCCCGCCACAATCGCCCCATGCACATCCTGCTCATCGAAGACGACCTGGACCTGGGCCGCGCGCTGCAGTCCGCACTGAAGGTGGAGGGCCTGACCAGCGAATGGCTGCGCCGTGCGGTGGACGCGCCCGCTACGGTCGACGCCACCACGGTGGACTGCGTGCTGCTGGACCTGACGCTGCCCGACGGCAGTGGCTTTGACCTGCTGGCGCGCTGGCGCAACCAGACGGGGCACAGCGGGCAGGTGCCCATCATCGTCATCACCGCGCGTTCGGCCGTGGAGGACCGGTTGGCGGGGCTGGACGGCGGGGCGGACGACTTTGTGATCAAGCCCTTTGCCACGGCCGAGCTCATGTCGCGCATCCGCGCCGTGCTGCGCCGCAGCGCCCGCCAAGCCAGCGAGCGCTGGGTGCTGGGCGAGCTAGTGATCGAGCCGCGCCGCCATGCGGTGCAGCGCAACGGCACGGTGCTGGATGTGTCGCCGCGCGAGTTCCAGCTGCTGCTGGAACTGGCGCGCGAGCCCGGCGTGGTGGTGTCCAAAAGCGTGCTGTCGCAGCGGCTGGACCCGCTGGGCGAGCCCATGGACTTTGCCGCCATTGAAGTGCATGTGTCCAACCTGCGCCGCAAGATCGGTGCGGAGCTGATCCGCACGGTGCGGGGCGTGGGCTATCTGCTGCAGGCATGACCACGATGAAGCACGCGTTGCGCGGTGCATGGGCCTGGCTGGCAGAGCCCACGCTGATGCGCCGCAGCGTGGCCTCGGTACTGGTGGCGTTTGTGGTGGTGTGGGCGGTACTGCTGGGATACAACTTCGTCAACTACAAACACACCATCACCCGCGACCCAGGCCTGATGAAGTACGGCGACGCAGTGCTGGAATCGCTGGCCCCAATCACCGCCCCTGCGCACGCCGCCACGGCTGTGGCGGCCACCGACCACTGGACCAACATCCGCCGCCGCCAGATCGGGCTGCTGCCGGGGGTACAGATGCACGAGCTGCTGGATGCTGCCTCAGGCCAGCGTGTGTTTGCCTCGCCGGGGCTGCAGAACGTGGCCTTGCCGCCCGCCACACCACACACCGAGCCATTCATCCAGGAAGCCGCCCTGCAGGGCCGGTCGTTCCGCATCTACACCGGCCGCAATGCGCGCTGGGTGCTGCGGGTGTTCGAGACCAAGCGCACGGATTCCAACTTCCTGCAGTACAACGGCCGCGCCCTGCTGCCCTATCTGCTGCTGGCGTCACCTTTTGTGCTGCTGGCGGTGTGGCTCTCGGTACGCCATGGTCTACGGCCGCTGCAGCAACTGGCCAGCCGCATTGCGCAGCGTGGGCAGGACGACCTGCAATCGGTGGGCTTCAACGCCCGCCACCGCGAACTCAAGCCCCTGGAGCAATCGCTGGACCACCTCTTTACCCAGCTGCGCCAGAAGGTCGAGCGAGAGCGCGCCTTTGTACAAGACGCTGCGCACGAGATCCGCACGCCGCTGGCCGTTATCACCGCACAGGCCCATGTGATGGCCCGCTCGCCCAGCGAAGCCGAACGCACGCAGGCCCAGGCCCACCTGGAGCAGGCCATTGCCCGCACCTCGCACCTGGCGCAGCAACTGCTGGACCTGGCGGCGCTGGACGACGCGCAGCGCCTCGCCCCGCGTGACCTGGATGTGGCGCAGTGGCTGCGCGGCGTGCTGGCGCAGGCTGCGCCTGCAGCGATGGCGCGGCAGATTGAACTGTCGCTGGACGCACCCGACACCCTGGACGCCAGGCTCGACCTGCCCGCGCTCGAATCGATAGCCCACAACCTCATCGACAACGCGATGAGCTACACCCTGGCCGGAGGCAATGTGGCGGTAACCCTGCGCCAGGAAGGCGCGGCCCTTCAACTTGTGGTGCAGGACGATGGGCCGGGCATTCCAGTCACCGAATGCAGCCGGGTGTTTGAGCGCTTTTACCGGGGCGCCGGGCACGCGGCCAATGGCTCGGGCCTGGGCCTCGCCATCGTGCAGCAGGCGGTGCGGCGCATGGGCGGGCAAGTGCAGGTGGGCGAAGGTTTGAACGGCCAGGGCGTGGGATTTTTCGTGAGCGTTCCCCTTCCTCGCAGCGCCTGAATCCGCCGGGCGAACCACCCACCATTTCGCCCCGCGTGCCCGGCTTCTTTCACGCCTTGCTCGGCGTCCGCTGGCGACGGCCGCATCGGTTGTGCTGAGTGCGTGCGATGCACAGAACGCTGTAGAGCGCCGTATTCAGTTACTTTAGGCCTCAACAAAAAACCGCAGGGCTGTTGGAAATAACCGACACCACGGGTTTTCAGGGACATGCAAACTTTGTCCCATGTCAACGCCTTCCTCATCCCACACCCGCCAGCTCTGGGACATCTCCCCGCCCGTGTTTGCGGGCAGCCCCGTGTTCCCGGGCGACACGGCCTACAGCCAGCAGTGGTGCGCCACCATCGGCCCCGGCTGCCCGGTCAACGTAAGCGCCATCACCATGTCGCCCCACGTGGGTGCCCATGCCGATGCACCACTGCACTACGACGCGCAGGGCGCCACCATTGGCGATGTGTCGCTCGACGCCTTTCTGGGCCCCTGCCGCGTGATCCACGCCATCGGCTGCGGCCCGCTGATCGAGTGGCAGCACATCGCCCATGCGGTGGACAGCGCCCTGCCCGCCCGCGTGCTGGTCCGCACCTACGCCCAGGCCCCCGAGCAATGGGACGGCCAACTCACCGCCTACGCCCCCGACACCATCGAGCGCCTGGCCGACCTGGGCGTGTTGCTGGTGGGCATCGACACCGCCAGCATCGACCCGGCCAACAGCAAGACGCTGGACAGCCACCAGGTCATCCGCCGCCGGGGCCTGCGCGTGCTGGAAAACCTGGTGCTCGACGCCGTGCCCGAGGGCGACTACGAGCTGATCGCCCTGCCCCTGAAGCTGACCACCGCCGACGCATCGCCCGTGCGCGCCGTGCTCAGGGCGCTTTGACAACAAAAATTCAAGCCTTTTTGGCCTCTAGCGCCTATCCCATAAGCGCCAGCAGCTATCAAAACAGAAGTAACCGACCCGGACCATCATGACCACTACCCTCCAAGACTGCCGCGCCCTGGATGCGCAAGACCCGCTGGCCCCGCTGCGCGACCACTTCAGCCTGCCTGCGGGCGTGATCTACCTTGACGGCAACTCGCTGGGCGTGGCGCCCAAGGCCGCCGCCGCGCGCGTGGCCGATGTGGTCACCCGCGAATGGGGCACGGACCTCATCAAATCGTGGAACACCGCCAGCTGGTTTGACTTGCCCCAGCGCCTGGGCAACCAGCTCGCTCCGTTGATCGGCGCGGGCCCCCATGAGGTGGTGTGCACCGACAGCACCTCCATCAACCTCTACAAGGTGCTGAGCGCGGCGCTCAACATCGCGCGTGAAGACGGCCCCGCCCGCAAGCGCATCGTGAGCGAGCGCAGCAACTTCCCCACCGACCTCTACATTGCCGAAGGCCTGTGCAAGGAGCGCGGCCTGGAGCTGGTGCTGGTGGAGCCTGAAGAGATCACCGCTGCGCTGACCAGCGACGTGGCCGTGCTGATGCTCACCCACGTGAACTACCGCACCGGCGCCATGCACGACATGGCCGCCATCACCGCTGCCGCACATGCCCAAGGCATCTTGTGCGTGTGGGACCTGGCGCACAGCGCAGGTGCGGTGCCCGTGGACTTGAACGGCGCAGGCGCCGACTTCTCCATCGGCTGCGGCTACAAATACCTCAACGGCGGCCCCGGCGCACCGGCTTTTGTGTGGGTGCACCCGCGCCACGCCAACCGCTTCTGGCAACCGCTGTCGGGCTGGTGGGGCCACGCCGCACCTTTTGCATTTACGCCGGATTACAAGCCTGCACCGGGCATCACGCGCTACCTGTGTGGCACGCAGCCCATCATCAGCCTGTCGGCCTTGCAGTGTGGGCTGGACGTGTTCACGGCGGCCGAAAGCCTGGGTGGCATGGCCGCATTGCGCACCAAATCGCTGGCGCTCACAGACCTGTTCATCAAGCTGGTGGAAGAGCGCTGCGCAGGCCACGGCCTGGGCCTGGCCACGCCGCGTGCGCACGCCCAGCGCGGCTCGCAAGCCTGCCTGACCCGCGACGAAGGCGCTGGCGTCAACGGCCAGGGCAGCGGCGCCTACGCCATCGTGCAGGCGCTCATTGCACGCGGTGTGATTGGCGACTTCCGCAAAGGCGACGGCGGCACGGGTCGCCACAAGGACATCTTGCGGTTTGGCTTCACGCCGCTGTACCTGGGCTTTGAAGATGTATGGAATGCCGTGGAGCACCTGCGCCAGGTGCTGGAAAGCGGCGAATGGCAAAAGCCAGAGTTCAACCAAACGCACGCAGTGACCTGATAGCCGTCTGCATACAAAAACCAAAAATCCGTTCACGCTGAGCTTGTCGAAGCGCCGCGCAGGGCTTCGACAGGCTCAGCCCGAACGGTTCTAGTGGATCGAACGCGTATCCAGGAGACCGACCATGTGCCCCTTTTCCCAAACCCCCGCCAGCGAAGCCCCCGGCGCCGCCCTGCCCGAATCCATCGTGCACGAGGAGCGCGCCCAGCTCGACTTCAGCAAAAGCATGAGCTACGGCGACTACCTGCAGCTTGACGCCATCCTCACCGCACAAAAGCCGCTGTCGCCTGCGCACGACGAGATGCTGTTCATCGTGCAGCACCAGACCAGCGAGCTGTGGATGAAGCTCATGCTGCACGAGCTGCGCGCGGCCATCGGCCACATTGCGCGCGACGAGTTGCCGCCCGCGTTCAAGATGCTGGCGCGCGTGAGCAAGATCATGGAACAGCTGGTGCATGCGTGGGATGTGCTGGCCACCATGACGCCGCCCGAGTACAGCGCCATGCGCCCGTACCTGGGCCAGTCCAGCGGATTTCAGAGTTACCAGTACCGCTGCATCGAGTTCTCGATGGGCAACAAGAACCACGCCATGCTCAAGCCCCACGAGCACCGCGCCGACCTGCTGGCCCTGGTGCAGGCCGCGTACGAGGCACCATCGCTGTACGACGAAGCCCTGCGCTTGCTGGCACGGCGTGGCCTGGCCGTGCCAGCCAGCCACACTGAGCGCGACTGGACGCAGCCCTATGCAGAAAACGATGCAGTGGAGCAAGCCTGGCTGACCGTGTACCGCAACCCCGAAAAACACTGGGACTTGTACCAGCTGGGCGAAGAGCTGACCGACCTGGAGGACGCGTTCCGCCTCTGGCGCTTTCGCCACGTGACCACGGTGGAGCGCGTGATCGGCTTCAAGCGCGGCACGGGCGGCACGGGCGGGGTGAGCTACCTGCGCAAGATGCTGGACGTGGTGCTGTTCCCCGAAATCTGGAAGCTGCGCACGGACCTATGAGCGAAGGGAAGGCTACGGCGGCTGCTTGGCAGCCACGTACCTGCTCAGTGGGAACCAGGGGCAAAGCACGTGGCGCACGCACCAGTCGCCAGCGCAGGCAACCAGGAGGCCGTGGTTTGCCGCTTGTGCAGGCTACTGAACGCCCGCCACCATCATGGGGCGGTTGCTGCGGCACCAGATCGGTGCCAGGTGACCAATCTGGATGGTCAGCTCATTGCCCTTGCCAAGCACGGTGGTGGGGCCGTTGCTGAAGGCGTATCCGGTTTCTGCAGCCTGTTTGGGCAGTTCCACCGTCCAGCCGCTGCGACGCATCACGCTGCGGCCCTGCTCGGGGTAGAACTGCATCTCTACCTTTTCGCCATTGCCGCAGGCGTATTGCATGCTGCGGCCATCCGTCTGTGTGCTGAACGCCTGCATCGCGGGGGGCTGGCTTGCGCAGCCCGACAACATGAGGGTAGCCAACGCACCCGAACCCAACAAAACCATCGTCTTCATCGGTCACTCCTGACATCGCGGCGCAGCCTGACAGCGCACGACAACTTCCATCCAACGGCTTGTGGCCACCGGCCACCGGGGCCCATTCAAAGCCCCGTGGTGACCACCCAAGCACAAACCTTGCCACTCACCACTGCCTGCACCATCCTGATTGCGAGAGACCGAAACCTGCGATTCCAGAGCCGTGACCAACACCCGGTGCAGCGCATAGGCACAAGAGTGCCCCAGGCCCCCGGCACCGTCATTGGGGTGATCCCCACATCGAGAGCCTCCTCTAAAGTCTGCCCGCGCCCTGTGGCGCCCTCATGACGGCCCCGACAGCCCATGGACAGGGCTGGATTGGATGCACCGGAGAGTCCAATCCGCAGAAGAAACATCTAATTACAAACACCGATACCCCAAAGTTCGCAGCATCCGATGCGTTTGGTGGGGTATGGGGCGGCGGGACTGGGACATACCCTAGGTGCGCACGTACAAGCGCCCTCCAGCCGTCCAGCCCACCCCCAATCTGCCTGCCCTGTCCGTGGGCGACAGTGGCGCTCAGGCTCTGCGGGTAACCTCGCGGGGCACAGTCGCTGACGGAGAGCCCCTCCCGACAGCCGCGAAATCTGCTCTGGAGACCCTCCCTCGTGCCCACCTCGCAGCCCTCTGCACCGCTTCTCGCTCCCCGCACTGCCTGGTCCATGCTGCTGGCGCTGGTGGCTGGTTTTGCGTTGAGCCAGGCGTTTCGCACCATCACGGCCATCATGGCCACGGGGCTGCGTGCCGAGTTCGGGTTGTCGGCGCAGGCACTGGGGGTGTTTGCCGGGGCGTTTGCGTTTGCCTTTGGCACCATGCAGCTGTTCATGGGCATTGGCATCGACCTGTATGGCGTGCGGCGCACACTGCTGGTGGCGTTCCCGCTCACCATTGCGGGCGCGGTGCTGTCGGCACTGGCGCCGGGCTATGGCACGGTGCTGCTGGGGCAGGTGCTGATTGGTGTGGGCTGCGCACCTGCCTTTCTGGTGTGCACGGTGTTCATTGCACGCTACTTTCCCGCGTCGCGGTTTGCCATGGTGTCGGGTGTGGCCATGGGTGTGGGCGGGCTGGGTATGTTGTTCACCGGCACGCCGCTGGCCTGGCTGGTGCAGCAGTCGTCCTGGCGCATGGGGTTTGGTGTGCTGGCGGGCCTGGCGGCGCTGGCGTGGTTGCTGATCTTCTGGAAGGTACGCGAGCCCGCACAGCCCACCGACGATGCCGCTCCGCGTGAATCGGTGCTGCAGGCGGTGCGCGGCTTTGGCGCCTTGTTCTTGCTGCCGCACACGGCCGGCATCATGCTGCTGGCGCTGATGACCTATGCCTCATTTCTCACACTGCGCGGGCTGTGGCTGGGGCCGTTGTTGATCGAGCGGCACGGCTATTCGCTGGTGGCCAGCGGCAACGTGGCCATGCTGACGTCCCTGGTGTCGCTGTTCAGCCCGGCCTTTTTTGGTCGGCTGGACCCCGGCCCCACGCGGCGCAGGCGCTGGCTGCTGGGTTTTACGGCCCTGCTGGCGGCCTTGTTTGCGGCCATGGGCTTTTTGCACGCCGAATGGCTGGACGTAGGCGGCTCCATCGCCGTGGGGCTGCTGTCGGGCTACATGGTGCTGCAGTATTCGGACGTGCGCTCGGCCTACCCGGCCGCCATGACCGGGCGCGCCATGGCGGTGTTCACCATGGCGCTGTTTCTGGGCGTGGCGCTGATGCAGTGGGTCACGGGCGTGGCCGCGTCCCTCGCCACAGCGCAAGGTGCCGACCCCTATGTGGCGGTGATGCTCACCATAGCGGCCATGCTGGGAGTGGGTGCGGCAGCCTTCAGGCTGCTGCCCGCGCCCGCACCTTGACCCGCGCGGGGCCGGGCGGGCACGCTGCCGCGCTGGCACCGTCCACACGCCACCACTGCAGCACGCCAAACATCAGCTCAAAAGCGGTGAAGCCCAGCACGATGGCATTGGCCCCGTGCGCCACGGCGTAGATCTGCCAGGCGGCAAACAGGAAGCGCGCCACGCCATCGAGCCGCCCCAGCAGCAGCGAAGGCGCCACGATGCGCGCCACCGACCACACCACCACTACCGAGCCCAGCAGGTTGGCCAGCAGCATGTGGGTGGTGTCGAGCGGGTGCAGCGTGCCCGGCAGCCCCAGCGTCTGGGCCAGCAGGTTCAGCTGGGCGTAAAGCCAGGCAAAGGTCCAGGGCAGGGCAAACGGCCAGGTGACGAGCAGGTCGTACCAGCCGCTGGTGCGCACGATGCGCAGGTAACGGTCGGAGGCGAAAGCGGGGATGTGCATAACAAGAAACCTCTGTGAATGAATCAATGAGGTCCTGAGCTTCCACCTTGAAGTACGCTTCAGGGTCAAGCACTTTGTACTTTGTATTGAGAGGGAGCGTGGAATGCTGATCGGAGAACTGGCCACCGCCTCGGGCCTGAGCCGCGAGGCGCTGCGTTTTTACGAACAGCAGGGCCTCATTCGTGCACGGCGGCTCAGCAACGGCTACCGCGACTACCCGCCCGAGGTGGTGACGCTGGTGCAGTACATCCGCACCGCGCAGCAGCTGGGCTTTACGCTGGCCGAGATTGGCGACCGGTTACCCGCCATCTGGGATGCGGCCGAGCCCGGCCCCGCGCTGGCGCAGGTGCTGGCCGCCAAGCTGCAGGAGATCGATGCCCGGATTGCAGCACTGCAGACCCTGCGCCAGACGCTGGCCGAGCGTGTGGCCACCGACTGCCCGCTGCAAGCCCGTGCGCCACGGGCCAAGGCCTCTTCGCCCGTTTTTTGAGCCCAATCGGGCGGTAGCGCTAGTGCATCATGCGCCAGCAGCTATCAAAAACAGAGCAGCCATTCTTCGCCCGCTGCGCAGGCGCCAGCGCAGCCGGGTCAGGTGACTGAAGCAGGCACCTGGTGCAACAGCACCGGGTGGTTGCCGTCGGCGTCCACACTCTCGATCTGCACCCCAAAGCCCCACAGGCGCGCCACATGCCGCAGCACTTCCTGCGTGTCGTCGGCCAGAGGGCGGCCCTGGTACTGGGTGTGGCGCAGGGTCAGGCTGCGGTCGCCGCGCAGGTTCACGTTCCACACCTGGATGTTGGGCTCGCGCGTGCCCAGGTCGTACTGCTGCGACAGCATCTGGCGCAGGTTGCGGTAGCCGTTCTCGTCGTGGATCTCGCTGACCAACAGCTCACGCTCGTTGGCGTCGTCGTGCAGCGCAAACAGGCGCATCTCGCGCATCAGGTGCGGGCTGAGGTACTGGCCGATGAAGCTCTCGTCCTTGAAGTTGCGCATGGCATGGTCCAGCGCGGGCAGCCAGGGGGTGCCTGCGATGTCGGGGAACCAGTGCCGGTCTTCGGGCGTGGGGTACTGGCAGATGCGCTGGATGTCGCGGTACATGGCAAAACCCAGCGCATAGGGGTTGATGCCACTGTAGGCACGGTGCCCCACGGGCGGCTGGTAGACGACGTTGGTGTGCGAGCCCAGCCATTCGATCATCACGCCATCGCTCAGGTAGCCCTCGTCGTACAGGGTGTTGAGCAGCGTGTAGTGCCAGAACGTGGCCCAGCCTTCGTTCATCACCTGGGTCTGGCGCTGGGGGTAGAAATACTGCGCGATCTTGCGCACGATGCGAACGATCTCGCGCTGCCAAGGCTCCAGCAGGGGCGCGTTTTTTTCGATGAAGTACAGGATGTTCTCTTGCGGCTCCTGCGGAAAGCGGTTGTGCTCCTGCGCCGCATCGTCCTTGCCGGGACGCATGGGCAGGGTGCGCCACAGCTCGTTCACCTGCTGCTGGGCATAGGCCTCGCGCTGCGCGCGCTCCAGGCGCTCGCGCGCCAGGTTCTTCTTGGAGGGGCGGCGGTAGCGGTCCACTCCAAAGTTGGCCAGCGCGTGGCACGAATCCATGAGCCGCTCCACCTCAGCCATGCCGTAGCGCTCTTCGCACTGGGCCACGTAGTCCTTGGCATACACCAGGTAGTCGATGATGCTGGACGCATCCGTCCACATGCGAAACAGGTAGTTGCCCTTGAAGAAGCTGTTGTGCCCATAGGCGGCATGGGCAATCACCAGGGCCTGCATGGCGGTGGTGTTCTCCTCCATCAGGTAGCTGATGCAGGGGTTGGAGTTGATGACGATCTCATACGCCAACCCCATATGCCCGCGCCGGTAGCGCCGCTCGGTGGCCAGAAACTCCTTGCCGTAGCTCCAGTGCCGGTAGTTCACCGGCATGCCGACGCTGGAGTAGGCATCCATCATCTGCTCGGCGGTGATGATCTCCAGCTGGTTGGGGTAGGTATCCAGGCCAAAGCGCTCGGCCGCGGCAGCAATGGCCGCGTGGTAGCGCTCGATCAGCTCGAACGTCCAGTCGCTCGGGTCGGGCAACGGCTCGGCGGGTCGTTCCCCGGCGGGCAAGGGCTGGCCGGGCACGGCGCGATGGCGACGCTCGCCCACGGCGGCGGCTTTCCAGGGGTTGTCGGTGATGCGGCGCTCCAGCACCGGGTACTGCACAACGTTGTTCATGCGGGCACCCCCTCTTTCTTGAAGAGGTCGCGGAACACGGGATAGATGTCGCCCGGCTCGGAGACCTTGCGCATCGCAAAGTGGGAGAACAGCGGCAACAACTGGCTGTACTCGTCCCACAGGTTCTGCTCCTCCTCGGCCACCTGCACATAGGCAAAGTAGCGCACCAGCGGCAGGATGCGGTCTACCAGCAGGTCGCGGCAGTTGCCGCTGTCGTTGGTGAAGTTGTCGCCGTCGCTGGCCTGGGCGACGTAGATGTTCCAGTCGCCTTGCGGGTAGCGCGCACGGATGATCTGGTCGAGCAGCACCAGCGCGCTGCTCACCACCGTGCCACCGCTTTCGGTGGAGTGGAAGAACTGCTCCTCGCTCACCTCGGCCGCCTGGGTGTGGTGGCGGATGAAGACGATGTCGATCTTCTCGTAGTGCCGCGTGAGAAACAGGTACAGCAGGATGAAAAAGCGCTTGGCCAGGTCCTTGCGCGCCTCGTCCATGGAGCCCGAAACATCCATCAGGCAGAACATCACCGCCTGGCTGTTGGGCACGGGCACCTGAACGCGGGCCCGAAAACGCAGGTCGATGGGGTCGAGGTACGGAATCCGGCCCACGCGCTCCTTGAGCACGTCGATGCGGTGCTGCAGCTCGGCCACCGCCTCGCTGGTGCCGTCGTCCTGCGCCAGCAGGGCGTCCAGCTCGGCCTGCAGCGCCAACAGCTCGCGGTGTGCCGACTTGCCCAGCGCAATGCGCCGCCCCAGCGCCCCACGCATGGTGCGCAGCACGGCCAGGTTGTTGGGGATGCCGTCCTGGCTGTAGCCCGCGCGGCGCGACTTCCACTGTGGGTTCTCGCCAATGTGGGTGCGCAGCAGGTGCGGCAGCGCCAGGTCTTCAAAAAAGAGCTGCATGAACTCTTCCTTGGTCAGCGTGAAGGTGAAGTCGTCCTCGCCCTCGCCGCTGTCACTGGCCTGCGAGCCGCGCCCGCCCGCCCCGCCCTGGGGCCGCTCAATGCGGTCGCCGCGCACATGCTCTGCATTGCCGGGGTGCACGGTGTCGCGGATGCCGCCCTGGCCATGGTGGAACACAGGCTCGCTGATGTCCTTGCGTGGGATGGTGATGCTCTCGCCCTGCTCCATGTCGCGAATGCCACGCTGCGAGACCGCACGGCGCACACTCTCCGCAATCTGCTCCTTGAAGCGGCGGACAAAGCGTTCGCGGTTGCCCACAGATTTGTTCTTGCCTGCGAGCCTGCGGTCGATGATTTGCAGTGCCATCCCCTTGCTCCCCTGCATAGGCCAGCGCCCCGGCGGGACGCGCTGGCAAAACCTTCCAGAGCGATCAACAGCGATCAGCTGCTCTTGCGCACCCGCAGGTACCACTCACACAACAGCCGCACCTGCTTGGAGGTGTAGCCCTTGTTCACCATGCGGGTGACAAAGTCCTCGTGCTTGCGCGCCTCTTCGGCGCTGGCCTTGGCGTTGAAGCTGATCACCGGCAGCAATTCTTCGGTGTTGGAGAACATCTTCTTCTCGATCACCAGGCGCAGCTTTTCGTAGCTGGTCCAGCTGGGGTTCTGGCCCTGGTTGTTGGCGCGCGCGCGCAGCACGAAGTTGACGATCTCGTTGCGGAAATCCTTGGGGTTGGCAATGCCTGCGGGCTTCTCGATCTTCTCCAGCTCGGCGTTGAGCGCACCCCGGTCGAACACCTCACCGGTGTCGGTGTCGCGGTACTCGTTGTCCTGGATCCAGTAGTCCGCATACGTCACATAGCGGTCGAAGATGTTCTGGCCGTACTCGCTGTAGCTCTCCAGGTAAGCGGTCTGGATCTCCTTGCCGATGAACTCGGCATAGCGCGGCGAGAGGTATTCCTTGATGTAGCTGGTGTACTTGGTCTCCAGCTCGGCAGGAAACTGCTCGCGCTCGATCTGCTGCTCCAGCACGTACATCAGGTGCACGGGGTTGGCGGCCACCTCGGCGCTGTCGAAGTTGAACACCTTGGACAAAATCTTGAACGCAAAACGGGTGGAGACGCCCGTCATGCCCTCGTCCACACCCGCGTAGTCGCGGTACTCCTGGTAGCTCTTGGCGCGCGGGTCGGTGTCTTTCAGGCTCTCGCCGTCATACACCTGCATCTTGCTGAAGATGCTGGAGTTCTCGGGCTCCTTCAGCCGCGTGAGGATGGCGAACTGCGCCATCATCTTGAGCGTGCCGGGTGCGCACACGGCGTTGCCCAGAGACGATTCGCGGATGAGTTTCTCGTAGATGCGGGTCTCCTCGCTCACGCGCAGGCAGTACGGCACCTTGACGATGTAGATGCGGTCCAGGAAGGCCTCGTTGTTCTTGTTGTTGCGAAACGCCTTCCACTCGCTCTCGTTGCTGTGGGCCAGCACCACGCCGTCGAACGGGATGGCGCCAAAGCCCTCCGTGCCCTTGTAGTTGCCCTCCTGCGTGGCTGTCAGCAGCGGGTGCAGCACCTTGATGGGTGCCTTGAACATTTCCACGAATTCGAGCAAGCCCTGGTTGGCCAGGCACAGGCCGCCGCTGTAGCTGTAGGCATCGGTGTCGTCCTGGGCAAAGGTTTCGAGCTTGCGGATGTCCACTTTGCCCACCAGGCTGGAGATGTCCTGGTTGTTCTCATCGCCCGGCTCGGTCTTGGCAATGCCCACCTGCTTGAGCACGCTGGGGTAGCGCTTGACCACGCGGAACTGGCGGATGTCACCGCCATACTCTTCCAGCCGTTTCACCGCCCACGGCGACAGCACACGTTGCAGGTAACGGCGCGGAATGCCAAACTGATCTTCCAACACCGGGCCGTCCTCCTGCGCATCGAACAGGCCCAGCGGCGACTCGTTCACCGGCGAGCCCTTGAGCGCATAAAACGGCACCTTCTGCATCAGGGCCTTGAGGCGCTCCGCGATCGAACTCTTGCCGCCCCCCACGGGGCCCAGCAGGTAGAGGATCTGTTTGCGCTCCTCCAGCCCCTGCGCGGCGTGGCGGAAGAAGCTCACCACCTGTTCGATGGACTCCTCCATGCCATAGAACTCGGTGAACGCGGGGTAGCGCTTGATGACCTTGTTGGCAAAGAGCCGCGACAGGCGCGGGTCGTTGCGCGTGTCCACCATCTCGGGCTCGCCAATGGCGGCCAGCATGCGCTGGGCCGACGTGGCGTAGGCCATGGGATCACGTTTGCACTCGGCGAGGTACTCGTCGATCGACATTTCCTCTTCGCGGCTACGGGCATAGCGCGCGGCGAAGTTGCTGATGGCATCCATACGACCTCCTGTGACAGCACCCCTGACGGGCTCAGGTGGCACCACGGTGTTGCATTGGCTATCGCTACCGGCTTGGCCCTTTGTAGCACCACGAACTGCGCTTGAACAGCGAATTCGTGAGGTCATGATGGACCTTTTCAGGGCGTTGCACACACAGGGATAGAGCGTGGCACACTGCGCAAAGTTCACCCTGCAAAACCCGCTCACGGGTTGCCCCGGATAGGGAATGCACTGACAACCCAGAGGTCGTGTTGATGCCCCATGCGTGGAGCATGCGCCAACGGCTTATGCGCAGGACGCCCCGCGCACACCCCCCATCACAACGAACTGGCGCTAGAGCCGTCGCCCCGGTACAACCAGGGCACATCCAGCACCCGCTCGCCCAGCAGGCGCAACGACAGGTCGCGCCCCCAGCGCGCGGGCCCGGTGGCGTGGAAGATGCGCCCGTTGCGTGTAGACCTGGCCTGCACCCGCGCGTTGCGTTGCCAGCGGTTCAACGCGTAGCGGCGCAGGCGCAGCGGCACGTCGAGGTCGTGCATGGCCAACGCACGCTGCAGCTCGGCCGCGTCTTCAATCGCCATGCCCGCACCCTGGGCCAGATACGGCCGCATGGGGTGGGCCGCATCGCCCAGCAGGCCCACCAGGCCTTGCGCCATCTCGTCGGCGCTGCGCACGGGGGGGCGGTCGCACAGGGGCCACAGGCGCCAGCCAGCGCCGCCCACAGCACTCACGCTGCGCACAACATCCTGCAGTGCGGTGCAGGTGCCTTGCAGCGCATGCTCCAGGCCTGCAGCGTTGGCGGCATGGTCCCAGTTCTCCAGATCGTGCGGCGCGGGGCCTTGCACGATGACCACCAGGTTCTGCAGCTCGCCCCGGCGCACGGGGTACTGCACGGCATGCAGGCGCGGGCCCAGCCAGGCGGTGACCTGGCCCGTGCGCAGTGCATCGGGCAGCGCATGTTGCGGCACCAGCGCTCGGTAAGCCAGGTGCCCTGTCACGCGGGGCGGCACGGCACCGAGCAACTGGGTGCGCGTGCGGCTCCACAGGCCATCGGCGCCGATGAGCGCATCGCCCTCTACCGCCTTGCCCCGGCTGGTGCGAACCGTCACGACACCATCGGCATCGGTGAATCCGTCAATGGCGTGCTCCAGATGCAACTGCGTGTCTGTGTATTTGGTCACGGCGGCCAAGAGCAGGCCATGCAGGTCTGCACGATGAATGGTGGCGTAGGCCGCGCCATAGCGCTGCACCGCCGTGGGGCCCAGCGGCAGCACGGCCAGTTCCTGGCCGCTGACGGCGTTACGTACCTGCAAGCGGCTGGGGAACGCAGCCACAGCCAGCAACGGCTGCTGCAGGCCCCAGGCTTGCAGGCGGCGCACCACGTTGGACCCAATCTGCACGCCCGCCCCTACTTCGCTGAACGCGGCAGCACGCTCATACAGCCGCACATCCCACCCCGCACGCGATGCACCCAACGCCGCGGCCAAGCCGCCTATGCCGCCACCGGCGACCAACACCTGTTTTTTCATGGAGTGATTGTGAACTGCACGCGCTGGCGGGCGTTTGTCATAACGCAGGCCGTAGCGCCCGCTCCAGCACTTCGGCCGGCATGGGCCGGCCAAACAGGTAGCCCTGGAAGGCCTTGCAGCCGTAGCGCTGCAAAAACTCCAGCTGGCCTGTGGTCTCCACGCCTTCGGCCACCACGGCCAGGTCCAGGCTGTCGGCCAGGGCCAGGATGGTGCGCACGATAGCCGCATCGTTGGGGTCGGTCTGCAGGTCACGCACAAAGCTCTGGTCGATCTTGAGCTGGTCGAGCGGCAGGCGCTTGAGGTAGCTCAGGCTGGAATAGCCGGTGCCAAAGTCGTCCAGCGAGAAACCCACGCCATAGCGGCGCAGGCGCTCCATGCGCACGATGATGTCCTCCACATCGGCCAGCAGCAGGCTTTCGGTGAGTTCGAGCTTGAGTCGTTCGGGGTTGGCGCCTGTGGCATCCAGCACGCCCAGCACCTGCTCCACAAAGTCGGGTTGGCGGAACTGCCGCACGCTCACATTCACCGACAGGAAGAACTGCCGGGTGAGCGAGCTGCGCGACCAGGCCACCAGCTGTGCGCACGCGGCTTCCATCACCCATTGGCCCAGGGGCAGGATGAGCCCGGTCTGCTCCGCCAGCGGGATGAACTCGGCGGGTGAGACCATGCCACGGCGTGGGTGGCGCCAGCGCACCAAGGCCTCGGCGCCCTGCAGCCGACCTTTGCCGTCCACCACGGGCTGGTAGTACAGCACCAGCTCCTTTTCTTGCAGGCCCCGACGCAGGTCGGCCTCCAGGGCCGAACGGTTGCTCACGGCCGCCTGCATGTCGGGGTCAAAGAACCGCTGGGTGTTGCGTCCCGCCGCCTTGGCCTGGTACATGGCCAGGTCGGCGTGTTTGAGCAGTTCGTCCACGCTCACGGTCTGCCGGCCAAACAGCGCAATGCCTATGCTGGGTGTGCTGTGGTGACTGGCTTCGCCCAGGGCATAGGGCTTACCCAACGTGGTAGCGATGTGACTGGCAACCAGCGCAGCCTCGGCACTCGCGTGGGCGGGGTCGGGGCTGAGGCCTTCCACCAGCACCACAAACTCGTCGCCACCAAAGCGGGCCACGGTGTCGGACTCCCGAACGCAGCCTGTCAGGCGCTGCGCCACCTGCAGCAGCAGTTGGTCGCCGGTGTCGTGGCCCAAGGTGTCGTTAAGGTCCTTGAAGTTGTCGAGGTCGATGAACAACAACGCGCCCTGAGTGTCAGAGCGTGCCACCGCCAGCGTGGCGTGCTGCAGCCGGTCCACCAGCAAGCGGCGGTTGGGCAGGCCGGTCAGCGAGTCATAAAAAGCCAGGCGCTCGATCTGGCTCTCGACCTGTTTGCGCTCGGTGATGTCGCGGCCCACGCCCCGGTAGCCGCGCAGGGCGCCGTTGGCATCGAACACCGGCACGCCGCTGACCGAGATCCAGTGCATGCTGCCATTCGCTCGCAGGCGCTGCAGCTCCAGGTCACGGAACGGCTGGTGCGCCGCCAGCAGGGCGCGGTGCTCGGCCCAGTCGGCCTCGGTCATGTTCAGAGCGCCGATCTCCCAGCGCGTGCGCCCGATGACGTCCGACAGCGGGATGCCGTTCACGCTCAGGTCACCCGCCAGTTGCACAAAGCGGCCCTCGACATCGTGCTCCCAATACCAGTCGGACGACAGGTCGCTCAGCGACCGGAAGCGCGCCTCGCTCTCGCGCAGTTCGTTCTCCACGCGCACATAGTCGCTCACATCGGCAAACGTGCGCACCAGGCTCCCGTCGGCCAACGTGGTGGTGCGCACCTCGAACGTGCGGCCATCGCGCGTGGTGCGCCAGTACAGCGCCGGGGCGGCAGCCACGGCCCCCCGGGCCACGTAGTCATGTCCGCGCCGGTCCACCAGGCTGTAGCCCGCGCCAAAGTCGCCGCGCTCGGCCTGCACCCGCGTCAGATCGGCCAGCGTGGGGCGCGCGGCCATCAGCGACTCGGGCAGGTTCAGCAGCTCCAGCACCCGCTCGTTGTAGACGGTGATGCGACCGTCGGGCCCAGTCTTGAAGATGCCCTGGCTCATGCTGGCCAGTGTGGCCTGCAGAGCCGAGCGCTGCTCCTGCAGCATGGTCAGCGCCTCTTGCCAGATGCGGGCATCCACCATGCGCACGGGCTGGCCCTGTCCCTTGGCGCCCTGGACCAACGCCACCAGGCGGTTGAGCAGCTCGCTCAGATGCGCGGCGCCATCGGCCTCGCGCAGCACATAGTCGCCCAGCCCGCAGCGAAAGGCGCGCGCGGCCAGCGCTTCTTGCGCCGCGTCGATGCACATCAACACCGGGCGACCTGCACACAGCTCCAACAGGCCGGGCAGCTCCTGGTCGGTGGGCTTGAGGCACAGCACCACAGCGTCCCAGGCCTGGCTGGCCAGGGGGGCCTTGGCGGTCTCGGGCGTGGGGCTGTTGACCACCCGCCAGTCGGGGTAACGCTCCGCCATGAGCCGCCGCGCAGCCGCCGCATGCTGGGTATCGATGTCCACCCACAGGATGCCCACGCTGTTCATGGCTGCGGCTCCTGCTGCGAGGACCGTGCTGCGGGCCCCAGCAGCGCCGAGTGGCCTGGCAGATGCTCACGCTCAAACAATTCCACGGGTCCGGGCCTTCCAAACAGATACCCCTGAAACCCCTCGCACCCATGCAGCCTCAGGAACGATAACTGCCCCGTCGTCTCCACCCCCTCCGCCACCACCTCCAGGTCCAGGCTCTTGGCCAGTGCCAGGATCGTCCGCACGATCGCCGCGTCGTTCG
>NZ_JAPCKI010000007.1 GCF_028680575.1 Acidovorax benzenivorans | reverse complement strand
TTTTTTGCTTTGGCGTGGCGTAAAACATGCGCTGCGCAATGAGCGCATGACGGCAGCGGACTGGATATGTTTATCCGCGGTCCGGTACGCGAAATCTCTGAACACGGCCCTGATCGAGAAAGCGCTCGCATCACCTGCCTCGCCCTGCGGCGAGGCATCGCGCGCGTTCAGATCCGTAGACGCCGACCTTGCTCGAACACCAGCAGTTCGCCCTTGCCGAATGCTGTCCACGTTTCATTGGTCGTGAGAGGGCTGGTTACGATCACTGCCACTTGATCGCGCTCGCCGGTTTCTTTCGAGAAATCCAGCTGTAGGTCTTCGTCACTCAATTGCGCTGCTCCAAATGGGTGGCGACGCTCTATGTAGTGCAGGTTTGTGGAGGCATGAGACCACAAGGCCTGGCCATTGGAGAGCAGGAAATTGAACGTGCCATGGGGCGCTATGCGTGCGGCGAGTTCCTTGAGCGTCAAGGTCAGTTCTGGCACAGAAGGCACGCTGGCGTGTGACTTGGCCAGCTCCTGCATGATCCAGCAAAACGCGTGCTCGCTATCAGTATCGCCCACGGGGCGGAAATGCGAATGCAGGCGAGGGCGAAAGTCTTTCAGATCCCCGTTATGGGCAAACACCCAGTAGCGGCCCCACAGCTCACGCACGAACGGGTGGCAGTTCTGAAGGCTCACCACGCCCTGAGTGGCTTTGCGGATATGGGCAATGACATTTTGGCTCTTGATGGGGTAGCGGCGAATCAGCTCGGCCACGGGGGAGTCGACCGCCGCCAGATGGTCCACAAAGTGCCGCAGCCCCTTGTCTTCAAAGAACGCAATGCCCCAGCCATCGGTGTGGTGGTCGGTTTTGCCGCCGCGTTGCGCAAACCCCGTGAAGCTGAAGGTCACATCGGTGGGGACATTGCAGTTCATGCCGAGGAGCTGGCACATGGCGAGATTCCGTTTCTTCGATTTCGTACAACGCTTGGAGAGGCACTGGCCGCTTCTGCGCAGAAGCATCAGGATAAGGCACGCGTGCCGTCAGTCGATCCGGACCCGGGCCTCGCGCAGCTGCCAGGCCGCTACCAGCGCCAGCAAGCAGAGAAAAGTCAGCATCAGAAAAGTCTCGCCGAACGCTGCAATGCGGGCAGGATTGCTTGCTCCGGCAGTCAACGAAGCGCCATGTGCGCCCAGCCGCCATTCGAGCACGATGCCACACAGACTGACCCCGGCTGCGCCGCCCAGCATGCGCAAGAAACCAATGGCGCTAGAGCCCTGAGAGATCAGCGACTTGTCCAGCGGGCGCATGGAGCCTAGGTTCAGCGAGGGCAGAATGAACCCGAGTCCGATGCGCCCCAGAATCGCAAAAGCGACCAGCATCCACAGCGACGAGCCGAGACCCACAAACACCATCAGCCCGAAGGACAGCGCCAGCAGACCCAAGCCGATGCTGACTAAAAAATGGGTGGGCTGCCGGTCCGCCAGCCGACCCACCACCGCAATGGTGATGGCAAGGACAAAACCGGCGGGCAGCATGAGGGTGCCCACATGAGATGCCGACAGCTCCAGCCCCAATTGCATGAACACCGGCAACAGGTAGGTAGAGCCAAACAAGGCCGTGCCGTAGATGAATGCCACCACGCTGCCCATGGCGAACTGGCGGTATTGAAAAAGGCGCAGGTCCATCAGCGGCTTGCGCCCGGTGCGAAGCAGCCTGCGCTGCCAGGCAATAAAACACGCGACAGCCACCGCCGCGCCCATCAGCAGGCCCCCCGCTTCAACCACAGAGCCGCCATGCAGCGACACCAGGCCGTTGAGCAGGCACAGCGTGCCCACAGTACCCAGCAACAGGCCACGCCAGTCCAGGGCCTCGCCCTGACGGTTGGCCTCCACCCCGCCGGGGGCCGTGACCGGCACAAACTTGTAGGCCAACCAGATGGAGGCCAGGCACAGCGGCACCACCATGAAGAAGATGGACCGCCACCCAAACCAGTCCACCAGCAACCCCCCCATGCTCGGGCCGATGGCGGGCGCCAGCACGACGCCCATGCCGAAGATGCCGCTGGCGCGCCCTTGCTCATGCGGCTGAAAGGCGTACAGGATGATGACGGCCGGAATGGGCTGCACCACACCGGCTGCCAGCCCCTCGGCGACCCGTGCTGCCAGCACCAGCCCAAAGTCACGTGCCACACCGCCCCCGACACCTCCGAGGAGCAACAGCAACATGGCGCCCACATAGGTAGCGCGGTAGCCGTACCGGGATAGCAGCCAGGGGGTGGTGAGCATGGACACGGTGGTGGCCACCATGAAGCCCGAGGTGACCCACTGGGCGCGCTCCTGACCCAGCGCGAAGTGGTGGCTCATGTCCGGTATCGCCACGTTCACGATGGTGGAGGACATGATGGAGGCCATGGTGCCCACCATGACGGACAGCAACAGCAGCCATCGGTAGCGCTCACCATAGCGCTCGCGCAATACGGACAAAGACCCCGAAGATGTGCTCATGAAGCGGTCAAATGCTGAGGCAGAGCCACGGTCAATGACGGCAGGACACAGCGCTCAGGACGTGCGCTCCAGCCACAGCTTGCCGCCCGTGGCCCAGTTTTCGCGCTTGATGTCGGTGATCAGGATGTCCACCGACTCGGGCGAGCCGCCCAGGATCTCGACGGACACCCGGGTGATCTCTTCCACCAGCTTCTTCTTTTGCTCGACCGTGCGGCCTTCCATCATTTCGATGTGGTACGTGGGCATGTCTTGTTCCTTCGCGCGCTGTGAATTCAGCGAAAAGCGCAAATCATATCGGCGAAGGCGGACTGCACGCGGCGGAGGGTTGCTGCGCATCCGGTGTTGGCGCCCCACACGCGGCACAGATACAGACCTGGCCACGCGCCTCATCCGGCAAAGCCGCCAGGGCCGCGGGGTCGATGGCCTGTGTCATGCACCAGCAGCTTTCTGCGGGGCGACCTGCTGCGATGGCGCACTGATTGGGTTGGCCACAAAGCGGACAA
The DNA here is from genome assembly GCF_028680575.1 of Acidovorax benzenivorans. Lineage (GTDB taxonomy): Bacteria > Pseudomonadota > Gammaproteobacteria > Burkholderiales > Burkholderiaceae_C > Acidovorax > Acidovorax benzenivorans. The sequence goes on along the minus strand of NZ_JAPCKI010000007.1, from coordinate 258,261 downwards.
CAAGACGAGGCTAAAGGGTGGGTGGACGCTGCAGGCATGGGGGTAGGCGCAATGGCGCTGACGCCAGTGTACGGCGCAGCCCTGCCGAACGGACCCAACGGGCCCCGTTCGGCAGGGCTGGAATGAGGCCTGAAACAAAAATAGCCACCAGCGCAGATATTGATTGCGCGGATAGCTATCAAAAATGGAGCAAACAGCGCTGCAAATGCAGCACTGCCTGCGAACGGAAATCAGACCGCTTGAGCTGCCTTCAGCTTCAGGCGCCAGGCATGCAGCAGTGGCTCGGTGTAACCGCTGGGCTGCTCCAGGCCCTTGAAGACCAGGTCGCACGCAGCCTTGTAGGCCATGCTGGTGTCAAAGTGTCCGGCCATGGGCTGGTACAGCGCGTCGCCTGCGTTCTGGCCGTCCACCACCGCTGCCATGCGCTCGAACGTGGCGCGCACCTGGGCTTCGGTCACCACGCCATGGTGCAGCCAGTTGGCCATGTGCTGGCTGCTGATGCGCAGGGTGGCGCGGTCTTCCATCAGGCCCACGTTGTGGATGTCGGGCACCTTGGAGCAGCCCACGCCCTGGTCCACCCAGCGCACCACGTAGCCCAGGATGCCTTGGGCGTTGTTGTCCAGCTCCTGCTGCTTCTCGGCGTCGCTCCAGTTGGGGGCGGCGGCCACGGGCACGGTCAGCAGGCCGGTCAGCAGGTTGTCGCGCTCGGCGTTCACGTCGGTTTTTTCCAGCTCGGCCTGGATGTCGCTCACCTTCACCTGGTGGTAATGCAGCGCGTGCAGCGTGGCGCCCGTGGGGCTGGGCACCCAGGCGGTGTTGGCACCGGCCTTGGGGTGGGCGATCTTCTGCTTGAGCATCTCGGCCATCAGGTCGGGCATGGCCCACATGCCCTTGCCGATCTGCGCCTTGCCGCGCAGGCCACAGCTCAGGCCCACCAGCACGTTGTTCTTCTCGTACGACTGGATCCAGGCGCTGGTCTTCATGTCGCCCTTGCGCACCATGGGGCCAGCGTGCATAGCGGTGTGCATTTCGTCGCCGGTGCGATCGAGGAAGCCCGTGTTGATGAAGGCCACGCGGCTCGATGCGGCGGCAATGCAGGCCTTCAGGTTGACGGAGGTGCGGCGCTCCTCGTCCATGATGCCCAGCTTGACGGTGCTGTCGGGCAGGCCCAGCAGCTTCTCCACGCGGCCGAACAGCTCTCCGGCAAAGCCCACTTCGGCGGGGCCGTGCATCTTGGGCTTGACGATGTAGACGCTGCCCTTGCGGGAGTTGCGGATTCCATTCGCGCCATGGCCTTGCAGGTCGTGCAGCGCAATCGCTGTGGTCACCACCGCATCCATGATGCCTTCGGGGATTTCGCGCACTGCACCCTGGGCGTCGGTCCACAGGATGGCCGGGTTGGTCATCAGGTGGCCCACATTGCGCAGGAACATCAGCGAGCGGCCATGCAGGCGCACTTCGCCACCGGTAGGGCCGGTGTAGATGCGGTCGCCATTCAGCCCACGCGTGAAGCTCTTGCCGCCCTTGGCGACCTGCTCGGTCAGCGTGGCCTGGATGATGCCCAGCCAGTTGCTGTAGCCCAGTACCTTGTCTTCAGCGTCCACGGCGGCCACAGAGTCTTCCAGGTCCAGGATGGTGGACAGTGCTGCTTCCAGCACCAGGTCGCTCACGCCCGCAGCATCGGACTGGCCGATGGGCGTGCTGCGGTCGATCTGGATGTCCAGATGCAGGCCGTTGTGCTGCAGCAGCACCGACGAAGGTGCTGCTGCGTTGCCCTGGTAGCCCTTGAACTGCGAGGCGTCCTTCAGGCCCGTGGTGCTCCCGTTGGCGAACGAGACGACCAGCTGGCCGCCTTCTACCTTGTAGCCCGTCGAGTCCTTGTGCGAGCCCGAGGCCAGGGGCGCCGTGTCATCCAGCACCTGGCGTGCAAACGCGATCACCTTGGCGCCGCGCACGGGGTTATAGCCCTTGCCCTTTTCGGCGCCGTCAGTCTCGGGGATCGCATCAGTGCCATACAGCGCGTCATACAGGCTGCCCCAGCGCGCGTTGGCGGCGTTGAGTGCATAGCGTGCGTTCAGGATGGGCACCACCAGCTGCGGGCCGGCCTGGGTGGCCAGTTCGTCGTCCACGTTGGCGGTGGTGGCCTTCACGTCGGCAGGTTGGGGCACCAGGTAGCCGATCTTTTCGAGAAAGCTGCGGTAAGCCACCATGTTCTGGATGGGGCCGGGGTTGGCCTTGTGCCAGGTGTCCAGCTCGGTTTGCAGGCGGTCGCGCTCGGCCAGCAGGGCGATGTTGCGCGGTGCCAGGTCGGCCACGATGGCGTCAAAACCCTTCCAGAAGGCGGCGGCATCAACACCCGTGCCGGGCAGCACCTTGTCTTCGACAAAGCGGAACAGGGAGGTGGCCACTTGCAGGCCGTGGACTTTGGTGCGATCGGTCATGGGGTGCCTAGAAAGTTGTGGAAACGTGGATCAATGAAAAACAAAAGCGGGGCCGTACGAGCAGGCCATGGCCAGACTGTATTGCAAATATTTGCCCACATAAATACGCTGAAAATCTCTAAACCAGTGACTTTTACGCAAAACTGGTGACCATCCGTAGTCACCCGGAATGGTGCTTTGGGCGGTTACCCACTACGCTGCGCACACAACAAACCCATCGGGAGACAAACCCATGCAGGCACCCCTGGACGCCAGCGCGCTCAACGCGGCCCACAAGAACAAAATCGTCAGCGCCGCCGATGCCGTGCAACTCATCCACGACGGCGATACCGTGGCCACGGGCGGTTTTGTGGGCATTGGCTTTGCCGAGAGCATCGCCGTGGCGCTGGCCCAGCGCTGGGAGTCGACACAGACCCCGCGCGACCTGACCCTGGTCTACGCCGCAGGCCAGGGCGACGGCAAACAGCGCGGGCTCAACCACCTGGGCCACGCTGGTTTGCTCAAGCGCGTGATCGGCGGGCATTGGGGCCTGGTGCCGCGCATCCAGAAGCTGGCGGTGGACAACCAGATCGAGGCCTGGAACCTGCCGCAGGGCGTGATCACGCACCTGTTCCGCGACATTGCTGCGGGCAAGCCCGGCACGCTCACGCGCGTGGGCCTCGATACCTTTGTGGACCCGCGCCACGGCGGCGGCAAGCTCAATGCGCGCACCACCGAAGACCTGGTGCGCCTGTTGCCCATCGATGGGCAGGACTACCTGTTCTACAAGGCCTTCCCGATCCATGTGGGCATCATCCGCGCGACCACGGCCGACGCGGACGGCAACCTCACCATGGAGCGCGAGGCGCTCACGCTCGAAGCGCTGGCGATTGCCATGGCCGCGCGCAACTCGGGCGGTGTGGTCATCGCGCAGGTGGAGCGCATTGCCGAGCGCGGCACGCTCAACCCCCGGCAAGTCAAGGTGCCCGGCGTACTGGTGGACGCCGTGGTGCTGGCCACCGAGCCCGCGCACCACCACCAGACCTTTGCCGAGCCCTACAGCGCCGCGTTCGCGGGCGAGCTGCGTGTGCCCGTGGACACGCTGGAGGCGATGCCCCTGACCGAGCGCAAGATCATTGCCCGCCGCGCGGCGCTGGAGCTGCGCCCGCACCAGGTGGTCAACCTGGGCATCGGCATGCCCGAGGGCGTGGCCAACGTGGCGGCGGAAGAGCGCATCATCGACCTCGTCACGCTCACCGCCGAGCCCGGCGTGATCGGCGGCATCCCCGCAGGCGGCCTGAACTTTGGCGCCGCCGTGAACCCGCAGGCCATCATTGACCAGCCCAACCAGTTCGACTTCTACGACGGCGGCGGCCTGGACATCGCCATCCTGGGCCTGGCGCAGGCCGACCAGCACGGCAACCTCAACGTGAGCAAGTTTGGCCCGCGCCTGGCGGGTGCGGGCGGCTTCATCAACATCAGCCAGAACGCCAAGACCGTGGTGTTTGTCGGCACCTTCTCGGCGGGCGCGCTGCAGGTGGAGGCGGTCGACGGCCAACTGCACATCCTGCACGAGGGCGGCGCGCGCAAGCTGGTGCGCGAGGTGGAGCACCGCACCTTCAGCGGCGCCGAAGCGCTGCGGCGCGGCCAGCGCGTGCTGTATGTGACGGAGCGCTGCGTGTTCCGCCTGGTGCCGTCGGGCGAGCCGGATGGCGGTGGCGCGCTGGAGCTGATCGAGCTGGCCCCCGGCATCGACCTGGACCGTGACGTGCTGGCCCACATGTCGTTCACGCCGCGCATCAGCCCCGGCCTGCAGACCATGGACCTGCGCCTGTTCGAGCCCGGCCCGCTGGGCCTGCGCGAGCAGTTGCTCAACCGCCCGCTGGTGCAGCGCTTCGAGCTCGATGCCACGCGCCAGCTGCTGCACATCGACTTCTCGGGCCTGCAGATCAACTCCGCCACCACCATCGACGCCATCGAGCAGGAGGTGCGCAGCCTGCTGGCCCCCCTTGCGTTGAAGGGCGAGCGCGTGGGGGTGATCGTGAACTACGACCACTTCACCATCGCGCCCGACCTGGCCGATGCCTACACCGCCATGGTGCAGGGCCTCACGCGCGACCTCTACACCGAGGTCAAGCGCTATGGCACCGTGGGGTTCCTGAAGTCGCGCCTGGTGTGACGCCGCTGGTGTAGGTGATTTGCTATTATTTGTATAGCTTCTTAGGCATATTACACGGGCGCAATCGGCCTTTTTTGCTTCAAAGTCAACTGACTACAGTGCCAGAGCCCGTCACCAGGCCCTTCGCCGCTTTATCCCCATAATCACCGCCCATGGACAAACTCAAGGCCTTCGAATCGTTTGTATCGGTGGCAACGCGCGGCAGCCTCACCGCTGCGGCCAAGGCCGAGGGCGTGGCGCCCGCCATCATGGGGCGGCGCCTCGATGCGCTGGAAGAACACCTGGGCGTGAAGCTGCTGGTGCGCACCACACGCCGCATCAGCCTCACGCACGAGGGCAGTGCGTTTCTGGAAGACTGCCAGCGCCTGTTGTCCGATGTGGCCAATGCCGAGGCCAGTGTGTCCGAAGGTGGCGTCAAGGCCACGGGCCATTTGCGCATCACCGCACCGGCCGGGTTTGGCCGCCGCCATGTGGCGCCGCTGGTGCCACGTTTTCGCACCGCGCACCCGGACGTAACCATCTCGCTCAACCTCAGCGACCGCGTGGTGGACCTGGCGGGCGAGGGCTATGACTGCGCCGTGCGCGTGGGCGACCTGCCCGACTCGTCGCTCGTCAGCGTGCGCATTGCCGACAACCGCCGCCTGTGCGTGGCCACGCCCGCCTACCTGCAGCGCCACGGCACGCCACGCCACCCCAGCGAGCTGGTGCAGCACGACTGCCTCACGCTGTCGAGCGAGGCGTCGCAAACACGGGGCTGGGCGTTCCGCATGCCGGTCGAAGGCGGTGGCACCGAGGTCATCCACCTCAAGCCCGGCGGACCGCTCGATTGCTCGGACGGGCAGGTGCTGCACGACTGGTGCCTGGCGGGCTACGGCATTGCCTGGCGCAGCACCTGGGAGGTCGAGGCCGAGATCGCCGCCGGGCGCCTGGTGGAGGTGCTGCACGCGTTTGCCGCGCCGCCCAACGGCATCTATGTGGTGTTTCCGCAGCGCAAACACATGCCGCTGCGGGTGCGGCTGTGGATCGAACACCTCAAGCACCAGTACGCACAGCCCGCGTTCTGGAAAGGCCCGCAGGCTGGCGGCTGATGGCCCCCGTGGCAGACTGCACAACACTCCATGTCCACCGCGCCCACGCTCCTCGTCGCTGACGACCACCCCTTGTTTCGCTCCGCCGTGTTGCACGTGCTGCGCGAGCGGCTGCCGCAGTTCCGCACACTGGAGGCCGCCAGCGCCGCCACACTGGGCCAGGCGCTGCAGGACCACCCCGAGGTCGAACTGGTGCTGCTGGACCTGAGCATGCCCGGCACACGCGGCTTCTCGGCCCTGCTGCATGTGCGCGGCGAGTACCCCGAGCTGCCCGTGGTCATCATCTCGTCCAACGACCACCCCCGCGTCATCCGCCGCGCCCAGCAGTTTGGTGCGGCAGGGTTCATCCCCAAGTCCGCGCCCGCCGATGCCATGGGTGATGCCATCCAGGCCGTGCTGGATGGCGGCAGCTGGTTTCCTCCCATGGCGGCCGAGCGCTCCGAGGCCGACGCCGAGCTGGCCGCGCGGCTTGCGCAGCTCACGCCCCAGCAGTTCCGCGTGCTGCTCTGCCTGGCCGATGGCCTGCTGAACAAGCAGATTGCGAGCGCGCTGGGCCTGGCTGAGAACACCGTCAAGGTGCATGTCACCGCCATCCTGAAAAAGCTCGCGTGCTACAGCCGCACACAGGCGGCAGTGCTGGTCAAAAGTCTGGAGGCAGAAGAGGGCGGCGCGGGCTAAGGGCCTGTGGCGATAATCGCGCCATGTCCGCGCCCACGTCTTCGCCCCCTCCCACGCTGCGCGTCGGGGTAGTGGAAGACGATGCCGCCAGCCGCGACACCCTGGTGGCCATGATCGGCATGCAGCCCGACCTGGAGCTGGCGCTGCTGGCCACCGGCTGCGCCGAGGCCCTGGCCAGGCTGCCCCAGGCGCCCCTGGACGTGCTGCTGGTGGACCTGGGCCTGCCCGACGGCTCGGGCCTGGACGTGATCCGCGCCGCGCGCGTGCAGTGGCCCGCTTGCAGCATCCTGGTCAGCACCATCTTTGGCGACGAGGACCATGTGCTGCGCTCCATCGAAGCCGGGGCCATGGGCTACCTGCTCAAGGACGTGAACGCCGCCGAGCTGGCCGAAGAGATTCGCAACCTCCACGCGGGTGGCAGCCCCATCAGCCCCATGGTGGCGCGCAAGATCCTGGCGCGCGCCGCCGCCAGCCTGGCGCCTGCCAGCGAGCCGCCCACCACCCTGTCCGTGCGCGAACAAGAGGTGCTGCGCTACGTGAGCAAGGGCTTCACCGCCGAAGAAACCGCAAGCTCCATGGGCGTGTCCCGCTCCACCGTGCTCACCTTTGTGCGGCGCATCTACGCCAAGCTCCAGGTCAACACCCGCGCCGAAGCCATCCATGCCGCCTACAAACAGGGCCTGCTGGCGGATTAGCCAGTGCCTGGCCTGGCTGCTGCTGGCCGCCTGGCTCGTGGCCTGTGGCGACCGTGGCCAGGGCAGTGGCGCCGTGCACATCGAACAGGCGAGCATGCGCGTGGAGCCCGGAGCCGGGTGGGAGCCCCCGCCCGGGCCGCCTGGAGCCGTGCAAGGCGCGGACGGCTGGGCGCAGGTGCCCCTGCCCCACGCCCGCGCCCGCAGCCTGGCCGAGGGCAGTGCTTCGTTGCAGGCCCTGCCAGACGTGGTTTGGTACCGGCTCACGCTGCCGCCTGGTGTGCCGGACCAGGCGCTTTTTCTGTACCTGCCGCGCTGGCAGACCATTGGCATCGTGGCGGTGTATGTGGATGGCCGCATGGCCTACCGAACCCAGGGCAGCCGCGTATGGAACAGCTTCAACTGGCCCCTGTGGGTGGCCCTTGGCGGTGGCGGTAGCCAAAGCGGCAACGGCCGCGCGGGCGGCGTGCCGCCCCACACGATCTGGGTGCGCATGGCCAGCCAGCCCGGCGTGGGGGGCGCTCTGTCCACCGCCTGGGTGGGCACGGAAGATGCGCTGCTGTGGCGCTACCACCTGCGCCGCTTTGTGCAAAACGACCTCATCAGCCAGACGGGCGCGGCCTTTCTGGTCATCGGGCTGTTTGCGCTGGCCGTGGGGTTGGTGCGCCGCCGCGAGCCCATCTACGTGTTGTTCTTTGCGGTGTCCGTCACCTGCGTGCTGCGCAACCTGCACTACGTGGTGGACGACAGCCCCCTGCCCGTGCCGGACGACTGGTTTGGCTGGCTCACCGTCAACGCGCTGGGTTGGTCCATGGTGGCCACCTTCGCCTTTGCCTTTGCCCTGCGTGTGCACCACAAGCGCATGCCGCGCCTGGCGTGGGGCATCGTGGCGCTGGTGGTGCTGTGTACGGTGCTCACCTTGCCGGTGCCCCAGTTGCTGCCGCATGTCCATGCCATCCTGCCTGCGGTTTACATCGTCCTCACCGTGCTCACGGCCGTGGTGGCGGCGTCAGGCGTGTGGGCGTCGTGGCAGGCACGATCGGGCGAGGGGCTGGTCCTGTTCGCCTGGTTCTCTCTCAACGTGCCCGCAGGCGTGCACGATCTGCTGCTGCAGAACTACCGCATCGACATCGAGCGTGTGTACCTGGCGCCCTACCTGTCCATTGGCCTGTTTGCCATCTTCCTGGCCATCGTCTACCGCCGCTATGTGGGCGCCATCCATGCGGTAGAAGTGGTCAACGCGGGCCTGGAGAGCCAGCTCGCCGTGCGCGAGCGCGAGCTCACCGCCAGCCACGAGCAACTGCGCGCGCTGGAGCGCCAGCAAACCCTGGCGGCCGAGCGCCAGCGCCTCATGCAGGACATGCACGACGGCATCGGCTCCTCGCTCATGAGCGCGCTGCGCATGGTCGAGCGCGGCCAGGCCAGCACCGCCGACACCGCCCTGGTGCTCAAGGACTGCATCGACGACCTCAAGCTCGCCATCGACTCGCTCAGCCCCGCCGATGCCGATGTGCTGGCCCTGCTGGCCGCCCTGCGCTTTCGGCTGGCGCCCCGGCTCAAGGCCGCAGGCATCGCCCTTACATGGAGCGTGCAAGACCTGCCCCCGCTACCCTGGCTGGACCCGCAGGCCGCCCTGCACGTGCTGCGCATCCTGCAAGAAGTGCTCACCAACATCCTCAAGCACAGCCAGGCCACCACCATCGACCTGGCGACCGAGGGGCACGCAGGGAGTGCGCACGAGGGCGGCGTGGTGGTGCGCATCCGCGACAACGGCCGCGCCTTTGTGCCCACCCCCAGCCCGCCACCGGCCATACCCGCGAGCCAGGGCCTGGCCAATGTGCGCCACCGTGCCAAGGCGCTGGGCGGGCACTGCCAATGGGCCGCGTGGGAGGGCGGGGGCGAGTTCCGCCTGTGGTTGCCGCTGACGCGGAGGGTGATTCAATGATTGCTACTATTTTTATAGCTATTGACGCTTGTCTGATAAGCGCCAGACACTGATTTGGCTTGATATTCTGGGTGGTGCGGAGAGCCCAGGCCCCTTCCCACCATGACCGTGCCTGGCGCCAATACGCCGTGCGCTGCAACCTGCAGGGCTCATCGCCTTGGTGAACGGGCGCCCGCTGCTGGCTGGCGCGGTTCACGGACGCCGCTGCCATCGGCAATGGCAATGACAATGACGGCGTCAGTACACATACACAGCGCCCACGTAGTTGGCCGAGTTGTCCGCCTGGTTGCTGTTGATGCCGGTGGCGTTGCTGTCTTCTCCGGGGGTCCCCACCGCCAGGGTATTGCCGTCGCCCGACAGGGCCACGCTGAGGCCAAACTGGTCACCCGCCCCGGCATTGCTGGCCTTCACATAGGCCTGCTGGCTCCAGGTGCTGCCACTCTTGGTGAACACGTAGACGGCGCCTGCGTCGGTGGCCGAGTTGTCCGCCTGGTCGCCGTTGATGCTGGTGGCGCTGCTGTTTTCTCCGAAGGCCCCCACCGCCAGGGTGTTGCCATCGCCCGACAGGGCCACGCGGTAGCCAAAGGTGTCACCCGCCCCGGTATTGCTGGCCTTCACATAGGCCTGCTGGCTCCAGGTGCTGCCACTCTTGGTGAACACGTAGACGGCGCCTGATTCGCTGGCCGAGTTGTCCGCCTGGTTGCTGTTGATGCCGGTGGCGTTGCTGCCTTCTCCGTAGGCCCCCACCGCAAGGGTATTGCCATCGCCCGACAGGGCCACGTTGATGCCAAAGTAGTCATTCGCCTCGGTATTGCTGGCCTTCACATAGGCCTGCTGGCTCCAGGTGCTGCCGCTCTTGGTGAACACGTAGACGGCGCCTGCGCCGAAAACCGAGTTGTTCGCCTGGTTGCCGTCAATGCCGGTGGCGTTGCTGTCTTCTGTGTAGGCCCCCACCGCCAGGGTATTGCCGTCGCCCGACAGGGCCACGCTGGCGCCAAAGCCGTCATTCGCCTCGGTATTGCTGGCCTTCACATAGGCCTGCTGGCTCCAGGTGCTGCCACTCTTGGTGAACACGTAGACGGCGCCTGCGCTGCTGGCCGAGTTGTCCGCCTGGTTGCCGTTGATGCCGGTGGCGTTGCTGTCTTCAAAGTAGGCCCCCACCGCCAGGGTATTGCCATCGCCCGACAGGGCCACGCTGACGCCAAACAAGTCACCCGCCCCGGTATTGCTGGCCTTCACATAGGCCTGTTGGCTCCAGGTGCTGCCACTGCGGGTGAACACGTAGACGGCGCCTGCTTCGGTGGCCGAGTTGTCCGCCTGGTTGCCGTTGATGCCGGTGGCGTTGCTGTCCTCATAGGTCGTCCCCACCGCCAGGGTATTGCCGTCGCCCGACAGGGCCACGCTGGCGCCAAAGCCGTCATTCGCCTCGGTATTGCTGGCCTTCACATAGGCCTGCTGGCTCCAGGTGCTGCCGCTCTTGGTGAACACATACACAGCGCCGGAGTTGCTGGCCGAGTTGTCCGCCTGGTCGCCGTTGATGCCGGTGGCGCTGCTGCCTTCTGAGGAGGCCCCCACCGCCAGGGTATTGCCGTCGCCCGACAGGGCCACGCTGATGCCAAACCGGTCATTCACCCCGGTATTGCTGGCCTTGAAGTACCCAATGGCCTGCGTCACATTCACCGCCTGCGCTGTCGACAGCGGGCTGCACCCTGCGCTGTTGCACGCCTGCACACGGTAGGTGGCGTTCAGCCGGGTGTGCAGCAGGCCGGTGACGGGCCGGTCGTAGCTGGTGGCGGTGATGCCCGTGGCAATCTGCGTGGCTGCCGTGGGCCCCGCGCCATCGGGGTCTTCGGTCACGCGGTAGGTGATGGCCCCGCCCCCTGCCGGGGCAGGGATGGCGGCCCAGCTGAGCTTGAAGGTCTTCACGTCATACGCCAGCGTGAGCGTGGGGATGGCCGGGATGGCCACCACCGGTGGCGGCGGCGGTGCATCGACCACGCAGGTCACGGTAATCTGCGTCACATCGGCCATGGCAAAGCCCGAGCCACCACCCACGCTGCAGGACTGGCCCGCACTGCTGTCGAACACGGTGACGGCATACGGCGTACCCGCCAGCACCGGCTGGGCAAAGCGGAAGGCCCCGTTGTCCACCACGGTGACCGTGTCGCCATTGGCCGTGTTGCGCAGCGCCACCACGCCGATGTTGCCGCTCACGGTGCCCGAGAGCCGGAAGGCCGTGGCCGCGCAAGTGATGCTGAGCGCAGGCAGCGTGGCCCCTGCTGCCACGGTGCCCTCGCCGCCCGTGACGGTGCAGGTCTGGTTCAGCGGCTGGCTGCGCACGGTGATGCGGTAGGCCCCGGCCACCGGCTGGGCGAACACAAACGGGCCATCGGCATTCAGGCTGGCTTCCTGCGTGGCGCCCTCAGCGCTCAGCTGCAGCACCACCGTCTTACCCACTCCCAGTCCCGCCACACTGCCCCCCAGGGTGCGGGCGTCGGCGGGCACCTCGTTGTCCAGGCAGGCCACGCTCACACTGTTGATATCGGCACTCACGGTGCCGCTGCCGTTGGTGATGGTGCAGGTCTGGCCCACGGGCTGGGCGGCAATGCGCAGGCTGTAGGCGGTGCCAGCGGGCAGTTGCAGGCTGTAGCTGCCGTTGGCGCTCAGGCTGGCGCTGGGCCCGCTGGCATCGGCAACAACCACGGTCTTGCCCACGCCCAGGCCAGCGAGCTGGCCGCCCACGCGAAAGGTGGGCGTATCCACGGGTGGTGGGGCATCGCCACCGCCGCCGCCACCGCAGGCGGTCACCACCAGGGCCAGGCCCAGCAGCCAGGCACGGGCCAGATGGCGGCCCAGGGTGTTGTGGGCGCTGGGAGCGGACCCGGTGGATGGCATGGCTGCCCTGGCTGCTGTCTTGGCCATCATGCTGTCGCTTCTCCTTGTGTTTCTGTGCCCCCGTGGGGCTGGCGCGCCAAAGCTACCGGAATCGCGGTGGGTTGTATGTCCTCAGAACTGGGGACATGGGCGGCTGAGGAGGTGGGGCCGTTGCCGAGCAGGATGACAGGGTTTTAAGGGTGGAAATGGGCTGTGGTGCCCATCTGTAAAGCGTAAGTAGCTATCAATTTTGATGTGGATGGCTGCGTGGGGCGGCGCGTGATCAGGCTTGTTCGCGCCAGCGCAGCAGCGTCTGGCTGACCAGTGCGCGCAGAGCAGGCGCGCGCACTGGCTTGGCCAGAAAGCCCCAGCCGCGCTCGGCGGCCTGGCGGCGCAGGGTGGCGTCGCGTTCGGCGGTGACCAAGATCACGGCGGGCGTCTGGCCCCAGCGCTGGCTCAGTTGTGCAAAGACGTCGGGGCCGTGGTGGCCTGCGCCCAGGTGCACGTCCAGCAGCACCAGTTGTGGCGCCTGGCCGGGCAGGGCGGCGGCCAGGGCCTCGGGCGCGCCACCGGCCAGCGGCACCGCGCAGCCCCAGCGCTGCAGCAGGGCCCGTGTGGCGGCGCAGGTGGGGCCGTCGTCATCGATCACCCAGGCGCTGCTGCCTTGCAGGGGCGCGTCGTCGGTGGGCTGCTGGGCGGTGGCTGGGGCGGCGGTTTGCTGCGCGGCGGCGGGGTTGCCCAGCGGCACACACACCCAGAACACGCTGCCGCGCCCCAGTTGCGAGCGCAGGCCGATCTCATGCCCCAGCAGTCGGCCCAGGCGCTCGACGATGGCCAGGCCCAGGCCTGCGCCCCGGTCGTCTGCGCGGCCTTCGTCGAGGCGGCGGAATTCTTCAAAGATCTCGCGCTGTAGCGCCTCGGGGATGCCGGGGCCTTGGTCGTGCACCTCGATGCGCAGGTGGTCGCCTTGCGGGCGCTTTACCCGCCTGCAGCCCACCACGATGCGCCCGCGTCGGCTGTAGCGGATGGCGTTGGAGACAAAGTTCTGCAGGATGCGGCGCAGCAGGTTTTCGTCGGTGCGCACCACGGCGCGTGTGGGCACGCAGCGCAGCTTCAGGCCTTGGCTTTCGGCCAGCACGCCGAAGTTGTGGCCCAGCACCTGCAGCAGCGGGCCCAGCGCCACGTCATGGATGTGCACATCGAACTGGCCCGATTCCATGCGCGAGATGTCGAGCAGGCTGTTGAGGATGGCGTCCTGCGCAGCCAGGGCGCCGTCGATGCTGTCCACGGCGTGCCGTTCGGCGTCGCCTGGCAGATGGCTGCGCAGCAGCGAGGTGAACATGCGCGCGGCGTTCAGGGGCTGCAGCAGGTCGTGCACGGCGGCGGCCACAAAGCGGGTCTTGGAGCGGTTGGCCTGCTCGGCCTCGCGCCGCGCGGCGTCCAGGTCGCGCGTGCGGTCGGCCACGCGCTGCTCCAGCGCGTCGGCCAGCGATCGCAGCTCGCGCGCGGCGTTTTTGTAGCTGGTGATGTCGGCGTAGCTGGTCACAAAGCCGCCCTCGGGCAGCGGGTTGCCCCGGATCTCCAGCACCGTGCCGTCGTCCTTGGCGCTTTCGTGCAGGTGGGGGGTACCGCTGCGCAGGTGGGTCAGGCGGCGTTCAATGGCCTCTTCTACCGGGCCCGGTCCCAGCAGGCCCCGGCGTGCGTTGTGGCGCATCAGGTCTTCGATGGGGCGGCCCACCTGCATCAGGTCGGATGGGTAGCGAAACAGCTGTACGTAGCGTGAGTTCCAGGCCACCAGCTTCAGGTCGGCGTCGATGATGACCACGCCCTGGGGCAGGTGTTCCAGGCTGCGGCTCAACCCCATGTCTGCTTGCTGCGCCGCCTGCACGATGCCGTCCTGCGCGGTGCGCAGCTCTTGCGCGTGTTGCTGCAGCACGGTCTCCAGCTCTTGGCGGCTGCGCTGGCGCAGGCGGGCCAGTCGCTGGCGCTGGCGCACAAACAGCACCAGCAGCGACAGGGCCAGCCAGCCGCCGCCCCCGGCTGCGGCGGCCCAGCGGCTGTCGGCCAGGCTGCTGTGGGTGGTATGCACCAGGTGCAGTTGCCAGGGGGTGCCGGGCAGCGGCTGGGTTTGCCACAGTACGCGTCCGGGCAGGGTGGGCATGTCGGGTGATGGCAGCAAGTGCACGAGGCGGCCGCCGTTGTCCATGTGGTCGTCTACCCGCAGGTCCAGGGGGCGCAGGGGCTGGTCGGAGTATTGACGGGTGGCGTTCAGCTCGCGGCGCTCTTCGTCGTCCAGCGGCTCCAGCAGGCGGTAGCGCCAGGCGTCCTGGCTGGCCAGAAAGACCACGCCATGTGCGTCCGACGCGAGCACGATGTCGGGCGTCTGCAGCCATTCGCGCTCCAGCTCCTGCAGCGCAATCTTGATGGCCACCAGCCCCAGGATGTGGCCGCTGTCGTCGCGGATGGCCTGCGACAGGAAGTAGCCCGGCTCGCCCGTGGTCACGCCAATGCCGTAGAAGCTGCCGCGCCCTTGGGCCAGCGCTTGCTGCACATAGGGGCGAAAGCTGTAGTCCACGCCCACATTGCTGGTGGCCGTGCGCCAGTTGCTGGCGGCCACGGCCAGGCCGTCGCGGTTGAGCAGGGTGAGGGTGGACGACTGGCTGGCGCCGTTGGCCTGCTCCAGCTTGCGGTTGAGCTGCGCTACCTCGTCCGGGCGCAGGGGGCGTTGCAGTGCGCTTTGCAACTGCGCGTCCAGCGCCAGCACCTCGGGCAGGGTGCGGTAGCGGTCGATGCGCTGGGCCAGCGTCTGGCCATACAGGGCCAGCTGGCGCTGCACGCTCTCGCTTTCGTCCAGCAAAGACCGGTGCCAGGCCCACTGACCGGCCGCGAACATGCTGGCCGCCGTGCCTGCAAGCAGGATGAGCAGCGTCCAGAACTGGCGAAGGCGGAGCGTGGGCATGGCAAACAAGCGGGGTTGTGACTCGGCAACAAGGCCAATTTGGTGCGAGTGAAGTGTGCCGCACCAGGCTGGGGACTAAGTAGTTACCCTGATTTTGCGCATGCGTTCTCCTATGAGGCCGCTTGCGACTAATACCAATAGGTTATCGGCTGAAACAAAGTGCAGCGGTACAAACGGCACCCTTAACGCGCGCCGGAGGCACCCCGGTGGTGCAGCCCCGTGACCCCAGGAGACCCGTTCCATGCACAACCATTCCGCTCCAGCAGCCTCGACCTTGAAGCTGCCTTTCTATCGGCAACTGTACTTTCAGGTGGTGTTCGCCATTGTCCTGGGCGTGCTGCTGGGTCATTTTGAGCCGTCCTATGGCGAGGCTCTCAAGCCCCTGGGCGACGCGTTCATCAAGCTGGTCAAGATGATCATCGCCCCGGTGATCTTCCTGACCATCGTGACGGGCATCGCGGGCATGTCGCAGCTCTCCACCGTGGGCCGCGTGTTTGGCAAGGCCATGGCGTACTTTCTGTTCTTCTCCACGCTGGCGCTGGTCGTCGGCCTGGTGGTGGCCAACGTGGTGCAGCCCGGTGCGGGCATGAACATCAACCCCGCTGACCTGGACCAGACGGCTGTGAAGGGTTACGTGGCCAAATCGCACGAGATGACGCTCACCGGCTTTGCGCTGGACGTTATCCCCAAGACACTGGTGAGCCCGTTCGTGGGCGACAACATCCTGCAGGTGCTGCTGGTGGCCGTGCTGTTCGGCATTGGCCTGGCCATGGTGGGTGACGCTGGCCGCCCGGTGCTGCACTTTTTGGACGCGCTCACGACCCCCGTGTTCAAGGTAGTCGGCATTGTGATGAAGGCTGCGCCCATCGGTGCGTTTGGCGCCATGGCCTTCACCATCGGCAAGTTCGGCCTGGGCTCTCTGGTCAACCTGGCGTGGCTGGTGGGCTCGTTCTACCTCACCTCGCTGCTGTTTGTGGTGGTGATCCTGGGCTTTGTGGCCCGGCTGTGCGGCTTTTCGGTGCTCAAGCTGTGCCGCTACCTCAAGGCTGAGCTGATGCTGGTGCTGGGCACCTCGTCGTCCGAGTCCGCCCTGCCGTCGCTGATGGAGAAGATGGAAAAGGCCGGTTGCAGCAAGTCGGTGGTGGGCCTGGTGGTACCCACTGGCTATTCCTTCAACCTGGACGGCACCAACATCTACATGACGCTGGCCGCGCTGTTCATCGCCCAGGCCACCAACACCGAGCTGACGCTGGGCCACCAGGTGGCACTGCTGCTGGTGGCGATGCTGTCGTCCAAGGGCGCGGCGGGCGTGACGGGCGCGGGCTTCATCACCCTGGCCGCCACCCTGGCCGTAGTGCCCGAAGTGCCGGTGGCCGGTATGGCGCTGATCCTGGGCGTGGACCGCTTCATGAGCGAATGCCGCTCGCTGACCAACTTCATCGGCAATGCCGTGGCCACCGTGGTGGTGTCGCGCTGGGAAAACGCGCTGGACTATGAGCGCCTGGACGCGGCAATGAATGGCCATCCGTTGCCGCTCGCGGTGCCTGCGGCCTCGGCGCCTGTGGTGTCGGTTGATGTGCCCGTGGGTGCTGTAACCCGCACCGTGGCCTGATCTCGCCGGTTCTTGCGGGATAACGCTCCCTGCGGCGCGGGCTTTCGGGCCCGCGCCGCTTTTTGGTGGGGCGTGTCGAGGCCGCGCCATCAAGCACAATGGCGGCCCTGCCCGACTGCACTGGGAGCGCTCTGCGCTGCTCAGAAGCCTGGGGCACTACAAGGAATCCTCACCATGACCCTCGAAGCCATCCTGGCCGCATTTCACCTTCTGGCCATCCTGACCTTTGTGGTTTTTTTGTCCAGCCAGGCCGCGCTGTGCCGCATTGAATGGCTCAACGCCGCCGTGATCGAGCGCCTGGCGCGGCTGGATGTGATCTACGGTGTGGCTGGGGCGGTGATGATTGGCAGCGGCCTGGCCCGGTTGATCTGGGGCGTCAAGGGTGCGTCGTGGTACCTGTCGCAGCCCCTGTTCCATATCAAGATCACCATCGTGCTGGCCATGGTCTTGTTGTCGTTTGTGCCTTCGGCCGCGTTTCGCCGCTGGCGCAAGAACCTGCGCCACACAGGGGCACTGCCCGCAGCGCAAGAGGTGGCCAAGGTGCGCCGCCTGGTGATGATCCAGTCGCACGTGCTGCCCGTGGTGGCAGTGATTGCGGTGTTTTGGGCGCGCGGCTGGTAAGCGCCAGTACCCCACAAAGAAAAGCCCGCCAGGCGCGTTGCCGGCGGGCTTTTCTTTTTTGCCGGAGCCCCAGTGGCGGGGCCTCGTGCGTGAAGTGAACTTACTTCTTCAGGCAATCGCTCATGAAGGCCTTGCGTTCGTCGCCCTTGAGGGTCTTGGTCTTGGCGTCGGCGTTGCAAGTCTTCATCTTGTCTTGCTGGGTCGCTGGCTTGTTGCTCAAGCAGGTCTTCATGAAGGCCTTGCGCTCGTCACCCTTCTTGTCTGCCGCGTCCGCATTGCAGGTGGCCATGCGGGTCTGCTGCTTGGTGGGTGCCGCAGCCGGTGCAGCAGGCGTTGCCGGGGTGGCTGGCGTGGCGGGGGCTGCTGCCGTGGCTGGCGTGGCGGCCTTGGCTCCGGCTGCAGGGGCGTCGGCAGCGTGGGCTGCGCTGAACGAAAGGACCAGGCTCAGGGCTGTCAGGGAGAGAAGCTTTTTCATAGGGGCTCCAGTAGAGGGTGGCATCTGACGCAACCTGCGTCAGATTGCCCGATTACAACGTATGCCGCGGAGACCGGGCTGACACGCTGCAGACCTGGACATGATTCTTTACGATCTGTTGCGCGCAGGCTGCGAAGGGCTGCTTGGGCGGCGTTGGCGATGTGCTTGGCCTGCGCTCCGGCCTGGCCCCGTAAAATCCGCCGATGCTCACAGCCAAAAATGAATTGCTCGCTGCGCTTGCAGCCGAGCTGGAAGTCCTGTCCCCCGGCGCTGGCGCCAAGGCGGCATTTGAATCTCCCAAGGTGGCGGCCCATGGCGACTTTGCCTGCACGGCCGCCATGCAGCTGGCCAAGCCGCTCAAGCTCAATCCCCGTGCATTGGGCGAACAGCTCAAGGCTGCGCTGGAGGCCACGCCCGCTTTTCAGCGCTGGGTGTCCGCCATCGAAATCGCGGGCCCCGGCTTCCTGAACATCCGCCTCCAACCCGCCGCCAAGCAGGAAATCGTGCGCGAGGTGCTGGCTGCGGGCGAGCGCTTTGGCTACCAAGCCAAGCGATCGGAGGAACAGGGCCAGCAGGTGCTGGTCGAGTTCGTGTCAGCCAACCCCACCGGCCCGCTGCATGTGGGCCACGGCCGCCAGGCGGCGCTGGGCGATGCCATTTGCAACCTGTTTGCTACCCAGGGCTGGAAGGTGCACCGCGAGTTTTATTACAACGACGCGGGCGTGCAGATCGATACGCTGACCAAAAGCACGCAACTGCGCGCCAAGGGCTTCAAGCCCGGTGACGACTGCTGGCCCACCGACAGCGACAACCCGCTGGCCAAGAACTTCTACAACGGCGACTACATCGCCGACATTGCCGAGGCCTTCAAGGCCAAGGCCACCGTCAAGGCCGATGACCGCGAGTTCACGGCCAATGGCGATGTGGAGGACTACGACAACATCCGCCAGTTCGCCGTGGCCTACCTGCGCAACGAGCAGGACAAAGACCTGCAGGCGTTCAACCTGCACTTTGACGAGTACTACCTCGAATCCAGCCTGTACACCAGCGGCCGCGTCGAGGCCACGGTGAACAAGCTGGTGGCCAATGGCAAGACCTACGAGCAAGACGGCGCGCTGTGGCTCAAGAGCACTGACTACGGAGACGACAAAGACCGCGTCATGCGCAAGCAGGACGGCACCTTCACCTACTTTGTGCCCGACGTGGCCTATCACATCGCCAAGTGGGAGCGTGGATTCACCAAGGTCGTCAACATCCAGGGCACGGACCACCACGGCACCATCGCCCGGGTGCGCGCTGGCCTGCAGGCGGCCGATGTGGGCATCCCGCAGGGCTACCCCGACTACGTGCTGCACACCATGGTGCGCGTGGTCAAGGGCGGTGAAGAGGTCAAAATCAGCAAGCGCGCGGGCAGCTATGTCACGCTGCGCGACCTGATTGAATGGACGAGCAAGGACGCGGTGCGCTTCTTCCTGCTCAGCCGCAAGCCCGACACCGAATACACCTTTGACGTGGACCTGGCTGTGGCCCAGAACAACGACAACCCGGTGTACTACGTGCAGTACGCACATGCGCGCATTTGCTCAGTGCTGCGCGCCTGGCAAGAGTCTGTGCAGGCGGCGGGCGGCGGCGATGTGGCATTGCTCAAAGACGTGGACCTGTCGGCGCTGGAGGGCCCACAGGCCCAGGCGTTGATGCTGCAACTGGCCAAGTACCCCGAGATGCTGACCGCTGCCGCCGACGGTGAGGCGCCGCACGATGTGACCTTCTACCTGCGCGACCTGGCCGCCAGCTACCACAGCTATTACGATGCCGAGCGCATCCTGGTGGATGACGAGGCGGTGAAGAAGGCGCGCCTGGCGCTGGTCGCTGCCACCGCGCAGGTATTGCACAATGGCTTGGCCGTGCTGGGCGTGTCGGCTCCAGCCAGAATGTAAGCAATCACTACAGATATGAAAAAGCAACAGACGGGCGGGACCATTGTCGGCTTCATCGTCGGGGTTATCGTGGGCTTGGGCGCGGCGCTGGCCGTGGCCGTGTATGTGACCAAGGTGCCGGTGCCCTTCCTGAACAAGGGCAACGGCCGCGGCGCCGATCTGGATGCCGCCGAATCCCAGAAGAACAAGAACTGGGACCCGAACTCGCCGCTGTATGGCAAGAACCCGGCCCGTCCTGCCGCGCCACCGGTGGCGGCGGCATCGGCTCCTGCAGTGGCACCCGCTCCCGAGGTGCGCGCTGCTGCCTCTGCGGCCAAGCCCGCCGCGAGCAAGCCAGACGCCAAAGCCGAAGCCAAGGCCGAGAGCAAGCCGGGCGCCGACCCTCTGGGCGACTTGGCCGTGGCCAAGGCGGCTGCCAAGGGCAGTGTGGACCCGTTTGACTACTTTGTGCAGGCGGGCGCGTTCCGCACCCAGGCCGACGCTGACGCCCAGCGCGCCAAGCTGGCCATGCTGGGCTGGGAGGCCCGCGTGAGCGAGCGTGAGCAAAATGGCCGGGCGGTCTTCAGGGTGCGCATCGGCCCCTTCTCCAAGCGCGACGACGCCGAGGTGCTGAAAGAAAAACTCGATGGCGCCGGGCTGGAGTCGGCGCTGGTGCGTGTACAGCGTTGATGAGCCTGTCAAAACGGCGCCAACGCCTGGGCTGAACTTTTTGTAAAGGGATGTCTCACATCCCGCATACCTGAACCAGGAGAGTCTTTGTCATGAAACGCCGTGAGTTTTCTTTGTCCGCCGCCTCGGCGGTTGCCGCTTCTGCCCTGACGCTGCCAGTGGCCAACCCCGCCATGGCGCAAGCCCGCCAGTTCAAGGAGGGCAAGGACTTCAAGCGGCTGGACAAGCCCGTCGCCCCCGATGCCCCTGCTGGCAAGGTCGATGTGATCGAGTTCTTCTGGTACAGCTGCCCCCACTGCAACGCCTTTGAGCCCACGCTGGACGCCTGGGTCAAAGCCGCGCCCAAGGACCTCTCCATCCGCCGCGTGCCCGTGGCGTTCAACGCCAGCTTTGTGCCCCAGCAAAAGCTGTACTACACGCTTGAAGGCATGGGCAAGCTCGATGCCCTGCACGCCAAAGTCTTCCGCGCCGTCCATGTGGAAAAGGCCAAGCTCGCCAAGGACGACGAAATCCTGGCCTGGGTGACCCAGCAGGGTGTGGACGCCGCCAAGTTCAAGGAGGTCTACAGCTCCTTCGGCGTGGCCAACCAGGTGCGTCGCGCCTCGCAGTTGCAAGACTCGTATGGCGTCGAAGGCGTGCCGTCCATGGGTGTGGCGGGCAAGTTCTACACCGACGGCACCATGGCTGGCAGCATGCAGACGGTGCTGCAAGTGGTCGAATACCTGGCGTCCACGGCGCGCAAAGCCTGACGAGGTGCCGACTCTGTCGGCCTTTGTCCCAAAGGCCCGCTGACGCGGGCTTTTTTTCGAGTTGGGTACCATCGGGTGGCTACAATCATTGCAAGATTCGTGCCCTATGACCCACCGCCTACTTCCCCTCCTTGTGCTCGCCGCCCTGACCGGCTTTGCGGGCATGGCACACGCCGAAAAGGCCGACCGTGCCAAGCCCATGAACATCGAGGCCGACGCCCTGCGCCACGATGAACTCAAGCAGACCAGTGTGTTCTCGGGCCGCGTGGTGATGACCAAAGGCACCATCGTGTTGCGCGGCGCGCGGCTGGATGTGCGCCAGGACGCCGACGGCTACCAATACGGCGTGGTCACGGCCGAGGCGGGCAAACGGGCGTTTTTCCGCCAGAAGCGCGATACCCTGCCTGGGGCGCCGGACGAGTTCATCGAAGGCGAGAGCGAAGTCATCGAGTACGACGGCAAGGCCGACAATGTGCGCTTCATCACCCGCGCCGAACTGCGCCGATACCGTGGGTCGATGCTGAACGACGAGATCACCGGCGCCGTGATCGTTTACAACAACCTCACCGATGTGTTCACGGTGGACGGCCAGAAGGCTCCTGCGTCTTCGGCTGCAGCGGGCGACACCCCCGCGCCCGGTGGCCGCGTGCGCGCCGTGCTGGCGCCCAAAGACCCGCCGCCTGGCGCGACGGCCCCGGCCCCAGCGCCTGACGCGCCCGCACCGGCGCTGCGCCCCAGCAACAGCCTTGGCGGCGGCGCCAAGTGAGCGGGTCCGCCGTGAGTTCCAGTCCTGACACCCAGGCGGGTAGCCGCCTGGAGGTGCAGCATCTGGCCAAATCCTATGGCAGCCGCAAGGTCGTCAAGGATGTGTCGCTGGTGGTGCAAAAAGGCGAAGTCGTGGGGCTGCTCGGCCCCAACGGCGCGGGCAAGACCACCTCGTTCTACATGATCGTGGGCCTGGTGCGCAGCGACGAGGGGGACATCCGCATCGACGGTCAATCGGTGGCCCACATGCCCATCCACCGCCGCTCACGCCTGGGGCTGTCATACCTGCCGCAAGAGGCTTCCATCTTCCGCAAGCTCACCGTCGAAGAAAACGTGCGTGCCGTGCTGGAACTGCAGCGCGCCGACGATGGCCAGCCCCTGTCGCGCGACGCCATCGAAGAGCGCCTGACGGCCCTGTTGCAAGAGCTGCGCGTGGACCACCTGCGTGCCTCGCCCGCCCTGGCCCTGTCGGGTGGTGAACGCCGCCGCGTCGAGATCGCCCGCGCCCTGGCCACCCAGCCACGTTTCATCCTGCTGGACGAACCCTTCGCCGGCATCGACCCCATTGCTGTGATCGAGATCCAGCGCATCATCGGCTTCCTCAAGGCACGCGGTATTGGTGTGCTCATCACCGACCACAACGTGCGCGAGACGCTGGGTATCTGCGACCACGCCTTCATCATCAGCGACGGCCGCGTGCTGGCGCAGGGCACGCCCTCCGAGATCGTGGACAACGCCGAAGTACGCCGCGTGTACCTCGGCGAACACTTCAGGATGTGATGAAGCCTGGACTGTCGCTGCGCATCTCGCAGCATCTTGCATTGACCCCCCAGCTTCAGCAATCCATCCGGCTGCTGCAGTTGTCCACGCTCGAACTCTCGCAGGAAGTCGAGCAGATGCTCGACGAAAACCCGTTCCTCGAACGCAATGCCGACGAAGCGCCGCGCGAGGAGTTTGGCCTGGAAGCCGCCGATACGCCCGCACAGGCAGACGACTACAGTGCTGATGATGCTATGTTTTCGGGAGCTACTACCGCAAGTAGCACTAGCGCTGAGAGCCAAAACGACGCTGAAATCCCCAGTGGAGGTTCTGACGAACCCGACTGGAGCGGCGACGGCACCGTCGAGATGGCGCCCAACGACGCCGAGTGGGGTGGCGACGCCCCAGCACGCACCCGCAACGATGCGGAAGGCGACGAGGCCGACGCCACCGAGCTGGCCCGTTCGCACGAATCGCTCACCGCCTTTTTGCACCGGCAGGCGCTGTCGCTGCGGCTGTCTGAAGTTGACACGGCCGCGCTTCGTTTTCTCATCGAATCGCTGAATGACGATGGCTACCTGGAAGAGCCGCTCCAAGAGCTGGCCATCAGCCTGGCCGGGCCCGATGACCTGGAGCAGATTGAAGAACTGGTCCACCGCTTCACCGTGGCCCAGCGCCTGCTGCAAAGCCTGGAGCCCGTGGGCGTGGGCGCCCGCAACCTCGCCGAATGCCTGACGCTGCAGTTGACCGCCCTGGCGGCCGATGAGGACAGCGACGCCGACCCCGAGACCGTGTTGACCGCGCTGCGCATCTGCCAGCAGCCGCTGGAGATGCTGGCCCGCCGCGACATCCGCCGCCTGACGCAGCTGTGCAGCGAAGGCGGTGTGGCCGGAGAAGAGCGCACCCGCGCCGCCATGGCCCTGATCGCCCGGCTGGAGCCTCGCCCCGGCCGCCGTTTTGCCGACGTAGAGCGCAACATCATCATCCCCGACGTCATCGTGCGCAAAGCCGGGCGCGCCAACGGGCGCGATGGCCAGCACAATTTCATCGTCAGTCTCAACCCCGATGTCATGCCCCGCCTGCGCGTGCACGACATCTACGCGGGCGCGCTGCGCGGCCACAAGGGCGGCGAGGGCCACCAGGGCATGCAGCAGCGCCTGCAGGAGGCGCGCTGGTTCATCAAGAACATCCAGCAGCGGTTTGACACCATCCTGCGCGTCTCGCGTGCCATCGTCGAACGGCAAAAGAACTTCTTCACCCACGGCGAGCTGGCCATGCGCCCGCTGGTGCTGCGCGACATTGCCGACGAGCTGGGCCTGCACGAGTCCACCATCAGCCGCGTGACCACGGCCAAGTACATGGCCACGCCGATTGGTACCTACGAGCTCAAGTATTTCTTCGGCTCGGGTCTGGGCACCGAGACCGGCGGCAACGCATCGAGCACCGCCGTTCGCGCGCTCATCAAGCAGTTCGTGTCCGCCGAAAACCCGGCCAAGCCGCTGTCCGACAGCCAGATCGCCGAGATGCTCAAGGAGCAGGGCATTGAATGCGCCCGCCGCACCGTGGCCAAGTACCGCGAGGCGCTCAAGATCGCGCCAGCGAATTTGCGCAAGGCGCTTTAGCCTGATTTCCCCGGCCGCAGTGCCCTGGGTGGATGGATCCACGGCCTGCCATTGCATTGATTTTCCTGACCCACCATGGCCCGCATCGTCTTCGACCTCCCCGCGCACTTCGGCTTTGCCACCGAGTTGCAGATCTACATCAGCCACGTGAACCAGGGCGGGCATCTGGACAACGCGCAGTTGCTCAGCCTGGTGTCTGAGGCGCGCGTGCGCTTTTTCCAGTCGCTGGGCTACCCCGAGGCGGATGTGGGCGGCCTGTCCATCGTGGTGGGCGACATCGTGGCGCAGTACAAGTCCGAAGGCTTCCACGGCGAAACCATGCGCGTGGAGATGGCGCCTGCGGACTTCAATCGCTACGGTTTTGACTTGGTTTTTTGCATGACCGAGAAGGCCACGGGCCGTGAGGTGGCGCGCGGCAAGATCGGCATCGTCTTCATCGGCAAGGCCGACCGCAAGGTGGCGGCTATCCCAGACTCCATCCGCCAGCTGCTGCTGGCCCGCGCAGGCACGCCGGATTCCCATGCATTGTCCGAGCGCGTATCCTCCCCATCGACATGAACCAACTCCAACTTTTTCTCCCCTGCGCCGCGGGCGTCGAGGGCTTTCTGGCCGACGAGGTGTACGGCATCACCGGCCTCACGGGGCAAGACCTGCTGGTGGGCCGGGGCGGCGTGCTGCTGCGCGCCTCATGGCGCCAGGCCATGCAGCTCAACCTGCACAGCCGCCTGGCCCAGCGCGTTCTGGTGCAGCTGGCGCACCGCCCGTACCGGTCTGAGAACGACCTCTATGCCATGGCCAGCGAGGTGGCCTGGGAGATCTGGTTCACCACGCGCCAGACCTTCAAGGTCGAAGTGACGGCCCAGCACAGCCCGCTGCAGAGCCTGAACTTCGCGGGCCTCAAGGTCAAGGACGCCGTGGCCGACCGTTTCCGCGCCAAGAGCGGCGTGCGACCTGATGTGAACACCCAGTGGCCCGACGTGCGCATTCACCTGCACCTGACCACCGACGAAGCCACGATCTACATCGACACCAGTGGCGAGCCGCTGTTCAAGCGCGGCTGGCGCGAGGACAAGGGCGACGCGCCGCTCAAGGAAACCCTGGCCGCAGCCATGATTGCAGCGAGCGGCTGGGACCCGCACGGCGACAACCCCCAGCCGCTGTACGACCCCTGCTGCGGCAGCGGCACCATCGTGGTCGAGGCCGCGCAGATCGCCTGCCGCATCCCGGCGGGCATGCTGCGTCGCTTTGCGTTCGAGAAACTGCTGCCCTTCCAGGCGCATGTCTGGAGTGCTATTAAAAACGAAGCTGAAAGCGCAATACAGACAAGCGCTGTACCCATTTTTGGCAGTGATGTCGCCTTCCGTATGGTCGATTTTGCGCAGCGCAACGCCGAGCGCGCGGGCGTGGCCGAGGCCGTGCAGCTGCGCGGCGGCGACGCTCTGCAGCGTATGCCGCCGTGCGATCCGCCCGGCGTGATGTTGCTGAACCCGCCCTACGGCGAGCGCATTGCCGCAGCCGGCACTGCAGGCCGCAACGCCAGCGAGCGCGCCGCCGACCGCGCCCAGGGCCTGGCCGTGGGCCGCGAGGAAGCGCAGACCGAAGACGGTGGCGAGTTCTTCAGCCAGCTCGCCACGCACTGGAAGAAAAACTACAGCGGCTGGACGGCCTGGATGCTCACCCCCGACCTCAAGCTGCCCGGCAAGATGCGCCTGAAAGAATCGCGCCGCGTACCGATGTGGAACGGCCCCATCGAATGCCGCATGTTCCGCTTCGACATGATCAAGGGTGCGGTGCGTGAGCGCGCCGCCAAGCCACCCGCCGCGCAAAACCCCGGCAACGGCGCACCATGAAGGTCGAACTGCGCCTGCCCGCCGAGGCACCGGCGGGCGAGCCCGCACGCCCCGTGGTGGTGGACACCAACGTGGCGCTGGACCTGCTGATCTTCAGCGACCCGCGCACCGCGCCGCTGCGCACGCTGCTGGCCCAGGGGCGCCTGTCATGGATCGCCACCCAAGTCATGCGCGACGAGCTGGAGCGCGTGCTGGCCTATCCGCACATCGTGGAGCGCATGAACTACTACCGTGTGGACGCTGCCCAGGTGCTGGCCGCGTTTGATGCGCAGGTGCAGCGGGTGGAGATTGCGCCCAAGGTGGCCTACGTGTGCAAGGACGCGGACGACCAGAAGTTCATCGACCTGGCGGCAGCACACCGGGCGATCTTGCTGAGCAAAGACAAGGCGGTGATTTGTATGCGCAAGCGGTTGGTGAGCTTGGGGGCGGATGTGGCGACGGAGCTGGTGCTGGAAGGGGCTTGCGTCGCTGACGCAGTGGGATGACCCCGCTTTGATCTGGCTGTCACTCTGAGGATCGGTATGGGGCCATTGGGTTTTCTTGTCCTCTCCGGCTTTTTTGCGTACCTCGCCTTCGACGCGCATCAGTTCAACCGAACATCCGGCCACCAAGTCTGGGCGGTGCCGCCATCTTCCGATCGGGCTGTTGGTGTGGATCCTTTGTCGCGTGCCGAGCAGGAAGGCGCGCAGTCGAACGAAATCACTGCAGTGGGGGGCATTCCCGGCCTCTACTGGGTTTTTGTGGTGCTCTCGATTGGCTGCTTGGGGATTGCTGCCTGGCTGTGGCTCGCGTAGGTTGGGGTAGCGCAGCGAAATCCGACGTTTTCTCGTTGGAGCGCGGTCTGTCGGCTACGTCTGCGGTTAACTCGAACTACTGGCTGATCTGGCCTCAGGCCAGCAAGTCATACGCCGCCCGCACCCGCTGCAAATCCCGCCCCAGCCTGCGGCTTGTTGGCAGGCGTCGCATCCATCCCATCCTGCGAATGCTGGTCGCCAGCACCTCTCGCATCTCGGCGCTGCCCTGCGCCACCCACGCCGCCCAGCGCTCACGCCCCTCGCCCAGCGTGCCACTGGCATGCAGATAAATGGCGGTGGAGTGCGCGTAACACAGCGCATCGCGCACATGGCACACCGCCAGGGGAAGCACGGCGGCAGGGTCGTCTTCAAAGTCGATGCAGGCCACCTCGCCATCGGGGCAGCGCACCAGGTTGCGCGCAAACGCCTGGCTCAGGCAGGTGCCCTGGCGGTGCACCTGGGCCAAGGTGTCCAGCCCCTGCTGCCACAGCGCCAGCACGGTGGCCGTGTCGCCCGCCTGCACGGCGTGGTCGATCTCGTTGCCCAGCGAATGGATCTCTTCTCCCGTGTGGCCCAGGTGGCGCATGGCAAAACCATTCGGCAACGCGGCCAGCACCGCGGGCACGCGGATGCCACGGGCGGCCAGGTCCTTGAGGCGCTGCACCTCGGTGGCGATGGCGGTGGGGCCGCCGGGGTTGGGCACGGGGCGCAATGCGTCGAGGCGCAACAGCCCCGCCAGCACGGCCATGGCACGGTAGCGGCCTGTGCCATGGGGCGCGCCGGCACGCTTGATCCAGATCTGTTCGTTGCCCAGCACATGGGCCATCACGTTGTGGGGCTGGGTGGCCAGCTGCTGCTGCAAAAAGGCGGCGTAGTCCGGGGTGGTGGTGGTGGTGCTGTCCATCGTCAAAGTCATACGGCGGCGTCCCCTGCCACCGCAGCAGCGGTGCCGACGGCTGCGGCGTGCACCAACTCGACGTGGTGGGGAATGGATGGCTCCAGTGTGGGCTCGCTGGCCTGAAAGCTGTGGGCGCTGGCCAGGGGCCAGTACAGACGGAACACGTTGTGCTGCGCGTCCAGCGTGCCCAGCAGTGCGCCCGGCAACATGCGGGTGATGAGGTTGGAGAGCAGGCGCACCTCGGTGTCGCTGATGCGGCGCACGATGTGGTGGGCTGTGATGTCCTTGGGGTGGCGCAGCCCGGCGGCCTGTACCAGCTCTTGCAGCGCATGCAGCGTGCTGCGGTGGAACTGCGTCACGCGCGTGGCCTTGTCGGGTACCACCAGGGCCTGCTGGCGCAGGGGGTCTTGCGTGGTCACGCCGGTGGGGCAGTGGCCGGTGTGGCAGTTTTGCGCCTGGATGCAGCCCAGCGCCATCATGAAGCCGCGCCCCGCGTTGCACCAGTCCGCGCCCAGTGCCATCATGCGGGCGATGTCGAAGGCGCTGATGACCTTGCCCGCGCAGCCAATGCGTACGCGGTCGCGCAGGTTCACGCCCACCAGGGTGTTGTGCACCAGCAGCAGGCCCTCTTGCAGCGGCGCGCCCACGTGGTCGGTGAATTCCACCGGCGCAGCGCCCGTGCCGCCCTCGGCACCATCCACCACGATGAAGTCGGGCGTGATACCCGTGACCAACATGGCCTTGACGATGCCAAACCACTCCCACGGGTGGCCCAGGCAGAATTTGAAACCGGTGGGTTTGCCGCCCGACAGCGTGCGCAGCCGCGCGATGAATTGCATCATCTCCACCGGGTTGCTGAAGGCGCTGTGGCTGGCGGGCGAGATGCAGGACTCGCCCTCCTTCACGCCGCGCGCAGCGGCGATCTCGGCCGTCACCTTGGCGCCGGGCAGCACGCCGCCGTGGCCGGGCTTGGCTCCCTGGCTGAGCTTCAGCTCGATCATCTTGACCTGGGGCTCGGTGGCGTTGGCGGCAAAACGCTCTTCGCTGAACGTGCCGTCGGGGTTGCGGCAGCCGAAGTAGCCCGAGCCGATCTCCCAGATCAAATCGCCGCCGTGCACCCGGTGGTGCTGGCTGATGCTGCCCTCGCCCGTGTCGTGCGCAAAGCCGCCTTTTTGGGCGCCCTGGTTGAGCGCCAGGATGGCATTGGCCGACAGCGCACCAAAGCTCATGGCCGAGATGTTGAACACGCTGGCGTGGTAGGGCTGGGTGCAGGGCGACACGGACGGCGAGGGGGCATCGGGGTTGCCCCCGATCCACACGCGAAAGTCGTGCGACGGCAGCTGTGTAGGCGCGAGCGAGTGGTTCACCCACTCGTAGCCGTGCGCCCCCACATCCAGGTGCGTGCCAAAGGGGCGGTTGTCCGGGTCGCCCTTGGCGCGCTGGTACACCAGTGAGCGCTGCGCACGCGAGAACGGCGCGGCCTCGCTGTCGCTCTCGATGAAATACTGGCGCACCTCGGGCCGCACGTATTCGAGCATGAAGCGGATGTGGCCGATGACCGGGTAGTTGCGCAATATGGCGTGGCGTGACTGCTGCAGGTCGTACACACCCAGGGCCACCAGGGCCGCAAACACCAGCACCACGGGCAGCCTCACTTGAAAGGCCACCAGCGCAAACAGGGACAGCAGCAACCCGAAAACGCACAGTGCAAAGGCCGTGTAGCGCACCGGGTACAGGGAGTTCAGTTGGTGGAGCATGGGGGTCCTGGTTCTGGGCGGTGGTGCGAGAGGGCTACACTGGCCGCCTTTTTATCGGGTTGCCGGGTGGTGAGCAGTACGCTTTGCGCAGCGTCGGCCTGCGGAGTTGGTGGCGGCGCTGTCGCTACACCTGCACCGCGACAGGGCTATGGCACACGGCCTGCGCATCATAAAAGTAAAACTTTGCCGCCCAACCCCCCGCTTTCTCCCTTGACGACCGGAGCCCACATGACCGAACCCACATCGCCCACCCCTGCCACTGACGATCTTGACCCCACGGCCTCCCCCGCCGCTGCGCTGGGCCCGGAGGAGCTGGAAGAGATCGACAACATCCTCGACGACCTGCGCTCGCGCGGCGAGGAAATCCCGCAGTGGGAGTTTTGCGACGGTTTCATGACCGCGCTGATCTGCAGCCGCCGCCCCATCGCCCCGGCCGAGTACCTGCCCATGCTGCTGGGCGATGGTGCCGAGCTGGATGTGGCCGAAGGCGCGCCGCTGCCCGTGCTGCCAGCGTTTGCCGACGCCGCCCAGCAGGCGCGTTTTCTGGAGCTGTGGGACCGCCGCTGGGCCGAGATCGTGACCCAGCTCGACACCGACGTGAAGACGCTGGACGACGACCGCACCTTCCAGCCCGAAGCCATGGACATGCGTGGCGCCGTGGCCAGCCTGCCTGAAGCAGAGCGCGCCGAGATGGAAGGCCAGGAGATTCCATCCTTCAGCCAGGTCTGGGCGCTAGGTTTCATGTTTGCGGTCGAAAACTGGCCCGAAGACTGGGCCGCCCCGCGCGACAAGGAAGCCGCCAAGTGGCTGGACGACGCGCTGGACCGCATCGTTGCCCTGACCGAAGACGACACCGGCAAGCCCGAGGTCTGCATGTACGACGAAGACGGCCCACCCAGCACCAGCCAGGCGCGCGTCGAGGCCTTCGGCGAAGCCATCTGGGCCGTGTACGACCTGCGCCAACTGTGGAAGAGCATGGGCCCGCGCGTGGAGACGGTGCGCAAGGCGCCCGAGCCGGGGCGCAACGACCCTTGCCACTGCGGCAGCGGCAAGAAGTACAAGAAGTGCCACGGGGCTTGATGCCTCTTTGGCCTCTTTTGGTAGACAAACCTGATGCAGTTCATGCAGGCCGTGATGGATCACTTTGAATGGGGGCAGTACGTATTGCTCTTAGTGGTCCTGGGCATTCTTGCTTTGACAGAGCACTTCTGGCCTCGCCGTGTGGCTGGCGAAAGCCACCAAGGCCGGAGAAGGGTCAACCTGTTGCTGTATGCGCTGGGTGGTCTGTTGATGTGGTGGGTGGCCGAGCCCGTGCAGACCGCTGCGGTGCGACTTGGGGTGTCCTTGGGGTGGACCGGGTTGGCCGGGGGAGCATTGCCCGATGTTCCCAAGATCGTCATCGGCGTGTTGCTGGTGGATGCAATCCAGTATGTGCTGCATCGTGCTTCGCACGCCATTCCACTTCTGTGGCGAATGCACCAGGTGCATCACGCGGATGCCGCGTTCGATGTGACGACCAGTGTGCGCCACCATCCGCTGGAAATGGTGGCACTTGCGGCACTGACGCTGATGCTGTGCGCGGCACTGGGCATGCCTCTTGTGTCCTTGTTGTTGTATGCGGTGCTTCAGCTGGTGCACACCGCGTTTTGCCATGCCAATGTTGCGATTCCTTTGCGCTGGGATCGGCGACTGCGTTGGGTGATGGTGACCCCGGATATGCACCGCGTGCACCATTCACAACGCATGGATGAGGGCAACAGCAACTTCGGAATGGTGTTCCCCTGGTGGGACCGCCTGCTGGGGACATACTGCGCGCAACCAGCGTTGGGCCATCAGGGCATGCACTTGGGGCTGGCCAACGACAACAACAACGATGCCCGGCCTGGCGGGTTCTGGCGGGCCCTGATCCAACCCTTTGGCAAGCTGCCCTGAGGCCTCCCCTTCAAGACCGAGGGCACGCGGTCATTTTTTGCAAGACATTTGCAAAACCCTGAAGTACAAACGCCACTCGCTTGATTGAGCGTTCAGAAAATTTGTATTTTTTAAGGGTGATATGTCGAAAGTTCGTTGGATGGGCGCGCTGTTGGTTGGTGCAGGCGCTTTGTTGGCAACAGGTGCGCAAGCAGGCGTTGTCTTTACTTTTAGCAAGGCGTTTGGAGCGCCCAGTGTCTCGGTCGGAAGTTCCACCTCGCTGGCGTTCACCATCAATCGGCTGGGGCCAGCTGCGAACAACATCACGTTCACGGACAATTTGCCGGCGGGCCTGGTGGTGTCCACCCCCAACGGTTTGGTGGGCGACTGTGGGGTCGGCAGCGTGGTGACCGCCGCACCGGGTTCCTCCTCGGTGGCCTTGGCCGGCGGGGTGTTGGCCGGTGGGGCCAATTGCACGTTTTCTGTTCAGGTCACCGCAACAGCGCCGGGTGTCAAAAACAACGTTACTACGGGCCTGAATTCCAGTTCTGGCAGCGCCCCTGCCGCCAATGCCACGCTCAATGTGCTTGCCGCCAGCGCGGCCTCCGTTCCGACACTGAGCGAATGGGGGCTCATGGCGCTGCTGCTGGCCATAGCGGCATCGGCATTCAATGCGGTGCGTCGCAAGAAGGCTTGAAGCTCACGCGCAGTGAATCGCAGATGCGGCCTTGACCATGTCTCGCAGGCCCGGTGTGTGGGTCAGAGGGGCCGCGTTTCCTGTGCCAAAAACTTCTTCAGATTGCCCGCTGCCGTGCTGCGCACCTTGCGCTTGAGCGATGGCGACCAGCCCAGCAGTACGCCTGGCAGGCCCAATGCCTGGCGCGACCAACTCCAGAAGTTGAAGCGGTCGCGGTGCGTGGCGATCAACCCGTCGGGCGTGAAGGTGAAGGTGCCGTCGATGATGTTGTGCACCTTGCGCCCCGTGGCGCTGAAGAGGTAGTGCGCCTCCCAGTGCGCCTTGCCGCCCTGGGCATCGGCGTCGATGCCGCTGAACTCCAGCCTCCAGTGCTCTGCGGCGCCAGGCTTTTTGGTGGCGGTGCACAACATGCGCCACATGCCTGCCACCTGCTCGCGGCCCTTGAGCGAAAAGGCCTCGTCGTCAAACGTGGCGTCGGGTGCGTAGCAGGCGGCCATCGTGGCGTGGTCCAGCTGCGCGAAGGCGGTGTAGAAGCGTTGCAGGGTTTGGGCGTTAGGGTGCATGAAGAAGGCTTCCGGCGAGGTGAAGGAAATGGAGGGTGGGAGGTGTCAGCGCATGAAAGCGCGCAGCGCGTGGGCCGTGGCTTCGGGCAATTGTTCGGGGATGAAATGCCCCGCCGGCACGGCCTGGCCCGTCACCACGCCCGCACACTGCGCCTGCCACAGCGCCAGCGGATCGAATAACCGGTGCACCACGCCGTGCTCGCCCCAGATCACCAACGTGTCGCAGGCGATCTTGTCACCGCGCGCACGGCTTTCGCGGTCGTGGGTGAGGTCGATGCCCGCGCTGGCGCGGTAGTCTTCGCAGGCGGTGTGGATGGCATCGGGCGTGCAAAAGCAGCGTTCGTAATCGGCCAGGGCCTGGGGCTCGATGTGGGCCAGGCCCGCGCTGCCCCAGCCGCCCAGCTTGGCGTGCAGGTAGGCGCGGGCGTTGCCGCCGATCATGGTCTCGGGCAGTGGGGCGGGCTGGATCAGGTGGAACCAGTGGTAGTAGGCGCGGGCAAAGTCCATGTCGGTGCGCGCGTACATGTCGAGCGTAGGGGCGATGTCGATCACGCACAGCTTGCGAACGCGCGCGGCGTGGTCCAGCGCCAGGCGGTGCGCTACGCGGCCGCCCCGGTCGTGGCCGCACAGGTAGAAGTGGTCATGGCCCAGCGCGGTCATCACCTCGGCCATGTCTTGCGCCATCGCGCGTTTGCTGTAATTGCTGTGGTCGGGTTGGCCGGGCGCGTGCGACGAGTCGCCATAGCCGCGCAAATCGGGCATGACCAGAAAATAGTCGCGCGCCAGTTGCTGCGCCACGCGGTGCCACAGCGCGTGGGTTTGCGGAAAGCCGTGCAGCAACAGTAGGGGTGGCGCGCCCACGGTGCCACCGGTGCGCACAAAGATCTCCGCGCCCGACGTGGTGATGCGCTGGGTGGTGAAGCCGTCAAACCAAGGGGGTGTCGTTGTCATGGCGGTATGTTGTGGCAACAGGCCTGTGAGGCACTGTCTTGTAGACGACAGCGGGAGCCGGTGCCGGGGCCAAAGGGATGGTTGGCGCCTCGCAGGCGGGAGGCGGGTTACGCCGGCAGCAGGTTCAGCAGCCGTTTCAGCGCATACCGCACCGTCGCCACACGGATCGCGGCGCGGTCACCCGCAAAGTGCTGCACCTCGCTGTGGGTTTCGCCGCCCACGCACCAGGCAAACCACACGGTGCCCACCGGTTTGGCCTCCGTGCCGCCTGTGGGGCCCGCGACGCCGGTCACGGCCAGGCTGACCTGCGCGCGCGAGTGGGCGAGGGCGCCGTCGGCCATGGCGCACGCCACCGGCTCGCTCACGGCACCGTGTTGCTCGATCAGGCCAGGGGGCACTCCCAGCATCTCGGCCTTGGCCTCGTTGGAATAGGTCACGAACCCGCGCTCGAACCACTGGCTGGAGCCCGAAAGGTCCGTGCAGGCGGCAGCGATCATGCCGCCGGTGCAGCTCTCGGCAGTGGCCAGCATGTGGCGGTGGGCCAGCAAACGCAGCGATATTTGCGTCAAATTGGCCTCTAGCGCTTGTATCTCTTGCGCAAGTAGCTCACTTTTTGATAGTAATGTGGGTGCCATCAGAACCTCCACAGTGCGATGACCAGCAAGGTACAGAAGGCTGCCACAAAGTCGTCCCACAAGATACCCCAGCCGCCGCGCCAGCCAAAGCCCTTGAACAGGCTGTCGGCCCAGCCCACGGGGCCGGGTTTGGCCGCGTCAAAGAAGCGGAACAGCCCAAACGCTACCACCTGTCCCCACAGCCCCATGGGCATGGCCAGCCACAGCACCAGCCAGAAGGCCACGACTTCGTCCCACACGATGCTGCCGGGGTCGGCCACGTGCATATGGCGCGCCGTGGTGGTGCAGGCCCACCAGCCCACCACGGTGCTGACCGCGATCAGCAGGCCCATGTGCCGCTGGTTCAGCCACTGTTGCAGCACCAGGTAGGCCAGCCAGGCCCACAGCGTACCCACGGTGCCCGGCGCCTTGGGGGACAGGCCTGCGCCAAACCCCAGTGCCATGAAGTGGGCCGGGTGAGAGAGCATGAAGCGCACGCTGGGGCGCAGGGGGGCAAGGGGTGGCAGTGGCTCGGAAGCGGTCATGTCGCGACGGAAAAATGATCAGGCGCTGGCGGCACCGCCGTCTGCCCCGGCAGGCAGGCGCACCAGCAGTACGGGCACGGGAGCGGTGCGGGCAATCTGCTCGGCATCGCTACCCATCAGCACGCGCGCTAGGCCACGGCGCCCGTGGGTGCCCAGCACGATCAGGTCGGCGCCCCAGGCCTGGGCATGCTCCACCACCAGTTGCGCCACACGGGCGTCCATGTTTTCGATCAATACGGTGTCCACCGGCACGCCGCTTTGCGCCACGCGTTCCTGGGTCTGGCGCAGCAGGGCTTCGCCGGCCTTGCGCAGGCGGGGAAGCACATCCTGGCTGTAGACCTCGGGCCGCTCAAAACCGCTGATGTGGGCCACGGGGTCCATCACGTTCAGCAGGCGGATGCGGCCACCCGAGGCCTTGGCCAGGCCCGTGGCTTCGGTCACGGCGTGGTCGGAGGTGGGGCTGCCGTCAACGGCAACGAGGAGGTGTTGGTAACTCATGGCGGCGGGCTCCTGGTGGCTCGGTGGCGCCTTTGCGGGCGCTGTGACGGATTGTGACCGACCGGTTGTTGCGTGCGGCGGGTGACGGCGGTGATCGTTGATCGTTGATCGGAATCACTGGCGTTCCAGCAGTTCCACATCCTTGGGGTAGCGGATGGTGTGCTCAGCGCTGAACTGCGCGGTGGTGCCCGCAGTCACGGGCTGTTGCCAGGCCACGGTGCCGGGTGAGCGGTTCCAGGTGGTTTCGGCGGGCTGGGGCTGGTAGCTCGACTCCACCTCGATCTTCTCGTTGCGCGAGACTGGCGACGCGTGCAGCACCTGCAGCGTGATGGCCGCCTTGTGGCGGTTCTCCACGCTGTAAGCCCGGCGCGTCTTGCGCTCCACGCGCGAGCCAGTGAAGCCGCTGCTGCCCGTCAGATCCTGCACGGGCTCGGCCCGCACGGTGACCAGTTCATCGCGGCCAAACGACAGGCTGGTGCTGCCTGCTGGCGTGCCCGCACTGGGGGCGCCAAAGTCGATGCGGCCCGTGCCCACAAAAGCGCCGTCGCGGTACAGCCCTGCCGGGCCGGCGGGCCATACACCCGACGGTTGCGCAATCTGGGCCACCACGTAGGCGGCCTCTTCCATGGCGGGTGCCGTGCGGGTGATCAGCGTGGCCGGGGCCGTGTGGCTGCCCAGCGCCAGCGTCACCCGCTGGCCGCTGGAGGGCACGGTGATGCGCTGGGGCACGGCGAACTCGGTGGCAAACCCCTTGTCGAGGGCGCTCACGTCAAAGGTGGGCATGGCTTCATCGGCGGCACTGCGCGACCTGGACAGCGATGCAATGGCCGGTGCTGGTGCGGGCGCCATCGCCATGGCAGGGGAGGGCGTGGCTGGTCCCTGCGGCGGCGGAGCCACATTCAGCCACCAGGGGCGCGGCAGCTGCCCCTGCGTTGCCCGGCCCGGCTGGCCGGTGGACAGGGTCAGCTGCACACCTGCCCAGTCTTCGCCGCTGTTCTGCGCCACCAGCGCCTGGCGCTCGATCAGCACCGTGGACTTGTTCGCATCCAGCGTGGCGCGGTAGCTGGGCTGCCAGCCGGGGCCGCGCACCTGGTAGGACAGGCGCAGTTCGGCCTCGCGCTCGGTCGCCAGGTTGATGGTGACCGACACCACCCGCGCGCGCTGGCTGGCCACACGGTCGCGCTCGGCTACGAGCGGCTTGAGGGCCAGCTCCAGCGATTCCTGCTTGCGCTGGAGCTGGTGCGCGCGCGCAAAACTGTCCTGCCCGGACTTGCGCAGCACCTCGGCGGTGGCTGTGATCTGTGCTGGCGTGGGGCTCGCGCCGGAGCTGCTGGCACGAGCTGCAGGAGCCTCGTTGGGTGCGGCGCCGGTGTTGGCTACACTGCGCAGGTAGCCATCCACCAGTTGCAGCGCGGAGGCCTCGGCCTTCACCCCGGCGATCTGGTCATCCAGCTCGCGGATGCGGCCGTCCAGCGGGCTGGCGCAACCCGCTGCCACATCGCGGTCCTCGGTCAGCACATTGAACTCGCCCACGCGCACGGCAGGGTCGGGGTTGATCTGCAGGCTTTGCACATCCAGCGACGCGGGCAGGCAGGCCAGCGTGAGGCTGCGGGCACCGGCTGCCACCTTGGCCACACGTTCTACGGTGGCGCTGCCAGGGTAGACGGTGACGCGGGCGATGCGGGAGGTGTCCTGGGCCAGGGCCGGCGAGGCCGCATTGCAGAGCAGGGCCAGGCCGACCAGGCACAGGGGCCGCAGCGGGAGTGGAGAGCGCAAGCGCGAGGCAAGGGAGGGATGGATCACGGGGCTCCTTGGGCGCGGTGGACAAAGGGAATGGGATGCTAGCAGCCGCCGTGGTTGGAACCGGCGCTGAGAACCTCAACACGTTCTCAAAGCACCCCCGGCACCTCTGCCGCCAAAAAGTCATACACCGCCCGAATCTTGCGGCTGGTACGGATCTCTCGGTGCACCGTGAGCCAGATGGGCAACTCGGGCAACGGCAGCTGGGGCAGCACCGCCACCACGTTGGGGTCGGTGCGAGCCATGTAGTTGGCCACAAAGCCGATGCCTAGGCCAGCGCGCACGGCCTCCCAGTAGGCCATGAGGTCGTCGGTGCGAAACGCAAAGTGCTGGCGTTCCACCGGGTAGCCCATCGCAGCAAAGCCCTGCAATATCTCCTCGTTCCGGTCGTTGCCCACCAGCTCGTGTTGCAGCAGGTCGGGCGGTTGCCGGGGTGTGCCCTTGCGGCGCAGGTAGTCGCGGTGGGCATAGGCGCCCAGCGTCACCGCGCCGATGCGCTTGGCCACCAGGCTGGCCTGGTCGGGGCGCACCATGCGCAGCGCAATGTCGGCCTCGCGGCGCAGCAGGTTGGTGACCTGGTTGCTGGCCACCAGCTCCACCTGCACCTCGGGCAGGGCCTGGCGCATGCGCGCCAGCACCGGCGGCAGCAGCACGCAGGCCACGGGCTGGCTGGCGGTGATGCGCACGGTGCCGCTCACGCCCTCCTCGGCGCCCGACACACTGCGCGCCAGCTGGTGCGCCCCAGTCTCCATGGTGCGGGCCGATTCGGCCAGCCGCAGCGCGGTGGCGGTGGGCTGCAGGCCGCGCCCGGTGCGCTCGAACAGCACCACGCCCAGCTGGGATTCCAGCTCTGCAATGTGGCGGCCAATGGTGGGCTGGCTGGCGTTGAGCACCCGGGCCGCGCCCAGCAGGCTGCCCTGGTCGAGCGCTGCGAGAAAGGACTGCACCAGGCTCCAGTCAAAGGTTTGATTCATGGCGATAGCGTGCCTGCAATGGGTCAGCAGCGGGGCGGTTGGTGATATTCATATTTGCATTGCTGTTATGAATGCTTAGCCAATTGTGTAACGGTGGCTGTGTTTTCACAATCGCTCCATCCCTTGTGAATGGAGCCCTGACATGACCACCCGCCCCCGTTTTTCACCCCGCACAGACAACCCATCCACCGTGTTGATCCTGGGCGCCCGGGGCCGACTAGGCCTGGCGGCGACCCGTGCCTTTGCGCAGGCAGGCTGGCAGGTGCTGGCCCAGGTACGCCCTGGTGCGCAGGGCGCAACATTGCCCGCCATTCCGGGCGTGTGGTGGATGCCCGTGGCGGTGGAGGACACCGCCGCGCTGGCAACCCAGGCGCAAGGCGCGCAGGTGGTTGTGCATGCGCTCAACCCCGCCTACACCCACAAGGCCTGGCGCGAGCAGGCCCCTGCGCTGATGGAGGCGGCCATTGCCATCACCCGCCAGTTGCGCGCCACGCTCATGCTGCCCGGCAACGTCTACAACTTTGGCGAAGGCATGCCGCCAGTGCTGCGGGAAGACTCGCCGCAGGCCGCCACAGGCTTCAAGGGCCGCATGCGGGTGCAACTGGAACAGCGCCTGCAGGCCGCCACCCAAGGGGGCGACCTGTGCGCCGTGGTGCTGCGCGCCGGGGATTTCTTTGGCAGTGGCACCGGCAGTTGGCTGGACCAGGCCATCGCCAAAGACCTGCCCCGGGGCCGCATCACCTGGCCCGGCCCGCTGGATGTGGCCACGCCCTGGGCTTACCTGCCGGACCTGGCCCGCAGCTTTGTGCGCGTGGCGCAAGAGCGTGACCGGCTGGCCGCGTTCGAGAGCCTGCATTTCGCTGGCCACCACGTCACTGCGCAGCAGTGGCTCCACAGCTTCACAGCCATTGCGGCAGAGCAGGGTTGGTTGCCCGAAACGGGCGGGTTGCGGTTGGGCCAGTTGCCATGGCCGCTGCTGCGCGTGGTGGGGCTGGTGGCCCCCACATTCGCTGCGCTGGCCGACATGCGCTACCTGTGGCGCACGCCCCACCGGCTGGACAACACCCGCCTGCGCGCGCTCATCGGCGACGAGCCCCACACCCCCTTCGACCAGGCCGTGCGCCAGGCGCTGGTCGATGTGGGACTGGTCCAGTCGCAGATGCCCCGCGCCGCACTGGCATGACCAAACAACCTTTGAACTACCGGAGCCTTCTCATGAACCGTCGCAACTTCATCCGTTTGGCAGGGGGTGGCACCATCGCCGCCACCACAGGCACGCTGGTCGCCTGTGGCGCCGTGGGCTCGCACTATCCCGCCGAGGCGGTGGAGGCCTGGAAGGGGCCGGTGGGCGAGACCGACGCGCGCCGCCGCGCCGTGGCCTACGCCATCACCGCGCCCAACCCGCACAACCTGCAGCCCTGGCTGGTGGACCTGCGCGAGGAGGGCGTGATCACCCTGCGCACCGACCGCGAGAGGGTGCTGCACCACACCGACCCGCTGGGGCGCCAGATACTCATCGGCCATGGCGCCTTTCTGGAGCTGCTGGTGATGGCGCTGGCCCAGCAGGGCGTGGTCAGCGAGGTGCTGTTGTGGCCACAGGGCGAGCTGCCCACGGCGCTGAAGGACTGGGACGACCGCCCCGTGGCGCGCATTACCCTCAAGCCTGGTGGCACGCCCGACCCGCTGTTCGCGCAGGTGCTGCTGCGCCGCACGCCCAAGACGGATTTCGATACCACCCGTGCCATTGCGCCCGAGCTGCTGGCCCGGTTGCTGGGCAGTGCCCCGGCTGGAGCCCCGCTCAGCGTCGGCGGCACCGTCAGCGCCGATCAGTTGCCTGCACTGCGCACGCTGTGCTGGGAGTCGGCCAAGGTCGAGCTGCTCACGCCGCGCACGATGATGGAAAGCATCCACCTCACCCGCGTCGGCCCGAGCGAAATCCTGCAGCACCGCGACGGTATCTCGATCAACTCGCCCTTTGTGCGCGCGGTGTCGGCCCTGGGCCTGTTCGACCGCTCTGCCCCGCCCGCCGAGGGCAGCGCGGCATACAAAAATGCCATGGGCCGTTTTGAAGGCCACAGCCGCACGGCCATGGGTTTTGTGTGGATCACCGGCCCCAATACGCGCAGCGACCAGATCCACACCGGGCGCCTGTATGTGCGCCAGCAGCTGCAAGCCACCGCGCTGGGTGTGGGCATGCACCCCATGAGCCAGGCCGTGCAGGAGTTTGCCGAAATGGCCCCGCACTTCGAGCGCGTGCACCAGCTGGTGCTGGGCCAGCCCGCGCCGCGCACACCACAAGACCCCACCGTGCAGATGTTCTGCCGCATTGGCTACCCGCAGGGCGAGGTGCCTGCCACGCCACGCAGGCCGATCGCGCGTTTTGTGCGGACTTGAGTCCGAGGAGGGCAGCCCCTGCGCAGGGGGCTGATGCAGATCAAACCCCGGCCACAAGCCGCCGTGCTTTGCCGGCTCTTCACACACCGTTCAGGTGGCGTTCATCGCGGTTTTCTATATTTGCTGCATTGCAACAAGTAGTGGGGCGGGTGATGTGGAAGAAGGTTTTGGGGGGCTCCCTGGCACTGGCGGCAGGGGTATGGCTAGCGGCACTGTGGGTGCCCCAGCCTGCGCCGCCTGCGTGGGGCGATGTCTGGTGGTGGCGCAACCAGTTGATCCTGCTCACCGGGGTGGCGGCCTGGGCGCTGATGTCGCTGATCATGGTGCTGGCCGTGCGGCCCGTATGGCTGGAAAAGCCGCTGAATGGCCTGGACAAAAGCTACCGCCTGCACAAGTGGGCGGGCATCGGCGCGATTGTGCTGGCG
Source organism: Acidovorax benzenivorans (assembly GCF_028680575.1). Classification (GTDB taxonomy): domain Bacteria; phylum Pseudomonadota; class Gammaproteobacteria; order Burkholderiales; family Burkholderiaceae_C; genus Acidovorax; species Acidovorax benzenivorans. The sequence goes on along the minus strand of NZ_JAPCKI010000007.1, from coordinate 217,546 downwards.
CTGCTGCACTACGGGCTGCAGCTGTCGCGCAGCCTGCTGGCAGCCTGGGTGGGCCGCCCGGTGCGCACGCCGCGCGCGGACTGGTGGCTCAACACCTTCCGCCACCTGGCCGAAGAGATGGGGGAGTGGGCCGTGTGGTTCCTCGCGGCCATGCTGGTCATCACGCTGTGGCAGCGGTTCCCGTACCACGTGTGGCGCTACCTGCACAAGCTGCTAGCCGTGGTGTACCTGGTGTTGGCCTTCCATTCCGTGGTGCTCACGCCGCCTGCCTGGTGGCAACAGCCTGCAGGCGTGCTGGTGGGGGTGTGCACGCTGGTGGGGGTGTTGTGCGCCGTGCGCTCGCTGGCCGGGGCCATTGGGCGCAGCCGCCGCCATGTGGCCCGTGTGGTGAGCGTGTTGCCACAGGGGGCTGGGGTGCTGGAAGTGACCTGCCAGGTCAGCCCCGCTAGTGGCTGGAAGCATGCGGCCGGTCAGTTTGCGTTTGTCACCTTTGGCCGTGCCGAGGGGGCGCACCCCTTCACTCTGCTCAATGCTGACCAGGGTGACGGCACACTGCGGTTTGCGATCAAGGCGCTGGGCGATCACACGGGGCAGTTGCCTTTACAAGTGCAGCCGGGTCAGCCGGTGGACATCGAGGGGCCCTATGGCTGCTTCGACTTTCGCAGCGACAGCGCGCCCGAGCAGGTGTGGGTGGCCGCTGGCATTGGCGCCACGCCGTTCATGGCTTGGCTGGAGTCGATGCAGTCCACGCCCGCGATGGCGCCCCAGGTGCACCTGCACTATTGCGTGCGCCATACCGGTGAGGCCGTTTTTGCCGAGCGTATGGCCGCCCTGTGCGCCCGCTTGCCCAGCGTGACGCTGGAGATTCACTACAGCGACGATGCAGGGCCCGTGACACCGGCAGCACTGCTGGCGGGCACCAGCCAGGCGGCGAGTGTGTGGTTCTGCGGGCCGCAAGGTTTTGCCGAGGCGGTTCGCCAGGGCATGCAGCAGCTGGGGCGCTCGCCTGCGCGCTTTCACCAGGAGCTGTTCCAGATGCGCTGAGGCGGGTTGCGCCCCGGCATCGTGCTACGTGGCGCTGGAGCGGTCCGTGGGCACCAGGTACTCGCGCACCAGCGCCCGCGCGCGGTGCAGGCGGCTTTTGGCCGCCTCACGCGTCACGCCCAGCCGCTGCGCCATTTCCTCAATGGTCAGCTCCTCGAAGTCGCGCATCAGCAAGGCCTCGCGGTAGATGGGCGGCAGCGAGTCAATCGCCAGTGCCAGGTCGTGGCGCAGTTCGTGGTCGGGCCGGTGCGACCAGGCGAGGTTGTCCTCCACCTGCGCCAGCGGCTCGGCCTTGAGCCAGGCCAGCATGGGCTGCATGCACAGCCGCTGCACGATGCGCACCACCCACCCGCCAAACGCCGCTACCTCGCGCAGCGCGCCCACGCGGCGGTACACGATGATGAGAGCCTCCTGCACCACGTCGTCCGTCGCCGTGGTGGCGGCGCAGTGGCGCAGCGCATAGCGGCGGATGTCGGGGCGGGTGAGGCGCAGCAGCTGCTCCATGGCCACGGCGTCGCCACTGCGCGCTGCGGGCAGCAGTTGGGCCACGGTGGGCGCTGGGGTGGTGGCGGCCATAGCAGGTCACTCGACAGGCTTGCGACCCACCATGGCGCAGGCGGGGCAGTAGCCAAAGGCGCCGCTCAGGATGCTGCCAACGCCCGAGGCGGCCAGTGCCAGGCCCAGGGGCGATGCGGACAGCCACCACAAGCCTGCAGCGATGAGGGCCACGCCCCCCACAACGCGCAACAGGCTTTCGGGGCGGGTGATGTTCTTGCGGTACAGCATGGTGAAAAGCTCCTGGATGGGGTGAAGGAGGGGCCAGCACAGGGCGCCTCCACCACCAAGAGCGCCGGGTTTCGCAAAAGGATTCATGGTTCGCGAAAAAAAGTCGCAGCCGGTCACTGCTGCCCGTTACCGGAAATGGTCAAACGAGGCGTAGCGGTGCTCCACGGGCTGGCCCTGCGCACCCACCAACTGCAGGCCGGGCTCGGCCAGCACCGTGCCAATGCGCGTGACGGGTGTGCCGCTGGCTTGCGACGCTGCAGCCACCGCGTCACGTCGGGCGGGCGGGGCCGTGAAGGCCAGCTCGTAGTCATCGCCACCTGCCAATGTGCATTGGTGGACTAGTTCAGCATCAAATTGGCTGCTAGCGCTTGATGAATAAGCGCTAGTAGCTATCATTTTTGAAGTGATGTGTGTGTTGATGCTCGCCCCGACGCCCGAGGCCTTGAGGATGTGCGACAGGTCGCCCAGCAGCCCGTCGCTCACATCCATGGCACTGCTGGCCACACCGCGCAGGGCAAGGCCCAGAGCCACGCGCGGGGTGGGGCGCTCCAGCCGCTGGCGCGCGTGGGCCAGCATGTCGGCGGGCAGGGCGATGTGGCCCAGCAGGGCTTCCAGTGCCAGCCGGGCGTCGCCGAGGGTGCCGCTCACATAAATGTCGTCGCCAGGCCGGGCGCCACTGCGCAGCAGGGCCTGGCCGGGGGGCACCTCGCCAAACACCGTGATGCAGATATTGAGCGGGCCCTGCGTGGTGTCGCCCCCCACCAGCTCGCAGCCGTGGGCATCGGCCAGCGCCAGCAGCCCGCGCGAGAAGCCCGCGAGCCAGGCTTCATCCACCCTGGGCAACGACAAGGCCAGGGTGAACGCCAGCGGGCGCGCACCACAGGCCGCCAGGTCCGACAGATTCACGGCCAGCGCCTTGTGGCCCAGGGCTTCGGGGTCCACGTCCGCAAAGAAGTGGCGGCCCTCCACCAGCATGTCGCTGGAGACGGCCAGCTGCATGCCGGGCGTGGGGCGCAGCAGTGCGCAGTCGTCGCCCACGCCCAGCGCAGCCTTGTGGATGGGGCGCGTGAAGTAGCGGGCGATCAGGTCGAACTCACCCATGGCGTCGCTCGGTGGTCCAAGAAAAGGTCAAAGGCATCAGGTACTGCTTTCTGTCTGAGAAAACCACGCTGCCCAGTGGTCGATGCAGGCCTGGATCTTGGGCAACCGGTGCCTGCGGGTGAGGGTGATGGCGTGGATGGGGCTGGGTTGCAGGTCCACGCAGTCGGCCAACACCGGTGCCAGCAGGCCCTGGCGCACCAGGGGCCCTGCAACCACCGTGGCCAGACGCGCAATGCCCAGGCCCTGCAGCGCCAAACGCGCGGTGATGGCCGTGCTGCCCGAGCGCCAGTGGCCCTCGGCCACCAGCACGTAGGGCTCTTCGTTGATTTGGAAGGGCCAGTGATTCAAAAACGCCACCGCGCTGTTGGTGATGAGCCGGTGCTGGCGCAGATCGTCGGGGTGCTGGGGCATGCCGTGCGCTTGCAGGTAGCCGGGTGTGGCGTACAGGGCGCGGGCCAGCGTGCCCAGCGGGCGCGCCACCACGGTGTCGGTCAGTGGCGTGCCTGTGCGGATGGCAATGTCGATGCCATCGCGCGCCATGTCGGCCATGCGGTCGTCCACCACCAGTTCCACGCGCAGTTGCGGGTGTTTTTGCTGCAGGCTGTCAAAGCTGGGGATCAGCAGGTGCTCGGCCACCACCGAGCTGGAGGCCACACGCACCCAGCCGCTGGGCTGGCTGCTTTGCTGGGCGAACTCGCCTTCGAGCTCGTCGAGTGCACCGGTGATGCGGCGGCAGTAGTCCAGAAAGGTCTGCCCCTCGGCCGTCATCGTGAGCCCGTGCGTGCTGCGGTGGACCAGCCGCGCGCCGCAGGATTGCTCGATGCGCGCCAGCGCGCGCGAGACTTGGCTCACTGGGGCATCGCGCTCGCGCGCCACGGCCGACAGCGAGCCCAAGTCGGCCACGCGGGCAAACAGGTGCATGTCTTCAAAGCGGATGTCGCGCATCGGGCAATGGTAACGGCGGGGCTTTGCAGTCCGCGCAAAGCCGTCTTGCACCACCGGCCGTTTCCGCCGCGCCCTGTGCTGCCTACAGTGGCTCCACCCCGAAAGGAATGCCATGAGTCCGTATCTGCCTCCCGACTTGCACCCCGACGACTACCAGCGCCTGCGCGATGCCGCCAAGTGTCACGCTCTGCAGTTGCGCCAGGAGGCGATCCGCGAAGCCCATGCCTGGGTGGCCCGGGGGCTTGTGCGCCTGACCCGACGGGTTCTTCATGCAATGCGGACCCCATACGCACCCTCCCACCTATCCACCCTGGAAGCGAATACGCCATGCCCACCCTTGTCCTGAAACTGACCCCGCTGCAAAACCCCGAGCGCTACGAGGCGCTGGCCAGTGCGCTGACGGACCTCACGGTCCAGCTATTGGGCAAACGCCGCGAGGTGACCGCCGTGGTCATCGACGACCTGCCTGCCGCGCGCTGGCACATCGGCGGTGCGCCCGTGGCGCAACCCACGGCCCTGCTGGAGATCAGCATCACGCAGGGCACGAACACCGAGGAGGAGAAGGCCGCTTTCATCGCCGCCGCGTTTGCCGAGTTGCAGCGCCAGCTGGCGGGTGATGGCGCGCTGGCTGCGGCCAGCTATGTGGTGGTGCGGGAGCTGCCAGCCAGCGACTGGGGCTATGGCGGGCGTACGCAGCAAGCGCGCAGATTGGCGCTGACTGCGTGAGCTGGCGAGCGCGTGAGGCGACCGGCTCGGGGCGTGCGGATCAGGCCGCTGCGCCGCGAAAGCGCTGTGCCGCCTGGCGGCTCACCTCGGCCAGTAGCTGCTCTTCACTTTGGCGCTGGCGCAGCCAGCGGGCATCGTTCTGCCCCGCCTCGACCTCGGTGCGCAGCATGTGCATGGCGCTCGACGCGCCCTGCACGGCCGCATGGCCAGCGATCTTGTCCATGGTGCGCAGGATGTGCTCGCGCAGCGGCATGTGGTCCCCCGTGGCCGGGTCCACATACACCGCGTCCATGCCAAAGCGGCAGGCCTGAAAGCGGTTGTAGGTGTACACGAGGTAGTCGTCCTCTTCGGGCATGAAGGGCTGGTCGGCCAGGAACCACGCGCCCAGCGACTGCACATAGCCCGCGAGGGCCGCAGCACGCTCGATGGTGAGCGGCGTGTCGAACACGCGGATCTCGATGGTGCCGAACTCGGGCTTGGGGCGGATGTCCCAGTAGAAGTCCTTCATGCTCTTGACCACGCCCGTGCGGGTCATCTTGTTGAAGTAGGTGGTGAAGTCGTCCCAGGTCAGCGCCATGGGGGCACGGCCCGACAAGGGGAACGCAAATACCGAGTTGAGCCGCGCCGAGTCAAACGCCGTGTCCTGCCCTTGTACATAGGGGCTGGACGCGGACAGCGCAATGAAATGCGGGATGTAGCGCGACATGCGGTGCAGCATCAGCAGCGCGGCATCCGCATCAGGGCAGCCGATATGCACATGCTGGCCGAAGATGGTGAACTGCTTGGACAGGTAGCCGTATAGCTCCGACAGCTCGCGAAAACGGGGCTTGTCGTAGATGCGGCGCTCGTGCCACTGCTGGAAGGGGTGCGTGCCACCGCCCACCACGGCAATGTTGAGCTTGTCGGCGCTTTTGACCAGCGCATCGCGGATGGGCGTGAGCTGGCCCAGCACCTCGCTGGCCGAGTGGCAGATGCCGGTGGAGATCTCGATCATGCTGTTCGTCATCTCGGGCACCACGCTGCCGGGCAGCGGGGTTTTCTTCATGAGGCGCAGCATGTCCTCGGCGTAGGGCGCCAGGTCGTAGTCGTTGGTGTTGACCAACTGGAGCTCCAGCTCGACGCCCAGCGTCAGCGGCTCGGAATGGTTGAAGGCTTCAAGACTCACGGCTGTTCTCTCCGTTGTTGCTGCGGGTCAGGGGCGCCCAGGGCTTGGAGCTTTCGCCCGCACGGTAAATGGCCACGGTGGCGATGACGGCGCCGAACACCTCCATCAGCAAGATGGCGGGCAGCGCCACACCGGCGATCACATGGCCGGTGGAAGGCGATGCAAGTACAAACTGCGAGGCAATCAGCAGGGCGATGGACGACATCGGCGTCATCGCGCAGCCCACCCACAGCGCCTGCTTCCAGCTGGCGCCGCTGCCCACATTGCCCAGCGCCACGCCCGTGGCCTTGGCCAGCAGGCGCACGGCGATCAGGGCCAGCACCACGCCAGCCACCGGCGCACTCCAGTCGGCCTGTGCCGCCACGGTGGACACCAGCACGAACATCAGCATGGTGAGCAGGGACGATGCATTGCCCAGCTGCCGTGGCCACGCCCAGGGGCGGGGGTTGAGCTGCTTGAGCAGCATGCCCCCCAGCAGTGCGGCCAGCGGCGCCGAGCCACCCATGTGCGCGGCCACCGCCGTGCCTGCAGCCACCAGGGCCAGAAACAGCATGGAGGTGTTTTCGCTGGTGGGGCTCATGAAGCGCAGCGCCATGCGCAGCGCCAGAGCCAGCACGGCGGCCACCACAATCGAAACGCCCAGCACCACCACCACGGGCGACACGGCCTCCAGCACCGTGAGGCTCTGGCGGTTGATGAGTTCTGCCTTCGCGCTGCCCAGCGTCAACGCATACAGCGTGGAGAGTGTGGTGAGCACAATGGCGCGTTCGGTCACCGGGCCGGCGGCGCGGGTGTCGGCCACTACGCGGGTCAGCACGGCAGGAGATGCCGCCAGTGCCACCAGGGCCAGCGGGCCCGCCGCCTGGGTGGGTAGCTGCAGCCACACCAGCACCCAGTACACGGCAAAGTAGGTCAGCATCGATTCGGCAATGCTCTGCACCAGCACCATGGGGTTGTGGCGGAACCAGCGCAGCGGGATGCGGCCGCCACATTCAAACAGCACGATGGCCACGCCCAGCTCCAGCAGGAACAGGCCAATGCCCTGCAGTGGCCAGACAGCGCCGCCAAAGCCCGCAAGGCCTGCCGCCGTGCCCACCAGCGAATAGCCCACGACCTTGGGCAGGCCGGTGTGGCGTTGGGTGAGATAGCCTGCCATGGCGGCCACCGCTAGCAGCAGTGACCATTGCACTGTGGGCAGCCCGGCCGAGGGGCGCAGCCACTGCGCCCAGAAGCTCAGGATTTCATTCATGTCATTGGACCTCAGCGTCAGACGGGCGCAGCCCGTCGGTGTGGAGACTCCGGCACACGGGCCGTCCGCAGGCGGGACGGGGTCGGCCGGAGCGTTGGTGCACCGAATTTACAGGCAGAAACACTCTGCCCGTGTAGGACAGAGGCGGCGGTTGCCGTTTCAACCCTGTGCCGGTGTGTGCACCGGGTGGTGCCGCTCGGGTACAAAAAAGCTCAGGGGCGCGGAGCGCAAGCGGGCGCGGATCGCTGCATAAATGCGCGCGCGGTCCACGCCGCTCACGTTCTGCGCGCGCAGCGCCAGACTGAAGGCCAGGTAAAAGCTCACCGACACATTCAGAGCGCCCAAAAACGGCAGCGATGCCATCGCCCACCAGAAGGTGGGCAACTGCAGCACTTGCAGGCCCAACGTAGCGCTGGCGGCGGCCATCTGGCCCGTGGACAGCGTGACGTGTCGCACATCCAGGCCCAGCCCAAAAAACGCTGCAAAAGCAGGCACCAGCCCCAGCATGAAGCCCAGAGAGATGTTGGCCGCAAAGCCCGACAGGTTCTCGCGCAGGAACCGAGCCCAGCGCGCAGCGCGCGCGGCACCCAGCAGCCCGGTGATGCGCGGGTTGTAGTGCAGGGCCGAGTCCATGCGGTGCAGCACAAACCAGTTCTCCGTCCAGCCCGCGATGATGCTGGACGCAAACAGCAGCACCCCGGTAAAGGCAGCAAAGAACAGCGAAGGCCCCAGCAGGTGCAGGGACTCGAACACATGCACGGCCTGCTTCTCGCTGATGGCCGGGCCGCCTGTGGCCAGCGCAATCAGTGCGGCCAGCGCCAGCACGGCCGGGAACACCACCAGCACGTTGCCCAGCACCGCAGCCACCTGCGAGCGCACCAGGTGGGTGATTTCGTCCACGAACGACTCGATGGCATCGCCAGCGCCCAGCTCCTTGAGCTTGGCCGCCATGGCGGGTGCCGTCATGGCGGGCTGTTTGGTGGCCACCGTGAAGTGCAGCAACTGGATCAACACAAAGCTCACGGCGTAGTTGATGCCCGCCATGAACCCGCCCCAGAAGGCCGACAACGCCAGCGCGTACAGGCCAAACTTGATCAGCGTGGTGAAGGCCATCAGCGCACCGCCCCCGGCCGCCTTGCGCAGCATGGAGTGGTATTCGGCGCTGGTGCGGGTGATGTAGTGCTCACCCGTCTCGGCGCTGCGCTCGGCCACCTTGGCCGCCAGCAGCGACGAGTTGGACGCCAGCAGCGCACGCAGGCTGCGCCGCTCCTGCCCCACCATCACCAACTGCGCCATGAGTTGCGCGGCTGTGGCGGCGGGCTGTGCCGACAGCAGGCAGTCGAGCAGCACCCGCACCCGCAAAATGCGCTCGCGCAGCTGCCGCAGGCGGAACACCAGCCCCACCGAGATACCGTTGTCCTCAAAATGGGTGTACACGGTGGCGGCCGCAGCGCGACACGACTCCAGCCGTTCGCGCAGGCGTTGGGCGGTTTCGTTGAGCCGGTCGGGGGTGCGCAGTGCGTGCAGCACTTCCACACGCAAGCTCTCCACATCGCGGATGAGCGCGTGGAAGGGCTGGGCCTCGCGTGCGGACTCGCTCATGCGCAGCCGCAGTTCGGGCGCGAAGCCGGTCGAGAGAATCTGCCCCGCGCAGTAGGTGATGGCGTCGAGCAAGGCTCTGTGCCAGCGTGTGGCGCCACCAGGGCTTTCGTCAGTGCCGTCCTGGGTCAGCAGCATCACCAGCCGGTTCAGGGTGACTTCGTCCAGTGCCGCGAGCCATTGGGCATCAAAGGCGCTGGGCAGGGCCAGCATGAAGAGCTCAGACGCGTCAATGGTCTCGGGGCTGCCCGGCAGCAGCTTGGTGCGCAGGCGCTCAGCGATCTCGCTCACCAGTGCAGTGCGGGGGGCAAAGCCAAAGTCGGCGAGCAACGTGGTGATATCCACCTGGTCCACCAACGTGGCCCACCAAGCCTGCAGCCGCTGTTGGATGTCGGGCCGTGCCGCGACCGCATCGATGAAAAGCTGCACCCGGCCCACGGCGGCGGACGCCGAGTCGCGCTCACCGCGCACCCAGTCCAGCAGGTGGATGAGCCACAGATGCCGATGTGCCAACGCAGCGGCCGGGTCCAGTGTCGCCAGCAGGCTGGCCAGGTCGGTATGGGCGCGGTTTTTCATCGCCGGGCCACCCCAAGATGAAAAACGGCCCCCTTGGGAGGCCGCGACCACACCAAGTGGGGGGCGCAGGGGCAATGGTTTTTCAATGCAGCACCCGACCGCTCAAAGGTTCGCCCGATGGGCCGTGGCTGATGGCCTCCAGCACGAACAGGGGCACCGGGGTGTTGAAGGGCTCGCCATCTTCGGCCACGCAATGGAAGGTGCCGTGCATGGTGCCACTGGAGGTGCGCAGCCGACAGCCGCTGGTGTACTGAAACGACTCCCCGGGCTTGAGCAGGGGCTGCTGACCGACCACGCCCAGGCCTTTGACCTCTTCGGTATGGCCGCGCGCATCGCTGATGATCCAGTGGCGCGAGATCAGCTGGGCGGGCGCGTCACCCGCGTTGGTCACGGTGATGGTGTAGGCGAAGCTGAACACCCCGGTGTCCGGCGCAGACTGCTCGGGCAGGTATTCGGGCAGCACTTCCACATCAAACTGGTACTTTGGCATGGGCCGCATGGTAACCGTGCCGCCCCATGGGTGGGCAACTCCCGGGTGTCAAAAACCCAGTGGTTCTGCGCTTTGCGACAATCGGGGGATGAGCCGCACCTTTCAAATCGCCCCCTCGATCCTCTCTGCCGACTTTGCCCGCCTGGGCGAAGAAGTGCGCAACGTCATTGCCGCTGGCGCGGACTGGATCCACTTCGACGTGATGGACAACCATTACGTGCCCAACCTCACTTTCGGCCCCATGGTGTGCCAGGCCTTGAAGCCCCATGCCAAAACGCCTGCGGGTGTGGCCGTGCCCATCGACGTGCACCTGATGATTCAGCCGGTGGACGCCCTGGCCGCTGCGTTTGCCGACGCGGGCGCGGACTACATCAGCTTCCATCCCGACGCCTCGGGCCATGTGCACCGCAGCATCCAGGCCATCCGCTCCAAGGGCGTCAAGCCTGGCCTGGTGTTCAACCCGGCCGCGCCGCTGGATGTGCTGGACTGGGTGATTGACGACATTGACCTCATCCTCATCATGAGCGTGAACCCCGGCTTTGGCGGCCAGAGCTTCATCGACTCGGCCCTGCGCAAGATCGAAGCCGTGCGTAAGCGCATCGACGCCTCGGGCAAGGACATCCGCCTGGAAGTGGACGGCGGCATCAAGGCCGACAACATTCGCCGCGTTGCCGATGCGGGCGCTGACACCTTTGTGGCGGGCAGCGCGATATTTGGCAAGCCTGATTACAAGGGCGTGATCGACGCCATGCGGGTGCAGTTGGCGGCTTGAGGGCTGCTTGAGGGCGGGATGGCCCACCACTGCCGGTGGGGCTACCCCAGCCGCTGAAACGTCAACACAAACGCTACGCCGCCCTCGGTGTTACGGGCGTTGATGGTGCCGCCCATCTTGGCCATGTAGGTCTTGGCCACAAACAGGCCCTGGCCCCGGTGTTCGCCCTCGCCCAGCGGGGTGGGGCTATCCGGGTCTGACACGCCCAACTCAAAAATCCGCTCCAGCAGGTCTTCGGCAATGGTCGAGCCCTGGTTGTGCAGCGTGGCGCTGGCGGTGGACTCTGACGCCGTGAGCGTCAGCGTGATCGGGCTGCCCGTAGGGCGGTAGCGGTCGGCATTGCGCAAGATGTGGGTCACCACGTCTTCGAGCGCAAACTCGTCGGCCCGCACGATGACCGGGCCGGTGTGGCCAGTGCTTGGTGCGTACACCACATCCAGAATGCCCGCAAAGTGCGCGTTGTCGGCCACGTTGCGCAAGAAGGCATCCAGGTCCAGCCGCCCCTCGGGCACATCGGCGGCCTGCAGTGCCTCGGCGGGCGATGCCGTGCCATACAGCACATGGATGGCCTGCTGCATGCGCTGCACATAGCGGTGGCCGGGGTCTTGTGGGCCGTTCAGCGCCATCAGCGACTGCAGGGGCGACATGATCTCGTGCCCTACGGCGTGCCACATGTCGCGCTCTTGCTGGGCGCGCAGTTGCTCGCGCTGCAGGTCGTCCTTCACGCGCTGCAGCAGGTCGGCCAGGCCCCCGGCCAGAATGCCCAGCTCGTCTGAGCCGCGCAGGTCCGACACATCCAGGTCGCCCAGCCGGGGTCCGGTGTGGCCGGGCTGCACGTTGTACGACACCGCAGCGGCGCGGCGGGTGAGGGCCGTCACGCGGCGGATCAGGCCCACCTCCACCACCAGCCAGGCCAGCGCAATGGCGCCCAGCATGGCGCCCAGGTACCACGACAGGCGCGTGGCCACAGCGGCCAGGCCTTGTTCCACGCCGCGCAGGTGGCCGGTGAAGTTCACCACGTAGTTGCCGGTGGGCGTGTCCAGAATGTCCAGGGCCGTGGGGGCGGCGGGCGTGGCTGCTGCCGGGCCCACGCCTGCGGCCTCTAGTGGCAGCCAGCGGATCAGGCGCAGCAGCCAGGGCGCTGACGGCTCTGCTTGCACGTCCAAACCTTTGAGGGTGATGGCGCTGGCCTCGTCACTGCCCAGCTTGCGGATCTGCACACGCTCGCCCGGCAACAGGCTGCGCGCGAGGTCGCCCAGCGATGCGGCCAGTTGCGCGCCGGGCGCGTCGCTGTCAAACAGCGCTGGGGTGTCTTCGCCCGGTGCCAGCATCTCTACCCGCACGCGCATCTGCCCCAAGTCCTCCGGCGGCCAGACCAGGCGCTCGTCTTTGCGGAACAGGGCCTCGCGGAACAGCTCGACGGGCAGTCGGATGGAGTAGTGGGTGCGGCGCAGGCAGTCCGGGGTGGTGACGGTGGTGGCCTCGCCAGCGGGCGAACTGGCCGATGGGGGTGGCAGGTCGCGGCACTGGCCGTTTTGCCACAGCCAGCCGCGAAAGTCGCGCACCGGCCGCGCGCGGGCGTCGAGCTGCGGCGTGCCGTTGTCCACAAACCCCGTCAGGCGCCCGCGCACCGCCGTGCTGCCTTGCGGCGGCATGGCCTCGTACGGCGCAATCCAGCGGTAGGTGGTGCCGCGCATGTCCAGGCTGATGCGCGCACGGTGTGATTCTGCAGGCACCAGCGCACCGCGCTCGCGGGGCGTCAGCTCGCCCGCATAAAAGCTGCCCACCAGGTAGATGAAGCCGCCCGCATAGGGGTTGTTGCCAATCGCGGCGCAGACCGAGGCGCCGTCGGGGTACTGCACCGAACAGCCCGCCATCTCTACCGCCTGCTGCGATTTTTGCGGGTCGTCAAAGTCGATGGCGGCGTAGGGCAGCAGCAGCGGCGCCAGCGGCGTCACGCTCTGGCCCAGGTGGCTGGCATTGAGCAGCGCCAACTGGCCCGAGGGGTGGCGCAGCCGCGCCATGACCTCGGCCTGGCTGCGCACAAAACCGTGCTGGTAGGCCTGCCAGGCGCGCTCCTTTTCGTCCTTGAGCACCACCACGCTCAGCGCCACCGTGGCCAGTGCCAGCAGCACGAACACCCCGCGCACCAGAATGCGCAGGCGGAACGCGGGCAAGCCCAGGCGGGGCATTTCCAGACGCGATATTTCAAGTGCGGGGTGCAGTAGGCGTTTCACTCCATTCCTCTCGCGTGAAAGTACCGTGCAGGGCTGCCAAAACTGGCGTGGCCCAGGCCAGGGCCGCCGCGCAAGGGCCGCCCCGCCGCGCTGGCGGCGTCCCCCTGCCCGCATCGCGCAGCAATGCGAGAGCGGGGGGAAGGCCCGCAGGGCCTCAGGGGGGTGTTCACCTTCCCGTCCAGCGGAAGCCGCGCATGGGCACGTTCTCTATTCCCTCAAACCCAGGATCGACTTCGCGCAGCGCCTCGCGGATGGTGCTCACATGCTTGCGCACGTTGTCACGGTTGCGGCCGCTTTTCACCACCTCGAACAGTTCGTCATACGACACCACCTCGCCACTGCGCTGGTGCAGCGTGGCCAGGATGCGCTGGGCCGTGAGCGGCAGGTTGATGCGCTCGCCGCGCCAGGTGGGGGTGCGCTGCCACAGCGGGTCCAGCACCAGCGCATCGCCCACCGGGGCGGGGGCTGCGCTGGCTGGGGTCTGTGCCTGCGTGGTGCGCAGGATGTCGAGAAAAGTCTCGATGAAATCGGCCTCTTCAAACGTGGTTTTCTGCAGGTAGTCCCACGCGTCCAGCGCCTTCATGATGCTGCGGTAAATGGCCGCAGGCATGGCCGACACCACCAGCACCGGCGTGCCCTGGCGCAGCTTGTTGATGGCGTTGATGAGGGCCACGCCCGCATGGCGCTCGCGGCCTAACTCGATGTCGAGCACCACCGCGTCGTAGTGCTCGCGGGCCAGCGCGGCCTCGGCCTCGTCGCGGGTGAACCACTGGTCGATGACGATGCCGCTCTTCGCACTGCGTATCCACCCGGCCAATTGGTTGCTGGTGGGCAGGTCGTCTTCGATCACGGCAATGCGGGTCATGGGCAGGGCGGGCAGTAAAGGGTGGGCAGATTATCCCGGTGGCCGGTTCTGGCCGGTGTGAGTTTTTCTTCCGGGGCCGGAAGGTTCGTGCGGGCGGTGTGAGCGCATTGGGGGCCGCGCTGCATTGTTGCTTCCGGGGTAGATCCGAACAATCGGTCCTCAATGAGCCAGCCACAGCGGCGGCTCAGAAGCGACAACAACATCGAACCAACCCGAGAGAGAAACACCATGAAAGCCACCTGGAACCGCATCGTGCAGACCCTGAAGGGCCGCTCGTCCACTCCGTTGCCCGAAGCGGGTACAGAACCCGTGCTGGATGCTGAATCGCAAAGCCCTGTGGCAGCCGAGGCACGCGGTGCTGATGCCCCTCGCCTGAACTGGGCCTACCTGCTGCCCACCGCCCGCACCGTGCGCTGGTTGGCCGTTGGCACCGTGGTGGTAGCCGCAGGCTTGATGGTGTATCGCAACCCCCCGGTGCAACACCTGGCGCAAGGTGATTTGGGTGTGCGCCTGAACCAGTTCACCGGTGCGGTGAGCCTGTGGCGCGATGGCAGCGTGTGGGTGGTGCCCGGCCTGCACACGGTGCGCGTGTTCTCGCTGCGCGATCAGAGCTACCGCCCCGAAGCCATGCGCCAGGCCACGGGCAGCGCACCGCTGCAGTCGGTGGAAGGCCTGTCGCTGGGGCTGGACCTGAGCGTGCGCTACGCCCTGGACCCCAACTCTCCCGCCGTCAAGGCCGGCAACCTGCCCGACAACGTGGGTGTCGACATCGTGGAGCCCGCCGTGCAGGGCCTGGTCTACAAGGTGTTTGCCCGCTACACGGTGCGCGAAATTTTTTCGTCCAAGCGCGCCGAGATTGCGCAAATCATCGAAACCGAACTCCGTACCCGTCTGGCTGCGGATGGTGTCACGCTGCGCAGCCTGCAGATCGGCAAGGTGGACCTGCCCGCCGAGTACCGCCGGGGCATGGACAGCCTGCTGGCCGAAGAGCTGGCGTCCGAAAAAATGCGCTACACGCTGGAGCTGAAAGACAAGCGTGTGCGTGAAACCGAGCTGGACGCCAACGCCGACAAGGTGCGCCGCGAAGTGGCCGCCGAGGCTGCTGCCCGCGAGCAGGTCATCGCCGCCAAGGCCCAGGAAGAAGCCATGAAGCATGTGCTGCCCTTCAAGCAGCGCCAGATCGAGCAGCGCCAGCTCGAAGCTGAAGCTGAACGTGTAGCCCGCGTCAAAGCCGCTGAAGGCAGCGCCCAGGCCCGCCGTATCGAAGCCAACGGCGAGGCCGACGCCCGCCAGAAACTGGCCGAAGCCGAGGCCTACCGCATGGACCGCGTGGGCAAAGTCAATGCCGAGCAAATGGCCCGCGAAGGTGCACTGGTGACCAAACACCCGCTGCTCATCCAGAAGACGCTGGCCGACAAGCTGTCGGACAAGATCCAGGTCATCATCGCGCCCCCGCCCACCAATGGCGACTTCATCGGTGCCGCGCTGCTGGGCGGCAACCGCAACGCCCAGGCCGGGGCCGCACAGGCAGCAGCCGTGGCCGACGACGCCATCACCACCCAAGCCGTGGAGCAGTGAACATGAACGCCACCTTCGCAACTTTGTTGGCAGCCGTGGCCAGCGCTGCAGTGACCGTGGCGGCTGAGGCCGCCCCCCAGCCATTGCCCGGCGCCCAGGGCAGCGCCATCGTGGTGCAAGACCAGGCCAGCCTGCGCGCCGCCCCGCGTGACGGCGCGCAGCAGCAAGCCAGCCTGTGGCAGGGCGAGGTGCTGGAAGTGCGTGGCGAGCGCCTCGACTATTTGCAGGTGTGGGACCACAAGCGCGAGCGCGGTGGCTTCATCCGCGCCAGCGACGTGCGTCGCGTGGCCCTGACCGAGGCCGAAGGCCCCGCGCTGCTGGCCGTGATGCGCTTTGTGCAAGACACGCCGGGCGCCGAGGCGCTGGGCATTGGCCTCACCGCAGCCTATCTGCAAGCCGCGCCCGCCAAGGCTCTGGCGGGTGTGGAGGGCTCCCAGGCTTTCGATGCCCTCGGCACCTTTGCCGACCGGCTGGCACGCCGTGCCTCGGTGGCCGTGCCGGGCAAGACCTCGGGCGCCACGCTGTCGGCTCACCTGGATGTGGCCAATGGCTACGGCGTGCGTTTTGCCACCTACGAGGTCGAAGGCCGTATGCAGGTCTGCTACGAGGGCGAGGCCTTTCGCCGCCTGCTGGCCATGCCCTTGGCCGATGCCGAGCAGCGCGCCCGTGCCGTCCTGGCGCTGACCCGTCCCGAGTGCATCAATCCCGATTTGCCCGCGCACGAACGCGCCAAGGTCACCACCTGGCAAGCCGAGGTGCTGGAGCGCGTGGACGTGGCGGGCCTGCCCGGCTACCTGCGCAACCGGGTGCAGATGCGCCGCGCCAGCGTGTGGGGCGCCGCAGCCTTTCAGCAGGCGCGCAAGAGCGCGGCCGACCCAGCGGTGGCCGCTGCCGCCGCACGCGCCTTGACGGAATTCACCGGCGTGAGCAAGCCCGACTTGTCCGACGAAGACCAGAGTGCCTACAACGACGCCGCCATGCGTGTGAGTGCCGTGCGCTGGGCGCTGGTACCGGCCGCGGCGCCCGCTGCATCTGCCGCCAGCACCCGCCCCACGCTACTCACCGAGCCCGGTGCTCCCGGCGAAACCTGCGTGTTGCTGGTGGACGCGCAACACAGCGCCAAGACCCCGCTGCTGCGCCGCTGTACCTATGGCGTGGTGTGGGTGGCATCGGCCAGCACCAACCGCGAAGGCACCGCTGTGGCCCTGGCCGTGCAGCCCCTGGAAGGCTGGCGCGAGCTGTGGGTGCTGCGCAAGACCGAAGGCGGCTGGCTGGCCGACGTGCTGCCACCCGCTGCTGCCACCCCCGAAACCGGCGTGGCCGAATGGGCGGGCTGGGTGCCCGGCGGCCAGCAGATGCTGGTGGCGCGCGAAACCCGGGGCCAGGGCCGCTACCGCAAGAGTTTTGAGGTGGTGCGGCTGGAGGGCCTGACCACCGAGCGCGTGACGGGCGATGTGTCGGCTCTGCCCCTGTTTCAGCGTTGGCAAGACCCGGCCTGGAAGCGGCAGACGCTGAGCCTGCGTTGAGTGAGGCACGGTGGGGCCGAGGAGGGCTTGATGGGTTCCGTAAACTTGGCCCCTCTTCGTCGTCCCTGAATG
Source organism: Acidovorax benzenivorans (assembly GCF_028680575.1). Classification (GTDB taxonomy): domain Bacteria; phylum Pseudomonadota; class Gammaproteobacteria; order Burkholderiales; family Burkholderiaceae_C; genus Acidovorax; species Acidovorax benzenivorans. The sequence goes on along the minus strand of NZ_JAPCKI010000007.1, from coordinate 200,815 downwards.
CCCGCGCCATGCCCCTCGCCGCTACCCCTTTGTTGTCCACGTTGCTGACTCGCGTGGACGCCGCCATCATCGACCTGGACGGCACCATGGTGGACACCATGGGGGACTTCAACGAGGCGCTCAACCGCATGCTGCGTGAACTGGCGCTGCCATCCATCGCAGCCCAGACGATCGAGCACATGGTGGGCAAGGGCTCGGAGCATTTGCTGCGTTCAGTGCTCCAACATGTGCTGGCGCAGGTAAATTATGCCTCTGTTGCTACTGAAATTGAAGCGTTGTATCCATTGGCCTGGGCCAGCTACCAGCGCCACTATCTGGCCGTCAATGGCCAGTACGCCGGGGTGTATGACGGTGTGCTGGCGGGGCTCCAGGCGCTGCAGGCCCGGGGTTTGCGGCTCGCCTGCCTGACCAACAAGCCCCGGGACTTTGCACTGCCCCTGTTGCAGTCCAAGGGGCTCGGCGGGTATTTCGAGAAAGTCTTCGGCGGCGACTCGTTCGAGCGCAAGAAGCCCGACCCGCTGCCGCTGCTCAAGACCTGCGAAGCCTTGGGCACGGACCCCGCGCGCACGCTGATGGTGGGCGACTCCAGCAACGATGCGCAGGCGGCGCGGGCCGCAGGGTGCCCTGTGGTGCTGGTCACCTATGGCTACAACCACGGCCAGCCTGTGCGGGCTGTCGATGCCGATGGTTTTGTGGATTCGCTCGCGCAGTTGGTGTAGCAGTCAGGCTGTCCGCCGACAGCCGTGCCCCCATCAGACCGTGAGCTGGCGTGGAGCCACGCTGCGGTAGTCCAGTCGGGATGCGCTGGGGGCACCGTTGCGCACATTCGCGGGGGCGGCGTTGCCAGGGTGTTCCGCCTGGCCCGACAGGCGGAACACCGCCACGGCGTCCACCAGCTGTCCGGCCTGGGTCTTGAGGCTGTCGGCGGCGGCGGCGCTTTGCTCCACCAGGGCGGCGTTCTGCTGGGTGGCCTGGTCCATCTGGGTGATCGCCTCGCCAACTTGCGAGACGCCCTGACTTTGTTCGCCGCTGGCGGCGCTGATCTCTCCCATGATGTCGGTCACGCGGCGGATGGCGCTGACCACTTCGGTCATCGTGGTGCCCGCCTTGTCCACCAGCGCCGTGCCGCGCTCCACACGCTCCACGCTGGTATCGATCAGGCCCTTGATCTCCTTAGCGGCCTCGGCACTGCGCTGGGCCAGGTTGCGCACCTCACCGGCCACCACGGCAAAGCCCCGGCCCTGCTCGCCCGCACGGGCGGCCTCCACGGCGGCGTTCAGCGCCAGGATGTTGGTCTGGAAGGCGATGCCGTCGATCACGCTGATGATGTCGGCGATCTTGCGGCTGCTGTCGTTGATACCCTTCATGGTGTCCACCACCTCGGCCACCACGTCGCCGCCCTGCTGGGCCACGGTGGATGCACTCATGGCCAACTGGTTGGCGGTGCGGGCGTTGTCGGCGTTCTGGCGCACGGTGGAGCCCAGCTCCTCCATGGACGCGGCGGTTTCTTCCAGCGCGCTGGCCTGCTGTTCAGTGCGGGCACTCAGGTCGTTGTTGCCCGATGCAATCTCAGCGCTGGCCGTGGCCACGCCCTCGGCGCTGTAGCGCACGTTGCCCACGATGGTGGCCAGGCGTGACTGCATGGTGGACAACGCCTGCAGCAGCTGGCCGGTTTCGTCGTTGCCGCTGGCGGCGATGGGGTGGGTCAGGTCACCGTCGGCAATGCTTTCTGCGGCCTGCTGGCCCTGCTGCAAGGGGCGCACGATGGAGCGGGTGACTGTCAGGCCCATCAATGCCCCCAGCGCCACAGCGACCAGCGTGCCCACGCCCAGCAGCACCTGGCTGGCCTTGGCCAGCGTGGATGTGTCCGCCTGGCTTTCGGCCAGTTGGGCGGCCATGGTCTTGCGCAGATCGTCGAGCGACTTCAGGTACTGGTCGGCCAGCGGGCGCAGGTCCTTGTCCACCAGGGTTGGCACGTTGGGTTCGCCACCACGGTGCAGTTCGCGGATTTCGGTGAGCTTGTCGTTGTACGCCTTGCGGGCCGCTGCAATGGCGGTGAGAAGGCCTTTTGCCTGATCGCTTTGCACCAGTGCCTCAATGCGCTTGACCTTGGCCTCCATGCCCGTGGCCGTGGCTTGGGTGTCGGCTGTGAGCTTATCCATGTAGTCGCGGTCGATGGCCTTGAGGAAGGCCTCCGTGCGCACCCAGTTCAGGCGGATGTCCGACGCCCAGTCTTCCACCAGCGTCTGTTGCTCTATTTCTTGTGTGGCCACACGTTCGCTGGCGTTTTGCAGGTTGGCAATGCGCCACATGCCGGTGGCGGCGATGAGGGCGGTAATGAGCAGGATGGCGCCAAAGGATGCGCCCAGGCGCAGGCCGACGGAGAGGTGGCTGAGTTTCATGGTGGTGTCTGGCGCGAAAGATGTCTGGGGACAGAAGAGGGGCGCGTTACAGACGGCTCGTTGCGTGGCGCGGGTAGCGCGAAAAGCTCGGTTCAGCCGTGGCCTTGCATGCTGTGGGTGGCGCGCAGTGCAAGGTTCGTTGTTGCGTCAAGAAAAAAGCGAGGAATGAAAAGCTGGGGGCAATGGGAAGGACGGTATGGGGTCGGCAAAGGCTACTCCCCGGTAGGAGACGCGTCTGTCGGGCGTGCGACAGCGCGGAGCCGGGGTGCGTCGCGGTTTGCCCTGCGCTCGGAATCAGGCGGGTTTGCCCAGCAGGGCGTCCTTGAGCTTCCAGTCCGCCGGCGCATTGCCCAGCCAGATGCCCAGCAGGGCGTTGAAGAACTCGGGTTCCTTGAACGGCTCTCCCTGCGGCTTGCCCTTGACGGTGATCACGGTGCCCGTGCCGGGAATCCAGTCGATCTGGAACTGGTCGCCCGCCACCAGCTTCTTGTGGTCCGAGAAGATCTGGCTCATGCGCAGCACACCGGGGATGAGCTTGGAGAACGCCGCGCGGTCCATGTTGTCCTCCATGCCGCGCGAGAACAGCTTGCCCAGCTCGGTGGAATCGATATCGCGCAGCATGGTGATGCTCATGCGCTTGGGGCCCTTCTGGGCCGCGATGTCGGCGAGTGTGCCGACTTTCTTTTCGAGATAAAGCCCTGCTGTGTACACCTTGAACACTGCCTTGTAGCGCACCCCTGCGCCGTTGAGCTGCAGGGTGCTGCCGCTCAGGCTGGCGGTTTCTTCGTATTTCACGTCGGCCACGGTAATGGGCTGGGCAATGGCACTGGCTGCCAACAAGCAGGCTCCGGCCATCACAGCGCATCGCGTCAGGAATTTCATGCGCAGCTCCTAAAAAAGAACGGTCGTTCGTTTCAAATTGTTGCAGCGCTCCTGTCGGGCCGCAACAGGGTTTTCGAGTGGTTGTGTGACCTCGTGCCGGATCGCTGGCACCGGGCTGCCAAAAAAGCTTTGCTACACTTTGCCCTATGTTCATTCATCACGTGTTCATCACAGGTTGCAGCGACCGGGGAGCCTGGCCCTGGCGTCAGCCTGTCCTTTTGAACGCCTGATGGCACCTGGGCAAACGCCCCAGCGTGCACCCGTGGCCTCTACCCCGATGCGGTGAGGCCGATTGAATGGACCGCAGCGCCCCTTTTTGTCATTGCACAGGGACACGCGCTGCGACAGCTGGGAGCCCTCCCCGTGATCACAGAACTTGAATTCAAAAGCCTGGCCAGCGAAGGCTACAACCGCATTCCGCTCATGGTCGAGGCCTTTGCGGACCTGGAAACCCCGCTCTCGCTCTACCTGAAGCTGGCGCACACCAAGGACGGCGGCAAGCACAGCTTTCTGCTCGAATCCGTGGTGGGCGGTGAGCGCTTCGGGCGCTACAGCTTCATCGGCCTGCCCGCGCGCACCCTGCTGCGCGCCAGCGGCTTTGGCTCTAAGGCCAAGACCGAGGTCGTGACCGACGGCCAGGTGGTAGAGACCGCGCAAGGCAACCCGCTCGACTTCATCGAGGCCTACCAAAAACGCTTCAAGGTGGCACTGCGCCCCGGCCTGCCGCGCTTTTGTGGTGGCCTGGCGGGCTACTTTGGCTACGACGCGGTGCGCTACATCGAAAAGAAGCTGGAGACCACCTGCCCACCCGACACGCTGGGTTGCCCCGACATCCTGCTGCTGCAGTGCGAGGAGCTGGCCGTCATCGACAACCTCTCGGGCAAGCTCTACCTCATTGTGTACGCCGACCCGGCCCAGCCCGAGGCGTACGCCAAGGCCAAGAAGCGCCTGCGCGAGTTGAAAGACCAGCTCAAGTATTCGGTGAGCGCCCCCGTGGTCAAGGCCACCGAAAGCCACCCCGCCCAGCGCGACTTTGCCAAGGCCGACTACCTGGCCGCCGTGGACCGCGCCAAGGAGCTGATTGCCGCCGGTGACTTTATGCAGGTGCAGGTCGGTCAACGCATCCACAAGCGCTACACCGAAAGCCCCCTCTCCCTGTACCGCGCGCTGCGTTCGCTGAACCCTTCGCCGTACATGTACTTCTACGACTTTGGCGACTTCCATGTGGTGGGCGCCAGCCCCGAGATCCTGGTGCGCCAGGAAAAGACCGAAGAGGGCACCAAGGTCACCATCCGCCCCCTGGCCGGAACCCGCCCGCGTGGCGCCACGCCCGAGAAGGACAAGGCCACCGAGGTCGAGCTCATCAACGACCCCAAGGAGCGCGCTGAGCACGTGATGCTGATCGACCTGGCGCGCAACGACATCGGCCGCATCGCCAAAACCGGCACCGTGAAGGTGACCGAGGCCTTTGCGGTGGAGCGCTACAGCCACGTGATGCACATCGTGAGCAACGTGGAAGGCATCCTGCACGACGGCATGACCAGCATGGACGTGCTCAAGGCCACGTTCCCCGCAGGCACGCTGACCGGTGCGCCCAAGGTGCACGCCATGGAACTGATTGATCAGCTCGAACCCACCAAGCGCGGCCTGTACGGCGGCGCCTGTGGTTACTTGAGCTACGCGGGTGACATGGATGTGGCCATTGCGATCCGTACCGGCATCATCAAGAACGGCACGCTCTATGTGCAGGCCGCCGCTGGCGTGGTGGCCGATTCGGTGCCCGAGCTGGAGTGGAAGGAGACCGAACACAAGGCCCGCGCCCTGCTGCGCGCCGCCGAGCTGGTCGAGGAGGGGCTGGAATGACAACCCGTGACCCCAAGGCCATTGCCAAAGTGAAGGCCTGCACCACCATGCAGGACGTGCGCCGCGAAGTGAACGCGCTGGACGACGTGCTGGTGCCCCTGCTGGTGGAGCGCGTGGGCTACATGACCCAGGCCGCCCGCATCAAGCAAGGTGTGGAACAGGTGCGCGATGAAGCGCGCATCGAAGCCATCGTGGCCCGCGTGCGTGAGCGCGCCCAGGCCGAAGGCGGCGACGCCGATGTGATGGAAGCCATCTACCGCAGCCTCATGGAAGCCTGCATTGCCTATGAACACCGCGAGTTCGCCCGTCTGCGCGAGCCCGCCCTTGCCGGGAGCGCCGCATGACAAAACTCTTGATGGTCGATAACTACGACAGCTTCACCTACAACATCGTCCAGTATTTTGGTGAACTGGGCGCCGATGTGGCCGTGTTCCGCAACGACGAGATCACCGTGGCGGAGATCGAGGCGCGACTGACTGCAGGCCAACTTGATCGTCTGGTCATCTCGCCCGGCCCTTGTTCACCGGCAGAGGCAGGTATCTCGGTGGCAGCGATTCAGCACTTTGCGGGCAAGTTGCCCATCCTGGGTGTGTGCCTGGGCCATCAGGCCATTGGTGCTGCGTTTGGCGGCAACATCATCCGCGCGCAGGAGCTGATGCACGGCAAGACCAGCGTCATCACCACCACGCAAAAGGGTGTGTTTGCGGGTTTGCCCGAGCAATTCACCGTCAACCGCTACCACTCGCTGGCCATCGAACGTGCCACTTGCCCTGATGTGTTGGAAGTGACGGCCTGGACGGAAGACGGCGAGATCATGGGCGTGCGCCACAAGACGCTGGCGATTGAGGGCGTGCAGTTCCACCCTGAAAGCATCCTTACCGAACACGGCCACGCCATGCTGAAGAACTTTCTGGAGCAGCGCGCATGAACTTCATCGACAGCCACCAACTGGTGATGTTCATCGCCGCAGGCTGGCTGCTGAATCTCACACCCGGGCCTGATGTGCTCTACATCGTGACCAACGCACTCAAGTCCGGCACACGTGCGGGCATCGTGGCGGGGCTGGGCATTACGGCCGGTTGTTTTGTGCACATCTTTGCGGCCGCTGTGGGCGTGGGCGCGCTCTTGGCCGCATCGGCTACGGCGTTCACCGTGCTCAAGTGGATCGGCGCGGCGTACCTGATGTGGATGGGCGTGCGCATGCTGCTGTCCAAGCCCGGCGCTGACGGGGGCAACAGTGCTGCCCTGGCGGCTGCGCAGGCGACCCCTGCGCAGCACACGCCGCTGCGCAAGGTGTTTCTGGGCGGCTTCTGGACCAATGTGCTCAACCCCAAGGTCGCCATCTTCTTTCTGGCCTTTGTGCCGCAGTTCATCGCGCCGGGTGCGGACAACAAGGCGCTGGCCTTTGTGCTGCTGGGCGTGCTGTTCAATGTGAACGCCATCCCCGTCAACGTGGGCTGGGCGCTGGCCGCGTCGTGGATGGCGCGGCGCGCCACGGTCATTCAGCGCAGCATGCACTGGCTGGACCGCGTGGCGGGTGCCATGTTCATCGGCTTCGGACTCAAGCTGGCCTTTACTGATCAACCGGCGGCTTGAACGCCACCCTAGGAGACACCGTTATGCCCATCACCCCCCAGGAAGCGCTGCAGCGCACCATCGAGCACCGCGAAATTTTCCACGACGAGATGCTGCACCTGATGCGGCTCATCATGCAGGGCGAACTCTCGCCGGTCATGACCGCATCCATCCTCACCGGCCTGCGCGTGAAGAAGGAAACCATCGGCGAGATCACCGCCGCCGCGCAGGTGATGCGCGAGTTCAGCACCAAGGTGCACGTCAAGGACGCGACCCACATGGTGGACATCGTGGGCACGGGCGGCGACGGTGCCAACACCTTCAACATCTCCACCTGCTCGATGTTCGTGGCCGCAGCAGCGGGCGCCAAGGTCAGCAAACATGGCGGACGCGGTGTGTCGAGCAAGAGCGGCAGTGCTGATGTGATGGAGGCCCTGGGCATCCACATCAACCTCAAGCCCGAGCAGATCGCCCAGTGCATTGCTGAAGTCGGCATCGGCTTCATGTTTGCGCCCAATCACCACCCCGCCATGAAGAACGTGGCCCCGGTGCGCAAGGAGCTGGGCGTGCGCACCATCTTCAACATCCTGGGCCCGCTCACCAACCCGGCGGGCGCACCCAACATCCTGATGGGCGTGTTCCACCCCGACCTCGTGGGCATCCAGGTGCGCGCGTTGCAGCGCCTGGGCGCTGAGCACGCGCTGGTGGTCTACGGCCGCGACGGCATGGACGAAGTCAGCCTGGGCGCTGCCACGCTGGTGGGCGAGCTGAAGAACGGCCAGATCACCGAATACGAAATCCACCCCGAAGACTTCGGCCTCCCCATGGCGAGCAACCGCGCGCTCAAGGTCGAAACGCCCGAGCAATCGCGCGAGATGCTGATCGGCGTGCTCAAGGGCGAGCCCGGCGCCGCGCAGGACATCGTCTGCTTGAACGCGGGTGTGGCGCTGTACGCGGCCAATGTGGTCGATTCCATCCCCGGCGGCATTGCCAAGGCACGTGCTGCCATTGCCTCTGGTGCCGCGCTGGCCAAGCTGGAGCAGATGGTCACGCGTACGCACGCGCTGGCCACGTAAGTGTTTTGAGCCTCTCGCGAGCCGCAGCTTGACCTATATGGCGTCCATACCCCGACAACGCAGTCTTGCGGGGTGGGTCGCAGCGATCGAGCAGCAGCCCAAAGTGTGGTTGCCCTTGAGCCTGGGAGGAATCAGCCTCCCTGACCTGACAACCCTCATCTCTTTCTCCGGCTTCGCTGTGCTGGTTCTCCTGGCCGTGCTATTGATGACTTTTGACGTGCGGGCTGAGAATCTCTGGTTAGTTTTTTGGTCGGTGGGTATGGTTGCGACCGTTTGTATGACGGTGATGCTACGGCGGAAATTTATCCGCAGGAAGTCGCAAGGGTGGGTCCTCGATTTTCATCAGCGTACGCTGACGCCTGTGGGCATGAATGAACAAAGCACGATCAAACTGGAGTCTGTTCACAGTCTTAGTTGGGCAATCTTGGACACAAGCGATACGAACGAAGTCTGGTTTAGCCTCGTACTGCATCGGGAGCCCACGGATGTCGATGTGACCTTGACTCAGGTTGCGGTGCAACGAGGATCTCGGCGAGAAACGGCATTGACCGACAGATGTTTGGACCGGTTGATTGGGCGTCTGGGGCTAAGGTATCCGAGTTCCTCGCGGATGAAACGAGCCTCTGCAAGACTATTTGGAGCCTGAATATCTTGCTCTTCAGGTCACGATGTAAGTGTCGGTTCGGCACAGTTTGTATTTCTATTTGAAGGTTCCCTATGAGCGACATCCTCAACAAGATCGTGGCCGTCAAACACGAAGAAGTGGCCGCTGCCAAAAAGCGCCTGCCGCTACCCGCCATGCGCGCCGATGCCGAGAGCCGCGTGCTCACGCGCGACTTTGAAGGCGCACTGCGGGCCAAGATCGCCAAGGGCCAGGCGGCAGTGATTGCCGAGATCAAGAAGGCCAGCCCCAGCAAGGGCGTGCTGCGCGCCGACTTCGAGCCCGCCGACATCGCCCAAAGCTACATGGAAGGCGACGGCAAGGTCAGCGCTGCCTGCCTGTCAGTGCTGACCGACCGGCAGTTCTTTCAGGGCCAGCCCGACTATCTGAAACAAGCCCGCGCCAGCACGTTGCTGCCTGTGCTGCGCAAGGATTTCATGGTGGACGCGTACCAGATCTACGAATCGCGCGCCATGGGCGCCGATGCCATCTTGCTGATTGCGGCCAGCCTGGACGACGCCCAGATGGCCGACTTCGAGGCCATTGCCCGTGGCCTGGACATGGCGGTGCTGGTGGAGGTGCATGACCGCCCCGAACTGGAGCGGGCGCTGAAGCTCAAGACCCCGCTGGTCGGCATCAACAACCGCAACCTGCGCACGTTCGAGGTGACGCTGGACACGACGCTCTCCATGTTGAAGGACGTACCGCCAGACCGTTTGCTGGTCACCGAGTCCGGCATCCTCAAGCCCCAGGACGTGAAGACCATGCGCGATGCGGGTGTGCACGCCTTCCTGGTGGGCGAGGCCTTCATGCGGGCGGATGACCCAGGCCTGGCGCTGGCCAAGTTGTTTGCTTGAGGTTGTTGTCGCTATTGTTTTTATAGCTGTTGGCGCTTATCCATAAAGCGCTTGAGGCCATTTTTGCCATGAATTTATCGGTTCAGCCCTCCACCCAGCTCCAAAGCGCCAACCCCGCCGACTGGCCTGTGGCGCCCGGCTGGCAGCCTTTGGTGGACGCCTTTTTTGACGGTGCCCGTGGGCAGGCGTTGCTCGCGTTCTTGCAAACACGGCTGCAGGCGGGCACGGCGATTTTTCCGCCCCAGCCGCTGCGCGCGCTGGAGCTGACGCCACCTGAGGATGTGCGCGTGGTCATCCTGGGGCAGGACCCATACCACGGTCGGGGCCAGGCCGAGGGGTTGGCGTTTTCGGTGGCGCCGGGCGTGCGCCTGCCGCCCTCGCTGCAGAACATCTTCAAGGAAATGCAGCGCGACCTGGGGGTGGCCTTCCCACCGTTTCCGAACCCAGGCGGCAGCCTGACCAAGTGGGCGAAAAACGGGGTGCTGCTGCTCAACACCGGCCTCACGGTAGAAGAAGGCCAGGCCGCCAGCCATGCGGGCAAGGGGTGGGAGGAGCTGACCGACGCCGTCATCCGCCATGTGGCTGAAGGCCCACGCCCGGTGGTGTTCATGCTTTGGGGCTCGCACGCACAGTCCAAACGCGCCTGGATTCCGTCAGACCGGGGGCACCTGGTGCTCACGTCCAACCACCCATCGCCGCTGTCGGCGCTGCGCCCGCCCGTGCCTTTCATTGGCAACGGGCATTTCAGCCAGGCGCGGGATTTCCGCCAGCAGCACGGCTACTGAGCGGCCTTCCCTTCACCCGAGCCCTGGCAGTTGCTCCTTGAGCAACTCCAGAAACGCCTGCGCCGCCACCGGCAGGCTGCGCCCCGCCAGGGTCTGGATCTCGATGTCGCGCAGGTCCATGCCGGGGTCGCTGATGGGCAGGGCCACGATGGTGCGGTCGGCCACCATGTGGCGCACTGCGATTTCGCTGGCCACCGACAGGCCACCCCCCAGTTGCACAAAGTTGACCACCGTCTTGGCATGGTTGCTGATGAGCACGGCCGTGAGCTGCAGGCCCTGGCGGCTGCAGACGATGTCGATCATCTGGCGCACCGTGGTTTCGGCGGGGGGCAGGGCCAGTGGGTACTCGGCCATCTGTGCCAGGGTCACGCTGTCTGCGTTGGCCAGCGGGTGGCCGGGCGGCAGCAGGGCCAGCACCGGTGCGCTCTGGCGGTAGGCCACCTCGATGTCCTTGTGCGGCGCGCGGCTGAAGCACAGGCCGATGTCGGCCGCGCCACTGCGCACGGCATCGGGCACCTGGGCTGTGGGCCGTGCGATCACGCTGAACTGCACGCCCACATGGGTGCGCTGGAATTCAACACACAGGCGCGGCACCAGTTCGTTGGCAAACGCGTCGGACGTGGCCAGCCGCACCTGCCCGGCGCGCAGGCCCTGCAATGCGCCGATCTCGCCCAGGGCGCGTTCGGCGTCCAGCACCGTGCGGCGCGCGTGCACGGCCAAAATCTCTCCCGCCGCCGTCAGCACCATGCCGCGCGGGTGGCGCTCGAACAGCGGCGTGCCCAGCTGGGCCTCCAGCCCCGCGATCTGGCGGCTCAGCGCCGAGGCGGCCACATGCAGCCGGGCCGATGCCTCGGTGAGCGAGCCGCTCTGCGCCACTTCCAGAAAGTAGCGCAGGGTGGTGTCTTGCAGCAGGTCAGGGCGCATGCGGGTGGTTCTGAGGGGGAAGCACTCAGTATCCTTCGGTTTGCCGCTATGGCAAAGCAGATTGCCAAAATGCTGGTGGTCAAGCAAGGCACAGATTCCTAAGATGGCCCCACTCTCTGTGGTTCGATTTCTTTGCTGGAGTGCTGTGTATGCGTCTACTTTCGTGGGGCCGTGGTGTCTGGGGCTTGGCCAGCCTGCTGGTGGTGGCGTCTGCCGCGCATGCGCAAGCCAACTGGCCTGACCGCCCCGTGCGGGTGATCGTGCCCTTCCCGGCCAGTGGCGCGACCGACCTGGTGGCCCGCGTGGTCACGCAGCGTGTGGCGGCCGACCTGGGGCAGCAGCTGGTGGTGGACAACAAGCCTGGCGCGGGCGGCACCCTGGGCACGGCCGAGGCGGCCAAAGCCCAGGCCGACGGCTACACCCTGCTGCTGACGACCAGCAGCACACACGCCATCTCGCCCCACCTGATGCCCAAGCTGGCCTACGACCCGCGCAAGGACTTCACCCCCGTGGCCCATGTGGCTGACGCACCCAGCGTGCTGCTGGTCACCAACTCGCTGCCGGTCAAGACCGTGGGCGAACTCATCGCCTACGCCAAGGCCCACCCTGGCAAGCTCAACTACGCCACCAGCGGCAACGGCACCATCGTGCACCTGAACACCGCCGCCTTCAGCGCCCAGGCGGGGGTGGAGATGACCCACATCCCCTACAAGGGCACGGCGCTGGCCATTCCAGACCTGATCGCCGGGCAGACGCATGTGCTGTTCGACTCCCTGCCCACCGGCATGCCCCACGCCAAGGCCGGCCGCCTGCGCGCCCTGGCCGTGACCAGCGAAAAGCGCAGCACGCTGGCGCCCGAGTTGCCCACGCTGGCCGAATCCGGCCTGCCCGGTTATTCGTCGGTGACCTGGTTCGGCGTGTACCTGCCTGCCGGGGCGCCGCCCGCGCTGGTCGAGAAGGTGCACAAGGCCTTCGCCAAGGCTGTGCAGGCGCCCGAAGTGGCCGAGAGCCTGGCCAAGCTGGGCGTGGAGCCCGCCGCGCCGCGCACGCCCGCGCAGTTCGCTGCGATGGTGCAGGCTGACAGCAACCGTTGGGCCACCGTGATCCGTCAACACAAGATAAGCATTGAATAATCCCCTTTGAGGCGCTGCGCGCCTTCTCCCCGCTCTCACACCGCTGCGCGATGCGGGCGAGGGGACGACGCCCTCGGTGCGGGGCGGCCCTTCCTCGGCGTCACTCGCTTTGCGCCGCGCCGGTGTCATACAGCCCGCCCTGTGCGGGGCAACAGAGTCAGAACGCCATGAATACCCCATCCCTCGACTGGTCCCTTCCTTATTCTTCGCACCGCAGTGCGGTCATGGGCCGCAACGTGGTCTCCACCTCGCAGCCGCTGGCCGCGCAGGCGGGCCTGCGCATGCTGCTGGCTGGCGGCAATGCGGTGGACGCTGCCCTGGCGGCCGCCATGGCGCTCACGGTGGTCGAGCCCACGGGCTGCGGCCTGGGTAGCGATGGGTTTGCCATCGTGTGGGACGGCAAGGAACTGCACGGCCTCAATGCCTCGGGGCGCTCGCCAGCGGCCTGGACGCCGGAGTATTTTGAAAAGCTGGGCGGCATCCCCGAAACGGGCTGGAACGCCGTCACCGTGCCAGGCGCTGTGTCGGCCTGGGTGGCACTGTCCAAGCGCTTGGGCAAGCTGCCGTTTGCGCAGCTGGCCCAGCCAGCCATCGACTACGCGCGCAACGGTTTTCCGGTGTCGCCCACCATTGCCCGCCTCTGGGCGTTGGGCGCGGCCAAGCTGGGGGCGCAGCCTGGGTTTGCCGAATGTTTCATGCCGAATGGTCGTGTTCCCCAGGCGGGGGAGATCTTCCGCAGCGAAGCCCACGCCCGCACGCTGGAGCTGATCGCCGAGACCGAGGGCGAGGCCTTCTACCGGGGCGTGATCGCCGAGCGCATCGTGGAGCATTCGCAGGCGAATGGCGGCGCCATGACGCTGCCCGATCTGGCCGGGCACCAGGCCGATTGGGTGGGCACCATTCACCAGCGCTTTGGTGATTCGGTGGTCCATGAGATCCCGCCCAACGGTCAGGGCATTGCAGCACTGATGGCGCTGGGCATGCTCGACGCGCATGGCATCGGGGCGCACCCGGTGGACGATGTGGAGACGGTGCACGCCAGCATCGAGGCCATGAAGCTCGCGTTTGCCGACCTGCACCAATACAACGCCGACATCGACGCCATGCAGGTGGCGCCGCGTGACCTGCTCGACGCCGACTACCTGCGCGGCCGCGCTGCCCTCATCGACCGCGAGCACGCGGGCGACCCAGGGCACGGCGCTCCCCGCCCTGGTGGCACGGTGTACCTGGCGGCGGCAGATAGCCAGGGCATGATGGTGTCGTTCATCCAGTCCAACTACATGGGCTTTGGTTCGGGTGTGGTGGTGCCGGGCACCGGCATCAGCCTGCAGAACCGGGGCCATGGCTTCAACCTCACGCCCGGCCACGCCAATCAGGTGGCGCCGCGCAAGCGCCCCTCGCACACCATCATCCCGGCCTTTGCCATGCATGCCGACGGCACGCCGCAGATGGCGTTCGGCGTGATGGGCGGCCCCATGCAAAGCCAGGGCCATACCCAGATGGCGCTGCGCGTGCTGCGCTACGGCCAGAACCCGCAGGCCGCTGCCGACGCGCCGCGCTGGCGCGTGACAGGCGGCAAGGGCGTGGCCGTGGAGTCGGGCTTCGACCCCGCCGTGATCGCCGCGCTGCGCGCGCGCGGGCACGAGGTGACGGTGGAAGAAGGCAACGGCGTGTTCGCCTTTGGCGGTGCTCAACTGGTGCTGCGCAATGGCAACAGCTACATCGCTGGCTCCGACCCGCGCAAGGATGGGCACGCGGTGGCGTTCTGACGAACGTTGGGCTCCGCGCCCTTTGTTGGGTTGAATTGCTATAAATTAAATAGCTATTAAGGCATGTTGTATAAGCGCTTCTGACTGTTTTGGCTCTTAACGTGTCTCGCGCACGGTCAGCCACGCGCTGGCCGCGCCGCTGAGCACGATGGCGGCAATGCCCGCCAGCGACCACGCGTCGGGCACGTGGCGGTACACCAGCCAGCCCGCCAGCATCGCAAAGCCGATCTGCGAATACAAAAACGGCGCAATCGTCACGGGTGTGGTGCGCGCATAAGCGTTGAGCAGCAGCATGTGGCCCACCGCGCTCGACAGGCCCATGGTGAACATGCCCACCCACAGCCATGGGTCGGTGATGGACTGCCACACAAACGGCACCCCCAGCGACACCAGCGCCGTGGCGATCCAGCTGGTGTAGAGCTGGGTGGTGGCGGGGCTCTCGTGCCCGGCCATCTTGCTGCTGATGACTTGGTAACCCGTGCCCGAGGCCAGCAGGCACAGCGGCCACAGCAGAGCCCAGGTGAAGGCGTCGCTGCCTGGGCGGATGATGGCCAGCGTGCCCGTGAGGCCCATCGCCACCAGCAGCCAGCGCCAGGCGCTCACACGCTGGTGCAGCCACAGCGCGGCCACCACCGTCACGCACAGCGGCGTGGTCGCCACCACGGCCGTGAACTCGGGCAGTGGCATGTGCATGATGCTGATGAAGCCAAACAGGCTGGTGGCCGTGAACAGCGCCCCGCGCAGGGCCTGAAAGCGCGGCTGTGTGGTGCGCAGTGCGGTCAGCCCCTCGCGGTGCAGCACAAAGGCCGTGGTCAGCACCGACTGGAACAGGTAGCGCATCCACAGCGCCATCAGCAGCGGCACGCCCACGCTCACCAGCTTGGTGGCGGTGTCCAGCAGCGCAAAACAGGCGCAGGCCACCACGGTCAGCACGATGCCCACCAGGGCTGAGCGCCGCCGGGTGCGGCGGGCCTGCAGGTCGTCGGCGGCGAGGGGCGGGGGGCTCACGGTGTGCTGCGCGCGCGCTCCAGCAGCATCGCGTCGCCATAGCTGAAGAATCGGTACTGCTGCGCCATCGCGTGGCGGTACAGGCCCATGATGTGGGCGTAGCCCGCGAAGGCGCTCACCAGCATCATCAGCGTGCTCTTGGGCAGGTGGAAGTTGGTGATCAGCACATCCACCACCTGGAAGCCAAAGCCCGGGGTGATGAAGATGTTGGTGTCGCCCGTGGCCTGGCCGGTTCTGGCCCAGGATTCGAGCGTGCGCACGGTGGTGGTGCCCACGGCCACCACGCGGCCACCGCGCTGGCGGCAGCGCTCCAGCGCGGCCAGCGTGGCCAGGGGCACTTCGTACCACTCGCTGTGCATCTGGTGCTCGGCCAGGTTTTCGGTCTTGCAGGGCTGGAAGGTGCCAGCGCCCACATGCAGGGTGACGCTGGCGCGCTCGATGCCGCGCGCGGCCAGGTCGGCCAACACGCCTTCGTCAAAGTGCAGTGCGGCGGTGGGGGCGGCCACGGCGCCGGGCGCGCGTGCGAACACCGTCTGGTAGCGCTGGCTGTCCTCGGCCTCGTCGGGGTCGTGGTCGGTGTTCTGGTGGCGTTCGATGTAGGGCGGCAGCGGCAGGTGGCCGTGGCGGTCCATCAGCGCCCAGGGCGATTCGCCTGCCGGGCCGTGCAACGCAAAGCGGAACAGCGGGCCGTCCTCGGTGGGCCAGCGGCCGAGCAGCTGCGCGTCAAAGCCCCCTGCCTTGCGGCCCCCGGCCATGTGCACCACGCTGCCGGGCAGGGGCTTTTTGCTGACCTTCATGTGGGCCACGACTTCGTTGCCGGGGTTGCCGGCCTCGGCGGGCAGCACGCGCTCGATCAGCAGCTCCAGCTTGCCGCCGCTGGCCTTCTCGCCAAAGATGCGCGCCTTGACCACGCGCGTGTCGTTGAACACCAGCAGGTCACCCGCGCGCAGCAGGCCGGGCAGCTCGCGAAAGATGCGGTCCACGGGCTGCATGGCGCGGCCGTCGAGCAGGCGCGAGGCGCTGCGCTCGGGGGCAGGGTGCTGGGCAATGAGTTCGGGGGGCAGCGAGAAGTCGAAGTCGCTGAGGGTGAACACGCGGGGTGTTGCGGGCGCACTGGCTGCGCCGCTGGAGAGATCAGTCATCGTGCTTGAGGGCCGAACGGGCCCGTGCCAAGGTAAAAATTGCGGAAGGCGCGATTGTCCCACGGGGCTGCGCGCCCTGCAGACTCCTGGGACTATGGCTGGGTTGTGAACGCCACGGGCTCTGGCACGCCGTGCACCAGCCGCTGCACGTCATCGGCCTGGGCCAGCGTGGTGCCCGGGTGCAGCAAGGCCGCAGCACCGGCTGCCACGCCCCAGCGCAGTGCCTCGGCAGGGGCATCGCCCCGGTCCAGCGCCCACACCAAGGCGGCCAGAAAACAGTCGCCCGCGCCTGTGGTGCCGGTGGTGGCGGGCACGTTGAGGGCTGGCGACTGCCACACGCCCTCGCGCGTGGCCAGCACGGCGCCTTGTTCACCCAGTGACAGAGCCACCGTCTCGGCCGCGCCGCTGTGAACCAACGACTGGGCGGCGGCGCACCAGTCGGCTGCGTGCTCCAGGGGCTGTTGCATCACATCGCGCAGCTCGCGCAGGCTGGGCTTGACCAGGGCCACACCGGCCTGCAGCGCGGCCGCCAGCGGCGGGCCCGACGTGTCGATGGCCACGCGCATGTTCCGCCCGCGCAGGGCCTGTGCCAGTTGGGCGTAGAAGTTGTCGGGTGTGCCTGGTGGCAGGCTGCCACTGGCAATGAGCCAGCGCGGCGGCGGGGTGTATGCCGTCAGTGCATCCAGGCAGGCCTGCCACTCGTTGGCTAGCAATGTGGGGCCGGGCAGCACAAACCGAAATTCCTGGCCCGTGCTGGTCTCGACCACCGAGAAGTTCTCGCGCGTGTCGCCCGCAATGCCCTGCAACCGCGTGGGTACGCCCTCATGGGCCAGCAACTGCTGCACCTGCGCGCCCGCCGCGCCACCCATCAATGCCCAGGCCAACACATCGGCGCCCAGCCGGTGCAGCACACGGGCCACGTTGATGCCACCACCACCCGCAAACCGCTGCACCGGGCCGCAGCGCAGCTTGTGGGTGGGCGCAATGTGGTCGGTGGTGGTTGCCAGGTCGAGGGCGGGGTTCAGCGTCAGGGTGATCAGTGCCGACATGGACTACCAGACTTTGTCAGTAAAGCCTGACCACAGTTCGTTCAGGTCTGGAAAGTGCCACTTCTCAGGGTCTTCGCGCGCCACGATTTTTTCATTGCAGTCCGGGGCGGCCAGATTCACCATCTCGGGCGGGATGCGCAGGTCGGACTTGGTCGAGAAGAACACCTTGACCATGGGAGTGGTGAGCGCCGTGGCGGACTGCTCCGTCACCACGCCAATGCGCCCCGAGGTCAGCCGCACCAGCGAGCCCACGGGGTAGATACCGATGCTTTTGACAAAGGCTTGGAAGATGCGGGCGTCAAAGTGGTCCTTGGTCCACTCGGCCATGCGGCGCAGCGACTCGGCCGGGTCCCAGCCGCGTTTGTAGGGCCGGTCGGAGGTGATGGCGTCGTACACGTCGCAGACGGCCGTCATGCGGGCGATCACGCTGATGCCTTCGCCCTGCAGCTTGTCGGGGTAGCCCGAGCCGTCCACCTTTTCATGGTGGTGCAGGCAGGCGTCCAGCACCGCATCAGGCACGTTGCCGCCCTCCTTGAGCATGTGGTAGCCCTCCACGGGGTGGCTGCGCACCACGGCGAACTCCTGGTCGGTGAGCTTGCCGGGCTTGTTGAGCACGGCCAGCGGGATGGCGGCCTTGCCCAGGTCGTGCAGCAGGCCCGCCATGCCGGCGAGCCGCTGCTGGTCTTCCTTGAGCTTGAGCTGCTTGGCCAGCGCCACCATGAGCGCGCACACGGCCACCGAATGCATGTAGGTGTAGTCGTCGGCGGTTTTGAGCCGCGCCAGGCTGATGAGCGCGCCGGGGTTGCGGGTGACGGAGTCCGAAATCTCCTCCACCAGGCTCTGTGCGCCTGCCGAGTCCACCGCGCGGCCCATGCGCGCTTCGTTGAACATGGAGACCACCGCCTCCTTGGACTTCACGCAGATGGCGGCAGCCATCTTGAGCTCGCTGTGCATGTCCGCCGGTCTGCGGTCCCGCTTGGGGGGCGGTGGGGGCGGCGGTAGCTTCACCTTGACGGGCGGCAGGTCCTCCAGGCGGCTGAAGTCGGTCTCGATCTGCGCATCGACTTCTTCGCGCGACATCGACGCGGTGCCCACGGCCACATCCAGGCCCTTGTCGGTGTCGATCCAGATTTCCTGGATGGCTGTGGCCTGAATGCGTTCCAAGTCCTTGGGGTCCTTGAGCAGGAACTTGGCCTTCCAGAAGGGGTGGTCCATCCACGAGCCGCAAAACTCGTGCAGGTACATGCCCAGGGTAAGGTGTTGGATGTGGATGCGTTTGAGCATGGCGATAACCCGGGACTCGAAAACACGCCGTGTTCAGGCGTTAGTGTTGGTAACCATGGTAGCCTTTTCGGGCTGCGATCTGCGCTCGTTTTCCCTAGCAATTTGCTCCACATGCCCGCCGCCACCCCTGCACCGACCAAAACCACTGCGCTCGCGGCCGCCCCGGCAGCGCGCAGCCAGGGCGCAGCCTCGGTGGCACAAAAGGCGCTGCAGAAACTGGGGCTGCGCCGCGACATCGACCTGGCCCTGCACCTGCCCCTGCGCTATGAGGATGAAACCCGCATCACCCCGCTGGCCAATGCACGCGACGGGCAGATGGTGCAGATCGAAGCCACGGTGATGGCCAGCGAGATTCAGCTACGCCCGCGTCGCCAGTTGCTGGTGCAGGTGCAGGACGACACGGGCAGCTGCGAGCTGCGCTTTTTCAGCTTCTACCCCTCGCACCAGAAGACCCTGGCGGTGGGGGCGCGCCTGCGCATCCGGGGCGAGGTCAAGGGCGGCTTCTGGGGCCGGCAGATGCTGCACCCGGCGTTTCGCGTGGCCGGGGGCGAGTTGCCTGCGGCACTGACGCCGGTGTACCCCACGACGGCGGGGCTGCCTCAGCCTTACCTGCGCCGTGCCGTGGTCAGTGCGCTGATGCGGGTGGATCTGTCAGACACCCTGCCACCCGGCGCGGAGCCGCCGCTGGCGCGGTTTTATGGCCCGAATGGCCTGCAGCGCTTATTCAGCTTGCGCGAGGCGCTCACTTTTTTGCACCACCCTACGCCCGATGTGGCGCTTTCCACGCTGGAGGACCACAGCCACCCCGCTTGGCAGCGCCTGAAGGCTGAGGAGCTGTTGGCCCAGCAGCTATCGCAGCAGCAGTCGCGGCGCGAACGCGACATGCTGCGCGCGCCGGTGCTGCGGCCCCGGCACGGCGCCGACGGTGCCTTGCCGCTGCATGAGCAGTTGCTGGCCGTGCTGCCGTTTGACCTGACCGCCGCCCAGCGCCGTGTGGGCGAGGAAATCGCAGCCGACCTGGCCCGCCAGGTGCCCATGCACCGCCTGCTGCAGGGCGATGTCGGGTCGGGCAAAACCGTGGTGTCGGCTCTGGCTGCTTGCCTGGCCATGGACGCGGGCTGGCAGTGCGCGCTGATGGCGCCCACCGAAATCCTGGCTGAGCAACATTTCGCCAAGATGATCGGCTGGCTCGAACCCTTGCTGGCCGCACGCGGCCGCAAAGTGGCCTGGCTGGTGGGTGGGCAGAAGAAGAAAGACCGCACCGCCATGCTGGCGCTGGTGGCCAGCGGCGAGGCCGCGCTGGTGGTGGGCACCCACGCCGTGATCCAGGAGCAGGTGCAGTTCAAGAACCTGGCGCTGGCCATCATCGACGAGCAGCACCGCTTTGGTGTGGCGCAGCGGCTGGCGCTGCGGCAAAAGCTCGCCGCCCATGGCATGGAGCCGCACATGCTCATGATGAGCGCCACGCCCATCCCGCGCACCCTGGCCATGAGCTACTACGCCGACCTGGATGTGTCCGTCATCGACGAGCTGCCCCCGGGCCGCACGCCCATCGTCACCAAGCTCATCGCCGACAGCCGCAAGGACGAGGTCATCGCACGCATCGGCGCGCAGGTGGAGGCCGGGCGGCAGGTGTACTGGGTGTGCCCGCTGATCGAAGAGAGCGAGGCGCTGGACCTGAGTAACGCCACCGCCACGCATGCCGATCTGAGCGAAGCCTTGCCGGGCTGCATGGTCGGCCTGCTGCACTCGCGCATGCCCACCGCCGAGAAGAAGGCGGTGATGGCGCTGTTCACCAGCGGCCAGATGGGCGTGCTGGTCAGCACCACCGTGATTGAAGTGGGGGTGGACGTGCCCAATGCCTCGCTCATGGTCATCGAACATGCCGAGCGGTTTGGCCTTTCCCAACTGCACCAGCTGCGCGGCCGGGTGGGGCGGGGTGCGGCGGCCTCGGCGTGTGTGCTGCTGTATGCCACCAACGACAGCGGCCGCGTGGGCGAAACCGCCAAGGAGCGCCTGCGCGCCATGGCCGAAACCAACGACGGCTTCGAGATCGCCCGGCGCGACCTGGAGATTCGCGGTCCCGGTGAGTTTCTGGGTGCCCGCCAGTCGGGCGATGCATTGCTGCGATTTGCCGACCTGGCGACCGACACGCATCTGCTCGAATGGGCGCGCGAACTGGCGCCGCAGATGCTGGACCGCTATCCTGAACTGGCGGCGAAACATGTGGCGCGCTGGTTGGGAGGAAAATCGGACTATCTCAAGGCATGAGACGCTCAGACCCACACTGACGTGGCCCGCAGGAACACACCATGACCCTCACCGAACTCAAGTACATCGTTGCGGTGGCCCGCGAGAAGCACTTTGGCCATGCGGCCGATGCCTGCTATGTGTCGCAACCCACACTCTCTGTGGCCATCAAGAAGCTGGAAGAAGAGCTGGACGTGAAGCTGTTCGAGCGCAGCGCGGGCGAGGTGACGGTGACGCCGCTGGGCGAAGACATCGTGCGCCAGGCGCAAAGCGTGCTGGAACAGGCAGCGGCCATCAAGGAAATCGCCAAGCGCGGCAAGGACCCGCTGGCCGGGCCGCTCACGCTGGGCGTGATCTACACCATTGGCCCTTATTTGTTGCCCGAGCTGGTGCGCCAGTCCATCACGCGCACGCCGCAAATGCCGCTGATGCTGCAGGAGAACTTCACCGTCAAGCTGCTGGAGATGCTGCGCACCGGCGAGATCGACTGCGCCATCCTGGCCGAGCCCTTCCCCGACACCGGCCTGGCCATGGCGCCGCTGTATGACGAGCCCTTCATGGCGGCTGTGCCCAGCACGCATCCGCTGGCGGCCAAGAAGTCGGTCACGGCCGCCGAGTTGAAAAACGAAACCATGCTGCTGCTGGGCGCGGGCCACTGCTTTCGCGACCATGTGCTGGAGGTCTGCCCCGAGTTTGCGCGTTTTGCGAGCAATGCCGAGGGCATCCGCAAGTCGTTCGAGGGCTCGTCGCTGGAGACCATCAAGCACATGGTGGCGGCTGGCATGGGGGTGACGCTGGTGCCACGCCTGTCGGTGCCGCGCGATGCGCTGCTCACGGTGTCGCGCCGCCGCAAGAGCGACGAGACCTACATCCGTTACCTGCCCATCCGCGAAGAGGACGGCGGCCCGCCACCCATGCGCCGCGTGGTGCTGGCCTGGCGCCGCAGCTTCACGCGCTACGAGGCCATTGCGGCCCTGCGCAATGCCATCTATGCGTGTGAGCTGCCAGGCGTGACACGGCTGTCCTGACCGGGCCGTCGGGCATCGATTGGCCACCGGGAATCGGCGCTACACTCCCGCCGCCCCTGCGCAGGTCCACCCGGCCTGGGCAGGCCATGCTCCACGGCGCCCTCTGCCCATCGGCGGTCGGTGCCTTTGCCCCCACAAGAGGTTCCTATGAAAATGCTTTGGCTCACCGCCACGCTGGTTGCCGCCCTGACGGCGTGCTCTACCCCCACCACCCCACCCGCAGCCCAGACGCTGAAGAAGCCTGCGCTCGACCGCATTGCAGCGGCGCCTGCCGCCGCTGCCGCAGTGGACTTCCGCCAGTTCCTGGCGCTGGCCGCACAGATGCAGCCGCAGTTGCAGACCGCCGTGTCGGCTTATCTGGCCCACAAGCCCTTGGCGGGTGATGACCTAGTCAATATCAGCCGCTTGCTGGGCCTGCACAACCGCTTGCGCAACCAGGCGGCGGTGATCGCCGCCACGGCGAAGATGGTGGCCATTCCCACGGTGCGCGCCGACAAGGTGCCACCGCACGAAGACAAACACATCATCGCCTTCGGTGCCTTGGTCGAAGGGATGGCCAAGGACTTTGGCCTGCAATACCGCAACGTGGACAACCGCATCTTTGAAGTGAAGTTGCCCGGCAGCGGCCCCGAAGAGTTCGGCATCCTGACCCACGCCGACGTGGTGCCCGTGGTGGCCGACGAATGGGTGCTGGACGACGGCACCAAGCTCGACCCCTTCAAGCTGACCCGCGTGGGTGGCAACCTGTACGGCAGGGGCTCCATTGACGACAAGGGCTCCATCGCCACCGTGCTGTACGCCATGAAGGCGGTGAAGGAAAGCGGTCTGCCGCTGGCCCGCACCATCCGCCTCATGATCGAGACCACCGAAGAAACCGGTGGTGACGCGATGAAGTACTACCGTGCCAAGACGTCGCTGCCTGAGTACAACATCGTGCTCGACAGCAAATACCCCGCCGTGGTGGCTGAGAAGGGGTCTGGCGCGCTGCGCACCACCTTCGCCCTGGGTGCCGCAGCTGGTAGCCAGCCCACCATCGTGGCCATGGCTGGCGCCGCATCGGCCAATGCTGTGCCCCAGACAGCCACGGCCCGCCTGCGTGGCGGCAATGCCGACGCCACCGCCCGCCAGCTCAGCGCTGCCAAGGACGCCTTTATCGGCAAATACACCGGCCAGGGCGGCAAGTTCAGCATCGATGTGGCGCGTGAAGGCGCAGACGTGCTGGTCAAGGTCACGGGCGTCTCGGCCCACGGCTCGCGCCCTGAAGAAGGCGTGAACCCGCTGCCGCGTCTGGCGCTGTTCCTGCAGCAATCGGGCATTTCGGTGGCGGCCAATGGCTATGCCCAGGCAGCGAAATACATCGCTGACCTGTATGGCGTGGACTACCTGGGCCGCACCATCGGCCTGGCCTACAGCGACGACTTCATGGGCCCGCTGACCATGTCGCCCAACCTGATCCGTGAGAAAGACGGCAAGGTCGATGTGCTGGTGAACGTGCGCATGCCCCGTGGCAACACGCCCGAGGCCCTGGCCAAGGCCACCACCGAACGCATCAAGGCCTGGGGCACCCAGGCTGGCGTGGCGGTCGAGGTGGAGCACAACCAAGGCAACTGGATGGCCCGCGACCCCAAGGGCGCCTGGCTGGCCACGCTGCTCAACACCTTTGGCGACACCACGGGCTTGCCTGCGCAGCCTGTGCCCACCGCTGGCAGCACCACGGCCAAGCTGATGCCCAACGCCATCAACTTTGGTCCCGCCATGCCCGGCAAAAAGTACACGGCCCACAACGCCAAGGAGTTCAAGGAAGTGGTGGACCTGGACGCGGACATGCAGATGTTCACCGAGATGCTGGTGCGCATCGGCAACCTGCCGCAAATGCAGTGAGCCTGCGGGTGGGGGCCACCCGTGTGTTTTCTGGGCTCCGGTTCTTGATCCAGGTGCAAGACATCGGCATCGGCTGACAGGCGATGCCGATGTCTTGAGCTACAGTGGCTAAGGACTCCGCGCGCAGCGCTCATACGGGCCAGCCAGCGCGGGGCGTTTCATGTTTCAGCACGGAAGGACCCCCATGGCCAAAGCTCCTGGCAAAGCCGCAACCGGCAAAACCTCTGCCCCCAGCATCAACATCGGCATCAGCGACAAGGATCGCGCTGCCATCGCCCAGGGCCTGTCGCGCCTGCTGGCCGACACGTACACCCTGTACCTCACCACCCACAACTTCCACTGGAACGTGACGGGCCCCATGTTCAACACGCTGCACACCATGTTCATGGCGCAGTACACCGAGCTGTGGAACGCGGTGGACCCGATTGCCGAGCGCATCCGTTCTCTGGGCCATGTGGCGCCCGGCTCGTATGCCGAGTTTGGCAAGCTGGCGACGGTGCCCGACGCGCCCGCCAAGCCGCCCAAGGCGCTGGACATGGTGCGTGTGCTGGTCGAAGGCCACGAGGCCGTGGCCCGTACTGCGCGCAGCCTGTTTCCTCTGGCCGACAAGGCCAGCGACGAGCCCACGGCCGACCTGCTGACCCAGCGCCTGACGGTGCACGAGCAGACAGCGTGGATGCTGCGCTCGCTGCTCGAAGAGTAAACACTCACCGCGAGGTGAACCCAACGCCCGGTGGCTGCAAGGCCCCGGGCGTTTTTCTTGCCGGGCCTGCATCTGGGAAAATTCCGCCCCATGACCGCTACCACCACAGCTTCCCGCAGCCGCTTTTCGCTCTACCTCGATCTGATCCGCTGGGACCGCCCCGCCGGCTGGCTGGTGTGCCTGTGGCCCACGCTCAGTGCTCTGTGGATTGCGGCCGACGGGTTTCCGGGCTGGCACCTGCTGTTGGTGTTTGTGCTGGGCACCTTCCTCATGCGCAGCGCAGGCTGCTGCGTGAACGACGTGGCCGACCGCGACTTTGACAAACACGTCAAGCGCACGGCGCAGCGCCCGGTCACGACCGGTGCGGTGTCGGTGAAAGAGGCGCTGGGCCTGGGGGTGGTGCTCGCGCTCGTGTCGTTTGGCCTGGTGCTCACCACCAACACCGCCGCCATTGCCTGGTCGGTGCCCGCCGTGCTGGTGGCCATTGCCTACCCGTTCACCAAACGCATCATTTCCATGCCCCAGGCGGTGCTGGGTATTGCGTTCAACTTCGGCATCGTCATTGCGTTTGCCGCCGTGCAGGGCCAGGTGCCTGCGGTGGCCTGGTGGATGTGGCTGGGCAACATGTTCTGGGTGCTGGCCTATGACACTGAATACGCCATGGTGGACCGCGACGACGACCTGAAGATCGGCATCAAAACCTCGGCCATCACCCTCGGGCGGTTGGATGTGGCCGCCATCACGGCCTTTTATCTGCTTTTTTTGGGTATTTGGGCTGTGGCGCTACAACCATATGCATTGGGTGCTATTTTTTATATAGCGTTGGCAGTGGCGCTGGCCCAGGCCGTGTGGCACTTCACACTGATCCGCACCCGCACCCGCGAGGGTTGCTTCAAGGCGTTTCGCATCAACCACTGGCTGGGTGCCACGGTGTTTGCGGGTATAGCGGGCAGCTACCTGGTGCGGTCGATACTCACAAATTGATAGCTTCTAGTGCTTGATGGATAAGCGCTGAGGGCCCAAAAGGCTTGAAATATTGTTCACGACCCCGGGTGGAGTCGTGAACCGGGGCCAAAGGCAGGGGGTCAGGCGCCGAACTCGTTCCCGAGTTCGTTGGCGCGCTTTTCGGCGGCGCGCATGGCGGCCTCGAACGCCTGCGACACGCCGCTGGCCTCCATCGACTGCAGGGCCGCATAGGTGGTGCCGCCCTTGGACGTGACGCGTTCGCGCAGCACGGCTGGGGGCTCGTCGGAGCGGCGGGCCAGCTCCGAGGCGCCCACAAACGTACCCACGGCCAGCTGGTGCGCCTGCTGCTCGGACAGGCCCATGCCCACCCCCGCACGCGTCATGGCTTCGAGGAAATAGAACACATAGGCCGGGCCCGAGCCCGAGAGGGCGGTGACGGCGTCGAGCTGGGTTTCGCTATCGACCCACAGGAACTCGCCCGTGGACGCCATGATGGCTTCCACACTCTGGCGCTCGGCGCTGGTCACGGCGGGGCGCGCGTAGATCGCGCTCATGCCCTTGCCCACCAGCGCGGGCGTGTTGGGCATGGTGCGCACGATGCGCTCGGTACCCAGCCACTGGGCAATGCTGTCCGAGCGGATGCCGGCGGCCACGCTCAGGTGCAGGGCCTGCTGCGTGTGGGCCTTGGCCTGTGCGGCGGCGTCCTTGAATGTCTGGGGCTTGACCGCCCAGACCACGATGCTGGCGCGCTGCAGCGTGGGGCCCGCCTCGGGTTGCGCCGTGAGGCCAAAGTTCTTGAGCAGCGCCTCGCGTGTGGGGGCATAGGGCTCGACCACTTCGATCTGGCTGGCCGGGTGGCCCTGGTGGATCAGTCCACCAATGATGGCGCTGGCCATGTTGCCGCCGCCGATGAAGGCGATGGTGGGGAGGGAGGAGTTTGCTGTGGCTGGAGCGGGGGAGGTCATTTTGCGGGCAGGCTGGAAAGGGAGAGCTGATGGTAGCGCCGCTAGACCTATGAGTTGCTCGAAGACTCGTGCAACTGGCGCGGCCAAAGCCAGTGCTCCCGCGCAAGGGCCGCCCCGCCGCGCTGGGAGCGTCCCCCTCCGCGAGCAAAGCGAAGCAGAGAGGGGGAAGGCGCGCAGCGCCTCAGGGGGAGCTACTCAGCTACTGTTTGCCGCACCGCGTGTTCCCAGTGGGCCATCAGCTCCTGCGCGCGGGCGCTGCTCAGCGTGGGCACAAAACGGCGGTCGGCACGCCACAGGTGGGAGAGCTCGCTGGTGCTGGCGTACACGCCGCTCGACAGCCCCGCCAGGTAGGCAGCGCCCAGCGCCGTGGTTTCGATGACGGCGGGGCGCACCACCGGGATGCCCAGCAGGTCGGCCTGAAACTGCATCAGCAGATCGTTGATACAGGCGCCGCCATCCACGCGCAGTTCGCTGACCGGGGCGCCACCTGCGGCCACGGCATCGCGGCTCATGGCCAGCAGCAGGGCGGCGCTTTGGTACGCAATGCTCTCCAGCGCCGCGCGGGCGATGTGGCCCAGCGTGGTGCCGCGCGTGAGGCCCGTGATGGTGCCGCGCGAGTCGGGCTTCCAGTACGGGGCGCCCAGGCCGGTGAAGGCGGGCACCATCATCACGCCGCCCGAGTCGGGCACGCTTTGCGCCAGCGACTCGACCTCGTTGCTGGTGGAGATGGCCCGCAGACCATCGCGCAGCCACTGCACCACGGCCCCGCCGACAAAGACGCTGCCTTCCATGGCGAACTCGGGCTGTGCCGTGGCCTGCGCTGCACTGGTGGTGAGCAGGCCGTTCTGCGAGGTTTGGAACGTGCCGCCCGTGTGCATCAGCATGAAGCAGCCCGTGCCATAGGTGTTCTTGGCCATACCGGCGGTAAAGCACGCCTGGCCGAACAGCGCGCTTTGCTGGTCGCCCGCCACACCGCCGATGCGGATGCTGTGGCCGAGCAGGTCGGCCGCCGTGTCGCCAAAGTGGGCGGCCGAGGGCAGTACCTCGGGCAGCAGCGCCTTGGGGATGCGCAGCAACGCCAGCAGCTCATCGTCCCACTGGTTGGTATGCACATTGAACAGCATGGTGCGCGAGGCATTGCTCACATCCGTCACATGCACCTGGCCGTGGGTGAGCTTCCACATCAGCCAGCTGTCCACCGTGCCAAAGGCCAGCTCGCCGCGCTCGGCTGCGTCGCGCGCACCGGGCACGTGGTCCAGCATCCATTGCAGCTTGGTGCCCGAGAAGTAGGCGTCCACCAGCAAGCCCGTCTTGGCCTGGATGGTGGCGGCATGGCCCTGTTCGCGCAGCTGGGCGCAGGCGGGCTCGGCGCGCCTGTCTTGCCACACGATGGCGTGGTGCACTGGCTGGCCGGTTTGGCGGTTCCACAGCACGGTGGTCTCGCGCTGGTTGGTGATGCCCACGGCGCGTATGGCGCTGGCCGAGATACCTGCCTTGGCCAACGCATCGCGCGCGGTGGCGAGCTGGGTGCGCCAGATATCCAGCGGGTCGTGCTCCACCCAGCCGGGCTGGGGGTAGATCTGTGGCAATTCGAGCTGCGCCTGCGCCACGATGTGGCCGCCTTCGTCAAAAACGATGCTGCGGGAGCTGGAGGTGCCTTGGTCGAGGGCGAGCAGGTAGGTCATGAGGGCAAAGGATAGGGGAAGCTACGCAGCGACCGTGCAGATGACTTCAGCATCTTGCAACAGCGCCGGGAAGGGTTCTGGTGGCGGTGCATCGGTGAACAGGCGGTCGATCTGCGCCAGCGTGGCCAGTTGCACCATGGCCGGGCGGTTGAACTTGCTGTGGTCGGCCGCCAGCCAGACCTCGCGCGACTGCTCGATGATGGTTTGCGCCACCTTCACTTCGCGGTAGTCGAAGTCGCGCAGCGATCCATCGGGCTCGATGCCCGAGATGCCGATGAGCGCAATGTCCACCTTGAACTGGCGGATGAAGTCCACAGCGGCTTCGCCCACGATGCCCCGGTCGCGGGCACGCACCACGCCACCAGCCACGATCACCTCGCACTCGGGGTTGCCGCTCAGGATGGCCGCCACGTTCAGGTTGTTGGTGATCACGCGCAGGCCCCGGTGGTGCAGCAGCGCCTTGGCAATGGCTTCGGTGGTGGTGCCGATGTTCAGGATCAGCGAGCAGTCGTTGGGCACTTGTTCGGCCACGGCACGCGCAATGCGCGCCTTGCCTTCGGCATGCAGGGTCTCTCGCTGGGTGTGGGCCAGGTTCTCCACGGTGGAGCTGGGCACGCGCACGCCACCATGAAAGCGCGTGAGCAGGCCGGACTCTGCCAGGCGCTGCACATCACGGCGCACGGTCTGCAGGGTCACGCCCAGGGTGTCTGCCAGTTGTTCCACCGTGGCGGACTTGCGCGCGCGGACTTCTTCGAGAAGCAGCAGTTGTCGGGGGTTCGTATTCACGCGAATCAATCGGCTTATGGGGTGGAGATACTTTAAATCGAACAAAAAGGAACCTGTTAAGGGTAAACCTTGATTCAATACGATCAAAAAAGAACAAAAATGAACGAAATCGAAAACGAGAGGGCCTGCTGTGTCTGATGAGGCGGCAGCGCCCCATTCATCAGGCCCTCGGGCGACAAAGAAAGGTTGCGTGATGCAGCTGGCATTGGACAGCATCAGCAAGAAGGTGGGGGCGCAGACCTGGCTGTATGACATGAGCCTGGCGCTCCAGAGTGGCGCCGTCACGGTGCTGCTGGGCGCCACGCAGGCGGGCAAGACCAGCCTCATGCGCATCATGGCCGGGCTGGATACGCCCACCTCGGGCACCGTCAAGGTCGATGGCGTGGATGTGACCGGCATGCCCGTGCGCGACCGCAATGTGGCCATGGTGTACCAGCAATTCATCAACTACCCCTCGATGAAGGTGGCGGCCAACATTGCGTCGCCCCTGAAGCTGCGCGGCGAAAAGAACATCGACGCCCGGGTGCGCGAGATCGCCAGCCGTTTGCACATCGACATGTTTCTGGACCGCTACCCGGCCGAACTTTCGGGCGGGCAGCAGCAGCGCGTGGCACTGGCCCGTGCCTTGGCCAAGGGCGCGCCGCTGATGTTGCTGGACGAACCCCTGGTGAACCTGGACTACAAGCTGCGCGAAGAGCTGCGCGAGGAACTGACCCAGCTGTTTGCAGCCGGTCAGTCCACCGTGGTCTATGCCACCACCGAGCCGGGCGAGGCGCTGCTGCTGGGCGGCTACACCGCTGTGCTCGACGAAGGTCAGTTGCTGCAGTACGGCCCCACGGCCGAGGTGTTCCATGCGCCCAACTCGCTGCGTGTGGCGCGTGCCTTCAGCGACCCGCCCATGAATCTCATTGCCGCATCGGCGGTCCCAGGGGGTGTGCGCTTGGAGGGCGACGCAGAACTGGCCGTGCCCCTGTCCCAAGGTGTGGCCACGGCGGCAGGGCTCACGGTGGGTGTGCGCGCCAGTGCGCTGCGCGTGGTGGCGCGCCCGGGCGACATCAGCGTGGGCGGAGTGGTCGAGCTGGCTGAAATTTCGGGCTCGGACACCTTTGTGCACGCGGCCACGCCCTGGGGCGACCTGGTGGCGCAGTTGACCGGGGTGCATTACTTTGAACTGGGCACGCCCATCACGCTGCACCTGGACCCGGCCCAGGCCTATGTGTTTGGTGCTGACGGCCGACTGGCATGGGCGCCCGCGCGCCCGAACGCTGTACAAGGAGGGCGTTGAGATGGCCCGCATCAGTCTGGACTTGGCGCATTCGTACAAGCCGAACCCGCAGCAGGACAGCGACTACGCGCTGCTGCCCCTGAAGATGGAGTTCGAGGATGGCGGTGCCTATGCGTTGCTGGGCCCCTCGGGCTGCGGCAAGACGACCATGCTCAACATCATGTCGGGGCTGCTCGTGCCCTCGCACGGCAAGGTGCTGTTTGATGGCCGCGACGTGACCCGTGCCAGCCCGCAGGAGCGCAACATTGCGCAGGTGTTTCAGTTCCCGGTGATCTACGACACCATGACGGTGGCCGAGAATCTGGCGTTTCCGCTGAAGAACCGCAAGGTGCCCGAGGCGCAAATCAAGCAGCGCGTGGGCGTGATTGCCGAGATGCTGGAGATGAGCCATCAGCTGAACCTGCGGGCCGCAGGGCTGTCGGCAGACCAGAAACAGAAGATTTCACTGGGCCGTGGCCTGGTGCGCGCCGATGTGGCGGCGGTGCTGTTCGACGAGCCGCTCACGGTGATCGACCCGCACCTCAAGTGGCAACTGCGGCGCAAGCTCAAGCAGATCCACCACGAGCTCAAGCTCACGCTGATCTATGTGACCCACGACCAGGTGGAGGCGCTGACCTTTGCCGACCAGGTGGTGGTGATGACGCGTGGCAAGGCGGTGCAGGTGGGCTCGGCCGACGCGCTGTTCGAGCGGCCCGCACACACCTTCGTGGGGCACTTCATTGGCTCGCCAGGCATGAACTTTCTGCCCGCCCAGAGCGATGGTGCCACTTTGTCGGTGGCCGGCCACCGCCTGGCCGCGCCGGTAGACCGTGCCCTGCCAAAAGGTGCGTTGCAAGTGGGTGTACGACCCGAGTACCTGGCCCTGGCCGAGCCCAACCGTGCAGGCGCGCTGCCTTGCACGGTGTCGCAGGTGCAGGACATCGGCACCTACCTGATGCTGACTGCCAAGGTGGGCGAACACACGCTCAAGGCGCGCTTCAGCCCGGAAACACGGCTTCCTTCTGCAGGGGATGCCGTCTGGTTGCAGGTGCTTGGTGAGCACACCTGCTTCTATCAAAACGAGGAGCTGCTGGCATGAGCACCACCACCAAACCCGTGAACCAGAAGGCCTGGTTCCTGATCCTGCCGGTCATCATCTGCGTGGCCTTCTCGGCCATCCTGCCGCTGATGACCGTGGTGAATTATTCGGTGCAAGACATCATCAGCCCCGAGCGCCGCGTGTTTGTGGGCACCGAGTGGTTCGCCGCCGTGATGCGCGATGAAGAGCTGCACGCCGCGCTGTTGCGTCAGATCACCTTCTCGTTGGCCGTGCTGGCGGTGGAAATTCCGCTGGGTATCCTGCTGGCGCTGTCCATGCCTGCACAGGGCTGGAAGTCGTCTGCCGTGCTGGTGGTGGTGGCGCTGTCGCTGCTGATCCCCTGGAACGTGGTGGGCACCATCTGGCAGATCTATGGCCGGGCCGACATCGGCCTGATGGGCCGCATGCTGCAGGAGATGGGCATTGAATACAGCTACACCGGCAACGCCACGCAGGCGTGGCTGACGGTGCTGCTGATGGATGTGTGGCACTGGACGCCGCTGGTGGCGCTGCTGGCCTTTGCCGGGCTGCGCTCCATCCCCGATGCGTACTACCAGGCGGCCCGCATCGACGGTGCGAGCAAGTTGGCGGTGTTCCGCTATATCCAGCTGCCCAAGATGCGCGGTGTGCTGATGATTGCGGTGCTGCTGCGCTTCATGGACAGCTTCATGATCTACACCGAGCCCTTTGTGCTCACAGGCGGCGGGCCGGGCAATGCGACCACCTTCCTCAGCCAGTACCTCACCACCAAGGCCGTGGGCCAGTTCGACCTGGGCCCTGCCGCAGCGTTCTCGCTGATCTATTTCTTCATCATCTTGCTGCTGTGTTTCATCCTCTACAACTGGATGCAGCGCGTGGGCACCGTCAGCGACGAAGGGGCTGGCCATGAATGAAAAACGCTTCCAAAAACGCACGCTGTTCCTGATTGCGTACCTGCTGTTTGCGCTGTTGCCCATCTACTGGATGGTCAACATGAGTTTCAAGACGAACGAAGAAATCCTGTCGAGCTTCTCGTTCTTTCCGCAGCACTTCACCTGGGCCAACTACAAGACCATCTTCACCGATGCGTCCTGGTACTCGGGCTACATCAACAGCCTGATCTACGTGGCCATCAACACGGTGATCTCGCTCACCGTGGCCTTGCCTGCAGCCTACGCGTTCAGCCGCTACCAGTTCATGGGCGACAAGCATGTGTTCTTCTGGCTGCTGACCAACCGCATGACGCCACCGGCCGTGTTCCTGCTGCCGTTCTTTCAGCTCTACACCACCGTGGGGCTCATGGACACGCACATCGCCGTGGCGCTGGCGCATCTGTTGTTCAACGTGCCGCTGGCGGTGTGGATTCTGGAAGGCTTCATGAGCGGCATTCCCCGTGAGATCGACGAGACGGCCTACATCGACGGCTACAGCTTTCCGCGCTTTTTCATGACCATCTTCCTGCCGCTCATCAAGGCGGGCGTGGGCGTGGCGGCGTTCTTCTGCTTCATGTTCAGCTGGGTGGAGCTGCTACTGGCCCGCACGCTGACCAGCGTGAATGCCAAGCCCATCGTGGCCACCATGACGCGCACCGTGAGTGCCTCGGGCATGGACTGGGCGACGCTGGCGGCTGCCGGGGTGCTGACCATCGTGCCCGGCGCCATCGTGATCTGGTTTGTGCGCCACTACATCGCCAAGGGTTTCGCGATGGGCCGTGTTTGAGGAGCTTGCAACATGTTTGACTGGATGGCCTGGACGCTGCCCGTGGCGGTGTTCTTCATTTGTATCGTGCTCATGCTGATCGGCATGACGGTGTGGGAGATCCAATCTCCCACGACGATGCGCAAGGGCTTTTTGCCGCTGGAGACTACGCGCGGCGATCGGCTGTTTATCGGCCTGCTGTCAGCGGCCTATGTGAATCTGATTTTTGTGGGCATCAGCGGCAAGTTGGCCCAGTGGTTCAGCTTGCAGGGCGATCCGTCGATCTGGATCAGCTTTGTGCTGTCGATGGCCCTGCTGGCGCTCATCCTGCGCAAGGGGTGAGGTGCCCGCAGGCAGTCTTGATTTCAATGGTTCCCGTCACGCGGCTCAACCCTTCCCCGGAGCCGCGTGACCCTTGCATCCAAAGGGGAGATGACTATGAGGAGACAGGCACTATGAAGACGCGGTACACAGCGCTGGCATTGGCAGTGGCGGTCATGACGGGTCAGGCCGCCATGGCGGGCGAGGCGGAGGCCAAAAAATGGGTCGACACCGAGTTCCAGCCCTCCACGCTGAGCAAAGACCAGCAGATGGCCGAGATGAAGTGGTTCATGGACGCGGCCAAGAAATTGCAGGCCAAGGGTGTGAAAGAAATTTCGGTAGTGTCCGAAACCATCACCACCCACGAATACGAATCCAAGACCCTCGCCAAGGCGTTTGAAGAAATCACCGGCATCAAGGTCAAGCACGACCTGATCCAAGAGGGTGATGTGGTCGAGAAACTGCAGACGTCCATGCAGTCGGGCAAGTCCATCTATGACGGCTGGATCTCGGATTCGGACCTGATCGGTACGCACTACCGCTACGGCAAGATCATGAACCTGACCGACTATATGGGCGGTGCAGGCAAGGAGTGGACCAACCCCGGCATCGACATCAAGGACTACATCGGCACCAAGTTCACGACCGGTCCGGACGGCAAGCTGTACCAGCTGCCCGACCAGCAGTTCGCCAACCTGTACTGGTTCCGTGCCGACCTGTTCGACCGCAAGGACATCAAGGACAAGTTCAAGGCCAAGTACGGCTATGACCTGGGCGTGCCGCTGAACTGGAGCGCCTATGAAGACATCGCTGAGTTCTTCACCAACGACGTGAAGAACATCGACGGCAAGCCGATCTATGGCCACATGGACTACGGCAAGAAGGATCCGTCGCTGGGCTGGCGCTTCACCGATGCCTGGCTGTCCATGGCGGGTACAGCCGACATCGGCGCGCCCAATGGCCTGCCGATTGACGAATGGGGCATCCGCGTGGCCGACGACAAGTGCACGCCCGTGGGCGCCAGCGTGGCCCGTGGCGGTGCGACCAACTCGCCCGCAGCCGTCTACGCCCTCACCAAGTACGTGGACTGGATGAAGAAATACGCGCCCAAGGAAGCCACGGGCATGACCTTTGGCGAGGCCGGCCCCGTGCCCGCCCAGGGCCAGATCGCGCAGCAGATCTTCTGGTACACCGCCTTCACGGCCGATATGACCAAGCCCGGCCTGCCCGTGGTGAATGCCGACGGCACGCCCAAGTGGCGCATGGCGCCCGGCCCGAACGGCCCGTACTGGAAGCAAGGCATGCAAAACGGCTACCAGGACGTGGGCAGCTGGACCTTCTTCAAGGACCACGACGCCAACAAGACGGCTGCCGCCTGGCTCTACGCACAGTTCGTGACGGCCAAGACCACGTCGCTGAAGAAGACCATGGTGGGCCTGACGCCGATCCGCGAGTCGGACATCCAGTCCAAGGCCATGACCGACATGGCGCCCAAGCTGGGTGGTCTGGTGGAGTTCTACCGCAGCCCTGCCCGTGTGGCGTGGTCGCCCACTGGCACCAATGTGCCTGACTACCCCAAGCTGGCCCAGCTCTGGTGGAAGAACGTAGCCCAGGCCGTGACGGGTGAAAAGACGCCCCAAGGCGCCATGGACACCCTGGCTGACGAGATGGACCAGGTGATGGCACGTCTGGAGCGTGCGGGCATGGCCCATTGCGCACCCAAGTTGAACCCCAAGAGCGACCCTGCCAAGTGGCTGAGCGACAAGCAGGCGCCCTGGGCCAAGCTGGCCAATGAGAAGCCAAAGGGCCAGACGATTGCCTACAACACGCTGCTGCAGGCATGGAAGGACGGCAAGACGCGCTGATCCACAGATCAAGGTGTTGCTGTAACCACCATTGATCGGCAGCCAGGGCTCACAAGGTCTCTGGCTGCCTTTTTTGCTCCATACCGTTCTCGGCACCTGCGCGGCCGCAGAGCGGGTTTTCACCCCGGGAGTGTCGGGAATTCAAGGGTAAACCCTTGGTCTTCCACTCCGCCCATGGACAATCACCCCATGACCATTGCCACCGCTCCCCTTCCCACACGGCGCGCCGACCTCCTGGCCCGCCTCGCCCAGCCGCACCACTATGACCTCGCCGTGATCGGCGGGGGCGCGACGGGTCTGGGGGTGGCGCTGGATGCTGCGGCGCGTGGCTTCAGCGTGGTCTTGGTGGATTCACACGACTTCGCTAAAGGGACTTCGTCCCGCGCCACCAAGCTGGTGCATGGCGGGGTGCGTTACCTAGCACAGGGCAACATTGCGCTGGTGCGCGAGGCGCTGCATGAGCGCACCACGCTGCTGCACAATGCGCCCCATCTGGCGCAACCTCTGCCCTTCGTGATGCCGTCGTACCGTTTCTGGGAGACCCCCTTTTATGGCATCGGACTCATGATGTACGACGCGCTCGCAGGCAAAGCCGGCCTGGGCGCCACAGAATTTCTGGGGCGCGAACGCACCCTGCAATGCCTGCCAACCGCCCGCACTGAGGGCCTCAAGGGGGGCGTCAAATATTGGGACGGGCAGTTTGATGACGCCCGTCTGGCCTTGGCGCTGGCCCGTACGGCTGCCAGCCTGGGCGCTTTGGTTGTCAATTACTGCCCTGCCCGGTCGCTGGTTCACGAGGCCGGCAAGGTCGTGGGGTTTGTCTGTGAAGACACGGACAGTGGCCAGCAGTTCACGGTGCGTGCCCGGTCGGTGGTGAATGCCACGGGCGTGTGGGTGGACACCCTGCGCCAGATGGACGGCGAAGCCATTGGGAGGCCCGTCAAGCCCATGGTGGCGCCCAGCCAGGGCGTGCACATTGTGGTGGACCGGGAGTTCCTTCCGTCCGACCACGCGCTGATGGTGCCCAAGACCGCCGATGGCCGCGTGTTGTTTGCGGTGCCATGGCTCGGCAAGCTCATTTTGGGGACCACCGACAGCCCGCGCCAGGATGTGGTTCGTGAGCCCGAGCCCTTCCGGGAGGAGGTGCGATTCATCCTGGAGGAGTCCGCGCGTTACCTGACCCGCGCGCCCCGCGTCGAGGACATCCGCAGTATCTGGGTGGGCTTGCGTCCGTTGGTCAAGCCGCAGGACGACGATGGCGACAACACCAAGAAGATCAGTCGGGAGCACACCGTATTGGCCAGCCGCAGTGGCCTGATCACCGTGACCGGTGGCAAATGGACCACCTACCGGGCGATGGCCGAAGATGTGTTGCAAAAATGCTTCACCACGGGGCTGCTGCCTGAAAAACCAGCTGGTGTGACCAACCATCTGCCGCTGGTGGGAACTCCCCAGGAGCCTGTGCAGCACCGCATTAGCGATGCCCAGGGACTGCACTCCTACGGCAGTGAAGCGGCCGCTGTGCAGGCAACGCCAGGAGCACAGGCGGATCTGGGCGGTGGCCTGACGGAGGCTATGGTGCGCTTTGCGGCACGCTACGAATATGCCTGCACGGTGGAAGACGTGCTGGCGCGACGCTCGCGCCTGCTGTTTCTGGATGCCCGCAAGGCCATAGAGTTGGCGCCGGTCGTCGCTGGCATCCTGCGCGAGGAGCTGGGGGGCGACCCGCAACTGGAGGTCTTTCTGGTCCTGGCGCAACAGTATCTGCATGTGCCTGAGTGACACGCACTTGACTTTCCAAAAGTCCTTTGCAATAATCGAGGGCTTCGCGTTTCCTACGTGAAGTTTCTGCCCAGCGGGAAGTGCTGCAAATGGTTTGCGGTGCGGACGACGGGCCCAAGACTGACTGGCTGATCTGCGGCCCTTGAGAAGTTCTCTGGGGCTGTTGTCTTCTGGTGCAAGTTGGGAATATTGAAATGATCCAGACAGAATCTCGGTTAGAGGTTGCCGACAATACCGGCGCCAAGTCCGTCCTTTGCATTAAGGTGCTGGGTGGCTCGAAGCGTCGCTATGCAAGCGTTGGCGACATCATCAAGGTGAGCATCAAAGAAGCCGCTCCACGTGGCCGCGTCAAAAAAGGCGAGGTTTACAGTGCAGTGGTGGTTCGCACGGCGAAGGGTATTCGTCGCGGCGATGGTTCGCTCGTTAAATTCGATGGCAACGCCGCAGTGTTGCTGAATGCAAAGTTGGAGCCTATCGGCACCCGCATCTTTGGACCCGTGACGCGTGAACTGCGTACCGAGAAGTTCATGAAGATCGTGTCCCTGGCTCCTGAAGTTCTCTAAGGACGCGCCATGAACAAGATTCGCAAGGGCGACGAAGTCATCGTGCTGACCGGCCGTGACAAGGGCAAGCGCGGCACGGTGTCGCTGCGCAAGGATGACTCCCATCTGGTCATCGACGGTATCAATCTGGTCAAGAAGCACGCCAAGCCGAACCCCATGAAGGGTACGACCGGCGGCATCATCGAAAAGGCCATGCCGATTCACCAGTCCAACGTGGCCATCTTCAATGCCGCTACCGGCAAGGCTGATCGCGTGGGCATCAAGGTGCAGGCTGACGGCACGCGTGTCCGCGTGTTCAAGTCCAGCGGCGCTGAAATCAAGGCGGCCTAAGGGGTAAACATGGCACGACTCCAAGAAATTTACCGCGACAAGATCGCTCCCGAGCTGACCAAACAGTTCGGTTACACCTCGCCGATGCAGGTTCCTCGTCTGACCAAGATCACCCTGAACATGGGCGTGAGCGAGGCAGTCTCGGACAAGAAGGTGATGGATAACGCCGTGGCCGACCTGACCAAGATTGCTGGTCAGAAGCCTGTGGTGACCAAGGCCAAGAAGGCTATCGCTGGTTTCAAGATCCGCGAAGGCCAGGCTATTGGTTGCATGGTCACGCTGCGTGGCGTGCAGATGTATGAGTTCCTGGACCGTTTCGTGACCGTGGCTCTGCCCCGCGTTCGTGACTTCCGTGGTATCTCTGGTCGCGCCTTTGATGGCCGTGGCAACTACAACATCGGCGTCAAAGAACAGATCATCTTCCCTGAAATTGAGTACGACAAGGTTGACGCCCTGCGCGGTCTCAATATCAGCATCACCACAACGGCCAAGTCCGACGAAGAAGCCAAGGCGCTTCTCGCTGGTTTCCGTTTCCCGTTCAAGAACTGAGGCGAAGCATGGCTAAAGTAGCTTTGATCCAGCGCGAACTGAAGCGCGAAAAACTGGCAGCCAAGTACGCAACCAAGTATGCGGAACTGAAGGCAATCGCTGGCGATGCCAAGCGCAGCGACGAAGAGCGTGATGCAGCCCGCCTTGGCCTGCAAAAGCTCCCGCGCAACGCCAACCCCACGCGTCAA
Source organism: Acidovorax benzenivorans (assembly GCF_028680575.1). Lineage (GTDB taxonomy): Bacteria > Pseudomonadota > Gammaproteobacteria > Burkholderiales > Burkholderiaceae_C > Acidovorax > Acidovorax benzenivorans. Next base: position 162,503 of record NZ_JAPCKI010000007.1, on the reverse strand, counting down.
CGCAACCGTTGCGAAATCACCGGTCGTCCACGTGGCACCTTCCGTCAATTCGGTCTGGCTCGCGCCAAGATCCGCGAACTGGCTTTCAATGGCGACATCCCCGGTGTCACCAAGGCCAGCTGGTAAGCAGGCAGGAGAGATTAAACATGAGCATGAGTGATCCCATCGCTGACTTGCTGACCCGCATCCGTAATGCACAGATGGTCTCCAAGGCCACGGTTCTGGTGCCTTCTTCCAAAGTGAAGATTGCCATCGCCCAGGTGCTGAAGGACGAAGGTTATATCGACGGCTTCCAGGTCAAGACCGAAGCTGGCAAGTCCGAACTCGAAATTGCCCTGAAGTATTACGCAGGCCGTCCCGTGATTGAGCGCATCGAGCGCGTCAGCCGCCCTGGTCTGCGTGTGTACAAAGGCCGTGATTCCATTCCACAAGTCATGAACGGTCTGGGTGTGGCAATTGTCACGACGCCCAAGGGCGTGATGACCGATCGCAAGGCGCGCGCTACCGGTGTCGGTGGCGAAGTGCTCTGCTATGTGGCCTAACCCGCGGCATTGAGGAGAAACTGAAATGTCCCGAGTAGGAAAAATGCCCGTGACCATCCCCGCAGGTGTGGATGTGTCCGTGAAAAGCGACCAGATCTCTGTCAAGGGTTCTGGTGGTACTCTGTCGCTGGCGCAAAACGCGCTGGTGAAAGTGTCAAGCACTGAAGGCAAGCTCAGCTTTGAGCCTGCCAATGATTCCCGCGAAGCCAATGCCATGAGTGGCACGATTCGCCAGTTGGTCAACAACATGGTGGTCGGCGTCAGCAAGGGCTTTGAGAAGAAGCTGAGTTTGGTCGGTGTGGGTTACAAGGCTGCTGCCTCTGGCTCCAAGCTGAACCTGGCTGTCGGTTATTCGCACCCGGTCAATATCGATATGCCTGCCGGCATCACGGTGGCTACCCCTACCCCCACTGAAGTGGTGATCAAGGGTGCCGACCGTCAGCGTGTTGGCCAGATCGCTGCTGAGATCCGTGCTGTTCGTCCACCCGAGCCCTACAAGGGCAAGGGCATCCGCTACGCGGACGAAAAGATCACGATCAAAGAGACCAAGAAGAAATAAGGAGCTGCAACATGTTGACCAAGAAAGAGCAGCGTCTTCGTCGTTCGCGTCAGACCCGCATCCGCATTGCACAGCAAGGCGTGGCGCGTCTCACCGTGAACCGTACGAACCTCCATATCTACGCCAGTGTGATCTCCGGCGACGGCAGCAAGGTGCTGGCAAGCGCTTCGACGGCAGAAGCCGATGTGCGCAAGTCGCTCGGCGGTTCGGGCAAGGGTGGCAATGCCGCTGCAGCCCAGATCATCGGCAAGCGTATCGCTGAAAAGGCGAAAGCTGCAGGTGTCGAGAAGGTTGCATTTGATCGCGCAGGCTTTGCCTACCACGGTCGCGTTAAGGCTCTGGCCGACGCAGCCCGTGAAGCCGGCCTGCAGTTCTAAGCGGAGCGGAATAAAAAATGGCTAAATTTCAACCCAAAGTGCAGAACGAAGGTCAAGACGACGGTCTGCGCGAAAAAATGATCGCGGTCAACCGCGTGACCAAAGTCGTGAAGGGCGGCCGTATTCTCGGCTTCGCCGCACTGACTGTGGTTGGCGACGGTGATGGCCGCGTGGGCATGGGTAAGGGCAAGTCCAAGGAAGTGCCTGCTGCCGTGCAAAAAGCGATGGAAGAAGCCCGCCGCAACATGGTCAAGGTGTCCTTGAAGAACGGCACCATCTATCACAACGTAACCGGCCATCACGGCGCGGCTGTGGTGATGATGGCACCGGCTCCCAAGGGTACCGGTATCATTGCCGGTGGTCCGATGCGCGCAGTCTTTGAAGTGCTGGGTGTGACCGACATTGTGGCCAAGAGCCACGGTTCGTCCAATCCCTACAACATGGTCCGTGCTACCTTTGACGCGCTCGTCAATTCGACGACTCCGTCGAACGTGGCGGCCAAGCGCGGCAAGACGGTCGAAGACATCTTCGCCTGAACCGGAGCCTGAATATGACAACGCAACAAACCGTCAAGATTCAACTGGTGCGTAGCCCGATCGGCACCAAGGAATCGCACCGCGCCACCGTTCGTGGCCTGGGTCTGCGCAAGCTGAACAGCGTCAGCGAATTGAAGGATTCGCCCGAAGTTCGCGGCATGATTAACAAGATCAGCTACCTGGTCAAAATCGTCTGAGAGATAGATCATGGAACTCAATAGCATCAAGCCCGCAGACGGCGCCAAGCATGCCAAGCGCCGCGTAGGCCGTGGTATCGGCTCCGGCCTGGGCAAGACCGCTGGCCGTGGTCACAAGGGCCAAAAGTCCCGTTCTGGTGGCTACCACAAGGTGGGCTTCGAGGGCGGTCAAATGCCTCTGCAACGTCGCTTGCCCAAGCGCGGCTTCAAGTCGCACCTGCTCAAGTTCAATGCGGAAGTCACGCTGACGGCGCTGGACCAACTCGGTTTGGCCGAAGTGGACGTGCTGGCATTGAAGCAAGCCGGTCTGGTGGGTGAGCTGGCCAAGGTGGTCAAGGTCATCAAGAGCGGCTCCCTTAGCAAGGCAGTCAAGCTGTCTGGCGTGGGTGCTACGGCTGGTGCCAAGGCGGCCATCGAAGCTGCTGGCGGCAGCGTCGCCTGAGTGTGGCACTGAAGGAAGGCATCTGTGGCTACTAGCGCGGCTCAAATTGCAAAGACCGGAAAATTCGGCGACCTGCGTCGGCGTCTGGTTTTTCTGTTGCTGGCGCTGGTCGTATACCGTATCGGGGCTCATATCCCTGTGCCTGGTATCGATCCAGCCCAACTTCAGCAGCTGTTCAGTGGCCAGCAGGGTGGCATCCTGAACCTGTTCAACATGTTCTCGGGTGGTGCGCTGTCGCGTTTCACGGTGTTCGCTCTGGGGATCATGCCGTACATCTCGGCATCGATCATCATGCAGCTGATGACCTACGTGCTGCCCGCTTTTGAGCAGTTGAAGAAAGAAGGCGAAGCTGGTCGCAGGAAGATCACTCAATACACCCGCTATGGAACCTTGGGCTTGGCCTTGTTCCAGTCTCTGGGTATCGCAGTGGCTCTCGAAAGCTCTGCCGGTCTAGTGCTGAGCCCTGGTTTCGGCTTTCGCCTGACCGCAGTGGTCAGCCTGACGGCTGGCACCATGTTTCTGATGTGGCTGGGTGAGCAGATCACTGAGCGTGGTCTGGGTAATGGGATCTCGATCCTGATCTTCGGCGGTATCGCTGCCGGGTTGCCTAGTTCGATCGGGGGCCTTCTGGAGCTGGTCCGTACTGGCGCCATGAGCATCCTTGCCGCCATCTTCATCGTCATCGTGGTGGGTCTGGTGACTTACTTCGTGGTGTTCGTGGAGCGTGGTCAGCGCAAGATCTTGGTGAATTACGCACGGCGACAAGTCGGCAACAAGGTGTACGGCGGCCAATCGTCGCACTTGCCTCTGAAGCTGAACATGGCCGGTGTGATTCCTCCGATCTTCGCATCGTCGATCATCTTGCTGCCTGCTACCGTTGTGAACTGGTTTAGTGCCGGTGAATCGATGCGTTGGCTCAAGGACATCTCGGGTGCATTGACCCCGGGTCAGCCGATCTACGTGATGTTCTACGCTGCTGCGATCATCTTCTTCTGCTTTTTCTATACGGCGCTGGTGTTCAATAGCCGCGAGACCGCAGATAACCTGAAGAAGAGTGGTGCGTTCATCCCAGGCATTCGTCCAGGTGAGCAAACTGCGCGCTACATCGACAAGATCCTGGTTCGCCTGACCTTGGCCGGTGCTGTGTATATCACCTTTGTGTGTCTGCTGCCAGAGTTTCTGATCCTGAAGTACAACGTACCGTTTTACTTTGGCGGAACCTCTCTGCTGATCATTGTGGTGGTGACCATGGACTTCATGGCCCAGGTTCAGAACTACATGATGTCGCAACAGTATGAATCGCTGCTCAAGAAGGCAAACTTCAAAGGCAGTGCAGCCGGGTAACGGAATAAAGGCAGCGCCCAGCGCTGCCTGCAAAGAGTTGGATATCGGTTGAGTTGGCGCCCCACGATTTTTCGCGGGCACAAATTGTGTTCCGTGCGAAACAGCCGGGACGGATGGAAAAGTTTTAGGAGAATGCAATGAGAGTTTCGGCTTCGGTCAAAAAAATCTGCCGCAACTGCAAGATCATCCGCCGCAAGGGTGTGGTGCGCGTGATCTGCACGGATCTGCGTCACAAGCAGCGCCAAGGTTGATTGGAAAGTATTAGAGGACGCATATGGCACGTATCGCTGGCATTAACATTCCGCCGCACAAGCACGCGGAAATCGGTTTGACCGCCATTTTTGGCATTGGTCGCACCCGCGCTCGCAAGATCTGCGAAGCAACTGGTATCGCTTACTCCAAGAAGATCAAGGATCTGACGGATGGCGATCTAGAAAAAATTCGCGAGCAAATCGAGCAGTTCACCATTGAAGGTGACCTGCGCCGCGAAACCACGATGAACATCAAGCGTTTGATGGACATCGGCTGCTATCGTGGCTTCCGCCATCGCCGCGGTCTGCCAATGCGTGGTCAGCGCACCCGTACCAATGCTCGCACTCGCAAGGGTCCGCGCAAGGGTGCAGCTGCACTGAAGAAATAAAGATTGAAAGATCATCATGGCTAAGTCTCCTGCCAATAACGCAGCTCAGCGCGTTCGCAAGAAGGTCCGGAAGAACGTTTCGGACGGCATTGCACACGTGCACGCCTCGTTCAACAACACCATCATCACGATCACCGATCGCCAGGGCAACGCCCTGTCGTGGGCTTCGTCCGGTGGCCAAGGTTTCAAGGGCTCGCGTAAGTCCACCCCATTCGCAGCCCAGGTGGCTTCGGAAGTGGCTGGCCGCGCTGCCATCGATCAAGGTATCAAGAATCTTGACGTTGAGATCAAGGGCCCAGGTCCTGGTCGCGAATCGTCGGTGCGCGCACTGGGCGCACTGGGCATCCGCATCACATCGATCTCCGATGTGACTCCGGTGCCGCACAACGGTTGCCGCCCTCAAAAGCGCCGTCGTATCTAATCTCTCTAAGCCCACCGCCGCCTGTGAACGCGAAAGCGCCTCAGGCGGCTCCCGCAATGGTTTGCGGTAGATGACACAAAGGAAGCTCAAGTGGCACGTTACCTCGGCCCCAAGGCCAAACTCTCCCGCCGTGAAGGCACGGACCTGTTCCTGAAGAGCGCACGCCGCTCGATCGCCGACAAGTCCAAGTTCGATTCCAAGCCTGGTCAGCACGGCCGCACCTCGGGTGCCCGTACCTCTGACTACGGTCTGCAACTGCGTGAAAAGCAGAAGGTCAAGCGCATGTACGGCGTGCTGGAAAAGCAATTCCGCCGTTACTTCGAAGCCGCTGAAGGCAAGAAGGGCAACACCGGCGCCAACCTGCTGTTCCTGCTGGAATCCCGTCTCGACAACGTCGTGTACCGCATGGGTTTCGGTTCGACCCGCGCTGAAGCACGCCAGCTGGTGTCGCACAAGGCGATTACCGTGAACGGCAAGTCCGTGAACATCGCTTCGTACCTCGTGAAGACGGGTGACGTGGTTGCAGTGCGCGAAAAGTCCAAGAAGCAAAATCGCGTGGTGGAAGCCCTGCAACTGGCCGCACAAGTGGGTATGCCTGCCTGGGTGGAAGTGAATGCCGAGAAGGCTGAAGGCATCTTCAAGAAGGTGCCAGACCGTGATGAGTTTGGCGCCGACATCAACGAATCCCTGATCGTTGAGTTGTACTCGCGCTAATCGCTCGGTACATATTTCGAGAAAACCGTCCCTGAACCGCGAGGCATCGCGGTTTAGGCGCTTCACCAGCCTTACCGGTGTAACGAGCTGGGGGTATTGAGAGGAAGTCTGAATGCAAACCAATTTGCTGAAACCCAAGGCGATCAATGTCGAGCAGCTTGGCCACAATCGTGCCAAGGTCGCACTGGAGCCGTTCGAGCGTGGGTACGGCCACACGCTGGGCAATGCCATTCGGCGCGTCCTGCTCTCGTCCATGGTGGGTTACGCAGCGACGGAAGTCACGATAGCAGGGGTGCTGCACGAGTATTCGTCCATTGACGGCGTTCAAGAAGACGTAGTCAACATTCTGTTGAATCTCAAGGGTGTGGTGTTCAAGCTCCACAACCGTGACGAAGTGACGTTGAGCCTGCGCAAGGATGGCGAGGGCGTAGTCACTGCCCGTGACATCCAGACCCCTCACGACGTGGAAATCGTCAACCCTGATCATGTGATTGCCAACCTTTCGGCAGGCGGCAAGCTGGACATGCAGATCAAGGTCGAGAAGGGCCGCGGCTATGTACCTGGTAGCCTGCGCCGCTATGCTGACGAATCGACCAAGTCGATTGGCCGCATTGTGCTGGACGCATCGTTCTCCCCAGTGAAGCGCGTGAGCTACACCGTGGAAAGCGCTCGCGTGGAGCAGCGTACCGACTTGGACAAGCTGGTTGTTGAAATCGAGACCAACGGTGCGATCACCGCTGAAGATGCAGTGCGCGCCTCCGCCAAGATTTTGGTGGAACAACTGGCTGTGTTTGCACAGCTGGAAGGTGGCGAGTTGGCTGCGTTTGACGCACCGGCAGGCCCACGCGGCAACGCCACATTCGATCCAATCCTGCTGCGCCCAGTGGACGAGTTGGAGTTGACCGTGCGTTCCGCCAACTGCTTGAAGGCTGAGAACATTTACTACATCGGTGATCTGATTCAGCGCACCGAGAACGAGTTGCTCAAGACGCCTAATCTGGGTCGCAAGTCGCTCAACGAGATCAAGGAAGTGCTCGCATCGCGTGGTCTCACGCTGGGCATGAAGCTTGAGAACTGGCCGCCAGCTGGCCTGGACAAGCGCTAAGCAAACGTTATAATCATGGGCTCCCCGAAAAGGGGACCCATTTTTCAGTCCTCCGCAAGGGGGACTTTTTTGTTCCCTGTTGTGGGGGACAGTGCCTCGAGTAGTACCTGATACGGCTGCCCGATCTAATTACATAGACAGTAGAAGGAAAGCACCATGCGCCACGGACACGGCCTCCGCAAACTCAACCGCACCAGCTCGCACCGCCTCGCGATGCTGCAGAACATGATGAACTCGCTCATCGAGCATGAAGTCATCAAGACCACGGTTCCTAAGGCCAAGGAACTGCGCCGCGTGATCGAGCCCATGATCACCCTGGCCAAGGAAGATTCCGTCGCCAACCGCCGCCTGGCATTCAATCGCCTGCGCGACCGTGACAGCGTGACCAAGCTGTTCAACGATCTGGGCCCCCGTTTCAAGGTGCGTCCTGGCGGCTACACCCGTATTCTGAAGATGGGCTTCCGCGTGGGTGACAATGCGCCCATGGCTCTGGTCGAATTGGTCGATCGTGCTGCAGAAACCGAAAATAATTCGGCAGCAGCTGAATAATAGGGTATAATTTATTTCTTACCGCGCGATGGAGCAGTCTGGTAGCTCGTTGGGCTCATAACCCAAAGGTCGGAGGTTCAAATCCTTCTCGCGCAACCAAAACATAGCAAAACTTGCTAAAGCGAAAAGCCCACTTTTTAGTGGGCTTTTTTGTTTGTGCATTGTGCTTGATCCTCCGTGGGAGGCGGGCCTGCCCGGCGGCAATTGGTTCGTCCTGCGCAAGGCAGTGTCACACCACGGCGGGCTTCATTCGGTGCGCAAACAGGTCCGCCTTGGCGGCCTTGGTGATGGCGACCACACAGGGGTGTGTGATCCGCCTTTCGATGGAGATCGCAAAAAACTCCTCCACCAGGTCTGAGGACCGTCCAATGATCTCCACCCCAAACTGCGCGGTCGTCTCCTCATCGAGCACGGACGGGGATGTGAAGATGCCGCGGCCTTCTCTGCCAAATGCGTTCATCAGCGCGCTGTCGTCGAACTCACCAACCAGACGGGGCTGCAGGTGGTGCTTGTTCAGCCAGTGGTCGAGTTGCTGGCGTACGGACGACATAGGTCCCTGAATCAGCATCGGGGCGCCGTGCAGGCATTGTGGAAACGGTCCTTCCAGCTGAGCTCTCAATGCGGGAGCACACAGAAAACTCATACCGCTGGTTCCCAAGGGGTGGTTGAACGCCTTGACGCCAATTTTTTTGGACACGGGTTCGTCGGCCAGCACAAGGTCCAGCCGATGCAGGCTCAGCTGCGCAATCAGTTCGGGAAACTTGCCTTCGTGGCAGATCATGTGCACGCGCGGGGCCATGCCCAGCGCGGGCTCCAGAAGGTGGTAGGCCACAGACTTGGCAATCGAGTCGGCCACGCCGACCCGGAACTCCAGCGGCTTCTCCTGCCCGCGCGCCAGCCGGATGGACTTTTCCAGTTCGTCCCCCAGCGCAAAAATTTGCTCTGCATACCCCAGGGCAATGCGGCCTTCGCTGGTCAGCTCCAGGCCCCGCCCCCGCTTGCGGAACAGGTTGTGGCCCAGCCATTCTTCCAACTGCTTGATCTGGCCCGACAGGGTTTGCGGGGTGGTGTTGAGCTGCTCACCCGCACGCATCACGCCGCCAGCCTTGGCCACCGTCCAGAAATAACGCAGGTGCTTGAAATTCATGGCGCCCTCAACACTTCGAGTAAATCGAAGAATAAAACTCGATAAAACGAATATACGCGAAGTGTGAATCTCTCTACATTGACGTTTGGCGGCTTCCGTGGCGATCTACGCCCCGGCCTGGAGCTGCCTGTGTTTGCAAGGAGTAGCAACGATGCGTATCACGACCCGAGGACAGCTGGCGGTGTCCGCCATGACCGACCTGGCCCTGCGCCAGAAGATGCGGCCCGTGCCCTTGTCCACCATCAGCGCGCGGCAGGGGATTTCTCTGTCTTACCTTGAACAGCTGTTCAGCGCCCTGCGCCGTGCCGGCCTGGTGGACAGCACTCGGGGGCCCGGCGGTGGCTACACGCTGGCGCGGCGCGCAGACCAGGTATCGGTGGCAGAAATCATCCTGGCGGTGGAGAACCTCAAGGCCGACGAACTGCAGAATCTGGGGCCCAGCCAGGCTGCTCAGGTCAAATCTATGACGGGGGAGCTGTGGACCAGCTTCAACTCCCGGGTGATGGAATACCTGCAGTCGGTGACGTTGCAGGATCTGGTCACTCAGGCGCTGGAGCAGGGCACCGTTGTGGAAGACACGGCGCCCGTTGCGCGGACCAAGCTGCCTCTCGCGCCAAAGCCCCGCCCGCTGATGGCACGGGTCAATGTGCCCAATTCGGTGTTTGCTCTGGGGTCCATGCCGATCCTGCAGCGCCGCTGAACCGGTAGCCGCGGTAGCGGGGTGGGGCTGAGCGCTGGCCGACGGTGCCACCGCATGCCATTGCCGTGGCGTGCGGCCTGAGTCCTTTGTTCGTGCCTACAACTGGTGCGCCAGCTGCTTGATCCCCCGGATCAGCATCTCCACCGAGATGGCGACCAGGATCAGGCCCATCAGGCGTTCAAATGCCATCACCACGCGTTCGCCCACCAGGCGCTGGATGCGTTCGGCCATCAGCAGCACCACGGCGCACACAGCCATGGTGACGCACAGTGCGCCCACCCATTCCCAGCGGCGTTCCGGCGCCTGGGCCACCAGCAGCATGACGGTGGCCAGTGCCGAGGGGCCGGCCAGCGCCGGAATGGCGAGCGGCACGATCAATGGCTCGCCCGGCAGCTCCGCCTGCGGTCCGTCCGCCGAGGGAAAGATCATGCGCAGCGCGATCAAAAACAACACCACCGCGCCTGCAATCTGTAGCGACAGATCGCTCAGATTCATCACCCGCAGAAACTCTGCGCCGAAGAACAGGAACACCAGCAGCAGCGCAAACGCGATCAACACCTCGCGCAGGATCACCCGCGCCCTGCGCTCAGGGGGCACGCCACGGAGGGCGTTGGCGAAGATGGGGATGTTGCCCAGCGGATCGGTGATCAGCAAAAGCAGGATGGTGGCGGACGCGAAGGTGTAGCTCACGCTGCGTACACCGTGTCCAGAGAGCGAAAGCCCTTGATCTCGATCGGATTGCCACTGGGGTCGTGGAAGAACATCGTCCACTGCTCGCCGGGCTGGCCTTCAAAACGCACTTGTGGTGCTAGTACAAAGGCGGTGTCGGCGGCTTTGAGCCGCGCGGCCAGTGCGTGCCAGTCGGGCAGTTCCAGAATGGCTCCGAAGTGCGGCATGGGCACCAGGTGGTCGCCCACATGCCCGGTGCGGGCGCTGGCAAACGGGGTGCCCAGGTGCAACGAGATCTGGTGGCCAAAAAAATCGAAGTCCACCCAGGTGTCGGTGCTTCGGCCTTCCTGGCAGCCCAGCACACCGCCGTAAAAGCGGCGGGCGGCATCCAGGTCGGTGACGTGAAAAGCGAGGTGAAAGAGGCTGCGCATCCCGCAAAGGATAGCAGCCAGGGCCACGCGGGGGATACCGCCTGGGGGATGTCAGACGACCGATGGATCGGCCGCCATGTTGTCAAACTTCTTGAAATACTGGCGCGCCATGGCCACCAGCTGGGCGTCGGTCGGGTGGTCGGCCGCTACGGAGTCGACCACCACGCCCGCCACGGCGGCATGGTGCTTGGCCGTCCAGTCGCGGAACTGGTTGCGCACCAGGCCCGGACCGGCCAGCAGCACCTCGCGGGTGTGGGCCAGAGCCTGGGCCACGTCGGCAAAAAACGGTGTGAGGTCGTCGGCCTTGCCCTGGTGCTTGTGGTGGCTGCGCGACTTGATGCGCTGGGCTTCGGCGTGTTCGCGGTCGAACATCACCACATGGGCTTCGGATTGGTCCATCCAGACAACGGCGTGAAAAGTGCTCATGAATCGGCTTTCTTGAAGTAGTGACAAAAACGGGAAGAGAAGTGGACTGAATGCGCGAACCTGCTCACGCAGCCCGCCGGTGGTGCTCGACCTTTTCCTGGCAGTGCACGCAGCGTGCAGCCTCGGGGGTAGCGTGTAGGCGCGCTGCGGTGATGTGGGTGCCACAGTCCATGCACTCGCCATAAGTGCCCGCTTCGATGCGGGCCAGGGCGGCTTCGACGGCCGCCAGGTGCGCGGTCTCGCGTTCGTCGAGGGCGAATTCCAACTCACGCTCGGTGGCGACCTGGGCGCGCGGGTCTTCGGGCCGTCCGAAGTGGTCGGCGGCGGCCTCGGCGCGGCCGATGACACCACCGCGCTGTGCGGCCAGTTGTGCCCGCAGCTCGGATTGCTGGGCCAGCAACTGCTGGCGGAACGGTGCGGCTTGGGTCTTGTCCATGCGGGGTCTCCTCGGGGTGATCGGATACCTGCATGGTGCGCCTGCGCGCGATGCCCTGGGTTGACCAGGGTCAAGGGATGGCGTGCGGTGTGCCCGCTACCTATCCTGGGAGGGCTCAGCGCTTGGGCGGGCGGGCGAGCATCTCTGCGGTGTTGGTCTTGCGATCGGCGTTCACGCGCTGCACATGGGGGCGCTCGGCCATGCGGGCCAGGTACTCGCGCACGGGCAGGTCGGCCAGATAGTCGCGGCCATAGATGATCTTGGTGGCCGAGCTGACCAGCGGCAGGTGCACGATGGCCGTGCAGTCGGCCATCGTGAAGGTGTCGCCACCCACGTAGGGGCTGAATTGGGCCAATTGGCCGAAAGCGGCGATGTTCTTCTCCAGTTGCGCGCCCACCTTTTCCTTGGCGGTTTCGCTCACCGTGCCGCCAAAGAACGCCTGCGGGTACAGGTTGCGCGCCACCAGCTCCAGATGCAGTTCCAGAAAGGTGATCAGCTCGCGCACCTTGGCGGCCTGGTAGGGGTCGGCGGGGATCAGCGCGGGCTCGGTGTGGGCCGCCTCGATGTAGTCGGCGATCACGGCCGATTCGCACAGCGCCCCTTGCGGCGTGCGCAGGTAGGGCACCTTGCCCAGCGGGCTGGCGCTGCGGTCGGTCTCGCCCACCCAGGCCAGTTCTTCGGTGAAGGGCAGGCCTTTTTCGAGCAGAGCGAGTTTGACCTTGTTGTAGTAGTTGCTGGCTGAAAAGCCGCAGAGTGTCAGCATGGTGATGTCTCCAATGTGGGGGGTAAAAGCAGCACGCATCCTAGGTGCGGGCGGGGGCGCAGTCCGTCGCGCAGATGACCCCGGTCAAGGAGCGCGCACCTAGGCCCCCTACAATCCGCAGCTATGCCATCCCTGCAAACCATCCGCAGCCTTCGCTGGCTCGCTCGCCTTGTGCTGGCGTGGTTTGTGTTGTCCATGGGGGTGGCCGTGGCGTCGCCCCTGGTACACCCGCAGGCGATGGAGCTGATCTGCTCGGGCTCGGGCGCCATCAAGGTGCTGGTCAAGAGCGACGACGGCGCCAAGGAGCTGTCCAGCCACACGCTGGATTGCCCGCTGTGCGCGCATGTGGGCGCTCCCCCTCCCGCATCGCAGGCCCAGCTGCCTGTGGTCCACCCCCTGGCGCATGCTCTGCGCCCCATCCCCGCCGCGCACATTGCTGCGCGCACCGCCGCGCCGCTGCCGCCGCGCGGGCCCCCTGCGTTCTCCTGATTTTGCTATTTATTTGATAGCTGTTCGCGCTTGATGGATAAGCGCTAGCAGCCTATTTGGCTTGAAATTCAGGAGTTCCCATGCGCAAAAGCCGCATGGCGCTGGCCGTGGCCAGTGCCTTTCCCCTCGCACTCTGCGCGGGTGTTTCCGCGTTCGCCCAGACCGCCGACAGTGCCAACGCCCCCGTCAAGGAGCTGGGCGTGGTCACCATCACCGGCGGCCAGCCCACCTCGCTGCCCACGCAGATCCCCACCACCATCGAGGGCGTGACGCGCGAGCAGATCGAGCATTCGATCAACGCGACCGACAGCGAAGACGCCCTCAAGTACCTGCCCAGCCTGCTGGTGCGCAAGCGCTACATCGGCGACTACAACCACGCCGTGCTGTCCACCCGCGCCTCGGGCACGGGCAACCCGGCGCGGTCCATGGTGTTTGCCGACGGCATTTTGCTGAGCAACTACCTGGGCAACGGCCCCACCAATGCGCCACGCTGGATGCTGGTCACGCCCGAGGAGATCGAGCGGGTGGACGTGCTCTACGGCCCATTCTCTGCCGCCTATGCAGGCAACTCGGTGGGCGCGGTGGTGGACTACGTCACCCGCATGCCGACAAAGTTTGAGGCCCACGGGCAGGTCAGCTATCAGCACCAGCCCTTTGACCTGTACAACACCAACGGCACCTACGGGGGCAAGCAGGTCAGCGCCTCAGTGGGTAATAAGAACGGTGACTGGTCGTGGTTCCTCAACTTCAACAAGACCGACAACGAAGGCCAGCCGCTCACCTTCCCCACGCGCCTCGCGTCTGCAGGTACCGTGGGCAATGCGGGGACGCCGGTATCGGGCGCCGTGCTGGGCAACAACCGCAGCAACCAGCCTTGGTACTTGCTGGGCACGGCTACGCAGTACCACACGCAGCAAGACCACATCAAGGCCAAGATCGCCTACGACTTCTCGCCCACCGTGCGGGCCGCCTACACCTTTGGCTGGTGGCACAACGAATCTGAAGGGCGGCCCACCAGCTACCTGCGCGATGCCAATGGCAACGCGGTGTACAGCGGCACGGTCAACATCAATGGTCGCTCGTTTGCGCTCGCGCCTACGGACTTCAATGTTTCCAACGAAGACCTCACGCATTTCATGCACGGCCTGTCGGTCAAGAGCCGCACCCAAGGCACGTTCGACTGGGAGGTGGCAGCCAGCCTGTATGACTACCAGACCGACACCCTGCGTGCCGCCACCGTGGCGCTGCCTGCCGCTTTGAATGGTGGCGTAGGCCGCATCGTCAACAGCAAGGGCACGGGCTGGAACACCCTGGCCGCCAAAGGCACCTGGCGGCCCGATGGGTTGCAGGGCGCGCACATTGTGGACTTTGGCCTGCAGCGCGACAGCTACCAGCTGCGCACCGTGGAGAACGCCACGACGAACTGGATCAACGGCGCAGCAGGTGCCCGCAACCAGGCCTTCAACGGTGACACCCAACTGCTGGGTCTGTGGGCGCAAGACACCTGGAAGATCGCGCCCCTATGGAAGGCAGTGCTGGGCGCCCGCGCCGAACGCTGGAGCGCCAGCAACGGCCAGACCGGCAACGCCACCACCACGGTGAACCACCCCGAACGCAACGAAACCTACGTCTCGCCCAAGGCTGCCGTGGCCTACCAGGCCAGCGACCTGTGGGTGCTCAAGGCCTCCACCGGCCGCGCCGTGCGCATGCCCACCGTGGCCGAGCTGTACCAGGGTGGCATCAACGGCAGTGGCACGCTCATCAACAACGACCCCAATCTGAAACCCGAGAAGAGCTGGACCACCGAGCTGACCGCCGAGCGGGACATGGGCAACGGGCTGCTGCGCCTCACGGCCTTCTTTGAGCGCACCAAAGACGCGCTGTACTCGCAGACCAATGTGCTCGTCACCCCCAATGTGACCAACGTGCAGAACGTGGATGCGATCCGCACCAAGGGCATCGAGCTGGCTTACCAGGCCACCAACGTTTTTGTGCGTGGACTGGATTTGGGCTGCAGCCTGACCTGGACGGATTCCAAGATCACGAAGAACGACAAGTTCCCCGCCAGCGTGGGCAAATGGCAGCCGCGCATCCCCGAGTGGCGCGCCAGCGCCGTGGCCACGTACCGGCCTGACGACAAGTGGTCATACACCCTGGGCGCACGCTACAGCGGCAAGCAGTACAGCACGCTGGACAACACCGATGTGAACGGTTTTGCCTACCAGGGCGCCAGCCGCTACTTCACCACCGACGTGCGCGTGCGCTACCAGATCACCAAGCAGGTGAGCGCTGCAGTCGGCATCGACAACCTCAACAACTACCAGTTCTGGAACTTCCACCCCTACCCACAGCGCAGCTACATGGCGGAACTAAAGATAACCCCCTGAGCGGCTTCGCCGCATCCCCCAAGGGGGACGCCTCCAGCGGCCCGGCAAAGCCGGTTCCGCGGTGGCACTCGCCTCGGGCGCGCCAGTGTTGAAGGCAATGAATCGTTGAAACAAAAGGTCTGAATATGAAGTTGGATACTGTGAAAAATATAGCTGTTACCGCTTTTCTGATGAGCGCTGGAAGTCTTTTTGGCTCTGCATCCGCTCACGTGGTTCTCGAATACCAGGTAGCCCCGGCGGGCGCCAGCTACAAGGCGAGCTTCAAGGTCGGCCACGGCTGCGGCGCGTCGCCCACGCGGCAGGTCGTGGTGGACATCCCGGCCGGCATGCGCGGTGCGCGCCCCATGCCCAAGCCGGGTTGGACGCTGGATGTGCAGCGCGACAAGCTGGCCCAGCCCTACATCAGCCACGGCCGCAGCATCACCGAAGACGTGGTGCGCATCACCTGGACGGCCAAGACGCCCGAAGACATGCTGCAGAGCGCCCACTACGACGAGTTTGTGCTTGTCGCCCAGGCGCCAGAGCAGGCCGGCACCGTGTACTGGCCGGTGCGCCAGGTCTGCGCCGAGGGCCGCAACGACTGGACCGAGGTGCCCACGGCGGGCCAGCAGCTGTCGGACCTGAAGTCCCCTGCGGCAGCGCTGGAGATTCTGCCCACCGGTGGCGCTGCTGCCCACAATCATTGACAGTCGGGCCTACGGGCCTGCTCTCACTTCCGCTTATCTTGCCAACCGAAAGACATTCATCATGAAAAAACTGCTTCACACCGCCACTCTGGTTTCCACACTGGCCGCAGCACTGGTCAGCACCCCCACATGGGCGCAGACCGCTGCCGTCAAGGTTGAAGGCGCCTGGGCGCGCGCCAGTGTGCAGGGCCAGAAGGCCACAGGCGCGTTCATGCGCCTCACCGCCAAGGACGGCGCTCGCCTGGTGCGCGCCGAGTCGCCCGCCGCAGGCATCACCGAAGTGCACGAGATGAAGATGGAAGGCGACATCATGAAGATGCGCGCCGTGCCCACGCTGGACCTGCCCGCAGGCAAGACGGTGGAACTCAAGCCCGGTGGCTACCACGTCATGCTGCTGGACCTGAAGGCTCCGCTGGCCAAGGACAGCTCGGTGCCCATCACCCTGGTGTTCCAGGACGCCAAGGGCGTGGAAAGCAAGCTCCACCTCACGGTGCCCGTGGGCACCGCAGCCCCGGGTGGCGCCATGGCAGGCGGCATGATGGATGGGCATAAACACTGAGGACCGCCCCGCCGCAGCGCCTTCGCGGGCGCAACGCATTGGAGTAAGCTGTGACCCCACCACAGACCCACCTCTTGCGGAGCGGCCATGAGCGACACATCCAACTTCGGTTTCGGCAAATTCGTCCCCGGTTTTGACTTTTTGCAAAGCCTGGCCAAGGGGGCGTCCAGCAGCATTCCGCAGTTGCCCAACCTCAGCAACTGGGTGGCGCCCACCATCAGCGTCGAAGAGCTGGAAAAGCGTATCGACGAACTCAAGGCCGTGCAGTTCTGGCTGGAGCAGAACTCGCGCGCGCTGGCCGCCACCATCCAGGCGCTGGAGGTGCAGAAGATGACCCTGGCCACGCTCAAGGGCATGAACTTCAGCATGGGCGACGTGGCCAACGCCTTCAAGCTCAAGACCGCCGACACGGTGATGAGCGGCGTGCAGAAAGCCGCAGACACCGTGACCGGCGCCGCTGAGGCCGTGGCCGGTGCTGCTGCCCGTGTGACGGGCCGCGCCAGCGCCGCTGAGGAGCCCGAGGACGAAGCCGCCGACGCAGAGCCCGCCGCTCAACCCGCCAAAGGCAAAGCCAAGGGCAAGGCAACGGCGGCAGATGAGCCTGCCGTGGTGGACCCGATGCAATGGTGGGGTGCGCTCACCAGCCAGTTCCAGCAGATCGCCACCAATGCCATGAAGGACGCGGCCAAGCAGACCGCCATCGACACCACCAAGAACATGGCCACGGGCCTGGCCAAGGAGGCCCTGAAAACGGCGACCGGCATGGCCAGCCAGTTCGCGGCCAAAGGCATGCAGACCATGCAGGGCGGTGCCAAGCGCGCCGCAGCCTCGGGTGCTACCGCTAAGAAGGCCCCTGCAACCAAGAAGCCTGCGGCCCGCAAGGCCGCTGCCAAGCCCGCCGCCAAAAAAGCCAGCAGCACCCGCAGCCCCGCAGCCCGCAAGCGAGCGGGCTGACGCCCACGCGGGCGGGTGTGGCAACCCGCAGGTGGCGCAACACGCGCCCACCACCGCCTTGGCATGGAGATCACCACCATGAAACTATTTCCCACTGGCCACGCCACCCACCCGCAGTGGCGCATGGCTGCCGCGCTGGTGCTGGCGCAGTTGCGCGCCCAGATGGCGCTGCCCGACTACGCATCGGCACCCACCCTGGGCCTGCTCTACATCACCGACCACTACGCCAATGAGGCCCAGGCGCTTCTTGACTACCTGAGCGGCGAACTGCCCGAGGTGACCGACTGGAGCGGCACCGTGGGCGTGGGGGTGTCGGCCAACAACGCCGAATACTTTGACGAGCCTGCGCTGTCGGTGATGCTGCTGGATGTGCCCGCCGACCAGTACCGCGTGTTTTCTGGCGTGGCGCCGCTGCCCGCCCATGCGCCCCACGCCGGTGATGGCTTTGTGGCCCATACGGCGCTGGTGCACGCCGACGGCCACACGCCAGAACTGGCCGAACTGCTGACCGAGATGGCTGCACGCACCGACACCGGCTACTTGTTTGGAGGCCTCTCCGCCAGCCGCACGGCCAGCGTGCAGTTTGCCGTGGGCGGCGACGGCAACATGGCCGGGCAGGGCGGTGCCAGCGGGGTGTTTGACGGGGGCCTCTCGGGCGTGGCGTTTGGTGCTGGCGTGTCGCTGGTGTCGCGTGTCACGCAAGGCTGCCAGCCTGTGGGCGCGTTGCACACCATCACGGCCGCACAGGACAACGTGGTGCTGGCGCTCGACGGCGAGCCTGCGCTGGATGTACTGCTCGATACGCTGCAGGTGTCGCTGGACAATGGCGACCCCCAGCCTGCCCTGCGCAAGGTGCGCGCCACGCTGGCCGGGCTGGTCAGCGCGGGCGAGCAGCCGCAGGGCCAGCGCCGCACGGGCCACTTTGGCACCGACACGCGCGTGCGCCACATTCTGGGGTTGGACGGATCCCGCCGAGGCGTGGCCCTGGCCGACCATGTGGAGCCCGGCATGCACCTGGCGTTTTGCCAGCGCAACGTGGCGGCCGCGCGGGCCGACCTCATGCGCATCTGCGCCGAGATCCGTGAGGAGCTATCGCCCGAAGAGCTGGAGCCCGCGCCGATGGTGTCGTCCGACACCCAGGGCGACCTGGCCGCCGCACCGGGCGTCGCCGGACATGTTGGAGCGCAACCCCAGATGGGACGGCGCATTTGCGGCGCGATCTATGTGAGCTGCTCGGGCCGGGGCGGCCCGCATTTTGGTGGACCCAGTGCCGAGCTGCAGATCGTGCGCCACGCGCTGGGCGACGTGCCGCTGGCCGGGTTTTTTGCCGGGGGGGAGATTGCCCACCACCACCTGTACGGCTACACCGGCGTGCTCACGGTGTTTGTGGACAGCCAATAGCCAATAGGGCTGCCTCAATAGGGCTGTTCGCGCTCAGGCCACCGGGCCATCCTCGGCGTCGGCCTTTTCCTCGGGCGTCAGGCGCGTGGCGAGGATCTTGTCGATGGTCTTGCCATCCATGTCGACCACTTCGAGCTTCCAGTCCTCCCACTGCACCGTATCGGTCACCTTGGGCAGGCGGCCGGTCAGCAGCATGATCATGCCGCTGAGCGTGTGGTAGCGGCCGCGCTCCTCTTCGGGCACGGTGTCCAGGTTCAGGCGGTCTTTCAGTTCGGGCACGGGGATGTGGCCGTCCAGCAGCCAGCTGCCGTCCTCGCGCTGCAGCGCCCAGGAGGTCTCCGGGTCGCGCGGCTGGAACTCGCCCGTGATGGCCTCGATGAGGTCTTGCAGCGTCACGATGCCCTGCACCTCGCCGTATTCGTCGATGACAAAAGCCATGTGCACGTCCGACAGGCGGAAGTTGTCCAGCAGCTCCATGCCCGTGATGGTCTCGGGCACATACAGCGCCGTCTGCAGCGGCTGGTCTGCCAGGCCGCCACGGGCCTTGTCGCGCAAGGTGCGCGACAGCCACTGGCGCGCATTGATCACGCCCAGGATGTTGTCCATGCCACCGCGCACCACCGGAAAGCGTGCGTGATCGGACTCTTCGATGCATTGGAGGTTTTCCTCAAACGGCGCATCGATGTCCAGGCACACCACGTCCCCACGCGGCACCATCAGAGAGCCGATCTGGCGGTCGTCCAGCCGGAACACATTGCGCACCATGGTGTGCTCGTGCGACTCGATCACCCCGGCGGTAGTGCCTTCGACCAGCATGGCGTGGATCTCTTCCTCGGTCACCGGACTGCCGCTGGTTTCCTTTACACCCAAGAGGCGCAGCAGCGTGCGCGTGGATGTGGACAGCAGCAACACAAACGGCTTGGTGGCCAGCGCCAGAAAGTTGATGGGCCGTGCCACCAGGCGGGCAAAGGTCTCTGGGTACGACTGGCCGATGCGCTTGGGCACCAGTTCGCCCACCACGATGGAGAAGTACGTGATCAGCACCACCACCAGGCCAGTGGCGGCATAGCCCCCGTAAGGCTGCGGCACGCCCATGCGTTCGAGCCACGCGGCCAGCGGTGCGGCCAGCGCAGCCTCACCCACGATACCGTTCAAGACGCCGATCGACGTGATGCCGATCTGGATGGTGGAGAGAAAACGCGTGGGGTCTTCGCCCAGCTTCACGGCAGCGGCGGCACCGCTATCGCCCTCATCAATCAGCTTTTGCAACCGCACCTTGCGGGCCGTGACCAGAGCGATCTCTGACATGGCAAACAGGCCGTTGAGGCAGATGAGAGCGAACAGTATTGCTATTTCCATACAAAGGGCGCCTGGCATGCCCTTGGGTGTTGAGATGCAAGCGATTGTACGGAAGGGCGTTGTGGATATTCTGTCCGCATGTGCCAGCGTCACCCGCCTTCGGTGGGCAGGCCGGTTGTATCCCACTCGGGCAAGCCTCCGCGCAGCCAGTACACCGATTTGAATCCCTTGGCCGCCGCGACCTTGGCGGCCTTGTAGGACTTCCAGCATTCCGCGCCGTTGCACGCGAAGATCACGGGCTGGTTTTTGTCGAGGTTCTGGAGCTTGTCCAGTGCCTGGAAATCATCTTGCGCAGCATTGAACGCGACGTCCTTGAGGCTTTTCTCCACATAGGCCGCAAATACGGCGCCCCGGATGCGTTTGGTCTTGAATTCCTTTTCGGTGCGCGTGTCCACCAAGGTGGCGCCCTGCGCTTGCAGCGTCTGAGCCTCGCGTGCGGTGACGCGGCTTACTCCGGGCAGACTGGTGGGGGTGAACAATCCCAGCTCTGCCACCCTGCGGTACTCGACCGCTTCCGACCGGACGACGACCGGTGGCAGGCCACTGGCGTATGACGAAGCGCCGAACCATTGCGCCAGCCGACTGCGCACATCGGCGGGCAGATCTTTCTTCACCACAACAGAGAAACCTCCGGGGACAGGCTGCGAGGTGGCCAGCACGCGTGCTGCCCCTTGGTGAACGGCAGACCATTCTGCCCAGTCGTCCTCGCGCACTACGGTGGCGTCTGCCGTTCCCAAGATCAGGGCTGTGAGGCCCGCTTGTGGAAACTTCTCGTACTGCACAGCGCGCAGATCCTGAAACGACAGCCCGGCCTCGTTGAGCATGCCGCGCGCCATGTAGGTGTACAGCGAATCTTGCTGCGGCAGATAGAGCCTGCGCCCTTTCATGGCCGCCACGTCGTTGATTGGCGGCAGTCCCACCAGCAAGTAGGTGTCAGACTTCTGCGTGGCCCCCACCAGTTCGTAGCCACGTTGCAGCGCAGAGGCGGCCACTTGGGCGGGCCCGATAAAGATGTCGTGCCCAGCGCTGCGGGTGGCCCGCATCACGTCGGCCAGATCCTCGCTGGTGGTCAGCGCCACACTCTGCCCGGCGGCTTTGGACAGGCCTGTTTCTGCAGAGCTGCGCAAGATGGAGTGGGCCGCTTTGCGCGCCGTGGGTTCCACGGCCACGAGTGCCGTGAGCTGGGCTTGTGCCGGGCCCGATGCCATGCACATCCAACAAAGCACCATCGCCAGCGCGCGGCTCAGGGTGGGCATGTACGTGGTCATTGCGGCTCCTTTTCTCTGCTGGAAAGAGCCAATATGCCCACGCCTTCCTATATGCGTGTGGATGTTTCCGATGTTTTGTATTTGTTACTTTTGTTAACGCAGTGTTGCGTGTGCTGTGAAAAAACGCCCGCACAGAATGCGGGCTGGTCTCGCCTGCTGGTTCACCCATCTACTATTTCGGAGATGTTCCCATGAAAGATTCCTCGACTTTGCCGCGCCGTCACGTTCTGGTTGGAAGTGCCGCCGCTTTGAGCGCGCTGGGCCTTGCCGGATGGACGGGTAGCGCGGGGGCCCAGCAAGCGGCAGCCGTCACCAAGCCCTTGCCTGCCTATGCGGGCTGGAAATCCTCCGATGCGCTGATCGTGCACAGCAGCGGCACCCTCGAAACCCGTCGCTCCGCCTTTGGCACCAGCGTCATCACGCCGTCCAACCAGCTGTATGTGCGCAACAACCTGCCCGCGCCCGACGCAGCCATCCTGGACAACCGCGATGCCTGGAGCGTGACCGTCGAAGGGGTGAAGAACCCGCGCAGCCTGACGCTGGCCGAACTCAAGACCCTGGGCGTGGAAACCGTGGCCACCGTGCTGCAGTGCTCGGGCAATGGCCGAGGCTTTTTCCCCAGCAAACCCAGTGGCACACCCTGGTCGGTGGGAGCCGCTGGTTGTGTGGTCTGGAGCGGCGTGCCGCTGCGCAATGTGGTGGCCGCCCTGGGTGGACTGACCGATGGCGCTGCCTACCTGACCGGCACGGGCGGCGAGAAACTGCCCGAGGGCGTGGACCCGCTGTCGGTGCTGGTGGAGCGCTCGGTGCCCGTGAAGGCCATGGACGATGCGCTGCTGGCCTGGGAGATGAATGGCGAGCCGCTGTCGCTGGCGCATGGCGGCCCGCTGCGGTTGGTGGTGCCCGGTTACCAGGGCGTGAACAACATCAAGTACGTCAAACGCGTGGCGTTTACCAGCGCGCAGTCGCAGGCGCGCATCATGTCGCACGGCTACCGCATGTCGCCGCCCGGCTCCAAGGCCAGCCCCGACCAGCCTTCGGTGTGGGAGATGGGCGTGAAGTCGTGGATCAACGGCCCGCTGCCCGACAAGGGCGCACTCAAGCCCGGCCAGGTGCAGGTACACGGCGTGGCCTTTGGCGGCACGCGCGGCATCAAAGGCGTGGAGGTGTCGGTCGATGGGGGCAAGACCTGGCAGGCGGCCAAGCTCATCGGTCCGGACCTGGGCCCCTTTGCGTGGCGGCAGTTTGCGCTGCCCGTGCGCCTGGAGGCGGGCACCCATGTGCTGGCCAGCCGCGCCACCGACACGGCGGGCAATGTGCAGGCCGAGCAGCGCGAGGAAAACCTGGGCGGCTACAACAACGCCAGCTGGCGCGACCATGCCGTTACGGTGACCGTGGCCTGACATGGGGCGGTTGGACCAAGTGCGCCGCCTTGCGGTGGTGTTGTGGGCCGTCGGCGCCTGTGCGGCGGCCTGGGCCGCCGACCCTGCCGAACTGGCGCGCGGCAAGGAGCTGTTCACCAAGATCCAGCCCGCCTGCGCCGTGTGCCACACGCTGCAGGCTGCGGGTGCCGAGGGCCAGGTGGGCCCGGTGCTGGATGAACTCAAGCCCGACGCGGGCCGCGTGCTGCGCGCGCTGAAGGCGGGCATCGGCGTGATGCCCTCGTATGCCGAGCGCATGAGCGAGAAAGACATGTTGGCCGTAGCGCAGTTTGTGGCGCACGCCACAGGCGCAGCCAAGTAGGCGCAGCCTTTCGCGGCGGTTGCAGCAGCCTTGCCTCGCTGCAACCGCGCGCGGCTTCAGGCAGCCGTGCGCGATGGCACGAGCGCTGCCCCCATTGCACGTCCCTGCAGACCCCCCTGGAACGCAAAGTCCACCTCGGGCACCCGGCCGCTCACGATGTCGGCCAGCGCCTTGCCCGAGCCGCAGGCGTGCGTCCAGCCCAGCGTGCCGTGGCCGGTGTTGAGGAACAGGTTGCCCACTTTCGTCTTGCCGATCAGCGGCACGTTGCTGGGGGTGGCGGGGCGCAGGCCGGTCCAGAACTGCGCCTGGGTGGTGTCGCCCGCGCCGGGGAAGAGCTGCTCCACGCGGCGCACGATGGCGTCGCAGCGCACTTGATTCAGGTGGCGGTCATAGCCGTTCAACTCAGCGGTTCCGGCAATGCGCAGGCGGTCGCCGCCGCGTTCGCTGGTGTAGCGCGAGAACACGAGCTTGAACTCGTCGTCCGTCAGGCTCACCTGGTGCGCCTTGCTGGCGTCCTTGACCGGCATGGTCACCGAGTAGCCCTTGGCCGGGTAGATAGGCAGCTGGATGCCCAGCGGCTGCGCGAGCAGCGGGCTGAACGACCCCATGGCCAGCACAAACGCATCGCCGCGCACGCGCTCGAAGCGGCCTTCGGCATTGGTCACTTCCACATGGTCGATGTGCCCCCCGGCCTCGCGCAGCGCGGTGATGTGGTGGCCCATGCGGAACTGCACGCCTGCCGCCTCACATAATTTGGCCAGTTCGCGTGTGAACTGGTTGGCATCACCGGATTCGTCCTCTGCCGTGAACGTGGCGCCCGCCAGTTGTGGGCGGATGTGGGCCAGGGCAGGCTCGATGCGCACGGCTTCGTCGGCGCTGATGACCTGGCGCTCGCAGCCCAGGGCGCGCATTTGCTCGGCCGGGGCCAGGGCGCCGTCGAACTCCTTGGCGTTGGTATAGAAGTGCAGGATGCCCTGTGTGCGCTGGTCGTAATGGATGCCGGTGGCGGCGCGCAGCTGCTGCAATGTGTCGCGGCTGTAGGTGCCCAGGCGCACGATTTGCTCGATGTTGTGGCGCGTGCGCGCTGGCGTGCAGTTGCGCAGGAAGGACAGGCCCCACAGCCACTGCCGCATGTCGGCGCGCAAGCGGAACAGCAGGGGGGCGTCTTCTTTGCCCAACCACTGCAGCACCTTGAGGGGCGCACTGGGGTTGGCCCAGGGCTCGGCATGACTCACCGAGATCTGGCCACCGTTGGCAAAGCTGGTCTCGGCACCGGGCGCACCCTGGCGGTCGATGACGGTCACTTCGTGGCCGAGTTGTTGCAGGAAATAAGCCGAAGTCACGCCGAGCAAGCCGGCACCCAAAACGATCACGCGCATGATTTTCAAAGCCTTTCTGGGCTCTGGCGCTTGATGGATATGCGCTAACGGCTATTAATTTAATAGCAAGCAGTTGGCGCGCGTCCGCCAAGCTGCCGCTCCCCCTGTCCTTGGTACCTGAGAGATTCACCGCCATCCCACCCGGGCTGCGGCTTGCTCCTTCGGTGCGCTTCGCGTTGCGCGAAGCGGCTCTCCAGACGGCTTTGATGAATGGTGCAGTACGGGACCTGAGCGTGTATGGGAGTTTGCGCCTTCGGTGCAGCGGCGGCCTGTGGCTGCCGTGCTCTCCTGCGAGGCCGATTCTAGGGGCCAAGCCTGCGCGCAAGATCAACTCCGGCTGCTAATGGGGCGCAATCGTTGCTGATGCAGCGGGGCGGGGCCGCTGGTGAAGGTGCCGATAATCCGCCGACCCCTTGTCCCACTGAGAGTTTTGCCATGCCCCCCGCTACTTTGGACCCTGTCGCCAGCGCCGCCGTCATCACCCAGGCCAGGGAAGGGCGCATGCCCCGCCCGCTGGACTTTCCCGCAGGGCTTCGCCCACGCGATGCTGCCGAGGCCTACGCGGTGCAGGACGCCGTGGTGCGTGCGCGTGGTGACATCGCAGGCTGGAAGGTCGGCGCCGCGTCGCCCCAGGCGCAACCCGCGCGGGCCGCGCTCACGCGCGATTCGGTGTGGGTGGCCGCAGCGGGTGAGACGGTTGCTCTGCCTGCAGCGGGTTTTGCCGTGATGGGGGTGGAGGCCGAGCTGGTGTACGAACTGGGGGCCGACCTGCCCGCCCGCGGCACACCCTACAGCGCGGCCGAGGTGTTGGCGGCGGTGGTGTCGGTGCGTGCCGCCATCGAGGTGTGCGACACGCGCTTTGCCGCCTGGGCGCAGCAGGGCGAATGGAGCCGTCTGGCCGACCAGGCCTGCCATGGGGCATTGATCGTGGGGGGCGGGGTGACCGATGTCGCCGCCGTGCAGCCGCTGTCGCAAGCGGTGACCTTGTCTGTGAACGGGGCGGTGGCCGTGCAGCACGCCACCTGGGGCAACCCGGCGGGCGACCCGCTGCGGCTGCTGGCGTGGCTGGCCAACGAAGGCACGCGCAGCCTGGGTGGGCTGCGCGCGGGGCAGTGGGTGACCACGGGGTCGTGCACCGGCACCGTGCTGGTGGCACCGGGTACCGACGTGGTGGCGGACTTTCCGGGGCTGGGGCAGGCTGCGTTGTTGCTGCGATAGCAGAGATCGCTGCTGCCGCTGGGACGGGGCCTGCTCAGCACCCTGGTCGCGGCGGGAGCTGATCCATCAATTACGGCGCGGGTTGTCCGGCTGGCTGTCGTGGCGGTTGGGCACCCCGTCGCCATCGCGGTCTCGGTCGTTGCGGTTGGAGATACCGTCACCGTCCCGATCCCAGCCGCCGCGCTGCAT
Organism: Acidovorax benzenivorans; assembly: GCF_028680575.1. Lineage (GTDB taxonomy): Bacteria > Pseudomonadota > Gammaproteobacteria > Burkholderiales > Burkholderiaceae_C > Acidovorax > Acidovorax benzenivorans. Next base: position 136,873 of record NZ_JAPCKI010000007.1, on the reverse strand, counting down.
CTCCCACCGGCCTTCGCGCTCGATCCATTGGGGTTGACGGTATTGGTAGCCGTTGCGCGCCTGCACCCAGTGGCCGCGCACCCAGTGGTGGCGGTTGCCACGCCATTCCCAATGGCCTTCTTCCCATACCTGGCCTCGGCGAGGGCGGGGCATGGCTTCGTTGCGCGGAGGGGGCGGCGCGGGGATCACCTGGTACGTGGACGCAGTCTGGTAGCCGCGCTCGGGTTGGCCTGACTGGATGATGACGGTGCCCTGAGTGGCGGCCTGCGCAGGAGCGAAGGCCAAAAACGCCATCAGGGCGAGGGAGGCTGCGGTGAGTGGGTGGCGGGCCATGAGTGTCTCCTGTGGATGGTTCGATACGGAACCGGGTGTGTCGATGGTGGACGGGTGTCGGGCGCCGCGCTGTAGGCGCGAGACCGCCCCAGGCGTAGGCGCAAGGGTGCGGTCTGGGGCTTGCTTGTGCGCTACCGGGAGTGGCTGCCCCAGGGGTTAGCGGCGGTATGGGTTGTCCGGGCGGTGGTCGTGGCGGTTGGGCACGCCGTCCCCGTCGCGATCCCGGTCATGGCGGTTGGGTACGCCGTCGCCATCGCGGTCCCAGCCGCCGGGCTGCATGTTCCAGCGGCCACCGTGTTCGACCCAGTGGGGCTCGCGGTAGTGGTGGCCCGGCCGGGCCTTGACCCAGTAGCCCTGCATCCACACATGGCGGTGGCCGCGCCATTCCCAGTGGCCGGGCACCCACGCCATGCCACGGCGCGGGTGGGGCTCCACCTCGTAGCGGGGTGGGGGTGGCGCCTGGTACTGCACCATCATCGGCGCAGGGTGCTGGTAGCGGGGCGAGCCAGCCAGGATGACAACAGTGGCGTTGGTCTGTGCCTGCGCCGCCGTGACGGCGCCCAGCGACAGCAGTGCGATAGAAACAGCGGCGAGTGCATTGCGGGCCATGGTGATGATCTCCTCAGAAAAGCTCCTTGCGGAACCGGAGATTTCATGGTGCGGACGCTGCGTCAAGCCGGTGTAGGCGAATTGCGAAGTCTTGTGAAGTTGTGTTTCCTGCTGCGGGACGCATGGGGGTTTTCGTGATGTTTCCCACACACCCGGCGGGCCGCCTCAGGCTTCTGCGGGTGCTGCCGTCAGCGCCACCACACCAAGGCAGCCACCACCAGAAAGGCAATCCAACCGGGGTGTCGCCCCTTGGTGGCATACAGCACCAGCACACCGCTGGCCAGCATGGCAGCACCTGCCACATCGGCCACCCAGGCGCCCAGAGCGGGGTCTGCCGGCACCGTACCCAGGTGCCAGAGCAATGCACTCAGCGCCCAGCCGAGCACTGTGGCCAGGTGCCATGTCCCCCACAGAATGCGCACCTGGTGTTCGCGCAGCACAGGCTGGCCCCCAGTAGGCACCAGGCCCCGCTTGCGCAGTGTGCGAAACACCATGAATTCACCCAGCACTGAGTGCACAACACCCACCAGGGCGAGGCCCCCGGCCGCCAGAACCAGCGCAGTATTTGTAGACATTTTTTTGTGAATCAGAATGACAGGGAATGGTGCAAATACCCAAGACCAAAGGCCAAAGACCAATCAGTAAGTCGTTGGGCGCATGAACGGCGTGTGGGGTCCGCCTTCACTACCGAGGGCTCCAGCACAGGGCCAGCGCGGGCGGTAGCACCAGCCAGAAACCTGAGCTGGGCATGAGCACAATGCCCAGCAGCGTGAGCGCCAGCAGCCCGACACCCAGCCCGCGCAACGAGACGGGATCAGGTGCAGCGCTGCGTTCGATGCGCAGGATGGCCCAGCCCAGCAACGCGAACACGCCGCCAAACAATACAAACCAGGCCACGGCGCCAGCCATCGGGTCTGTGCCAACGCTGTTGAACACACCGCGCCGCGCGATCTCGCGCAGTTGGGGCTCGAAAACGACGGCTGCAAAAATGGTGTGCACCACCGCCACGGCCATTAGCCACAGGCCTTTCCAGGGAGAGGCGAGACGGCGTCGTTGCGCGGAGTGGTGAGGGGCGGGCAAGGTGGTCATGCTCAAAAGATCTGTGGAGCTGCTCCGTGCAAAAGAGCGGGGTTGTGGGTGCGCACGCGCGCACCCAGCTGCGTCAGCAGGTGCATGAGGCCCATCCACATGCGCTCGAATGCGGGCATTTCGCCAGGCACCTGCATGAGGTGCTCGCCCAGCACGCGCTGGTGTCGACCGGCGGTGATGGGCGGTGGTGTCTTGGTGCCAAAGTCAAACACCGGCTGGGTGAAGGGCTCCATTTGCCAGGCCTGCATCTCGGCCAGTGCGGGGGCGAGTTCGGCGGCGTAGGCCTGCACAGTGAGGTCGGCCTTGACGAGCCCTAGCCCCTGGTAAGCCTGCAGCACCAGCGCGTCGCGCTGCGGGTCGGTGGGAAGGCGCAGCAGTGCGGACCACGCCTGTGCCACTTGCGCTCGAAACTCGCCGGAGAGGCTGCGTGTGCAGCCAAAGTCGAGCACGCCCACCGTGCCATCGGGCGCGAACAGAAAGTTGCCGGGGTGTGGGTCGGCATGCACCCGCCCCAGCACAAAGATGCAGTGCATGAACCAGTCCCACAGATGCTGCCCGGCCTGGTCGCGCAGCGCCTGCGAAGGTTGCGTGGCCAGCCAGGCTGGCAGCGGCAGGCCTGGCAGAAGCTGCTGCGTGAGCACCTGGGCCCGCGTGTGCGAGAGGATGGGCTGCGCCATCACCACGCCCGGCCGCGCCGCGTGCTGGGCAAACCACTGCAGTTGCTCGGCCTCCTGCAGGTAGTCCACCTCGCGCAGCAGCGTGGCCTCGATCTCGGCCATCACGCTGTCCAGCACGGTATCGGCGGGCAGCGGCATGTCGGTGTGGGCCAGTGCGCGCAGCGCGGCGCGCATCAGCTGCATGTCGCTGGTGATGGTGGCGGCAATGCCGGGGTACTGCACCTTGACGGCCACGGTGCCGTGGCCCGCAAGCTGTGCGCGGTGCACCTGGCCCAGGCTGGCCGCAGCAAACGCGGTGGGCTCGAAGTGGTCGAACAGCGCCTCGGGCTCCTGCCCGAACGCCTGGCGGAACACGCGCCCCACCAGCGCGCGGTTGAGCGGCGGGGCCTGGTGGTGGGCGCGCGCCAGTTCGCGGCGCACACCGTCGGGCAACAGGCCCGGGTGCATGCTGAGCAGTTGCGATACCTTGAGCGCCGAACCCCGCAGCTGGCCCAGTGCGCCAAACAGGATGCGGCCCAGCGCCGCCTCGTGCTCGGCCTGCGCCTGGGCAGACGGCGTGCGCACGCGGTGCCCCAGCTCGGCCATGCCGATGCGCGCCGCCGCCAGGCCCGTGATGGCGCTGCGGGCCAGCTTGCCGGTGCGCGGTGCCTCAGCCTTGGCCATGTTCTGCCAGGCGCTGCGCCGTGCCGCGCGCAATGACGCGGTGGATTGGTGTGATCACCGCCATGTACGCATGGCCCAGTGTGTTGTGGATGTGCACCACCGTGCTCAGCACCACCCGGGGCGTGGTGCCTGGGGCGGCGGGCTGTTTGCAGATGGAGACCTGCACGTCCAGGTGCTTGTCGTCCTGGCCCATCACCACCTCGGTGTCGCTCAGGTGGCGGATGCGGAAGATGCCCACGCGGTCGCCCACACGGTAGCTGCGTGCGTCGCGCAGGGGTTGGCCGCTGGCGGGCGGATGGCCATCGTGCAACTGGCCCAGGTCCTTCAGGCCCATCAGGCGCACGGCCTTGTTGCGCACAAACATGAGGGCGCGCGTCCAGGCCGGGGTGCGGCTCGCTATGTCGAGCCATGACTGCAGGGCTGAGCGCGTGGGGTGCTGGTCGGCCACTTCGTAGGCGTCAAAAAAATAGGCGCCGGGCAGGGTGGCATGGATGGCCGTGCCTGTGGGCACAGGGGTCTCGTGCACGGTGGGGGCGGTGGTCATACGGACTTCCTCTTGCGTGGTGTGGCTGCAGGCTTTGCGACGGGCTCGGGGCTGGCAGAGGCGCGGGTTGCGCGTGTAGCGCGTGGCTGGCGTGGCGCACTGGGCTTGCGGGGCGGCTCGGAAGGCGCTGACGTGGTGGATGGCGCGGCGGTTGCGGTGTGGGTGTCGGCGCGTCCCCTCGGTGCACTGGCCATGGCGTGTTGGGCCATTTGCAGCATGCCCATCAAGCCGCTGCCGTGTTGCACCATGCGCGCCATCTGGCTGCGCAGCACAAAGCCGCCCAGTTGCAGCACGCGGTTGACCAGCCCGCCGCGCAGCGCCTGCACCAGCACACCCAGCGACAGGTCCACCAGCTGCGTTGTGTCGGCAAACTCATCCGAGGTGTCGGCCAGCCAATACGTCACCACACCAGCCAGATAGTCGGTGTACAGCCCGCCCGCCAGCCCCTTGAAGTCACAGGGCTCGATCTCGCCGCTGGCCTCTGCCGCCTCCAGAAAGCTCGTCACCGCCTCGCGCAGGCTTTTGCGCGCCGCCAGGGGCTCGGCCAGCATCGACAGCGGCGAGCGCCGCGCCAGGCCGCGCACCTGGGCCACAAACTCGCGGTCGGCCAGCAGGCGCTCCAGCACGGCATCGGTCAGGCGCTGCAGTTTTTCTTGCAGGGCGTAGCCCACAAAGCCTGGCGTCTGCAGCGTGTCGGCCAGCGCCTGGTGGGCCACGTCGTCCAGGTAGCCCAGCACGATGCGGTCCTTGGTGGGGAAGTATTTGTAGATCGTGGCGTCGCCAATCCCTGCGGTGCGGGCGATGTCCTTCATCGTCGTGCCGTCAAAGCCCTGGCGGGTCATGAGGTCCACCGCGCTGGCCACGATCTGGCGGCGCGTGGCGTCTTGTTGTTGGCGGGTGGTTTTCATTTGACTATCTTTAAATAAAAGAAATTTGTTATTTAAAGAATAGTATTTTCTGTTTGTGACGTCAAGCAGGCACAGATCAGCGCGCCGCTGGTGCCGTGTTTCAGCCGCGAAATTGATGGTGTTTTGGCTACTGGCGCTTGATGTAAAAGCGCTGGCTGCTATTAAAAAATGAGCAAATCAGCGGCGCATGACCGCAAACGCCTCGAACTCCCAGCTGCGCATGGCCAGCAGCAGGGTGTAGCCCTCGCGTTCGCGGTCGGGCAGTTTCTGGTCGGCCAGGTGCTGCTGGGCAAAGTCCTGCGCCACGCGCTGCATGCGCTCCATGAAGGCAGGCGCCAGGCTGCGGCTGATGTTGCCGTGCACCAGCAGCACGCCTTCGCCCAGGCCATCAAAGCCACCCGCAAAGTAGTCCAGCAGCGCATGGTCGCGGAAGTAGTTCATCACCGGGCCATGCGGGCGCCAGCGAAAGGTCTTGGCCAGCTTGAGGCGGTAGCGGTTCAGCGGCCGCAGCTCGATGATGCCGATGCGGTCGAGCTGCGCCAGGTATTTGATGCCTTCGGCCTCGGTCAACCGGTAGTAGCCGGTCACCTGTTCCAGCGTCCACTGGCTCAGCACACAAATCGCCATCAATAGCAGCTTCTTGTCCGCCACCACGGCTTTTTCCTGCTCCTGGGTCAGCTCTTTCAGCAGGGGCTGTTCATCGGCCACGCGCCGCGCCAGGTCGGCAAAGTCCAGCGCCAGCGCGCGGCAGATGGCGTCGATGCGTGACAGCGGCATGTCGCCCTTGGCCAGCATGCGCTTGACGCTGGACTCGGCCATGCCCAGCGCCTGCGCCAGGTCGGCGTAGGTCATCTGCGCGGTCTTGAGTTCCTTTTTCAGGGCGGTGACGAGGTCGGCAGTCGTGCTCATGGGGTGGGGCTCCTGGGTATCGATTATCAATACCCAAGGGTGCATGGGTAGCCCTTTGAGCGACTTTTTGCGGGGGCGGCCGCCACTGCTCCCCACACTGCGCGGCATCGTTCACTTTCTACGGTGTGTGTGATGTCTTCTTCCCCTGTGATTCCCCCTCGTTCTCGTGGCCTGCCAAGGCCGCTGCGCCTGTCGTATGCCGAAACAGGCCTGCTGGTGGGCGCGGCCGCGCTGTTGGCGCTGGCACTGTTCGGCCCGTCCCTGCCTGCCAGCGAACACCAGCACGGGTTTGCCGACCAGCGCACGCTGTGGGGCATCCCCTGCGCGCTGGATGTATTGAGCAACCTGGCCTTTGTGCTGGCGGGTGCATGGGGCCTGTCTGCGCTGCGCAGTGTGGCGCCGAGCGCGCTGGACGCCACATCCCGTGCGCTGGCCGCCTTGTTTTTTGGCGGACTGCTGTGCACCGCCGCAGGCTCGGCGCTGTACCACTGGCAGCCGCAGGACGCGGGCCTGCTGTGGGACCGTCTGGGCATGGTCCTGCCCTTTGCGGGGCTGCTGGGCCTGGCGGCTGCCAGCCGGGTGAGCGCGCGGGCGGGCGTGGCCGCCGCTGGCACCGTGCTGCTGGCGGGGCCGCTGGCCGTGTGGGTGTGGGCGCACACCGGCAACCTGCTGCCCTGGGCCGTGGTGCAGCTAGGCGGCCTGCTGGTGGTGCTGGTGTTGGCATGCCTGCCGCGCCGGGTCGATGGCCTGGCACTGCACCTGGGCGTGGTGGTGGTGCTGTATGCCCTGGCCAAGCTGCTGGAGGCGGCAGACCACTCGGTGTTCGAGGCCACGGGCGGATGGGTTTCGGGCCACAGCCTCAAGCATGTGCTGGCGGCGGCCGCCGCCTGGCCGGTGCTGTCGGCACTGTGGCCCCTGGTGGCTTTGCGCCACAGTGACGCGGCGGTGATGCCGCTGGTCATGCCGTCCGGGCAGAATGGCGCCCACGCCGTGGGTGTCGCCCGCAGATCCGGCGCATGAAGCGCAGGTCCGGAAAATTCCAACAAGCCAACCCATCGGAAACGAGGAGAAACGCATGAGCCCCGACACCCCGTCCACAAGCGTGGCCCCCGCGCCAACGCACGAGGACCCGAACCAGTTTGCCCTGCTGCGCCAGCGTCGGTTTGCGCCGTTCTTCTGGACGCAGTTTTCCGGCGCGGCCAATGACAACCTCTTCAAGTTCGCCTTCACGGTGATGGTGACCTACCAGCTCAGTGTGGACTGGCTGCCGCCCGCCATGGCGGGGCTGGTGATTGGTGCGCTGTTCATCCTGCCGTTTTTGCTGTTCTCGGCCACGTCGGGCCAGCTCACGGACAAGTACGACAAGACGAAGATGATCCGCTTCGTGAAGAACCTGGAGATCGCCATCATGCTGGTGGCGGCCGTGGGTTTCATCGCGGGCAATATTCCCATCCTGCTGCTGTGCACCTTCTTCATGGGCGTGCACTCCACACTGTTCGGCCCGGTCAAGTTTGCGTACATGCCCCAGGTGCTCAACGAGCGAGAACTGACGGGCGGCAACGGCATGGTCGAGATGGGCACGTTTGTGGCCATCTTGCTGGGCAATGTGGCGGGCGGCCTGCTGGTGGCACTGCCCGGCATCGGCCACACCACCGTGGCTGTGGCCTGTGTGGTGGCAGCACTGGTGGGGCGCGTGGTGGCGCAATTCATTCCCTCGGTGCCCGCCACTGACCCAGGCCTCACCATCAACTGGAATCCCTTCACCGAAACCTGGCGCAACCTCAAGCTCGCGCACGAGAACATCGTGGTGTTCCGCTCGCTGCTGGGTATCAGCTGGATGTGGTTCTTTGGCGCGGTGTTCCTGAGTCAGTTCCCCAGCCTTGCCAAGAACGTGCTGCACGGCAACGAGCAGGTGGCCTCGCTGCTGCTGGTGGTGTTCTCCATCGGCATCGGCATCGGTTCGCTGCTGTGCGAGGTGCTCTCGCGTCGCCATGTGGAGATCGGCCTGGTGCCGCTGGGCGCCATCGGCATGAGCGTGTTCTCCATCGACCTGTACTTTGCCTCGCGCAGCCTGCCGCCGTCCGAGATCATGGGCCTGGCCGCCTTTGTGGCCCAGGGCGCCCACTGGCGTGTGATGCTGGACCTGGCGCTGCTCAGCCTGTTTGCCGGCCTGTACAGCGTGCCCATGTACGCGCTGATCCAGATGCGCAGCCAGCCCACGCACCGGGCGCGCATCATTGCGGCCAACAACATCCTGAACGCGCTGTTCATGATCGGCAGCTCGCTCATCGCGGGCGCTTTGCTGGGCGCGGGTTTCACGGTGCCGCAGATCTTCCTGTTCACCGGCCTGGCCAACGCGGTGGTGGCGTTCTACATCTTCATGCTGGTGCCCGAGTACCTGCTGCGCTTTGTGGCCTGGGTGTCGTCGCGGTTTGTGTACCGCTTCAAGGTGCAGGGCGATGAGAACCTGCCTTCGAGCGGCGCGGCCATCCTGGCGTGCAACCACGTGAGTTTTGTCGATGCCGTGTTGCTCATGGCCGCTAGCCCGCGCCCCATCTACTTCGTGATGGACCACCGCATCTTCCGCGTGCCCGTGCTGGGCTGGCTGTTCCGCCTGGCCAAGGCGATCCCCATTGCGCCGTACAAGGAAGACCCCAAGACCTACGAAGCGGCTTTCGACCGCGCCGCCCAGGTGTTGCGCGAAGGCGACCTGCTGGCCATCTTCCCCGAAGGGGGCATCACCAAGGACGGACAGCTGCAGGAGTTCAAGGGCGGCATCATGAAGATCATCGAGCGCGCCCGCGAAGAAGGCATCGAAGCCCCCGTCATTCCCATGGCGCTGACCAATCTGTGGGGCTCGTACTTCAGCCGCATTGAGCAGGGTGGTGCGATGGTGCGGCCGTTCCGCCGGGGGTTCTACAGCCGGGTGGGGCTCAACGTGGGCCGTCCTGTGGCACCGCAGGTGGTGCAGCCCGCGCTGCTGCGCAGCCAGGTGGCGGAGTTGCTTCAGGCATGACCAGCGCAGACAGCAACACCGTGCCCCCATCGGCCGCAGTCAGCGCAGCAGATCCGGCCGACGTGGCAGTGCGGGAGCGTATTCTGGGATTTCTGCGCGAAATCGGCTTGCAGGTGCACGAGGCAGAGGTTCCGCCAGACAGCTTTCTGCCCGGCGTGCGCATTGAGCGCGGTGGTTTGCGGGTGGATGCCGCGCGACTGCGCTGGCCAGGCGATCTGTTGCACGAGGCGGGGCACCTGGCGGTGGTGCCATCCGCTCTGCGGCCCGCGATGGACGATGCACTGCAGGACCTGCCCGCCGTGCCGCATGGCGGCGAGATCGAGGCCACCGCCTGGGCCTGGGCGGCAACGTGCCACCTGGGGCTGGACTCTGCGGTGCTATTCCATGACGGGGGCTACCACGGGCGCAGTGCGGGGCTGCGGACCACCTTCGAGCTGGGTGTTTACCTGGGAGCCTCGGGGCTGGCAGCGACTGGGCTCACGGTACTGCCTTCGCAGGCGCAACCCGGTGGGCCAGCCCCCTATCCACATATGCTGGCCTGGTTGCGGGACTGAGGCGCCGGAAAAGCGCAGCGCTCACTCCGCGCGAATCTGCGCCCGTTGCGCTATCGCCCGCATGCGCGGTAACTCTTCTTCGATCTGCGTCAGCACGGCATCGCCCGTGGCGTAAGACGGCTCCAGCCCTGCGGCGATGAGTTTGCTGCGGATTTCGGCGTCCGCCAGGGTCTCGGCCAGTGCCTTGTGCAATTTGGCCTTGGCTTCGGCGGGCAGGCCGCGCGGCGCGACCACGGCCAGCCAGGAATCGGCTGAGAACCCCGGAAAGCCACTCTCTGCCACCGTTGGCACGTCGGGCAGCTGCGTGGCCCGCGTGGCGCCCGTGACGGCAATGGCCTTGATCTTGCCCGCCTTGAGCTGTGGCAGTGCTGCCGCCACGGTGTCGATGGTGAAGGGGATCTGCCCGCCCATCAGGTCGGCCATGGCGGGGGCGCTGCCCCGGTAAGGCACGTGCATCAGCTTGATGCCCGCGGCCGACCAGGTCAGCTCGGCTGCGAAATGCCCCGTGGTGCCGTTGCCGAACGAGCCGTAGGAGAACTTGTCGGGCGTGCGCTGCACGGCGGCGATCAGCTGCCGGAGGTTGTTGACCGGCACATCGCGGTGGGCCAACAGAATCAGGGGCACACGAGCGACCAAGCCGACGGGTTCGTAGCTTTTGACGGGGTCGTAGGGCAGCTTGGCGTTCAGCGCGGGGTTTACGGTGAAGGTGGAGCCGGAGCTGATCAGCAGCGTGTAGCCATCGGCAGGTGCATTGGCCACATACGCCGCGCCGACCACGGTGCCCGCGCCCGCCTTATTCTCGACCACGATGGGCTGGCCCAGGCGGTCGCCCAGCTTCTTGCTGATGGTGCGGCCCACGATGTCCACGGCGCCCCCGGGTGGGAAGGGCACGACAAGCTGTACCGGTTTGGCGGGATATCCGTCGGCATGGGCCAGCCGCAAAGGGCCGATTCCCAGCCCCGCGACGGCTGCCGCCACGAGGATCACGCTACGGCGGCTGGCAAGCTGCAAACACTTCATGGGAGTCTCCTTGGGACGGGGAAGCGGGTAGGACCCGCCTTGCTGCCAGGGCCCCTTCGAACAGGCGCTCAGATCAACGACAGCCCGGCCAGCTGCGCCAGCCGTTGCTGCTCTGTGGACGCATCAGCCGTTGCGAAAAAGAAAGCTGTAGGCGTTCAACGCCGGCACCCCTCCTAGGTGCGCATACAGTACGCGCGAGCCTTCGGGGAACTCGCCCTTGCGCACCATGTCGATCATTCCGTGCATGGACTTGCCTTCGTACACCGGGTCGGTCAGCATGCCTTCCTGGCGCGCACACAAGCGAATGGCTTCGAGCGTGCCCTCGTTGGGCAGGCCGTACTCGGGGCCGCCATAGCGGGTGTCTAGCACCACGTCCTCGGCGGTCAACTCCTGGCCCAGCTCGACGAGCTTGGCGGTGTTCTGCGCAATGCGCAGGATCTGCGCGTGCGTCTTCTCAGGCTTGGCCGAGGCGTCGATGCCGATCACCTTGCGCGCCCGGCCGTCGGCCGCAAAACCCACCACCATGCCGGCCTGCGTGCTGCCGGTCACCGAGCAGACCACGATGTAGTCAAACTGAAAGCCCAGCTCCTTCTCCTGCTGGAGCACCTCTTCGGCAAAGCCCACGAAGCCCAGGCCGCCATATGGGTGCTCGGAGCAGCCTGCGGGGATGGGGAAGGGCTTGCCACCGGCCTTCTTCACGTCCTCCATGGCCTGCTCCCAGCTGGGGCGGATGCCGATGTCAAAACCCGCAGCGTCCAGGCGCACGTCGGCCCCCATGATGCGGCTCATCTCGATGTTGCCCACGCGGTCGTACACCGCGTCGGAGTAGTTGACCCAGTTCTCCTGCACCAGCACGCACTTCATGCCCAGGTGGGCGGCCACGGCGGCCACCTGACGCGTCTGGTTGGACTGGATGCCGCCAATCGACACCAGCGTGTCGTAGCCGCCTGCGATGGCCTCGGGGATCAGGTATTCGAGCTTGCGCGTCTTGTTGCCGCCAAAGGCCAGGCCCGAGTTGCAGTCCTCGCGCTTGGCGTACAGGTGCACCTTGCCGCCCAGATGGGCCGACAGGCGCGGCAGCGGTGTGATGGGCGAGGGGCCGAAGGTGAGCGGGTGGCGGGCAAATTTCTGCAGGTTCATGGCGGTGTTCCGGTCGATGAAGAGAAGGCGCAAGCACGGGGCTTGCAGTGCCTTCATCGTAGAAAAACACGCGCATCAAGTGGTTGCAAAATTTGTCTGAATTTCAGCGTTTAAGTTTTATGAAAGAGAATAGAAGCCAAAAATATTTCTCTAAATAAAAGATGTGCGCAACAAAAGTTCGTGTCAAGAATGTGCCGCAAGCCGATGTCTCGGCCGAGCTGGACCGCACCGACAAAACCATCTTGCGCCAGCTGCAGCGCGACGCGTCGCTGTCGAACGTGGCATTGGCCGAGAAGGTGCACCTGAGTCCTCCCGCCTGCCTGCGCCGGGTGGAGCGCCTCAAGCGCCTGGGGCTCATCGACAAAGTGGTGGCGCTGCTCAACCCCCAGGCCGTGGGTGCGGGCATGCTGGTGATGATTGGCGTGGTGCTGGACCGCTCCACGCCCGAATCGTTTGCCGAATTTGAAAAGGCGGCTGCCAAGGTATCCGGCTGCATGGAATGCCATGTGGTCACCGGCGAGTTCGACTACTTCATGCTGGTGCGCACGCGCGACAACGATAGTTTCAACCGCCTGCATGCCGAGCAGCTGCTCTACCTGCCGGGCGTGCGGCAGGTGCGCTCGTTCATGGTGTTGCGCAACGTGCTATCGACCACCGAGTTGCCGCTGGCGGTGTAGCGCACCGCCAGCCTTTCACTGAGCCCCGCGCAGCCGACCCATCACGGCTGCCCAGGCCGGGCCGCCAAACACATTGACCACCAGGCCCGCCATCAGCAGCCCGGCGCCCGCAAAGTGCACGGGCAGCAACTGCTCGCCAAACGCCCACCAGCCCGTGGTCAGGCCCACCACAGGCACCAGCAAAGTGAAGGGCGCCACGCGGTTCACGGGGTAGCGTGACATGAGGTAGGTCCACAGCCCGAAGCCCAGCAGGGTCGAAATCCACGCGATGTAGGCCACGGCGGCCATGGATTGGAGCGACAGGTGCTGCACGGCTGCCCACACCGTGGCGGGCCCGTCCAACAACAAAGACAGCGCCACAAACGGCAGCGGCGCCACCACGCTGGACCAAACGATGAAGGCAAACTGGTTCATCGGCCCATACCTCCCCACGGCACGGGTGACGATGTTGCCGCAGCCCCACATGGCCGCCGCTGCCACGGTCAGCGCAAAGCCTGCCAGCGGCATGGAGGCTCCATGGGCGCTGCCGATCAGCACCAGCCCGCAGCCGGCCAGCGCCAGGCCCGCCACCTGGTTGCCCTGCCATTTCTCGCGCAGCCACCAGGCCGCCAGCAGCAGGGTGAAGAACGACTGCGACTGCAGCACCAGCGAGGCCAGGCCCGAAGGCATGCCGATGTGGATGGCGGTGAACAGCAGCGCAAACTGGCCCACCGCCATGGTCATGCCGTACAGCAGGTACAGCTTGAGGGGCACCTTGGGCGGCTTGACGAACAGCAGCGCCGGAAACGCCGCCAACAGGTAGCGCAGCGCGCCCAGCAGCATCGGCGGGATGTCGGCCACGCCCACCTTGATGACGGCGAAATTGAGGCCCCAGACCACGATGACGAGCAGGGCCAGGGCAAGGTCGCGGGGGCGCAGGGCAGTGTTCATGCCCCGCATTCTCGGGGATGGAGTGGGGCGATGGCCGGACGTTTCAGGACCAGGGGGGTGCGAAAACAGACCAAACCGTGGAGAAATTCCGGGGCGTTACGTCGGCTCGACCGCGAAGCTCAGCCCGGCATTCGCTTGCAGGCGCGCGATCAGCTTGTCACCCAGCGCGGGCGCCGTGGTCCAGATACCGCCGGGAGTTTCGGTGGCGTCCTGCAGCAGGCACACCGCAGCCTCGGTGATCATTTTGGAGGTGGAGCCGTAGCCAGGGTCGCGGTCGCCCTTTACGCCCACGCGCAAGGTGTTGCCTGCGGCGTCGGTGCCCAAAAACAGCACATCGTAAAAGCCGTTCTCGCGTTCCTCGCGCGAAGGGCCTTCGCCGGGCTTGGGGCCTTTGTCCGAGCCCAGTGACTTGTCGCTCGCCACGGCATTGGCCATGGCTTCGCCCTTTTCGCCGGGGCCGGTAATGAGCATTTCGTCGTACACAAAGTCGGCGCCGTAGGCGTGCTGCAGCAGGAAGTTGGAGCGGTGCACATTGCGCGTGTTGATGGCCGCCATCACGAATGGGGCGACCCAGACACCGTCGCCCAGGGCTTCGTCCACCATGGGCTTGTGACCAGAGGGCTGGCGCGGGCCTTCAAAACCGGGCGTGAGCGAGAACGGGTTTTTCAGCAGGTCCAGCACCGCAGGGTTGGTGGCTGCAGCGGCCATGGTGGCCTTCAGGCTGGCGGCGGTGCCACCCGAGAACGTGCCCTTCATCTTGCGCACTCGGCCGCGCACGCTGGGGGCTGCGTGGCCAAAGCGCTGGGCAAACTCCTTTTGCAGCAGGAACACGCCCAGATCGAACGGGATGGAGTCAAACCCGCACGAGAACACGATGCGCGCGCCGCTGGCCTTGGCCGCAGCTTCGTGCGCGTCGATCATCTGGCGCATCCAGGCGGGCTCGCCACACAGGTCCACATAGTCCACACCGGCCTTAGCGCAGGCGGCCACCAGCTCGTTGCCATACAGCTGGTAGGGGCCCACGGTGGTCAGCACCAGGCGTGTGGCGTCCATCAGTGCCAGCAGGCTGGCGGGGTTGCTGGTGTCGGTGACGACCAGCGGGGTGTCGGCCGGGGCGCCCAGCTCGTCGCGGATTGCTGCCAGCTTGTCGGCATTGCGCCCGCCCATGGCCCAGCGCAGGCCGCTGCCGGCGGGGTAGCGCTGGAGCAGGTATTCGACCACCAGGCGGCCGGTGAAGCCGGTGGCGCCGTGGACGACGAGGTCAAAGGGTTTGGTCATGGTGTGGGTCTCCGTCCATCAAAAGGGCAAGTGCGCGTAGCAGGCTGGCATTGCCGCGCTCGGGGTGGCCGCCATTCTCTTTGGCCGTGCCTGCTGCCTCTGTCGCGCAGGTGCACGGTTGGGGTGGCGTAGGGCCGAAACAACGGCTTTTAGCGGGTTTGTTGAGAAAAAGTACCGAAAAACGATACCGGATGGCCTGTGGGTGGCCACTGTTACGGTTCAATGCAGACACGCAAGTTACGTCTGGGCACCATTCGTTCCGTGTTCAACCAACGCCCCTCGGGGCACCACAGCAATGTCTTCTTCTCCCATCGTTGTTCAGCGTGACACCAAGGCCTGGCAGCTGCAGGTGTGGGTCTCGTTCGGCATCGCGGTTTTTCTGTGTGCCGTGGGCCTGGCCTGGCTGCCTGGCGAGCAACTGGAGCAGGCCTTCATGGTGATGGGCTACGTGTTCTGCCTCTCGGCCGCGTTTGTGCTGGCCAAGTTTGTGCGGGACAACGAAAGCGCTTCGCGCCGTGGCGGTGGTGACACCCCCATGTGGAAGCTGGTGGTGTGGGGCGGCTTTGCGGTGGCCATGGGCCTGACCGGATGGGGCCTGATGACCATGGACGTCAACGTGACCTACAAGGCGTTTCTGGGCGTGAGCTGGCTGTACCTGATCACCACCGCCTTCACGCTGGCCAAGATGCTGCGCGACCGCCACGAGGCCGACCTGCTCGAAGCCCGCCTGCAAGGCCGCCGCGAAGCCGCTCAGGCCGCTGCCCAGAACAGCAGCGCGAACTGATCGCACCCGGTGTGCGCAGGGCGGCAACCTGCCGCCCGTTTGGACGAATTTTCTTTCTGGTCGTTCGACCCGGTCTGTCCCGCACCTGGGGTGTGGGCGGGCCGTACCTTGAGGAGTGAGTGATGATGAATGCCATGTTTTCTTCGTGGGGCGCTGCCCGCCTGCCCCGCGCCCTGCTGGCGGCTGGCGTTGTGTGTGCCGCCCTGGTGGCTGCACCGGCCCATGCCCAGAGTGAGGTGTCTGCCGCGCTGTCGCTCTTGCCCGTGGCCTCGGTGGTGGGCACGGCCTCGGTGGCATCGGCCGCCGCAGGTGCAGTGGTAACGGTGCCGGCCGCGTTGTCGGTGGGCGGCGCGGTGCTGACGGTGCGGGCAGTCGAAGCCTCTGCCGTAGGCACGGTGTATTTGCTGGAGCGTGCCTCGGACTGTGCGCAGGTCAGTGTGGAGGTGGTCGGCCGTGGTGTGGCGGGCTCGGCCTACGCGGTGGGCACCGTGGTGACCTGCAGCGTGATCGGCACGGGCGTGATCTTGTCGGCGGCCGGTGAGGCCATTGCCTTTGTGCCCAACGCCATCGGCCGCGCCTTGCTGCACAACGAGCGCCTGTGAATATGAAATACAACCCCCTGAGCCGCAATATCGCTCGGTGCTGGCCGCCGCAGGCGGCAGCTCTTCAGGCCGTCCAAGCCTGCGCAGGCAGGCTTGGAGCCGCTGCCTTCAGCCCCTTCTCTCTACGCGCTGCGCGCTACGGGAAGGGGGACGATGCCCTCACTGCGGGGCGGCCCTTGCTCGGCATCCCTCGCTTTGGTCGCGCCAGTTTCATGGGCCATGGGCTCGCGGTACTGACAGCTGTTGTCTCGATTACGGCAACCGTCCCTGCCCAGGCGGGCCGCTCGTGCGAATCGCGCAAGCCCGTGCCCCCGCAGGTGATTGAGCGTGGCATGAAGCTGGCCGAGCAGACCTCGTCCGCGCTCGACGCCGAGCACGCCAAGTCGGGCGCGCAGGTGGTGGCCCTGGCGCGCGCGGGGCAAGATCTGAGCAAATACGGCCTGCGTTATTCGCACATGGGCTGGGCCTACAAGACGGCCGAGGGCCCGTGGCGCGTGGCGCACAAGCTCAACGAATGTGGCACGGCGGTGGGGCATCTGTACCGCCAGGGCCTGGGCGAGTTCTTTCTGGACGACCTGTGGCGCTACGAGGCTGTGTACGCCGTGCCCACGCCCGAGGTGCAGCAGCGCCTGCTGGCCGTGCTGCAGGACAAGGGCCGCACCAAGGCGCTGCAGCACCAGCCCTACAGCATGGTCAGCTACGCGTGGGGGCGCAAGTATCAGCAGTCCAACCAGTGGGCGCTGGAGACCCTGGCCCTGGCCATGGAGCCCGCCACCGTGCGCTCGCGTGATCAGGCGCAGGCCTGGCTGCAATTCAAGGGCTACGAGCCCACCACGCTCAGGCTGGGCCCGCTCACGCGCATGGGCGGACGGGTGGGGTCGGCCAACATCGCGTTTGACGACCATCCGAATGAAAAACGGTTTTCGGACCGCATCGAGACCGTGACCGTCGATTCGGTGTTGGCCTGGATGCAGCGCACCCAGCTGGCAGCCACACCCGTGGTGCTGATGATCAAAAATTGAATCAAAATGCCAGCAGGTGCAATGAATATAAGCGCTGATAGCTATAAAAATAAGAGCATTTTGTGGTGCGCTCCATGGCGCACTCAACCCCGGCGCCCGACGCCAACGAGGAGAAGAGCATGAGCAAGTCCCTGAGACTGTCCGAAAAATGGTTCCGCCGTGGCCTGTGGCTGGTGGCGCTGGTGTTTGCCAGCTTCCTCATCGGGCTGGGCGGCACCATCGTGGGCGATCTGCCCAAGGTCGAGACCCCGCTGCGGGTGGACGACTTTCTGGACAAGGCCGCAGCCGACAAGCTGCGTGCCGAGGTCAAAACGGCGCGCCAGGCCGAACAGGACGCGCAGACCGCGCTGGAGCAAGCCCAGCTGCAGCGCAGCAAGGTGCGCAGCGAGGTGCAGGCCGAGAGGGAGAGCTTCAACAACTGGCTGTCCACGCGCAGTGCCACGCAGCGCGCCGACCAGGACCCGGAGGTGATCGCGCGCACCCAGGCGCTCGACGCCCTCAAGCTGGTGGAGCGCAAGGCCCAGCAGGCGGTGGAGACGCAGCAGCAGGCCGCACTCGATGCCCGCCAGGCGGCGGCCGCCCGCCAGGAGCAGCTCAATCAGATGGAGTCCGACGGCTACGTGAAGCTCGCGGACGAGCGCCGCAAGGTCGAGCTGCGCGTGTTCCTGTACCGCCTGGCCCTCACGCTGCCGCTGCTGGCTGCGGCGGGCTGGCTGTTCGTCAAGAAGCGCAAGAGCACCTACTGGCCGTTTGTGTGGGGCTTCATCTTCTTTGCGCTGTTTGCGTTTTTTGTGGAGCTGGTGCCCTACCTGCCCAGCTACGGCGGCTACGTGCGCTACGTGGTGGGCATTGCCCTGACAGCCGTGGTGGGGCGCTACGCCATCCAGGCCCTCAACCGCTACCTGGAGCGCCAGAAGCTGGCCGAGGCTTTGCCCGACCAGGAGCGCCGCAAGGAACTGAGTTACGACGTGGCCCTGGCCCGCCTGGCCAAAAGTGTGTGCCCCGGCTGTGAGCGGCCGGTGGACCTGAAGAACGAGAAGATCGACTTTTGCCCGCACTGCGGCATCGGCCTGTTCGACCACTGTGGCCATTGCAGCACCCGCAAGAGTGCGTTTGCGCGGTTCTGCCATGCCTGCGGCACCGGGGCGGGGGTGAAACTGGCGCAGGAGTGAGGGGGCCGCGCAGCGGCCCAGAGGGTGCTCGCCCTATCCCACCATCACCCGGTTGTGGCCCTCAGCCTTTGCGCGGTACAGCGCCGCGTCGGCCGCTAGCAGCAGAGTGTCCATGTCGGCGTCCGAGCCCATGGTGGCGCTGTGCACCAGGCCGATGCTGACGGTGGCGCGTTGAGGTCCGCCGTGCACCGCGTCCAGCGTCTGGCGCTCCACGGCGCTGCGCACGCGCTCGGCAATGGCGTGGGCCTCGGTGGGTGACACGCCGGGCAGCACGGCGGCAAATTCTTCGCCCCCCATGCGGCCCAGGGCGTCTTGGGCACGCAGCGCGTGCGCCATGGTCTGGGCAATGCTGACCAGCAGCCGGTCGCCCGCGCCATGCCCGTGCTGGTCATTGACCTGCTTGAAATGGTCCACGTCCACCATCATCACCGCCAGCCCGGTGGACTCGCGCTGGTAGCGCTCCAGCAGGCGGTCGCCCTGCTTGAGCAGTGCGCGGCGCGCCAGCACGCCGGTCAGGTCGTCGTGCTGCACCGCATGGTCCAGTCGCCGCAGAGCCTCGGCGCGTGCGGCGCTGGCGCAGGCCACGGCCAGGGGCCCCAGAGCCAGCAGCGTGACCCCCACGCGCAGCGAGAACACATCGCCCGCATGGGCGGGCGTGAAGTTGAGCACACCGGTGGCCACGCCCGCCATGGTCCACAGGCACACCACCAGCGACAGCAGGCTGGAGGTGAAGGCGCTGTAGCTCAGCGCGCACCACAGCAGCCCTGGCACCACAAAGGCCAGCATGCCCGGCCCGCCGATGAGCGTGCGGATGCCCTCGGCCAGCACCAGCGAACTGACGGGCGCCACGCGCCAGAACAGCGGCGTGTCTGACGTGAACGATGGCGGGTCTGCCGCATGGGGTGCGGCCAGCACCACGGGCACGATGAGCATGTAGTTCATGAGATCGGTGCTGAACCACAGGGACAACAGGTCCGTCCACGGGGAGTCGAAATACACCGGTGCCGCGCCGCAGCCTGCCAGCGCGCCCACCGTACTGGCAACCAGCGCTGCCACCAGCAGGTACAGCGCCGCCACCGTGCGCTGCAGCCGCAGGATGCGTTCGTCCAGTCCCCGCAGCACCAGCCAGCCGGCCGTGGCGCCCAACAGGTTGGCGGCGTTGAGCCACAAGGCCATGCCCCAGGCGCTGCCGGTAGCAAGGTCGGCCGCCACATAGCCCACTGCCGCCGCCACCCAGGCGGGCGGCCGGGCCAGGTGCGGGTAGCGCACCAGCAGCCCCAGCAGCAGCGCGTTGGCGGGCCAGAACGCCGACAAAAAACCGATGGGCCGCGCAAAGATGCCCACCAGGCACGCTGCAAAGATCAGCAGCGCCAGGGCGGCCCAGGCCAGGGGCGGGGGCACGGTCCGGGCGGTGGCAAAAAGGCGGGGCAGGGTGGGCGGCATGTCGGCTGCAGAGGCGTGCGGGCCCCGATTGTCCTCGGTGTCAGGGCATGCCCAGCAGCAGGGCCACCAATTCGCCCGTGCTGGTGGCCCCCAGCTTGCGCATGATCCGCCCACGGTGGGCCTCTACCGTGCGGTGGCTGATGTGGAGGTGGCGTGCGATCTGCTTGCTGGTGGCGCCGGTGACGATGTGCTGGGCCACCTCGCGTTCGCGCACCGTCAGCGGCGTGCTGACCACGCGGCGGTGCGAGATGTCCTCAAACATCCATACCGCGCGCGCAAACGGGTCGGCGCGGTCCAGCGCGCGGCCCACCACATGGCACCAGAACAGCGTGCCGTCGCGGCGGCGCATGACACGCTCGTCGCTGTAGCTGCCGGTGTCCATCATGGCGGGTAGGCCCAGGTTGCCCGTGTGGGTGAATTCGTCCAGTGACGGATACAGCGGCGCCAGCGGCTGGTTCAGCAGCTCGGCCTGCTCGTAGCCAAACATGCGGGCAAAGGCGTCGTTGCAGATTTCGATGCGGCGCTCGCGCGTCACGCACATGCCCACAGGGGCCAGGTTGAAGGCCAGTTCCAGCGCTTCACTCAGGGGGGCCGATGATGCGGGTGGGACGGTGGTCATGGGGCGGATTTTGCAGCAGTCCGCCGGAGCAACCTGGTCGATCAGCGCTTGCGCCAGCGCAGCCGCCACTGCCTTCGGATCACGCGTGCCACGCGCCAGGCCCACGATGCGCGGGCACGCTCCAGCACAGCGTGCTTGAGCTGCATCCAGTGCGCGTGGGTCCAGGCAAACCAGCGCAATTGCATCAGCGCGGGCTGCGTGAGGGTGAACAGCCGCGCCACCACCGCCGTGCCCACCACCTTGGCCAGCACGATCACCAGCATGCCCAGCACCACATGCCCGTGCCCTATGGCCCACAACGCCAGCAGCTTGATGGGCAGCAGCATGGCCGTGGGCAGCGCAAACAGCGCCACCGCAGCCCAGGGCGACAGGGCGCGCACCCTGCCCTCGATCCAGCGCAGCCCCGGCCAGCGGCCGATGCGGGCTAGCAGGCGTTGCAGTGGCTCCCAGCCCCATTCCTCGAACAGGATCAGCAGCGCCAGCAGGCCGCTGCCCAGGCCCGTGAGGGCCCGCAGGGGCCAGTGCAGCAGGTGACGCAGGAGTTTTGGAATGATTTGGGCCCGATGCGCTAGTCAATCATGCCTGGGGTGCTATGCAAAACATAGCATTCTAGTGGGAAGGGCATCTGCGGTTTACACGCCGCGTGCGCGGTCGGTCTTGAACTGCACGCGGAACTGGGCAAAGGTGCCCGCCTCCAGCGACTCGCGCACCTCGCGCATGAGGTTCAGGTAGTAATGCAGGTTGTGCACGGTGGTGAGCATGGGGCCCAGCATTTCGCCGCAGCGGTCCAGGTGGTGCAGGTAGGCACGTGAGAAGCCTTCGCGCCCACCGTCGTCCCACGACACGCCCGAGCTGCCCGCGCAGGCGTAGCAGGTGCAGCTGGTGTCCATCGGCTTGTGGTCGGCCTTGTGGCGGGCGTTGCGGATTTTGAGGTCGCCAAAGCGCGTGAACATCGTGCCGTTGCGTGCGTTGCGCGTGGGCATCACGCAGTCGAACATGTCCACACCGTCGGCCACGCCTTGCACCAGGTCTTCAGGTGTGCCCACGCCCATCAGATAGCGCGGCTTGTGCGCGGGCAGGCGGTGGGGCGTATGGGCCATGATGTCCAGCATCTCGTCCTTGGGCTCGCCCACGCTCACGCCGCCCACGGCGTAGCCGGGGAAGTCCATCTCGACCAGGCGCTCCAGCGACTCCTGGCGCAGGTTTTTGAACATGCCGCCCTGCACGATGCCAAAGAGGGCGTTCGGATTGTTCAGGCGGTGGAACTCGTCCTGGCTGCGTTGGGCCCAGCGCAGGCTCATTTCCATGGATTTGCGCGCCTCGGCCTCTGTGGTGAGGTGGCCCTTGGTCTCGTACGGCGTGCACTCGTCGAGCTGCATCACGATGTCAGAGTTGAGCGTGGTCTGGATCTGCATGCTCACCTCGGGCGACATGAAGAGCTTGTCGCCGTTGACGGGGCTGGCAAAGGTCACGCCTTCTTCGGTGATCTTGCGCATGGCGCCCAGGCTCCAGACCTGGAAGCCGCCCGAGTCGGTGAGGATGGGCTTGTCCCATTTTTCAAAGCCGTGCAGGCCGCCAAAGCTCTGCATCACATCGAGGCCTGGGCGCATCCACAGGTGGAAGGTGTTGCCCAGGATGATCTGCGCGCCCATGTCGTGCAGGCTGCGCGGCATCACGCCCTTGACGGTGCCATAGGTGCCCACGGGCATGAAGATGGGGGTTTGCACCACGCCGTGGTTGAGCGTGAGCTGGCCACGGCGTGCGTGGCTGGTGGGGTCGGTTTTAAGAAGATCGAACTGCAGCATGATGGGGCGCATTGTCCCAGACGGGCCGGGCTGACCTGCCGCAAGGGATTGGACTGGCGCTGGCCGATGGCGTCGCTACACTGGTCTTCACTGACTCAAGGAGAACCCCATGCTCAAGATACTCATCGCCGTGGACGGCTCCGAACTCTCCCTGGACGGCGTGCACCACGCATTGGCCCTGGTGCGCCAGGGGCTCCAGGCCACGATGGTGCTGGCCAACGTGCAGGAGCCCGCCACGCTGTACGAACTGGTCACCACCCGCGACCCCGACCTGATTGCCGCCGCCAGCCTGGAGGCAGGTGAGCACCTGATGGCATCGGCGCGGGCGTTGCTCGACGCAGCCGGGGTGGTTTACGAAACCGATGTGGGCGTGGGTGATGTGGCGCACACGCTGGTGGACATGATCGAGCGCTCGGGCTGCGACATGGTCATCATCGGCGCCAAGGGCCAGGGCGCCATCTCCAGCGCGCTGCTGGGGTCGGTGTCGCAAGAGGTGGCCCACGCCAGCCCGGTGCCCGTAACCATCGTCAAACACGCCGAGGTGCTGGAGAGCGCAAGCAGCGACGTGGCCGAGGACACAGAGGCCTGAGCCCTTTGGGGGGCGCTCCCAGAAAAGAAAAGGGCCGCTGCGTGCGGCCCTGAGGGGAGTCTTTGAGAAAGGCTGCCCGGTTCAGGCCGCCTTGCGAAACGGTTCCGAGGGTCGCTGCAGCTTGCCATGGGGCAGGGTGGCTAGGCGCGAGAACATGCGGCGCACATAGCCGCGCACCCACAGGCATTTGTTGAGCTCGTCCACCGGCAACGGGCCTGACACCACCACGATGTCGTTGGCCACGTCTTGCGCTCCTGCGGCCCGCAGGCGGCGGCGCGTGTTGTTGGCCCACGACTGGATGCGCGTGGGGCTGCCGTGCTGGTGCACCTCACCCGTGTGCACATCGAACGCAATGGCCACCGTGTCGGTCTTGAGCTTGAAGCGGCGTTCACCCGTCACGGCGCTGGGCGTCTCGCGCATGTCATACAGGTAGTAGCTGCCTGCCTTGAGCTGGTATTGCATGTCCATGGGTGTGTTCCTCTTTGTCGGCATTGTCGAGGGGCACGCGGCAGGCAATGGCAGGTAAAACGGTGGGAAAGGGGCTCTTTTTGAACGCCTCCCACTGGGGCCACGCCGGTTTTGGTGCGCGTGCCATTGTGGCGGCCTGTCGGCGCCATCTCGCCGAACTTGAGGATGATGTCGTAACTAATTGTGATTAAGAGCCCGGGCTTTGAGCCTGCGCAGATCAACATCGGCCGCTGCGCCCAAAACTGGTGCGGCCGAGACGCGAGGGACGCCAAGCCAGGGCCGCCCCGCAGCGAGGGCGTCGTCCCCCTTCCCGAATGGCGCAGCCATTCGAGAGAAGGGGTGAAGGCGCGCAGCGCCTCAGGGGGATGTCCCTGCTAGAAGTCCACCAGACTCAACCCCACGCTGAACACGGTGCGCTTGCGGTTGTAGTCGATCATGCTGTCGCCATAGCCGCTGAACAGCGAGGTGTGCAGGCGCAGGTTGCTCTTGCTGCCGAAAAGACCGGTGCCCAGGGCCTGCAGCCACTCCACGCGCACCGAGCCCCGGTCGCTGCTGGCCAGCGTGTGGCGCACCGTGGCACCCAGGGTGTTGTCCTTGTTCACGTTCCACAGCAGCGACAGCTCGCCCCGGCCGATGTAGTCGCTGATGCCGGGGTTGTCGTCGCTGCCCGCGCTCTCGGGGATGCGCTTCCAGATGCGGGCAGTCACGCTGAAGCGGTTGTCCAGCTCCATGCCGGTCATCAGGTAGGCGCGGTTCCAGCTGCGCGACAGGGGCTTGCTCTGGCCGTTGGACTGGTGCACCAGGCCGATGCCGCTGTAGCGCCACTTCCAGCCCAACGGCAGTTGCGCCGTGGTGGGGTAGACGTACATCAGCTCGGGCTCGTGGTCGGTGGCGCGGAAGGGGCGCGAGATCTCGGGCGTGAACAGCTGCCAGTACGACTGCTGCGTGTAGCCAAACCACAGCGAGTCCTTGAGCGTGGGGTGGCCCTGCGTGAGCAGGCCCTGGGCCACCTTGGTGCGCACGGACAGCTGGATGCGGTTTTCGGTGCGGCGGTAAGGGGTGGACTCGGTGGCCGAGTTGCCGTCGGCATCCGACGTGGGCTGGCGGTTCACGTTGCTCGATGCCACCACCGACACCGTGATGGGCCGGTAGCCCCGGAAGCTGAACGTGCCGCAGTCCGAGCCGGTCTCCAGCTCCCAAAAGCGCGACAGGTCGCTGTACTGCGGGTCGCGGCAGCCCTCGGTGCGCGCCACGTCGATGACGCGGGTGGCGGGCAACGTGGTGTCCACGGGCGGTGGCATGGCCGACGAGGAGGCCGTGCTGCTGGCGTTGGCCGATGCCGATGCTGCCGGGGCTTGCCAGGCTTGCGCACTGGCCGGGGTGGTCTGGGCCTGTTCGGCCGCCCAGGCATCAAAGCAGGCCAGGCGCGCCTGGTTGTCGCTCGACAGTGCCGTGCAGCGGCGCAGGGCGGCGTCGGGGCTCACCGCTGCGCCGGTGGCTGCAGGTGCGGATGATTGCGCCAGGGCTGCACCGGCCGGGGCCAGCGCCGCCAGCAGCAGTGCCAGGGTGTGTTGCAGCCGGGGCGTGGAGGCGGCCCGAGCCACGGAGGTCATTGCCAGGCCGCCTGTTTGCGCAACACAAACGGTGCCGACGGTGTGGTGGGGGTGGGGTGGGCGTTGTTCCATGTTCCGCGTATTTCCTTGCCGCAACTTCCATCGACCACCTGGCCTGTCCAGGTGGCGCTGATGTTGGTGCCGTTGATCGATTCTTCCAGGGTCAGGTCGCCGCCATCGACGTCACCACTGACCTGGGCGGTGGTGCCGCTGCGCACCACGGTGCCCCGCACGCTCTGCGTCAGCTCGGGGTGCGGGCCCAGTTGCAGCGTGGCCGTAGTGGGCTTGTCTCCCGGCGCAGGGGCCTGCAGCTCGGCGCGCCACTGGCCCTGCAGGTGCTGGTGGCCCATGTCTGCCGCAACCGGGCACGCCGTTGTGGATTGTGGGTTGTTTTGGCTTGTGGCGCTTGTAGGATAAGCGCTGATAGCTGCAAAAAACATAGCAAACCACCAGGCGCTGCGGGCAAGCGGTGCTGTAGGGCGGGGCGCGGAGTGGGTGGTGGCGGGGTGTGTTGCCATGGTGCGCGCCCTCTCAGGCCGTGGGCGCCGGGTTGTTGGTCGCAGCCGCATTGGCAGCGGTGGTGGCCTGGGCCTTGGCGGCAAATTCGGCGCGCAGGGCCTTGAGCTTTGCGCGCGGGTCTTCGCGGGCGGTGGTTTTGTCCAGGCCCATCTCGGCGATGAAGCGGCTGGGCTGCGCGGCCACCATTTCACGGCCCTTCTTGCGGCGCTTGGTCCAGCTCACGGCCAGGGTGCGCTGGGCGCGGGTGATGCCCACGTACATCAGGCGGCGCTCTTCCTGCAGGCGCTGCAGCGTGTCGTCGCTCACCTTCTGCTGGCGGCCTTCGTCGTCGTCGAGCTTGAAGGGCAGCATGCCCTCGGTCACGCCCACCAGCACCACATGCGGCCACTCCAGCCCCTTGCTGGCGTGCAGGGTCGAGAGCGTGACCATGTCCTGCTCCTGCTCGCGCTCGCTGATGGTGGACAAGAGCGCAATGGTCTGCGACACCTCCAGCAGGCTCTTGGTCTCCTTGGCCACCACGGCGCCCGCCGTGTCGTCGATCTGGCCGCCTGCGCGCTGCGCCATCCAGTCGCAGAACTCCATCACGTTGCTCCAGCGGGCAGCGGCCACCTTCTCGCTGTCTTCGTTGTCGTACAGGTGCTGCTCGTAGCCGATTTCCTTGAGCCAGTCGTTCAGAAACGTGCGGGCATCCTCGGCGCCGTGTGTGCGACGCGCGCTGTACTCCAGGTAGTTGATGTAGCGGCCGAACTCGTGCAGGCCGTCCATCGCACGTTTCGGGATCGCCGCAGGCAGCATGCCGTTGAACAGCGCGCCAAACATGCTCTGCTTGTGCTGGGTGGCAAAGGCCCCCAGCGATGCTAGCGTGGTGTGGCCAATGCCGCGCTTGGGCGTGGTGATGGCGCGCAAAAACGCCGGGTCGTCGTCGTTGTTGATCCACAGGCGAAACCAGGCGCACAGGTCCTTGATTTCGGCGCGGTCAAAAAAGCTGGTGCCGCCCGAGACCTTGTAAGGCACGTTGGCCTTGCGCAGCGCTTTCTCGAACGGCTTGGCCTGATGGTTGGCGCGGTACAAGATGGCAAAACTCTTCCAGTCCGGCGGCGGGTTGCTGGCGGCGCGCAGGCTCTGGATGCGCGCCACAGCGCGTTCGGCCTCGTGCTCCTCGTTGTCGGCGTCCACCACACGCACGGGCTCGCCCTCGCCCAGTTCGCTGAACAGGGTCTTGGGGAACAGCTTGGGGTTGGGCCCGATCACGTTGTTGGCCGCGCGCAGGATGGCGCTGGTGGAGCGGTAGTTCTGCTCCAGCTTGATGACCTTGAGGTGCGGGAAGTCGATGGGCAGCTTTTTCAGGTTGTCCAGCGTGGCGCCGCGCCAGCCGTAGATGGACTGGTCGTCGTCGCCCACGGCGGTGAAATGGCCCTTCTCGCCCACCAGCAGCTTGAGCAGTTCGTACTGCGTGGCATTGGTGTCCTGGTACTCGTCCACCAGCACATGCGACAGCGCGGCCTGCCACTTGGCGCGCACTTCCGGGAAGTCGCGCAGCAGGCGCAGCGGCATGCCGATCAGGTCGTCAAAGTCCACGCTCTGGTAGGCCGCCAGGCGCTCTTCGTAGCGCGCCATCAGCGTGGCGATGATGCGTTCGTTGTCGTCGGCCGCCTGGGCCAGCGCCTGCTCGGAGGTCAGGCCCATGTTCTTCCACTTGCTGATCACCCACTGCCACTGGCGCGCGGTGGCCATGTCGGTGGTGCCGCCCGAGGCTTCCTTCAGGATGCCCGTCACGTCGTCGGCATCGAGGATGCTGAACTGGGGCTTGAGGCCCAGCACGTTGCCATCCTCGCGCACCATGCGCACCCCCAGGGCGTGGAAGGTGCACACCAGCACATCCTTGGCGCGGCGCCCGATCAGGCCCTTGGCGCGTTCGCGCATTTCGGCGGCGGCCTTGTTGGTGAAGGTGATGGCCGCAATGCGCTTGGGCTCCATGCCCTTTTCGATCATGTGGGCGATCTTCATCGTGATCACCCGTGTCTTGCCCGAGCCTGCGCCAGCCAGGACGAGGCAGGCCCCGTCGGTGTAGTGAACAGCCTGGAGCTGGGCGAGATTGAGACCGGCAGACATGGAGAAGGCGAGGGCAGAGAGAGGCGAAGGGAGGGAACCGGGCAGGGCGCGGGGCTGGGGGCGCCACGGGCGCGGGGTGCAAACCAGGGAGGTGTGCAGCGCAAGGGCGCAATGATACCGGCGCGCCTGCGGCAGCTGCGGGGCGAGGGCATCGGCTCCTGCCCCCCGCCCATGCGCGCCCGACGCCTGACGGGCTGCTGACGGGAGCGTCCCCCGGACCACCGTGTGGGCCCCGTGCTCCGGGAAACCCCGCTAGGGGCTTTGTTTTCACAATTTGATACTGGTTTGCGAGTCCCTCCCCCTTGTCGGGAGGGGAGTGTTGTGAATCGAGCCCCGCCATGAACCCTGCCACCCTGCCTTCCACCGCTGCGACTGCCGCAGCCGCTGCCCCCCGACCGAGCCGCCGTCTGCCGCTGCCCGCATGGACCGCATGGGTGGCCGCCGGGATACTGGCGGGCGCGGCGTTGCTGCCGGGGCTGGCGCAAGCGCAGATCGGCGGTAACACCCCCGTGCGCATCGGTGTGGTGGGGCCGTTCACCGGGCCGTCGGCCGACTTTGGCGTGCCCATGCTCAACGGCATCAAGCTGGCGGTGGACGAGATCAATGCCGTGGGCGGTTACCTGGGCCGGCCGCTGGAGCTGGTGGTGAAGGACGATGCCGCCAACCCCGACCAGGGGCGCAAGGTGTCGCAGGAGCTGCTGGCCGACAAAGTCGTCGCCACCATCGGCTTTTGCAACACCGGCGTGGCGCTCAAGGCCATCGACCTGTTTCAGGACGCCAAGAGCCCGCTCATCGTGCCCTGCTCCACGGGCACGGCGGTCACCACCAAATACCCCCCCGCCGACAGCTACATCTTTCGTGTGCAGGCCCGCGATGCGTTGCAGGCCCCCTTCATGGTGGACGACATCGTCAAGCGAGGCTGGGACAAGGTGGCCATCTTTGCCGACAAGACAGGCTATGGCGAGGGTGGCCACGACGACGTGGTGGCGGCGCTGGCCGCCAAGAACCTCAAGCCCGTGCACGTGGCCCGCTTCGACCTGGGCGTGAAGGACCTCACCGCCGAACTCGCTGCGGCGCGCAACGCGGGCGCCAATGTGATCTACAGCTACACCGTGGGCCCCGAAAACGCCGTCATCGCCAACGGCAAGAAGGCGCTGGGCTGGAAGGTGCCCCAGGTGGGCGCCTGGCCGCTGTCGTTCCCGTTTTTCCTGGAGGGCGCCAAGGATGCTGCCGAGGGCGCGCTCATGGTGCAGACCTTCATCGCCGAGCCCAGCAACGAGCGCCGGGCGTCCTTTTTGTCGAGCTACTCGCGCAAATACCAGCGCAAGGTGGCCGTGCCCATGGCCGCCGCCAACGCCTACGACGCCACCTACCTGCTGATGTACTCGTTCCTGGGCATCCGCGACGGCAACCTCACTGGCAAGGCCATCAAGGAGTCGCTGGAGGGCAAGATGAAGACCTACTACGGCGTGGTCTCGACCTACGAAAAGCCGTTCAGCGTGCAGGACAAGGACGCCATCACGCGCAACATGCTGGTGATCGGTCTGGTGAAGAACGGCGCCATCACCTTTGCCTACCCCGAGGACGCCAAGCGCAACCTCATCATCCAGCGCAAGCAATGACCCGGTGTCTGCGCTCGCCAGCCACGAGCCCACCCACCTGACTTTGCGCTGACCACCCCGGGCGCTGCAGGCCCTGGCCGCAGGCGCAACCAGGACAATCGGGCCGTGCTCTCCGTCCTTCTCATCACCTTCCCCTTCTTCGCGCTCGTGCTCTGCGGCTACCTCGCCGCGCGCCGTGGCGTGTTGCCCCAGCCCGCCATTCCGGGGCTCAACGCCTTCGTGCTGTACTTTGCGCTGCCCTGCATGCTGTATCGCTTTGGTGCCAGCACGCCCATCGGGCAACTGCTGGACCCTGCTGTGGCGGGCGTCTATGTGCTGTGTGCTCTGGTGATGGTGGGTGCCACCGTGGCCCTCACGCGCAATGCGCGCATTGGCTGGAACGACGCAGCCTTTGGCGCGCTGGTGGCGGCGTTTCCCAATACGGGCTTCATGGGCGTGCCGCTGTTGGTGGCCTTGCTGGGTGCCCAGAGTGCGGGCCCGGCCATCGTCACCATCGTGGTGGACATGGTCATCACCAGTTCGCTGTGCATTGCGCTCTCGCGCCTCGATGGCGCGGGCACCCACGGCGTGGGCGTGGCGCTGAGGAACGCCTTCAAGGGCATGGCCACCAACCCCATGCCGTGGTCGATTGCACTGGGGGCGCTCGCATCGGCCCTGCAGTTCAAGCTGCCGGGGCCGGTCGACAAGACGGTGGCCATGCTGGCCGATGCTGCCTCGCCCGTGGCGCTGTTCACCATTGGCGCGGTGCTGGCCCGTTCGCAGATGAACGAGCACGAGCAGGTGCCCGCACGCGACTATGTGCCGGTGGCGCTGGCCAAGCTGTTGGTGCACCCGCTGCTGGTGTGGGGCGCGGGCACGGCGGCGATGGCCCTGGGGGTGCCGCTCACGCCCTTTGCGCTGACGGTGCTGGTGCTGCTGGCGGCGCTGCCCAGCGCCAGCAATGTGTCGCTGCTGGCCGAGAAGTTCGGCGCCAACAACGGGCGGGTAGCGCGCATCATTCTGGTGTCCACGGCGCTGGCGTTTTTGAGCTTCTCTGCGGCCGTGGCACTGCTGACCTGAGCTGCGAGGCCGGTGGCGTTCGGCGCCGCCGGGCCACCGGGGGTGTCTTGCACCCTGCCAGGTACACGCGGCCGCTCAGCCTGCGCGTAGGTTTGAAATGTCAAAAATGATAGCTGCTAGCGCTTTATACAAAAAGCGCTACAAGCCAATTTGGCTAAATTTTCCCTGTCTGCCTTGGTCCCAAACGTGGCCGGAAAAGCAGCCGGGCAGCCGCCTTCACCCCGCGCCATTGCCTTCCAGAGATGGCTGCATGGAGAAATCGGCACGAAAAAACATTCGACACGGCATGCTTTTTGCGCGGACGATGCTGTGTGGTCAATGGGTGCCCACGAACGGACAACAACTGGAGATTCAACATGAGCAAGAGGAACATCCGGCTCTGGGCGCTGACGCCCGTGGCCTTGGCGTTGGTGCTTTCGGGCTGCGGCAGCGGTTCGGACAACGACCTGGCCGTGGACAACAATGCGCAGAGCTGCTCGGTGGTGTCCAGCTCCGGCTCGGCCGTGGTGGTGGGCTCTGGCGTGGCGGGCGACCCGGCTGCGCCGGAGGCCGCATCGGGCTACCGCCTGGGCTACAAGGCCAAGCAGTCCAGCAAGTACATGGTGGTGGCCAACACCCCGCTGGCCACCAAGGCCGGGTGCGACGTGCTCAAGGCCGGTGGCACGGCCGTAGATGCGGCCGTGGCCGTGCAGGCCGTGCTGGGCCTGGTGGAGCCGCAGTCCAGCACCATCGCGGGCAGCGCCTTCATGATGTATTACGACGCAACGACCAAGAAGGTGGTGGCCTACGACGGCCGTGAAACCGCGCCTGCCGCCGCCAATGGCTACTATCTGGTGCGGCAGGAGCAGGGCGATGCGTTGTCCCCCGCGCCCGTGCCCAGTGCCCGCCGCAGCGGCCGCTCCATCGGCGTGCCTGGCGTGATGCGCATGCTGGACATGGCCCACAAGGAGCACGGCAAGCTGGCGTGGGGCCAGCTGTTCAACGAGGGCGTCAACCTGGCCACCAACGGCTACAAGATCCCGACCCGCATGGGCTCGGCCATCAGCGGCAGTGCCAGCAGCCTGGCGCTGGACGCCAACGCCGTGGCCGCGTACTTCAACGCCGACGGCACGCCCAAGGCCAGTGGCACGGTGACAACCAACCTGCCCTACGCCCAGTCGCTGCGCGCGCTGGCCAGCGGCGGGGCCGATGCCATGTACTCGGGCCCCATGGCCCAGGCCATCGTGGCCAAGGCGGCCCAGGCGGTGGGCGACGATGCGGCCAAGACGCCCATCACCCCCAGCCTGATGACGTTGAACGACCTCAAGAACTACCAGGCCAAGAAGCGCGAGCCGGTGTGCACCACCTACCGTGCCAGCTACTACGTGTGCACCATGTCGCCGCCGTCGTCAGGCGGCATCGCCATCGCGCAGTCGCTGGGCATTCTGGAGAACTTCGACCTGTCCAAGTACGGCCCCACCAACCCCGCCAACGAGGGCGGCGTGCCCAGCGTGATGGGCGTGCACCTGGTGTCCGAGGCCGAGCGCCTCGCCTATGCCGACCGCGACAAGTACGTGGCGGATACCGACTTCATCCCGCTGCCTGGCAAGGGCGTGTCCACCATGCTGGACAAGGCCTACCTGAAGCAGCGCGCAGCGCTGATCCAGCCGGACGGCAAGTCGCTGGGCGTGGTGTCGGCCGGTGCGCTGGGCGACGTGCCGCTGGGTGTGGACAAAACAGTGGAGTACGGCACCACGCACTTCTCCATCGTGGATGCCTACGGCAACGTGGTGTCGATGACCTCCACGGTCGAATCGAGCATGGGCTCGTACCACATGGTGGGCGGCTTTTTGCTGACCAACCAGCTCACGGACTTCTCGGCCCAGCCCGCAGACAGCGCCGGTGTGCCCATTGCCAACCGCGTGGCTCCTGGCAAGCGTCCCCGCAGCACCATGGCGCCCACGCTGGTGTTCAAGGGCACGGAGCTGGGTGACTTCGTGATGGCCACGGGCTCGCCCGGCGGCGGCACCATCATCCAGTACGTGCTCAAGACCGTGGTCGGCGCGGTGGATTGGAACCTGGACGCCCAGCAGGCCACCTCGCTCGTGAACTTTGGTGCCACCAACAGCGCCACCACCAATGTGGACGGCGCCAACACCGCGCTGGACCTCACCGGGCTGATCGATGGTCTCAAGGCCAAGGGCCACACGGTGAACAACGCCGCGCAGTCGAGCGGTGTGTCCACCATCATGCGGGTCAACCGCAACGGCCAGACCCGCCTGGAGGGTGGCGTGGACCCCCGCCGTGAGGGCATTGTGCTGGGCGACGGCGCGCTGTAGTCGGCGTACCAGGCTCGGGTAAGGCGGGGGCTGCGTCAACGGCGCAGCCCCCGTTGTTTTTGGGCCGCCACACGACCCGTGCGGGCGCGGTTCAGATCGCCAGCGGGTCTACATCCACCAGCCAGCGGACCAGCCCCTTGTGCTCCGGCTGGCTGCGCGTGGCTTGCAACACCGGCTGCCACGCGGCCAGAAAACGCTGCAGGGTGGCGCGGCTGCTGCTTTCCATCAGCATCTGGGCACGCTCCACATTGGCCACGCGCTGGACGGTGAGCGGCACGGGTGGGAACAGGACGACCGTGCCATCCAGCAGCCCCGGCAACTGCGCGGCGTGGGCGGCGGCGGTGGCTGCTGACAGAAAACCCTGCGCCACTTCCTGCGTGCGCGCATCGGCCCGCACCAGTGCCTGGTACGAGAACGGCGGCATGGCGGCCTCCTCGCGCTCCTTGAGCTGCTGGGCGGCAAAAGCCTCGTAGTCGTGGGTGCGCAGCGCCTCGAACACGGCATGTTTGGGGTGAAAACTCTGCACCCACATCTCACACGGTGTGCCTTGTGCGGCCATGTAGGCCGCATCGCGCCCCGCCCGGCCCGCCGCCTGCATCAGCAGCGCAAACAGCCGCTCGGCCGCGCGGAAGTCGCTGCTGAACAGCGCGCCATCGGGCTGCACCGCGGCCACCAGCGTGATGCGCCGAAAGTCGTGCCCTTTGGCGATCATCTGCGTGCCCACCAGCACATCCACCTCGCCCGAATGCACCTGCGCCAGCTGGGCCTCCAGCGCTCCCTTGGCCTTGGTGGTGTCGGCGTCGATGCGGGCGATGCGCGCGGGCGTGCGGTCGGGCCGCAGCACCTCACGCAGCAGGTCGCCCAGTTGCTCCTCCAACTGCTCGGTGCCCCGGCCCATGGGGTGGATGTCGGGGCTGCCACAGGTGG
Organism: Acidovorax benzenivorans; assembly: GCF_028680575.1. Lineage (GTDB taxonomy): Bacteria > Pseudomonadota > Gammaproteobacteria > Burkholderiales > Burkholderiaceae_C > Acidovorax > Acidovorax benzenivorans. Next base: position 103,852 of record NZ_JAPCKI010000007.1, on the reverse strand, counting down.
GGCAGTGGTAGGGCACGCGCACGGTGTAGCCGCAGTGGTGGCAGCGCAGGGTGCGGTCGGTCTTATGGAACACCTGGTGGGCGCTGCAGTGCGGGCAGTCGCTTTTCCAGCCGCAGTCCACGCAGTGCAGCACGGGGGCGTAGCCCCGGCGGTTCAGCAAAATCATGCTCTGCTCGCCGCGCGCCACGCGTTCGGTGATGGCCTGCAGCAGCGGCGCGCTGAAGACCGTGCGGCGGGGCTGCTGGTTCATGTCCACCCGGCGCACGCGGGCCAGGGCACCGGCACCGATGCGGCTGGGCATGTGCAGCCGCACATAGCGGCCGCCCTCGGGGTCGTCGGCCGTGGGTGGGCGGCTGGCGTACCAGCTCTCCAGCGACGGCGTGGCCGAACCCAGGATGACCTTGGCGTCCTGCTCGCGCCCGCGCCAGATGGCCAGGTCGCGGGCCGAGTAGCGCGCGCCCTCCTGCTGCTTGTAGCTGGGGTCGTGTTCTTCATCGACCACGATGAGTTTCAGCCCTGGCAAGCTGGCAAACACCGCCATGCGCGTGCCCAGCACGATGCGCGCGCTGCCGCTGTGGGCTGCCAGCCAGCTGGCTAGGCGCTGCGGGTTCGTCATGCCGCTGTGCAGCGACACCACGGCGCCGGGGCCGAAGCGCGGCGCAAAGCGGCCCACAAAGCGCTCCTCCAGCTGTGGTGTGAGGTTGATCTCGGGCACCATGACCAGCGCCTGTGCGGTGGGGTCGGCCTCCAGCATCTCCTGCACGCAACGCAGATACACCTCGGTCTTGCCGCTGCCGGTGCTGCCAAACAGCAGGAAAGGCCCTTTTTCAGAAGAAATTCGGGACCTGGCGCTTTCCTGTTCTGCGGTGAGTGCTATGTTTTCAATAGTGTCGGAGGTGTCGCCTGCCCCCTTGGCCGGGCGCCGCAGCCGGCGCGCCAGTTGCTCGGGGCGCAGGTCGCGCAGCTGGGGGGGCAGGGCGGCCAGGGCCACTTCGCCCAGGGCGCGCTGGTAGTAGCGTGCCGCAAAGGCCACCAGGCGCCGCCAGGGCAGGCCCAGGGGCGCCACGCCGTCCAGCACGCCTGCAATCGGGCGCAGCGTGGCGCCGTCGGGCAGCTCGCCGGTGGCCTCGTCCGCATCCCACACCACGCCCAGCACCTCGCGTGTGCCCAAGGGCACGCGCACCAGCGTACCCGGTGGGAGCGGGCGCTCACTGGCGTAGCTCAGCAGGTCGCCGACCCCACTGTGCGAGGGCGTCTGCAGGGCAACGTGGACGATGGCGGAATGGATAGACACAAGCTATGAGGCAAGAAGCGGGCTTAGTGCAGGGTGTGGATGTGATCTGGAGCTTTGGCGGCTAAGTGCTTGATTTGTTGTGGGTGTGTGAGTAATCCCGGATTTCTGTGGATAACTTTGTTGACATCCTGCCCAGACCCTCGCCCAAGCCGCATGAATACTGGCTGCGAACAGATTGCCCGGAAATGCGGCACACCAAAAAAATCGTTATGAATCAATCATCTGAAGAAATTTACCCCGGATTTTTGTGCTAAGCCCTTTGTGCCGCTCCATGCTGCGCTGCATCACGGTAAGTGTGCATAAGTCGGACACCTGAACTTCGTCAAGAGGACAGATAGCCCCCTTTTTGTGCTAGCGGTGTGTTCCCATGTTCACGCACTTCTTCGATGTAGTCTGCAAGTGCTTGATTTAACAGGGTATTTGTAAGAAATCCAGAATTCCTGTGGATAACTTTGTTGATATCCCTTGGTTTTGTCCCGCAAGTCCTTGTCAATCCGTGCTTTGGCTGGATTGCCTGTCAAAAAAGCAGACGATCTAAATCCATACAAATCAATCACTTAGCGGTCTCGCAAGGATTTTTCGCCAGCCACAGCCTGAAGCCGGGCCGGGCGGGAGGATGCTCCAATTTTGTGCATAAGTGCGCTTGCCGGGCCGCTGGATCTGCTGCGAAACGCCCAAGGATTGTCGCAGGGCCCGAAGTCCCTGGAATCACGGCGGTCCATGTCGCTTTGCTTCAAGACGGCGTTACGGCTTGTGGCGACGATGCCGCCATGGCTACTTACTCTTCTTCCCCCATGGCAGAGGCTCCCACCATGGAGCGCGACGGTTTTGTGCTGGCCCGGCTGGACGAGGTGGTGCAGGCGGCACGCACCGACAGCCTGTGGTTCATGACCTTCGGGCTGGCGTGCTGCGCGGTCGAGATGATGCATGCCGCCATGGCGCGCTACGACTTGGACCGGTTTGGCATCATCCCGCGCTCCAGCCCCCGCCATAGCGACCTGATGATCGTCGCCGGCACCCTGACCAACAAGATGGCGCCCGCCATCCGCAAGGTCTACGACCAGATGCCCGAGCCGCGCTACGTGATCTCCATGGGCTCATGCGCCAACGGCGGCGGCTATTACCACTACAGCTATTCGGTGGTGCGGGGTTGTGACCGCATCGTGCCCGTGGATGTGTATGTGCCCGGCTGCCCGCCCACGGCCGAGGCGCTGCTCTACGGCATCCTGCAGCTGCAGGCCAAGATCAAGCGGCCCCAGGTGATCCAGCGGTAATCGGCAGTCCCCAGCGGGCGGCGGCTTCAACTGCGCCGCAGCAGCCAGTCCGCATCGTCGCCCGGCCGCCGGGTGTGGGCCTTGAGCGCCGCCGGGGGCCTTTCAAACAGGGCACGCGCCTCGCGGCTGAAGTGTGCCTGGTCAGCGTAGCCATGGCGCAGCGCTGCATCAAGTGCACCGGCGTTGCCATCGCGCATGGCCAGCAGGGCATGTTCGGCGCGCAGCATGCGTTCGATCTCGCCAGGCCGCAGGCCCGCCAGTTGCCGGGTGCGGCGCTGCAGGTGCCGGGGCGTCCAGCCGAGCGTGGTAGTCAGGGCCTGGCGTGCACCGCGCTGCCAGGCCTGGTGCAGCACCTGCAACCAGGCGGCATGCCGGTCTGTCACGGTCGCCCAGCGTGGGGTCAGGAAGTCCGCGCAAAGCGCCTGACGCACCCCATGGTCGGGCGCCGCGTGGACGGCCGCGAGGAAAGGGTGCCAGGCTGCGGGCAGCCAGGTCGTTGCGTCCGTGACCCGGTCGGTCAGCGGCGCAAGGTCCTGCCCGGTGAGCAGCCCCAGCGCGCCGGGCTGGAACGCCAGGCAGAACGAATCGCCATCACGGGAGGAGACCGAGTGGTACGGATGTCGGTGGGCGCCCGACAGCGTGATGGCAGGCATGGCCGCTGCTGTGGTCGCGCCCGCACATTCCACGAGTTGGGCCGTGCCCCGCGTGAGCCAGATGATGCCGGGGTAGGGGCTAGGTGGCACGCGCGTGTCCGCCGGGGTGTGGGGCGGCTGGCGGCCCAGGTCGCGCCAGAAGAACGCGCGCACGCAGTCCGCGAGCGCACTGGGCGGGGCTTGCAGGGCCGAGGCGGGCTCCACCGCAGGTGGCATCGGGTGCTCCGTTGCCATGGCCTTGTCACTGGTTTGTGTGGAGGCTGTCCTGGGCCTTCGCTCGGATGCTCAGCCCTGGCGCTGCGCGCGCGAGTGGTTGTGCACGGCCTCCACCAGCGCCGCGACATGCTCGGGCGGCGTGAACTGGCTGATACCGTGGCCCAGGTTGAAGATGTGGGTGGGGCCGGTGGTGCTGCGGTCGGTGTGCGGTGTGCCAAAGCTGTCGAGCACGGCATGCACCTGGGTGACGATCTGTGCAGGTGGCGCAAACAGCACATTGGGGTCGATGTTGCCCTGCAGCGCCTTGCCGGGGCCGCCGACTTGCCCGCCGACGATGGCGCGCGCCTTGCCCAGGTTGGCCGTCCAGTCCAGGCCCAGCACTTCGCAGTCGATGTCCTTCATGTCGTCGAGCCAGATGCCGCCGCCTTTGGTGAAGACGATGCGCGGCACATCGGTGCCACCCACGCCGGTGCGCTTGAGCTGTGCCAGCACGCGCTTGGTGTAAGCCAGGCTGAACTCCTGGAAGGCACCATCGGCCAGCACGCCGCCCCAGCTGTCAAAAATCATCACGGCCTGCGCGCCCGCGTCAATCTGGGCGTTCAGGTACGCTGCCACGCTGTCGGCATTCACGGCCAGGATGCGGTGCATCAGGTCCGGGCGCGCGTACATCAGGCTCTTGACCAGGCGGTAGTCGTCGCTGCCCCTGCCTTCGACCATGTAGCAGGCCAGCGTCCAGGGGCTGCCCGAAAAGCCGATCAAAGGAACACGCCCATTGAGCGCCTTGCGAATGCTGGTGACGGCGTCGAACACGTAGCGCAGCTTGTCCATGTCAGGCACGGCCAGCTCGGCCACGGCCGCTTCGTCGCGCACCACCTTGGCAAAGCGTGGACCTTCGCCCTCGGCAAACGACAGGCCCAGGCCCATGGCGTCGGGCACGGTGAGGATGTCGCTGAACAAAATGGCGGCATCCAGCGGAAAACGCTCCAGCGGCTGCAGGGTCACTTCGGTGGCGTAGTCCACATTGGTGGCCAGGCCCATGAAGCTACCCGCCTGGGCGCGCGTGGCCTTGTATTCAGGCAGATAGCGTCCCGCCTGGCGCATCAGCCAAAGGGGCGTGTAGTCGGTGGCCTGGCGGCGGCAGGCGCGCAGGAAGGTGTCGTTGGCGAGGGGTGCGAAGGTCATTCTGCGATTGTCGCAGGCCGTGTGGAGCGCCATGCAGCTGAAATGATGCTGTCATGGCCAGGATCAAACCTCGGCCCTTCTCTAGGGATGGCCCATGTAACGCCCTGCGGCCGGTGATAGCGCGGGCTCGGGCGGTCCGCTGCGCTGCTTTTCTTGCCAATAGCCCGGCTATTGGCAAGAAAAGACGCCTTGCGGTCCATCCTGATCTGCACTACCTCGCGACTCGCGGGGGTTATGCAGGCCATCCCTAGCGGCCGCTCATAGCAGTTCTGTCTTGGGCCCATGGTTGGTTGCTGCCCGGCTATTGATGCGGCAATGCGTGTGACAATCGGTGTGAATTGAAAATTACTATCGAAGGTGGGACGTGAATCCGGTGGTGAATCTTGTGTTGCATTATTGGTGCAATTTTTAAAGACTCTGTTTGTTTGTCATTTATTCTTGATATCCAATGATCCAAGAAAATCAAAAATCAAAAAATCACTCGATTGAAACGTTGAGGGCGGCAGCGGTGATCATGGTATTTGTGAATCACCTGCATTCTTTGAATATTATCACTGTTCCATACTTTGGTATTTCCGGAGGGTGGCTTGGAGTTCAGATATTTTTTGTCATCAGTGGATATTTGATTGTTCAAAGTGCCCTGCGGCACTCGGCTCTGGACTACTTGAAGTATCGGGTGTTGAGGATATATCCGGCCTATTTGTTCTGGTTTTTTGTTTTTTCCATTTTTTTTGGCAACCTCGCGTTTTCTACGCTTGATATCAAAAGCCTTGTTGTCCACCTGCTTTTTTTCCAGCATTTTTTTCCAGATGCCTATTTGAAGTATGATGCTTTGCGTGTTACTTGGACGCTCACCGTTGAGGCTGTCTGGTATGTTCTGGCCTTTTTGATTGCAGCAAGATTTTTTAAGGCGCCATCGAAGTACACCATTGTTTTTGTTTTGCTGGCCTGTGTGTGGGTCACTGGCGGGGTGAGCCTGCGGGTATTTTCTGGAATACAGGATCCGGGGCAAAAATATTTCTTCGTCCAGAATAGTGCAATCGCACAGCTACCATTCTTCTTTTTTGGGGCATGGATTGCGGTGAAGCAGCCACGATTTGATAAGGCAGCTTTGCTGGCGCTTCTGATTTCTACAGTTGCGTTGTTCAAGTCTTGGGAGCCTGTTGTAGTAACGCCCATATTTATCACGGGCTTGGGAGTTTCTGCGCTTTTTTTGATATTGAAGAACTCGAATTACAGCAACCCGAGGCCGATCAAGCTACTTTCTGATATTTCGTATTCCTTTTATCTGATTCACTATCCCATTCTTATGCTGGTGATGGGCTTTGTTCAAAACAAATACCATCGCACACTTTTGGCGTTTTTTATCACGGTGGTCGTTGCATACATCAGTTATCGTCTGATTGAACGGCCCTTCATGAAGATGGGGAGAAACAAAACGTCTTCTGCTCCAGCCTGATCGATTGCGGCTATCTGTGGCTGCTCAGCTGTAGCTGCTGATGGCCGGTTCTTGATGGCGCAGAATTTACGCGTTCATGTGTCGCAACGCCGCGAACCATGAATCTCGGGTAGCTGCAATGGCTTGAATGCGCCGGGTGCATTGCACTAAAGCCGACGCTCCTACCAAACCTCGGTGATGTGTCTGCGGCAGTGCGAGGGCTGGCTGCCCTGGCCCATTTGCGCAACCTTCGTCGGAGCGTGAGGGCCTACCGCTCTGCAATGTAGTGCGACATGCGCACCACCTCGCCTGGCGCCAGAAACGCACGCACTTCCGTCTCCAGCGCCTGGTCGGCCATGGTGGCGCGGGCGCGCTGGTGTAGGTAGTCGGCCCAGGACTCGACGATGAAGCGCTCCACATAGCGCGAGGGCTCACCCAGGTCTTTGTAGATGCGCCAGAACGTGGCGCCGTCGCGGCGGCGCGGGGCTTTCATGCGGCTGATGGTGTCGAGGAACTCTGCGTCGGTGCCGGGGGCGATGCGGTAGCCCACCTCCACGGCCACGGGGCCGGCCTCGGGCAGGGGCTCGGCTTCGATGAAGAGCTCATCCCAGGGCGTGGCCTGGGTCACCTCGTGCAGCGCGCCCATGCGCAAGGGCATGGGGCGAGCGAGCAGCAGGCCCGCACCCATCAGCGCGGCCGCCACACACAGTGTGGGCATGAGGCCGATCAGGTCCGAGGACGCGCCCCAGAAGGCCGAACCCATCGCAAACGCCCCCAGCGCGGCCACCATGTGCATGGCCACGGCGCGCGAGCGCACCCACTGTGGTGCGCTGGCCTGTGTGGCGGTGTTGAAGGTGGACATGGCCGACATCCAGGCCGCGCCCGCGAACAGCATGGCGATGTAGACCACCCAGGCGATGTGGGTCAGCGCCGCCACCAGCATGGCCGCAGCAAACACCACACCACCGGTGCCGACGATGGCCTCCAGTCCAAAGCGTGCGCGCAGCCGCCCCAGCACCAGGCCCACGGCCACGGCGCCGGTGCCCAGGCAACCCATTAGCAAGCCAAAGCCCTGCGCGCCCGTACCCAACTGGCGCTGTGCAATCACAGGCAGCAGCGCCCACAGGGCCGAGCCCGCCGCGCTGAACGCCATCACCCGCACCAGTTGTGCCAGGATCATGCGCGAGTGCCAGGCAAACCGCAGTCCGCTGAGCGTGCCGCCCCACAGGCGCTCGGCGGGCAGCTTGGAGGGTGGGTGCGCCTTGGGCGGCCAGCGGCGGATCGACTCCCACATCACCAGCGTGGTGGTCACCGTGACGGCAAACACCCAGCCTGCGCCCAACTGCGCAAACACCAGCCCGGCCATAGTTGGCCCCACGGCGCGCGCTGCGTTGTAGGCAATGCTCACGGCGGTGATGGCCTGGGGCCACTCGTCACGCGGCACCGGGTCGATGACCGACGAGTTCCAGGCGGGCGTCAGCACAGCCGTGCAGCAGCCGCAGATGAACACGAGGAAGAGCACCGACGCCGGGCCGCTCCAGCCCCCCAGCGTCAGCAGCGTGAGCAAGGCGCACGCCCCGGTCTGCGCCAGCAGCGCGCCCGATATCAACCGGCGCCGGTCGGTGGTGTCGGCCAGCACCCCGGCGGGCAGGGCCAGCAAAAACATGGGCATGAACACCGCCGTCTGCACCAGAGCGGCCAGAAACGACGAACCCGTGAGTTCCACCATGAGCCAGGCCGCCGCCATGCTCTGCATGCCGCTGCCCACAAAAAAGATGCCGCCACAAATCCACAGGCCCCGGAACGCGGGTTGGCGCAGGGGGCTCCACAAAGAAGTCGAGTGTTGGGACATGGAATGTGGGCGTTGGGTGTGCGTGGGTCGTTGTAGGACGGGGATGCGCGGGTGCGCCGTGGGCGGGTGGCTCAGGGCGGGTTTGAGGATATCGCTGGATCTCTGTTTGGGGGCGCCCCGTGCTGCAAACCCCCTCAATCCACATGCCGACCGCCCCGCAGTCGGTAGGTGCGCGGCACATCGGTGCGGGTGGCGACCAGCCCCTCGGCGCGCTGCTGCATGTCGGTGAGGGCCTGGTCCAGCATGTGCACGGCCTCGGCGTCCAGCCCCGCCAGCAGGTTCTGGTTGAGAGCCTTGACCTGCGGGAACAGGTCGTCGTGTACTGCCTGGCCCGCAGGCGTCAGCGACAGCTTGGCCTGGCGCCGGTCGCCGGGCATGGCGTCGCGCGTGACGAGTTTCTTGGACAGTAGCGAGGTGATGGCGCGCGAGGTGCGGGCGCGGTCCAGCCCCAGGCGCTGGGCCAGCTCCGCCGGGGGCATGCCCGGGTACTGCGCCAGCATCATGAGCAGGCCCCATTCGCGCCGGGTGATGCCGTAGCCGCCTTCGCACAACCGCACCACCAGACTGCCCGCCACGGCCAGCAGGCGGTTCAGGCGGTACATCAGCAGGTCATTGGCGGCCTGTGGCTCCGTCAGGCGTTGGCCGGGCAGGGCGGGCGGGCTGGGCGCCGGGGCGGGCTCTGGCATCAGGGTATTTCCGGGCAAGAATTGATTAGATCAATTGATTGTGTGGCCAATACAGTGGGTCTATCCACCGGCGTTCGCCGACGTTGGTTTTTCGTTCGTTCTTGCCCTGGAGCCCCTCACCATGTGGAAACCCCTTGCCTCCGTACTGGCCTCCCTGCTGGCACTTGGTGCCTCGCTCGCACAAGCCCAGGACACCCCGCTGCGCATCGTGGTGGGCTATGCCCCCGGCGGCGCCACCGACCGTGTGGCCCGCATCGTGGCCGACAAGCTGGGCACCAAACTCGGCACGCCGGTGATCGTGGAGAACAAGACCGGCGCCGGTGGCCGCCTGTCGGCCCAGGCTGTGAAGGCCGCGCCCGCCAACCAGCCCACCCTGCTGCTGGCTAACCCCGCCGTGATGCTGGTGGCGCCTCTGGTGTTCCCGGACGCGGGCTATGACCCCGAGCGTGACTTCCGCCCGGTGAGCCATGTCAACAGCTACGAGTTTGGCGTGGCCGTGGCCAGCGCCGTGCCGGTGAAGGAGCTGTCGCACCTCATGGCCTGGCTGCGCGCCAACCCCGACAAGGCCAACTTTGGCGTGCCCGCCACGGGCAGCCTGCCCCACTTTTTTGGCCTGATGGTGGGCGACGCCGCCAAGGTGCGCGCCGAGGTGGTGGGCTACCGGGGCTCGGCACCGTTGCTGAACGACTTGCTGGGCGGCCAGGTGCCGGTGGCGTTCGATACCTTCGACACCCTGCTGCCTCAGCATGAGGCGGGCAAGATCCGCATCCTGGCTGTGTCGGGCGCCAAGCGCAGCCCGCTGGACGGCAAGATCTCCACCTTCAAGGAGGGTGGCCTGGATGTGGCCGCCACAGGCTGGAACACCTTCTTTGCCCCCATGAGCATGCCCAAGGCCCAGGCCGAGCGCCTGGCCGGGCTGATCCATGAGGTGATGAAAGACCCGGACACGCAGCGCAAGTTCGAGTCCGCCAAGATGGAGCCCGTGGTGGCGACCATGGCGCAGACCGAGGCGATGCTCAAGGCTTACCGGGCGCAGTGGGCGCCGGTCGTACAACGCTCTGGCTTCAAACCTTGACAGGAAGCCCCCCTGAGCGGCTTCGCCGCTTCCCCCGAGGGGGACGGCGGCCTTGCTGCGGGGCGGCCCTTGCTAGCAGCCCCCCGCATGGGCCGTGCCAGTTGCGCAGGTCGCAGCCAACGGTCAATAACATTGAATTCCAGAGATGAACACGCACCCCCGCCCCAACATCATCTTCATCGTCGCCGACGACCTCGGCTATGCCGACCTGGGCTGCTACGGCGGGCGCGACGCGGCTTTTGGTCCGGTGTCGCCGGTGCTGGATCAGATGGCGGCGAACGGCCTCAAGCTCACGCAGGGTTATTCCAACTCGCCGGTGTGCTCGCCCACGCGCTTTGCGCTGATGACGGCGCGCTACCAATACCGCCTGCGCGGCGCCGCCGAAGAACCCATCAACAGCAAGAGCCGCGGCAGCACCACGCTGGGCCTGCCGCCCGAGCACCCCACGCTGCCGTCGCTGCTGCGCGCATCGGGCTACCGCACGGCGCTGGTGGGCAAGTGGCACCTGGGCTATCCGCCCGCGTTTGGGCCGTTGCGCTCGGGGTATGACGAGTTCTTCGGCCCCATGTCGGGCGGGGTGGACTACTTCACGCACTGCAGCTCCAACGGATCACACGACCTGTACCTGGGCGAAGAGGAGAAACAGCAGGACGGTTACCTTACCGACCTCATCACCGACCACGCGCTCGACTACGTGGAGCGCATGGCACCGGGCGCACAGGTGGGCAACCCCTTCTTCTTGAGCCTGCACTACACAGCCCCCCACTGGCCGTGGGAAACGCGCGACGACGAGGCGCTGGCGCAGGAGGTCAAGGGCAACCTGTTCCACCTGCACGGCGGCAACATCGAGACCTACCGCCGCATGATCCACCACATGGACGAGGGCATAGGCCGCCTCATGGCCTTGCTGGAGGCCAAGGGCCTGGCGCGCGACACGCTGGTTGTTTTTACGAGCGACAACGGCGGCGAGCGCTTCTCGGACAACTGGCCGCTGGTGGGCGGCAAGATGGACCTGACCGAAGGCGGCATCCGCGTGCCGTGGATCGCGCACTGGCCCTCCGTCATCGCGCCAGGGGGCATCAGCGCGCAGACCTGTTTGACCATGGACTGGTCGGCCACGATGCTCGACGCTGCTGGCGTGTCTGCGGCACCGGACTACCCGCTCGACGGCCGCTCTTTGATGCCGCTGCTGCGCGATGCCTCGGTGCACGATGAGCCCCCGCTGTTCTGGCGCATGAACCACCGAGGCCAGCGTGCCATGCGTCAGGGTGTGTGGAAGTACCTGCGCGTGGATGGCAACGATTACCTGTTCAACCTGTCGCAGGACGAACGCGAGCGTGCCAACCGCGCGCCCGTGGAGCCCCAGCGCCTGCAGGCCATGCGCGCGGCGTGGGAGGCGTGGAATGCGTCGATGCCCGCCATCCCGGACGACGCCACCGTCAGCCTGGGCTATTCCAGCAAAGATATTCCTCAACGCTGAAGTTATAGCTGTTTTAGCCCCTGGCGCTTATCAGTAAAGCGCTAGCAGCTATCAATTGAGTAGCGTTCCGCCGTGGCCTACCTCCAGCAGCCGCGTGAGCAGCGGGTGCATCACCTTGCGGGCGCTGTAGATCAGGTGGAACTGCTCCTGCACGTCGGGCGTGGTGCCCACCTGCACCAGGCCATGGGTCTGCGCCAGGTGCTCGCCCAGCGACACCGGCGCAGGCATCACGCCCATGCCGGTGGCAGCAAAGGTGCTCAGCAGGGCGCTGTCTTCAAACTCCCCAGCGATGTGCGGGCGGATGCGTTCGCGCTCCAGCCAGTGGTCGATGCGCGCGCGCATGGCGGCGTGGTCGGTGGGCAGCAGCACGGGCACCACGGTCAGGCTGTGCGGGAAGTTGTGGGCCGCCGCCTCGGCCCACAGCGGGGGGGCGTACCAGGCGATGGCGCTGGTGCCCAGCAACTGGCTGGTGGTGCGCAGGGCCGGGTTGGGCGGCGCGGCGCGGTCGGCCAGCACCGCGTCGAGCTTGTGCAGGGCCAGCTCACCCAGCAAGGGCTGGAACTCGCCCTCGTGGCACAGCAGGCGCAGGTGGGGTTCGTCCAGTACCGGGGTGAGCAGCCGGTGCACCGCCAGCTTGGCAATGCCGTCGGAGATGCCCAGGTTCAGCCGCATCGTGGGGCCGCTGGCGGCCTCGCGCACGCGCATGGGCAGCAGCTCGCCCAGCGCAAAGATGTGGTCCGCCTCGTGCAGCGCGGCCACGCCCGCATCGGTCAGCACCAGGTTGCGGCCTTCGGTGCGCAGCAGGCTCACGCCCAGCGACTTTTCCAGCTCGCGCACCTGGGCGCTGATGGTCTGCACCGCCATGTCCAGCCGCTCGGCGGCGCGGGCAATACCACCCTCCTTGGCCACCACCCAGAAGTAGAAAAGGTGGCGGTAGTTGAAGCTCTGGCTCATGGGCGCCTTTCGGGGGGGGGGGGGGGATTTGGTTCGTAAAAACCGAACCTATGCTACCAATATCACAGGTTTTTAAGAAGCCATGCTGCCCCTACAGTGCGGGTCTATTGCCGGGTGGACGCCCGGCGAGGCGAATCCCCTTTCGGAGAAAAAAGCATGGAAACGATAGGTACCTGGTGGATGTGGGCGGCTTTTGCCGTCTTCGTGGTCGTGGCCATCGGCATCGACCTCTTGGTGATGGAGCGCCAGGGCGCGCACAAGGTCACGATGAAGGAAGCCGTGCGCTGGAGCCTGTTGTGGTTCTCGCTGGCGTTTGTGTTTGTGGGGCTGCTGTGGTGGTACCTGGACAGCAGCCAGGGGCGCGAGGTCGCCAACGCGGTGTCCATGCAGTTCATCACCGGCTATTTGGTGGAGAAGAGCCTGTCGGTGGACAACATCTTTGTCTTTCTGATGCTGTTCAGCTACTTTGCAGTGCCGCCGCAGTACCAAAAGCGTGCACTCATCATCGGCATCGTCGGTGCCATCGTGCTGCGCACGCTGCTCATTCTGGCGGGCGCCTGGCTGCTGGCTACCTTCCACTGGCTGCTGTATGTGTTTGGTGCGTTCCTGGTCGTCACGGGCGTGAAGATGTGGTTTGCCGCCGGGCAGGAGCCCGACATCGCCACCAACCCGGTACTCAGGGTCCTGAAGCAGCGCATCCGCATCACCGACCGGTTCGACGGTGAAAAGCTCTCGACCATGATCAACGGCGTCAAGCACTACACCCCGCTGTTCGTGGTGTTGATCCTGATCGGCACCACCGACATCATCTTTGCGGTGGACAGCATCCCGGCCATCTTTGCGATCACCAGCGACCCGTTCATCGTGCTCACGGCCAACATCTTCGCCATCCTGGGCCTGCGTGCGCTGTACTTCCTGCTGGCTGACCTGGCAGACCGCTTTCATCTGCTGGCCTACGGCCTGGCACTGGTGCTGGTCTTCATCGGCGGCAAGATGCTGATCATCGACTTTGTGAAGATTCCGATTGGCTATGCGCTGCTGGTCACGGCCACGCTGATCGCCGGGTCCATCTTCCTGTCGCTGCGCAACTCGGGCGAAAGCGCCCACGGCGCTCCGGCCCTGCCGCGCAAGGACTGAGTTCTGTGGTCACCTCCATGTTGTGTTCCCTGCGCCGCTGGCTGCGCGCTCTGGAGCCCAGGGCCCGCCAGCTTCTGGACCGCAGCTGGCTGGCGCAGTTTCAGCCCTGGCTGGAGCAGCGGGCCCTGTTCCGCTTTCAGCGCCAACCCCTGGCGCGTGGGGTGGCGGCCGGCATGTTCTGCGGACTGATCCCCGGGCCGCTGCAGATCCCGGGCACGCTGCTGGTGTGCGCCTGGCTGCGCGGCAACGTGGTGGCCGGCGGCGTGGCCACGTTCTATACCAACCCGCTCACCACGGTGCCGCTGTATGTGATGGCCTTTTACCTGGGGGCGCTCGTGATGCCCGGCGCGCAGACGCTGCCCGCCTGGAGCAGCGTGGCGCCGGGCGGTGAATTCACGGTGCAGGCCCTGGGCACCTGGATGCAGGCGCTGGGCACGCCGTTGCTGATCGGCCTGCCCACCCTGGGGCTGCTGCTGGCAGCGTTGGGCTATGCGACGGTGCAGCTGCTGTGGCTGGCACCAGCCCTGCACCGCAAACGGCGGCTGGCGCGCAGCCGCTGAGCGCCATATTCGGCGCGCAATGTGGGCGCGGCGCAAGCCAGCGCCACCGTGGAGCTGGCTTTGCCAGGCCACGGGTGGCGTCCCCCTGCAGGGGGATGCGGCGCAGCCGCTCAGGGGGTTAGTCGAGTTTTACGCCCACCTTGGTAATGACGCGGCCCCACTTCTCCCGCTCGGTGCGCGCAAAGCTGCCCATCTGGGCGGCCGTGCCGGGCATGGGCTCCACGCCCAGGGCCTGCAGGCGAGCCTTGGTGCGCGTGTCTGCCAGGGCCGTCTGCAGCGCCTTGCTGAAGTTGGCCACCACATCGGCTGATGCGCCCGTGGGCACGACCAGCCCTTGCCACGCAAAGCCTTCAAACCCTTGCAGCCCTTGCTCGGAAATCGTGGGCACATCGGGCATGGTGCTCACGCGCTGAGGGCTGGCGACGCCGATGGCACGCACCTTGTTGCCCGCGAGGAACGGGTACACCGTGGCGCTGTCGATCCACATCGCGGGCACTTGGCCGCCGATCACATCCTGGATGGCCGGTGCCGCACCCCGGTAGGGCACATGGGTGAGCTTGAGCCCGCTTTGCTCGCGGAACAGTTCGCCCACCAGGTGGTGCGGGCTGCCCGGCCCGGCGGACGCCCAGTTCACACCATCCGGCTGGCCCTTGGCCCAGGCCATGAACTCCTTGAGGTTCTTGGCCGGTACGCTGTTGGACACCACCAGGAACATGGGGAACCGCACCAACAGGCCCACAGGCTGAAAGTCCTTTTCGGCGTTGTAGCTGAGCTTGCTGAACAGTGACGGGTTGGCCGCCAGCGTGGCGAAGTCGGCCGAGAACATCAGGTTGCCGTAGTCCTTGTGGCGTGCGCTGTATTCGGCGGCAATGTTGGTGCCCGCACCGGGCTTGTTGTTGATGACGATGGGGCGGCCCAGCGTGGCCGACATCGATTCGGCAATCGTGCGCGCCACGATGTCCGAGCCGCCGCCAGCGGCGTAGCCCACCACCCATTCGAGCGGCTTGGAGTCCTGGGCGTGGGCCAGGGGGAGGGTGGTGGCAAGGGCCAGGCCCGCGAGGGTGGCGAGGAAATGTTTGCGCTGCATGGTGGTGTTGTCTCCGTGGTGGTCAAAGTTCAAGGCGAGTTGGGCCCTGCACCGTCTGCGCGGTGCTGGGGCACAAGGTGGATGGTGTGTAGGCTAGGCCGCCACCGCGTGGGTGGGCACCACGGGCGTGATGGCCGGGGTGGTGCGCCGGTCGGCTGTGGGCACGGCACTGCCGCGCGCCAGTTGCAGCGCGTGCTGCAGCGTGGCCTGCTCACCGATGTGGTTGGCCAGCAGCAGCACCAGGCGTGCGTTCATGGCGTGGCTCTCGGGGGTGGATAGGCCCTGGTGCGCTGCAATCAGCGCTTCGTAAAAGTCGTCGCAGGCCTGTAGGTTCGGTTGGGTGTTCAGCATGGGCGTGTTCCTTGTCGTCTTCCTGGTCAGACGGCTGCGGCCGTGGCACGGGCCAGTGCGCTGCGCACAGCCGCTTCGGTGGGCGTGCGCCAGCGTGCGCACACATGCTGGTCGGGTCGCACCAGGTACACGGTGCGCGGCAGCGCATCCAGCCGCTGGGCGGCCAGCGCCTGGTGGTCGATCACGTCGATGCCGATCTGCAGCACCTTCACGCCGGGCAGGTCATGGGCCCATGCCGGAGCCGGGCCAAACACCAGCAGCGTGAAGTCCGGCCCCAGCTCGCGCAGCAGCCAGGTGGGCTGGCCCTGCTTCGTCAAGGGGGCGTCCAGCAGCACCGCGCCGGGCACCTGCGTGCCCACAAATTTGTCGCTATCGGGTGTGTTCAGCGGCGATGTATGCAGCGTGGCAGGTACCGACAGGCGCCCGCTGTTCACGATGCGCCGCGCAAACGCATGTTCGCGCGCCAGGTGCAGCGCCGCGTCGCGGAACAGGCGGCTCACCTCGCTTTTGGGCGTGATGAAGTCGGTGGCGCGCGTGGAGTTGCACAGGTTCTCGTCGGCCGCGTATTCACGCTCGGGGCCGTAGGTGGTCACCAGCGCGGGGCTGGCGCGGCCCCGGAGCACCCAGTCCAGCTTCCAGGCCAGGTTCTCGGCATCCTGCACGCCGCTGTTGGCGCCGCGTGCGCCAAAGGGCGAGACGCCGTGGGCGCTGTCGCCCGCAAACACCACGCGGCCGTGCACGAACTGGTCCATGCGCAGGCAGGCAAAGGTGTAGACGCTGGCCCAGTCCAGCTCGAACTGCGCATCCGCACCCAGCAGCGCCTTCACGCGCGGGATGATGTTCTCGGGTTTTTTTTCTTCCTCGGGGTCGGCGTCCCAGCCCAGCTGAAAGTCGATGCGCCACACGTTGTCGGGCTGGCGGTGCAGCAGCACGCTCTGGTTGGGGTGAAAGGGCGGGTCAAACCAGAACCAGCGCTCGGTCGGAAAGTCCGCATCGCCCGCCAGCTTCACATCGGCAATCAAGAAGCGGTCCTGAAAAATGCGGCCCTTGCTCTCCCGCCCCAGCATCTGCCGCGTGGGCGAGCGTGCACCGTCGCAGGCCACCAGCCATTGCGCGTCGACCTGGTAGGCGCCCTCGGGCGTGTCGATGGTGAGCAGTGCGCCGTCCGCGCGGCTTTGCACCGCAGTGACCTTGTTGTGCCAGCGGATGTCGATGCCCGGCAACTGCAGCGCGCGCTCTACCAAGTAGGCCTCGGCGTAATACTGCTGCAGGTTGATGAAAGCAGGGCGCTCGTGGCCCTCTTCGGGCAGCAGGTTGAATTCGTACAACTGCTCGTCTTTGAGGAACACCTTGCCCAGGTTCCACGAAACGCCCTTGGCCACCATGGGCTGGCCCACGCCCAGGCGGTCCCAGATCTCCAGCGTGCGCTTGGCAAAACAGATGGCGCGCGAGCCGATGGAGAGCTTGTGGTCGTTGTCCAGCACCACCACGCGCTGCCCGCGCTGGGCCAGGTCGATGGCGAGCGACAGGCCCACGGGGCCCGCGCCGATGACCACGATGGGGTGCTGTGCGGGCGTGGCGCGGTCCTGGTCGGGCGAGCGCACGTAGCCGAAATCGAGTGCCTGCACCTCGGCGCCACTCGCGTGGAAGGCCTCCGGGGGGATGTCTCTGGGGTTCATTTTTTGTCTCCTCCAGCCTCAGTGGCTCAGCCTTCCAGCGATTTCCACATCTGCACGTCGCGCTCGGCAGTCCAGATGCGCGGGTCGGGGTACTGCGTGGCCTCGTCGTACGCGCGGGTCACGTCAAACGGCATGCAGTGGTTGAAGATCACCCAGTGGCCGTACTTCGGCTGCAGCTTCGCGAAGGTGGCCTCGTACACCTTGCGCAAGTCTTCGCCTTGCGCAGCGCTGGCCTTCACGCTGTCGTACAGGTCGCTGATGAAGGCACGTGTACCAGCGAGGCCGGCCTGCACCTGCTCGGGTGTCTGCAGCGCGGCGCCCCGGCCGGGTACCAGCTTCTCTGGCTTCAAGGCGGCCAGGTTGTCCAGCGTCTGCGGCCAGTCCTTGAAGTACGCATCGCCCGCATACGGCGTGGCGTCGAACTCCACCAGGTCGCCGCTGAACAGGATCTTTTCTTGCGGCAGCCAGGCCACCGTGTCGCCCTTGGTGTGGCCCCGGCCCAGTTGCAGGATCTGCACTTCCACGCTGCCCAGCCACAGGGTCATCTTCTTGTTGAAGGTCATGGTCGGCCAGGTCAGGCCGTCTGGCACGCTCTCCACGTTCTGGAACAGGCGCGGAAAGCGGCCGATCTCGCTGTCCTTGTCGAACTGGCCGCGCTCCACGATCAGGTCGCGCGTGTCTTCGCTGGCAATGATGTGCTGGGCGCCATAAGCGCTGGCGCCCAGCACGCGCACGGCGTGGTAGTGGGACAGCAGCACGTATTGGATGGGCTTGTCCGTCACTTCGCGGATGCGGCGGATCACGTCCTGCGCCATCACGGGCGTGGCCTGGGTGTCGATGACCATCACCGCGTCGTCGCCAATGATGATGCCTGTGTTGGGGTCGCCTTCGGCCGTGTAGGCGTAGGCGTGGTCGGAGAGCTTGTCGAAGCTCACCTTCTTCACTTCGAGATCGGCGGCGGAGGCAAAGGTTTTGACGGTGCTCATGGTGGTGATTTGTTAATGGTGAATGCGTTTATCTAAACGGAATGTGTTGATGTTAGGCAAGAAATTTGTTCATGTCTAACTCATTTGTTTAGGTGAAAACCCGAGGGGGCTGACCTTGTCGCCGGGCGTGGACAATCGGGCCCATGGCCACCACGATCCCCGACCTGCCCCCCGCCGATGACGAAGACACGC
Source organism: Acidovorax benzenivorans (assembly GCF_028680575.1). Classification (GTDB taxonomy): domain Bacteria; phylum Pseudomonadota; class Gammaproteobacteria; order Burkholderiales; family Burkholderiaceae_C; genus Acidovorax; species Acidovorax benzenivorans. The sequence goes on along the minus strand of NZ_JAPCKI010000007.1, from coordinate 85,756 downwards.
CCCGCAGCCCGCGCGGCATTCAGAGCGTGGAGGTGGGTGGCCAGCTGCTGAAGGTGCTGGCGCGCACCGGCCGACGCATGGCGCTCAAGGACCTGGCCCGCGCGGCGGACATGACGGCCGCCAAGGCCCACCCCTACCTGGTGAGCTTTGGCAAGCTGGGCCTCATTGAGCAAGACGCCGTGAGCGGCCACTACGGCCTAGGCCCCTTGGCCATGCAGCTGGGCCTGATCAGCCTGCAGCAGGTGGACCCGGTGCGCCTGGCCATTGCCGAGCTGCCCGCGTTGGCCCAGCGCATCGGCTACACCGTGTCGGCCTCGGTCTGGGGCGACAGTGGCCCCACCATCATCCGTGTGGAGGAAGGCCCCACCGCCGTGTATGTGGCCATGCGCCACGGCACCACGGCCTCGGTGCGGCACACGGCCACGGGCAAGGTGTTTGCAGCCTTCGGCCCGCACGAGCGCGCTGCGGCTGCGCTGGCGGCCGAAGGGTTTGCGGGGGCCCTGGATGAACCCGCGTTTGCGGCCGAACTGGAGGCGGTGCGCCAGCACCAGATCAGCGAAGTGACCGACCAGCTCCTGCCCGGCATCAGCGCGCTGGCCACGCCGGTGTTTGATGGGTTCGGGCAGCTGGTGCTGTGCATCGCCGTGATCGGCCCCAGCGCCACGCTGCAGACCGGGCCGGCCAGCCCGGCAGCGCAGCACCTGCGCGAGGCGGCGCGGAGTTTGTCGCAGCGCCTGGGGGCGCCGGTCAGCCCCGTGTAGGTTGTTGGGCGATCAGCCCGCTGCGCGCCCCAGCGCCTGGTCGATGTCCCACAGGATATCTTGAAGGTCTTCAATCCCCACCGACAGCCGCACCATGTCCGCGCTCACACCCGCGCGGGCCAGCTCTTCTTCGCTCAGCTGGCGGTGCGTGGTCGATGCAGGGTGGATCACCAGCGTCTTCGCGTCGCCGATGTTGGCGAGGTGGCTTAAGAATTCGCAGGCGTCGATGAACTTCTCCCCGGCGGCTGCGCCGCCCTTCACGCCAAATGTGAGGATGCCCGAGGCGCCCGGCGCCCCGTCCACCGCGCGGAACTGCTTTTGCGCCAGCTCGTAGTACGGCGAATCCGCCAGACCCGGGTAGTTGACCCACGCCACCTGCGGGTGGCTCTGCAAAAACTTCGCCACGGCCAGCGCATTGCGGCAGTGCTCGCGCATGCGCAGGTGCAGGGTTTCAGCGCCCTGCAGCAGCTGCCACGCGTTCATGGGCGAGAGCACGCCGCCGAAGGTGCGGTTGACCTCCATGCGCGCCTTCATCGTGTAGCCAAAGTCGCCAAAGGTCTCGTAGAACTTCACGCCGTGGTACGCGCGGCTGGGCTCGACCATTTCGGGGAACTTGCCGTTGTCCCAAGGAAACTTGCCCCCCTCCACCACCACGCCGCCCATGGTCGTGCCGTGCCCGCCGATGTACTTGGTGGCGCTGTGCACCACGATGTCGGCGCCCAGTGCCAACGGGTTGCACAGGTAGGGGCTGGCCACCGTGTTGTCGATGACGAGCGGCACGCCATGCGCATGCGCCACCTCGGCCACGGCGGCGATGTCGAGCACGTTGACCAGCGGGTTGCCGATGGTTTCGCCATACACGGCGCGGGTGTTGGGGCGCATGGCGCGCGCAAAGTTTGCGGGGTCGGCCGGGTCCACGAATGTGGTCTCGATGCCCAGGCGAGAGAAGCCCACGCCCAGCTGCCCCACCGTGCCGCCATACAGTGTGCTGGCTGCCACGATGTGGTCACCCGTTTTGAGGATGGCTAGCAGCGCTGCCATCTGCGCGGCCATGCCGCTGGCACAGGCCAGGGCCGCGCGGCCGTTTTCAAGGCTGGCGATGCGCTCCTCGAACACCGCCACCGTGGGGTTGCTGATGCGGCTGTAGACGTTGCCAAAGGTCTGCAAGTTGAACAGGCTGCTGGCGTGCTCCGCGTTGTCGAACACAAAGCTGGTCGTCTGGTGGATGGGCGTGGCGCGCGCGCCGGTCACCGGGTCGGGCTGGGCACCGGCGTGAATGGCGCGGGTGCCAAAGCCAAAGGCGCGGTCGGCGCCGGAGGGTGGGTTGGAAGACATGGTTTATGAATAAAAAAGGCCGTTTGCGCGCGATGGGTAAGCGGTTGAAGCTATCAAATTGCTAGTAAGGCAGCTGCCGCAAGCGCTTGGCGCTGATCACGCGCGTGTTCACGCCCATCCAGCCCAGCCCCCCAAACAGCCGCGCGTGTTCGATCTTCACGCAGCGGTTCTGGATCACCTGCAGGCCAGCCGCTTCGGCGCGCTGGCCTGCCGCTTCGTTGAACACGCCCAGCTGCAGCCACAGGCATTGGGCGCCGATGGCGATGGCCTCCTCGGCCAGCGGGGGGATGTCCTCGCTCTTGCGAAAGCAGTCCACCATGTCGATCTTCTGCCCCTGCGCCGCCAGCGCGGCGGCCGCCTCTGTCACGCTGGCGTACGCCGTCTCGCCCAGGATCTGCCCGCCCTCGCGCGCCACCAGCGGGTTGACCGGCACGATGCGGTAGCCATGCGCCTGCATGTACTTGGCCGCGAAGTAGCTGGGGCGGTGCCACTGCGGTGAAAGGCCCACCACCGCGATGGTGCGGCAGGTGGTGAGCAGGTGGCGCAGGGTGCTGATGGTGTCGGGGGTGTGGAGCATGGGGCGATGGGCTACGGAAGGCGGGTGGGGGACGGGGCTGCAGGGTCCGGCGTGTACAAGCGCTTGTGCCGCTCCACCGAGCGCCGCCACACAACGGCGGTCAGGCAGCCTGCTGCAGCCAACCCGAGCCAGGCGCACCACAGGGGGAGCTGGGCCGCCTGCGGGGCGGTCCGGATGCTGGCCATGATGGCTACTCCGATGATCGAGAGCGCCCAAAATTTGTGCTTCTGGAAGGGTTGGGGCTGCGCCAGTACGAAGTGACCGGTACCGCGCCCTGGGCCCTGTATGGTGGGACGCACTGCGATGACAAACATTGCTAGCAGCAACAGCGGGATCAGGACGGCAAACCATTTGCCCATATGTTCTTTGATCCACTGCAAAAGTGGCGTGGGAATGGTGACGTAGAGTGCCCAGGTCATGCCTATGGCGATGCCCTGAAGTCCTGATGGGAGTTGTGCGGGTTCAGGATCGCGCTTCCATTGCAGGGTCTCCTTGCACAAGGGGCACGTTGGTACATCGTATTGGGGCGTGTACCAGCGGGCGTTGCGTGGCAAGAGGCTTGTAGTCCACCGATCGAAGGAACCGCTACATGCAGGGCAGCGGTAACGCCCCTCGCCGATGGGGGTGCCTACATCCAGATGGCTGGGTGCGGACAGCTCCTGGTCGCAGGCCGTGCAGATGGCGGTCGGGTTGGCGAGCGGACGCCCACATTGTTGGCATTGCATGCCCGCATCTTAGTGGTGCCTGCCAATGCACAACAGTGCCGCCGCGCACTGCATGGAGTGTGGGCGGCGACGCAATTTCTAGCTCAGGACTTGTACTTGATGCTGCACCCGTACGGCGCCGTCGTCGCCGCCGAAATCGGCTTGCCCGCCAGTGCCTCCGCCAGCCCCACCTTCACATAGTTGGTGGCTTTCTCGATGTCTGCCGGGCGGGCCGAGGGGATGCTGTCGATGCCGCCTGCGTACACCAGCATGCCCTGCGGGTTGACGATGTACATGTGCGGTGTGGTGCGCGCGCCGTAGCTCTTGCCCACGGTGCCTTCCTCGTCCATCAGCACGGCGGTGGGGGCGGCCTTGCGCTCGGTCTTCCAGGCCGCGAGCTTGGCGGGCTCCAGGTAGTCGCTGCTGGCTTTTTCGGTGGAGTTGATGGACAGCCACACCACGCCTTTGCCGGTGGCATCTTTCTGCGTGGCGGGCATGTTGCCGCTGTCGTAGTGTTTGCGCACAAAGGGGCAGCCGGGGTTGGTCCATTCCAGCACCACGTGTTTGCCTTTGAAGTCTGACAGGCGCACGGTTTTGCCCGACGTGTCCTTGAGTGTGAAATCGGGCGCGGGCTGGCCCACGGTGGCGGCGGCCTGGGAGCCCAGGGCGACCAGGGCGGCGGTGGCGATCAACGTACGGCGAAGCAGCTTCATGGCAGGGTCTCCTGAAGGGTTGGCGGGTGGTCGAAAGCAGGGAGGGCTACAGCTGGGCGATGGTGGCGCGCACCTCGTCCACGCTGAGCACCTCGGTCAGCACTACGGGCGGTTTGCCGGGGCGGTAGAACACGTACACGGGCACGCCGCTGCGGCCCAGCGCGGCCAGGGCTGCGGTGATGGCGGGGTCGCGGCGCGTCCAGTCGGCGCGCAGCAGGGCGACGTTCTTGGCTTGCAGGTCGGCCAGCACGTCGGCGTCGGCCAGCGTCGTTTTCTTGTTGTACTGGCAGGTCACGCACCAGGCGGCGGTGAAGTCCACAAACACGGGGCGGCCCCCTGCCACGATCTGCTCGGCCGCGCCGGGCGCCCAGGGCTGCCAGCCGGTGGCTGAAGCCTGCGGAGATGGCGTGGCGGCCTGCGCGGTGGGAATGTGGGTGATGTGGGGCGCAAAGGCCCAGACCAGCAGCGCCATGGCCGCGATGGATACCGTGGCCATCCACACCCGCGCACGCCCGGCCAGCGACAGGGCCCATACCACCAGCGACAGCCCCACCAGCAGGATCAGCAGCGCACCCGCGCCGTCGATGCCGCTTTGCTGGCCCAGCACCCACACCAGCCAGACCACGGTGGCGAACATGGGGAAGGCCATGAGCTTGCGGAAGGTGTCCATCCACGCGCCGGGGCGTGGCAGCGCGCGGGCCACGGCGGGGATAAAACTCGCGGCCAGGAACGGTAGCGCCAGGCCCAGGCCCAGGGCCGCAAACACGGCCAGCGCCTGCGGGGTGGGCAGGGTGGCCGTGAGGCCCATGGAGGCGCCCATGAACGGTGCGGTACAGGGCGACGCCACGGCCACGGCCAGCACGCCGGTCAAGAAGCTGTCGGCCACTGGGTGGCGCGCCTGCAGGCTGGCGACGGAGGAGGGCAGGAAATGCCCGAACTCGAACACGCCCGCCAGGTTGAGCGCAATCAGCGTGAACAGCGCTGCCAGCGATGCCACCACGGCAGGCGACTGCAACTGAAAGCCCCAGCCAATCGCCTCGCCCGCCGCGCGCAGGCCCAGCATGAGTGCGCCGAGCAGCATGAACGACAGCACCACGCCCACCGTGTAGGCGATGCCACTGAGCCGGTGGGCGCGACGGTCTTGCGCGTGCTGGGTGAAGCCCACCACCTTGATCGCCAGCACCGGGAACACGCAGGGCATGAGGTTGAGGATGAGGCCGCCGAGCAAGGCGCCCAGCAACGCGGCAGTGAGGGTGAGGGACGAGGCGCCAGAGCCTGCAGCCGATGTAGCCGCTCCGCCCGCCTGCGCCGAGTTGGCTGCATTGGCCTTCAGCGCAGCCTCCAGCGCGGGCGACACGCTGGCCACCGATGCCGCTTGCTGCCAGGTACCCAACACCTTCAGCTCGGCGCGGTAGCCGGTGCGTGTATCGGGGCCGGTGGCGTGCGCGGTCGACTGCTCGGCCAGCACCACAGGCATCAGGCTGGGGCTGGCGCTGCGTTGGGCGGACAGGGGAATCTGCGCGGTCCACACGCTGCCGTTCCAGGCCTGCTTCCAGCTGGCGGCGTTGTCGATGACCTCGGCGGTTTCGGGGAACAGGTCCAGCGTTTTGCCGCGCAGCGCCACGGGCAGGCCCTGCACGCTGACGTTCAGCAGGTTGCCGTCCTGCGCAATCTGCGCCTGGCTGTCCGGCACGATGCCGGTGGTGCCCGCCAGCACGGGGCGGGGTTGTGCCTTGGCGGCTGCCTCAAAGGCAGCGCCGTTCAGTGCCGTGGTGCTCTGGATGGGCAACTGCAGCGTGAATTCGCCTTCTTCAGGAATGCACTCCTTGCGGCACACCAGCCACGCTGCTCGCAGCTTGATGGTGGCGTCCTTGGCCAGCGGGCCGGGGGCGAAGGTGCTGGCCACGGTGACAGGCACGGGCAGCAGCACCGTGCCTTCATAGCCATAGTTGGCCAGTGTGCCGATGGGAATCTTCTTGGGCAGGGGCCAGGCGATCTCGCCTGTGTCCAGCCCGGCGGGCAGCGTCCAGGCCAGGTCGGTGGGCAGGCCGGAGTCGCCAGGGTTCTTCCAGTAGGTGTGCCACTCGGGCTGGTGGGTGATTTGCAGGCCCAGCCACAGCGGCTGGCCGGGTGCCACACCCTGCGGCGCATGGGCCAGCAGCTCGGCGCGCACATAGGGCGTGGTGACCACGCTGGTGCCTTGTCCGCTGGTTTTTGTGCCAAATTGGGCACTGGCGCCCGTCCATAAAGCGCTGGCAGCTATAAAAAAGAGAGTGGCTGCGAGGCGGTGGAGCAGGCGTGAAGGCATGGTGCAGTGTGGGAGCGGGCGGGGCGGGTTTGGTTCCGGCGCCCTGCGCTCTGCCTGCGGGGCGATGGGGCTGGCTGGCGGGAGATTCGCCCAGAACGTCCCGCCAGCCAACCGCTTATTGTGTCGCCAGGCTCAAATCCGCACGAGGTGTCCACTTTTCAGGCTGTTTGCCCGATTTGGGGGCCGCCACAAACAGTCGTTCCAGCGGCAGCTTTTGCGACACCAGGTACGCGCGGATCGCCTGGCCGCGCTGCGTGGCCAGATCGGCGGCCATGGCCTCGGTGGCGGGTTGGTGGGCCAGCAACAGGGCTTCCATCTCGGGCACGGTGAGATCCTTGGCCAGGCCGACCAGGTTGCGCGGCTTCGGGATGTCGGCGCGGCGGTACACCTCCTTGAGCAGGGCGGGGTATTCGGCGGTCGACACGGGGGCGGTGTCGCCGGGGCTGGCGCGGCGTTTTTCGGCCAGCACCCTTTGCTGCAGGTGTTCGCGCTGCAGGCCTTCGCGTTCGTCCTGCAGGCTGGCCATGCCGGTCACGGTGATCTTGAGTGCGGGGCGGTCGGTCAGGGCCTTGACCACCTTGCCCAGGTTCTGCTGCGCCTCGGGCGTGAGCGTGGCGCTGCCGGGGGCAAAGGGCACATGGCTCATTTCGTCGCCGCCGCCAAAGGCGCTGGCCAGCAGGCTGAAGGGCGAGGTCAGCGCCTTGCCGATGAGGTTGACGATGATCTTGAAGATCACCGGGCCAATGCGGAACTGCGGGTCGTTGAGCGAGCCGCTGATGGGCAGGTCCAGGTCGATCACGCCCTGGCGGTCTGCCAGCAGGGCCACGGCCAGCTTCACGGGCAGGCTGTTGGGGGCGCCCTCCACGGGCTCGCCAAACGTCAGCTGGTTGAGCACCAGCCGGTTGCTGGCGGTGAGTTGGCCGTTGGGCAGCACCTTGTAGTTCACGTCCACGCTGAGCTTGCCGCGCTCGATGCCGTGGCCCGCGTATTTGACGGAATAGGGCGTGAGCGGGGGCAGCTCCAGGTCGCGCACCTTGCCCATGATGTCGAGCGCCAGGGGCTTGGCCAGGGGGTTGAGCTTGCCGGTGACTTCGAGCGACGCCGAACCCTCGGCGCGGCCGCGCAGCTCCAGGTCGGCCAGCACGGGCTCGCCACCCGAGGCTTCGGACGAGAACGCGCTGAGCTTGCCGGTCAGCTCCGACAGGTCGGCCGAGTAGTTGGGCTTGATGAAAAAGTCCGAAAACAGCACCTTGCCGTTGACCAGGCTCACGGGGCCAAAGACCACCACAGGGGCCAGCGGGTCGGCCTGGGCCACCGCAGCAGGGGCAGGTGCGGTGGGCGTTGCCGATGCGGCTGAGGCGGGGGCTGATGTCGTGGGGGCGGCCGTGCTGGCCGCAGCGCTGGCCGCATTGGCCGCCCGTGCCTCGGCCGGGGTCTTGGCAATGTCGCTCAGGTTGATGCGGCCGGCCTCGTTGATGGTGACCCGGGCAAAAAAGTCCACCAGGCTGGTCTCCTTGACCTCCACGCGCGGCGCGGTGCCGGGGGCGGTGGCCACGGCCAGGCCGCGCAGGTTCAGGCTCTTCCAGGCCAGCAGTTCCTCGCCCACCTGGGCCTCGGTCTTGGGGGTGAAGGCGGCCGTGCTGTTGGCCTGCAGGTCTTCCACCACCACATCGCCGCTCAGGCGCAGGCTGGTGCCCTTGTCGGTCTGCGCCAGGGCCACCTGGCCCCGGTAGCCCACATTCGCGCGCAGCAGCTCTACCGACAGCTGGCTGGCCAGGTAGCCGTCCAGCGCGTGCAGCGGTAGGCGGGTGGCGTCGAGCTTGCCCTGGGTGGCCAGCGGTTGCAGGGCCAGCGTGCCCTGGTAGTCGAGCTTGCCCGGCGCGGCCTTGCTGCCCTTGCCCGGTGCGGCGGCGCGGGCGGTGAGCGTGAAGGCTTCGGGCTTGCTGCCGTCGCTGGCGAGGTTGCGGGCGGTGATGCCCAGGGCCGTCACGTCCAGCGCCACGGGGCGCGGCTGGGCGTTGTCGGCCAGCGAGACGGTGCCGCCTTGCAGCGAGAAATCGGCCACGCGCAGCTTCCACGGCGCGGTGTCGCTGGCGGGCGCGGCGTCGGCCGGGGCTGCGGCGCTGCCTTGCGCAGTGGGCGCCGCTTTCAGCCAGCGCTCGAACATCCAGCGCCCGTCCGCACCCCGTTCCACCGCCACTTGCGGCTGGCTGATGGTCAGGCGCTCCAGCGTAGCGGTGCGCGCGTCCAGGGGCACTTCGGCGCCCGCAATGTCGAGCTTGCCCAGGCTGGCCAATGTGGTCTTGCCCTGTTTGACGGCCAGCTGCTCCAGCGCCAAGGGGCCCGCCTTGATCGTGACACCCGTGGCGCCGACCCGTGCGGCTTGGGGTGTGGGGGCTTGCCACAACACGCCCACATCGCCGGTGAGCTGGCCAGTCACCGTGGGCTCCAGCGCCTGGGCCAGGTAGGGCGCCGCCAGCTGCAGCGCCAGCGAGTTCAAGGTGGCGTTGACCTGGGCCTTCTGGTCGGTGGCTTCGCCGGTAAAGCTGAGGGTGCTGCCTGGCAGTTGGAGCCCGCCCTTGAAAGTAAAGGGCTTTGCAAAGGGCAGGGCCAGGTCGGCCGCGTCCAGCGTGACCTCGGTGGCCTGCAGGGCTGCGGCGGGGCGCGTGGTCTGGTCGGCCCAGCGCAAGGTGCCGCCGCGCACGGCAGCGGTGGCGACTTCCACCACCCAGGCGGGGGCGGTCTTGGCATTGGATTTGCTGGAAGACGCGGGTTCAGCAGATGCGGGCGCTGCAGGTTCAGTGGTCTTGCCCTTGGTCGCGGAGGGCTGTGGGGCGGGCGGCGCCAGTTGCGCCAGGTTGATCTGGCCTGCCGCGTCACGCGTGGCAGTCACCACGGGCGCGGTCAGCTCAATATGCTGCAGGCGCACCACCTGGTCCAGCGGGCGCACATCGGCCATGTCGATCTTCAGGCGCTCGTAGCTCAGCAGGTCGGCGCCCTGGCGGTCTGCGATGCGTACACCGCTGGCTTGTACGGTGCCGGTGAGCTTCACGGCCATGCGCGGGTGTTGCTCAAAGGCCACTTTCACGTCCGCATCCAGCGTGGCGCCCAACACCTTGATGGGCAGGGTGGCTGGCAGATAGGCCAGGTAGGGCGCGAGGTTCAGCCCGTCCAGCCGAATCTGCGCGTCGGCCTGGCCGGTCTGCGCAAACGGCGTGCCCTGGGCGGACGAGTCAAACCGGCTGCCATCCAGCGTGAACGCCAGGTGGGGCTCGACCTTTACCTCGCGCTGCGAGGGCAAGGTGCTGATGAACGGCACTTGCAGCGTCAGCGCACGCACCTCGTGGGTCTCGCTGACGGTGTTGTCGACGAAGTCGATGCTGCCACCCGTGAGCGCCAGGTTGTACAGCGCCAGGCGTGCGGGGCCTTTGTCGGGCTCGGGTTCGCTCTTGGGCGCAGTGACCTTGGCGATGATGTCGTCCACGTCATACCGGCCATCGCCCAGGTGCGTGATGCGCAGCACCGGGTTTTCGATGGTGAAAGCGTCCACCACGGGCGCCAGACGCAGCAGCGATTGCAGCTCGCCATCGGCATAAATGCGGCCAATGGTCAGTTGCGGGGGCGCACCGTTGGCGCCCGCCACAGCCACATCGCGCAGTGCGAATTCCAGGCTCCAGGGCTGGAAGTCGATACCCCCCACCGTGACCTGGCGCCCCAGTTGCTCGGACGCGATGCGCTCCAGCGGGCCCTTGACCAGCGGTGGAAGGGCCAGCCAGGTGACCAGCCACAACACGATCAAGCCCCCCAGCGCGCGGACGGCGGGGCGGAACCAGCGGTGCTGGCGCAGAGTGGCAAAAGAGACGGAGCGCAGGGAGATCGGCATGGCGGCAGGCTAGGGTAGGCGCCGCGACCCTAGAAGGGACTGGTGAAAAACCAGAGGGGTCGCGCGCGAGCCGCCTATTGTCCCCGTTGTGCGTCAGCCGAGGTAAGCCATTGCAACAGGTGGGAGGAGGCGGTTCAAGATTGTTGACAGTGAGTTGCGGCAGCTTTTCGCTGCGCTCACTGGGCGAAGCCCAGCACCACCCTGCGGGTGGTAGTTGATGGCAAGGGCTTTTGGTGCGGCCTCACTTGCACTGTGTGCAAATGATTCCGCCCCAAAGAAAAGCGCTCTTCGCTTCGCTCACTGGGCAAAGCCCAGCACCACCCTGCGGGTGGTGGCGCTTTTTTTCTCAATCTTGGTCACCACGATGGCGCCGATCTCTGCCGTATTGGCCACATGCGTGCCGCCACAGGGCTGCAGGTCGATCAGCGGTGCGTCGTTGTCGCCCCCGATGCGGATGGTGCGGATGCGCCCGGTGCCGCGTGGGGGTTGCACGCTCATGCTTTTGACCAGGGTGGGGTTGGCGTCCAGTTCTTCATCGCTGATCGAGGCCACCGTGAGCGGGTGCGCGGCGGCCACCAGGGTGGCGATGGCGGCGGTGAGTTGCTCCTTGTCCAGCGGGTCGGTCATCGCAAAGTCCAGCCGCGCGTAGTCGGGCGTGATGGAGCAGCCGTTGACCAGCTGCGGCACCACATGGCACAGCAGGTGGCTGGTGGTGTGCAGTCGCATCATGCGGTGGCGGCGGTCCCAGTCGATGCGGGCCGTGACGGCGGTGCCGGGCGTGAGCTGCGCCACGCGGTCTTCCTGCCCAGGGGCGGGGATGTGCACGATGTCGCTGGTGGGGTGGCCTTCGGCGTCCTTGCCCTTGCGGGTGTCGGCGATCGCGATGTCGGTGCCGTCCGCTAGCACCAGCACGCCGCTGTCACCGGCCTGGCCGCCACCCAGAGGGTAGAACACGGTCTGGTCCAGCACGATGCCGGCATCGGTGACGGCGGTGATGTGGGCGCTGCATTCGCGCAGGTAGGCGTCTTGGCGGAAGAGGTCTTGGGTCATGCGGTGATGGTAGCGGGATGGGCGGCAGCGCGTGGCGGTGGGGCGGGCGCTATGCTGGGCTGCAGGGGTTTCTGCCACCCCATCCCGCACCACGCCACCTTCGGGTTTTCATGAACATGCCCTTGCCTTCATCGCCGCAGTCGTCTTCTTCGGCCCCGCTCTCGCGCATGGCGGTGTGGGTCTCGCGCACGCTGGACGTGCTGCTGCTGGGGCTGTGCGTGGCATTGGGGGCACTGTCCTACTACACCTTCACGCTGTACTGCGAGAGCTTTGGCTGTCTGGGCGTGGGGCTGTTGTGGATGCTGTGGGCCGGGCTGGCAGCGGTGAGTTGGGTGGTGGCGCTGGTGCTGCGCGCCTGGCAGCGCCGCCGTGGCCTGGGCCGCAGGGCCAGCGGGCTGGCGTCCGCCGCGCTGCTGCTGATGGGCGCGGGGCACCTGCTGTACTGGCTGGGCAAGATGGTGCTGAAGTGACGCGCCCCTGAACAGGCCCTAACATCGCGGCATGACCGCTGCCGCCGCGCCCCAACTAGCCCCACTCTCCTTGCCCTCGCGTTTCTGGGCTGACCTGTCCACCCGCGACTTTGCCGCGCTGCAGCACAGCGGCCAGGCCGATCAGGTGGTGGCCGTGTTGCCTGTGGCGGCCGTCGAGCAGCATGGCCCGCACCTGCCGCTGTCGGTCGATGCCACGCTGCTGCAGGGCGTGATCGATGCCGCGCTGCCGCAGTTGCCCGCCGACCTGCCGGTGCTGTTCTTGCCGCCGCAGAACGTGGGCCTGAGCCCGGAGCACATCCGCTTTCCCGGCACGCTCACGCTGTCTCCCGCCACGGTGATCGCGCTGTGGACCGAGATCGGCGAGTGCGTGGCCCGCGCGGGCGTCAAGAAGCTACTGCTGTTCAACGGCCACGGCGGCCAGGTGAGCGTGATGGACATCGTGGCGCGTGAGCTGCGCACGCGCTGCGGCCTCATCGTCTACAGCGCCAGCTGGTTCAGCCTGCCGCTGCCCGACGCGGTGGCCGGTCAGTTCAGCGCCCAGGAGCATCGTTTTGGCATCCACGCGGGCGAGATCGAGACGTCGATGATGCTGCACCTGGCGCCTGCCACCGTACACATGGAGCATGCGCAAAACTTCCGCTCCACGTCGCAGGACCGGTCGGAGCGCTACGCCATCCTGGGCAACGGCAAAAGTGCCAAGCTGGGCTGGCAGATGCAGGACTACCACCCGGCCGGGGCGGTGGGCGATGCGGCTGCCGCCACTGCCGACAAGGGGCGGGCGGTGGTGGACGCTGCAGCGCAGCAACTGGTAGCGCTGCTGCAAGAACTGCAGGCGTTGCCGCTGTCTACCCTGGCGGATGGGCCCCAATTGCGTTGAGCTAAATTGCTATATTTTTAATAGCTGTCGGCGCATAGTCCACTGGCGCAAGCGGCCTAAAAGACTAAAAAACTGAAATATCGGCGCTCAGGCGTGTGTCACCCACTGCGCATGCTCCAACTCGTTCAGGTGCGGCAGTGTGTTGAAGGTCTGCAGCATCAAGCGCTTGGGCGAGATGGAGAACTCCGTCACCGCACTGTTGCGGATGCGCATGTTCAGCGCAATCGTCACCTCGGGCGCGGTGCCTAGCACCTCGCCCACGGCGGTGGAGATGGGGCCGCCGCTGCTCACCAGCAGCACGTTCTGGCCTGCGTGGTGGTGGCGCACGTGGTCCAGCGCGCTGCGCACGCCAGCCGAAAACTCGTTCCAGCTGGGCATGCCCTGGGGGCTGATGACGCCCGCCATCCACTGCGCCAGCGCGTCGCACAGGATGCGAAAGTGCGCGCGGTAGCGCTCGGGCGTGTCGGCCGGGCCGAGGGGCTGGGGGTGGATGGCGGCGATCAGCGCGTGGCTGTCGTATTCGTTGAGGCCTGGCAATTGCAGCGCCTCGGGCGTGGTCTGCAAGCCTTCGGCAATGCCTTCCAGCGTTTGTGTGTGGCGGCGCAGCGTGCCGGTGATGACGGCGTCAAACCCCAACCCGCGTTGGCGCCAGTGTTCGCCCAGGCGCACCGCCTGCTGGCGGCCCAGGGGGCTGAGCTGGTCGTAGTCTGCTGCGCCAAACGAGGCCTGGCCGTGGCGCACGAGGTAGAGGGTTCCCATGCGGCGGATTGTGAGCAGAATCCGCCGCAGGCGCTTGTCGCAAAAGCGACCGATGCTATTAAATGTGTAGCTTTTTCGGCCGAGGCTGCAAGGGCTTCAGCCCGCCAGAACGCGGCTGAATACGGGCGCGTCCACGTTGCCGCCCGTCAACGCCAGGCCCACGTTCAAGCCTTGGAGTCGGTCGCGCTCCTGTAGTGCCGCAGCCAACGCCGCAGCACCCGCGCCCTCGGCCACGTTGTGCGTGTCGGTGAACAAGGCGTGCATGGCGGCGGCCACTTCGGCGTCGCTCACCTGCACGATGTGGTCGATGTGCGGGGCCAGCACGGCCAGGGCTTCGGGGTCGGCCACGCGGCAGGCCATGCCGTCGGCGAGCTGGGTGGTGACGGGCGCCTCGACCACGTGGCCTGCGGCCAGCGAGTCGGCGTAGGTGGTGGCGTGGCTGCTGACCACGCCCACCACGCGCACGGGGTGCTGCAGTGCCAACTTGGCGGCGATGGCCGAGCATGCGCCTGAGCCCTGGCCGATGGGCACGTACACCACGTCGAGCTGCGGCACGGCGCGCAGGAACTCCCACCAGTAGGTGCTCACGCCGCGCAGCAGGTCGGTGTGGAAACTGGGCACCATGTGGGCGCCGCGCTGGGCTGCGAGCTGGATCGCGTGTTCGCGCGCTTCCTGGAAGTCATCGCCGTGCTCGATGAGTGTGACGCCCAGCGCGCGCATGGCGGCGTTTTTCTCCAGCGAGTTGCCGCGCGGCACGACGATGGTGCACGCCACGCCGTGGCGCCGCGCGGCCCAGCCCATGCTTTGGCCGTGGTTGCCGCGTGTGGCGCTGATGACCTCCTTGGGCAGCGCGCCGCGTTGGGCGAGCTGGTCAAAGTAGGTGAGGCCGCCACGGATCTTGAACGCGCCCACGGGCGTGTGGTTCTCGTGCTTGAGCCAGCAGTCAGTGCCCAGACGCTGGCTGAGCAGTGCCCAGCGGTACTGGGGTGTGGCGGCGAAGTCGCGGTACACCACCTGGGCGGCGGCTTCGATGTCGGCCAGGGTGGGCAGCAGGGCGGTGGGGTCGAGGCGGGCGTTCATGCGGTGGCTTTCTTTTCGGTGAGGAGGCGCAGGGCGAGCAGGCCCAGCACGGTGCCCATGAAGTAGCGCTGGGCGCGCATCCATGCAGCGTTGCGGTTGAGGAACAGCGCCACGCGGGCGGCGCCCAGCACCAGCAGCGCGTTCACGGCGGCGCTGGTGCTGATCTGCACTGCGCCCAGCGTCAGGCTTTGTTGCAGCAACTGGCCGCGTTCGGGGTGCAGGAATTGCGGGAAGAACGACAGGTAGAACATGGCCACCTTGGGGTTCAAGAGATTGGTCATGAACCCCATGAGGAACAACGTGCGCGGGCTGTCGTGCGGCAGGTTGCGCGCTTCAAACGGCGCGGCGCCACCGGGCTTAACAGCCTGCCAGGCCATCCACAGCAGGTAGGCGGCACCGGCGTAGCGGATGGCATCAAACGCCAGCGGCACGGCGGCCAGCAAGGCGGTGAGGCCCAGTGCCGCTGCCAGCAGGTGCACGACAAAACCCAGCACCACGCCGGTCAGCGAAATGAGCCCGGCACGCGGCCCCTGGGTGAGGCTGCGCGAGACGCAATACACCATGTTGGGGCCGGGCGTGAGCACCAGCACGAGGGCGGCGAGCGCGAAAAGCAGCAGTTCTTGCGGCGAAAACAGCATGGTCAGGTCTCCGGGGTGAAGGATGTGATGGCCACAGGCCCGCGCGGGGTGACGAGCTGCGCAGTGAGGCGCGGTGCATCGCCGGGGGTGATGGTGACGCCGGTGCCTATCCCGATGGCTGCGCACGCCGCTTGCAATGTGGCCGCCTGCGGGTGCTGCAGCGTGAGCTGCAGCAGCTGCACGCCGCTGGCGGGCAGGCTGTCGCAAGGGTGCGCGGCGCCCCACTGGATGAGGGTGGGCAGGCAGCCGGCCATCAGGCGCAGGCCGTCGTCGCGCACGGTGATCTGCCACTGCAGCAGGCCGTTTGGCGTGGGGCGGCTGGCGGTGAGGATGGGGCCACGCTCGATGTCCAGCGCGGCCAGCGCCGCACACCGGTCGGCCACGTCGGGCACGCTGGCCACCCAATGGATGAGCTGTGGTCCGTGTTGTTCCACCTGTTGTTGCAAGGCGGCATCATCCATGTCAAACCAGCGTCTGGCGCCCGTTGGTATTGCGGGGGTAGCTCCTTTGTTGATAGCAATGATTTCCAGGTATGCACGCGGGTGGGCGGGGCTGGAGACATTGAAGATGCGGTTGTGTGTGCCCATCAGCGGGTGCTCGCCACCCGCTGTGGGCGTGATGCCCAGCGTGCGTTCGCACCAGGCCACGCCGGTTGGCAGGTCGGGCGCGAGCACCACGAGGTGGTCCACGCAGGGAAGCGGGGAGGGTGCCGTCACAGCAGCACCTCGCCCGCCATGCAGGTGACCGAGCTGCCGCCGACCCAGATGGTGTCGCCGTCCTGCTCCACAAACACCCGCCCGGCGCGCCCCAGGCAGGTGCCTTGCGCGGCCACATATTGGGCGGGGGCCAGCCCGGCGCCGATGAGCCATTGCGCCAGCGCTGCGTTGAGGCTGCCAGTCACGGGGTCTTCGGCCAGGCCGTTGTTGCCGGGGAAGAAGGCGCGCACTTCAAAGGCGATGCCTTCGGCGTCGGTGCTGCCAATGACGCCCACCTTGCCACGCGGGCCGACCACGCCCACGTCCAGCTGGCCAAGGATGCTGGCGTCAGGCTTCAGCGCCAGCACCTGTTCGGCGCTTCGCAGCATCACGCCGCGCCAGTTGGGGCCGTTGTCGCACCAGGCGTGGTGCAGGATGTCGCCGCGCGCCACGCCCAGGCCGCGTGCGATCAGCGCCACATCGTCTTCTGCCAGCGGGCCGCTTTTGATGAGGGGTGGAGCGGCAAACGCCAGGCGCTCGCCATCCTGCCGCAGCGTGACCAGGCCCACGCCACATTCCTGCATCACCTTGCCAGCCACCTGGGGCTGGCCGCCTGCCTTGAGCCACGCATGGCAGCTGCCCAGTGTGGGGTGGCCCGCAAAAGGCAGCTCGCGCCCGGGGCAGAAGATGCGGACGCGGTAGTCGGCACCTGCGGCGCGGCCTTCGGGCGTGGGGGGCAACAAGAAGGTGGCTTCGGACAGGTTGGTCCAGTTGGTGAAGTCCTGCATGGCTTCGGTGCTGAGGCCGGTGCCGTCCAGCACCACGGCCAGGGGGTTGCCACGGTAGGGCGTGGCGGTGAACACATCGACTTGCTGGAAGGGGCGTTGGTGCATGGTGGTCAGGTCCTTGGTATCAAACGAGCAGTGAAGCGGGGTGGGCCGGGCACGCCGGGGGCTCACCGGGGGGGCGGTGGGGATGACTTCGTGGTGGCTCAGCCCTCGCCGTGCGAGGGGCCGAGGGGGAAATCAGCCGCTGGGGCGCGGGGCGGGGCGGCGCTGGCTCATAGCAGCACCGTGCCTTCGATGCAGGTGACCGCACGGCCACCCACCCAGAGCTGGTGGTGGTCGTCCTGGCGGATGTGCACGCGGCCTGCGCGGCCCAGGCATTCGCCCTGGGCCACCAGGTAGCTGCGGGGGGCCAGGCCATCGGCGATCAGCCATTCGGCCAGGCTGGCGTTGAGGGTGCCCGTCACCGGGTCTTCGGGGTTGCCCATGGGGGCGGCAAAGGCGCGCACCACCGCGCCGGGCTGGGCGGCGTTGCTGGCGGCGGGGCTCACATGGATCACGCCCACATCCTGGCCCAGGTCCTTCAGGCGGGCGTGGTCCGGGTGCAGGCCCAGCACCGTGTCAGCGCTGTCGAGCAGCAGGCCCAGCCACACGGGGCCGTTGTCCAGCATCTGCGCGCCCAAAATTTGCTGCGGGCGCAGGCCCAGGGCGCTCGCAATCAGCGGCACCAGCGCGGGGCTGGGGGCGCTGCGCTTGAGCGGGGGCGCCGCAAACGCCAGAGTGTCACCGCTCAGTGCAATGCGCACCAGGCCCAGTGCGCATTCCTGGATCACCATGCCGTCTTGCCGCGGGCTGTGGCCCATCTGCAGCCAGGCATGGCAGGTGCCCAGCGTGGGGTGGCCCGCAAAAGGCAGCTCGCCGTTGGGGCTGAAGATGCGCAAGCGGTAGTCAGCCCCGGCCGCGCGCCCTGCGTCGGTGGGCGGCAGCAGAAAAGTGGTCTCCGACAGGTTCGTCCAGGCCGCAAAGCGGCGCATGTCGCTGTCGCTCAGGCCGTCGGCGTCCAGCACCACGGCCACGGGGTTGCCGTAGCCGGGGCGGTCGCTGAAGACATCGATCTGCTTGAAAGGGCGCTGGTGCATGGTGGCCTGCGGTCAGGAGAGGGATTGGTCCAGGACCCCGCGTGCGCCGGGTCGGGTGCTGACCGTGTTGTACCACCGCTCCAGGTGGGGGTGTGCGGCGCGATCTTGCGGCAAGCCCCACCAGCGGTGGATCTCGCAGCCCACCGGGATGTCGGCCATGGTGAAGCGCTCGCCCGCCATGAAGGGCTGGTGTGCCAGGTGGGCGTCCAGCATGGCCAGCAGGGGCTCCGTGGTCGCCACCGATGCGGCAATCAGTGCCTCGCTGCGCTGTGCCGCTGGCGTCCGTATCCACTGGATGAAGGCATCGCGCCCGGCCGGGTTCAGCGTGGTCTGCTGCCAGTCCATCCACTGTTCGGCCACAAAACGCGAGCGCAGGTCCTCGGGGTACAGGTTGCCCAGCGAATGCCGGGCGCACAGGTAGCGCACGATGGGGTTGGACTCCCACAGCGTTACGCCCGTGTCCTCGTCCTCGATCAGCGGCACCAGGCCGTTGGGGTTGAGGCCCAGAAAGCGCGCCTCGCGCACGATGCCGTACTGGCCGCCCGCGTCGGTGCGCTGCACCGATGGGAGGCCGAGCTCCTGCACGGCCCACACCACCTTGCGCACGTTGATGGACGACAGGCGACCCCAGAGCCTCAGCATGGTGAATCAGCCCTTGTGCTCACGAATGGCAGCGGCCAGCGCTGCAACGCCCGTGGCGATCTGCTCGGCGGTCGACGTGACGAACGACAGGCGCAGCGTGCGCGGGTCGGCGTTGTCGGCATAGAAGGCCGCGCCGGGCACAAAGGCCACGTTGCGTTCCACCGCCTTGGGCAGCAGCTCGATCGCGCTCATGCCTTCAGGCAGGCGCACCCACAGGAACATGCCACCGTCGGGGCGGTTCCAGTGCACATCCAGGCCCGCCATTTCCTTGGTCAAGGCGGTCAGCATGGCCTCGCACTGCTGCTTGTACAGCGCGCGGATGGTGGGCACATGGCGGTCCAGGAAGTTGCCCTTCATCACCTCGGCCACCAGGCGCTGGTTGTAGCCGGGCGTGTGCAGGTCGGCCGCCTGCTTGGCTTGCAGCAGCTTGGGGTAGACGGCTTTGGGGGCCACCACGAAGCCCAGGCGCAGGCCGGGGGCCAGTACCTTGGAGAACGAGCCCATGTAGATGCAGCCGTCGGGGTTGCGGGCCGTGAGCGGGGCGGGCGGAGGGGCGTCAAACCACAGGTCGCCGTAGGGGTTGTCTTCCACCAGTGGCAGGTTCAGCTCGGCGGCGGCGGCCACCAGCTCGGCGCGGCGCGCATCGCTCATGGTGCGGCCGGTAGGGTTCTGGAAGTTGGGCAGCACGTACAGAAAACGTGCCTTGTTCGCGCCGGTGCCCACCTTGGCACGCAGGTCGTCGATGAGCACACCCTGGTCGTCGCTGGCAACGGACACCACGTTGGGCTCCATGGGCGTGAAGGCCTGCAGCGCCCCCAGGTAGGTGGGCGTCTCCACCAGCACGCGGCTGTCGGTGTCGATGAGAATCTTGGCGATCAGGTCCAGCGCCTGCTGCGAGCCGGTGGTGATCAGGATCTGGTCGGCATCCACGTCCCAGGGCAAGAAGTCGGCAATCGCCTGGCGCAGCGGGCCATAGCCTTCGCTGGCGGCGTATTGCAGGGCGCCGGGGCCGTCGTTGGCCAATACGGCGGCCGAGGCTGCGGCAAATGCGGAGACCGGGAAGGTCTTGGGCGAGGGCAGGCCACCGGCCAGGCTGATGATGCCGGGCTTTTCCGTGACCTTCAGGATTTCGCGGATGACCGAGGGGTTCATGCGCTCGGCACGGCGTGCCAGGGTCCAGGTGCTGGTGGTGGGAAGGTCGTTCAGTTTCACTCTCGTCTCCTGCGGGTGGCCGCCTGGGCCGCTACGGTTGCAAAGTTGTCGTCAAAAAAAGGGTATGCAGCAGCCCTCTCAGGCGCTAAGTCAATCCACGATGAACAGGGTGGCGCCCTGTGGCGATGTGGACCGATGGGGTTCTGCATTGTCCGCCACCTGGTAACTCATGCCGGGTGTCAGGGTGTACTGGCGGCCGTCGGCCAGCTCGGTGTGCAGCTCTCCGCTCAGGCACAACAGCACATGGCCCTTGGTGCACCAGTGGTCCGATACATACCCCGGTGTGTACTCGACCATGCGCACGCGCACATCACCAAACTGTTGGGTGCGCCAGAACGCCTGGCCAGCCTGCGCGCTTTTTTCTTCGCGCGGCACGGCGGCCCAGTCGGTGGTGGCAAACGGGATGTGGTGCATCTTCATGTGGCGGGCCTTGGTGTGGTGTGGACGGGCATCCTCTTGCCCAGAAACACCGTGGCAATCACGGCAATGGCAAATACCAGGGTGACGGCATCCAGGTGTTCGCCCAGCAGCGGCACGGCAAACAGCAGGCTCAAAAACGGCTGGATCAGCTGGATCTGGCTGACCCGCACAGCACCCAGTGCCAGGGCGCGGTACCACGCGAAGAAGCCGATCCACATCGAGAACAAGGCCACGTACAGAAAGCCCACCCAGCTCATCGCGCCAATGCTGGAGGGCACCGCCGGGGCAAACCACCATGCCACCGGCAGGGTGAGTGGCAGGCAACAAACCAGCACCCAGCAAATCACCTGCTCGGCCCCCAGGCGGGGCGTGAGGCGGGCGCCGCCGATGTAGCCCAGGGCACCCGTGGTCATGGCGATCAGCAGGTAGATGTTGGCCGCGCCCAGATACAGGCCGCCTGCACGCCACACCATGAAACCCAGCACCAGCCCGCTGCCCAGCACCGCACAGGCCCAGAAGCCTGCCGAGGGCCGCTGCCGGTACCACAGTGCACCCAGCAGGGCGGTGGACAGCGGCAGCAGGGCCGTGACCACGGCGCCGTGGGTGCTGGGCACATGGCGCAGTGCCAGTGCCAGAAACAGCGGGAACCCCACGATCACGCCGAAGGCTGTGATGCCCAACAGCGGCCACTCGGCCCGGGTCGGCCGGTTCAGGTGCCCTTGCGCGCGCTGCCACAGCAGGTAGCCAATCGACAGCAAGCCCGCCACGGCGGCACGCCCGAAGGTGACAAACCAGGGGGACAACTGGGGCGCATCGGTAGAGCCCACCGCCAGCCGTGTCATGGGCAGCGTGGCTGCAAACAGCGTGACACCGACCAGGCCCCAGAGCAGGGCTTCTTTTTCCTGTGTGCGGTTCATAGCGTGAGCATCCAGTAGGCAGTGAGCACCAGCACCAGGGCCAGCGCACGGTTGAACCACAGCAGCCGTGTGCCCTGTGCCAGCCACTGGCGCAGCAGCGAGCCCACGAGCGCATAGACAAAATTGCTGGTGAAGGCGAACACCATCATCACGCCGCAGATGATGGCCAGGCGTTCTCCGGGATTGGCGGCGGGCTGCCCGGCGGCGTTGACCACCCAGCCTGCGCTCAGGGTGAGCGCCAGCATCCAGGCCTTGATGTTCACGAACTGCAGGCCCACGCCTTGCCAGAAGGTCACGTTCAGGCGCGAGGTGTCGATGGTGGTCATCTGGCCGGCGCGGCTGAGCTTGAAGGCCAGCCAGAGCATGTAGGCCACGCCCAGCAGCGTCACCGCCCAGCGCAGGGCGGGCACGCCGGTGATGAGGGCACCCAGGCCCAGCCCGCTGCCCAGCATGAGCAGTGTCCAGCCTGCGGGGACAGCGAAGCAAAAGCGCAGCGCGCGCTTGAGCCCCAGGTTGGCCGCCAGCGCGGTGGACAAGGTGGTGTTGGGCCCAGGCGAAAAGCTCATGGCGGTGCAAAACAGCAGCAGGGCGGTGAGTTCGGCGACGCTCATGGTGGGTGCTGGATGGGGTGGGGGACTTGTCGGGGGTCTGCCTTCAATGTAATCTTGCTACCAATACACAACCAGTACAGACAGTCGGCGCAGTTGCAAATCTGTATTGCCCGGCAAAACAATACACACAGGCGCCAGGCGGCGCACCTTGCAGGATGCCCCCATGCTGATGAAATCGTCCACCCAGTCGCTGACCGAACAACTGTCTGCCCGGTTTGCCGAGCGCATCCGCAACCGCCTGATGGCGCCGGGGGCGCGCCTGCCTTCGGTGCGCCAGTGTGCGCAGCAGCATGGGGTGAGCCCGTCCACCGTGGTGGCGGCCTACGACCAGCTGCTGGCGCAGGGCCTGGTGGAGGCGCGCAAGAACCGGGGGTTTTTTGTGCGTGAAAGTGGCCGTGTGGTGGATGCGCCAGACGGTGACCCTGACACACGCGCTCGCCCCGACGACCTGGCTCTGGAGAGTGCAGCGGCCAACTGGAGCACTGCGCACTGGTTTGCGGCGCGTGCCGCCGGCCGCGCGGGTCCAGGGGTGTCGCCCGTCAACGCCACGGCGCTGATCCGGGGCATGTTCCACAAGATCAGCGACAAGCCCCAGCCCGGCATGGGGGTCTTTCCACCCGACTGGCTGGAGTCCACCTTCATGCCCGCTGCCGTGCGCAAGGTCACCAACTCGCGCGCCTTGCAGGAGTTTTCGCTGCAGTATGGCGAGCCGCTGGGCGATGCAGGCCTTCGGCGCGTGCTGGCCAAGAAGCTGTCCACGCTCAACGTGCATACGGTGCCCGAAAACATCATCACCACCGTGGGGGCCACCCATGCGCTCGACATCGTGAGCCGCACCCTGCTGCGCCCGGGCGACCCGGTGATGGTGGAGGAGCCCGGCTGGGCGGTGGAGTTTGCGCGCCTGGCCGCTTTGGGCATGCACATCCTGCCCGTGCCCCGCCGTGCGGACGGGCCCGACCTGGAAGTGATGGCGCGCTACTGCGAGGTGCACAAGCCCAAGCTCTACGTGAGCGTGAGCGTGTTCCACAACCCCACGGGTTACTGTCTGTCGCCGGGCAGCGCCCACCGCGTGTTGCAGTTGGCCAACCAGCACAACTTTCATGTGGTGGAAGACGACACCTACAGCCACATCGCGCCGGAGCACGCCACGCGCCTCACGGCGCTGGATGGCCTGCAGCGCACCATCTACGTGAGTGGCTTTGCCAAGATCCTGGCGCCCAACTGGCGCATTGGCTTCATGGCCGCGCCGCCCGCGCTGGTGGAACAATTGTTGGACACCAAGCTGCTGGCCACATTGACCACCCCGGCGCTGCTGGAGAAAGCCCTGGCGCTGTGCATCGAGCAGGGCCAACTGCGCCGCCACGCCGAACGCATCCGCACCCGGCTCGATGCCGCACGTGCGCGCAGCGTCAAGCTAGCCCTGGGTGCGGGGTGCACCTTTGCGGCCGAGCCGGTGGGCCTGTTTGGCTGGGTGGAGACGGGGGTGGACACCGATGCGCTGTCGCAGCGCATGCTGGACGAAGGCTACCTGCTGGCGCCCGGTGCGTTGTTCCATGCAGAGCGCAAACCCAGCACGCTCATGCGCATCAACTTTGCGACGACGCAGGAGGCCGCGTTCTGGAAGACGTTCGCCCAGGTGCGCGACGAGCAGGCGAGGTAAGTAGCCGAGAGCGGCTTACAGCTTACCCGTGCATGGCGGGTGCTTCATCGTGTTGTCGGCTCGAACCCGCGTGCGGCCCATACCAGTGCCACCGCGTAACTGGCTCCGCCAGGCCGCTGGTGGCGTCCCCTTTGGGGGGAAGATGCGCAGCGGCCCAGGGGGAGCTTATTTCCTGTCCACTTCCAGGTCAGACAACACCCGCAGCAGCGCGCGGTTGACCTCTTCCAGGTCCATCTCGAAGGTCTCGCACAGCTGGCGGATGGCGCTGGCGTCGTCCGTCTCCAGCGCGCAGGCCATCTGCAGGCCACCGGTGTAGGGGCCGGTGCGCAGCACGGTGGCGTCGTAGATGCGTTCGGACAGGGGCAGGCGCTTGAGGATGGTGCCCAGCGGCTCGCCCAACAGCTCATCGAGCTGGGAGAGCAGGCCACACAGGTAGATCTCGCGGCGCAGGTCGTTCTCGATGCCCGCGTCCAGCAGCCGCGCAGTGAGCTGGGCGCGGATCACCATGGCTTCGCGCACGGGCTGCATGTTGGCCTCGGTGCTCGCATGGGGCAACTGGTCGGACAGCCAGCGCTTGATGGAGCTGTAGCCCATCATCACCAGGCCCCGGCGCAGCGAGTCGATGCCCGTGCGCAGGCCCAGGGCGGCCGAGTTGGTATAGACCATGAAGCGGTACGCAAGCAGCGGATCCTCACCCATGATGTCTTCAAAGGTTTCCAGCGACTGCTCGTCGTCGATGGCCTTCATGAGCTTGAAGATCACTGCGTGCGACGGCTGCTGCGGGTGGTGGCGCAGGCTGTACAGCACGTCTTCCGTCGGCCACCCGGCCAGCGCCATCGCGTTGCCCTGGTCCAGGCAGTGGTCCATGAGGGCCCGGCTGGCGATGTTTTCGTACATCTGGCCGGCCAGCACCGGGCTGGGGGTGCGTTTGGCGGCAGGTGCCGCTGCGGCGGCAGCACTACCGGGGCGTGGGGGCGTGGCCTGCAGTGCGGCCACGGCGTCTTCGGGGCGCAGGGTCAGCAGGCTGTTGTCGAAGCAGCGGGCGATCTCGGGCTCGGGCAGCTTGTCCATGTCGCCCCGCCACACCATGCGCAGCCCGCGCTGGTGAGCGGCCTTCACACGGTCATAGATGGCGGAGTCCGACAGCCACTCGCCGCGCACCTCGATCCAGGGCGCAGCCCGTGGCGCGTGTTCGAGCAGGTCGCACAGCAACTGGCGGGTCTGTGCCGAGATCAGCAGTGGCGGCGAGCTGGCCGACCACAGCTCCTGCAGCGTGCGCAGCAGGTGGCCGCCATCGACCGTTGCCGACGCCTCGTTGTGGGCATACAGCTGGATGCCAGCGAGTTTGCGGGCGCGGTTCCACAAAGGGCGGTAGCCCAGGATCAGGCTGCCAAGGACGGATTGGACCATGTGCTCTCAGGCAAAAAAACGGGGCCAGCCAGCGCGCGCGGGATGGGTGTCGCCACGTTGCACCAACCGGTGCTGAAGCCTGGCGGCACAGGGTGCGATGGGCGCTGCGCCCGAACACCCCCTGCCGCGCGGGCTCCTAGCCAATAAAGTTGAACAGCGACAACTTCTGAACCTGCGCATAGGACTTGAGTGCAGCCTCATAACCCACCTGCTGGTTCTGGAAGTCGGAAATGCCCTTGATCATATCGAGATCCTCCGCCCGCGAACGGTCGCCTTCGAGCTGGATGGAGCGCTTTTCCTGGTCGCCGGTGATGCGGTCTGCGCGGTTGAGCAGCTCGCCTGCGTAACTGCGCATGTTGTGCACGCGTTCCAGTCCGATATCGATGTTGGCCAGTGCTTGCCCCACGGCCTGGATGGCGCCGTTGTTGTTGGGAGCGTTGCGGATGCCGTTGATGGCGCTGTCCAGTGTGCTGAACATGCTGGCGCTGGGCTGCAGGGTGATGGTGTCCCCGTTGGCGGGGTTGCCCTTGATATCGAAGGACAGCCCCGGAATGCCGGGAACTGAAATGGTGACCGGCTTGTCGGTGGGGTAGTCCGGCACCACCACGGGGGCAGATACGGCGCCTGTGGTGGTGTTGGTGATGGTGTACGTGGCCGTGCTGGTGCCGGTGGTGGCGCCCGGACCCACCGCGCTGAAGGCAATGGTGTAGTTGTCGCCCGTTACCAAGGCCGTGTTGGTGGGCGTGATGGCCGTGGTGGTGAGCTGTCGGCCTACCGGGATGGTGCTGACTCCGGCGGCATAAACACCGTCGCGGTTGGGGTCGAACATAAAGGCAGAGTCGCCGTCGAGCGTCCCCGGCACCGTCACGCCGCTGCTCGCCGTTTGACCAGGCAAGCCCTGGAAGTCGTAGTCGGGCGAGCTGCTCAGTGGACCCAGGAACGGTGCCAGCGCGCTGCCCAATGCACTCAGCAAGGGGATGCCGTTGGTGTCCTTGCGGTTGGCAACTTCCAGCAGCTGTTCCCGCAAGCCCTGCAGCTGGTTGGCCACAGTGGCGCGGTCGTTGGGGGTCATGCTGGCGTCGCCCGCACTGACCACCAGCTCCCGAAAGTTCTGGATCAAATTCACTGCGTCGCCCAGTGAGGATTCCCCCTGCGCGATGGCGTTGCGCTGGGTCTCCAGCGCACGTTGCTCGGTCTGGATGCGCGACAGGCGGTTGAGCGCACGCTCGGCCTGCGCGGCAGACACGGGGTCGTCGCTGGCCCGCACCACGCGCTTGCCCGAGGTCAGGTTTTCCTGCAGGTTGCTCAGGCTGGTCTGGCGCGCGCCCAGGTTGCGCAGCGCGTTGTCGTACATGTTGGCCGTGCCAAGGCGGTAGATGTTAGTGCTCATGTCGAACTCCTCTGGCGGGGACTATGGTCATCGGCCCAGGCCCTGGATCAGCGAATCAAAAATGTTCTGCGCAATCTGGATCATCTTGGCAGACGCCTGGTAGGCCTGTTGGTATTGGATCAGCTTGGCGGCCTCTTCGTCCAGGTTCACGCCCGACACCGCCGTGCGGTCGCGCTCCAGGTTGGCAGCGATGGTGGTGGACAGCTGTTCTGCAAACTTGGCGCTTTGCGTGCGTGTGCCTACCTGTGCAATGGCGCCAGCGTACCCGTCCGTGAGGGTGGACTCGTCAAACATTTTCACGTCGCGCAGGCCCATCAGCGCACTGGCATTGCCCGCATTGCGGGTGTAGGTGTCACCGTATTGCGGGTCCAGCGCGTTGCCGATCACCACGGTGTCGCCCGTCTTGGGGGTGCCCTGCAACGTGATTTCCCACCCGTTGATCGAGATAGGCTGGCCCGAGGTGTAGGGCTGCGCAGTCGCCAGCGAGGTGGGGGGCGTGGTCCCGCGGTCGAGCACGTCGTAGGTCGTGGGCGGCCCGGCGGTGAACTGCAACTGGATACCTCCCAGGATGGGCGGGATGGCTGCTGGGTTGGCATTGGCCGGCAGCACCAGCCCCGGCGGGTTGGGCAGGCCCGTGGCCTTGAGGCTGCCCAGCTGCATGGTGCCGCCGTTGGACGTGCCCATGGCCGCGTTGATGGGGTTGGCTGCTGCCAGGTCGCGCGGCGAGTACACCAGCGCCTGGATGTTGTTGGCAGCCGTGCTGAACGGCTTGAACAGCATGCGCTCGCCCGGGTTGCCAGGCGTGGTCAGGTTGAAGTTGAGCCCGTCGATCTGCAGCGTGGCCAGGTTGGCCGCGTCGGTGAACGGGGTTGATTTGCCGTCGGACAGGCGCACCACCTGCCCGGCCGTACCGGTGGTGAAGCGGATCTCATAGTCGGACGCTGCAAACTGCGTAGGGCCGGTGAACGACACCGTGCCCACACCCGCGCCGTTGGTGGAGCCCGGCATGCTGGTAGGCAGCGCGAACAGGTCCTTGCCCGGCACGCCATCCAGCGTCAGGCCCAGGTTCTGCTGCTCGTTCATCGTCATGCCGATGGCCAGCGCCATGCGGCCCAGCAGGTTGCGCCCTTCGGTCAGGTCCGTGTTTTGAAAGCGCAGCAGGCCCGAGACGGTGCCGCCGCCCAGCACGTTCTCGTCCAGTTCGACGGGGGTGGCACCGGGGCGGTTGAAAAACAGCTTCGACTGGCCGCTGCCAGGGAAGGCCGTGGCGTCATCAATCGACAGGGTGGTGGCCGTGGAGCCCAGCACCAGGGGCTGACTGCCTGCCACGAACAGCCCCACGGTGCCGTCATCCGCCGGGATCTGGGTGGTCTGCACATACTGGTTGATGTCGCGGATGATCTGGTCGCGCTGGTCCAGCAGGTCGTTGGGGCTTTGACCGTTGCCGGTGGCGCGGGCGATCTGCTCATTGATGGCCGCCATCTGTGCTGCCAGGCTGTTGATCGCAGTCACGCTGCTTTGCAGCTGTTCCTTGACGGTGTATTCGATCTCGTTGATCCGGTCGCTCGCCGTGCGCATGCGTGCGGCCGTTTCGTCCAGCCGCGTGAGCACCACCGTGCGCGCGGTGATGTCGGTGGGGCTGCTGACCACATCCGAGAATGCGTTCATCATGTCATTGATGGCGGCGCCCAGGCCTTGGGTGCCGCCGCTGAACACTTCCTGCAACTGGCTCAGGCGCTCGGCACGCACGGCATCGGCTGCCTGGGTCGATCCGGCAGCGGCCGACTGGCGCGTGAGCAGCTCGCTCTGGTTGCGCAAGATGGTCTGCACATCCACACCCTGGCCGATGTAACCACCGCCCGTGAACTGGCCCTGCACGGTTTGCAGCACCACCGTCTGGCGCGAATAGCCGGGCGTGTTGACATTGGCGATGTTGTGGCCTGCCGTCTGCAGGGCCACCTGGTTGGCCAGCAGGGCGCGGGCGCCGACGTTGAGCAGACTCATGGCTTACCTCGGTTCTTCTCGTCCATCACGCTTGGGCACGTTGCACGCGCAGCGCACTGTTGATGGCGCCGCTGAGCTTCTTGGCGTACTCGGGGTCGGTGGCGTACCCGGCCTTTTGCAGCTCGGCCGCGTAGGCCACGGCAGAGCCCGTCTTGGCCGTGGCCTGGGCTTTTTCATAGCGCGGGCTGTCGGTGATCAGCTTGGCGTAGTCGCGGAAGGAATCTTCGTATGAGTCGTACGCGCGGAACTTGGCCACCACCTTGCGCGGTGTGCCGTTGATGTATTCGGTGGTGGTGACCTCGGCCACCTTGCCAGTCCAGCCCTTGCCCGCCTTGATGCCGAACAGGTTGAACGAGGTGCCGCCGTTGGCGGTCTTGATCTCGCTCTTGCCCCAGCCGGTTTCGTGCCCGGCCTGGCCCAGCATGAAGCTGGCGGGAATGCCGCTCTCTTGCGCCACGCGCTCGGCGGTGCCGCTCAGGTGCTGCACGAACCCTTCGCGGCCCTTGGGAACGGGCAGGGTGGTATCGACGGACGATGTGGTGGCGGAGGTCGCAGACCGGGGCTGCGCCTGCGGCAGGCTCAGTGTGGACGGCACCGAAAAGTTGGCATCCGCCCCCCCCATCTGGCGCGAGAGCTGGCGGGCGATGGCTTCCGACAGGCCGCCCTGCAGGCCCGACATGTTGACCGACAACTGCTGGTCCAGCATGTCCTGGCCCAGGTTGGCCTGCTCGCCCTCCATGAGGCCGGACTTCATCGTGGCGTCGCGCATGCTCTTGATGAGCTCGCGCATGAACAGCGATTCAAACTGCTTGGCCGCCTCGCGCGTGACCTGTGAGCTGTTGCTGGTGCCCGCTTCGTATTTGAGGGAGTTGAGCGAGCGGATATCGACCGCCAGCGCGTTCGACGGGCTGGTGGTGCTACCGGAGGACGGGAGGGTGAGGGCCATGGTCAAGCCTCTTGCGGTGGGTCACCCACAGGCCGTGAACCCGGCGCGGCGCAGTCCAGTGCACCCGTGGAACTGGCTTTGCCAGGCCACCGGGTGCGTTCCCCTCCCGCAGGAGAGGGGGAAGGCGCGAAGCGACTCAGGGGGTGCTTCATTCAGATCACCTCCAGCTCGGCGTTCAGCGCGCCGGCGGCTTTGATGGCCTGCAGGATGGCCAGCAGGTCTCCGGGCGTGGCGCCCAGCGTGTTGAGGGCCTTGACCACGTCCGCCAGTTGCGGCGACGCGGGCATCTGGATCACGTTGCCCGGCTCCTGGTTGATGGTGATGTCACTCTTTTGCGTGACCACCGTCTGGCCCTGCGAGAACGCATTGGGCTGGCTGACCACCGGTGTGGAACTGATGGTGATCGACAGGTTGCCGTGGGCGATGGCGCAAGGCCCCAGCGTGACCGCCTGGTTGAGCACCACCGACCCCGTGCGGGCGTTGATGACCACCTTGGCCGAGGGCACGGAGGATTCAAGCGGAAGCTCTTCCAGGTCGGCAATGAAGCCCACGCGGGCGCCGGGGTCGATGGGCGCGCGCACCTGCACTGTGCGGCCGTCCAGCGCGGTGGCCAGGCCGTTGCCCAGCTTGGCGTTGATCACCTGCGCCACGCGGCGGGCGGTCTGGAAGTCCGAGGCGTTGAGTCCCAGGTTGATGGTGTCGCCTTCGTTGAGGGGGGTGGGCACGGCCCGTTCCACCTGCGCGCCCAGCGGAATGCGGCCTGCGCTCAGGTGGTTGATCTGTACCTTGCTGCCACCGGCCGATGCGCCCGCACCGCCCACCACCATGTTGCCTTGGGCCAGTGCATAGATTTCGCCGTCAGCGCCACGCAGCGGTGTGACGATGAGCGTGCCGCCCTTGAGCGACTTGGCGTTGCCCATGGATGAGACGTTCACATCGATCTGCTGGCCCGGCTGGGCAAAGGCGGGCAGTTGCGCGGTGACGATCACCGCCGCCACGTTCTTGAGTTGCAGCTGCGAGGCCGTGCCGGGCGGCAGGCTGATGCCCATCTGCTGCAGGTAGTTGGACATGGCCTGCGTGGTGTAGGGCATCTGCGTCGTCTGGTCGCCTGTGCCGTCCAGCCCCACCACCAGGCCGTAGCCGGTCAACTGGTTGCTGCGCACGCCCTGCACTGCCGCCACTTCCTTGATGCGCAAGGCCTGTGCGGGTGTTGCCAGGCCTGCGGCCACCAGGGCCAGCAGCAGCCACAGCGCGCGCACGGTGCGGGGCAGGGGGGAGTGGGACGAGGCTTTCATGGCATCCATTGTGGTGGGCCATGGCCAGAACTAAAACCCAAAAAGAAGCGGGTTCACCGGCTTATTGCATGGGTCCAGAGTGGGGCGAAACCGACCAATGGCGCACTGCGCACCCGGAGGTCACCATAAGATGAAATTTGAGAGAAATTGGCTGCTGGCGCTTATCTATATTGCGCAAACAGCTATTAAATTAATAGCATTCTCGATGCTCTGCACCGGAGGCACTGGCGCGGCCAAGGCGGGGGGCGCCGCGCAAGAGCCGCCCCCGCCGCGCTGGCGGCGTCCCCCCTCAGGAGGAGGCGCGCAGCGGCTCAGGGGGCTAGAACGGCGTGACGGTGTTGAAGAAGCGGCCCAGCCAGCCCATGGCCTGGGCTTCGTTCTGTGCGCCGCGTCCGCGCGACTCGACGCGCACATTGGCCACCTGGGTCGAGTTCACGATGCTGCCGGGTTGCAGCGCGCGCGGGTCCACCGTGCCCGAAAAGCGCAGCACGTCCACGTTCTGGTTCACGCCGATCTGTTTCTCGCCGGTGATGACCAGGTGGCCATTGGGTAGCACGTCCACCACGGTGGCGGTGATCGATCCGGTGAAGGTGTTGGCGCTTTCTGTGCCGCCCTTGCCGGAGAACGCATTGCCCGAGTTGGCACCTACGCCCAGCTTGTCGGTGAAGGTCTTGTTGGTGAAGGGTAGCGCCGTCACGCCAGCGGAGACTTCGGAGGTGCGGTCCACCGTGGACGAAGACTTCTGGCTGGCCGTCACGTTCTCCACGATCTGGATGGTCACGTTGTCGCCCACCAGGCGCGCGCGGCGGTCTTCAAACGCGGGGCGGTAGCTGGCGTTGTGGAACAGCCCGCCAGTGACCGGCGGTGTCGTGCGCGGTGCAGCGGCCAGCGGGGGTGGGGTGGTGGGCAGGATGTCCACTGGTGGCGGTGGCGACAGCGTGGCGCAGCCCGCGCACAGCAGCGCAGCGCCCACGGCGGGTACGCCCGCGCGCAGCGAGCAAAGCGCCTGCAGCAGGCGAAGGGAGCGGGTGAAAGTGCGCATGGCGAAGGTCCTGGGCAAAAGCGCGCGGGGCGTTGCGGTCACAGCTGGGCGAGCTTGGCGAGCATCTGGTCCGAGGTCTGGATGGCCTTGGAGTTCATCTCGTAGGCGCGTTGGGTCTGGATCATGGTGACCAGCTCTTCCACCACGTTGACGTTGGAGGCTTCCAGAAACCCCTGCTTGATGATGCCCAGGCCGTTCGTGCCCGGCGTCCCTTGCTGGGGCTGGCCGGAGGCGGCGGATTCCTTGAACAGGTTCTGCCCGATGGGCTCCAGGCCGGCGGGGTTGATGAAGCTGGCCATGGCCAGGTTGCCCACGGTCTGCGGCTGTGTGTTGCCGGGGACCGTGACCGCCACAGCGCCTTCGGCACTGATGCTGATGCTGGTGGCGTTGGCCGGGATGGTGATGCCGTTGACCACGGGCAGGCCGCTGGACGTGACCATGCGGCCCTGGGCATCGACCTGGAACGAGCCGTCGCGGGTGTAGCCCACGGTGCCATCGGGCATGGTCACTTCAAAGAAGCCGTTGCCGTTGATGGCGACATCCAGGTTGTTCTTGGACTCCTGCAGGCTGCCCTGCATGAAGTTGCGGCTGGTGGCCACGGTGCGCACGCCCAGGCCCAGGTGCAGGCCGGTGGGCAGTTGGTTTTGTTCGGTCGTGTTCGCACCCACCTGGCGCAGGTTTTGGTAGATCAGGTCTTCGAACACCGCGTTGTTGCGCTTGTAGCCGGTGGTGGAGACGTTGGCCAGATTGTGCGAGATGACATCGAGCTGGGTCTGCTGGGCAGACATGCCGGTCTTGGCGATCCAGAGGGAGTTGATCATGGTGCTTCCTTAGGGCGGGTGCGTGCGTTGGTTGGCAGTGGCATCAGCCGTTCATGCTCAGCAACTGGCTGGCGGTCTTGTCGTTGGTTTCGGCGGTCTGCAGCAGCTTCATCTGCTGCTCGAACTGGCGCGATGCAGCGATCATTCCGACCATGCATTCGACCGGGTTCACGTTCGAGCCCTCCAGCGCGCCCGACAGCATGCGCGCGTTGGCGTCGTTGGGCATGGGGTCGCCCGATGCGGTGCGAAACAGCCCGTCGTCACCACGCTTGAGCGGGTCTTCGGGCGTGGGCGTGGCCAGCTTGAGGCGGCCAATGGCCTGGGCGGGCTGGCCCGGGATCTTGGAGGTCAAGGTGCCGTCGGACCCGAGCGACACATCGGCCCCGGGCGGCACGTCGATGGGCGCTCCGCCATCGGACAACACGGGCAGCCCGGTGGGGGTGAGCAGTTGGCCGGTGGCAGACACCTCGAAGCTGCCGGCGCGGGTGTAAGCCTCGGTGCCATCGAGCCCCTGCACCGCAAACCAGGCATTGCCTGCCGCCATGGCATCGAGATTGCGGCCGGTGCGTTGCACGGGGCCGGGGGTGTTGACGTAGCCCGAGGTGGCCTCCAGCGCAAACACGCGCGTCTTGGCGCCGTCGCCTTGCAGTGGCACCGAGCGGAAGGTGGACATCTCGGCGCGGAACCCGCCGGTGGACACGTTGGCCAGGTTGTTGGACAACACCGCCTGCCGGTGCGCTGCGGCGTTGGCGCCTGTCATCGAGGTGTAGATGATGCGGTCCATGGGGGCTCTCCGGTGTCCTGGGCGGGTTCAGTAAGGGCTCAGCCGATCAACGCAGGTTCACCAGGGTGGACATCACCTGGTCTTGCGTCTTGATGGTCTGTGCATTGGCCTGGTAGGCGCGCTGGGCGGTCATCATGTTCACCAGCTCGGCGGTCAGGTCCACGTTGGAGTCTTCGAGCGCGCCCGAGCGCAGCGAGCCAAAGCTGCCATCGGTGGCCGTGCCTGCGACGGGCTGGCCTGATTCGAACGTGGCCACCCAGTTGTTGCTGCCCACCGAGGCCAGGCCCTGCGTGTTGCGGAAGCTTGATAGCGCGAGCTGGCCCTCGGCACGCGTCACACCGTTGGAGTAACGGGTCATGATCATCCCGTTGTTCTCGATGTTGATGCCGGTCAGCTCGCCCGAGGTGTAGCCGTCCTGGCTCAGGTTGGACACCGCGAATTTGGTGCCGAACTGGGTCACCTTGTCCAGGCTCACGTCCACGGTATAGGTGGGCAGGTTGTTGGGGTTGGGCGGCGTGGGGTTGACGGTGAGCGGCAGCGAAAAGCCCGTGGCGGGTGGCGTGGCCACCGGGCCGGTGATGGCGCCGTTGTTGTCGAATGTGATCTGGCCGATGGGCGTGGCCACCACGGGCGGCACGGCCGTGGGGTCGTCCAGGGCGTCATACACGTCCCAGGTGTTGTCGGTGGCGGTCTTCTGGAAGTACAGGCTCACCGGCTTGGCCACGCCCTGGCTGTCGAACACGTTGATCGACGTGCCGTACGTGGCGCGCGGTGTGGCCGGGATGGGGGGCGTGGCTGCAGGGTCGCCCGCCGCGTCGGTGGCGCGGGCGTCCAGGTTGAAGGCCGCCGTGATCTTGGTGGTCTGCTTGGCGGGGATTGGCTCGGCCGTCGGGAACACCATGGGGATGGGGTCAGTGCCTGTACGCAGGCCCGTGACCGGGTCCACCGGGTAACCCATCACCTTGGCGTTGTCGTTGGTGATCATGTTGCCTTCCTTGTCCAGCTTGAAGTTGCCGGATCGGGTGTAGGCGGCGGTGCCGTCGGGCAGGGTCAGGGTGAAGAACCCGTTGCCGTTGATGGCCACGTCCAGGCTGTTGCCGGTGATGCTCAGGTTGCCCTGGGTGAACTGCTGCGCCACGGCAGCCACTTCCACCCCGATGCCCGCGTTGGAGCCACCTGCCGAGCCGATGGCCGAGGCCACCATCTCGGCAAACTCGGCCCGCGAGGCCTTGAACCCGACGGTGTTGGAGTTGGCAATGTTGTGCCCGATGACATCGAGGTTCTTGCTGGCGGCGTTCAAGCCGGACAGGCCTTGCTGAAAACTCATGGTGTTCTCCTGTTGACGCGATACGAAGCAGGCTGGTGTTACACCAAGGCCTTGATCTGGCTGTAGTTGATGGTTTTGCCGTTGGACAGGCTCAGCACGAGCTGTCCGTCTTCGGCGCCTGCGGCCGTCACCTTGGCCAGGCTCAGTGCGGTGGAGTCCAGCTTGGTGGAGCCATTGACGGCCGTCACGCGGAACTGCAGTGCATCGGTGGCGCCGGTGTATTTGCTGGCGTCCCAGTCAAAGGTGTGGCGGCCTGCCGCCTTGGCGCCCAGGTCGATGGTGTCCACCACCTGGCCGCCAGCGGTTGTGACCTCGATCTTCACGTTGGTGGCGGCCGAGCCCAGCTCGAAACCGCCCTTGCCGGTCTTGTCGGCCACCGCCAGGCTGGAGCCCTCGGTCAGCACATTGCGACCCACCAGGGCGGTGCCCTGCATGACCTGCAGCGAGTTGAACTGCGCAGCCATGCTCTGCATCGTCTGGTTGAGTTGCTGGATGCCGGTCACCGTGTTGATCTGCGCGATCTGCGAGGTCATCTGGGCGTTGTCCAGGGGGTTCATCGGGTCCTGGTTGTTCAGCTGCGCAACCAGCAGTTTCAAAAAGCGGTCTTGCGCTGCAGCCGGGTCGGTGGACGCGTTGGCCTTGGTGCCGGACGAGTCCGTCACCGTGGGGGCGTTGGTGGCACTGAGAATCATGGTGGTGTCCTTCTTGGAGCAGGCTTTTGCCTTACTGGCCCATCTGCAGGGTCTTGAGGAGCAGTGACTTGGCCGTGTTCATGACCTCGACGTTGTTTTGGTACGAGCGCGAGGCCGAGATCATGTTGACCATCTCCTCGACCGCGTTGACGTTGGAGTGCGTCACATACCCTTGCTCGTCGGCCGACGGGTGGCTGGGGTCGTGTACGCGGCGGCCGGGCACATTGCTTTCGCTGATGCCGCTGACCTTGACGCCCGCAGAGCTGTCGGCTCCCATGGGCACTGTCTGGAACACCGCCTGGCGAGCCTTGTAGGCCTGGCCGTCGGGGCCGGCCACAGCGTCCACGTTGGCCAGGTTGCTGGCCACCACGTTGAGCCGTTGTGACTGCGCACTGATGGCGCTGCCGGACACATTGAAAATCGAAAACATGGACATGGAGTGGCTCGCTTTCTGCGTTGCAGGGCTGGCTGGTTATTGGCCCTGGATGGCGCTGAGCATGGTTTTGGCGTTGCCGTTGATGAACCGCAGCGTGGCTTCGTAGCGCACGGCGTTGTCCACGGCGTTGGCGCGCTCGCGGTCCAGGTCCACCGAGTTGTTGTCCAGGCTCGGCTGCGTTTGCACGGCATAGCCCAGGGCGCCCTGCCGGTCGATGCTGGTGCTGGAATTCACGGTGGGCAGCGGAATATGGTGCGGATCGGTGGTGCCTGCGGTTCCGTACGAGCCTCCGGTTGCCAGCCGCGTGACCGCTGCGCCAGCGATGCCTGTGGCGGAAGAAGTCATGCCCGTGGCCTCGCGCAGCGCATCGCCAAACTTGAAGTCGCGGGCCACGTAGCCGGGGGTGTCGGCGTTGGCAATGTTGCTGGCGATGGCGCGCTGACGTTCCCCGCGCAGCACCAGGGCGTTGCCGTGAAAATTCAGCTGGTTGGTCATCTTGTCAAGCATGTGTGCCTCACACCGTCGGTTGCAAAGGCGCCAGCCCCGGAGGGCTTTTTGGCGTTGCTCGATTATGGAAACCGCGCCTTTTTTCTAAAGCGCGAAGAAGTGGCAAATGGATGCGCAGTTCCGGGTTTTGCGCCCGGGCCATCTGCCTATAGTTCTTGGGGTGAAATGGCCCCTGCCTTCCTTAGCGCCCCGTGCGCGGGCAGCCTGGCCAGCCGATGTCCAGGAGGCCCCATGACCACTCGCTCCTTTTTTTCTCGTGCCAACAATGGCGCCGCGCTGCGCAGCGCCCCCCGGTCGTCGCTGGCTGCGCGTGCTGGTGCCGTGGTGCGCGCGCTGTGCCTGGTGGGTGCCGTGGCTGGGGCCGCGCTGGGTGCCGGTGGGGTCGCACAGGCCCAGTCGGCGGCAGACCCGGCGGCGGACCTGGGCCCGCTCACCCAGCGCTGGCTGGACGATGCGTTGGCTCGCAACCAGTCCTCCGCGCTGCCGTTGCGTATGGAAGTGAGCGTTGGCTCACTGGATTCGCGCCTACGGCTGGCGCCCTGCGCGCGTGTCGAGCCCTATCTGCCCGTAGGGGCCCGCCTGTGGGGCCGGACACGCCTGGGGCTGCGCTGTGTGGAGGGTGCCACCGCATGGAATGTGTTTTTGCCCGTCACCATCAAAGCGTTTGGTCCGGCCTGGGTGTTGACCAATAATGTGGCGCCGGGCGCCGCGTTGACGGCCAATGACGCCACCGAGGCCGAAGTGGACTGGGCGGCCGATGCCTCTCCCGTCCTGGCCAACCCCGACCTGTGGGTGGGCCAGACCGCTGCCCGCCAATTGGTGGCAGGGCAGGCGGTGCGCCAGGCCATGGTGCGCGCGCCGCTGCTGTTCAAGGCCGGTGCGCAGGTGAAGGTGGTGGCGCAGGGGCCGGGCTATGCGGTCAGCTCTGCGGGCCAGGCACTGACCGCAGGCTCCGCCGGGCAGACTGTGCGCGTACGCATGGAGAATGGCCGTATAGTGAGTGGTACTGTGAGTGATTCTGGGACAGTGGACGTCACTCTGTGATGACGTCCCGGTAATAAATGGCTAAAGTCCGGGCCAAACGGGTCGAAAACATTGCTACTGATGCCCCACATCCAACGGGGTGGTGGAGAGAGCGATGAAGATAGGTCAAACACCGGAACTGCCGGGCGGGTTGCCGCCGACGGGGCTTGCCAAGCAAGCCAAGGCCCCAGCAAGCGCTGCTGAAGGCGCCACCAAAGACGCGCTGGTTGCGTCATCCGTCGGTGTGCCTGTCACTGTTTCCACGGCTGCCCGGGCGCTCAGCCCCACGACCCGCAGCACGGCAGATTTCGATGCAGGCAAGGTCAAGGCCGTGCGCGCCGCTATCGACAAGGGTGAATTTTCGGTGGATGCCGAAGCCATCGCCGACAAGCTGTTGTCCAACGCCCAGGAGATCCTGTCCCGCTCGCGGGGTTGATCGGCGTTTTGCTCCCAGGCGCAATCCATCGCACAATGCGCCATGTCTCTGGAAGAATCCCTCTCGGCTGTTGAGCAGCTGATCGAACAAGTCTCCACCGCACTCCTGGCGGCAGATCCCACCTCCCTGGAAAAACACAGTACGGCCCTGCGTAATGCAGCGGCCGATTTTTCGCGTGCGCTGGAGCAGGCGGCTGCGCGGGGTTTGCCCTTGCCGGCGTCGCTGCAAAAGCGCGCGGATGCCATCCGTACCATGCTGGTTGTGCACCGCGAGAGCTTGGCCCGGCTTGCCGCCAGCACCGACCGCCAGGCCGCGGGCTTGCTGCCACCCTCCAACGCGGCCGCTACCTATGGTGATGGCCTGGGGACACGCGGTGCTGCGCCGGGCGTGGCGCGCATCTACCGCTCGGCGGGCTGAGCTTCACCCGTTTTTCAGAAGGGGTTGTGGGCCAGGTCGCCACAGGCGGCGCCCCGTAACCCTATGGACGTGCGCCACAACCTGCGTGGCGCCTTGTATCGGCCGGTTATGTGCGCTCAGTGCGCACGCATCTTGGCCCGCAGCCGGGCGATCGACTGGCTGTGCAACTGGCACACGCGCGACTCGGTGACGCCGAGCACGGC
The DNA here is from genome assembly GCF_028680575.1 of Acidovorax benzenivorans. Lineage (GTDB taxonomy): Bacteria > Pseudomonadota > Gammaproteobacteria > Burkholderiales > Burkholderiaceae_C > Acidovorax > Acidovorax benzenivorans. The sequence goes on along the minus strand of NZ_JAPCKI010000007.1, from coordinate 47,766 downwards.
GGCGATCTCCTTGAGGTTCATGTCATGTTCGTAGTACATGCCCATGATGTACTGCTCGCGCTCGGGCAGCGTTTTGATGGCGTTCACCAGCGACGTTTTGAGTCGCTGGTCGCGCAGCAGCTCCACCGGGTCGGCTGCGCTGTCGGCAACGTGGCGGTCCAGAAATCCGTCCTCGTCGTCGTTGCCATGTGTCATGTCTTCCAGGTACACCAGTTGGGTACCACGGACCTTGCCCAGCAGATTCTGGTAGTCCGCCAGGTTCATGCCCATCTCGCCCGCTATTTCTGACTCCAGCGGGCTGCGGCCCAGCTTTTGCTCCAGCCGGTGCACGGCGTGTTCAATGTCTTTCTGGCTCTTGCGCGAGCTGCGGCTCATCCAGTCACCCTCGCGCAGCTCGTCGAGCATGGCGCCCCGGATGCGCTGGGTGGCAAAGGTTTCAAACTGCACGCCTTGAGCGACTTCGTAGCGCGACAGGGCGTCGGCCAGGCCCATCATGCCGACCTGGATCAAGTCATCCAGCTCCACATTGGGAGGCAGCTTGGCGATCATGTGGTGCGCAATCCTCCGCACCAGCGGTACATGCTGGCGGATCATGGCATCGCGATCAAGCTGGCCTTTGGCGGTGTACATAGAGAGGGTGTTATGCACTGGTAGGGCGGGTATGCGATCTTGTTCTGGAGCCGCTTGAGGGGGGCATCGCCCGATGCTCACCCGCCGCTCGGGGCCAGCGACTTGCCGAGCCGTTTAGAGCGTTTCGGGTGAACGTGGGTACGTAGAGGTGCATCACAGGCTCTGGTCAATGGCTCCGGACAAAATGCGCAGACATGCCTGTCAAGTTGCTGGGTGTCAGCGCAGCCAGCGCTCCGTTCATAGTGCCCGCATTTTCCAGCAGTTGCAAGGCCAGGCGCTGTAGCTCCTGGGGATTCTGCGTGGCAATGGTGGTGGTCCGTATCGGGCCGCCCAGATGGCGTTCGGCGCAGGCCTGCAGCGTCATCAGTTGGGACTGGGCCTTGCGGCGTTCAGCGGCCGTGTTGTTGTGCAGCAAAGCGGCCACCATGCATGGCAACCCGGTGTGCAGGGCAATCTGCTTGAGGCTCTTGTAGCTGGTCATTACGCCCGCTGCACCACTGCCCATGACCACTAGCGGCACTGTGGTCGTGTGGGTCAGCAGGGGCCCCAGGGTGGACGCTGGTGCGTGAATCACCATCAGACCGTAGGTCCTGAAGTAGGGCAACAGGCTCTCCATCGGCGACCGCGTGGTGCCGCTTGCCTTGCGGCTCAGATACTGCAGCCCCTTGGCCGCCGGTATCACGGCGAGCGAGGATGCCGTGGCGCCCAGGTTCAGGCTCGCACCGTCATTCCAGGTGGCATGTTGCAGCAGGTGCAGCAGCCCGGGGCTGTCGTCGGACTCCTGCGCCGTGCCGTCGAGCACTACCACCGGATAGCCCAGCCGCTGCAGGCTGGCGCAGATCTGCCACAGCGTTTCCAGACCGCTCGCAGTGTTGCCCTGGCTGGCCACCGCCAGCAGCCGCAACTCGGCCTGCGGGGTGAGGCTGTGCAGGCTGGACGCCTGATGAAAACCCAGATCAAGCATCGACCAGCCCCCCCTCCGTCACGGTGTCGGGAGAGTGCGAGAAAAAGAAGTTCAGGTCCGTGGCCTTGGGGTCGAACGCCGACTTGGCTGGCGCGCGCATGGACGCGCTGATCAGTTGGTGGGCGTTGGCGCGTTCCCAGTCCTCGGGCACGCGCTGGCCGTTGGTCACGCCGCGCAGCACCATCTGGTGACGGATCAGCGCATCGATCGCGGGGCCCAGCTTCACGGCTTCGTCCACCTTGGACAGGATGGCCTGCTGCGAGCCGTCGGTCTTGAAGGCGGTCAGCACGTCGTCCAGCGTGTCGCCGTGGCAGCCGGCGTTGAGCACCAGCAGGCGGTTGACGTGGGGCAGGTCCAGCACGTCCAGCATGTCGCGCTTGCGGGGGTCGCGAGGGGCCACGCCGGTGGTGTCGATCAGCACCATCTTCTTGCCGCTGAGCAGGCCCAGCAGGTCCTGCAGCGCGGCGCGGTCATGGGCCAGGTGGGCCACGATGCCCAGCATGCGGCCATACGTACGCAGTTGTTCGTGGGCACCCACACGGTAGGTGTCCAGCGTGATCAGGCCCACGCTGCCGGGGCCGTGGATGCGTGCGCACATCGCGGCCAGTTTGGCGGTGGTGGTGGTCTTGCCCACACCGGTGGAGCCCACCATGGCGAAGATGCCGCCCTGTTCGTAGAGTGGGGGATCGGTCTGGTCGGTCTTGAGGTTGCGCTCCAGCACCTCCATCAGCCAGCGCACCGATTCGCCAGCCGACAGGTCTTCAGGCATGCGTTCGAGCACGGCGCGGGCCAGCGATGGGGAGTATCCAGCACGGATCATCTTGAGCATCAGGTTGGACTGGATCGGGTTCTGGCGCGCCTGGCCCAGCCAGGCCAGCGTGTTGAAGCGGTCTTCAATCAGCTCCTTCATCGCGTGCAGTTCGTTCATCACGCTTTGCTGGTTGTTCGACTGGATCAGGTGGGCGCTGGGAGCCTCTTGCCGACGGCGTGGTGGTTCGGGCGGGATGTCCATCGGGATGGTGCGCAACGGGTTGTGGCGCGCCACAGAGGGCGCTGGCATGCGTTCGCGTTCCGGCTCCTGGTCGCGGCTGCGTTCAGACAGTGTTTGGGGCTCCGACGGGCCGTTCAGTGCCTCGTGGCGACGGCGCAGCATGCGCTCGCGCACATAGTCCTGGAACGACAGCGTGCTCATGGCCAGTTGTTCGGTGTCTTCCTCCACCGGGTTGCGGCCCAGGCCAGACGCTGCGGCAGGCTGGCTGGCGCGCTGTGGTGCGCTGCGCGCGGTGCTGGGCGCCAGCAGGGGTGGGTTGGAAGAAGAGGTGGGCACACCACCGTCCAGGGCCGACAGCGTGTCCTCGGCCGTGGCCACCACTTCGACGCCGTTGGCCGTGGGGCGGTTGGACAGGATCAGCGTGCCGTCGCCAAAGGCCATGCGCGCCTTGGCCAGAGCCTCCCGGGAGGTGGGGGCGGTAAAGCGTTTGATGTTCATGCTGATGCACCTCTAAGGATCGGCCCAATACGGATGGTGTGGGTCTCTGGAATTTCACTGTGTGCCAGCACCTGCAGGCGGGGCGCCACGCGGCGCACCAGGCGGGAGATGGCATTGCGGATCTGGTCTGGAACGAGCAGGCAGGCGGGCAGGCCCATTTCTTCCTGCTTGAGGGCCACTTCGGCCGCTTTTTGCGTGAGGATGTCGGCCACGCCTGGGTCCAGCGCAGGCCCTGCGGCGTTGCCCAGGGCTTGCACCAGCAGGCGCTCCAGGCCGGGCTCGATGGCAATGACGTTGAGCTCGCGGGTGGGGCCGTAGATCTGCTGCACGATGGCAGGCGAGAGCGCAATGCGCACGCGGCGGGCCAGCTCGACGGGGTCCGAGACACCACCGGCAAACTCGGCCAGCGTTTCGATGATGGTGCGGATATCGCGGATGTGCACAGACTCTTCCAGCAGCAGCTGGAGGACTTTCTGGAACGTTGCGATGGAGACCATTTTCGGAACCACTTCTTCGATGAGCTTGGGGGCCAGCTTGGCCACGTGTTCCACCAGTTGCTGGGTCTCGGTACGACTCAGAAGCTTGGCGGCTTGCACTTGCATCAAGTGTGACAAATGGGTGGCCATCACGGTTTCGGAATCAACGACGGTAAAACCAGCCATTTGTGCCGCTTCCTTCTGCCGATCGTCGATCCAGTGTGCTGGCAGGCCAAAGGCGGGGTCCGTAGTGGCCGTGCCGATCAGTGGTGTGGTGATGCCGCCGGGGTTGATGGCCAGGAACATGCCGGGGAAGGCTTCACCCTCGCCCACCACCACGCCGCGCAGCGTGATGCGGTAGCCGCTGGGCTTGAGTTCGAGGTTGTCGCGCACGTGCACGGCCGGTGGCAGAAAGCCCACCTCTTGCGCAAACTTGCGGCGCACGCCCTTGATGCGGGTGAGCAGGTCGCCCTGGCGGCTCTTGTCCACCAGGCTGATAAGGCGGTAGCCCAGTTCCAGGCCCAGCAGGTCCACAGGCTGCAGGTCGTCCCAGGTGGCTTCGCCGTCGGCGACAGGAGCGGGTGGCGCTTCGACCACCGGGGGCGCCTTCTGGCGCTCGTACATCACCCAGGCGCCATAGCCCAGCAGACTGCCCATGGTCAGGAACACCACGTGCGGCATGCCGGGGATCAAGCCGAGCAAAATCAGGATGCCGGCGGTCACGCCCAGCACGCGTGGCGACATGAACAGCTGCTGCACGATCTGGCGGCCCATGTCGTGGTCCTTGCCCACGCGCGAGATCACCATGGCGGCTGCCACCGAAATCAGCAGGCCGGGAATCTGTGCCACCAGCGCATCGCCAATGGCCAGCAGGATGTAGCTGTCTGCGGCCTGCTTGGCCGACAGGTCGTGCTGCAACACACCAATGGCGAAGCCGCCAATGATGTTGATGAGCAGGATCAAGATACCGGCGACCGCATCGCCGCGCACGAACTTGGAGGCACCGTCCATGGAGCCGAAGAAGTTGGCTTCTTCTGCCACTTCGGCGCGGCGGCGCTTGGCTTCTTTTTCGTCGATCAGGCCCGCATTCAGGTCGGCGTCCACCGCCATCTGCTTGCCGGGCATGGCGTCCAGGGTGAAGCGGGCCGACACTTCGGCAATGCGCTCCGCGCCCTTGGTGATCACCACAAAGTTGATGACCACCAGAATGGCAAACACGATCAGGCCAACGGCAAAGTTGCCGCCGATCAGGAAGTGGCCGAAGGCCTCGATCACCGCGCCAGCGGCGCCCGGGCCCTGGTGGCCTTCGAGCAGCACCACGCGCGTGGAGGCCACGTTCAGCGACAGGCGCATCAGCGTGGTCAGCAGCAGCACCGAAGGGAAGGCCGCGAAGTCCAGCGGGCGCAGCATGTAGGCCGCCACCATCATCACCATCAGCGCGACGGCGATGTTGAGCGTGAAAAACGCATCCAGCAGCCACGGCGGGATGGGCAACACCATCAGCGCCAGAATCGCCACCACCAACAGCGGTGCCGACAGGCCCTGCAGGGCACCGGCGTTGGTGCCCGCCCATTGCTGCAAAGACTTTACAGAGGTGTTCATACGGCGGCACCTTGCACCGTGGTGCGGTTCAGCGGATCGAGTTCAGGCGGCACGAAAGGCTCCACCAGGCTATCGGGCATACGGCCTTCGCCACGCAGGGCGGCCTTCAGGCGGTACACATAGGCCAGCACCTGGGCCACAGCGGTGTAAAGCGTGGCGGGGATGGCCTGGTCCAGCTCGGCGTGGGCATACAGCGCGCGGGCCAGCATGGGCGACTGCAACACGGGCACGTCGTGCTCCTTGGCCACGTCGCGGATCTTCATCGCGATGAGATCGGTGCCGCGCGAGATGACCTGGGGCGCGCTCATGGTCTTCTCGTCGTACTTGAGGGCCACCGCATAGTGGGTGGGGTTCATCACCACAAAGTCGGCCTTGGGCACGGCGCCCACGCTGGCGCGGTCGGCGATCTCGCGCTGCTTTTGGCGAATGCGACCCTTGGTATGGGGGTTGCCGTCCGACTCCTTGTGCTCCTGCTTGACTTCCTCGTGCGACATTTTCAGGCGCTCCTTGAAGAAGTGCGCCTGCAAAGGCACATCCACCAGAGCTGCCAGGAATACGACCAGCAACAACAGGCTCATGCCCGAGGTCAGCCAGTCCGCAATCTGGCGAATGGCCAGCGGCGAGGGCTGCAGCACCAGCATGGCGACCGATTCGATGCTGTTGCCCAGGAACTTCCAGGCCACGTAGCTCAGGATGGCGGTCATCAGCACCATCTTGGCCACGTTGGCCATCTGTTGTTTGGAAAACAGGTTGGTCAACCCGGAGATCGGGTTGAGGCGGTTGAACTGCGGCGTGATGGGCTTGGCGCTGAGGATCCAGCCGCCCGCCCCAATGGCGCTGATCAGCGCGGCAGCGCTGGTGAGCGTGGCAAACACTGTGCTGGCCACCAAGCCCACGATGACCATGTCCTGCAGACGGGAGAGCATGGTGCCCGGCGCCATCACGGTGGCCGCATTGAACGCCAGCTGCTGGCTCATGGCCCACTGCATGCGGTCCATCAGCTCAGGCGCCAGCAGCAGCATGCACGCCGCCCCTGCGCCCAGGATGGCCAGGTGCGACAGGTCGCGCGAGCGTGCCCCTTGACCGTCTTCGCGCGCTTTTTGCAGCTTGCGCTCTGACGCGGGGAGGCTTTTTTCTTGGCTGGATTCCATGGTGGCATGACGGCTGGTGTCATGCCATTGTCGTGAGCGACCTGGAAATCTAAAGGCTGATAAGGGGGCTGCAGCCCCCTCTTTTCGGTAACGGCCTGGGTGTTTTCAGTGGCGGGACTCTGCCCGGATCGCGCCGTGCGCTACCATTTTCAATATCAAAATGATAGCTGCTAGCGCTTATTGCATAAGCGCTAGCAGCCAATTAGACCGGAGGTGGAGGGTCAGAAGCCGAGGCTGGCCAGCAGATCGTCCACCTGGGACTGGTCGGTGACCACGTCGGGGGTGTTCTCCGGGTCCACCACCGGGCCCTGCAGGTGTGCTGGGCGGGCGGGCTCGGCGGGCACCTGCGCGCTGGACGGGGCCGTCTGGATGAGCAGCTGTACCAGTTGCTCTTCAATGGTGGCTGCCAGGTTCACCACGCGCGCAATCACCTGGCCGGTGAGGTCGTGGAAGTCCTGCGCCATCATGATTTCCGTGAGGTGCGTGTCGGCCTCTTTGGTCACGCGCTCCACGTCGGTCATGAAGTTGAAGATCTCGCCCTTGGCCACGGCAGCCACCGGGTCTGCAACCAGCGAGTTGACCACCCGGCGCGTTTCCGCCGCGATGTAGTCGTGCTGGGCCTTGGCTTGTTCGACGCGGTTGAGCACCTTCTCGGCAGCCTCTCCGGTCAGGCGGGCGATGTATGACAGTCGGCTCTGCGCGTCGGGCAGTTCGCCCATCGAGCCGCGCAGCTTGTCGGCGTAACCCAGCTCGTTGAGCGAGTCGTGAAGTTGGCGAGTCAGCAGGCCAATTTTGTGGTGAACATCGGCTGGCTGGCTGTTGTCCGGTGTGTCGTCCATGGTGTCATAACCCCATCTTCTTCAGAATCAAGGTCACCTTCTCTTCCAGGGTCGCCTTGGTAAAGGGTTTGACGATATAGCCCGCAGCACCCCCCTGCGCAGCGGCAACGATGTCTTCCTTGCGGGCTTCGGCGGTCACCATCAGGACGGGCAGGTGTTTGAGCTTGTCGTCCTTCTTGATTTCGGCCAGCAGCTGGAAGCCGTTCATGTTGGGCATGTTGATGTCGGTCACCACAAAGTCAAACTTGCTATTGCGAAGTTTGTTGAGTGCGGCGACGCCGTCCTCGGCTTCGTCAGCGTCTGCAAACCCGCTCTCCTTGAGCAGGTTGCGAACGATGCGTCGCATGGTGGAGAAGTCGTCAACGATCAAAAAACGAAGGGCTGTGGTCACTTGGGACCCTTTCAGTCGAGATTTACTGTAAGCATTGTCATGGGCGGCAGGTTTGGTGACAAGTCGTAACTGTTACCTGCTTGGGGGGGGATTTTCCCGCTTTTCAGTCAACAGTTCTGTGGACGTGATTTCGGGGATCCCTTTGCCCATGAGCCGTTCTTCGGCCTCGCGGGTCAACACCGTGATGGTGATGCGCCGGTTGGAGGGGGAGCGTGGGTTCTGGGGATCCAGCAGATCACTGGCGGCCAAGCCCACCACACGGCCCAGTTTAGCGTCTGGCATACCGGCAGAGACCAGTTCCCGCCGCGAGGCGTTGGCGCGGTCGGCCGATAGCTCCCAGTTGCTGTAGCCCTTTTCACTGTTGCCATAGGGCACGGCGTCGGTGTGGCCCGCAAGACTGATGCGGTTTTCGACGCCCCCCAGGGCCGCGCCAATTTCTCGCAGGATGTCGCGCATGTAGGGTTTTACCAACGCACTGCCGCTGTCGAACATGGGGCGGTTCTGGTCGTCAATGATCTGAATCTGCAGGCCGTCGGGTGTGATGTCGATGCGGATCTGCGACTTGTACTCATTCAGGCGCGGGTTTTCGGTGATCAGGGCATCGATCTTGGCCTCCAGGGCCTTGATGCGTTCCTGGTCCTGCTTGGCGCGTTCTGCGCGTGCGGCATCGATGCTCATGCGGCGCTGTTTGGCTTCTTCCACATCGGAGCGGCGCACTTGGCCGTGCACCTTGGCCAGATCGTTGCCGCCGCCCGGAATGACGCTGGAGCTGTTGCCCGCACCGTCGCCTCCGGTCATCGCCACTTTGAGTGGCGAAGCGAAATACGCCGCAATGCCCTGCAGTTCGCCCTTGGCCGTGGAGCCCAGCAGCCACATCAGCAAGAAGAACGCCATCATCGCCGTCACAAAGTCGGCGTAAGCGATCTTCCAGGCGCCACCATGCACCGCGTGGCCGCCTTTCTTGACGCGCTTGATGATGATGGGCTGAAGCTTCTTTTCTGCCATGGTCAGCTATCTCTCCGGCTTTCCATGACGCTGCGCACCGCCTGCGGCCTTTGATACCAGCGCGTCCCAGGCCAGGGCAGCCGAGAAAGGGCCGCCCCGCAGCGCCTCAGGGAGGAGTCTCATTTTTTCCCCTTCACATGCCCTTCCAGCTCCGTGAAGCTGGGACGGACGTTGGAGAACAGCACCTTGCGGCCAAACTCAATGGCTGTGGCGGGGTTGTAGCCTTGCATGCTGGCCAGCAGGGTGGACTTGATGCACTGCAGCTCTTTGGCTGCGTCCTCGGTCTTTTGCTCGACGAGGCCGCCCAGGGGCTCGACCACGCCGTAAGCCAGCAAAATGCCCAGGAACGTGCCCACCAGCGCCGAGCCGATCATGCCGCCCAGCACCGACGGCGGCTGGCCCACCGATCCCATGGTGTTCACCACGCCCAGCACGGCCGCCACGATACCGAACGCAGGCAGGGCGCCCGCCAGCCGCGCAAGGGCCGCAACGGGGGCGTGGGCTTCCTGGTGATGGGTGTCGATTTCGCTGTCCATCAGCGCTTCGATCTCGTGCGAGTTGAGGTTGCCCGACACCATCATGCGCAGGTAGTCGGTAGTGAACTCGATCACGTGGTGGTCGCTGCCTACGGTGGGGTATTTCTTAAAAATCTCGGATTCGTGGGGTGCCTCGACATCCTTTTCAATGGCCATCAGTCCCTCTTTGCGGGCTTTTTGCAGGATGTCGTAGAGCATGGCCATCAGCTCCATGTAGCGCTCTTTGGTGTATTTGGAGCCCTTGAGCGCCATCGGCAGCGCGGCCATGGTGGCCTTGATCACCTTGGGCTGGTTGTTCACCACAAACGCACCCAGTGCGCCCCCCAGGATGGTGATGATCTCAAACGGCAGGGCCTTGAGAATCACGCTGATATTGCCTCCGTGCACGATGTACACACCGAAGATGCAGCCGAGGCAGACGACGTAACCAATGATGACAAACATGCTTTAGACGTGTTGGGCGGCAGCTGGGGCACGACTGCAGCGTAGTGGTCTGCAGTCCACGGATTGACCGAAGGTTACTGTAAATGTATCGGATTGCAGAACGCGGAATGCCGCAAGAGAGCGGTCAACAGGGGGCTTCTTGGGCGAATGGGCGCCTGCCTGGCTATCGAGTGCGGGGCTGAGGGGCTGAATTGGCTCGACGGGTGATCTGCAAGCCAGCAGAGCGCTGCAGCCTCCCGATTTTGCCAAAACGTGTCGATGCGCAGGTGTTCTATGCCTTTGTTGCTATTTTGTTTATAGCAATCTGGAGATTCCGTGCACTACCAATGCGTCGTTCGCCGTTGATGGCGCTTGCAAACGCCCTATTTGGGCGGTGTTTCTGCGGCGACTGGGCCTTTTTGGTCATCTGGGGCTGCACTATGCTGCGGGCATGAAAGCTGTACTGCTGGCGGGCGGGCTTGGCACCCGCATCTCGGAAGAGTCGCACCTGCGGCCCAAGCCCATGATCGAGATCGGTGGGCGGCCCATCCTGTGGCACATCATGAAGATGTACGCCGCCCATGGCGTCAACGACTTCATCATCTGCCTGGGTTACCGGGGCTACGTGATCAAGGAATACTTCGCCAACTACTTCCTGCACATGTCGGACGTGACCTTTGACATGGCCAACAACCGCATGGAAGTGCACCACCGCCACGCCGAGCCCTGGCGCGTGACGCTGGTGGACACCGGCGAAAGCACCATGACCGGCGGGCGCCTGCGCCGGGTGCAGGAATATCTGCCTGCGGGCGAGCCCTTTTGCTTTACCTATGGCGACGGCGTGGCCGACCTCGACATGACGGCCCAGTTTGCCTTTCACCGCGCCCACGGTCTCCAAGCGACCGTGACCGCCGTACAGCCGCCGGGCCGCTACGGCGCCCTGGTGCGTGACGGCGACACCGTGGCCGGGTTCGAGGAAAAACCGCGTGGCGACGGCGGCTGGATCAACGGCGGCTTCTTTGTGCTGCAGCCCGAGGTGATCGATCTCATCGACGGCGACGCCACCAGCTGGGAGCAGGAGCCCATGGCCCGCCTGGCCAGCAGTGGCCAGCTGCGCGCCTTTGAACACACCGGCTTTTGGCAGCCCATGGACACGCTGCGCGAGAAGAACCTGCTCGAAGACCTGTGGCAATCGGGCCGCGCGCCCTGGAAGTGTTGGTAATCCACGATGCGCCCTGATCCCGACTTCTGGCGCGGCAAGCGCGTGTTGCTCACCGGCCACACCGGTTTCAAAGGTGCCTGGCTCGCCCTGTGGTTGCAGCGCCTGGGCGCGCAGGTGACCGGTGTGGCGCTGCCGCCTGCCACCGACCCCAATCTGTTTGCTCTGGCCCAGCTGGCCCAGGCAGGCGCGGGCATGGAGAGCCATTTTTGCGATATCCGCAGCGCGCAGGCCTTGGCGATGCGGGTGCGCGCCGCCCGGCCTGAGGTGGTGCTGCACCTGGCCGCGCAGGCGCTGGTGCGGCCCGGCTACGCGGCACCGCTTGACACCTTTGCCACCAACGTCATGGGCACGGCGCATTTGCTCGATGCCTTGCGCGGCCTGGCGGGCGTGCGCGTGGCGGTGGTGGTCACCACCGACAAGGTCTACCGCAACCGCGAATGGGCCTACCCCTACCGCGAGGACGACCCCTTGGGCGGGCACGACCCCTACAGCGCCAGCAAAGCCGCCGCCGAGCTGGTCACCGCCAGCTACCGCGATTCCTTCCTGGCCGCCCAGGGTGTGGCCGTAGCCACCGCCCGCGCGGGCAATGTGATTGGCGGCGGCGACTGGGCGCAAGACCGCCTGCTGCCCGACGCCGTGCGCGCCTGGGAAAAGGGCGAGACCCTGCACATCCGCCGCCCCCAGGCCACACGCCCCTGGCAGCATGTGCTGGAGCCGCTGGCCGCTTACCTGCGCCTGGCCCAGTGCCTGTGGGAGTCGCCCACGCTGGCCGGTGCCTACAACTTTGGCCCGCTGCCGCACGAGGCGGCCACCGTCAAAAATGTGATCGAATTGGCCGCTAGTGCTTATCCATCAAGCGCTACCAGCTATGACAACGATAGCAAAGGACCGCACGAAGCCGGTTGGCTGGCGCTGGAGACCGCGCACGCCCGCCAGGTGCTGGGCGTGGCCCCGCACTGGGCGCTGAACACCGCCGTGGCCCGCACCATGAACTGGTACCGCCAACAACATGGCGGTGCCGATGCGCGCGCGCTGTGCCTGGCCGACATCGACGCCTGGGAGGCGCGCCCATGAGCCGCCTGGCCCTGGCGCCGCTGCCGCTGACGGGGTTGTTCCGCGTGCAACGCCAGCCCTTGGTGGACGAACGCGGCTTTTTTGCGCGCCTGTTCTGCGCCGAGGAGCTGGCGGGCTCGGGCTGGACGGCGCCTATCGCCCAAGTCAACCAGAGCTACACGGCGCTCAAAGGCACCGTGCGTGGCATGCACTACCAAAAGCCGCCACACGCCGAGATGAAGCTCGTGAGCTGCCTGCGCGGCGAGGTCTGGGATGTGGCCGTGGACCTGCGCCACGGCTCGCCCACCTTTTTGCAATGGCATGCCGAACATTTGTCGGCCGACAACGGCAGCGCGCTGCTCATTCCGCCTGGTTTTGCGCACGGTTTCCAGGCGCTGACGGACCATGCCGAGCTGCTTTACTGCCACTCCGCGGCCTACGCGCCAGCGGCCGAGGCCGGGTTGCACCCGCTTGACCCGCGCCTTGCCATTGCCTGGCCCCTGCCTGCGAGCCACCTCTCGCCCCGCGATGCGGGCCAGCCCTGGATGACCGAAAAAATCGAAGGAGTGCGCCTGTGAAGTGCCGACACTGCGGCAGCCCGCTGCAACTGCCGTTTTTGGACCTGGGCAGCGCGCCCCCGTCCAATGCTTACCTGAGCGAGGCCGCCCTGCGCGCGCCCGAAACCTGGTTCCCGCTGCGCCTGCTGGTGTGCGAAACCTGCTGGTTGGTGCAGACCGAAGACCACGCCGGGCGTGAGGCGCTGTTCACCGACGACTACGCCTATTTCAGCTCGTTCTCGTCGTCCTGGTTGACCCATGCCAAGGCCTATGTCGACGCGATGCGTGAGCGCCTGGGCCTGACCGCCGAAAGCTGCGTGGTCGAGGTCGCGTCGAACGACGGCTACTTGCTGCAGTACGTGTTGGCTGCGGGCATCCCCTGCTATGGCGTGGAGCCCACCGCCAGCACAGCGGCGGCGGCGCGCGCCAAAAGCATCGAGGTGGTCGAGCGTTTCTTTGGTGTGGCGCTGGCCGACGAGCTGGCCCGGGCTGGTCGCCAGGCCGACCTGATCGCCGCCAACAACGTGTTGGCCCATGTGCCCGACATCAACGACTTTGTGGGCGGCTTCACGCGGCTGCTCAAGCCCCACGGCGTGGCCACGTTCGAGTTCCCGCACCTGCTGCGCATGGTGGAGGGCTGCCAGTTCGACACGGCGTACCACGAGCACTATTCCTATTTGTCGCTCACGGCGGTGCAGCGCATCTTCGCGGCCAACGGCCTGGTGGTGATCGACGTGCAAGAGCTGCCGACGCATGGCGGCAGCCTGCGAGTGTTCGCCGCCCGCGCCGACGCTGTGGGCCACCCGCAGGCCACGGCTGAAGGCGCCGCCCGCGTGCAGCAACTGCTGGCCAACGAGGCAGCGGCAGGCATGCTGGGCGCAGGTTTTTACAGCGATTTCCAGGCCCAGGCCATACGGGTCAAGCGCGAGCTGCTCACATTTTTGCTGCAGTGCCAGGCCGATGGCGTGAGCGTGGGCGCCTACGGAGCTGCCGCCAAGGGCAACACCCTGCTCAACTTCGCGGGCGTGCGGCCCGACCTGTTGCCCTATGCGGTGGACAAGAACCCGGCCAAGCAAGGCCAGTACCTGCCCGGTAGCCACATCCCGGTGGTGAGCGAGGCGCACCTGCGCGCCCACAAGCCCCAGCGCATCCTCATCCTGCCCTGGAACCTGCGCAGCGAGGTGGCTGACCAGCTGGACTACACGCGCAGCTGGGGTGCGCAGATGGTGGTGGCCGTGCCGCGCCTGGAGGTGTTTTAGGTGATCGAGCTGCACCCCACCGCCAAGGTTTCGCACTTGGCAGACATCGAAGACTCGGTGCGCGGCACGCGCATCGTGGTGGGCGCGCATTCGGTGATCGACAGCTTCGTCAAGGTCAAGCCTGCGGGCGGCAGCGGCGACCTGGTGGTGGGCGAGCATGTGGTCATCAACGCGGGCTGCGTGCTCTACACCGGCAACGGCATCCATATCGGCAACTACGTGGCGATTGCCGCCAATTGCACGTTTGCGCCGGTCAACCACGCCTATGCCGACCGCAGCCGCCTGATTCGCGAGCAGGGTTTTTTGCCCAGCAAGGGCGGCATCGTGATCGAAGACGACGTATGGATCGGCGCCAACTGCGTGCTGCTCGACGGCGCCGTGCTGCGGCGCGGCTGTGTGGTGGGCGCGGGCTCCATCGTGCGCGGTGAGCTGCTGGCGTACACCGTGTATGCCGGGCAACCGTTGGCGGCCGTGGGGGAGCGCCGGTGACGGGCCTGCCCCTTTCGACGTTTACCGTGCTGGGCGCCTCGGGCTACATCGGCAGCCGCCTGGTGGCGCATCTGCGGGCCCAGGGCCACACGGTGTGGGCGCCTGCGCGCGGCGATGCCGAGGTGTTCACCCGGCCGCTGGGCCATGTGATGTATTGCGTGGGGCTCACCGCCGACTTTCGCACGCGCCCGTTCGACACGGTGGACGCCCATGTGGGCCTGCTGGCCGAGGTGCTGCGGCGCGCGCAGTTCGACTCGCTGCTGTACCTGTCGTCCACGCGTGTCTACATGGGGGCAGCGTCCACGCACGAGGATGCACCGCTGACGGTGCTGCCGGGCGACCCCTCGTACCTGTACAACCTCACCAAGCTCACCGGCGAATCGCTGTGCCACGCCAGTGGCCGCGCCGGGGTGCGCGTGGCGCGCCTGTCCAACGTGGTGGGGCCGGGTTTGGACGCTGCATCGGGCAACCTGGTGGCCGACCTGGTGCACCAGGCGCAGGGCGGCCACATCGTGCTGCGCTCCGATCCGCAGTCCGCCAAGGACTATCTGCATGTGGACGACCTGCTGGACTGGCTGCCACGGATTGCGCTGACGGGCCGTGCGGCCGTCTACAACGTGGCCAGCGGCCGCCAGACCACCCACGCCCAGTGGCTGGCCTGGTTGCAGGCGCGCACGGGCTGCACGGTGGAGGTGGTCGCTCACGCACCGCTGCAGGCGTTTCCCCCTATCAACGTGCAGCGGCTGCTGGGTGAATGGGGCGTGGCGCCCCGCGCCGTGCAGGCCGATGACCTCTTGCCATTTCTGCCGTCGAATGACCCTGTTGGAGTACCCCCGCCATGAACCCCGTTGACCAATTCGCCCAGGAACGCCGCGACCGCCTTGCAGGCTATGCCCAGGACACCGCCTTCCAGACCCTATCGCGCGACTGGCTGCAGGCCTCGATGCAGCGGCAGTACGTCTACAACTTCGACTGGATGGGGCGGCCCATCATCCAGTACCCGCAGGACATGGTCGCGATGCAGGAGCTGGTGTGGCGCGTGCGGCCAGACCTCATCATCGAGACCGGCATCGCGCACGGCGGCTCGCTGGTACTCAGCGCCTCACTGCTGGCGCTGCTCGACATGAGCGATGCGATTGAGGCGGGCACCACGCTCGACCCGCGCGCCTCGCGCCGCAAGGTGCTGGGCGTGGACATCGACATCCGCGCCCACAACCGCGCAGCCATCGAAGCCCACCCCATGGCCAGCCGCATCGCCATGATCCAGGGCTCCGCCGTGGCGCCCGAGGTGGTGCAACAGGTGCATGAATTTGCCCAGGGCTACCAGCGCGTGCTGGTGTGCCTCGACTCCATGCACACGCACGACCATGTGCTGGGCGAGCTCAACGCCTACGCGCCGCTGGTCACCCCCGGCAGCTACTGCGTGGTGTTCGACACCTTTGTGGAAGACATGCCGCCCAAGTTCTTTGCCGACCGCCCCTGGGATGTGGGCAACAACCCCAAGACGGCGGTGCACCAATGGCTGGCCGGGCACGCCGAGTTTGAGATCGACGCCGAGATGGAGCAGCGGCTGCAGGTCACCGTGGCGCCACATGGGTTTCTGTGCCGCAAGGGGTGAGGGCGAGGCCCTTGGGGGCGAGATTTTGGCTAAAAATGCTGCCTGGCGCTTGATGAATATGAGCTGGTAGCTATCAAATTGATAGTGATCGCCTGGGCGGAGCAGCCCCCGCAGCCAGGCGCCCGCCCCTGGGCGTCAGGCTGCAGACCCGGAGCCCAGGCCCATCGCCTGCGTGGCATGCCGCAAATAGGTCACGGCAAATTCGGTGTGGCCGTGGGCGTGTTCCACCTCCGCCAGGCAGGCCAGGGCCACGGGGTCGTTGGGCACGGCGCTGAGCACGGTTTCGGCCAGTTCGGTCACGGCGATCCAGTGGCGGTCCTTGAGGGCCGGGCCCTCGCTGGCGTCGGTGCCGGTGGCGGGTGTGGGCGGCGGGGCGGCCTTGGCCTTGTCCACCAGGCCCTGCAGGCGCTGGTGGGCTTCGTGCAGGCTCACGCGCTGGCCGGGTTTCAGGCCCACGCCGGGCACGGGCGGCTGGGTCCAGGCCTCGGGTAGCTGGGGCAGCCAGTCCTGAATCGCTTGCGCCTGGGCTTCGGGCTCGCCGGGGTGCTCGGCCCGGGCCAGCCACTGCAACCACATCACACGCAGGCCTTCCGCGAAGTGGTGGTTGAAGATGTCCTCGCGCATCAGGGCAGACGCCTCCACCTCAGCGCGCAAGCCCTGCCGCAGGGTGTTCAGCGCCTGCACATCGGCCGCCAGGTCGGTGGCGATGCGCACATAGTCCTCGGGCGTTTCGGCCAGCCATTCGGTGCGGCCCAGGTAGGCGAGCAGGCCTACGCCCATGCGGCTTTTGAAGCTCTCGCCCACCATCGACACGATGGGCAGGCCCATCCACAACACGTCGAAGGTGGTGGTGCCGCCGGTCAGCGGGAAGGGGTCGAGCGCGATGTCGATGCGGTGGTAGGTCAAGTACTGGTTGTCGTTGCGCAATGCCACCAGGTCTACCTGTGCCGGAGGCAGACCCAGGCGCTCACAGCGCTCTCGGTAGGCCTGCGCAAAATCGGGGCGGTCCAGGTTCTTGCCCTCGATGAGCAGGCGCGAGCCCGGCACGGCGGCCAGCACCTGGCCCCACAGGGCCAGCACCTCGTCGGTGAGCTTGCCCAGGTTGTTGCAGGAGCCAAAGGTGATGAAGCCGTTGGCGAGCGCAGGCGCGGGGCGCACCTGGTAGCGCGGCTGGTAGCGCCACAGCGGGTTGCGGCTCATGGGGCGGTAGCAGGCAAACAGCGTGGGCAGGCGGTAGAGCTGCTCGGTGTACTGCGTTTCGGCGCCAGGCGGGTCGGTGATCTCGTCGGTGAACTTGTAGTCCACGGCCGTGAGCCCGGTGGTGGCCGGGAACCCCAGCCATGACACCTGCACCGGGGCCGCCTTATGGGCCAGCGTCAGCAGGCCGTTGTTGCCGGTGTGGCCTGCCAGGTCGATCAGGATGTCGATGCCTTGGGCGCGAATGGCCTCGGCCTGCTGCTGCGGGCTGAACCCGGCCAGGGGCACAAAATGGTCGGCATGGCGCTGGACGCGCTGGGTGACGTGATCGTCCCGCGGGAACAGATAGAAAGCGAAAACCTCAAACTGCCGCCTGTCCAGTTGCACCAGCAGGCCCTCCACAAAGTACATCACCGAGTGCACGCGGAAGTCGGGGGAGAGGAAGCCGATCTTCAGGCGTCGCCATGGCGAGCCCCGGTGCTCCTGGAAATCGGGCCATTCTGGGCGCAGCGGTGGCTCGAACACAGCGCCGTACTGCCGGGCTGCCTCCGAGAGCTGGGCGGCGTTCACCTGGGGATCTGCCAGCATGAACAATAACTTGTTGGTGTAGTTGCCTGGGTCGTTGTAGCGCAGGGCGATGGCTGTCTCGCAGTCCTTCACCGCCTCGCGCACCTGGCCCAGCTCGCGCCGGTGGATGGCGCTTTGCATGAGTGCGGCGACGCGGTCGTGCAGTGTCTCGGCCAGGGCGGCGGCCTTCTGGCTGGCGTCAAAACCCTTGTCGTGTTGGGTCAGCAGGTAGCAGCATTCGGCCAGCTTGATCCAGCCAATGGCCTGCTGGGGACGCAGCTCGCACACCTTTTCCAGCAGAGGCAGGGCGTCGATATTGCGTGCTTGCTCAATGAGCACGTTGGCATAGTTGACGAGTAGCTCGGCGTCTTCAGGCCAGTACACATAGGCCTGTCGGTACGCCTTGAGGGCGGCGTCGAACTCGCGCTGCTTGTTCAGCGAGAAGCCCAGCAGCCGATGCGCGCTGAGGTTGCGACTGTTTTTGCGCAGGGCCTGGCGGCACAAGCGGGTGAGAAGGGGCCAGTCGGCAGCAGCAAGTGCGGCCTGCAGGCGGGACGCGTCCTGTTCGGTGTGTTTGGTGTGCACGGTGGCGCCGATCTACGAGCAAAGGAGCGGGAGGTGGATGCAGTGTGCCATGTACAAAGGGGCCCGATGGGCCCCTTTGGTGTTGCTGTTTCACTGCGCAGCGTGTGGTTTGGTCAGGTTACTTGAGCAGAGACAGCACGCCCTGCGGGATCTGGTTGGCCTGGGCCACCATCGCCGTACCGGCCTGTTGCAGGATCTGGGCGCGCGACAGGTTGGCGGTTTCGGCCGCGAAGTCTGCGTCCTGGATGCGCGAGCGCGATGCAGACAGGTTCTCAGACGTGATCTGCAAGCTGGCGATACTGGTTTCGAAGCGCGATTGCAGGGCGCCGAGCTTGGCGCGCTCGCCGTTGATGAAGGCCAGGGACGAATCTACGGTCTTGAGCGCGTCGGTGGCGTTGGTGAACGTGGTCACGTCCAGGTTGGCCACGGTGTGCAGCGAGGAGCCACCGTTGTCCAACTGGTTGCTGGCCGAGGTCACGGCGAAGGACTTTTCGGAGTCCAGCGTGATGTAACCGCCCGTGTTGATGAACTCCACGTTGGCGTCGGCCGCGAGCGTCTGGGTCGCGCCGTTGCTGGCACCGGCTGCATCGTAGCCGGTCACGGTCACGGCGCCCGCGTTGGCGTTGACGGTGTCACCGATCACGATGTTGTTGCCCGTGGCATTGGTCAGGATGATCTGCGTGCCGTCTGAGCTCAGCGAGGCATTGATGCCTGTCTTGGCCGATTGCTCGTTGATGGCCGACACGGCAGGGGAGAGGCGGTCGGTCCCCGTGCCTGCGACCAGCGTGAATGAAATGGTGCGGGGGCTGCCGACGTTGTCACCTTCCAGCGTCAACGAATAGGACCCGGCCGCCGCCATGCCACCCAGGTGTACTTCGGTGCGGGCTGTGGCGGTCACGCCGGTGGTGGCCTGCAGGGCATTGATCTGGTCGGCGGTGGCTTTGGCGGTAGCACTTGCGGCCACTGTCAGGGTGCCGGTGCCCAGGTAGCCGCTGACGGCTACCGAGCCAGTGGTCACACCGTTGGTGCCTGCGGTGGCTTGGGTGGCCGATGCGCCAATGCCGGAGCCGTTGGAGGCAATGTTCTGGTTGTTGCCATAGACATTGGTGCGCAGGTTGGCTGTGGCAGCCACAATGGTCTGGTTGGCGTTGGCACCCACCTGGAACTGCTGCGTACCAAAGGTGCCGTCCAGCAACTTCTGGCCGTTGAATTCGGTGGTTTGCGAGATACGGTCCAGTTCAGCGACCAATTGGCCGACTTCCTGTTGCAGGGCCTGGCGGTCACCGGCGCTGTTGGAGGCGTTGGCCGATTGCACTGCCAGTTCACGGACCCGCTGCAAAATGTTGCCAGCCGACCCCATTGCACCTTCAGCCACCTGTGCCAGAGAAATCCCGTCGTTCGCATTGCGAACAGCCTGGTTCAGGCCACGGATCTGGCTGGTGAAGCGCTCGGAAATCGCCAGGCCGGCGGCGTCGTCCTTGGCGCTGTTGATGCGCAGACCAGATGACAACCGCTGAATAGCGGTGTTCAACGAGGTCTGGCTCATGCCCAGATTACGCTGCGCGGTGAGCGAGCTGATGTTGGTGTTGATGGTTGCTGCCATGGCGAAACTCCTTAACGTCGCGAGACGGATCTGTTTGCCGGTTCAAGCGCACCCGTCCGGCTGTCAATGGGGGAACGATGGATGGATTGTGGAGACGCTGATTTCTGGTGTAGGGGAGATAAGCGGCAAAAAAGTCGCGCAACTTGTGCGTTTGCCCCTCAAGTTTTCCGGCGGCGACCCGAAAACAATTGCAACGGTCCGTAAGCGGCCCGCCGTTCACCAGATGGCCTGCAGCACTGGGAACCCAGGAGGCCAGCGCGGTGCTGGCGCCCCCGGCTGGCGGCAACGCCATATTCAGTCAGTTCTTTCAGGAGATTTGCAATGGCTTCCACCATCAATACCAACATCGCTTCGCTCACGGCCCAACGCAACCTGGGTATGAGTCAGACTTCTCTCAATACGTCCATTCAGCGCCTGTCGTCCGGCTTGCGCATCAACAGCGCCAAGGACGACGCTGCTGGCTTGGCGATTTCCGAGCGCTTCACCAGCCAGATTCGGGGCCTGAACCAGGCTGTTCGTAACGCCAACGACGGTATCTCCCTGGCGCAAACCGCTGAAGGCGCCTTGAAGGCTTCCGGCGACATCCTGCAACGGGTGCGTGAACTGGCTGTGCAGTCGGCCAACGCCTCCAACAGCGCTGGCGACCGCCAAGCCCTGCAACAGGAAGTCGGCCAACTGGTGTCCGAACTGGACCGTATCTCGCAAACCACGGAATTCAACGGCTCCAAGCTGCTGGACGGCAGCTTTGGTACGCAGCAGTTCCAAGTGGGTGCCAACGCCAACCAGACCATCGTGGCTGCCACGGGCAACCTGCGCACCAGCGTCTACGGCAACAACCAGAACGTCGCCTCCAACGGCTCGGGTATTGGCGCATCGGCCACCCAAGCTACCGCAGGCACCAACGGCGTGACCACTGGCAGCGTGGCCATTAGCGGTGCTCTGGGCACAGGTACGCTGACCGTGGCTGTCAGCGCCACGGCCAAGGCTACGGCCGACCAGATCAACGCACTGAAGGCCGACACCGGTGTGACCGCCACGGCCCGTACCGAAGTGCGCCTGGGTGGCATGGCTGCAGCCGGCTCTTACTCGCTGACGCTGGAAGGTGACAACGTGGGGGCGCCGCGCACCGTGTCGTTCACGCTGACTTCCGCTACCGGCACTGACCGCCTGTCGGCCGCCGTGTCGGCTATCAACGACCAGACGGCCAAGACGGGTATCAACGCCTCGCTCAGCTCCGACGGCAGCCAGATCATCCTGACCAACGCCACCGGCAACAACATCGTGGTCGGTGATACGACCAACGCCAATGCCGCCGCAGTGACGGTGACTGGCTACGACGCAGCCGGTGCCAGCAATGGCACGGCCCGCACGTTGGCAGCTGACACCACTGCTGAGTTCGTGAACACTGGCGGCTACATCACGCTGGACTCGGAAAAGTCCTTCGCTGTGACCTCGGCCAGTAACCAACTGGACAACGGTGGCTCCTCGCTGCAAACCGTGGCCAACCTGGACGTGACCACGTTCGGCAACGCCACCAACGCCCTGAAGACCGTGGACTCTGCCCTGGCCTTCATCAACGGCGAACGCGCCAAGCTCGGTGCTCTGCAGTCGCGCTTTGAAACGTCGATCAGCAACCTGCAAGTGACCTCGGAAAACCTGTCTTCTTCGCGCAGCCGCATTCTGGATGCCGACTTCGCCGCAGAAACAGCTAACCTGTCGCGTTCGCAGATCCTGCAACAGGCCGGTACGGCGATGGTGGCCCAGGCCAACCAGCTGCCACAAGGTGTGTTGGCCCTGCTGCGCTAGTAAGCGGCGGGCACGTCGGTCGGGGCGTTGCAGCGCCCTGACGGACCCCAGGCGGCGGCAGATTTCTGCCGTCGCCCTTTGGCTTTTTGGGACAGCGGGTGCCAGGACCGCTGGATAAGACGGGTTTCCTGGCGTGTTTACGGACGTTCTTGATCGCCGTTCGGCGCCATAATTTCCGTTGAACCAGTTCAGGAGGTTTGTATGGCAACCATTTCATCCCCAGGCGTCGGCACGAACGGACTTGATGTCAAGAGCATCATCTCCCAGCTCGTCGCCCTGGAAAAGAGGCCCCTGGACACGCTCAAGCTGCAAGCGGCCACAGTCAATACCAAGATTTCCGCCTTTGGACAGATCAAGTCGCTGGTGTCCACGCTGCAGGATGCCGCGGGCAGGCTCACCAGCGTGACCGGGTGGAATGGTGTGGCCACCACATCATCCGACTCCAAATATGTTTCCGCCACTGCCGTTGGGGGCACGCTGCCCACAACGTTCAGCGTGGAAGTCCAAGGCCTTGCCAAGGCGCAGGCTACAGCGTCGGCCGCTTTGCTGCCTGTAGGTGGTGCGCTCGGGGCTGGCACGCTGCGCCTCGAACTGGGAAAGTGGAGTGTGGCGCCCGCATCGTTCACGCCTGGCAGCGGCCAGCCTGTGGACATCACCATCAGTGCCAGCGACAAGCTGTCGGACGTGGCCAGCAAGATCAATGGCGCCAACGCTGGCGTAACTGCGTCGGTCCTGACCGATGCCTCCGGCGAGCGCCTGCTGCTGCGCAGCAAAAGCACCGGTGAAGAAGCCGGCTTTCGCCTGAGCGTGATGGAAGGCGGGGACACCGACCCCCAGAGCGCTGGCAACACCGATGCTACAGGCTTGTCCCGCCTCGTCAATGGCGCCACGGTCACACAGGCTGCCGCCGATGCCAAGGCCACTGTCAACGGGATTGCCGTGTCCTCGGCCACCAACACGTTTGCGTCCACGATCTCGGGCGTGACTTTCAAGGCCGAGCAGGTGACGACCGCGCCCATTGAGGTCACGGTGAGCAAAGACAATTCTGCGATCCAGTCCAATATCGATGGATTCGTGAAAGCCTACAACGCCATCAACCAACTGTTGCAGGATGCCACCAAATACGACGCTGCGACTAAGTCGGCGGGCTTGTTGCAGGGCGACTCTACGGCGGTGGCCCTGCAAAGCTCCCTGCGCAATGCCATCCAGTCGGTCACTACGGGAGGCGGAGCCTTTCAACGGCTGGCGGACATTGGTATTACTCAACAGTTGGGTGGTGATCTAGCGGTCGACTCCACCAAGCTGAACAAGGCGCTGTCGGAGAGTCCCGACGACGTGAAAAACCTGTTCCGCAATACCGGCGGCGGCTCTGCCGACGGTATCGCTGTGCAGCTGAAAGCGCTGACGACCAACCTGCTGTCCAATGATGGCTTCTTCAAATCCAAGGACGCCACCCTGCAGCTGAGCCTCAAGCGCAACAGCCAAGACCAGACGCGGGTGAATGAGAAGGTCGATGCGTTTGAAAAACGCATTACCCAGCGCTATAACGCGCTCGATACCAAGCTGAGCAGTCTCAATGGCCTGAATGCGTACATCTCTCAGCAGGTCACCGCCTGGAACAAATCGACCGGTTAATCAGGGGCTTCAGTTTTTCTGGCGAATGCCGATAACTTAAGTAATACCTCGGAAGGATTGTCAGCATGTTCAGCGCCTACAGCCCCCGTGCAGCCAACGCATACCAGCGCATCAATGTAGAGACCAGCATGCACACGATGGACCAGCACCAGTTGGTCAGCCTGTTGTATGAAGGTGTTCTCAACTCCATTGCCACAGCACGCGGCGCCATGGCGCGCGGTGATGTGCTTGGCAAGGTCAATGCCATCTCCAAGGCAGTGCGCATCCTCGAAGAGGGCCTGAGCACCTCGCTCGACAAGGTCGATGGCGGAGAACTGGCCGAGAACCTGGGGGCCCTTTATGACTACTGCATCCACCGCCTGATCCTGGCCAACGCCCGCAACGACGATGCCTTGATGCAAGAAGTCATGCGCTTGATCGAGCCAGTGGCAACCGGGTGGAACGAAATCAAGAAATCGGGTGTCGGCGCTGCCGAAACGCCCGCCTCGGGCCAGCCAGTGCTGGTGGAGGCCTAACCATGTCACACATGTTGATTGACTACTACAAGGCGATTGAAGACAGCAGCGCCAAGATGCTGGAGGCTGCCAAGCTCAAGGACTGGGATGGCGTGGTGCGCTACGAAGGTGCCTGTGCCGTGCTGATCGAGCAACTGCGCTTCAAGTCGCAAGAGCACGAGCTGCTGCCTGAGCACCGCCGTGAAAAGACCCGCATCATGCAGCGCATCTTGCGCAACGATGCCCAAATCCGCTGCCTGGCAGAGCCTTGGCTCGCGCAGTTCGAGCATTTGTTTGAGGGCCAGCCTCAGATGATGCATTGAGGCATGCTGCAGCCCCAACACTAAGCCGACCTCATGAGGTCGGCTTTTTTATGGCCAAAATTGCCCGTTGCGCTTATGAATAAAGCGCTTGCAGCTATAAAAACAAGAGTGATGGACTGGGATGTTTGGGCGGAAGCGCCCAAAGCCCAAGCGGTGTAGCCGCTCTGGGCGGGTTACACCTGCATGTTCATGATGTCGGTGTACGCCTGCACCATGCGGTTGCGCACGTGCAGGGTGGCTTGAAAGCCGATTTGCGCCTTCTGGATGGCCACCATGGTTTCTTCCAGGCTCACGGAGGGGTTTTCCATTTGCACCTCCTTTTGCATCTCGGAAGACTTGTTCTGCGCGGCACTCACTGACTGTAGTGCGCCCTTGAGCGCGCCGGAGAAGCCGACTTCATTGCCCGTGGTTTGCGGCGCTGCGGCACGGCGCGCCACGCCAGCGCCCGTCAGCGGGGCGGTTGAGCTGGAGATGCGAAGGTCCATGGCGGTATCCGTAGGGGAATGGCGGTATGCTGCGTATCCTAGCTACCGGCCCGGAATGCATCGTTCTGAATAGATGGCCAAACGGATGGCTTATCCAGCGAACATTTTGGGGGCGTGACCGAATAATCGACCCCACGCTAGGTCTGTTGCAGGGCCTGCTTTAATGGAAAGCAAGATGTCTGCTGTTGCTGAAGTCCCTCTCAATCCGCTCCCGACGCCGGCCAGTCCCAACTGGCTGCAGCGGCTGTCTGCCCTCGACCGGGCGCAGCGCATGCGGCTGGGTGCGGGCGTGGCGCTGCTGGTGGCTGCTGCTGTTGCGGCCGTTGTGATGGGGCGCCAGCCCGACTACCGGGTGCTGTTTTCCAATCTGGGCGACAAGGATGGCGGGGCCGTGGTGGCCCAGTTGTCCCAAATGAACGTGCCCTACAAGTATTCCGAGGGTGGCGGCGCCATCCTGATTCCTGCGGAGCGCGTGCATGATGTGCGTCTGCGGTTGGCCACGCAGGGCCTCCCCAAGGGCTCCGTAGCGGGCTTCGAACTGATGGAGTCCAGCAAGTTCGGGATGACGCAGTTCCAGGAGCGCCTCAACTTCCAGCGCGGGTTGGAGGGGGAGCTCACCCGGTCCATCCAGGCCTTGTCATCTGTGCAAAGTGCCCGTGTGCACCTGGCGCTGCCCAACCAGAACGGTTTCTTCCGTGAGCAGCAAAAACCCTCGGCATCGGTGCTGGTGAGCCTGCACCCCGGACGCATTCTGGACCGCGCACAACTCGCGGGCATCGTGCATTTGGTGGCCTCCAGCGTGCCAGAACTGGCACCGTCTGCCGTGAGTGTGCTCGACGACACAGGCAAGCTGCTCTCCCAGTCGCCCGACAGCACCGCCGGTGCTGAAATCAATGCCCAGCAACTCTTGTATGTGCAGCAGCTGGAGCAGCAGTATTCGCGCCGCATCATGGACATCCTGGAGCCCGTGGTTGGCCGCGACAATGTCAAGGCACAGGTGACGGCCGAGGTGGATTTTTCGCAGACCGAGTCCACCTCCGAGCAATTCCGCCCCAACCAGACGCCAGACGCCAGCGCCGTGCGCAGCCAGCAGGTGCTGGAGAGTCGTGGCAGCGCGACCAAGACCGCTACGGGTGTGCCCGGTGCTGTCGCCAACCAGCCTCCCGCTCCGTCTGCCGCGCCCATCAACGGCGCCAACCCTGCGCCCAATGCGGGTGGCCAACAGGGCACGGAGGAGCAGTCCAACAAGCGCGAGTCCACCACCAACTACGAAGTGGACAAGACGGTGAAGGTGGTTCGTGGCAGCACGGGCGCCGTCAAGCGGCTGAGTGCTGCGGTCGTGGTCAACTACCAGTCGACCGAAGACAAGGGCAAGACCGTGACCAAGGCGCTCACGCCCGAGCAGATCGAGCAGATGACCGGGCTGGTGCGTGAAACCATTGGCTTCAATCGCGAGCGCGGTGATTCGGTGAATCTGATGAACACACCCTTCCAGGTCACTGCAGTGCCCACCACCGACACTCCGCTGTGGAAGCAGCCTGAGGTGATAGATCTGGCCAAGACCTTTGCCTGGCCGGTGGGTGCCGTTCTGTTCGCTGCCCTGGTGCTGATGGGCCTGGTGCGGCCCGCACTCAAGGGCACAGCGGCAGCCAAGGCAGGTGCCGCCAAGCCGGTGGCTGGTGGCCAGCTCGACGCGCTGGAGGCAGAGACGCCCGAGCGTCCGGCATTGGCAGCACCCGCTCGCAAGGACGAAGTATTGCCCGCGACCCCCGAGCAACTGCGCCTGGAAGATGCGCGCACGCTCGCCAAGGAGAACCCGGTCGCGGTCGCCAATATTCTCAAGACTTGGCTGAACGGCGATCCCGCTTAGTAGCCGCTATCGATTGCACGGACGATGACCATGGACGACCAAGGACTCCACGATGCCGCCATCATGCTGATGTCCCTCGGCGAGGAAGAGGCGGCCGAGGTGTTCAAGCACTTCTCGCCCAAGGAGGTGCAGAAGCTGGGCGAAACCATCGCGCGCATGCGTTCGGTGTCGCGCGAAAAGGTGGATGAGGTCATCAACAAGTTCTCCAACGCGGCTGCAGCGCAAAGCCTGCTGGTGTCCGACACCGGCAACTACGTGCGTGCCGTGCTCAAGCGTGCCCTGGGCGATGACAAGGCCGGCCTGCTGATCGATCGGATCTTGCAGGGCGGCGATGTCTCTGGCATCGAGAGCCTCAAGTGGATGGACCCGCTGTCAGTGGCCGAACTGTTGCGCAATGAGCACCCGCAGATCGTTGCCGCCATCCTGGTGCACCTGGACAGCGACCAGGCGTCGGGCATCCTGATGCACCTGACAGATCGCCAGCGCAGCGAGATCTTGCTGCGCGTGGCCACGCTGGAAGGCATCCAGCCCACGGCCCTCAAGGACCTGAACGAGGTGCTGTTCAAGGTGCTGGCGGGTGGGGACAAGATCCGCAAGAGTTCGCTGGGCGGCGTCAAGGCGGCTGCAGAAATCATCAACTTGCTGGGGGGCAACATGGACGCCGTGGTTCTTGAGTCCATCCGGGGCTACGACCCCGACCTGGCCCAGAAGATCATGGACAAGATGTTCGTGTTCGAGGACGTGCTCAAGCTCGACGACAAGGCCATTCAGACAGTGCTCAAGGAAGTGGCATCCGAGACCCTCATCGTGGCCCTCAAGGGTGCGGTGCCCGAGCTGCGCGAAAAATTTCTGTCCAACATGTCTTCGCGCGCTGCCGACGCGCTGCGCGAAGACCTCGAATCGCGTGGCCCGATGCGGCTGTCCGAGGTTGAGGCGCAGCAGAAGGAAATTCTCAAGACAGTGCGACGCCTGTCTGACGAAGGCCAGATCGTGATCGGAGGCGGTGGTGATGATGCCTTCGTCTAACCAGCGGTCCTATTCGCGCTTCATTCCGAGCGAGGAAGTCGGCGACTTCAAGCAGTGGAAGTTTGCCGCCGTAGACGGCTCCGACCTGGTGGAGCCAGAGCTGGAGCCGGAGCCTGTGGCAGAGCTACCCGCCGAGCTGGATGAAGCGGCACAGCAGGCGCTGGTCCAGCAGGCTTGTGACGATGCGTATGCCGAGGGCTTTGCCCAAGCGCAGGCGCAGACCGCGCTGGAGTGGCAGCGCCGCATGGATGAATACATTGCCCAGCAGGGGCAAGAGGCGACACAGCGCCTGCAGAGCGTGCTGCAGACGCTGGACGCGAGCCTGATCGACATGCAGCAGCAGATGGCGCAGCAGGTGCTCGAATTGGCGTGCGACATCGCGCGCCAAGTGGTGCGCCAGGAACTGTCGGTCAACCCCAACGCCTTGCTGCCTGTGGTGCGGGAGGCCGTTGGCATGCTCGTGACCGAGGGGCGTCCCGCCACGGTGCGGCTCAATCCGGTGGACATGGAAGCCATGGCCGAACCCCTGCGCGAAGAGACCAATGCGCCCGGCGTGCAGTGGATGGCTGATGCCGCCGTGCCTACGGGGGGCTGCCTGGTGGAGTCGGCTGGCACGGTCGTCGATGGCAGCATCGACAAGCGGTGGCAGCGCGCCATTGCGTCGCTGGGACTGCAGTCTCCCTGGGATGACGGGGAGCGTGGGGATGGCGATGACCGTTGACACATCTTCTGCCTGGACCCGCTTCATGGACGATGCGCGCGAGCGCGTTGCTGAGGGTGCGTCGCTGGAGACGCGCGGTACGCTCACCCGGTTGACGGGCCTGGTGTTGGAGGCAGTGGGCATCCGTGTGCCCGTGGGCTCGCAGTGCATGGTGCAAATGCCCGGACACGCGCCGGTGCTGGCGGAGGTTGTCGGGTTTTCTGCCGACCGTGCATTTTTGATGCCTGCAGGCGATATCCACGGGCTGTCCAGTGGCGCCAGCGTGGTGCCAGCTGCGCCCTACATTCCGATGCCCCGCTTGGGCGAGCCCCCTCGGCCCGTTCAACGCGCCGGAGTGCTGCGTTTGCCCATGGGCGATGGCCTGCTGGGGCGCGTGGTGGATGCCCAGGGTCTGCCCCTCGACCACGGCGGGCCGGTGCAGGATGTGGTGTCCGAACCCATGGGGCGGCGGCAGATCAACGCCATGGACCGCGATCCGGTGCGCGAGCCCCTGGATACCGGCGTGCGCGCGATCAACGCCTTGCTGACCGTGGGACGCGGTCAGCGCCTGGGGTTGTTTGCGGGCTCTGGAGTGGGCAAGAGTGTGTTGCTGGGCATGATGGCCCGCTACACCCGAGCCGATGTGATCGTGGTGGGGCTCATTGGCGAGCGGGGGCGCGAGGTCAAGGAGTTTGTGGAAGACATCCTCGGTGAGGAAGGCCGTGCGCGGTCGGTGGTGGTGGCTGCACCTGCCGACGCGCCGCCGTTGTTGCGCATGCAGGGTGCGGCCTATGCCACCGCAGTGGCAGAGCATTTTCGCGACAAGGGCCAGCATGTGTTGCTGCTCATGGACTCACTCACCCGCTACGCGATGGCGCAGCGCGAAATTGCCCTGGCCATCGGCGAACCGCCTGCGACAAAAGGGTATCCGCCGTCATGTTTTGCCAAGCTGCCGCAGCTGGTCGAGCGCAGTGGCAATGGCCTGCATGGTGTGGGCTCCATCACGGCGTTTTATACGGTGCTGTCGGAGGGGGATGACCAGCAGGACCCAATTGCCGATGCCGCACGCGCCATTTTGGATGGGCACATCGTGTTGTCACGCGCCCTGGCGGAGACCGGGCATTTCCCAGCCATCGACATCGAGCAATCGGCATCGCGGGTGATGCACAACGTGGTGTCACGCGGGCATTTTGACCTGGCGCGGCGGTTTCGCGCTGTGTATTCGCGCTACCAGAAGAGCCGGGACTTGGTGCAGGTGGGGGCTTACATGAGCGGCTCCGACCCCGCGTTGGACGAGGCGATCCGCTTGCAGCCGCAGATGGCGGGTTTTCTGCAGCAGGACATGTTTGAGGCTGCCTCCATGGACCACAGCGTAGCCGCGATGGCGGCGGTGCTGGACCATTGAAGGTTGACAGGTAATTCATCATGTCCGGTCTCAGTGCCCTCTCTGTCGCAGTCGAAGTGGCCACACGCAAGCGGGACGATGCCCGCAAGGTGCTGCAGGACACCCTGGCTGCCGAGCAGGCTGCGCGCGCCCAGCTCGGTCAGCTGGAAGACTATGCCCGTGAAACCGAGTCCCGTTGGGGTGTGAAGGCCAACACGGCCATGCAGCCTGAAGTGATGTACCACCACTACCAGTTCATGGACCGGCTGGGCCATGCGGCCAGCATCCAGACCGGTGTGGTGGGTGACCAGTCTGCGCGGGTACAGGCTGCGCAGCGCGCACTGCTGGATGCAGAGCTGAGGTTGGCCAGTTTGCGCAAGGTGGTGGACAAGCGGCGCAACGACCTTGCCCTGCAGCAGCAGCGCAGGGACCAGAAACAGACCGATGAACGTGCCGCGCTGCAGTACCGCAACGCTGGCCAGGAGAATTGAACATGGAACCGACCAAAGTAGCCTCCTCGCAGGGCACCCAGCCCGCCCACGCGGCCCGCACCAAGTCGCCGTCCCAGCCTTCGGCCACAGATGCTAGCGATCCTGCTGCTGGGGGCGGTTTTTTGGCGCTGCTGGCGGCGTTGGGGGGCGGGGCGGACGGGAATCCGCTTGGCGATGCCTCGGGTGAAACTCTGTTGCCTTCTGCTGAAAGCGGCGCTGATGTCGCCTCGTTGTCTGCGGCAGATACTTCTGCCATGGCTGCATGGCAAGGCCTGCTTGCTCCGACGCAAGACAGGAATGAACTGGGTGCTTTCAATGGGCAGACTGCCTTGGGAGCGTCTCAATCGGCCAACCCAGGTTGGGGTGGCATAGCGGCAGGAATGCAGTCGGGCGTGCAAGGACTTGTAGCCTCCCCAGGAAATGCGCTCAGTGACATGCTGGGCATGCCCCAAGGGTTGGTTGCCGAGACTGTGAAGCTGGATACGTCCGCTGACCTCAAGGAGGAGCCTTCGCAAGGAGCCTTGGCTGGTTTGGGGCGTGCCTTCTCGCGCTTGCAGAGTGCTAGCGCTCAACGAGCCGGCGGCATGGGGGCGGCCGATGCACCCTTGGGTTCAGCCACCTTGCGGGATTCTGCAGCGCGTTCCAATGCCGTTCAGAGTGCCTCCGTCGCGCTGGTTTCCTCTGTCGGAGAGCGGGCTGTCGCAGGGGTGATGGCTGGCTCAGCGGTGGAGCGATCAGGAGTTGCTCAGTCAAATCCTGCTGCGGGCGCGGACGGGGTACCACCTTTGGCGGACGGTCTGCTGGCGGCTGTCGGGCCAGCACATGCTCCAGAGTCACCGGCTGACGGGCGTTCCAATGGCGATGGCACAGGGGCGGGCGGCGCCTGGTCTGAAGGTGCATCCGGGGCATCACCTGTAGAGTCGGGCAACTTCACCGACGCAACGGTCACTGCGGACCCAAACGCCCTGGGGGCAGAGGATCAGGTGGCCGAGCAGGTGGCCTACTGGGTGAATCAGAAGACCCAGAACGCGGAATTGACGCTGCAGCGTGATGGGCAGCCGGTGGAGGTGTCGGTGTCTCTGTCGGGCAATGAAGCGCATGTGTCGTTCCGCAGCGACCAACAGCAGACGCGGGAGCTGCTGGACCAGAGCATGGCGCAGTTGAGCGACTTGTTGCGCAGCGAGGGCTTGGTGTTGTCAGGCATGTCGGTGGGTACATCGGCGCGCGACAGCGCGGATGGTGGCGAGGCGGGGCAGCAGCGCCCTCGCGACGGAGCGCGCCAGGCGCAGGTGGTGTCTGCCGTGCCCGCAGGCACGGCCTCGCTGGCGCGCGGTGGCGGGGCCACGGACCGCGCTGTAGACGTATTCGTCTGATTTTTGTGGAGTGATGTGGACAGCCCACAGTTCTGTTCACCCCAGCAGTGCAGGCGAGCGCGGTGAATGCCATGGTTTTGGGCTTTTATTCTGGCTATTATTGGTTACACCCCCGACCAATAATGGGCTACCCGGTGGAGCTTGCGCTTTGATAGCGCCAGTGCCGCCTGTTCCCTACCGCAAGGAATTCCATCGTGTCAGCCAATACTCCCGCAGCAGCAGCGCCCGCCAAAAGCAAGAAAATGCTGTTGATCATCATCGGCGTGGTGGTGGCTGTGCTGGTGATTGGAGGGGGGGCGGCAGCGTGGTTTATCTCCAGTCGCTCGCATGCCGCAGAGGACGAAGAGGGCGGCGGTGCGCCTGCCGCACACAAGGAAGCCCCTAAAGTGGCCCCCACCTTCTTGCCCATGGAAAACATGGTGGTCAATCTTGCTGATCCGGGCGGTGACCGCTTTGCGCAGATTGGCATCACCCTGGAGCTGGAAGACGCCAAGACTGCGGAACAGGTCAAGCAGTACCTGCCAACGATTCGCAGTGGCATCCTGATGCTGGTGTCGCAGCGCACGTCCACGGAACTGCTGCAGCGCGAGGGCAAGGAGAAATTGGCCACCGATATCTTGCGCGAGGTCTCGCGGCCCTTGGGCTATTCAGTGCCGTCAGAGCGCGAGCGTGCCAAGGCGGCGGCTGCCGCCGAGCATGACGAGGGGGATGCAGAGGAGCGTCCCGCCGCGCGAAAGCGCACAGAGCGTACAGAGCGCAATCCTGTGCGCAAGGTGCTCTTTTCGAGCTTCATCATCCAATGAGCCAGCCGGGCAAGGACCAGCCATGAGTGATTCATTTCTTTCGCAGGAAGAGGTCGATGCCCTTCTGGAAGGGGTCACTGGCGAGAGCCAGAAGTCCGTCGAGGAAGTGGCTGAGGCGGGGGCGGTACGCAACTACGACATTTCCAGCCAGGAACGCATTGTCCGTGGCCGCATGCCGACGATGGAAATCGTCAACGAGCGGTTTGCACGCAACTTCCGTATCGGGCTGTTCAACTTCATCCGCCGCAGCCCCGAAATTTCGGTGGGGACCGTGTCGGTGCAACGCTACAGCGCGTTCCTGCGGGAGCTGGCGGTGCCCACAAACTTCAACATCGTGGCGATCCGTCCCTTGCGCGGCAGCGGGCTCATCGTCTGTGAGCCTTCGCTGGTCTTCGGCATCATTGACACCCTGTATGGCGGGGTCGGAAAGTTCCAGACCCGCATTGAGGGCCGTGATTTTTCGCCCACCGAGCAGCGCGTCATCAACCGGCTCGTGGATGTGATCTGTGCGGAGTACAAGAAGGCTTGGCAGGGCATCTACCCGTTGGAGCTGGAATACCAGCGCTCGGAAATGCAACCCCAGTTTGCCAACATCGCCACACCCAGCGAGATCGTGGTGTCCACGGCTTTCCAACTGGAAATCGGTGACCTTTCAGGCGCTATTCATATCTGCATGCCGTATGCAACGCTAGAGCCAATTCGCGATGTGCTGTATTCGTCCACGCAGGGCGATTCCATTGAAGTGGACCGCCGTTGGGTGAATGTGCTCAAGCGTGAAATCCAGTCAGCAGAAGTCACACTGGTGGCGGAGCTGGCGAAGGCTGATGCCACCGTGGAGCAATTGCTGGCCATGAAGCCGGGTGACTTCATAGAGCTGGACCGTGAGCCCCGCATCCGTGCGTCGATCGGAGGGGTTCCAATTTTTGAATGCCAGTATGGAACCCACAATTCCAAGTACGCCATCCGCATTGAAGAGTGCCTGCGTACATCGGACATGAGCTGGCTGGGAGAGAAAAATGGCAACTGAAGAAGACAACAAGGATGCAGGCGCGGACGACCCGTTTGCGGGTTGGGCCGAGGCGCTCGAAGAGCAGAAGCGGACGGATGACAAGCCGGCGGACGCAGAGCAGGGGGGGCCGCTCTCGGGCGAGCCTGTGCGGCCATTTTCCGGCGCTGCGGGCGGCGATAGCGTCAACGACATCAACATGGTGCTGGATATTCCGGTGCAGCTGTCGGTGGAGTTGGGGCGCACTAAAGTGCCCATCAAGTACATCCTCCAACTGGCGCAAGGCTCGGTGGTGGAACTGGATGCGCTGGCGGGCGAGCCCATGGATGTGCTGGTCAATGGATACCTCATCGCCCAAGGCGAAGTGGTGGTGGTCAATGACAAGTTCGGTATCCGCCTGACCGATGTGGTCACGCCGTCGGAACGTTTGCGCCGGGTGAGCCGTGGATAGTGGGAGCATGACGCAGACACTGCTCGTCGTGGTGCTTTTTGTGGGCGCCATGGCGTTGCTTCCGTGGGCTGTGCGGCGGTTGCAGCAGCGTCAGGCCGCTGGGGCGCTGGCTGTCGGGGCGGCGTCCCGTGTGGTGTCGGCAGTAGCCGTCGGGCCCCAACAGCGGGTAGTGACGGTGGAAGTCGGACCTGAAAATGCGCGTACCTGGCTGGTGTTGGGCGTCACTGCGCAGCAGGTCAGCTGCCTGCATGTGCTGCCAGTGACGGCCAAGGGGGCTGGTGAGGCGGTGAAGGCACCACTCCCAGCGGGGCCGTCGTTTGCCCAGGAGATGCGAACTGCGTCCGCTGATTCTGGAAAGCCCGCACATGTCTGAAAGCCAACCCTCCCTCGTAAAGCGTGGGGCGCGGATGGCGTGGCGTTCATGGCCGTGGGCCGTCGCTGTCTTGGGCCTGGTGGCACAGGACTCTGCCTGG
Source organism: Acidovorax benzenivorans (assembly GCF_028680575.1). Taxonomy (GTDB): domain Bacteria; phylum Pseudomonadota; class Gammaproteobacteria; order Burkholderiales; family Burkholderiaceae_C; genus Acidovorax; species Acidovorax benzenivorans. Next base: position 13,790 of record NZ_JAPCKI010000007.1, on the reverse strand, counting down.
GCCCAAAGCGCAGGCGCATTGCCACTGGTGGTAGGCAGTGGGCCATCTGGCGCCAGCTACTCGGTGCCAATCCAGACCTTGCTGTTTTTTACGGCGCTGTCGTTTTTGCCTGCGGTGCTGTTGATGATGACGGGCTTTACTCGCATCGTGATCGTGTTGTCCTTGCTGCGCCAAGCCTTGGGAACGCAGTCGGCCCCCCCCAACCAGGTCATCATCGGTCTGTCGTTGTTCCTGACCTTTTTTGTCATGGGGCCGACGCTGGATCGTGTGTACCAGGATGCGTACGTTCCCTACACCAACAACACGATCAGCTTCGAACAGGCGCTGGACAGGGCAGAGGCGCCCATGCGCAGCTTCATGCTCAAGCAGACGCGGCAATCTGACTTTGCGCTTTTTTCAAGATTGGCACGTCTTGACCCCAAAGTGACGGCTGAGACGGCACCCATCCGTGTGTTGGTGCCGGCCTTTGTGACCAGTGAGCTCAAGTCGGCGTTCCAGATCGGGTTCATGATCTTCATCCCGTTTCTCGTCATCGACATGGTGGTGTCCAGCATCCTTATGTCGCTGGGCATGATGATGTTGTCGCCGGTGTTGGTGGCATTGCCGTTCAAGCTCATGTTGTTCGTGCTGGCAGACGGCTGGAACCTGCTGATCGGATCATTGGCCGCCAGCTTCGTCACCTAGAGGATTCCGCCATGACTTCACAAATGGTGCTGACCATTGGGCGTGATGCCCTCACGCTGCTGTTGATGATTTCCATGCCTGTGCTGGGGGTGGTCATGGCGGTGGGTTTGTTGGTCAGTATTTTTCAGGCTGTCACGCAGATCCACGAAGCCACGCTAGCCTTTGTGCCCAAGCTGATTGCTGCCATGGTGGTGTTTGCGATTGCGGGGCCCTGGATGCTCAGCACCTTGGTGGACTTCATCCGCAGGACGATCGAATCGATTCCGTCGATGATTGGATAGCGCCATGCCAATCTGGGCCCTTGGCTGCCTGAGAACAATGCAGGGCTGCCTGCGCTGGCGACCCGCACAGGGGACTCTGGCGCCTTTTCCGTCAATGGGCCCCAGCCAGGCCATTGGAGGAGGGGCGTGATTACCTTTTCCGAGGCGCAGATCATGGCGTGGCTGTCTCCCATCCTGTGGCCCTTTTTGCGCGTGCTGGCCTTGTTTTCGGTGGCTCCGGTGTTCTCCATGCGCGTTGTGCCCATGCGCGTCAAGGTTGGCCTCGCGTTTCTGGTGGCCTTTTGTGCGCAAGGGGTGCTGGGCGAGCAGCCCGTCATCAGCGTGAACGGCCGTGAGGCGCTGGGCACGGTGGCACAGCAGGTGGCTGTAGGGCTGGCGATTGGTTTCTCGGTCCGCCTTGTGTTCACTGCCGTCGAGCTGGCCGGCGAAATCATTGGGTTGCAGATGGGGCTCAACTTTGCTTCATTCTTTGACCCCACCTCCAATGGGCAGATCAGCGCCGTGGCCCGTTTTTTTGGCCACATGTCCATGCTGCTCTTCATTGTCATCAACGGTCATTTGTTGATCCTGATGGCCGTGGTCAAGAGCTTTGACCGTTTTCCCGTCGATGGCAACTTTCTGCAGGCGTTGGGGCAGATGCGTTTGTATGAGCTGGGGGCTTCGCTCTTTTCCAGTGCGCTCTGGATTGCCATGCCCATGATTGCGTTGCTGCTGTTCGTCAACCTGACCATGGGCATCATCTCGCGCGTGGCGCCGCAAATGAACATCTATGCGGTGGGTTTTCCCGTCACGCTCACGGTGGGGATGCTGGGGATTGCGGCAACATTGCCGATGCTGGAGCAACCCGTGCTGGCGTTGATGCAGCAGGCCGTGGATCTGTTTGCGGTCGGTCGGTAGTGAAGCTGGCCGCTGGCTATACCAGTTGGTTGCGGATGGCGTAAACGGTCAGTTCAGCGTTGTTCGAGAGCTTCAATTTCTCGAGAACCCGTGAGCGGTACACGCTCACGGTTTTGGGGCTCAGCATCAATTCTTCGGCGATGTCCGACAGGCGCCGACCCGAGGCAATCTTGACAAGGGTTTGCAGTTCGCGTTCGGATAGTGTCGTATGGGGCGCCTCTGGCGTGGGTTGGGCCAGGCTGTCTGCCAGCATCTGAGCCACTTCGGCCGTGAGGTACTTGCGCCCCTGCATCACCGTGCGTACTGCCGCAATCAGCTCAACCGGATCGCCAGCCTTGTTGGCGTAACCCTGGGCTCCCGCCTTGAGGCAGCGCAGTGCGTATTGATCCTCGGGGTACATCGAAACCACCAGTACCTTGATGGTCGAGTGGGTCTCGCGCAGACTGGCCAATACTTCCAGGCCACTGCGTCCAGGCATGTTCAGGTCCAGCAGCAGCACATCACAGGCGGCCGTGCGCAGAACTTCACGCAGCTCGGAATACCCGCCCGCTTCGCCGGTCACCTGAATGTCCGGTGCTTCGGCGAGTGTGTCGCGAATGCCGCGCCGCAATACGGCATGGTCGTCGCACAAGACGACATGGATCACTGGGCATCTCCTGGAGCGGATGTGGAGGGAGATATTAATGGGATGGACAGGATGACCGATGTGCCCTGACCCGGGCGACTGCTGATGTCCAGCCACCCCCCTACGGTACGCGCACGCTCTTGAAGGCCCTTGAGGCCGAAGGCCTTGGGTTTGTCGCGAACTGTGGCATCCATACCACGGCCGTTGTCTGCAACCTCCAGGGTCAATACCCCCTCCTTGTCAGACAGTTCAATGTCCACCTTGCTGGGCTGCGCATGCTTGGAGATATTGGTCAATGCTTCCTGGGCGGTGCGGTACGCCACCAACTGAACGTCGGTGGGGGTGTCAATGGTGTCGTTGCTGCTCTGCAGCCTCGTGGGAATGCCGGTCCTGCGTTCAAAGCCCGTGGCCAGCCACTGGACGGCCGCAACCAGCCCTTGTTCCAGGATGGGCGGACGCAGGTTCATCATGATGCGCTGGCTGGCGCCGATGGCGTGTTGCAGCATGTCCGCTGCCGATGTGGCGTGTTCTTGCATGGCCGAATCTGTGCTGTGGCGCCCGATCCAGGCTACGTCAAAGCGCACGGCCGTCAGTGCGCCGCCAATGTCGTCGTGAATCTCACGGGCGATGGAGGCACGCTCTTGCTCAATGGAGGTCTGCAGGTGTTCGGCCAATTCGGCCAAGCGGCGCTGTGACGCAGCCAACTCGCCAATGGCCTGCTCGCGCGCATTGCGCGCTTCGTGCACCTCCAAGGTCCGGGCGATCACATGGGGCAGGCGCTGGATATCGTCCTTGAGCAGATAGTCCGCTACCCCGAGCCGCATCGCGTCTACCGCCGCAGGCTCGCCGATAGCGCCCGAAAGCAGCACAAAGGGCGGGTGATGCGGTTTTTGCGCCACATGGGCCCACGCATCCAATGCGGTGAAGCCTGGCAGGCGGTAATCTGCCAGGATGATGTCAAAGCTGCCGTTGTCCGTCAGTCTTTGGAATTCTGAAAGAGTATCGACCCGCTGGAGGCGGCATTGGAGCCCGGATCGACGCAACGCACGCGCTGCCAATTCGTGATCGGCCGGTGAATCTTCAAGATGCAGGATTTCAAGGGTCTGGTCTGATGTTGCAGGGCCCATAGGAGCGCTATCATAGGATACAAATTGGAACAAACAAGGGTGTTTGTCCGGTTGGGATGGTTTGTGTGTCAGCGTCCAATGGGCGCGGATGCTCCGGTTTGCTCGGGGGCCTCGGCAGGTTACTGATGCATGTATCGTAGTCCTGTGTATTTGCGTGTTTTGCCGCTACGTGCTGCGATGGAGAAACGATGCAATCTACGCTAACAACGCCTGGAGGACCTGCTGTCCAGGTTCCCGTCATGGTGGCGGCAGAGCTTCAGGACTCCCTGCTGGTCGTGATGCACGATTTGCACCGCTTGGAAGGCCTGCTGAACCACGCCACCGACAATCTGCTGGAGCGGTTTGGCGAGGCGAACGCCATGTTGACAGATGCCGTGGTGTCAGACTCGCCAGAACTGGTGGCCGCGCGTACGGCGCTGCGCAGCGCGGTGACTGAGCTGCAGTTCCAGGATATGGCCTCCCAACTCATATGGCATACCACCAAGGTGCTGCAGGGCTGCGCCTTCCGGCTGGCCTCGGAAGCCATGGGGCATGAAGAAGGTGAAGATGCCGCGCCCTTTGCGGAGATGGCGCCCGACAGGCCGAATCCTGTCACCCAAAGCGAGATGGATGCAGGTTCTGTGGACCTGTTTTGACGTTCACATCACTGGTTACCTTATATATTCAAGTCAGTTGGAGCCATACATGCAATCGATCCTTGCCGTTGATGATTCACCTTCCATGCGCAAAATGGTGTCGTTCACCCTCACTGGTGCCGGCTATCACGTCGTGGAGGCGGTGGATGGGCAAGATGCCCTCGAAAAGGCCGAGACGCACAACATTGACCTAGTTTTGGCCGACCAGAACATGCCACGTCTTGATGGCATTGGCCTGACCCGCAAACTGCGCGAGCACCCCAAATTCAAGACTATTCCCATCCTGATCCTGACGACAGAGTCGAGCGATCAGATGAAGCAGGCGGGCCGCACGGCGGGTGCCACGGGATGGCTGGTAAAACCTTTTGATCCGAATCGCCTGATCGAAGTCATCCAGAAAGTGATCCGCTGAGCCGGGTTGACTGAGATCATTTAGTACACAGGAGCCCACCATGGCGGAAACCTACCAAGAAGGATCAGGTGCAGGCGCTGACTTCGACCTCAGCCAGTTCTATCAGATCTTTTTCGAGGAAGCGGGTGAGAACCTCGACCAGATGGAGCAGATGCTCCTGAGTCTGGACCTGAGCAGTGCCAACGACGAAGAACTCAACGGTATCTTCCGTTGCGCTCACTCGATCAAGGGTGGCTCTGCCACCTTCGGGTTTTCTGATGTGGCCGAGCTGACCCATCAGATGGAGTCTCTGCTTGACCGTCTGCGCCGCCATGAGCTGCAACCCATCCCTCAGATGGTGGACGTTCTGCTGGAATCTGCCGACGCTTCCCGCAGCCTGCTGGCTCGCCATCAGGCGGGTGGACAGGGCGAGGCGGTTTCCACCACCTCCTTGGTTCGCCGCATCAGTGACTTGGCGGCAGGTTTGGTGCCCAGCGACGATGCGCCCGAGGTCGCCGCACCGCCTCCCCCAGCACCCGCGCCGGTAGCGGCAGCTCCGGCGCCCAAGCCTTCCTCCCCCGCAGTGCCCGGCCAGGCGCGGCAGTTGGAGATCCATATCGGCCCGCTGGATCGCCCCGAGCAAGCTGATGCGATCAAGGAACTGTTCCGTGACATCCCCGGTTTGGGTGCGATCCGCGATGTGCAGGGCAGCCAAGCCAACACGCGGGTCTTTGCGGTGGAAACGACTTCTACCAACGACGATCTGCTGGACCTGTTTGCCTTCCACGTTGCCAAGGAGCAGGTGCTGATTCGTGATGCGGCTGCTTCGGACGATGGTGCTGCCGCTGCCGCTGGTGCCGATGATGAGGCTGCGGCTGCTGTGGATGCATCGGCGGGCGAAGCACCTTACGGATTCTTCACCGGCGCACCTGGCGCGCCCCATGGTGAAGCAGTGGCAACTGCGCCTGCGCCTGCGCCTCAAGTTCCAAAGGCCGCTCCCAAGGCTGCCGAGCCCAAGGTGGCAATGCAGGCGCAGATGGAGTCCACGACCATCCGCGTGGACGTGAAGAAAGTCGATCAGCTGATCAACTTGGTGGGTGAGCTGGTGATTACCCAGGCGATGTTGGCGCAGAACAGCCGGGGGCTCGATGCTGGCGCGTACCAGCAGTTGTTGGCCGGGCTGGCGGACCTGGATCGCAACACGCGCGACTTGCAAGAGTCGGTGATGTCGATCCGTATGATTCCGATGTCCATCGTTTTCAGCCGCTTCCCGCGCATGCTGCGCGACCTAGCGAACAAGTTGGGCAAGAAGGTGGAGCTGGTGACTTTGGGTGAAGCCACCGAACTGGACAAGGGGCTGGTTGAAAAGATCACCGACCCGCTGACCCACCTGGTGCGCAACAGCTGCGACCATGGCATCGAAATGCCTGCTGATCGGCTTGCCAAGGGCAAATCCGAGCATGGCACCATCACGCTGTCGGCGTCGCACCAAGGCGGCTCGATCGTGATCGAGGTGCGCGATGACGGCCGTGGCCTGTCGCGCGAGAAAATCCTTGGCAAGGCCCAGGAGCGCGGTATTGAGGTGTCGGAGCAGATGAGCGATGCCGATGTCTGGCAGCTGATCTTTGCCCCCGGCTTCTCCACGGCTGACGAGGTGACCGATGTGTCCGGCCGTGGTGTCGGCATGGACGTGGTCAAGCGCAATATCGCAGCGCTCAACGGCTCGGTAGAGATCGATTCTGCAGAGGGTTACGGCATGAAGGTGTCGGTGCGTTTGCCGCTGACGCTTGCCATCATGGATGGCATGTCGGTGGGTGTGGGCGATGAGGTCTACATCCTTCCCCTGTCTTCGGTGGTGGAGTCGTTCCAGGTCAATGCGGACGATGTCAGTACCGTCGCGCAAGGCTCGCAGTTGGTCAAGGTGCGCGACGAATACATGCCCGTCATCGCGCTGGAGAAGATCTTCCAGGTCCCGCGCTTTGACCTCAATAAATCCAGCAACATCATGGTGGTTGTAGAGGCTGATGGCAGCCGTGTGGCGCTGCTGGTAGATGAGTTGCTCGGCCAGCACCAGGTGGTGGTCAAGAACCTGGAGTCGAATTACCGCAAGGTGCCCAACGTATCGGGCGCCACCATTTTGGGCGACGGCACCGTGGCATTGATTTTGGACACGGGTGGCTTGGTGCGCCGGGCGCGCCACTAGATACAGGCGCGGGCGCCCGGGAGGCGCTGCGCCGTCATGAAAGGAGAATGCACCATGAGTGTGATCGGTAAAGCTGCAGACGCTGCACCTACGGGCGCGCGTGAATATCTGACGTTCCGCCTCGACCAGGAAGAGTACGGCATCGACATTCTGAAGGTGCAGGAAATCCGTGGCTACGAGCCACCCACACGCATTGCGAACGCGCCGGACTTCATCAAGGGCGTGGTCAATTTGCGTGGCACGATTGTTCCCATCGTGGACATGCGCATCAAGTTCAACTGCGCGCAGGCGGACTACAACAGTTTCACGGTGGTCATCATCCTCAACCTGCGCAACCGTGTGGTGGGTATCGTGGTGGATTCCGTGAGCGATGTGATGGAGCTGACGCCTGAAAGCATTCGATCGGCGCCCGATATCGAGAGTGCCATTGACAACAGTTGCATTCTGGGCCTGGGGTCGGTGGGCGAGCGCATGTTGATCTTGCTGGATATTGAGAAGCTCATGTCCAGCGTGGACATGGGCTTGGTGACCGCCAACGAATGAGGCGCAATAGTCAGCAGCCAGTGGTGGTGCAGGCGCATGTCAGGCTGTGAGCAGGGCTTGCAGACCTTTTGGAGCGAACAGGATTTCCTCTCGGACGATCAATATGGCCCAAACCACCAGTGCTTCTGCGTCAGTCCGGTCAGGCCCAGCAAGGGCAGATCCTTCGCATGCTGCAGCGGCAGCGCCCTCTGGCCCTTTGGCGCAAGGGCGGGAGTTTGTCTGGACCAACGCAGACTTTGCCCGGGTTCAGGCCCTTATCTATCAGCGCGCTGGCATCAGCCTGCATGATGGCAAGCACGCGATGGTGTATAGCCGCCTATCGCGACGGCTGCGCGACACCGGGTACACCAGTTTTCACGACTACCTGAGCTGGCTGGAGACCCACGATGGGCCGGAGTGGCAGGAGTTTGTGAATGCATTGACCACCAACCTCACGGCCTTTTTCCGTGAGCAGCATCACTTCGAAATTTTTGCGTCGCACCTGCGGTCCAAACCATCGGCCGGCTGGAAGGTTTGGTGCAACGCAGCGTCCACTGGCGAAGAGCCCTATTCCATCGTGATCACTGCGCTGGAGGCGCTGGGAGCCAATGCTTCTTTCAAATTGACGGCCAGTGACATCGACTCGCGCGTGCTGGCCACGGCCGCGCAGGGCGTGTACCGGCTCGACAGCGTCAAGGGCTTGAGTCCTGAGCGCCTGCAGAAATTCTTTCTCAAAGGCAAGGGCGGGAATGCGGGCATGGTCCGCGCCAAGCCTGAACTGCGGCGTGCCATCGACTTCATGAGCGTGAACCTCATCCGCGACGATTGGCCGTTCAAAGAGCCGTTCGATGTGGTTTTCTGCCGAAACGTGATGATTTACTTTGATGCCCCCACGCAGCGGCGCGTGCTCGAAAGAATCCACCGCGTGCTCAAACCGGGTGGCATGCTGTTTGTGGGGCACGCCGAGAACTTCAGCGAGTCCAAAGATCTGTTCACCCTGCGTGGCAAGACGGTGTACGAGCGCCGCTGACCTGTCCATGTTGTCCTGCACATTGCACCCATGACCAACATTCACACAGGTTCATCCTCTTCCAGTGCCGCGGCTGTGCCCGGTTCTTCCGAAAGACGCCGCGCTCCGCGCATCGCGCCGCTGAGCGCCGACATCTACACCTCGGGCAACGGGCCCGCACGGGAGTCGTCGCTGCAGGAACTCAAGGCACGCAGCCGCAAGCCGGGAGAAGCCTCATTTTTCTACCTTGATCACCACTTTCAGCACAACGCGGTGAAGGTGCTACCCGGCGAATATTTTGTGTCGGATGAGAACATGGTCATCATGACCGTGCTGGGTTCGTGCATCGCGGCCTGCCTGTGGGACAGCCGCGCGCGTATTGGGGGCATGAACCATTTCATGCTGCCTGATGGAGATCTGGCGGACGCATCGGGGCGGTATGGTTCCTACGCCATGGAGCTGTTGATCAACGAAATGCTCAAGCTCGGAGCCCGCCGTGAAACTATGCAGGCCAAGATTTTTGGGGGCGCCCAGGTCATGCACAACTTCACCACCATGAACGTGGGTGAGCGCAACACGAATTTTGTGTTGAATTATTTGCACACGGAACGTATTCCGATCGTCTCCGAGGATGTGCTGGACATCTACCCACGCAAAGTGGTTTTTTTCCCGGTGACAGGCAAAGCCATGGTCAAGCGGCTGGCGCATGCCCATCCCGAAACCCTGGTGGCCCAGGAGGTCCGTGGCAATGCCGCCACTGTGGCCAAGACCACATCGGGTGGTTCTGTGGATCTGTTTTGATAAAGGTTTGAGTTAATGAGCAGGAAAATCCGGGTGATCGTGGTGGACGATTCGGCGCTGGTCCGTAGTCTGCTGTCGGAGATCATCAACCGCCAGCGCGACATGGAGTGCATTGGCACTGCCAATGACCCCTTGGTGGCGCGCGAGATGATTCGCGAATTGGATCCGGATGTCATTACCCTGGATGTTGAGATGCCCCGCATGGATGGCATTGATTTTCTGGGCCGCCTCATGCGCCTGCGGCCTACGCCGGTGGTGATGATCTCTACGCTGACCGAGCGTGGTGCTGAGGTCACGATGAGGGCCTTGGAGTTGGGCGCGGTGGACTTTGTGGCCAAACCGCGCGTAGGGCTGGCCAACGGGCTCAATGACTTGGCGGCGCAGATTGTGGACAAGATCCGTGTCGCTGCCGTTGCGCAGGTGCGCCGCGCGCCGACGCGCGACACAGCACCAGCCAGCGGGCCGGGTGGCGCTGCCGTGCCTCTTGCCGTGCCTGCGGCTGGGTTGCTGGGCCGTCTGTCCACCGAAAAGCTCATCTGCATCGGGGCGTCCACAGGGGGCACGGAAGCCATCAAGGAGGTGCTGGTCCAGATGCCTGCGGACTCACCCGCGATTGTGATCACCCAGCACATGCCCCCAGGGTTCACCACCAGTTTTGCGGCTCGCTTGAACGGGCTGTGCCAGATCACAGTCAAGGAAGCTGTGAATGGCGAGCGCATTTTGCCCGGCCACGCCTACATCGCGCCGGGCGGCACCCAGTTCCATGTAGCCCGCAGTGGCGCCAACTATGTGGCGGTGGTGGACGATGGTCCACCGGTCAATCGCCACAAGCCCTCGGTCGAGGTGCTCTTCAAGTCCGCAGCGGCGGTGGTGGGGCGCAATGCGTTTGGCATCATGCTCACAGGCATGGGCAACGATGGCGCAGTCGCAATGCGTGAGATGAAAGACGCGGGCAGCTACAACTACGTTCAGGACGAAGCGACCTGCATCGTGTTTGGCATGCCGCGCGAGGCTATTGCCCATGGCGCTGCCGACGAGGTGCTGCCGCTGGGGCAGATTGCCCCAGCGTTGATTGCTCGTTTGCGCGGAACGACGGACCGCCTGCACCACCGGATTTGAGGGCTATCGCTGCTTCCTGAGGGACAGGCCTGCGCAATGGCCTGCCTCAGGAGTGTCCGATGTAGGGAGTGCGCTCGCGCCTATTCAGAGAGTGCGGTCCATCGCTCCAGTGCCGTCATCAGCTCTTCGTCGATGGCGGCGGCTCGGCCTGTCATGGCGGCGGCGCGAGTTGGGTCGATGCCAAAGAGTGATCCGTCAGCCAGTGCGTCCTGAAGGGTTTTTTGTTCAGTCTCCAGCGCGCTGATCAGGTCGGGCAGTTGATCCAGTTCGCGCTGCTCTTTGTAGCTAAGCTTCTTTTTTGATAGCTGTGCAGGCTTATTAGATAAGCGCTCCGGCGTGTTTTGATCTGAAATTTCGGGGGTGGACGGTTTGGCGGACGTTGCAGCAGCAGCTTGCAGCGACCGACTGCGTTTGGATTGGAGCAGCCAGTCCTGTACGCCGCCTTCGTACTCGCGCCACAGGCCGTTGCCTTCAAAAGCGAGGGTGCTGGTCACCACGTTGTCGAGGAAGGTGCGGTCATGGCTGACCAGGAACACCGTGCCGTCGTAGTTTTCGAGCAACTCCTCCAGCAGGTCCAGGGTGTCGATGTCCAGGTCGTTCGTGGGTTCGTCCAGCACCAGCACATTGGCCGGGCGGGCGAACAGCCGGGCGAGCAGCAGACGGTTGCGTTCGCCGCCGGACAGCGACCGCACTGGGGAGTGCGCGCGCGCGGGGGAGAACAAAAAGTCACTTAGATAGCTCTTGACATGTTTGCGCTGATTGCCGATCTCGATCCATTCGCTGCCGGGGCTGATGAAGTCCTCCAGCGTGGCGTCGAGGTTGACGGCATGGCGCATCTGGTCAAAGTAGGCTACCTGCAGGTTCGCTCCCTGCCGGATGGTGCCTTTGTCGGCCTGTAGTTCGCCCAGGATCATCTTGAGCAGCGTGGTTTTGCCAGCGCCGTTCGGGCCGATCAGACCCACCTTGTCCCCGCGCAGTATGGTCCCGGAGAAGTTGTGCACGATGGTTTTGTCGCCGAAGGATTTGCTCACCCCTTGCAGTTCCGCCACGATCTTGCCCTGGTAACCGTTGGAGCCTCCGCTGGCAACATCCATGCGCACGCTGCCAACGACTTCGCGGCGAGCCTCTCGGCGAGCGCGTAACTGTTCCAGGCGGCTGATGCGGCTTTGGCTGCGGGTGCGGCGCGCTTCTACGCCACGTCGGATCCACACTTCTTCTTGTGCCAACAGTTTGTCGGCCTTGGCTGCGATCACCGCCTCCTGTGCCAACTGCTCCTCTTTTTGGATCTGGTACTGGGCAAAGTTGCCGGGATAGGAGCGCAACTGTCCTCGGTCCAGCTCCACGATGCGGGTGGCCACGCGGTCCAGGAAGGACCGGTCGTGGGTGATGGTCACGACGCTGCCCGGAAAGTCCAGCAGCAGGTCCTCCAGCCACTCGATGGAGTCCAAATCCAGGTGGTTGGTCGGCTCGTCCAACAGCAACACATCAGGGCGCGCTACCAGCGCCTGCGCCAGCGCCACGCGTTTTTTGGTGCCGCCAGAGAGTGTTCCGACCACGGCTTCGGGGTCCAGATGCAACCTCTGCAAGGTTTCTTCTACACGCTGCTCCCAGTTCCAGGCATCGTAGGCCTCGATCTCCGATTGCAAGGCATCCAGATCCAGGCCGTCCGCGCCCGAAAGGTATTGATCGCGGATAGCGATCACGCGCTGCAGGCCCTCGGAGGCCGCCTTGAAAATGGTGGCATTGGGGTCTAACGTGGGCTCTTGCGCGACGAATGCAATGCGCACCCCTTGCTGAACTTGTAAGGTGCCATCGTCCGGTTTGGCAAGTCCTCCCAGGATTTTGAGAAGGGAGGATTTCCCCGCGCCATTGCGGCCAATCAGGCCAACCCGCTCGGCGGTCTCCAGGGAAAAGCCGGCGTGATCCAGCAATGCAACATGCCCAAATGCGAGTTGGGCGTCCAGTAAGGTGATAAGTGCCATAGGGCGGGATTATCCGTGTCGCGCTCTATTGGGCTTTTGCGCCCGTCCCTGATGGCTTGGCGGTAGTGTGGGGGGGCTTTGACTTGCGAAAGATTGGGCGGTGAGCTCCGCCTGTATTGCGTCAGAACCTGTCGCGCCCCTGCAAGCGCGCAAGGATGCGCAAATCTTCCCCGATTCGATCCACCGAATGGAAGCTAAGGGCATGCGCCTCAGAAAGCGCGGCCAAAGGAGTCATCTGAGCCATTCCCATGCCCTCTCCAATCAGCTTGGGGGCGAGATAGACCAGCAATTCATCCACCAGGCCTTCGCGCAGCAGTGAGCCATTGAGCTTGTATCCCGCTTCAACGTGCAACTCATTGATCTCCCTGCGTCCCAGGTCTTGCACCATCGCTGGCAAATCCACCTTGCCGACATTGTTCGGCATCGTGATCACGATGGCGCCCAAAGCTTCCAGCGCACGGCGTTTCTCCTCATGCGCAACCGCTGAATAGATATAGACAGGGCGTTTTGCTGCGAAAAGCAACGCGTCCAAAGGTACTGCCAGTGCACTGTCCACCAAAACGAGGGCTGGCTGTCGATCGGTCTGTACATCCCGCACATCCAGTCTCGGGTTGTCCGCGAGCACGGTTCCGATGCCAGTCAGTACCGCGCAAGCCCTTGCGCGCCAGGCATGTCCGTCAGCACGCGCAGCGGGCCCGGTGATCCATTGGCTTGCTCCATTGGTCAATGCGGTTACACCGTCGAGCGAGGCGGCTGCTTTCATCCGCAACCAAGGCTTTTTTCGAATCATCCTGCTGAAAAACCCCAGGTTCAGTTCCCTGGATGCCTCTGCCCCCTGTCCTACATCCACAGCTATGCCTGCAGCACGCAGGCGGGCAAACCCGTTGCCCGCCACTGCGGGGTTGGGGTCGGCGATCGATGCGATCACTTTGGTGATGCCCGCTTGAATCAACGCATCGCAGCAAGGACCTGTGCGCCCGTGGTGTGAGCAAGGTTCTAGCGTGACGTAGGCGGTAGCGCCCTGGGGCGAATTACCCCGCTGTTCTGCGTCGCGCAGGGCCATCACCTCAGCATGTGCCCCCCCCGCGCGCTGTGTGGATCCTTGGCCAATGATGGTGCCGGCGTTGTTTACGAGCACGCAACCCACCCGGGGATTGGGGGAGGTGCGGTACATGGCCTCTTGGGCGAGATCCAATGCCGTCTTTGTGTAATCCGTCATGGTAGGTGTCGATGAAGAGCGAACGGTCCGAGTTGTCGTTACGGCAGCTTACGCGACGTTCAGTGCTCAATGCCAACCGCTGCTAGAGAGGCGTGGCGTATCTGTTCATAGATGCTTTGGAGGCTGGGGTTGCTGGATTGGTGGGTGGTTGAGCGGGTGCGGATAAAGCCTCGGGTTTCCCCTGCTGCCTGTACAAACCGTGCTATAGTCGAGGGCTTCGCTACTGAGACCTGAGAGCGCAAGTGATCAGGTTGATGGGGCGGTTTGTGGTGGTGCTTTGTGCTGCTGTGGATTG
>NZ_JAPCKI010000006.1 GCF_028680575.1 Acidovorax benzenivorans | reverse complement strand
CCCGAACAGGACAGTGAAACGACTTTGCGCCGATGATAGTGCGGGTTCCCGTGTGAAAGTAGGTCATCGTCAGGCTCTTACAGCCCAGAAAACCCCAGTCAGATATGACTGGGGTTTTTTGCTTTGGGGTGACAATAAATCACTGCCCTTAGCATTCTTCCGGCAGTATTGACCATGCAACTACAAGACATTCTGTATTCCCAAGGCTTTGGTACGCGTCGTGTTTGCGCGGGGCTGATTCAGCAGGGGTGGGTATTTGTGCGTGATGCCTCGTCTCCCGATGCCGAGTACGTGCTCTGCACGGAGGCGACCGCTGACTTTGAGCCTGAAGGGCTCCTTCTGCGCGTGCAGGGTGTGGACTGGCCGTTCCACTCCAAGGCCTACGTGCTGCTTCACAAGCCCGCAGGCACGGAATGCTCTCAGAAGCCGTCTACTTACCCCAGCATTTACACACTCCTGCCTCTGCCCTTGCGTCAGCGGCCCACAAAGAGTGCGGTACAAGGAGTGCAGGCGGTGGGACGTCTTGATCAGGACACAACGGGTATGTTGCTACTGAGCGACGACGGGCAGTTCATTCATCGCTTGAGTTCGCCCAAGAAGCATGTGCCGAAGGTCTATCAAGTAACGACCAAACATCCCGTGGACGAGGCACAGGTATCGAAATTATTGGCGGGAGTTGTGTTGGATGATGATCCTAAGCCGGTGCGTGCTGCAAACTGTGTCATCGTTGATTCCCATCGCTTGGATATGACGCTGACCGAAGGCAAGTACCACCAGGTCAAGCGGATGATTGCAGCGGTTGGCAATAGGGTGGAGGGGCTGCACCGTTCTCGCATTGGGTGCATGGCGCTACCTGAAGATCTGGCACCTGGACAATGGCGATGGCTAGATGCCTCTGATTTGGTCCTGTTGAATAGCAACGCTTGAGCATGTCGTCAGGGGTGATTCTCGTCGGCTGGCGTGAAGCGCACGGCCGAGGCAATGTGCCTCATATCGTTGATGACTTTGATCAAAGAGTGCGCGATCACCTTGATGTTACGTGTTGTCGCTCAGGACCGTGGCAGGCGCGGCGCTACACTGCAAGGCTGTGTTGAAAGTGGTTTTGTGAAGATTCTCTCGATAGCACGCTCCTGCGTTGTGACCCTCGGTGGGTTGTGGTATTCCGTGGTCAGTGTGGCGGCGGGTGCCCCGCCTCTTTTTGTGCTCAATTCGTTGGAGGCCAACGTCAGCGTCATCGACCCGGTGACCTGGACCGAGACGACCCGAATTCCCACGGGCAAAGAGCCGCACCACCTGTATCTGACGCCTGACGAAAAGTCGATCATCGTGGCCAACGCGCTCGGTGATACGCTGACTTTTGTCGACCCTCGTACCGCTGAGGTGCAACGCACGGTGCGTGGCATTGTGGACCCCTACCACCTGCGATTCAGCCCCGACATGAAGTGGCTCATCACGGCTGCCAACCGCCTGAACCATGTGGATTTTTACCGTTGGGATGGCAAGGACCTGACTCTGGCACAGCGCGTGGCCACTTCGCGTACGCCCAGCCATTTGTGGATCGACAGCCGCAGCATCAACGTCTATTCGACCATGCAGGACAGTGATGAGCTGGTGGCTATTGAGATCGCCACCCAGACTATCAAATGGCGCGTCAAAACGGGGCCTATGCCTGCCGATGTGTATGGCAGCCCCGATGGCAAGCACCTGTTTGTGGGGCTTACGGGTGGGGACAGCGTGGAGGTGTTCGATATCTCCGGGCGTGAAGCGATCAGCGTCAAGCGGATCAAGACAGGCAATGGTGCGCACGCCTTTCGCGCCGCAGGCGATGGACGCCATCTATACGTGAGCAACCGTGTGGCCAACTCCATCAGCAAGATCGACATGAATACCCAGCAGGTCGTCGAGTCTTACCCCGTGCCAGGCGGGCCCGATTGCATGGATGTCTCGGCCGATGGTCGCTATATCTACGTCAGTTCGCGCTGGGCACGTAAGCTGTCTGTGGTGGACACCCAGGCGAAGAAGGTGGTGCGCCAGGTCAATGTGGGTAAATCGCCCCACGGCGTATGGACCTTGCAGCACGCGCCGCGTTGAACGTTGTATAGCCAGCCGGGTGAGATGTATGTCGCTCAGCGTTTTTCGTACAGCAAGCGGCAGGCGCCGAATTGCTATCGTATTAATAGCTTTTTGCGCATATTCCACGGGCGCTAGCGCGGAAAATGATTGCAAAAAACCTCTGTACCTGACATTTGACACTGGCCACATGGAGGTAGCGCCTTTGGTGGCTCAGGTGCTCAAGCGCCAGCAGGTGCTGGTCACCTTTTTTGCCGCGAATGAGCGTACGAAGGAAGGGGACGGAAGCCTGGGAGACCACTGGGCTCCGTGGTGGCGTGCACGCGCGGCGGAGGGCCACGAGTTTGCCTCCCACACCTGGAGCCACACCTACTGGCGTGCCGACGCAGGCAGCGCACAGCATCCGGCGTTTCGGGTCCGGCCCTCAGCCGGAGCGCGTGAGGGGCAGAGCTTTGTGATGTCGGCGGCCGAATACTGCGAAGAAATCACCCGTGCCTCTGACCGCTTGAAGGCCATCACTGGCAAGGCGCCTTTACCCCTGTTCCGCGCGCCGGGCGGCAAGACCTCTGCGCAACTGATTGCCAGCGCGCGCGCTTGCGGCTACGCGCATGTGGGCTGGTCACCTGCGGGGTTTTTGGGGGATGAGCTGCCCAGTGAAACGGCCAGCAACACCATGCTGCTGAACAAGGCGCTGCGCGATGTGCGCAGTGGCGACATCCTGCTGGCGCATCTGGGGATCTGGTCGCGCAAGGACGCCTGGGCGCCCGCTGTGCTGGAGCCTTTGATTGAGGGCCTCAAGCAGCGGGGGTTTTGCTTTCGCACCTTGCGGGATCACCCTGACTATGCGGCCGCCGTGGCCCACGTTCGTTAGTGTGGGTAGCCAGAGCGGTTTCTGCGGTGCGCGCAGTGGTCGAGCGGCATACACGCCTTTTGTTTGCATGAATAACCGGGTGCGAGGGAGCGCGACACGATGGGATGGTTAGGCAGCGTATTTGACAGTGTGCAGCAGTGGTTTTTTGAGAGCGTGCTGCAGCCGCTGATGTTCACCACAGGGCTGGCCAGCCTGCTGGAAAACGGCTATGAGGCCTCGGGCTGGCTGCTGGTGGGATTGCTGCAGCTGGTGGTCATCGTGGCTGTGATTGGCCCCATGCAGCGCTGGTGGCCGGTGGAGCAGATCAATGACCGCGCCACCATCCGCACCGACATCCTCTACACCCTGATTCACCGGCTGGGACTGTTCCGGCTGGCGCTGTTTTTCACGGTGGATCCACTGGCGGATTCACTGTTCGGAGCACTGCGTGTGGCGGGTGTCAGCACGTTTCAGCTCGACGGCATCTGGCCGGGGGTGACAGACCTCTCCTGGGTCAGTTTGTTGCTGTATCTGGTGGTGTTCGATTTTGTGGACTACTGGATCCACCGGGGGCAGCACCACTTCGAGTGGTGGTGGCGCCTGCACTCGCTGCACCATGCGCAGCGGCAGATGACGATGTGGAGCGACAACCGCAACCACCTGCTCGACGACCTGCTGCGTGATGTGATTCTGGTGACGGTGGCGCAGCTGATTGGTGTTGCACCTGGGCAGTTCATTGCCATCGTGGCCATCACCCAGCTCAGCGAGAGCTTTCAGCACGCCAATGTGCGGCTGTGGTTTGGTCAGGTGGGCGAGCGGCTCTGGATCAGCCCCCGGTTTCACCGTCTGCACCACAGCATCGGCATCGGCCACGAGACGGTCAAACCATCGACCGACGCTGCAGCAGGCTTGCCAGCCGCGCAGCCGCGCGTGGTGCTCGGTGGCCACAACTTTGGAGTGCTTTTGCCTTGGTGGGACATGTTGATGGGCACGGCCAATTTCGAAAAGCGTTTTGACCCCACTGGCGTGCGTGATCAGGTCGAGCCGGGCCCCGATGGCCGCCTGCGTGACTACGGCGCTGGATTCTGGTCCCAGCAATGGCGGGGCGTGCTGCGGTTGCTAGGCAAGGCCTGAGCAGCCTGGCAGGCGCTGCCTGTATGCTTGCCGCCATGGGACTACTGCTCGATTCTTTCTGGCGTGCCGCCGCCTACTGCCTGCGACCGCGTGTGATTGCGCTGTCGCTCCTGCCCCTGTTCTTGATGGCTGCTTTGGCGCTGGGCCTGGGTTACTTTTACTGGGACGCTGCGGTGCAGGGGATGCGCGCGTTGCTGGATGCGTCCGCGTTGCTGGCCAGCGTCTGGGGTTGGCTTCAGGGCTGGGGCCTGGGGGATGTGACTGCTGTTATGGCACCGCTGATGGTGGTGCTGGCCGTGGCGCCCGTGCTGGTGGTGGTGTCGCTGCTGGCCGTAGCGGTGCTCATGACCCCCGCTCTGGTGGCATTGGTGGCTGCACGGCGTTTTCCGGATATGGAGCGCAAGAAGGGCGGGTCCTTCATTGCGAGTGTGGCCTGGTCGGTAGGGTCCACGGTGTTGGCGCTGGTGGCGCTGGTGGTGTCCGTTCCGCTGTGGCTGGTGCCGCCGCTGGTGCTCATCCTGCCGCCGCTGATCTGGGGTTGGCTGACCTACCGGGTGATGGTGTTCGACGCCCTGGCGGACCACGCCAGTAAGGAGGAGCGCCTGGAGATATTCCGCCGCCACCGCAGCAGCCTGCTGGGCATTGGCATCGTCACTGGTTACCTCGGGGCAGCGCCCAGCATTGTGTGGGCATCGGGCGTGGTGTTTGCCGCCGCATTTTTTGTGCTGGTGCCACTGGCGATCTGGATCTACACCCTGGTGTTCGCGTTTTCCTCGCTGTGGTTCACGCACTATGGCCTGGCCGCCTTGCAACGCTTGCGGGCCGAGCGGGCCATGACTATGCCCATGGCCCAGTCCGCCCCTTCGCCCGAATTGACCCCGCGCTCTACGGACGCCCCGGCGCTGGGCACGGCGACCCCGGTTGCGGCCGCGCTGCCGCCCCCTGCAAATCCGAACCCAGGAGACAATGCACCATGACCCCCACCTTTGGCCTCATCATCGTGGGCGACGAGATTCTGTCAGGCAAACGGGCCGACAAGCACATGCCCAAGGCGATCGAGCTTCTGTCGGCGCGCGGCCTGTCGCTGGCCTACGCCGACTATGTGGGCGACAGTCCGGACCGCATCACCGCCACGTTGCAGCGCGCATTTGCATCGGCCGATGTGGTGTTTTCCTGCGGTGGCATCGGCGCGACGCCTGACGACCACACTCGGCAATGCGCTGCACGCGCTTTGGGGCGCGATCTGGCCCTGCACCCAGAGGCCGAGACCCTGATCCGCGAGCGCATGCAGGATGTGGCGCGGGAGCAGGGCGTGCCCTATGAGCCTGACCGGTCCGACAACGTACACCGCCTCAACATGGGCATGTTTCCAGTGGGCGCGCGCATCATTCCCAACCCCTACAACAAGATTCCTGGCTTCAGTTGCGATGGAGCAGGGGGCGGCGCAGTGCACTTCGTCCCGGGCTTTCCTGTCATGGCCTGGCCCATGATCGAGTGGGTGCTGGAGCAGCACTACGCGGCCCATTTCAACCGCGCACCGCAGACTGAGCAGTCAGTGGTGGTTTATGGCGCGATGGAGGCCGCGTTGACGCCCCTCATGGAGCAGATTGAAAAATCGCACCCGGATGTGCGGGTGTTCAGTTTGCCCAGCGTAGATCATCCACAATACGGGCGGCATATCGAACTGGGTGTCAAAGGGCCCGCGTCCTCGGTGCCTGCTGCATGGCAGGCATTGAAAACAGGTTTGCACGAATTTGGTGCAAATTGCGGCCCTGAATTGGTGCGCAACCTGTGAGACTCAGATTTGGTAGATGGACTGCACCGAATTGGTGCTTTTTGGCACATGCCATGCCGGCCTGTCGCGGGTAGCGCTCCTTCATAGTGCGGCGCTGCACTCGGCTGGCACGCAAACTGCTTTTATTTCGGCAAACTCTTTTTTCAACAAGCGCTTTATCCAGGAGAACCTGATGGCCAAGACCGTTGCAGACGTGATGAAGATGGTGAAGGAGAACGAAGTCAAGTTCATTGACTTCCGTTTCACCGATACCCGTGGCAAACAACAGCACACCACGGTGCCCGTCTCTCACTTCGACGAAGACAAGTTCACTTCGGGCCATGCCTTTGATGGTTCGTCGATTGCCGGTTGGAAGGGCATTGAAGCCTCCGACATGCAACTGATCCCCGACCCGAGCACGGCCAACATCGACCCCTTCTTTGAAGAAACGACGCTGATCCTGACCTGCGACGTGATTGAGCCCACCGACGGCAAGGCCTACGACCGCGATCCCCGCTCCATCGCCAAGCGCGCTGAAGCCTACCTGAAGGCCTCCGGCCTGGGCGACACGGCCTACTTCGGTCCCGAGCCAGAATTCTTCATCTTCGACGGCGTGCGCTGGAGCACTGAGCCCAACAACACCTTCTACGAAATCGAAGAGTACGAAGCCCCCTGGAACACCGGCGCCAAGCTCGAAGGTGGCAACCGTGGCCACCGTCCTACCGTCAAGGGTGGTTACTTCCCAGTGCCTCCCGTTGACAGCACGCAAGACATGCGCGCCGAGATGTCCCTGATCCTTGAATCCCTGGGCATTCCGGTCGAAGTGTTCCACCACGAAGTGGCGGGTGCTGGCCAGAACGAAATCGGTACCCGTTTCAGCACGCTGGTTGAGCGCGCCGACTGGACCATCCTGCAAAAGTACGTGATCCACAACGTGGCCAACGCCTACGGCAAGACCGCCACGTTCATGCCCAAGCCTTACCACGGCGACAACGGCTCCGGCATGCACGTGCACCAGTCCGTCTGGAAGGATGGCAAGAACCTGTTCGCTGGCGACGGCTATGCCGGTCTGTCGGACTTCGCGCTGTACTACATCGGCGGCATCATCAAGCACGCACGTGCCCTGAACGCCATCACCAACCCCGGTACCAACAGCTACAAGCGCCTGGTGCCTCACTTTGAAGCCCCGGTGAAGCTGGCCTACTCGGCCAAGAACCGTTCCGCTTCGATCCGTATCCCTTACGTGGCCAACCCCAAGGGCCGTCGCGTGGAAGCCCGCTTCCCCGATCCACTGATGAACCCCTACCTGGGCTTCGCAGCCCTGCTGATGGCCGGTCTGGACGGCGTGGAAAACAAGATCCATCCTGGCGAAGCCGCTACGAAGGACCTGTACCACCTGCCTCCAGAAGAAGACAAGCTGGTGCCCACCGTGTGCCACAGCCTGGACCAAGCCCTGGAACACCTGGACAAGGACCGTGCGTTCCTGACCAAGGGTGGCGTGTTCACCGACAGCATGATCGACGCCTACATCGATCTGAAGATGAACGAAGTGACTCGCTTCCGCATGGCCGTGCACCCTGTCGAGTACGACATGTACTACTCGCTGTAATCGTCTGCCTGCAGACCATTGCTCAAAAAAGGCGGCGCAAGCCGCCTTTTTTTATGGGCGGGCGATGGAAGGTGCCACGGGCGCCGAACGCGTGCGGCGGAACCAAGGCGCCAGGTGTTGCATCCGTATATATAGCCCTCCAAGGGTCTGCCCTTGTTGGATTGGAGATGTGGGGTGATTGGGGGATACTCCCCTGTCCCCTGCATGTCAGTGCGAGGAAACCGAATGAATAAAACGCTCATCACCCTGCTTCTCATCGCCGCCGTCGTCCCCGCAGTCCAGGCGCAAGACCGCATCTATCGCTGCGGCAACGAATACACCAACAACGCTCAGCAAGCCAAGGAGCGCGGCTGCAAGCTGGTGGAGGGGGGCAATGTCACGGTGGTGCAGGGCACCCGCCCGGCGTCTGCCGCAGCGCCTGCCACCGGCGGTGGTGGCGCTGCTGCCACATCTTCCGCTACCTCGCCCGCTATGGCCCCCCGCGTGAGCAACAACGAGCAAAAGTCCCGCGACTCGGACGCACGCGCGATCCTGGAGTCTGAGCTGCGCAAGGCCGAGGCACGCCATGCCGAACTGCTCAAGGAATACAACAACGGCGCCCCCGAGCGCAACGCTCTGGACCTGCGCAACCCGCAGCGCTACACCGAGCGCACGGCCGAGCTCAAGGCCAGTGTGGCCCGCAGCGAGAGTGACATTGCCGGTATCAAGCGCGAAATCGCCCGTCTGCCGGCTCCTGCGGCCCCCGCCAACTGACAACGGCGATTGCGTGTGAGTGCACCTTCCTCTCCCGATCTTCCCGGCACTGACACCGGGCGTTTCCACTCCCTGGACCTGATGTCCACCCTGGTGGCGGTGCTGCGCGCTGACGATGGCGCAGTGCAGTTTGCCAATGCCGCGCTGGAGAACACCCTGGGCCTATCGCGCCGCACCCTGGAGGGGGCGGACTTCTCCGCCTTCTTCACCGACCCCGCACTACTGCAGACAGCCCTGGCTGGCGCGCGTGGCAAGGACTTTGCCGCGCTGCGCTACGAGGCTAGCCTGAAGCGCCTGCACCAGGACCCAGTCCCCGTGCATGTCAATGTGGCCGATGCCGAACAGGTGGGCGAAATATTGGTGGAGCTGTGGCCGCTGGAGCAGCATGCCCGCCAAGACCGCGAAGAGCGCTTGCGCGACCAGGCACAGGCCAACAAGGAGCTGATCCGTAACCTGGCCCACGAGATCAAGAACCCGCTGGGCGGCATCCGTGGTGCCGCGCAACTGCTGGAGATGGAGCTCGACAACCGGGAGCTGACCGAATACACCCAGGTCATCATCCACGAGGCCGACCGCCTGCAAAGCCTGGTGGACCGGCTGCTCGCACCCCACCGCCACCCGCACCTGGTGGGCGACGTGAACATTCACGAGGTGTGTGAGCGCGTGCGCTCGCTGGTGCTGGTTGAATACCCGCAGGGCCTCAAGGTTCAGCGCGACTACGACACTTCCATCCCCGAGTTCCGCGGGGACCGCGCGCAGCTCATTCAGGCGGTGCTGAACATCGTGCAGAACGCGGCCCAGGCGCTGTCAGAGCGCGTCGCCAAGGGGGATGCCGTGATCACGCTGCGCACGCGTGTGGCCCGCCAGGTCACGTTCGGCCGACAACGCTACCGGCTGGCACTGGAATTGCATGTCATCGACAACGGACCGGGCGTACCCGATGCCATCAAGGAGCGGATTTTTTATCCACTGGTGTCGGGTCGGGACGGCGGATCAGGGCTGGGGCTGACGTTGGCGCAAACCTTCGTGCAGCGCCACCATGGGTTGATCGAATGCGACAGCGTACCGGGTCGCACCGACTTCCGCATCCTGATCCCGCTGCCCTGAAGCGCACGACGGTCCCTGACACGCAACCACAGGGAAGGTAAGAAAAACATATGAAGCCGATCTGGATAGTAGATGACGACCCCTCGATCCGCTTCGTCCTGGAAAAGGCGCTGGCCCGCGAGAACCTGCCCACCCGCAGCTTCACGCATCCGCGCGAAGTGCTGGACGCACTGGCCGATGTCACCGCAGGCGACCCCGCGCGCCAGGGCCCCCAGGTTCTGGTGAGCGACATCCGCATGCCCGGAGGTTCGGGCCTACAACTGCTGGAGAAGGTGCGCGAATTGCAGCCCGGCCTGCCCGTCATCATCATGACGGCGTACTCCGACCTCGACAGCGCCGTGTCGGCCTTTCAGCGTGGAGCGTTCGAATACCTGCCCAAGCCGTTTGACCTGCCCAAGGCGGTGGAGCTGATCCGCCGAGCGGTGGAAGAAAGCCAGCGCGAAGAAGTCACCGAAGAGCGCCAGACCGCGACCCCCGAAATGCTGGGCCAGGCGCCCGCCATGCAGGATGTGTTCCGCGCCATCGGGCGGCTGTCGCAAAGCCAGGTCACGGTGCTCATCACCGGCGAATCGGGCTCGGGCAAGGAGCTGGTGGCCCGTGCGCTGCACAAGCATTCGCCCGTGGCAGACGGCCCCTTTGTGGCCATCAACACCGCTGCCATCCCCAAGGACCTGCTGGAGAGCGAACTCTTCGGCCATGAGCGCGGCGCCTTCACCGGCGCCCAGACGCAGCGGCGCGGCCGCTTCGAGCAGGCCGAGGGCGGCACGCTCTTCCTCGACGAAATCGGCGACATGCCGTTTGATTTGCAGACGCGCCTGCTGCGCGTGTTGTCGGACGGCCAGTTCTACCGCGTGGGCGGCCATGCGGCCGTCAAGGCCCATGTGCGTGTGATTGCCGCCACCCACCAGAACCTGGAGCAGCGCGTCAAGGAAGGCGGCTTCCGCGAGGACTTGTTCCACCGCCTCAACGTGATCCGCCTGCGCCTGCCCGCGCTGCGCGAGCGGCATGAGGACGTGCCCATGCTCACGCGCCATTTTCTGCAGCAAAGCGCGCGGCAGCTGGGCGTGGAGCCCAAGCGCATTGCCGATTCGGCACTGGCGCGGCTGGAGCAGTTTGCTTTCCCGGGCAACGTGCGCCAGCTGGAGAACATCTGCCACTGGCTCACGGTGATGGCGCCTGCCCAGGTGATCTCGCTGCAGGACCTGCCGCCCGAGGTGCTGGAAGCCCCGGTGTACCAGCCGCCAGTGCGCGCCACGGCGGGCGCCGAGCCTGCGGCGGCCACGGTGACATCGATGCCGGTGGCCCCGCTGGCGCCTGTTGCGCCAGTGGCGCAGCCTGCACCCGAATTGGTGGGGGGGCTGCACCCCGCAGCGCAGGTGTCCGCTCCAGTGTCGGCGTCTGCACCTGCGGCCGTTGCGTCCTGGTCGGCCGACGCCGCAGCGGCCCCCGTGGCTGCAGCCCACAGCTGGGAGCAGGCACTGGAAACCGAAGCGCAAAAACTGCTCGCTGGGGGCCAGCCCGAGGTGTGGGACGCGCTCACGCGGCGCTTTGAGTCGCGCCTGATCCGCACCGCGCTGGTTGCCACCCATGGCCGCCGCATGGAGGCAGCGCAGCGCCTGGGCATTGGGCGCAACACCATCACCCGCAAGATCCAGGAGCTAGGCCTGGATGCGCCGGATGAAGCATGAAAATGGTTGCAGGCGCATGTTGATTATGCGTTTTCAGCTATTGAATTTGTAGAAAAAAAGGGTCGCACCTGCGCTGCAGGTTGTGGCCTGAAACATCGCCGCCATGCGTGGTCATCCCATCGACGCATGGCGGGTCATGTCCTACATGCAGGCCCTCCCTGGGCCGACCCGGCACTCCGGAGGTGGCTTCAACAATGAAGTCACTGTCAACCAACCGGAGATGTTCCTATGTCGGATTTCAACGATGCCAACCGTGACCCCTTGACCAATGAGCCAGGTGCTCACCCCGTCGGAACGGGCGTGGGCGCCGCCCTCGGGGGCGCCGCTGCCGGGGCTGCTGCAGGTGCTTTTGGCGGCCCGGTCGGCGCTGCCATTGGTGGCGTAGCGGGTGCTGTGGCGGGCGGCCTGGCTGGCAAGGCTGCTGCCGAGGCCGTCAACCCCACCGAAGAAGACGCCTACTGGCGCGAGACCTACCACCGCGAGCCCTACTACGTGGGCGGCCGCACCTACGATCAATACCGTCCGGCCTACGAACTGGGCTGGTCGTCGGTAGACCGCTACGAGGGCGACTTTGACGCCATCGAGCCGCGCTTGGCCGACGACTGGCGTGCACGCCACGGCAGTGATGGCCTGGCCTGGACCGATGTGCGCCCCGCCACCCGCGCCGCGTGGGAGCGTGCCGCCAGCCGCCGCGCGCAGGCAAGGGCCCGCCCGCTGGACGTGATCGACACCGAGGATGTGGTCGATGTGCTCAATGACCTGCTGGAGTCTGCACGTGACGGTGAATATGGCTTCCATGCCTGTGCCGAGCACGCAGAGTCGGGCCAGCTCAAGGGCATCTTTCAGCGCCACTCGCGCGAGTGTGCGGCTGCTGCCGTGGAGCTGGAACACGAGATCCGCCGCCTCAATGGCGCCCCCGCGCTGGGCGGCACCGTGGCTGGCGCGCTGCACAGGGGCTGGGTGTCGGTGAAGACGGCTTTGTCCACCCAGGACGATAAAGCCGTGCTGGAAGAGTGTGAGCGTGGTGAGGACGCTGCGGTGGCCCGCTACCGCAAGGCGCTGAAGGCTGCGCTGCCTGCGGACGTGCGTGCTTTGGTGGAGCGCCAGGCGCAAGGTGCCCAGCGCAACCACGACGAAGTGCGTGCGCTGCGCGATGGGTTCTCGCCACGGCCCTAACCCCAAGTGCCAAGGGCGGCCCTTGGGTAAACCGCGCCTGACCCGGCGCTGGTACTGAGCCTGAGGGTTGACCCAAAGAAAAAGGCTGCCAGAGCATTCCTCTGGCAGCCTATTTTTGCGTCGCGTGCGGGCCAGTCTGTTAGCTGCAGCCCAGCGGCTCAATGGTGTATCAGGCCCCCATCGTGACCACTACCGGCGCATGGTCGCTGGGCTGTGGGTTCTTGCGCGGGGCGCGGTCCACCACGCAAGCCGTCACCGTGGGCTTGAGCACCTCGCTCACCAGGATGTGGTCGATGCGCAGGCCCCGGTTTTTCTGGAAGCCCAGCATGCGGTAGTCCCACCACGAGTAGCTTTTTTCGGGCTGCTCGAACATGCGGAACGCATCGGTCAGCCCCAGCGCCAGCAGCGCCTGGAAGTGGTTGCGCTCTTCGGTGGTGTGGTGGATGGTCTCGCGCAGGCCCTCGGGGTCGTACGAGTCGCGGTCTTCGGGCGCCACGTTGAAGTCGCCCACCAGCACCAGGCGGGGGTGGGCGGCCATCTCGGCGCGCACCATGTCCTGCAGCGCCTGCAGCCAGCGCATCTTGTAGGCGAACTTTTCCGAGCCCGGCTCCTGGCCGTTGACGAAGTAGCCGTTGAGCAGGCGCAGCGGGCCTGCAGGCGTGTCCAGCGTGGCAGCGATGACGCGGGCCTGCTCGTCGCCAAAAGCCGGGATGTTGCGCACCACATCGCGCATCGGGTGGCGGCTCAGGATGGCCACGCCGTTGTAGGTCTTTTGGCCGAAGGCCACGGCTTCGTAGCCGGCCTCTTTCAGCGCGTCGTGGGGAAACTTGTCGTCGGTGAGCTTGAGCTCCTGCAGGCACAGGGCATCGACCGGGTTGGCGGCCAGCCAGGCCAGCACCTGGGGCAGGCGCACCGACAGGGAGTTCACGTTCCAAGTAGCAATTTGCATGGTTTTTGGCCGGTAGCGCTAGTGGATCATGCGCGGGCAGCTATCAAAATGTGAGTAAATGAGGGAAGGGCAGAAGCGTCAGGCGCGGCGCACACGGGTCACAAAGCTGAACGGGAGCCCGTTGGTGCTCACGTGGTGCTCGCGGGCGGTTTCTACCCATTCTGCGCCCAGCACGGGGGCATAGGCATCGCCGTCAAAGTCCTGGGCGATCTCCGTCACCTCTACGCAGTCCGCCAGGGGCAAGGATTCGGCATAGATCTGCGCGCCGCCAATGATCCACACGGTTTTGCCCGCGTCGCACAGCGCCAGGGCTTCGGCCAGACTGCCTGCGCGGTGGGCACCGTCGGCCTGCCAGTCGGCCTGCCGCGTCACCACGATGTTGGTGCGGCCGGGCAGGGGGCGAAAGCGTGCGGGCAGCGAGTCCCAGGTCTTGCGGCCCATGATCACCGGGCAGCCCTGGGTGAGCTGCTTGAAGTGCGCCATGTCCTCGGGGATGTGCCAGGGCAGGCGGTTGTCCTTGCCGATGACGCCGTTGGCCGCGCGGGCGTAGATGAGGTGCAGGGGCATGGGGCTCGCTCGGTGCGTGAGTGGGGAGGGGATCAGATGTGCAGGAACGCCAGCGCGCCCACACCCAGGCCCACGGCGGCTACGCCGTACATGCCGTATTCCAGCCACTTCTTTTTGGTCAGCAGCGCAATCGCGGCCAGGGCAATCGCTACCTGCAGCGCGGTGGTGGCCTGGGCCCAGCGGTGGTGCTGGTGCATCTGGGCTTCGCTTTGCTGATCGAAGGCGTGGGCATCGGCCTCCAGCTTTTCGGCTGCGGTCTTGATCTCGTTCTTTTCTTTTTCGTAGCGGTCAATCTTGCCTTGGTACTTGGCCTTTTCGGTCTCTGCCGGGGTCAGGTCACGCGCCAGCTCGGCCAGGCTTTGTTTGGTGCTTTTGGACTGGAAGTAATTCCACTGGTTGGAGGCCTCGGTCTTCTTGATGGCCGCATCGTTTTTCATCAGGCCTGCATTGGCCTGCGTGGCGCCGCCCATGTAGGCAAAGATGGCGCCCACCGTGGCCACGATGGCCGTGAACATGGCGATCTTGTTGGTGGACGAGCCGCCGCCATGTTCCGCGCCGTGGTGCGCAGCGTCGTGGCCGTGGGTGGCGTGTTCGACCGCGTGGTCGTGGGGGCCGTGTACGTGGAATCCGCCGGAAGACATAGATAGAAGCTCGTTGTATTGGTTATGGGTGAAAGCGGGGCCTGTGCCGCACGCTGGCCTGGTGCAGTGGTCAGGTCAGACTGCCACGGGCGCCTTGATGGCAGGGTGGCACTGGTAGTCCAGCACCTCAAAGTCTTCGTACTCGTAGTCGAAGATGCTGTCTGGCTTGCGCTTGATGTTCAGCACCGGGTAGGGATAGGGCGTGCGCGCGAGTTGCGTCTGCACCTGTTCGTGGTGGTTGCTGTAGATATGGCAGTCGCCGCCCGTCCATATGAAGTCGCCCACGTCCAGGTCGCACTGCTGCGCCACCATGTGGGTCAGCAGCGCGTAGCTGGCGATGTTGAAGGGCACGCCCAGAAAGATGTCGGCGCTGCGCTGGTACAGCTGGCAGCTCAGCGTGCCGCGCCCGCCGGGTTCTTGCGCCGGGGCTACGTAAAACTGAAAGAAAGCGTGGCAGGGCATCAGCGCCATCTTGTGCAGCTCGGCCACGTTCCAGGCGCTGACGATGATGCGGCGCGAGTCGGGGTTGGTCTTGAGCGTTTGGATGACGTCGCTGATCTGGTCGATGTGCCCGCCGTCCGGCGTGGGCCAGCTGCGCCACTGCACGCCGTACACCGGACCCAGGTCGCCGTCCTCGCGCGCCCATTCATCCCAGATGGTCACGCCGCGCTCTTTCAGCCAGTTGTTGTTGCTGGAGCCGGTCAGGAACCACAGCAGCTCCTGGATGATGGACCTGAGGTGCACCTTCTTGGTCGTGACCAGCGGAAAACCCTCCTTCAGGTCAAACCGCATCTGGTGGCCGAACACGCTCTTGGTGCCCGTGCCGGTGCGGTCCGACTTGTCCACGCCGTGGGTGAACACATGGCGCATGAAATCTTCGTACTGAGAGCGCACGGGGCGGGCGGGCAAGGCAGGAGCTGCCGGGGCAGCAGAAGGCTGGGTCATGGGATCGATCACTCAGAGTGGGGCGCCGCCATCAAGGGGTGGCCGTTGCCGACGGCGGATTTTATGCGGAGCGGGAGAATGCCAGACTCGCCATCCATCCACTGCACTTCCCATGACGACTTCCGATACCCCCGTCACCATCCGCCCCCTCCAGGCTGCCGACTGGCCCGCCGTGTGGCCTATCCTGCGCACCACCTTCCAGGCGGGAGACACGTATGCGTTTGCCCCCGACAGCACCGAGGCCGAGATCCACAAAGCCTGGGTAGAGCTGCCTGCCGCGACCTTTGTCGCCCTGGGCGCGGGCGGGGAGATTCTGGGCACGTACTTCATCAAACCCAACCAAGCCGGGCTGGGCGCCCATGTGTGCAACTGTGGTTATGTGGTGGCGCCGGCCGCGCAAGGGCAAGGCGTGGCCTCGTTGATGTGCGAGCACTCCCAGCAGCAGGCCGTGGCCATGGGCTTTCGGGCCATGCAGTTCAACCTGGTGGTTGCAAGCAATGTGCGCGCCGTGCGGCTGTGGCAGCACCTGGGCTTTGCGATCGTGGGCACGCTGCCCGGGGCTTTCAGGCACCGCACGCTGGGCTATGTCGATGCCCACGTGATGTTCAAGACGCTGGTGGCCTGAGCTTTTTGCCCATGCAAAAAGGGCTCCCATGCAGGAGCCCTCTCAGGGAGTCAGGGGGAAACACTTCCACATGGTGGCAGCACCCACAACCGTGAGATGCCACCACCATGGGAAGGCCCGCATTCTTACATCGCGCTGATTTCGCCCGAAGGGATCTTGCCGGTGCGTACCGCTTCGGCCGCTGCGGCGCGCACTGCAGCGCGGTCGGCAGTCGACTTGTAGGTCACGACACGCGAACCAGCGGGTTCGATGCTACGCGTTTGGGCCACGGTAGAGGCTTCAGCAGCCACTTCGGCGCGGGTGCGGTTGGTGTCGAACTTCAGGGCGAATTGCGAGCTGTCGGCTTCGTCAGCTTGGGCGCCGAAAGCGGAGAAAGCAGCCACGGCAGCGATGGACAGGAAACGTGTGGTCTTGTTCATGGTGATCTCGATTCTTGATGGGGTGGGGGCAGGTTCGTTGATTCTGGGACGGCTTACAGAGCGCCGATTTCGCCGGAAGGGATCTGGCCAGTGCGCACAGCTTCAGCAGCCTGGGCACGCACGGCAGCGCGGTCCGCCGTGGACTTGTAGGTCACCACACGCGAACCAGCGGGTTCGATGGAGCGGGTCTGGGCCACGGTAGCGGCTTCGGCTTGCACTTCAGCACGGGTGCGGTTGGTTTCGAACTTGGTAGCGAACTGCGAAGCGTCGGCTTCATCAGCCTGGGCTCCAAAAGAGGCGAAAGCAGCGACAGCGGCGATGGAGAGGAAACGTGCGGTGTTGTTCATGATTGATAAGTCCTTGAAGTTAAAAAAGCGTCTCAAAAAAGCCGGGTCAAAAAACCAATCCTGAACCGGGTTCGGTGAGTCGCCTTGCGGGTTCGGCTCATCGATGGGTTGAACTGTACGCCGATGGTGTTTAGAGAAAAACCACTGAGTCGCAAACTGACTGTTCCAGTTTTGGAAACAGTAGGCGCATTCAGGACGAGTCCTTAGGTCAAATTTGCGCAGTGCCCTGCAGCGCCCTGCAGCACCAGGGCAGGCCCCCAGGCTCACTATGCACATACCCAATTGAAGGATCTAGGTATAAATCCTGAGATTCTGGCGAAATTTAGTATGTGTGGTGCTTTTCAAAGTATCAACTGAGCATCAGAGCATCGGTATCGTTCAGCCCATCAATGCCGCGATCCGACTGGCGTTGAGTGGCAGATCCATACCAACTACGCAGGAGACGTTCCGATGCCCCGTTCCACCCGTCCACACACCCGCCTGGCCCTGGCCGTTGTTGCCCTGGCGGCATCGCTGTGCGGTGCCGCTGCGCATGCACAGACCGAACTCGTGATTGCTACCGTGAACAACGGCCACATGATCGAGATGCAAAAGCTCAGCAAGAACTTCGAGCAGGCCCACCCCGACATCAAGCTCAAGTGGGTGACGCTCGAAGAAGGCGTGCTACGCCAGCGCGTGACCACCGACATCGCCACCAAGGGCGGCCAGTTCGACGTGATGACCATCGGCATGTACGAGGCGCCTATCTGGGGCAAGAAGGGCTGGCTGCAGGAGTTGAAAACCGACGCCGCGTACGACGTGGACGACCTGCTGCCCGCCGTGCGCAACGGCCTGTCGATCGATGGCAAGCTGTTCGCCGCCCCGTTCTACGGCGAAAGCTCGATGCTCATGTACCGCAAGGACCTGGCCGACAAGGCGGGCGTGCAGGTGCCCGAGCGTCCCACCTGGCCGCAGATCAAGGATCTGGCCGCCAAGATGCACGACCCCAAGAACGGCGTGTATGGCATCTGCCTGCGCGGCAAGCCGGGCTGGGGCGACAACATGGCGTTCTTGACCACGCTGGTCAACACCTTCGGCGGCCAGTGGTTCGACATGCAGTGGAAGCCGCAGCTCGAGTCCAAGCCCTGGAAGGACGCGATCAACTTCTATGTGGACCTGCTCAAGAACTATGGCCCGCCCGGCTCGTCAGCCAACAGCTTCAACGAGATCCTGGCGCTGACCAACTCCGGCAAGTGCGGCATGTGGGTGGACGCGACAATTGCGGCATCGTTCGTGGCCGACCCCAAGCAGTCCAAGGTGGCCGACCAGATGGCCTTTGCCCAGGCGCCCACCATGAACACGCCCAAGGGCGCCAACTGGCTGTGGTCGTGGAATCTGGCCATCCCCGCCGGTTCGAAGAAGGTGGACGCTGCGCAGAAGTTCATCACCTGGTCCACCAGCAAGGACTACATCCAGCTGGTGGCCAAGACGAACGGCTGGGCCAATGTGCCCACCGGCACGCGCAAGAGCACGTATGCGGCGCCGGAGTTCCAGAAGGCGGCCCGCTTTGCCGCTGCCGAGAAGGTCTCCATCGACTCGGCCAACCCGACGGATTCGACCCTGCCCAAGAGCCCATACGTGGGTGTGCAGTTCGCGGCCATTCCGGAGTTCCAGGCCATCGGCATCGCGGTGGGTCAGCAGATGAGCGCAGCACTGGCGGGCAAGACGACGGTGGACGCCGCGCTCAAGGCCAGCCAGGTGTCGGCAGACCGCGAAATGAAAAAGGCCGGCTACTACAAATAGGCATTCATTCGGCTACTGCGCTGGCCGATCCGGGGCCGGTGTTCCTCGCCGTACGGGAGTACGGCTGCGGTACAGCGCCCCCGGCTCGGCCCGCTCGCGACGCCGACTGCACGCCTATTTTTGCTGGACTATTTTCTGAGGCTTCCATGAACCGCCGCCTGCTCCCCCGCCTGCTGCTCACGCCTGCCATGGCCACGCTCTTCCTGTGGATGATCGTGCCGCTGGTGATGACGATCTACTTCTCGCTCATCCGCTACAACCTCATGCAGCCGGACCAGACGGGCTTTGCCGGGCTGGAGAACTTTGAGTATTTCGTCACCGACCCGTCGTTTGGCACGGCGGTGGTTAACACCATCCTGCTTCTGGGCAGCGTGATCCTCATCACGGTGGTGTTCGGCATTGCGATTGCGCTGCTCATTAACGAGCCGTTTGCGGGCCGAGGCATTGTGCGGGTGCTGCTGATTTCGCCGTTCTTCGTCATGCCCACGGTGAATGCGCTGATGTGGAAGAACATGATGATGAATCCCATCTACGGCGTGCTCGCCCAGGTGTGGATGTTCTTCGGCGCGGCCCCGGTGGACTGGCTCACGGACCACCCGCTGTTCTCGGTGATCGTCATGGTGTCATGGCAGTGGCTGCCGTTTGCCACGCTGATCTTCATGACCGCATTGCAGAGCATGAACCACGAGCAGCTCGAAGCATCGCGCATGGACGGCGCCAACTACCTGCAGCAGCTGCGCTACCTGTATGTGCCGCACCTGGCGCGCTCGGTGGCGGTGGTTGTGATGATCGAACTCATCTTTTTGCTCAGCATCTTTGCAGAGATCTACACCACCACGGGTGGCGGGCCGGGCGATGCGAGCACCAACGTCACCTTCCTGATCTTCAAGCAGGCGCTGCTCAACTTCGACGCGGGCGTGGCCTCGGCAGGTGCGCTGTTCGCAGTGTTGCTGGCCAATATCGCGGCGGTGTTTCTGATCCGCATGGTCGGCAAGAACCTTGACAAGTAAGACGGGGCAACGCTCATGACAACGACTAAACGACGCCGCTCCAACTTCCCGCTGGGCCTGCTGGCCCTGCGCACCGCCGCTGCTTGGGGCGTGGCTCTGCTGCTGTTTTTCCCGCTGGGTTGGCTGTTCCTCACGGCGTTCAAGACCGAGTTGCAGGCCATCGCCGTGCCGCCGCAGCTGTTCTTTGTCCCCACGCTCGAAAATTTTCACGAGGTGCAGGAGCGCAGCGACTACCTGCTGTACGCCAAGAATTCGGTCATCACCAGCGTGGTCTCTACCCTGGTGGGGCTCATGCTGGCAGCGCCTGCGGCCTACGCCATGGCCTTCTTCAAGGGCAAGTACACCAAGGACATCCTCATGTGGATGCTCTCGACCAAGATGATGCCCGCCGTGGGCGCGTTGGTGCCCATCTACGTGCTGGCGCAAAAGAGCCACCTGCTCGATACGCAGTTGGTGCTCATCATCGTGTTCGCGCTGTCCAACCTGCCCATCATGGTGTGGATGCTGTACTCGCACTTCAAGGATATCCCGCGCGAGATTCTGGAAGCCGCGCGCATGGACGGCGCCACGCTGTGGCAGGAGGTGCGCCTGGTGCTGCTGCCGCTGGGCATGGGCGGCCTCGCGTCCACCGGCCTCTTGTGCCTGGTGCTGTCATGGAACGAGGCCTTCTGGAGCCTGAACCTCAGCGCCGCCAAGGCCGGCACGCTGGCTACGCTGATCGCGTCGTACTCCAGCCCTGAGGGCCTGTTCTGGGCCAAGTTGTCTGCGGCTTCGCTGATGGCCATTGCGCCCATCGTGGTGTTCGGCTGGTTCAGCCAGAAGCAGCTGGTGCAGGGCCTGACGTTTGGCGCCGTGAAGTAACGCGCAGCTTTCCTATCCAACGCAATCAAGTTTTCAGGAACCCGATTCCATGGCCTACCTTCAACTGCGCGGCATCGAGAAATTCTTTGGTGAACACCGCGCCATCAAAGGCATCGATCTCACCATCCAGCAAGGCGAGTTCATCGTCTTCGTCGGCCCCTCGGGCTGTGGCAAGTCCACGCTGCTGCGGCTGATCGCGGGGCTCGAAAACATCGACGGTGGCACCCTGATGCTGGACGGCCGCGACATCACCGACCAGCCATCCAGCAAGCGCGACCTGGCGATGGTGTTCCAGAGCTATGCGCTGTACCCGCACATGAGCGTGTACGAGAACATGAGCTTCGCGCTCAAGCTCGCCAAGGTGGACAAGCAGGTGATCGACGAGAAGGTGCAGAACGCCG
Organism: Acidovorax benzenivorans; assembly: GCF_028680575.1. Classification (GTDB taxonomy): domain Bacteria; phylum Pseudomonadota; class Gammaproteobacteria; order Burkholderiales; family Burkholderiaceae_C; genus Acidovorax; species Acidovorax benzenivorans. The sequence continues at coordinate 350,137 of NZ_JAPCKI010000006.1, read as the reverse complement.
CGCGCATCCTCAACCTCACGCAGTACCTGCAGCGCACGCCCAAGGAGCTGTCGGGCGGGCAGCGCCAGCGCGTGGCCATTGGCCGCGCCATCGTGCGCGCGCCCAAGGTGTTCCTGTTTGACGAGCCGCTGTCCAACCTCGACGCGGCGCTGCGCGGCCAGACCCGTGTGGAGATCGCCAAGCTGCACCGCGACCTGGGCGCCACCACCATCTACGTGACGCACGACCAGGTCGAGGCCATGACGCTGGCCGACCGCGTGGTGGTGCTGCGCGACGGCGTCATCGAGCAGGTGGGTACGCCGCTGGAGCTGTACGACCGACCCGCCAACCAGTTCGTGGCCCAGTTCATCGGCACGCCGCAGATGAATGTGGTGCCCCTGCCGCAGCTGCCATCGCCTGTACAACAGCAGGCACCCGCCGGGGCTGAGGGCGGTGCCATCGGCCTGCGCCCCGAGAACATCACGGTACGCAACACCGGCGCGACGCCGGTGCCGGGCCAGGTGGACCTCGTGGAAGCACTGGGCGCCGAGACACTGATCTACGTGAGAACGCCCAGCGGGGCGCAGTTTGTGGCGCGCCAGAACGACCGCACAAGCCTGCGTGCGGGCGATGCGGTTTGCCTGGACATCGATGCCTCGCAAGCCCATTGGTTCGACCCGAACGGCCGCGTGGTGGCCCGCCAGACCGCATGACCGCCATGACTGCTTCCATGCCCCCCGGACAAGAACTTCAAGGCAAGGTGGCGGCCGTTACCGGCGCTGCATCGGGCATCGGCTTTGCCAGTGCCCAAGCCATGGCCCACGCTGGCGCGCGTGTGGTGCTGATAGACCGTGACGAGGCCGCGCTGACCAAGGCGTGTGCAGCCATCGGCCCCGGCGCATTGCCGCTGGTGCTGGACCTGCTCGATGCCAGGCAATGCGCCAGCCTGCTGCAGCGCACGCTGGCGCTCGCGGGGCAGCTCGACATCTTCCACGCCAACGCCGGGCTGTATGTGGGCGGCGACCTGGTGGATGCCGACCCCGACGCCATCGACCGCATGCTGAACCTGAACGTCAACGTGGTGATGAAGAACGTGCACAACGTGCTGCCCCACATGATCGAACGCGGCACGGGCGACATCATCGTCACCAGCTCGCTGGCTGCGCATTTCCCCACGCCATGGGAGCCGGTCTACGCATCGTCCAAGTGGGCCGTCAACTGCTTCGTGCAGACCGTGCGGCGCCAGGTGTTCAAGCACGGCATCCGCGTGGGCTCCATCTCGCCCGGGCCGGTCATCACCTCGCTGCTCGCCGACTGGCCCTCGGAAAAGCTCGCCGAGGCCAAGGCCAGCGGCAGCCTCATCGAGGCGTCCGAAGTGGCCGACGTGGTGCTCTTCATGCTCACCCGCCCGCGCGGCATGACCATCCGCGACGTCGTGATGATGCCCACGAATTTTGATCTCTAGATACCTGTCTTCACGCACCATGAATTTCATCCTGCATCTGGGCCTGGGCTCCTTCCACCGAGCCCACCAGGCCGTCTACGTTCACCAGCTGCGCCAGCACGGTGACACGGGCTGGGCCATCGCAGGCGGCAACCTGCGCCCTGACATGGCCGATACCATCGCGGCCCTGCAGGCGCAGGGTGGCCGCTACACGCTCGAGACCGTCACGCCCCAGGGCGAGCGCAGCTACACCGTCATCGAATCCATACAGCGCGTGATCCCCTACCAGGACGACCTGGCCCCGCTGATCGCCATGGGTGCCGACCCTGCCACGCGCATCATCAGCTTCACGGTGACCGAAGCGGGCTACTACCTCGATGCCCAGAACCAGCTGGACTGGCCCACCTACGCTGACCTGCGGGCCGACCTCGCGGCTGTGAAGGCCGGCCAGGCAGGCCACACGATCTACGGCGCCCTGGTCAGCATCCTGCGCGCGCGCAGGGCAGCCGATGCGGGCGCCGTGACGCTGATGAACTGCGACAACCTGCGCCACAACGGCGACCGCTCGCGCGGCGGGCTGCTGCAGTTCATCGAGGCGCTGGGCGATGCGCCACTGAAAGAGTGGGTGGAGCAGAACACCACCAGCCCCAACGCCATGGTCGACCGCATCACGCCGCGCCCCACGCCCGATGTGGCCGAGCGCGTGAAGGCTGCAACGGGTTGGGACGACAAGGCAGCACTCATGGGTGAAAGCTTTATCCAGTGGGTCGTCGAAGACGACTTCATTGCCGGCCGGCCCGACTGGGAGAAGGTGGGCGTGGAGATGGTGCAGTCGGTGCAGGCGCACGAAGAGGCCAAGATCCGCCTGCTCAACGCCACCCACAGCTGCATTGCCTGGGCGGGCACGCTGGCGGGCTACCAGTACATCCACGAAGGCACACACGACGCGGCCATCCGCCAGATGGCCTACGACTACGTCACCGACGACGCGATCCCGGTGCTCCACACGCCCGAGCAACCATGCCCCATCAACCTGGAGCAGTACCGCGACGTGGTGCTGGACCGCTTCGGCAACCCCGCCATTGCCGACACCAACCAGCGCGTGGCCATGGATGCGTTCTCCAAGATCCCCGGCATGATTGCGCCCACTATCCGCGACAAGCTCGCGCGCAACGCGTCGTTCGACAGCGTGGCCATGCTGCCCGCGCTGTTCCTGGCCTACCTGCAGCGCTGGCATGCGGGGCAGATCCCCTACAGCTACCAGGATCAAGCCATGGATCCCGCCGTGGCCCATGCCATCTGCGATGCCGCTGACCCCGTGGCGGCCTTTGCGGCCGACACGACCTTGTGGGGCGAGATGGCCGGCCACCCCCGACTCGTAGACGCGTTGCGCAAAGCCTATGCCCGCGTGCTGGCTTTTGTGGCGGAGCGGACAGGCGCCTGATGCTGGTGTAATTTGAGCCCACTACCGCCATGACCGTGAAGATGCCCATCGCCCCGCGCCAGACCAAGCCCGAGCTGGAGCACGACTATGTGCGCTCGCCCGCTCTGGGCTACGAGTCGCCCGAGACGGCGGGCTTCATCCGTTGTTTGTCGCACGGGTTTCCCACGCCGCTGGCGCGCTGGCATTACCACGACGAGTACGAGCTGCACCTGATCACGGCCACCTCGGGCAAGGTCTTTGTGGGGGACTGGATCGGTCAGTTCCAGCCCGGCCACCTGGTGCTGACCGGGCCGCGCCTGCCGCACAACTGGATCAGTATGGATCTGCCCGAAGGCGGCGTGCCGCTGCGCGACCTGGTGATCCAGTTCTCGCACGCGCCGCTGGTGGCCAGCAGCGAGACCATCCCCGAGCTGCGCGAGGTGCTGCCTCTGCTGGAGCGCGCGCGCCACGGTGTGGAGTTCTTTGGCATGGAAGCGCAGGCGCAAGAGCATTGGCACCGCATCAAGGCGCGCCAGGGGCTCGCCCGGTTCGGCGCTTTCTGTGAGTTCATGAGCGACCTGGCGCGCTGCACCGACTTTCGCCTGCTGTCGAGCACGCAGCTGCAAAGCGAGGACAACGACACACAGCTCGACCAGATCAACGCCATCGTGAGTCGCATCACCGACCACCTGGCGGATCCGCTGTCGGCCGCCGACCTGGCGCAGGAACTGGGCATGACGGAAAGCCGCTTTTCGCGCTTCTTCCGCCGTGCCACGGGCAACACCTTTACCGACTTTGTGAACCTGGTGCGCGTGAACCGCGCGTGCCAGCTGCTGATGGAGACCGAGCGCTACATCACCCACATTGCGTATGACGTGGGCTTCAACAACATGGCCAACTTCAACCGCCGCTTTCTGGACATCAAGGGCATGACGCCCAGCGAGTACCGCAAGCAGGGCGCGGGAAGGTTTGGAAAGACTTCCTGATCCCTGGCCGGATCTGCACCCTGAGAGGGGAGGCACTTGTTGCGTGACCCCTTCACGCAGCCCGCCAAAGACAAAGGCCGGGCCATGGTTTTCACTGTGAATCACTGACGTCTGTCCATCACCCATGTACCTCGGAATCGATTTAGGCACCTCGGGTGTCAAGCTCCTGCTGCTGGACGATGCGCGCACTGTGGTCGCTACGGCAGATGCCGCCGTGCCTCAGCTGCGCCCCCAGCCCACCAGGAGCGAACAGCACCCCGCCGACTGGTGGACTGCTGTGGAGACCTCCGTGGCGCAGTTGCGCGCGCAGGCTCCCGCAGCGTGGGCGCAGGTGCGGGGCATCGGCCTCTCGGGCCACATGCATGGCGCGGTGGTACTGGACGCGCAGGGCCAGGTGCTGCGCCCGGCCATCTTGTGGAACGACGGCCGCGCCAGCGCCGAATGTGCGCAGCTGGAGTCGGCTGTGCCCAGCTCGCGCCAGATCACCGGCAATCTCGCCATGCCCGGCTTCACCGCGCCCAAGCTGCTGTGGCTGCGCACGCACGAGCCCGCCGTGTTCGACCAGATCCGCACCGTGCTGCTGCCCAAGGACTGGCTGCGCCTGCAACTCACGGGCGATGCAGTGAGCGACATGTCCGACGCATCGGGCACGCTGTGGCTGGCCGTGCAGGCCCGCGCCTGGAGCCCGGCCATGTTGCAAGCCTGTGGGCTCGATGTTTCGCACATGCCGACGCTGGCCGAGGGCAGTGCGCCCACCGGCACACTGCGCAGCGATGTGGCACGCCGCTGGGGGCTCGGTGACAGCATCGTCGTGGCTGCTGGCGCGGGCGACAACGCCGCCAGTGCCGTGGGCGTGGGCGCCCGCACTGCGGGGCAGGGCTTTGTGTCGCTGGGCACCTCGGGTGTGGTCTTTCGCGTGACGGACGCTTTTGCGCCTGCCACCGAGCGCGCCGTGCATGCCTTTGCCCATGCGCTGCCGCAGCGCTGGCACCACATGTCCGTCATGCTCAGTGCAGCGAGTGCGTTTGGCTGGGTCACCCGGCTCACGGGGCGTGGCGACGAGGCGCAACTGTCTGACGCCGTCAGCGTCCTCAACACCACCCGCCAGGCGCAGGCGCCGCTGTTTTTGCCGTACCTGAGTGGCGAGCGCACACCGCACAACAACGCGGCTGCCACCGGCGTGTTCATGGGCCTGCGGGCCGAGCACGAAGCGGCGGACCTGGCCTATGCCGTGATGGAAGGCGTGGGCTTTGGCCTGCTCGATGGTCTCAACGCCATGCGCGCCGCAGGGCCGGGGAAGGGTAGTGACACAGGTCGGAGTGATGCGCCCCTGGCGCTCGTCGGGGGTGGCGCACGCAGCAGCCCTTGGGCGCAGCTGCTGGCCAGCGCGCTGGGCACCCCACTGCAGCGCCCGCAGGGCGCACACGCTGCCGCAGCCCTAGGTGCCGCGCGCCTCGCCGCCATGGCCTGCGGTGGTGACGAAGCCCACTGGTGCCAGCCCCTGCCCGCTGACGCCACCTTCATGCCACAGCCCGCACAACAAGCCCAGCTGGCCGAACGCTATGCCCGCTTTGTCGCGCTGTACCCCGCGCTGCAATCGCAGTTCTGACGCACTGTCTGCTTCCTTCCAAACGTCCATGACTTCCGCATCCACGATTTCCAACGGCACAGCGCCCATCCACGCCGCCATTGCTGGCGAGGCCCTCATCGACCTGATCCGCCGCCCCGATGGCAGCTACCTGCCGTGCCTGGGCGGCGCGCTCTACAACCTGTGCCGTGCGCTGGCCCGGCAAGGCGTGGGCACCCAGTACCTCAACCCGTTGTCGCGCGACCGTTTTGGCCGCGAGCTGGCGGCCCAATTGATGGACGATGGCGTGGTGCTGGCACAGCCCGAGCCCGTGCAGCAGGTCACGTCACTGGCCGTGGTCAACCTCGACGCACATGGCCACCCCGACTACGCCTTCTACCGCGAAGGCGTGGCCGACCGTGCCGTGTCTGCCGCAGGTCTGGGCGATAGCTGCGCCGCCTTGCCCGCGCTGCAGTTGGTGTGCACCGGCGCGCTGGCGCTCGACGCGCGTGACACTGCCATCTACCTGCCGTGGCTGGCCGCCCAGCGCGCCGCAGGCCGCTGTGTGGTGGTCGATGCCAATCTGCGCCCCTCCGTCATGCCCGACCTGGCGGCCTACCGCACCACGGTGCACGCCGCGCTGGCCCACGCCCACATCATCAAGGCCAGCGACGAAGACCTGGAGCATCTGGCCGTGCCTGGTGTGGATGCCCTGGCCCGCGCACAGCACCTGCTGGCCGCCAACCCACAGGCCCATCTGCTGGCGCTCACGCTGGGGGCGGAAGGCGCATGGCTGCTGCGCCGCAGCGGCGCACAGTGTTTTGCCAAAGAGGCCCAGCCGCTGCAGGTGGTGGACACCGTGGGCGCGGGTGACAGCTTTCTGGCGGGCCTGCTGGCGCACCTGCTGCGGCAGGCGTGTTCAGCGAACGTGGGCAGCTTCGTGCAGTTTGTTAGCACACTGTCCGCCGACGCTGGCCAGCAGGCGTTGCGCCACGCGCTGGCCAGTGCAAGCTTGTGTGTGATGGAGCAGGGTTGCGTGCCTCCCGTTTGGCAGACTGCCGCCGATTGGGCCTGCGCACATCCTGCCCAGCATACGCAGTGACTCGTTGGTGGGTCTGCTGTTGCGTCAGTAGATCATGGGTCTGCCGGGTACCTCTGACCTCGGGTAGGGCACCTGCGATGGCGGCTTCACGGGTGCTCCGCACTCAACGCGGTTGCGCCCGTTGGCTTTCGCTCGGTACATGGCTGAGTCTGCGGACATGAAAAGCGCATCCGCCGTGTGGCCGTGGTCGGGGCACACTGCTACACCAAAGCTGCAGGTGATGGGGCCCTCATGTTCGAGCTCGGGCCAAGACAATTGCTCGATCTTGTGGCGAATCTGGTCTGCAAGTATCACCAGATCGTGCAGGCCTATGCCGGGGCAGAGCATCAAGAACTCTTCTCCACCCCAGCGAAAAAGGTAGTCGGTCGAGCGGATCTGACTTTTCGCCAGCTGCGCTACACCGTGCAGCACTTTGTCGCCCACCGCATGCCCAAAGCGATCGTTCACGCTCTTGAACCGATCCAGATCAAAAATACACAGCCCCAGGCATATCTCGAGCCGACGACACAGGTCGATTTGCTGGCGGAGTACACGCTCGCATTCGCGTCGGTTCAGCAACCCCGTGAGCATGTCGTGCGCAGCAAGCTCCTGCAGCGCCAGCTCGGCATTTTTTCGGTCAGTGATGTTCTCCACCATGCCAACCAACCGTGACGGCTTGCGATCAGCGTCGCGCTCACAGACCCGTCCGCGGTCGTGCACCCAGAGGTAGTGACCGTTGCGGTTGCGCAGGCGGTACTCCGCGTCATAGCGTTCGCGCAGGCCCTCCACATGTTCTCGCAAGACAAGTTGTACCCAGGGCGCGTCGTCAGGGTGGATGTTGCTCTCCCACGTCTGCAGCTGCGGGGGCATTTCCTGCGGCCCATATCCCAGCATACGCTTGAGTTGCGGGCTGAAAAAAACTTCATTGGTCGCCAGATTCCAGTCCCACAGCCCGTCAGACGCTTCTGTGAGCGCATAACTCAAAAGGGCTTCGCGATTGGCCAGATCGCGCTCGCTGGCAACACGCTGGGTGATGTCGCGAGCGATGGAGAGAAACAGCTCTCGCCCCTCGCGCATGAAACAGCTGGTGTGCACCTCCACAGGGACTTCAGCCCCGCTCTTGTGCCGGTGTTGCCCTACGAAGTAGTACCCCTTGGACTCGCGAATCACCTGGGCAATACTGCTCCATTGTTCAACACCGACCACATCACGCTGCAGACTCAGCACTGAATGCTGCACGATCTCGTGGCGTGCAAGCCCCACCTGCGTCAGCGCTGCATCGTTGCAGTCCAGGATGTTGGAGGTCTCGGGATCAATCAGAAAAACCGCGTCGGGTAGCTCACGAAACACTGTTTCATAGATCGGCAAAGGCAAGGCATGCATAGCGGGGCAGCTGTGGGAGCTTGAGCGGTTACGTCTTGCTACATGCTACGCCAGTCGGCACTGCGTGGCCAAGGGGACTACCCGAGGGCTGCTTTCGCCGCCGGTGTGTCACTGCTCGTGGCCACCGTGAAGCCCGTGAGGGCTCGCGCAAATCTACTGGACTACTGCAGCACCCGCCCCGGGTTCATGATGCCCTGCGGGTCCAGCGCCTGCTTGATGGCGCGCATCATCGACAGGGCCACGGGCGACTGGTACTTGGCGAGCTTGTCGGCCTTGAGTTCGCCAATGCCATGCTCGGCCGAGAACGAGCCGCCAAACTCGGCCACGGCTTCGTACACCAGGTGGTGCACATGTTGCTCATGTTCGCGCAGGAATGCCTTGGCATCGCCTTCAGCGGGCGCCTGCACGTTGTAATGCAGGTTGCCATCGCCCAGGTGGCCGAAGTTGACCAGGCGCACGCCGGGGATCTCGCGCTGCAGCACCGCGTCGGTGTGCGCCACGAAGGCGGGGATGCGCGAGATCTGCACGGAGATGTCGTGCTTGATGTTCAGGCCCTCTTCGGCCTGCGCGAGCGGAATGCTCTCGCGGATGTGCCACAGCTGGTGCGCCTGCGTGAGGTTCTCGGCCACCACGGCGTCAGTCACGCAGCCCATTTCAAAAGCCGTCTCCAGCAGCGATTCAAACCGTGCGCGCGCATGTTCTTCGGATTCGCTGTCGGAGTTTTCGAGCAGTACGCACCACGGCGCGTTTTCGTCTCCGAGGAAGGGCACGCGCAGCTGCGGCATGTGTTTGCCCACCAGGCTCAGCGCAAACTGGCCCATCACCTCAAAGCCCGTGAGGCCCGCGCCCAGCTGCTTGTGCGCCAGGCCCAGCAGCGCCACGGCGTGTTCCATGGATGGCACGGCGGCCCAGGCGGTGAGGCGTGCGGCGGGCTCGGGGTAGAGCTTCATGGTCGCTGCGGTGATGATGCCCAGCGTGCCTTCGCTGCCGATGAACAGGTCGCGCAGGTCGTAGCCGGTGTTGTCCTTGCGCAGGCCCTTGAGGCCGTCCCATACCTCGCCCTGGGCTGTGACCACTTCGAGGCCCAGGCACAGGTCGCGCGCGTTGCCATAGCGCACCACCTGCGTGCCGCCCGCGTTGGTGCCCAGGTTGCCGCCGATGGTGCAGCTGCCCTCGGCCGCGAGGCTCAGGGGGAACAGCACTCCAGCCTTCTCGGCCACGTCCTGCAGGTTCTGCAGGATGCAGCCCGCTTCCACGGTCATGGTCAGGTTGTCGGTGTCCACGCTGCGCACCGCATTCATGCGCGTGAGGCTCAGCACGATCTGCGTGCCGCTGCCATCGGGCGTGGAGCCCACGGCCAGGCCCGTGTTACCACCCTGGGGCACGATGGCAGTGCCCGCTGCCGCACAGGCCTTGACCACGGCGGCCACTTCCTGCGTGTTGGCGGGGCGCACCACTGCCAGGGCCTTGCCGCGCACGCGGCGGCGCCAGTCCTGCTCCCAGGCAGTCAGGTCGCCTTCGGTGAGTACGTGGGTGGGGCCAACGATGGCGCGCAGGGTGTCAAGCAAAGTGGTCATGGGCAAAACGGTGTGGTCAGTGCGTTGAATGGGGGCGGGTAGGGCGCTGCGTTGTGAGCATCAGGGGCTTGGCGTCGCAGCGTCGGCCTCTGCGGTGGCTGCTGCATTGGCATTGCGCTGGCGCACGCGCACATGCAGCGTGCAGGCGGTGAACAGCACCAGGCACAAGGCCACTTCGCCCCAGGCCAGCCATTGTGACGGCGGCTTGTCGCCCCAGCCGCGCACCACGCCTTCGATGAAGTACAGCCAGATCACCAGGCTGACCCAGCGGTAGGTGTACATGCGGTTCTTGAGGATGCCTGCCAGCGGTATGCACAGCGGCAGCGCCTTGAGCGCCAGCCACGAGCCGCCAGGCCGCATGGGGGCTAGCGCCAGCTCCCACGCCAAGCACAGAACAATCAGGGCCAGCAGACTGCCGGTAGCCACCCAGCGGGTGGCTGCCACACCGTGGTCGGAGGGCATGGGATGGGCGGCGGGGGAGGAGGGGGCTGCGGGGGAGTCAGTCATTGGGGTGGCATCATATCGGCCATGCCCTTCTCCTTACAGACAGTAGCGTCGCGCGCAGAGGCGCTGATGACCGAGCTGTCGCACTTCCCGTGGAAGACCACGGCCCAGACGCTGCGCGAGCGCTTTCGTGAGGACCACCTGGGCCTCACGGCCAGCAGCCTGACTTTCACCACCATCCTGGCGCTGGTGCCCTTCTTCACCGTGGCGCTGGCGGTGTTCACCGCGTTCCCCATCTTCGGCAAGTTGCAGGACGCGCTGCAGGGCTGGCTGGTCAGCAGCCTGGTGCCCGACAGTATCTCGCGCCAGGTGCTGGGCTACCTCACGCAGTTTGCGGCCAAGGCCAGCAGTCTGGGGGTGGCGGGGTTCAGCATCTTGCTGGCCACGGCGCTGGCGCTGATCCTCACCATCGACCGTACCCTCAACGACATCTGGCGCGTGCAGCGCCTGCGGCCCCTGGGTCAGCGGGTGCTGATCTACTGGGCCGCTATCACGCTCGGCCCGCTGCTGATGGGGGCCAGCCTGGCGCTCACGTCGTATGTGATGTCGGCCTCGGGCGGGCTGGTCAAGCGCCTGCCCGATGGCGTGCAGTTGCTGTTCGATTCCATCCAGTTTGTGGTGCTGGCGGGGGGCATGGCTGCGCTGTACCACTATGTGCCCAATACGCCGGTGAAGTGGCGGCATGCCTGGACGGGGGGCTTCTTTGTAGCGGTGTGCATCGAGCTGGCCAAGAAGGTGCTGGCGGTGTACCTGGGCAAGGTGCCCACCTATTCGGTGGTGTACGGCGCGTTTGCCACGCTGCCCATTTTGTTGGTGTGGATCTATGTGGCCTGGGTCATCGTGCTGCTGGGCGCCGTGGTCACCGCCTACTTGCCCAGCCTGCTGGCGGGTGTGGCCCGGCGTGGCACGGTGGCGGGCTGGACGTTTCAACTGGCGGTGGAGGTGCTGCAGGCGCTGCAACGTGCGCGCCAGCAGCCCATAAAAGGCTTGCGCTCCAGCCAGCTGGCCCAGTTGCTGCGGGTGGATGGACTGCAACTGGAGCCCGTGCTGGAGGCCCTGACCGCGCTGGATTGGGTAGGGCAGGTGAGTGAGGCCGCCGTGAGCGCTGCCGATGTGCCCGAGTCGCGCTACGTGTTGCTGGCCGACCCCGCGAGCACCCTGCTCGCGCCCCTGGTTCAGCGCCTGCTGCTGCAGCGTGTGGAGAGCCTCGGGCCGCTGTGGGCCAACGCGCGGCTGGAAACCTTGCGCATGGCCGACGTATTGCAGCCGGGCTGAGCCGTTCGTGTGAGCCAGTCGGCCGCCCGTGCCCGTGGTGGTGCCTGTGGTTCTGGCAGTAGGTGTGGCAGTGAGTGGATTTGCTATACAAAATATAGCTGCTTGCGCTTGTAAATCAAGCGCTACCGGCTAATTTGACTTGTCGTGTAGTCACAGCGGGACTTTCCCTGTCCAGATGTCCTTGTACATCACCCAGTCGCCCATGAAGCTGTAAAGCGGGCGCTTGAAGCTGGCGGGCTTGTTCTTCTCGAAACCAAAGTGCCCCACCCAGGCAAAACCGTAGCCGCAGAGGAGGCCGTACAGCAGGTACTGGGGCTTGCCGGTGGCCACCATCATGCCCAGGCAGACCAGGGCGAGTGTCGAGCCCACGAAATGCAGGCGGCGGCAGGTGCGGTTGCTGTGCTCGCTCAGATAGAACGGGTAGAAATCGGCAAAGCTCTTGAAGCTGCGCGGGTCGGTGGGCGTGGTGCTGGTTGGCGCGCTGATGTCCATCGTTGTCTCCTCTGTTGTAGTTCAGGAGCCTGCCAACATCCCGCATGCTCGCTGCGAGCAATGGAACGAGGCGGCTCCTGGCGCTTTATACGCCCAAGCCCGCAGCAATGGGGTAGCGGATTTGACAGGGGCGCGGGTGCAGTGTTTTAATAAATCGACTGGTTGATCTATTAATAACTGCGCAAGGTTTTTGACATGCGTACCGTGGACCCCGAGCGCCATCAGGCGCGGCGCCAGCAGATCCTGGAGGCGGCCGTGGCCTGCTTCATGCGCAAGGGCTTTCATGCCACCCGCACCGCCGAGATCTGCGCCGAGGCGGGCATGAGCCCTGGCAACCTGTTCCACTACTTCCCCACCAAAGAGGCCATCATCGCGGCCATCGTGGAAGAGGACCAGTGCGAGACGGCCGCGCGTTTCGCCGCTGCGGCGGGTGCCCGCAACCTCTACGATGCCTTGATCGCCATCGTGGAAGAAAGCCTGGCCCTGCTGGCCGACCCGGTGTACACGCGCATCGGCCTGGAGGTGCTGGCCGAAGCCGTGCGCAACCCCGAGGTGTTTGCCAGCGTGGCCCAGAGCGAGGCTGGCCGCAAGGCCCAGCTGGTGCACCTGCTGGCAACCGCCGTGGAGCGCGGCCAGGCCCGCCTGGCCATGCCGCCCGCGCAGGCCGCCGACTGGATCCTGCTGCTGCTGGACGGTGCCTTTGGCCGGGCCATGGTGGAAGAGCATTTCGATGCGCAGGCTTATCACACGCTGGTGCTGGGGGCTCTGGCCGCAGTGGTGGTGCCGGCAGGAGGGGGGGCATGACCCAGGCCGTGCACTCCATCGAACCACTCCGCCCCCCCGACCCCGTTCAGCCTGCAGCGGCCAGTGCCGGGCGCGAGCGCGCCATCGACGCGCTGCGCGGTTTTGCGCTGCTGGGCATCCTCATGGTCAACGCGGGCAGTTTTGCATCCACCTACTTTGGCGTGAGCGTGGCAGACCCGGCCTTCTCCCGCCCCGTGGACCATGCCGTGCGCTTGCTGGTGAGCCTGGTGTTTGAAACCAAGTTCTACCTGCTGTTCTCGCTGCTGTTTGGCTACAGCTTTGCGCTGCAGATGGATTCGGCGCAGCGCTCCGGCAGCGCCTTTGTGCCGCGTTTTCTGCGCCGCCTGCTGGGGCTCTTGCTGCTGGGGCTTGCGCATGCCTGGCTGCTGTTTGCGGGCGACATCCTGGTCACCTACGCACTGCTGGGCTTGCTGCTGCTGGCCTGGCGCGGGCTGAAACCCGTGGCTGCCACGGTGCTGGCCCTGGTGCTGCTGGGCATGGTGGCCTGGGGCTGGGGCCTGCTGGCCTGGCTGGTAGCGCATGTGCCGCCCCTGGAGGTGCCGGTGGCCGAGCTGCATGCCAAGGCGCAGCAGGCTGCACAGGCCTACCGCGCGAGCGCCCTGGATGCCATCGCCCAGCGCGGGCGCGACATGGCCGAAGGCGTCTGGTTTGTGCTGGTGTTTGTGCAGGGGCCCTGTGCACTGGCCATGTTCCTGCTGGGGCTCGCAGCCCATCGCTCGGGTTATCTGGCCCGAATGGCGCAGCAGCCCGCGCGCCTGCGGCGGTGGATGGCGTGGTGCCTGCCTGTGGGAGGGGCGGGGGCTTTGTTCTATGCCACGGCACAGGTGGGCACCGGTAGCGTGCAGCAGCCCGAGCACGTGGTGCTGGCCGCGCTGGCGGTGGACCTGGCCACGGCGCCGTTTCTCACCTTGGGCTACGTGGCGGTGCTGCTGTGGTTACTTCAGCACCGTCACGTAGGCCAACCCCTGGGCGCGGCGCTGGAGCCTGCGGGGCGCATGGCGCTGTCCAACTACCTGCTGCAGTCGTTGGTGGGGGCGCTGGTTTTCACTGCCTATGGACTGGCGCTGGTGGGCCGGGTGGCGCCCTGGCTGGTGGCGCTGGGCGTGTGCATGCTCTACGGGGCCCAGTTGGCGTGGAGCCGCCGCTGGATGGCCACACACGCCTATGGCCCGGTGGAGTGGCTGCTGCGCGCCTTCACGCTTTGGCAGTGGCCTGCGTGGCGGCGCGGCGTACGCTGACCTGCGGCTTGGCAGGTCAGCGGATTCAACAGACCCGCGAGGATCAGCGGGCCAGAAAGTCGCGCAGCGCGAACAGCGTTTCTTCCGGCGCCTCGGTCATCTGGTGGTGGCCCACGGGCAGGCTGGCGATCGAGACCGATTGGCCTGCAGCACGGGCCGCGTTGATCAGGCCTTGCGCGGCCTTCGGGGGGGTCATCTGGTCCTGCGCGCCCAGCGCAAACAGCACCGGGCAGGTGAGTTGCGCCATGGCCGCTTCGCCACCGGCATAGCTGTCGCACGCCACAAAACCTCGGTGGAACACGTTGACCGCCGTGTTGCTGCGCAGCACCTTGCGCCCCAGCGCCATGCCCGCGCCAAACACCCAGGTGCCAGGCCCTAAAGCAGAAGGGGGCGCTGACAACGTGCTGCGCGAGAACACATTGACCATGCGCATCGCCTTCTCCGGGGCGGTCTGCGAGGCCTCGATGAGTGCGGGCGACACCTTCATCGGGAACGCCGTTCCCACCAGCACCAGATGGCTGATGCGGTCCTGGAGCCGTGCGGCAGCTTCCATGGCGATGAGCGAGCCCCAGCTGTGGCCCACCAGCGCCGCACGCTGCACGCCCGCGGCATCGAGCAGCGCGCCGATGAAGTCCGCGCCTTGCTCCACCGTGGCGGGGGCATCGCCGCCACTGCGGCAGTGGCCGGGCAGGTCGATGGCCAGCACGTTCCAGCCGTGGTTGGCCATGTAGCGGCTTTGCAGGGCCCACACGCTGTGGTCGTTGAGCACACCGTGGATGAACACCACCGTGGGCTTGGCGGCATCAAACGCCTTGCCGCCGGTGTAGCAGTAGATGGTGGCGCCGTTGACTTGGATGTGCATGGTCAGGCCCCGGCTTTCTCGGCGGCTTTCAGCGCGCGTTTCAGGTCGTCGATGAGGTCGTCGGCGTCTTCGAGGCCGATGGACAGGCGGATCGTGCCCTGGCTGATGCCTGCGCCCGCCAGCGCGTCGTCACTCATCCGGAAGTGCGTGGTGCTGGCCGGGTGGATCACCAAGCTGCGGCAGTCGCCCACATTGGCCAGGTGGCTGAAGACCTTGAGGGTTTCGATGAACTTCTTGCCCTGCTCGCGGTTGCCCTTGAGGTCAAAGCTGAACACCGAGCCCGCGCCACGCGGCAGCAGCTTTTGAGCGAGGGCGTGGCTGGGGTGGGATGCGAGCATGGGGTGGCCCACGCGCGACACAAAGGGCTGCGCGGCCAGAAATTCGACCACCTTCTCGGTATTGCGCATGTGCTGCGCCATGCGCAGCGGCAGCGTTTCGATGCCTTGCAAGATGAGCCAGGCTGTGTGCGGGCTCATGCAGGCGCCAAAGTCGCGCAGGCCCTCGCGGCGGGCGCGTAGCAAGAAGGCGCCCACGGTGCTCTCTTCGGTGAACACCATGTTGTGAAAGCCGTCATAGGGCTGCGTCAGCTCGGCAAACTTGCCGACGGATTTCGCGCCGTCCCAGTCAAAGCTGCCGCCATCCACCACGATGCCACCCACCACGGTGCCGTGGCCCGAGAGGAACTTGGTGGCCGAGTGGTAGACCAGGTCCGCGCCATGTTCAAACGGTTTGATAAGCCAGGGCGAGGTGAGGGTGGAGTCCACCAGCAGTGGCACGCCCGCTTCGTGCGCAATGGACGACACGGTGGGGATGTCCAGCACATCCAGGCCGGGGTTGCCCACGGTTTCGCCAAAGAAGAGCTTGGTGTTGGGGCGCACAGCGGCGCGCCAGCCGTCGATGTCACCCGGCTTGACGAAGGTGGTCTCGATGCCAAAGCGCGACAGCGTGTAGTGCAGCAGGTTCTGCGATCCGCCATACAGCGCCGTGCTGGCCACGATGTGGCTGCCCGCGCCCATCAGTGTGGCAATCGCCAGGTGCAGCGCGGCCTGGCCGCTGGCGGTGGCGATGGCGCCCACGCCGCCTTCGAGGGCGGCTACACGCTGCTCCAGCACTGCGTTGGTCGGGTTGCTAATGCGGCTGTAGACATGGCCGCCGCGCTCCAGGTTGAACAGCGAAGCCGCATGGTCGCTCGATTCGAAGACGAACGAGGTGGTCAGGTGGATGGGCACGGCACGCGCGCCGGTGGCGGGGTCGGGGCTGGCGCCTGCGTGCAGGGCCAGCGTGTCAAAGCCGGGGTCGGAGTAACCGGGCATCTGTGTGTCTCCCATGTTGTCAATGCAGGCGGGCATTGTGGGCTATATTTGCTGACAAACGGCCTGCAGCACCTGGGCAACCCCAGCGGATGTGCTGGTGTCTGCGGGCCCACACATACTCTTTCCGATTCTTCCCGATCCCCCGGAGACTCCGCACCATGAAAGTCAGCGACATCCTTCGCGTCAAAGGCAACACCCTCTACACCGCATCGCCGGATGAGCCGTTGGCGGGTGCTGTGAGCCTGATGGCCGAGCGCGACATTGGCTCGCTGGTGGTGATGGCGCATGGCGATTTGGTGGGCATGCTCACCTTCCGCGAAGTGATCCAGGCCCTGGTCAAAAACGGCGGCAGCGTGGGCACGATGCTGGTGCGCACGGCGATGGACGACGCGCCCCTGACCTGCACGCTGGAAACCGACATGGACGAAGTGCGCCGCATGATGCTGGACCGCCATGCACGCTACATGCCCGTGATGGACCGTCGGATGCTGATGGGCGTGATCAGCTTCTATGACGTGGCCAAGGCCGTGGTGGACAGCCAGAACTTCGAGAACAAAATGCTCAAGGCCTACATCCGCGACTGGCCTGAAGAAGAGCCCCGTACCTGATGTCGTGAGCAGGGCCTGAGACGCACGCCCTGGCCCAACCCACCTAGGACTCTGACCGTATCAACGGTAAGGGCTAGGCGCCTGGGCACACAGCCAGGCCTCAATCTCATCGGGCGGCAGCGGCTTGCCAAACAGATAGCCCTGCATCACCGGGCAGCCATGGGCCTGCAGCCACTGCTGCTGGCCGGTGGTCTCCACGCCTTCGGCCACCACCACCATGCCCAGGCTGTGCGCAATGCTCAGCACCGACACCGTGAGGGCGCGTGCCGTGGCGCTGGTGGTCAGGTCTTGCACAAAAGCCATGTCGAGCTTGAGCTCGCTGATGGGCAGGCGGTGCAGATAGCTCAGGCTGGAATAGCCGGTGCCAAAGTCATCCAGCGACAGCTTGAAGCCCTGGTGGTGCAGTGCCTCGATGTTCTTTAGTGTGACGGGCCGCGCATCCATCATCACGCTCTCCGTGATCTCCAGCAGCACATCGCTGGTGCGCAGGCCATGGCGCTGCAGCGCATCGCCGATTTCCTGTGAAAACTCCGGCCGGTGGAAGCTGCGGCCCGACAAGTTGACGGCCACGCAGGGTACGTCATGGCCTGCAGCGCGCCAGGCCGCCAGCTGGCGGCAGGCTTCGTCCAGCAGCCACAAGGTCAGCTCGTGGATCAGCCCGGCGTCCTCGGCCACGGGGATGAACTGGGACGGCGGCACCATGCCCCACTGCGGGTGGTTCCAGCGCGCCAGGGCCTCTACACCATGCAGTGTGCCGGGTGAGCTGCTGAGCACCTGGGGCTGGTAGTGCAGCGTGAGGCTGCGTTCGGACAGCGCCTGCTGCAGCGCACGCTCCAGCGAGGCGCGCTCCTGGGCGCGGCGGTTCATCTCGGCGCTGAACAGCTGCATGCTGTGCCGGTGGTCGCTCTTGGCCTGGTGCATAGCCTGGTCGGCATGGCGCAGCAGGGTGTCGATGGTGTCACCATCGTTCGGAAACATCGCAATGCCAATGCTGGCGTGGGGCACATGGGTCTGCCCCAGGATGTTCAGCGGCTGGGCAATGTCGTGCAGCACGCGGTGGGCGCTTTGCACCGCTTGTTCGGTGGTGCACTCGGACAACAGCAGCACAAATTCGTCGCCGGACAGGCGGGCAATCAGGTCGCGGGCGCGCAGGCCCTGTGTCAGTCGCTTGGCCACTTCGCTCAGCAGCACATCGCCTGCGGCATGCCCTTGGGTCTCGTTGATCTGCTTGAACCGGTCCAGGTCCAGGAACAGCAGGGCACCGGTGTGGCCACCCTGCTGCAGGTCGGTCAGCGCGCGGTCGGCGCTGTTGCGAAAGAGGGCGCGGTTGGGCAACCCGGTCAGCACGTCAAAAAACGCCAGCTGGTGGATGCGCTGGTGCGTGCTGTCACGTTCAATGGCCAGCGCACACAGGTGCAGGCACACCTGCACCAGCCGCTGGTGCAGCGCGTCGGGCGCGCGGGGCTCCCGAAAATAAAACGCAAAGGTGCCAATCGGCTCGCCCCGGTGGTCGCGGATGGGGCTGGACCAGCAGGCACGCAGGCCGCTCGGTGCAAACAGGTCCTTGTAGTCAGCCCATAAGGGATCGGTCCGGATGTCGGTGACGAGCACCGGGGTGTTGAGAAATGCCGCTGTGCCGCAGGACCCCACGGTCGGGCCGATGGGTAGTCCATCGAGGGTCCGACTGATGGATTCGGGCAGGCTGGGGGCTGCCAGCGGATGTAACCGCCCTTGCGCATCCACCGCCAGAATGGTCGCAGTGACTTCGGGGGCAATGCGTTGAACCTCGCGGCACACCAGTGCCATCAGGTCGGACAGGGGCAATTCATTGACCATGCCTTCGAGCACCCGTGTCTGCAGCACCTCGTGCATCTTGGTGAGCGTGATGTCTGTCAGGATCGAGATGCTGCCCCCCGGGCCGCCGGTGTCCTCGTCGGATGCATTGATCACCAGCGACACCCAACGGGGCTGCCCCGTCTTGCTGTACAGCAGTGTGTCGGTACGAAACTGGCCGCAGGTCTGCAAGTTGGTGCGGATGCGTTCCAGTAGATCGGGGTTCGAGTGCGGGCCCAGCAGCACTTCGCTCAGGATCCTGCCCAACACTTCAGCAGGCTGATAGCCAAACAGCCGCGTGAATCCGTCGTTGACATACACCACGCGTCTGGCGCTGTTGGTCAGGATGATGGCGTTGTCGCTGGCATCCAGCGCATGGCGCAATGGGGCGTCGGCCAGAGGGGCGGGCGCGTAGGCATTGGACGGCGACGGGGGAACCAGAGAGGGCGGCGCAAATGCGGGCATGAATGTCCCAGAAATCGGTGGTCGATGCTAGCAAGCGCGCATGGCTCTGCCAAGCACGATCTGTCCAAACCGTGCGATTTGCACCGGTGATGGCGTGTTGTCCGCTTGGCCTGGGTAGAGCGTGGCGTGGTGCCAAGGCTCTGGGATAATCCCGCCCATGAGCGGCAACACCATCGGTACCCTATTCGCAGTCACCAATTTTGGTGAATCCCACGGCCCGGCCATTGGCTGCGTGATCGACGGTTGCCCGCCTGGCATGCCGCTGGTCGAGTCAGATATCCAGGCAGACCTGGACCGACGCCGCCCTGGCACCAGCCGCCACGTCACGCAGCGCAACGAGCCCGATGCGGTGGAGATCCTGTCCGGCGTGTACGAGGGCAAGACCACCGGCACACCCATTGCCCTGCTGATCCGTAATACCGACCAGCGCAGCAAGGACTACAGCAACATCGCCGAGAGCTTCCGCCCCGGCCATGCCGACTACACCTACTGGCACAAGTACGGCATCCGCGACCCGCGCGGCGGTGGTCGGTCGTCGGCGCGCCTCACGGCCCCCACGGTGGCCGCTGGCGCGGTGGCCAAGAAGTGGCTGGCCCAGCAATACGGAGTGCAGTTCCGCGCCTGCATGACGCAGTTGGGCGAGTTGGCCATCCCGTTCGAGAGCTGGGACCATGTGCAGAGCAACCCTTTCTTCGCCCCCGTGGCCGACGTGCAGCAGTACGAGGACTACATGGACGCCCTGCGCAAGGCCGGTGATTCGTGTGGCGCCCGCATCCGTGTGCAGGCTACGGGCGTGCCCGTAGGCCTGGGTGAGCCGCTGTACGACAAGCTCGACGCCGACATCGCCCACGCCATGATGGGCCTGAACGCCGTCAAGGGCGTGGAGATTGGCGCCGGTTTTGCCAGCGTGGCCCACCGGGGCACCATGCACGGTGATTCGATGACGCCCCAGGGCTTTCGCACCAACCATGCGGGCGGCGTGCTGGGTGGCATCAGCACCGGGCAGGACCTGGAGGTGAGCATTGCCATCAAGCCCACCAGCTCCATCATCAGCCCGCGCGAGTCCATCGACATCCATGGCAAGAGCACCGAGGTGATTACCAAGGGCCGCCACGACCCGTGCGTGGGCATTCGCGCCGCACCGATTGCCGAAGCGCTGCTGGCGCTGGTGGTGATGGAGCACGCACTGCGCCACCGTGCCCAGTGTGGCGACGTGGTGCCACCCGTGCCGCCCATTCAGGCCTCGTTTCTGTAAACCTTTTCTTTTTGCGCCGTCCCCTGGGGCGGTCTCTTTCCTATGAGCAACCGCTTGTTCAAGGCCGATGGCCCGACGGCGCGCATGCGCTGGGCCCTGCGGGGCACCTGTGGCGTGGTGCTGGCCAGCAGCATGGCACTGTGGCTGACCGGTTGCACCAGCCCAGGGGCTCCCGCGCTGGTGGCTGAGGCCACGCCGCCCGCCATCGACATTACCCTCATCGGCTTCAACGACCTACACGGCAACCTGGAGCCGCCCCACATGGCGCACCGTGTGCAGGGGCCCACAGGCCCGGTGCTGGCGCCTGCCGGGGGCATGGCGTACTTCGCCAGTGCCATGGCAGCCCTCAAGGCTCAGTCTCGCCACCACGCCGTGGTGTCTGCGGGTGACATGGTGGGTGCGTCGCCACTGGTGTCGTCGTTGTTTCTGGACGAGCCCACGATCGAGGCCGTCAACCGCATGCAGATCGACTTCAATGCGGTCGGCAACCACGAATTCGACCGGGGCTGGCGCGAGCTACTGCGGTTGCAGCACGGGGGCTGCGAGAAGTTCACCTCGCGCGAGCCTTGCCGCATCAGCAAACCCTTCGAGGGCGCCAAGTTTGGCCTGTTGGCCGCCAACACGGTGCGCGAGGACGGTCGCACCCTGCTGCCCGCCACGGGGCTCAAGCGGTTTACCGAAGGCGGTGTCACTGTGACGATGGGCTTTATTGGCCTCACACTGCAGGCCACGCCCACCATGGTCAGCCCCTCGGGGGTGGCGGGGCTGCGGTTTGAAGATGAAGCTGCCACAGCCAACGCGCTGATCCCGCAACTCAAGGCCCAGGGCGCTGATGTGATCGTGGTAGCCATCCACGAAGGTGGTGGCACCACGGCGGGCGTGCAGGAGACCAGCTGTGCAGGTCTGTCGGGCGACATCGTGCCCATTCTGGAGCGCCTGGACCCGGCCGTGGATGTGGTGGTCTCCGGCCACACGCACCAGGCCTACGTGTGCGACTACAGCCGTGTGAACCCGGCCAAGCCCTTCTTGCTGACCAGCGCAGGCCAGTACGGCACGCTGCTCACCAACATCCAGCTGCGCGTGGACACCCAGACCCGCCGCGTGATTCGCAAGACGGCCCGCAATGTGGTGGTGCAGGGCGAGGCTTTCACGGGTGCCCAGGGGGCTGTGCCACTGACCACCGCCGTGCCGGTGTTCCCCGCCGATGCGGGCGTGCAGAAGATCATCGATACCTATCGAGCCGCCGCCATTCCTCTGGCACAGCGGCCGGTGGGCCAGGCCCAGGGGGCCATGCGCCGCCAACCCAATGCGGCGCTGGAGAGCGCGCTGGGCAACCTGGTGGCGGACGCCCAGCTGCTGGCCACGCGAGCGCCTGCGGACGGCGGTGCGCAACTGTCCTTCATGAACCCGGGTGGCCTGCGCGCCGACCTGGTGCCTGATGGGCAAGGCCTGGTGCGTTACGGCCAGCTGTATGCGGTGCAGCCCTTTGGCAACCAGCTGGTGGTGAAGACCTTCACGGGCGCGCAGATCCGCGCGGTGCTGGAGCAGCAGTTCGCCAGCGGCGGCAACACCGTGCAACGGCCCCGGGTGCTGTCGGTGTCCAGCGGGTTCAGTTACCGCTACGACCTGAGCCAGCCAGCCGGGGCGCGCATCAGCCACATGGTGCTGAATGGCGCGCCGGTGACGGATGCGCAGTCCGTGCGTGTGGTGATGAGCAGCTTTCTGGACAGCGGCGGCGACAACTTCACGGTGTTGACACAAGGCCAGGACCGGCGCGTGGGTGAGCTGGACCTGGATGCGCTGGAAGCCTATTTCCGTCTGCAGAGCCCGGTGGCTCCCCCAGCCACCAACCGTATCACCCGCGTTGCGACCGTCGCGCGCTGAGGCGCGCCCCCGGCGCTTGGTCGCTGGGTCAGTCAGTGGGGCAGTGGATCAGCCATCGGTGCGGCGCAGTGCGCCCAGCCATCGCAGGGGGTTGAAGCCCGTCACCAACCCGGTCGCCACCAGCACCAAGGTGCCGCCCCAGAGCATGCCCGGCCCCAGGGCTTCGCCCAGAAACACATGCCCCCAGGCCACACCAAACAGCGGGATCATGAAGGCGGAACTCATGGCGGCCACGGGCGAGACATGTTGGAGAACCCGCAGGTTGAGCCAGTACGCCAGCCCCGAGGTCACGATACCCATCACAGCCACGGCGGCCAGCGCCTCCGGGGTGAAACGCGCGGTGGGCAAGGTCCACGCCGCACCCGGTAGCAGCAGCACCAGGGCTGCGGCGTGGATGCCTGCAGCAATCGACAGCGGTGTCATGCGTGTCGTCGCCCGTTTCATCCAGGTGAGGGACAGGCCATAACAGGCAGCAGCTGACACGCACGCGCCCGCCGCGAGCAGCACCGATGAGGTGGGCTCCACAGGCCCCAGCTGCACGATCAGCGCGACCCCCGCAAAGCCGCTGAGGCAACCCGCCCATTTGCGCGTGCTCAGCGTGTCTTCCTTCATCCAGGCGGCGGCAATCACGCCAAACGGTACGGCCATGGTGTTGAGCAGCGAGCTGTAGCCCGCAGGCAGGTGCAGGGCCGCCCAGGCGTACAGCAGAAAGGGCGCGGCCACCGTCAGCGTGCCCAACCCCAGCAGCTCCCGCCAGTGGCGCCAGGGCCAGGGCTCGCCTGCCCACCGCATGATGCCGATCAGCGTGAGGGTGGCCAGGCCAATGCGCAGCGCGGCCATCACATTGGGGCCCAGCACCGGGCTGGCGACGCGGATGAACAGAAAGGAAGCGCCCCACAGGGCAGACAGCAGCACCAGCTGCAGGAAATGGCGGGTTCTCACCGCGCGCATTGTGGGGCACGGGGGACGTGCGCGCTGGCGCATGCCTGGCTAACTTTTAAGTCAAATTGGCCTCTGGCGCTTATCCATAAAGCGCGAGCAGCTATCAATACAGGAGTATTTTCGATGTGGCACGCGCGACAGCGGTGGTCCACCCCGGCACACACCCATATCCTTTGGACGTGAGTTTGCTATGATGTTTATAGCTTTTGGTGCTTGTGGGCTATGCGCTGGAGGCCAAAAACGCTTTAAATCACCCGGCCCTGATGCCGGCTCCGGTGCAGATGCGAATGCAAGTGCCGTTTACTTGCGCACTTCATCGACCATGGCGCGGAAGTCGTCGATGTCTTCAAAGCTGCGGTACACGCTGGCAAAGCGGATGTAGGCGACCTTGTCGAGCTTCTTGAGTTCACGCATCACCAGCTCGCCAATGCGGCTGGAGATCACTTCGCGCTGTCCCAGGTTGAGTAGTTTTTCTTCGATGCGCTCGATGGCGCTGTCGATCTGGTCGGTGCTGACCGGGCGCTTGCGCAGTGCCAGATTGAACGAGGCGAGTAGCTTGCCTCGCTCGTACTCGATGCGGCGCCCGTCCTTCTTGACGATGGCCGGGAAGCTCACTTCCGGCCGCTCGTAGGTGGTAAAGCGCTTGTCGCACGCGCCGCACTGGCGGCGGCGGCGAATGAACACCCCATCCTCAGACACCCGTGTTTCAACGACTTGCGTTTCGAGGTGACTGCAGAAGGGGCACTTCATGGCGCTGGGCTGCTGGTTTAGCCGTAGACAGGGAAGCGTGCGGTCAGGGCGTTGACCTTGGCGCGCACTGCGGCGATGTTGGCCTCGTCGCGCGGATTGTCCAGCACGTCGGCGATCAGGTTCGCCGTGATGCGGGCTTCTTCTTCCTTGAAACCGCGTGTGGTCATGGCGGGGGTGCCAATGCGCACGCCGCTGGTCACCATCGGCTTTTCAGGGTCGTTGGGGATCGCGTTCTTATTGATGGTCATGTGGGCAGCGCCCAGCACGGCCTCGGCTTCCTTGCCGGTGATTCCCTTGGCACGCAGGTCGACCAGCATCACGTGGCTTTGGGTGCCGCCAGACACGATGCGCAGGCCGCGTGCGGTCAGCGTCTCGGCCACGACCTTGGCGTTCTTGGCCACTTGTTCCTGGTAGGCCTTGAACTCGGGCTGCATCGCTTCCTTGAAGGCCACGGCTTTGGCTGCGATCACGTGCATCAGCGGGCCGCCTTGCAGGCCAGGGAAGATGGCGCTGTTGATGGCTTTTTCGTGTTCTGCCTTCATCAGGATGATGCCGCCACGGGGGCCGCGCAGGCTCTTGTGCGTGGTGGAGGTCACCACGTCGGCGTGGGGCACGGGGTTGGGGTACACACCGGCGGCGATCAGGCCAGCGTAGTGGGCCATGTCTACCATGAAGATCGCGCCGATTTCCTTGGCGATCTTGGCAAAGCGGGCGAAGTCGATGTGCAGGCTGTAGGCGGATGCGCCGGCCACGATGAGCTTGGGCTTGTGCTCGCGGGCCTTGGCTTCCATCGCGTCGTAGTCAATGGCTTCGTTGGCATCCAGGCCGTAGCTGACCACGTTGAACCACTTGCCCGACATGTTCAGCGGCATGCCGTGTGTCAGGTGGCCGCCTTCGGCCAGGCTCATGCCCATGATGGTGTCGCCGGGCTTCAAGAAGGCCAGGAACACGGCTTCGTTGGCAGATGCGCCGCAGTGGGGCTGCACGTTGGCGGCGTCGGCGCCGAAGATCTTCTTGACGCGGTCGATGGCCAGTTGCTCGGCCACGTCCACATGCTCGCAGCCACCGTAGTAGCGCTTGCCGGGGTAGCCTTCGGCGTACTTGTTGGTGAGCTGGGTGCCTTGCGCCCACATCACGGCGGGGGAGGCGTAGTTCTCGCTGGCGATCAGCTCGATGTGGTGTTCTTGGCGGGCGTTTTCAGCCTGGATGGCGGCAAACAGCTCGGGATCGGTTTGTTCGACAAGAATATTGCGGTCGTACATGATTGGCAGTCCTATGAACTTGTGTCCCTTGAAACAAGGGCTGCCCAGGCGAACGGCTGAACGCACGGGGCTTACCCCCTGCGGCACGCTTCCCAGTGGTTCACAAGAAGTAGGTTCTTGCTGGTTTCCACGTCAGCGGCAACATCCAGTGACTGAATGCAGCGCCTATCGCCAGTCGCGTACTTCGCTAGTGTAGCCGACACTGCGCAACCGGCGTACTAGGCCATCAGCTTGGCGCAAAGGTCGTTGCCAGGGCGCTGGGTGACCTGCCTTTTTAGAGGCTAGGCGTCAGCAGTGCCACCTTGTCGCTGGCTGCTGCCGGGGGCGTGATGCGGGGCGCTGCTGCGGGAATGCTCTGCACCGGAGCCTGTGTGGACAAAGAGGGCGGAGGATTGAAAGGCACCGCGCGGCCACCCGCCACCTGGCGCAGGCGGAAATGTTCTGCCATCACCTTGGCTGCATAGCCGCCATCGTCGGCCATGTTGCCCGCGCCCACATAAAAGCGCAGGCCACCTTCGAGCGAGCCAGCGCGGGCGATGCACTCCTGTAGCACCTTCACACCCACCCGCAGGTTGCTCACCGGGTCAAAGGCGGCAAAGTGGCCACCAAAGTTCTGGTACTTGTCGGTGTGCACGCGGGTCATCACCTGCATGAGTCCTTGTGCGCCAACGGCGCTTTCGGCAAACGGGTTGAAGCTCGACTCGATGGCCATGATGGCCAGGATCAGGGTGGGGTCGATCTTGGCACGGGTGCCAATCTCGTAGGCCTCGGCTACCAGCGCGCTCAGGGGCTCGGGTGCCACACGGTATTTTTTGCTGAGCCAGAAGGCCACCGCAGCCTGTTCCTTGGGCAGGTCCTTGGGGTTGACGGCCGTGGCGCGCTCGCTGGCTTCCGGTTCGATGGGCATGCCTAGCACCTCCACCTGGCGGGCCTGCAGCCAGTTCATCAATTGTTCTTCACCCGCCTGGCGCAGATCGGGCCGTGCTGTGAGCGCAATGACGACAAAGGCAACGGCCAAGCCGATGAGGGCAAAGCTGTTATGGGTGATTTCAAGAAAACCTTCGGTCACGTCGGCCACGAAGGTTCGCACGCCGGAGACTATTTTTCCTGACGCTGTCATAGCTCTTCCTTTCTGAGGCGGGCCAGTGGAGCGGCGCAGTCGCGGAGGACTGTGCTTTTCTGGCAGATCGCCTGGATTGGTACGCCATCAAGTCCGGGCTGCACGTCTGTGGAGTGCTTGGCGCCCTGAGTTGACTTAGCCGGGTTCGGCAGCGATTGGGGTTTGTACTAGCCCCGTTTTTGGGGCTGGCGGATTCTAGAAGCTCACTAAATGCATAGTCAATACTAACAAACAAATTTTTAAGACATATGAGTTATGAAAAAACATGTAAAAAAGCACAGTTTGGTGCTTCGGAGCGCGGTTTTGCGCTGTGGGTAGGCAGGGGGCGGCAGACATCAGCATGTCAAATTCAATCGGGCTTTTCGCAGCCATTGAGAATTCGATTTGAGTTGACGGGATGAGTTTGATAAGGTGGAGGCGCCTGTAGATTTCAGGCATCGCCAGACGAAGCGAAGTCTCCCTCCGAGGGCATTCAGTGCCAAGGTGCAGCAGATACCGCTTCCATGGCAACCCCTGGAGGCAATACCTTGCCTCCTCGCCATGTGGACCTTTCTCTCCGCATAGCGACCGATGGCAAAGACCGTTGTGTCAGCCGTCAAGCCCGGCGGGCAGGCCCTTCAGGCACTGCTCGTCGGGCTTTCTTGTTGGTGCTTCGCCATGTGTGTGGGCGGCACTGCCTTATATATAGATAATGGGGGCTGTTCCCTAGAGCGGCGACCCTTCGCCCGGAGTGTCGCGCGGCGTCTTCGCAGAGGTCCATCAGCGGGGCGGCCTGTCTCGCAGAGCCTTGTGCCAGATCACCCTGCAGGTGTTGATGAGGCACCCCGCTACGGCCTGCTGGCCCAATCCGGTGAAAATAGCCCCTTTGTTGCCCTCGCGTGCGCATGGTGCGGTCGCTCGGGCACGGCCCCAGGCACTGCGCCTGGGACGCCTTCGTTATCCATTGGATCCATGTTTCCATTTTTTTCCCGCAGCAAAATGTCCGACGCACCTGAAGTGAATCCGGCCCCGGCCAAAACCCACGAGCCGCACCCGCTCGATGCGCTGACCGGCGGCGCTTTTTCTGCCGCCACGTCGGGTGAGCGCGCCTCCCGCATCCGCGACTGGCTGGCCACGCAGCCAGCGCCCGAGCAACTGCAAGAGGTGTTCAAGGAGTTGAGCGGACGTGACAAGGGTGCAGCCCGCGCTGTGCGCGAACGTCTGGATGAAATCCGCCGTGCCAAGGGGCAGGAAGCCATTGCTGCCGAATGGGCTGACAAGGCCCAGGCCCTTCTTGCAGCCTCCAAGCTCAATATTGCAGATGCCCTGGCCTGGCAGCGTGATGCCGCCAAGGCAGGGGCGCCGCTGTCGCGCGAGCCGCTGTCGCTGCTCAAGGTGCAGCTGGCAGACCGTGTGAAGGTCATCGAAGACCTGCAACACCGCGTGCAGGTGCAGCGCGAAGCCGCCGTGCTGTTGGCGCAGCGCATCGAAGTGCTTTCTACCAAGCCTTGGCGCGACGCCCATGCCACGCTGGAGCTGCTGCGCGCCGATGTCGCGCGCTGGCAGGAGCAAGCTCAGGAGCTGACGGGTGACGCGAGCTGGGCGAGTGTCGAGGCGCGGTTCCCCCCTTTGCTGGATGCATCGCGCACCCAGTTGCTGGTGGTGTGGGAGGCTTTTCAACCCGCAGTAGCCCAGGCCGCCGCAGCCGCAGAAGATGCCTCCGCGCCGCTGCCACCCGTGCCGGTGTGGGCGGACGAGTTGCGCGCCGCGCGTGGCCTGCCTACTGAGGCCGCCGCCGCTGCGGCCGCTTCCGCCGCCGCCAGCAAGCCAGCGCGTGCCGCCAAGCCCAAGGTGGCGCCAGAAGTGATCGAAAAGGCGCACCAACTGGTGCGCGATGCGTTGGCAACGCTCGAAAAAGAAACCGCCGAAGGCCATGGCAAGGCCAGTGCTGGCGCGGCAGCAGCACTGCGTGCCGTGCTCAAGGTACATGGCAAACACATTGACAACGCCCTGGAGCAACAGGTGCACACGGCGCTGGTGGCTGCGGGTGAACTGGAAGGCTGGCAGCGCTGGAGTGCAGACCAGGTGCGTGAAGACTTGGTGGCCAAGGCTGAGGCCCTGCTCAGCCGCCCTGAGGGTCAGGCCCTGGGTGGCCGCAAGATGCAGGAGACCCTGCGCAATCTGCGAGACCAGTGGAAGCAAGCAGACCAGGGCGGCGCCCCCAACCACGCTCTCTGGAAAAAGTTCGATGAAGCCTGCAACGCCGCGCACAAGGTGGTTGAGTCCTGGCTGGACAAGATCCGCGCCGAAGCGGCTGAGCACAAGGCCCAGCGCCTGGCGTTGATCGAAGAGGTCAAGGCCTGGGCGCAAGAGCATGCTGCGTCGGGCGACTGGAAGTCCATCAACCGTGCGCTGTACCAGTTTGGCGACCGCTGGCGCGAAGGCGGCCATGTGGGGGAAAAAATCTTTGCCGAACTGCAGCCGTTGTGGAAGCAGGCCATTGCCCTGGCTGCTGCGCCGCTGGAAGCAGCACAAAAGGAAAGCCTGGCACGTCGCCACGCGATGATTGACGAAGCCACAGCCCTGGGCGCTGCACCGTCGCTGCGCGTCGATGCCGTCAAGGCGCTGCAGCAGCGCTGGCAAGCCGAGGCGCAGGCGGTGCCGCTGGACCGCAAGCATGAGCAAAAGCTGTGGGACGCGTTCCGCAAGCCCATTGACGAAGCGTTCAACCGCAAGTCGGCAGATCGTGATCGCGCTGTCACCGAGCTGAGTGCGCGGGACCGCGTTGTTCTAGATGCATCGAAGGCCCTGGAGGCTGCCAACGCCACCGGTGACGCGCAGCAAATCCGTGCTGCCATGCAGGCGCTGGAGGCCGCATTGCGCGGCCAGGCACAGGCGGCCGAAGCTGTCGCTACGGCCAACAAGGATGCACAGTCGCACGCCGAAGCGCAGGCGAATGCTGCTCCAGTTGCGGTTGAAGGCGGAGTTGATGCGTCTGTGGATGCCGCCGAAGGCGGTGAGGTTGCCGCGCCTGCTCCAGCACCTGCGACTCCCAAGCCTGCTGCACGACCTGTCGTGGCTGTGCGTGGGGATGATCGCCCTGGCATGAAGAAAGACGCTCCGGTTGCCCCTGGTCGTGGTGCGCGACCCGGTGACCGCCGTGATGGTCGTCCTGGCGACCGTGACGGTGCCCGTGGCCCACGCACTGATGGCCGCATGGGAGATCGCGCCGACCGGGGTGGCCGTTTTGGTGATCGTCCGGCGTTCGAGGACCGTGGCCCCCGTCTGGGTGACACGGCCTTCCGCGCTCAGCGTGAGGCGATGGAACACGCGCAGCTGGCTCTGAAGAAGTTGGCCGCGCAGGCCCATGGCGAAGCCCTGACCCAGTTATTGACCGCATGGGAAAAGCGTGATGCAGCGCAGGTGCCCGGCACGCAAGACCTGGGTTCGGGTGTGACGGCGTCGGTGCGCAGCGCCTGGACCCAAGCGCTGTCGGCCGCACCCAAGGGAGATGCGGCAGAAGCGCTGCTGCGCCTGGAGATGGCGGCTGAGGCCCCAACGCCAGCGGAGCACATCGCCGCGCGGCGCATGCTGCAGCTGCAGTTGCTCACACGCCGCAACGACCCCGCGCCGGCCCAGACCTGGGGTCTGGATGTGGCGCGCGTGCTGACGAGCGCCAGCGATGCTGCCAACGCACGCCGTTTGCAAAACGTGCTCAAGACGCTGCTGCGCAAGTAATCGGAGGGCTGGGGGTGTGCGCACTGCGGTGCGTGTGCCCGCAGCGCAGCAGTCAGAACAAAAGACGAGATCTCTGGCGGTCTCGTCTTTTTTCTTTGGTGGCCTGAAAACAAAAAAGCCGTTGCAGTTGCAACGGCTTTTTATGTGTTTGGTGCCCAGGAGAGGACTCGAACCTCCACGATGTTACTCGCTAGTACCTGAAACTAGTGCGTCTACCAATTCCGCCACCTGGGCTTTCAGATCAGCCTCGAATTATAGGACAAGAAATTCGGGCTTTCGGAAAGTTTGCAAAAAAATATGCCGAACGCTTCAAATGGAAAGCTGGCAGCAGGCGATGCCAAGCGCATCGGCAAATAAAAAAGCCGCTGTGGGCACAGCGGCTTCGATATTTTGAAAACCATCACTGGTTCTCGTTAAACTTGGTGCCCAGGAGAGGACTCGAACCTCCACGATGTTACTCGCTAGTACCTGAAACTAGTGCGTCTACCAATTCCGCCACCTGGGCATTTCAGGAAAGACTAAGATTGTATAACAAAAAATCCACCCTCGGCACGCAGCCGGCCACACATTTGTCGCAAGAGATCGAAGGCAGCGTGCAGGGGCACCGTGATGGACACGGTTTCGTCATCCGCGACGATGGCGAAGGCGATATCTATATCCCCCCGAACGAAATGCGCGCTGTCCTGCACAAAGACCGCGTGCGCGTGCGCATCGTCCGCCAGGACCGCCGTGGCCGCCCCGAGGGGCGAGTCGTTGAAATCATTGAGCGTCCACCCCAGCCCATCATTGGCCGACTGCTGCAGGAAAGCGGTGTGTGGCTCGTTGCGCCCGAAGACAAGCGCTATGGCCAGGATGTGCTGATCCCCAAGGGCGCCACCGGCGCCGCGAAGCCCGGGCAGGTCGTGGTGGTTGAGCTGACAGAACCTCCTGCCTTGTTCGGCCAGCCTGTGGGCCGTATCACCGAGGTGCTGGGCGAGGTGGATGACCCCGGCATGGAGATTGAAATCGCCGTGCGCAAGTACGGCGTGCCGCACGAGTTCTCCGCCGAGTGCCTGGCGCAAGCCAAGGAACTGCCCGACAAGGTGCGAGCGCAAGATAAGAAGCGCCGCGTGGACCTGACCGATGTGCCTCTGGTCACCATCGACGGTGAGGACGCTCGCGACTTCGACGATGCCGTGTACTGCGAGCCCGCCAAGGTCGGCCGCAGCAAGGGTTGGCGCCTGCTGGTGGCTATTGCCGATGTGAGCCACTATGTGGAGACCGGCAGCGCCATCGACATCGATGCCTACGACCGCGCCACTAGCGTGTACTTCCCGCGCCGCGTGATCCCTATGCTGCCCGAGAAACTCAGCAACGGTCTGTGCTCGCTCAACCCCGAGGTGGAGCGTCTGTGCATGGTCTGCGACATGCTGGTCACGGCCAAGGGTGAGGTGCATGCGTACCAGTTCTACCCGGCCGTGATGTTCAGCCACGCCCGCTTCACGTACACCGAGGTGGCGGCCATCCTGGCCAACACGCGCGGCCCCGAGGCCAGCAAGCGCAAGGACCGCGTGAAGGACCTGCTCAACCTGCACGACGTGTACCGCGCGCTGCTCATCGCGCGCCAGGCGCGCGGCGCCGTGGACTTCGAGACCACCGAGACGCAAATTGTTTGTGACGAAAACGGCCGCATCGAAAAGATCGTGCCGCGCACCCGCAACGATGCGCACAAGCTCATCGAGGAGGCCATGCTGGCCGCCAACGTGTGCAGTGCGGACTTCATCGCGCAGGGCGGCCAGCCGGGCCTGTTCCGTGTGCACGAAGGCCCCACGCCCGAGAAGCAGGAGATCCTGCGCAACTACCTCAAGGCCATGGCCGTGGGCATGACGATTGGCGACGACCCGAAACCCGGTGACTTCCAGGCCATCGCCACGGCAACCAAGGACCGGCCCGACGCTCAGCAGATCCACACCATGCTGCTGCGCTCCATGCAGCAGGCCATCTACACGCCCGTCAACAGTGGGCACTTTGGCCTGGCGTTCGATGCCTACACGCACTTCACCAGCCCGATTCGGCGCTATCCCGACCTGCTGGTGCACCGCGTCATCAAGGCCATTCTGAGCAAAACGAAGTACGCGCTGCCGTCCTTGCCCACACCCGGCGAAGCCCATGCCAAGTTGGCCAAGCGGTTGGCGGCCCGCGTGGCGGCACCCGGCACTAAGCCCCGCAAGGATGTGGCACCGCCAAGCCGCGACACCCAGGCCTGGGAGGCCGCTGGCCTGCACTGCAGCGCCAACGAGCGCCGCGCCGACGAAGCCAGCCGCGATGTGGAAGCCTGGCTCAAGTGCAAGTACATGCGCGAGCACCTGGGCGAGGAGTACAGCGGCGTGGTCAGTGCGGCGACGAGCTTCGGTATCTTCGTGACGCTGGATGCGATGTACGTCGAGGGTCTGGTGCACATCACGGAGCTGGGCGGCGAATACTTCAAGTTCGACGAGGCGCGCCAGGAACTGCGTGGTGAACGCACAGGCATCCGCTACGCCATCGGCGCGCGGGTCCGGGTGCAGGTCAGCCGTGTGGACCTGGACGGACGCAAGATCGACTTCCGCCTGGTGCGTGAGGGCGAAGAGCTGCTGGGCCGCGCGCTCAAGGACAAGGGCGCGGGCGCCGAGGGCGCTGGTGGTGGTGCCCGCAAGGCGGGTGGCCGCTCCGGCGGACGCAAGTCCGACAAGGCCGCAGGTCCATCTGCCACGGAGCAAGCAGGCCTGACCCGCGAGCGGGCCGCGCGTTCGCCGATCCAGTCGCTCAAAGCATCGGTCAAGAAGGCGGTGGCGGGTAAATCCAGCAAAGGCAAAGCGCGCAAGCCACGCCGGGGCTGAGGTCGCCGAGCTGGTGTGCAAAGGACTCTCCAGTCCGCCTCCTCACTGCTACTTAATTGATAGCTGTTGGCGCATATAGAACATGCGCTAGCGGCTATTTTTTATTGAAATGTGCATGCTTGGCGCTTTGAGGTGTGCTCAATTGCTCCAGAAAGCGCGCATACCGTTGTGCCGTGTCGGCGGGGGCTTCCATCATGGGCAGGTGCCCAATGCCAGGCAGCGCCGCGATCTGCGCCTGCGGCAGCAACTTCTGCACCGTCTGCAGGCCAGAGCGGTCGAACACGCGGTCGCTGTCGCCCCACAGGACCAGGGTGGGGTGTTGCTGCAGGTGGCCCAGGTGTTGTTCCAGTAGATAGCGGTCTTTCAGCTGCGCGTCCCACAGGCGGGTGTTGGATGTGGCGTTGTGTAGCGCGTCCTGCTCGGACGCGTGCAGGATGGGGTAGGGCAAAAAGGGGCGCTTTTCAAACACCAGATCCATCATGGCGCCGAAGGCTGCGGCATCGTGGGCTACCAGCGGGCGTTGCCCGGCGTCGATGAGGCGGTCCATGGTGCTGGGCTGGGGTGATCGGATGCCGTGGGGCGCGCCGATGAAGGCCACGCTGGCTACGCGCTCGGGGTACTGCAGGGCAAAGAGCGCTGCGATGGTGCCACCCATCGAGTTGCCCGCCAGATGCACTTTCGCAAGGCCGAGCGCGTCCAGAAACGCGGCCAGCCGCGTGACGTGGGCAGCGTAGTCGTAGGGCTGGTCGTCCCGCCGCGTGCTCTCGCCAAAACCCGGGATATCAGGGGCAATCACCCGGTACTGGCCGGTGAGCGGTCGCGCAAAATCCACCCAATGGTCCTTCTCCGCAAAAATGCCGTGCAGCAGAACGATGGGTGTGCCAGTCCCGGTGTCAGTGCCGTGGCCCGGCGCGGGGTTTGGGGGCGTGCCGTTGTCCAGGTAGTGGATGGCGTGCATCGCCGCGTCGGTGGTTTTTTCTTCCAGACCGGACAGATGGCGATTGGCGCTGAGCAGAGGCTCTTTGAACAGCGAAGGTGCCCCGTAGTAGAGGCCGACCATGCCCAGTACCAGTGCCGTTGCGACAGAAATAACGATGCGTTTCAAAAAGCGTTCTCCAGGAAGATGGCGGTGTGCATGCCAGTGGGCCGCTGCTTCAACACCTGCTCGACCCACGGCGGGAGAGGCAAGGCTACGGAAGCCGCGGTAAAAAGACTTGTAGGTTTGGGCTATGTCGACACGCAACACACTGACCCTGGGCACTGACCGGGCGCTCTATGTCGGAGAGATCCCGGCCACGGGCTGGCATTGCCATGCGTCGCCGGTGCTGCTCATGGGGCTCTCGGGTCGGTTCGCCGTGCACTGGGGGGCGGGGCGTGTGGAAACCTGCCACAGCGCGCTAATCGATGCGGGTGTGGAGCACCTGTTTGACCCTTGCGGCGAGACGGTTGCCCTGGTGTACATGGAACCCGATTCGCACGAGGCGCGCGGCCTGCGGGGGCTGTTCGGGCAAGAGGAGGGGGGCGTGGTGCTGGATGTTGCAGCTCCTGTGGGTGCACGCAGTGCCATGGAGGGTTATCTGCATCACTTCGACCTGCCCTCCTTGCTGCGGTGCCCGCTCGATAGCGAGGTGGCGCCTCTGGACCCACGCGTGGCGCGCAGCCTGCATGTGCTGCGCCATCCGCAAGCGGGGCGGGTGGCACGCGGTGAGCTGGCCTCGGGCGTTCAGCTTTCAGCGTCGCGTTTCAACCACCTGTTCCGTGCCGAGATGGGGGTGAGCTTGCGTACTTATCGGGTCTGGTCTCAGGTGCGGCTGGCCATGGCGGGGCTGGCCGTCAGCCCGCGATTGACCGATGCAGCACTGCACGGCGAGTTTTCTGATTCGGCCCACTTCAGCCGCATGTTCCGGCAGACCTTTGGCATGACACCGTCGAGCGTGCTCAAGCCACTCCGGCAGGTCACACTGCTGCGTTAGTGCTCAGCCGCCCACGCGCCCTGCCAGCACGCTGGCCGTCAGCGTCTGGCACGCTGGCCAATCATCAGCCGCCAGGCCATGCTGGTACACCGCTTCACTCGCAGCGCGCAAGGCGCTGGCGCCGGCGGCCAGGTGGGCGCCCACCATGCCTGCCAGTACATCGCCCGTACCCGCTGTGGCCAGCCGCGCGTTGCCTGTGGGGTTGATGGCCGGAATGTGGTCAGGTGCAGCAATCACGGTGCCCGAACCCTTGAGCACGGCCACACAGTTGAACTGGTCTGCCAGCTGCTGCGCGGCATCCAGCCGATTGGCCTGGACTTCGGCCGTGGTCAGGCCGAGCAGGCGGGCGGCCTCCAGTGGGTGGGGCGTCAGCATCGTGGGTTGCCCGTGCTGTCCGCGTGCCACCACCAGTGCGTGCAGTGCGGCCTGGGTGGCGATGGTGTTGAGCGCGTCGGCATCCAGCACCAGGCGGGCCGCGCGGGTGATGACCTCGGGCAGCACACGCGCGATGGCCTGGCCGCCGCCACAGCCGCAGACCACGGTGAGCTGCTCCAGCGCCAGTGCATCAAAGCGGCGCAGCATCAGCTCTGGCTGCTGCAGGTCCAGTTGCAGATGCCCGTTGTCCAGCAGTGCCACCAGCACCCGGCCCGCGCCGCTGTGCAGGGCGGCCGATGCGGCCAGCAGGGCGGCGCCCGCCATGCCCATGCCGCGCTCGGCCAGTCCCTCGCCGCCCACCACGGCCACGTCGCCATAGCTGCCTTTGTGGCTGGCATGGGCGCGGGGGGCGGGCAGGGCGGGGCCGGAAAGCCAGGCGTTGGGCGGCTTATGCCCGGGTGCTACGCCCAGATCATCCAGCCAGACCTGGCCTGCAGCATCCCGCCCGGCGGCGGTGAACAGGCCGGGCTTGAGGGTGAGCAGACTCAGCGTGTGGCGTGGCGGGGGGGCGTGATGGTGCAGGTGGGGTGGGGTGTTGGGTGCAAAGCCTGCAGCAAACTGGCCGGTGTCGGCGTCCAGCCCGCTGGGCAGATCCACAGCCAGCACGGGGGCGGGGCTGCGGTGTAGGACTTGCAGGCAGGCCTGGAGCCGTGCATCGGGCGTGCGTGCGGGGCTGTGGTGTGAAGAAGAGACACCAATGCCCAGCAGCGCATCAATGCACAGGTCGCTCGCACCCAGGTCGTCGGGTGCGGTGTCGGCCC
Source organism: Acidovorax benzenivorans (assembly GCF_028680575.1). Classification (GTDB taxonomy): domain Bacteria; phylum Pseudomonadota; class Gammaproteobacteria; order Burkholderiales; family Burkholderiaceae_C; genus Acidovorax; species Acidovorax benzenivorans. The sequence continues at coordinate 314,325 of NZ_JAPCKI010000006.1, read as the reverse complement.
AGACCACGCCCGCGTCCCGTGCGCGTTGCCACGACGCCCTCGCATCTGCCGGGGCCGTGTCGGGCTGGCCCAGCCAGGTCACTACGACCCTGCGGCCACTGCGCTGCAAGTGCATCGCAGCCTCCAGCCCGTCACCGCCGTTGTTGCCGGGGCCGCAGGCAATCCACACCGTGCGCGCGTGGGGCGCCAACGCCTGGGCCAGCCGCGCCACGGCCAGACCGGCGCGTTGCATGAGTGCGTGCGGGGGCAGGGCGGCCGCTGCCGCTTTCTCCAGGCGGCGTGTGGCTGCTGTGTTGAACAGGGGGTGGGGTTGGTGGGCGGTGATGCGGTGCATGGGGCTGCATGGGGCGATAGGCGCTGTAAACGGCAGTGCGCCTGCCATTGTGCGCCGCCGCCCGGTGTGGTGAAAGCGCAGGCTGGCTTAGAACCGGCGCATGCCCAGCCCGTCCAGCGACAGCTCGGGCTCGCGCTGCGCGATCAGGTCCGCCACGGCCCGTGCGCTGCCGCAGGCCAGGGCCCAGCCACCGGCGCCGTGACCGGTGTTGAGCCACAGTCCTGGCACGCCGCTGGCGCCTACCACCGGGGCGCCGTCGGGCAGCATGGTGCGTGCGCCGCGCCAGATTTGCAGGTTGGACGACAGCTGCGCGCCACCAGGGAACCAGTCGTTCAGCGTGCGGTACAGGCGCTGCAGTGTGGGCGTGTGGTGTTCGGCATCGGCGCCCGCCAGTTCGGCGCCGCCAGCAATGCGCACGCGCTGGCCCAGGCGGGTGATGGAGATCTGCTGGCCCGCATCCACCACGCTGGCGCGGGGGGCGTGGGTGGATTCGCGCAGCGGGGCGCTGACGGAATAGCCATACACGGCCGCCATGGGCAGGCCCAGGCCCAGCGCGGGCAGCAGCGTGGCCGATGCCATGCCCGCGCACAGCACCACGGCATCAAAGCGGCGCAGGTCCGCTTCGCCTTGCAGCGCCACGCCGGTGGGGCTGGTGCCGAGGCGGTCCACGCGGGTGTTGAACACAAACTGCACACCTGCACCTTGGATGCCCTGGCGCAGCAGCTGGGCAAACAGGCGGCAGTTGCCCGCGCGCGCGTCGGGCAAGTGGATGGCGCCTGCCAGCGGCGCCTCAGGCGACAGGCCGGGCTCGATCTGGCGTGCCACATCGGCATCGATCTCGCGCAAGGTCACGCCGCTGTCGCGCAGCACCTGCAGCGCGGGCTGCAGGCGGGTGCGGTCTTCCTCGGTGCGCAGCAGCACCAGGCGGCCATCGCTGGCCTCAAAGTCCAGCTCGTGCTGGCTGGCGATGGCTTGCAGGCGCGTCTGGCTGTACTGCGCCAGGCGCTCGACGGCGGCGGCCGGTGCGCTGTGGCTGCGAGCCATGCTGCGCCAGCGCCGCAGCCAGGCCCAGTTGGCGCGGGTCAGGCCACCAGCCAGTCGCAGGGTGGCCTGTGCCCCCATCAGTCGCAGCGGCTGGCCAAAGCCCGGCAACGCCCAGGGGTTGAGCAGGTGGGGCGCGAGCAGTCCGGCGGTGGCAAAGCTGGCCTCTTCGGCGGCCGCGCTGCGTTGTTCAAACACCGTGACTTCGTGGCCGTCGCTGGCCAGTTCGTACGCGGTGGTGACGCCGACAATGCCGGCGCCCACGATGGCAATCTTCATGAATTTGGGTGTTTTTGGCTTCTAGCGCTTATTGGTAAATCGCTAGTAGCTATTATTTTTGTAGTATTTGTTCGATCTGCAGGCTCACATTGAGCACTGTGTCGTCCCTGAGCGCTCCGTGCCAGACCATCAGCCCGACCGGGAGTTCCCCTTGCACATGGCAGGGCAGGGACAGCGCGCAGCCGTCCAGCAGGTTGACCACGCTGGTGTTGCGCAGCAGCAGGTTGTTGACGCGGAAGAACTCTGCGTCGCGGGCTGCGTCCTGGGTTTTATCTACGCCATCTACGGGGGCAACATCGGCCACCAGCGGTGCCACGATGGGCACGGTGGGCGACAGCAGCGCGTCGTACTGATCCATGTCGGCGAGCATGTGTGCAATCCATTGCTGGCGCGCCTGCAACAGGTCGATGTATTCCCAGGCCATCAGCGTGGCGCCTTTTTCGATGCGCATGCGCACCCGGGGGTCGTAGCGGTCGCCTGCGCGCTGCAGCAGGTCGCGGTGCCAAGCGTAGGCTTCGGGGGCGGCAAATCCGTAGGCGGGTTGCTCCAGCACGGCGGGCAGGGCGATGGTGTCGATCTGGGCGCCAGCCTGGCGCAAGGCTTCCACACTGCGCTCAAAGGCGCGGGCCACAGTGGCGTCCAGCCCGTCGAGGAAGAGGGTGGATGGCACGGCCAGCCGGTACTGGGACAGTGGCGCCAGGCTGCGCGTCACGCGCCGGGCGGCCAGCACCTCGTGCGCCACGATGGCATCTCGCACGGTGCGCGTCATGGCGCAGGCAGTGTCGAGGGTGGTGGACAGTGGCACAGCCCCGGTGGTGGGCACCAGCCGGGCGGTGTTCTTGAAGCCCACGATGCCATTGAGCGCTGCAGGAATGCGGATGGAGCCGCCGGTGTCAGACCCCAGCCCGATGAACGCAGCCCCGGTGGCTACCGACACCCCGGCGCCAGACGAAGACCCCCCTGGCACGCGGGGCGCGCCAGGCAGGGCGCCAAAACGGGCGTCCCAGGCTGCGGGGGTGCCGTAGTGGGGGTTGACACCCACGCCCGAGAATGCGAACTCCACCATATTCGTGCGGCCAATCAGGCTGGCACCCGCCGCGCGCAGCCGGGCCACGGCCGGGCAGTCTTGCGCTGCTGCGGGAGCCCCTGTCAGCGCGGTGGAGCCCGCCGGGGTGGGTTGGCCTGCCATGTCAAACAAATCCTTCACCGACACGGCCAGCCCTGCCAAGGGCAACTGGGCCACGCCTGGCTGCACCGCCGTGGTGCGTGCGGCGTCAAACAACGTTCGTACAAAGCTGCGGGTGTTGGAGGTTGCCTGGGCCGCGTTGATGCAGCGCTCCAGTTCGGCGGGCGCGGTGGTGGCGCCGTCCCGCAGTTGCTCACGGGTGGCGATGAAGTCAGGGAGCATGGGTGTGCTAGAATCTTTGGGTTTTGCTGGGAGCAGTAGCGCTGTGTGCAAGGTTTGCACAACCGGCGTGGCCGCTGCGGCAAGACCAATCGCAAAGCAGCCCTGTCAAGGTGTTGCGGTGTTCGTGAGGATCACGGCACTGCAAATATTGGGGCTGATTTTAGACCTAACCTTTGGAGTATTTTTATGTCCGTTACCATGCGCGAAATGCTGGAAGCCGGTGTCCACTTCGGTCACCAAACCCGCTTCTGGAACCCCAAGATGGCCCCCTACATCTTCGGCCATCGCAACAAGATTCACATCATCAACCTGGAAAAGTCGCTGCCACTGTTCCAGGAAGCCCAAAAGTTCGCAAAGCAACTGGCTGCCAACCGCGGCACCATCCTGATGGTCGGCACGAAGCGCCAAGCCCGTGAAATCCTGGCCACCGAAGCGCAACGCGCTGGCGTTCCCTTCGTGGACCAGCGCTGGCTGGGCGGCATGCTGACGAACTTCAAGACCGTGAAGACCTCGATCAAGCGCCTGAAGGACATGAAGGCTCAGCAAGAAGCTGGCCTCGACAGCCTGAGCAAGAAGGAGCAACTGACGTTCTCCCGCGAAATCGAGAAGCTCGAAAAGGACATCGGCGGCATCCAGGACATGGCTGCTCTGCCCGACGCCATCTTCATCATCGACGTGGGCTTCCACAAGATCGCCGTGGCCGAAGCCAAGAAGCTGGGCATCCCGCTGATCGGCGTGGTTGATACCAACCATTCGCCCGAAGGCATCGACTACGTGATCCCTGGTAACGACGACTCGGCCAAGGCTGTGACGCTGTACGCCCGTGGCATCGCTGACGCGATCATCGAAGGCCGCGCCAACGCCGTGAACGAAGTTGTGAAGGCTGTTGCTGCCGAGAGCTCCGACGAATTCGTGGAAGTGCAAGAAGCCGCTGCCTGATAGCCCGGCTGCGCGATCCGTCGCGAACAAAAGCGGGGCCCCTGGTGAGCCCCCTTTTTTTTAGCTCGACTCTGAACTGACTGAACTGAACACTGAAGGAATAAAGATGGCTGCAATTACCGCAAGCATGGTGGCTGAACTGCGTGGCAAGACCGACGCTCCGATGATGGAATGCAAGAAGGCTCTGACGGAAGCCGACGGCGACATGGCCAAGGCGGAAGAGCTGCTGCGCGTCAAGCTGGGCACCAAGGCTGGCAAGGCCGCATCGCGCATCACCGCTGAAGGCGTGGTCGCCAGCTACATCGACGGCACCACGGGTGCCCTGGTCGAAGTCAACAGCGAAACCGACTTCGTCTCCAAGAACGACAGCTTCATCGCCATGGCCAATGCTGCTGCCAAGCTGGTGGCCGAGCACAACCCTGCTTCTGTCGAAGCCCTGGGTGCGCTGCCCTACATCCAAGACAGCTTCGGCCCCACGCTGGAAGACGTGCGCAAGGGCCTGATCGGCAAGATCGGCGAGAACATGTCGTTCCGCCGCTTCAAGCGCTTCAGCGGCTCCAACTTGGCTGCCTACCTGCACGGCTCGCGCATCGGCGTGGTCGTCGAGTTCGACGGTGACGCCACCGCCGCCAAGGATGTTGCCATGCACGTGGCCGCCATGAAGCCCGTGGCCCTGACCAGCGCCGACGTGCCAGCCGACCTGATCGCCAAGGAGCGCTCGGTGGCCGAAGGCAAGGCTGATGAGGCCAACAAGGAACTCGTGGCTGCTGGCAAGCCCGCGCAAAGCGCCGAAATCACGGCCAAGCGCATCGACGGCGCTGTGCAGAAGTACCTGAAGGAAGTCTCGCTGGCTGACCAGGTCTTCGTGAAGGCTGCCGACGGCAAGCAGACCGTGGCCCTGATGCTCAAGGCTGCCAACACCAACGTGAAGGGTTTCACCCTGTACGTGGTGGGCGAAGGCATCGAAAAGAAGGTGGACGACTTCGCTGCTGAGGTGGCTGCCCAGGTGGCTGCTGCCAAGGCTGCTGCCTGATCGTTCCCTGTATCCACCCCACCCAAGCCTCGTACCACTTACCGGAGAAATTTCCCATGTCCAACGCTGCACCAGCCCACAAGCGCATTTTGCTCAAGCTGTCTGGTGAGGCGCTGATGGGGGATGACGCCTTCGGTATCAACCGTGCCACCATCGTGCGCATGGTCGAGGAGATCGCCGAAGTGACCCGCCTGGGTGTCCAGGTGGCCGTGGTGATCGGTGGGGGCAATATCTTCCGTGGTGTCGCGGGCGGCTCGGTCGGGATGGACCGGGCGACTGCCGACTACATGGGCATGCTGGCCACCGTGATGAATGCCCTGGCCCTGGCAGATGCTATGGACAAGCAGGGCTTGGTGGCCCGCGTGATGTCCGCCATTGCCATCGAGCAGGTGGTCGAGCCCTATGTGCGCCCCAAGGCGCTGCAGTATCTTGAAGAGGGCAAGGTCGTGGTCTTCGCGGCCGGGACGGGCAATCCCTTTTTCACCACCGACACGGCGGCCGCCTTGCGTGGCGCCGAAATTGGTGCCGAGCTGGTGCTCAAAGCCACCAAGGTGGACGGCGTTTATACTGCCGACCCCCAGAAGGATCCTACGGCAACGCGCTACACCAAGCTCAGCTTTGATGAGGCCATGTCCCGCAATCTGGGCATCATGGATGCGACCGCCTTCGCCCTGTGCCGTGACCAGAAGCTGCCGGTGAAGGTGTTCTCCATCATCAAACACGGCGCCTTGAAGCGCGTGGTGATGGGTGAAGACGAAGGTACGCTGGTTTACGCTTGACCACGATGGATGATGGCCTGCACCGGATGCAGGCCGGCCCCAGGAGAAAACATGACGATTGCCGACATCAAGAAAAATGCAGAAACCAAGATGGACCAGTCCATCTCGGCGTTCAAGAACAACCTGCAGAAGATCCGCACAGGCCGAGCCAATCCGGCGCTGCTTGATACGGTGCAGGTCGAGTATTACGGCTCCCTGGTTCCGCTGAGCCAGGTGGCCAATGTGGCCCTGATCGATTCGCGCACCATCAGCGTGCAGCCCTGGGAAAAGGGCATGGGCGCCAAGATTGAAAAGGCCATCCGCGAGAGCGACCTGGGCCTGAACCCGGCCTCCATGGGCGACCTGATCCGCGTGCCCATGCCCCCCATGAGCGAAGAGCGCCGCAAGGAAATGACCAAGCTCGCGCGCAACGAAGGTGAAAGCGCCAAGATCGCCGTGCGTAACCTGCGCCGCGATGCCAACGAATCGGTCAAGAAATTGGTCAAGGACAAGCTGGCGTCCGAAGACGACCAGAAGCGCGCCGAAACGGACGTGCAAAAGTTCACCGACAAGCACATCGCCGAAATCGATGCGTTGGTGGCTGCCAAAGAGCAGGAAATCATGGCGGTTTGAGCCCCCAGGGCTCGAACATTCTCATGTCTGTATCTCCGGTGGTGCCACACCACATTGCGATCGTCATGGATGGCAACGGCCGCTGGGCCACGCGCCGATTCCTGCCGCGTCTGGCCGGCCACAAACAAGGGGTTGACTCACTGCGCCGCTGCGCACGCGCTTGCGTGCAGCGCGGCGTGTGTGTGCTCACGGTGTTCGCCTTCTCTTCCGAAAACTGGAACCGTCCCGCGGACGAGGTCTCTGGCCTCATGGAACTGCTGGCGATGGCACTGGCACGCGAAGTGCCGCAACTCAAGAAGGATGGCGTGCGTCTTCACTTTGTGGGCGAGCGAGACAGCCTTTCGCCCAAGGTGCAAAACGGCCTGGCGCAGGCGGAAGCTGCCACGGCGGACAACACCAGCCTCGTGCTCAACGTCTGTTTCAACTACGGAGGCCGTTGGGACATCGCGCAGGCTGCCGCATCGCTGGCAGCCCGTGGCGAGCCCATCACCGAGGCCAGTCTGCACAGCGCGATGGGATTGGCCCATGTGCCGGACCCCGACCTGGTGATTCGTACCGGGGGCGAGATGCGGATCAGCAATTTTTTGCTCTGGCAGTCGGCATACTCCGAGTTCTTCTTCAGCGACCGGCTGTGGCCCGATTTCGATGAGTCCGCACTGGACGAAGCCATCGACGCCTTCAGCCGCCGCGAGCGCCGTTTTGGCAAAACCTCTGAACAGATTCTGTCCGCGCATCCTGACCCGATGCCGGGCTGAGAACCTGAACAGGTTCTGAAAGCCCCCATGCTTCAACAGCGCGTGATCACCGCCCTTGTTCTGCTGGCTATTTTGTTGCCCGCGCTTTTCTATGCCAACACCGTCCCGTTCACGCTGGTCGTACTGGTCCTGATGGCCGCAGGGGCTTGGGAATGGGGTCGTCTGAGCGGATTTGGTCAGGCGGGCTCTGTGGCGGTGGGTGTGGCGTGTGTGGCTCTGTGTGCCGGGTCGTGGGCTCTGGGCTGGGTGGGCCGGCCGCTGACCGCCCTCTGGGTGGTGGGGGGCGGGCTGTGGGTCCTGGCAGCGGCCTGGCTGCTCAAGGCCGGAGTGCCCGGCTGGCCCCGCATACCGGCGGGTTTGCGCCTGGTTGCCGGTGTGCTCGCCTTGTGGTTGGCGTGGCTGGCCGTGGTGCAGGCCCGCAATGTGGGCATCAACTTTTTGCTGTCGGTGTTGTTGCTGGTGTGGGTGGCAGACATCTTTGCTTACTTTGCGGGCCGCGCGTTCGGGCTGCGGTTTACCAAGGGCAAGCTCGCACCCTCGATCAGCCCCGGCAAGAGCTGGGAGGGCGTGTGGGGTGGCCTGGCAGGTGTGATGGTGATGGCCTTTGTCTGGGTGGCGGCCGATGCCCACTGGCAGGCGGTAGTGCCCAGTTTCTACACCCTCATGGCGCAACAGGGCTGGTGGTTGCTGGTGATTGCGGCGCTGTTCATGGTGGCCATGAGCGTGTCGGGTGACCTGGTGGAGTCGCTCATCAAGCGCAGCGCCGGTGTCAAGGACAGCAGCGGTCTGTTGCCCGGACACGGCGGCGTGCTCGACCGCGTGGACGCCTTGCTGCCCACACTGCCCCTGGCCATGATGCTAACGAGCCTGACGACCCCATGATGAAACAACGACTCACCGTTCTCGGCTCCACCGGCTCCATCGGGACCAGTACGCTGGATGTGGTGGCACGCCACCCCGAGCGCTTCGAGGTGTTCGCCCTCAGCGCTGCGACACAAGTGGACTTGCTGCTGGCGCAATGCGCTCAGTTTCGCCCTCGCTATGCGGTGATGGCCAGTGCCGCTCATGCGGCAGTTCTGGCAGAGAAATTGCAGGCGAATAGCCTTCCAACGCAGGTGATTCAAGCGCAAAATGCTCTTGAAACCATAGCAGACCATGAGGAAGTCGATGCCGTGATGGCGGCCATCGTGGGGGCGGCCGGCCTTGCCCCTTGCCTGGCTGCGGCGCGTGCAGGCAAACGATTGCTGCTGGCCAACAAGGAGGCCCTGGTGGTGGGCGGTGGGCTGTTCATGCAGACCGTGCGCGACGGCGGTGCCACATTGCTGCCCATCGACAGCGAACACTCTGCGATTTTCCAGTGCTTGCCGGAAGACCCTGCCACCTGGTCTGACCGGGTGGACAGTATCCTGCTCACGGCTTCAGGCGGCCCGTTCCGTCAGCGGGACCCGTCCACGCTGTCGCAGATCACCCCCGACCAGGCGTGTGCGCACCCCAATTTCTCGATGGGGCGCAAGATTTCGGTGGACTCGGCCACGATGATGAACAAGGCCCTGGAGGTCATCGAGGCGCGCTGGCTGTTTGACCTGCTCCCGGACCAGATCAAGGTGGTCATCCACCCGCAGCAGATCATCCACTCGATGGTTCAGTTCAAGGATGCCTCCATCCTGGCTCAGCTGGGTACCCCCGACATGCGCGTGCCCATTGCCTGTGGCCTGGCCTGGCCCGAGCGCATCACCAGCGGTGCCAGCAAGCTCGATTTCTCCACCCTGAGCGCCCTGGCGTTCGAGGACGCGGATGCCATGCGCTTTCCGGGCCTGCACCTGTCCTGGCAGGCCCTGAAGGCGGCGGAGGGAACCACGGCGGTGCTGAACGCTGCCAATGAGGTGGCGGTGGGGGCCTTTTTGTCTGGCCGGCTGCGTTTTGACCATATTCATGCGGTCAACCTTGCAACTTTGGATGCAGTTTCGCCCTCCAAGCCCGATTCGCTCGCCGCATTGCTGGATCTGGATACTCAGGCCCGCCATGCGGCAGAACATGTGGCGGGCCGTCTGGCTGCCTGACTGTCGCCCAACTCAGGAACCATCCATCCATGCTGCTCACTATCGCTGCCTTCATCGTGGCCCTCGGTCTTCTGATCGCGGTGCACGAATACGGGCACTACCGCGTGGCGGTGGCCTGTGGGGTCAAGGTATTGCGGTTCTCAGTGGGTTTTGGTAAGCCATTGCTGCGTTGGCAGCCCCAGGGCTCGCCCACGGAGTTTGTGCTGGGCGCCTTCCCTCTGGGGGGCTATGTGCGCATGCTGGACGAGCGTGAGGCTCCGGTGCCTGCCGAAGAGCGGCATCTGGCCTTCAATACCCAACCCCTGCGCTCGCGTGCGGCCATCGTGGCTGCCGGGCCTGTCGCCAACCTGCTGCTGGCAGTGCTGCTGTATTCGGTGGTGAACTGGAATGGCGTTGAAGAGCCTCGGGCCATCTTGGCGAGTCCGGTGGCGGGCTCCGTGGCACAAAGTGCTGGTTTGCGTGGTGGCGAACTGGTGGAGCGCGCCGCATTGGGCGCCGAAGATCTGGAGCCGGTTCGCTCGTTTGAAGACCTGCGCTGGCTGCTGACCCGTGGTGCGCTGGAGGGGCTGAACGTACGCCTTGACGTGCAGTCTGCCCATGGTGCAGGCCACCGCGAGGTCGTACTCGACATGTCCCGTATCGACAGCCGTGAGGCCGATGCCCAGCTGTTTCGCAAGGTCGGCATCCTTGGCCCCTGGACCCGTCCCGTGCTGGGTGAGGTGATGGCGCAAAGCGCGGCCGAGCGCTCTGGTCTGCGCCAGGGCGATGTGGTGCTCAAGGTGGGCCAGACCGATGTGGTGGACGGGCAGCAGCTGCGCGGGCTGATCCGGCAGTCGGTGCGTGGCAACGAGCCGCTGGTGCAGCCATGGCGCATTGAGCGCGGTGGTCAGGTGATCACGCTGGACGTGTTGCCAGAGGCCGTGGCCGAACCCGGTAGTACGGTGGGGCGCATTGGAGCTTATGTGGGCGCCGCGCCAGAGTTTGTCACGGTGGACTACGGGCTGGTCGATGGCCTGTGGGGTGGGGTGGTGAAGACCTGGGATGTGTCGCTGCTCACCCTGCGCATGATGGGGCGCATGGTAATCGGCGAGGCGTCGCTCAAGAACCTCAGCGGCCCCTTGACCATCGCCGACTATGCGGGCCGCTCGGCCAGCATGGGGCTCACCCAGTACCTCATCTTTCTGGCCCTCATCAGTGTGAGCCTTGGGGTGTTGAACCTGCTTCCACTACCTGTCTTGGACGGTGGGCACCTGATGTATTATCTTTGGGAGGGTGTCACGGGCAAAGGCGTTTCGGATGCGTGGATGGAGCGACTGCAGCGTGGAGGCGTTGCAGTCCTGTTGGTCATGATGTCCATAGCCCTGTTCAACGATATCACCCGGCTCTTTGGCTAACACTTTTGCCGCGCTTGCCTAGCAACTGCGGCTCCCGCTTCATTCATGAAAAAACACATCAATCGCCTGGGCGTGCGTACCGCATCGGCCGTTGCAGCCATGGTTTTTGCCGCCAATGCGGCATGGGCTCTGGAGCCATTCAAGGTGCAGGACATTCGCGTGGAAGGCTTGCAGCGTGTGGAGCCCGGTACCGTGTTCGCGTCCATGCCCCTGCGGGTCGGTGACGACTACAACGACGAAAAAGGTGCAGCGGCGATCCGCGCCCTGTTTGGCCTGGGGCTCTTCAAGGACGTGCGCCTGGAAGCCAGCGGCAGCGTATTGGTGGTGGTGGTGGAAGAGCGCCCCACGGTGGCCGACGTGGACTTTGCCGGTGCCCGCGAATTCGACAAGGACGCACTCAAAAAAGCCATGCGCGAGGTGGGACTGACGGAGGGGCGCCCTTACGACAAGGCGCTCACCGACCGTGCCGAGCAGGAGCTCAAGCGCCAGTACATCAACAAGAGCCTGTACGGCGCCGAGGTGGTGACCACGGTGACGCCCATCGAGCGCAACCGCGTGAATCTGACTTTCACGGTGACAGAAGGCGAGCCTGCGCGCATCAAGGAAGTGCGTATTGTGGGCAACAAGGCGTTCAGCGAGTCGACACTCAAGGGCCTGTTCGACCAGGACACGGGGGGCTGGCTGAGCTGGTACACCAAGTCCGACCGTTATTCGCGTGCCAAGCTCAACGCCGACCTTGAGACGCTGCGTTCGTACTACCTGCAGCGCGGCTACCTGGAGTTCCGCGTGGACTCGACGCAGGTCGCCATCTCCCCGGACAAGCAGGACATTTCCATCATCGTCAATGTCACTGAGGGAGAGCGGTATGTGGTGTCGGGCGTGAAGCTCGAAGGCAACTATCTGGACCGCGAAGACGAGTTCAAGTCGCTGGTGACCATCCGGCCCGGTGAGCCCTACAACGCCGACCAGGTGACCGAAACCACCAAGGCGTTTTCCGAATACTTTGCCCGTTTTGGCTTTGCATTTGCCCGCGTGGAGGCCGTGCCCGAAATCGACCGCGAAAACAATCGCGTCAATTTCGTGTTGCAGGCCGAGCCAGCGCGCCGCGCCTATGTGCGCCGCATCAACGTGAGTGGCAACAACCGCACACGCGATGAAGTCATTCGCCGGGAGTTCCGCCAGTACGAAGCCTCCTGGTACGACGGCGACAAGATCCGTCTGTCCCGCGACCGCGTGGACCGTCTGGGCTTCTTCACGGAAGTGAACGTGGAAACACAGGAAGTGCCAGGCTCGCCCGATCAGGTCGACCTAGTGATCAATGTGGCAGAAAAGCCCACTGGCTCGCTACAGCTGGGCGTGGGTTTCTCCAGTGCTGAGAAGGCGTCACTCTCGTTTGGTATCAAGCAGGAGAACATCTTTGGCTCGGGCAACTACCTGGGCATCGACGTCAACACCAGCAAGTACCGGCGCACACTGGTGTTCAGCACCACCAACCCGTATTTCACGCCCGAAGGCATCTCGCGCACGCTCGATGTGTACTACCGCACCGACAAGCCCTATGAAGACCAGGGTGGCAACTACCAGTTGGTCACCACAGGGACGTCCGTGCGTTTTGGCGTGCCTTTCAGTGAGACCGACACCGTGTTCTTCGGCGGCGGGCTGGAGCAGACCCGCATCAAGCCCGGCACGAACATCCCCGCCACCTACCTGTTCTATGCCGACAAGTTCGGCTACAGCAGCACGTCGATTCCTTTGACGGTGGGTTGGTCCCGTGATGACCGTGACAGCGCGCTGGCGCCCAACTCCGGCCGCTACCAGCGCCTCAATTCAGAGTGGTCTGTGGCTGGTGATGCGCGTTACGTGCGGGCCAATTACCAGTACCAACAGTACATTCCGCTCAATAAGCGCTTCACCATTGCCTTCAATGGCGAGGCGGGCTATGGCAAGGGCATGAATGGCCGTCCGTTCCCGGTGTTCAAGAACTTCTACTCCGGTGGCCTGGGCTCGGTGCGTGGTTTCGACCAGGGCACCCTGGGCCCGCGTGATGTGACCGGAGCTTCGCTGGGGGGGCCCAAGAAGATCACGCTGAACACCGAGTTGATTGCTCCGTTCCCAGGCGCGGGCAATGACCGGACCCTGCGTGTCTTCACGTTCCTGGACGTGGGCAATGTGTACGGCGAGAACGACAAAGTTACCTTCAGTGACATGCGTGCCTCTGTGGGCCTGGGTCTGAGCTGGATTTCACCGCTTGGCCCCTTGCGTTTGGCGTTTGCGCAGCCGGTGCGCAAGTTCGCCGGCGATAGAATCCAGAAACTGCAATTCCAGATTGGAACGTCTTTCTAATGAAATCCTTTTCTCGCCATCTCTCCGTGGCCTTGCTGCTCGGCACCGTTGCCATCGCAGCCCCAGCTCAAGCGCAAGAGTTCAAAGCCGGTTTCGTCAACACCGACCGCATCTTCCGTGAGGCCACCACGGCCAAGGCTGCACAGGCCAAGCTGGAGCAGGAGTTTTCTCGCCGTGAGAAAGAACTGGTGGACATGGGCAACACCCTGAAGACTGCCAGCGACAAGTTTGAGCGTGAAGCTCCCACCATGGCAGAAAGCCAGCGCACTGCGCGCCAGCGTCAGCTGGTGGACCAGGATCGCGATTTCCAGCGCAAGCGCCGTGAATTCCAGGAAGACCTGAGCGCCCGCAAGAACGAAGAGCTGTCGCAAGTGCTGGAACGCGCCAACAAGGTCGTCAAGCAGGTTGCCGAGGCCGAGAAGTACGACGTGATCCTGCAAGAGGCTGTGTACATCAACCCCAAGCACGACATCACCGACAAGGTGATCAAGGCCCTGAATGCCGCTGCTGCTGCCAAGTAAGCCGCTGCGCAGGACAGGTGGCGCGTGAGCAGCTTGCTTCTCGGGCACATTGTTGATGCGCTCGGTGGTTCGCTGGAAGGGGGCGTGCGGGAAACCGCCATCGCCCGCATTGCGCCACTGGAGGTCGCGGGCCCAGGAGACCTCAGTTTCCTGAGCAACCCTCGCTACCAACAGCAACTGGCCGCCTCCCGGGCGGCCTGTGTCATTGTGGCGCCTGCCATGCGCGAGGTCGCGCTGGCGCGTGGTGCCTGCATCGTGGCTGATAACCCCTACGTGTACTTTGCCAGGGCCACCCAGTTGTGGCGGCAACACAATACGCCACCGCGGCCGTCCGGCGTACACGCCAGCGCAGTGGTTGATCCCACGGCGCAGGTGCACCCCTCGGCCACCATTGGTCCGCTGTGCGTGGTCGAGCGGGGTGCCACGGTGGGCGCAGATACCGTACTCAAGTCGCGCGTCACCGTGGGCGAGGACTGCCATATCGGCGCGCGCTGCATCGTCCACCCGGGCGTGGTGATCGGGGCCGACGGGTTCGGTTTTGCACCGGAAAACGGGCAGTGGGTCAAGATCGAGCAACTGGGTGCTGTGCGCATCGGGGATGACGTCGAGATTGGTGCCAACACATGCATCGACCGGGGTGCGCTGCAGGACACGGTGATCGAAGACGGCGTAAAGCTCGACAACCTGATCCAGATCGGCCACAACGTTCGCATCGGCAAACACTCGGCCATGGCTGGGTGTGTAGGTGTGGCGGGCAGTGCCACCATCGGGGCGCATTGCACCGTGGGTGGCGGCGCCATCGTGTTGGGGCACCTGGAGCTGGCCGACAACGTGCATATTTCGGCCGCCACGGTGGTGACGCGCTCTCTGACCCGGCCTGGCCAGTACACCGGCATGTTCCCCATCGACGACAATGCGCGCTGGGAAAAAAACGCTGCCACACTCAAACAATTGCACAGCCTGCGCGAGCGCATCAAGACGCTGGAGCAGGCCCTCAAGGCAGCATGAACGGAAGAACAACTCGATGATGGATATTCACGCAATTCTCAAACAACTGCCCCACCGCTACCCGTTTTTGCTGGTGGACAAGGTGATCGAGTTGGAGAGCAACACCCGCATCAAGGCCATCAAGAACGTCACGTTCAACGAGCCCTATTTCATGGGGCATTTCCCCGGTCGTCCAGTGATGCCAGGTGTGCTGATTCTGGAAGCGCTCGCCCAGGCGGCGGGCTTGCTGGCATTTGATGCCATGGGCAAGGTGCCCGATGAGAACAACATCTACTACTTTGTCGGCATTGACGGCGCGCGTTTCAAGCGCCCTGTGGAGCCCGGCGACCAGTTGATCCTGAGCATCACCATCGACCGCGTGCGTGGTGGCATCTGGAAGTTCAAGGGCGTAGCCAGTGTGGGCGAAGAGGTGGCCTGCGAGGCCGAGCTCATGTGCACCATGCGCAGCGTGGGTTGATCGGTTCAGGCCTGTTGGATCGTGAGCAATATCCACCCCACAGCCATCGTTGCGGACGGCGCCCGTCTGGACCCCACGGTCACAGTGGGGCCGTATGCGGTCATCGGCGAGCACGTGTCCATCAGAGCAGGGACTACGGTCGGCGCGCATTGTGTGATCGACGGGCGCACCACGATTGGTGCCGACAACCGTATCTTTCAGTTCAACTCGATCGGCGCCATCCCTCAAGACAAGAAATACGCGGGCGAGCCCACGGAGCTGGTCATCGGTGACCGCAACACCATCCGCGAGTTCTGCACCCTGAATCTCGGTGTACCCCAGGCCGGTGGTGTCACCACAGTGGGTGATGACAACTGGATCATGGCGTACACCCACATCGCCCACGATTGCCATGTGGGCAATCACACCACGTTGGCCAACAACACCACGCTGGCTGGCCATGTACACCTGGGCGATTGGGTGACGGTGGGCGGGCTCACCGGCATTCACCAGTTCGTCAAGGTCGGCGCCCATGCCATGGTTGGTTTTGCCAGCGCAGTGAGTCAGGATGTGCCCCCCTTCATGCTGGTAGATGGCAACCCTCTGGCCGTGCGCGGCTACAACGTGGTGGGGCTGCGTCGCCGTGGTTTCTCGGCCGAGCGCATTGCCGCAGTCAAGCAAATGCACAAGCTGATCTACCGCCAGGGCCTTACGCTGGAGGCCGCACGAGCCGCCATTGCAGAGCTGGCACAGTCCGCGCCGCAGGCCAGTGATGATGCCGCGATGATGGAACGGTTCCTGGCCGACGCCACGCGCGGCATTGCGCGCTGAGGGCTCGGTGATGGCAGATTCCCCCCGCGTCGCCATGGTGGCGGGCGAGACGTCGGGCGACTTGCTGGCGGGCTTGCTGATCGACGGCATGCAGGCGCATTGGCCCGGGCTGCAATCCAGCGGCATTGGCGGGCCGCAGATGGCACGCCGTGGTTTTGCTGCCTGGTGGCCCAGCGAAAAACTGGCAGTGCATGGCTACAGCATGGAGGTGTTGCGCCGGTTGCGCGAGTTGCTGGGCATTCGCAAGCAGCTGCGTGAGCGCCTGCTCAAAGACCGCCCCGATGTGTTCATTGGTGTGGATGCGCCCGATTTCAACTTGGGCCTGGAGGCCGATTTGCGCGCCGCGGGTATCAAGACCGTGCACTTCGTGTGCCCCTCGATCTGGGCGTGGCGCGCCGACCGTGTCGAAAAAATCCGCCGCAGTGCAGACCATGTGTTGTGCATCTTCCCGTTTGAGCCGGAGCTGCTGGCGCGGCACGGCATTGCCGCCACCTATGTGGGGCACCCGCTGGCAGGCGTGATTCCCATGGTGCCGGACCGCGCTGCCGCTCGGGCGCAACTGGGTTTGAGTGATGACGACGAGGTCCTGGCCATCCTGCCTGGCAGCCGGTCCTCCGAGATCCAGTACATCGCCCAACCCTTTTTTGAGGCGGCAGCGCTTGTCCTGAAAGCGCGACCAGCTATCAAATTGGTAGTGCCTGCCGTGCCCGCCTTGCGTGAGCGCATCGAGCAGGCCGCCCAAGCCAGTGGGCTGGGTGGGGCGGTGCAGATTGTGGGGGGCCAGTCCCACACGGTGCTGGCCGCCTGTGATGCGACCCTGATTGCCAGCGGCACCGCGACGCTGGAGGCCGCGCTCTTCAAGCGTCCCATGGTGATCGGTTATCACATGCACCCGCTCAGCTGGTGGCTCATGCGCCGCAAGCAGTTGCAACCCTGGGTTGGGCTGCCCAATATTTTGTGCCGCGAGTTTGTGGTGCCTGAACTGATCCAGGATGCCGCTACGCCGCAGGCGCTGTGCGCTGCAACGCTGGATTGGCTGGATGCGCGGGGCCAACAACCACAGAAAATCGCCGCCCTGGAGCAGCGCTTTACGGCCCTGCACGAAAGCCTGCTGCGCAACACTCCCCAACTGGCTGCCGATGCGATCCAGAAAATCCTCGCTCCCGCTGCCTGAGCAGGCCTGCCTGCCCTGGCATCCGCCCGGCCTGGTGGCAGGGGTGGATGAGGCCGGCCGTGGCCCCCTGGCCGGGCCGGTGGTGGCGGCTGCCGTGATCCTGGACGACTTGCACCCCATTGCAGGCTTGGCCGACTCCAAAAAGCTCACGGCCGCGCGGCGCGAGAAGCTCTACGACGAGATCCGTGCCAAGGCCCTGTGCTGCAGCATTGCCGAGGCCAGCGTTGAAGAAATCGACCAACTCAACATCCTGCAGGCCACACTGCTGGCCATGCGCCGGGCCGTCATGGGGCTGCGGCTCAAACCGGCCATGGTGCTGGTGGACGGCAACCGGCTGCCGGTGCTGGATGTCCCGGCCGAGGCCATCGTCAAGGGCGACGCGCTGGTGTCGGCCATCTCGGCGGCTTCGATCCTCGCCAAGGTGCACCGCGACCGCTGGTGCGTGCAGGTGCATGACGAGTTTCCTCAATACGGCTTTGCCGGCCACAAGGGCTACGGTACGGCCGTGCACATGGCGGCCCTGCGTGAGCACGGCGCCTGTATCCACCACCGCCGCTCGTTTGCGCCCGTGGCCCAGAACCTGCGTGCCTGACCCTGAACGGGCCCTGAGAAATTGCCATGACCTCCTCGTCCGTGACCGCCATTCATTCCCGTGACAACGCCTTCGTCAAGGATTTGCGTCGTTTGGCCCAGGACACCACGGCCTACCGCAAGCAAGGCCGCGTCTGGCTGGAGGGAGATCATCTGTGCCGCGCTGCGCTCGCGCGAGGCTTGCGGGCATCGGTAGCGGTGTTTTCAGAGTCTTTTTGGCCACAGGCGCAGGTGGAATATGCGGGAGCAGCTACAAAATTCATAGTGCTTGCCGATGCACTGTTTGCGGACGTGAGCGGGCTGGAGTCGCCCGCCTCGATGGGTTTTATCCTGGACCTGCCCGCACCGGCGTCGCTCAGGTCCGATGCAGCCACCGTGGTGCTGGACAGGGTGCAGGACGCGGGCAACGTGGGCTCCATCCTGCGCAGCGCCTCGGCGTTCGGTTTCCGCCAGGTGGCTGCCATCAAGGGCAGCGCCGCGTTGTGGTCGCCCAAGGTCTTGAGGGCTGGTATGGGGGCGCATTTCGCGCTCGACCTGATCGAGGGGTTGGCGCTGGACGACTTGGCAGCCCTGCAAATGCCGCTGCTGGTCACTAGCTCGCACGCGGGCGAATTTTTGCACCGTGCCGCCTTGCCCTGGCCCTGTGCCTGGGTGCTGGGCCACGAAGGGCAGGGCGTCAGCCCGGCACTGGAAGACCGGGCCGCCCTGCGCATCCGCATCGCCCAGCCCGGGGGCGAGGAGTCGTTGAACGTGGCGGCCGCCGCGGCCATCTGCCTGCACGCGAGCGGGGCAGGGCGCTGAACCTGCGGCCACAGTGGTCTCGTGGACGCTTTGGGCGGGGTGAAATTCCGCAGGTCATAGTCGCTGGTATCAGGGTTATGCAAGGAGTGCATTGCGGCTGAGATAGCGCTCAGGGGTATAATCGGGAGCTTTTCTCGCAACAGCGTCGCCCGACCGCACCCAAAGCAACAACCCATCTGAGAGCAGCCATTGGCACCGTCGCACTTCGAGTGTGCGAGTGGCCTGCAGGCGCCGGGCGACCGTAACCATCCGGAGAACCCAGTGCTTTTGTCTCTCAAGGGAAACTTCCCGCCCGCCATTCTGGCGCTCGCAGACGGCACGGTCTTTATCGGTAACTCGATCGGTGCCACCGGCACCACGGTCGGTGAAGTGGTGTTCAACACCGCCATCACCGGCTACCAGGAAATCCTCACCGACCCCAGCTACTGCCAGCAGATCGTCACCCTGACGTATCCGCACATCGGCAACTATGGCGTCAATGCGGAAGACATCGAAGCCGACAAGGTCCACGCTGCAGGCCTGATCATCAAAGACCTGCCCCTTCTGGCCAGCAACTTCCGATCCACCGAAACGCTTTCGCAGTACCTCGTGCGCGAAAAGACGGTGGCCATTGCCAACATCGATACCCGCAAGCTGACCCGCCTACTGCGCGACAAAGGCGCGCAGAACGGCGCGATCCTGGGTCTGGCGACCGGTGAGGCCGTCACACAGGCTCGCATCGACGAAGCCCTGGCTGCAGCCAAGGCTGCGCCCAGCATGAAGGGCCTGGACCTCGCCCAGGTGGTGACCACCCCCTCGACCTACACCTGGGACCAGACCGAGTGGAAGCTGGGTGAAGGCTACGGCAAACAGGCTGCACCGCGCTTTCACGTGGTGGCGTATGACTACGGCGTCAAGAAGAACATCCTGCGCATGCTGGCCGAGCGTGGCTGCAAGCTCACCGTGGTGCCAGCCAAGACGCCCGCTGCCGACGTGCTGGCCATGAAGCCGGACGGCGTGTTCCTGTCCAACGGGCCTGGCGACCCAGAGCCCTGCGACTACGCCATTGAAGCCACGCGCCAGATCATCGACGCTGGCGTGCCCACCTTCGGCATTTGCCTGGGTCATCAGATCATGGCCCTGGCCAGTGGCGCCAAGACCTTCAAGATGGCCAACAGCCATCACGGTGCCAACCATCCGGTCAAGGACCTGGACAACGGCCGCGTGAGCATCACCAGCCAGAACCACGGTTTTGCCGTCGAGATGGCCTCGTTGCCTGCCACATTGCGCCCCACGCACATCAGCCTGTTCGATGGCACGCTGCAAGGGTTGGAACGTACCGACAAGCCTGCGTTCTGCTTCCAGGGCCACCCCGAGGCATCGCCCGGCCCGCACGACATCGCCTACCTGTTTGACCGCTTCACCGCGCTGATGGAGAAGAAATAATGCCAAAGCGCACAGACCTCAAATCGATCCTCATCATTGGCGCCGGCCCGATCATCATCGGCCAGGCCTGCGAGTTCGACTACTCCGGCGTGCAGGCCTGCAAGGCCCTGCGCGAGGAAGGCTACAAGGTCATCCTGATCAACAGCAACCCCGCGACGATCATGACCGACCCGGCCACTGCCGACGTCACCTACATCGAGCCCATCACTTGGCAGACGGTCGAGAAGATCATCGCCAAGGAACGCCCTGACGCCATCCTGCCCACTATGGGCGGACAGACTGCGCTGAACTGCGCGCTGGACCTGTGGCACAACGGTGTGCTCGACAAGTACAAGGTCGAGCTGATCGGCGCCACACCCGAAGCCATTGACAAGGCCGAAGACCGCCTGAAGTTCAAGGACGCCATGACCAAGATCGGTCTGGGCTCCGCGCGCTCTGGCATCGCCCACAGCATGGACGAAGCCTGGGCCGTGCAAAAGAGCGTGGGCTTCCCCACGGTGATCCGCCCCAGCTTTACGTTGGGTGGCACGGGCGGCGGCATTGCCTACAACCCCGAAGAGTTCGAGACCATCTGCAAGCGCGGCCTGGAAGCCTCGCCCACCAACGAGCTGCTGATCGAAGAGTCGCTGCTTGGCTGGAAAGAGTACGAGATGGAGGTGGTGCGCGACAAGGCGGACAACTGCATCATCATCTGCTCCATCGAGAACCTGGACCCGATGGGCGTGCACACGGGTGACTCGATCACTGTGGCCCCTGCGCAGACGCTGACGGACAAGGAATACCAGGTCTTGCGCAATGCATCCCTGGCCGTGCTGCGCGAAATTGGCGTGGACACCGGTGGCTCCAACGTGCAGTTCTCGATCAACCCCAAAGACGGCCGCATGGTCGTGATCGAGATGAACCCGCGCGTCTCGCGCTCCTCGGCACTGGCCTCCAAGGCCACCGGCTTCCCCATCGCCAAGGTCGCGGCCAAGCTGGCGGTGGGCTACACGCTCGATGAGCTCAAGAACGAAATCACGGGCGGCGCTACGCCCGCGTCGTTCGAGCCTTCGATCGACTACGTGGTCACCAAGATCCCGCGTTTCGCGTTCGAAAAATTCCCCACGGCCGACAGCCGCCTGACCACGCAGATGAAGTCCGTGGGCGAAGTCATGGCCATGGGGCGCACTTTCCAGGAATCCTTCCAGAAAGCCCTGCGCGGCCTAGAAGTGGGCGTGGACGGCATGAACGAAAAGACCCAGGACCGCGAAGTGCTGGAGAAGGAACTGGGCGAGCCCGGCCCCGAGCGCATCTGGTACGTGGGCGACGCCTTCGCCATGGGCCTGTCGGTCGATGAAGTGTTTGACCTCACGAAGATCGACAAGTGGTTCCTGGTGCAGATCGAGCAGATCGTTAAGATCGAACTCGACATCGACAAGCTGGTGGCCGAAAAGGGTGATGGTGCCCTGGCGGCGCTGGATGCGGGCACGCTGCTCACGCTCAAGCAAAAAGGTTTCTCGGACCGCCGTTTGGCCAAGCTGCTCAAGACCACCGAGAAGGCGGTGCGCGAGGCGCGCCGCGCGCTCAAGGTGCGCCCCGTGTACAAGCGTGTGGACACCTGTGCGGCCGAGTTTGCCACCAACACTGCGTACCTGTACTCCACCTACGAAGTCGCACCCCACGGTGGTGTCGCCGAGTGCGAGTCGGAGCCTACGAACAACAAGAAGATCATGGTGCTGGGCGGTGGTCCCAACCGCATTGGCCAGGGCATCGAGTTCGACTACTGCTGCGTGCATGCAGCGCTCGCCATGCGCGAGGACGGCTATGAAACCATCATGGTCAACTGCAACCCCGAGACCGTCTCCACCGACTACGACACCTCCGACCGCCTGTACTTCGAGCCCGTGACGCTCGAGGACGTGCTCGAGATCGTGGACAAGGAAAAGCCGGTCGGCGTGATCGTGCAGTATGGCGGTCAGACGCCTTTGAAGCTCGCCCTGGGCCTTGAAGCCGAAGGCGTGCCGATTATCGGCACCACGCCCGACATGATCGATGCGGCTGAAGACCGCGAGCGCTTCCAGAAGCTGCTGGGTGACCTCGGCCTGCGCCAGCCGCCCAATGCCACGGCCCGTACTGAGCCCGAAGCCCTGGAAAGGGCCGCTGCCCTGGGCTACCCCCTGGTGGTGCGTCCCAGCTACGTGCTGGGTGGCCGTGCGATGGAAATCGTGCATGAGCAGCGTGACCTGGAACGCTACATGCGCGAAGCCGTCAAGGTGAGCAACGACTCGCCCGTGCTGCTGGACCGTTTCCTCTCCAACGCCATCGAGTGCGATGTGGACTGCGTGCGTGACTCCGCAGGCGTCACCTTCATCGGTGGTGTGATGGAGCACATCGAGCAGGCCGGCGTGCACAGCGGCGACTCTGCCTGCTCGTTGCCCCCGTACTACCTGTCGCAGCCGACCATCGACGAGATCAAGCGCCAGACTGCCGCCATGGCCCAAGGCCTGAGCGTGGTGGGCCTGATGAACGTCCAGTTCGCCATCCAGGAAGTCGACGGCAAGGACGTGATCTACGTGCTCGAAGTGAACCCCCGTGCATCGCGCACGGTGCCCTTCGTGAGCAAGGCCACGGGCATCCAGTTGGCCAAGGTGGCGGCGCGTTGCATGGCGGGCCAGACCCTGGCTTCGCAGGGCATCACCAAGGAGGTGACGCCGCCTTACTTCAGCGTGAAGGAAGCCGTGTTCCCGTTCGTCAAGTTCCCCGGCGTGGACACCATCCTCGGCCCCGAGATGAAGTCCACCGGCGAGGTGATGGGCGTGGGCAAGACCTTTGGCGAAGCCTTCGTGAAGAGCCAGCTGGGCGCGGGCACCAAGCTGCCAACGTCCGGCAAGGTGTTCCTCACCGTCAAGAACAGCGACAAGCCCCGTGCGGTGGACATTGCCCGCCAGCTGGTGGCGTTGGGCTTTGAGCTGGTGGCTACCAAGGGCACGGCAACGGCCATTGAGGCTGCCGGTGTGCCGGTGAAGGTGGTCAACAAGGTCACCGAAGGCCGCCCGCACATCGTGGACATGATCAAGAACAACGACATCGTCATGGTCATCAACACGGTGGAAGAGCGCCGCAACGCGATCGCTGATTCGCGGGCCATCCGCACGTCTTCGCTGCTGGCTCGCGTCACGACCTTCACCACCATTTTTGGTGCCGAGGCTGCCGTGGAAGGCATGAAGTACCTGGACAAGCTCGACGTGTACTCGGTGCAGGAATTGCACGCCCAACTGCTGGCTTGAGCCGCAGCAAAAGCGGCATAATCTGCCCTTGATCTGACACCGCCGCTCGGCAACGTGCGGCGGTTTCCTTTTGTAGATGTGCCATGTGCATCCCCAGGTATTGGCGGGGAGCAGCGTGGCGACCGATCGGTGGAAGTGCATTGCACTTTCACCGTTTTGACTTGTGGAGACTCAACAGCATGGCCACCATCCCAATTACCAAGCGCGGCGCTGAAATGCTCAAGGAAGAGTTGCACCGACTCAAGACCGTGGAGCGTCCCTCCGTGATCTCGGCCATTGCCGAAGCGCGCGCGCAGGGCGACCTGAGTGAAAACGCCGACTACGATGCAGCCAAGGACCGCCAGGGCTTCATCGAAGGCCGCATCCAGGAGATCGAGGGCAAGCTCTCGGTGGCCCAGGTCATTGACCCCAGCGCGGTCGATGGTGGCGGCAAGGTGGTGTTTGGTGCCACGGTCGAACTGGAAGACGAAGACTCTGGCGACACGGTGAAGTACCAAATCGTGGGCGAAGACGAGGCAGACCTCAAGCAGGGCCTGATCAACATCTCCAGCCCCATCGCGCGTGCGCTGATTGGCAAGGAAGAGGGCGATACCGCTGAGGTGCAGGCTCCCGGCGGTATTCGCCGCTATGAAGTGGTGGCGGTCAGCTACCAGTGAGCAGGCACAGCATGTTCCACCGCCTTCCTGCCCTGGTCGCAGCACTCTGGTGGGGCAGTCTGACCACCATCGGGTTTTTGGTCGTGCCCATGCTGTTTGTCCACCTTCCGTCGCCCATGGTGGCAGGCAACATGGCGGCCAAGTTGTTTGCGGCGCAGACTTGGGTGGCGGTGGCCTGCTGTCTGGTGCTGCTGCTGGTTTCAAGGCCCAAACAGGCCGTAGCGCAGTATCCATGGGCACAAGCTGCTATGGTTTTTATACTTGGTGGCCTGCTGCTGGCGCTGCTCACGCAGTTTGGCGTGGCGCCGCGCATCGTGGCGCGGCAGGATCTGCGGCTGTGGCACAGCGTGGGGACTGTGATGTATGGGCTGCAGTGGTGCTGCGCACTGGCTGTGCTGTGGCAAACATTGCGCTCCGACCAGAAACCGCCGGGGTTGTCGGGCGGGCCTGCAGACGCCTGAAACGCGTGCTGGGCGGAGCCCGCGCTGCCTCCAGGCTGCCTATTCTCGCCAGTGCTTGGCCACCCAGGTGGCAGGACGAATGAAGCGAAACCGCCGGTTGCGCCGCCCGGCCAAGGCATCGGGGGGGTTGCATTCCCCATGAAAAATCACGATGCGTGCTCCGTCGGGCACGAACGGTGCGCGCCAGTAGTTGGTAGGCCACGGCGGTATCCCGTGGTACTTGAAACTGGGGCACCACGCAGCGGGCCAGTATTGCAACTTGCCCTGCTTGTGCAAGAAGTCGGACAGATAGGCCTGCTCATTACGGAACTGCGTACGGATCTCGGCGAAGTGCTCGCGAAAATACGCCAGCACATCGGGGTGGGCGCCCAGTTCAAAGCGGTACACCGACGAGTTGCCCGTGATGCGCCATGGGCGCTTGTAGTCGTGGATGATCAGGAATTCGCCGGGCTGGGTAAAGAAATCATCCAGGCTGCCGGTGATGACCACATCCACATCCAGAAACAGTGCGGTGCCGCGCAGGCCGTGCAAATCTGCACTGAAGGTGGCCAGCTTGGTCCAGCCTCGCTCGGGAATGCCAGGCGGCAGATCGAGCGCGGGGATGGGCAGGCATTGCACTTCGCTGCGGATGCCGGTGTGGTCATCGGTGAGGCAGACAAAGCGGAAGTCTCCGCTCAGATGCCGTCGCACCATGGCATACAGCCGGTTGACGTATTCGGGGCCGTACTTTGTGCCCCATTTCATGCAGAGAATGTGGCGGGTGGGCGCCATGTTGGCAGGTGCTGCAACGCTTGCAGGTACTGCCGAGCCTGCCTCGTGGCTCATCAGTCGGCCTGGCGCTTCTTGATGGATTTTTGCTTGGGCTTGGCACGCTTGATCTGGCCGCCTGAAGTGAGGCGCTGGTTGCCAAGTACGCGCAACTGCTTGATCTCGGGGCGCTGGCCGCCACGTTTGCTGTACTTGAGCACTTTGACGTCGCGTGGACCGGGCATGCGGTCTTCATCGACGGTACGTTCCTTGACGGGCTGAGGCCGCCACAGCACCAGCAGCTTGCCAATATGCTGGATGGGCGCGGCGTTGAGTTCTGCGGTCAGCTCCTGGTACATCAGCTCGCGCGCCACGCGGTCATCGTTGAAAACACGGACCTTGATCAGTCCATGGGCATTGAGGGCGGCGTCGATTTCCTTTTTGACCGCAGGGGTGAGGCCATCGCCGCCGATCAGGACCACGGGGTCCAGGTGGTGAGCATTGGCGCGTTGTTCCCGGCGCTCGGCAGGAGTCAGTTGAATTTGGGGCATACCCGTATTATGTCTGCGGCCCGTCGTGGCGTGATGCCACCTCCCGTGTGGGGCCAGGCTTTGAACTCACCAGCTGCAACGATTGTCGAGAGACAATACCGCCATATGAAAGTCAAAACCCAGAGCAAGAAGGTGAACAAGGCGTGGCTCAACGACCACGTGAACGACACCTACGTCAAATTGGCGCACAAGGAGGGCTATCGAGCCCGTGCCGCATACAAGCTCAAGGAGATTGACGAGCAACTGGGCCTTATCAAGCCGGGCTATACGGTGGTCGATCTGGGCTCCACGCCTGGCGCGTGGAGCCAGTATCTGCGCAGGCGCATGTCGCCAGCAGGCGCCGCAGCGGGGCAGCTCAACGGGGTGATCATTGCGTTGGACATCCTGCCCATGGAGCCCATAGAAGGCGTTACCTACTTGAATGGCGACTTTCGCGAGCCCGAGGTGCTGGAGCGCCTGGAGCAGGCGCTCGACGGCCGGGTGGTGGACGTGGTGGTGTCTGATATGGCACCCAACCTGTCGGGCATCGAGTCGGCCGATGCGGCACGGATTGCGCATTTGGTGGAGTTGGCCGTGGATTTCGCGTGCAATCACTTGAAACCGGAGGGGGCCCTGGTGGTCAAGTTGTTCCACGGCAGTGGATACAGCGATCTGGTCACCCTGTTCAAGCAGACCTTCAAGGTCGTCAAGCCCTTGAAGCCCAAGGCCTCACGCGACAAGTCGTCGGAAACCTTCCTGGTGGGCATGGGGCTCAAAAAAGCGGGCGGTGCGGGCTTGCCTCAGGTCAAGAATCCGTGAGCTTTGCCCTCAAAGCCCGTGCAGATTCCATGGGCGTGAGGGGGAATAGAGCTGGCCCTGTGGCTTGAAAGACCTAAAATGGGCCGCACATGCGTGCCATGACGGCAGTGTGTCCGTTTTCTGTTCCCTGCAACTGGAGCCCCGCTTGAACAATCAGTGGTTTTCAAAAATTGCCGTATGGCTGGTCATTGCCATGGTGCTGTTCACGGTGTTCAAGCAGTTTGACACGCGTAGCGGCGCCAGTGCAGGTCATGTCGGGTATTCCGAGTTTCTGGATGAAGTCCGCAACAACCGCATCAAAAGCGCCACCATTCCAGAAGGGCTGAGCGGCGGCGAGATTGTGGCGGTCACTACCGACGACCGCAAGATCCGCACGAACGCTTCGGTGCTCGACCGTGGTTTGGTGGGTGACCTGCTGAACCACAACGTCAAGTTCGACGTGAAGCCCCGCGAAGAAGGTTCCTTGCTCATGACCCTTCTGGTCAGCTGGGGCCCCATGCTGCTGCTGATCGGCGTGTGGGTGTACTTCATGCGCCAGATGCAGGGGGGCGGCAAAGGCGGTGCCTTCAGCTTCGGCAAGAGCAAGGCGCGCATGCTCGACGAAAACAACAACCAGGTCACGTTCGCTGACGTCGCCGGGTGCGACGAGGCCAAGGAAGAAGTCAAGGAAGTTGTGGACTTCCTGAAAGACCCGCAAAAGTTCCAGAAGCTCGGTGGCCGTATTCCGCGTGGCTTGTTGCTGGTGGGCCCTCCCGGCACTGGCAAGACGCTGCTCGCCAAGTCCATCGCAGGCGAAGCCAAGGTGCCGTTCTTCAGCATCTCGGGCTCCGACTTTGTGGAAATGTTCGTCGGCGTGGGCGCAGCCCGTGTGCGCGACATGTTCGACAACGCTAAAAAGAACGCCCCGTGCATCATCTTCATCGATGAAATTGACGCAGTGGGCCGCCAGCGCGGTGCTGGTTTGGGTGGCGGTAATGACGAGCGCGAACAGACCCTGAACCAGATGCTGGTCGAGATGGATGGCTTTGAAACCAACCTGGGCGTGATCGTGGTGGCTGCCACCAACCGCCCCGACATCCTGGACGCGGCCCTGCTGCGCCCCGGCCGTTTCGACCGCCAGGTGTATGTGACGCTGCCCGACATCCGTGGCCGCGAGCAGATCCTGAACGTGCACATGCGCAAGATCCCGATCGGCCAAGATGTGGCCCCCGGCATCATCGCCCGTGGCACCCCCGGCATGAGTGGAGCCGACCTGGCCAACCTGTGCAACGAAGCCGCTCTGATGGCTGCGCGTCGCAATGCGCGCACCGTGGAGATGCAGGACTTCGAGAAGGCCAAGGACAAGATCCTGATGGGCCCGGAGCGCAAGAGCATGGTCATGCCCGAGGAAGAGCGTCGCAACACGGCCTACCACGAGTCTGGTCACGCCCTGATCGGCAAGCTGCTGCCCAAGTGCGACCCCGTGCACAAGGTCACCATCATCCCCCGTGGCCGTGCCCTGGGCGTGACGATGAGCCTGCCCGCGCAGGACCGCTACAGCTACGATCGCGAATACATGCTCAACCAGATCAGCATGCTGTTCGGTGGCCGTATCGCCGAAGAAGTGTTCATGAACCAGATGACCACCGGTGCCAGCAATGACTTTGAACGGGCTACGCACATCGCCCGTGATATGGTCACTCGCTACGGTATGACCGATGCCCTGGGGCCTATGGTCTATGCCGAGAACGAAGGCGAAGTGTTCCTGGGCCGTTCGGTCACCAAGACCACCACCATGAGTGAGCAGACCATGGAGAAGGTGGACATGGAAGTGCGCCGCATCATTGATGAGCAGTACAACCTGGCACGCCGCCTGATTGAAGAGAACAGCGACAAGATGCACGCCATGGCCAAGGCCTTGCTCGAATGGGAAACCATTGATACCGAGCAATTGGACGACATCATGGCTGGTAAGGAACCCCGCCCTCCCAAGGACTGGACGCCACGCACGCCTCCCTCGTCGGGCGGAGACAACTCCAGCGGTGGCACTCCGGCCGTAGCCACGGACACCGCGCCGACGGCAGCCTGACCGGGCTTGCGGTCCAGCCGTTCGAACGGGGCCTTGTGCCCCGTTTTTCATGGGGACCATCATTTTTCTTTTTGCGGAATGCTCTGCCGAGCCGCTATTTCGCCAATCTGCATGGGTGTGATCGACACATGATCTGGCAAACCTCTCGCTTCGCAATTGACTTGGTCCGTCCCCAGGTTATGGGCATCGTCAACGTCACGCCCGATTCGTTCTCAGATGGGGGGCGCCATGGCTCCACGGCTGCTGCGCTGCGGCATTGCGAGCAACTGCTGAAAGAGGGCGCCGACATCCTGGATATCGGCGGCGAGTCCACACGGCCGGGCAGCCCTGCTGTGCCACTGGATGAGGAACTGTCTCGTGTGGTGCCGCTGGTGCGTGAGGCGGTGGCGCTGGGCGTTCCGATTTCGGTGGACACCTACAAGCCGGAGGTCATGCGCGCTGTGCTGGACCTGGGCGCTGACATCGTCAACGACATCTGGGCCCTGCGGCAGCCGGGAGCCGCGGCGGCGGTGGCTGCACACCCGCGGTGTGGCGTGTGCCTGATGCACATGCACCGCGACCCGCAGACCATGCAGCAGGCGCCCATGGAAGGGGATGTGGTGCCCCAGGTGCTATCATTTTTGGAGCTGCAGGCGCATAATCTACTTGCGCTAGAGGTCGAAAAGACTCGTATCTTGCTGGATGCCGGCATTGGTTTTGGCAAAACAGTGGAACAGAACTTTGCCTTGCTGGCACGGCAGTCCGAGCTGTTGGCCGCTGGCTATCCGCTGCTGGCAGGATGGTCGCGCAAGTCATCGCTGGGCACGGTTACCGGGCTGGAGGTAGACGAGCGCATGGTGCCCAGCGTGGCCGCAGCCTTGCTGGCGGTGGAGCGGGGGGCATCGGTGGTGCGTGTGCACGATGTGCGCGAGACGGTGGCAGCGCTGGCTGTGTGGTCCGCGATGCGGCGCTCGGGCTGAGGGAGTCAGCGCCCAGGATGGCTGGGCAGGTTCGGCGCCACGCCACTGCCATTGATAACAACATACTGAGATTCCTAAGAGGAGACCCTACAACATGACACGCCAATACTTTGGAACCGATGGCATCCGTGGCACCGTGGGGCAGCCGCCCATCACGCCGGATTTTGTGCTGCGCCTTGCCCATGCCGTGGGCCGTGTGTTGCGCCGCACGGAAGAGCGCCCCACGGTGCTGATCGGCAAGGACACGCGCATTTCGGGCTACATGCTCGAAAGCGCGCTGGAGTCTGGCTTCAACTCGGCAGGGGTGGATGTCGTGCTGCTGGGGCCGTTGCCCACGCCCGGCGTGGCTTACCTGACCCGTGCTCAGCGCGCCAGTCTGGGTGTGGTCATCAGTGCCAGCCACAACGCCTACCCTGACAACGGCATCAAGTTCTTCAGCGCGCAGGGCACCAAGTTGTCGGACGCTTGGGAACTGGCTGTGGAAACGGCCCTGGCCGAACCTCCGGTGTGGGCCGACTCTGCCAGTCTGGGCAAAGCGCGGAGGTTGGACGATGCAGCAGGCCGGTACATTGAATTTTGCAAGAGCACCTTTCCCCAGGACCTGACGCTCAAAGGACTGAAGATTGTGGTGGACGCCGCCCATGGTGCGGCGTACCAGGTGGCGCCCAAGGTGTTCCATGAGTTGGGGGCAGAAGTGCTGTCGATAGGCTGCGCACCCGACGGCCTCAACATCAATCACGAAGTGGGAGCCACGCACCCAGACGCCTTGGTCCGCGCTGTGCGCGCCAACCATGCCGACTATGGCATTGCGCTGGATGGCGACGCAGACCGGTTGCAGATCGTGGACGCCACAGGGCGCTTGTACAACGGTGACGAGTTGCTGTACCTGATGGCTGCCGACCGCATGGGCCGTGATGAGCACGTGCCTGGCGTGGTGGGCACGCTGATGACCAACATGGCTGTGGAAGTGGCACTGCAGGCCAAGGGCGTGAAGTTTGTGCGTGCCAAGGTCGGAGACCGGTACGTGCTGGAAGAACTGGCGCGCCACCATTGGGTGCTTGGAGGAGAAGGCTCAGGGCATTTGCTCGCACTGGACCGCCACACCACCGGCGATGGCTTGGTGAGCGCCCTACAGGTGCTCCAGGCCTGTGTGCGCAGTGGGCGCACGCTGGCGCAACTGCTGGCTGACGTCACGCTGTATCCCCAGGTGTTGCTCAATGTGCGCTTGGCGCCTGGCCAAGATTGGAAGGCGAATCGTTTGCTGGCTGACACCACGCAGGCCGTCGAGCAGCAGCTGGGTTCCTTGGGCCGGGTGCTGATCCGTGCCAGTGGCACCGAGCCTTTGCTGCGCGTGATGGTCGAGGCGCAGGACGCGCAGTTGGCCAGCTCTTGCGCGCAGCGCCTGGCTGACGCCGCTCGCGCGGGTTGAGTTCCTGGGGCCCGGGGGCGCAGCGATCTCTGCCGCGCCACGAGTGGCCCCGGGGCCGCGCTCAGTGCGCTGTTGTGTGTCGCCGCATGAAGCGTTCCAGCTGCTCCGCGGGCAGCGGTGTGCTGAAGTGGTAGCCCTGTGCTTCGTCGCAACCTTGTTCGTGCAGAAAAGCCAGCTGGCTCGCTGTTTCCACCCCTTCGGCCGTAGTGCGCATACCCAGCGCCTGCGCCATGCGGATGATGGCGCTGACGATGGCGCGGTCGTTGCTGTCATTGCCCAGGTCGCGCACAAACGACTGGTCGATCTTGAGCTTGAAGATCTGGAACCGCTTGAGTTGGCTCAGTGACGAGTACCCCGTTCCGAAGTCATCCATCGACATCCGCACCCCACGCGCATGCAGCTGGTCCATGGTGGCCACTGCCGCGTGGGGGTCGTCCACGGCTACACCTTCCGTCAGCTCCAGTTCCAGCGAATCCGGGGGCAGGTCAAACTCCGCGAGCACCCGGCTCACCAGCTCTGGCAATTGAGGCTGACGAAACTGGATGGCCGAGAGGTTGACTGCCATCGTGAGCTCAGGAAATCCGCAACTGCGCCATGCCTTGAGCTGAGCCAGCGCCGTGCGCAGCACCCACTCGCCGATCTGCAGAATCTGTCCGCTGTCTTCAGCGATGGGGATGAACTCGGCCGGGGAAATTGCCCCCAGCTGGGGGTGTTGCCAGCGCAGCAGAGCTTCTACACTGCGCACGGTGCCCGTGGCGAGGGTCATCTGTGGCTGGTAGTGCAGGTGGAACTGCTCGCGCTCCAGGGCGCGGCGCAAAGCATTTTCGAGCTGCAAGGCGCGCACCGACTGGGCCTGCATCTCGGGGGTGAAAAAGCGGAAGGTGTTGCGTCCATCCAGTTTGGCGCGGTACATGGCCACATCCGCAGACTGAGTCAGCGTATCGAAGTCGTGACCATCCTGCGGAAAAAGCGCAATACCCATCGACGGAGCCATGGTCAGTTCGTGGTGATCGATCTGGTAGGGCTGGCGCGAGGCCTCTTGCAGCTTGCCCGCTACCCGGGCAGCGCCGTGCGCGTTGGCGCCGGGCAGCAGCAGGATGAACTCGTCACCCCCCAGGCGCGAGACGGTGTCTTTGTCGCGCACCACAGCCCGCAGGCGCTTGGCAATCTCGACCAGCAGCACGTCGCCCACCCGGTGACCCAGGGAGTCGTTCACATGCTTGAAGTGGTCCAGGTCCAGAAAGATCACGGCCAGCGGCGTCTGGTTCTCCTGGGCCAAGCGGATGGCCTGCTGCGCGCGTTCTGCCAGCAGCGCCCGGTTAGGCAGACCAGTCAACGCATCGTAGTGGGCCAGCCAGTAGATCCGCTCCTGGTCGGCCTTGCGGTCATTGATTTCACGGTGCAGGTTTTTCACCGTCTCGCGCAGCTCATGCGTGCGGTCTTGTACCTGCCGCTCCAGCTCCTCATGGGCCTGGGCCAGCACCGCCTGCGCGCGCTTGCGGTCGGTGATGTCCATGGTGATCCAGATAGTGCCCTGGGCGGGGTCGGCCGGATCGATGCATTTGCTGCGGACTTCGCAGATCACGGGGGTTCCGTCTTTGCGGCACAGCTCCACCTCGCCCTCGTACGACTGTCCTACCACCAGCGCGGGGTAGCAGCGGTAGCCCACTTCTTCCCAGGCGGCATCGCTGGCGTACCAGCGGCGCGATGAACTGCCCATGAGTTCACCCGGCTCAAAGCCCAGCATCTGCTCAAAGTGATTGTTGCAACGGGTCATGTGCCGGTCTCGCAGAAACACGATGCCAACCATGGCACTGTCAAACAGCAACTGCTTCTCGCGCACAGCGGCATTTAGCGCAGCCTGGGCGCGCTTTTGCTCGTCGATGTCGTCCACGATCCAGATGGAGCCTTCACTGGTGTCGAGCGGATTGATGAGCCGCCCCGTGAGGCTGCCCCAGAACAGCGTGCCATCACAACGGCGCAACTGGCGCTCGACGCGGAATGACTGCCCCTGCGCCAACACGGGATAGGCGGTACGCCCCAGATCCCGAAAGGCATCGCGGTCTGGGTAGAAGGCTTCGGTGTTGAGTCCCACCAAGCGGGCAGGGCTGCCATAGCCAAAAATTTCGGCGTACCGCTGGTTGCAGCGCACTACGCTACGCTGGCGCAGGAACACGATACCTACTCCCGCACTGTCCAGGAGGGTTTGTTGTTCACGCAGGGTGCGTTGCAGGGGGGTGTCGGGGGGCACTCCGGCGCGCTGCAAGGGCGGAGTGCTGAACAGCGAATACATAAGACCAATACAGGCGGCAGGGCCAGGCGGCCTCAAAAAATTGTGCCAAAGTGTAGCAGCGGCAGCTTACAAGCCGTTTGAGGGTATGCATCAGGTGTGGCGCAGCATGTTCTGCCGTACGACAGCTGCCGGTCCGTATCTTCGGCGCGCCCGCGCGAGATGAGCCTGATGCGTTCCACTGGAGTTGTCAGCGGCCCTGGTGCTCCCGCAGGTAGGCTTCAAATGCATCGGCCGCCAGAGGGCGGCTGAACAAATAACCCTGGCCTTCGTCGCAGCCCTGTGCGCGCAGAAACTCCAACTGTCCGTCGGTCTCCACCCCTTCTGCCGTGGTTTGCATGCCCAGTGCCTGTGCCATGCGGATGATGGCGCTGACGATGGCCCGGTCGTTGGCATCGTCGTCAAGGTCCCGCACAAAGGACTGATCGATCTTGAGCTTGTAGATCTGAAAGCGCTTGAGATAGCTCAATGACGAATATCCGGTACCAAAGTCGTCCATCGACAGCCGCACTCCCCGGTCATGCAATTGGTCCATCATGGCCAGTGCGGCAGCGGGGTCGTCCACTGCTGCACCCTCGGTCAGTTCCAGCTCCAATCGGCGCGCGGGCAGCCCGGCCTGGCGCAGGCAGCGGGTCACCATCTCGGGCAACTGCGGGTGGCGGAACTGCACGGCCGACAAGTTGACCGAAACAGCCCGCAGCGGCAGTTGCAGGTCCAGCCAGCGCTTGGCGTCGTGCACGGCAGTGTTCAACACCCACTCACCAATCGCCACGATCATGCCGCTGCTCTCGGCCACTGGGATGAATTCCGCTGGGGACACTATGCCCAGCTCAGGGTGGTGCCAACGCAACAGCGCTTCAGCACCGACCACCTGGCGCGTGGCAAGCGAGACCTGGGGCTGATAGTGCAGCTCGAACTGGTTGCGCTCCAGTGCCCGGCGCAGCGCATTTTCGATCTGCAAGGCCCGGGCAGTGCGTGCCTCCAGGTCGGCAGTGAAAAAGCCAAAGCGGTTGCGCCCGCTTTGCTTGGCGCGGTACATAGCGGCATCGGCACGCTGGTACAGGGTGTCGAAAGAGCCGCCGTCCGCCGGATACATGGCAATGCCCACAGACAGGGTGGTCGTGAGCTCGTAGGGCTCGACCTGAAACGGTTGCGCCACGGCGACCAGCAGCCGGTTGGCCACATCGGCCGCCTGGACCGCCGAGACAGCGGGCAGCAACAGCAAAAACTCATCGCCTCCCAGACGCGACACAGTGCCCTGCGTGTCCAGCAGGGACTCCAGCCGGCGGGCCACGGCCACCAGCAGGATGTCGCCAATGCGGTGTCCCAGCGAGTCGTTCACGTTCTTGAAATGGTCCAGATCCAGGAACAGCAGGGCCAGCGTTCCGTCCCGCGCTTGCTCTTGTTCAATGTGGCGTTGGGCGCGTTCAGCCAGGAGCGCGCGGTTGGGCAGGTCAGTGAGGGGGTCGAAATGCGCGAGGCGCTGGATGCGGTCCTGCGCCTCGCGCTGCAGCGTGATGTCGCGGAACAGGGTAATGGAATGGGTAGTGCTGCCGTTGCCGTCGCGCACACTGCTCACGGACAGCCACTGGGGATAGGTCGATCCGTCCTTGCGGCGGCCCCAGGCCTCGCCCTCCCAGTGCCCTTCCTGGGTGAGGTGGGTGTACACCGCGTCGGCGTTGAAGTCGTGGGTGGACTCGGCCACCGTGAGCAGTCGCATCGACTGTCCTACGGCCTCTGCTTCGGAGTAACCGGTGATGCGGCTGAATGCCCGGTTGATGCGCACGATGGTATGGGTCGCATCGGCGATCACGATGGCCTCTTCGCTTTGGTCAAACACCTGGGCCGTCAACTGCAGTTGTTCTTGTGATCGCTTTCGTTCGGAGATGTCGCGGGACAGCAGGATGAAGCGAGGCTTGGCCTCCGCTGAGCCTGCTTTGCGGGCGGCGGACAGTTCGAACCAGGTGGGCCCCAGGCTGGGCAGGTCCAGCATGATCTGCCGTCCGGTGGACCAGCCCTGAGATTGCGCTTCGTTGAGCGCATCCATCACAGTCAGTGCGGCCACGGCGGGCAACACGTCTGTGACATTGCGGCCAATCAACTGATCGGCAGGGCCCATGAGCAACTCAGCGCGCGGGCTGTGTACGCTGCAATAGCGGCCATCCTGGTCGATTTCAAACAATGGATCGGGAATGGCGTCGATGGTGGCACGCAGCTGCTGCTGCGTGGCTTGAATCTCGGAGGTGCGCTGGGCCACCTGTGTCGCCAGGCCGCGCTCGTGTGCCTTCAATTCGACCAGCAAGCGCGCGAGGTAGCCCATCAGCAATGCGAACAGCAAACCCACTGCGCAGCGCAAGGCCAGCACGTCTGGCGCACCCCACCCCTTGGCAGGGGCCAGGCTGAGCGTCCACTGGCCATTGGGCAGCGTCAGCGAGCGGCCTACGGCGTCGCTTGTGGGCGGAGGCGCAGATGCGGCAATCGTTTGCTCCTGGTTGTTGTCAGGACGAACACGCCACAGGCGATAGTGGAAACCTCGCTCCGCGAGTTGGGGTAGCCGGGCTGCAGCCAGCACTTCGGGCAGGCGGATGGTGACGTAGGTGAACCCCCAGAAGCTGCGGTGCCCCAGGTCATTGTCCAGGTACACCGGTTGGCGCCCTACGACCCCTAGGCCGCCTTGCACCAACTCCATCGGTCCCGCCAGCGTCAGCAGGCCGGATTCACGTGCGCGCGCGGACTCAGCGCCTTGGCGAGGGTCGTTGAGCTGGTCAAAACCAATGGAGTTTTCGTTGCCCTTGCGCGGTACGACCTGCTGTACAACCCCCCTCGGGGATAGCCCCATGGCTGCGATGCCCGGATAGAACGGCAGCATCTGCATGCCGATTTCCTCGAACTGGGGTACGTTGCCGTGGCCCTGGCGCACCAGGGCCACCAGAGTGTTGTTGGCCGACAGCGCCAACTCAATGGCGCGTTGCAGCGCCTGGACATGATCGCCCGCTATATCTGCCGCCTGGGTGTGCTGCTGAGTACGTTCCTGGCGTTCCAGCGTCCAGACCACAATCCCCGCGCAGGCCGCTGCCAGTGTAAACACCGCCACAAAGGCGGCGATGGGGCTGCGTGTAGGGAGCAGGGCGGGTGAAGACACGGCGGAGTTCCTGAACCAATTATGCAGGCCATTGAGGGGGCTGTGCCAAGGGGCAGGGCGCTGTGTCATCGCGTTGACATGCCGAAGACATGGACATGTCATGCGCGGCTTTCACACTCCCGGCCAGGAAAGCGGATTCCCGCTCCGTTTGGAAATTCCAGCTGTGCCCGTTCTTACCGAAGGAGACGTTGTCCATGAACGACTTGCCCACTTTGATGCAGTTGTCCACATCGCCTGAGGCGGCTGGCACCGGTATTGTTCAGCGTCCTGGCGTTGTGCCGGGCGCTGCGCATGCCGCTCCGGTGCGCGGCGCGATCGAGGTGGCTTGGGCCAGGCATCTGGACGAAATTCGCGAGGCACAGCGCTTGCGGTTTGAGGTGTTCGCGGCAGAAATGGGCGCTCGATTGACGACCCCCATCCCCGGCCACGATGTAGACCTGTTTGACGACTATTGTGAGCACCTTTTGGTGCGCGATGCCCAGAGCCAGCAAGTCATTGGGACTTACCGGGTGTTGACGCCCGCGCAGGCCATTCGGGTGGGCGGAACCTACAGCGATACCGAATTCGACCTGACGCGCTTGCGCACGCTGCGCCCCCGCATGGTGGAGCTGGGCCGTAGTTGCGTGCACCCCGACCATCGCCACGGCGGCGTGATCATGGCGCTGTGGAGTGCGTTGGCAGACTTCATGGTGCGCAACGAACTTGACACGATGATTGGTTGCGCCAGCATCCCCATGCTCCACAACGGTGTGGTCAGCGGCGACGCGGCCGCCAGCATCTGGCAGCAAGTACGAAAGACCCATCTGGCACCCATCGAGTACCACGTGCTGCCACGCCTGCCGCTGCCCGTGGAGCATCTGGATGGTTCTATCGCTGTGGACCCACCAGCCCTGATCAAGGGCTATCTGCGCCTGGGCGCGCGCGTGCTGGGAGCGCCCGCCTGGGATCCTGACTTCAACACTGCTGATCTGCCCATGCTGATGCGGTTGGCTGACCTGCACCCCCGATACCGCAAGCACTTTCTGGGGGCTTGACCAATGCGCGCCGCGTTCGACGCCCTGGGGCCCTGGTTGAACGAGTCCCTGGTGCCACAGGATGCAGAGCCCGACGCGCCTGCTTCGCTCGCCGGTCAGCGACGGTTTCGCGCGGTGTTCATTTCGGATCTGCACCTGGGCACACCGGGTTGCCAAGCCATGGCGCTACTGGACTTTTTAAAGCACCATCCCAGCGACCATCTGTACCTGGTGGGCGACATCGTGGATGGGTGGCAGTTGCGCCGCCGGTGGTTCTGGCCCCAGGCCCACAACGACGTGGTGCAAAAGCTTTTGCGCCGCGCGCGCAAGGGATGCCGCGTGGTGTTTGTGCCTGGTAACCACGACGAGTTTGCCCGAGCGTTTGTGGGGCATTCTTTTGGGGGGATTGAGGTGGTGGCCGATGCGGTGCACATCACCGCCGACGGGCGTAGCCTGTGGGTCACGCACGGAGACCACTTTGATGGCGTGATCCAGTGCGCCAAATGGCTCGCTTACGTGGGCGACAACCTGTATGAATTCACGCTCAAGCTCAATCGGCATCTGAACACCTTCCGGGCGCGTATGGGTTTGCCGTATTGGTCGTTGTCTGCCTACCTGAAAGGTAAGGTGAAAAAGGCCCTCAACTATGTCACCGACTTTGAGGTGGCGGTGGCCGCAGAGGCCCGCCGCCGTGGGCATGATGGGGTAGTTTGTGGGCATATCCACCGCGCCGAGATGCGCGAGATTGGCGGCACCTTGTATTGCAACGATGGCGACTGGGTGGAGAGCCACACGGCACTCGTCGAGCATCTCGATGGTCGGCTGGAGCTGTTGCAATGGCCAGGCATGCCCGCAGCCGCCGCACCCAGCCAGACGACACAGGTGTCCGCATGAAGATTGCCTTGCTGACCGATGCGTGGCTGCCTCAGGTCAACGGCGTGGTCACCACGTTGGTGGAGCTGGTGCGAGAGCTGGAGGATGCCGGGCATGATGTTCAGGTACTGCACCCCGGCCAGTTCCCCACCCGTCCTTGTCCTGGCTATGCAGGCATTGATCTGGCGGTCCGGCCCTACAAGTTGCTGGCCAAGAGGCTGGACGCCATACAGCCTGATGCCATCCATCTGGCCACTGAAGGGTCGCTGGGGTGGGCCGGGCGTCGCTATTGCCTTCGGCATGGATTGGCCTTCACGACCGCCTTTCACACGCGGTTTCCCGAGATTCTGCAGGCCGCTCTGCGTGTACCGCTGGGTTGGGGCTATGCGCTTTTCCGGCATTTTCACCGCCCCTCGTCAGGGGTGATGGTGCCCACGCAGGGTGTCTTGCAGATGTTGGAGCGGCGCGGCTTTCGCCAACTGCGTTTGTGGACGCACGGTGTGGACACCCAGGCGTTTCGTTTTCACGGCGAGGTTTGCCAGAGTCCACTTACCGGGGTGTTGGCCCATCCGGTGGCGCTGTACGTGGGGCGCATTTCGTACGAGAAGAACATCGAGGCCTTTCTGCAGCTGGACATGCCGGGCACCAAGGTGGTGTGCGGTGTGGGCCCGCTGGAGGCTCGGCTCAAAGCCAAGTACCCGCAGGTGCGCTGGCTTGGCATTCTGGACCGGGAGGCACTGGCGCTGGTCTACGCCTCGGCCGATGTTTTTGTGTTTCCGAGCCGCTCGGAAACCTTTGGGCTGGTGATGTTGGAGGCGATGGCTTGCGGAACACCGGTAGCCGCCTTTCCTGAAGACGGCCCCCGCGAGGTGCTGGGAACCGGGGGCGACAAGGCGCCCCTGGGGGGCGTTTTGGATGAAAGCCTGCTGGCTGCCACGCAGCAGGCTTTGGCCACTCCACGAGCCGAGGCGCGCAGCCGAGCGCTGGAGTTCACCTGGGCCCAGGCAGCCAGGCTGTTTCAGCAGTACCTGGTACCGGCCCGATCCAGCGCGCAAGGTGTTTTTGTGTCTGTCACAAAGTCTGTCACGCAGCTGTCATCTGGGCGTTAAATACTGCAGGGATCCTGCAATTGCCGCACCCGCGTATCCATGCCGCCTCTGTCTTCTGTTGATTCTGTCTCTCTGCCGCGCGAGCACCCTGATGCTGCGGGAGATTCTCGGCGCACTTTGTCACATGACAGTAGTTTTGTACCGGGAGTGGTTGCCACGGATGTTGCGCCCCACATGTTTTTGGACCGTGACCACAGCATCCTGGCCTTCAATGAACGCGTGTTTGATTGGGCTGTCCGTACGGATGTTCCGCTGCTGGAGCGGCTGCGCTATCTGTGCATCGTGTCGTCCAACCTCGACGAGTTTTTTGAAGTGCGTGCGGCAGCTCACATCACTGCGGCAAAGAAAGGCGAAACCAAGGGCAGCTACACCACTGCGTCGTTTGAGGCGCTGTCTGCCCAGGTCCACAACCTGGTGGCGCGGCAATACGCGCTGTACAACGATGCGCTGGTCCCCGCGTTTGCTCAGCATGGCATCCGCATCGTGGCGCACGGCGACCGGTCCGCAGAGCAGAGGCGCTGGGTGCACGAGCATTTTGTGCGCGAGGTCCGCCCCTTGTTGATTCCGGTAGGGCTGGATCCGGCCCATCCGTTTCCTCAGGTGGCCAACAAGTCGTTGAACTTCATCGTGCGCCTGAAGGGGCGAGATGCCTTTGGCCGCGAGAATGAAATCGCGATCGTGAAGGTGCCGCGTGCCTTGCCCCGTTTGATCCGCATGCCGAAGAAGGTCGCGCCTGATGGGGCATTGTTCGTCAGCCTGTCGAGCATCGTGCGGGCGCACCTTGAAGACCTCTTTCCTGGCCGCGAGGTGACGGAGTTTTCGCAGTTTCGTGTCACGCGCCACTCGGACCTGGCGCTGGACGAAGAGGATGTGCGCAATCTGCGTACCGCCTTGCGGCAGGGCCTACAGCACCGCCATTACGGACAGGCCGTGCGGCTGGAAGTCTCTGCAGGTTGCTCCCGCTTCCTGTCCGACTTCTTGTTGGAGCAATTTGATCTGCCCAGCGCCGCCTTGTACCGTGTGCATGGCCCCGTGAACCTGGTGCGCCTGACCCAGTTGGTGGACTTGGTGAACGATCCTAAGTTGCTGTTTCTGCCGTGGAGCTCCGCGTGGCCGCGGCAACTCCAGCCAGGGGTGTCCATCATGGATCAACTGCGCCAGCGCGATGTGTTGATCCACCAGCCTTTCGAGAGCTTTGACGGGCTTCTCGCCTTCCTGCGCGAGGCCGTGAACGACCCACAGGTCTTGGTCATCAAACAGACCATCTACCGCACAGGCTCCGACTCCGAACTCATGGACCTGCTCAGCGAGGCAGTACGTCGAGGCAAGGAGGTGATGGCGGTGGTGGAGCTGAAGGCGCGCTTTGACGAAGAGGCCAACATCAACTGGGCCGAGGCGCTGGAGTCGATTGGTGCGCAGGTGGTCTATGGCGTGGTGGGCCTCAAGACGCACGCCAAGATGCTGCTTGTTACTCGCCGCGAAGGGCGGCAGTTGCGCCGTTACGGGCATCTGTCCACCGGTAACTACAACGTGCGCACGGCCAAGCTGTACACCGACCTGAGTTACCTCACCGCCGATGAAGAAACCACCGCCGACATGGATGGTGTGTTCAACCACCTTGCCAGCCAGAACCGGCCGCCCAAGCTGCGAAAGCTCATGCTTGCACCTTTTCACTTGCACCGCCGCATGATCGAAAAAATCGAGCGCGTGGGGCTGGCTGCAAGCCGTGGAGAGGATGCACGGATTGTGGCCAAGATGAATGCATTGACTGACGAGGCACTGATGCGAGCGTTGATCCTTGCTGGGCAGCGTGGTGCGCGCATTGATTTGATTGTGCGCGGGGCCTGCATGCTGGCTGCGCAGGTACCGGGAGTGACTGACAACATCCGGGTGCGCTCGGTGATTGGCCGGTTCTTGGAGCACACGCGTGTTTTCTATTTTCGAGCGGGCGGCGAAGAAGACCTCTACCTGTCGAGTGCCGACTGGATGAACCGCAACATGATGCGCCGCGTGGAGCTGGCGTGGCCAGTCACCGACGCCACGCTGCGCCAGCAGATCATCGACGAATGTTTGGTGGCCTACCTGTGTGATGACCGGGACGCATGGACGTTGAATGCAGGCGGCACCTATGACCGCGCTGCGCACCCAGTGGACGGTCGCGGTGCCCAGAATGCCTTGATGGTGCGGTACGGGCCACGGGCTGCCCTTGGTCGCGAGGCGCCAGGGGTCGCATGATGGACTTGATCCTCTGGCGTCATGCCGAAGCGGAGGAGGCCGAAGACGGCAGCGACGATCTTGCGCGCCCGCTCACGAGCCGGGGTGAGAAGCAGGCGGCACGCATGGCTGCCTGGCTGGATCGTCAACTGCCGGAAGGCCTGAGGGTGGTGGCAAGTCCCGCGCGGCGAACTGAGCAAACGGCCCATGCCTTGGGCCGCAAGTTCAAAATGCGCGCTGAGTTGTTGCCAGGCGGAACGCCACAGGATTTGCTGGAGCTTGTGCAATGGCCCCGCGCCAAAGGCGCGGTGCTGGTGGTGGGGCATCAGCCCATGCTGGGCCAGACCGTTGCGCAGTTGCTGCAACTCCAGGCCCCGGAGTGCCCCGTGCGCAAAGGCTCCGTGTGGTGGCTGCGCCAGCGCCAGCGTTGGGACCATAGCCAGACCGTGCTGATGGCGGTGCAGTCACCAGAGTTTCTCTGATTCATCCACCAATATCTGCGAACCTGTGAACCTCTCGCTCAAGGCATGCGGTGCCTTGGGGCCTGATTTACTTGTGTCCTGTTTTGCCGCTGGCCTTGGCCGCTGTCTTGGCGGCGGCCGTTGGCAAGGTCTCTTCCACATCGGCCTTGGGGCGGCCGGTTTTGATAGACGGCACCGCTTGCAAGGCACTGCGCAATGCGCTGTCTGAAAGTCCCGCCAGCACCTTGAGCCCTGCACGCAGCAGCTCGCTTTTCTTGACGGGGTGGGCCAATGCCGTGGCACGGTCTTTCAAGGTGTCGAGCACCGCGTATTCGTCCTTGGGGATGGTGAAGCTGTCGCGCACCAGCTTGGGCTTTTTGGCTTTGGTCTCGCTGGCCTTGCCGGGCTTTGCTGTAGCTGCAGCCTTGACTGGCTTGGTCGCCGCAGCTGGCTTGGGGGTTTGGGTCTTTTTTGCCACGGCCTTTTTGGCGGGCTTGGTTGCCTTGGGGGCTTTGACGGCTGTTGCTGGCTTGGTCGGCTTGACTGTCTTTGTGGTCGGGGCTGCAGGCGCGGCGGGCACGACAACGGAACTGGGGGGGGTGTTTGCAGTGGTCATGATAGAGATTTAATAAACGGTATAAACAGTTTATATCGTTTATGTGATCTCCTCAAGGCATGTCAACAGCCAGTTCCCAGGGGGTTTTCTGCCAGGCTTGCACTTCTTCGAGCAGAAGGTGGGCGGACTGTGGGTACGCCAGGGCCCAGCCGGGCCGGGCGCTGGCTTGAAATCGCTGCCTGTCCAGACGCAGCGACAATCCCTTGGTATCGGGCTCTCGGCGCGCGTGGCACAGGGCCACAGCCAAGCGCAAGCACAAAAGCTGCAGCACAAAAATAGGGTCGTCCAGTTCCACGCCCAACTTACGCACCTTGCCCCGCTGTGCTTGTACCAGCACTCCCAGGCGATGCAGTTCGGGCACGGCAAAGCCAGCGGCATCGGTGTTGTCGAGAATGTAGGCACCGTGGCGGTGGTAGTCGCTGTGCGAAATGCGGCAACCAATCTCGTGCAGCCGGGCAGCCCAGTCCAGCTTTCGGTTGGCGCGTTCGCTCCCGGGTGGTGCGGCCTGGTCAAACAATGCGCAGGCGGTACGCGCCACGCGGTCTGCATGCTCCATGTCCACTCCAAACCGCTGCATCAGCCCCTGGACAGTTGTGGTGCGCAGGTCGGTTCCGGGTTGCTCCCGATCCAGAAGGTCATACAAGGCTCCCTGGCGCAGTGCCCCTTGTGCAACCTGCATCTCATGAATATCCAGCAGGTCAAACACGGCGCGCAGCACGCTGATGCCGCCGCCAATGACCGCACGGCGCTCTTCCTTGAGTCCGTCCATGCGCAGCCGGTCTGCACTTTGCGCGCGCAGCAAACGCTCCTGCAACCAGGTCAGCCCATCGCGGGTGATCAGACCTTGCGAGCCTCCAGCGGCAGACAGAATGTCGCCAACTGCGCCCGCCGTGCCAGATGATCCGTAGGCCACGTCCCACGCGTCGGGGCGAAAAGTCTCCAGCGCCTCGTCCAGCACGGCCTTGG
This sequence comes from Acidovorax benzenivorans, assembly GCF_028680575.1. Classification (GTDB taxonomy): domain Bacteria; phylum Pseudomonadota; class Gammaproteobacteria; order Burkholderiales; family Burkholderiaceae_C; genus Acidovorax; species Acidovorax benzenivorans. Next base: position 270,942 of record NZ_JAPCKI010000006.1, on the reverse strand, counting down.
CTGCGATCTCCGCCGCCATGAACGCCTGGGCTGAGAACTCGCCCTTGGCAAAGTAGCGTTGCGACCAAGCGACGCTGCCGACCCGGAAAGAGGCCACCGCATTGGGTGTGAATTGCTGGCCCAGGATCAATTCAGTGGACCGTCCTCCGATATCCACCACCAGGCGGCGCTCGTCCGATTGGGGCAGCAATCGGGCCACGCCCTGGTAAATCAACCGCGCCTCTTCGGGGCCAGACACCACATCAATGGGGTAGCCCAGCACCTCACTGCCGCGTGACAGGAACTCTTCCCGGTTGCGTGCCTCGCGCAGTGTCTGTGTCGCCACTGCGCGCACCTGGGCGCGAGGAAAACCCGCCAAGCGCTCGCCAAAGCGCGCCAGACAAGCCCAGCCGCGCTCCATGGCGTCGCGGGTCAGGTTGCGGTCTTCGTCCAGCCCGTTGCCCTGGCGCACGGTTTCCTTGAGGTATTCCACCCGCTGGACGTGTCCGAACTCATAGCGCCCGATTTCCAGGCGAAAACTGTTGGAGCCGAGGTCGACTGCGGCGAGGCGTGTGCCGTTCTGCATGTGTGTTTGGAGGGAGCTGCGTGCGGCATCGTACCGCGATGCGCGTGACCCAATCTGGGGGCGCGGTCTCTAAGGCTGTGCGCGCACAGGGTAGGGCGGTTGCGCCAGTGTGATGGGACCGTGTGACATATCAATGACATCTTTGATGCGGCGTCATGGTGTTTGTCGCAATCGCCTGGGATGAGATCTTTTGTGTCACTGAATTGTCATGATGGGCCTCTAGAGTTCGCAGTATTCCTGTTAACCCCAGCCGAAAGGTACCTCATGAAACGTGTATTTCTCAAAACCGTCGCAGTAGCACTGGCCTCTCTGGCTGTGGGCAATGCCTTTGCGGCGGACATCACCGGCGCTGGCGCTACGTTCCCCTTTCCGATGTATGCCAAGTGGGCTGAAGCCTACAAGAAGGAAACGGGTGTTGGTCTGAACTATCAGTCGATCGGTTCTTCGGGTGGTATCCGTCAGATTCGCGCCAAAACCGTAGCTTTCGGTGCTTCTGATGCGCCTGTGCCCGGTGCCGATCTGGATAAAGACGGCATGGTCCAGTTCCCCGCCATCATTGGCGGCACGGTGCCTGTGGTCAATCTGGAAGGTTTCAAGCCGGGCGAACTGCGTGTGACGGGCCCTGTGCTGGCTGAAATGTATCTGGGCAAGATCACCAAGTGGAACGATGCCAAGCTGGCGGCCCTCAACCCTGGCAAGACGCTGCCCGACCAGAACATCACTATCGTGCACCGTGCGGATGGCTCTGGCACCACCTACAACTGGACGGACTACCTGGCCGCTGTCAGCAAGGAATGGGCGGATTCCGTGGGCAAGGGAGCCGCTGTGAAGTGGCCAGCTTCCTCCTCGGTGGGTGGCAAGGGCAACGAGGGTGTGGCTGCCAACGTGACCCGCGTGAAGGGTGCTCTGGGCTATGTGGAGTACGCCTACGTCAAGAAGAACAACATGACGTTCTTGCAACTGCAGAACGCCGACGGCAAGTATGTGAGTCCTGATGACGCTACTTTTGCAGCAGCGGCTGCGGGCGCCGACTGGTTCAGCGTGCCCGGTATGGGGATTTCCATGGTCAATGCCAAGGGTGCCAACAGCTGGCCTGTGAGCACGGCATCTTTCATCTTGATGTACAAGGACCCGGCAGACAAGGCCCAGTCGGCCGAGGTGCTCAAGTTCTTTGACTGGGCTTTCAAGAACGGCAAGACCATGGCCTCGGAGCTGGACTACGTGCCGCTGCCTGACAGCCTGACCGCCGAGATCCGCTCCAAGGTCTGGTCGCAGATCAAGAAGTAAAGCGGTTTGCCCCAGAATAGTGCCCATTGGCCGGCTGGTCTGGCCGATGGGCGCTGGTTTGTGGGGTCTCCAGAAGCCAGATGGGAGTCAACATGAGCGTGGGAACCACCATGAGTTCGCAACCTGTGTCCGTCAAAACGACGGACGCCCCCACACCGTCGATGGTGTCGATTGCCAAGCGGCAGCGACTGCAGGACGTCGTTTTCCATCGGTTGACCCAGAGTCTGTCGCTGCTGGTGCTGGCGGCGCTGCTGGGCATCATCGTCTCGCTGTTTGTTTATGCGTGGCCAGCCTTTCACAAGTTTGGCGTGCAGTTCATCTGGCGCGCTGAATGGGACATTGTCAATGAAGAATTTGGTGCAGCGATTGCCATCGTTGGCACCCTCGCCAGTGCGGGCATTGCGCTGCTGATTGCCGTGCCGCTTGCGTTTGGCATTGCCTTGTTCCTGACGGAGACCTGCCCTGTGTGGCTGCGCCGCCCGTTGGGCACGGCCGTGGAGTTGCTGGCGGCTGTGCCGTCCATCATCTACGGCATGTTCGGTCTGTTTGTGTTTGCGCCGCTGTTTGCAGACCACTTTCAGGTGCCCGTGCAAAAACTGCTCGGCTCCATGCCACTGATCGGCTTTATGTTCGGCGGCAGCACCAACGGTTTCGGCATTCTGGCGGCGGGCATCGTGTTGGCTTTCATGGTGTTGCCCTTTGTGGCCGCGGTGATGCGTGATGTGTTCGAGATCGTTCCGCCCATCCTGCGCGAATCAGCCTACGGCCTGGGTTGCACCACCTGGGAGGTGGTGCGCCGCGTGGTGCTGCCCTATACCCAAAAGGGTGTCATTGGCGGGGTGATGCTGGGCCTCGGTCGGGCGTTGGGAGAAACCATGGCGGTGACCTTCGTGATCGGCAATGCCAATCGCATGCCCACGTCGCTGTTCTCGCCTGGGACTTCCATCGCATCCACGCTCGCCAACGAGTTTGGCGAAGCGGCGGACTTCCATTTGTCCACGTTGTATGCGCTGGGCTTCCTGTTGTTTGTGATCACGTTTGTGGTGCTGTCGGCCGCCAAGATCATGCTGCTGCGAGCCGAGAAGGCCAAGGGCCTGTAAGCCCCGCGTCCCTGCCCCAGTCCCTCTTCAGAGACAAGCTCCATGGAATTCAATCAACAACTCTACAAAAAACGCCAGCGCTCCAACGCCATTGGCCTGCTTATGTCACTGGGTGCCATGGCGCTGGGTCTGTTCGTGCTGCTCTGGATCCTGAGCGTGCTGCTGTCCAACGGCTTTGCCGCGCTGGACTGGAACATGTTCACGCAGTCCACCCCAGCGCCCGGCTCTGAAGGTGGTGGTCTGGCCAACGCCATTGTGGGGAGCCTGCTGATGGTGGGTTTTTCTGTGCTGGTGTCCACCCCCATCGGTGTGTTGGCCGGGGTGTACTTGGCTGAATATGGCGACCAGAGCAAGACCGCTGAACTGACCCGCTTTGTGACGGACATCATGCTGTCCGCACCCTCGGTCGTGCTGGGCCTGTTTGTGTACGCCATCGCAGTGGCCACCGTGGGCAATTTCTCGGGTTGGGCTGGCAGCTTGGCGTTGTCGCTGATTGCTGTGCCTGTGGTGGTGCGCACCACCGAGAACATGCTGCGCCTGGTGCCCGGCAGCCTGCGTGAAGCGGCGTTTGCGCTGGGGGCTCCGCGCTGGAAGGTCTCGACCATGGTCACTTTGCGCGCAGCGCGCAGCGGCGTCATGACCGGCCTGCTGCTGGCCGTGGCCCGCATCAGCGGCGAGACCGCGCCCTTGTTGTTCACGGCGCTCAACAACCAGTTCTTCAGCACCAACATGAACGCGCCCATGGCCAACCTGCCGGTCGTGATCTTCCAGTTTGCCCTGAGCCCGTATGAGAACTGGGTGCGCCTGGCCTGGGGCGGTGCGCTGCTCATCACGCTGTCGGTGCTGATTCTCAACGTCGTGGCGCGGGTCTTCCTGCGCGAAAAGAACCGTGTGTGACCCCGCCAGCCTTCCCAGCTGAAGCCACCGACAAGACTGCCTCCATTTTCAGGAATTGACAATGAATGCCACTGCTACCGCCACCGCCAGCAAGAATGCGCTGGAGCTGCGTAACCTGAGCTTTTTCTACGGCAAGTTTCAGGGCCTGCGCAATGTGAGCCTGAACATCGCCGAACACAAGGTTACGGCCTTTATCGGCCCCTCCGGCTGCGGCAAATCCACGCTGCTGCGTACGCTCAACCGCATGTACAGCCTGTACCCGGGCCAGCGAGCCGAGGGCTCCATCAGCTTTTATGGCCAGGACATCCTGGACCCCAAGCAGGACATCAACCTGCTGCGTGCCCGCATCGGCATGGTGTTCCAGAAGCCCACGCCGTTTCCCATGTCCATCTACGACAACATTGCCTTTGGCGTGAAGTTGTATGAAACGCTGAGCAAGAGTGAGATGGACGACCGCGTGGAGTGGGCGCTGTCCAAAGCCGCACTGTGGACCGAGGTGAAGGACAAGCTGCACCAGAGCGGACTGTCGCTCTCCGGCGGTCAGCAGCAGCGCCTGTGTATTGCGCGCAGCGTGGCGGTGAAGCCTTCGGTGCTGTTGCTCGACGAGCCCACCTCGGCGCTGGACCCGCTGTCCACCGCCAAGATCGAAGAGTTGATCGACGAGCTCAAGCACGACTACACGATCGCCATCGTGACGCACAACATGCAGCAGGCTGCCCGCTGCAGCGACTACACCGCCTACATGTACCTGGGCGAGATGATCGAGTTCGGTGCCACCGAGCAGATCTTCTTCAAGCCCGAGCGCAAAGAAACCGAAGACTACATCACCGGCCGTTTCGGCTAAGGAGACAGCAGATGCCCGATAAACATCTTTCGTCCCAGTTCGACAGCGAACTCAACAGCGTCTCTGCCCGCGTCATGGAGATGGGCGGCTTGGTGGAGTCGCAGATCCGCCAGGCGGTGTATGCGCTGTCCCAGTTCAGCCTGGAGGCTGTAGAGACCGTGGCCTCGATGGAGACCCGCATCAATGCGATGGAGGTCGAGATCGACCAGGAGTTGTCCTCCATCATTGCCCGCCGCCAGCCCACGGCGCGTGACCTGCGCCTGCTGCTGGCCTTCTCCAAGGCCACGGCCAACCTGGAGCGCATGGGCGACGAGGCCAACAAGATGGCGCGCATGGTGCGCTCCATCATTGAAGGCGGTGCCCCGCGCTCGTTGCCATCGAGCGACCTGCGCGTGGCGGCCGAGCTGGCTTCGGGCCAACTGCGCAAGACGCTGGATGCGTTTGCACGGCTCGACGTCAAGGCGGCGGTGGCCATCCTCAAGGAGGACGACCTCATCGACAAAGAGTTTGACGGCTTCGTGCGCAAGCTCATCACCTACATGATGGAAGACCCCCGCACCATCTCGCCCAGCCTGGACCTGCTGTTCCTGGCCAAGGCCATTGAGCGCATTGGCGACCATTCCAAGAACGTGGCCGAGCTCATCATCTATCTGGTCAAGGGCAAGGACGTGCGTCACACAGCTCTCGACGAGATCGAGTCAGCGGTTTTGTAAGTACGGGGCGCTGGATTCACCATGAGAAAGCTTCCCCGAGTCCTCATCGTTGAGGACGAACCCGCGATTGCCGAACTGATTGCGGTCAACCTGCGCCACAACGGTTTCCAGCCCTTCTGGGCAGAAGACGGCGACAGCGCGCAGCGCGAGCTGGATGCCGTGCTGCCCGACGTGATCCTGCTGGACTGGATGCTGCCAGGGCAAAGCGGCCTGTCGCTGGCACGCAAGTGGCGTGCGGACAGCCGCACCAAGCCCATCCCCATCCTCATGCTCACCGCGCGTGGCGATGAGCCTGACAAGGTGGCGGGGCTGGATGCGGGTGCCGACGACTACATCACCAAGCCCTTTTCCACGCAGGAGCTGCTGGCCCGCATCCGTGCTGTGCTGCGCCGCCGCGCGCCCGAGCAGGTGAGTGACAGCGTGACCATCTCCGAGCTGGTGCTGGATGCCGCGACCTACCGTGTCACCTTCCAGGGCCAGCCGCTCAAGGTGGGCCCCACCGAATTCAAGCTGCTGCATTTTTTGATGAAGCATGCCGAGCGGGTGCACAGCCGATCGCAGTTGCTCGACAAGGTGTGGGGCGACCATGTCTTCATCGAGGAACGCACGGTGGACGTGCATGTCAAGCGCCTGCGCGAGGCCTTGGGGGCTGCGTCTGTGATGGTGGAAACCGTGCGCGGCGCGGGCTACCGGCTCACCGCTCAGCCGCAGGTGCCGCTGTCGGCCTGATGGAGTGGGCTGGCTGCCGCTTGCGATGGCGTGATGGTGAGGTGCTGTGGGCCGTTTCGGTCTGGCAGTCGTAGTCGGCGGTGATCGGTGGATGTGATGGATCAATGGGCGCGCGTGTTGCGCCCCTGGCGTTTCTGAGAAGGCTTTGCTATCCGCATGCTGTGGCGTATTTCGTATTTCCTGCTGTGGCAGTTGGCGGGTGGTGGCCTGGGGTGGTGGCAAGGTGGGTCCTGGGGCGCCGCGCTGGGGGCGGCCATTGCTGCCTGGGCATGGTTTGTCTGGGACCTGCTGCGTGGCGTGCGGGTGCTGCGCTGGCTGCGCACCGGCGATCTGGCATCGGTGCCGTCCATGCGCGGCATCTGGGGTGAAGCAGCAGACCGCGCGCGGCGTTTGCTGCGCAAGCAAGAGGCGCAGATACGGGACAGCCAGGACCGGTTGCAGGAGATCCTGGCCGCCCTGCAGGCGTCACCCAACGGCGTGGTGCTGCTGGATGCCCAGGGCCGCATCGAGTGGTGCAACCAGATGGCGGCCAACCAGTTTGGCTTTGATGCGCAGCGCGACGTCATGCAGTCCATTGGCAACCTGCTGCGCAACCCCGAGTTCACGGCTTACTTTTCTGCCAAGGACTTCACCAGCGATGTGGTGCTGGAAGGGCGCCTGAGCACGCCGTCCCGGCCCGTGCGAATCTCGGTGCACCTGCACCCTTACGGCGACGGCCGCACCTTGCTGCTGTCGCGCGACGTGACGGCGCTGGAGCAGGCTGACGCCATGCGGCGCGACTTTGTGGCCAACGTGTCGCACGAAATCCGCACACCGCTCACGGTGCTGACCGGTTTTGTCGAAACCTTGCAGACCCTGCCGCTGAGTGCCGATGAACGCTCACGCTACCTGGGCATGATGGCGCAGCAGGCGCAGCGCATGCAAAGCGTGGTGCAGGACTTGCTGACGCTGTCGCGCCTGGAGGGCAGCCCGCTGCCCGGCATGGCTGAGTGGACGCCGGTGCAGTCGCTGATGCAGCGCTGCGAAGAAGAAGGCCGCGCTCTCTCGATGCTGCTCACGCAGAACCAGCAGCGCCCGCATGCGATGCGCTTCCCGGCTGCCGACCTGTTGCGGGCCGAGGGCGAGATTGCTGGCGTGCCTGCCGAGCTGCAAAGTGCCCTGTCCAATCTTGTCAACAACGCTGTGCGCTATACCCCGGGAGGGGGCTCCATCGATGTGCAGTGGCTGCGCAAGGACGACGGCAGCGTGGTGTTCTCTGTGCACGACACCGGCCCCGGCATTGCGCCCGAGCACATCCCGCGCCTGACGGAACGCTTTTACCGGGTGGACCGCAGCCGTTCGCGTGAGACTGGGGGCACAGGCCTGGGCCTGGCCATTGTCAAGCATGTGCTGCAGCGCCATGGCGCCACGCTGGACATCGCGAGCACGTTGGGCAAGGGCTCGGTGTTTTCGGTCACCTTCCCGGCCAACCGTTTGCGTGGCTTTGCTCTGCCGGGCTGATGGCTCGCCAGAGCATGGCGACAAATAGCAGTGCCGTCATGGCGAGGGCCGCCGCGCTGGCTGCCCAGAAAGGGGTGGGCGAAGCCACCCCCGACCAAGGCCCGCTGCCCCCATAGGCCAGCCAATAGCCACCCGCCAGGCCTGCGCCCCATAGCAGCGCGCAGTACACCGCCAGTGGCGCCAGCGTGATGCGATAGCAGCGCAGCACAAACACGCACAGCGTCTGCACTGCATCGGCAGCGTGGTACGCCGCCACCCAGACCAGCACCGCACTGGCTACCGCTGCCACGCTGGCGTTGTCTGTGTAGATCTGACTGATTGGGTGTATTGCTATCAATAAGATAGCTGCCAGGGCAATACCCACTAGCGCAGCGAGCGAAAAACCCATCAAAACCACCTGGCGGGCTCGCTGGGGCTGCTGTGCTCCCAGCCAATAGCTGACGCGCGCGCTGGTGGCGATGGACAGCGACAGCGGCACCATGTAAAGCACGGCGGCCATGTTGGCGGCAATCTGGTGGGCCGCTGCTGACGTGGTGCCCTGGCGCGCGATGAACAAGGCCATCAGGGTGAAGGAGGTCACCTCCACCATCACGGCCAGGCCCGCCGGAATGCCCAGCCTGGCAAAGCCCACAATGGTGGGCCAGTGGGGTGGCTCCATGCGGCGCCACAGGCCCAGGGGGGTGTAGATGTCCTGCGTGCGCAGCAGCCACAGGGCCAAGGCCAGCATGCTGCAGTTGACGGCCAGCGTGGCCCAGGCGCAGCCCACCACGCCCTGTGCGGGCAGGCCCCACCCGCCAAAGGTGAACCACACCGACAGCGGCAGCTTGATGAACAGCGAGCCCACCTGTAGCCAGGTCACCAGGCGCGGATGGCCCAGGGCCTGGTTGAGGGTGCTGTAGATTCGGAACAGCAGGGCGGGCGGCAAAGCCAGCGCCAGCACCGCCAGGTAGTTTTCGACTTGGGGGCGCAGCGCAGGCGGCACCTCGGTCCAGCGCAGCAGCGCACCTGGCGACAGCAGCACCGCCATGCCCAGCACCGAGGCGGCAGCACACAGATACAAGGCCTGCCGCAGCGACCGGCCCACGGCCTCGGGCTGTTGCGCGCCGCGCTGCTCGGCCCACACGGGGAGCAGCGCCTGGAGCACGCCAATCAGCGCGACGTAGACGCTGATAAAGATGGCCGACCCCACTGACAGCGCGGCCAGCGACGACTCGCTGTAGCGCCCCGCGACAATGGTGTCGGTCACCCCGAATGCCATGACCGCCAGTTGCCCCGCCAGCACGGTCACGGCGTGCCGGGTGATGGTGGACAACTCCGACATCAGCGTGCCGGGGCCACGCGGTGGAACAGCAGCAGGGTTTCGTTCTTGTCGGTCGGGCGGGGAAGGGTGGACCTAGGCTCCCAACGCTCTGCGCGGACCATGCGCTCTGACGCAGGCCAGGATGCCCCATCGACCAGCAACCACTGGCATTCATCCTGCAGTCCCGCGCGTTGCAGTGACAGCTGCCCATGGAACTGCAGTGCTGCCACCTGGGCGCGGTTCAGGCCCACGGTCTGAATGCACCCCGGCTCCGGCCCCAGGGCTACCACCACACTGCGCACCTGCGGACCATAGCTGCGTGCGTAGTCCAGCAGGGGCAGCCACAGGGTCATCAGCAAGAGCCAGCCCAGGGCAGCACCGCCTGCGGGCAGCACCAGGCTCTTCCAGATGGGTGCCCGGTTGCGGGACGCGCGCCACCATACCAGTCCACACCAACCCAGAGTGGCCGCCACAGCCACCAGCAAGGCCAGCGCCGAAAACTGCGGCACAAACCCTGGCGCCAGCTTGGCCACGTTGGCGGCGGGTTTGGCGGGGACACCGGTCTGCATGGCAATCCAGATCACCCAGATCGCGAGGGCCGATACAGTAAAAAACAGCAGTGTGAACCAGTCAATCAGGGCCCCCACGCTGCGGCGCAACGTGGGCAGGGCAAATGCGGCCAGTGCGGCCAGTGCGGGCAAGCCCAGCAGCAAGGCCCGGTCTGCCGGCTGGGTGGTGATGGTCGCGCCAATCGACACCAGGGTGAACCACAGGGGCAACAGCAGATGCCGTTGGCCGGGGCGGCTGAAGATTTGCTGGCGCCAGCGCCACAAGGTCCACAGCGCCAGCGGCCAGGCCGGCCAGCCAAACCACAGCAGCAGGCGCGCCAGGCTCAGCCAGTCCTTGCCGCCACCACCATCGAACCCCACCACGCGCCAGCGCCACAGTTCCAGACCCTGCGCCAATGCGGCCGCCGCCAGCGTTGCGGAGGCCAGCACTGCGGCCCAGCGCCAGCGGTTGTCCGTGTTGCCAGCGGGCGCAAAAACCATCAGCACCATTCCGCCCAGGCCCAGCATGGCCGTCAGGGCAGGGGCTCCGGACAGCGTAAGCCCCGCCATGCCCAGCATCAGCGCCACCGCAGGCGCCACGGTGCGGTGTGGCATGGCCGCCACCGCAAAAAACAGCAGAGCCGTGCAACTGAGCTGCGCCAGATAGCTCGTTACCTCGTGCGACAGCTGCGCCAGGCCCAGGCAGGCGATCAGTGCCAGCAAGGCGCCATCGGCAATGGCGCGTGCGTAGTCGAGGGGCGGGGCCTCGCCGCCAAAGGCAAACGCTACCGGTTGGGCGCCGGGGCTGCGGGCCAGGTAGTACACGCCATACCAGGTGGCAACCAGCGTTATGACCAAGAGGGCTATGAACGGCATGCGGGCCGCCACCTCGGCTGACAGCCACGCTGGCGCCATTTGCACGGCCCAGGCGCCCAGCCAGTAGGGCAGCAGCCCTTCGGTTTCAGGAGGCATGCCGCCGAGTAACGGGTTGAGCCACGGGGTGCGTCCCTGGGCCAGCTCCAACATGTAGCCGAAGGCGGTGACGTCTGCATTCTTCCATGGGTCGCGGCCGACGAAGCCGGGCACTACATAAGCAATGCACAGCAGCAGCAGCGCCCAGCGGGGCAGCGGGCTGACGGCATTCTGGGTAACGATGGCGGGGGTGGGTGGAGTCACGCGGCAGTGAGCGGCAGGCAAAGGAGCCACCGAGAATAAAGGCAAAACCCATGAAAAAAGGCAGCCCGGTTGCCCGGGCTGCCTTTTTGGCGGGAACGCAGGGGCGAATTACTTCGCTGCGGTCTTGCCGAAACGGTTGCGGAAGCGCTCCACGCGGCCACCCATGTTGTCCACCGACTTTTGCGTGCCGGTGTAGAAGGGATGCGATTCAGAAGAGGTGTCCAGCTTGAACAGCGGGTATTCCTTGCCTTCGAAGGTTTCCATTTCCTTCGTGTTCACGCACGAACGGGTCACGAACTTGAAGCCGTTGGACAGGTCCGAGAACAGGACTTCGCGGTAGTTGGGGTGAATGCCTTCTTTCATGATCAATCCTTGTCAAGTGCGGGAGCCGTGCGGGACCCGGTGCAACCTTTGCGCCGTGGAACATCCAGCGTACTTTCCGCAGAAAAAGCTCTCTATTATCTTCTATTTCTGACCGTAATTCAAGAAAGAGATGTTTCGCCGGTCTTGGCCTGCCCGGAATCAACAGGGCCTCCCCGGTGCCGGGCTGCATTGGCAGCGGTTTCTTCGACGCCACACCAGTCGATGATGAACTGTGCAAATGTCCGGGTGACCCGGCGTAGGCTGGCCAGGGACACCGATTCGTCGATGCCATGGATGTTTCGTGCCACAGGTCCGTAGTTCGTGACCGGAATATCGGTCAGAAGGCTGAAATGGCGGCCGTCGGTGGTGGCGGTGCAGGCTAGGCGCTCGGGTGCGCGGCCGTGGACGCTGTAGTGGGCATTGGCCAGAGTCTGCATGGCGGGGTTGTCCAGTGCGTAAACGCAGCCTGGTGAGCGATGTCCCCGGGTGCTGATCTCCAGTTGCAGTGCAGGATTGAGCTGCAGCGCCTTGGTACGCAGCCGCTGGCTGACCTGGTCCACCACGGTGTCTGGGTCCATGCCCGGGTAGTAACCCAGGCGCAGGCCCAGGGTGCAGGTGCAGGGCACAGACGAGTTCCATTCGCCTCCTTCAATGCGGCCCAGGTTGAAGTTGACCGGGTGCTCCACGTCCCGAAAGGCAGCGTGGCGGTTTTTGGGCTGGTTCCATTCGGCTTCAAGCAGCTTCAGGTCATCAACCAAGGCCATGCCGGCTTCGATGGGGTTGAGTCCCTGGCCTTTGTAGGCCACATGCGCTGATCGCCCGGTGATGGTGACAAACAGCCAGCTCACACCCACTTGCGCCGCCATCATCGTTTCGGCAAAAGGTTCGGGGATGATGACGGCATCAAAATCGCTCAGGCGTGCCTTGGCCAGACTGTTGCGCAGCGCGTGCACGGTAGCGAGGGTGCCGTTACCGGTGTTTTCCTCGTCGAGCACGGCATTGATGCCCACCACTCCGGCGGGCTGCAGGCCCAGGTGGCGCAAGACCCGCAAGGCCATGAGGGCGCAGACGATTCCGCCTTTCATGTCACCGGCGCCGCGTCCATACAGCCAATCGCCCTGCACGCGGGGCTCGAAAGGTGGCGTGGTCCATAGGGCCTGTGGGCCGGTAGGCACCACGTCTAGATGGCCATTGAACAGCACCGAGCGGCCGCGTGTGCCATCGGTGCGCGGTGAGGGAAGATGGCGCGCCAGTAGGTTGTGGCGCCCGCCATCGGGGTCGCAGGGGCAGGAAAACAACGGTGAGTTGGCAATCAGGCGGCTATCGAGCACGATGCGTTCGCAATCAAGGCCCATGTGCTGTAGCTGTTGCTCTAGAAACCCTGAGGCGGCTTGCTCCGCCCCTGACGGGCTGGCTGCCGCCACGAAGCCGCTGAGCAGATCGACCATGTCGTTATGCAAATCGTCGACGGCCTGTTGCAGGGTGGAGGGGCTGGGTGCGATGGGAGGCATGGGGCTTCCTGTGGGGTGGTGGCCAAGGCCCGTGGATGAATCAGGCCGGGCGGTGCAGGGCCGGGTCGGCCAGCACCTCGTCCAGTGTGTCGGCCAGCAGGTCGGCATGCTCGCGCTGGAACACCAGGGGCGGGCGGATCTTGAGGGTGTCCGCTGCCGGGCCGGTGGCACTGAGCAACACGCCGCGTTGGCGCAAGGCATTCACCACACGCGCGGCCAGTTGGCCGGGGGGCGGCCCTGCGGCGTCGGGTTGCACCAGGGCCAGGCCCACGAACAGGCCGGCGCCCCGCACCTCGCCCACCTGCGGGTGGCGCTGGCGCAGTGCAGCCAGCCGCCCGTGCAGATAGGTGCCCACCACCTGAGCATTGGCCTGCAGGCCCTCGCGTTCGATCACGTCGAGCACGGCGCTGGCTGCCGCCATGGATACGGGGTTGCCCCCAAAAGTGTTGAAGTACCGGCAGGTGGCGGCAAAAGCAGCCAGCACCCCGGGTTGGACCGCGAGACCTGCGACCGGATGGCCGTTGCCCATGGGTTTGCCCAATGTGACGATGTCGGGTACCAGGCCATGGCGCTCAAAACCCCAGAACGCCTCGCCCGTGCGGCCAAAGCCAGACTGCACCTCGTCAGCGATGAGCAGTCCCCCGGCCTCGCGCACGGCCTGGACGGCCTCCTGCAGAAAACCGGCGGGGGCGGTAAATACGCCGTCACTGGAGAACACGGTGTCCACAAGCAAAGCGGCCGGGCGCATGCCGACGGCGGCCAGCTCCGCAATGGCCTCGCGCACGCCGTGCGCAAAGCGGCGTCCCACTTCTGCCGGGTCTTGCCCGACAGGCTGCGGTGCGGGCACGGTGCGCACCGTATGACCCAGGCGCATCAGGGCGCCCAGCGAGGGGGAAGCCTCGGCCAAAGGGGCTGTGACGCCGTGGTACGCGTACCGCGTGATGATCAGCCCTTGTGCCCCGGTGTGCGCGCGTGCAATGCGCAGGGCCAGATCGTTGGCCTCGCTGCCGCTGCAGGTGAACATGGCATGTCCCAGTGCCGGGGGCATGTGGGAGAGCAAGCGTTCTGCGTAGTCGAGGATGCCCTCGTGCAAATAACGTGTGTGGGTGTTGAGCGTTCGGGCCTGGCGTGCGATCGCCTCCACCACATGCGGATGGGCGTGGCCGACGCTGGCCACGTTGTTGTAGGCGTCCAGGTAACGTTTGCCTTGGGTGTCATGGAGCCACACTCCCTCGCCACGCACCAGGTGCAGGGGCTCTTCGTAGAAAAGACGGTAGGCGGGGCCAAGCAGGCGCGCGCGGCGCGCCTGCAGTGCGGTGGTGTCGTTGGTGGGGGAATGCATGGGCTGGGGGCCTTGGGTTTGGAGGGGCAGTCCGCAGGCCTGGTGCAGGGCGGCCACCACGGCCGCGTCTGTCCAGCCTGCCATGGTGTGTAGACGGTCCCACGAGATGGCGTTGTTGCGCAGCAGGTAGTCGGCGTTGTCCGGCTGGCGTGCGGCGCGCCAGCCGCTGATGGCGACCACCATGGCCAGGCGCGCGCGCACCATGGCGGGCAGCACGGTGAGTTCCGCGCTGCTCAACGGCGCCACGGCGTGGTACGCGGCCACGAAGCTGCACAGCGCGCGCAGCGCATCGCCCGCATCGCTGAGCTGGTATGAGGCTGCCACGGCCAAGTCGTTGATGCGTGGCGCCAGCACCATGTCACCCAGGTCCAGGATGCCCGCGACGCGCTCAGGCTGTGTGGGGTCGACCAGCAGGTTGTACAGGTTGAAGTCGTTGTGGATGGGCTGGCGCGGCAGGGCTTGCAGGCGCGGCAGCGTCTCACTCTCGAAATCTGCGAGTGCGGCCAGGGCCAGGGTGCGGCGCGTGGGGTCGGTCACGGCTTGCAGCAGGCTGCGCGCCCGGTGGGCTTGCTGGATGTCCCAGGGCAGGTCCTTGTTGCCGGCTGGGTGTTCCAGGTGGGCCAGGGCGCTGTCCAGGGCTGCCAGGCTGCGTGCCACGTTCAGGCGCTGTGCCTCCGAGCGTGGAGCCTGTGGCATGGGTTGGCCTTCCAGGTAGCTGAACACGCGCATCACCCGTGGCGTGGTGGTGCCTAGCAGTTGCACGGTCAGTGAGGGCTCTCCGCCCCGTGCCGGCACCAGGCGCTGCACGGGCAGGTTGGGGGCGTGGCGGGCCAGGTGCAGCAGGGCCTGGGTCTGGAAGTCGGCCACCAGCGGGGTTTCCAGCGGGTGCGAGAGCTTGAGCATACGGCGTTGGCCATCCATTGTCTTCAGCAAGAAGTTGGCGTCGCGTTCCCCTGTGAGCGGGCTCAGGTCGCCGCGCAGGCCGTAGTGTTCGGCCAGCAGGGCTGCCGCATCCTCCAGCCGCACGGGGGCTGGGTCCGCGCCCAGCAGGGCGGCTCCGGGCAGGTCCCGTGCGAGCGCGTCTGCGTGCTCGAAGGTAGGCAGGGCGCTCATTTCAGCAACCCGCCTCGAAGCCGTGCAGGGCGCTGGCCAGATTGGGACCGAGGTCGTCGCTGAGATAGCCCCCTTCCTGCACCAGCACCGTGGGCAGCCCCAGGCGGGCGATCTCGGTGGTGATACGGGCGAAACCGTCGGTGCTGACCGACAGCGCCTGGTAGGGGTCGCGTTCGTGCGCGTCCAGCCCCAGGGCCACCACCAGCGCGCCCGGTGCATAGGCGCGCAGGGTGGTCAGCGCTTTGGTCAGGGTCTGCAGGTAGCCGTCGGTGTCGGTGCCTTTAGCCAGGGGGATATTGAGGTTGTAGCCCAGGCCTTCGGCCTCGCCGCGTTCATGGGCGTGGCCTGTGAAGAAAGGGGTGCAGAAATGCGGGTCGGCGTGCAGCGAGATGGTGAGCACGTCGGCGCGGCGCCAGAACACGCCCTGGGTCCCGTTGCCGTGGTGTACATCGATGTCAAGCACGGCCACGCGCGCATACCGCTGGCGCAGATGTTGGGCGGCGATGGCAGCGTTGTTGAGGTAACAAAAGCCGTTGGCCCGGTCGGGGTAAGCATGGTGGCCGGGCGGGCGGCACAGTGCGTACACGGCGCGTTCGCCGGCCATCAGCAGTTCGGCGGCGTGGGTGGCCACATGGGCGGAGTGCACTGCGGCATGCCAGGTATGGCGGCCGATGCTGCAGGCGTTGTCGCCCATGTGGTAACCAGCCTGGCCCACCAGGTGGTCGGGGTAGGTGGCGGGCTGACCTGGGAAGGGGTAGACGTTGGGCATCACCTCGTCGGAGGCGTCTGGCAGTTGCTGCCAGCGTTCCCATGCGGTTTCAAGAAAGTGCAGGTACTGCGGTGTATGGATGGCTGCGCGCGGGCCGGAGCCATGGTCGTCGGGGCTGACGACGGCGTGGCCTGCGGACTGGGCTGCGGCCAGCAGCAAGGCCGCACGTTCGGGTTGTTCGTTGCTGCGCTTGAGGCGCCCACGCACCATGAACTGTTGTGGGTCGTGCTGCTGGTGCTGGTCGGAGTAGACGATCTTCATGGGGGTGGGATGGGTTGCGGTGGCGAGGTAGTGGGGTTTTGTGCAGAAAGAAAAAGTGCCTGCACATGCTCCTGGCCTTCGATCAGGTGGTGGAGCAACGCGGCCTGGGCCGCATCGGCATCGCGGCGCAGGATGGCCTGGACTACGGGCTGGTGCGATTCGGCGATCAGCAGCGGGTCGCGATAGCTGCCTTCGGTGAAGGCCAGGATCATGCGGATCTCGGTCTGCATGTTGCTGAACAATCGGTGCAGGTAGTCGTTACCCGACAGCTCGCTGATGGCCAGGTGGATGCCCAGGTCCAGCGCCACACGCTCGGCTTGGCCCAGCCGCGGCGCCTGGGTCACCATGTGTTCCACGCGGGCCTGTAGCTGGGCTAATTGCTCTTCGCTGGCGGCCTGGCAGGCCAGGCGCGTGGCAAGCATCTCCAGCCCGATCCGGACCTCGAACAAATTGTTGATCTGCTTGAGGGACAGCGCGCGCACGGCAAAACCGTGGCGTGGGCGGGAGATCAGCAGGCCCTGGCTCTCCAGTCGGCGGGCCGCCTCGCGCACGGGGGCTCGGCTGATTCCCATTTGTCGCGCCAGTTCAGCCTCAACGATGCGAGCGCCCGGGGCGAGGCGGCCTTCGACGATGGCCTGCTGTAGCTGGCTCTCCACCATGGCCACCAGATCGGGCCTGTCGATGGAGGCAAAACCGGGAGCGGCCGCAGGCTGTGGAGAGGGGGGCGTGGCTTGGATCATGGTGTCTCTGGATGTTTTCCGCGCATGAAGGGGCGCGGCGGGCCGCTACTTTAAGCGCCTGGGCCAGGCCAGGTAGAGCCCTGCCGCACCGATTACGCCCATGCCCGCCAAGGCCAGCCCATCGGGTGGGCGCTGGAACCAGAAGGTGCTGATCAGCACGGCCAGCAGCAACTGCAAGTAGTTCATGGGCGCGAGGACCGAAGCTGACACACGCTGAAAGGCCGCCAGCAGCAGCAATTGGGCCGCGCCGCTGACCAGCCCCCCGGCGAGCAGCACGGCGATTTCGTCCCAGCCGGGCCAGTGCTCCACCGGCATCACCAGCGCTGGCAGGTTGGTGACCACCAGGCACACGACCGCCATGTAGGCATATTGCACGGGCGCGGGGACGAGGCCCGAGAGGCGGCGCGTGAGCACCTGGAACAGGGCATAGCAGATGGCCGACAGTGCCATCAGCAAGGAGCCTGCCAGCGGCAGGCTGCCGCCGGGGCGCACGATGAGCAGCATGCCCGCAAAGCCCAGCAGCACCGCCACCCACTGCACGCGGCCCACGGCTTCGCCCAGCAGCCAGGGCGACAAGGCGACCATGATCAGCGGTGCGGTGAAGTAGATGGCGGTGGCCTCGGCCAGCGGCATGCTGGCCAGCGCGGTCATGAAGCTGGTGGCAACGATGGCCAGCATCAGGCTGCGCAGCAGCAGGAGCTTGCGGTGGGGCTGGCGCCACACCTGCCACGCGCTCCAGTCGCCATGGCGCATCAGCCCGATGAGGGCCAGGCTGCACACGGCGGCATAGCGTGTGAGGTTCATGAGCGTGGCGGGGTAGTGGGCCAGCATGTGCTTGGCAAAGGCGTCGTAGACGGCGAAGGCCAGCAGTGCACCCAGGAACATCAGCATGCCCTGGCGCTGTAACTGGCGGGAGGCTGTTGCGGCTTGCGCGGTATCAGCCATGCAGGCCTTCCAGAAACGCAGCCAGTCCCGGCCCGATGGCTTCCACCAGGTAGCCGCCCTCCTGCACCACCACCACGGGCAGGGCCAACTCGCGCAGCAATCGGCCCGTGGCGCGGTATGCGTCGAAATCCAGGCGCAGCACGCTGATGGGGTCGTCCTTGTAGGTGTCGAAACCCAGCGCCAGCACCAACGCTTCGGGGCGGAAGTCGGTGATTGCCTGGCGTGCGGCTGCGAGGGCCTGCAGGAACTCTGCATTCCCGCTGCCGTGGGCCAGCGGCAGGTTCAGGTTGCAGCCCAGGCCCGCCCCCGTGCCGCGCTCGTGGGCATAACCGGTGTAGAACGGAAAATACTGCGCCGGGTCGGCGTGGATGGAGACCGTCAGCACCTCTGGGTTGGCGTAGAAGATGTTTTGTGTGCCGTCGCCATGGTGGGCATCTACATCGAGCACGGCCACGCGGCCAAAAGCCTGCTGCAGCCGTGCGGCAGCGCAGGCGTTGTTGTTGACGAAGCAAAAGCCGCTGGCGCGGTCGCGGTGGGCGTGGTGACCCGAGGGGCGGCACAGCGCATACGCGGCGCGGGCCCCGCCGATCACCGTTTCGGCGGCCGCCACGGCACTGTGCGCCGAGCGGAGGATAGAGCGCCAGCTGTGTGGGCCCAGCGGACACGACAGGTCGCCCAGGTAGTAACCGGTCTGGGCGGCCAGCGCGGGCGAGGGGCAGGGCGGGCGGTCTTGGCCTGGTGGCATGCCGGCGTAGGGGGCCTGGTTGGGCAGCACCTCGATGCCGGGCTCCACGCCCGGGCGGCGCAGGTCTTGCCAGCGTTCGTAGGCCGTCTCCAGGTAGTCCAGGTACTGCGGCGTGTGCACGGCCTCCAGGGCGGTGCGGGCGATTTCGGGGGGACTATGCACAGGAACCCCGGCGGCGTGCAAGGTGGTCTGCAGGCTTTCGGCGCGGCTGGGCAGGTCGGTGGCCGGCATGAGTCGGCCCAGGCGCATGAACTGCTGCGGCGTGTGCAGCAACTGGTCGGGGCAGAAGAAGGTCTGCATGTTCAATTCATCCCAGAGTCGCCTCGAAGCGGCCGAAGGCGCGCTCCAGGCGGGCAAACAATTCGCCGAGTTCTGCCTCGCTGATGATGAGGGGCGGGCACAGGGCCACCGTGTCGCCCATGGCACGCACGATGAGGCCTTCCTCTTGTGCCAGCTGGGCCAGGCGTGGGCCCGCCTTGAGTTCAGGGGCGAAGGACTGCCGACTGGCCTTGTCGGCGACCAGCTCCAAGGCTCCGATCAGGCCTACGCCACGGGCTTCGCCCACGCTGGCGCGCTGGCCCAAGGCGCGCAGCCTGGCCTGGAAGCCGGGGGCCAGGGCCTGCACGTGTTCCAGGATGTGCTCGTCCTCATAGACCCGCAGGGTCTCCAGCGCAATGGTGCAGGCCACCGGATGGCCCGAGTATGTGTAGCCATGGCCGAAGGTGCCGATCTTGCCGCTGTTGGCGGCGATGGCTGCGTGGACCGCTGGGGACACCATCACCGCCGAGATCGGCACGTAGCCCGAGGAAAGGGCCTTGGCGCAGGTCAGGATGTCAGGCTGCATGCCGAAGGTGGTGGAGCCGAACATCGCGCCGGTGCGGCCGAAGCCACAGATCACCTCGTCGGCCACGAGCAGCACCTCGTATTTGCGCAGCACCGCCTGGATCTTGGCGAAGTAGGTGGCGGGTGGCACGATCACGCCACCGGCGCCCATCACGGGCTCGGCAAAGAAGGCGGCCACAGTGTCGGGGCCTTCGGCCAGGATGCGCTGCTCCAGCGCGTCGGCCAGGCGGGTGGCAAAGTCTTCCTCGCTTTCACTGGGCAGGCCGAAGCGGTAGTGGTGCGGGCAGTCGACGTGGGAGATGCGGTCGATGGGCAGGTCGAAGTCGCGGTGGTTGGTGGGCAGGCCGCTCAGGCTTGCGGCGGCTACCGTCACGCCGTGGTAGGCCTTGTGCCGCGCCAGGATTTTCTTTTTGCCCGGCTTGCCGATGGCGTTGTGGTAATACCAGACCATTTTCACGGCCGAGTCATTGGCCTCTGAGCCCGAGTTGGCAAAGAACACGCGGCCCATCGGTACCGGGGCCAGCGCCAGCAGCTTCTCGGCCAGCTGCGCCACGGGTGGGTTCGAGCGGTGGTTGAAGGTGTGATAGTAGGGCAGGGTCTGCAGGGCCTCGATGCCTGCGGCCACCAGGCGCGGATGGCTGAAACCCAGCGAACTGCACCACAGGCCCGACATGCCTTCGATGTAGCGGCGGCCCTGCTCGTCGATGACGTGGATGCCGTCGCCCCGCGTGATGACCAGTGGGCCCACGTCGGCATGCGCAGCCAGGTTGGTGAAGGGGTGCAGGTGGGCCGAGATGTCCTGCTGGGCAAGGAGGGTATGGGGCGTGGGAGCGTTCATGGGAGGAGGTCCTAGGGCTGTGTCTTGGGGGAGATTTCAGTAGCCACGCGACAGGTCGACGGCGACATCGGCGGCATGCCCGGCGCGGATGCAGGCCAGGTTGTGGGCCGTTTGCTGTGCAATCACCGCCGGGTTGGTTCGGGTGGCGATGTGTGGCGTGACGAGGATGCGGGAGTCGCTCCAGAACAGGTGGCCGGTTGGCAGTGGTTCGTGCGCGAAGGCGTCCAGAGTGGCGGCGCCAAGTTGGCCTTCTGCCAGGGCCTGCAACAGGTCGGCTTCCACCAGGTGCGAGCCCCGGCCCACGTTGATGAGGTGGGCGCCGCTTGGCAGCTGCCGCATCAGCGCCAGGTCCAGGAAGCCGCGCGTGGCCTCGGTCAGGGGTAGCAGGCAGATGAGGGTGTCGCACCCGGCCAGGAAGTCGGCGCGGCCTGCATCGCCGTGGAAGGCCTGCAGCCCCTCGGGCAGGCTGGCCTTGGGCGAACGGCTCCAGCCGCGCACGGCGTAGCCCATGGTTAGCAAGGCGCGCGCGCAGGCCAGGCCCAGCGTACCCAACCCGGCGATGCCCACGCGGTGCCGGGTGGGCGGCTGGATGGGCTGCTCTTCCCAGCGGCGCGCAGCGGCGCTGGCCAGGTAGCGGTCCATGTGGCGCTGGCGGTGGATGACGGCCCAGCACACAAAGGCCGTCATGCCATGGGCCATGTCGGTGTCGACGATGCGGCACACCGGCACGGGCGGCAGGGCCGGGTCGGCGCTGATGTGGTCTATGCCCGCGCCCACTGACTGCACCAGTTGCAGGCGGGGCAGGCGTGCCAGCAGTCCTTCTGGCGGATACCAGCACACCACGGCGTCGATCTCGTCGAGTGCTCCGAGCTGCTCACCCAGGCGCAGTTCGGCAGTGGGGAACTGCGCGCGAAACGCCGGTAGCAGGTAGTCCATCGGGATCTGGCTGCTCAGGAAAGCCAGGGTCAGGCGGTCGGGGTTGCGGCTCATGGGGTGTCTGGCTGGGCGGCCAACCGGGGGATGGCGTCGATCAGTGTGCGGGTGTAGGGGTGCTGCGGGCTGGCCAGCACCTCGGCCGTGGGGCCGTACTCGACTACCTGACCCCGTTGCATGACAGCGATGTGGTCGCACATCTCGCCTGCCACGCGCAGGTCGTGGGTGATGAACACCATCGCCAACTGAAAGCGCTCGCGCACTTCGGCAAAGAGCTTGAGCACCTGGGCTTGCACAGAAACATCAAGGGCCGATACCGGCTCGTCGGCCACCAGCAGCTCGGGCTCCATGGCCAGCGCCCGTGCGATCCCGATGCGCTGGCGCTGCCCGCCTGAGAATTCGTGCGGAAAGCGGTCAGCGGCCTCGGGTCCCAGGCCCACCAACTTCAGCAGTTCCATGGCACGCGCCATAGCCTCGGCTTTGGGCACGCCCTGCGCGATGGGGCCAGCGGCGAGCGTGGGGCCGATGCGGTGGCGTGGGTTGAGCGAGGCGTAGGGGTCCTGGAAGACCATCTGGATCTTGCCCTTGGCCTGCTGGCGCAATGCTGTGCCAGACATCAGGTTGCGCCCCCGGAACAGGATGCGGCCCGACTCGAAGGGCGCCAGGCCCACGATGCAGCGGCCCACGGTAGATTTGCCTGAGCCTGACTCGCCGACCAGGCCCAGGGTCTGACCCCGCCGCAGCTCGAAATTCACATGGTGGGCGGCCACCACTTCGCGTCCACGCTTGAACAGACTGCCACCGCTCACATAGGTCTTGCACAGGTCCTGGACCTGGAGCACGTGCACGGGGTCGGGTTCGGCCTGCGCCGCGCGGGGCACACCGTTCGGGATGGCTGCAATCAGTTTGCGTGTGTAAGGGTGTTGTGGGCGGCGCAGCACCTCGTGTGCCGGGCCGGCTTCCACTACTTGTCCGGTCTGCATCACCACCACATGGTCCGCGATTTCGGACACCACGCCGAAGTCATGGGTGATGAACAGCAGGGCCATGCCACGGCGCTGCTGCAGGTCACGCATGAGTTTGAGAATCTGCGCCTGGGTTGTTACGTCCAGGGCCGTTGTGGGTTCATCGGCGATCAGCAAGCCGGGCTCCAGCAGCATGGCGCAGGCAATCATCACGCGTTGGCGCTGGCCGCCTGAGAGGCGGAACGGGTAGCTGTCGATCAACCGCTCCGGCTCGGGCAGGCCCACGTCGGCCAGCGCGGCCAGGATGAGCTGCCGCTTTTCGGCAGCCCCGAGGCGCATGTGGGCGTCAAACACTTCCTCTAATTGTTCGCCGATGCGCATCACAGGGTTCAGCGCCGTCATGGGCTCCTGGAACACCATGCCCATGCGCTGGCCGCGCAGGCGGCGCAACTGGGGTTCGTCGAGTTGCAGCAGGTCGACTCCGTCCAGCAGGATTTGACCGGCCACGGGCTCCACCAGCGGGCGCGGCAGCAGGCCCATGATGGCGTTGGCGATCATGGACTTGCCTGAACCGGATTCACCCACCACGCACAGCGTCTGACCGGGTTGCAAGGTGAAGCTGGCACCCTGCACGGCCAGTTGGCGATCGCCCCCTGCGGGCAGCCGGATGTCGAGTCCACGCACCGTGAGTACGGGCTGGGTGGGCTGGGCGAGTACCTGGGTCATGGATTCGGTGTCGATGGAAGGTTTGAGTACGGCGTTCATCAGTTCCTCCCGTCCAGGCGGGCATTCAGGCCATCGTTGAGGCCTTCACCGACCAGGTTCAGGGCCAACACGGTGAGCAGGATGGCCAGGCCAGGGAAAACGGCCATCCACCAGGCCTGGCGCAGCACGGTGCGCGCGGCGCCCACCATGTAGCCCCAGCTCATCTGGTTGGGGTCGCCCAGGCCCAGGAAGCTCAGACTCGATTCGAGCAGGATGGCGGTGGCCACCATCAGCGAGGCCATGACCACGATGGGCGATGCGGCGTTGGGCAGAATCTGCGTGAGGATGATGCGGGGCGTGCTCTGGCCCGCGAGCTGTGCTGCGGCCACGAAATCGCGCTGGCGCAGTGTGAGGAACTCGCCGCGAACCAGCCTCGCCACAGGGGGCCAGGACACGAGCGAAATGGCCACGACAATGGACTTCACCGAGGGCTCGAAGATGGCCACCAGCACAATCGCCAGCGCAAAGCTCGGGATGGCCTGAAACAGTTCGGTGAAGCGCATCAGCGTAGCGTCCACCCAGCGCCCGAAATAGCCCGCCAGTGCACCGATGGTGACGCCTATCAGCAGCGACACCAGGGTGGACACCACGCCGATCAGCAGCGAGATGCGTGCCCCCATGACGATGCCCGAAAGGATGTCGCGGCCCAGGGTGTCGGTACCCAGTGCGAAGCCAGTGATCTGCCCAGGCTGCAGGAAGGGCTGCTCCACCATGTCCCAGGGGTCATGGGCGGCCAGCAAGGGGCCGAAGGCCACCAGCAGTGCCACCAGCAGCAGCACGACCAGGCCGAAGACGGCGCCACGGTTGCGCCGGTAGCGGCGCCAGAAGGAGTTTGTGGAAGGATGGCTCATAGTGGGGGCCTTGTCAGCCAAGTTCGATGCGGGGGTCGACCAGGGTGTAGACCAGGTCGGTGAGCAGGTTGAACAGCACGGCGACGGCGGCCGTGACGAGGAAGCAGCCCAGCAGGAGGTTGTAGTCGCGCTGCAGCAGGGCGTCGAACATCAGGCGGCCGATGCCGGGCCAGGCGAACACAGTTTCGGTGAGCACGGCGCCGCCGATCATTCCGCCGGCCTGGATGCCGGCCAGCGTGACCACCGGCAGCAGTGCGTTGCGCAGGATGTGTGAGCGCTGGATGCGGCCCGGGCGCACGCCTTTGGCGCGGGCGGTCTTGACGAAATCCATCTGCGCCACTTCGAGCATGGAGGCCCGCGTCATGCGTGCATACACCGCCATGTAGAACAGTGCGAGCGTGAGCGAGGGCATGACCAGGTGCTGGGCGATGTCCCATGCGCGGGCAAGGCCCGTGGCATCACTGCCCACGGTGAAAAATCCAAAACCTGGCAGCCAGTTGAGCTGCACGGTAAATACCAGCACGGCCATCATCGCCAGCCAGTACAGGGGGGTGGCGTAGAACACCAGCGCCACCACGGTGATGGCGCTGTCGAGCCAGCTGCCCACCCGGCGGCTGGCCATGGCTCCCAAAACGACACCAAACAGCAGCGACAGTGCAAAGGCACTGCCCGTGAGCAACAGAGTGGCGGGCAGCCGCTCGGCAATGAGCTTGAGCACGGGTTGCTGTTGCCGGTAGGAGTAGCCCATGTCCAGCGTGGCCACGCGGCCCAGGTAGGTACCGAGCTGGGTGGTCAGGGGCTTGTCCAGCCCGAATTCGCGTCGCAACTGGGCCACATACTGGGCGTCCGATGCGCCAGCTTCGCCCGCCATCACCGATACCGGATCTCCGGGGGCGGCACGAATAAGCAAGAAGTTCACGGTGGCGATCAGCATCAGGGCCAACAGGCCCTGAGCGATGCGGGTGAGCATGTATTGAAGACGTTTCATCGGCGTGGGGCGAGGGCATTGAAGGGCTACCGGGGCCGCGAACAAGTGCGGCCCGGCAGAAGGACGCTGCGGCGTTCAGCCGATCGAGGCGCGGCCCAGGCTGTCGTTGAGGCCAATCCCCGAGCTGATGGGGTTCTTCACCTTGGTGCGGTAGAGCGTGGGGAAGTTGATCTCGTGTAGCCAAGCCACTGGCACTTCTTCCAGGAGCAGCTTTTGCACCTCCAGGTAGGCCTTGGCGCGCGATTCGGGGTCGGTAGCGCGCGCGCCTGCGGCAAAGAGGGCATCCACCCGGCTGTTGCTGTAGCCCTCGACGTTGTTGAACGGCGAGCCTTTGGCAATATTGGTGCTGGTGTAGTTGCGTGCCACCCCCAGGGCGGGGTCACCGTACTGGTAGACGTAGGTGAAGGCGATGTCGTAGTCCCACTCGTTCAAGCGCTGGTTCCATCCGGCCACGTCGGTGCCGGTGAGCTCGACCTTGATACCGGCCTGGGTCAGGTTCTGGCGCACGATTTCGGCCTGGCGCTGCCACGACTCGCCATAGGGCAGCGGCAGCAGGCGCAGGGGCTCGCCCTTGTAGCCCGATTCGGCCACCAGCTTCTTGGCTTTTTCGATGTCCCGTGGGTACTTGGCTACATCGGCACTGTAGTACTTGATGTGGCTGTTGAAGGGGCCGGTGGCGGGCTTGGCGTAGCCCTGCCAGGCGATCTTAGCCATGGCCTCGCGGTCAATGGCGTGCATCACCGCCTGGCGGAACTTGATGTTGTTCATGGGGCTCTTGCGGTTGTTCAGCCACAGCCAGGAATGCGGCGAGAAGAACTCCCAGCCCTTGGTGGTCACCTGTACGCCCGGCAGCTTGGACAGGCGCGCCACGTCGAAGAACTCCACCGCGCCGCCAGGGACGATGTCGACCTTGCCCGATTCGAAGGCTGCTGCACGCGAGGCCGCGTCGGGAATCACGTGGAAATACAGGCTCTCGACCTCTGGCAGGTTGGGCATGTGGTAGGCCTCATTGGCCACCAGCTGGATGTACGAGCCCTTCACCCACTCCTTGAACTTGAATGGGCCGGTGCCCATGGGAGTGGCGTTGGCCGGGTTGGTGGCGAAGTCCGTGCCCTCGTACACATGCTTGGGGACCATGGGCATGGTGCCCGTCTCGAACAAGCCCAGGAAAGGCCCAAAAGGTGATTTGAGCTTGAACTCCACCGTCAGCGGATCGAGCGCACGCACCGTGTCCAGCGACTCCAGGTTGCCGCGCAGCCGCGCATGGGTTTTGCGCAGGAAACCGTCTACAGAGAACACAACGTCGGCCGAGGTAAAGGGCTTGCCGTCGTGCCATTTCACGTTGGGCTTGAGCTTGAAGGTGTAGGTCAGGCCATCGGGGCTCACGGTCCAGCTGGTAGCCAGCAGCGGCTGAGGGTTGAGCTTTTCGTCGTAGCGCAGCAGCCCTTCATAGATGTTGCCAGCAATCAGCTGGGTGGGGCCGTTTTGCACCATGCCAAGCATCAGACCAGGGGGTTCGGGCTGGACCAGAACATTGATCACGCCCTTGCGGCCCTGGGCCAGCGTGCTCAGGGGAACCCCGGCAATGCTCAGGCCGAGCCCGGAGGCCCCAAATTGAATGAGTTCGCGACGCTTCATGGCATGGTTTCCTTGTGGGATGGGTTGGCGAAAAATGAGAACGAAGGCGTGAAGGACCTGTGGCTCAGTCCCGGAAGCTGCTGGGCGTCGGCCGCTCCAGGTGGCGCAGCAGGCCCTGCCATTCGCGCCAGTGGGGGTCGGCCTGGCCCGCGACACGATTGGTGTCGCCGCTTTCGTACTGTTGTGCGGTGCGCTCGCAGACTTCGTCCGGCACCGGGTGGATGGCTTGGCCGCTGCCCTGGATCGCCAGTTGCACTTTGCATGCGCGGTCGAGGTTGAGCATGAGGATCAGGGCCTCGGCGACGCTGCGGCCCAGCGTGAGCAGGCCGTGGTTGCGCAGGATCATGGAGCGTGCGCGGGGGCCCAGGTCGGCCACCAGCCGCTCGCGCTCCTCCAGGTCCAGGGCAATGCCCTCGAACGCGTGGTAGACCACGCGCCCGTGGAATTGCAGTGCCCATTGGTTGCAGGGTTGCAGCCCGCAGGCCAGCGATGACACGGCCACGCCTGCCACCGTGTGGGTGTGCACCACACAAGCTGCATCGGGGCGTGCCGCATGCACGGCGCTGTGAATGGTGAAGCCCGCCGGGTTTACGTCATAGGGCGAGGGCTCCAGGACCCGGCCCTCGGTGTCGATCTTGACCAGGGAACTGGCCGTGATGTCCTTGAACAGCAGCCCGAAGGGATTGATCAAGAACTGGTCGTGCCTGCCGGGTACACGTGCCGAGATATGGGTGTAGATGCTGTCATCCATCCCGAAATGCGCGATCAGGCGGTAGGCCGCCGCCAGGTCTTCGCGCACCTGCTGTTCGCTGGTGTCTGCCTGGAAGGCTTCGGCGGAAGCCGGTTGGTTCGGTCTCATGCACTGCTCCTTGGATGGTCGTTTGGGCCTGGTGCCAATACACCTGTCGGCGTTTTTTGTCTTTGATATTCGA
The DNA here is from genome assembly GCF_028680575.1 of Acidovorax benzenivorans. Taxonomy (GTDB): domain Bacteria; phylum Pseudomonadota; class Gammaproteobacteria; order Burkholderiales; family Burkholderiaceae_C; genus Acidovorax; species Acidovorax benzenivorans. The sequence continues at coordinate 243,741 of NZ_JAPCKI010000006.1, read as the reverse complement.
CAGTCGTCTGTCGACAGTTTGCAAGATAGCAGTTTCCGGGCCAGCCAAAAAGTGGGTGAAAGAGAGGGTTTTCCCGCGTTTTTGCATCCAGACGGTGCCACGTTCAGGCGCAACTGCACCAGCGAGTGGCAGCCACGGGCAAAAAAAATCCCGCAGGCCCCAAGGGCGTGCGGGATGGCGGGGCCGTTGTCGGCCGACCGGAGGAGGACGTGCGGTTTAGCCGCCGCGACGCATCATGTCGAAGAAGTCCACATTGGTCTTGGTGGCCTTCATGTTCTTGATCATGAGCTCCATGGACTCAATCTCGTCCATGTTGTACATGAACTGGCGCAGGATGCGGGTCTTTTGCAGGATCTCGGGAGCCAGCAGCAGTTCTTCGCGGCGCGTGCCGCTCTTGTTGAGCTCGATGGCGGGGAACACGCGCTTTTCGTACAGGCGGCGGTTCAGGTGGATTTCGCAGTTGCCCGTGCCCTTGAATTCTTCAAAGATCACTTCGTCCATGCGGCTGCCGGTGTCGACCAGCGCAGTGGCAATGATGGTGAGCGAGCCACCTTCCTCGACCTTGCGCGCGGCGCCAAAGAAGCGCTTGGGGCGCTGCAGTGCGGCGGCGTCCACACCGCCGGACAGCACCTTGCCGCTCGACGGCACGACGTTGTTGTAGGCACGGGCCAGGCGGGTGATGGAGTCCAGCAGGATCACCACATCCTTCTTGAGCTCGACCAGGCGCTTGGCGCGCTCGATCACCATCTCGGCCACGTGCACGTGGCGAGCGGCGGGCTCGTCGAAGGTGGAGGCGATGATCTCGCCCTTCACCGTGCGCTGCATTTCAGTCACTTCTTCAGGGCGCTCGTCCACAAGCAGCACCATCAGATGCACGTCGGGGTTGTTGGCCGTGATGGCGTGGGCGATGTGCTGCATCATCACCGTCTTGCCGCTCTTGGGCGGGGCCACGATCAGCGCACGCTGGCCACGGCCGATGGGCGCGATGATGTCGATGATGCGGCCGGTGATGTTCTCTTCGCTCTTGACGTCGCGCTCCAGGCGCATCTGTTCCTTGGGGAACAGAGGCGTCAGATTTTCGAACATCACCTTGTGCTTGTTCTGCTCAGGTGGGCCATCGTTGACCTTGTCGAGCTTGGTCAGTGCAAAGTAGCGCTCGCCGTCCTTGGGCGTGCGCACTTCGCCTTCGATCATGTCGCCGGTGTGCAGATTGAAGCGACGTACCTGGCTGGGGCTGATGTAGATATCGTCCGTGCTGGCCGTGAAGCTCGTGTCCGGGCTGCGCAGAAAGCCGAAGCCGTCGGGCAGGATTTCCAGCACGCCATCTGCAAACACCTGCTCACCCGCCTTTGCGCGCTTCTTGATGATGGCAAACATCAACTCCTGCTTGCGCATGCGGCCCGTGTTTTCGATTTCGAGTTCTTCGGCTTGCTTCAGGACTTCAGACACGTGCAGTGCCTTGAGTTCGTTTAAGTGCATGGATTGACTCCTTGGCGGAGCTGGTATGAATCTTGGGGGAGGTGGGCTGGTGCCAGATGGGCTGCTGTTTGCAGGTCCGGCTCGCCGGGGATCTTGGTCCGGCTGCCAATGCATGCAGTCCGGTGATCTGTGGGAATTATGACAGGAAAAAATGCGGGGGCATCAGGCGCGCAAGATGTGGGCTTGCTCGGCTGCCAGCTGGCTGTTTCCCCGCAGGTCTATCGCTCAACAAAAAAGCCCCATCGGCATTCGTACCGAGGGGCTTGGGGAGGTGGGTCAGGCCAGTTGTTGGTCGATGAAGGCGGTCAACTGGGCCTTGCTCATCGCACCGACTTTGGTGGCGGCCAGTTGGCCATCCTTGAACAGCATCAGGGTAGGGATACCGCGAATACCGAACTTGGCGGGGATCTCCCGGTTCTCGTCCACGTTCATCTTGGCGATCTGCAGCTTGCCTTGGTAGGTGCCTGCGACTTCGTCCAGGATGGGGGCAATCATCTTGCAGGGGCCGCACCATTCAGCCCAATAGTCCACCAGCACGGCGGAGCCCGGTTGGAGCACGTCGGCTTCAAAGCTGGCGTCGGAGACATGTTTGATGAGTTCGCTGGCCATGGCGGAATTCCTTGATTTTGGGCGGGTTGCGACCGGTGTACGTTTAAAGTCTGGGCATTGTGACAGAAACCAATCCCACGTTCACCGGTGTGGCCGGGTCTTGCGACGCTATGACAGTCATAGCGAAAAGCGATCAAACCAGTGGATTTGCGGCCGCAAGCACTGCCTTGTGGCAACGCGCACTGGCCCAGGTAGCCGCACATGCCCAAGCCCATGGTGCCCATTTGGCGCGCACCGTGGTGCTGGTGCCCTACGCCCAGCTCATGCCGTGGGCGCAGCGCCATTGGGCTCAGCAGTTTCCGCAGGGCTTTGCACCACGTTTTGAAACCACCCGCAACTGGGCCCGCCAACTGCAAGCGTTTGAGCCCACCGGCGACGACCTGGCGGGCGACGTTGCGCGCGACACGCTCACGGCCCGCACGCTGCTCGACCGCGTGGGGCAGGGCGCGCAGCGCGAAGTGCTGGCCACGCCACTGCAGGAGGCCGCCGCCCAGCTGGCCCAGGTGGTTGCTGCCGTGCCCCCGGCGCTGCGCACTGCCTGGGGCGACGAGGCCCGCAAGCTGCTGGCTACGGCGGAAGAAGGCACCGCCCTGCATTACGAGGCCCTGGTGGCACGCCTGGCGCTGGAATGGGCCTTGGCATCGCGCTACGCGACCGACGTGCTGTTTGAGCCCGGCGTTCGCGGGGCGGTGGACGCGCTGGTGGTGCTGGAGGGTTTCCAGTCTGACGTGCTGACCCGGGCCCTGTTGGCGCATTGGGGCGAGCAGGGTTTGTGCGTTGCACTGCCCGCACTGGTCGGTGACGCCGATGCACCACCGCAGTGGGCCCTGCACGCCGCAATGGACGCTGAAGACGAGGCCCACCGCGCTGCGGCCTGTGTGCTGCGCCACATCGAGCAGGGGCGGGTGCCCGTGGCTCTGGCGGCCACCGACCGCGCACTGATCCGCCGCGTGCTGGCCCACCTTGACAGCAGCGGCGTGCTGGTGCGCGACGAAAGCGGCTGGATTCTGTCCACCACGCGCGCCGCTTCACGGGTCATGGCCGCGCTGCAGGCCGCAGCGTGGAACGCCTCGTCCAACGAGGTGTTGGACTGGATCAAACACACCCCTGCGCTGATGCCGGGCGAGGTGAACCGCCTGGAGCAATGGCTGCGCAAAGGCGTGGTGCAGCACTGGAGCGCTGCCGCCGCCCGCGACCTGAGCGCGCAGCCCCACCTGGCCCGCACTGTGGCCACCGTGGAGGCCTGGCGCGACACCCTGCGCACCGCTCGCCCACTGGCGCAGTGGCTGCCCGCGTTGCGTGCGGTGCTGGAGCAGGCGGACCAGTGGCAGGGCCTGCAGGCCGACCCTGCGGGCATGCGCGTGTTGGCCGCCCTGCGCCTGCAAGACGGACAGCAGTCAGAGCTGGACGGCTGGGGCGACAGCGCAGGCCGCCGCATGACACTGGCTGAGTTCACCCGTTGGACCAAAGACGTGCTGGAAGCCGGGCGCTATGTGGCCGCACAGGCGGCTGGTGCCCCTGTGGTGGTGGTGCCCATGCCACAACTGCTGGCCCGCCCCTTTGCCGCTGCCGTGCTGCCGGGCTGTGACGAAAAGCGCCTGCAAGCCGCACCTGAACCATCAGGCGACTGGTCGCAGGCCCAGCGCGAGGCCTGGGGCCTGCCCACGCGCGCATCGCTCGAAGCTGCCCAGCGTGCCGCCTGGGCCCACGCCCTGCGCACGCCGGTGGTCGATGTGCTGTGGCGCACCGGCGACGATGGCGGTGAGCCGCTGCTGGCCAGCGCCCTGGTGCTGGCCCTGCAACTGGACGGCACCGCCACGCCCGGCGCGGACGACCGTGCGGCCCGCACAGTGGCCGCCACGCCCACGCTGCGTCCCCAGCCCGTGGGCCAGGCGCTGCCGGTGGCACACCTGTCGTCCACCGCGTATTCCGACCTGCGCCACTGCCCCTACCGCTTCTTTGCGCAGCGCCAACTGGGCCTGCGCGAGGCCGACGAACTGGATGCCGAGGTGGACAAGCGCGACTTTGGCAACTGGCTGCACGCCGTGCTGCAGCACTTTCATGAGGCTTTGCTGGCCGAGCCCACCGACCACGTGGACGAGCGCCGCGCCCGCATGGACGCCGCCGCCGAGGCCATCACCCGCGAGCAGCGCTTGCAGGACGGTGACTTCCTGCCCTTTGCCGCAGGCTGGGCGCAACTGCGCGACGGCTACCTGCAATGGCTGGCAGGGCATGAGCAACAGGGCGCCACCTTCCGCCAGGCTGAGGTCAAGGCCCGCCAGCCGCTGGGCGACCTGGAGCTGATCGGCACCCTCGACCGCATCGACGGCGTCTCGTCCACCGGCGAGCCCACGGTGCTGGTGATTGACTACAAAACCGAAAGCGACAGCGTGACCCGCCAGCGCATCAAGTCCGGGGCCGAGGACACGCAACTGGCCTTCTACGCCGCCTTGCTGAGCCACGACACCCTGCGCGCCGCCTACGTCAACGTGGGTGAGCGTGGCGAGACGCAAATGCACGAACAGGACGAGGTGGTGCACTTGCGCGACGTGCTGGTCGAAGGCATTCAGCACGACATGGCCCGCATCGCCGCCGGTGCGCCGCTGCCCGCGCTGGGCGAGGGATCGGTGTGCGAGTTCTGCGCCGTGCGCGGCCTGTGCCGCAAGGACTACTGGGCGGACGCTGAACAGGCGTTGCCCGCGCAAGAGACGCCATGACCGAGAGCCATTCCCCAACTGCCCAGGCCGCTTACGAACACAACGGCCGCCCCGTATCGCGCGAGGCCTTCTACGCCATCGCCTGCGACCCTGCCCGCAGCGTGGCGGTGGAGGCCTGCGCCGGTGCGGGCAAGACCTGGATGCTGGTCTCGCGCATGCTGCGGGCGCTGCTCGACGGCTGCGCGCCGCACGAGATCCTGGCCATCACCTTCACCAAGAAGGCGGCCGGTGAAATGCGCCAGCGTTTGCAAGAGTGGCTGGAGCAGTTCAGCCACAAGCCGCTGGAGGAACTCACGGCCGAGCTGATTGCACGCGGAATCAGCTCCCAGGGCGCACTGGACAAGCGCGAGGCGCTACAAAATCTATACCGCCAGCTGCTCACTGCGGGCCGCCCGGTGCAGATCCGCACCTTCCACAGCTGGTTTGCCGCGCTGCTGGGCACGGCCCCGCTGGCGCTGCTGCAGCAGCAAGGCCTGCCTGCACACTTTGAGCTGCTCGAAGACGACGCCGAGGCCGTGCGCGAGGTGTGGCCGCCGTTCCTGCAGACCGTGGCCGAGAGCGCCAGCCTGCGCGCCGACTACGAAGCCGTGGTCGCCCGCCATGGCCGCTCGCAAACCCACAAGGCCCTGGCGGCCGCACTGGCCAAGCGGGTGGAGTTTGACCTGGCCGACGCGGAAGGCGTGGTCGATGCCTCGGTGCCGCCGTTCCAGCAGGCCTACCCCGAGCTGGCCGCGTTGGCAGAGCCCGCCGAGGCCCTGCAGACCGAGCCTGCCCTACAGCGTTGGCGTGGCCGTGCCAGCGCCCTGGGCGCCGAGGCAAACAAGACCCCACAAAAGGCGGCAGACGCCATCATCGACGCACTGGCCTGCCCAGACCTGAACCAGCGCCTGGACCAATTGCGCCGTGCGATGTTCGTGGCCAAGGAAGACCGCCTCTCGAAGAACCTGGAGAAGTTCCCCGCCGCACAGGAGGCCGAGCCCGAGCTGCAGCGCCTGCTGACCGCCCGCCGCCAGCACGAGGCCTGGCAACACCAGCAGCGCATGGCCCGGCTGGCGCGTTGCCTCATCGCGCAGTTTGTGGCCGTCAAGCAGCAGCACGGCTGGGTGGACATGAACGATGTGGAGCGCACCGCCCTGGTCATGCTGGCCGACCCCGTCCTCTCAGGCTGGGTGCAGGAGCGGCTGGACGCTCGCATTCGCCACCTCTTGGTCGATGAATTTCAGGACACCAACCCGCTGCAGTGGCAGGCGCTGCACGCCTGGCTTGCGGGCTACGCGGGTTCGGGCGGCGGGTCTGCCGCGCCCAGCGTGTTCATCGTGGGCGACCCCAAGCAGAGCATCTACCGCTTTCGCCGCGCCGAGCCGCAGGTGTTCATCGCCGCGCAGGCCTTTGTGCGCGACGGGCTGGGCGGCGATCTGCTCAGCTGCGACCACACGCGCCGCAACGCGCAGGGCGTGATCGGCGCCGTCAACGCCGTGATGGGTGAGGCCCAGGCGCAGCACGAGACCAGCGGATTCCGCGATCACACGACTGAATCGAAACACCCCGGCCAACTGCTGCGCCTGCCCGCCATCACCGACGTGGACGACGACAGCCAAGGCGCAGGCCGCGACCCCCTGGCCTGGCGCGACAGCCTGACCGAACCCCGCCACGAAGCCGAAGAAACGCAGCGCATGCGCGAATGCACCCAGGCTGCCGCCTGGGTGGCCGCGCAGATCGCCAGCGGCACCCCGCCCAAAGAAGTGCTGGTGCTGGCCCGCAAGCGCGACCGCCTGGCCAGCATGCAAGACGCCCTGCGCGCCCTGCACCTGCCCTGCGTGCAGCCTGAAAAGGCCGACCTGTTTGACGCGCCCGAGGTGCAGGACATGGTGGCGCTGCTCGACGTGCTGGTCTCGCCCACACACGATCTGTCGCTGGCACGCGTGCTCAAGTCGCCCCTGTTTGGCCTGGGTGACGACGCGCTGGTCGCTCTGGCGTTGTTGCGCCGCCAGCCTGAAAACGCGGGTTGTAGCTGGTTTGATTTGCTATTAAAAAGTGAGCTTTTGGCGCATGAATATCAAGCGCTTGGAGCCGTTTTGACTCAATATCAGACGTGGGTGGGCACTTTGCCTCCCCACGACGCGCTGCACGCCATCTACGAACACGGCGACGTGCTGGCCCGCTTTGCTGCCGCAGCACCGGTCACCCAGCGCCAGTCGGTGCAGGCCAACCTGCGCGCACTGCTGGCGGCATCGCTGCAGCACGATGGGGGCCGTTACCTCACGCCCTATGCCTTGGTGCGGGCCATGAAAAAGGGCGGCGTGCGCGCCCCCGGCCGTGCCGACGCGCAGGCCATCCGCCTGCTGACGGTGCACGGCGCCAAGGGGCTGGAGGCCGATTGCGTGCTGCTGCTCGATACCGACACCCGCCCCCAAAAGGCCGAGACCATGGGCGTGCTGGTGGACTGGCCCGGCGAGCAGACCGTGCCCTCGGCCTTCGTCTTTTTGGCCAGTGAATCGAATCCGCCGCCCAGTGCGGAAGCCGCGCTGGCCGCCGAGCAGCAGGCCCGCAGCCGCGAGGAGCTGAACATGCTCTACGTGGCCATGACACGCGCCAAGCACTGCCTGGTGCTGTCATCGGTGCAGCCTGGCAATTCAGTGCCTGGCAGCTGGTGGAACCGGTTGGCCCCGCTGGTGACCGAGGTGGACTCACAGACGCTGGCTCCCGCTGGCTGCGGCATGGAGGTCGCCGCGCCCGCGCAGACTTTCACCATCCCCAGCCTGCCCGCGCTGCCCGAGGCGCTGCAAAGTGCCCACGTCCACCCCGCTGCAGGGCTGGAAGGTGATGCCCCCGTCGCCATGCCGGGCGATGGAGAATCCACCCCCCTGTCGCGCCAGGGCGATGCCATGCACCAGTTGCTGGAGCAAGCCGGTGTGGCCGGTGCCCCGCTGGCCGACTTGCGCGCCCAGGGCTGGCCCGCCGCGCGCGTTGCCCGCTTGGCTCTGGACCATGACATTGCCCCCGCCGCCGCCGAGTCGGCCGCCCGCATGGCCCAGGCCATTTTGGCGGGCGAGGGCGCCTGGGCCTGGGACCCTGCGCTGGTGCAGACCGCCATCAACGAAGCCCCGCTGCACTACCAAGGCCAGAGTCTGCGCATCGACAGGCTGGTGTTGCGCCGCGCAGCACACGCTGAGGATGCGGCGGCAGGCTGGTGGGTGCTGGACTACAAAAGCGCCGCACAACCCCAGCGTCAGCAGGCGCTGGTGGCCCAGTTACAGCGCTACCGCGAAGCCGTGCAGGCGCTGATGCCGGGCGAGGCGGTGTACGCCGCGTTCCTTACGGGCGATGGGTGTTTGGTGATGGTGGGTGATGCGCCTGGTGCTGGAGGGCCCTCGGCTGCCCATGCATCGGCTGTCGGGCATACTCTCGCCCCCGCTGCGCCGGTCGCCACAGCCAAGCCAGAGCGTCCACGCGCCGCGTCGGGGCCTAAGGATTCTCCGCAAGGCTCCCTGTTCTGACTGGCTCTGCCGCTCCCCACGCACCGCAACGCCACTCCCCATTTTTAGCAAGGCTCTCCTGTGTCCCACACCATTTCTCCCTCTGATGCTCCTGCCGCGCCAGCCCTGTCTGCGGGGACTTTGCAGTGCGACGTGGCCGTCATCGGCGGTGGCCCGGCCGGCCTGATGGCCGCCGAGGTGTTGGCCCAGGCGGGCGTGGCGGTGCATGTGTTTGACGCCATGCCTTCGGTGGGCCGCAAGTTTCTGCTGGCGGGCAAGGGCGGGCTCAACCTCACGCATTCCGAGCCGCATGAGCCCTTTGTGAGTCGCTATGCCGAGCGTGGGCCGCAGATCGAGCCGCTGGTCCAGGCCTTTGGCGGGCCCGAGCTGCGCGCCTGGGCGCAGGGGCTGGGGGTGGAGACTTTTGTGGGCACCTCGGGCCGCGTGTTCCCCGCCGACATGAAGGCTGCGCCCCTGCTGCGCGCATGGCTGCAGCGCCTGCGTGGGCAGGGCGTGTTGTTTCACATGCGCCACCGCTGGTTGGGCTGGGCCGAGGACGGTGCTCTGCGCTTGGCTGCACCGGCTGGCGAGGTGCGAGTGACCGCCCGGGCGGTGGTGCTGGCGCTGGGTGGCGGCAGTTGGGCGCGCCTGGGGTCTGATGGTGCTTGGGTACCGCTGCTGGCGCAACGGGGCGTGGCTGTGGCGCCCCTGCGCCCGTCCAACTGCGGGTTCGACGTGCTGCGGGCCGATGCACCGGCGGGCGAAACGCGACGCGCCTTTTTGCAGGAGCTGCTGGGCCGCACGCCCGAGCCCGCCGTGGGTTGGACGCCGCATTTCGCCGAACGTTTTGTGGGCCAGCCTTTCAAGACCGTGGTGCTCAGCTTCACCGACAGCCAGGGCCGCAACTTCAGTCGCCGGGGCGAGTTTGTGGTCACGGCCACGGGGGTGGAGGGCAGCCTGGTCTATGCCGCGTCACACCTGCTGCGCGACGAGGTGGAGGCCCATGGTCACGCCACGTTCCACCTTGACCTGCTGCCCGACCATGCGCCTGAGCGCGTGCTGGTGGAAGTGCGCCACCCGCGCGGTTCTCGGTCGCTCTCCAGCCATCTCAAGAGCCGCCTGGGCCTGGATGGCATCAAGGCGGGCATTCTTTATGAACATCTGGGCAAGGACGGCATGAACGACCCCGTGGCCCTGGCCCATGCCATCAAGGCACTGCCCATCACCGTGGTGGCTGCGCGCCCGCTGGACGAGGCCATCAGTACGGCGGGGGGGGTGGCTTTTGAAGCGATGGACGCGCACCTCATGGCAACGGCTTTGCCAGGTGTGTTCTGCGCGGGTGAAATGCTGGATTGGGAGGCGCCCACCGGCGGCTATCTGATGACCGCCAGCATGGCCAGCGGCCGCGCGGCAGGCGAGGGCGCACTGCGCTGGCTGGGACAGGGACAGTCCGCAGGGGCGTGAGAAGGCGTTGGGAGCGCCCGGCGCCTGCGTGCGCGGGGCTTTGGGCAAGCCAAATGGCCCGCCATCGCAAACAATGCGAAAGAGATGCTGGAGAGAGGGATTTTTTTGCGCGACCGCGCAAAAAGAAAGAAGAAGTTGACGAGCCTTACCCCCGGCACTGACTCCACAGTTAGGGCTGCTTGGTTCCCCACCTGACCCGGTTGGCCGCTTCACCATGCGAGGAGGCCCGTCACCATCGATTGTACGCTGGATGCGGGGTGCACTTTTCGACACGCTGCATTGCCCTGATGCCTGCAGGCGAGCCCGGCTCAGCCCGTAGAATCCCCCGCATGTCCTACCTCGTGCTCGCCCGCAAGTACCGCCCCCGCAATTTCACCGAGATGGTGGGGCAGGAGCATGTGGTTCAGGCCTTGTCGAATGCGCTGACCCAGCAGCGTTTGCACCACGCTTACCTATTCACGGGCACGCGTGGCGTGGGCAAGACCACGGTGTCGCGCATCCTGGCCAAGTCGCTCAACTGCCAGGGCGCGGATGGCAATGGCGGCATCACCGCCACGCCCTGCGGCGTGTGCCAGGCCTGCACCGACATCGACAGCGGCCGCTTTGTGGACTACACCGAGCTGGACGCGGCCTCCAACCGGGGCGTGGACGAAGTGCAAAGCCTGCTGGAGCAGGCTGTCTACAAGCCGGTGCAGGGGCGCTTCAAGGTCTTCATGATCGACGAAGTGCACATGCTCACGAACACGGCGTTCAACGCCATGCTCAAGACGCTGGAAGAACCGCCCGAATACCTCAAGTTTGTGCTGGCCACGACCGACCCGCAGAAGGTGCCGGTCACGGTGCTCAGCCGTTGCCTGCAGTTCAACCTGCGCCCCATGGCACCCGAGACGGTGCTGGGCCACCTCACCCAGGTGCTCGCGGCCGAGAACGTGTCGGCAGAGCCCCAGGCACTACGGCTGCTGTCGCGCGCAGCGCGGGGCTCCATGCGCGATGCCCTCTCGCTCACCGACCAAGCCATCGCCTTTGGCAGCGGCCAGCTGCAAGAAGCGGGTGTGCGCCAGATGCTGGGTGCGGTAGACCGCTCCTATGTGTTCCGGCTCATCGAAGCGCTCGCCCAGGGTGACGGGAAAACCGTGGTGGAGACTTCGGACACGCTGCGCATGAACGGGCTGTCTGCCGCCTCCACGCTCGAAGAGATGAGTGCCGTACTGCAGCGCATGGCGGTGTTCCAGGCCGTGCCCCAGATGGCTGGTGCTGTGGATGCCGACGACCCCGAGGCGACCGAAACAGCCCGCCTGTCTGCGCTGATGCCCGCCGACGAAACACAGCTGCTCTACAGCCTGTGCCTGCACGGGCGTGGTGAGCTGGGCCTGGCGCCCGACGAGTATGCGGCGCTCACCATGGTGCTGCTGCGGCTGCTGGCCTTCAAGCCTGTAAGCGGTGTTGGCGAATCGGCTGAAAAAAAAACTCTGACGCGGGCTGAAACGCCTTCCTCCGGCGCGATCGCTGCAGGTGTTGCAGCCCCTCCTGCGGTTTTGACTGCGCCTGGGCGTGTGGCGGCATCGGCGGTGGTGGCCTCCCAGGTCTTGCCTGTGTCCCCGATGCCTGCGGTTCCGGCGCCCGTTCCGGCAGCGGCTGCAGACACCGCACCTGTCATCCCCGAAGAGCAGCGGTCAGGGGCTTTCAATGATTCCGAGCCCCCCCCATGGCCAGGGTCTGACGAGCCCGCCACGGTGGCCGCAGCGGCTGATGAGCCGACTGCTACGGCATTGCCGGTGCGTACGCCCGAGAGATTGGGCCAGAATCCGAGTACGGCGCAATCAGCCAAAGCTCAGGGTGCTCCTGAATACGTAGCAATTCCAGTGCGCGAGTCGCCCGAACCCGGCGAGCGTTTGCAGCCGCTTCCACTGTCTGCTCCGACCCCGGTATCCGCCCGCTACACCCCCACCGAAGAGGGGGACGTCTGGTATGCCACGGTGCAGCAACTGGTGGCGGCAGAGGCCATCACGGCGCTGGTGCGCGAGCTGGCCCTGCAGTCGCAGCTGGTGGCGCGCGACGGTGGTCACTGGCTGCTGCGCGTCGAGCGCGAATCGCTCAACCAGCCCACGGCACGCGAGCGCCTGCGTGCGGCCCTGGAGGCGGCGGGCCATGCCACCCAGATCAGCGTGGAGGTGGGCATGGTCATCGACAGCCCCGCTCGCCGCAATGCCGCCGCCGCTGCCGAGCGCCAGCGCCGCGCCGAAGAAATCGTGAACAACGACCCCTTCGTGCAATCGCTGATGCGTGACTACGGCGCGAGAATCGTGCCGGGCAGCATCAAGCCTGCATGACGGACAACCTCTGTTACTCATTTCACTAGAAACTGAAAAGGAAACCACACCATGTTCAACAAAGGACAACTCGCAGGCCTGATGAAGCAAGCCCAGGCGATGCAGGACAACCTCAAGAAGGCCCAGGACGAACTGGCCTTCATTGAAGTGGAAGGCGAATCGGGCGCAGGCTTGGTGAAGGTGGTCATGACCTGCAAGCACGACGTCAAGCGCATCACCATCGACCCAAGCCTGCTGGCCGAAGACAAGGACATGCTGGAAGACCTGGTGGCGGCTGCGTTCAATGCAGGGGTGCGTAAGGCGGAGGAGACTTCGTCGGAGAAGATGGGCAAGCTGACGCAAGGGATGCCAGGCCTCCCCGGTGGCATGAAATTCCCTTTCTGAGGTTGGCTACCGAGCGGGCCATCTGCGTCGTTGGGCGGTGCTCGGAATCCTCACGTACTTCAAGTACGTTCCGGTTCCTGTGCTCCGTCCGCCTAGCAGCTGATCCCGCTCGCTACGCCCTTGAGGGCGGGGTGTAAAGGCAGAGGGCGCGCACCTGTTGTTCTTCCCCACATCCGTTCGGGCTGAGCTTGTCGAAGCCTGGCTCCGCCGCTCCTTACAACGCCAACTGCATCGCCTCCTGCCTGTCCATGTCCACCACCAATTCCCTCGACGTTCTGATCCAGGCGCTGCGCCGGCTGCCGGGAGTGGGGGTGAAGTCTGCGCAGCGCATGGCGTTCCATCTGCTGCAGCATGATCGCGAGGGGGCGCTGGCCCTGTCGCGGGCGCTCTCGGAAGCGGTGGGCACGGTGCACCACTGTGCACGTTGTCATACGTTCACCGAGGCGGAGGTGTGCAGCACCTGCCTGGACCCTGACCGTGATGCCACGCGGCTGTGTGTGGTCGAGACGCCTGCGGATCAGTCGGCACTGGAGCGCACGGGTGCTTTCAAGGGGCTGTACTTTGTGCTGATGGGGCGGCTCAGTCCGCTCGATGGTGTTGGCCCCAAGGAGATCGGCCTGCACAAGCTCATGGAGCGCGCCACGGATGGCACGGTGCAGGAGGTGATCCTGGCGACCAACTTCAATGCCGAGGGCGAGGCCACTGCGCATGTGATCAGCGAGGCGCTCAAGAGCCGGGGGCTGCACGTGACGCGGCTCGCGCGGGGGGTACCCGTAGGCAGTGAGCTGGAGTACGTGGACCTGGGCACGATTGCGCATGCGTTGGTGGATCGTCGGTGACACCCAAGCGTCTGGCGGCACCAGCCCGGGTGTTGTCTGTCGCTAAAATACTCTCAATTTAATAGCTGCCAGCGCTTATGTGTGTTGCGCTGGGGCCCTCAAAAGCTTCAGAAAATGAATACCACCCTGCACGTCGCACGGTTCACCGTGGCCTACTGGTGCGTGCTGTTCGCCGCGCTGCTGCCCCTCGCTTGTGCCTGGCTGGCCAAAAGCGGCAACTTTGGCAAGTCCCGCAAAGAAGGCGGTTTTGACAACCACGACCCGCGCGGCTGGCTCTCGCGGCAGGCTGACTGGCGCGGGCGTGCCAACGCAGCGCAGGCCAACAGCTTTGAAGCGCTGCCGTTTTTTATCGGCGCGGTCATCATTGCGCACCTGCTGGGCGCGGGGCAGACGCTGCTGGACCTGCTGGCGTTGTTGTATGTGTTCCTGCGTATCTTCTACGTGATGATGTACGTGGCCGACATGCCGATGGCGCGCAGCGCGGTCTGGGCGGGTGGTTTTCTGGTCAACATCGCTATCCTGTTCATCGGCTACCGCTGAGTGCGCGGGGCGTGTGCCACCCGCCTTGTGGTGCGCGGCCGCTGAAGGCCATTGGTCACGGTACGTAGTAACCCGCAGGGATTCACCCTGATGCGGTTTCGCCTGCGCTGCGGCACGATTGTTGCAATGCAGCATTGCATTTTTTCCTGATTCCATGCCCCTGCCTCCACTCACTCGCCGCGCCTTTGGCGCCGTGTCCGCCTTGTCGGCGGCTGCGGTGTGGTCGCCTGCGATCCGGGTGCGTGCACAGACCGATGGCGCTGCGTTGGGGCGGGTGACCGTGGCGGTCGGTGGGCAGGGCGTTTTGTACCACCTGCCGCTGGCGCTGGCTGATGCGCTGGGGTATTTCCGCCTCGAAGGCCTGGACGTGGTGGTGCGGGACTATTCGGCGGGTGCCCTCGCCTGGCAGGCGGTGCAGGACGGAGCGGCCGATGTCTGCTCCGGTGCATTCGAGCATGTGCTGCGTGCCCAGGTGCGTGGCCATGCGTACCGCGCACTGGTGCTGCAGGGGCGGGCCCCGCAGCTGGCGTTGGGGGTGTCACTGCGGTCAGTACCGGCGTACAAGGAGTTGGGGGACCTGGCAGGGCGCAAGGTGGGGGTGTCGTCGGTGGGCTCATCCACCCATCTGGCGGCCAGCCTGATGCTGATGCGTGCGGGCGTGCCGTTGCGCGATGTGGGTTTTGTGGGCGTGGGCTCGGGCACCAATGCCATGAACGCGCTGCGGTCTGGTCAGGTGCATGCGCTGTGCCATGCCGATCCCATCATGACCTTGCTGGAGCAAAAGGCGGACACCCGCATCGTGGGGGACCTGCGTTCGCTCAAGGCGGCGCAAGACATGTTCAGTGGCACCATGCCCGCCAGTTGCCTGTATGCGCCCCAGACCTTCATCCAGAAGCAGTCGGCACAAGCCCAGGCGCTGGTCAACGGCATCGTGCATGCGCTCAAGTGGCTGCAGACAGCAGCCCCGGCAGATCTCGTGAAGGCGGTGCCCGCCGCTTACTTGATGGGTGACCGGGGACTGTACCTGGCGGCGTTCAGCCGGGTGCGTGAGACGTACTCCACCAACGGTCTGATGCCTGATGAAGGCCCGGCCACTGCACTGCGGGTGCTGTCGCGTGTGCTGCCCGAACTGGCTGAGGCCAAGGTCGAGCTGGCGCGTACCTCCACCCACGACTTCGTGCGCAAGGCCCGCCAAAAGTACAGCGTCTGAAGTTTGACGTCTGACGAATCGCTGTGGCGGGAGGCTGTATGGGCTCCGGCATCGACTACAGTGTCAGGCGCTTGCCATTGCACCGCAATCGCACCGCACCTTCGAACCCTATGCACCGCGCAGGCCACGCGTGCAGCGGTTTTGCTGCGCCATCCCCGTGCCATTTTTCAAGGACTATCCACCATGTCGCTGAGCCTCAGCATCGGCCCACTCGTTTCTCTGATCGCAGGCATTCTCATCCTGGTCATGCCGCGTTTGCTCAGCACCATCGTGGCGCTCTATCTCATCATCATGGGCATCCTGGGGTTGCTGGGCATGCACACGCTCCGGTTCTGAACCTTTTGGAGCCGACGGCGGGAGCAAAGCAGGGCCCCACGAAGCCCTTGCGGCCTTGAAGGAGCGTTCGCAGGTCAGCGGCGCTTGACCTTGGAGGGGGAGCCGCCACGCCGCGCAGGCGCGGGTGCTTGGCGCTTGCCTGCCGTGGCGACCGAGGCGCGAGCATTGGTGCTGCCGCTGCGCGCGCCGCCCTGACGCACGGGGAGGTACACCACCACCTGCTGGCCCACCTTGAACGCAGCATTGGCCCGCACGTCGTTCCAGTCCGCCACGCTGGCCGCTGCCAGCTTGTAGCGCCGCGCAATGCTGGCCACCGTGTCACCCTTGCCAGCGCGCACCGTGCTGCGACGGGTCACGATCTCGGGGGTGAGGCTCAGTTGACCGTTGTCGGCCAGATGGGACGACACGTCTTGCCGCGTGGTGGTGGAGCGAGGCACCATCAGCGCCGAGCCCGCCTTGATAAGCATGCGCGGCGGGATGTTGTTCATGTTGCGCAGGTCCGCCTCACTCATGCCTGCACGCTGGGCTGCATCGGCCACGCTCATGGTGGTGGGCACAGACCACACGGTCCAGCTCGCATACTGGCCTTCGCGCTTGGCCTCCAGGTTGCGCTGGAACACCTTTGCGTTGTCCCAGGGCAGCAGAATTTGCGGCGTGCCTGCGGCCAGGATCACGGGCCGCTTGTACGACGGGTTGAGGGCTCGAAAATCTTCCTCGCGAATACCCGCCAGCGTGGCCACCAGCGACACGTCGATGTCATGCGTGATGTCCACTGTCTGGAAGTACGGGTGGTTTTCGATCAAGGGCAATTCGGTGTTGAACGCATCGGGATTGGCCACGATGTTCTTGACCGCCTGCAGCTTGGGCACATACATGCGGGTTTCCGCAGGCATGTTCAGGTCGGTGTAGGTGGTGCCCAGGCCCAGTTTCTGGTTGCGGGCAATGGCGCGGCCTACGCTGCCCTCGCCCCAGTTGTAGGCGGCCAGGGCCAGGTGCCAGTCGCCAAACATGCCGTACAGCTTTTGCAGGTAGTCCAGCGCCGCGCGGGTGGATGCGAGCACGTCGCGGCGGTCGTCGCGGAAAGCGTTTTGCTTGAGGTCGAAATAGTTGCCCGTGGCGGGCATGAACTGCCACATGCCTGCGGCCTTGGCGCTCGACACTGCCTGGGGGTTGAACGCGCTTTCGATGTAGGGCAGCAGCGCCAGCTCGGTCGGCATGCCCCGGCGTTCCAGTTCTTCAACAATATGGAACAGGTACTTGCTGGAGCGCTCGGTCATGCGCTGCATGTAGTCGGGACGCGTGGCGTACCACTGCTCGCGGTCCTGCACCAGCTCGTGCTGGAGGTCGGGCATGGCAAAGCCGCGCCGGATGCGGTCCCACAGGTCGGCGGGGGCCGACAGCGAAGCCACCTCACCACTGGTGGCCTGGGCTGCGGTGATGGGTTTGAGCGGGCCGTGGGGGATGACGGGGGTGTGGGGTGATGAGGGGCTCTTTGAGCTGATGGTGCCGTTGGCAGCCGCCTGGTCTGGCGCCGAACCCGTGGTGGCGCAGCCTGTCAGCCACAAAAGGCCAGCCAGGCAGGCAATGTGCAAAATTTTCATCGGAACTCGTTTTTCCATTGACGCAGCGCGGCCAGCACCGCTACGGCGTCGTCAAGGGGCACCTGCGCGTCGTAGCCCTGGGCAGCTTGCGCCACCGGGCCTTGCCGCACGCGCAGAAAGGGGTTGATGTCTCGCTCCAGCGCCATGTGCGACGGCAGCGTGGGCTGGTTCTGTGCCCGCAAGGCTTCGCACTGGCTGCTGTAGTGGAGCAGGGCGGCGTTGCCAGGTTCCACAGCCCGCGCAAACTTCAGGTTCGACAGTGTGTACTCGTGGGTGCAACACACCCGGGTGTTGCCCGGCAGCGCAGCCAGCCGGTCCAGCGAGTCGAGCATTTGCGCGGGTGTGCCTTCAAACAGCCGACCACAGCCGCCCGAGAACAGCGTATCGCCACAAAAAAGCAGGGGTGCACCGTCCATCTCGGGGCAGTGGTAGGCAATGTGGCCCGCTGTGTGCCCCGGCACGTCGATGACCTGGAACTGCAGCCCCAGCGCGTTGACGGTGTCGCCCTGCGTCAGTCGCACCAGCGGCTCGGGCATGCGCTCCCGCGCGGGGCCATACACCTGTGCGCCGGTGGCGTGGCGCAGGGCATCGACTCCACCGACATGATCGGCATGGTGGTGCGTGACTAGAATGGCCTGCAGTGTCAGGCCCCAGCGGTGTAAGGCCTGCTCCACCGGCGCGGCTTCTCCCGGGTCCACCACGATGGCCTGGCGGCCGTCGTGCAGCATCCAGATGTAGTTGTCGGTAAAGGCGGGCAGCGGTAGCAAGTTCATGAGCGATCAAATTATAGGTTTGCACCACTGGTTCGACTCCCCCCCCGGCCGCTACCTGCTCGCGTGGGAGCAGGCACGCTTTGACGAGGCGGTGGCCGACATTTTTGGCTACCACAGCCTCCAGCTGGGCATGCCGCTGCTCGACGGCTTGCGCGCCAACCGCATGCCCCACCAGTGGCTCGCCATGGGGCAGGAGGCCGTGGAGGGCTCCATCGCCTTTGTGGAGACGGGTGGGGGCGACGGCCCGCTGCAACGCCGCGCGGTGGACCTGCTCTCCGAGCCCGTGGCCTTGCCCTTCCCCGCAGCGAGCCTGGACCTGCTGGTGTTGCCCCACACGCTGGAGCTGAGCATTGACCCCCACGCCGCGCTGCGCGAGGTGGAGCGGGTGCTGGTTCCCGAAGGTCGCGTGGTCATCAGTGGCCTGAACCCCACCAGCCTGTGGGGCTTGCGCCAGCGGCGTGCGCGCCTGTACCAGCGCCTGGGGCGGGGCACCCTGTACCTGCCCGACGTGGGCGAGTTCATCGGCTATCGCCGCCTGCGCGATTGGCTGCGGCTTTTGAACTTCGAGGTCGAGTCGGCCCGTTTTGGCTGTTATCGTCCAGCGGTGCGCAGTGCGCAGTGGCTGGAGCGTTTTGGCTGGATGGACCCTTTGGGTGAAAAGTGGTGGCCTATTCTGGGTGCCGCGTATTTCCTGGTAGCCGTCAAACGGGTGCATGGCATGCGTTTGCTGGAGCCCGCCTGGCGCACCCACCGCCAACGTGCTGCGGGTACCGTGCCCATTGCCAACAGGGCGTCCCAGCGGGGGGAAAATCCTTCGCGGGCCGCCTCTGCTGCGGTCCGGCACAAGCCTTGAGCACAGTCTTTTGCGGTTGCCGTGGGGTTCCATGTCCCGCCGCAGCAACCATCCACCTCATTGTCAGGAACAGAGTTTGAACCAGGTAGAGATTTACACCGATGGCGCCTGCAAGGGCAATCCGGGCCCCGGCGGGTGGGGCGTGCTGCTGCGCTCCGGTGCGACCGAAAAAGAGCTGTTTGGCGGCGAGCTGGGCACCACCAACAACCGCATGGAGCTGATGGCGGTGATCGAGGCGCTGTCGGCCCTCAAGCGCCCCTGTGCCGTGACGCTGTACCTGGACAGCGAGTACGTGCGCAAGGGCATTACCGAGTGGATCCATGGCTGGAAGGCCAAGGGCTGGCGCACGGCCTCCAAGCAGCCGGTCAAGAACGTGGAGCTGTGGCAGCGGCTGGATGCGCTGGTCAGTACCGGCGGCCACCGCATTGAATGGCGCTGGGTGAAGGGGCATTCGGGCGACCCGGGCAACGAGCGGGCCGACGGTTTGGCCAACCGGGGCGTGGACCAGGCCCTGGGCCGCAGGTAGATCCATCGCCAACTGCTCATCCCTCGCAAGCCTCTTCGGAGGCTTTTTTGATGCCTGCGGGATATTGATCCGTCTTGCTCCTGACCAAGACAGCCGCGAGCGCGCCGCCGACCTGGGCGTGAGTGTGGAAGTGGTGGCCAAGGCGATCGAGACCATGCTGGGTGGCCGCACCGTGACGCGCTACAAGCGCGATGTCGAGCAGTACGACGTGATCATCATGCAGACCGAAGCGCGGGGCCGCACCACACCCGAGAACATTGACACCATCTATGTGCGTGGCCGCAACGACGCGATGATTCCGCTGACCAGCCTGGTCAATGTGCGCGAGAGTGTGAGCCCGCGCGAGCTGAACCACTTTGGGCAGCGCCGCTCGGCCACCATCACGGCCAACCTGTCGTCCGACTACTCGCTGGGCCAGGCCATCACGTTCATGAACGACACGGCCACCAAGGTGCTCAAGCCTGGCTACACCACCGACCTGAACGACGCCTCGCACGAATTCAAGAACTCGCAAGGTGCGCTGGGCGCGGTGTTTGTGCTGGCGCTGATGTTCATCTTCCTGGTGCTGGCGGCGCAGTTCGAGAGCTTCATCGACCCGCTCGTCATCATGGTGTCGATGCCGCTGTCGATGATTGGTGCGCTGCTGGCGCTCAAGTGGAGCGGCGGCTCACTCAACGTGTATTCGCAAATCGGGTTGATCACGCTGGTGGGGCTGATGGAGGTGCTGGTTGAGCAGGTGGTGGCGCGGGTGGCTCAGGCCAGCACAGCCTGCACTGCGTCCTGCAACTCCTGGCCACCCTGCGGGCGCACCAGGCGTGCCACTTCTTTGCCGTCCTTCAGAAAAACCAGCGTAGGCCACAGCTTCACGCCAAACGTGCGGCCCAGGCGCTGGCCGGGGCCGTCTTCCACCTTGATGTGCGCAATGTCCGCGCGGTCTTTCAGAGCGGCCTCGATCAGCGGCTGGGCGCGCTGGCAGTGGCCGCACCACGGCGTGCCGAACTCGACCACCGTGGCGCCTGCCAGGCGGTCTACATCGTCGCGGGATGGGGGCTGGGCAAGGTGTTGTGCGGCGTAGGGCATGGCGTGAATCGTTGTCTGTAGTTTGGGGTGGAAAGCGGGTTTCAGGGCATCCCGACGGTAGATGACATGCACCGGCCTGCAGTGCATTGCCGTGTCAGATCACGCCGTCAAACATCATCACATCCACCGTGTCGCCCACGGCCACATTTCCCTGGCCGTGGTGCAGCACGATGAGCCCGTTGGCCTGCACCATGGAGCTGAGCACGCCCGAGCCTTGGTTGCCCGTGGTGCGCACCTGCAGGGTGCCGTCGGCGGCGGTGGTGACGGTGCCGCGCTGGTACTCGGTGCGGCCCGGCTTTTTGCGCATGGCCTCGGTGCTGGTTGCGCGCAGCAGCGGCGGTGCGGTGCGGGTGCTGCCCATCATGCGCAGCAGGGCGGGGCGCACAAAGGCCAGGAAGGTCACCATCACCGCCACGGGGTTGCCGGGCAAGCCGAACAACACCGCACCGCTGTGGGGTTGGTTGATATCATTTTGATAGCTGCTTGCGCTTGATGGATAAGCGCTAGAGGCCAAATTTGCTTGATTTTCTGTGGTGGCAATGCGCCCCACCGCCATGGGGCGGCCCGGGCGCATGGCGATGCGCCAGAAGGCCACGTCGCCCAGCTTTTTCATCATGGTGCGGGTGTGGTCGGCCTCGCCCACGCTCACGCCGCCACTGGTGATGATGGCGTCGGCCTGCTGGGCCGCTTGGCGAAAGGCGGCTTCGAGCAGTGCGGGCTCGTCACGCACCACGCCCAGGTCAATCACCTCCACCCCCATGCGCGTGAGCAGACCAAACACGGTGTAGCGGTTGCTGTCGTACACGGCGCCTTCGCGGGGGGGCTCGCCCAGGCTCAGGATCTCGTCGCCGGTGGAGAAATACGCCACGCGCAGGCGGCGGTACACCATGACGGTGGGCAGACCCAGGCTGGCCACCAGGCCCAGGGCGGCGGGCGTCAGCAGCTCGCCACGGGCCAGGGCCACGCGGCCTTCCATGATGTCTTCGCCCTTGAAGCGGCGGTTGTCTCCGGCGCGCAGCACATCGGCTGCGATGGCGATGTGGCCGTCGGCAGCGGTGGTGGTGAACTCTTGTGGCACCACCGTGTCGAGCCCGGCGGGCATGATGGCACCGGTCATGATCTTCACGCACTCACCCGCCGCCACCGTGCCCGCCCAGGCCTTGCCTGCCAGCGCGGTGCCGACCACACGCAGCGTGAGGGGCTGCCCGGCCACCAATTGGGCGCCTGCAAACGCATAGCCGTCCATGGCCGAGTTGTCATGGGGTGGCACGCTGACCGGTGAGATCACATCCTGCGCCAGCACGCGGCCCAGCGCGCTGAACAGGGGCAGCGCTTCGGTGGCGGTGACGGGCTCTACCAGCCGGTCCAGGAAGGTGTTCACATCCGCAGCGCTCAGGGCCTGCGGGTCGTAGCCTTGTAGCTCGGCGGCAATCTGGGCAATGGTTTTCATGGGGTGGAGTCGCTTGAATTCAGTCGGAGAGCAGCCGCACCATGTGCAGCTTGTCGTAGCCCACACCATCCACCACGATGGCGTTGGGCAGCAGGCCCCAGGCGCGGAACCCGGCCTGCTCGTACAGGCGCACCACGTGGGGGTTGGAGGCGGTGACGGTGAGCACCAGCTGGGTCAGCCCTGGCACATGGCCTGCGGCACGCACGCAGGCGTCCACCAGCCGCCGACCAATGCCCCGGCGCTGCGCACCGGGCGACACCATCATGCCCACCACCACGGCGCAGTGGCGCTGTTTGGTGCGCTGCTCGCGCTCGCAGCCCAGGCAGCCCAGCAGTTGGCCTGCAGCGTCGAAGGCGCCCAGGAAGAACTGGCCGGACTCCAGCGCGCCAAAGCGCGCCACGTACTCACTGGCATCGCGGCCCACGGAGGATTCGTAGTCCGAGGTGAACGCATCCGGCGCGGTGCGCAGTGCCTCGTCGCGCAGGGCTTTGTAGGCCACGGCGTCGGTGGCGACCAGGGGGCGGATCTGCACCGCGCCAGTGTCCACCGTCGTGCGAGCGTTCATGGGGTTGCGGGCTGGTCAGGCCTTGTGCGCGCTGCTGCTTTCCAGCGCGTGCAGCTCGGCCAGCGTATTGGCGTTGAAGAAGGCCTGCGGGTCATCGCCCGGCTGGTCAAACGGCACGATGGCGCAGCGATGCTGGCCCGTCCAGGCGTCGATCTTGCGGCCACCGGCCTGGGTGAAGGCGACCAGGCTTTCGAGCAGGTCCACGCGCAGCAGGCAGAACACAGGCTGCGGGCGCACGGTGGTCTGGCCCTTGCCATCGTCTTCCGGCGCGGCGGCCATGGCAATGTCGGCGCCCTCAGCGTCTGCCGCTGCCGCCAGGCGCTGGGCGAGGTCCAGCGGAAACAGCGGGGTGTCGCAAGGCACCGTCAGCAGCCAGGGGGTTTCGCAGCGCTCCAGTCCGGTCAGAAAGCCCGCCAGGGGCCCGGCGTAGTCACTCAGCACATCAGGCCACACCGGCGTGCCGAAGGCCTCGTAGGCCGCCAGATTGCGGTTGGCATTGACCATGGTGGCGCCGGTCTGCATCTGCAGCCGCATCAGTGTGTGCAAGGCCAACGGCAGGCCCCGAAAGTTTTGCAGGCCTTTATCCACCCCGCCCATGCGGGAGCCGCGGCCACCGGCGAGGACGAGGCCGGTAATGTCTTGGGTTTGGGTCATATGTTTTTTTGAGAGGGTCTGGACAGCGTGGCGTTGGATGGCGCGATACCCCATGCCATCGCCCCACGGTGTGGGGCTGGATGCGCAGGCTACCCTCCGATGTAGCTCATCTCCACCCGCCGCGCACCGCCCGGCGTGGTATCCGCAGGCAGGCTGCTGCGCAGCTCCGAATACCGGTCGCCGCGCTGCTGCCAGATGGGGGCGATGGCCGATGCAATCGCTTCGTCGCTGGCGCCGCCACGTAGCAGGGTGCGCAGGTCGTAGCCTTCGGATGCAAACAGGCACAGATACAACTTGCCTTCGGTGGACAGGCGGGCGCGGTTGCAGTCGTGGCAGAAGGCCTGCGTCACGCTGCTGATCACGCCCACTTCGCCCAGCGGGGGGTCGTATTGGCCCTGGGCATTGGCGTAGCCCCAGCGCTCGGCGGTTTCGCCGGGGTTGTTCGGGCTGAGCTGCACCAGCGGCAGCTCGGCGCGCAGGCGCTCGATCAGCTCGGCCGAGGGCAGCACCTCGTCCATGCGCCAGCCATTGGTGGCGCCCACGTCCATGTATTCAATGAAACGCAGCGTGGTGCCCGTGCCGCGAAAGTGGCGCGCCATGGGCAAAATTTCGTGGTCGTTGGTGCCGCGTTTGACCACCATGTTGACCTTGATGTGCGACAGGCCTGCTGCGTGCGCCGCCTCAATGCCCGCCAGCACATCAGCCACCGGAAAGTCCACATCGTTCATGCGGCGAAACACCGCGTCATCCAGGCCGTCCAGGCTCACGGTCACGCGGTTCAGGCCTGCGTCCTTCAAGGCCTTGGCCTTGCGCGCGAGCAGCGACCCGTTGGTGGTGAGTGTGAGGTCGGGGGCCACACCGTCCACCGTGCGCAGCTGGGCCAGTTGCGCCACCAAGTCTTCGAGGTTCTTGCGCAGCAGGGGCTCGCCACCTGTGAGGCGGATCTTGCGCACTCCGTGCGCCAGAAATAGCCGCGCCAGCCGCGTGATCTCCTCAAAATTCAACAGCGCGCCGTGTGGCAGGTAGGGGTAGTCCTTGTCGAATACTTCCTTGGGCATGCAGTAGTTGCAGCGGAAGTTGCAGCGGTCCGTCACGCTGATGCGCAGGTCACGCAGCGGGCGGCCCCGGGTGTCGGTGAGTTGGCCGGTGGGGGCCACGGGGTGTGTGGGCACCCGCGCCGCCAGAGCGGCGATGCGTTGGTCCACCAGAGGAATCACACGTTCGGCCATAAGGGGCGATTTTGCCGCATAGGCCTGTGCAGAGGGGTAAGCCCCTGCGCAGAGAGTTGATCGCGGTCAAGTTTTGCACCGGCGTTGGTGTGCCCCGCCTTTGACGTGGCGCATTGTGTCCTGAATGTTGCACGGCAACAATCCGGGCATCCGATTTCAAGGGGATTCCCATGTTGACGCGCGAACTATCAGCCGATGCCATGCCATGCCAGCGCCGTGTGGCGGTTCAATGGGTAGCGGCGGGCATCCTGCTGCCTACCTGGGCCATGAGCGCCCAGGCGCAGATGGGGTTGTCGGGGGCCATCAACTATGCGGGCTGGTTTCGCGCGCTCTCGCAACGCATGGCCAAGGCCTATTGCCAGCAGTACCTGCAGGTGTTGCCCGGAGCGGCGGTGGATGTGATGGGACTCGCGCGCAAGATGGTGCAGTCGGGCAGCAGTGAACTGGCCAAGGGCATGCAGTCGGGGCAATGGCCTGCCGATGTGGGGCGTCAACTGGCAGAGGTGCAAAAACAGTTTGCCCTGCTCAACCAGCTGACCGCAGCGCCAGCCACCCAGACCGCGTTGGTGGTTGCGGCTTCTGAGCAGGCGGACCGCACCCTGCTGATTGCGCAGGCGGTGACCGAGTCCATCGAGAAGATGGCTCAGGCCCCCAGTGCCCGCCTGGTGAACCTGGCGGGCCGCCAACGCATGTTGTCGCAGCGCCTGGCCAAGAACTATTTCCTGAACGCAGCCAAGGTGGAATCCAAGGTGGTGCAGGCGCAGTTGGCGTCTGATGCGGCCGACTTTCGCCTGGTGCTGCAGACCCTCAAGGCAGCGCCTGTGTCTACCCCCGCCATCCGCAACGAGCTGGAGCTGGCCGATTCGCAGTGGCTTTTCTTTGATTCGGCCCTGCGCCGACCGGCCGATGACGCGGGGCTCAGCGCCGTGGCCACTACCAGCGAACGCCTGCTGGGCGTGATGGACAAGCTCACCGGCCTGTACGAAACCGCCCTGCGCGAAGTGCTGGGCTGAGGGGGGCTCGGAGAGCTGAGAAGGTTCTGTGCCATCGATCAGCCGCCGCAGGCCGCGTGCTGGGTGAAGTCCGCCAGCTGGCAACCCCGTCCCACGAGCACCAGCCGCGTGTCCAGCGCAGTGAAGAACCCCGGAGGCGGTGGCAGCGGCAGTCGCTGCACGCGTTTGTGTGCGTCGATGCGCACCGCTGCCAGCTCGTAGTCGCGCGCCAGGGCCATCCACAGGCCATGGGCACCCGCGGACTGGCGGGCTCCCGTCATAAGGCTGCGGCCAGAGTCCAGCCACCAGCGGTAGATGACTGATGCGATTCCCAAGCGGCGGTAGCCGTCCACCACCTTGGCGTGGGGTGCGCGCAGGTGGCGGTCGGTGCGGCGGTCCACCTCGACCAGCCGGTTGAACACGGTGTAGGCCACGATGCGGTTGCGCTGCGGGTCGATGGCATACACAAAATATTCGCCATCGGCCTCGCGCAGGCGAAACACCAGCCCGCGCAGGTGCAAGGGCAACGGCTGCATCGCGTCGCGCGTGCGGTGATTGGTGCGGATGCGGTCGTGCAGGGCGTCGAACTCGCGCTGGATGTCGCGGCCCGACAGGTCCACGTCGATGCGCAGTTCGGTCAGCAGCTGGGCCCACCGGCCCAGCAAGCCCTGGCCGGGCCATGGGTTGGTAGTGGCGATGGCGCCGCGTGGGGCGTGCAGGCTGCAGGCACTGGCCATCATGGCGTGGTCCTTTGGCCATCGGCATCGGTCCAGCAGCCGCTCAGCAGGCGCGCTGGTTGTTCGCGGGCGCACACTTTGGCGCTGTGAGGCCAGTCGGGCAGCGGCACGACGAGGCCTGCGTAGACACCATAGGCCTCGCCCGCTGCAATGGTTTCGCCCGCCCACAGCGTTTCGCCCGCGCGGATGGCCCCTCCGGCGTGGATGTGTCCACCCGCACGCACGCCCCAGCCCACCTGCAGGTGGCCCTTGCAGTCCACGTCGCCCGCCACCCACAGGCCCCGGGCGGCCTGCACGGCGGCATCGGCTTGCAAATGCCCGCCCACCTTGATGCCGCCGTCGCAGCCCAGGTCGCCCACCACCCGCAGATCCTGGGCCACCCGGCAGTGGCCGCCGATGTGGGCGGTGGCCCCGCAGTCCAGCTCGCCGCCCACCCGCAGGCTGCCTGTGCACTGCAGCCGCTGCGCCACCGCCAGGGACCAGCCCACGCGCGCGTCGCCATGCAGCCGCGCGCTGGCATCGCAGCGCACGGCGCCCGATACGCGCAGGTCTTCACCCACCCGCAGTGCACCGCCCACCCGCAGGCCGCCCAGCACGCTCAGGCTGCGGCCCGTGCGCAGCACCCCTTCGACGTTGGCATGGCCCTGGCAGCGCACGCTACCGGCAAACACCAGCGCGTCAGCCTCCAGGTGCTCCACCTCCAGCACATCGTTGGTCGGGCCAAACTGGTCGAGCATCCAGCAGGCGTCTTCCACGCGGCCCTCGCGCACCAGGTCATCCAGCAGGGTCTGGTAGTTGCTGGCGCCCTCCTGGCGGCGCAAGTACCAGCGGTAGCCGTCGGCACAGGGCTGCTTGGCACGGATGAAGTGGCGGGTGATGTCGGTAGCGACGGCCGCGTTGGCGGGGGCATCACCGGCGGGCAGGCTGCGCGCAGGGGCGTACGGGGCGAGAGAAATCTCGCTGGAGGGAAACGGGGGCATGGACACTCCTGACGTTCGCGCCCCGGCAGTCACCAAGGCGCAAGCTGGCGCTGGGCGAGGGGCCCGGCGACAGGAGGTGCGCGAAAAGAATGCGGAGGGGAAGGGGTGTCGCCGGGCTCAGGAGTCTGCAGTGAGCGTGCAGACTTGGCGGTCACCGGCCTGGAGCGTGGCCTGCGAGCGTGCGGCACGGCGCAGCGGCGTATTGGCGCTGGCAGTCGTGGCGGGGGAGTGGCTCGCAAACATCGGCGGCACTATAGGCAGCGGCTTCAAGACCGTCAAATCAATCCGCACTGCGCAGGTGCGGATTGGGGCACGGAGGGGCGAGGGTTGTGGTGGCTTGCCCCTTCCCTCAGACCCTCCTCGGGTTCTTACACGCAGCGCCCGCCATCCACCTCAATGCACACGCCGCTGATGAAAGAAGCTTCGTCGCTCGCCAGGTACAGCGCCGCGTTGGCCACGTCGAGCGCGGTGGAGAAGCGCCCCAGCGGAATGGTGGCCAGAAACTTGGCGCGGCGCGCCTCGTCCACCGGGCCGCCTGCAAATTCGGCGGCCAGGCCGGTGTCGGGGTTGAACACGGGGTTGATGCAGTTCACGCGGATGTTGTCGGGGCCCAGCTCGGCCGCCATGGACTTGCTGGTGATGATGACTGCGCCCTTGGAGCCGTTGTACCAGGTCAGGCCCGGACGGGGGCGCAGCCCGGCGGTGGACGCGATGTTGATGATGCTGCCGCCACCCGTCTGGCGCAATGCGGGCACGGCGTGGATGGCCGACAGGTAAATGCTCTTCATGTTGATGGCATAGACCTTGTCGAACTCGTCCTCGCTCACTTCGAGCATGGGGCGGTTGCGGTGCGTCCAGCCTGCGTTGTTGACCACCACGTCCAGGCGGCCGTACAGGCGCACGGCTTCATCGACCATGGCTTTCACCTCGGCGGACTTGGTTACGTCGGCCTTGAAGAAGGCGGCTGTGCCACCGGCTGCCGTGATCTCGGCCACCACGCGCTGGCCACCGGCCTCGTTGATGTCGTTGACGATGACCTTGCCGCCCTCTGCGGCCAGGCGCTTGGCGATGCCTTCGCCAATGCCGTTACCGGCGCCGGTGACGATGATGGATTTGTTCTGCACACGCATGGGTGTCTCCGATGGGTTGTGGTGAGATATATCAAAAATGATAGCTGCTAGCGCTTATTCAACCTGCGCTAGAGCCCAATTTGGCTGGAATTTCAGTGGTAAGGGCCGTATCGGCTGCCGGGGCAGATGCCTTGGGCTCCCGGCCATAGAACTGGGGAAAAAACTCTTTCACCCCGTTGCCGTTGAAGTCCCACCCCGTGCACTGGCCCAGGTGGCGCGGCGGCTCGCCGGGGCTGCTGGCGGCAAACACCGCAGGCACCGACTGGAACGCCGCCGTGGCCAGGTTGAACAGCAGCTCGCGCAGGTGCGTGCAGCTTTCCACGCCGCCAAGATGCTTCTGGATGGCCTGGCGCCAGCCGCGCGCCATGCTGCAGCCCACCATGCGCTGCAGCGCAGCCTGGGCCTCGGTGCAGCCCTTGAGCGGGTGCGAATCCATGGCCACATCCACCGCCTGCACCACCAACTGGCGGTTCACGGTCACGCGCAGCCACATGTGGTGGATGGCTTCGCCCGCCATGCGCGTGCGCGTCGGGTCGCGGTGCGAGGGGGCGTCGTAGGCCTTGCTGTCGTGCAGCTCGCCTTCGATGTCCCACAGACCGTCGTCGCGTTCAAAGCCCTGGTAGTTCACCCGGCGGACATGCTTCAGGGTGCGGGGGGCGGGGGGGCTCAGGGGCATGGAGGAGGAAAAATCGTCGTACAGAAGCAGCCGAGGTTAGCGGGGCCTGCCCGTGCCGTCGTGCGCGGGCGGGACACCTTGTGGTGCTTCAACCGTACTTGATGGCGACGGTCTTCAAGGTGGTGAAGCCGTACAGCGCTTCAAAGCCCTTTTCGCGTCCGTAGCCGCTGGATTTGACGCCGCCAAAGGGCAGCTCCACACCGCCGGCCGCGCCGTAGTTGTTGATGAACACCTGGCCGCTGTGCACGCGCTTGGCCATGCGGAACTGGCGCGCACCGTCGCGCGTCCAGATGCCGGCCACCAGGCCGAATTGCGTGGCGTTGGCCAGCTCCACCGCGTGGTCCTCGTCCTGGAAGGCCATGGCTGACAGCACGGGGCCGAACACTTCCTCCTGCGCCAGGCGGTGGCCCACGGGCACATCGCGCAGCAGGGTGGGGGCCTGGTAGTAACCGGTCTCGGGGGCTTCGTCTACCACCACGCCCTGGGCCACCATGGGGATGCCTGCGACCTGTGCGTCCGACAGAAAGTCCCACACGCGCTGCTGCTGCGTCTGGCGGATCAGCGGGCCCACGTCCAGGTCCATGGCGGCGGGGCCTACGCGCAGCTTCTCAAACGCCTTGCCCAGGCGTTCCAGCAGCGGCTCGTAAATCAGCGAGTCGATCAGCACGCGCGAGCCTGCCGAGCAGGTCTGCCCGGCGTTCTGCACGATGGCGTTGATGACCACGGGGATGGCGGCATCCAGGTCGGCATCGGCAAAGATGATCTGCGGGCTCTTGCCGCCCAGCTCCAGCGTCACGGGGCAGTGGCGCTCGGCGGCCACCTGCTGGATCAGCGTGCCGATCTTGGGGCTGCCGGTGAAGCTGATGTGGTCGATGCCGGGGTGGCGCGCCAGCGCGTCGCCCACCTCGTGGCCGTAACCGGTGACGATGTTCAGTGCGCCGGAGGGGAAGCCCACCTCGGCCGCCAGCTGCGCCACGCGGATCAGCGACAGGCAGGCGTCCTCGGCGGGCTTGACCACACACACATTGCCCGCAGCCAGGGCGCCGCCCACGCTGCGGCCAAAGATCTGCATGGGGTAGTTCCAGGGGATCACATGGCCCGTCACGCCGTGGGGCTCGCGCCAGGTCAGCACGCTGTAGCCGTCGGGGTAGGGAATGGTCTCGCCGTGGAACTTGTCGCACGCACCGGCGTAGAACTCGAAGTAGCGCGCCAGTGCAATCGCGTCGGCCCGTGCCTGCTTGGTGGGCTTGCCGCAGTCACGCTGCTCCAGGGCCGTCAGCTCGTCGGCATGCTCCAGGATCTTGGCCGAGAGCTTTTGCAGCAAACGGCCCCGCTCCACCGGGGCCAACTTTTGCCACACCGCGTTGTAGCACTGGCGGGCTGCATGCACCGCCGCGTCGATGTCATCGGCGTTGCTGCGCTGGATCTCGTCGAAGGGCTGGCCGTCGGACGGGTCGATCACAGGGATCGTGCGGCCCGAGGACGAGGGCACCGAGGCGTTGGCGATGTAGTTCAGTTGCATGGTCGTCATTTTGCCCGGAAATGGAATGTGTGCTTAGTATTTAAGTGAAAACCGGCCTATGCGCCAGTGTTGCATGCCTTAAATGCTATTGATTTGATAGTAATCAGGAGCAGGCGGCTCGCAGGGCGGCCAGGTTCAGAATCTCCACCTCGCCACGCTGCACGCGCACCAGGTGGCGTGACTCCAGGTCCTTGAGGATCTGGTTGGTGGTCTGCCGCGAGATCGCCAGCATCAGCGACAACTGCTCTTGCGAGATGCCGATCACGCGGCGCGACTGCCCCTCGGCCGTCCACTGCCCGTAGCCCTCGGCCATCATCACCAGGCGCCGCGCCAGGCGTTGCGGTGCGGGCAGCAGCGCCAGCTCTTCCATGGCCACAAACGCTGAGCGCAACTTGTCGGTGAGCAGCAGGGCCAGCGCATGCCAGTGCTGCGGGTGGGCCTGCAGCCAGTGCTGCAGCCGCTCGTGCGGGACGTGCAGCAGCGTGGTTGGCTCGGTGGCTTGCGCATCGTGTGTGCGGGCCGAGTTGTCGAACACCGAGATCTCGCCAAACCAGTGCGGCGGCTCCAGGCGGATTAGCAGCGCGGCCCGTGCCTCGTCGGCCCGCCCCCCGGTGCCCGAGATGCTGACCGCGCCGCGCACCACCGCATACAGGCCACAGGGCGCATCACCGCGCCGGAACAGCACCTCGCCCACCTGCAGGTGGCGCAACTGCGCCATCGCAATCAGCGGCTGGGCAAAGTCGGGTGGCAGGTGGGCAAACCAGCGGCCAGACTGGAGAACGGGCAGGTAGGCAGCGGGGTCGGTCATGCGATGCGAGTGGACGGGGCGAGGTGTGTGGCTGGGTTTTTGTCGTGTGCACGACAGACGCTGGCGCGCCCCCGGAGCGAGTATTGATGCTGCGCAAAACAAATGCTGGAGACACCCATGAAAACCCTGATCGACCACCTCTCTCAATACGCCGACTACCACCGCGACCCGCGCAACATCCACACCCATTTTGTGGGTGTGCCCATGATCATGTTCGCCGTCGTCATCCTGCTGTCGCGCCCGACCTGGGCGGTGGGCCAGCTGCCTTTGAGCCCGGCACTGTTCGGCGCGCTGGCTGCCAGCGTTTTCTACTTCCGGCTGGACATGCGTTTTGGCCTGGCCATGGCGACCCTGCTGGCAGCCATGCTGATGGGCGGGCAGTGGGTGGCGGTACAAAGCCTGGCGGTGTGGCTGGCCACGGGCATCGGTCTGTTTGCCGTGGGGTGGGTGATCCAGTTTGTGGGCCACTACTACGAAGGCCGTAAGCCTGCGTTTGTGGACGACCTGGTGGGCCTGATCGTGGGCCCGCTGTTTGTGGTGGCTGAGTGGGCCTTTGCCCTGGGCCTGCGCAAGGAGGTGCAAGCGGCGGTGGAGTCACGCAGCGGCCCGGTGCGCCAGCGCGCGGGGCACCAGGCAGCGTAGATTCAATGCCCGCGAGCCCAGTCAGTCCTGGGTAGTCGGCATCACCTCCGTCAGCCCCCATGAGGGCTGGTTGGTCCTGCGGGTCCGTCATCGACCTGTTGTTCCGGCAGACGGTCGGCTGGTCCATGAGGCACCGTATCGACACTGAATGGATGCTCAACGCGCTGATGATGGTGCTGAGGCGTCGGCAACCCAAAAGCGCTGTCATCACCCACTCCGAACAAGGCCGTCAGTTCAGTGCGCATGCATGGCAGGGCCCTCTGAGCGATCACAACCGAGTCTCCAGCATGAGCCGTCGGGGCAATTGCCTTGACAACACCGTGGCCGAGAGCTTCGTCCGACTTCTCAAGCGAGAGCGAATTCGTCGCCAGACCGACCCAAACTGCGATCAAGCAGAGTCGATTACTTTCATGACATCGGGATGTTTTACAACCCTCGGCGACGCTACAGCAATGCTGGAGATACCTCATCGGTAGCGTTCAAAAAGACCCCATTCCCAACGGCTCAAAAGTGTCTGGGGAACCTGGGGCGATTCAACGCAAATCGTTCATTAGGTCCAAATTAGGTCAAAGTTCAGTCTTGCCCGGCCAAAGTAGACCGCATAGCATCCCTGTCAAGCACCCACCACCATGAGGTGCTGCACAAAAACATGACAGGAGACAAGCCTTGCCATCCACCCGCTGGAGTCACTGCGGCGCCGAAGACCTGGGCGTCTTGCAGACCATCTTCTGGTCCGCAGGCGCGTCGCGCAATGCACTCGCGCAGCGCTTGGCCTATTCCAAGAGCAAGGCCAACGCCATGGTGGCGGCGTTGCTCGATGAAGGCCTGCTCGACGAGGTGGGCCTGCAAGAGTCCTCTGGCGGCCGGCGTGCCGAAACCCTGCGTTTGAGCGAAACCCTGGGCGTGGTGATTGGCGCCGACCTGGGCGCGACCAGCATGCAGGTCGCAGTGATGCGCCCCGACATGACGGTGCTGGTGCGGCACCGCGAGCCCATTGATGTGCGCCAGGGGCCGGGCGTGATCCTGGCGCGGGTGCGGGGGCTGATGCGCGAGCTGCTGGCGCGCTGCGGGCTCGCTGCAAATCAGGTGATTGCCATTGGCATGGGCGTGCCGGGGCCGGTGGATTTTGAAAGCGGGCAGCTCGTCAACCCGCCGCTGATGCCCGACTGGGACGGCTTTTCCATCCGCGACTACCTGCGCGAGGCGTTTGCCGCGCCGGTGTTTGTGGACAACGACGTGAACCTGATGGCGCTGGGCGAGATGTACCGGCTGCAGCGCAATCTGCCCAACTTCCTGGTGATCAAAGTGGGCACGGGCATTGGCTGCGGCATCGTGTGCCACGGGCAGGTGTACCGGGGCGCCAATGGCTCGGCGGGCGATGTGGGCCACATCTGCGTGGACCAGCACGGCCCGCGCTGCCACTGCGGCAACCAGGGCTGTGTGGAGGCGATGGCGGCAGCGCCCGCCATGGCGCGCATGGCTATCGAGGCCGCGCAGCGTGGCGAAAGCGCGCTGCTGGCCGAGCGGCTGCAAAGCACGGGCACGCTGACGATTGAAGACGTGGCCCAGGCCAGCCGCACGGGCGATGTGGCTGCCAACGCCATCATCCAGCGCGCGGGCAGCTTGGTGGGGCAGATGCTGGCGTCCATCGTCAACTTCTTCAACCCGTCGCATGTGTTCATTGCGGGACGGGTGACGGACATGGGGCCGCTGTTCCTCGCGTCGGTGCGGCAGAGCGTGTACCACCGTTCGCTGGCGCTTTCTACGCGGCATCTGGAGATTCAATACGCGCCGCTGGCCGACGATGCCGGTGTGGTGGGCGCGGGCGTGCTGGCGATGCAAGAGAGCCTGTCACGCGCGGGCTCGGTGACGGGTGCGGGCGTTGGTGTGGGGGCAGCGCGATGAGCGTAGCCGTCGAGTTCCGCAATATCACCAAGGAGTTTGGCCCGGTGCGCGTGCTGCACGGGGTGGGCTTTGCGCTGCAGCCGGGCCGCGTCTATGGCCTGCTGGGCGAGAACGGCGCGGGCAAGTCCACGCTGATGAAGATCCTGGCGGGGTACGAGAGCCCGACCACCGGAGAGGTGGTGGTGGACGGCGCGGTGCGTGCACCCGGCGGCGGATCGCGGGCGGCCGAGGCGCAGGGCATTGTGCTGATCCACCAGGAGTTCAACCTGGCGGACGACCTGACGATTGCGCAGAACATCTTCTTGGGCCACGAGATCAAGCGCGGCCCCTTCCTGGACGACAAGGCGATGCGCGAGAAGACGCGCGAGGCGCTTGCCAAAGTGGGCTTGCCGCTGGACCCCGACACGCGGGTGCGCAAGCTCATCGTGGCTGAAAAGCAGCTGGTGGAGATTGCCCGCGCGCTGGCCCGCAATGCGCGCCTGCTCATCATGGACGAGCCCACCGCCACGCTGACCCCCGGCGAGACGGAGCGCCTGTTTGCGCTGATGGCCGGGCTCAAGGCGGCGGGCGTGACCATCATCTACATATCGCACAAGCTCGACGAAGTGGAGCGCACCACCGACGAGGTGGTGGTGATGCGCGACGGCCTGCTGGTGGCGCGTGAGCCCACGGCCAGCGTGACGCGGCGGCAGATGGCCAACCTGATGGTGGGCCGCGAGCTGGCTGATTTGTTCCCGCCCAAGCTGCCGGCGCCGCAGGATGGCGCACCGGCCATCCAGGTGCGCGGCCTCACGGTGCCGGGGTGGGCCGAGGGCGTGGACTTTGAGGTGCGGCGCGGCGAGATTCTGGGCTTTGCAGGGCTGGTGGGCGCGGGGCGCACGGAGCTGTTCGAGGGCCTGTTGGGCCTGCGCCCGCGCTCGGCCGGCACGGTGGAGCTGGCGGGCAAGCAGGTGCAGCTCAAGAGCCCGCGCGATGCGGCCCGGCACGGTCTCACGTATCTGAGCGAAGACCGCAAGGGCAAGGGCCTGCACGTGCATTTCAGCCTGCGCCCCAACCTGACGCTGATGGCGCTGGAGCGCTATGCCAAGCCCTGGCTCGACCCGGCGGCCGAGCAGGCCGCGCTGCGCGATGCGGTGCAGGAGTTCGGCATCCGCACCGGCTCGCTGGAGGTGCGCGCGTCGTCGCTGTCGGGCGGCAACCAGCAGAAGCTGGCGCTGGCCAAGGTGCTGCACCCCGGCCCGAGCGTGGTGGTGCTCGACGAGCCCACGCGCGGCGTGGACGTGGGCGCCAAGCGCGAGATTTATCACCTGGTGCAGCGCTTGGCAGAGCAGGGGCTTGCTGTTGTGGTGATTTCGTCCGAACTGATGGAGCTGATCGGCCTGTGCCACCGCGTGGCGGTGATGCGCGCCGGGCGGCTGCTGACCACGCTCCAAGAGCCTAATTTGACCGAAGAGGAGTTGATCACCCATGCCACAGGTACCCGCTGAAAACGCTACCACCGCAGCGGTTGCCGCAGCACCCGCACCATCTGTGGTACCCGGTGCAGGCCGCCACGGCGGCGCCACGGCCTGGTGGGGCAAGCTGCACGGGCTGGGCCCGGTCATCGGCCTGGTGCTGCTGTGCATTGCGGGCACGCTGCTCAACAGCAACTTTGCTACTTACGACAACGTGATGAACGTGCTCACGCGCACGGCCTTCATCGGCATCATCGCGGTGGGCATGTGCTTTGTGATCATCTCGGGCGGCATCGACCTGTCTGTGGGATCGATGGCGGCGCTGATCGCAGGCTCGGTCATCCTGTTCATGAACGCCATGGCGCCCGTGCTGGGCTCGCCCCTGGCGGCCGTGGTGGTGGGCATGCTGCTAGCCGTGGTGCTGGGCGCGGTGTTCGGGCTGGTGCACGGCCTGCTCATCACCAAGGGGCGCATCGAGCCCTTCATCGTGACGCTGGGCACGCTGGGCATCTTCCGTGCGTACCTCACGTACTTCTCGAACGGCGGCGCGATCACGCTGGAGAACGATCTTTCGGACATCTACAGCCCCGTGTACTACGCCAACCTGCTGGGCGTGCCCATCCCCGTGTGGATCTTTCTGCTGGTGGCTGTCATCGGCGGCGTGATCCTGAACCGCACGGCCTATGGCCGCTATGTGCAGGCCATCGGCTCCAACGAGCAGGTGGCGCAGTACGCGGCGGTGGACGTGCACAAGATCAAGATCCTGACGTACATGCTGCTCGGCGTTTGCGTGGGCATCGCCACGCTGCTGTACGTGCCGCGCCTGGGTTCTGCATCGCCCACCACGGGGCTTTTGTGGGAGCTGGAGGCGATCGCTGCGGTGATCGTGGGCGGCACGGTGTTGAAGGGCGGGGCGGGCAGCATCACCGGCACGGTGGTGGGCGCCATACTGCTCTCGGTCATCAGCAACATCCTCAACCTCACCAGCATCATCAGCGTGTACCTGAATGCTGCCGTGCAGGGCTTCGTGATCATTGCCGTGGCCTTCATGCAGCGCGGCAAGCGGTGATGGAGTGGCCGGAACAACTCTCCTGGCGTTGTTGCTGTGTCTTGCCGTGCTACTCGCACTGTCTGCGACACAGCGCCTAGCCAGGACCGCTTCGCTGAGTTTTCCAGCCACTCTTTGCGTGCATTTGTTTTTCGAGGTGTTCCCCAGCCGGCCAGCTTCCATGGCCATATTCCAAAGCAACAGGAGACAACGCATGAACAGCCAACTTTCTTCTTTCACCCGCCGCCTGGCCCTCTCGGCCGTGGGCGCCGCCGCCTTCGCATTGGCCGCCCCTGCCATGGCGCAGGCCAACAAGACGGTGGTGGGCGTGGCCATTCCGTCGGCCACGCACGGCTTCACCGGCGGCATCGTGTACTGGGCCAACCAGGCCAAGAAGGACCTGGAAAAGGCCCACCCGGGCCTGCAGGTCATCGTCAAGACGGCAGGCGGCGCGCCTGAGCAGGCCAATCAGCTGCAGGACCTGGTCACGGTGAACAAGATCAACGCGCTCGTCATCTTCCCGTTCGAATCCGCCGCGCTGACCAAGCCCGTGGCCCAGGTCAAGGCCAAGGGCGTGTACGTGACGGTGGTGGACCGGGGTCTGACCGACACCAGCGCGCAGGACGCGTATGTGGCGGGTGACAACACGGCCTTCGGCAAGATTCCGGCCGAGTACATCGCCAAGGCGCTGGGCGGCAAGGGCAACGTGGTGGCCATGCGCGGCATTGCCACCACGCTGGACAACGAGCGCATGGACGCGTTCAACAGCGTGCTGAAGAACCACCCCGGCATCAAGCTGCTGGACGCCAAGTACGCCAACTGGAACCGTGACGATGCCTTCAAGGTGATGCAGGACTACCTGACGCGCTTTCCGCAGATCGACGCGGTGTGGGCGGCCGACGACGACATGGCCGTGGGCGTGCTCAAGGCCATCGAGCAGGCCAAGCGCAAGGACATCAAGCTGGTGTTCGGCGGCGCGGGGGCCAAGGGCATGATCAAGACGCTGATGGACGGCAGCAACCCGCTCATCCAGGCCAACGTGTCGTACAGCCCCAAGTTCATCTACGACTCGATCAAGCTCACGGCTGAGGCGCGCATCAAGGGCGAGAAGCTGCCCGCCAACACCATCATTCCGTCGGTGCTGATCACCAAGGAAACGGCGAAGGATTTCTACTTCCCCGACTCGCCGTTTTGATTCGGACAACCCCCTGAGCCGCTTCGCGCCTGCCCCCTTCCCGAACTACTGCGTAGTTCGGGAAGGGGGACACCGCCAGCGCACGCAAGTGGAGCGCCGCATTGCAGCTTGGCGGCCCTTGCGCGGCGGTCCTGGCCTAGGCCACATGAGAACGATCACCTTAGCCCTAACTGCCAATCGCCCTGGAGTCCCCATGCCAAGACCCGTCACCCTCTTCACCGGCCAGTGGGCCGACCTGCCTTTGGCGCAACTCGCGCCGCTGGCCAAAAGCATGGGCTACGACGGCCTGGAGCTGGCCTGCTGGGGCGACCATTTCAACGTGCAGGAGGCGCTGTCGTCGCCCCAGTACGTCAAAAACAAACATGCGCTGCTGGCCCAGCACGGCCTGCAGTGTTTTGCCATCGGCAACCACCTGGTGGGCCAGGCTGTGTGCGACCTGATCGATGAGCGCCACCAGTCCATCCTGCCGCCCCATGTGTGGGGTGATGGCGAGCCCGAAGGCGTGCGCCAGCGTGCGGCGGCCGAGCTGGCGGACACAGCGCGCGCTGCGGCGAAGTTTGGCGTGAAGACGGTGACGGGCTTCACCGGCTCGTCGGTGTGGCATTCGATCTATGCCTTTCCGCCCACCACGCAGGCGTACTGGGACAAAGGCTTTGCCGATTTTGCGAAGCGCTTCGGCCCTATCCTGGATGTGTTCGAACAGCACGACATCAACTTTGCGCTCGAAGTGCACCCCACCGAGATCGCGTTCGACATCGCCTCGGCCGAGCGCGCAATTGCTGCGGTGGGCGGCAACAAGCGCTTCGGCTTCAACTACGACCCCAGCCACCTGGCTTACCAAGGCGTGGACTACATCAAGTTCATCCGCCAGTTTGCCGACCGCATCTACAACGCCCACATGAAGGACGTGTGGTGGGGCAAGGGCGACGGCACGGTGGGCGTGTTTGGCGGGCACACCAGCTTTGGCGATGCGCGGCGTAACTGGGACTTTCGCAGCGTGGGGCGCGGGATGATCGATTTCGAATCCATCATCGTCGCGCTCAACGACATCGGCTACCAGGGCCCGCTCTCGGTGGAGTGGGAAGACAGCCGCATGGACCGCGTGCACGGCGCCACCGAGAGCGCGGCGTTCTGCAAGCGGCTCGACTTCAAGCCCGCCGCTGGCGCATTTGACGCCGTGTTTGCGCGCGACAAGCAGGCCTAGCTGCACTCCGCCCATCAAAACCGATAACAACAACACACAGCGAGCAAAGGCGTTTCGTATGTCCAGTCCCCAAAAGCTCCGCTACGCCATGGTGGGCGGCGGCCATGGCGCCTTTATCGGCGCGGTGCACCGCAAGGCCATGGCGCTCGACGGCCAGTTCGAGCTGGTGGCCGGTGCGCTGTCATCCTCGCCCGAGCGGGCGCGCGCATCCGGCGCCGAACTGGGCCTGGCGGACGACCGCAACCACGGCAGCTGGCAGGACCTGCTGGCCGACGAACTGCGCCGCCCGGCGCATGAGCGCATCGACCTGGTGAGCATCGTCACGCCCAACCACATGCACCACCCGGTGGCGTTGGCGTTTGTGCAGGCGGGCTTCCATGTGGTGTGCGACAAGCCGCTGGTGCACACCAGTGCGCAGGCCGACGAACTGGTGGCGGCCGTGAAAAAGGCAGGCACCGTGTTCGGCGTGACCTACAACTACACCGGCTACCCCATGGTGCGCGAGGCGCGCCACCTGGCGCAAAGCGGTGCGCTGGGCCTGCTCCGCAAGATCACTGTCGAATACAACCAGGGCTGGCTGGCCACTGCAGTGGAAGAGGGCGGCGTCAACAAGCAGGCCGACTGGCGCCTCGACCCTGCGCGCAGCGGCAGCGCAGGCACGCTGGGCGACATCGGATCACACGCCGAAAACCTGGCCGCCACCGTCACAGGCCAGCACCCTGCCTGGGTGTGTGCCGACCTCACCGCCTTCGGCGCCGGGCGCAGGCTGGACGATGACGCCCAGCTGCTGCTGCGCTACGAAAGCGGTGCACGCGGCTTCATCGTGGCATCGCAAGTGGCGGCAGGGCTGGAGAACGACCTGCGCCTGCAGGTGTCCGGCACGCTGGGCACCATCACCTGGCGGCAGGAAGAACCCAATCAGCTCATTCACTCCCCCGTGGACGGCCCGCGCTGCATCCTTACGCGCGGCTCACCCTGGCTCAGCCCGGCGGCGCTGCACGCCGGGCGCATCCCTGCGGGCCACCCCGAGGCCTTCATCGAAGCCTTCGCCAACGTCTACCTGGGCGTAGCCGCCGATATCCGCGCGCGGCTGGCAGGCACGGTGGCTGACCCGCTGCACGCCGACTACCCGCACGTGGAAGACGGCGCGCGCGGCGTGCGTTTTATCGAGCGGGTGGTGGCGTCTGCAGCCAGTGAGCAGAAGTGGACGGCGGTGGGGTGACCCGAGAAGGTGTGAACGAACCCACCGCGTCCGCTCATTCCACCAAAACACACCCGCTCGTCGTTGCAAATGCTCGCCATAGCCCGCGCTATGGCTGTGCTTTGTGCCTAGACCAGCCGCGTTTTGGCGGCCTGCTCGGGCACGCCGGATTCATTCACACCTTCTGACTCCAGGTCGGCTGAGAACCTGAACAGGTTCTGAAATCAGGGGTAGCCGTCCGCCAGCTGAAACCGCTGGTCAAAGTTCATCTTGCCCAGCACGCGCAGTGCCGCGTTGCAGGTGGCGTTGTCTACCTTGCTGATGTCCAGGCTGTAGCGTTTGGCGGTGGACACCACATCCACGCATTTGTGGCCCCACTGCACTGCCACGAGCAGAGCGGGGCGCTGGCCTGCCTCGGCGCCTACCGAGACGCCGCGCTGTTCGGGGCGCAGCATGAATTCGAGGTGGGGGGTGCGCACCAGCGTCAGGCGGTCGGCCCCTCGGGGGCCCAGCGCGAACGAGACGACCCAGTCGTCTTCGTCTTCCACCGTCACAAACGGAACATGCTGGGGTGCGGCCATGGTGCTGGGCGTTGGGGTTGGAGGGCGGGGCGGGTGGGCCGCCGTGGTGCACTGCCCGGGGTGCGGGCGGGCGCCAGTATGCCGCTGCAAGCGCTGTGCCTGCTGCGGGAGAACCCGAGGTTGGGCCTTTCCAACGCAGGGCTCGAGGTGTCAGTTTGGTGCAAGGCTGGCGCGGTGGACGGCCGGTTGTGTGGTTGGGTTAGAGGCCAGGGACTGCGCGCCGGGTTGTGGTGCCAATGTATGGATAAA
The DNA here is from genome assembly GCF_028680575.1 of Acidovorax benzenivorans. Classification (GTDB taxonomy): domain Bacteria; phylum Pseudomonadota; class Gammaproteobacteria; order Burkholderiales; family Burkholderiaceae_C; genus Acidovorax; species Acidovorax benzenivorans. Next base: position 203,302 of record NZ_JAPCKI010000006.1, on the reverse strand, counting down.
AGCGGCCTATGCGCCTGACTAGCATGCCTCTTTTGCTATCATTTTGATGGTTATTTGGCTGCGCCGGGCGTCATGCCACGGCCGTCGCCAGGCCCGCGGCCAGTTGGCCCACGGTGGCCAGTGCTGCCTGCAGCCGGTGGTGGGCCGGGTGGCCGTAGTTGATGCGCACGCAGTGGGCAAACCGCTGGTCGGCAGAGAAGATCTGCCCGGGTGCCAGGCTGATGCCCTGTTGCAGCGCAAGCCGGTGCAGCTCCAGCGCGTTGACTCCAGGCGGTAGTTCCACCCACAAAAAGTACCCACCCTCGGGCCGCGACACGCGCGTGCCGGGTGGGAAGTGCTGGGCCACGGCTTCCAGGGCGATGGCCTGTTGCTCGGCCAGGCTGCGGCGCAGTTGGCGCAGGTGCCGGTCGTAGCCGCCCTGGGCCAGGTATTCGGACAGTGCCTGCTGCGACGGCGTGGCGGCCGATAGTGTGGTCATGAGCTTGAGCCGCTGCACCGCCGTGGCAAAGCGGCCCGCAGCCACCCAGCCCACGCGGTAGCCGGGCGCCAGGCTTTTGCTGAACGAGCTGCAGTGCATCACCAGCCCCTCAGTATCAAACGCCTTGGCTGGCGGCGGGCGCTGGGGGCCAAAGTGCAGCTCGCCATACACGTCGTCTTCGATCAGCGGCACGCCGTGGCGCGCCAGCAGCGCGACCAGCTCGCGCTTTTTGCCCTCGGGCATCAGGCTGCCCAGCGGGTTCTGAAAACTGGGCATGAGCCAGCAGGCCTTGATGGGCTGGTGGGGTGGTTGCCGCTCTAGCGCTTGCGCCAACGCCGCCAGGTCGATGCCATCGCGCGGGTGGGTGGCGATTTCCAGCGCTTGCAGGTTCAGCCGCTCCAGGGCCTGCAGCGCGGCGTAGAAGGTGGGGGACTCGACCACCACCACGTCGCCGGGTTGGGTGACGGCCTCCAGGCAGAGGTTAAGCGCCTCCATGGCGCCGTTGGTGATGATGATTTCTTCCACATCCACCGCCATGCCGTGCACGCCGTAGCGCAGGGCAATCTGCTGGCGCAGGCGTTCGTCGCCGGGCGGCAGGCTTTGCACGATGTTCCACGGGTCGAGCTTGCGCATGCCGCTGCCCAGGCAGCGCGCCAGGCGCTCCAGCGGAAACAGCTCCAGCCCCGGAAAGGCCGAGCCCAGCGGTACCAGGTCGCGGTCGCGCGCCAGGCCCAGCACTTCGAACACCAGGTCGCTGATGGCCACGCCGGTGGAGGTGGCTGCGGGCTGGGAGGGTTGAGGTTCAGCTGGGCGGGCCTCGGCCGTGCCGGGCAGCCTGGCGCTGACGTAGTAGCCCGAGCGCGGGCGGGCGTGGATCAGGCCCTGGGCCTCCAGCAGGTAATACGCCTCGAACACGGTGGACGGGCTGATGCCCCGCGTGCGGCTGGCCTCGCGCACCGAGGGCACGCGGTCGCCGGGTCGCAGCGCACCGCTGTGGATGAGCTGGGCAATGGCATCGGCGTGGCGTTCATAGCGTTTCATGGGGCGGCGTGGCTTGATGCAGGGCAAACTGATCTGTATTTTTAACCGGAAACTGAATCTGTACTGTTTTTTGGGCTGCGCGTAGAGTGACGGACTGTGTTGGTGCATGCCTTGGGCAGATGGCTCTTGTGCACCCACCGGCCGTTTCCTCACAGACAAATTCCCATGATCGATTGCCTGCGCAACCTGCTGCGCCCTGTTTTCTGCCGACCTGCTGCCACAGCCCTGGTGGCGTTGGCTCTGAGTGCTGGCGCTGAGGCCCAGACGGTGCCTGCGTCGTCCATGTCTTCGCGCGTGCTGGCCTGCACCGCCTGCCACGGCAAGGAAGGCCGTGCCACGCCCGATGGCTACTTTCCGCGCATTGCGGGCAAGCCTGCGGGTTATCTGGCCAACCAACTGCTCAACTTTCGGGACGGGCGGCGCAGCTACCCACAGATGGGTTATCTCATCGAGCACCTGACGGACGATTACTTGCGCGAGATGGCCGAGCACTTTGCCGCGCAGGACATTCCTTACTCGCCCCCGCCGCCGCCCCAGGCCCCGCCCGCGCTGCTGGAGCAGGGACGCCAACTGGTGCAGCAGGGGGCCGCAGCGCGTCGTATACCGGCCTGCGTGTCGTGCCACGGCAGCGCCATGACGGGTGTGGCGCCGTCCATACCTGGCCTGCTTGGCCTGCCGCGCGACTACCTCAACAGCCAGCTGGGCGCCTGGAAGACCGGCCAGCGCCGCGCGCATGTGCCCGACTGCATGGCCGATATCGCCCGCCAGCTCACGCCCGAAGACGTGAGCGCCGTTTCGGCCTGGCTGGCCGCCCAGCCGGTGGCTGCGGGTGGCAAACCTGCCCGCACACTGCCCGCCGCCATGCCTGCGCGCTGCGGCGGTGTGGCCGAGGTGCCTGTGGCCGCAGCGGCTGCACGCTGAGAAGGGATGCACCGATGAAACGCATCCTCTGGACCCTCTCTTCCGTGCTGGCAGCACTCGGCATTGCCGCTGCCGTGCTGATCACCCTGAACCTGCGCGGCGAAGAGCCGTTGCCCGCCACCGACATGCTGCAGAGCACGCCCGCGCTGGTGCAGCGCGGCGAGTATCTGTCCCGCATCGGCAACTGCATGGCCTGCCACACCAACCAAGGCGGCGCACCGTTTGCGGGCGGGCGCGGCATCGAGACGCCGTTTGGCGTGGTGCACAGCTCCAACCTCACGCCCGACAGGGCGTATGGCATTGGCAGCTGGACCTCGGCCGAGTTCTGGCGCGCCATGCACCATGGCCGCAGCAAGGATGGGCGGCTGCTGGTCCCGGCCTTTCCGTACCCCAACTACACGCAGGTGACGCGGGAGGACTCGGACGCGATCTTTGCCTATCTGCAAAGCCTGCCTGCCGTCGCAGAGGCCAACCGCGAGCATGCGCTGCGTTTTCCGTACAACACGCAGGCGGCGTTGGCCGTGTGGCGTGCGCTGTTCTTCGCACCGGGCGCGCCCCCCACCGAACCCACGCAAACGGCCGAATACAACCGAGGTGCCTATTTGGTCAGCGGCCTGGGCCACTGCACCGCCTGCCACACGCCCCGCAATGCGCTGGGCGCCACGTCGGACACCAAAGCCTTCACCGGTGGCCTGATCCCGGTGCAGAACTGGTATGCCCCCGCACTCAACGCTGCGCACGAGGCCGGCGTGAAGGAGTGGCGCACCGATGATGTGGTGGCACTGCTCAAGACCGGTGTGGCCCCGCAGGGCTCGGTGCTGGGCCCCATGGCCGAGGTGGTGTTCCGCAGCACGCAGTACCTGACCGACGCTGATGCGCGCGCCATGGCCGCGTACCTGCAGGGCCTGCCGCAGCAAGACCGCAAGGTGCCTGCCACCGTGGCCGCCCCCCCGGCCAGCGCGATGGCGCGGGGCGGCAAGGTGTACGAGCAGCAGTGCGCGCAGTGCCACGGTGATCAGGGGCAGGGCGAGTCGGGCGCCTTCCCTGCGCTGGCGGGCAACCGCGCCATCACGCTGGCCGATCCGACCAACCTGGTGCGCGTGGTGCTGCAGGGGGGCTACCTGCCTGCGACGGCAGGCAACCCGCGTCCGCACGGCATGCCGCCGTTTCAGCAGACCCTGTCGGACGAAGAGGTGGCGGCCGTTGCCACCTTTGTGCGCAATAGCTGGGGCAACCAGGCGCCGGGTGTGGGTACCATCGAGGTTTATCGCGCCCGCGAACGGCGCGGCATGTAGCGGGTGACGGGGGCGGTGGCGGTGTTCGCCCGCCCGTAGCATCTGCCGCGTGCTGACTGACCCCCAGGAGCCCCGTAGATGCAAAGCCCCGCCGCGTTGCCAGAATCCACACCGTCGTCAAGCCCTGCTGTCCCCGCGCCCAGCGGCTGGTGGGCCGTGTGCCTGTGTGCTGCCTGGTGCGGCACTTGCGGCGTGTATCGCCCCCTGTTTGACGCGCTGGCCCGCGAGCACCCGAACGTGCATTTTGAATGGGTGGACATTGAGGACGATTCCGATCTGGCGGGCGACCTGGACGTGGAAACCTTCCCAACTCTGCTCATCGCCGATGGCGAGCGCGCGCTGTTTTTGGGCCCTTTGCTGCCCCAGGCGCCCGTGCTGGCGCGGTTGTTGACCAGCTTGCAGGCCGCAGCACCGGGCGGTGCGGGTGCTGGAGGCGAGGCACAGGAAGTGTTTGAGCGTGTGCGTGCCGCGCGCGGCGCATAGCGCAGCCAACTGGTGGCCAGTGCGCAGAGTCCCCATCGTTTGGGGAACTCCTGTTTTTATAGCTACTAGCGCTTGATGGTAAGCGCTAGAGGCACTTTTTGCTTGATTTTGTGGCTACACCCCGTTCTCCCTGGTTTCAGACCAATTCGCTGGAGGCCCAGTGCGAAAAAGGCGCCTGGTCGCGGGGCATGGACCTGTACCGCCGCGCAGGCGTGGTCCGCATCGAGATCACCCCTGAAGTCGAGGGCCGCTGGGCGATAGAGGGCCAGGTGCAGGGCAGCCTGCCCGAGCCGTACGAGGTGTCGGTGGCGCTTGTTCTTGCACCCAACGGACAGGTCAAGCACTGGTCCGGTGATTGCACTTGCCCCGTGGGTGGGGACTGCAAACACGCGGTGGCCTTGACTCTGGAGGCCGCGCACCAGAACGCGGCGCACGGTCCGTCGTCCGCGCGGGCTGCAGAGGCACTCAAGACCCTGCACGAGCGCAAGGAAGCCCTGGCGCGCGCCGAGGCCGAAGCGCGGCTGATGCATTGGCTGCAGGACTGGGACCGCGCTCTCGGCAGTGATGCCGTGGCACCCCAGGCGCCGGGTGCGCGGGCCGCGAGGCCTGAGTGTTACCTCTATCTGGTGTCTGCCGTGGGGCGGTCGCGCACCACCGTGCCGCAGTTGCAGCTGGAGGCCGTGGTGTCTTACCCCAAGGTCACGGGCGGCTGGGCCAAGCCGCAGCAGATCCGCACACAGCCCGCACCGGGCCAGGCGGTGTACGACCGTGCCAGCGATGCCGACCGTCAAGTGCTGCAGCTGCTGCGCGCCATGCCACGCAGCGTGGGGTACTACTCGGCCTACAGCGTGGCGCCCATCGGGGTGCTGGAAGGCGCGGTGGGCTTGTTGGCGCTGGAGCAGGCGGCCGCCACGGGCCGCCTGTTTGTGGATGCAGGCGGAGCCACGGTGGGTGCCTCCTTGCGCTGGGGCGATTCGCAGCCCATTGCGTGGGGTTGGAAGGCGTCCGTGCCTGCTCAGGGCGGCGAGGGCGTTTGGGGGCTGCAGGCCACGCTGCCCAGTGACACCGCCACCCTGTGCGACAACCACCCGCCGCTCTACCTGGACGCAACCCAAGGTGTCTGCGGCCCGGTGCACGCCGAGGGCTTGAGCCCCGCGCAGGTGGCCATGTTGCTCAAGGCGCCCGCCCTCAGCGCCACGGCCCTGCAAAAACACCATGCCGAGGTGGCCCGCCGCATCGGTGGGGTGCTGCCGCTGCCGCCGGTGCTCGGGCCGCTCACACGGGTGCAGGGCGTGAAACCTGTAGCCCGCCTGCATCTTGCGCCGTCGCCCCCGAACGAAGTGGCTGACCTGGGCCTCATCACGGCGCAATTGCGTTTTGACTACCAGGGCCATGTGGGCTGGTGGGGAGGGCAGGACCTGGCCGTACTGGTGCCTGGCATCGACGGTGACCAAGTGCTTCTGCAGCGCGATGCATTGGCCGAACTCAACGCCATCGAGCGCCTGATGGATCTGGGCCTGCTGGGCACCGACGACGGCTTGTTCGGTATCCCCGGCGAGCAATCGCAGGAAGACTGGATGCACTGGTTCGACAACGGCTTTGCGGTGCTGCGCGATGCGGGCTTTGTACTGACACTGGACGCGGCGCTGGACGGCTGGATCACCCATGCCGACACCCTGGACGTGGCACTGCTGCCCATTGGTGAAGACGAGGCCACATCGCCCTGGTTTGCGCTGTCGCTGGGCATGGAAATCAACGGCGTGCGCCACAACATCCTGCCGCTGTTGCCCATGCTGATCGCAGCCGCCGCCCAGCAGCCGCCCGACCCTGCCACGGGCCAGCCGCAGCTGCCACCGTTTGCCTATCTGCGTGGCGTGGGCACATCGGGTTTTGTGCGGGTGCCCACTGACGTTCTGCGCCCCTGGATGGCGGCCCTGCTGGACCTGGTGGGCGACCGTGCGCACGACTTCGCGGGCGACAGCCTCAAGCTCTCGCGCATGGACGCGTTGCGCACCAGCGCCGCGCTCGGCGAGGGCGTGGTGTGGGAGGGCGCCGATGCGCTGCACGCCCTGGTGGCGCAGCTGCGGGGCGCCAGTGCGCTGCCCACGGTGCCTGTGCCTGCAGGCGTGAAGGCCACCTTGCGCCCGTACCAGCAGCAGGGGCTGAACTGGCTGCAGTTCTTGCGCACCCATGGCCTGGCCGGGGTGCTGGCCGACGACATGGGTCTGGGCAAGACGCTGCAGACCCTGGCCCATATCCAGGTCGAAAAAGATGCCGGGCGGCTGACCCACCCCGCACTGGTCATTGCGCCGGTGAGCTTGATGGGCAACTGGCAGCGCGAGGCGGCGCGCTTTTGCCCCAGCCTGCGCTGCCTGGTGCTGCACGGCTCGGGTCGCCATGCCGTGGCCGATGCGGTGGCCGAGCACGACATCGTCGTCGCACCCTATTCGCTGCTGCAGCGCGACCGAGAGCGCTGGCTGTCGCAGCCCTGGCACCTGGTGGTGCTGGACGAAGCCCAGAACATCAAGAACGCCAGCAGCCAGGCCGCACAGGTGGTGGGCGAGCTGCAGGCGCGCCACCGGCTGTGCCTGTCGGGCACGCCGATGGAAAACCACCTGGGCGAGGTCTGGAGCCTGTTCCATTTCTTGATGCCGGGCTTTCTGGGCAGCCGGCAGCGTTTCAAGGAGGTGTTTCGCACGCCCATCGAAAAGCAAGGCGACGGCGCGCGCATGGCGCAGTTGCGTGCGCGCATCACGCCCTTCATGCTGCGGCGGACCAAGGCCCTGGTGGCGGGTGAGCTGCCGCCCAAGGTCGAGTCGGTCATGCCCGTGGAGCTGACAGGCGCACAGGCCGACCTGTACGAAACCATCCGACTGGGGATGGAAAAAACCGTGCGCGAGGCACTGCAGACCAAGGGCCTGGCTCAGTCGCAGATCACCATCCTGGATGCACTGCTCAAGCTGCGTCAGGTGTGTTGCCACCCGGCGTTGGTGCCGCTGGATGCCGCCAAGCAAGTCACCACCTCGGCCAAGCTGGAGCAGCTCATGGCGCTGCTGCCCGAAATGCTGGCCGAAGGGCGGCGCATTTTGCTGTTCTCGCAGTTCACCAGCATGCTCCGGCTGATCGAGGCCGAATTGAAAAAGCGAAACCTGCCGTGGGTCAAGCTCACGGGGCAGAGCCAGAAGCGCGACGCGATCATCGAGCAGTTCACGAGTGGGCAGGTGCCGTTGTTTCTCATCAGCCTCAAGGCGGGTGGCGTGGGGCTGAACCTGCCGCAGGCCGACACCGTGATCCATTTCGACCCCTGGTGGAACCCGGCGGTGGAGAATCAGGCCACCGACCGCGCTCACCGCATCGGCCAGACCCAAAGCGTGTGGGTGATCAAACTGGTGGCGCAGGGCACGATTGAAGAGAGGATTCTGGCGCTGCAGGAGCGCAAGGCCCAGCTCGCAGGCAGCCTCTACAGCGGTGCGGCCGCCCGCAAGGAGCCTCTCTTCACCGAGGGCGATTTGCAAGAGCTGTTGCAACCGCTATCACTGTCATAGCTACTGCTGCCCGTTGGATAAGCCCAGCGTGCCTTTTTGATGCTGTTCCGCCCGGCAGGCCGCATGAACACTGGCCTGGGCGCGTTGACAACAGTTTTCCCGGTCCGTGCCTTTGCAAATCAACACTTTGCACGCTACAATACGGCTCTCACGACCAAACGGGCGGGTACCAACCGCCCGTTTTTTTTGGTCGAACGCTTTTGGAGCTCGAAGCTGTCGGGGATGGGTCTCCGGGGGTTATCGGGTTTTTTGTTTTGGATTTGCGCAAACGAAGGGGCACGAACAGTGTTCCGAATGAGCGGGCTGCTGGCCTGGTTTTGGTTTGCGCAGGTCGTGTGGTTTATCCGGGATTGAACTGAACACGTGGCATTGCAGCAAGTCGTTGAACAAATTGTGACGGGCCTGGGGTATGACCTGGTGGAGATCGAGCGCTCTGCCGGAGGCCTGTTGCGCGTCACCATCGACTTGCCCTGGGTGCAGCCCGCCGCTGATGCGCCCCAGCCCGTGATCGAGCAGTTTGTGACGGTCGAGGATTGCGAGAAGGTCACCCGCCAGCTGCAGTTTGCGCTGGAAGTTGATGGTGTCGAGTACAAGCGCCTCGAAGTGTCGTCCCCCGGCATCGATCGGCCCCTGCGTCACGAGCAAGACTTTGTGCGCTTTGAAGGCTCGGTCATCGACATCACCCTGAGGGCGCCCATTGGCGCCGCAGCAGCGGGAGGCCAGGTCAGCGCCACCCGCAAGAAATTTCGCGGCACGCTGGAGCGGGCCGAGGCTGGAGGTTGGCAGATCGTCTGGAGTGACGAGCCGCCGGTCAAGCCAGGTCAAAGAGTCAGCAAGAAACGCGTGCCTGCCCCCTTGCAGGCGATGGGCTTTACCTTGGATGAGTGCCGGGATGTGCGCCTTGCGCCCATCGTGGATTTCAAGGGGCGCGCAGGCAAGGCCGGGGCTGCACCTGCCTGATTGGCTGCTGAAAAATGTGGGGTGGGTGGCCGCAGCGCGCAGCCCCCGCCCTCGGGTGATTGAAACAGGAGAGTCGTCGCATGAATCGCGAATTGTTGATGTTGGTTGAGGCCATTTCGCGCGAAAAGAACGTGGAGCGTGATGTGGTCTTGGGCGCCGTGGAGTCGGCCTTGGCCCAGGCTACCAAGAAGCTGTACCAAGGCGAGGTGGACATTCGCGTGTCCGTGGATCGCGACAGCGGCAACTACGAGACTTTCCGTCGCTGGCTGGTGGTGCCCGACGAGGCTGGCTTGCAGAACCCCGAAGCCGAAGAGCTGTTGATGGATGCGAAGGACCGCATTCCGGATATCGAAGTGGGCGAGTACATCGAAGAAGGCGTCGAGTCCGTGCCGATCGGCCGTATCGGCGCCATGGCCGCCAAGCAGGTCATCCTGCAGAAGATCCGCGACGCTGAACGCGAGATGCTGCTCAACGACTTCATGTCGCGTGGCGAAAAGATCTTCACCGGTACCGTCAAGCGCATGGACAAGGGCGACATCATTGTCGAGTCCGGCCGTGTCGAAGGCCGCCTGCGCCGCGGCGAGATGATCCCCAAGGAAAACCTGCGCAGTGGTGACCGCGTGCGGGCCATGATCATGGAGGTGGACCTGACGCTGCGCGGCGCTCCCATCATCCTGTCGCGTTCGGCCCCCGAGTTCATGATCGAACTCTTCCGCAACGAAGTCCCCGAGATCGAGCAAGGCCTGCTGGAGATCAAGTCCTGTGCCCGTGACCCCGGCTCGCGCGCCAAGATCGCCGTGCTGTCGCACGACAAGCGTGTGGACCCTATCGGCACTTGCGTCGGCGTGCGCGGCACCCGCGTGAATGCGGTGACCAACGAACTCGCTGGCGAGCGCGTGGACATCGTGCTGTGGTCTGAAGACCCCGCACAGTTCGTGATTGGTGCACTGGCCCCGGCCAACGTGTCCTCTATCGTGGTGGATGAAGAAAAGCACGCCATGGACGTGGTGGTGGACGAGGAAAATCTCGCCATCGCCATCGGTCGTGGTGGTCAGAACGTGCGCTTGGCTTCCGACTTGACCGGCTGGAAGATCAACATCATGGACGCCGCCGAAAGCGCACAAAAGCAGGCCAACGAGACCGACACTGCCCGCAAGCTGTTCATGGAAAAACTGGATGTGGACGAGGAAATCGCCGACATCCTGATCTCCGAAGGCTTCAACAGCCTGGAAGAAGTGGCCTATGTGCCGCTGCAGGAAATGCTGGAGATCGAAAGTTTCGACGAAGACACTGTGAACGAGTTGCGTGCCCGAGCCAAGGACGCGCTGCTCACCATGGAAATCGCCCGTGAGGAAAGCGTGGAAGAGGTCTCCCAGGACCTGCGCGACCTCGAAGGCCTCTCCCCTGAGCTGATTGCCAAATTGGCCGAAGGCGGTGTGCACACGCGTGACGACCTGGCCGATCTGGCCATTGATGAACTGACCGACCTGACCGGACAGTCTGAAGAAGAAGCCAAAGCCTTGATCATGAAGGCGCGCGAACATTGGTTCGCGGGGCAAGAGTAAAGGTCAGGGAGGCACGAACCACATATGTCCAGTAATACTGTCGCCGAGTTCGCCACCGAACTCAAAAAATCGCCTGAAACCCTGCTCGACCAGCTCAAGGCTGCGGGCGTGGGCAAGGTTGCCCCCTCTGACGCGTTGACCGAGTCGGACAAGCAAAAGCTGCTGGTGTACCTGCAGGCCAGCCACGGTACGGCCTCGGTCGACCGCAAGAAGATCACGCTGGTCAAGAAGTCCACCAGCGAAATCAAGCAGGCGGACGCTACAGGCAAGGCCCGTACCATCCAGGTGGAAGTGCGCAAGAAGCGCACCTTCATCCAGCGCGATGAAGGTGCTGAGGCTGCCGCCGAGTCCCAAATGCCTGCTGCGGTGGAAGAAGAACCCACTGCGTCGAGTGAGGATCTCGAACTGTCCCGCCGCGAGGAAGAAGCCCGCCGCCAAGCCGAGCTGATCCGCCGCCAGGAGACGGAGTTGGCCGAAAAGCGTGCAGAGCGCGAAGCCCGCGAAAAGCGCGAGCGCGAAGCCGAAGAGCGCGCTGCCGCCTACGCCGCCCAGGAAGCCGAGAAGAAGGCCCAGGCCTCTGCTGTCAAGCAGGAAGCCACCCGCGAGCAGGCTGCGGAAGCCGCTGCACGCACGGCTGCGCAGAACGAAGCCCGCGAAAAGGCTGCGGCCGAATCCAAGGCGCGCTCTGACGAAGAAGCAGCCCGTGCTGCGGACCTGGATGCTCGCCGCCGCAAGGCCGAGGCCGAAGCTGCTGCCATCCGCTCCATGATGGCTACGCCCAAGAAGGCGGTCATGGTCGCGAAGAAGCCCGAGGAACCCAAGCCAGTGGCCAAGCCTGCTGCGGTGGGCGACGCCAAGAAGGGCACTTTGCACAAGCCGGCTGTTGGCACTGGTGTGGCGCGCGCAGGTGCTCCCGCTGCTGCCGGAGCAGGCGCAGGTGCGCCAGGCGCTGGCAAGGAAGTGAAGTCGGCCAAGCTGTCCTCCAGCTGGGCCAACGACACGGCCAAGAAGAAAGAAATCAAGACCCGTGGTGACAGCAGCGGCGGTGTCGGTCGCAACAATTGGCGTGGTGGCCCGCGTGGCCGCCGTGGCGACAACCGCGACCACCGTGATGATCACCAGCAGGCCGTATCGGTCGAAGCACGCATCATTGAAGTGCATGTGCCCGAGACCATCACCGTGGCCGAGCTGGCGCACAAGATGTCCATCAAGGCATCCGAGGTCATCAAGGCGCTGATGAAGATGGGCCAGATGGTCACCATCAATCAGCCGCTGGACCAGGACACCGCCATGATCGTGGTGGAGGAAATGGGCCACAAGGCTGTGGTGGCGGCGCTGGACGATCCAGAGGCGTTCACCGATGAAGATTCGGGCCAGAAGGATGCCGAGCTGCTGCCACGCGCTCCCGTGGTTACCGTCATGGGCCACGTGGACCACGGCAAGACCTCGCTGCTGGATTACATCCGCCGCGCCAAGGTGGCGGCAGGCGAAGCTGGCGGCATTACGCAGCACATTGGTGCCTACCACGTGGAAACGCCACGCGGCATGGTGTCCTTCCTCGACACCCCCGGCCACGAGGCCTTTACGGCCATGCGTGCTCGTGGTGCCCAGGCCACGGACATTGTGATTCTTGTGGTGGCGGCAGATGACGGTGTCATGCCCCAGACCAAGGAAGCCATCAAACACGCCAAGGCTGCCAAGGTGCCGATCGTGGTAGCCATTACTAAGGCCGACAAGCCCGATGCCAACCCAGATCGCGTCAAGCAAGAGCTGGTGGTGGAAGAGGTGGTGCCTGAAGAATACGGCGGCGACTCGCCTTTTGTGGCCGTGTCGTCCAAGACCGGCATGGGCATCGACGCGCTGCTGGAGCAGGTGCTGCTGCAAGCCGAAGTGCTGGAACTCAAGGCACCTGTCGAATCGCTGGCCAAGGGCCTCGTGATCGAAGCCCAGTTGGACAAGGGCCGCGGCCCTGTGGCCACGGTGCTGGTTCAGTCCGGCACGCTCAAGGTGGGCGATGTGGTGCTGGCAGGCCAGACCTCTGGCCGCGTGCGCGCCATGCTGGACGAAAACGGCAAGCCGACCAAGACAGCTGGTCCGTCGATCCCGGTGGAAATCCAGGGTCTGTCCGATGTGCCACAGGCTGGTGACGAGTTCATGGTGCTGTCCGACGAGCGCCGTGCGCGCGAAATCGCGACCTACCGTGCTGGCAAGTTCCGCAACACCAAGCTGGCCAAGCAACAGGCTGCCAAGCTGGAGAACGTGTTCTCCGAGATGACCGCAGGCGAGGTGCAGACCCTGCCCATCATCATCAAGGCGGACGTGCAGGGCTCTCAGGAAGCGCTGGCAGCCTCGCTGCTCAAGCTCTCCACCGAGGAAATCCGCGTGCAGCTGGTGTATGCCGGCGTGGGTGGCATCAGCGAGTCCGACGTCAACCTGGCGATTGCCTCCAAGGCCGTCGTGATTGGCTTTAACGTGCGTGCCGATGCTGGTGCGCGCAAGTTGGCCGAGTCGAGCGATGTGGACCTGCATTACTACAACATCATTTACGACGCTGTGGATGAGTTGAAGGCGGCGATGTCCGGCATGCTGGCGCCCGAGCAGCGTGAAGAAGCCATCGGTACGGCCGAGATTCGCACCGTGTTCGTCGCGTCCAAGATCGGTACGGTGGCAGGTTCGTACGTCACCTCTGGCCAAGTTACGCGCAACTGCAAGTTCCGCCTGCTGCGCGAAAACGTGGTCATTTACACCGGCGAAGTCGAGTCCGTGCGCCGCCTCAAGGACGATGTCAAGGAAGTCAAGGAAGGCTTCGAGTGCGGTATCAAGCTGCGCAACTACAACGACATCAAGGAAGGCGATCAGCTGGAGTTCTTCGAGATCAAGGAAATCGCACGGACGCTGTAAGGCGAACGAGGTACAAGCGACAACATGGCTGCGAAGAAATCATCCACTCCCAACCGCGCCTTCAAGGTGGCCGACCAGATCCAGCGCGATCTGACGGAGCTGATCGCGCGCGAGTTGAAAGACCCGCGCGTGGGCATGGTGACGCTGCAGGGCGTGGAGGTGACTCCCGACTACGCCCACGCCAAGGTGTTCTTCAGCCTGTTGACGGGCGACCCTGTGGAAACGCAGGCGGCGCTCAATCAGGCGGCAGGATTCCTGCGCAACGGCTTGTTCAAGCGCCTGCACATCCACACCGTGCCTACGCTGCACTTCGTGTTCGATCGCACGTCCGAGCGTGCTGCCGACATGAACGCCTTGATCGCCAAGGCAGTGTCTTCGCGCGCTAAAGAGGAGTAGTCCATGCACGCGCCACGCACCAGGGTGCAGCGGCGCCCTGTGCATGGGGTGTTGCTGCTCGACAAACCGCTCGGCCTTTCGAGCAATGACGCCTTGCAAAAGGCGAAATGGCTCCTGCGCGCCGAGAAGGCGGGCCATACCGGCACACTCGATCCGCTCGCCACGGGCGTGTTGCCCCTGTGTTTTGGTGCCGCCACCAAGTTCAGCCAGCTGCAGCTGGATGCTGCCAAGACCTACGAGGCGATTGCGCTGCTTGGAGCCACCACCACCACCGGCGATGCCGAGGGGGATGTGGTGCAGCGCTGCGACGTAGACCCCGCCCAAATCACGCCAGAGCGTCTGGGGGCTGTGCAGCAGCAGTTCACTGGCCCCATTCGCCAGGTGCCTCCGATGCACAGCGCACTCAAGAAGGACGGCAAGGCGCTGTACGAATATGCACGCGCCGGGGTCACCGTGGAGCGAGAAGCGCGGGATGTGGTTATTCATGCCCTCAAGCTGACGCTAGTGCAGACAGATCAAGCACAACCAGCTATCAAAATAATAGTGACCTGCAGCAAGGGCACCTACATCCGTACGTTGGGTGAAGACATTGGTGCTGCACTGGGCTGTGGGGCGCACCTGACTTTTCTGCGCCGCATTGACACCGGCGGGCTGGGGGTGGAGCGCTGCGTCACGCTGGCGCAGCTGGAGGCCATGCCCGAAGCGGAGCGTCTGGCCAGCGTGGAGCCGCCCGAGTCACTGCTGGCACAACACATGCGTGTCACGCTGGACGGTGAGAATGCAGCCCGATTCCTGTCGGGCGTGCGTCGTCGTGGCAACTGGCCTGACGCCAGTGCCGTGGCGGTGTTTGGCGAGAATCCCCCGGCGCTGTTGGGGGTGGGCCACATCGTGGGCGGGGAGCTGGTGCCGGACAGGCTCCTGAGTCCGCTGGAAATTCAACAAATTTTGGAAAGCTCGCCGCATTCCGCGTCCATGGCGCACAGCGGCATATTGGAAAAACTATGACTAAACAAATCCGCAATATCGCCATCATTGCCCACGTTGACCATGGCAAAACCACCATGGTTGACCAGCTGCTGCGCCAGTCCGGCACCTTCGCCGACCACGAAAAGGTCGTCGATACCGTGATGGACAACAACGCGATTGAAAAAGAGCGTGGCATCACCATCCTGGCCAAGAACTGCGCCGTGAGCTGGAAGGGTACGCACATCAACATCGTGGACACCCCTGGTCACGCGGACTTCGGCGGTGAAGTGGAACGCGCCCTGTCCATGGTGGACAGCGTGGTGCTGCTGATCGATGCGCAAGAAGGCCCCATGCCCCAGACGCGTTTCGTGACCAAGAAGGCCCTGGCCCTGGGCCTGCGCCCCATCCTGGTCGTGAACAAGGTGGACAAGCCCGGTGCCAACCCCGACAAGGTGGTGAACGCTGCGTTCGACCTGTTCGACAAGCTGGGCGCGACCGACGAGCAACTCGACTTCCCCGTGGTGTACGCCTCGGGCATCAACGGCTGGTCGTCGCTGGAAGAAGGCGCTCCGGGTGAGCAGTGGGGCCCCGACATGTCGGCCCTGTTTGACACCATCCTCAAGCACGTGCCCCCGAACACGGGTGACGCGAGCGCGCCACTGCAACTGCAGATCTCGGCGCTGGACTTCTCGACCTTCGTGGGCCGTATCGGCGTGGGCCGTATCAGCCAGGGTACCTTGAAGCCCATGATGGACGTGGTCGTCATGGAAGGCCCCGACGGCAAGGCCGTCAAGGGCCGTGTGAACCAGGTGCTGACCTTCCAGGGTCTGGACCGCATGCAGACGCCGATGGCTGGCCCTGGCGACATCGTGCTGATCAACGGTATCGAAGACATCGGTATCGGCGTGACCGTGACCGACCCGGCCAACCCTGCACCGCTGCCCATGCTGAAGGTGGACGAGCCCACGCTGACCATGAACTTCTGCGTGAACACCTCGCCCCTGGCAGGCCGCGAAGGCAAGTTCGTGACCAGCCGCCAGATCTGGGACCGCCTGCAAAAGGAACTGCAGCATAACGTGGCCCTGCGCGTGAAGGAAACCGACGAAGAAGGTATCTTTGAAGTGATGGGCCGTGGTGAATTGCACCTGACCATCCTGCTGGAAAACATGCGCCGCGAAGGCTACGAGCTGGCTGTGTCCAAGCCGCGCGTGGTGTTCAAGGAAATCAATGGCGAGAAGTGCGAGCCTATCGAGCTGGTGACTGCCGACATTGAAGAAGGCCACCAAGGCGGCGTGATGCAAGCCCTGGGCGAGCGCAAGGGCGAGCTGGTGAACATGGAGTCCGACGGCCGTGGCCGCGTGCGCCTGGAATACCGCATCCCGGCCCGTGGCCTGATCGGTTTCACCAACGAATTCCTGAACCTGACGCGCGGTTCCGGTCTGATCTCCAACATCTTCGACAGCTACGAGCCGCACAAGGGCGACATCGGTGGCCGTAAGAACGGTGTGCTGATCTCCATGGACGACGGTGAAATCTTCACCTACGCCCTGGGCAAGCTGGACGACCGTGGCCGCATGTTCGTGAAGGCGAACGACCCCGTGTACGAAGGCATGATCGTCGGCATCCACAGCCGCGACAACGACCTGATCGTGAACGCCACGCGCACCAAGCAGCTGACCAACTTCCGCGTCTCCGGCAAGGAAGACGCGATCAAGATCACGCCCCCGATTGACCTCACGCTGGAATACGGCGTGGAATTCATCGAAGACGACGAGCTGGTCGAAATCACGCCCAAGAGCGTGCGCCTGCGCAAGCGCCACTTGACCGAAAACGAGCGCAAGCGCGCTGGCCGGTCCTGATAGGCTGAGCGTTCCCGGAAGGGCCACTGCTGCGCAGTGGCCTTTTTTCCGTCTGAACCCTGCACAAACCATGTTGAAACTCACACATTCCCGCGCGGTGGTGCTGATGGTGGCAGTGACCCTCATGTGGTCCATCGCCGGCGTGGTGACGCGCCACCTGGAACATGCAGCGAGCTTTGAGGTGACTTTCTGGCGCAGCTTTTTCACCTTGCTGTCGCTGCTGGTCATCCTGCCCGCGCTGCAGGGCAGGGCGGTGTTTGCCTCCATGCGTCACAGTGGCCGTGCGTTGTGGATCTCTGGCGTGTGCTGGAGCGTGATGTTCACGGCGTTCATGGTGGCCCTGGTGCTCATGCCGGTGGCCAACGTGCTGGTTACGATGGCCGTGGGGCCGCTGCTCACTGCGCTGTTTGCAAGGGTGTTCATCGGTCACCACATCGCCCCGCGCACCTGGGCAGCGATTGCCGTGGCGGGGTTGGGCATTGCGTGGATGTATGGTTCGCAAATGGCGGGCCTGCCCCTGGCTGGTACGCTGGTGGCGCTGTGTGTGCCGGTCGCGGCCGCCATCAACTGGACGGTGGTGCAACATTCGCAGCGCCATGGTCATGCGGTGGACCTGGTGCCTGCGGTGTTGGTTGGTGCCGTGATCTCGGTGATGGCCACACTGCCACTGGCGCTGCCTTTTCAGGCGTCGGCGCATGACCTGGGCCTGCTGGCCTTGCTGGGCGTGGTGCAATTGGCCATCCCTTGTGTGTTGGCCGTGCGCTGCGGGCGTGTGCTCAAAGCGCCCGAGATGGCGCTGCTGGGTCTGCTCGAAGTGATCTTTGGCATCTTGCTGGCATGGTTGGGCGCGGGCGAAAAGCCCGGCACGGCGGTGCTGACGGGGGGCGCACTGGTGATCGGTGCGCTGGTTTTCAATGAACTGTTGGGTTGGAAGGAACAAAAATGACGGAGACGGTTGTGTCTGAAGTGTTGAGCGAAGTGCGTGGCCAGGTGGGCTTCATTACCCTGAACCGCCCGCGTGCGCTCAATGCCTTGTCGCTGGGTATGGTGCGTGACCTGATGGGCATCCTGCTGGCCTGGCAGAACGATGCGCGGGTGCTGGCCGTGGCCATCCGTGGCAGCAACAAGGAAGGCCCGTTTGGTGCTTTCTGCGCAGGTGGCGATATCCGCTTTCTGCACCAGGCGGGCAGCCAGGGCAACCCGTTGATCGAGGACTTCTTCACCGAGGAATACGCGCTCAACCACCTGATCCACAACTACGCCAAGCCCTACATCGCCTTCATGGATGGCATCGTGATGGGCGGCGGCATGGGCATCAGCCAGGGCGCGACCCTGCGTGTGGTGACCGAGCGCACCAAGATGGCCATGCCCGAGACGGCCATTGGCCTCTTCCCCGATGTGGGAGGAGGTTACTTTCTGAGCCGCTGCCCGGGTCGCGTGGGCGAATGGCTGGCGCTGACCGGCGACACCATCGGCGCGGGTGATGCCATTGCCTACCAACTGGCCGATGGCTGCCTGCCCTCGGACCAACAGGCCGCCGTGTGGGAGGTGCTGGGAGTCCAGAGCTTTGCAGATGGCAAGGCGGTGTGTGACTATGTTGCTACAAAATTTGTAGCTTCTGACGCACGTGATTCAAGCGCCAGAGCCCAAATTGACCAATATTTCTCGCTCCCCACCGTCGGGGACATCATCGCCGCCCTGGAAGCCGCTGAGGGTGACTGGGCTCGCGCCACGGCCGCTACGTTGCGCAAGCGTTCGCCGCTGATGCTGCATGTGGTGTTGGAGCAGATCCGCCGCGCCCGCACGATGGGCCTGGCCGACGACCTGCGCATGGAGCGCGACATGGTGCGCCACTGCTTCTTCTTGCGTCCAGGGCAGAGTGAAACCGTGGAGGGCATCCGTGCCCTGGCCGTGGACAAGGACCACGCGCCCCAGTGGAATCCTGGCCGTATCGAAGACGTGACGCCGGAGGTGGTGGCGCCGTTCTTCGCCAGCCCCTGGCCTGCGCACGCCCACCCGCTGGCCCATTTGTCCTGACCGGCGAAGGCCCTGGTCGGTCCGAGCCCCTGGCGGCGCGTCAGGGGCTCAACTGCTGATACACCGCGGTGGCCAGGCTCAACAACTCGGGGCGTGACAACTGCCCGCTCAGGGCGTAGCCAAAGCCCGCATCCGTCCAGTAAAAGCCCGGCACCGGGCCTTCGTGCGTGAACTGGAACGCGGTGACGGGTGCTGCCTCCGGTGCTTCCACGCGCGCTTTGGTGTCGCCCTTGCTGTCGCTGGCAGGGCGGGGCGAGGTGGGCGCCAAGGCGCCCAGGTACAGCGTGATTCGCTGGCCTGCGCTGTTCTGGTACATGAACTGTGCGCGCACGCCGGTGTCGCCGGGCAACAACCGGCCTCCCACCAGTTCATAGCCCTGCGCGCCCAGCACTGGGACCTTGAGCGGTCGGTCCAGCCGTTTGGACAGCCATTGCACCAGGTGGTCTTGCTGGGCAGCCGTGACCTCTACGGGGTGACGCACTTCGGGTTGATACACCGCGTGGGCCACCGAGGCCTGCTGTGCGAAGCGCTGTGCCGGTTCGGCCGTTACCAGCGTGGCGCCTTGGTTGGTAGCCAGTGTTTTGCCAGGCACCCCGGCGGGCCACTGGCCGCGTCCCGCCCAGCCCAGCACAAAGGCCAGCAACACCGAGGCGGCCATGCCACCCCAACGCCACCACTGCGCCTGCTGCTCCCGGCGGTCTGTGGCGCGCAACGCAGCGGCCAGCAAGGCATCGGGCACGGGAGCGTGGAGCCGGTCCTGGTGCAGGGTGTGCAAACGGTCCCGCTGTGCCTGCCAGTGGGCCAGTGTGGCCTGCGCCTCCTCGTCGTCCCGCAGTTGCTCGCGCAGTGCCTGTGCCTCGGTGGGCGGCAATTGGCCGTCCACAAGGGCATGCCAGGCGCTGCTTTCATCGGCGCGTGGTGGGGGGGCAGGGTGTGTCGGGTCCATGGTGGAGGATCGGGTCAGAGTGACTATTTGAGGCGACGCAGTGCAGGCGCTGTGCTTGCTGCTGCGACTGAGCCTGCCTGGGTGGCCGGCGCGGAGCCTTGCGTGGGTTCGCGGTCCATCAGCGCACGCAAGCGCATGCGGGCCCGCGACAGGCGCGACATCACGGTGCCCACCGGAATGCCCAGGATGCGTGCGGTGTCTTCGTAGCTCATGTCCTCCATAGCGACCAGCAGCAGCACGGCCCGCTGGTCGGCGGGTAGGCGCTGCAGGCAGCGCTCCAGGTCCAGGGCGTCGTCGGAGGGCGCGCGGGCACCCGGTAGCAGGTCTTGAACCTCGTCGATGTCCAAGGGGGCCAGTGCGGGCAGCGCGCGCCGCTGGTTCAAGTACAGGTTGTGCATCAGCGTGAACAACCACGCGCGCAGGTTGCTGCCCGTGCGCCACAGCAGCCACTTGCTGCAGGCCCGCTCCAGCGTGTCTTGCACCAGGTCATCTGCCGCCCAGGCGTCGCCTGTCAGCACCCGCGCGTAACGGCGCAGGCCGGGCAGCTGTTCGATGACCTGGGAGCGATTCATGCCGTGAGGGGCTGTGTTGCGCTGCGCGGGCTCTTACGGCCGTGCGGTGCGCCACACCTGGTTCACGCCTTCGCCTGTTTTGTCGCCGGGCTTGGTGTCCTTGATCCAGTAGTACAGCGGCTTGCCCTTGTAGGCCAGCTGGGTCTTGCCGTCGTCGCGGGTGATGACGCTGTAGTCGCTGCCGGGCGCCTTGCTGGCCATCAGCGGTGGCCAGTTGGTGGCGCAGGGGCCGTTGCACACCGACTTGCCACTGCCAGCGGCATCGCGGTCAAACGTGTAGAGCGTCATGCCGCCTGCGCCGACCAATACGCCGTCCATGGTCTTTACGGGCGAGTCGTTCATGGTGGCGCAGCCAGCCAGTGCAGCGGCTGCGACGAATGCGGCCATCGAGATCAGTTTCTTCATGGGTTTCTCCAGAGGGTGGTGCAGGCGGAGGCGAATGCTGCCTTGCACCGGGACAAACACATGGGCCTAGCGATTTATTCCACGGCGTCGCAAAAAAATTCTCAAGCGCCGGGCTGGGTACACACAGACTGCACTGCACGCCGGAATCAGCGGCTGCGACTTTTCATGGCGCGCTCCACTTCGCGCTTGCCTTCGCGGTCCTTGATGGTGTCGCGCTTGTCATGCTCGGCCTTGCCTTTGGCCAGGGCGATCTCGCACTTCACGAAGCCGTTCTTCCAGTGCAGGTTGATGGGTACCAGCGTGTAGCCCTTTTGCTCGACCTTGCCAATCAGGCGCTTGATGTCGTCCTTCTTGAGCAGCAATTTTTTGGTACGCGCTGATTCAGGGTTGACATGGGTGGACGCTGTCTTCAGCGGCATGATCAGGCAGCCGAGCAGATACAGCTCGCCATCACGGATCAGCACGTAGCCATCGGTCAGCTGCACCTTGCCCTCGCGCAGCGCCTTGACCTCCCAGCCGTGCAGCACCATGCCCGCCTCGTGGCGCTCCTCGAAGAAGTAGTTGTAGGCCGCTTTCTTGTTGTCGGCAATGCGGGAGGTGGGATCGGGTTTTTTGGCCATGTAGTTCAGATGCGGCGCCCTGCGGGAGATAAAAGATCTCCCTACATACAATTGTGGCCGTTCAGAGACCCGTGATTCTAGTTTCCCCGGCCCGCCTTTCCCCTTCGAAAGCCCCGCGCCAGTTGCCTGCATGAAAACCGTCCACAAGTCCGTCCTCATTTGGTACAGCCCCGAAGAGATGTTTGCCCTGGTCACCGGGGTGGAACAGTACCCCCAGTTCCTGCCCTGGTGCGACCGCGCCGCTGTGCTGGAGCAGACCGGTGAAGGTATGACCGCCGAGGTGGGCATTGCCTTCAGCGGCATTCGCCAGACCTTTGTGACGTGCAACACCCATGAGGCGGGCAAGCGCGTGCAGATGCATCTGGTGAAAGGGCCGTTTTCGCGGCTGGATGGAGATTGGCACTTTCACCCCGTGGGGGACGGCACGCAGCGTGCATGCAAGGTGGAACTGATGCTGAACTATGGGTTTGACAGTGCCGCATTGGCCACGCTCGTGGGGCCGGTGTTCGACCGCATTGCGGGCAGCATGGTCGATGCTTTCGTCAAGCGGGCGGAACAGGTCTATGGGTGAAGCCATGGACGGCGCTTCGAAGACCATCTCCATCACGGTCGTGGCCTGCCTGGGCTCGCGCGAGACGCGCGAATGGGTCCTGGATGTGCCGGTGGGTAGCACGGTGGCAGATGCTCTGCGCGCCAGCTGTGGTATCTCAAGCCTGAGCATGCCGGTGGCGGGTGATTCGCCGCAAGTGGGCATCTGGGGCCGTGCTGCCAACCTGGATGTGGTGTTGCAGCCGATGGACCGCGTAGAAATCTACCGGCCGTTGAAGGTGGACCCCAAGGTGGCGCGCCGGGAGCGCTTTGCCCGCCAAGGGGCACGCACTACAGGACTCTTTGCGCGTCGCCGACCTGGGGGCAAGTCGGGCTACTGATGAAAAAGTGGAGCTGTTTCGCCTTGTAGCGGAGCAGCCCGTAACTCAGCGTACGCAGTCGGCCGCAACAATCTCGTCGATGCGTTTGGCTTCGGCCGCGCGGGCAGGGCCGTCCAGGAAGATTTTTTCGCCCTGTGCATTGGCTTGCGTGATGGGCTTTCCTGCATCAAACGCCGCTTTGGCTGCGCGTGCACGTGTGCAGTTTTCAGCCTTGGCTTTGGCTATTTTTTCGTCCTCAGCTTTTTTCTTGGCGGCCTCCGCGGCCTCAGCCTGGGCTTTTTTCTCTTCCAGCTCCTTGTCCTTGCCTGCACCCGGTGCACTGGCGGCGGCCTTGGGTGCTGTGGCTACTGCAGGGGCGGCACCAGCGCTCGGGGCTGCATCGGAGGTTGCTGGCGCTGCCGGGGCCGTAGCGCGTGCCGGGCGGTTGCCACCCGGCTGTTTCAAGATGCTTTTCTCAGGAATGTCGGGTGGTGGAGGACGGTCGCTGAAGACCTTGCGCCCGTCTTTGTCCGTCCACTGCCATTGCGCCGCCGCGCCCATGGCCCAGGTGCAGGCCACGGCCAGCAGAAGAAGCTTGTGCATTTTCATGCGGGCAAGTTTATCCATGTGATTCCCCCCCCGCCAGTGCGTTGAAGACGGGTGGGCGCGTTTTCACCACACGCGGCGCGGGTACAATCCGTTTTTTGGAGCTTTCTCATGCGCCTTCTTGGAAAAGCGCTCACCTTCGACGATGTGTTGCTGGTGCCAGCGTACTCCCAGGTCCTGCCCAAGGACACGTCCCTCGCGACGAAATTCTCCCGCAATATCCAACTGAACCTGCCGCTCGTGTCCGCCGCCATGGACACCGTGACCGAGGCGCGTCTGGCCATTGCCATTGCCCAGGAGGGCGGCATCGGTATCGTGCACAAGAACCTCACGGCGCAAGAGCAGGCTGCTCATGTGGCCAAGGTCAAGCGCTACGAGTCCGGTGTGCTGCGCGACCCGGTGGTCATCACCCCCGAGCACACCGTGCTGCAGGTGCTGCAACTGTCCGAACAGCTGGGTATTTCGGGCTTCCCGGTATGCGACGGCGGCAAGGTGGTCGGCATCGTCACTGGCCGTGACCTGCGTTTTGAGACGCGCTACGACGTCAAGGTCCATCAGATCATGACGCCGCGCGAAAAGCTCATCACGGTGAATGAGAAGGAGGGCACCACGCCAGCCGAAGCCAAGGCGCTGCTCAACAAGCACAAGCTTGAACGCATCCTGGTCGTGAACGACACCTTTGAGCTCAAGGGCCTGATCACGGTGAAGGACATCACCAAACAGACCAGCTTCCCCAATGCGGCGCGTGATGCCGCTGGCCGCCTGCGCGTAGGCGCAGCGGTGGGTGTGGGCGAGGGCACCGAAGAACGCGTCGAAGCCTTGGTCAGGGCCGGCGTAGACGCCATCGTGGTGGATACGGCCCACGGCCACAGCAAGGGCGTGATCGACCGTGTGCGCTGGGTCAAGCAGAACTACCCGCAGATTGAAGTGATCGGCGGCAACATTGCCACGGGCGCAGCTGCACTGGCCCTGGTCGAGGCGGGCGCCGATGCCGTCAAGGTGGGTATCGGCCCGGGCTCGATCTGCACCACCCGTATCGTGGCGGGCGTGGGCGTGCCGCAGATCATGGCCATCGACAACGTGGCCACTGCGCTCAAGGGCACTGGTGTGCCGCTGATTGCCGATGGTGGCATCCGCTACAGTGGCGACATCGCCAAAGCCCTGGCCGCTGGAGCGGGCACGGTGATGATGGGTGGCATGTTTGCCGGCACCGAAGAGGCCCCCGGCGAAGTCATCCTTTACCAGGGCCGCAGCTACAAAAGCTACCGCGGCATGGGCTCCATCGGCGCCATGCAGCAGGGCAGTGCCGACCGCTACTTCCAGGAATCGAGCACGGGCAACCCCAACGCCGACAAGCTCGTGCCCGAAGGCATCGAAGGCCGGGTGCCCTACAAGGGCTCGATGGTTTCCATCGTCTACCAGATGGCCGGTGGCGTGCGTGCCTCCATGGGCTACTGCGGTTGCGCCACGATCGAAGAGATGAACAACAAGGCCGAGTTCGTCGAGATCACCACTGCCGGCATCCGTGAAAGCCACGTGCACGACGTGCAGATCACCAAGGAAGCGCCGAACTACCGCGCTGATTAATCCTTTGTTGATCCTATCTGGCCTGATTGAAAAAATCTGGTCAGACTGATATAGTCTGGTCTGAATTCATTGTTCAGGCCAGACTTTTCTTTTTGAGGTCCGCACATCCATGCAGTCCGTCGGTATCTACGAAGCCAAGAGCCGGTTTTCCGCCTTGATCGAACTGGTCGAGCAGGGCGAGGAAGTGCGCATCACCCGCCACGGCAAAGAGGTGGTGCGTATGCTGCCTGTGCGCCGCCGCCCGGTGATTTCTGACGAGCAAATTGCGCGCGAACTGGGTCAAATGGACGCGTTGCATGCCAGCATTCAGCCCGCAGGGGCATCGACGGTGAATGGCCTGCGCCACACCGGGCGGAGCATTGCATGACTGCCTTCGTGCTGGATGCCTCGGTCACCGCTGCTTGGTTGCTGCCCGACGCTGCCAGCGAGCGCACCCGCCGTCTCTACACCCTGATCCGCCGCGACGAGGTGGAGCCCCAGGCGCCTAACCTTTGGCACTGGGAGTGCCACAACATCCTCGCCAACGGTGTGAACAGCGGGCGCATCCCCGCAACCTCCGTCGAAGGCCTGTGGGGTGTGCTCGAAGCGATCCGCCATCGGGTGGAGCTGCACGAACTGGCCCCTGCCCAGCACAAGGCCGTGCTCGACGTGGCACTGGAAACGGGCCTGCCCACCTTCGATGCTGCCTACCTGTGGCTGGCCCGCTCGTTGCGTCTGCCCCTGGCCACCTTTGATCCCCAACAGGCTGCTGCCGCACAGCGCAGCGGTGTACCTCTTCTCGACCTCTCTCGCCTCTGACGGACCACCACCATGCAACACCAGAAAATCCTCATTCTCGATTTCGGCTCGCAAGTTACCCAGCTCATCGCCCGCCGCGTGCGCGAGGCCAATGTGTACTGCGAAGTGCACCCCTGCGATGTGACCGACGAATGGGTGCGTGACTATGCCAAGGATGGCTCGCTCAAGGGCATCATCCTGTCGGGCAGCCACGCCAGCGTGACCGAAGACACCACCGACCGCGCGCCACAAGCCGTGTTTGATCTGGGTCTGCCCGTGCTGGGCATTTGCTACGGCATGCAGACCATGGCGCAGCAACTGGGTGGCAAGGTCGAAACCGGCCACAAGCGCGAGTTCGGCTTTGCGGCCGTGCGTGCACGCGGCCACACCGCACTGCTCAAGGACATCGCCGACTTCACCACCCCTGAAGGCCACGGCATGCTCAACGTCTGGATGAGCCACGGCGACAAGGTCACAGAGCTGCCCCCAGGCTTCAAGCTCATGGCCAGCACCGACAGCTGCCCCATTGCTGGCATGGCCGACGAAGACCGCCGCTTCTATGCCGTGCAGTTCCACCCAGAAGTCACGCACACCGTGCAGGGCCGGGCGCTGCTCGACCGCTTCGTGCTCGGCATCTGCGGCACGAACCCCGACTGGGTGATGCGCGACCATATCGCCGAGGCTGTGGAGAAGATCCGCCTGCAGGTGGGTGATGAAGAGGTGATCCTGGGTCTCTCAGGCGGTGTGGACTCGTCCGTGGCCGCAGCGCTGATCCACCGCGCCATTGGCGACCAGCTCACCTGCGTGTTCGTGGACCACGGCCTGCTGCGCCTGAACGAAGGCGACATGGTCATGGAAATGTTTGAAGGCAAGTTGCACGCCAAGGTGATCCGCGTGGATGCGAGCGACCTCTTCCTGGGCAAGCTGGCTGGGGTGAGCGATCCTGAACAAAAACGCAAGATCATCGGCGGACTGTTCGTCGATGTGTTCAAGGCCGAAGCGGCCAAGCTCAAGGCGGGTACGGCTGGTCACAAGGGAGCCACCTTCCTGGCCCAAGGCACCATCTACCCCGATGTGATCGAGAGCGGCGGGGCCAAGAGCAAGAAGGCCGTGACCATCAAGAGCCACCACAACGTGGGCGGCCTGCCCGAGCAACTGGGCCTCAAGTTGCTGGAGCCGCTGCGCGACCTGTTCAAGGACGAAGTGCGCGAGCTCGGCGTGGCCCTGGGCCTGCCGTACGAAATGGTCTACCGCCACCCCTTCCCCGGCCCCGGCCTGGGCGTGCGCATCCTGGGTGAGGTGAAGAAGGAATACGCCGACCTGCTGCGCCGCGCCGATGCGATCTTCATCGAAGAGCTGCGCAACTTTGTGGACGACGCCACTGGCAAGACCTGGTACGACCTGACCAGTCAGGCCTTCACCGTCTTCCTGCCCGTCAAGAGCGTGGGTGTGATGGGCGATGGCCGCACTTATGACTACGTGGTCGCCCTGCGCGCTGTGCAGACCAGCGACTTCATGACCGCCGACTGGGCAGAGTTGCCCTATGCGTTGCTCAAGAAGGTGTCGGGCCGCATCATCAACGAAGTGCGCGGCATCAACCGCGTGACGTATGACGTGAGCAGCAAGCCGCCCGCGACGATTGAGTGGGAGTGAAATCAGGTCCTTCGGGGACTATCGCTACCTATCGAAAATCCGCCGTAACGTGTTGATTTCAAAGGAAATACGTCGCGGCAGCTATCGGCAGCTATCGCCGGGCAGCGAAACGGATTGACGGTAGAGGTGACGGTAGAAACCGGAGGTCGGATTAAGACCTCCTTGTTGACTATCGAGACCAAATCGGTCTTTGACGGTAAATCACTCCTCTGGAAAGCTTGTTTCATGCGGCTTTCCGGGCATCAGCAGGTCTCCTGACCCCTGACGGTAAAAGCCGTCATGAACAGGAGGAAAAACCTCGATGCTTACCGACACCGCACTGCGTAATTTGAAGCCTAAGTCCTTGACTTATAAGGCTTCTGACCGGGATGGGATGTACGTGACGGTATCGCCCACCGGTACCGTCACGTTCCGCTTCGATTACCGTCTCAACGGCCGCCGTGAGACCCTGACCATTGGCCGCTATGGGCCGGCGGGTATTTCGCTGGCGATGGCCCGCGAAAAGCTGCTGGATGCCAAGAAGGCCGTCGCCCAGGGCAAGTCTCCGGCCCACGAGAAGCAGCGCGAGAAGCGCCGCCTGACCGCCGCCAAGAACTTTGGCGACATGACGGCCCAATGGCTGGCCGGCGCCAGGATGGCCGATAGCACGCGAGCGATGCGTAAGAGCATCGTCGATCGGGACATCCTGCCGGCCTTCCAAAACCGCCTGCTCAACGAAATCACCGCTGATGACTTGCGCGCCTTGTGCGGCAAGGTGAAGGGGCGCGGGGCGCCAGCCACCGCAGTGCACGTCCGCGACATCGTGAAGCAGGTCTATGCCTTTGCCATCCTACATGGGGAGAAGGTGGACAACCCGGCGGCCGATGTGGGCGCAGCCTCGATTGCGACCTTCGTACCGAAGGACCGTGCTTTGTCACCGCTGGAGATCCGCCTGATGTCGCGGCAGATGGAGTCGGTGGCCACCTATCCGACCATCCGTCTGGCGCTGCGCATGGTCCTGCTGACGCTGGTGCGCAAGAGCGAGCTGATCGAGGCCACCTGGGACGAGGTCGATTTCGAGAACGCGACCTGGACCATTCCGAAGCAGCGGATGAAGGGGCGCAACCCGCATGTGGTCTACCTGTCGCGCCAGGCGTTGGACATCCTGGTGGCGTTGCACACCTGCGCGGCCGGCTCGAAGTTCGTGCTGCCGTCGCGCTACGACTCCGACCGCTGCATGTCCCACGCGACCCTCAACCGGGTCACGCAGATCGTGGCGCAGCGGGCCAAGGCTGCAGGCCTGCCGCTGGAGCCGTTCACCGTCCACGATCTGCGCCGCACGGGCTCGACGCTGCTTAATGAGATCGGGTTCAACCGCGACTGGATCGAGAAGTGCCTTGCGCACGAGGAGGGGCGTTCCTCGCGCTCGATCTACAACAAGGCCGAGTACGCCGAGCAGCGGCGCCACATGCTGCAGGAGTGGGCCAGCATGGTCGATGCCTGGATCGACGGGCAGACCTACGTGCCAAAGCTGATGCCCGACAACGTCGTCGTGCCGGTGTTGAGTGCAATGGCCTGAAGCAGTGGATAGGTTGTCACTTGACAACCTATCCAATCATTCCCATACTGGAGATTCTTGATGGCCCGTTCCTCTCATCCGAAGAAAGAGGTCGAGGAAGCACTCAGGCATGCCGAAGGGCAGGGTTGGCGCGTGGAAGTCGGCGGCAGCCACGCCTGGGGGCGGGTTTACTGTCCGTACAACGACGCGGAGTGTCGTTGCGGCGAGTTCTGTGTCACCAGCGTGTGGAGCACGCCGAAGAACCCAGGGAACCACGCGCGCGCCTTGCGGCGCGTCGTGGACAACTGCACCACGCACCGCAAGCAGCAGGAGGCGGCCGACGGTGCCGAGGAATAGCGCGATGGAATACACCTTCACCCTGAAATACCAGCTTGCCGATGATGACAGTGACCCGGATGGGCTGGTCGAGCGCCTGGGCGAAGCCGGCTGCGACGATGCTCTGGTCGGCATCGGGCAGCCGGGGCGGCTCGCGCTGGAATTCACCCGCGAGGCGGACAGTGCGGACGCGGCTGTGCGCAGCGCGCTGGCCGACGTGCGGCGCGCCGTACCGTTGGCCAGGCTGATCGAGGTTGCGCCGGATTTGGTCGGGCTGACCGATGTGGCCGACATCGTCGGCGTGTCGCGGCAGAACATGCGCAAGCTGATGCTGGCCCACCCGGGCAGCTTCCCGGCGCCGGTGCATGAGGGCAGTGCGTCGATCTGGCACCTGGCGGATGTGTTGGCCTGGCTGCAGGCCAAGGGCAGCTACTCGCTGGCTTTGGACGTTCTGGAGGTGGCGCGCGTGGCTCTCCAGGTCAATGTTGCCAAGGAAGGGCAGCGGCTATCGGGTTCGGCTTCCAAGGGGTTGGAAGCTCTCGTTGGATGAGGCTGCCGCCAGCCTCATCTTTGACTGGAACCCGCCCGAACAGGGCGGGTTTTTCGTAGGTGGACATCCGGCTTGCCGGCGCTGATGCGAGGGGCTTGCTTGCGCTTCTCGATCCAGGCCTCCACCTCGGCCAGGTCCCACACCACGCAGCGTGGCGTCAGATTGAAGCGCCGCGGAAACTCACCGCGGCGCTCCATTTCGTAGATTGTCGTTTCGGCCAAGGGGACGATCTGACGCAACTCGTGGCGGCGGATGGTGCGCCGAAATGGCAGAGCGCCGTGTTTGGGGAACTGCGGAAGATCCCCGTAGGCGTTCGAGCCTGGCAAGGGGAGGGATGCCGGTTGCGGGCGCATCGCCAGGTCCGTGTCCAGGTCGATTTTTCCTAACGGGTTATTCTCCATGTCGAACTCCGTGATTGTTCGGCGATGCATGGATTGCCGCCGCGTGACGATATCGTGTCTTTCATGGGCTATCGCGGAAACTCTCAGGAGCGTAGTGAGGCGTACTGAAGACAAATAGCCGAGGGAAGAGGGGGAGAGCATGGCGACGGTAACGGTTTCTCCGATTCATTTTGAGGACTACAGCGGCCTCCAGTTTGAGCGCTTGGTCTTTGCGTACCACGTGCGCGTTGGCTGGCGCGGCCTCGTTTGGCACGGCCAATCGGGAGGCGACCAAGGGCGGGACATCTCCGGTATCGAGCCATTCGATGACCAGCCGGCACGCAAGACCATCATCCAATGCGCGAACCGGGGAACGTTGACGTTGGCGAAAGCCGAGGCCGACATGGGCAAGGCGGTCAAGGCAATAGGCGGGGCGCCAGATGCCTTCAAGTTCGTCTCTCGTGGCGCCGTTTCAGACGCAAGCCGAATACGGATTGAGCAAGCCGCAGCTTCCCTGGGAGTTGCGCATGTGACGATATGGTCAGGAGTGGAGTTCGAGGAAAACCTGCGGCTTCGTGCCGAGTACCTGCTGCATCGCTTCGTCCAGGGCATCGAATTTCCCGATGCTGAAGCGGAGATCCGAAAGTTCGTGGACGACTTTCCTGACCTTTCGGACGCTGATGCGCTGCAATTGATGGCGGCCGTGTTTGATCGTCCGGCCTTTCGCACGCCGTTTCAGCAGGAAAGCTCTTTGCCTGCCTTTCAGCAGGCGGTCGAAGACACCATTGGCGCACTCAACACTGGCGTGTGGCGGACGCGCGAGGGCGACGAGATCAGGCGTATCCCTTCGATCCACCATCTTCAGGATCAACGTATCCAGGCGGTGCTTGCAAACGTTGTTCGTCAGGTCGATGAACTGCGCCGCATCTTTGTGACCCGGCTCAAGGAAGGAGAGATCAAGCACTGCGGATGCGGTCAACCGAACTGCCCCACGTTCGAGCTCACAGAGCGCGTTGCCGTCGAACTGGACGAAGCCAGGCGGAAAATCCTGACGACGTTTCGATCCGTGCACGCGTCCTTTGATGTGGATGTTCAGTAGGCGGGCATCGCATGGCACTGACTGCAGCTCAAATTGCGTACCTCAAGCATCATCCACCTGGCGATGCGGTGGTACACGCACTGTCCGAGCTACTGGTCAATGACCATGACTTGCTCGGCATCGACGCCAATGAACGATCCATCACCTTTCGCTTCGCCATGTATCTCCAGTGTCATTTTCCTGATTGGACTGTCGATTGCGAATACAACCGGGATGGCATAGAGCCGAAAAGGCTTGGGCATCTGGAGCTTTACCCGGACAGCGAGGATGATGAGGCGAAGACCGTATTTCCAGATGTGATCGTGCATCGGCGTGGAACGAAGGAGAACCATCTGGTCTTGGAGTTCAAGAAATCAACGAGCCGCGTTAACCGACAGATCGATCTTCGGAAACTTCAAGGCTACAAGCGGCAGCTTGGCTACGAACACGCCCTGTTCGTGGAGGTCGGCACCGAGGGACAGGCGATCATCATCGCACTTGAATGGGCTTGAGGGCCTGCCGAGAAGAACTCATGACACGAATTCCACCGTTCAGCTCACAGCACTTGGAAGCTGCCTGTCGTGTTCTCGCCGATACTGAGCGCGGCTTGAGCGGTACGCAGATCGAGCGCCTGTTGCAGGAGATCGAGATTGCGGACACCTCGCCCGGCATGACGAAGTGGAAGCGGCTGTTCAATGCGCTGGCTGGTGCGCAGAACCAGCATGAGTTCGGCAACCATCTCATCATGTTCGTCAACCGGGCGATGAACCCAGTCAACTACGCCCGTGGCCCTGCGACGTTTGCGTGGCGGCGCGACGAACTTAACGTCGTCCTAGCCTTCTCGGGTTTTTACGTGCGCGAGGATGGCAAGGTCGCGCACGCCGACAAGGCTACAACGCTCGACGCTGCACGCGCCCGCGCGGGACGACTTAAGGCCGCGCTGGAAAGCCGCATCGTGCACGCGGAAGTGCTGAACTACTGCCGCGCAGAGTTGCTGGACGAAAACTATTTCCATGCTGTCTTTGAGGCAACAAAAGGCGTTGCAGAGAGGATTCGCCTGCTGTCAGGTCTGAACGGCGACGGCGCTGACCTGGTGAACAAAGCATTCGCAGGCCAGCAGCCGGTCCTGGCCTTGGGGCCGCTCACCACGGAGTCTGTGAAGAGCGAGCAGAAAGGCTTTGCCAACTTGCTGATCGGCCTGTTCGGCGCCGTGCGCAATCCGCTGGCGCATGCACCCAAGACGAATTGGCCCATGTCCGAACAAGATGCACTGGACATCCTGACCCTGATATCGCTGATTCACCGCAAGCTGGACGGCACCGTGAAAGCAGCTGCCGTTTCACCATAAGGGTAAGGACAAGAATGGATCTAAGTTTCGTCGTCGCGCCCACGAATCCAGTCGTGGTCGGGGACGATCAGTGATCCAACAAGGCCGCCTGCCCGCTGTGCCAAACCTTGTTCATGCTGCGAAATCGAAAGTGCAAGCATTTGGATGGCCGACCTGGCAACACGCAAAGCACGCAGTACTTCCTGTGTAAATGGTTCCCTTCGGTGATGCTCGATTTCCGGCGCTTGCCTGCTGTTCGCTGGATCGCCAATGTCATGCAGTACCACGAATCGGTGCGTGCCTGCGTTGCGGAGGTGCTTTTGAGAACGCAAAATTCCCGCGCTGTTGTCATAGTCCTCGGCAAGCTCTACAAGGCCATAGAGGGCACTGGCGCCCCCCCGAATTGCCTTCTCCACCTCTTCGGCAAGTGGGTGCGCGCCGGTGGTCTTGTCAGGTTTTCCGCGCCACAATTTCCCGAAGTAGACCTTGTCAGGCGATTGCCCAAGCTCGAAGTAATGGTTCGCTGTTACGGCGATCTTGTCGAGCAAGTCGAGCGCCGTGCGATGTGCCAAGATGAGGGCAGACGCATCAGGGCCATAGGTAGCATAGTCGAGAGTGTCCCCAAATCGCCCTGTCGCAGGCCACGCGTTTTCATCGCTAGCCCGCCATAACAAGTCGCGCGCGAGTATGAAGTCGCTCTTCAGCATGTTGAACATGGCGAACACGGGCAGAGGCATCCCGACTGCAACTGACTCTCGCTCCAGAATTCCGGGCAGCATGAGCCAGTCCAACTTGCCCAAGTTGGGATCGATGAGCTCGACGACGGGCGCAAGCGTCAGGCGTTCACGCTCGACCCACCTGATGAATGGATCTTGATGCGGTGATCGCGGTGGCGCATCTCCCAATTTGCTTGCGAACGCGGCGATCTGCTCCGCGGCCTGCACGCCGGCGTATTGGATGACTCGATCCCTATGCCGGTCCGCGATCTTGGCCAACAAAATCGCCTCGACACGCGTGAGTTCTGAGCACCCACCTCGCTCATAGAGCCAAAGCAAACTACGGGCCGCTGAGCTTGCTGCAACTCCGTTCTCTGGATCAATTTCTAGTGCAGCAAGCCATCCATCATGGGCTTCGCCAAGCCGATAGCTGCCGCTGAACTGGTTGGCGAGATTCGTCCAAGCTTGAGTTCGCAGCGCTGAATCGGCATCCGGATCCTGAGCTACTTTCCAGAAACATCGTCGTGCTTCTGCGCGTCGCTCTCTAGTTAGCTCCTGATGGTTCAACCAATTTGCATTGCGAGGTGGGAAACCTGTCGCGGCGACCAGCCCATTGGCCAAGTTATACGTGACGTCAGCAATTGGAAATGAGCTGTGGAGTTCACGAAACAGCGCGAGCCCTTCTTCAATCGCGTCCTGCTGGTGAGTCAACGTGCCGCCATCGACCAGGATCGCTGCGCGTAGGCCCATCAGGTTGAATCGCTCATCTGTATCGAGATCGAGATTGATCTCTCGGGCCTGTTTCACGGCCTCGGCTGGATTGCTGTTCAGCAAGGCAATTAGATGAGCGGACCGCTCATAGAACCTGTCCAGCATTGATGACATAGAGGGGTTGCGCCGCGCGCTATACGGCAGGGCGTGGTTCTTGGTGGGTCGGGTGGGTCCAGCAACCGGGACTTTCGCTGTCGAAGAATTCCACTTCGACATGCGCTCCCAATACATCATGGATCATCTGGAAGACCCGGTTGCAGTACGCCTGATCGCCTCGGAATACTGATACCGCTACACGATTTATACCCGTGTCCTTCATGCGCTGAAGGAGGTGGATGTCTTGGTCCGCGAAGCCCCAGCCGTAGACCACTAGCGTTTCCCGGTGCGATTTCAGAACCTCTCTGTAGACGGTGGAGAGGTAGTAGCTGTTCT
Source organism: Acidovorax benzenivorans (assembly GCF_028680575.1). GTDB lineage: Bacteria > Pseudomonadota > Gammaproteobacteria > Burkholderiales > Burkholderiaceae_C > Acidovorax > Acidovorax benzenivorans. Next base: position 169,654 of record NZ_JAPCKI010000006.1, on the reverse strand, counting down.
GGATGGAGGCAACTTTTTGTGGCCATGTTCCTTCGCTCACGAACAAAGGAACGACCTCTCCGTCCTGCCAGCGTTGCAGGACAGCCTCCAGCAAACCGCCCTGAAGGTTATGGATCTTGCGCTCCTGTTCGACCAAGTTTCGACACAACACCAAACTGCCATGCGGATAGAAAACGAGCGAGGTTGAACGATCTCCTCGGATCGGTTGCCTGAATCGCTGCCAGTCATCGTCGAAGGCACCGCCTCCCACAAAGCAGTCCTTGAACGCATGCTGGTCGTCGATGTCCAACCCGTAGGTCATAGCCCAGTACACAACCAGGTCGTAGTTGAGCGAGATGACGGTACTGAATCGCTTCAGGAATTGATAAATGCTTGGCAGGTGGGCGCTTACCGCACCATGCTCCGGGTGAATGTTGCGGACCGTTTGGATGAGACAGTCCCTAAGAGCGACGTAGGCGGCATGGGTCCGCTCATCCGGTATTCGTAGCGAACGGTTGACGTTCGACGCCTGCCAGACGATCCGAAGAACTAGTTCGAAGTCGTTGGTCTGGAAGAACTTGAACAACTGCTGAGCGTCCTCGGGAAGCAAGTTGTGCTCAGCAGCGTGTTGAAGCAGCGATGCATACGAAAAGCTCGGACTGACGGAAATGCTGGCACCGTTGCCGAGGAGAATTGTGCAACCGTAGTTCTCGACAATCGCTTCCCACGACCTGATCTCAAACGGCATGTCGTCGTTCCTTGCGCGATCGAGTAAGTGTGTTCAAGGCTGTCGGATTCGCAGGAGATGGTTCTTGAGCAGGAACCAGCACATATTGAGCGCGAAGGAGCGGCCGAGCCGTGTCATCTGATCTTCCGGAATGCCCACCGGGCGATGAGCGCCAGGACTCAGGAAACCGAATACGCCGGCGAGTCCTCTTTCCTCCTCGGTCGTGATCTCGCCACTCGTGCGCAGGAACAACAGCACCTCGCCCCACTTCGAGGGGTTGTAGGTCGCGTGGCCTTGCGACCGCGATGCAACGTCGGCAGCTACATCACCTGCCAACGTCTCTAGCGCCACGCGGGCATTCACGAGTGATGCGTTGTAGTCGGGTGGTGTCGCCCGGAATGCGCTGGCCGAATCGTTGATTTTTGCGATGATCTCCTGCGCACGAGGAGCCCCCGAGTTCTGTAGGGCGTCGATCAGGTCATCCTCCAGCGGCGCGGCATCGGAAATCGACGGGTCGGTCTGGACCAGCCTCTCGTCTTGGATGATGTAGCCGTCCAGTAGTAGGCACTGCTTCAGATCGCGTATTCGCTCTTCGAACCGATACTTCGGATTGACCCTCGTTCGCAGATCGCCTTGGGTCGCCACTACCTCGGCGAGCACCTGCATGATGATGTGGTCATCGAGATCGCGCAGTATGTTCAGCAGTTCGTACAGCAGTTGCTCTCGAGAGAACGAAAGGTGCTGCACGCCGTACTTGCTCAGGAGCACGATGGAAATCATGGGCTCCTGCAGTTCGAGGAATTGCGCAAACGAGTAGCGGGTTCTGTGTCCGATCATGCGTTCTGCTCACTCATCCAAATCTGATACCAAACAGCCCGCCGTCCTCCGTGGCGTCGGTCAAGCGCGTGGGGAGTACATACTTGTTGAGGTCGAAGCCATCTATGGTCTCCTTGAAGGCATCGTCTTCGTTCATCGTCACGATGTATTGAAAACCAAGCTCTTGCGCGATCTCTGAGCCAAGACGCAATGCACTGATGACCTGGCGTCCGTCAACGCCATCGAACAGATGGCTGTCATGGATCAGAAATCCCGGCCCCATCTGGCGCTTGGCGCACAAGCGCATAAGCATCATGTCGAAGCAGAAGATCTGCATGTTCTTGATGCCCTTGCTGCGCTCGCCCTGCATCGGAAACTTGAAGATCGGTCCATTCGACGTTTCATCGACCGTCATGCTGCCGGCCGACTCATACAGGCGTTGAGAGGTTTCCTCGAAGGCGACGATGGCCTCTGCCAGTCTGTCCTTCTGTTCGGCGAAGTCGCGCCGCAAGCGGATCGTGAGGCGGTTGCGCTCAATCTCCAACTCGTTCTTAGTGCCTTCAAGCTGCTCTGCGGCTTCGAAGCGTTGCCGCAGCGATTCCACTTCAGCCTCAAGTCGCCCCAGTTCGCCTTGCAGCTTGAGGAACTGTTCGAGCGCACCGTGGCTCCTGAGAATGCCCAGGATTTCGCCACGCCTCTGGTCAAACTGAGCTTTCTTGCTATCGCGCAGCTCGATACGCAGCTTCGCAGCTTCGAGTTCGCTGGACAGATAGTCCTTGCGATTGCGCACCACCGATTCATGAAAGCTCTTCACGTCCTCGTAGCGGCGCTTGACCAAGCCGGGCAGCACAATGCCTGCCTCTTGATAGACCGCCTGGAGGTCTTCATGGTCTGGCGGAACCTCCGAGGCCAGTGCGCTTTCCAGATCACGGATAGCTGAGAAGTCGATGGTATTGGCGTTGGCCAACTCGTTGAGTTGGCGAGTCAAACTGGCGCTTTCGACTTCCAGTTCCCGGTACTCTGGCAAGACCTGAAAAGTCTCAACTTCTGCGTGAAGCTTCTTGAGTCGGGCTTCTTGAATGGTCAGCTCCGTGCGCAAGTCGGCGGCCTTGCCGATGATTGAACCGAATGCGCCGTTCCCGGCCGCCTTCTTCAGCTCTTCGAGAGTCTTTTCCCGATCGCGGACAGCCTGCCAATCCCGGGCAATCTGCCAGTCCAGTCCGAGCAAGAACATCAGCGCCATCTGCATGTCGCCGGTTCCTTGCATCGTGGCCTGCTTTTCCGGCGTCATGAAAGCGCCGCTCGCCTGTCGGCGCACAAAGTACGCAAACAGTGACCGGAACGAAGGCGGCTTGCTACCAGCAGCTTCAAGGCTGCTCAGACCGAACATTTGTTCGCCGAGGAACGTACACCACTCGGTGGCCGAGAACTTGACCTTCGCGGCAGGCGGAACAGTCACGAAGATTTTAGCTTTGGAACTGCCGCTGCGCTCGACCACCGCCCGTTCCGACTTCAGATCGAAGTCCATGCCGAAGGTGTGTTCGGCCAGTTCCGCAGTGCGGAAAATCGACTCCGGGCCAGCTTCGGCACCGAGCAGGAAATGCACCAGCTCAACGAAGCTGGTTTTGCCGGCGCGATTGCGCGTTTGCTTGCTGGTTGCCCCCTCGGTTTTTTGGGCGAGCAGTACATTCAGGCCAGGCTTCAGATCTCCAAGATTCTTGAAGCTAGGCAGCGTGCTGAAGATGTGATGAATCACGCTGCCCTCCTTGCCACAAGGCCGCTTTCGAGTTCGATGGCTCCAAGGGCATAGAGGAGGTCGAGGGCGAGCAAGAACCAGTCGTAAGTAATGCGCCGGGGCGTTGCCGCCAAGCCGACGTCATGCTTGTTCAATTCCTCCCAAAGCGCGGAGACAGTCTTGGGCCGTGCGAGGAACGTCAGAACATGCGCGCCGACGGTCAATAGCGCACGATCCTGCGGCAGATGCTTGGATGGCAGGATCATGCAATCCCCATCGCTTGAGCATCTTCAAAAATCTCGCACTTGTCGAACAGGTACGCCATGACGGCCAACACGGCCGCCTTGTGCGCGGGCGTGGTGTTCGTCGTGCCCCCAGCCCAAACTTCTAGGCGGCCGAATATTTCATCAGGATGGAGCTGCGGAACTCCATCCCGCAGCCCCACGTATTCGCTCTTGAACGCCTGCGCGATCTGCTCGCCGTAGGTGGGGTTCTTCCAGCTATTGAAGAACTGCGCAACGAGCGGCGACTTCTGCATGCCGATTTTCAGGAAGTCGGCGACAGCCTGGGACAGAAGGTTTGCCTCGATCTTTCCGCGCGAAACGTCCTTCACCTCGCTCGCCGTGGGTACGGGCGTGATGCTGATGTGAGTGAGCACAGCGGCCAGATCGCTGAAGCCCAAGTTGACATTTGCTTCCATCGTCAACGAGGGGCCGAACCAGGACTCGAGATCCTGAAGGCTTAACTGACGGAATTTCGCCAGCATCTCCTCGTACCCACAGTGTCCGATCTTGATCTGCGGGTTGTCTTGCGCGAGTTTGGCCAGGACTTCGATGATGTGTGGACCCAGACGCCCATCGGGTGCGTTGTGGACGAAGGTCCACTCATCGAAATAGTCTTCCCAGTGCTCTTTAGCCCCTTCGAAGTCCTCGTTGATTTTCTTGATGGCCTCGGCCGCGGTCAGTTCGTTGGGGGCGTAGCTCTGGAACAGGATTCGCGCGGAAGGTAGGTATCCGTCGTTCTTCCGATCCCCAACGTTGCCCCAGGGGCGGCAAGCCATAAAGTCATTGGGGTGTGCCTTCGACATCAGCTTCTCGAAGAGACGTTGAAACCCATCCCCCTTGGATTCCAAGAAGGCGATGCGGAAGTCTTTCTCGTAGTTGAGTTGCTGTATGCGATCCATGCGTTCGAGCCCTGGCCTTGATGTTCTTGGAGTTTTCAGGCAGAAGCGCCGGGCTTCTTGTGGATGGGCTGGGCCTGCGCACGGTTGATGTCGAAGGGCAGTGCCTTATCGGCTGCAATGCGCGTGAGCAGTACCCGAATGGCGTCTGAAACGGACAGCCCCATGCCTGCCAACACGTTCGTGGCCTCCTCTTTGATATGCCCGTCAATTCGGGCGCGAACGACATCACTGCTGCTTGCCATTGCATGCCTCAAGCCTTGGTTGTAGCTACATTGTGCTCCATTTGGGCCTCCATGTCATTTACTGTTTGTTGCAGTCATCCGGGCGTCCCGCCGCTGGGCTTGCGGGCTCTGTGCCCCTCGCTTTGGGTCGAGTTGCGGTCATCCGGCGTTGACCGCTGACGACTTCGGCCTTCGCGGGTCCGCGAATTTCGCTTGCAAGGGCAGGACTGCGGAAGGGTGGGGCGGTTTGCTGTTCCCTTCATCGTGCCACGGCGTGCTCGCCGTCAAGGGCGGCGCGTGCCGTGCACGCTTGCGGCCTGCGGCCGTCTTTGCCCCTTGACTGCTTGTGCTGCGCCGTGACCCGGAAGGGCTGGGCAATTCCGCCCGACTACCTTCCAGGAGGTCACCATGGACTACACATTCATCACTGACGAGCAGCGCTTGGTGCAGCTGGCCAACGGCCGCGAATCTTTGCAGAACCCGGACTTTGATCCGGCCCCCGTGGTCAAGCTGTTCACGCCGGATGCCGGCGCGACCTGGCTGCTAACTGAGATCGACCCGGACGACTACGACCACGCTTTTGGCCTGTGCGACCTCGGCCTGGGGATGCCTGAACTGGGCTGGGTCAGCTTGGCCGAACTTGCTTCGGTACGCGGTCGGCTTGGTTTGCCGATCGAGCGCGATCTGCACTTTCGTGCGGAGAAGCGGTTGAGCGCTTACGCGCGTGATGCGCGCCACGCTGGCCGGATCGTCCACTAACCGGACAAGGGGCGTCGCAAGATGCCCCGTTCACGGTCTCAGCAGATCCGGCAAGCAATCGGCGAAGGCCGGCTGGATCTTGCTTACCGGCTTGGCCACGGCTTCGTCGCCGGTGAGGACTGCCATCGTCATGCCGGTCATGGTGGTCAGACCGTTCGAGCTGCGCAGCACCTGTAGCGCAAGATCAACCGGGAAGCCCTCGGCATTGCGCCTTAGCGGATGAATGCCGCCATGCACGAATGAGTTCATGGCGTGCCAGGTCACCTCCTTGAAGTGCGACAGCATCTGGTGAGCGGCTGCCGGCGCGCCTTGCCCGACCCGCTTGCCGATCTGTTCGATCATTTCGCTGGCGCCAGGCAGGTTCTTAGCCGCCTGTTCGCTTTGCAGCGTCAGTGGCGCCAGCAGTTTTTCAATCGCTGCGTCGCTGGCTGCGTAGAGCAGCCACATCGCCCGCGTCAGGGTCTCGAACTGCAGGCGCATGAGGCCGACGGCGGACGTGGGCAGTCGCAACGCCATCAACGCTCGCATTGCCGCTGCATGTTCCATGGCGACCAAGCACATGCCGAGGGCTGATTCGCCACGGGGCGATCCATCGAACTCGGCATCACCCAGTAGTTCATCCAGCCGTTCTTGTAAGGCATTGGAGCGGCGGAGCATGTGCTCCAAAGGGTCGTCGTTATTGATGATGGTTTCCTCCATAGAGGGATGGTAGGACGGTCGTGCGTCCCCGGCCAAGGAAACATGGCCGGTCGCGCTGTCGTGCTGCGCATCGAGCCTCGCTGCGCGAGTCTCGCCCCTCTCGGGCTTCCATCGTTCCCTCGCTCCGCTCGGCTGACGCCTCCGGCCCGGCTTCCAGCTTCGGGCCTGCGCGCTTCGCTTGCCGTGCGGTCGGCGGTGGAAGGGGCCGTTGCCTTGTTCAGCCGTCTTCCCTGACTCCATCACCTTGCTCGCGACTGTAGCCCGCTCCCGTGTGCCATCAAGGCGCGCAGGGCCGTGTCCTTGGCTGCGCCTGCGGGCCGCACCAACCCTGCGCTTGTCTCCTTGACGGCGCCCGTTCGCGCGCTCCTGACCGTCGCGGGCGATGAACTCAGGAAAGACGGTGGCAACGAGGCCAACCGGGTTCTTCGTGCCGACCGCACCGAACAGCCACCAGGCTGGGCTCCGAATCTAGGAATCCGGTGTGCGGTTTTCTTCAACAGCCATTTTGTTTAGGAGAACGCCATGCTTGCCAACCGTTTTGCCTCCCATTCCCCCGCGCTGCGCAGCGACACCCCGCTGTCCGATGACCAGATTCGCCGGGTGGCTCCATCCATCTTCGCGGATGCCCCGCACCAAAGCCGCTCCGAGCGTTACAGCTACATCCCCACGGCTGCTGTGCTGACCGATCTTCGCAAGGAGGGTTTCCAGCCCTTCATGGTGTGCCAGACCCGCGTGCGCGATGAAGGCAAGCGCGAGCACACGAAACACATGCTTCGCCTGCGCCATGCCAGCCAGATCAACGGCGCAGAGGCCAACGAAGTCATCCTGCTGAACTCGCACGACGGCACGAGCAGCTACCAGATGCTGGCGGGCCAGTTCAGATTCGTTTGCAGCAATGGGCTTGTGTGTGGCGACACCGTGGCCGATGTGCGGGTGCACCACAAGGGCGACGTGGCGGGCCAAGTCATCGAAGGCGCCTTCGAGGTGCTGCACGGCTTTGACCGCGTGAAGGAGTCGCGCGACCTGATGCGCAGCATCACCTTAGACGATGGCGAATCGCAAGTGTTCGCCCGCGCAGCGCTGGCCCTCAAGTATGACGACCCAGCCAAGCCCGCGCCCGTCACGGAATCACAAATCCTGATGCCGCGCCGCTTCGACGATCGCCGCCCCGACCTGTGGAGTGTGTTCAACCGCACGCAGGAGAACCTGACCAAGGGCGGATTGTCCGGCCGTGCTGCCAATGGCCGCAGGCAGCAGACCCGCCCCGTGCAGGGCATCGATTCCGACATTCGCCTGAACCGCGCCCTGTGGCTGCTGGCCGATGGCATGCGCCAGTTGAAGGCTTGAACCGTTCCCCCCGCCGGAGGGGCGGTTCCCCTCCATTCCCTTGTTTCACTCGATTGGAGATTCACCATGAACGCCGTTACCACCACCGAAGCCCAAGCCGTCCACACCGCAGCCAGCAGCGCCGCCAACGTGCTGCAAGCTGCCGACCCGAGCAAGCACATGATCCTGGTGCCGCTGTCGCGGCTGGTGCTGCGCCCCACGGGCCGCAACGTGCGCAAGACCGTCCCGCGCATGTCCATCCCCGAGCTGGCCGCGAGCATCCAGCGCGTGGGCCTGCTGCAAAACCTGATCGTGATCCCCGCCGCCGATGGTCTGCATTACGAGGTGGTGGCCGGTGGCCGACGCCTCGCGGCCCTCAAGCTGCTGGCGAAAAAGCACCGCATCGCCAAGGATTGGAACGTGCCTTGCCTGCAGGTGGCCGATGGCACGGCACGGACTGCCAGCCTCACCGAGAACGTGCAGCGAGAGGCCATGCACCCGGCTGACCAGTTCGAGGCCTTCGCCGCCCTGGTGGCCGAGGGCCGGCCCATCGAGGACATTGCGGCGGATTTCTCCGTAACGCCGCTGGTGGTGCAGCGCCGTTTGAAGCTGGCGAACGTCTCGCCGCGCCTGATGGACGACTACCGTGCCGATGCCGTGACGCTCGATCAGTTGATGGCCCTTGCCATCACCGACGACCATGCCGCGCAGGAGGCCGCGTTCTACGATGCGCCGCAGTGGCAGCGCAACCCGTCCGCGCTGCGCGAGCGCCTGCCCGAGGCACCGAAGCCGGTGGAGGTGGTCGCGGTACCGCAGCTGCTCGCGCTGCCGTCGCAGTTGAAGCCACTGCCCCAGGCTGACGAGGCCAAGCCCGTGCCGGAACCTGCCGACGAGAAGGTGCGGGTCTCGCGCGCCAACGCAGAAGCCCGCGTTGCGCCCACGCGCGAGGGCTATGTCAATGCGATCCAGGTCTGGCCTTTCACCGATGGCGCGCTGTACCAGGTCTATGCGGCCGTGGGCCGCGTGACGGTGGTTTCTTTGCAGCCCGGTGAGGACCTGGTAACGGTGGCTGCAGGCGACACGGTGCGCTGGATCGTGGGTGACACGTCGAGCGGCAGCGGAGATGCGCTGCGCGTCAACGTGATGGTCAAGCCCACCCGCTCGGGCCTCAAGACCAATCTGGTCGTCACTACCAGCCGGCGCACCTATCTGCTGGAGCTGACCTCGACTGAGAAGACATGGATGGCTTCGGTGTCCTGGGAGTACCCCAAGGACAAGATGCTGGCCCTGCAGCGCCAGGCGCAGGCGGCCAGCACTGCCGCTTCGGTCGATACTGGCCTGTCGCTGGAGAAGATCCGTTTCCGCTACGCGGTCAGCGGCAGCAATCCGCCGTGGAAGCCGCTGCGCGCCTTCGACGATGGCGAGAAGGTGTACATCCAGTTCCCGCCGGGCATTGCTCAGGGCGAGCTGCCGCCGCTGTTTGTGATCGGTGCGCAGGGCGACGGCCAACTCGTCAACTACCGATTCCGTTCGCCGTATTACATCGTGGATCGGCTGTTCGGCGCGGCCGAGTTGCGCCTGGGCGCAGACAAGGGTGACGTGGTGCGGATCGAGCGCACGGACGGGGTTTCGGGTGGCACGCGGAGGAACTGACCATGAGCCAGGACGACATTCCCGACCAGGCCGTGCCGTCGCCGGGCAAGGTGGCACCCGAGGCGATGGTGCTACGTGCTCAGCCGCGTCCGGTCACGCGCCTGAACCGGCGCACGCTGGCCATCCTCACTGGCGGCCTGTCGGTCGCCGTGCTCGGAGCCACGATCTGGTCATTGCAGCCGCACCGGCGCAATGCAGGCGAGCAGACCGAGCTGTACAACGTGGATCGTGTCTCGAAGTCCGAAGGGCTGGACGGCCTGCCTTCGGACTATTCCAAACTGCCCGCGAAAGTGCCCGAGCTGGGGCCGCCGCTGCCGGGCGATCTCGGCCCGGCCATCGTGAAGTCGCAGCAGCCGGTGACGCCCACCTATGCGCCGCCGGGCCCCGACCCGGATGATGCACGGCGCAAGGAGGCCGATGCCGCGGCGGCTTCGTCGGTGTTCTTCCGCTCGGGCAGTCCGGCCAAGGCCGGCGCAGCGGCCGCAACACAAGTCGCGGCGACTGCGCCCGGCAACGCCTTGGCGGGCTTCGACTCTCTGGCGGCCGGGCCGGCCTCGACGGCGGCCCAGCCGTCCGACCCGACCGCGGCGCAGAACCGGCAAGACCAGAAAGAGGCTTTCCTGAAAGGCGGCTCTACGGAAACCCGCAATTCCGAAAATCTGCAAATGCCGGCATCGCCGTACCAGGTCATGGCCGGAACGGTGATCGCAGGCGCACTGGTGACGGGCATCAAGTCCGACCTGCCGGGCGACGTGATCGGCACGGTGACGGAGCCGGTCTATGACTCGGCCACGGGCAAGTTCCTGCTGATCCCGCAGGGCTCGCGCATCCTGGGCAAGTACAACAGCCAGGTGAGTTACGGGCAGAGCCGTGTGCAGGTGGTGTGGAACCGCATCATCCTGCCCGACACGTCTTCGCTGAAGCTCGACAACCTGGCAGGCACCGATCCGGCCAGCTATTCAGGGCTGGAGGATGGCGTCGATTGGCATTGGGATCGCGTCTTTGTCGGCGCGGCGTTGACCACGCTGCTGGGCGTGGGAGCCGAGCTGGCCGCGCCCGAGAACCGGCAGGACGGCAATCGCATCGTGATCGCCGGGCGCGACAGCGCCCAGGACAGCATCAATCAGGTGGGCCAGGAGATGACCCGGCGCAACATGAACATCCAGCCGACGCTGACTAGTCGGCCGGGCCTGCCGGTGCGGATCATCGTCAACCGCGACTTGGTGCTACGGCCCTACCAGCCGCTTTTCTTCACTAGGGGCATCGCTAAATGAACACCGCCAAGAAGCTGCGGCTGGGGCCGCTCCCAAAGACTGAAAGTGTCAAGCTGACCTTCGTTTGCCCGGCTGGCCTGAAAGCCGACCTCGACCGCTATGCCGCGCTGCATGCACAGACCTACGGCGAGGCAGTGGACGCAATGGCGTTGATCTCGTACATGCTAGAGGCATTTATGGCTGGAGATCGGGGATTCAGGAAGCCGGGCAAGGCCAAGGTCACTCGTCCGAAGCCGGGTTGACTATGGCTTGTTGGGCTGCACCAGAGGAGCCGTTTGCAGAGATCCAAAAGTCTTGGTAAGATATTCTTACCGGCCGTAATGGCCCATATGGAGGTCCAAATGGATGCTGCTCTGATTCAGGCGACGCTCGTGGAAGTCCTGCAGAACATACAAGCGACGAGTGAGCTTGAATGCCCACCACTTGGTGGTGCGACGAAGCCCATCGAGGAACTGCCGAAGTTCGATAGCAAGATTTGGCCCGTAGCCATTGGCATGTTGGGTGCGAAGCTCGGGATCACCATCGACAATGACGTGAACATCTTCCGGCAGGATGATTCCTGCGTCGCGCTGACGATTGACGAGATCGTGGCAAAGGTCGTCGCGCTGGCAGAAGCGCAAGTCGTAGCTGAACCCAAGCAGGCGAACGCGCAATGACGGACAGCCCGGACGCCCAGCGTTCGGCGATCGCCGAACGACTGCGAGAGGCCAGAAAGGCCGCAGGCCTGTCTCAGGGCCAAGTGGCCAAGTTGCTGCAGATGCATCGCCCGACGATTTCCGAGATCGAGGCCGGCAATCGACGTGTTTCAGCAGAAGAACTCGTGAAATTCGCGGAGACCTACGACGTCACCGTTTCGTGGCTGCTTGGCGAAACAGCCGAACAACTCGAAATGAATGATCCACGACTTCAGCTTGCCGCGCGCGAATTGAGCAAGCTGAAGCCCGACGACCTGGATCGACTGCTACGGCTGCTGGCGTCGATGCGCAGCTCGGACGCCGAAGAGGGAGGAGAGAGCAAATGAGTGCTCAGCTCTCGAACACAACGGCCGCGGGGCGAAAAGCCCTGGTGATGCAAGGCATGCAGGCGTCGATCACTGCGCGCGTGAAGGCGGGCGTGGATCTCAAGAGTCCCACCTGTATCTATGGTTTGTGCGAGGCGCATAACGTCGCCGTGCGCTTCAACGATATCAATATGGAGGGCATGTACGACCGAACGCCGAAGCCGCGTATTCATGTCTCTGTCCTCAGGCCCTTGGCGAGACGAACTTTCACGTGCGCGCACGAACTGGGGCATCACGTCTTCGGGCACGGGTCGACCATTGACGAGTTGAGGGAAGACCAAGCGAATAACGCAGATCGACCTCCGAACGAGATTCTGGCTGACGCCTTTGCGGCCTTCGTCTTGATGCCAACGCTTGGTTTGCGAGAAGCTTTTGCGAAGCGCGGCCTGGACCCGAATCGCGCAACAGCCCTCGATATGTACGCCATTGCCTGCAACTTTGGTGTAGGGCAGGCGACTCTGGTGAATCACCTCGCCTACGGCATCAACATGATCAACCAAGCGCAGCGTGATCGCCTCGGGCGGATCACGCCAAAGATGATCCGCACGGAACTGCTGGGGGAGGTCGTGTCCACGCCGCTCACCGTAGCGGATCAGCACTGGAATTCGCCGACGCTCGACATTGAACAGGATGCGCTTGTGCTCCTTCCATCGGGTGTGGTTGTGGACGCCTCAATGCTGCTGCCCGAGCGTGAGTTAGCTGCCGCGCGACTTTTCCGCGCTGCAAAGTGCGGCATCACGCGAGTGGCAATACCCGGCACCCCGTGGGCAACCTATGTCCGTATCGCCCGGCGCCAGTACGTTGGTCTGGCTCGATTCCGTCACCTTGAGGAGACTGCAGATGAGTAAGCTTCCCCATTCGATCGGCCCGCTCCTCGTCGACGAGCCTGACATTTCGCGAGCCTGGGCCAAGGCCGTGCTTCACGTCATCGATCACGCGGGTCCCGAGATATCGCCCCTGATCCTGAGCGTGACTGGCTTCGATGAACGGGGTGCAGTTCCGGAAACGCCGGCCATCCGCGAGGCGCTCGATACGCTGCTTTCGGCCAAACGCATGCGCAGCGTGGACGATGTGGCGTTCACGATCTTTCCGCAGCGCTTGTGGCAGGTCGCGCAGGGCGATCGCGCCGCGCTGTTTCGATACTACAAGGATGCATTTCCCCGCTATCAAGCGATGAATCAGCGGGACAACCGCCGCGGTCTCTATTTCGAGCGAATGACCGGGTATGGGCGCGGCCCTTGCGATGGCAATCAGCTCGAATGGATCCTTTCCCAGTTCGAAGGACGGGAGGGCGTGCGGCGGTCGATGTTTCAAGCGAGCGTATTTGATCCAGCCCGAGACCATGTAGCTGACGCCCAGCTTCAGTTTCCCTGCCTTCAGCACGTCAGCTTCGAGCCGACCAAGCAGGGACTGGTCATCAACGCCTTCTACGCGACGCAGCAGCTGTTCGTGAAGGCATATGGCAACTACCTCGGCATTGCCCAGTTGGGCGCCTTCATGGCCCATGAAATGAAAACCAAGCTTTTGAGAATGAATGTCGTTGTCGGCGTCGCGAAGTTCGAGCGCATCTCCAAGTCTGATCCGGACCTGCAACCGCTGATCGCTGCGGCTCGTGCGAGTTTTCCTCTGAAGCATCAGGAGGCTGACACTGGCGATGTGCTCGCGACAGACGTAGAGATTGCAGCGTGAGGGTTGGAGCCAGCAAGAGCTGTGTGCCTTCGGAGAATGACCCTGTGGCCGCTCCAGCACCGACCGTTGGTCCGACGCACCTGCTGCCGATCAAGGTCACGCCGGTGTTTGATAGCTACTGGCGGTTCGCAGTGGAGCGGCAGAACGTGTTCTGCCAGAGGCTGAAGGGCAAACCCGCGCCATGGACCAGTGATCCGGTGATCTCCGTCCACAAGTTTACGAACGCGTATCGCGCTTCGGATCGCGTCAGCCAGTATCTGATCAGGCATGTGATCTACCGCAATGATCTTCCACAGTCGACGTCCGAGGTGCTCTTCCGCACCTTGCTGTTCAAGTTGTTCAACAAGATCGAGACCTGGAAGTTGCTTGAACACACTTTCGGTGAGATCACGTTCAAGAACTACAAGTTCGAGCACTACGACAAGGTTCTGAGCCAGGCGATGAGGGCAGGGGGGCGAATCTACTCGGCCGCCTACATCATGCCGCCCGGAGGTTCCGCTTTCGGGCATACGGCCAAGCATCAGAACCATTTGCGCCTACTGGAACGAATGATGGCTGACGACCTTGCGGGCCAGTTGGCGCAGTTGAAGAAGATGCAGACCGCGTTCGAATTGCTCAGAAGCTACCCAACGATCGGGGACTTTCTGGCATATCAGTTCGTGACGGACATCAACTACAGCGAAGTCACCGACTTCTCGGAAATGGATTTCGTCATACCAGGCCCTGGTGCTCGGGACGGCCTCAGGAAGTGCTTCAGCGACAGCGCAGGCCTCAATGAGGCAGAGCTGATCCGATTGATGGCTGACAACCAGGAGCGCGAGTTTGAGCGGCTCGGCATCAAGTTCCAATCCCTGTGGGGGCGCAGGCTGCAATTGATCGATTGCCAAAACCTCTTTTGCGAGGTTGACAAGTACGCGCGGGTGGCCCACCCGGACGTGGCCGGCATCTCAGGGCGGACACGCATCAAGCAGAAGTTCTCTCCCACCGGACCGTTGGACCTGCCTTGGTATCCACCCAAATGGGGTATCAATTCGAAGATTGAGGCGGACCTTTCGGGCCGTGCCAGCCTTAAACAGGGTGAGAAGTCTGCGAACAGGTCAATTGCCCAGTCAACCTTGGACTTAGGAAGCTCGTAATGAACTTGAACACCTACCAGCAAGAAGCACAAAAGACCGATCGCGTTCCTTCGCGACAGAAAAGTGGCGATGCAGGAACCGATCTCGTGGTTCCCTTGCTCGGGCTGGCAGGTGAGACGGGCGAACTGCTCAGCGAGTACAAGAAGCACCTTCGAGACGGTGATTCCCATCTCCTGTTCAAGGAGCGCGTGTCGGAAGAGTTGGGCGACTTGCTCTGGTACATCGCAAACGTCGCTGCGAAGTTCGATCTCAAACTGAGCGATGTCGCGCAAGCAAATCTGAAGAAGACCCGGGACCGTTGGGGGCCGCAGGATACAGGGGCGCTCGCTTTCGATGCCGAATTCGAAGAGAACGAGCGGTTGCCTCGACGTTTCGAAGTTGAACTCAGCGAGGTCATCGTCAAGGGGCGAACGAAGATTCGGATGCGCGTCAACGGCAAGAAGATCGGTGACGACTTGACCGACAACGCTGATGACCCTGATGGCTATCGATTTCACGACGTCTTCCATCTGGGCTACGTCGCGGTACTCGGCTGGTCGCCTGTTATTCGGAAACTTCTGAAAAGGAAGCGCAAGAGCGATCCTCAAGTAGACGAGGTGCAGGACGGCGGCAGAGCCCAGGTTCTGGATGAGGGTGTTGCGGCGCTGGTTTTCGACTACGCGAAGGAGCATCGGTGGCTCGAAGGTGTCACCGACTTGGACTACAAGTTGCTACGTACGGTCAAAGGCGTGACGTCGCTCCTCGAAGTACGTGAGCGGTCGCTAGGTGAATGGCAGCGCGCGATCTTGGTCGGATTCGAGGTTTGGCGCCAAGTCCTGAGTGCTGGTGGCGGGAAGATATTGGTTGATCAAGACGCGAAGAGCCTGACCTTTCTTGGTCCACCGAAAAGCGCTCGGCGGAAGCCTGCTCACAATCCTTGATGCTATTCGAATGAGCTAGTGACGGGAGGCCCAGGAATGACCGACGAAACGCAGCTTTTGAATTTTCGGAATGTTGTGGCCCATGGCGTGGATGTTGTCGACACCGCGGATTTTGCTCGCCTCGTAAACAAACAGGCGAGCGACTTCTTGGATCGCTACTTCACGACTGCAGAATTGGCTACCGCGGATGAGGGCGGCGACAGAACAGAAAGACTTGCGTCGCGCTTTGCCGTCAAGGAGGCCGTACTGAAAGCACTCGGCACGGGTTGGGGCGATGGCATCGCTTTTACGGATGTCGAGGTTGTCTCTCAGCGGAGTGGCGCACCGGCTGTCGTACTACACCGCCGATTGGTGAAAATTGCGAGTGAGCGGGGGATCGTTCATTGGTTGGTGAGCGCCAGTCACACAAGCTCGATTGCGATAGCGAGTGTCATCGCTTTGGCAGCGTAGGTACTGCTAGTTGTCTGCAGCAGGGGTGCTTTCAGGCTGCGGAAATAGTCGAAAAGTGCGCAGCAGTGCTTCCTCACCAAAACTTTCTAAAGCGGGAAAAGCCGCACACCGTCACAGGGGCACCCAATGGCAAGAATAAGAAAAATCGAGATAGCCAACTTCCGTGGCATTCAGCAACTGGTGTGGTGTCCATCGCCTGGCATCAATTGTTTGATCGGCACGGGCGACAGCGGAAAATCCACAGTGCTGGATGCGATCGATCTGTGCTTGGGTGCTAGGCGCAATGTCCAAATTTCCGACGCTGACTTTTTCGGCCTGGACATCACCGCTCCAATCAGCATCACGCTGACGCTGGGCGCGCTGGATGACAGCATGAGTACGCTGGAGAGCTTCGGTGCGTTTCTGCGCGGCTATCACGCCGCCACGGGCCTCGTAGAAGACGAGCCGTCCGCCGGTGCAGAAGTGGTTCTCTGCTTGAATTTGACCGTCGCCAGCGACCTGGAGCCATCCTGGACTCTCATCTCCGACCGCGCCGCCCAGCAAGGTCTGGTGAAGACCCTCGCGTGGAAGGACCGTCTGGCCTTGGCGCCGACGCGGATCGGTGCGCTCGCTGACTACAACCTTGCTTGGCAGCGGGGCTCGGTCCTGAACCGC
Source organism: Acidovorax benzenivorans (assembly GCF_028680575.1). GTDB lineage: Bacteria > Pseudomonadota > Gammaproteobacteria > Burkholderiales > Burkholderiaceae_C > Acidovorax > Acidovorax benzenivorans. The sequence continues at coordinate 153,373 of NZ_JAPCKI010000006.1, read as the reverse complement.
ATCTCGGAAGAACGCGCTGATGCGTCGGCGGCACTCGTGAAGGCTGCACGGGATGCGCGCGGCACCTTTGGCGACCAGGCCGAGCAGCAATTGGGAGAAGCGCTGGGGATCGTCGCCGCGACCGCCCAGGAACTCGGCGTCCACATTGGCGCGAAGGCGAGGGCACTGCTCGACTCGCATTCCGTGTCGTTCGGCGGCGGGACCATCTCTCTGCACAACGAGGGCGGCATCCCGCTTCGCAGTCTCGGCGTCGGGTCCACGCGCCTGCTGGTTGCCGGTCTGCAGCGCAAAGCGGCCAGTCAGACGACGATTGTCCTTTCGGACGAGCTAGAGTACGGCCTTGAGCCGCACCGCATCGCCCGGTTTCTCGGCTCTCTCGGAGCGAAGGAAGCGGCCCCGCTGCAGGCGTTCCTCACCACGCATTCTCCAGTGGCGCTCAGGGAGTTGTCGGGTGGCCAGCTTTTCGTGCTGCGCCGCAGTCTTCACGGCCACGAGTCCCGCATGGTGGGGACCGATAACGACACGCAGAGCACCATTCGCCTCTATCCCGAGGCCTTTCTGGCTGGCTCCGTGATCGTGTGCGAAGGGGCCAGCGAGATCGGACTCCTGCGTGGTCTGGATTTGCACCGGGTCGAACACGGCGGCGTGTCGCTGGCAGCACAGGGCATTGCCATGGTCGATTGTGGCGGTGGCGAGCCCGACCGGCCCTATGCCCGCGCGGCGGCCTTCCAGTCATTGGGTTACAGGGTCATGGTGGTACGTGATGACGACAAGAAGCCCACGCCTGTCGTCGAGCAGGCATTTCTGCAGGGCGGTGGTGCGGTCGTCGCCTACCGCGCAGGCCGCGCATTGGAGGACGAACTGTTTGGCAGTCTCACGCCGGTGGCCTGCCAGCACTTGATCAAATATGCCCACGACCTGCATGGCGACCTGATTCACGAACACCTGCGCACGGTCTCTAACAACACGCTGACCGTTCAGGCCGTCTGGGACGAAATCCAGAACACGCAAGCGCTGTCAATGCCAAACCGAGCCTTGCTCGGGCAGGCGGCGCGCATCCGCAAGGCCGGTTGGTTCAAGTCCATCTCCTGGATGGAGGATGTAGCAAGGAGCATCGTGGCGCCGGACTTGCCGCTATGCGATCCAGGCTTCAAGGCACTGGTGGACCAGGTATCTGCGTGGGCTGCTCATGGGCCCCGCTGAAATCGACCTGCGCGCGATTGCCCGCGGCACGGTTACGGCACCGGCCGGGTGCGGCAAGACGCAGTTGATTGCCCACGCCCTGGCCGCGCACGGAGGTCGCAAGCCCATTCTCGTGCTCACGCACACTAACGCTGGCGTAGCGGCGCTTCGTGGCCGTCTGGACCGTGCCGGTGTGCCACACAGTGCTTATCGATTGAGCACCATCGACGGCTGGGCCATTCGGTTGATTGCGAGCTTTCCGGGTCGCAGCGGTCATGACCCGGACCTCCTGCGACTCGCCACGCCGGCGCGAGACTACCCAGCGATCCGCGAATTCGCCTGGAAGCTGTTGCAGGCCGGGCACGTCAGCGAGGTACTGAGAGCGTCCTATGCGCACCTCATTGTTGACGAGTACCAGGACTGTTCGGTGCCTCAGCACTATCTCGTCTACTTTCTCTCGCTGATCCTGCCGACCTGCGTGCTTGGCGATCCGATGCAGGGCATCTTCGGCTTCGGTGGCAACGCCTTGGCCAACTGGGAGCAGCAAGTGTGCGCGCATTTCCCGGTCGTGGCGGAACTGGCCACGCCGTGGCGGTGGCGCAATGCCGGTGCGGAAGCACTCGGACGATGGCTGCTGGAGGCCCGCCGTCTGTTCGTGGCTGGTCAATCGGTGGATCTGCGCACCGGACCACCAGCACATGTGACGTGGGTTCAGACCATCCCGCCCAACGACCACCCGCAGCGACTGGCTGCCGCGCGGACGCTGCCGCCCACCGCGGACGGGCGCGTGCTGATCATTGCTGACAGCCGCAACCGTTCGAGCCAGCAGAACTTTGCAAGCCAGACGCCAGGGGCCTCGACCGTTGAGGCAGTCGATTTGCAAGACCTCATCACCTTCGGCAACGATTTCGATGTTGCGTCTGCGGGGGCCATGGGGCAGTTGCTGGCGCTGGCGCAAAGCGTCATGACCAACGTGGGTGTCGCAGAGCTGACACGGCGTCTGGAGTCGTTGGCCCGAGGAACCGCAAGGAATCCGCCCTCCACAGCGGAGAGCAGTGCCTTGGCGTTCCAGCGCGGCCCGTCCATCGCCGCTGCCGCAACACTGTTGTCGGAGTTGCGCGAAATGCCGAACGTGCGCGTGCATCGGCCCGCCATTCTTTACGGCGTGCTCAAGGCGATGCGTGGGGCCTCGGCAGGAAACGTCCCGCTTGCGGAGGCTGCCAGGCGAGTGCGCGAAGAGAACCGATTATTGGGCCGCCCGTTGCCCAAGCGTGCGGTCGGCAGCACGCTTCTGCTCAAAGGGCTGGAGGCGGAAGTGGCGGTGGTGCTGAATACGGAGGGCATGAGCGCACAGCACTTGTATGTGGCCATGACCCGCGGATCAATGAAGCTGGTTGTGTGTAGCGCCAGCCCCATATTGGGCTAAGCAGGAGGGAGAGATGGTAAGAGAGAACAAGTTTGCAAGCTCGGGTGGTGCAAAAGAGACGCCGCCTGGGAAGCTCATGGAGACCATCGTCGAGGACGTGATCACGGCGAATGCGATGACCTTTGCACAGTGGCATGCCCTCAGCGCGAACCCCTTGGTTCCGCTTGCCATTCCGGTGTCGCAAGGCGGGCAGTATCGGATCACGCAAGCTGGCGTGGACGCAGCTCACTTGCTGTCACAGCAAAGCTGGAGATCACGCGAAGCGCTGCGCCAGACAATTGACCGGGAGGCCTTCATGAAGCTTTCGTTCCAGGCCATCGGGGACACGCTCCGCGACGGCCAATCGCACCTTCCAACAGTACCGGACGGCCAGAATGAGCAGGATGTGGTGCTCGGTGACGATTTTTACGCTGTGCTCGCCGACGACTATCAAGCTCGCCTGCAGCAACTTGCCACCAGTGCAAGTCCCGACGTTGACCGGCATATCCCATGCCATCTGTTTCACTCGGATCAAGCCGTGCCGGCATTCGCCGTGGGACCAGTGCGATTCCTGCCCAGAGCGGAATGGCTCGATTCCTTTGTCAAGGACTCGGAAGTTCGAGAACTCATCCACCAGGTCGAGTCTCGTGAACTGGATATGGATGAGTTGACCGCTCGATCAACTGCCGCCGAGAGTGGTCGCCGTGCGTCGCATGCGTTGGATGTTCTGCGCACGCTGCGGCATTACAGCTGGGTAGCGACCATCCGGATGGAAGGGCATGAGCATGCGCGGTCTCATTTCAAAGCGTCGGTGGTGGTGGGACTTGCGATTGACGCAATCGGACTGAGATTCCAGATCGAGGATGCGCGACGATTTACGAAAGCCGGCCGGCAGCATCTTTTTGCAGAGGACCGGTTCGCGACCACGCTAGACGGACGGATATTGCATGGGTCGAGCGTACAGATGCCTGGCCTTGGCGGACGTCCGGGTGCGCTGGCTGCCAAGATGGCGGGCGAGCAATCCTTCCTGGATGCTGCCGGGTGGATCTTGCAGCGCTACGTCGATGGACGACGAAGCGGACATGCGCTGCATCTCGTCGAACGCTGGGCCAATGCGCTGTACTGGGTCGGTGAAGCTCGTCGCGAGGCTTCCGACTTCATGGCAGTGGTCAACTATGGCTGTGCCGCTGACGGGCTGTCGGGCGCAGGCGGCAAGGCGAACGATATGACAAAATTCGCCGAAACCGCGCTCAAGCCTGAGGGTGAGACCGTACCCGAGGGCGCGCTTACGGTGGATGCAGCCGTCCACAAGGTCTACCGAGAAGGCCGCAACAAGCTCGCCCACGGCGAAATGTCGGGACTACTGGAGGACCTTGCAGAGCCGCGCGCAGTCGGCGAAGCGCTGCTGTCTGCACTGTTCGATGTTGTGACGCCGGTGTTGGCTGATCTCTTGCAGAACGAGCCGAACCTGCCGAAGCTGGATGAGAAGCGGGCCTATCGTCTGCTTGAAGCAAAACTGGCAGCGCGCAAAGCAAACGCTTGACTTGACGACCGGATCGTGACACGCAAGCGGAAACTGGCGCCGACTTCCTGTATCCTTCCAGTTGATTGATGATGGTGTCGCTAGAGTTGTTCTCCCGCAAATCGCTCCATCTCCCGCGCCAGCAAAAGATGTGCGCTTCTGACGGTAAAAGCGACGGTAAGGCCCCATGTCGATCACAGCCAATCCCTTTAACCACGCGGGTTTGGGCGTCTTGTTGATGATGGAGTGGGAGTGATGAGTCATAGGGCGCGGTAACTCGCTCCCTATAGTGTCTCGTGCGCCTTGCCTGCTGGCCTTGCCCTTTGGTGAAGCAGTCTCATGTTCCTAAGCAAGCGCGGCCTGTGTTGCGGACCTTCGGACTCGCAACAGGCGCAGACCGCCAGTGGTGCCTCAGGCTTTCACCTCGCCCGTCAGCGGGTCATAGATCCGTCCATCGTAGTTAATGATGTTGCCGGTGGCCGCATCGAGTCGGCTCCGCTTGTAGGTCCCTGCTCCTTTGCCGTCCAAGCCGATGTAGTCGGCATTTGCATAGGCGACCCGATTGTTCTCGGCCACGATGCCATCCTTGGTCCACTTGCTGCTCATGAGCCATTCGGACGCATCGGTTCCTGTGGGCGGATTGATCTCCCCATTCATGCGCATTTTTGCCAGGGTGGGGTCCATGTTGAAACCCTCGGCGGCCAGCAGGGCGTTGGGGTTTTTCCGGTAGTAGGCCGCCGTCTCCTCGGACATCTTGGACAGGTCGCTTCTTATTAACGTAGATCCATCCGTTGGAAATTTGGACAGATTGCCGCTCCGGATGGACTCGTAGTCTGCGGCGAACTCTGGGTGATTCTTGAAAAACATGTAACGCCCAACGACCGTATCGTCACCGCCACTGAGGACCATGGCGTGCATCCTGACGTAGTCTGGCGGTTCATAGTCCGCCGCAAAAGTGGCGCCCAAGTCCTTTTCCCATTGCTTGAACTCTTCCAAGTTCTTGAAAGGAACTGTGGCCGCTGCTTTTTCTGCTGTCGTCGTGGCACTGGTGGTTGAGGATGGAGCGGTGCTCTTGGTGTAGAGATCCGTGGTGGACGTATAGGCCGCGTTATCAGTTGAGGCCGCGCCGGCCGCAGTGCCAACTGTGCCGGATGGAGCTTCTGCCGACAGCTCCTCCAAAGTGGCTCTCAGCTCCTTGAGGAAGGTGAGTGGGTCCGCGTCGGAATGGTTTTGTGCTGTGCGCTCCGCAGCGCGAGTTGCCAGGGTGCTGGACACCCCCATAGAGGTCAGGAGATTGGCGGCTTGAGAAATATCGAGCATGTGGGACTCCATCGTCGGTTGGTCGCTTGCGCAGGCTGTGGAAATAGGGAGCTTGGGTGATCATCCTCCAATCTTCAGCGTCCAATCCCCGCGAAAGCAGCAGGAATCCCAGGTATTTCTTACCGACGGAGCCGTGGATTAAGCGTGCATGCGCCCCAATGAGCGCTGCGGCTTGGAGCGGGATGCGGGGCGTGAGCTAGGGCGCCCGCTATGCCATTTGAGCATTGACTTTCTGAGCGCACAGCCAGGGTCTGCAAATGCATGCTACGGCGGGAATCGGGCGTAGATTCCCCGAGTGCCGGACCTTGCCCGATAAGATCGGACTTTATTTGAACCGATTCTTGCAGCGGCTTGAAAACGCGCATTTTCCCTCTGCCGCTTCCCCGATTTGTGATTCCCCATCTCTGTCCTGTTCGTCCTTTGAACTGGCTCATAAATCTCCATGTCTACCTTTGTTCCTGATTTCTGGCCCCACAGCGGACTGACGCACCTGGCGCGCAACGAGCGCGGGTGGCTGAGCGCCACGGATGCGTATGTTCGGCACCTGTTGCGCCGCCCGGAATTGGCGTTGGTGCCGGAGTCGTGCGCGGCCGAGGTCGCGTTGCACGAGATGCTGAAGGCATCGCCTGCGCGCCGGGTGGCCCCAGAGGAACTGGCCCAGTTGCAGGACGACGACGCCCGCGAAAACTACACCGTGTTCCTGCGCTTTCGCGATGGCCTGCTGGCCGCTGGCACGCTGGAGGCGTACTACCTGCAGCTCATGCGCAGTGGGGCGGTGAACGTGCCTGCCGTGTTTATCGACACGGTAGTGCAGGCCTTGCTGCGCAACCTGCTGGACGACTGCAACGACGCCTTCGAAGCCCGTGCCGCCGAGATGCTGTTTCGGCCGCAGCGCATTACCTTGCAAGAGGGGCAGATGCTGGCAGGCGACCAGGCAACGTTGGACATGCTCAACGAAACAGCGGGCTTGGGCGAGGTGGGGCGCTTGTTGCGGCAAAGCGGGGCCTTGCAGCCCACGGCGCAGGTGCAGGTGTTGACCGCGGACAACGCGGTGGATTACTGGCAGGCGAGCGAGCGCCACCACTTCCTGCTCGACCTGACCCACGAGCTGACACAGGACCTGAGCCATGGCTTGACGTTCAAGATGACCCGTGCCCGGTCAGGCTTGAAGGCCCTGGCTCGCGTGCTGGAGCGCTGGGTGGCCCACCTGCTGGGCGTGCAGGTGTCCATCGAGCCTGTGCACCAGGTCACCGACAGCGCCTGGCGTTGGCATGTGGGGCTGGATGTGGAGTCCACCGCCATCCTCAAGGACCTGTACCAGGATCGGCCGGTGGATGGCGAGCGCATGGCGAGGCTGGTGAGCCTGTTCACGCTGACCTTTGCCAACCCGGCTGAAATGCGTGCCGATGTGGGGGGCAAGCCGGTGTACCTGGGGCTGGCGACCAACGCCGAGGGCGTGGTGCGCATCAAGCCGCAGAACCTGTTGCTCAATCTGCCGCTGGCATCGGTATCTTGAGTGCTATTGAATTAATAGCTACTAGCGCTTGATGGATAGGCGCTAGCAGCCAGTTTTATTCAAATTTCTCCAAGTTGGATGATGGCCCGATGCTGGGCCCTCATCCAATTGTCATCAGGCTCGCGTTGCCGCCAGCTGCGGCTGTGTTCACGCTCAGCGCGCGCTCGATCAGCAGGCGCTCCAGCGGGATGTCCGTGGCACCGGGCTGCAATGCCGTCACGCCCACGATAGGCCCCGCGCGGCGGGCGAGGGCGGTGCACACGGCCTGCAGCGAGGGGGCGTCGCCGTGGTGCAGCACGGCATCCAGCTCCAGCGTGCCGTCGTTCAGTGTGTTGTCCTGCAGCTGGATCTGCGCCTGCACCAGCGTGGGCAATGGCGTGCGCAGGCTGGCCTGTGCGGTGGGCCACAGAGCGGTGCCACCGCTGGCGAGCACGGCCGCAGTCTGTACCAGCAGGTCATCCACACTTCGCGCCAGGCACAGCACCCGGGCACGGGGGGCCAGGGTGTAGACGTTGCGCTCGCCCGTGGGGCCGGGCAGGGTGCGGGCGGTGCCGCTTTGGGTTTGCTGGGCAAACTGTTGGCAGGTGTTGGCCAGGGCTGCATTGCCTTGTTGCTGGGCCCATTGCTGCAAGGTGGCCAGGGGCGCCAATTGGCGCTCGCGCCGCTCCGTGTCGGGGGGGCTGGTGCGGTCGGCCTCGGCAAAGGTGCGGGCCAGCGCATCGGCTGGGCGCTGCGACAGCAGGCGCAACAGGTACAGCGGCCCACCGGCCTTCGGGCCCGTGCCCGACAGGCCTTCGCCACCAAAGGGCTGCACGCCCACCACGGCGCCGACCATGTTGCGGTTGACGTACACGTTGCCAGCATGGGCCCGGTTCACCACGCGGGCAATGGTTTCGTCGATGCGGGTGTGCACGCCCTGCGTCAGTCCGTAGCCGGTGGCGTTGATCTGGTCGAGCAGGCGGTCCAGGTCGTTGCGCGCGTAACGTACTAGGTGCAAGACGGGGCCGAAAACTTCGCGTTGCAACTCGCCGATGTGGTTCAGCTCGATCAGCGTGGGGGGCACAAAGGTGCCCTGGCTGGTCGTGGCCGCAAGGTGCTGCGGGTGCTGGAACACGCGGTGGCCCTTGGCCTTGAACGTGTCGATGTGTTGGCTGATACCCGCTTGGGCTTCGGCATCGATCACCGGGCCCACGTCCACACGCAGCGCTCCGGGGTTGCCCACGCGCAGTTCGCCCATGGCGCCCTGCAGCATCTCGACCACGCGGTCTGCGGCTTCTTCCTGCACACACAGCACGCGCAGGGCCGAGCAGCGCTGGCCTGCGCTGTCAAACGCCGACGACACAGCATCGCCCACCACCTGTTCGACCAGGGCGGACGAGTCCACGATCATCGCGTTCTGCCCGCCGGTTTCGGCGATCAGCGGGATGGGGCGACCTGCCGTATCGAGCCGCCCGGCCACGGTGCGCTGCAGGATGCGCGCGACTTCGGTGGAGCCGGTGAACATCACGCTCATCACGCGCGCATCGCCAATCAGGCGGGCACCCACGGTCTCGCCCTGGCCGGGCAGCAGCTGCACGGCGGCGCGGGGCACACCGGCTTGCCACAACAGGCGCACGGCTTCGGCGGCGATCAGCGGGGTTTGCTCTGCCGGCTTGGCCAGCACGGGGTTGCCTGCAGCCAGCGCGGCGGCGACCTGCCCCATGAAGATGGCGAGCGGGAAGTTCCAGGGGCTGATACAGGCCACCGGGCCCAGCGGGATGTGGGTGGTGTTGTCGAAGGTTGTTTGCACCTGAGCGGCGTAGTAGCGCAAGAAGTCCACCGCCTCGCGCACTTCGGCCACGGCGTTGCTGGCGCTCTTGCCCGCTTCGCGCATCAGCAAACCCAGCAGGGGCTGCATGCGCGCTTCCAGCAGGTCGGCGGTGCGCAGCAGGGCGGCGGCGCGCTCGGCGGGCGGCGTGGCGGCCCAGGGGACTGTGGCGGCCTGGGCGTGGGCCAGGGCCTGCTCCACATCGGCGGTGGTGGCTTCTTGCACCTGGCCCACCACATCGCTGTGGTCAGCAGGATTGCGCACGAGCTGGGTGGTGCCTGCGGGCAAGTCAGTAGCCAGCAGGGGCGCTGCCGTCCAGGCGTGGCTTGCCGTGGCTTGCAGGGCGGTGGCCAGTTCGGTCAGCGTGTTTTCGTTCGACAGGTCCAGCCCGCGCGAGTTGGTGCGGTGGGCGCCATACAGGCCCTGGGGCGTGGCAATGCGGGGGTGGGGCAGGCCAGCGGCGCCTTCTGCCGCAGCTTGCTGGTCCACCACTTGTACGGGGCTCTTTACCAGCTCATCCAGTGCAATCGTTTCGTCGGCAATGCGGTTCACGAACGAGGTGTTGGCACCGTTCTCCAGCAGGCGGCGTACCAGGTAGGCCAGCAGGGTTTCGTGCGTGCCCACGGGGGCGTAGATGCGGCAGGGGCGGCCCAGCTTGCCTGCAGCGATGGCGCCCACCACCTGCTCATACAGCGGCTCGCCCATGCCGTGCAGGCACTGGAACTCGTATTGCCCCGCGTAGTAGTTGCTGCCCGCCAGTTGGTAAATGGTGGCCACCGTCTCGGCGTTGTGGGTGGCGAACTGGGGGTATACGGCTTCGGGTGCGGCCAGCAGCTTCTTGGCGCAGGCGATGTACGAAATGTCGGTGTGCACCTTGCGCGTGTAGACGGGGTAGTCCTCCAGCCCATCGACCTGGGCGCGCTTGATTTCGCTGTCCCAGTACGCGCCCTTCACCAAGCGCACCATCAGCCGGCGCTGGGTGCTGCGGGCGAGTTGAACCACATAGTCGATGACGAAGGGGCAGCGCTTTTGGTAGGCCTGAATGACAAAGCCAATGCCGTTCCAACCCGCCAGGGTGGGTTCGTGGCACAGGCGCTCCAGCAGGTCCAGCGACAGCTCCAGGCGGTCGGTTTCTTCGGCATCGATGTTCAGACCAATGTCGTATTGCTTGGCCAGCACCGTCAGGCGCAACACCAGCGGGTACAGCTCGTCCATCACGCGGCCAAACTGCGCGCGGCTGTAGCGCGGGTGCAGGGCCGAGAGCTTGATGGAGATGCCCGGGCCTTCGTAGATGCCGCGCCCGGCAGAGGCTTTGCCGATGGCGTGGATGGCTTGCTCGTATGAGGCGTAGTAGTGCTTGGCGTCTTCGCTGGTCAGTGCGGCCTCGCCCAGCATGTCGTACGAATAGCGAAAGCCCTCGGCCTCCATGGTGCGGGCGTTGCGCAGGGCTTCGTCAATGGTTTCGCCGGTCACAAACTGCTCGCCCATCATGCGCATGGCCATGTCCACGCCCTTGCGGATGAGGGGCTCGCCGCCCTTCCCGATCAGGCGGCTGAGCGAGTTGCCCAGGCTGTTTTCACTGTGCGTGGCCACCAGCTTGCCGGTGATGAGCAGGCCCCAGGTGGCGGCGTTGACGAAGAGCGAAGGGCTCTTGCCCAGGTGGGCATCCCACTGGCCGTGGCTGATCTTGTCGCGGATGAGCGCGTCGCGTGTGGCCTTGTCGGGGATGCGCAGCAGCGCCTCGGCCAGGCACATCAGTGCCACGCCTTCTTGCGACGACAGCGAAAACTCCTGCAGCAGCCCTTGCACGATGCCCGCACGCCCGGCGCTCGCCTTGCGTTCGCGCAGTGCCTTGGCAATGCGCAGGGCCAGTTGTTCGGCTGATGCCGCTTGATCGGCGGGCAGGCGGGCCTGGGTCAGCAGCGGGGCCAGCGCCTCGGGTTCTGGGCGGCGGGTGGCGGCGGTGATGGCTGCGCGCAGCGGGTTGTTCAGCGGCGTGCGGGGGGCGAAGTCTGAAAACGGGGCGGAGGACTGCGTCATGGCGGTGTCTTTCAGGGGTTTGGCGGGGCCCAACACGGGGAAAGTGTTGGTGGGGCGCGTTATTGGCGATGATCCTTGGGTTGGTGGTGAATAAATGGTCGAAAATTGGCGTTCGCACCGAACAAATCGCTAATCGAAATGCAAATAGAACCCGATCTGGACCGAATTGACCGCAAGATCCTGTCAATCCTGCAGGAAGACGGTCGCATTGCCAACCTCAAGCTGGCCGAGGCGGTGGCCCTGTCGCCCACGGCGGTGCTGGCGCGCGTGCAGCGCCTCACGCGCGATGGCTTCATCCTGGGCTACGAGGCGCGGCTCAACCCGCTCAAGCTGGGCGCGGGCATGCTGGTGTTTGTGGAGGTGCTGCTGGACCGCACCACGCCCAACGTGTTCGACCAGTTCAAGGCCGCCGTGCAGGTGCACCCCGAGATCATGGAATGCCACATGGTGGCGGGCGGGTTCGACTACCTGCTCAAAACACGCTCGGCTGACATGAATGCCTACCGTGTGTTCGCGGGCAATGTGCTGTGGCAACTGCCCGGCGTGCGCGAGACGCGCACCTACGCGGTGATGGAGGAGGTCAAGCACACCAACCACCTGTATCTGCGCTGATGCAGTTGTGATGGCGTGCGCGAATTTAGCCGCGATTGCCATGCATTGATTGGCTCGGAGCTGAGAAGTCCGCATAATTCCTGCAGTGCAGCCTGCTTGAGGAACCTCGCCATGACCGCCACTTTTCCCTTTGCTTCCGCAGCCCTGCTGGCTGCATTTTTTTGCCAATCGGCCAACGCTGCCTGTTATGTGGTGTACGGCCCTGACAAGGACGTTGTGTACCGCTCATATGCGCCACCCGTGGACATGTCGCGGCCTATCCACGAAACCCTGCCGTCCGTGGCGCCGGGTGCCACACTGGTGTTCTCCCTGGACAACTATGGGTGCGAGCAGTCTGTCAACAAGCTGCCGCTGTCCATGGCGGCAGCGCCTGCCCCTGTTCGCCCACCGCGCGCAGACCGGGGCTGAATCGGCATTGTTTTCGTGGTCTGGACAAGCGCAGTCTATGGCCTGAGACAATCGGGGGATGAGCGAACCGAAAGAACTATCCCCCTCGTTTGAACCCACCGAGCAGAATTCCCAAAGCGACCTGCCCGAAGGCTGGCTGCACGTGCAGTCCATGGACCTTGACGCCCAAGGCGTCGCCCGCAAGCCGGACGGCAAGGTGGTCTTCATCGATGGTGCCCTGCCATTCGAGCTGGTCACCGCTAACACCCACCGCAAAAAGAACAACTGGGAGCAGGCCAGTCTGGTAGCGATCCACCGCGAGTCGTCCCAGCGTGTGCGGCCGGATTGCCCCCACTTTGGCCTGCACGCAGGCGCCTGCGGCGGCTGCAAGATGCAGCACTTGCACGTGGGCGCCCAGGTGGCAGTCAAGCAGCGGGTGCTGGAGGACAACCTCTGGCACCTGGGCAAGGTCAAGGCCGAGACCATGCTGCGTCCCATCGAGGGGCCCGCATGGGGCTACCGCTACCGTGCCCGCCTGGCGGTGCGCCACGTGATCAAGAAGGGCCAGGTGCTGGTGGGCTTTCATGAGCGCAAGAGCCGCTACATCGCCGACATGCAGACCTGTAAGATCTTGCCGCCGCATGTCGATGCCATGCTGATGCCGCTGCGCGCGCTGATCGCCAATCTGGATGCCCGCGACACCTGCCCGCAGATCGAGCTGGCTTGCGGCGACACCGTGACCGCGCTGGTGCTGCGCCACCTGGACCCGCTGAGCGCCGGTGACATCGCCCAGCTGCGCGCCTTTGCGGCGGAGCACAACGTGCAATGGTGGCTGCAGCCCAAAGGCCCGGACACGGTGAAGCTGCTGGACGAGGGCGGCGAGCATCTCTCGTACGCGCTGCCGGACTTTGGCATCACCATGCCTTTCAAGCCCACGGACTTCACTCAGGTGAACCCGCACATCAACCGCGTACTGGTGAGCCGCGCGCTGCGCCTGCTGGATGTGCAACCGCACGAACGCGTGATCGACTGGTTCTGCGGCCTGGGCAACTTCACGTTGCCGCTGGCCACGCAGGCGCGCGAGGTGCTGGGCATTGAGGGCAGCGAGGCCCTGGTGGCCCGCTCGCGTGAGAACTATGCATTAAATCAAGCTCAAGCGCCGGACCATAAAGCGCTGGCAGCTACTGATTTTGTAGCGCGCAACCTGTTCGAGATGACGCCTGAGATGCTGGTGGCCGATGGCGCTGCCGACAAGTGGCTGGTGGACCCACCCCGCGAAGGGGCGTTTGCGCTGGCCAAGGCGCTGGCGGACATCGAGCAGGCCCGCATTGGCGCCGAAGGTGCGGGCCCCTTGCCTGCAGGGGCCGAAGGCTGGACGCCCCCGAAGCGCATTGTGTACGTGAGCTGCAACCCGGCCACCCTGGCGCGCGACGCCGGACTGCTGGTGCATCTGGCCGGCTACCGGTGCACGGCGGCGGGCATGATCAACATGTTCCCGCACACGGCCCATGTGGAGAGCATGGCGGTGTTCGAGCGGGTCTGAGTCCGGCTACCAGAAAGAGGCTTCAGGAAGGGGAGGGCACAGCCCTCCGCGTCCCGTGGCCGTACCCACTCGGCGCAATATCAGCTGCGGTTGCGGCTGGCGGCGGGGTCGCGGGGTTCGGTCTCGATGTCGGGTGCGCGTTCGCCGCGTTCGGGCTTTTCCACCTTGCCCAGCATCGAGGGCGTGCCCTCGATCTTGTTCTCGCGCATGTAGGCGTCCATGTCCTTCCAGCCTGCAAACACCGAGGCCTTGGAGGCCTTGGGGTTAAGGGAGTAGCAGTCTTCCAGCCCCCGCAGTGCATGGCGGCAGGCGCCGCCAACCGCCTTGGCCTCGGCGTCGCGTTGTGCCACGCGCGGGTCAGGCCCGAGTCCTGGGATCTTGTCGCAGCCTGCAAGCAGCAACAGGCCCGCCAGAACCATCAGGCGCAATGCGGTGGAGGGGCTTTGTGGATACATGTACTTGCATTATCGGCACACTGGCCGCGCTATTGAGGCTTGATCCTGGGGCGCGACCCACAAAAAAGGCTCCCGAGGGAGCCTTTTGATGGAAGTCAAGGGACTGGCAGGTCAGTCGCGCTCGCCGCCCATGATGCCCAGCAGGGCCAGCAGGCTCTGGAACACGTTGAAGATGTCCAGGTACAGGGCCAAGGTGGCGCTGATGTAGTTGGTTTCACCGCCGTCCAGGATTTGCTTCAAGTCATACAGCATGTAGGCGCTGAAGATGCCGATGGCCACCACCGAGATCACCATCATGCCCACGCTGGAGCCCACAAACACGTTGATGACGGCGCCGACCATGAGCACCAGCGCGCCCACCATCAGCCACTTGCCCATGCCCGAGAGGTCGCGCTTGATGACGCTGGCCAGGCTGGCCATCACGAAGAACACCCCGGCTGTGCCTGCAAAGGCCGTCATGATGAGGTCGGTGCCGTTCTTGAAGCCCAGCACCATGCCGATCATGCGCGACAGCATCAGGCCCATGAAGAACGTGAAGGCCAGCAGCACCGGCACACCAGCGGCCGAGCGCTTGGTCTTTTCGATGGCAAACATGAAGCCGAACGCGCCGCCCATGAACACGATCAGGCCCAGGCCGCCGGTCAGCGAGCGGGTGATGCCGGTGGTCACGCCGATCCAGGCGCCCAGCACAGTGGGGATCATGCTCAGGGCCAGCAGCCAGTAAGTATTGCGAAGCACCTTGTGGCGCTCTTCCTGCGAGATGCCATAGCCCGCAGAGTGGCCCAGGGTGGTGACTTGGTCATTCATCTTGTGTCTCTCCTTGTTGGCCTGCACGATGCAGACAGCACAAATTCTAGGTGGTGACGCTTTTTTGCTTTGCAATGACCGTACCCGGTCACCTACTTTTGGTAAGGATACTTTCACCCTGGCTGGGGGCAACGGCGTTGGGGATGCCGGTATGCTCGGTCCTCTTTGCGTGCCGGGGCGGCCTGTTCGGCCCGGTTTCCTCTCCCACTTTCGGATCCTTTCATGAAAACCAAACACGAACTCGAACTGGCCGACGTCAAGGCCGTTGCCGCTGCCGCCGAAGCCGAGGCCCTCAAGAACAACTGGGCCGTGACCATCGCCATCGTGGACGATGGCGGCCACCTGCTGTGGCTGCAGCGCCTGGACGGCGCGGCGGCGGTGTCGTCGCACATCGCGCCCTCCAAGGCCCGCACGGCAGCCCTGGGCCGTCGCGAAAGCAAGGTCTACGAAGATGTGATCAACGGCGGCCGCACCTCGTTCCTGAGTGCTCCCACCATCGACGGCCTGCTCGAAGGCGGCGTGCCGATCATGAAGGACGGCCAGTGCCTGGGTGCGGTGGGCGTGAGCGGCGTGAAGTCCACCGAAGATGCGCAGATCGCCCGCGCGGGGATTGCGGCCCTGGGCCTCTGATTCGGGGGCTCCCGGCAGCGACTGCAGTTGCTCTTATTTTGATAGCTGCAAGCGCATGTTCCACTAGCACATGGGGCTGAAAATGCTTCAAAACCCTCTGGGAGCATGAAAAAACCGGCCTGTAGGCCGGTTTTTTTGTTGGCAGGGTCGGGGGCGGCAAAAAAAGCCTGGCTACGCGGGAGCAAACCCGTTGGCTGGCAAAAACGACCCTTGCGAGCTTGTTGCAAGCCCGGGAGTCGCCCCACGATGAAACTATTTGGTCAGGATGAGCTTGCCCAGCTTGGTGGCCTGCAGCCGGTACACCGAGCCGTTGTGGCTGATGGCGACGGTCTTGTGGCCTTGCAGGAGCATGCTGCTGTCCAGTGCGGCGGTTGCGGAATGGGCGCCTGACGACGGCGCCTCACCAGATGCCGAGGCGCCTACGGGGTGAGCAGGCGCGGGGCGGCAGAGCGGGGCGGAGGTCAGGGTGGCTTGCATGGAGGTTTCCTGGGTCATTGCAGTGCGTTTTGTTAATGATAACGATTCGCAATTACAAGTCAAGCGAACGGTGTGTTTCTTTTTGTTCTTTGTCCCGACGCAGCGCGCAGGGCAAGGGGCTGGTGTGGCGTGCCGCAGGGGCGGGGCGCGAGGTGGCCAGTGCGCGTGGCCTGAGGGGTCCCCTCGCCAGCCCCTGCATGGCAGATTGCGTAGCGGGCGTACTGGCTGGCGCGGCGCGGGCTTTGGGAGAGCTCTTGGTGCTGCCCCTGGGGCCGTGAGTGTCGTGACAGCCCGTTATTGGCCTTGTGGGTCTGTTACGAAACCGATCTTGCGCACCCCCGCGCGCTGCGCGGCGGCCATGGCCTGGGCCACGAATTCGTAGCGCACGTTCTTGTCGCCACGGATGTGCAGGTCCGGCTGGGGCTCCTTGGTGGCCTCTGCCTGCAGGCGGGGGAAGAGTTCTTCTTCCGACACCTGCGACTCGTTCCAGAAGAATTTGCCATCGGCCGACACCGACAGGCGCACGGTCTCGGGCTTGACGTTCTCGGGCTGGTTGGTGGCGCGGGGCAGGTCCACATTCACCGCATGTTTCATCACCGGCACGGTGATGATGAAGATGATGAGCAGCACCAGCATGACGTCTACCAGGGGCGTCATGTTGATCTCGTTCATCACATCTTCGGTGTCGTCTTGGGTTCCAAAGGCCATGGCTTAGCCGCCTTTCTTCATGGGCAGCACCTTGCCGGGCTCGCCAGCGTTCACGCGGGCGCCGGTCACAAAGTAGGCGTGCAGGTCATGGGCAAAGCTGTTCAGGCCATTCAGGATGGACTTGTTGCCGCGCACCAGCGCGTTGTAGCCCAGCACCGCCGGGATGGCCACGGCCAGGCCCAGGGCGGTCATGATCAGCGCCTCGCCGATGGGGCCGGCCACCTTGTCGATGGTGGACTGGCCCGAGGTGCCGATGGCCAGCAGCGCATGGTAGATGCCCCACACGGTGCCAAACAGGCCGATGAACGGAGCGGTGGAGCCCACCGAGGCCAGGATGGCCAGGCCCGACGATAGGCGGGCGGTGAACTCGTCGATGCAGTTGCGCAGGCAGCGGGTTACCCAGTCGCTCACGTCCAGGCTGTCGTGCAGGTGGGCCTTGGTGTTGCGGTGGTGGGCGGTGGCTTCGCGGCCCTCCATCGCCAGGTGGCGGAAAGGGTTGGTCGGGTCGGCGCCCAGCTTGGTCAGGCCCGCGGCGAAGTCTTCGCTGTGCCAGAAGTCCTGCGCGGCACGGGCGTGTTTCTTGAACTTGATGATGTCCAGTGCCTTGACGAGGATGACGATCCACGAGGCCAGCGACATGGCCAGCAGCAGGATGGCGACGGCGCGGGTGACAAAGTCACCCTGGATCCAGACGTTGGCGATGCCGAATTGCGATTCCATGAAAACTCCCTGAGCGGTGATTGATTTATTCGAGAACAAAGTTGACGGGGACGAGGTTCCACATGGCCTCGGGCACGCCGTTGCGTTTGCCGGGCACAAAGCGCCAGCGCATCACGGCGTCCTGGGCCTGGCGGTCCAGCCGGTCAAAGCCGCTGGACTTGTTGACCTCGACCTTTTGCGGCACGCCATCGGTGCCGATGAGCACCCGCAGCACCACCTTGCCTTGCTCGCCCATGCGTTTGCTGATGGCGGGGTAGCTGGGCTTGGGGTTGTTGAGATAGGCCGCGTCGCTGGACGGCAGCTCGATCTTGGGTGGTGCGGGTGGTGCCGGTGGCGCAGGCGCGGGGGCCGGGGGCGCCACAGGGGCCTCGATGGGCGGGGCGGGCGGCTGGGGCGTGGTGATGCCGGTGGGGGCATTGGGCGCTGGCGTGGGGTCGGCAATGGCGACGGGCATCGGTGCCGGGCGCGGCGCGGCCTTGGGCGCTGGCTTGGGAGGGGGCGGTGGTGCCGGTGGCGGCGGGGTGACCTTGGGCGGGGCGGGCGGCGCGATGAATTCGCTGAGCAGCTCGGCCGGCACGATCACTTCGGCCGCCTTGCGCACCAGGCCGGACTGCAGGGCCCAGATGCCAGCGACGTGCAGCGCTACCACGGACCCGACGATCACGGCATTGCGGCTCACGCCACCAGGGGGGGCGAAACGATCAGGGTGAGACATAAAAAGAAAGGAAAGGCAGCGCCGCCCCCAAGCATAGGGCGGTCGGTGCCGGGTAAACCCGGATTATTTGCGAAAGATCCACCAAGCCGATCCTGCGACCAGGATCAGGCTGCCAGCGAGGGTAGAGAGGAGTTCCATGACTTGCTTTCCAGGATGGAGCTGGCAAGCTGGATCGCCTGTGGCGCCGCGTCATTGCGCAAGGCGGCTACCGGGTGCGAAACACTGCACTGCGCCACCACGTCACGGGCGCAGCTTTCGCAGCATCCACATTGGGTGGCTACGCCCAGCTCGAACTGGATTTCATCGAAGCTCATGCCAGCACGGGCATGGCGGGCAATCTCACGGTCCGAAATCCGGCGGCAAACACAGACGATCATGGCGGCAGGCAGTGTGGCTGGCTGTTGAAAGGATGATTGAGATTATAAATACGAATCTATCGCATTTGCAATAAATCATTCCTTACATCATGGGGAAGGCTGCACGTGCCCGTGTTGGGTTGCCGATACCTCGGTCTCAGACCGTGCCCGCTGCGGGCCCGTCGTGGCCATCGAGCAGCGCTGGTGTCGCGTCGGCCAGTGTGGCGCAGCCCGTCAGTGCCATGGCCACCTCCAGCTCGTCGCGCAGCAGGCGCAGCACATGGGCCACGCCCGCTGCTCCTGCATTGGCCAGGCCCCACACGGCGGGGCGGCCCACCAGAACGGCGGATGCGCCCAGCGCCATGGCCTTGAGCACGTCGGTGCCGCGCCGGATGCCTCCGTCCACCAGCACCGGCACAGCGCCCGCTACGGCCTGTGCCACGCGGGGCAGTGCGTTGGCGGTGGCCGGGGCGGTGTCGAGCGTGCGGCCGCCATGGTTGGACACGATCAGGCCCGCAGCGCCCAGCGACACGGCCTGGCGCGCGTCGGCGGGGTGCAGCACGCCCTTGAGCAGAACCGGCAGCCGGGTGATGGACTGCAGCCAGGCGATGTCGTCCCAGGTGGGCGCGTGGTGCAGCAGGCCATCAAACAAGGCACTCTGGCCGGGGCTCAGTGCGCAGGGCGCTGGTGCCTGCAAGCCCGCCAGGTTGACCGGGCCCACGCCGGGCGGCAGCCGAAAGCCCGTGCGCCGCTCGCGGTCGCGCACGCCGCTGGTGGGGGCGTCTACCGTGAGCACCAGGGCCTCGTAGCCGGCGGCTTCGGCGCGCTGCACCAGCGCCTGGGTGAAGCCCCGGTCGGGCTGCAGGTACAGCTGAAACCACAGCGGTCCGCGCCCGGGGTCGGGCAGCACGGCTTGGGCCACGCTCTCCAGCGACACGCTGGCCTGGGTGCTGAGCACCACGCCCGCGCCCAGCGCCGCTGCGGCATAGGCCATGGCCAGCTCGCCATCGGGGTGCGCCATGCGCTGGAAGGCCACGGGCGCCAGCACGATGGGGTGCGCCAGCGTGCGGCCCAGCAGGGGCACCCGGGTGTGCCCACCCGCCAGCGGCCGCAGCACGCGGGGCCACAGTGGCAGGGCATCCCAAGCGCTGCGGTTGCTGTGCAGACTGATCTCGTCGGCTGCGCCGCCGCTGAAGTACGCCCAGGCGTTGTCGTCCAGTTGCTGGCGTGCGTGCTGCTCGTGGTCGGCCAGGGTGACGAGGTCCGGGGGGATCGTTTGCCGTGCAGGAAGGTGAGTCATATAAAAAAAATAGCACCAAGCGCTTGTAATTCATGCGCTGGGTGCTATCAAAATAGGAGTTTTTGTGACCGGGTGTCTCATGCCCCCGACCCATGCCATCGGTGAAGGTGCCCGTGGCGCATCACACGTCGGCCCACATGCGCAGCAGGTTGTGGTACGTGCCCGACAGCGCGATGGCCGATGGGTCGGTGTCGCCGTGGGCTTGGCGCAGCTTGAGCAGGGCCATGTCCATGTCGAACAGCAACTGGCGCTGCTCCAGGCCGCGCACCATGCTCTCTACCCAGAAAAAGCTGCTCACGCGGTGCCCGCGTGTGACGGGTGAGACCTGGTGCACGGTGCTGCTGGGGTACAGGATCATGTCGCCCGCTGGCAGCTTGATGCGCTTCTCGCCCAGGGCCTCGGTGATCACCAGCTCACCGCCGTCGTAGTCGTCGGGTGGTGTGAGAAACAGCGTGCACGACAGGTCGCTACGCACCCAGCAATTGTCGGCCCGCGAGTGCATGACGGCGCTGTCCACATGGTTTCCATAGAAATTGGCGCCATCACCGTACTTGTTGAACAGCGGGTTGTAGATGCGGCGCGGCAGGGCCGCCGAAAAGAAGAGGGCGTTGCGGTTCAGCGCCGTCTTTACCATGGCCTGCAGCTGGGCAGACAGCTCGCTGCTCTGGCCCAGTTGCAGGTTGTTCTTCTGATGTACAGCCTGGCCACCGGCACTGCGCGCTCCCTCCACCCAGGGGGCTTGTGGCCCAAGGGCTTGCCGGAAGAAGGTGATTTCTTCGGCGGTCAGAACGTCTGGGATGTGCAGGAACATGGTGGTCATCGCAAGCCGGTGGGCCAGGCGCGGTCTCTCGTGATCAGAAGCGGGTCTTCAGCGTCAGCTGCACGGAGCGCGGAGCACCGGGGGTGTAGAAGCCGCGGTACAGGCCTTCGGCATACGTGCGGTCGAACAGGTTGCTCACGTTCAGCTTCAGCGAGGTCTTGTCGTCAAACGCGTACTCCGCCATGGCGTCCATCACCGCAAAGCCGCTGGCGTACACGGCGCGTGATCCCTCGGGGTTTTGCTTGCCGCGGTACGTCAGGCCAGCGCCCACACGCAGCTTGGACGTGACGGCGTAGGTGCTCCACACGCTGCCGCTGTGCTTGGGCGTGAGGCCGGGGCGGTCGCCCTGCACCTGAGCGCCGCCTCCGTTGGAGGCCAGCACCACGTTGCTCTGGTCGATCTTGGCCGACGGGATCCAGGTGTGATTGAAGAACAGTTCCCACTTCGGTGTCAGGCGGCCCGCCAGGTTGAACTCCATGCCGGTGGCGTGGCGCTTGCCCGAGAGTAGTTCCTGCGCGGCAGCGGTGTCGGGGTCGGTGTTGCGCTCGTTGTACTTCTGGCTGTAGAAGGCGGCCACACCCAGCAGGGCGCGGCGCTCAAACAACTCGAACTTGCCGCCGATTTCAATGTTGCGGCTCTTCTCTGGCGGGGTATTGGACGTGCGCGCCGTGGTGGCACCGGGGTTGCCAAACTGGTAGGTGTCGCCCGAGGTGTTGTAAGAAGTGCCATACGACACGTAGTACGACGTCAGTTCGTCAGGCTGGAACATCAGGCCCACGCGGGGGCTGAACAGGCTGTCGGAGCGGGAGTTGCCCAGGCTGCCTGTGGCGTTGTGGTACGACGCGCGGAAGTTGTCGTAGCGCACGCCGCCGACCAGCTTGAGTGTGTCGGTGAGCGACACCGTGTCCTGGAAGTACAGGCCCAGGTTGCGCGACGTGAACGTGTTCCACTGCACCGGTGCGCGGCCGTCGGCCACCCAGGCGCCGTCGTTGGGTGTGCCCACCGTGGTGGTGGGGCGGGTGGTGGTGTTGGCGTAGTTCTGGTTGCGCTTGGCGTCGTCGTCGTAGTAGTCCACGCCGGTCAACACCGCGTGCTTCTTGCCACCCCAGTGGTAGGTGTTGTTGTAGTCGCTTTGCACCTGCAGCACATTGCTCTCGCCCACACGGCCCTTGGAGCCACGGGTCAGCACGGTGCTGCTGTTGATCTGGTCCAGCGTGATGGCGCTGTTCTGGAAGCCGATGGTGCTGGCCAGCAGATCGCGCTCGTACTTGCCGTAGCGCAGGCGCGTGGTCAACTCGCCGCTGTCGTCAAAGCGGTGGATATGGCCCAGCGTCACGTACTGCGACGTGGTGTCGTTGTGGTCGCTGGCCAGGCCGTAGTATTTGCCAGCTTCCAGGGGGGTGTTGATCTTGCCGTCCACCACACGCCAGGGGTGGTTGTAGAGCGGGCGCCCCTTGGATTCGAGGTAGTACAGCCCGATGGAGAACTCATCGCGCGTGCCGATGCCCCAGGCGAACGTGGGTGCAATGCCACGCTTGTCCTGCTTGGCGCCGTAGTTGTCGTACTCCTGCACCATGGCGTTGAGGCGGAAGGCAGCGTTTTCGCCCGTTACCCAGTTGAAGTCGCCGGTGGCGCGGTGGTACTTGCCGGTGCCCAGCGTGTAGGCGGCTTCGTGCTGGTTGATCAGCAGCGGGTACTTGTTGACCTGGTTGACCACGCCGCCGGTCGATCCCTTGCCGAACAGCATGGAGGCCGAGCCCTTGAGCACTTCGATGCGGTCGTTGTTGAAGGTGTCGCGCTCGATCAGCGGGGCGTCCTTCATCCCGTCCACATAGATGTCGCCCGCCAGGCCCAGCGAGAAGCCGCGCAGGCGCACGTCTTCTTCGCCCGTTTCGCCAGACTGGAAGGTCACGCCCGCCGTGGTGCGCAGCACTTCGCGGAAGTCGTCCTGGTTGCGGTCGTTCATCAGCTTTTCGGTGAACACCGTCACGGACTGGGGGATGTCCTTGATGTCTTGCTTGCCCTTGCCCACGGTGGTCTTCTTGATGAGCAGGGTGTCCTTGCCCTGGACTTCGGCGGCTTCCTTTACCGTCACGGTAGGCAGGGTGGTTTCGGATGTGCCGGTCTGCGCCATGGCGCCCATCGAGGCGGCCAGCATCAGCGCGCCCAGCGGCAGCAAGGCCTTGTCGGACTGCGCAGCCTGGTGAGGCTGGGCGGTAGAAGAAGCAACGAATGCGGGAGAAGAACGCAGCATGTCGCTGCTGCGCTGGGCGCGAGATTTAGCCAAGAGGGCCTCCGTCAATAGGGGTGTGCAGGTGGCGCGCTGGGGCGCCAAGAGCAGGCGAGAGGCAGTGGCTAGATCAACATGGCTGTGCGTCGTCGTGCTGCTTTATGTTACATCAAATGCGGGTCATTCTCATTTGCATTGATGCGGGCACGCCACACTTCGACGAAGTGGAGGCGTAAAAAAACCGGCAGAGCCGGTTTTTTTACAGAGAGCGATGCGAGTCGCAGAGCGTCTTGTCTTACTTGACGTGCTTGCCGATCAGGCCAGCCAGTTCAAACATCGAGACCTGGGGCTTGCCGAACAGCTCTTTCAGCTTGGCATCGGCGTTGATGTTGCGCTTGTTGGTGGCGTCCTGCAGGTTGTTGGCCTTAATGTAGACCCACAGCTTGCTGATGATCTCCGTGCGCGGCAGAGGTGCCGAGCCCACCACAGCGGCCAGCGCGGGGCTGGGCGTGAGCGCCTTCATGAAAGCGGCGTTGGGGGTCCGCTTCTTGGCGGGTGCAGCGGCCTTCTTGGCTGCTGGGGCTGTGGTTGCCGGAGCTTTTTTTGCAGTTGCCATGTTGGGTTGTCCTTGTTGGGAATAAATTTTTACCAGCGAAAACGACGCTTTCCCACTGGCAGGCTGATGCTAATGGGAAAAAAACGCGTTTCCAAGGGAGAAACGGCTTTTTTTGCCTCGATTTGTAGCGGTGGCGCCGCGCAGCGTGCAGCAATAGGTCGCCAAGGCGCGCCCGGCTTGACAAAGACGCCGTAGAGGGCGGGTTTCAAGCGCAATGCTGTGGTGCACGTTCTTGAAGCTGCGATAGCGTCGCGGTGGGGGTAGGCCGTCGCTGCATGACAATCCTTCAAGACAGATTTGCCGCACAACGAACGCAGCTCGCCCGGTAGTTGGCGCTCGGGTGTGGTTGTGTCGTTTAGTGTCTGGCCTGTGCTTGCCCCTGCCGTTGTGGCGGGTTGGACTATTGAAACCATCTGGTTGAATGAAAGGATCTTGGTATGGCCACAGCTTCGTCTCTCCCCCTCCCACCCTTTGCCACCTGCGACTTTTGTGACGTCCACAAGGGTGACACCAGCGGTGCGTTCCGCGTACTGCCCCCTGTGTTTCAGAGCTTTGGGGCGGTGGCCTCGTTTGCGGGCCCCGTCACCACCGTCAAGTGCCACGAGGACAACACCCAGGTCAAGGCGGCTGTCGAGTCTGCGGGCGAGGGTCGGGTGCTGGTGGTGGATGGCGGTGGGTCGCTGCGCCGGGCCCTGGTGGGCGGCAACCTGGCGGCAGCCGCCGCCCGCAATGGCTGGGCCGGCATCGTGGTGGACGGCTGTGTGCGCGATGTGGCCGAGCTGAATGTTGCTGCGGTCGGCATCCGCGCGCTGGCGCTGATGCCTCTGCCCACCGAGCGGCGTGGCGAAGGCCAGCGTGACGTGGCTGTGTCGATCCAGGGCGTGCCGGTGCGCCCCGGCGACTGGTTGTATGCCGATGCCGACGGCATCGTGGTCAGTGCGCTGGCGTTGCACGGCTGAGCCCGGCCAGCTCTCAGCGTTTGCAGCCCCCCCGCCGAGGAGCGCGTAGATCAATCGGCGCGGCTGTTCCGCTGCCCCACGCGCAGCGCTGCGCGCGAGGGCAGGGTGGCCAGCAACACACTGGCCAGGGCGATGGCAAACGCGACCAGTTGCATGCCCGTCAACGCCTCGCCCAAAAACAGCACGCCCACCAGCGCAGCGCTGACTGGCAGCATGACCGAGAAGACACCGCCTTGCGCTGCGGGCACGGCCTTGAGCCCGGTCATCCACAGCCACACTGTCCACATGCAGGCGGCCAGCGCATAAAACAGCAGCAACACCCAGGTGCCCCAGCCCACCGAGGCAAACGGGAAGTCCAGCGCCAGGTACAGGCCGAACGGTGTCGTCAGCACAAAGCCCCACAGGTTGATGAGCGAGGTGATGCGCTTGGGCCCCAGGCTGCCGGTCAACTTCTTGCCGATCACGGTATAGGCGGCCTCGCAGATCACCGCCCCCAGCAGCAGCATTTGGCCCCACCAGGCGTGGTTTGCAGTGTTTTTGGCTTCAAGCGCAGGTTCCATATGCGCTGCGTGCTCTGGTTTTGATAGTGAGAACAGCGCAATGCCCACCACCGCACAGAGCACTGCCATCCAGGTGCGAGGGGCCACCCGTTCACCCAAAAATGCCCAGCCCATCAACGCTACGGCCGCAGGAATGGCCGCCATGGTCACTCCCGCTGAAACCGCATTGGTAAGGCTCACGCCATAGATCATGCAGATGGTGAACAGAAAGTTGCCCAGAAAAGACTCCAGGAACAGCAGCCGTTTGGTCTGCGGTGTCAGTGGCGGCTCGTTGTCGGGCTTTTTGAGCCAGCGCAGCATGGCGATACCCCCAATGCCAAAGCGCATCCAGGCCAGCAGTAACACGGGCAACACGGCCGCCAGCGGCTTGGACAGCGCGACATAGCTGCCCACCAGCGCCATGCTGAGGGCCAGGCACAAATAGGCGAAGGTGCGGTTGGGAGGGTTTGTATTCACTAGACTGGGACGCTGTTCAACCAAAAAAAAGACTGCGCATCATGCCCGAGCCTTCTTTGCTTGCTGGCGCCCCGCGCCATGTGTTTGTGTACGGCACCTTGCGCCGGGGTGGGTCCAACGACATCACCCGCTTGCAACCCGCTGCACGCTGGGTGGGGTTTGCGCAAGTGCCTGGTGTGTTGTTTCACTTGGGGCGCTACCCAGGCATGACGCTGGGTGGTGATCAACTGGTGCATGGCGAGGTGTACGCCATCGAGCCTGCGTTGGAGGTGGTTCTGGATGCCATCGAAGGGCTGGGCGGAGACAGCCCGACGGATGAATACCTCAAGCGCGAAATCGTGGTGCTGGTACAAGGGCAGCCGTTGCCTTGTCTGGTGTACGAGATCCATCCCCGCTACACGGCGAGCGCGCGCCGGATTGAGCATGGTGACTGGCTCCGCGTGGTGGGCGCTGCAGCTTCTTAGAATTTCACTATGCGAAAGTTTGTTTTCTTGATGTGGAATGCGATAGATGCTGCATTGCCGCAATTTTTCTCGATATGAGAAATCAATTTCTGTATTGAGAAATCCCGTGGTTAAGTGGTTGTTTTGAAACAAGAAAATTTATCTCTTCTATAAGACATAAGAGCTTGCGCAAGTCTTATAGAAGACTTAAAGTTGTCTTCAAGGGCGGCACACAGCAGCCCGGCGTTTTCAACCAACCCCTGGAGTGATCTCATGCCCCAATCCCTCAACGAACAACTGAGCCGCGAACAGCAAATTGCCGCCCTGGAAAAAGACTGGGCGACCAACCCCCGCTGGAAGGGTGTGAAGCGCGGTTACTCGGCTGCCGACGTGGTGCGTCTGCGTGGTTCGCTGCCCATCGAGCACACGCTGGCCAAGCGTGGTGCTGAAAAACTGTGGGACAAGATCAACGGCGGCGCCAAGAAGGGCTACGTCAACGCTTTCGGTGCCATCTCTGCTGGTCAGGCCATGCAGCAAGCCAAGGCTGGCCTCGAAGCCGTGTACCTGTCGGGCTGGCAAGTCGCCGCTGACGGCAACACGTCCGAAACCATGTACCCCGACCAGTCGCTGTACGCGTATGACTCGGTGCCCACCATGGTTCGCCGTATCAACAACACCTTCAAGCGCGCCGACGAAATCCAGTGGGGCCGTGGCATCAACCCTGGCGACAAGGAATTCATCGACTACTTCCTGCCCATCGTGGCTGACGCAGAAGCCGGTTTCGGCGGCGTGCTGAACGCCTTCGAACTCATGAAGAACATGATCCAGTCGGGCGCTGCTGGCGTGCACTTCGAAGACCAACTGGCCGCCGTGAAGAAGTGTGGCCACATGGGTGGCAAGGTGCTGGTGCCTACGCAAGAAGCCTGCGAAAAGCTGATCTCCGCGCGTTTCGCCGCTGACGTGATGGGCGTGTCCACCATCGTTCTGGCCCGCACCGACGCTGAAGCCGCCAACCTGATCACGTCTGACCACGACGCCAACGACAAGCCTTTCCTGACCGGCGAGCGCACGCAAGAAGGCTTCTACCGTGTGAAGAACGGTCTGGAGCAAGCCATTAGCCGTGGCGTGGCCTACGCTCCCTACGCCGATCTGGTGTGGTGCGAAACCGGCGTGCCAGACATCGGCTTCGCCCGTGAATTCGCTCAGGCCGTGCACGCTGCATGCCCCGGCAAGCTGCTGTCGTACAACTGCTCGCCGTCGTTCAACTGGAAGAAGAACCTCAACGACAAGCAGATCGCTTCGTTCCAGGACGATCTGTCGGCACTGGGCTACAAGTACCAGTTCATCACGCTGGCCGGCATCCACATCAACTGGTTCAACACGTTCCAGTTCGCCCATGCATATGCCCAGGGCGAAGGCATGAAGCACTACACCGAAATGGTGCAGGAACCTGAATTCGCAGCACGCGAAAAGGGCTACACCTTCGTGTCGCACCAGCAGGAAGTGGGCGCAGGCTACTTCGACGACGTGACCACGGTGATCCAGGGCGGCTCGTCCTCCGTCAAGGCCCTGACGGGTTCGACCGAAGAAGAGCAGTTCCACTGATCTGAGGGCGTTCTGTGCCACTTTGTTGTGGCGTGAAATGCACTCGATCAAAGCCCGAAGCGGATGCTTCGGGCTTTTTTTCTGGGTGCTGGGGTTAAAATCTACGGAAATTCACTGCACAAGAGCGAGAAAGGCAATCTGGTTATGACACCGCGAACTACATCGGAGATGTTGACCGGCCGTTGAGGCTGGCTGTTCGCGCCTGCACGAGATTGCACACACCTCCAAAAAGCGCGGACCTGTTCCGCGCTTTTTTGTTTTCTGGGCCTGGCGCGTGCCCGCACCCATTGCATTGATTGAAAAGAAAGAGTTACTCCCATGATTCACATCACGCTTCCCGACGGTTCGCAGCGCGAGTTTCCAGGCCCCGTCACGGTGGCCGAAGTGGCCGCCTCCATCGGTTCGGGTCTGGCCAAGGCCGCATTGGCGGGCAAGATTGGCGACAAGGTGGTGGACACCAGTTACCAGATTGCGGCTGACAGTCCGCTGTCCATCATTACGGCCAAGGATGCAGATGGGTTGGAGGTGATCCGTCACTCCACCGCGCACTTGCTGGCCTACGCGGTCAAGGAGCTGTTTCCTGATGCGCAGGTCACCATCGGTCCGGTGATCGAAAACGGCTTTTATTACGACTTTGCCTACAAGCGCCCCTTCACGCCCGAAGATCTTGTTGCCATCGAAAAACGCATGGCCGAATTGGCGGCCAAGGATGAGCCTGTGGTGCGTCGCGTGCTGCCGCGTGATGAGGCGGTGGCGTACTTCAAGGGCCTGGGTGAGCACTACAAGGCAGAAATCATTGCCAGCATCCCCAGCAACGAAGATGTGAGCCTGTACCGCGAAGGCAGTTTCGAAGACCTGTGTCGCGGCCCCCACGTGCCCAGCACCGGTAAGCTCAAGTTCTTCAAGCTCATGAAGGTGGCTGGCGCCTACTGGCGTGGAGATCATCGCAACGAGATGCTGCAGCGGGTCTATGGCACGGCCTGGGCCACCAAAGATGAATTGCAGCAGTATTTGACAATGCTGGAAGAGGCCGAGAAGCGCGACCACCGCAAGCTGGGGCGCGAGCTGGACCTGTTCCACATCGACGAGCACTCGCCTGGCACGGTCTTCTGGCACCCCAAGGGCTGGACGGTCTGGCAAGAGGTGGAGCAGTACATGCGCCGCGTGTACCGCGACAACGGTTACCAGGAGGTCAAGGGGCCGCAGATCCTGGATCAGGGGCTTTGGGAGAAGACCGGCCACTGGGACAAGTACCGCGAGAACATGTTTGTGACGGAATCGGAAAAGCGCGACTACGCGCTCAAGCCGATGAACTGCCCCGGGCACATCATCATCTTCAAGCAGGGTATCAAGAGCTACCGCGACCTGCCTCTGCGTTTTGGCGAGTTCGGCCAATGCCATCGCAATGAGCCGACCGGTGGCCTGCACGGCATCATGCGTGTGCGTGCCTTTACACAGGACGACGGCCATATCTTTTGCACCGAAGACCAGATTCAGTCCGAAGTGG
This sequence comes from Acidovorax benzenivorans, assembly GCF_028680575.1. GTDB lineage: Bacteria > Pseudomonadota > Gammaproteobacteria > Burkholderiales > Burkholderiaceae_C > Acidovorax > Acidovorax benzenivorans. The sequence continues at coordinate 124,675 of NZ_JAPCKI010000006.1, read as the reverse complement.
TGGCGTTCACTACGTTGCTGCAAAAGGTCTACAAGGACTTCGGGTTCACGGACATCATCTACAAGCTGTCCACACGACCTGAGAAGCGCATCGGTAGCGAGGAAAGCTGGGACCGTGCCGAGAGCGCGTTGGCCGAGGGGTTGAAGGCGTCCGGTTGTGAGTTCGAGTACCTGCCCGGAGAGGGCGCCTTTTACGGGCCTAAGATTGAGTACACGCTCAAGGATGCGTTGGGGCGCCCCTGGCAGTGCGGCACGATCCAGGTGGATCCGAACATGCCGGAGCGTTTGGATGCGGAGTTTGTGGGCGAAGATGGCGCCCGCCATCGGCCCATCATGCTGCATCGCGCCATCGTGGGCAGTCTGGAGCGCTTCATCGGGATTCTGATCGAGCAGCACGCAGGCGCCTTGCCCACATGGCTTGCTCCTGTGCAGGTTTCGGTGCTCAACATCACGGATGCGCAGTCCGATTACTGTCGTGAAATCGCAGCAAAACTGCAAAAAGCGCTGCCCAATCAAGGCCTTAGGGTGGTCCTGGATCTGCGCAACGAGAAGATTACGTATAAAATACGGGAGCATTCGATGCAAAAGCTGCCCTACATCCTCGTCGCAGGCGACAAGGAAAAGGCGGCAGGAGCCGTCGCAGTGCGAGCCCGGGGTAATCGTGACCTCGGTGTGATGTCTGTGGATGCGTTCATTGAGTTGATCGCTAGTGACATCGCCACCAAAGCCTGATTTTGAACACAAAAACTGCTTTGCCGCTCGCGGACTGTGCGGAAGTAGCTACTTTTTTTGTAGCATTTTGATTCAAGGAAGATAGCCATCGCTACTGAATTTCGTGATCGTCGCCACCGGGAAGAGCGCAAGCACCGCCTGAACCGTGAAATCATGGCCCCGGAAGTTCGCCTGTCCGGGCCTGATAACGAGCCTTTGGGTGTTGTCAGCCTCATGGAGGCCTTGCGCATGGCCGGTGAGTTGGACGTGGATCTGGTGGAAATCGCCGCCACGGCGAATCCCCCAGTGTGCCGCCTCATGGACTACGGCAAGTTCAAGTACCAAGAGCAAAAGCGTGCGGCAGAAGCCAAAGCCAAGCAGACGGTCATTGAGATCAAGGAAGTCAAGTTCCGCCCCGGGACGGACGATGGCGACTACAACATCAAGATGCGCAACATCCGCCGTTTTCTGGCGGATGGTGACAAGTGCAAGATCACGCTGCGGTTTCGCGGTCGCGAAATCACGCACCAGGAACTCGGCTTGGCTTTGCTGAACCGGATTCGCGACGAGTTGGCAGACAGCATCATCATCGAGCAGTTTCCCAAGCTGGAAGGCCGCCAGATGATCATGATGATTGCGCCGGGCAAGAAGAAGCCTGCGGGCAGACCTGCGGCTGAAGGCGCGGCGCCGGCAACCGGCGCAGCAGCTTAGGTTGCAGGGCAGTTTCAGCGTTTGAGCAATGCGTCTGCAAGGGCGCGGTGCTCGAAAAGGCGGTGCTTTCGAGCACTGCCGAGCGGAGGGTGTAAGCCCTTCGATAAAAGTGGCTCGGGGCCAACAAGTTTGCAGATCGGTCTGCAAACGCCTCGCGAGCACAATGAAAAAGGAGCATTCACATGCCCAAAATGAAGACCAAGAGCAGCGCGAAAAAACGTTTCCGCGTTCGTCCCGGTGGCACCGTCAAGCGCGGTCAAGCCTTCAAGCGTCACATCTTGACCAAGAAGACCACCAAGAACAAGCGCCATCTGCGTGGTGCGGTTGCTGTGCACGAGACCAATATGGGCTCGATTTCACAGATGCTGCCCGGCATGGGCGTTTAATTTACTGACGAACAAGGAGTACATACATGCCTCGCGTCAAACGTGGTGTAACGGCCCGTGCCCGTCACAAGAAAGTTCTCGCCCTTGCTAAGGGTTTCCGTGGTCGCCGCGGTAACGTCTTCCGTATCGCCAAACAGGCGGTAATGAAGGCTGGGCAATATGCCTACCGTGACCGCCGCACCAAGAAGCGCGTGTTCCGCCAGTTGTGGATCGCTCGTATCAACGCCGCTGCCCGTGAACTGGGCCTGACCTACAGCCAGTTCGCCAACGGCCTGAAGAAGGCATCCATCGAGATCGACCGCAAGATGCTGGCCGACCTCGCAGTGCACGACAAGGCTGCCTTTGGCAGCATCGTGGAGCAAGTCAAGGCCAAGCTGGCTGCTTGAGTTCACGATGAGCGGCTATCGTTCTGATAGCTGCTTGCGCAATAACAGCAAGGGCTAGGGCTTGAAAAGGCACTAGCCCTTGTTCATTTTCAAGAGTCGATATGAACGAGTTGGATTCCCTGGTCGAGAGCGCGACGCAACTGTTTGCCCAAAGCGCAACCCCCGCTGACCTCGAAAACGCCAAGGCGCAGTTTCTGGGCAAGTCGGGCCGCGTGACCGAGCTCATGAAGGGCATGGCGCAACTGTCCGTCGAGGAAAAGAAATCCCGCGGTGCCGCCATCAACGTTGCCAAGCAGGCCATCGAGGCTGCGCTGACCGCGCGTCGCCAGGCCCTGGCCGATGCCGAACTTCAGTTGCAGCTCAAGGCCGAAGCACTGGATGTGAGCCTGCCAGGCCGCCAGCGCGGGCAGGGTGGCCTGCACCCGGTATCGCTCACGCTCGAACGCATCCAGGGCATCTTCGGCTCCATGGGGTTTGACGTCGCCGAAGGCCCTGAGATCGAAACCGACTGGTTCAACTTCACCGCATTGAATACGCCGGAAGACCACCCCGCGCGCTCCATGCACGACACGTTTTATGTGGAAGGCGGCACTGCCACCGCCCCCAACCTGCTGCGCACACACACCAGCCCCATGCAGATCCGTCATGCGGTGCAGCATGTCAAGAAACACCGCGCCACGCTGGATGCCGGTCAGGCTATGCCCGAAATCCGCGTCATCGCGCCGGGCCGCACCTATCGCGTGGACAGCGACGCTACGCACTCGCCCATGTTTCACCAGTGCGAAGGCCTGTGGATTGGTGAAAACGTGAGCTTCAAGGACCTGAAGGTCATCTTCACGGATTTCTGCCGCACGTTTTTTGAAAGCGACGACCTCGTGTTGCGCTTCCGTCCCAGCTTCTTCCCGTTCACGGAGCCCAGCGCCGAGATCGACATCCAGTTCCAGGCGGGCCCGTTGGCTGGCCGTTGGCTCGAAGTGGCTGGCTCGGGCCAGGTGCACCCCAACGTGGTGCGCAACATGGGCCTCGACCCTGAGAAGTACATCGGCTTTGCATTCGGCATGGGGCCAGACCGCCTGACCATGCTGCGTTACGGCGTCAACGACTTGCGCCTGTTCTTTGACGGCGACATCCGCTTCCTGTCGCAGTTCCAGTAAAGCCCGCCGACTTCGCTCCGCGCGCGAGCCCGGTGGCCGCGCTGCGCACCTTCTGTACAAGAGTGTCCGACTATGCAATTTCCTGAATCCTGGTTGCGTGAGTTCTGCAACCCCCCTTTGACGACGGCCGAGCTGGCTGAAACGCTGACCATGGCGGGCCTTGAGGTGGAGGAACTGCGTCCCGTGGCCCCACCTTTCACCAAGATCGTGGTGGGTGAGATCAAGGAGGCGGTGCAGCACCCCGACGCCGACCGCCTGCGTGTGTGCCAGGTGGATGTGGGGCAGGGCGCCCTGCTGAACATCGTCTGTGGTGCACCCAATGCCCGCGTGGGCATCAAGGTGCCTTGCGCACTGGTGGGCGCCGAGCTGCCGCCTGGCGATGATGGCAAGCCTTTCCTCATCAAGGTAGGCAAGCTGCGTGGCGTGGAGAGCCAAGGCATGTTGTGTTCCGCCCGTGAGCTCAAGCTGTCGGAAGACCACGGCGGCCTGCTGGAGCTCGATGCCTCGGCCCCTGTGGGCCAGGACATCCGTGAGCACCTGAACCTCGACGACACGCTGTTCACGCTCAAGCTCACGCCCAATCTAGCGCATTGCCTGAGCGTCTATGGCATCGCGCGTGAAGTGTCCGCATTGACGAGTACGCCGCTGCAACGCCCTTCGTTCCCTGCTGTGGCCGCCAAGCTGACGGACAAACTGCCCGTGAAGGTGAGTGCACCTGACCTGTGTGGTCGCTTCTCTGGCCGTGTCGTGCGCAACGTGAACACGCGGGCTGCCACCCCGCAATGGATGCTGGACCGTCTGGCGCGCTGCGGTCAGCGTGGGGTGTCGCCGCTGGTGGACATCTCCAACTATGTGATGTTTGAGTTGGGACGCCCGTCGCACATTTTTGATCTGGACAAGATCCATGGTGGCCTGGATGTGCGCTGGGGCAAGCCGGGCGAGCAACTCAAGCTGCTCAATGGCAACACCATCACGGTGGACGACAAGGTGGGTGTGATCGCCGATGACAGCCAGGTCGAATCGCTGGCTGGCATCATGGGTGGTGACGCCACGGCGGTGTCTGACGACACCCGGCACATCTACATCGAGGCCGCGTTCTGGTGGCCCAAGGCGGTTGCAGGCCGCTCGCGCCGCTTCAACTTCTCGACCGATGCCGGTCACCGTTTCGAGCGCGGCGTAGACCCCAGCCTGACGGTGGAGCACATCGAGCGCATCACCCAACTCGTCATCGATATCTGCGGTACGCCCGACACAGCGTGTGGCCCCATGGATGACCAAGCGGTAAACCTGTTTGTGCCACAGCCCGTCACGTTGCGCGTGGCGCGTGCCGCCAAGGTCATCGGTATGCCGCTGACACAAGCCCAGTGCGCCGACGCGCTGACCCGCCTGGGCCTGCCCGTGGTGCAGGGCGAAGGTACGCTCACGGTCACTCCGCCGTCGTTTCGTTTTGACATCACCATCGAGGAAGACCTGATCGAAGAAGTCGCCCGCATGGTGGGCTATAACAACCTGCCGACCACGCCGCCTCTGGCGCCTATCACGCCCAAGCTGGCGCTTGAGTCCACACGCAGCCCGTTTGCGGTGCGCCGTTCGCTGGCAGCCCTGGGATACCAGGAAACGATCAACTTCAGCTTTGTGGAAGAGCGTTGGGAGCATGAGCTGGCCGCCAACTTGCAGCCCATCAAGCTGCTCAACCCGATTGCAAGCCAGATGAGCGTGATGCGCTCTACTTTATTGGGCTCGCTGCTACAAGTTTTGAAGTTCAACCTGGACCGTAAGGCCGAGCGGGTGCGCGTTTTCGAGCTGGGCCGTGTGTTCCTGCGCGACGGCAGCGTGCGCAATACCGACACCACGGTCGAAGGCTTTCACCAGCCTATGCGTGTGTCGGGCTTGGCCTATGGCCCGAACGACATGCTGCAATGGGGGCGCAAGGAACAGTCCATCGACTTCTTTGATGTGAAGGGCGATGTGGAAGCTCTGCTGGCACCGTTGTGCGCGACGTTCGAGCCTGGCACTCACCCCGCCATGCACCCCGGCCGTTGCGCACGCGTGCTGGTCGATGGGCGCGCCATTGGTTTTGTCGGCGAATTGCACCCGCAGTGGCGCCAGTCGTGGGATCTGCCGCTGGCACCGGTGATGTTCGAGCTGGAGCTTGATGCCGTGCTGCAGCGTGCAGTGCCACAGTTCAAGTCAGTGACCAAACACCAGGCTGTTGAGCGCGACCTGGCCGTGGTGGTGGCCGAGCGTGTGACGCACGCCGACATCATGGGCGCGGTGGAGCAGGCCGTTCCGGGTGGCATGCTGCGCTCTGCGGTGCTGTTTGACGTGTACCGGCCCAAAGTGCTGCGTGCGGGCGAAGAAGCGCCAGCAGGCGGCCTGGCTCCCGGCGAGAAGAGCTTGGCCGTACGCCTCACCCTGGGGCGCGATGAAGCCACGCTCACCGAGGCTGAAATCGACGCGGCCATGCAATCCGTGATAACGCAGTTGACGCAGCGCGCGGGCGCTCGTCTGCGGGTGTGATGATGTCCAAGGGGAGTGATGAGCCATGATCGAATTCGCAGTTGAAAGCCTGGAGACACCAGCGCTGACCAAGGCGCAGTTGGCGGATCTGTTGTTCGATCAAATCGGCCTGAACAAGCGTGAATCCAAGGACATGATCGACGCCTTTTTCGACCTGATTGCCCAAAGCCTGGTCGAAGGCAAGGACGTGAAGCTGTCGGGGTTTGGCAACTTTCAAATCCGCACCAAAGCACCTCGTCCCGGCCGCAATCCGCGCACGGGGGAGGCCATTCCCATCAAGGCGCGCCGCGTTGTCACTTTTCACGCCAGCAGCAAGCTCAAAGAGCAGATCCAGACGGCAGCTGTTGCGTGAATTTGTGCCGTTTTTGTTGCCAAGATGTTCATGGTGGCTGGCGGCGCAGGCTGGTCTGCAGTACGCTTGAAAGCTTTCCCGTTTGAACCCGCATCTCATGGGCACCACCCTCCCTTCCATTCCTGCCAAGCGATACTTCACGATTGGTGAGGTTGCGGAGCTGTGTGGCGTCAAGCCGCATGTGTTGCGTTACTGGGAGCAGGAGTTCACGCAGCTGCGACCCATGAAGCGGCGTGGCAACCGGCGTTATTACCAGCACCATGAGGTGCTGATGATTCGCCGCATCCGTGACTTGCTGTATGACCAGGGCTTCACCATCAGCGGGGCGCGCAATCGCCTGCAGGAGCTTTCGCATCCATCGCGAGAAGGCGCTACGGGCGCTGATGAATCGGCTACGGCGCAGGATGCCGAACTGCCCAGCATGCTGGTGGACAGTGCGCGCGATCTGTCTATCGTCGCAGCAGGCTACTCCCTGGACTCCAACGCAGTGCGCCAAGAATTATTTGAAATTCGTGCGCTACTTTCTCTGAACTGAGCTTTTTTCCCCATATAATCTAAGTCTTGTCGGCGTGTAGCGCAGCCTGGTAGCGCACTTGCATGGGGTGCAAGGGGTCGCGAGTTCGAATCCCGCCACGCCGACCATTGATAGCAAAAGCCCGGTTCCGAAAGGAGCCGGGCTTTTTTGCTTTTTCTCTCCACTGGCTTCATTGGCTCTGGCGTTGCTGGTCGATGGTAGTGTTTACGTTTCTGCAAAGTCGCGCTGTGCTTTTGCTCAGGAACCGAGAATGCGGCGGTAGCGGGCGCCTCTGTGCTGGCGGCTGCATCAGCGAGACAGTGATTGCAGGCTGCTGCGGTAGAGGCGCAACAACAAGCCCACGATGGGCATGGGGACCTTGATGATTGATGGCTTGGTGGCCGGACGGCTATATGGTGAGGCAGAGCGCCGCACGGACAAGGCGGGCAAGGCCTACACCCTGGCGAAGGTGCGAGCCAGCACGGCAGAGGGCGAAGTGCTTTTCGTCAATGTCATCGCCTTTGACGAGGGGCTCTGCATGTCTCTTCATCAACTGCGTGACGGTGATTCGGTGGCGCTGTCTGGCAGTCTGAATCCTCGTGTCTGGACGGACAAACAAGGCAATGCAAGGCCTGCGCTGGATATGGTGGCGCATCGCTTGATCGGCTTGCCGGTCTCTGGCGTAGACGGGTAGGCGCACCTCACGCCGTTCTTGTCGTCCTGTTGTATGCGGCGCGGGGATGCCTGCAAACGGGCCTGGCGCAAGGCTCAGCCGGTTGTTCGCGGGTTGCTTTTGGGCGCGGGTACAAAACCCAATGCCCTGAGTTCATCCTCGCTCATGTGCAGTTCCGTCAACTCGGGCTGGCGCGCCTCAATGGCTCGCCGCCGCTCAAAATTGGTGGGTGGGCCTTTTTCTTCCTGGCGGCGATCCTGGCTGGTGCGGCGGTCCATGCTGCCTCTGCGTTCGACACTCATGATGGTGCTGGTTGTGGAGGGTGTGGGACTTCGGTGTGCAGTCTGCCGCCAGTTGGCGGGGCATCCTGTGACAGCCGTCTGAAGCGCACAGTCTGCATCAGTTGCGGATGTTTGCAAACATCTAAGCTGCCATCCGCGCGGCGCGATGTGTGTGAGGCACCGTCGTTGACGGCGGGAGGTGTGCTGGGAGGGGTTGTGTGCCACTGGCGATGCTGTATCGCTGTTCCCGGCAGAGTGTTTGTCTGCGCGGTATGTCGGCAGTTTTGTGGCGTCGCGGCGGGCGGAGCTCTTGCGTCAGAAGGGGCCAAGAAAAAAGCCCTGACTCTTGCGAATCAGGGCTTTCATTTGGTGCCGGAGAGATGAATCGAACACCCGACCTTCTCATTACGAATGAGCTGCTCTACCGACTGAGCTACACCGGCTTAGCCTCGAATTATAGCGTGGAATGGTAGCTGGTCACGCGCTCGACCTCATTTTTTGAGCCGAGGATCACGCTGACGCGTTCGTGCAACTGGGTGGGCTGGATGTCGAGGATGCGTTGTTTGCCATTGGTGGCAGCGCCGCCAGCTTGTTCGACCAACCAGCTCATGGGATTGGCTTCATACATCAGACGCAGCTTGCCGGGCTTGTTGGGCTCGCGTTTGTCCCAGGGGTACATGAAGACGCCACCACGGGTCAGGATGCGGTGCACGTCGGCCACCATGCTGGCAATCCAGCGCATGTTGAAGTCCTTGCCGCGCGGGCCGTCCTTGCCCTGCAGGCATTCGTCGATGTAGCGCTTCACGGGCTCGTCCCAGTGGCGCATGTTGCTCATGTTGATGGCGAATTCCTTGGTGTCCTCGGGAATGCGCACGTTTTCTTCGGTCAGCACGAAGGAGCCCTGTTCGCGGTCGAGCGTAAACATGGCCACGCCGTCGCCCACGGTGAGCACCAGCGTGGTCTGCGGGCCGTAGATGCAGTAGCCCGCGGCCACCTGCTGGGTGCCGGGTTGCAGGAAGTCGCCTTCCTCCACGCCACGGTCACCATCGGGCTTTTTCAGCACGCTGAAGATGGTGCCGATGCTCACGTTCACATCGATGTTGCTGGAGCCGTCCAGGGGATCGAACAGCAACAGGTATTCGCCTTGCGGGTAGCGGTTGGGCACCAGGTAGATGCCGTCCATTTCCTCGGACGCCATGGCCGCCAGGTGGCCGCCCCATTCGTTGGCTTCGATCAGCACCTCGTTGGCGATGATGTCGAGCTTTTTCTGGATCTCGCCCTGCACGTTTTCGCTGCTGGCCGTGCCCAGCACGCCGCCCAGCGCGCCTTTGTTCACGGCGTGGCTGATGCTCTTACAGGCGCGTGCCACCACTTCCAGGAGCAGGCGCAGTTGCGAGGGGATGAGTCCGTCCACCCGTTGCTGTTCAACAAGGTAGCGGGTCAGGCTGATGCTTTTTGCCATGTCGGTCTCTTCTCGGTCGTGGTTTATTCGGCGAGTGCGCGGGTCACCACCTCGCGCACGTCGTTGGACAGATCCGGCTTGGCGGCTACGCGGGCAATGGCTTCGCGGGCGGCGCTGCGCCAGGGGGCCGCCAGCTTCTTCCAGCGGTCGAGCGCGCGCGCCAAGCGGGCGGCGACCTGGGGGTTGATGGCGTCCAGTTCGATCACGCGGTCGCTCCAGAACACGTAGCCAGCGGCATCCGACCGGTGGAACGCGCCGGGGTTGGCGCTGCAGTAGCTGAAGATCACGCTGCGTGCGCGGTTGGGGTTCTTCAGACTGAAGTCTGGGTGCGCCATGAGCTGGCGCACTGCGGGCAGCACGTTGCCGCCGCGGTCGGGTGCACCGGCTTGCAATGCAAACCACTTGTCGATGACCAGGGGCTCGTCCTTGAACAGCGCATGAAAGCGTGCCAACGCGGGGGGCGCCAGTTCGCTGCCGCTGGCCACCAGGGCCGTGAGGGCGTTGAAGCGGTCGGTCATGTTGGTGGCCACCTTGAAGCGCTGGTAGGCCTTGCCGGGCCAGACCACATCGCCCGTCTTCTGCGCAGCGATACACAGCATGTGCAGCGCCAGGCCGCTGAGCGCACGGCGACCCGACGACACGGGGTCGGGGCTGTAGCCACCGGTGTCCTGGTTTTGCTCCCAGGCCGCTTCCCAGTCGGCCTGCAGCGACAGAGCCAACTGCTCGCGCATGGCTTCGCGCACAGCGTGAATGCGCTGTGGGTCCACCACGTCAAGCTGCTCTGCGATGTAGGTTTCGGACGGCAGCGTGAGCACCAGTTCCTTGAAGGCCGCGTCGAGCGCTGGGTTGCGCAGCACGCTGCGCATGGCATCCACAAATTCCGCAGCAAGAATTTGATGATCAAATTGGCCGCTAGCGCCTATTCCCATTGCGCCATCAGCTATTGCATTGATAGCGGTGCGAAGCGCAAGGCGTTGCCCCGCTTCCCACCGGTTGAAGGCGTCGGCGTCGTGCGCCAGCAGTGTGAGCAACTGCGCATCGGTGTAGTCGATGTCCAGCACCGCGGGGGCGCTGAAACCGCGCAGCAGCGACGGTACGGGCTCGGCATCCAGGTTGGTGAAGGTCAGGGTCTGCGATGCCTCTGTAAGCACGATCACCCGCGAAGTGGTGGCATTGGCGCTCTCGGAGCCCTCACCAGCCAGCTGCAAGGGCAGGGCGGCACCGGTGGTGGCATCGATCAGGCCGAGTTCCACCGGGATGACGAAAGGCTGCTTCTCGCTCTGGCCGGGTGTGGGTGCGCAGCTTTGCGACAGCGTGAGCGCGTAGCAGCGCGTGGCGGCGTCGTAGCGGCCTGTGGCGCGCACGCGGGGCGTGCCTGCCTGGCTGTACCAACGCTTGAACTGCGCAAGGTGCTGCGTGAGCGGGCTGGCCGGGTTGGCATCGGCGATGGCCTGCACAAAATCGTCGCAAGTCACGGCCTGGCCGTCGTGGCGCTCGAAGTACAGCTTCATGCCCTTGGCGAAGCCTTCGCGGCCCACCAGGTTGTGCTGCATGCGCACGACCTCGGCACCCTTTTCGTAGATGGTGACGGTGTAGAAGTTGTTGATCTCGACGTAGCTGTCGGGCCGCACCGGGTGGGCCATGGGGCCTGCGTCTTCGGGGAACTGCGCAGTGCGCAGCACGCGCACGTCTTCGATGCGCTTGACGGCGCGGGCCGAGGGGCTGCCCGCGAGGTCCATGCTGAATTCCTGGTCACGGAAGACTGTGAGGCCTTCTTTCAGGGAGAGCTGGAACCAGTCGCGGCAGGTCACGCGGTTGCCCGTCCAGTTGTGGAAATATTCGTGGCCCACCACGCTTTCGATGTTGGCGAAGTCGGTGTCGGTGGCCGTGGCCTCGCTGGCCAGAACGTACTTCGTGTTGAAGATGTTCAGGCCCTTGTTCTCCATGGCGCCCATGTTGAAGTCGCTGGTGGCAACGATCATGAAGCGTTCCAGGTCCAGCGGCAGGCCGAAGCGGGCTTCGTCCCAGGCCACGCTGTACATCAGCGAGTTCATGGCGTGTTCGGTCTTGCCCAGATCGCCTGGGCGCACATACACCTGCAGCAGGTGGTCAGTGCCCGAGCGGCTCTTGATCTTCTGCTCGCGGGCTACCAGCTTGCCCGCCACCAGGGCGAACAGGTAGCAGGGCTTCTTGTGTGGGTCCACCCACTTGGCAAAGTGGCGGCCGTCTTCCAGCACGCCACTGTCCACCAGGTTGCCGTTGGAGAGCAGCACCGGGTACTGGGCCTTGTCGGCGCGCAGTGTGACGGTGTAGCTGGCCATCACATCCGGGCGGTCCAGGAAGTAGGTGATGCGGCGAAAGCCCTCGGCCTCGCACTGCGTGAAGAAGGTGCCCTGGCTCACATACAGGCCCATGAGCTGTGTGTTCTTGGCGGGGCAGCAGGTGGTGAAAATCTCCAGCGCGAAAGGTTCAGAACCTTCGGGCAGGTTCTCCAGCACCAGGCGGGAGCCTTCCATCTTGAACGAGGTGCCCTGGCCGTTGACCAGCACGCGCGCCAGGTTCAGGTCGTCGCCGTCGAGCTTGAGCGGCTGCGCAGCCACGTCGGGGTTGCGGCGCAGCACCATGCGGTTGAGCACGCGCGTTTTGTTGGGGTCCAGGTCGAAGGTCAGCTCGACGCTGTCGATCCAGTAGGCGGGGGCGGTGTAGTCCTCGCGGCGGATGGCGATGGCCGGGGCTGCGCCGTCTTCGCTTCCGTCTGCTTTATGCAGTTGCAACATGGATACTCTCCAGAAAGTCGGTGTTCATGAGTTCGGTGTAGTCGCGCACGGCGGCCAGCACATGGGGCCCGGCCAATTGCTCGGGCGTGTGGGTGCTGCAGATGGCCACGGCGCGCATGCCGGCGCGGCGTGCAGCCTCGATGCCAAAAGGCGCGTCTTCAAAAACGATGCAGTGCTCGGGGGCTGCTGCGATGCGGCGTGCCGCCTCCAGAAAGATGGCGGGCTGGGGCTTGCCGGGCAGGCCCTCGTCGCCGCGCACGATCGCTTGCGGCGCAGGTTCCAGCTTTAGGTGGCCCAAGGCGAATTCCACGTTGCCGATGTCGCCCGCTGTACCCACCGCCACTTTGAGGCCGCGCGTGCGCACCTGGGCTGCGAACTGACGAAAACCCGCCACTTCAGAGAAGCGCGGGGCGAACAGCTCGCGGTAGATGGTTTCTTTTTCGTGCGTGAGCGCGTCGGCCTCGTCTTGCGACACGGGGCGCCCCAGCAGCTCCACGATGCACTCGGTGCCGTTGCGGCCCGTGGTGCGTGCCATGAGGTCGGGCACGTCGATGTCCATGCCCCGGCGGCGAGCGAACTCGACCCACGCCTGGGCGTGCCAGGGCATGGAGTCGATCATGGTGCCGTCCATGTCGAAGATGATGGCGTCGGTGCGCATCCGCATCGCTTAGACGCCTTGCTTCAAAGAGGCTTCGATGAAGGCGTCCAGGTCGCCGTCCAGCACCTTCTGCGTGGCCGAGATTTCGACGTTGGTGCGCAGGTCCTTGATGCGGCTGTTGTCCAGCACATACGAGCGGATCTGGTGGCCCCAGCCCACGTCGGTCTTGGTGTCTTCCAGCTTCTGCTGCTCTTCCATGCGCTTGCGCATCTCGAAGTCGTACAGGCGGCTGCGCAGGCGTTGCCATGCCACGTCGCGGTTGCTGTGCTGGCTGCGGCCGTCCTGGCACTGCACCACGATGCCCGTGGGGATGTGCGTCAGGCGCACGGCCGAGTCGGTCTTGTTGATGTGCTGGCCGCCCGCGCCGGAGGCTCGGAAGGTGTCGGTGCGCACGTCGGCGGGGTTGATGTTGATCTCGATGGAGTCGTCGATCTCGGGGTACACGAACAGCGACGCGAACGAGGTGTGGCGGCCGCCCGAGCTGTCGAACGGGCTCTTGCGCACCAGGCGGTGCACACCGGTTTCGGTGCGCAGCAGGCCGAAGGCGTATTCACCTTCGATCTTGATCGTGGCGCTCTTGATGCCGGCCACGTCGCCCGGAGTTTCTTCTTCGACCGTGGCCTTGAAGCCCTTGCGTTCGGCGTACTTGAGGTACTGGCGCAGCAGCATGCTGGCCCAGTCGCAGGCTTCCGTGCCGCCAGCGCCTGCCTGGATGTCCACAAAGCAGTTGAGCGGATCCGCCTCGTTGCGAAACATGCGGCGGAACTCCAGCTCTTCCACCGCTGCGCGCATCGTGGCGGCCTCCGACTCGATGGTCAAAAGGCCGGCTTCATCGCCTTCCTCCTTGCTCATCTCATACAGCTCGGCGTTGTCGGCCAGATCGCGGGTGAGCTTGTCCAGTGTGACGACTACGCTGGAGAGCGACTTTTGTTCCTTGCCCAGCTCCTGGGCCTTCTTGGGGTCGTTCCAGACCGCAGGGTCTTCCAGCGATGCGTTTACCGTGCGCAGGCGTTCAAATTTGGCATCGAAGTCAAAGATACCTCCGTAACTCTTGCGTGCGCAGAGCCAGGTCGCTGAGGGTGGTGCCAATGAGGTTGATGCGTTCTGCGTCCATGATTCTTGTCCTGGGTGTTATGTGGAATAACCCGCGATTTTCTCATGGGAAGGGCCACGGCCCCCTCAATGTCCCCTGGCTGGGTAGCTGGCGTCCCAGAGCGCTTGCCAAACGGGAAAACTTCAAGGATGAATTTTCAAAAATGATAGCGGCTAGCGCTTTGTGTATAAGCGCTAGCGGCCAATTTGATTCAAACTCTGGCTACGCTTCGTTCAGGAACTGCTCCATGAGCTGCGCTACCTGCTCGGGCTGGTCGTGGTGCAGCATGTGGCCCGCGTCTTCCACAACGGCCGTGCGACAGGTGCGCACATGGGTCAGGCGCTGGTGGTACTCGTCCAGGGTGTACCGGCCGTTCCACCACTGGCCCAGGCTGTCGCCACTGGCTTCGATGGCCAGCACGGGGGCAGCAATGCGCTCGTAGATGGCCAGGGCCTCGTCCACGCGGTACAGCTGCGCACTGGTGATCTTGTGCGCCGGGTCGCCCAGGATTTCCCATTGCCCCTGCGCGTTGGGCCGCGCCCAGTGCTGGGCCAGCCATTGCGCCTTGTCTTCCGACAGTCGCGGGTTGGTCTTCATGAGGCGGCGGGCCACGCCGTCGGCGCTGTCGTAGGTCTTCAGGTCCTTGGTGCCCTGGTGCAGTTGCTTGATTTCGTCGATCCATTGCGCATAGCGCGTGGGCGCCTGCGCGGGCCGTGTGGTGGGCAGGCCAAAGCCTTCCAGGTTGACGAGCTTGCGCACGCGTTCGGGCCGCACACCGGCGTACATCATGGCCACGTTGCCGCCCATGCTGTGGCCAACGAGATCGATGGCCTCGCCGGGCGCGTAGTGGTCCAGCAGCAGGTCCAGGTCGGCCAGGTAGTCGGCAAAAAAGTAATGGTCAGCCTGCGCGCTGGACGTGAGCCCGAAGCCGCGCCAGTCGGGCGCGATGATGCAGCGCTCTTGCTGCAGCGCATCCACCGTGAACTGGTAGGAGGCGCTCACGTCCATCCAGCCGTGCACCAGCACCAGCGTGGGCAGATCACTCTGCCCGGGGCCCCAGTGGCGGACGTGGTAGTTCAGGTGGCGCAGCGCCAGCGTGCTGCTGCGGGAGGATTTGAGGGCTTGGTACATGGAGGGGCAGGGCGGTCAGTGTGGGGCGGGGCTGCGCAGGTGGCTGCAAAGCGCGCATCCGGTGTGGCAGCAATGTTACGTCGGGTGCCCGCCAGCCGTGGGGCGGAGCCTGTCGCCTAGGTGGCTCAAGGCAATGAGGGCTGCGCAGGCAGCGAAAGCCTTGGAGCGCGATGGGATGTGGCCCGCCCGTGCAAAGGGCCTGCAACGGGCAAAAGACGGATCAAACCCATTGGGTATGGAAATTGCTGTTTTGATGCATATCAAAGCGGTACGTCGTCGAATGTGCTGCGCCCATTCCCACGAAGAGGTCTTTTCTAATGGCGTCCCCGTCTGCCTTGTCTCTGGACCTGTCCGCCCTGCAGCGGCGGCCAGTGTTCACCTCGAACGCGAGGGTGGATTCGCATGACCTGGTGGCTCGCGAGTTTTCGGACCATGGCCTGAAATGGTGCAGTGGTGCGGTGGACACTGCGCTGTCCAAGGTGCGCATCCGCCAGTTGCAGATGTTCATGCTGCAATACGGTGCAGAGGTGGAAATCCGCCCGCGCCCTTTCGATGACTTTGTCCTGGTGCATCTGTCGTTGTCGGGCGCGGCCGAGATGGTGTCGGATGGTGTACCGATCCGCCTGCCTGCGGGGGCCGCCGCGCTCATCGCGCCGCGTCGCGACCTGCGCATGCGCTGGCAGCAGGGGGCACGCCAGCTCATCCTCAAGGTGCCGTGCCAGTTGTTGCGGGCTTGGGCGCCCGAATCTCTGCAGAACGACACCCGTTTTGTGCACCCCATCGTTGCGCTGTCATCGGTGCAGGGGCAGCAGTGGCATTTTCTGATGCAGTCGCTGCTGCACGTGAGCCAGCAGACGGTGGAGAGCGCCGCCCATGCGCGCTGGGTGGATCACATGGAGAGCAATGTGGCGCTGTTCCTTGCATCCTGTGCGCAGGGCATGCCGGTGCTCACACAGCCCTCGGTGCCGCAGATCGAACTGCCTTCCAGTGCCGCTGCCGCAGGCGACCTGCGCCGCCTGGAACGGTTGGATGACTACATGCGCAGCCGCCTCAGCGCCCCCGTGGCGCTGGAAGACCTGGCGCGTGCCGCTGGCGTGAGCGTGCGCGGGTTGAACATGCTATGCCAGCGCCACCATGGCGAGTCCCCCATGGCGCTGCTGCGCAACTGCCGTCTGGACGCCGTGCGTGCGCGGTTGCTGGAGCAGCCGGGCCACTGCGTGACAGATGCCGCGCTGGAGTTTGGCTTTGGCCACTTGGGCCGCTTTTCGAGCTACTACCGCGAGCGCTTCGGCGAGCTGCCGAGCCAGACGGCTGGCGCGTAGCTTCCCCGGCTACCCCGTCTGCTGCATGTCCCCTGCATGGAGTGGGCGCTGCCGCGTGCTCCAGCGCCGCGCAACTCCCATCAGATTTGCAAGAACTGGACAGGCGTTGCGCACACCGTGCCGATACTGGATAGCGCGAGTGCGCTGCGATTTTTAGCATGGAGGTATCCCCATCCAAGAGGTGTTGCCCATGTCTGAAATCCCCGTTGTTGAAGTCGCACCACCCGCCTCGCT
Source organism: Acidovorax benzenivorans (assembly GCF_028680575.1). Taxonomy (GTDB): domain Bacteria; phylum Pseudomonadota; class Gammaproteobacteria; order Burkholderiales; family Burkholderiaceae_C; genus Acidovorax; species Acidovorax benzenivorans. The sequence goes on along the minus strand of NZ_JAPCKI010000006.1, from coordinate 108,311 downwards.
GAAGGCCCAGCGCCAGGTGTTTTTCCCGCAGCCTGATGGCTCCAACGTACCGTACCGCGTGTTCAGCGCGCAAGAGGTCTACGACCGCGAGCAGGAGCGCATCTTCCGTGGCCCCGTGTGGAGCTTTCTGGGCCTGGAGGCTGAGATCCCCAACGTGGGTGACTTCAAATCCACGTTCATTGGCGACACGCCCGTGGTGGTCACCCGCACCCCGGAAGGCCTTTCGTGCTGGGTCAACCGCTGCGCCCACCGTGGCGCCATGGTGTGCCGCGAAAAGCGCGGCAACGCCGCCAGCCACACCTGCGTGTACCACCAGTGGAGCTTTGCGGCCAACGGCGACCTGCAGGGCGTGCCGTTTCGCCGGGGGCAAAAGGGCATGGTCGGCATGCCCAAGGACTTCAAGCCCGAGGAACACAACCTGCACAAGCTGCGTGTGGACAGCTACAAGGGCCTGCTGTTTGCCACCTTCAGCGACCAAACCCCGCCGCTGCCCGACTACCTGGGCGAGCAGATGCGCCCATGGATCGACCGCATCTTCCACAAGCCCATCGTCTACCTGGGCTGCACGCGGCAGTACTCCAAGTCGAACTGGAAGCTGTACTTCGAGAACGTGAAGGACCCCTACCACGCGAGTCTGCTGCACCTGTTCCACACCACCTTCAACATCTTCCGCGTGGGCATGAAGGCGCGCTCGATCCCCGATGCGAACCATGGCCTGCACAGCATCATCACCGTGACCAAGCCCGAGGTGGAGACGGATACCGCTGCGGCCTACAGCGCGCAGAACATCCGCTCGATGGACGAAGGCTTCTCGCTCGAAGACCCGACGCTGCTGGGGCAGATCAAGGAGTTCGATGAGATGACCACCAACCACATCCAGCCCATCTTTCCGCAGCTGGTGGTGCAACAGATCCACAACACGCTGGTGGCGCGCCAGCTGCTGCCCAAAGGGCCCAGCAACTTCGAGCTGGTGTTCCACTTTTTTGGCTACGAGGACGACACGCCCGAGATGCGCGAGTTGCGCTTGCTGCAGGCCAACCTGGTGGGGCCTGCGGGCTATATCTCGATGGAAGACACCGAGGCCACCGAGCTGGTGCAGCGGGGCACGGTGCGCGATGGCGACAAGCATTCCTACATCGCCATGGCGCGCGAGGCGCCAGACCAGCAAGACACCGTCATCACCGAAAACCTGATCCGCCGCTTCTGGGTGGGCTACCAGAAGCTGATGGGCTATTGAGGAACCACCGAGATGACAACACAACAACAACGACTGCAACTGTGGACCGAGCTGCTGGAGCTGCAGCACCGCTATGTGAGCGCGCTGGACAGCAACCGGCTGGAAGACTGGCCTGGCTTTTTTGTGGAGGACTGCCGCTACGAAATCATCCCCAAAGAGAACTTCGATGCGGGCTTTCCTGCTCCCATCGTGTACTGCCGCAATGCCGGCATGTTGCGCGACCGTGTGCTCTCCCTGCGCCACGCCAACATCTTTGAGGACCATGCCTATCGCCACGCCACGTCGGGCCTGGTCATCACCAGTGTGGAGGACGGCGTGGTGCGCACGCAGTCGAGCTACATCGTGGTGATCACCGGCCAGGCCGGTGATTCCAGCGTGTACCAGGCGGGCACCTACCTCGACGAGGTGGTGCAACACGAAGGCGAGTGGCGTTACCGCAGCAAGCGGGTGGTGTACGACACCTTGCGCGTGCCCACCTTGTTGGCCACCCCTATCTGAGATCCGCCATGCAAACAACCACAGACATTGATACCACCGAGCACGCCAGCGCCGCCTGGCATGACGTGGGCGAGCCCGATGACTTCCCGGACGGCGCCGTCTGGCCCGTGGTGGCGGGCGGCCTGCCCGTGGCGGTGTTCCGCGAAGGAGAGGGTCTGTACGCCCTGTACGACCTGTGCACCCACGGTGCTGCCAAGTTGTCCGACGGTTACGTGGAAGACGGCTGTGTGGAATGCCCCTTGCATCAGGGCACCTTTGACATCCGCACGGGTGCCCCTTGCAAGGCCCCGGTCACCGAAGCGGTGCGCACCTTCCCGGTGCGCGTGGTGGCGGGGCGGGTTGAGGTGGGCGTGTAGCGCCTTTGGTGGTGCCAACGACCGCACGGCGGGTGTTGGCAAACCGGGTGGTTCACACCGATTTTCTTTTGAACGTTGTTAGACAAGGACTGAAGATGGCTCTCACATTTCGCTCATCCTCTCGCGTGCACGTTGTGGCGCGCCTGACGGCCCTGGTAGCCCTGGCGGCCTGCACCTGCGTATCTGCGATTGCGCAGTCCGGCCCCATCAAGGTCGGCATGGCGCTCGATATCTCGGGCCCGTTTGCAGGCCCCGGTGCCGAGGCGCGTGACGGCTTTGCCCTGGCGATCAAGCAGCTCGGGGGCAAGCTGGGCGGCCAACCGGTCGAGTTTGTGCAAACCGACATGGCCGGCAGCCCCGACCAGGCCAAGCAGCTGGTGGACCGCTTTGTGCAGCGCGAGAAGATCGACCTGTTCACTGGTCCCATCGCCTCCAATGTGGCGCTGGCCGTGGCGCCGTCGTTGTTCGCGGCCAAGGTGCCGTACCTGTCGAACAACGCCGGTCCCAGCCAGCTCGCAGGCGCCCAATGCAATGCCTACTTTTTTGGCACGGCTTACCAGAATGACCAATTCCATGAGGCCGCCGGTCAGTTTGCCGCCGATCAGAAGTTTGGCCGCATGGTGGTGATGGCGCCCAACTACCCGGCGGGCAAGGACGGCATCACCGGCTTCAAGCGCAAGTACAAAGGCCAGGTGGCCGACGAGATCTACACCAAGGTTGGGCAGATCGATTACGCCACCGAGCTGGCCCAGCTGCGCGCGGCCAAGCCTGATGCGGTGTATTTCTTCCTGCCCGGTGCTATGGGCATCAACTTCATCAAGCAGTTTGTGGGTGCAGGCCTGTCCAAGGACATCACGCTGGTCACCAGCGGTTTTTCGGCCGACGAGGACATCATCGGTGCGGTGGGCGATCCCATGCTGGGCCTGTTCAACACCACGCACTGGGCGCACGACATGGACAACGCGCCGAACAAGGCCTTTGTGGCAGCCTTCCGCAAGGAATACGGCGGCCGCTATCCGTCCATCTATGCAGCACAGGCCTACGACGTGATCGCAGCCATGGACGCCGCAGTGAAGGCCGTGGGCGGCAAGGTGAGCGACAAGGAGGCTCTTATCAAGGCCCTTGCCAAGGCGCAGTTCCCTTCGGTGCGCGGCACGTTCCGATACGCCAACAACCACTACCCGGTGCAGAACTTCTACCTGCGCACCATCGGCAAGAACGCTGAAGGCCGCGTGACCAACAAGACCATCAAGACGGTGCTGGAAAACTATGGCGATGCCTATGCCAGCCAGTGCCCGTTGAAGTGATCGTGGCAGCCCACTTGAACAGGCCCTAGCGCACCATGAATCCGATACTTGTCTTCGAGCAGTTGCTCAACGGCGCGGGCTATGGGCTCATGCTGTTCCTCATCGCTGCGGGCCTCACGCTGGTCTTCGGCATCATGGACGTGATGAACCTGTCGCATGGCTCGCTGTTCATGGTGGGGGCCTATGTGGCGGCCACAGTGCATGTGCAAAGCGGTTCGCTGGCGGGCGCCGTGCTGGTGGCCATAGCGGCCACCATGCTGGTGGCGGTGCTGCTGGAGGTGACGCTGATGCGCCGCCTGTATGGGCGTGACCACCTGGCCCAGGTGCTGGCCACGTTCGGCGTGATTCTGGTGGCCGACGATGCCGTGAAGATGGTGTGGGGCCCGTCCCCCGTCATGGCACCCACGCCCGCAGCCCTGGCGGGGCCGGTGGAGCTGTTTGCCGGGCTGCCTTACCCCTCTTACCGCCTGGTGGTGCTGGGCGCAGGGGTGTTGGTGGCAGGGCTCTTGTACCTGCTGGTCAACCACAGCCGCGTGGGCATGCTGGTGCGGGCTGGGGCGTCTGACCGATGGATGGCCGAGCTGATGGGCGTGCGCGTCAAGCGTGTGTTCAGTGGCATCTTTCTGCTGGGTGCTGCGCTGGCCGCATTGGCTGGTGCGCTGATGGGGCCCATCATGGCCGTGCAGGTGGGCATGGGTGAGTCCATTTTGATTCCCGCGCTGGTGGTCATTGTCATTGGCGGCATTGGCTCGGTGCGGGGCGCCTTTGTGGCCGCGCTGCTGGTGGGCCTGGTGGACACCATTGGCCGCGCCTTCCTGCCGCTGCTACTGCGCGCTACCTTGCCGCCCGCCGTGGCTGCTGACCTGGGGCCGCTGTGTGCCGAGGTGGCCATGTACGCGCTGATGGCTGCAGTGCTGTCTTTTCGCCCTGCGGGGCTGTTTTCTGCCAAGGGCTGAGATGAAACACCCCCTGAGTCGCTTCGCGCCTTCCCCCTCTCTCGTCTCGCTGCGCGAGTCGGGAGGGGGACGCCCCCAGCGCCGCGGGGCGGCCCTTGCGCGGGGGCACTGGCTTGGGCTGCGCCAGTTTCACGCGTCGTGGGTGGCGCATGGCACCGTGGAAAACTGATATGTCCTCCTCCCTGACTTCTTCTTCCGCCATATTGCCGCCCGTGGTCACACAGCGCTGGCGCGGCATCCTGCTGCCGCTGGCCCTGCTGGTGGCGTTAGCGCTGTTCCCGCTGGTGGCATCGGCCCTGGGCCTGGATTTCTACATCGGCTTCGTGCGCCGGGTGCTGGTGGTGGCGCTGGCCGCCGCCAGCCTGAACTTCATCATGGGCTTTGGTGGCATGGTGGCGCTGGGGCATGCCGGGTTCGTGGGTGTGGGGGCCTATGCGGTGGTCATGCTCTCGGACGCGGGCGTGACATCGGCCTGGGCTGTGTGGGCTGCTGCCATGGCATTGGCGGCATTGGCGGCGTTGCTGATTGGCGCTGTATCGCTGCGCACCAAGGGCGTGTACCTCATCATGATCACGCTGGCTTTTGCGCAGATGCTGTACTTCGTTTTTGTGTCGCTGCGCAGTTATGGCGGCGACGACGGCTACACCCTGCCCATGCGGCCGCTGCTGGGCCTGGGGCTCAACGGGGCTGATGAGTCCACGCTGTATTGGGTGGTACTGGCACTCGTGGCTTTGGTGCTGTGGTGGCTTGACCGGGCTACGGCCTCGCGTTTTGGCGCAGCGCTTGCAGGCATTCGCGACAACGAGACCCGCATGCGGGCGCTGGGCTACCCGGTGTACCTGCTGCAGCTCACCGCGTTTGTGCTGGCGGGTGCCGTGGCCGGCCTGGCTGGTGCGCTGCTGGCCACAGGCAACAGCTTCGTGAGCCCGTCGATGATGCACTGGACACAATCGGCCACGCTCATTGTGATGGTGGTGATCGGTGGCCTGGGCCGGCGCTGGGGCGGGCCGGTGGGGGCTGGGGTGTGGCTCACGCTCGAAGAGGTACTCAAGCTCAACACCGACTACTGGCACATGCCGTTGGGGGTGCTCCTGATCGCTACCGCGCTGTATGCGCCCAAGGGCCTGGCCGCGCTGGCAGACCTGCGTGCAAGGAGTGCCCGATGAGCCTGTTTCAAGTCGAAGGACTGGTCAAACGCTTTGGCGGCCTCGTCGCGACGGACCATGTGAGCCTGTCGGTGGAGCGGGGAGAGATCCACGCGCTGATTGGCCCCAACGGCGCGGGCAAGACCACGCTCGTCAACCAGATTTCGGGCCTGCTGCAGCCCGACGCGGGGCGTGTGCTGCTCGACGGCGTGGACATCACGCCGCTGCCCATGCACCGCCGTGTGGCCCACGGGCTGACGCGTTGCTTCCAGGTGACACGCATCTTTCCTGCGCAGACCGTGCGTGACAACCTGCTGCTGGCCGTGCAAGCGCACAGTGGCTCCAGCTTCCGTTTTCTGCAGCCACGCTCACAAGCCAGTGATCTGTACGTCAAGGCAGAGCAACTGGCAGAGCGCGTAGGGCTGCAGCACAGCCTTGCTGAGACGGCGGGTGCCTTGCCGCATGGCGCGCAGCGCATGCTGGATGTGGCGCTGGCGCTGGCGGCTGCCCCCAAGCTGCTGCTGTTGGATGAACCCATGGCGGGCATGGGGCCAGGTGAGTCGCAACAGATGGTGCATCTCATCGAGGCCCTGCGCAAGGACATGGCGGTGCTGCTCATCGAGCATGACATGGAGGCCGTGTTTCGCTTGGCCGACCGCATCTCGGTGCTGGTGTATGGCCGCGTGCTCACCGCTGGTACACCCGACGAGATCCGCAACCACCCTGAGGTGCAGGCCGTATACCTGGGCACCGAAACCCTGGAGACCACCGCATGAGCGCGCCAGAGCCCTTGTTGAGTTGCCTGGCCCTGGAGGCTGGCTATGGCGTGAGCCAGGTGTTGTTTGGCATTGACCTTCAGATCGCGGCAGGCGAAGTGGTTTCGCTGCTCGGCCGCAACGGCATGGGAAAAAGCACCACCATCAAGGCCCTGGTCGGTGCGCTGCGCCCTACAGCCGGTGGCATCCGTTTTGCAGGGGAGGCGACCAGCAGGCTCAAGACCGATGCCATCGCCCGTCTGGGCCTGGCCATCGTGCCCGAGGGGCGCCACGTGTTTCCCAACCTCACTGTGCGCGAGCATCTGGTGGCCTTTGCCGACCGCCGCAATGGCCTGCGCGATGCGTGGGACCTGGAGCGCATCTACGGTGTGTTTCCGCGCCTGAAGGAGCGGCAGAACAATCTGGGCAACCAGCTATCGGGGGGCGAGCAGCAGATGCTGGCCATTGGCCGAGCGCTGTCCACCAACCCGCGCCTGCTCATCCTGGATGAAGCCACCGAGGGGCTGGCGCCCGTGATCCGCGAAGAGATCTGGCGCTGCCTGGCCACGCTCAAAGAGGCAGGGCAAACCATTTTGGTGGTGGACAAATACGTGCACCGGCTGGTGGACCTGGCAGACCGCCATGTGATCCTGGAGCGCGGGCGGGTGGTGTGGCAGGGCGACTCTGCTGCGCTCAATGCAGACCGCAGCCTGTGGGCGCTTTACCTCACGGTGTAAGGGTTGAAGGGCTGACCATGCTGGACTGTGATGTGGACTTGGATCTACAGAAATCGCCATCTGCGCAGGCATGCGCTGAACTCCGTGCGCAGGAGCACAGCGTCACGCTGCTGCCGGCCGGCAAGATGTTTGTGGCGCTGGCTGGCGAGAGCCTGCTGGACGCCGCTGCGCGCGCAGGCATCCGCTTGCCGCACCAATGCAAAACAGGCAGCTGCGGTGCCTGCAGGGCGCGGGTGCTGCAGGGGCAGGTCCAGGGCATTGCGGGGGCCTTACCCACCGCTTTGACAGCTGGAGATATCGCCCAAGGCCAACGCCTGCTGTGCTGCTCGGCCGCAGCGGGTGACCTGCAGCTGGAGTGTGCCGAGATTCCCCACATTCCGGGTATCGAGGTGCGCAAGCTACCGGTGCGGGTGGTGGCCATGGAGCGTCTTGCACCCGATGTGATGCGCGTGCAGTTGCAACCGCCCGCAGGCCAGCGCCTGCACTACGCGGCGGGCCAGTATGTGGATGTGCTGCTGCCTGGCAACCGGCGTCGCAGCTATTCGCTGGCCACCCCGGCGCGTGAAGGCGTTGACCTGCTGGAGCTGCACATCCGCCACCTGTCGGGAGGCTTTTTCACGGACCAGGTGTTCGGCAAACTCAAGGTGCGCGATGTGCTGCGCATCGAGGGGCCGTTTGGTACCTTCGGCATGCACACTGCCACCGATGCTTCCGCCATCTTGTTGGCCAGCGGAACTGGCTTTGCGCCCGTCAAGGCTCTGGTGGAGCAACTCCTTGCCACCACCAGCAGGCGCCGCATCACCCTGTACTGGGGCGGCCGCGCGCGGCAGGACCTGTATCTGCATGACCTTTGCAAGGAATGGGAGCAGGCCTTGAAGGGACGCCTGACCTATGTGCCGGTGCTGTCAGACTCCCCCGAAGCCGATGGTTGGGCGGGGCGTATGGGCTGGGTACATCAGGCCGTGTTGCAGGACCATCCGGATTTGTCGCAGCATGAGGTGTATGCCTGCGGTGCGCCCGCCATGGTGAATGCCGCGCGGCGCGACTTTACGGCCTTGGCTGGTATGCAGTCCACCCTGTTCTTTGCAGATGCCTTCGTGGCACAGCCGGGGTGAGCGGGGATCAGTGCGGTGGGCCCAGACGCTGGCGTGTCTCTGAGGGCGTCTCGCCGAAGCGTCGGCGGTAGCCCTCGGCAAAGTGGCCGAGGTGAAAAAATCCATAGCGTGCGGCGATGTCTGACACCTGCGGTGCACGTTCTGCAAACTTGCTTTGCAACGCCGTGCGGGCGGCATCAAGCCGCAAATCCCGAAGGAAGGCCATGGGGCTTTTACCCGTGCATTGTGCAAAGGTCTGTTGAAGAGAGCGGGCGCTGACGCCCACATGCGCGCACACATCGGCCAGGGTGATGGGTTGTTCCAACTGGCTGTGCATGTACTCCTGCGCACGCTTGACCACGCGCGGCAGCACCGTGGGCGCTGCGCCAGAACTGAATGCACCCGAGGCCAGTGCCGTTGAGTAGTTATGCCCCGTGGAGAGCAGCAAGCTGGTGAGCAGGTGGTTCTCGGCCTGTTCGGCCAGCACCGGGTGTCCCAGCAGAATGGCATTGGTTTCTACCGCAGAGCGCAGGTAGGCAATGAAACTCGTCATGCCCGCGAGCGCCGGGTTGCTCAAGTCCACGCCCAGATCAAACACCAGTGGCTGGTGCAAGGGCGCCTGCAGCAGGGCAGACAAGCGTGATTGCATGGCCGCGCGGTCTATCTTGACGATGAATTGTGGGCTGTCGTCATGCCAGTGCATAGACAGCGCCTCGGTGGGGGATGGCAGCGAGGCCATGAGCGCATGCGATTCCACGGCCTGGCTGCCGCACCGCACCATGGCACCGCCGCGCAGCGGAATCTGCAGCAGATAGAAGCCTGCCAAATGGCCGGGCTCAATGCGCACTGCCGGCCCGTATTGCACGTAGTTCAAGCTCGCGTCGTGGTGCAGCGGCACGCTGTGGTGGCAGGCGTCAAGCTGCGCGCCTGGGCGCAGTGTGGCCAGGTCATGTGGGCAGAACACGCGGCCCACGAACTCGCGCGCCTCGTCCAGGTCGTGGCTGTCGAACAGGCGATAGCGCTCCAGCGGTAGCGGGGGCGCGGTGCTGTTCTGCTGGGCGGTATGCATGCGGTTTGGCCGGTCGGGTGTTGGTTCTTGGGCAAGCACGAAACACGCCACGGCTGGGGCGCGAAAACATGCGTTTGTGGGATACGCCTTGCGCTTTCGGGATGCAGGAGCGCGGGCTGCTTTTCTATTCTTGTGCATGCCCCGGGTGCTGCGCAAGAGCGTTAGCACCGGGTGCATGGGGGCGGATGTGACGGCGTGTTACCGCTGCTGCACTGCAACAGTCATTGCAAAAAGCCACAGGAGTCAGCATGGTCCAGGGATTCGAAGGCATGCGCGGCAAGAGCGCGATCGTGACCGGGGGCGCCACTCTCATCGGTGCCGGGGTGGTGCGTGCATTGCACCAGGTTGGGGTGAAGGTGATGGTGGCCGACATCAACGCCGAGGCCGGGCAGGCGTTGGCGGACGAGTTGGGTGATGGGGTGCTGTTCAGCCGCACCGATATCACCGATGACGCCGAGGTGGCCGCCTGCGTGGCGCTGGCCGCAGCGCGCCATGGCGGGGTGAACTACTTGGTGAACCTGGCATGTTCTTATCTGGACGACGGCATCGCCTCGCCGCGCGCGGACTGGCTGGCCTCGCTCAACGTCAACCTGGTCAGCGCGGTGATGGTGCTCAAGGCCGTGCGCCCGCATTTCCAGCAGGCCGGGGGCGGGGCGGTGGTCAACTTCACCAGCATCTCTTCGGGCGTAGCGCAGACCGGGCGCTGGCTCTACCCGGTGGGCAAGGCGGCCATGGTGCAGCTCACGCGCAGCATGGCCATGGACCTGGCGGGTGAGGGTGTGCGTGTGAACAGCGTCTCACCCGGCTGGACCTGGTCCGCCATCATGGACCAGCTCACCGGGGGCGACCGTGCCAAGACCGACCGCGTGGCCGCGCCCTTCCACCTGCTGCGCCGCGTGGGCGACCCGGCCGAGGTCGCCAATGTGGTGCTCTTCCTGTGCTCGGACATGGCCAGCTTCGTGACCGGCGCCGACTACGCGTGCGACGGCGGCTACTCGGCGATGGGGCCTGAATCCCATGAGCCTGCCATTCCCAAACTGATGGCGTGAAGGAGCAGTCATGACCATCAGATCCGTAGGCATCATCGGTGCCGGCTTTGCCGGCCTTTCCACCGCCAAGGTGCTGCGCGCCTTTGGCTTTGAGGTGACGGTGTTCGAGAAGGAGCCTGACGTGGGCGGCGTGTGGGCCGCCTCGCGCCGCTACCCAGGCCTGACCACGCAGAACCCGCGCACCACCTATGCGCTGTCGGACTTTCCGATGCCGGCTGACTACCCCGAGTGGCCCTCGGGCCAGCAGGTGCAGGCCTACCTGCAGTCGTATGCCGAGCACTTCGGACTGGTGCCGTCCCTGCGCATGTCCACCACGGTGGAGAGCGCGGTGCTCGATGAAGAGGCCGGTGTGTGGACCGTGAAGGCGCGCCGCGCAGCGACGGGGCAGGGCGGCGCCTTGACGGCCGAGGTGTATCGCTTTGATTACCTGGTGGTGTGCAACGGCATCTTCAGCGAGCCTGCGGTGCCGCAGTACCCGGGGGTGGATGCCTTCGTGGCCGCAGGTGGGCGTGTGTGCCATACCAGCCAGTTCAACGATGCGAACGAGGCGCGCGGCAAGCATGTGCTGGTGGTGGGCTACGGCAAGTCGTCGTGCGACGTGGCCAATGCCATTGCGGCCGACAGTGCCAGCACCACGGTACTCGCGCGCCATCTGATCTGGAAGATCCCCAAGAAGTTCATGAACGTGCTGAACTTCAAGTTCCTGCTGCTCACGCGCATGGGCGAGGCGCTGTTCAAGTACATCGAGCCCAAGGGTTTCGAGAAATTCCTGCACGGGCCGGGCCTTCCGGTGCGCAACTCCATGCTGGGCAGCGTGGAATCGGTGGTCACGCGCCAACTCAAGCTGCGCGAGATCGGCCTGCACCCGGGCACGCCGCTCGAAACCATCGCCCGCAGCACCGTGAGCCTGGTGACCGACGGCTTCTACGAGAAGGTGGCCGCTGGCGAATTGGGCGTGCGAAAAGGCGTGAGCATCCAGACCCTGAAGCCCGGACAGGCCGTGCTGAGCAACGGTGAAACGGTGCCTGCCGACATCGTGGTCTGCGGCACGGGCTGGCACCAGCAGGTGCCGTTCTTCGATGGTAGCGTGCTGCAGCGTGTGACCGATGCGCGCGGCAACTTCCGGCTGTACCGGTCCATCCTGCCCGTGGGCATGCCGCGCCTGGCGTTCAACGGCTACAACTCCTCGTTCTTCAGCCAGCTCAACTGCGAGATCGGCGCGTTGTGGCTGGCCAACCACTTGCGTGGTGGGCTGCAACTGCCGACACAAGACGCGATGAATGCCCAGATTGATCGGCGCCTGGCGTGGATGGAGGAGCGCACGGATGGCAAGCACTCCAAAGGCACCAACATCATCCCGTTCTCGGTGCACAACATCGACGAACTACTGCAGGACATGGGGCTGCCGCTCGGCGTGCTCACCCGCTTCAAGCAATGGCTGGGGCCGGTGAATCCGGCGGACTATGCGGTGGTCACCCGGCAACTGCTGGCGCGGCATGCGAATGCCTCCGTCGCTGTTGCAGCGCCCCAAGCTACCTCGGGGGCTGCGGCTTCCTGAACCCTTCACGAAACCACTATCACCATCTAGAAGGACTCCAAACATGCCAGGACAATGGATCACCCTCGAAGCCACAGACGGCAGCGGCAGCTTTCGCGCTTACCTCGCCACCCCGGCCATTGGCGGTGGACCGGGGCTGGTGCTTGCGCAGGAAATCTTTGGGGTGAACGGCACCATGCGTGACGTCGCCGACTACTATGCAGAGGAGGGATACGTGGTGCTGGTACCCGATCTTTTCTGGCGCCAGGAGCCCGCTGTAGAACTCGATGCAACCAAGGATATGCCGCGCGCATTTGCGCTCTACCAGGGCTTTGACGAAGCCACGGGCGTGCAGGACCTGCAGACAGCCATCACATCTTTACGAGCGAGGCCAGAGGTCCAGGCGCATGGCGGCAAGGTGGGGGTGTTGGGCTTCTGTCTCGGTGGCAAGCTGGCCTACCTCTCGGCCTGCCGCACCGATGCTGACGTGGCCGTAGGCTACTACGGCGTGGGCATAGAAGCTGCGCTGGCCGAAGCCGCTGATATCCAGTGCCGCCTGGTGCTGCACATCGCTGAGCTTGACGGCTTTTGCCCGCCGCCCGCGCGCGAGGCCATCGTGCAGGCCCTTTCTGGCCGCGAGAATGTGGAGCTGTACATCTACCCCGGCACCGACCATGCGTTTGCACGCGTGGGTGGCGACCACTTCCACAAGCCGTCGGCCCTGATGGCACACCAGCGCAGCGTGGCTGCCTTGCGACGCGCAATGGGGCCACACTACGATCTCTCGGCCCTGTGGGACAAACATTGCGAATACGAGTTCTCCACGCGCGATGTGGACGCCACCATGTCCACCATGGTGGCGGAGCCCTATGTGAACCACATCCCCACCATGACGGGCGGTGTGGGCTACCGGCATTTGCACGACTTCTACACCCGGCACTTCGTCAACAGCAACCCACCTGATACCAGCCTGACCCCTATCTCGCGCACGGTGGGGGCTACGCAGGTGGTGGATGAAATGCTGTTTTGCTTCACCCACACCACGGAGATCCCGTGGATGCTGCCCGGCGTCGCGCCCACGGGCCGGAGGGTGGAAATACCGCTGCTGGCGGTGGTCAAGTTTCGTGGCGACAAGCTCTACCACGAGCATATCTACTGGGACCAGGCCAGTGTGCTTGTGCAGGTGGGGTTGCTGGATCCCAACGGCCTGCCCGTGGCAGGGGTGGAGACAGCGCGCAAATTGCTGGATGAAACGCTGCCGTCGAACGGGCTGATGGAACGGTGAATAGACACCGCAGGGTTTGCCGCATGTTGTGTGCGGCAAACCCAGTGATACGGGCGTGCAAGCCCAAGCCTGCAGACTTTGCTGGCAGCCCGTAAACTGCGCGGCTTGCCAACGGAGTCCGCATGAACAACATCCAACTCGGTCAGAGCGACCTGCACGTCACCCCCATCTGCCTGGGCACCATGACCTTTGGTGAGCAGGTCAACGAATCTGATTCCCACGACATCCTCAGCCGCTCGCTGGCAAGGGGTGTGAACTTCATCGACACGGCCGAGATGTATTCGGTGCCCGCCAAGGCCGAGACCTTTGGCGCGACCGAAACCATCATTGGTAACTGGTTTGCCAAGAACCCCGGTGCGCGCCAGAAGTTGGTGGTGGCGACCAAGGTGGCCGGCCCATCGCGCGGCATGCCCTGGGTGCGCGAGGGCAAGGGCATGACCCCGGCCGACATCGTGGCGTCGTGCGAGGCCAGTCTGCGCCGCCTGCAGACCGATGTGATCGACCTCTACCAGATCCACTGGCCCGAGCGCCACGTGCCCGCCTTTGGCAACCTGTACTACGACCCTTCCAAAGAAACATCCACCACGCCCATCCGCGAGCAGCTCGAAGCGCTGGCAGGACTGGTGAAGGCGGGCAAGGTGCGTTACATCGGCCTGTCGAACGAAACTCCGTATGGCGTGCACGAATTCGTGCGCCTGGCCGAGCAGCACGGCCTGCCGCGCGTGGCCACGGTGCAAAACCCGTACTGCCTGATCAACCGCACCTGGGAAAACGGCCTGGATGAAACCTGCCACCGCCTGAATGTGTCGCTGCTGGCCTACTCGCCGCTGGGCTTTGGCCTGTTGACTGGCAAGTACGACGAAAGCGGTATTACCGGACCGACCGCCCCCAAGGGTGCGCGCATTGCATCGTATGAATCCGTGCGCAAGCAGCGCTGGGGCCGCCCTGAGGCGCTCACGGCTTCGCGCCGCTACAACGCACTGGCGCGTGCCAACGGCATGACCCCCACGCAGATGGCGCTGGCGTTCTGCTACACCAAGTGGCAAGTGGCCAGCACCATCATCGGCGTGACGTCGGTGGCCCAGCTGGAGGAAGACCTGAACGCCTGGGGCACGACGCTGTCGCCCGAGGTGCTGAAGGCCATCGATGCGATTCGCTGGGAGCTGCGCGACCCGGCGCTGTGACCGGGGCAGGGCGTGGCCCTGCGAATCGGCAAGAGCGAAAAACAAAGGGGCCATGCGGGCCCCTTTGTTTTTTCTGCGAGTCTGTGCGCGCTGCGGTCAGGCAGTGGCCTCCTGGCGGGTGGTGCGCCCTTCGGTCCATGGGGTCCCCTGGGCCTCACCCAGATCCCAGAACAGCCCAGCCATCACCGCCAGACCTTCTCGTGCCACGGACGCCAGCAAATGTTCGTTGGGCGCATGCTGGGCGCAGGCGGGGTAGGAGTGCGGCACCCACAGCGTGGGCAGGCCCAACTGGTCGGCAAAGATGTCGTTGGGCAGTGAGCCAGCCAGGTTAGGCAGCAGCGTGGCGGGCTGGCCTGCGCTGGCCTGCAGCGAGGCCATCGTCCAGTCCACCCAGGGGTTGTGCAGGTCCAGCCGCGTGGCTCCGCAGTGCATGCCCATGGTGATCTCGACCTGGCTGAAGCCATGTGCGTCCAAGTGCTCGCGCAGCGTGGCTTGTACGTTCTGCCAATCGGTGCCCACCACAAAGCGCAGTTGGCAATGCGCCACCGCCTGCGATGGGATGGCGTTGATGGGCCGCTGCGCGTTGCCCGCGCCCAGCGCCAGCACCTCCAGTGTGTTCCAGCCCACCAGTTGTTCTGCGGGCGTGAGCCCGGGCTCGCCCCAGCCGGGTGTGAGTGCCGGGTCATCGGCACCAACGCCGATCACCACGTCTTTGAGTGCCGTGCGCAGCTTGTCGGGCACCGCAGGCGGCAGCAGGCCTTTGACAAGGATGCGGCCCTTCGCGTCCACCAGCGTGGCCAGTGCATGGGTGAGCTGCGTGGCTGGGTTGGCCAACACGCCGCCCCAGTTGCCGGAGTGATAGGCCTTGTCGCGGCTGCGCACGGCGAGTGAGAAGTTGATGGCTCCGCGTGAACCCAGGAAGAGGGTGGGATGGTCCGCGTTCACACGGGGGCCGTCGCTGGCCAAAAATAGGTCGGCTCTCAGCGCGCCGCTGTGCTGCTCGCAGAAGGCGGCCAGGCCGGGGGAGCCCGCCTCTTCGCCCATCTCCATGAGCAGCGTCACGTTGTAGCCCAGGCGGCCGCCCCGGGTCTCGATGGAGTGGGCGAGTGCGGCCAGGCTCACGGTGTGCTGGCCCTTGTTGTCGGCCGTGCCCCGGCCATACCAGCGCTCGCCTTCGATGGTCAGCTCCCAGGGCGAGAGGCCTTCGCGCCACTGGCTGTCCTGCCCGTTGACCACGTCGCCATGTCCGTAGGTGAGCACGGTGGGCAGGGCCGGGTCTTCCACCCGGCGGGCCAACAGAAAGGGGCCGCCCTGTGGCAAAGGGTTGTCGAGCACTTGGCACTCGAAACCCAGGGGTGTGAGCCAGGGCACCATTTCGTCGGTGAGGTAGGTGTGCAGCTCGGGCGGCACCTTGCCGGTGTCGCTTTCAGTGCGCCAGGCCACGCGGCGGCGCAGGTCGGTGGCAAATCGGCCGTCGTCGAAGTAGCGCTGGACGTTGTCGATCAGTTGTTGTCGGTTCATGGTGCGGGTCCTTGGCGGTGTCAGTGGTGCGCTCACTCCACCACGATTTTGGCGCGGTGGGCCAGAGCGCGGTAGCGGCCGACCTCGTCGTCGATCACTGCGCGCGTGGCCACTGGCCCCAGGTGCACGGGCTCCATGCCCTGGGCGCGCATTTGCTCCTGCATGCCACTGTCGCGGGTGACGGCTTCCACTTCGGCCACCAGCTTCCTGATGACGGGCTGGGGTGTTTTGGCGGGTGCGGCGATGGCATACCAAGCGTCGAATACTGCGTCGGGCAGTTTGAGTTCTGCCACGGTGGGCACTCCGGGCAGCATGCTGGAGCGGGACTTGCCTGCGATGGCCAGTGCGCGCAGCTTGCCAGCCTTCACTTGCGGTGCGGCGGCAGCGACGGTGTCGATGCCCAGCTGGATTTCACCGCCGATGAGAGCCATCAGCGACTGGCTGCTGCCCCGGTAGGGCACGTCCTGCAACTGGATGCTGGCGGCCTGTTCCAGCAGCGCGCCCGCCAGATGCGGGCCAGAGCCCGATCCGAAGGTGGCGTAGTGGATGCCCTTGGGTGCCGCCTTAGCAGCAGCAATCAGCGCGTTCAGGTCCTTGTAGGGTGCATTGGCGCTGACCACCAGCACCAGCGGTGCTCTGGCAACGGTGGCCACGGGCACAAGGTCTGTGGCAGGGTTGTAGGGCAGCTTGCTGCGCAAGGCAGGGTTGACCGTGTAGCTGGTGGAGCCCGAAACCAGCAGTGTGTAGCCATCGGGCTCGGCGCGCACAACGGCTTCGGTGCCGATGATGGTGGATGCGCCTGGTTTGTTGTCGATCACCACCGGTGTGCCCAGGCGGCTGGCCAGTTTTTGCCCAAGCGCACGGGCCACCGCGTCAGTGCCCCCGCCAGGCGGGAAGGGGACCACCATGCGTATGGGGCGCTGAGGCCAGGCGTCGGAAGGCGGGGTGGCCTGGGCAAACGAAAGGCTGCTGGCGCTGGCGAGGACGGCCAGGGCGGCGGACAACAACGAGGCTCGAACAAGGCGTTTCATGCGGACTCCGGTGGTAAGGCCCCGGTAGCGAGCGGCGTGACAGCAATGGCTGCGCAGCGCACGCGCAAGGGCATGGGTGAATTGGAGCCTCAAGCCATGCAAGATGGATGCTGGTTTACCATTGCTTGGAATAGAGATTTGGCAACTGACCATTGCCTTTTTGTGATTAAAAAAGCCATGGCCATTTCATTGCTTAGCCTGCCCTTGCGCCACTTCTTGGAGGTAGCGCGCACCGGTTCTGTCAACCAGGCCGCGCAGCGCCTGCATGTGGCTGCTTCGGCCGTGAGCCGCCAGTTGGGCAAGCTGGAGGACAGCCTGGGCGTGGTGCTGTTCGAGCGCCAGGCCCGGGGCATGACCCTCACCGAGGCGGGCACCCGCCTGCTGGCCCACGCCAGTGCACACGATGCGCAGGCGCTGGAGCTGGTCGAGCAGTTGCAGAACCTGTCGGCTCAAGGCGCCTTGCGGGTACGGCTGGCCTGTACCGAAGGGTTTGCGGCCGCTTTCATGCCGCTGGTCATGGCGAGGTTTCGGCAGGCGCACCCGCAGGTGCAACTGCAGTTGCAGGTGGCGGTACCGCAGGAGGTGTCGGCCCTGGTGCTGCGGGGCGAGGTCGATCTGGCGCTCAAATACAGCATGGCGCCCGAGAAGGGCCTGCAGGTGCTGCATTCGGCCATTGCACCCATCTACGCCATCATGCCTGCGCAGCACCCGCTGGCCCGCCAGCGCAGCGTGAGCGTGGCCGATGTGGTGCGCTACCCGCTGTTGCTGGGCGCGGGCAACACCACAGGGCGCCAGTTGTTCGACCTGAGCTGCGCGGTGCAGGGTCTGCGGTATGTGCCGGCGGTGGAGAGCAATTTTTCGTCGGCACTGCTGCCACTGCTGAGCGGGCAGGATGTGGTGCTGGCCAGCTACCTCACGGCGGCGCGCTGGGTGGAGGCGGGCCTGCTGGCGGCCCGGCCATTTGACGAAGCCCAGTTGCAGCAGCGGCGCCTGCAGGTACTGGCGGCCGAGGGGCGGGTGCCGTCGGCCCTGGTGCAGCAGTTCACGCAAGCGCTGGTGGTGGCCATTGAGGAGTACGGCAAGCGCAAGGTGGGGCGGCGCCGCAAGGCCGCCGCAGCGCCTGCCCCGGTGTTCTGACACATCGCCGCGGATTTCAGCACGCTCACATTTGGATACGGATACCATCGGTGCCCTATCCGCACCACACCATGGCCAAGAAAGAACACGTTTCCGAGACGCAAGCCACCCAGTTGCTCAAAGCGAACAAGGTGGCGTTCACCGAACACCCCTACGAGTACCTGGAGCATGGCGGCGCGATGCACAGCGCCGAGGTGCTGGGACTGGACCCGTTCACCGTGGTCAAGACGCTCGTCATGCAGGACCAAGACGCCAAGCCGCTTCTGGTGCTGATGCACGGCAACCGCAAGGTCTCCACCAAGAACCTAGCGCGCCAGATTGGTGCCAAATCGGTCGAGCCCTGCGCACCCGAGGTGGCCAACCGACACAGCGGCTACCTGGTGGGGGGCACGTCTCCGTTTGGCACCCGGCGCACCATGCCGGTCTATATCGAAGAAACCATCCTGGCGTTGTCCCGCATTGCCATCAATGGCGGGCGCCGGGGCTTTCTGGTGCAGATCGACCCGCAGGTGTGTGTGCAACTGCTGGGTGCCAAGCCGGTGCAGTGCGCGCTGGCAGAATAGGCCGCCGTCCAACGCCAGGTTGCCTGCCTGAAGCCCATCCCACCGATCACTGAGGAATTGCTTTGACCGCCGTTTACCCCCTTCTTGCCACCGTGGCCGCCTACTTGCTGGGCTCGCTGTCGTTTGCCGTCATCGTGACGCGCGTCATGGGCCTCTCCGACCCGCGCACCTACGGCAGCAAGAACCCGGGCGCCACCAATGTGCTGCGCTCGGGCAGCAAGGCTGCGGCCATCGTGACGCTGCTGCTCGATGCGATGAAGGGCTGGCTGCCCGTGGCGCTGGTGATGTGGTTTGGCCACCCTTATGGGCTGGAAGATGGCACCGTGGCTCTGGTGGGGCTCGCCGCGTTCCTGGGGCACTTGTGGCCGGTGTTCTTCCGGTTTGAAGGAGGCAAAGGCGTGGCGACGGCGCTGGGGGTGCTGGTGGGCATTAGCGGCTGGTTGGGCCTGGCCACGGC
Source organism: Acidovorax benzenivorans (assembly GCF_028680575.1). Classification (GTDB taxonomy): domain Bacteria; phylum Pseudomonadota; class Gammaproteobacteria; order Burkholderiales; family Burkholderiaceae_C; genus Acidovorax; species Acidovorax benzenivorans. The sequence goes on along the minus strand of NZ_JAPCKI010000006.1, from coordinate 89,393 downwards.
GGCCACCTGGCTCATCATTGCGTTCTTCTTTCGCTACTCCTCGCTCGCCTCGCTGGTTGCCGCCGCGTTTGCTCCGGTGTACTACCTGCTGGTGGATGGCGTGGTCTGGTATGCAGAGGGCACCATTGCAGCGTCTATCGTGGCGATGGCGCTGTTGCTGGCCTGGCGGCACCGCGAGAACATTCAGCGCCTGATGGCCGGCAAGGAATCACGTCTGGGCAGCAAAAAGGCCAAGCCCGCGGCCGACGAGGCCAAAGCCAAACACTGATCGAGAAAATAGCCTCAGGCGCTGAGGTGCGAGCGCGAGCGTCAGAGTACGCCGGGCGCAGTTACCAGTCCGCGCAGCCCTGCGCTGTGCTGCGCGGCGTACAGCCCCAACCGCACCATGGTGCGGTGGTTGAGTTCCAGGCTCACCGCAGACCGGGCCAGGGCAGACTGGATGCGGGGCTTGCCGCTCGCGGTCTGGTACAGGCTGGGCTGGCTGCGGTGGTTGCCGGTGTTGTCGAGCAGGCTGGCCACCAGCGGGTGGTTGGCCTTGTCGCTGCGGCGCAGCACGATGGCGGTCTCGCCGTTGTCCAGCTTCACAAACGTGCCCGGGGGGCACAGGCCGATCGACCGCACCAGGGTGTAGCTGACCTCGTCGCGTTGGTCCACCTCTTGCCCCACGATGGCGCGCACCGAATCGGTGGCGCTGCGCCCGGCGCGGGATTTACGCGGGCTGATCATGGCGGCATACCGGTCAATGGTGCCGAGGATGCGGGTGAGCCGGTCTATCGGCTCCTGGTGGGCCAAAGGCACGCGTTCGGCAATGCTGGCATGGTGTTGCCCCACCACGTCCAGCCAGAGCGGATCGTTGATGAACAGGCGTTCCAGCAGCAGCATGCTGTCTTCGGGGTGGCTCTTGATGGCCTCCTGCTGCTCGGCCGTGGGGCGCTCGCGCTGCACGGCCAGTTCGTCCTGCAGGGCCGTCATGCCGATGTTCATGGTGAGCGCGGCCCGCACCAGGCTGTCGCGCTCGCGCTGCGGCAGCTTGAGCTCCAGCGCCATGATGTGGCACAGCGTGCCACACACCAGCGCGTGCGATGCGCTGTAACCCACGGTCGATGTGGACGCGTGCTGGAACATCAGGTACAGCGCCGCGTCGATGTCGTGCGCCACCAGGTCTTGCAGCCAGGCATCAAACTGCCTGACCTTGCCCGGAAAGTCCTGCACCTGCAGTGGCCGGCTCAGCAGCACCGACAGGGCCGACTCCAGGTCGGACCAGAGGCTGAGCAGGTCTTCGTACTCCCCTTCGGAGTGCGCGTGGGTGGAGGAGGGATGTGCAGACATTGCGGGTGTACAGGCGTCAGTGGCGCTTTTCCAGCACCATCTGGTCGTTGGTGCGGGTCATCTGGAACTCGTTCAGGAAGCTGTTGCCCAGCAGCACATAGGGCATGGGCTGCGAGGTGATGATGGCCTCCACGCCAAAGACCTCAACGTCGCCAATGCGGATGGAGTCGAGCTTCATGTGCCAGCCCTGGGCGACGCCATTGGCGGTGTTCACGCGCACCGGCTGGCCGCTTTGGTAGTTGAGGCCCATGCGCTCCGCATCCGGCCGCCCGATGGCGACAGTCGAGGCCCCGGTGTCTACCATGTACTGCATCACCTGCCCGTTGATGGTGCCGCTGTTCACAAAGTGACCTCGGCCATCTGCCACCAGCAGAATGCGCTTGCCGCTGCCGCTGCGTCCTCCCACGCTCACGGGCGCCTCGCCCAGCCGCAGCGTGCGCCGCGCGCCCTGGATTTCGACGGTGGCCTCGTCCTTGGCGACGGCGATGACTTTCACCCCCTGGAACTCATCTCCCGCGCCCACCGCCTTGGGCGGGCTGGCATTCACCACGATCAGCGCCTTGCTGCCCAGTACACCCGCCAGCGCCACAGCCTGCGCATGCGCCCAGGTGGGGCCCAGTAGCAACCCGATGCACAGGGCGAGGAGGCGCTGATACCGGCGCAGCCCCGGTGAGAGCCGCTGCGCAAGGGCCGCCCCGCCGCGCTGGCGGCGTCCCCCTGCCCGCAGCGCTCCGCGCTGCGAGAGCGGGGGGAAGGCCCGCAGGGCCTCAGGGGGGAGTTGCTTCATATCAGTCGCGGAAGTTGTCGAACGACAGCGGTACGTCCGTCACATCCTTGCGGATCAGGGCCATGGCGGCCTGCAGGTCGTCGCGCTTGGCACCGGTCACGCGCACCTTGTCTTCCTGGATGGCGCCTTGAACCTTGAGCTTGCTCTCCTTGAGCAGCTTCTGGATTTTTTTGGCCAACTCGCTCTCGATGCCGTTGCGCACCTTGATGACCTGCTTGACCTTGTCGCCGCCCACTTTCTGCACATCGCCCATGTCCAGAAAACGCACGTCCACATTGCGTTTGGTGAGCTTGTTGCGCAGCACGTCTTCGATCTGGGTGAGCTGAAAGTCTGCGTCGCCGATCAGCGTGATGTCTTTGTCCTTGATCTCGATGCTGGCGGAGGTGCCCTTGAAGTCGAAACGGGTGGCGATTTCTTTGGCGGTGTTCTCGACCGCGTTTTTCACTTCGACCAGGTTGGCTTCGCAGACGGTGTCAAAAGATGGCATGGTGGGTCTCTATCTCGGGGAAACAGGTGCAGATATTGGGGCGGATCGCAGGGGGCCAAAAGGCCGGGTGCGACAATCGGACCAATGGTAGTCGAGAAAAACGCCCCTTTACAGCCCTGCAACACCTTCGGCATTGCCGCGCGCGCCCAAACCCTGGTACGTGTGCGTTCGGTGGACGACCTGCTGGCTGTGCTGGCGGACCCCCAACTCGCGCCCGCACCGAAATTTGTGCTGGGTGGTGGCAGCAATATCATCTTGACCGGTGACGTGAAGTCCGTTGTGCTCAAGATGGAAATCAAGGGCCTGCGCCTGGTGGAGGAAACCCCCAAGGCCTGGATCGTGGAGGCGGGCGCTGGCGAGGTTTGGCACGATGCAGTGGCCTGGACACTGGCGCACGGCTATCCGGGGTTGGAGAACCTGGCCTTGATCCCGGGCACCGTGGGTGCATCGCCCGTTCAGAACATTGGCGCGTATGGTGTGGAGTTGCAGGACCGTTTTGAGTCGCTCGACGCCATCGATCTGGCCACGGGCCAGTCATTCAGCCTGGATGCCGCGCAATGCGGCTTTGGCTACCGCGATTCCGTTTTCAAGCACGCGCCCTCTGAAGCGCAGGACGGCAGCGGGCTGCCGCGCGGCATGGGGCTGGCAGGCCGGGCGGTGATCACCCATGTGCGCTTTCGGCTGCCCAAGCCCTGGAAGCCGGTGCTGGGCTATCTGGACCTGGAGCGCCGTCGCACTGAAGCGGGCGTGGAGCACCCTAGTGCCGTGCAGATTTTTGACTGGATCTGCGACATCCGCCGCGCAAAACTGCCCGACCCCGCCGTGGTGGGCAATGCGGGCAGCTTCTTCAAGAACCCCACCGTGTCGCCGGACCAGTGCGCCGACATCATCGCCCGCGAGCCCAAGATCGTGCATTACCCCATGCCTGACGGCAGCATCAAGCTGGCGGCGGGCTGGTTGATTGACGCCTGCGGCTGGAAGGGTAAATCCATCGGCAAGGCCGGGGTGTACGAAAAGCAGGCCCTGGTGTTGGTCAATCGGGGGCAGGGGGCTGACAGCGTGACGGGGGGCGAGGTGATGACCCTGGCTAAGGCCATCCAGACCAGTGTGTACGAGCGCTTTGGCATTCGGCTGGAGCCCGAGCCGGTGGTGGTCTGAACGGCAGGCCCTTTGCCCGTTCAGCACTGTGTGTTGGGCAACACCTGTGAAGGCGGGCCTGCGACTGCTCCAGCGTTCAGGGCCTAGTGCCCAGCGGCTTCGACGCTGTGCCGTTCTAGCGGCGCCTCGACATCGGTCAGCCCTATGCGCAGGCACAGTGCGTGGGCCATGCCCCAGGCGTCCAGCAACTCGGCTCGGACCGTGAGTGCTTCTGCGGGTTCGACCCCATTCTTCTCCAGGTGCAAGGCCAGCGCTGCCAGCTTGTGAAAACCCAGATTGGCCGCTGCGCCCTTGAATGAGTGGGCGGCGTCACGCAGGCTATGCTCTGGCGCCTGATCCGCCTGCTGCAAGGCCTGCAGCAAGGCATCGAATGCGCCTGACTCATCGGTGAAATAGCTGCGCAGCAGCGAGCGGTAGCCTTGGGCCGACACGCCAATGCACACATCCCCCACCATCGCCATGTCGAGGTGGGCCGCCAAATCGCCGGGCCTGAAGCGTTTTCGCGGGCGCGGCAATGCGCTGGCTGCGGAGGTGGCTGAGGTGGTGGTTGGCGGTGTTTTCGCAGCAGCAACTTCCGGCTCTGCGACATGTTCCATCTGCTCGGTGGCGTGCTGCGCGTCGGTGGTCGGCAGCGCGGGCGCGCCGCGCAGGCCAAAGAACCCGGTCAACGTGGCCTGGAGTGTTGCGGCATCTACCGGTTTGCTGACGAATCCGTTCATGCCGCACTCGGCAGCCTTGTCTCGCGTCTGCGCAAACACGTCTGCCGTCAAGGCCACGATGGGCAATTGCTCGGGGCCTACCTGTACACGGATCCTGCGCGTGGCATCGAAGCCGTCCAGGATGGGCATGTGCAGATCCATCAACACCAGGTCTGGGCGCTGGTTTTGCACGGCGGCGCAGGCTTGCACGCCGTCTTCGGCAAACACCACTGTGTGGCCCATGTCCTCCAGCAGCGCTCCCATGTATTTGCGGTTCACAAGGTGGTCGTCTACCACCAGCACGGTCAGGCCCTGCATGTCAGCCGGGCGCGTGGCGGCTGGCTGGTCCGTGGTCTGCTCTGGCATGGTGTCTGGCGCTGTGGTGATAGGCAGGGGCAGTACCACGGTGAACGTGCTGCCTTTGCCGGGCGTGCTGGCCACGGAGATATCCCCCCCCATACGCCTCGCCAGGTTGCGCGATATTTCCAGCCCCAAGCCCGTGCCCCCAAACCGGCGAGACGTGCTGTCGTCCCCCTGGGTGAAGCGCCTGAACAGTTTGGACAGGGTTGCGGCGTCCATGCCGATGCCCTCATCGCTGACCTCCAGTCGCAGGGGGTAGGTGACAGTCGCCTCGACCGCCAACGCTGATTCGGGGGGCTCTGCCAAGGCATCGGTTGGGGCTGACGGGAGCGTTACTTCACCGCGCGAAAGACGCAGCGTTACCGTGCCGCTTTCGCTGAATTTGATGGCGTTGGTGATCAGGTTCAGAACGATCTGCTTGAGTCGGGTGTTGTCGGCGCACACCCATTGCGGCACGTCGGCATCGCGATGGATGCGGAAACTCAGCCCCTTCTGCCGGGCCAGGGGCTGCATCAGGTGCTCGACGCTGACGCCCAGGGCGTACAGATCCGTGGCATGCGGATGGATCGCCATCTTGCCCGTCTCCATGGCGGACACGTCCAGGATGTCGTTCAGCAGCGAGAGCAAATGGTCGGCCGAGCCACGCGCGGTACCTACATATTCCTTCTGCCTTGGTGTGAGCGCGGTCCGCTCCAGCAGGCCCAACATGCCCAGCACGCCGTTGAAGGGGGTGCGCAGTTCGTGGCTCATGTTGGCCAGGAACTGGCTTTTGCCCCTGTTGGCAGCCTCGGCCGCCAGGTTGGCCTCCTGCAGGTTGAGCGTGAGCTGTCGCAGGGCGTGCCGCTCTTGCTCCATCCGGTGATGGCGCCAGGCCAACGAGGCAGCGGCGGTTAGCAGCAGTACGAGCTGCGCCAGGATAAGCGCCATGACCTGCCGACTCTGGTCGAGCATGGTCAACTCTTGCTGCTCCAACAATACCGCCGTTTGGCGGGTGGCCACCATGGTCAGCTCCTGCACGTTGGGACCGATGGCGTTGAAGGTGGGCAGCAAATTGGCCAGTTGAGCGCGCGTGGGTTCGTTGGGAGGCAGTAGGGCGGCATCCACATCGCCCATCAGCGCGGCAAGCTGCGGCATGGTGCTTTTGTATTCCGCGCGCTCCTGCAGGTCGATGGTGCTGGGGGTGTCCTGCATCAGCTGCAGGCGGCTCGCGAAAATGTCGCTTCGCAGTCTGAGTGTTTCCAGGTCGATCGATGCGTGGCTCTGGGCATTGACATCAACGGCCTGCCGCAGGCGAAGAAACTCCCGCTCCAGTTGGAACGACAGAGCGATGAGGGAGTCACTGCGCAGGTCGGCGCTCTTGCGGATGGCTTGTTGCTGCGTGAACTGCAGCACCAGCAGCACGGCCATGGCGGCCGCCATGATGACGGTGCCCAGGGCCAGCCATAGCAGGTAGCGCCGACTGTCGCGGTGAGTGGGCATCGTGAGGCTCAGTCGACCTTCAGGGATTTGAGCTGCCAGGCAGAGCGGCCATAGTATTTGGTCGCCTTCAGCTCAGGCGTGGTGTCGAACGGATAGATGATGAACAGCGGCCCCTTGGTGCGCACCGAGATGGGTTGGTCGTTGATGCGGTGGGCCACGATCACGTCGAACTGCTGCGCGTCGTCCATGGGAATGGTGGTCTTGTAGTCGTTGAGTGCCATGGCCTCCAGCGTGACGCCGTTGGCTTTGGCCATAGCCAGCACGTCGCGCAGTAGCGGGCCGGTGAATTTTGTGGGCTCCTTGTACCAGGGCGTGCTCGTCGTAAAGCTCCGCTGGGGAAGGGCTTCCAGCATGGCAAGGTCAAACGCGGCGGCTCCGGCCTGGTTGGTGTCCCCCACCTTTCCTGAGATGGTCAGGATCACGGCCCCCGCAGGGGGCTGCAGCGCCCACGCCGGGCTCAGCAGGAACAGGGCGGCGCTCAGGGCAAGCGTGCGGTGCAAACCGGACTTCAGGCGCAGGAAAAGAGTGGGCATGAATGGCTCCGTCAACGTGGTGTATGAAGTGATAATTGTACAGTTGATATGATTTAAATGATATTTTTGGCGAGAACAAAGATGCGCAGTGTGGCCGCTGGGCCACCATGAAAAAAGCCACCGTGTTCGGTGGCTTTGCTCACTTTTATATAGCTGCTAGCGCTTATAGAGTAAGCACTAGAGCCAAATTTGACCATCAATACCCTTTTAAGGCTTACTTGCGGTCATTCTCCAACTGGGCCAGCGCGGCGTTGCCGCCCAGCGACAGCAGGCCGGCCCGCGAGTACACGCCCAGCTTGCCGCGCGTGTCCGAGATGTCCAGGTTGCGCATGGTCAACTGGCCAATGCGGTCCAGCGGGCTGAACGGCGCGTCTTCCACCTTTTCCATCGACAGGCGCTCGGGCGCGTAGGTCAGGTTGGGCGATTCGGTATTGAGCAGCGAGTAGTCGTTGCCACGGCGCAATTCCAGCGTCACGGTGCCGGTCACGGCGCGGGCCACCCAGCGCTGGGCGGTTTCGCGCAGCATGATGGCCTGTGGGTCGAACCAGCGGCCCTGGTACAGCAGGCGGCCCAGCTTCAGGCCGTTCATGCGGTACTGCTCGATGGTGTCTTCGTTGTGAATGCCGGTCACCAGGCGCTCGTAGGCGATGTGCAGCAGGGCCAGGCCAGGGGCTTCGTAGATGCCGCGGCTCTTGGCTTCGATGATGCGGTTTTCGATCTGGTCGCTCATGCCCAGGCCGTGGCGGCCGCCGATGCGGTTGGCTTCCAGGATCAGCTCGACCGGGTCGTTGAACTCCACACCGTTGAGGGCGACGGGCTGGCCTTCGTTGAAGGTCACGGAGACTTCCTCGGCCTTCACATCCACCTCAGGCTTCCAGAACGCCACGCCCATGATGGGGTTGACGATGCGGATGCCGCTGGACAGGAACTCCAGGTCCTTGGCCTCGTGCGTCGCGCCCAGCATGTTGCTGTCGGTGCTGTAGGCCTTCTCGGCGCTCATCTTGTAGCCAAAGCCAGCCTGGGTCATGAACGCCGACATTTCGGCGCGGCCGCCCAGTTCGTCGATGAACAGCTGGTCCAGCCAGGGCTTGTAGATCTTGAGGGATGGGTTGGTCAGCAGGCCGTAGCGGTAGAAGCGCTCGATGTCGTTGCCCTTGAAGGTCGATCCGTCGCCCCAGATGTTGACGTCGTCTTCCCTCATGGCGGCCACCAGCATGGTGCCGGTCACGGCACGGCCCAGAGGCGTGGTGTTGAAGTAGGTCAGGCCGCCGGTGCTGATGTGGAAGGCGCCAGCCTGCAGGGCTGCGATGCCCTCGTGGGCCAGCTGCATGCGGCAGTCCACCAGGCGGGCCTTCTCGGCGCCGTACTCCATTGCCTTCTTGGGGATGGCGTCGTAGTCGGGCTCGTCGGGTTGGCCCAGGTTGGCGGTGTAGGCGTAGGGCACGGCGCCCTTGAGCTTCATCCAGTGCAGTGCGGCGCTGGTGTCCAGGCCGCCGGAGAAGGCGATGCCGACCTTTTGGCCGATGGGGAGGTTCTGGAGGATGGTTGCCATGGAATGCTTTTCAAAAATGATAGCTGCTCGCGCTTATTGGATGGGCGCTAGAGGCTAAAAACAATCAAATTTCAGCCGAAACGTCTCAGCCGAAATGGCAGATGTAGTGGTAGGCCTCGGTCACGCGGATGTCGAACTTGGAGTTGCCAGGCACGCTGAATTTCTCGCCTGCCGAAGACTTCACCCACGCATCGGTGCCTGCCAGCTTGTATTCGCAAGAGCCCGCCACGCATTCCATGATCTCGGGCGCGCCAGTGTTGAACGTGAGCGTTGCGGGCAGCACCACGCCCACCGACTTCTTCGTGCCGTCTGCAAAGGTGATGCCGTGGCTCACGCACTTGCCGTCAAAGTACACATTGGCCTGGGTGGTGACGGACACGCCGTCGATTTTTTCGGTGGTCATGGATGCGCGGGTAGGAATGGAGGAAACCCGCGATTTTAGGGCAGGGTGCTGACGCCTCGGGCTGCGCGAGCCAACGAAACCTGTGCCCGCCGCTGCTTGTGCAAAGAAAAAGAGCCCCGAAGGGCTCTTTGGTCTGTGGGTGGAGCTGCTCGGCCGTCCACCTCAACGCCAGTAGGGGTTGCGGTGGTGCGGGTAATAGGGGCGTCCGCTGTCGTAGCCGTATTCAATCACCGTCACCGGGGGCGTGACATAGGTGGGTGGCGCCTGGTACACCGGCTGCACGGGGTAGGTGGAGGTCACCACACCCGGCTGGCTGTAAACACCCTGGGCCGCATAGGGGTCAGGCTGGGTCGAATAGGTCTGGCCTGCGGGCTGTACGTTCACGGGGATCCAACGGCCCGGGTCGTTCTGGGTGCGGGTGGTGTACTGGCGGCCCGCGTATTCATAGACCACGTTGTAGCCCACGGTGCGGTTTTCGTAGTACGTCTCGGTGTTGCAACGCTGCACGTTCTGGTACTGCGGCTGGCCGTTGCCCTCGATCTGGTTGCCCACTACGGCACCACCCAGCACTCCGATGGCGGTGGCTGCGGCGCGACCGCTGCCCTTGCCGATAGTGTTGCCCACAGCGCCACCGGCAATCGCGCCAATCACGGCGCCTGCGCCGGTGGTGCGGTTGCCGTTGTAGACGGTTTCATTGCCGCACACCTGCTGCGGAATGCCGACTTGCTGAATGATGGGCGTGGCGGACAGCACACGGCCCTGTTCCTGTGCGCTGGCCAGGGTGGCGATGGCGGCCAGGGCAGAAAAAATCACGATCTTTTTCATGGAGAAACTCCTTTGGGGTCGGTACATAACGCACCGGACTGCAGAAAAGTTTAGGCCTGCACGGTCAACTCGGGGCCTGGAGGGCGTAAATCTGCGTAAAGATTTGTGCGATTTTCCGCGTTCTCCAGCCTGTGTCAGCCCTTGGGCCGCATGTTCGGCCCGGTGGGCCACTGCTCGGGTACAAACCCGACCGTGACGTGCAGGCCCTTGGCGTCTTGCCATTGCACCACCGGGCGCTTGATCACGCTGGGTTGTTGCTGCATCAGCGCGCTGGCACTTGCGTCGTCCTGCACCGTCGCCTGCATTGCGGCATCCAGCTTGCGCCAGGTGGTTCCCTGGCGATTGACAAGCTTTTGCCAGCCGACAGCGTTCAACCAGCCAGGAAGCTGGTTGGCCGGAACGCCCTGTTTTTTGAAGTCATGAAACTGGATGTCCAGCCCTTGTTCTGCAAACCAGGTGCGGGATTTTTTGACGGTATCGCAATTGGGGATGCCGTAAAGGGTGATGGCGGTGTTCATGCCGCGCATCATCCTCGAAATCGCGGGGGTGAATGCTGGCTCGGCGACAATCCCAGGCTGTATGCAAACCAAACCCCACACTCTGGAAGGCTGGCTGCGCCACTGCGAGCAGCTGCACCCCCGCAACATCGACATGGGCCTGGATCGGGTCGCTGAAGTGGCCCGCCGCATGGCGCTGCGGTTCGAGTGCCCGGTGATCACGGTGGCGGGCACCAACGGAAAAGGGTCGACCTGTGCCATGCTCGAAGCGGTGGCCCTGCAGGCGGGCTATCGTACTGGCGTGTACACCTCGCCGCATTTGGTGCATTTTGAAGAGCGCTGCCGCGTGCATGGCGAAATCGTCTCGGCGGCGGACCTGGCGCCCCATTTCGATGCGGTGGAGAGCGCCAGAACGCAGAACGGCAACGAGGTGTCGCTCACGTATTTTGAGTTCACCACCCTGGCCATCCTGCGGCTGATGAGCCATGCATTGCTCGATGTGGCGATTCTCGAAGTCGGCCTGGGTGGGCGCCTGGACGCCACCAATGTGATCGATACCGACTGCGCCATCATCACCAGCATCGATATCGACCACACGGAGTTCCTGGGTGCGGACCGCGAGAGCATCGGCCGCGAAAAGGCGGGCATCATGCGCACCGGCCGTCCTGCCATCGTGAGCGATCCCATGGCTCCTCAGAGCGTGGTGGACCACGCCAGGGAGATTGGCGCAGACCTGTGGAGTTTTGGGCACGATTTCAACTTTTCGGGCGACAAGCAGCAGTGGAGCTGGGCCGGCCGGGGGCGGCGCTATGCCGGGCTGGCCTATCCGTCGTTGCGTGGCGCCAACCAGTTGGTGAACGCCTCTGGTGTGCTGGCGGCTTTCGAGGCGTTGCGTGATCGCCTCCCGGTCACTGCCCAGGCTGTTCGCAACGGCATGGCCATGGTGGAGTTGCCGGGGCGCTTTCAGATCGTGCCGGGGCAGCCGACGCTGGTGCTGGATGTGGCGCACAACCCGCACTCCGTGGCGGCGCTCACGGCCAACCTGGATGCGATGGGGTTCTTTCCCACCACCCACGCGGTGTTTGGTGCCATGGCGGACAAGGACCTGGCGCCTATGCTGGCCAAGGTAGGGCCGCTGGTGGACCGTTGGTATTTCACCGATCTGCCCACCCCGCGTGCAGAGTCGGCCGCCGTGTTGCAACAAAAGTGGAATGCGGTGCATATGGTGGCAGGTGGTCGCCGGGACGTTACCTCCAGCTTGCACGCAGACCCAATGCAGGCCTTGCAGGCTGCGGTGGCTGCGGCAGACCCCGCTGATAGAATCGTGGTCTTTGGCTCGTTCTATACGGTGGGTGGAGTGTTGATCAATGGAACACCCCGCTTGCACGCCAAACATCTGGGCGCGTGAGCGCCTCACGAGTCCTTAGTCCATGGCATTTTTCAAGTTCCGGTGGCCCGGTCAGGGTGAGCAGCAACAGGCCGAAAAGCCGTCCAAGCGCCCGCGCACACCACAGGCTGAGAGCATCGAAGTGATGCGCCGCCGCGCCCGGCATCGCTTGATTGGCGCTGCGGTGCTGGTGTTGGTGGGGGTTATCGGATTTCCCCTGCTGTTTGATACCCAGCCCAGGCCTATTCCTGTGGATATCCCCATCGAGATCCCGGACCGGAACAAAGTGGCGCCTTTGGTGGTGCCCGCGCCAGCGGCTGAAGCCACCGCAGCCAAGCCTGCCGCACCCGCCGCCCCAGAGCAGGCCCCGGCAGCCGCTGCGCAGCGGCCAACGCCTTCGCGCACTGCAGCCGCCAATGGCTTGGCCGACGGTGAAGAACTGGTGCCTAGCGCTCGCCCAGCAACAGCCAAACCTGCGCCAGCCCCAGCAGCCACACCCGCCAAACCCGAGGTAAAACACGAGGCCAAACCGCCGGTGGCCCCCGCGCCATCTCCTGCACCCGAGCCCAAGCCCACCCGTGCCGATGACTCGGCACGGGCCCGTGCCTTGCTGGAAGGCCGTAGCACCGAAGCGCCAGCGGCCGCGAGTACCGAAGAGGCGCGCTTTATCGTGCAGGTCGGCGCCTTCGCTGATGCTGAAAAAGCCCGCGAAGCCCGCACCAAGGTAGAGCGGGCGGGTCTCAAGACCTACACGCAGGTGGTGGAAACCAAGGACGGAAAACGCACTCGGGTGCGTGTGGGCCCGTTCACCAATCGGGCAGAGGCAGACAAGGCAGCGGCGCGCATCAAGGCGTTGGACCTGTCGGCTTCGGTGCTGACCCTGTAAACGTTGATCGAACTGCCGGTTGTCCATGGCTGCGCTGGATTGGGTGTTTGTGGCCGTGTTGCTGGCCTCCATGCTGATTGGTGCGTGGCGTGGGCTGGTTTTTGAAGTGCTATCGGTGCTGGGCTGGGTGGTGTCGTTTTTTGTGGCTCAGTGGTTTGCCGCCGATGCGGCGGCCTTGTTGCCCATGGGTGGTTCGGGCGAGTCGCTGCGATATGCGGCTGGCTTCGTTGTGGTGTTTGTGGCTTCGGTTTTTGCGTGTGGTTTTCTGGCCTGGCTGGCCAAGAAGCTGGTGGAAGCAGTAGGGCTGCGCCCTGCGGACCGCACCTTGGGCGCTGTTTTTGGCGTGCTGCGCGGCTTGGTTTTGTTGCTTGCGGTGGCCGTGGTGGCTGGAATCACCCCCGTGCACGAGGCACCGTGGTGGCAGGAGTCGCAGGGCGCACCAGTCTTGACCGAAGTGCTCAAGGGGTTGAAACCGGCGCTGCCGGACGAATTTGGAAGGCATCTGCCTTCGTGATATCGAAGCGGCAGTGGCCAGAAGCTGCTGTCGCTGGATGACCGCGGGGCTGTTCCCGCAAACGGATGGAATAAAACTATGTGTGGAATCGTCGGCGTCGTCAGTCCTGCGCCCGTCAATCAGCTGATCTATGACGCCTTACTGCTCTTGCAGCATCGTGGCCAGGACGCAGCGGGCATCGTGACCCAGCAGGGCCGCAAATTCTTCATGCACAAGGCCAAAGGCATGGTGCGCGACGTCTTTCGCACCCGCAACATGCGCGCTTTGCCGGGCAATGTGGGCCTGGGCCAGGTGCGTTACCCCACAGCCGGCAATGCCTACAGCGAAGAAGAGGCGCAGCCGTTCTACGTCAACGCCCCGTTCGGCATCGTGCTGGTGCACAACGGCAATCTGACGAACGCCCGCGAACTGCGCACCGAGCTGTTCCAGACGGACCACCGCCACACCAACACGGAAAGTGATTCGGAAGTTCTGCTGAACGTGTTTGCGCACGAACTCGAGCGCGCCACGCGTGGCGTGCCTCTGCAGCCTGAGGACGTTTTCACTGCCGTGCGTGCGGTGCATAAGCGCATCAAGGGGTCGTACGCCGTGATCGCGCTGATCGCTGGTCACGGCCTGCTGGCCTTCCGCGACCCCCACGGCATCCGCCCGCTGGCCATGGGCCGTAGCCAGGACGGCACGGTGATGGTGGGCAGCGAGTCGGTGGCGCTGGAAGGCACCTCCCACGTGTTTGAACGCAACATCAATCCGGGCGAAGCGATTTTCATCACGCTCGATGGTCAGGTTCACGCCAGCCAGTGCGCTGAGAACCCGCAGCTCAATCCCTGCATTTTTGAGTTTGTGTACCTCGCGCGGCCCGATTCGGTGCTCGACGGCATCTCGGTCTACCAGGCACGTCTGAACCTGGGTGAAGCCTTGGCAAAGCGGGTGGTGTCCACTGTGCCGCCCAACGAAATCGATGTGATCATCCCGATTCCCGAGTCCAGCCGCCCCAGCGCCACACAACTGGCGCATCTGCTGGGCGTCCCGTACCGGGAAGGCTTCGTCAAGAACCGCTACGTGGGCCGCACCTTCATCATGCCGGGGCAGGGGGTGCGCAAAAAGTCAGTGCGCCAGAAGCTCAACGTGATTGGCAGCGAATTCAAAGGCCGCAACGTGCTGCTGGTGGATGACTCCATTGTGCGTGGCACGACCAGTCGCGAGATTGTGCAGATGGCGCGTGACGCAGGCGCCCGCAAGGTGTACCTGGCCAGTGCAGCGCCCCCCGTGCGTTACCCCAACGTGTACGGCATCGACATGCCTACCAGCAGCGAACTGGTGGCCCATGGCCGCACGGTGGAAGAGATTCGCCAGGCCATCGGCTGCGACGCGCTCATTTACCAGGATGTGGATGGCATGAAGAAGGCGGTGGGCGCGCTCAACAGCGCCATCGTTGGGTTCGATGCGTCGTGTTTTGACGGCGTATATGTGACTGGCGACATCACTGCAGAAGGGATTGCCAGCCTCAACGAGGGACGTGTGGGTGCAGAGGAGGGCGAGGAAGACACCTCGCGCCTTGCTTTGCCCAATGCACAGGAAGCGTAGCCAAGGACTTGCGCAACCACCGCAGGCCGTTGCACACCGTGTGTGGCCTCGGGTTGGATGGGTAATGCGGCAGCCAGGCTGGCTGGCTGCGCCTTGTTGAATTGACTCCATCGTGAAACTGGCCCCGTTGAGGGCCAGAATTGATTGTTATGACTGACACCACTGCTTCCAGCACCGGCCGCGTGCGCACCCGGTTCGCTCCGTCTCCCACGGGCTTTATCCACCTGGGCAACATCCGCTCGGCGCTCTACCCCTGGGCGTTTGCACGCGCCACGGGGGGAGATTTCATCCTGCGCATTGAAGACACCGATCTGGAGCGTTCCAGCCAGGCGGCAGTGGACGTCATCATCGAGGGCATGGCCTGGTTGGGGCTGAACCACGACGAAGGCCCGTTCTATCAGATGCAGCGCATGGACCGCTACAAGGCTGTGCTCGCAGACTTGCAGGCGGCAGGCCACGTATATCACTGCTACATGAGTGTGGCCGAGCTGGATGCCCTGCGTGAGCGACAGATGGCCGCCAAGGAGAAGCCCCGCTACGACGGCACTTGGCGCCCTGAAGCAGGCAAGACCCTTCCTCCTGTTCCCGAGGGAGTTTTGCCGGTGCTGCGTTTCAAGAACCCGCAAGGGGGCGTGGTGGCCTGGGATGACAAGGTCAAGGGCCGCATCGAGATCAGCAATGATGAGCTGGATGACCTGGTGATCGCGCGCCCCGACGGCACGCCCACCTACAACTTCTGCGTGGTGGTGGACGATATCGACATGGCGATCACGCACGTGATCCGTGGTGACGACCATGTGAACAACACACCGCGCCAGATCAACATCTTCCGCGCCCTGGGCGAGGAACCACCGGTGTATGCCCACTTGCCCACCGTGCTGAATGAGCAGGGCGAGAAGATGAGCAAGCGCAATGGCGCCAAGCCCGTCACGCAGTACCGTGATGAAGGTTATCTGCCCGATGCCATGGTGAACTACCTGGCGCGCCTGGGTTGGAGCCATGGCGATGACGAGATCTTCAGCCGCGAGCAGTTCCTGCAGTGGTTCAACCTGGATCACCTAGGCCGCAGCGCGGCGCAATTCGACGAAGCCAAGCTGCGCTGGGTGAATGCTCAGCACTTGAAAGCCATGGCCGACGATGCGCTGGCTGCTCTGGTTGCTCCGCAATTGCTGGCGCGTGGTGTTTCGGCCGAGGCGTTGGCTGATGGGCGCCTGCCCCGGATTTGCGCGCTGTTCAAAGACCGGTGCGACACCACAGTCGTGCTCGCCAACTGGGCGCAGGTGTTCTATGGCGACGTGACTCCGGTAGATGCAGAGCGTGCACAGCATGTCACCGAGGCCATTGCCCCAGCTCTGAATGCACTGGCTGATGCGTTGTCTGCATGTGAATGGGACAAGGCTTCCATCAGCGCGGCATTCAAGCAGGTGCTGGCTGCCCAGGGGTTGAAGATGCCCCAGTTGGCGATGCCCGCGCGTGTGCTGACGGTCGGAACCGCTCACACGCCATCGGTCGATGCCGTGCTGGAACTGGTCGGACGCGAAAAAGTTGTAGCGCGTTTGCGAAACCGCTAAAAATCTGTCTATAATTCAAGGCTCAGGTGATGACAACAAATGCTAAGTGTTTGGAGTCATTCAGTGGGGGGTATAGCTCAGCTGGGAGAGCGCTTGCATGGCATGCAAGAGGTCATCGGTTCGATCCCGTTTACCTCCACCAAATTTGTCAGTTGTAATTCGGTTAGTTCCAAGGTTTTGACCCCATCGTCTAGAGGCCTAGGACATCACCCTTTCACGGTGAGTACCGGGGTTCGAATCCCCGTGGGGTCGCCAAGTTTGTAGCACTTGGCTTGTGTTGATAAATACAAGCGAAAAGCTGCCTGCCAGGAGTGGTAGTTCAGTTGGTTAGAATACCGGCCTGTCACGCCGGGGGTCGCGGGTTCGAGTCCCGTCCACTCCGCCAGATATAAACCGCTGCAGTCGCAAGGCTGCAGCGGTTTTTTTTATGCCCTGTTTCTGTGGCGTCGCTCACTTGCGTGCCTTGAAAGCTGCGTCTGCACAACGATTGCCTCTGGGATTGAAGCTGTTACAAATGGTGAGGCCTGTGCAAGAATCGTCGGTATCCGGCCGCACCGCCATACCGCTCAAGCGGCCTTCCGAGATTCATCAGGCGCCCATGAACCTTTTTCGGTTGCAGATCCACCCGCAGCACCTGTCCAGCTTCAAAGCCGTGGCGCCGGTGCTTTATCTGTTGACCGGCGGGGTGATCGCCGCGTGGGCTTATTTTTCGGTGGCCAGTCCACAGCGGGTGGGGCACTACCTCACGCTGCACCAAGTGTTGGAGACGTTGTCGATTGCCATTTCGGCACTGGTGTTTGCGGTGGGGTGGAAGGCACACAGCCTCAACCCGCAGCGCAACGTCCTCATTCTGGCCTGTGGTTTTCTGGGGGTGGCGGTCCTGGATTTTTCGCACATGCTGTCGTTTGCCGGCATGCCCGACTACATCACGCCCAACTCGGTGGCCAAGGGGATCAATTTCTGGCTGCCCGCGCGCTACCTGGGGGCGCTGACGCTCCTGGGTGCAGTGGCGCTGCACTGGCGCGTGCCGGGCGACGCGGCGGCTCCGAGCCCTGACGGGTTTGGGGTGTTGGCGCTGGTGTTGGCTGTGGTGGCCGCCATTCATGCCGTAGTGTTCTGGTTTCCGCAGTGGTACCCACAGACCTACGATGCCCAGGGGCTGACGCGGTTCAAGATCGTCTCCGAATACGGTGTGGTCGCCTTGTATGCAGCGTCGCTGGTGCTGCTGCTGCGCTGGGCGCGCGAGCGTGCCGCCTTTGATGTGGCGAGGTTGTTTGCTGCGGTGTGGGTGATGGCACTGAGTGAGGTCTTTTTCACGTTCTACGTCATCGCCACCGACCCCTTCAATCTGCTGGGCCATCTGTACAAGGTGGTGGGGTATTACTACCTCTACCGGGCCATCTTTGTGGGCACTATCGAGGCGCCCTATCGGGTGCTCAAGCAGTCCGACAAAGCCATGCGCGCCGTGCTGGATGCGGTGCCCGACTTGATGTTCGAGGTGACCCGCGATGGCCACTACGTGCAGATCCACACGCGCCAGCCCGACTTGCTGCTGATGCCAGCCAGCCAGGTGGTGGGCCGATCGATTCACGACGTTTTGCCCCCAGCGGCCGCAGCTGTGGCGCAGGCCGCGATCGATGCTGCGGCTGAGCACGGCCTGGCCCGCGACTTCCAATACGCGCTGGACTTGCCCGACGGTCAGCACTGGTTTGAGCTGTCTGTGGCGCGCAAGGCGATGGACGACGAAGCAGATGACCACTTTGTGGTGCTGTCCCGTGACATCACGCAGCGGGTGCAGATGCTGGACACCTTGCGCAAGCTGCGCCATGCCGTGGAGCAGGCGCCCAACTCCATCTTCATCGCAAGCACCGACGGCAAAATCGAATACGTGAACCCTGCATTCACTGCCACGACGGGCTACAGCCCCGACGAGGTGATAGGCCGCAACCCGCGCCTGCTGAGCGCTGGGGCCACACCGGCCAGCGTGTATGTCGATCTCTGGCAGCACCTGACGTCGGGCCGTCCGTGGCGCGGCGAGTTCGTGAATCGCCGCAAGAACGGTGGCGAGTACAACGAGTCAGCCATCATCTCGCCGCTGCACGATGAACAGGGCCGCATCACCCACTACTTGGCCGTGCAGGAAGACGTGACGGAACGCAGGCGGGACGAGGAGCGCATTCGCAAGCTGATCAACTTTGATGTGCTGACCGGCTTGCCCAACCGCACGATGTTCGCCTCCCGGTTCAGCCAGGCACTCGCATTGACGCAACGCAGCGGCCATCAGCTGGCCTTGTTGTACCTGGACCTGGACCGTTTCAAGAACGTGAACGAATCGCTGGGTCACCAGGTGGGCGACGGGCTGCTGATCGAGATTGCGCACCGCTTGCAGTCGGTGGTGCGCGACGAAGACACGGTGTCCCGGCAAGGTGGAGACGAATTCATCATTGTGCTGCCCTTGACCGATGCACAACAGGCGGCCCATGTGGCTGAAGAGCTTCAGGCGCAGGTGCGCCGCATCTGCAAGCTGGAGCACCACGAGTTGGTGGTGACGTCATCAATTGGGATTGCGATGTACCCCGAGGATGGCGGTGACTTTGAAACCCTGGCGCAGCGCGCCGATGCGGCGATGTTCCGCGCCAAGGAGTCCGGGCGCGACACCTACCGGTTCTTCTCGGCAGATATGCAGGCGCGGTCGCTCAGGGTGCTGCAGATTGAGAACGCTCTGCGCAGCGCCCTGGTGCTGGGCCAGCTGACGCTGCACTATCAGCCGCAAATTCGGTTGAGGGACCGCCAATTGGTGGGAGTGGAGGGCTTGCTGCGCTGGACCCACCCGGAGCTGGGCTCCGTCAGCCCAGCGGAGTTCATTCCGGTGGCTGAAAGCAGCGGCCAGATTCTGGGCATGGGCGAATGGGTGTTGCGCACCGCGCTGGCCCAGGCGCGACAGTGGCGAGATGCGGGCTGCACCGAGCTCGTGGTGGCGGTCAATTTGTCAATGGTGCAGTTTCGCCATCCTGGCCTGGTGGATGTGGTGAGCCGGGCGCTGGCCGACAGCGGCGTGCCGCCGCAGATGTTGGAGCTGGAGCTGACCGAGGGCATCGCCATGGATGCGCCAGAGCAGGTGATTGCCATCGTGCAACAGTTGTATGACCTGGGGGTGCAGCTGTCCATTGACGACTTTGGGACCGGGTATTCGTCGTTCAGCTACATCCAGCGCCTCAAGGTACACAAGCTCAAGATCGACCAGTCGTTTGTGCGCCACCTGGGCGATGACCCCAGCGCACCCCACATCGTGCGCGCCATCATTGGCCTGGCGCAGAGTCTGGGTCTGGAAACCATTGCCGAAGGCGTAGAGACGGCCGCGCAGCGGGACGTGCTTTTAGGATTGGGCTGCGACACGGGGCAGGGCTACTACTTCAGCCGCCCCATGCCGGCGGCAGACCTGGACGGGCTTTTGGCCCCCAACCACGCGGTATTGGGCTGAGAAGCGGGGCGGGAGAAGCCGCGAGGCAATCCCTCAAAAGAGAACCGCCGCGTTGTCAGCGCGGCGGATGGGCGGATTCCTAAGAGTGTGTGGCGGGGGCGGAACCTCTCCAGGCCCTCATGTGGGCGAGCTTTGTGCCAAAAAGGCACTATGCGCTAGAGAAATATGCCTGAGCAGCTATTAAATAAATAGCATGCAGGGCCAATCTCGACCCCTGCCTCAGCTCAACGCGGGGCCAGGCGAATGGCGCCGTCCAGGCGGATCACCTCGCCATTGAGCATGTCGTTTTCAAGGATGTGGCGCACCAGCTTGGCGTAGTCCTGTGGGGTGCCCAGGCGGCTGGGGAAGGGCACGCCAGCAGCCAGCGCGTCTTGCACTTCCTGGGGCATCCCGAACAACATGGGCGTGCCGAAGATACCGGGGGCGATGGTCATGTTGCGGATGCCATTGCGCGCCAGGTCGCGGGCGATCGGCAGGGTCATGCCCACCACGCCACCCTTGGACGCCGAGTACGCCGCCTGGCCGATCTGCCCGTCATATGCGGCCACGCTGGCGGTGGAGATCAACACACCACGTTCGCCGGTGGACTCGGGCTCGTTCTTGCTCATGGCTTCGGCGGCCAGGCGGATCATGTTGAAGCTGCCGATCAGGTTGACCGTGATGGTCTTGCTGAATAGGGCCAGCGCATGTGCGCCGTTTTTGCCCACGGTTTTCTCGGCGGGGGCGATGCCAGCGCAGTTCACTAGGCCCATCAGTTTGCCCAGCGACACCGCCTTGGCTACCACCGCCTGGCCGTCGGCCTCGTTGCTCACATCGCACTTCACGAAGGCGCCGCCAATTTCCTTGGCCACGGCCTCGCCTTTTTCTGCCTGCATGTCGGCAATGACCACGGTGCCACCCTGGGCTGCCAGCATGCGTGCCGTGCCTTCGCCCAGGCCCGAAGCGCCGCCTGTGACGATGAATACCTTGCCTTGGATTTCCATGGGTTGTCTCCAGTAAGTGACGTTAACGTAAACGTCAATTATGGCGCATCTCCCAGCCATGCCGAAGGCGAAAAAAAGCCCGGACCAGGCCGGGCTTGTGGGGGCAGAGGCGGCTTACTGGAAGCCCACGCGGTCGAGCATCTGCTGCACCTTGGTCGTGTTGGCGCCCACCGCGCTGATCGGGATGGTCTCGCTCTTGAAAGGATTGCCGCCGGTCATGGCCTTGAGGGCGGGGTTGTCCAGCGTCACGCCCTTTGCGGCAGGCCACTCGTTGTTGCCGTTGGCAAAGTAGTTCTGCGCTTCGGGGCTGGCCAGGTATTCGAGGAACTTGATGGCATTGGCCTGGTTCTTGGAGTGTTTGGCCACCGCACCGCCGGCGATGTTCAGGTGCGTGCCCCAGGATTCCTGGTTGGGGAACACCACGCCCACCTTGTTGACCACGGCCACGTCTTCGGGCTTGTTCGAGCGCATCATGCGCGCCAGATAGTAGGTGTTGGTCACGGCAATATCGCACTCGCCTGCAGCCACAGCCTTGATCTGGTCGGTGTCGCCGCCCTTGGGTGGGCGGGCCAGGTTGGCCACCATGCCTTTGAGCCAGGCCTCGGCCTTCTGTTCGCCCAAATGCTCAGTCACGGCGCCGAACAGGCTCAGGTTGTAGGGGTGCGAGCCGGAACGGATGCACAGCTTGCCCTTGTTCTTGGGGTCACCCAGCTCTTCGTAGGTGTCCACATCGGCCTTTTGCATCTTGACCTTGTTGTAGACGATCACGCGCGCGCGGGTGGACAGGCCAAACCACGAGATGCCGCCGTCTGCCGCGGGTTGGCTGCGCAGGTTGGCGGGGATGGCGTCGTTCAACACCTTGGACTGGATGGGCTGGAACAGACCATCGACCTCGCCCTTGTACAGGCGGGCAGCATCCACCAGCAAGATCACATCGGCGGGCGAAGCGGCGCCCTCTGCCTTCAGGCGGGCCAGGATGCCAGCGTCATCTGCGTCCACCCGGTTGATCTTGATGCCTGTGGCCTTGGTGAAGCCGGTGTACAACGCTTCGTCGGTGGAGTAGTGGCGGGCCGAGTAGAGGTTGACCACTGGTTCCTGGGCGTGGACGGCGCCTGCAGCGGCGGCCAGGGCACAAGCGCTCAGCAAGGCTTTCACAGTCTTCGACATGGGTTGCATCTTTCGGGGTTGAAACTGCTCCAATGATAAAGCAAACGCGAATTATTCTTAATAGATTCCCGATTTGAAGGCCGGATTTGGGGCCTGGATTTGAGGTGGCGCAAGGGCGCGGCACCGTCTGGAGACTGTGTAGCGCACCGGAAAGATGGGCTCATCGTGGAGCCCGCGCATGTGGCTTCGGCCTTGGTCGCGGAAGCCTGTGCAGCGGAGTGGCCAAAAAAAAGCCCGGTCGTAAAACCGGGCTTTAAAAGGATCCTTGAAACGGGGGTTTCGAGAGGATCCAAGGAGACAACTGGGGCGCTGTAGACAAGGTCAGCAGCGCATGGGTTGAATTATCAGGGTATTCCCTGGATGCGGCCTAGAGGTTGCACTCCAGACCGCAAGTATGACGATTAACGCTTGCGGGGAGCGGCCGTCTTGGCAGCGTTGGCGGCGGTGTTGGCCACAGCGTTGAAGTTGGCTTCAGCCACATCAGACGCTTGCTTCACAGCCTTTTGCACCGACTCAAACGCGTTGTTGGCGGCCGACACGGCACTCTTCATCACGGCCACGGCGGTTTCGGAACCGGCGGGGGCGTTCTTGGCGGCGCTGTCCACCAGGTTGGTGAAAGCCTTCTGTGCGTCGGTGGCCTGGGCTTCAAAAGCCTTGCCGAACTCGGCGCCCGTGCCCGAAGCGATGTCATACAGGTGGCGGCTGTAAGCGGCGGTCTTTTCAGCCAGGGGCTGGAACAGGCCAGCTTGCAGGGCCAGCAGTTCTTGTGCGTCCTTCACGCCCAACACGGCTTGCGTGTGGTTGGCGGCTTCGGACAGGGCAGCGCGCGAAGCGGTCACGTTCAGTTCAACCAGCTTTTCCACGCCTTCGAAAGCCTTGGTGGTCAAGCCAAACAGGGTTTCGATGTTGGCCTTGTGGGATGCCAGGATTTGTTCTGCGGTCAGCGACATGTCATATCTCCTAAAAATGAGGGCCCAAGGGGCCGGGGTGGTTCACAGACATCTGCGCTGACCTTGACCTAGTGAGTCATGTTGCAGTGCAGCATGGGTTGAATTTTAGGGACTTGCTGCGCTATTGCAAGGGCTTTTTGTTGCACTGCAGCAAATTAGACACGATCACCCAGAAATCCCCGGCTTGCCACAATTGCGTCATGCACGCCTACTATGCCGACCACTTCGTGTTGCCCTTGCCCGAAGGCCACCGCTTCCCCATGGCCAAGTACCGCATGCTGCGTGACCGGATCGCTCAGCACCTGCCCGGCGTGTTGTTGCAAGAAGCCCTGCCAGCCTTGGACGAGGAACTGGCGCGGGTTCACGGACAGCAGTACATCGACGCCATCGCCCAGGGCACGCTGGCTCCCGCCGCACAGCGGGAGATCGGGTTTCCCTGGAGTCCTGCCATGGCAGAGCGCGCTCGCCGCTCCGTGGGCGCCACTGTGGCGGCCACCCGCGCTGCGTGGCGCGAAGGTGTGGCGGGCAACCTGGCAGGCGGCACCCACCACGCCTATGCCGACAAGGGCAGTGGCTTTTGTGTATTCAACGACGTGACCGTGGCCGCCCGGCAGATGCAGGCCGAGCGCCAGCAGGGCGGGGCGGGTGCGCCGCTGCAGGTGGCGATGATCGACCTGGATGTGCACCAGGGCAATGGCACGGCCCATATCTTTCAGGGCGACGACAGCGTGTTCACCTTGTCGTTGCATGGCGCGCGCAATTTTCCGTTTCGCAAGGAGCCCAGTGACCTGGACGTGGAGTTGCCGGATGGATGTGCTGACGATGAGTACCTGCACGCCCTGGACCAGGCCCTGGAGGCGCTGGACCATCGCTGCAAGCCAGACCTGGTTTTTTATCTCGCGGGTGCCGACCCCCATGTGGGTGACCGCCTGGGTCGTCTCGCCATCAGCCACGATGGTCTGGAGGCCCGCGACCGGCGGGTGTTTGACTGGGCCTGGCAGCGGCGCATCCCCATGGCGTTTGTGATGGCGGGCGGTTACGGCAACAACCTGGAGGACACGCTGCAGGCTCAGCTCACCACCTGGCGCGTGGCCTGGCAGTACCACCAGCGCTGGCAGAATGTGCGGCCATGACCTCTGCCGCCAGCTCCTCTTCCAGCGCTTCTTCTGCACCTGCCCGCCCGGCTCCACAGCCACGCAGCGCGTACCGCGTGTTCCGCCCCATCACCACCCGCTGGGCCGACAACGATGTGTATGGCCATGTGAACAACGTCGTGTACTACAGTTGGTTTGACACGGCAGTGAACGCCCATCTGATCGACCAGGGCGTGCTCGACATCCATGCGGGCGAAACCATTGGCCTGGTGATCGAGACCCAGTGCAACTATTTCGCGCCGCTGGCGTTTCCGCAGACGGTGGAGGCGGGTATCCGCGTGGCGCGGCTGGGAGGCTCCAGCGTGCGCTACGAGGTGGGCCTGTTTGCGCAAGGCGAGCCGTTGACTGCGGCGGCGGGCCACTTCATCCATGTGTATGTAGACCGCGAGACCCGCCGCCCGGTGGCCATGCCAGACGCTTTGCGCACCGTGCTGCAAGCGCTGGTCATGCCAGGCTGACGGGCGGTTGTAGATGTTAGCTATCTATTTGATAGCAAATGGCGTAGGTGCAATGTGCGCCGGGGCCAGAAACGGCTGAAGTGCTGACTGTGGCTGAACGCTGGCTGACGTTGCCGACGACCCCCTGCACCAAGTGCCGCGATGGCCTACACTTTGCGGCTTTGCTGCCCGGTCTGCGGCCGGGACATCGCGTGCGTCGCGTGCGCGGTTTCTGAGGCTTGCCCTGTCCATGATCATCACCAGCCTGCTCGACACCGACCTGTACAAGTTCACCATGATGCAGGTGGTGCTGCACCAGTTTCCGGGGGCTCAGGTCGAATACAAGTTCAAGTGCCGCAACCCCGGCGTGCAGCTGGCACCGTTTGCCAACGAGATCCGCGACGAAATCCGTTCGCTGTGTTGCCTGCAGTTCCAGGATGCCGAGCTGGCCTACCTGCGGTCGCTGCGATTCATCAAGAGCGACTTTGTGGACTTTCTGGGGCTGTTCAAGCTCAACGAGAAATACATCACCGTCACGCCCCAGCACAACGGCGAGATCGATATCACCATCCGCGGGCCCTGGCTGCACACCATCCTGTTCGAGATCCCGGTGCTGGCCATCATCAACGAGGTGTACTTTCGCAACACGCAGAAGGTGCCCGACTTCCCTGAAGGCCGCCGCCGGCTCGATGCCAAGATCGCGTTGCTGCAGGGCGAGGGCCTGTCTGATCTCAAGATCGCCGACTACGGCACGCGCCGCCGCTTCAGTCGTGCCTGGCATGAAGAAGTGCTGCGCGTGCTGGTGGCTCGTCTGGGCACGGGCGACCGCCGCCCCGGCGCCCCCGCAGGCCCTGGGCAGTTTGCGGGCACGAGCAACGTGTTGTATGCGATGAAGCTGGGCGTGACCCCCCTGGGCACCATGGCGCACGAATACCTGCAGGCCTGCCAGGCGCTCGGCCCGCGCCTGCGCGACAGCCAGGTGTTCGGCTTTGAGGTGTGGGCCAAGGAATACCGGGGTGACCTGGGCATTGCCCTGTCGGACGTGTATGGCATGAGCGCCTTCTTGCGCGATTTCGACCTGTATTTCTGCAAGCTGTTCGACGGCGCGCGGCACGACAGTGGAGATCCGTTTGCCTGGGGCGAGCGCCTGCTCGACCATTACCGCAAGAACCGGGTGGACCCGCTGACCAAGACGCTGATCTTCAGCGATGCGCTCACCGTGCCGCGCACCATCGAGCTGTACCAGCAGTTCCGTGGCCGCTGCCAGCTGGCGTTTGGCATTGGTACCAACCTGACCAACGACCTGGGCAGCCCGCCCGTGCACGAACCGCTGCAGGTGGTCATCAAGATGACGCGCTGCAACGACCAGCCAGTGGCCAAGCTGTCCGATACGCCCGGCAAGGGCATGTGCGATGACGAAAAATACCTGGCCTACCTGCGCCAGGTCTTCGACATTCCTTCGCCGGTGTGACCGCGCTGCGCAGGGGCCATCGCCCTGCGCCCCCCTGTTTTTGACAATGAGACGGAGACAAGAATCATGAAACTCTCGCGCGGGTTGGCGGTTGCCGGCCTACTGGCGGCGTTGCCGGGCCTGGCCCTGGCGGCCGATATCGATGGCAGTGCGCTGTCTGTGTTGTGGGGCGTGCCCTTTGCGGGCATCCTGCTGTCGATTGCGCTCATGCCGCTGCTGGCGCCTATCTTCTGGCACCACCACTTTGGCAAGGTGGCTGCAGGCTGGGCACTGGCCTTTTTGCTGCCGTTTGCGGTGGTGTTTGGTCCGGGCGCTGCGGGCGCGAGTTTTGTGCACGCGCTGGTGGCCGAATACATTCCCTTCGTCATCCTGCTCACCGCGCTGTTCACCGTGGCGGGGGGTATCTACATCCGGGGCAACCTGCACGGCAGCCCGGCGCTCAACACCGCCATTCTGGCCATTGGTGCGGTGCTCGCCAGCGTCATGGGCACCACGGGTGCGTCGATGCTGCTCATCCGTCCTCTGATCCGCGCCAACGACAACCGCAAGCACACGGCGCACGTGGTGGTGTTCTTCATCTTCATCGTGTCCAACGCCGGGGGCTCGCTCACTCCCTTGGGTGACCCGCCGCTGTTCCTGGGCTTCTTGAAGGGGGTGGACTTCTTCTGGACGGTGAGCCACATCTTCCCCGAGACCCTGTTCTTGGTAGGCGCGCTGCTGGCCATCTTTTTCGTGATGGACTCTTGGTACTACCACCGCCGTGAAGAGGTGCTCAAGGCCGACCCGACGCCCGACACCCGAGCCGTCGGTTTTGACGGCAAGGCCAACTTTGCCCTGCTGGGTGTGGTGGTGGTACTGGTGCTGCTCAGTGGCCTGTGGAAGTCCTCCGTGTCGTTCACCATTGCCGGGGCCGAAGTGGGCTTGCCCGGTATCGTGCGGGACGTGGGCCTGATCCTGGTGGCGCTGGTGTCGCTGCGCCTCACGCCGAAAAAGGTGCATGAGGACAACCAGTTCAGCTGGGGCCCCATGCAGGAGGTGGCCAAACTGTTTGCGGGCATCTTCCTCACCATCATCCCCGTCATCGCCATGTTGAAGGCCGGTGTCAACGGCCCCTTTGGCGCCGTGGTGGCGGCCGTCACGCGGCCTGATGGCGCACCCGACCCGGCCATGTACTTCTGGGCCTCTGGGTTGCTCAGTTCCTTCCTGGACAACGCTCCCACCTATCTGGTGTTTTTCAACACGGCTGGTGGCGACCCCGCCGTACTCATGACCACACTGGCGCCCACACTGGCGGCCATCTCGGCGGGCTCTGTGTTCATGGGTGCCAACAGCTACATCGGCAACGCCCCCAACATGATGGTCAAGGCCATTGCCGAAGACCGTGGCGTGAAGATGCCCAGTTTCTTTGGCTACATGCTGTGGTCGGGTGGCATCCTGGTGCCGCTGTTTGTCGTCATGACTTTCATCTGGTTTCGCTGACAGGAGTTTTGAGCGCTATGAGCAAACCCCGCATCCTGGTCGCCCGCGCGATCTTTCCTGACATCGTGGACCGCCTGCGCCAATATTTCGATGTGGAAGACAACCCTGACGACGTGATCTGGACGCCCGCCGAGCTGGCCGAGCGCCTCGTCGACAAAGACGGCGTGCTGACCACCGGCAGCCAGCGTATCGACGCTGCTTTGCTGGCCGCCGCCCCACGCCTCAAAATCTGCGCCAACATGGCCGTGGGCTACAACAACTTTGACGTGGACGCCATGACCGCTGCGGGCGTGCAGGGCACCAACACGCCCGATGTGCTGACCGAGACCACGGCCGACTTCGGCTTTGCGCTCTTGATGGCCACGGCCCGCCGCATGACCGAGAGCGAGCATTACCTGCGCGCCGGGAAGTGGACCAAGTGGAGCTACGACATGTTTGCGGGCAGCGACATCCACGGCAGCACGCTGGGCATCATCGGCATGGGCCGCATCGGGCAGGGCATTGCCAAGCGCGGCGCGCATGGCTTTGGCATGAAGGTGGTCTACCACAACCGCTCGCGCCTGTCGGCCGAGCTGGAGGCCGAATGCAAGGCCACCTATGTGGGCAAAGACGAGTTGCTGCGCACAGCCGACCATGTGGTGCTGGTGGTGCCGTACAGCGCGGCATCGCACCACACCATCGGCGCGGCCGAGCTGGCGCTGATGCAGCCCATGGCCACGCTCATCAACATTGCGCGCGGCGGCATTGTGGACGACGCAGCGCTGGCCGTTGCGCTGCGCGAAGGGCGCATTGCAGCGGCGGGCCTGGATGTGTTTGAAGGCGAGCCCAGCGTGCACCCCGATCTGCTCACCGTGCCCAACGTGGTGCTCACGCCCCACATCGCCAGCGCCACGGTGCCTACGCGCAGGGCCATGGCCAATCTGGCGGCAGACAACCTGATCGCCTTCTTGGGCGGGCGTGGCCCCCTCACTCCGGTGAATCAGCCCGTGCCCGGCCTGCGCGCACAGTAACGCTGCCCATTTTTTAGTGAAATAGGCCGCTGACGCTTGATGGATAAGCGCTAGCAGCTATCGAAAATATAGTAAACCGGCCTTGACTACCGATACCCTCGTTCTGCTGGCCGCACTGGCCCTGGTGTTCATCGCGCTCGCGCTGCTGGCGCTGCGCCGCCCCCGTGTGGATTTGCCGCCCGAATGGCTGGCCCGCCTGCAGGCGCTGGAGCGCACCACCCAGGCCATCCAACTGGCCGTGGCCAAGAACGATGGCGCGCTGGACGGCATGGGCCAGCAGCTGCGTGCTTTCACGCAAACCACGCAGACCACGCTGGAGGGGCTGCGCCACGCGGTCGACGAGCGCTTGACACAAGCGGTGGCCGAATCGCGCAACGGCCGTGCCGAGCTGCTGGCCGCCTTTGGCGTGTTTGAGGCGCGGCTGGAGCAGCGCCTCACGGCCCTGGACGCCGCCACCCGCCTCACGCTCGATTCGCTCAAGAGCGACACCCAGTCGCAGCTGGGGGTGATGTCGCAGGCGCTCAAGGATCAGCTGGAGGCCAACAGCTTTCAGATCAAGAACCAGTTTGCGGTGCTGCAAGATGCGGTGTCGCAGCAGCTCACCGGGCTGGTGCAGGGCAGCCAGCACAACGCCGAACAACTGCGCACCGCGCTCAATGAACGCCTGGCCGCCATCCAGGCCGACAACGCCACCAAGCTCGAAGAAATGCGCCGCACGGTGGACGAAAAACTCCACGCCACGCTGGAGCAGCGCCTGGGCGAGTCGTTCAAGCTGGTGAGCGACCGGCTCGAGCAAGTGCACAAGGGCCTGGGCGAGATGCAGACCCTGGCGGGCAGCGTGGGCGACCTCAAGCGCGTGATGACCAACGTGAAGTCGCGCGGCACCTGGGGCGAAATGCAACTGGGCGCCATCATTGACAACGTGCTCACGCCCGAGCAGTTCGCGCGCAACGTCAAGACCGTGCCGGGTAGCGATGGGTTGGTCGAATTTGCGATCCGCCTGCCGGGCAAGAGCGACGAGCACCCGGTGTGGCTGCCCATCGACTCCAAGTACCCGGTCGAGCAATACCAGCGCCTGATGGACGCGCAGGACGCGGCCGACAAGGCCGCCATCCTGTCTGCAGGCAATGCGTTTGAAACGTCGATCCGGCTCGAAGCCAAGAAGATCTTCGCCAAGTACGTCTCGCCCCCGCACACCACCGACTTTGCCGTGCTCTACCTGCCCACCGAAGGCCTGTTTGCCGAAGTCATGCGCCGCCCTGGTCTGGTCGAAGCGGTGCAGAACGAATGCCGCGTGATGATCACCGGCCCGGCCAACCTGGCCGCCATGCTCAACAGCTTGCAGATGGGCTTCAAGACGCTGGCGATCGAAAGACGCTCGTCCGAGGTGTGGAGCCTCTTGGGCATGGTCAAGACCGAGTTCGCCAAGTTTGGTGACGTGGTCGAGGCCACCAAAAAATCCATCGACGCCGCCGCCAAAAAGTTTGACGAGGTGGGTGTGCGCACCCGCGCCATCCAGCGCAAGCTGCGCGATGTGCAGGACCTGCCCGCGCCCGATACCGCCGTGCCGCTGGTAGGGGCCCACACGGCTGCGCTGCCGGGGCTGGATGCGGAGGACGATTCTCTGTGAACTGGGCACTGGCGCGGTTGATTGCGGGCCAGATCTGCGTGCATGCCTGCATGGCGGGCATGCGCCTGGCGGCACCGCTGCTGGCGCTGCGCGAGGGCCACAGTGCTGCGGCCGTGGGGGTGCTGCTGGCGCTGTTTGCACTCACGCAGGTGTTTTTGGCCTTGCCCGCAGGGCGCTACGCCGACCGCCACGGCCTCAAGCGCCCGGTGGGCTATGCGGTGGCCGTGGCGTCGGTGGGGGCCGCGCTGGCGCTGGTGTTCCCGGTCTTTCCGGTGTTGTGTGTGGCCGCGTTGATGACGGGGGGCGCCACCGGGGTCGCCACCATTGCGCTGCAGCGCCACGTGGGCCGCGCGGCGCACGACGCCACGCAACTCAAGCAAGTGTTCAGCTGGCTGGCCATCGGGCCAGCGGTGTCCAACTTCATCGGGCCGTTCTGTGCCGGGCTGATGATCGACAACGCGGGCAGTGCGGCGGGCAGCACCGAAGGCTACCGCGCCGCCTTCGCCCTGATGGCCGTGCTGCCGCTGCTCACCTGGTTCTGGGTGCGCGACACGGTGGAGCTGCCCCCGGTGATCGCCGCCGCAGGCGGTCCCCCGCAGCGCGCGTGGGATTTGATGAACGAGCCGCCGTTTCGCCGGCTGTTGCTGGTCAACTGGATCTTGTCCTCGTGCTGGGACGTGCATACCTTTGTGGTGCCGCTGCTGGGGCATGAGCGGGGCCTGTCGGCGTCGGTCATCGGCTCCATCCTGGGGGCCTTTGCCATTGCCGCTGCCGTCATCCGGGTGCTGATGCCCATCGTGGCGGAGCGGCTGAGCGAGCGGGTGGTGGTGGCCGGCGCCATGGTGGCTACGGCCGTGCTGTTTGGCGTCTATCCGCTGTTGCACAGCGCGTTGGCGATGGGTGTGTGTTCGGTGCTGCTGGGTTTTGCGCTGGGTTCTGTGCAGCCCATGGTCATGAGCCTGCTGCACCAGATCACACCGCCCGCCCGCCATGGCGAGGCGCTGGGCCTGCGGCTCATGGCCATCAACGCGTCCAGCGTGCTCATGCCCATGTTGTTTGGCTCTGCCGGTGCCGTGATTGGCGTGGGGGGGCTTTTCTGGGTGGTGGGTGGCGCGGTGGGTGCCGGGGCTCGGATGGCTTGGCGCATGGGCGAAAACCACCCCGCAGAACTCCCCCAAAAAAGGTAAACAGGTGTAAATTGCCCCCACCCGCCAGCGGGTTCCGAGGAGGGGGCATTCATGTACCTGCGAATTTGGTCACGGCGCGTGCTGCCATGGTGCATGGTCCTGGCATGGGGGGGCGGTCTGTCATCCGCGGCGCGGGCCGATGACCTCGTGCAGCAAGCGCTGGCGCTGGTTCAGCAAGGCGAGGCTCTTCAGGCGTTCCGCTTGCTGGATGCGCAGGAGGTTCAGCGCGCGGGTGACCCGGCGTTTGACGCTGCAATGGGCGACGCAGCCCACGCCGCCGGTCAGTACACCCGAGCCATCTTGGCCCGCGAGCGATTGCTTGCCGCGCAACCCGGCAGCCTGGAGGCCCAGGTGGCACTGGGGCAATCCCTGCAGGCGGCGGGCGACCGCCGGGGCGTGATGGCCTTGCCTGCATCGGTGCAGGCCGCACTCATTCCGGTGGATGCCGGGCACACCCTCGATCAGTTTCTGTATTCGTACGATCGCCTGGAGGCCGGTGGGCGCTCCTCGGTCAAAGGCTATGTGGAACTGGGTGTGGGGCATGACTCCAATGCCAACGCCGCACCCGTGGTGGGCGAGTTGCAGTCGCCCGTGCCGGGCACCCCGGCGTGGGCCCTGCTGCCCGAAGCCCTGGCAACCTCGGGCAACTATGTGGTGGCCCAGGCAGGGCTGCGGGGGCGGGCGGTGCTCAATGCGCGCTGGTCGGTGGTGGGCACTGCAGTGGGGGCAGCCCGGCACTACGGCGGCGGCGCCGACCGGTTTGACCACACCGCGCTCGACGGCACCCTGGGCCTGGCCTGGCGGGCCGAACGCCATGAACTGATTGCGTCTGCCCAGGGCTCCTACTACGCGCTGGACGGCACGCGGCTGCGCACCATGGACGGTGTGCTGGGCGAGTGGATCTATCGCATCGACGGTTTTCGCCAGTGGGGTAGTTTTGTGCAGGTGCTGGAGGTACGTTACCCCTCGCAGGCGCTGCGCAATGTGCGCCGCAGTGTGGTGGGCACCTCGTATTCCCACCTGTTTCGCAATGGGTCGTCGGCCTATGGGGGCGTGTATGGCGGCCAGGAGCGCGCGCAGGCCAACGGCGCCGACGCGCTGGGGCACCGGTTGTGGGGCCTGCGTGCAGGGGGGCAGTGGCCGCTGGCACCGCAGTGGTCTGTGTTTGCCAGTGCGGACTGGGAGCACCGGCGCTATGGCGGGCAAGACCCGTTTTTTGCAGTCACCCGGACCGACCGCCAGTCCCAGGTGGCGCTGGGGCTGAACTGGACGCCATCGCCTGGCTGGCGGGTTACGCCGCAATGGTCGTTCACGCGCAATGCATCCACGCTGCCCATTACCGACTATGAGCGCCGGGTGTTTTCTGTCACCGTGCGCCGGGAGTTCTGAATGTTGCTGCAAACCTGGGTCTGCGCCGACTCACCATGGAGTTGCCTATGACGTCCGACCAAAAACGCGCACGGCTGGCGCTGCTGATGGGCATGGTGGCGGCGTGGCCACTCACGGGGCTGGCCGCTGCCGGGCTGGTGCAGTTCACGGCGGGCGATGTGCAGCTACGGCGCGGTGAGACCTTGTCGCGTTTGTCCAAGGGGGCAGAGTTGGACGGTGGAGACGTGGTGCTCACCGGCACCGAGGGCAGGGCGCAGATTCGGTTTTCGGATGGTGGCCTGGTGGCCCTGTACCCAGACTCGCAGTTCACCGTGACCCGGTATGCCGACGGCGCGGGGACGGGCGAGGACCATTTTGTGGTCAACCTGCTGCGGGGTGGGATGCGAGCGCTCACCGGGCTGATCGGCAAACGCAACCCGGCCAATTACCGGGTGGTCACGCCGACGGCGGTGGTGGGTATTCGGGGCTCGGCCTTCTTGTTGGCCATCGATGCCAACGGCCAGGTGTTCGTGTCGGGGGAGCAGGATGAGATCGAGGTGTGCACCCAGGCGGGCTGTGTGGGGGTGACGGCTGGCGAAGCCGTGCTGGTGGTGTCGGACCAGGACTTGCCCGTCTATACCCACACCCGCGCGTTGTTGCCGGTGCCCCAGGTACAGACGCCCCTGGTGGCGGGTGACCAACTGGATGTGCAGGGACGCCGCGCGTTTGTGTACATCGTTCCTGCGCCGGTGCCTGTGGCGGTTCCCCCACCGCCAGGGGCCACGCCACCCCCCGCACCCGTGCCGATGGCGCCCCCGCCTCCCACGGGCGCGCCGCAGCCGGGCACCCCTGCGCCGCCTGCGCCCACGCCCACCACGCCACCGCCGCCCACGCGGCCAACGGCGCCGCAGCCTCCGGGAACTACAGCGCCGCCACCCGTTACCACGGCACCACCCCCAACGGTACGGCCGCCGTTTGTGTTCATCCCGGTGTTGCCCATCATCCTGCTGCCTCCGCCGCCACCGCCCGTGATCCGGTAGTGGAAAGGTAGGTCACCCACTGGCCGATGCGTGCGCGTGGATGTTGCAGCGCTGCCCTTCCGCGTCTGTTGACGGCCCTCTGGGGGGCGTCAACGGGCCCTCAGAGTTGGTAGAACGCCCGGATCAGGTCCCAGGCTTCTTGTGGGTCATCGGTGTAGTGGAATAGCTGGAGGTCCTGCGCCGAGATCGTGCCTTCTTCCACCAGCACATCAAAGTTGATGAGGCGCTTCCAGTAGTCGGTACCGAACAGCACGATAGGTACGGGTTTGGCCTTTTTGGTCTGCACCAGGGTCAGCACTTCAAACAGCTCGTCCAGCGTGCCAAAGCCGCCTGGGAAGGCCACCAAGGCCTTCGCGCGCATCATGAAGTGCATCTTGCGCAGCGCGAAGTAGTGGAACTTGAAGGACAGCGAGGGCGAGATGAAGCGATTGCCGCTTTGCTCGTGGGGCAGGGCGATGTTCAGTCCCACGTTCAGTGCACCGGCGTCGTGCGCGCCCCGGTTGGCGGCCTCCATGATGCCGGGGCCGCCGCCCGTGCAAATGTAGATGCGGTCGGCGGGGCGCTGGTGTTCGCTGTAGTCGGCCACCAGCTTGGCGAACTGGCGGGCCAGGTCGTAGTAGCCCGCGTTGCGCACCGCCAGGCGCGCGCGGCGCACCCGCTCGGTGTCGCCGCTGGCTTCAGCGTCGGCCAGCTGAGTGGCTGCCTCGTCGGGCGCCACGAAGCGCGCGCTGCCATAAACCACCACAGTGTTTTCAATGCCTTGCTCGGCTTGGCCCAGGTCGGGCTTGAGCATTTCGAGCTGAAAGCGGATGCCCCGGGTCTCGCGGCGGAACATGAATTCGGGGTCGGCAAAGGCCATGCGGTTGGCATCGGCCTGCAGGGGGTTGCCGTTGTGGGCGTGGTTGTGCAGCTCGGCCCAGGCATCGGCCAGGCGGCGTTCGTTGAGTTGGGTGTTGGATTCCATGAGGGGCTCGCGTGTCGGTCGGGGAATGAGAGAAGGAGTGGCGGCACCGGCAGCAGCCGGTGGTGGCCCGTGCAGTGTGGCGTGGATTTATGACGAAATAGCTTGCAGGCGCATACGCATCATGCGCGTGATGCTATGAAATAAGAAGCACTTTGCATGCCAAGCACCGTGAGGCCCAGGGAGCCGAGCAGGTGCAGCGCTGTGGTGCCCAGTGCCATGGCGTAGCGCTGCACCATCAGCATCTCGACGACTTCGGCCGAGAAGCTGGAGAACGTGGTGAGTGCGCCCAGAAACCCGGTGACCAGTGCCAGCCGCCACACGGGATCGATCTGGGGCATGGCGTGGAACACGGCGACGAACACACCGATGAGGTAGCCGCCCACCAGGTTGGCGGCCAGCGTGCCCCAGGGGATCAGACCCCCTGGACTGAGCCACAGACCCAGGCGCCAGCGGGCCAATGCGCCCACACAGGCTCCGAGGCAAATGGCAAAAACATTGAGCATCGGGGGATTGTCGCTGGATTTGACACCCCCTTTTGAGCCGCCCCCGCACGTTGCCCTGCGGCCACCGCCGGGCCCTGGCCGCAGGCGGCCTTGCTGGGTGGCCTGGGCGAGGGCTGCGCCTGTTTCATGCGCAGCTCCCCGGGGGAATGTGGCCGGTGGCGGCCGTTCAGCGTGCCGACATCTGCTGTGGCAACCAGGTCACGATGCCGGGGAACACATAGATCAGCGCCACGGCACCACACATCAGGAGAAACATGGGCATGGCCACCTTGGCGATCCAGGGCAACTGGCGCCCCGTCATGCCCTGCAGCACGAACAGGTTGAAGCCCACGGGGGGCGTAATCTGCGCCATCTCGACCACCAACACGATGAAGATGCCGAACCAGATGGGGTCGATGCCGGCCGCCTGCACCGTGGGCATGAGCACGCCCATGGTCAGCACCACCATCGAGATGCCGTCCAGAAAGCACCCGAGGATGATGTAGAAAATGGCCAGTGCCACGATGAGCTGGGCCTGGTTCAGGCCGAGTGATGCGATCCATTCCGCCAGGTGGCGCGGAAGGCCGATATAGCCCATGGCCAGCGTGAGAAAGGCAGCCCCTGCCAGGATGAGCGCGATCATGCAGTACAGGCGCGTGGCGCCCATCAACGAGTCCTTGAAGGTGCCCCAGGTCATGGAGCCCTGCACGGCCGACAGCACCAGCGAGCCCACCACGCCCACGGCCGCTGCCTCGGTGGCGGTGGCAAAACCGGTGTAGATGGAGCCCAGCACCGCCGCAATCAGCAGCACCACGGGGATCAGGCTGCGCGATTCGGACAGCTTCTGCATGAAGGTCATGCTCCCGTCGGCGGCAGGCACTTGCTCGGGGTGGCGCAGCGCCCAGACCATGATGTAGCCCGAGAACAGGGCCGCCAGCAAAATGCCCGGCAACACGCCCGCGATGAACAGCTGCGAGATGGAGACCTCTGCCGACACGCCGTAGACGATCATGATGATCGACGGCGGGATCAGCAGACCCAGCGTGCTGGCCCCGGCCAGCGTGCCCACCACCATGTGCTCGGGGTAGCCTCTGCGCGTCAGCTCGGGCAGCGTCATCTTGCCGATGGTGGCGCAAGTGGCGGCACTCGACCCCGACACGGCGGCAAAGATGGTGCAGCCCACCACATTGGTGTGCAGCAGGCGACCCGGTAGCGCTTGTACCCAGGGGGCCAGGCCCTTGAACATGTCTTGCGACAGCCGGGTGCGAAACAGGATTTCGCCCATCCAGATGAACAGCGGCAGGGCGGTGAGGGTCCAACTGGAGGCGCTGCCCCAGATGGTCACTGCCATCGCATCGCCCGCCGGGCGTGCAGAAAATAGCTGCATGGCGATCCAGGCGACGCCGGAGAGGGTGAGCCCGATCCATACGCCGCTGCCCAGAATCAGGAACAGCGACAGTACGAGCAGGCCGGTTATGGCGAGATCACTCATGGTAGGTAGTGCCGGGTTTATTCATTGCGCAATGCTTCGCCGGATGAGGCATCCACACGCTTGCCCATCATCTCCAGCACCAGTTCGTCCACGAACGCGATGGCCAGAATTACCGTGCCAACGGCCATGGCGATTTGTGGAATCCACAGCGGTGTGGCGTCACTGCTGGTGGAGATGTCGTGGAACTCGTGCGACTGCCACGCCAGCTTGCAGCTGTACACCGCAAACAACAGCGCCAGCAGTGAGGCAATGGCCAGGGCCCAGATCTCGAACGCCTTTTTGGCGCCGCCCTTCAGAAAGTTGAGCAGCAGCGTGACGCGGATGTGTTCGCCGCGCTTCAAGGTATGGGCCAGCGCCAGAAAACCCGCAGCGGCCATCAGATAGCCCGCATAGGCATCGGTGCCCGGCACATGGAAGTGGAACTGCCGGCTGGCGATGGACAGCAGCACCATCCCCAGCAAGCCGATCATGAAAAGCGCCGCCAGGGCGGCGGCGCTGTCGTACAAAAAGTCCAGCAGACGACGCATGGGCGTGGGTGCCTGGGCTTACTTGCGGTAGGCGTCGATAAGCGCCTTGCCTTCGGGACCGGCCTTGTCGAGCCATTCCTTGAGCATGGTGTCACCCACCTTGGCCATGTCGGCCTTCAGGGCGGCGGGTGGGGCCTCTACCGCCATGCCGTTGGCCTTGAGCTTGGCCACCGTGTCGGTGTTGACCTTGGCACTGTTGGCCCAGCCGCGCGCTTCGGCGTCGGCTCCGGCCTTGAGCAGGGCGTCCTGCAGTGGTTTTTCGAGCGCGTCAAACGCCTTCTTGTTCATGAGCACCGCGTTCTTGGGCAACCAAGCCTGCGTGTCGTAGTAGAACTTGAGGTGCTCGTACAGCTTGCTGTCCACACCCGTGGCGCCCGAGGTCATCGTCGATTCGACCACGCCTGTGGCCAGTGCCTGCGAGAACTCGGCCGCCTGCACCGTCACGGGCTGTGCGCCCACCAGTTCTGCAATGCGGGCGGTGGCAGGGCTGTAGGCGCGCCACTTAATACCCTTGAGGTCAGCGGCGGAGGCCAGCGGCTTCTTGGTGTAGATGCCTTGGGGTGGCCAGGCCACGGCGTACAGCAACATCATTCCCTGTTCAGCCAGCTTCTTTTCCAGGAAGGGCTTCTGGGCAGCGTAGAGCTTCTTGGATGCGTCGTAGCTGTCGGCCAGGAAGGGCAGGCCATCCACGCCAAACAGCTGCCATTCGTTCTGGAAGTTGGCGAGCAGGATCTCGCCCATCTGTGCCTGGCCGCCTTGCACGGCGCGCTTGATTTCAGGCGCCTTGAACAGTGCGGCATTGGCGTGCACCGTGATCTTGAGCTTGCCACTGGTGGCCTTGTCCACATCGCTGGCCAGTTGCACCATGTTCTCGGTGTGGAAGTTGGTGGCCGGGTAGGCGGCGGCCAAGTCCCACTTGGTTTGCGCAAAAGCCGAGGTGACGGTCAGGCCAGCGGCCAGTGCCAGGCCGAGTGCGGTGACGGGGAAGATTCGACGCTTCATGAAGTTGCTCCGCAGGGTTGTGTATGTAACAAATCACTGTATCGGAAGCCGATCCAATTGCGATAGGTGTTTTGCCTAAACGCTGACAATTTGCCAACAAATTACCATCGACTTGCCTACAATGCCCCATGCATATCCCGTGCCAATGACAGCAACCACAGGCCCGAACCCGCCATGAAATCTGAAGCCAAGCCCAAATCCAAGGCCAAGGTCGACTCCGGTCCCATCGTTTCGTCGGCGCACCTGGTGTCGGCCCAGAGCGCAGAGATGAGCGAGTTTGAGTTTGGCCTCATCGTGGCGGGCAATGCGTTTCATCGCTGGGTGGCGCATTGCATGTCTGCCTCGGGGTTGAAAGACCTGGCGCCGCTGGATGTGCTGGTGTTGCACCACGTCACACACCGGGCGCGCGACAAGCGGTTGGCCGACATTTGTTTCATCATGAACATGGAGGACACCCACCTTGTGAACTATTCGCTCAAGAAGCTGCAGTCTCTGGGCGTGGTGGCCTCGCAAAAAAATGGCAAGGAAGTCACCTACGCGGCCACCGACATGGGGCGCACCTATGTAGAGCGGTACCGAGAGATTCGCGAGTCTTGCCTGATGGATGCGCTCAAGGCCGACGATGCACTCAATCGCGACATTGGCGAACTGGCGCGGCTGCTGCGTGTGCTGTCAGGTATGTATGACCAGGCGGCGCGCTCTGCGGCATCGTTGTAGGCGCTGAACGGCAGGCCGGATTCAAGGGCAGAGGGCGGCCAGCGTGCCGTGCGGTCGCAGATGACGTCGTTGTTGGATATCAGCTTCGGCGGGCTAGCTTTTGCCAGGCCGCAGTGGCCGCCAGCACGGTGTGCATTTGCACCGTATGCGCTTGGCGGAAGTCGTCACCTTCAATGGTTTCGTCGGGGTACTCTGTGATCAGGGTGACCGGCGCGGAGTCGGGGTTGGCCGTTTCGGTCGCGGTGTAGGCCGTGCCGTGCAGCACTTCAAATTGAAGCTTGCCCGAGTGGCGCTCGTACAGCGCCATTTGCCGTGCATTGAAGGCGGCGAGGCCCGGCACTTGGTTCAGCGCGGCGCACACCGCGTGCAGCAATGCCATGGCTTCGTTTTGCCAGCCTGGGTGGTACCGCAGGATCAGAAAAAAGCCCTTGGGTATGGTCCATAGCTCAAAACCGCGCGGCATATAACCCGACAACGGGCGCGTCCATTCGTGGGCCGGGTAGCCGTGCAGGTTGAGGTGCAGTTGCGCACCCGAGCGGGCGAGGGCTTGCTGGCGGGCTGCGCGCTCATACAGAGGCGCCCCCTTGCGGT
This sequence comes from Acidovorax benzenivorans, assembly GCF_028680575.1. Classification (GTDB taxonomy): domain Bacteria; phylum Pseudomonadota; class Gammaproteobacteria; order Burkholderiales; family Burkholderiaceae_C; genus Acidovorax; species Acidovorax benzenivorans. The sequence goes on along the minus strand of NZ_JAPCKI010000006.1, from coordinate 50,211 downwards.
ACTCGATGTCGTCGCCCAGAGCTGAATACCGCGCCGCATGGTGCATGTGTAGCGCGTTGTGCCCGCGCAGTTCGCGGTGCAGGGCGTAGCCGTCGGGATTTTCCAGGGCCATCAGCACAAAGTGGGCGCCAGCGTGGTTGTTCAGTGTTCGGGCTGCGCGCAAGGCGCCGACGATGCCAGAAGTTTCGTTGGCGTGCTGACCACCACTGATGAATACCGGCGCGTCGGTGCCGTGGCGGTACAGGGCCTGAACCGCGCGGCCCTGGCGGCTGGCGGCGCCGAAGCGTTCGCCAGCTATCTGGTCCATTTCGGTGGCGATGCGTTCGGGCGATGGCGCTGTGCCCAACACGTCCAGTGGTTCATCCGTTGCCGGAAGCGCCGCTGCGCACAGGTCTTGGGCTGCCGTGTCAAAGGCTTTTTGCGCGATGCGTAGCCGTGGCGCGTGCGAGCTGGCACGCAGGTCGGGCACGATTTGCCCAGGTTGCAGACTGCGGTCGCCCGCAGGGCGGCCAGAGCGCCGCTGGAAAACCTCCAGCAGCGAAAAATAGATGTCTTCGTGCAGGCCCTCAAGGCTGCTGATGGTCTCGTGACCGACGGGTAGTCGCTGCTCGATACCAGGCATGTCGATGCGGATATCAAGGCGCTCAAAGTAGGGCTCCTCGGCACGCCAGGGGTGGTTGGCTACCGTGTCCATTACCGTGGCAAACAGCTGTTCGTAGTCGGTGACCCGGGCCATATCCAGCACGGGCTGTGTGGCGGACTCAGGCGTGGCCCGCACCCACCCCGTGGGGGACAGCAGTGTGATGCCTTGCAAATCCGTGTGCACGCGGTTGGGCGCCCAGACGCGAGCCTGGAGCCGTGTGCCGTCGCGATAGGTGCCTTCGATGCGGTAGTGCAGATCCTCCGTACCCGGCACGAAGCTGAGTTGGCAATGCACCAGCAGTGCCGTCAAGGGATAGGCTTCTTGTAAAAACCGCTGGGGGGACGCCTGCGGGTGCACCGGATAGTGGATCGTTACTTCAGCCAGCAGGCTCGCGTCGATGTCTTCGATGAAATAAAACACCAGCGGCTTGTAGGCGCTGTGCAGGTGCGCCTGCACGCCCGCTGCGGCCAGTTGGCGTTCGGCCGCGCGGCGGGCCGCCATGCCTTCAAACAGCCAGGCCTGTACGCTCGCTCCGCGCCAGGCGGGGTTGGAAAACTCTTCGACCCATGCATCCAGGGTGCGGGGGAAGCTCTGGTCCAAGAGGAGCGCGGTGTTGGTTTGCATCACTGTTTTCCGGTCGGGTCGATGCGGTCACGCAGCCAGTCACCCAGCAGATTCAAGCCCAGTACGGTCAACATAATGGCCATGCCTGGGAAGACACTGATCCACCAAGCGGTCTGCATGTAAGTGCGGCCGTCGGCCAGCATGCCGCCCCAGCTGGGGATCAGCGGATCGACACCCAACCCCAGAAAGGTCAGGCTGGACTCCAGCAGGATGTTGTTGGCCACGTTGAGTGTCATCAAGATGATGACGGGGCCGATGACGTTGGGCAGGATATGGTGACGAACCATTGCCAGATCCCGCACGCCAAAGGCCCGAGCTGCCTGGACGAATTCACGCTCTCTCACCTGCAGCACCATGCCGCGCACCAGGCGCGCAAACTGCACCCACTGGGAGATCACCATGAAAACGATGATGTTGAACAGGCCTCCGCCCAGGATGGAAATGAAAGTCAACGCAATCAGGATGAAGGGCAGGGCCAGCTGAATATCCACACAGCGCATCAGCAGCATGTCCCAAAAGCCGCGGTAGTAGCCTGCAACCAGCCCGATCACGATTCCGAGCACCGAGGCGCCCGCCACCGAAGCGAAGCCCACCAGCAAGGAGATTCGACCGCCGACCAAGACGCGCGCCAATACGTCGCGCCCCAGGGCATCGGTGCCAAGGGGATGGGCCCAACTGGTGAATGGCGCGGTCAACCGGGCACTCAGATCCATGGCAGCGCCGCCGTCCGGAAAAATCCAGACCGAGCACAACACAAGCAGCAGCATCGACCCCGTGAGCACAACGCCGAGTACGAATTCGAGCGAGCGCCATTGCATCCCGCGAGAGGTTTGAACCGGTGCTGCCGCCGGGGTAGTTGTAGAAGCGGTGGATTGCATGGTTTTGCAGTGTTTCTTGCAGTGCTATTTGGTGCGAATGCGAGGGTCGACCAGGCCGTAGGCAATATCGACCAGCAGATTGACGGCGACGATCAACACCGACAACACCGTTACCGTGCCTTGCAGCACCGGATAGTCGCGGCTGGCAATCGCTTCAAACGCCAAGGTGCCTAAACCGGGCCAGTTGAAAACGCGTTCGACAACCACTAGGCCTCCGACCAGATTGCCAAACTGCAGCCCGATGTACGTGATCAGGGGAATGGCGCAGTTGCGCAGCGCATGTTTGTACAAAACAACGCGGTCCTTGAGCCCCTTGGCACGCGCCACCATGATGTATTGCGCAGACAAGGTTTCCAGCATGGCCGTGCGCACCAAACGCACATTGGTCGCCGACAAAATGATGGCCATGGTCAGTGCCGGCATCACCAGACTAATGGGGCCGTCCCAGCCCGACGGCGGCAGCAGTGGGAAGGTGATGGACAGCAGCAGCACCAGCATGATGGCCAGCCAGAAGTTGGGAAACGACAGGCCCACCAGCGAAAGAATGCGGATGCATTGGTCTGTGCCTTTGCCTTTGTGCACCGCCGCCTGTATGCCCAGCGGCACCGAAACGAGCACCGACAAGAACAACGACACCAGCGCCAGCGCCAGCGTGGCGGGCAAGGCGTCGGCGATCAGTCGCGACACGGGTGTGCCACCCATGAAGCTTTTTCCAAGATCGCCCACCACCGCGCCTCGAAGAAATTCAAAGTACTGCACCGCAAAGGGGCGCTCCAGCCCCAGTCCCTCGCGGATGTTACGCAGATCCTCTTCGGTCACGCTACCGGCCCCCTGGGCCAGCATCAATGCGGGGTCTCCCGACAGTCGCACTGCATAGGCCACAAACAGGGTGACCACGAGCACGACGAAAATCGCCTGCAGCAGTCGCTTCATCAAAAATCCACTCATGGGGCTGGCGAGTCAGGTTAGAGGGTGGAAGGGGAGCTGGAATGGCCTAAAAGACGCTCAGTCGACCGAAGCGTCGACGAAGCGGAAGCGGCCATCGGCTGGCAACGCCAGGTTTTTGGCGCGCTTGTTCAGGCCGTAGATGGTGTTCAGGCTGTACAGGGGCATTTCCAGCGCTTCATCGGCTACGTAGCGCGCAATTTGCTGGAGCGTGGTCTTGCGTGCAGCCTGATCCCAGGTGTTGCGCTGGGTGTGCAGCAAGGCGTTGAGCTTGGCGTCGTCGTCAAACGGGTTCCAGCGCTGCTTGGTGTAGTACATCGAATACGCAGTGTTGTCGTAGTCGAAGGTCCAGCCGCCCCATTGGTTTTGCCACATCTCGCCGGTCTTGCCTGCGGGGATGATGTCGTTGAGCAGCACGTTGGTGTCGTAAGGCTTGAGGGACGCCACGATGCCCACGCCCTGCAGATAGCTGGCCACGGCCTGCGCCACTTCACGGAAGTTGCTGTCCGAGCCGCGGAAGTCGATCTGGATCTGCGTGCCGGGCTTGACGCCTGCCTTGGCCAGCATGGCCTTGGCCTGGGTCGGATTGAACGGCAGCGGCTTGAGGGCCGGGTCATTGCCGAAAGACAAAGTGCCCTGGAAGCTGGCGATGGGCTTGGCATTGCCCAGCAAGATCGACTTGATGATGGCATCGCGGTCCACGGCCATGGTCAGCGCCTTGCGCACGTCCTTGTTTTTCATGATGCCGCGCTGCGTGTTGTAGCGCATGGCCAAGGCCACAGGGCCATCCATGCTCTGCACGGCCAGCTTGCTGTCTTTTTTCAGCGTGTCGATCATCGCCAGGGGGATCTGGTTGGCCACGTCGATACGGCCCGCCTGCAATTCGGCGGCTTGTGTGGCGGGCTCCGTGATGAAGCGGTAGACCAGGTTGTCCAGCTTGGGCGCGCCGCCCCAATAGCTTGCATTGCGCTCAAAAGAGAGGCTGACCTTGGGTTTGTAGTCGACGAATTTGAAGGGGCCGGTGCCGACAGGGTTCGCTCCAAAATAGGTGCTGCCCTTTTCGGTGATGTACTTGGGTGGAACGATCATGGCGCCGTAGCCAGCCAGTTTGGTCAGTAGCACGGGGTCCGGGTTCTTCAGCACGAAGTCCACGGTGTTGGCGTTGACCACCACCACTTTTTCGATCGCGTTGTAGTTCGATTGTTGTGGGCCCTTCTTGCCTTCGTCGCCCAGCAGGCGGTCGAATGTGAACTTGACTGCATCGGCGTTGAAGGGTTCGCCGTTGTGGAACTTGACACCTTCGCGCAGCGTGAAGCGCAGCTTGGTGTTGTTGTCCAAAAACTCCCACTTGGTGGCCAGGCCGGGCACCAGCTTCATATCGGGTGTCCGCATGATCAGGCCATCAAACACCTGGCTGCCCACCGCGCCCCACGACACCAGGAAGGTCGCGATCGGGTCCCAGTTGCCCGGGTCCTGGTGGATGGCCACGTTCAGCGTGCCAGCGGCATGGGCGCCTGTGGTCAGAACGCTGGCAAGAGCGAAGCTGGTAGCGGCAACGAGGGTTTTCAGTTTCATGGTGTGCATCCTGGAAGTGAGTTGGGGACGAGCGTGGAGCGGCTGAACTTTTTGCAGATGGACTGACGGAATAACCAAACAATGGCGAACGGACTGAATGAATGAATGACTGAAGGGCGGACGCCTTGGTGGGCGGGCTGATGCCATGTTTCAGGCTGGGGCGACGAGCGCGACGCGATGGCCTGGTGCTACATCGCGAAAGCGCAGGATCGCTGGCTCATTGCCCACCTTGCGCACGGGGCTGGGGATCTCGCCTTCGACCAGGCGGGCGTCAATGGTGCGTCCTGGCTCTGCGATCGGTACGGCGGCCAGCAGCTTCTTGGTATAGGGGTGCTGCGGGTTTTCGAAAATATCCTGGCGGCTACCGATTTCGACAATCTGCCCCAGGTACATCACAGCCACGCGGTGGCTGATTTTTTCGACAACGGCCATGTCGTGGGTGATGAACAGGTAAGACAGTTTGAGCCGGGCTTGCAGTTCCATCAACAGGTCAATGATCTGCGCTTGAATCGAGACGTCAAGCGCTGACACCGACTCGTCGGCAATGATGAGCTGGGGGTTGCAGGCCAGGGCACGCGCAATACACACGCGCTGGCGCTGGCCGCCGGATAGCTCGTGTGGGTAGCGGTGCAGGTGTTCGGTGCTCAGGCCCACATCGCGCAGCAACTCGGCCAGGCGTTTTTGCACGGCTTCGTTGCTGGTCAGAAGGCGGTGGGTGTGGATGGGTTCGGCAATGCTGAAGCCGATGGTCTTGCGCGGGTCCAGTGCAGCAAAGGGATCCTGAAAGATGTACTGGATTTCTTGCTTGATGCGCTGGCGGCCCGCTGCGTCCAGGCTTTGAACATCCTGGCCGTTGAATCGCACCGTGCCACCGCTGGCGGGCACGAGTTGTTGCAAGGTTTTGCCAATTGTGGATTTCCCACTCCCGGACTCGCCCACTAGCGCCAAAGTTTCACCGGGGTGGATTTCCAGGCTCACTTGTTCGACGGCGTGCACACGGTGGGTCACACGGCCCAGCAGCGAGTGGCCTACGTCAAAACGGGTTGTCAGCTTGTCAACGCTGAGCAAGGTGGTGGCGGCATCGACCGTGTCTTGAACTTGTGTGGTGCCCACTTCGCGCGGCGTGTCGCCATCCAGCACGATCAGCGGCGTGCGTTGGGGCAGGGGCTGGCCTTGCATGCTGCCCAGCTTGGGCACGGCCGAGAGCAAGGCGCGCGTGTAGGGGTGCTGGGGGTTTCGGAAAATTTGCTCGACGGGGCCTTGCTCGACCTGGCGGCCTCGCCACATCACCACGACATCGTCGGCCATCTGTGCCACGACACCCATGTCATGCGTAATGAATATGACGGCGGTGTTCAGGTCACGCTGCAGCTCACGGATGATGTTCAAAATCTGCGCTTGGATCGTGACGTCAAGGGCCGTGGTGGGCTCGTCGGCAATCAGCAGCGAAGGTTGGCATGACAAGGCCATGGCAATCATCACGCGCTGGCGCATGCCGCCCGACAACGAATGCGGATAGCTATCTGCCAGACGCTCGGCGTCCGGTAGGCGCACCTTCTGCAGCAGGACCAGGGTCTGCGCCCGTGCCTGCGCCGGGCTCATGCCTTGGTGCAGGATGAGCGCCTCTGCGATCTGGTTGCCGATGGTGAACACGGGGTTCAGCGAGGTCATCGGCTCCTGGAAGATCATGGCGATCTCGTTGCCACGGATGCGCCGCAATGTGTCGTCCTTTGCGGCTGTGAGGTCCAACGCGCCACTGCTGGGAGACTGGAACAGCACCTGTCCATGGGTGATGTGACCAACCGAATAGTCGGTGAGCCGCATGATGGCCTGCGAGGTCACGGATTTGCCCGAGCCCGACTCTCCCACGACGGCGAGTGTGCGGCCCGCGTGGACATCAAAACTGACCCCGTCCACCGCCTTGAAGCGACCGCCGGGCACGTTAAATTCCACGGAAAGAGACCGCACGGAAAGCAGCGGCGTTGTCGCCGATTCGGGACTGATTGTCATCGTGGAAGGGAGGAGAGGAGCATCAATTCATGTGCGTGGAAGACGAGCCGCAAGATGATGGGAGCCGCCGCTGGATATAAGCTGTTGCTCACAAGTAGTGCTCGATGGAGTGACGCCAACGCAGGGAGATCAATGTACTGGACGGAGTGCTCTGTCCATCTAGGTGTTTGCCACAGTGTCGACAAATTATCGACAAATTACCATCAAAGCGGCACCATAATACCTGCTTGCACATCCCGTGCCAGCCGTGTGCCCGGTCGGAACCTTCGCCATGAACATCTCCGCTAAGCCAGCTACCGATGCGCTTTCCATCGTTTCGTCGGCGCACCTTGTCTCGGCCCAGAGTGCAGAGATGAGCGAGTTCGAGTTTGGCCTCATCGTGGCGGGCAACGCGTTTCATCGCTGGGTGGTGCATTGCATGGCTGCAGCTGGGCTCAAGGACCTGACACCGCTCGATGTGGTGGTGCTGCACCATGTGTCCCACCGCGCACGCGATAAGCGCCTTGCGGACATCTGCTTCATCATGAATGTGGAAGACACGCACCTGGTGAACTACTCGCTCAAGAAGCTGCAGACCCTGGGTGTGGTGGCTTCGCAAAAGAATGGCAAGGATGTCACCTATGCCGCCACCGACTCGGGTCGCTCCTACGTGCAGCGCTACCGCGAGATTCGTGAAAGTTGCCTGATCAATGCGCTGAATGCCGATGATTCGCTGAATCGCGACATCGGCGAGCTGGCCCGTTTGCTGCGTGTGCTTTCGGGTATGTATGACCAGGCAGCGCGCTCTGCGGCTTCGTTGTGACTGCGGCCGCCCTTGTTTCTTAAAATTTTGAATAAAAATGGCTCTACCGCTTATCCATAAAGCGGTAGCAGCTATAAATTGAGTAGCACTTATATGTCCAACCAACCCTCTCCTTTGTCCCGCTGGCAGTTCTGGATCGACCGTGGAGGCACGTTCACCGACGTGGTGGGCAAGCGGCCCAATGCGGATGGGTCTTTTACCCTGGTCACCCACAAGCTGCTGTCCGAGAACCCCGAGCAGTACAAGGATGCCGCCGTGGCGGGCATTCGTCACCTGCTGGGCCTGCAGCCTGGCGAGCCGGTGACGCCCGAGCTGGTGGAGTGCGTGAAGATGGGCACCACGGTGGCCACCAACGCGCTGCTGGAGCGCAAGGGCGAGCCCACGCTGCTCATTACCACCAAGGGGTTCAAGGACGCGCTGCGCATCGCGTACCAGAACCGCCCGCGCATCTTCGACCGCCACATCGTGCTGCCCGAGCTGTTGTATGAGCGCGTGATCGAGGCGCAGGAACGTGTGGGCGCACAGGGCGAGGTGATTGAGCCGCTGGATGAAGACCACCTGAAAGAACGCCTGTGGGCCGCCTATGACGCGGGCCTGCGCAGCGCAGCCATCGTGTTCATGCACGGCTACCGCTACACCGCCCACGAAGAAGCCGCAGCCCGCATTGCGCGCGAAGCGGGCTTTACGCAGGTCAGTGCCTCCCACGCCACCAGCCCCATGATGAAGCTGGTGAGCCGGGGCGACACCACGGTGGTGGATGCGTACCTGTCGCCCATCCTGCGCCGTTATGTGGACCAGGTGGCCAGCGAGATGCCGGGCGTGCAGCTGTTCTTCATGCAGTCGTCGGGCGGGCTCACCGATGCGCAGGTGTTCCAGGGCAAGGATGCGATCCTTTCTGGCCCCGCTGGCGGCATCGTGGGCATGGCGCGCACGGCGGGCCTCGCGGGCCACGACAAGGTGATCGGCTTTGACATGGGCGGCACCAGCACCGATGTAAGCCACTACGCGGGCGAGTTCGAGCGCGAGTTCGAGACCCAGGTGGCGGGTGTGCGCATGCGCGCGCCCATGATGAGCATCCACACCGTGGCGGCCGGTGGCGGCTCCATCTTGGGTTTTGACGGTGCGCGCTTCCGCGTCGGTCCCGAAAGCGCAGGCGCCAACCCTGGCCCCGCCAGCTATCGCCGCGGCGGCCCGCTGGCCGTGACGGATGCGAACGTGATGGTGGGCAAGATCCAACCCGCGCATTTCCCCAAGGTGTTTGGCCACGCAGCCAACGAGGCGCTGGATGGTGATGCGGTAGCGCAGAAGTTTGGCGACCTCGCCACGCAGACCGGGCGCAAGGCCGAGGATGTGGCCCACGGCTTTATCCAGATCGCCGTGCAGCAGATGGCCAACGCCATCAAGAAGATCAGCGTGGCGCGCGGCTATGACGTGACGCGCTACACGCTGCAGTGTTTTGGCGGCGCGGGCGGCCAGCATGCGTGCTTGGTGGCTGACGCTTTAGGCATGACCCGCGTGTTTGTGCACCCGTTGGCCGGTGTACTCAGCGCCTATGGCATGGGCCTGGCGGACCAGAACGTGATCCGTGAGCAGGCGGTAGAGGCCAAGCTGGCGCCCGAAGCGTTGGCAGGCATCGAGGCCACGCTGGAGCAACTGGCCACCACCGCACGCACCGAGCTGGAGCGCCAGCAGTCGGGCAGCGGCACAGCCGTGGTGCACCGCCGTGTGCATGTGCGCTACGAGGGCAGCGACTCGGCTCTGATTGTTCCGTTTGGCTCGATGGCCGAGATCACTGCCGCGTTCGAGAACGCCTACCGCCAGCGTTTTGCCTTCCTGATGCAGGGCAAGGGCCTGGTGGTGGAGGCCGTGTCGGTCGAGGCCGTGGTGCCCGGCGATGCGCCCGAGGAGCCACGCCACGCGCTGCAGCCCGCGCGCGAAGTGCCGCGCCGCAGCACCGTGCGCATGTATACGGGTGGCGTGGACGGCATTGCTGCGTGGCACGACGCTGCCCTGGTGGTGCGCGAGGACCTGCGCCCCGGCGATGTGATCCCCGGCCCGGCCATCATTGCCGAGAAGAACGCCACAACAATAGTCGAGCCCGGCTGGGAAGCCGCACTGACCGAGCTGGACCACCTGCTGCTCAACCGCCGCGTGGCGCGCGCCGTGCAGCACGCCGTGGGCACCACGGTAGACCCGGTGCTGCTGGAGGTGTTCAATAACCTGTTCATGAACATCGCCGAGCAGATGGGGCTACAGCTGCAGAACACGGCCTATTCGGTCAACATCAAGGAGCGTCTGGACTTCAGCTGTGCGCTGTTCGACACCGCTGGCAACCTGATTGCCAACGCGCCGCACATGCCGGTGCACCTCGGGTCGATGGGTGAAAGCATCAAGACGGTGATCCGCGAGAACGCCGGCAAGATGCAGCCCGGCGATGTGTATGTGCTCAACGACCCTTACCACGGCGGCACGCATTTGCCGGACATCACGGTCATCACGCCGGTTTACATCGCGGACGAGGCCGAGCCCACTTTTTACGTCGGCAGCCGGGGCCACCACGCGGATGTGGGCGGCACCACGCCGGGCTCCATGCCACCGTTCTCCACGCGCATCGAGGAAGAGGGCGTGCAGATCAACAACGTGAAGCTGGTGGAGCGCGGCGTGCTGCGCGAAGCAGAGATGGTTGCGCTGCTGCAAAGCGGCGAGTACCCCAGCCGCAACCCGCAGCAGAACATGGCCGACTTGCGTGCGCAGATCGCGGCCAACGAAAAGGGCCAGCAGGAGCTGCGCCGCATGGTGGCCGAGTTTGGCCTCGATGTCGTGTTGGCCTACATGCGCCATGTGCAGGACAACGCCGAGGAATCTGTGCGCCGGGTCATCACACGGCTGAAGGATGGCGCATTCACCCTGCCGCTGGACAATGGCGCGCAGATCAGCGTGGCCGTGAAGGTGGATGCGAAAAGCCGCAGCGCCACCATCGACTTCACCGGCACCAGCGCGCAGCAGACCAACAACTTCAACGCGCCCACGGCGGTGTGCATGGCGGCGGTGTTGTATGTGTTCCGCACGCTGGTGGACGACGACATTCCGCTCAACGCCGGGTGCCTGAAGCCGCTCAACGTCATCATCCCGCCCGGCAGCATGCTCAACCCGAACCCACCGGCCTCGGTGGTGGCGGGCAATGTGGAGACATCCACCTGCATCACCAACGCGCTGTATGGTGCGCTGGGCCTGATGGCGGCGGGGCAGTGCACCATGAACAACTTCACCTTTGGCAGCACGCGCTACCAGTACTACGAGACCATCTCGGGCGGCAGCGGCGCGGGTGGTGTGTGGGATGCCAGCGGGCAGCTCACCGGTGGTTTTGCGGGCACCAGTGTCGTGCAGTGCCACATGACCAACTCGCGCCTGACGGACCCCGAGGTGCTGGAGTTCCGCTTCCCGGTGCGGCTGGAGGGCTACGAGATCCGCAAGGGCTCGGGTGGCGCCGGGCAGTACAAGGGCGGTGACGGTGGCATCCGCCGCGTGCGCTTCCTGGAGCCGATGACGGCCAGCATTTTGTCGAACGGCCGCCACCATGGCGCGTTTGGCATGGCAGGTGGCAAGCCGGGTGCCGTGGGCATCAACAAGGTGGTGCGCAGCGATGGCCGGGTGGAGCTGCTGGACCACATTGGCCAGGCCGAAATGCAGCCGGGCGATGTGTTTGAGATCCACACGCCGGGCGGTGGTGGATTCGGTACCCTGGGCTGAAAATAGTAGAGAAAATGGCCTCTAGCGCTTATCCGTAAAGCGCTAGCAGCTATGAAATCAGGAGTTTTTGGCTTCGGAGGCTGCCTTGGGCTGGCTCAGGCTGGGTGGCACATCCTGCCCTGCCTGCCGCGCACGGAACAGCGCCGCGCGCATGAGAAAGATCGACATCACCGGCACCGTGATCGCCACGAACACGGCGATCAGCAGCGCATGCAGCGCCAGGCTGCGGTCGGCCACCGAGAAGTACAGCACCGTGCCATGCATGATCAGCCAGCAGCCCAACGTGGCGATGATGGACGGTGCGTGCACACGCTCAAAAAACGTGGGCAGCCGCAGCAGGCCGAAGGAGCCCAACAGCGCCAGCGCTGCACCGGCCAGCACCAGCACGGCCACGATGATTTCGAGCCACAGCGGAAGGACAGCGATGGTGGCGGCCTCGGTCATTCGATCACCTCGCCACGCAGCAAAAACTTGGCCATGGCCATCGATCCGACAAAGCTGAACAGCGCCAGCAGCAGCGCGGCCTCGAAGTAGTTCTTGCTGCCATACAGCAGGCCAAGCACCAGCATCACCAGCATGCCGCTGAGGTACATGCAGTCCAGCGCCAGCACGCGGTCTTGCGCCGAGGGGCCTTTGAGCAGTCGGATCAACGCGCAGCCCATGGCCAGTACCAACATGAACAGCGCCACCGGCAGGGCCCAGTCAAGCACAGGGGTCATTCAAAGATCTCCATGAGAGGTGCTTCGTAGCGCTGTTTGACGGACGCTGCAATGGCAGCGGCGTCGTCCAGCTCCAGCACATGCAGCAGCAGCATGCTGCGGTCCAACGAAATTTCGGCCCATGCCGTGCCGGGAGTGATGCACACGATCATCGCCAGCACGGCCAGGGCGTTGGGGTCGCGCACTTCCAGCGGGATGTGTACAAAGCCTGCGGGGTACCGCCTGCGGCCGGGCGTCAGCAGCAGCCGCGCCACGGCCAGGTTGGACTGCACCGTGTCTGCGACCACCGTGAGCGCCAGGCGCAGCACGGCGCCCGGCTTGCGGATGCGCACCGGCAGCGGGCGCAGCCCGGCGGTGAGCAGCGGGATGGCCAGTGCCAGCACCGTGCCCAGTACGAAGTGGCCCGCGCTCAGGCTGCGGTTGAGCAGCAGCCACAGGCCCAGCAGTGCCAGCGAGAGCAGCGGGGCCGGCACCAAGCGCCGCAGCAGGTGGGGGCGTGGCGGTGTGGATGGGGTGTGTGGCGCCACGGGGTGGCCAGGTTGAGTCATGGCTTTTCCCCTGGTGGTGTGGTTTCAGGTGTCGCCGCTGGCGAGGGAGCGACCGGGGTGGCGGTCATCACGGCACGCACGTAGGTGGCAGGCGCATGCAGGGCATCGGCCGTGGCCTGGGTGTAGCGCATCACGGCACCGGCCTGCCACACCAGCGCCACGCAGGCCAGCAGCAGCAGGGCAATGGGCAGCCCCTCCAGCACCAGGAGCTGGGGCGAAGCCCGGCCCTGGGCCGCCCAGAAGTGGCGGATGCCCGCGCGCGTGAGTGCCAGCAGTGCCAACAGCCCCGAGCCCACCAGCAGCGCCACCAGCATCCAGCCCGCAGCGCCCAGCCGAAAGCCCTGGGACGCGCCCAGCCCCAGCGGGTTGAGCAGCGCATGGATCATGGCGAACTTGCCCACAAAGCCAGGCAGTGGTGGCAGGCCCGCAATGACCAGCGTGCAGGCCATGAATGCCAAGCCCAGAAAGGCCGCCGCTGCGGGGATGACCTGGCCGATCAGCGCCTGTTCTTCGTCGTCAAGGTTCATGCCTTCGGTGGGCACCAGATCGGCCGACAGAAACGGCGCGTCATCGGTCTGTTCGTAGGGAGCCAGGTTGGCACCGTTGTTGCGCCAGCGGTCGATCAGGTCCGTGAGCAAAAACAGCGCGCTCACGGCCAGGGTGGAGCTGAGCAGGTAATACAGCAAACCGCCCGTGAGCAGGTTCTGCCCGAATCCCACGGCGGCCAGCAACGTGCCTGACGACAGAATGGCGCTGAAACCCGCCAGGTGCCCCAGCCGCTGCGAGCCAAGCATGCCGATGGCACCAAAGGCCATGGTCAGCATGCCGCCGCCAATGAGCCACTGGCTGCCAAACTGGGCCGAATCACCGGCCTCGGCGCCAAACAGCAGCGTCCACAGCCGCAGCACGCTGTACACACCGACCTTGGTCATCAGGGCAAACAGCGCTCCGACGGGCGCGGTGGCCGCGCTGTAGGCGGGCACCAGCCAGAAGTTGAGCGGCCACACCGCGGCCTTGATGAGGAACGCCACCGCCAGGATGGCTGCGGCCGCGTGTAGCAGCCCCCGGTCTGTGGCGGCCACTGTGGCCATGCTTTGCGCCAGATCGGCCATGTTGAGCGTGCCAGTGATGCCATACAGCATCGACACACCAATCAGGAACAGCGAAGACGCCGCCAGGTTGATTGCGATGTAGTGCAGACCTGCCGACACACGTGGGCGGCCCGAGCCATGCAGCAGCAGGCCGTAGGACGCAGCCAGCATGATCTCGAAGAACACAAACAGGTTGAACAGGTCGGCGGTGAGAAACGCCCCCGCCAGCCCCATGAGCTGGAACTGGAACAGCGGATGAAAGTGCACGCCCGCCCGGTGCCAGCGCGCGGCCGAAAACAGCACGGTGGCCAGCGCCACCGTGCTGGTCAGCACCAGCATCATGGCCGACAGGCGGTCGATGACCAGCACGATGCCAAACGGCGCAGGCCAGTTGCCCGGCAGGTACACCCCCAGGCTGGTCTGCACACTGGGCTGCTTGGCCTGCACCAGCAGCAGCACGGCCACCACCAGGCCCAAAAAGGTCGAGGTGATGTTGAGCGTGACCTTGGTGCGCTGGCGCTCCTCGCGCAGCAGCAGCATGAGCCCGGCCGTAAGCAGCGGCAGCGCGATGGGTGCGAGGATCAGGTGCGGCATCAACCGATCCAACATAAGTTGCACGGATGTCATGTCGGTTGTCCATGGCACAACGACCGAAACTGGCGCGGCCTAGGCCAGAGCAGCCGAGAAAGGGCCGCCCCGCATCGAGGGCTGCGTCCCCCTGCCCGCAGCGCGCAGCGCTGCGAGAGCGGGGGGAAGGCGCGAAGCGCCTCAGGGGGGTGTTGCTTCATCACAGCATCTCCTGCGCATCCTTGGCGCGGGTGCCATCCACATGGTCGGTGCCGGCCATTCCGCGCGACGCCAGCAGCACCACGAGGAAGAGGGCGGTCATGGCAAAGCCGATCACGATGGCGGTGAGCGTGAGGGCCTGGGGCATGGGGTCGGCATAGTGGGCCAGGTCCTGCGGCACGCCGGGCTGCAGCACGGGCTCCTTGTCGATGGCCAAGCCCAGTCGGCCCATGCTGAAGATGAAGAGGTTGACGGCGTACGACAGCAGCGACAGGCCCATGATGACCTGGAAGGTGCGCGGGCGCAGTAGCAGCCACACGCCCGAGCCGGTGAGCACGCCGATGGCCAGGGCCAGTATCAGTTCCATGGGCCTTCTCCGGGTGTAGCGGCGGTCTGGGCTTCTTCGGCCACACGCGCGCTGTGGTAGCGGTGGCTGCGCACCGACTGGTGGGCAATGCCGGTGAGGATGAGCATGGTGGAGCCCACCACCAGGGTGAACACGCCGATGTCGAAGAACAGCGCGCTGGCCACATGGATTTCACCCACCACGGGCAGCGAGAAATGTGCCGTGTGGCTGGTCAGAAACGGATAGCCCCAGGCCAGCGCGCCCATGCCGGTGGCCAGTGCTGCCAGCAGCCCTGCACCGATCCAGCGACGCGGGTACAGCGGCAGGTGGGCCTCGACCCAGGAGGTGCCGGAGACGATGTACTGCAGCAGCAGTGCCACAGAGAACACCAGCCCCGCCACAAAGCCGCCGCCGGGCTCGTTGTGCCCGCGCATGAACAGGTACACCGCCACCAGCGTGGCAAACGGCAGCATCAGTCGCACCAGCACGGCGGGCACCATCAGGTAGCCCACGGCGGTGTCGGCCGTCTGGCGTGGGCTGCCCAGGTCGGTGTCCACATCAGCGGGCAGGGCTCGTTGCTGTGGGGGCAGGTCCATCACCTCGCGTGCGGGCCGAAAGCGCCGCAGCAGCGCATACACGGTGAGCGCCACGACGCCCAGCACCACGATCTCGCCAAAGGTGTCGAAGCCCCGGAAGTCCACCAGCATCACGTTGACCACATTGGTGCCGCCGCCGCCGGTCAGTGCGTTTTCCAGAAAGAACGTGGAGGTGCTGTCCGGGAACGGGCGGCGCATCATCACGAACGACAGCAGTGCCATGCCACCGCCAGCGGCCAGCGTCAGCGCCATGTCGCGGTAGCGCCGCAATTGGGTGCGCCGTTCTTCGGCGAGCGTGGGCACGCGCAGGCTTTCGTCCCGCCGGGGCAGCCAGCGCAGGCCCAGCAGGATGAGGATGGTGGTCACCACCTCCACCACGATCTGCGTGAGCGCCAGGTCGGGTGCCGAGAACCACAGGAAGGTCAGGCACACGCACAGCCCGGAGCCGCCCACCAGCGTCAGGGCCGCCAACCGGTGGTATTTGGCCTGCCATGCCGCCGCCACGGCGCACATGGCGCCCAGCAGCCACAGCAGCGCAAAGGCGGGCGACAGCGGCAACTGCACCCGGTCGCCAATCGGCAAGCCCCGCGCCCACAGGGGCAGGGTGCCTGCCACCAGCGCGGCGCAGACCAGCCAGAACATCTGCCACTGCAGGCGGCCCGTGCCCAGCAGGCGGCGGCCGTTGCGGCCCATCAGGCTGATCACGGCCAGCGTGGTCTCAAAGGCACGCTGGCCGTTGATGTGCTGCATGACGGGGGGCGCATCGATGGCGTCTTTTGCGCGTTGCCAGCGCAGCAGCGCGTACAGCGCCACACCCCCACCCAGCGCCACCAGGCTCATCACAAAGGGCGTGTTGAATCCGTGCCAGACCGCCAGGCTGTAAGTGGGCAGCTCGCCCCCCACCACGGGCCGCGCAGCTGCGGCCAGATAGGTGCCTACCGACCACGCGGGCAGCGTGCCCACCACCAGGCAGGCCAGCACCAGCAGCTCGACCGGCACCCGCATCCAGTGCGGTGGCTCATGGGGTGGACGCGGCAGGTCGGTGGCGGGCGGGCCCCAGAACACGTCCACCGTGAAGCGCAGCGAATACGCCACGCTGAACATGCCGGCCACGGTGGCGGCGGTGGGCAGCAGCCATTCCAGCAGGGGCGTGGTGTTCACGTACACCGTTTCGGCAAAGAACATTTCCTTGGACAGGAAGCCGTTGAGCAGTGGCACGCCCGCCATCGCCGCGCTGGCCACCATGGCCAGGGTGGCGGTGATGGGCATCATGGTGCGCAAGCCCGACAGGCGCCGTATGTCGCGTGTGCCACTTTCATGGTCCACGATGCCGACGGCCATGAACAGCGAGGCCTTGAAGGTGGCGTGGTTCATGATGTGGAACACGGCGGCCACGGCAGCGAGCGGGCTGTTCAGGCCCAGCAGCAGCGTAATGAGACCCAGGTGCGAAATGGTCGAATAGGCCAGCAGCCCCTTGAGGTCGTTCTGGAACATGGCTGCATAGCCACCCACCAGCAGCGTGGCCAGGCCCGCGCCACCCACCAGCCAGAACCATTGCTCGGTGCCCGCCAGCGCCGGCCACAGTCGCGCCAGCAGAAACACGCCTGCCTTGACCATGGTGGCCGAGTGCAGGTAGGCCGACACCGGCGTGGGCGCGGCCATGGCGTTGGGCAGCCAGAAGTGGAACGGGAACTGCGCGCTTTTGGTGAGCGCGCCCAGCAGAATCAGGACGAGTGCGGTGGTGTAGAGCGGGTGGTTCTGGATCAACTGCCTGGCGGCCAGCACATGGTCGAGGTCATAGCTGCCCACGATGTGGCCCAGCACCAGCATGCCCGCCAGCATGGCCAACCCGCCCGTGCCCGTGACCGTCAGCGCCATGCGCGCACCGCGCCGGGCGTCCTTGCGGTGGTGCCAGTAGCCGATCAGCAAGAAGGAGAACAGGCTGGTCAGCTCCCAGAAGAATGCGATCTGGATGATGTTGCCCGACAGCACCACGCCCGCCATCGCGCCCATGAAGGCAAGAAAAAACGAGAAGAAGCGCGGCACCGGGTCGGCGGGCGACATGTAGTAGCGCGCATACAGCACCACCAGGCTGCCCACGCCCAGCACCAGCATGCAGAACATCCAGGCAAAGCCGTCCATGCGGATGATGAGGTTCAGGCCCAGAGCGGGTAGCCAGGCCAGCTCTTGCCGGATCACACCGCCATCGGCAATCTCGGGGAAGTAAAGCGCCGCCTGCACCGTGCAGAACAAGGCGATAAGTCCTGCCAGGGTGGACTCGGTATTGCGGGCGTTGGAGGGCAGAACCGCCGCCAGCAGGCTGCCGATGAAGGGGAGAAGGATGAGCGTGATCAGGGGCATGCGCGAACGATTTTAGGGGTTGCCCCTAAAAACCCTGCCCAGCCCTTGGTGCCGCGCTGGTGATGAGTACAAGAAAACAAGCCCGCTAGAGCGGGCTTGCTGCTTGTAAAGTCTGCTTAGTTTTTGCTAGCGCTGGCTGCAGGAGCTGCAGGAGCTGCAGGAGCCTGGGCGGCTGGTGCCGCCGTCGGTGTGGCGGCTGGTGTGGCCGCCTCCTTGCCAGCGCTGCCACGGGCCTTGCTGTCCGCTGCCTGGGCGCTGCTGTGTTTTTGTTTGTTCTTGGCTTCTGCCTTGGCGGCGGCTGCCGCGCTGTATTTCTTGCCGTTGACGGTAAGGCCTTCTTTGGAGAAGTTGACGGCGCTCTTGTTGCCCACGCCCCCCACACGGCCGATGAAGTCCGCCCAGTCCTTGAAGGGTGCGTTCTGGCGCTCTTGCAGGATGCGGGCCGACAGGCCCGGCCCAATACCTTTGATGCCGTCGAGTTCGGCTTCGGTGGCGGAGTTCGCGTCCACGGCGGCGAAGGCGGCGGTGGCCAGCAGCAGGGAGGCGATCAGGGTCAGCAATTTCTTCAGCATGGAGGTGAACCTTGGTTTTGGAGTGGGCAGATCAGAGTTCTTCGACCCGGCGTGCAGGGTAGCTGTCCCAGGTCTGGCAGCCGGGGCATTGCCAGAAATGCTGGCGGGCCTCGAAACCGCAGGCCGCGCAGCGGTAGCGGGTCAGGGGCTTGACGGCATGGTCCAGAGCACGTTGGACCTGGGGATGAAATTCCTCATGCTCCAGCTTTTCGGTGGCCAGCCACTTGGCGGCTGCGACCAGCGAGCGCTCCTTGTCCAGGTGCTCCACATAGCGCTGGCGGGCGGATGGGCGGGTGGCCTCGTCGGCGGCTTCCATGGCCACGATGCTTTCCAGCACGTCCAGCGAAGGCGCCTGCGCGTAGTGGGCCTGCAGCAGGGCGTGCACTTCTTGTGTGCGGCCGGTGGCCGTTGCGGCCTCGACCAGCAGCGGGGCTGCCAGGGGTAGCGCTGCGGGGTTGTGCTCGCCCAAGGTTTTGAGTGTGGACAGCACTGCTGCGGGTTGGCCCATGAGGCGTTGCAGGCGTGCCAGCTCAATGCGCGCGCGCGCTGCTTCGGGGGCGGCGGTCACGGCCTGCTCCAGCAAGGCCTGGGCACCCGGCAGGTCGCCCTGGGCGCTCAGCGCCAGCGCCTGCTCGCACAGGTAGTGGGCTTGCCGGGTGCTGAAGTCGCCCTGGTCGGCATCGTGCATCTTGCGGGCGATGGTGGCGGCGTGGGGCCAGTCGCGCGAGCGTTCGTAGATGGCCAGCAGGGCCAAGCGGGCCTGGGCCTCGAACGGGGTACCTTCCAGGCGCTGCAGCGCGTCTTCGGCGCGGTCCAGCAGCCCGGCTTTCAAGAAGTCGAGTGCCAGTGCATGTTGGGCGCGCTCGCGATCAGTACGGCTCAGATCGCCGCGCGAGAGCAGGTGCTCGTGCACACGCACGGCGCGGTCGTATTCGCCCCGGCGGCGAAACAGGTTGCCCAGCGCGAAGTGCAGCTCGGACGTATCGGGGTCGTTCTGCACGGCCTCGATGAAAGCGTCGATGGCCTGGTCCTGCTGTTCGTTGAGCAGGAAGTTCAGGCCCTTGAAGTACGCCTTGGGCGCCCGCCGGTTCTCCGCACGCAGCTGGCGCAGGTCAAAGCGCGAAGCCAGCCAACCCAGCACAAAAGCCAGGGGCAGGCCCAGCAGTATCCAGCTCAGGTCAAATTCCATGGATCGAAGACAGGTCAGGAGGTGGTGGGGGCGCTGTGGGCGTAGCGTTGGGGGCAGGTGGCACCACGGGGGCGGGTGCAATGACCGCCGCCTGGGCGCGGCGGGCTGCGGTGCGGTGCCTCCACCAGCGCGGCACCATGCCCAGGGCCCCCACGACCAGCCCCGCAGCAAAGGCGGTCAGCACCACCAGCACCAAGGGCGCGCGCCATTGGGTGCCAAAGAAAAAGTGCACGGTCGCGTCCTGCTGATTGTTCAGCGCGAAGGCGAAGAGCGTAAAAAAAATGGCTGCCTTGAGCAGCCACAGGAGGTATTTCATCGGTCTCCCCAGTGGTGGGGCGATTCTAAGAGCTTGGCGCTGCAGCCCCATGTGTATCGGCTGTCCGCGCATAAGGGTCAAAAAGGCTACGAGCGCAGGTGCATCATGCGCTTGCAGCTATTAATTTTGATATCAAGTACCCGTAGCGCTTGTTGCGGGCTGGGTCTTTTCTTCCATTTCGGCCGTGCGTTTGTCCACGGCTTCGCGCAGGGCCTTGCCCGGCTTGAAATGGGGCACACGTTTTTCGGGAATGGCCACGGCCTCGCCGCTGCGCGGATTGCGGCCCATGCGCGGAGGGCGGTGGTTCACCGAGAAACTGCCAAAGCCCCGGATCTCAATGCGGTGCCCACGTACCAGCGCCTCGCCCACGGCGTCCAGAATGGTCTTGACGGCGTATTCGGCATCGCGGTGGGTGAGCTGGCCGAAGCGGGCGGCCAGTTCTTCGACGAGGTCTGAGCGGGTCATGGAATCTTGGGACATAGGCAGTCTTGGCTGAAAAAAGAGCGGGCGCCGAGGCGCCCGCTGTCTGACCGTCCAAGAGGCCTCTGCATGAATCTTCGCGTGGCTCGATTCGCGCAGAGGCTCCTTGGCGGGGCAGCGCTTTACTTTTCCGAGTTGTCCAGCTTGGCGCGCAGCAGGGCGCCCAGGCTGGTCGTGCCGGCGCTTTCGCGGCTCGATTGCTGGCTCAGGCTGGCCATGGCGCCTTGCTCGTCGGCCATGTCCTTTTGCTTGATCGACAGCTGGATGTTGCGGGTCTTGCGATCCACATTGACCACCACAGCAGTGACTTCGTCGCCTTCCTTGAGCACGTTGCGGGCATCTTCCACGCGGTCGCGGGAGATTTCCGAAGCGCGCAGGTAGCCCACGATGTCTTCGCCGAGGTCGATTTCAGCGCCACGGGCGTCCACGGTCTTGACCTTGCCGGTCACCGTCTGGCCCTTGTCGTTCACGGTCACGAAGGTCGTGAATGGGTCGCCGTCGAGCTGCTTGATGCCCAGCGAGATGCGTTCGCGGTCCACGTCCACAGCCAGCACGATGGCTTCGACTTCTTGGCCCTTCTTGTAGTTACGAACAGCGGCTTCGCCGGGTTCGTTCCACGACAGGTCGGACAGGTGCACCAGGCCGTCGATGCCGGCAGCCAGGCCCACGAACACGCCGAAGTCGGTAATCGACTTGATAGGACCCTTCACGCGGTCGCCGCGCTTCGTGTCCTGGGCGAATTCTTGCCATGGGTTGGCCTTGCACTGCTTCATGCCCAGGCTGATACGGCGCTTGTCTTCGTCGATTTCCAGAACCATGACTTCGACTTCGTCGCCCAGCGAAACCAGCTTGGCGGGAGCGATGTTCTTGTTGGTCCAGTCCATTTCAGACACGTGCACCAGGCCTTCGATGCCGGGTTCGAGTTCGACGAACGCGCCGTAGTCGGCAATGTTCGTGATCTTGCCGAACAGGCGGGTCGATTGTGGGTAGCGGCGGTTCACGCCCATCCATGGGTCGTCGCCCATTTGCTTCAGACCCAGCGAGACACGGTTCTTTTCGGTGTCGAACTTCAGGATCTTGGCGGTGATTTCTTGGCCAGCGGTCACCACTTCGGAAGGGTGACGCACGCGGCGCCATGCCATGTCGGTGATGTGCAGCAGACCGTCGATACCGCCCAGGTCCACGAACGCACCGTATTCGGTGATGTTCTTGACCACGCCTTGAACGATGGAGCCTTCCTTCAGGGTTTCCATCAGCTTGGCGCGCTCTTCGCCCATGGAGGCTTCCACCACAGCGCGGCGGCTCAGCACCACGTTGTTGCGCTTGCGGTCCAGCTTGATGACCTTGAATTCCATGGTCTTGTTTTCGTACGGCGTCAGATCCTTGATCGGACGGGTATCGATCAGCGAACCGGGCAGGAATGCGCGGATGCCGTTGACCAGGACAGTCAGGCCGCCCTTGACCTTGCCGCTGGTCGTGCCAGTGACGAATTCGCCGGATTCCAGGGCCTTTTCCAGGCTCATCCAGGAGGCCAGACGCTTGGCGGTGTCACGCGACAGGATGGTGTCGCCGTAGCCGTTTTCGATGGAACCAATGGCCACCGACACGAAGTCACCCACTTGGACTTCGACTTCGCCCTTGTCGTTCTTGAACTCTTCCAGCGGCACGTAGGCTTCGGACTTGAGGCCAGCGTTCACGACCACGAAGTTGTGCTCAACGCGCACGACTTCAGCGGTGATGACTTCGCCTGGGCGCATTTCGGTGCGCTGCAAGGATTCTTCAAAAAGGGCGGCAAAAGATTCGGACATGTGTTTCCTTGCCACAAACAGGATTCCAGTAGCACCATTGCTACTGTTTTTATAGCTGCTTGCGGTGGTTTTTTGCGGCAGAGCCGCGGGTTAGGTTATCGATCCACACAACCTGTGCGCTGGCGCGCGAGAGGGGCTGTGTGGGCCTGTGGCAAAGCCTTTCGACCTTGCCTGGAGCCCGAGGGCTCCACGTTGTCAGCGCTGCGCAGAAGCTGCGAAGGGCTGGCGCTCCTGCCACCAGGTCAGCACCTTTTCAACGGCTTGTTCAATCGTCAAATCGGAGTTGTCCAGGACCAGAGCGTCCTGCGCGGGCTTGAGGGGTGCAACGCTGCGGGAGCTGTCCCGGGCGTCGCGCGCCTCCAAATCTGCGCGAAGGTCTTCGATACTAGCCGAAAAACCCTTTGAAATCAACTGTTTATAACGGCGCTCGGCGCGGCAGGCGGCGCTAGCGGTCAAAAACACCTTCAAGGGCGCGTCTGGGAAGATCACCGTGCCCATGTCGCGGCCATCAGCCACCAGCCCCGGCAACCGCCGGAAGCTGTGCTGGAGCTGAACCAGCGCGGTGCGCACGGCGGGCAAGGCGGATACGCGGGACGCGTTCATGCCCGCCTCTTCGGTGCGAATGGCGTCGGTCACATCGTCGCTGCCCAGCAGCACTTTGCTGCCCTCAAACCGCACTGGCAACGTCTGGGCCAGGGTGGCGATACGGGCTTCGTGGTCAGCGTCTATGGCGAGGCCGGCCTGCAGCGCGGCGAGAGCGGTGATGCGGTACATCGCGCCTGAGTCCAGGAAGCCATAGCCCAGCCGCTGTGCTACCGCCGCTGCCACGGTGCCTTTGCCCGATGCCGTGGGGCCGTCAATGCAGATCACGGGAATCTGCGGCGCCGCCACCTGGGCCACCGAGAACAAGGCCTCGAAGTAGTCCGGGAAGGTCTTGGCTACGCACTTGGGGTCTTCGATGCGCACGGGCAGAGCGGCAGGGTTGAACGCTGCGAGCGAGAAACACATGGCCACGCGGTGGTCGTCATAAGTGTGGATGCTGGCGGGTTTCCAGTCTTCTACACGCTCTGGTGGGGTCACGCGGATGAAGTCGGCGCCTTCTTCCACCGTGGCGCCGAGTTTGCGCAGTTCGGTCGCCATGGCGGCGATGCGGTCGGTTTCCTTCACGCGCCAGCTCGCGATGTTGCGCAGCGTGGTGGTGCCGTTGGCGTACAAGGCCATCACCGCCAGGGTCATGGCCGCGTCGGGGATGTGGTTGCAATCCAGGTCAATGGCTTGCAGGGGCCACGCGCCGCGGTCGATCTGCAGCCAGTTGGGGCCACCGGTAACCACCGCGCCCATGGCCCGGGCCGCTTCCACAAAGCGGATGTCGCCCTGGATCGAATCGAGGCCCACACCTTGTATCTTGATGCCGGATTTGGCGTCTTTTTGGCCGGTAGCGCCGGTCACTATTGCCCCAAGCGCTATGAAATAGCTAGCAGATGACGCATCTGCCTCCACATGGATGTCTCCCGGGGATTGATAGCGGCTGCCTGCAGCAATGGTGAAGCGCTGCCAGTTTTGGTGCTCGACCACGATGCCAAAGCGTGCCAGCAGCTGCAGGGTGATGGCGATGTAGGGCTTGGAAATCAGCTCGCCCACCACCTCGATCACGATGGGCTGAGTGACGGCGGCCAGCGGCAGCGCCATGAGCAGGGCTGTCAGGAACTGGCTGGACACATCGCCGCGAACGCGGATCGGTGCTGCCAGCGCCAGGGCGGGAACCCCCTGCGCATGCGCGATGCGCAGCGGGGGGTAGCCATCATTGCCCAGGTAATCGATCTGGCAACCCAATTGGCGCAGCGCATCGACCAGATCGCCGATGGGGCGCTCATGCATGCGCGGCACACCCGACAGCTCGAACTCCCCACCCAACAGCGCCAACGCCGCCGTCAGCGGGCGCATGGCGGTGCCGGCGTTGCCCAGGAACAGTTTGGCGGGCGACAGCGGCGTGCTGCCACCCAGGCCAGTGATGTGCACCGTGCTGCCCCCGGACTCGTCCACCACGCAGCCGATCTGGCGCAGTGCGTCCAGCATCACCCGGGTGTCATCGGACGCCAGCAGGTCGTGCACGGTGGTGGTGCCGCTGCTCAGCGCCGCCAGCAGCAGCACGCGGTTGGAAATGCTCTTGGAGCCGGGCAGGGGGACTTCGCCTGCAGCGGCTTGCAGGGCGGGGAGATCAAGGAATGCGGTGCTATACATCGGTATCTTTCGTCCATTGGGTGCAAGCGCCCGTCATTACTGGCGCAGGCCCATCCCAGTGCACCCGTGGAGCTGGCTTTGCCAGGCCACCGGGTGCGTCCCCCTTGGGGGAAGGCGCCGCAGGCGGCTCAGGGGGTTACTTTCTCTTCGCGCCCATGCGCCAATGGGCGCGGGTTTCGCTGGCCAGGGTCAGCATGTCTTCGAGTGCCTGGGCGTTGCCTTTTTCCATGGCTTGCTCGATGTTGTGCAGGGCCTGCTGGAACTGCTTGGACTGGGCAATCAACTCGTCCCGGTTGGACAGCAGGATGTCGCGCCACACTTTGGGGTCGCTAGCGGCAATGCGTGTGAAGTCGCGGAATCCGGGGCCTGCGAGCGACAGGAAGTCGTCGCCGTGTGCCTGGCCCGTGATGCTGTTCATCATCGCAAACGCGAGCAAATGGGGCAGGTGGCTGACGGCGGCAAAGGCCGCGTCATGCGACTCGGGCGACATGCTGGTCACGCGGCAGCCCAGCGCGGTCCAGATCTTTTCTGCGTCCTGCAATTGGGCCGTCAGGGTGCGCTCAGTGGGGGTCAGGATCACCTGGCGCCCGCTGTACAGGTCGGCCTCGGCGTGTTCCACGCCCGAAACCTCGCGCCCTGTGATCGGGTGTGCTGGCACAAACGAGCCCACCTGGTCACGCAGCGAACGCTGCGCTGCCTGAACCACGTCGGACTTGGTCGAACCCACGTCCATGATGAGCATCTGCGGGGTGACCAGGTGCTTGATGGCCTTGAGGGTGGCCTCGGTGGCTGCCACCGGCACGGCTACCAGCACAACGTCGGCGCCCGCCACGGCCAGCAGTGCGGAGGGTGCCTCGACGTCGATCACGCCCAACTGGCGGGCGCGGTCGGTGGTGGAGGGTGACTTGCTGTAGCCCACTACGCGCTTGACCAATCCGGCTTTTTTCATGGCCAAGGCGAACGAGCCTCCCATGAGTCCACAGCCGATCAGCCCCAATTGTTCGAACATGGCGACGGCTCCTTATGACGAAACAGGGTAGGTCCCCAGGACCTTGTAGAACGCACACAGGCTGCGCAGTTCTTCCAGGGCCCGCGCCACATGCGGCTGGGCGGGGTGGCCGTCGAGGTCGATGTAGAAGTAATACTCCCACTGGCCGGTGCGGGCCGGGCGCGATTCAAAACGCGTCATGGACACACCATGCGTCTTGAGCGGCACCAGCAAGTCGTGCACGGCGCCGGGCTGATTGGGCACCGAGACCACTAGGCTGGTGCAGTCCTTGCCCGACGGCGGTGGCGTCTGCAGCGTGTGCGGCAGGCAGATGATGGCGAAGCGGGTGCGGTTGTAGGCGTCATCCTGGATGGCGTGCGAGACGATGTGCAAGCCGAATTGGGCGGCTGCACGCTCGCTGGAGAGGGCCGCCCAGGCAGGGTTGGTGGTGGCCAGGCGCGCGCCTTCGGCATTGCTGGACACCGGGCGGCGCTCAGCATGTGGCAGGTGCTTGGACAACCAAGCCTGGCATTGTGCGAGCGCCTGCGGATGAGCCATCACCACCTCGATGCCTTCGAGCGAGTTGCTGGTCCGCAGCAGGTTGTGGCGCACCAGCAGGCTGACTTCGCCCACCACGTGGGTGGGGGTGTGCAGGAACAGGTCGAGCGAGCGAGTGACCACGCCTTCGGTAGAGTTCTCTACGCCCACCACGCCGTACTGCGCGCTGCCCGCTGCCGTGGCGTGGAACACCTCGTCGAAGTTGGCGCAGTACATCAGGTCGGCCGCACCACCAAAGAACTCGATGGCGGCCTGCTCGCAGAACGTGCCCTCGGGGCCCAGCACGGCTACGCGCTGGGGCGATTCGAGGGCCAGACAGGCAGACATGATTTCGCGCCAGATGGCCGCCACGTGTGCACCCTTGAGCGGGCCGGGATTGGCGTTGGTGATCTTGTCGATGACCTGTGCCACGCGGTCGGGCCGGAAAAAGGGCGTGCCTTCGCGCTTCTTGACCTCACCCACCTGTTCGGCCACGAGCGCCCGTTGGTTCAGCAGCGTGAGCAGTTGCTGGTCGATGCTGTCGATCTGCACGCGCAGGCTGGCGAGGTCGGGTGAGGCTTGCGGATTGTTCATGGGCGGTGGGGTAGCGGTGCGTGCTCTCAGAGCCGTTTTCTGTTTTTGTCGGGTGCACGCTCAAGCGTGCTTTTGCTCAAATTCTCGCATGTAGTCCACCAGCACCTGCACGCCCGCCAGCGGCATGGCGTTGTAAATGCTGGCGCGCATGCCACCCACGGACTTGTGGCCCTTGAGTTGCAGCAGACCGCGCTCTTTGGCGCCGGCCAGGAAGGCGTCGTTACGGCTTTCGTCACGCAGGAAGAATGGGATGTTCATGCGCGAGCGGCAGTTGGCCGCTACCTTGTTGACGTACAGCTGCGATTGGTCGATGGCGTTGTACAGCAGCGTGGCCTTGGCGATGTTGCGCTGCTCCATGGCGGCCACACCGGTCAGGCCGCCTTCGGTCTGGCGCTTGAGCCACTGGAAGGTCAGCCCGGCGATGTAGATGCCCCAGGTGGGCGGTGTGTTGTACATGGACTGGTTGTCGGCCACGATTTTGTAGTCGAAGGCGCTGGGACAGGCGGGCAGGGCATGGCCCAGCAGGTCTTCGCGCACGATCACCAGCGTGAGGCCTGCAGGGCCCAGGTTCTTTTGCGCGCCGCCAAAAGCCAGGCCCACGCGGCTCCAGTCCACGGGCCGCGATGCCACATGCGAGGAGAAATCGATCACCAGCGGTGCATCGCTGCCCAGTGCCTTGAGGTCGGGCAGCTGGTGGAACTCAGTGCCATTGATGGTTTCGTTGCTGCACAGGTGTAGGTAGCTCGCACCCCGGCTGACCGTCCAGGAGGCTGGGTCTGGCAAGGTGGTGAAGCCCGTGTCTTCAGCCGTGGCGGCGATGTTGACTTCTGACGCGTATTTGCGCGCTTCTTTTTGCGACTTCTGGCTCCAGCTGCCGGTGACCACAAAGTCGACCACCCCGGCACGCGACAGGTTGAGCGGGACGATGGCGTTCTCGGCCAGGCCTCCGCCTTGCATGAAGAGGATTTTGAACTGCGACGGCACGGCCAGCAGTTCGCGCAGATCGGCTTCAGCCTTCTCGTAGATGGACAGAAACTCCTTGCCACGGTGGCTCATTTCCATCACGCCCATGCCGCTACCGTGCCAGTCCAGCATCTCGGCGGCGGCTTGTTCCAGGACTTCGGAGGGGATGGCGGCGGGGCCAGCGGAAAAGTTGTAAGGACGTGTCATGGTAGGGGCTCAAAATGGATCAGGCGCTTATTCAATAAGCGCCTGATGCTTCTCTTTTTGTAGCATTTGCAGCGCGCATCTGCGCGCCGCAGTGGTCAGGCGTCGGGGGTGTCGGGTGCGGATGGGGTTCCGCTGTCCGTGCTTCCTTCGCCATCGGTCTCTGCATCCGTCACATTGGCATCGTTCTCGACGATGCGTTGCAAGCCGCTGAGCTTGGAGCCTTCGTCCAGCGCAATCAGGGTCACACCCTGCGTGGCACGCCCCAGTTCGCGGATCTCGCTCACGCGGGTACGCACCAGCACACCCTTGTCGGTGATCAGCATGATCTCGTCGTCCGCATGCACCAGGGTAGCGGCCACAACCTTGCCGTTGCGCTCGCTTTGCTGGATCGCGATCATGCCCTTGGTGCCGCGACCGTGGCGGGTGTATTCGGTGATGCTGGTGCGCTTGCCGTAGCCGTTTTCTGTGGCGGTCAACACGCTCTGTGTTTCGTCTTCGGCGACCAGCATGGCGATGACGCTCTGTCCGTCTTCCAGCATCATGCCGCGCACACCACGTGCTGCACGGCCCAGGGGGCGCACATCGTTTTCGTCGAAGCGTACGGCCTTGCCGCCATCGCTGAACAGCATCACATCGTGCTTGCCATCAGTCAGGGCGGCGCCGATCAGGTAGTCGCCGTCATCCAGGTTGACGGCAATGATGCCGCCCTTGCGTGGATTGCTGAATTCGTCCAGCGCCGTCTTCTTCACGGTGCCCATGCTGGTGCCCATGAACACATAGCGGTCGGCCGGGAAGCTGCGCATGTCGCCGGTGAGCGGCAACACGACGTTGATCTTTTCGCCGTCCTGCAGCGGGAACATGTTGACGATGGGGCGGCCGCGCGAGCCGCGCGAGCCTGCAGGTACTTCCCACACCTTGAGCCAGTACAGGCGGCCCCGGTTGGAGAAGCACAGGATGTAGTCGTGCGTATTGGCGATGAAGAGCTGGTCGATCCAGTCGTCTTCCTTG
Organism: Acidovorax benzenivorans; assembly: GCF_028680575.1. Lineage (GTDB taxonomy): Bacteria > Pseudomonadota > Gammaproteobacteria > Burkholderiales > Burkholderiaceae_C > Acidovorax > Acidovorax benzenivorans. The sequence continues at coordinate 21,634 of NZ_JAPCKI010000006.1, read as the reverse complement.
GTCGCCGTGGCCTGCTTGCCGCGTCCGCCGCGCTTTTGGGCACGGTATTCGCTCAAAGGCTGGCTCTTGATGTAACCGGTGTGGGACAGCGTCACCACCATGTCGGTGGGGGTGATCAGGTCTTCGGTGGAGAGATCTTGCGCGCTGTATTCAACGATCGAGCGGCGTGCACCCAGCTTGTGCTGGCCAAATTCCTGCTTGATGGAGGTGAGCTCGTCGCCGATGATGACCGACACGCGCTCTGGCTTGGCCAGGATGTCCAGCAGGTCTTCGATGACCGCCATGACTTCCTTGTACTCGGCGACGATCTTGTCCTGCTCCAGGCCAGTCAGGCGCTGCAGGCGCATCTGCAGGATTTCCTGGGCCTGCGTTTCCGACAGGCGGTACAGGCCGTCCTGGCCCATGCCGAATTCCTTCTCCAGGTCGTCGGGGCGGTAGTCATCGGCGTTGATCACGCCGCCGTCGGCCCGCGTGCGGGTCAGCATCTCGCGCACCAGCTTGCTGTCCCAAGGGCGGGCCATCAGTTCGGCCTTGGCCACCGGTGGGGTGGGGGCGTTGCGGATGATGGCGATGAAGTCGTCGATGTTGGCCAGTGCCACGGCCAAGCCTTCGAGCACATGGCCCCGGTCGCGCGCCTTGCGCAGCTCGAACACCGTGCGGCGGGTTACCACTTCGCGGCGGTGCTGCAAAAAGACGCTGATCAGGTCGCGCAGGTTGCACAGGCGAGGCTGGCCGTCGATCAGCGCCACCATGTTCATGCCGAACGTGTCCTGCAGCTGCGTCTGCTTGTACAGGTTGTTCAGCACCACCTCGGGTACTTCGCCGCGCTTGAGCTCGATCACCAGGCGCATGCCCGACTTGTCGGACTCGTCCTGGATGTGGCTGATGCCTTCGATCTTCTTCTCGTGCACCAGCTCGGCCATGCGCTCCTGCAGCGTCTTCTTGTTGACCTGGTAGGGCAGCTCGTCCACGATGATCGCCTGGCGCTGGCCCCGATCGATGTCCTCGAAGTGGCACTTGGCACGCATCACCACCTTGCCACGCCCGGTGCGGTAGCCGTCCTTCACGCCATTGATGCCGTAGATGATGCCGGCTGTGGGGAAATCGGGGGCCGGGATGATTTCCATCAACTCGTCAATGGTCGTTTCGGGGTTGCGCAGCATGTGCAGGCACGCATCGACCACTTCGTTAAGGTTGTGTGGCGGAATATTGGTGGCCATACCCACCGCAATACCCGCTGACCCATTCACCAGCAAATTCGGCAGTTTGCTGGGCAATACAAGCGGTTCTTTCTCGCTGCCGTCGTAGTTGGGGCCGAAATCGACGGTTTCCTTGTCGATATCTCCCAGCATTTCATGCGCAATTTTGGCCAGGCGAATTTCGGTGTACCGCATGGCCGCAGCGTTGTCGCCGTCCACCGAGCCGAAATTGCCCTGCCCATCGACCAGCATGTGGCGCAGCGAGAAATCCTGCGCCATCCGCACGATGGTGTCGTACACCGCTGAGTCACCGTGCGGGTGGTATTTACCGATCACGTCGCCCACGATACGGGCCGACTTTTTATAAGGGCGGTTCCAGTCGTTATTGAGTTCGTGCATCGCAAAAAGTACGCGGCGGTGCACGGGCTTCAAGCCGTCTCGCGCGTCGGGCAGTGCACGACCCACGATCACGCTCATCGCGTAATCGAGGTAACTGCGCCGCATCTCTTCTTCGAGGCTGATCGGCAGGGTTTCTTTGGCAAACTGGGTCATTGGGACGGCGGGGGCGGCAAAGGAGAGCTATTTTAGGCGTAAGACCGTGTAGCGACGACGCAACATATCGAAGCAATTCAGGTTTTGTCCTACGGGCCCCGACCGGTCCGCACCGCTTTTGCCCTGTTACGTATGGCACAATCGTTTGAACGCTTAGGGTGGTGGTCATCCCAGGCGTCCTGATTCGCAGCGCGGCTGCGGCTTTTTCCCCAAGAGGAGAACCATGAAGAAACTGAACAAAGTGGCGATGTTGTTTGCCTCTGCAGCGCTCGCAACCGCCGCTGGCGCACAAACCGTTGATAACTGGAAAAACGCTTCTGGCATCGTCTGGAAGAACGGTACCAACGAATACTGCTGGCGCGATGCCAACTGGACGCCTGCTACGGCTGCTGCTGGCTGTGATGGCGCTATCGCTGCTGCTGCACCTGCTGCTGCTCCTGCTGCCGCCGCTGCCCCAGCTGCCAAGCCAGCACCTGCACCAGCTCCTGCTCCCGCAGTGGCTACCAAGGTGACTTACGCTGCTGATGCGTTCTTCGACTTCGACAAGTCGGTGCTCAAGCCAGAAGGCAAGGCCAAGCTGGACGACCTGGTTTCCAAGGTCAAGGGCATTAACCTGGAAGTGATCATTGCCGTGGGTCATACCGACTCCGTGGGCTCTGATGCTTACAACCAGAAGCTGTCGGTGCGTCGTTCTGAAGCCGTGAAGGCTTATTTGGTGTCCAAGGGCATCGAAAAGAACCGCGTTTACACCGAAGGCAAGGGCGAAAAGCAACCCGTGGCTGACAACAAGACCGCCGAAGGCCGTGCGAAGAACCGTCGCGTGGAAATCGAAGTGGTCGGAACCCGCGCTTCCAAGTAATCTTCGGATTGCTTCACAAAAAAGCCCCGCTCGCGGGGCTTTTTTGCGTCTGGAGATTTTCGTGCCCTACCTTCATGGACAATTGGTGACATGAGCGAAACCGTCAATGCAGATCCGGCCGAACTGGCCAAGTTTTCAGAGCTGGCCCATCGGTGGTGGGACCCAGATAGTGAATTCCGCCCTTTGCACCAGATCAACCCGCTGCGGCTTGACTGGATTCATGGATTGACTGCCTTGGCTGGCAAACGTGTTTTGGATGTGGGCTGTGGCGGCGGCATTCTGGCCGACTCCATGGCGCGCAAGGGTGCGGATGTGCTTGGTATCGATCTGGCAACCAAGGCGCTGCGCGTGGCGCAGTTGCATGCCCTGGAGGCTGAAACTCAAAACGTGCAGTACCGTGAAATCAGCGCTGAGGCGATGGCCCTGGAGCAACCTGCTGGTTTTGACGTGGTGACCTGCATGGAAATGCTGGAGCATGTGCCCGATCCCGCCTCGGTGGTTCGCGCTTGCGCCACGCTGGTCAAACCCGGTGGCTGGGTTTTCTTCTCTACCATCAACCGCAATGCCAAGGCGTTTCTGTTGGCCATCGTAGGCGCGGAGTATGTGCTCAACATGCTGCCACGCGGAACCCATGAGTACGCCAAGATGATTCGCCCCAGTGAGCTGGCCGGGCACTGCCGCAGCGCGGACTTGGACGTTTTGCACACCAGGGGGCTGGAGTACAACCCGCTGACGCGTCGCTATTGGCTTAGCGCCAACACCAGCGTCAATTACCTGTTTGCCGCGCGTCGCTTGGGCTGATATGGGTACCGTTTTTTATGGCATTCGCGCAGTCCTGTTTGATCTGGATGGGACCCTGATCGACAGCGCCCCGGATTTGGGTGCTGCTGCGGACAAGATGCGCATCGACCGAGGCCTGCCTTCGTTGCCCTTGGCTCGATATCGCCCGATGGCGGGTGCCGGAGCCCGCGGCATGCTGGCAGAGGCTTTTGGCATGGGGCCGGATCACCCGGACTTTGCCGTCATGCGCGAAGAGTTTTTTGTGAACTACGAATCCCGCATGACGGCACAGACCACCATCTTCGAAGGCGTGCCCGAATTGGTCCATCAGATTCTTGGGCGGAACATGGCGTGGGGGGTGGTGACCAATAAATCAGCCCGCTTTACCGAACCCCTGACTCAGACCATTCCATTATTTGCCACTGCTTCGGCCGTGGTCAGTGGCGACACCACGCCGCACGCCAAGCCCCACCCCGCACCTTTGTTGGAGGCGGCCGCGCGTTTGCGTGTGCCACCGGAGCAGTGCATCTACGTAGGCGATGACGAACGGGACATTGTGGCGGGTCTGGCAGCAGGTATGGGCACAGTGGCCGCCACCTACGGCTACTTGGGGGCCAAGACCGATCCGGCGGAGTGGGGGGCGCACGCCGCAATTAAATCTCCCAGCGAGCTCTTGCAATTGCTCGCGAGCGCCTAAAATAGAAAACCTAGGGGCTGTCCTGGTTTCGACGTGGGTTCGGGATCAGTGTGGTGCATGTCGAGCTTGAGTCACGCTCGTAAATCTCGATTTAACAAACTAACTGCAAACGACGAACGTTTCGCACTCGCTGCTTAATTGCCAGTGAGCCTTGCAACAGTTGGCCGATGGGCTGGGCAAGGGGGTTCTGAGCAATCAGTGCCTCCCGGCTGCAAGGATAATTACATGGGCTGGCTTCTATCCGGGTACCTTGGATGGGAGCGAGAAAATAGGGTGCTGGCGGCTCATGTAGCGTGCGACTGCGCGACATGAGTAGCGAGATCCAAATCAGACCGCTAAACATGTAGATCTGCCTGACGAAGGCTTGCGGACGCGGGTTCAATTCCCGCCAGCTCCACCATTACGACGTCCAAGGGCGTTCACCAACATCCGGTGAACGCCCTTTTTCTTTGGTAAATCAATGGGTTACGGTGCGGAGACGTCCGGAGCAGTCTGCTGGCAGCCAGGCTGAGGCGGGGGAACAGACGGGGGAACAGAATCCGAAAAGGGTAGACTGGCGGCGTTTGTTCCCCCGTTTCAGAGGGGAAAACCGAGCTAAACCGCTGGAGGTGTTCCCCCATGTTGACCGACGCACAGTGCCGCAACGCCGTCTGTTCCCCCGCATCGAAGCGGGAGCGTTTATCGGACTCGGGAGGCTTGTACCTGGAAGTCGCTCCCGGGGGATCGAGGCGCTGGTTCTGGAAGTATCGGCATGAGGGCAAGGAAGGGCGCATGGCTCTGGGCAGCTATCCCTCGGTCAGCCTGACGGCGGCTCGCAAGGCTCGTGATACCGCCAGGCTGCAGAAATCGACAGGAATTAATCCTGTGCACGCAAGAAAGGTGGAAAGGCTGAAGGCTTCTGCCAGCGCTGGAGATACCTTCAAGGCTGTCGCTCTGGAGTGGTACGAAAAACAGAAGCCTCTATGGAGTGATTCTCATGCTGAGCGCTCGCTGCGCCAGTTCGAACGTGATCTCTTTCCGTGGCTAGGGGGGCGTCGCCTAGCTGAGATTGAGCCGGTGGAACTGCTGGCAACCCTGCGTAAGGTGGAAGAGCGCGGGGCTGTAGAGACGGCCGATCGTGGGCTGATGTTGGCTCGCCAGGTCTGGCGTTATGGCGTCGCGACAGGCAGGGTAGGGCGGGACATCACGGGAGACCTTAAAGGCGCGTTGTCTCCGTATCGCGGCAAGCACTTTGCCGCTATCACCGAGCCAGTCAAGCTGGCTGAGCTGTTGCGGGCCATCCAAGCTTACAAGGGCGGGCCTATTGTGCGGGCAGCATTGCAATTGGCGCCCTTGCTGTTTCAGCGACCTGGTGAATTGCGTGGTGCAGCTTGGGCTGAAGTGGACTTGGATGCTGCCCTCTGGACGATTCCGGCTGCGCGGATGAAGCGGGGCAAGGATGGGAAGGAAAATGGGGATCCACATCTGGTGCCTCTTTCAACCCAGGCTGTGAAAGTGTTGCGGGAGCTGTATCCGTTGACGGGCCACAGCGCCTTGGTGTTTCCCGGGGAGCGCAACCACAGTCGGCCTATTTCAGAGAACTCAGTGCGAACCGCGCTCATCACGATGGGCTATACGCCGGAGATCCAAACATGGCATGGATTTCGCGCCACGGCGCGAACAATGCTGGCGGAGCGATTGGATGCCGACCCGCTGGTGATTGAGGCGCAACTGGCTCACGCCGTGAAGGACGCCAATGGGCGCGCTTACAACAGGACCCAGTATCTGGCTCATCGAACGAAGATGATGCAACGGTGGGCTGACTATCTGGACAGCCTGAGAGAAGACAAAGCAGCAGCAGGCAAGATGACTTCCAAAACTCTTGGCAATGCAAATACCTGATCTGCCGTTTCGCTGGGCTTGGTCACTGCGGTGGTTTGCCATGAATCGATGGCAGTTTCTCTCCAACTGATGTTGAGACCCTGTCGGCAAAGCGTGTGAGCTTGGCGGTGTGAACGGCCGTTCTGTAGCGATCTCGGTCAGACGGCGCCGCGCGTCAGGCGATCGGTCCTTGTCGCATTCCGGTCATCCAGGCGGCAGCCGGACCGAGCTCTGCTCGACCGGTCTAACGCGTAGGCCGGTCGTTTGATGATGTTGCCCGCGCCGTTGACGTCCGAGTGACCGCTATCGCAACGACCATCGACAACGCGCTGGTCAAGCAGCGACCGTCTGACTAAAACCAATCGGCCTATGTGAGTCACGGGGCACTTCAGTCAGAGCGAAGCCACAAGGCCGTCATTTGGTACGCAGCCATTGCATGGCCCAGCCCGATGTGCATAGTATCGTGCGCGGAACGGATGCGATCCCGAGGCGGGATGATCTAACCCAAGCACAGGTTTCTTGTTGCTACATCCACTTTCTGACAAGATGCTATAGCGCGCAAGTTGTGCGATTGTATGCAGGCGCGCAATTTTGGAGGACTCTGCATGCCTAAGTTCGGAACTCACATTCTGATTGCCGAAATCGCTGCGAAACGTCGCCCGGAGCTGTTTGAGTCGCCCGACGTTGGAAATTCTTTTCGACTGGGCGCGGTTGGTCCGGACCTGACTCTCTTCCTGTTCGATCCTTTTTTTACGGACAGAGGGGTGAAGGATGGTTTCAACGAAGCAATTCACGTATTCTCTGAAATCAGGAGCATAAAGAAAACGCTGAATGAGTTGGCAGATGATCTCAGTAAACCGATCGATGATGCTGCTGATTGGGTTACTGGCGGTTTGTACCCCGCTATCAAATCGGTAACCGAGACCGCTATTGAGGCCGCCATCCTCGCACTGAAGCTCGGTTTGGCCACAAGTGCCTCACCCATCAATATTAAAAATCCGCTAGCTGAACTTTATGCAAAGGGACTGATCAATCCGGCGCTGTTGCTGGACCCCAAATATTTGTCCAAGGACTTCTTGGTTGAGGCGACCGATAACTCTGGCTTCCCGTTTAGACACTTTGGGCATCCATTCACAGACGATTCCCCTTGGTCAGGCAATCCCGCTGACAATGTTGCCAGTTACAGCAAGTGGTGGTGGATGGATCTGCTCCACTATCGCCACACTGGCACCTTCGCAAAGAACATGTTGGGGGCCGCAAAGGATCCTTTGACGCGGGCCTACGCGAAGGGCTACCTGAGCCATGTCGCTGGCGATATTTGCGGACACCCGTTTGTCAACTCGCTAGTGGATGGACCATTCAGGAACCACGCATACCGCCACCTCGTGCTTGAAGGCCTAGCCGATACGTGGCTATGGGATCAGCAAGGACGCGGCGACATCGTTGTCTCCAAACTGCATGACCGACTGGCGCTGTCACCATCTGACTTGGACAAGGTGTCGGGCTTTCTAATTGATGCACTCAGAAAGACCTATCGGCCACCGATGGTGCCCAACCAAATTCCCGGCAATGGTGGCTACCCGAGCAAATTTGACCTCCGCGCTGCATATGAGGCCATGCAGTTGTACTTGGACATGTCTACTTCAGACGGGCTAGTGCGCCCGACGCCGCCACCTGATGATCCAGGGGAATTACTCGACGAGCTGCAGACGCTGTTGTCTAGGAACACCCCTTCCAATCCACCATCTTTTAACCCAAACAATCCCATTGACTACTTGGCGGCACTCATCGGGTGGTTCCTGAAAGGTGTTGTCTACATCGCCATGCTTGCCACACTGCCTGTAGCAGTGATGGCTCGCCTCGTGAACTTGGCGCCACGATGGGCGCTTTATGTAATAGAGATGGCGATCTACTTCATTGTAAGCGCCATCCGCCTGATGCTCGCTCTAATGGGATATGGATACGCGTCGAGGGATGATTTCTCAAATTTCGGATTTATCGAAAGCTTGATCCGGACAAAGAACACCGACGTATACCCGATGAAGAGTACGCCGAAGCCTAAGCCTCCGTACTACTGGCTCGTTACGCCGAGGAAATTGGGAGCGCCTAGGGAGCCTAATTCAACCTTTGTGGGGCCGATCCCGAGTGGCTCAACGCCTTACTGGATGATTGATTCTCAGAACACCATGCATCCTGACTTATTTTTCCTACAGGAACTGATGAGCGCCCCAACGCCAAAAGACACGGAAAGTATTTTGGCCTATTTGCAGCGCAAGAACGGATTCGGAAATGCTGTTGACTTCTACTTGGCACTATTGGAGGAAAGGCTCCCGATCCCGGATCTTGACCTCGATGGTGATCGTGGCTATGCGTCTAGGCCATGGACTGAACTCCCGCCCAATGAAAGGTATGTGTAGGAATACCACTCCTCTGAAACATAAAGGTGTCTATCATTGGTTGTGCATGCAGCGTATGAGGGTTAATGTATGAGCGTCAATCGTCAAAAATTTGATAAAGGCTCGTTCGCCACCGGTTCCACATCCGCGCAATCAGTGGGAACCGAGTCAAGAGAGAATTTGAAAAATCTGACTTCTGCAAGCGAAGGTCTACCTGTACAAGTAAATCAAGATAATCCACTCCCGCAACCATTCCTTTTGCTAAAAGTCAATATGGAGGAAGGCTCCGATATTGCTAAAAGGCGCAGCTTTCCGGAGTTTTCTAAGCGTGAACCAGTCTGCTTGGAGTGGAGAAACGTCGTCAACCCGGCTAGTACGAGTTTCATTTCATTGACCGTGACCAATTTGGGGCAAGTAGCAAGTGACGCTGTTCGAATCCACTACCAATTCGTGTACTGCACCTACCGTGATCATGCCCGAGATCAAGGGTTCACCATCGATCATGCGTTTGAAGCGAAGTCAGATGAGAAGTCCTTCTTTGTCGACTTCGTGCCGGCCAGTAGTAATCGTGTTTTTTTGATCCCATATCCAATAGACACAACGAGTTTTCCTGAACTGAAGAACTTGTATTTCCGTGCAAGGGTATCAACGCTATGGGAGGCTAAAGTGCCAATCGAGAACTGGGACTTCGCCACGGACCCAAAGGTCACTGAGGCGACGAAGGTTTTTCCATAGAACATTGCAGTTAAAAAGGCTTTTACTTGCCAACCGGTGCTGCAAGCCATTTCCAGGAGAAACCAGTGTCCAGAATATTCCGCACTATCCAGTTCATCCAGTAGGTTTCGCGGGATACATCAAGTTGGGTGTCGCAATGACACTCCTAGACAACGCTGTATCCGCCATCCGCCTTGGTGTGCAAGATTTCTAGTCCACCGAGAGCGTGCGACTGGTCTGCTGTCCGGAACTTTACGATGGGTGTGCTGCTGCTCTTCAAGGAAAAGCTTCGCCAGCTATTACCTCCTGACTCTGATGAGGGGCTTCGCAAAGAGGGGTTGAGAACCGTCCACCGTCCAAACGGAGAACTGGCGTTTAAAGAGGGCGGTCAGAAAACTGTCGACGTTCAGCAGATTAAGGAACGATTCGAGGCGCTTGACGTTTCAGTTGACTGGAGGCGGTTCGAGCAACTTGCAAAATTCCCAAATGATCTGGAGCACTATGAATCGCCTACATGGTCCGCCCAAGGAGAACAAGCGTTTACGTTGTGATGGTCTGAAGGGGTTTGCTGCCTTACATCCGGGCTGTTGGCGCAGTGGTTGCTGCTGCCCATGATGGCTATTCGCGGCTGGGGTTCCTATCTCCGGGATGTACTCAAGGTACTGGCGATTCATCGGAATTTCCCAACCCGGTTTGACCGTCATTCCATCAATACGCTTTGTGCAGGTTCTCCTTCAAATCGGTGTCGTCGGTCTGAGGCGCTCCGCGCTGACGGATCAGGCAGTCACCGTCTCAAGCGGATTCCAACGGGTGCGATCGAAGGCCATACCCCTGGCTAGAACCGCCCACGCGGTGCGCGCCATCTTGTTGGCCAACGCCACCACCACGACGTTGTAATGTCGCCGCTGCAGCAACCGTTCAATCCAGTCAGATTTTCCGGATCGGGCAATCACGGCCCTGGCGCCGGCGATCAACAAGGTTCGCAAGTAGGTGTCTCCGCGCTTGGAGATGCCCAACTGCTGCGTCTTCCCCCCAGTGCCTACGTGACGAGGTACCAACCCTACCCATGAGGCGAACTGCCGCGCGGATTTGAATGTGCAGAAGTCCCCGACCGCCGCCACCAGCGCCGAGGCTGTCAGGTCTCCGACACCAGGAATCTGCTGAATGGCCTGCATCTGCCGGTCCTCTCGGATCATGGCGCCCAGCCGCTGGCCAATCTGGTCGATGTCATCTTGCAATCCATCGATGCGTTTGAGCTGTTCCTGGATGCAGATGACCAGATCGGCAGGCAGGTGACCACTCTCCTGGGCCTCGGCGATTTCGGTCTGTATCGTCTTGAGCAATTGGTTGTGCCCTATGGGCATGGCAATACCGAACTCGGCCAGGATGCCTCGCAGGGCATTGGTTTGCATGATGCGCATCTTCATCATCTGACGGCGCATGCCGTGCAGTGCCAGACAAGCTTGCTGGCGCTCCGATTTCACGGGTACCGGCAAGATGTGCGGCTGTTGTGCCGCCACCCAGATTGCCTGTGCATCCATCGCATCGGTCTTGTCGCGGAGCAAGAAGGCTTTGACATGCTGGGCAGGCAACAGCTTGACCTCATGTCCCAGCGCCTGGATCGTCCTGGCCCAGTAATGCGATGACCCACAAGCTTCCATCGCCACCAGGCTGCGGTTGCATTTGGCGAAGAATTCCGTGAGTTTGGCGCGTTTGATTTGGCGTCGCTGGATCTCGCCCGACTCCACATCAACGATGTGCAGTTGGAACACCGACTTTGCCAAGTCCAGACCAATGACGGGCAGATTCAGAGTCGATTGCATGGTGGCCTCCAGGATCAGTGGTTGCGAGAGCTGCCACTCTGGCACTTTGCAGCTGAACTTGCGACATCTACCCCGGCTTTACGGGATGACGACCACACGTCAGCAGCAGTGGCAGAGGTGGACGGACCATGCCATCTCCGGGGCGAATTCACCACAGAGCGGTCGGCTAGTCGGGCCAGATAGGGCGAAGTCGCAGGTACCGACCGCGGCCAGTTGCAGTCAGTCACCAATGGAAGTCCGGATGAGGCTGGAGCCAGCCCCCAACCGTTGGACCTCCAACTTAAAAATTCGACCCACTGTGGAAAGAGAGACCACCGAATTCCGCCTGATAGCCGACGTTAGCTGTCCCTTTACGTGAAATGTTCTCGGGATGTTTGAGGAGAACTTGGCCCGCGTAATGGGCAGCAACTAAACGTGCATACCGTGGAGGGTGCGTATACCTGCGACAGATGGGCCTCAATCCTCCTAACCGGCCATGGACATCTCTGCTCTGATGTGCACCTATAGTTGATAGTGGTCTAGCACTGAGAGACAGATCTGCTGATGTCGAATCCTACTACTGCAAGGGACACTAGAAGTGAGTAATGAATACCCAGTGCGCGCCGAGACGCACGTCTCGGAGACGGAATCCCTCACCATTTTGAGACAAGCACTTCCAAGCCTTTGGGTGATACGCGAGGTAAGCGAGCGCGATTACGGCCTTGACGTGTATGTAGAAATAGTCGGGGACGACAGGATGATGCGGGGCAATCTAGTTGCCATTCAGCTCAAAAGCAAAGCGTGGGTGAAATTTTCGACTTCGGAACCAAAGCGCTCGACATTTCACAAGGTTGAACGCGCAACCCTCAATTACTGGCTAGGTATGCCTGTGCCGGTCTTTCTTTGTTTGGTGTGCCTGAAAACAAAGCAGTGCTTCTGGGTGAACGTGAAAAAACAACACCGCGAAGGAGTTTATTCATTGTGTAGGACAGCTAGGGATTCAGAGGAGGTACTTGGCGACGGGCAGGAAGATGGCAAAAATCAAGAGGGAAAAAATAAATCCTGCGCTAGAAATCCTGTGATCAGGCTTCTAGAAAAAAATCATTTAAATTCCATTCCAACGGACTTTTTGACATCATACTTTACAGAGCGTGAATGGCCTCGTGTAGAAGCAGCCATTGAAAGAGGATTAACGTCTTTCACATCTCTGGGGCCGCTGGTGCTAATGTGTGAACGCAAGGATGAAAATTCGCAGTGCACAACTACCTTGCAATACTTAGTAGACGGGCACTTCGAAATATTTAGGACACTGTCGGAGCACCTCCTAGGGAAATCCCAAGCTGATCATGCTTACTGGTATCAGGAAAACACTAAGCATGCGGAGACGAGAGGGCTGGCGAAATCTTACACTTTCTACTTTAGGACAGTGCATAAAATTTTCAGGCAGATACTCTTGGAATACCGAAAGTGCTTGATCGTTGCATACGACATGGTGACCAAGACGCACAGCGAATACTTTGACCAGCGGTTCCCATTCTTGCGATCACACCTAGAGTGCCGGCCGTTGACGTTTCTTGCGGATGATTGGTATGCTCGATATTTTTTTGATGAATACGAGGGCGAAACGAAGCATCCGGAAAAATTATTTTTTGAAGACTTTGATGAATACGATTGGGCTTTGAACGATATTGGGCGTAGTTAAACACCCTCCGAATTTCTTGGACCGAATCGCTCAGTTCCTTGACGAGTTGAAAGAGGATTTGGCTGATCCCACATTGGTGTATCCGCTGGCGAATGAAAGGCGGGCGGAACGCATGAATATGCAGCGCCGTTTCCTCTCGAAAAAACTGCAGGAAGGCAGAGCGCTGGCCGGGAACCCCAGGGAGATCGATCCGTTGCGGTCCGCGTGTTGTACTGTACGAAGGTTCCACGAGTCATTCTGGATATCAAGGCCAGAGAGCCGGTGCCGGTTGTTGAACCTGGAGGCCCCGGGGCGCCCTTTCGGGCGAATACGGACTCACAGCCCAAGCTGCCAATGGCGAGTAAGACGGCCGAGACGGCCTATTTGGTGTCCACGCAGGCTAAAGGCCCTCTTTAACCGAGTGAGTTGGAGGGAAGAAAGTCCGCGCCATCGACCCAAAGTTGTTGTGGGGTCCGTTGCACTCTGCCAGTGACTGCGTCCATTGCGACGCTGTCATTCGAACCGTGGGTGCGACTGACAGCAGTCAGCCTGAAGGTGACGGCTGAGGTCAATGGGCGCCCAATCAATTGCGATTCCCAACCCAGAAATCAGACCGACCATATTGTTGACGGGGAAGCGCTTGAAATCGGCTACCGTGTGGGGTCAAACAATCCTGCATAGCAATCTGGATGAGTAACAGCCCCACCACAGAGACCCGCGTTGCGGTGCTGGTCGACTGCGACAACGTCTCGCCTGAAATCCTTGAACATGCGCTGCGCATGGTGGCCCAGTTTGGCCGCGTCGTGCTGCGTCGCGGCTATGGCAACCAGGCCACGCTGGCGAACAAATGGCAGGAGGCCTTGGTACGCCTGGCGTTCACTCCGTGCCTGCAGTACCAGTATGCGGCCGGCAAGAACACCGCTGACATCGCCCTTGCGCTGGACGCGTTGGAAGCGCTCTTCGATGCAAGGGCGGACACCTTCTGCCTGGTCACCAGCGATTCCGATTTTGCCTACCTGTGCCGCAAGCTGCGAGAGCGTGGAGCGACGGTGTGCATCGTCGGTGAGCCCAAGACGCCCGATGCGTTGCGCAATGCCAGCGACCAGTTCTTCGAATGGGTCCGTCCCGCACCGCCGGCCGAGCAGGTCCTCGACACTGTTCAAAAGCCCGCGGCGAAACCAGAGCCGCCCCACGCCGATCAGGCCAGGCAGGAGCCTTCCAAGCCTGCGGTCAAGCGCAGGCCACGCTTCCTTGTGGAAGCCGTGGCGCTTCTTGCCAGCGACACCTCGGAGGGCAAGGTGGGTCTTGGCGCCCTCGGCCAATACCTCAAGCGCACCGATCCGGCCTTCTCTCCACAGACTTACGGGCACTCCGGATTGTTGAACATGGTCAAGACGTACGACCTGCTGGCGCCCCAGCAGGAGCCGGGAGGGCATTGGTCGGTGAGTCTGCAGCCCAAGACGGAGAGCGCGCTGGAGACGGACGCACCGCGCGTGTAGGGCTCTGGTCCGGGTCAGCGCTGGTGCGTTCTTTCGTGTCGTACCCGAGGAGGTGTTGGTGAAGCGTTCAGAACTTTATGGGCTGGTCTGGAAAACGCCGCTCCGGCATCTGGGACCTCAATTAGGCCTGTCGGACGTCGGCCTGTCCAAACTCTGCCGCAGGTACAACATTCCTGTGCCGCCTGTCGGCTTCTGGACCCGCCATGCGGCTGGAAAGCCGAGTCTCCCCACACCATTGCCGCAGGCAGATGAGGATGCCGTGATTCGTTTGCCGGAAGAGGGGATGACCGCGGCACGGTCGGCTGATGCCACGAGGTTCCAGCAAGTCCGGCAAACTTTCTCCCGCGCGAAAGACGGCATCGCCGTGTCGCCCATCGAAATACCAACCTCACTCGACAACTGCCATCCCCTGGTGGCCAGGACGGCCCGCTTTTTCCGGTCCATCGAGCGCGAGGAACAGAAGCGGGCGCGGGACAGGGAACGTGCTGCGGGTCAGGGGAGGCCCTTCTTCGGCGGCATCACAGGACACCATATGTCGATGGGACGGTACATCACCGACGGAGGCTGCCTGCGCATCACCGCCACGACGGCCAACATTGACTGGATCCTCCGTTTCCACGAGGCGCTGCTTCGTGGACTCATCGCGGGAGGTTGTCAGATCGTTGCCAGCGGCAAGGGTTCCCGTAACACGGTCGATATCCGCAGGGCAGGAGGCTCGATTCGCCTGAACTTCGCCGAACAGGCGGAAAAAATCATCAAGCCCCCGCGCAAGGGCGTCTTCTATGAGCCTGCGGAGTACAGGGCCCTTGATGCCTACAAGCTGAAGCTGGAGCGAGACTGGAGCGCCATTGCCCGCCAGTGGACGGGGACCCGGGAGCAGATGGAGCAACGACTCCCCGAGATCACGCAGGCCCTGATCGCATTTCCTGAGGCGGAAGCGCTTCGCTCGAAGCTGGTGGCCGAGGAAGCAGCCATGCGGGCGAAGGTGCGGCAGGAAGCCGATCTCGCACGTCAAATCGCGGCCGCCGCCGAAGAGGCACGCGCCAAGCGCCGGGAAGCCCGGGCATCCCAGCTACAGCGCGCGCTTGCTGTTGGGGAGGCATTTGGAGACTATCACCGTGTCCTGGACATGCTGTCCCGCCTGGAGGTGATTGCAGGCAACAAGTCAGAGGACGAGGCCCTGCATACATGGATCGCTCTGGTGCGAGACAGTCTCAAGGATCCCGTGCATGGGCTTGCCGACGCGTTGCGGGCCGAAGGCGCAGCGCTGGATCGGCCGCTGTGGTGGCCCGAGTGAGGCTTTCTGGGGTTTGCCTTGTGCACCCCTGCGGAACGGATCAGGGTCCAGTGCTTTTCTGTACGAGATGACCTGAGGTCGTGCATGCGTCTGCTCCGGCGCCTAGTTGCAAGCTCTGGTGGGGGTTGCTCTCTGGCCATGGAGACGGGCCTCTGCGAAGTCTGCTCCTATCGAGCCCGATGATTGACCGGCCGCTCTTGACTGCTCTGGCCTTTTTCTGATGATATGAGGATGCAGTGGTTCAAGGCACTCGGCGCTGCTCAGTCCTTACGGTAGCTCTCCAAGCACGCGCACCTCTTTGAGCGAGTGCTGCGTCTCGGCTTGGGTATTGCCAAACCGCCTGCGCACTTCGCGTTCTAGCTCGTGCGCCATGCCGCGTGCTTCCTTCTCTCCGCGCAGCGCCCGCAGTCGCCACTCACGTGCTTGGGCAATCAGCTCATCGTCATGCAATTCTTGGATTTCCATGGCAGATGTCATTGTGCTCAGGTGAAGGAGGGCCGCAGTTTGTGGGGGTATGACGTCTTGCACTGAAAGAGGACGCTTGGCTTGTTCGTCGCCGGCCTGTGGACCGGGTCGGCCGCGCTGTCGTGCCTTGCATCGAGCCACCCCTGGCGTCTCGCCCCTTCGGGCTTCCATCGTCCCCTCTCCTTGCTCGGCTGACGCCTTCGGCCCGGCTCGTTGAGCCAGGCCTGCGCGCTGCGCTTGCCTTCAGGGGATCGGCTTTATAGCCCATCCCCGCCGCACTGCGCTTGGCGCCCCTGTGATACCGCCGAACCGGTCGCGCCGGATCGGCCTTCGCGCCTTTGGCGCTGCGCGCTCTCGCTTGCGTGGGGTCGGCGTGCATGGCGGGGCCGTGCCTGTTCAGCCGTCTTTCCTTCCCTCATCACCTTTTTCGCGACCGTAGCCCGCGCCGGGGTGCCGTCAAGGTGCGCCAGGCCGTGTCCTCGCCTTCGGCTGCGGGCCGCACCACTCCTGGCGCTTCTTCCTTGACGGCACCCCGGCGCGCGCTCCTTTGGCCGCGGGCGATGAACTCAGGAAAGACGGTGGCAACGAGGCCAACCGGGTTCCTCGTGCCGACCCCACCGGAAGCCCGAAGAGGGCTCTGAATCTAGGAATCCGGTGAGGCTTGTTCAACAGCCAACTTCGTCAGGAGAAATCACCATGCAACTCGCATCCCGTTTCGCGCCGCAATCACCGGTGCTGCGTTCCGAGCATCCTTTGTCGGACGACCAGATCAGGGCCGTGGCCCCGTCCATCTTTGCGCAGGCCCCGCACGGCAGCCGGTCCGAGCGCTACAGCTACATCCCCACGGCGACCGTGCTGCAGAAGCTGAGAGGGGAGGGCTTCCAACCCTTCATGGTCTGCCAGACCCGTGTGCGCCAGGAGGGGCGGCGCGACTTCACCAAGCACATGATCCGGCTGCGCCATGCCAGCCAGATCAATGGCCGCGAGGCCAACGAAATCATCCTGCTCAACTCCCATGACGGGACCAGCAGCTACCAGATGCTGGCGGGCATGTTCCGCTTCGTCTGCCAAAACGGACTGGTGTGCGGCGATACCGTGGCCGATGTGCGCGTGCCCCACAAGGGCGATGTGGCCGGGCAGGTCATTGAGGGCGCGTATGAAGTCCAGAATGGCTTTGGTCAGGCCCAGCAATCCCGCGAATCCATGCAGGCGATCACCCTGGACGCCGGGGAGTCGGAGGTGTTTGCCCGCGCCGCGCTGACCCTCAAGTACGACGACCCGGCCAAGCCTGCACCCATCACGGAAACACAAATCCTGATGCCGCGCCGCACGGACGACGACCGCCGCGACTTGTGGAGCGTGTTCAACCGCACCCAAGAAAACCTCATCAAGGGCGGCCTGCGCGCCCGCGCCGCCAACGGGCGCCGCCAGAGCACCCGGCCCGTGCAGGGTATTGACCAGAACCTGCGCCTGAACCGCGCCCTGTGGCTGCTGGCCGATGGCATGCGCCAGCTCAAGGCCTGAGCTTCGTTCGGAGGGGCGCAGCCCCTCCTGCCATTCCTTGTTTTTCTCGCTTTCCTTTTGTCTCTTTCCCTTTCTTTGACCGATAGGAGCTTCATCATGAACACCGCTACCTTTCAAGAAACCCACGCCATCACCACGGGCAGCACCGCCGCCGCCATGTCGGTGTCGCAGGAACTGCTGCTGATCCCGTTGTCCAGGCTGCGGCCCTCCAGCCGCAACGTGCGCAAGAGCGGCGGCACGTCGATTCCCGAACTCGCATCGAGCATCGCCCGTGTGGGCCTGCTGCAAAACCTCACCGTGGTGGCTGCGCCCGATGGCGAGCATTACGAGGTGGTGGCCGGGCGGCGGCGCCTCGCAGCGCTCAAGCTGCTGGTCAAGCGCCGCAAGCTGGCGAAAGAGCGTGAGGTCTATTGCCTGCTGGTGCAGGACGATGCAGCGCGCACCGTGAGCCTGACCGAAAACGTCCAGCGCGAGGCCATGTCTCCCATTGAAGAACTGTTTGCATGGAAAGATTTGGTGGCTGAAGGCCGACCGGTGGAGGACATTGCTGCAGATTTCGGTGTGACGCCGTTGGTGGTTCAGCGGCGCTTGAAGCTTGCCAATGTCTCGCCCCGCCTGCTGGCGGACTTCGGAACGCAGGCTGTGACGCTGGAGCAGTTGATGGCGCTGGCCATCACCGACGACCATGCGGCGCAGGAGGCAGCTTTCTACGAATCACCCCAATGGCAGCGCAGCCCGGACGCGTTGCGCGACCACCTGACCAGTGAAGAAATCGATGCCAGCCGCGATGCGGTGGTGCGATGTGTCGGACTGGAGTCCTACGAACAGGCGGGCGGCGGCGTGCGCCGCGACCTGTTTGCGGATGAACACAATGGCATCTTCCTGACCGATGGGGCGCTGCTGGAGGCGCTGGCGCGAGACAAGCTCGCTCCACTGGCCGAGCAGGTGCACGCCGAAGGCTGGGCCTGGGTGGATGTGGCGCCGCGTGCCACCGCATCTGACCTCTACCAGTTCCAGCGGGCGCGCAGCACACGCCGGGAGCCCACCAAGACCGAGGCCAAACGCATCGCCAAGCTGGAAGACCAGCAGGCGAAATTGCAGGAGCAACTGGACGACGAGAATGAGGACATGACCGACGAGCAGGCGCAGGCGCTGCACGACGCCATGGACGCACTCGGCAATGAGCTGGAGGCCGTGGAACGCCAACTGGTCGAATACCCGCCCGCCGTGGTGGCGCTGGCCGGTGCCGTGGTGTCGGTCGATCACATGGGCGGGGTGGTGGTGCACCGTGGCCTCCTGCGCGAGGAACAGGCCAAGGTCCTGCGGGATAAGGCGCGGCAGGAAGAGGGCGGGGCGGGCGGCAACCCGGATACCGACACCGACGAGCCTGCTAAGTCAGGAATCTCGGAGAAGCTGGCCAAGCGCCTCAGCGCGCACCGCACGGCAGCGCTGCAGGCCGAGGTGGCTCGGCATCCCCACGTTGCACTGGTCGCCCTGGTGCATCGCCTTGCGCTGAGGGTGATCGTGGGGAGCTACGGGGTGGGAGACTCGGCAGTCAATATTTCTGCGACACCACAGGATGGGCTTGGACTGCATGCGCCCGACATGGCCGATGCCCCCGCAGCCGTGGGCATGCTCAAGGTGCGGGAGGCCTGGGTCCATCGCCTGCCCAGCGACTCGGACGCGCTGTTCGCGGAACTGCTGGCGTTCCCGCAGCAGGAGCTGCTGTCCTTGCTGGCGGTGTGTGTGGCTTCCACGGTCAGCGCGCTGGCTTCGCAGGAAGGAGAAGTCCCCGCCACTGCGCTGGCGCATGCCGTGAACCTCGACATGCACGATTGGTGGATCCCGACCGCCGCAGGCTACTTCGAGCATGTCTCGAAAGCCAAGGCGCTGGAAGCGGTGCAGGTGTTTGCGCCCGATCAGGTGAACCGGCTGGGCAAGCTCAGGAAGGCAGAGATTGCGAGCGAGGCCGAGCGGCTGGCTGCGGGGACGGGGTGGCTGCCGGTGATGTTCCGGGGGCAGGAAGCGGCTGTCGAAGTCGAAGCAGGGGCGGGGCGCGCGGTCGGGGGTGATGCCAATGCCTGCGCCGATGCCAGCGGCAGTGCCGATTCGGAGGTCCACGAGGACGCACACGCTGTGGCGTGAGCATGAAGCCCCGGCCAGTGGGCCGGGGCTTTTTGCATAGGCGCGACGCGCGCGGCAGGTCTGCCACGCGCGTTGGGACTTCCGGGGTACCAAGTCCGCTGCGACCAGAGCGGCGCGCTACGCCAGCACTCGCTGCGGTGGGTGAAAGGATTCTGCGGGTCACGGGAGCATCGAGCAGCGCCGATCACCCGCAATCCTGCGCTGATCTGGCTTGTGAAAACTCACCCAGACAACCCATGAACCACCAAGGCGTCAGCGAGATATTCTTTGAAGAGTCCTACACCGTACCGGCGGACCAGACGGCGAAGTCGCTCTTCGCCCGGCTGCCTCACGGCAGCGGGTATGCGGAGCGACTGATTGAATGCCTTGCCACGGGGTACCTGGTGGCAGTGATCGAATCCGTTTGCATCCGGGAGATGCAGCAGTACGTCGATGAAGCTGAAGTGGTGGTGGGCCGAACGATCCGCATCGACCACCGAGGCCCGATCCCGCCAGGGTCTTCTCTGCGGCTGCGCGGATGGCTGGAACGGATGGGGGAGCGGAGCGCGACGTTCCGTGTGCAGGCCTGCGACACGGACGAAATCGTGTGCGAGGCCACTGTCACGCTGGTGACGGTGCAGCGGACGGTCATCGAGACACGCATCGCGGCCAAGGTCGAGGCGCTTCAGCGTGTGCACCATCACATGGGAATGGCGCGATAGCCCGTGGATGCGAGCATGCGTCCGTACTGCCAGGGCGACTTCCTGACCTTCTCCCGCGGCCGTGCTCAGGACGTGCGCCGTACCTGCCGCAACGTGAATTGCCTGGTGCTTGAACGTCGGTGACGGCCGGCTTGAGTCGCGTATGGCGCTGTGCCGCAAGCGCTGCGCTACGGTGAGGCGGAGCGGCGCGGGGCCATGAACCCTTTCGGTACAGGATCACCCCCACAGCGGCCTTGTATTTGCCGTGAATCCTGGCTCCGGCACGGTGGTGCTGCACTTCGTTTGCGCCGCCTCGGGCTTCTTCGCCGCAACCGTCCGGCCCGACAAATTTCCCCTCCGCTGCGCGGATTCCTCGCGCGGCAAATTTCTCGGGCCTCCCGGTCCTTCGCTGCGCTGCGGCCCCTGTGCTTCGCTGCGGGGTGCGGCGCGCCCGACCCTCGCCCGTCGGATCACGCCAAGGCCGCGATGGGCGCGACCTGGACAAACTCGAAAGGACTTCATCATGGCCAACATCGGCACCTTCACCACACAGAACGGCAGCTACACCGGCACGGTTCGCACCCTGACGCTCAACGTCAAGGTCCGTCTCGTTCCCAGCGACAAGGCAAGCGAGAACGCTCCGGACTACCGCGTCGTCGCAGTCAATGGACTGGAGATCGGCGCAGCGTGGAAGAAACTCAGCAAGGCGGAGCGCCCCTACCTGTCCGTGACCCTGGACGATCCGTCGTTCCCTGCCACCCTCTACGCCCGCTTGGTCGAAGGCGATGATGGTGCGCACAACCTGATCTGGTCGCGCAGCAAGGGCGACTGACGTCGCCCTCGGCGCCCCGCTCAGCGGGGCGCTCTTGTCTCGTCGCGTTGGAGAGTCGCGGTGCGTGCGTTGTTTCGCCCGGTAGTGCGGAAGTACGACAAAGCGTTCATCCGTGTTTGCGGATTTGGCGCGTTGTTGGATCTGTGGGTTTGCTGCTCTGTGGGTTTCCGTGAATCCGTCGTGATGGGTTCATGGGACTGCGGTTTTGCGTCAATGTGTCTTTTGTGGCTTTACTGAGTTGTGCGTCTCCGGCCTGGCCGGAGCGCGCTGGCGTGCTGTGCACCGAGCCACCGGAGGCGTCTCGTCCTTGCGGGCTTTCATCGCTGACGCCTTCGCCCCTGCGGTGCTGCGCGCTGTGCTTACCTCCTGGGGATCGACCTGCGGCCCATCCCCGCCGCGCCGGGCTTGGCGCCCCCTCCGATACCGCCGAACCGGTTTGCCGGATCGGCAGGGAGGGCTGCGACTTCGATGACCGACTTGCTTTGCGGGCGGGGCTGGCTTACTGTTCCCTTCACCCTATCACGCCGTCGGGTAGCAGCGGCGCATTGCTGCGCCGCCGCCCCCTAAGAACCGGACGTGCGAGTCACCCCGCATCCGGCTCAAGCCATTCTTCAGCACCATGGGGTGGCACCGAACAATCTGACGGAACGTT
>NZ_JAPCKI010000005.1 GCF_028680575.1 Acidovorax benzenivorans | reverse complement strand
GCCAATCATGTCCATGGTGATCACCTTGAATCCCTGCTGAAATTCTCAGCAGGTCAGTGGAACACCCTGGTCAATTTTGGATTGGCACTTTGCGGTTTAGCTGGTCAAGATTGCATCGGCACCAACAGTGTGGATCACCTTGTCGGCCACGCGCGCCGTGCTGGCCGTGCCCTTGCCGTATTCCCCGCTGCCGTTGAGAACCTGGCTCAAGGTGGCTGGGCTGATGCCAAGCGTCTTTGCCACCTGGGTGCGTTGCTGTTGCTTGCGGATACGGCCGGAACTGGTCACCTTGATCTTGACCGTCCTGGCTTGAGCCTTCGCGCGGGGGGCGAGATAACGCGAGGGCCAGATTTCATTGGCTGGCTTGCCTAACGCTTCGGCGACGATTTGCTCAGCAGCCCACCAATGCGTGGAAAGCACGCGCTGAAAGTGTGAATAGCCGTGCTCTTTGGCGAGCTGACGAAGGCTCACACCTTTCTTTTCGAGTGCGGCTTTGACATCCGCTGGATGCCAATCTGTCTGCTGCATACATTTTTGTGTGTTCATGGTCATGATGGTAAACACAAATAAATGTTCTCGCAAGCATTTGATGCACACAAAAGAGTGTATTTAGTCCAGGTGGAGTGTTGCCTTTCTCTGCGCGTGGTGGTAGCAGGTGTTTCTGTTTCAACTTGCGCATGCTTTAATGTGTTCATGGACACACTAAAATGTTTGCATCGCCTTGTGAGGTGTTGAAGCCATGGACCGACCTAGTAACGAACTCCGCGACGCCTACGCGGCATCCTTAGGTGAACGAATCCGGTCCTGCCGTGGAGGCGTCACCCGAGAAGAGTTCGCACGCAAACTCGATCTCCACGTAAACACCATCGGGAAGTTCGAACGCGGCATCACCATCCCTGATGCGTTTGCGCTGCTTCGTATGGCTGAGATTGGGAAATGTCCGGCAGAGTGGCTGCTGACCGGCAAGGTGAAGTCCGACAAGATCGACCGCAGTGTTCATGCAGTGGAATCGGGCGACTACATCTACGTCCCACACTTCGATGTGGCGATGTCAGCTGGCAATGGCGTCTTTTGCGACGTTGAGCGGGTAGTAGCCATGCGTCCGTTTGAAGCCAAGTTCATCCGTCAAGACCTGGGTATCAGCCACAACGAACTGGCCCTCGTGTCCGTCGTGGGCAACTCGATGGAGCCATTGCTGCGCTCCCGCGATACGACCATGCTGGACCTTCTCGCCAAGGGCGTGACCACAGAGGGCATCCATGCCATCCGACTTGATGGCGCGCTGATGCTCAAGCAAGTGCAGCGCTTGCCCGGCAAGGTGCTGCGGGTCAGCAGTGCCAACCCAGAGTACGCACCGTTTGAGATTGACGGCTCGGAGGACGAGTCCGAGCGGGATTTCATGGTGCTTGGTCGTGTGCGCTGGGGCGGCGTGACATTCAACTGACGATAGGCATGCCATGAAGACAACCAATGCGGCCATCACTGCAGCAGTGCTCATGTTGAGCACGCTGGGTACGGCGTATGGAAAAACCATAAGCGAAGAGCAGGCGCTCCGCACTTGTCAAAAGACGCTCAAGCAGGCCGCTCGTGATCCAGAGACCGCCGTAGTCCCGGACGTGGGCGCCATGCGTGGTGGTGCTGACAGGCGATTTCTTTGGAATGCAAATTCCCGCCTTGTGCGTATGCGCAATGGCATGGGCATTGAGGTCGGCGTGATCGCACTATGCGTCGTTGATGAAGAAACGGGGAGGATCAAGCTGCTGACGCTCGACAGCAAGCAGCTAATTTCCCCAGGAAATCCGTAGGCAACAGTACAGAAAAACTCTCTCATGCAGCAAAACTCACAAGAAATCTTCTGGCGCAGTTTCGACAGTCTCAACGGGGGGGACTCTTGGTGCCGAGGTCAACTGGCGGTACTCTGCGGGGAGCTCGGGCTGGAAGGAGTACACAGCCAACTTGAG
The DNA here is from genome assembly GCF_028680575.1 of Acidovorax benzenivorans. GTDB lineage: Bacteria > Pseudomonadota > Gammaproteobacteria > Burkholderiales > Burkholderiaceae_C > Acidovorax > Acidovorax benzenivorans. Next base: position 388,699 of record NZ_JAPCKI010000005.1, on the reverse strand, counting down.
CTTGAACGCACTTCTGGTTCAAGAAAAAGTGAGGCCGATATGCTGCTTGCGGGCTTTTACCGACTTGATCCAGGAGCGCTAAAAGCTGCAACGACAGATGCACAGCACCGTCACAATGAGCTGCTGGCAGCATTTCGGAGTTGCGAGGCCGCCGAGCAAAAATTACAGGCCACCAGAGCCGCTTGGGAGTCCGCTGCCACAGCACTCAAGCTGACCATCGATTCCCTCCAGCCAAAGGTAGATGCTGCAGAGGATATACGCAGCAGGCAGTTTCTACCTTGGGCTCCAATCATCCATTTTTCTCGCCCTCTTGGACCAAAGGCATTTCTAGATTCGCCAGAGTCATTGAAGAAAAGTCGGGATCAGTTTGATGCGAAGATTAAAAATTTCCGCGAGCTTTACGATTACGCGTACTGGCTTAGGCTTGATGCCGAAAGTCCGAATTTTTCTGTTTTCGAAAGTGCGCTCAAGCGGGTAAATGATGCGCAGAAAAATTTTGAACTCGGACTTGCTCGCAAACAGCATCTAGACAATGCCTTTCAGACCGCACGAGACAGCTATTTTGCGTCGATCAGTAGTTTGCAACAGCTATTTTTTAATCTCACGGTTGGTCAACGCGTAGCCCTCTTTTCGTTGATGCACAGAGAAATCCCGATGTCAGAATTTCGAGTGGGTGTACCAGCCGATTTGCTTGAAATCACTTGACCAAGGCCGGGAATCGCACCTCCAGCCAGATAGTATTTATTAGTCAGGCCAGCACATGCTGGCCTTAGTTTTTTGTGCCCCGACCTCGACAGTCGCGGCATGGGAATCACCACTTCTTTCCTCCTGGGCATCTTCACGGTGCAGCTGCTCGCGGCTGTTGTTGCGTTGCGTTTTTTGGTCGCAGCATGGTTGCGGCATCAGGTTGCGCTTGTCGTGGCACAGGAGTGGTCGAAGGAGAATTGTCGGTACTCAGCCGATCAGTCTTTTGGTGAAAGTGGCGGCCGAGTCTATGCGGCCGCCATTGCTGCTATTGAGGCTTCTGCAGCTCTTCGATCAACGCACGGCGGAACGCTGCAATGTTCTTCGCTGCGTCCTGGGCATCCTCCTCTGAACCCAGAGGCATCCCGCCTAGCGGATGTTCCTGATGCTTCAGGAGAAGTCCGATGACGTCGTGGCTGAATGCTATCGCTTCGTTTTCTGTTAAAGCTCTCATGAGTGCCCCTTTCGTTGGCATTGGTGGTGGTGAGAAACGACCATTGTCCAACGTCAGGCGGCGCTCACCAATGCTGGGAAACACAACACCCCGCCAGATCGTCGCAGTCATGTCGCTCTCAGCGGCCGGGCTGGTGGGCCTGGTGGTGCATGAGAGCTACACCGACAAAGCCATCGTCCCCACCCAAGGCGACCGCCCCACAGTGGGCTTCGGTAGCACCATTCATGAGAACGGAGCGCCTGTAAAGATGGGCGACACCACCACCCCAGTGCGTGCACTCATCAAGGCGCATACCCACATTACCAAGGATGAGGCAGCTTTCCGCGACAGCCTGCCTGGCGTGGCGCTCCACCAGGGCGAATACGACCTGTACCTTGACTGGGTGTACCAGTACGGCATGGGCGCCTGGCGCACATCCGCCATGCGGCGTGAGCTGCTCGCGGGCAACTACAAGCCCGCGTGCGATGGCCTTCTCGACTACCGCAAGCTGACCAGCACCCGCCAGGAGGGGCCGGGCTGGACCGTGAGCAGGCGTGATGCCCAGGGCAAGCCAGTGCGCTGGGAGTTCGACTGCAGCACGCCCGGAAACAAGGTCTGCCGGAGCGTGTGGACCCGCCAGCTTGAGCGCCACAAGAAGTGTATGGAGTTGCAGTGATGGGAAAGCTCAAACGCCTTTTTTGGGCTGTCGCATCTGCCGTCGTTGTCGCCTTCGTTGGGGCATGCTCACCTCGGGCGGCACGGCGGCAACCATGGCCCAGGGCGCCGGGATGATGGCTGGCGTACTGGGGCCGATTGCGCTGGGCATCGCTGCGCTCACGTCGATCATTGGCAAGACGAAGGGCGAGACCCGTGTGGGCGGGCAGTTTGGCGTGGCGTATGACGGCGGCGTCTACAACCAGCGGCGCGGCCAGGCCTATACCTACGAGGGGCAGCAGTTCGACCGGGACTTTTCCAACGGTGCGCGTGTGGGCCTCACAGACGGCCAGGCATATCGCCTGGAAGGCGACAAGGTTGCCAATGAGCAGGCACTGCGCGACGCGGTGGCTGGCACGGCCAGCACCATCAATGACTTGCTCAAGGGCATTGGCAGCTCGCTGTCGCTCACGGGGTTCTCTGCCGGACTAGAGACCAGCACCAAGGATCGCGGCGGCAATTTCGCGGGCGGCATCTTGGGCGATGGTGTGGCATTCGGCGAGTCGGGCAAGGGCGACAACTACGCAGGCACGCTCTACGAGTTGTTCAGCACGCGCAGCCCGGACTTCAAAACCGCCGTCGAGAACTTCACGTTGGACCTCAAGCAGGCGACGCTGCAGTCCATCCAGGCCGCTGCCCAGTACGCCGCCGAGAAGGGCGAAGAGTTCCCCGCGCTGATCGCCAAGAAGTTCAAGGGCGTCGATTTTGAGGCCCTGACGTCTGAACAGACCGACGAGTACCTGAACTTTGTAAACACCCAGATCGAGGGCGTGAAACGGCTGCGCCAGGCGTTTGACGCGATGGGCATGGACCACCTTGCCGAGGTGAGCTTCGATGTGGCCTCGGGGCTTGCAGAGGTGTCTGGCGGGTTCGACAACTTCCTCACCAACCTCAGCAACTTCTACACGAACTTCGTCTCGGCCGATGAGCAGCGGGCGAACATGCAGCGGGTGCTGCAGAACGCGCTCTCGGCTGTGAACCTACAGCTGCCGGACATTGATGCCACCGACGCACGGGCGCAGTACGCCGCGCTGGTGAAGGCCGCTGAGAACGACATGAGCGAGCAAGGGCGAAAGGCATATGCCGCCCTGATCGCCAATGCCGGTGCCTTTGCCAGCATCACCAAGACGGTGGAGAGTGCGACCGATGCTCTGGACAAGCAGCGCGATTCCCACCTGAAGGCGTTGGAGCGCTCGGTCGCTGCTGAAAAGAAAGCCCTGCAAACGCGCCTAGACGCCGCCCAGGACATCGTCAGCACGCTGGGTGGCCTGGTGGACATACTCCACTCGAACGTGCGAGAGCTGTACGGCCAAACCGACGCAACCCGCGCCATGCTGGCACAGCAGGGGAATGACTTCATCCTGAAGGCCTTGCAGACCGCGCAGAAAACGGGCTACCTGCCCGACGCTGATGAGTTGGCAGACGCCATCTCTGGCGCGCGCGGCTGGCTGGATGTTGCGAACTTCGGCGGTGATGCTGCCGAACGCGACTATGCAGCCAACGTGCTGGCGGGGCGCCTGCAGGGCTTGGAGCGCATTGCGGGCAAGCAGCTCACGGACGCTCAGAAGACGGTGCGCGAGCTGGAGTTTCAGACCGGCCAGCTGGACCAAGAGCTGGAATACTGGCGTGATCACCTCGCGATTGCCAACAACACCTACGAAGCGATCACCTCGGTCGCTGAAGCGGTGGAGAACCTGCGCGGTGACTTCCAGAACGGCAGCACAAAGCCAGGTGGTGCAAACACTGTGGGCGGTGGCACTACTCCCTCGGCAGGCGGCGGCGCAGTGCCCCGCGCAAACTACGGCGCAGACGAAGCCCTCACATCGTTTGAAAAATTCAAAGCCTGGTACGCCGGGATTCGCGTCAACGCCGACCCACGCGTCTTGATGAACGAGGGCTACCAAGTCCCCGATTGGATGCGTGTCCACAACGGGGCCGACGACGCAACGGACAAGGAGCAGTTTGGGTCGTACTTGTTTTTCAAGAACAACCCTCAATACGCCAAAGACCTTGAGCAGGTATACAGCACAGGCCGCTCCAGCTACGCCACCGACGGCTCAACGCTCGTCCGCAGTGATCTCTCCAAGATGCCCACGGATGTGGCGGATTACTACCGCAACAACCGTGACGAGCTGCTCGCGTCGGAGGGCTTTGGGCTCGACCCCGTGCTCGCGTACCAGCTCTACAACTTTGGGCCCCAGCAGTTTGGTCTGGATGGCAAGCGCCAGTCGTTCACGGAATGGTTGCAAACAACCAAGTGGACACCCGAAGGCCTCGTCGCCAACAACAACGTTGTGTCGTATGCCCAAATGGGCTACAGCAACTACAACCTCGCGCGCTGGGACACCAGCAGCGGCAATATCGTTGATGTGGACGGCCGGATGTACACCCCGGACGGCAAATACATCGGCAACGCCAGCCGAGCACAGCTCGACGCCATCTATGGTGCGGGCTACCAGCCCACCACGAGTGGCTCCCGGTCATCACTCTACAACTCGCAGGTGAATGGCGGCGCATCTGAAGCCGACTACTACGGCGCCATCAAGACCAACCTAGACAAAGCGATTGCCGACGGCTGGTCCGCCCAGCAGCTTGTGGACGCTGTGACGTCCACGGGGGCATCGCTGCAGGACGTCGCCGCTGCATACGGGATCAGCCTCGCGCAAGTGCAAGAGAACCTGCGCGCTGGTGGGGCCACCAACATTCCGCAGTTCAGAGGCGGCGGCTCTCACTGGGGTGGGCTGCGCATTGTGGGCGAGGACGGACCGGAGTTGGAGGCAACAGGGCCGTCGCGTATCTGGAACCAGCAGCAGCTCGCTGACGCCTTGGGCGGAGGTGGCAACGGTCGGCTTGAAGAGTTCTTCCTGAAGCTGACAACCGAAATCCAGTTGCTCAAAAGTGCCTTCGAAGTTGGTGCGAACCACAGCGGCGACACCCTTGCCCTGCTGCGCGACGTCAAGAACGGCAACGCGCTCATCGTTCAAACCGCTCCTGCCTGAACCATGTACTACATCGAACGCAACCCCATCACAGACGCCATGTTCCTGGAAGGCTCTGTCCCTGAGCCCGCCCCATCAGAGCCTGCATGGGTCAGCGGCACCGCCTATCCGATCATCGGCACAGAAGTCACGCGGGCAAACATCCACCGTGTGTTCCGCAGTGCCGTAGAGATACCTGCAGGCACAGTGGTGGTGCCCGAGCAGGACCCCACACGCTGGACCGACATGCGCCCCACGCTGCGCCACCGGCCTTTTGGCCCCCACCTGCGGGCCGATGGCATGCTGTTCTACAAGCACCAGCCAGTGCAGAGCACCACGGAGGACATCAGCTACCGGTTACGCCAGCGGTATGCGAACGCGGTTGCCATCTTTGGCGCCAAGGGCGCGCACTGGCGCGTGCGTGTTTACAAGTTCGACGGTGGCCCTCTGGCGGTAGAACACACCGGCCGTATCAAGTCTGCCGCGCGGGGCTTCTGGGACTACCGCTTCGGGCAGCGCACCACGACCGACCGCGTCTTGGTCCACGGGCTCCCGATCTTCCCTGCGGCCGTGGTGCACGTCACGATTGAGGGCACGGGGACCCAGCTGCGCGCCGTCTCGCAGATCGAAGTTGGCAAGCTGCGCTACATCCCGGGCGTGGACCTTGAAGGGCCGGAGAGCGGCGTGGAGTTCGGACTGGTCCGCGCGCCCCGTGTGCTCACCAGCCGCAAGGCCGACGAGAACGGAAGCACCTCGGTGCTGATCTATGGCGCCACCTGCGACATGAGCGGTACAGCCGCACTGAGCAGCAAGAACGAAGACTCGGCGCTTTACCAACTGCTGCGCCTGGTTGGCAAGGGCGTTGCATTCACACCCACGCTGCTGCCCGGCTACCGGCAAAGCCTGCTTTTCGGGATTCTCAAGAGCGCCCCCATGTCGCGGGACAACGCCCGCACGTCCTCGTTCCGCTTCGAGATCGAGGGCCTGCCGACCACCTCTCCAAACTGACCCACACGACCGATATGCCAACCCCGATCACACCCATCGAAGCCGCGCCACAGGTACCGGACTCCAGCCAGGACGAGCCGATCTTTGACGAGGCGCAGGAGAACTTCTATCTGTGGGAGAAAGACAAGCTCGCCCCGGGCGCCAATGCCATGGCCGCTGCAACCTTCACCAACGCCACAGAAGCCGCAGCCAGTAAAGAGGCCGCGCACGCGAGCGAGCTGGCTGCAGCGGCCTCCGCGCTCACGTCGCTGGGCGGGTCGAATTTTCAGGGTGATTGGCTCGCTCTTCCTGGCGCGCCGCTCAATCGGCCAGCAAGTGTGGCGCACGCTGGGCGCATTTGGCTGCTGCTGCAAGACCTCGAAAACGTGGCGCTGGCTGGCCAGGTGCAGCCCGGCGGCATCGTCAACGCGGTGAGCAAGCGGCCCAAGAAGGAGGCGATCAACGAAGTGGGCGTGGAGGTGGGCAGCTTTGGCCAGCGCACGCTGCAAGCAGACATCAACCGGCCACTGTCAGAATCGGGCAAGACGGCGCTGCGCATCAACGCCCAGGTGTCCAACGCCGACGACCCCACGCAGTTCGTGTACCGCAAGGACCGCTGGTTTGCGCCGTCGCTGTCCATCGACCTGGGCGCGCAGACCGACCTGGTGCTGTTTGCCACCTACAGCCAAAGTGAATGGATGCGCCAGCAGGGCATCACGCCCTACGGCACGCTGCTGCCCAACCGCAACGGCACCCTGTCACGCACCATGTTCACGGGCGACCCGAGCTTTGGCGTATATGACGTGGAGAGCACCACGGTGGGCTATGCGCTGGAGCACAAGGTGTCGGACGCCATGACCTTCCGCCAGAACGTGCGCTACGAGACCGAGAAGGGCACGGGCAACTTCATCTCCAACCTGGCGCTACAGGCTAACCAGCGGCTGCAAAACCGCCAGGCATCGCGCCAGTACATGGACTACGACCTGCTTGCCACCGACACCTCGCTGCTCACACGCTTCGAGGCGCTGGGCGTCAAGCACCAGCTCGTCACGGGCCTGGACGTGCGCAGCGGCCACAGCCTGCTGGCCAGCCGCACCTGCCGCATCGGCGCGCTGGATTTGTTCGCGCCCGTCTATGGCATGCAGGCCACCTGCCCCGCAGCGCTGACCAGCGATGCACCGTCCAAGCTCACCGTAGCCGGGCTGTATGCACAAGACCAGATCAAGTTCGGCCAGGGCTGGACGGCCCTGGTGGGCCTGCGCCGCGACTGGTCCACCAACGACACCAACAACCGCGTGGCCAACACACAAACCCGCCAGAAGGACAGCGCCACCACGCTGTCCGCCGGGCTGGTGTATGAGTTCAAGCCGGGCTGGTCGGTCTATGGCAGCTATGGCGAGTCGTTCTTGCCCGTGTCGGGCCTGGCCTTCGGCGGATCGCCCTTTGTGCCCGAGACGGGCAAGCAGTGGGAGGCGGGCGTGAAGTACGAGTCGCCCAACGGCCAGATCACCGGCGCGCTCGCCATCTTCGACCTGGTACGCCAGAACGTGACCACGGCCGACCTGGTGAACACGGGCTTCAGCGTGCAGACCGGCGAGCAACGCGCACGGGGGCTGGAGCTGGAGCTGGGCGCGGACCTGAAGAACGGCTGGAAGCTGACCAGCGCCTACACCTACACGCAGACCAAGGTCACGCGCGACAACAACGCTGCCATCGTCGGCCTGCCGCTCAACCTCACGCCGCGCCACACGCTCACGGCCTGGGCCACGTACAAGCTGCCGCAGTACCAGCGCGTGACGCTGGGCCTGGGCGGGCGCTACGTGAGCGAGCAGATCGGCTCGTACCCGTTCACGCTGCCGTCGTACTTTGTGGCCGATGCCTCGGTCAGCTACGTGGGCGAGAACTACCGTGTGACGGCGGGGGTCAAGAACGTGTTCAACAAGGCGTACTACGACGGAGCGATCAATGCCAACGTGGTGTCTCCGTCACTGCCGCGCAACTTCAGCCTGGGCGTGACGTACTTCTTCTGACGGCCGCTTCAAAGTCTTTGGCATGTCCTTCCCGCCGTTCGCCCTGAGCCTGTCGAAGGGCTACCCAATGTGCTGTGCCCTGGCTTCGACAGGCTCAGCCCGAACGGTTGGGGAATGAGCCCAAGCCCCTCCCCAATAGCCGCCGTTACACCGCCCACCATGACCAGCCAGCGCACCTTGAACCGCCTCTTTACCCTGCACTCCTGGGCGGGCATCGTCACGGGGCTGCTGCTGTTTATCGTGTGCTTCTCGGGTGCGGTGGTGGTGTTCAAGAACGAGATCGACCTGTGGGCCAACCCGTCGCTGGCGCAGCTGCCGCGCTCTGCCACGCCAGCGTCGCTGGACGCAGTGCTGACGCAGCTGCACACCCGCTACCCCGGCGCCACGGTGGAGACCATTGCGCTGCCCGATGCGGTCAACGCCAGCTACTTCGCGTTTGTGCGCGAGCGCGGGGCACCTGCGAACACGCGCACCAAGGTGGCCTTGCGCTCGGATACGGGCACGGTAGTTGGCCCGGTGGACAGCCAGCTGGGCCAATACCTGCGCATGCTGCATGTGTTCCTGTTCTTCGGACCGCGCTGGATCGTGGGCTTTCTGGGTGCTGCGATGCTGGTGCTGATTGCCACAGGCATCGTCATCCACCGCAAGATCCTGGCCGAGCTGTTCACGCAGCGCTGGGGCCGCAGCTTTCGCGTGGTGATGTCGGACCTGCACAAGTCTGCGGGCATCTGGGGGCTGGGCTTTCACATCCTGATCGCGGCCACGGGGGCGTGGATGGGACTGACGCCGCTGTTCGAGCAGGGCACCAAATACCTGACCACCACCGCCACCATCACCGAAGCTGCAGCTGCAAAGCCCGCGCGCAAGGCCGCTGGCGATGCCGCCGAGCCCGTGCCCATGCAGTCGCTGGATGCGCTGTACGCCACCGCGCAGCAGGCTGTGCCGGGGCTGGAGGCGCGTTATGTGTCGCTGCGACGCTGGGGCACGAGCACGGCCGAGGCGGGCTTTACCGGTAACCTGCAGGGCCACCTGGCCAGCACTGCGCGGGTGGACATCCACGCCGCCACCGGCGCGCCCAAGAAGGTGCACGACCCACGCACGGCGGGCTTCTGGTCGCTGGTCAACGGACTCATGGAGCCGCTGCACTTTGGTGACTTTGGCGGGCTGGCGCTGAAGTGGCTGTATTTCTTTTTGGGCATGACCCCCGCGTTTTTATCGGTCTCGGGCACGCTGATCTGGCTGGATGCACGCCAGCAGCGCAGGCGCGAGGCCGAGGCGGCGCAGGGCACATCGACCGGCGAAATCGCGGCTGCGGGTTGACACCGCATTACTCGCTCCATTTTCTGCAGCCCTACCGTCCATGCAACGTTTCTTCCTGGCCCTGCACGCCACCACACCCGCCGCGCTCATCGTGGCGGTGTTCGTGCACCTGTGGGGGCCTTCGGGCCTGCCCTCGCTGGCGCAGCGGCCGGTGTGGTCGGTGTGGGCGCTCATCGGCGTGTGGCTGCTGATGTCGGCCGTGGCCGCGTGGGCGCTGCGCACGCTGGCGCTGTGGCGCGTGGCGCTGGGTGGCGCGGGCGCGCTGCTGGCCGTGGCCGGTGTGGCTGGGCTGGTGCTGGGCAGCGCGCAAGGCCCTGCCATGTTGGTCAGCCTGGTCGCCATGGGGCTGGTCTGTGGGGGCATTGCGGTTTTCATCGGGCCACAGCGGGTGCAGGCGCACCGGCGCAAGGCGTCGCGCGCTGCGGCCGTGGCTCGGTCGGGTTCTGCAGTGCACGCAACCACCGCCCACCCGCGCTGGCACCCACGCGGTTGGGCCCGCTGGGTAGGGTCAGCCCACTGGCCCTTCTGGCTGACCGGTGTGCTGGCGGTGGAATCCTTCCGCCTGGCCCACATCGTGGCCACCGAACCCGCACGGTCGTCGGGCATGCTGGGCCTGCTGCTCGCCTTCTTCGTGGCCCTGCCCGCCGCCACGCTGCGCCACTGGGCGCCCCGCACCACCGTGCTGCTGTGGGCGTTGGCCGCGCTGGCCTATGGCGGCCTGGCGGCCAAGGCCGGGCTGGTGCAGTGGGCGGTGGCGTCGGCGTTGTGCGCCTTGGCTGCGGGCGCACCCCTGCTGTTGCGCGCGCGGCGGGCGCTGCGCTGGCGGCGGGCGGGCCACGGTGCGCCGCACACGCCCAACCCAGGCACCCACCGCACCCCGCCGGAGGCCGCATGAACGAGCTCATCGGTGCCAGCGCCGCGCTGGCCTCACTGATCGCGCTGACCCGCTGGGCGCGCACCGTGCCCACCCGCGCCTGGGGCGACGGCACTCCCCCCACCACAGCAGCATCACGGCACGCCTGGGCCGTGGTCCTGGCCACCCTCGTGCTGCAGGCCCTCGCAGCCTCTGCAGCGACCGGGCTGGCGGCGGGGCTGGCGCTGGTGGCGGCTGCCTGGATGGTGCTGGGCTGGCTGCTGGTACTGGCCATGAACCAATGGCCCATCGCCAGCCTGCGCTGGGGCCACCGCCTGGGCGCCCTGGGCGGCGCGGGCTGTGTGCTGGCACTGGCCTGGCAGTTTCTGCGGGCATGGGGCGTCGCACACTGAAACACACCCAGCTCGCAAGATCAGAGACATTGGCGCATAGGTTTTGGATAAAAACAGGCTACAGCGCTTATGCAATATGCGCCAATAGCTATTTTTTTAATAGCATCCGACGCAACAGGCAGTGCGCTGCCAACCCCTGCCCGCCCCCACAGCGCCACGGCACAATCGCGCCCATGGACCTGCCACTCGACGCCCCCTGGATTCACACACTGCGCTTCACGCTGGAGGTGGCCGCCACCATTGCGTTTGCCCTGTCGGGCGTGATCATGGCGGCGCGCAAGCGGCTGGATGCCGTGGGCGTGTGTGTGGTGGCCTTTGTGGCCGCGTTTGGCGGGGGCACGTTGCGCGATTTGCTGCTGGACCAGCGGCCCTTTTTCTGGATTCGCCACACCGAATTCGTCTGGGGCATCCTCGCGCTGTGCATCGGCGCCATGCTGTTCATGCGCCAGCGGCACTTTCAGCCCACCGAGCGCGCCATGCTGCTGCCCGATGCCATCGGCCTGGGCCTGTTTGCCGCTGTGGGGGTGGACATTGCCACCGCCGTCGGCATGCCACCGATCATCAGCGTGATGATGGGCGTGACCACGGGTGTGTTTGGCGGCGTGCTGCGCGACGTGTTGTGCAACGAGGTGCCCCAAGCCTTCAGCGACCACCGGCCCTACGCGCTGTGCGCCTTCGCGGGCGGCTGGGCCGACGTGGCCCTGCGCCAGGTGCAGGCGCCGGACTGGGCGCCGCTGGTGGCCTGTGTGCTGCTGACGGCCGGGCTGCGCGGGCTGGCGCTGTGGCGCAACTGGGAACTACCGGCGTGGCGGGTGTAGCGGGCACATCCAACCCCTGCCGCACAAGGCTGGCGCGCCTGTGACAGCATCTGGTGCCCAGGGCCCGCACACTGGCCCCGTCCGACTGCAGGAGACAAACCACAATGACCACCACCCCCACGCCCGCCCACCTGCGCGCCACGGCCCTCATCGACAGCGACGCCCCCACCGTCCAGGCCTTTGCCGCTCAGCACGCGCGTGGTGCCACCGACCGCGAGCGCGCCGTGGCCCTGTACCTGGCCGTGCGCGACGGCTTTCGCTACGACCCCTACCGCATCGACCTGTCGCCCCAGGGCATGACAGCCAGCACCGTGCTGGCCAACGGCTACGGCTGGTGCGTGCCCAAGGCCGCGCTGCTTACCGCCGTGTGCCGTGCGGCGGGCATTCCGGCGCGCATGGGCTTTGCCGACGTGCGCAACCACCTCTCCACCGAGCGCATGCGCGAAACCATGAAGACCGACCTCTTCATCTGGCACGGCTACACCGACATCTGGCTCGATGGCGCCTGGCGCAAGGCCACGCCCGCGTTCAACATCGAGCTGTGCGAGCGCTTTGGCCTGCTGCCGCTGGAGTTCGACGGCGAAAACGACTCGATCTACCACCCGTTCGACAAGTCGGGCGCACGCCACATGGAATACGTGCGCCAGCGCGGCGCCTTTGACGACATGCCGCTCGCGCAGATCGTGGCGGACTTCCGCACGGTGTACGGCGGCTGGCTGCAGGGCGACGCCACCCGCAGCAGCCTGCAGGACGCCAGTTTTGCCAACGACATTGAAAAGGAAGCCCGCTGATGACGCACGCCACCGAGAACGCCACCACCACCCCCATCCCCGCAGGCTTTGCCCCGCTGGAGGCAGGTGGCCCTTACATCCAGCACAACGGCCCGCTGTATGTGCTGCACCAGGGCAATGTGGTGAAGTTCGGCTTTCGCGTGGAGCAGCGCCACACCAACCCCATGGGCAACCTGCACGGCGGCATGATGGCCACCTTTTGCGACATGCTGGTGCCCCTGTCGGTGCACCGCAAAAGCGACCAGGTGTCTGACCGCTTCTTGCCCACCATCAGCCTGCAGATCGACTATCTGGCCCCTGCCCCACTGGGCGCCTGGGTCGAGGGCGAGGCCGAGCCGCTGCGCATCACGCGCTCTCTCGTATTCGCGCAAGGCCTGGTCACGGCCGATGGCGTGCCGTGCGCGCGGGTGAGCGGGGTGTTCAAGATCGGGCCCGTGGCGCCCCGTGACGCCGTGGAGTGAACGGCCGCAGGCCCGAATGGCGGCGTGTGGCAACACGCCACCCCTGGCTGAACGCCCCGCGCTTGCGTAGCCACGCATACCATCCAGTTTCGCACTATTATTCATAGATGTTTTTTATTTTTGTATTTGCATACATCTATGAGCAATATAGCGACTTGGTATTCTCTAGCTTGAGCACTCAAATAAATTCATAGATGTTCAAAAATACTCATTTAAACTAACATCTATGAATGCCAGCACAAAACACCAAGCCCACTGACTACCCCCAGGCGGTTCTTCAGCAGATCATGTCGCTTGCCCAAAACATCGTGATCGCACGCAAGCGCCGCAAAGAGACGCAGGCCCAGTGGGCGAAGCGGCTGGGCGTGTCGCAGCCCACCATGGCGCGCATCGAACGCGGCGACCCGTCGGTGTCCATGGCGTCGTACGTGATGTGCATGTGGCTCATCAACCAGGCCCATGGGCTGGCCGACCTGATTGCGCCGCAGAACGACCTGGCCTCGCTGGAACAGGAAGTGGCCAGAACAAGGCCCCGGTCCACGGCGCGGGCTTCGGTGCAGAAACCGACGACAACAGGAAAAAAGACAGCCACCCAAACGGAGGCCAGCGAAACACAAGGAACTGCCTTTCCACCCGCATCAAAAGCCAATGCGCCAATCCATTCAGTAGCCCCGCACCTGGCAAAAGAAGAGCGTTCATTGTTCGGCACAGATCGGACGGCTGCAGCAAAGAAGGCCACACGGATAGCGGGGCTCGGCGCGGTCGAACGCACACCCAACAGCACCGCCGCAGGCCTGGCCGCACTGATCTCGGGCCAGAAGAAAGCGCGGCCATGACCCCACCCGACAACGCGCGGCAAGTCACACCGCGCTCCTACGTGCCGCAAGACACGCTGTACGTCTGGACGTTGGTCAACCCTGCACAACCCGTGCTGACGGGGGCGGTGGGCCTGTCGCAGTTGGTGCCCAACTGCGCCACCTTCAGCTACGCCGCAGATTGGTGGGAGTTTGCGCTGAGCGAAGACCTGCCCCTGCTGGCGGGACACGTGTTCAGCGCCAACCACAAAGACAGCGCACCCGGCGCCATTGACGATGCGCGGCCAGACCGTTGGGGCGAGCGCATCATCCGCCACATCGACCGCCCTGCGCGCCTGTCGATTCTGGAGATGCTGCTGTTCGCTGGTGACGACCGCTTTGGCGCTTTGGGCATCTCCACATCGGCCGATCACTACATCCCCCGCCGCATCGGACCCTATCCGCAGTTGCGCGATCTGGAGGCCATGGTGCGGGCGGTGGAAGACGTGCAGTCGCAAGTCCCGGTCACGCCAGAGATCCAGCGGCTGGTGCAGCCCGGCGTGACGCTGGGTGGGGCACGCCCCAAGGCGCTGCTGCAAACCGACAGCGGGCCCTGCGTCATCAAGTTCAGCGAGCTGGACGACGCGGTGGACACGCCCCTCATCGAGCACGCCACCATGACGCTGGCGGCCAGGGCAGGCATCCACGTGGCCACCACGGGCGTGCTGCCCATTCCATCGCGGATGGGCCGTGGGCCCCAACGCCACGCACTGACGATCGAGCGGTTTGACCGCGTGCGGCTGGACACCCTGAACCTGCGCGTGCACTGCATTTCTGCCAAGACCGCACTGGCGGCTGCGGGCCTGGCCGAAAGCTACGGCGCACTGGCCACCGTGCTGTTGCGCCAGGCACACCCCGACCGGCAAAAGGCGCAGCGCGAGGAGCTGTTTCGGCGCATGGTGTTCAACATCCTCATGGACAACACTGACGACCACGAGCGCAACCATTGCCTGCGCCTGGGCTTTGACGGCTACTACGACCTGGCCCCGGCGTTCGACGTGGTGCCCACGCTGCAAAACATGGGCTACCAGGCCATGGTGGTGGGCCAGCACGGCGCGCAATCCACGCTGGACAACGCGCTGACTGAGTTGAGCGAATTCGGCATCCCCCGAGCCAGGGCCATCGAGCTGATTCAGGAAGTTGCTCAAGCGGTAGAGCAATGGCCCCAGCATTTTCTGCAGCACGGCGTTTGCGCGGCCGACATGGAGCAACTGGCGGCCAGCATCGACCGCGATGCACTCAAACAGCAGCGCCGGGCGTTCTGCTGAGCCGACGACCGAGGGGCGCCCTCAGCGTCCCTGGCGTTCTTCCTCGCCCAGTCGCTCCACCACATATTCCACAAACCGCGCCAGCTTGGGCAATTGCCGCCGGTCGGGCGCATACACCAGTTGCACGGGCCGTGGCGCGGGCAGGCAAGGCTGCATCACCGGCACCAGCGCGCCGCTGGACAGGTCGTCGGCCAGCAGCACCTCGGGCTGCATGATCAGGCCCAGGCCGCGTAGCGCAGCCTCGCGCAGGCCGTCGCCCTGGTTGCAAACGAAGCGCGCGTTTTCGGGCCAGAAGAACTCGTCTTTACCATCGCGCAGCGTCCATTCCACCCGGCGCTGCCACACCGAATGGCTCAGGCACTGGTGTCGGGCCAGGTCGGCCGCACGCTCGGGCGTGCCGTGGCGCTGCAGGTAGGCAGGGGCAGCAGCAATCACCATGCGGTAGGGGCGCAGCGGGCGCGCCACCAGGCCCTCATTCACCACCTGGCCAATGCGCACGGCCACGTCAAAGCTCTCGCCCGCCAGGTCCACCACGCTGTCAGTGAGCTGCAGGTCCACACGCACTTGGTCATGGCGTTGAAGAAAGTCGGCCACCAGCGGCGCGATGACATGGTTGCCCAGCGTGAACGGCGCGCTGACCCGCAGCAGGCCCTGCGGCACGGCGCGGCTACGCTCTACCGCCGATTCGGCCCAGCGCACCTGCTCCAGCACGCGCTTGCTGTCGTCGTAGAACGCGGCGCCCACCTCGGTCAGGCTGTTCTGGCGCGTGCTGCGCTGAAACAGGCGCGCGCCCAGGTGGGTCTCCAGCTGCTGGATGTGTTTGCCCACCATCACCGCCGAGATGTGGAGCTGACGCGCAGCGGCGGCAAAACTGCCAGCCTCGACCACGGCCACCATGACTTCCATGTTGCGCAGCTTGTCCATGGCAATTCCCAATATTCCTAATCAATAGTTAGCACAAGCATAACTTCTACGTACTTTATGCATTGATTAATTAACAAAAGAATCGGGTTGTCAGTTCTTCTTCAACCCTTTTCAACCCCAAGGAACACACCATGTCCAAGATTCTTCTCATCGGCGCCAGCGGCACCATCGGCCAGGCCGTGCTGGCCAACCTGGGCGCACGCCACGACGTGATCACTGTGGGGCGCAACAGCGGCACACACCGCGCCGACTTTTCGCAGCCGGGCTCGGTCGCCAAGCTGTTCGCTGCCGTGGGCCAAGTCGATGCCATCGTCAGCACCGCAGGCAACCTGCACTTTGGCCCGCTGGCCGACATGACGCCCGAGCAGTTCAACCTGGGCCTGCAAGACAAGCTGCTGGGCCAGGTGCAGCTGGCATTGATCGGCCAGAAGTACCTGACCGATGGCGGCTCCATCACGCTGACCGCAGGCATCCTGTCCATCGAGCCCATCCGCAATGGCGCCAGCGCCACGGCGGTGAACGCCGCCATCGAGGGCTTTGTGGCGGCCGCCGCCATCGAGCTGCCGCGCGGCCTGCGCATTAACGCAGTCAGCCCCACCATCCTCACCGAGTCGGTGGGTGTGTACGGGCCGTTCTTCCCGGGGTTCGAGTCCGTACCCGCAGAGCGCGCAGCGCTGGCCTACCAACGCAGCGTGGAAGGCGCGCAGACGGGGCGCGTGTACCGGGTGCAGTGATCTCGTCTACCCGAATTTAAACAAAAATAGCTGCTACCGCCCTATTCATAGGCGGTAGCAGCTATCAATTTAGTAGCTGCAACGAACCTCGGTGGCGCTTAGTCCAAACTTGCGCCCGACTCCTTCACGACCTTGCCCCATTTGATGGACTCGGCCTGGATGAAGGCAGCAAACTGCTCGGGCGTTTCGCTGTACGTTTCGGCGCCTTGCTCGTTGATCTTCTTCTTCACATCCGCCTGGTTCAGCACCTTGACCAGCGCGGTGTTGAGCTTGGCCAGCACCGGCGCGGGCGTACCGGTGGGCGCAAACATGCCGAACCACGATGTGGCCTCGTAGCCGGGCACACCGGCCTCGGCGATGGTGGGCACGTTGGGCAGCTCGGGCGAGCGCTTGGCCGTGGTCACGGCAATCGGCACCAGTTTGCCGCTGCGCACATGCTGGATGGCCGAGGGCATGTTGTCGAACATGATGCCGATCTGGTTGCCCAGCAGGTCGGTGACGGCGGGTGCGCTGCCCTTGTAGGGCACGTGCACCATGTCCACCTTGGCCAGGCTCTTGAACAGCTCGCCCGACAGGTGGATGGAGCTGCCGTTGCCCGACGAACCAAAGTTGACCTTGCCGGGGTTGGCCTTGGCGTAGGCGATCAGTTCCTTCACGCTCTTGTAGGGCTGCGCGGGGTTGGCCACCAGCAGGTTGGGCACGTTGGCCACGCGCGTGAGCGGCGCGAAGTCCTTCACGGGGTCAAACGGCATCTTCTTGTACAAGCTGGCATTGATGGCGTGCGTGCCCACCGTGCCCATGAACAGCGTGTAGCCATCCGCTGGCGCCTTGGCCGCCATGGTGCCGCCGATGTTGCCACCCGCACCCGCGCGGTTGTCCACGATGACCGACTGGCCCAGCTCGGTGGTCAGTGCCTGGCCGATGATGCGCGCCAGGATGTCGGTGGTGCCGCCTGCGGCAAAGGGCACAACGATGGTGACGGGCTTGGTGGGGTAGGCCTGGGCGAGCGCAGCGCTGCTGCCCAGTAGGCCGATACCAGCGAGGGCGGTGACAGCAGCGGCCGACAGCGCGAAGCGGCGGGTGGTGTGGGTGGAACGGGTCATGGTTTGTCTCCTTCAAGAAGGTGGATGAATGGATGGGTGCCACCAGCGCCGCGTTGGGCAGGGTCTGGCCGCGCCGTGGCCTCAACCGGGTGCCGATGCCTCCGGGCGAGAACGGGGGGCGCCCCTTGCGGGGCGGCAGGGAAGATCAGTTCAGGTTGCTAAACAGGCGCCACTCCCAGCGTGGTGCCTCCGCACACGTACAGCACCTGCCCGGTCACGAAGCCGTTGTCGGGCGAGAGGAAAAACAGCGCCGCGCGCGCCACATCGTCGGGCGTGCCCATGCGGCCCACGGCGATGCTGTTCAAGATGCGCTGCGTCTGCGGCGCACCGTCGGGGTTGCTCTGGCGGAAGAGTTCGGTGGCAATCGGGCCGGGGCCAATCGCGTTGACGGTGATGCCGTCACGACCCAGCTCCATGGCGAGCGTGCGCGTCATGCCGATCATTCCGGCCTTGGTGGCCGAGTACACGATGCGGTCGCCCTTGCCCAGCGCGGCACGCGACGACATGTTGACGATGCGGCCCTGCCCGCTGGCGCGCAGCGTGGGCAAAAAGGCCTGCACCAGCAGCATGGGCGCACGCAGGTGCAGGCCCACCACGTCATCCAGCTGCGCCGTGGTGGCAGTATCGATGGTGCCGGGGCGCGTGGCGCCCGCGTTGTTCACCAGCGCCGTCACGTTGTGTTTGGCGGCAATCTCGGTCGCGCGCTCGCGGGTCGATGCCTCATTGGTCAGGTCGCCCTGGTACGAGGTAAGCCGAGGGTGGCTCCAGGTGGGCAGCACGTAGTCCAGGTTGACCACGGCGTGGCCCTGGGCCAGCACGGCGTCGGCAATCGCACGGCCGATGCCGTTGCTGGCACCCGTAATGACGGTGACCGGTGTGGGGTTGCGTTCGATCACGGTCACACGCGCTCCAGGATGATGGCAATGCCCTGCCCCACGCCGATGCACATGGTGCACAGCGCGTACTGGCCGGCGTGTTCATGCAGGCGGTTGACGGCGGTGGTGACCAGCCGTGCACCGCTCGCACCCAGCGGGTGGCCCAGCGCAATCGCGCCGCCCCAGGCGTTCACCCGCGCGTCGTCGTCCTTGATGCCCAGTGCGCGCAGCACGGCCAGGCCCTGCGCTGCAAAGGCTTCGTTCAGTTCGATCACGTCCATGTGGTCGATGGTCAGGCCCGTCTGCGCCAGCACCTTCTGCGTGGCGGGCGTGGGGCCAAAACCCATGATGCGCGGCGCCACACCGGCCACCGCCATGCCCACCACGCGGGCGCGGGGCTTGAGGCCGTATTTGGCAGCGCTGGCTCCGTCGGCCAGCAGCAGTGCGCAAGCACCGTCGTTCACGCCGCTGGCGTTGCCCGCCGTCACCGTGCCATCGGGCCGCACCACGCCCTTGAGCTTGGCCAGCGCTTCCAGGCTTGTCTCGCGCGGGTGTTCGTCCTGGCTGACGATGATGGCGTCGCCCTTCTTTTGGGGGATGTGCACGGGCACGATCTCGCGCGCCAGGTGGCCGTCCTTGATGGCGGCTACAGCGTTGAGCTGGCTGCGCAGGGCCATCTGGTCTTGCGCTTCGCGCTCAATGCCGAAGTCCGTCGCCACGTTCTCAGCGGTTTCGGGCATGGAGTCCACGCCGTACTTTTCTTTCATCAGCTTGTTGATGAAGCGCCAGCCGATGGTGGTGTCGTACACCGCGTTGTTGCGGCTGAAGGCCGACTCGGCCTTGGGCATCACGAACGGTGCGCGGCTCATGCTCTCCACGCCGCCCGCAATCATCAGGCCCGCCTCGCCTGCCTTGATGGCGCGCGCCGCGGTGCCCACGGCGTCCATGCCAGAGCCGCACAGGCGGTTGATGGTGGCGCCGGGCACGTCGATGGGAAGGCCCGCCAGCAAGCTGCTCATGTGGGCCACGTTGCGGTTGTCTTCACCGGCCTGGTTGGCGCAGCCGTAGAGCACGTCGGTCACGGCCGCCCAGTCCACGCCGGGGTTGCGGTCCATCAGCGCCTTGATGGGGATGGCACCCAGGTCGTCGGTGCGCACGCTGGAGAGCGCGCCGCCATAGCGGCCGAAGGGGGTGCGGATGGCGTCGCAGATGAAGGCTTGGCGTTGTTGGCTCATGGTGTTGTCTCCTCGTTTCTTGGGGGGTTGGATTCAGGCGGCCGCACGGATCGACAGGCCCACCAGTTGCTCCAGCTCGGCCAGCGACAGGCCAGGCACGGTGTCGATGAGCTGCAGCCCCGTGGGCGTGCAAGCCAGTGTGCACAGATCGGTGTAGATGCGCTTCACGCAGGCGACACCGGTGAGCGGGTAGCTGCATTGCGTGACGATCTTGCTGGCGCCCTGCTTGGTCAGCAGGTCCATCATCACCCAGGTCTGCTTGGCGCCGATGGCCAAATCCATCGCGCCGCCCACGGCGGGGATGGCTCCGGGCTCGCCGGTACTCCAGTTGGCCAGGTCACCCGTAGCCGATACCTGGAAGGCGCCCAGCACGCAGATATCGAGGTGGCCGCCGCGCATCATGGCAAAGCTGTCGGCATGGTGAAAGTACGCACCGCCGGGCAGCAGCGTCACGGGCTGCTTGCCCGCGTTGATGAGGTCGTAGTCCTCCAGACCCGCAGCGGGCGCGGGGCCCATGCCCAGGATGCCGTTCTCGCTTTGCAGGATGACCTCGCGGCCTGCGGGGATGTGGTTGGCCACCAGGGTGGGCTGGCCGATGCCCAGGTTGACGTAGGCGCCGTCGTGGATGTCTTGCGCCACGCGTTTTGCCAACTCGTCTTTACTACGTTTTTGATAGCTACTCACGCTTATTCCTTGTGCGCCAGAGGCCAATTTCATGCTGATTTCTTGAAACCACCGGCCTGGGTGGCCGTGCGGTCGATCTTCACGACGTGAGTCACGTAGATGCCGGGGGTGACGATGGCCTCCGGGTCCAGCGAGCCGAGCGTGACGACCTCGTGCACGGTGGCGATGGTGGTCTTGGCGGCAGTGGCCATCACGGGCCCAAAATTGCGGGCGGACATACGGTAAGTGAGGTTGCCCCAGCGGTCACCCTTCTCGGCCTTGATCAGGGCCACGTCGCCGTGGATGGGGTACTCCAGCACGTAGTGTTTGCCGTTGATCTCGCGCGTCTCTTTGCCAGCGGCCAGCTCGGTGCCATGCGCTGTGGGGCAGAAAAAGGCGCCGATGCCCGCGCCCGCAGCGCGCAGGCGCTCGGCCAGGTTGCCCTGAGGTACGAGTTCCAGCTCCAGCTTGCCGCTGCGGTACAGCTCGTCGAACACATGGCTATCGACCTGGCGCGGAAAGCTGCAGATGATCTTGCGCACCCGCCCTGCCTTGAGCAGCGCGGCCAGGCCCTGGTCGGCGTTGCCAGCGTTGTTGTTGACCACGGTGAGGTCGCGCGCGCCCTGGGCGATGAGGCCGTCGATCAACTCACCCGGAATGCCGGCCGTGCCGAACCCGCCTATCAACACCGTGGCACCATCCTTCACCCCCGCGAGGGCCTGGGCCACCGAGTCCGCCAGTTTGTTGATCATTGCAACGCTTTCTTGGTTTGCTTGGTTGTTGTCTCTTCGAAATTTGTTCGCATACAGAACAAATGTTCGCTTAAAGAATTATAGTTGGCACACGTATGAATTCACAAATCCCAGAAACCAAAGACCCCAAACCGAGCGACAGCTATGTGCAGTCGTTCGCGCGCGGGCTGGAGGTGATCCGTTCTTTCAGCGCGGCCACGCCGCAGCAGACGTTGAGTGAAGTGGCCGCGCAAACTGGCCTGACCCGTGCGGGCGCACGGCGCATCCTGCTCACGCTGCAGACGCTGGGGTACGTAGAAACGGACGGCAAGCTGTTTCGCCTGAGCCCGCGCATCCTGGACCTGGGGTTTGCCTACCTGTCGTCACTGCCCATCTGGAACCTGGCCGAGCCAGTGATGGAAGATCTGGTGGAAGAGGTGCGCGAGTCGTCATCGGCCGCTGTGCTCGACGGCCTGGACATCGTCTATGTGCTGCGCGTGCCCACGCACAAGATCATGCGCACCACGCTGGGCGTGGGCTCACGCCTGCCCGCATGCTGGACGTCCATGGGCCGCATGCTGCTGGCCGGGCTGCCAGACGATGAACTGCAGGCCCGGCTGCAGGGCCACCCCATGCAGCGTTTTACCGAACACACCACCACCGATGTGGATGCGCTGATCGCCCACATCCGCCAGGCGCGGCAGCAAGGCTGGTGCCTGGTGAACCAGGAGCTGGAAGAAGGCTTGATATCGATTGCGGCGCCGCTGACCAACCGCATGGGGCAGACAGTGGCGGCGCTCAATATCAGCGGTCAAGCCAACCGCACGAGTGCGGCGGTGATGCAGGAGAGCTTGTTGCCCGGGCTGCTTCGCGCGGCAAAAACCATCTCGCGCATGATGGGTGCCCCACGCGCGTGAGTGACAGCAGGCCTGCGCAGCAGCAGCGCTGCCGTGGATTTTGAGACGGGCTCAAATCATCAGCGCTTGCGAAAGCCCAACACCAGCACCACACCGCCAAGTACCATGGCGCCCAGGCTCATCCATTGCGGGATGTTCACGGACTCTTTTTCCTTGACCGTCAGCTCCAGTGGCCCCAGTTTGGCTTGGGTCGTGTCCTTGGTAAAACTGAAGCCCCCGGTCAAAAATCCGGCCAGCCCCAACACCAACAACAGCACACCGACGATTCGCATTGCATTCATAACGTTTCTCCCCATGCCGGGTTTGGAGGACTGCGACAAAGTGGACCCGGCTCCCGGCCTTTGCGCCAGCCCAATGTAGGTGCGCCGCCCCACGGTCAGCGTAGGACGCCGCCCCGGCGCGATGTAGCAGGCAGGCGCAATCCGCATCGCCCTCCCCCGCCTTCCCTTCAGGCGCCAGGCTCTTGCCCTGCGTGCTACCCTCACGCCCCATGTTCAGCCCCTCTCAAGCCGATGTGCGCCGCTTTCTGTGTGGTGTGCACGCCAAGACCCAGAGCGGCGCGCCTATGGAAGCCATCGAGACGTTGGCCAGCCTGTGGATCGCCGAGCACCCCGAATACCACGCCGACCTGTCCGACGCCGACGCCGCCGTGGCCCGTAACTACGACGAAACGCCGGGGCAGACCAATCCGTTTCTGCACCTGTCGATGCACCTGTCGATCAGCGAGCAATGCAGCATCGACCAGCCACGCGGCATCCGCCAGGCGGTGGAGCTGCTGACGGCGCGGCTCGACTCATTGCACGACGCGCACCACGCAGCCATGGACTGCCTGGGCGAAATGCTGTGGGAAAGCCAGCGCGCAGGCCGCCCGCCCGATGGCGATGCCTACATCGCCTGCGTGCAGCGGCGCGCCACGCGGGACTAAGAACCTGTTCAAGGTCTAAGCCCCGCACGGAGCGTGGTGTTCACAACAGCTTGAACGCCAGCACCGCCACCAGCGTGGGCGGCAACGCGCCCAGCAGCAGTCCCAGCGGGTGGATGGCGTTGTCAGCGAACTTTTCTTTCAAGATCGCCGCGCCTGCAGGGTTGGGTGCATTGGCAATCACCGTCAGGCCACCGCCCGTCACCGCTCCCGCCACCAACGCCACCTTGAACTCGTTGCTGAGGCCTTCGACCAGTGAGCCCAGGTAGGTCAACGCAGCGTTGTCGGTGAAGGCCGTGAGCGCTGCCGCGCCAAAGAACACGGCGTTGGCGTCCATCTTCATGAGCACTGGCTGCAGCCACCACTGTTGCAAACCGCCCAACACCACCAGCCCGGCCAGAAAAAAGGCCACCAGCAAGGCCTCGCGCAGGATCAACGGGTTTTGATGGCGCTGGTAGGCGGTGGTGAACCCCATAAAGAAGAGGAACAGGCCCATAAAGACAGCAGGGTGGTGCGCAAACAGCACCACCAGCGCCAGGAACATCAGGTGCACCAGCATCACGGACACAGGGACTGGCGCCTCGTCCGTGGCGATCTTGCGCCCCATGTGCCCCACCTGGCGGCGAAACAGCAGCGTGGCGATGCCCGCATTGACCACAACGGCCACGGCGGCCTTCCAGCCAAAGTTCGACGCCATGAACCACAGGTCCCAGTTCCACTGCGCCGCCACCATGAGCACCGGAGGCGCAGCAAACGGCGTGAGCGTGCCGCCGATCGAGATGTTGACGAACAGCACGCCAATGGTCGAATACTTGAGCTTGCTTGACAGCGGCTGCGAGAACAGGATGTCGCGCAGCATCAGCGC
Source organism: Acidovorax benzenivorans (assembly GCF_028680575.1). Lineage (GTDB taxonomy): Bacteria > Pseudomonadota > Gammaproteobacteria > Burkholderiales > Burkholderiaceae_C > Acidovorax > Acidovorax benzenivorans. The sequence goes on along the minus strand of NZ_JAPCKI010000005.1, from coordinate 365,066 downwards.
CGCCAGCGTCATCGCAGCAGGCTCGGTGATGAAGGAGCCCAGCAGCGGGACGACCGACAACACCACAAAATACATCGCCACCCCGCGCTGCAAAGGCATGCATCTCGCGAGCAGCCGAACCGCAGAGCCCGCCATCTGAAGAATCGGCCGAGTAGCCGCAATCACCATGATCGCGAACACAAACAGCGGTTCGGTGAAGTTGCGCGAGTCCAGGTATGCCGTGGCCTCCTGCTTGCCGCTGATGGAGAACATGAACAGCATAAGCACCAGCGCCCAAAAGCCGAAGACCACTTCCACCTCGCCCATCAGATGCCAAATGCCCGCATGTTTGGGCTGCGTGTGCGCGAGGTGCTCGAAATACTTGGTGGAGAAGGTGTGGAGGATGGCCAGGCCGAACAGGACGGCACCGATCACCTGGATCAGGGTGGGAGAGGAGTTCATGGGTCGCAGAAAAACCGCGCGGCGGCCCGACCAGCGCATGAACCTGCCGAGCCACCATGGCGCCGACACCCAATCATGATTTTACCGTGGGACGACTGCGGGCCTTGTAGGCGCAGCGCGCTTTAACAGCCGCGCGTGCTGAGCACACCACCATGCCACCCACTCGGGAGTCGCACGTTCCAGACCATCATGTGGGCGCCCTATCTGCAGATCCCTATCCGCAGCCCCTATCCGGTCACTCGCCCGCACAGCCGCTGCCATCAACACCCGCTGAGCCCATCCCCAGTGGGCACCGTAGCTGCCATCCACCGAAGGATGCGATCGCCCAGCAAAAAGCCCGCCGAAGCGGGCCTTTTTGGTGAGTCAGCGCAGTTGCCGATCAACGAAAGCGCGACTGGGGCACCGTGTGCAGGTCACCGTCCAGGCCGCTCACGTAACTGGCCAGCGCCTTCAGTTCAGCGTTGGTGAACTGCTTGGCCACACCGCCCATGATGGCGTTACCTCGGCCCACGTTGGTGTTCTTCTCGACCTTGTAGGACTTGAGGGCCACAAACAGGTAGTCGGCGTGCTGGCCTGCAATCTTGGGGTACGAGGGGTCGATGGGCTTGGCAAAGTTGTCGCCGTGACAAGACACGCAGGCGCCCTTCTTCAGCAACCCCGCCACCTGCACACTGGGTTCGCGCGAGGGCTTGGCGGGCAGCTCGGCACCGGTCTTGCCGTGTTGTTCGTAGTAGGCCGACACGTCAGCGATGTCCTTCTCGGACAGCGACTCGGCGATGCCGCGCATGGTGGGGTGCTTGCGTTCGCCCTTTTGGTAGGCGACCAGCGCCGCCGCAATGTACTTGGCGCTTTGGCCCGAAATCATGGGCACCTTGTGCACCTCGGGGAAGCTGGCTTGGTAGCCTGGAATGCCGTGGCATCCAATACACATGGCAATCTTTTGCTTGCCGGCTTCCACGTCGCCCTTGGCTTCCTGGGCGTGGGACAAGGCGGTCACGGAAGCGACAGCCAGGGCAAATAGCGTGGTCAACGTTTTGTTCATTTTGCGCGCACAATCTCGTGGAAGTTCAGCTCTGGGCTCTGATCAGCAGTCGATTATAGCCAGCGCCCTGTCAAGCCCATTCATCAACGATCCGGTGTTTTCCCCCATGAAATTCCAAGGCTCCCAGAACTACGTCGCCACCCAAGACCTGATGCTCGCCGTCAATGCCGCCATCACGCTGCAACGGCCGCTGCTGATCAAGGGTGAGCCCGGCACGGGCAAGACGATGCTGGCCGAGGAAGTGGCCCAGGCGCTGGACATGCCGCTGCTGCAATGGCACATCAAGTCCACCACCAAGGCGCAACAGGGCCTGTATGAGTATGACGCAGTGAGTCGCTTGCGGGACAGCCAACTCAATGATGGCGACAGCGCCGAGCGCGTGAAGAACATCCGCAACTACATCATCCAGGGCGTGCTGTGGCAGGCCTTCACGGCCGACCGGCCCGTGGCGTTGCTGATCGACGAGATCGACAAGGCCGACATCGAGTTTCCGAACGACCTGCTGCGCGAGATCGACCGCATGGAGTTCTACTGCTACGAAACGCGCGAACTCATCAAGGCCAAGCACCGCCCACTGGTGTTCATCACGTCCAACAACGAAAAAGAGCTGCCCGACGCCTTCCTGCGCCGCTGCTTCTTTCACTTCATCAAGTTCCCCGAGGCCGACACCATGCGGCAAATCATCAACGTGCACTTCCCCACGCTCAAGAGCGAGCTGCTCAGCGTGGCGATGAAGACGTTTTATGACGTGCGCAACCTGCCGGGCCTGAAGAAGAAGCCTTCGACCAGCGAACTGATCGACTGGCTCAAGCTGCTGGTGGCCGAAGACATCCCGCTCACCGCCCTGCAAAGCGCCGACAACAAGGTCGCGGTGCCTCCACTGGTGGGGGCGCTGCTCAAGAACGAACAGGACGTGAGCCTGTTTGAAAAGCTGGTGTTCATGAACCAGAGGAACCGCTGAGTGAGCGACGGCAACAACGACACCCGCCAACTGCTGGTCAATGGCCTGTCTGACGCCGTGGGCTTCGTGGGTGGTGCGCTACTGGGTTTCTGGCTGGGCAAGTTGCTGGGGCTCGACATCTTCGCGCCCGGCTATGGCACCGGCAGCCTGATTGGCATCGCCATGGTGGGCATCGGTGGTGGCCTGGGCCTGCATGTGGCTCGGCGCTGGCAAACCAGCCGCCGCAGCCAGCCGTCCAAGGATTAATGAAAGGGTAGAGCCCCATGGCTTTTGTAGAACCTGTCACGCTGCGTGATCGCGGCATTCGCCTGGAGCCCCTGGCGCTGTCCCATGAACAAGGCCTGGCCGCCGCCGCTGCCGATGGCGAGCTGTGGAAGCTGCGCATCACTTCGGTGCCCGAGCCCCAGGACACCCGCGCGTACATCGAGGCAGCCCTCAAGATGCGCGAAGACGGCAACCGCTTTGCCTTTGCGGTGGTCGATGATGCCACCGGCAAAGTCCTTGGCACCACGAGCTACCACGACATCGTGCCCGCCGTGAAGCGCGTGGAGATCGGCTGGACCTGGTACTGCAAAAGTGTGCAGCGCACCCACGTCAACACCACCGCCAAGCTCTTGATGATGGGCCACGCGTTCGACACGCTGGGCTGCCACGTGGTGGGCTGGCGCACCGACAACTACAACTTTGCGTCGCAACGCGCCATTGAGCGCCTGGGTGCCAAGAAGGACGGCGTGCTGCGCGGCCACGCACTGCGCCGCGACGGCACCATCCGCGACACCGTGATGTACAGCATGCGTGCCGGCGAATGGCCCGAGGCCAAGGCGCAGTTGCTATATCTTTTAGAGCGCCACGCGCAATAAGCACTAGCGCCAGAGGCCAAAATCATGCTGATCGACTTCTTCTACACCCTGCGCTCGGCCAAGTTGCCTGTGTCGGTCAAGGAATACCTCACCCTGCTCGAAGCCCTGCAGGCCGGTGTGGTGGGCCCCAAGTCGGATGACGCGTGGAGCCTGGACGATTTCTACAACCTCTCGCGCCTCACGCTGGTCAAGGACGAAAAGCACTACGACAAGTTCGACCGGGCCTTCGGTGCCTACTTCAAGGGCGTGGAGATGGTGGCCGACTTCACCAAGCAGATCCCGGCCGACTGGCTGCGCAAGATCCTGGAGAACGAACTCACGCCCGAGCAAAAAGCCGCCATCGAGAAGATGGGCTGGGACGAGCTCATGGAGACGCTGAAAAAGCGCCTCGAAGAACAAAAAGAACGCCACGAGGGTGGCAACAAGTGGATCGGCACCGGCGGCACCAGCCCGTTTGGCCACGGCGGCTACAACCCGCAGGGCGTGCGCATTGGCGGCGCAGGCAAAAACAAGAGCGCCGTGAAGGTGTGGGAGCAGCGCGCCTACAAGGACTACGACGACCAGCAGGAGCTGGGTACACGCAACATCAAGGTGGCGTTGCGCCGCCTGCGCAAGTTTGCGCGCGAAGGGCATGAGCTGGAGCTGGACCTGCCCGACACCATCCGCAGCACGGCGGCCAATGCGGGCTACCTGGACATCAAGATGGTGCCCGAGCGGCACAACAACGTGAAGGTGCTGCTGCTGATGGACGTGGGCGGCACCATGGACGAGCACATCCAGCGGGTAGAAGAGCTCTTCAGTGCGGTCAAGAGCGAGTTCAAGCACCTGGAGTTCTACTACTTCCACAACTGCGTGTACGACTTCATGTGGAAGAACAACCGCCGCCGCTTTGCCGAGAAGTTTCCGACCCTGGACATCATCCGCAAGTACAACAAAGACTACAAGCTGATCTTTGTGGGCGACGCGACCATGAGCCCCTACGAAATCCTGCAGCCCGGCGGCAGTGTGGAATACAACAACGAGGAAGCGGGCGCGGAGTGGATTCAGCGCCTCACGCACGCCTTCCCCAAGTTTGCGTGGATCAACCCCGAGCCCCAGGGCGTGTGGCAGTACCGCCAGAGCATCAGCATCATCCAGCAACTGGTGAGCAACCGCATGTACCCGCTGTCGCTCAAGGGGCTGGAAGAGACCATGCGGCTGCTGTCCAAATAACCCGTGCGCACTCGGCAAGGTGCCTTGTGAGCATCTGTCCGACAGGGAGCGCTGCAGTTTCAGGGCATAGTCGGGGATGACGTGGGCGGGCCTCGTGGTTCTGCCCCATACATTCCATCCCTTCAAGACACACTCCCTCGCGCCGTGCCTATCCGCGTTTTGCGCCCCACCACCGCTACCACCCCAACGCCGGCCCTGTGGTCGGCGTTGCTGCTTTCTGGCGCGCTGAGCCTCGGCGGCTGCAGCCTGTTGCAGCGTGCCGACGAGCCCGCAACCAGCGACATTGCCAGCCCCGCCGCCAGCGATGGTGCCGCTGCGTTTGACGTGGTGGTGCGCGCGCCCGACGGCGTGCGCGAGACGCTGGAGCGCCACCTGGAGCTGCAGCGCTTTCGCCAACTGCCCGACCTGCAGGCCAACGAACTGCAGCGCCTGCTGGGTGCCACCGACGCCAATGCGCGGGAACTGCTGAGCACCCTGGGCTACTTTGCCCCCACCATCACCGTGGAGCTGACCGAAGCGCCAGACACCGCCAGCGCCCGCAAAACGGCCCCTCGCACCGTCACGGTCACTGTAGAGCCCGGCCCACCAACACGCATTGCCGCTGCCAACATCACCGTGGCAGGCACCGCCGATGCGGACACCGACAACCTGGCGCGCCAACAGCAGCGCCTGCAGCGCAACTGGTCCCTTGCACCCGGCCAACCCTTCACCCAGTCGGCGTGGGACAACGCCAAGGCCGACGGGTTGCGCCAGCTGCAGGCGCGGCGCTACCCCACGGCCCGCATCGCCAACAGCCGGGCCGAGATCGATGCTGACCTGCACGAAGCCCAACTGGGCGTGAGCTACGACCCAGGCCCCGCCTACCGATTCGGCCCCTTGCGGGTTCAGGGCAGCGAGCGCTACAACAGCGATGGCGCGCGGCGCCTGGCACGCCTGCCCACCGGCGCGGTGTATGACGAGGCCCAGATGCTGGACGCCCAGTTGCGCCTGGCCAGCAGCGGCTACTACGACGCCGTGTTCCTCACGCTCGACACCGAAGGCACCGACCCGCAAGCTGCCTCCGTGGTGGCCCAGGTGCGCGAGGCCGCGATGCAAAAGCTGGTGTTTGGCCCCGGCTTCTCGACCGACAGCGGCGCACGCCTGTCGCTGGAGCACATCCACAACCAGATGCCCGTGCTGGGCTGGCGCGCGGTAACCAAACTCGCGCTCGACCGCGAAACCAAGCTCGCCAGCACCGAATGGACAGACCTGCCCAACAACAACGGCTGGCGCTGGTTTGCGGGTGGCCAGGCGCTGCGCGAAGCCACGGGCGACTACGACGTGAACAGCGGCCGCCTGCGCGCGGGCCGCAGCAAAAGCACCAAAAGCATCGACCGCAACTACTTTCTGCAATACGACTATGCCAACAGCCAGGGCCTGACCGACAACACGCGGTCGCCCTCCGACACCAGCACGGCCCTGAGCATCAACTACGGCTGGACGGGCCGCTACTTCAACAGCCTCACCGCCCCCACGCGAGGGCACGGCGTGGCGGTGGAGCTGGGCCTGGGCACTACGCTGCGGCCAGAGCGCGACCCGTTTGTGCGCACCCTGGTGCGGTGGCAGTCCTTCATCCCTGCAGGGCGCGTGCAAGACGATGCGGGCATCGGCCGCAATGCGCGCGTGGCACTGCGGGCCGAGGCAGGCGCCGTGCTGGCGCGCGAGGGCGCGCAGATCCCCGTCACACAGCTTTTTGTGACCGGTGGCGACACCACGGTGCGCGGCTACGGCTACCGCAGCATCGGCGCGCGCACCGACAACGGTCAGCTCTATGGTGGCCGCTACCTGGCCGTGGGCAGCGTGGAGTGGCAGCGCCCCATCGTCTACCAGGGCGCCATGACCGACTGGGAAAGCACACTGTTCGTCGATGCAGGTGCCGTGGCCGACAAGGTCGGTGACCTGAGCCCGCGTGTGGGCGTTGGCGCCGGTGTGCGCTGGCGCAGCCCCGTGGGCCCGCTGCAGGCCGACCTGGCTTACGGCGTCAAGACCAAAGAGGTGCGGTTGCACCTGCGTCTGGGGTTCAGCTTCTGATGGTGATGAGCAACGCCCCACACACCTCCAGGCCCCGCGCCCGTGCGTCGGACTTCAGCGCCGGGTCCTCGTCCGCCCCTCGCCCCCAACCACCCCGCGCGCCGCGCGTGCTGCGCGCCCTGGGCTGGCTGCTGGTGGCCCTGGTGGCCTTGCTGCTCACGGTCAGCGCGCTGCTGTGGTGGTGGGCGGGCAGCAACACATCACTGGCCACCACACTGGCCCGCGCGGCGCAATACCTGCCCGCCAACCAGCAACTAGAGAGCCGCGAGGTCAGTGGCTCGCTGCGCAGCGGCGGGCGCATTGGCTGGTTGCGCTGGAGCAGCCCCACCCTGGCGGTGGAAGTGACCGACATCCGCCTGGGCTGGCAGCTGGCCCCCTTGCTGCAGCGCCGCCTGGAGCTGGGCGAGGTGCATGCCGCCCGCGTACAGATCACAGCCCAACCTACCGACGCGCCCAAGCCCACGCCCCTTACCGACCTAGTGCTGCCGCTGCAGCTGGGCGTGCCGTTCCGTGTAGACCAGTTGTTGTGGGCCGGGCCGCCCGCCGTGGAGGCCCGGGGCCTCGTGGGCGACTACCGGTTTGACGGCCGCCAGCACCGCCTGAACATCGGCGCGGTAGAGCTGGCCCAGGGCCAGTACAGCGCACGCGCCACGCTGGACGCCCAAGCCCCCATGGCGCTGGACGCCACCGTGGACGGCACCGTGCGCACCGCCGTCCCCGGGGGTGGCGCGGCGCTGCAGGTGGGCGCCCACGCCACGCTGCAGGGCACGCTGGCCACCGCCGCAGCCCAACTACAGCTGCGGGCGCGCGTAAACCCCGCGCCGCCCAGCGAAGCCCCAACACCACCTGCAGCCGCGTCTGCCAGCCAACCGCGCGCACCAAAACCCCCGCCTCCACGCACAACCACCGCGCCCGCTGCAGAACCCATGCAGGCCGACCTGTCCGCCACGCTGGCACCATGGGCGCAGCAACCGCTGCTGTCCGCCAACGCCACGTTGCGTGCCATCAATCTGGCGGCCCTGTGGCCGCAGGCACCCGCCACGCAGCTGAACGGCACCGTGCAAGCCGGGCCGACATCCGGTGGTTCAGGCACGGCCGGCAACCCCACAGGCTGGAGCCTGCAGGCCCGGCTGCGCAACGACCTGCCCGGCCCGTGGGACAAAACCCGCCTGCCACTGACCGCATTGGACGCGAGCGCAAACTACGACGGCACACGCTGGACCGTGCCCAGCGCCACCCTGCAGGCAGGTGCGGGCAGCATCACGGCACAGGGCCACTACACCCCCGCCACCCACGCCCTGGAAGGCCAGGCCACGCTGCGTGCCCTGCGCCCCGACACCCTGCACACGCTGCTGGCCGCCGCCCCGCTCTCGGGCCGCGTCGCCGCGCAAACCCAGGACGACGCCGTGCGCTTCAGTGCCGATGTGCGGGCTGACCAAAGTACGGCTGCGCGCGCCGTGATGACAAAGACAACAGCGGCAGCAGGCGCACCGCTTCGCATCAACACCTTCAGCACACAAGGCACCTGGCAGGCCGCCGCTGGCGGCACGGTGCGGCTGGACCGTCTGGTACTGGACGCCCTGCAGGCCCGGGTGGAGGCCACCGACCTGCGCGTGGCGCTGGGCGCACAGTCCGCCCAAGGCAAAGTCACCGTGGCGGTGCCCGGTGCCACGGCACAGGCACAAGGCACGCTGGCCGCACAAAGCGGTGCAGGCGACCTGCAGGTGCAGTGGACCGACACCGACCGCACGCAGCGCTGGCTGGCCAGCCTGCCGCTGGTGGGCGCTGCCGTGCAGCGCACGCTGCAAGGGGCCAGCGCCAAGGGGGCGGCACAGCTCACCGCCCGCTGGAAGGGTGGCTGGCAAACGCTGGCCCAGCAACTTCCAACAGCCAACGCTGCCAACGTGCCACCTCGCAACCAGGATCGCTTTGAGCTGCAAGCCACGCTGAACGCCCCCCACCTGGACCTGACGCTGCCCGCCACCACCACCACCACCACCAACGCAGGCGGCGGTACAACCGCCGGGCAAGCCCTGCAACTGCGCGCCATCCAGGCAGAACTGGGTGGCAACTTGGCACAGGCCACCCTGGCGTTGCGTGGCGAGGTCCGCACGCCAGCCCCCCAGTCCATACAGACGGCGGTGCAGACCCGCGTCTCCAGCACCATGGTGGGTGCTGGGCAATGGCAGCTGCAGGTCAGCGAACTGCGCCTGCAAGCGCAAGCAGCGCAGCGCCCCGGTCCATGGACCCTGCAACTGTCGGAGCCTTTGGGCATGACCGTGCGCACTGGCGCACACACCCCCAGCGCACCCGCCTCAGGGGCGAGTAGGCGCGCCACACCGTCCGCCTCGGCATCCGCATCCACCCTCAGCCTGCAGGCAACAGCCGGGCAGGCCCGCGTGACAGGCCCCTTGCCGGGCACCGTGGCACTGCGCTGGTCGCCCGTGCAATGGTCAGCGGCCACGGCACCCGGCGCCGCCCTTCGGTTGCAAACGCAGGGCACGCTGCAGGGCCTGCCCATGGCCTGGGTCGATGCCCTGGGCCTGGGCGAGACACCGGCCGCCGCAGGCCAGCCCGCGCAGCCGCTGCTCGCGCGCATGGGGCTGGCCAGCAGCATCGTGCTCGACGGCCAATGGAGTGTGGACACCACCGGCGACGCCCTGCGCGCCAGCGCCAGCCTGCGCCGTGCCAGTGGCGACCTGCGCATCCTGGCGGGCGATGCCACGGCCGTCACGGCGGTGCAAAGCAGCGGCCAGGGCGCTGGCTCGGGGGCCACCACCGTGCTGGCGACCAGGGCCACACCGCCTGCAGGTTCATCCAGCGCATCGGGCGCCCCAGGCACTCCCGCCGGTGTGCGCGAGGCAGAAATCACAGTCTCTGCCGAAGGCGACAAGCTGCGCGCGCGCCTGCTGTGGGCCAGCGACCGCGCAGGCGAGATCGACGCCACCGCCAGCACGCGCCTGGCCGCCACCCATGCCGATGCACCCTTCACCTGGCCTGCAGACGCCCCGCTGGCCGGCACCCTGCGCGCGCGCTTGCCAGACGTGGGCGTGTGGTCGGCGCTGGCACCGCCCGGCTGGCGGGTGCGGGGCACGCTGGACGCCAGCGCCACCTTGTCGGGCACGCGCGATGCCCCGCGCTGGGCGGGCACCTTGGGGGCCGACGACATGGCGGTGCGCTCGGTGGTCGATGGCGTGGACCTGCAAGGCGGCCGCCTGCGCGCCACGCTACAGGGCAACCAGCTCAACATCACCGAGTTCCGCCTGCAAGGCGGGCGCGGCAGCAACGCGCGCATCGCGGGCTTCAGCGGCAACCGCACTGCGGCAGCGCAAGACGGCGGCACGCTGACCGCCACCGGCCGCGTGGCCTGGGGTGACAGCGCCACGGCAGGCACCGGCTTGTCGGGCATCGCCATGTCACTGCAGGCCGAGGCCAAGGCCCTGCAGGTGCTGGTGCGGGCCGACCGGCAAGTGAGCGTGTCGGGCCAAGTGCAGGCGCAACTGCAACAGGGGCAGATCAGCCTGCGGGGCAAGCTCACCACCGACCGCGCCACCATCATCCTGCCCGACGAATCAGCGCCCCGCCTGGGCTCGGACGTGGTCGTGCGCTCTGCCGCCAAGGACCGCGAAGACCAGGCCAAGGCGCAGGCCGCCGCCAAGGCCAGCCAGGTGGCGGCGCAGGCAGAGACAGCCAAGCCCCCCGACATCGCCATCACCCTCAACCTGGGGCACGACTTTGCGCTTCAGGGCCAAGGCATCACCACCCGGCTGACGGGTGAAGTGGACATCCGCAGCAGCGCCGTGCCCGGCGCCCCACCCCGCGTGACCGGCGAAGTGCGCACCGACCAGGGCCGCTACCGCGCCTGGGGCCAGATGCTGGATGTGGAGACGGGCCTGATCCGCTTCAACGGCCCCTACAACAACCCCTCGCTCGACATCCTGGCGCTGCGCCCCAACATCAGCGTGCGCGCGGGGGTGCAAGTCACCGGCAGCGCGCAGGCGCCGCGCGTCACGCTGTACTCCGACCCCGAGCTGCCGGACGCCGAAAAACTGTCGTGGGTGGTGCTGGGCCGCAACGCATCGGCGGGCGGGGCCGAAGCCGCCGTGCTGCAGCAGGCAGCGCTCGCCCTGCTGGGCCGCAACGGCAGCAAAAACCCCACCGCCAACGCCGCCAGCCGCCTGGGCCTGGACGAGATCGGCTTTCGCGGCGCCAGCACGGGTGAGGACGCCAGCGCCGCCGCCCTCACGTTCGGCAAACGCCTGTCCAAAGACCTGTACGTGACGTATGAGCGCAGCCTGTCGGGCACGCTGGGCACGCTCTACATCTTTTACGACCTCTCCCGCCGCCTCACCCTGCGCGGGCAGACGGGGGAGAAAAGCGCGGTGGACATCATCTATACGGTGAAGTACGACTGAGGCGGAGCACACCAGGGAGCGAGCGCACGCCCACTACAATGCGCGGCTGTCTCGCCTCCTCGTAGTTCAATGGATAGAACGAGTGCCTCCTAAGCGCTAGATACAGGTTCGATTCCTGTCGAGGGGACCAGATTTATGGTCAAAACGGCCTCTAGCGCTTATTAAATAAGCGCTAGCAGCTATCAAAACAGTAGTATTCAGAGAAGCAACCCCGTGGCAGGGTCTTCGCAGTGTGTGCGGCGGGCCTGCCCGCTTGAAGGCCCTTAGAGCCTGTTCAGAGTCTTACAGCCCACACACCGCAGCCACATGCTCCAAGACATCCAGAAAACCCTGTGGGCCACCGCCGACAAGCTGCGCGCCAACATGGACGCCGCCGAATACAAGCACCTGGTGCTCGGCCTCATCTTTGTCAAATACATCTCTGACACCTTTGCCGCCCACCACGCCACGCTGGTGCTGCGCCTGGCAGACCCCGACGACGAATACTTCTACGGTGATGCCGACCCCGCCGACATTGCCGCCGAACTGGAAGACCGCGACTACTACAAAGAAGCCAACGTCTTCTGGGTGCCAGAAGCCGCCCGGTGGGAGCAACTGCGCAGCAGCGCCAAGCAGCCCGACATTGGCAAACGTATTGACGACGCCCTGACGCTGATCGAGGCCGAGAACCCCACGCTCAAAGGCATTCTGGACAAACGCTACGCCCGTGCACAGCTGCCCGACGGCAAACTGGGCGAGTTGGTCGACTTGGTATCCACCATCGGCTTTGGCGACACCCCCGACGTGGCGCGCGACACCCTGGGCCAGGTGTACGAATACTTTCTGGGCATGTTCGCCAGCGCCGAAGGCAAACGCGGCGGGCAGTTCTACACGCCCGCCAGCATCGTCAAAACCCTGGTGGCCGTGCTCAACCCGCACACCGGCAAGGTGTACGACCCGTGCTGCGGCAGCGGCGGCATGTTTGTGCAGAGTGAAAAATTCATCGAAGCCCACGGCGGCAAAAAGGGCGACGTGTCCATTTATGGGCAAGAGAGCAACCCCACCACCTGGCGCCTGGCCGCCATGAACCTGGCCATTCGCGGCATCGACTTCAACCTGGGGCGCGAACCCGCCGACACCTTTGTGCGCAACCAGCACCCCGACCTGCGCGCCGACTTTATCCTGGCCAACCCGCCCTTCAACATCAGCGACTGGTGGCACCCCAGTTTGGAAGGCGACGCCCGCTGGGTGTATGGCGACCCACCCCACGGCAACGCCAACACCGCCTGGCTGCAGCACATGCTGCACCACCTCAAAGCTACCGGCCGTGCTGGAATCGTTTTGGCGAATGGCAGCATGAGCAGCAGCCAGAACAACGAAGGCCAGATCCGCGCCGCCATGGTCGATGCCGACGTGGTGGAAGTCATGATCGCCCTGCCCGGCCAGCTGTTCTTCAACACGCAAATCCCGGCATGCCTGTGGTTTTTGGCCAAGAACAAAAAGCGCAAGGGTGAGGTGCTGTTTATCGACGCCCGCAAACTCGCCACCATGATCAGCCGCGTGCAGGGAGAGCTGACCGACGAGGTCATCGACCGCATCGCCGCCACCGTGGCCGCCTGGCGCGGCGAGCCCGCGCCCACCGTCAGCTCCGTTCAGGCTGAGCCCGTCGAAGCCCACCCCCACCCCGCCCCCTATCAGGACATCCCCGGCTTCTGCCGCAGCGTGCCCCTGGCCGAAATCGCCCAGCACGGCCACGTGCTCACCCCCGGCCGCTACGTGGGCGCCGAGGCGGTGGAGGACGACGACGAAGCCTTTGCCGACAAGATGGTCAAGCTGACGGAGAAGCTGGGCGAGCAGATGGCGAGGGGATCGGAGTTGGATGCGGTGATTCGGCAGAAATTGGGGGGGTTGGGGTATGAGTTCTGAGTGGCCCTATATCGCTCTGAACGAGTTATGTCTCAAGATCACCGATGGGGCACATCAGAGCCCTAAGTCGGTGGAAACTGGGAAACCAATGGCCTCCGTGAAGGACCTCACACGATTTGGTGTCGATCTCAGTTCAGCGCGGCATATTTCGACAGATGACTTTGCTGTTCTCGTCAAGCAAGGTTGCAGACCGCAAGTTGGCGATGTCTTGATAGCAAAGGATGGGAATTCGGCTTTGGATACGGTTTGTTGCGTTGATAAAGAGCTGGAAGCCGTACTGCTCTCATCAGTTGCAATTCTTCGCCCCGACCCTACGAGACTGAATTATCAGTACCTAAAACACTACCTCTCATCCCCCGATGTCGTCGAATACCTGAAGAGCAACTTCATCTCTGGTGCTGCGATACCTCGCGTTGTGTTGAAGGATTTCAAGAAGGCGGAGATTTGTGTACCGCCCTTGAAAGAGCAGGCCCGTATTACCGCCATTCTGAACACATTCGACGACCGCATCACCCTCCTGCGCGCAACCAACGCCACGCTCGAAGCCATTGCCCAGGCACTGTTCAAGTCGTGGTTTATCGATTTCGACCCCGTGCGCACCAAGATGGAAGGCCGCGCCCCCGAAGGCATGGACGAAGCCACCGCCGCGCTGTTTCCCGATGCGCTGGAGGAGTCGGAGTTGGGGTGGGTGCCGAAGGGGTGGCGAATGAGCCGCCTGGCCGACCTGACTTCAACACACCATGGGAGCATCCAAACAGGGCCCTTTGGCAGCCAGCTCCATGCGTCGGACTACGTGGACTCAGGCGTGCCGGTGGTCATGCCAAAAGACATCAAGGATCGCCGTGTCATGACCGACTCGATTGCGCGAGTGAGCCAGGAAAACGCTGATCGCCTTTCAAGACACAAACTGATCGCGGGCGACATTGTTTTCAGTCGCCGGGGTGATGTCGAGCGCCACGCTCTCATCACACAAAGAGAAGCGGGTTGGCTGTGCGGCACAGGTTGCCTTTTGCTCCGCCCAGGCAAAAGTTGGCGCTCTTCAACCTTTTTGTCCATGGCATTGGACGCGGCTCAAGCCCGCACTTGGCTGGTACAGCATGCGGTGGGCGCCACCATGCCGAATATCAACACCGGCATCCTTGGCTCTGTTCCCGTGCTCCTGCCGCCAGATGCGCTGCTTTCTGCCTTCGAGGATGTAGTCTCGGCAACGGAACTGCAGCGCAGTCACAACTCATCAACCGCTGAAACCCTCTCCGCCCTCCGCGACACCCTGCTCCCCCGCCTGATCTCCGGCCAGTTGCGCTTGCCCGAAGCGCAGGCGCTGGTAGACGATGTCTGAAAGGACCGGGGCTGTGAAAGTGTTCTTTCATAGCGGCGCGGTCTATTAAAGAGTTCTTTCACAGCGCGGCCAGAGGGCCGTTGGACGTTGGCTGCCGCTGTGCAGAAAACCCGTCTGGGCTGTAAATGAAGGCGCGCGCATGTATAAAAAATCGCGTTTTCTATACAGATGCTGGCTAACATGCATAGAAATCCGGCTTTTCTATACACATCCCTGACCTTCTCAGGCCCAACATGCCCCTGCTCCACCCGCTCGAACAGCTGGACGCTGCCCGCTTCGACACGCCCGCCATCCTCAAGAAGCTGGCCAGCAGCAGCCGCCAGTTGGCAGAACTCAAGGGCATTGCGGCGTCCATCCCCAACCAGGGCATCTTGATCAACACGCTGGGCTTGCAGGAGGCCAAGGACAGCTCGGAGATCGAGAACATCGTCACCACGCACGATGAGCTGTTCAAGGACGATGTGCTGCCCGAGGCGTTTGCCAACCCGGCCGCTAAAGAGGTGCTGCGCTACCGTCAGGCGCTGCGGGTGGGGTTTGAGCAGGTGCGGGCCACCGGGCTGCTCACGGCCAACCACATCATCCAGATTCAGAGCGAGCTGGAACGCAACAACGCGGGCTTTCGCAAGCTGCCGGGCACAGCGCTGAAGGATGGCGCGGGGCAGACGGTGTATACGCCCCCGCAAGACCCGGCCGAGATTGTGGCGCTGATGGGCGGCCTGGAGCGGTTTCTGAACGACCCCGATGTGTTCGCGGTAGACCCGCTGATCAAGATGGCGCTGGCGCACCACCAGTTTGAAAGCATTCACCCGTTTTACGACGGCAATGGCCGCACGGGGCGCATCGTGAACGTGCTGTATCTGGTGAAAGAGGGGCTGCTCGACATTCCGGTGCTGTACCTGAGCAAGCACATTGTGCGAACCAAGGCCGACTACTACCGCTTGCTGCAAACCGTGCGCGACGACGACACCTGGGAGGACTGGGTGCTGTACATGCTGGACGCCGTGGAGCAGACCGCCGCGCAGACGCTCGCCACCATCCACGCCATCAAAACGGCGCTGTTCGACTACAAGCACCGCATTCGGGCGCAGCACAAGTTCTACAGCCAGGACTTGATCAACAACCTGTTCACGCACCCGTACACCAAGATCGACTTTTTGCAGCGCGACTTGCAGGTGTCAAGGCTCACGGCCACCAAGTACCTGGACGCGCTGGCCACCAGCGGCTTTGTGCAAAAGCAAAAAATCGGGCGCGGCAACTATTACGTCAACCAGGCACTCAGCACCATCTTGCTGGGCCAGAACGAGGCCCGCCCATGACCGAAGACCAGCTCGAACGCGAAACCCTGGCTTGGCTGCAGGACGTGGGCTACACCCACATCGCAGGCCCCGACATCGCCCCCGACGGCCCCGCGCCCGAGCGCAGCGACTACCGCCAGGTGCTGCTGGCCGGCCGCCTGAAGGCGGCGCTGGTGCGGCTGAACCCTGCCGTGCCCGTGGTGGCCATTGACGACGCCCTGGCGCAGGTGCAAGACCTGGGCGTGCCCGCGCTGCTGGGGGCCAACCGGCGGTTTCACCGGCTGCTGGTGGCGGGTGTGCCGGTGCAGTACCAGCGCGGCAACGAGACGGTGGGCGACTTTGTGCGCCTGGTGGACTGGGCCGCGCCCGAGCGCAATGACTGGCTGGCGGTGAACCAGTTCAGCGTGCGGGGGCCGCGCCACACGCGCCGGCCCGATGTGGTGCTGTTTGTGAACGGGCTGCCGCTGGTGCTGCTGGAGCTGAAGAACCCCGCCGACCAGGCCGCCAGCGTGTGGAAGGCCTACGACCAGATCCAGACGTACAAAGAGCAGATCCCGGACCTATTCCACACCAACGAGGTGCTGGTGATCTCGGACGGCACCGAGGCGCTGCTGGGGTCGCTGAGCGCAAGCGCCGAGCGCTTCATGGCGTGGCGCACGATTGACGGTGTGGCGCTGGACCCGCTGGGCCAGTTCAACGAACTGCAAACGCTGGTGCGCGGCGTGCTGGCGCCGCAGTACCTGCTCGATTACCTGCGCTACTTTGTGCTGTTTGAGGACGATGGCCAGCTGGTCAAAAAGATTGCGGGCTACCACCAGTTTCACGCGGTGCGTGCCGCCATTGCGCAGGTGGTGGCTGCGGCCAAGCCGGACAGTGGCACAGAACCGGCCATCAAGGGCAAGGGCGGCGTGGTGTGGCACACGCAGGGCAGCGGCAAGAGCATCACCATGACCTGCTTTGCCGCCCGCGTGATGCAAGAGCCCGCGCTGCAGAACCCGACCATCGTGGTCATCACCGACCGCAACGACCTGGACGGCCAGCTACTGGGCGTGTTTGGGCTGGCGCAAGACCTGCTGCGCGAGCAGCCCGTGCAGGCCCGCACCCGGCAGGAGCTGCGCACCCTGCTGGCCAACCGGCCATCCGGCGGCATTGTGTTTGCCACCATCCAGAAGTTCATGCCCGGCGAGGACGAAGACAGCTACCCCATGCTGTCGGACCGCCACAACATCGTGGTGATAGCCGACGAAGCGCACCGCACGCAGTACGGGTTTGAGGCGCGGCTGAAGGTGCGCAAGGAAAATTTCAAGCCAAATCAGGCTCTAGCGCTTGAAACACAAGCGCTACCAGCTACCAATACAGTAGCAATCCCCATCACCACAGGCAGCGGCACCGCACCCGCACACCGCGCCGAGTTTGCGCCGCCCACCTACCGGGCAGGCACCGAAGCGAACACGGTGGAGCCCACCCGGGAGCACTACCAGGTGGGTTACGCCCAGCATCTGCGCGATGCGCTGCCCAACGCCACCTTTGTCGCGTTTACCGGCACACCCGTGAGCGGCACCGACCGCGACACGCGCGCGGTGTTTGGCGACTACATCCACGTGTATGACATGCAGCAGGCCAAGGAAGACGGCGCCACCGTGGCCATCTACTACGAAAGCCGCATGGTCAAGCTGGGCCTGAAGGCCGACGAGCTGCCCAGCATTGACGCCGAGGTGGACGAGCTGGCCGAGGACGAGGAAGAAAGCGTGCAGTCGCGCCTGAAAAGCCGCTGGGCCGCGCTGGAGCAAGTGGTGGGCGCCGAGCCCCGTGTGGCGCGCGTGGCCCAAGACCTGGTGGCGCATTTTGAAGAGCGCAACACCGCCCAGCGCGGCAAGGCCATGGTGGTGGCCATGAGCCGCGACATCTGCGCGCACCTGTACAACGAGATCGTGCGCCTGCGCCCCGACTGGCACGACGCAGACCCCGAACTCGGCGCCATCAAGATCGTGATGACCGGCAGCGCCAGCGACAAGGCCCTGCTGCGCCCGCACATCTACAGCGCACAGATCAAAAAACGGCTGGAAAAACGCTTCAAAGACCCGGCCGACTCACTGCGCATCGTGATCGTGCGCGACATGTGGCTGACCGGCTTTGACGCGCCCTGCGTGCACACCCTGTATGTGGACAAGCCCATGAAGGGCCACAACCTGATGCAGGCGATTGCCCGCGTGAACCGCGTTTTCAAGGACAAGCAGGGCGGCCTGGTGGTGGACTACATCGGCATTGGCAACGAGCTCAAAGCCGCCATGAAGGAATACACCGCCGCCCAAGGCCGGGGCCGCCCCACGGTGGACGCGCACGAGGCCTTCAGCGTGGTGCTGGAAAAGCTCGATGTGCTGCGCGCCCTGCTGCACGGGTTTGACTACAGCGGCTTCTTGACGGGCGGCCACCGCGTGCTGGCGGGTGCGGCCAACCATGTGCTGGGCCTGCCGCGCCAGGCCGGGCAAGACGGCAAAAAACGGTTTGCCGACACGGCCCTGGCGATGAGCCAGGCCTTTACGCTGAGCTGCACGCTCGACGAGGCCAAGGCGGTGCGCGAGGAAGTGGCATTCATGCAGGCGGTGAAGGTGATCTTGACCAAGCGCGACATCACCGCCAAACAGCGCACCGACGAGCAGCGCGAGCTGGCGGTGCGCCAGATCATCAGCCAGGCCGTGGTGTCTGAAAGCGTGGTGGACATCTTTGATGCGGTGGGGTTGGAAAAGCCGAACATCGGCCTGCTGGACGAAGGCTTTCTGGCCCAGGTGCGGGCGCTGCCCGAGCGCAACCTGGCGGTGGAGCTGCTGGAGCGCCTGCTGGAGGGCGAAATCAAAAGCCGCTTTGCCAGCAATGTGGTACAGAGCAAAAAGTTCTCGGAGCTGCTGGGTGGGGTGATCGTGCGCTACCAGAACCGCAGCATTGAAACCGCCCAGGTGATGGAAGAACTGCTGGACATGGCCCGCAAGTTCCGCGAGGCACATGGCCTGGCCGACAAACTGGGGCTGACTGAAGACGAGGTGCGCTTTTACACCGCGCTGGCCGAAAACGAGGCCGCCGTGCGCGAGCTGAGCGACGACACGCTAAAAAAAATCGCCCACGAACTGACCGACAACCTGCGCAAAAACCTGACGGTGGACTGGACCGAGCGCGAGAGCGTGCAAGCCAAGCTACGCCTGATGGTCAAACGCATCCTGCGCAAGTACAAATACCCGCCGGACCTGGAAGCGGCAGCGGTGGAACTGGTGCTGCAACAGGCACAGGCGCTGGGTGATGCGTGGAGCGAATTGGCCGCAGCCTGATTGAAGTGCCCCATGGGCGTGCAGCACTGAGCCCCGTTGAATCCAAGAGGCGCTCCCCTGGCCGACGAAACAAACAGGGTTTCATCTCCATCTCTTGTAGGGCCCGCTCCACATCTTGGGCGCCAGCCTTCAGACCGTGAAGCTGTCGGACAATGCCCCGGTGCCCCCGCAGACGCGCACATTCTCAAGTCAATACGCCACTTGCCCACCTAAGATCAGCCCATGTCGGCACCCCCTTCCCCCTCCATCCTTCCCTTTGCCCCACAGCCATCCGCCAGCGCGCTGGCGCAGGCGCTGGGGGTTCCCGTCTTTACCCCGCACTGGCACATGCCGCAGTACCCCGATGGGGCCGTGGGGCCGTGGCAGATGAAGCGCACAGGGGTGGGGCTGGACCGTGGCTACCACAGCGGCCCGTGTGTCACCTCGGGCTCGGCAGTGCTGATGCGCCAGAGCGCTGCGGGCGGGTGGGAAACCTGGATGTCGCTGTCGCCGATGGAAGTGGAAAGCCAGGAACTGGCCTGCCGCCATGCGCAGGGCCACACGGTGGTGATGGGTCTGGGCATGGGCTGGGTCGCGGCCAACATCGCGCTGCAGCCCTCGGTGGAGCGCGTGACCGTGGTGGAGCGGGATGGGGATGTGCTGGAGCTGTTTGGCCGTTGCCGCGTGCTGGAGGGGCTGCCGGAGTCCGCTGCGCGCAAGGTAGAGCTGGTGCAGGCTGACGCGCTGCAGTGGCAACCCCAGGGCGCGCCCGTTGACTTTCTGTACGCGGATATCTGGCTGCACCTGGCGGAGCCACAAACCCTGGCGGAGGTGCAGCGCATGCAGGCCAACGTGCAAGCTGATCAGGTGTACTTCTGGGGGCAAGAACTGGTGCTGGGTGCCATGGCCAGCGCGCAGGCGGCGCCTGGTACGCCCGCATGGGCCGACGCGGTGGACCGTGCCGTGCGCGAGACAGATTTGCCGATGCTGGCGCAGGCCGAGGAAGGGTATGCCAACCTCATTGCGCGTGTTTTGCAGTTGCGCAGCCAAGGCCGCCATCCGGCAAGCGCCTGAACCCACCCCGCCCCCGCCGGAAGGCAGGGAACGCGATAGCACGTTCAGGCGGCTTGCGGCGCAGCGCGGTCGGCAGCAGACGGGCGGCCAGCAGTCATTGCACTGCCCATCGAGGCCGCCACGATGCAGCCAATCGCCAGCCACTGAACACCGCTCAGGTGCTCACCCAGCAGTGCCAACGCCAGCACAGCAGCCACCGCTGGCTCCATGCTGATCATGATGCCGAAGGCCTCCTTGGGCAGGCGCTTCAGGGCCATCATCTCCAGCGAGATCGGGATGGCGCTGGAGACCGCCGCCACCGCCACGCCGATGAGCAGCACGGAGGGGGACAGCAGCGCAGCGCCCGCATGCACCACGCCCACCGGCACCACCACCAGGGCCGCCACCAGCAGGCCCAGCGACACCGAATGCCCCGCATGCAGGTGCCCGGCGCGTTTGCCAAACACGATGTAAAGCCCCCAGAACACGGCCGCGCCCAGGGCGTAGAAGACCCCCACCGGGTCCAGCGTGCTGCCGTTGAGCCCCAGCGGCAGCAGCATGCCCAACCCCGCCATGGCCAGCGCCACCCACACAAAATCCACCGCGCGGCGCGATGACCAGATCGCCACCGCCAACGGCCCCGAGAACTCGATGGCCACCGCCAGGCCAAACGGCAGCGTACGCAGCGACATGTAGAACATGAGGTTCATGCCCCCCAGCGCCGCGCCGTACAGCATGACGGCCCGCGCATCGGCGCGCGACAAATGCCAGCGCCAGGGCCGCCACAGCAGCAGCACCAGCAAAGCCGAAAAGCCCACGCGCACGGCGGTGGTACCCTGCGCACCCACCACCGGAAACAGCCAGTGCTTGGCCCACGAGGTACCGATGCCCAGCGCGGTGACGGAGCCCAGAACGGCAAGAAAAGGGAAAAAACGGTGAAGTAAAGAATGGGAAGGGGAAGCGCTCATGGACTGAAAATATAGTGCGACACCGGCGCGCTTTTGACTCGAATTTCTGGGCTTACGCGCAACTTTCGCTCACCTCTCAAGGAGCCTCCGCATGGGCAGCCCGGCAACACTCGACCGCTTTGACCTCGCGATCCTGGACATCCTGCAGACCGACAACACCACGCCCCAGCGCGCGATTGCGCAGGCAGTCAACCTGTCGGCACCCGCCGTGCAGCGGCGCATCCAGCGGCTCAAGGACAGTGGCGTGATCCGCGCCAACGTGGCCGTGCTGGACCCGGTGAAAGTGGGCAAGCCGCTGACCATCGTGCTGGAGGTGCACCTGGACAACGAGCGCCCCGACCGCACCGCCCCGCTGCGCGCGCGCATTGCGGCGGAAGACGCGGTGCAGCAGTGCTACAGCGTGACGGGCGAGGCGGACTACCTGCTGGTGGTGAACGTGGCGTCGATGGAAGACTACGAAGCGCTGACGCGGCGGCTGTTTGAGGGGGACGACAACATCAAGCGATTCAGGACCTCAGTGGCGCTGGCCAGCCTCAAGACCGGGCTGCGCGTGCCGCTGGACAGCGCAGCACCCGCCACCTGATCACAGGTCACAGGTCACAGGTCACAGCCCCAACACCTGGCGCATCTGCGTGCCCGTCAGGCGCTGGCGCGGGCCGCCCAGCAGCGCGCACATGCGCGCATTGAGCGGCGCCGCCAAACCATGCTGCGCCGCCAGCCGCACCACCGCGCCACACAGCGCGTCGATCTCCGTCACGCGCCCGGCCTCCAGGTCGTCCCACATCGACGAGCGGGCCGTGGCGTCGATCTGCAGCATGCGTTTGGCGAGCCGGGTGAACAGCCAGTTGGGCAGGCGCAGCACATGGGGCAGCAGCGTGGGCGACACGGCCGTGACCTGGGCGGGCGTGATGCCCGCGCGCGCCATCACGCGCAGCGCCTCGGTCTGCAGCGCGGCAAAGACGCGGCGGCAGTCGCGGTCCAGCAGCTCTTGCCGCAGCGGCAGGTCGGACAGCGCATTGACCGGGTTGTTGAGGTTGAGCAGCAGCTTGCCCCACTGCACGGCACGGATGTCTTGCGGCAACACGGTGGCCAGGCCTGCGGCGTTGAAGACCGGCGCGATGCGCTCCGTGACGGCATCGCGCTGCAGCTGCAAATGGCCCGCGGTGGCGCGGTGTACCTGCGCGCCGCGCAGCACCACGTTATAGGGCACCATGCCCGCCAGCACGTTCAGGCCGGGCGCCATTGCCGCGATGCGGGCCACGTTGTCGACGCCGTTTTGCAACGAGATCACCGGGGTGCCGGGCACACAGGCCGCCACCAGCTCGCGTGCGGCAGACTCGGTGGCGCCGCTTTTGACGCACAGCAGGATGATGCTGTCGGCACTGGGCGCGGCGTCTGCCAGCGTGGCGGCCAGTTGCAGTGCGGACGCTGGCACGGTGCGGTCAAAGCCGTCCAGGTCGGTGACCTTCAGGCCCTGCTGCTCGATGGGCTGCAGCGCATGTGGGCGGCCCACCAGGCACACCGACTGGCCGTGCGCGGCCAGTCGCCCACCCACATAACAACCAATGGCGCCTGCGCCCAAAACGATGAAGTTCATGCCGATGCGTGTGTGCTGAGGTGGAATTGGACGCAGACAGACCAGGAACCGGCACAGCCTGCGCGCTACCCCCGCATTGTGCGGGGCAGGCCCCTGGCGGCGTGGCGCGCACGCGACGAGGCGCTTTGAAGCACTCTGCGGGTGACTTTGAGGGCTTTTGAGCCGATAGCGCTAGTGCAATATGCCTGACCAGCTATTCAATTAATAGCAAACAGGGCATCACACAGCTCAGGGCTTGGCAGCCGCAAACCGCACGGTCACCCGCAGGCCGCCCAGGCGCGCCGAACTGTCCAGCGCCACGGTGGCGCCATGGGCCTGCGCAATGGCCTGCACGATGGCCAGGCCCAGGCCGCTGCCGGGAGCGCCTTCTGACGTTTCACGCACAAAACGCTGCATCACGCGCTCGCGGTGCTCGGGGGCAATGCCGGGGCCACTGTCTTCGACGGTGAGCACGGCGGCGTCGCCCTCGCGGCACACCTGCAGGTCCACCTGGCCGCCGGGCGGGCTGTATTTGATGGCGTTGTCCAGCAGATTGCGCGCCAGCATGCGCAGGGCCTCGGCATTGCCGGGCACGGTGGCGGCGTCCGATTCCAGCAGGCCCACATCCATGCCACGCGCCTGGGCAGCGGGAGCCACGTCGGCCAGCGCCAATTGCGCCGTGGCACGCAGGTCCACCGGATCGTTGACGGCCGTGCTGGCCTCCTGCCGTGCCAGGGTGAGCAGCTGCTCGACCAGGCGCGTGGCGCGCTCGATGCCAGCCGACAGGCGTTCGATGGCGGCCGCCCGCGCGGCATCGTCGCCCGCGCGCTGCAGGCCCTGCAGCTGCAGGCGCAGCGCGGCCAGGGGCGAGCGCAGCTCGTGCGCGGCGTCGGCCACGAAATGCTCCTGCGCGTCAAAGGCGCGCTGGACGCGTTCGAACAGCAGGTTGAGTTCACTCACCAGCGGCTGCACTTCGTCAGGCAGTTGTGCATCGCTCACGGGCGAGAGGTCATCCGCCTGGCGCTGGGCCAATTGGCGGCGCACGCGCTCCACCGGGGCCAGCGACCGGCTCACGCCCCACCACACGGCCAGCACCAAGAGCGGCGCCATGATGGCCAACGGTGCCAGCGTGCGCAGCGCCAGGCTGCCAGCCATGTCGCGCCGCGCGGCCATGTTCTGCGCCACCTGGATGACCTGCGAGCGCGTCTGCATCGAAAACACCCGGTAGGTGCCGCCACGCGCCTGCACGTTGGTAAAACCCAGCACGGCAATCTGCGGCAGGGCGGCGCCCACGGCCGATTCAAAAATGCGCAGGCCCTCATTGGTCCACACCTGCACGATGAATTCGTGGTTCTCGTCCTCCGGGTCCAGGCCCGGGCCCAGGCCTTGGGCATCCACCGGCAGGCCCGAGCGCAGGGCCAGCGCGGTTTGCTGCATGTGGTAGTCGAACAGCGCATCGGCCTCAGCCAACGCCCCCCGGTAGGCCAGCGCGCCCTGCACCGCGCCAGCCAGCACGATGGCAGCGAGCAAAAACATCAGCAGCCGCATGCGCAGCGACCGCGGCAGCATGGACTGCAGCGCGCTGCGCCAGGAGGTGGTTGGCACGTTCTTCATCTCTATCCATCCATCCCCGCCGCATGCTCAGGGCAGGAGGTTGCGCGGGGGCAGCCAGCAAGTGCCGCCCCGCAGCAAAGGCTGTCGTCCCCTTGGGGGGAAGCGGCGAAGCCGCTCAGGGGGGTCATGCCTTCGGCACGAGGTAGCCCACCCCGCGCACGTTCAGCACCAGCTCGGGCCCCAGCTTCTTGCGCAGGCCGTGGATGTAGACCTCCACCGCGTTGCTGCTCACCTCGTCGCCCCAGCCGTAGAGTTTGTCCTCCAGCTGCTGGCGCGACAGCACCATGCCGGGGCGGGCAATGAGCGGCTCCAGCACCGCCCATTCGCGCCCCGACAGCACCACGGGCGTGCCGCGCACGGTGACCTCGCGCGTGGCGGGGTTGATGCTCACGCCCTGGTGCTCGTACACCGGCTCGGCGCGGCCCGCTGCGCGGCGCAGCAGGGCACGGATGCGGGCCAGCAGCTCGTCTAGGTCGTAGGGCTTGAGCACGTAGTCGTCAGCCCCAGCGTCCAGCCCTTCGATGCGCTGGGCCACGGCATCACGGGCGGTGGCCACCAGCACAGGGGTGCGATTCTTGCGGGCCCGCAGGTCACGCAGCACGGCCAGGCCGTCGCGTTGGGGCAGGCCCAGGTCCAGCAGCACCAGGTCGTACGCCTGGGTGCGCAGGGCGGTGTCGGCCGCATCGCCAGCGCGCGCCCAGTCCACCGCGTACTGCTCGGCGCGCAGCAGGTCCAGCACGGCTTCACCGATCATGGAATCGTCTTCAACAAGCAGCAGGCGCATGGCAAGGGGGTAGAACGGTCAGTCGGGGATCGGTGAGAAGGGCTACCCGCGAAGGATAGCGGCGGTACGGCCGCTGACGCCGCACTGGACTGCCAGAACGACTTAGATTTGACACATCACTGTCACAATGAAAGCGCCACGCGCACACTGCCCGCCCCATGGGCCGGGCCACCACCATAAAACACAAGGAGCAAGACCGATGGCATTTCCCTCTCTCCACCACCTTGCTGCGGCCGTTGCGCTGGCCGCGCTGTCTGCCACGGGTGCCCAGGCGCAGGGCGTGGTCAACGCGCTGTGCAGCACCGACGCGCCCTGGTGCGAAGCGGCAGCCAAGGAGTTCACCCGCAAGACGGGCATCAAGGTGAACCAGGCCCACAAGGGCACGGGTGAGATTGCAGCGCAGTTGCGCGCCGAGGCCAACAACCCAAAGACCGACATCTGGTGGGGCGGTACGGGCGACCCCTTCTTGCAGGCGGCCGAGCAGGGCCTGCTGGCCGAATACCGCCCCGCCTATCTGCATGACCTGCACAGCTGGAGCGTGCGCCAGTACGCCATGTCGGGCCACCAGGTGGGGGGCTTTTACAGCTCGGCCATCGGCTTTGGCTACAACACCGAAACACTCAAGAAGAAAAATCTGCCCGAGCCCCAGTGCTGGTCCGATGTGATCAAGCCCGCCTACAAGGGCGAGGTGGAAATATCGCACCCCGCCTCCAGCGGCACGGCCTACACCGTGATCGCGGGGCTGGTCCAGCTCATGGGCGAAGACAAGGCGTTCGACTACCTCAAGGCCCTGCACAAGAACACCACCACCTACACCCGCAGCGGCCAGGCGCAGGCGCCGAACTTGGCCAAAGGCGAGGTGGGTGTGGGCATCACCTTCATGTTCAACTTTGAAAAGTGGAAGGCCGACAAGTACCCGGTGAAAACCCAGGCGCCTTGTGAAGGCACCAGCTACGAGGTGGGCGGGATTGCACTGGTCAAGGGCGCGCGCAACATGGAGAACGCAAAAAAATACTACGACTGGCTGATGAGCCCCGAAGGCCAGGCCGTGGGCGCCCAGGTGGGCAGCTACCAGGTGCCCGCCAACAAGACCTTCAAGATGGACCCGCGCATCCCGACGCTGGACAACGTCAAGCTCATCAAATACGACTTCGAGAAATACGGCAAGGCCGCCGAACGCCGGCGCCTGATCGACCGCTGGACGAAGGAAGTGGAGCCCCTGCCGCGCTGACGCGCAGCGCCCGCCGCAGGGCCCCAACCGACGGCGGGCGCAGGCCATGGATCAGCCCAGGCGCACGGGCACAAAGATCTTGTCGCCGTCGCGCTCAATCAGCAGCGCGACCGACTTGCCCGCCTTGGCCATGGCCGCACGCACCTGCGTGATGTCCTTGATGGGCGCGCCGTTGATGGCCAGCAGCACGTCGCCCGGCTGCACACCGGCTGCGGCGGCGGGGCCCCGCGCCTGCTCGATGACCAGGCCCTCGCTGAGGCCTCCCTTGGCACCCATTTCACGCCGCTCCTGCGGGTCCAGCGGGCGCAGCGACAGACCCAGTTGGCCCTTGCCCACGGCGTCGTCGTTACGTGCTTGCTTGATCGCCTTGTCGCTGGCATCGCCCAGGGTGGCGGTCAGCTCCAGCGGCTTGCCCTGGCGCCACACCGACAGCTTGACCTGCTGGCCCGGCTGGGCCTGGCCCACCCAGGCGGGCAGATCGCCCGAGGCCACGATGGGCTGGCCGTCCACCTGGCGGATCACGTCGCCCGCCTGCAGGCCTGCCTTCTCGGCCGGGCTGCCCTTGCTGACGCTGGCGACCAGCGCGCCTTCGGGCTTGTCGAGCGCGAACGACTCGGCGAACGCCTGGTTCACCTCTTGCACCGCCACGCCCAGTTGCGCATGGCGCACCTTGCCGGTAGCGACGATCTGGTCCTTGATCTTGGCGGCCAGCTCGATGGGGATAGAGAACGACACGCCCTGGTAGCCGCCCGAACGGCTGTAGATTTGCGAGTTGATGCCCACCACCTCGCCACGCGCGTTAAACAGCGGCCCGCCCGAGTTGCCGGGGTTCACCGCCACGTCGGTCTGGATGAACGGGACCAGGCTGTCGTCAGGCAGCGAGCGGCCCTTGGCGCTGACCACGCCCGCCGTCACGCTGTTTTCAAAGCCGAAAGGCGAGCCGATGGCCAGCACCCATTCGCCCACCTGCAGGTCGCGGGTACTGCCCAGGCGCACCATGGGCAGGTTCTTGGCGTCGATCTTGAGCACGGCCACGTCGGTCTTGGGGTCGGAGCCCAGCACCTTGGCGCGGAACTCGCGCCGGTCCGTGAGCTTGACGATGACTTCGCTGGCGCCCTTGACCACGTGGGCGTTGGTCAGCACCAGGCCGTCAGGGCTGACGATGAAGCCCGAGCCCTGGCCGTGCGTGGGCACGTTGGGCTGGCCTTGCGCACCCGCGCCCGGAAAACCAAACTGGCGGAAAAATTCATAGAACGGATCGTCTGGGTCGATCTGCGGGCCCCGGCGCTGACGCGCGGCGGGCTGGCTCTCGTCTTGGCTGTCGTCATCGGCCATCGCGGTCTTGGTGCTGCCCGTCACGCTGATGTTGACCACCGCCGGGCCGTTCTGCGCGGTGATCTGCGCAAAGCTGGGCAAGGCCCCTCCAGGGGCGGCCGGTGTCTGGGCCACGATGGCGGGTGGCGGGGTCAATGCGCGTGCCTGGTGCCCGGTGATGAGGCCTGCGCCCGTAGCACCCACCGCCCCGGCGGCCACCAGGGCCAGGATGAGGCGGCGGGGAGTGGAGGTCAGCGTGGTCGTGTTCATGGTGTGGAGCCTTTCCAATCGGAGTTGCGATGGAAGACAGTGTGGGCACCAACACTTAGACGAAACTTAGAACGTGTTTACGATCTCCCAGGAGTCGCTCAGCGGCTCTTTGGCGACCCAGGCTACACCGCCCCACGCCCCTTCTGGCTCTCGAAATACACCACCTTGCGGGCCCGCATCACATCACCCAGGGGCCGGTGTGCAGCCAGCGCCTGCCAAGGGTCGAACACGGCGGCCTCCACCT
Organism: Acidovorax benzenivorans; assembly: GCF_028680575.1. Lineage (GTDB taxonomy): Bacteria > Pseudomonadota > Gammaproteobacteria > Burkholderiales > Burkholderiaceae_C > Acidovorax > Acidovorax benzenivorans. Next base: position 337,173 of record NZ_JAPCKI010000005.1, on the reverse strand, counting down.
CGGCGGCCAGTGCGGGGTCGGCCACAGGGTCTTGCCTGGGCAGGGTCAGACGGGCCACCGTGGTGTAGGGCGTGGGCCAGTCCACGCTGGCATCCTCAATGGGCGTGGTGGCCTCATTCACAAAGGGCTGCAATTGCAGATCCCACAACAGATCCTGCTGGCGCAGGCGGGCCGAAAACTCGGCGTTCCAGTCGTCCTGAACCTGGGTGACCGGCGCGCCGTTGGAGGCATGGGGCACCAGGCGCACACGCACCGCATACGGCCCACACGCGATGGGCGCCGCGCTGTGTACGGCATGCGCAGCAAAGCCGCCGAAGGGTCGGCCGAAAGTCTTGACCGTCTTGGCGATTTGCCTGGCGGCCCCCAGCAGCCCGTGGCGCTGCACCAAAAACTTGATCAGCGCGCCGCCGCCATGCGAGGCCGCCACCACAAAGTCCACGAACTCGCCGCTTTGGGGAAAGGCGAACTTCTCCTGGTTGATGAGCGTGAAGTCCTGGCTTTTGGCAGGCCCGTTGCCCAGGGCGGAATCGCCCTTCACGCCCAACACGCTGAACGAGAAGCCCCGGATGTCGGGCTTGCGGTCGGAGGTCTTGTCCATGCCGCCATTGCTCAGCCGCACCCGCACCTCGTACTGCCCAGGCTGGGCAAACAGGCCATGCGCCGCGAACGCAGGCAGATCGCCCAGCACCTGCAACTGGCCGCGCGCGGCGGTGAGCTGCTTGCGGTGCAGGCCCCTGCCATTGCCGTACTTGTGCGACTTGCGCGCCTGCAGTTCGGCAAACTGGCGCGCATACCCGGCAAAGCGCTGGGCTTCGTCGGGGGCCACCACTTCTTTCCAGTCGGTGCTGGGGGTGTAGCTTGTGTCCATGAATGACCTCGGTTGAAAACCTGGGGGCATGGTAGCGCGACATACCGAAAAACGGGGACCTCGTTGACCCCTGCGCTCAGAGACTGCGAAACCGGTACACGATCGCGCCCTGCACCACCTCCCTGGGCGCCAACCAGCGCATGGGGAAGGCCGCGTGGTTGGGCGCATCGGGGTACTCCATCGGTTCCAGGCAGATACCGTCGCCCGGCTGCCAGAGCCAGTCGCCCTGCTGCGCGCCACGGCCCCGATCCCGCGCCGGGTCCGCCTTGAGGCCATGGCCCGCATAGACCTGCACACCGGGCGCGGTGCTCCAAACCTCCATTGCACGGCGGCTGACGGGCTCGCTCAGCAGCGCGGCCAGGCGCAGGCCGTGTGGGGTGATGGCTGACGACGGGGGTGCAAAAGGTGCATCCTGTTCGTCCAGCACCAGGTAGTGGTCCAGCCCGCCGGCCAGGGCCAGTTGTGCGCTGGGCGCTGCCACTGCATCGCCCACACGGCGGGCCTCGCGGAAGTCGAATGGCGTGCCCTGCACCGCAGCCAGTGCACCGGTGGGGCATACGTCGGCTGCCAGCGGCACATAGCGGCTGGCAGGCACGTGCAAGGTGTGGCCGTGGGTGCTGCCCTTGCCCGCTAGGTTGAAGAACGCATGCCCGGTGAGGTTCAGCATGGTGGGCGCATCCAGCGCCTCGGCCGTCCAGGCCATGTGGAGCGCGTTGTCGGCCGTGACCTGCAAGCGAAGCTGCAGGCGCACCGCACCCGGTACGCCGTCGTCTTGGGTGCAGAAGGTGTGGCTCAGGGTAAGTGCATCGGCCTGCACGTCATCCACTGCAAACACCTGAAAGCGGCTGCCACGCGGCCCACCATGGTGGTGGTGTGGGCCGCTGTTGGTGGGCAGTTGCAAAGGCGAGCCATCCGGCACGGTGAGCGTGCCTGCACGCAAACGCCCAGCCCAACGCCCGATCAATGCGCCCATGGAGAGCTGGCCTTCCAGGAAGCCTTGCAGGCTGTCGTAGCCCAGCGCCACATCGGCCAGGCCACCCTGCCCGTCGGGCACCGCCACCTGCACCAGGCGGGCGCCGTAGTTGCTCACGGCCACCTGCAGGCCGCCCGCGCCACGCAGGGTGAACAGGTCAGTGCGCTGGCCATGCAGGTCGCGCTGGAATGCGTCGCGGGAGAGTGTGTAAGCCATGTGCCGAGTCTATTTCGTGGGGTTGGGTGCGTCGCGCGTCACCAGCCAGATGCCCGCGCACACCAACACCAGGGCCAGCAGGTTTTTCCACTCCCACAGCGCCTCGCCCAGGAACAGTGCCGACAGCGCTGCGCCGAAGATCGGCACCGTGAAGTTGAACACCGTGACCTGGCTCACGCGGTTGTGCTTGAGCAAGATGCTCCACAGCGAGAACGCGGCCGACGACAGCAGCGCCAGGTACAACAGCAGCACCGTCGAGCCCCAGGTGAAGCCAGCGAGCGAACCGCCCAGCGACCAGCCAATGGCCAACAACGCCACACCGCCCAGGCCCAGCTGCCAGCCCGTCATCACGACGGAGTCCATGCGCTGCGACACCTGCTTGCCGTAAATGCTGGCCGCGGCCAGCACGAGGGCGGCGATCACCACAAAGCCTTCGCCCAGCAGCGTGAAGTCCAGGTCCAGCGTGCCGCGCCCCAGGTTGACGACCATCACGCCCGCAAAGCCAACCAGGCAGCCCCACAGCTTGGCGTGGCTGAGGCGGTCGTTGTGATAGACCCAGTGCGCCAGCAGCACGCTGAAAAACGTGCCCGTGGCGTTCATGATCGAACCCTTGACCCCGGTGGTGTGCGCCAGCCCCACGTAGAAGAACACGTACTGCAGCGTGGTCTGTGCCAGGCCCAGCACCACCAACTGGCGCCCGGCCACCAACCCCAGACCCCAGATGGCCTTGCGCGTGGCCACGGCCCAGGCCAGCAAGATCAGCCCCGCGCCCAGAAAGCGCCAGCCTGCAAACACCAGCTGCGTGGGGATGTCATTGCGGGCGACGGCAAACCAGGCATAGCCGGTTTTGATGGCTGGGTACGAGCTGCCCCACAGCAAGCAACACAGCAACGCCAGCGCCACCACGACCTTGCGGTCGGAAAATCGGGTGTGACCCATGTGAGTTCAGCGCTCTCTAGTGACACAGCCCGTGCAAGGACGGGCTGTGTGGGAGGAGGCTCGCAGCTCCAGGACGCAAGCTGCAAGACCACGGTTTCTGCTATCCATTGCGCTACGCGCCACCCCCAACGCATGCAAAGGGCACAGCCCAGGCGATGGCAGCCGCGCAAGGGCCGCCCCGCCGCGCTGGCTGCGTCCCACTTCCGTAGCGCGCAGCGCGTAGAGAGAGGGGAAAGGCGCGAAGCGACTCAGGGGGTGTCACTTCAAGTCACGGGTGCGGGATTGAACAACACCAGCGCGTTGTGCAGCTTCCACTGTTCGGCCCAGGTCTTCTTGCGGCCGCTGGCCACGTCGAGCAACAGGTGGAACATCTCCCAGCCCAATTGTTCGATGGTGGCCTCGCCATCGGCGATCTTGCCCGCGTTGATGTCCATCAGGTCGTGCCAGCGCCGGGCCAGGTCGCTGCGCGTAGCCACCTTGACCACGGGACATTCGGCCAGACCGTAGGGTGTGCCCCGGCCGGTGGTGAACACATGCAGGTTCATGCCCGCAGCCAGCTGCAGCGTGCCGCAGATGAAGTCGCTGGCGGGTGTGGCGGCGTACACCAGGCCGCGCTGGTCGCGGCGCAGTTTCTCGCCAGGTGCCAGCACATGCGCAATAGGCGCGGTGCCGCTCTTGATGATGGAGCCCATGGCCTTCTCGGCGATGTTGGACAGCCCGCCCGCCTTGTTGCCCGGCGTGGTGTTGGCTGCGCGGTCCACACGGCCACGGTCGAGGTATCGGTCGTACCAGCCCAGTTCGCGCACGATGGATTCGGCCACCTCGGGCGTGGCCGCGCGGCTGGTGAGCTGCTCCACGGCATCGCGCACCTCCGTGTTCTCGCTGAACATCACGGTGGCTCCGGCGCGCACCAGCAGGTCGGCACAAAAGCCCACGGCGGGGTTGGCGGTGACACCCGAGAACGCATCGCTGCCACCACACTGCACGCCCAGCACCAGCTCGCTGGCGGGGATGGTCTCGCGGCGGCGCGCGTTCAGGCGCTCCAGGTGCGGGCGCGCGCTTTGCACGATGTGGTCGAGCATGGACATGAAGCCCACATGCTCGTCGGCCTGCAGGCACACCGTCTCGGGCCCCAGCGCCGCATCGCGCTCGTCGGTGATGGGGAAGCTGCCCGGAGGCAGCAGGCGGTCGGGCTGGAGCTTTTCGCAGCCCAGGCTCACCACCATGACCTCACCCCCAAAGTTGGGATTGAGGCTGATGTTGCGCAGCGTGCGGATGGGGATGATGGCGTCGGGCGCGTCAATGGCCACGCCGCAGCCATAGGTGTGCTCCAGGCCGATCACGTCGTCAACCTGCGGATACAACGGCAGCAGTTCGTCCTTGATGCGGCGCACCGCCAGGGCCACCACCCCCGCCACACACTGCACTGTGGTGGTGATGGCCAGGATGTTGCGCGTGCCCACCGAGCCGTCGGCGTTGCGGTAGCCCTCGAAGGTATAGCCCGTGAGCGGTTCCAGCACGGGCGGCTTCACGGTGGCCATGGGCAGGCCCTCCAGCGCGCGTGCCGAGGGCATTTGCAGCAGGCGCTCGTGCACCCAGCTGCCTGCCGGGATGGGCTTGAGCGCGTAGCCGATGGGCACGCTGTAGCGGCGCACCACATCCCCTTCGGCCATGTCCGACAACGCTAGCTTGTGGCCCTGGGGCACCTTGTCGCGCAGGATGATGCCCGCGCCCGGCACGCCCTCGGGCAGCACCGTGCCTGCGGGCAGGCCACCGTCGTTGGCGACGATGGCGACGTTGTCGTCCGCGTGCATGCGGATGGTGAGGGGTTCTCGCATGGGGTCAGTTCTCTTCATGTCCGCTTCGCGTTTTGCACGGCCGTGCTCATCCACCGGCCTTCAGCACCAGGTCCGGCAACCACATCGAAAACTGTGGCACGTAGGTCACCAGCATCAGCGCCACGATGAGTGCGCTGTAGAACGGCCAGATGGTCTTCATCACCTCGCCCACGGAAATGCCGCCGATGGTGCAGCCGATGAACTGCGTGGTGCCCACGGGCGGCGTGTTCAGGCCCAGCGCGCAGTTGATGAGCATGACGATGCCGAACTGCTCGGTGCTCATGCCGAACTGCTGGCAGATGGGCAGGAAGATGGGCGTGCAGATGAGGATGGTGGCCGCCATGTCCAGGAAGGTGCCGAGCACGAACAGGATGATGTTTACGCACAAAAAGATCACCCAGGGCGAGGTGCTCATGGATTTGAGCGCATCGCCCGTCAACTCGGCCACGCCGTACAGACCGATCAGGTAGCCGAACATGGACGAGATGCCGATCAGCAGCAGTACGGTGCCCGTGGTCTTGACCGCCTTGGAGGCGGCCTTGAGGAACTGCTCGCGCGTGAGCTTCTTGTAGACGAAGACCGACAGCACCAGGGCCCAGACCACCGCCACCGAGGCAGACTCTGTGGCCGTGAACGCCCCCGACAGAATGCCCGCGATGATGATGACCACCACAGCCAAACCCGGCACCGAGGCACGGAACGATATCCACACGATCTTCCAGCCGGGGAAGGTGCCTGCAGGGTAGCCGCGCTTGACGGCCACGAAGTACGCAGCCGCGAGGTTGCAGATGGTGAGCAGCAGCGCAGGCACGATGCCCGCAAGAATCAGCGCCGCAATGCTCACCTTGCCGCCCGCAGCCAGCGTGAAGATGATGAGGTTGTGCGACGTGGGCATGAGCGCACCCACCAGCGATGCATGTGTGGTCACGTTCACCGCGTAGTCGGCATGGTAGCCCTCTTTTTTCATTTGCGGGATGAGCACGGCGCCCATCGCAGACACGTCGGCCACGGGCGAGCCCGAGACACCACCGAACAGCGTGCAGGCGAGCACATTGCTCATGCCCAGGCCACCGCGCACATGGCCCGCCACGCTCTTGGCAAAGTTGACGATGCGGTCGGCAATGCCGCCGTACATCATGATTTCGCCAGCGAAGATGAAGAACGGGATCGCCAGGAACGAAAACGGGTTCATCCCCGAAATCATTTGCTGAAAGCCCACGGCCAGCGGCAGGCCTTCGTACAGGATGGTGGCCAGCGAAGACAGGCCGATCGAGAAGGCCACGGGCACGCCCAGCAGCAGCAATAGCGTGAAGCTCACGCACAGGATGGTCAACGCCATGGTGGTGGAATCTTTATGGGGACGTTAGGGTGCTGAAACGACGGTTTCAATGCCACGCAGGCTCAACCTCGGCGTCGTGCAGGATGGCAATGATGTGTTCCAGCGAGAACATGGCAACCAACACGCCAGCCATGGCAGGAGGCACGTATTTGAAGGCTTCAGAGATGCCCAGCGTGGGGATCTTGTAAGGCGCCACCGATTCGGCCAGCACGCCACAGTTCCAGGCCATGACGATGCCGAACAGCAGCACCAGCGCGTGGATCAGCAGTTCGAGCTTGGTGCGCAGCCAGTCGGGAGCCAGCACCAGAAAGGATTCGAGACCGATGTGGCCCGCATCACGCACGCCCACGGCCATGCCCAGCATGGTCACGTACAGCACCAACAGCACGGCGCCACTCTCGGCCCAGGTCGGGGTGTCATTGAAGATGTAGCGGCCAATGACCTGGTAGAGCACGGCGCACACCAGGAGGACGAGCCCCCCCACGCCGAGCTGCAGGCAGGTGCGCGCGATGAAGGCACAGAGTCGCGTGTACATAGAGAACATTCAGAAGACGAAAAGATGGACCTGCCGCAGGACACACGGCCCTGCGGCAGGGAATGCCAGGGTCACTGCACCGCGTCGATGCGCTTGACCATGTCCTGGAGCTTGGGGTCTTTCAGGAACTTTTCGTACACCGGCTTCATCGCGGCCTTGAAGGCAACCTTGTCAATTTCGACGATTTGCGCTCCCGCAGCCTTCACGGTGGCCAGGGACTTTTCTTCACGCTCGTCCCAGATCTTGCGCATGAAACCCACCGATTCCTTGGCGGCAGCGCGGATGGCCTTTTGTTCGTCGGCGCTCAGGGTGTCCCACACCCGCTTGCTGAACAGCAGGATCTCGGGTGCCATGGAATGCTCGGTCTTGTTGAAGTATTTGGCCACTTCGAAGTGGCGCGAGCTTTCGTAGCTGGGGTAGTTGTTCTCGGCGGCGTCCACCAGACCGGTCTTGAGCGCGGTGTACACCTCGCCAAACGGCATGGGGGTGGCGTTGGCACCCATGGCTTCAAGCAAGGACACCCACAGGTCGCTCTGCTGCACACGCACCTTCAGGCCCTTGACATCAGCGAGGGTCTTGATGGGCTTCTTGACGGTGTAGATCGAACGCGCGCCGGAGTCATAGAACGCCAGCCCCACAAAACCCTGCGACTCGCAGTCCTTGAGGATCTCGTCGCCGATGGCGCCGTCCAGCACCTTGCGCATGTGTTCCTTGTCGCGGAACAGGAAGGGCATGGTGGGCACCATGGTGGTGGGGCAGATATTGTTCATGGGCGCGACGTTCACGCGGGTCATGGCAATCGCACCCAGCTTGGTCTGCTCAATGGTGTCCTTCTCGATGCCGAGCGAACCCTTGGCATACACCTTGATGCTGTGCTTGCCACCCGTGGCCTTGGACAGCGTCTCGCCCATGTGGCGCACGGCCAGCACGGTGGGGTAGTCCTCGGGGTGGATGTCCGACGAGCGGAACTCGGTGGCCTGCGCGGCCAGGCTGCCGAGCAAGATGCCAGCGGCGATGGCCACGCGGCCAAAGAGGTGTGGAACGTTCATGGTGCGTTGTCTCCTGGGTTGAATCTGTTGGGTGGCGCCGCGCTCAGGCGGGCTGATACGGGGCTTCTGCGAGCCCTTGGGCGCCCGGGCGGGTCACGAAGACCGCGCCGCCGTGGGCCACATCGTTGCCCTGCGGCTGGCCGGGGCGGATGGAGGTGATGAACAGCTGGTCCATGTCGGGCCCGCCAAAACTGCACATCGAAGGTTTGCTGACGGGCACGACCAGCGAGCGGTCCAGCACGCCCGATGGCGTGAAGCGGTGCACCATGCCAGCGTCGTTGGCGCAGATCCAGTAGCAGCCATCGGTGTCGATGGCGGCACCGTCGGGCCGACCAGGCAGCTCGCGCATGTCCACCAACAGACGGCGCGGGCCCAGGCTGCCGTCGTCATGCAGATCCAGCGCCCAGATCTTCTGCACGCTGGGGTGGCTGTCGCTGAGGTACATGGTGGCGCCATCGGGACTGAACGCCAGGCCGTTCTGGGTGACCAGGCCTTGCACCTGCGGCGCCGAGAGGCCGCGTGCATCTTGCCGGTACAGGCCGCCCGCTGGCTGCGCCAGCGACATGTCGCGCACCATGGTGCCAGCCCAGAATCGCCCCTGGCGGTCACAGCGGCCGTCATTGAAACGCATGCCCGATTGCGGGTGCTGCACGGCAGAGATGAGGGTGCAGGCCAGAGTGCCGTCATCGGCGGGCTGCAGATGGAAGATGCCGGTGTCCATGCCTGCCACCAGCCCACCGCTGGCATGCAAGGCAATGCAGGCCAGCCGCTCGGAGGTTGTCCAGCTGCTCAGTTGCCGGTCGGCCCAGCGCAGACGGCGCAGCGCACGGCCCTCAATGTCCACCCAGTACAGCGCCTGCTCGGCAGGGCTCCACAGCGGGCTTTCGCCCACTTGGTCCTGGTGGTGAGGCAACAGGAGTTCCATGGACTCGCTCACTCGAACGGACCGGTGCGCACAAACGGCCCGCCCTGGTAGATCACGGCGGGGTCGGTCAGGTCAGGCTGAGGGTCGGCGGCTTCCACCTGGGCACGGAAGGGTTCGGAGCTGTCTTGAGGGCGGTAGCCGATGTGGCGCGCCAGCGTGTTGTCCCACCAGGTGGTGGTGTTGTCGCCCATGCCATAAATGATGCTGTGGCCCACCACTGGCGCCGTGAGGCTGGCCACCACCAGGCGCTCCAGGTCGTCGTAGCTCATCCAGGTGGCCAGCATGCGGCGGTTGCGTGGCGCGGGGAACGATGAGCCGATGCGCAGGCACACGGTTTCGATGCCATAGCGGTCAAAGTAAAAGCGCGAGAGGTCTTCGCCAAATGCCTTGGACAGGCCGTACAGGCCGTCGGGCCGCGCCGGGTCGCGCAGGCCCACCACCTCGTCTTGGCGGTAAAAGCCGGTCACGTGGTTGGAGCTGGCAAACACCACGCGTTTGACGCCCTGCTTGCGAACGGCTTCATAGAGGTTGTAAGCGCCCACGATGTTGGCCTGCAAGATGGGGTCCCAGGGCTGCTCGGTGGACACGCCACCCAGGTGCACCACGGCGTCCACGCCCTCCAGCAGAGGCAACATGGCACTGGCGTCTTCCAGGCGCGCGGGGCGCAGCTCTTCGCCGGACGCCTCGCTGCCCAGGTCGGCGATGTCGGACAGGCGCAAGGTGGTGCAGTACGCCTTCAGGCGCACGCGCAACTCACACCCCAGCCCCCCGGCGGCCCCGGTCAGTAACAAGCGTTGAAAACGGATCGGCGTCGGGTGACAGGGCATGGCTTTTGCGGAGGTTCTTGGTACAGTGGCGTTACAAGCGGTTGAACGTCATCAGTTGTCATACAACAAAAGGCAATGTACTCCTTTCAACCCAGCCACCACATAGGGATAACACCGAGACATGAGCACCGACATCGCCCCACGCCGCAAGCCCCGCACCCTGGCCCTGGAGCTGGTGGACTCCCTGGGCGACCGCATCCGTGACGGCCGCCTGGCACTGGGCGACAAGCTGCCCACCGAGGCGGCCATCATGGCCGAGTTCAACGTCAGCCGCACGGTGGTGCGCGAGGCCATTTCCAAGCTGCAGGCCTCGGGGCTGGTCGAGACGCGGCACGGTATTGGCACCTTTGTGCTGGGCCTGGGGCAAGCCCCGGGGTTCAAGATCACGCCAGACCAGTTCAGCACCCTGCGTGACGTGATAGCCGTGCTGGAGCTGCGCATTGGCGTAGAAACCGAAGCCGCCGCGCTGGCAGCGCAGCGCCGCACCCCCGCCAACCTCAAAACCATGCGCGAGGCGCTGAACACCGTGGCCGAGGCCGTGGACGCCGGGCGCGATGCTGTGGCGGCAGACTTCCAGTTCCACCTGGAGATTGCGCGCGCCACGCAGAACAGCCACTTTGCCGAGCTAATGGGCACGCTGGGCAGCATGATCATTCCACGCGCACGGCTGGACTCGGTCGATCCACCCAACGACGAGCGTCGGCAGTACCTGCGCCGCGTCAATGGCGAGCACGAAAGCATCTACGACGCCATCGTGGGCCAGGACCCTGATGCAGCCCGCGCAGCGATGCGCACCCACCTGGCCAACAGCCGTGAGCGCCGTCGGCGCGCACAGGCCGAAGCAGGCTGAAGGCAGCCCGCCCATGGCGACACCACCTACCCCGCGCAATGACAACGCCCTGGGCAGCGCGTATAGCGCACTGGTCCCATGAGTAGTTACCCGCAGTGCTCAAAAGCCCACTTATGTTGTACGATGACATACAACAATAAGCTCGCCCAAACCGGGCTGCGGCCCACTGCCTTTGCCTGTAAGGCGGGCCCAGCGCAGGCCCGTTCTCATTCTGTCTGCCAGGCATTTCCTGGCACAGGGGCTTTGTTCCGATTTTCTTCAACCACCTGCACACCACCACAGCCATGCACGCAAACCTGATCGCCGGCACCTGGACCGAAGGCGTCCGTACCTACCAGAACACCAACCCGTCGGACACCCGCGACGTGATCGGCGACTACGCCGTGGCCAGCCGCGAACAGGCGCTGGAGGCCGTGTCGGCCGCCCACGCAGCCTTCCCCGCATGGAGCTTGTCCACCCCCCAGCAACGCTTTGACATCCTCGACGCGGTGGGTAACGAAATCATCGCTCGCAAGGCCGAGCTGGGCGACCTGCTGGCACGCGAGGAAGGCAAGACCCTGCCCGAAGCCATTGGCGAAGTGGGCCGCGCGGCCGCCATCTTCAAGTTCTTCGCAGGTGAAGCGCTGCGCCCCGGCGGGGAGCTGATCCCCTCGGTGCGCCCTGGCGTGGGCATCGAAATCACACGCGAGCCGCTAGGCACCATCGGCATCATCACGCCATGGAACTTCCCCATCGCCATCCCGGCCTGGAAGATCGCCCCGGCCCTGGCCTACGGCAATTGCGTGGTGTTCAAGCCCGCTGAAGTGGTGCCCGGCTCCGCCTGGGCGCTGGCCGACATCCTGCACCGCGCGGGCCTGCCTGCGGGTGTGTTCAACCTGGTGATGGGCCGGGGATCTGACGTGGGCCAGGTTCTGCTGGAAGACGAACGCATTGCAGGCGTGAGCTTTACCGGCTCCGTCGGCACCGGCCAGCGCGTGGCCGCCGCCTGCGTGCCACGCGGCGCCAAGGTGCAGCTCGAAATGGGTGGCAAGAACCCCTTCGTGGTGCTCGACGATGCCGACCTGGCCGTGGCCGTGGGCGCAGCCGTCAACAGCGGCTTCTTCTCCACCGGCCAGCGCTGCACCGCCAGCAGCCGCGTGATCGTGACCGAGGGCATCCACGACCGTTTCGTGGCTGCCATGGTCGAAAAGATGAAGACCCTGAAGGTGGATGACGCCCGCAAGGCTGGGACCGACATCGGCCCCGTGGTGGACGACCGCCAACTGGCGCAAGACCTGGAATACATCGGCATCGGCCAGCAGGAGGGCGCCAAGCTCGCCTACGGCGGCGAGGCCCTGGAGAAGAACGCCGACGGTGCCCCAGGCTTTTACCTGCGCCCCGCCCTGTTCACCGAGACCACGCCCGGCATGCGCATCAACCGCGAAGAAATCTTCGGCCCGGTGGTCAGCGTGTTGCGCGCCAAAAACTACGAAGAGGCCCTGGCCCTGGCCAACGACACGCCCTTTGGCCTGGCCAGTGGCATCGCCACCACCAGCCTCAAGCACGCCACACACTTCAAGCGCCACGCGCAAGCCGGCATGGTGATGGTGAACCTGCCCACGGCGGGCGTGGACTATCACGTGCCGTTTGGTGGCCGCAAGGGCAGCAGCTACGGCCCACGCGAGCAGGGGCGCTACGCGGCAGAGTTCTACACCACGGTGAAGACTGCGTACACGCAAGCCTGAAGCTGGCACCGCCGCCGCCGACGCGGCGGCGCCAACGGCCACGGCGGTTGCCCTGCGTCAAATTGCGGCAAAATCAGGCCCTAGCGCTTATACAAAAAGCGGATGAAGCTATAACATTTGTAGCAAATTGCGCTGCACCGCAGCATCGCGGCGGTATCATCCCGCCCCATGACCTCCCTCCCACGGACCTTCTCTGCGCTGCGCCTGTGGGTGCTGGCCTGGTTCGTGGCGTCGATGGGGGTGGCCATTGCATCGCCGCTGGTGCACCCCCAGTCCATCGAGGTGATCTGTTCGAGCGCGGGCACCATCAAGCTGCTGCTGCAAACCGACGATGGCACGGTGGAAATGGGCGCCATGGGCATGGACTGCCCTTTGTGCTCCACCCCCAGCGCCCCGCCCCCCACACCGGCAGCCGCCGTGCTGCCACCCCACCCCCTGGCCCATGCGCTGCAGCCCGTCGAGGCCGCTCGCATCGCGGCAGCCACCGCAGCACCGCTGCCCGCACGCGGGCCACCATCGCGCTCTTGATCTGAAGCCTGTTGGCAGTACCCCACACCTGGTGGTCGGGTGCTGCCTTGTTCCCGCTGGTTTCTAGACCGCGCAGCCCTGCGTGCACTCCACGCGGGCCAGGCTGCGCTGTCGCCTCAAGACAAGAGCGTTTTCATGTCCCGTTCCTACTCCTCCCCCCGCCATGCTGCGGGCTCTCCGCACCTACCTCTTTCTCCTCTGTGCTGGGGTGTATTCGCCACCTGCGCACTGGCCTCGGTCGCAGCCCATGCACAGACCACCACCGCGCCCACACTGCAGGCCGTGGACGTGGTGGACACCGCCGCATCCCCCAACGGCAAGCTCAGCCTGGACACGCCCGTGGACACCGGCAGCCGCCTGGGCCTGACGGTGCGCGAGAACCCGGCCTCCGTCACGGTGGTGGACCGCGCCACCATCGATGCCCGTGGCGCGCAAGACACGCAGGAAATCCTGCGCGCCGTACCGGGTGTGGTGGCGCACAACGCGCCCGGTTCGATGTCCGCGCACTACCGGGGTTTCACCAGCAACTCGGTGGCGCAGCTCTACAACGGCATCAACCCGCAATACGGCAGCGCCACGCGCGCGGTCGACAGCTGGATCTACGACCGGGTCGAGGCCATCGGCGGCGCGTCGAGTTTTCTGTACGGCTCGGGGGGTGTGGGCGGCTCCATCAACTACATCACCAAGACGGCCGAGCGCAGCGACTTTGTTGAGGGCCAGGTGCGCCTGGGCTCGTACGACCTGAAGGAAGTGTCCGTGGGCCTGAACCGCCGACTGGCAGGTGGCGATGGCAGTGCGGGCCCGGCGCACTACGCACGCATCGACCTCAACCACCGCAACGCGCGCAGCTGGACCGAGGGCACCAATACGCAGTCCACTCAGCTCGCCACCTCGCTGCTGTCAGACCTGGGCGGCGGCTTCAGCCACACGCTGGCCTACGAGTACCAGAAAGACCATGTGGACCGCCCGTACTGGGGCACACCGGTGCTCAACCCCGCCGTGGGCGCGCTGACCATCGACCCGGCCACGCGCTTCAAGAACTACAACAGCGCCGACGGCATGTACGAGCATCGCGTGCAGTGGCTGCGGTCGGTGGCGCAATGGCGTGTGTCAGACGCACTGCAGTTCAAGAACACCTTGTACGTGTACGACGCGCTGCGCGACTACCGCAACGTGGAGACCTACACCTTCAATGCCACCAACACGGCGGTCACGCGCACATCCCCGCTGTTGCAGCGCCACGACCAGCAACTGGTGGGCGACCGGTTGGAGGGCACCTACCAAGGCCAGCTGGCGGGCAGGAAGAGCGACTGGGCCTTTGGCCTGGACGTGAGCGTGAACAAGCAAACGCGCTTCCCGTTTGGCCCCTCGGTCACGGTGAGCACGGTCAATCCGTACCACTTCTCCATAGAGAACTTCTTCGACATCCCCGGCATGTCGCCCGTGTGGAACCCCGACAAAGACAACAAGATCACCAACACCGCGCTGTACCTGGAAAACCGCACGGCCGTGGCGCCGGGCGTGAACGTCATCACCGCGCTGCGACACGAGCGCATTGAACTGGACCTGGTGAACCGCCGCGCCGTGACGGCCACAGCCCCCGCCACCTTCAGCCGCAGCTACCACCCCACCACCGGCCGCCTGGGCGTGGTGTGGAGCATTGCACCTGGCGCCAACCTGTATGCGCAGGCCTCCAACGCGGCTGACCCGCCCTCGGGCTCGCTGGCATCCGCCTCGTTTGCCGATGTGCGCAACAACAGCGAGCTGACCACGGGCCGCCAGGTCGAGGTGGGCAGCAAGTTCGACTTCTGGGACAACAAGGGCAGCGCCACGGTGGCGGCCTTTGAAATCCGCCGCAAAAACATCGCCTCGCAAGACCCGTCCAACCCCAACCTCACGGTGCTGGTGGGCGAGCAATCGTCCAAGGGCGTCGAGTTGTCGGCGGGCATCCGCCCCACGCCGCAGTGGCAGCTGCAGGGCAACCTGTCACTCATCCGTGCGCGGTATGAGAATTTTGTGCAGGGCGGCATCTCGCGCGCGGGCAACGTGCCGCAACTGGTGCCACAGCAGGTCGCCAACCTGTGGGCGTCGTATGCCATCACGCCCACCGTCACCGCCAGCGCGGGCGTGCGCCATGTGGGCAAGGTGTATGGCAATGCGGCCAACACCAAGTTCTGGCCTTCGTACACGCTGCTGGACCTAGGACTGGCGTGGAAGGTCAACAAGACGACGACCTTGACGGGCCGCGTGCGCAACGCCACCGACCGTATCTACGCCGCCGAGACGCGCGACCAGGTCTACCTGGGTGCGCCGCGCACGCTCGATGTGACGCTGCACACCGCGTTCTGACGCAGGCGGAGAACCGGACATGCCACACGCCAAACGCTGGCTGTACCTCGTCCACCGCTGGCTGGGCGTGCTGCTGTGCGCCTTCTTCGCCATGTGGTTCCTTTCGGGCCTGGTGATGATGTACGTGGGCTACCCAAAGCTCACGCAGGCCGAGCGCCTGACCCATCTGCCGCCGCTGCGCACCGCCACTTTGGGCCCCGAGCGCCTGCTGGAGCCCACTGACGCCCTGCAGCGCGCAGGCCTGGCAGGGCCGCTGCAGGACTTGCGCCTGGCCGTGGCCAGCGGCGGTCGCGCGGTGTACCTGGCCATGGCGGCAACCCCATCGGGCGATGCCGCCCCGCACCCGCACAGGACACCAGCGGCTGTGGTCATCGACGCCATCACAGGCGACCGGCTGCAGCGCGTGGACGCAGCCCGGGCCGTCGCATCGGCCCGCGCGTTTGCGCAAGCGCCCGACCCGCTCATCACATACCAGGGCGCGGTCAACGAAGACGCCTTCACCCACTCGCGTGCACTCGATATGCACCGCCCGCTGCACCGCCTGCACCTGGGCGACAGCGCGAGCACCGTGGTCTACGTGTCGGGCACCACCGGCGAGGTGGTGCGCGATGCCCCGCTGCACGAGCGCGCCTGGAACTACGTCGGTGCCTGGATCCACTGGCTGTATCCCTTCCGGGGCAATGTCTTCAACGACTACTGGACCAACATCGTGAACTGGCTGTCCATTGCGGGCATCGTGCTCACGCTGACGGGCACGGTGGTGGGCGTGCTGCGCTGGCGCTTTCTGGGGCGGTACAAGACCGGTTCGCGCACGCCGTACCGGGGCGTTGTGATGCGCTGGCACCATGTGTTCGGGCTGGCATTTGCCGTCATCGCTTTCACCTGGGTCTTCAGCGGCCTCATGTCGATGAACCCATGGAAGATTTTTGACAGCGGCGCGGCGCCACTGCGCCAGCAGGCCATGAACGGCGGCCCGCTGATGCTGCCCGCGCAGGCCGCCAGCGTGCAGGCTCTGCTGTCCGCTGCTTCACCCAACACGCGCGAGCTGCGCTGGGTGCGCAGCGCAGGCCATACGCTGGTCATGGCGACCAGCCCCACCGGCGCCCCGGCGCTGCTCAACGCCACCACAGCTGCACCACACACCTGGCCCCCCGGCGCTGTGGCCCAGGCCGCAGCAAGGCTGTTGCCCCACCCCGTGGTGCGCACTGAAACGCTGACCGCCTACGACCTGCACTACTACAACCGCGCCGCCCACACCATGGCGGGCGGCGGCGACAAGCCCCTGCCCTCATTGCGTGTGGTGTTTGACGACCCACACGCCACCTGGGTCCACATCGACCCGCGCACTGGCGCCGTGTTGGGCCGCACCGACAGCCATCGCCGCGCCAGCCGCTGGCTGTTTGCCATGCTGCACAGCTGGGACTGGCTGCCGTTGCTGGAGCGCAGGCCGCTGTGGGA
Organism: Acidovorax benzenivorans; assembly: GCF_028680575.1. Lineage (GTDB taxonomy): Bacteria > Pseudomonadota > Gammaproteobacteria > Burkholderiales > Burkholderiaceae_C > Acidovorax > Acidovorax benzenivorans. The sequence continues at coordinate 320,755 of NZ_JAPCKI010000005.1, read as the reverse complement.
CGTGGTGCTCATCGTGCTGAGCCTGGGCGGGGCAATGATGAGCCTGACCGGCGTGGTGATGGGGTGGCGCAGGCTGGGGGTAAAGCTGCGGCCACCCACCGCGGCTGTGGCCCGCCCGTGACCTGGGCGCGCTGCGCGCCTATGATGGTCGCAGTTGCCTTTTGAAACACCTGCACATGACGGCCCCTACATCGCCTTCCGCAATGTCCGCTACGCGCCAACCCACCAACGGCCGATCATCGCCCCCCAAGCGGTCGGCCAGCCTGCCTTTGCGCACCATGGTGGCGTGGGGCACGGCCCTGGTCCTGCTGATGGCCTGGGTCACGGTGGCCATCCTGATGAACGTGTCCTGGCGCGATGCCATGAACGCGCAGACCCGGCAAAACAGCAACCTGGCGCTGAGCCTGAGCGAACAGACCGTGCGGGTAATGGCGGCGGTAGACCAGGCCACGATCCGCATGCGCAACGCAGTCCTGGAAAACGACTTTGAAAAGGCGGACTTCACGCGGTTTGCCAACGAAACCGGGCTGGCGCCCCTGATCCTGACCCAGCTCTCCCTGGTGGGCCCCGATGGCCGGTTTATCGGCAGCAACATCGATCCCACCAGCGAAAAAACCGGCCATGTCGATCTGTCGGGCCGCGAACACGTGCAGGTGCACCTGAACCCGAAAGTGGCAGAGGCTGCGCGCCTGCAGCAAACGCCCAACGGACTGTTCGTTGGCAAGCCGGTGGTGGGAAAGGTGTCTGGCAAGGCCACCATCCAGCTATCGCGAAAGATTCCGGACGCCAGTGGCGGCATCGCAGGCCTGGTGGTGGCCTCGGTGAACCCCGGCTATTTTGAGGACGTCTATCGGGGCGTGCAGTTGGGGCGCACCGGGGTCGTGACCCTCATCGGCAATGACAGCACCGTGCGCGCCCGTGTCATGGGCGGACAGAGCGTGGGCATGGGTAGCGTGCTGGCACGTGCTGCCAACAACAACATGGAAGAACTGGGGGCCAACGGCAACTACGTGCGCTCCAGTGGCATCGATGGCGTCGAACGTATCTATGCCTACAGCCGCGTGGGCGACTATCCGCTGCTGGTCGTGGTGGCCACCAGCACCGACGAGTCCCTGCAGGAATGGCGCGCCAGCCGCAACGTGGCCTTGTTCACCATGGCGCTGTTCAGTGTGGCGCTGGTGGGCGCCGCGATCATCTTTGTGCGCAGCGTGCGCCAGCTGGAAAGCACCAACGCCGCCTTGCGCATCAGCGAGGCCGAGGCCCGCTCGGCCAGCCAGGCCAAGAGCGAGTTCCTGGCTGCGGTATCGCACGAGCTGCGCACGCCCCTCACTAGCATCCGGGGGTTTGCAGAGCTGATGGAGCTGCGGCTGGAGCAGCCCCGCTTCAAGGAGCAAGCCAGCCTGATCCGCAAAGCGGCAGATCACCTCAACGCTCTGCTCACCGAGATCCTGGACCTGGCCAAGGTGGAGGCGGACGCCATGCCCCACACGCCCACCGAACAGAACGTGGCAGAGATCGTTCAGTCCACGGCCGACTTCTTTGCCATCACGGCGGCGAACAAGAATCTGGCGCTCGATGTGCGCATCGCCCCCGATGCCCCCCAGACCCTGTTGTGTGACGGACTACGGATCAAGCAAGTGCTCAACAACCTGCTCTCCAACGCCTTGAAATTCACGGACACGGGCTCGGTCGCCATCGAGGTGGACGCCGCTGGCGATACCGTGCGCTTTCACGTGGTGGACACCGGCCCCGGAATCCCGGAGCACCTGCATGAAACGATCTTTGAAAAATTCCGCCAAGGCAACGACCGGGTCAGCTACCAGCACGGCGGCACAGGCCTGGGGCTGACGCTGTCGCGGGCGCTGGCGGTGCTGATGGGAGGCACGCTCACGCTGTCATCCACGGAGGGCCAAGGCGCGCGCTTTACGCTGACGCTGCCACGCGACCCAGGCACTGAGCCTCAGTAAGCAGTTCGTACTGGTGGGGTCCTACGGCGTTGTGGAGTCAGTGTCGGCTGCGCAGCGTGCGGCTGAGCAAAATCACCGGCACCAGCCCCACCACCACCAGCGCCAACGACGGCAATGCGGCCTCACCCAGCCGCTCGTCGCGCGCGAGCTGGTACGCCACCACCGCCAGAGTGTCGCTGTTGAAGGGGCGCAGCACCATGGTGGCGGGCAGCTCCTTCATCACGTCCACAAACACCAGCAGCACCGCAGCGGCGGTGGACCGCTTGAGCAGCGGCCAGTGCACGCGCGCCAGCAGGCCCGCGCTGCCCATGCCCAGCATGCGGGCCGAGTCATCCAGGCTGGGCGGAATCCGTGCGTAACCGCTCTGCATGGACTGCAGGGCCACCGCACAGAACCGTACGAGGTAGGCCCACACAATGCCGAATGCCGTGGCCGTGACCAGCGCGCCCACACCCCACTGTGGCATGGCCGCCTGCAGCCAGCCCACAGGCAACAACAGCCCCACCACAATAACGGCGCCCGGCACGGCATACCCCACGCTGGCCAGTTGCACCACACCGCGCGTGATGACGTCGGGCTGGCGGCGCACCGCAAAGGCCAATGCAAGCGCAATGGCGACGGCCAGCGCGGCGGTGATACCCCCTAGGCGCACGCTGTGCCAAGCCCATTCCATGAAGCGCTCCCACGGCAGCACCGACCAGTCAGCCGCCAGCGGCCGCAGCATGAAGACCACCGGCGCCACAAAACCCATGACCACCGGTACGGTGCAGACCGCCCAGGCAGCCCAACGGCGCGCGCCACGGAGCAGCAGCGGCTGCGCCTCTGCCGAGCCTGCGCGCCCGCCGCCGGTGGCGAAACGCATGCGTTTTTGAGCGCGGTGTTCCAGGTGAAGCAATGCCATCACCACCACCAGCAGCATGGTGGCCAGCTGCGCGGCGGCCAGGCGGTTGTCCATGGACAGCCAGGCCTTGTAGATGCCCGTGGTGAAGGTCTGGATGCCAAAGTAGCTGGCCACGCCAAAGTCGGCCAAGGTTTCCATCAGCACCAGCGCCACGCCTGCAGCCACGGCCGGGCGTGCCAGTGGCAGGGCCACCGCGCGAATGCGGCGCGACAGCGGGGCGCCCAAAAGGCGCGCGGCCTCCATGAGGTGGGCAGCGCGCTCGCCCAGCGCCGTGCGCGCTAGCAGGTACACATATGGGTACAACGAGAAGATGAACACCCACACCGCGCCGCCCAGGCTGCGCACCTCAGGCAGCAGGCGGCCTTCCAGGCCGAAGGCATTGCGCAGACCCACCTGCAGCGGGCCGCTGAACTGCAGAAAGTCGGTGTAGGCGTAGGCCGTCACGTAGGCGGGCATGGCCAGCGGCAGCAGCAGCAGCCATTCAAACGTGCGTCGGCCCGGAAAGTCGAACAACGTCACGGTGGCCGCAGCCAAGGTGCCGACCACGGCAGCGCCCAGCGCCACCAACAGGCTCAGCCACAGTGTGGTCCACACATATCCGGGCAACACGGTGGCCGCCATCTCGCGCAGGATGGCGCCGGCCTGCGCATCGCCCTGCCCCATGGCCGACCACGGCAACCACGACGCCAGCACGGCCAGCACCGGCAAGGCCAGAAAACCTGCAAACAGGATCAGCGGGATGCTGCGAAGGACAGAAGAAGGCGTGCGGCGCAAGGCAAGGGGCTCGGCAGAAGGAAGAAAGCGCACACCTCGCTGCGAGGCATGGCCCAGCAGCGCTCAGGAACGCAAATGCGAATTTTAAGCATTCACTCCGCCCCGCCTAAAATGCGCAGATGTTTCTTGAGGTCTCCCAACTCGAAGTGCGCTACACAGGCCGCACACAAGCCGCCGTGCAAGGCGTCACGCTCAACCTGAAAGCGGGCGACATCGGGGTGCTGATCGGCCCCTCCGGCTGCGGCAAGACGACCCTGTTGCGCGCCGTTGCCGGGCTGGAGCCCGTGACGGGTGGCGAAATCCGCCTCACCAAAAGTGTGGTCAGCAGCGCCACACTGAGCGTGCCACCCGAGCTGCGCCGTATCGGCATGGTGTTCCAGGACTATGCGCTGTTCCCGCACCTCTCGGTGGGCCGCAACGTGGCCTTTGGTATCCACCAGCTGCCCCGGGCCGAGCAGGCCGCGCGTGTGGCCGAGGTGCTGCAACTGGTGGGCCTGACGGGCAGCGAGCACCGCTACCCGCACGAGCTCTCTGGCGGCCAGCAGCAACGGGTGGCCCTGGCGCGTGCGCTGGCGCCCCGCCCACAGCTCATGCTGCTGGACGAGCCCTTCTCCAACCTCGACGTGGACTTGCGCGAGCGTCTGGCGCACGAGGTGCGCGGCATCCTCAAGGCCGCAGGCGCCACGGCCCTGTTTGTGACACACGACCAGTTCGAGGCGTTTGCGATCGGCGATGTGATCGGCGTGATGAACGAAGGCCACCTGCACCAGTGGGACGATGCGTACACCCTGTACCACCGCCCCGCCACGCGTTTTGTGGCGGACTTCATCGGCCATGGTGTGTTTGCACCAGCCACGCTGGTCCAGCGCGGCAACAACGTGGTGGCGCAGACACCCTTGGGCGACCTGACCGACCTGGACGAGTGCCCCCTGCCCAGCAGCTACCCCGCTGGCGAATGTGATGTGCTGCTGCGCGCCGACGACATCGTGCACGACGACCATGCACCCGTGCAGGCGCAGATCGTGCGCAAATCGTTCCGGGGGTCGGAGTTTTTGTACACCTTGCGCCTGGCCAGCGGCCATACGGTGCTGGCCCATGTGCCCAGCCACCACGACCACGCGCTGGGCGAGTGGATCGGCATCCGCGCCCAGGTGGACCACGTGGTGACGTTTCCGCGTGGCTGAGGCGGTGATGGGATAAAAATCGGCCGGATGCGCCAGTCGGGCATGCCTTTCATGCTATTTATTCAATAGCATTTCACCATTCATTTCACGACTTGCCCTTGCGCTGCAGGCCCTCCAGCCCGTTCAGGTCCACCTGCGACATCAGGCCACGCAGCTCTTTCACGCCGATCTTGTCGCCCTCGATGCTGACCACCAGGCCGTTCTTGAGGATGGTCTTGAACTCGGCGTGGCTGCCATCCTTGTCGTAGCGCTGGTGCAGGGTGCGGCCCCCCTCTTGCCACGTCTTTTCGGCGCTGGTCTGGTCTTCCTTCTCGCCCTGCACCATGCCCATGGCCATCACCGCCATCTGTCCCAGGCCGCCCACGTCCACGATCTCCAGGCGCAGCTGCTTGTCGTCGCTGCCGTATTGCGCGCTGGCCTGGCTGGTGGGCAGGCCCAGGGCCGCACCGTCCTGCACGTCAAAACCGGTGCGGGGCAGGCCTGCCAGCTTCTCGGGCAGGGCCGCCTTGAGCGACTGGGCCGCAATGGTCTGACCACCACCGAGTACGCCTGCGGCGGCCTTGGCGGCATCGCCCGTTGCGGCAGCGATGGCGGCCGGGTCCTGGCTCTTCTGAGCCTCTTCCATCTTGCGGGCGGCTTCTTCCATCTTTTTACCAGCAGCCTCCAGGCCCGAAGTGTCGATGGACACCTTGCCGCCTGGCGTGTTCATGGTGATCGCAGGGGCCCCGGCATCGCCAAACAGCGCACCACTGCGCGGCATGAAGAGCGCACTCACGGACCCGATGACCACGCCCATCACGATGGCCGCGATGATGACCACCACCGTGTAGCCCACCGACTTCGCAGGGGCGCTCTTCATGAGTACCGGCAAGCCGGTGTAGAGCAGGTAGATGGAGTACAACGCCGCCAGCAGGCCCAACATGGCCAGCGAGGGCAGCAGGCTGAACACACCGCCCAGCATCGCGGCCGTGCTGGCGTACACCGCCACCTTCAGCGCCTGGATGGCGTTCTTCTGCCCGCCAAACGTGGGCGCCAGCGCATCGATGATGAGCCCGAGCACCCACAAACCCACCAGGCTCAGCCCGTACGACACGACCATGTTCACCAGCCCGGAGACGAAGGGCACACGGATGGTGACGCCGAAGCCGCCGAAACCGATCAGCGACATGCCAATGAAGCCGCATACCGCCGGAATGGCGGCCAGGATCATGGCGTAACGGGTGAACAGAGTGGCTGTGTCGGTGGCCTCCGTGTCGATGGTGGCCCAGGTCTCTTTGGGTTGCAGAAGAATGCTCTTGGCGCGTTCAATCAGGTTCATGGTGCCCTCCCGGCAATGTGCAAAGGCCTGCAATGGTCAGCAGGCGAATGGAAAGCGCGGACGATACGGGAGATTGCGCAAAGCGGACCAGCACAGCCGCTGCCAGCGCGCCCCAAAGCGTGCAATATGCACGCTTTTGCCGCACAAAGACGGCCCTTGGCACACAGGCGCAGGGTTCAGGCTTTGCGCAGTTGATCGACCGTGTCGTGCAGGTGCTGTGTCCAGGCACGGCGGTCGCGCTCGCCTGCCAGTTCGGGCGGGCCGTAATGCACCACGGCCTCGATGGGCGGCGCACACAGCGTGCGCCAGATCGAGCCCACCAAGGTTTCGTCGCCGATGTAGCTGGGCGCAAAACTGGTAGCGCCCGTGACCTTGTCGGCAAAACGCAGGCCTACGGGTTGCACCGGCGCCTGCGCGGCCACGGCGGCCTGCAGCAGGTTGGCATGGAAGGGCAGCATCTCACGGCCATCGCCCGTGGTGCCCTCGGGGAACACCGCCAGCACCTCGTGGCGCTCCAGCGCCTCTTGCATGGACCGCACCATGCGCAGCGCGTCGCGGCGCGAGCTGCGCTCGATGTAGAGCGTGCCTGCGGCCGTGGCCAGCGTGCCGATCAGCGGCCAGCCTTGCACGTCGGATTTGGAAACAAAACGGCAATGCCGCGCCGCATGCATCACCGGGATGTCGAGCCAAGAGATGTGATTGGCCACCAGCATCACCGGCCCGGCCACCGGGGGCTGCCCCAGGATGCGCAAGCTGATGCCTGCGTGGGACAAGAGCTCCAACGACCACACCTGCACGCGGGCATGTTGCTGGTCGGGCGACAGCGCCGGAAACCGCAGCGCCACGATCCACAGCCCCTTGGCAATGTGGCCCAGCAGGCGCAGCAGGCGCCAGCTGGCAAGCAAGGACTTCACCGCAGGGCCTCGCAGCGTCTCACTGCCTCAACCCCGGTCAAAAGCCACCTGGCCACCGACAAGGGTCATGCGCACGCGGCCCGGCAACTCGTAGCCCGAGAACGGCGTGTGTTTGCCCTGGCTGCGCAGCGCGTCGTCCTGCACCGTCCACGCGGCCTGCGGATCAAAAATGCACAGGTCGCCTACGCCGCCTTCCACGATCTGACCCACGCTGGCCTGAAGCGTGCCCAGCGCGTTGCCCAACACCCGGGCGGGCTCGGACGTGACCACGGCCAGCGCACGTTGCAGCGGCACGCCACTGCCCTGCGACCACTTGAGCGAGAGCGACAGCAGCAGCTCCAGCCCCGTCGCTCCGGGCTCGGCCTCGGCGAACGGCAAGGTCTTGGCGTCTTCATCGACCGGGTTGTGGTCCGACACCAGCGCATCAATGGTGCCATCGGCTAGCGCGGCGTTCAGCGCATCGCGGTCGCGCTGCTGGCGCAGCGGGGGCGACAGGCGGGCGCGGCTGTCGAAGAAGCCGATGTCCACATCGGTGAGGTGCAGCGAGTTGATGCTGACATCGGCCGTCACCTTCAGGCCCTCGACCTTGGCGCGGCGCAGCAGCTCCACGCCCGCCGCACTGCTGATGCGGCACAGGTGCACACGGGCGCCGGTGGTCTTGAGCAGCTCGAAGATGGTGTGCAGTGCAATGGTCTCTGCCGCCACGGGCACGCCCGACAGGCCCAGCCGCGTGGCCAGCGGACCGCTGGCAGCCACGCCCTTGCCCAGGTGCATCTCTTGCGGGCGCAGCCACACGGTGTAGCCAAAGGTGGCGGCGTACTGCAGCGCGCGCTGCAGCACCTGGGTGCTGGCCAGCGGCACCTCGGCCTGGCCAAAACCCACGCAGCCGGACTCGGTCAGCTCGGCCATCTCCGTCAGCACCTCGCCCGCCAGGTTGCGGGTGAGCGCCCCCAACGGGAACAGGCGCGACTGGTGTAACTTTTCGGCGCGGAACTTGAGCATTTCGACCAAACCGGGCTCGTCGAGCACGGGGTCGGTGTCAGGCGGACAGACCAGGCTGGTCACGCCACCGGCCACGGCGGCAGCCATCTCGGATTCGAGCATGCCTTCATGCTCGTGGCCGGGCTCGCGCAGGCGCGCCGCTAGGTCCACCAGGCCGGGCAGCACGATGCAACCGGTGGCATCCACCACGCGCTTGGGTGCAAAGTCGGGCGGCACGCGGTTCACGCCTACGATGCGGCCTGCCGCGATGGCGATGTCACAGGTCTGGTCGAGGCCCGAAGCGGGATCGATCACACGGCCGTTCTGGATCAGTATCTTCATGATTTCAAGCCAAATAGGCCGCTAGCGCTTATTGGATAAGCGCTAGTAGCTATAAAAACAGGAGTATCCATTCTGAACGTCACGCCTCATTCCCGGCGACGATGGACATCACGGCCATACGCACCGCAATACCGAAAGTCACCTGCGGCAGGATCACGCTCTGCTTGCCATCGACCACGGCCGAGTCAATCTCCACGCCGCGGTTGATGGGGCCGGGATGCATCACGATGGCGTCTGGCTTGGCCAGTTGCAGCTTCTCCTGCGTAAGGCCGAAGCTCTTGAAATACTCTTGGCTGGACGGCAGCAGCGCACCGCTCATGCGCTCGTTCTGCAGGCGCAGCATGATGACCACGTCGGCGTCCTTGATGCCTTCTTCGAGCGTGTGGCACACGCGCACGCCCATCTGCGCCATGTCGGATGGCACCAGCGTGCGCGGCCCCACCACGCGCACTTCGGCGCAGCCCAGCGTGGTCAGGCCGTGGATATCAGAGCGCGCCACGCGCGAGTGCAGCACATCGCCCACGATGGCCACGGTGAGGTTGCTGAAGTCCTTCTTGTAGTGGCGGATGGTGAACATGTCCAGCAGCCCTTGCGTGGGGTGCGCATGCCGACCATCGCCCGCGTTGATCACGTGCACATGGGGTGCCACATGCTGGGCGATGAGGTACGGCGCGCCCGACTCGCTGTGCCGCACCACGAACAGATCGGCCGCCATCGCGCTCAGATTGGCGATGGTGTCCAGCAGCGACTCGCCCTTGCTGGCCGAGCTGCGCGCGATGTCCAGGTTGATCACGTCGGCCGACAGGCGCTTGGCCGCGATCTCGAACGTGGTGCGCGTGCGGGTGCTGTTCTCGAAGAACAGGTTGAACACGCTCTTGCCGCGCAAGAGGGGCACCTTCTTGACCTCGCGGTCGCTCACGCTGACGAAGTTGGCGGCCGTGTCGAGGATGTGCGTGACGATGTCACGCGGCAGGCCTTCGATGGACAGCAGGTGGATGAGTTCGCCGTTGCCGTTGAGTTGGGGGTTGCGCTTGTGCAGCACGGTCAGGCCTCTTTGACTTGGAATTGGAAGGTGCCGCTGTCGTCGCGCGCCAGGGCCAGCGACTGAGTGGCAGGCAGCGCCACGCGTGCAGCGGCAAAGTCGGCCTGCACCGGCAGCTCGCGCCCGCCACGGTCCACCAGAACGGCCAGGCGCACATTGTCTGGGCGGCCGTAGTCGAACAGCTCGTTGAGCACGGCGCGGATGGTGCGGCCGGTGTAGAGCACATCGTCGAGCACCAGCACATCGGCACCGTTCACGTCGAACGGCAGCGTGGTCTGCGCACCAGCCGACAGGCCACGCTGGGCAAAGTCATCGCGGTGCATCACCGACGAGAGCACGCCCGCAGGCCCTTCCAGGCCCAGGTCTTTTTGCAGGCGCTCGGCCAGCCAGGCACCGCCCGAGGCAATGCCCGCCAGGCGCGTGGTGGGGGTCAACATGCTGCGCACACCGCGCAGCAGCTCGCGGTACAGCGCCTCGGCGTCAAGCACCAGACTGCCGGACGTTCCGGGGGATGGGGTGGTCATGGGAGATTCCTCAAAAACTGTTCCAGGATGATGCAGGCCGACGCAGCGTCGGCGTCCTTGGCACCGCTGGCAATGGCTTCGGTGGTGCTGTAGCGCTCGTCCACCTCGAACACCTGCAAACCGAATCGGCCGCGCAGCTGGCGGCCGAACTTGAGCGCGCGCTGGGTGTTCTCGTGGCTCGCACCGTCGGGGTGATAGGGCACGCCGATCACCAGCGCGTCGGGCTGCCACTCCTTGATGCGCTCGGCCACATGGACAAAGCGGGCGTCGCCCTCGGCCTGGATGGTGCGCTGTGGCGTGGCACTGCGCAGCATGCGGTTGCCCGTGGCCACGCCCGTGCGCTTGAGGCCAAAGTCAAAAGCAAGAAAGGTCTGGAAATGCGCAGGAACGGCTGGCGGCTGGATGGGCTGAGCGGGCACGCCAGTCATGCGTGCCCCGCCTCGGGCGACAGCATCCAGGCCTTCAGGCCCAGCAGCGCCAGGGCACGGTCGTAGCGCTCGGGCACAGGGGTGTCGAAGATCACCGACAGATCGGCCGCCACGGTGAGCCAGGCGTTCTCGGCCAGCTCCGATTCAAGCTGGCCCTCGCCCCAGGACGAATACCCCAGCGTGATGAGCACGCGACGGGGGCCTGCGCCTGTAGACAGGGCTTCGAGCACGTCCTTGGAGGTGGTCATCTCCAGTCCGCCGGGGATAGTCATGGTGGAGGCGTAGGCCGACTCGTCGGTTTCGGCCCGGTCCATGAGCATGGGCTCGTGCAGCACAAACCCGCGCTCGGTCTGCACGGGGCCACCCTGAAAGACGGGCTCTTTGGTGAGGTCCTCCCGACGCAGGGACAGGTCCACCTTGTCAAACAGGCCTTTGAGGGTGATGTCCGAGGGCTTGTTGATGATGAGGCCGAGTGCACCGCGCTCGCTGTGCTCGCACAGGTAAACGACGCTGCGCGCAAAAGACTCATCTTCCAGGCCGGGCATCGCGATCAGGAAGTGATGCGTCAGGTTGATGGGCGCAGAATCAAAAGACATCCCGCAATTTTAACGGTGAAGATGCCCCCCGCCCCCGAGCCCTCCTACCCCCGTGGCCTAGCCTGGTTCCGCCGCGACTTGCGCGCCCAAGACCATACAGCCCTGTACCACGCACTGACGCGCTGCGAGCAAGTGTTCTGCGCCTTTGTCTTCGACAAGGACATCCTCGATGCCCTGCCCCGCGCCGACCGGCGGGTGGAGTTCATCCGGGAGTCGTTGGTGGAGCTGGACGGTACGCTGCGCGCACTTTCGCAACAGGAGCGGGGAGGCCTCATCGTGTGGCACGCGGTGACCAGTGATGCCATTCCGGCGCTGGCCAGTGCCTTGGAGGTGCAGGCCGTATTTACCAACCACGACGACGAACCCCAGGCCCTGGAGCGAGACCGACGGGTGCGAACCCGACTGGCCGCTGCAGGCAAAGCCTTTCACACGTTCAAGGACCACGCCCTGCTGGAGCGCAGCGAGGTGCTGACGCAGACCGGCAACCCGTACAGCGTGTTCACTCCTTACAAGAATGCCTGGCTAAAGAAGATCGATGCGTTCCAGCTCAAGAGCTATCCGGTGGAGCGCCACGCCCACCATCTAGCAGCACGCCCACAGGCCTATTGCCAGCCCGTACCCACCTTGCGGGACCTCGGATTTGAGCCCACAACGCTGCCCCAGTTGCGCCTGCCCACCGGTGCGCGGGGAGCGCAACAACTGTTTGACGAGTTTCTGGGCCGCATTGCGCGGTATGAGGACACGCGCAATTTTCCGGCGGTGAAAGGACCCAGCTACCTCAGCGTGCATCTGCGTTTTGGCACCATCTCGCCACGCTTGCTGGCGCGTACGGCGCACCGCCTGATGCTGGAAGGCAACCCGGGCGCGACCACCTGGCTGAGTGAGCTGATCTGGCGCGACTTTTACTTTCAGATCCTGCACCACCATCCGCATGTGGTGGGCCGGAGCTTCAAGCCCGCCTACGACGCTATTCAATGGGAATCAGGCCCCGATGCAGATGCGCTGTTTGCTGCCTGGTGCGAGGGCCGCACCGGCTACCCGCTGGTGGATGCAGCCATGGCGCAGATCAACCAGACCGGTTACATGCACAACCGCCTGCGCATGGTGGTGGCGAGCTTTCTGGTCAAGGACCTGGGCATCGACTGGCGCCGGGGCGAGGCCTACTTTGCCACCCACCTCAATGACTTCGATCTGGCCGCCAACAATGGTGGCTGGCAGTGGGCCAGCTCCAGCGGGTGTGATGCCCAGCCCTATTTCCGCATCTTCAACCCCGTGAGCCAAAGCGAGAAGTTCGACCCGGAGGGCAAGTTCATACGCCGCTACCTGCCCCAGCTCGCAGCGCTCCCGACCAAGGCATTACACGCCCCCTGGCTGGCACGCCCCCTGGAGCTGCAGGAAGCCGGTGTACGCCTTGGAGATTCGTACCCCTTGCCGGTGGTGGAGCACGACGCCGCGCGGCAACGCACGCTGGAGCGGTATGCCGTGGTGAAGACATTTACGGATTGATCGCACCGCCTCCAACCCTGCGGAAAAAGCGGATTGACTGGCCCCGTCAGTGATGCGCCGTGGGTGGCGAATCTCCCTGCGGTGGCTCTTCCGGCGTCATCTGCATGCCCTCGCCGCCCAGCGATGCACCGGCTGCCAGCCGCAGGCGCAAGCGTACGTCGGTGCGGTTGTCGGCATTGGCGATGGCTTCTTCGGGCGATATGGTGCCCGCTTCCACCATGCCCAGCAGTGACTGGTCAAAACTCCACATGCCTTGCTCGCCACTGCGGGTGATGGCGGTCTTGAGTTCGTCGATCTGGCCCTTCTGGATCAGCTCGGCCACATAGGGCGTGAGCAGCATGATCTCGGTAGCGGGCACCAGGCGGCCCGCGAGGCCCGACACCAGGCGCTGCGCTACCACCGCTCGCAGGTTGAGGGACAAGTCCATGAGCAGTTGGCGGTGGGCGTCCTCAGGGAAGAAGTTCAGGATGCGCTGCACCGCCTGATTGGCGTTGTTGGCATGCAAGGTGGACACGCAGAGGTGGCCAGATTCCGCATAGTGCAGCGCGTGCTGCATGGTGGCTCGGTCGCGGATCTCGCCGATCATGATCACGTTGGGCGCCTCGCGCATCGCACGGCGCAGCGCCTCGTCATACGACAGGGTGTCGAGCCCCACCTCGCGTTGGGTGACTAGGGACTTTTTGTGGCTGTGCAGGTATTCGATGGGGTCTTCCACCGTGAGGATGTGTCCGCCAGTGTGCGTGTTGCGATGGTCCAGCAACGCCGCCAGGGTGGTGGTTTTGCCCGAGCCTGCTGACCCCACAGTCAACACCAGCCCCCCTTTGAGGAACGCCAGCCGCTGGAGCACGGGCGGCAGCCCCAGTTCTTCCAGCGTCGGGATCCGGGCGATCACATGGCGGACCACCATGCCAACCTGTCCCCGCTGCATGTGCACGTTCACGCGAAAGCGCTCGCCCTCGGCGGTCTGCAACGAGAGGTCGCACTCCATCGTGGCCTCGAACTCCTTGCGCTGTGCCTCGCGCAAGATGGAATAGGCCATCTGTCGCACATCGTCAGCAGCCAGCACTTGCTGGGCGATAGGCACAAAGGCACCCTGGCGCTTGATGGTGGGCGCTGCACCCGCCAGTAAGAACAGGTCAGACGCCCGCTCACGCGCCACCAGTGCCAGACAGGCCAGCAGCCGGGGGTCCGGGGAAGGGGGTGGCGACAGCGGGTCCATCAGGGTGACCTTACCCACTGTGCCCGCGCACAAGCGCGGGAGAAAGCGGCAACGGAGCCCCCCCGACCCAGGCTAACCCGCAGGGTCGGGAGCGGTCCTGCATCGCGTCAGGCCTCTGCGGCCGCAGCGATGCGGGCGTAGTGCTGAATCAGGCTCAGCAGCTCTTCGTCAGAGTACGGTTTGCCCAGGTAGTGATTCACACCCAGCTCCATCGCATGCTCGCGGTGCTTTTCAGCAATGCGCGAGGTGATCATGATGATGGGCAGATCGCGCAAAGCGCCGTCTGCACGGATGTTGCGCGCCAGATCGAAACCGTCCATGCGGGGCATTTCGATGTCGGACAGCACCACCGTCGGGCGCTCTTCCTGCAGCCGCTCCAACGCCTGCAGGCCATCGGCCGCCAGCGCCACACGGTAGCCTTCGCGCTGCAGCAGACGTTGCGTCACGCGGCGCACGGTAATGGAGTCGTCCACCACCAGCACCAGCGGTACCTGGCTGGTGCCCGCCAGCTGGGGCGACACCACAGCCTTGCCCGCGCTGCCTGCACCCTGTGCATCGGGCGCGGGAGCCATGTCGGCACTGGCCGCACGCACCTGATCGCCATACACGGTAGCCAAGGCCACCGGGTTGTAGATGAGCACCACGGCACCCGACGCCAGCACGGACATACCCGCCAGGCCCGGCAGACGGGACAGCTGCGGCCCCAGATTTTTCACCACCACTTCCTGGTTGCCCAACACTTCGTCCACGTGCAGGGCAATGCGCTGGGCAGCGCTTCGGAAAATCACCACCGGGCGGGTCTTGCCCGCTGGCTCGGTGCTGCGCGTGGAGGACTGCAGCAGAGCTCCCGACCAGAAGAACGGGATTTTCTCCATGCCGTCGTCAAACACGCCGGTCCGATAGGCCTCTTCGAGGTCAGGGGCCGAGGTACGACGGACGATCTCGACCACGTTGGCCGGAACGCCAATCGCCAGGTCGCCCGAGCGCAGCATCACCACCTGCGTCACCGCTGTGGTCAGCGGCAGCACCATGCGGAACGCCGCACCCTTGCCGGCCTCGGTGGAGGTCTCAATACGGCCACCGAGCGCATTGATCTCAGCACGCACCACGTCCATGCCAATGCCACGCCCGGCCAACCCAGTCACCTCAGAGGCCGTCGAGAAGCCCGGCATGAAGATCAGGTTGGCGGCTTCGGCATCGCTGAGTTCCACACCGGGTTCCACGATGCCCTGGGACAAGGCTTTTTCGCGGATACGCGGCAGGTTCAGGCCCGCACCGTCATCGCGGAACTCGACCGAGACGTCGTTACCTTCATGACGCAGATCCACCGTGATCGTGCCAGAGGCGGGCTTGCCCGCCGCCGCCCGCACTTCGGGGTCCTCGATGCCATGGGCCACACAGTTGCGCAGCAAATGCTCGAACGCAGGGGTCATGCGATCCAACACGCCACGGTCCATTTCGATGGAGCCGCCAGTGATGTCCAGCTTGATCTGCTTGCCGGTTTCCTTGGAGGCCTGGCGCACCACGGCGTACAGACGCTCGGCGATGCCCTCGAACTCCACCATGCGGGTACGCAGCAGGTCGCGCTGCAGCTCGCGTGCCTGGCGGCCCTGGGCAATCAGGTCGTCTTCGGCGCCTTCCATGGCGCGCTGCAGATTGCGCTGCACCGTGGCCACGTCATTGACCGACTCGGCCATCATGCGGGTCAGCTCCTGCACCCGTGTAAAGCGGTCGAACTCCAGCGGATCGAAGCCTGCCGCAGAGTCTTTGGACAGCGCCAAGCGCGACTGCATCTGGGACTCGGCTTGCACCTCGATGTCGCGCAATTGCTGGCGCAAGCGGTCCAGGTTGCCCGACAGATCAGTGAGCGAGCTGCGGAACTGCCCCAGGCGCGCATCCAGGCGCGAGCGGCTGATCATCACCTCGCCCGCCTGGTTGACCAGGCGGTCCAGAAGCTGCGCACGCACACGCACCGACTGGTTGGCGGCCACCCGCAGGGGCGCCAGTTGGGACGGCCCAGGCAGACGCACGGCCGGAGCCGATATCGCCAGTGGTTTGGCAGAAGGCGCGGCCGCTGAGGGGACGGAGGCTTCGGCCGCATCCGCCACATGGGCACGAGAGACGGGCGTGGCTTCGACCGGCAGGGCAACCACGGTGTCAGAGGGACTCTGACCAATGGCACGCAGTGCCTCGAAGTTGGCTTGCAGGCCGTCGAAACTGCCTTGCAGCGGCTCGATCTGGTCGGCCGTGACGGTGTCTACGTCCAGCTGCTCAATCGCTGATTCCAGCCGGTGGGCCATTTCACCCAGGCGCATCGCCCCAGCCAGTCGTGAACTGCCTTTGAGCGTGTGCAGAGCCCGCAACACTTCGCTGCGGGCGCTGAGGTTGTCAGGGCGTGAGGCCCATTGCCGCAACGCACCACCGAGCTGGGGCAGCAACTCGGCCGCTTCTTCCTCGAAGATGGGGAACAGGTCGGGGTCGATGACGTCGATCGCATCGATGTCGTCGTCCGCGTCCGGGATCGAGGCAATAGCGTGCGCGATGGCATCGTCAATGCGCTGATCGTGGTCATGGACGACTGCAGACAATGCAGGCGCTACGTGGCCCCCCATTGGCACAGGAACCACAGGCGCTTGTGCCACGGGCTCCGGCTCGGGGGCCAAGCCGGCCACCGATGCTTCGGAGGCGTCCCGCTCTGCGGCATCGAGATAGGCCTGCGCATCTTCCTCGGGTGGAGACTGGGTGCTGACCACCTCGGTTTCCAGGATCTGGCGCAACTGGGCCAGCACTTCCGGGCTGGGCTCCTTGAGAAACCCCGCAGCAAACTGATGCAGCAGGCGGCGGATGTCTTCCGCTGCAGCCATAAAGGCTGCAGCCTGCTCCTGGGTTCCCCCCGATTGCAGCTGGACATGCTGCAGCGTGTGCTCCAGCATGCGGGCCATTTCGGACAAAGCCGTGAAACCGACGGTGGCGGAACTGCCTGCCAGCGAATGCGACAGGGCAACGGCCATGTCGGGCAAGGGCTCGTGCAGCTCCAGCGCCCACTCCTGCAAGCAGGTGACAAGGCGACGCGACCATTCATCGGCCTCGTTCAGATAAACGTTGTACAGCGGGATACCGATGCGCAGCGTGTCGATGACCTTGACGGCATCGTCGCTGCCACCTTCTTCCTGCGGCAGGGCATCGAGCAGATTCGACACCTCTTGCGCGGGCTCCACATCCGCACCAACGTCCAGTGGCAGTGCCTCGGAGCTTGGCATCGTCTCAGCGGCGGGCGCCCGCGATTCGGCCGCCTCGGCAGACTCGGCCTCCAGCAGCTTCTCCAGCTCGGCGACGTCCAGGGCTTCCAATCCATCCGACGGCGTGTCGGCATCGACACTCACCACATTCAGCGGCTCGGCAGCATCCAACACCAGCTCTTCTGGCAGCAGCAGCGCATCACCCAAAGCGTCTGCCGGAGCCTCCAGCGGCGCATCGACCAGGTCTGGATGGGTAACCTCTTGCGCGGGCGTTTCGGCCGCCACGGGCTCCAGATCAGGCAGTTCCAGGTCAAGGACAAAGTCCACGCTGGAAGGATCAACCACCGGTGCGGGTTCGGGAGCGGACTCGTTCAGTGCGGCTGTGAACACCGAGAAGTCGATCTCCTCAGCCGCCTCCGGCGCAGCACTGGCGGCGTCGGCAAGCGGTTCGTGCACATGCTCCGAGATCTCGGTGGCCTGGAAATCCGGCACCGTCAGTTCGTCGTCGAGCGCCTCGGCGGAGAGGGCTGCTACCAGCTCCGGCGTAGCCTGAGGTACTGTGGGTTCGGGCGCAACACCACCATCGACTGGCATCACCAACGGCACCAGCGTGCCGTCCAGCCGCATGGCGTCAGCAGACCGGCGGAAGGACTCGGGGTCCCAACCCGTCGCGCGGCCCGCAGCGATGTCATCTGCCCAACGGCCGAAGGCATGCAGTGCGTCCGTTGACAACTGCAGCAAGCTCGGCTGCATAGGCTTTTGTTCGGCCAGCCAGACGTTAAGCACCTGCTCCATCGACCAGGCCGCTTCACCAAAGTCGTTCAGCCCCACCATGCGCGAGCTGCCCTTGAGCGTATGGAACGCGCGGCGCAATGTGGTCTGCTCGCCGAGGTCACCTGGTTCACCCCGAAGCTGGTCAATGGCAGCCAGGCCATTAACCACCACTTCGCGCGCCTCTTCGAGAAACACCTCAAGCAGTTCGTCTTCTACATCGGGCACCACAGCCGGCACGACTGCGGACACAGGAAGAGAGGCTTCCGCCGACGCCGGTGTAGCCATGGCCACGGCCGGGGCAGGTACGTCAAAGGAGATATCCGGGGCCAGACCCATCGACTGTGCCGCCACGCCTGAATCGGCCGCGGGGGCCGGCTCAAAATCAGGGAACGGCGCAAAGTCCGTGGGTTCGCTGACAGGCTCCTGCACCGGAAAGCGGGGAATCACGTCAGGCACCAGGGTGGCAGAGCGTTCTTCCAGCTTGGCGGGCGCTTCTTCCACCGCATCGGAAGCGCGCGCACGGGTTTTGCCCATGAGAATGCGCAGCTCGCCCAAATCTTCGTCATACACAAAGAGCTTGCGCGCCATGGTGCGCTGGTAGCTCAGCATGTCGATCAAGAAGCCCAATGCGCCCAGGCTATTGCCCAACTTTTCAAACACGCTCTGGCGCTCTTCTTCGGGCACCTCGTTGATCAGCAGGCGCTCCACCGTATCTCGCATGCGGACCACGGCCAGGGATGCCTGGTCCAATCCCAACACCGACAACACGCCACGCATCTGCGCAAGGTGCCCTGGCACGGTCGCCAGCACACCAGTGTCCGTGGGGTTACGGAAAAACTGATCCATGGCCTTCTCGGCCTCGCCCAGAGTCACTCGGAGCTCATCGACTACGCTGCCCATGGTCTGGTTGTCGCTGACCCGGCGGTACAGCTCTTCCATCCATTGTTCGAGCGGTTCAGGCTCGGCACCGGCCGTGACCGCGTCCAGGCGCTCTGCGAGACGGCTGGCACGGGCTTCCATCTGTTCGTCTGCCGCGTCCAACTCTTCAAAAGCTGCCTGCAGGTACAGCACCGAAGTGGCCACCTCCATCGCCAGCGCGGGCGACGGGGGTTCGCCCGATCGGGTGGTCGAATCGAGGGCACGCGTCAACGCCTGCGCCAGGTTTTCGCTGCCCGGATGGAGCTTACGCAGCGAATCGCACACCAGACTGAACTGGTCTGCGGCTGGCTTGAGTTTGTTGCGGTCACCACCTGCCAGCGCCGACCAGGTTTCTGTAGCCGAAGCAATGCGCTTGCGCGCCTGCGTCAACACCGCCGGGTCAAAGCGTCCGAAGCGGGCTGTCTCGTAGTCCACCGGCTTGAAGCGGTCTAGCGCAAAAGCCTGGCGGACAGCACGCAACGAGGGGGCAGCATCCTCCGCCAAATCTGCCACCCTGGCCTGCGAGCAAAAGAAGAGCAGGTCCTGCACCAGCCGGTCGGCGATCGTCGGATCGCCCTTGGCCAACGTGGCGTACTGCATGAGCACACGAGACGCCACACGCTTGACGTACACATCCGGCGGCAAAAGGCCCGAACCAAACGCCTCGAAGAAACCTGCGCAGATTTTCCAGAAGGCACGCGCCTGCCGGTCTGTTTGCTCAGCCACAAAGCCCTGACAGGTATCGCGCAAGCTCAGGGCAGCCTTGAGGTCACCCGATTTAACAATGCGCAGCACCGCCGCATCCAGCCGCGCCCGCGCCTCGGGGCCGTAGGGCAGCGGTGGGCGCGACACAGCACCTTCCGGCTCGCGGAAACGGCGCTCCACCGGCCACAAATCGGCGGGGTGCACCCGGTCTGCGCCTGCCAAGGCCTGTGCATCGCGATACTGCGGAAACAGGGCCACCGGCGAAACGGCTTTGCCCGCCAACACGGTTTCGAGGTATTCGATCAGCGCAAAACTGGCGCGCTCGATCACTGCGGCAGCGTCGTCGCTGCAGGTTTCGGGGCGCTGCACAAACTTCTGCACCGCCGACTCCATGGACCGCAATACGAGCGCCGGTGGGCCCATGCCCACCATTTCCAATGCGCCGCAGGCTTGGTGCAGTTGCTGGCGCGCAATGCGCAGGGGGCCAGCGTCGAGCGCCGCCAGATCAGACTCGCGCGCTGCCTCGGCATCGCGCACAAAACGCCGCATCGCCTTGACGGCGCCGTCCAGCGATTTGCGAAGCTCGTCAAGCACCCAAGCCAAAGGACCCAGGTCCTGATCTCCCTGGGTCCCGTCAGCGGCCGGTGCATTGTTGACATCAATAGATGACATGGATTCGTCCCCGGCTGCAATGAGCCAGCTGGTTGATGACTAACTGCTGCGTCAGGCGATCTTGAACCGTGCCACCGATTGGCGCAGTTCTTCGGCCATGTGCGAGAGCTCGCGCACCTGCTGCGCCGTGGTTCGGGTACCTTCACCCGTCTGCTCGGTCACCGCAAAAATGTGCTGGATGTTGTCGGCCACTTCGTTGGCCAGAACAGCTTCCCGGGAAGTCGAAGACGAAATCTGCTCAATCAGTTCAGCAAGACGGCGCGACACGCGGTCAATCTCGGTCAGTGCGGTACCGGCGCTGTCCGAGAGGCGTGCCCCTTCCACCACACCCTGCGTGGAGCGCTCCATAGCGGCCACGGCGTCCTGGGTGTCGGTCTGAATGGCTTTCACCAGTGCAGAAATCTGGCGTGTCGCATCGGCCGAGCGTTCAGCCAGACGCTGCACTTCTTCTGCCACCACCGAGAAGCCTCGACCGGCTTCACCAGCGGATGCCGCCTGAATGGCAGCGTTCAGAGCCAGCACGTTCGTCTGTTCGGTAATGTCGGAAATCAGCTCGGTGATTTCACCGATCTCCTGCGACGATTCGCCCAGGCGCTTGATCCGCTTGGAGGTGTCCTGGATCTGGTCGCGGATGGAGTTCATACCGCCGATGGCGTTTTGCACGGCCTGCAGGCCCGAGTCAGCAGCTTGCAGCGATTGGCGGGCCACCGTGGCGGACTCTTGCGCTTGCGTGGACACCTCGTTAATGCGTGTCGCCATGTCCAGAACGGAGCGGCCAGTTTCACGAATTTCGCGCAGCTGTTCGGTCGATGCCGCCAGCAGTTCGGTCGAGGTGTTGTCCACCTGTGCGGTCGTTTGTGCCACGCGAGTCGCCGTGTTCTGCACGCTGCCCACCAGCTGACGCAACTCTTCCACCGTGTAGTTCACGGAGTCGGCAATAGCGCCCGTGATGTCTTCCGTCACGGTGGCTTCTTGCGTCAGGTCACCTTCAGCGACCGACTGCAGTTCGTTCATCAAACGCAAAATGGCGGCCTGGTTGGCGTCATTGACGCGCTTGGCTTCCTGCTCCTGGCGTTTGGCGTCGCGTTGCTGATTTTCAGCAGCTACTTGGCGACCACGGCTGTCCAGCAGCTGGACACGCGAAATGCCGATACCGCACAGCAGCACGAACAAACCGGCCAGAGCCAGGGCGGCGAACTGGCCTGCGCCCAGACCTGTCTGTGCAGACAGCTTGCTTTGCAGACCTTCCAGTTGGCGACGCAGCGGTTCGCTGTCGGCAATGATGGCGGACTGCGCTTCACGGGCAGACACCAGACCTTGCAGGTTGCCCAGAATGGCGCTGGCCTGGGTGCGAGTCTGCTCGTACAGCTTGATCAAGGCTTCCAGTTGCTCACGGGTCTGCGCATCCTTGGTGGACGACAGGCGCAACTCGGGGCTACCTTCCAGCAGGCCCTGTGCGATTTCCTTGAAGGAGTTCAAATCCTTGCCCAGCAGAAACACCGCCTCGGGGCTCACACCTTCCATGGTCTGGAATTCGTTGGCGGACTTGCCGATACGCTGCGTCAACATCACCAGTTGGCCCGCAGCAGAGATCTCAGCCGCAGGGGCGTTTTGTTGCAGCTTGAGCGAGGAGACTGTTTCGGCGATTTCCAGCAGGTCAGACGATTGGCGGTTGATGGTGCGCAGAGCATCACCCACCTGCGTCAGAATCTTTTGTTGCCCCATCACCACGCTGGCATTGCGCTCCGCACGCTCCATCAGCGGGTTGACAGCATCCAGATCTGGCTTGAAGGGCTCGCCCAACGACTGCACGCCCAACTCGTTGTCACCGGCATTCAGGGCTCGCACGTTACGGGCCAGCACGCCAGAGCTTTCGACCACGTCCGGAAAGGCCTGTGGACTACCCACCAGCGCCTGCGACACCGACTTGGCAAGACGTTGCGACTGCATCAGCGACTGGCCGGTGGCCGCAAGCTGCTGTGCAGAACGGTCGGCTTGCTGCAGCACCCAACCAGCGATCAGGGCCAGCACCACCACACCCACGGCCAGCAGAGCCAGCAGTCGGCGCTGATGGCCAGCAGCGGTCGAGCGGCCCAGCAGCGGCAGGCTGATGAGATCCTCTTCAGCCTCGGGCGCAGTCAGTTCGGGCGTGTAGCCGTCAGGATCACCCTGGACACTGTTCATGGCTTCCGCCTGATAAGAGTCGCGCAGTTGCGAACCATCCAGAGCCCCCGTGGCCAGGAGATCCTGCCCATCGTCGGTCGTGCCGGTGGCTGCGCCTGCGTCAGGCGTGGCGGGTTTCCGGTTGAACAGTTTTCCAAATTGATTGACGACGGACATGGTGCAGCCTTACAGAAAAACTCAAGCACTGATGCTCAGGAAAGCGGGATGTTGCGACAGGATCTGCAAGTTCAGCTCCTGCCAGCGTGTGCCACTGGAATCGATATAGGTGGTGCCGAAGAAACTGGGCGAATCTTCGGCGGGCGGCTCGGACGACACAAACGCATCCGTGCCACGCAGACCGGCAAGGCGATCCACCAGCAATGCGGCGTTGACATCAAGCGCAGCATTGAACGCCAGCAGGCTGGCTTCAGACAGGGCTTGCTCGGTGCGCAGCGCGACAGAACCCAGCAACCCAGCCAGATCCACCACGCCGACCAAACTGCCGCGCAGGTTGGCAACGCCCAGAAACCAGCTCTGGGTATAAGGAACAGCCTGCACCGACACCCAAGGGAAGATCTCCCCGGACTGCCCCAAGGGCAGCAAATAGAAATTCCCGGCGGACTCTACAGCCAGCCAGGAGGACACTGACGTACCTTCGGACCTTGCAGCCTGCAAACGGCTGGCAAGTCGGGTCTGGAGCTCCCGTAGGGCTTCGCGGTTTGCCATGAGCGAGCCGCTGCCTCAGTTCAGAGCGTCAATTTTGGCCTGCAGCTCTGCGGGATCCACCGGCTTGGTGATGTAGCCGCGCGCACCCTGGCGCATGCCCCAGACACGGTCGGTTTCCTGGTTCTTGCTGGTGCACATGATGATGGGCACGTCAGCATAAAGAGGGTCGCGGGTAATGGCACGCGTGAGCTGAAAACCGTTTTGACCAGGCATCACCACGTCCATCAGGATGAGGTCAGGCTTGTCTTCGGCCAGACGGCGAAATGCCTCTTCGGCATTTTCTGCAGTACGGACTTGCATGCCTTTTTTCTGAAGCAGGTCCGTCAAAAACATCAACTCGGTCTTCGAGTCGTCGACGACCAATACTTTCTGAATGGGCATTACATGGCTCCTTGTTGGGAATTGCCAAACTGTTGCACGGCCTGCAACAGCTGGTCTTTGGTAAACGGCTTGGTGAGATATTCCTGGCAGCCGACCATGCGCCCACGCGCTTTGTCGAACACACCATCCTTGGAGGACAGCATGACCACCGGGGTATCTGCAAAACGGGCGTTGCGCTTAATAATGGCGCAGGTCTGGTACCCGTCGAGCTTGGGCATGAGGATGTCGCAGAAAATCAGCTGAGGCTGGTAATCATTGACTTTGGCCAAAGCATCAAAGCCGTCATCGGCCAACAAGACTTCGTGCCCCCCCTGCTTGAGAAAAATCTCGGCGCTTCGACGGATGGTGTTGCTGTCATCCACCACGAGCACTTTGAAAGATGCGCCTGTTGTAGTCAATTGTCACTGCTCCCGATGGAGAAAATAAACAACGCAGCAGCGAACGGTGCTGAAGCGCCTCAGATCTGGACCATCTCGAAATCTTCCTTGCGGGCGCCACATTCTGGGCAGGTCCAATTCATTGGGACCTGATCCCATGGCGTGTTGGGTGGAATGCCGTGCTCGGGAGAACCCTCAGCTTCGTCATAAATCCAGCCGCAAATCAAACACATCCAAGTTTTAAAGTCGGTCACAGCTTAAAGGGCCTTCACATAGAATGCAACGATTGTATCTAGTGATCTCCGCGGCCTGCAGCTTCCGTGCCACCCCTCTAGCAGGATCTGGTCCATGACCACCAAAGCCTCCCTTCCTCCCTCCGAAATCCCCCATATTGACGACGATGACGCGGAGGAAGCGAGCCCGGCTTGTGTGCTGGTGTTCAATGCCAGCGACCCCAGCGGAGCGGGCGGACTGACCGCTGACATCACCACCATTGCCTCGGTCGGCGGGCATCCGATCGCCGTGGTCACCGGGGCCTATGCCCGCGATACCGCTCAGATTTTTGATCACTTCAGCTTTGACGACGAAGCCGTCTCCGAGCAGGCGCGTGCCGTGCTGGAAGACCTGCCCGTACAGGCCATCAAGGTCGGCTTTGTCGGCAGCCCCGAGAACATCAGCACCATTGCCGAGATCACGACCGACTATGACGAAGTCCCCGTGATCGCTTACATGCCCAATCTGTCTTGGTGGCAGGACGAGCTGATCGACGAGTACCTCGACGCCTTCCGCGAGTTGCTGCTGCCGCAGACTTCGGTGTTGGTTGGAAACCACAGCACCCTGTGGCGCTGGCTGCTGCCCGACTGGACTGGCGAGCGCAGCCCCACTGCCCGCGACATTGCCCGCGCAGCGTCCGAGATGGGCGTGCCCTACACATTAGTCACTGGCATTCCCTTGCCCGAGCAGTTTGTCGAAAACGTGCTCGCCTCGCCCCAGACCGTGCTGGGCAGTGGCAAGTTCGAGCTGTTCGACGCCACCTTCTCGGGCGCGGGCGACACACTGTCGGCCGCGCTCACCGCCCTGGTGGCCAGCGGCAACGACCTGGGCGAAGCCACCAGCGAAGCGCTGGGCTACCTCGACCGCTGCCTGGATGCGGGCTTTCGCCCCGGTATGGGGCACATCGTGCCCGACCGCATGTTCTGGGCCCAGCCAGAAGACGACGAGACCGACGACGAAAC
The DNA here is from genome assembly GCF_028680575.1 of Acidovorax benzenivorans. GTDB lineage: Bacteria > Pseudomonadota > Gammaproteobacteria > Burkholderiales > Burkholderiaceae_C > Acidovorax > Acidovorax benzenivorans. The sequence continues at coordinate 295,869 of NZ_JAPCKI010000005.1, read as the reverse complement.
CACGATTGACGAAACACAGGCCCTGGAGGGTTTTGTGATGCCACCCCATGACACCAAGCACTGATCTCAATATTCCCCTGTTTGAACGCGCCAAGGCGCTGATCCCCGGCGGCGTGAACTCTCCCGTGCGGGCCTTCAAGGCCGTGGGCGGCACACCCCGCTTCGTCAAGCGCGCGCAAGGCGCCTACTTCTGGGATGCCAACGACCAGCGCTTTATCGACTACATCGGCTCCTGGGGCCCCATGATCCTGGGCCACGGCCACCCCGCCGTACTCGAAGCCGTGCAAAAGGCGGCGCTCGAAGGCTTCAGCTTCGGCGCTCCCACCGAGCGCGAAGTGGAGTTGGCCGAAGAAATCCTGAGCCTGGTGCCATCGATGGAGATGATCCGCCTGGTCAGCTCGGGCACCGAAGCCGGCATGAGCGCCATTCGACTGGCCCGTGGCGCCACCGGCCGCAGCAAGTTCATCAAGTTCGAGGGCTGCTACCACGGCCACGCGGACTCGCTGCTGGTCAAGGCTGGCTCGGGCCTGGCCACCTTCGGCAACGCCACCAGCGCGGGCGTGCCGCCCGAAGTGGTGCAGCACACCCTGGTGCTCGAATACAACAACGTCGCCCAGCTCGAAGAAGCCTTTGCCCTGCACGGCAAGGAGCTGGCCTGCGTGATGATCGAGCCCATCGCGGGCAACATGAACTTTGTGCGCGCCAGCGTGCCCTTCATGAAGCGCTGCCGCGAGCTGTGCACCGAATACGGCGCGCTGCTGGTGCTCGACGAAGTGATGACCGGCTTTCGCGTGGCCCTGGGCAGCGCGCAAAGCGTGTACGCCAAGAGCATCCCCGGCTTCAAGCCCGACATCACCGTGCTGGGCAAGGTCATTGGCGGCGGTATGCCGCTGGCGGCCTTCGGCGGCCCGCGCGCCATCATGGAGCACCTGGCCCCGCTGGGCGGCGTGTACCAGGCGGGCACCTTGTCGGGCAACCCGGTGGCCACGGCCTGCGGCTTGACCACGCTGCGCGAGATCAAGAAGCCCGGCTTCTTCGATGCGCTGTCGGCCTCCACCCGCTCGCTGGTCCATGGTCTTGCGCAAGCCGCAAAGGAAGAAGGCGTGCCCTTCAGCGCCGATTGCGAAGGCGGCATGTTCGGCTTCTTCCTGCTGCCCGAGCTGCCCCAGAACTACCCCGCCGTGCTCAAGACCGACAGCGCCCGCTTCAACCAGCTGTTCCACGGCCTGCTCGATCGCGGCGTGTACATCGCCCCAGCGCTGTACGAAGCCGGCTTTGTCAGCGGTGCCCACACGGCCGACGACATCGCCGCCACCGTGGCCGCTGCGCGTGAAGTGTTCAAAACACTATAAAAAGAATAGCCGCTAGCGCTTATTGGATAAGCACTAGAGCCTAATTTTCTTTAAAACTAAAGCGGAGGCAATACTGCCTCCGCCCGGTTCACACCGTCGTCATGCGGCGCAGGCAGTCTCGGTGGCTTTACCCCACCGGCCTGCGCCATGACCGACAAACTACTCTCCTCCCCCCACCCCATCCGCGACGCCGCCGAGGCCCACCCCAGCCGCCGCCGCTTTGTGCGCCAGATGGGTCTGGCCGCCGCTGCCCTGGGCACCCTGCCCCTGGCCGCCTGCGGCGGCAGCGACGACGTGCCCGCCGTGCAGTTTGCCCACGGCATTGCCAGCGGCGACCCACTGGCCGACCGCGTGATGCTGTGGACCCGTGTGACGCCGCCCGCTGGCCACACCAGCGACATCCCGGTGAGCTGGGAAGTGGCCACTGACAGCACCTTCACTACCCTCGTGGCGCAGGGGCAGGCCACCGCGCTCGCCAGCAAGGACTTCACCGTCAAGGTGGATGCCAGCGGCTTGAAGGCCGCCACTGCGTACCACTTCCGCTTCAAGGCCTATGCAGCCACATCCAGCACCGGCCGCACCCGCACCCTGCCCACGGGCAGCGTGGCGCAGGTCAAGCTGGCGGTGTTCTCGTGCGCCAACTACCCAGCGGGCTACTTCAACGTGTACGCCGACGCGGCCAAGCGCAACGACCTGGACGCCACCGTGCACCTGGGCGACTACATCTACGAATACGGCCAGGGCGGCTACGCCTCGGCCAACGCAGGCGCCATGGGCCGCCTGTCCGCACCCGCCAATGAAATCGTGAGCCTGGCCGACTACCGCCAGCGCCACGCGCAGTACAAAACCGATACCGACCTGCAAGCCCTGCACGCCGCTGCCCCCATGATTGCCGTGTGGGACGACCACGAAGTCACCAACGACACTTGGCGCGACGGCGCAGAAAACCACCAAAGCGCCACCGAAGGCAGCTTCAGCGTTCGCAAGGCAGCCGCCATGCAGGCCTACCACGAGTGGATGCCCACCCGCAACACGCAGCCTGAGCTGATCTACCGCAGCTTTGCCTTTGGCAACCTGGTGGCCCTGCACATGCTCGACACCCGCGTCATCGCCCGCGACGAGCAACTGAGCTACGGCAAGTACTTCACCGCCAGCGGCTTTGATGCGGCGGGCTTCACGGCGGCAGTGGGCAACACCAGCCGCCAGCTGATGGGCACCACCCAAACGCAGTGGCTGCAGCAGCAAATGGCCGCATCCACCGCCACCTGGCAGGTGCTGGGCCAGCAGGTGCTGATGGGGCGCATGAACATCCCTGCGCCCATCCTCATGGAAACCCTGCAGCCCGGCGCAGGCGTCAGCGTCAGCCAGTACGCAGCCCTGGTGGCCCGTGCACAAAGCAACCCCAGCAGCCTCACGCCCGCCGAGCAGGCCATCCTGGCGCAGCCCTCCATCCCCTACAACCTGGACGCCTGGGACGGCTACCAGGCCGCGCGCGAGACGGTGCTGGCCACCTCGCGCAGCCTGGGCAAGAACCTGGTGGTGCTGGCGGGCGACACGCACAACGCCTGGGCCAACGAGCTGCAGGACATGAACGGCAAAGCCGTGGGCGTGGAGTTCGCTACCTCGTCCGTCACCTCGCCCGGGTTTGAGGAATATCTGCCCCATGAAAAGCCCGCCACGCTGGCAGGCGCGCTCGAACAGCTGATTGGCCCGCTGCAATACTGCGACACCTCGCGCCGCGGCTACATGGTGGTCACCGCCACGGCCACCGAATGCCGGGCCGACTGGGTGTACGTGAGCACCATCACCAGCCGCAGCTACACCGCCAGCACGGACAAATCCCTCAAGGTGGTGGCGGGCACCGCGGGCGTGGGCCACATCGTCGCAGCTTGAGGGCCAGCCGCGCAGCACCCCACCCGTCGATCACAATCCAGCCGCGCATCCCCCATCACCGTTCACGCTAAGCCTGTCGAAGCGCAGCGCAAGACTGCGCCCTGGCCTCGACAGGCTCAGCCCGAACGGTTGGGGTTCCGGCTGGGGTTCTGATGGCGGTTGGATGGGTCGCAAACACGACACCAGGCAACACCCCGCCGCTACAGCAGTCCCCGCAGCTCGCGCGCGGCCTCCTGCAGCAGCGGCAGCATGTCGCGCTGCAGCGTCTGCGCCTGCATTTGCTGGGGCGATGCCACCACGTTGAGCGCCGCCACCGTTTGCCCCTGCAGGTTGCGCAGCGGCACTGCCAGGGCGTGCACGCCCAGCTCATGCTCCTCCACGGCCAGGCAGTAGTCGTCGCGCCGCACCTGGGTGATCGCCTGCCGCAGTAGACCCACCTGCGTGATCGTTTGGGGCGTGAGGCGGTGCAAAGGGCGGTTCTTGAGCCACGCGGTCAATGCCGCCGGGGATAGCGCCGCCAGCAGCACCCGCCCGGTGGACGTTGGGTGGGCCGGCAACCGCGCCCCCAGGTGCAGCCCATAGGCCAGCACCCGCGCCGGCGCGCCATAGACACCACTGCGCGCCACGATCACCACCTCGTCGCCGTCCAGCACCACCGCCGAGAAGGACTGCTGGGTCTGTGCCGCCAGCCGGTTCAGCGTGGGCTGCAGCACGCGCGGCAGCCGTGCTGAAGCGAGATAGCTGCCCGAAAACCGCAGCACCTTGGGCGCCAGCCAGAAGTAGCTGCCATCCGTCTCCAGATACCCCAGGTGTGCCAGCGTCAACAGGTGCCGCCTCGCCGCTGCACGGGTGAGCCCGGTGCGTTGCGCCGCCAGCGTGGCATTCAGGCGCTGGCGCTCGGTGTCAAAACTCTCCAGCACGGCCATGCCTTTGGCCATGCCTTCGATGAAGTCTGCCTTGGCAATGGGGGTGGAGGCCATGGTGTGTGACGTGGTGGGTGCTCGCCTGCGGGCCGGGCGTGGGGAACAGGGCTTGCGATACCCCACGGAGGTTCAAAGCGTTGCCCCCTTGAAGACTGCGCGATCATCGCACAAAGCATCGATTTATCGCACGCAATCGGCAGTGCCAAATATCTCTTTGATCTGGATCAATCTACGCTCCAAGCCACTGGTTCTCGTTATCCACCATCCCCATTCCCAAAGGTCTTTCATGCGCACCCAGGTTGCCATCATTGGTGCAGGCCCCGCCGGCCTGCTGCTCGGTCAGTTGCTCTACAAGTCAGGCGTTGATGCCGTCATCGTCGAGCAGCGCAGTCCCGACTACGTGCTCGGCCGCATCCGCGCCGGGGTGCTGGAGCAGGTCAGCATGGACCTGCTGGACAAGGCCGGTGTGGGTGCCCGCGCCCACGCTGAGGGCCTGCCGCACGACGGCATCGAGCTGCTGTTCAAGGGCCAGCGCCACCGCATCAACTTGCACGAACTCACCGGCGGAAGCCGCGTGACGGTGTACGGCCAGACCGAAGTCACCCGCGATCTGATGGATGCACGCGCCGCCGCAGGGCTGACCACCGTGTACGACGCGCAGAACGTGCAAGTGCACGACTTCAACGGCCAGCACCCACGCGTGACATATGAGAAGGACGGCCAGACCCACGAGCTGGCCTGCGACTTCATCGCGGGCTGCGACGGCTACCACGGCGTGTGCCGCGCCAGCGCGCCCGCCGATCTGCTCAAGACCTATGAGCGCGTGTACCCCTTTGGCTGGCTGGGCGTGCTGGCCGACGTGCCACCGGTGTCGCACGAACTCATCTATGCCAACACCGAGCGCGGCTTTGCGCTGTGCAGCATGCGCAGCGCCACGCGCAGCCGCTACTACGTGCAGGTGCCCAGCACCGACAAGATCGAGAACTGGACCATCGACCAGTTCTGGGCCGAGTTGGGCAACCGCCTGGACCCTGAGGCACGCGCCAACTTGGTCACCGGCCCGGCGCTGGAGATGAGCATTGCCCCGCTGCGCAGCTTTGTGGCCGAGCCCATGCGTTTTGGCCGCATGTTCCTGGCGGGCGACGCCGCCCACATCGTGCCACCCACCGGTGCCAAGGGCCTGAACCTGGCAGCCAGCGACGTGGGTTACCTGTGGACCGCACTGACCGAGTTCTACACAGAAAAATCAGCCGTTGGCATCGACACCTACTCCGACCGCTGCCTGCGCCGCGTGTGGCGCGCCGAGCGCTTCTCGTGGTGGTTTACCTCGCTGATGCACCGTTTTCCAGAGACGGGCGAGTTCGGCCAGAAGATCCAGGAGGCCGAGCTGGACTACCTGGTGAACTCGCGGGCTGCCTCGGTTTCGCTGGCCGAGAACTATGTCGGACTGCCGATGAATTTCGGCACCTGAACCTCACCTTCATCCTGACAACGGACATAAAAAAGCGGCTTCCAAGGAAGCCGCTTTTTGTTGGGTGCCCGCCGGTCGAATCAATGGCGGAAGTGGCGCACGCCGCTGAAGACCATGGCCACGCCACGCTCATTCGCTGCGTCAATGACTTCGTTATCGCGCATCGAACCACCGGGCTGGATCACGCAGGTCGCGCCAGCGTCCACCACCACATCCAACCCGTCGCGGAAGGGAAAGAAAGCGTCGCTGGCCACCGCCGTGCCTTGCAGCGTCAAACCAGCGTGGCTGGCCTTGATGCTGGCGATGCGGGCCGAGTCTAGGCGACTCATCTGGCCAGCGCCCACGCCCATGGTCATGCCGCCCTTGCAGAAGACGATGGCGTTGCTCTTAACGTACTTGGCGACCTTCCAGGCGAACAGCAGGTCTTCCATTTCTTCCAACGTGGGCTGCTTTTGCGTCACGACCTTGAGGTCGATGAGCGACAGCTCGTGGTTGTCGGCCGTCTGCAGCAGCAGGCCCGAGCCAATGCGCTTGGCATCCATGGCGTTGCGGCCGCGTTCCCAGTCGGTCTTGCCACCGTGTGCGGGCAGCGCGATCTTGAGCAGGCGCACATTGGCCTTGGCCTTGAAAATCTCCAGCGCCTCGGCCGTGAAGTCGGGAGCCATCAGCACTTCGACAAACTGCTTGCTCACCTGCGCAGCCGCTGCGCCGTCCACCACGCGGTTGAAGGCGATGATGCCGCCGAAGGCGCTGGTGGGGTCGGTCTGGAAGGCCTTGCTGTAGGCGTCCAGCGCATCCAGGCCCACGGCTACGCCGCAGGGGTTGGCGTGCTTGACGATCACGCAGGCGGCGGCGTCAAAGCTCTTCACGCATTCCCACGCTGCATCGGCGTCGGCGATGTTGTTGTAGCTCAGCTCCTTGCCCTGCAGTTGCACGCCGGTCACCAGCGAGCCGGGCGCGGGGTGCAGGTCGCGGTACAGCGCGGCCTGCTGGTGGCTGTTTTCGCCATAGCGCAGGTCTTGCACCTTGGTGAAGATGCCGTTGCTTTGGCCGGGGAACTGGGTGCGCGCAGGCACGTAGGTTTCCGACAGTTTTTCTTCTTCGAACGTGACGGACGAGAGGTAGTCGCTGATGGCGCCGTCGTATTGCGCGATGCGGTTGAACGCAGCCACCGACAGCGCAAAGCGCAGCTTGTCAGGCAGCTTTCCGCCCGCCTTCAGCTCGGCCAGCACGGCTTCGTACTGGTCGGCCGAGGTGATCACGCCCACGTCCTTCCAGTTCTTGGCGGCGCTGCGCACCATGGCGGGGCCACCGATGTCGATGTTCTCGATGGCATCGGCCAGCGTGCAACCGGCCTTGGCCACGGTAGCTTCAAAGGGGTAGAGGTTGACCACCAGCAGGTCGATGGTGTCGATGCCGTGTTCTTTGAGTGCCGCCATGTGGGCAGGCAACTCGCGGCGGGCCAGCAGGCCGCCGTGCACCTTGGGGTGCAGCGTCTTCACGCGGCCGTCGAGCATCTCAGGGAACTGGGTGACTTCGGCCACTTCGGTCACGGGCAGGCCCTTGTCGGCCAGCAGCTTGGCAGTGCCGCCGGTGGACAAGAGCTTGATGCCCAGCGCGTGCAGCGCTTGCGCGAATTCGACGATGCCGGTCTTGTCGGAGACGGAGAGGAGTGCGTTCATGGTGGTGGTGCGGAGGTTTTGAATAAAAACGGGCTATAGCGCTCGTGAATCATGCGCCAATAGCTATCAAATTAATAGCAAACAGAGACAATCCATCAGAGCAGCTTGTGCTCGACCAGCTTCTTGCGCAGGGTGTTGCGGTTCAGGCCCAGCCATTCGGCGGCGCGCGACTGGTTGTTGTCGGCCTGTTGCATCACGACTTCCAGCAGCGGCCTTTCGACCACGCGCACCAGCATGTCATACATGCCATCGGGCGTCTCGCCGCCCAGGTCGCGAAAGTAGCCCTGCAGGCTTTCGCGCACGCATTCTTCGATATGTTTTTTGCTCATGCAACCAATCCCTCTTGTTCTTCTGGTTCTGCGTCCACGTCGGTGGCAGCGGGCAGCCGGTCCATCTGTTGGCCCAGGGCGTCCAGGTAGTCGGCCACGGTCTGCCACTGCGTGGTGCAGTCTTCGATCGTATTGATATGTGCCCGCAAGGCTTCGCCGCCCGGCAGCGCGCGCAGGTACCACGCAATGTGCTTGCGTGCACTGCGCACCCCGGTCAGCTCGCCGTACAGGCGGTAGTGGTCTTGCAGGTGGTCCAGCAGCAGGCGGCGCACCTCGGCCACCAGCGGTGGCGCCAGGTGCTCGCCCGTGGCCAGGAAGTGGCCGATCTCGCGGAAGATCCAAGGCCGCCCCTGAGCGGCGCGGCCGATCATGATCGCGTCGGCGCCGGTAGCGGCCAGCACATCGCGCGCCTTTTCGGGCGATGTGATGTCGCCGTTGGCCACCACGGGGATCTTCACCGCCGCCTTGACGGCTGCGATGGTGTCGTACTCGGCCTGGCCTTTGTAGCCCTGCTCGCGCGTGCGGCCGTGCACGGTGAGCATCTGGATGCCCACACCTTCGAACGCGCGGGCGAGGGCCACCGCGTTCTTGTGCTCCTGGCACCAGCCGGTACGCATCTTCAGCGTGACGGGAACGTTGAAGGGCGCGCAGGCCTGCACCACGGCCTCGGCAATTTCCACGGCCAGGGCCTCGTTCTGCATCAGGGCGGAACCCGCCCATTTGTTGCAGACCTTCTTGGCCGGACAACCCATGTTGATGTCGATGATCTGCGCGCCGCGTTCCACGTTGTAGACCGCAGCCTCGGCCATCATCGGCGCATCGGTGCCGGCGATCTGCACGGCAATGGGCCCCGGCTCCCCTTCATGGTTGGCCCGGCGCGAGGTCTTGAGGCTGTTCCACAAGTCCTTGCGCGAGGTCACCATCTCGCTCACCGCATAGCCCGCACCCAGCGCCTTGCACAGCTGGCGGAACGGCCGATCGGTGACGCCCGCCATCGGGGCGACGAACAACCGGTTCGCCAAAGGAATGTGGCCAATTTGCATGGGCGGGGATAGGGAGGGGGAGGCAGCAACAGATGCTGAAAAAGGAGGCGGGATTGTACCTGCTCAAAATTTCAGCAACTGAAATGGAGCACACACCTTATCTATCTGCCGACCGGGCTCCATTGACTCAGCCCACCAGACGCTCTCCCTCGACCCCGTCGGAACCCATGGCGCAGGCGCCGCAGCCTCACCGGGCAGCGAGATCGGTGTCTGCAGCCTGTGCGGGCGGCACACCCCGCTGCGCGAAATGCCACCAGGCATCCGGCAGGTTGTCGAACTGGTGGCGCGCCATGAGCGCCCGCAGCCACCGGCGGTTGTGCAGCACATCCGGCGAGAAACCGCTGGCACCTGCCGCCGCCTCCGACCGCGCAGCGCCCGCCGGGGTGCCCATGTCCACGGCCTGCCCGTCGGCCAGTGGCCCACGCACCACCTTGTGGGCCTTGGTGCCGTCCACCACCTGCACCTGCACCACCCAGCCACCGCTGGTGGTGTTGCATGTGGCCTGCAGCGCCATGCCGTGAGACTGCAGCTCGCGGCCAATGCGCTCTAGCGCCGACCGCGCGGCGGGCGCCTTGTCGCAAGGCGCCGGGGCAGCGTGCTCCCACAGCGTTGGCTCTCCTTGCAACACGGGGGCGGACACGGCGGCCTGGGGGCTGTGCACACAAGCCGCCAACCACAGGGCCACAGCCACCGATGACCAGCGGGTCGCGAAAGGCAAGGCAACAGAGGGGTGCAAGCGGCGTGGCGCGGGTGTTGTGGGCAATACGGGCATGGGCAACCTCCTGGGTTTGTCATTCAGGGCCAATGTGTTTTCACGATACAAAAGCCCCCACAACCCAGCCATGCGCCGATGGCGCACGCCGCTGTAGGACAGAGCCCCCCTGGGCGAATGGGGCCCCCACCCGCCCCTACACTCGATAGCTATGGAAATATGGATGCACCAGCTGCTCGAATGGCTGGCCCTGCCGCAGTTCGGCCTGAGCACGGTCTTTGTGGTGTCGTTCGTCTCGGCCACGCTGCTGCCACTGGGCTCCGAGCCCGCCGTGTTTGGCCTTATCAAACTCAACCCCGACCTGTTCTGGCCCGCCATCGTGGTGGCCACTGCAGGCAACACCCTGGGCGGCGGCGTGAGCTGGTGGATGGGCCTGGGCGCGCACAAGGCCGTGGACAAGGCGCGCGGCAATGCCACCGAGGTGCGGGCGCTGAACTGGCTCAAGCGCTTTGGCGCGCCTGCCTGCCTGCTGAGCTGGCTGCCGGTGGTGGGCGACCCGCTGTGCGCGGTGGCCGGCTGGCTCAAACTGCCGTTCTGGCCGTGCCTGGCCTACATGGCTGTGGGCAAGTTTCTGCGCTACCTGGTGATGACCAGCGTGCTGCTGTACTTCATGCCGGGGCATCTGGCCATGTAGCGGCCCGCCAAGATCACCGGGATCAGGGCGGCAGCAGACGGTCCCAGTCCACGGGCGCCGTGGTGTCCACGTGCAGCGTGATGGCCTCTTCGTGAGGCTGCAGGGGGTGGGCGCGGGCCCACTGGGCGTCCAGCACCGCCACATCGGCCTCTGACGCACCGCCTCCGGCCAGCGCACGCTGGCGCACTCGCTCGCGCAGCACCGGCAAGGGAGCCTCGAACGACAGGATGTGGCAGGGCACTTGTGCAGAATCGGCCAGCGCCAGGAAAAGCGTACGCGCATCACGGTCCAGCAAGGTGGCATCGACGATCACGGAGTAGCCTGCTGCCAGCACCTCGCGCGCCACTTGCGCCAGCCGCTGGTGCGTGCGCAGTGTGGCCTCGGCGGTGTAGATGCCGCCCGGTATACCGTCGCTGACAGCGTCGGGCGCCAGGCCAAACAGGCGCTTGCGCTCCACGTCGGCCCGCACACGCACCATGCCACGCTGGCACGCCAAGGCCAGCGCATGGCTGCTCTTGCCCGCGCCCGAAAAGCCATGGGCCAACCACAACGTGGCAGGGCGTGCCATGGGCCAGCGTGCAGGCCGTTGTCCTGCAAAGCCCCCCGCCAGTTCCAGATACTCCTCCATGGTCTGCGCAGCCTGCACGCTGCCACTACCGCCACCGGCGGGGTCCATCCGCAGGGCAGCAACCCGCGCCCGCACCAGAGCACGGTAACAGCCGTAGTAACGCAACACCACCAGGCCTGCGTAGTCCCCGGCGTGTTCCAGCCACCGGTTCAAGAACCGCCAGGCCAGATCCGCCCGACCATGGGCCGCGAGGTCCATCACCACAAAGGCGATGTCGGCCACACAGTCGATCCAGCGCAAGGCAGGGTTGAACTCAAGGGCGTCGAACAGCTGGGCCTCGCCGTCGATGAGCGCAATGTTGGCCAAGTGCAAATCGCCATGGCATTCGCGCACCCGACCGGCTGGCCGCCGTGCCTCGAACGCGGCGGCCAGGGCCTGCCCCTGCTGCCGGCACCAGTCGGCCACCTGCGCCAGCAACGGACCATGACCAGGCAGTGCGCCTGTCACGGGGGCAAGCAGGGCAGCCAGGCAGTCGTCCACCGGCGCGCGCACCGCCACCGCCGTGCCCCAGGTGTCGGCACCTGATGCGACGGCGGCTGCCGCGTGGAACTGCGCTACGTGGCGCGCCAGCTGGTCGATCTGCGCAGGCGACACGCGATGCGCATCCAATGCGGTGGCGAGCAGTGCCTCCTGGGCAAAACGCCGCATCCTCACGGCGGGCTCGGCGCCTGGTGGAGCGTCTTGCCACGACACCAGCCGGAGCGTGGCAGAAGCATCTTTTGCCGCACCGTCCACCAATCCGACAAGGCCCAGGTAAAGGCCCGGCGCCGTGCGGCGGTTGATGCGCAGCTCTTCCTCGCAGGCCGCATGTCGCAGCGCCTGGGTACTGAAGTCCAGAAAATCCAGCTGCAATGGCTTTTTGAACTTGTAGGCAAAGTCACCGGCCAGCAGCACCCAGGAGATATGGGTCTCGATACATTCCACGGGCTCCATCGGGTCTACGGGATGCGGGAAAGCCTGTGGTTGCTGCTGCAGCAGGCGCACACGCTGCTGGGCGATGGTGAACTCGGCCGACAGGTCGGTGGATGGGGGCATGGAACGGACGCGGGGCCGGTGCATCGGCACCCACGCGCAGGCGCAAAAAAGGTGCGATGCCACCCACGCGGGAGGTGGGAACAAGCGCCCAGTGTGGTCACTGCAGGCCGCTTGTCAACCCAGCCAGCGCAAACCATAGCCTGCAGACCGCCAGCAGATGGTCAGCAGTTACAGGAAAGCGTGGCTGCTGGGGATCGACAGGTCCGACAGCTGCGAATCGCCTTTGGCAATGGGCTCCTCGACGACCACCTGGTTGCGCCCGCCCTCCTTGGCCATGTACATGGCGGTGTCCGCCCGCGAGAAGAACTCCAGCACCGACTCCCCCAGCACATACTGGGTCACGCCGATGGACACCGTCACGCGGCCCTTGAGCAGGCCCGTCCAGGCATGCGACTCGACCTGGGCCCGGATACGTTCGCAGGTGTTGAGCGAGGGCAGCAGCGAGGTCGCCGGGAAGATCAGCAAGAACTCCTCGCCGCCGTACCGCCCAAACACATCGCCACCACGCACGCCCTGCTGCGCAATGCGGGCAAAGGTACGTAGCACCTCGTCGCCCCCCAGGTGGCCCATCTCGTCGTTGATGCGCTTGAAATGGTCGATGTCCAGCACCGCCAGGCACAGCGGAATCCCGCTTTCGTCGGCCAGCTGCTTTTGTTCTTCGAGCGCGGCCAGGATGTAGCGGCGGTTAAAGCAGCCCAGCAAGGTGTCGCGCTGCGCGTCTTCCTGGATATTCTTGATCTTGCGGCTGGCCCGGTAGAGGCTGCGATACAGCCGCTGCACGCGGCCCATGAGCGCGATAAACGCTGGCACCGACACGGCCAGCGCCAGCAGATGCATCAGCTCCAGCCGCAACAAGGCGTCATTGCCCTGCTCTGCATAGTGCGCGGCCACCACTGCCGCATAAGCGCACAACACCACGGCCGTCAACACCAGCAGCGTGCGCCGGGGCACGGTAAAGATGCCGTAGGCCACCGCCAAAAACATGAAGGGCGCCACCAGAATCTGCGTAACGGGCTCCAGGTAGAACACCACCAGCATGCCGCTGATGGACGCCACCACGATGCCCAGCTGGAGGTGGCGCAGCCGCAGTTTGTGGTGCAGGCCCGAGCGGAACAAGGCTCCGAACACTGCAAAGCCCGCTGCCGTGAGACCGGCCAACACCCACAGCACCTGGGCACCCACCACGCCCAGCGCATAAAACCCAGCCAGGGCCACGGCGTACAGGCCAATCAGCCCCGCCACGGCCCACCACTTGGACTGCGCGCCGCGCTCGCCCCGGGGACCAAAGCCATCCAGCGCGCGCCGCCCAGGTCGGACGGCGACCGACGACGAATCGTCGAACTCCAGCACGGCATCGGTCAACGGGAAGGCATCCGTCGCCGAAAACAGGTTTTTGCGTCCAAAAAGCATGTGGTGGCGGGCTCAGGCCTGGATAGGTGGGGTGGGCGGGGCCACGGCACTCGCGCAGCACCCGTCAGACAAATCGCAGGATCTTACGTGTGGCTGACAAAATCAAACTGCGCGTTTTCCAGTAGGCCAGGTGGCAACAATCTGCCCTCCGTCGATTTACGCGGCCGCCACGCGCTGGCGCATCCACCAGCCCTCCATGCTGTACACCACCAGCGCGGCCCAGATCAGCGCAAAGCCCACTAGGCGCGCGGGCTGAAAGGCCTCGTGGTACACCCACACTCCCAGCGCAAACTGAAGACTGGGCGAGATGTATTGCAGGATACCCAGCGTGGACATGGGGATGCGCCGAGCGCCCGCTGCAAAAAGCAGCAAAGGCACGGCCGTCATGGGCCCGGCCAACAGCAACCAGCCCACGGTGGACACATCGCCCTGCACCAACGCGCCCTGTCCCTGCCAACTCCACCAGGCCAGCACCACGGCAGCCACCGGCGCCAGCATGAGTGTCTCCAGGGTGAGCCCCTCCAGCGCGCCCAGCACCGCCACCTTGCGCAACAAGCCATAGAACCCAAAGGTCAAGGCCAGCACCAGTGCGATCCAGGGCAGGCGCCCTGCCTGCACCGCCAGCCACAGCACACCGGCCGCAGCCACCGCCACGGCCAGCCACTGCCCCGGCCGGGGGCGCTCGCGCAGGAACACAAAACCCAGCGCCACATTGACCAGCGGCAGGACGAAATACCCCAAGCTGGCATCGACCACATGGTGGTTCTGCACCGCCCACACGTAGGTCAGCCAGTTGCCCGACAACAGCACCGCCGACAACGCAAACGCCCCGAGCACACGCGGCTGGCGCGCCACGGACGCCATCCACACCCATTGCTTGCGCACCGCCAGCAGCGCCAACACCACCACCAGCGACCACAGCGTGCGGTGCATCACCACCTCCAGCGAGGGCACGTCAGCCAGCTGCTTGAAGTACAGCGGGAACAGCCCCCAGGCGACATAGGCCAGAGTGGCGTAGAGGATTCCGGTATTCATGCGTGAGAAACCCAGCAAAGGGGGAATAGATGGACTGCCTGGCGTGGGGTGCTATGGAATGGAAGCCACCAGAAAAAATCCCTGCCAGCCCAAGGGCAGACAGGGATGGCAGGGAGCACAGTCGCGCAGACCCGAGCGGGCCTGCGGGCCGGTCCAGGTTTACACGTTGAACAGGAATTGTCGCTGTAAGGGCATGATTTGATTGGTTATCGTCTCTGCTCTACTCGCTTGGTGCCCCCTGCCATGCCCCCAAATCCTTCGGATGCGGGTGAACAGTGGCGAACATCGGGGCTCCCTGCTTCGGTTCAGTCTAGCTGAAGTTGACCTCCTCGATCTCTGTTCGATCTTGGCGGTCAGTTGTTAAGCAGAGTCGCAGGGTCACGCCAGTTGACGTGTCGGACTGCTGAGCGGTCATCAACAAGCTGACCAGTCAAGTCCGCTCCGGGGGCCATTGCGCATCGACCTCCATCGTTCCGAGCTGCGCGTTTACGTTCAAGCCGATCACGCGACGCCTACCCACCGCTTCTCCTCGTGCACTTGTTCGCGTTGAACTCCTGAGCAGTACAAGGCTAGTAGCGAGTACATCTAGCACTTTGAATTGGCGCAAGCCGTGCTATTCTGATTCAAATTCACATCATAAGAGGGGGATGGTACTGTGAGAGCTGGAATTTGGCTGCAAATCGAGGGTAATCAAGCCGACGAAGGCGAACTGGACTTGGTTGACGCTGCGGCGGTACTTGAAGGCTTTGCTGTTTCATTAAATATAGTGGGCCATGCGTTCGTGCATGAAAATGAAGTGCGAAACCGTGTTCCAGTAAGAACTGACTTTGGAACTTCGCTGACCGCAGCAAAGAAGGGATGCTTCGAGTTGCAAATGGATATCTCTTTTAGCGAGAAAGCCATTGCACACCACGGCAGCAGCGTAATAGTTGCACGGTTTTGGGACTATTTATCACTATCAATGGGTGTAGCAGCCGGCATCGACTATGACCCCCTAACCCCTTGGGGGATAAATTTAAATACAGAAGAGCCATTTATATTTGATGATATTGCATCAAACATAGAAAAGCATTTAATAGACGTCCATCGACCAATTTGGTCAACGAGCGCTCAAACAGTAAAACTCGTTCGCCCAAAAGTTGGCGATAAATTGGTATTTAATCGCGACACATTGGACTACATATCCGTATCGAATGTCAGTCCGGATTTAGAATATTTAGTCGGCAACGTCACCAAGTACAACATCCTCACCGGAAGAGGACGCGCATATTTCAAAAAATATGGTCGAACTGTTCCTTTTTTTATCAAAGATATACTGGGAACAGGGCATCATTCACACCTACAAGCAGCAGAATCAATGAGGGAAGCGGCCTTGGCTGGTCTTCGAGAAGGAGGGCAGCGTCTCTTTGGAATTTATGCAGTTACGGGTAGCCGCGACCAAGTCAAGCGAGTCAACGTAGAAGGCATTAACGAGTTACCCAATGGCTGACGACGCAATTTTCTGTGCAACCATCAAGCCTCCACTTCTTGATAAGTGCATGACGATGGCAGAGTGGTCCGCCACTTGGCAATCACTTGGAATATTAATCACACTAAGTGTCGCCATTGGCGCATTGATAAAATATTTCATGGATAAGTCTGTCGCTCGCAAGCAAGCCGAGAAGAGTCATAAACTGGAAAGAGTGAAGTTCTTCCTTGACCAGCATCGCCGTTTGTTTGATGACCCAGATCTAAAAATAGTACTCCAGTATCTGGACGGAGATGATCCACGCCTAGCAGAGGAGGAATGCTGGGAGAAAAATAGAAAATTCGCAGTATTTATCGAGGAGGTAGAGCTGCTGATTCGGTCAGAAATGCTGAATTCCGATGCATGTCAATACATGTTTGGATATTATGCAAACTGCGCATTCAAGGGAAAAAACTTCCGCCAAGGCATGAATTTCGACGAGGATCACTGGACCCTCTTTTCTGAATTTGCCAGAAATTACGAGCAATTCTCAAAAACATCAGGATCAAGTTCAGATTGGAATTTCACTCTTTAGTCTCGGTAAATTCTATCCAATTGATGCTGCATGAAAAAATCGCCTTTTGGGCAAATGCTCCGGAAGTATCACTTGGATACGCAGGATAGATCTGCAGCCAAGCGCTACCCAAAAATAACCTCTTCGATTTTGCTGAAATTTAGGTATCGCTCATGCAGGGCTTGGGCTGCCTCTTCATCTCCGATGGCCTTGTATGCCGCCAGACAAGCCTCCAAGGTCACCGCCTGGAAACCTGACACAGCAGGATCAGGACTGATGCACTCTCGTTGATAAAGCTTGGCTGCACTCTCGCAGTGGTGGTTCTGTTTTGGGTAGAGCAGGACGAATCGGCCTGACTCATAGAGCCCATTGCCCACCATGGCGCGGCTGAGCATGTGCTCCCGCCATAGCTGCTGAAGCGGATTCCCCCTGAGTGATTGGGATTCTGGTTCACGGTAAATGCCCACGGCTCGGGAGAGTTCGTCATAGCGTGGGCGCAGTGTTGCCAGGGGCTCAGCCATGGCCTCGGAATACTTCACTTCGACGGCAATAAAGCCTTGCTTGCCCTCGGGTGTGCGGCAGGTCACGAACACGTCAAAGGCTGTGTTGTCTGCAGTGAAGGATGCATCCCCTCGCCCAGGTGAATGCTCGAAGTAGATGTCCTCCACCTCTGCAACGTAGTCGGGGAAAAGCTGCTGAAAGAACTTGTTGCCCTTGTCGGGATTGAGCTTCAGGTCACCAAACAGGTTGAAGCAAAGGGGCTGGCTGGACAGCATGTTGGTCCATAGGCGCTCCTGCTCGATGACTGCACCAATCTCCCGATAAACGGACTCACGGAAAGCCAGCTTGGCGATGGCCGGGGAGAGGAAGTTTGCCCCCTGCTTGGCATAGCTAGCTTCAATGCGGCTACCCAGCTTGCGGGGCTCGCCATTGGCTGGGGCGTGGGTGCCCATGGGGATGCCTCGCTCTGCTCGCCATAGGGCCTGCAGGAGTCTCGCTGCGGCTTTGAAGCGGGTGTCTCCAGGCTCATGCACCATGTGTGCCTGGAGGATATCTGGGGGAACTAGCGGAAGTCGGTTTTGGTACATGTCTATCCTTGGATGAAGCGAGGGGGATCACCGCCTCTTGCTCAGATTCCAAGAACAGGCCTCGTTGTTTAGGCCTTTGTAAGGCTGAAGTCGGCCAGGAGCCATCGGTGATCGACTGCTTTCGACATGACCCTTGCCGCGTTTCTCACGGCTTGATTCGCAGCCGATGCGCGCACCTCCATTAGCATCACAGTCTCGTACTGACAGGAGCCGGACGCCGCGTTGCTTCGACCTCTTGAGCGTGCATCTTGTCGCAGAAAATACTGTCTACGTCTGCCCAAAGTTGGTGAACTGCACAAAAGGGGGTGCTCATTGGAGGACATAGAGATCTATGACTTAGCGAGTCGTGTCATTGGCGACATCACTCATGATCTGAATGAAACTACATACGCCAAGCTAGGCGGAGAGTTGACGATTATTTGGCGCGAAGAGAAAAAGTTCGGTGCCTTCGCATCCACGCTGAGTGAAGCAGGCAAGCCGCCGAGGCATCGCGTCACTATGCACTACGAGTTAGTACGCCAAGTATGGCGTGATGCTGAGAACCTTTGCGAGTTCTTGCGACGCATTCCCGAAGATTCTGGGGTCGACAAGCTCTATGACTTCTACGGCGATAGGATAAAGCTTCCGAAGTGCTTCGACGACGAGGAAATCGTCAAGAACATATTCGTCGCAGCTATAACGTGGGTGTATTTTCACGAGATCGGCCACCTCATGCAAGAGCATGGTGTTATCCGTGCCGAATTCGCGGAATGCCATAGCAACGCCGCGCAGACGACCGACATCCATGATTTTGAAGCCTCACACGACAAACGCCTCATTGGTCGAGAGGCGCTAGTCTCTCACGTTACAGAACTGGCAGCCGACTTTGAGGCGATGCACTTCTACGTCTTCGAGCTACTTCGACATGTCACAGATCCAGATTTCGTCGACGACAAGAAGCGAACCGAAGTTTTATCCGGTTTGATTTACCTGATGGTATGCGGCCTCTCTTTGCTCTTCTTCCGCTTCAATGGAAGTCAACCGATTCTGCCGACAGCGGTCATCGAAGGCTCTCATCCCAATCCATTGGTTCGACTGGAAATCAATGTGCCGCAAATCTTCGAGAGCTTGGACATGATAGGGAAGGTTATAGATCACGGCCTCGATCGCAAACAACTCGTTTTTCTTTGCGGAAAGGCCGCACTTTCGGCCA
Organism: Acidovorax benzenivorans; assembly: GCF_028680575.1. Taxonomy (GTDB): domain Bacteria; phylum Pseudomonadota; class Gammaproteobacteria; order Burkholderiales; family Burkholderiaceae_C; genus Acidovorax; species Acidovorax benzenivorans. The sequence continues at coordinate 277,361 of NZ_JAPCKI010000005.1, read as the reverse complement.
CGTTGTATTGGTCAATGAATAAAACGGAGAAACACGAGTTCGATGATCGATTCTTGCTCAAGGGACTCCTTACTAACCCTGTCGTTCTCCAATATCTCCAGCCAATTGTGACGTGCTGGGATGAAATGCTACCCAGAGTTAAGGAGATCCGCCGATTTGGCTCTCCTCTAGGTTTGATGAATTTTACTGACTCGTTCAGAAAAAGAATTTCTGGCGTGATAATTTGGGGGCATGGTCCCGAGGGCAAAATCAGAGCAGCCTCTCCGCCTGACGCCATGGCCTGATGGCTTTAAATCGCTTCCCGATCTTTTTCGAAATAAACGACGGCTACTTAGCAAGATTAAATACAGATTCAAATTTCGGATTTCAGGGAAAGGTTTTATATTGCGATCAGAGCCTTTGGGTCGCCAACGACTATTGACTGCCCATCCAATACAAGATAACTATCGATTGGTATTTTCGCATAAAGAAAATTTCCAAAAATCGCTAGATCATTTGACCTCCTGAAAGCCATATCCAGCACCAAAACTACCTTACGAGGTCAACATGCTGGATAGCTATGAAGAAGGTTACCACGGAGACAATGGAAAGGCGTGGGATCGCCTTTCCTGGGGGGATGGGGGTCACAAACCGGGCGAGCGCTTCCCCACCTACTTAGGCAACTCAGAAGAAGCTCAGCGCTTCAAGGCACTGAATGGAAGCTCAGAGGCTGAATTTCTCCAAGGACTACTAGGGTTCACCGAGGAGCCGCACTCGTACAAGGCGACCCCCTATCGCTGGAAGCGCTTCAACCCCAAGAAGACGGACCTATACCGTGCGGAAACGTTGCGGCGGTCGGACTACGTCACCATATCCCTGGATGATCCGTTCGTATTATCTCGTGACATTGATAAAGAAGAACTCACAGAGACATACAGCGCCGTCGCCTATGCAAACGAACTTGGCTACGTCTTGAACGTTAGCCTCACCATCTGCTGGGAAATGCTCGGCGTGAAGCCCAAAAACTCATCCAGGGATGAATCAGGTCTTCATGAACTAGTCATTCATCCTCTAAGAGATTGGCTAAAACACAAGAGCAATTTCTATTGGCTGTACTCCAACGAATACTCGGAAAGATCGGGGCTTCACACTCACTATCTTTTTCATATTCCGAAGGAGCATGCAGATAGCTTTAAAAGCTATGTTGCCAAGCGCATTAAAAAGATCAACAGAAATCCACAATTCAACACAGCCTCATTCAAACTTAGGCTTGATAAAGGCATGGACCCATACAAACAATGGATGCGATTTCAGTATTTATGCAAAGGCATCAATAGAAATCAATACATGGAACACATCACCACCGGGGAAAAGGTCTATATTGAAGACTTGATACGCTTCAGATACGAGAATCCTGGCAATAACCACGCAATGCGCCGCATAGCGCATTCACAGAACTTGAATAAAAAGGTACGACAGGCCTCGTCATTTAAGTCAGCACTCGAAAAGTCGATTCTGGACATCAATGTGTTGTATCCCCGTCGGAAATTTCGCCAGCAAGAGAAGACTGAGGCGGAAAATTTGGCGCTCTTGAAGAACCTCCAGCTTTGAGGCGGATGGGCAACCTCTGCGGTTTGTAACAGTCGAACCAGTAGTCTCAAACCGCAGAAAAGACAACTTAACGATTGGTAATTTGTTTTTAAAATCAACAACTTACAAGACAATGCATTGTCAGCAAACGCCCTAGGGGCAACGCCTCTCAACACCGCCTGACGGGGTAACGTCCTTGCAGCTCACCCAGAACGTGTTCCAGCCCCTGAAGGCCTCGGTCTGGGCGCTTGCCGGGTTCATTGTCTACTGTGATGGTCCCCGTAGAAGGCCAGTAGTTGATGGGGCCGATCTTCAGTTGTGAAGGTGGAAGGTGCCTGTAGTAAACGCCTTTGGCATCCAACCAATCCGTTGCCTGGATCAATGATTCACGGGCCATCTCAGCTCTATTCAGAGATAACTTCATAGACATAGAAATTTCCTTTACATCGCGTTTGCCATCACTCACTCTCGCAGAGAGCATCCAACCCAACATCAAAGACAGATAGATAGAGGGAGAGGAATGCAGAGGGGAAAGCGGGGGGGGCGTTTTATGTAGCGTTTGACAAGGAAAACTTCTATCTTTTTGTAAAAATTTTTCTGAAAAACAAAAAAGCCGATCAAATGATCGGCTTTTCTATTGGGGTGATGGCTTTAATGCTTCGTAGGTAGCTGCTCCATCCACTTTTGAGCTTCAGCCCTTGGAATCAAGGTTCGACTACCAAACTTCTTTGCAATGAGTCTACCGGCGTTCATCTCTGCATAAAGCTTGGTGCGACCAATGCTGGCCCACTTACAAAATTCACTGACAGTGAGCAATCCTCCAGCCTCGGCAAAAGAATTAACAACTTTCATCATACAGCCTCACAGTGGTTTCAACACTGTATATAAGGTCGCAACCTAAAGTCGTCTATCTCTGCCAGTTCCACTAACGGCTGATCCAGCCTTTTTCAGACTTAATCATCACCCATTCTGCATTCATATCCAAACCCTCACCTTTGCGGGCTGGCTTACCAATGATAGTATTTTCTCCAAGTGAAATAACGATCTTCTGAAACTCCATACCGACCAATCCAGGACAATTCTCTTCCCAAAATTTATCGCGCTTCGGCAGTACGGCCTTGCGAATAACTGCAGCTTCCTGGGTTAGCGTTTCATACTCTTCTCTGCTCATCCCCGGCTTCCAAGGTGGCGTTTCGTCTGGAATCTTGGATGCCCACAAAACCTCCTCTTCGATATCACTAACAAACTCCAGCTTGTACGAAAACTGAATTCTGTAGGCATCACCTTGAGGAATTCCATTGGTCTTTCTGATATTGGTTGGGCGCACCATCTTGCAAGCTGCCCACATTTGCCGAAGCTCTCCCTCGACATCTTTTGCTTCCGGCACGGATGGCCCCAAACAACCGGACAACAAGGCCATAGCGGACAACACCAATCCACCCAATACGGAATACTTCACTCACAACCTCCCGGATAAAAAATCTTGTCAAAGTTCTCGAATAAGGGCTCACAGGCCAGCTCAGAACACAACTGCGCAGGATCAACGCCCAGGGTCTTCGCTACCGCAATCAGTTCCACGATGTCCAGGCGTCGTTCCCCACGCTCGTACTTTGAGACGTAGCTTTGCGGCTTGCCCAACTGAAGGGCAATGTCCGTCTGGGTCAGGCCTTTGGCTTCTCGTAATTCAACTAAGCGTGCTCGCAGGATGCCGTAGCGAGACGCATGCATGGGATTCGACATTCCGCGTACTGTCTAGCCTGAATTGGGTTATCCCAAAACGGGTTTCATGGCGTCTGCCGTCTTCTTTTTCCACTCGTCCAGCAGGTCGGCCCATCGCTGCATCATGATGGCCCGATCCTTCAGATAGTCCGCGTGGTTGTAGGTGCGGCGCACGGCGTTGGGCTCGTCGTGGGCCAGCTGGCGTTCAATCCAGTCCGGGGAGAAGCCCATCTCGTTGAGCCGTGTGCTGCCCGTGGTGCGCGTGGCATGCGGGCTGAACTTGCCTGCCCAGCCCAAGGCCTTCAGCATCTGCCGGAACGATGCAGTGACCATTGGTTTTCTCCTGTCGTCCCGGTGGGGGAAGAGATGGGTTCGGTTGCCGGTGAGCGTGTGTAGGCTGCGCAGCAATGCAACGGCCTGGGCAGGCAAAGGGATCAGGTGTTCCTTGCGCTTCTTCATCCTCTGCGCTGGGATACGCCATAACGCTTGATCCAAGTCGAACTCGCACCATTCAGCCTCGATCACTTCGGATGGACGGGCCAGGGTCAGCCACATGAGAAAGAACGCGGCCTGGATTTGGTAGTAGCCGCCATGGCCTTCCACCGCGTTCAGCAGTGCGCCAACCTCCTCGAAAGATAAAGGCCGCTTGTGCTGGGTCTTGTTGGCAGGCAAGGCCTTGCGGACTGGATAGACCGGATCAACCTTGGCTCTGAGTGTGGAGACAGCAAACTCGAAGATGGCAGACATGGTGCGCTTCGCCTCGCACATCACGCTGTTGCCGTTGTTTGCGTCCGCACGTCTCAAGATATCGAGCACATGCGCGGGTTCCACTTGGCGGACGGGTAACGCCCCTATATGAGGGAAAACAACGCGCTCCAGCATGTTCAACCGGCGTGCCTTAGTGACCTCCTGCCAGTCCCGAAGGCCCACCCATTCGCGGGCGATGATCTCGAAGGTGTTGGAGTGCTCCAAACCCAGCTTGATGCGATCCAGGCGCTTTTGCTGTGCAGGATGCTTGCCCTGCTCTACCAACTTGCGGGCGGCCTCCATTGCCTCTCTCGCTTCACGAAGGGGCAGCTTCGGATAGCTCCCAAGGGCTACGCGGTTCTCTTTGCCAAGAAGGCGGTACTTCCAACGCCAGTGCTTGGCTCCGTTGGGTTTGACTTCCAGATAAAGCCCGTTACCTGCAAAGAGTTTGTAGGGCTTGCTGGTGGGCTTGGCAGCGCGAAGGGCTGCATCACTGATACCGCGCCGGGTCGGACTTTTTGGAGCATGGGAAACGGCTGCATCGCCAGCATCCATGCGGGTTTCGAGGTGGTTTGGGGGCATGATTTCTCCTGGGGAGGGGGCATGCACCGTGCGTGCCCCCTGTCATGCCCCCATATATGGAAAATGCCCCCGAACGATCTAGTTCACCGGCGAACAACTTTCCCTATATCTATCAATGGGTTAGCCAACACCTTCGAACATTGGCGAACTCTGAAGAACAGCTCTTCCTGTTTAGACGTTGAACAGGAAGTTCAGGACATCACCATCCTTGACCACGTATTCCTTGCCTTCGGCACGCATCTTGCCCGCATCCTTGGCGCCCTGCTCGCCCTTGTAGGCAATGAAGTCTTCAAAGGCAATGGTCTGCGCACGGATGAAGCCACGCTCGAAGTCGCCGTGGATCACACCGGCCGCCTGGGGCGCCGTGTCGCCAATGTGGATGGTCCAGGCGCGCACTTCCTTCACACCGGCGGTGAAGTAGGTCTGCAGACCCAGCAGCTTGAAGGCACCACGGATCAGGCGCGCCAGGCCTGGTTCTGTCTGCCCCATTTCGGCCAGGAACATGTCGCGGTCTTCGTCGCTCATCTCGGCCATCTCGGCTTCCATCTTGGCGCAGATGGCCACCACCGGCGCGTTCTGGCTGGCGGCATAGTCCTTGAGGCGATCCAGGAACGGGTTGTTCTCAAAGCCGTCTTCACTCACGTTACCCACGAACATGGCGGGCTTGGCCGTGATGAGACACAGGGACTTGAGCAGGGGCTGCTCTTCCTTGGTGATCTCCACGGAGCGGGCGGGTTTGCCTTCGTTGAGTGCTGCCTGGATGCGGGTGAGCAGGGCCACCAGCTTGGCGGCATCCTTGTCGTTGCCCGACTTGGCGGCCTTGGTGTAGCGGTTGAGCGCCTTCTCGACGGTGCCCATGTCGGCCAGGCACAGTTCGGTCTGGATGACTTCGATGTCCGAGATCGGGTCCACGCGGCCGGCCACGTGGATCACATTGTCGTCTTCAAAACAGCGCACCACGTTGACGATGGCGTCGGTTTCACGGATGTGGGCCAGGAACTGGTTGCCCAGGCCTTCACCCTGGCTCGCACCAGCCACCAGGCCGGCAATGTCCACAAACTCGACGATGGCGGGGACGATGCGCTCGGGCGAGATGATCTCGGACAGCTGCTGAAGGCGGGGGTCTGGCACCTCCACCACGCCCACATTGGGCTCGATGGTGCAGAAGGGATAGTTCTCGGCGGCAATACCAGCCTTGGTCAGCGCGTTGAAAAGGGTGGACTTGCCGACGTTGGGCAGGCCCACGATGCCGCATTGGAGGCTCATGGCAGGGCTTTCTGGTGTTCTGGAGACAAACCGCCGATTTTACGGGCCCGCCCAACACTCACTACAGATGGCCCGAATCGAGCTGTCATTCAAACCGCAAATCGGCGGCAATGCGTTGCCCCACGCGCAGCCATTGCCCCGCGCCGTTGCGCACGATGGCGTTCATGCCGAACGTGATGGCGCCGTCCAGCCGCTTGTCCTGGCGGTAGGTGCGCAAAGTGTCGCCCACCGACGGGTTGCTCTCCGCCGTGGCCGGGTCGATGTCAGGGATGGGGCATCGCGCGCAGGGCTTCACGGGCTGCAGGTGGATGTCGGTGTTGCCATCGCCCTCCACATGGACCCGATCCACACGGTCCTCGTCGTGGGCATCCACCCCCGCCAACACCACGTTGGGCCGGAACCGCTCCATGCCCACCGCGCCGTGGCCACCGGCCGTGAGCCGTGCGTTGAGATCCTGTAAAGATGCCTCACTGGTCACCAGCAGCGGAAACCCGTCGGCAAACTGGTTGGGAGCCTCCACACCATCCGTCCATTCCAGACTGGACAGACGCTGGTGCTCCGGGTCAAACCGCACCAGACGGCAGGGTTGGCCGAGAAAATCCGTGAACCACTGGGCCGCCACGGGCCCCATGTCCCACGCGGGGACCGTGTCGCGCCAGACGGTCACCGTGGTCGGCGTCTCCACCGCGTCGATCGCCACATGCAACGCCAGCATGCCGGGGGCACGCAGCACCATTTCGTCGCTCTTGAGTTGAGGCCGGATCAACGCCATGCGGGGCAGGCTGCGCTGGGTGAGGAACATGCCCTGTGCGTCCACCACCATCCAGGCGCGGTCCAGATCCAGCCCGGTTTCGGTAAGCAGCGCCTGCTGCACCTCGATGCCCGCACAGGATTTGACGGGGTACACAAACAGCCGCGCAATGGTGCCGGACAGATCAGACTCGGATGGGAAACTCACGCCGGGTGCTCCTGAAGAAGGGGCCACAAAGGCCGGACCGCAATTCTGCCCTGTCTTGGGAGGGCGTAAGACCCCTCCTACAATGCCTCTCATGGCCCCAACCTTTGATATCTGTATTCGTGGCACCGGCATCGTGGGCCGAACCTTGGCGTTGTTGCTGGCGCGGGAACGACTGAAGGTGGCCCTGGTACCGGCCCCTGCCCCACACAACACGGCGGCCACTGACGTACGGGCCTACGCCCTGAATGCCGCGTCGCGCAGCCTGCTCGAATCGCTGCGCAGTTGGCCCGACGCCGAACACGCCACAGGCGTCAAGCACATGCAGGTGCAGGGCGACCAGGATGGCTGCGTGCATTTTGATGCCGCGCCCCAAGGGGTAGAGGCGCTGGCGTGGATCGTGGATGTCCCGGCCCTGGAAGAACGACTGGCGCAGGCCGTGCGGTTTCAGCCGCTGGTGGAAGTGGTGGATGCCCCGGTGGCGGCGCCCTTGACCGTCGTGTGCGAAGGCCGTGCCAGCACCACCCGGTCCGAGTTTGGCGTGCACTTTGACGTGACGCCCTATGCCCAGCACGCCATTGCCACGCGGGTGCGCTGCGAACATCCGCATGGACAGGTGGCGCGCCAGTGGTTTTTGCCACAAGGCATCCTGGCTTTTTTGCCGCTGGAGGGGGACCAAGGGAACTCTGTGGCCGTGGTGTGGTCCGTCCCTGAGGAGCAGGTCGCAACGCTGATGGCATTGTCTGCCGACGCTTTCGCGCAGGAATTGCAGACTGCCAGCCAGCAGGCACTGGGTGGCTTGAGCCTCATCACCGAACGCGCTGCCTGGCCGCTGCAACTGGCCAGGGCAGACCGCTGGTGCGGCGCTGCCCCAACCGGTGGCACTGGTGCACGCAGCTGGGTGCTGGCGGGCGACGCGGCCCACAACGTACATCCGCTGGCAGGGCAAGGGCTGAACCTGGGCCTGGCCGATGTGGCGGCCCTGGCCGATGTGCTGCGCACCCGCGACTACTGGCGCAGCGTGGCCGATCTGCGGCTGCTGCGGCGCTATGAGCGTCAACGCAAGGCGGCTTTGGTGGCGATGGGCCTGGCCACCGATGGATTGCAGCAACTGTTTGCGCGTCAGGAAGCCCCCTGGCAAGCCCTGCGCAATTGGGGCATGAAGGGCTTTGAACGCAGCGGTCTGCTGAAAGATTTTGTGGCCCGTCAGGCCATGGGGATGCGCTGAACGCGCAAGTTTGATTGAACGGGAACATGATGAAACTGAGCACTGCTTTGCTGACCGTCGCGGCAGCCACCCTGAGCCTGAGCGCCACTGCGCAAGAGGACGTCATCCGCAAGGCATTGGCCGAGCGCATTCCTCAAATGGACAAGATCGACGAAGTGCGACCCACACCCATGAAGGGCTTGTACGAGGTACGCATCGGCACCGACCTGTTTTACACAGATGCCAAGGGTGACTATGTGATCCAGGGTGAACTCATCGACTCCAAGGCGCGCCGCAATCTGACCGAAGACCGCATCAACAAGCTGACAGCTGTGAGCTTCTCGGCCCTGCCTTTGAAAGACGCCGTGACCATCGTGCGGGGGGATGGCAAGCGCAAGGTGGCTGTGTTTGAGGACCCCAACTGCGGCTACTGCAAACGCTTCGAGCGCGACCTGCAGCAGATCAACAACGTGACGGTGTACCTGTTCCTGTACCCCATCCTGAGCCCTGATTCGGCTGAAAAGTCACGCAACATCTGGTGCTCCAAGGAACAGGCCACCGCATGGCAAGACCAGATGGTGCGCGACAAGCCAGCGCCAGCGGCCAGCTGCGACACCAGCGCGCTGCAGCGCAACCTGGCCTTCGGAAAGAAGCACAAGATCACCGGCACGCCCACCTTGATTTTTGCCAACGGCACACGGGTGCCCGGCGCCATTGGCGCCCAGGAGGTGGAGAAGCGCCTGGCCGAAGCTGCCAGCGACGCGCCCTCCTCCAATTGAACAGCCGCTAAAAGTCCCTGACCGACGACCCCGCGCGGCCCTTACGCCGCACACGCCATGCCCCTTTCCCGCCAAGCCTCTGCCGCAGACGTTCACTACCGCATTGAACCCACGGACCTGCACGCGCATCTGTTCACGGTAACGCTCACAGTACGGCGCCCAGCAGCCTCCCAAGAACTGTCGCTGCCGGTCTGGATTCCGGGCAGCTACCTGGTGCGGGAATTCTCCAAGAACCTGCAAGCTCTGACGGCCCAACAAGGCCGACGCGCGTTGCAACCAGCTCAGCTGGACAAGCACCGTTGGCAGGTGCAATGCACGGAAGGCAAGCCCCTGATGCTGACCTACCAGGTGTGTGCTTACGACAGCTCTGTGCGCACTGCTTGGCTGGATGCATCGCGCGGCTTTTTCAACGGCACCAGCCTGTGCCTGCGCGTGCACGGCCAGGAGAAACAGCCCCACGCGCTGGAGCTGGCACGCACCGCAGCCACCGCCACCTGGGCTGCGGCCACGGGTCTGCGGCCCCTGGCGGTGGACCAACAAGGGTTCGGCCTGTACGCAGCGGCCAACTACGACGAACTGGTGGACTGCCCGGTGGAACTGGGTCACTTCTGGGTCGGGCGCTTTAAAGCCTGTGGCGTTGCCCACCAGTTTGTGGTGGCCGGTGCGGCTCCGTCATTCGATGGCAAACGCCTGCTGGCCGACACGCAGAAAATTTGCGAAACCGCCATCCGTTTCTGGCACCCAGAAGGCAAGGCCCCTTTCAAAAGCTACCTGTTCATGCTCAACGCGGTGGGAGATGGCTATGGCGGGCTGGAGCACCGCAACTCCACGGCACTGATCTGCGGGCGGCGCGACCTGCCTCGCCAGGGCGAAGCGCGGACCAGTGAGGGCTACACCACGCTGCTAGGCCTCATCAGCCACGAATACTTTCACACCTGGAACGTCAAGCGCCTGCGACCCACCGAGTTCGCCAGCTACGACTATGCGCAGGAGAACTACACCGAGCTTCTGTGGTTCTTCGAGGGCTTTACCAGCTACTACGACGACCTGCTGTTGCGCCGCGCCGGGTTGCTGGACGATGCGACCTACCTCAAGCTCATCACCAAAACCATCAACCAGGTGCTGCAAACGCCAGGCCGGTCGATACAGACCGTGGCGCAGGCCAGTTTTGATGCATGGGTGAAATACTACCGACAGGACGAAAACACCCCCAACGCCACCGTGAGCTACTACACCAAGGGCTCGCTGGTGGCCCTGTGCCTGGACCTGGCACTGCGGCGCGAGGGCAAAGCCACACTGGACGATGTGATGCGCGCACTGTGGCAGCGCTGCGCGGGCGGCCCGATGACCGAAGCGGATCTGCGTGCCGTGCTCCACGAATTGACCGGCCGCCCATTCGACAAGGAGCTGGCGCACTGGGTGCACAGCACCGCAGATCTGCCGCTGGAGGAACTGCTGGCTGCCCACGGCGTGGCACTCAAGGCCGACCGACCGCAGCTGGCCCAGCGCCTGGGCCTGCGCGTGGCCGAGAACCACAGCGTGCAGATCAAGACCGTGCTGCGCGGCGGAGCCGCAGAAAAGGCGGGGATGTCTGCGGGCGACGAGTGGCTGGGGGTGGAGGTGCTGGGCCAGGGCTGGCGCATCAGCAAACTCGACGACGTCACTTTTTACGCGGGCAACCACGCGAGCCTGCACGCACTGATCGCCCGCGACGGGCGACTCCTGCGCCTGCCATTGGAGTTGCCACCGGTCCAGATGGCCGACGCCCCCACCAAGGGCCGGGGCAAGGCCGCCGCGACATCCAAGGCGCCAGACACCATCAGCCTGACGGTGACAGACGTCGCAGCGCTAGGACGCTGGCTCGCCTGACGGCAGCAAAGCCCCACCGGCTTGGGTATATTGCAGCAGCTTCCATCACCAACCATAAACACTCAGGAGATTTCATGGCTTACGAAACCATCGAGGTGCGCGTTGAAGCGGACAAGGTCGGCATCATCACGCTCAACCGGCCCAAGCAGCTCAACGCGCTGAACGACCAACTCATGAATGAACTGGGCGCCGCCGTCAAGGCGTTCGATGCTGACGAGAAGATTGGCTGCATGATCGTCACCGGCAGCGAGAAGGCTTTTGCTGCGGGCGCGGACATTGGCGCCATGGCCAAGTACAGCTTTGCCGACACCTACAAGGGCGACTACATCACCCGCAACTGGGAAACCATCCGTTCCATCCGCAAGCCCGTTATCGCCGCCGTCAGCGGCTTTGCGCTAGGCGGCGGCTGCGAGCTGGCCATGATGTGTGACTTCATCATCGCGGCCGACAACGCCAAGTTCGGCCAACCCGAGATCAAGCTGGGCGTGATCCCTGGTGCCGGTGGCACACAGCGCCTGCCCCGCGCCGTGGGCAAATCCAAAGCCATGGACATGGCCCTGACAGGCCGCATGATGGATGCGACCGAAGCCGAGCGCGCCGGGCTGGTCAGCCGCGTGGTGCCTTACGACAAGCTCATGGACGAAGCGCTGGGCGCTGCCATCATCATTGCAGGGTTCTCGCAGATTGCGGTGATGGCGGCCAAGGAATCGGTCAACCGTGCCTTCGAGGGCACGCTCGCCGACGGCGTGATGTTTGAGCGCCGTCTGTTCCACGCGCTGTTTGCCACGCAGGACCAGAAGGAAGGCATGGATGCGTTCATGAACAAACGCGCCGCGAACTTCACACACCAATAATTTTTGTTCTATAATTCTGGTTTCCGGTCGTATAGCTCAGTTGGTTAGAGCGCAGCATTCATAATGCTGATGTCGGTGGTTCAAGTCCACCTACGACCACCAAATACAAAAACCCACAGTGCGGCAACCCACTGTGGGTTTTTTCTTTCAGGCGAGCTCCAGAACCCGTTCCAGTGCCCATTGATGCACGGGGGCCGCTTGACTTGCCAGAGGGATGTGCCACGCTGGCAACCCCTCCTAAAATTGTGCCTTCAGCCCCTGGATGTAAACCATGAACCGCTGCACCACACCCTCTCCCGGCCTCTCACCAGCCCATCGGGCGTCCCGCTTTCGGCAGGCTGCTCTGCTGGCCGTGGTGGCATGCACCGCACTCTGTGCCGTGGCGCCTGCCTCCGCCCAGATCCAGCCAGGCCTGGGCCTTTCACGCCCCTTCCCCGATGCCGCGCTGCGTGGCACGTTGAGCATCAACACCGCCTCCGAAGCCACGCTCAATGGCAAGACCATTCGCATGGCCCCTGGCATGCGGCTGTTCAGCCCACAGAACACCTTGGTCATGGCACATACGGTGCTGGGCCAGACCTTCAAGGTCAACTACGTGCTGGAGAACAGCACCGGCATGCTGCATGCCGCCTGGATCCTGACCGAAAGCGAGGCCGCACAGCCCCGCAAGGGCAGCGACGCCATTACCACCAACATCACGACCGGCTCGGGCGCCGCTCTGAAGTAACCCCTTCCCGGCGCGGCCGTAAAGCCACTGCGCCGTTGTGACATTCATAGTCTCCGCACCGTGCAGGGCGCGGTGTTTGCTTGCTCTTTTGCGAAATAGCCATGGCCAAAAAAGTCTTCATCAAAACCTTCGGCTGCCAGATGAACGAGTACGACTCGGACAAGATGGCCGACGTGCTCAATGCCGCCCAGGGCTACGAGCCCACGCAGAACGTGGACGAAGCCGACCTCATCCTCTTCAACACCTGCTCGGTGCGCGAAAAAGCGCAGGAGAAAGTCTTCAGCGACCTGGGCCGCATCAAGCACCTGAAGGCACGTGGCGTGAAGATTGGCGTGGGCGGCTGCGTGGCCAGTCAGGAGGGCGCCGAGATCATCAAGCGCGCGCCCTATGTGGACGTGGTGTTTGGCCCGCAGACCCTGCACCGCCTGCCCGAGATGCTGAACCAACGCGAGCGCCTGGACAAGCCGCAGGTGGACATCAGCTTCCCCGAGATCGAGAAGTTCGACCACCTGCCCCCGGCGCGGGTCGAGGGCGCAAGCGCCTTCGTCTCCATCATGGAAGGTTGCAGCAAATACTGCAGCTACTGCGTGGTGCCCTACACCCGTGGCGAAGAGGTGAGCCGCCCGTTCGACGACGTGCTGGTGGAAGTGGCGGGCCTGGCCGACCAGGGTGTGAAGGAAATCACGCTGCTGGGCCAGAACGTGAACGCCTACCTGGGCAAGATGGGTGGCACGGCCGAGATTGCAGACTTTGCGCTGCTGCTCGAATACGTGTCGGACATCCCCGGCATCGAGCGCATCCGCTACACCACCAGCCACCCCAACGAGTTCACGCCCCGCTTGATCGAGGCCTATGCCAAGCTGCCCAAGCTGGCCAGCCACCTGCACCTGCCCGTGCAGCACGGCGCTGACCGCATCTTGATGGCGATGAAGCGCGGTTACACCGCCATGGAATACAAGAGCACGGTGCGCAAGCTGCGCGCCATCCGCCCCGACCTGGCCATGAGCAGCGACTTCATCGTGGGCTTCCCCGGGGAGACGGAAGACGACTTCAACAAGATGATGAAGCTCATCGACGACATCCACTTCGACAACAGCTTCAGCTTCATCTTCAGCCCCCGCCCCGGCACGCCCGCCGCAGGCCTGCACGACGACACGCCGCACGATGTGAAGCTGCGCCGCCTGCAGCACCTGCAGGGCGTCATTAACGCCAACATCAAGTCCATCAGCGAAAGCCGCGTGGGCACGGTGCAGCGCATTCTGGTGGAAGGCGCCTCCAAGCGCGATGCCACCGAGCTGATGGGCCGCACCGAATGCAACCGCGTGGTCAACTTTGTCGGCCAGCCCCGCCTGGTGGGCCAGATGGTGGATGTGACCATTACCGAAGCCAAGGCCTACACCTTGCGCGGCGAGGTGCTGACGCACGAAACCGCGGCACTGACCGGCTGACGCGCGGGCACAGACCCCGCGCACGCACCGCCCCACCTGGCTGCAATGCCCAACCAGAGCACGCCCCCCACAGCACCGCCACCCGCCGAAGGCCTGCTGCATGGCCTCTCTTTCCAGCAATTGTTGCTGCTGGCGTTCGTGCTGATTGCAGGCGTACTGGGTGTCAGCTCGCTGCGGGCCTTGCACACGCTGGAGCAGCTCATGGTGCTCAGCCGTCATGGCACTGCCGAGGCCACCGCACTGACCACGGTCGTGCAAGGCCTGAACCAACGCGGGCAAGCCCTGGAGCGTGCGGCGCGGCAGTCCCTGGTGCTGCGCGATGCGCCGCTGCGCCGCAGCTTTGACGACATGGCGGTCGAAGCCCTCACCGTGCTCGACCATCTGCAGGCCGCAGGCCTGCCAGCCACGCAGACGCAGGCATGGCGCGCCCACCTGGACGCCGTCAAAGCCCTGCTGGACGCACCACCGGACCGTGCCCTCGACAACGAACGCCTGGTCGCCGAAGAATTTGTGGCCCTGGAGACCCTGCACGGCACCCTGGTGCAGTCGGTGCAGGACATCAATACCCAACGCAACCAAGCCCTGCAGGATCAGGTGGAGCACAGCCGCCGCAACGTGACGCACCAGGTGGTGGGCGCCATCGTGCTGGCGCTGGTACTGGCGCTGTCTCTGGGCATCTGGCTGGCACGACCGTTCAAGCGGCTCGAAGGCGCCATCCGGCAGTTGGGCGAAAACCAGCTGGGCCAGCCGGTGCTGATCTCAGGACCTGACGACGTGCGACGGCTGGGCCAACAGCTGGAGTGGCTGCGGCTGCGGCTGCTGGAGCTCGATGCCGACAAGGCGCGGTTCCTGCGCCATGTGTCCCACGAACTCAAGACCCCTCTGGCCGCGCTGCGCGAGGGCGTGGCGCTGCTGCAGGACGGCGTGACGGGCGAACTCACCGCTGGCCAGCGCGAGGTGGCGCAGATCCTGCACCACAACACGCTGCAGCTACAAAGCGAGATCGAGGCCCTGCTGCGCTTCAACGCCGCCGCCTTCGAGGCGCGCCAACTGCAGCGGCGCGACACCGATCTGCTGGCCCTGCTGGAGGCCCAGGTCGAAGTCCAGCGGCTGCAGTGGCAGGCCAAAGGCCTGACCGTACGGGTGGAGGGGCCGCCCGTGCGAATGCCCATCGATGCCGACAAGATCACCTCGGCGGTCAGTAACCTGCTGTCCAACGCCATCCGCTTTTCTCCGCCCCAGGGCACGGTGCGGCTGGTGCTCTCGCAACCTCCCGGCCAAGTGCGCCTGGATGTCTTTGACCAAGGCCCTGGCGTGGACCGGGTGGACCGTGACCGGGTGTTTGAACCCTTTTACCGGGGTGTTCGCCAACCGGACGATGCCGTGCGCGGCACCGGCATCGGTCTGTCCATCGTGCAGGAATACGTGCAGGCCCATGGCGGCAGCGTGCGCCTGGTGGACGAAGGCGCACACTCCATCTTTCGCATCGAACTGCCCCATGCCACCTAGCCCCACCCCCCTGCCTTCATGCGCCCTGCGGTGGCCGCTGCTTGCACTGGGCGCTCTGCTGGCGGGCTGCGCCAGCACCCCGCCTCCACCCGCCCCCGCCAAGCCGCCACCGGTGGCCATGATCATCGCCGTGCCAGTGGCCCCGGCGATTGAAGTGGGTTCCGCCGAAGCGCGCGGCGCGGAGCCCAATACCAACGCCCCCGTTGCCCTGCTGCTGACCCAGACAGACCGTGTGCTCAAGCTGCCCCCGGCCGAACTCGCCAAGGAAATTGCCCGGCTGAGCGAAGCAGAAGACGCCACAACCGACACGCCGCTGCTGCTGGCCACGGCCCTGGCCCAAACGCGCCAGGCGGTGGACACCGCCCGTGCACTGGGTCTGGTGCAGCGCGTGCTGAGCAACACCAGCACCGCTGCACAGCCCCTGCACCCCCTGGCCCGGCTGCTGGAGGCGCGGCTGCTACAACAACGTCGGCTGGAGGACCAGCTCGAACGCCAGGCCCAACAGCTGCGCGACAGCCAACGCCGGAACGACCAGCTCAGCGAACGCCTCGAAGCCGTGCGCGCCATCGAGCGCAGCCTGAGCACGCGACCCACGCCAGCACCATCGCCCACTCCCTCGGCCCCGGCCGCGCCTGCCACAAGCAATGGCGCGGCGCCACGGCCCGCCCCCTGACTGACCCACCCGCCATGGCCTCTTCCACCCCCACCCGCGCCGCCCCACCCGCCCGCATCCTGGTGGTGGACGACGACGCCGACATGCTGCGACTGCTGTCGCTGCGCCTGAACGCCGCCGGGCACGATGTGGTGGCCGTAGGCTCGGCCGAGGCAGCGCTGGCCCAGCTGGACACTGCCCGCCCGCAGCTCGTGCTCAGCGATGTGCGCCTGCCGGGACGCGACGGCCTGGCCCTGTTCGACGAAGTGCGCGCCCGCCACCCCTCACTGCCCGTGATCCTGCTGACAGCACACGGCACCATTCCCGATGCGGTAGAGGCCACGTCGCGCGGGGTGTTTACCTACCTGACCAAGCCCTACGACGGCAAGGAGCTGCTGGAGAAGATTGCACAGGCGCTGGCGCTCAGCGCCCCAGCCGTCGCGCATCCACATGCCAACGACGACTGGCGGGCTGAGATCGTGAGCCGGTCGCACCGCATGACGGACCTGTTGTCCGAGGCGTACATGGTCGCCCAGTCCGACGCCAGCGTGCTGCTGCGTGGCGACAGTGGCTCGGGCAAGGAGCTGCTGTCGCGGGCCATTCACCGTGCCAGCCCGCGTGCGGCTCGCCCGTTTGTGGCGGTCAACTGCGGCGCCATCCCCGAGGCGCTGCTGGAGTCCGAGCTGTTCGGCCACGTCAAGGGCGCCTTCACCGACGCGGTGAGCAACCACAAGGGCCTGTTCCAGGCAGCCGACGGTGGCACCCTGTTGCTGGATGAGATTGGCGACATGCCCCCGGCCCTGCAGGTCAAGCTGCTGCGGGTGCTGCAAGAGCGCGCCGTGCGCCCCGTGGGCGCCAGCCAGGCCACGCCCATCGACGTGCGCATCATCTCGGCCACACACCGGGACCTGGAGGCCGCCATGGCCAACGCCCAGTTCCGCGAGGACCTGTATTACCGCCTGAACGTGGTGTCGCTGGTGCTGCCCACCCTGGCCGAGCGGCGTGAAGACATTGCGCTGCTGGCCAACCACTTTCTGGACCGCCTGTCCCGCAAATACGACAAACGCCTGTCGGGCTTTGCGCCCGAGGCGCTCAAGGCGCTGACCACTGCCGCCTGGCCGGGCAATGTGCGCCAGCTCTACAACGTGGTCGAGCAGGTGTGCGCCCTGTCCACCACGCCGCTGGTGCCCCTCACACTGGTGCAGCGCGCGCTGCGCACCCCGTCCACCCAGGTGCTGAGCTTTGCCGAAGCCCGCCAGCGTTTCGAGCGCGAGTACCTGGTGGGCCTGCTCAAAATGACCGACGGCAACGTGGCCGATGCAGCACGGCTGGCGCAACGCAACCGCACCGAGTTCTACCGCCTGCTGCAAAAGCACGCGCTGACGCCCGGCCAGTTCAAGCAGGACGCGGGCGACACTGACGATGTCGTGGATGAGCGACACGAGTAAGCCGTTGATTTACAGGGCGTTTTGACCGAACCACCCATCCCTTGTCGCCAGACAGCGACAAAAATCGGGGCCTGACGGGTGTCTTCACCCCGCCGCACAACTGCTTACACGCAGAGTCAACCCCAACCCATTGATTTAAAAGCATTTTTTGCAGCTGGCACAGGGTTTGCCCCATGCCTGGCATGCACGCTGTTTTTTCATCTTTTTCTTTCCAGACCTGGAGGCGCGCAGGCCCGGCAGTGGCGCTGGCCACCGCCCTGATGGCCGCAGGCGCGCACGCACAGAGTTTTGACTTCGAGAGCGTGACCCGCCTCGCCCGCGACCGCGCCAACCAGCCCTACCGGCCCGTGAGCGACAAGCTCCCGGCCGATCTCGCCCAGCTCAACTACGACCAAGTGCGCGACATCCGCTGGCGCCCTGATCGTGCGCTGTGGCGGGCCGACCAACTGCCCTTTGAAGCCATGTTCTTCCATCTGGGGCTGTACCAGAAGGAGCCGGTGCTGATCAATGAGGTGACGCCCCAGGGCGTGCGCCACATCCGCTACAGCCGCGCAGACTTCGATTACGGCAAGAACCAGGTGCGGCCCGAGGCTTGGGGCGACCTGGGCTTTGCAGGCTTTCGGCTGCACACCCCTCTGAACTCCAGCGCTTACAAGGACGAGCTGGTGGTCTTTCAGGGTGCCAGCTACTTTCGCGCGCTGGGCAAAGGCCAGCAGTACGGCCTGTCGGCACGCGGGCTGGCCATCGACACCGTGGGCGGCCGGGGCGAGGAGTTCCCCCGCTTCACCGAGTTCTGGCTGGTCAAGCCCGACGCCAATGCCACGCAGGTCACGGTCTACGCACTGCTCGACTCGCCCCGTGCCACGGGCGCCTACCGCTTTGACATCCAGCCGGGCCCGCAGACCACCACCACGGTGCGCAGCCGCATTTTTGTGCGGGCCGCCTCCGGCAGCCCACCCATCGCCACACTGGGCGTTGCGCCGCTGACCAGCATGTTCTTCTTTGGCGAGAACCAGCCGCGCAAGGAAGACTTCCGCCCCGAAGTGCATGACTCTGACGGCCTCATGGTCGCCACCGGCGAAGGCGAATGGCTATGGCGCCCGCTGCAAAACCCTCGGCAGACGCTGGTCACCTCGTTCGCCACCAAGAACCCCAAGGGGTTCGGCCTGATGCAGCGCGACCGCCAGTGGGCCAGCTACGAGGACGTGGAGGCCCGTTACGAGCGCCGCCCCAGCGCCTGGGTGCGCCCGCTGCATGACTGGGGCGCTGGCCGCGTGGAACTGGTGCAGCTGAGCACCCCGGACGAAACCCACGACAACATCGTGGCGTATTGGGTGCCCGCCCAGATGCCCGCGCCCGGCCAACCCCTCGAATTCGCCTACGAACTGAGCTGGCAGGGCGATGAACCACAGCACCCGCCCAGCGCCTGGGTCACCCAGTCACGCCGCGGCATGGGCTACACCAAGCTCTCTACCGAGGCGCTGCGCCAGCAGGCGCAGTACGTGGTCGATTTCGAGGGCCCCGCCCTGAAGGCCCTGCCCCTAGACGCCACCGTGAAGGCGGTAGTGACCAGCGACGCCAACGGCCAGGTGCTGGAAAACATCGCCTACCGCAACCCCGCCACCGGCGGGTGGCGCATGACCGTTCGCATCCAGCGCCTGCAGGCCGACCGGCCCGTCGAGCTGCGCGCTTTTCTCCAACACGACAACCACGCTGTGAGTGAAACATGGACGCACATCAGTCTTCCCGAGTAAGCCCTCACGCCCCTTATGGCCCCCACGGCTCACACGCCCCCACAGGCCCTGCCGTGGTGGCACGGCGCGGCGCGGCCTACCACCGGCCGCCCCCCAGTCGACGCAGCACGTTGCGCGAAGAGCGCCACCCCAATGCGGTGACGGCGCCGCCCGTGCACCGAGGCTCCATGGTGCCCGAGCCCTGGCGCGGGTTCTGGAACAGCCTGGGCACTGCCGCACTGCTGCGCCTGACGGGCCGCACATCTGCACAGACTGCCTCCACCCCGACTGCGAAAGCCCCGACCGAATCCAGCGCCGCCTGGCAAAGCGCAGCCCAGCGCCGCCGCTGGACCTTTGCGCTGCTCACCGTGCTGACCACCGCACTGGCCAGCACCCTGTTTGCCAGCGTGCAGCCAGACTATGAAAACCCCTGGCTGGGTTACGGCCAGATCGCGCTGTTCGCGCTGCTGTCCGCCTGGGTGGTCACAGGTTTCCTCACGGGGCTGATGGGCTTTTGGGTGATGCTGCGCGGCGACAAACACGCGCTGTCCGTACGCAGTGTCGTGGAGCAAACGCTGGCGCCTGAAGCCCGCACCGCCATCATCATGCCGATCTGCAACGAAGACGTGGCCACCGTGTTTGCCGGGCTGCGCGCCACCTGCGAGTCGGTGGCCGCCACCGGCCATGGCACCACGTTCGATGTGTTTGTACTGTCCGACAGCAACGACCCCGCCATTGCCCGCGCCGAGCGCGCCGCCTGGGAAGAGCTGCGCAGCGCCCTGGCGCAGCACAGCCAGCAGCCTCAGGTGCAGGTGTACTACCGCCTGCGCACCCGCCGCACGCACCGCAAGGCGGGCAACGTGGCCGACTTCTGCCGCCGCTGGGGCAAGGACTACCGCTACATGGTGGTGCTGGACGCCGACAGCGTGATGAGCGGCGACTGCATTGTCTCGATGGCCAAGCTGATGGAGGCCAACCCCACGGCCGGCATCATCCAGACCGCCACGCAGGCGATTGGCCACGTCACGCTGCACGCCCGCGCGCAGCAGTTCGCATCGCGCGTCACGGGCCGCCTGTTCACGCTGGGCATGCAGTTCTGGCAGCTGGGCGAATCGCACTACTGGGGCCACAACGCCATCATCCGCGTAGCGCCCTTCATGCAGCACTGCGCGCTAGCGCCCATCCCCGGCAAGGGTGGCTTGGCAGGCGGCATCATGTCGCACGATTTTGTCGAGGCCGCGCTGATGCGCCGTGCGGGCTACCACGTGTGGCTGGTGGCCAACCTGATCGGCAGCTACGAGCAGCAACCGCCCGACCTGCTGGCCGAACTGCAACGCGACCGGCGCTGGTGCCAGGGCAACCTGCAAAACGCGCGCCTGATGGCCGAGCCCGGCATCCACCCCTTGCACCGCTCCATGTTCATCACCGGCGCCATGGCCTATCTGTCGGCCCCGCTGTGGCTGGCCTTCCTCACGCTGGGCACGGCGCTGTGGCTGTCGGGCGCCAAGCTGGTGGCGGACTGGCACATCCTGCCCGCCGAGTTGCTTGCGCTGTGGGCCTGGACCTTGTGCCTGCTGTTCCTGCCACGCATCCTGGGCGTCACGGCCGTGTTCATGCGCCGGGAACAGAAGCAGTACGGCGGCGCTTTCAGCCTGCTCAAGAGCGCAGCGCTGGAGAGCGTCATGGCCATCCTGCAGGCGCCGGTGCGCATGCTGGCGCACTCGCTGTTTGTGCTGATCGCGTTGACCGGCCTGAAGCTGGAATGGAAATCCCCCCCGCGAGAAGCCCACGCCGTGCCCTGGCGCCACGCCGTGCGCCAGCTCGCCCCCATGAGCGCAGTGATCGCCCTGCTGGCAGCGGGTGTGGCGCTGATCGACAGCAGCGCACTGTTGTGGCTGATGCCCGTGGGCCTGCCGCTGGCGCTGGCGATTCCGCTGGCGGTATGGACCAGCCAGATCGCGCTGGGCCGGGCGCTGCGTGCGCAGCGGCTGCTGCTGATCCCTGAGGAATCGTGGTCTCCGCCGGTACTGCGCCGTGCCTGGTTGCACGCCAGCCGACTGGCGCGGCCCGTGGTTTTGCAGGCTGCCTGAGGCGCCAGGCAGAACCACCGTCCACCACCCCACAAAAAAGCCGACACACATACGTGTATGTCGGCTTTTTCATTAACTCCTATTTTTATAGCAGCTCAGGCATATGGTTGTAGCGCCAGGTGCCAAAAAGGCTTAAAGGTCTTCAGAAAGGCATCTTGGGCATGCCTCCGCCACCCATGCCCTTCATGCCGCCCATCTTCTTCATCATCTTCATCAGGCCGCCGCCCTTCATCTTTTTCATCATGCCCTGCATCTGCTCAAACTCCTTGAGCAGGCGGTTGACCTCTTGCACATGCACGCCCGCCCCGTTGGCGATGCGTTTTTTGCGCGTGGCCTTGATGAGTTCGGGCTTGCGGCGCTCCAGCGGGGTCATGCTCTGGATGATGCCTTCCTTGCGCTTGATGTCTTTCTCGGCCTTGTCCATGTCGATGGAGCCAGCTTTGGCGGTGAGCTGAGACGGCAGCTTGTCCATCAGGCTGGACAGCCCACCCATCTGCTTCATCTGCTGGATCTGCGACAGAAAGTCGTTCAGGTCGAACCCGTCACCGCTCTTGACCTTGGCCGCCAGCTTTTGTGCGGCCTCCATGTCCACCCCGGCCGTGACCTGCTCCACCAGGGCCACGATGTCGCCCATGCCCAGGATGCGGCCTGCGTGGCGCTCGGCATCGAACACCTCCAGGCCGTCAAGCTTTTCGGACACACCGGCGAATTTGATGGGCGCACCCGTGATCTGGCGCACCGACAGCGCAGCACCGCCGCGCGAATCGCCATCGAGCTTGGTGAGCACGATGCCGGTGAGTGGCAGCGCTTCCTTGAAAGCCTTGGCGGTGTTGATGGCGTCCTGGCCCTGCATGGCATCAACCACGAACAGGGTCTCGACCGGGTTCAGCGCGGCGTGCAGGTCCTTGATTTCCTTCATCAAGGCTTCGTCGATAGCGAGACGACCGGCCGTGTCCACCAGCAGCACGTCAAAGTAGTGCTTCTTGGCATAGTCGAGCGCGGCGTGGGCGATGTCGAGCGGCTTCTGGTCGGGCGTGCTGGGGAACCACTCGGCACCGGCCTGCTTGGTCACCGTCTTGAGCTGCTCGATGGCGGCCGGGCGGTACACGTCGCCCGACACCGTCAGCACCTTCTTCTTGCGCTTTTCAATCAGGTGCTTGGCCAGCTTGGCCGTGGTGGTGGTCTTGCCCGCACCTTGCAGGCCAGCCATCAGGATCACGGCAGGCGGCTGGGCGGCCAGGTTGATGTCTGCCACGCCCTCGCCCATGGTGGCGGCCAGTTCGCGGTTGACGATGCTGACCAGCGTCTGACCGGGCTTGAGCGAACCCAGCACCTCCTGCCCCAGGGCCTTCTCTTTGACACGGGCGATGAAGTCCCGCACCACGGGCAGGGCCACGTCGGCCTCCAGCAGGGCCATGCGCACTTCGCGCAGCATGTCCGTCACATTGGATTCGGTGATGCGGGCCTGGCCACGCATCTCTTTGACGAGGCGCGTGAGTTTGTCGGTAAGGGCGGAGGCCATAGGGGTGTTTCCGGTATTGGCTGCGCGCCGTCAACAGGGGCGTTGTGCGCGCGGCCCCGCCAGGGCGCTGGCGGTGGGCGAAAGGCTAAACTGTGCCCATGATTTTAACGAGTAGCTCTCCGGTCAGTTGGCTGCTGGCCCTGGCCGCTGCCGTGGCCTACGCCGTGCCTGCCGCCGCAGCCTCCCGCCTGGGGGCCGCAGCGGCACGCAACGCACTGCTGGTGGCGTGGTTGCTGCACTGCGCCGTGCTGGTGTGGGGCCTGTGGGGCGATGCGCCCCGGTTTGGGTTTGCGCCCGCGCTGTCGATGACCGCGTGGCTGGTGCTCACGGTGTATGCCGTCGAACGGCAGTTGTTCCCGCAGATGCAATCGCGCTGGGTGCTGGCAGGTCTGGGTGCCGCCGCCATTGTGCTGGCCATGTTGTTCCCGGGGCAGCCCCTGCATGTGGCCGCATCGGCCTGGTTGCCGCTGCACCTGGCGCTGGGCATAGCGTGTTATGGCTTATTTGCAGCCGCCGTGGTGCACGCCTGGCTCATGACACGCGCCGAGCGCCACATCCGGCAGGCCGAAGACCCGCACAGCGGCATCCCGCTGCTCACGCTGGAGCGGCTGACCTTCCGGTTCGTGACGGCCGGGTTTGTCCTCCTCACCGCCACCTTGCTGGCCGGGTGGCTGTTTGGAGAGACGCTGTATGGCCGGGCTTGGCGGTGGGACCACAAGGCCGTGTTCTCGATGCTCTCTTGGCTGACCTTTGCCACCCTGTTGCTGGGCCGCGCCCGTTTTGGCTGGCGAGGCCGCAACGCGGTGCGCGTGTTGTATGCGGGCTCGGCCCTGTTGCTGCTGGCCTATGTGGGCTCGCGTTTTGTGTTGGAAGTTGTTCTGGGCCGCAACACATGAAATACCTGGTTTTGTTGGTTGTCATCGCGGTGGCCGTTGGTATCTGGCGCAGTCGCCGCGCCCCTGATGTCGCTGCGCCCAAGGCCCCCCCCACCCCGCCAGCCCTACCGCAGGACATGCTCGCTTGCGCGCACTGCGGCGTGCACATCCCGCAGGCCGAAGCCCTGATGCTGGGCAGCCAGGCCTATTGCAGCGCCGAGCACCGGCGCCTGGGCCCGGCCTGAACGGCACTGCACCCGTTTTGACCATGCAAGCTGTGCCCGCAGGTACCCTGCCGCCGTCGGCGGATGCGCCCTTTGCACGGCTGTGGCTGGGTTTTCTGACGGGCCGCGTCATGGTGGCCCTGGTATTGCTGGTGCTGCAAGGCGCCGGGTTGCTCATCAACCAGGTGATAGGCACCACCGTGCTGGCGGTTTGTGTGGCCTACCTGGTAGCCACCGTGGTACTGCGGGTGCTCTCGCGCAAGGGCCCCCCCTCGCCCGGCGCCGGGCCGCAGTGGCTCCCCTCCATCGGGGTGGACCTGGCCGCGATCACCGCGCTGCAGTTGCTGCATGCGGGCACCATG
Organism: Acidovorax benzenivorans; assembly: GCF_028680575.1. Taxonomy (GTDB): domain Bacteria; phylum Pseudomonadota; class Gammaproteobacteria; order Burkholderiales; family Burkholderiaceae_C; genus Acidovorax; species Acidovorax benzenivorans. Next base: position 253,224 of record NZ_JAPCKI010000005.1, on the reverse strand, counting down.
AACTACACGCCGCTGTTCGGCCTGCCCATCCTGATCGCCGCGGTCATGGGCACGCTGACGCTGGCCCTCGGCACCACCGCCGCCGTCACCCTGCTGCTGCTGGGCTGGGCCTGGTGGGCGGGCCAATACAACCCGGGGGACGAAGGACAGCGCTACCTGCAAAGCGCACTTACCGGCACGGGCTACTTCATCGTGAGCTACCTAGTGCACCAGCTCGCCATCCGACTGGCGCGCGAACAGGAGATGGCACAACAAAGCCAGGTGACTGCCCGCGTACAAACGCAGGTCAGTGCACTGGTCATCCAGAACCTGACCGATGGTGTGCTGGTGGTGGACGAAAGCGACGTGGTGCGCATTGCCAACCCCGCAGGGCTGCAGTTGCTGGGCGGCACGGCACTGACCGAGTTGCCTTTTGCCCTGACATCCACCGCGCCCTGGCACCCCCTGGTGATCCTGGCGAGACGCACCTTCCGGCACGAGCAACCCCAGACAGCCGATGTCGATCTGCTGCACGACGGCCAGAGCCCCACCGGCCTGCATGTGCGCACCTGGCTCACATCCACCCGCAATGCCGCCCTGCAAACGCACACCGAGCGGCTGTGCGTGATGTTTCTGCACGATCTGCGGGAGATGGAAGCGCGGCTGCGCACCGAAAAGCTCGCGGCCATGGGACGCATGTCCGCCGCAGTGGCCCACGAGATCCGCAACCCGCTGGCGGCCATCGTGCAGGCCAATGCCTTGCTGGAAGAAGACCTGCACGACCCGGCTCAAAAACGCCTGGCGCACATGGTGCAGCAAAACGCCGACCGCCTGGCCCGCATCGCAGAAGAAGTGCTGGACATTGCCCGGGTACAACACCAGATCAGCCATGCCCCCGCTTCGACCGTGGCGCTGGACGAAACCGTCGCCCAGGTCTGGAACGACTGGCAGGCTCAGGACCCTGCCCGGCGGCGCGCCGTGGTGTCGCTGGATACTGGTGCCACCCAGGTGGAGTTTGATGTGGAGCACCTGCGTCGCGTACTGGTCAACCTGCTGGACAACGCCCTGCGCTACATGGGCCCGGAGCCCGACTCGTTGTCAGTGACCACGCGCAGCACGCCCGCCGGGCAGGTCAGCCTGCAGGTGTGGAGCGACGGTGCCCCGATGGACAAATCCGTGGAGCGGCATTTGTTCGAGCCTTTCTTCTCGTCAGAGAGCCGCTCCAGCGGTCTGGGCCTCTATATTTGCCGGGAGCTGTGCCAGCGCCATGGCGCCTCCATCAGCTACCAGCGCCTGAACCGCCCCACCACAACACGCGGTGACATCGGAGGCAATGCCTTCACGGTGGGCTTCCGCCGCACGACCCGCCCCGCCGACACTGCCACCTTGTTTGACACCATCGTGGTCTGACTGCCACCTCCATGAACGCCCCTGCCGCCTCCATTCTTGTCGTTGATGACGAACCCGATCTGCGCACCCTGTACGAGCTCACCCTGCTGCGCGAGGGGTACCGGGTCGAGACCGCGTCGAGCGTGCAGGAGGCCCGCGACCAGCTCAAGGCCCACCGCTTTGACGCGGTGATTACCGATATGCGGCTGCCCGACGGGTTTGGCATGGAGCTGCTGCAGGACCTGCGCGACCAGCAACGCCGCGAACGCTGCGTGGTCATGACAGCCTACGGCTCGGCAGAAAACGCGGTCGAGGCGCTGCGCGCAGGGGCGTTCGACTACCTCACAAAACCCGTGGACCTCAAGCAGTTCCGCTCGGTCGTGGCCTCGGCCATCCAGGGTACCGGCGGCGTTCCGCCTCCGCGTGCAGCACGCAGCAGCGGATCGAACCGCCCGGCCAACGCGCCCGCAGGTAACGAATTCGGTGGTGCCAACGCCGCTCTGGACCGCCTGGTGGGCGAGTCCGACGCCATCCGCAACGTCAAGCAACGCGTAGCCAAGGTGTCCCGCGGCATGGCGCCCGTGCTGATCCATGGTGAGTCGGGCACGGGCAAGGAGCTGGTGGCTCAGGCCCTGCACGCCAGCAGCCAGCGCGCAGACGGCCCCCTGGTCGCCGTGAACTGCGGGGCCATCCCCGAGAACCTGCTGGAAGCCGAATTTTTCGGTGCCCGCAAGGGCTCCTACACCGGCGCGTCGCAAGACCGTGACGGCTACTTCCAGGCCGCACGTGGGGGCACACTGTTCCTCGACGAAATCGGCGACCTGCCGCTGGCCATGCAATCCAAGTTGCTGCGCGCCATCCAGGAGCGCAGCGTGCGACCATTGGGCTCCACCCAGGAAGAGACGGTGGACGTGCGCATCGTGAGCGCCACCCACCGCGACCTAGCAGCCGATGTGCAGGCAGGCAGGTTCCGCCAAGACCTGTACTACCGGCTCAATGTGATCGAGATCGTCATCCCGCCGCTGCGCGAGCGCCGCGAGGACCTGCCCGCACTGTGCGCGGCGCTGCTCACTCGCATTGCCAACGAGTCGGGCATGCCGGTGCCCCAACTCACCGACCAGGTACTGAACGCCATCGCAGCCCACCCCCTGACCGGCAACGTGCGCGAGCTGGAAAACCTGCTGCACCGCGCAGTGGCGTTAAGCGACGGCGACGAGTTGCAGGTGGACGCGCCAAGCGGCGCAGCAGATGCACTGATGACACGCCCAGCGTCGCCCTCGCTGGCGACTGAGGGATCGGCGGCCACAGCCTCCTCTTCGGCCGGTGCCCATGCTTCGTCCCCCGCCGATACGGGCCAGAGTCCGCAACCCCTGGCCAGCGGATGCACGGTACCGCTACCCAGCGACCTGCAGGCCTGGCTGGACCAGCAAGAGCGGGAGATCCTGATCAGAGCGCTGAAAGAATCCGGGTTCAACCGCACCGCCACGGCTGCACGCCTGGGCATCAGCCTGCGCCAGATTCGCTACCGCATCGCCCGTCTGAACATCGCCGTGCCCAATGACCAGGACCCGCATGACGACCTGGGCTGACAGCGAACCAGCGGCGACCTCAACGCCCTGGGAGGGCGGCTGGCACCGGGCAGCCCAGCGGCTGGCATCTCCGAATCACGGGCCGCGCCCGGTGCAAGCGTCGCAGGTCGATCTGATCGTGGTGCACTCCATCAGCCTGCCGCCGGGCGAATACGGCGGCGGTGCCGTGCAACAGTTGTTCACCAACACCCTGGACTGGGACGCCCACCCCTACTACCAGGGCATTCGCGGACTGCAGGTGTCCGCGCATTTCTTCATTGAGCGCACCGGGGCGCTGTGGCAGTTTGTGGATTGCGACCTGCGCGCCTGGCATGCTGGGCAATCGTTCTATCGGGGGCGGAGTCAGTGCAACGACGACTCCATCGGCATTGAACTGGAAGGCTTGGAGGGCCTGCACTTCGAGCCCGCACAGTACGAAACCCTGGCCAGGGTCTGCCAGGACATTGCGCTGCGCTACCCCCTCGAGCACATCGCGGGGCATGAACATATCGCGCCGGGGCGCAAACTGGACCCAGGCCCAGGGTTTGACTGGCCCCGGCTGCAAAGGGCATTGGACTGGCCTGCGCAGCGATTCCCGCAAGGCACACTGCTGGACCTGTCGCCGCCTCGCTGACGCCGCGCTTTCACTGTCGCACGGGCGCATCAACGCATATTTTTCTTTGTGCGTTTGCACATGGTTTTACACCCAAGCGCCGCGCGGCCTGGCACAGGAAATCTGCCGCCAAGGTCCGCCGCTGCGCGGTTTGGCATCCCACGCGTCGCATCCACAAGGGCTGGCCGCAGACACCGGTAACGGACGTACCGGGGCTGGGAACATACTGTTTCCGCTTTTTAGGGCTCATTCACGCGGTACACTACCGGTAGTGTCTTGAACCGCCTCGACACACCATATATAGTGTGCGCCAGACTGAAGTCCGGCGCATCACTCGCACACTGCGACGGCACTCCAGGCCGCACGCCCACCCCAGACAGCCCACAGAAGAGGACCCCATGCAAGCTGCTTTGAACACGCCTTCCAATGCCCATGCCGTTGCCACCGATGCCCCGGCATCCCAGGCTACGCCTGCGGCCACGGCCTCCAACACGTTTGCGCACTACCAGATCATTCGCCGCAACGGCGCAGTGGTGCCCTTCGAGCCGCAAAAGATCGCGGTGGCCATGATGAAGGCCTTCCTTGCAGTCCACGGCACACAAGGCGCTGCATCGGCCAGCGTGCGTGAAGTGGTGGACACACTGACCCATAACGTCACGCGCGCCCTGATGCGCTCGCGTCCTGGCGGCGGCACCTTCCACATTGAAGACGTGCAAGACCAGGTTGAACTGGGCCTGATGCGTAGCGGTCACCACGAAATTGCCCGCGCCTACGTGCTGTACCGCGAGCGCCGCACCCAAGAACGTGCCCGCCAAGCCGAACAGCAAACCGCTGCGGTATCCATCCCCCTGCTGCAGGTCATCGACGGTGGTGAGCGTGTTGCGCTGGACCCGAAGCGCCTGCAGGCCCTGATCGAGTCGGCGTGCGTGAACCTGGGTGCCGACGTGAAGGCCGACCCCATCGTGGCCGAAACCATGCGCAACCTGTACGACGGCGTGCCCATGGACGAGGTGTACAAGGCCTCCATCCTGGCTGCCCGTACCCTCATTGAGAAGGATCCCGACTACACCTACGCCACCGCCCGCCTGCTGCTGCACACCATCGTGCGCGAGGTGCTGGGCCGCGAGGTGACGCAGGATGCGATGGGCCAGGCGTACATCGAGTATTTCCCTCAGTTCATCAAGAAAGGTGTGGACAACGAACTACTGGACGAACGCCTGCTGCAGTACGACCTGCAGCGCCTGGGTGCCGCCCTCAAGGCTGACCGCGACCTGAAGTTTGACTACCTCGGCCTGCAAACCCTGTACGACCGCTACTTCCTGCACGTCAAGAAAACCCGCATCGAGCTGCCGCAGGCGTTCTTCATGCGTGTGGCCATGGGCCTGGCGCTCAATGAAGCCGACCGCGAAGCACGCGCCATCGAGTTCTATGAAGTGCTCTCGTCATTCGACTTCATGTCGTCCACCCCCACGCTGTTCAACAGCGGTACGCTGCGCTCCCAACTGTCGAGCTGCTACCTGACCACGGTGCCCGATGACCTCGATGGCATCTACGAGTCGATCAAGGAAAACGCCCTGCTGTCCAAGTTTGCTGGCGGCCTGGGCAACGACTGGACCCGCGTGCGTGCCCTCGGCTCGCACATCAAGGGCACCAACGGCGAATCGCAGGGTGTGGTGCCCTTCCTCAAGGTGGTCAACGACACCGCCGTGGCCGTGAACCAGGGCGGCAAGCGCAAGGGCGCCGTCTGCACGTATCTGGAGACCTGGCACCTGGATATCGAAGAGTTCCTGGAACTGCGCAAGAACACCGGCGACGACCGCCGCCGCACGCACGACATGAACACGGCCAACTGGATCCCCGATCTGTTCATGCGCCGCGTGATGGAAAAGGGCACCTGGACCCTGTTCTCGCCCTCCAACGTCCCCGATCTGCACGATCTGTTCGGTGCCGATTTTGAAAAGGCCTACGTGGCCTACGAAGAAAAGGCGGCACGCGGCGAGATCAAACCCGCCAAGACCGTGCAGGCCACCGACATGTGGCGCAAGATGCTGACCATGTTGTTCGAGACCGGCCATCCCTGGATCACGTTCAAGGATGCTTGCAACGTGCGCTCGCCCCAACAGCATGCTGGCGTGGTGCACTCCTCCAACCTGTGCACCGAGATCACGCTCAACACCAGCGACACCGAAACCGCCGTGTGCAACCTCGGCTCGGTCAACCTGTTGCAGCACATCAAGGACGGCCAGATCGACCACGACAAGCTCAAGAAGACCATCAAGGTCGCCATGCGCATGCTCGACAACGTGATCGACATTAACTATTACGCCGTCAAGAAGGCGCGCGACTCCAACTTGCGCCACCGCCCGGTCGGTCTGGGCGTGATGGCCTTCCAGGACAGCCTGTACGAACTGCGCATCCCCTACGCCTCGCAAGAGGCGGTGGAATTCGCCGACAAGTCGATGGAAGCCATCTGCTACTACGCCTATTGGGCGTCCACCGAGTTGGCCAAGGAGCGCGGCAAATACTCCAGCTACAAGGGCTCGCTGTGGGACCGTGGCATCCTGCCTTTCGACACGCTGGACATGCTCTCGCAGGCCCGTGGCGGCTATGTAGAAGTGGACCGCTCGTCCACACTGGACTGGGATGCCCTGCGCAAGAAGATTGCACAGGACGGCATGCGCAACTCCAACTGCGTCGCCATCGCCCCTACGGCCACCATCTCCAACATCATCGGCGTCGATGCCTCGATCGAGCCCTCGTTCGGCAACCTGTCGGTCAAGTCCAACCTGTCGGGCGAGTTCACGGTCATCAACGGCGGCCTGGTGCGTGACTTGAAGCGCCTGGGCCTGTGGGACGACGTGATGATCATGGACCTCAAGCACTTCAAGGGTTCGCTGCACCCCATCGACCGCGTGCCGCAAGACATCAAGGCGCTGTACTCCACAGCGTTTGAAGTCGAACCCCAGTGGCTGGTAGAGGCCGCATCGCGCCGCCAGAAATGGATTGATCAGGCGCAGAGCCTGAACATCTACATGGCCGGCGCATCGGGCAAAAAGCTCGACGACACCTACAAGCTGGCATGGGTCCGTGGCCTCAAGACCACCTACTACCTGCGCACACAAAGCGCTACGCACGTCGAGATGAGCACCGTGAACACGCGCCAGCTCAACGCGGTTTCGTCGGGCAACGACAGCGGCGCATCGGCAGCTGCAGCAACAGCGCAAGCCAAGCCAAGCCCGCTGGAAGCCGCTGCCGTACCCGCCACGGACGTCAAGTTCTGCGCCATCGACGATCCTGGCTGCGAGGCCTGCCAGTAAGCACTTTGCCAGCAACGCTTCGGGCTCGCCCGAGGCGTTGCTCCGGTGTTGTGAAGCAACAAAACCTTGCTGCACAACGCTTCAGTGCTTTCCTTTTCGCAGCACTGCTTTCATAATCCGAACACTGGAAAATCTATGTTGTCCTGGGACGAAGAAGTCAAGCCCTCATCGCAAAATCAACTGGACGGCGGTCTGCCCAACAACCGCCTGGTGGGACAACCGCCTCTGTCTTTCCAGACACCTTCGCTGCAGCCAGTGGACACCACGGCCCCAGCAGCAAGCACCACCACCGCTCCCGTCGTCGCCGCAACGCACCGCCGCGTCAATGCCGCTGACAAGCGCATCATCAATGGTCAGACCGACGTCAACCAGTTGGTGCCCTTCAAGTACAAGTGGGCGTGGGAAAAGTACTTGGCCACCTGCGCCAATCACTGGATGCCCCAAGAAGTGAACATGACGCGCGACATCGCGTTGTGGAAAGACCCCAACGGTCTGACCGAAGACGAGCGCCGCATCATCAAGCGCAACCTGGGCTTCTTCGTCACCGCCGATTCGCTGGCCGCCAACAACATTGTGTTGGGCACCTACCGCCACATCACAGCACCTGAATGCCGCCAGTTCCTGCTGCGCCAGGCGTTCGAGGAAGCAATCCACACCCACGCGTATCAATACATCGTCGAATCGCTGGGTCTGGACGAGAGCGAAATCTTCAACGCCTACAACGAAGTCCAGTCGATCCGCGACAAGGATGAGTTCCTGATCCCCTTCATCGAAGCGATCATGGATCCGTCCTTCAAAACGGGGACTCCCGAGACCGACCAGACCCTGCTCAAATCGCTGATCGTTTTCGCCTGCCTGATGGAAGGCCTGTTCTTCTACGTGGGCTTCACGCAGATCCTGGCTCTGGGCCGCCAGAACAAGATGACGGGCGCTGCCGAGCAGTACCAATACATCCTGCGCGACGAGTCGATGCACTGCAACTTCGGCATCGACCTGATCAATCAACTCAAGCTGGAAAACCCCCACCTGTGGACTGCGGAGTTCAAGGCCGAGATCAAGGCATTGTTCCTCAAGGCCGTGGAGCTGGAATACCGCTACGCTGAAGACACCATGCCCCGTGGCGTGCTGGGCATGAACGCTTCGATGTTCAAGGGCTACCTGCGCTACATCGCCAACCGCCGCGCCACGCAGATCGGGCTGGAGACACTGTTCCCCAACGAAGAAAACCCGTTCCCGTGGATGAGCGAGATGATCGATCTCAAGAAGGAACGCAACTTCTTCGAGACCCGGGTTATTGAATACCAGTCCGGTGGTGCGCTGTCCTGGGACTAGCGCCTTTTTTGCAGGCTACACCACCATGGATTTTTACACCACGCCCGGCACCGACAGCGTCGCAGAGCGCTGCCCTGCGGGGCGTCCCCGTGTTCATGGAGATGGAGTTTTCATCCATCTCCATGGATCGCTTTCTGTCCACAGCAGACAGGAAGTGCTCTTTGCAAATTGACCCAAGGAGAACATGATGGCAACTGCGAAAAAACCCGCCGCTAAGAAGGCAGCTCCCGCGAAGAAGGCTGCAGCCGCAGCAAAACCCGTAGCCGCGAAGAAGGCTGCACCTGCCAAGAAGGCAGCAGCACCGGCAAAGAAAGCCGCTCCCGCCAAGAAGGCCGTAGCTGCGAAGAAGGCTGCACCCGCCAAGAAGGCAGCAGCACCGGCAAAGAAAGCCGCTCCCGCCAAGAAGGCCGTAGTTGCGAAGAAGGCTGCACCCAAGAAGGCAGCAGCACCGGCAAAGAAAGCCGCTCCCGCCAAGAAGGCCGTAGCTGCGAAGAAGGCTGCACCCGTCAAGAAGGCAGCAGCACCGGCAAAGAAAGCTGCTCCCGCCAAGAAGGCCGTAGCTGCGAAGAAGGCTGCAGCACCTGCCAAGGCAGCCCCAGCAAAGAAAGCTGCACCGGCCAAGAAGGCCCCCAAGGCGCCTGCCCCTGCGGCCGCTGCCCCTGCAGCACAGACCACGCTGAACCCTCAGGCGGCCTGGCCTTTCCCTACGGGCAACAAGCCCTGATCCTGGCGCTCCATGCGCTCAACCCGGTGCTCGCGCACCGGGTTTTTTTTCGCCTGTACTTCAGGGCAGTGTGTGCGCTCTCCGAAGGCGCACGGAGATCAAGCCATACGGGCCACAGGTCCGACGGGCTTATCCCAGTGGATCAAAGTCCAGCGTGTAGTTCTGCGGCCCCCGCTGCGCAATCTTGAGAGCACCAACGCGGTTGCCCAGTTCAGCACAACGCACGAGAGGCCAGCCTTTTTCCAGACCAAACAGCAGCGCGCCGCGCCACGCATCTCCGCAGCCTGTGGGGTCCACCACAGCCGCAGGTGCAACGGGTGGTACATGGGTTTTCTCGCCATCGACCCAGACCTCACAGCCCTCTGCGCCCAACGTCACCACCAATCCCTTCACCTTGCGGGAGATGTCGGCCGACGACCAACCCGTGCGGTCACAAAGCATTTTTCCCTCGTAGTCATTGACGGTGACCCAGGTGGCCTGCTCGATGAACTGCGCCAACTCCTGCCCATTGAACATGGGCAAACCCTGGCCAGGGTCGAATACAAACGGAATGCCCGCCGCAACGAACTGGGCCGCATGTTCCAGCATCGCGTCACGCCCGTCCGGCGCGATGATCCCTACGCTGACACGGCTGTCTGCGCTAACACGATTGGCATGGGCCTGCATCATTGCGCCAGGGTGGAAGGCCGTGATCTGGTTGTTGTCACGGTCCGTCATGATCATGGCCTGCGCGGTGTAGGTGTCCTGCACCTGCCCCACATGGCTGGCACTGATACCCAGCGACTGCAGTCGCTGCAAATAGTCAGCACCATCACTGCCCAACATGGCCATAGGCAGCGGCTCGCCACCCAGCAGCTTGAGGCTGTAGGCGATGTTGCCGGCACAACCGCCGTAGTCGCGGCGCAACGACGGGACCAGGAAGGACACATTCAGGATGTGAAGCTGGTCCGGCAGGATCTGCTCTGCAAAACGCCCCTCGAAAGTCATGATCGTGTCGAACGCCAGGGAACCACAAATGAGGGCAGCCATAGATAGTGAAGCTCAGTAAGTTGTTGGGAGAAAAATCAGGGATAGAACGCAAGCAGCCGGTAGCCTGCCACACGCGCACCGCCCGTGGTCACAAGCACCGACACCGAGGTGCCCCACTCGCCTTTCGCAGGCAGCTCTGCCGGAGCCGCCATGTCGGTAGGCAACAGAACCCGCCGCAACACTGGCTGGTCCTGTGCATCGGTCAGGGTCAGCTCCACCGCAGGCATGGCCAGCGGGATGGTGGCGGAGCTCTTCATCGTCAGCGCCAGTTGGTAACTGTCACCCCGGGCTTTGTTGAAGGAAGAACTGTCGATGACCACATCGGCAATCTGACGCACCGGGGCGAGTTCGCAGCGCAAAGGCTCGCACAGTTTCACCAGCCAGGGTCGGCTGCGCACGTCCAGGGCCGCAATGTGGTCGCGCTCCTGCACCGCAATCTGCAAGGCCAAGCCCAACAAGGAGACGACGAGCACCAGTCCCAGCACCATCCGCACAACTGGTTTGCGCCAGAACGCCTTTCGACGCGCAGCAACCACAAAACTGACCTCAGGATCTGACGCCGGAGTGTCGGCATCATCGTCATCATCAACGGATTTTTTGTGCCGCACCTGAAGGATCGCAGCGGGCGAGTCGTCCTGCACCAGTTCCATGGCTGGGCTCTCTGGCGAATCTGCCTTGGGCACAAAGTCCACGGAAGGCAGCGCGGGAGCAGGCAGTACGAGGGCAGGCTCGATCACCGGCCTCTGCGCTTCGCCTTGCGATGCAGGCGGCTGTAAAAAATCTGCAGGAGGACTCGCAGCGTTTGCGACATCCGCATCGATTGACGTGCCCAGAGGCCCGTCGGAATCGCGGAGTTCCGCAAAGGGCAGCTCATAACCGGAGGGACTGGAAGAGGATGCGTCTGGCTCCCGTGGGTCACGGACGGGATCGCCTCGCCCTTGCCCGGAAGCCAGCCCCCCTGGCCCAACGGCCATGGATGGCCCAGACACCGCGTCATCCTCGGGCCCAGTGGCCGAAGAGAATGCCGCAGCATCCACTTCAAACGCAGCCCTCGGTGCACTGTGGGCACGCCAGGTGAAAGGAGTGGCGGCCTCCTCACCCAAGGCATCGGTGGATGTGTCAGCGTGCGCCCCGGCAGTGAGAAAAGCTGGCACTGCAGGGCTGGGGATATCGAGCACTGGGGCAGCCGGCACCTGAGTGCCCCCGCCATGCGACGCGGCGGCAACGGCCGTGGATGCAACAGTCTCCGTAGCAGGAGATGGAGCACGACGACCCATGGGGCCATTGGTCTGGGCCATATCCCCGGCGACAGCCGGTGCCCTGCCTCCACCCCAGGCCCCCAGTGCATCCTGCTTGCGCGCTACCGGTGCGGCGGGCGTTCGCAGGTCGGCCAGAGACACATCGGGCAACAGCGCCGCTGATGCCACGGGCAGCAAATGGGCTGAGGCGTCGAACACCTCTTTGCATTGGCCGCAGCGCACCCATCCTTCCGAGATGCGTAATTGGTCCGCCACGACCTTGAAGGTGGTGGCGCAGGACGGGCAGCGAGTGATCTGGCTCATCAGCGATGGATTGTAGAGGCCATGCCACGACCGCCAGGACGGCGCTTGAGCACGCTCAGCGACGCGCGGTCATCAGGATCCAGCCGTCTTCCGCATCCGCTACTTCCAGCGGAAGCCAGGGGGCATAAGCCTCCTTGAGCTCGTCTGCCTGACGCTCCAGAATACCTGCCAGAACCAGGTTCCCGCCCGCAGCCACATAGCGGCACAACAGTGGGGCCAACACACGCAAGGGAGTCGCCAGGATATTGGCCAGAACGGTCTGGTACTCGCCCTGCGCCTTGTCGGGCAGGCCCGCTTGGAGCGCAACTTGGTTCGCTTGGGCGTTCTGCACCGTGGACTCCACCGCCGCCGGGTCGATATCCACCGCATCAATGTCGGTGGCACCGAACTTGGCGGCGCCAATGGCGAGGATGCCAGACCCACATCCGTAGTCCAGCACCCGCCCCAGCGGGTTGCCCTGCTCAGGCTGCGTGGCCCCATGGCGCGCGATCCAGCGCAGGCACATGCGGGTAGTGGGGTGCGTGCCGGTGCCAAACGCCAAGCCGGGGTCCAGCCGGATACTACGCATCGCCTGGGCAGGCAGTTCATGCCACGTAGGTACGATCCAGAAATCCGGGGTGATGTCCACCGGAGCAAATTGCGACTGAGTCAGCCGCACCCAATCCTGCTCGGGCACCTGGGCCACACCCAGCACTTGGCAGCCGACAAAAAAGTCCTGCACGACCAGCAACTGCTGCGCCTCGCGGGCCGCCACCTCGGATGGAAACAAAGCGACCACGCGGCTGCGCTGCCAGCCGTCTTTGGGCGGAGGCATGCCGGGCTCGCCAAACAGCGCCTGCTCGGCGTCGGTCTGGGCATCGGCGTCTTCCACCGACACGGAGAGCGCATCCAGCGCATCCAGCGCATCGCTGACCGCTTCAATCCGGTCCTCAGGACACATCAGACTCAACTCAAACATAGGCGTCTCTCAGAAAAAGTGAAATGCTGGCACCCGTTGCCAGGAGCCAGCATGTGAATGACCTGCGGTGTGCAACCTCAGCGCTTGTGCTGCGACAGCCACTCTTCCAGGTAATGGATGTTGGTGCCACCCGCCATGAACTTGGCATCCACCATCAACTCACGGTGCAGCGGCACGTTGGTGTTGATACCCTCGATCACCGTCTCGGACAGCGCCGTGCGCATGCGGGCCAGGGCCTGCTCGCGCGTGTCGCCGTGCACGATGATCTTGCCGATCATCGAGTCGTAGTTGGGCGGCACAAAGTAGTTGGTGTAAGCATGCGAATCCACACGCACGCCGGGGCCGCCTGGTGGGTGCCAGGTGGTGATGCGCCCGGGCGACGGGATGAACTTGTAAGGGTCTTCGGCATTGATCCGGCACTCGATGGCATGGCCACGGATTTCGATCTGGCGCTGGGTGAACGGCAGCTTTTCGCCCGCCGCGACCATGATCTGCGTCTTCACGATGTCTACGCCGGTGATCCACTCGGTGACGGGATGCTCGACCTGCACGCGGGTGTTCATCTCGATGAAGTAGAACTCGCCGTTTTCGTACAGGAACTCGAACGTGCCCGCGCCACGGTAGCCGATCTTCTTGCAAGCGGCCACGCAGCGCTCACCGATTTTCTCGATCAGCTTGCGAGGGATGCCCGGAGCTGGAGCCTCTTCGATCACCTTCTGGTGGCGGCGCTGCATGGAGCAGTCACGCTCGCCCAGGTACACCGCGTTGCGGTGCTTATCGGCCAGGATCTGGATCTCGATGTGGCGGGGGTTCTGGAGGAACTTCTCCATGTACACCGCAGGATTGCCAAACGCAGCACCCGCTTCGGCCTTGGTCATCTGCACGGCATTGACCAGCGCGGCCTCGGTGTGCACCACACGCATGCCCCGACCACCGCCGCCGCCAGCGGCCTTGATGATCACCGGGTAACCAACGGCCTTGGCGATGCGACGGATCTGGACCGGATCGTCGGGCAGTTCGCCCTCGGAGCCCGGCACGCAAGGCACGCCCGCCTTGATCATGGCTTGCTTGGCCGACACCTTGTCACCCATGGTGCGGATGTTGTCGGGTGTGGGGCCGATGAACTGGAAGCCGCTTTTTTCCACGCGCTCGGCAAAGTCGGCGTTCTCCGACAGGAAACCGTAGCCAGGGTGGATAGCCTCGGCGTCGGTCACTTCGGCGGCCGAGATGATGGCGGGCATGTTGAGGTAGGACAGCGGCGAGGGCGCAGGGCCGATGCACACGGCCTCTTCGGCCAGCTTGACGTACTTGGCGTCACGGTCGGCTTCGGAGTAGACCATCACGGCCTTCACACCCAACTCATGGCACGCGCGCTGGATACGGAGAGCAATCTCTCCGCGATTCGCAACGAGAATCTTCTTGAACATGGGCGCCTTATTCAATGACGAACAGCGGTTGTCCGTATTCCACGGCTTGGCCGTTCTCGCCCAGGATGCGGGTGACGGTGCCCGACTTGTCGGCTTCGATCTCGTTGAGGATCTTCATGGCCTCGATGATGCAGACGGTCTCGCCCTCCTTGACCTGGCTGCCCACCTCGACAAAAGCCTTGGCGCCAGGGCTGGACGAGCGGTAGAAGGTGCCCACCATGGGCGACTTGACGATGTGGCCGGTGGGCGCAGCGGCGGCGGGAGGGGCGGGCAATTCCGCCACGGGCGCTGCAGCAGGTGCAGCGACAGGGGCTGCAACGGGGGCGGGCACATACTGCTGAACCACGGCACCACCGCTCTTGACGATGCGGACTTTGCCCTCAGCCTCGGTGATTTCGAGTTCGGACACGTTCGACTCGGACACGAGATCGATGAGGGTTTTGAGTTTTCGCAGATCCATGGAAGCTCCAACGGCTATAAAACTGAATAGGGCGCGAATTTACTCCAATTTCACCCTATCGCAGTCTTCCACGCGCATTTTTCATGAACTTCAACATGGAAAAGCGCCATCTCACAGAGAGAAAAACGCATCCAGAAGCCCTAAAAGGTGGCTGCTTTTTGACGCAAGCCCTCAGCCCAAACCTGCCCAAAGCTGCAAGTCCTGGGCGGTCACTTGCCCCATTTTACGATGCAGCACCTTTCCCTCCCCACCAAGGACCACGGTGAACGGCAGGCCTCCCGTCAGGTTGCCCAGAGATCGCCCCAGGTCCGTGCCCCCCAAACCGGCCAGCCCCACCGGAAAGTCCAGCGGAATGCGCGCCAGAAACTTGCGTACCGCCGAAGGCTGGTCAATGGCCAAACCCAGCACTTGCCAACCTTTGGCAGATTGTTCGCGGTAGAAGGCGTTGAGCATGGGCAACTCTTCCACACAAGGCGGGCACCAGGTGGCCCAGAAATTGAGCAGCAACGGCTTACCGGCCAACGACTTCATGGCAAAGGTGCCCCCGGCGGGAGTGTCAAACTCCAGCCCCCAAAGCGCCTGCTCAGCCCCCGGCTCCACGGCATGGGGCTGAAACTTCCACCAGGCCAGGCCCGCCCCCCCCAAGGCTGCGGCTCCTGCCACCCCGGCATACAACAGGCGCCTGCGCGCAGCGGAGGGCGCAATGGCGTCAGGAGTCACAGGGTCGAGAGATTCAGCAGACTGGGTCATGGGGTCGTGGTTTCCTGGAGCAGGCGGCGCACTGCCGTCATGTCACCGCGCGGGGTGCGGCCTTTGGTATCGGGCTTGAGCGCGCCTCGCAGGTCGTCAAGGTCATAGATCAGCAGATGCACACCGATCATTTCGTTGAGTTCGGGTGATTTGCTGCCCAGGCTCAGGGCCTCCACCGATTCGCCGTGAAATCCTGTGACCGTGCGGGGTTCGTAGTCCACATGATGATCGATCAGAGCGATCTCTGCCGATTTGGGGTCATCGCAAAACAACTGCAGGTAAATGTCCGACAGACGTGTGGCCGTTCCGTGCCACACAGCACCCGCCAGATGCGGCCGGAAAGCCGCCATGCGCTCCATCCATACCAGGGCCAGTTGGCGCAAAGCCCGCAACTCGCGCGGCTGGGTGTCGGCACAAAAGAGCTGGATGTACTCGCGCACAGCCTCTTCCACCAGGTCGTTGTCGGGGAGCGGGGTACGGGCCGGCAGGCCCAGCTGCCGCAGCGCGCGGCGCTTGGCAGGGCCCCACTCCAGCCCCTCTTCCACGACCAGGCGAGCCGTGGTGTGGGCGATTTCTTCGCTCAAAGGTGTGTGCATGGCAGGCAGGGGCAACAAAGGAACCCGCATTGTGGCGCGAAGCCGTGACACGGCGGGTGATGACCCCAGACGACCCCCGGCAACCCGAACGACCGGGTACCTGAAAGACTATTGTTTTGAGAGCATCTCAGGCACATGGAACCGGCGCCAGCTACCCTTTTTGCCTCAAATGACTCCAGACCCCGGCTTTAGAATCTGCGCCCATGCATATACACATACTGGGCATCTGCGGCACGTTCATGGGGGGCCTGGCGGCCTTGGCACGCGAGGCGGGCCACAAGGTGACGGGCTGCGACGCTGGGGTCTATCCGCCCATGAGCGATCAGCTCCGCGCGCTGGGTATCGACCTGATAGAGGGCTTTGGCGCCGACCAGCTCGCGCTCCAGCCTGACATGTTCGTCGTGGGCAACGTCGTCAGCCGTGCGCGATTGGCCGACGGCACGCCCAAGTTTCCTTTGATGGAAGCCATTCTGGACGCCGGACTGCCCTACACGAGCGGGCCCCAATGGCTGGCCGAGCATGTGCTGCAGGGTCGCCATGTGCTGGCAGTGGCAGGCACCCATGGCAAAACCACCACCACGTCGATGCTGGCGTGGATTCTGGAGTTCGCAGGACAGCAACCCGGCTTTCTGATCGGTGGAGTGCCATTGAACTTTGGCGTGTCCGCGCGCCTGGGGGCGCCGCAGCGCCCTGCCCCCGCCACTGCGCCCCTGGGGGATGCACCACTGTTTGTCATCGAGGCCGACGAATACGACACGGCCTTCTTCGACAAACGCAGCAAGTTCGTGCACTACCGGCCCCGCACCGCCGTACTGAACAACCTGGAGTTTGACCACGCAGACATCTTTGACGACCTGACCGCCATTGAGCGCCAGTTCCACCATCTGGTGCGCACCGTGCCGCCCTCGGGGCGCGTAGTGGTCAATGGACTGGAAGAAAGCCTGGCGCGCGTGCTGCACACCGGCTGCTGGAGCGAGGTAGCGAGTTTTGGCGCCGCGGTCAGCGACTTTCACGCCGTGGGCGATCCGCAGGCATTTGATGTAGTGCACCAGGGCCACACAGTGGCCCGCGTGGAATGGACGCTGACCGGTGTGCACAACCAGCTCAACGCGCTGGCGGCCATTGCAGCCGCGCACCATGTGGGCGTGGCGCCCGAACAAGCCGCAGCAGCCTTGGGCAGTTTTCAGAACGTCAAGCGACGCATGGAGTTGCGCGGCACCGTGGGCGGCGTGGCCGTGTACGACGACTTTGCGCACCACCCCACCGCATTGCGCACCACCCTCGACGGCCTGCGCCGCAGCCTGGGCGCCAATGCACGCATCCTGGCGGTGTTCGAGCCCCGCAGCAACACCATGAAGCTGGGCGCCATGAAAAGCCAACTGCCCTGGGCCCTGGAGCCCGCAGACCTGGCGTTTTGCCACACGGCGGGGCTGGACTGGGATGCCGCACAGGCATTGGCGCCACTGGGCGTCGGCCCCGGCCAGCGCGCCCAGACGGCCCCGGACATCGATACGCTGGTGGCCCAGGTCACCCAAGCCGCGCGCCCAGGTGACCATGTGGTGTGCATGAGCAATGGGGGCTTTGGCGGCATTCACGCCAAGCTGCTGAAGGCGCTACAAAAATAATAGCTGCCAGCGCATATTCCACTAGCGCTAGCAGCCAATTTTTATCAAATGGCGCTCAGAACGTGACCGCCATACCCGGCACATCCACCCGCACGATGGGCTTGGCCAGCGCGGCACTGGCGGCGCGCGCAAAGTCGCGGGACCATACCGGGTCCTGCATCAGCGCAGTACCGGCGGCACGGGCCACCGTCAGTACCTTGTCGGCCAGCAGCACCTTGCCACTGGCACGCAGGGGCTCGCAGTCCAGCGCGATGAACTGGTCGTCGAGCCAGCGACGTCCCGCCTCGTGGGCCATGGGCTCGGCGCCCTCCAAGTCAAACCGATATTCCTGATTTGCGGCCAGCTTGACCGACACTTCGCTGTGCATGATGGATCGCCTTTCTGTGTTGTTGCGGTGACTGGGGACCGCTGCTGCACGTGGAGTGCGTGCAGCAAGAGGCCCCAGTTTAGACCCTGCCATGAAACCGGCGATCAGCGGGCGCGACGCGCCTTCACAGCCTCCGACAGTTCGACCAGCGCTTGCAGCGAGGCATCCCAGCCCAGGCAGGCGTCGGTGATGCTCTTGCCGTATTCGAGTGCCAAGGGGTCGTCCTTGCCAGGCGTGAACTTTTGCGCGCCTGCCGTCAGATGGCTTTCGATCATCAGGCCGAACACGCTGCGCGAACCGCCAGCGACCTGGGCCGCCACATCGCGGGCCACATCGAGCTGCTTTTCATGCTGCTTGCTGCTGTTGGCGTGGCTGCAGTCCACCATCAGCGTGGCGGGCAGCTTGGCGGCTTCGAGGTCTTTGCAGGCCGCCGCCACGCTGGCTGCGTCGTAGTTGGGCGTCTTGCCGCCGCGCAGAATCACGTGGCAGTCCTTGTTGCCCTTGGTGTTGACGATGGCCACCTGGCCATTCTTGTGCACCGACAGGAAGTGGTGGCCCCGGCTGGCCGACTGGATGGCATCGGTGGCGATGCGGATGTTGCCGTCCGTGCCGTTCTTGAAGCCGATGGGCGCCGAGATACCCGAGGCCAGCTCGCGGTGCACCTGGCTTTCGGTGGTACGGGCACCAATCGCGCCCCAGCTGATGAGGTCGCCGATGTACTGGGGCGAGATCACGTCGAGGAACTCGCTGCCAGCGGGCATGCCCAGGCGGTTGATCTCGATGAGCAGTTGGCGCGCAATGCGCAGGCCTTCGTCGATGCGGTAGCTCTCGTCCAGGTAGGGGTCATTGATGAGCCCCTTCCAGCCCACGGTGGTGCGTGGCTTTTCGAAGTACACGCGCATCACGATTTCCAGGGTGTCGGCGTACTGGGTGCGCACGGCCATCAGGCGGCGGGCGTATTCGACAGCGGCGGCCGGGTCGTGAATGGAGCAAGGGCCAATCACCACCAGCAGGCGGTCATCCTTGCCGGCCATGATGTTGTGGATGTTCTTGCGGGTCTGGGTGATCAGCGCTTCGGCTGGCGTGCCGCCGATCGGGAAGAAGCGAATTAGATGCTCTGGAGGAGGCAACACGGTGATGTCCTTGATACGTTCGTCGTCGGTCTGGCTGGTTTTCTCGACGCTGCGGTACCAGGCATCGCTGGTGGGGTTGGTAGTGGCCGTCATGGTTGCTTCCTCGTGGAGTCGGTTGAAGTGGATGGAAAAACGGGAGGGTTGAAAAACAAAAAACCGCCGGGCTTTGCAGCGTCGGCGGTTGGTATGGGGAGGTTGTGTGTGCTTGCGCGTTTTCCTCTCATCCGCCGGGGACCGAGATAAAAAACCAAAAATAAAACGCGCTGCGAACTTGCATGGCAACCAATGTAGCACAGGAGTGTGGGGGTTCAGCACCCTTGGCATGTTGCAAATGCACGACATGCCGGGGTGATTCAGCGGTGCCCACCCCGAAACCATGCGCGAACGCGCTGCAATGCCGAGGGCTTACGCGGCGGCTGCGCATCCTGCAGGTCGCTTGCAGGATCGCTCTGGTGGTCGTACATGTCGATGAGCAACAGCGCCTCGCCCAGTGTGCGCCAAGCCAGTAGCTCGAACTGGTCAAAGCTGGCGCTCTCCTTGGTGCTGCGCCGCTCCAGCATCAACTGCCAATCAGCAATGGCGTTGCGAAGCTCGCTCAGCGCACGCTGGTAGGCGCCAAACTCGTACAGCGCGTGCCACGCAGAGCCCAGGCCCGTCAAAAACAGCTGGTGTTCACGCGCACTGCGCGACAAGCCCACCACGCGGCGCGTGATCTCGGTGGTGTCGGTGCTGGTGCGGCGAATGCGGACGGCCTCGTCGATCTGCATGGACAACGCGCCAAGGCTGTCGCGCAGCTGGCGCGAGTCTTCGTCCGCAACGCCTTCGCGCAGAAAACGGCTGATATCTCCAAACGACTGGAGCGTCAGCAATTGACTGGGGCGCGTGGCGGGCATGCGAGATATTTTGCGCTCCTCCTCGGAGAAAACGTCATCGAGCGCTCAGCACTGGCACACGGCGAAACCGCAAAAGCAACAACGTGGGCAATCCAGTCCTCAAATACCCGCCGTCCAAAATCACCTTCTTATAGTTTTGAGGCAGCAGGCACCCGTGCCAACCGACTTGCTAACGCAGAAAACATCGCCTCGGCGACTACGGCGTTTCCTTTGTCACCAAAATGAAATTGATCGAGAAATATTTCATCTGTCGCTCTATAGCCGTCAAAAACTTTCGACAAATCAACAAATTCGAAATTTTCATGTTGCAAACCAGCCAGTCGGAATGACATCAACTGGTAACACTGTACAAAGTAGTTCTTTGATGCAGGAATGAAGGCCTTCTCGCGGGAACTCAGCGCTTTGTTGGTTACAGACAGCGTAGGCTGCAGGAAGAAAATCCAGTCAGCATTCACGTGCTGCAATGCCTGCGCGCCAAGGCGCGCATTTTTCTCCAGCCGGTAAGCCACCAACTCGGCAGTCACGGACTGGGATGCAGGGCGTGTCTGCGGCAGCTGGGACAGTTCATTTCGGCCCGCTGTTTTTAGGCCCGTGTTCGCCAACGTCTGGAAATACTCATCCGCCCCTGCAGCAAACCACAGCACATTCCGGCCAGCATCACCCCAAAAGACATCGTTGTTTCCAGACAGAGAAATGACTAGATCAGGCTGAAGCTCCGACAAATAATTTTCAATCGCAATGCGCTCTTGCGTCGACGCCCAAGCTGGATTAGCAAAGGTGAATACCTCATAGCGTAGCCCCGTCTTTTGCGACAGCCTGTCGGCCAACAGGCCATTTAGCAGACTACCAATTGTCTTTTCCTGACTGGGTGCTCCAGATCCAAAGGCTGTAGAGCCCCCAGTGAGGAAAATTCGATAGATCCCCGCAGGCTTGGGCTCCTGGATTTCTTCGCTATTGCGCATCTGCCAGGAGTTGATCCGCGCATTGTGATGCTGCCCTGGGGCAGGGGCTGTACCTACAAACGGGGTCGGCTGATTGGGAACCGACCAACTGATATTGCGAACATCAATGTTTGGATCGCTGTACGCATTTTTGATGCCGTCTCGCTGCTCATCGCTCAAAGGCGTGATTGCAAGCACTCCAGCCAAGGTCTCTCCCTGCTCAATCCAGTGAATTGTCCTCTCGAACCGTCCCGCAACGGTGTAGACCCCAGCCCCATATCCAAGTCCCACCAGCATGCACAGCACCAATGATGGAAGCAGGAGGTACAAGAATTTTTTCATGAATCAGAACAGCGTATAAATGAATGGTGCCAACACCGATCCGTGTCCAAAAACAATCAGGGCTCCCAGCAGCAGCAGCACCACCAGCACGGGGATCAACGAGTACCGCTTATGCTCCTTGAAGAACAAGACGAGTTCTTTCAGTAATTCCAACATCAGAATTGACGCTCCATGTGATCGGCCTTCCTCGGCACCTTGTTGACTCGGTATGTCGCCAAACGACTATCCCACTTCTTTTGCAAGGTGTCCTTGCCTAGCGCACGCAGCCCCCATCCGAGGGGCGCAAAGACCAGGACAAACACGACCCCCAGCACCAACCTTGTGTTGACCCATTCCAGCACTCTGCCCAAGCGCATCCAGAACTTGTACGGCCCGCGCAGCAGCCTGGGCGCAAGAAGAGCAAACACAAGAAAAACGCCAGCGACCACCCAAGGCC
This sequence comes from Acidovorax benzenivorans, assembly GCF_028680575.1. Classification (GTDB taxonomy): domain Bacteria; phylum Pseudomonadota; class Gammaproteobacteria; order Burkholderiales; family Burkholderiaceae_C; genus Acidovorax; species Acidovorax benzenivorans. The sequence continues at coordinate 231,783 of NZ_JAPCKI010000005.1, read as the reverse complement.
AGTAAGCCCATTTCATGGACCACCACCAAGGCATCAGCACGCCAAAGAACAGGGCAAAAAAGCCCGCCATTACATAGCCGAACTTACGCAGCTCGAGATCGCTCACCCCAGAAGGATTTTCAGTTTTTTCGCTCATAACGTTTTAATCCAATGCTAGGGCGCCTTTGCGGAATTCGATCTTGGCGTTCGCCTGAGCCTCCTTGGCCAACAGAACATTCCCTATCACGAGGTAGTCCATGTCCGTTCCCATGAAGCAGCGGTATGCATCCTCTGGCGTGCAGACAATGGGCTCGCCACGTACGTTGAAGGACGTGTTCACCAGAACCGCACAACCCGTCTGCTCTTCAAAGGCCGTCAGCAACTTGTAGAACTGCGGATTACTTTCGGAGTTCACGGTCTGAACCCGCGCAGAATAATCCACGTGGGTCACGGCCGGGATGCTGGAACGCACTTGATGCAACTGGGCCAAGCCCTGCAGCGACTGGTCCTGATGGAGCTGAATGCTCTCGTGCACTTGCGCCACCAACAGCATATAGGGGCTGGGACGATCAAGATGGAAATACTTTTCCACGGCCTCTTCCTTGACCGCAGGAGCGAAGGGACGGAAAGATTCCCGGAACTTAATTTTCAGGTTCAGCTGGGACTGCATGGCGCTCGAACGGGGATCGGCAATGATCGAGCGCGCACCCAAAGCACGCGGACCAAACTCCATTCGATTCTGGAACCAACCCACCACACTCTCGTTCGCCAGCAGTCCAGCGACAGTGCTGTAAAGGCGCTCGTCGTCCAGTACGGTGTAGCTGGCGCCCAGATCAGTCAACGCCTGGATGACGGCCGCCTGGCCATATTGCGGCCCCAACAAGGAGCCTTGCATCTGATCCCTGCCTTCGCCCTGCAGCCGTGGCTGCCCACGGTACGTGTGATAGGACGCGTAGGCCGCGCCCAGCGCGCCTCCAGCGTCCCCGGCCGCTGGCTGGATCCATATGTCCTTAAAAATGCCTTCCCTCAACAACCGGCCGTTGGCTACGCAATTGAGCGCCACCCCGCCAGCCATGCACAGGTAGTCAACCCCGGTCTCGCTCTGCAACTGGCGGGCCAGCTTGATCACAACTTCTTCCGTCACAGCCTGGATGGACGCCGCCAGATCCATGTCACGCTGCGTAGGGGCGGAATCTGAATCTCGGGGGGGGGCGCCAAACAGGTCTGCGAACTTCTTATTCGTCATTCGCAGGCCGGTGCAGTAATCAAAATATTCGAGATTCAGACGGAACGAGCCGTCCGGCTTGACGTCGATCAGGTTATCCCAGATTAGTTGGGTATAAATGGGCTTACCGTAAGGGGCCAGACCCATGAGCTTGTATTCACCTGAGTTGACCTTGAAGCCTAGGTAATAAGTAAATGCAGAATACAGCAACCCTAGGGAATGTGGAAATTCTATCTGCCACAGGGGCTTCAGCTCAGCCCCCTGCCCCAGCCAAGCAGAGGTAGTAGCCCATTCACCAACACCGTCTAGGCACAAGACAGCAGCCTTGTCATACGGACTGGGATAGAACGCGGAAGCTGCATGGGATTCGTGGTGCTCTGCAAACAAAATGGGCGGCAGCTCCGACTCCTTACACGCAAGCAAAACTGCCAACTCTTGCTTGAGGGTTCGCTTGAGATACAGCTTTTCCTTCAGCCATACTGGGACCGCCGCGACAAAGGAGCGGAAACCGCTCGGCGCATAGCTCAGATAAGTATCGAGGAGTCGCTCGAACTTTAGAATGGGCTTGTCGTAGAAGACGATGGAGTCCAGGTCATTCGCCCGGACATTGGCTTCCTGCAGACAATATCGAATCGCATTCTTCGGAAACTGCGCATCGTGTTTCTTTCTGGTGAATCGCTCTTCCTGTGCGGCAGCGACTATCCGACCAGAGCGCAAAATCGCTGCCGCGCTGTCGTGATAATACGAAGAAATTCCCAATATATTCATAGAGGCTTAAACACACGTTCCATGAGCAAAACTTAAAAAGAGCGCCGAAGCGCTCTCACCCTGAAAAAGTGCAACCGGCACTGACTCACTCTTTTTTAGCATTATCAGCACCAGCGATGAAAGCCTTGAAAGCTCTTCCTCCCAAGCGCGCCTGCGCAATTTCATTGAAATGCACGCCTCCAACCACAAGGTGAGCGGACAAATCGTCAGTATCGACAAGGCTAACCCGTGGCAATTCATGGGCCACCTGTGCTTGCGCCAGCCGGACGTGACTTCTGTATACCCATACCGGATTGTCCTGTATCCTTCCCACAACTACGGGTACATCGACATCGCTGGCGCACTGCATTCGAACGAGCGACTGCCGGAATTTTTTAATAAAACCACTCAAATTTTTTTTGTATTGAAGAGCCGATGTTTTATTGAGTGCGTCCGTTTCACCCTGCATCCAGAAAAGACCGGAAACTTGCAGCCTGACTTTTGATCTCTGCGTATTATAGGCGCTTGCGATCATTTTCAACAGTTCATTATTTAGATGTCCACTAGGCGCCCAATTATCCAAGCCGCCAGCGTTACGGAGCGAAGTATTCGCAACCGCCAGCTTAACGATATAACTATCGAGAGGAAAGTAATCATTCAAATACCGCGCCAAGTACAATTCTGGGCCAAATATTTCCTGAGCTGTGACATCCGCAGGAAAATCATTGGTATATTGCTTGAAGTTCTTAAAACCAAAACCAGGCCGCGCCAACTGCCAGGAAGCAAACCGGCTCCACTGCACGCCACGGGATAACCTCCCGTCGTCCCTTCCCGTCACTCCCTGGGGCGCACCGTAAATTCCATAGATTTTCACATTCGGGAAGACCGTGTCCTGCCGAGCATAGTCATCGACCCCGCCGACGATATCCCTCACAGATGCCAAGCCTGCAGCATTGGACTGTCCTGCAACCACAAAAAGCTTGCGCACCGGCACGGTGGGACTGGTATCCCGTACCAAGCACTGCTGGGCCAGGACAGCCCCGCAGGCGCCCCAGCACAGCGCGCACAACGCTACGCGCCTCAACCTGGGCCAGGAGAGTAGCCGCGTAAACTGCATATTGTGATTGGCGCTGTATGCCTGAAAACGGCATCAGGCGGTGCCGCCCACAGTCAGGCCTTCAATGCGCAGGGTGGGCTGCCCCACGCCCACCGGCACGCTCTGGCCTTCTTTGCCACAGGTGCCTACGCCGCTGTCCAGGCGCATATCGTTTCCGATCATGGTCACCCTCTTGAGCGACTCAGGCCCGCTACCGATGATGGTGGCGCCTTTCACAGGGTACTGAATCTTGCCGTTTTCCACCCAGTAGGCTTCGCTGGCCGAGAACACAAACTTGCCCGAGGTGATGTCCACCTGCCCGCCACCAAAGTTGCTGGCGTACAGGCCCTTCTTGATGCTGGCAATGATTTCCTGCGGGTCCTTGTCGCCCCCCAGCATGTAGGTGTTGGTCATGCGCGGCATGGGGATATGAGCGTAGCTCTCGCGGCGGCCGTTGCCTGTGGGGGCCACCCCCATCAGGCGCGCGTTGAGCGAGTCCTGGATGTAACCCTTCAAGATGCCGTCCTCGATCAGCACGTTGCGCTGGCTGGCGTGGCCTTCATCGTCCACGTTGAGCGACCCGCGGCGGTCGGCAATGGTGCCGTCGTCCAGCACCGTGACATCCTTGGCCGCCACGCGCTGGCCGATGCGGCCACTGAACGCGCTGGAGCCCTTGCGGTTGAAGTCGCCCTCCAGCCCATGGCCAATGGCCTCGTGCAGCAGGATGCCGGGCCAGCCCGAACCCAGCACCACAGTCATCTCGCCCGCCGGGGCGGGGCGCGATTCCAGGTTGACCAGCGCCGCATTCACGGCCTCATCGACATACTTGCCCATCTGCTCATCGTCGAAATAGGCCAGGCCAAAACGGCCACCGCCGCCAGCAGAGCCCATTTCACGACGACCGTTTTGCTCGGCGATGACCGTGACCGACAGGCGCACCAGCGGGCGCACGTCGGCCGCCAGGGTGCCGTCTGCACGGGCCACCAGCACCACGTCGTACTCGCTCGCCAGGCCGGCCATGACCTGCGCAACGCGCGGATCCTTGGCGCGAGCGCGCTGCTCCAGCTTTTCCAGCAAGGCCACCTTGGCGGTGCTGTCGAGCGAGGCAATGGGGTCCACTCCGGGGTACAGGCTGCGGCCTGCCGCTACTTTTTTAGGAGCTATTCGCGCTTTACCTGCCTGCGCTGCAGCCGAAATAGATCGCACAGTGCGCGCCGCATCCAGCAGCGAGGCCTCGGAGATGTCGTCCGAATAGGCAAACGCGGTCTTCTCGCCACTGACTGCACGCACCCCCACGCCCTGGTCGATGCTGAAAGAGCCGGTCTTGACGATGCCTTCTTCCAGGCTCCAGCCTTCGCTGCGGGTGTACTGAAAGTACAGGTCCGCATCGTCCACCTGGTGGGTGCGGATCTCGGCGAGTGCACGGGCCAGGTGGCCTTCGTCCAAGCCAAAGGGGGTCAGCAGCAGTTCACGGGCAACATCAATGCGCCGACTGGTGGCCGCACGCTGGGGCGCGGCAGTGGTAGAGCGGGAAGTCATCAGGGCATTTTAGGCGCGTGACCAGCCCCAGCCCGGGATGGGCCCACATGTCCCTATGTGACCCCTGCACCCCTCGGCCGCCCCGCCGCCTCAGGCAGCCGTCTGGTCGTCCAGCCCCGCCTGCGCAGCGTGGGTCTGCACCGACTCGATACCGGCGTCCCGCGCCTTAGCGCCGGAGTACATCTGGCTTTGGCCAATCACCTGTCCATTGCCTGCTTTGAGGGTGAAATACGGCGCTCCATTCTTGGCGCTGAGTCGACCGAAGCGGCCATCATGCAAGGCGTTCTTGCGCACCGCCTCGATGCCACCCAGCGCACTGGCACGAGATTCGTACATCTCGCTGGTCAGGATGACCTGACCATTGGCGGCCAGCAGGTTGAAGACAAACTTGTCGTTTTTCGACTTCTTGAGCTCGAACTTCGCCACCATAGACATCGCCTCCATGAACCAAAGCAAGGTTGGTCAGCGGGTTTGTACCCTGACGGCACGCTGCGGGCAACCTTACCCACAAGGCCCTATAGCGCAGCAGGGAGGGGGTCCTTGGTTTCCTGCTTCTGGGATCGCGCCACCGACATCAGAATGCCCAGTGCCAGCCCCAGCGTGACCATGGCGGTGCCGCCATAACTGACGAAGGGCAAGGGGACGCCCACCACCGGCAGGATGCCGCTGACCATGCCCATGTTCACAAACGCATAGGTGAAGAAAATCATCGACACCGCCCCCCCCATGAGGCGGCCAAACAAGGTGTTCGCGCCCGCTGCAATGGCCAGCCCTCGCCAGACCAGCAGCAGAAACCCAACCAGCAAGAACAGGTTGCCCGCCAGGCCAAACTCTTCGGAATAGGCGGCAAAGATGAAGTCGGTGGTGCGCTCGGGGATGAACTCCAGGTGGGTCTGCGTGCCCGCCATGAAACCCTTGCCCCACAGGCCGCCCGAGCCAATGGCGATCATGCCCTGGATGATGTGAAAACCCTTGCCCAGCGGGTCGCGGGTGGGGTCCAGCAAGGTGCAGATGCGCTGCTGCTGATAGTCGTGCAGCACCACCCAGCGCACGCCATCCGCACACAGCTGGTCGCCCAGGAGCACCAGGGTGGCGATGCCCACACCGCCGATCAGCACCGGCGGCAGGATCAGCTTCCAGGACAAGCCCGCAAAGAAAATCACCGAGAGCCCCGCCGCCAGCACCAGCAGCGAGGTGCCGAGGTCGGGCTGCTTCATGACCAGGCCCACCGGAACGGCCAGCAGCAGGCCCGCTGCGGCAAAGTCCAGCGGGCGCAGCGTGCCCTCGCGTTTCTGAAACCACCAGGCCAGCATCAGCGGCATGGCGATCTTGAGGATTTCACTGGGCTGGATGACGATGCCCACATTGATCCAGCGTGTAGCCCCCTTTTTGGTGATACCAAACAGCGCTACCGCCACCAGCAGCGCGACCCCGGTAAGGTACAGCGGCACGGCGCAAGCCATGATCTTCTGGGGCGGCACCTGGGCCACCATGAACAGAATGGCCCCCGCAATCAGCATGTTGCGTCCGTGGTCTACAAACCGCGTGCCATGGTCATAGCCCGACGAATACATGGCCAGCAAACCCGCGCAAGCCAGCAGCAACACCAGCAACAGGAGCGGAAGGTCAAAACCCCGAAACAGGGGCGCCAGACGCTGGACGAGCGTGGGCTTTTCAAAAACGACGGCCATCCCCCGATTATCGGGGGGATGCCGGGTGCTCACCCCGCCTGCCGAAAGGCCATCACCGCCTGGTTGCGCAGGGTGCGCAACAAGCCCAGGGCCTTGTCGTCCACCACAATGCCGCCTGGCGTGGCCTGGTCGGCATAGATGAGGGCGAAGGGCTGGCCTTTGATCTGCAGCGGCAGCACCAGGAACGACGGCGCATTGATGTCCTTGCGATACCACTCGGGCAGCCGCGCCTGCATGCGCGGCTCGGTGGCGTCGCTGATCAGGGTGTCGGCACCGCGCAGGCACACGGCGGCAAACAGGTCGCCCTGGGCCTTGAGGGGCACCTTGAGGGCCCGCACTGCCACCTCGCTACCCTCACCCAGGCCAAAGCGGCCCGTCAACATGTCGGTGCGTGCCTCGCGCAGGCAAAACACCATGCGCCGAAAACCTAGCGCGCGGAACATGGTCTCCAGGATCATGCGCAGCACGTCGTTGAGCTGAAAACTCTCGACCATGGCGTTGGTGATGTCCTGAATGCCTGCCGCCAGCACCTCATTGACCTGCGCCACCGACACCGCCCCACCGGCCTGGGATTCGAGCACGGCGGGCAGGGGCTGTGTTTCAGTCACGCGCAACTCGTGAGCGCCCAGGGCGTCATCAGACGCCGCCTGCACGCCCGCGACCGGTGGCAGTTGGAGCAGGCGGGCCGCCGGGGAGCCGGGTGCGACGCGCAGGTCCAGCGCCTCGGCCAGTGCCACCAGCTTGCGGCGCGCACGCAGCGTGGCGTCGGCGATGACCTCGGCCGACAGGGCCAGCGTGCGTGCGTAGCGCGTGCCCACCTGGACCAACTGCCCCTCCAACTGGGCGGGTTCGCAAAACAGCAGGGTGGTGGCCACCTCGTTGGCGGCCATGGCCGCCCAGCGCAGTCGCTCCACCCCCTGCTCAGGTGCGCGCTGCATGGGCGAACCCAGGGGCTTGCGCATGCAGCGCTGCAGACTTTCGGGCAGGCCCCAGACGCGCGCCACGCCCACCCCCAGGTCTTCAAACCCCAGGCCCAGCACCTGGACAGACGCCACCTCTTCGCAGCCCTCCATGCGCCCCGAGGCCACCAGGCTTCGCACCTGCCGGGCCTCTTCAGGAAAGTAGAACTCGCACAGCATGCGACCCAGGTTCTGGAACATCGCGCCGATGAAGGCCTCTTCGGCCGCCTGGCTGGTGCTGCACAACTCCGCCGCGACGGAGCCTGCCATCATGGCGCGCAAAAATTCCTCGCGCATCTGGCTGGCATGGGCCTTGTCCTGCATGTGGTCCAGCAGCACCAGGCTCAGCGCCATGTTGCGCACCGCATTGAAGCCCACCAGGCTCACTGCGCGCGACACGGTGCTGATGGTGCCCCGGCTGGCGTGGGCGTAATGCACGCTGTTGACCAGACGCAGCAGCTTGTTGGTGAGCGCCACGTCCTTCAGGATTTCGTGGGTCAGGTCGCTGATGCTGTCGTCTTCCGAATTGGCCACGCGCTGAATGCGGGCCACCGAATCCGACAAGGCCGGAAAGTCGCTCTTGTGGCGCATGCGTCGCAGCAAAAAGTCCAGTGTGGCGTTGCTGGCGGCCGAGGGGGCGCTGGCCGGTGCAGCCCAGGCACGCAGTGCATCCCGAAAATCCGCCGCCGTGGCATAGCGCTGCGCGGGGTCGCGCGCCATGGCCCGCTGCAAGATGGCGCGCAGGCCATCGTCCACACCCGGCCCCAGGTCAGCGGGCAGCACCAGGTTTTCGTTGGCAACGCGGTACAGCGCCTGCCAGGTGTCCTTCTGGTGGATGAGGGGGTGCCCTGTCAGCATCTCGATGAGCACCAGCGCCGCTGAATACACGTCCATCGCAGGGGTGGATGCGGCACCAGCTGCCGCCTCAGGCGCCATGTAGGCCGGCGTGCCGCTGGCCAGTTGGGCATCTGGCGCGGTCTGCACGGAGGCGGCCATGCCAAAGTCCATCACCCGGGCGTGGCGATGGGCGTCGATCATGATGTTGGACGGTTTGAGGTCGCGGTGCACGATGCCCGCCTGGTGAGCGGCGTGCAGGCCGTCGAGCACATCCACCAACAGGGCCACGGCGTCATGCGGTGTGCAGCGCCCTTGCTGGGTCAGGTGCTCGGCGAGCGTGTGGCCTGGCACGTACTCAAACACGATATAGGGCTGCGAGCCCTGCACGTCGGCCTCGAACACGGGCACGATGTAGGGGTGGGCCAGGCGCCCCACGTGGCGGGCCTCGCGCAGCCACTGCTCCAGCACCGACGGGTCCTGGTCCTGCATGGGGCGCATGAGCTTGATGGCCACCTCGCGCTGCAGGCGCGGGTCCAGCGCCAGCCACACGGTAGCCTGGGCGCCCCGGCCCAGTTGCTTCTTCAACTCAAACCGGCCCAGCGAGGCAGGCGGCTTGTCGCTTGATCCGAGCGCCCATCGTCTGGCAGTGGAAAGCGGGGCAAAATCGGTCATGGTGCAGGTGGCAAAACCAGGCGCCGCACGGTGTGGCGCCCTGGTGCGCACATCTTATGCCTGCGCCAGCCCGGTAAACGCAGTGATTCCCCTGCCCCGATCACTTTCTGCCCCATGACCACCACACACCTGCTGTACCTGCACGGTTTTCGCTCGTCGCCCTCATCAGCCAAGGCCCGCCAGACGGCCACCCATGTGGCAGCGCACCACCCATCCGTCACCTTCTGGTGCCCCCAATTGCCACCATCACCCCAGGCCGCCATGGCGCTGGTGGCACAGGGCATTGCAGATTGGCCTCGCAAATCCATGGCCGTGATCGGCTCGTCGCTGGGCGGGTTCTACGCCAGCTGGGTGGCCCAGCATGCGGGCTGCCCCAGCGTGATGCTCAACCCCGCCGTGGACCCGGCGCGAGACCTGGCCCGCTACATCGGCGAACAGACCACCTGGCACGACCCATCCGAGCGCTTTTACTTTCTGCCCGAGTACATCAGCGAATTGCAGGCCCTGGACATGCGGGGCCGCCCACCCTCGGCCCCAGAGCTCGCCATCATCGCCCAAGGCGACGAAGTGCTGGACTGGCGCGAGATGGCGGGGCGCTACCCCCAGGCGCAGCAGGTGGTGCTGAACGGGGGCGACCACGCGCTGGGCAACTATGGGGACTACCTGCCCTTGGTGGACCAGTTCCTGCGGCTGGCCTGAGCGCGCGGCGGCCGTCCGCCGCGCATCCGGTCAAGGCTTCAGGTGTGACGAAATCCGCCGCCCATGCTCCCGCCAGCGCTCATAGTCCGCCGGGTACGCAGCACGGTATCGCTTGAGGTGAAACGCCGCCTCGTCGTCCAGCCCCAGCATCGTGGCACTTTCGATCAGCGGCTCGATCACCCGGGGCTCCGGCGAGAAGTGCAGCAGTTTGTTGGCCACGGCAAAGACCTGGCCCGCGTTGCTAGGTGAAAGCTCCATGGTGGTCAGCAGCGCAAAATCGACCTGATCGGTGAAAAACGGGGTGTCACCCACCTTGCGTACGGTGTCATGGCGCAGGGACGGTGGCCGGTCAGCCAGCGGCTTGTACAGCTGGCTGACGCGGTAAAAATCCCAGCCCACATAGGCCCCTAGCGCCAGTGCGGCCACGATAACGGCGGCCACCACCCGGCGCGCGCCAAGCGAAGTTGCCCAGCTGGGCAACTGCCAGCGCCACAACAACGCGATGGCCAGCACCGTGACCAGCTGAAACGGCCCGTACCACAGCGGAAACTCCAGAAGGCTGTGCAGACCCACCAGTGCCAGCATGCCCCAGGCCAGTTGCCGCTCCGGATCGGCCTCGCGCCAGGGCTTTTCGCGCAGCACCCATATCACCACCGCGCCACACAAGGCGAGCGCCAAGGGCACACCCAGCTCCACCGCCAAGTGCAAAGGCAGGTTGTGGGCGTTGTCCAGCAGCACACAAAACCGCTCGTCCGGGAACACGGTGATGTAGTGCGCGTAATCCAGCTCGCCCCAGCCCCATCCCGCCCAGGGCTTTTGCGCGATCAAATGCAACACATTGCCCCAGAGCACACGGCGACTGGTGCAGCCTGGCTCCTCGTTGATGATGCGCATGAACAGGCCATCCGACGCAAATCCGGTCGTGTCCAGCAGCCACAGGGGCAGCAGCCACGCAGCCACGCCGTACAGCACCAGGCCAAACACGCCCAACCCCACAGCCAGGCGCCCCCAGGACACGCGCCAGCACAGCATCAGCCCCAGCAGCAACAGCCACTGCACCGCCCCGGTGCGCGACGCGGTGGCCGCGCTGGAAATCGCCAACAACGCCAGCCCCCAGGCCATCAGCAAACCGATCAGCACGCCCCATGCCATCCGCCCTGGTTGCAGCACTGCGTAGGGGGGGCGTTCCAGACGCCCCTGCACCTGTGCCAGGGTCCACAGCAAGGCCCATACGCCCAGGCCCAACAGCGTCGCCTGCTGATTGCGCTGGCGCAGGTTGCCAATGGCCTGCCCCGGGGTGGAGGGCTGCACCCCCGGCAGCCCAGGGTCACCCAGAAAATACTGCAACAACCCGATGACCGCAGCCACCAGCGCCGTCAGCACAAGGCCGGTAGCCAACACCCGACCCGACACCAGGGGTTGCGGAGCCCGGATATCCCCCCTCGGGCCCCGCACATGCGGACCGCCGGAGCGCCCCAGAGCCAGCAGCACCAGCACCGCGCCGCAGCTCCACGACGCCAGCAGGGGCCAGAAGTTGTTAACCGGCGCCTGTGTGAAGCAAAACAGGAAAGGCAGCGCCAGAGCCAGCAGTGTCAGCGGCGTGGCAATGGCGGCAAAGGACATGGGACAAACAGGTAGGGGCAGAAATGGCGCGCCGTGGATCATATGCGCCGCTGTCCGGGAGTCCGATGGCGCCCATGGGACAATCGCCGCCATGCACGCATTGTTTGAAGAAGCCGGCAAATTCATGGCCGGACGTATCCTGTCCGAGGCCGATACATCAGCCCAGGTCGAGCTGGACTCGGGCAAACGGGTCAAGGTCAAGGCCGCCCACATCCTCCTGAAGTTCGAGAAACCCGCGCCATCGGAACTCATCACCCAGGCCCAAGCCGTGGCCGAGTCCATCGAGCTGGACCTGGCATGGGAGTTCGCGCCCGAAGACGAGTTCGGCTTTGCCGACCTGGCGCGGGACTACTTCTCCGACAACGCCACCCTGGTCCAGCAGGCCGGCGCCCTGTTCCGCCTGTACGACGCGCCCCACTACTTCCGCCGCGCGGGCAAGGGCCGCTTCAAAAAGGCCTCCGCCGAGATCCTGCAGCAGGCACTGGCCGCCATCGAGAAGAAAAAGGCCATCCTCGCGCAGATCGACGAATGGGCCGCCCAACTGGGCCGGGGCGAATGCCCACAACCCATCCGCGAGCAGCTCTACAAAATCCTGTTCAAGCCCGACAAGAACGCGCCCGAATACAAGGCCGTGGTCGAGGCCAGCCGCGCCACGCACACCGCGCCGCTCGATCTGCTGCAAAAGGCCGGTGCCATCGACTCCGCCTACCAGTTCCACTGGAAGCGCTTTTTGTTCGAGAACTTCCCCAAGGGCACGGGCTTTCCGGCCGTCACGGCACCCGCCATTGCGGACGAACTGCCGCTGTCCACCGCGCAGGCGTACTCCATCGACGACTCGCAGACCACCGAAATCGACGATGCGTTGTCCGTCCAAGGCCTGGGCACCGGCACCGCGGTGCTGGGCATCCACATCGCCGCACCCGGCCTGGCCATCCAGCCGGGCAGCGCCATTGACCAACTGGGCCGCGCCCGCCTGTCCACGGTCTACATGCCGGGCTACAAGATCACCATGCTGCCCGACGACGTGGTGCAGACCTACACCCTGGACGAAGGCCGCGCCAACCCGGCCGTGTCGTTGTACGTCACCATCGACGAAGCCACGCTGGAATTCAAGGGCACTGAGACCAAGCTCGAGCGCGTGCACGTGGCCGCCAACCTGCGCCACGACCAGCTCGACAGCGTGGTGACCGAAGAATGGCTCAGCAACCCAGCGTTTGAGCACCAAAACGACCCCCAGCGCTTGTCTGACCTGCGCCCGCAGCTATCATTTTTGCACCGCCTGGCCAAAGAGCTGAAAGCCCGCCGCGAGGTGGTGCGCGGCAAGCCCGAAAACTTCAACCGGCCGGACTACAACTTCCGACTGGTCGGCAACAACGGCGCCGAGCCCACGGGTGATGAACAAGTGCAGATCAGCGTGCGCCAGCGCGGCGCGCCACTCGATCTGATCGTGGCCGAGGCCATGATCGTGGCCAACAGCACCTGGGGCAGTTGGATGGCCGAGCTGGGCGTGCCCGGCATCTACCGCAGCCAGGCCAGCATGGCGCCCGGCGTGAAGGTGCGCATGGGCACCAAGGCGCTGCCGCACGCGGGCATTGGCGTCAAAGCCTATTCGTGGGCCACCTCGCCGCTGCGCCGCTACACCGATCTGGTCAACCAGTGGCAAATCATTGCCTGCGCACGCCACGGTGCTACGGCCGCGCTGGCGGCGCCGTTCAAGCCCAAGGACGCCGACCTGTTCTCCATCATCAGCAGCTTTGACGGTGCCTACAGCGCCTACAACGGCTACCAGGCGGGCATGGAACGCTTCTGGACGCTCAAATATGTGGAGCAGAACGGCATCACCGAGCTGAACGCCACGGTCTTCAAGGAAGGCCCGGGCGGCAGCTTCCTCGTTCGCGCAGACGACATTCCGCTGGTGTTCCCCGTGCTGGGCGCACAAAACCTGCCTCGCGGCGCGCGCCTCAAGGTCAAGCTGGGCGAGGTGGACGAAATCACGCTGGACATCCATGGCACCGTGATCGAGCGCCTGGACGACCCGGCAGACACCAGCGACGACGGCCCGGTGGACGATGCCGAGGACGACGACACCGTGGCCGGGCCGATTGCCATTGCGGTGGATGTGAACGAGGCGCCCGCCGAAGCTACGGCGGCAGCTGCTGCCCCGTAGTACCCGCTGATTACCCACTGATAATTTCCGGCGATGAAACTCCCTGCCTTCCTCCGCACCTTCAGCACGCTGCAGCTGGCGCTGGGCGTCTCGGTGGCCGTGCACGCCGCGCTCATCTCGGTGCGCTTCATCGACCCCGAGGGCTTCAACCGCGTGTTCCAGGACACGCCGCTCGAAGTCATCCTGGTCAACGCCAAGTCCAACGAGCGCCCCGACAAGGCCCAGGCGATTGCCCAGGCCAATCTGGCGGGCGGTGGCGATGCCGACAAGGGCCGGGCCACCAGCCCCCTGCCCTATTCGGCGCTGACGACCGTCGGCGACGATTACGAAGAAGCCCAGCGCAAGATGGACGCGATGCAAGAGCAGCAGGCCCAGTTGCTGGCCCAGTTGCGCAAGCAGCTGGCCACGATGCCCGCGCCCGATCCGCGCCAGGCCAGCCAGAGCACCGAACAGGCCAGCGAGCAAGAAAAGCGCCGCCAGCTCGTCAAGCTGCTGGCCGAGATCGAAAAGCGCATCAACGAAGAAAATTCGCGCCCCAAGAAGCGCTACATCAGCCCCGCCACCCGCGAAGAAGCCTACGCCGTGTACTACGACGCGCTGCGCCGCAAGGTGGAGGACAAGGGCACCGAGAACTTCCCGGAGCAAGGCGGCCGCAAGCTGTACGGCGAGCTGACGATGATCGTCACCGTCAACCACGACGGCCGTGTGCTGGGCACCGAGATCGTGCAAGGCTCGGGCAACGGCACGCTGGACCGCCGCGCCGAAGCCATTGCCCGCGCCGCAGGGCCCTTTGGCGCCTTTGATGCCGAGATGCGCAAGAAGGCCGACCAGATCGCCATGGTGGCGCGCTTCAAGTTCACCCGCGACCAGACGTTGGAAACCGTGGTGAAGTAACTGCCCAACGGGTGCGCAGCGAGGCTTTCCATACTGGAACCAAGGGCTCGCCTGCTCACCCCACAGAACTCTCCGCACGGCCGACCGTACCGTAAGCCCCACGCAGCCCTAGCCCCCATGACATCCCCCGCCACCCCTGCCGACCTGTATTGCGTGATGGGCAACCCGGTCGCCCACAGCCGCTCGCCCGCCATCCACGCCCGTTTTGCCGAACTGACGGGTGAACACATTGCCTACGAACGCCGCCTGGTGCCCATGGACGGTTTTGCCCAGGGCGTGCATGCGTTCGCGGCCGAGGGCGGGCGTGGCTGCAACGTCACCGTGCCGTTCAAAACGGAGGCGCCCGGCCTGGCCACGGAGTGCAGCGAACGCGTACAGCTCGCCGGTGCCGCCAACACCCTCACCTTTCGCGCCGACGGCAGCATCTACGCCGACAACACCGACGGCCTAGGCCTGGTGGCCGACATCACGCGCAATGCGGGGGTGTCGCTCGCCGGGCGTGATGTGCTGCTGGTGGGTGCCGGTGGCGCCGCTGCCGGCGTGCTGGGCCCGCTGCTGCTGGCAGGTGCCCGCCACATCACCGTGGCCAACCGCACCTTGTCCAAGGCACAGGCGCTGGTGCAGTCGCACAGTGCGCTGGCCACGCTACAAAATTCAGAGCTACTAGCGCTTGAACCAAAAGCGCTAGCGGGCAATTTCGATGTGATCATCAACGCCACAGCCAGCAGCCTGGCCGGTGCTGGCGTGCCCGTGCCCGCCAGCGTGCTGCGCCCCGGCGCTCTGGCCTACGACATGATGTACGGCCCCGCCGCGCAAGACTTCCTGGACTGGGCACGCCACCACGGCGCCACGCCGCGTGATGGCCTGGGCATGCTGGTAGAACAAGCCGCCGAAGCCTTTTTGCTGTGGCGCGGGGTGCGCCCGCCCTCGGCACAGGTGTTGCGCGAGATGCAGCAACCCACCGCTACCACCGCCGCCTGAGCCCCTGAGGACGCCACGATGAAAGCCGTGCTGCGCTGGCTGGGACTGCTGGTGATCGCCCTAGTGGCGCTGCAGCTGTTTTTTGTGCTGCGCATTGCCGCCATGGTGGTCATCAACCCCCAGTCCACTACCTTCCAGCGCTCCGAGGCGTGGGCGCTGCTGACCAACAAGGGCCATGTGCCCTGGCGCCAACAATGGGTGCCCTACGGCGACATCGCTGACCACCTCAAACGCGCTGTGATCGCCTCGGAGGACGACGGCTTCGTCAACCACGAAGGCGTGGACTGGAACGCCATCGAAAAAGCCTGGGAGCGCAACGCCAAGGCCGAAGCTCTGGCGAGCAAGGCGCAGGCCCGCGCCCCCGAGCGCCCGGTGCGTGCGCCCAAGATCCGGGGCGGCTCCACCATCACCCAGCAGTTGGCCAAAAACCTGCTGCTGTCGGGCGAACGCACCCTGCTGCGCAAGGGCCAGGAGTTCGTGCTCACGCTGGCGCTGGAGCAGTTGCTGAGCAAGCAGCGCATCCTGGAGATCTACCTCAACAACGTGGAATGGGGCGAAGGTGTGTTCGGCGCCGAGGCCGCTGCACAGCACTACTTTCGCAAAAGTGCCTCCCGCCTCAGCGCTGCCGAAGCTGCCCGCTTGGCAGTGATGCTGCCAGCGCCCAAACGCTTTGAGAAAGCCCCCGGATCCGCGTACCTGGCGGGGCGTACGCGCACGATCCTGGGACGCATGGGCGGCGCAGAGCTGCCCTGAGCATCAGCCACAGGTAAGCAGCGCGCCTTATCGCCCCTGCGGCGCCTCGCGCCGCTGCAGCCACAGCGCAGACGCCCCGTCCGGCCGTAGCGTGACCTGCAACCGGGGCGCCCCCACGGCGCCCCCGGCTGGCAGACGCACCGTGTAGCGCTGCAGCAGCATGGCCGCCAGCAGCGTCATCTCCAGCATCGCAAAGTGCTGGCCAATGCACACGCGCGGTCCTAGGCCGAACGGAATCCACGCGCCCCGAGGGATGGGCGGCGCGCCGTCCAGAAACCGCTCGGGCACAAAGCGGTCTGGCTCGGCAAACCAGCGCGCATCGCGGTGCAGTACCCAGGGTGTGATGCGCAGCATGGCGCCCTGGGGCACCTGCACGCCACCCAGCGTGATGGGCGCCGTGGTGCGGCGGCTCATCAGCGCGGCGATCGGGGGATACAGGCGCAGCGCCTCTTTCAGCGTAGCGCCCAGCCAGGGCAGTTGGGCCACATGCTCGGGGCCGGGCGTGCCACCCTGCAGCACGGCATCGACCTCGGCCTGGGCGCGCTGCGCGGCATCGGGGTGCTGGGCCATGAGCAAGGTCCACCACAGCAGCGTGGTGGCGCTGGTTTCGTGCCCGGCTTGAAAGCTGACGATGCACTGGTCGAACACCTCCTGCGGCGACAGGGCCTCGCCCGTTGGCTCATCGCGCAGGGCCAGCAGCATGTGCAGCAGGTCCGAGCGCTCCGGGGCGCCGGGCGTGGGCACCTCGGCCTGGCGGGCATGGATGTGGCGCCAGACCAAACCCTTCAACGACCGGATGGCGCGCCGCTTGGCGGCCTTGCCGGGCAGGGGCAGCCAGTCGGGCAAGGTGAAGGGCATGAACATTTCCCGGAACGCCGTCTCCGACAGCGTCTGCGTGGCCCAGGCGGCCTCGTGCGCATCCTCCTGCGCCGAGGTGCTGAACAGCGTGCGCAGGATCACGTCCATGGTCACATCGGTCCACAGCGTGTCCACGGCCACCAGCGCGCCAGACTGCCCCAGAGGAACGGCAGCGTCGAGCGCGCTGCGAGCGGCGTCGGTCATCAGCTGCGCGTAGCCTGCCACCCGTTTGGGACTGAACGCTGGCATCAGCATGCGGCGCTGGCGCTGCCAGGTGGCGCCTTCGGTCACCAGCACACTCTGGCCAAACACCTGCTCGAACACCGCAATGCCACGCTCCCAGCGGATGAGTGGGTCGGCATGGGTGATGAGCGCCTCGCGCACCAGGTCGGGGTGCATCAGGTCCCATGCGTCTTCATACCCCAGGCGCATGCGGGTGAGGTCGCCGTGCTCCCGCTGCAGCCGGGTGACAAAGCCCAGGTAGTCGGCCCGCATGGCGCGCAGCAGCGGCAGCCCCCACCAGCGGCTGCGCGGGCCGCCGGGCATGGTGGGCGTGGGCTGAACATCGGCTGAGGTGGCAGGCGCAGTGTTGACAGTGGTCGGATTCATGCCCCGCATGCTGCTGCGCCACAGCGCGCGGGTATTGAACGATTGCGACAGCCCCCGTCGCCTACACTCGCGCCCCATGGCAAGCTTGGCCCCCCTCTCCCCACGGCATCCCGCCGGGTTGATCCCCTCCGGCGAGCTGTGGCTACCGCGCCCAGGCCTGACCACCTGCCTGCGTGCAGCCATGGCGCGCAGCACGGTGGGCTACACACTCAGCGACGCACAGCGCATCAACCGCTTTCCTGCATCGCCCCTGTGCAGCCTGAGCTGGTGGTTTGAGGGCCGCAGCGAGGCCCTGGTGGCCGAGCGCTCCGACACCATGCCCACGGAACACAGCCCGCGCGACGCCTACCCCGGCCGCTGGGTGCTGGCAGGCCCGCAGACCCGCCCCACCTCCAGCTTCTGCGCCGAACCCACACACGCCATGATGGTGATGTTCATGCCCGATGCGCTGCACCAGCTCACCGGTGTGGACCCCGGCGCCCTGACCGACCGCATGGTGGATGCACGTTCGGTCCTTGCACCCGACTGGCTGGCCCTGTGCGAGACGGTGCAGAACCTGCCCGACAACGCAGCCCGCTTGCAGTGCCTGGAAGACTTTCTGGAGCCCCGCTGGCAGGCCTGCCGCCCCGCCCAGTCACTGCCCACACAGCGCTACGGCGACTGGGCCGCACACCTGGCGCAGCGGGCCGCCCTGTCTGCCCCCGGCCGCAGCCTGCGCCAACTGGAGCGCCGCATCAAGCGCTGGGCCGGCCTGCCGCTGCGCGAGTTGCGCGGTTTTGGCAAGGCAGAGCAAGCGTTCTTCGACACCATCGCGGCCGATGCAGCACAGGGCTCGGTCAAGTGGGCCGACGTGGCGGCGGGTGCCGGGTTCTCAGACCAGTCGCACCTGTGCCGTGTCACGCGCCGCATC
Organism: Acidovorax benzenivorans; assembly: GCF_028680575.1. Classification (GTDB taxonomy): domain Bacteria; phylum Pseudomonadota; class Gammaproteobacteria; order Burkholderiales; family Burkholderiaceae_C; genus Acidovorax; species Acidovorax benzenivorans. Next base: position 213,544 of record NZ_JAPCKI010000005.1, on the reverse strand, counting down.
ACGGGCTACGCGCCGCAGGCTCTGTACGACGGCATCTATGGCGACGAGGCATTCTGGGCGTATCGCATCTGGGTGTAGCGCCACCCTGGTCCTTGCCAAGCATGCAGGCCCGGCGCCCGTATCATCGCCGCCATGCTTGCCAAGTTGATGAGTTTCCTTCTGTTGGGAATCGTGCGGTTTCTGACCGGCTCCCAGGCCCGCTGGTATGGCTGCCCGCCCAAGGCTGAGCAGCGCATCTATTTCGCCAACCACCAGAGCCACGCCGACATGGTGCTCATCTGGGCCGCGCTGCCCGAGGAGCTGCGCAGCATCACGCGGCCCATTGCCGCCAAGGACTACTGGACCAAGACACCGTTCCGCCAGTGGATCACCACCGCCGTGTTCAACGCCGTGTATGTGGACCGCCAGGCCACGCCAGCACGGCCGATGGCGCCGGTGGCCGCAGAGCCAACGGGGGCACCAGCCGCAGCACCGAGCGAGGCAGACACAGCAGCAGCTGGTGGCCCAGACCCGTCGCCCGAAGCATCGCCGCGCGCTCCTACCCCCGAGGAGTTGCGCTCCGCCCTGCCAGAGTCCGACCCGCTGGCCCCGCTGGTGCGCGCGCTCGAGAGCGGCGACTCCATCGTGATCTTCCCGGAAGGCACGCGCGGCCATGGCGACGAGCCCCAGTCGTTCAAATCCGGCCTGTTCAAGCTGGCGCAGATGTTCCCGCAGGTGGTGCTGGTGCCAGCGTGGATCAACAACGTGCAGCGCGTGATGCCCAAGGGCGAAGTGGTGCCCGTGCCCATCCTGTGCTCGGTAACCTTTGGCGAACCCATTCAGCTCGAGGCGGGCGAAGAGCGCCGCCCGTTCCTCGACCGCGCGCGCCGCGCCGTGATCGCGCTGCGGGAAGTCTGACCATGACGAGCCCAAAGCCCCTACCCTCGCCGACCGCTGCGCCCTGGAGCGCGCGCTGACATGAACCAATTCCTGCGCAACCTCACCGCCACCCAGCAGATCGGGGCCTTGTTCCTGGTCGTGTTCGGCATCTTGTCCATCGTCACCGTGTGGGCCTTTGTGCGCAACCTGCGCGAGCACGCCAGCGACGACCCTGCAGCCGAAGCCCGGGCCCTGGAAGCCAAGCGCTTCTGGGGGCTGCTCAAAACCTCCTGGGTCATGGCCACGGTGTTCTGGATCGGCTGGGTGCTGGGCGAAACGGTGGCCACGGTGCTGTTTGCCATCGTGGGCTTTTTTGCGCTGCGCGAATTCATCACCCTGTCGCCCACGCGCCGGGGCGACCACCGCAGCCTGGTGCTGGCGTTTTTTGTGGTGCTGCCCTTGCAGTTCTGGCTGGTGGGCAGCAAACATTTCGACCTGTTCACCGTGTTCATCCCCGTGTACGTGTTCCTGGCATTACCGGTGGTGAGTGCGCTGGCCAATGACCCGCAGCGGTTTCTGGAGCGCAATGCCAAGCTGCAGTGGGGCATCATGGTCTGCGTGTACGGCATGAGCCATGTGCCTGCGCTGCTGCTGCTCGACTTTCCGGGCTATCGTGACAAGGGTGCGTTTCTGGTGTTCTTTCTGGTGTTTGTGGTGCAGACCTGCATGCTGGTGCAACACCTGCTGGGGCGGCGCTTTCCGCACAAGCCTGTAGCACCGCAGGTGAGCCAGAGTTTTCAGTGGACAAGCTGGCTGGCTGGCGTGGCCGCCGGGGGCCTCGCGGGCGGTCTGCTCACCTTCATCACCCCCTTCAAGCCCGGCCAGGCACTGGGCATGGCACTGCTGGCCTGCGTGGCGGGCAGCCTGGGGCACCTGGTGATGAAGGCCCTCAAACGCGACCGTGGCATCACCAGCTGGGGCATGCAGGGCATGTCCGTCACCGGTGCAGGTGGCCTGCTCGACCGGGTGGACGCACTGTGTTTCGCAGCGCCCGTGTTCTTCCATTCGGCACGCTGGTACTTCGGCTTGTAAGAAATCCGCCCCTTGCGCTAGTTCCACCTGCCCCAATAGCTACAAAAAAGAGAGCAAATGCGCATCCTCGGCATTGACCCCGGCCTACAGACCACCGGCTTTGGCGTGGTGGACATGGACGGCCACAAGCTCAGCTACGTGGCCAGCGGCACCATCCGCACTACCACCATCGCGCTGGGCGACCTGCCCGGGCGTCTGAAGATTTTGTTCGACGGGATCACCGAGGTCGCAGCCCGCTACCAACCCGATGTGGCCTCGGTCGAAATCGTGTTTGTCAATGTCAACCCCCAGTCCACGCTGCTGCTGGGGCAAGCGCGCGGCGCTGCCATCACCGCCCTGGTGGCCAGCAACCTGCCCGTGGCCGAATACACCGCGCTACAAATGAAAAAGGCCGTGGTCGGCCACGGCCGCGCCGCCAAAAGCCAGGTGCAGGAGATGGTGCGGCGGCTACTGCAATTGCCCGGCCTGCCGGGTACCGACGCAGCGGACGGCCTGGGCATGGCCATCACCCATGCACATGCCGGAGCGGCCATGGGCCGATTGGGCGAAGCCGCCACGCTGAACCGGCGGCAGCACGCGATGTACAAGGATGGGCGGAGCTATTGAACGCGCCTGGGTGCCATACAGGCAGCCCGGTGCCGACTCGCACCTCCAGCCAACGTCAGACAAAAAAATACCGCGCCCAAAGGCGCGGTACAGCCCCACCAGGGTATTTGCGACGCCACCCCCTGATTCCGGGGGCGAGCCATGTCTGCAGATGTAAGAGCTGTGTGCCGATGCTGGGCGCGGCCCAGGCACAGAGGCTTCGCGCCAATCCGCAGTCAGATACCGCTAGCGCCAGCGATCGCCCACGCCGCATCGAGGCCTATGCGCCCAGCGCCAGGGGGTTCTGAGCCTCAAGGGCTAACTGGCATGAAGTGGAAGGCCATCACCCGATGATGGCGTGGCTCAGCGCCCCAGCCCGCGCTTGAGCTCCTTGAGCAGCAGCAGTACCTGGTTGGATGCGTGGCGGCAGCTGCCGTTGAGCAGCTGGGCTGCCTTGGGCTGGTCGCCCGACTGGAAGGTCGCCACCACGTCCGCTGCCTGCTGGTGAAAGTATTTGTGCCGAGCCACCAGCATGTCGAACGCGGGGTAGTGCCCCAGGCGCACTCGGCCCGTGCCGTAAAGCCAGCGGCCCAGGTCACAGCGGTCGTCCTGGCAGATGCGCTCGGGCCGCATGACTTCGCTGGAGCGGCCGTTGACCATGTCCTGCAGCTGCAGGCGCCAGCGCTCGTGGCTGGCAATAGCGGCGTCAATGTCGATCTCGGTCATCAGCGTGGCCGCGTACTCGGCATCCAGCACCAGTTCACTGCCGTTGTCTTCCATGGCCCAGGTGGTGTCGGGGCTGGTGGGATCCTGCTCCCGGATCTTGAACAAGCGGCTGAAAAAACCCATGCGTCGTCCCTTTTGCGCGACTGGCCCGCGCAGCGCAAGATGACAGGCAGCGCGGAAATGTCTTGAAACATTTTGTGGCGCCTCTGCCATTTTGGCTACCAAAAAATGGCCCGTTGGTAAAAATGAGCGCGGGCAACCCTGCTGCCACTGCCAGCTCTGCATCCGCCACCTGCGCAAAAGCAGCGGGCACCGGACAATGTGCGCATGACTTCCATCCCCCGCCGTCCTGCCCTGTCCATGCTTGACCTGGTTGCCGTCCGCGAAGGCGGCACCGTGGCCGATGCGCTGCAGATTGCGCTGCGCACCGCTCAGCATGCTGAAAAACTAGGCTTTGCTCGCTACTGGCTGGCCGAGCACCACAACATGGCGGGCATTGCCAGCTCGGCCACCGCCGTGCTGGTAGGCCACATTGCAGGCGGCACCTCACGCATCCGCGTAGGGTCGGGCGGCGTGATGCTGCCTAACCATGCCCCGCTGGTGGTGGCCGAGGCCTTTGGCACGCTGGCCGAGCTGTACCCCGGCCGCATTGACCTGGGCCTGGGCCGTGCACCGGGCACAGACCCCACCACCATGCGTGCGCTGCGCCGCAACCGGGTGGAAACCGAAGAAGACTTTCCGCGCGATGTGGCGGAGCTGCAGCGCCTGCTGGCCCCCGCCGAGCCCGACCAACGCCTGATTGCCATGCCGGGTGCGGGCACCAATGTGCCGATCTGGCTGCTGGGCTCCAGCCTGTTTTCTGCGCAGCTGGCGGCCGAGCGCGGTCTGCCCTATGCGTTTGCCTCACACTTTGCGCCGCGCCTGCTGCACCAGGCCGTTGACCTGTACCGCAACCTGTACCGGCCCTCGGTCGCCTGGCCCAAGCCCTATGTGGCCATCGGCGTGCCGCTGATCGCCGCGCCGACAGATGAGGAGGCCGACTACCTGGCCAGTAGCACCTACCAACGGGTGCTGGGCATCTTGACGGGTGACCGCCGCCGCCTGCTGCCACCCATCGAGAACTACGCTGCGCGCCTGCAGCCGCAAGAGCGCGCAGCGATTGGCGACTTTCTGGCCGCTGCCGTGATTGGCGGGCCGGACACGGTGCGCGCAGGGCTGGCACACCTGAGCGAAGCCACGGGCGCCGACGAACTGATGCTGGTGAGCGATGTGTACGACCCTGTGTTGCGTTTGCGCTCGCTGGACATTGCGGCCCAGGCCCACGCCACGCTCTGCCAGGCTGCTGTGTCGGCCTGAGAACCGGTACGCGCTTCAGCGCGCCAGATAGCCGCCATCCACCGGGTAATACGCGCCGGTCACAAACGACGCCTTGCTGGATGCCAGCCAGGTCACCAGCTCGGCCACCTCCTCGGGCTGCCCCAGGCGGCCCATGGGATGGGCGCCCACCAACATGGCGTTGATGCCAGCATCCTGCTCCAGGCCGCTGATCATGGGCGTGTGGATGAAGGCAGGACCCACGGCGTTGACGCGCACCCCGTGCGCGCTGTACTCGATGGCCGCAGCCTTGGTCAGCCCCACCACCCCATGTTTGGCCGCCGTATAGGCGGGCGCCGTGGCAAAGCCCACCGAACCCAGGATGGACGCCATGTTGATGATGGCGCCGCCACCGTTCTTCAGCATCGCCGCGATCTGGTACTTCATGCCGTAAAACACCCCCGACAGGTTGATGTTGATGACCTGCGCCCAGCCGTCCAGCGGGTAGTCGGCCGTAGGCGCCTGCGGGCCGCCGATGCCCGCGTTGTTGCAGGCCACGTCCAGGCGGCCGTAGTGCGCGACGGTGCGCTGGACCAGCGCCTCGCAGTCCTCAGGCTTACCCACATCGGCAGCCACAAACATCGCATCGCCCCCGGCCGCACGCACCAGCGCTGCGGTCTCCTCGCCCGCCTGCACGTTCACGTCAGACACCACCACCTTGGCACCTTCGCGCGCCCACACCAGCGCAATCGCCCGCCCGATGCCCGACGATGCGCCCGTTACCAATGCCACCTTGTTCTTCAGCATGAAAAACCCCTTGTTCGTCCAGAACGCCTGCAACCCGATGCCACAGATCGTTTTTTATTCTGCGCGCGCAGTGCGTCAGCATCTTGACTTGTGTCATGTCGCGGACAGGGGTTACTGGCTGGCAGCCCTCGGCCTTGGGTAGCGGCTACCATCAGGGGCTGCTGGTCCTACGGCGCACATTCTGTAGCGCATAGTTGCTCGTTGTGGGACCTCCTGACTTCCACGCCAACGCCCTACCACCCTTGCCCGCATCGCATGCCTGCTTTTTCCTTTGAAGCCCTGGACGCCCAGGGCCAGACCCGCAAAGGCCTCATGGAGGCCGACACCGCCAAGGCCGCACGCAGCCTGCTGCGGGCCCAAGCGCTGGTGCCGCTGGCGGTGGAGCTGGTGCAAACGGGCCAGTCGCTGGACGGCAAGTCCGCCAGCCTAGGCCAGCGCCTGTTCACACGGCCGGTGTTCAGTGCAACGGGGCTGGCCATCTGGACGCGGCAGATCGCCGGGCTGGTGTCGTCGGGCCTGCCGCTGGAGCGCGCGCTCACCGCGCTGTCCGAAGAAGCCGACGATGAGCGCCAGCGCCACCTGGTGGCGGCCCTGCGCGCCGAGGTCAATGCGGGCGCCACCTTTGCCCGCGCGCTGTCTCAGCACCCACGCGAGTTCTCTGACATCTACTGCGCCGTGATCGGCGCGGGCGAGCACAGCGGCAACCTGGGCCTGGTGCTGGAGCGCCTGGCCGACGACCTGGAAGAACGGCAGGCACTCAAGGCCAAGCTGGTGGGTGCGGCGCTGTACCCGGCCATCGTGACCCTGGTGGCCATCGTGATCGTGTTGTTCCTGGTGGGTTATGTGGTGCCACAGGTGGCCAGCGTGTTTGCAGGCACCAAGCGGGCGTTGCCGTTCTTGACGGTGGCCATGCTGGGCCTCAGCGCCTTTGTGCGCAGCTATGGCTGGGTGATGCTGATTGCTTCTGTTTTGATAGCTATTGGGGCAAGATGGGCGCTCACTATCGAGCATATTCGCGAGAAATTCGATGCCGCCTGGCTCAATCTGCCCCTGGTGGGCAAACTGGCGCGCGGCTACAACGCGGCACGGTTTGCGGGCACGCTGGCCATGCTGTCTGGGGCCGGGGTGCCCATCCTGAAAGCCTTGCAGGCGGCCGCTGAAACGCTGAGCAACCGCGCGCTGCGTGCCGATGCACTCGACGCCCTGGTGCTGGTACGCGAAGGCGCTCCGCTGGCGTCGGCGCTGGCGCAGAAAAAACGCTTTCCGGGCCTGCTGTCGATGTTTGCGCGCCTGGGCGAGCAAACAGGACAACTGCCGGTGATGCTGCAGCGTGCGGCCCGCCAGCTCTCGGCCGAGGTACAGCGCCGCGCCATGGCCCTCGCCACCATTCTGGAGCCGCTGCTTATCGTGGGCATGGGCCTGATCGTGATGCTGATCGTGCTGGCCGTGCTGCTGCCCATCATCCAGCTCAACCAGTTTGTGAAGTAGAGCGTGCCATGCACTTTCACGCACCCGCGTCGGGCTCACAGGCTGGTGATCGCAAGGCGCGGCGTGCCGCCAAGGCAAGCGCCTTGGCAAGTGCTGCAACGCCGCGAGCGCCAGCCCGTGGGCCCGACCCTATGGGAAAGCCGGGGAAAGGCCCGGCCACGTTGTTGCAGGCCGCTTGCGGTATTCATACCGCCGCGCGGCCTGCGCCTAGTTGCCGGGCCTTTCCCCGGCTTTCGCGGGCACGTAAAAGTGCATGACACGCTCTAACCTATGGCTGTAACGCTCGACGACAAGCTGGTGGTGGCTATCTCCTCGCGCGCGCTGTTCAATTTTGAGGAAGAGAACCGCGTCTTCGAGCATGACAACGACCGCGCCTATGTGGACTTGCAGCGCCAGCGGCTCGATGTGCCCGCTGCGCCGGGCGTGGCGTTTTCGCTGGTGCGCAAGCTGCTGGCATTCAACACCCCCGAGCACCAGCGCGTAGAGGTGGTGCTGCTGTCACGCAATGACCCGGTGAGCGGCATGCGCGTGTTCCGCTCGTGCCATGCCCATGGGCTGCCGACCATTCAGCGCGGCGTGTTTACCCAGGGGCGCGACCCGTTTCGGTACCTGCGGCCGCTGGGTGCACACCTGTTTTTGTCAGCCAACGAGGCCGATGTGCGTGAGGCCCTGCACTTGGGCTACCCCGCAGCGCGGGTGGTGACGGAATCTGTGCAGGCTGGCGACTCCAACCCCAACGAAGTGCGTATTGCCTTTGACGGCGACGCGGTACTGTTTTCGGACGAGGCCGAGCGCGTGTACCAGGCTGAAGGGCTGGCCGCCTTCCAGCAGCACGAGACCGACAAGGCCGCGCAGCCCCTGCCCGACGGCCCGTTCAAACCCCTGCTGGCCGCCTTGCACCGTCTGCAGTCAGCGGGCGAAGCGGGCGGCACCGGCATGCGCATCCGCACGGCCCTGGTCACCGCACGCAGCGCCCCCGCGCACGAGCGCGCCATCCGCACGCTGATGGACTGGAACATTGCGGTGGACGAAGCCATGTTCCTGGGTGGACTGCCCAAAGGGGAGTTTCTGCGCGAGTTCGAGCCCGATTTCTTCTTTGACGACCAGACCGGCCACGTCACATCGGCAGCACGCCATGTGCCTGCGGGCCATGTGAACAGCGGCATCTCCAACCCGGCACGGGTTGGCGGGGGCTGACGGCCAGAGCCCTGGTTGCCCTGGTTTTTTGCAGTGGCCGCCTCCGCCGTACCGCGTGAAGCAACACCGAAAAGTTCTGCAAAGTCTTGCAACGCGTGGTGAAAACCTGCAAGGGTCTGGTTGCAAACCGCCGCCATCGCCCCCCATGTGCCACCATCACAGTTGAGACTTTGAAGGAGAACGCTTTGCGCATTCGCACTCCCTGGGCATCGACAGGGCTCAAAGGGCCCATCTTGGCGACGGTGGCCCTGTTTACCGCCTGTGCAGCCCTGGCCCAGACGCCCCAGACGCCCACACCTGCGCCCGCTTCTGCCTACCTGACGGAAGCGCACGCCGCCACAGAGCCTGCTGCAACGGTGAGCTCTGGCGAACTCAAGGCACAGCGTGAATTCAAGATGCTGGATTTCAACGGCGACGGCAAGCTCAGCCGCTCCGAGGTGAAACTGTTTCCGCGCCTGGCAGCAGCCTTTGACGATGCCGACACCGATGGCGATGGCTTTGTGTCGTATGCAGAAGTGCGGGCCTTCGCCGCCAAGTACCGCGCCGAACGAGATCGTCAGCGTGCAGCGGCACAAGCGGCTGCAACACCCGCAACCCCCGCCGCGCCGCCACCTGCGCCAGAGTCCCGCCCCTGAGGAGCGCCAATGGCAGAGGGAAGACCTGAAGGTCAAAAAAATAGCCAAATCGGCTTTGAGCGCCGGTGGAATATTCGCAATAAGCTATATTTTTAATAGCAAATTATTGCAGTGTGGATCTGAGAGATGTTAGCGGTGTCCACACCCCGCGCACGCTCCACGAACAAAAGACAGCGCCTTCGCGCCCTGGTCCACCACCGCGTGATGTCCCTAAAACCTCGTCATCTGGCCTAGCCACTGTGCAATATGCAGGCACCTTCAGGGCCGGGAGCCCCGCTGGCCCTGTCGCTCAAACGCCGCCGGTGCGCTTGACCTTGGGGTCGGTGTAGGTCAGCGGCTCATTCTTGGCCTGCTGGGCCATGCGCTCCTGCAAGGTCATCTTGTTGACGTCTTGCGCCACCTCCACCGCGCTGCCGCTGGCGCGCCACATCGACTGGATGAACTCCAGCAGCTGCTTGTAAATAGGCTCTTTGGGAGGCTCCGGCGGCTCCTCGACGGTGTCTTTCTTCTTCACCGCCGTCCAGTCCCGGTTGGGCGCCTCGGGCGCCGAGGGTTTGTCCGGCTCGCGCACGATCGCTCCCTCACCCATCCGGTCCATGGACTCGACAGGGTTGGGAGCGTTGATGGGACGCACCGGAGGCGCACCCGAGGCGCCAGTGGAATACAAATCAGCGCCCTGAGGACGCCAGGACGGCGATCGATCGACAGGTGGCATTTGCATGACATTGGCCCGTAGTTAAACAAAAGGTACAGAGGGTCTTTCGGACTCTTCGTACATTCATTACGGCAAAAAGAAGGGGAAATTTAGGTCTTTTTCACCGATTGACTGAAATTTAGGGTTTTCGCCAATAAAAAGCACCCCTTTTGGGGCCGTCCAGCGCCTGGCACGGACCATGGAGGTGCCATACCGCCCCCACATGGATGGAGGAGGATGCCGGGCACACACGCACGCCGCAACAGCACCACTCTGTCAGAAGACAGCGCGATCCGCAGGTCGTTACCAATGGCAGGGGAAGGGGCAGAGATGCACGGCTTTGGCCGTGCACAAGGGATATACGCAAGGGATGCGCAAGAAGAGGGGCACGCCAGCCCCTGATTCCCTGGAGGGTCGCCGGGCAAGGCCCGAGTCATGGACGGAGCCGGTTTGACTCCGAGAGGTCAAAGAAAGCGTTCGAGCAACCGGCGCGAGTGCTTGTCCAGCGCCGTGGTGTCCTTCACACGGAACTGCAAGCCGTCGCCCCCCGCGATCAGCAGCCGGGTGCGCCCGCCCAGGCGGCGGATATCCTCTTCGGCCTTGAGCACCAGGCGGGCTGAACCCCGGTCGGTCTCTACATCCCAGGTACTGGGCGTTGAGAAACTAGAAACAGCATGGATTTTTTGGATAGTGGGCACAAACTCGCGCACTTCCAGCTCTTCTTCGATGAGCTGTCGGGCGGGGCCCGTCACGGCCTCCAGCCGGGGAACCCACAGCAGCTCATGGCCGTCGGCGCCCACCAGGGACAGCCCCTCGCCTGGCGCAGCGATGGGGAAAGCGCGCACAGGGGTCACCCCCTCATGGGCCGTGCCATCGGCCAGGGTCAGGACGAGGCGGCCGTGCGGGTTGCGCGTGAGCTGGAAGGCGGGGGGGGTGGACGACGATGGGGTCAGGGAAGCATTCATGGCAGGGTCGCTCACAGCGTCTCAGGGGTTGCCGGCGGGGTGGGCCGGGTGCAGCAGGCTGCTGTCGATGATGACGCCCGCGGCCTGCGCGTCTTCTTCGGCGCGGCGGGCCTGGGCTTCGTACAGCCGCCAGTAGGCGCCCTGCTTTTCCATCAATTCATCGTGCGGGCCCACTTCCACCACCTCGCCGCGGTCCATGACCACCAGGCGGTCGGCCTTGCGCAGCGTGGACAGGCGGTGGGCAATGGCGATCGTCGTACGGCCTTGCACCAGGTTATCGAGCGCCTTCTGGATTTCCTTTTCGGTCTCGGTGTCCACCGCCGAGGTGGCCTCGTCCAGGATCAGGATGCGCGGGTCGATCAGCAGCGCGCGCGCAATGCTGATGCGCTGGCGCTCGCCGCCCGACAAGCCCTGGCCACGCTCACCTACCAGCGAGTCGTAGCCGTGCGGAAGGCGCAGGATGAATTCGTGTGCGTGGGCGGCGCGGGCGGCGGCCACAATTTCCTCGCGCGTCGCTTCGGGCTTGCCGTAGGCGATGTTCTCGGCAATGGTGCCAAAGAACAGGAAGGGCTCCTGCAGCACCAGGCCGATGTGGCGGCGGTAGTCGGCCACCGCAAAACGGCGGATGTCGATGCCATCGACCTGGATAGAGCCGTCGCTCACGTCATAAAAGCGGCTGATCAGGTTGACCAAGGTGCTCTTGCCCGAGCCGCTGTGGCCCACCAGGCCGATCATCTCGCCGGGGCGGATGTCCAGATCCAGCCCCTTGATGACCGCTCGGCTCCCGTAGCGAAAGCCCACGCCCTGCATGCTGATGGCGCCCCGCACCTTGTCCACCTTGACGGGTTGGGCCGGGTCGGGCACGTTGCTGACGTGGTCCAGGATGTCGAAGATGCGCTTGGCACCAGCGGCTGCCTTTTGCGTGACCGAAACAATGCGGCTCATCGAATCCAGCCGCCCGTAGAACCGCCCGATGTAGGCGATGAAGGCCGTGAGCACACCCACCGTGATCTGGTTGCGGGACACCAGCCAGATGCCAAACGCCCAGACCACCAGCAGCCCGATTTCGGTCAGCAGCGACACGGTGGGCGTGAACAGGCTCCAGGTCTTGTTGAGCTTGTCGTTGACTTCCAGGTTGTGCTGGTTGGCATCGCGAAAGCGCTGGGCCTCGCGCTTTTCTTGGGCAAAGGCCTTCACCACGCGGATGCCGGGGATGGTGTCGGCCAGCACATTGGTGACCTCGGACCACACACGGTCGATCTTTTCAAACCCGGTGCGCAGGCGGTCGCGCACGGTGTGGATCATCCAGCCAATGAACGGCAGCGGCACCAGCGTGACCAGGGCCAGCCAAGGGTTGATGGAGAAAAGGATGGCCGCCGTCATGCAAATCATGAGCACGTCGGTAATGAAGTCGAGCGCGTGCAGCGACAGGAACACGTTGATCCGGTCCGTCTCCGACCCGATGCGCGCCATCAGGTCGCCAGTGCGCTTGCCACCAAAGTAGTCCAGCGACAGGCGCAGCAGGTGCTCGTACGTGGTGGTGCGCAGGTCGGCGCCGATGCGCTCTGACACCAGCGCCAGAATGTAGGTGCGCGCCCACGACAGGCCCCAGGCTGCCAGCGCCGACAGCAGCAGGCCGCTCAGGTACAGCAGCACCAGGCTGGGTTCGATCTGCTTGCCGTTCTGAAACGGGATGAGGATGTCATCCATCAGCGGGATGGTGAGGTAGGGCGGCACCAGGGTGGCGGCCGTGGAGGCCAGCGTCAACCCGAAGCCGGCCGCCAACTGCTTGCGGTAGGGCCGGGCAAAACGCCACAGGCGCAACAGCACCCAGGTGGAGGTCTGCGGTGGCTGGGCACGGGCGCAGGCCGGGCATTCTTCGGTGTCGGGTGGCAGCGGCGTGTGGCAGATGGGGCAGGCGGGCTCATCGGCTTCGTCCTCGGCACCGCTGTCGCCCCGCGCGCTTTGCTGCTCAAACCGCTGCACCAGGCGCAGCGCCTGCGCATGGTGCGCCAGGGTAAAACGCCACTGGGCCAGGCGTTCCTGGGGGTTGTGCAGCTCGAGCGAGCCCACTCCGCCATGGTCGTGTAGCTTGAGTGCCAGGCCCTCCCCCAGGGGCCAACTGCGCCAGGTCGTGGTGCCCGGGTCGCAGGCCAGCAGCCGCTCGGACGTCACCACCACCCACCCCGCCGCAAAGCGCAGTGTGGCGCTCAGGTCAACCGGCAAAGCCGCCAACACGTTCTCTTTGGAAGCGAGCATGGCCCGCAAATCGGCCCCCACAGGGCCAGAAAAGACACCCGAGGCGTCCACAGAATGGTGATGTTGCATTTTTGGTTGGGTTTTCCGCCACCGGCTGCCTGCGGTGGCCGCTCTCGCGAAAGCAAGAATTCTCACCGATACTGCACGCCACGGTGCGACGGCATACTCCTGTAACGTCTGTGGCAGCCATTTGGCTGACACTGCGCGCAGGCTCCGGACTGGCGCACAATCATCGTCCACAAAATTCCCTTTCGTCCCCCTACCGCACAGCCCTTACCAAGGCCGGAACCACAACCGCTGCAATCCATGGCGAAACTCAACGACATCCAACTGCTCCGCATCAACTATCTGCGGGGCCCCAATATCTGGACCTACCGGCCGGTCCTGGAAGTCTGGCTGGACCTGGGCGAACTGGAGGACTATCCCTCCAACACCATTCCCGGCTTCAATGACCGCCTTACGGTGTGGCTGCCAGCGCTGATCGAACACCACTGCGGCGTAGGCGAGCGCGGCGGCTTCCTGCAGCGGCTGCAAGAAGGCACCTGGTGTGGCCATGTGCTGGAGCACATCGTGATCGAACTGCTCAATCTGGCAGGCATGCCCACAGGCTTTGGCCAGACACGCAGCACCAGCCAGCGCGGCGTGTACCGCATGGTGTTCCGCGCCCGCGACGAAAGCGTGGCGCGCGTAGCACTGGCCCAGGGCCATGCCCTGATCATGGCGGCCATCAACGACGAGCCCTTTGACGTGCAGGCTGCAGTGGCCCGCGTGCGCACCGAGGTGGACGACCAGTACCTCGGCCCCAGCACCGCGTGCATCGTCACCGCCGCCACCGACCGGGGCATCCCCCACATTCGCCTGAACGACGGCAATCTGGTGCAGCTGGGCTACGGCGCCCGCCAGCGCCGCATCTGGACGGCAGAGACCGAGTACACCAGTGCAATTGCCGAAGGCATTGCCAGCGACAAGGACCTGACCAAGAGCCTGCTCAAGTCGTGCGGCGTGCCCATCCCCGAGGGCCGCGTGGTCAACAGCCCCGAGGAAGCCTGGGAAGCCGCGCAGGACATCGGCCTGCCCGTGGTGGTCAAGCCCTCTGACGGTAACCACGGCCGGGGCGTGACGCTGGACCTGCGCAAGCAGGAAGACATCGAAGCGGCCTACCACGTGGCCTACCCCGAGGGCAGCGACGTGATGGTCGAGAGCTTCATCCCCGGCGATGAACACCGCCTTCTGGTGGTGGGCGGCAAGGTGGTTGCCGCAGCGCGCGGCGAGCTGGTCACCATCACCGGCAACGGCCGCTCCACCGTCAAGGAACTCATCGACACCCAGCTCAACTCCGACCCGCGCCGGGGCTACGAGGAAGAGTACCCGCTCGAAATCATCGACCTGGCCACCGACACCAAGGTGCTGCTCGAACTCAAGCGCCAGGACCTCGAAGCCGACTCGGTGCCCGCCGCTGGTCGGCAGGTGGTGGTGCAGCGCAATGGCAACGTGGCCGTGGATTGCACGGATGATGTGCACCCCGAGGTGGCCTACATCGCCCAGCTCGCCGCCAGGGTGGTGGGCCTGGATATCGCTGGCATCGACATGGTGGCGCGTGATATTTCCAAGCCCCTGCACACCCAGGGCGGCGCGATTGTCGAAGTCAACGCAGGCCCTGGTCTCTTGATGCACCTGAAACCGGCCGTGGGCGCACCACGCCCCGTGGGCCAGGCGATTGCAGAGCATCTGTTCCCCTCAGAAGACGACGAGGGCCAGGCAGGCCGCATCCCGCTGGTGGGCGTGGCAGGCACGCGCGGCACATCGACCATTGCGCGTGTGGTGGCCTGGCTGCTGCACCTGAGCGGGCACCACACCGGCCTGGCCTGCCGCGAAGGGCTGTTTCTGGACCGCCGCTGCGTGGAGGCCACCGACTGCGCCCACTGGGAGGCCGCACACCGCCTGCTGATGAACAAGATGGTGCAGGCTGCCGTGATCGAAAGCGATGCACGCACCATCCTGCGCGACGGCCTGGCATATGACCGCTGCCAGGTGGGCGTGGTGACCGACATGGACGGCGTGGAAACGCTGGCCGAGTTTGATGTGCACGAACAGGACCAGATGACCAAGGTGATGCGCACCCAGGTGGATGTGGTGCTGGCCGAAGGCGCTGCCGTGCTCAATGCCGCCATCCCCCAGGTGGCCGACCTGGCGCCCCTGTCCGACGGCGACGTGGTGCTGTATGCGCAGGACGGCACGCTGCCCGTCATCGTCGAGCACCGCGCCAAGGACAACGGCCGCGCCGTCTTCGTGAAAAACGGCCGCGTGGTGCTGGCCACGGGCAGCGCCGAGCATGTGCTGGGCGCGCTGTCCGATCTGACCTTTGGCCGCAATGCCGTGGCGCCCGATACCGACGCGCTGCTGGCCGCCATTGGCACGGCCTGGGCGCTGGACATTGCCCCCGACCTGATTGGCGCGGGCATCAAGACCTTCGAGCCCGAGCTGGTCCCCACTGCCGCCCTGCGGTCGTGATGGCCCCTTGCACATTTGCCTTTGTTGTTTGACCCCACATCCCACGACCTGAATAGGGCCTCAGCGCCCTGATGGACCACTGAAAGAGACTTCCATGGATGTATCCCGCACCCGGGCCCTGCGTGGCCCCAACCTCTGGAGCCGCCACATGGCCATCGAGGCCGTGGTGACCTGCGCCGAGAACGAGCGCGCTGTGGGCCAGATGGCCGGGTTCGAAGCCCGCCTGCGGGCCCTGTTCCCCGCCATCGGTGCGCTGCACCCCGAGACCGGCGGCGGCGATGTGTCGCTGGCCCACGTGCTGCAGACCGCAGCGCTGGCGCTGCAGGCGCAGGCCGGTTGCCCCGTGACGTTTGCGCGCACCACTGCCACCACTGACGCGGGCGTGTACCAGGTCGTTGTCGAATACAGCGAAGAAGCCGTGGGCCGCAAGGCGTTTGAGGACGCGCAGCAGCTCATCCAGGCAGCGCTGGGCAACGGCACCTTCGACGCCGAAAAGGCCGTGGCCGACCTGCGCGAGCTGGACGAAGACGAGCGCCTGGGCCCCAGCACGGGCTCCATCGTCGAAGCCGCAGTGGCCCGTGGCATTCCCTACCGCCGGCTCACGCGCGGCAGCCTGGTGCAGTTTGGCTGGGGTTCCAAGCAGCGCCGCATCCAGGCAGCCGAGGTCGACTCGACCAGTGCCGTGGCCGAATCCATCGGCCAGGACAAAGACCTGACCAAGCGCTTGCTGCATGCCGCAGGCGTGCCCGTGCCGCTGGGTAAGCCGGTCGAGAGCGTGGACGAAGCCTGGGAGGTCGCCCTCAAGGTCGGCCTGCCCGTGGTGGTCAAACCGCAAGACGGCAACCAGGGCAAGGGTGTGACGGTCAACATCACCGACCGCGCCCAACTGGAAGAAGCCTACAAAAACGCCGCCGACTATGGCACCGTGATGGTCGAGCGCTTTTTGCCCGGCCACGACTTCCGCCTGCTGGTGGTGGGCGACCAGCTCGTGGCTGCCGCCCGCCGCGAGCCGCCCCAGGTGCTGGGTGACGGCCAGCACACGGTGCGCCAATTGGTGGAAGTGGTGAACCAAGACCCCCGCCGTGGCGAGGGCCATGCCACCTCGCTCACCAAGATCCGCCTGGATGACATTGCCGTGGCCCGCCTGGCCATGCAAGACCTGACCCCCGACTCGGTACCCGCCAAGGGCCAGCGCGTCATCCTGCGCAACAACGCCAACCTGTCCACCGGCGGCACCGCCACCGATGTGACCGACGACGTGCACCCCGACGTGGCCGCCCGCGCCATTGCGGCCGCCCAGATGGTGGGCCTGCACATTTGCGGCGTGGACATGGTGGCCGAGACCGTGCTGCGCCCGCTGGAAGAGCAAGGCGGCGGCTTTGTGGAAGTGAACGCCGCCCCCGGCCTGCGCATGCACCTGGCGCCCAGCTACGGCAAGCCCCGCAACGTGGGTCAGGCCATGGTGGACAAGCTGTTTGCCCATGGCGAAGACGGCCGCATCCCCACCGTGGCTGTGACCGGCACCAACGGCAAAACCACCACCGCCCGCCTGATCGCCCACCTGTTCACCGCCCAGGGCCTGCGCGTAGGCATGACCAACACTGACGGCGTGTACGTGAACGGCCGCCAGATCGACAGCGGCGACTGCAGCGGCCCCAAGAGTGCCCGCAACGTGCTGCTGCACCCCGAGGTGGATGCCGCCGTGTTCGAGACCGCCCGTGGCGGCATCCTGCGCGAAGGCCTGGGCTTCGACCGCTGCCAGGTGGCCGTGGTCACCAACATCGGCGCAGGCGACCACCTGGGCCTGAACTACATCACCACGGTGGAAGACCTGGCCGTGCTCAAGCGCGTGATCGTGCAGAACGTGGCCTCCACGGGCTACGCTGTGCTCAACGCCGCCGACCCCATCGTGGCCGCCATGGCCCCAGCCTGCCCCGGCAAGATCATTTTCTTTGCGCTAGACCGCCACCACCCCGTGATGGCCACCCATCGCGCCCAGGGCCACCGCACCGTGTACGTGGACGGCGACTCCATCGTCGCATCCGAAGGCTCGTGGCGCGAGACTATCCACCTGCGCGATGTGCCCATCACCCGCAACGGCCGGATTGCCTTCCAGGTCGAAAACGTCATGGCCTCCGTGGCCGCCGCCTGGGGCGTGGGCATGCCGTGGCAGACCATTCGGCGCGGCCTGTCGGGCTTTGTGAACGACAGCGACAACGCCCCCGGCCGCTTCAATATCATGGATTACCGGGGTGCCACCGTGATCGCCGACTACGGCCACAACCCCGACGCCATGCGCGCCCTGGTGCAGGCTGTGGACGCCCTGCCTGGCAAGCGCCGCAGCGTAGTCATCAGCGGCGCAGGCGACCGGCGCGACGAAGACATCCGCGAGCAGACCGTAATCCTGGGCGCCGCATTTGACGACGTGATCCTGTACCAGGACGCTGCCCAGCGCGGCCGTGCCGACGGTGAAGTGATGGCCCTGCTGCGCGAAGGCCTGGCCGGTGCGCCCCGCACCACGCATGTGGAAGAGATCCGTGGCGAGTTCATTGCCATCGACACCGCGCTGGGTCGCCTGCAGCCCGGCGACCTGTGCCTGGTGCTGGTGGATCAGGTAGAAGAAGCGCTGGCCCACCTGGCCCAGCGCTGCACCGAAGGCGAGACCACTACATGATGGCTACGCGCACGCTGGCAGCCGCAGCCGTTGTAGCGCTTGCAGCCCTCACGGGCGGCACAGCGCAGGCCGCGTCGGGCGAAAAAATAGGCACTGTGGACACGGCCTTCCAGTGGATCGGCCGCGACCACGACATCATCGTCGAGGCCTATGACGACCCCGGCGTGTCGGGCGTGACCTGCTACGTGTCGCGCGCACGCGTGGGTGGTATCAAAGGCTCGCTGGGCCTGGCCGAAGACCGCGCCGAAGCCTCCATCGCCTGCCGCCAGGTGGGGCCCATCAGCTTTCCCGAGCCCCTGAAGAAGCAGGAAGAAGTGTTCAGCGAACGCATGTCCATTCTGTTCAAGCGCCTGCGCATCGTGCGCATGGTGGACCCGGCCCGCAACACGCTGGTGTACCTGACCTACTCCGAAAAGCTCATCGACGGCTCACCGCAAAACAGCGTGACCGCCGTGCCGGTGGACCGCGCCACCGCCATCCCGCTGCGCAAGTGACGGTAGCCCGGTGTTGCCGAGGCATCACTCAGACATCAAAAAAGGGGCTGCGGCCCCTTTTTTGATCGCACAAGCCGGTAGCGCTAGTGCAATATGCCCGAACAGCTATTAAATAGATAGCATTCAACCCTGCGCCGCAATCTGCCTCAGCGCCTGCTCAAACACCTCCACCGGCTGCCCACCCTGGATCAGGTGGCGCTCGTTGACGATGATCGCCGGCACCGAATGGATGCCGTTTTGCAGATAGAACTGCTCGCGCTCGCGCACCTCGTCGGCGTAGCGGTCTGAGGCCAGCAGCGCACGCGCTTCGGCCACATCCAGCCCCACCTCGCCCACCACACGCACCAGCACCTCGTGGTTGCTGGGGTCCTGACCGTCGGTGAAATACGCCTTGAACAGCGCGTGCTTGAGTTGCGGCTGCAGGCCCTTTTCTTCAGCCCAGTGCAACAGCCGGTGCGCGTCGAAGGTGTTGTACACACGGCTGCGTTTGCCCTTGCCGAAGGTAAACCCCAGGTCGGCCCCACGCGCAGCAATGGCTTCGCGGTTGCGTTCGAGTTGCTCTGGCGTGGAGCCATACTTTTCCTGCAGATGCTCATTGATGTCCTGGCCCTCCGGGCCCATCTGCGGGTTCAACTCGAAAGGCTGAAAGTGCAGATTCAGCACCACTTCGCTCTTCAAGCGATCGGCCGCCTGCTCCAGCGCCTTGAGGCCGATGACGCACCAGGGGCAGGAGACATCGGAGACGAAATCGATTTTGAGGGTGGTGGGCATGGAAAGTAGCTCCTGCGAGGCAAAAAGTGCAAAAGGGGCATATTAGCCTTGGACATGACAATCGTGCCGCAGCCCCACCGCTGTGCACTGCCTGGCAGCGCGGGCCTAGCGGCGGCTGCCAACCCGCCGACCTACCGACCGCGTTGGTACTTGAAAGCTCCGCCCCGCTTCACCCGCGGCCCAACGACGCCCATTCAATTACGGGATCTATTCACTAATGTCAGCGCTTTGGGGAACGCAGCGACTGACCCGAATGATGTGCCAGCGCAGCCTATGAGCTTTTCACCTTCCACCGCCCGGACAGAAAGAGCGAAGAAAGCCAAGCGCTCAGCGCGGACGCACCAAGGTTCTCTGCTCTGCACGCAGCTCTCCTGGCGTTACCCCAAAGCGACGCTTGAAGCGGCGGGAGAAATGCGCAGGGTCGCTGAACCCGGCTTCATACGCCAGTGTCTGGATTGGCACGCCCTTGCGGCGGGGGTCAATCAACAAGCGGCGCGCAAGCTCCAGGCGTTCTTCAAAGATTTTCTGCTCAACAGCCATGCCGGGGCCGCGAAACACCTCGTGCAGGTAGCCCAGCGAAATGCCGCATGCCTGAGCCACGCGCAGGGGACTCAGCTCCGGATCGCTGGCGTGAATGCGAATGTAGTGCAACGCGCGCTGTCGATGGCCGGCTTGCGTGCAGGATTCGGCACTGGCGACGTTGGCATTGCCCGTTTGCAAGAAGAGCCCCAGCAAATCCAGAAACTGGTCTGACAGCGCCGTGAACTCATGGTCGGACCAATTCACCGCGCCTTGCGAGAGATGATCGGCAAACGACCGGATCAAGCTCAGTCCACCGGTCGTGGCAATGTAGTTGTCTAAGGCGTAGAAGGGCTGCAAATCGCGCACACGCAGACGTAGAAGGCTGGCTGGAAAGGCGATGCTGCGCGTGCGATATGGGCTTGGCGGGCGAGTACGGTAGGTGACCGCGTGATTAAACAGATAGGCCTGCCCGCCGAGCAGCTGCAGTGTCTGTCCGCGCTGCTCAACCTCCAGCCCGGAGCCAGGCAGGGTCAGGGTAAAGAACTCCTCGTGCATTTTCGCGACATCTATCGGGCGACGCCACAAGCGCATTCCGCCGTAGCACATGTCGTGAAAAACCAGTGGGCCACGCCGGGTAGAACGCAACTCGCCCTCAAAGTCTTCCCCCGGAATCGGATCGATGAACATGGGGCCGAAGGCGCCCTGCAAGGCGTCTCGCCAGGCTTCGATCCGCTCCGTACCAGGCATGAGGCGGGTATCTACGGCAATGGGCTTCATAGAAGACAGATTTTGCTCTTTGGCCAAAGCGCGTCCAGAGCATCAACCCTGAATACGGACACCTCGTGCTGGGTCAAGCAATCGCCGTGGCTGGGTCAAGGTCACGCGCCGGATTCTTCCTACGATCAACGCTCCTCTCACAAACCGATCAGGAGACAGACATGATGCGCCGAACCTCGCTCGTCCTCCGCCACGCGGCCCACACCGCATTTGCCTTGCTCGCGCTGAGCGCGGCGACCGCTCAGGCCCAGAGCCCTGCAACCCCGATTCGCATTGGCCACACTGCTGCGCTCAGCGGACCGGCCGCGGCGTATGGCCAGCTGGCGCGTACCAACGCCGCCTTCTTCAGGATGGTCAATGAGCAAGGCGGCGTCAACGGACGCACGATCGAACTGGTCGTGGCGGACGATGAATATGTGCCTAACAAGTCCTTCGAAGCCGTGCGCAAGATGGTCGAACAGGACAAGGTGCTGCTGATGTATGGCAGCTTCGGCACACCCACCAACTCCGCGCAGGCGCCCTACCTGAACCGGCAGAAGGTGCCGCATCTTTTTCTCGGCACAGGTGCCGACAAGTGGGGCGACCACAAGTCACTGCCGTGGAGCATGGGCTTTCAGCCTAGCTTCCGCCACGAGGCACAAATTTACGCCAAGCGTATCCTGCAAAACACACCCCAGGCCAAGATCGGCGTGCTTCACCAGAACGACGACTTCGGACGGGACTATCTCAAGGGCGTACAGGACGTTCTGGGCAAGGAAAAGGCCGGACAGCTCGTCAAAGTGGTTTCCTACGAAACCAGCGACGCGACGGTGGACTCGCAAGTGGTCAGCCTGCAAGCCGCAGGGGCTGAGGTGATCGTGCTGGCCGCCATTCCCAAGTTCGCGGGACAGGCGATTCGCAAAGCCTATGACATGAACTGGAACACCACCATGTATGTGGCCTTGGGCGCAGCGAACTTCCCGGCCACCACGGATTCAGCGAAGAACCGCACTGCAGTGACGCTGATCAGCGGTAGCTTTGCCAAGGAGCCGCGAGACGCGACCTGGGATCAGGACTCGGGCATGAAAGCGTACCGTGCGTTCATGGCCAAGTACCTGCCCAACGAGAACGTCAATGACGGCCTTCCTGTCCTGGCCTTCAACACCGGTACGCTGCTCGTGCAGGTTCTCAAGCAGGCGGGCAGCGACTTGAGCCGCGAAAACATCATGCACCAGGCGGAAAACCTCAAGGACGTGGAGTTGCCGACACTGTTGCCCGGCATCCGGGTAAGCACCGCCAAGGACGATCACTACCCGGTCAAGCAGTTGCAACTCATGCGATGGGACGGTGCTGGCTGGAAGCCGTTCGGTGAAATGCTGAGCACCGTGCGCGAAGGCAAGTCCGGCTCATGACGCAAGTCGCTTCGAGTGCGTCGACCACACCTGCCGTTAGCGCGTTGCTGCAAGTGCGTGGCGTCAGCATGCGCTTTGGGGGCATACAGGCCCTGCAGGAAGTCTCTTTCGAAGTGCAAGCGCGCAGCATCTGCGGGATTGTTGGTCCCAATGGTGCTGGCAAGACCACTTTGTTTAACTGCCTTGGCAGTCTATACAGGCCCACGGCGGGTGAGATCGTATTTGCGGGGGTGCCTATTGCGAAACGCCCAGCGCACCGCATCGCAGCACTGGGGTTGGCCCGGACCTTCCAGCACACCGCATTGTTTCCGGCGCTGGATGTGCGCGACAACGTGCGTGTGGGGATGCACAGCGTGACACGTTGCGGCTTCTTGACCGGCGCGCTGCGCCTGCGCCGTGGATGGGTCGAGGAGCGCCGCATCGCAGAGGCCACCGATGCGGTACTGGAAGCCATGTCGCTCACGGCCTTGGCTGGACGCTTGGTGGGCGAGTTGCCCTTCGGTACGCGAAAGCGGGTGGAGCTGGCGCGCGCGCTAGTGTCGCGCCCGCGCATGCTGCTGCTGGACGAGCCTGCCGCGGGCCTCAACCACGAGGAAGTTGATCAATTGCGCGACACCATCCTGCGCATTCGCGACGAGTGGCAGGCAGCGGTGCTGTTGGTGGAGCATCACATGAACCTGGTGATGCGCACATCCGACCAAGTGGTAGCGCTGAACTTCGGCGCCAAAATTGCCGACGGTACGCCTGCCGAGGTCAGCGCCAATGAGGCTGTGATCAGCGCTTACCTTGGAGGGGCGACACCATGAGCGCGTCATGGATGCTGGAAATCCAGAACTTGCACGTCGCCTACGGCGCAGTGAGGGTGCTGGAAAAAATATCACTGAATGTCGCTGCGGGTGAGATCGTCTGCGTGCTGGGTGCCAACGGCGCGGGCAAGACCAGCCTGCTGCGCGCCATATCGAACACTATGGTGCAGCGCAGTGGCCGCATTGCTGTGGCTGGTCAAGACGTGATGAACCGCAGCGCCTCACAGATCGTGCGGCTGGGCGTGGCCCACGTACCAGATGGACGCGGCACCTTCGCCCACCTGAGCGTCGAAGAGAACCTGAGGTTGGGTGCTTTCGCTCGCAAGGGTGGGTTTTCGCAGGACGCGCTGGAGCGCACGCTGGGTTACTTTCCACGCCTGCGAGAACGCTATAGACAACAGGCAGGCACGCTGTCAGGCGGCGAGCAGCAGATGCTGGCCATCGGCCGTGCACTGATGCTCGATCCGCACCTGCTGCTGCTCGATGAACCCTCTTTCGGGCTCGCTCCCCGCATCGTTGGCGACATCTTCGACATCCTGCGGCAGATCAATGCAGCGCACCAGACCAGCGTAGTGCTGGTGGAGCAGAACGCAGCGATGGCACTGAACCTTGCTGCGCGGGCCTATCTGCTGGAGACCGGGCGCATCGTTCTGAGCGGCAGCGCCGTCGAACTGCGTAGCGACCATGCGGTTCGCCGCGCCTACCTTGGAAGTTGATCTATGCACGCATTTCTGCATCAACTCGCCTCGGGCTTTGCTAGCGGCTGTATCTATGCCAGCCTGGCACTGGCCCTGGTGATGATTTACCAGTCCACCCATCACATCAATTTCGCCCAAGGCGAGATGGCGATGTTCTCCACTTACCTGGCGGCCACCGCCATCCAGGCCGGTGTGCCGTACTGGGTGACTTTCTTCGGCGTACTGGCGTTGTCGCTGGTCGGTGGTGCAGCCATCCACCGCGTTTTCATCCGCCCGGTAGAAAAGGCCCCGGTACTGTCCACTGTGGCGATCTCCATCAGCTTGCTGGTGATATTCAACAGCCTGGCCGGATGGATCTGGGGGTTCACCAGCCGCTCCTTCCCCTCGCCATTCGATGGATGGAAGGCCGGAGCGCCCTACCTCAGTGGGCATGAGCTGGGGCTGGTGCTGGTGACGCTGGCAGTGCTCAGCGTGGTGTTCGCGTTCTTCCGCTACACCGTTGTCGGCCTGGCCATGCGCGCCGCTGCGCAGAACCCCATGGCCAGCCAGTTGGTAGGCATCCCCGTGGGGGCGACGCAGGCCCTGGGCTGGGGGCTTGCGGCCGCACTGGGCAGTGTGGCCGGAATGATGGCCGCACCCTTGCTCTACCTCGATCCGCACCTGATGAGCGGGCTATTGCTGTACGCCTTTGCCGGCGCGCTGCTGGGTGGCATCACCAACCCCTGGGGCGCGGCCGTCGGCGGTATCTTGATCGGAATCGCCGAGAACCTCGCTGGCGCCTACCTCGTGGGCACCGAGCTAAAGCTGGTGTTCGCACTGGGCGTCATCCTCCTTGTTCTTCTGGTGCGACCGGCGGGTTTGTTTGGCCGCTCCACCGTCGTTCGGGTCTGAAACATGTTGTCCACTTTGCTGAATTCCTTTGCGGTTCGCCGTTCGCTGGTACTCGCTGCGCTTGTCCTCGCAGCACTGGTCCCGTTCGCCCTGAGCGGCTATCAAGCATTCCAGTTGTCGCATCTGTTGATCATCTTCCTGGCATTGCTGGGACTGAACCTGCTGACAGGCTACGCAGGCCAACTATCGCTCGGTCACGGCGCCTTCATGGCGCTGGGCGCTTACACCGCCGTGGTACTCCTAAACGCATTTGGCCTGCCTTGGTGGGCGGCCGTGCCTAGTGCCGGGCTGTTGTGCTTCGTGGTCGGATTGGCCTTCGGTTGGCCTGCGCTTCGGCTGCAGGGGCCGTATCTTGCGCTCGCCACCTTCGCGCTGGCGTTGGCAGTACCGCAGATCCTCAAACACGCAGCACTGAGCGCCTGGACTGGCGGCGTGCAGGGCGTCAACCTCGCGCCTATTGAGGCGCCGGGATGGTGGCGCTTTGGTCAAGACCATTGGTTCTACCTGGTTTGTCTGAGCATCGCCGTGCTGGGCTTCTGGCTTGTCGATGGCCTGCTGCGCGGTCGTGTGGGCCGCGCTATCGTGGCCATCCGTGAGCAGCCAATTGCCGCCGTGGCAATGGGGGTGAATCGTGCATGGATCACGTCAATCGTGTTCGGCATCAGCGCCGCCGTGACCGGGGTGGCCGGTGCACTGGGCGCCTTCGCTACCCAATTCGTGTCACCAGACAGCTTTCATGTATTTCTATCGATCAGCCTGCTGGTAGGGGCCATCGTCGGAGGATTGGGAATGCGAGCGGGACCGCTGTTCGGGGCTCTCTTTATTCAGTTCATACCCAAGCTGGCAGAGCAAGTATCCAAGGCGGCGCCCTGGGCGGTGTACGGCGTGATCCTGATGCTCATCATCTACGCCGCCCCTGGAGGTTTGTCCGAGCGAGTGCAGTACCTGTGGAGGAAAAAACAATGAGTCCAAACTTTGCAGCGCTGCTCGCACTACTACACGATGGCGTCCGCGAAGGGCGCATCGCGGGCGCGGTGGCGCTGGCAGAGCATGCGGGTCAGACGCTGCACCTGGAAAGCACGGGTTGGCTGGACGCTTCGCGCAGCCAGACCATGCCATTGGACGCGCGCTTCTGGATCGCATCAATGACAAAGCCCGTGACCACGGTGGCCGCACTCACCCTGGTAGAGCAAGGCCACTTGCAGCTCTCGGATGCTGTCACTGCCCATTTGCCAGAGCTACACAATCAGCGGCTGGTCGATGGCAGTGAGCCGCCGTCGCCAATGACTGTGCTGGATCTAATGCGCCATACCACCGGGCTCACCTACGGGTTCATGGGCGGTGACGCGGTACGCAGTGCCTACGTGCAGGCGAAGGCCATAGACTACAGCCAGTCGAATGCCGACATGGTGAGCAAGCTGGCGCGTCTACCGCTGCTGCACGAGCCGGGCACAGTGTTCGAATACAGCATGGCGACCGATGTACTGGGCCGGGTGGTGGAAGCCTGCACCGGACAGCCGCTCGGCGAGGTGATGCGCGAGCGCATCTTCGCCCCCCTGGGCATGGAGAGCACCGGGTTCGAGGTGCGCAGCGACGCTGCCCACCTCATTGCGCGCCCCTTGCCCCACGAATCCTTCGACCTGGCGCCCCCCCCGCAGGGCGCCCGCTGGCAGTCCGGCGGCGCCGGACTCTGGTCTACGGCACGCGACTATGCACACTTTGCCCGCATGCTGCTTGACGACGGCTGTTTCGAGGGTCGACAGGTACTGCAAGCCAGCACGGTGCGCCAGATGCGAAAGAACCATCTACCCGAAGCCGTGCACTATGGCGAGCACACCGAAAACCTGGGCAGCGTGGCGCCGTTGCCGAAGAATGGCCGCGGCTTTGGCCTGGGCCTGTCGGTGCGGCTGCGCGACGCGGCGGGGCAGCCACCGGGCCACGTGGGCGACTTCAGCTGGCCAGGCTTTTCCGGCACCAATTTTTGGTGCGATCCGGCCACGGGCCAAGTTGTCGTGGTGATGATGCAAGCGCCTTCACAGCGCCTGTATTACCGCGATGCGGCTCGCCACGCCGTGTATGCAGAAAAAAGCTAGGAGCAATTCGATGAACGCGTCAGACTCGACAATAGGTGTGATGGGCGGTGGCTTGATGGGCTGCGGCATCACCACAAAGTTCGCCTTGGCTGGCATGGACGTGCGGATTCATGACAACGCACCTGGCGCCCAGGAGCGCGTGAGCGGCAACTGTGCGGCGGTGCTAGCAGAACTGGTCGATGCCCAAGCCGTTACACCGGCACAAGCTAGTGCTGCGCAGGCGCGAATCCGCTTCACACCCACTGTAGAAGCGATGGCCGGGGCAAGGCTGGTGATCGAAGCCATCATCGAATCGCTTCCGGCAAAACGAGCTCTGTATGAGACGCTGGAGCGCTGCGTGTCCTCCTCCACGCGGATCGCCAGCAGCACCAGCGGCTTCATGCCGGATCTGCTGAGTGAGTACATGCAGTGGCCGCAGCGCTTTCTGGTAGCGCATTTCTGGAACCCACCGCACCTCATCCCTCTAGTTGAGGTGGTTCCCAGTGCCCATACCGATGCCGAAGTGTTGAACGACACTGTTGAGCTCCTACGCAACGCAGGCTGCGAGCCAGTGCAACTGGCCAAGGCCCTGCCTGGCTTCATAGGAAACCGCATTCAGTTCGCAATACTGCGCGAAGCGCTGCATCTGCTGCGCGAAGGCGTCGCTGACGCAGAAACGATCGACCGTGTAATGGTGCACTCACTAGGCCGACGCTATCGATGGTTCGGTCCACTCACCGGTGCCGACGGCGGTGGCTTGCAGACATTCCTGCAGATCTCCGAACATCTGATGCCCGAGCTGGCCAAAGGCGAAGGCGTGCTAGACGTGCTACGCGAACACGTCGCGCGCGGCGAGATGGGCCGTTCGACCGGGCGCGGACTTCACACATGGGACGCAAAGCGCGAAGCGCAATACCTTCAGGCTCGGCGCCAAATGATGCTCCCGTAACCGCATTGCGGTCAGCACTGTTCAAATCGCCCGATGACAGGATCCGGGCCATTTCGCCAGCATGTCGAAATCTATCCCGCATCGCCCCTCAATGCCGTCTTGAGAACCTTTCCATAACTGTTCTTTGGCAACCCCTCCACCCACCGGTATTCCTTGGGCCTTTTAAACCGCGCTATGTGCTCCAGGCACAGTGCATCCAGCACCGCATCGTCTACCGCACCGCCCTCCCCTGACACAAGGAAGGCCACCACCACCTCGCCCCATTCGGCATCGCGCTGGCCCACCACGGCCACCTCGCGCACCAGGGGGTGCATCAGCAGCACCTCTTCGACCTCACGCGGGTAAATGTTGCTGCCGCCGGAGATGATCACGTCCTTGGACCGGTCCTTGAGCGTGAGAAAGCCATCGGCATCCAGCGCGCCCATATCGCCGGTGTAGAGCCAGCCGTCGCGCAGGGTCTGCGCCGTGGCGGTGGGGTTGTTCCAGTAGCCGGGCATCACGGTGTCGCCGCGCACCACCACCTCGCCGGTCTCGCCGGTGGGCAGGGGCTGACCCGTGGCATCGACAACGCGCACCTCCACCAGCGACTGCGCCACGCCCACCGACACCATGCGCTCTGCCCAGCGCGGGTGGTTGTGGTCGGCCAGCTGGGCGCGCTGCAGGGCTGTGATGGTCATGGGGCTTTCGCCCTGGCCGTAGATTTGCACAAAGCGGTTGCCCATCACGGCCAGAGCGTTGCGCAGGTCGTCGGCGTACATGGGGCCGCCGCCGTAGACGATGGTCTTGAAGCCCGATACGTCAGCACCCGTGGCACGCACATGGTCCACCAGGCGGTGCACCATGGTGGGTGCTGCAAACAGCGTGAGCTGGCCCACGCTGGCCGCGAGCTGCACCAGTTCGGCAGGCTCAAAGCCGCCCGACAGCGGCACCACATGCCGTTCGCCGCGCAGCACCTGGGCGTAGTTGTAGAGCCCCGCGCCGTGCGACATGGGCGCAGCGTAGACCATGGCGTCACCGGGCTGCACGTCGTCCACATCGGTGAAGTAGCAGGCCGTCATGGCCAGCAAGTTGCGGTGGGTCTGCATCACACCCTTGGGGCGGCCAGTGGTGCCCGAGGTGTAGAACAGCGAGGCCACGTCATGCGGCACGCGGTCGCACACGTCCATGGGCGTGTGGGCGACTGCGGCGCGGTATGCCTCGGAGCCAAAGACCAGCACCGCGTCATGCGGCGCCCCGGCCTCGCGCACGGCGGGTGCCAGCGTTTCAGAGGTCAGCACCACACGCGCGCCGGAGTCAGACAGCACGTAGGCGAGTTCTTTGGCATGCAGCTTGTAGTTGACCGGCACCGACACAGCCCCCGCCCACAGGATGGCGTGCAGGGCCTCCAGGTATTCGGGCGCATTGGCGGCATAGATGGCCACGCGGTCGCCGGGGGCCACGCCACAGCGCGTGCGCAGATGGGCGGCCAGCGCGGCGGTGCGCGCGGCCAGCGTGCCGTAGGTCCACAGCACCTGGTCGCCATGCAGCAGCGCGGGCCGGTGGGCGTGCAGCAAGGCGCTGCGGCGCAGCAGATGGGCGATGTTCATCGGGCGCGCTCCAGAATGCTCACGTAGTTGGCCACGGCCGAGCCGCCCATGTTGAACACGCCCGCCAGCGTGGCGCCCGGCACCTGCAGATCGCCCGCCTCGCCCATGAGCTGCATGGCCGACACCACATGCATTGACACGCCAGTGGCGCCAATCGGATGGCCCTTGGCCTTGAGCCCGCCCGACGCGTTGACGGGCAGGCGGCCGCTGCGCAGCACGGTGCCGTCTTCCAGCAGGCGGTGGCCCTGCCCCACGGGCGCCAGGCCCATGGCTTCGTACGTGAGCAGCTCGGCAATGGTGAAGCAGTCGTGCACCTCGGCCAGCGAGAGGTCGTGCACCGCGCAGCCCGCCTGCTGCAGCGCCTGTTGCCAGGCACGCCGTGGCCCCTCGAAGTCCACCACGCGGCGGCGCGCCATGGGTAGATAGTCGTTGACCTGTGCGCGGGCCTTGAACCGCACGGCGCGTGGAAAGTCACCGGCAGCATCGTCGGCCGCCAGGATGAGCGCGGCCGCACCGTCTGACACCAGCGAGCAGTCGGTCTTGCGCAGGGGCGCGGCAATCATCGGGTTGCGCTCGGACACGGTGTTGCAGAACTCGAAGCCCAGGTCCTTGCGCATGTGCGCCCAGGGGTTGAGCGCACCGTTGGCGTGGTTTTTGGCCGCGATGCGCGCCAGGGTGGCGGAGTGGTCACCATGCGCCGCAAAGTAGTCCTGCGCGATGGCGGCAAAAATGCCCGGAAAGCCGCCCGGCGGGTGGCCCGCCTCGCCCGAGTAACCACAGTCACCCAGGATGCGCGTGGTCTCGGTACCCGTGACGGCGGTCATCTTTTCTGCGCCGATGACGAGGGCTACCTTGGCGCGCCCGGCTTCGATCGCGTCACACGCCGCATAGAGGGCGGCCGAGCCCGACGCGCAGGCGTTCTCCAACCTTGTGGCGGGCTTCCACCGCAGGGCGTCGTCGCACTGCAGGGCCAGCGACGAGGCAAACACGTCGGGCGTAAAGCCTCCGTTGAGGTTGCCCAGCCACACGCCATCCACCACCGTGCCGTCGATGCCCGCGTGCTGCATGGCCTCGCGACCCGCGCGCGTGATGAGGTCTTCGAGCCCCAGGCCTTCCAGCCGACCAAACGGCAAATGCGCCCAACCCACGATAGCTACACCCATATCCATCCTCCATTGACTTGCGCCACAACGGTGCAATGCCCAGCACTGTAGGCAAGCAGCGCGCGCCCGCACAGTCGCCCAACTACCCAAGGGAAAACCCGGATCCGGTGAGCGACACGCCGCAGCCCATCCGTTCAATCCCCCACACGCTGTGGCGTTGAAACCGCATTGCCTAGACTGCACCTGAAGCCACCGCAGAACCCGCCGCACGCGGTGCGCAACCCCTCCCCTTTTTTGCCTGCACGACCACCATGACCCAAGACCAGCAAAAATCCATCCTCACCATCGCCCTTCTGGCCGCGTTTGCCGACGGCAACAAGGACGATGCCTAACGCGAAGAGATCCGCCGCATTGCCCAGTCGCTCTCGGGTGATGGGGGCATGGCCGACCTGCCGCGCATCTACCAGGATGTGCTGCTGCAGCGCACCAGCGTGCAGGCCGCCGTGCAAGGCCTGAGCGAGCCCATGCACCGCCAGCTGGCCTATGAGATGGCTGTGTGCGTGTGTGATGTGGACGGCCGTCAGACGGCGGCAGAGCGCGAGTTCCTGGCCCGCCTCAAAGCGGCCCTGCAGCTGGACGACCCGCAGACGGCAGCGTTTGACCAGCAAGCCGACGCGCTGGTAGATGTGGCCGATAAGGCCGTGCCGATGGCAGCGCCCGTGGCCGCAGCTGCCGCTGCCAGCGCATCGGATGCAGAGCTGGACAAATCCATCCTGAACTATGCGCTGCTCAACGGCGCGCTGGAGCTGCTGCCGCAGTCGTGGGCGTCGATGGCCATCATCCCGCTGCAGGTGAAGATGGTGTACGGCATTGGCAAGGCCCACGGGGTGGAGCTGGACCAGGGCCACATCAAGGAGTTCATCGCCGCTGCAGGCGTGGGCATGACGTCGCAGTACCTAGAGCAGTTTGGCCGCAAGCTGCTGGGCGGCCTGCTGGGCAAGGTGGCGGGCCGCACCATCGGCGGGCTGGGCGGCGCTGCCACGGGCATGGCGTTTTCGTTTGCCACCACCTACGCGCTGGGGCAGGTGGCCAAGCGCTACTACGCCGGTGGCCGGGTCATGAGCACGGCCATGCTGCGCGAGACCTTTCAGGGCCTGCTCACGCCCGCCAAGCAGTTGCAAACGCAGTACCTGCCGCAAATCCAGCAAAAGGCGGCCACGCTGGACGCGGGCCAGATCATGGCCTTGGTGCGGGGAAAATGATGAACGCTATTTAATTGATAGCTGCCAGCGCATATTTGACTGGCGCTTGCGGCCGATTTGACTTAAAAACCGTCCCACAGGCACGCGGCGGCCTGCACGGACGCCCCGCAGCGCACCGCCACGCTGCGCACACCCGTTGCCGCCGCGCAGCGCCTTGCGACACAGCAGGTGGCACACCGGCCGGTGCATGACAGAATCCGAGCATGCTCGACCACACGGATCCTGTCGCCTCCATCATCCCGGCCATGTCGCTCGACTCGCCGTCCGACAACGCCATGGCGGCCATGTCGCGCCTGGCCCTGGGGCCCGTGAATACGGACTACTACCTGAAGGTGTTCGAGCGTTTTGACGACACCGGCCGCACGACCACCACCTGGAACTGGGCCGCCTGCCTGTGTACCCTGAACTGGATGCTGTTTCGCCAGCTGTGGGGCGCCGCGCTGGTCTATGTGGCGGCGGCCGAGGGGCTGGCCCTGATCGTGTTCGGCGTGGGCCGCTCGTTTTTGCACTGGCCCGTGGGCATCGAACTGGGGGTGCTGGGCGCCTTTGCGGTGCTGGCCTTTGCCGTGCCGGGGCTGTATGGCAACGCCATCCTGTACGCCGACATCCGCAAACGCATTGCGCGCGCACTGGCAGCGTCGCGCACCGTGCCCGAGGCCTGTGCGCTGCTCGAAAAGCAGGCCAGCTCGCGCAAGCGGCTGCAGGTGCTGGTGCTGGCGAATGTGGTGCTGGGCCTGGCCGCACTGATCGCCTACCTGGCGCTGTCCCCGTCGGATGTGAAGCCCCTGGCGCTGGAACCCGCCGTCACGGTGGCACAAGCCACGGCAGCCGCCCAGGCGGCGTCTGCCACCAAGCCCGTGGGGACCTTGCCAACGCCTGAGGCCGAAGGGGCGGCCACACCAGCGCCTGCGCCTGTGGCCAAGGTGGCTGCAGAACCACCGCCAGCACCCACCCCCACACAGCCTCCCACGGCTCCTGCCGCTGCAGCCGCCCCTGTGCCTGTGGCATCAGCACCTTTGGCTGTCACGCCCCCCCCTGCTGCCGCTGTGGTCCAAAAATCGGCCGAGCCCTCAGCCCCGACACCATCCGCATCGACCACAGCATCCACCCCGGTCGCCAAAGCGCCTCCCCAAAAGCCTACCGCTCCAGCGGCATCGACTCGCACACCGACGCCCGCCGCCAGCACCGCCGCCCCCGCACGCCGCGATGCCGCCAGCCGCGCAACAACCCCCACCAAGCCCAAGACTTCAGCCAAAGCGGCGTCTGCTGCTGACACGGCAGTGCCCACCGTTGGCACGGCCCCTGGCTACTACATCAACGTGGGCCTGTTTGCCGAAGAGGCCAACGCGCGCAAGACCCAGGCGCGCCTACTCAACGAAGGCCTGCCCGCGTTTCGCCAGGAGCTGAACAACGCCAAGGGCCGCCGTATCCGCGTGCGGGTGGGCCCCTACGCCACCCGCGCCCAGGCCGATGCGGCTGCCGAGGCGATCCACACCATGGCGCTGGACGCCGTGGTGTTCAAGCAATAGCCGCCCTACACGCCGCCGACGGTCTGCCCCCAGCAGCGCTGGGTATGCAGAGTGGTACCGCGAGCAGGTAACGCAGTGCGGGCTGGTCGGCCTGACGCAGTAGCCCCATTTATCCAGCCGTCTCCCCACAACACGACAGCCACTGCAACACGGCGTCGATGACCCACTGCGGGTCGTCCAGCGGCAGGTCATGCCCTGCCCACGGGTGCAACTGAAGCGGCAGGCCCCAGGCCCGCGCAATGGCCTGCGAGCATTGGCTGGACACCAGCTGGTCTTGCTGGCTACCCAGCAGCAACACACTGTCCACAGGCACCATGGCAGGCGCACGGTAACGCGCAGCGGCCACCAGCTGGCGCAGCGCGTTGCGGGCCGACACCGGCCGTTGCCTGCGCACAGCAGCCCACTGCGCCACCACGGTGCTGGGGGTAGATGGGCTGCGGCTGGTGATCTGCCACACCAACTGCTCTGCCGCCTCGGCAGATCGCCACAACCACGCCAGCCGCAGCAACGGCACGACGTTGAGCACACGCAGGCGGTGCCAGAACGGGCTGAACGGCCGCAGGCTGGTATTGATGAGCACGCAGCCCGCCACCTCGTGGGGCGCCACACGCGCCCATTCGGTAGCCACCATCGCGCCGAGCGACATGGCCAGCAGGTGGTAGGGGGGCGCCACGGCACGCCGCGCCAGCTCCACGCGGCAGGCCTGCACCATGTCCTGCACCAACAAGGGTGATGTCAACTGGTGAAACTCGCCATTGCCCGGCAGGTCCAGCGCCAGCACCCGGTCGCCAGGCATCGCCTGCGCAAAGCCCTCGGCAAACGCTCCCCAGTGCGCGGCCTCGCGCGTCAGCCCGCGCAGCAAGATCCATTGGCGTGGTGAGCGCGCTGACATCTCAGTACCACGCCGCCAGTGCATCGGCCCGGCGCTGGGCACGCTGCTCAGGCGCGGGCACCCAACGCGCGTGGCTGCAGGCAGCGCGCGACAGAAAGTCGAGCAGAGACAGGTGCCGCCGCAGCACCCGCTGCTGGCGGTGGTTGATGAGCGGGTTGAAGATGCCGTTGCGCGAGAACAGCTGGCGCGGGTTCTTCTTGATCCACAGCCACGAGCCCATCTCCAGAGTCAGCGGCAAAAAGGTATGTGCAGGCACATCGCGGCAGGCCTGCAGGTACAGGTGGTCCCACAGGTCGCCATGGGCCAGGTACTGCGCGCTCTGCGGCTCGATGATGTACTGGTGGTTGCTGTGCGCCTGCAGAAAGATGTCTTGCAGAGCATGCAGCTCGGCCAAGTGAGGGATGGGCCGGCGGGTGTGGGCAAACGGGAACCACAGCCGGTCCTTCACCCCGAAGCCCGAGTGGCAGTCCAGCGCAATGCTGAATGGCCGGGCCAGCAGCTGCTGGGCCACCACGTCGCACAGCGCCTGGCTCTCGGCCTCCATGGGCTCGCCCAGCCGCCCCCGGTACCAAGGCAGCCCCGCGCTCACGCGCTGCCCACCAATGCCCCAGGGCACTGGGTCCACCGCATCGACGGGTGCGTTGCGCATCAGGTCCACCCCACGCGGGTTGGCGCGCGTAGCAGACCACATGCCCCCGGGGTTGACGATGGGCATGAAGACCAGGCGCACCCGCTCTAGCTGCTGGTGCAAGGTGGTATCCCACTGCAGTCGCATGACCACGTTTTGCAGGTAGGCAATGACCACCTCGGCACCAATGCGCTCCAGCCCATGCACGCCGCCAAAGAACCCGACGGCGGGCACGTCCAGCGCGGGGTTGCCCAGACCGATGGCATAGATGGGAAAGTGCTGGCCCGATGCCACAGACACCTGCTGGACGACCTGCACCTGCAGATGGGGCGCCCCCAGCTCCAGGATCTTTTCCAGCGCCGCAAGCTCGGGCAGCATGTTCAATGGGAGGGAGGTCGGTAGGTGGAGCACGCCAGAGCGCATGCCAAGCGACGAGGATAGCGCTCGCCGCCCTGCGCGAACAGCGGCGCAGCCCGCCTGTGGGGTTTGTGCGAACCGACGCGAAACCGTCACACAAGGGCGCTACCTTGCCTGCAGTCACCACCCTTTGGAAGAGGCGCAACATGCTCTGGAAACTGTTCGGACTGCAGCGACTGCTCGATGAGCTGTTCGATGAACGCGGGTGGCTGAGCCTGGACCTGCCCCGCACCACCGGCTGGGACCACGACGATGTACCCGCCATCGCGCAAGACTGAGGCCCACCGCTGGGCCATGGGCTGGGCGATGCTGGCCTGTGCACTGGCCTGGGGTCTGGTGGAGTTTCTGGCCCTGCAGCGTGCACGCTGGCAGCTGTGGCGCGAGCGGCTGCACACACCGGCCCACCACTAGGGTCGCCATGACCGACCGGCCGCAGGACCCACACGAGGAGGTTGCCAACAGTGCGCTGCATGGCGCCGCGCTGATTGGCGCCTGCCTCGCCGTGCCGCAATTGCTGGGGTCAGCCGCCTCCACGCATGCCGCAGCCACATGGGGTGTGCTGGTGTTCGCTGGCACCATGGCACTGCTGTATGGCGCATCCACTCTGTACCACGCGCTGCCGCCGGGGCGGGCCAAGCAATGGGCGCTGCGGCTGGACCATGCGGCGATCCACCTGTTCATTGCGGGCAGCTTCACCCCGTTTGCGTTGAGTGCGCCCGGCCACACGCACCACATCACCGCCCTGGCGCTGGTGTGGCTGGCGGCTTTGGCGGGTTGCTGGCTCCAGATGCGCACGCGCCGCGCCGCGCCCTGGCTGTCCACGGCCTTGTATGTGGCGATGGGCTGGGTGGCGCTGCTGGCGGCCTTGCCCCTGATGGCCCATGTGCCCGCAGTGAGTGCGGCCTGGTTGGTCATCGGTGGGGCCGCGTACACGGCCGGGGTGGTGTTTTTTGTGATGGACACCGTGGTGCGCTATGCCCACGCCGTGTGGCATGGCTGCGTCATCGCGGGCACGGGCTGCCACGTGATCGCTGTGCTGGGCCTGCAGGCGGCAGCCTAGCCACGCAGACAACAACGGGGCGTCAAGCACGCTCCTGCAACGGCCTCGCGGGCCCTGCGCAAGCAGGTGGCACCGCCCCCCATGCGACGGCTGCAAACACCTGCAGCACGCAGGCCCTATCGCGCCTGGCGTTATCGCACCTAAAATCACGCAGGTCCTCGCCCGCAGAGGCAGGGCCCATCGTCATTCCAATCAACGAAAAAACATCATGGCAACTGCAAAGAAAACCCCCGCTCCCGCAAAGAAGGTGGCCGTCAAGGCCGCAGCACCCGCTGTAAAGAAGGCAGCACCAGCCGCCAAGAAGGCCGCCCCTGCAGCCAAAAAGGCTGCGCCTGCCGCCAAGAAAGCTGCTGCCGCCGCCAAGCCCGTGGCCGCTGCTGCCGCCCTGAAGCCCATCAAGGCTGCTTTCAACAAGACCACGCTGATCGCCCACCTGGCCGAACAGTCGGGCGTGGAGCCCAAGGCCACCAAGGCCGTGCTGGCCGCGCTGGAAGCCGCCATCCTGGGCTCGGTGCACAAGAAGGGCTCTGGCGAATTCACGCTGCCTGGCGTGCTCAAGATCGGCCTGCAGCAAGTGCCCGCCAAGAAGAAGCGTTTTGGCAAGGACCCGTTCACGGGTGAAGAGCGCTGGTTCCCCGCCAAGCCAGCATCGGTCAAGATCAAGACCCGCGCCCTGAAGAAGCTCAAGGACGCAACCGCCTGATGCACCCAGCGCCGCAAGGCGCCTGCGTCAGAACCACAGGGGCCGCAAGGCCCCTGTTTTATTTGTGGGGCACGCGGAGGAGCACAACGACAACCCCAGCATGCCCTGCGCACTCAGACCATGAGGACGCCTGGAGCTATAGGGCTGGCATACAGCGCCTGCACCGCCGCCGCGCGGCGTGAGAGCACCGCCCCCTGGTTGATGTAGCCCTTGTCGGTGATCTCTCCGGCATCTGCATCGGGTGCCGTGTCCATCACCATGGCCCGTGTGGGGCATTGCGAAGACCCAGCGCCCGCGTCGCGGCGCGCACGCATCGCAGCCTGCAGCGCCTGCTCCAGTCGCACCGCATCGGCCGTACCGGCCGCAGACGGAAACACCAGCATGCCCACCTCGTCGCGGTCATGCCCGGTGAGCACGATGTCCTGCACCAGTGGCGCCAGTTGCGACACCAGCTCCACCCGCAACGTGCCCACCGACACCCAGCTGCCGCTGGACAGCTTGAAATCCTCCGCCACACGCCCGTTGAAGACCACGCCTTTGTCTGGCTGCTCCGCGTCCACCAGATAGCCCGCATCGCCGATGCGGTAGAACCCCTCATGATCAAACGCGGCGGCCGTCTCGCGCGGGGCATTGCGGTAGCCAGCGAACACCGACACGCCACGGACCCGCATCTCCAGCTTGCTGCCGTTGGGCACCAGCTTCAGCTCCAGCCCCGGCAAGGGTGCGCCAATGCAGCCCGCACCTTCGAGGTGCCAGTGCGCGGTGGTGACGGCAGGCGCTGTCTCTGTGGACCCCCACGATGTCGTGAGCCACAGCGGCTGCGCGGGGCGCACGCGCCGCGCAACGGCCTGCAAGCGCTGCCAGGTCGATGGCGCCAGCGCCGCCGCTGCGTAGAAGGCCAGCCGCATGCGCGCAAGTACATCGGCGGCCAGGCGGTCGTCGGCCTCCAGATACGGCAGCAGCATGTCAAAGCCCCGAGGCACGTTGAACAGCATGGTGGGCTGCACCTCGCGGAGGTTGCGCACCGTTTTTTCAATGAGCCCCGGCACGGGCCGCCCCTCATCAATGTAAAGCGTGCCGCCATGGCACAGCACCATGTTGAGGTTGTGGTTGCCGCCAAAGGTATGGCTCCAGGGCAGCCAATCCACCAGCACCGGTTTTTCGTGCTCCAGAAAGCGCCACGCCTGAGCCATCATCTGCTGGTTGGCGCAGAGCATGCGGTGGGTGTTGATGACCACCTTGGGCCGACCGGTGGAGCCGGAGGTGAGCAGGTATTTGGCATGATCGTCGGGCAGCAGTGCCTGCATGGCCTGCTGCACCTGGGGCGTTTCTCGCCCGGCGAGCAGATGCTCCCAGGGCAGCGCACCCGGACACGTGGAGGCGTTGCGGCTGAACACTCGCTCGGCATCGCTGTCCCACCCTTGCAGGGCGGCTGCATAGATGTTGGCATCGGACGCATAGACCAGGCTGGGCTCCAGCACCGCCAGCATGCTGTGCAAGCGGCTGTGGTCCTGAGAGCGCGCATACGCGCTCGATAGCGAGCAGGGGGTGATGCCCACATGCATGGCCGCGAGCATGAGCACCGCGTGGTCCACAGCGTTGTCGGACAGGATGGCAATGGGCCGCCCGGCTGGCAACCGCAGGTCCAGCAGCGACTGGGCCACGGCGCCCACCTGACGGCGCAGCTGCGCATAGGTCAGGCTGCGCCAGCCCTCAACGCTGTCGCCACGCTCGGCCAGCGCCAGCGCGTCAGGCGTCTCGCGCGCCCAGCGCTCCAGCCACTCTCCCACGCAGCGCGCATAGGGTTGCAGCACCATCGGAGAGCGCAGTGTGAAAGAACCATCGTCAAACTGGGTGCGCACAGCACGTGCAGGGGCGATCTGGCGCTCGTCATCAAGAAAGGCTGGGTACATGGTGGGTTCTCGGGAGCGATAGAGGGTCAAAACAGGGGGAGCTATGCCTCAGGCCTGCGTATCGGGATCGGGGTCGCTCAGCAGGCCAGACGCCTGCTTGGCGCGCAGCAGCTCAATGAGCAAGGCATCCCGCGCCCGGGCCAGCTCACCGGCCTGCCGTGCGCCCAACGCCTGTGCGACGCCCTCTGTCACCTGGTGCTGCAAGGCCTCGGTCATGGACGGGGTGCCCAGGTCCTGCCACCAGCCTTCGATGGGCCCGCCCAGGTGGGCCAGCACGTGGGCAATGCCACCTTCGCCGCCCGACAGGTGCAGGTTCATGAACGGCCCCATCAGCGCCCACCGCAAGCCGGGGCCCTGGGAGATGGCTGTGTCGATGTCTTCCACCGTGGCCACGCCCTGGTCCACCAGATGAAAGGCCTCGCGCCACAACGCGGCCTGCAGGCGGTTGGCGATGTGCCCCTTGATCTCGCGCCGCACCTGGATGGGGCGCTTGCCAATGCGGGTATAGAACGCCATGGCATCGGCCACCGCTTCAGGTGCGGTGTGCTCGCCGCCGCCCACCTCGACCAGCGGGATCATGTGCGGCGGGTTGAACGGATGGCCCAGCACCACGCGCTCAGGATGCGCGCAATCCCTCTGCATGTCCGTCACCGCCAGGCCCGAGGAGCTGGAAGCCAACAAAACATGCGCAGGGGCCGCAGCATCCATGCGGCGGAACAGGTCCACCTTGAAGTCGAGCCGCTCGGGACCGTTCTCCTGCACAAAGTCGGCCTGCGCCAGGGCATCCTCCAGCTGCGCATGAAAATGCAGGCGCTCCTGGCTGGCTCCCTGGGCCAGTCCCTGCTGCGACAACGCCACCCAGTGCGTGGCGACCGCGTCGCGCAGGCGCTGCTCGGCCCCAGGCGACGGGTCGGTGGCATCCACATCCAGTCCCTGCGCCAGAAAATATGCGGCCCAGCTGGCGCCAATGGTTCCGGTGGCCACCACGGCCACGCGCTTCACGGTGTGTGCCATGCGCGACCTTTCAAGACTCTGCCGTGAAGCCGACCTTCTTCACCAACGGCCCCCAGCGCTCGTATTCGGCCTGTTGCGAGGCCAACATCTCCGCTGGCGTAGAGCCCTTGGCGATGAGCCCCACCACGGCTAGGCTGTCGATGACAGCCTTGTCCTTGATCGCGGTGTTGATGGCCGCATTGGCGGCAGCAACCACGGCCGTTGGAGTGCGGGCAGGCGCATAAAAGCCAAACCACTCCTCGGTCGTGAGTTCTGGAAAGCCCTGCTCTGCAAACGTGGGCACCTCGGGGGAGAACGGAGACCGCGCCTGGCCCGAGGTGGCGATCAGCCGCAGCTTGCCCGCTTTGTGGTTGGGAATGAAGTCTCCACTGGGCGTGACCATCGACGCGATCTGCCCGCCCACCACATCGGTCACACCAGGAATGGACCCACGGTACGGCACATGCTTGAGGTCCACGCCGTGGTTCAAACCGAGCAGAGCGCCAATGAAGTGCGGCGTGGAACCCGCTGCGGGCGAACCGTAGTTGGCCTGCCCGGGATTGGCCTTGGCCCAGGCCAGGAAGTCCTTCACCGTCTTGACGGAGGCAGGCACCAGCGGCCCCACGGCCAGCCCATGGTGCATCACGGCCCCGATAGACACCGGCACAAAGTCCTTGACCGGGTCGTAGCTCAGCCTGCTGTAAATGTGCGGATAGATGGAGGTGCACGAAAACGGCGACAGCGTGAGCACGCTGCCATCGGCGGGCGCACCCTTGAGCGACTCCAGCGCAATGCGGCCGCCCGCGCCGGGCTTGTTTTCAACGACCGCAGAGTTGCGGGTGAAAGGCGAGGCGGCCAGCTTCTCGCCCACCCTGCGCGCCACACTGTCACCCGCGCTGCCCGCAGGAAAACCATAGAAGATCTTGACCTGGTCGACGGCCTGCGCCCAGGCGGCCAGCGGCGACAAGGCCCCCAGCGCAGAGGCGCAACCGACGTGGTGCATGAACTGGCGGCGCGTGTGCATCATCATGTGTCTCCTGTGGATAGAGCAGCCATTATTTTTTGGAGCCCTCACACACTCAGTCATCGCGATGACATTTGGACTCAGGGAATACGCGCACGCGCCTGTACAGCAGCATGGGGCGCAGGAGACACTCTCACCATGTTGGTCAAACTGGCTCCCCCCACCCTTACCGATCTTCTGCTGCGCTCGGCCTGGTTCCCGGCACTGGACAGCACCGCCCAGCAGCGGGTGATGGACGATGTGCGCGAGGTCGAAGTGCCGCAGGGCGGCGCCCTGTGCCGGCGCGGCCATACCCCGGCGCACTGGTACGGCGCCATCGAGGGGCTGCTGAAGTGGACCGTGACCTCTGGGGATGGCCGCGCGGTCACGCTGGGCGGGCTTTCGGCGGGGAGCTGGTTTGGCGAGGGCACCTTGCTGCGTGGCACACCCCGCACGGCCGATGTCATCGCACTGCGGCCCAGCCGCGTCGCGCTGATGCCGGTGGAGACTTTTGAATGGCTGCACGCCACGCAGCGCAGCTTTGACCACTTTCTGCTGCACCAGATCAACGAGCGCATGCACTGGTTTCTGGGCAACTTCACGGCCCACCATCTGCTGGACACCGACAGCCAGGTAGCGCGTGCGCTGGCAGGCCTGTTCCACCCTTGGTTGCATCCGGGCAGTGACACGCACCTGCAGGTGTCGCAAGAGGAAATTGCCAACCTCTCGGGTGTGTCGCGCCAGCGTTGCAACGCGGCGTTGAAGCGGCTGCAGGCCGCAGGCCTGCTGGAGATCGAGTACGGCGGCATCACCGTCACCGACCTGGAAGGCCTGCGGCACCAGGTGGAATAGCGCCCGCGACATCTCCACCGGGGCGCGGGCGAACCACCGACCCACGCCTGCAGCTGCCGCTATCTCTGCGTGCTGTGTGCTTTCATGAAAGCCACCGTGGCGGCAATCACCGCGCCAGACTGGTCACGGTGCGGCGAGTGCGCGCAGTCCGGTAGCTCCAGCAACCGGGTGCCCGGCACCCGTTGGGCGATGCCACGAATCTGCGCCAAGGTGCCGTATTCGTCATCACAGCCCTGAATGGCCAGCACGGGGGCGCGGATCTGGGCGATTTCCGGTTCAATGTTCCAGGCACGAAACGCCGGGGCCAACCAGATGCGGTTCCAGCCCCAGAAGGCCGAATCCACATCGTCGTGGTAACGCGCCAGCTTGTGGCGCAGATCGGTCTGTTCGTAGGCGTCCCGCGCGCGCTCTATGTTTTGCACCGTCACGTCTTCCACCAAGATATGTGGCGCCATCAGCACCAGTCCGCGCACACGCTGCGGCCAGCGTGCGGCGAGCAAGAGGGCGATCGATGCCCCATCGCTGTGGCCGAAGAGCCAGGGCGCCTCCTTCACCCCCAGAGCGTCGAGGAATGCGGGCACGACCTCATGCGCCTGCTGGTGCATGAAGTCCACGCCCCACACCTCGTCCGCAGCCCGGGGGGTAGACCGGCCATAGGCAGGACGAGAGAACACCAGCCCCCGAAGCCCGCCCGCATCGCACAACTGGTGCGGGAAGTCCTTCCACATCGCCACCGAGCCCAGGCCCTCGTGCAGAAACACCGCCAAGGGAGCATCGCTGCGCTCGGGGCCTATCCACTGGTATTCGATCTGTACCGTGCGGTCGCGCCAGACGACAGGCACACGCTCTGTGTAACCGGTTGGGCTTGGCGCAGTGGTGCTTGCGCTCACGCCCGTTGCTCCCGCTCGCGCAGCCGAAAGCGCTGGATCTTTCCGGTGGCCGTCTTGGGCAGCTCCGACAGAAACTCGATCATGCGCGGGTATTTGTAGGGCGCCAGGCGTTCCTTCACAAACACCTTGAGTTCATCCGGCGTGACCGCCTGCCCGTCCTTGAGCACCACAAACGCCTTGGTCTTGGTCAGGCCATCGGCGTCCTGCGTGCCGATCACGGCCGCCTCCAACACGGCGGTGTGCTGCATCAGCGTAGCCTCCACCTCAAACGGCGAGACATAGATGCCACTGACCTTGAGCATGTCGTCGCTACGCCCTGCGTAGGTGTAGTAGCCATCGGCATCGCGCACGTACTTGTCGCCACTTTTGGTCCACGCGCCCTGGAAGGTCTCGCGGGTTTTGGTGCGGTCGTTCCAGTACATCAGCGCGGCACTGGGGCCCTGGATGTAGAGGTCGCCAATCTCGCCCTGCGGCACCTCACGGCCGTCTTCGCCGCGCAGCGATATCTCGTACCCTGGCACCGGTTTTCCCGTGGTGCCGTAGCGCACCTCCCCAGGCCGGTTGGACAGGAAGATGTGCAGCATCTCTGTGGAGCCAATGCCATCGATGATGTCGCAACCAAAATGGTCCTTGAAGCGCTGCGCGATCTCGGCCGGCAGCGCCTCGCCGGCAGACGAGCACATGCGCAGCGCCACCGCACTTCGGGAAGGCAGGTGGGGCGAAGCCAGCATGCCGGCAAAACCGGTGGGAGCCCCAAAAAAAACCGAGGGCTGGTGGCGTGTCCAGCGCTCAAATGTGGCTGCGGGCGTGGGTCGCTCGGCCATCAGCACCACCGTGGCACCCACCGACAAAGGGAAGGTCAGGCTGTTGCCCAGGCCATACGCAAAGTAGAGCTTGGCGGCAGAAAAACACACATCCTTGTCAGTCAGGCCCAGCACCGCCTTGCCATACAGTTCGGCCGTCCACCGCAGGCTGCCCTGCGTGTGCACCGTGCCCTTGGGCTTGCCCGTGGAACCCGAGGAATAAAGCCAGAACCCTGGCTCGTCCGGGCCAGTGCGGGCGGGCGCAGTTAGCGCGGGGGTGCTGGCAATGGCGGCCTGCATGTCCACAGCCCCCGCACCCAGCGGGCCTTGCGGCAGCGACACCACGCAAGCACGCACCTCATGGTGGGGTGCCAGGGCCAGCGCCTCGTTCAGCACCGGCAGCAATGTGCCGGAGACCAGCGCCGCCCGCGCGCGGCAGTGCGTCAGCATGTAGGCATAGTCGTCGGGCTTGAGCAGCGTGTTGACTGCCACCGGCACCACACCGGCGTACAGGCAGCCTAGAAACGCCACGGGCCAGTCGCTGGTGTCCAGCATCAGCAGCAGCACACGCTCCTCGCGCCGCACACCGGCGTTGGCCAGCACGGCCGCCATGCGCCGTGCGCGGTCTTCCAGCGCGCTGTAGCTCAGGGTCCCCTGGTCGTCGATGTAGGCGATGCGGTCACCCCGCGCGCGGTTGAGCGCAAACAGGTGTTCCGCAAAATTGAACGGCTCTGAAAGGCGGGTCATGGGGAGTCTCCGTGTGGATGGCGTTGTTGTTGGGCCCTGGGGTTCAGCAGCCCAGCGCCGCGAGCACTTCAGGGCTGGCCTGTACCGCACTGCGCTGGTGGTAGAAGTCCAGCGCACGCAGGCCGCCCAGCTCAGCGCCACCACCCGCCCGGCCGGGTCCGCCATGCAGCGACATGGGCATGACATTGCCGTGGCCCGTGTGCGCCGAGGCCACCGCAGGCGTGACCACGTGCACGCGGCCGTTGCTGGCAGCCAGCGCTACGGCGGCCTTGGCCAGGGCCTTGTCGTCAGCGCCATAGAG
Source organism: Acidovorax benzenivorans (assembly GCF_028680575.1). GTDB lineage: Bacteria > Pseudomonadota > Gammaproteobacteria > Burkholderiales > Burkholderiaceae_C > Acidovorax > Acidovorax benzenivorans. The sequence continues at coordinate 169,686 of NZ_JAPCKI010000005.1, read as the reverse complement.
CGAGGTCACCAGCGAGCCCTGGCCACGCTGTGCCAGGGCCAGAGCATGGGGCAGATCGTTGTAGGGCAGCAGGGTGGCGACCGGGCCAAACACCTCCACGTCATGGACGATGGAGGCCCGATCAGCATCGCGCGCGCCCAGCAGCACCGGGCCGATGCATGCGGCCACCGCAGGGTCGGCATCGACCAGCGGCCGGGTTCGGCCGTCGTACAAGACCTCGGTGTGGGCACTCAGTGTGGCAATGCCTGCCTGCACCGCATCGAACTGCGCGCGGCTCACCAGCGAGCCCATGCGCGCCTCTGCGTTGCGGGGGTTGCCCACTACCACTCCGGCCAGCTGGGCGCTGACAGCCTCGGCCACCGCAGCGTACAACGCAGCGGGGACCAGGATGCGGCGGATCGCGGTGCACTTTTGCCCGGACTTGACCGTCATCTCGCGGACGACTTCGCGCACCAGCAAGTCAAAGGCCGCGCTGTCGGGCGCTGCATCGGGCATGAGCAGCGCGGCATTGAGGCTGTCAGCCTCGATGTTGGCGCGCACCGAGCGCTGCGCCACCGCCGGGTGCGCGCGGATGATGCCCGCCGTCTCGGCAGAGCCGGTGAACGACACCACATCAAAGGGTTGCAGTGCGTCCATCAGCCCCGCCGAGCTGCCCGCTATGACCGACAGGGCACCTGGAGGCAACACCCCGGCGTTCACCACGTCCTGCACCATGCGCTGGGTCAGCCACGCCGTGGATGTGCCGGGCTTGACGATGACCGGCATGCCCGACAGCAAGGCGGGTGCGGCTTTCTCCCACAACCCCCAAGCGGGGAAGTTGAATGCGTTGATGCACAGCGCCACCCCAGGCCGGGGCACCTGCAGGTGCTGTGACTGAAAGACCGGTTCCTTGCCCAGCCTGGCCGCATCCCCGTCGCGCAGCACACGCACATCACCCAGCGCATCACCCCATTTGGCGTATTGGCCGAGCGTGAAGATACCGCCGTCAATGTCCACCGCAGAGTCCGTCTTAACGGTGCCCGAGTTGGCTGTGGCGATGTCGTAGTAACTGTCCCGGTGCGCCTGCAGCACCTTGGCCACCGCCCCCAACAGGGCAGCCCGTTCACGATAGGTGGCAGCGCGCAGTGCGCCACCGCCCTGCTCACGGGCAAACGCAAAGGCCGCGGGTAGATTCAGCCCCGTGGCGTCCACCCGCACCAGGGCTGTACCCAGCACAGGGTCGCGCAGCTCGGCGCCAGACCCTGTTCCGTGTTGCCAGCGCCCGGCGACATGGTTGGCGAGCAGTTCAGTCATGCAGTCAATCTTTCAGAACAAAGGGGAAATGGGAGCAGCAACGCTGGCGCTACCGGGTGAAATGGATCTGACCTTCCGGCAACAGGTACAGCACCAGGGCCCTGCCCTGTGCCACGGTGGGGTGATGGGCACTGCCGGGCGGGTAGACGCACCAGCCAGCAGGGTGGCCGTCAAACAACGCATCCCCCTCCAGCGGCATGATCAAATCGATCTCACCCTGTGGATGGGTGTGGTGAGGCCCGGCGATGTCCTGCATGTCCACCACATCCACCGAAAACCGGTGCAAGGCGTCCTCAGGCCTGAACACGCGGCCATAACGAATACCGCCGCCCTCGCGTTCGCACAACCAGCCCTCACGCGCACCCTGAATACACGCCTCCCGCAGGCGTTGGTAGGTCGCACTGGCGGGGCCATGCGCGGTGTTGAGCCAGTTCGCCAGGGCAGCATCCAGGGGTCTGCCATCAAGTTGGGCGGTCAGATCGACCAAGGCTTGGTGAAATGCAGTTTTGTCGGACATGGGCAATGGGTGCAGCTAGAGTCGGGGCCCAATCTGCACCGTTTTTGATCCACCGCCTTGCGCGCATCAAAAACATGCAGTATTTTGCCAATCTATGAACCATAGTTACCTAAAAGATCCATGTCAAGCACTATAGTGCATGCATGGCGTTTTCCCTGAGGAAGGCCAGGGTGCTCCATGAAAAGGATGGGTATGAACGAAACAGAAACGGCGGGGCTGCTGGCACCCGCCTTCGCGCAAGAGGGGGCGCCGCCCACGGGCGAGGAGCCCAAAAACCCCCTCTTGGTGGCACTGGGCGAGCGGGTCCGCAACCTGCGCGCGCAGCGGGGCCTGACCCGCAAGGCGGTGGCGGTGGCCGCCGACGTGTCGGAACGCCACTTGGCGAATTTGGAGTACGGCACTGGCAATGCCTCCATCCTGGTGCTGCAGCAGGTGGCCCATGCACTTCACTGCTCTCTGGCGGAGCTGGTGGGCGATTTCACGACGCTGTCGCCCGAATGGCTGCTGATCCGGGAACTGCTGGAGCATCGCAGCGAGTCCGAGCTGCGCCGCGCCCGTATGGCGCTGCACGAGCTGCTGAGTGGTGGCCACAACGACACCGCGAGGCACGGCCGTATCGCGCTGGTGGGCTTACGGGGAGCTGGCAAGTCCACATTGGGGCCGCTGCTGGCGCGCGAACTGGATGTTCCATTCATCGAACTGAGCCGCGCCATTGAAGCACTGGCCGGGTGCAGCGTGCGCGAGATCCACGATCTGTACGGCACCACCGCCTACCGCCGCTACGAGCGCAGGGCGCTGGAGGAAACCATACAGATCCACAGTGAGGTGGTCATCGCCACGCCCGGCGGCATCGTGTCGGACCCCGCCACTTTCAACGAATTGCTGGCCCACTGCACCACCGTGTGGCTGCGAGCCACCCCCGAGGAGCACATGGGGCGCGTGGTGGCCCAGGGCGATATGCGCCCGATGGCCGCCAGCAAAGAGGCCATGGACGACCTCAAGCGCATCCTGGACGGGCGCGCAGCCTTCTACTCCAAGGCCGAAATCACGGTGGATACCTCAGGCCAGACGCCCGAGCAAAGCCTGCAAACATTGAGTGCCAGTGTGCGCAAGGCCATGGCCCGCGCGGCATAACACTCCGCACCAGGGCGCGCGCTGACACCGCCGCCCCTGCACACACTCTGCCCCCGCGCTGCACAACGCCTGTCACCACGGCGGGCAGTGTGCCCCCCCTTCCAGCGCTCTTCCCTACGCCCCGACGCGGCGCTTTCGAGCGCTGTCTGCAGCAATGCCATCGGCATAAAAATGCATTGACACGCCACAAAACATGCACCATGATGCACATCAGTTGCAAAAACAAGCACTATATTGCATTAATTCTCCACGGAGACCTTATGGCAGATTCCACTCACGCCCTTGAACGCGTTGACTACCGCACCAACCCCACGCAATACCGCCACTGGACTTTGTCGGTCGAGGGCGCCGTTGCGCGGCTATCACTCGACATTGCGGAGGACGGCGGCATCCGTCCTGGCTACAAGCTCAAGCTCAACAGCTATGACCTGGGGGTGGACATTGAGCTGCACGACGCGCTCAACCGCATCCGCTTCGAGCACCCCGACGTGCGCAGCGTCATCGTCACCAGTGACAAGGACCGCATCTTTTGCTCGGGCGCCAACATCTTCATGCTGGGGGTCTCCAGCCACGCCTGGAAGGTCAACTTCTGCAAGTTCACCAACGAGACGCGCAACGGCATTGAAGACTCCTCCAAGCACTCCGGCATCAAGTTCATTGCGGCAGTGAACGGCGCCTGCGCGGGCGGTGGCTATGAGCTGGCGCTGGCATGCGACGAAATCATCCTGGTCGATGACCGTTCGTCTGCCGTATCGCTGCCCGAAGTGCCCCTGCTGGGCGTACTGCCGGGCACGGGTGGGCTGACACGCGTCACGGACAAGCGCCACGTGCGCCACGATCTGGCCGATATCTTCTGCACCAGCGTGGAGGGCGTGCGCGGCCAGCGCGCGGTGGACTGGCGCCTGGTGGACCGTATCGCCAAGCCTGCGCAATTTGCCGCCGCGGTGCAAGAGCGTGCAGCAGCCTTGGCGCACACCAGCACCCGCCCCAGCGCCGCGCAAGGCATTGCTCTGCCACGCGTGGAGCGGCAGGACCATGCCGACGGCATGCGTTACCAGCACGTGGCGGTGGACATCGATCGCGTGCGGCGCACGGCCACTTTGTGCATCCAAGCGCCCAAAGGGCCACAACCCACAGACACTGCAGCCATTGAAGCAGCGGGCGCCGCCTGGTGGCCGCTGGCCCTGGCCCGCGAGCTGGACGACGCCATCCTGAACCTGCGCACCAACGAACTGGACATTGGCACCTGGTTGCTGAAAACAGAGGGGGACGCGCAGGCAGTGCTTGCCAACGATGCCACCTTGCTGGCCCACCAGGACCACTGGCTGGTACGCGAAACGGTGGGTGCGCTGCGCCGCACGTTCGCACGGCTTGATGTGTCTTCGCGCAGCCTGTTTGCGCTGTTGGAGACGGGTTCTGCGTTTGCGGGCTCACTGGCCGAACTGGCCTTTGCCGCAGACCGCACCTACATGCTTGCCCTGCCCGACGACGCGGAGCGCGCGCCCCACCTCACGCTCAATGAATTCAACTTCGGCCTGCTGCCCATGGTGAACGACCAGAGCCGCTTGCAGCGCCGCTTCTACGAAGACGCCACGCCCATGGAGGCTGCCCGCGCAGCCGTCGGCAAGCCGCTGGATGCCGATGCGGCCCTGGCGCTGGGCCTGGTGACCGCAGCCCCGGACGATATCGACTGGGATGACGAGATCCGCATCGCCATCGAAGAGCGCGCCGCCATGTCACCCGACTCGCTTACCGGCCTGGAAGCCAACCTGCGCTTTGCCAGCAAGGAGAACATGAACACCCGCATCTTCGGCCGCCTGACCGCCTGGCAAAACTGGATATTCAATCGCCCGAACGCCGTGGGTGAAAAAGGTGCGCTCAAGGTCTATGGCACTGGCCAGAAAGCCGGCTTCGATCTGAACCGCGTCTAGCCCCAACCCCGACCGTTCGGGCCGAACGGGTAGTCGGTTTTCCATCCAACGAGGAGACATTCATGAGCACCATCAACTACAGCGAGAAGATCCCCAACAACGTGAACCTGGGCGAAGACCGCACGCTGCAGCGCGCGCTCGAAGGCTGGCAGCCCAACTTCATCAACTGGTGGGACGATGTGGGCCCCGAGGGCTCCACCAACCACGAGGTCTACCTGCGCACCGCCGTGAGCGTGGACCCGAATGGCTGGGCACAGTTTGGCCACGTGAAGATGCGCGACTACCGCTGGGGCATCTTTCTGAACCCTGGCGATGCCAACCGTGAAATCCACTTTGGCGACCACAAGGGCGAGAAGGCCTGGCAGGACGTGCCTGGCGAGCACCGCGCCAACCTGCGCCGCATCATCGTGACCCAGGGCGACACCGAGCCCGCCTCGGTCGAGCAGCAGCGCCACCTGGGCCTGACAGCGCCCAGCATGTACGACCTGCGCAACCTGTTCCAGATCAATGTGGAAGAAGGCCGCCACCTGTGGGCCATGGTGTACCTGCTGCACAAGCACTTTGGTCGCGACGGTCGCGAGGAGGCCGAAGCCCTCCTGCAGCGCCAGTCCGGCGACGAGAACAACCCGCGCATCCTGGGCGCCTTCAATGAAAAAACGCCGGACTGGCTGGCATTTTTCATGTTCACCTATTTCACCGACCGCGACGGAAAGTTCCAGCTCTCGGCATTGGCAGAGAGCGCCTTTGACCCGCTGGCGCGCACCACCAAGTTCATGCTGACCGAAGAGGCCCATCACATGTTCGTGGGCGAAAGCGGTATTTCGCGTGTGCTGTCGCGCACCGCGCAGGTGATGAACGACCTCAAGACCGACGACCCTGCCAAGGTGCGCGCGGCCGGGGCCATCGACCTGCCCACCATCCAGCGCTACCTCAACTTCCACTACAGCGTGACCATCGACCTGTTCGGCGCTGACCAGTCGAGCAACGCCGCCACGTTCTACAGCTCGGGGCTCAAGGGCCGCTACGAAGAAGGCAAACGCACGGACGACCATGTGCTCAAAGGCCAGACCTACAAGGTGCTGGAGGTCAGGGATGGTCAGCTGCTAGAGAAGGACGTCCCCATGCTCAACGCGCTCAACGAAGTGCTGCGCGACGACTTCATCAAGGACTCCATGGCGGGTGTTGGGCGATGGAACAAGGTGCTGGAGAAGGCTGGCATCCCCACCCGCCTGGTGGTGCCTCACAAGGCCTTCAATCGCCAGATCGGTGCCCTGGCGGGCATCAAGATGTCGCCCGACGGCCGCGTGGTGAGCGAGGCGGAATGGACCGCACGCAAGGCCGAGTGGCTGCCCACGCCCGAAGACTTCGCGTTTGTGGCGTCGTTGATGGGCCGTGTGGTCGATCCGGGCAAGTTCGCTGGCTGGATTGCCCCCCCTGTCATGGGCATCAACCGCCAGCCTGTGGATTTCGAATACGTGCGGTTCAATTGATCGCTGCCGAGCCGCCAGCGCCAGCCTCGCACTGAGGCAACACGGCGCCTGCGGCCAGGCAAGGCGGTTCTGCTCTGCATTGACAGAGGGCAGCCAACGTATGCAAGGTCACAGCACCAGTCGACAGACATTGCCCGAAAAATGATTATGGAAACCCACACGCTGATCGACAACGGCATCCTGAAGCAACATCTGATAGACCCGGAGATCTGCATTCGCTGCAACACCTGCGAGGCCACCTGTCCGGTCAACGCGATCACACACGACGACAACAACTACGTGGTGCGAGCCGATGTGTGCAACGGCTGCATGGCCTGCATATCGCCTTGCCCCACGGGCTCTATCGACAACTGGCGTGCGGTGCCAGTGGCCCGTGCCTACACCATTGACGAACAGTTCAGCTGGGAAGAACTGCCGGGCGAGCTCGCCCCCCATGAACTGGTCGCAGCAGGCGGAGAGCCCGCCACAGAGGCGACGACGCTGCAGCAAGCCCCCGAAGCGCCTGCAGAACCAGGCACACAGGTATTCCGCTCCGCACAGTACGGAGCCACGGTGCCGCCCTGGTCTGCCGCTCATCCTTATACGAACCTGTTTCCGCCCAAAAGCCCGACCACCGCCACCGTGGTCGGCAACTTCAATTGCACCGAGGCTGGCTTTGAGAGTGAGACCCACCACGTGGTGCTCGACTTCGGCAGCATGCCCTTTCCCGTGCTGGAGGGGCAATCGATAGGCATCATCCCACCGGGCACCGATGCACTGGGCAAGCCGCACCACGCTCGCCAATACTCGGTCGCCAGCCCACGCAACGGCGAGCGGCCCGGCTACAACAACCTGGCTTTGACGGTGAAGCGCGTGACCGTGGACCACGACGGCAACCCCGTGCGTGGCGTGGCATCCAACTATGTCTGCGACCTGAAGGTGGGCGACAAGGTGCAGGTGGTGGGGCCGTTCGGCAGCAGCTTCCTCATGCCCAACCACCCACGATCGCACATCGTGATGATCTGCACCGGCACGGGCAGCGCCCCCATGCGCGCCATGACCGAGTGGCGGCGACGCTTGCGCAACAGCGGCAAGTTTGAGGGCGGCAAGCTCATGCTGTTCTTCGGCGCCCGCACGCAGCAGGAGCTGCCCTACTTCGGGCCCTTGCAAAGCCTGCCCAAGGACTTCATCGACATCAACCTGGCTTTCTCCCGCACGCCCGGGCAGCCCAAGCGCTATGTGCAAGACCTGATGCGCGAGCGCGACGCCGACCTGCTGGCCCTGCTGCGCGATGACAACAGCCACTTCTACGTCTGCGGCCTCAAGGGCATGGAAGAAGGCGTGGTGATGGCACTGCGTGACATCGCACAGGAGGCGGGGCTGAGCTGGGAGGCCCTGGGGGCGGCACTGCAGCGCGAGGGGCGGCTGCATCTGGAGACGTACTGAGGCTGAAGCGTGAATCGCACCAGCTAGATGGCCCCAGCCGTCTTTTGGCCTGAAATCGCGGCGTTGGTGGCTGCAGCCGGCCCGATGGCCTGTTGGAGAAACGACATCCTGTTGAGCCCCCTCGCAACAGGCAATTGGCAATAGGCGGGGCCTTTGTGAGGCGCCGTTCTGCGCCCTTCTCATGTGTAACAGCTGCAACGCCAGGCGCTGACCAATGGGCTGCTCTTCCGTTCCTGCGAAAATAGCGGGCTTTGCCTAAAGGGGACCCGTTCCCCGATGCACGCGCCGCCGGCCCCCCCGCTCGGCAGTGCCTACCCAGTGCATAGCCTCCACGGGATGACCCAACACCACCGACTCAACAGCTCACCCCTTGTGGTCCTGCTCCAGCAATGGACGCGGGAAGCCAGTGAGCGAACGACGCATCCCTCATCAGCCTCCAAGGCACCCGATGTGGCGGAGCAGCTGAGCCAGTGGCTGGGAACCGTGGATGCCGTACAGCTCAGCCGGGCGCTGCACGCGATCGAGTCCCTGCCATCGCAGGCGGCCGCCGCACAGTGCCCAGCGTTGGCGCTGAATGTGGCCGCACTGACAGGCCTTGTGCAACAGGCACGGGTCGACCTCGAAGCACTGCTGACCACCAAACCTGCAGCGCCCAAGCCGCAGCGGGCTCGTGCTGACAACACGCCCGTGGAGCTGCCCGACCCGATGGTAGATACCGATTTCGCCACACATGCACCACGCTATCTGGACCTGCAAAAGCAAATAGAGCTGCGGCTGCAGGCCCTGAGGACGCAGGTGCGCCAGACCATCGCACAAGGCACCGCCACATTGCGCCAAGTCGCAGCGCTGGACGCCGTCATGGAGCGCATGCTGGCACCGCGTGAGCAACGGCTGTGGGCCTTGCTCCCTGCGCACCTGGAGCGCCGTCTGGCACACCGCCACCGGCAACACCAGCACAGGCTGATGGTGCAGGCGCTGGCAGATGAGCCAGCGCGCTGGCGGCAGGCCGGTGGCTGGCTGTGGGCCTTTGAGCGCGACATGCAGGCCCTGCTGATGGCAGAGCTACAAGCGCGCATGGAACCGATCACGGGGCTGCTGGAAGCAGCCCAGAACGACACAACAGGACAACGAGAATGAACAAGAGTGTGATGGCAGCCATCTTCGCCACGGGCTTGGCGGCCGTAGGCTGGGTGGGCTGGGGTTTTGTGGGCACCAGCCCGCTGGCGCTGGTGATGACGATGGTGATCGCCGCCACCTACCTGCTGGGAGCCTGGGAACTGATGCGTTATCGCGCTGCCACCGCTTCGCTGGCGCTTGCACTGGAGGCCGCCCACACCGAGCCCCCCGCATTGGACGCGTGGCTGGAGACCCTGCTCCCCGCACTGCGCCACCCGGTTCGCCAACGCATCGATGGAGAGCGTGTGGCCCTGCCTGGCCCCGCACTCACGCCCTACCTGGTGGGGCTGCTGGTCATGCTGGGCATGCTCGGCACGTTCGTTGGCATGGTGGTGACATTCCACGGTGCCGTGTTTGCTCTGGAAGCGTCGGGCAACCTGGAGTCCATCCGCAACGCGCTGGCCGCGCCCATCAAGGGGCTGGGTCTGTCGTTCGGCACATCCGTCGCGGGTGTCGCCACATCTGCCGCGCTGGGGCTGTTGTCGGCCCTGAGCCGCAGAGAACGGCTGCAGGCAGTACGCCAGCTGGATGCACGCATCCCCACGCTGTTCCGTACGTTCTCGTCAGCCCAGCGGCGCGAAGACACCTTGCAGGCCCTGCAAGCGCAGGCACAGGCACTGCCGCTGATTGCCGACCGCCTGCAAGCCATGATGGACGGACTGGAGCGCCGCCACAGCCAGCTCAACGACCAACTGTTGGCGCAGCAGCAGGGCTTTCACAGCGAGGCCTCCGCCGCCTACACCCGATTGGCGCAGGCCGTGGGCATGTCGCTGCAAGACAGCCTGAGTGCAAGCGCCCAGCAGGCCACTGCCGCCATGCGACCTGTGGTGGAGCAGGCCATGGCGACGCTGGCACAGGAATCCCAGCGCACCCACGAGCGACTGCGAGAGCACACTGGCAACCAGCTGCAAACCCTCAGTGCCCAGTGGGAGGGCACGGCGCGCAAGGTGGCCGACACATGGGCCCAGGCGCTCGACCAACAGACGCACACGCAGGGTGCGCTGGCAACTCAGTTTGAAGGGGCATTGCAGCAGCTCACGCAGGCTTTCGACGAACGCTCGAAAGCCCTGTTGGCCTCCCTGCAGGCATCGGCCGCACAGCAACAGACCACCCAGGCAGAGTCAGACCAGCTACGACTGCAAGGCTGGGAGCACTCCATGCAAGACATGGCCCACACCCTGGCCGCCGAATGGCAGCGCGTGGGCACACACACGCTCACCCAGCAGCAGGACATGGGCCAGGCCCTGGAGCGCACCACACAGCACATGGACCAGCAACTGCAAGCGACCACCCAGGCCTTTGCAAAGCAAGCTCAAGCCCTGGTCACCACGCTGCAAGCAACGGTGACCGAAGCGCAGGGTGCACAGCGCGCCGCCGACGAACAGCGGCTGACAGGCTGGGCCCAGTCCATGCATGAGATGGCCCAGAAGCTCAGTGCCGAATGGCAAAGCGCAGGCACACAGACCGCCGCACAGCAACAGGCAACCGGCGCTGCACTGGCCAGTGCAGCCCAGCAGATCGAGCACCACCTGCAGTCTGCAAACAACGCCTTTGAAGAACGCTCCAGCGCGTTGCTGGCTGCGTTGCAACATACCGTGGCCGAAGCCCACCAGGCGCAACGCGAGGCTGACGCGCAGCGGCTGGCGGGCTGGAGCCAGTCCATGGAGGGCCTGACGCACACGCTCAGCGACGAATGGCGGCGCGCTGGCGCGCAGACCACGGAGCAGCAACGTGCCGTGGTGCAGGCTCTAGAGAACACTGCCTCACAAGTGAGCGAACGACTGAACGCCCAGGTGGACCGCACATTGGGCAGCGCCACCGCGCTGATGGAGCAATCCGACGCACTGCTGCGCACGCGCATCGACACCGAAGCCCAGTGGGTGCAAGCCCAAGGCCAACGCATGGAGGCACTGACCCACGTGTGGCGCGAGGAGCTAGCCGCCCTGCGCGATGCCGAAGCCGCACGCGGCCAGGCGGCCGTGGACCGGCTGGACACCCTGCAAGCCGCCGTGGCAGAGCACCTGGCCACACTGGGCGCTGCGCTGGAGGCCCCGCTCACGCGCCTGCTGCAAACAGCGTCGGACGTGCCACAAGCGGCTGCCGAGGTCATCACCCAGCTACGCCAGGAAATGACGCGCCTGGGTGAGCGCGACAACGCCGCACTGACCGAGCGCACCGCGATGACGCAGCAGTTGGGCAGCCTGCTGCAATCCGTGAACGAAGCTGCCGTGCAGCAACGCGCGGCCATCGATGCCCTGGTGGAGTCCGCCGCCCAGGTGCTAGAGCAAGCTGGCCAGCAATTTGCCCAGGCTCTGGGCACACAGGCGGGCAAAGTGGACGAGGTGGCCGCACAGGTGGCCGCCAGCGCCATCGAGTTGTCCAGCCTGGGCGAATCCTTTCACCACGGTGTGGGCCTGTTCAGCGCCAGCAACGACAAGCTCATGGAGAGCCTGCAAAGCATTGAGGGTGCCCTCCGCGAGTCCATGGGCCGCAGCGACGAGCAATTGGCCTACTACGTGGTCCAGGCCCGCGAGGTGATTGACTTGAGCATCAGCGCGCAACAAGGCATCGTGGAAGACCTGCGCCGACTGCATGGCAGGGCCACGGCAGAACAAGGGGTGCCCGCGTGATCGGCATGGATGACACCCTGGACGATGCCACCGACCAGACAGCTCCGGTATGGGCCGTCTTCGGCGATCTGATGGCGGGGCTACTGGGGGCGTTTGTACTGATACTCGTGGGTGTGCTGGTAGTGCAAATTGACCTGGTGGCCAGCCTGCAGCAGGAGGTGCAAAAGCGCCAGATGGAAGAGAAGAGGCGCATGGCACTCGAAAAGGCATTGGCCATTCCGCTGGCCAGCGGGCGCGTGACAGTGAACAACGGACGCATTGGCATCAGCGGCAGCGTACTGTTTGCCACCGGCTCGGACGAACTCCGTGCTGAGGGACGGCAACTGCTCAAGAGCCTGGTTCAGCCTTTGGGGGTTTACTTGCGCGAGCGCGACGAAATGCTGATGGTCAGCGGCTTCACCGACAACACCGCGCTGCTGCGTGGCAGCCAGAAGCGTTTTGCGGACAACCTGGAGCTATCAGCCCAGCGGGCACTCACCGTGACCCGGGCCCTGATTGACGAAGGCATGCCATCGTCCCAGGTGTTCGCCGCAGCCTTTGGCGCCGAACAACCCGTGGCTGACAACAGCGACGAAAAAGGCCGGGCACAAAACCGGCGGGTGGAGATGGCGCCGGTCCCCAAGGCAGCCAACACCCCACCCTCCGAGTCTCCCCGCGCGCCATGACCGATCCCCGCTTGGAGGCCCTGCGTGCAGTGGGCGCGCACCACAACGACCCCGCGCGTTTTCACTACCTGGAGGTACTGGCACGCCGCCTGCCTGGCCAGCCAGCGGCCGTGCAGCGGCTGTTGGCGCACAAGCTTGAGGCTGCACTGGCGAGCTACCCCCAGAGCGTGCTCCCCCCTGCTTCACCACGGGGCAATCAACGTCTCGCCCCCGCAGAATCAGCGCTGGCACGGTTGAACCGAACCCTGGCTCCCCCTCGGCACAGCGCTGCCACGGACAATCCCTTTGCGATGGAGAGCGCCTCATTGCCCGCCCTCAAAAGCGTGCACCAGTTCAGCAAGGTCTGGTCCCACATCGCTGCCGAGCAACAGGTGGTGCAAGCCCTGCATCGGGGGCCCGAGAATGCCGGGCCGCTGAACGCGCACAAGCTGATGCTGCGTTCACTCAACCTGATGCGCACCCTGTCGCCCGACTATCTGCGCCACTTCATGGCGCAGATGGACACCTTGCTGTGGCTGGACCAGGCGAGCCACAAGGCTCCCAGTCCGCCCCCCCGGTCAGTGCGAAAGACGCGAAACAGGCCCTAGTCCACTGAATCATCGCGTCCTGTGCGCCTTTGGTCTCGATTGGTCTTCGCAGGCCTGGCGGATCAGACCACACCGGTGTATTCGCCACGCCCCGGATAGTCATTCCTGATCACGAAATCCAAGGCCTGGAGCATTTCTGCAAAACTGGGACGCACGAATGGCATCGACTGGACGGACAGAAAGTAGATCGAGTTATCCGGCCTGATCAGGAACACGCCTGGCTCGGAGAACAAGGCTGGCTCCTCAATACCGATGGAAGTTTTCCCACGGCCCGCTGACAGGTAGAGGCCCCAGTTGCGGGCGACTTCCAGTGGGAGACCCCATCCTAGGCGCAGGTTGGCAGCGCCGATTTTTTCGGCCATCAGCTGTGCTCTCTCGCGGGTGTCCGAGCTGACCGCGATGGTGGCGACACCACGTTCTGCGAACGATGGGGTGAGCCGCTCCAACTCCTTGAGGTAGGTGGCGCAAATCGGGCAATGCAGTCCCCGATAGAAGCTGATCAACGTGAAGCGCTCCGGGCGCTCGGCGGCCAGGCGAAATGGCTCTCCAGTGAGGGTTTGCACTTCCAGTGCGGGGGCCTGTTGGCGTGGCACAAGCATGGTTTCATTCCTTTCAGTGAATGGGGTACTTGCTGAGAATCCCTGAATATTCCACACTACAGGTCATGGAAAATTCCAAAATCCTGACCAAAAGTTCGTCGCCGAGAAAAATGGACCGCCTTGCAGCGTTCCTGGACTATTTCAAGCTGAGTGTGTTGGTCCTGGACCCTGAGCAGCCGGTGCAGGGGCCGAGTCTGTGGCTGTACGAGCCGTCGCAGGGCGGAGGGCGAATCGCTTTGCGCATGGCGCCACTGTCGCAACTTCCTGCCAATCTGCGCGCCATCGTGGCGATCGAATTTGAGAACGCCGCCAACCCTCTCATGGCAGCAATCCCGGATGAAATCTCCGTGGCACTCGACGATGCCCCTGCACTGCGCGCAACCACGCAGGCGTTTTTGTCGGAGGTTGAAAGCAACCGCTGCGGCAAACTCGCGGCCCTGGATCGGCTCGCCGAAGTGATGGTCTTAATGATGCTGCGCCAAGTGATTGACGCAGGTGACCGTCAGCCTGGCTTGTTTGCAGCCCTTGCTCATCCAAACCTTCATCGGGCATTGGTATCGATGCACGACCATCCCGCGAAAGCCTGGACCGTCGAGCGATTGGCTGAGGCTGCGGCGATGTCGCGCACGCAGTTCATGACCACGTTTCGCCGGATCGTTGGCACGACGCCAATGGGTTACCTCGGTGCTTGGCGTCTGACGCTGGCCTGCCGGCAGCTGAAGGCTGGCGACTCCGTGAAGGCCGTTGCACGCCGGGTCGGATTTAGCAGCGCGGAAGGCTTTTCGCGGGCGTATTCACGCGCATATGGCCATTCTCCGAAAGCTCGCCGCGACTGACTGCCTGTGTCCTCCACAAGAGTCGTCCCGACGAAGGTCGGTTGTCACGGGAACCCCGGCTAAGGGTCGCATCCCGGACGATCATGGGGCCGCTTGTGGAATTGCAGCGGGCGCGTCTGGTCCCACTCGTTCATGGCCTCCCCTCGCTGCTCAGGCGTCAGGACAGGTTGCGCTGGCTCGATCAAACTAGGCGGCACGTCCCATCAGCTCAGCCAATCCCTCAGCCACTAGCGACGGGGCAATGCTGATGATCTCAGGCTCCACAACCCGATACTTCACAAACGGGTCCTCCTTTACCCTGGCCGCCACCTCGGCCTTGTTGAGCTTGATGGTCAGCAGCGCACCGCCTTGTGCGCTCTCCAGAGACCCGGCGAGCAGGAACACCCCGTCGCTGATCCCCTTCTCAATCCACTCCTTGTGCTCAACCATCCATTGCGCAGCTTGCGAACGATTTGGCCCGAATTTGAGCAAGACAATGTGCATGAGAACTCTCTCCTGTTCGCAGTGATCTGAAAGTGAGAACCTGGGTCTACTTTGGGGGCACCGCTTGGGCCGCTGTATCCAGCACCCAGGCCTCTATCTGCTTGACCTCGCAGCGAATGAAAGCCTCGTCATGGAAGGCGTTTGCCAATGACGCAATGCCTTGGCTACGCGCTAAAAGGTGCATGGCCAGCACATCGGCATCCTTGACCCGACCCAGTTCTACAAACTGCTGCGCCAGCCAGCGTCGGAACTGGCCAAAGATCATTCCCGCCTCGCCCTGTGAGGGGTGTTCGAGTTTTGCCAGTTCGGCGCACAGCGTTCCCACAGGGCAACCGAAGCGTTGAATGTCCTTGCGGTTGTCGATTAGCATCTGTACGAAGCATTTCAGCCGTCCGACGGGAGTGCGCCCTTTGAGCGCCCACATGTCTAACATCCCTTGCGTCCTGGTCGCTCTGAGAGCGATAACTTCTTTGAGGATGTCATCCTTCGTTTTGAAGTGGTAGTAAAAGTTGCCTCGCGAGATACCCACTGCATCGGCAATGTCGGCAAACGAGGTGTTCTCGAAGCCGCGTTGATAGAACAAAAGATCGGCTTTCTCGACGATCTCCTGCCGTGTACTTGGCTTGGGCACTGCGGATTTCATGCTGCTGCCGCGGTGGATCGCGCTTGTTCAGTGGCCGATGGATAGTCCGTGTATCCGCGCTCGTCTCCGCCATAAAACGTTTCGTGATCGGGAACAGCGAGTGGCAGATCTCGACGCAGCCGCGTGACCAAGTCCGGGTTGGCAATAAAAGGTTTTCCGAAGGCGATCAGATCCGCCGAACCTTGCTCAATGGCCGCCATGGCTCGGGCTCTGTCGTAACCGTTGTTGGCAACATAGGTGCCACCAAAGCGACGCCGTAATTCACCATAGTCCACCGCCGGGGCGGCGGCAAACATATCGCCCTCCAGCACATGGAGATACGCGAGATCGTATTTTGAGAGCTCTTGCGCGTAATACCCAAAGCTTGCAGCCGGGTCACTGTCGCGCATGTCGTTGAATCGGTTTTCAGGACTGAACCGCACACCAATACGTCCCGTCAGCCAGATCTCGCTGACGGCATCAACAATCTCCAGAAGAAATGTCAAGCGCCGTGCGGGCGATCCTCCATACCGGTCACCCCGCCGGTTACTCCCATCTCGCAGGAACTGATCAATCAGATATCCGTTTGCAGCGTGGATCTCGACACCGTCGAAGCCCGCAGCTTTTGCCACTTGGGCGGCGTTCTTGAACTGTTCCACCACTTGCAAGACCTCCGCCGTAGCCAGCGCTCGTGGCGTCACAAAGGACTGCATCCCACCATGGGTGACTGCCAGACCCTCGGGCCTGATTGCGGAGGGGGCGACAGGCAGATCCCCATCCATCTGAAGACTGGGGTGCGAGATACGGCCACAGTGCTGTAGCTGGACAAAGATGCGCCCGCCCTTGGCATGGACTGCATCGGTAACTTGCCGCCATCCTTTCACCTGCTTGTCTGTGTAGATCCCGGGTGTTCCCGGATAGCCAACCCCTTGAGCAGATACAGGTGCAGATTCAGAGATCACAAGGCCCGCATCGCCGCGCTGGCCGTAGTGGATTGCCATGAGAGATGACGGCACACCCTCGGGCGCCGCTCGGTTGCGCGTCATTGGTGCCATGACGACCCGGTTGCCGAGCAACATGTCGCTCAACATAAAAGGGGCAAAAAGCTCATGCATGCGAGACTCCCAATTTTTAGGTCAACTGCCCTATTATCGTAGGACAGTTGACCTATCCATGTCAACATGCGCATGCTTGCTCGATTCAAGGCTGTATCGACGCATGGGCGCCACGCGTGATCGGCATGACCAACATGCCGAAGGCAAAATTGGCACGGAAAGCCCACAAAACCAAGAGGGCTCAGTGGATGAACTGCAAGTTGGTATTGAGCAGCCGCCCGCAGTTCTTCCACCACCAGACTGGCGTGCGCTGCGTTCTTCTGCAGAATGCGTGCAGCGCCCCTACGCCTCGAAAAACCCAATGAACCAAGACCCACTTGACTCGTTCCTCGCCCAATCGTCATGGACGACCACACTGACTGATGAAGAGGCCAGGCGCGTGCGCAAGACAATTACCGTGCGCAGTTTCACCGCTGGAAGCACAGTGTTTGCTCGCAGTGCTCCGCCAGCCCACTGGGCTGGAGTGATGGAAGGAATGCTAAAGCTCGACAACATCACCGAAGAAGGCCGAGTCAGCACCTTTGCGGGCGTGCCTTCGGGTGCCTGGTTCGGCGAGGGCTCAGTGCTCAAGGACGAGCCCCGGCCCTATGCGGTGACGGCGCTGACCGACAGTGTGGTGGCGCTGCTGCCGCGCAGCGAGTTCTTGCGGCTGCTGCACGAAAGCCATCCCTTCGCACTGTGGCTCATCGGCCAGCTCAACGCGCGCCTGGCCCACTACGTGGCGCAGGTACAGACCGACCGGCTGGGCGACACCACGGCGCAGGTGGCCTACAGTCTGTCGGGGTTGTTCAACGATGCGTTGTTCCCCAACACCGCACGGCGCATCACGCTGTCGCAGGAGGAACTGGGACGCCTGTCGGGCGTGTCGCGCCAGGTGACCAACCGAGCGTTGCAGGAGCTACAGGAACGGGACGCGATCCGCCTGGGCTATGGGTCGATCGAGGTGATCGACCTGAAGGTTCTACAAGCGATAGCGCGGGAAGGCTGAGGCCTCAGGCGGCAGGTTCGGCGGGCAACTGCGCCAGCTGCGTAATCGCCTCGCGGCTGCCCGCGATCTCGCGCAGGCGAAACTTCTGAATCTTGCCCGTGGCCGTGCGGGGCAGCGTCTCGAACACGATCTGGCGCGGACATTTGAAGCGCGCCAGGTGGCTGCGGCAGAAGTCGATGAGTTCCTCGGCACTCACACTGCCCACGGCATCGGGCTTGAGCTCCACGAAGGCGCAAGGCACCTCGCCCCACCGCTCGTCGGGCTGCGCCACCACGGCGGCCAGCAGCACGGCGGTGTGGCGGTGCAGCACGTCCTCTACTTCCACCGACGAGATGTTCTCGCCGCCCGAGATGATCACGTCTTTGGAGCGGTCGGTGATCTGCACATAGCCGTCGGGGTGCAGCACCGCGATGTCGCCGGTGTGGAACCAGCCGTCCGCAAAGGCCTTGGCCGTGGCCCCGGGGTTCTTGAGGTAGCCCTTCATCACCGTGTTGCCGCGCAGCATGATCTCGCCCGCAGTCACGCCATCCGCCGGCACGGGCTGCAAGGTCTCAGGGTGCAGCACGCGCAACTGCTCCAGAGCGGCGGCGCGCATGCCCTGGCGCGCCTGCAACTGCGCGCGCCCGGCCTCCGGCAAGGCCGCCCACCCGGGCTGGCGCACACAGCTCACGGGCGTACCCGAGACCTCGGTGATGCCGTACACATGGTCCACATCAAAGCCCATGGCTGCGATGGCCTGCAGGATAGCGGCGGGTGGTGGCGAGCCCGCCGTGAGCACGCGCACCGGGCGCGGCAGCGCGATGCGCTCGTGCGCTGGCGCGTTCGCCAGCATGGCCAGCACCGTGGGCGCAGCGCAGAAATGGTCCACGCCATGCGCAGCAATGGCCTCGAAGATGGCCTTGGCCGTGACCTTGCGCAGACACACGTGCGTGCCCGCCGCCGCCGTAATGGCCCAGGTGAAACACCAGCCGTTGGCGTGGAACATGGGCAGCGTCCACAGGTACACCGGGCGGCGCGGCATCGCCCAATCGGTCATCTGCAGCAGGCTCATGAGGTAGGCACCACGGTGGCTGGGCACCACGCCCTTGGGGTCGCCGGTGGTGCCCGAGGTGTAGTTCAGCGCGATGGGGTCCCATTCGTCCTCGGGCCACAGGCCTTCGAAAGTCGAATCACCCTCGGCCAACAGGGCTTCGTAATCGAGCACACCGAAGGCTGACTGTGCAGGCAAGCCCGCATCGTGAATGGCGACCACCAGCGGCGGGTGGTCCAGGCCCGCGACGGCCTGCGCCGCGAGCGCCGCGAATTCGCTGTCCACCATCAGGATGCGCGCCTCGCCGTGGCACAGGATGAAGGCGATGCCCTCGGCATCGAGTCGGCAGTTGATGGCGTTGATGACCGCGCCACACAGCGGGATACCCAGGTGCGCCTCCAGCATCGCGGGCGTGTTGGGCGCGAGGATGGCCACGGTGTCGCCACGTTGCACGCCGCGCTGTATCAGGGCACTGGCCAGGCGGTAGGCACGCTCGCGCGTCTGCGCCCAGGTTTGCGTAGTGCTGCCATGCACCACGGCAATGCCTTCGGGGTGCACCTGCGCGCTGCGGTCCAGAAATCCGAGCGGCGTGAGCGGCAGGTGGTTGGCCGAGGTGCGGCCCAGGCCGTGCTGGTAGGGGTTGTCGCGTGTGGTGTGGTGCATGTCTGTCTCTGTAGTGGCGTGGTTCATTCGTGGTAGGTGGTGAACGACCCGACGCTCTCGCGCTCCGTCACCAGCGTGTTCTCGATGCAGGCCGGGTCGGCGTGCCCCAGACTCATGCCGCAGACCACCATCTCGGTATCAGGGATGCCCAGCTCGGCGTGGATGACCTGGTGGAATTTGGTGAACGCTACCTGCGGGCAGGTATCGAGCCCGCGTGCACGGGCCGCCACCATCAGGCTCTGCAAGAACATGCCGTAGTCCATCAGGCTGCCGGCCTGGAGCACCCGATTCACCGTGAAGATCAGCCCCACAGGTGCATCAAAAAAGCGGTAGTTGCGGCCGTGCTGCGCGTGCATGCGCGCCTTGTCGCCTTTTGCGATACCGAGCAGGCCATACAAATCCCAGCCCACCTTGCGGCGCCTGTCCACATAGGGCGGGAGCCATTCGAGCGGGTAGTAGTGGTAGGGCTCGACGAGGGTCGCAGTCACATCATCATCGTTGTCCACGGCGGCGATGACGGCGGTCAGCCGCTCTTTCGCCGCGCCCGTGAGCACATGCACACGCCAGGGCTGCGTATTCATGCCCGAGGCCGCATAGCGCGCCAGGTCGAGAATGGCATGTACCTCTTCGGGAGAGACCGGCGTGGGCAGGAATGCACGGATGCTGCGCCGTGAGACGATGGCCCAATCCACCGCCTGCTGCAACTCTGTTGGGGGCAGAGGTGCTGTCGATTTCAGCCTGGCGGAGTGTGTGGGTGACGATGAATGGGACGGTGACGAGATCATTCCGACATGCTAGGCAAGCATGCCGCTCATGACTGTCGACGCAATGACATTTGGTTATGCGAAAGGCACGTGAGCATTCCTGAAGGCGCTGGACCGCACCACGAATCAGGTGAGAAAACACACAGACCGCCCCAAGCCAAAGGCTGAGAATTTCCTCAGCGCAAGAATGCGACCATTCAACAAAGAGCCCCGTACACCCCAACCTCCAGCAATGCAAGGTTCATGGTGTCGTTCATTGGAGGGGATGGCAACTCGCCGGACATCATGGCGTCGAGAATCTCCCAGCCACTCTTCCCTGCGATCTGCTCCACCCGCGCGAGGCCGGACACCCCACCACCTTCGCGCATGCGTTGGATCGCTTCGGACTGCTGACGGGCCTAGACTCGAGGCTGCTGATGGTTATTCATGATTGTCTCCAGTTGAGCCACTCGGGAGTCCACTGGTGGCCGCCCCTTGGGCCCCGGGACCACCAGTGGTTGCCAAGGGGTATCGGTTGACCCGTCACACCAGCCCGAATGACTTCCGCAGGCCCTTCTCGACCGGGCCCGCCGGCATGAAGCGTCGCAGCTTAGCCAGCAGCGACGCCTCGCCCTTGGGCGTGTGGCGCATCTTCCAGGCCCCGAGCGCGGCACGGACGATGGTGTCGGCCACACCCTGGGGCGGGGGCGCCTTCTGCACGTTGCTCTGGATCGCTTTCGACACGATCTCCAGCTCCTGGCTGTAGTCAGCGATCCGGGCCACCGTTTGGGGCGCGTTCAGATCCAGGTTGGTCTTGGTGAAGGAGGGCTCGACCAGAGAGACGCGAATGCCGAACTGGCGCACTTCGTGGTCCAGCGTCTCGGCCAGCCCTTCGACCGCATGTTTGGACGCAGAGTAGAGCGCCATGTAGGGCGCGGGCAGAAAGCCGAGCACCGAACTCACATTGACGATGCGGCCGGAACGCTGCCCGCGCATGTGCGGCAACACTGCCTTGATCACGCGCAAGACGCCGAAGAGGTTCGTGTCAAACAGCGTCTCAGCCTCCTCCACAGATGTTTCTTCCGCAGCGCCCAACAGAGTCACCCCCGCGCTGTTGACCAGCACGTCGATGCGTTGGGCTTGCGCGATGATAGTCTGGATGCCGCTTTCAACGGACATTTCGTCGCGGATGTCCATCTCAACGAGCGTCACGTTGGGAATGGCGTGTGCTTTAGCCGTGTTGCGAACGGTGCCGAAGACCCGGCAGCCCTGCTGGGCAAATTGTGTGGCGGCAGCACGACCGATGCCCGAGGACACGCCGGTAACAACGACAACTTTGGATTTCGACATGGCAGTTCCTTTGATAGTGAGATTCGCAAGGGGGATCAGATAGATGCGGGGGCTGAGCGAACGGGCCGGATGCCGAACCAGATCGAATACATCGCGGGCAGGAACACGAGCGTCAGTACCGTGCCGGCCAGCGTGCCGCCGATCAAGGTGTAGGCCAACGTTCCCCAGAACACGGAGTGCGTCAGCGGGATGAACGCCAGGATCGCGGCCAGGGCGGTGAGGATCACCGGGCGGGCACGTTGCACGGTGGCTTCCACCACGGCGCGGAAGGGATCCAACCCGGCTGCTTCGTTTTCTCGGATCTGCCCGATCAGGATCAGCGTGTTGCGCATCAAGATGCCCGAGAGCGCAATCAAGCCCACCAGTGCATTGATACCGAAGGGCTGCTGGAAAAGGAGAAGCGTGGGCACCACACCGATCAGGCCCAGCGGGCTGGTCAGGAAGACCATGACCATCCCTGAGATGGAGCGAACCTGCAGGATGATGATGAGCAGGGTGGCTGCCAGCATGATCGGGAAGATCGGCAGCATGGCGACGGCGGCCTTGCCCGCTTCTTCGATGGAGCCAGCCTCCACGATGCGGTAGCCGCCCGGCAACTTGTCCATGATGGGTTTGAGCTGCTGGGTGATGGCGGTGGACACGTCTGGCGGCTGCAGGCCCTCGGCAATGTCGCCTCGCACCGTGATCGTTGGCGTGCGGTCGCTTCGGCGCAGGATGGGGTCTTCCATGCGCACATCGACCTTGCCCACCTGCGACAGCGGGATGCGCTGTCCCGACGATCCCACCAGCGAGAAGCCCGAGATCTTCGCCGGGTCGAGACGGATGTCACCGGCGGCCCGGCCCATCACTTGTACCGAGCGGATATCCTCGCGCACCTCTGTCAACGGCGCTCCGCTCAGCAGGAACTGCAGTTGCAGTGCCACGGAACTGGAGCTGAGCCCCACGGCATGCAGGCGGTCCTGGTCGAGAGTGAAATGCAAGGTCGGAACACGCGCTCCCCAGTCCGTATTGACCGTTCGCATCATCGGGCTGGCATGCAGGACGGCCTCGACCTCGGCGGAGATCTCGCGCAGCTTGTCCAGATCGGGGCCCATGACGCGGTAAGCCACGGGGAAGGGCGAAGGCGGACCAAACACGATCTGCGTGACACGCACCCGCGCCTCAGGCACCAACCCATCGGCCACGGCATGACGCAGTCTGAATTTGAGTTCTTCTCGTTCCTGGTCATTGCCCGTGAGCACCACAATCTTGGCAAATGACGGATCAGGCAATTCGGGTGACATAGCCAGGAAGAAGCGCGGAGCACCCTGGCCGATGTAAGCGGTCACGACCTTGGCCTCATCCTGCTTGGCCAGCCAGGCTTCGACCTTGGCCGTCGCCGCGCTGGTTTGTTCAATGGACGTGCCATAGGGCATCTGCACCTCGACCAGCACTTCCGGCCGGTCGGACGTGGGGAAGAACTGCTTCTTGACCACCGCCATCCCCAGCACCGACACCACAAACAGGATGACGACGGAGGCTGCAACAATCCATTTGCGCGCAATGACGCGGCCAAGCAGTTGGCGGAACTGGTTGTAGCGCGGTGTGTCGTAAATGGCGTCGTGCCCGCCTTCGACCTTTTTGAGGTCAGGCAACAGCTTGACGCCCAGGTAAGGTGTAAAAACCACCGCCACCACCCACGACGCAATCAATGCAATGCCTACGATCCAGAACATGTTGCTGGTGTATTCACCCGCCGTGGAGCGTGCGAAACCATTCGGCATGAAGCCAATGGCAGTGACCAGGGTGCCGGAAAGCATGGGGGCTGCCGTATGGCTCCAGGCGTAGGCCGAGGCCGCCACACGGCTGTAGCCTTCTTCCATCTTCACCACCATCATTTCGATGGCGATGATGGCGTCGTCCACCAGCAGGCCCAGGGCCAGAATGAGTGAACCCAGCGTGATGCGATCGAAGTTCTTGCCAGAGGCGGCCATGATCACGAACACCGCCGCCAGCGTCAACGGCACGGCGGCTGCCACGACGATGCCCACACGCCAGCCCATGCTGACAAAGCAGACCACCATCACGACGAGCAAGGCGACAAAAAACTTGACCATGAACTCATCCACTGCCGAGCTGATGTTGACGGCCTGGTCGGTCACCTTGGTCAGCGTCATGCCCATGGGGAGTTCTGCATTGATCTTGGTGACCTCGGCCTCCAGCGCTTTGCCCAGATCGAGCCCGTTCCAGTCGTCACGCATCACCACGCCCAGCAGCAGGGCTGGCTCGCCACCGTTGCGCACCAGGAATGTGGAGGGGTCTTCGTAGCCGCGCTCGACGGTCGCCACATCCGACAATTTCAGCGTCCGCCCCTGCGCGACGATGGGGGTCTGCCGAATCTTCTCCAGGGTGTTGAGCGCGCCATCCACACGCAGAAAAACCTGTGGTCCCTTCGTTTCGATGGAACCTGCGGGCGTCAGCACGTTCTGGCTGTTGAGCGCGGCAAAAATGTCCTGCGGTGACACGCCCAGCGTGGCCAACCGGTCGTGGGAGAACGAGACGTAGATCCGCTCGGGTTGTTCCCCGATGATGTTGACCTTCTTGACGCCCGCCACATGCAGCAGTTGCTGGCGCAACACTTCCGCGTCGCGCACCAGCAGTCTTTGTGGCTCACCCTTGGCCTTGAGGGCGAAAAGCGCAAAGGTCACGTCCGCATATTCGTCGTTGACCATGGGACCAATGACGCCGGCGGGCAGTTTCCTGGCCTCGTCACTGATCTTCTTGCGTGCCTGGTAGAACTCTTCCTGCACCTGCGACGGCGGTGCGCTGTCGAGCAGCGACACCATGGTGAAGGCCAGGCCGGGGCGGGTGAAGGTTTCTGTGCGGTCGTACCAGCGCAATTCCTGCATGCGCTTTTCCAGGGGTTCTGCAACCTGATCCTGCATCTCCTGGGCCGTGGCGCCAGGCCACGCCGTGATGATCGTCATCTGCTTGATCGTGAAAGGCGGGTCTTCAGCGCGCCCGAGCTTGGCGAAAGCAAGAATGCCAGCCGCAGAGATCAGGAAGATCAGGAACAGGGTGATGGCGCGCTCGCGCACTGCGAGCGCCGACAGGTTGAAACGGCCTTGACTCACGGACGCGCTCCCTCAGTCGCAGCTGCAGCGGCTGCAAGATCCGCCAGTCGGACCTGTTCGCCCTCGCGCAACAGATGCGCCCCCAGTGCGACGATTCGCGCCCCCGGCTTGATCTGGCCCGTCACGTAAGCCCCCGCATCGTCCAGACGCTGCACAGCCACCGGTTGCCAGGAAACCTTGGCCGGTTCGCCACGTATGACCCACACGCCTGGGCCCTTGCCCGCATCGAACAAAGCGCCGATGGGTACCTGCAAGCCCGCCACCGCAGAGGATTTTTCGCCTGGAATGCGAACCACCACCGTGGTGCCCAGTGGCGCGTTGGCCAAATCCCCTTCGAGCACATAGCGGGCCTCGAAGGTGCGCGTCACCCGGTCTGCCGAGCTGGAAAGCTGTCGCAGCTTGGCCGATACGGCGGCCCTCTCCTTGCCAAACAAGGTGGCTTGTGCCTGCGACCCGATTGCGGGGCGCAAAGTCTCTGGCAGCTGGATGAGCGCCTCGCGGCGGCCTGCATGGGCCAGGCGGACCACCGGTTGTCCGGCACTCACCACCTGGCCAGGTTCGACCAGCGTTTCCACAACGATACCGTCGCCGTCTGCCACCAGCTCCGCATAACGGCTCGCGTTACGGGATACATCCGCCTGGGCTTCGGCTGCGCTGAGCTGCGCCTGGGCCGCGTCTGCTGCAGCCTTCACCTGGTCATAGGCTGCGGCAGAGATGGCGCCTGTGCCGCGCAGGTCGCGGTACCGCGCTTCATCGTCCGCCGTCTGGCGTGCGCGGGCACGCGCAGCGGCCACGGCCTCCTGCTGCGCATGGGCGACCAACTTCAGATCGACTGCATCGATGCGCATGAGCGGCTGGCCGCGTTTGACGGTTTGCCCTGCGTCCACCAGCCGCTCCAACACCTTGCCCGAGACGCGAAAGCCCAGGTCGCTCTGCACCCGGGCCGCTACGGTACCCGTGAACGCCCTGGAGGCAGCAGCGGCCTCCTGAACAATGGCTGCGCGCACCAGCGGCGCGTCGGTGCGCGGATCGGAAGAAGCCTTTTCACCGCAAGCGACCAGCGCCAACGGCAAGGCAGAAACGAGAAACAGAGCGGCGAAGCGAAGCCGAGGCATGAAAGTCCCTTGTGCAAATAGATCGGGGCTTTCATTGTTATTCTTGTGACCAAATTAGTCAATAGTCACGCATAAACCTCTGCTCATGGGGATAGACTGCGCAAGACCAGGCTGGACAGCTGAGCTGGCGCCTCGTTGGCGTAGTCCAAGCTGTGCTGCAGAATCAGTGGATTGAGGTAAGGGCGCATCACAAGATGGATCGCTGCAGCGGTTTCGTCCAGCGGCGTCTTGCGCTCAAAGTCACCGGTTTGCCGCCCCTCCTGCAAGACATCCCGCAACAGCGCCTGCAAACGCTCCTCATAAACGACCGTGGACTGCCAGCGTTCGGCCGCCGCAGACGTTGCTATCTCGTAGAGCTTTCTGTCCTGGGAAAAAAGACGCAGGCTCGATTCGACGATGACCTTGAACATGCGCCGCAGCTTCTCGGGCGGCCGCTCGACCTGGGCCACAGCGGCCCGCACCTCGCTCTCGATATCGCTCAGACAGTTCGCGCAAATCATCTCGCCGATGGCCTGCTTGGATTCGAAGAACTTGTAGATGTAGGCCTTGGAAAACCCGATCTCCTTGGCCAGATCCGAAACGGTGGTTTTTTCATAGCCGTAGCGGCTGAAGTGCTCGGTGGCAGCCGTAACGATCTGGTTTCGCATTTCATGGTCCGCAGGGCCCCTGCCGACGGTGGTGGGATGGCTTGTTTTGATCATGGGCACAGCTTACGC
This sequence comes from Acidovorax benzenivorans, assembly GCF_028680575.1. Taxonomy (GTDB): domain Bacteria; phylum Pseudomonadota; class Gammaproteobacteria; order Burkholderiales; family Burkholderiaceae_C; genus Acidovorax; species Acidovorax benzenivorans. Next base: position 143,465 of record NZ_JAPCKI010000005.1, on the reverse strand, counting down.
CAGTCTTGATTACTAGACAATAAGTGACCATTTGGTATTATGGTCACATACCAACCCCACCGTGACTGGAAGATCCATGCTGCCCAACCGCACCCTCGCCGCCCTTCTTGTGGTCAGCCTGTTGCCGCCAACTGAAACGGCGCCATGGATGAAATTTCTGGTTTCCCCGCAGGCGCTGCGCGAGGAGCTACTGCCCCGATATGGCTGGCATTTCGTCCCCCAGCACACGCACCTGCCCCATGCACTGCAGTGATTCGTGCCTTGCCATCCACAGATTGCCCAGCGCAAACAGCGTGACGATCTGCACTGTGTTCTTCTTGAGCCCTCGGCAGTGCTCGACAGCTGCTGCCTTCTGCGCTTGTGAGTACTTCGGTTCTATGCCTTCATAGCCCACCGGAAAGTCGAGGCGCCTCCGGCACTCGAGATACCAGCCCTCAAGGAATTCTTCGTTGGATAACCCAGCTGCCGGATGGTGGGACTGACTCACTTACCCAGCTTGATGTAGAGCTCAACGGCTCGGATTCTGTCTTCGTAGGAATACATGAACTACCTCCTGGTAGCCCCAGTTTTCGCCCCCCTTCTTGGATAGGCGCAGATTTCACACCGGTACTCACTGGGGCGCTGTTCGCGGGCGACTGAAGGCTCCCTGCAGGCAAACAAAGTATGCTCCGCGCTGAATTGAATCACCTTCTTCGCGCACCTCAAATGCCATCGGATCCTCCTTACCCACTCCACCCTGTGATTCTGTCGGGTGGAAGTGGTACGCGCCTGTGGCCGCTCTCTCGCGCAGAACACCCGAAACAGCTGCTGGCCCTTTCAAGCGATGAGACACTGCTGCAGGCCACGGCGCGCAGAGCAGCCGCACTGCCCAATGCGCAGCCAGCTATCGTCATTACCGGCGAGGAGCATCGATTCCTCGTCCGTGATCAGTTGGCAACCTCCGGCTGTGCTCCGGCATGCATGTATCTGGAGCCGGAAGGCCGTAACACAGCGCCAGCCATCACTTTGGCTGCGCTCCACTTGGCAGCAACCGACCCCGATGTACTCATGCTGGTGTTGCCTGCAGATCACATGATTGCCGACCACACCGCTTTTGCGGTGGCAGTAACCACCGCCCAAACCGCTGCGAGCCAAGGGTGGCTGTGTACTTTCGGCGTTTCCCCTTCATACCCGGAAACCGGGTACGGATACATCCACGTGGGCACGCCCCTACCCAACGCACCGCAGGTATCACATGTCAGCCGCTTCGTCGAGAAACCCGACCTCCCACTGGCCCGCCGCCTCATCGATGAAGGCGGGCACCTATGGAACAGCGGCATCTTCCTGTTTACCGCACGAGCCTTCCTGAACGAACTCCGGAAACACAGGCCGGACATCTTGGCTACAGCAACTGCGGCCTGGCAAGGCCGCACCAAAGACATGGGATTCCTACGGCCCCAGGGAGATATTTTCAGAGCCTGCGCCAACCTTTCCATCGACTATGCCGTCATGCAGGCCACCGCAAGAGCTGCGGTGGTAGCTACAGATTTTTCCTGGAGTGACGTAGGCAGCTGGGATGCTGTATGGCGCGCCACCTCCAAGGACGCCAACAACAACAGCGTGTCTGGAGATGTCATACTGGCCAACACACGCAACAGCTATGTGCGTGCTGAGCATCGGCTGGTCGCCGTCGTCGGGATGGACAACGTCACTGTTGTAGAGACTGCCGACGCAGTGCTGGTCATGAACAAGGACCGTGCACAAGACATTCGTGCCGTGGTGGAGCAGTTGCGCACCTCCGGCCGGAACGAACTGATCCGTCAGTTGCGAGTTCACAGGCCATGGGGGTGGTACGAATCTACCGATCGTGGTGACCGCTTTCAGGTCAAGCGGATCACGGTCAACCCCGGCAAAAAACTGTCGCTGCAGATGCATCACCATCGTGCAGAACATTGGGTAGTCGTCAGTGGTACCGCACTCGTCACCATCGACGGAATGACACAAATGCTCACTGAGAACCAATCGGCGTTTGTACCGTTGGGCTTGAAGCATCAGCTGGAAAATCCTGGGCACATCCCCCTGCAATTGATCGAAGTGCAGTCGGGTAGCTACTTGGGCGAAGACGACATCATCCGCTTTGAGGATTAGGAATCCCAAACCATGCAGCAGGCAGAGCAATCCCCATTTGTCTACGGCAACAAAACCGACCATGCGTTCACGGTGCTTGTGTACGGCAACTGCCAAGCGCCTGCTGTTGCCGCAGGATGGGGGTGCGGACGAAAACTTGGACTACCAGGAGGTAGTTCATGTATTCCTGCGAAGACAGAATCCGAGCCGTTGAGCTCTACATCAAGCTGGGCAAGTGCGTCAGGCCCACCATCCGGCAGCCGGGTTATCCAACGAAGAATTCTTTGAAGGGCTGGTACAACGAGTCCCAGCTCAAGCTCGACTTACCCGCTGGCTACGCAGGCCGGGAACCGAAGTTCTCGCAGGCCCAGAAGGCGGCGGCCATTGAGCACTACCTCACCCATGATCGATGCATCGCTGTGAATCGCCCCGGGTTTGAACTGCCCCCCAGAAGTTGGACGGTCACGATTCCGCCGATCAGGCGGTCCTTCTCAACCTGTATTCCACCGGACTGAGCCCCTGCAGCCGGAGTTTGATGCGCTCGTGGTTGTAGTAGTGGACGTAATCATGCACACCCGCTTCGAGCGTATCAATACTATCGGGCCTTTCGAGATGGAATTACTCGGCTTTCAGGGTGCCGAAGAAGCTTTCAATCGCCGCGTTGTCGAAGCAGTTGCCCTTGCGGCTCATGCTTTGCATGACTCCGCGTCGCACGAGCATTGCTCGGTAGGGCTGCATCTTGTAGTGCCAACCTTGGTCGGAATGCACGATCAGGCCGGCGACGCAATTGGTCCGCGAGAGCGCGGCATCAAGCATGCTGGAAACCATCTCGAAGACCGGCCTCCTTGCCATGCGGTACGCGACGATCTCGCCGTTGTATAGGTCCATGCAGGCCGACAGGTAGAGCTTTTGGCCGCTTACATTGAACTCGGTGACATCGGTCGCCCATTTCTGGTTCGGCGCGGTCGCGCAGAAGTCTCGCAGCAGAACGTTGGGTACGTGCGCATCGCTCGTGCCCGGGACATGCCAGGAGCGCTTCTTCGCCCGGATCAGCACGTAGCCCCATCTTTTGCATCAGACGCTGCACGCACTTGTGGTTGACCGGTTATGCCATTGAATTGCACAGCGCTGCCGTGATCCGCCGGTATCCGTAGCGACCCTTGTGCTCGTCATAGACAGTGCGAATTCTGGCTTCCATGGCGCTTTGCTGGTCGGCACACTGGGCCGCCTGGCACTGGTAGTGGAACGTGCTGCGCGCCAAGCCTGCTACCTGCAACAGATCCGCCAATTTATGGTGTTGCCTCAACCCGGCAATCAGACGCGCTTTGTCGGCGCAGCTGACCTCTTCGATCGGATCAAGGCCTGCAATTTTTTTAGGTACGCGACCTCCGCGCGCAGTCGGTCGTTCTCTTCCCGCAGGGCTTTCTCCGCATCGGCAACGACCGTGCTCGACGGTGCGGCAGAGCGTCGTTCTGGCTTCATCTTGGGCTGTTCTTCATTCCTGGTCTCGCACGCCTGCAGGCGGCTTTGATCGAGATTGCGTCGCCAGACCACGATCTGGTTGGGATTGCGGATGTCATAGAGCGCCGCGACCTGACGACTGGAAAGCTGTTCGCGATCCTGATGAGCCAGCACCTGCAACTTGAACTGCGCACCGTACGCGCTGCGCTTGGGGCGCAAACCGTCGATGCCGTGCAGGCGGTAGTGGCTCACCCACGTGCGAACCTTCTCCTCGGGAACCGACAGCTTGTCCCTCACGTGCAGCCGTCGGATCCTGCCAATCATGTCCATGCATGTCCATGGTGATCACTCCTCGAACCCCGCTGCTTAAATAAACAGCAGGGTAGGTTGAACACCTGGCTCACTTTTACTTCGGCACTACCTACAAAACTGGCTCAGTTTCCGGTCGGCGCCAACAGATGAGACAAAAGCAGGCGGGTGCAACACAACTCCCATAGAACTTTGGCAAAGGCGGTAGGTGGACATCGCCGGACAAGAACCTGCAGCAGCGGCAGCCTTAAGATTGTATGCAGCAGCCCTGCCAAAGCCATCCAGGTGCGGCGGGACTTGAACACCGATTGGAACGGATGGATATCTGGCTCCGTATCGAAATATAGAAGCAACGGCATTGCACAACGGAGTGGACGAAAATAGGTTATGAACATCTACCAAGCAGACATCCAGTTGGCAGCCGCCAGGTACTTGCGCTGGATGCCAGACAGCGTTGTTGTCACTGAAGACGAAATTACTGTTGCCGGTTGGGCACTATCGGTCTGGGACGGGCAGGACCTGCAGCGCTTTCTTATCAATGGTGTGGATTTCGACCAAGTCGAATGGCCAGTGACTTCAACCGACTTGCTCGTTCCTTTTTCTGAAATACCTGGCGCTTCTGCGTCGCGCTTTCGGTGCAGACACCGTCGCACTGATGGCAAGAACCTGTTTCCAGATGGTTTTGCCCGCCTCAACGTCACAGGCCAGTTTGGCGAACATCGGCTTTCCTACCGTACCGCGTGGTATGTCGGAGATCCAGCACTTGAGCAAGCAGTCCCTTCCCCCGCCCAGATAGAGCGAGTGATAGGGTCTGGCAACATCCAGGCTTTCCTGCTGGGCGGAGCCACCATAGTCAAACGATTTGAACAGTTGCTACTCGAGCGATTTGGTCGTCCACTGAGGTCTTTCAAATCTATTCTGGACTGGGGCTGTGGTGCTGGCAGACTGAGCCGCTATTTGTCACTCTTGTCCCCAGCCGTAACCGGTATCGATATAGACGCAGACAACATCGCCAGTTGCACCAAGAAGCTGCCAGGCGCTCGTTTTCAACAGGTTGATCTGATGCCCCCAACATCATTGCAATCAGAAGCCTTCGACCTGGTCATTGGACTCTCTGTACTGACTCACTTGGATGAACCAGTACAAGACGCTTGGCTTGAAGAGTTGCGTCGAATCACGCATCCAGAAGCATTGCTTTTGCTTTCTGTGCAGGGCCTTCCCCAGATCGCGCTATACGGAACTCCGTCGCAAATGCAACTTGAGGCGCACCGCAAAGGGTTCCTCGATGTAGGGCCCAACAGTCAGTTGCAGGCCGTTGTTGACGACACCTCCTATTACCGCAACGTGATTCATTCGCCAGACTACATCATGACTCGATGGTCCCGATGGTTTGACGTGCTGGACATTGTCGAGGGCATGGCAGGCAATCAGGACCTCGTACTGCTCAGGCGGCGTGCCGAATATTGAGCGGAGCTTATCCATGCATCCGAGCGCAATGCGCAATGGTGAGCTGTTTTTCTCCACCTACCTGAAGTCGGCTTCAGAAGCGCTCATATTCGACATCGGCTCCCAGGACATCAATGGATCGCTCCGACAACTGGCGCCACCAGGATCCCGATATCTGGGACTGGACTTTCTGCAGGGTCCAGGTGTTGATCTGGTGCTTAAAGACCCCTATAGACTCCCTTTTGCGGATCGCGTCGCAGACGTGGTGGTGAGCAGTTCGTGCTTCGAACACATCGAGATGTTCTGGCTGATGTTCAATGAAGTCTTGCGAGTCCTTAAACCGGAAGGTCTGTTCTACCTGAACGCACCGTCCAACGGTGAATATCACCGATACCCAGTGGATTGTTGGAGGTTCTACCCCGACGCAGGGGAAGCCCTTGTACGTTGGGCTCGCAGGTCGGGCTACAGCCCTGCTCTGCTTGAATCATTCACGACTTATCAACGCTTGGACATCTGGAACGATTTCATTGCCGTATTCGTCAGGGACGCGGAACACGCACAACGCCACACCTCACGCATGATTGACGGTGCGGGGCCCCTCATGAATGCTCGCATCTATGGAAACCCCGACATTCTCTGCCATCAAGCTGCATCTGAGGACGGGGACAAGCTCCGGCGACTCACAGGTCATTCGAAGCCGGTGGAATGAATTGTCCAAAGCTAAACAGCCACAGGATCGCTCCCCGTGCTCAGCAAGCACAGCGGCATCTTTGCCTCAAAGAATCTCCGGCAGAAAAGTGACGTGTGTCTCTTAAAAACGTCGCCACACATCTGTTGATGCATCCATTCGGAACCTCTCGCGCAGGTACATCTACCCATGCCACATCGTCATACTTCGCGGGATATCGACCACCAATTGGCGGAGCACCTGGATTCTGTCTGGGGCGATCCCGCAACCTGGGTTGCGAACGGTTTGCAGTGGATGCATCTTCCCATGGTCAGCGACTACATGCATGCGCAGATCTCTGGCGACCCTTGCGTTACGCCACTCGAGTGGTTTTTCTCGGTGGTGCAAACCCAACACCCCATTCCCGTCGGCAGGGCACTGGTCTTGGGGTGCGGGCAGGGTCACGTTGAGCGCCAGATCGCCAAGTACGGCTGGGCACGCGAAATCCTGGCCACAGACCTTTCGGCCAAGGTACTCGAAGTCGCACGGGCGAATGCCGCCGCAGCTGGCGCATCCATAAAGTATGTCCAGGCCGATATGAATTGCCTGCCCGTGGGGCATCCAGGCTTTGAGCTGGGGAGCTTTGACGTCGTTCTGGGTGTCTCGTGCGTACATCACTGCGCCGACTTAGAGCACCTATACGCGAGCATCCTCAAGCTGCTGGCTCCGTCAGGCTGGTTGTTTCTGGACGAATACGTAGGACCAGATCGCTTCCAGTATCCGAATAGCCAGGTGCGGCTCATGAACCAACTCCTGGACATCCTCCCAGAACGGCTGCGAAAAACGATGGATGACCGAATCAAAGGCAATCTCTGGCGCCCCTCCGTGAAAGAAGTCGTTGAAGTGGACCCCAGTGAAGCCATAAGGTCTTGCGACATCCTGCCGCTGCTAGACCGCCACTTCGATATTCACGAGCACCGGCCTTACGGAGGAGCGCTTCTGCGCGTGGTATTGGCAGACATCGCACAGAACTTCAAAGACAAAGCTTCGGAGGCCTATCTCCACAGCCTGCTACAGGCCGAAGATGATCTGTTTCGGGCAGGACGACTGCAGCGGGATCTCGCCTGCGTCATTGCCCGCGTGCCGACTGCAGCCAGCACGTCATCCACTGGGGATCATTGACCCCTATTGCAAACAGGCCGCGAGGCGCAGCCAAAGCATAATCTGCAGACAAGTTCGAGTACGCATGGCGAATCGAGACCGACCGGCCGCCCAATATCCTGCTTGACGGATCAAGCCCTGTCACCACAGTCAAACCGGTCGGCGCAGTGGGGAGCGTCACGATATGCAGATCGGGCCGCAAACTCCGCAAGCAAGGCACAATTTTCCATCCGTCAGCAGTGTAGAAGCCCGTGCGGTGCTCGCGCGCCGCGGTCGCGGAGTTCAACGGCAGGGTGTCGTGCAGCAGCAGGACCGAGCCAGGAGCAGCATGCCTTTCCGCTGCAACGAAATCTTCGAGGACAGCTTCAAAACGGTGGTCGCCATCAATGAACGCAAGATCGAACCCCCCGGACTCCAGCCCACTGTCCACCGGCACATTTTTGAAAAAATCCGAGCTGATTTGACGATACATGCGTCCAGGGCCCCTACAACGGCGGAGCGGGTCTCCGATGGGGGCAGGGTCCACACCGATCACTCGCGTTGCAGGCAAAGCCTGGGCCAGAGAATCGCCCTTCTCCACACCGATCTCGAGATAAATCCTGGGGACCAGATGCGTATGGAACCAACTGAGCCAGAACCGATAGTCAGGTCCGGGCCAGCGTAACTTTGCAAGCGCAACGTGCACGCCGGGCAAGTTGGGCTCTTGGACCAGCGCATCCCACAGGCACTCCTGTGCAGCGAGGAACGCCCCTTGTGAAACCAAGCGAGTGCTCTGCCGCAACGCCTTGAATTCAAGTGGATGGCGGTTACTCATAGAGGTTCCGGTGGTATCTCACTCATGACGTTCCGAAGCACGCGACTGAAGCGCTCTGGGTCATATCGGGCGCAGCATTGGTCCCATGCCGCGACCTGCTGACGGATCCACAACTCGTCATCCCGCAGCAGGCGGGCAATACCGAGCGCGAACATCTCCTCATTGCGCGCTGACTGGATATCTATCCCCTGGTTCCAACCCAGTTGTCGCGCCAGAACTGCAGATGCAACCACGGGTACTCCCTGGGCCGCAGCCTCGATCACCTTGGCAGGAACTCCTCCGGCAAATCGCACCGGAGCAACAAACACGCGCGCACTGTCATACAACGGCTCTAACGCTGGTACAGGCCCCAACAAGTGCACATCCGCACAGGCCATTTCGCTCACCCGGTCGGACCGATTGATGCCCACCACAGTCAACACCGGTGGCTCGGGCAGCATAGCCCGCAACCGGGGCATGACCCTCTCAATGAACCAGATCAGGCCATCTTCGTTCGGAGTGTCTGGATGCAAGGCCCCGACAAAAAGCAGTCCACTGCGTCCATGCAGGCCAGGGGCCGACCGCCGCGCCGCGATGGCGTGGCTGAGCGTGACAACACGATGGCCAGCGGCGCTGAAGCAACGGGCGTCGCGCTCCGAAACAACCAGTACCTGGCTGGCTCCTCTGGCAAGCTCTATCTCTTTGGTGAGTCTTGCGTTTGCCCGCGCGCGCGACAGCGGCCTTCCCTTGACCGCAGCTTCAGCAATTTCTCGCAAAGCAAACAAGGCCTCTGCGTCGTAGACCAGTCTCATGCCAGTGAAAAGATCGGGGCGGCGCCGGCGCAACGGCAGCAGCGACTGGAGATTGGGCGGACGACTCACCACCAATACGTCGTACACCCCACGACGTTGCTCCAGAAAGACCTCCAGGCGACCCATGCCGTACCCCAACATGACCTCCACACTGGAGGGTAACGATGCATAGACATCGCGCCAATCGTCTTCGGCCTGCCACAACGGGAAAAAAGTCACCGGCCAGTCTTTCAGCGACTGCAGCATCAGCCTGGCACGTGGCAATCCCCCACCCTTGACCATGTGAGGAACTTCGTTGTCGATGATGAGGATGCGCGGACGACGAGGGAGGTCTTGCGGTGATGCCCACCGGTCGCCATCCAGTGACTGGGCAAAAGCCGACGGCTGATCTCCAAGCCACTCCTGATGGAGGGACAAGAAGCGCTTCTGGTTATCACGCATCTGGCGAGGAGCCTCCTCACCCAATGCACTTCCCCACTCGAGATGCTCCACCAGCACTGCTGGCTCATACACCACCCTAAACCCCGCCTTCCAGACCCGCAGACAGAAGTCAGTATCCTCGTAGTACGCGGGTGTGAAGCATTCATCAAATCCCCCAAGCATGCGCCAGAGCATGCGGGGTACAGCCAAGAAAACGCCCGACACATAGTCGGTGGAGCGACTGGCCATGGCCGCTGGGCAAAACGGATCTTCCTCGCGGCCAATCCCGAGCGTGGATCCGTCACGAAATATCCTGTTCCCCGCTTCCTGAAGCCCGCCGCTGGTAAGCACAATGCGGCCCCCTACTGCGCCGATGGAGGGCTCCGCATCCAATCGGGCACAGGCTGCCGCCAAAGCGCCCCGTTGCAAAATTGCATCACTGTTGAGAAACACCAGGTGGCGCCCTTCAGCCACGACTGCCGCCTGGTTGGCAGCCAGCAAGAACCCCCGGTTCCCTTCATTCGAGATGACATGGGCACCGCGCACGCGCTTGAGTAAAGTAGCTGTTTCATCGCTGGACGCGTTGTCAACAATGATGGTTTCGAAGGTCGCCCCCTGCTGGTCTGCGAGTGCTTGCAGGGTTTTTCGAGTCAGCCCTGCCTGGTTGTACAGAACTACAACGACTGAGATATCTGGCGCAGAGCCCTCTGGAACCTCGGGCAAATCAATGATTGCATCTTCTTTGTCTAGCCACGCCCGGAGTGATCGCTGGGACCAGGACCGGACATGCGCCTTTGAATCAGCGCAAGCCACAGTTTCATCCAGCTGCTCCAGAAAGCCCCAACAGGCATGTTCGATTTGCCGCGCTATGCGCCGACCATCCACCAATGGCGAGTTCATCATGCGTGAGCGCAAGGTCTTGCGATAGTTGGCAAGCGCCTGAAGGTCCGAGGCAAGAGCTACTGCCGTCGCCACAAACGCGCTGCTGCTGTCAGCCACCCACTCGTTCAACTCTAGCGCTGCTAGCACAGACAAAGCCTGGCGCGCACCAGGCCAGTGCCCTTTCCGGCTGACGACCGGCACCCCCATCCACAAGGGGTCGAGCAGGCTCAGGCCTCCATTGCCGGGAAAGCTGTCCAGCACAACGTCGATCTGCTGCAACCAAGCCAAAAGGCCCTCATAACTTCGGGACGGCTCGAACACCACACGTGATTCACCTACGCCTTTTGCCCGGAAGGTCGCAAGAATGGAATCGCGCTGCGGTCGGTCATGGAACGTCTCGCCAATGAAATGAATCTGCGCCCGTGGCATGGCCAAGAGCACCGCGGCCCAGGCATCCAGGGTCGAAGGAGTCAAGCGCAGACCGCGCGCCGTAACCCCAAAGGTGACGAACCCTTGGTGCGATGCGGGAAGGGGCGTGACGTCAAGGGCATGTGCTGGCGGGTCCCAGCTCCATTGACCGCCGTCGATGCGCCACAACGCCTCTTCATAGCAGGCGTCCTGCCCCACGGGTGCCGCATGCACATCCGTCAGCAAAACATCAAACAGACCTCCGGCAGTGCCCCAGGCGCCGAGCCATCCCACCTGCAAGGGCGCAAGGCGACGGGCATACAACTCCAACAAGCCCAGTTGGCCCTCAAACGGATGCAGGCCTCCGGCATCAATGACCACATCAACGCGGTTGGCCATGCAGGAGTGGGCCAGGTTCTCAAGAATCAAAGCCTCCTGATGAACATGTCGAGGCAAAGGCGGGAGTGCATGATTGGTGAAGACAAAGACCTCTGTCTCCTCCGGATCGTGCCCGGCCAACACGCGGCGCAATAGGCTCTGATGCAATTGCCCTGCGATGTAGGCGATCCGCACGCGTGCACCTTTGCGGGCACGAGAACCAACGGCGCGAATCCTGCTGTTCAGGCCAACCCGAAGCTTGAGTGCCCTGTACCAATCACGCGCTGCCAACGCGAGGCTTGCCGTCGTGCTCTCCTCGGACAAAGACGCGCTGTACAGGCCCGCTGTGGCGATCCATGGGTCCAAGGGAAACCGGTCTGCGGCCACGGCAACAAGGCGCTGCAGATAGCCATGCCCGTGGCGCACAACGGCATCCGCAACCCCGTCACGCATGGCGGCCTGGCACTCCCCCGGCGCAAGCAGGCTCAAGGCGTCACGCGCGCCAGCGGTTTCCAGGCCCACGAGGCGCACCAGCAAAGCCGCCGTCTCACCAACACACTGGCGCGCACTCAAGAGCCGACGGCAAATACTCAGTGCACCCTCTCGCCCCCTGGGCCAGCGATGTCCGCCCTCGGCCAGGCCCCTTGCTTTTTTAAGGAGACCTGCTGGATGGCCCGGTTGCTGGCGCAGCAGTTCCTCAATCACATCAAGGCTGCGAATGAACTCTCCGGCCCTTAGCCAAACTTCCGCCAGCTCCAGCAAAGACACCGGGTCTTCCGGCGCCAAAGAACGTGCACGCAAAAATGCCAACTGCGCCTGGCCGAAGCGGTTGTCTGAGATTTGGATCCACCCGAGCTGCCTCAGGCTGTCTAGGCGGTCTGGCTCCAGCGTCAACGCCATTTCAATCGCGCTTTCGGCTTCGCTCAATCGACGTTGCCGAAAACGCACGTCGGCAAGTGCACGCCACACCTCTGCATTTTCAGGGGCTTGCGCCACAGCCTCCTGCACAAAAGCACTGGCGTCAGCCAGATCACCGACTGCTGCAAGAACGAAAGCTGCCTGGACCTTGGCCATGACATCGCCGGGAACTAGCGCCAACAAGCGCCGCACGGTCTCACGCGCGGTTTGCAACTCCTGCTGCTCAAGTGCCATCCAGCCCAGCATGCGAAGGGCTTCCACGCAGCTGTCGTCCAGCCGCAGAGCCCGCGCAAGAGCCCTTCGCGCTGGCAGATGGCGCCCCTCTTGACGATGGGCGACAGACAAGAGCCGCCAGAGGTCGCTTTGTCTCGGCTCAGCGCGAAGCAAACCAAGGATATGTCTGCGAGCCTCTCGTGTTCGCTTCAGGTCCAGCAGCACTTGCGCTTTCAGTGCCTGGGCCAGCTGCGCTACCTGCAGCGCCGGCCGCTGGCAAAGCACCTGTTCGACAAGCCAAAGTGAGGCCTCACCGTTGGCCTCGATAGACTGGATCTGCGCGCGACGCAATAGTGCGTCCACATTCGTCACGTCACGCTGCTGGACCTCGTTGTAGCAACGGTCTGCCTCGGCTAAATCGCCAGCGAGGTGGTGGAGCTTTCCGAGCAGGTGCCAAGCATCTGGCTGATCTGGAAAGGCGTCGACCCAGGCTTTCGCCAAAGCGATTGCCTGCGGGCGCTGTCCCTGCTCCCAGCAAAGGTTCGCGAGTTCCGCTGTCAACCCGGGGTCATAGGGTCGCCTATCCAAGCCTTGGTGAAGCGTCCGCAAGGCCAGATCTCTCTGGGCCAACGCGACCTGACTCTGGGCGAGGTGGACATGGAGCCTGCTCTGTTCTGGAGCATCTTCCGAAAAGGCAGCAATAGCCTCCTCATACAACTGCACCGCATCCAAAAAATTGCCCAGCCGCTGCTCCAGCCAACCCGTCTGGAGAAGCCGCTGCGGCTGACGGGCCGCCAGCAACGCCTTCTGCGCCCACGCCAAGGCCTCGCTCAGCTCTCCACGATCGTGAAGCACCCAGGCCAGGGAGAAGGCGGCCTCGTCCAGACTGCCATCCAAAAGACAGGCCCGGCGCAACGCCTCTGCAGCCCAACGGGGCTCACCCTTTCGTTGATGCAGAAGGCCCACATACCAATGCAAAGGCGCATACGTCGGGCTCTGCTGCAACGCAGACTGCAACACATCGCGGGCCGCATTCCATTGGCCAGCATCCAACAAAAAAAAACCGAGCGCTGCAGCGGCATGCACAGAGGGGTGAGCATCAAAGGCTTGCCTGGCCAGTGCCAGTGCGATCGGCTTGTCGCCTTGCCCAAATGCTTGCCAAGCCCGGCTGACGGGGTCAGGCGCCAGTGCCGTCAGATCGCCACTCACCCCTGTTCACCTGCAGGAGCGCCCGCAGGTCTTTCACCAACGACTGTGAACAAGGAGACTTCCCGGTCTTCCGCAGGCTGCTTTTGCGTGTGATAGATCACTTTGCACTCCGTAAAACCCAACAAACCCAGCGCAGACACAAAGAACTGGGGCGTGAACTGCCACCAGGTATCCACCTGCGCGACGCCGACATGCGGCATCAACATGCACAGCGGCTCATTGCCCATGGACGGATTGTGCAGTTCCGTGACCACCATGGTCTGCAGGGTACGGGCGGCAACACTCTGCAACATATCAAACGGGCGCCTGCAATGCAGAAGCACAGACGCAAGCACTCCGATGTCGAAGGGACCAACCGCGTCTGGCAGGTTGTAGGGATCGCCCTCCAACATCCTTACCCGAGAAGCGTTTCGGCGATGCACAAACCAAAACGAGTTTCTTACGCCCTCAATCTTGCTCGAAAATTCGCTGCGCCAACCTTGCGTGTCAAATTTCTCGAACGGCACGATGTCCCAGAGGTGGGACATCGGAGGCTCCAGACAAGTGACTTGGGCACCTGCCGCCTCCATGTAAAAAGACAGATAGCCACTCGCAGGGCCGATCTCCAGCACAGACCGTCCGGTGAAGCACACTTGCCCCAGATAGTCATAAGGATCTGGGCGCAAGTCCCATGCACCAATGATTTCATTGCCGTCATCGAGATCGTAGGAGTGATAGAAGAAGCAGTCCTCCAAACCTGGGGCACGCGGCTGCACTTCGCGCAGCATTGCGATATCCACGGACGCCAGCGCATCAGAGCCCGCATACTCGGCGGCGTAGTCTGGTGCGGGTTCGTTGAAGCGCGTTGGATGGGTCGCTCCGTCTGCCATGCGACTGGCGTGCAGCGCCAACAGGCTAAGGAGCTGGCCCACGATGAGCGGGGTCGATGCTGCATGGGTCAGTGCCTTGGCTTGCGCGCTCTCCCGCTGGACAGCACTGGCCACCGGATCGTAAAGCCGCCTAAGTGCCTGCACCCACACCTCGGTAGGTGCCTCGGGCGGTAGTACCAAACCGCCCTCACCGACCACCTCGGGCAGCGCGCCTCGGTTGCTGGCCAGCACAGGCAACGCGTTGATCTGGGCTTCCACCGCCGTGCGGCCAAACGACTCCTCCCACACCGACGGCATGAGCAGCAAGCGCGAGCGGGCAAAGGCTTCTCGCATGTCACGGGTCGGACCATGCCATTCGATGTTGCCCAGCCGGGCAGCCCTGTTCAGGCAGTATTGGCGCCAGTTCGGCTCCAGACCCCAGCTTTCCATCACCAGGAACGGGATCTCAGGACATGCTTCAGCCAGCGCGAACATGATCTCGACACCTTTGATGGGCGTCGGATTGACATACAGCACCTTGTCCCCCGTGTGGGGAGCGAGATATCTCTCGGGCGCCAACAGTGGCGGCACCACAGCGCAGTCGATGCCATACAGAGCACGCCAGCGCTGCGCAGTGAAGTCGGAGTTGGCCAGATACAGCAGCGACGGGTCGGGCGCCAGATTGCCCGCCAACTGGTGGGTCTCTACGTTGTGCAGATACACAGCCGTCGGCCGTCCGGTCGAGAGACTCGCCAAAAGCATGGGCGCCAAGGTCGTGCCGCTTTGCACAACAATGCAGTCGGCACCCCATGCAGCGGCCGCCATGGGCAGTGCTGCCTCGGGTTCATCGGCGCGAAGGACGAGATAGCCCAGGCTGTCGTCCCCGCTGGCTGAAGGGGAAGACGGAGCACCTGCGAGCCGACCACACAACACCGCCGCCTCCGCACCCAAGGCCTTGATGGCGAGGCAGAGGTCGTGCGTTGCAGTCTGCAGCCCTCCTGTGATGTCCGGCAAATGGGGATAGTTGGAAACAAACAGGACGCGCATGGTCCCCTGACTTTATGGGAGGCAGAAATGACGACCGTGGCCTTTGACGGCAACCACAGGCCCCGGCGGCTGACAACAGCAATCACGGTGGCCAAAGCCACCTAAAACCTAAGACTGGTTTGGGACCAGACCCCCAGTCAAAATATTTCTCAGAGTATTGGAAGGGATACTGCCCGTATTCGTGTCCACAACATTCTTCAGTCGATCATTGGCAAGGGTGCCGCCTGGATTGCTGGTCCCGCCAGGAGCATTCCCCGTGCTCATCAACTGACCAGCAGGGGCGCCACCAGGCTGCTGATTGCCAGAATTGTTGTTCGCCGTCGACTCCAATCGGTTTAATTGGCTATTGAGCTGATTCACCGGAATCCGCTGTGGGGAACTGGGGGACTGGTTATTACCGAAACTAGTCCCAAAGCCGGCGCGGGTGACAGTTTGGGTGTTGCCATTTGTGTCGGTCGCCGTCATTCCCTGACCAAACAAAAACGTACCGCTTGTGTTCTGTCCGTTTGTCTCGACCATCGTAATGCCTCCCGAGATCTCTACCCGGCCGTGAGGGGTCGTGATCGTCGTCGCATGGGTCTTGCTGATCTGCCCCCCGACCACGCGCAACAGCCCCTTGGCCAGGCCCAGCTGGATCTGGCCCTGACGGGTGGCGGGGTCAAACTGGAAAGTCTCGATCACCAGTTCGGAATCCGGGCCCAGCGTGATCGCGGACTGGTCCAGGAAAAGAACGTGCAATTGACCATTGGGGCCCGTGCTCAGCCGCTGGCCAGGCTCCACATCGTTGCCCACCATCAGTATCTTCTGGTTGCTGGTCACGGGCGCATTGGGCGTCACCGCAGAGACGACGCCAGCACGCGCCTGCGTGTCAACCGGAGTCTGCGCCACGGCTGCGGGCAATGCGGCGCTGGTCAAGGCGGCTGCAATCCACCAGTCCTTGGAAATTGGCGGGCTCATTTCGGGCTCCTAGAAGATTCTGTTCGGTTCATGAAAGCGGGAAAACTACAGCGCATGGCTCAAAAGCGATAAGCCACCGCTCCGTAAAGGGAAGAGTTCCGGTTGCGGTAGTTGGGCAAATTGGCGCTGGTCTTCATGTGCTCCAGTTGCAGCAGCAGCGACCAAGAGTCGGCCAGCGGGATGACATTGCCGATGCCAATGCGCCACTCCGTGTCCCTGCGCGACGTGGCGGGGTCCACGGCAGGGTCAGTCGCGCCATAGCTGCGCCGCTGCACGCCGCCCCAGACGGTTGTTGTCCAATAACCGCCGCTCTGGGTCAGCGGGTTCGCATAACTAGCCGAGTAGGCCAGCCTCATTTCATAGCCGTCATGGTCGTAGTAGGCCCTGTCCGTGCGGTGAAACCTGCCGCGCAGTTCACCCGTCAGCACGCGCCCGGGGCCGAGTTCCCGGCTCAGGCGCACACGCAGCAGATTGTCTGGCCCTCCAAGGGCCTTCGCATCCGGCACATCAATGCGGCTGGCATAGCTGTAGTCCCGGTACTCATAACCGCCATCCACCAGCGTGCGTTCGTCGATACGGTACTCGGCATCGAGCCCCAACCCGTGATTGCTCAGGTACCGATGCCCCTGCGCACTGAGTGCCCCCAGGATCAGATGAGGACGCAGCGCCAAACCCTGCATGTTGGCTGGCGACGGTTTGAACCGGATACCGCTGGTGACTTCTGCCAGGGCAAGGTTGTAGGGCTGAGCCTGATTGACCCGCAGCTGGCTCCCCGAGGACGAACTGAAGTCAATCACCTGTGCCACCAGGGAGCTCACCACGGTCGCTTCATTCTGGGTGCCCAGGTCGTAGCGGTGGTCCAGACGCAGCATCAGTTGCAGGTCGGTATCGGACTTGGGCTTGAAGGCGTCCGCGACCGCAACCGGCACCCCACCAGCCAACACCGTACCCTGGCTGGTACGCCCCGCAGGATTGGTTTGGGCCCGTGCTCCTAGCACCACCAAGCCGTCCAGTTGCGACACCTGGCCACGCTTGGTCACATCACGCAGCAAGTTCTCTGCAAAGGCCCGTTGTTCACCCGCCAGCCGACTGTCGTCCAGCGCCTGGCGCAACAAACTCTCTGACATGCTGTAGGAACCCAGGCGGTAGTACAGAGCGGCCAATTCCAGACGAATCGAGGCCGGTGCTGCCGGATCCAGCAACAGGCGCTCCATCGCTGCAATGCCGCCCTCGTAGTTGCCCGCCTGCACAAGCAATTGCGCGTAGCGCATGCCCACCCCCATGTCGCCAGGAGCCCCCATGACCTGGCGGAACGCTTCATCGACCTGGCGATCGAGCGGCACATTAGAGGGAGCTTGCGCAAATGCCGCCGTGCACGCCAAGGAGCCCACCGCAGCGAGGGTCCAAGGCACCAGCCGGAGAGTTCCTATGTCCAACAAATGCCTCAATTTGGGCTCCTCGGTTCAAGTTCTTTTGCAATTGCCGCTCGAATATACACAACTGGTTGCAGATTCCAACGTTTTTAGAAGCGCGCGTCACAGAGGGGGCGCGTGCAAGCCACGCGGCTTGGGAAACGGGCCGCAAGGATCACAGAGGATTCTTGTCTACACACAACTGCACACTTCCGGCAGCAAACAGCGGCCGCAGGCAACCCGAGGCATCGCCCACCCAGGGATAGGTGCTGGCGCGGATCAGGCGCTGCATCCATATCCGATGGGTTCCATCGTGCCCACGGGCTTGCCGGGCACGATGCGCACGGACTCCCCTTTGCTCGCCACGTCGCTGAGCACGACCGCTATCGCGTGATTTGCCGTGTACACCAAACGCAAGGTCGAGAAGGTGACGACACAGGTCACCAACACACCACCGACCACCAGAAACCATCCCATCGCACGCGTCAACATAGCCCACGAAGGCGGTCGAGCGAGGGGCTGCAGATTCGCCTCCCGCCCCCACAGCAATGCACAAGCACATAGCCAAAACAGCTAAGTCAAAGCATATAGCTATTAACCATTTCTTCTTATATAGATTGCACCTTACATTTCTTTTGGTTCTTACTTTACGAATACGGGGCCAGAGACGCTGGGAGGGGAATTGAAACTTGGCCTCCACGCGCCGCGACCGCAAAGTCGACGTGATCACCAGCCTAGTTGCGCACTACTACGGGAGTTCGGTGGCCAAAGTTGGTCACTACCGCGAACGTTGTGTGCGGCTCGATGCAAATGAAATACGCAGTTCGTGCCAGTTATTTGCGAATTCCGACGCAAGGCTTGCCCCTCTTCATTCGCACAACCGCGAGGTCGTCCCCGTAGTCAAGTAACTCAGTACGGAAAAAAGAAAAGAAAGAGCATGAACTTCCAACAATTGCGATCCGTCCGCGAGGCGATGCGCTGCGGTTTCAATTTGACAGAGGTGGCGGCGTTGCTTTACACCTCGCAGCCAGGCGTAAGCCGACAGATCCGTGAGCTGGAGGAGGAGTTGGGTGTCGAGATCTTTGTACGTGCTGGCAAGCGACTCACCGGCCTTACCCCCCCTGGCCAAGTGGTGCTACCGATTGTGGAGCGGCTGCTCCAGGACGCCGACAACCTCAAACGTGCCGGGCTGGACTACAGCTCTAGTCATGAAGGGCGACTCGCAATTGCCGCCACTCATTCACAGGCGCGCTATGCGTTGCCATATGTGGTGCGAGACTTCCGCGCAATGTTCCCTCAGGTGTCACTGCACTTGCACCAGGGGTCCCCGAAGCAGGTCGCTGAGATGCTCCTCAGCGGCGAGGCAGATATCGGCGTGGCTACAGAAGCGCTGTCGCACTACGAAGCGCTCGTGACGCTACCGTGCTATCGATGGACACACAGCATCGTGGTGCCTCCTGGTCACCCATTGCTGGACCTGACCGAGCCGGTGACGCTGCAGCAACTGGCGGAGTACCCGATCATTACCTATGAACTAGGGTATACGGGGCGCTCCCATATCGACGAGGCCTTTGCGCGCCGGGGTATGCGTCCAGACATAGTTCTTTCAGCTATGGACGCAGACGTAATAAAGACCTACGTGGAACTCGGAATGGGCGTTGGCATAGTTGCATCTATTGCGGTGGATCCAGAGCGGGATCGTCACCTGCGCATGCTGGATGCACGCCATTTGTTCGAGGTCAACGTCACCCGCCTGGGCGTACGCAGGGGCACCTGGCTACGAGGATACGCATACAGCTTCATCGAAACCTTTGCGCCCACCCTCACCCGCGAGGCCGTGGAACGCGCTGTGCGCGAGCAGCCATCCTAGGAATGAGGTGATATCCGCAGGTGAGCGTTCATCGCGGCGGAGGCACGGGGGTCATATGGATATCTGTTTTGATTCCTTCTGCGCATGAGGTCACGCTCCTAAGCTCCTAGCACGAACAGCAAAGGCGCCGCCCACGCGCCCCAATCTGAAGGAGAAACGCAGGGGATGGATGCGCATGAAAAAGAGAGAAAACGGTAGTAACCACTTGGCTGCATTGCAAGACCTGCAGATTGAGCAGACCGGAGAGGAGGCGCTTGGCGGGCAAAGCGCCGATCAAGGTCGCACCGTTGTGGGACCGCAGGCTCAACCTCGCACTGCATACCTGACGCCATTCGCCACCTTTCAACCTTCTATTCGCAACAGTCCGCACCATGACCCAACACCATCTCCCATCCACCGTCGACAACCCCACAACCCCGCGCCAGTTGGTCTTTGGTTTCGTCCTTCATGGCGTGGGGGCGGGCTGGGGCGACTGGCGCCACCCCAACGCGGTGGTCGATGCCAGCGTGAACTTTGGCTTCTACAAAGAGCAGGCGCAAGTGGCCGAGAAGGCGCGGTTTGACTTTCTGTTTGTGGCCGACAGCGTGCACATCACCGAGCGCTCCAGCCCTCACTACCTCAACCGGTTTGAGCCGCTCACCATCCTGTCGGCCCTGGCTGGAGCCACCTCGCACATCGGCCTGGTGGCCACGGTGACGGCCAGCTACAGCGAGCCCTTCACGGTGGCGCGCCAGTTTGCATCGCTGGACCACATCAGCGGCGGCCGTGCGGGCTGGAACGTGGTCACCTCGTGGCTGGACGGCAGCGCCCGCAACTACAGCCGCAAAGAGCACTACGACCACGATGTGCGCTACCGCCTGGCGCAAGAGCACCTGGATGTGGTCCAGGGCCTGTGGGATTCGTGGGAGGACGACGCCCTGGTGCGCGACAAGGCCACGGGTCAGTTCCTCGATCCCGCCAAGCTGCACCGGCTGGACCACCAGGGCGAGTTCTTTTCGGTGGAAGGGCCGCTGAACATCAGCCGTTCGCGCCAGGGGCAGCCGGTGATCTTTCAGGCCGGCGCATCCGAAGACGGCAAGCGCTTTGCCGCGCAGCGCGCCGATGCCATCTTCTTCCATGCCGACACGCTGGAAGAAGCCCAGGCCTACTACCGCGATGTGAAGGCCCGCGTGGCCGCCGAGGGGCGCGACCCGGCCAAGGTGTTCCTGCTGCCCGGCATTCGCCCCATCGTGGGCCGCACGGCAGAAGAGGCCGAGCGCAAGTACCAGGAGCTGGCGGCGCTCGTGCCCATCGAGAACGCCATCGCGGCACTGGCACGGCCGTTCAACGACCACGACTTCTCCCAATACCCGCTGGATGCGCCTTTCCCCGACCTGGGCGAGCTGGGCCGCAACAGCCAGCAAAGTGCCAGCGACAAGATCAAGCAGCACGCCAAGGCCCACGGCCTGACGCTGCGCGAAGTGGCCCTGTGGCACGCGCGCCCCAAGCGCACCTTTGTGGGCACGGCAGAACAGGTGGCGGACGAGATCCAGCGCTGGTTTGAACAGGGCGGGGCGGATGGCTTCAACTTCTTTGAAGCCCTGCCCAACACTTCGCTCAAAGACTTTGCCGAACTGGTGGTACCCGTGCTGCAAGCGCGCGGCATCTACCGCAAGGAGTACACGGCCCCGACCTTCCGTGGCAACCTGGGCTTGCCTGTGCCTGCCAACCGTTACACCGTTGCGCGTGCGAAGTCGGGTACGGTGACTGGCAAGGTTGCAGAGCGTTTGCCCGAAGCAGTGGCTGCATAGTGCACAGGGGGCATGCGTCCCCAAGCCCCGCTGAAACACAAAAGGCCCGGAGTGAAAGCTCCGGGCCTTTTGTCTTGTCAACGCCGTGGCGGTGCAGGGTATCCGGCCATCCGGGCGATCGTTCAGATCACCCGAAAACCGTGCGTGCCATCGCGCCCCAGTTGTTCCACCAGTCCAAACTCCCAATCCAGATACGCCTGCATCGCCTCACGTGGGCTGTCCGTGCCTTCGTAGGGGCGGCGGTAGCGGTCGATGCGCGGCGAGGCCAGGCGGGTTTCGCCTTGTTCCAGCGGCAAGCCCTGGGCAATCCAGGCCAGGGTGCCACCCTCTAGCACCTGCACCGTGGCACCGGTGATGCTGGCCACATCCACCGCCGCATAGCGGGCCAGCAGGCTGCTGCCGCAGGTCAGCACATAGTGCGGCGCTTTGGGGATGGCTTGCAGCGCCTGCGCCAGTTGCGACCGCAGCACAAACCACGCACCAGAGATGTGGCGCAGGGTGTAGTTGGCGCTGGTGGTCATGTCCAGCACCACGGTCTGGCCCGGGGCCTCGCGCTGCAGGCGGGCTGCCAGGTCGGCGGGTGTGATCCACTGCGCGGGCTCCAGCAGCTCAGGCACAGGCTGCGGGGCTGGGCGCGTGTCGTGAAAGTCCGCAGTCTGCAGGCCGTCCAGCACCCACACATCCCAGCCCATCTGCGCCAGCCACGAAGCGCTCATGTTGGCGCGCACGCCGTCGTCGTCCACCACCACCAGGCGGGCGCCGCGCACGGGGGCGGTGTGGTCAGTCTCTTGCACCAGTTGCCCGCCGGGCGCGTTGCGAAAACCCGGAACACGGCCACGGGCGAACTCCTCGGGCGTGCGCACATCCAGCAAATACGTGGTGCGCTCGGCCTGCAGGGCAAAGGCGTGCAGGTGCTCGGTGCGGGCGCGTTTCACTCCGGCACGGTCGGCCACCTTGCGGGCGCCTTGCGCTGCGGCGGCGCGCTGCTCGGGTGTGTTGTGCGCAGGCTGGGTGTCAAAGCGGCGGCCGGCGCCGCGCTCCAGCTCCTGCCCGGCCAGCAGCCAGCCAATGGTGCCGTTGCGCAAAGCCGCCACGGGGTTGGGAAGGCCTGCGTTGATGAGCGACTGCGTGCCGATGATGCTGCGTGTGCGCCCTGCGCAGTTGACGATGATCTGCGTCTCAGGCCGGGGTGCCAGTGCCCGTGCGCGCAGCACCAGCTCCGCCCCTGGCACGCTCACGCCGGTGGGGATGTTCATGGTCTGGTATTCGTCAAACCGGCGCGCGTCCAGCACCACCACGTCGGCCTTCTGGTCGATGAGGGCCTTCACTTCTTGCGCAGGCAGTGAGGGCGTGTGGCGCTCTGCCTCTACCAGCTCGCCAAACGATTTGCTGGGCACGTTCACGTCGATAAAGACCTCGCCCCCGGCATCGCGCCAGCCTTGCAGGCCCCCGGCCAGCAGCGCCACATCGGTGTAACCCAGGCGCTGCAGGGTGCGTGCTGCCGGTTCTGCAAGGCCTTCACCATCGTCATACACCACGATGGCCGTGCTGCGCCGGGGGATGCGGGCGTAGACCTCGATCTCCAGCTTGCCTGCGGGGAAGTTGGCGGCAAACAGCGGGTGGGCCTGGGCAAAGGGATGTTCTTCGCGCACGTCGATCAGCGCAATCTCCTGCTGGGCGAGCAGGGCGTTGCGTACGTCGTCATAGCTTTTTTGCGGCAAGGGGCTCAACTCGGGTGATGGTGCTTGGGTCATGGATGGCGTCGATGAAAAATGGGGATCGGGTGGATTCACTGCGCACGCAGCGCAGCGTTGCGCTCGCCGGATAGATCCCACAGGTTGGGCAGCTCGGTATTGCTGTAGCCCGAAACAAAGGGCTTGCGCGTGCCGTCTTCGAGGTACACCGACCGCTCCACCGCGCCAATGTTGGCGCCATACACATGGATGCTGATGGAGGTCTGGTTGGCCAGCGCGTTGCTCACGCGGTGCACATCGCCAATGCGGGGCGACACCGCCTCGACCTGGCCCGGCATCAGGCGGCTGGGCTCACCGTGCGGCGCCCATTGGCCCTCTGCGGTTTTGGCGAAGTGCTGGCCCACCTCGGCGCCGCGCAGCATGCCAATCAGGCCCCACACCGTGTGGTCGTGGATGGGGGTGGCCTGGCCTGGCCCCCACACAAAGCTCACCACCGAAAACCGCCCCAGCGCATCGGCGTGCAGCAGGTACTGCTGGTAGCGGTCGGGGTGGGGCTTGGCATAGGCCGTAGGCAGCCAGTCGTCGTGTGCCACCAGGCGGCCCAGCAGGGCGCCGCCGCGCTCCAGTACCTCGGGCTCGGTGGGGTTGCGCTGCAGCAGCGCGGACAGCTCCTGCACAAATTCGCGCAGGCGGGCGATGGATGGGGATGTACTCATGTTCGCATTGCACCGCAATTGGGCTTTTTGCGCTGCTGAAACTTTTGCATATCGATGCGTGATTTTGTTCGTTCGCTTGCGCGACGGTTGGCTTTGCAATAGCGCCACGGGCATGGTTTCACCCCTGCCTTAACGCATCACCGCATCACGGGTTTTTACGGTTCACCAGATTCACAGGAGATTCGCATGGGCAAGGAGCAAGGGTTGGCAGGGGCATCGGCCGGTTGGTCGCGGCGGCGGGTGCTGCGCACGGCAGCAGGCGCAGGGGTGGCGGGTGCTGCGGCTGTGGCGGGCAGCAGTGTGCTGGCGCAGGGCAGCAAGCTGCGCCCGCTCACGCTGGCGTGGAACGCCAACGCCGTGTGCCTGTCTGCCGTGCCCGTGGCCATTGAGCGCGGCTTTTTTGAGAAGCAGGGGCTCAAGGTCGAGCTGGTGAACTTTGCAGGCTCTACCGACCAGTTGCTCGAAACCATTGCCACCGGCAAGGCCGATGCCGCCGTGGGCATGGTGCACCGCTGGATCAAACCGCTGGAGTCTGGCCTGGATGTGAAGCTGGTGGGCAGCAGCCACGGCGGCTGCTCGCGCCTGGTGGGCTATGGCCCGGCGGGCATCACCAGCATCGCCAAGCTCAAAGGCAAGACGATTGCGGTGTCTGACCTCAACAGCCCTGGCAAGAACTTTTTCTCGGTGCTGCTGACCAAGGCCGGACTGGACCCGGAGAAAGACGTGAGCTGGCGCCAGTTCCCCGGCGACATGCTGGGCCTGGCGGTAGAGAAGGGCGAGGCCCACGCCATTGCCGATGGCGACCCCAACCTGTTTCTGATTGAACGGCGCACCAAGGGCCTGGTGGAGCTGGCGACCAACCTCTCAGGCGAATACGCGGCCAAGACCTGCTGCGTGGTGGGCGTGGGCGGCAAGCTCATCCGCTCCGACAAACCCCTGGTGGCCTCCTTGGTGCGCGCCATCAACCAGGGCTCGGAGTTTGTGGCCGACTACCCCAACGAAACAGCCCGCATCTACAGCCCCTATTCCAAGGTGCCGGTGGACGACTTGCGCGCCGTGCTGGGTACCCTCACGCACCGCAACCACCCCAGCGGCGTGGCGCTGCAAAAAGAGGTGGAGTTCTACGCCCGCGACTTCAAGCTGGTGGGCGTGCTCAAGCCCAGCACCGATGCCGCGCGCTTTGCGCAGCATGTGACGGTGGACGTACTGGCCTGACCGCGCGCAGGAGTTGCACCATGGCACACAGCACCACCCTCACACCCACGGGCTTGCCCGTGGCAGTTCCTTCCACGTCCTCTTCATCTTCCTCTTCATCCCCGTCCTCCTCGTCACGGCCATCTCTTCCTGCTTCAGCACGCACCGCGCCCAAGGCCGCGCCCTTGGCCAAGGCGCCCCCCGTCCGCCTGGGGTGGACGGGCTGGTTTGCCGCACTGGCCTGGACGGTGTTGGGCGCCATCACCTGGTTCTGGCCCAACCTGCCCGTAGGTTTTAGCGACTGGGCCTATACGCAGGAATTTGCCGTGGCGGCCTGGGGCGTTGCCGCCGTGCTGTGGCTGGCAGTCGCCTGGCCGCAATGGCTGGGGAGCCAGGCTGCACGCTTGCGCAGCGCAGGCCCCTGGCTCGGCGCCATTGCCGTCGGCCTGGCGGTGTGGGAGGTCTACACCGCCAAACTGGGCACGCTGCCACCGCCCTTCTTTGCCCCGCCGCAAAGCCTGGCCGAGGTGTATGTGACGGACTGGGCGCGGCTGCTCGACAGCGCGTGGAACTCGCTCAAGCTGCTGGCGCTGGGCATTGCGATTGGCGCCAGCGTGGGCTTCGTCGTAGGCGTGCTCATGGGCTGGTCGCGCAGTGCCAATTACTGGATTCACCCCGTGCTGCGGGTGCTGGGTCCGGTGCCCACCACGGCGCTGCTGCCCATCTCGTTTTACTTTTTCCCATCGAGCTGGTCCACGGCCATCTTTCTGATTGCGCTGGGCACGGCCTTCCCGGTGGCCATCCTCACCTGGTCGGGCGTGGCGAGTGTGCACAAGAACTATTACGACGTGGCGCGCACCATGGGGGCATCGCAGTGGTTCCTGGTGCTGCGCGTGGCGATTCCGGCATCGCTGCCGCAGGTGTTTGTGGGCCTGTTCATGGGGTTGGGCGCGGCGTTCTCCACCCTGGTGGTGGCCGAGATGCTGGGCGTCAAATCGGGCCTGGGCTGGTACCTCACCTGGGCGCAGGGCTGGGCCAGCTACCCCAACATGTATGGCGCGCTCATCATCATGGCGCTGCTGTTTTCAGGCGTGATCTCGCTGCTGTTTGTGCTGCGTGACCGGGTGCTGTCTTGGCAAAAGGGGATTGTGAAATGGTGACCTCCACCCACGCCCTTGCGGCCCCCACAGCGCCAACGGAGGCAGCTCAGGCGGCCTCTGCCAAGGGCGCACGCATTGATGTGCGCAATGTCAGCCACTGGTTTGACCTGCCCGGCGGCGCCCTGCAGGTGATTGACGAGCTGGACCTGGCCATTGAGCCCGGCGAGTTTGTCGCCCTGCTGGGCCCCAGCGGCTGCGGAAAATCCACCCTGCTGCGGCTGGTGGCGGGGCTGGAGCCCGCCACGGCGGGCGAGCTGCTGCAAGACGGTGCACCCATTACCCAGCCTGACCCATCGCGCATCGTGGTGTTCCAAGACCCCACGCTGTTCCCCTGGCGTACCGTGTGGGACAACGTGGTGCTGGGCCTGCAGGCGCGGGGCTTGCTCAAAACCCACCGCCACCGCGTGGACCAGGCCCTGCAACTGGTGGGGCTGGAGGCCTTTGGCAAGGCCTTCCCGCACCAGCTCTCGGGCGGCATGGCGCAGCGCGTGGCGCTGGCGCGCGCCCTGGTCAACGACCCCAGCCTGCTGGTGCTGGACGAACCCCTGGGCAAGCTCGACTCGCTCACCCGCCTTGCCATGCAGACCGAGCTGGTGGAGCTGTGGCAGCGCACCGGCTTCTCGGCCCTGTTGGTCACGCACGATGTGGAGGAAGCCCTGTTCATGGCGCAGCGCGTGGTGGTGCTGTCCGAGCGGCCTGCCACCATCCAGCAGGTGCTGGTGAACGACCTGCCCTACCCCCGCCACCGGGGCCACCCGCGCCTGGCCGAGCTGCGGCACCAGGCCCTGGCCCTGCTGGGGCTGGACGCCAGCTGGTGACGGCAGCGGTGGACCTTGCTGCAGCCCCCAGCGTGGGCACTGCGTGATGGCCTGGACTGTACCCGCTGACTGGCTGGACACCGTGCTGGCCCTGGCCCAGCGCAGCCAGCAAGCCGTGCAAGCAGCACTGCACGCCGTGGGTTGGCTGCCCGACGTGCACGGCCAGCCCGCGTGGCCCTGGGCCCAGCGCCTGGCGGCCGAAGTGCTGGCGCAAGAACCCCAGCTGGCCCGCCAAGCGACGGCGTTGCTGGCCTATGTGCTGGGCCTGGGTGTGCTGGCCTTGCTGGCACTGCGCTGGCGGTGGGCGCGCTGGGCCCTGGCCCCTGCCCTGTTGCTGGTTGCCACAGCTGCCCCGTGGTCGGCCTTGGCCTTGTTGCAAGCCCCGGCGGTGCCCACCAGTTGGCACCGCTCGCCCACCGGCTTCACGGTGCAGTCCATCACGCAGGGCGCGCACATCTACCAGCAGCAGTGCGTGCGCTGCCACGGTGCCAATGGCAAGGGCGAGGGGCCCGATGCCGCCCGCCTGCCCATGTGGCCGCCCACGCTGAATGGATCGCTGCTGTGGAAGCGACTGGAGGGCGAACTGTTCTGGCGCGTGCGCCACGGCATGCAAGGCGCTGCGGGCGCGCAGACCATGCCCGCCTTCGCCCATCTGACGGACGAGCAGATATGGCAGGTGCTGGACTACCTGCAGGCCCATGCGGCAGGCCAGTTGCTGCGCGACACCGGTGCCTGGGCCCAGCCCGTGCGCATGCCCCAGGCCCGGGTGCACTGCCGCAACACGGGCGCCACCAGCGTGCGCCAGCTGCAAGGGCAGCGCTTGCGCGTGGTGCTGGGCGGAACGGCCACTGCGCTGCCGCCAGACGACCCGCGCCTGGTCACCGTATGGGCGCCCGCCCTGCCGGTGACCGACGGTGGCGCGACAGACATCGCCGAATGCACGATCGAAGAACCCCAGGCCCTGCCCGTGCTGGCGTGGGTGTTGGGGCAGACTACAGATGCCGGGCAAGACGTGCCGCAGGCCGTGCAGGGCGCGCAACTGTTGACAGACCGCAGTGGCTGGCTGCGTGCCCGCTCTGCGCCTGGGCAAGGCGACTGGTCTGAAGACGATCTGGTCTGCCGCTCGTCTACGCCGAGCAGCGCAGCCCCAGGGCCTGCACCGGCAGGGCCCACGGCTGATGGGCTGGAATCACTCATCCGCCGCATGGACTCCGAGCCCGTGCGCCTACGGCGGGGAGGCTATCCCCATGGGTAGGTTTTTTGGCGGGGGGCGGGAATAAAAACGCCTCCACCGCTGATTGACAAAGCGCTGCAAGCTATAGAGGTGACAGCTTTTTCTGTGAGACGGCCGCCACAGAAAGACGCTGCGCAGCAGATACGGAAAACGCATATGTCCCACCGTTTTTCTTCGTTGGCGCAGGCAGTTCGCACTCCTATCCTGAGGGCATCTATTCATCGGTGTCCATGGGCATGGCACCACACCCCAAGGAGTTTTCATGAGCGTCCAGTTCATCGGCATGATCCAGCCGCACGAAGTGTCTGAAACCATCTCCCGCAAGGGCCCGGCGGTAGACCCCGCCTATGTGCGCGTGTTTGCGCAGGCGCATGAACACGCAGGCTTTGACCGCATCCTGGTGCCTGCCAGCTCCTCCAGCCCCGACACGCTGCTCACCGTGACCTACGCGGCATCTGTCACCGACAAGGTGAAGTTCCTGCTGGCGCACCGCCCCGGCTTTGTGGCCCCCACACTGGCTGCGCGCCAACTGGCCACGCTGGACCATTACACCAACGGCCGCCTGGCTGTGCACTACATCAGCGGCGGCTCTGACGAAGACCAGCAGCGCGATGGCGACTTTTTGAACCACGACGAGCGCTATGCGCGCACCGACGAATACCTCACCGTCTTGCGCCGCGTGTGGGCCGAAGACAAACCCTTTGACCACGAAGGCACCTACTACCGGGCCAAAGGTGTTGTGTCGGAAGTAAAGCCCCTGCAAGGCCAGCGTGTGCCTATCTACTTTGGCGGTGCCTCGGCGCCCGCTCTGCAGGTGGCGGGCAAACATGCCGACGTGTATGCGCTGTGGGGCGAATCTCTGGCGCAGGCGGGGGACTTGGTGCGCCGTGTGCGCGCCGAGGCCACGCTCAACGGCCGTCATGTGGACTTCAGCATCTCGTTCCGGCCCATCCTGGGCAAGACCGAGGACGAAGCGTGGGCCAAGGCCGAGCGCATTCTGGAAGACACGCGCCAGCTGCGCGTGCAGCAAGGCTACTCGCGCGGCGTCGGCCCGCAGCAAAGCGAAGGCGCGCAGCGACTGCTGGCCGATGCCGCCAAGGGCGACCGCGTGGACGAACGCCTGTGGACCGCCATTGCGCGTGAACTGGGCGGTCGATCCAACTCCACATCGTTGGTAGGCACGCCAGAGCAGGTGGCCAACGCACTGCTCAAGTATTACGACCTGGGCATCACCACCTTCCTTATCCGGGGCTTTGACCCGCTGCTGGACACCATCGAATACGGCCGCGAGCTGCTTCCCCTGGTGCGCGCCAAGGTGGCCGAACGCGAAGCCGAACGAGCTGCCCAGTCTGCCGAACGCAAGGCCGCGTGATATCCAGGAACCGACTACTGATGTGCAACCCATGCAACCCGCGAACCCTATGAACCCCGTGATACCGATACGCGCCAACCACAGCAATCGCCGCCGCTGGCTGCAGCAAATGGGCGCTGTATCGCTGGGCATGGCAGGCACCTTGGTGGGTACCGCCAGTTGGGCCCAATCCAGCGGCCAGGCCGCCCTGGTGCTGGGCGACCAGGCCGGTGGCCTGCGCGCATTGTTCGAGGCAGCGCGCACGCTGGAGGGCGCGCCCTTCGCCTGGCGCTGGGCCAACTTCCAGGGCGCGGCCCCGCTTTTTGAAGCGCATCGCAGCGGCGCGGTAGACACCGCCGTAGCGGGCGACCTGCCCGTCCTGGCCGCTGCCGTGGGCAAGACCCCGCTCAAGATCGTGGCCACCCGCGTCGGCCAACCCGACTCGTTGGGCATCGTGGTGCAAGGCGACTCGCCCCTGCGCAGCGTGGCCGACCTGCGGGGCAAGACGGTCATCGTCTCGTCCGCACGCGGCAGCATCTCGCAATACCAGCTCTACGGAGCGTTGGAAGAGGCGGGGGTCAAGCGCGAAGAAGTCACCGTGAAGTTCGTGCTGCCGACGGACGCAGCCGCCGCCTTTGCCTCCAAGCAGATCGACGCCTGGGCCATCTTCGACCCGTACTACACCATCGCCCTGCAACAAGGTGGCCGCATCCTCCGTGACGGGCGCGGCATCAACACTGCGCTAGGCTTCATCACCGCCACCGAAGCGGCGCTGACCAATCCTGGCAAACGCGTCGCCATCGCCCAGTACCTAGACCGCCTCGCCCGCGCCGGCGACTGGGCCTTGGCCAACCGCGAGGCCTATGCACAGGTCTATACGCAGCTCACACGGCTGCCTATCGAGGCCTCGCGCATCATCACGGGGCGCGCCGCCATTGCTGCACGCCCTGTCACGCAGGCTGATATCACAGCTCTGCAAACTGTGGCGGACCGCTCCGCCCGCGATGGCATCCTGCCCGCACGAGTGGATGTGGCGGCGATCACCGATACGGGGGCATGGCGAGCAGCTGCGTGATCAAGTTGCAGCCTCATATCTAAAAAAAAATGGCTACAGCGCTTAATGAATGTGCCTCAATAGCTATTTAAATGATAGCAATTGCTACACAGGTACCCGGCTGCAGACAGCTGCCCCGTCGCTCAGGCCTTTTGAGCGGAGCTGCTGGCGTGCACGCCCATTGCGACCAGTAAGGTGGTGATGGGCAGTCCTGGCGGGGGATGGCGCTTGGCGTTGTACCGCTCCAGCGCGAATCGGATGAAGGTCTCGGGCATGCGCCGCAGCGAGGCTGCTTTCAGCGCGCCTCGGTGGGGCTGCCTGATAGCGCCGCTGCGCGGCTACTGGGAGAGCTACCCAGGCTCTTATGGAGCCCGTTCCACCTGCGCAGTCATCGGAGCTGCCAGCGCGGTCCTGAAGCTCTTGTCCCAGAGCGGCGCCACCTGCGCGGGCCCGTCCAGCACGCCCAGCTGTACGAAAGTGTCAGCCACAGCCTGGTGGCCTGCCACCACCCTGTCGTCCACGGCGCGCAGGTCGTAGTCGGTGCTGCGGTTGTTCCACAGCTCGATCAGGTCGCCCACGGCCACGCGGGTTTCTGCCGACTGGGCCTGGGCATAGGCCAGGTAGTTGCTGTTGGCCCACTGGTAGGCGCGGCGCAGGCGTTGCAGGTAGTCGCTAATGGCGGCGTGCTTGAGCGGGTCGTCCACCGCACGCGGGTTGGCATAGATGGGGAAGTTGCCGGACAGGTAGCCCAGCCCGGTTTTGAGCACGCGCGCGCCATAGCGCAGCCGCGCCAGCTGGCCGTTGTAGCCGTAGATGGCCCAGGCGTCCAGGTCGCCCCGGTCAAAGGCCGAGAGGCCATCGGCCGGGGTGAGGTTGATGGCCTGGATGTCGTTGAAGCCCAGGCCCGCCTCGGCCAGTTGCTTGCTCAAAAAATAGTGCGACGTGGTGGCACGCACATAGCCCACGCGTTTGCCCTTGAGGTCGGCAATGCGCTGGATGGGCGCATCCTTGCGCGCCAGCGTGACCTGGTTGTTGAGGTCTTCGCGCGTGACGGCAATGAAGCGCACCTGCGCCTTCTGGCGCGCGGCAAACAGCGCCGGGATCTCGCTACCAGAGCCCACGTCCAACGCATCGCCGTTCAGGGCCTCGATGTGCAGCACGCCGTTGTTCAGCTCGCGCCATTCAATGCGGTACGGCGTTTGCCCCAGACCTGCGGCGGTGATCAGCGGGCGCCACAGTCCCTTGTAGGTGCCGATGCGCAGCGTCACTTTGGACAGGTCTGCCGCCGTGGGGGCCGGGGGTGCAGCCCAAGCAGGCGCGCTGGCCGTGGCAGCCCAGGCGGCAGCGCCCAGGCTGGCTTGCAGGAGGTGGCGGCGGTTCAGTGGATGGGTGTTTGACATGGCAGTGGGTAAGGCGGGTGAATGAAACAGACCATGAGGTTCTGCCAAGCGCGGCCACTGCGCAAAGACTGTTCCGTAGCATCGATATGCAAGAAATGTGGCGGCCTTGTCGCAACACGGCAGTGACTGTTCGCACCGCAGCCGTACATGCCAAAACCGCATGTGGTCACGCGAAATTCTTCGTTGGCGGGACGGGAGTGGACTTCTATGGTGGACGCATAACGCGTTCTTTTTCTATTGAATCCCACCCCCTATGAAAGTCGTAGCCATGTCCGCAGTTCTCAAGCCCGTGCCCGATGCGTCCGTCAACCCCCACCCACAGCGCAAAGACTGGTTTGACCCCGCCCCGGCACGCCCCACGCTGGAGGCCGAGCGCCGCTACCGCAAAGAGCGCCTGGCCGTGGCCTTTCGGCTGTTTGCGCAGTTTGGTTTTGACTACGGCCTGGCGGGCCACATCACCGCCCGCGACCCGGAGCGGCTGAACCACTTCTGGGTCAACCCGCTGGGCATCCACTTCTCGCAGATCAAGGTGTCTGACCTGCTCTTGGTCAACGCCGCTGGCGAGATCGTGGTGGGTGAAGGGCCACTGAACCGCGCAGCCTTCGCCATCCACGCCGCCCTGCACGAGGTGCGCCCCGATGTGGTGGCTGCCGCCCACACCCATTCCACCTACGGCAAGGCCTGGTCGGCCCTGGGCCGCAAGCTCGACCCGCTCACGCAAGACTCTTGCGTGTTCTATGGCGACCATGGTCTGTTCGACGACTTCAGCGGCGTGGTGCTGGAGACGGACGAAGGCTTTCGCATTGGCAAGGCCCTGGGCCAGCACAAGGCCGTGATCTTGAAGAACCACGGCATCCTCACGGCCGGGCCTTCGGTGGAGTCGGCGGCTTGGTGGTACATCGCGCTAGAGAACGCCTGCCAGGCCCAGCTGCTGGCCGAGGCGGCCGGTACACCCAGCCCGATTTCGCCCGAGGTGGCGGCGCTCACGCATTCGCAAATCGGCCGCCCCGGCGGGGCCGAGCACGCCTTCCAAAGCCTGTACGACATCGTGGTGCGCCAGCAGCCCGAGGTACTGCAGTGAACGCGCCACTGACCTGGGAGCAGACGGCGCGCACGCTGGCGGTGGAGTTTGCCAGCCGCGCTGCGGCGCACGACGCCGAAGGCAGTTTTCCGTTTGAGAACTTTGAGGCGCTGCACCAGGCCGGGCTGCTGACGCTGGCCGCACCCCAGACGCTGGGCGGCCAGGGTGCCACGCTGGCGCAGCTGGGTGCGGTGATTGGCGCCGTTGGCTACGCCTGCCCGGCCACCGCCTTGGTGTTGACCATGCAATACATGCAGCACCGCAGCATGGGCCGTGCACCTCCGGCGCGCTCGTGGCCCGAGCCACTGGCGCGCAAGCTGGTGGCCGAGGCGGCGGCGGGCGTATCCCTCGTCAACGCGCTGCGCGTGGAGCCCGAGCTGGGCTCGCCCGCACGCGGCGGCCTGCCCGCCACCGTGGCGCGGCACACGCCCCAGGGCTGGCGCATCAGCGGCCACAAGGTCTATTCCACCGGATCGCCCATCCTGCGCTGGTACAGCGTGTGGGCCCGCACCGACGAGGCCGTGCCCCGCGTGGGCAATTTTCTGGTGCAGGCCGGTCTGCCCGGCACGCGCATTGTCGAGACCTGGGACCACCTGGGCCTGCGCGCCAGCGGCAGCCATGACGTGGTGTTGGACGACGTGCTCATCCCGCACGACCACGCGCTGGACCTGCGCGCCCCGGCTGACTGGGTGGGGGGTGAGCCCTGGCTGCAGGTGGAGATGGCGGTGATGCTGGGCGCGCTCTACACCGGCGTGGCCCAGGCCGCGCGCGACTGGCTGGTGCGATTTCTGCACGAGCGCAAGCCCGCCAGTCTGGGCGCAGCGCTGGCCACCCTGCCCCGCGCGCAAGAGGCCCTGGGCCACATCGAAGCCCTGCTGCTGACCAACCAGCGCCTGGTGGCCAGCCTGGCCCGCGATGCGGACGAGGGCGCGCCGCTGTCTGCCGTGCACAGCGGCCTCATCAAATCCATCACCACTGGCAACGCTGTGCAGGCGGTGGAGCAGGCCCTGGCCTTGACCAGCAACCACGGCCTGGCCCGCAAGAACCCGCTGGAGCGCCACCTGCGCGACGTGCTGTGCGGCCGCATCCACACGCCTCAAGACGACAGTGCCCGTGTGGCAGCGGGGCGGCTGGCGTTGGGCTTATGAGTGCGCCGGGCATGCACGCAGTTCGAGAGTGAATTTTCGGCCTCTCTGGGGCATTGTTTCCAGCAGTGGCACTGCGCTACAAACCGCATATTCAAGTACCAAACGCTTCGTTGGTTTTTGCGTTGTTGACTGATGGAATGAGGTCAGTTTCATCCTTGACCCATTCAGCATGACCATGCAACGCCGCCAATTCCATCGCCTGCTCACCGCTTCGGTGTCCGCCGCCTCGCTCCTCTCGCCCGTGCTGGTACACGCCCAGACCAAAACCGTATTGCGCGCAGGCGACCAGAAGGGCGGATTGCGCGCCCTACTTGAAGCAGCAGGCGAACTGAAGAATCTTGCTTACGACATCAAGTGGACCGAGTTCCCTGCGGCCGCGCCGTTGGCAGAGGCACTCAATGCAGATGCTGTGGACTTTGGCCCTATTGGGGATGCACCACTTCTTTTCACTCTGGCTGCAGGCAGCCGCGTCAAGGCCTTCGCGGCCAATCGCTCTGACGCATATGGCACGGCCATCCTGGTATCACCGGAATCGCCCCTCAAAGACGCCAGCAGCCTCAGGGGCAAGAGCATCGCCACAAATCGCGGCTCCATTGGTCACTTCGTCACACTCAAGGCGCTGGAATCCGTGGGCCTTACGGCTGACGATGTGCAGATCAAGTTCATTCCACCGGCCGATGCCAAGCTCGCACTCACACAGGGGGCTGTGGACGCCTGGGCCACATGGGAGCCCTATACAGCGCTGGCCGAAACCAGCAAACACGCTCGCGTGCTGGTCAACGGGCGAGGCCTGTCGTCCGGATTGAGCTTTCTGGCCGCTACCGACTCGGCCTTGCTGAACAAGCGCTCCATCCTGCAGGACTTCAAGGGGCGCGTCGAACGCGCACAGGTCTGGTCATACAAGCACCCTGCGGAATTTGGCGCAGCACTGGCCCGCATTGTCGGCATTCCAGAAGAGGCAGCACGACTGCAGTTTGAGCGAAGGGCCACACGCTGGGTGCCAATAGATGCGCAAGTGATAACGGATCAGCAGCGCACAGCGGACTTCTATCTCAAGGTGGGGCTAGTCAAGCAAAAGCTGGATGTCAGCAAGACCTTTGACAGCCAATTTTCCGGTCAAGCCTGATCGATTGCGCTGTTGCACGGGCAACAAGCACGTCTTCATCTCGGCACTCGACTGCAGAGGTTTCCGGAACTACTCTCGCACCGAGAAGCGGCTGGCTGAACACCCGAAAGCCTAGCGAGATAGTTGTCCATGCGATTCAATCACGAACTTTGTAGGTGATCCCGCGTCGAACTGTGCATCCCCTTCAGGGGCCTGGTTGAGCGACAGATCTGGTTCTGTGGCCAACAACCTTGACCCTACAAATTTCTCCACACTCTGGACATCCGACAGGGTCAAACGCAAAACGTCCATAGCGCGAACCCTGCTGCGCCATATCCGCCGTCGCGACCAGAAAGAAGATGGGGCGGTGCTCCGTGTGGATTCAGGGTTGAGAGGAGCGAGTCGCAATCCAGCGGCTCTCTTCAATCAGCTCTTGTAACCCAGCCTGGATGATGTCCAAGGTAGGCTTGTCAACCAACTGGCCCTCTTGAATACGCGTTGCCACTCCAGCAATCGCGATATGTTGGCGCACCAAAGGGCGCGCCAGCGTAGCTGCCAATGCGTCACGAATCTGGGCTTGTGCGCGCACGCCCCCAGCTGTGCCTGGCGACGCTGTCATGACGAGGGCGGGCTTGCCCTTGAGCGGCGATGCAAAGCCAGGGCGCGACGCCCAGTCAATGGCATTCTTGAGCACTCCCGGTATTCCGTAGTTGTATTCAGGCGAACAGAAAACCAGGCCATCGGCGCTCTCGATCGCTCGCTTGAGCTGCGCCACTGCGGCGGGTGGTTGATCCCCGTCCAGATCGGCGTTGTACAAGGGAATCTCGTCGAGAGGGAACAATTCCAGTGTCGCCTCCGGCGGCAGCAGAGGCTGCAGGCTGCGCAGCACGGCCGAGCAATGCGAGGCGCGGCGGATGCTGCCCGAGATGGCCAAGAGGCGCACTGGGGATGGGGTCGAGGCGGTGGTCACTGAGGTTTTCTCCTTATTTCAATGGGCCAAGTTTATGCATAAAATTCAAAACATGTATAAAAATGACACTTCCCAGCGCACCCCGCCCCTGGTGGATCAAGCCTTTGCGCAATTGCGCAGGGATGTGTTGAGCGGCACCTACAGCCCAGGCGCCAAGCTCAAGCTCGATGAATTGCAAGCCGCCTATGGCTTTTCAAGCAGTCCTCTGCGAGAAGCACTGAGCCGTCTGGCCCAGGAAGGGCTGATCCGCGCCGACGAGCGCCGGGGGTTTCGCGTTACGGCGATCTCTGCAGAAGATTTGATGGATATCACCCGCATGCGGGTCATGCTCGATGTGCAGGCGCTGCGCGAGTCCATAGAGCACGGAGATGACGCATGGGAAGCGCAGGTCGTGGCAGCCTTCCACCGCCTTGAAAAGGTGGAAGGTCGGCTGAGCGATGGGCCGGTCGTTTTGGATCAGGGATGGACCGACGTACACACGGCCTTTCACATGGCCCTGATATCGGCAAGCCCCTCGGAGCGCCTGCGCACCTGGAGTGCCAGTCTCTTTGACCAAGCAGAGCGCTACCGGCGATTTTCTGCACGTTATCGGAAAACCTTCAAGAACAAATCCAGCGAGCACCGCAAGCTCATGGATGCCACTTTGCGGCGCGATGCGGACACCGCCTGTGCGCTGTTGCGAGAGCACATCTTGGGCACGGAGCGCAATGTGCTGGCCGTGCTGAGCAAGGTGGAACCTGATCGCGGCGGCTGAGCGTCGCCTCACAATTGCACACTAGGCCTTTGCCTGGTGGCGGCCATGGAGACCGTCTTTCCACGGACGATCCCCTCATTCTTCAACGCACGCCGCTCCCGCGGCACACAGCCCGCAGGCCTCGCACTGCGGGCTTTTTTGCTTCTGGGTTCCTCTCCTTTTACGTGGGCTGCGCAGCCTTCTGCAACTCGTTCCACACAAGTTCCCGGAAATTGCTCGGTAGAAACCACTATGCATGAAACATGTTTTATGCATAAAAATAACTTCATGCATTTGTCTGGGCAATGCGGGGTTGTTAGATCACTCCCCTCCGCGCCTCTTTCCATCCCTCTCTAAGGAAACCCATGAAACTGATGTCCTACTCGATCGGCGGCCGTGAAACCTGGGGTGTCGTCCTCGGCGACGGCGTGGCCGAACTGGCCGGTCGCACTGGCCAGGCCACCTTGGCCGACTTCATTGCCAGCCCGGATTTCCAACGCCGTGATGCGCTGGTGGAGGGGCTCAAGGCTGATGCGAAATTGGCTGAAGTGACCTTCTTGCCTGTGATTCCCCGTCCAGAAAAGATCGTCTGCGCGGTGCGCAACTACATGGATCACCACCAGGAAGTGCTCGCCGCAGGCATGCAGCGCGAGTTGTCCGAGCAGCCACCGATCTTCTTGCGCGTGTGGCGTTCGCAGACACCCCATCAAGGCCCCATCATCCGCCCCCACGTTTCGGAGTCGCTGGACTGGGAAGGCGAGCTGGCGGTGGTGATCGGCAAGGAAGGTCGCGACATCAGCGAGGCAGACGCCTGGTCTCACATTGCCGGCTACAGCTGCTACAACGACGCCAGCGTGCGCGAGTGGCAGTTCCACGCCAAGCAAATCGCATCCGGAAAAAACTTTGAATCCACCGGCGCCTTCGGCCCCTGGATGGTGACGGCCGACGAGATCGCACCGGGCCGGGAACTCAAGCTGGAGACACGTCTGAACGGCGCCGTAGTGCAGTCCAGCCACACGGGACACATGATCTTCCCCATCCCCCGACTGATCGCCTACGCCTCCACCATCTTCACGCTGGTGCCGGGCGACGTGATCATTACCGGCACCCCGGCTGGCGTGGGCTGGAGCAAAAAGCCGCAGCAGTTCATGAAGCCGGGTGACGTGGTGGAAGTGGAAATCGAAGCCATTGGTGTGCTGCGCAATCCGGTGGTTGCGCAGGGCTGATCCCCATCCGTCCACCGTCACCTTTTCGACCTTCCACCCAATCCCTGCAAGGGCAGAGCCAGGTCCCATGCGGCCGCCGCCCACGGAGACAAATACGATGCACAGAAGACATGTCCTGGCCGCCTGTGGCGCGGCTGCCCTTGGATGGCCGACTTTGTCGGCCTGGGCCCAGGCGTACCCCGAGCGAGCCATCAAGCTCTACC
This sequence comes from Acidovorax benzenivorans, assembly GCF_028680575.1. Taxonomy (GTDB): domain Bacteria; phylum Pseudomonadota; class Gammaproteobacteria; order Burkholderiales; family Burkholderiaceae_C; genus Acidovorax; species Acidovorax benzenivorans. The sequence goes on along the minus strand of NZ_JAPCKI010000005.1, from coordinate 105,271 downwards.
AGGGGTTTGCCCCCGGCGGCAACGCCGACGCTATCGCCCGCGCCGTTGGAACGGAAATGGCCAAAGCCTTGGGCCAGCCGGTCGTGGTGGAAGCACAGTCGGGCGCGGGGGGGACCATCGCAGCCACCACGGTGGCACGCGCCAAACCCGATGGGTACTCGCTGCTGCTGGCCACCGGTGGCCATGCCGTGGCGGGCGCCCTGTACAACACGCTGCCCTACAAATCGGTGGCGGACTTCGAGATGGTTTCCACCATCACCTTCTTTCCCTTCTTGATGGTGGTCAACGCCAACTCAAAGATTCAGAGTCTGCGCGAAGTGATCGCCAACGCACAGGCAGCGCCGGGATCGGTGGGGTACGGCACTGCGGGTGTCGGCTCCACCCACCATTTGGCGGGCGAGTTGCTGGCCAAGATGGCCCGCGTGAGCCTGCTGCACGTACCCTATCGGGGCGATGCTGCATCGATCACCGCCTTGTTGGCGGGCGATGTGCCTTTCATCATCGCGCCTCCTACTGCGGTGTTGACCAACATCCAGGCCGGCAAACTACGTGCCATTGCTACCACGGGGCTGCAGCGGTGGCCCGGCCTGCCCAACGTCCCTACTGTGGCGGAGCAAGGCGTGACGGGGTACGACGTGCGGTCGTGGGCAGGTTTGATGGCCCCGACAGGCACGCCCCGTGCGGTCGTGGAACGCCTCCATGCCGAGGTTCTCCGCGCGCTGCAAGCGCCCGCCGTGCGCCAACGCCTGGAAGACATGGGGGGCGAGGCACGAGGGAGCACGCCCGAAGAAATGAAAACCATGGTGAGCCACGAAATCGAAAAATGGCAGCAGGTGGTGGCCGACGCCAAGATACCCAAACAATGATTGCCACCAGTTTCATCGAAGGACCTATTGCATGACCTTGATCGCTATCCGCAAGCGCAGCTTGACCATCGAAACGGTTTACCACGAAGGCGGCCCGCCGCCGCAGACCCCACTGCGCGTCGCCTCTGCCTGTGCTGTGATTCGCAATCCCTACGCCGGCCGGTATGAGCCGGACCTCTTGCCTTTCATGGCCGAGCTGCGCAGCCTGGGCACGACGCTTGCCGAAGAACTTGTCGCGGTGCTGGGCCAGGACAACGTGCAGGCCTACAGCAAGGCAGCGATTGTTGGTGTCAACGGCGAGCTGGAACACGGTGCCGTCTGGCACGAAGCTGGCGGCTGGGCGATGCGCCAGGTGCTGGGTGAGCCCAAGGCTATCGTGCCGTCGGCCAAGGTCGTCGCAGCGACGGGCTACCGGTTGGTGGTGCCGCTGCACTACATCCATGCGGCCTATGTCCGTAGCCATTTCAACAGTGCCGAGGTCGGCATCCAGGATGCACCGCGCCCCGACGAGATCCTCTTTGCGCTGGTGATGGCCGATGGCGGTCGCATCCATGCGCGCCTGGGCGGGCTCACGCGTGAGCAGGTTTCCGTACACGACGGCCAACGCTGAGGGTGAAGATGGCGACCTCTTCTGAAGGCACGATGAAAGCCGTGCAACTGCGGGTGACGGGTGGTCCAGAAGTACTGTCCTGGGTCGATCTGCCGATGCCCCAGCCCGGACCGGCCCAGGTGCGCGTGCGAGCGCATGCCATTGGTGCGGGCGGCCCGGACGTGCTGATCCGCAACGGAACCTACAAATGGATGCCGCCGCTGCCAGCCATACCCGGCAATGAGCTGGCCGGAGTCGTGGACGCCGTGGGCCCGGGCGTGGCACGGCTGCAAGTAGGGGATCGGGTGCTGGTAAGTGCGCGCGAGCTGCCCCAGCGCGGCGGCTGCTATGTGCAGGCCATCTGCGTGCCGGAGTCGGTGCCTTTTGTGCTGCCCTCCAGCATCGCGTGGGAAGACGCGGTGAGCCTGGGCAACTTCCAGTTGGCCCTTGCTCTGCTGGCCAGCAACGGCAACCTGCCGGCCCAGGCCATCCTGGTGCCGGGCGCAGCCGGTGGGGTGGCCACAGCGCTCGCGCAGGTAGCGCGCTCGCGTGGCCTGCGGGTGATCGGCACCGCCTCCACGCCAGTGAAGCGGGCATTCGCATTGGAGAACGGTGTGACCGACTTGGTGGACGGCGACGTGCAGGCGCTGCCGCAGCGGGTGATGGAGCTGACCGGTGGCCGCGGCGTGGACCTGGCTTTCGACCACGTGGGTGCCGCGCTCTTCATCGCCTGCCTGCGCTCGCTCGCGCCGTCGGGCATGGCCGTGTCGTACAACATTCTGGGTGGCCCGCCTTCGGCCGACGTGTTCGATGAGTTGCGCAAGCTGCTCGCTAAAAGCCTGGCCATCCGCACCTTCTCCATCCACGCGGTGGACGCCGATGTGGCGCAGCGCCGTGGGTTGATGGAGCAGGCCATCGCCCTCATGGCCAGCGGCCAGGTGCGTGCGCCGCGCTCCATGCGCATGCCGCTGGCAGAGGCCCGCCGGGCCCACGAGCTTCTCGACAGCGGTGGCACGCTCGGCAAGCTGGTCCTCATCCCCTGAACCCATGGAGTCCGACACCGTGAACCCACCCTATACCGCCAACCTCTCCCATTGCGGCATCTTCTGCCGTGACCTGGAGGTGATGAAGACCTTCTACACCGGTGTGTTCGACATGCAGGAGACCGACCGGGGCGAGGGCGTGACCTTCCGTTTCGAGATCGTGTTCCTGAGCGGGCGCGACGACCAGCACCACCAGCTGGCTCTGGCCGGGGGCCGTGGAGCGGACGCACCCAGTACGGTGATGCAGTTGTCCTTCAAAGTCCAGACCCTCGACCACCTGCGCGAGGCCCGCCGCCGCGCTCTGGCCCTGGGTGCAACGAAGATGCGCGGCCTCAACCACGGCAACGCGATATCCATCTACTGCATGGACCCGGAAGACAACACCGTGGAGATTTACCTGGACACCCCTTGGTACGTGAGTCAACCACACGGCGACCCCTTGGACCTGGATCAGACCGACGAAGCCATCTGGTCCCAGACAGAGCGCGTTGTGCGTTCGGACCCTAGCTTTATGCCGGTATCCGAATGGGCCGCGCAGTTTGCGAAACGAAAAGCGGCTTTGAAGGCGAGGAGCATGTAGAGAAGACAGCCTTTCGTGATGACACGGAACTCTCGGGTTGAGCGTCGTTGCCTACCCACCACGCTTCAACCTGCTTGCACTACTGCAGATGCTTCTTGGACCGCTGTGACCGCCTTCCACACAAGTGCGAGGTGAATGCAGCGTGACTCTATTAGGCAAGAATATAAAGGCCATCGGCAGCACATCTCTCACTCCACAGTCACGGATTTTGCGAGGTTCCTAGGCTTATCTACATCCGTCCCCCGCGCGCACGCCGTGTGATACGCCAGCAGCTGCAGCGGCACCACGTGCAGCAGCGGGCTCAAGGGGCCGTAGTGCTCGGGCATGCGGATCACGTGCAGACCCTCGCTGCTTTCGATGCGGGTGTCGGCGTCGGCCAGCACATACAACACGCCGGCGCGGGCACGCACCTCCTGCATGTTGCTCTTGAGCTTTTCCAGCAGCGCATCGTTAGGCGCCACGGTGACGACGGGCATGGCGCTCGTCACCAAGGCCAAGGGGCCGTGCTTGAGTTCACCGGCCGGGTAGGCCTCGGCGTGGATGTAGCTGATTTCCTTGAGTTTCAAGGCGCCTTCGAGTGCGATGGGGTAGTGCAGGCCCCGGCCCAGGAAGAGTGCGTTTTCCATGCGTGCAAAGTCTTCGGCCCAGCTGATGATTTGTGGCTCCAGCGCCAGCACGGCTTGCAAGGCCACGGGCAGGTGGCGCATGGTTTTGAGGTGGGCGGCCTCCTGCGCGTCGCTCAGTCGGCCTTTGGATTGGGCCAGCGCCAGCGTCAATAGGAACAAGCCTGCCAGCTGCGTGGTGAAGGCCTTGGTGCTGGCCACGCCAATCTCGACCCCGGCGCGTGTGATGTAGGCCAGCTTGCATTCGCGCACCATGGCGCTGGTGGCCACGTTGCAGATGGTGAGCGTGTGTTGCATTCCCAACGACTGCGCATGGCGCAGCGCGGCCAGGGTGTCTGCCGTTTCGCCGCTCTGGCTGATGGTGACGACCAGGGTGCGTGGGTTGGGCACACTGGTGCGGTAGCGGTATTCGCTGGCCACCTCGACCTGCGTGGGGATGCCCGCGATGTCTTCGAGCCAGTATTTGGCGGTGCAACCGCTGTAGTAGCTGGTGCCGCAGGCAAGGATCAATACGTTGTCGATCTCCTTGAACACGCGCCATGCGGCGGCGCCGGGCTCGCCGTGCAGGCCTGCGCCGTCAAACAACTCAGGCACGATGCCTTCCACGCCTTCGAGCGTGTCGGCAATGGCGCGGGGCTGCTCGAAGATTTCTTTTTGCATGTAGTGGCGGTAGGGGCCCAGCTCGGCGGCTCCGCTGTGGGCTAACACGGTGCGCACGGGGCGCTGTGCGGGGGGCAGCGCGTTGCCGTCCTTGCCCACGATCCAGTAGCGGCCCAGTTGCAGGTCCACCAGGTCGCCCTCTTCCAGGTACACGATTTGGTCGGTGACGCCCGCCAGGGCCATGGCGTCACTGGCCAGAAAGTGCTCGCGCGACGCCGAAGCCCCGACGGCGGCATCCTTGCCAACCCCCAGGATCAGTGGCGACCCGGCGCGTGCGCCCACCACGCGGTGGGGTTCGTCCTTGTGCATGACGGCGATGGCGTAGGCGCCATGCAGTTCGGCCACGGTGGCCTGCACGGCTTCGAACAGGTCGCCGCTGTAGTGGCTGTCTACTAGGTGGGCGATGACCTCGGTGTCGGTCTGGCTCGCAAACACATAGCCACGCGCCTGCAGGCGGGTGCGCAGTTCTTCGTGGTTTTCGATGATGCCGTTGTGCACCAGCGCTACGCGGCCTGTGGCCTGCGCGTGGGCGTCCGCTCCCGTGCCGTGGCTGAAATGCGGGTGGGCGTTGTGCACAGCGGGCGCGCCGTGGGTGGCCCAACGGGTGTGGGCAATGCCAGTGGCGCCGTCGATGTGTTCGGTGCTCACCTGCTCCAGCAGCTCTGCCACGCGGGCGGTGCTGCGGGCGCGCTGCAAACCGGCGGGGCGCGTGGCGTCCAGGCTGGACGCATGTACGGCCACGCCGCAGGAGTCATAGCCCCGATATTCAAGCCGCTGCAGGCCCTGCACGAGGATGGGAACGATGTTGCGCGTGGAGACTGCGCCGACGATGCCGCACATGGTGATTGCCTCTGGGTTGGATTGGATGGGGCGATCGTAGGCAGCACATTGAAAAATTATTGATTTATATTGGCATAAATTTGAAATTTAATTTCATCATTCTCTATTGATGAAATTTTCACTCAATTTCATTAAATTTATGGAATCCATATCCATCGACACCATTGACCTGCAGCTGCTCAATCTGCTGCAAACCGACGCGGCGCAGAGCAACCAGTCCCTGGCCGAACAGGTGCATGTCTCCCCGCCCACCTGCCTGCGCCGCGTCAAGCGCCTGCACGATGCGGGGCTTATCGAGCGGCAGGTAGCCATCCTGCAGCCCGACCGGCTGGCAGCGCTGCAAGGCCATGGGCTGGCTTGCATCGTGGAGGTGTCGCTGGACCGCCAGGGCGCCGAGCAGCTCGACGCCTTTGAGGCCCGCGCTGTGCAAGAGGCCGCCGTGCAGCAGTGCTGGCGCGTGTCGCCTGGGCCGGACTTTGTGCTGGTGGTGCATACGCGGGACATGCCAGGCTACCTGGCGCTGTCGCAGAGGCTGTTCACGGGCGATGCCAACGTGCGCAACGTGAAGACATTTTTTGCGACCCGGCGGGCAAAATTTGAGACAAAAGTGCCGGTAGCGCAAGACTCATAATCCTTAATAGCTATCAATAACATAGCAATCAACACCTGCTGCTGCTGCGCCTGCATCGGGTGGTCGCGTTGTCCTATTGCCTTAGGGCCGCATCGGCATAGAGTGTCCCGATACACAGGGTATGCGCCGCGCATGTTGCCAACGCCCCCTGTGCAGGAGCCTGCCGCATGGAGTTCAAGGACTACTACCAGACCCTGGGCGTGAGCCCCACAGCCACAGCTGACGAGATCAAGAAGGCCTACCGCAAGCTGGCGCGCAAATACCATCCCGACGTGAGCAAAGAGCCCGACGCCGTCGCCCGCATGACGGCGCTGAATGAGGCCAACGCCGTGCTGTCCGACCCCGAAAAACGCGCCGCCTACGACCGTCTGGCACAGGAGCCCCACGCGCAGCCAGGCCAGGACTTTCGCCCACCGCCCCACTGGGATGCAGGTTTCGAGTTCTCCGACGGCGCGAGCAGCCAAAGCGGCCCCCATGGGCCCGGCGGCGCACCGGGCGACTACAGCGACTTTTTTGAGCAGCTGTTTGGCCGCGCCGCGCGGGCACGTGGCACATCAGGCCGCACCGAGTGGCGTGATGAACCACAGGGCCCACAAACCCACGCACAGCGCGGCACCGACCACCATGCCCGCATCGAGCTTGATCTACCTGACGCCTACCGAGGTGCCGAGCGCACCCTCACACTGCAAAGCGCACACCAGGCCGACGACGGAGCGCTGGTACGCGACGAACGCCGGCTGGTCGTCAAGATTCCCCAGGGCGTGCGCGAGGGTCAACTCATCCGCCTGGCTGGGCAAGGCAGCCCAGGCTGGGGCGGTGCACCAGCGGGCGATTTGTTTCTGGAGGTGCTGTTCAAGCCCGACCCGCGCTGGCGTGCCGAGGGCCGCGATGTGTACCAGCCACTGGCCGTTGCGCCGTGGGAGGCCACCCTGGGCGCGTCGGTCGAGGTCAGCACGCCGAGCGGATCGGTGATCGAAGTGACCGTGCCCGCAGGCTGGAAGCCCGGGCGCAAGCTGCGCCTGAAGGGCCGGGGCATTCCAGGTCAGTCCCCAGGCGACCTGTACCTGGAGCTGCACCTGGCCCTGCCTCCGGCCACCAACGATGCCGAGCGCGCCGCCTACGCCGCCTTGGCGCAGGCGTTTGCCCACTACCAACCACGCCCCAACACAACGGCGCAGCCAGGAGCCCAGCCATGAGCCACCCCACGCCCACCAGCCCACTCGCCGAGTTGCTGGACGACACCGACCACGCCACAGCCGCCTCGCCCCAAGGTGCGGCCCTGACCCTGGACGCCCTGGCCCACGCCTGCCGCATGGACGCCGACTGGGTCATTGCCCGACTGCAGGACGGCCTGCTGCAGCCGGGCGCCGAGGGTGTTGAAGACCCCAGCGCCTGGCACTTCAGCGGTGCCACCGTAGTGCGCGCCCGCCGCATCGCCCACCTCGAGGTCACCTTTGACGCCGACCCCCACCTGGCCGCGCTCACGGCCGACCTGATCGAGGAAGTGACGGCACTGCGCCAGCAACTGCGGCACCTGCGGGCGCGCTAAATGCCATGGCCTCCTTTCCACAAATCGGCCTGTAGGCCTATGCCCCAATAGGTCCGAACGACGATTGCTATCCGCTGGCACAGGCCCTGCCAGGGCTCTACGGCAGCGCAACACGGCGGCCCGGTGCGTGCGGGTGGTCATTTCGTGCTGGCATCGCCCTGCAGCGCGTTGTAAGCTCCGCCGCACCTTCCACCCATGGCCCGTGAACGCCCTCCGTGGCGGCCCCGGCCCTGCCGCACACCCATGCCCACGCCCCGCCGCCAGATGCCCTTGCGCATCTACCCCTTACGTGTCCTGGGCATGGGGCTGGGCGGCATGGTGGTGGCGATGGTGTTGTGGGAGCGCCAGGCGTCCGCCATGGCATGGGCGGCGCTGCTGCTGTCCGCGCTGGTGTGGCCACATGTGGCCTACCTGTTCACACGCCGCGCGGCCGACCCCTATGCCGCCGAGGTGCGCAATCTGCTCATCGACTCGGCCCTGGTCGCCATGCTGGTGCCACTGATGCACTTCAACCTGTTGCCCAGCGTGCTGCTGCTCACCCTGACCATGGTGGACAAGATCTCCACCGGCATCCGGGGGCTGTGGGGGCGCGCGCTGTGGGTGATGCTGGCCGCAGGCGTGGCCAGCACCGCCATCGTGGGCCTGCACTGGGCGCCCGAGACCTCCATGCGCGTGATGGTCGCCTGCCTGCCGGTGATGTCCCTGCACACGCTGTCGGTCAGCATCGTCAGCTACCAGCTCATCCGCCAGTCCGCGCGACAAAACCAGATGCTGGACGAACTGCGGCGGGTGGACGCGCTGACCGGCCTATTCGGGCGCGGCCATTGGCAGGAGCAGGCCGAGGCCGCGCTGCGCCGCCACCACACCACCGACGAACCGGCCTGCATGCTGATGCTGGACATCGACCACTTCAAGGAGATCAACGACGCCTACGGCCACACGGTGGGTGACGAGGTGATCCGTGCACTGGCCCATGTGGTGCGGGGCAACGTGCGCGCGGGCGACTGCGCGGGGCGCTATGGGGGAGACGAATTTGCCATCGTGCTGCCCGGCATGCAGGCCAAGGACGCACTGGCCATTGCCCACCGCATCCGCGAGCAAACCGAAGGCGTGCGCCTGCGCAGCCTGCCCGGAGTGCGCATCACCAGCAGCATCGGCGTAGCCCCGGCCGACCACCGCCACAGCAGCCTGCGCGCCTGGATCGACGCCGCCGACGCCGCGCTGTACGCCGCCAAGAACGGCGGGCGCAACCGCGTGGCGGGGTGCATGGAACCGGCGCTGGCGCCAGCGGTGTAGCAGCCCGCCCTGTGGGTGGCCTCAGCGCTGGTGGGCGTTGGCGTTGACGTTGGCAGCCACGTTGACGGTACCGGCGGCGGCGGCATCCACGGGCCACTGCACGCGCACCGCGCAGCCGCCCCCTGGCACCGCTGTCGCACTGATCTGCGCACCATGGCGCTGCGCAATGGCGCGGCACAGCGCCAGCCCCGCGCCCACGCCGTCAAACTCGGTCTCGCGGTGCAGGCGCTGGAACACGCCAAACAAGGTGCCCGCACGCGCGGGGTCAAACCCCACGCCGTTGTCCTGCACCGCAAAAGCCACCTGGCCTGCGGGTGCCGCGTCGGCCAACACCGCGATGCAGGGCTGGGCCACCGGGCGTGTGAACTTGAGGGCATTGCCCAGCAACTGCACCAGCAGCTCCTGCAGCAGAGTGGAGTCGGCCTGCAGCGTGGGCAGATCAACACCCACACGCCACTCCACGGTGCGCCCCCTTTCGGCCGATGCCAGGGTGGTGCGCGCATGGGCGATGGCATCTGCCAGCGGCACGGGCTGCAGGCGCAGGGGCGCGCGGCTGGCGCGCACCAGGGCTTGCAGCCCGTCGATCATGAGCCCCATGCGCCGGGCCGACTGGTCCATGGTGGCCAGGAACCCCAGCGCCTCCTGCACTTCAGCGCCCTGCAGCACCTCGGGTGGCAGGTCGCCCAGCACCTCGCGCACCAGCGCGCCGTAAGACGTCACATGCCTCAGCGGCGCGCGCAGGTCGTGCGATACGGCACGCAAGAACTCCTCTTGTGCAGCGGCCATGTCGGCCACCTGCTGCTGGCTGCGGGCCAGCGCGGCGCGCAGTTGCTGCAGTTCGTGCTCAGCACTGGCGTCTGGCTCGTTCATGGCTTGGGTTGTTTGGCAGGACGAGACCAGTTGGCAATGCTCACCTGCTTACCCCGCGCCACGCTCAGCGAGCCCGGCGCCGTGCTCTTGGTGATGGTGCTACCACCGCCCACCGTGCCACCCGCACCAATGGTTACCGGGGCCACCAGCACGCAGTTGCTGCCGATGTGCACGTCGGCCTCGATCACCGTGCGGTGCTTGTTGGCGCCGTCGTAGTTGGCGGTGATGCTGCCCGCGCCGTAGTTCACGCGTTCGCCCACCGTGGCGTCGCCCAGGTAGGCGAGGTGGTTGGCCTTGGCGCCATCGGCCATCGTCGAGTTCTTCACTTCCACAAAGTTGCCGATGTGCACTTCGCGGCCCAGTTGTGCGCCGGGGCGCAGGCGGGCAAAGGGGCCGATCAAGGCGCCTTCACCCACGGTGGCGCCCAGCTTTTCACCGTCGATGTGGGTGTAGGGGTGGATCACTGCGCCCGCCGCGATGCGCGCGTTGGCAATGCAGCAGTTCGCGCCAATGCTCACGCCCTCGCCCAGCTCCACACGTCCGGTGAAGACGCAGTTCACGTCGATCTCCACGTCCTGCCCGCACACCAGCTCGCCACGCACACCGGTGCGCGCATCGTCGCGCACATCGAACCGGGCCGGGTCGGCCAGACGCACGCCCTGCTCCATCAGGCTGCGCGCAGCGCGCTGCTGGTGCGCCCGCTCCAGCTCGGCCAGCTGCAGCGGGCTGTTGACGCCCGCCACCTGCAGCGCATCGGTGATGCGGTGGGCCACCACGGACACGCCGTCGGCCACGGCCATGGCGACGATGTCGGTGAGGTAATACTCGCCCTGGGCGTTGTCATTGGTCAGCCGCGCCAGCCAGGGCGTGAGCAACCGCGCGGGCACGGCCATGATGCCGCTGTAGACCTCGGTGATGACGCGCTGGGCGTCGCTGGCGTCCTTATGCTCCACGATGCCTTGCACGGCGCCCTCTGCATTGCGCACGATGCGGCCGTAGCCCGTGGGGTCGGGCAGGGTCACCGTCAGCAGGGCCAACTTGCCACCTTCGCTGGCAGTCACCAGCGCGCGCAGGGTGTCGGCCTGGGTCAGCGGCACATCGCCCGACAGCACCACCACCGTGCCGTCATCGCGCAGGTGGGGCACGGCCTGCAACACCGCGTGGCCCGTGCCCAGTTGGGGTTCCTGACGCACAAATTTCAAGTCAAAAGTGCCGATAGCGCGTGTTGCACCTGCGGTAGCAGCTTCTACTTCTATAGCGCCGTGACCGGTGATAACGATGGCGCTGCGGGCCTGCAGGTGGACGGCCTGGTCCAACACATGGTGCAGCAGCGGGCGCCCGGCCAGACGCTGCAGCACTTTGGGGAGGCGGCTCTTCATGCGAGTGCCCTTGCCGGCCGCCATGATGAGGATGTCGAGTGAGGTCATGAAAAAGGAGGTGGGGTTGCGCAACCAAAGCCCGGCGCGCGGGCATGGCGTGGATTATCGGCTGCGGCCAATGTGGCACAACGCGCCGAAAGACGGGGCAAGACGCTATTTAAACCATAGCTTCTCGCGCTTACCCCATAAGCACCAATGGCCATTTTGGCCAAATTTCTACCGCCACAACCACTCTACAGCAGCGGCATCAGCCAGGGCTGCGTGTCGTAATACTCGGCGCCTTACGCAGCCTCGGTCCAGCGCCGCAGTATCAGCGTGGCATTCACGCCCCCAAAACCAAACCCGTTGAGCATGGCATGCGTGAGCGCCATGGGCCGGGGCCGCAGCGCCACCATGTCCAGCCCCTCGGCCAATGCATCGGGCGTGTGCAGGTTCAGCGTGCCCGGCACCACCTGGTCGCGCAGCGCCAGCGTCGTGAAGATGGCTGCCACGGCGCCCGCAGCCCCCAGCAAGTGGCCGGTGGCCGACTTGGTGGAGCTGATGGCTACCTGCGCCCCCGCGCCGAACACCCGGCGGATGGCGGCCAGCTCGCCCCGGTCGCCCACGCCGGTGGACGTGGCGTGGGCGTTCAGATGCTGCACGTCCTGGGCCGTGAGCCCTGCCTGCGCCAGCGCGACCTCCATGCTGCGCGCGGCGCCGTCACCGTCTTCGGGGCCGGAGGTGATGTGGTACGCGTCGGCCGACGTGCCGTAGCCCACCAGCTCTGCCAGCGGCTGCGCGCCGCGCGCGAGGGCATGGTCCAGCGCCTCGATCACCAGCATGCCCGCGCCCTCGCCCATCACAAAACCGTCGCGCTGCGCATCAAACGGGCGCGATGCCTGCTCGGGGGTGTCATTGAACGCCGTGCCCAGGGCCTTGGCGGCCGCAAAGCCGCCCAGGCTCACGCGGTCAATGGCGGCCTCGCTGCCGCCACACACGGCCACATCGGCCTCGCCGCTGCGGATCAAGCGCACGGCGTCGCCAATCGCCTGCACGCTGGCAGCGCAGGCGGTGACCGGCGCCCCCAGCGGCCCCTTGAGCCCGTGGCGAATCGACACCTGCCCCGCCGCCAGATTGACGAGGAACGATGGCACCGTGAACGGCGACAGGCGCTGCGGCCCGCGCGTGTCGGTGGTGCGCACGGCCTCGGCAATCGCGCCGAAGCCGCCAATGCCCGAAGCGATCACGGTCGCCGTGCGCTCGCGCGCACGCTCATCGGCAGGCGGCCAGTCGGCCTGCGCCAACGCCTGTTGCGCGGCTCCCAGCGCAAAGGGGATGAATCGGTCCATCTTGCGCTGGTCCTTGGACGAGACGATGGAGTCCACATCCCAGCCGCCCTCGGGGTCTTGCGCTATACCGGGAACCTGCCCAGCGACCTTGGCGGCAATGCCTTCCGTCACCGCGTCCGGCAAGCGCGAGAGGCCGGAGCGCCCAGCCAGCAAGCGCTGCCAGACCAGTTCCACACCGCAGCCCAGCGGCGACACCAGGCCCATGCCCGTGACCACAACGCGCCGCATCAGGCCACCGCCTTGTTGCAGCACACACCGCTCCACACGTCGCCACCACGGCCGCCAGGGGTCATTTTTTTCATGGATTCACCTCGTCAGACAGATAGACAGGGCGCAGCACCAAGGCACTGCACCGAGGCACAGAAAGAGTCCGCGCCTTTATGATTGCAGCCATCATCATAAAGGCACAACCAGCTTTTGCGTATGGTCACAATCAATAAGAGGCCCCCATGAAGGTTTCAAAAGCACAGGCCGCAGAGAACCGGCAAGGCATCCTGGACGCGGCGGCCCGCCTGTACCGCGAGCGGGGGCTGACCGGCGTGGGCGTGGCCGACATCACGCGCGATGCAGGGCTCACGCATGGCGGGCTGTACCGGCATTTCGCGTCCAAGGATGCGCTGGTGCAGGAGGCGTGTACACGAGCGTTTGATTGGTCGATCCCGGTTCTGGATGGCGCCCAGCCCCATGCCACCGTGAGCGATCGAATCGAGCGCTACCTCTCGCCCGAACACCGCGACGCTCCGGGCTCGGGCTGCCCCGTCGCCGCGCTGGCGGTGGACGCCGCGCGGGCGGGCGGCGAATTGTCAGAAGTGTTTGCCCAAGGCATCGAGCGCAACATCCAGCGGTTTGCCCAGTTGCTGGCAGACAGCGCTACCGATGCAGGTGGTGCCACCATATCGCCACAAGACCGCGCCCGCGCCATCCATGTGCTGGCCACCATGGTTGGCGGGCTGGTGCTGGCCCGCGCCACCGCTGCGGCGCAACCCGCGTTGTCGGACGAACTGCTGACGACGCTGCAGGCCCAACTGATCGGGCTGCTGGACGAAGAAACGCGCTGAAGGTCTGGCGCCTCATTCGCTATCAAAAAAAGAGCTGCTGGCGCTTTATGGAAAAGCGCCAGCAGCTCTTTGAGCTCAAAATCCCCACCAAAAACGGGGCGACCAAGCCCCCTCGGATCAGGTCAGGCGCAGCAGGCGTCGCCCCAGGCGGGAGCCCCGTTGCCCACAGACGCACGGCGCCACCACGTGGCAGGGCGCGCATCGGCGGCATCGCCGCGCACCCAGCGGTATTGCAGACGACGGCCATTCAGGGGCTCGACCACCACCGACTGACCTGCGGCCACGGGCAGCGACTGGCCGGCGCACAGAAACACATCGCTGCTGTCGCCCAGGCCCTTGCCCAGCGTGACCCAGGCCTGGCCTTCGGCAATGCGCAAGGTCATCGCAGCCTTGGGGGCCAGGGTGACGGCGGCGCCTGCGGCCACGCTGCCAGCCTCACCGGCAGCAGCGCCCGTGGCGCGGGAAGATGCAAACAGATGAAGAGCGCGAGAGGTTGTCATGATTTTCTCCGGGTTAACCCTAATAAGACCGTATGGTGCGCGGCTTGCAGAACAACGTCCAATGAAAAGCACGGCACCTATTGATGCTTTTCCTGCATGAGCTACTCAAGCGGGCCTGCGCTGTAGCGGCGCTGCTATCCGAAGCAGAGCAAACCGGGCGAAGCCGACGGCAAACCGGCCGCCCGCGCCCGCCACACTCGCCAGCGCCGTGCCCAGGGCGCGTCCGCCCTGCCCTAACGCCTGCCCCAGATCGCGCAGCGGCTGCACCACGCCACATTCCCAATCCCTGGCGGCCGTGCTGGCGGGCTGCGCCAGAGCGGGGGCTGCCAGGACGTCCCAGCGGAAAGCCACCGGCTCTGCGCAGCCGGAACCGCTCCAGGCTTCCATCACCACATGCTGCCCCGGCGCAACAGTCAGCTGTTCGCCGGGCCGCAGTACGTGGTCTACAGCGGCGCCCGGCATGTCCGCCAAAACGCCACGCAAGGTGACCCACGCCTGCCCCTGGGCGATCTGCAGCACGCCATGGGTATCTGGGTGCAATGACAAGGCCTGGCCTGTGGCCAGTTTCCAGCAACCGGCCGCGCGACGGCCAGCCGTGGCGGCGTGGACGAATTGTTGCGATTCCAGAACGTTGCGGGGGGACATGACAGGCTCCTTGGCTTCATCAAAAGGTGTTGAGGAGCCTGAATGGTGCGCTTTGCACCGCACACAGTCCAATGAAAACGCGGTACGCTATTCATTCCATCAACGCATGAATCCTCCTCTACAGGAATGCCGCCATGTCCTCCGCCGAATACTCTCCCGCCGTCTTGCGCACCCGGCCCGTGGCCACCGGGCACTGGCGTGCCTTTCTGGCCGTGGCCAAGCACCTCAACTTCCGCGCGGCCGCTGACGAGCTGGCGCTCACCCAGTCGGCCGTGAGCCGCCAGATCCAGGCGCTGGAGGAGGAAGTGGGCGTGCCCCTGTTTCTGCGCCACACGCGTGCCGTGGAGCTGACCAGCGCGGGCGCGCAGCTGCAGCGCGCCGTGGTGCCCGCACTGGAGCGCATGGACGCCGCCGTGCGCCAAGTGCGCCAGACGGCTGGGCGCCGCAGTGTGGCCATCACCACCTGGGCCAGTTTTGCGTCGATGTGGCTGATCCCGCGCATGGAGGAGTTCCAGCGCGACAACCCAGGCATCGACATCCGCATTGATGCCAGCGATGTGCAGGTCGATCTGGAAACCTCGGACGTGGACCTGGCCCTGCGCTACGCCATGCCCGCAGGCGCCACGCAAGGCGGCATCCGCCTGTTTGGCGAGCAACTGGCCGTGGTGGCCAGCCCCTGGCTGCTCAAGAGCGGCAAGCCGCTGCGCACCCCGGCGGATGTGGCGCAGTTCACCCTGATCGAGGCGGGTGACGCCCACCGCACCCACTACCTGGAGCACCTGAGCTGGCGCCGCTGGTTCGACACACGCGACCTGACCAAGCTGCAGCCCCAGCGCTGGCTGTACTTCAACTACGCCCACCAGATCGTGCAGGCCGCGCTGGCCGGCCAAGGCCTGGCGTTGGCGCGCATGCCGTTGATTGCCGACGCCCTGGCTGCAGGCGACCTGGTGGAGGTGCTGCCCGGCCACCGCATCGACTCGCCGCTGTCCTACTGGCTCATGGTGGGGCCGCGCAGCGCGCAGCGGCCAGAGATCAAGGCGTTTTGCGCCTGGTTGCAGGTACAGGCCGAGGCCACCCGCCAGGCGATTGGCGATGTGCCCGACCCGGATTTGAATGACAACCTGGACTGACAACAAAAAAAGCGCTGACCCAGCCCGGCTCAGCGCTTTTATTTTGATAGCTACTAGCGCTTATCCATCAAGCGCCAGCGGCCATTTTTACCCAAAAATCAGGCCAACGTCACCCTGGCGAACTTGCGCTTGCCCACCTGCACCACGTAGGTGCCGACCTCGAGCTTGAGGCCCTTGTCGCTGACCACGCTGCCCTCCACGCGCACGCCGCCGCCGTCGATCAGGCGGTTGGCCTCGCTGGTCGAGGGCGCCAGGTTGGCCTGCTTGAGCAGAGCACCAATGCCCAGGGGCGCGCCAGACACGCTCACCTCGGGGATCTCGTCCGGCACCCCACCCTTGCTGCGGTTGATGAAGTCCTGCTCGGCCGCGTCGGCCGCAGCCGCGCTGTGAAAGCGCGTGGTGATCTCCTTGGCCAGCATCACCTTGGCGTCCTTGGGGTTGCGCCCGCCAGCGATCTCAGCCTTGAGCGCCGCGATGTCGGCCAGGCTCTTGAACGACAGCAACGTGTACCAGTCCCACATCAGGGTGTCGCTGATCGACAGCACCTTGGCAAACATGGTGTTGGCGTCTTCGGCAATGCCGATGTAGTTGTTCTTGGACTTGGACATCTTGTCCACGCCGTCCAGCCCCACCAGCAGCGGCATGGTGAGCACACACTGCGGTTCTTGGCCATACTCCTGCTGCAGGTGGCGACCCATGAGCAGGTTGAACTTCTGGTCGGTGCCGCCCAGCTCCAGGTCGCTTTTCAAGGCCACGGAGTCGTAGCCCTGCATCAGCGGGTACAAAAACTCATGCACCGCAATGGACTGGCCGGTGGTGAAGCGCTTGTGAAAATCGTCGCGCTCCATCATGCGCGCCACGGTGTACCGGGAGGCCAGCTGGATCATGCCGCTGGCACCCAGGGGCTCACTCCACTCGCTGTTGTAGCGGATCTCGGTCTTGGCCGGGTCCAGCACCATGCTGGCCTGCTTGTAGTAGGTCTCAGCATTCACCTTGATCTGCTCGGGCGTGAGCGGTGGGCGGGTGCTGTTGCGGCCCGAGGGGTCGCCGATCAGGCTGGTGAAGTCGCCAATCAAGAAAATGACCTGGTGGCCCAGATCTTGCAATTGCCGCATCTTGTTCAGCACCACCGTGTGGCCGATGTGGATGTCGGGGGCCGTGGGGTCCAGGCCCAGCTTGATGCGCAGCGGCTGGCCGGTGGCCTCCGAGCGCGCCAGCTTTTTGACCCATTCGTCCTGTGGCAGCAGCTCTTGCACACCACGCAGCGAAATTTCGAGGGCCTGTCTTACACCATCAGAGACCGGGGTTGTTGTAACAGCAGATTGATTCATAAGGGTTTTTTTGGATGTCTAGACAGCATGCGCCGCTATACTTCAGCCCACATTGCAGAGGCGGATTCTAGTGGGCCCGCCGTTTCGACCTGTTTTTCACCATCCTGTCGAATGGCTGCAGCCTGACAGTCTGTGTTCCCCGCCTTGCCCCGTCTTCGCACCGGGGGAGTGTCACGGGTTCGCAATCACCCTGGGGATAGACCTTTGATTCACGGCCTAACTACGGTCCGCACCGCCAGCATCGCTTTGCTTGACCGGCTGTCCCACACGATCCAACAACATCCCAAACGCATCACCGCCGCTGTCGCAGCCATCCTGCTGACAGGTGGCGGCGGCGCATTTGCCGTGGCCTCCTTCGCGCCCGATCCGGCCGAGCTGCCGGTGCGCATGGTGAACTACCCGGTCGAATCGCTGGCCGAAGACCTCGTGCTGGGCCAGCTGGACGCCCCCAGTTTTTCGCTGTTCCGCTCCGAACAGGTGCGCAGCAGCGACACCCCCGAGTCGCTGCTGCAGCGCATGGGCGTGGCCGACCCGGCCGCCGCCGCCTTCATGCGCAGCGACACGCCGGTGCGCCAGAACGTGCTGGGCCGTACCGGCCGCATCGTGTCGGCAGAAACCACGGACGACCACCGCCTGATTCGCCTGACGGTGCGCTGGGTGCCGGACGACAGCGGCAACTTCCGCCGCCTGATCGTTGAGCGCACGAGCGACAACCAATTTGCGACGCGCATCGAAACCGCCAAGATGACGACCAACAGCCGTCTGGCGGGCGGCATCATCCACAGCTCGTTGTTTGCCGCCACCGATGCGTCCAACATCCCCGACGCCGTGGCCGTGCAGGTGGCCGAACTGTTCTCGGGCAACATTGATTTTCGCCGTTCGCTGCGCAAGGGCGACCGCTTCTCGGTGGTATACGAAACGCTGGAAGCCGATGGCGAGCCGCTCTCCAGCGGCCGCGTGTTGAGCGCTGAATTCGTCAACAACAACAAGACCCACCAGGCCATCTGGTTCCAGGAACCCCAGGCCACCAAGGGCGCCTACTACACGCTGGACGGCGAAAGCATGCGCCGCGCCTACCTGACTTCGCCCGTCGAGTTCTCGCGCGTGACCAGCGGCTTTAAGATGCGCCTGCACCCCATCCTGCAGACATGGCGCGCTCACCTGGGCACCGACTTTGCCGCCCCCACCGGCACCGCCGTGCGCACCGTGGGCGATGGCGTGGTGGAGTTTGCGGGCGTGCAAAACGGCTACGGCAACGTGGTGTTCATCAAGCACCGCAACCAGCACGTCACGGTGTATGCCCACCTGAGCCGCATCGACGTGCGCCAGGGCCAGTCGATCGAACAGGGCCAGACGCTGGGCGCCGTGGGCGCCACCGGCTGGGCCACCGGCCCCCACCTGCACTTTGAGTTTCGCGTCAACGGCGTGCACCAGGACCCGATGACCATCGTGGCCCAGAGCGAAGCCGCCGCCCCCGTATCGGCGGCTGCGCGCCCTGCGTTTAACCGCCTGGCTGCCAACATGCGCGTTCAGCTGAACGCCGCGGCGCTCATCGAGCAAGCCAGCGCAGACTGATCTCGCCCCCGCAGCCCAAGACATCACCCAACAGGCCATGTCCGATCTGTACATCGGCCTGATGTCAGGCACCTCGCTCGACGGGATCGACGGGGTGTTGGCCGACTTTTCCGGCCCGCGCATGCGGGTCCCGCTCCATGCCAGCACAGCTTTTGCGCCCGCGCTGCGCGCCGAGCTGCTGGCCCTCAACACCCCCGGCGACAACGAGCTGCACCGTGCCGCGCTGGCGGGCAACGCCCTGTCGCGCGCCTATGCCGAGGTGGTGCACACGCTGCTGCAGCGCAGCGGCTACCCGGCGAGCGCCATCCGTGCAATAGGCGCCCACGGGCAGACGGTGCGGCACCGCCCCCAGGAATTCGACGGCATGGGCTACACGCTGCAACTGGGCAACCCAGCCCTGCTGGCCGAGCTGACGGGCATTGCCGTGGTGGCCGACCTCCGCAGCCGCGACGTGGCCGCGGGTGGCCAGGGTGCGCCGCTGGTGCCCGCCTTCCACCAGGGCGTGTTCGGGCGGCCGGACGAGACGGTGCTGGTGCTGAACATTGGCGGCATCTCCAACCTCAGCGTGCTGGGGGCGGACGGCAGCGTGCTGGGTTTTGACTGCGGCCCTGGCAACGCCCTCATGGACCACTGGTGCCAGCAACACACCGGCCAGCCATTTGACAAGGATGGCGCCTGGGCCGCCACGGGCCAAGTGCTGCCGGACCTGCTGGCTACGTTGCTGCAGGAGCCGTATCTGCACAAGGCGCCCCCCAAAAGCACGGGCCGCGACCTGTTCAACCCCGTCTGGCTGGCAACGCACCTGCAGCCCTTTGCGCAGGCCGCAGCGGCCGACGTACAGGCTACATTGACCGAATTCACCGCAAGCGCTAGTGCTATATGCGCTAACAGCTATCTAAACAATAGCAAAACTCTGGCCGTATGCGGCGGTGGCGCGCTCAATGGCCAGCTCATGCAGCGGCTGCAGACCGCCTGCCCGTCCTTGCAGGTGGTGGCCACCGATGCGCTGGGCCTGCCCGCCCTGCAGGTGGAGGCCGCCGCCTTTGCCTGGCTGGCGCGCCAGGCACTGTGCGGTGCGCCGGGCAACCTGCCCAGCGTGACGGGCGCTGCCGGCCCCCGCGTGCTGGGTGCGGTGTACCCTGCTTAAATCGTCCTGGCTAGGCGCCCCTTTGCAGGGCGCTCAGCCGTGATCCCCGGCATCGACCGAAGCCCCAGCCTGGCTGCCGGACCGGTCTTGCGGCGACAGTTGCCAGAAGATGCCCGCTGAAGCCACCGTGATCAGCCCCATGCAGGCAAACGTGGCCTGAAAGGCTTGCAGGGTCTGGGCCGTGCCAGTGGGCTGGAAGAAATCAGTGAACGCCGCCAGCACCGCCCCCGCCGCAGCCACCCCCATGCCCATGGCCACCATCTGCACCATCGACAGCAGGCTGTTG
Source organism: Acidovorax benzenivorans (assembly GCF_028680575.1). Lineage (GTDB taxonomy): Bacteria > Pseudomonadota > Gammaproteobacteria > Burkholderiales > Burkholderiaceae_C > Acidovorax > Acidovorax benzenivorans. The sequence continues at coordinate 85,345 of NZ_JAPCKI010000005.1, read as the reverse complement.
CCGCTGCTGGCCATGTCGTGCCCCAGATCTTTGAGGGTCACGGTGTTCATAGCCGTGAACTGCAGCGAGTTGACCGCACCAAACACCGCCAGCTGCACCACATGCACCCACAGCGGTTGCGAGGGTGCCGCCAGCCCGAAGCTGGCCATGGTCAGGCCCACCAGCAACGTATTGCCCACCAGCACCTGGCGGTAACCAAAGCGGGTGATCAGCGTGGTGGTGAACCGCTTCATCGACATGCCCGCCACCGCCACGGGCAGCATCATCATGCCCGCCTGCAGCGGCGAGTAGCCCATGGTGACCTGCAGCAGCAACGGAATGAGGAACGGCATGCACGAGCTGCCCAGCCGGGCAAACAGATTGCCCAGCAGCCCGATGCGCAAGGTATCCACCGAGAACAGCCGGGGCGAAAACAGTGGGTCAGGCCGCCGCGCCGCGTGCAGCCAGTAGGCCACCAGGCTGGCCAGCCCAAAGATCATGAGCACCAGCACACTCGCCTGCCGCAGCCCCAGGCTGGCCAGGCCGTCCAGCGCCAGCGACAGCGCCACCATGCCAAAGGCCAGCATCAGGTAACCCGCCAGGTCAAACCGCGCCACCGTCGGCGCTGGCACCCCCGGCATGTAGCGCATGGTGGCCGCACAGCCCAACAACCCCACCGGCACGTTGATCAGAAAGATCCAGTGCCAGGATGCGACCTCGACCAGCCAGCCACCCAGGGTGGGGCCGATCAGCGGGCCAATCAGCCCGGGAATGGCCACAAAACTCATGGCCTGCAAGAACTTCTCGCGCGGGAAGGTGCGCAACACCACCAGCCGTCCCACGGGCAGTAGCAAGGCGCCTCCCAGGCCCTGGACCACCCGCGCGGCCACCAGCTGAGTCAGACTGTGCGACAGCGCACAGAACACCGAGCCCGCCACAAAAAAGACGATGGCCAGAAAGTACACCCGGCGCGCACCAAACCGGTCGGCCACCCAGCCCGACGCCGGGATCAGCATTGCCATGGCCAACGAATACGCCACCACCACCGACTGCATGCGCAGCGGGCTCTCGCCCAGACTCTGGGCCATGGCGGGTAGCGCGGTGTTGACGATGGTGGCGTCCAGCGTCTGCATGAAGAAGCCGACGGCCACCAGCCACAGCAGCACTTTCTGGGAGGGTTCCTGGCGCATGGTTTGCAGGTCTTTCAAAAACGAAACAAACGACCCCATGAAAAAACCGCCCGAAGGCGGTTGATTCATTCAGAGGCGCAGGTCTTTGCCTGGCACGGTGCCGCTCAGGCCGAGAAGCTGGAGCCGCAGCCGCAGGTGGTGGTGGCGTTGGGGTTCTTGATCACGAACTGCGCGCCTTGCAGGTCTTCCTTGTAGTCGATCTCTGCGCCCACCAGGTACTGGTAGCTCATCGCATCGATGAGCAACGACACACCATTCTTGGTCATGGTGGTGTCGTCTTCGTTGGTGATTTCATCGAACGTGAAACCGTATTGGAAGCCGGAGCAACCACCACCCTGCACGAACACCCGCAACTTCAGGTCAGGGTTGCCTTCTTCGGCAATCAGGTCCGCCACCTTGGCCGCCGCGCTGTCGGTGAACAGAATGGGGGCGGGCATTTCGGTCTGGATGTTTTCGGCAACTGCGCTCATGGGGTACTCCGGGTTCAGTGTTTGCAGGGAATACTACTGCAAACCTCTCGGGAATTCAGGTCACTGGCTGTTTGACGCTAACTTCAGTGGGGGCTTTTCTGCCACCAGCACGGCCATTGGAATCAATTGCCCCGCGATCACGGCGCCCTGGTGCATCTCCAGGGCCTTGTAATGCACATTGCCGCTGATCTGCGCCTTGGGCTGCAGCTCCAGCAGCTCGCCCGCATGCACGGGGCCCAACACCTGGCCGTTGATGATCACATGGTCGGCATGCACCGCCCCCTCAACCCGCGCGGTCTCCGAGATCACAAGGATGCTGGACTGGTCCGCCGCAGCCCGGATATCGCCGACCACTTCACCATCAATGCGCATGCCCTCGGCAAAATGCACATTGCCTTCAATCTTGGTGCCCTGCGCCACCAGGCTTTTGATGGGCGGCTGCTTTTTGCGTGAGAACATGGTCGGGGGACTCCTGAAGGGGCAGGCGGGCTCTGAGACCCGCTTGCGGATGGAATGAGGCCAGATCGGCTACGGGTGACGGCAGGTGGCACGGGCTAACTGAGCGAGTGCGTCGGGACCTTGCCGGGGCATCATCACCAACCTCACACTATTCGATGGCCATGGTCTGGCTGGTGCGGACGGTAGCCCCCTCCAACACACGTGCGGTCACGGTTTTTACCACGGCCTGGGGCGGCAAATCGAGCACGCCCTCGATGCGGCGGTATTGTTTGACCTGCAGCGACTGGCCCTGGGGCGGCTGGGTTTGCGTCCAGGGCTTGCCATCCAGCGTGCCCGCCAGCACCAGCTCCAGCCGCCCGTTGAACTCCGGCGCATTGCGGGCGGCCTGGATCACCAGCACCTGCCAGCGCAGTTGCATCCCGCCCAACACCTCGGCCTGCAGCGCGCGAATCGCCAGCCCATCGGTCTTGGCCGCAGGAATCAGCTTTTCGAAGAAGCCCAGATCCTCGCGCAGCGTGCGGTTGTCGGCTTCGAGCTGGCGCACCTGGGCCATCAGGCTCTCCTTGGCCGCGCGCTCGGTGGCCAGCAGGCTCTCGGCAGTTAATGCGACGGTCTGGCGCTCCTGGCCCTCTTCGCGCAGGCGGCTGATCTCCGCCTTCATCTGGACCACTTCGTCACGCGAAACGGTATCGAGCCCCGCAATGGACTTGCCAAACTCGAAGGCCCACAACGCCACGGCGGCGCAAAACCCCATCACCACAGCCAGGGCCATCCAGCGAAAGGGCCATGGCAAGGCGCTGCGGATGGCCACCCGGGGGGCGCTGATGGTCAACCGACGGCGAAGCAGGCGAAAGCGCATAGGCTCAACAGGCGGACCATGGAAGCCCCCCCCAAAAAAAGAAAGAGCGCACCATAAACGAAAAAACCGCCCGAAGGCGGTTTTTCTCTGTAAAGCACTCGCGAGGAGTGCCTTGCAGTGGATGCTGCCCAGGGCAACATCCGGCAGGGCCAAAGCTTAACGCTTGGAGAACTGCTTGGCGCGGCGTGCGGAGTGCAGACCGACCTTCTTACGTTCGACTTCACGCGCATCGCGGGTCACAAAGCCGGCTTGGCTCAGGACGGGCTTGAGGGATGCGTCGTAATCGATCAGAGCGCGGGTGATACCGTGGCGGGCAGCGCCAGCCTGGCCGGATTCACCACCACCGTGCACGTTGATCTGGATGTCGAAGGTTTCGACATGGTTGGTCAACGCCAGGGGTTGCTTGGCAATCATGATCGAGGTTTCGCGGCCGAAATAGGACTGGATGTCCTTGCCGTTCACCGTGATCTTGCCGGAGCCTTTTTTCAGAAACACGCGGGCGACGCTGGACTTGCGACGGCCTGTGCCATTGTTCCATTCACCAATCATCTCAAGGCTCCTTAGATTTCCAGCACTTTGGGCTGCTGGGCGGTGTGGGGATGCTCAGCACCACCGTACACCTTGAGTTTCTTGATCATCGCGTAGCCAAGGGGACCCTTGGGCAGCATGCCTTTGACAGCCTTTTCCAGCGCGCGGCCGGGGTGCTTGGCTTGCATGTCGCGGAAGTTCGTGGCCGTGATACCGCCGGGATAACCCGAGTGACGGTAGTACACCTTGTCCAGGGACTTGGTGCCGGTGACCTTGAGTTGGGCTGCGTTGATAACGACGATGAAGTCACCGGTATCGACGTGAGGCGTGTAAATGGCCTTGTGTTTGCCGCGCAAACGGAGAGCAACTTCGCTGGCTACTCGTCCGAGGACCTTATTGGTCGCGTCAATCACAAACCACTCGTGCACGACCTCAGCGGGCTTTGCGCTGAAAGTAGTTGTCATGAGTTTTCTCTTCAAAAGAGGGTTTGGCGGGTCCTTTTCCACGGTCGGTGCTTCTCTGAAGGAAGCCTCTTAGGTGGCAAAAAGTCTTCGCCGCGGGACCACAAAAGCGCTGCGAAGCCTTCCATTATACGAAAGAGCCATGCTTTCGCGCAAGAGCATCACCGTGATTGCCCTGACGCGGCCTACAGCAACTAGTTCGGCGTCTGACGGCGGCGCTGCTCGTCGGCCTCGTAACGGCGGCGGTTTTCCACGCAGATGGTTTGATTGGCCTGGGACGGCTTCTGGCATTCCTGGTGGATGCACATCGGCCGGGCTAGGAAGTTGGCATCGGCGCACACCTCCTGCGGCGAGGGCAGGCGGGGCGGCGGCGCAGGGCGGGGTTTGGGCTCGGCCACCACCGGAGGCGGCGCGGGCACGGGCTCTTCATGCACCACGATGGGAGTGGGCGTGGGTTCGGCGCGTTTGGAAGGTCTGGGCACCGCCTTGGGTACAGAGGCGACAACAAAGGCGGGCGCAGGCGCGGCCGCAGAGGCTGCGTTGGCTGCTGCAACCGCAGCCCCCTGGGTTGCGGCTTGCGTGTCGCCTCCGCCGACGGTGGGTACGGAAGCCTCGGCCAGGGGCGCATCAGCGGGGGCGGCCACCGCAGGGCGCTCGGCCATCTCGGTGATGATGTCGTCGCGGGGCGGCTTGTTGCCCTGGCTCCAGCGCCAACCGGCTCCGGCCACCACGGCCACCAGGGCAGCCACCACAATGCCGACCACCAACGGCGAGCGCCGTGGCGACTTGGCAGGCTTGCCGTTGCCGCGCACCAGGTCCCGCTCCAGCGGCGCAGAGCGATGGTCGGCAGCCCGCGGGCCGCCCGCCCCCTGGGAGCGGTGGTACGGCAGGTCTTCGAAACGCGAATCATCATCGGCCACTACGGTGTCACCGGCGTCAATGAATACGGTGTCGCCAGCATCCGCCGCCACCGTGTCCGGACCGGCCAACATCACCGTATCCCCACCCAAGTCATCGCCAGGGCGACCGGCATCCGATGCCGCAACCGCCACTGCAGCGTCCTCACGCGAGGCCAGCGCCTGCATTTCGGCCGCGATCTTGGGAGCGGAGGTCACGTCCACAGTGGGTGTTGGCAGGCCTGGGCCGGGCTGGTCGGCAGGCTCCACCCAGATGTCACCCAACTCCGCCCGAAAGTCGAAGTGCTGCACATCGTCGGGCGCCGAAGTCATCTCCATGGTCTGGAGGAAGGCGTCAATGTTCTGGGGGCGGTCCTCGGGCCGCAGGGCCAGCGACTGGGCAATCGCCGCGACAAAAGGCGCTGAATACTCCACGCCAAACTGCCGCTTGACGGTTTTGGCGATGCGTGAGAACGACACCATGCGGTCGCGGATGGAGCGCAGCGTGGCGGGTAAGGGCGTGTCGTTGGTCAGGCAGCCGTGCATGACGGCAGCCAGCGAGTACAGGTCGCTCCACGGGCCCTGGCGCAGTTCCTCGTCGCCGTCGGAATACTGCTCGATGGGCGCGTAGTTCACCTTCAGCACAGCCGTGTGCTTGCGATCCTGGTCATTGATGGCATGCCGGGCAGCGCCCAGGTCCAACAGCACCGGAGGGCCGTTGTCCTGCAGGAAGATGTTGTCCGGCGAGATGTCGCGGTGCAGCGTGTTGCCGTCGTGCAGCACACGCAGCGCGTCCAGCACCGACCACAGCAGCTTGCGCAGCCAGGCCTCGGGTGGGGGGGTGCGCATCTGGGCACGGGCTTGCTTGAACGTCATGCCCGAGTACAGCGGCATGACCATGTAGGCCGTGTTGTTGGCCTCCCAGAAACGGAACACCTTGACCAGCGAGGGGTGGTCAAACTGCGCCAGCAGGCGGGCCTCGCCCACAAAAGACACCAGCCCGGTCTGAAAAGTCTGCTGGTCAGACGAGGACCGCACCCACAGGGACTGCCCCTGCGAACGCCCTGCCAGCGCCGAGGGCATGTATTCCTTGATGGCCACCGCTCGGTGCAGGGAATGGTCAAACGCCTTGTAGACCATGCCAAAACCACCAACCCCCAGCAAAGCCAGGATCTCGAACTCTGCCAGGCGGGTGCCGGGGGGCAGCGCGTCAATATGGCTGACACCACTGGCGGGGGCTGTGCTGGAGCTTGCGGTCATGGTCAGAAGACGGGGCGGGCTGGCAGTGTCAAAGGCAAATCAATAGGGGCAACGGTGGAGCACTGGCCCGCCGCAGGCGCGATCATGAAGCATGGCGGCCCCGGATTTGGCAACAAATGGCTAACAAAGTGCTGCCTGTCTGCCAAAAACATCACGTACCCAACGGTCACACGGCCCCGGATTGTGCCGCCCCCGGACATGGGAGCCCACTCTTCACGGAGCACACTCGTTACTATTGGGCCATGTTCAGTTATCGCCACGCCTTCCACGCAGGCAACCATGCCGATGTGCTCAAGCACACCGTCTTGATTGCTGCATTGCAACACCTTACCGAGAAAGACGCGGCGCTGACCGTGCTGGACACCCATGCGGGCGCGGGCCTGTATCGGCTGGACGGGGACTATGCCAGCACCAGCGGCGAAGCCGCCGATGGCGTGGCCCGGCTGTTTGCACCGACCACGCCCGCCCTCACACCAGCCCTGCAAGCCTACGTGGACATGGTGGTCGCCTTCAACCAGGGCAAGGCGCTGCGCGTGTACCCCGGCTCGCCCTTCATCACCCAGCGCCTGCTGCGCGACCACGACAAGCTCAAGCTGTTCGAGCTGCACCCCACCGACCTGCGCGCACTGGCTGGCAACGTGGCCCAGCTGGAGGCGGGCCGCCAAGTGGCGGTGCTGCACGAAGACGGCTTTGAGGGCATCAAGAAGTTTTTGCCCCCACCTGCCCGGCGCGCCCTGGTGCTGTGCGATCCCAGCTATGAAATCAAGAGCGACTATGCCAAGGTGCTCGACATGGCGGCCGATTCGCTCAAGCGCTTTGCCACCGGCACCTATGCATTCTGGTACCCCATCATTCCGCGCCCCGAAGCCCATGACCTGCCACGCCGCCTGAAAACGCTGGCCACCAAGGCGGGCAAGGGATGGCTGCACGCAACGCTCACGGTCAAGTCCAGCAAGATCACCGAGAACGCCGCTGGCGACACCAAACGCCCCGGCCTGCCGGCGAGCGGCATGTTCCTGATCAACCCGCCTTACACACTGAAGGCCGCACTCAAAGACGCCCTGCCCCAGATGGCTGAGCTGCTGGCGCAGGACAAACACGCCACCCATACGCTCGAATCGGGCGGCTGACCGGCCAGAAGGGCCCATTGGGGGGCACGAGGCCCCAGCCGTGACATCACGGCGCCGGGCAGTCCTCGTCGTCCTCCTGAAGGGCAAACAATTCCACCGGCTTGAGCCCCAGGCCCACCATGCCCAGGGCCTCGGCGGCGCCCCGGCTCAGGTCGATCACCCGGTTGCGGACGTGTGGGCCACGGTCATTGATGCGCACGATCACGGTGCGCCCCGTGGCCTGGCTGCGCACGCACACACGTGAGCCAAAGGGCAGCGTGGGGTGCGCGGCCGTGAGCGCTCGCATGTCAAACAGCTCCCCGCTGGCAGTACGCCGCCGGTGGAACTGAGCCCCGTACCACGAGGCCAGCCCCACCTCATCCGCCTCCAGATTGAGCGGCGACGCGCCGGGAGTGCTGGGTTCCGGTTTTGCGGGAGGATCGATCAGCATCGCCTCCCCCGGCACGGACAGGAGGTTGGGTGCCAGCGCATCCGGCTCAGCCTGCAGCCCCTGGGCCTGCGCAGCCGTGCAGGCGCTGCACAGCAGCCACAGACCCACCGCTCGCCGCAGCAGCACCCGCAGGGCAGCGCCGCGATGGGCCCCGGGAGGCTGGGTGCCCCCCGCCATCAGATCCCCAGCCGGCGACAGATCTCCAGCGTCGCGGCGCTTTGGTTCATGGTGTAGAAGTGCAGTGCGGGCACGCCGGCACTGCGCAGCTGGTCGCACAGGTCGGTCACCACATCCAGGCCAAACGCCTTGATGCTGGCCGTGTCGTCGCCAAACGCCTGCAGGCGCAGGCGGATCCAGCGCGGGATCTCGGCACCACAGGCATCCGAAAACCGCATCAGCTGCGTGGAGCTGGAAATCGGCATGATGCCCGGCACCACCGGCACGTCGGCGCCCAGCTGGAGGGCGTCTTCGACGAAGCGGAAATACGCATCGCCGTTGTAGAAATACTGAGTGATCGCGGAGTCCGCGCCCGCACGCACCTTGGTCACGTAGGCCTGCAGGTCCGCCTCGGGCGACTTGGCCTGGGGGTGCACCTCGGGGTACGCAGCCACTTCAATGTGGAAGTCGCGGCCCGTTTCTGCGCGGATGAACGCCACCAGGTCGCTGGCGTACTGGAACTCGCCGCCTGCGCCGTAGCCGCTGGGAAGGTCGCCGCGCAAGGCCACCAGGCGCTTGACGCCCATGGCCTTGAGCGTGGCCAGCTGCTCGCGCACCGACTGGCGCGTGGCCCCGATGCACGAAAAGTGCGACGCGGCACCGACGCCTTCGGACAGGATCTCACGCACCGTGCCAAACGTGCCTTCTTGTGTGGAGCCCCCTGCGCCGTAGGTCACCGAACAAAAATCTGGGTGCAGTGCATACAGCTGCCGGCGCGCCACACGCAGCTTGTCGGCCCCTTCGGGCGTCTTGGGCGGAAAAAACTCGAAACTCACCGGGAACCCGGTGCCTTGCGCGTTGGCAGCATTCATGCGGCTCTCCTTGCGTGTACAAAAAATTCTCGGTTGCCATCGCCGCCCTGGATGGGGCTGTCGATCCACGCCAACACCTCCAGGCCCAGCGTGGCGCAGCAATCGCGGATGCGCTGCTCCACCACCGCATACAAGGACTCGTCGCGCACGATGCCACCCTTGCCCACCTGCCCCGGTTGCAGCTCGAACTGCGGCTTGACCAGCATGACCAGATCACCCTGCGGCGCCAGCAGCGGCACCAGCGCGGGCAGCACCAGGGTGAGCGAGATGAACGACAGGTCGCCCGTCACCAGGCCAAATTCGGGCGTGATGTCCACGTCGGCACGGTCCGCGCGGCGGCGGCGCTCCACCGGCAGCGTTCCCTGCGCGCGCGCCTTGGCCAGTTCGGCGCGTTCGGACTTGAAGGCTTCGATGTCTTTTTCCTTGGCATCGTCGCTGTCGTCGTAGTCCTCATCCACCTGGCCGCCATTGCGCATCCAGCTGTAGGGGGCTTCGGGCTGGGTCTCGTTGTCTTCTTCCAGCTCGATGACTTCCGAGAGCGCCAGCTCGCAGGCCTGCCGCAGCGCTTCGGCCGTCAGCGAGCGCGCGTTCACGCCCTCGACACACACCACCCGCAGGTCGCTGCGCAGCCGCTCGTGCAACTGGTCGTGGCCCACGTCCACGCCAATCACCTGCGCCGCGCCGCGCTGCAGCAGGCAGTCGGTAAAGCCGCCGGTGCTCTGCCCCACGTCCAGGCACCGCACACCCGGCACCTTCAGGCCCAGCGTGTCGAGCGCGCCTTCCAGCTTGAGCCCGCCGCGCGAGATGTACTTGGCCTCGGAGCTGTCGAGCAACTGCACCTCGGCAATGGCCGGGATGTCGTCGCCATTCTTCGCCACCTTCTGCCAGGGCGCGAGCGGCGACAGGCGCCATTCGACACCCGACGCAATCAGGCGCTGCGCCTGCGAGCGCGTGGCAGCGTGGCCACGTTCCACCAAAAACACATCTGCGCGCATCGCGCCCATCCTTTTTGAGTCAAATCGGCTGGTAGCGCTAGTGAATCATGCGCCAGCAGCTATAAATTTAGGAGCAATCAAAAACTACTCCGTACAACCGCGCCAGTCCACCGTGCGTGCGCCCCGTAGCAAGGGCGCGCAGCACCGGGATCAATAGCGGTACGTGTCAGGCTTGTAAGGGCCTTGCTTGGGCACACCAATGTAGGCGGCCTGCTCGTCGGACAGCTCGGTCAGCATGGCGCCTACCTTCTTGAGGTGCAGGCGCGCCACCTTTTCATCCAGGTGCTTGGGCAGCACATAGACCTTGCCGTTTTCATAGTAGTCGCTGTGGGTGAACAGCTCGATCTGGGCAATGGTCTGGTTGGCAAAGCTCGACGACATCACAAAGCTGGGGTGGCCCGTGCCGCAGCCCAGGTTCACCAGGCGGCCCTTGGCCAGCAAGATGATGCGCTTGCCGTCCGGGAAGATCACGTGGTCCACCTGGGGCTTGATCTCTTCCCACTGGTACTGCTCCAGCGTGGCGACCTGGATCTCGTTGTCAAAGTGACCAATGTTGCAGACGATGGCCTGGTCCTTCATGGCCAGCATGTGCTCGTGGCGGATCACATCCTTGTTGCCCGTGGTGGTCACGAAGATGTCGGCCTTGTCAGCGGCATATTCCATCGTCACGACCTTGTAGCCTTCCATCGCGGCCTGCAGGGCATTGATGGGGTCGATCTCGGTCACCCACACCTGGGCGCTCAATGCACGCAGGGCCTGGGCACTGCCCTTGCCCACATCGCCGTAACCGGCCACGCAGGCCACCTTGCCGGCAATCATCACGTCGGTAGCGCGCTTGATGCCATCCACCAGCGATTCACGGCAACCGTACAGGTTGTCGAACTTGCTCTTGGTCACCGAGTCGTTCACGTTGATGGCGCGGAACATCAGCGAGCCCTTGGCTGACATTTCCTTCAGACGGTGCACGCCGGTGGTGGTTTCTTCGGTCACGCCGATGATCTGCGCGCTCTTGCGGCTGTACCAGGTCGGGTCTTGCTCCAGCTTGGCCTTGATGGCGGCGAACAGGCAGGTTTCTTCTTCGCTGGTGGGGTTGGCGATCAGCGAGGCGTCCTTTTCGGCGCGCTTGCCCAGGTGCATCAGCAGTGTGGCGTCGCCGCCGTCGTCCAGGATCAGGTTGGGGCCTTCGCCTTCGGTACCCGCCGCGCCGAAGTCAAAGATGCGGTGGGTGTAGTCCCAGTATTCGGCCAGGGTCTCGCCCTTGATGGCAAACACGGGCGTGCCAGCAGCAGCAATCGCCGCAGCCGCGTGGTCTTGTGTGGAGAAGATGTTGCACGAGGCCCAGCGCACTTGGGCACCCAGGGCCTGCAGGGTTTCAATCAGCACAGCGGTCTGGATCGTCATGTGCAGCGAGCCAGTGATGCGTGCGCCCTTGAGCGATTGCTTGGCTGCGAATTCTTCGCGGATGGCCATCAGGCCAGGCATTTCCGTTTCAGCGATGCGGATCTCTTTGCGACCCCATTCGGCCAGGCCGATGTCGGCAATGATGCAGTCGGTGTTGACCGGGGCGTTGACGCGTGCGTTCATGGTTTGCTCCAAAGCATGTTTGAAAAAACCACTCGCCGGGGGGAAGGGAAAAAGCTCACCACGCGGAAAGTGGATGAGCGTCGTTGCTTGATGACTCCGAGCCTCACGCCCCGCCAATATGGGTTGCGCTGCAACGCTCCTCGGATGGGTGGCGATTATACGGACTCGCGCACCCGGCGCCAGCCCATCTCAGCCTCTGGCGTTTGGCAGCCCCGTGGAGCGGATGGAGTGGGCGGCAAGCCAAAGGCGGCCGGAACACGGCGGCGAGGATGGGAAACCGCAGGCCTGCGGACGGCGCACAGAGCGAAGCATCCGCAGCCGGGGGGCGCATTTTCACCAGCCCCATGGCACAGCATGCGCAGGGCCTACTGGCCTACTGGTGCAGGCACGGCAGCCCCCTTCATTTTTCGCCGTAAACCACGAGTGCACTGGCATCAATCTGGACATTGCCATCGGGGAATTTTTGCTGAACGGCCCGATACACCTCTTCCCGGATCTTCTCTTGCGTGGCTTCATCGGCTTGGCTCAGTGCGGCGACCACCGGTGCGGCCACTTCGGTCATGGCATGCCAGTACACATCGGCGGTCTGGCAGTTGAACCGCCCCGCCACCTCCCGGACCGATACGTTTTTCAGCCCGGCCTGCGAGAACAGCGTCTCGCCCCAGCCCCCCTGGGCACAACGGAACATGCCAGGCGCGCCTGGCACCGGAGCCGGCAGGGCCATGTTCCGGTTGATCGCGCCCATGATGGCTGTGACCCAGAAATTTTTCTCCGCGACGTTCCAGACCGCGGTGGCCAGGCGCCCACCGGGCTTCAGGACACGCGCCATCTCCCGGGCCGCCAAGGCCATGTCGGGGAAGAACATGAAGCCGAAGCGGCAACTGATGGCATCAAAGCTCTGGTCCGCAAAAGGCAGCGCGCACACGTCGCACACGCGGGTTTCCACATTGGTCAGCCCGCGGCGCTGCGCGTTCTCCCCGGCGATTTCCAGCATGCTCGCCGCCAGATCGGTGATGACCACCCGCCCCTGCGGTATGCGCGCGGCAATCGTCAACCCGGGCTCGCCGGTTCCGGCGGCGACATCAAGGACCACGTCCTGGCCCTTCAGGTCCAGCAAGTGGATGATTTCCTGGCCCATGGGGCGCAGAAAGTCCATGAACAGTTCATCCCATTTCTTCCAGCCCGCAGAGAACCGGTTCCAGGACGCTTTCTGTTGTTCGCGAATGCTTTCCAATTGCGAGTCCATTTGGGGTGCCTCCATAGAGTATGTGCAAACGTCCGCCCCTGCAGCGCGACCGCGCCGACAGAGGACCGATCAGACGCGGATGATGTGGCCCTTGAGTGAGTAGAGGATGCCGACGACCTCGTTCTTCGTGCCATCGTCCAGCTGGTTCTTGCCCATGGCGCCCACGATGTCATCCATGACCGCCAGATACTCCTGCTCACTGATGTTCATGCCCTTGTGCGCCGCGAGCATGTCCTTGCCGGTGTAGGCCTGCGGCCCCCCGGCACCGGCACAGAAGAACTCGGTCGCCATCTTCTTGGTGCGCTCCAGATCCTTGATGTTCTCGAAGCGGGTTTTGACGATGGGGTTGGCCAGGTGCGCGGCGATGACATCGTCTACGAGGCGGGCAATGCCCGCCGATTCGCCCAGCCGCTGGTAAAGCGTGGTACCCATGGTGAACTCCTTTCGGTCATGAAGGCTTTGCATTCGGTGTCCGGATGGCCCGGGCCACTGCAGAGAACCATACCCAAGTCCGCACCGGATTGCTTGGCGCCGGGATGGGGATGGCGTGGGGCTTTGATGGGGATGAATGGGCGCCGTATGATCCCGGTTGTGTCGGTGAAGGAGTGGCCCGTGCTGCTGACTTTCAGAGACTGTGAACTCGATACCCGTCTGTTCACCTTGCGTTGCCAGGGGCTGCCACGCCAGGTCGAACCGCAGGTGTTCGACCTGCTGGTTTACCTGGTGCGGCACCGCCACCGCATCGTGCCCCGGCAGGAGCTGCTGGATGCACTGTGGGCCGGCAAGGTGGTCAGCGAGTCGGCCCTGAGCAGTTGCCTCAAGGCGGCACGCCAAGCCATCGGGGACAGCGGGGAAGAACAAGCCTGCATTGCAACCCTCCACCGGCGTGGCTACCGTTTCGTGGCGGCGGTCACGGAACACGAGCCACCCGAGCCCCGGCAGGAGGACGAACCCGACACAGACGCACAGCCCGTGCCCGGCGACGCCCGCGCCATGCCCCCACACCGCGCCTCCATCGCCGTCATGCCCTTCGCCGATCTCTCGCCCGTGGCCAGTGCACGGGGCGGCACGGCCGATGCGCTGGCCCACGACGTCATCACCCGGCTGGCCCAACTGCGCAGCCTGTTCGTCATCGCCCAGGGCACCATGTTCGCGCTGCATGAACGCGACATGGGCCCGCAGGAGGCCGCACGCCTGCTCGATGTCGACTATGTCGTGAGCGGCACCGTGCGCCGCCACGCGCAGCGCCTGGTGGTGACGGCAGAACTGGTCGAGGCCCGCACCGCACGCGTGGTCTGGGCCGACATCTTCGACCGCCCCCTGGGCGACGCCTTTTCCGTGCTCGACGACATTGGCAGCCAGATCGTCGCCATCGCCGCCAGCGAAATCGAGCTGGCCGAGCGCAACCGCGCCCTGCTGCGCCCACCCAACACCCTCGATGCCTGGGAGGCTCACCACCGCGGCCTGTGGCACATGTACCGCTTCAACCAGGCCGACAACGAGCGCGCCCGCCAGTTCTTTGCCATGGCCGTGCGCCTCGACCCCACTTTCGCGCGCGCCTACGCCGGGCTGTCGTTCACGCATTTCCAGAACGCCTTCCAGGGCTGGTCCGAGCGCGCAGCCGCCTGCGACTTGGCCCTGGCCACCGCCCGCCAGAGCCTGGGCGCCGACGACCGCAACCCGGCAGCCCACTGGGCCATGGGCCGGGCACTGTGGCTGCGCGGCCAGCAGGATCCGGCCGTGGCCGAACTGGAGCAGGCCATCCACCTGAGCCCCAGCTTCGCGCTAGGGCACTACACGTTGGCCTTTGTCCAATCCCAGGCGGGCGACCCACAGGCGGCCATCGCTGCGTCCGACCACTCGCGCCTGCTCAGCCCCTTCGACCCGCTGCTGTTCGGCATGCTGGGGGCCCGCGCCATCGCGCTGGTGCGTCTGGGCCAGTTTGAAGAGGCGGCGGACTGGGCCGTCAAGGCCGCCGCCCGTCCCAACGCACATGCGCACATCCGTGCCATCGCCGCCTACAGCCTGGCACTGGCGGGCTCGCTCGACCTGGCGCGAACCTACGCGGCCGAAATACACCAGGCACTGCCGAACTACCAGACCGGTGACTTCTTCGCGGCTTTCCGCTTCGATCCCCAGGGCACAGCCCTGTTTCGCCAAGGGGCCGCGCGCATCGGCATGGGGTGAAGCCCGCCAGGGCTCTCAGGCCACCGGTTAAAATCCCCCTTCGAGCTTCGCCCCGCTGCAACGCAGCGGGCTGCCCCATTCTTGCGCAGGTTCACACCTGGCCTGCCCCACTATTTTCTGGAACCGTCGTGTCCCACGCCTCTGAAACACGGCGCCGCCGCACCTTTGCCATCATTTCCCACCCCGACGCCGGTAAAACGACGCTGACCGAAAAGCTGCTGCTGTTCTCGGGCGCCATCCAGATCGCTGGCGCCGTCAAGGGCCGCAAGGCCAGCCGCCATGCCACGTCCGACTGGATGGAGATCGAGAAGCAGCGCGGCATCTCGGTGGCGTCATCGGTCATGCAGATGCTGTACCGCGAGCACGTGATCAACCTGCTCGACACCCCCGGCCACAAGGACTTCTCGGAAGACACCTACCGCGTGCTCACCGCCGTGGACTCCGCGCTGATGGTGATCGACGCGGCCAACGGTGTGGAAGCACAGACCCGCCGCCTGATCGAGGTCTGCCGCCAACGCGATACCCCGATCATCACCTTCGTGAACAAGATGGACCGCGAAGTGCGCGACCCGCTGGACATCATGGACGAGGTCGAGCGCGAGCTGGGCATGCCCTGCTGCCCCATGACCTGGCCCGTAGGTCAGGGCAAGGCCTTCGGCGGCATCATCAACCTGCGTACGAAAACCATGACGGTGTTCGAGTCCGGCAGCGAGCGCCGCCCGCAGGACTTCGAGGCCATTCCTCTGTCGGATGAAACCACACTGCGCGCGCGCTTTGGCGCCGAGTTCGACACCGCGCTGGAGAGCATGGAACTGGCCGTGGGCGCCTCCCCCGCGTGGGACCACGAGGCCTTCCTGGCCGGAAAACTCACCCCCGTGTTCTTCGGCTCCGGCGTGAACAACTTCGGGGTGATGGAAGTTCTGGACGCACTGGTAGACATGGCACCCCCCCCCGGCCCGCGCGTGAGCACGCTCGAAGTCAACAAGCAGCCGGTGGTTAAAACCATCCAGCCCGAAGACGAAGGCTTTGCCGGCGTGGTGTTCAAGGTGCAAGCCAACATGGACGCCAACCACCGCGACCGCATCGCCTTTGTGCGCGTGGCCTCGGGCAAGTACATGCCGGGCATGAAGCTCAAGGTGCAGCGCACCTCCAAGGAGCTGCGGCCCACCAGCGTGGTGACCTTCATGTCGCAACGCCGCGAGGCCGTCGAAGAAGCCTACGCGGGCGACATCATCGGCTTTACCACCCACGGCGGCGTGCAACTGGGCGACACCATCACCGACGGCGCCAACCTGCAGTTCACGGGCCTGCCGTTCTTCGCGCCCGAAATGTTCATGACCGTGGTGCTCAAGAACCCGCTGCGCACCAAACAGCTCCAGCAGGGCCTGGCCCAGCTGGGCGAAGAAGGCGCGATCCAGGTCTTCAAGCCGGATGCTGGCGGCAACATGCTGCTGGGCGCCGTGGGCCAGTTGCAGTTTGAAGTAGTGCAACACCGCCTGAAGGCCGAGTACGACGCCGACGTGCGCCTGGAAGGCTGCCAGTACACGGGAGCGCGCTGGATCACCGCTGACGCCCCGGCCGACCTGCGCGCCTTTACCGACGCCTATCCGCTGCGCCTAGCGCATGATGCGGCTGACACGCTGGCGTATCTGTGCACATCGCCCTACGACGTGCGGCTGGCGCAGGAGCGCTTTCCGAAGATCCACTTTCATCCGCTGCGGGAGCATGCGGGGTTGGCGTTGCAGAAGGCGGGTTGAACCCGCATGCAGCCTTTGGACCTCTGGCCGTCTGCGGCCCGCCACGATCTGGTGGGCGTTTTTACCGACATCGACGACACCCTGACCACCGAGGGCGCCATCACGCCCGATGCGCTGCAGGCGCTGGCTGACCTGAAAGCGGCGGGCCTGGTGGTCATTCCCATCACCGGGCGGCCGATTGGCTGGTGCGAGCCTTTCATGGCGGGGCCTGCCGGTTCGACCTGGCCTGTCGAGGCCATGGTGGCCGAGAATGGTGCCGTGGCATTTACCCTGGGCTCCAGCCCGCAACAAACGCTGGTCAAGCGCTACCAGCAAGACGCCGCCACGCGCAGCGCCAACCAGGTACGCATGCGTGAGATCGCCGCCCAGGTGGCTGCGGAAGTGCCAGGTGTCGCCCTCAGCCGCGACAGCGCAGGGCGCGAGACGGACTTGGCCTTTGACTACGCAGAGTTCGCCCGCCACACGCCCGACACCGTGCAGCAGGTGCTGGCCGTGCTGCAGCAGGCGGGCATGCAGACCACGGTGAGCAGCATCCACATCCACGGCTGCTTTGGTGACTTCAACAAATGGCAGGGCGCCAACTGGATCGTGCGCGAGCTGTTGGGCCGCAATCTGGCGCAGGAGCTGGACCGTTGGGTGTTTGTGGGCGACTCGGGCAATGACCAGGCGATGTTCCAGCACTTCACCCACAGTGTGGGCGTAGCCAACATCGCGCGATTTGTGCCGCAGCTCACGCACCTGCCGCGTTATGTGACCCAGGGCGAGCGGGGCGCAGGGTTTGCCGAGGTGGCTCGGGCGATTCTGGCGAGCAGGTAACGCAGCGGGCTCGTCCTCTGAAGAGGCCTCGACCAGGAAACTTTGGTGAGACTTACCCAAATCGGGGGGTAACGGCCGCCTCGCATTGAGGCGATCCGCTTACCGTAACCCTGCTATGCGCAAAGCATGTTTGAATAAAACTCCGGCCTGGCGCCTGATGGATATGCGTCAATAGCTATATTTTTAATAGCAAACACGCCATCTCACGCCCTTCTCAAGCCTTGAGAAAGATGTCCGTATCCGGCGCAAAACACGCATGCAGCGGCAGCAGCGCCCCGCCCAGCGCCCGTGCGTCCGAGCCCATGGTGCCCAGCTCCAGCCGGGGCGGCTGGTGCAGGCCTTCCCAGTTGTAGTCGGCGAGCGCGTGGCGGGCGCCTTCGCACAGGGCCTGCAGTAGCTCGGGGGCGGCGGCGCCATCGACCACCACGGCGTCCAGGTCCAGGAACGCCGTGGCCGAGACAATGCAGTGCGCCAGGCCCGCAGCCGCACGCGCGATCCAGCCCCGGCTGTGTTCCAGCCACGGGGCTTGCAGCACGCGCTTGTCGTAGGCGGCCATGGGGTCCAGGCCATGTTCGCGAAAGCGCTGCTCCAGCTCCCACAGGGATGCCTGGCTGATGAGCTGCGCAGGGGCCTGGCCCGGCTGGGCCGGTGCCAACGGCAGCGAGGCCACCGCGCCTGCGTTGCCATGCAGGCCCCGGTGCAGGTGTGAATTGATGACCAGCCCGCCGCCCACAAAGGTGTCCATGAACAGGTACAAAAAGCTGGGGATGTCGCGCCCGCGCCCCTGCAGCAGCTCGGCCACGCAGGCTGCGGAGGTGTCTTTGGCAAAGCTCACGGGCAGCTCGGTCATCTGCTGCACCTGCTCGGCCAGGTCGATGTTGTTCCAGGCTTCGGACTGCGCTTCGGTCAGCCCCAGCATGCGGTGCCAGCCGCCGAGCTGGAACGGCGCTGCCACGCCCACGCCCACCACGCGCGAGCGCAGCGGGCCCAGGCCGTCGAGCAGCTGGTTCAGGTGTGTGCGGATGGCGGGCAGCAGCACGTCGATGTCAGGAAAGGCGTAGTCGAGCACGATGCGCTCGCGCACATGGCCGGTGAAGTCCACCAGCAGCCAGTCGGCGCTGCGGCGGCCGATCTTGATGCCGATGGCAAACGCGCCGTCGGGGTTCAGGCCAATCGGCACCGAGGGCTGGCCCACACGGCCGCGCACAGGCGCTTCGCGGCGCAGCAGTTGGTCTTCATCGAGCCGCGCGGTGATGAGGCCGATGGTCTGGGCCGTGAGGCCGGTGACGCGCGCCATCTCGGCCTTGGCCAGGCTGCCGTGGGTGCGCAGCGCCTGCAGCACCACACGTTCATTGAACTGGCGCAGCCCCACGTGGTTGGAGCCGCGCTGGCGCAGCAGCGCGGGGCTGGCGGCAGTGTTGTCAACGGCGGGTAGGGATGCGTCGGTGTCCAGCATGGTGATGAAACGGTCAGGCGTTCAGAGTGTCGCCGATGACGCCCTTGCGCAGCAGGAAGTTCCCCCAGGGCTGCAGTTCGCCCGTCACCACGATGGCATAGGCCTTTTTGACGCGTTCGTAGAACGCAAAACGCTCCACGCCTTCGGCCTGCTCGCTGGCCACACCCTCGCGCGCCAGCACATCCAGAGTCTCGCGCTGCAGGGCCGAGCGGTACGGCACCTCGGTGCCACCCACCTGCATGTAGGCCACGGGGTGCGGCACATCCTGCGCCAGGGGCAGCACGCTGGCCACGGCCTGCACAGCGCGCGCCATGCCAATGCCGGGCAGGCGCAGCACGGGTTTGCCCGCGCCCAGGCTCATGGCGGTGAAGTTGGCGTCGGCCAGCACGATGGCGTCGTCGTGGCCCATCTCGGCCAGCACCTTGAGCAGGTCGGGGGTCAGCAGGGGATCAATGTTTTTCAGCATGGATTCAAGCAAGGCATTCAGCAGGCAAATCAGACGCAGCCATGGCCCCGGTCATCACGGCCACGGTGTCGCTCATGCTGATCTTTTTGGGGTTGACCACGGCGGCGCGCTTGCCCAGGCGGGCAATGTGGATGCGGTCGGCAATCTCGAACACATGGGGCATGTTGTGGCTGATGAGGATGACGGGCAGGCCCTTGTCGCGCACGCGGCGGATCAACTCCAGCACCATGTTGCCCTCCTTCACGCCCAGGGCGGCGGTGGGCTCGTCCATGATGACGACATGGCGGGCAAACGCTGCGGCGCGTGCCACAGCCACGCACTGGCGCTGGCCGCCTGACAGGGTTTCGACCGCCTGCGTCATCGAGCGAATGCCCACCTTCAGCTCAGCCATGCGGGCCACGCTTTCTTCCAGCATCTTCTTCTTGTCGAGCATGCGCAGCGCGCTGCCCAGCAAGCCGGGGCGCAGCAGTTCGCGGCCCAGGAACAGGTTCTCGGCAATCGTCATGGCGGGGGCCACGGCCAGGTCCTGGTACACGGTTTCGATGCCGGCCTTGCGCGCGTCGATGGGGCTTTTGAAATGGATGCGCTGGCCGTCGAGCAGGATCTCGCCTTCGTCCGGCACGGTCGCACCCGACAGCGCCTTGATGAGGCTCGACTTGCCCGCGCCGTTGTCGCCGATCACGGCCAGGATCTCGCCCGCGCGCAGTTCAAAGTCGACACCATCGAGTGCGACGACTTGCCCGTAGCGCTTGACCAGGCCCTTGGCCTGCATCACCAGCGGGGCAGTCGTTTGAGTGGAATTCGTCATCAACGCACTCCTTTGCGCGAGAGTTGGTCGGTGGCCACGGCCAGGATCACGAGGATGCCGGTGACCAGGATTTGGTACACCGACGACACGCCCATGAGCGTGAGTCCGTTACGAAACACGCCCACAATCAGCGCCCCCACGAGCGTGCCCAGGATGACGCCGCGCCCGCCAAACAGGCTGGTGCCGCCCAGCACCACGGCGCTGATGGCGTCGAGGTTTTCGGTCTGCCCGGCATTGGGGTCGCCCGCCCCGGTGCGCGCCACCGACAGCACCGACGCGATGCCGTAGAACAGGCCCGCCAGCACGTACACGCCCAGCAGCACCTTGTCGGTGGCAATGCCGGTAAGGCGTGTGGCTTCGGGGCTGTTGCCCACGGCGTACACGTGGCGGCCCGGCGCGGTCTCGCGCAGCGCAAACCAGGTGACGAGGTACAGCACCAGCATGAGCACCGCGCCCCAGACGATGGCGGTCTGCCCCAGCTGGAAGGTATTGCCCAGTGCGGTCATGCCAGCGGGGATGTCGGTGATGGTCTGCGCGCCCGAATACAGCTGCGTGGCGGCAAACGCGATGTTGAGCGTGCCCAGCGTGACGATGAAGGGCGGCAGCTTGATCTTGGTGACGAGCAGGCCGTTGATCAACCCGAACAGCATGGTCACCGCCATGCCGCAGGCAATCGCCACGGGTGCCGAAAGGCCGTAGTCCGCCGCCATCTTGGTCATCACGATGCCGCCCAATGCCATCACCATGCCACACGACAAATCGATGCCCGCTGTGAGGATGACCAGCGTCTGGCCAATGGCGATGACCGCCACCACCATGACCTGCTGCAGGATGAGCGCGAAGTTCTGCGCCGACAGAAAGCGCTCGCTCTGCGTGGCAAAAAAGGCGCACGCCAGGATCAGCGCGATGAACGGCCCCAGCGTAGCCAGCGGCGGTAGTTTGGAAGCGGTCGAGGACATGGCGGCTCCGTGCGGGTGGACAAAGGTGGCGCTCAGAAAGCAGTTGACGGTTGGGAGCCGATTGCAAAACTCAGCGAAGCGGTTCTGGCTAGGCGCTGCGTCGCAGGCAGTACGGTCGTACGACAAGACGCAGCAACGACGCCAGAAGAGTTTTTCGAACGGCTCTTACTTGGCGCCCCAGCACAGGTCGGTGCCAGTCTTCACATCCTTGCTGTCCACGCCGGCCATGGGCTTGGCAGCGATCAGCGTCACGCCGGTGTCGGTGTAGCCGCTGACCTTCTTGCCGGTCTTGGCGTATTCCACGCCGGCTGCCACGCCCATGGCCGCCATGCGCAGCGGGTACTGCTGGCTGGTGGCGGCGATCACGCCCTTGCCCACGTCGGCAATGCCCGCGCAGCCACCGTCTACCGAGACGATGAGCACATTCTTCTCCTTGCCAGCGGCCTTGAGCGCGTTGTAGGCACCGGCGGCGGCGGGCTCGTTGATGGTGTAGACGATGTTGATGTCGGGGTTCTTCTGCAGGCAGTTTTCCATGCCGGTCTGGCCCTTGGCGCGGTCGCCAAAGCTGTCGGCCATGCAGACCACTTCGGCGGGGCGTGACAGCTCGTTGCTCTTGGCGTCATTCGCCTGCAAACCAAAGCCTTTCAGAAAACCGTTGTGCCGCTGCGCGCCGACCGGATGGCCGGGGAACAGGTCCAGCGTGGCGATCACGGGCTTCTTGCCCGCAGCGGCGGCCTTGGCGTACTGGCCGATCAGCTCGCCCGCCTTGTAGTTGTCGGTGGCAAACAGGGCGTCGGTGGCGTCCACGGGCTCGGTAGGGCTGTCCAGCGCAATCACCATCACGCCCTTGGCCTGGGCCTTCTTGATGGCGGGGACGATGGCCTTGGCATCACTGGGGGTGATGAGGATGGTCTTGGCGCCTGCGGCCATCAGGTTTTCCATGGCCGTGACCTGGCCCGCGTTGTCGCCATCGGTCTTACCAGCAGCAGACACCAGCTTGGCGCCGAGCTTCTTGGCCTCGGCCGTGGCGCCTTCTTTCATCTTCACGAAGAAGGGGTTGGTCTCGGTCTTGGTGATGAGGCCGATCACGGGCTCGGACGTCTGTGCCTGGGCCAGGCCACCGGCAAGGGCGCCGGTGAGGGCAAGGGCAGAAAGCGCGAAGGCGGGGGTGCGTTGCATGGCGTTGTCTCCGGGTTTTGGGATGGCAGATTCCTGTCGGCCCCGTGCTGCGCGGCTGGCAGGTGAACCACTCTTGTCGGGTGGATGGGATCGAACTATAGTGGCCGACAAGTTAATAAATCAAGTGGATTTACTTATGGTTTTCCCTATCCAATCCGCCAACTCCAGCCACGCCCACACGGCACCGCCGCTGCGTGTGGCCACGGCGGGCGAGGCCCTGTTTGACCTGATCGAAGAGCCCGATGGCCGACTCAAGCCCTGCGCGGGCGGCGCGGTCTACAACCTCACGCGCGCGCTGGGCCTGCAGGGCGTGGGCACGCTGTACCTCAACCCGCTGTCGGGCGACCTGCTGGGGCGACAACTGGCGCGCGGCCTGCACGATGCGGGCGTGGCCCTGGCCTCCCCCACGCCTGTGCGTGAGCCCAGCGCGCTGGCGCTGGCCGCGCTGGATGCCGAGGGCAAAGCCAGCTACAGCTTCTACCGCGACGGCGTGGCCGACCGCCAGGTGACGGCCGATGCGCTCATTGCCGCGTGCGCGGCCCAGCCCCACCTGCAGGTGGTGGCCACGGGCTGCCTGGCGCTGATGGCGCAGGACGCCGCCATCTACCAACCCTGGCTGGCGGCACAGCGCGCAGCGGGCCGCATGGTGGTGGTGGATGCCAACCTGCGCCTGTCAGCCGTGGACGATGCCGACGCCTACCGCGCCAATGTGATGGCCGCCCTGCAGCACGCCCACCTCATCAAGGTGAGCGACGATGACCTGGAGGCGCTGGGCATTCCGGGCGCCAATGCCCTGGAGCGCGCCCACTATTTGCAACAACAGACGCAGCCGCAATGGCTAGCCCTCACGCTGGGGCCGGATGGTGCCTGGCTGCTGCAGCGCGACGGGCTGGCCGTGCATGCGCGCGAGGAGGCGCCGATCACGGTGGTGGACACGGTGGGTGCGGGCGATTGTTTTTTGGCGGGCTTGATCACCGGCTTGCTGGCAGGGCCCGAGCGTGGTGAAGAAACGTTGGCTCTGCGCACAGGTGGCCTGACTGCGCCCGTCACGGAAGCCCGGTTGCGCGCCGTGCTGCACCATGCGCTGGCCAGCGCCAGCCACTGTGTGGAGCGGGCGGGCTGCACTCCCCCGCGTTACGAAGAAGTGCGGGAAAGGCTGTCGCTGCGGCGCTCAGCGACCGCAGCGGGCCGATAGCCCTTACTCGGCGGATTTGGTTGCCGGTTTGCGGGCCCGGCTGCGTGGACGCGCAGCGGCCGCCTTGGCGGGTGTCGCGCCTTCTGCCTCAGCAGCAGGGGCCTCGGTTGCAGAAGCTGAGGCCTCGGCACCGGCGGCATCTCCAACATCCACCACGGCACGCGTACCGCGCGCTCGGGGCGTGGTGGCAGCCTTGGGGGAACCAGCAGCTGGCTTGGCACCACCTCCACTGCGGGCGCGGCCACGGCGAGGAGCAACAGGCTCGGCCTCATCGTTCTCAGGAGGCATCTGCTCTGCAACAGCCTCGGCG
The DNA here is from genome assembly GCF_028680575.1 of Acidovorax benzenivorans. Lineage (GTDB taxonomy): Bacteria > Pseudomonadota > Gammaproteobacteria > Burkholderiales > Burkholderiaceae_C > Acidovorax > Acidovorax benzenivorans. The sequence goes on along the minus strand of NZ_JAPCKI010000005.1, from coordinate 61,697 downwards.
CCTTCCAAAGCCTCCGAGCGCGCACCCTGCTCAGGGGTTCCCTCGATCACCTGCGCCAATGGCGCGACCTCGGGGGCCACGGGCTGGCTGAAATAGCGGCTGGCCGGGCGCTCTGACGGAGCATCCGTCTGCTCAGACTCCTGTGGCTCAGGGTACGCGTCATTGCGCGACTCGTTGCGCTGCGTGGGACGCGTGTCTGGACGGTCCGCGCCCTCGCTGCGGCGCCCTCGGTTCCGCCCCGACGGGCCCTGCCCTTCGCCACTGTCAGAACGCAACTCAGGAGCTGTCGCCACCGCATGAAAGTCGTGCCGCGTGGCCCCGCCCTGGTTGGCGCGCTCACCGCCTCCATCGGGCCGCGCGGGCGCCGCCGCTGCGCTGGGCTGGCCATGGCTGCGGTACACATACGCGCCCGATTTTTCATCGCGCCCAAACTCCAGCAGCCCACGCGCCTGCGCTTCTTCGAGCAGGTTGCCAAAGGTGCGGAAGCCATAACGGCCTTCGCTGAAATCAGGCTTGCGGCGCTTGATAGCCTCTTTGAGCACCGACGCCCAGATCTTGCCGGTGTCGCCCCGCTCGGACAGCAGGGCCTCAAACGTCTCGGCCGCCAGCTCCACACCCTGGGTGCGGCGCGCATCCTGGGTTTCCTTGCGGCTGCGCTCCTCTTCGGGGCTGCGGCGCGGTGCGGGTGGAGGGGTGCTGCCCGGGGTCTGGCGGCGGGCCTGGGCGCGCTGGTTCTCACGCACCAGGTCGTCGTAAAAGATGAACTCGTCGCAGTTGGCGATGAGCAGGTCCGAAGTGGACTGCTTCACGCCCACACCGATCACCTGCTTGTTGTTCTCGCGCAGCTTGGACACCAGCGGCGAGAAGTCCGAGTCGCCGCTGATGATGACGAAGGTGTTGACGTGCGACTTGGTGTAGCAGAGGTCCAGCGCGTCCACCACCAGGCGGATGTCGGCCGAATTTTTGCCCGACTGGCGCACATGGGGGATCTCGATCAGCTCGAAATTCGCCTCGTGCATGGTGGCCTTGAAGCCCTTGTAGCGCTCCCAGTCGCAATAGGCCTTCTTGACCACGATGGAGCCCTTGAGCAGCAGGCGCTCCAGGATGGGCTTGATGTCGAACTTTTCGTACTGCGCATCGCGCACGCCCAGGGCGACGTTTTCAAAGTCGCAGAACAGGGCCATGCTGATGCTGTCGGAGGGGGATGCCATATCGTGTGTGAGTTCCGTTCAATGCTGCGGATCATCACACGGAACGCATTGCGCCCTCCGAAGGGAGTGGCCTCAGGTCGGTTTGGCCAAGCCCAGTTTCTCTACCAGCGCCTTCTCGCGCGTGAACGTATCCTGCGCAAACTTCTTGTACGCCGACGTGCTCATGTACATGGGCACCATGTCGTAGCGGGCCAGGGCCGTGCGGTAGCTTTCCTGCTCCATGGCCTGCTTGAAGGCATCATGCAGGCGCTTGACCACCGCGTCGGGCGTGCCCTTGGGTGCGCCAATGCCAAAGGGCGAGTTCTGCACCAGGTTCAGGCCCAGCTCCTTGAGCGTGGGCGCATCGGGGAACTTGGCCAAGCGCTCGGCGCCCCAGGTGTTGAGCACGCGCAGCTTGCCGGCCTCGACTTGCGGCGCAAAGCCGGTGGAGTCGGCGGCCGCCATGATCTGCCCACCCAGGATGGATTGCATGAGGTCGGCACTGCCCTTGTAGGGCACATGCAGCAACTCCAGGCCCAGCTGCTGGGCGATGAGCTCCATGGTCAGGTGCGGGCTGGTCATGGTGCCGGTGGAGCCGTAGCTGAGCTTGCCAGGGTTGGCCTTGGCCCAGGCCACGAAGTGTGTCCAGGTCTTGAGGGGCGAATCGGCGGGCACCACCAGGCCAAACGCATAACCGGTGACGTTGAGCACGTAGCTGATGTCCTTGACCGGGTCCCAGTTGATCTTGGTGGTGTAGGGCAGGCGGAACACGCCCAGTGGGATCTGCGCCACCGTGTAGCCATCGGCAGGCACGGTTTGCAGGGCCTGCGCAGGCAGCGTGCCACCCGCACCGGGCTTGTTCTCCACGATCACGGGCTGGCCCAGGATCTTGCTGGCGTTGTCGGCCAGCGACCGCATGGTGATGTCGGTGGGGCCACCGGCCGGGAAGGCGATGACCAACTTGATGGGCTTGTTGGGAAAGCTCTGGGCCTGCGCCATGAATGCGGGGGCGGCGAGGCTGGCGGCTCCCCATTGGATGATCTGGCGACGTTGCATGGCGGGGCTCCTGAAAAAACAAAAACAAAGACTTCGCCATTGGACTGCAGCCCGCGCCGCGAGGGCATGCGGAAACCCCTAGCCGCTGTCGCCCAGGTGCCAGCGGCGGCGCCAACCGCGCCGTATCAAGCCTTGTACGTGGACAACAGAATGCTGGTTTCGGTGTTCGCAATACCGGGCGTGAGGCGAATGCGGCCCAGTGCCGCGTCAAACGCCTCCAGGCTCTCAGCGCGCACCTCGGCCACGATGTCCCAGCGGCCATTGGTGGTGTGCAGCGTACCCACCGTGGGCTCGCCGCGCAGCGCGCGGATGACGGCGGGGGCGGCATTGCCCTCCACCGCAATGCTCATCCAGGCGCGGATGCGCTGGGGCTCGGAGTCGGGCCGCAGGCGCACGGTGTAGCCGGTGATGACGCCGCTCTCCTCCATCTTGTGCAGGCGGTTCTGCACCGTGCCGCGCGACACGCGCAGCTTTTGCGCCAGCGTGGCCACAGGGGTGCGCGCGTCGGCGCGCAAGATGCTGATGATTTCGCGGTCGGTGTCGTCGAGCTTGGTCATAGTGGGTTTCAAAACTGGCAGAACGGCAATTTACCAGTCATTTTGACCAATTCTGAGGCTAGGGGATAGCGGGGTCTGCCAAGAAAATTCTGGAACTCCTTCCCTGTTCTTTCACACACCACCTCGCCATGCATGCCTCAGTCCAAGCCCCCAGCGCCGTTGTGATGGTGCGCCCGCACCGCTTTCACCCCAACCCCGAAACCGCTGCCGACAACGCCTTTCAGGTGCGCACCGCGCAGCCTGCCGCCAGCGACACCTCGCGCCGCGCGTTTGCCGAGGTCACTGCTGCTGCGGCGCAGTTGGAGGACGCCGGTGTGCGCGTGCACCTGTTCGACGACTCCGGCGAGCACGACACGCCCGACGCAGTGTTCCCCAACAACTGGTTCTCCACCCACGCGGGCGGCCATGTGGCGATCTACCCCATGTACGCCAGGAACCGGCGGCGCGAGCGGCGCAGCGATGTCATCGAGCTGCTCAAGGCCGAATATCGCGTGCAGGACGTGATCGACTACTCGGGGCTGGAGGCCGACGGCATGTTTCTGGAAGGCACGGGCGCCATGGTCCTGGACCACATCGGCCGCATTGCCTACACCGCGCAATCCCACCGCGCCGATCCCGTGGCCCTGGAGCGCTTTTGCACGCACTTCAACTACGAGCCCATGGCCTTCGCCACAGCGGACGAGGGTGGTCAGCCTTGCTACCACACCAACGTGATGCTCTGCATCGGCACCGCGTTTGCGCTGGGGGGCTTTCACATGATCACCGACCCTGCGCGCCGCTCTGCCGTGTGCGAGCGCCTGCGCGAGACGGGCCGCGAGGTCATCGCCCTGAGCCCCCACCAGATCAGAGAATTTGCCGGCAACGCGCTGGAGCTCTCAGGCACCCAGGGCCGGGTGCTGGCGCTGTCGGCGCGCGCCGCTGCCAGCCTCACACCGGCGCAGCGGGCCACCATCGAGCAAAGCGCCCGCTTGCTGCCGCTGAACGTGCCAACCATCGAACTGGCGGGTGGATCGGTGCGCTGCATGCTGGCGGGCGTGCACCTGGCACGGCGCAGTGCCAGGGTGTGAAACTTCAGTCAAATCGACTGCTTGCGCCCTTAGGATATGTCTTAATAGCTATTATTTTTATAGCAATCTACCTCGACTAACGACTAGGCGGCGCAGCCTGCACGTCCAGCCGCGCATCGCAACCCACACCCGATGCGATCCAGCGCCGCGCCAGCGCCGACATGGCACGCACTGCCCAGGGGTGGGTGAGCCCCGTCACCCCAGCCGGGTCGGCCACCATGCCGCACCAGTAGCGCTGGTCCGCATCGCTCCAGCGCAGGGCCACGCAGGCGCCCCGGCGGCGACGCGAGACCAGTACACCCAGAGGGCAAGGCTCTGCCAGGCAGCACAGACCACAGCCATTGCAAGGCGCACCTTCGGCCGGCTTGGCGGGTGCTTCGGGATGCAGCCACACCACAATGGATGGGTCAGGGGGTTGTGCAGGCATGGGCGACGGATGGCGTGCGACGCGACGACAGCGCCGCACACGCACCGGCACATTGTGCCGCCAGCAAACCCTTGCACGCACCGAGAGCGCGCAGCATGCAAGTGCGAAGAGCGTGCGGGGCAACCCGCACCCTGCCCATGCGCCATAAAAAAGCCCCTGCAGTTATCGCAACAGGGGCTGAACCGGCCGAAGGGGCCGGGGAGGAAGGCAAGCAATGAGAGGGGTCGAAACGCGGACTCAGCAGCCCAAAGGACGGTTGGGGCGCATGGGCACGATGCCACTCACGCGGAGCGTGGCGCCAGATCCGTCCGAGGCCGTCAGCGTCTTGCTGGTGAACCGCACCTGGTCGCTTTCGCGCACCACGGCGGTGTCGGTGGGTTCGCCGCTGCCGTATTCCTTGCCATCAAACGTCAGGAACACCTGGTGCAGGCTGGTGGCGTCGGGGCGGTAACGGATATCGCCAAAGGCCGTGGCGGACGAGCCCACCTTGTTGGCGCCGTCAAAACGGAAGGTGCACAGCTCCGGCACCGACCCGACAGGGTTCTTCTTGTCCACCTCGGTGAGGTTGAGTGCGCCGTTGCCATAGATGCCATTCAGGCCATCGATGGTGGCGTTGCTCACCGTGAGCACACCGGGCTCATTGCTGGGTGTCGGGTCGTCGTCATTGCCGCCGCCACAGGCGACCAGCAGCACAGAGGCAGCCGCGAGGGCGGTACAGGTCTTGAGGAAATGAAAAGCGTTCATGATGATGGGCGTCCGTAGATGTGGATGGAAGGTGGGGAGCCGATCCCCTGCAACCCATCGTAGAAAGCCCACCCCGCGCAGCGCGTGCGCCATGTTCCGCGTTGTGCGTAGGACATGGGCCGACAGGGGTGTGCACCGACCTGGGGGCTGGCACCCCGGCCACCATACTTTCTCAGCGAGCCAGAACCGCCGCCAGCGCCTTGTCGGTGCGCAGGCCCGGCGTGCTGCATTTCACGCCGCGAAGGACCGCCATTCCAACGCGGACACGGGCCTAGTATGTAATTACACAAGCTTCGCCGATCCATTGCGCCATGCCTGCATCCCCCCACCCCCACGCCTCCCCATCCCAGTCCCCGGCCTCCGCCCAGCAGCGGCTGTGGCAGGAACTCGATCTGCTGTGCCGCCTGGGACTGGGGCTCGCGCCCATCGCGCCGGACGTCTGTGCGGTGCTGCGCGCACTCGTTGGCGCAGAAGCGGCGGCCCTGTTCTGGCTGGACGAGCACGGCCTGCCCGAAGGTTTTTTCCACGAAGACTCGCCCGCCGCAGCGCAGGACCTGTTTCTCAACGAATTCGAGCGTCTGTTCGTCGGCGAGGGCGAGACCAACGTCGTTGCCCTCGCCAGGGCAGACGGCCCCGCAGTGGGCCGCCTCCTCACGCCCGATGCGCAGTACTTTCGCTCCAACACCTACAACCTGCTCATCCGCGCCGGCGGCCACCACCACACGCTGGACCTGCGCGTGGAGGCGCATGGCCGCACGCGCGCCGTGCTGCTGCTGTTTCGCGCGCAAGGCAGGGCTTTTGGTGCGGCGGAAGCGGCCCTGCTGGAGCGCGCATCGGCCAGCCTGCAGCGCGCCTTCGGTCCGGGCCCCATTGCCGCGCACACGCTGCCCCCCCGGCCGGACGGCGGCACGGGTCACATCGTGCTGGACGCCATCGGCCAGCGCCCCGTGCTGGCCGATGCAGCCGCACTGGCGCTGCTGCAAGGTGCGCGACTGCGCGGCCTGGGCGTGCTGGGCCCCCACGCCGCGCTGCCACCCGACCTGGCCCTCCGCCTGGGCGTGCGACCCGGCTGCTCCAGCCACATTCCGGTGCCCCACGGCCTGCTGCTGGCACAGGCCCATGAGCTGCTGACGCCTGCGGGTAACACGGCGCAATGGCTGATCACACTGCAGCTGCAGCGCCCGCGCCAGATCGATGTGGTGCGCCGCGTGCTGCAACTGCCGCTGTCGCCCCTGCAGCGAGAGATCGCCGCCCTGGCGGGCCTGGGCTATGCGCGTGCCGATGCAGCCCCCCTCACCGGCGTGGGCGATGCTGCACTGAAAAAGCACATGCGCTCCATCCTGGAAGCGGCGGGCGCGGGCGATTGGCACGAACTGGGCATGCACCTGCGCGGCTGACACCGCGCTCTGGAAAGAATCACCCCCTGCGCTCTTCCGACGGTCGTGAAACGCTATCAACCATATAGCAAACCAGAGACCGTACCCCTTGGGGGAATGGTGCACACACCGCATTCTTTGAACAATCGCGCGGCCTCCACATGGACCCCTGAAGACCGCGCATGCCCCCTCACACCGACCACTCACTCCGCCTCCGCCTGGCTGCCTTGCTGGCGCTGGCGGCCACGCTGACCTCCCCCGCCGCCACAGCGGCCCCCCTCACCTTTCCCGGCTGCGGCGCTACGCTGCAGGCCTGCGTGAACGCAGCCGCCAACGGCGACACGGTGGAGCTGGCCACCGACAGCTGGATCAACGAGGCGGTCACCGTCACCAAGAGCCTCACCGTACAGGCGGCGGCAGGCAGGCGCCCCGGCGTGCGCTCGCTGGTGGCCGTGGCCAGCGTGGCCGACATGCGCGTGGAGTTCGCCGGCCTGCACGGCGACACCTTGCTGGCTGGCATCCTGGCGCCCGGCGGCGCCAGCCTGGACTTCACGGCCACGCGCAACCAGTTGGAAACCGGCGCCAACGCTGCCATCGAAGCACGCCACAGCACCCAACCCGGTACCTATGGCACGCTGACCGCGCACATCACCGACAACGCCATCATCCACCGCCGCAACGGCAGCGGGTGCAGCGCCCCGATGAGGGTGCTTGCGTCCTACCCCGGCCTCATCTCCACCACCATTGCCCGCAACCGGATCACGGCAGTGAACCTGACGGAGTGCGCGCTGATCGAGCTGTACGCCACCACCGGCCCGTTCCAGGTGCTGGCCCAGCACAACACCCTTCGCGGCACCGGAGGCTTCAACAACGGCATCTCCCTGCGCAGCCAGGGCGGCGCGGTGACGGCAGCCCTTCTCAACAACGTCATCAGCGGCCAGAAAAATTTTGCAGGTGGTCCCGCTGCCATCACGCTGTACGCCGAGGCCGACAACGCCCACATTGATGCCCAGGTGCTACACAACACCATTGCGGGCAACGAGGTCGGCCTGAACGCAGGCGCCCGCACGGACCTGGGCGCGCGCCTGACGGGTCGGCTAGCCAACAACATCTTCGCCCACCACACCCGCCATGCCTTCTGGCTGGACAACGACCAAGTGCCCGGTTTCCTGGACAGCCACAACCTGGTCTTCGACGCGCCGCCGCTGCCGCCCTCAGGCGGCCCCCGCCCCTACGGGCCGGGAACGCGCACCGGCGACCCTCAATTCGGCGATCCCGAGCCAGGCGATTTTTCCCTGCTACCGGGCTCCGACGCCATCGACTACGGCAGCGACACACTGGCCGATGCCCGCGTCGCGCAAGACCTGCTGGGCCAGCCGCGCCGGGTGCGCACCGTGGACATGGGGGCCTATGAATTCCAAGGCACGCCACTGCCCCAGGTTCGCATCACCAACGCATCCGCAGTCGAAGGCCCGGCGGGCGGCACCCCGCAGTTGCGCTTCACCGTCACCCTCTCGGCCACGCCCACCGCGCCCGTCAGTCTGCGCTGGCGCACCGCAGACGGCACCGCCAACGCGCCCGCCGACTACGCCAGCGGCCTGGGCACGCTCACCTGGCCGGCGGGCGACAACAGCGCACGCACCATCAGCATCAGCGTGCAAGGCGACGACGACCCCGAGCCCGGCGAGACCCTGCACTTGCTACTCGAAAACCTCACCGGCGCCACCGCAGCCACGGCACAGGCCATAGGCACCATCGTCAGTGACGACGGCGCGCCCGGCCCAGCCGACGGCGCGCACTCCGTGCCCGCGCTCGGCCCGGAAGGCCTGGCCGCCTGCGGCGCGCTGCTGGGGGCCTGTGGTGCAATAGCCGCACGGCGCAGGCGCAAAGGCCAGCAAGGGGCCTGACGCCATGCCCGTGCGCCAACGGCTTTGGCAAGAGCTGGACATGCTGTGCCGCCTGGGGGTCGGGCTGGCGCCCATCGCGCCCGACGTATGCGCACTGCTGCGCGCGCTCGTCGGCGCCGATGCGGCAGCGCTGTTCTGGATGGACGGCAATGGCCAGTCCGCGGGCTTTCACCATGAAAACTCGCCCACCAGCGTCAGGAATCTATTCCTCAACGAACCCCACCTCTTCACGGGCGCTGGCGAGACCAACATCTCAGCCCTCGCCCAGCCAGACGGTCCGCGCACAGGCCGACTGCTGGCGCCAGGGGCCCAGTACTTTCGCTCCAACAGCTACAACCTGCTGGTGCGCGCCAATGGCCACCACCACACCCTGGACCTCCGCGTGGAAGCGCTGGGCCGCACGCGTGCGGTGGTGGGGCTATTTCGCCCGCCCGGCCCCGGCTTCAGCGACGCGCAGGCCGCCCTGCTGGAACGCGCGGGAGCCAGCCTGGCGCGCGCCTTCCTGCCCGGTGCGGCCGCACCGGGCAGCACGGCGGCCCAAGCCACCGGCCACGTGCTGCTGGATGCGGACGGCCAGCGCCCCGCACTGGCCGATGCCACAGCACTGCAGTTGCTGCAGAACGCCCACCTGCCGGGCCTGGGCCTGTACGGAGCATCCACCGCCGATCTACCCGCAGACCTGCTGCACCGCTTGCGCCTGCAGCCCGACGGGCAGCGGCACATTCCCGTGCCGGACGGCGTGCTGCACGCCCAAGCACATCCACTGCACCCGGTGGCGGGCGGGGCGCTGCAATGGCTTGTCACGCTGCAACTGCAGCGCCTGCCGCAAATCGAGGTGGTCCGCCGCGTGCTGCAGTTGCCGCTGACGCCACTGCAGCGCGAGATCGCCGTCACCGCTGGCCTGGGCCATGCACGCACCGACTGCTCCGCCCTCATCGGCATTGGCAATGCCCTGCTGAAAAAGCAGCTGCGCACCATCCTGGAAGTGGCCGGTGCGAGCGACTGGGAGGACCTGGCCGCCCACCTGCAAGGAAAAAATACAACCCATTCGATGCATAGCGCTTATACACAAAGCGAAAGCAGCTATTAAATAGATAGCAAACAAACGTTCTCCATATCCCTTGGGGGAATGGCGCAGCCCGGGTCAAGACCCAAAAATCCAGGCACTTTGCAACCTGAAGAACCCCTGACGATGAAACGATGGATGCTGGCCGCGCATGCGGCCCTGGCCCTGGCCTTTGGATCTGGCGCACATGCGGATGTGACGTACTACTTCACATCACCGCTCTACCAAACCGTCACCAACTACACCCCGCCCTGCAGCACGGGCACCTGCACCAACCTGCAAACAGGGGCTGGCATCAACGGCTGGTTCCGCACGGCCTCGCCGCTGCCCCCCAACCACCTTCTGAGCGACGACATCACCCCGCTGGTCACGAGCTGGTCGTTCAGCAACGGCTCGATCGGCATGTCAAGCCAGCCCGCGCGCGCCGACATCCGGGTCCACGGCTTCAAGGCCGCCACCGATGCGCAGGGCAACATCGTCCAGTCGATCATCACGGTCAGCCGCTGGGCGGACGGTGCAGCCGGCCCACACGCCACCGACGCCCTGGTGGACACCATCAGCGCCAACACCCACGGCAGCGGCAGCACCATGCTCAACGCCCTGTGCAAGGGAACGGCCACCGTCGGCGGCGTGGGCGATACCTGCATCCTGTTCGGCACCCACGCCAACATCACCTCGCAAGCCACCTACCCTGCTGGCGGCACCTGGACGCTGGACGCGCCGCGTCCCGCTTTCAGCGCAGCAGCCCTCAGCGCCACGGAAGGCTTCGCGGGCACCAAGGTGCTGGTGTTCACCGTCACACCCGACAAACCCTCGGCCACCGTGCCCATGAGCCTGGACTGGCGCACCGTGGCCGGCACAGCCAGCGCTGGCAGCGACTACACAGCGGGCAACGGCACACTGACCTGGCCCCCCGGCAACCGGGACCCGCAGCGCATCGAAATCACCCTCCACGGCGACACCACGCCCGAGGCGGACGAGAGCTTCTCCATCGAGTTGTCTCACTTCATCGGCATGGCGCCTGGCGCAACCAGCCTGGCCACGGGCACCATCCTCAACGACGACGCGCCTGCGCCCACACCCACCGTCACCCTCGGCAACGCCACCCTCACAGAAGGCCACGCGGGTACGTCGTTGATGACATTCACAGCGGCCCTCTCATCCACCCCCACCGCCGTCGTCACCATGCAGTGGGGCACCGCCAACGGCACGGCCGCCGCCGGCAGCGACTACACCGCAGCCACAGGCATGCTGCAATGGGACGCGGGTGACGACCTGGCTAAAACGTTCACCGTCACCATCCACGGCGACACCGCCTCCGAGGCGGACGAGACCTTCACCGTGGCGCTGTCCAACTTGGCGGGCGCCACCGCAGGCGCCTCCACCACAGGCACGGGCACCATCACCAACGACGACGGCACACCGCCACCCGCCCCCGGCGGTGTACAGCCGGTGCCCACCTTGTCGGAATGGGCGTTGATCACCCTGTCTGCAGCCCTCGCGCTTGCCGCCGCCCTGCTGCGCAGGCGGCCGGACTGACGGCCTTTTACCCATCTCCCAGAAGTCCCCTGCGAGATCGTCAACAGGTTCTGATGGGCAGGCCCGTTCCCGGCCGCAGTCCCAACCCGCATTTTTTTTGGAGAACTCGATGTTTCGTCATTTCATCTGCGCCTTGGTCCTGGGGGCCGCAAGCACAAGCCTCTGTGCAGCCCCTGCCGCCCCTGCGGAGCGATTCAGGCTCACGCCCGCGCTGCTGGACCGCATGGAGGCCGTGCAGGCGGCATCACAGGCCATCGCGCACGACAGCGAAGACCAGGATGTGGATGCGCAATCCGTGGAGGAGCTTGCGCGCGAGCTGGAGGCCGACCCACGCATCCGGTCGCTGCTGGCACAGCACAAGATCACCAGCACCGACTACGCGGCTGCGGTGTTCGCCGCAGTCCACGCGGGCACCTTTCTGGCCATGGAATCTGCCGCACACAAGAAAGACCGGGCCGCCGCTCTCGCGTCCTTCACACCAGAGCAGCGCGCCAACATCGAGGTGCTGCGCAGCCGCAAGAAGTAGCACACCGGCGAACCGAGGGAACGGTAGCGCGGGTCAGTTCCGCGCCAGCACGGGCGCGAGGGCCTTGCCGGTGTGCGTGCCCGCCGCCACTACGTCCTCGGGCGTGGCGGCGGCCACGATGCGGCCCCCTGCGCCACCGCCCTCGGGCCCCAAGTCCAGGATCCAATCGGCCTCGGCGATCACATCCAGGTCGTGCTCGATCACGATCACGCTGTGGCCACCGTCCACCAGGCGGTGCAGCACGCGGATGAGCTTGTCCACGTCGGCCATGTGCAGGCCCACGGTGGGCTCGTCCAGCACATATAGCGTGTGCGGCACCTTCTGCCCCCGGCGGCCCACCTCGTCACGCACCTTGGTCAGCTCGGTCACCAACTTGATGCGCTGCGCTTCACCGCCAGACAGCGTGGGCGACGGCTGGCCCAGCGTGAGGTAGCCCAGGCCCACGTCCTGCAAGAGCTGCAGCGGGTGCGCAATGCTAGGCATGGTGGCGAAGAAGCCCACGGCCTCGTCCACCTCCATCTGCAACACGTCACCAATGCTCTTGCCGCGCCAGGTCACGGCCAGCGTTTCGGGGTTGAAGCGCGCGCCGTGGCAGGTCTCGCAGGGCACCTTCACATCGGGCAAGAAGCTCATCTCGATGGTGCGCACGCCCGCGCCTTCGCAACTGGGGCAGCGGCCTTCGCCAGTGTTGAAGCTAAAGCGCCCGGCTGCGTAGCCGCGCGCCTTGGCCTCCAACGTTTCGGCAAACAGCTTGCGGATGGTGTCCCAGAAGCCGATGTAAGTGGCAGGGCAGGAACGTGGCGTTTTGCCGATGGGCGTCTGGTCCACTTCGAGCACGCGGTCGATGCTCTCGAAGCCCGACAGGCCTGTGCACCCGACCAGCGGCGGCGCCTTGCCCGCGTCCATGGCATCACGCCCGGCCTTGGTACTGCGCTGTTGCACCCAGGCCTGCACGTTGGCCAGCAGCACATCGCGCGCCAGGGTGGACTTGCCCGAGCCACTCACGCCCGTCACCGCCACCAGGCGGTGCAGCGGCACGGTGGCCGTCACGTTCTGCAGGTTGTGCAGTTGCGCGCCGTGCACCGTGAGCCAGCGCATGGCGGCACGTTCCTTGGCCTCGGTCAGCGCATCGGCCGCCAGCGCTGCGGCCTGGGCGGCGCGCTTCTTGACGGCGGCGCTTTGCCGACCGGTGGGTGCTGCGGCTTCGGCCCGGGCAAAGGCGGCCGTCGCTTCGGCACTGACCTCGCTGGCCGACATGCTGCGGCGCAGTTGCAGCGGATGCTTCATGGCGTGCAGCAGGTAGCGGCCGGTTTGCGAATCTTCGGCGCCGGTGATGTCGGCCACGCTGCCCTGCGCCACCAGGCGCCCGCCGCGTTTGCCCGCGCTGGGGCCGATGTCGATGATGTGGTCGGCGCGGCGGATGGTGTCTTCGTCGTGCTCCACCACCACCAGCGTGTTGCCCTTATCACCCAGCTTGTGCAGGGCGTTGAGCAAAATCTGGTTGTCGCGCGCATGCAGGCCGATGGTGGGCTCATCCAGCACATAGCACACGCCCTGCAGGTTGCTGCCCAGCTGCGCGGCCAGGCGGATGCGCTGGGCCTCGCCACCGCTGAGCGTGGGCGCGCCCCGGTCGAGCGTGAGGTAGCCCAGGCCCACTTCTTCCAAAAATTCAAGGCGGCTCTGAATCTCGGGCACCAAGTCACGGGCGATGTCGGCCTCGCGCTGGGTCATGCCACCTTCAATGCGCAGGGTCTCGACCCAGCGGCGCACATCCGTGACCGACAGCGCGGCGATATCGGTAATGCCCACGCCCGCAAACTTCACAGCCCGGGCCGTGGCGTTGAGGCGCGTGCCGCTGCAGGTGGGGCAGGCGGTGTCGGCCAGGTCTTCCACCTCGGGCTCGGCAAAGGTTTGCTCGCGGCCTTTTTCCTTGTCGTCCTGCACTGAGTCGTCAAACACCTTGCGCTGGTCTTTGGTGAGCTTGACGCCCGTGCCCACGCAGTCGGGGCACCAGCCGTGTTTGCTGTTGTAGCTAAAGAGGCGCGGATCCAGTTCGGCGTAACTCGTGGCGCACACGGGGCAGGCGCGCTTGGTGGAGAAGGCCTGCAGATGGCCGATGCCAGCCGTGGCCGCGCCGCTTTGCATGGCTGCCGCCAGCGTGCTGATGCTGCTCAGCACATGCACCACGCCTTTGCCGTGCGTGAGCGCGTCAGCCAGCGCGGTACGCAGCGCGGCCTCGTTCTCGGGCGACACATCCAGGCTGGCCACGGGCAGCTCGATGGTGTGTTCCTTGAAGCGGTCGATGCGCGGGAAATTGGTGGTGGGCAAAAAGTTTCCGTCCACGCGCAGGTGCGTGTAGCCACGCGGGCGGGCCCAGTCGGCCAACTCGGTGTACACGCCCTTACGGTTCATCACCAGCGGCGCAAGCAGCCCGATGTGCTGGCCACGGAACTGCGTGAGCAGCTGGGCGGCAATGCTCTCGGGTGTTTGCGGCTGCACGGCGGCGCCGTCTTTGGTGCAATGCTGCGTGCCGAGCTTGACGTACAACAGACGCAAAAAGTGCCACACCTCGGTGGTCGTGCCCACGGTGGACTTGCGCCCGCCGCGCGACAGGCGCTGCTCGATGGCCACGGTGGGTGGGATGCCGTACACCGCATCCACCTCGGGCCGCCCGGCCGGTTGCACGATGGAACGCGCATAGGCGTTGAGCGATTCGAGGTAGCGGCGCTGGCCCTCGTTGAACAGGATATCGAACGCCAGCGTGGACTTGCCCGAGCCGCTCACGCCCGTCACCACATTGAACTTGCCGCGCGGGATGTCCACGCTCAGGTTCTTGAGGTTGTGCTCCTTGGCGTTGACGATTTCAATGGCATTTTTGGCCGCTGGCGCTTTATCCATAAGCGCAAGGCGCTCTGATTTTCGTAGCATCGCAGCTTTTTCGTGCACAGAGTGGCCGCCCACGCCCAGCGCCAGTTCGTAGTCGCGCAGCGCCTGCCCGGTGTGCGAGGTGGCGTGGGCCCGCACGTCCTCGGGCGTACCCTCGGCCACGATGAGCCCGCCTGCGTAGCCGCCCTCGGGGCCCAGGTCGATGAGCCAGTCGCTGGCGCGAATCACATCGAGGTTGTGCTCGATGACGATGAGCGAGTGCCCCGCATCGATGAGCTTGCGCAGCGCGCGCATGAGCTTGGCGATGTCGTCAAAGTGCAGGCCGGTGGTGGGCTCGTCGAACAAAAACAGCGTGCCTTTGCGGGCTACCGACTGGCGCGATTTGCTTTGTGCGCGTGCAGCCTCGGCCAGAAAGCCTGCGAGCTTGAGGCGCTGCGCCTCGCCGCCGCTGAGCGTGGGCACGGGCTGGCCCAGCGCCACGTATTCGAGCCCCACGTCCACGATGGGCTGCAGTGCGCGGATCACATCGCGGTCATTGGCAAACAGGTCTGCTGCCTCGGCCACCGTGAGGGCGAGCACGTCGGCCACATTGAGCGAGCAGCCACCGCGTTCGATGGTGATCTCCAGAATCTCGGGCCGGTAGCGCTTGCCATCGCAGTCGGGGCAGCGCAGGTACACGTCCGACAGGAACTGCATCTCCACATGCTCAAAGCCTGAGCCGCCGCAGGTCGGGCAACGCCCGTCGCCACTGTTGAAGCTGAACTTGCTGGCGGTGTAGCTGCGCTGTTTGGACAGCGGCGCCACGGCGTACAGCTCGCGGATGCTGTCCCACGCACCCACGTAGCTCACGGGGTTGGAGCGGGCGGTTTTTCCGATAGGGGATTGATCGACAAACACGACATCCGACAGATGGTCGACGCCCAGCATGCGGTCGTGCACGCCCGGCGTGTCGGTGGCCTTGCCAAAGTGGCGCAGCAGCGCGGGGGCCAAAACGTCCTGGATCAGGCTCGACTTGCCCGAGCCACTGACGCCGGTCACGGTGACCAGGCGCTGCAGCGGGAACTCGACCGACACGTTCTGCAGGTTGTGCTCACGCGCGCCTTCGAGGATGAGGCGCGGCGTGGATTCGGTGACCATGCGCTTGAAGCCAAAACCCACGTGCTTGCGCCCGCCCAGGTAGGCGCCGGTCAGCGTGTCGGCGTTGCGCAAATCCGCCGTGGTGCCGTCAAAAACGATCTGCCCGCCCAGGCGTCCGGGGCCGGGGCCCATGTCGATCATGCGGTCGGCCGCGAGCATCACGGCCGGGTCGTGCTCCACCACCACCAGGGTGTTGCCCGCATCGCGCAGGCGCAGCATGGCCTCGGTGATGCGGTGCATGTCGCGCGGGTGCAGACCGATGCTGGGCTCGTCGAGCACAAACAGGGTGTTGACGAGGCTGGTGCCCAGGGCGGTGGTGAGGTTGATGCGCTGCACCTCGCCGCCACTCAGCGTGCGGCTTTGCCGGTCGAGCGTGAGGTAGCCAATGCCCACGTCGCACAGGTATTTGAGGCGCGTGGTGATTTCTTCGTGCAACAGCTTGAGCGCCTGAGCGTCACCGCCCTTGGCGTCGTCACCCACCGGCAGTTGCATGCGCGCGAAGAACTGGCGCAGGCGGTCGATGGGCAGCAGCATCAGGTCGTGCAGACACAGGCCGGGCAGCGCTTCGAGTTGCTCACGCGACCACTGCACCCCCTCGGGCAGGAAACGTTTGCCGGGCTCCAGCACCGCGTCGGCGTCTTCCTTGCGGCCAATGCGCCAGAGCAGGCTTTCGGTCTTGAGCCGCGCACCCGCGCAGGTGGGGCATGGCGTGTAGCTGCGGTACTTGGACAAGAGCACGCGGATGTGCATCTTGTAGGCCTTGCTTTCCAGGTACTCGAAGAAGCGCTTGATGCCGTACCACTGCTTGCTCCACTGCCCGTCCTTGTAGCCGGGTGCACCACCGATCACCCATTTCTTCTGGTCGTCGGTGAGCTTGTTCCAGGGCGTGTCGCGCGGGATGCCCGCCGTCTCGGCGTGGCGCATGAGGTCGTCCTGCGCCTCCTTCCACGCGGGGGTCTGGATGGTCTTGATGGCACCCGCGCGCAGCGTGAGCTTGTCGTTGGGGATAACCAGGCCGTAGTCGACGCCGATCACGCGGCCAAAGCCCCGACAGCTATCGCACGCGCCCACGGCGGAGTTGAACGAGAAGGCGGACGGAATGGGGTCGCTGTAGCGCAGGTCGCTGTCGGGGCAGTGCAGGCCGGTGGAGAAGCGCCAGAGTTCGGCTTCACCTTCGTCAACGAGACGATAGACATTCAGCCGCCCCGTTCCGCGCTTCAGGGCCACCTCAATGGCCTCGATCACGCGCACCTTCTCGGCATTGCCCAAGCGGAAGCGGTCGGCCACCACATCCAGCACCTTGCGCGGGCCGGTGGGCGTGGCCACTTCGCGCTCGGCCTGCACCTTGGTGAAGCCGCTGGCGGACAGCCATTGTTCGACCTGCTCAGCGCTGGTGTTCGCAGGCAACTCCACGGGGAATGTCAGGACGATGCGCGGATCTCCAGCGGCAGCACTGCGCTGCTGCAACTCGGCGTAGATGGTCTCGGGCGAGTCATGCCGCACCGGCTGCGCCGTCTGCTTGTCGAACAACTGGCCTGCGCGCGCAAACAACAGCTTCAGGTGGTCGTTCAGCTCCGTCATCGTGCCGACGGTGGACCGGCTGGAGCGCACGGGGTTGGTCTGGTCGATGGCAATGGCGGGGGGCACACCCTCGACCTTGTCCACGGCGGGCTTGTCCATGCGGTCGAGAAACTGGCGCGCGTAGGCGCTGAAAGTTTCCACATAGCGGCGCTGGCCTTCGGCATAGAGCGTGTCGAACACCAGGCTCGATTTACCCGAGCCGCTGGGCCCCGTGACCACCGTGAGTTCGCCGGTGCGGATGTCCAGATCCAGGTTCTTGAGGTTGTGCTGGCGTGCGCCGCGGATACGGATCAGTCCCTGGGTCATGGAAGCAGTCTTTCGGGTGTGAGGCGGGACATTCTAGGGACGCACCTGGCGTTTGCGCCTGCGCGCGCCGATTACCCCCGGGGCGCGCTGCGGTGCTTTTGACCGTGAACAAAGCAAGGGCAATGGGTCAGTTGCAGGGAAAAAGCCGATGTTCTGGCCCAAAACATCGGTTTAGACTGCGGCCTCCACATACAACAAGAGGAGACCGCCATGACAAAACAATGGCAACTGCGAGCGGCTGGCGTTGTCCTGGCGCTTGCTGCCAGTGCGGCCTGCCATGCACAGGTCCTGATCGGCCAGACGGCAGGTTTCAGCGGTCAGGTGGCCGCCGGGGTGAAGGAGACCACGGACGGAGCGCTGCTGTACATCGACGCCGTCAATGCCAAGGGCGGTGTCAATGGCCAGAAGATCGAACTGATCTCCCTGGATGACAAGTTCGACCCCAAGCTGGCGGCGGAGAACGCACGCACGCTGATCGAAGACAAGAACGTCTCGGCCCTGTTCCTCAACCGGGGCACGCCCCACACCGAGGCCATCCTGCCGCTGCTGGACAAACATGGCGTGGCGCTGGTGGCGCCCTCCACCGGGGCCATGGTGCTGCACCAGCCGGTGCGCAAATACGTGTTCAATGTGCGAGCCACCTACCAGCGCGAGGCCGAAAAGGCGATCACCCACCTGGCCTCCATGGGCATCACCCGCGTGGCGCTGGTGTATGCAGACGACAGTTTCGGCGCCGACGGCATCCAGGGCGCGCAGAAGGGGCTGGCGGCCACCAAATTGACAGCCGTGGTGACCGAAAAATTCAACCGTGCCAAGCCCGATTTCGCCCCCATCGCAGCCAAGGTGGCCAAGGCCGATACGCAAGCAGTGCTGATGGTGGCCTCGGGATCAGCGGTAGTGGATGCCGCTAGCGCATTCCGCACGGCGGGCTCGGCAGCACAGATCGTGACGCTGTCCAACAACGCATCCAGCGGCTTCATCAAGAGCCTGGGGGCCAATGCGCGGGGCGTGATCGTCACCCAGGTGTTCCCCAACGAACGCGCCGTGACCTACCCGATGGTGAAAGAAGCCCAGGAACTGGCCAAGGCCAAGGGGCTCACCGAAATCAGCCCCGCCATGCTGGAAGGGTTTGCCGCCGCCAAGGTGCTGGTGGAAGGGCTCAAGCGCGCAGGCCCCAAGCCGACCCGCGAGAAGATCCATGCCGCACTGGAGAGCATCAAGAAGCTGGATCTGGGCGGGCTGGAAGTGAATTTCAGTCCCGAGGACCACAGCGGGCTGGATTTTGCCGACCTGTCCATCATCGGCACGGACGGGCGCTTCAAACGCTGAGGATGCTGCGCCAGGCACTCCTGGCGACACCACAAAAAAGGCCCTGCCAGCAATTGCTGGCAGGGCCTTTGTCTTTGTTATACCGGGCAGCGAGCTTATTGCGCGCTGGCAGCCGATGCGGGGGCAGCGGCTGGCGCGGGCGCGGTGGCAGCCGCAGGTGCTGCTGCGCTGGCGGGTGCCTCGGGGGTATGCACGGCATCGGCACCGTGCTTTTCACCGCCCATGTCGGCCTTGTCACCCGCCGTGATGATCACGTACATCGACACGGCAGCAAACAAGACGAAGCCAACAACAATCTTCCACATATCAATATCTCCTGGGATGGGTTTGTTCAATCAAGGGGCCTGGCCAGGGATGCTGTGCACGATTCGTCGCGCCGTATGCATCTGCGGGCTCGGGCGGTCTGCCGCGTTGCAAAACCTCGCAATAGCTACGGCTATTACTGCGTTTTGCGCCTTGCAGCCCATCCCGATCCGCAGCGCACACTTACCGCTCGAATCATGCACAGCATCCCCAGGGTTGTGGGTTGTACTGGTGCGCGGCACAAGCCCCTTGATGGAACACAGGGCCC
Source organism: Acidovorax benzenivorans (assembly GCF_028680575.1). GTDB lineage: Bacteria > Pseudomonadota > Gammaproteobacteria > Burkholderiales > Burkholderiaceae_C > Acidovorax > Acidovorax benzenivorans. The sequence goes on along the minus strand of NZ_JAPCKI010000005.1, from coordinate 42,432 downwards.
GACCCTTGCGGGGCGGGCCCTGTACACCGGTCAGTAACGATCAGTCGTTGGCGTAGATGTCCACGTCCTTGGTTTCCTTGATGAACAGGCCACCGATCACCACCGTGGCACCGGCAATGATGATGGGGTACCACAGGCCGTTGTACATGTTGCCGGTCTGGGCCACGATGGCAAATGCCGTGGTGGGCAGCAGGCCGCCGAACCAGCCGTTACCGATGTGGTACGGCAGGGACATGGACGTGTAGCGGATGCGGGTGGGGAACATTTCCACCAGCATGGCGGCGATGGGGCCGTACACCATGGTCACCAGCAGCACCAGGTAGGTCAGGATGATGGTGACCATCACCTTGTCGATGCGGGCAGGGTCTGCCTTGGTGGGGTAGCCCGCTGCCTTCAGCGCATCGGCCACAGCCTTCTTGAACTCGCCATCCTTCTTTTTGGCTTCGTCAGCGGGCAAGCCCTTGCTGGTGTACGAGGCGATGACGGTTTCACCGATCTTGATGGCGGCGGGGGTACCAGCGGCGCCCACGGCGTTCTCGTAGCTCACCGAAGCGCCAGCCAGCACCTGCTTGGCGATGTCGCACGAGCTGGTGAACTTGGAAGTGCCGGTGGGGTTGAACTGGAACGAGCATTCCTTGGGGTCTGCCGTCACGATCACCTGGTTCTTGGCCTGGGCTTCAGCCAGGGCGGGGTTGGCCGCCTTGGTCAGTGCACCGAACACGGGGAAGTACGTCAACGCGGCCAGCAGGCAGCCTGCCAGGATGATGGGCTTGCGGCCGATCTTGTCTGACAGAGCGCCGAACACGATGAAGAACGGCGTGCCAATCAGCAGCGACACGGCCACAAAGATGTTGGCGGTAGCGCCATCGACCTTCAGGGCTTGTGTCAGGAAGAACAGCGCATAGAACTGGCCCGAGTACCACACCACGGCCTGGCCGGCGGTCAGGCCCACCAGCGCCAGGATCACGATCTTCAGGTTCTTCCACTGGCCGAAGGACTCGGTCAGCGGGGCCTTGGAGGTCTTGCCCTCAGCCTTCATCTTCTGGAAGGCAGGCGATTCATTCATCGACAGGCGGATCCAGACCGAGACGGCCAAGAGCAGGATCGACACGATGAACGGAACACGCCAGCCCCAGTCGGCAAAGGCTTCTTCGCCCAGCGCGGTGCGGGTGCCCAGAATCACCATCAGCGACAGGAACAGGCCCAGCGTGGCGGTGGTCTGGATCCAGGCGGTATAGGCGCCACGCTTGCCATGCGGAGCATGCTCGGCCACATAGGTGGCTGCGCCGCCGTATTCACCGCCCAGTGCCAGGCCTTGCAGCAAACGCAGGGCAATCAGGATGACGGGAGCGGCCACACCAATGGAGGCATAGGCCGGCAAGATGCCCACGATGAACGTGGACAGGCCCATGATCAGGATGGTCACCAGGAACGTGTACTTGCGGCCGATCATGTCGCCCAGGCGGCCGAAGAAGATGGCGCCGAAGGGACGAACAATGAAGCCCGCCGCAAACGCCAGCAGCGCGAAGATGAAGGCCGAGCCGGCATCCAGACCGCTGAAGAACTGCTTGGCGATGATGGCTGCGAGCGAGCCGTACAGGTAAAAGTCGTACCACTCGAAAACGGTGCCGAGCGACGAGGCGAAGATGACCTTCCTCTCCTCGGGCGACATCGGCCGCGGTGCGGGATGAACAGTTGCCATGGTGTGTGTCTCCTATTGGTGTTACAGACCGCACTGCGGCGGGCTGTACGCATTCTTGGAGATGGCACTGACCACCCTCTGACACGAAACCAACAAGAGCTTTCACCAAACTGACCGCTCTCTGACAACTTAAGGTGAAACCCGCAACACCCCTTTCAGCATCCGGAAATTGCTCAAGGCTTGCCGGGTAAACCCGATGGGAGCTGGCTGACAGCATCCCAGGCCGGGCCGTCGAACCAGGCATCGCCGTCCAAGTAGGCACGCAGCATGGGCAGGCCATCGAGCCCCCAGAACAACTTGCCATCCACCCCGAACGCAGGCACACCAAACACACCGGCAGCTTGCGCGGCTTCCGTGTTGGCGCGCAGCAAAGCCTTGGGGCCGTCGCTGTTCACGTCCTGCCCGGGGCGCGCCTGCTCCGCCAATGCCTCGGCCAGCGCAGCCAGGCGCGTGGGGTCCAGCGCGTCGCCGCCGCCCTGCCACACATGGCGCAGCACCGTGCCCGCCACGTAGCGGTTGATGCTGCCGTCGTCGCTGCAGGCCAGGGCCTGACGCAGCAGGGGCAGCGGGTTGAACGGGTGGCGCGCAGGCATCTGCAGCGGCGTGCCTTGCGCATGGCCCAGCCAGGTCACGTGGCGGTAGGTCCAGTCGCGCTTGGGGGCAATGCCCGCAGGGCCGGGGTTACCGTGCTGCTGCAGCAAGGCGCCCAGCAGCACGGGCTGGTAGGCCACGCTGTAGCTCAGCCCCTCCAGCACCTCGGGCAGGCGCTCAAACGCCAGCCAGGCGTAGGGCGAAACAAAGTCCAGGTAGAACGTGATGCGCTTCATGTCTCGGCCTCCTGCAGGTTCGGCAGGTCCTGCACGCCCTGCGTGGGCAGCGCAATGCCCGCGCGTTGCAACAGCTGCGCCCAGATGGCACGCCGCTGCGGGGCGTCGGCACGTGACCAGGCGCGGATTTCATCCAGCGTGCGAAAGCAGCCTTCGCAGTGGCTGCGGTCGGGCGTCATGCGGCACACCGAAATGCAGGGCGAGGGCACAGGCTCCGTACTTTTGGGGTCAAATTGGCCGGTAGCGCTAGTCTCTATTGCCCGAGCAGCTAGCAAATCAATAGCATTCATGCGGCAGCCTGGGGCGCAGAAGCATCGGCGGCAGGCACTTGCACCACGTCCACCACAGGTGCGCCCGTCAGGCGCTGCAGGTCGCTGGGGTGCAGGGGGAACACGCCGTGTGGGTGGCCTGCTGCGGCCCACACCACCTCAAAGCGCAGCAGGTCCTGGTCGATGAGCGTGACCGGCGGCGTGGCATGCGCCACGGGCGACACGCCACCAATCGAAAAACCGGTGCGCGACTTCACAAATTCGGCATCAGCCCGGCCGATCTTGCCGCCCACATGGGCTTCCACCTTTTTTTCGTCCACGCGGCGGTCGCCCGATGTGACCACCAGCACCGCCACATCGTCGCTCTTGCGCCGGAAGATGATGCTCTTGGCCACCTGCCCCACCAGGATGCCCAGCGCATCGGCGGCCTGCTGCGCGGTGCGCGCGGCATCGTCCAGCATCTGCGGCAGGTGCGGATGGCCGCGCCGCTGCAGCTCGGCAGCCACACGCTGTACGCCCTCGGGCAGGTTCTTCAGTTCAGCTCCACACATGCGCGTTGGTCTCCAGCGGGTCCACGGGGGACATGTTTCGGTCGGGTCTCCCTCCATTTTGCCGCGCGTTGGGGCCACCGCCGTGCGGGGGCTGGCATGCCCCTGCACGGCGCTCCGGCACCCAGGCCAAATCAGGCCACTTTACAAACAGGAAATGTGCACGCCCCACAATGCGCCGAGCCCTCCCAACCCCACCGCTCCCACACCCATGAACGATGCCGTGTTGTCCCTGCTGCGCCCGAGCCTGCCCGCGCCCTCCCCTTCCGACACAGCCCCAGGCCGCGCCGCCTTCGGGGCACAACCGTACCGGGGAGCATTGCTGGGACTGCTGCTGATCGCCGGCGCCCTGACGGGCTGCAGCAAACCGAGCGAAGCGCCCGCGCCAGCCAAGGCCGCCCCCGAAGTGGGCGTGGTCACGCTCAAGCAGCAAAGCCAGCAACTCGAAGCCACCCTGCCCGGCCGCACCCGCGCCTCGCTCACGGCCGAGGTGCGGCCCCAGGTGTCGGGCATCCTGCAAAAGCGCCTGTTCACAGAGGGCGCACTGGTGCGCCAGGGCCAGCCGCTGTACCAGATCGACGACGCCTCGCTGCGGGCCACCGAGGCCAGTGCGCAAGCGGCGCTCGCCAAGGCAGAGGCCACCGCGCGCACCCAGGAAGCCACGGCCAAGCGCAATGCCGAACTGGTGAAGATCGACGCCATCAGTCGGCAGGCCTTTGAAGAAAGCCAAGCCGCCGCCGCCCAGACACGGTCCGACGTGGCCGTGGCGCAGGCCAACCTGACTACGGCACGCATCAACCTCAAGTACAGCCGCATCGAGGCCCCGATCAGCGGGCGCATCAGCCTGTCCAACGTCACCCCGGGGGCACTGGTCACGGCCAACCAGGCCGATGCGCTGACCTCCATCGTCCAGCTCGACCCGATGTACGTGGACTTCACCCAGTCCACGACCGAGCTGATGCAGTTGCAGCGGGACTGGGACGCAGGCCGCTTCCAGAAGGTCGAGGGCGACAAGATCCCGGTGCGCATCCGCCTGGACGACGGCACCGAGTACCCGCAGCGCGGCCAGCTGCAGTTTGCGGGCGTGATCGTCAACGCCACCACCGGCACCGTCACGCTGCGCGCCGTGGTGCCCAACCCCAAGGGCACGCTGATGCCCGGCATGTACGTGCAGGCACTGCTGCCCACCGGCCTGGCGCCAGAGGCCCTGCTGGTGCCCCAGCAGGCCGTGACACGCGACCTCACCGGCAAGCCCAGCGTGCTGGTGGTCAAAGACGGCGATGTGGTGGAAAAGCGCCCGATCAGCATCGACCGTGCGGTGGGCAACCAGTGGCTGCTGCAGGGCGGGCTGGCGGCGGGCGAACGTGTGGTGACCGAAGGGTTCCAGCGCGTCAAACCCGGCGACAAGGTGCGCGCGGTGGAAGTGGACCCCAAAGCCCCCGCCAAGGGCCGCAAGGGAGCAGCAGGCGCCGACGCGCCGCCCTCTGCTGGGGCTGCGCCCGCTTCGTCCCCCGCCCCAGCGGCCTCCCGCTGAGCACGAGGGACGCAGCACATGGCTCAGTTCTTCATCAACCGGCCCATCTTTGCCTGGGTCATCGCCATCATCATCATGCTGGGCGGTGCGCTGTCCATCGTCACGCTGCCGCTGGAGCAATACCCCGACATCGCTCCGCCGCGCGTGACCATCGGCTCGCAATACACCGGCGCCTCGGCAGAGACGGTGGAGAACTCGGTCACGCAGATCATCGAGCAGCAGCTCAAGGGCATCGACAACATGCTCTACATGAGCTCGACCTCGGATGCCTCGGGCCGCTCGCGTACCACGCTCACCTTCGCGCCCGGCACCAACATCGACGTGGCGCAGGTGCAGGTGCAAAACAAGCTGCAGGCCGCCACCAACCGACTGCCCGATGCCGTCAAGAGCCGGGGCGTGTTCGTGAACAAGGGCGGGCAGGACTTTCTGGTCACCTACAGCTTCTTCGCCAAAGACCCGTCGATGAGCGCCGTGGATATCGGCGACTTTCTGACCAGCAGCCTGGTGGACGTGATCGGCCGCATCGATGGCGTCGGTGACGTCACGGTGTTCGGCACCAACTACGCCATGCGCATCTGGATGGACCCGGCCAAGATGGAGAAGTACGCGCTGATGCCGTCGGACCTGGTCAATGCGCTCAATGCCCAGAACGCCCAGGTGTCTGCGGGCCAGCTGGGCGCCCTGCCCGCAGTGGCCGACCAGCAGCTCAACGCCACCATCACCGCCCGCACCAAGCTCAAGACGGTGGAGCAGTTCAAGGCCATCGTGCTCAAGTCGGCGCTCGACGGGTCGGTGGTCACCATCAAGGACGTGGCCCGCGTGGAGCTGGGCGCAGAGAACCTGACCGTGAAGGCCAAGCTCAACGGCATGCCCGGTGCAGGCATGGGCATTGTGCTGGCCGACGGCGCCAACGCCATGCAGGTGGCCGACGCCATTGCCGCCAAGCTGGCCGAGCTCAAGCCCTACTTCCCCAACCAGATCGACTACTTCGTGAGCTCGGACTCCACGCCCTTCGTGCGCGCTTCGATCAAGGAAGTGGTCAGCGCACTGGGCGAGGCCATGCTCCTGGTGGTGGTCGTGATGTTCGTGTTTTTGCAGAACTTCCGCGCCACCCTGATCCCCGCCATCGCGGTGCCGGTGGTGCTGCTGGGCACCTTTGGCGTGCTGTCGCTGGCGGGTTACTCGATCAACACACTGACCATGTTTGCCATGGTGCTGGCCATCGGCCTGCTGGTGGACGATGCGATCGTGGTGGTCGAAAACGTCGAGCGGGTGATGCACGAGACCGGACAATCGGCCAAGGAGGCTACCCGCCAGTCCATGCGCGAGATCACGCCCGCCCTGGTGGGCATCGGGGTCACGCTGTCGGCGGTGTTTGTGCCCATGGCGTTCTTTGGCGGCTCCACCGGCGTGATCTACCGGCAGTTCTCCATCACCATCGTCGCGGCCATGGCCTTGTCGGTATTTGTGGCGCTGACCCTCACCCCGGCGCTGTGCGCCACGCTGCTCAAGCCCGCAGCCGGATCGGCCGGGCATGACCGGCCGATCCGGCGCGGCCTGCTGGGCCTGAACGACCGGTTCTTCCGCTGGTTCAACCACCACTTCGACGCTACTTCGGCACGCTACCAGGGCACGGTGGCCTACACACTGCGCCGCACCAAGCGCATGGTGCTGATCTTTCTGGCGGTGTGTGGCGTGGTGTGGCTGCTCATGGCGCGCCTGCCCACATCGTTCCTGCCCGACGAGGACCAGGGCTTCCTGTATGTGAACGTGAACCTGCCCTCGGGCGCCGCCGACGCGCGGCTGCAGAGCGTGCTGGACCAGGTACGCGACTACTTCTCTGAGCAGCCCGATGTGCTGAGCTTCTACCAGGTCTCGGGCATCAACGGCGACCAGGCTTCGGCGCGCGGCTTTGTGCGCCTGAAGCCCTGGGGAGACCGCCCCCTGGCCAACCAGGCGGCCGCGCAGATCGCCCACAAGGCCACGCGCGACCTGGCATCCATCCGCGATGCGCGGGTGCTGGTTGTCATGCCCCCTGCGGTGCGGGGCCTGGGCTCCAGCTCGGGCTTCAACTTTGTGGTCAAGGACATGAACGGCCTGGGCCACCAAGCGCTGCTGGCGGCCACCAACACCTTCCTGACCGAAGCACGCAAACGGCCCGAGTTGACCAACCTGCGCATGACCAACCTGGAGGACGCCAGCGAGTTGCGCCTGGAGATCGACGACCGCAAGGCGGCCGCGCTCGGGCTCTCCTACAGCGACATCAACAGCGTGCTGTCCAGCGCCATTGGCGGCACCTACGTGAACGACTTTCTGAACAACGAGCGGGTCAAGCGCGTGTACGTCCAGGGCGACGCCCCTGCGCGCATGCTGCCGCAGGATGTGGCCCGCTGGAGTGTGCGCAACAGCAAGGGCGAGATGGTGCCGTTCGGCGCGTTCTCGACCAGCTACTGGGCCTACGGCTCGCCCCAGCTGATGCGCTACAACGGCAACCCGGCGTATGAACTGGAAGGCCGCGCAGCACCGGGCGTGAGCTCCGGCGCGGCCATGAAGATCGTGGAAGACATCCTGCGCACGCTGCCCCCAGGCATTGGCTACGAATGGACGGGCGCCTCGCTGCAGGAACGCCAGTCCGGTGCCCAGGCCCCCATGCTGTATGCGATCTCGATCCTGTTCGTGTTCTTGTGCCTCGCGGCCCTGTACGAAAGCTGGACCGTGCCGCTGTCGGTGATCCTCGCCGTGCCGCTGGGTGTGGTGGGCGCTCTGGCGGCCACCTACACGCGGGGCCTGACCAACGATGTGTACTTTCAGGTGGGGCTGCTGACCACGGTGGGTCTGGCGTCGAAAAACGCGATCCTGATCGTCGAGTTTGCGGTGCAGCTGCAGGAGCAGGGCAAGAACCTGTTCGACGCCATCGTCGCCGCCGTGCGCCTGCGGCTACGGCCCATCCTGATGACCTCCCTCGCGTTCGGCTTCGGGGTGATCCCGCTGGCCATCGGCACCGGCGCGGGCGCAGGGGGGCGGGTGGCCATTGGCACCGCCGTGCTGGGCGGCATGCTGGCCTCCACGGTGCTGGGCATCTTCCTGGTGCCGGTGTTCTTCCTGCTCATCCGCCGCTGGTTCAAGAGCCGATCACGCAGCGAGGACGACGCGGCGCCAACCCCTGCCACCGACACACCACACCCCACTCAGGAGCGCGCAGCATGAAGCGCCCACCCTTGCCGCAGGGCCACCAGCGCCGGTCCTCTGCCATCGCCGTAGCCCTGGCAACCGCCGCGCTGCTCGCGGGCTGCAACCTGGCCCCCACGCACCAGACACCCGCCCTGCCGGTGCCTGACACCGTCGGCACGACCAGCGGACAGCCCACCCTGGCCAGCGACGCCAGCCGGCAGGCGGCAGCGGCGCTGGGCTGGGTCCAGACACAGTCGCTGCGCGATGTCATTGCCCTCGCGCTGTCGAACAACCGCGACCTGCGCGTGGCCGTCGAGGCCATCGAACGGGCCCGCGCCCAGTACGGCATCACCCGCGCCGACCTGTTGCCCAGCGTCACGGCGCAGGCGCAAGCCAGCCGCGCGCGCACCGCCGCTGGCATGAGCAGCGCCACAGCCCCTGCGCAGGTGGCCACGCAGTACACGGCCCAACTGGGGTTTGCCAGTTACGAGATCGACTTCTGGGGCCGCGTGCGCAACCTCAACGAGGCTGCGCTGCAGCAGTTTCTGCAGAGTCAGCAGAACCAGCGCAACATCCAGACGGGCCTGATTGCCGATGTGGCCAACGCCTGGCTCACGCTGGCCGCCGATGAAGCCCGGCTGCAACTGGCGCGCGACACCCTGGCCAGCCGCGAAAAGGCCTATGCGCTGACCGAACGCATCCACGCCATCGGCTCCACCTCGGGCCTGGTGCTGGCCCAGGCGCAGACCACGGTGGACTCTGCGCGCGGCGATGTGGCGACCTATCAGGCACAGGTAGAGCGCGACCGCAACTCCTTGCAATTGCTGGTGGGAGGCCCGGTGCCCGCCGCCCTCTGGCCCAACGCCAGCACGCTGCGCGCAGAGGCACAGGCCCCTGCGGCCCTGCAAGCCGTGCCCGTGCCGCTGGCATCCAACGTATTGCTTTCTAGGCCCGATGTGCATGCCGCCGAAAACGCCCTGCGCGCCACCGAGGCGAACATCGGCGCAGCCCGTGCTGCCTTGTTCCCCACCATCAGCCTCACAGCCAACCTGGGTACCGGCAGCCGCGAGCTGGACGGTTTGTTTGGCGCGGGCAGCGGCACCTGGAGCTTTGTGCCGCTGGTCAGGCTGCCCATCTTCGACGCCGGCCGCAATCGCGCCAATGTGCAGGTGGCCGAGGCCAACCAGCGCATCGCGGTAGCCCAGTACGAAAAGGCCGTGCAGACCGCGTTCCGCGAGACCGCCGATGTGCTGGCCGACCGCGCGCAATGGGACGAACGCATCGCTGCACAGACGCGCCTGGTGGCCTCCACCCAGAAAGCGTTTGACCTGTCGGAAGCGCGCTTCAAGGCGGGGGTGGACAACTACCTCACAGTGCTGGATGCGCAACGCAGCCTCTACGCGGCCCAGCAAACCCTGATCGGCCTGCGCCTGGCCGAGCAGGTCAACCGCGTAACACTCTGGAAGGTGCTGGGCGGCACCCCGGACGCTGGTTGACAGCACCCGAGGGTAGGTGCTGCGAGGGCTAGGGCCGCAGGTCAGCCAGCGCGCTTGGTCAGCAGGGCATTGGCCGCACGCGAGTGGGGCTTGCGGTCCAGAAAGCCGCTGATGTAGGCCCCGGCATCGATGAGCAGGTCCAGGTCGATGCCGGTTTCGACGCCCATGCCGTGCAGCATGTAGACCACGTCTTCGGTGGCCACGTTGCCGGTGGCGCCCTTGGCATAGGGGCAGCCGCCCAGCCCGGCCACGGACGACTGGTAGTTCCACACACCCAGCTCCAGCGCCGCCAGCGTGTTGGACAGCGCCTGGCCATAGGTGTCATGGAAGTGGCCCGACACATCGTCGATGCCAAAGTGCTGCAGCGTCGCCTCCAGCGCCTTCTGCACCTTGCGCGGCGTGCCCACGCCAATGGTGTCGGCCACATCCACGCGCTGCACACCAATGCCCTTGAGCAGGCCCGCCAGGTACGCCACGCGCTCGGGGGCAATATCGCCTTCGTACGGACAGCCCACGGTGCAGCTCATGGCGCCGCGCACGCGGATGCCAGCGGCCAGCGCGGCCTCCACCACGGGGGCAAAACGCTCGATGCTCTCGGCAATGCTGCAGTTGATGTTGCGCTGGCTGAAGGCCTCGCTGGCCGAGCCGAAGACGACAATCTCGTCGGGCTGGTCCAGCACCGCCGCATCAAAGCCCTTGAGGTTGGGCGTGAGCACCGAATACGCTACGCCGCTTTGGCGCGTGATGCCGCTCATCACCTCGTGGTTGTCGGCCATCTGCGGCACCCACTTGGGCGATACGTAGCTGGTGACCTCGATCTCTTTGAGGCCCGCCTGCTGCAGGCGGTGCACCAGCTCGATCTTCACGGCGGCGGGCACCGGCGTCTTTTCGTTCTGCAGGCCGTCGCGGGGGCCAACGTCGATGAGCCGTACACGGGAAGGGATGGAGGAGGTCATGGGGAATCCTGAGAAGAAAAAGCGCGGGGTGTTCAATACCCCCGCGCCGGGTTGACGATGCCCGCCACCGCCTCGCCCCGCTGCAGCGCCGCCATCTTGCGCGCAATCTGGGCAATGCTTTCCTCGCGCAGCGTGCGCGCCGAAGTGTGGGGGGTGATGGTGATGCGCGGGTGGTTCCAGAATGCGTGGCCCGCAGGCAGCGGCTCAGTGCGGAACACATCGAGCGTGGCGCCCGCCACATGGCCGCTGTCGATGGCGGCGAGCAGGTCTTCGTCCACCAGATGCGCGCCACGCGCCACGTTGATCACGTAGGCGCCGGGTTGCAGGCGGGCGAGCGTTTCCTTGTTGATCACATCGGCCGTGTCGGGCGTGAGCGGCAGCAGGTTGACCAGCACACGGCTGGCAGCCAGAAATTCGTTGAACTGCTCTGTGCCCGTGAAGGCACGCACACCATCAATGGCTTTGGCGCTGCGGCTCCAGCCGTTGATGGGGAAGTCAAACTGCGCCAACGCCTTGGCCACCCGCTCGCCCAGCACGCCCAGGCCCATCACGCCGATGGGGTAGTCGCTGCGCAGGCGCGGCTTGCGGTAGCCCCAGCGCCCGGTCGCCATGTCGGCCTCGTAGCCGTCAAACTCCCGAAAGTGGCGGATGACCGCATGGCTCACGTACTCGGCCATCTGCACGGCCATGCCCGCATCATCGAGCCGCACCACCAGCGTGTCGGGCGGCAGGCGCAGCTTGAGCAGCGCATCCACGCCCGCGCCGATGTTGAACAAGGCTTTGAGGCCCGCTTGTTCATCCATGAACTGTTGGGGAGGCGCCCAGACTACGGCGTAGTCGGCTTGTGGCGCGCCCGGTTGCCACACGGAAATGTCAGCGCCGGGCAGTGCAGCAGACAGCCCCTGGAGCCAGGGCTCGGCCTTGGTGCCGGTACAGCAGAAGGTGATTTTCATGGCGTGCAAGGGTAACGGCATTGCGCCACCTGCGCTGTCACGCACGGGGGTGCCCACCAGCGCATTACGCCTTTTCTGCCACCACCAGCTTGAGTAGCTCAGCGCCTTCGGTCACCTGGTCGCCGGGCGCATACAGCAGCTCCTGCACCACGCCATCGGCCGGGGCGGCGATGGTGTGCTCCATCTTCATGGCTTCCATCACCGCCAGCGGCTGCCCCTTGGTCACGGCATCGCCCGCCTTCACGGCGAAGGACACGACCTTGCCGGGCATCGGGGCCGTGAGGCGCCCGCCTTCGGCCGCTGCCTCGCCCGCGTGGGCCAGCAGGTCGATGGCGGTGATCTGTGTGGCACCCAGCGGGGTAAACACATGGTCCACCTCGCCCTGGGCGTACACAGCGGCGCGCGTGCGCTGGCCTGCGAAATGCAACTCGATGCCTTCGGCCCGCTCTGAAAACACCAGCGGTCCGGCCACCGCGGCATCGCCCTCGCCGACGGCCAGATGCAGGCTGCCGCCTCGCTCGTAGGTCAACCAGGCCTTGGCGTGTTCGCCGCCAAACTCAAACTCAAACCGGCGCTGCACCACGCCATGCGTGTGAAAGCCATCGCGGCGGCTGAACGGGTCCACGCCCTCGCTGGCGCGCTCGCGCAGCAGCGTCTGGGCCACGGCAGCCGCTGCAGCCAGGGGCAGGCCCACACTTTCTTGGTGGAACAACACGGCCTGCTCGCGCGGGATGAGCGCGGTGTCGAGGTTGGCCTTGGCAAACGACTCGGTGCGCGCCACGCGGCGCAAAAACTGCACATTGGTCGCCAGGCCCACGATGTGGGTCTGGGCCAGCGCTTCGTCGAGCCGCGCCAGCGCCTGCTCGCGCGTGTCGCCGTGCACGATGAGCTTGGCCACCATGGAGTCGTAGAACGGGCTGATCGCATCGCCCTGGCGCACGCCAGAGTCCACGCGCACAGAGCCCCGCTCGAAGGTCACGCACTCGGGCAATCCGTACACGTTGAGCGAACCCGTGGCGGGCAAGAAGTTGTTGTCGGGGTTCTCGGCGCAGATGCGCGCCTCAATGGCGTGCCCTGTAATGCGCAATTCGTCTTGCTGCAGCGGCAGCGGCTCGCCCGAGGCCACGCGCAGTTGCCACTCCACCAGGTCCTGTCCGGTGATGGCTTCGGTCACGGGGTGCTCCACCTGCAGGCGGGTGTTCATCTCCATGAAGAAGAAGTTCATAGACCCGTCTGCACGTTGCTCGACGATGAACTCCACAGTGCCTGCGCCCACATAGTTCACCGCCCGCGCCGCCGCCACTGCGGCCAGGCCCATCTGCGCGCGCATTTCGGGCGTCATGCCAGGGGCGGGCGCTTCTTCCAGCACCTTCTGGTGGCGGCGCTGCACCGAGCAGTCGCGCTCGAACAGGTACACATAGTTGCCCAGCGTGTCGCCAAACACCTGAATCTCGATGTGGCGCGGGCGCTGCACGTATTTTTCGATGAGCACTGCGTCGTCGCCAAAGCTGTTGATGGCCTCACGCTTGCACGAGTCAAGCGCGGCCGCAAAGTCCTCGGCCTTGTCCACCGCACGCATGCCCTTGCCACCGCCACCGGCGCTGGCCTTGATGAGCACAGGGTAACCAATGCGGTCGGCCTCGGCCTGCAGCAGGGCGCGGTCCTGGTTGGCGCCGTGGTAGCCAGGCACCAGGGGCACACCGGCCTTTTCCATGAGCTGCTTGGACTCGGCCTTGAGCCCCATGTCCTTGATGGCCGAAGGAGGTGGACCGATGAAGACCAGGCCCGCGTCGGCGCAGGCCTGCGCGAATTCTTCGTTCTCGCTCAAGAAACCGTAGCCAGGGTGGATGGCTTGGGCACCTGTCGCTTTGGCGGCGGCAATGATGCGCTCCCAGCGCAGGTAGCTCTCCTTAGGCGCGCTGCCGCCGATGTGCACGGCCTCGTTGCACACGGCGACATGTTTGGCGTTGGCGTCGGCATCGGAATACACAGCGACGGTTTTCACGCCCAGGCGTTGGGCCGTGGCGGCGACTCGGCAGGCGATCTCGCCGCGATTCGCAATCAGGATTTTTTTAAACATGGCGCCCTCCTGCGGCGAGATCGCCTGCGCACGCTACGCGTGCCAAGCAATTTGTAGAAACATCCGCTGCGCGGCTGTTTTCGCCACGGTTTGCAATAAGGATCTTGTTGAACATGTTTAAGCCACCTTGGCAGAACCAGAAAAGAAAGAGGACAAGCGCCGCACCACGGCGCGCAGAAACTTGAACAGCACCACCAGCAGCAGCACCGACACAACCACCATCACGACCAGCGCAATACCAAATGCCACCGGGTGCTGCGTGGCCAGCCACACCACGGCGACCACCAGCCCGTCTTCAAAGAACGACAGGCCCCAGTTGGAAAACGGCTCGGGTGAGGTGTTGACTGCGGCCCGCGTGGTCATCTTGGTGGCCAGCGCCGTGGCCGAGAGGGAGCCGCCCAGCAGCCCCGCCACCACAGCCATCGTGGCGTTGTCGGCACCGAACACGCCATACGCCAGGGCCGCGCCTGCAGGCACGCGGATGAAAGCGTGCACGGCGTCCCAGGCGCTGTCCACCCAAGGCACCTTGTCGGCAAAAAATTCCACCATCAGCATGAAGCCGCTGACCATCAGCACCAGAGGGTGCTGCAACATGGCCAGGCCGGACGGCAGAGGCATCCAGCCCAATACGCCCATCATCCCGACGAGAAACACCACGGCGTACAGCCGGAACCCGCTGGCCCAGCCCAGTGCGGCGGCCAAAGCCAGCAGGCTGGGCATGTCGAGCCTTGCTGTCACGGTAGCTGCGGCATCGCCCACAGCGCGCGCGGTGCCGCCATCCACATGCAGCCCCAGCGTATGGAGCCACTGCACGATGTTGAACCAGAGGGTGTCCATGTCAGTCCTCCACCGTGTCCAGCCTTGCCTCAGGCGTGCGAGACCGCCATGGCTTCATGCCAGGGATACCGAGCAAGGGCCTACGCCGGCCGCGCCGCCCCGCAGCGAGGGCATCGCCCCCCTCCCGCGAAGCGAGAGAGGGGGAAGGCGCGCAGCGACTCAGGGGGTGTTTCATACCAGCCAGGCGGGTTTGCGTTTGTTCAAGAACGACTGCACGCCTTCCTTGCCCTCGTCGCTGGCACGGATGTCGGCAATGCCCTGCACCGTGGCGGCGATCAAGCCTGCGTTGATCTCGCGCTCTGCCACATCCATCACCAGTTTCTTGCACGCGCGCACGGCATTGGGGCTGGCGCTGGTCAGGGCCTTGAGCAACTCTTCCACCTTGGCGTCGAGCTGGTCAGCGACCACGACCTCGTGCACAAAACCAAGGCGCAAGGCTTCGGCCGCGCCAAAACGCTCGGCCGTGAGGAAGTAGCGGTGCGCAGCGCGTGCGCCCATGGCGCGGATCACATAGGGACTGATGGTGGCGGGGATGAGGCCCAGCTTCACTTCGCTGAGGCAAAAGCCCGCCGTGTCCACCGCCACGGCCATGTCGCACGCGGCCACCAGGCCCATGCCACCCGCGTACACATCGCCCTGCACGCGTGCCACCGTGGGCTTGGGGCATTCATAGATCACGCGCAGCATCTCGGCCAGCTTGCCCGCGTCGGCGATGTTTTCGCCCTGCGTGTAGTCGGCCATGCGGCGCATCCAGTTAAGGTTGGCGCCTGCACAAAAGGCAGGGCCTTCCGCCGCCAGCACCACGGCTCGCACATCGGCACGCCCGCCCACGTCGGTAAAAGCAGCGGTGATCTCGGCAATGACCTCGTCGCTGAAGGCGTTGCGGATCTCGGGCTGCGTGAGCGTGATGCGCGCCACGGCGCCGGTTTGGGTGATGGACAGGTTCTGGCTCATGGCGTGGACGGGTTTTGCAGGAAGTAGACAAGGTCCAGCTCGGGGCTGGGCTGGCCCAGGGCGGTCAATGCGGCGGTGATCTGGCCCCGGTGGTGCGTGCCGTGGTTGAACACATGCGCCAGCGTGGCCGCGAACGGCAGCGATGCCGCCGTGCCGCGCATGGTGGTGTAGTCCAGCGTGCCGCCCCAGCGACCTGGAGCGAACGAAGCAATCAGCGGTGCCCAGCGGGCGGCCCCTTCACGCAGGCGGGCATCGAGCCGCGCACGGTCGGTCTCCAGCTCGGCGTCCAGCGCCACATGGGGCGAGGTGCCTTCGGCAAACCGCACAAACCACAGATGGTGCTCGCCCACCAGCAGGTGGTTGAGCGTGCCATGGATGCTTTTGAAGAACAGGCCCACATCGCGCCGGTAGGCCTCTTCAGGCAGCGTCCGCACGGCTTCGAGCAGGCGCGCGGTGGCCCACACGTTGTAGCGTGCGAGCTGGGCGAAGTGGGCGACGGCGTCCATGGCGGCTCCCGGCACGGTCACATGCGGAACAGGCCGAACTTGGTGTCTTCGATGGGTGCATTGCGCGTGGCCGCCAGGCCCAGCGCCAGCACGCGGCGCGTGTCGGCCGGGTCGATCACGCCGTCGTCCCACAGGCGGGCGGTGGCGTAGTAGGGGTGGCCCTGGTCTTCGTACTGGCGGCGGATGGGGGCCTTGAAGGCTTCTTCTTCCTCCATGCTCCACTGCCCACCCTTGGCCTCGATGCCGTCGCGCTTCACCGTGGCCAGCACACCGGCCGCCTGGTCGCCGCCCATCACGCTGATGCGCGCGTTGGGCCACATCCAGAGGAAGCGGGGGCTGTACGCGCGGCCGCACATGCCGTAGTTGCCGGCGCCAAAGCTGCCGCCGATGATGATGGTGAACTTGGGCACACTCGCCGTGGCCACGGCCGTGACCATCTTGGCGCCGTTGCGGGCAATGCCTTCGTTCTCGTACTTGCGGCCGACCATGAAGCCGGTGATGTTCTGCAGGAACACCAGCGGGATCTTGCGCTGACAGCACAGCTCGATGAAGTGCGCGCCCTTCAGGGCCGACTCGCTGAACAAGATGCCGTTGTTGGCGATGATGCCCACCATCATCCCTTCGATGCGCGCAAAGCCCGTGACCAGCGTGGTGCCGTAGCGGGCCTTGAACTCATCGAACTCGCTGCCATCGACGATGCGGGCAATGATCTCGCGCACGTCGAAGGGCTTGCGCGTGTCCACGGGGATCACGCCATAGAGCTCATCCGCTACAAATTTAGGAGCTATTGGCGCTTGATCTGCGGGCGCTAGAGCCTTATTTTTATTCAAGTTGCGCACTGCATTGCGCGCCAACTGCAACGCGTGCATGTCGTTCTGCGCCAAGTGGTCGGCCACACCCGACAGGCGCGTGTGCACGTCGCCACCGCCCAGGTCTTCGGCCGTGACGACCTCGCCCGTGGCGGCTTTGACCAGCGGCGGGCCGCCCAAAAAGATGGTGCCCTGGTTCTTGACGATGATGGATTCGTCGCTCATCGCGGGCACGTAGGCGCCGCCCGCCGTGCACGATCCCATGACCACGGCGATCTGCGAGATGCCCATCGCGCTCATGTTGGCCTGGTTGAAGAAGATGCGGCCGAAATGATCGCGGTCAGGAAAGACCTCGTCCTGGTTGGGCAGGTTGGCACCGCCGGAGTCCACCAGGTAGATGCAGGTCAGGTGGTTCTGCTGCGCCACTTCCTGCGCGCGCAGGTGCTTCTTCACCGTCAGCGGATAGTAGGTGCCGCCCTTCACCGTGGCGTCGTTGCACACGATCATGCAGTCCACACCGCTCACACGGCCGATGCCTGCGATGAGCCCCGAGCAGGGCGCATCGTTGTTGTACATGTTGAGCGCGGCCAGCGGCGCGAGTTCGAGGAACGGCGTGCCGGGGTCCAGCAGCATCTGCACGCGCTCGCGGGGCAACAGCTTGCCGCGCGCGGTGTGCTTGGCGCGGGCCGCCTCGCCGCCGCCCTGGGCCACCTTGTCGAGCTGGGCGCGCAGGTCATCCACCAGCGTGCGCATGGCAGCGGCATTGGCCAAAAAGTCCGCCGAGCGGGCGTTGAGTTGGGTGTCGAGAATGGTCATGCTGTGTTGCTTCTTGTGTGTTTCACGCGGTCTTGGCTTCGACCAAACCGAGCTGATCCTTCATCTCGTCGCGGATCTTGAACTTCTGGATCTTGCCCGTCACCGTCATCGGAAAGCTGGTGACAAAGCGGATGTAGCGCGGCACCTTGTAGTGCGCGATCTGGCCCTTGCAGAAGGCACGGATGTCGTCTTCGGTGGGCTTTGTGCCCGGCTTGGCGATGATCCAGGCGCACAGCTCCTCGCCGTACTTGGCATCGGGCACGCCCACCACCTGCACGTCCTGCACCTGGGGATGGCGATACAAGAATTCTTCGATCTCGCGCGGGTAGATGTTCTCGCCGCCACGGATCACCATGTCTTTGATGCGGCCGACGATGTTCACGTAGCCCTCGGCGTCCATGGTGGCCAGGTCGCCGGTGTGCATCCAGCCGCCTTCGTCAATCGCCTCGCGGGTCTTGGCTTCGTCGCCCCAGTAGCCGTGCATCACCGAATAACCCTTGGTGCAGAACTCGCCGCGCTCGCCACGGGGCACCACAGCGCCGGTGTCGGGGTCCACGATCTGGATCTCCAGGTGCGGCTGCACCTGGCCCACGGTCGATACGCGTTTGTCCAGCGGCGTGTCGGTGCTGCTCTGGCAGCTCACGGGGCTGGTCTCGGTCATGCCGTAGGCAATGGTGATCTCGCGCAGGTTCATCTGCTCCACCACGCGCTTCATCACCTCGGTGGGGCAGGGTGAGCCCGCCATGATGCCGGTGCGCAGGGTGCTGAGGTTGAACTCGGCAAAACGCGGATGCTGAAGCTCGGCAATGAACATGGTGGGCACGCCATGCAGCCCGGTGCAGCGCTCGTCCTGCACCGTTTGCAGCACGGTCAGCGGGTCGAAGCCATCGTTGGGGTAGACGATGGTGGAGCCGTGCGTCAGGCACGCCAGGTTGCCCAGCACCATGCCAAAGCAGTGGTACAGCGGCACGGGGATGCACAGGCGGTCTTCGGGCGTGAGCTTCATGCACTCGCCGATGAAGAAGCCGTTGTTGAGGATGTTGCGGTGCGTGAGCGTGGCGCCCTTGGGGAAACCCGTGGTGCCGCTGGTGAACTGGATGTTGATGGGGTCGGTGGCCTTCAGCGTCGCTGCGGTGGGTGCCAGGCGCGAGTCGGCTGCGTTGCCGCGTGCCAGCAGGTCGGTAAAGCGCATCAGGCCGGGCTCGTCGGCGCCCTGCCCCGCCTCATCGATCCACACCACCGTGTTCAGGTGGGGCAGCTTCACGGAGCCCAACTGGCCCGGCTGCTGGTGATGCCATTCGGGCGCCAGCTCGCGCAGCATGCCCAGGTAGTCGCTGGTCTTGAAGCGCGCCATGGTCACCAGCAGCTTGCAGCCCACCTTGTTCAGCGCGTATTCCACCTCAGACGTGCGGTAGGCCGGGTTGATGTTGACCAGCACCAGGCCCACCTGCGCGGTGGCCAGCTGCATCAGCACCCATTCGGCGTTGTTGTGCGACCAGATGCCCACGCGGTCGCCGGGCGCGAGCCCCATGCCCAGCAGCGCGCTGGCCAGGCGGTGCGCCTCGGTCTGCAGTTGCGCGTAGGTGTAGCGGCGGCCTTGGTGGCCGCTGACCAGCGCCTCGCGGTCGGGCTGGCGGGCCACCATGTCGGCAAAAAAGGTGCCGATGGTCTGCTCGATCAGGGGAACATCGATGGCGCCACGGGCGTAGCTGTCCACCAGCGGTGCGGGGTTCGTTGCGGTTGCACTCGTCACGGGGTTTGTCTCCTCTGTCATCCAGCCCTGCGCCATGGGTAGTCTGCGGGCGGCGATCCGTAAGCATAGAAGCCCGAACACCCGACGGGTGGACACAATGGTTGCAAATCGTGCCACGGCTGGCACACTCTGCGGCGTGACACCGCCCACCCCACCTGCCAATCGCTTGCCCCCGCCCGCCGCAGCCCCCGCCGCTACGCCCATCGCCTTTGTGCGCGCCATTGTTTTGGCCTACGAGCGACGCGGCCTGAGCCCCGAACGTGCCCTGACCCAGGCACAGATTGCGCCGCAGCTGCTGCACGACGACCGCGCCCACATCACCGCCTGGCAGATGGAGCAGATCTCCGACGCCGCCATGCAGGAGCTGGACGACGAAGCCCTGGGCTGGTTCAGCCGCCGCCTGCCCTGGGGCAGCTACGGCATGCTGGCGCGCGCATCCATCAGCTCGCCCACGCTGCAGGTGGCCCTGGCCCGCTGGTGCCGCCACCATGGTCTGCTGGCGGATGACATTGCACTGCACCTCACCACCGTAAGCGACACCGCCACACTGGCGATCACCGAGGCGCGCGACTTGGGCGCGCTGCGCGAGTTCTGCCTGGTGTCGGTGCTGCGCAATGCGCACGGGCTGGCGTGCTGGCTGGTGGACTCGCGCATCCCCCTCATCGCTGCCGAATTTGCGTTTGACGCGCCGCCGCACGCCGATGCCTATGCCGTGCTGTTCCGTGGCCCCGTCACCTTCCACGCGCCACGCACCGCCATCCACTTTGACGCCCGCTACCTGCACCTGCCCCTGCGCCGCGACGAACAGGCCCTGCGCCAGATGCTGCAGCACGCCCTGCCGCTTACGGTGCTGCACTACCGCCGCGACCGCCTGCTGGTGCAGCGCGTGCGCCAATTGCTGGCCGCCCCCCTGCCGGGCCAGCCCGCCCATGCCCTGCCCCAACACAGCGCCGAATCGCTGGCCACGTTGCTGCATGTGTCGCCGCGCACGCTGCACCGGCAACTGAAGGAAGAAGGCGCCACCCTGCAGGGCCTGAAAGACGAGGTGCGCCGCACCCGCGCGGTGGAGCTGCTGCACCGCACGCAACGGCCCATCAAACAGGTGGCCGAGGCGGCGGGGTTTGAGAACGAGAAGAGTTTTATTCGTGCGTTTAGGGGGTGGACGGGACAATCGCCTGCGGAGTTCCGGCGCCAGGCCGGCCAAGCCTGATGGCGTGATGGCGGATGGCCCGGTGGCGCGATCTGCACCCTGCATGGCCGTCACAGCGGGGCCGCCCGTAGCCAGCCGCCACTACACTGGCCCACGCTCCCGCCACCGCCCGCCCTATCGCCGCCAGCCCCCATGCTCCACCTCCACCACTGCATCAGCGCCCGCTCCTTCCGCCCCCTGTGGATGCTCGAAGAGCTGCAACTGCCCTACCAACTCCACATGCTGCCCTTCCCGCCCCGCGCCAAGGCCCGGTGGTTTCTGGAAGAGAACCCGCTGGGCACGGTGCCGCTGCTGGTGCAGGGTGATGTGCGCATGACCGAATCGGCCGCCATGTGCCAGTACCTGGCCACCACGCACCCTGACGCGGGGCTGGATGTAGCGACCACACACCCGGCCTATGGTGCTTATCTGAACTGGCTGCACATGAGCGATGCGACGCTGACGTTTCCGCAGACGCTGGTGCTGCGCTACGGGCGTTTTGAATCCTCGGAGCGGCTGCAACCGCAGGTGGTGCAGGACTACACGCGCTGGTTTCTGGCGCGGCTGCGGGCGGTGGAGGCTGCGGTGGCGCACAACGACTATCTGTGCGCAGGCCGCTTCACGGCGGCCGATGTGGCGGTGGGCTACGCGCTGCTGCTGGCGCAACACCTGGGACTGGTGGAGCAGTTTGGCCCCGCCACACAGGCCTATTGGCAGCGGCTGCAGCAGCGGCCCGGCTACCAGCGGGCCATGGCAGTGCAGGTGCAAGCGGCTGAAGAACAGGGCGTGCCCACCACACCCGCGCCCGATACGCAGCCATGAAGCGGCCCTAAAAGCCTGTCTGCGATCTCGCAGGAATCGCAAACACGTTCTAGCGCAACGCGCTCAGCAGCCCAGCAGCGCAGGCAACTCAGCCATGCTGCGAAACACATGCTGCGCCCCGGCGGCCCGCAGCGCGGCGCCATCGTCCAGCGGGGCGTAGGCAAACACCGTGGCTCCGGCGGCCACACCAGCGGTCACCCCGGTCACGGTGTCTTCGACCACCGCACAGCGGGTGGGCGCGGCCTGCAGCGCTGCGGCGGCGGCCAGGTACACGTCGGGTGCGGGCTTGGTGGCGGGCATCTCGTGGCCGCTAAAGATGCGGCCCGCAAAGTACGGCGCCAGGCCCACCTTGGCCAGCTGCATCTCGACCTTGAAACGGTCGGCCCCCGAGGCACAGGCAATGCGCCCGCCGTGGTGGGCGTGCACACGCTCGACAGCCCCGTGGATGTGTTCGATAGCCGTGAGCTGCGACTCCAGCGCGGCATTGCGGCGCGCGTAGAAGTCGGCCATCCACGCGTCGGTCAGTGGGCGGCCGGTGTGGTGTTCGATGCGGGCGGCCTCGCTGCGCACCATCTTGCCGATGAAGATGCGCATGCACTCTTCGGGCGTCAGCGCCCAGCCGGCCTCGGCCAGCATGCCGCGCAGCACGCCATTGGTGATGGGCTCGCTGTCCACCAGCACACCGTCGCAGTCAAACAGGATTGCTTCAAATTTCATAGCTATCAAGGCATATTCTTCCGGCGCATGGAGCGGTTTTGGCTTGTATCGCAGCCATGTTGATCTCCATCGACGTAAAACCACCGCCCACCCTCGCGCACAAAGCGGCTGGTCTCGTGCAGGCGCACGGCGCGCCCACCGACGCGGTAGCGGGCCACAAACTCGACCACGGCGTGGTCGGCATCCGAGGTGCTGTGACGGCGCACATCCAGGCCCAGCCATTTGGCACCGGTCTCAAAATCCAGCGTCGCCGGGCGCGTGCTGGCATGCCAGGTGGCCTGCAGGTAGTCGGCCCGCTCGCACACAAAGGCGGTGTAGCGCGACCGCATGAGGCTTTCTGCATCGGGGGCAGCGAGTCCGTCGGCTTCCGGGGCAGGGAGGTAGCGGCCGCAGCAGCGGGCAAAAGGCAAGTGCGCTGCTCCTTTGCCCTTGCTGCCGCCCGGGCCTGCGGGCGCCAGGCGCCCGCAGGGGCAGGGGTCGGTGGGCAATGGCAGGGGCATCGTGGCGTCCGTCTCAGCGCAAGGAGCCAAACACCTTGCGCGCGATGGCGCTGCCCGCAGCGGCCGGGTCCTGGCGGATGCGGCGCTCTTCCTCGCCGATCATGAGGTACAGGCCGTCCAGCGTCTTGCCGGTCACGTACTGCGCCAGGTTGGCGTCTTCGGCCTTGAGCAGCCCAAAACTCGCGGCCTTGCCCGCGAAGGCGTTGTACTTCTGGGTGAGGCCGACCTTCTCCGTGGCCTCGTTCACCACTGGCAGAAAGCGCTGGCCCAGCGGCGTGCGGGTCTTGTCGGCAAAAAAGGTGGTCACCGAGTTGTCGCCACCGGTGAGGATGTTCTTGGCATCGGTCACTGTCATGTTCTGCACCGCGCCCACCAGCAGGTCTTTGCCCATGGGTACGGCCGCTTCGGCGGCGCGGTTGATGGACGCCACCAGCTCATCGATGCGCTTGCCCTGGCCCAGCGACTTCATCACCTTGGCGGCGTCGTCCAGGTAGCCCGGCAGGCCGATGCGCACCTTGGGGTTGCCCAGAAACCCATCATTGCGGCCCAGCAGCGACACCGCAGCCTGCGCGCCTTGGCTCAGCGCAGCCTTGAGTCCGCTGGATGCGTCGGCATTGGTGAGGTCGCCCAGCGACAGGGCCCAGGCGTGTTGTGCGGTAGCGCACAGCAGCGCCCCCACGAGGCTGGTTTGGTGGAATTGGCGGCGTTGCATGGGGCGGTTCCTTCGGTAGCGGAGCAGAGGGTGCCCGCTCGGCGGCCACTGCAGTGAGGGTGTACTGCGCCGGGACCGTGCGGGGGACTGCCTGTGATTTTCGCTCAGCGAATCAAGGGCACGCCGCAGACCGTAGACTGCCCCCACCCAAGCATCCAACAAGGAACCTTGCAATGTGGCAAATGAGCGTGCCGTGGTGGGAGTTTGTGCTGCGCGGCGTGGTGGTGTATCTGTTCTTGCTGGTGTTCATGCGCCTGTCGGGCAAGCGGCAGACGGGGCAGTACGAGCCGTTTGACCTGATCCTGCTGCTGATCCTGTCGAACGCGGTGCAGAACTCGATGAACGCGGGCGACAACTCGCTGGTGGGCGGACTGATCTCGGCCAGCACGCTGATCCTGCTGCATGTGGCGCTGGCGCGGCTGGCGTTTCACTTCCCGCGCATCGGGCGCTGGGTGGACGGCAAGGCCCAGGTGCTGATCCACCAGGGCGAGCTGAACCAGGCGCTGATGCGCAAGGAGCTGCTGACCCGCGACGATGTGGAGGCTGCACTGCGCGCGGGCGGCTGCCTGCACGCGCACGAGGTGGAACGCGCCACCATCGAGACCAACGGGCAGATCACCGTGGTGCTGCGCCGCCGGGGCGAGGACGGCTGACCCGTCGCGCGTCCACCTCAACGATCTGCCTCTCACCGCCCCTCACAACACACGCGACTTACGCGACCCGATATGACTGCACTGAACGTTCTGGGCACCTTGCTGATGCCCTGCTCCTACGACCCGCTGACCGGCTACTACCGCGACGGCTGCTGCAACTCCGACGAGCAAGACCACGGCACCCACGTGATCTGTGCACGCATGACGCAGGCGTTTCTGGACTTCTCGCTCTCGCGGGGCAACGACCTCGTCACCCCCCGGCCCGAGTACCGGTTTGCAGGCCTCAAGCCCAACAACCGCTGGTGCCTGTGCGCCTTGCGCTGGAAGGAAGCCTATGAGGCGGGCGTGGCACCACCGGTGGTGCTGGAATGCACCCATGCGCGCGCGCTGGAGTTTGTGACGCTGGCGCAGCTGCAAAGCGCGGCCCTGCCCGGCAACTGACCCCGTTGCCGCGCGCGGTGGCGCAGGCTGGGTTGGCGGCTGCAGCCAGCCGCCAACCCCTACTTCAGTCGGGTTGCGGGTAGCGGGTGGCACGGCGAAAGATCAGGACTTTGTGTTCCTCTCTTTCGCTGCGCACCCGCAGCAACTCCAGCAACCATGACCACCACCTTCCCTGTCGGCCTGCGGCCCGCGCGCTCCGCCGCATCCCTGCCCCGATCCTTCGCCCCGCTGCGCCTGGGCGCCATCAGCACGGCCGTGGCCGCCGCACTGCTGCTCAGTGGCTGCGAGACCACCAACATGCGCATGGGCAGCGCCGATGCCAAGACCGTGGCCACCGGCAGCGCTGCGGGTGGAGCCTCCACCGGCGCCAGCGACTCGCTGGAGCGTTGCGAAAGCCCGCTGGGCACGGTCTCGCTGATCGAAAACCAGCAGGCTGGCTGGTACACCATCCTGCGTGACCAGTACCGCCTGCCGCCCACGGCCAACCTGCTGCGCCTGCTGGTGCAGCAGTCCAACTGCTTTGTGGTGGTAGAACGCAGCGCTACAGGCATGAACGCGATGACGCGCGAGCGTGCGCTGATGCAGTCTGGCGAAATGCGGCAGGGCAGCCAGTTTGGCCAGGGCCAGATGGTGGCGTCCGACTACGGCCTGTCGCCCGAAATCGTGTTCCAGAACAACAACGCAGGCGGTGCCTCCGCCTCGCTGGGCGGCCTGGTCGGTGGCCGTGCGGGGGGCTTGCTGGCAGCCATCGGCGGCAGCATGAACACCAAGGAGGCCAGCGCGCTGCTCACGCTCATCGACAACCGCTCGGGCGTGCAGGTGGCGGCATCGGAAGGCAGTGCCGCCAAGACCGACTTTGGCGCCATGGGGCAGCTGCTGGGCGGCTCGGGCGGGGCCCGCATGGGCGGCTACTCCAACACGGCAGAAGGCAAGGTGATTGCGGCCGCCTTCATGGATGCGTTCAACCAGATGGTGCAGTCGCTGCGCAGCTACCGCGCCCAGACGGTGAAAGGCCAGGGCCTGGGCGGTGGCGGGCGGCTGAGCGTGGACGGCGCCGCCCCACCATCGCAGACCTCGGCCGCGCGCGCAGCAGCTGCCAGCGGAGCTGCCAGCGTCGGGCTTCCGCTGCGCGATGCGCAGGCCCGCCTGAACGAACTGGGCTACAACGCGGGCACGCCCGACGGGGCGATGGGCGGCAAGACCACCGCAGCGCTGCGCGCCTTCCAGAAGGACAAAGGGCTGCCCACATCAGGGCGGCTGGATGCAGCCACGGCGGCTGAACTCGCACGCTGACGCCCAAGGATGCCCCGGACACCGGGGCGGGCTGTAACCGCCACCGCAAGAGCCATACCGAGAAGCGCAACCCACCCAGTAAAAAGCCCCCGCAACACCTTCGCTGCGGGGGCTTTTCTTTGAAGGGCGACGAGGCCGCCCGCACTCAGTTCTGCGTGTAGCAGTTCTTGTTCTGTATCGACAGATTGGCTGATGTTTCGACCGCCGCAGCCGTGGGGAAGAGGCTGGGGTTCAGATCGCCCAAAATGCACAGGTAGGGCCCCTTGCGCGCCCATACAGTGCGGGAGGTCAGACCCGTGATCTGCGCCCAGCTGCCAAACGAAGCGCTGAGCGTGGGGGTCGACGCAGTGCGGTCAAAGTTGAACGTACCACCGTCGCCTCCTTGCCCGCCAATGACCGGGCCGGACGCCGTGCAGTTGGCATCGGTGTACGTTGCCACACCAAGGCTGACCGTGGCGCGTGTTTCGCTTTGCTTGGCGATACGCCACAGCGACCGCCCCCATTGGCCGGGGCCGAGGGGTACGCAGCGTTCCTGCTTCCAGTCGCCTACCGGCAAGGCTACCACCGTGCCGCAGCTCACCTCCACCGATCCCACGTTGGCGGAGCCCACACTGCCAGCGCCGTTGCGCACCGTGCAGCTCTGACCGGAAGGCTGCGTGCGCACGGTGACCGCGTAGGCAGTTCCGCCCGCGAGCGCAGTGCCAAACGTGAAGCCGCCGTTGCTGGAAACCGACAGATCGTCGCCACCTTTGTTCTGGAGCACCACGGCACCACCCGCCAGGCCCGAAATCGAACCGCCCACGGTGTAGGTGGCGGCCGCCAGGTTCTCGCAACGCACCTGCACGCTGGTGACGTTGGCGGTGGCCGTGCCGGTGCCTTCGGTCACCGTGCAGCGCTGCCCGCTGGGCTGGGTCTTGACGGTGACGGCATAGGCAATGCCGCTGTCCAGGCGCGTCACGAAGACGAAGTTGCCATTGGCATTCACCGTCAAGTCGTCCTTGCCGATGTTTTGCAGCGTCACCATCTTGCCAACGCCCAGGCCCGTGACCGTACCGCCAATGCTGAACGCGCCAGCGGTGGGCGGCGGCGTGCCATTGTTGTCATCGTCACCGCCGCCACAACCCACCAGCAAGGCGGCCGCCAGGCCCAGGGGTGCCCAGCGGAAGAGGGGCCGTACGGAATGCCAGGTGCGCCCGGCACCCGTTGCGCTTGCTTGTCGTGTCATGAACAGAAACCTCTTGACCGTGAATGAAGGGCGGATTCTGTGCACCGCCCGACCCGGCGTGGAACCCTACCCAGGTAGGGTTTGTGCGCCGTCCGTCCTGCCTAACACTTGGCAGAATTTGCCCTACCTCTGCTCTGTCCGCGCACTTGCGCCGCAGGGCGCAGCCACCCTCACCCATCGCATGGCCCCCACCTCCCACTACGCACTCATCCTGGACGACCATCCGCTGGTGGCACACGGCATGGCCGAATTCCTGCGCGCGCGCCTACCGCAGATGGAGGTAGTGGTGGCGGGTGGCGCTGACGATCTTCTCCGCTGGGTGGAAATGCGAGGCTCACCGGCCATCGCGCTCATCGACTTCTGGCTGGCGGAAGGCGCGGCAGTGGGCCTGATCGGCCAAGTGCGTAGCCACTGCCCCGGCACACCCATCGCCGTGATCAGCGGAGACGATGACCCTGCCGTGATGGCGCAGGCGCGGCAGGCAGGCGCACAGGGTTTCATCCACAAGCAGGCGGCGCCCGAAACTTTTGGCCTGGCGGTGGAAGCCTTGCTGAGCGGGCTGGTCTGGTTTGAGCCGAGCCTGCTGGGCAGCCAGCCGTCGCGCAGCCGCGACCTGCAGGTGACTCCGGCCGATCTGGGGCTTTCGGCTCGCCAGGGGCAGATCCTTGCGCTGGTGCTGCAGGGCCTGCCCAACAAGCGCATTGCATCGCAACTGGACATTGCCGAGAGCACCGTGAAGGAGCACGTGACAGGCATCCTGGAGCGGCTGCGTGTGCGCACACGGGTCGAGGCCATCACCCTGCTGCGCGGGCGGCGGCTGGAGCTGCCCTGATGCGCCCCTTCCGGGCCGTGGTGCTGACTGCGGCCTTGTGCCTGCTGGCGGCTCTGCCCGCAGGGGCCCAGGCACCGAGCAACCCGGACCTGGCCGAGCTGGACCGGCTGCAGACCCTGTCACAACGCAACAGCGCCGAGGCCGTGCAGGCGCTGCAGGCCGCCGCTACGCGCTTTGCCAACGCGGCCGATATCGAGACCCGGCGCACCTACCTGGCGGCGCTGGCGGACGCAGCCTTTGAGATCGGACAGGCCCCGGTGGTGACGCAGGCCATCGCGCAACTGAAGGCGCTGGCGGCCGCGCAGAACGACGCCTCGTCGCAGGTGCTGGCCGTCTGCTTCGAGGCCAGGCAATTGGCCGTCGCGGGGAAGACGCGCGTCGGGCTGGACGCACTGGCGCGCGAAGCGGCCGCAGCCGAGCAGGCCCGCGACCCCTGGGTACGCTGGCTCTACCACCTGACGCTGGGCGCCCTGCACAGCGGCAGCGGCCAGTTCGAGGACGCGCTGACCCACCTGCTGCGCAGCCTGGAGCTTTCGCGCACGCTGCCGCGCCAGGCGGCCACGGCCGAGCTGCGGTCACGCACCCACCTGGAGCTGCTCCACTTCGACATGAAGAACCCGGACCGGGCGCTGCAGACCATCCGCGAGGCGCTGCCCCTGGCCGAAGAGCTGGACGCCCAGCAGGCGCTGGGCTGGCTGCACCTGCACCGCGGCAATGTGGAAAACGTGCAGGGCGACCTCGACGCCGCCATGGCCGCGTACCGCCAGTCCCTGCAGATCGCCCGGGCCGGAGGACTGACCGGGCTGCGGGCCACGGCGCTGAACAACCTGGGCGACATCCTGCTGCAGCGCAAAGCCTATGCAGAGGCCGAACCCGTGATGCGCGAGGCCATGGCCGCCTATCGCGACGCACACGAACTGAGCGGCGCCGCACTGGCGCAGGCCAACCTCGGTTTCGCACTGATGGGCCAGGGCCGCATCGCGGCCGGCGCGCACGACGTGGAGGCCGGCATCCGGTTTGTGCACGAGGCAGGCTCCCAGCCCATGGAGGAGCAACTGCTGGGCGAGCTTTCGCGCATGTACGAGCAGGCGGGTCTGTACCGCGAGGCCATAGAAACCACCCGCAAGCAGCAGACACTGGCCAAGGCCCTGTTCCACACCGAGCGAGAGCAGGCCGTGGCGACGCTGCAGGAGCGCTTCAACAGCGCCGAGCGGCAACGCCAGATCGAGCAGCTCGCGCAGGCCAACCAGGTGCAGGATGCCGAACTGCGCGTGCGGCGCATGCAGCAGATCGGCCTGATCGGCACGGTGGCGCTGGCCCTGCTGGCGGCAGGCTTCAGCTTCTGGCTGTACCGCCGCACCCGCTCGGCCAACGAGGCCCTGGGCGCGGCCCGGCGCCAGGCCGAGGACGCGCTGACCGAGAAAAACCTGTTCCTGGCCACCGCCAGCCACGACCTGCGCCAACCGGTCCATGCGATGTCGCTGATGGTGGAGGCGATCGGCCTGCGCAACAGCGACCCGATCCTGCGGCCGCTACTGGCCGACCTGCGCACCAGCATGCAGGCCATGAACCAGCTGTTCAATGCGCTGCTGGACCTCTCGCGGCTGGAGTCTGGCCAGCCGCAGGGCATGTCGAGCGCGGTGAATCTGAATGCGCTGCTCGCGGACCTGATGTGCCTGTTCCGTGAACAGGCCTGCCTCGGCGGCCTGGTCCTGCGCCTGCACCTGCCGCGCGGCGGCGCCACCGTGTGGGCCAAGCCGGTGCTGCTGCGCCAGGCGCTGGCCAACCTGGTGCAGAACGCGATCCGCTACACCCCGCAGGGCAAGGTGCTGGTGAGCGTGCGGGCGCGCGGCGGCGACTGGCTGGTGGAGGTGCGGGACACCGGCATCGGCATCGCCCTGGCCGACCAGGAACAGGTGTTCAACCCCTACTACCGAGGGGAACGGGCGGACCAGATGGACGACGCGGGGCATGGCCTGGGGCTGGCCGTGGTGGCGCGCTGCGCCGAACAACTGGGTGCCGCCTACGGCATGCAGTCGCGGGCTGGCCGGGGCTCACGTTTCTGGCTGCGGCTGCCGGCTCGCACCACTGTGGCAGCAGCCGGGCCCTACGAGCCCGTGGCCATGCGCCGCGATGCGCTCGCAGTGCACCCGCTGCAGGGCCGCTGCCTGGTGCTGGACGACGACCCGCAGGTGATCAAGGCCTGGCGCGCCATGCTCGACGCCTGGGGCGTGACGGCGGCGTACGCCACCACGGGGGCGCAGGCGCATGCCCAGCTCGACGACGGGTTCGAGCCCGACGCCATCTTCTGCGACCAGCGGCTGCGTACGGGCGAGAGCGGCTTTGACGTGCTGCGCACGCTGCTTGCGCGCTGCCCCGCCGCGCGCGGCGCCATGGTCAGCGGCGAATTCGACGCGCCCGCCTTGCAGGATGCCGAGGACGAGGGCTACCTGGTGCTGCGCAAGCCGGTGAATCCAGCGGAGTTGCACGCGGTGCTGGCGCAGTGGCTGGCCCACGATGGAAGCAAGCAAAAACAGCCCTCAGCGCTTTAGCATTAAGCATAGACAGCTATATTTTTGATAGCAATCCAGATTCCTCTGGCAACCACTGCCGCAGCAAGGTATGCAGTTGGTCAGGCGCCACCGGCTTGCGCAGCACCAGGTAGCCCTCGTCCTCCGCCTGGCGCAGCGCTGGCGAATCCCATTCACCGCTGACCATGGCCAGCGCGGCATCGGGGCACAGGGCCTGCAAGCGCTGGAGCAGCGCGAACCCACTTTCGCCCGAGCGCAACCGCTCGTCGCAGAGGATGGCCTGCGGCATGAAGCCCTGCGCCAGCCACCCCAGTGCCTCGGCGCCATCGGCCGCGCAGCGCACCTGCACGCCCCAGTCCTGCAGCAGTTGCTGCCAGCCTGCGGCCACCTGAGGGTCGTCGTCCACCACCAGGCAGCGGCCTTGCAGCCCACCCCGCCACGCGGACGCGGGGGGTGCGGCAATGGCCACTTCGCTGGACGCGGCTTGGGGCAGCCGCAGCCAGAAGCGCGAACCGTGCCCCAGGCGCGACACCAGCCCCAGCGGCGCGTTCATCAGCTCGGCGCAGCGCGCCACCACAGCCAGCCCCAGGCCGTAGCCCGCATCGTCTGTCGCGCGCGTGGCGGCGCTGCGGGTGAAGGGCGAGAAGATGCGCTCGCGCTCCTCGGCGGCCACGCCCGGGCCGGTGTCCCACACCTCCACCTGCCAATGCCCGGCGCGGCGGCGCACGGCCAGCAACACACCGCCGCGTTGCGTGTACTGCAGCGCGTTGTGCACCAGGTTCACCACGCACTGGCGCAGCAGCATCGGGTCGGCCTGCACCCGCGCACTGGCTGGCGGCGGACGCAAGCGCAACACGAGGCCCCGGGTGCGCGCAGATTCCCCCAGCAGCATGGCCACCTCGCGCAGCAGCGGCGCGAGCGCCACTGCCTGCGAGCGCGCCTGCACGGCGCCAGCCTCGATGCGAGACAGGTCGAGCAGCGCATTGCACATCCATTGCAGCGACTGCACGCCCTGGCGCAGGTTCTGCAAGGTAGCGTCCAGCGCCGGGTCCCGGTTGCGCAGCACGATGGATTCGGCCAGCAGCCCCACGGCGTGCACGGGCTGGCGCAGGTCGTGGCTGGCGGTGGCGAGGAACTGGTTCTTCACGGCCAGCGCCTGCTCGGCCTCGCCCTTGGCGGCGCGGAATCGCTCCGTCAGGTCCACATTGCTCAGAAAAAATTGGTGGCTGATGCGCGCGTTGCGAAAAAACACACCAAACGCCAGATGCATGGGCAACAGGTACTTCCAGTGATCGGGGAAGACATAGGGCACCGACAACAGGCTGACCGCGTAGCTGGTGAAAAAGAAACGCTTGAAAACCACCAGCGCCGCCGACTGGTGAGCGGCATGCGCCGACACCACCAGCGTGGAGCCACAGATGAACACCACGCGCAGTTCAAAGGGCGTGTCGGGTCCGGCAGAAGCCACCACGCTCATCAGCACCGCGCCGTAGACAGCCGCCAACATCTGCACCCGACGCAGCCAACCAGCGACGAACTTTGGACTGACCTCACCGCCTCCTTGGCGCAGCAGGTCACGTTGCCACCAGATCCAGAGACCCCATGCCGCAGCGGTCAACAACAAGGCTGCCAGCCACCACCAGGGGATACCCGACGGCTGCAAGCCCAGCGAATACAGCCAGATCGCCCCCGGCAGCCCCAGTAACGGCATGACCGTACAGCCGTCGCGCACGCGCATGAAGCTGTTGCCCAACAACTGCAGCCGGGCGGCGGGCGCCAAAGTGTCCCAGGAGAGCACGCGTTCGGAGTTCATCGGGCCGATGTTGGCATCTTCCCGCACCAATCACCCCCTACCTTGGGAGGGTTGCGTGTTGACACCGATGCATGGCAGCGCTTTCCAGTGCGTGCGGCAACCGGCTCAGGCCAGTGCGCGCTGGATGATGATCTTCTGCACGTCGCTCGTGCCTTCGTAGATCTGGCACACGCGCACGTCGCGGTAGATGCGCTCCACCGGGAAGTCGTTGACCACGCCGTAGCCACCCAGCGTCTGGATGGCCGCGCTGCACACGCGCTCGGCCATTTCGCTGGCAAACAGCTTGGCCATGGCGGCTTCCTTCAGGCAGGGCTTTCCGGCATCGCGCAGCGCGGCGGCGTGCCAGATGAGCTGGCGCGCGGCCTCGATCTGCGTGGCGCAGTCGGCCAGGCGAAAGCCCACGGCCTGGTGGTTGAAGATGGCCGTGCCAAAACTCTCGCGCTCTTTGGAATACGCCAGCGCCGCGTCGAACGCGCTGCGCGCCATGCCCACGCTTTGCGCGGCAATGCCGATGCGGCCGCCTTCGAGCGCACCCAGGGCAATCTTGTAGCCCTCGCCCTCGGCGCCAATCAGGTTCTCGGCCGGGATGCGGCAGTTGTCAAAGTTGATCTGCGCCGTATCGCTGCTGTGCTGGCCCAGCTTGTCTTCCAGCCGCGCCACCACATAGCCGGGGTTGCTGGTGGGCACGAGAAACGCGCTCATACCCTTCTTGCCCGCACCCTTGTCGGTGACAGCAATGACGATAGCGACCTGCCCGTTCTTGCCGCTGGTGATGAACTGCTTGACGCCGTTGATCACGTATTCATCGCCCTGCTTCACAGCCGTGGTGCGCAGGGCAGAAGCATCCGAGCCCACATGCGGCTCGGTCAGGCAAAACGCGCCCAGCATTTCGCCACGGGCCAAGGGCGTGAGCCAATCGCGCTTTTGCTGGGCATTGCCGTAGCGCATGAGGATGGCGTTGACGGGGCAGTTGGTCACGCTGATGGCGGTGCTGGTGCCGCCGTCGCCGGCCGCAATCTCTTCGAGCACCAGGGCCAACGTGACGTAGTCCAGGTGGGCGCCGCCGAACTCTTCGGGCACGCAGATGCCGTAGGCGCCCAATGCGGCCAAGCCTTGGTGCGCCTCCTTGGGGAAGTGGTGTTCCTTGTCCCAACGCGCGGCGTTTGGCCACAACTCGGTCTGGGCAAAGTCGCGCACCGCGTCGCGGATCATTTCCTGGTCTTGGGTCAGCAGCATGGGAGTGTCTCCAGAGTCGTTGTTCAGAAATTCGGGGGGCTTACCGGCTTACCAATGGGATGCGCGGCGGCCGTCGTGGTGCAGCAGGCGGCCTTTGTCGGCGGCGGTCACGCTGGCCAGGGTGCTGCACAGGCCGCGCACGCTGTCTTCCACCGTCAGTGGCGCACTGCCGCCGCCCATGTCGGTCTGCACCCAGCCGGGGTCGATGGTGACCAGCGTGGCGCCGGGGTAGTCGTGCTGGGCGGCCGCCACGGCCATGTTCAGCGCGGCCTTGCTGGTGCGGTACAGCCACGAGCCGCTGTTCGACACGCTGCCGATCTGCGACATGGAGGACGACAGAAACGCAAACACGCCGCCCGCATCGGCCACCAGAGGGGCCACCTGCGGAATCGCCTGCATGGCGCCCAGCACGTTGGTGTGCATGACGGCATCAAAGTCTTGTTGTGTGGGTGGCGTGAGTGCGTTGGGGCGGCGGATGACACCGGCCACGTACAGCGCCAGGTCGATCTTTTCGCCGTCGAGCTGCCAGGCCAGGCCGCTGACGCTGGCGGGGTTGGCCACATCGACGGTGAGCGCCTCTGCGCCCAGCGCCAGCACGCGTTCACGGCCTGCGTCGTCGCGCACGGTGGCGATCACGCGGCGGCCTGCGCTGGTGTACTGGCGCACCAGCTCCAGGCCGATGCCCCGCGATGCGCCCATGACGAATATGGAGTTCATTTTCAAGCCCAATATGCCGCAAGCGCCCGTTAATCAAGCGCAATCAGCTATCAATTCAGGAGTAAACACAAAACAACGGTGAAAGGCTAGGCAGACAGGTAACCGGCGTACTCGAAATAACCCGACCACGCGGGGTCGTACGCCACCTTCAGCTCCAGCGACGCCGCCTCGTCGCGCAGCAGCAGGGGCGCCAGCGCCTGCTTGGCCAGTTGTTCGTCGCTCACGTAATACAGCGCCTGGCGTCGGCCCGCGCGCATCAGCGTCAGCACCAGAACGCCCAGCTGCGGCACCTGCAGTAGCGTGGCGGCCTGCTCGTGCAGGTCTTGCACGGCAGTCAGGGTGTCGCTGTCAGGCACCGCCAGGTCCACGGTGAGGGCATAGGCCAGGTCAGCCCGCATGGCCACCGCGTTGGCGCTGGTGTTGACCATGACCACGCCGGTCTCGGGCGCGTCGCCGCCGTCTGCATCGTCAGCGAGCAGCTCGTTGCCGTCTTCGTCGATGGGGCAGTCAAACTGCAGCTCCAGTCCATCCCACTCGGCATCGCCCATCGGGAAGTGGCCGGTGTGGCCCAGGGTGTCGGTCCAGTAGCGGTCAAACACCGGGGGCAGCTGGCTCAGCGGCACCCAGGGGGTGCGGGCGTCACCCGGTGCGCCCACAAAGTCCACAGCGCCCACCTTCACGGCAAAGTCGTATTCGCCCAGCACATGGTCGAGCATGATGAACGCCATGTTGCGCGCGTGGTCCTGGTAGTCACTGGGGATCTCGCGGCCAAAGCGGATCTCCAGCGCCGCCTGGCCGCCGTCCGGCTCCAGCGCCACCAGCACTTCGGATGTGGCCAGCTCGAAGCCCTCCATGCCGATGGGGAAGTCCGGCTGGGTGGTGCGCTCGCGAAACGCACGCACCCGGTAGTGGGGCAGCGCGGGCGCGGCCGCCACCACCTGCGCCAGCAGCGGAAACTGCTCAATGCTGCCGTGGGCCGTGATGATGAGGTCCACCACCGCATCGGTATCGTCGCCAGACATCTCCAGCGCCAGGCCTTCCAGGTGCTGATCAATGAGCGCATTGGCCGACCCCACGCGCTCGCGCAACGGCTGGGCCTGGAGCGATGCCTGGGCATCGGAGAACGCGCGCCAGAAGGCGCCGATGGCGGGAGAGGGGGTGGTCATCGAGGTCCTTGTGCAAAGTCGGGAATCATCCCATCTCCAGCCAGCAGCATCAGACGAGTTCCAGCGCCACCGCCGTGGCCTCGCCGCCGCCAATGCACAGCGTGGCCAGGCCCTTGGTGAGACCACGGGCCTTGAGCGCGTACATCAGCGTAACCATGATGCGCGCACCGCTGGCACCAATGGGGTGGCCCAGGGCGCAGGCGCCGCCGTTCACGTTGACCTTGTCGTGGGGCAGGTCCAATTCCTTCATCAACGCCATGGGCACCACGGCGAAGGCTTCGTTGATCTCCCACAGCTGCACGTCGCCCACTTGCCAGCCGGCCTTGGCGAGTGCCTTTTGTGTGGCGCCCAGGGGGGCGGTGGCAAACCACTCGGGCTCTTGTGCGTGCGTGGCGTGGCTCACGATGCGGGCCAGGGGCTTGGCACCCAGCTTCTTGGCCGTGGACTCGCGCATCATCACCAGCGCGGCCGCGCCGTCGTTAATGCTGGAGCTGGACGCGGCGGTGATGGTGCCGTCCTTCTTAAAGGCGGGCTTCAAGGTGGCGATCTTCTCGAGCTTGACCTTGCCCGGGCCTTCGTCCACCGACACCACGGTCTCGCCCGCACGGGTCTTGACGGTGACGGGCACGATCTCGGCCGCGAACGCACCGGACTCGGTGGCCGCCTTGGCGCGCTGCACGCTGGCGGTGGCAAACGCGTCCTGCTGCTCGCGCGTAAAGCTGTACTTGGCCGCGCAGTCTTCACCAAAGGTGCCCATGCTGCGGCCCGCTTCGTAAGCGTCTTCCAGGCCGTCGAGCATCATGTGGTCGAAGATGCGGTCGTGGCCCAGGCGGTAGCCGCCGCGGCCCTTTTGTAGCAGGTAGGGGGCGTTGGTCATGCTTTCCATGCCACCCGCCACCATGACGTCGTGCGTGCCGGCCAGCAGCATGTCGTGCGCCATCATCGCGGCCTTCATGCCGGAGCCGCACATCTTGCTGAGCGTGACGGCGCCCGCGCCCTTGGGCAGGCCGCCTTTGAACGCCGCCTGGCGAGCGGGTGCCTGGCCCTGGCCGGCCATCAGGCAGTTGCCGAACAGCACTTCACCCACGGCGTCGGGCGACACACCGGCACGCTCGATGGCGGCCTTGATGGCGGCGCCGCCCAGGTCGTGCGCGGCCAGGCTGGAAAAGTCGCCTTGCAGCGAGCCCATGGGGGTGCGTGCGGCGCCGACGATGACGATAGGGTCTTGGGTAGAGGACATGGTGGATATCTCCTTGGAGGGGTTCGGTGGTGGAAAAGGGGATGGCTGCGACCTAGGCCACATGCGGCAGCGCCTGGCGCACGGACGACACGCTGTGCGCGAAGCGCCGGTCCGTGTCGTAGGGAAACACGTCAAACATATGGCCTGCCTGGATGCGCTCCTTGTGCGACTGCCAGAACGCGGCGTCGAGCAGGTCAGCGTGGTGCGACATGAACACCTCGCGCACGGCGTCGTTGCCGAGCAGGAAGGGGCCGAAGGTTTCGGGGAACACATCGCGCGGGCCCACGCTGTACCAGACCTCACCGCTCATTTCTTCCTCCTCGTTGCGCGGCGTGGGCACGCGGCGGAAGTTGCAGTCGGTGAGGTATTCGATCTCGTCGTAGTCGTAGAACACGACCTTGCCGTTGCGCGTGACGCCGAAGTTCTTCCAGAGCATGTCGCCAGGGAAGATGTTGGCGGCCACCAAGTCCTTGATGGCGTTGCCGTATTCGATCACGCTGTGCTCCATCTGCTGGCGCGCGCGCGGGTCTGCGAGGCCGGTGTCGAAAGCCTCCTGCAGATAGATATTGAGCGGGATCATGCGCCGCTCGATGTACAGGTGCTTGATGATGACTTCGGTCTGGCCGTCGCCATCGCGGTCGCTGATTTCGAGCTGGCTGGGGGCGAACTTCTCGATCTCGGCAATGAGAGCGTCGTCAAAGCGGTCGCGCGGGAAGGCCACCTCGCTGTATTCCAGCGTATCGGCCATGCGGCCCACGCGGTCGTGCTGCTTGACCAGCAGGTACTTGGCCTTGATCTGCTCGCGCGTGGTTTCCTTCTGGTGCGGGAAGTAGTCCTTGATGAGCTTGAACACGAACGGAAAGCTCGGCAGGTCGAACACCAGCATCACCATGCCCTTGATGCCGGGCGCGATGCGGAACTGGTCGCTGGAGTGCTTCAGGTGGTACAGAAAGTCGCGGTAAAACAGGGTCTTGCCCTGCTTGGCCAGGCCCAGGGCGTTGTAGATCTCGGCGCGCGGCTTGCGCGGCATGAGGCTGCGCAAAAACTGCACGTAGGCACTGGGCACCTCCATGTCCACCATGAAGTAGGCGCGTGCAAAGCTGAACAGCATCTGCATGTCGTCTTCACCAAACAATGCGGCGTCGATGAACAGCCTGCCGCTGTCGTCATGCAAGATGGGCAGCGCAAACGGCACTTCGTGGAAGCCGTTGATGATCTTGCCCACCACATACGCGCCCTTGTTGCGAAAGAACAGGCTGGTGAGCACCTGGATCTGGAAGTTGGCGCGCAGCCGCACCTTGTCGAGGCGGCCTCGCATGGCCGCCACCACGCAGGTGGTGTCGCGCGGCAGGTCGGCAAACTCGCGCTGCAGCTGGAAGTTTTCGATGATGGTCTGGAACGTTTCGCCCAGCGTGTCCCGCGACGGGTAGTAGGCGCGGTAGGTGGGGCGCGCTGCGGGTTCGTCGTTCTCGATGTATTCGGTGCTGACCGCCGGTCGCACAAAGATGAAGTCGTTGTGAAAATGCGTGCGGTGCAGGATCTTGGTGGTGACCGAGTTGAAGAAGGTCTCGGCCAGCTCGGGCTGGTGGTGGTTCACCAACAGCCCGATGTAGTGCAGCTTGACCTGGTGCCACACGTCCATGGGCTGCCCACCCGCGCCAAACTCCTTTTCGAGCCGCCGCACGCATTCCTTCACCCGCAGGTCGTAGAACTCGATGCGCTCGCGCTGCGCCCGCTGCTGGCCGTGCCAGTCACCGGTTTCAAAGCGGTGTTTGGCCCGCGCAGACTCGGTGCGAAACAGCCGGTAATGCCGGTTGAAGCCGTCCATCATGGCCTTGGCAATGCCGTAGGCCTGGGGCGCATCAAGGCGTTGCGGGAACATGGCGGGTGCTCAGCCGTTGCAAAGGGGCGGTGGTGGGCTATTGCCTTTGGACGGCAGCCACGCCAGCAATCGCCGCCTTGTACAGCGAGTCTAGGCCTTCGGTACTGCCCACGGACATGTGCAGATTGTTGATGAGGCCGTCCTTGAGGCCATAGCACCAGCCGTGCAGCGTGACCTTCTGGCCCCGGCCCCAGGCATCGAGCATCACGGTGGTCTGTGCGATGTTGACGACCTGCTCAATGGCATTGAGCTCGCACAGCACATCATGGCGCCACTCGGGCGCGGTGGCCGCAATCAAATCGCGGTGGCGATCGCGCACGTCCTGCACATGGCGGATCCAGTTGTCGGCCAGGCCGACGCGCGTCCCCTCCAGCGCCGCCAGCACGCCACCACAGCCATAGTGGCCCACCACCATGAGGTGCTCAATGTGCAACTGGTCCACCGCGTATTGGATGGTGGACAGGCAGTTGAGGTCCGTAGGTACCACCACGTTCGCCACGTTGCGGTGCACGAACACTTCACCAGGCTCCAGGCCCGTGATCTGATTGGCTGGCACCCGGCTGTCGGAGCAACCGACCCACATGTACTTGGGCTCTTGCTGCGCCAGCAGACTGGTGAAGAAGCCAGGCCGATCGCGCTCCATCTGGGCCGCCCAGGCGCGGTTGTGAACAAACAGGTCGTCGATCGAGGAAGGCATGTGGTCCTTGAGGGATCAGTGGAAACAAAAAAACTCAGCAGGTTTCAGCAAACAGCTCGCGGCCGATCAGCATGCGGCGGATCTCGCTGGTGCCCGCGCCGATCTCGTACAGCTTGGCATCGCGCCACAGACGGCCCAGCGGGTATTCATTGATGTAGCCGTTGCCACCGTAAATCTGCACGCCTTCGCCAGCCATCCAGGTGGCCTTCTCGGCACACCAGAGGATGACACTGGCGCAGTCCTTGCGCACCTGGCGCACGTGGTCGGTACCCAGCATGTCGAGGTTCTTGGCCACAGTGTAGGCAAACGAGCGCCCCGCTTGCAGCACGGTGTACATATCGGCCACCTTGCCCTGGATGAGCTGGAACTCGCCAATGCTCTGGCCGAACTGCTTGCGGTCGTGGATGTAGGGGATCACGTTGTCCATCACGGACTGCATGATGCCCAGCGGGCCGCCGGTCAGCACTGCACGTTCGTAGTCCAGGCCACTCATCAGCACCTTGGCGCCCTGGTTCAGGCCCCCCAGCACATTCTCGGCGGGCACTTCAACGTCCTGGAACACCAGCTCGCCGGTGTGGCTGCCGCGCATGCCCAGCTTGTCGAGCTTTTGCGCAATGGAGAAGCCCTTCATGCCCTTTTCGATCAGGAAGGCGGTCACGCCGCGCGCGCCCATCTCGGGCTCAGTCTTTGCGTACACCACCAGGGTGTCAGCGTCGGGGCCGTTGGTGATCCACATCTTGCTGCCGTTGAGCAGGTAGTAGCCGCCCTTGTCCTCGGCCTTGAGCTTCATGCTGATCACGTCGGAGCCCGCGCCGGGTTCACTCATGGCCAGCGCGCCCACGTGCTCGCCGCTGATGAGCTTGGGCAGGTACTTGGCCTTTTGTGCCTCGTTGCCGTTGCGGTTGATCTGGTTCACACACAGGTTGCTGTGGGCGCCATAGGACAAGCCCACCGACGCACTGGCGCGGGAGATTTCTTCCATCGCCACCATGTGGGCGAGGTAGCCCATGGCGGCGCCGCCATATTGCTCGGGCACCGTGATGCCGAGTACGCCCAGATCACCCATCTTCCGCCACAGGTCCATGGGGAATTGATCGTTGCGGTCAATCTCGGCCGCACGGGGAGCGATCTCTGCCTGCGCGAAGTCGCGCACGGCATCGCGCAGGGCATCGATATCTTCGCCCAGCTGGAAGTTGAGGCCGGGAAGGTTGGCGGGAATGCTCATGGGGTTTGTCTCCTCGTAGAAGGTAGGGAAATGGGCAGGGCTCAGCCCTGGATGCTGTCGCGTCCGGTGACCGCCATGAGAGTGCACCCCATGGTGGCGACCAGCTTTTCTTGGTTGCCGTCGATAGCGAAGGCTCGGCCTTCGCAGACGGTGATGGTGCGGCCGGGCTTCAGCACCCGTCCTTCCATGCGGAATCGCTCGCCTTTGGCAGGGGCCAGCAAGTTGATCTTGAATTCGATGGTGAGCACGGCGGCATCTGCCGCCATGAGGGTGAAACCGGCATATCCGCACGCTGAATCCAGCGCTGTGGACACCATGCCCGCATGGAGAAATCCATGCTGCTGGGTCAGAGCGGCTGCCCAGGGGAGTTCAATGTCTACAGCGCCTGGCGCCACCAATCCCAGCGACGCGCCAAGCGTCTGCATGGCCCCTTGCCGCGCAAAGCTATCGCGCACGCGGTCGGCAAAGTCAATGCAACGCGGCTCAAAGGGGGGCGTGCTCACTGCAGTCTCCTAATTTACGTTTACGTAAACGTCAATTATGGATCAATTTTGCTTTTCTACCTTGGCCAGTAGCGTGCGCGCCTCTTCTTCGTGCTCGCGCACCTCTTCCAGGTTGGCCTGCAGATCGGCCATTTGCTCTTCGAGTTGCTTGCGATGGACCACCAGCACGTCCAGAAACTTGCGGAGCTGTACGCCGGTATCGCGGGGGCTGTCATAGAGGTCGATGATCTCCTTGGCTTCCGTGAGAGACAGTCCCAGGCGCTTGGCCCGCAACGTCAGCCGAAGTCGCGTGCGGTCGCGTGCGCTGTACACCCGGTTGCGGCCAGCGGCACCGGTGCGTTCAGGCTGCAGCAAGCCCATGTCTTCATAAAAACGGATCGCCCGGGTGGTGAGATCGAACTCTTTGGCGAGGTCGCTGATGGTGTAGGTGTTGGCCATGGTAGGTGCTGCACACAGCAGGATCGGTTTCGCACAGGAGACAGCCCAGTGGCTGCAGCTCCCTACAATGCGTCGAGTGCATGA
Source organism: Acidovorax benzenivorans (assembly GCF_028680575.1). GTDB lineage: Bacteria > Pseudomonadota > Gammaproteobacteria > Burkholderiales > Burkholderiaceae_C > Acidovorax > Acidovorax benzenivorans. Next base: position 1,305 of record NZ_JAPCKI010000005.1, on the reverse strand, counting down.
CGTTTACGTTAACGTCAATGCTAACCCACCGGACCGTCGCCATGAACCCACTCGAACACCAGATCCACTATCCGTTAGGCGACGCGCTCCCTCCCGAGGGAGGCACCATGGAGGTCGCGCCCGGAATTCACTGGGTCCGTATGGGTCTTCCCTTTGCGTTAGATCACATCAATCTGTGGCTGCTGCGTGACCGCCAGCCAGGTGCTGACGGTGTGATGACAGACGGGTGGACCGTCGTGGACTGCTGTATCGACAGCGCAGCGACCCGTGCGCAATGGGAGCAGATTTTTGTGAACTGCCTGGGCGGCTTGCCCATCCTGCGCGTCATCGTGACCCACATGCATCCAGACCATATTGGCCTGGCCCATTGGCTGTGCGAGCGTTGGGATGTGCGCTTGTGGATCAGTTCCACCGACTACAACGTGGCGCGGGTCGCTGTCTATGACCCGCAAGGGTTTGGCGGAGAAGCAGGGGCAGATTTTTATGCCTTGCATGGCGCCCAAGATCTAGCATTTCTGGCCCATGTACGAGGACGGGCTTCGTATTTTCCGACCCTGGTTCCCGCATTGCCACCCCGCTTTCGCCGAATCATGGACGGAGACACCCTGGACATCGGAGGACGTGTCTGGCGTTGTATCAGCGGCTACGGCCACGCACCCGAGCACATGGCGCTGTTCTGCCCTGAGTTGACCACCTTGATCAGCGGCGACATGGTGTTACCGCGCATCTCGACCAATGTCAGCGTCCATGCCAGTGAGCCCGAGGCCAATCCGCTGCAGTTGTTCTTGACTTCGCTGTTGCGGTATCTGGGCCTGCCGGAGAACACGTTAGTGCTCCCATCGCACGGCAAGCCGTTTACGGGCTTGGCCACGCGCATTGCTCAGCTGCAAAACCACCACCGGGAACGGCTGGAGGAAATCCTACAGGCTGCCCACGACCATGCATTGAGCGCTGCGGATACCTTGCCAATCCTGTTTCAACGCAAGCTGGACACCCATCAGATGACTTTTGCCATGGGTGAAGCGTTGGCGCATCTGCACCATCTGTGGATGGATGGGAAGTTGGAGCGCTTTCTCGATCAGGGCCGTGTTCAGAGATTTCGCGTACCGGACCGCGGATAAACATATCCAGTCCGCTGCCGTCATGCGCTCATTGCGCAGCGCATGTTTTACGCCACGCCAAAGCAAAAAACCCCAGTCATATCTGACTGGGGTTTTCTGGGCTGTAAGAGCCTGACGATGACCTACTTTCACACGGGAACCCGCACTATCATCGGCGCAAAGTCGTTTCACTGTCCTGTTCGGG
>NZ_JAPCKI010000004.1 GCF_028680575.1 Acidovorax benzenivorans | reverse complement strand
ATCAAGGCGGGTGCCCGCATCGTGGGCCATGACGGTGGGCCGGTGCGTGCGCCGCTGGTGGACCTGAAGCCCCATGAGATGGAAGAGCTCAAGGCGTTGATCGACAAGCTCGGGCCGCAGTAAGCGCGGCTTCCTTATCCCTTCACCCGCATCCACACCCGAGGCCCCGAAGAGGGCCATCAACCACCACCTTCGGAGACACACCCATGTTCCTTGCCAAGAAATTGCTGCTCGTTGCCAGCGCCTGTAGCCTGGCCTTTGCCGCATCAGCCCAGACGGGCGCGCCCGCCGCCGCCTGGCCCGAAAAACCCGTGACCATCGTCGTCCCGTTCCCTGCAGGTGGTTCCACCGACATGGTGGCCCGCGCCATGGCCCTGCACATGGGCGACAAGCTGGGTCAGAACTTCGTGGTGGACAACCGCCCAGGTGCCACGGGCACGCTGGGCGCGGGCGCAGTCAAGCGTGCAGCGCCGGACGGCTATACGCTGCTGGTGTCGTCTTTGGGGGCGTTCGTCGTGGCACCGCACCTGCTCAAGAGCGTGCCGTATGACGCACTCAAGGACTTCGACTACATCACCGTGCCCGTGCAGGCGCCCAACGTGCTGGTGGCCGCCCCTGGCCAGAAGGCGCGTACTGTGAAGGAGGTGATCGCCCAGCTCAAGGCCAACCCTGGCAAGGTGAGCTTCGCGAGCTCGGGCAATGGTTCGTCAGACCATCTCTCTGCCGAAGTGTTCTGGCAGCAGAGCGGCACCGAAGGTTTGCACATCCCCTACAAAGGCGGCGCGCCAGCCATCAACGACTTGCTGGGCGGGCAGGTGGAGTTCTCGTTCCAGAACGTGAATGCCGTGTTGCAGCACATCCGTGCGGGCAAGCTGCACGCGATTGCCGTCACCGGCGACAAGCGCAGCCCTGTGCTGCCGGATGTACCCACGCTGGCCGAAGCGGGCGTGGCTGGCGCCGAGGTGTATTCGTGGCAGGGCATGGCCGCACCCAAGGGCCTGCCGCCAGCGATCAAGAAGAAGCTGGCTGACGCCGCTATCGCAGCCATCAACGACCCTGCCGTGAAAAAGCGCATGCTGGACCAGGGCCTGGAGATTGTTGGCAGCACGCCCGAAGCCTTCACCGCCTACCAAGCGCGCGAATTCGCCCGTTGGAAGACCGTGATCGAGACCCGAAAAATCACCGCTGATTGAGCCCTGCCACGAGGCGCCGGGGCGCGCCTCATCCTCGTTTTCTGACCACCATGACCAACTCTTCCAATCCTTCTGCCACCAGCACCCCCGTCATCACCGAGCTGCGTGTGGTGCCTGTGGCGGGCCACGACAGCATGCTCATGAACCTGAGCGGCGCGCACGGTCCGTTCTTCACGCGCAATCTGCTCATCCTGCGTGACAGCGCGGGCAATACCGGTGTGGGTGAGGTGCCCGGCGGCGAGAGGATCCGCCAGACCATCGAAGATGCGCGACCGCTCATCGTGGGTCAGCCCGTGGGCCACCACAACGCCGTGCTCAACGCCATGCGTGCCCAGTTCGCCGACCGCGATGCGGGCGGTCGTGGCCTGCAGACCTTCGACCTGCGCATCACCATCCATGCGGTGACGGCGGTGGAGTCGGCCTTCCTCGACCTGCTGGGCCAGCACCTGAATGTGCCCGTGGCCGCGCTGCTGGGCGACGGAGTGCAGCGCGAAGCGGTGCAGATGCTGGGCTATTTGTTCTACGTGGGCGACCGCGCCAAGACCGACCTGGCCTACCGCACCGAGCCCGGTGCCGACAACGACTGGTTCCGCCTGCGCAACGAGAAGGCCATGACCGCCGATGGCATCGTGCGCCTGGCCGAGGCCGCGTACGAGCGCTACGGCTTTGCCGACTTCAAGCTCAAGGGCGGCGTGCTGCGTGGCGAGGAAGAGGTCGAGGCGATTCGCGCTCTGCACGAGCGCTTCCCGGAGGCGCGCGTGACGCTGGACCCCAACGGCGGCTGGCTGCTCAAGGACGCCATCCGCATCACGCGCGACCTGCACGGCGTGATGGCCTATGCCGAAGACCCCTGCGGCGCCGAAGGCGTGTTCTCGGGCCGCGAGGTGATGGCCGAGTTCCGCCGCGCCACGGGCTTGCCCACCGCCACCAACATGGTCGCCACCGACTGGCGCGAAATGGCGCACAGCCTGGCCCTGCAGTCGGTGGACATCCCGCTGGCCGACCCGCACTTCTGGACCATGGCCGGGTCGGTGCGCGTGGCGCAAATGTGCCAGGCCTTCGGCCTGACTTGGGGCTCGCACTCCAACAACCACTTTGACGTCTCGCTGGCCATGTTCACCCACGTGGGTGCCGCCGCCCCAGGCCGCGTAACCGCCATCGACACGCACTGGATCTGGCAGGACGGCGAGCGCCTGACGAAGCAGCCGTTCCAGATCAAAAACGGCTTCATCGAGCTGTCCAGGAAGCCCGGCCTGGGCGTGGATCTGGACATGGACGAGGTCGAGCGCGCTCACCGCCTGTATCTGGAGCACGGCCTGGGTGCGCGCGACGACGCCATCGCCATGCAGTACCTGATCCCCGGCTGGAAGTTCAACAACAAGTCGCCTTGCATGGTGCGCTGAATCCGGGCCGTGTGGGACCGCTGCAGTCCAGCGGCCTCGCAACCGGGAAAACACAAAGCCCTCCAGAGAGGGCTTTGTGTTTGGGGCCGGGCAGAGGGTCAGGCCAGCCGGTCTTCTGCCCGGCGCCTGGGCAACTGGCGCTTGACGGATGGCCGCTGCAAGCGCTGCTTGGGGTCCACCCCTTCGGGCAAGCTGGTGGCACGCTGCAGTTGCAGGTGGGCCACCAGGCCGCCGGTGCTGGAGTTGGCCAGCGCAAAGATGCCGCCCATGCGCTGCACCGTCTTGTCCACAATCGACAGCCCCAGGCCCGCACCCGCCGCTGCCGTGCGCGCCGAGTCGCCCCGGAAGAACGGCTTGGTGAGGTTGGACAGCTGTTCGGGCGGCACGCCAGCGCCGTGGTCGCGCAGCTTGATCAGCACCCAGTTTTCGCGGCTTTTGGCGGCAATGTCCACGTTGGTGATGCCCGTGTCTTCGTTCTTGCCGTAGCGCCTGGCGTTCTCCAGCAGGTTGGAGATCACCCGGGCCAGTTCCACCTCATCGGCCAGCACATTCAGGTCTTCGGGCACTGACATCGTGATCTGCAGCTCGCGGTGGTCCTGCACCGCGTACACACACGACGACACCACCGCATGCAGGTTCACGGGCGTGAGCGTCACATGGTCGGGCCGCGCGTAGTCCAGGAACTTGTCGATGGTGGCATCGAGCTGCACGATGTCGGCCACCATGTGCTCGCGGGCCACTTCGTCGGTCACGCTCATCTCGGTTTCCAGCCGCAGGCGCGCCAGGGGCGTGCGCAGGTCGTGCGAAATGCCCGCCAGCATCACGGCGCGGTCCTGTTCCAGCTTGGCCAGCTTTTGGGCCATGCGGTTGAAGCCGATGTTCACCTCGCGGATTTCGCTGGTCACCACCTCTTCGTCCAGGTGGCTGGCGGCAAAGTCACCGTCTTTGACGCGGTTGGCCGCATACGACAGCTGCTTGAGCGGGCGGTTGATCAGCCGCGCAATGGCTGCAGCACCGGCCAGCGACAGCGCTGCCGCCGTGATCAGCCAGATCAGCCAGGTGCGTCCCCCTGCCGGGCTGAAGCGTGAGCGATCCATCAACAGCCAGTTGGGGTCGCCGTTGATGTTGAAGCCGACCCACAGGCCGTTTTCCCCGTTCACGCTTTGCGCCACGATGGTGTCGGGGCCCAGGCGCATGGTCAGCTCGTCGGTCAGGCGGTTGCCCAAGGCGGTTGGGTCGAGCAGCGCGTACTTGTCCTTGGGCTCGCGCGGCAGGATGCGCACCCCCTCCTGGTCGGCCATGGTCTTGATCAGCGACACCCGCGCGATGGCGTCGGAGTGCACCAGCGCCGCGCGGCTCAGGTTGACCAGCGATGCAATTTGCTGCGCTGTTTGCAGCGTGCGCGGTTCAAACTCCAGCGCGCGCAGGGTCTGCAGCCACGCCAGGATGCTGCCCACCAGCAGCAGCGCCAGCAGAAAGAACGTGCGCCAGAAAAGGTTCAGACCGACGCGCGCACGCTGTTCCCGCGCCCGCCGAATGGCCTCCAGCGGGGCCGGGCTGGTGGCGTCGGAGGGGGCGGTGACAGACTTGCGGTACGAAGATCTTGGCTTGCCCTCGGTGTTGGCCATGAACTATCAGCTCGTTCCGTCCGGCACAAACACGTAGCCCACGCCCCACACGGTCTGGATGTAGCGGGGCGCGGCGGCGTCCACTTCTACCAGCTTGCGCAGGCGCGACACCTGCACGTCCAGGCTGCGGTCGAAGGGCTCGAACTCGCGGCCGCGTGCCAGCAGGGCCAGCTTTTCGCGCGACAGCGGCTGGCGCGGGTGGCGCACCAGGGCCTTGAGCATGGCGAATTCGCCCGTGGTCAGGGGCAGCTCTTCGCCGTTGCGCTGCAGTGCGCGTGTGCCCAGGTCGAAAGTGAAGGGGCCGAAGGTGACCACCTCGTTGTCGCCTGAGGGCGCGCCTGGCGCTTCTTGCGCGGGGCGGCGGCGCAGCACGGCGTGGATACGGGCGAGCAGCTCGCGGGGGTTGAAGGGCTTGCCCAGGTAGTCGTCGGCGCCCACCTCCAGGCCCACGATGCGGTCCACGTCCTCGCCCTTGGCGGTGAGCATGATGATGGGAGTGCGGTCGTTGGCGGCGCGCAGGCGGCGGCAGATCGACAAACCGTCTTCGCCGGGCATCATCAGATCCAGCACGATGATGTCCACCGTCTCGCGCAGCAGCAGGCGATTCAGGGCCTTGCCGTCTTCGGCAACCATGACTTCAAAGCCCTCTTGGGTGAGGTAGCGGCGCAGCAGATCGCGGATGCGAGCGTCGTCGTCCACTACCAGAACTTTGTCGGTGCGGTTGGGTGTTGTGGCCATGTTGATCTCAAGTCCAATTTGTAACAGAGCCAATTCTGACCAGTTGGAACGCCGAAGTTCGGGTTTGGAGGCCGGGTTTGACCAACTGTTACAAGTTTTGCCCAGCTTCGCACCTCGTGCGACATGGCTTTGTCAAGGGCGTAGCGCACTGCGGTTAAGGTGGTGCCCCGCACCCCTGGCAACCAGGACGTGCTCAGATGACAAGGACTGCGTGATGATGAAAAACACTACCAAATTGATAGCTGTCAGTGCATTGATTGCCTGCGCAAGCGCCGCTTTTGCCCAAAATGCACCAACGACAGAGCTGCGCAATGTGGTGCAGCTGTCGGCCACAGGCACCGTCGAGGTGCAGCAAGACCTGCTGGTGCTCAATCTTGCCACCAGCAAGGAGGCCGCCGATGCTGCCACCGTGCAGACCCAGCTCAAGCAAGCACTGGACGCCGCGCTGGTGGAGGCCAAGCGCAATGCACAGCCCGGCCAGCTGGATGTACGCACCGGCCCGTTCGGGCTGTACCCGCGCTACGGCAAGGACGGCAAGATCAACGGCTGGCAGGGCAGGGCCGAACTGGTGCTGGAGGGGCGCGACTTTGCGCGCATCACCGCCACCGCCGGCAAGATTCAGACCTTGGCGATTAGCCAGATCGCGTTTGGCCTATCGCGCGAGGCCCGAGCCAAGGTGGAGTCCGAGGCCCAGACGCAGGCCATCGAGCAGTTCAAGGCCCGTGCGGCCGAGCTGGCCAAGGGCTTCGGGTTTGCCAACTACAGCCTGCGCGAAGTGGCCGTGAACAGCAATGAAATGTCGCCCGGCCCCCGGCCCCGCATGATGGCGGCCGAAGCCAAGATGGCGTCGTTCTCGGACTCTGCCGTGCCCGTGGAAGCGGGCAAGGCCCAGGTCACGGTGAACGTGTCGGGCTCGGTGCAGATGCGCTGAGGCCCCTGAACCCCCTGAGTCGCTGGGTGTGCCCCGTTTGAGGTAAAAATGGCTGCAAGCGCTAGTGCAATAAGCGTTGGCAGCTATCAAAAGCAGAGCGATTGCTCAGCGCAGGCTTACTGCGCAGCCCAGCCCCCGTCCATGTTCCACGCCACGCCACGCACGTTGTTGGCGGCGGGAGAGCAGAAGAACACTGCCAGCTCGCCCAGCTCTTCGGGGGTGGTGAACTGCATGGATGGCTCTTTTTCGCCCAGCAGCAGCTTCTTGGCTTCTTCGTTCGAGATGCCGTGTTCGGCCGCCTTGGCGTCCACCTGCTTTTGCACCAGCGGCGTCAGCACCCAGCCGGGGCAGATGGCGTTGCAGGTCACGCCGGTGGTGGCGTTTTCCAGTGCGGTGACCTTGGTCAGGCCCACGATGCCGTGCTTGGCGGCCACGTAAGCGGACTTTTGCGCCGATCCCACCAGACCGTGTACCGAGGCCACATTGATGATGCGGCCCCAGTTGGCGTTTTTCATGGCGGGCAGGGCCAGGCGCGAGGTGTGGAAGGCGCTGGTCAGGTTGATGGCGATGATGGAGTCCCAGCGCTCGACGGGGAAGTTCTCGACGTTGGCCACGTGCTGGATGCCCGCGTTATTGACCAAGATGTCCACGCGCCCGAACTGGCTGGCGCTGTACTTCATCATGTCTTCGATGTCGGCCGCACGGCTCATGTCGGCGCCGTGGTAAGCCACCTGGGCACCAGCGGCTTCACCGGCTGCCAGCACTTCGGCGCGGGGGGCGTCCACATCGCCAAAGCCGTTGAGCACGATGTTGGCACCCTGGCGCGCCAGGGCCTTGGCGATGCCAAGACCAATGCCGCTGGTGGAGCCGGTGACGAGGGCGGTTTTGCCTTTCAGCATGGGAGTCTCTCCGAATGAATTACGATGCAACGCAAGAAAAAGTCGGCACTCAAGGGTAAGCAATGGGTGCCAACGACCACGGCATTATCTTGCGCTGCTCCCGGATTTCGCACCCATGATTGAACCTACGCTGAACTACGTACTGTGCCCAGGCCCTGCGGCCTCGCCGGAGACTCCAGACCGCGCGCCCGCTCCCGCACAGCAGCACCGCATGGCGTACTGGGAGTGGAATGCCACGGGCAACCCGGCGCATCCGCATGTCATTGTCTGTGTGCATGGCCTGTCGCGCCAGGGGCGAGATTTTGATACGTTGGCCCGCTTGCTGAGCCAGCATGCACGGGTGGTCTGCCCCGACGTGGTGGGCCGAGGCCGCAGCGACTGGCTGGCCGACCCCATGGGCTACCAGATTCCCCAATACGCGGCGGATATGCTGGCATTGCTGGCGCAGTTGCACCAGCAAGCCCCCATCACCACGCTGGACTGGGTGGGCACGAGCATGGGCGGGCTCATCGGCATGGGCATCACCGGCCAGCAGGGCCTGCCTTTGCCAGTGCCTGTGCGCCGACTGGTGCTCAATGATGTGGGGCCTGTCATCCAGTGGCAGGCGCTGCAACGCATCGGGCAGTATCTGGGGCAGCCGGCACGGTTTGGCTCGTTGCAGCAGGCAGCGGATGCCATGTGGGCCATCTCCACCAGCTTTGGTCCCCACACGCCCGCCCAGTGGCTGGACCTGTCGCGCGCCATGGTGCGCGAGCTGCCGCAGTCCGCCGGAGGCTGCCTCGCGCTGCACTACGACCCGGCGATTGCCGTGCCTTTCAAGACGCTGACGCAAGAGGCTGCTGCGGCGGGCGAGGCGGCGCTGTGGCAGCTGTATGACCACATCGCGGCGCAAACGCTGTTGTTGCGCGGTGCGCAATCCGACCTGCTCTCGCGCGAGACGTCGCAGGCGATGGCGCAGCGCGGGCCCCGTGCCCGTGTGGCGGAGTTTGAAGGCGTGGGCCATGCACCCACGCTGGTGACGCCTGACCAGGTGGCCGCAGTCACTGATTTCCTGTTGGCGGCAGAAGGCGCTGTGGCCGGATGAAAACCAACCCCCCTGCACCAGCGTCCCTCATCCCCCAGACCGACGCCGTCCCCCAGCTCATCGCCGCCACAGCACACACCCTGCCGGAGCAGGTGAACGCACTGGTTCGCGCGCGCGCGTTTGCCGAACCCCTGATGGCGGGCGAAACGCTCGACTCCGGTGAGAACACGCTGGCCCACGCCGATGCCGTGGCCGCCATCCTCAAGGGCATTGGCGGCTCCGAGGCCATGCAGGCCGCCAGCTATCTGGTGCATGCCTGCATCCATCTGAACAAGCCCGAAGAGGTGATTGCCAAGGCCTTTGGCGCCAACTTTGCGGCGCTGGCGGTGGAGACCACCAAGCTGATGCGCGTGCAGCAGCAGGCTCGCGCGGCTGCGCCGCTGGACGACCCAGCCGTGCAGACGGAGAACGTGCGCAAGATGCTGCTGGCGTTCTCGCGCGACCTGCGTGTGGTGATGCTGCGGTTAGCCTCGCGCTTGCAGACGCTGCGGTTTCACGCGGCCAGCAAACGCCCCGTGTCGCCCAGCCTGGCGCGCGAGTCGCTGCAGGTGTTTGCACCGCTGGCCAATCGCCTGGGCATCTGGCAGGTGAAGTGGGAGCTGGAGGACCTGTCCTTCCGCTTCCTGGAGCCCGACACCTACAAGGAAGTGGCCCGCCTGCTGGACGAAAAGCGGGGTGAGCGCGAGGTGTACATGGAGCAGCTGCGCGCGAGGCTCGAATCTGACCTGCGTGCGCGCAGCATCAGCGCCAGCGTGCAGGGGCGCCCCAAGCACATCTACAGCATCGTCAAGAAGATGCGTGGCAAGTCGCTCAACTTTGACCAGGTGTTCGACATTCGTGCGCTGCGTGTGGTGGTACCCACGGTGAAGGACTGCTATGCCGCCCTGAGCTGGGTGCACGAGCAGTTCAAACCCATTGTTGAGGAGTTTGACGACTACATCGCCAAGCCCAAGCCCAACGGCTATCAGTCGCTGCACACCATCGTGCGTGACGACAACGGTAAGCCCATCGAGATCCAGATCCGTACCCATGCGATGCACGAACACGCCGAGCATGGCGTGGCGGCCCACTGGGCGTACAAGGAGGCCGGCGCCAAAGGTTATGCCGGTGTGTCCGCCACGGGGGAATACGACGCCAAGATCGCCGTGCTGCGCCAACTGCTGGCGTGGGAGAGGGACCTGGCTGGCGCGTTGCCCAACCGGGGCCTGTTTGAGGACCGCATCTATGTGCTGACGCCCGATGCTGCCGTGGTGGAGCTGCCCCAAGGGGCGACCCCGGTGGACTTTGCCTACTCGGTGCACACCAGCCTGGGCCACCGCTGCCGGGGCGCCAAGGTCGATGGTGCGATGGTGCCGCTCAATACACCGTTGCAGAACGGGCAGACGGTCGAAATCTCCACGGTCAAGGAAGGGCGCCCCTCGCGCGACTGGCTCAATGCCGAGCTGGGCTATCTCACCAGCAACCGAGCCAAGGCCAAGGTGCGGGCCTGGTTCAACGCCCAGGCGACGCACGAGACCGTGGCGCGGGGGCGCGAGGCGGTCGAGAAGCTGCTGCAACGCGAGGGCAAGACCGCCATCAAGCTCGATGATCTGGCGGTGCAGTTGGGCTTCAAGTCAGCCGACGCGCTGTTTGAAGTGGTGGGCAAGGATGAGTTCTCGCTGCGCAACATCGAAACGGTGCTGCGCCCGCCCGAGCCTGTGCTGCAGCCCGACGACTACCTGTTGCTCAAGAAAGCGCGCACCAACGACGCGGCTCCCAAGGGCGGTGTGCTGGTGGTGGGCATCGACTCGCTGATGACGCAGCTGGCCAAGTGCTGCAAGCCCGCGCCGCCTGACACCATCCGTGGCTTTGTCACGCGCGGCAAGGGCGTGAGCGTGCACCGTGCCGACTGCAGCAACTTCCGTGAGATGGCGGCACGCAATGCCGAGCGCGTGATCGATGTGGAGTGGGGCGTGCCCAAGCCGTCGGCATCCACGGCTGTGTACCCAGTGGACGTCGCGGTGGAGGCCGCCGACCGCCAAGGCCTGCTGCGCGACATCTCGGAAGTCTTTGCGCGTGAGAAGACCAATGTGATCGGTGTGCAGACTCAGTCCGTCAAAGGCACGGCGTGGATGACTTTCACGGTAGAGGTGTCGGATTCCGGCCGTCTGAACAAGGTGCTGGGCATCGTGGCAGGGGTCCAGGGCGTTCGTTCTGCTCGCCGCCGCTGAGAAGCAGGCGGGCAGCGCCCGTGGGTCCGCACCTTGGTGCGTTGTATGAATTGTCGTGTGCAGCGTCTGAAAGGCTGATTTTTATGGCTATAATCGTGGTCTTGATAACGACAGGCGCGTAGCTCAGCTGGTTAGAGCACCACCTTGACATGGTGGGGGTCGTTGGTTCGAGTCCAATCGCGCCTACCAAGTTTTTCTCTGAAAGGAACCAGCTTTCAGATCTGAAAAAAACTTGGTAACAACACCGCTACGGTGTTCACACAGCAAGCCACCGCAAGGTGGCTTTTTTGTTTCCGCTTCTCTTTCGTCTCATCAAAGGCTGTTGGGGTGTTTTGCAAGCGGCCGCACGACATACAGTGCCTGGCATATCAGTCACTCGCGCGACACTCGGCCGCCTCGCATCATCAGGGTATTCCTTTGCCGCTGCGGCACGGCAGTCTCCCTAGAATGTGCTGCACTGCAATACATGGGTTTTGAGCCCGAGGAGTTCGTTGTGTCCGAACCGAAAACCGCTGCGTCTAAATCAGCCCAGCGTGTCATCAAGAAGTACCCCAACCGCCGTCTGTATGACACAGACACCTCCACCTACATCACGCTGGCCGAGGTGCGCCAGCTGGTGATGGATCACCAGAACGTGGTGGTGCGCGACGCCAAGACGGGCGAAGACCTCACGCGCAGCATCCTGCTGCAGATCATTCTGGAAGAAGAAGCTGGCGGTGCGCCCATGTTCACCGAGGCGGTGCTGGCCAACATCATCCGGTTCTATGGCCATGCCATGCAGGGGTTCATGGGCGCGTATCTGGAGAAGAACGTGCAGGCCTTCACAGACGTGCAGACCAAGCTGGCCGAGCAGTCGCAAAGCGTGACACCGGAGATGTGGGCGCAGTTCATGAACCTGCAGTCGCCCATGCTCAAGGGCATGATGGGCAACTACGTGGAACAGTCGCAGTCCATGCTCACGCAAATGCAGGAGCAGATGCAAAAGCAGACGGAGCAGATGCTGGGCGCTTTTGGCTTGAAGAGATGACGCCCTGAGCTGCCTGCGGCGCCTTTCCCCAAGGGGGCGCCAGCACGGCGGGGCGACCATTGCGTGGCGGCCGCTGGCTTGAGTTGCGCCTTGTTCGCTGGTTGCGGGAAGCTGCAAACGTTGCGATGAATCGGCAGCCCCACCCGCTCACCGCCGGAACTGGGACAATACGGGGATATGAGCGAAGCAATTGCCCCCACCAAAACACCTAAAGTCGGATTTGTCAGCCTTGGCTGTCCCAAGGCGCTGACCGATTCCGAACTGATCCTCACGCAACTGAGCGCCGAGGGTTACGAGACCTCCAAGACCTTCCAGGGTGCGGACCTGGTCATCGTCAACACCTGCGGCTTCATTGACGATGCTGTGAAAGAAAGCCTGGACACCATTGGCGAGGCATTGGCCGAAAACGGCAAGGTCATCGTCACAGGCTGCCTGGGCGCCCGCGCGGGCGACGATGGTGGCAACATGGTGCGGCAGATGCACCCCAGCGTGCTGGCCGTGACCGGCCCGCATGCCACGCAGGAGGTGATGGACGCCGTCCACCTGAACCTGCCTAAACCGCACGACCCGTTTGTGGACCTGGTGCCCGGCGGCTTTGGTATTGCGGGTATCAAGCTCACGCCCAAACATTACGCCTATCTCAAGATCAGCGAGGGCTGCAACCACCGGTGCACCTTCTGCATCATTCCGTCGATGCGTGGCGACCTGGTGTCGCGGCCCATCGGCGACGTGCTGAGCGAGGCCAAGGCCTTGTTCGCGGGCGGCGTGAAGGAGTTGCTGGTGATCAGCCAGGACACGTCTGCCTATGGCGTGGACGTGAAGTACCGGACCGGCTTCTGGGACGGCAAGCCGGTCAAGACCCGGATGCTGGAGCTGGTGCAGACGCTGGGCGAGATTGCCGAGCCCTACGGCGCCTGGGTGCGCCTGCACTATGTGTACCCGTACCCGAGCGTGGACGAGGTGATCCCGCTCATGGCTACGGGCCGCGTGCTGCCGTACCTGGATGTGCCCTTCCAGCACAGCCACCCCGATGTGCTCAAGCGCATGAAGCGCCCCGCCAGCGGTGAGCGCAACCTGGAGCGCATTCAGCGCTGGCGCGAGGCTTGCCCCGAGTTGGTGATTCGCAGCACCTTCATTGCGGGCTTTCCGGGTGAAACAGAGGAAGAGTTCCAGCACCTGCTGGACTTTGTGCGCGAGGCCCAGATCGACCGCGCAGGTTGTTTCGCTTACAGCGATGTGACCGGTGCTGCCGCCAACGAGCTGCCCGGCATGCTGCCGATGGAAGTGCGCGAAGAGCGCCGCGCCCGCTTCATGGCGGTGGCCGAAGAGGTGTCGATTGCCAAGCTGCAGCGCCGCGTGGGCGCCACCATGCAGGTGCTGGTGGATTCTGCCCCCGGCCTGGGTCGCAAGGGCGGCGTGGGCCGCACGTATGCCGATGCGCCCGAGATCGACGGCACCGTGCAGCTGCTGCCGCCCGAGAAGATCAGCAAGACCATGAAGGTGGGCGAGTTCACCAAGGCGCGCATCGTGGGAGTGCAGGGGCACGACCTGGTGGCACAGCCTATTTGATTGCTATGTAATCGATAGCTTAAAGCGCTTTATGAATAAGCGCTGACGGCCAAAATCAATAAAAAGGCTTCCCGAGGGAAGCCTTTTTTATGGGTGTTCTCCCGCGAGGGAGAACTGCACGGGAGGGGAAATTACACGCGCTTGCGGTATTCGCCGGTGCGGGTGTCGATTTCGATCTTGTCGCCTTGCGAGACGAACAGGGGCACGGGCACTTCAAAGCCGGTAGCGATCTTGGCGGGCTTGAGCACCTTGCCGGACGTGTCGCCCTTGACGGCGGGCTCGGTCCAGGTGATTTCGCGCTCGACGCTGGTGGGCAGTTCGACCGAGATGGCCTTGCCGTCGTAGAACACCACTTCCAGGGACATGCCGTCTTCCAGGTAGTTCAGTGCGTCGCCCATGTTCTCGGCTTCGACTTCGTACTGGTTGAACTCGGTGTCCATGCAGACATACATGGGGTCGGCGAAGTAGGAGTAGGTGCACTCCTTCTTGTCCAGGATCACGTTGTCGATCTTGTCGTCGGCCTTGAACACGTTTTCGGTGCCGAAGTTGCCGATCAGGCTCTTGAGCTTCATGCGCACGGTGGCGGCACCGCGGCCGCCGCGGGCGTATTCGGTCTTCAGGACCACCATGGGGTCCTTGCCGTGCATGATGACGTTGCCGGCGCGGATTTCTTGAGCGATTTTCATAGCAAGTTGCTTGGGTTGGGGCCGCTCAACGCGCGGGCTGACAAACCACTTGGTTTGCGCGCCGGTGCATGTTCTGCGGCGAAAGTGCGCGGGGCGTGGGCACTGACATGCCGCACCTGATTTGCGCAAAGCCTCGGATTTTACCGTTTTTCGGTGACAAAGCCCAAAAGTTGCGTCACAAGGTTGTCCTGTGTCAGTAGGCGCGCACGGGCTGCCTGGGCGCATGCGGTCCACTCGGCCAGGGTGTTGTCGTCGGGCCATGGCAGCGGCGCGCTGTCCAGCCCGTTCCAGGTGGCGTGGAACTGCCGCAGCGAAGGCGGCGCCTGCAGCCAGTCCAAAAAGGCCCAGAGCTTGTCGTGGTGGGCGTTGTCGTGCTGCGGGTAGATGTGCCAGACAAAGGCCTGGCCTGCCCACAGCGCCCGCACCAGCGAGTCCTCGCCGCGCACGGCGTTGAAGTCGCAGGCCCACAGCATCTCGTCGAAGGCAGGCTGGGGCCGGTGGGGAAGGTATGAAATGGATAGCTGCTCGCGCTTGTCACATAAGGGCTGGTGGCCCATTGGGCTCGAATTTTTGACGCCATCCTTCGCCAGCGCTGCCCGCACGGCGGCGGTGGGGCGGCCCGGTGTGACGAGCAACTGCGTGGGCTGCGCCTGGCTGTGGCGCAGCAGTTCAGGTAGGGCGGCAGGTTCGTAGCAGAACAGCGAAACCCAGCGCTGCTCTGGGCCGCCATTGCCTAGGCCGAATGCC
This sequence comes from Acidovorax benzenivorans, assembly GCF_028680575.1. Taxonomy (GTDB): domain Bacteria; phylum Pseudomonadota; class Gammaproteobacteria; order Burkholderiales; family Burkholderiaceae_C; genus Acidovorax; species Acidovorax benzenivorans. The sequence goes on along the minus strand of NZ_JAPCKI010000004.1, from coordinate 453,334 downwards.
GAGGCGTGCTCGGCGCGCCAGGCGCTGCGGTCAAAGGCCTCGCGCCGTGCCATCAGGCCGGGCTCGCGCAGCAGCCCACCCGTGCCGGGGGTGAAGCCGGGGTAGAAGAACCAGCGGGTCCAGCTCGCAGCGGGGCCGGACGAGAGGAGCGAGGAGAGCTTGTGATGGCGCTCCACATAGCTTTCGGCCGACAGGTATTCCAGGTTGATCCAGACCGGTTTTGGGTATTTTTGGCCTCTAGCGCCTGACTGGTATGCGCTATAAGCTATGAATTCAGGAGCAATATCACAACCGAACGCCTCCAACATCACATCGGGCGGTGGCTCTCCGGGGCCGGGCGGTGGCGAGCCCCAGGCGCGCAGCTCTACACCTGGGCAGCCTGTGGGCGCCATCCACTCCAGAGCCGAGGCGTCGTCCACCCACAGCCGCACGCGGTGGCCCAGCGCGGCCAGCTGCGCCACCAGGCGCCAGCACACGCCAATGTCGCCAAAGTTGTCGATCACGCGGCAGAACACATCCCACTGCAGGGGGGCGGAAGGCTGGGTCATGGTGCGGAGGGCGGGGGGCTGCGCAGGTGATCCACCAGCAGCCGGGCTACGGTGGAGAGGGATTCTTCCGACCGCACGCACAGCGACAGGCGGCGGTGGGCCCAGGGCTCGTTCAGGGTGACGGTGCGGATCTGCAACGCGCCCTGGTACAGCCGCGCGCTGCCGCGCGGCATCACCCCGACGCCCAGCCCGGCGTTGACCATGAGGCATAGCGCGTCGTAACTGGTCACCTGCATGCGCAGGCGCAGCGGCAGTCCCGCCTCGGCTGCGGCGCGGGTGAGCTGGTTGTTGATGGCGCTGTTGGGGTGGGCGCCCACAAAGTCGTAAGTCAGTGCGTCGGCCAGTCGCACGGACTTGCGCCGCGCCAGCGCATGGCCCGTGGGCACCGCCAGCACCAGCTCGTCCGTGCGGTAGGGCAGCAGCGTCACTCGCTCGCCGTAGTGGCCTTCGTTCAAGATGCCCACGTCGGCTGCGTTCTCGGCCACTGAGTGGGCAATGGCGCTGCTGATCTGTTCCTGCAGCCGCACATCCACCTGAGGGTGTTGCGCCAGAAAACTCTGCAGCTCGGCCGGCAGGAACTGTGTGATGGCCGAGATGTTGGCCACCACGCGCACATGGCCGCGCACGCCGGTGCCGTACTCGCGCATCTGCGTGGCGATGCCGTCCAGGTCGTTCAGCACGCCACGCGCCAGGTTCAGCAGTGCAAACGCGGCGGCGGTGGGCTCCGTGCCCTTGTTGCTGCGGGTGAACAGTGCTACCTGCAACGCGTCTTCCAGGTCGGCCAGGCGGCGGCTCACGGCCGATGCGGCCAGGTGCTCGCGCGCGGCGGCAGCGGCGATGGTGTTTTCTTCCATCACGGCCACAAAGAGGCGCAGGGAGACGGGGTCGAGTTTCATGGGGCACCGATGGTAGCAAGCTGCCATGCCGGATTGCGATGGTGGCTTGTTGCTTGAGCGTTTTGCAGGAGGGCGGCGGGTGCGCATCATTGCCGCCCAGCATCACAGCCTTCAGGAGACACACATTTCCATGGATTCCATCGCTTCCCCCGCCGCACTGCAAGGCGTGCGCGTCATCGAAATGGGCCAGCTGATTGCCGGGCCTTTCTGCGGCAAGACGCTGGGCGAGTTTGGCGCCGACGTGATCAAGATCGAGGCCCCGGAGACGGGCGACCCGCTGCGCAACTGGCGCCTGATCAAGGAAGGCACCTCGGTTTGGTGGCAGGTGCAGTCGCGCAACAAGCGCTCAGTGGCACTGGACCTGCGCCAAAAAGAAGGCCAGGACATCGCCCGCCAGCTGATTGCCGAGGCCGATGTACTGGTCGAGAACTTCCGCCCCGGCACGCTGGAAGGCTGGGGCATGTCGCCCGAAGAGTTGCACCAACTCAACCCAGGCCTGGTGATGCTGCGCATCTCCGGCTATGGCCAGACCGGCCCCTACCGCGACCTGCCGGGCTTTGGCGCCATCGGCGAAGCCATGGGCGGCCTGCGCCATCTGACGGGTGAGCCCGGCCGCGTGCCGGTGCGCGTGGGCGTGTCGATTGGCGACACGCTGGCGGCGCTGCACGGCACCATCGGCGTGCTCACGGCGCTGTACCACCGCAAGGTCAACGGCGGCAAAGGCCAGGTGATTGACGTGGCGCTGCACGAGGCGGTGTTCAACGTGATGGAAAGCCTGATCCCCGAATACAGCGCCTTTGGCGCCGTGCGCGAGGCGGCGGGCAGCGCGCTGCCGGGCATTGCGCCGAGCAACGCCTACCCCTGCCAGGATGGCTGGGTGCTGGTGGCAGGTAATGGCGACAGCATCTTCAAGCGCCTGATGGACGCGATTGGCAGGCCCGACCTGGGCGCTGCGCCGGACCTGGCCAACAACACCGGCCGCGTGGCCCGCGTGGAAGAGATCGACGCCGCCATCGGTGCCTGGAGCGCCCAGCGCACGGTACAGCAGGTGCTGGACGCCCTGGGCGCCGCGCGCGTGCCTGCGGGCAAGGTCTACACCGCCAAAGATATTGCCGAAGACCCGCACTACCGCGCCCGCGACATGCTGCTGATGCAAGACACGCGCGACGGCTACAGCGTGGAAGTGCCCGGCATCGTGCCCAAGCTCTCGGCCACGCCCGGCACCATACGCAGCAGTGCGCCGCATTTGGGCGACGACACCGACGCGGTGCTGGTAGAAATGGGGCTCAATGCCGAACAGATTGCATTGCTGCGCAACAAAGGAGTAGTGCAATGAACGCACCCAGCACCGTTTGGCAAGGCGCAGGCCGCCGCATCCACATGCAGGAAGTGGGATTGCGCGATGGCCTGCAGATGGAGAAGACCTTCGTTCCCACCGAAGACAAGATTGCGCTGTGCAATGCGCTGTCGGTGGCGGGCCTGTCCAAGATCGAGGTGACTTCGTTCACCTCACCCACCGCCATCCCCGCGCTGAAAGACGCCGAGGTCGTGATGCGCGAGATCACGCGAAGCCCTGGCACCGTCTACACCGCGCTGGTGCCCAACCTGCGCGGGGCCGAGCGCGCCATCGAGTCGCGCACGGATGAGCTGAACCTGGTCATGTCCGTCAGCGCCACCCACAACCTGGCCAACCTGCGCATGACGCAGGAACAGTCGTTTGCGGCGCTGGCGCAAGTGGTGGCCCTGGCGCAGGGTGCCAACGTGGCGGTGAATGTGTCGCTGTCGTGTGTGTTCGGTTGCCCCATGGACGGCGATGTGGCTCAGGCCGATGTGTTTGGCTGGGTGCAGCGCTTTGTGGATCGGGGCGTGCGTGGCATCACGCTGTGCGACACCACGGGCATGGCCTACCCCACGCAGGTGCACCAGCTCACGGCGGCGGCCCGCGCGCGCTGGCCGGGGGTGGAGTTCACCCTGCATTTCCACAACACGCGCGGCATGGGCCTCGCCAACGTGCTGGCGGCCATCGACGCGGGTGCAGACCGGTTCGATGCCTCGCTGGGAGGCCTGGGTGGCTGCCCCTATGCACCGGGCGCCAGTGGCAATGTGTGCAGCGAAGAGATCGTGCATGCGCTGGCGCTGATGGGCTATGACACCGGGGTGGATCTGGCGCAACTGGTGGCCGCTGCGCAGCAGCTGCCTGGGTTTATTGGCCACGACATTCCGAGCCAGATCGCCAAGGCAGGCCCGCGCCTGGCGCTGCACCCGGTGCCTGCGGATTTCGAGGCCATCCGCGAAAGAGCGCTTGCCCGTTGAGTACGGAGAGCCTGCATCTATCTACAACAACAGGAGACAAAAGCCATGACATTTCAAACCCCACTGTCCCGCCGCATCTTCACGGCCGCTGTGTTGTGCTCCGCTGCCTTCGCAGCGGGCGCGCAGGACAAGTACCCGTCCAAACCCATCACCGTGGTCGTGCCCCAGGCTGCGGGCGGCGCCAACGACGCCATTGCGCGTGTGGTGGCGCAAAAGCTCAGCGAACAACTGGGCCAGAGCGTGATTGTGGACAACCGCCCTGGCGCGGGCGGCACTCTGGCCACGGGCACTACAGCCCGTGCACGCAACGACGGCTACACGCTGCTGCTCACGGCCGACAGTGCCCACGTCATTGGTCCTGCGCTGTACAAGAACCCGGGCTTTGACCCGGTGAAGGACTTTGCGCCCGTGGCGCCCGTGGCCACGGCCGGTTATGTGCTGGTGGCTCACCCTTCGTTCCCGGCCAACACCGTGGCCGAAATGGTCGCCCTGGCCAAGGCCAGCCCCGGCAAGTATTCGATTGCCTCAGCGGGCAATGGCACGCTGAACCACCTGATTGGCGAGATGCTGCAAAAGGCAGCTGGCATCCAGCTGCAGCACATCCCCTACAAGGGCTCGGCGGCGGCGGCCACCGACGTGGTGGGTGGGCAGGTGCCGCTGTCGGTGCAAAGTTTGCCGTCAGCCATTGCGTTCATCAAGGCGGGCAAGCTCAAGGTGCTGGGTGTGGTCAATGAAAAGCGCGTAGCGGCCTTGCCGGATGCGCCCACCATTGGCGAGACGATCAAGGGCTTTGGCCAGGCGCCCTGGTACGCACTGTTTGCTCCGGCTGGCACGCCTGCACCCATCGTGGCGCAGTTGCAGGCCGAGGTGGCGCGTGCGTTGGAGCACAAGGACGTGGTGGACAAGCTGGCCACCGTGGGCTGCGAGCCGTTCAAGGGTACGGCGGCGCAGCTGGCGGCGCTGGTGCAGTCCGACCTGCCCAAGTGGAGCCGCGTGGTCAAGGACACGGGCGCCACGGTGGATTGAGCGGTGCACAGCCGCTGCTTACCACAGACTTTTTTTTGACCTTCAGACCTTTCGCAACAACGACAACAGAGACATCCATTTCATGAAAACTACCCGCAAACAGTTCACCGCCCTGGCCCTTGCCGTAGTGGCTACGGGCTTCATCGGCCACGCAGCAGCGCAGGGCGCTTACCCATCGAAGAACGTCACCATGGTGGTGCCTACCGCAGCAGGCGGCACCACCGACCTGTCGGCCCGCATGCTGGCGCAGGCCTTGGCGCCGGTGCTGGGCCAATCGGTCATCGTGGACAACAAGGGCGGTGGCAACGGCAACATTGCAGCCGGTGCCGTCAAGCGCGCCGAGGCCGATGGCTACACGCTGCTGATGCAGTATTCGGGTTACCACGTCATCTCGCCCCACATCACCAAACAAAAGCAGTGGGACCAGACGGACTTCCAGCCCGTGGCCAACGTGATCTCGGCCCCGCAGATCATTGTGGTGCGCCACGACCTGCCGGTGAAGACCTTGCCTGAACTCATCGCCTACGCCAAGGCCAACCCCGGCAAACTCAACTACGCCTCGTCAGGCAATGGCTCGCTGCAGCATGTGACCGGCGCCATGCTGGAGCAGCAGGGCGGCATCAAGATGGTCCACGTGCCCTACAAGGGCACCGGCCCCGCGCTGCAGGACCTGCTGGGCGGCCAGGTGGACCTGACCTTTGGCACCGCGCCCCCATTCATGCCGCACATCGCCAGCGGCAAGCTGCGCGTGCTGGCCGTGACGGGCAAGCAGCGCCTGCCCAGCCTGCCCGATGTGCCCACCACGGCCGAGGCGGGCTACCCCAAGGTCGATGCCACCTCGTGGTTTGCCGTGTTTGCCCCGGCCGCTGTGCCCAAGGCGGTGGTGGACAAGCTCACGGCCGACATTCGCACCGTGGTGCAGAACCCGGCCTTCCAGCAAAAGGCGCAGGAGCAGGGCGCCACGGCCGACTACCAGACCCCGGCGCAGTTGGGCGACAAGGTGAAGGCGGATCTGGCCAACTGGGCGCAGGTGGTGAAGACCTCGAAGATCGAGGCGGAGTGATCGTGGGGCTGCGGTTTTTATAAAAATGGCTGCAAGCGCTTGTTGGATAAGCGCTGGCAGCTATTTATTTGATAGTAAGTAGACCGGATGTGCGCGGGGCCACAATACGCGCCATGTCTGATGTGCATTCCGAAGAACTCCTGGCGCAGGTGGCTGCGCTGCCCGCGTTGCCGGGCGTGTACCGCTATTTCGACGCGCAAGATGCGCTGCTGTACGTGGGCAAGGCGCTCAACCTCAAGCGCCGGGTGTCCAGCTACTTCCAGAAGAACCACGGTGGCACGCGCATCGGTCACATGGTCAGCAAGATCGTGCGCATGGAGACCACGGTGGTGCGCTCCGAGGCCGAGGCGCTGCTGCTCGAAAACAACCTCATCAAGACGTTGAACCCCAAGTTCAACATCCTGTTCCGCGACGACAAGAGCTACCCCTATCTGAAGATCACCGGCACGCCGGGCGCCCACACGCGGGGCGACGCGCCGGGGCAGGTGTTTCCGCGCATGGCGTATTACCGGGGCGCGGTCGACAAAAAGCACCGCTACTTTGGCCCGTACCCCAGTGCCTGGGCGGTGAAGGAAACCATCCAGCTTTTGCAAAAGGTGTTCCGGCTGCGCACCTGTGAAGACACGGTGTTTGCCAACCGCACGCGGCCCTGCCTGCTGTACCAGATCAAGCGCTGCACCGGGCCCTGCGTGGACTTGATTTCGCCCGAGGCTTATGCCGCCGACGTGTCGCATGCCGAGGCGCTGCTGCGCGGCGAAACGCAGGAGCTACTGCAGGCGCTGGAGGTGCGCATGATGGCCCACTCGGACAAGCTCGAATTTGAGCAGGCGGCCGAGGTGCGCAACCAGATCCAGGCGCTGTCGCGCGTGCTGCACCAGCAGTCCATCGAGACGGTGGACGACAAGGATGTGGACATCCTGGCCGTGCGCGTGTTGGGCGGCCGTGCCTGCGTCAACCTGGCCATGGTGCGCGGTGGCCGACATTTGGGTGACCGGCCGTACTTTCCGGTGCATGTGGAAGACGCTGCGGCGGTGTTTGAAGAAGAGGGCGGAGAAGGCGCGGATGAATCGGTGGCCAACCCGTCGCGCCCCGCGCGCCCGGTGGAGGCCCTGGTGCTGGAGGCCTTCATTGCCCAGCACTACATCGGAGTACCCGTGCCACCGCTGCTGGTGACCAGTGTGCCGGTGGACAAAACCTTGCTGGATGCATTGACCGAACAGAGCGGGCTGCGCGTGAGCGCCATCCACCAGCCGCGCGAACAGCGCCGCGCCTGGCTGGACATGGCGCAAAAGAACGCCGACCTGCAACTGGCCCGCCTGCTGGCGGAGGAGGGCTCGCAGCAGGCCCGCACCCGCGCTTTGGCCGAGGCGCTGGACTTGCCACCCGAAGACCTGGACCAGCTCATCATCGAGTGTTTCGACATCTCGCACACGGCGGGCGAATCCACCCAGGCGTCGTGTGTGGTGTTCCACCACCACAAGATGCAGAGCAGCGAATACCGCCGCTACAAGATCGAGGGCATCACGGGCGGCGACGACTACGCCGCCATGCGCCAGGTGCTCACGCGCCGTTACAGCAAGGTGGTGGAGGCGCAGCGTGAGGAGGGCGGCATTGACTTTGCCGCCCCGGACGCCGAAGCAGGCGCGCCCACCCGCAAAGGGGCTGCGCGCCTGCCCGACTTGGTGCTCATCGACGGCGGCAAGGGCCAGGTGGGCGTGGCGCGCGAAGTGTTCACCGCGCTGGGGCTGGACCTGACGCGCATCGTGGGGGTGGAGAAGGGCGAGGGCCGCAAGGTGGGCCTGGAAGAGCTGGTGTTTGCGGATGGCCGTGAGAAGGTCTACCTGGGCAAGGATTCGGCGGCGCTGATGCTGGTGGCGCAGATCCGCGATGAGGCGCACCGCTTTGCCATCACCGGCATGCGGGCAGCACGGGCCAAGGTGCGCGTGGGAGGCGGGCAGCTCGAAGAAATTGCGGGGGTGGGCCCCAAGAAGCGCGCGCGGCTGCTGCAGCGTTTTGGCGGGGTGCGTGGGGTCGCTTCAGCCAGTGTGGAGGACTTGGTCACGGTGGATGGCATCTCACGCGAACTGGCGGAAGAAATTTATAAGGCGCTGAGATAAGCCTATCGACAGCGCCACAGCCGCGCCGTGACACAATCGCCGCCATGTTCTGGACTATCCCCACCTTGATGACCTGGACGCGCATCGTCGCGATACCTTTGATCGTGGGGGTGTTCTACGCACCGCTGGACCCGGCCACGCGCAATCTCATTGCCACCGTGATGTTCGTGGTGTTTGCCGCCACCGACTGGCTGGACGGCTACCTGGCCCGCAAGCTCAACCAGACTTCGTCGTTTGGGGCCTTCCTTGATCCGGTGGCTGACAAGTTTCTGGTCTGTGCGTCGCTGCTGGTGCTGGTGCATCTGCAGCGTGCCGATGTGTTTGTGGCGCTCATCATCATCGGCCGCGAGATTGCGATCTCGGCCCTGCGCGAGTGGATGGCACAGATCGGCGCCAGCAAGAGCGTGGCCGTGCACATGATCGGCAAGGTCAAGACCACGGTGCAGATGCTGGCCATCCCCTTCCTGTTGTATGACGGGCACCTGTTCGGCGTGATCGACACCGGCGTGTGGGGTGCCTGGCTCATCTGGGCGTCGGCAGTGCTCACGGTCTGGTCGATGGTGTACTACCTGCAGAAGGCGTTGCCTGAGATCCGGGCGCGTGTCAAATAGTTTTCAAGTCTTTTGTGCCTCTGGCGCTGGGTACATAAGCGCAGGCAGCTATATTTTCAGGAGCATCTGAATGGCGAAGCATCGCATTGCAGTCATTGCCGGTGACGGCATTGGCAAAGAGGTCATGCCCGAGGGGCTGCGTATGCTGGACGAGGCCGCACGAAAGTTTGGCATCGATCTGCACTTCGACCACTTCGACTTTTCGAGCTGGGACTACTGCGAGAAGCACGGCAAGATGCTGCCCGACAACTGGAAGGACCAGATTGGCGGCCATGAGGCGATTTACTTTGGTGCTGTGGGCTGGCCTGAGAAGATTGCCGACCATGTCTCGCTCTGGGGTTCGCTGCTGCTGTTCCGCCGCGAGTTCGACCAGTACATCAACCTGCGCCCCGCGCGCCTCATGCCCGGCGTGATCGCCCCCGTGGTGCGCCGTGACGGCAGCCCGCGCCTGCCCGGCGAGATCGACATGCTGATCGTGCGCGAGAACACCGAAGGCGAATACTCCAGCATCGGTGGCCGCATGTACGAAGGCACCCCGCGCGAGATCGTGATGCAGGAGACGGTGATGTCGCGCCACGGTGTCGACCGCGTGCTCAAGTTTGCGTTTGAACTGGCCCAGTCGCGCCCCAAGAAGCACCTGACCAGCGCTACCAAGTCCAACGGCATCGCCATCACCATGCCCTACTGGGACGAACGTGTGGCCGAGATGGCCAAGGCCTATCCAGATGTGAAGGTGGACAAGTTCCACATCGACATCCTCACAGCCCACTTCGTGCAGCGCCCCGACTTCTTTGATGTGGTGGTGGCCAGCAACCTGTTTGGCGACATCCTCAGCGACCTGGGGCCCGCCTGTACCGGCACCATTGGCATAGCGCCCAGCGCCAACCTGAACCCCACGCGCACCATGCCGTCGCTGTTTGAGCCGGTGCACGGCTCGGCGCCCGACATCGCGGGCAAGGGCATCGCCAACCCCATCGGGCAGATCTGGTGCGGCGCAATGATGCTGGACTTCCTGGGTTACCGCGCCGCGCACGATGCTGTGCTGGCCGCCATCGAAGCCGTGTTGCAACCCGGCAGTGGTGCTCCGCGCACCCCGGACTTGGGTGGCTCGGGCGGGACGCAAGATGTGGGCAAAGCCATTGCGCAGGTGCTCGCAGCCCGTTGAGTACGGCTGGCTGCGGGGTGTCAATACGGAATGCTGCCCATACGGCGTGTTTGAGACAAAAACCCCCGCCAAGCCCTGTCGCAGCGTGAAATACGACTAGAATTCGGAGCAACGCTGACGCAAAACAGCGTGTTGTATTGACACTCTGAAACTCGATGGCTTTAATCTGATGCAGCAGCCACTGCTGTGTATGCCAGTCATTCCCCCGCCTGTTCTCCACCAGCCCACGGCTGTGCTTTCAGGCGTGTGAAGACCAGATATCCGCGAGACATTCCATTAACTCTTTTCCGAGAGGCTTCTTGTGAACAAAACCGAATTGATTGAGCACATCGCTACCAACGCCGACATCTCCAAGGCCGCTGCTGCGCGTGCCCTGGAATCCACGATCGAGGCTGTCAAGAAGACTCTCAAGAAGGGCGGCACCGTGTCGCTCGTCGGTTTCGGTACCTTTGCTGTGGGCAAGCGCGCTGCCCGTACCGGTCGCAATCCCCGCACTGGCGCTACGATTAAAATCAAAGCTGCTAAAGTTCCGAAGTTCCGTCCTGGCAAGGCATTGAAAGATGCCTTGAACTGAGGATCAGTTTAGGTGGGGTCCTTAGCTCAGTTGGTAGAGCGGCTCCTTTACACGGAGTAGGTCGGCGGTTCGAGACCGTCAGGACCCACCATCACCGAACAAAGGCGAACGCAAGTTCGCCTTTTGTTTTTTGCCTTCTGAAAGATCGACCATGTTTGAATCCATCCGCAAGCACTCCAAGATCGTGATGATCTTCTTGTTCTTGCTGATCATTCCTTCGTTTGTGCTGGTGGGCATCGACAGCAACTACTTCTCTGAAAAGAGTCCTGTGGTGGCCCGTGTCGATGGCAACAATATCAAGCAGACAGACTGGGACAATGCGCATCGCATGGAGACAGACCGCATTCGCGCCCAGTCTCCCTCGGTCGATCCCAAGTTGCTGGACTCGCCCAGTGCCCGCTATGCCACGCTGGAGCGCCTGGTACGTGACCGAGTGCTGGCGGCTGCCGCGCAAAAGATGCATCTTGTGACCAGCGATGCGCGCCTGGCCCGCAGCCTGCAGGAGATTCCCGCGATTGCCGGACTCAAGCGCCCGGACGGTACGTTGGACGCCGATGCCTACCGTTCCCTGGTCGCTGCACAAGGCCTGACGCCCGAAGGTTTTGAAGCCAATGTGCGCCGCGACATCTCGGTGAACCAGGTGATGGGTGGTGTGATGAGCACCGCGTTTGGCTCCGATGCACAGGTCAAGCTCGCGCTCGACGCGTTGTACGAGCGCCGCGAGATCCAGGTGGCCCGTTTCAACGCTGCTGACTTCGCCAACAAAGTCACCCCTGCGGATGCGGACCTGGAGGCCTACTACAAGGCCCATCCTGCCCAGTTCCAGCAGCTGGAACAAGCGGCCATCGAATACTTGGTGCTGGACCTCGACAGCGTGCGGGCGTCCATCACCCTGGGTGAAGACGACCTGCGTACTTACTACAAAGAGAACGTGGCTCGCATGACGGCGAAGGAAGAGCGCCGCGCCAGCCACATCCTGGTGAACGCTCCCAAGGATGCATCCGCTGCAGACCGCGAGAAGGCCAAGGCCCGTGCCACTGAACTGCTGGCCCAAGTGCGCAAGACTCCCGGCAGCTTTGCTGATGTGGCCAAGAAATCCTCTGACGACAAGGGCTCGGCCGTTGCGGGCGGAGACCTCAACTTCTTTGCCCGGGGTGCCATGGTCAAGCCATTTGAAGAAGCTGCTTTTGCGCTGAAAAAGGGCGAAATCAGTGACTTGGCGGAAACCGAGTTTGGTTATCACATCATCCAGCTCACTGACATCAAGACACCCCGCCAGCCCACGTTTGAAGAACTGCGCCCCACTATGGAGGCCGAACTCAAGCAGCAGCAGGCCCAGCGTAAATTTGCCGAGGTGGCAGAGTCTTTCACCAACGGTGTGTATGAGCAGGCAGACAGCCTCCAGCCCGTGGCCGACAAGCTCAAGCTCAAGATCCAAACCGCCAAGGGCGTGACTCGGACCCCCGCTGCAGGTGCCAAGGGGCCTTTGGTCAATGCCAAGTTCCTCGAAGCACTTTTTGCCACCGACTCGCTGCAGAATAAGCGCAACACCGAGGCCGTGGAAGTAGGCCCCAGCCAGATGGCCGCTGGCCGTGTGACCGCCTACACCCCCGCGCTCACGCTACCCTATGACGAAGTGAAGGCCCGTGTTCGCACTTTGTATGTGGCAGAAAAATCTGCCGAACTGGCTCGCAAGGAAGGCGAGGCTAAACTCGCTGCGTGGAAGGCCGCTCCGTCGTCCGCCACAGGCCTGGCCGCAGCCACGGAAGTATCCCGCGAACAGACCCAAAACCTGCCGCGCGCGCTGATTGATGCAGCTCTGAGGGCTCCCACCGAAGCGTTGCCCGGCTGGACCGGTGTGGATCTGGGGACTGCTGGTTATGCTGTGGTCAAGGTCAACCGTGTCGTGCCACGCCAGGCTCCGGATGCACAGCGTGCGCAGCAGGAACGTCAGCAATACGTGCAATGGCTGGCGACTGCCGAGGGTCTGGCTTACTATGAACTGCTCAAGCAGCGCTTCAAGGTGCAGATCAAGGCACCACGTCCCGAAGCCGTGCCAGCAGTGACTGCAGAAAATTAAGCGATTTGATGCCTGGGGGCAAAATCCCAGGCTATAATACAAAGCTACGGTGGCTGTAGCTCAGTTGGTAGAGTCCAGGATTGTGATTCCTGTTGTCGTGGGTTCGAGCCCCATCAGCCACCCCAAAAATAGCAAAGCGCCGCAACAGAAATGTTGCGGCGCTTTTTGCTTTGGCGTGCTGTCTTGCGTTTGCCCTTGTGCTGCATTGCGCCTCAAAGGGGTCTTTCTCAATCAATGCTCCACCTGCTGCGCATCACCGCTCCGCACGGCGCATACTGCACGCTCCACCTTTCGGGAGTTTCTGATGAGCCTTGTGATTCGCGACGCGTCGCCCAGTGAAAAGCGCGGCAACGCCATGTCTGCGGCCTTGGCCAAGGAGCAACTGCAATACGCGGTTCAGATCGTGCGTGACGTGCTACCGCAAAGTGCAGCGGATGCAGCACTGATCGGTGCCGTGGTGCAGGCCATTGCCATGAATTACGCCGCTGTACCGCAGCCGAACCGTTAGTGACTGTGCGTGAGTTGGTGCATGGGGCACCCGCCACCCATGCCAGCGCGCATTGTCAGCGCTATTCCACTCCCGTGAGAATGGTTGGGTTTGTGTGAATGCGGAGACTGAAAGCTGCCAGCCATGCGGCTGGCCTGCCCGGAGGGACTCGAACCCCCGACCTATAGCTTAGAAGGCTATTGCTCTATCCAGTTGAGCTACGGGCAGATTGGTGTTGGGCGACTGTGGAGTCGCCTAGCTTGCGGAGTGTCCGCAACTGCGTGATGCAGGGCGCCAATCATACCCGTCTTGACCATCGCCCTTGGCAGGGTCGCCGCGTCGATTTTGTGCCCGGAATGGCGATCCGGTTATAACCGCGTCATCACCCTTTGTTGCCCGCAGCCTCACTGGAGTATCTGCCCATGCCACACAGCGTTACGCTGATCCACACCGTTGCCGCTGCCTTGGGCCTGGCATTGGTGTTGGGCTTTCTGGCTGCCCGTCTACGGTTGCCAGCGTTGGTGGGGTATCTGCTGGCGGGGGTGGCCATTGGCCCGTTCACGCCTGGCTTTGTCGCAGATGCGGCTTTGGCCAGCCAACTGGCGGAGATCGGCGTGATGTTGCTGATGTTTGGCGTGGGCCTGCATTTTTCATGGGGCGATCTGCTGGCGGTGCGCAAGATTGCCGTGCCTGGTGCGGTGGCGCAGATGATCGTCGCGACATCGCTGGGCATGGCGTTGGCCATGTGGTGGGGCTGGGGTGTGGGTGGTGCCCTCGTATTTGGCCTGGCGCTGTCGGTGGCCAGCACGGTGGTGCTGTTGCGTGCGCTGGAGTCATTGGGCATTTTGGACAGCTACACCGGGCGTATTGCCGTTGGCTGGCTGGTGGTGGAGGACCTGGCCATGGTGCTGGTGTTGGTACTGTTGCCGCCGCTGGGGGGATGGCTGGGAGGTGGTGCTGGGGCTGCGTTGGACGCAGCGCAGCTGTGGCGTACGCTGGGCTGGACCTTGCTGCAGGTGGGCGGATTTGTGGCGCTGATGCTGCTGGTTGGGCGCAGGCTGTTTCCCTGGCTGTTGTGGCAGGTGGCGCGTACGGGATCGCGTGAGCTGTTCACGCTGTGCGTGGTGGCCGCAGCGGTGGGTATTGCGTTCGGATCGGCCGCGCTGTTTGGAGTGTCGTTTGCACTCGGGGCTTTTTTTGCAGGCATGGTGATGCGCGAGTCCGAGTTCAGCCACCGCGCTGCGCATGAGTCGCTGCCTCTGCGCGATGCTTTTGCCGTGCTGTTTTTTGTGTCGGTCGGCATGCTCTTCAACCCTGCGGTCTTGTGGGAGCGCCCGCTGCAGGTGCTGGCGGTGGTCGCCATCATCATGCTGGGCAAGACGGTGGCCGCTGCGGGCCTGGTGCTGGCGTTCCGCTATCCGCTCAACACGGCGCTCACCGTTTCGGCCAGCCTGGCGCAGATTGGTGAGTTCTCGTTCATTTTGGTCGCACTGGGGTCTTCGCTGGGGCTGTTGCCGCCGGAGGGGGCCAGCCTGGTGCTGGCGGGCGCTCTGTTCTCCATGGCACTCAACCCGTTGTTGTTCCGCGCCATCGCCCCGTTGCAGGACTGGCTGCGTGCCAGGTCGGCGCTTGCACGGCGGCTGGAGCAGCGTGATGACCCTTTGGCCGAACTGCCAACGAGCACGGATTCGCGTTACCTCGCGCGGCAGGTGGTGCTGGTGGGGTATGGCCGGGTGGGGCGGCGTGTGGCGGCGACGCTGACGGCCAACGATATTCCGTTTGTGGTGGCGGAGCAGAACCGTGAACTGGTGGAAGCCTTGCGGGCCGATGGCGTGGCCGCTGTGTTTGGTGATGCTGTGGAGCCTGCCGTACTGATCCAGGCCCACATCGCGCGGGCCGCCATGCTGGTGGTTGCCACCCCGGACGCGTTGCAGGTCCGCCAGATGATCGAGACAGCGCAAACCCTGAACCCAGGCATCGACATCGTGGTGCGTAGCCACAACGAGGATGAGGCCCAGCGGCTGGTGCAGGAATGCAGCCATGCCGTGGTGTTTCTGGCAGAAGAAGCCCTGGCCCAGGCGATGTCACGCCATGTGCTGGAGCGCGCGAGGGATCGCCAGGCGCGTGCCTCCCGGCCCGCACCCCTGCATGGGGTGGCATGATTTGAAGGAAATCGGCCAGCTGCGCCAGAAGAATATGCCTGAATAGCTATCTAATTGATAGCAATCTGGCGTCCGCAGTTGCTAGCGCGTTGCCCATTCTGGGTGGCGTACACACGTGGTGTCTCACCTGGCCCATTAGGGGGGGCAAGCCCCACCCCCGTGCCATGCAGGGGTTTGCCGTAAGGCTTTGGTCAATCCGTTTCTTCAAACACCAGTGACGGCACGGCCATCACGCGTGCGCTCTGGCCCAGTTCCTGGATCAGGTGGTTGGCAAAATAGCTGTTCTGAGTGTCGGGCTCCAGCGCGGCCACGGCCAGGTTGGCACGCGGCTGGTTCAGGGGCACATAAAAACTGCCGACGGGTGCGTCGATGGCGCTGCGCACGGCCGACACCTGCACGCGTACGATGTCGCCACTGCCAGCAATGGTGCCGATCACGTCCTGGCGGTTGCCGGTTTCGCGCGCGGTTTCGCGGTAGCTCTCGGCCAGGACAGAGCCGGGCTCTGCCACCCGCATGACCTGGATGCCCAACTGGCGCAGGCGTTCCACTGCACTGCTGGCGTCTGCCGACAGCCAATAGCCGCAGGGCCGCGCACGTACCTTGGTGTTGCGCAGCGTCAGCGATGAGTTCCAGTCCACGCGAATGCTGCGGTCAGCGCCGGTCTCGGGGTCCAGAAAATCCAGATCTCGCTGGGTGGGGGTGGCCTCGGCTTCGATCACCACCTGGTCGCGGCAGGCCAGGGCACTCACGTCACGGGCCACGAACGAGCGGACCTGCTCCAGGTTGGCCGCCCGCTCGGCGGTGGTGCGCAGGGCGCTGGTGATGGCCGTGACCTGCGCATGCACGCGGCGCTGGATGTGCATGCGGCCAATGCCAACGCCCCGCGTCTCGATCAGCAGGCTGACGGTGTTCTTGAGGCCATGCACGTTGCGCCCCGTGTCGGGCTGCGTGCCGCCCATGGAGATGCGCTTGTCCTGCAGGTTGGTGGAGGTGGTGTAGTACCAGTCACTCGTCAGACCCTGGGCCTTGAGGGCGGCCACCATGGGCTGGTGGAACCATTCTTGTGAGGCCTTGGTGAGGAACTCCGGGTAGTTGGCGGTGGTGGTGTATTGCAGCAGGGCGTCGTAGCGTTGGATGGCATTGAACTTCTGCAGGTATCGGCCCACCACGGTGTATTCATGGGCGTCCACGACG
Organism: Acidovorax benzenivorans; assembly: GCF_028680575.1. Classification (GTDB taxonomy): domain Bacteria; phylum Pseudomonadota; class Gammaproteobacteria; order Burkholderiales; family Burkholderiaceae_C; genus Acidovorax; species Acidovorax benzenivorans. Next base: position 437,098 of record NZ_JAPCKI010000004.1, on the reverse strand, counting down.
AGGACGGGGCGGTAGTCGTTGATGACCTGCGCCAGGGCACGGGCCTCGGGGGTGTTGAGCAGCAGGTGGTCGCGGTTCATGTCCACGCCGTTGGCTGTGACACGGGTGCCTACCTCTGCGCCATCGGGGTTGGCACGGGGCACCACCACCACGTTGATGCGGTCCAGAAGGGGTTCGAGCAGGCCTTGGGTCAGTTCGCGGCTGATGACCAGCAGTGCCTCGCTGCCTGCGGGCTCGTTGCCATGCTGTTGCCCGATCAGCACGACCGTCGGGCGCCCACTCTTGTCCAGGCTGGCTGGGTCTGTGCCTGCGGCACGGGTGAGCAGCAGGCCCTGGATGGGCTCGCCGCTTTGCGCGGTGCCGATCTGCAGCAACTGGGTGCGTGTGCCGCCGCGGGGCACGCCGTCGCTCAGTCCGCGCAGCCATTGGCCCAGCTCGACATTGGTGGTGAAGGCCCTGCGGTCGGCACCCAGGCCGGGTGTGCTGTAGACCAAAGAGGGGTTGGGGAACCGCGCGGCCACCACATCGCCATAGGGCGGAGCCATGGGCGCTTCGTCGCGAACCAAGAGCGGTGCGGACGGAGGGAGGGGACTGGCCACCACGGCGGCCCGTTGTGGCGGCAGCTGCGACGGCGTCTGCTGTCCCAGCGGTGCGGGCACCACCGTACCTTGTTGTACGCGCGGCAGCGGCGCGGGGGCGCTGCGCTGCTGGGCTGTAGGATTGGATGGCCAAGGGGGCAGCGGTGTGCTGCCGCAGGCTGTCAGCAGCAGCGCTGCCAGCGTGGCCGGGGCGGCCCAGCGCGTTATCTGTAGTACAGGACGAGAAAGCTGGGCGGCATCTGCGCTGCGGCGCTGGAAATTGTGCTGGGTCATGGTGTGGGCTGCCAAGGAGTGCCCCTGGCGTGGGGCGAGTGGGGCGCTTTGTGCGTGGATGTTACCTGCGCGCACCCGCCTCTCCTTGTCAGCGTACATCCCGTTGCAAACACGTGGCGCCGTGGGCTGGCACCGTGATCAGCGAGGGATGTCGCTGGGTGCGATGGCTGCGGTGGACGGTGGCGACACGGTCTGGGCCGGAGGCGAACTGGGCAGTTTCAGGCGCAGTAGGGCGCGCACAAACCCGTGGTCCGAGCGCGTGCGGTCCCGTCCCTCATGCAAGTGGTCGTTGAAATAATCCACCCGGCGCACATCGCCCACGCTGTTGCGGCCACTGGGCAGGAACTCTTCGCTGACCAGGATCTGGTCCAGTACATAGGGCGCGCCCTGGTGGATGTGCGAGTAGGCCACGTCCTTTTTCAGGGCGGCCTCACCCTGCAGGTCATAGGCATTGAACAGGGCCACATCACGGGCTGACCGGTCGTAGGCAATCTCGGTGGTGGCGCAGATCAGCTGCGTGGTGACGCTGTCGGGGGTGTCGTTGAAGTCGCCCAGCACCACCAGGGGCACGCTGGTGCGGTGCAGCAGGTCGATCACCAGACACCGCAGTGCCATGGCCTCAGCGCCGCGCATGATCAGCGAGCGCAGCGACGCCAGTGCCACCACTTTGCGGTCGTCGCGGTCCTCGGTGGGGCGGCCCAGCGCATCCTGCAGAAACTTGGGACGCTTGGATTTCAGGTGGGCAGTGAGGACGTTGATGGCTTGACCATGCTTCATCCTCAACGTGGCTACGAGGGGTGGGCGCTCGAAGTGCGTGTGAAGGCCCAAGCCCGGCACGTCCACCTGAAAACCCAGGGGGAAGTCGGCAAAGGATTCCAATGCCTCGACCTTGAGCCGCGTGGCCAGGCCCACACGGGGCGTGCCTTGCGCGCCCTGTTGGGTGTCGTTGTTCTCGGCCCCAGGCACGGCGACAAAGTCGTAGCGCAAGCCACCCCGACCCAGTGCCCCTTTGAAGGCCGCATCGTCCCAGACCTCCTGCACTGCCAGCACATCGGCGTTCAGTGTCCGAAAGCGCTCGCCCAGCCAGGTGATCTTGCGTTCAAACTCGGTCTGGCTGTAAGGGTCCTGGTTCTCGTAGAACAGCCGTCCCGGGTTGGCCAGATTGAGCACATTGCAGGTGGCCACCATCAGGGTGTCCAGCGGCTGGGGGAGTTCGTTGGGGCGCATGAAGGGCGGGCAGCGTCGGCAAGGTCTCGAAAGGGGCTGCAGCCCCGTATCAACCGGCCTGCAGCGCGCGGCCGGACAGCACTTGCAGCCCGGGTCGGCCCGACTGTACGGCATGGACCAGCGCACGGGCTACTTCCGCCCCTGGACGGGCACGGTAGTTGGCGGGCAGGATCGGGTTCAACCACTGAAAGAGCTTGAGCGACAGGGACTCTGCGGGCCGGTGGGCCTGCTGCAGCGCCCGGCGTTCGCCCATCAGCAGGGAAGGGCGCGCGATGACCAGCGTCTCAAAACCCAGCTGCTGCAGGTCGCGCTCTACCTCGCCTTTGATGCGGTTGTAAAAAATGCGCGACTGCGCGTTGGCCCCCATGGCGGTCACCACACCGCAGCGGGTGGCGCCCGCTGCGCGTGCCGCGCGGGCCGTAGCCATCACGGCGTCGTAGTCCACCGCGCGGAAAGCGCTTTGGCTGCCGGCTGCTGCCATGGTGGTGCCAAGGGTGATGTAGACATCATCCACCCGCGGCAAAGCGGGCATCGCCGCAAAATCCACCGCGTGCAGTTGCAAGCGGGGATGGTTCAACGCGGGTGCTCGCCGCCCCTTGGCGTGCAGCACATGGATGCTGGCGCCCGCTGCGTCCGTTGTGTTGGCAGGGGGCGATTTGTGCGTGTCAGCGGTTAAAAGAGCCGCGAGGACCGCCTGGCCCACGAGGCCCGTTGCCCCGGCCACCACCGCCACCCGCGCCTGATCCGCCGCCATAGCCGCCACCTCCAGAGTTGCGATAACCACCACCACCGCCACCACCACGGCGGCCGCGTTCAGCCATGCTGTCCACACTGGTACGCATGGGGTCGGGCTGACCGCCTGCCCCATTGCCCGAACTGCGGTGGCCCGGATTGCTGTGACCCAGGTGGGTGCCCAGGTGCGCATTGGCGCGAGGAGGCTGTGCGTCATCGTAGCGATGACCTCCGCCGCCGCCCTCGGGGCGCGGGCCCCGACCGCGTGCTGGAGCCTGGGGTGCGCCGTCACGTGCACCACCCCGACCACCACCCTGGCCGCCCCGGCCGCCGGTGGCCGGGCCTTGCGCGTTGCGCGGAGCACCACCACCGGAGCGGCCACCGCCGCCACCGTTGCCCGCACGGGGGCCGCGCTCACCACCTTGGCCGCCGCCTTGGCCCGCCTTGTTGGTGCGGATGCGCTCCATCATTTCGCTGCGAGCAGCCTTTGCGGCCGCCTGCATCACATCACGGCTCGGGGGCTTGCCTGCGCCGCCCCAGATGGTCTGGCGGCCCATGGCGATGGGCTCGGCCTTCTCGCCTGGCTCAGGGCCAAAGCCTTCGATGACCTGCACGGGAATCTGCTGCTTGGTGAAGCGCTCGATGTCCATCATGAAGCCTTCTTCGTCCATGCAGACCAGGCTCACGGCTTCGCCCGTGGCGCCCGCGCGGCCCGTGCGGCCGATGCGGTGCACATAGTCTTCGGAGACGTTGGGAATTTCGTAGTTGACGACGTGCGGCAGGTCATCGATGTCGATGCCACGTGCGGCAATGTCGGTGGCCACCAGGGCGCGGATCTCGCCGCTCTTGAAGCCCGCCAAGGCCTGCGTGCGGGCGCTTTGGCTCTTGTTGCCGTGCAAGGCCATGGCCTGCACGCCGTTCTTGGTCAGGAACTCGGCCACGTTGTTGGCGCCGAATTTGGTGCGCGTGAACACCAGCACCTGGCTCCAGTTGTGTTGCTGGATGATGTGCAGCAGCACCTGCTTTTTCTTGCCACGGCCCACAGGGTGGATCACCTGCGAGATGCGTTGCACGGTGGTGTTGCTGGGCGTGACCTGGATGCTCTGGGGATTCTTGAGCAGGGTGTTGGCCAGGTCGCGGATTTCATCGCTGAAGGTCGCCGAAAACAGCAGGCTCTGCTTGTCCTTGGGCACCAGGGCCAGCACTTTCTTCACGTCGTGGATGAAGCCCATGTCCAGCATGCGGTCGGCTTCGTCAAGCACCAGAACCTGCACGGTGGACAGGTCCAGGAAGCCCTGTTGCTGCAGGTCCAACAGGCGGCCGGGGGTGGCCACCAGGATGTCTACGCCGCGCTTGATGCGGTCGATCTGCGGGTTCATGCCTACACCGCCGAAGACCACGGTGGAGTTGATGTCGAGGTACTTGCCGTATTCGCGCACGGACTCTTCGACCTGGGCCGCGAGTTCACGGGTGGGGGTCAGCACCAGGGCTCGAATGCCCTTGCCGCCAAACTTGTTCTTGGGCGCTGCGCCTTGCGAGAGGCGGTGCAGCATGGGCAGGGTGAACGCAGCGGTCTTGCCGGTGCCAGTCTGCGCGCCGGCCAGAAGGTCGTGGCCTTCCAGAACGGCGGGAATGGCCTGGGCCTGAATGGGCGTGGGGGTTTCATAGCCCGTTTCGTGCACGGCCTTCAGGATGGCAGGAGCCAGGTTCAGTTCGTCAAATGTCATGTCGTTGGATGCGCCCGTCCGGGGCGCTGGGTATCCGCCTGTCGTGCAACCGGGAGGTTGCTGAGCCAGTCTCAGGCTGATGAGGTTCAGGATTGGGAGCCCGGAAGTTGATGCTTCCTTCGTCCCCAGCAGTGTGCTGATGTGGCGGGCAACTGGAGCCCACAACGGGGGGTATTGTCGCATGGCCCGATAATCTCGGTTTGCACGCAGAATTTCTGCTCATTTTTGCAGGTTTGACACTCAATGGCCCAATACGTTTTTTCCATGAATCGCGTCGGCAAGATCGTGCCGCCCAAGCGGCAGATCTTGAAAGACATCTCCCTGAGTTTCTTCCCGGGCGCCAAGATTGGCGTACTGGGGACTAACGGTTCGGGCAAGTCCACGCTCCTGAAGATCATGGCGGGCATTGACAAGGAAATCGAAGGCGAAGCCATTCCCATGGCGGGTCTGAACATCGGCTATCTGCCCCAGGAACCCCAGTTGGACCCTACCCAGACCGTGCGCGAAAGCGTGGAAGCTGGCATGGGCAAGGTGTTCGCCGCCAAGGCGCGCCTCGAAGAGGTCTACACCGCCTACGGTGCTGAAGATGCCGACTTTGACGCTCTGGCAGCCGAGCAGGCCGAACTGGAAGCCATCATCGCTACGGCTGGCACCGACTCCGAGCATCAGCTTGAAATCGCCGCCGACGCGCTACGCCTGCCCCCGTGGGATGCCAACATCGGCGTGCTCTCCGGCGGTGAAAAGCGCCGCGTGGCGCTGTGCCGCCTGCTGCTGTCCAAGCCCGACATGCTGCTGCTCGACGAGCCTACCAACCACTTGGACGCCGAATCTGTGGACTGGCTGGAGCAGTTCCTGCAGCGCTACTCCGGCACCGTGGTGGCCATCACCCACGATCGCTACTTCCTGGACAACGCGGCCGAATGGATTCTGGAACTGGACCGTGGGTCCGGCATCCCGTACAAGGGCAATTACTCCGACTGGTTGACCCAAAAGGGCGCACGTCTGGAAGCCGAGCAAAAGGGTGAAGAAGCCCGCGCCAAGGCCCTGAAAAAGGAACTGGAATGGTCGCGGCAGAACCCCAAGGCCCGCCAGGCCAAGAGCAAGGCCCGTCTGGCCCGCTTTGAGGAACTGAGCGATTACGAATACCAGAAGCGCAACGAAACGAACGAAATCTTCATCCCGGTGGCGGACCGTTTGGGCAGCCAGGTGATCGAGTTCAAGAACGTCACCAAGTCGTTTGGCGACCGCGTGCTGATCGACAACCTGAGCTTCAACATTCCTGCAGGCGCCATCGTCGGCATCATCGGGCCCAACGGCGCCGGTAAGTCCACGCTGTTCAAGCTGATTGCGGGCAAGGAAAAGCCGGACGCGGGGGAGGTCGTTATCGGCTCCACCGTCAAGATGGCCTTTGTGGACCAGCACCGCGATGACTTGTCGAATGACAAGACCGTCTGGGAAGACGTATCGGGCGGGCTCGACATCCTGAATGTGGGCAAATTCCAGATGGCAAGCCGGGCCTACTGCGGTCGCTTCAACTTCAACGGCGGTGACCAGCAAAAGAAGGTTGGCATGCTCTCCGGGGGGGAACGCGGTCGTTTGCACCTGGCCAAGACCCTGATTGCGGGCGGCAACGTGCTGATGCTTGACGAGCCGTCCAACGATCTGGACGTGGAAACCTTGCGGGCTCTGGAAGACGCGCTGCTGGAATTTGCCGGCACCATGTTGGTAATCAGCCACGATCGCTGGTTCCTGGACCGGATCGCCACGCACATCCTGGCCGCCGAAGGTGACAGCCAGTGGACGTTTTTTGACGGCAATTACCAGGAGTACGAGGCCGACAAGAAGAAGCGCCTGGGTGAAGAAGGTGCAAAGCCCAAGCGGATGCGTTTCAAGGCCCTCAAATAAGGGCCGAGGTCAAGTAGGATTGCATCTGGAAACCTCTTGCCCGATTCCTCTTTCCCCACCATGTCCTTGCCCGCATCGCGTCTGAGAGTCGTTTTCCGCGCCTGCGTTGTCAACGCCGTTCGCGGGGGCGAGGCCCTGATGGGGCAGCTCGTCAAGGTTACCCAAGGGGCCTTGACCAGCGAGGAGTCGGCTAGCCGCAACATCCAGCAGCGCAATTTGCTCAGCGATGCGCTGCGCCTGCTCAATGAGCACGAGGCAGCGCTGGTCAAGGGCTACCCCATGGCCCTGCTGGAGATCTTTGCTGAAGGCCCCGCCTTGGCCAAGGGGCGCAACTCGGCCGACGACACCGGCATGGACTTTGGCGAGCTTTCGCTCATGGATGAAAGCGAAATGCAGGCGCAGGTGGAGCTGTCCAAGGCGCAGCAGTCTGCGCTGCATGCCACCGACGCTGTGCTGGCCGAACTCAACACCCTGGTGAGCGCTGCGCAGGGTTTGCGCAGCGTGCAACCTGAGCGCAACCCGTTGCGGCCCGAGAGCTACATCCGTGCGTTGCAGCAGGTGGTGGGCGAAACCGGCGTATCGGCCGAAGTCCGACAGCTGTGGATGCAGCACATGCGCGACTTGCTAGGCAAGCTGCTGGCCGAAGAATACAAAAAAACCGCCCAGAGCCTGCGCGAGCACGGTGTGCAGCCTGTGGGCTATGCCGTGCTGGGCACGCCTTCGGGTGGCGGTCGCGGCGCAGGCCCGGGCACCGGTTACGGTGGGTCCGGCTATGGCGGCCCGGGCACGGGGTATGGCGGCGGTTATTCGGGCTATGGCCCGTCGATGAACGCGCCCATGGGCGACTATGGCAACACGGGCTATGGGCGTGGCATGGGCCCTGGCACCGGCTGGAGCGGCGACTCCCAGCAGGGCGCCATGGTGCCGGTGGATGCCGCCGAAGAGGCGTTGCTCACGGTGGGTATCCTGCGCCAGATGCTGGCGGGCGGCGATCCGTTTGCCCCTCCTGTTTATGGCGCTGTGCCAGCGCAGGCGGTGGTCATGCCCGGCGGCGTGGGTCAGCCGGGCTGGGTGGATCCCCGCGCGGGCTCTGCCAGTGCTCAGTCGTCGCTGGCAGGGGGCTACTATCCTTCGGGTGCGACGGCCGAAGCCATTGAAGACATGGCCCAGCTGGAGCGTCTGGTGGGGCGGCTGGCCAGCGGAGGCACGGTCAGTCAGTCGGGTTCGTTGCCTGTGTCTGTGCCTATGGCGGGTTGGCGTGGGCCTGGCGTGGCACCGGTGGTCTATGCGGCCATGCCCATGGAGGCCGCTACCCAGTCCACCGCCATGGCGGTGGAAGTGGTGGGACGCATGATGGCCAACATCGCCCAGGACACCCGCTTGCTGCCCCCGGTGCAGCAGGCCGTCAAGAGCCTGGAGCCTGCGATCAAGCAGCTGGTGCACCACGATGGCCGGTTTTTTACCGACAGCAGTCATCCTGCGCGCCGCCTGCTTGACGAGCTCACGCAGCGCAGCCTGGCATTCACCGTCGAGACCGAGCCTGGCTTCAGCCGTTTCATGCGACTGGTGACCGAGGCGGTGGGCCACTTGTCTGCCCACGAGGTCAAGGACGCGGGGCCGTTCGACACTGTGCTCAAGGCGCTGCAGTCTGCGTGGGACACCCAGGAGCAGAAAATCAAGGCCCAGCAAGAGGCTGAGCAGAAAGCCAAATTGCAGGCCGAGCGGCGCGAGCTGCTGGCCGAAAAGATTGCCGCCGACATCCGCAAGCTGCCCGATGTGGAGCGGGTGCCAGCGGACGTACTGGATTTTGCGGCGGGCCCCTGGGCCGACGTGGTAGCGCTGGCGCAGGTGATGCGCAGCGATGACAGCCAGGACGATGACCCAAGCGGTTTTCTGGCGTTGGTTCCTGTGCTGCTGTGGACTGCGCAGCCCGACCTCACACGCCAGGAGACTGATCGGCTCAACGAGGCCATTCCTGGCTTGCTGGCCAAGCTGCGCAAGGGCCTCAAGACCATCAATTACCCTGCTGTGCAGACCAGTGCGTTCTTGCAGCGGCTGGTGGCGTTGCACCAGGCGGCGTTTGAAAAACCAGCGCTCGCCCCAGCGGCAGAGCCCGAAGTGGCGGCGGACGCGACAGAACTGCCTGATCCCTCCGAGGCGTCGCCCTCTGCACCGCAGGACAGTGCCCAAGCCCCGCTGGATGCCCCAGACCCCTACGCCGACTTTGTCATTGGGGCGTGGGTGGAGCTGGTAACCAACGGCCGGGTGGTGCGCACCCAGCTCACCTGGGCCAGCCCGCATGGCACCCTGTTCTTGTTCACTGCGCCTGACGCCAGCACCCAGTCCATGACCCGCCGGATGCGCGACAAGCTGGCGGCCGAAGGCTTGCTGCGGGTGGTACCCGCCCAGCCGCCCAAGCCCGCCAAGCCCCTGGCGCGCGCGTCGGGCTCGGCAGAAACGGGCGGAGCGGAGCGCAAATCGTCCGATGGCCGTTCGGGCTCAAGCTCCAGGATGGCGTCGCTGTCCAAGTCAGCACCCCTGGCCCCGTCTTCGGGTTCCAAGTCCTCTAAAAATCGCTGAGCGCAAAGAGGCGTAGACCGTTGGCGACCCTCCGAGGCTGCGGGCGGCCTTGTGCGGTGGGAGTGCCCGTCAACGTGCAGTTGCTGAGGCGCTCCCGGTGTCTGCCATCTCGCCGCCTGCGGTGCTCGGGTGCGCAGCTCCGTTACCGCCCTCAGAGGCTCGCAACAGCTTTTTGCGCACCAGGTGGATGTGGTTGCGCAGGGCATACAGTTCATCGGCATACGACAGGGGCACGCTCACCTTTTCGGCCTGGGCTTCCAGGCTGTCCAGGGTGCGCAGCAGGGTTGCGGGGTCACTTTTACCCGCTTCCAGGTCGCTTTCGATCTCGCGCAGGCGGCCATACCAGCGGAACACCCGCGACCGCACCCGGAACTGGTAGAGCGGCGGGACGATGCGCGACAGCGGCAGCATGATCGCCAGCAAGATGCCCAGAACCAGCCACATGCGTTCGATCAGGTTGGCCAGCCAGAACGGCAGGTAGCGCTGCAGCATGGGCACCGGCTCGTTCATGGCACGGTCGCCTTCCTTGGCAATCGGCAGTTCGCTGCCCCGTGTGTTGGGGAACTCGCGTGCCCGGTTGAACCAGCCTGCGCCGCTGTGCAGCTTTTGAGCGTTCTGGGCAAACAACGTGAGCAAGGCGGGGTGCGTGCCATCGCGCGCCAGCAGGGACGTGGTGGTTGCCACCAGCCGCACATCCCTGGTAGGCACGTTGGTTGCGAGGTCCACCACACCGCGCGGCAGCGTCACGGGGGTGAGAAATGGAAACCGCCGCGCATAGGCTTCGTGCTGAGCAAAATCCAGCAACTGCACGCCGGGCGTTTGCAGCAGCATCTGCACCATCAGCGATTCGGGCGCAGAGGCAAACACCAGGGCGTCGAGCTTGCCCGCCAAAAACTCCACCGTCGCGGGCGTCTGCTCCAGGCGCGACAGTTTGACCGTCCCGGGCTCCACCTTGTTGGCCTGCAGCAGCCGCTCCATCAGTGTGGGCACGCCGCTGCCCTCCGACCCTACGTTGACCCGCCAGCCGCGCAACTGCCGCAGGCCATCGAGTCGGGGTGCGTTGTGCATACGCTCTGCTGCGTCGGTGCGGTAGAACAGCCACAGCGGCTCTACAAACAGGCTGCCCAGCGATACCAGGTTGTCCCGGTCATCGGCCAGCAGCTCAGCCGTGCCTCCCTGGACAAAAGCCACATCGGCCTGCCCGTCGCGCAGCAGCTGCAGGTTGTGCGACGAGCCCTCGCTGGGCAGCAGCACCACATCAATGCCGTCGGCTGCCAGGGCCTTCTGGTAGCGCTTGCCAAACTCCTCGTAGGCGCTTTGGGCGGGGCCGGTGGCCAGGGTGACTGTCTTGGGTGGATTGGGGTTGAGCCACCAATAGGCCAGCACCAGCAGTCCGATCGCCAAAAAAGCAAGGGGACCGGCGGACACAATCAGATCGCGCAGGGTGAGAAAAGTGTTGCGAAAGGCCTGGGGCATGAAGGGGCTGGGATGGGGATGGTGGGAGAGATCGTGGGGCCCGCCCTGGCGGGGCGGGTGGGGTTCAGGGCAGGTCTGCGGCGCAGGGCAGGTACAACCCTTCGGCCGTGGTGATGGACCGCGCCGCCCGCGCCGCCCGCGCCGTGGCGATGGCCGTGGCCTCGGCCGCCATGGTGGCCAGCACCATCATGCCCAGGCTTTTGCCGGTGCGGCCTGTGCCCAGGCTAAAGAGGGTGTCGCCGTCCGACATGGTGTGCACGGGGTTGATGCTGCGGGCCAGGCCATCGTGCGCGGCCACGGCCAGGCGGTGGGCCTGCACTTTGGTGATGACCGCATCGGTCGCCACCACGCCGATGGTGGTATTGGTGCCCGCCAGCAGGGGCTGGGGCGGGTCGCCGCGCAGCAGGGCGCGGCGCGTGTCGCGCAAACGCAGGCCGTCGTCGGTGCGGGCACCGGCAATTACCTGGGCGGTGTCGGGGTCGATCACATCGCCCAGGGCATTGCAGGCAATGAGTGCGCCCACCGTGACGCCATCCACTGTGACGGAGGCGGTGCCGATGCCACCCTTCATCGCGCGCTGTATGCCAAAAATCTTGCCCAGCGCTGCCCCCGTGCCCGCGCCCACATTGCCTTCGGCCGGGTCGGCGGTGGATGCTGCATCGCACGCGGCGTAGCCCGCCGCAGCGTCGGGGCGGATGCGCATGTCGCCCACCAGCAGGTCAAACAGCACGGCGGCAGGCACGATGGGCAGGCGGCCCACGGCCACGTCAAAGCCGATGTCGCGCTCTTCGAGCCAGCGCACGGCGCCGGTGGCGGCATCCAGCCCCCAGGCGCTGCCCCCGGCCAGCATGATGGCGTGCACCTTGTCCACCAGGTTGGAGGGGTGGAGCAGGTCCGTCTCGCGCGTGCCGGGCGCTGCGCCCCGCACATCCACACCGGCCACGGCGCCCTCGCGGGTGATGATGACGGTGCAGCCCGTGGGGCGGCGGGTGTCGGTGAAGTGGCCCACCTCGATACCCGCCACGCGGGTGATGCTGCCAGCGTCGCCAGCCAGAACATGTTGAGAACTCATGGCCGGTGATTATGGTGCCCGGGCGGGTTTGCGGGGCTGTGTGAGCTCAACCTTCGGTGGGGCGGTCAGGGCGCCTTTTCGATCCGCGTGACTTGGTAGGTGCCGCTGGCTTTCTCTGCACGAAAGCGCACCTTGTCGCCGGGCTTCAGGTCGCCCACCACGCCCGCGTCCTGTACGCGGAACACCATGGTCATGGGCGGCATTTCCAGGTTCTTGATCTCGCCATGTTTCAAGGTGACGCGCAAGGTGCGCGGGTCCCAGCGGGTGATTTCACCCTCGCTCAGCTCTGCTGCTGGCTGCTCAGATGCGGCTGGCGCTGCCGCATGGTGACTGCTGTGGCTGTCGGAGGCTGCCGCAGCAGGGGCCTGCGCCATAGCGGGCCCTGCGCCCAGGAGGAGCAGGCTGGCGGCCAATGGGATGGAGAGGAACTTCATGTGGATGCCTTCTTGTTGTAGCTCTTGAAGATGCGCGTGCTGCCGTCGTGGGCGACCAACAGCACGTCGTACGGGTCGCGCCGCTCGCCGTACACGGTGCCGTCCATGCCTGGGGAGCCTACCGGCATACCGGGCACGGCCAGGCCCAGGGCCTTGGGTTTTTGTTGCAGCAGGGCGCGCACGTCGCTGGCAGGCACGTGGCCTTCGACGACGTAGCCGCCGACAAGGGCGGTATGGCACGAGCCCAGCTTTTGCGGCAGGCCCAGGCGTGCGCGCACGGCGTTGTTGCCGGTTGCGCGCACCGTCACGGCAAAACCATGGGATTGCATGTGGTCCACCCAGTCCTGGCAGCAGCCGCAATTCGGGTCTTTCCAGACCTCCAGCGGCGTGGGTGTGCTGGTGGCCGCTCGGGACAGACCTGGCAGGAACGCGAGGGCCACCCCCGCCCCCAGCAACGGAAGGGTGGTGGCGAGCCATTGGCGGCGGGCCGGGCTGGCTGTGGCGGATGTGGAGCGATGGCGTACGGTGGTCATGGTGTTTCTCCTGGCGTTATGGGTTGCGGGGCAGCACGGTGATGGTGCCGGTCATGCCTGCCTGGTAGTGACCGGGGATCAGGCAGGCAAAGTCAAAACTCCCGGCGCGGTTGAAGTGCCACACGATGTCGCCGGTCTTGCCTGAGGCCACATGCGCCATATAGGGCTCGTCGTGTTCCATGCCGGGGTGCTTTTTCATCATCTCGGCGTGCTGGCCCAGCTCGGTCTTGGTGCCGATCACGATCTCGTGCAGTACCTTGCCCTTGTTGGCGGCGCGCAGCCGCACGGTGTCGCCCTCGCGCACTTCGATATGGCTGGGGCTGAAGCGCATGTCATCGCCCATGCGAAGGGTGATGGTGCGGCGCACGGCCTTGGCATCGCCCGCGATGCCCCAGTCCTTCTGCTCCTTGACGACGGGGCTGGATGAGGTGGCGTGATGGGAGTTTTCATGGCCAAAAGAGGCGCTAGCGCTTATCCATAAAGCGCAAGCAGCTATAAATTTGATAGTTTTCATGGTGCTGTGGATTTCTGCGTTCAGTGCTGGTGGCCGCCGGTAGCGGGCTTGCGGGCGGTGGCTGCGCCGGGGGCTGTGCCTGGGGTGTCGGTGCGTGCGGGGCGTGGCGTGGTGGCGGGCGCACCTTGCCATTCAAAGGCCCGGGTGCCGGGTGGCTGTTTGAAGTCGCCGGGATCGGCGTAGCTGCCTGCGGGCTGGTCGGCGCGCACCTTGAGCGTGGTGAACATGCCGCCCATCTCCAGCGGGCCAAAGGGCCCGGTGCCGGTCATCATCGGGAAGGTGTTGTCGGGCAGCGGCATCTCCATGGCGCCCATGTCGGCCATGCCACGTTCGCCCATCACCATGTAGTCGGGCACGATCTTCTGGATCTTGCCGACCAGGCCCGCATGCTGAACGCCGATCATGGTGGGCACGTCGTGTCCCATGGCGCCCATGGTGTGGTGGCTCTTGTGGCAGTGCAGCGCCCAGTCGCCGGGCTCGTCGGCGATGAACTCCACCTGCCGCATCTGGCCCACGGCCACGTCGGTGGTCACCTCGGGCCAACGCGCGCTTTTGGGCACGGGGCCGCCGTCGGTGCCGGTCACCTCAAACTCGTGGCCGTGCAAGTGGATGGGGTGGTTGGTCATGGTGAGGTTGCCCACGCGGATGCGCACGCGCTCGCCCTGGCGTGCCACCAGCGGGCTGATGGCGGGGAACACGCGGCTGTTCCAGCACCAGATGTTGTGGTCCAGCATGGTGTTGACCTTGGGGGTCATGCTGCCGGGCTCCACGTCAAAGGCGTTGAGCAGGAAGGCGTAGTCGCGCTGCACCTTGGCAATCTGTGGATGGCTGCCCTTGGGGTGGGTGATCCACAGGCCCATCATGCCCATGGCCATCTGCACCATCTCGTCCGCATGTGGGTGGTACATGAAGGTGCCGGGGCGGCGCGCCACAAACTCGTACACGAAGGTCTTGCCGGGCTGGATGGCGGACTGGGTGAGGCCGCCCACGCCGTCCATGCCGTTGGGCAGGCGCTGGCCGTGCCAGTGGATGGTGGTGTGCTCGGGTAGGCGGTTGGTGACGAAGATGCGCACGCGGTCGCCCTCGACCACCTCGATGGTGGGGCCGGGGCTCTGGCCGTTGTAGCCCCACATGTTGACCAGGAAGCCGGGCGCCACTTCGCGCACCACGGGCTCGGCCACTAGGTGGAATTCCTTGACGCCTGCATTCATGCGCCAGGGGGCGGTCCAGCCATTCAGTGTGACCACGGGGTTGTAGGGGCGGCCGGTGGGCGGGTGCAGTGGCGGCGCGGTGTCGGCACTGGTCTGCATGGCGGGCTCGGGCAGCGCGGCCAGAGCCACGCGGCTGACGGAGGCTGCGGCCACGGCCGTGGCGGCGCCGGAGAAGAAATTGCGGCGGTTCATGTCAATGGCCTTGTGGGGTGGTGGAGGCTGCGGCGCCGGGGGTGAGGCCCTGCAGGGCGCCCGGCGATGTGCCAGTCAGCGCAAGTTGCAGGTCCGTCTCGGCCAACCAGAAGTCGCGTTGCGCTTCGATGGCGTTGGCCACGGCCTGGGTGCTGTTGCGCGCTTCGGCCAGCATGTCCCACACGCTGGCCAGCATGCCGTTGTAGCGCAGGGTGGTTTCGTCGCTGATGAGCTGGCGCAGGGGCACCACCTCGGCCTGCTGCTGGCGCGCCAGGTCGAGTGCGGTGCGGTAGGTGAGCCAGGCGCTGCGCACTTCGCTGCGGGCGCGCACGGCGGTGTCTTGCAACTGGGCGGCGCTTTGTTCTACCTCGGCCTGGGCGCGGGTGCGGGCGGCGCCGCCCCAGTCGAACAAGGGCAGGGGCAGCTCGATCTCCCAGCCGCGCTTCACGTCGCTGCTGCCGGTGTCGCGCTCGGTGGTGGTGTTGCGGCTGTACGCCAGGCCGATGTCGCCAAACACCGCGCCTGCACGGCTCCAGCCCTGGCGCACGGCCTGGGTGTCGAGCTGGCGGCGGGCGGCTTGCACATCCAGCCGCTCGCGCAGTGCCGTGGTTTCGATGCCGTCGGCGGGCAAGGCTGTGGTGGGCAGGGGCGGCAGCTGCTTGGCCAAATGGTATTGCGCTTGCAGCCCCCACACGCCCATGCGGCGGTTGAGCTGCTCGCGTTCAGTGGCTGCGGCCAGGCGGGCAAGGGCGCGCTGGCGGGTGGTCTCTTGCAGCACGGCCTGCTCACGGGCTTGCTGCAGGCGGCTCCAGTTGCCCACCTGCACCATGCGGCGCGCCAGCTCGGCCCCGGCCTCGGCGGCTTCGACCATGCGGTCATGCGTGGCCGCCACTTGCTCGGCGGCCACGGCACGCAGCCAGGCGCGGCGGGTGTCGGCGGCAAGCGTCACCACGTCCTGCGCGGCTTGCTGCGTGGCGATCTGCAGGCGCTCGGCCTGCCGCTCGGTGCGCCAGGGCAGGGTGATGAGGTCGATCAGGCTGAAGGCCAGCGTGCGTTCGATTTCGCGCTCGTGGCTGTTGGTGAACCGTCCCAGCGCAAGATGCGGGTTGGGCAGGGTGATGGCCTGCACACGCTCGGCATCGGCCACGCCCAGTGCGGCCAGCCGGGCTTGCAGGCCGGGGTTGTTGAGCAGGGCAATGCGCACGGCAGCGTCTTGTGTCAAGGGCTGTGCCAGCCAGCCTTCGATGGACTGCTGGGCTTGTGCGCGGGCGCTGGGGTCCATGGCGGGCAGGGCCGCCTGTGGCGCGCTGGCGGTACGGCCTGCCGTGAGTGCAGCCACGTCGCCGCGCAGGCCGTCGGGCGACACGCTGGCGCAGCCCGCCAGCAGGGCGGCAGCGGCCAGCAGGGAGAGGCGGTGTGCGCTGGTCATTGCTTGCCTTTCTGCATGGGGTGGTGGGGAGGCGGAGCACTGCCATGGCCCCCGTGGGGCATCCCATGGGACATGCCGTGGTGCATTTCATGGCGGTGAGGCGACATTGGGGCCGCCGTGGAGGCTGTGGGCGCGGGGGAGGGGGCAACGCCGCCCTGCGCCTCCCACGCCACGATGTCTGCATGGCCGCGCGGGAACGCGCCCACGGCTTCATGCGCCTGGCGCCAGGCTTGGGGTGTGGGCGGGGCGTCCACCAGCGGGGGCTGCGGCGGCATGGCCGTGTACGTCAGGGGGGCGGTGGGCGCATCGGCGCGGGCGGCGTCGAGGGCGGATGGGCTCTGGGCTTGCGCCAGCAAGGGGGATAACAGGGCAAGGCATGCCAGTCGCATCGGCCACAACGGCCAGGGCGACTGCAAGGAGAGAGAAACGGCAGGGGCGCGCATGGCGATCTCCAGACAACGAACGAAAAAACATGGCGCTGCCGCCCAAAGGGCCCCACTGCTCGGGGGCATTCAGGCCGTGGCAGACGCACTTCGGGCGTCGGGGATCAGGCGATGGGTGGTTTGATGGCCAGCGCTGCTGGGGCACTGTCAAACTGCGCGGCGGCCAGGGGCAGCAGGGCCCCAGTCGGCAGAGGGGAGGGGGTCAGCGATGCGGGCAGACCCAGCATGGCCGAATGGCAGATTTCGCAGGCCGAGCAGCTAGCGCTGTGGTGGTCGTGCGTGTCGCAGCCTTCGCTCTGGTCCTGGCAGGCAGCAAAGTAGATGCCGGTGTGGTCGATGGCGGGTTCAACCGCAGGGTCACCATGGTGGCCATCATGGCCGCGATCCGTACCGACTGGCATGCCCCCAGCCTGCGCATGGGCTGCGGGCTGGTCGTCTTGGTGGTCCTGGTCCTGGTGGGCCATGCCCTCTGGCTGGGGCACATGGGCCACAGTGTGCTGCGTGGGGCCTGCTGGCAGCAGCGGCGCCACGATGCCCGCCGCCATGGCAGTGCCCGTCAGGCCCCGAAGGACCAGCACCACCATCAGCAGGAAGAAAAAGCCGCGACGCATCCCAACATGATACGGCGGGCGGACAAAAGGTTCCGCCCGTGCGCGCTCTCTGGTGCCTTATTCCGGCACGCACGGCGGGCAAACCCGCGCAAATCTTGCATGCCTTTTGGGAGCATGGGCAGTAACATGTGACAAAACATGTCTGCCGCTGGCTGGGTGGCTGGTGGTGGTTGTGTGCACACGCCTTCTTTCTTTCTCTCGAACAGAAAGGTCGGTATGCCCTCATGGGTCGCTGGAATGTGGAGCACTTTGTCCGCGCGGATCCGCTGGCTGGTGCTGTGGGCCACGCTGCCAGCGGTGCTGCTGGTGGTGTACCAGGCACGGGCCCACCGCATGGATGCGATTGCCGCGGCAGAAGAGCGCGCGCTGCAGACCCTGCAGTCGGTGGCCGGCACCCAGCAACGCCTGATCCAGAACACCCGCCAGTTTCTGCAGCAACTCGCGGCCATGCCGCAAGTGCACGACCCTGCAGCGCCCCAGTGCGGGCGCTACTTGGCCGAGGTGCTGTCGCTCAACACCACCTACGTCAACATTGGCGTGCCGCGTGCGGATGGCGAGCTGCTGTGCAATGCGCGTCCGCTCAAGGCTCCTGTCAACGTGGCCAACCGCCCTTATTTTCAGCAGGCGATTGCGGGGCGGGACTTTGCTGTGGGCAGCTTTCAGGTTGACCGTGCCGCCCAGGTGGCCAGCGTCAACTTTGCCTATCCGGTGGTTCCCCCTGGCACGCAGGATGTGGTGGCGGCCGCCGTGGCGGTGGTGTCGCTGGAGTGGTGGAGCCTGCGCCTCACCGACCTGGGGCTGCCTGAAGGCGCGGTGGCCCGGGTGTCCGACCCCGACGGCCGCGTGCTGGCACGCTACCCGCCCGATGCCAGCGAACTGGGGGCTCCGTTTGCCGATGCCGAGTTCCGCGCCCTGGTGCTTCAAACACCCCAGGGGCAGCGCCAGCGCTACCGCCCCGATGGCGCACCCGAACTGGTGGTGTTCCAGCCCCTGATCGAGTCGGGCGGCAAACCGGTGGCCACCATGAGCCTGGCCGTGCCGCTCGACAACCTGTACGCCGCCGCCAACAGCCGCATGTGGACCGAGATGGCGTTTTTGCTGGCGGGCCTGGTGCTGTCATTTGCCGTGGCGCAGGTGGGTGTGCGGCGCGGCGTGATGCGGCCCCTGCGGCGCCTGCTGCACGCCACGGACGAGCTGGCCGAGGGGCGCTATGTGTCGCGCGCGCCTGCCACGGGCCTGCAGGAGCTGACCGAGCTGGGCCGCCGGTTTGACCGCATGGCCCTGACGCGACAGAACGCCGAGGCCGAACTGCGCCAGAGCGAAGAAAACCTGGCCATCACGCTGCACTCCATCGGCGATGGCGTGATCGCCACCGACGCGCAGGGCCGCATCACCCGCATGAACGCGGTGGCCGAGCGCCTGACGGGCTGGCCGCTGGCACAGGCCTTGGGCCAGCCTCTGCCAGAGGTGTTCCGCATCATCAACACCAGCACCCGCGAGCCACAGGTGGACCCGGTGCAACAGGTGATGGACAAGGGCCAGGTGGTGGCGTTGAGCAACCACACCACCTTGCTGGCGAGACATGGGGCCGAATACCAGATCGCCGACAGTGCAGCGCCCATTCGCAACCCCCAGGGGCAGATCGTAGGGGTGGTGCTGGTGTTCAGCGACGTGAGCGAGTCCTACCGCGTGCGCCGCAAGCTGGAGGACAACGAGGCGCGCTTTCGCACCCTGACCGCGTTGTCGTCCGACTGGTACTGGGAGCAGGACGCGCAGTTCCGCCTGACCCATGTGGAAGGCCGGGCCGACGACCGGCTGGTGCAGGAGGCCGCGCTGCACATGGGCAAGACGCGTTGGGAGCTGGCTGCGCCGGGCATGAGCGATGCGCTGTGGGAGGAGCACCGCGCGCTGCTGGAGCGCCACCAGGAGTTTCGCGACTTCGAGTTCGAGCGCCATGACTTGCAGGGGCGCTCGTATTGGGTGTCCATCAGCGGCACGCCGGTGTTTGATGACGAGGGGGTGTTTTGTGGCTACCGGGGTGTGGGCAAGGACATCTCGGCCCGCAAGCGCGACGAGAACGAGCTGCGTATCGCCGCCATTGCGTTTGAATCGCAAGAGGGCATGATCGTGTCCGACGCGGACACCCTCATCCTGCGCACCAACCGGGCGTTCAGCCGCATCACCGGCTATGGCGCCGGCGAGGTGGTGGGCCGCCGCACCAGCCTGCTGGCCTCGGGCCACCATGACAAGGCGTTTTTTGATGCCATGTGGGCCAGCCTGGCCAGCACGGGCGAGTGGAAGGGCGAGCTGTGGAACCGCTGCAAGAGCGGCGAGGTGAGCCTGCACTTCATGGCCATCTCCGCAGTGACGGACCAGCATGGGGTGCTGACGCACTATGTGGCCACACTCAGCGACATCACCCAGCGCGCGGCGGCAGCGCGCGAGATCGAGCACCTGGCGTTCTACGACCCGCTCACCCACCTGCCCAACCGCCGCCTGATGATGGACCGGCTGCAACAAGCCTTTGCCACCAGCGCGCGCGCAGGCCAGCAAGGGGCCCTGCTGTGCCTGGACCTGGACCACTTCAAGACCCTGAACGACACCTTGGGCCACGACATGGGTGACGTGCTGCTGCAGCAGGTGGCCCAGCGGCTGACGGCCTGCGTGCGTGAAGGCGACACGGTGGCGCGCCTGGGGGGCGACGAGTTTCTTGTGCTGCTGGAAGACCTGGGTGCGCTGGCCACCGACGCTGCCGAACAGGCGCAGACGGTGGGCGAGAAGATTCTGGCCGCGCTCAACCAGCCCTACCAGCTGGCATCGCACCATGTACACAGCACCACCAGCGTGGGTGCGGTGTTGTTCAGCGGCCAAAGCCAGACGGTGGAAGACGTGGTCAAACACGCCGACCTGGCCATGTATGCAGCCAAGACGGCAGGGCGCAACGGCATCCGCTTTTTTGACCCCCGCATGCAGGCCGCCGTCACCGCCCGCGCCGCGCTGGAGAACGACCTGCGTGCTGCACTCGACCAAGGCCAGTTCACGTTGCACTACCAGGTGCAGGTGGGTTGCGGCACCCACGTGGTGGGGGCCGAGGCGCTGATCCGCTGGAAGCACCCGGCGCGCGGCATGGTGCCTCCGTTTGAGTTCATCCCGTTGGCCGAAGAGACCGGGTTGATCCTGCCCATCGGCTTGTGGGTGTTGCAAACCGCCTGCGCACAACTGCGCCGGTGGCAGGACCACCCCGCTACTGCGGACCTGCAACTGGCCGTCAACGTGAGCGCGCGCCAGTTCCGCCAGGCCGACTTCATGGAGCAGGTGGTGGCCGTGTTGCGGCAGACCGGCGCGCGACCCGACCGACTGAAGCTGGAGCTGACCGAGAGCCTGGCACTGGACAACGTGGACGACACCATCGCCAAGATGAATGCGCTGCGCGCGCTGGGCCTGCGCTTTTCGATGGACGACTTTGGCACTGGGCAGTCATCGCTGTCGTATCTGACACGGTTGCCGCTCGACCAGCTCAAGATCGACCAGAGCTTTGTGCGCAACATTGGCATTCAGCACACCGACGCGCTCATCGTGCAGACCATCATCGGCATGGCGCAGAGCCTGGGCATCGACGTGATTGCCGAGGGGGTAGAGACCGAAGCGCAGCGCGCGTTTCTGGAGCGCCACGGCTGCACGCTGTGGCAGGGCTACCTGTTCAGCCGCCCAGTGCCCATCGAGGCGTTGGAGCAGCGCCTGCACAGTGGGCTGGGCTGGCAGGTGGTAGCTGGGACTACATCGCCCTAAACCGCCATGTAGCGGCCTGGCCGGTGGTTCATGGCCAGCACCAGGTTCAGCGCCACGGCGCCAGCAATGGACCACGCCACGCGCAGGGGATCCACCGTCCACAGCGCCAGCAGCACGATGCAGCAGTCCACGGCCATCTGCACCTTGCCCGCACGCCAGCCGTAACGGTCTTGCAGGTACAGCGCGGCAATGCCCACGCCGCCCAGGCTGCAGCGGTGGCGGAACAGCACCAGAAACCCAGTGCCGGTGATCAGCCCACCCGCAATGGCCGCATACAGCGGCTGCAGTTGTGCAAACTGTAGGAACTGCGACTGCAGCTCGGTCAGCAGCGACAGCAACAGCACAGCGATGAAGGTCTTGACGGTGAAGGCCCGCCCCAGCTTGCGCAGTGCAAGCCAGTAAAACGGCAGGTTGAGCACAAAGAAAATCTTGCCAAAGCCGATGCCCGTGGCGTAATGCAACAAGAACGCCAGCCCGGCCGTGCCGCCCGTGAGCAGCCCGGCGCTGGTGAAAAACGCCACCCCCACCGAGATCAGCAACACCCCGGTAAAGATCGCCACGGCGTCTTCTGTCAGGCTGTGGGGCACGGCCAGGGGGGCAGGCGCTGCGGGGGCGGTAGGGGACTGGGATGACATGGGCAAAGTGCAGGGAGGTGAAGGCTGTGCGCGGCGCCCCCTGGGCAAACGGACACGCGCAAGCGGCAGATTGGACCACGCAGGCCCCATGCCCGGCTTGCTGTGCGTCAAGTTGCCGACGGCCTGCTGCAGCGCGTTGGTATGCAAATACTCCTGAATTGATAGCTGCTTGCGCTTATGGATAAAGCGCTATTGCCAGTTTTGGTCATATTTTTGGTGCAGACGGGCTCGCAGCGTCACAGCGCACTCACCCGGCCCTGGCGTCGCGCAGGTCGGGCAACTGTTGTGCGTAACGCAGTATGTCCGTGTGCGACCGCCAATGCAAAGGCGGGGCAGGCGCACGCGCATGCACGTCGTTCAATGCCCGTGCGCTGTGGGCGCGGCTGCGGTGCCGGCCAGCTCCTGCTGCGCATGGCGGATCACGCTCCAGCCGCCGCTGATGGCCAGGCCCGCCATGATGGCGGCCACCGCCAGATCGGGCCAGGCGGTGCCTGTGCCCAACACGCCGAGGGCTGCCCCCATCACCGCCAGATTGCCCAGGGCATCGTTGCGGGTGCACAGCCACACGCCGCGCATGTTGGCGTCGCCCTCCCGGTAGGCATAGAGCAGGGCGGCCACGCCCAGGTTGGCCGCCAGCGCCAGCAGGCCCACGCTGCCCATGGTGATCGGCTCTGGCGGGATGCCTTGCCACGCGCCCCAGGCCACGCGCCCGATCACGAACACACCAAACGCCAGCATGCTGGCCCCTTTGACCAGGGCGGCGCGTGCGCGCCAGGTGAGGGCCATGGCCAGCACCCACAGCGACAGGCCGTAGTTGGCGGCATCACCCAGAAAATCGATGGCATCGGCCAGCAGCGATGCAGAGCCCGACCGGGTGCCTGCGCCAAGTTCCACCACAAACATGGCGGCGTTGACGATGAGCGCTGCCCACAGAATGCGGCGGTAGCGTGGGTCTGCGGTGGCTGTGGCGGTGGCGTCGTTGTCGGAGGCGCAGTGGTCGTGGTGGCAATGGGCAGACATCGTTATTTCTCCTGGTGTTTTTTGAAAGCGATGGCATCATTGGATACCTTGAAGTCACTTGAAGGTCAAGCCCATGGATCACCACGCCGCACAGTTCCGCATTGGCGAGGCCGCCCAGCAGTCCGGGGTGTCGCCCGCCAACATCCGCTATTACGAGAAAGAAGGGCTGCTGCCGCCCGGTGTGCGCGGCGAAAACAGCTACCGTTTGTACAACAGTGCCGATGTGCACCAGCTGCGCTTCATCCGCTTGTGCCGCGCCATGGACATGTCGCTGGACGAGGTCAGAACCCTGCTGGCTCTGGACTGGGACAACAAGACGGACTGCCATGCCGCCTGCGACACGCTGGATGAGCACTTGCTGCACGTGCGTACCCGTCTGGCCGAGCTGCAAGCGCTGGAGGCCGACCTGCAGGCGCTGCGCAGCCGCTGCGACGGGTCGGATGCCACCTGCCACATCATCGAAGCGCTGCATGCGCGTGCCGACGCGCAGCCCGTAGGCTTGGTCGCCACTGCCAGCCTGGGCAAGCGGCATGTGTGAGCAGTTGTTGTGCGATGTGGCTGTGCGCGATTATTTGCTATCTAATTGATAGCTGCTTGGGCATATGTTTGTAGCGCTACCGCCCGAAAATGGCCCAAATAGCTCCAGAAACTCGCCATGGGCTGCCCTGGTGCATGCCCCCGCTATGATCCGCCCATGATCTCGCGCCTTCCCGGCCTCACCCTGCCCGAACGTGTGTGGAACACGGCGCGGCGCTGGGCGGTGGCCTGGTGGCGCATCCTGTACCTGGGCGCGGTGGTGCTGGTGCTGGTGTTGTCGCCGTCCAGCTACGGCAAGGGCACCCGCCGCGCGCTGGCCCGGCACCTGTATCTGGACACCGCGCCGGTGCTGCTGGGCTTCACGGTGCTGGCGGCGCTCATCAGCCTGGTGCTCACGCGCATTGTGGTGGTCACGGCGCTGAGCTACGGGCTGTCGCGCTATGCGCTGGAGATGGTGATCCGCGTGCTGGTGCTGGAGCTCATCCCGCTCACAGCCGCCTTGTTTGTGGCCATGCGCTGCACCATTCCCAACGGCTCGCAACTGGCGCACCTGCGGCTTACGGGCCGGTTCGAGGCGCTGCGCCGCCAGGGCTCCGACCCGGTGCGCATCGAACTGCTGCCCCGCGTGATTGCCGGGGTGTTTGCCTGCGTCACGCTGGCTGCGCTCAGTTGCGTGGTGGCGCTGGTGCTGGCGTACCTGGGGGTGTACGGCTTCAACATGGCGGGGCTGCCGAGCTACACGCGCATGTTCGGCCAGGTGTTTTCGCCCAGCGTGACCATGGTGTTTGTGCTCAAGACCTTATTCTTCAGCTTGGCCGTGGCGCTGATCCCCATGGCTGCCGGGCTGTATGACAGCGGCGAACGCACCCAGCCCGACTCGGAACTGGGCGGCCTGGCCCGCATGTTTGCGGTGCTGCTGCTGATCGAGGTGGCCTCGCTCATGGGCAACTACTACTGACGGCCCGCGCCGGTCGAACCCACCCGCATAAACCCACGACATGAACGACCATCCTCCTCCCCCATCGCATGGCCCCGCCGCGCCCCCCGCCGGGGTCGACGCGCCTCCGGTCGAGACCCTGCGCCCGGTGGCCTATCTGGAACTCAAGGCTGCCGCGCTGCTGTTGTTCACGCTGGCCCTCATCGTGGGCTCGGGCCTGTACCTGCTGTATGCGCGGGGCGCGTTTGAGTCCACGCAAACGCTGGTGCTGACGGCCGACGACTCCGAAGGCGTGGTGGTGGGCATGGACATGACGTTCTCGGGCTTTCCCATCGGCCGCGTGCGGCGCATTGAGCTGGCCGAATCGGGCAATGCCCGCATCCTGGTGGATGTGCCGCGCAAGGACGCGCACTGGCTGCGCGAGTCCAGCGTGTTTACGCTGGTACGCGGCCTGGTGGGGGGCACCAACATCCGGGCCTACTCTGGCATCCTCACCGACCCTGCGCTGCCTGATGGTGCCGTGCGGCCGGTGTTGCGCGGCGATGCGACGGCGGAGATCCCGCAGCTCATGGCCACGGCGCGCGAGCTGCTCACCAACCTGAACGCCCTGACATCGCCAGATGCCGCGCTGGGCAACACCCTGACCAACGTCAAGGCCCTCACCGAGCGTCTCAACGGCCCCGGCGGCGCGCTGGGCGTGTTGATGGGTAACGAAGCCGACGCGAAGAAGATTGTGGCCACCCTGGAGCGCACCAACGCGCTGCTGGCGCGGCTGGACGGCATGGCCGCTCGCGCTGACAAACAGGTGTTTGGCAGCGAGGGCAACAAGGATGCGTTGGTGCCCGAAGTCCGCGCTACCGTGGCCCAACTCAATGGCTTGCTGGCCGATACCCGCACCAGCCTCAAGAAGGTGGACGCGGTGCTGGTGGAGGCCCAGGCCATCGGCGCCAATGCACGCGAAGCCACCACGGACCTGGGTGCGCTGCGCGCCGAGGTGGAAAGCAACCTGCGCAAGGTGGAAAGCCTGGTCAACGAGATCAACCGCAAATGGCCCTTTGCACGTGATACGGAGCTGAAGCTGCCATGAACCCATCTGCTCCATTTCGCTCGCGGTTTGTGTTGCGGCTCTTGTCAATCGGCTGTGCCTGCGTGTTGGCTGCATGCTCCAGCCATCCCTCGGTGCCTGACTGGCAGATGAACGCCCAGGGCGCGTCCCAGAAGGCCATCGAGGCCTACCTGTCAGGCAATGCGCGCGTGGAGAAGCTCGAATGGGACCGGGCCCGCGCCGAAGTCGCCCGCACGGGTCGCCCTGATCTGCTGGCGCGCCTGGAGCTGATGCGCTGCGCCGCCCAGGTGGCCAGTCTGGTCACCGAACCGTGCGAGCGCTTTGAGGCGTTGCGTGCCGACGCCGCCGCGCCCGAGCAGGCCTACGCCGACTATCTGGCGGGCCGTGCCCAAACCGCCCAGGTGACGCTGCTGCCCCCGGCGCAGCGTGCAGTGGCAACGTCAGGGGATGCAGCCAGCCTGGCAGGCATCACCGACCCACTCTCGCGCTTGGTGGCGGCGGGCGTGCTGTTGCAGACGGGGCGCGCCAGCCCCACAGTCATCGCCACAGCCACCGATACCGCATCGGCACAAGGTTGGCGCAGGCCACTGATGGCGTGGTTGCTGCTGCAGGTGCAACGGGCAGAAGCTGCCGGGGACACCGCTGCAGCCAGTGCGCTGCGCCGCCGTGTGGGGGTGGTGGAGCAGTCGGGGGCTCTGCCTCGCTAGTGCGCAACACCACACCAAGGAGGGGGCGGGGAGCTGAGCGGCGGCGAGCGCAATAGGTCGCTCAGGCTGGTTCGGCCACCGCGTCTGCGGTCATTTCAGCGCCGCAGGCGTGCTCTTTGCCGCCGCTTGTGGCTTCATCAGCGCAGGCGCGCTTGCAACTGGGTCTCGATGTCGTCACGCTCCATGGCGAATTGCTGGGGGCTGATTTCGTTGGACTCCAGCTTGCGTGCTACGGACAGCAGCAGCACGGTGTTTTCGAGTCGGGTGTCCTGTTGCAACGAGGGCGGCAGGGCGGTCAGGCGGTCGAAGCTTTGCTTGTACAGCTCGCTCCAGCTCATGGCGCCTGCCTGGGCCTGGGCCCTGGCACCGTCGTACCAGCGCGAGAACTCATCCAGGGCGTTGTCACGGGGGCTGGAGCAGCCCACCACGGTGGCTAGCAATACCATCGAACCCCAGGACTTGGGGTGAAAAATCCAGAAGAAACGGTTTGCAGAGATGCGAAAACGTGTGGTCACGATCGTCCTCCATTCCAGAATGCCACCGAAAAACCCGGTGTGCAGCGTCGAATGGTACTCTGATGCTATGCTTTTTGCTAATGTGTTGCTGTTTGGCCCTGCACGCGCTGCAGCGCATCACCCATCAATTTGGCGCACATCACTGCTCAGCGGTCCAGAAAGCTGGAAGACAAAATCTGATCCAGCCCCGTGAGCCCGTGCGACATCGAATCCACAGACTGCACGGCCACGTCCGGCATCAATGACGACACCGCTGCCAGCACTGCCAGCACCACGGTCCCGATGAACGCTATCAACGCGCGCGCTCCCGGCGGTAAGGAATGGCGTTTCATGGTGAAGTCCTTTTCAGCAAAAAGGGTGAGGGGTCGCAATGACCTCCCAGCGCAACCTCAATGGCTACTGGCTAGGATTTCAACAAAGTGCCGCAGTTCCGTGTGTAAGACAAGTGCCATACCAGGGCTCCATGGGCAACTGTTACGGCCTGTTGCCTTTACAAACCTGCCGGAAACCTTCGTGGCGCCGCGCTCCGGTGAGGGGAGCTTTTGCGCCCTGGCTGCTTGTATGGGCACGAGCCCACGCGGCGCATCCGAAGCATCCACTCATCCTGAGTGCACTCCAATGCGATCCCCGAAAAGACATTGAATAGATTCTTAGGGAGAGTTCATCGACGACACACCGAGCAGAGCGCCCAGTCGGCGATGTTCAGCGCGCAGCCGTGGCGCACTGACGTACAAAAAGCAGCCAAACAACAAAAAACCCAGGTGACCGAAATCACCTGGGTTGATATGTGGCGGAGAGGGCGTCTGTATGGAAAAACCGCCAAAGAACCTCAAGAACTACTAGAGTGGCTCAGAAGCCAAGTGTTTACGCCATTCCGGCGTCTTTCTACAACCTCATTTCGACTCAAAGAGATTGTTTGAGCAAAAAATAAAATGGGGGTAAGATTGTACGGTGACCAAGCAAAAATTGCTAACCGACCCCGCTGTAAGAGCCAAAGATAAGCCGCCCGGCTACTACTTGGATGGCCACGGACTTTACCTACAAGTTAGCGCCTCTGGATCGCGGTCGTGGATATTTCGCTACACCCTGAACAAGAAGACCAGAGAGATGGGAATGGGCTCTCTGGATGATTTCAGTTTGGCGGAGGCGAGAGAGCGCACACGCCGGTACAGGCAAATCCTTGCTGACGGTCACGACCCTATCGAGTACCGCCGGGAAGAAAAAGCAAAGCTTCAGACGTCCCAACTGGAGGCCAAACGCAGGGGCATCACCTTCTCCGATTGCGCGAAGGAGTACCACGAAACCAACAAGGACGACTGGAAAAACGCCAAGCATGCCGCGCAGTGGATCAACACCTTGTCCACGTATGCCTTTCCTAAGTTCGGCGACCTGCCGGTGGGCGAGGTGACAAGAGAGCACATGCGCGCGGCTCTGCTGCCCATCTGGAAAGAAAAGGCGGAAACAGCGTCACGGGTTCTCCAGCGCATTCGTACCGTCATCAACCATGGTGCGGCCATGGGGTACTGCGATGGCCTCGATAGCGAAGCCTGGGACCAACTCAAGAAATCTCTTCCAAAAAACTCGAAGCAGCGGGTGGTAGAGCACCACGCGGCCTGTCCGTACTCCGAAGTAGGAGCGCTACTCCTAGCAGTGTCTCGCAGCACTTCTGGGGACGTGGTGAAGCTGGCGTTTGCTTTCATCGTCCTCACAGCCGCAAGATCGGGGGAGGTGCGGAATGCAGTCTGGGAGGAAATCGACATGGATGCACGCTGCTGGACCATCCCGAAAGAACGGATGAAAGCAGGCCGCGAGCACACGGTTCCACTGTCAGATGCAGCAGTGCGCGTCCTTCAAGCGGCCGCGAAGCTCAGAAAGTCCGATACGCCTCATTCCGGCTTGATCTTCAGGAACCTCCAAGGTCACGCGCTGAGCGACATGACTTTCACGCAGTTGCTGCGGCGGATGGGGTACGACTTCACCATGCATGGGTTCCGCGCGAGCTTCCGGACCTGGGGTGCGGAAATTGCGCATTACGAGCACGAAATGCTTGAAGTCGCCCTTTCCCACGTGGTCGGAGACGCATACGTCCGGGCCTATCACCGATCCGACATGGTCGAAAAACGGCGCAAGCTGATGGACGAGTGGGCAGCATACCTGGCACAAACCGCCGACGCAGGCGAGACCACGAATGAAGAGAAAGCCTAAGCCTCCTTTTGATCGGCAAGAGTTCCGGCGTAGGGCCGAGTCGGCAGACAGCGCCCTCGCAGAACGCACCTTCGTTGTTCCAACCGATTTTTCTGACTATCTCGTTCGCTTTCGTACGATAGCCATCGCTCGACCAACAATCTTGAAGCTTCTGGAAAACGAGGGCGCCGCAAACGAGTTGTGGAGCCTCTGTGACACCGGAGAGATTGAAGACCTCCTGGCTCATCTGCGACAACATCCTCCGTCAGCAGAACTCATTGCAATGGTGATGCTCACCGGAAAATCGAAGCTTCAGCATCACAGTCAGACTAGCAAAGGTGGCAAGGTAAAAGCGAGTGGGTACGGCCCTCTCAAAGCTCAGGTTCAACAAGCTTGGCATAGGGACACCAGCAAGAGGTCGGCATCCGCGTTCGCGGATCAGTGGCTGGACAAGAAGACCGCTGAGAACGTGGTGCTTGAACGCGAGGGGAAGCCCACCGAGAAGCTACCCGAAGCGGGGACGGTACGAAAGTGGCTGGCAGGCCTCGGAAAAGAAACCAGCAAATAGTTGGCATTCAGCTAAGCAGAGCACTTTCCGTATTGGCGGCGGAAAATCATCATCGGGGTTCAATTTTTCGCAAAGGAGCGTAAATGAACCCAGACATTGGCAGCGTGATTTTTGGCCCGATTGCGGCCAAAGGCAGACCCAAAAACCGCCGCATTCACCGCAAGGCAGCGGTATGCGAGATGCTCGACATTAGCCACGGCACCCTCGACAACATGGTTGCTGAAAATCTCTTTGTCAAACCCATCAAGATTGGCGCCCGCTGCGTGGGCTTCGTAGCTGACGAGGTTGAAGCTTGGCTGGAGCAGCGCATCGCTGAGCGCGACGCCAAGACCGAGCAACGCAAGGCGCTGCGGTAGCACCACGCAATCTGCCAACGCTCTTCGCAGGCCGACCATGTCCTTGTCCCGGTCATTGTCCCTGCTTACCGCCCTTTAGACGGCGCACCTCCCTTACTTTTTATTGAAAGTGCCACAGCTTCGGCTGGTGGCAAAGGACTACTCATGCCCATTTCTTCTGTATCTCCTCAAGCCCAGGACTTGGAAACGCAGCAGCCTGTTGTGGCCACCGATGCCAAACTCTCTGACGGCACAGTTGCTGATCTCTTGGATCAGGTTGACCTTCAAGCGCTGATTGCAGACAAGACCTTGTCGATTCACAAGCGCTCGAAGCTCTCAATCGACCAGCCTGAGTTCCGCCTCCACATCCAAATCTTTGATCTCGCACACGTCTACATCACAGCCGAAGCCAAGGCTGCACTGAGCCGCTGCTATCTCACGCCAGCGTTCCTTCTGGACAAGTTTGGTGCTCAGTATTCCGAGACCATCCTTTCCACGTGCACGCGCGGCAAGTTGAAGGGCGCGACGTACCTGAACGCACAGGCAAACACGTACCGCCACGTCACCGACAACGACCAAGAGATCGTAGTCACCGGCACTTGCGGTAAGCGCGAGGGCAAGATCACCCGCGAGGTCCATATCACCTGCAGCCCGCGCGTTGCTCAGCCCGTACTGGCGGTTTCTCACGAAGCAACACCGTCGCTGTAAATACCGAACACATCTCAAGTCTCACGGCTGCAGTCGCAGCCGTGGCTTCCAACCAATCATGAAAACAACCTCTCAATCAGCGAAGGTGGCGCGCCCCCGCACCCCAATGCCGGAGCCAAGCGACGGGCTGTTTCGCCCTCGCAGCGAAATGCATTTGATCTCCGCAGCCAAGTTCGTGCACCTCGAAGTGCCACGCCGCAAGAACCACTGGGGCCGTCTCATCCAATCCAACCAGACCGGCATGCTGTTCGGACCGCGCGGTCGCGGTAAGACCTGGGTGGCGCTGAGTCTGGCCATCTGCATCAGCGCCTGCATCTCCTTCCTCGGCCGCAAATCACGTCGCGCTCGTCGCGTCATCTACCTTGATGGCGAGATGGACCTTTTCACCCTGCGCCAGCGCATCCTGTCTCTGTGCGACAGCTTCAAAGTGGACCCTCCCGACAATCTAGAACTCTTCACTCCTGAAGCCTTTACCGATCTGCTGCCCTCGATCAACACGGTAGAAGGTCAGCGTGCCATTGACCAGATGATCGGAACGGAATGGGATGTCATCTTTATCGACAACTACTCAGCCTGGAGCGGTGACGGCCGCGAAACCGCTGAGGCCTGGGCGCCCATGATGCGCTGGATGCTCGGTCACAAACGCGCTGGCCGCACGGTGATCGTGATCCACCATACCGGCAAGACGGGCAAGCAGCGTGGCAGCAGCAGCCATGAGGATGCCCTAGACTGGTCGGTGGCCCTCAAGCCGGTGGACGACGTTGCCGGTGATGGCGCCCTGCGTTTCAACCTGGTCTGGGAGAAATCCCGCCACCTGGCAAACACCGAGGTCCAGCCTATCGCGGCGACGCTTCTCCAAGGTGAGAACGGCGAAGTGTCCTGGCACCACAAAACAGGCATGCACCAGGACCCGCGCATCGAAAAAGCCCATGCGATGAAGGCCAAGGGCATGTCGCAGGTCGCCATTGCCGACGAGCTGGGTGTTGATCGCACGACGGTCGGCCGCTGGCTCAAAACGAAGTGATGCACATGTGCATCCACTAGCGAATGCACCGCTGCGCACCCATGCACGACCACGTCAAAGCATCCGTGCGCGGTGCCATCGCCAAGTAGAGCTATGGAGATCACTGTCACTATTGGATAGGTGGTCTGTACTGCTCAGAAATGAAGAACTGCAGACCACCATGCACACATCACCATGATCGACTTCATCAACATAACCATCGACGGTGACGACTTTCCAGAAATTGGCAAACCTGTCACTACTCTTCAGCCCAGCGGAGCTGCAACACACTCGCTCACCGAAGTCAAAGTACGTTCTGCCAGTGGCGCCCCAGACTTCACTGTACAGGTGGAGACCCGTGGCAAGCAGCCGCGCATGCGTTTCAGCGGCTCACCGGCGAAGTGGATTCAGGGCCACAACGGCATGGGCTCCAACGACTTACAAGCTGTGGCCAAAGCATCGGTCTTGCTGGTGTTTCAGACTTTGGGAATCGACTGCCCGGCATCGGTTTTTGCAGCACTTTCGAGCGGTGAATACGAAGTTCACGAGGCTCATGTTGCTGAGCACTATCGACTCCCGCGAGGGCTGATTCCGAAGCTCTGTGACAACATCCGTCGTCATGCTGATTCGTCGTTGCGGGCAGTTCCCATGGAGAGAGGTATCGGCATTCGCTTGTGGCCTGATTCGCGCGACCTGAGCGTGGCGGTTTATGACAAGTACAACTACTTTTTGGATCGTCTATGCCGGCACAAATTCGCCCTGCTGGGCAACATGCCAGCCGACTTCCAGCGCATCGGGATCGGCATAGATTTCGACCAGATGATGGAAGAACACCTTGCCAACATTGTGCGCATCGAAACCCGCCACATGCGCAGCGTGAACAGCAAGGATCGCCCGCTCAACCGAGGCTCACTCTGGCTGCCGGGATCGGCCCGGGAACTGCACATCAACGCAGTTCAAAAGATACCTCTGCAAGACATGCCGCCCCTCGACCAGCGTGAACTGCTTTTGGAGAATGCGAGTCTTGGGCATCGCACCCTTATTGCGCTTTGGCTCGATGGCCGCGACCCCCTGAATTTCTGCACCAGTGAGTCGGCGTATTTCCGTCGCCGCAAACAGATTTTGGCGTTGTATGGCATTGATCTGTCTGTGCGCCCTTTGCCCGAAGGCGCGATCAAATGGTCCGATCTCACTAACCCGGCGTCGATAGTCGAGCCACCTGAGTGGGCAGTGGAAAACGGCTTTATGTATGACCCAGTGGCGCGCAGTGCGTGGGAGGTCAAAACTCAAAACGAGGCGGCCTGGCTCCGCCCCGCACCTCAGCATCGTATGTTCAAGAACTACTGACGAGGGTAGGCACTTCGAGCATGATTGAAATTGCTCGCAGTGCCGTTCCGGTAGGCCCTAGCAGTCAAACCTCCGTACTGTTACTGGTGCTCGTTACCACCGTTCCAGTCACCGGAATTGCTGCATAAGTTCATCTTGCCGAAGCTCAGTACCGATTGCTATCGGTATTTCAGTGAGCCGCTTTTCCCCAGTCTCGCGCGAGCTCATACACCTACGGTATCCACGCCTCTCTGCTGGAGAATACGACCACCATCCGGTCGTTGCCGTAGGTCCAGCCGATACGCTGACCACCCCACCCAGTGGCCCATGCCGTGCCAGGTGCCGTGGTGTTTTCCGTCCACATAAGGTAGCCATAGCCCCCGAACATCCGTCCATGCTTGCGAGCCGCAGGGTTGCGGTCGTTGCCGATCTGCTTGGCCATCGCAGCTTTCACGAAGCCACCGAAGCAGTCCGATTTCTTGGACGACTCCTTGACCCACACAGCGAAGCGCATCCAGTCTTCCATGCGCAGCCGCATGCCGGAGTCCCCGAGTCCGTTCTTGGCGCGGTCCTGAGAGTACAGCCCCGGATGCGCGGCGCCCATCGGGTTGAGCACCTGCTCTTGAATCCACTGACTCAGCGGCATGCCAGTCGCGCGGCTGACCATGAGACCGAGTGTCATGGGGTCCGTGGATTTGTACGCGAACACCTCGCCGGGCTTGTACTCCGAGAACGCACCGCGCGCCGCCTTGGAGATGCGATCCGTGGCAATCAACTCTGCGAGGTTCAGAAGGCCCTGGTTCCAGTCTTTGGTCTGCTCTGGCGTCCAGATGGTGCTGTCGCCGTTTTGCTCTGCTGCACCCGATGCCATGCGCAGCAGATCGTGCACCGTGGCATTGCCCAGGGCTTTGCCCTGAAGTTCCGGCAGCACGTCTCCGGCCTTGGACTGCAGCGTGAGCTTGCCCGCGCAGATGGCTTGTCCCGTTGCCATGGCCGTGACCGTCTTGCCCATGGACATGCCGAAGAACAGGGATTCGGAGTCGGCCGGGGCGTTGAACGCGGAGTACACGATGGTGTTGCCATCCATCAGCGCAAAGGCCTTGGCGGGCCGTTGGCCGACGAGGGCGCGAGCGCGGTCCACGAGGGCCTTTTCTCCAGCCGATGGCGCGCGGGTGCTGAGCGTGCTCGGATTCGGGCTCGGCTGCGTGATTTGAAACCAGCGCGGCCCGGTCTTGGCCAGCAGCCATTCGTCCGGCGCTGCGGCACCGCCATCAGCCACCGGAGTGACTTGCGCCATGGCCTGAGCGCAGAAGACTAGTGCAGCGGTCGCCAGCAGCCGCAGGGAGTGTTTGGTGGCGCGCTTCATTGGATGCCTTCCAGAAATGCCAGAACGTCTTTCACGGCTTGCTCGCGGGCCTTGTCGTTGCTCTCCACCGTGATCCAGGAGGTCTGCTTGCACTTCGGCATGTAGGCGTTCCACTCCTTGTCGTCGGTGAACGTCTTCCCCGAGACTTTGTCGAGCGCCGGCCCCCAACTGCTGCGGTCGTTGGCGCCATAGGGCATGCGCACGTCCATCGAGCAGAGATTGAAGTTGCCCTCGTTGTACTTCTTCCAGGGCTGGTTGAGCCGGTCAAAGACATGTGTGGCACCGGCATAGACCTTGTAGCTGACCGGATGGCCTGCCGCCGCATACTCGTCGGCCAACTCCATGCAGGGCTTGGCGGGGGTCATGTCGTCTTTCTCGCCCAGCACCATCAGAATCGGAGCCGGTAGCTTGCTGTGCTGATCCACCCGGTAGCGCATATTGCATCCGGGGTAGACCGCCACGCCGCCAGCCCATTTCACGTTGGCGGGAAGCACATGCTGCTGGTACGTCGGCCATGCCGCATCCAGCAAGGCTTGCCCGCCACGCGACCAGCCCATGTGGAAAATGCGGCTGCTATCTATCTGTGGATGGGTTGCCAGCAGCTTGAGCGCATTCAGGGCATCCGTGGTGTTCGCCATGGTGTTCCAGGTCAACTGCTTGGTGGGGCCGGTCACGCGGTCCTCGCCGCGTGGCTTGAAACTGTCCACGACGAACACGGCATAGCCCGCGTTGTTCAGAGCCTTGGCCCAAACATCGAAGTACACACTGCTGACGCCTTCGCTGCCGTGCGAGAACACCACCGCTGGCACCTTGCCGTCCGACCGCGGATTCGGCATCAGCAGATCGCCGAAGACGGTGACCTCGGGACCCAAGCGACCACGGATCAGCGCCCATCGGTGATCGGGCGTGGACGAGGTGAATTCAATGCGGCCGGATTGGCCGCCACTTAGGTCAGCAAGCGGCGCTGCAACAGCAAAATTCGCATTCAGCGCGCATGCCATAGCAAGCCAGCCTTGCACGGTTTTGTTCAGATTGGTTCTCATCCCAGTTCCCTCTTTTGAATCCGAAGTTTCTCACAATGAAGAATTTACTCTGTCGTATTTAAGTCGTCATTGAGGCATTTTTGCCTCAATGGAATCTACATCAACCACCGTCAAGAAGAAGGTCACTGCTGACCGGCATCCTTTGGCCGTGGCGTTTGGTGAATACTTGAAAACTGTTCGCAAGGACTGCGACAAATCGCAGGCCGAATTGGCCTTCGATGCCTCCATGGATCGCACTTACGTGTCGCTCTTGGAGAGGGGCCTCTCTGCCCCTACGCTGCTGGTGCTGGACTCGCTGGCAAAGTCCCTCGGCATGACCATGACTGACTTGATGGCTGGCTTCGAGGCCCGACTGCCAAAGGAGCTTCGCCGCACGTCCGTGAAACGCCGGATCAATGAGGCGTCGTTGGCCAAGACCGGGGCTGATCGACCGCAGGGAACTCGCCGCTCACCATTGCGCTAGGCATCTGGTGCGCCAGCCAGCCAAGTAACGCTCATGGCATCCCCTAGCGTGGGATCGAACCGCGCGCCAAATACCAAGTATGTCGATTCATCCACGGCTTGCCGGGCCACCTTGAAGACCTCCGCGCAATGGCTAAGTTGAAAGCCCTTGCCGTACCCGCTACACACAACCACTGCGGCGGGCACCTTGCGGTTCGGCATGCATGTCAATGCGTAGCAATAAGCATCAAGGGCCTTGTCCGCGCCATGGGCTGTCACCGTAAGACTCACGGGAAAGCGACCACAGAGATTCAGCGCGTCGCGCAATTCTTCCAGGTTGATCTGCAGTATGGAACCTTCTTCCGTTGCCTCCAGCAGCGCTGCCAAGGTCTGCTGAACCGTTGTGGCTTGGCTCGATGCCGCAAGCAGTGACGATGGCGACAACGCCATGCCAGCGACGATCTTGAGAACCTGGCGCCGCATCAGCGCGCGCTTCATGCTGTCAACCTCAGCTGTACCCGAATCGCGGCGAGCAAGCGAACTTCTTCGGCATTCCACTCGGCAGCCTCGTATAGCCAATGCACGGGCTTACGCTTTTCCTCTTCCGAGGGCTTGAGCCAATTCGGTGCGGCTCGCCGACCAGGACCTGTCTGCGGCAAGCGCAGCCGAGCGTTGAAGGGTGAAAAACTGGGCTCGCTGGCGCTGGGGTCGATCAAGAGCATTGAGTCCGGAGAAAGCACTTTGCCAACCGCGGCACCCTCCACCCCAACCGCCAGTGCCCAGTGCTTGGTTCTGGCGTGTTTGACCGACGCAAATGCCAGCGCCACCAGATCGCCGCCACGCATCAGCCATTCAAGGGCGTGACTGTCAGCGTTGTCTTGCACGCCGTACTTGGCTGTCAACGCCAGAGGCAGGTTGAGACCATCCATCAATTCCACCCACTCTTCGGGGTGAACACCAGCAAAATATGTGTGCTGAAACGCCTGCCAAACGAGCGCAGAAATTCCTGATTTTCTGTGGCTCATCTCATGCAGAGCAGACGGCTTGGCAAGATCGTGTATCGCCAAAATCATCGCTGCAATATGCACCCCGCAGGCTCCGTCAAGATCGGATTGCTGCATGAAGAACCGGACTGGTTCTTGTCGTTTGGTCTTCACGGTCAGAGCGTGTCCGGTTTGGATTCCGGGGTACACGCGCTGGAACCGATAGGACACCGCCGATCGGCTCAATGAGATTGCCTTGGGCATTTCAATAATCCGATGGGAGCAGTAGCGTGGTCACACTGCGGTCGGCTTCCGTGATGATCCAGAGGGTGGGTAATGACGACCGCTTGTCGGTCGGTGTTGCAGCCAGCCGCGCAGCGTCCACCAGCCGGTAGCAACTCAGAATCCGCAGGCGTCGGGTCACGGCAAACTCGCTTTCTGCGCGGTCTTCTTCACACAGATCGCCCCAGTCACCATGCACGTGGCGGCTGATCAGTGCGGCAGCGCTGAAGCCGGTTTCTTGAAGCAACTCCAAAGCTCCGGGCGTGGCCACGATCTGGCCCAGCGGGAACCGGGCGGTGTTGGAATAGATGATCGTTGGTGGGGGCGGTGCAGGAGCCGCTGCATTGGTTGTGGACGTGGGTGTTGTGGTCATGAAAATCTCCTTGGGTGGGGAACGAAACAAAACGGTAAAAACAAACGGGCGCGCGTAGACCTCCGCAAACAGGTACCGGATAGAAAACACGGGTGAGAGAAATCAGTTCGGCCGCAGAAAAGCAGCCGACGAGAGACGAGACCTCAGCGAGACGCCATTAACGAAACATGCGCTTGGCAGAGCGCAATCAACAGGTCAGTGTGCGAGTCATAGGGCTGCTCGATCCACTCTGCAAACGGGTCGGTGGCCAACAGCCAGCCACTGAGCAAGGGTGGCGTCGAACTATCGGCATCACCGCCATCCAGCAAGCCCCAGGTGTGCAACCGGCGCGATGCCACGGCATCTCGTACAGCGTCAACCGGCATCTCGCATAACAGCGCCAACATGTCGCAGCCATGGTCTTTGTCACGCATTGGGATGACTGGCAAGATCGAACGGCCCAAGCGTCGGATGCAGTACGACCACAGCAGCCACTGGCACTCGAAGGGTGTGAAGTTCAGCAGGCGAGCCAGCGCACTGAGATTCGTGCCAACGAATGAAGATGCCGACAGTGGCGATGGTTCCAATGCAGCCATCCGGGCAGCCAGTTCTGCCGGGGCCGTTGGCATCGACAGATTGGCGGAGTAACCATCAACATCCACCATCAAAAACGGCGGCAGGTCACTTTCAAAAACGGGCTGCTGTGGGTAGCCAAGTTCACGCCAGCACAGTTGCTCCAATCCACGGCATTCCCGCACCAAAGTCCGAGCCGTTCAGCCACAGAGGAAGCAGCGCCCCCATTCGATGCAGCAATCTGCACACATGGTGGCGGCGGAAGGCCGCATTGCAAGTGGCTTCGTGGGTCATTTTTCCCTCCGGACGTGGGCACTCCGACCGCCTCGACCAGCGGGTCGTCAAGGTGGCTGCGACGGCAGGGATAAATTGCTTGTAATTCAGCCGAAAAAATATTCAGCTAGGGGCAAACGCAGCATTGCGAGTCGAGAAAATCACCGTGAAGCGAGCTATAAAACCGGCCAAAAAGCACAATGACTGCACTAAATTCAAAATGCGAAGATTCATTCAATTATATGCCAAAATGAATACAATTATAAAAATTTGAGTGAATTGAGCATGAAATCACCAAATTGACTGTCAGATGGCCGTTAAACGCACTGATTTTTTGCTCGGCTTACTTTTTCAATCCAAGCGGTCACGCCAAGAATAGCACTTGATTTACTTAAATTTTAAGCAATTTGCAGCTTGGGCGAATCTGCCGCGCGTGTTCTTAGCCATTCCAGAAATGACGAAGGACGTTCACCGGAGGTTGGTGAACACCTTGGACATTGAACACTGGCGCGGATGGTCGCGTCTCGACCCGGCCTTGTACTCGATGCGCTCGCCCTCGATGATGCACTAACGCAGCAAGTTATGGAGGCTAATGGGGAGCTTGGTGCTCATGCGGGGACACCTCCGGCACACTTTGATTTGATGAACTCAAAAACTGGCTTAAATGGCTCAAAGCACGATTTATCGAGAGTCGGCACGACCTCTCTGGCAAACGCGGTCTTATCTCTATCTGATTTGAAAACAACCTTGGAGCCACCAACGCATGGCTCCAGGTGGTAGTAGTCCGTTGTCGGTGCTTGCCCATAAAACAGATGCTCTATTTCACAGCATGAATCCCCGCCAAAGGTTTCGCCGGTTGCCGAGTTCCGGATCACCTGCTTTTGAATATCCGCATGCGCAGGGACCGGCAGCATTACCGCATAAGACTCACCGTGCGCCCACTTCTTAATCAAGCCTTTGAACGGATCATTAGCGGTCACATCTCCGTTGAGGCCATTCCATTGATCATATGCTTTGTCGAAATCGAACAAGGCGAAAATAGGTAATCCGCCCATCTCACCGTGAATTCGGTTGTCGGTCAGCAGCTGATTGATATAAGTGCAGCTGAAGGCATAGAACGGGATGAAGGGCATCTCCTCATCATAGAGCTTATACCAAGCCTCCTTGATTATGATCGGATCGGTACTGCCTTCCGTAAAAAGCACGGGCTTCTTTTCAATTTGAACGGCATTAATAATGCTGAGCAACTGTTCCTGTTCTGAATACTTGATCAAGTCGGAACTTAGCTTCTTGATTGCAATTGTTTTCGGCAAATCGTAGCAATTTGCTAGATTGTCCTTGACATCAAAGAATTTAATCTTTTTCTTGTCGTGTGGAATGAGGGTCACAGCGCTATGGCTGCTCATCAAAACGTGGCTGGTTTTCGCTGCCGCATCAGTGATATCGAATACCTGCCGCAAGAAATCGAACTGCCATTCAGGGTGGAGAAAAGCATCCGGCTCATCCAGCAGTATCAGGCAATTGCGGTCTTTGAACAGTTCGACGATGGAGTATATATATACCGACTGGAACTGACCATCGCTGAAGTGGGCGATGGTGGCATTCGGCC
Source organism: Acidovorax benzenivorans (assembly GCF_028680575.1). Taxonomy (GTDB): domain Bacteria; phylum Pseudomonadota; class Gammaproteobacteria; order Burkholderiales; family Burkholderiaceae_C; genus Acidovorax; species Acidovorax benzenivorans. Next base: position 397,888 of record NZ_JAPCKI010000004.1, on the reverse strand, counting down.
CGCTGGTCAGCGTGAGCGGGATGGATATGTCCGCCAGCATGCCTAGGGTCTTCAAATTATCGAACTGGCGAAAGATGTCCGATAACGACTGATCGGTGAAGCGCTGCTGAAACAATTCGATATTGATAGGGATTTGATAGCGGTCTTTCTCCGCATCAAACACATTGCCATGATTGAACTCACCCTTGACGCAGGTGATTAATTTTCCCAAAAAATCACGAGTGATGCCATCTGCGCCCCAATAGTGAGTGCGGGGGTCGAAGTTCTCGATACCGTCCGCGTCGAGCGCCTTAAGCGCGCCGGCGGCAAAGGATGGTCGTTGCAACACCAGCTGCAGGTCAGCGCCAATACTTTGTATTCCCAGCTTCTGGCAAACGAACTGCCGCGCCTTCATGCCCTCTGGCTGCGTCAGCAATACGGATAGCAGCAGTGCCTTGTACTCCGGGCCAACGCCGATAAAGCGGCGGCTCTCATCTAGATTAGCGCCTCTGATGCGCTTACGAAAACCTTCCTCGTAACGCTGCATCAAATCGGCCACGGTGGTGTTATGGCCGGAATAGTACATCAGCACATTGTCTGGCAAAGGTGTCCTGCCCAGTGTGGCGCGTGCCTTACCGTCAATGGTGAATGCGTCCGCTTTCCAGGCTATTTCCGTTTTCGTTCCGTCGATTTCGTATTTGATGGTGTAGTCGAAACCAACGTTGCCTTTCTCTTTGTCGTACTCAAAAAGATGGCGAAAGATTTCCATTAATGCCTCGAAAAGATTGGATTTTCCGCTGCCATTTTTGCCGACAAATACATCGATAAAGCTGTTGCCGTCGAAATTCAAGGAAAAATCCCGCAAATTCTTGTACTGGCTGATGGTGATTGATGTCAGGCGCATGGCATTTCCCTATACCTGTGCCATCACGGCGCCCAGCAGTTCCGATTGTTTTTTGGTGGCGGCATCAATTTGCTGGTCGAGCGTGTCGCATTGGATCATTAGCTGGTCGATGCGACTGACAATCCTACATTGCTCCTCAATGGATGGAATGGGAATAATTAAATCCCTACATTGCTCCAAGGACAAATTGTCCTGCCCAGCGGTTCCTTTCACCTCGCGCAGAACAGTTTTCAAAGTCGAGCGTGCAGACAAAGCATAGTAAACGTATTTGCTCAATATTCCCCCAAGAGGTCGGAAAACAGCCAAAGCTTGATTCATGTTCCACTCTGGAAACTGATTTGTCACTATTGCCACTTTCCCAAGTGGTGGTCCGACGATATTCATTATGACGTCGTTAGGTCGAATGATCGAGCGTCCAAGTTTATTTCGATGCACATCGACAGATATAAAACTTGGCTTGTAATTAAAATCGAGCTTATTCCCGACTATGTTATATACTTTTAAAAATGGAACTTCTCCAATATCGGTCAATTCATTCGCTGATGGAGTGGTGCCTTTTGTAATAAACTCACAAAACAGACGCGCACTAAGCAGAACTCTGTTGCGCACAACGCCGTTGGCTGCGGCCTTCAAAGCTGCATGAATGCTATCGTACTCACTTTTTCGTAAAGAAGTATTCTTTGATTGATTGGTCTGCAATATGTCCAATAGAGAAGCCACCTGGCTATCTGTGTCCATAGGCGATGACAGGCGCCCGGCCATAGCTAAATGAAGGATGGCGTTGCGCAGTTCGGCGACGTTTTTCTTGACGGTATAGAGCGCGTCGAAGTGCCGCTCGATAAAGTCCCAGGCCAAAGCGTCCCCTGCTTCCAGCAGTTGCTGGATGGCGGCGGCGTGAACGGCCAGCTGCTTTTCCTCCTGCTCGTTGCGCAGCATTTCCAGCGTATCGCAGCGCGCCATCAACTGGTCGATGCGGGCGACGATGCGATGTTGCTCGGTGAGTGGGGGGAGAGGAAAAAGACCAGAGAAGAAGTCGCCATCGTTGATGGCAGGATAAGCAACCCCCTTCTGAGTTGCCTCAACGTAACGAATAAACGCAGGCGATCGAAGGTAATAGTATATAAAGCGCGCATTTAACGACCCAAATGGGTGGAGAATTGCAAATGCTGTACTTGCAATAGGCTCGGGGTCGTATTCTTTCTCGATAATTGCGATGTTCAACAAATATGGGCGAACAGTCGAATAGATAACGGTCCCAGCCTTAACGATTTTTCTCGCCCGCGATGGGGCATCGGATGCGCCAAGGATCTGAATATTCGAGCCGATTTTCCCCAATGAATTATCAATGGCTCCAACATCAATATAAGTAAATTTGCTATCCGGAGTTTTCTGCCCCCAATCGTGGCATATTTCTCTCACCCTCACCCACGACCACCCCTGCGGTAGTGAGTAAGGGACTTCCTCCGGCTTGATAGTCGGCAACGGCTTGGGCGCTTTGATCTTGCCAGCCTTTACCAGCCGCTGTTTTTCGGTTTCGATTTCTTTTAGCAGTTCCGAGGCTGGCTGATCGGCGGGGTCTTGCTCCATCAGCTTGCCTTGCATGGCCAGCGTCAAAATCAGCTCGCGCAGCTTGGCGATGCCATCGGTGGCAGCAAAGGCGGTGTCGAAGTGTTGTTCGAGCACATCGCGGATGGCGTGGCTCATGTCTTGCTCCGGAGGTCTGCTGAGAGGCAGGCCATCAACTCGGCTTTCAAGGCCTGTTGGGCGGATTGCAATTGGTGGCTGATTTCCCGATATTCCGCCATCAACTCGGCGGGATCACGGTGGCTCACTTCTACGGAGTGGGGGTTCTTGCAGTCCAAGTTGTAGTTGCGTGCCGCTATGTCTGCCGCCGACACCTTCCAGGCGTACTCTGTCGTCTTGCGCCCTTTGCGGGCGTTGCCACCCCACCAAGCTTTTTCGAGGTCGAATTCCTCGATGGTCAACGGCTTGGAGCGTGAATAGCTCTTGTAGCCCTCAGGGTACGGGTGCTCAAAGAACCAGACGTCCTTAGTGGCTTTGCCTTTCTCGAAGAACAGCACGTTGGTAGCAATGCTGGTGTAGGGCGCGAATACGCCCTTGGGCAGACGCACGATGGTGTGGAGGTTGAACTCTTCGAGCAGTTCGCGTTTGAGCGTGGTTTTAGCGCCTTCACCGAACAGGAAACCATCGGGCAGCACGACGGCGGCGCGGCCTGTGTCGTGCTTGAGCAGATGCATGATCAGCGCCATAAACAGATCGGCGGTTTCGCGGGTCTGGTACTTGCGCGGAAAGTTGTTCTCGATGCCGTCTTCCTCCATACCACCAAAAGGTGGATTGGTGAGAATGATGTCCACACGGTCTTTCGGGCCGTAATCCTTGAGCGGGCGGCTCAGGGTGTTGTCGTGGCGGATGTTGCTGGGCACATCGATGCCGTGCAGCATCAGGTTGGTCATGGCCAACATGTGGGGCAGTGGCTTTTTCTCGACGCCGTGGATGCTGTCTTGCAGCGTGAGGCGGTCGGGCGATGTTTTGATTTGTGCTTTCAGGTGTTCGATGGTGCAGGTCAAAAAGCCGCCGGTGCCGCAGGCCGGGTCCAGCACGCTCTCGCCCAACTGCGGGTTGAGAATATCCACCATGAACTGAGTGACGGCGCGTGGCGTGTAGTACTCGCCCGCGTTGCCCGCCGATTGCAGATCGGCCAGGATTTTTTCGTAGATGTCGTTGAACAGATGCCGGTCGGTGGAGGAGTTGAAATCGACATCGTCTTCAATGGTGTTGATGACCTGCCGCAGCAGGGTGCCGGATTTCATGTAGTTGTAGGCATCTTCGAACACCGAGCCCACGACTTTGCCATGAGGTGTGACGCCAGCGGAGGTGGCCAGTTTTTTCAGCGATGGGAAGAGCTCATTGTTGACGAAGTCAATCAACTCTTCGCCGGTGATGCCCTCGGCATCTTTGGCCCAGTTGCTCCAGCGGAAACGGCTTTGCAGCGGCGACTTGTAGCCGGGCACGGTGAGCTGCCATTCCTGCTCTTTGTCGTCGAAGATTTTCAGGAACAGCAGCCAGACAATCTGGCTGATGCGCTGGGCGTCGCCATCTACGCCGACGTCCTTGCGCATGATGTCTTGGATGGTTTTGATCAGGGTGCCGATGGCCATATAGGGGTTCCGAAGGGTTTGTTATGCGCACAGCGGCGAAGAGCCGTAGAGCACTTGTTCGAGTTCGTGCACCGCATGGTGGTATTTATCCAGCCCGCCGAAAGCGCGGATGATCTCCATGGGGGTGCCGAAACTGGTGAAAGGGGCAATGGTGAGGATCTGGGTTTCCTCAATGGGTCCGACGCCTTCATCGGCGTATTTGTCCAGCAAGGCCTGCAGTACGCGCTGCGCCTGTTCGCCATAGCGGGTGAAGTAGTCACGCTTCTTGACCTGCTCGGCGCGCTCTTTACGGGTGAGCGGCGGCTGATCCCAGGCTACGTGGCAGACCAGATCGAAAGGATCGAATTCCTTGCCGGACTGGCGGCCAATTTCTTCGGCCAGCGCCTCAAAGAACACGCCTTCGTTGGCCAATTCATCGATGATGGCCTGCTTTTTTTCGGCATCGTTCCAGCGCCGCAGGAAATCATCGAGGGAGCTGAACTCCTTGGCGAGTGCCTTGCGCGTGTAGTCTTTCAGCGATTCGGTGATCAGGCGGCCAGCGGCATCGAAATACTGCACCCGCTCAGACGCCACTTTGACTTCTACATTGGCGACCACATAGCGGCGAATGCTGCTGCCTTCCTCGCCGGGCAGCGGTTCGGCCACGCCCAACCACGGCGATTCCTCAGCATGCGGGTAGGTGAAGCCATCGTCGGTTTTTGGGCTTTCGCCATCCTCCGGTGGCACCGGCGAGTCATCGCCCTTGGGCTCATAAATCTGCACCGGGTCGCCATCAAAGTCTGGGTCGGCAAACAGCTCCGTTGCCTTCTTGAAATCGATGATGGTGAAGTAGTACTTGTCGTAATCCTCATTGATGCGCGTGCCGCGACCGATGATCTGCTTGAACTCGGTCATGGACTGAATGCGCTGGTCGAGGACAATGAGCTTGCAGGTCTGCGCATCCACACCGGTGGTCATCAGCTTTGAGGTGGTGGCGATAACGGGGTACTTGGATTCCGGGAAGATGAAGTTATCGAGCTCTGCCTTGCCTTCTTCGTTATCGCCGGTGATGCGCATCACGTACTTGCTGTTCTGCGCGACGAGGTCGGCGTTCTCGTTGACCAATGCTCGCCGCATGCGCTCGGCGTGATCGATGTTGTCGCAGAAGACGATTGTTTTATCGAAGCGATTGGTTTGCTTCAGGAAATCACTGATTTTTTTGGCAACCAGTTCGGTGCGCTTTTCCAGCACGAGGTTTCTGTCAAAATCGCGCTGGTTGTAAATCCGGTCCTCAATCTCATTGCCGTGCTTATCGACCATGCCTTTGTCGGGCCGCCAGCCGGTGAGGTCTTTATCCAGATCGATGCGCACTACCTTGTAGGGGGCGAGAAAGCCGTCGTCGATGCCTTGGCGCAGCGAGTAGGTGTAAATCGGTTCACCGAAGTAATCGATGTTGGAAACGTCTTTGGTTTCTTTCGGGGTGGCGGTCAGACCGATCTGGGTGGCCGACGAGAAGTATTCAAGAATCTCTCGCCAGGCCGAGTCGGCTGCCGCGCTGCCGCGATGGCATTCGTCGATGACGATCAGGTCGAAGAAATCACGGCTGAACTGCTTGTAGATGTTGCGTTCTTCTTCGGTGCCGGTAACGGCCTGATACAGCGACAGATAAATCTCATATGACTTGTTGGCCTGCCGCTTCTGGATCTTGGTCATGGCCGACCCGAAGGGCTTGAAGTCGTTGGTCATGGTCTGATCCACCAGGATATTGCGGTCGGCCAAAAACAAGATGCGCTTCTTGGCTTTGGACTTCCACAGGCGCCAGATGATCTGGAAGGCGGTGTAGGTTTTGCCGGTGCCGGTGGCCATGACCAGCAGTAGGCGATTCTGACCGCGAGCGATGGCTTCAATGGTCTTGTTGATCGCCAGCAGCTGGTAGTAGCGCGGGGTTTTGTTGCTGCCGTCGCTGTAATAGTCTTGCGAAACCAGCTCGCTTTGCGCCGGGTTCAAGCCAAGGTGTTCTGCCCACCATTGCCAAAGCACATCAGGGCCCGGCAATTCGTGCAGGGCCAATTCACGCTCGATCACACCGTCTTTGGCAATCTTATTGTGAAACAGGAAACCGTCGCCATTGCTGCTGAACACAAAGGGCACCTGCAACATGTCGGCATAGCCCAGCCCCTGTTGCATGCCATCGCCCAACGAGTGTTTATTGTCTTTGGCCTCGATGACCGCAATCGGCATGTTGGGCTTGTGGAACAAGACGTAGTCGGCGCGTTTGTTTCTAGCGCGAGTGTGCAGCTTGCCCCGGACGATGATGCGCCCCTTGGTGAGCGGAAACTCTTCACGTACCTGGGTAGCAATGTCCCAGCCCGCTTGCTCAATGGCAGGGGTGATGAACTTGGTGCAGATGTCGCGTTCACTGAGCTGGCGTTTGTCCATATCAGTTGGCTTCCCCATTGGCGCGGCCTTGATCGTCATCGGCGCCGCCTGCGCGCACCCACTCATCGACCTCAGAGAGCTGGAATTTCCACAGCCGCCCCACGCGGTGCGCGGGCAGACCCTTGCGCTCGCGCCAGCGGTAAACAGTGTCCTTGGCCACGCCCAAGTGCTGTGCGACCTCCTCGGCGGTGACCCACGGTTCAGTGTTCATGGTATTGACGCTCGGTTGATATGATTTAAAGTCGATGAAGATCGTTGAAAGTCTACCTAAATATCCCGCCGCAGACCATCTTGAAATGCGCACGTGATGGCTTGACTTCCTCACCGCTCATAGCGTGAATGGTGGCGTCATCCATCAACCCGGAGCCTGCCATGTCCACCCAGCCCACCGCCCTCGACACACGACCTACAACCTCTGCCGATGATCCTCGACAAGATCGAGGCTCAGCGGCAGTTGGCCGACGACAATTGCGGCCGCACTGAAGTCACTTTCCAGTCTTGGTACGTCGATGGCCCAGCTCGTCGAGATGGCGCGCAGCGGCGCGGAATGCCGCCTCCATCAAGAAGCACCGAAGACGCTTCATTGCTCTGGCGCAGTATCCCAGTTGGGACTCTTTTTCGTTCTTGTCCACCATATGCAAGCCTGAGAAAATTGCAGAAAATTCGTCGCAATGGTGAGGCATCGGCTGTGTGACGTTCCGGTCACCATTTTTCTTTCCTTAATCCGGTGTGATTTTTCTTGCTATGCCTTAGGCGTGTAACGGATTCACACGTTCACGCGGCGTTGGCGCATAGTTTTTTTCTCATTTCAGGTAGCGATAAGACGCAGTTAGCGCTATCCAGATAACCACCAAAACGGCCCCACTCGAGGGCCGTTTTTTATTGTTTTTCCAACCCGTCCATAGGACTCAATATGAAGAAAATTCGCACTCCGCAGGAGGGCGCTGGCGCAGCTTTGTCTGCTCGCAGCACCACCACATCCAATCGCACACCGCGAACGCAGCCAGAGGGCGTTTTGAGCGGTTTTTCGGCCACGGCTGAGCAGTTCATAGCGGCCAGTCAGTCAGCGGCAACCAAGCGCGCGTATGCCTCTGATTTGAAGCATTTTTTTGCCAATGGAGGCAGTGTTCCGGCCAGCCCAGCGGTTCTTGCCGAATACCTGGCCCGATGCGCGGAAACGTTGTCCGTAGCAACCTTGGAGCGACGGGTGACCGCGATCCACAAGGCTCACCTCGAAAAGAATCTGGAATCTCCGGCCCGAAGTGAGACTGTGAAGCGTGTGATGCAGGGCATACGCCGGACGCTGGGCACCAAGCAGAGGCAAGTTCAGCCGATGGTCAAAGACGATCTCCTGGCGGCGCTGGTGATGATCGACCTGCAGAAGATGCCGGTCAAGACGGCGCGTGATCGAGCCTTGCTGCTCGTGGGCTTTGCGTCAGCTATGCGCAGATCGGAGCTTGTGGCGGTGCGTGTGGAGCATCTGAGCTACTTGTCGAATGGAGTGGAGATTTTTTTACCGTCCAGCAAGACCGATCAAGAAGCGCGGGGCCGCACGGTGTTCATCCCGCACGCCAATGGCGAGCGTTGTCCGGTGCGTGCCCTCAGCCATTGGCTGGAAGTTTCGGAGATCAACGAGGGGTTCGTGTTTCGCGCCGTCACCCGTCATGACCGCGTTGCGCGGCAGGGATTGTCAGCGCAGTCGGTGGCGCTGGTGGTGAAGGCTTCGGTAGCGCGCGTGGGCGGTGACGCGAAGAAAGTTAGCGGCCATAGCTTGAGGGCTGGCTATTGCACAAGCGCGGCGGAAAAGGGCCTTCAGCTTTGGCAGATACGAGAGCAGACGGGGCATAAGTCTGACGTGACGCTTGCCAAGTACATCCGCCCAATAGCACGAAGGAAGATTCCAAGCTTGCTTTGAGGACAAAGCCTCACAGGTACGGCACTGACCTTGCGATGTCAGCTGAACACACCGCGACCCAGTGAGAGGCGAGGCCACTGTATTAGAGTGCTGGGATTGCCTCTGCATACCGGAAATTAACTCGGGAGGGATTTGATGGCGACGTTCTACGAGCGTGTTTTGATTCTCTGCAAAACCTATCCTTCGCCGAGTGCGACTTACTCCGAGACTTCCTGCGTTGCAGGCATGACTGAGGCGGGGATTCTCATTCGACTATTCCCCGTACCGTTCAGGCTCATCGCAGATGAACAGCAGTTTCGCAAGTGGCAATGGATTTCTGTGCTGTTGGAGAAGGCCCGAGATGACCATCGTCCGGAAAGTCACCGCATCTACATTGACAAGATTGAGTGCGATACGAACTCGTTGCCCTCCGGCAAAGAGGGGTGGCCTCGTCGCATGGAACTCCTGCGGAAAATTCCCGTGCACGCCGATTTTGCTGCTGCAGAGGCAGCTCGCCAACATGGGAACGCGACCTTGGCTATGATGCGACCGGCACGGATAGTTAGATTGGAAATTCGGCCTACGAAGAATTCCGATTGGACAGAGGAGGAGCGAGCTAAGCTGACCCAGATGGATCAACAGTCCAACCTCTTCTCAGAAGAGGAGAGTCGGAGGCAGGTGGCGCTGTTGGAGAAGATTCCCTTCGACTTCTACTACCACTACGAATGCGTGACCGAGGGCCAATCATTCATCTACCATCACAAACTAGTAGATTGGGAGGTTGGCGCTCTATACAGAAGGCTGCGCAAGCAGCATGGAGCTTCGGGGTGGGAATCTCCGTTCAGAGATAAGTACGAGCGAGAACTTCCATCGAGAGACCTAATCCTGCTTTTGGGAACCATTCACCGATTTCCCGACCAATGGCTCATCATCAGCGTGATATGCCCGCCTAAGCCACAGCCCGAAGACCAGAGTCAGCTTGGACTGTTTTAGCCGTCAGGTGCATAACTGTAGGGCCGCCAAGCTTGCGGGCAGCTCTTGCGACGTAAGTGCGGTGGCACAACGTGAACTCGGCTTCAAAGCATACCAAGCAGGCCTTGGTTGCCTTCGACAGTTTCACCAACTCGCGCACAGTTGCGTCTTGTGTTTCCACGTATGCAAGGAACGATTTGGTATAGGCCGCCCAGTCACGATCGACCTTGTATTGGTCACGCACATCCTTCGGACAACCAAGTGCCGGCACATGAAAGTACGCGATACCGGACTCGGCAAGCGCTTGACGGAATGCAGTTTTGGAGAACCCCTTCTTGCGAGACAGAGGAAGTTCACGAACATCAACAATGGTCTGAACACCTGCATCACTTAATCTGTTGATGAAGGCGCTGATATCCATACCCTCGTAACCGATGGTGTACAGGTGGTTCGTTGGGCTGCTCATGGTGGCGAGAGTGTACTCAACCGCATGCCTCAAAATCCTTGTCCTCCATCCTTCTGGCATGGGCACCGCCGAGGGCAGAGGCGGGTCCAGCCGACCACTCAGCATCTGCCAGCAATGGCTTTTCTTTATCAAGTAGTCCTAACATGCGCTGCATTTTCTGCAAGCAAGACTCCTCGACCAGTACTTCGGTGGAGCACATCATTCCCGAGTCTCTGGGCAACACGGAACACATGCTTCCGGTTGGTGCTGTATGCGACGCCTGCAACAACTACTTTGCGAGGAAGGTGGAGCGGCCAGTCCTCGAGTCACCTGTGTTTCGTCAGCTGCGCGCTGGAATGGTCGTGCCGAACAAGAAGGGGCGAATTCCGATTTGGCAAGCTGAAGATGGAACAAGTCGGCCGGAGTACCGCCAGATGGGTAGGTTCTTGGCCAAAGTAGGCCTTGAGGTGCTTGCTTTCAAAACCTTGGCGGTGCCTTCATGGAACGACGAGCTAGTCGATCATCCCGCTCTCGATGAGCTGCGCAACTTCGCGCGTTTCAATGAAGGACTAGATTGGCCGTTCACGGTGCGGCCGCTACACCCCGTGAACGCGGTGTTTTTGGAGGGGGACGAAGCCTTCGAACTGCTGCACGAGTTCGACATTCTTCTAACCCGCTCGTCCGAGGCATATCTTGCCACCTCAATCTTTGGTGTCGAGATGGTGATCAACTTAGGCGGACGAGAGAACGATGGCTTTAGGTGCTGGCTGGAAGAGAATCAATGGGCCTCTCCGTTGTACATGCCGAAAAGCCCCTGACGTCTGTGCAAAAGCTGGCGTCGGCTTCCGGCGCGGCCTTGTTCCGTGTCGATCCGGACGGCATCGTTCGCTGTCAGTTCTTTTTCAGAGTGGCCCAGCCCAAGCAATCTTTCAGGGGGGCTGCACGATGACTCAAAACACTTCAGTATGGCTCAACGCACCAGAAATTGAAATGGGGGTAGAACGTGGAGTAAAAAAGCGCCATGGGCTTGGAAGCCGCATGGCGCTTAGTGTTGTTGGCGGAGAGGGCGTCTACCTCCGCCATATCCAAGGACGCCCAGTCGTGATTGATGGAGTACTTTAAGTCGTTGAAATGTATGAATTTATCCTGCATTTATTGTCCATTGGCGTCCAGCAAAACCTTGCTCTATCCAAACCAAAAAGGCATACAAAAAGGTATACTAAAATCCATCGCAATTGGTATACAGAGGGCTAATCGTGGGATCGCATACGCCCGGCAAACTGCCGGCAATTGTTCTAACCAAACTGAAGGACGGTTGGCACGGAGACGGCGGGGGGCTGTACTTGTTTGTCCGAGGTACTTCCCGATCCTGGGTTTTTCGGTACACCGGCACGGACGGTAAGCGTCGAAACATGGGACTGGGTAGCCTTGCAGCGGTCGGGCTGTCGGAAGCCAGGCGGTTGGCGCTTCAGGCTAGGCAGCAGGTTCATCATCCAACAGAGCCGGTGGATCCTGTTGCCGTGCGGCGTGCCCAAGTGAACGAGCGTCGCTTGGTGAAGGCCCGCGAAATGACGTTCGAGGAATGTGCGATGGCCTGCATCGAGGCCAAGCGCCATGAGTGGAAGAACCCCAAGCACATCGCGCAGTGGATGAGCACACTGGAGACCTATGCCTACCCATTGATGGGTAAGCTACCGGTGAACTCGATTGATACCGATCTGGTGGTGAAGTGCCTGCAACCCATTTGGACAACCAAGACAGAGACGGCGGCCCGCTTGAGAGGTCGCATTGAAACGGTACTGGCTTGGGCTACTACCAGTAAGTATCGGCAAGGTGATAACCCAGCACGCTGGCGGGGCCATCTAGACACCCTGCTGGCGAAGCCATCCAAGATTGCGAAGGTAGAGCACTTTAGCGCCCTGGCATATCAGTCGGTGCCATCCTTCATGGTGGAACTCCGCGCGAAAGAAGGTCTGGGGGTTAAAGCCTTGGAATTTGCGATTCTGACTGCCGCTCGTTCTGGTGAAGTTCGGATGGCAACCTGGTCCGAAATCGATATTGACCGCAAAGAGTGGGTCATACCAGCGGGGCGAATGAAAGCGGGCAAGGAGCACACGGTCCCACTTTCCAAGTCTGCACTAGATCTGCTTCGCAACCTTCCAAAACTGGAAGGTTGCGAGCTAATATTTCCGAGCGCCACAAAGGAGAACAAACCTTTGTCCGATATGACGCTCACCTCGATTCTCCGGAGGATGGGCCACACAGACATCACAGTGCACGGTTTTCGCTCAAGTTTTCGTGACTGGGCTGGAGATACAACCCATTTCCCCAAAGAGGTCATCGAAAACGCGCTGGCGCATCGACTCAAAGACAAGGCAGAAGCTGCTTATGCGCGCAGTACGCAGTTGGCGAAGCGACGTGAGTTGATGGACGCTTGGGCAGTTTATTGCTCAACGCCCCAAGTCAGCGCTGATTTGAAAAAATCCAATTACGATGGGATCGTCAATTTGATCAAGAAGAAGTGACGCCTTGAACGATCCAGGAAACTTGGGTCGTTTCAGATCGATTTAAAGACCAGTGGATACCAAGTCGCGTATGAGTCGCCCACCAATCTCAACGCGGTCTACAGTATCGATGCCACCTTCTTGCGGGACGATATAGGCCTTCAGCGAGGCGTTGTATTCGGGGTACTGGTCTACGACACGATCAAAATTCTCACGCTCCATTCCGTTCTCAGGAACACCGGGCTTATTTTTTCGGCTCCCCTCCGATGGTAGAGACTACGATGCTGGTGGCACTTGGAAAAGGTATTCCTGCCGCCCATATCTACGCAGATGCGTTTTATCCGAAAGGAAATTGAGCTTCAGCGAGCGGCGTCGGGTTGGACGCTCGGTACCGCCCTGCGAAAGGCATCAAGTTCTCCGCATCGCGCGTCGATGGTTTGCACGCGTCGCCAGCGCGCTATGTCTACCTTGAAGCGACGCGCGCTCTCGACCTGCGGCACGAGGTAGACATCGGCCAGGGTGGGGCTGTTGCCGAAGCAATAGTCGCCCCGCCGCGTGTCGGCCGCCAACAGTGCCTCAATGGCGTCGAAGCCTGCACTGATCCAGGTGCCACACCAGTCGTTCACCGCCGCATCGTCCGCACCGAACCGGTGGCGCAGTGCCTCCAGGATGCGGCGGTTGTTGACCGGGTGGATGTCGCAGCCTACGATGGCCGCGAGCGCTCGGACTTGCGCACGGTCGGCGGTATCGGCCGGCAACAATGGATGATTCGGATAGCGTTCTTCGAGCCACTCAATGATGGCCGGAGATTGCGTCATAAGGCGACTCTCCGATTCGAGCACCGGCACGAACTGCTGCGGGTTGGTCGCCTTGAAGGCCTCGTCCAGGTGTTCCTCGCGTCGCAGGTCGACTGCGACTTGCTCGTAATCGAGTCCCTTCAGATTCAGCGCGATGCGCAGACGGTGCGAGGTTCCGCTGCGGAAAAATGTATAGAGCTTCATGGTCATCAATTTAGAGTAATCTTGGCTCGCTTGACGAATTCACTGAACATGCGCGACTTGTGGCCCATCGCGTTAGTGAGTTCGCCCGGGGAACTGATCAAAGGTTCGAAGCCGACGGTGCCCAGGCGTTCCTTGACCTCGGCGGTATCCGGGCCGCTGCCGGGCGAGAAGGGCGCCACAAACCTGACCGACTTGGTGTGGAACGTTTTTGCCAAGGCGCTGCGCAGGTGCGCAGTGGCCAGTGACAAGCGCAAAGGTTAAGCTCGCGGGCGTATGAAAGTGAACGGACGAATAAGCGCATGCGGTTGTTTTTTGACGGATCGGCCAAACGTGGCGGGCTAAAGGGCGTGATGGGTTTCGAGATGCTTGCCCGCTACCATCAACAACGATCAGACGCCGGCCAAGGTGCGGTGTGCATGCAGAGCCTCGAAGATCGGCGCGTCACCGAAGCGAAAAAGGTCCAGCGCGCTGCCACCTGAGGCCTGGGCGGAGAACGGCTGCCAGGACGGAACGACGAACAGATCGCCGCGCGCGACCTGCCAAGTGTGCTCGCCCACGGTGACCGTGCCGTTGCCGTCGAACACCTGTAACACGGAGGAGCCCACCTCGCGCTGCACCATCGTCGCAGCGCCCGCGCGCACGCGGTGCATCTCGGTGCGCATGGTTGGGAGCACGTCGCCGCCCGTGGTCGGGTTGGTGAAGCGCACGGCCGCGTGGCCCGGGCTCAGCGTGCCGGCTTGGCCTGCGTCTTCCAGTGCGAGCTGGTCGGCCAGCGCACGGTCCGTATCGATCCAGCGGTAGGCCAAGAGCGGTGTGGCGGGCTGGGCCGCCATGGCCGACACAGGGCGCAGGCCGGGGTGGCCCCACAGCTGCTCGGAGAACGAGCGCTCGGCCGTGGTGCGTTCGGCCGGCGAGATCTTCTCGCGGCCCGCCTCGAAGAACTGGCTCTCGGTGTAGTACGAGAACGGAATATCCAGCCCGTCTATCCAGGCCATGGGCGCGGTGGCGGCGTTGTGGTGAGCATGCCAGTTCCAGCCGGCCTGCGGCAGGAAGTCGCCACGCGACATCCGAACCGCGTCGCCGTTGACTACCGTCCACACCCCCTCGCCTTCGACCACGAAGCGGAAAGCATGCTGCGTGTGGCGGTGTTCCGGCGCATCTTCGCCAGGCATTAAGTATTGGATGGCCGCCCAAAGCGTGGGCGTTGCGAAGGGCCTGCCACCCAGGGCGGGGTTGGCCAGCGCGATGGCGCGGCGCTCACCGCCACGACCCACGGGCACGATATCTCCGGCCTGCGCGGCCAGGGCCTTCAGCCGATCCCAGCGCCAAAGGTGCGGCACGGCCTTGGACTTCGGGTGGCGGGGCATCAGGTCGCCGATTTCGGTCCACAGCGGCACCAGCAGTTCTTGCTCGAAGCCGCGGTACAACTGCTCCAGCGCGGGCGTGGGGTCGGGTTGACCGTGGCCCGCGACGGCATGCAGCCGCACGGGAGAAGGCGTCAGGTCGATGGTCATGGTGGCCTTGTCTCCTCTTTTTTCAACAATGCGTTATTCGGCCGGACCGACGTTCAGCACGATACTGCCGATGCCTTCGATCTGGCCCTCGATGCGGTCGCCCGCCTGCACGGCACTCACACCTTCGGGTGTGCCAGTGAAGATCAGGTCGCCGGGCAGCAAGTGGTAGAACTTGGACAGGTCGGCGATCAGTTCGGGGATGTCCCAGATCAACTTGGAGAGGTCCGACTTCTGCCGCACCTTGCCGTTGACCGACATCGACAGGTCGCCTTGGCTCAACACGGTCTGAGGCAGGGGCACGATCTCGGAGACGATGGAGGACTCTTCCACGTCCTTTCCCAGGTCCCAGGGCCTGCCCTTCTCGCGGGCCACGAGCTGCAGGTCGCGCCGCGTCATGTCCAGGCCGCAGGCGTAACCATAGATCAGGCTGGGCGCATCCGCTTCGTTCACGCGAAAGCCCGGCGCGCCGATGGCCACCACCAGCTCCATCTCGTGGTGGTAGTCCTTGGTGCCGGGCGGGTAGGCCACGGTGGCGCCCGACTCGACCAGTGTCGAAGGTGCCTTGGTGAAGTAGAACGGCACTTCGACCGACTTGTCGACGGGGCGACCCATCTCAACGGCATGCGCGTGGTAGTTGCGGCCGACGAAGAATAGGCGCTGGACCGGCAAGCGTTCGCTGCGGCCGCGCACGGGCAACGAATAGACGGGCGGCGGGGTCCAGAGGTAGGTGGTGGCGGTCATGGGGTTTCCTTTGCGGGTGTTGTGTAGATGAAAAATTGGGAGTGGCAGGCTGCTCTCACAGCCTGGACATCGGAATGCCCGGATCGGCCAACCGCGCATCGTCGACAGGTTTGCGCTGCTCGATCAACCGGCGCGCAAAGCGCAGGTCGCGCGCCGCGTTGGGGCCGATGGCGGCCTGCACCACGTCGCCGGCCAAGTAGAAAAGAATGAAGCTGCCGCTTGCCTTTTCACCGCGTTGCACCACGCGGTGTGTGGCAGTGGGTATGCCGTAAATCTGCAGGTTCATGCCGTATTGGTCGGACCAGAACCAAGGTAGGGGCTGGTAGTCGACGGCGTGGCCCAGGGCCGAGCGCGCGGCAGCGATGCCCTGTTCTTGCGCGTTCTGCCAAGACTCCAGCCGCATCCGTCGGCCTGCCCAGGGGTTGGGTGCCACGGCTACGTCGCCGGAGGCCAGGATGTCGGGGTCAGATGTGCGGCATTGCGCATCGACCAGCACCCCGCCGTCGCAGGCCAAGCCTGCCTCGCGCGCCAATTCGTCGTTGGGCACCAGGCCGACGCCTAGCACGATGGCGTCGCAACGCAGCGCGCTGCCATCGGCAAGCCAGACCTCCGAGCGGCCGTCTGCCGCCCGCGCGAAGCCGTTGACACCGGTGCCGAGCAGAACGCGTGTGCCCTGCGCCTGGTGCAGGGCTAGCAGATGCTCGGATATCTCGGCTGGTACGGTGCGTGCGCACAACCGGTTCTGGTTTTCTACGACGATCACCTCGGTGCCTTGCTGCCGTGCCGTGGCCGCCACTTCCAGGCCTATCCAGCCGCCACCCAGTACCACGACGCTGCGGCCCGGGCCCAGTACCGGGGCGAGCGCCTGCGCATCCTCGATGGTGCGCAGAGTGTGAACATGGACTTGGTCGGCACCCGGCAATGCGAGCTGGCGGGCGCGCCCGCCAGTGCACAGGATCAATTTGTCGTAAGACAGCGTCTCGCCATTGGCCACCAGCACTTGCTTGGCGGTGCGGTCAATGCGATGCACCTGCTCGCCGGGCCGCCATTCCAGGCCCAGGGCATCGAAGGCTTCGGGCTTCATGAGTCGCGTGGTTTCGGGCAAGGCAGTACCGGAAAGCACGGCCTTGGACAGCGGTGGTCGCTCGTACGGCAGATGCAATTCGTTACCGATCAAAACCAGTCGTCCGGTGAAGCCTTCGGTGCGCAGTGTGTGCGCAGCCCAGCCGCCAGCCTGGCCTGCGCCGATGATCACAATGGTGTTGATAGGGCACTCGTCCGCGCATGCGGCGGCTGCGGCCTCTGGTCGCTCAGCAGTCATAGGGTTTTCCTTGGAAGTAGCGGCTGCGCTCAGTCCACAGCCAGCCACACGCGGCCGCCTTCGATCTTCACGGGGTAGCTGCGCAGCGCCTCGGTCACCGGCGCGCAGGTAGGCTGGCCCGAGCGCACGTCGAACTTGCCCTGGTGCAGGGGGCATTCGATCTCGTACCCTTCCAGGAAACCGTCGCACAGCCGGGCATGGCCGTGCGTACACACGTTGTCGGTGGCGAAAACTTCGCCGTCCACCCCATACAGCGCGATGTCACGGCCCGCGACATCCAGGCTGATCACATCGTCCTGCGGCATCTCATCCAGCGCGGCCGCATCGATCCAGTTGGTTGTCATGGTTGCGGTTCCTCAGATGGGGTAGATCAACGAGTTGGGAATCATCTCGCTGTCGTAGATGACAATGCGAGAGGCGAACTTCAGTCCCTCTGGCGTGCGCACAATCTCATCCAGCGTCCGGCCGACGTTAAACACAGTCGACTCCTTGGACAAGCGTGTGCGGAACACGGCGTAGTTGGCCTCGCTTTGGATACGGCCGTCGGCATCGATCTTGCGTACGACCGGCGTGCCCACCACATGGCGTTGGTAGTAAGGGTCATGGAACAACGTCTCACGGATGCCGTATACGCGATCCTTGAGCATGCCCTTGCTGTCGAAGGCAAGTGTTGACAATGGGAAGCCGCGATCATGGTTCTCGCGCGGCTGTAGCTTGTACACACAATCTTCGATGAAAAATTCTGGCCAGGCATCCCAGTCAGCCGCGTCCAATGCCGCTGCATAGTTAGCGTACAGCTGTGTCAGTTCGAAGTAGTTTTGGAATTCCATGATCAATCCTCCGCCTCCATCAGTTTGCGCCAATATTCGTACATGCCGCGGATCAGAGTCTCGGTGACCATATGGTCCGTGTCGGCGACGTCCGTTCCACCCAGCTCGGCGAGAGTGCGGTGGGATGGCTTGGTCTCGAAACCTTCCTGTGACCATTCGATGACTTCGCCGTCGTCGGCGGAAACGAAGCCTGCAGGGCCGAAGAGGTTGGCCTGGCGCAGACGTCGCTGAGTCATCTCTTCGCTGTCGTCTTCGAAGCCGAAGTGCGTCCAGACGAAATCAAAAGCACCATGGCCGTCGGGCTGGATGTGGCGGGTGGACACGCTGTTGACCTGCTGCTGGAAAATGACGCTCGGGAAGACTGTCATCATCACTGCGGTTGGTCCACCCCACCATGGTTCTTGAACAATGTCCAGGAACCGTGGATCATTCAGCTCCATGTTGGCTTTGAAACTCGATACTTGGGTCACTTCGGCAGCCTTGCCAGCGGCGCCGCGTGTAGAAACCATGGCCGCATGGCGGTGGTGTGCGTCCATCAACAACTGAGACTTGTTGTCGGCGCGCCAGAGTCCGAAGGTCACGAACCAGGTGTGCAGCAGGCCCGGGTGGTATGGATCCTTGATGTTTTCCTGCATCAGCTTCCAGTTGCCTGGAATGCGCTGGCGGTTGTAGCCCAGAATCTTCAGTTTGCGACCATCGAAAAGGCGGTCGAAGTATCCGAGGATCACCGGGCCCAGGAAGTCTTCCAGCGACTCCACGTCATAGTCGAACGAGGCGAATACCACGCCTCCACGGGTGGCAACCTTGAGTTTGGTGAGATTGTGGTCGGATGGCTTGAAGTCCGCTGGCATACCGCCGTTGACCTTGCCGTCCTGCTTGACGCCACGTCTGAATGGAACACCCTGCAGGTCGCCCGATAGTGTGTAGTTCCACTGGTGGTAAGGGCAGGTCAGGCTCTCGCGGTTACCGTGGCGCTCGCGGCAGAAAGCCATGCCACGGTGGGCGCAGACGTTTTCGACCACGTGGATCGAGCCATCCTGGTCGCGCACCATCAGCACCGAGCGTTCGCCGACGACGGTTCGTTTGAAGTCGCCGCCATTTGGGATTTCGGCTTCAAGGCCGACATAGTTCCAGTGGTCGCGGTAGAAAATCCTGTCCAGTTCTTTCCGGTACAAGGCCTCGTCCGTATAGGCTTGGAAGGGGATCCGGCTGGTACTTTCCGTTTCCCAGCGAATTTGCGGTGGAAAAACTGTGACGGGGCGTTCTGGCATAAGTATCTCCTTGAGCCGTTCGTACGATTCTTAAATATGTATGTGGAGGCGGGCCGGTTGACCAACCTGGATAGGGTCTATCGTCTGGGTGTGGATCATTCGGCAGTTGACGACATCATTCAATTGAGGCAACGTGATACTGAACATCACTTGCATGAATATTGAGGTGGGTTTGGCTGGGAGCAGGCTCGGCCATAGGAGCAGGTGTTTGCATGCTGGGTTGGCGATCTCGATGCTTGTTGGCAAGCTCAAAAAGGTCAGCCGCGGACGGGGCCCATCCGTTAAGGTCGATATGAATAGCAGGCCATTGCCATGGCCGCCGATCAGAGTCTTGAGCAGTACCCACGCCCACTAAAGAACTGAACATGCGCTTCGTATAGGCGAAGAACGGCAGTATCGGTGCGCGAGACGCAATGACCTCTCTCGCGCCTGCCGCCTCGTTGACCTTCAACTTGGCGCGCCGCCTGCCGCCGCTATGCTGCCAATTGCGCACCGTGTTGCATTGAGCCCATGGGCTAATGCCACAGCCGCCACCGGGGCACCAGGCTCTCGACATTCGGCCAGTACCTTCGACTAGATCTGCTCGTTGTGGATTGAATAGATGCCCACCAAAACGTGAGCGGCCACCACCTTCACGCATGACGAGTCAGCGTTGAAGGTGGTATGACTCGACGCTCGCCCTCCATCGCGCCCGCTCACATTGGTTTTGATCTCAGGCCCGGAAATGCTGTTTGTCAAGACTCCGCTGTGAAACCGAGCTTCTTGACCAGTCGTCCCCAGTTGTCGTACTGCTTTCGCAGACTGTCGGTCATCTCGTCAGGGGTAGAACCCTTGGCGACAAGACCAAAGCCAGCGAGCGATTCGACAACGTTCCTATTTCCCAGAGAGTGGACAATAGCCTTGTTTGCCTCGGCCACCACAACATCAGGTGTAGTTGAAGGCGCAAAAAATCCAAACCACTGCTCTTCAGCAGGATAGCCATCGGCGTACTTCTGTTCGGCGAAGGTTGGTATTTCTTGTGTAAACGGTGTGCGCCGCAAGCCCGAGGTGCCAAGTATCCGCAACTTGCCCGACCGTTGGAAGTTCAGGAAATTTCCCGTCGGGGCTACCATGGCGGCGATCTGCCCGCCAACCAGATCAGCAACCCCGGGTACCGCACCACGGTACGCAACGTGTGCAAGTTGGATTCCACTTTCCTTGCCCAATAGCGATCCGAGCAAGTGTAGTGGAGAGCCGGTGCCCGGAGAGCCGAAGCTAGCCTGTTGCGGATGGGCCTTGGCCCAGGCCATAAAGTCACGCACTGTTTTGACTTGATCGGGCACCATGGGGCCAACTGCCAGCGCGTCGGTGGTCAGTGCCGCAATGGAGACAGGGCGGAAGTCCCGGAAAGGGTCGTAGTCAAGCTTGTTGTAGATGAATGGATACAGCGACAGCACCGTGTCTGGTGTGAGCAACAGCGTCTGGCCATCGGGCACAGCGGCCTTAACTGCCGTGCAGGCAATACGCCCGGCCGCGCCTGCACGGTTATCAACGACAACCGATTTGGCGTACCCGGCGACCACCATGCCTTCGCCAACACGTCGGCTGACAGTATCGACCACGCCGCCCGCTGGGAACCCGTTGATCACCTTCACCACGCTAGTTCCTTGAGCCATCGAGCGGGTCAATGCCCCAAGCGCAACAACAGTGCCCATTGACTGGATCATCGAACGTCTATTCAGCATTCCCTGCGACCTTTCGTCAAGATTGAGCGGTGAAGCCAATCTGCTTCACCACACCACGCCAACGCTCAATGTCTGATTTCAGGCGGACGCTGAGGTCTACTGAAGAGCTCCACACAGTTTCCATACCCATATGCCCATAGGCGTTCACCAGCTCCGGGTTGGTCAAGGCCACTTTGATCGCGGCATTCGCTTGTTGCACCAGCTTGTCCGACGTGCCAGCAGGTGCAAACACGCCAAACCATTCCGTCATGTCACTTAACGCAATGCCTAGCTCCTTGAATGTTGGCGCCTCAGGTAAAAAGCGCGATCGCGCATTGCCCGTGACAGCCAGCATTCGGATCTTCCCGGACTTCATATGCGGCAAGAACTCTCCTAAGGGCGAGGCCACGGCAGGAATATGTCCGCCAAGCAAATCCAGAATCGCCGGTTGCGAGCCACGGTATCCGGCTTGAACCATTTTTACACCCGACATTCGGCCCAGCAACTCTCCGAGAAAGTGTGGCCCCGACCCAGTGGCGCCGTGCCCGAAGGTTGCAGCGGCCGCTGAAGTTTTGATCCATGCCTGGTAATCTGCCATGGTCTTGACGGATTCGGGTACCGCTGACCCCACCCCATAGCCGAGCTCCGAGGTGGACACCATGGCGACGGGAACCAGGTCTTTCACCGGGTCATAGGCCAAGTCTTTATAGGTATGGGGGTAGATTGCCATCATGGATGCGGGCGTCAATAGCAGGGTGCTGCCATTGGGCGCGGCGGCTTTCACATGCTGGATCGCCAGGCGCGCACCTGCACCCGTGCGATTGTCAACCACAACGGTCTTGGCATAGTTGCCACGGATTCCCTCAGCCAGCCGGCGTGCGGCGGCGTCAGTAGCGCCTCCTGCAGCAAGGCCTACTACGATGGTGGCCAAGCCAATCGAAGGTTCGGCTTGCGCGAGGGCCGGGAGGGAGTTTGCGGCAAGCATGCCAATACTGGCAATAGCATGGCGCCGGGTCATCAAGGAACTGCTCATTTTTGTGTCTCCTGGTTCAAATACTTTTCAAGAAAAAATAGACGATCGTTGCCCCACCACATTTCAGCGCCAACCACCATGGTCGGCACCCCAAAGACTTGTCTAGCCACGGCTTCCTCGGTGGAGTCGTTGTATGCCTGCAAGCCTGACTCACTTTGTGTGAATCGGGCGAAATCGTCAGGATCCCACTGCATCTGCCGGGCAACGGTTTCAAGGGTTTGTGGATCATCTGGCGCTTTTCCATGGCCCCACACAAGCCCGAAGGCTGTGCGCACATAGTCCGCTTCCCGCCCCTGGCACCGCCCGTAGTACAGACCCACGTTCAGGCGGCTGCTGTTGTAGTTGGGCGGGAAAGCCAACGCAACGCCATAGAGCGCAGCCCAGCGGTACAAGTCCTTCTTCAGGTAAGTCAGCTTCACCGGCATGTCGCGGTTGGCTGGCCCTACATTGCCAATCGCTTTTTTGGCTCGGCCCAGGTCGATGCTGCAATAGTCGATGTGCCAGCCATGGCTGGCCGATAAATCGACCAAGTGATGGTGAGCCAAATAGGCATAGGGACTGAGAAAGTCAAAATAGAAGCGAACCTGCGCCTGTTTGGATTCGATTGAGTGAGGCATGGTGTTCGCCTTCTCTTTTCAGTCCGGCGTCGCATAGCGGACATGTAACGCCGCCCAGGCTTCACCAGACTTTCGCGCTCCCGCCAAGTATTCTTCCGGGACAACGTGATAGGGCGGCCGGCAAGGGCCGGCCTTGAGCCACCCAGCCGCGTCCATGCGTGCCTTTTCCAGACCAATGTTGTACTTAGAAAACTCGGCGAAGTCGCCGCGTGGAAACAACGTGGAATCGGCCAGTCGCATCGCATCCGAGATGGTTTTGGCGTCGCTCCAGTTGCCGCTTCGCTTGGCCTCGTTCACCGTGTCGCGCAGGCGAATTGCCGTGGCAGGACCGCACATGGCGCCGCTGGACCAGAATGCGGTCATGCGCTCTGGATCAATCCGTGCCGCCGCATAATAGTCATCCTCGTGGGGTAGGAAACGGATGCTGGGGGCCAGACGCAAGTCAACATCCAGCATGCCAATGCCCAGATACTTCGCTGTCACCACCTGAGGAATATTCGTCACCTGTGCCCAGAACGGCCGCGGAAAATCAAACTTGAAAGCCTCAGGATTGGCGTAGATGGCGATAGCCGCCTCGGGTACCGCCTCTGCAACGTCTCGGTAAAACTGCACTGCGGTGGGCACTTCCATCTTGCACCACATGGGCACGCCCAGCATGGTTCCACTCGCGCCAATGTCCATGACCTCTCGCGTCTGACGGATTACCTCGCGGGTATGCAAGGCGGTGGTGCCGCAAAAGAATGGGACGCGGCCGCGCGCGGTCTCGACAACCGTCGCGATGAAGTCGCGTTTTTCCTCCCAAGTGAGTGTGGCGCACTCGCCAAACGTGCCATTGCTGAAAATGCCATTCACACCTGCGGCAATCAACGCTTCCACAATGCGTGCTGTTTCGTCGAGATCGACGGTATGCTGGACGCGCCAGTCGGATGCGTCCGGCGTTGCAGGAGTGGGCATGATGGTCCACGCGCCGTGAATGTCATCGGCCGTCAGCCGCGTTTTTTTCTGCTTGGTCATGAAATTTCTTGATCGGTTGGAAATCAGATGGGGTACTGCTGCTTGGACGGCTCAATGGTGAGCCACTTCACTTCGGTGAATTCATCGATTACCGCGCGGCCGTCAAATCGGCCATAGCCGCTATCTTTTGTGCCGCCGTATGGCGCCTGAGCCTCGTTTTGAACGGTGGCGCCGTTGATGTGGCAGCTGCCCGTTTCGATGCGCATAGCCACAGCCAATGCGCGCGTCACGTCGCGGCCGAATACACCTGAGGACAGTCCGTAGGCGGTATCGTTGGCAATGCGCACTGCATCTTCGGTATCGCGCGCTCTAACTACGGTAGTGATGGGTCCGAAGGTTTCCTCGTCATAGATCTGCATGTCGCGCGTGACATGGTCGACAATCGTTGCAGGCATTACGGCGCCGGTGGCGAGTCCGCCGGCGGCTATTTGGGCGCCTTTCGCCTGTGCGTCATCGATCATGCGGTTGAGCCGCGCTCCTGATTCGTTCACGATCATCGGGCCGATAACGCACGCGGCGCCAGTGGCAGGGTCACCAACCGGCAGTTCGCGAGCACGCGCGGCAAACTTGGCCACGAATTCGTCGGCAATCTTCTCGTCCACTACGATACGCTCGGTGGACATGCAGATCTGCCCTTGATACAGGAAGGCGCCGAACACCGCAGCGTTTACGGCCTCGTTGATGTCTGCATCATCCAGAACCACCAGGGGTGACTTGCCTCCCAGTTCCAACAGGCAGCGCTTGAGGTGGCGTCCAGCCTTTTCGGCGATGATGCGACCCACACGGGTAGAGCCTGTGAAGTTGATGCGACGCACCGCTTTGTGGGCAATCAGTGCATCAATCACCTCGGGGGCGTCGTTCGGAGCGTTCGTGAGGACATTGAGTACACCGGGCGGCAGGCCTGCTTCCATGAGTGCTTCGGCAATCAGCAGGTGCGTTTTGGGGCTGGTTTCTGAAGCCCGGAAAACCACGGAGTTGCCGCAAATGATGGGATAAGCGATGGCGCGTGCCGCAAGAATCACGGGGCCGTTCCAGGGCACAATGCTCAAGATCACGCCTACCGGTTGGCGCACTGTCATGGAAAGCGTGCCCGGCTTGTCGGTTGGAATGGTCTCGCCCTGGATCTGCGTGGCCAACGCGGCGGCTTCCCTGAAAAGATTGGCTGCCAGCATCACGTTGAAGCCAGACCAGAGTTCTGAGGCTCCAATTTCCTTTGCCATTGCGTCGATGAATAGCGGCGTTTTGGCTTCCAGAATGTCTGCCGCTTTCAAAAGAATGCGTCGACGTTCAGTCGGGCCGGTCTGAGACCAGGACTGAAATGCACGGTGGGCGGAATCCACCGCGGCCACCGCGTCATCGACGCTGGCGGCAGCTGCACGGGTGATGACCTGGCCGGTGGTTGGATGGAGTCTGACGTAGGTCGCGCTGCCAGATGCTGGAACGGCCCGATTGTCGATGATGAGTTGGGTTTCCACGGATGTGTCTCCTGAGTCGGGTCAAAGTGCGAAAAAGCACTGACAACTCTAAGAGCACGGGTGCCGCCGGTAAAACGGAGATTTCGGATGCCATGTATCGGTCAGGCCGATAGCCCAGCCACCCGCTGCGTATCAGCAGTGGTTTGAATACGTTGCTGCAACGGCGTCAGAAGATGCTTTGCGCACCATTTGCCGCAACCAGGTCAGGTCGGGAAAAGCGTCTCTACTACTTGCCCAGATCATCACCAAATCCATGGTTGGCAATTCGAAAGGGGGATTGAATATATCAATCTCAAAAATCTGCACGTAATGCAGCGCAAGGGATCGCGGCACCAAGCCGATGATGTCAGTGCCAACAACCAATTGGGGTAGCAGCGTGAAATAAGGCACCTGGAACTGGGTGCGTTGTCGCAGGCCTAGGCGGGTCAGTGTTTCCTGCTCGATGGTGTCATGTCCATCTGTACGGCAGTACATGGCATGCGGCCGTTCAAGGTATTCTTTCTGATTCAACGCCTTGCCGCCGCTTGGATGGCTGCGCCACTGGATTGCCACCAAGTCATCCTGCATGAAAATCTCATGCCGGAAATCGTCGTCGCTACGACCGATGCCGCAGGCTTGCCAATTGGATGGAAGATTGGGGCAGATGATCAGGTCGAGGGATCCCAATTGCAATTCCTTGGCGGATGTGCCTGGCGTGGGTGTGAGCGTAAGCGTGACATTGGGCGCTTGGTCCTGCATGGCAGGTCCAAGCCTCGAAGTGACAAGTGCCGAAACATAGTCGGCCGTGGCGATACGAAAACGCGTCGCTGCCGTCAGTGGATCAAACTGTTCGCTTTGGAACAGGCGACCGGAAAGTTCCATGATGCGCTCAACGTCCGGTACCAACCGTCTGGCCCTTTCGGTGAGCAACATTTCCCTGCCACGCTGCACTAACAGCTCATCGCCGAAAATTTCCCGCAGTTGGCGCAGCGAGCCGCTGACCGTGGATTGGGTGAGATTTAGCCGGCCAGCCGCCCTTGTTACATTGGCCGAACGCAACAACTCGGCCAAAATGGGAAGCAGGTTCATGTTGACGCTGCGCAGCGTGCTGACGGGATTTTCCATGGCCTGCTTTGTGAATGAGGACTCAAACTAAGTTAACCAGTATTTTGGGGCGAGATCGGGTGGGTAACATGCAGGACACCTGCAGCTTAGGGCAATGCTGATCAAGTAGCGCCAATCCATCGAATAAACCATTTGGATACCAAATGGTGCGAAAAAAGCCGAGATTTGCCCCACAGGGCCGGGTTTGGGGGCCCTTGAGGTCCCTTCAGGCCCTCTTACGGGCGCACCTGTCCCAGCAAGCGCTCTCGGGCAAGTTAGATGTTGGCCAGCGCCAAGGCCGTGAACGCACGTGTGGCGTTCTTGTGCATCCCGCGATAGCGCACCTTGCCAAAGCCCCACAACCGCTTGACCACCCCGAATACATGCTCTACGCGAGCGCGGATGCGGGACTTGTTGCGGTTCTTGGACCGCTGCGTTTCATCGACCACCCCGCACCTGCGTGGGCGCTGGTTGGTGAAGTCTTTGGCTTGGGGCGCCTTGCCCCGGATCAGAGGTTTCTGGCTGGCGTAGGCCGAGTCGCTGTACACGCGCTGTTCGTTGCCATGCAACAAATCGGGTAGCAGGTGTTTGTCGTGCACGTTGGCCGCAGTCACCACGGCGCTGTGCGCCAGTCCGCTTTGACTGTCCACGCCAATGTGCAGCTTCATGCCGAAATACCATTGCTGGCCTTTGCGCGTTTGGTACATGTCGGGGTCGCGCGCCTTGTCGGCGTTCTTGGTGGAACTGGGCGCTGCGATGATGGTGGCATCCACGATGGTGCCGGTGTTGACCTTGAAGCCGCGCTCCTGCAGTTGCTGGCCTACCTTGGCAAACAGGGCTTCACCCAGTTTGTGCTCATGGAGCAGCTTGCGAAACTTCAGCAGCGTAGTGGCATCGGGCACGCTTTCGCGGCCCAGGTCAATGCCCGCAAAGCGGCGCAGACTGGCACTGTCATATAGAGCCTCTTCGCACGCCAGATCGGCCAGGTTGAACCAGTGCTGAAGGAAATGGATGCGCAGCATGCGCTCCAAGCCAATGGGGGGGCGGCCATTGCCTGCTTTGGGGTGGTGCGGCTCTATCACCTGGCAGAGCGCGGCCCACGGTACGATGGCATCCATGGTTTGCAAGAACTCTTCGCGTCGGCTGGGCTTGCGCGGTTGCTCGAATCCGCTGTCTTGATCTGCGGCCATGGCCAGGGTCTGCAGCTTCATGTGCAGGTAACGTTTGAGAAGCAACAACGGTGGACCTTAATCAGCATTGCCTTAGATCTACTGTGTCACAAACGTAGTCGAGCGCTAATGGCGGCGCAATGCGGGCAATGTCCCAGGGCGCCTGCGAGTGCGACGCTCAACTGAAGGCGCAGCGTCCTGATCGAGTCCGGCACGTGACGCTGCGCGCGCTGGGCTTGCCCGAGGGATGTAATCCGGGGAAACGGCAGGCACTTGGCGTTTGACGAAGTTTTTTTTACCTCCTGCATCGCTGCCGGCTTTCAGCCGCTGCTCCATCAGGAAACCGTAAGCGGCGATGCTCAGGCTGGCGTGATGGTGAAAGCCCCGCCAACCCCGTCCCTCATAGTGGCCCAGCCCCAGGTCCTGCTTGAGATCCTGGTAATCGCGCTCGATGCGCCAGCGCATGTGCGCGGCGCATACCAGGTCGTTCAGTGCCGTGGTTTCGGGCAGCGTGGACAGGTAGTACTTCTCGGGCTCGGCCTGATCTGCGGGCCACTCGATGAGCAGCCACTGCTGGGGCAGAAGACGCGCCTTGCCGACGTTGCCCCCGGCGCAGCGTACCCGCAGCGCCGCAAAGCGACCCGTCAGGCGCCCGTTTGTGCCTTCGCGCCAACTGATGTTCTGGAATGCGCTGTCCGGCAAGGACTGCGCCAATACCTTGACGCTCACAGGCTGTCTCTTAGCGGTGCGCCGTGGCATCACCGGTGGACGGCCCATGCCGCTGTAGGGCTTCGGCGGCAGGGGCTCCACTCCGGGTGGCCAGACCACCACGGCCGAGGTGATCCCGACCACGTAGGACAAGCCCAGATCGGTCAGCCCCTGACGAAACGCGTAGTCGATCCCGTAGCCGGCGTCGGCCAACACGCAGTGCCTGGGTGCTCCTTCAGAGAGCAGACCCCGTAGCTGTTGCAGGGCAATGTGAGGCTTGGTCGCAAACTCGATGTCTTCGGGAATCCCGGCCTTGAGTCTGCGCTCGGTGTCTTCGGCCCAGTTGCGGGGCAAGTACAGCTGCCAGGCCACCGGCAGGCTGCCTTGTTCGCAGGCCAGCGAGACGCTGACAGCCACTTGGCAGTTGTCCTGCTTGCCCAGCACCCCGCAGTATTGGCGTGTCACGCCTACCGAGTGCACTCCTTTCTTGGGAAAGCCTGTGTCATCGACGATCCACCAGCCGCCAGCACTGAAGTCCATATGCGGCACCACCCACTGCGCCACGCGATTGAGCAGTTGCTGGTCGCTCCATTGGGCCTTGGCAACAAAGTGATGCAGGGCTTGGTGCCGGGCGCTGGCTCGCAGCGGATCGACGCGGGCGGCCATGGGCTCGACGCTCTTGCGCGACAGGGGCAGCATCAGGCCGGTGCAATACCCAGCCAACCCTGCTTGACGGTCGGCATGGCCAAGCCCTTCGGCCAGATGAACCATGTAGCGATCAAATTCTTTGGATATGTCCATCGCACCCCATTCACAGGGACAGGTGGGCA
The DNA here is from genome assembly GCF_028680575.1 of Acidovorax benzenivorans. GTDB lineage: Bacteria > Pseudomonadota > Gammaproteobacteria > Burkholderiales > Burkholderiaceae_C > Acidovorax > Acidovorax benzenivorans. The sequence continues at coordinate 369,283 of NZ_JAPCKI010000004.1, read as the reverse complement.
TATCATGCATTACTTTTTATGACACAGTAAGATTAGTCCTACTGTGCCATATCCTTTACGCAGCAACGCAATGACCAAGGCCAAAGGCTCCGCGTCGGTCACTGAAATGTGTTCATGCAGGCATGCCATGAGCGTGCCACCGCCAATGCTGTGAGCGGGCTTGCATGCAATCTCTCGCAAGTCGGCAGGGACGCACAGATCGAGCCCCAACTTGATGAGTATTTCGTACAGCACATCGCTTTCGGACCGGCCTTCCTCGATATGTTCCAAGTTGGCTAGCAAAGAGCCTGCGAGGTCTGAAGCGTTCGGATTCCAGGCGCGAATGTTGGAGGTGTCGAGCTTGAATGTACGAAAGCCAACGTCTCCCGAAAACATCGGGACTGCAGATCGATGCCGCTTTCCTGCCCCAACAAGTCGTGCCCGTGTAATGTCGGCAATGGAGGTCCAGCCTGCTACTTCTCCGCCCGCTAAGGGCTTTGGCAGCTGGACAAGAATGCAGCGCCGTTTGCCCCCATCCTCGGCATCCTGTTGATACACAGCATCCATCGTGCTGCCCGTTCCTGCGAAGAAGTCCAACACAAGATCATTTCCGTCAGGGCTTGTTGCAAGATGCGACGAAGCAAGCGAGTCGGCTTGGGTGTGTCGAACACCACATCCGAGTTGGGAAAATCGACAGTTGCAATCAGCTCCTTCTTCGCTTGTTGCGTGTGCCCGACTTCCTCATAAGTCCAGAGCGTTTGTGGAACGCGCCCGTCCTTCACTTCAGACAGAAATCGTTTGATCGCTGGAACATTGCTTACTCCCGAGCCCACCTCCCTCTCAAAGTGCCCACAGTTCTTTGCCAACGCCACACCACCCGCGATTGCAACCCGGGCCCAGTTTCGAGAGCTTTGCTACGAGGCCTTTGCGGTGCTGCACTCAGGCGTGACCAAGACGCCCGTCTATGTGGCCCAGCGCTTGAACCGCAGGCTCATCGAAGATGCGGATGAGAAGCAGGCCAAACGGTTCTTTGCAGATGCTCGCTTACCCAGTGCTGAGCGTGCCGAACTGGAGGATTACAAGAACTCTGGCTACAGCCGAGGTCACATGGCGCCTGCCGGAGACATGCATACACCGACCGCCATTGCCCAAAGTTTCAGTCTGGCCAACATGGTTCCCCAGATTGCCCAGCACAACAGTGGCGCCTGGAGCAAGATCGAACAGGACACACGGCACTACGTGAAACGTGCCAAGGGGGATGTGTTTGTGATCACTGGGCCGGTGTTCACAGATGCGGGGCCGCGCATTGGCGCCAACGGAGTGAAGGTGCCAACTTACCTTTACAAGCTGGTGTACGACGCCACCACCCAACGGGCCTGGGCACATTGGCGGCAAAACCGAGAAGGTGAGACGGTTGGGCGTCTGATCAGCTATCAGGAGCTCGTGAGCCGCACAGGCGTGGAGTTTCTCCCAAGAAACGCATTCCAGCACTGACCATCAGCTCTGCAAGCAGCCCCGAGCTGTATCCAGCTGCATTTGAATTCCCTTCAGTTCCACATATACCTATTGCCATCCAGGTAACCTCACCCTGACCAGCCCCTCGTTGGTCTGACTTCACCCCACCCACAAGCCCGGTGCACGTTCGTGTGCCCCGGGCTTTTTTGCGTCCATCGCAAGGAGCCTTCCATGACTGTTTGTCCCATCTGCAAATCCACCCACGTGACCACCCGCCAGGTCGGTCGCGATACCGGAAGAACCCTCGGAGGTGTCGCCGGAGCGGCGAGCGGCGCTGCCAGCACCTGGTCTGGTGCCCAGGTCGGCGCTTCCTTCGGGGCGGTTGGTGGCCCCGTTGGTATCGCCCTCGGAGGCATCGCTGGCGCTCTGCTGGGTGGACTGCTCGGCGCGACTGCGGGCTCCGTCGCAGGCAGCCGCTTGGGCGATGTAGTTGACGAGCACTACCTCGGCAACTGCGAATGCCAGGACTGCGGGGCTGTGTTTACCGGCACCTCTCGTTCCTGATCCCGTTTCCCCCGCTGCCTCTGCTGGAGGCCGCTGCGCTTTCCTTCATTCCTCTCTCTATCCCTCTCTGTCTCTGTCCATCTTCATTAAGAAAGCCCTCTCATGTCCCACCTCATCGAAACCATGGCCCATGTCGGCCAGACTCCCTGGCACCAACTGGGCAATGCCCTGCCCAAGAAACAACCCATCGACGTCTGGGCACAGGCCGCTGGCATGCAATGGCATATCCGGGAGACGCCCGTGCGCTACCTGGCTACCGACGACAGCTCCAACCTCTACGGCGAAGCCATGGAGTTTCCCGACCAGAAGGTGCTGTACCGCAGCGATACCAAGGCCCCCTTGTCCGTGGTGTCGGGACGCTACCAGGTGGTCCAGCCCAAGGAGGTGCTGGAGTTCTACCGGGATCTCACGGAGGTTTCGGGCTACGAACTAGAAACCGCCGGTGTTCTCAAGGCCGGACGCAAGTTCTGGGCACTGGCCCGCACAGGGAAGACCTCGGCCCTCAAAGGCAACGATGTGGTCAACGGCTACCTGCTGCTGGCCACCTCCTGCGACGGCAGCCTGGCCACCACTGCCACGCCCACCACCATCCGGGTGGTCTGCAACAACACCCTGTCCATTGCCCTCAGTGGCGCCACCAGTGCCATCAAGGTGCCCCACAGCACAACCTTTGATGCCCAGGCAGTGAAGAAGCAATTGGGTATTGCAGTCTCCCAATGGGACAGCTTCATGTACCGCATGAAGACGCTCTCGGAGCGCAAGGTCAAGAGCCACGAGTCCATGAACTACTTCCTCAAGGTGCTGTGCCAGACGGATGCCCATGCCGATCAGGCCATGGGCCTCACGAACGAGCGTGCCCTCAAGAAGGTGCAGGCGATGTACGAAGGTCAGGGCCGTGGTGCAGAACTGCAGGCCGCCAAGGGCACAGCCTGGGGCCTGCTGTGCGCCGTTACCGAGTTCGTGGACCACGAGCGGCGCGCGCGTAGCCAGGAATACCGGCTCGACAGTGCCTGGTTCGGCCAGGGCGCAGCCCTCAAGCAGCGGGCGCTGGAGCAGGCGCTGCAGTTGGCATCGTGAATGCCAGGTTCAACGGTTCAAAGCGCCGAAGCAAAAGAGCCTTCCTTCCATTCTTTCCACCCCTTCCGCAGCAAAGCCCCGGCCCTTGAATGGGACCGGGGCTTTTTGTTGTGCGGAGTTTCTACATCCAAGGAGTCACCATGTCTCAACCCTCTGTTCATACGGATTCCGTTTCTGCGCCGTCTTCCTCGGCAATCCCCAAGGCCCGACCCGCTTTGAAGCTGGTCAAGACGAACACTCTCAAGCGCGACGATTGGCTGCAAGTTCGCAAGGGGGGCATTGGCAGTTCCGATGCCGCCGCTGCGGTGGGCCTGCATCCCTACAAGTCCCAGCTCCAACTGTGGATGGAGAAGACCGGGCGCAATGCCGGTCTGCCCGTGGTCGATCCCAATGACGACCAGAGCCCGATGTACTGGGGCACGCTGCTCGAACCCATCGTGGCTGCGCACTACACCCGGCGCACGGGCAACAGAGTTCGGCGCGTCAATGCGGTGCTGCAGCACCCTGAACATCCCTGGATGCTGGCAAACCTCGACCGGGAGGTCATGGGTGCCCCGGATGTCCAGATCCTTGAATGCAAGACGGCGGGGATCAACGGAGCCAGGCTGTGGCGCGATGGCGTACCCGAGTATGTGCAGTTGCAGGTCATGCACCAGCTGGCCGTGACCGGCAAACAGGCTGCCGATGTGGCCGTGCTCATGGGTGGGCAGGAACTGCAGGTGTTCCGGATCGAACGGGACGCCGAGATGATCGCCCAGCTGATCCAGTTGGAGCAGCAGTTCTGGGGCTATGTGGAGCGGGACCAGGAGCCCCCAGCCGATGGCTCGGACTCTGCGGACCTGGCTCTGCGTTGTCTCTATCCCCGTGACAGTGGCACCACGCTGGATCTCTCCAGCGACCTGGAGATGTCAGCCGTGTTCTCTGACCTGCTGGCGGTGCGGGAGGTCATCACCACCCAGACCGCACTGGAAGCTCAACTCAAGCAACGCATCCAGCAGCGAATGGGCGAAGCCACACGGGCGGTATTCGAGACTGGGGAAGTGTCCTGGAAACGCAGCAAGGACGGAACGGCACTGGACACCGCGCAGTTGCTCAAAGATCGGCCCGAACTGGCGCAGGCCTATTCACTCACCAAGCCAGGCAGTCGGCGGTTTCTGGTGCAGCAGTAGTCGGGCGAGGCAGGCACTAGAGCCCTCCCATACCCATCAACCACTCACAGCGGACCTCCACCACATCGGTGCGGGTCCGCTTCTTTTTGTCTCGAAAGGAATCACCATGCTGAAAGGTTTGGCATTGACACCCCCGGTCATTGGCCGGATATCGATTGGCAAAGTCGTGGAGAAGAACGGCAAGCGGTTGCCGGAGAAGGATGACGAATTCACCATCACCAGCCAGGTACAGAACCGCGATGGCTGGGTGAACCATCCGGTCGATGAACAGTTGCGCAAGGACAAGAACGCCAAGCTTCGAAGCATTCCGGTGCGGCTGCTGTTTGACGATCCTCATCTCAGCCTGCGGGCGAACTACACGATGTTCGACCGCGCCACCGGACGGCCCCTGTGTGTGGGCAACGGGGAGACCTGCAAGCGGGCCACGCTGTCCGGGATGCAGAGCTTTGCATGCCCGTCACCTCAATCCTGTCCATTGGCCGAAGGCGGCAACTGCAAGCCCTATGGACGCCTGAATGTACGCATCGACGTGGAGGGAGCGGGGAGTGATGAACTGGGCAGCTTTGTGCTGCGCACCACCGGGTTCAACAGCATTCGGACGCTCGCGGCACGGCTGCGGTATTTTCATGCGGTGTCGAGTGGAATGCTGTCTACCCTGCCACTGGAGCTGCGTTTGCGCGGGAAGTCCACCACGCTGTCACACCGCACGCCGATCTACTACGTGGATCTGACGCTCAGGGGGGAGACCACGCTGGCGCAGGCCATCCAGAATGCCCGGACCGAATGGGAAGCTCGCAAGGCGGCAGGGATGGACCAGGCGGCGATGGATGACGCGGCCAGGGCTGGGTTTGCGCTGGGGGAGTTTGAGGAGTCCGAAGAGGACGGTGCTGCGGTGGTTGAGGAGTTTTATCCGGACGCGGAAGGGAGCTCTGGAGACGGACTGGACCAGGCCCCTCAAGATGCCGGGTACGGGCCATCGCAGCCGCAGAGCACACGACAGAGGCCGTCTGGACCCCAGCGCAATCTCGGCCACAAGCTGGGGGAACGGCTGAAGGCTCAGGGCATGGTGCCCATCGGCGCGCCTCGCTCTGGATCGGTTGTGGATACGGGGGTGGGCCATGGCAGCGGCTGACAAAGCAGAGAGGCTGCGCGCCGGTCGATCTGCACCGTTGGTGCAGGTGTACACGGCGGGACTGTGCTGGGAAACGGAGCCGATGGTCATGGCGTGGGCGCTGGCGCAGGGTGCGGCAACCGCCGCCCCTTTGCACCGCTTGCCCCTGGAATGCCCTGTGGAAGAACCGCCCGGAGATCACCGCTCTCTGTGGACGGCGCTGTGGCAGGCGGCATGTCTGTTGCGCCCAGAGGTCTCACCGGCCCGGTGGCGACCAAGGGTGTGTCGTCTGGCCCGGATAGCCGGTGCGCTGATCCGCGTTGTTACGAAGGCTGACGTACCAAATCAGCGCGAAGCCACGCAAGACCCAAGGACGGCATTGGACGTCCGAATGGAAGAGTGGGCTCGTCGCCTGCTACTGCCATTGCCGCCACCGACAGATTCGTTTCGCCCAGCTATCTCTGTGCAGGAATGTGCGGAGCTGGATCTTGATGCGATGGACCAATGCCGTCGTGAGGGCGGCGTCCTGCTTGTGGCTTGGCGACGGGCACGCCCGGCAACCCAAGGTGACGACGGCTGGCAATGGCGCGTCGTTGCTGGACTGGAGGGATTGGAAGACCCGAGAGCCAGGGGAGCTTCGGCAAACTTTGGAGAGGGATTCCAACCCCGTTCTGTGTTGTTGGTGCCCCAGGAGGTAGAGACAGTCTGGGGGTGTGGCTATGGGACGCGGTTGGATCCGGCTGCGTCCTTGGATACCACCTCACCCGAGACAAGCAACCACTGGCAGTTGCGCAGCCTCTATGGCGGTTGGACTGCAGTGGAGGTGGTGCGAGTGCTGATGCTCAGGCCGAGCCCGGGATGACGGGCTTGATGACCCAAGAGAACCATCGTCTGCATGACCGCCCCTGGCCTTTGCTGGGGGTGGTCTTTTTCTTTTCGAACTTGCAGCGCCTCAGCCGCCCGCATCGGCAATCAGGTAATCCATCTTGACGGGCTGGATACTCGCGGAGGCTTGAGATTTTTTCTGATCCTCCAGGTACTTCAAAGCGTACGAGATTTGCACCGTCCGGGTCTTGTTCTTGAATTCGTAGTTGTACGTGGCAGTGCACGAATACCTGCCGAGCTCCTTGTCGGACTCGGTGGTGGAGACATTGGACAGGTAGCGCTTGCCGAGGTGGGGCTTGATCCTGGAGTCGAATCCACCGACGTTGTCGATGTGCGAGTGGATGACTTCAAGGACTTCTTTTTTGGCCTCTTCGTCATTGCAGGTCAAGTGGTTGCTGCCGCAGGCCGTCAAGCCGCATGCCAGTGACAGAGCAACGATGGCGGCAGTGGGTTTGGGCATCCTGGTGTTGTTGGGTTGCATGTTGGCGTTTGGTTGGTTGAGGTGATGACCTGTGCCGGGGGCTCCGGCACAGGTCATCTGGGTACGGGGATTGGGTTGCGGCATGTCACGCTGGCGCACGCCGCCAGGGCTTTGGTAATTCGCGCACGCAGGGTGGCTATTTCCGCAGGTAGAACACGTAGTACACCAGGGGGGCAAACGGGTTCGAGAAGATCAGGATCAAGAAGCCAATGGGCTTCTTTTGAACGACGCAGTGGCCAAAACAGATCAGCCATAGCAGTACGTAAAGGGGGATCAAGAGCAGCAGCAGGACTTTCATTGAGGGACTTTCAGATTTGAGCCACCAGGACCTGGCGCTTTTGGGTGTATTCCGCCTCTGTCAGGAGGCCTTCGTCGAAGAGCTCTTTCAGTTCCCGCAGCGACTCTTTGGCGCGTTGAGCAGGGGAAGCATTCGGCGCATGCCGTTTTACGGTGTCCACGATGGCGGTCAGCATCTCTGCGAAGAGCGCCGCATTGGACTTCTTGGGCACGTTGGACCTGAAGACATAGGTGCCGTTGATCTTCAGCACGCTTTCCAGCAAGCCCTCTTGAAACTGGACATCCTTGATGTCGCTCAGCAGCACGTGGAAAGGTGTCTCCATGATGTTGTGCACATGCAGGGCTGATCGGGTCAGAAGCAGACCATCCTTCGCATTGCCAAAGACGGTGTTGTCGATCAATGCCAGTGCATCGTCTGCACCGTCATTGCCACCGAATTCGGAAACGGCGTTTGCCAGCTTCTTGGCAGGGATGTGCGGAGAGAAAAAGATCTTGTCGTCGTTGATGCTGGACCGGTAGGTCGCGAGGATTTCTTGGATTTCTTCTTCCATTGCGTGGCTCACAGTTCGAGGCTGCGTTTTGTCAATGCAGGAGCCGCGTGTCTGAAGCGCATTCAGCCCCTCCCAAGCGCTGCTTCTTTCTGACTTGCTGGGCCCATATGTGAAGCAAACACCGTAGATGCAAATTTATCAGAAAAGCATCCTCGCTCGGTGTCCGCAAAGCCCCAAGCACCCACCTCGCTGCCCGATCCCAACAATCTTCGGGACGTGCTGGCCTACTGGATGCGCCTCAAGCGGGTGGAGAAAGGGTGGTCGCAAGAGCGGCTCGCGATGGAGTGCGATCTGGATCGCACCTATGTGTCAGCGGTGGAGCGCTCGCGCTGGAATGTGTCGCTGTCGAACATCGAGCGCTTCGCGCAGGCGCTGGATGTGGAGCCTTGGAAGTTGCTTAAGCCACCGAACGGGGGCGAGTGAGTCGTGGCAGCTTACCACCGCTTTGACCGGGGGCAGCGCTTTACCTCGAAGCTTTATGCAGACCGTTGCGGCAGTGATCGCCAGGGCAATGGCCTCACATCGTGTCTCTGGACTGGTTGCCCACGCATTGTCGATGCGGTAACCATGGGTCGAGGCTTTGCTTCATGAATTTCACTGGTGGTAAAATTTATTTGCTCAAGACCTAGTCGCAACTCAAAGAGAAGTGAACACTATGAACGTAGGGCAAGCCATTCGACTATGCCGAACGCAACGGGGTGTCTCTCAGAGCGCCATCGCGAACAGAGCCAACTGCTCCGTGTCCTACCTGTCGATGCTTGAGAACAATAAGCGCGACCCGACACTTTCGACGGTCACCAAAATTGCCGAGGCATTACATGTGCCTGTCGGCCTGCTGTTCGTTCTGGCTGCCGATCAGAATGAACTGGGTGCGATTGATGAGAACCTCGCCGATCAGTTGATGCAGTCTGCGCTAGCATCGCTGGGAACATCGACCAACCTGACAGCGCGAGCGGGAAGTCACTATGGCTAATGCCGAACAACTCAAGGCGTTGGTGAAATCCCATATCGAGCGGGATGACCGACACTTCTATTCTGTCGCCATGCAGGTCGCGGCCCGTGAAGCGAAGGTGGGCCATGGCAAGCTCGCGGAAGAACTGCGTGACATGATCGACTCGGCAAAAGCCCGTGTCTCGCCGGATAGCCCCGAGGGAAAACTGGTGCCGCTGGCTCGTCCGCGCGGTGAACTGGCGAACCTATTGACGGTTTCCTATCCGAAAAATCGACTGGCGGACATGGTGCTCGACGCGGAAATGGCTGAACAGCTTGACCGCATCATGAAAGAGCAGAAACACCATTCGCGCATCCGCGAGCATGGCCTGTCGCCCAGACGCAAACTGCTGCTGGTCGGCCCGCCAGGCACTGGCAAGACGATGACCGCCTCTGTGCTGGCCGGTGAACTTGGCATTCCGTTGTTTGCTGTTCGACTGGATGCCCTGATTACCAAGTTCATGGGGGAGACTGCAGCTAAATTGCGTCAGATCTTCGATGCCATCAATGAGGTGCGCGGCGTTTACTTCTTCGACGAGTTCGATGCCATTGGTTCGCAGAGAGGGTTGGCCAACGATGTGGGCGAGATTCGGCGGGTGCTGAACAGCTTCCTGCAAATGATCGAGAGCGACCAATCCCATAGCTTGATCGTCGCGGCGACCAACCATGTGGAGATTCTTGATTACGCGCTTTTTCGTCGATTCGACGATGTGATCGAGTATCGGCTTCCGACTACGCCGCAGGCCGCCAAGCTGCTCCAGTCGCGGTTGGGCAAGTTCGCGCCCAAGCCTTTTCCGCTGAAGGCCATCACCGCCAAAGCGGAAGGCTTGAGTTACGCAGAGATCAAGCGCGCTGTGGATGAATCCATCAAGGAGGCAGTGATGCACGACGAGGAGCGCGTGAAGGTAGATGTGCTGGCACGAGCTTTCGATGAGCGCCGCAAGTTCAGCCTCAGAATGAACAACAAGAAGGTCGTGCTGAACCATGCCGGATCAACAAGAAGTTAAACGTCCGCATTTCATTCTTCGCGACACATCACAGGCCGTCGAATTCAAAGCGCACTCTGCTGGAGGCAGATCGACGCGCGACGTGCCGACTCTGCCCCGGCAGCAGCACGGTGCGTCCCTTCGCGGTCAGATCGAAAACTTGAAGCCCGCAGTAGCGGAGGCTGTGCAAGCTCAGCGAGACCTGCGACTGGAAAGCGGACTGGGTTTGCAAATTCAGTTCTCCAGCCAGCCTGATGTCGAACTGGCATTCGAGAGTTTGGCGAACGAGACCAAGAAGATCGAGCTCCTAAGTGTGCGCCATGAGGGCAACCAGACTTTCGCCAATGTCTTTGTCCCTGATGGGGGACTCGCGCACTTTGAGAAGTACGTTTCCGACTATCTGCTGGAGAAGAAGGACAGTCGCGGTCAGGCGCGTGACCACCGGAAGCTATTGGATGCCATCGAGTCCATTCGAGCAGCCGAAGTCCGGGCCTTATGGACTGATGATCCCGACCTCTTGCCAGCTGATTTGACGGCTGCCTTTTGGTGGGAGGTATGGCTGCCTGTTCGTGGTCAAGGGCAACGGCAGGTCGTCGTGGAAGACTTCAAGAAGCTTGCCCGCTTGGCGGAATGTGTCGTCAATGAGGAGCAGGTCAACTTCCCCGAGCGCACGGTACTGCTCATGTACGGATCGCAGCAGCAGCTTTCTCGGTCGGTGATGACGTTGAACTGCGTTGCCGAGCTTCGCTATGCCAAGGAAACTGCCGAATTCTTCGATGGCATGGGCGTGGGTGAGCAACGGGAATGGGCGGAAGATTTGCAGCGACGTGCCCAATTGCCGCCATCGGACGATATCGCCCCCCGAGTCTGCCTACTGGATTCCGGTGTGACGCGCGCGCATCCGCTGCTGGAGCCCCTTATGGATGCTGGAGACCTGCATACGGTGGAACCGGCATGGGGCGTGGATGACGAAGCGGATCACGGCACGGGGCTCGCCGGCTTGGCGGCCTATGGCGACCTTACGGATGCCTTGTCCTCTGCTGGCCCGATCAACGTTCCTCATCGGTTGGAGTCGGTCAAGCTCGTGCCTGCGGAAGGCGCTAACGAAGGAGATGCGCGTCACCATGCCTATCTTTTTACCGAAGGCGTTGCGCGCCCTGAAATCTCCGCTCCGAATCGGCCGCGCGTGTTTACGTCGGCTGTGACAGCTTCGGACTACCGTGATCGTGGCCGTCCTTCGTCATGGTCTGCGGCTGTCGATGGCCTTGCTGCGGATACCGATGGGGCTGGCGAAAGTCCGCGTCTGTTCGTGCTTTCTGCTGGCAATACACGCGATCCGAATGCGTGGGCTGGGTATCCCGATAGCCTTTCCACCAATCTTGTACATGACCCCGGCCAGGCATGGAACGCAATCACGGTGGGTGCTTGCACTGACAAGATCGATACGGAAGGACACCCTTCCTTGAATCCGGTCGCTGAAGCCGGTGGCCTCAGTCCTTTCACGACGACAACCAGAACGTGGGACCGGGCATGGCCGTTGAAACCCGAAGTGGTTCTGGAAGGTGGCAATGCTGCCAAGAATGATCTCGGCGCGGTCGGCATGGCCAGCCTGAACTTGCTGACGACCCACAACGAACCGCTGAATCGCCTGTTCACCACTAGCAACGCCACCAGCGCAGCGTCTGCACTGTGCGCGGGGATGGCGGCGCAGATCATGGCTGCCTATCCGCGCATTCGACCGGAAACTGTGCGTGCGCTGTTGGTGCATTCGGCGCAATGGAGCGAGACCATGCGCGGTATGTTCCTGCCCGCAGTGCCGAACAAGGATGACTATGTTCATCTGATCCGTCACTGTGGTTGGGGAGCCCCGGACTTAAGTCGGGCACTCTGGAGTGCGGGGGACTCGCTGACCTTACTGGTTGAAGATCAGGTGCATCCCTATGCGAAGGTTCAGGGCAAGGGCATCGTGACGCGCGACATGAATCTGCACTCATTGCCTTGGCCGAAGGATGAGTTGGAAGCTTTGCAGGACACGCCCGTCGAAATGCGTGTCACGCTCTCGTACTTCATTGAGCCCAATCCGTCGGCGCGTGGCGCTACATCGAAGTATCACTACCCTTCCCATCGCCTGCGATTCGATGTGCAGCGTCCGCTTGATGCGTCTACCGAGAACTTTGTCGCTCGGGTGAATGCGGCAGCCCAACGCGAGGATGAGGGTGATCCAGTGAATCCCTCTGATCCCAATTGGCTGCTGGGTGAACGGCAACGACATCGTGGTTCGCTGCACCAGGATGTCTGGAGAGGCACGGCGGCTGAATTGGCCAGCCGTGGCTTCATTGCTGTCTATCCTTCGGCAGGGTGGTGGCGTACGCGGCCTGCGCTAGAACGCTATGGCCTGCCGGCGCGGTATAGCCTTGTGGTGTCCATTCAGACGCAGCAGACAGACGTTGATCTTTACGCTGCGGTTGCTCAAAAAATCCCTGTCGCGAATGCCGTTGCTGTGCAAACATGACTGCTGCCGTTTGAGCTCCAAATCCGTACCCTTAAGCCACTTTGCCGCGACTTTGTTGGGGTGTGGTCCCGCTGGATCTGCTGTTGTCGATTTGCGTCGTTCCGACGATGCTCTGGAACTCTCTGAAATATTCCGGCTGATTTGCTGCAAGCCAACGAACAATTGGTGCGCAGTCCATCCACTTTTCCAAGAAGCGCTTTAGCACGGTAAGGTGCAGCACATCAGGCCCGTATGTTTCCTCAATGGCTTTGTTTTGCACTTGCAGTGCGGCCATCTCTCGTTCCATCTTTGCCATGGACTCCACCGATACAGTGTCACTGGCGGCCGCTTGCGTGACCAGCATGTTAGATGGTGTGTTGTACAGCAGGGCATTTGCAAACGCAGTAGTGAAGTTGTTCTGGCCAGACATCAACTCAGCAGCTTCGATTTGCCTGATGGGCTTCATGCGCCGCAAAATCGTGAATGTCTTGGCTGGACACGGTTTGTCTTGTAGTTGTTCAATAACCTCAGGGCAAATGCCATCCAGTAACCTAAAATGATTTCTGATGGTTGCTGGTGACAGATGCAGCGTCTTTCCCAGTCGTTCTGCGGAGACACCGTGTTCCATTGCCTTAACAATCATTTTGTGCGCTTGCACAACTGTCATCCGATTGATGCGTTTGTTGTATGTGTACGTGTCATCATCGGTGGCAACCAAGCAATCCACATCAGCAATGCCTAGAATTTTCAGTGCTTCAATGCGCAGATGCCCGTCCATCACGAAGTAGTGACCTTGGTTGATCGGATGCGGGAAAACTACTGGTGGTTCGACCAGGCCGACATCTCGTATTGATGACAGGATCTGCTGGAAGGTGATGCTGTCCTTGACGCGAGGTCGCAAAGTTTTAAGGTAGGTGAGGTTGGATAAGGGAATCAGCACACATTCTTTCAAGAAGGCAGATTTGGTCTTCTCGATTGGCTCGGTAGGCGGTGCGCTGTTCGCTGTGGGTGTAGTCGAATTCATGGCCGATCCCCTATCGCCATGCGATCTTTAATGAGCTTTGGAATTGAATCCATTTTTTCGGCACGAAGAATCGAAACAAAGCTCTTGTCCGCAAACAGCTCTTTCAGGGCCTGGGTCGCAAAAACCAACTTGTCATGCGTGAAATCAGCCTTCTTCGCGGCAAGGCGCTGGTTTTCCGCCTCACGCTCAAAGATTCGTCTCAGTTCAAGCGGAGTCAGCGTCTTGCGTTTTGCCGTTTTGCCAAGCGGGGGATTGCCGACCAGCTTGCTGCGATTCGCTCGCTGCTCCAGAAGCCTGCGTAGCGTAGACAACTTCTTGCCGCGAAATCCCTGTTCATAGGCATCGGACAGAAGGTCTTGAATTTCGCTAGCACTGCTCCTGGCAATTGTCGTCGCCATGCTCAATGGGATGGTTCCCATCTCGACCGCGCTCAGCAGCTTTTCTTCCCCGCGCTGCAAGAGCCCACCAATCATGTTTACCCACGAAGCGGTAACGCCAATTTTCAGTGCTATCTGGGTATCGTTGAAGCCGCGTTCCTTGAGGCTGCCCACCTCGCGCATCAAGTCGATAGGACGATGCTGCCTTCGCGCAATGTTCTCAACGAGGCTCATCACCAAGCAGTCGTCTTCAGGAGCGTCCGTCACAAACGCGGGAATCTCTTCCTGGTTCAGCATCTGAAATGCTTCTAGGCGACCTTGACCGCATATCAGATCGTATCGGACGGAGCCGTCTTTCAACGCTCGGCGGCTTACCTTTATGGGGCGCTTCAGACCTACGCAGCGGATGTTCTCCACGATGGCTTCGTGCTGCTTCTTGTTGCGAGTGCGGGGGTTGAGGACATCAACCAAACAGACGGGGATCATTTCCACGCTTTGATGCGTATTGGTCATGCTGCGTCCTTCAGGCTGTATCGAGCAGCTAATTCATTCAGGATGTCCAGCGTGTCGAACCTGTAGCTGTCAATCAGCCCATAATTTTCTTCGCTGATCCGGTCAGGCCACGCACCGGTGTCGATACGCGGAATGAGGTAGTAGTCCCGCACCTTCGCGTTTGAGCTGTCCATCCGTACCGCGACGGTAATGTCAGGCTCCAGGCTGGTATCGAAGCGGACGCGCCAACGCAGTGTTCCCGCTGCTGTTGTTTGGCATCTCGCAATGACCAAGGAGACCGTCCATTCCCCATTGATGGTCAGCAAATCATTGCCTGCATCGCGATGAACACTAGCGTTCACTGCATGCAATTGCTGAATGACCTGATCCACCAAATCGGGCCGGTGCTTTCTGAGTGCTCGATTGATTTCCAGATAGCGGTAGTCCCTATCAGGGTGAAAGCCAACCAATGCGTATGCGGTGATCAGTCCTCCAAATCGCGCCTGGTAGGCTGTGCTTGAGGGCATGCCCTCTTGCTCATCAATGATCAGTCCAGACAAGGTGCCTGACCGTGCCAATAGATCGCGAAGGAGTGCCAACATTTGCGCGTCGTCGAGTCGATGCGAACGCGCGGCAATGATCTCACGCGCTTTCTCGAACAAAGACGCAGAGATGATTCCCTCGAACGCACCGTCGCAGCGCACCCAAAGTTCCGGGGCATTCCGAACCCGTACCTGTTTAAGTTTGAATGACCGACGGTTGTAGACGTTGTTGCCGATGTACTTTTCGTTGGTCAGGATCTGGTGGACGGTGCCTCGTGTCCATGCTTTTCCCAGGTCTGTGAGAAGTCCTTCGGCATTGAGTGCATTGGCTATCTCCCGCTCTGGCCTACCAATTTCGACAAAGTCGTGGTAGATGCGGTGCACCACAGCAACTTCTTCAGGCGGACCGCGAACCAGAACCACGCGATCCGTCTGGATGCTTTTGTGCTCTCCTGATTGAAGCAACCCCTTCGACTCGCGCTGTTCGTTGATCAGTTCACGGCGTAGACCATAGCCAGGGGTACCCCCTTGGTGAAATCCACGTCCGGCCAGGTTGCACTGACCAATGAAGACTTTGGTCGAGAGCACACGGCTGAATTCGCCATCCATCGACCGCTTGAAGTTCTTGAAAACGGCTGCCATTGGCGTCCCATCGTTGTCGAAGGGCTCTGCGCAATAGGAAACAGGGGCACCTGCTTGGGTGCAGAGATATTCGTAATGAGCGCTTTCGTCGGTGTCTTGAAATCGACCCCAGCGGCTCACGTCATACACAAGGATTCCACGATACGCGGCGTGATGCCCCTGCACGTCAATGAGCAACTTGCGAAACTGTTCACGCCCTTCGGCATTCAACCCGCTCTTGCCTTCGTCTGCATAAATTTTTACGACCACCATGCCGTGCGCTTCGGCATACTTCTTAATAGCAAGAGTCTGATTCTCAGTGGAGTACCGTTGATGGTCCGTAGACATGCGGACATACGCAGCCACCGGCACCAAGCCGTTGGCTTTCGTCGTCTCAATTGCGGCGCTCAGACGGGTCAATTCGACCTCCCAGCTAGCAAGGGATGTCAGTGGTCGAACAGTATGGCAATGTATTCAAAGATCGGGGCACCAAACATCTTGAGGGATACGAAAAATTTCCCATGTAACATTTGGGAATATTTAGTCCGCGCTGAACAATTCAGTTTTCACCCCGAGACAGGCCGTTGATCAATGGCAGCGGCGATTGGTGTGCCGATGACTGCCAGCATGGTCAGCCCGAAGCGAGCGCATTCTCTTTGTGACCTTGCAACTGTTTAGGGCAGGAGGGCATTAAACGTTGCGAATATTTTTTCTGCCCTCTCCAGAGTAGCCAAGACGGCAGGAGAGTCTCGATCTAAGACTTGCGGATTGTCGAGCAGCCAGCGAGCAGGGCCAAAGTGATCAAACTCCGGTACTTCCGGTGGCATCAACTTGAAGAGAGCTTCTGCCTTCTTCACTATTCGCTCGGTCTCTGCCGCAGCTAAGAGTTCATCTTTGGAGACTTCTTTACCGACTGGCGGCTTGTAGGCGCCATTGAGAATTTCTGCAAACAGCTCGGGATCGAAGATGTCCTCCACGTCAGCCTCTTGCTGGCCAACGAAGTCTGCCGCAGTGAAGAACCGGCCAGCCTTCAGAATCTGTTCTCTTTTGACAGCCTCGATTTTTTTCTTTTCCGCGTTGGCCACATCCGACAGAACAGCGATGTCGATGTGATTGCCGCCGAACAGCCGGACGAAGGGGGCAATCTTGTCGATCCCACCAGATGGGCACAATGTCCAGCGGCGGTCCATACCTTCGCGGTCTCGTTTGCGTAGTGCCTGGGAAAGCGTTTGAAGGTAAAGGATGTCTGATGGGCCTTCGACAAGCCAAGTGTGTGAGCCTATGAACATCGACTGCGTGACTTCATAGCCTAGAGCGCCTTGCAAGGGGAACAAGGTGTCATCGCTGACTTCAAGCACATCAGCGTGAATTTTCGTACCCTTTAGTTCCGGTCTGCCGGTCCGCTGGTTGTACAGGATGAAATCTTCCACGATACGCACATCGCCCAATCGATCCATCGGAACCATGAATGGCGAATGGGTCGTGAAGATGACCTGATGATCCGGCAGCAGCCTTTCAACGATGTAGCGCAGTAGGTCTCCTTGCGCCTTGCCATGAAGTGTCAGACCTGGTTCATCCAGTAAGATGATGGCGTTGTTTTCTGTCTTTTTAAGTTGCTTGAATTGAGCCAAAAAGGAGAAGAACCACACGAACCCAGCGCTGCGCTCTGACAGCGGCAATGTTGCTTTGTGATTGGTATTTCGTATGCGTATGTCTGCGACCACCCCTGCATTGAATGGTGGGGGATCGTTGGGTTTTCCGGAGTCGATCTCAATGACCACCTCCAACGCGTTGTTCTGGCTCCAGAACTGAAAAATCTCCTCTGTGATCTCATTGCTGGCCGCCTCACATTTAGCCTTCAATGCCTCTCGCCGATCTGCGCCGATAAGCTCTTCCAACGTCGTCCCCGCGTATTCCAAGAAGGACAAGAAGATTTTGTCGCCGACGGTAACCTTGTTGTGTTGCCTGTCCTGCTGGAGCTGATTGAGCGATACGATCCCAGACATCCGCTCGAAATGCGATGTGAAAAAGAATCGTGGCTGCCTAGCTTCCAAGATGTCGATGATGCCTAGTACGAAGCGCGACTCGCGCACCTTTTTAAGGTCTTCTAGAAGAGCAGACTGCTTGGCTGTTGGCTCTGCCAGTCCAGAAAGCGCCTTTGTCGCCTCCTGACCATTTGCAACGTTGTGGAGAATGTTCCTTTCGGTAGCGTCCAGGGCGTGTTTGTTGACTAGATGCTCCAGACACTTAGCGTCATCGACCTCGATCTTCCATTGCCGCTTCTCATCGTCATAGCGAAATCCGTAGTGGACTTCAAAACTATCGCTCTTCAATGCTCCAGGCCCGAAGCGTCTGTCCACTGCCAAGATGTCAGCAGGATCGAGCTTCCACCATGTCCTAATGACTTCTGCTTCGCCATCCGGGTGTCGTTCGTCAAAGCGAGTAGAAAAGCGGCGCGGATAGTCGATAGTCTCATCAATATCGAATGACTGGGACTTTGATGGCCTCAATGCTCGAAGTGCACTCAGAATGGCTGTTTTGCCTGCCTCGTTCTTGCCAACCAAGCATGTGAGATTGCCAATCTCGAACGTACCGCTATCCTCGACTGATCGATAGTTTTGAACGCGCGCTTTAACCAGTTTCATCGCTGCCCTCCTCAACTAATTTCGGATGATTCTCGAATTCATCGAGCTTGATTTAGGGTGTACCACGCTCCCTCAGTGCCTCATACAACCCCGCAGGCCCCAGCAAAACATCCCTGAGCCCCGTTCGCACACGGTCTGACCCCAGTGCCTGTTTGCTCATGCTTCCGTGGGCTGCCAGTGCATCCATGATGGCGTTCATGATCTCGCTGGCCAGGTCGGGTGAGTTCGCAAACTGTTCCTTGGTGTTGTTCATGGCCTGCTGGTGCAGCAGGTCAGATTCGAGCAACTTGCCCTTGAGGACGTTGTTCACATAGACGAGCTTGTCGTCGTCCGTGAGTTCACCCTCGAACAGATCATTCACCTTGGACAGGATTTCAGAGAGCTTCACCTTCAGGGGCTCCTGCACCTCCCCACCGCCTGTGTCCGTCAGCGGCTTGAGCTTCGTATCGGTATCGCTTTCCTCATCCAGCGGGAGATCGCGCTTGCCAAGCTCTTTGAGCTTGTGGTGGGTGAGGAGGACTTTGGAAAGGTCAACTCCTTCGCGCTCGCGGCCGAAGTCCAGCAGGGGCAGCAGGCGTTTGAAGAAGATGGCCCGCTTCTCTATGGCGGTGTTGCCATAGTCAAACATTTGGCTGAGGAACGCGTATACGCGCACGAAGGTTCCGAGGTCACGCTTGAACAGGGTCAGGGCGTTGAGCTCATCTTTGGCTGCCTTGGCCTCTACACTGCCGGGTTTCTTGGACTCGTCAGTGACGAAAGTCTGGTGTGCTGCCTTGTACCGCTTGAGCAGTCTGTCCGCCACAGGCTCGATGGCTGCGACCAACATCGATTGCGACGCGTTAGGGTTGAGCTCCACGACAGCCACGCGGTCCACCTCATATTCATCGTAGTGCCCACTGCCATCCAGTTTGGCGCGCAGGTCGTAGATCAAATGGGGGTCCGTGACGCCCGCCAATTCGGCTGTTTCGTAGTACGTCTGAAAAGCGGCAAGGACTTCATCGGGGTCGTTGACGAAGTCGAGGATGTAGGTCGTATCTTTGAGCCCATGGGAACCGTTGTAGGCGCGATTCAAGCGGCTCAACGTTTGCACGGCTTGGATGCCCGCCAAACGCTTGTCTACGTACATGCCACACAGCAGCGGCTGGTCAAACCCCGTCTGGAATTTGTTCGCGACGAGCAGGATCTGGTATTCGTCTGTGGCGAAGGCATCGCGGATATCCCGCCCTTTGAGATTGGGGTTGAGTTTGGCACTGACTTCGGTGACAGGATCGGGCGAGCATTCCGGGTCGTTGACCTCTCCAGAGAAGGCAACCAACGAGTCGAGTTTGTAGCCGTAGTCGTTGATGTACTTGTCAATTGCCAGCTTCCAGCGCACAGCTTCAACGCGACTGCCCACCACCACCATCGCTTTGGCATTTCCATTCAGGAGCGGCTGTACGTTTTCTCGAAAATGCTCCACTACAACCGCAACCTTCTGGCTGACGTTGTAGGGATGCAGACGCACCCAGCGCATGAGGCCTTTCATGGCCTCATTGCGCTCTACGGATTTTTCATCCCACTCTTGGCCGTTGTGGGCCAGCTTGAAAGCCAGTTTGTAGGGGGTGTAGTTCTTGAGGACATCGAGGATGAAGCTCTCTTCGATGGCCTGGCGCATCGAATAGACATGAAACGCCCCAGGTAGATTGCCCGGGCCAGCGGGTTGATCTGGATTCGGTCTGCGTCCAAACAACTCCAGTGTCTTCGCCTTGGGAGTAGCGGTGAAAGCCACATAGGTGATGCCTGCATCCTGCCCAGCTCGCGCCGCCATCTGGATCGCCAGCAGATCTTCCGTACTGACTTCTCCACCATCAGCCAGCTCCTTGAGCTCCTCAGAGCTCAGGAGCTGTTTGAGCTTGGACGCCGCCTCGCCAGTCTGGCTGCTGTGTGCTTCATCGGCTATGACGGCAAAGCGCTTGCCTTGGGTCGCGGCCAGTTCCTGCACCGCCTTGAGGGCAAACGGGAAGGTCTGGATGGTGCAGACCACAATCTTCTTGCTACCCGACAGGGCTGCAGCCAGTTCGCCGCTTTTGCTGGCGCTCTCTCCCTTGATGGTGGCGACCACGCCAGCCGTCCGTTCAAAATCAAAGATGGCCTCTTGCAGCTGGGCGTCGAGCACGTTGCGGTCACTGACCACCAGTACCGTGCTGAACACCTTGTTGTTCTGGGTGTCATGCAGATCCGCCAGGAAGTGGGCTGTCCAGGCGATGGAATTGGTCTTGCCCGAGCCCGCGCTGTGCTGGATTAGGTACTTCTGACCCGGCCCTTCAGCGATCACGGCCCGAACCAATGCCCGTGTCGCATCGAGTTGGTGGAAGCGTGGGAACAGAATGGCTTTGATCTTTTTCTTGGTATCCCGTTGGGTCACAAGGTAGCGCCCCAGAATCTCCAGCCAACTGTCTCGCTGCCACACCTGCTCCCATAAGTACGCCGTGCGGTGACCCTGGGGGTTAGCCGGATTGCCCGCACCACCTCGGTCTCCCAGGTTGAAGGGCAGGAAATAAGTGGCAGGCCCTTGCAGCTTGGTTGTCATCATCACCGTGCGGTTGCTGACCGCAAAGTGCACCAATGCGCCACGAGGGAAGTCCAACAGAGGTTCTGTGGTGTTCTTGCCTTTGGGCTTGGGAAGGCGGTCAAAGCGGTACTGATCTACTGCCGCATTGATGTCCTGCGTGAAATCCGTTTTGAGCTCCGCCGTGGCTACAGGAATGCCGTTCAGGAACAGCACCAAGTCAATGATGTCGTCGTGGTTGGTGCGGCACTGGCGCACCACGCGAACGCGGTTGGCTGCGTAGCGGGACTGCAAATCGGGGTTCATCGCCAGCGCTGGCTTGAACTGGGCGAGCTTCAAGGGGACCTTGAGACCCAGCATATCGATACCCACCCGCAGCACTTCCAGGGTGCCGCGTTCATCCAAGGCCTTGCGCAGGCGGTCGAGCAGCATGGCTTCGGCAGAGGCGCCATGGGTCTTGGAAAGAGCATCCCAAGCAGCGGGCTGTGTAGCTTGAATCCAAGACAGCAAGTCGGCGGGGAAGAGGGCGCGAGGGGTGTCGTAGCCACTGGCATCGCCGTCACTCCCTGGTGCTCCATACAGCCAGCCATTGGCGGCCAAGTGGTTGCAAATATCGAGCTCGAACTGAATTTCGTTGTGCAGTGCCATCCCTCGCCCTCAGCAGCTTTCGTTGTTGTCAGGTGCCTATCGCTTGGCGCTTCAGGGCGTCCAAGGTTTTTCCGTCTTTGTCCTTCCAGACGTTCCATCCATTGGCCGTCGTACCGAGTAGGGCCACCGCCGCCATGCTGGGAGATCGAAACAGGTGGTTCTTCGTGAAGACCACCGCATCGCCGTTCACACTGAGCGTGCCGTTGGCCACCAGCTTGTCTCTAAAGCTCGCGTTGCTTGTGCCTGCGATGGACTGCATGTTCTCCTTGCGTCCCACCGATCCTGCCAAGACTACGAATCCCTCTTGCGTGTACAGGCCACGGCCATCCACTCCACTGACCGTACAAAAAAGATAGTCTTGCGGTGGCGTATCTTGGGGTGCCTGCACAACAGGGTCAAACATTGGATGCCCCAGGGTTGCCAGAAGCGTCCGAGCCGTCTCAAAGACTTCAAGGCAATCGGCTTCCATGGGAGCGGGGGTGTGCGGGCGCGATCCTCCGTTTCCATTGAGGTCCGTGTACCGTTTCACTTTCCTAATGGCCTGTAGGCTGCACCATTCCAGAAACAGGCCGTGTGTTTGGGTGAGGGATTTGGTGCGTGAGATGAGCACCAAAGCGCGCTCCCAGAACGGCTTATCTGCATCATGCTTGGCAAGGCGCTTGCGCAGATCGCCTGTCTGGCCCACGTACACATTCAGCTCGGTCCCGTCGTCCGACTCGCCCACGAGGAAATAGACCGCGACTTCATTGCTCTCCGGCATCTCCAAGAAGTCCGAGAGCAGCTTTCGAGGTACGTCGATGACCTGGACGATGCGTGTGGTGATTTCTGCAACGCGAATGCCAGTCGGGCTGCCACCTGGCAGGAATATCTGGATGGTCTTAGGCGTGGTGCTCATGCGACCTCCCGAGAGGCAATGCTGCGCACATCGATCTGGCCAGTGACGGCAGCGGAGATCAGGGCGGTGCGGCGTTCTTGAAGAAGGGTGATGGCGGTGCGGGCTTCAGTCACCAGATCATCAATCTTGGAGGTTGCCTGATCAAGGAAGGCGATGACAAGCTGCTGCTCTTCGATGGATGGAACCGGCAGAAACATGTTTGCGTATTTTTCCGCACTCACGTTTTGTATGGTGGATTGAATCTGACTGCCAAGCACATAGCCCCAGTACGAATCGGTTCGACAAAAATAATTCAGCCATTGCGGAACACACAGTCTTTGGCTAAGGCGCACACGAATCAAGTAACCCGCAAAGCATGCCTCGCCCCAATGGCGTTGATACATGAAGCTCTTGCCTACTGTGCCGCCACTGCGAGCCAATAAAACATCCCCCTCCCTTAGCAAAAATGGCTCTGCGATTTCTCGGGGAAGCGACCTGAATGTTTCATCGCGTAAGGCGCCACTCTCGGTTACATCGGTGATTCTGACGAACCGTGGAAGCGATGGATCGTCTAACTCTGCTGCCTCGTTGGCTCCATATTTCAAGGGTTCGTCGCACAGTTGCTTGAGACGTTTGACCTCCCAATGCCCCGGAACCTCCCCCAACCATTCCACACCCGAATCCTTCATCGGCACGCTCGGGTCCAGCCCCTTGGTCACGGCGTGGGAGATGACGGCCTGGCGCTTTTCCTGCAGCAGGGCGATCAGCTTTTCCTGCTCGGCCACCAGCGCGTCGATCTTGGCGGTTTCGCGGTCGAGGAAAGTGGCGATGGCCTGCTGTTCGTCGATTGGTGGAACGATGATCGGCAAGCTGGTCACATCGGCCAAACTCAGTTGAACCTTTGTTCCGCCGTACCCGGTCGTTTCCAGATGGGTTTTGCCGACGTAAGAAATTGCTACGTAAGCTAACCACTCTGAGAGGCAATGCTTTTTGCTGGGACGTACCAATGCAACATGCTGGCTCACGAAAGCCCGGCCAAGCCCTGCCGGGACGACAGCAACAGACCCGAGATAAGCCGTGATTGAAAACAGAATGTCGCCCGCTTGGACTTGGGTTCGATCAACTTCTGCACCATCTGGCACAACCACCCTCTGGGTATCAGACAGATCCAGACGAATGCTGTCTCGTGTCAGATTCCCAATCCGTAAAAACAGGTCTCCGTCATCTGCGTAGTTCTCAGCCCAACCTCTTGCACCACTGGTGACGAATTCAATATCGCGCTTGAGGGGTATCACTATCCAATGCTCCGGCACCAGCCCCAGCCACGCCACCCCACTGTCCTTGTAATCCGGGTATCGCGGAAAACTCATGCCGACAGCCCCTTGATCATGTCCAGGATGCGGTCGGTGGTCTGCTTCAACTCGGCGTCAATCTCGGCCAGCGGGCGCGGGGGCTTGAAGACGTAGAAGTGCCGATTGAACGGGATTTCGTAGCCCACCTTGGTTTTGTCGGGGTCGATCCAGGCGTCAGGGGCGTGGGGCAGCACCTCGCGCTTGAAATACTCGCCCACGTCTTCGCTGAGCGGTACGTTCTCGGTGTCGCGCAAGCTGGCGTCGGGCTGGGGCTTGCCCTTTTGCTTGCCCTTTTGACCCAATACGATGTTGCCCGCTTCGTCGCGCAGCGGGCGCTCGACGGTGATGCTGTGGTAGCCAAAGGCTTCGTTGTCGAAGATGCGGCTGATGGGGGTGCCGTCGTCGTCGTGGGCTTCGGCAAAGTCGCCAAACAGGCGGGTGATGCGCTCAATGTGGGCGTCGCTCAGTTCCTTGCGCTTGCTTCCGAGGCTCTTGCGCATCTTCTGCCACATGCCGGATGCGTCGATCAGCTGCACCTTGCCCTTGCGCGCTTCGGGCTTGCGGTTGCTGATGATCCACACATAGGTGCTGATGCCGGTATTGTAGAACATGTCGGTGGGCAGGCCGACGATGGCTTCGCACAGGTCGTTCTCCAGCACGTAGCGGCGGATTTCGGATTCGCCACTGCCCGCGCCTCCGGTGAACAGCGGCGAGCCGTTGAGCACGATCCCAAAGCGGCTGCCGCCCTCTGACGTGGGGCGCATCTTGCTAAGCAGGTGCAGCAGGAACAGCATGGAACCGTCGGACACACGCGGCAGGCCGGGGCCGAAGCGGCCGTTGTAGCCCTGTTGCTCGTGCTCTTTGCGCACTTCCTTTTCGACCTTTTTCCATTCCACGCCAAAGGGTGGGTTGGACAGCATGTAGTCGAACCGCTTGTGCGCGTGGCCGTCGTCGCTGAGGGTATTGCCAAACGCGATGTTGGCTACGTCCTGGCCCTTGATGAGCATGTCGGCCTTGCAGATGGCGTAGGACTCGGGGTTGAGCTCCTGGCCGAAGACCGTCAGGCGCGCCTGGGGGTTGTGCTCGGCCAGGTATTCGCCCGCCACGCTGAGCATGCCGCCCGTGCCCGCGGTGGGGTCGTAGATGGTGCGCACCACGCCGGGCTTGCTGAGGATGGCGTCGTCTTCAATGAAGATGAGGTTGACCATGAGCCGGATGACTTCACGCGGGGTGAAGTGCTCCCCGGCGGTTTCGTTGCTGATTTCGGCGAACTTGCGGATCAGCTCCTCGAACACCAGGCCCATTTGCATGTTGCTGACTACCTCGGGGTGCAGGTCAATCTGGGTGAACTTCTCTGTGACCTGATACAGCAGACCAGCTTTGGCCAACCGCTCAACCTGAGCCTGAAATTCGAAGCGCTCGAACACATCACGCACAGCGGGCGAAAAGCCTTGCACGTAAGTGAACAGGTTGTGCGCAATGTTGTCAGGATCTCCCAGCAACTTGGGCAGATCCAGCGGGCTCTGGTTGTAGAAGCTCTGCTTTGACTTGCGCAACAAGAAGGGCTCGGGATTGATGCCCTGTGCCTCTTTTTCTGCCAGCTCTGACAAGACGGCAGCCTTGGTGGGCTCCAGTACGCAGTCAAGTCGTCTTAAAACGGTGAACGGAAGGATGACTTTGCCGTAGTCGGACTGTTTGTAGTCTCCACGGAGGAGGTCGGCGACCGACCAAATGAATGCGGAGAGAGATTGTTGGTTCATGCGCTCAGGAAACTGACATTTGCTTACTGGGTGCAGTATGCCAGCCACCGATGGGTTCCCTTGAGTGTGCAGACCTGATCAGTAGCAAAGGCGCTGGATTTTTAACTTCTATTTTGCATAACTTCGTATATGTGAATAAATATAAATACGGATTTTCGCCTGTGTTGATTTGCGATGTGTTCTGATTTTACCCACTGCTGCGCCAGTGGTTGATATAGGTTATTAATACAATGGGATAATTAATTGATGATTGGTCTCTTTATGTGCGTGGTTATGATTTGTTTTATTTGGGGGTGGTATGCTGCGTGAGTCGGAATTGAATGGAAGAATCATGGGGAGTTTGATAAATTACTGCTGGGGGCTCCATAAGGTTTATTCAAAGTTGTTGGTTGTCAGGGTGGATCTTGGCTATGGAAAGGAGTATGCTAGAACGTGTCCTTTAGCGGAAATAAAAAAAGATATTAAGCACATGCTGGATAACCGTAGAGGCAATCGTTCATTGTTCGAGCATATGGTTGGTTACTTTATTAAATATGAGTTCACCGAAGAGAAGGGGCCGCACGCTCATGCTCTGTTTTTTTATGATGGTCAGAAAGTGCGCAAAGATGAACATTATGGTGATCAAATTGGTCGTTACTGGAGGGAAAAAATAACTGCTGGAAATGGTGTTTTTCACAATTGCAACTATGACAAGGATCGCTATAAACAATGCGGAATTGGAATGATTGACCATTCCGACATTGCTAAGCGGAAAATTCTAATTGACAGAGTTATTTCATACATGCTCAAAGAAGAGCAAAGCATTGACAGTATCAAGCAATCGAGTCGAGATCGGGCGGTTACTAAAGCCGTTCTCCCTCGCCACAAGAGCAGTGCTGGGCGACCACGGAACTAGCCGTCTGAGTTTGAGCGCTTCGATGCGCTCCAAGAGCGTTTGGCATTCGCGTGGGCTCCAAGGTCACAAGGCGACTGAGTCCTGTAGGGAACGCCTGGAAGTTGCTTTTTTCGCTAGTTTCAGCGGAAATTAGCGGTGATAGCGAAGTTGAAGAGCGTAGTTTTGCGATGTCTCCGGTCTGGTCTACAAGCGTACGGGGAGACTGGAGATCATGACTCGGCTCTATTGAAAAGAGCAAACTGGGGCAACGGTCTGTTCCTTAACTACAAACCGTTGGAGCGGAGAGTGCTTTCAATGTGGTTGGAAGTCTTTTTTCCAAGAAGAAAAGGCAACCCCAGATCCTCTGAGGCTACCTTTTCAATTTCTAAAAAATCGCTTTAGTACCGGTTTGAATCGTAGTATTGTGGTGCCGCAATGGTTGTATTTGCATAGACTACGGTCTTCTTGTTCATCTTCAAGATTGTGATTCGAAGGGATGAGGCTAAAATATCAAGTAGTAAGTCCAGCTTTGCCTTGTCGCGAAAGCGATTTGGTCCATATTGCAAGATATAAGCTTTCGGTATGCAACTCCATTGTTTGTTATTTTGAGTTGTTTGTATCCAATCTTCAAGATCGGTCAGATCTCGCTGCTGCTCTGTAACGGGATTGTATTTTCCGAAGATGTTTACATACTGCTCGCCATAGAAGCTGATTAAGTTGATGGCGCATTGTAAAGTTTCACTACAAATCTCATCGCTATCCTCGATGAGAAACGCGTGAAAGATGGCCGCGATCCTTGCGATGTTTTCCGCAGCTTTGGATGCAAAATCTCTTGCTGCAAAGTACACACCGCCAGGTTGCATGCTGGCTTCATAGGAGTTCGCAATCCCATTCCAGTTGGCTTGGGCCTGTGGTGAAAACCTCAACAACCGCGACTCACTTCTCTCCAGCAGTGTTTTGCATCGGTCATAGAACCAATTGAGTTTGGTGTAATCGCCCTGGGATCCACTCTCGAATCTTTGGCCCTGAGTTGAGTATGGCCAGCACACCAGCACACGCGCAAAGAAACCGTTGCCGAGAGCTTGCTCGCCCTGTTTGGCTAAAAATCTCTGAAACACAACAGGCTGCGCTTGCAGTAGGCAGGTCAGGCTGGAGTCGTGTAGCACAAAGCTCCCGCTCGTCTTGCGATCTACCGACCAATCTGAGCCGCTCCACAGTGCATTCAAGGCCCCCAATTGCCTTGACATAGGGCCGTCGCAAAACTGAGCAAACTCGTCGTGCACCATTACTGCACTGTTTCCTCGCTCATGCAGCCCTTCCAGCAGTGCTTCGATAGTGGTGTCCGAGTAGATCAGTTTGAGCGCCAAACTAGGCTGAGGCTCAGCTTCGAGGGCCACCCGAAGCTGCTTTTCGATCTCATCGATCGACTCCTCTTTACGAACAGCCCGCTTCATGGCGTCACGCAGCGCGTCCACCTTTTCGCGCCAGAGCGCATGCTCAACCCTGTGTGCCGCGACACTGTGCGTGGCCTCTTCACTCCAGAGGCGCTGGATCTCCGTGAGAGCTTTGAAAAGCAGCTTCTGTACCGCGCTTTTTCGCTCACCTGAGTCACAGATGGCAATCAGGTACACGCCCACAGGTCCATCCAGTCCTGACTTGCGTTGAACCCGACATCTGCGCTGAACAGTGGCGGCCAATGCGCATATCAATATGCTGATGATCAGCTCACGCGGAGCCTGTGTGATTCTTGCGATCTCATCGACAAGTTGCTCAAGTTCTGGCGGCAGAACATTCGGCCATGGTTGTGCTGGGACGTTCATTGTTCAGCCCTCCCGGTTGGTTGTGGACCGGCTTGACGGCTCTCCAGCCAAGCTTCGATTTCGTGCAAAAAATGTCCGACAGCTCTGCTAGAAAGCTGCACTTTTTTGGGGAATGTCGGATCGAAGCGGCGTGATCGCGGGTTCTGCAAATCTGACAGCGTTGCATTCCCGAGACCTGTGACCATCCTCAAACGTGGTCGGCGGATAATTTCCTTCTTGGACTGCATTTGGCAATCTCCCATTTGTTTCAGCGAAAAAAACCCTCACGCAATGTGTGGCGCATTACAGTGCGTAAACGAGGGGCTTTAGACCTACCAGCGTTGTGCGCAGTGACATCGTGCAGAGCGATGCCAAGGGAATTTCTTACGTTGATCAGGTGGGAGTACGCCGCC
The DNA here is from genome assembly GCF_028680575.1 of Acidovorax benzenivorans. Taxonomy (GTDB): domain Bacteria; phylum Pseudomonadota; class Gammaproteobacteria; order Burkholderiales; family Burkholderiaceae_C; genus Acidovorax; species Acidovorax benzenivorans. The sequence continues at coordinate 341,278 of NZ_JAPCKI010000004.1, read as the reverse complement.
TGAAGAAGCCTGAAGGCTTTGAGGTACGCCGCCGAAGCGGGTTTGTAGATGTTGGCGGAACTAGGTCACGCCTGAGATGCTGACGACACGGACTTAAGACGTCCCGTGTACTCCAGTGTAGCGCGGATTGACTCGGATGCGCAAATCAAAATTTTAGGCAGTCCATCGTGTTCGCCGTGCGGTGAGGGGCTGAAGGTCCCACGGACCGGGCCAAGCACCTCGTAGAAATTTGATGGATCGCGGCATTTGGAATGCCAAGGATGGCCGAAAGCTGCCTGTAGCATCCAAGACAAAAAGGTCTACCAAATGGCATACAAAACAAAAAAGCGCCCCGAGAGGCGCTTGTTTGCTTGCTTACTGGCGGAGAGGGCGGGATTCGAACCCGCGGTGGGGATTAGCCCACACACGCTTTCCAGGCGTGCGACTTAAACCGCTCATCCACCTCTCCGAAGCCTTCGATTATAGCCACAGGATTGGGGCATTCAGGCCATTGCCCGGCCCAGCCTGAAAATATCCAGCAGCCGACGCGCCGTCAGCCTGCCTTCTGCGACGCCTGCACCATCTTCATCGCCGACCCGATCAACGCTGACACCTCGGTCATGTTGCTGGGCACGATGAGTGTCGTGGTGGCGTCCGACGCAACCTTGCTGTAAGCGTCCACGGCCTTTTCAGCCACCTTGAGTTGCACGGCCTGTTCGCCGCCGGGCTGGCGGATGGCGGCGGCCACGCGTTCGATGGCCTGGGCGTTGGCTTCGGCCACGGCCTTGATGGATTCGGCCTCGCCCTGGGCCTTGTTGATGACGGCCTGTTTTTCGCCCTCGGAGCGGGCGATGAAGGCCTCGCGCTCGCCGGTAGCGATGTTGATCTGTTCCTGGCGGCGGCCTTCGGAGGCGGCGATCAGCGCGCGCTTCTCGCGCTCGGCGGTGATCTGGGCCTGCATGGCGTGCAGGATTTCCTTCGGAGGGGTCAGGTCCTTGATTTCGTAGCGCAGCACCTTGACCCCCCAGTTGAGGGCGGCTTCGTCGATGGCCTGCACCACTTGGGCGTTGATGATGTCGCGTTCTTCGAAGGTCTTGTCCAGCTCCAGCTTGCCGATGACCGAGCGCAGCGAGGTCTGCGCCAGTTGGGTCACGGCCATGATGTAGTTGCTCGATCCATAGCTGGCGCGCATCGGATCTGTGACCTGAAAGTACAGGATGCCGTCCACCTGCAATTGCGTGTTGTCGCGGGTGATGCAGATCTGGCTGGGCACATCGAGAGGGATTTCCTTCAGGCTGTGCTTGTAAGCGACCTTGTCCACAAAGGGGATCAGAAAGTTCAGCCCCGGGGTGAGCGTGCCGGCATATTTGCCCAGGCGTTCCTTGACCCAGGCATTTTGTTGGGGCACGACCTTGACTGAGCGGGCAATGAAGATCACGGCAATGATCAGGATGACGATGGCAATTTCCATGGGAAGCCTTTCTTGGGTGATCAACAGGGAGAATCAGGGACGGGGCTTACAGCGGGTCCACCAGCAGGCGGTTGCCCACCAGCTCGGCGACACGGTGCATGCCGGTAGAGGGGGTGACACCAGGGCGGTGGATGGCGGTCCACTGGGCGCCCCGGTACTTCACGGTGGTGGTGCCGTCAGAGTTCCAGCTTTCGATGTGGATGGTTTCGCCCACGTCCATGTTCACGCTGCGGTCCGCACGCGCAAACGGGTCGCCAGGGCGCTTTTTTCTCAACAGGTAGCAGGCCACCACTGCTCCACCGCCCACGATGGCTGCAGACACCATCTGCAATGCGGACGCCAGGCCCAGGTGGGCGGCCAGGGCGGCGGCTACCAGCCCCAGTGCCACCATCAGCAAATAGAACGTGCCGGTGAGCAGTTCTGCCACGACCACGGCCCCTGCTGCCAGCCACCAGATGGTGGATGCTTCCATGTGAACCTCCTTGTGTGGTTGTGTTTAGTGCACCACATTCTGGGTCAAAAGGATGGCAGTTCAAAGGCGCGTCAACGTTATTCCTTACACTTCGCGCCTATTTCGTTTTTTGGCCGGGCAGGGCACGGTTGCACGGAGGCTGCGCATGAAGTTTCGCTTTCCCATCATCATCATCGATGAAGACTATCGTTCCGAGAACACCTCGGGGCTTGGCATTCGCGCGCTCGCGCAGGCCATCGAGACCGAGGGCTTCGAAGTGGTCGGGGTCACCAGCTATGGTGATCTGTCGCAGTTTGCGCAGCAGCAAAGCCGCGCCAGCGCGTTCATTTTGTCCATTGACGATGAAGAGTTCACTGTGGGCGAGGGGCTCGATCCCATCGTGCTGAGCCTGCGTAACTTCATTGGCGAGGTGCGCCGCAAGAACACCGAAGTGCCTATCTATGTGCATGGCGAGACCAAGACCAGTCGCCACTTGCCCAACGACATCTTGCGCGAGCTGCATGGCTTCATCCACATGTTCGAGGACACCCCCGAATTCGTGGCGCGCCACATCATCCGCGAGGCCAAGAGCTACCTCGAAAGTGTGCAGCCTCCGTTCTTCAAGGCGCTGCTGGACTACGCCGAAGACGGCTCGTACAGCTGGCACTGCCCCGGCCACTCGGGCGGCGTGGCGTTTCTGAAGAGCCCTGTGGGCCAGATGTACCACCAGTTCTACGGCGAGAACATGCTGCGTGCCGACGTGTGCAATGCCGTGGAAGAGCTGGGCCAGCTGCTGGACCACAACGGAGCCATTGGCGAGAGCGAGCGCAACGCCGCGCGCATCTTCAATGCCGACCACTGCTTCTTCGTGACCAACGGCACGTCCACATCCAACAAGATGGTGTGGCACCACACCGTGGCGCCCGGCGACGTGGTGGTGGTGGACCGCAACTGCCACAAGTCCATTCTGCACAGCATCATCATGACTGGGGCCATTCCCGTGTTCATGAAGCCCACGCGCAACCACTTCGGCATCATCGGCCCCATCCCGCAAAGCGAGTTCGAGCCCAAGGCCATCGAGGCCAAGATCAAGGCCAACCCCTTGCTCAAGGGCGTTGACGCCAAGAAGGTCAAACCACGCGTGCTCACGCTCACGCAGTCCACCTACGACGGCGTGCTTTACAACACCGAGACCATCAAGGGCATGCTCGATGGTTACGTGGACAACCTGCATTTTGACGAGGCCTGGTTGCCGCACGCGGCCTTCCATCCGTTCTATGGCAGCTACCACGCCATGGGCAAAAAGCGCATGCGCCCCAAGCATTCGGTGACTTACGCCACGCAGTCCATCCACAAGCTGCTGGCCGGTATCAGCCAGGCCAGCCATGTGCTGGTGCAGGACTCGCAGACCACCAAACTCGACCGCCACCTGTTCAACGAGGCCTATCTGATGCATACCAGCACCAGCCCTCAGTACAGCATCATCGCCAGCTGCGATGTGGCCGCCGCGATGATGGAGCCACCCGGTGGCACAGCGCTGGTGGAAGAGAGCATTCTGGAAGCGCTCGACTTCCGCCGCGCCATGCGCCAGGTGGAGGATGAGTTCGGCAAGAACGACTGGTGGTTCAAGGTCTGGGGCCCTGAAAAGCTCACCGACGAGGGCATTGGCCGCGCAGAAGACTGGATCATCCGCAGCGACAGCAAGAGCAAGAAGGGCAGCAAGTGGCACGGCTTCGGGCAACTGGCTGATGGCTTCAACATGCTGGACCCGATCAAGTCCACCATCGTCACGCCGGGCCTGAGCCTGGACGGCAAGTTCGACAAGACCGGCATCCCCGCGTCCATCGTGACCAAGTACCTCGCCGAGCACGGCGTGGTGGTGGAGAAGACGGGCCTGTACAGCTTCTTCATCATGTTCACCATCGGCATCACCAAGGGCCGCTGGAACACGCTGCTCACTGCGCTGCAGCAGTTCAAGGACGACTACGAGAAGAACCAGCCCATGTGGCGCATCCTTCCGGAGTTCTGCCAGCAGCACAAGCGCTACGAGCGCATGGGCCTGAAGGACCTGTGCCAGCATGTGCACCAGATGTACGCCAAGTACGACATCGCGCGCCTGACGACCGAAATGTACCTGTCGGACCTCACGCCCGCCATGAAGCCCTCGGATGCGTATGCGCACATCGCGCACCGCACCACCGAGCGCGTGGAGATCGACAACCTGGAAGGCCGCATCACTGTGGGTCTGGTCACGCCGTACCCACCGGGCATTCCGCTGCTCATTCCCGGCGAAGTCTTCAACAAGAAGATCGTGGACTACCTCAAGTTCGCCCGCGAGTTCGCCAAGCTATGCCCTGGCTTTGAAACCGACATTCATGGTCTGGTGGAAGTGGAAGACGAGAGCGGCCAGGTGCGCTACTACGCTGACTGCGTGGCGGAGCAAGCCAAGGCTGGCAAGAACCCCAAGCCGCTGGCGACCGCCAAGAACCTGGTGCAAGTGGGCGACGATGGCCCCTACGGACGCAACGTGTAAACACCGCCTTTGCGCTGGCGCTGGCGCTGGTGCGTTGGTGCACCGGCTCCCAAGAATCGCTCCCCCTGCATGGCTGGCGGAGCGATTTTTTTGTGCGCTTGAATTCACGGCAGTGGTGCTGCCGTAGTTATTGACCGTCAGCCGCGTGGTTCTCTTGCGGTGATTTCCTAGAGCCAGTTTCCTCGGCGGTGGGTGACGGCTGCGGCAGCCCCCGTCAGCGGGAGGGCTGCATGTCGTCCCGCACGCGCACAAAACTCGCGAAGCGTGGCAAGCCGCCATCATGGGTGCCTCGAAAGCGATACGTCACCCAGCTGCCCACGGGCGGTGGGTGGTCGCGTTCAGCATCGGTCAACCCTGCACCCAGCCTGAAGCGCTGTCCCGACGGCATCTCCACCACCAGCGCGCCCAGGCGTCCGGCATGGCGGCCCTGGCCGGGCAGATGAGCCACCACGCGGGCCTCGGTGTCTTCGTGGGTCTTGACCTTGATGAGGTCGTCACTGCGCCCCGCGCGGTACATCGATGCGCCACGGTGCAGCATCAGCCCTTCGCCACCTGCACGCACGGTGCGCAGCAGCAGTTTTTGCAAGGCGGCGTCGTTGGCCACACGCTGTTGTGGCACCGCCTGCACCCACGGCTGGCCCAGCGACTCCACCAGGGTGTTTAGCGCGGGAAGGCGCTGGTCAAACGTGCCGCCATGCGCGGGCAGGTCAAACACCATGAAGCGCATCTCGCGCCAGGCGGCATCGTCCAGCTGCTGTTGGCGTACGGTGGATTGGGTGTGGCTGAATCGGCCGCGTCCTGCCCACAGTTCTCCGTCCATGGGCACGTCGGACCAGTTGGCGGTGAACCAGGCTGGGGCCGCCACCGTCTCGCCACCCCGCGTGCGCAGCGTGTGGCCGTCCCAATAGCCGCGCACACCGTCGTATTTTTCGCTCACCCAATAGTCCGCCAGGCGCATGCCGGGGTGGTACACGTTGGCCAGCAGCAGGGCGGGCGCGTCGGCGGCCCAGGCCGGGGGCGTGGTCAGTGCGGCCAGGGGCACAAGGCCGAGCCAGGCCAGGCAGTGTCTGCGGAGCATGTTGTAGGGTTTTGCTATCAAAAAAATAGCTTCTAGCGCATGTTTTATAAGCGCTAGAAGCCTGTTTTTTGCGAAGGCTGTCAGCCCCGGCGAAGATTACACCTGGTCGGCGCTCAGGCCGGCCGTCTGGCTGAAGCCGCCGTCCACGTAGGTGATCTCGGCAGTCATGCCGCTGGCCAGGTCCGACAGCAGGAAGGCCGCAACGTTGCCTACGTCTTCAATCGTGACATTGCGGCGCAGGGGCGAGGCATCGGCCACGCGGCTGAGCAGCTTGCCAAAGTCTTTGATACCGCTGGCAGCCAGGGTCTTGATGGGGCCGGCGCTGATGCCGTTGGCGCGGATGCTGCGGCCGTCTTCGGTGCGGCCCACGGCCTCGGCCAGGTAGCGCACGCTGGCTTCCAGGCTGGCCTTGGCCAGGCCCATGGTGTTGTAGTTGGGGATGGAGCGCAGCGCGCCCAGGTAGCTCAGCGTGAGCAGCGACGACTTGTCGTTGAGGTAGGGCAGGGCGGCCTTGGCCATGGCCGGAAAGCTGTAGGCACTGATGTCGTGCGCAATGCGGAAGCCTTCGCGCGACAGGCCTTCCAGAAAATTGCCAGCAATCGCCTCGCGGGGGGCAAAGCCAATGCTGTGCACGAAACCGTCGAACTTGGGCCATACCTGGGCCAGGTCAGCGAACATGCGGTCGATCTGCTCGTCGCTGCCCACGTCGCAGTCAAAGATCAGCTTGGAGTCGAACTCGGCGGCAAAGTCGGTGATGCGGTCCTTGAAGCGCTCACCCACGTAGCTGAAAGCCAGCTCGGCGCCCTGTGCGTGGCAGGCCTTGGCGATGCCGTAGGCGATGGAACGGTTGGACAGCACGCCCGTGATGAGCAGCTTTTTGCCGGTCAGAAAACCCATGTGAAATCTCCTTGTGGAATAGCGAAATGCAGGCTTGGCGCCCGGTGCATGTGGGTATGCGGCTTTGGCTGCAAGCCCCTGCGAACGTAGTGCAGAATTGTCGCATGCGATTTTTGATGGCTTTTCTGTTGCTGTGCAGTGCCTTTCCCGCTTGGGCTGTGCATGGCATGGGCATGGGGTACGAGCCCAAATACCCGGCGGGTTTTTCGCACTTTGACTATGTGCGGCCTGATGCGCCCAAGGGGGGGCGGCTGCAGTTGTCGGCCAGCGGCAGCTTCGACAAGCTCAATCCCTTTACCCTGCGCGGACAGGTGGCTGCTGGCATGGGCTATAGCGGCAATGGGTTCGTCTTTGCAGAATATGGTTTGATATTCGACTCGCTCACTACGTCCAGCGAGGATGAGCCTTTCAGCCGATATGGTTTGCTGGCAGAAGACATTTCCCTGGCGCCAGACCAGCTCAGCGTGCAGTTCCGACTGAATCCCAAAGCCAGGTTTTCCAATGGTGATCCGGTGCTTGCGCAGGACGTCAAATACTCGTTCGACACGTTGACCAGCAAGCAGGCATCGCCCACATTCCGGGCCTATTGGGCAGATATTGCCCAGGCGGTGGTGGTTGACCGATTGACGATCCGCTTTGATTTCAAGCGCCGCAATTCCGAGCTGCATATGGTGATAGGTCAGTTGCCGGTGTTCTCCAAGGCCTGGACCCAGGGTAAGACCATAGACCAGATATTTCTGGAGCATCCGGTCGCCAGCGGCCCCTATGTGATCAAACATGTGGACCTGGGCAAGTCCGTCACCTACCAACGTCGCAAGGACTACTGGGCTGCTGACCTGCCGGTTCGCAAGGGCATGTTCAACTTCGATGAAGTTGAGTACGTCTATTACCGTGATCGCCTGGGCGAGGAGGAGGCCGTCAAGGCCGGTGATCTCGACGCCTTGGAAGAGTTTTCCATTTCTGCTTGGGTGCGCCGCTACAAAGGGCGCCGGTTTGATTCGGGTGAGCTGGTTAAAGACGAGATTGCTCACACACGTGCCACTGGCATGCAAGGTATCGTGATGAACCTGCGGCAACCCCGGTTTGCCGACAAGCGGGTGCGTACGGCCATTGCGCTGGCTTTTGACTTCGACTGGCTCAACAACCGGGTGTTTTACAACCGCCGCGCCCGGACTCAGAGCTACTTTCAGAACTCTGCGGACCTGATGGCTGGCGAAATGCCTACGCCAGAGGAACTGCAGATCGCTGCACGTCTGGAGCAGACCCCGGCACTGCTCGCTGCGTTGCGCGACCCCGTGGTTCGCCCCGCAAGCAGTGGCGGCACGGCCGAGGGGCTTCGAAAGAATCTGCTGCGGGCGCGGCAACTGCTCAGTGAAGCGGGCTGGACTTACCGGGACGGTGCTTTGCGCAACAGTGCCGGGGATCCTTTTGTCATGACCATCATGATTCCAGATCGCAGCTCTGAAATTGTGCTGGCCCCCTATGCCCGCAACTTGGGAAAGATTGGCATCGAATTGCGCTACCGCCTCAGTGATGCCAGCCTCATCAAGAAGCGGTTGGACGATTTCGACTTTGACCTAGCTATCAATATCCTGGGCGGATCCTCCAGTCCTGGAAACGAGTTGTACGACGATTTTGGTTCCGCCTCTGCAGACGAGAAGGGAAGCCAGAACCTCTCCGGCATCAAAGACAAAACCATTGACCAGTTGATTGAAGAGATCGTCAAGAGCCCTGACCGCAAGGCGATTGCCGCTGGCGCACGTCTGCTGGACCGCTATCTGCTGCACCAGCAATATGTGGTGCCCATGTACTATGGCCGTCAGTTCTTCATTGCCCGCAAGAACTACCTGCAGCATCCCCCGGCCTTGCCTCCCCATATGTTGGCTGGCTCATGGCTGCTGACCATGTGGTGGCGTGAACAACCCTGAAATTCACCATGGTCACCTATATTCTTCGCCGCTTACTGCTGATAGTTCCCACGCTGCTGGGGGTGCTGGTGATCAACTTTGCTGTTATCCAGTTTGTTCCAGGCGGTCCCGTCGAGCAACTCATGGCACAGCTGACCAACAAGGAAAACTCTCTGGGTAGTGGGCAGGGCGCGCGTGCATTGACCCCTGCGCAGGTGGGCGAAATCAAGGCCATGTATGGCTTCGACAAGCCTGCGCCCGAACGCTTTTGGCAGATGCTCAAGCAATATGCCCAGTTCGATCTGGGCAAAAGTTTTCTGCAACGCAAGGATGTCTGGGGGCTCATCAAGGAAAAACTGCCGGTGTCTATTACCCTGGGCTTGTGGACATTTTTCATCAGCTATTTGGTGGCTGTGCCGCTGGGGGTGCTTAAGGCTGTGCGGGCTGGCTCACGCTTTGATTTGGTGAGCACGGTATTGATCCTTGTCGGATATGCCATTCCCGGGTTCGTGCTGGGGGTTGCACTATTGGTGGTATTTGGTGGCCAGCTGCAGTGGTTTCCGTTGCGTGGTCTGGTTTCGTCCGGTTGGGACGACCTGACTTGGGGTGCTCGCATCGTCGATTACCTGTGGCACATCACGCTGCCTGTGACAGCCATGGTGCTGGGCAGTTTTGCCGTGACGGCCATGCTGACCAAGAACGCGTTTCTGGAAGAGATACGCAAGCAATACGTACTCACGGCCCGCGCCAAGGGGCTGAGCGAGCGGCAGGTGCTCTGGAAGCATGTGTTCCGCAATGCGCTCATCCCCATCGTCACCGGCTTTCCGGCCGCCTTCATCAGTGCGTTCTTTGCGGGCTCGCTGCTCATTGAAACGCTGTTCTCGCTCGACGGGCTGGGCCTGCTCAGCTACGAGAGCGTGATCCGCCGCGACTACCCCGTGGTGCTGGGCACGTTGTACCTGTTCACGCTGATTGGGCTGGTTACCAAGCTCGTCAGTGACCTTTGTTATGTGTGGGTGGACCCGCGCGTGAAGTTTGACTAGCCCGAACGGACCCATGGCCCTGATGAGTTCTGCTCCCGCATCGCCTTCGCTCTCGCCCTCCCGCCGTGCGTGGCTGCGCTTCAAGCGCAACCGCCTGGGGTACTGGAGCCTGCTGATCTTTTGTGCCCTGGTGCTGGTCAGCCTGTGTGCCGAGCTGGTCAGCAACGACAAGCCGCTCATCGTGCGCTACGAGGGGCAGACTTACTTTCCCATGCTCAAGGACTACCCCGAGAAGACCTTTGGCGGAGACTTTGATACGCCTACGGACTATCTGGACCCTTCCATTCAGCAACGGTTGAGTGCTGGCGCCAATTGGGCGCTTTACACCATCAATACCGCTGGCCCTAAAACGCTGAACTACTTTGCCAGGTTGCCCAACCCCTCGGGGCCGACGGCCAACAACTGGCTGGGCACGGATGACAGGGGGCGCGACATGGTGGCCCAATTGCTCTATGGCTTTCGGGTGAGCGTGCTGTTTGCGCTGGCGCTCACCGTTACTGGCGTGGTGCTGGGGTTGCTCACCGGGGCCATCCAGGGTTTTTTTGGAGGCAAAACAGACCTTGCGTTCCAGCGCTTTGTCGAGATCTGGGGCGCCATGCCAGAGCTGTATCTGCTCATCATCTTCAGCGCGCTGTTCTCGCCCAGCTTGGCCTTGCTGCTTATTCTGTTGAGCTTGTTCGGCTGGATGGGCCTGTCGGACTATGTGCGTGCCGAGTTCCTGCGCAACCGCCAGCTCGACTATGTGAAGGCGGCGCGGGCCCTGGGGGTGAGCAACAGCCAGATCATCTGGCGCCACATCTTGCCCAACAGTCTGACGCCGGTGGTCACCTTCTTGCCATTTCGTATGAGTGCGGCCATTTTGTCGCTGACCTCACTCGACTTTCTGGGTCTGGGCGTGCCACCTGGAACGCCTAGCTTGGGCGAGTTGCTGAGCCAGGGAAAAAACAACATCGACGCTTGGTGGATATCGCTGTCCACGTTTGGTGTGCTGGTGGTCACCTTGCTGCTGCTGACCTTCATGGGTGATGCGCTGCGCGATGCGCTGGACCCCAGAAAGGCGGATCAATGATGGCTCCCACGCTCGGCACTGGCGTGTCCTCCCTGCCCCCCGAGGGAGCTCCTGGTCAATCGCTGCTGACTGTCCAGGACCTGCATGTGCGCTTCGGCACCAAAGAGGTGGTGCGCGGCGTCAGCTTCAGCCTGGCTGCTGGCGAAAAGCTGGCGCTGGTGGGGGAGTCCGGCTCGGGCAAGACCATCACGGCGTTGAGCCTGCTGCGGCTGGCGGGCAATGCCGCCATCACGGGCCAGGCGCTGTTGCAGGGGCGTGGCGACCTGCTGGCGATGACTGAGCGCGAGATGCGTGGCGTGCGTGGCGGCGACATCGCCATGGTGTTCCAGGAGCCCATGACCGCGCTCAACCCGCTGATGACGATTGGTCAGCAGATCGCTGAAATCCTGCTGCTCAAGAAGGGCCTGACGGGTGCGCAATGCGCACAGGCCGCCATTGAGCTGCTGGCGCAAACCGGCATTCCCGAGCCCGCGCGCCGCGCCAACAGCTTTCCGCACCAGCTCTCGGGTGGCCAGCGCCAGCGCGCGATGATTGCCATGGCCCTGGCCAGCAGCCCCAAGCTGCTGTTGGCCGACGAGCCCACTACTGCGCTCGATGTGACCTTGCGCGGCCAGATTTTGGACCTGCTGAGCGATCTGCAACGCCAGACCGGCATGGCGGTGCTGCTGATCACGCACGACCTGAACCTGGTTCGCCGTTTTGCCGACCGCGTAGCCGTGATGGAGCAGGGCGTGCTGGTAGAGCAAGGCCCGGTGGCCGAAGTATTCGGCGCACCCCAGCATGCCTACACCCGCCGCCTGATCGCTAGCCAGCCCCGCCGCGATGTGGTCGAGGCAGACCCGCCTGCAGGCACCGCGCCCGTGGTGCAGACGCAGGATCTGCGCGTGGTGTACCCCACGCCATTGCCGGGCATCCAGGGCTGGTTCAAAAAGGGTGAGTTTGTGGCGGTGCAGAGCGCCACGCTGCAACTGCTGCCGGGGCAGACGCTGGGGGTGGTGGGTGAGTCCGGCTCGGGCAAGTCCACGCTGGCCCAGGCCATCCTGGGCCTGTTGCCCTCGACCGGCCAGTTGCAGGTAGGAGGGCAGGCGTGGCAACAGCCTGCCACGCGCAACACCCCCGCCAACCAGCAGCTGCGCCGCCGGGTGCAGGTGGTGTTTCAAGACCCGTTCTCATCGCTGTCTCCGCGCCTCACGGTGGAAGAGATCGTGGGTGAAGGCCTCAAGGTGCACGAACCCACACTGACCGTGGCCCAGCGCCGCGTGCGCGTCGAGGCTGCGCTGGACGAAGTGGGCCTGGCCGAGTCGCAGTACCCACGTCTGCTGGAGCGTTACCCGCACGAATTTTCTGGCGGACAGCGCCAGCGCCTGGCCATCGCGCGCGCCCTCATCGTGCAGGCCCAGGTGCTGGTGCTGGACGAGCCCACCAGCGCACTGGACGTCACCATTCAGCAGCAGGTGCTGGGCCTGCTGCAGCGCTTGCAAAAAGAAAAGGGCCTGAGCTACCTGCTCATCACCCACGACGTGGATGTGATCCGCGCCATGGCGCACGACGTGCTGGTGATGAAGGACGGCGCGGTGCTGGAAAGTGGCAGCGTGGATGAGGTGCTGAACGCACCCCAGCACCCCTACACCCAGCGCCTGGTGGCCGCAGCCACCGTGCCCGGGGTGGAGTAGTTTTTGGTGAAAATGGCCGCTGGTGCTTGTGTTTAAAGCGCTTGGCGCTATTTAATTCGTAGCATGAAGAGGCTTGATGCCAGTCGGGTGTCGGGCGCCGCGCACCGTATCGAATCTCGGGTGCTTTGCTGCATCACGGTCACGGCACTGGCATTCGGTGCGGCTCCACGCCTGCAGCGCCTGACCTCGCGTCAGGTCATCACTGTGCGCCTGGCTTGCTGTTCATCGGCGGGCGGCGCCCACAGGATGCGGCCCACGTCGATGCCCATGGCCTGCGCACGCTCGATCAGGTGTTCGCGCACATGCCAGGGCAGGGTGGGGGTGCGCGACAGGATCCACAGGTAGTCCTTGCTGGAGCCCACCACCATGGCCCATTGGTAGTTCTCATCCAGCGCCACCACGTTGTAGCCGCCGTAGAACGGCCCGAAGAACGACACCTTCAACGCCGCGCGCGTGGGCGCATCGACGAAGCGTGCCGTGCCCTCGGCCTCCTTCCACTCCTTGCGCACCGGGTCGTATCCGCGGTTCACCACTTTCACGGTGTCGTTGGGGTTGCGGCGGTAGGTGGCGCTGGTCTGGGTGAGCCCGCGCTCGAACGAATGGTCGATGCGCGCCACCTCGTGCCAGTGGCCGGTGTAGCGGTCCACATCGAAGCCGGTCACGGCCTGGATACCTTCGGGCGTGCGTGGCGTGGAGCAGGCCGTGAGCGCCAGCAGCGCCATCAGTGCGGCTCCGACCGCAAGGGACCAGGGAGAGTGTCGGCGAGGCATCATGGTGTGGACGCGCATGGGATTGCTCCTGCGGTGGTGGCTTTAGAAGGTGCGTTGCAGGGCTTTGTGGGCATGCGCTGCGCGGCGGTTGTTTGTGTGCGTTCGACTGTAGGCACGGCAGCTGCCCCGGCGTGTAGGCGCAGGCTGGCAGCGCGTGTCGGTGCTGCGCAGGGGTTGTGTGTGGGGCCACCGCCCGACAGCGCGGCGTTGACGGACCGGCGGCAGACGCCTAGGCGTAGAGTGGGGCCAGGCGCTTGCTGCCTGCTTGCCTGCTGCCTGCTGGCGAATGCGCCCCGATCGGAGAGGAACACCCATGACCGCCCACGTCCACCCTGCGCACAACGCACCACCCTTGGAAGACGGCCCGCCCCGGGTGGACCCCTTGCGCTTTCACCGGCGCCATGAGCACCTGGCCCCTACCTTCGGCACGGACCGGTTTGCGTTGCAGGCCGAGGCCTTTGCGCGGTTCTTTGGCACGCCGCTGTTTCTCGGTGCGCAAACGTTGATCGTGGCGGCGTGGATCTCGATCAACGTGCTGGGTGCTGTCAGGTTCGACCCTTATCCGTTCATCCTGCTCAACCTGGCATTCAGCCTGCAGGCGGCCTACGCCGCGCCGCTCATCCTGCTGGCCCAGACCCGGCAGGCTGCGCGCGACAAGCACCACGCCGACGCGGATGCGCAGCACCGCGAGGCGCTGGCCATTGCCAGCGAGCAGCGCCAGGCCATTGCCGCGCAGAATGCCGCGCAGGTGCTGGAACTGCTGCAGCAAAACACCCTGCTGACCGAACAGACGCGCCAGCTCACGCTGCGCGTAGAAGCACTGACCGTGGAGATCCACCAGCGTTTCGTCGCGCAGGCCGCGCGGCCGTGATGGGACGGATCCACGAACGACTTCCCCCCGTCCACGCGGGCCCGGGCCATGCCCTCCTGCTCCACTGCCGACCACATCGCGGAATGCCCATGCCCCCACCATCTCCACCATCTCCCTTGTTCCCTTCACCCCCGCCGGTGGCCCCAACGCCGTGGCCCCAGGAGGGTGATGCGGACTTCGATATCACGGCGCTGTACCGCCGGATCCATGGCCTTGCTATGCCAGGGCAACTGGCCACCGCCCTGCACTTGGGGGCGGAGCACACCGTGGTGGCAACGGGGCTGGACCCTCAGTTGCCCTCTGTGCTGCTGACACTGGCGCTGGGCAGCCAGAAGACGGCGCGCGATTTTTTCCGCGGGGCGCTTCCTACCCCCTTCGAGCTGGAGACCGCCATTGCGTGGGTGGAGGACGAGGTCTATGCCGCCCATGTCCGCCATCGCCCCTGGGTGCCGCAGGGTGTAGTGGTCGTGCCTTGTTCCACAGACCCGGCGCTGCACGAGATCGCCACCCTGGCGGGCATTGCGCAAGGGCCGCTGCGGATACTGACTCTCGACGCCCTGGAGCATGTGTTCAACCGGCTTGTCTCTGTATCGCAAGGGCGTCCGGCTTCGCAGGAGGGGCTGCCCGCCCACGCCGCATTCGCGGCCTCCCTGCTTGTGCTGCGCGAGCTGATGCACCACATGCCGTTCGGGTCACTCACGCTGATGGACGGTGCCTGAGGGGCCGTGGGCCGATGGGTGGTCCAACGCTGGGCGGCGCGGGCATGTGGTGGAAAGCGGCGCGCAGAGCGTGCGCTGCTCGTCGCCAAGTCTGGGTTTTGTCCTACAGACTCGCGCCGGGATGCCTCTAAGGTTGTTTGTGTGAGTTTTTCACATTCTTCGGGATGCTCCCTGGTCCCGCAGCCGCCAACATCTCACCAAAGAGGCCACCCCATGAAAACACATCCTTGTTTCCGCACCGTCCTGTGTGCACTGTCCATCGCCAGCCTTGCCGCCTGCGGGGGCGGTGGTGGAGGTGGTGAACCCAGCGGAAACGGCACGTTGCGCCTGGCGATGACGGATGCCCCCAGCTGCGGTTATTCGGCCGTGAATGTCACGGTCGAGAAAGTGCGTGTCCACCAAAGCAGCAGTGCTTCGGACAATGATGCGGGCTGGTCCGAGGTCGTGCTGAACCCGGCGCGCAGGGTGGACCTGCTGACGCTTACGAACGGTGTGCTCATGGAGCTGGGGCAGGTGCCGCTGCCTGCAGGAAAGTACACGCAATTGCGGCTCGTGCTGGCCAGTAACACAGGGGCGCAGCCGCTGACCAATTCGGTGGTTCCCACCGGGGCATCGGAAGTCGCGCTGAAAACACCGAGCGGGCAGCAATCAGGCGTCAAGACGAATGTGAATATCGACGTGGGCGCCAATCAGATGGCCGACTTCGTTCTGGACTTCGATGCCTGCAAGTCGGTGGTGGCTGCTGGTGCTTCGGGTCAGTATCTTCTCAAACCCGTGGTGTCGGTGATCCCGCGCTTCGTTTCCGGGGTGCAGGGTTATGTGGAACCAGGCACGGACACCAGCGTGTCCCTGCAGTTCAATGGCGAACTGGTGCGTGCCACCACCCCCGACAGCGCGGGCAAGTTCCTGCTTCAGCCGGTGGCCCCGGGCAACTACACGCTGGTCGTCGTGGGTGCGGGGCGCACCACCACGGTGATCACGGGGGTGCCGGTGGCCGCCGAGACAGTGACTTCCGTGAGCGCGGGCGCCGCGCCCTTGAGCCTGCAGCCGTCTCCGGTCGCGACGGTGAAGGGCACCGCCCCGGTGGACACCATAGTGCGGGTGCTCCAGCCCTTGTCGGCGGGGGGCACGATCGAAGTGGCCGGCCGGGGCGTTGACGGGGTGACAGGGGCTTACGGCTTCACGGTACCTACCCTTGCGCCGCGGGTCGCTCCTTATGCCGCGCCAGGCACCAGCCTGGTGTTTGCCGCCGACTCTGCGGCGGCAGGGCGCTATGCTGTTCAGGCCCGCCTGGGTGGTTTTGCCGACAAGACGCGGACACTGCCTGTTCTGACGGAGGGCGCTGTACAAACCACGGACTTCACCTTCCCCTGACACTGCGGGCGCGAGTGCGCCGCCCTGCCTGCAATGAATGGCACCAGGGCGGCCTTTCAGGCGGGTGGTGCACGCAGGCCGTCGCGCCCTGGTGCCAACCGGCCGGGGCGATGATGTCAAGGCTGCGCCAAAAGGTCCTTCCGGTCGCCGGAAAACCAGGCGGCCAAAAAATCCGCCAGCGCCCGCGTCTTGGCCGACAGGTCGCTGCGGGTGGGGTACACCAGCGTCACATCCGCCGCAGGCAAGGCCCAGGCGGGCAGCACGCGCTGCAGGCGGCCGGCGGCCAGGTGAGCTGCCACGTCCCATTCGGAGCGCATCAACACGCCGTGGCCCTCCAGCGCCCAGGTGGTGGCGGCTGCGCCATCGTTGGTGCTCAGCATGCCGCGCACTTTCACCGTCTCCTGGCGCTCGCCCTGGCGCAGATGCCAGGTGCCGTAGGTCTCATCGCTTTCGCGGATCACGATGCACTGGTGGGCCAGCAGGTCGGCGGGCTGCACGGGCTCGCCTGCCTGGGCGAGGTAGGCGGGCGATGCGCACAGCAGGCGCTGGTTGGCGAACAGTCTGCGGGCCGTGAGGCGTGAGTCCGGCAGGTCACCAAAACGGACGGCGGCGTCAAAGCCTTGTTCCACCAGATTCACGGGCCGGTCGGTCAGGTGCAATTGCACTTCCACCTCGGGGTAGGCGCGTGCAAAAGCCGACAGCGCGGGGGCAATGTGCATCCGGCCAAAACCCAGCGTGGCTGCCAGCTTGATGAGTCCGCGTGGCGAACTGCGCGCACCGGCCACCGTGCGCTCCAGCGCATCGAGGTCGCCAAGGATGCGCGTGCCGTCGAGCAGGTAGGTCTCCCCCTCGGGCGTCAGGCTCATGCGCCGCGTGGTGCGGCGCAGCAGCCGTACGCCCAGCCGCCGTTCCAACTGCGCCAGGCGCCGGCTGGCGGCCGGCGCAGTGATGCCCATCTGCTGCGCGGCAGCCGCCAGGCTGCCTTCCTTCATCAGCAGTGCAAAGAACCGCAAGTCTGAAAAAGCGTCCATGGGTCTGCAAGCAATTAGTGTGTTTGGTTTACGAATGAAGTAATTTTGAATGACTTTATGTGAATGCGGAACACTCATAAGATGCCCGGCTGGAGCAAGAAATGCCGCAGTGGGCCAAGCTCATCAAGGAGCGCGGCATCACTGCAGAGCGAGCAGACCTGCGCCGAAATACCCACCTACATCCATGACCACGACTCCGCTTTTCCCCGGTTTTGCCTCCCACCAACTGCCCACGCCAGACGGGCAGCACATCCACGCGCTCGTCGGTGGAGCTGGCCCGGCCCTGCTGCTGCTGCACGGGCACCCGCAGACCTCGGCCATCTGGCACAAGGTGGCGCCAAAGCTGGCGCAGCATTTCACGCTGGTGCTGGCGGACCTGCGTGGGTATGGCGATTCGGCGAAGCCCGAAGGCGACGCGGAGCACCTTCTCTACAGCAAACGCACCATGGCCGCCGACATGCTGGCTGTGATGCAGCACCTGGGCCACTCGCGCTTCACCGTGCTGGCCCATGACCGGGGCGCCCGCGTGGCGCACCGCCTGGCGGCCGACCACCCGGCGGCCGTGTTGCGCATGGTGTTGCTGGACATCGCCCCCACGCTGGCCATGTACGAGCAGGCCAGCAATGCGTTTGCCCGTGCCTACTGGCACTGGTTCTTCCTGATCCAGCCCGCGCCGCTGCCCGAACGCCTGATCGAGGCCGACCCCGCAGCCTACGTGCGCGACGTGATGGGCCGACGCAGTGCGGGTCTGGCCCCGTTTGATGTGCGCGCATTGGCCGAGTACGTGCGCTGCCTGGCCTTGCCCGGCACGGCCCATGGCATCTGCGAGGACTACCGTGCCTCTGCGGGCATCGACCTGGTGCACGACCGTGCCGACCGCGATGCGGGCCGCCAACTACCCATGCCGCTGCTGGCGCTGTGGGGCGAGCAAGGCGTAGTGCACCAATGCTTTGAGCCACTGGCTGAATGGCAACGCGTGGCGGCCGACGTGCGCGGCCATGCACTGCCTTGCGGCCACTACATCGCCGAGGAGGCCCCTGATGCTCTGCTCGATGCGGCGCTGCCCTTCCTGCTGGCCGACCGATAAGGCAGCACCCAACGACAACCCCCGACGCTGACCATGACCACTCCCTCAACGCTCTATCAGAAGCTGGTCGCATCGCACACCGTGGCCGTTCTCGATGAACAGAACGTGCTGCTCTTTTGCGACCTGCACCTGATGAACGAATACACCAGCCCCCAGGCCTTCGCGGGCCTGCACGAGGCCGGGCGCGGTGTGCCCGTGCCGGGGCAGAACGTGGCGGTGGTGAGCCACATCATCCCCACGCACCCAGTGCGCCAACGGGTCATTCAAGACCCACCTTCGGCGCTGCAGGCCAGCAACCTCAAGGCCAATTGCGACCGCCACGGCATCCCGCTGTTCGACACCAACGACCCGCTGCAGGGCATCGAGCACGTGATCGCGCCTGAGCACGGCATGGTGCGCCCGGGCATGGTCATCATCTGCGGCGACAGCCACACCACCACCTACGGCGCCTTGGGCGCACTGGGCTTTGGCATCGGTACCTCGGAGGTAGAGTATGTGCTGGCCACGCAAACCCTGGTCTACCGCCGGGCCCGGGACATGCGCATCCGCGTGGACGGTGCGTTGCCCCTGGGCACCACCGCCAAGGACCTGATCCTTCTCATCATCAGCCGCCTCGGCGCGCAGGGCGCACGCGGCTATGTGGTGGAGTTCTGCGGTAGCGCCATCAGCGCCCTGTCGGTGGAGGCGCGCTTTACGCTGTGCAACATGGCCGTGGAAGCCGGTGCGCGTGGCGCCTTGATTGCACCCGACGCCACCGCCATCGACTACGTGCTGGCCAAAGCCCCCGACATCACCGGCGGCGTGCGCACGCAGGCCCTGGCGCACTGGGCCACGCTGCGCAGTGATGAAGGCGCAGTGTTCGACGTGGAGCATGTGTTTGATGCGGCCGAAGTGGCCCCCTTCGTCACCTGGGGCACCAGCCCCGACCAGGCCATGGCCATCCACGCCACCGTGCCCCGGCCCGAAGACATGACCGACGCCGTGCAGCGCAGCAGCGCCGAGCAGGCCCTGCGCTACACCGCGCTGGCAGCAGGCCAGCCGCTGGCGGGCGTGCCTGTGCAGCATGTGTTCATCGGCTCGTGCACCAACGCCCGCATCGAGGATTTGCGCGAGGTGGACCGCGTCGTCGGCAGCCGCCGCGTGGCGCACGGTGTGCGCGCCATGGTCGTGCCTGGCTCGGGTGCGGTGAAGGCCCAGGCCGAGGCCGAGGGCATTGCCGCGCGCCTGGTGGCCGCAGGCTTCGAGTGGCGCCAGCCCGGCTGCTCCATGTGCCTGGCCATGAACGACGACGTGCTGGCGCCCGGCCAGCGCTGCGCCTCCACCACCAACCGCAACTTTGAAGGCCGCCAGGGCCGGGGTGCCATCACGCACCTGATGAGCCCGGCCATGGCCGCAGCCGCCGCCGTCACCGGCTGCATCACCGACGTCCGCAGCCTGGAGACCGCAGCATGACCACCGACAAACACACTGCCGACCACCGCGTGATTCACGGCCAAGCCGCCGTGCTGGCCACGCCCAACCTCGACACCGACCAGATCATGCCCAAGCAGTTTCTGCGGGGCATTGACAAGGCGGGGCTGGCGCCCGGCCTGCTGTACGACCTGCGCTTTGATGGCGCGGGGCAGCCGCGAGCAGACTTTGTGCTGAACCAACCCGCATTTGCCAGTGCGGATGTGCTCATTGCCGGGGCCAATTTTGGTTGTGGCTCCAGCCGCGAGCACGCCGTGTGGGGCATGCAGCAATACGGATTCAAGGCGGTGGTGGCTTCGAGCTTTGGCGAGATTTTTTACTCCAACGCCCTCAATAACCGCCTGCTGCTGGCCATGGTGGACGAGGCCGACGTGCAGGCCTTTGTGGCAGAGGCCGCCGCGCAGCCTGGCCCGCTGTCGCTCTCGATCGATGTGTCGCAGCGCGTGGTGCGCAGCCCGGGGCACAGCGCGGGCTTTGTGCTGTCTGACCGGCACCAGCGCATGTTTGTGCAGGGGCTCGATGTGATCGGCGCCTCGCTGACCTACGCTGAGCAGATCCGCGCATTTGCAGACCAGCACTGGGCTGCCCAGCCCTGGGTGCGCGATGTGGCCCGGCGCACCCGGGATCGGCTGGCAGGTTAACCCCGCCCCCGAAAAGGTCGTAAACAGGTTCTGTGCAGCGCCTTACTTGCCCGCTGCAGGCTTGGCTTCTGCCAGGGCCGCCTGGGTCTTTTTGTGGACCTCCATCACCGTGGCAAAGTCACGCTCGAAGTTGATGGGCAGCATGGTGTCGTTGCCCGGCAGCAGCTGCTTGAGCTTGGGCGAGAAGCTGTAGGCGTACGAGCATTTCTGCACGCGGTTTTGCACATCGGGCGACGCCGTCTTGCCCAGCGTCCAGGTCTCGGTCATGAAGGGCGCGCTTTCCCACAGGGTGCGAATGCTCGATCCCTTCACATCACCCTTGAGCACCATGCGCTGGTACAGGTCGCTGGCCACGGCGGCTGCGGGATAAAAGCCGTGCATCACGCCCGTCACCGAGCGTTCGTGTCCGTTGGAGAACACCACTTCGTAGTTCTTGTCCGGCACCAGACCAATGGCCGGGAACAGCGCGCGCGGCGCCAGGTTGCCCGAGTTGGAGGTGGGCGTGGAGTGGGCAATCTTCTTGCCGATCAGGTCCTTGGGTTCCTTGAAGGGGCTGTCCACCCGCGCAATCAGGATGAGGTGGTAGGAGTTGCGCTTGCCCGATGCCTTGTTGCCCGGCACGGCAAACGGCGTGGGCTGGCCTGCGGCCACCAGTTGCGGCACCAGTCCGGGGTTGACCTGGGCCAGTTGCACCTTGCCCGACGTGATGCCTTCGATCAGCTCTTTTTCGCCCAGCAGGTCGATGTTGGAGCTGCGCTCCAGCGACTCGCCTTGCTGGTTCTGCAAGTCCAGGTTGCCGCAGCGTGCCAGGTGGTTGAAGTAGTCGCCCCACAGCAGCATGGTTTCGGCCTTGGCGTAGGTCTTGGGCATGGCCACCACGAGCTTCTCACGGGGGCTGCTGGCAAAGTTGGGGGCCGGGCTGGCGGCTGCGGCACGGGCCTGGGCGGCTGCGTTGTTGTTCTGTGCTGTGGCAGTGCCCAGCACCGCAGTCGCGCCTGCCAAAAGCACCACCCAGCGTGCATCACGTCGCATGTTGTTCCTTCCTGTATGTGTGAGGCCTGGGCCGACGGCGCCAAGCCGACAAAGTATGCAGGAGGATGGTTGTCTAAACGTAAATTTAGTGACGGTTGTGTGACGGTGCTGCGACAAAGCAAGGTCGGTGCAGGCCTGTAACAGACCTTTACTGGGCCTGTCCGGCGGTGCTTCAGCGCTTCTTTTTCTTGTGGCTCGGGTGCTACGCCACCTTGGCGGAGGCGCCCAGGGCGGCGCGCGCCAGGGCGTCGGCGGCGCTGTTGCGGTGGCGCGGAATCCACTGCAGCTGCACGCTGTTAAAGCGCGCCAGACAGGCGCGTGCGCTGTCAAACAGTTCGGCCAGCCGGGCGATGGGCGCGGGGGCGCGCTTGTTCAATAGGGGTGGTTGCAGTTGTTCGATGAGGCGGCTGCTGTCGCTGCACACCGCCACGGCCCGTGCACCCAAGGCATGGGCTTGCTGCAGCGCGGCGATCAGGGCGCGCAGTTCGGCCTCGTTGTTGCAGCCCACCAGGCTGCTGGTGAGCGACAGGCTGTGTTGCTGCCCATCGGGGGCCAGCAGGGTGGCCCCCAGCCCCATGCGGGCGGATTTGGCGCAGTGCTTTGGGGGCAGCGCTGGCTCAGCGGTAAAACGCTTCGACCGTG
Organism: Acidovorax benzenivorans; assembly: GCF_028680575.1. GTDB lineage: Bacteria > Pseudomonadota > Gammaproteobacteria > Burkholderiales > Burkholderiaceae_C > Acidovorax > Acidovorax benzenivorans. The sequence goes on along the minus strand of NZ_JAPCKI010000004.1, from coordinate 319,540 downwards.
CCCTTGAGCTTGATCATCACGGGCTGGCCCTTGCGGTCCACCGTCTTGCCCGAAGGCACTTTGACCCAGCCTTCGCTGATGCAGTATTCCTGCACATCAAAACGCTCTTTGCCATTGAAGCGGATGCCGATGTCGTGTTCGAACACAGCGGCGTTGTGGTGGGGGCTGCGTGGGTCCGACGAGAGGTGGTCGGGCAGGGCGGGGGCGGCGGTCGCTTCGGTCAAGGGGGCGGGATGGAGAGAAATGCTAAGGGGCGAGATTTTCGCGGATGTGCGGGCCGGTGTGCGGGGCTTGCCTTGCCAGTCTGCGGGGTTTCAGGCCTTTGGGCAGGCGCGAGGTGGGGCACGCGGGCTGTCTGTGCTGCGTAATTTTGAATAAAAATAGCCCGTAGCGCTTTATTGGTAAGCGCTAAATGCTATTTATTTGATAGCGTTTTCCGTTGCGTGCCTCCATCCAATCGAGGCTTGCGCGCCACCACCCATTCGTACAGCGACTGCGCGGCGGCCGACAGGCTTTGGTCGCGCCGACGTACCAGGTAAATCTGCCGCTGCAGACCGGGCAGCGGGAAAGGGCGCGTGACCACCCCCGGCTGCTGAAAGTGAAACAGAGTGAGCGCGGGCACCACGCTGATACCCAGGCCCGCCCGCACCATGCCGGTGACGGTGGCCAGTTGCTCTACCTCCATCAAGGTGTGCATGCCCTGGGGGTGAAAGGCGGCCTCCAGGTACTGGCGCACGCTGCTGTTGCGCGCCAGGTGGATGAAGGGGTAAGTGGCCAGGTCGGCCACGGCCAGCGGCTTTTTGCGCCGCGCCAGCGGGTGGGCGTCGGGGCACACCAGGTAAAAGGCATCGCTGCAAAACGGCTCGGCTTGCAGCGCGGGTGTGTCAGCGCGGATGGCGGCCAGGGCGAAGTCGGCCGTGCCGCTGGCCACGCGGTCAATGCAGGGCTCGGACAGCACATCGGCAATGTCCACCGCAATGCCGGGGTGGGCCTGCTGGTAGCCGGCCAGCACCTGCGGCAGCCAGCCCGCCGCCAGCGAGGGCAGCAGCGCCACGGCCACGCGGCCGCGTTGCAGCGTCACGGCATCGCGCAGGGCCGCCACGGCAGCGCGCATCTCGCCGCGAATGCGGTGGGCGGATTCGAGAAAGTTCGCCCCCTCGGGCGTCAGGTCCACATGCCGCGTGCTGCGGTCAAACAGGCGCGCGCCCAGCTCGTCCTCCAGCGCCTTGATCAGCGCGCTGAACGCGGGCTGCGACAGATTGCACTGCACGGCCGCGCGGGTAAAGCTGCGGTGTTCGGCCAGCGCCACAAAGGCATCGAGCTGGCGGGCGGAAAGCGCGGGGTTCTCATTCATTTGTTTTGTAGATGGATTGATTGAAACAATCGATTTCACAGAATAGCGCAGCCTGCGTACATTGCACTGCAGGAGACAGCGACTGATGTCACAACACATTCCCCATCTGCGCATTGGCTGCGCGGCAGGCTTTTCGGGCGACCGCACCGATGCCGCTGCGCCCGTGGTGCAGGCCCTTATCGCCAGCGGCCAACCCGCTGTGCTGATTTTTGAAACCCTGGCCGAGCGCACCCTGGCCCTGGCCCAGCTGGCACGCCGCACCCAGCCCGATGCGGGCTACGAACCCCTGCTGGTGGACTTGCTGCAGCCGGTGCTGGCCGACTGCCTGGCGCACGGCGTGCGCATCGTCAGCAACTTTGGCGCCGCCAACCCCGCCGGGGCAGCACGGCGCATTCACCAACTGGCGGCAGAGCTGGGCCTGCGCGCCCCGCGCATTGCCGTGGTGCAGGGCGACGACCTGAGCGGCCCCCACCACCGCGCCTTGCTCGAACGTGCCCTGGGCCTTGCGATGCCCTCCGAGCCCATCGTCAGCGCCAACGCCTACATCGGCGCACAGGCTATTGCCGATGCGCTGCGCGCCGGGGCTGACATCGTGGTGTGCGGCCGCGTGGCCGACCCATCGCTGGTGCTGGGCCCGGCCATGGCGCACTACGGCTGGGCGGCTGACGACTGGGACCGCCTGGCTCGCGCCACCATGGCAGGCCATTTGCTCGAATGCGGCGCGCAAGTCACCGGCGGCTACTTTGCTGACCCTGACTACAAGGATGTGGCGGGCTTGGCGCAACTGGGCTACCCCATCGCCGAGATTGACGCCGACGGCCACTGCACCATCACCAAGCCACCCGGCACGGGCGGCTGCATCACCGAACGCACGGTGAAGGAACAGCTGCTGTACGAGCTGCACGACCCGGCGGCCTACCTCACGCCCGATGTGGTGGCCGACATCACCGCCGCGCAGGTGATGCCCGTGGGGCCCGACGCCGTGCGGCTGGAAGACGTGCGCGGCCATCCGCAGCCGCCTACGCTCAAAGTGAATGTGTGCTTTGAATCCGGCTGGTTTGCCGAAGGCGAAATCTCTTACGCAGGCCCGCGTGCCGAAGCCCGTGCCCGCCTGGCGGGCGAGGTGCTGCGCGAGCGCTTGCACGGCCTGGGCCCGCTGCGCATCGACCTGATTGGCGTGACCAGCGTCTTTGGCGACGACACCAGCCGCTGGCTGGACGACCCCGCAGCGGGCGATGCCCGCAATGACCCCCGCGACGTGCGCCTGCGCGTGGCCCTGCAGCACCGCGACCACGCCAGCGCCCAGCGCCTGGTGCGCGAGGTGACGGCGCTTTACACCTGCGGCCCCGCAGGCGGCGGCGGTGTGCGCACCGCCATGCGCCCGCGCCTGGGCACCGTGTCGTGCCTAGTGCCGCGCGAGGCCGTGGCCGTGCGTTTTGAGATGGTGGATTGAGGAGCACACACACCATGACAAGCACCATCACTGTTCCGCTCTACCGCCTGGCCCACAGCCGCACCGGCGACAAAGGCAACCGCTCCAACATCAGCGTCATCGCCTGGCACCCCGCGCTGTGGGGTGTGCTGGTCGATCAGGTCACCGAGGCCGCCGTGGCGCAGCAGTTTGCACAGCGCCGGCCGCACCAGGTCACGCGCTACCTGCTGCCACAACTGCAGGCCATGAACATCGTGCTGGACGACGTGCTCGACGGCGGCGTGAACGATTCGCTCAATCTCGACAGTCACGGCAAGGCGCTGAGCTACCTGCTGCTGGACATGCCCGTTCAAGTGCCTGCCGTGCTGGCGCAGTACCTCGGCGGGCCGCCGCCGTAGCGGTCGTTTCTTTTTTTCTACTTCCCGATTCCTTTCCGCCTTTTATACCTACACACAAGGAGACAACATGAACCCATTCACGTCGCTGATGAACCCCGGCCGCCGCCATGCCATGGCCGCTGCCGTGCTGGCGTTGGGCGCTTTGCACGGCACGGCTGCCCAGGCGCAGGTGCCTGCTTACCCGACCAAGGCCATCACGTTTGTCGTGCCCTTCGCCGCAGGCAGCGCCACCGACCAGTTGGCACGCGCGCTGGGCCAGTCCATCACCAACGACACCAAGCAGCCCGTGGTCATCGACAACAAGGCCGGCGCCAGCGGCATGATCGCCGCGTCGGCCGTGGCCAAGTCGGCGGCCGATGGCTACAGCGTGCTCATCACCACCAACACCACGCACGCCGCCAACGAGCACCTGTACAAGAAGCTCTCGTACGACCCGGTGAAGGACTTTGCCCCCGTCACCGGCCTGGGCAAGGGGGGGCAGGTGCTGGTGGTCAACGCCAGCGCGCCGTACAAGAACGTGGGCGAGCTGCTGGCCTTTGCCAAGAAGAACCCCGGCAAGCTCAGCTTTGGCAGCGGTAGCTCATCGAGCCGCATGGCGGGCGAGATGCTCAAGCAGCTGGCGGCCGTGGACATCCTGCATGTGCCCTACAAGAGCAACCCGCTGGCCATCACCGACCTGCTGGGCGGGCAGATCGATCTGATGATCACTGATACCTCCACAGGCGTACCGCAGGTCAAGGCGGGCAAGCTGCGCGCGCTGGGCTACTCCACGCAAAAGCGCAGCACCCAGCTGCCCGACGTGCCCACCATCGACGAAGCCGGTGTGAAGGGCTACGACATGGGCTACTGGTTTGCAGCCTACGTGCCAGCGGGCACGCCCGCGCTGGTGGTGACGCGCCTGAACGAGCTGCTGACCGCCGCCACCAAGAGCGCTGCGGCCAAGAGCTTCTTCGAGAACGCAGGCTCCGAGGCGTGGACCACATCGCCCGATGAGCTGGCCAAGTTCCAGGCTACCGAAACGCAGAAGTGGGGCAAGGTGATCAAGGCCGCTGGCATCGAGGCGGAGTAGGTCGCCGATCTGGCCGCTGGGTTATCAACGCGCTCTGTGCCGGGTATTGCTCCCTCTCCCCTCGCGGGAGAGGGCGGGGGAGAGGGGGCTTTTCTTCCGGGCGCCGCGCCCCATGCTCCCCCCTCTCCCCAACCCTCTCCCACCAGGGGAGTGCCAGCGCGCTCTCAAAGTGTTGTGAAAATCAAGCCAAATAGGCCTCTATCGCCTGATGGAAAAGCGCTAGAAGCTATCAAATTTGTAGTAATTCAGCCGAGGCGACCATCCCTCACCACGGCACCCCTGCAAACCGGGCCACCAAAAAATCCAGCAACGCCCGCACCGCAGGCGACAAGTGCCGGCGCGACGGGTACAGCGCATAGATCGTCATCACCGGCAAGTCCCAGCCCGGCAGCACGGCCTGCAACTCGCCGCTGTGCAGGTAGGGGTTGACCAGATACGTCGGCTGCATCGCAATGCCGCCGCCCGCCAACGCCGCGCGCATCAGCGTGGTGGCCTCGTTGGCGCTGAAATGGCCGCTCACGCCCACGCGTTCCACCACATCGCCGCGCGTCAGCTGCCACACGCTTTTGCCAAAGTTGGCATAGCTCAGGCACCGGTGCTGCGCCAGGTCGGGAGGTTGCTGCGGCACGCCGTGCGCGGCCAGGTAGGCGGGCGACGCCACCAGGGCCGAATCGCAGCGGGCCAGTGGCCGGCCGATGAGCAGCGGGTCGGGTTCGGCGCTGATGCGGATGGCCAGGTCGATGCGCTTTTCCACCAGGTTCAGTGATCCTTCGCTCGCGTCCAGGTCGATCTTGAGCTGCGGGTGTTGCGCCAGAAAGTCCGCAATCGCCGCGCCCATCTGCGCAAACGCAAACGACACGCTGCAGGTCAGCCGGAGCTGGCCGCGCAGCGCGCCCTCGGTGGTGGTGGCTGTTTCTTCTTCCAGGTCTTGCGACAGCGCCAACATCTGCTGGCAGCGGCGCAGCGCGTGTTCGCCCGCGTCGGTCAGCGTCACGCTGCGGGTGGTGCGCTGCAGCAGCCGCGCCTGCAGCCACTGCTCCATCTCGCCCACATAGCGCGTGACCATGGCCCGCGACATCTCCAGTTTGTCGGCCGTGGCGCTAAAGCTGCCGCTGGTGGCGACCTCGGCAAACACATGCATGGCGGTCAGGCGGTCCATAAGGGGCTATTTGATCGATTGATGAAACAAATATGCGCGAATTATCGGGTTTATTGGATCGATTGGCGCAAATAAACTTCATTCCGTCATCTGCACCACCGCTCAACACACCGGAGAAACCACCATGTTCCGCACCACCCTCATCGCCGCCACCCTCGCCGTTGCCTTCACCGGCGCCCAGGCCGCCCAGCCCCTGCAGGTCAAGGTTTACAACGCCGACGGCAACAGCTTCAACGTCAACTCCACCCTGGTGTATGGCGAGAAGGAGGCCATGGTTATCGACGCTGGCTTTACCCGTGCCGACGCGCTGCGCATTGCCGCCAACGTGCTCGACACCGGCAAAGAGCTCAAGACCATCTACGTGAGCCAGGCCGACCCCGACTACTACTTTGGCGTCGAGACGCTGAAAGAAATCTTCCCCAAGGCCGACGTGGTGACCACGCCCGCCGTGCTGGAGAAGATCAACGCCAAGCTGGCTGGCAAGCTCGCCTTCTGGGGCCCCAAGATGGGCGCCAACGCACCGCGCACGCCCGTGCTGCCCAAGGCGATTGCTGGCAACACGCTGAGCGTGGACGGCCAGACGGTCGAGATCCGCGGCACCACCGGCCTGCTGGCGCACCGCCCGTATGCGTGGATTCCGTCCATCAAGGCCGTGGTGGGCACCATCGGCGTGTTTGGCACCAACACCCATGTGTGGACGGCCGACACGCAAACGGTGGCCGAACGCAGCGCCTGGGTGGCCCAGCTCGACGAAATGGCCGCGTTGCAGCCCACCGTGGTGGTGCCCGGCCACATGCCCGCCGGCGGCGCGCTGGATGCCGCCAACATCAGCTACACCAAGGGCTACCTGCAAGCGTTTGAGAAGAATGCCGCCGCCACCAAGACGAGCGCCGAACTCATCGACGCGATGAAAAAGGCCTACCCCGCAGCGCCCATGGGCCTGTCGCTGGACATCGGTGCCAAGGTCAACAAGGGCGAGATGAAGTGGTAAGGGCTGTCAAAGCAAGTTGTTGAAAGGAACCAGATCGTGACCACGCACCCGCTCCAACAAGTCCTGCAGCACCTGCACGCCGGGCGCTGGAACGCGGCGCACGATCTGGTGCAACACGACGGCTCCATGCTCGCCGCCTGGCTGCACGGCATCCTGCACCTGCAAGAGGGCGACCTGGAAGACGCCGAAAACTGGTACGACCGCGCCGCCCGCCATTTCCGCAGCCGGGGCACGCTGGCCGAAGAGATTGCAGCGTTTGAAGCCGCGCTGGCCGCAAACATGGCCCAGGCTCCACCCGCAGCGGCACCGGCCGCATCCACACCGCCTGATCCTGAAGATTCTGAAGAGAGACCCTGATCCATGCCCTCCACGCCTACCGTCACCGTGACGTACCTGTTCGACCCCCTGTGCGGCTGGTGCTACGCCGCCGCACCCGTGCTGGCCCGCTTGCAAGCCACGCCCGGCGTGCAGGTGGTGCTGGCGCCCACGGGCTTGTTTGCAGGCGCAGGCGCCCGGCCCATGGACGCGCAATTTGCGGCCTACGCCTGGTCCAACGACCAGCGCATCGCGCAGCTCACCGGCCAGCCGTTCAGCCAGGCCTACCGCGAGCAGGTGCTGGGCCAGCCGGCCGGGCGTTTTGACTCGGGCCCTGCCACGTTGGCCCTCACCGCCGTGGCGCAGACCGAGCCCGCGCGCGAGCTGGAGGCACTGCACGCCTTTCAGCACGCACGTTATGTGGACGGGCGCGACACCACGGCGCCCACCGTGCTGGCCGATGTGCTGAGCGCCCTGGGCCTGCATGCAGCCGCAGAGTTGGTGCGCGAGCCCACCGATGCCCTGCGCGCTGCCATGCTGCAGCGCGTGGCCGCCGCCCGTGCCGACATGCAAGCCCTGGGTGCGCAAGGCGTGCCACAGCTGGCAGTGGGCGACGCCGCCACCGGCCGCCGCCGCGCGCTGGGCAGCCAGGCCCTGCACGGCAACTTCGACGCATTGCTGAAGCAGGTGGCCCAGGCCTGAGCGGCGCTGCAGGGGCTGGACCACGGGCTGCGCTGGCGCCCGCGCTGCAAACTGCAGCCAGGCTTGCGCCATGTCTTCAAGCCCCGTGGTCCGCCACGGGTACCCACACCACGGTGTGGTCCGCGCACTCCACATCGCCAGGCGGCTGCCAGAGGTCGCTGGCCAGCTCAAAGATATGCGGCGGCACCACCATCGAAAACGTTGTGCCCTGTTCAGCGTTGCGCCGCAACACGCGCTCGCGCCGCACATCGCGCGGTGCGTCCAGCACATACACCACCATGGCATCGGCCCATGGCCCCATGCGGGCGTAAAACGCATTGCGCTGGTGCTGCTGGATCAGGCCCACCTCCAGCACCACATCGCCACCCGCGTTCAGCACGGCCTCGGCCGTCTTCCAGATCTGCGCCAGGCAGCGCAGCGTGCGGGGCACGTACCAGGCCATGACGTCCGCTGTATCGGGCCGGTCTGGCGAAAACAGCGTGGCCATCCAGTCGTCCAGGTTGAGCGGCACAGCGCGGTGCTGCTGCACCAACTGGCGCACAAAGGTGGACTTGCCCGCACCCACGGGCCCGATGACCAGGTGGATGCGGGGGGAGGGGACGGCGGCGCCTGCTGTGGCGGTGTGTGCGGAAGTGGTATGCATCAAAAAGGGCTCCAGAAATGCAAAAAGCCCTCTCTGCAAGCAGGGAGAGCCTTCAATGCGATGGACCAAAAAGAAAAGCCCTCAGCGGTGGTGGAGGGCTTTGCGGTTCGCTCTGGCTCCAAGGCCAGATGCGACATGGGCAGTGTAGGCGGCGGGTGCAGGCTGCGTCAACCTTGTGCCTGGCCTGTGCGTGACGCTAAGGAGGGGGCCTTGTACTTCGCTATTTCTTTGCCCCAGCACCAGCGTCTGTTGCGCTCCTGCTCACCTGCTGCCGGTCGCAAGCCAGCTGTGTCGCGGCGGGCAGGTCCGCAAAGCAGCCGCCCCCAGCATCACGTCTACGCTGTTTTGGTCGTTGTTGGCGCCATGAGAAATCTCCTTGAGCGAGTGGCACCCGAGCACCCTCCGCACATGTAAATCGGCTGGCAGCTGCGCCAGCGTTACTTCGTCAAGGCGCGTCAGCAGCACTTCTCCGGCAGTTTGACTTGTGTCTTGCCATCTACAGATGGCCCAGAGCAAACAGCGTGGCGATCTGCGCTGCGTTCTTCTTGCGCCGCAGTAGCGCACCTTCACATATCTGAACTGTGCTTGAGCGCCCGGAAGGGACGCCCACTCTGCCTAGGGAGCCGTCAGCTCTATGGCATCGAGGCATTCGCGCTTGAACTCATTGCTTGAGGTTCAGGCTTGTTCAGGCATATCGCTCAGGGATTCGTGCAGAGGACCGTTAGGCCTCCTGCGATCAGCTTGGAAAGTGCACCGCCGCGAGTTGCCTCAGCGTTGTCTCCGCTACAGGTTGTTTTGCCGCGAGCAGCCACAATGCATATGCTGGCGGTGGCTGGCGCTTTCCTGCGCATGCGGAAAATCCTGCGGCTTTGAACGTTTGCATGAGGCTATTGAGGGTGAACCCGGTGCGATGTGCCATGTACAGGTTGCCAAGCGCGAGTGCGGGCCTGTGGCCGTAGAGAATATCTAATGGAGTAATGGGGCCTGCCGGTGATTGGTAGGCAGGCTGCATGAGCTTATCTTGAGCTACCAAATCGGCGACGGCCTGAAGATCGGGGCAGGTGATGATGGCGAAGCCTTCCGGCTTGAGTACCCGCAGGAATTCAGCCAACGCGGCCGGTACTTCATGCGGATACAAATGTTCGATGTTGTGCGATGAATAGATGGCATCTACCGACCCATCAGCCACGGCCCGCATGTCTGTCATGCTGCCCACGATGTCTGGCGCGACTGCAGGATCAATGTCCAGCCGCAATTCTGTCCACTCGGGCGTATTCAGTGCACGCGTGGTACGTACTTTGGTGTTTTGGCCGCAGCCGACATGCAGGAAAATAGGCATGGAAAATAGGAAGTCTGGTTTCAGAGAGGGGCGCTCAGAAGACGGGACAGCAAATTGATCTGTGCGGGCAAGCAGGTGCGTTGCAGATCGAGGTTTGCAACGACATGCGAGCGCGCGGCACTGCGTAGTCTGCGAAGCTCTTCGCGCTGTTCAATGGCTTGTGCGATCGTATTGGCAAGTGCCTGCGGATCAAAGAAATCGACCAAAAGGCCGTTCTCTCCATGCCGTATGTGTTCTTGCACAGGTGCCGTGTCCGAGGCAACGATCAGGCAACCGACGCTCATGGCCTCCATCAGGGACCAGCTGAGCACGAAAGGGTAGGTCAGGTAGGCGTGGACCGTGGACACCTGCATTAATTGGGTCAGCGTCGCGTGCGGAAGCTTGCCGACAAAGTGCACCCGTCGGTGGTCGATGCGGTTGGCCACCTCATCGTGGAAGACCTTGCGCCAGGTAGTGCCTGCGGGGGCTGCTGCACCATAGCTGGCGCCGCTACCCCCGACGATGATGACATGCGCCTTGGGGCGCTGCGCTAGCAGTTCTGGCAAGGCTCGCATGAAGATGTGATAGCCACGATACGGCTCCAACTCCCGGACTGCGAAGGTCACGATCTCGTCCTGCGCAGTGAGGCGGATGCCGGCGTTGCGCAATGAAATGAACGCCTGGGCAGCGGGTGCAAAGCGTTCCGTATCAATGCCATCATGAATGACCTCAATATGCTCACGCAGCGCCTGTGGGTGCCTGTCGCGCTGGAACAAGGTAGGCGACAACCCACAGTCGGCATGCGTGAGGGCGTGCATCAGATGCAGATTCTTGGTGTGCAGTCGCCGTTGGTCGCCTTCCGTGGACCGGCTGAACTCAGGATCGAAGTGCGAATCGCCGCCGTTGGCTTGGTAGAAATACTCGGCATAGACAAGCAGCTTGGTTTCGGGGAATACGTCCTTGATATAAAAGGCTTCTCCCCATCCAGAGTGGGCATAGACCAGATCTGGAGTGAAACCACTGCGCTGCAGCGCCTGGAGTGCGCGGGCCACGGATATGCCTCGCTCCATCTTTTTGTGAAGCTCGTACAAGGCCGTGGTGTCCGGGTCGCTGGAGGCCACTACAGGTGTGAACTGGGGGCGGTGCAATACCACCTTGACTCCGAGCGTATCGCCGGATGGCTGGTTGATGCCCAAGGCAACAACCTCATGTCCACGGGCAGCGAGCGCGGGCGCCAGGTACTTGAACTGGCCAGGAAAATTCTGGTGGATGAACAGGATGCGCATGCACTCATTGTGCCGATCTGCGGCCTTTCCAGAGGTCGCAGTTGCAGCTTTTAGAAGGACTTGGCAACAACACAGCGATGTCGCGCCGTGCACAACAGAGCCAGCATGAACAAAACGCCCAGCGCCACCAGCACACACAAGTAGGGCAGCGCAGCTGACAACGGCGCCCCCAACTGGTTGAGCCGTAGCGACGCCTGCACGCCCGAGGTGCTGGGCAGCAGCCAGCGCAGCCACTGCAGCGGCTGTGGTAGCGCCTCCACTGGCCAGGAGAAACCGGCCACGAATGCGATGGGCAAGGTGGTCCACAGCAGCACCTGCAGCGCGCGTTCACGGTTGCCCATCCACAGGCCCAGCAACGCACCCAGCGCCGCGATGGCCGGGATGTAGCAGGCCAGCAGCGCCAGCGCGCCCAGTGGGTTGCCGCCGCGCGGGTAGTCGTGCAGCACAAAGATCCAGCCAAAGTAAAAGAGGCCACTGGCCCAGCCCAGCGTGCACAGCGCCAGCAGGCGGCCCAGCCAGGTGGTGGTGGTGGTGGTGGCGCGGTGTTGCCCGCTTTCCACCCAGGTGCCGGTGAGCATCGCAGCGCCCATCAACAGGGTCTGCTGCAGGATGAGCAGTGCCACGGCGGGCACCACAAAGCTGCCGTAGCCTTCGGTGGGGTTGAACAGCGCGACCATCTGCAGCTGCACCGGCGCGCGGCTGGCGCGGGCCTGCGGGGCGCTCTGGCCGCTGGCCTGCAGCTTGCGGATCTCGACCCCCGCCGACACCGTGCCCACTGCCTCGGCAAAACCGTATTGCACGGCCTTGTTCAACAGCGCATAGGCGCCGTTGGCCTCAATGCTGACCACGGCGCTTTCGCCCCGCACCACGCTGCGCTTGAGATTCTGCGGAATGAGTGCATAGCCTTCGATCTCGCCGCGCCACAGCGCCTCCTGCGCCTCGCGTTCGCTGGCGGTGACCATGCGCACTTCGATGCGCGGGTCGGCATCGGCAAGCCGGGTGATCTGGCGCGAGAGGCTGGTGTGGTCCCTGTCCACCACGGCCACGGGCACGCGGGTGAGTACCTCGTCGGTATAGAACCAGGGGTAGAAAAAACCGTAGAGCACGGGCGCGCCGATGAGCAGCAACAGCACGCCCTTGTCGCGCAGCACGGTGGCCAGCGCTTGCAGCCAGGCCCGTAGCAGGCCCTGGGGTGGCGGTGTCACCACCGGCATGGGTTTCATGGTGGTGTTCATCAGCGGCCTCCCCACGTGTCTGGGCGGCGGTGGGTCAGGGTGAGCGCGGTGGCACCCACCAGCCATAGCGCGGCGGTGGCGACCAGCAGTGCCACCATGGTCGAGACGCTGGTGGCCAGCGGCGCGCCCATCTGCAGCTGCTCAATCTGCAGGCGGATGTAGTGGGTGTAGGGCATGGCCTCGGCCCAGGCTCGGGCACTGCCGGGCATGCCCGCCAGCGGAAACGCCACGCCGCTGAATGCAAACGCAGGCGCTGCAAAAAAGCCCGCGCCCGACAAGGCAGTACGCAACGACCGTGTGATGCCCGCCAGCGCAGCACCCGCTGTCAGCGACACGGCCATCAACAGCGCCAGCGCCCCCGCTACCCACCACAGGTTGCCCGGTGAGTGCCAGCCCCGGCCCCAGGTGATGCCCACCAGCGCCAGCAGACCTACTAGCGTGAGCGCCGCCCAGGGAAGGGCCAGCTTGCCGACCAGCGCGCCCGCAGTGCGCATCCAGCCCCCTGCGCCCAGCCATTCGCCCAGCGTGCGGTCGCGCAACTCGCGCCCCACGGTCCAGGCACCGGCCGTCATGGCCAGGATGTGCAGCAGGGCAGGGATGAGCGCCGCACCCAGAAACTGCTCGTAGTTGCTCGACACGTTGAACAGCGCCACCATCTGCGTGTGGATGGGCTCCATGCTCACCTGCACGGCCTGGGCGCTTTCGCCGCGCTTGTTGCGCGCGGCCATCTCGATGCCAGCCGACAAGGTGCCCACAGCGGCGCGCACATCGCGTTGCAGCAGGCCTGAATGGGTAGACATCTGCGCGTTGTGCTGCAGCGTGACCTGCGCAGCGTGGCCTTCTTTCACGGTGCGCGCAAAGTCGCGGGGGATGGTGACCACGGCATACACATCCACCCCGCGCAGCGCGCGCTCGGCCTCGGCTGTGCTGGTGAAGTGCTGCGTGATCTGCACGCCCGGCGTGGCGTCCAGCATGCGCACCAACTGGCGCGACAGGCTGGAGTGGTCGTCATCGACCACACCCACGGCCAAGTGGCGCGGCAGACCGGCCGAGAAGATCCACCACAGCAGAGCCACACCCAGCAAAGGCACCCAGGTGACCATGGCCAGGTCCCACGGGTCGGCCGCCAGGCGGCGGGCCTCGCGGTGAAAGCTGTTTACTATTGAATTCATAGCTGCTCGCGCTTATCCGATAAGCGCTAGAGGCACTTTTTATCCAAATGTCTGTACATCAGGTGCATTTCACTGCACCAATACGGTCATGCCGGGGCGTGCGCCTTGGATGGGGTCCGCCGGGCGCGCGCGCACTTCAAAGGTGCGGGCGTCAAAGCCCTGGCCTGCCCGTGTTGCGCGCCAGGTGGCAAAGTCGGGCAGCGCAGCCGTGTGGTAGACCTTGAACTTCACGGTTTTGCCGCCCAGCGCTGGCAGCGTTGCGTCGAACTCGTTGCCAATGGCAAAGCGTTGCAGGCGGTCCTCGCGCACGTTCAGCACCACCCACTGATCCTTCAGGTCTACCACCGTGACCACGGCCACCCCCTGGGGCGACAGCTCGCCCGTGCGGGCCAGCACCTTGGCCACTTCGCCCGCCACGGGGCTCTTGAGCTCGGTCTCGGCCTGGGCCGCCTGCACCTCGGCGACCACGCCAGCCACCTGGCGCGCCTGGGCGCTGGCGGCGGATCGGTCTTCGGTGCGGGCACCGGCGCGGGCCAGGTCGTACTGCGCCTTGGCGGCCAGCGCCTGGTCGCGCGAGGCCTTGAAGTTGGCCTCGGCCTCGTCGCGTTTTTGCGCGGCCACCAGGCCCTCACGGGCCAGGCCGTCCACGCGTTTGAAGGACGACTCGGCCAAGTCGGCGGCGGCCACGGCGCGCTGCCAGTTCAGGCGGGCCATCTCAATCTCTTGCGGGCGCGCGCCGTGCTGGGCCTTGTCGGCCACGGCCTGCGCGGCCTCTTGCGCTGCCGTGGCCTGGGCCAGCTTGGCGGTGACCTCGGGGCTGTCCATGCGGATCAGCGGCGCGCCCACGGTGATCTGATCGCCTTCCTTCACCAGGATCTGCGCGATGCGCGCGGTGACCTTGGGGGCGATGTCGGCTTCTTGCGCTTCGATCTGGCCCTGGAACACCTCGGGCGCGGGCTGCGAGGCCTTCCATAGGCCAAATCCCACAAAGCCTGCCACGGCCACGAAGGCCACTGCGCCGACGGCTGCTGTTTTCTTGCTCATGCTCTTCACTCCACTTTCAGCGCATCAGCGCGCGCCATGTATTTGCCAAAGTCTTCCGACAGGCCGCAGCTTTCCAGCAGGTCGGCCAGCGCTTTCACGTAGTCGTGTGCTGTCTGGGCGCGCTCGGTTTGCGCCTTGGCCTGGTTGACCTGGGCGTCGATCAGGTCCAGCGTAGTGCTGGTACCGGCCTGGAGGCCCGAGGTGCGCAGGCGGAGCACTTCGTCGGTCAGCTCCAGGCCCGGTTGCAGCGCAAAGTAGGCGCGGCGCGCCTGCTCCAGCGCCAGCCAGCGCTTTTCCACCAGCAAGGCGATGTCGTTCTGCGCCTGTGCGCCGGTGCGCTCGGCCTGCTCGATTTGGCGGGTGGAGGATTCGGCCAGCGCGTTGCGGTCGATGGAGTCCCACAACGTCCAGCGCACGCCCACGCCCGCCACCCAGTCGGCATCGCGGCCGGTCTTGAGCTGGCGCTGGCCGAACGCGAACACCTGCGGCTTGCGCAGCGCCTCCTGGGCGGCGTGCAGTTGCGTGGCCTGCTCCTTCTTGGCGGCCACTTTGTAGAGGCCGGGGTGGCGGGCCAGGGCGGTGTCGATGAAATGGGGCAGAGGCTCCACCGGCTGGCTCAGCACAAACAGGGGGCTAGTGGGCGTGACCAGGTCGGTCGCCTTGAGGGTGCGAGTCAGCGCGGTGGCGGCCAACTCGGCATCGTCGCGGGCCTTGCGCGCATTGCGGCGGGCCTCTTCCAGCGCGGAGCGGGCCTGCAGGCGTTCGACGCGGGCGATCACACCGGCGTCCAGCATCTTCTGCGCGGCGGCGTCGTGCTGCTCGATGGTGGCCAGGGCCGATTCGCGCAGCACGGCGGCGCGCCGGGCCAGTTGGGCGCCAAAGTAGCGCTGCACCAGCAGGGTGGTGGCTTCGTGGCCGGTTTTGGTGGCGTCGGCCTGCACCTCTTGCGTCTGTGCATCCAGCAGGCCCCGGGCGGCGTTGCTGGCGCCGCCCATGTACAGGGGCCAGATGGCGGAGACCGAAGCGGTGGTGTCGCTCTTGCTGCGGTTGAGCGTGTAGCTGGACGGCAGGTGTGGCAACTGGGCCAGCGAGCCCGCCAGCTGGGGCGGCAGTTGCGACAGCACGCCGGGCAGGGCGCGGTTCAGCGGGTTCAGGTCCACATCCAGGTTGGCGTTGTAGGTGTAGGCCGCGCCGCTCAGGTTGACCACCGGGCCGCCTAGGCGCTGCATGGCGTCGCGCCGCAGTTGTGCGCTTTCGACGGCATTGCGCGATGCGGCCAGCTGGTCAGATCGCTGCTGCAGCTGCTGCAGCGCGGCGTCGAACGCCAGAGGGGAGGCCTGGGCCTGTATCGGCAGCAGGGCCAGAGGTGCGGAGGCGATCAGGCAGAGCAAAGCTTCGCCTGCCCGGCCAGTGCGCCGGGGCGTTTTCTTTGAGGTCATGGTTTCAGCTTGTCGTGGTCAGCGAGCGCCCACTGGGGTGTAGGCATCGCTGTGGTCCGCCAGCCAGCGCGCCGACAGGTCGGTGCCATGCTGGCTGGGGTGAAAGTCGGCACGCAGGTATTCGCGCCAGGGGCGCCAGGTCTCGCGCACCAGGCCGCCCTTGCCAAACAGCGTGCGTGCGGCGCTGGCCCAGGTGCTCCATTTCCACAGCGTGCCGCCCTGGCGCAGGTTTAACAGCGTCTGGCGCAGCACATCGCCCAGGAAGACCACGGTGATGCGGCGAAACCAGGTGATGCGCCACTCGTGGTTGCCGCCCAGGGCCTGGTAGAGGTCGAAGGCGGTGTTCTTGTGCTCGGACTCTTCGGCACAGTGCCATTGCCACATCGTGGCCAGGCGCGGCTCGGCGCCCTGCAACGCCTCGGGGTGGGCCAGCAGCCATTCGGCCAGCAGGGCGGTGAAGTGTTCGTTGGCAGCGGTCACGGCCAGCGGATGGCGTGGGTCGGCGTTGGCAAAGAGCTTCATGCGCTCTTGCGCGCGCGGGGCCCATTCGTTGACCAGGCCCTGCTGGTCGAGGTGGCCGTTGAACAGCGCGTGGATGCGGCGGTGTGTGGCCTCCTGCCCGATGAAGCCGCGCACCTCGTCGGCAAACTGCGCCTGCTTGTCGGGGGGCAGGGCCTTGTGGCCGTCACGCACGGCGTCGATGAAAAATTGCTCGCCCACCGGAAAGCTCATCGACAGCGCATTGAAAAGCGCCGAGCGAAACGCATCGCCACCACACCAATGGCGCGCAAAGGGTGTCTCCAAGTCGATCAGCAGGCGGCGGACAACGAGTTCGGTCATGGGAGGGCTCCTGGTGCGGGTTGGCGCCGCGCCGTGGGTGCATGGGTTTGGTACTTGATAGTACCGATGGGTTTGTATGATGCAGATCAACTGTGGTACTGTCAAGTACCTCGTTGAATTTTCTGTCCGAAGATCTGCCTCTATGAGTGAAGTCACAGCCCCAGCCGTTGCGCCCACCGCGGGCACCGAACACCGCGCCCGCCTGCTGGAAGGCATGGCCCGCACCGTGGCCGCCAAGGGCTACGCAGACACCACCATTGCTGACATCGTGCGCGAAGCCAGTGTGTCGCGCCGCACCTTCTATGAGAACTTTGCCGACAAGGCCGAATGCCTGATAGCGTTGTACGAGGCGGCCAGCGGCAACGCGATTGCCGTGCTGCGCGCCGCCATCGATCCGCTCAGCGATTGGGAGGCTCAGGTGGAGCAGGCCATGGCGGCCTACCTTGGTGTGCTGGCGCGCAACCCGGTGCTGCTGCGCACCTTGTTCATCGATATCCTGGGCCTGGGGCCCACGGGCCTGGCAGCGCGCCGCCGCGCCAACCAGCAGCTGGCCGACCTGATGCTGGACGTAGTGAACAACCGCCCGGGCGAGCGCAAGCGCAAGGCCCCGCTGCAACCCATGATGGCCATGGCCGTGGTGGGGGGCATCAACGAGATGGTGCTGCAATCCATCGAGCAGGACCGGGCCGGGCAACTGCAGGAGCTGGTGGAACCGGCAGCTACGTTGTTGCGGGCAGCGATCTCGGCGGAGTTCTGAACCTGTCGTTGACACGCGTGCCGCAGCCCGTGCGGCGAGCTGGTCACACCTCGTTGGCAATCTCGATCAGGTTCTCGTCCGGGTCGTAGATATAAACCGAGCGCAGCCTGTGGCGTGCGCCCGTTGCGCCCACCGGGCCTTGCACGATGGCTATGCCTTCGGCCTGCAGGTGGGCGATGACATCGTCGAGCGGCATCTTGGTGAGAAAACACAGGTCGCCGGAGCCTGCAGTGGCGTGGCGCACATTGGGGTCCACCACCGTGCCGACTTCGTGCAGGTTGATCTTTTGCGCGCCGAAGTGCAGCGCGTACCGCTGGGGCTTGAACTCCCGCGCGGCCATGCCCAGCACACGTTCATAAAACGCAATGGTTTTGTCGATGCTGGCGACGGTGAGGACGACGTGGTCGAGTGATTCCAGGACGATGGGCATGGAGCGTGTCGGGGTGGTCAGGCAGATCGATGATTGTGCGCCGGTGTCGCGGGCTGCAGCCACCGCTTGTTGGCCGTAAACACTGCTGTCAACGCCAGCCCTGCCAGCACGGCCATGAACCAGTGCAGGGGCGATAGCGGCACAAACCTGAAGGCGTTGGCCAGCCAAGGCACGGTGGTAATCGCAGTCAGCGCCGCCAGCGTGCCACCCGCCACCCACAGGCTGACCGGGGTGAGACCCGCCCACAGGCTGCGCCAGCCCCAACCGCCATGGGTATCGCTGCTGCGGCTGGGCAGGATGAGCGCGGCGTTGGCGGCCACCAGCACCACAAACGCGGCCGTGCTGGCGGTGGCGGCATATGCTGGTTGGCTCAGCAGCCAGGCATACAGGCCCACCACGGCGGCGGTCACCACGCTGCCTTGCAACATGCTCAGCAGGATGTGTCGGGCCGAGAGCAAAGGCTCGTTAGCCCCGCGCGGCGGCTGCTGCATGAGGTCGGCTGCGCCTTCTTCGGCCTCGAACACGATCGAGCAGGCCGGGTCGATGATTAGCTCCAGAAACGCAATGTGCAGCGGTGCCAGCACCAGCGGCAGCCCGAACAGCACCGGCAGCAGTGCCAGGCCAATGATGGGCACATGCACCGCCAGCGTGTAGACCATGGCCTGGCGCAGGTTGGCAAAGGTCAGACGCCCTCGGTGGATGGCGTGCACGATGGCTGCGAAATCGTCGTGCAGCAGCACCAGGGCTGCGGCCTCGCGCGCCACATCGGTGCCGCGCTGGCCCATGGCGATGCCGATGTGGGCGGCCTTGAGGGCGGGGGCGTCGTTCACGCCGTCACCGGTCATTGCCACCACCTCGCCCTGGGCCTTGAGGGCTTCGACCAGCGCGAGCTTCTGGTGCGGCTTGATGCGGGCAAACACACTCACCTGTCGGACTTTGCTGGTGAGCAAATCGGAGGGCATCAAGGTCATTTCATCGCCGGTGACGACCTTGTCGTGCGCGATGCCCGCCTGGGCCGCAATGGCGCGCGCAGTACGGGGGTGGTCGCCGGTGATCATCACCACACGGATACCTGCCTGGCGGCATTGCGCAACGGCTTGGGGCACCTCGGGGCGCAGCGGGTCGGCCAGGGCCACCAGGCCCAGCCACTCAAAGTCAAAGTCGTGCTGAATATCAGGCCAGGTGTCTTGTGTGTGATGCCGGGCCTTGGCCACGCCCAGTACCCGTAGGCCACGGTCGGCCAGGCGGGCGGCCTGGGCGCTGACTGCGGCGCGTTCGGCGTCGGGCAAATGGCAAAGGTCGGCCACGGCCTCGGGCGCGCCCTTGGTGGCCACGGTGTCGTGCGCCGAGGTACCGTCGCGCCACAGGTGGCTCATGGCCAGCAGTTGGGGCGACAGTTCGTATTCGCGTGCCAGTGACCATGCGGGGTGCAGGTGCTCGGTGTCCACCAGGTGGTCCGCCGCCATGCGATGAAAGGCCTGCTCCATGGGGTCGTGCGGTTCGATTTCGCTGGCCAGCACGGCGTATTCGAGCAGTTCGTGGAAGGCATCGGGCAGCGCGCTGCCATCCGCTGCGGCGGGCAGGTTTTGTACATCCAGCTCCTGGCCTGCAATACAGAGCGCAGCCACCGCCATGCGGTTTTGCGTGAGGGTGCCGGTCTTGTCCACGCACAGCACCGTGGTCTGGCCCAGCGTCTCGATGGCGTTGAGGCGCCGCGTCAGCACCTGCTGTGCCGCCAGCCGCCGCGCGGCCAGGGCCAGGAAGACGATCATGATCACAGGCAGCTCTTGCGGCAGGATGCCCATGGCCAGTGTGATGCCTGCCAGCACGGCCTGCAACGCGTCGCCGCGCAGTGCCCAGAACAGCGCCACCAGCAGCATACATAGCGACAGGCCGATGAGCACGAGCTTGTGGGTGAGCCGTGCCGTCTCTTCGCGCAGCGGCGAGGACTGCAGCGCAATGGTGTCGAGCGACTGGCCGATGCGGCCCAACTCGGTGTGGCGCCCCACGGCGGTCACCTGCAGCAGCCCCTGGCCGCTGACCACCAGCGTGCCCGCAAATACTTTGTCGGCAACCTGCTTGGCCACGGGCTCGGATTCGCCGGTCAGCATCGACTCGTTGGTGGCCAGCTCGTGTGCCTGCAGCAGCGTTCCGTCGGTCGGTATGCGGTCGCCCTCGGCAATCATCAGCAGGTCTTCGCGCACCACCTCGCGGCCCACTATGCGCACCAGGGTGCCGCCGCGCAACGCCAGGGCCCGGGGACTGGAGAGGTCGCGCAGGGCGTTCAGCGCGTTGTCGGTGCGGCGCTCCTGCAGCACCGTGATCGTCATGATGATGACCACAAAGCCCAGCAGGATCATTGCCTCGTGAGCGTCGCCCATGGCGAGGTAAATGGCACCTGCGCCCAGCAGGAGCAGGAACATGGGCTCGGTGAGCACGTCCCAGGCCATGTCACGCAGCGTGCGGCGCTGGCTGATACCCAGTTCGTTGGGGCCTTCTTCACGCAGTCGTTGGGCGGCCAGGGCCGGGTCGAGGCCGGTGGGGGAGTCGGTAGTGCGCATGTGGGGCGTGAGGCTGCGTTGCAAGGAGGGTCGCAACGGTGTAACGGTTATACCGCGCGCTGGTGCCTGCAGCCCTGACGGAGCGCAGTGCGCCGCACCCCATCTGCCTTCATCACACCTCGCACATCACAAAGTCTGCCTTGCCAACATTGCATTCGGGGCAGCGCCAGTCGTCGGGCACGTTGGCCCAGAGGGTGCCGGGTGCTATACCGTGTTCTGGCAGGCCCGCAGCCTCGTCGTAGATCCAGCCGCAAACGGCACACATGTAGATTTTCATGAGGCGGTTCCTTCGTGTTCGGTGGCTATGCGTCAGTCGTCATCGTGGTGCCGTTGGCGCTCGGTCGATGTGCCGTTGGCAACCCAGCTGCTGGGCGACTGCTGCCATTGCCAGGTGCCAAAGGCCAGGGATGCGATCAGCAGCAGGGCGGCCAGCCAGGTGCGGTTTTTGGGGATCAGGTCTGGCCCTTTGCCTTCCACCCGGCCCGTCAGCATGGGCAGTGCCTGGTTCTTGCGGCGCAGCACGCTCAAGCCTGCAATCAGCGCGATGTGGGCCAGCACCACAAAGAGCAGCGCGTTGCCAAAGAATTCATGCACTTCTTCCATCCAGTCGCCACCCAGCGCAGCGCCCCAGTCGTTGTAGGTGGCATAGCCACTGAGCGTGAGGGGCACCACCAACGTCAGCAGCAACACAATGGCCAGCGCCATCAGCAGGCTCTGGCCTTGGCGCCAGTTGATCTGTGTGATCGTTTTTGATGGGGGCAGGGCGCGCAACCATGCCGGGGCCCCCGCCAGCTTGCGCCACAGCAGGCCCAGGCCCGATGTGCGCGGCCCGAAGATGCCGTACAGCAAGCGAAAGCCCAGCAGGCCTGCCATGGTGTAGCCCAGCGTGACATGCAGCAGTCGCCAGTGCTCCCCGTCGGCCGTGGCGTAGGCCCCCGCAAAGCACACGGCAAACAGCCAGTGGAACATGCGCGTGGGCGCATCGGTCACCCGGCGGCTGGGCGCTTTGGTGGGTGCAGGCTGCGCTGTAGCGTTGGCTGGATGGAGGGATGGGTTGGTTTGCATGGTGTTTCCTCAGCTTCAGTCATTCCACGCGCGGCGTGATCGGGCATCGAGCCCTGTCGGCATACGCAGGTTGTGTTCGTCAAACTGCCCCTGGTCCGCACCCGTGTGGCAGGCTGCGCAGTTGGCGGCGCTTTTCACACTGGCGAGCTTCCAGGTAGCGGGTTCGATCTTTCGGTGCTTGCGTTCAAACCAGGCCGAGCGGGTGATGCGGTCCTCGGGTGGCTCCTCGTTCCCTCGCTTGTAGGTGCCTGCGTGGGCCTGCAGCCACTGGTTGAGCTGGCGCACGGTGACAGCGTCCAGCGACGCGTCGGTGCCGTAGTGTTTGGTCAGGCCCGTCATCATGCGGTTCCACGATGCGGCGGGCAGCAGACCGGGCGGATAGGCGGTGTGGCAGGCAGCGCATTCCTGCGTGTAGGCGCTGGGCACGTTGTTGGGCATGGCGCGCCCGCCGTCTGCATGGGCGCTGGAGAGCGACAGCAGGGTCAGCGCACACACAGCGGCGGCCATGGCCGCTGGGCGAAGGGGAACAGGTTTTTTCATGATGCGATGGGCTTCAGGGCTTGAGCGCGTTGAGGTAGGCCAGCACATCGGCCTTCTCGATGGCTGTGCATTCGCGGCTCAGCACGTCGTTGCAGTTGCGGCGGAACCACTTGTCCACCTTGGCGGTGTCGGTAAAGGCCTTGGGGTTGAAGGCAGGGGCCAGGGGCGAGATCGACTTGCCGGTGCTGGCATGTTTGCCCTGTGCGGTGGGCGGCGAGCCGTGGCAGGATGCGCAGGACCACTCGCCGCCATGGCGCGTGGTGAAGAACACCTTGCCCTTGTCTGCGTTGCCTGGGCTGCCAGCTTGCGCGCTCCAGTGGGCGAGCTGCTGGGCGGCGGTGGTGTCTGCTGCGTGGCTGATGCTGGTGAAAGCGAATGCACAGAGTGCGGCCAGTGCCAGGGTGCGAAGGGCGGGCATTGTGATTTGTCCTTGTGGGTGTTTTCGTGTGCAGTCATTGTTGAAACCCCCGCCTGAACGGCGCGTGAAAGGGCTGTTCATCGGCCGTTCAGACACCACGCAGGACAATGCGCCCATGTTTTTGATCCCCCACCGTGCTTCAGAGGGCCGCTACGTCAAGCGCTGGCGCTTGGCGGCCTGTGTGCTGTGGGCTGCTGCGCTGGCCATGCCACTGGCCTGGGCCAGCGGCAAGGACGACCACGACCGCGCCCGTCAGGCCGTGCAGGCCGGCCAGGTACTGCCGCTGCCCACGGTGCTGGAGCGCCTGCAGCGCGAGGTGCCCGGCCAGGTGCTCGACGTGGAGCTGGAGCAGGAGCGCGATCGCTGGATTTACGAGATCAAGCTGCTGACGCCTGCTGGGCAACTGACCAAAGTCAAGCTCGATGCGCGCACTGCCGAGGTGCTGCGCGTGCGATCGCGAGAATCGCGCGAAGATCAGCAGCGGAGCCGAGACAACCGCTGACCCCTACCGACCCCGACAGACCCATGCGCATACTGCTGGTAGAAGACGACACGCTGCTGCGCGCCCAGTTGCGCACCGCGCTGCACGGCGCGGGCTACACCGTGGATGAAGCCGACAACGGACGCGATGCGCAGTTTTTGGGAGAGACCGAGGCGGTGGACGCCGTGGTGCTGGACCTGGGTTTACCGGTGGTGGACGGGCTCACGGTGCTCAAGCGCTGGCGAGCTGAGGGGCGCAACATGCCCGTGCTGATCCTCACCGCGCGCGACAACTGGCACGAAAAGGTGGCGGGTATCGACGCTGGTGCCGACGACTACCTGACCAAGCCCTTTCACCTCGAAGAACTGTTGGCCCGCCTGCGCGCACTGATCCGCCGCGCCAGCGGACAGGCGTCTGCCGTGCTGCAATGTGGCGACTGGTCGCTGGACACCCGCAGCAGCCGCGTGACCTGCGCGGGCCAGCCCGTGGCGCTCACGGCGCATGAGTACAAGGTGCTTGACTACCTCATGCACCGGCCCGGCGTGCTGGTGTCGCGTGCCGAGCTGACCGAACACATCTACGCGCAGGACTTTGACCGCGACTCCAACACCATTGAGGTGTTTGTGGGGCGCCTGCGCAAGAAGCTTTCCTCCTCGTCGGCTTCGGCTCGCATCGAAACCGTGCGCGGCATGGGCTACCGCCTGGTGCCGCCATGAGCGTGCAAGGTTTGCCACCTGCGCCAGCCGTGCACTGGTTCCGGTCGTTGCGGGTGCGGCTGCTGGCTGTCACGCTGGCGGGGGTGGCCGTGGCCATGCTGCTGGCCGGGCTGGTGTTGAGCGGATTGTTCCGCGAGCATGTGCAGCAGCAGTTTCAGGCTGCGCTGCAGCTGCAACTGGACCAGATCACTGCGCGGCTGGAGTTTGATGCCCAAGGGCAACCGGTGATCGCCGCCGAGGCGTTGTCTGACCCGCGCTGGCTCAAGCCTTACTCGGGCCTGTATTGGCAGGTGGACGCCATGGCGCCCGACGGCAGGGGGCGGACAGGCGTGCTGCGCTCGCGCTCATTGTGGGACACCAGTCTGGCGCTGCAGGTGGATCCGCTGGCTGATGGTGCAGTGCATGTGCACGAGGTAGTGGGCCCGCAGGGCGCGCCGTTGCTGGTGCTGGAGCGCACGGTGCGCGCCGAGGGCGTGAATGCGGCGCGCTGGCGCCTGGTAGTGGCCGCCGACCTGCAGGTCACGCAGGCGGCCACTGCCCGGTTCACGGGGGTGCTGGCGCTGTCGCTCGCGGTGCTTTTGGTGCTGCTGGCCGCCGCTGCCTGGGCGCAAGTGACGGTGGGGCTCAAGCCCCTGAAGGCGTTGCAGCGTGCGGTGCAAGACGTGCAAGCGGCGCGCGCTCCGCAGCTGCAGGGGACCTTCCCGGCCGAGGTGCAGCCGCTGGTCGATGACTTCAACGCCGTGCTGCGCCGCCATGGCGAAGTGGTGGAGCGCGCACGCACCCAGGCGGGCAACCTGGCGCATGCGCTCAAGACGCCCCTTTCGGTACTGGAGAACGCGGCCCGCGCCCAGCCTCCCACCAATGGAACAGAGTTGGCAACGCTAGTGCGTGAGCAGGTGTTGGTGGCGCGCAGGCACATTGACTGGCACTTGGCGCGGTCGCGGGTGGCCGCTTCTGCGCACTTGCCTGGGCAGCGCACCGCGCTGCAGCCGGTGGTGGAAGGCCTGGTGCGCGTGATGAACAAGGTGCATGCGGACCGGGCGCTGGACATCAGCATCGCGCCGCCGCAGGTGCCGCTGTTTTTTGCGGGCGAGGCGCAGGACCTGCAGGAAATGCTGGGCAACCTGCTGGACAACGCCTGCAAATGGGCCCGGTCTGCGGTACGGCTGCAGGCGCAGGCGCAGGTGCTGCTCCCCGGCGTGGATGCAACGCAGCGCCTGCTGGTGGTCACTGTGGAAGACGACGGCCCTGGCATTGATGCCGCACAACGTGCGCAGGCGCTGGAGCGCGGCGTGCGCCTGGACGAAACCGTGCCTGGCACGGGGCTGGGCCTGGCCATTGTGCAGGACCTGGCGGCTTTGTATGGGGGGCGGCTGGACCTGGAGCCTGCAGGCTTGGGCGGTTTGCGCGCGGTGCTCACGCTGCCTGCTGCAATCTCCCACTGAGCAGTGGCAGCACCACCGCCGCAAAAGGACTGCCTCTGTGCGACACCCGTAAAAAAACCCGCCAAAGCGGGGTGCACAGAAAAAAGCTCGCCAAAGCGGGGCGCGCAGAAAAAAGCCCGCCAAAGCGGGCTAAGGCCCTGACAAATTCCCCTGAATCCTGCAAAGCCTTGGAGTGATGAGAGCAGGGTATCACCGTTGGCGCTGTTTGACCACTACCGCTGTGCCGACTGCGGTGTAGTGCCGTGTGCTGCGAAATCCAGCACGTTGCCGTCAGTGCCTGCTTTCCACGCTGTTGTGCATGGCTGTCTGGGCCACTGCGTTCAAGGCGTTGTCCACCACGGCTTGTTCGGCCAGCACCTGCATTGCGCCATGCTGCAGCAGTCGGCTCAGCAGCCGCAGGGTCATGGACTGGGTGCGGCCTGAGGGGCTGGTAAACAGAAACAGATTGCCATGCGAGCCGATCCAGGACAGCTGTGTGCGCTCCCACTGGCCGGCCACCTGCAGGTTGACCCAGGTGCCGACCGTGATGGTGGCGCGGGGCAAAGATGGGGCCGCTGCGTCGCTGGAGGCAGCCTCAGCTTGTGGGGCAGGATCTGCGCCTTCGCTCTCGCTCTGGGGCGACTGCGATATCTCGATGTAGCCTGATTCCCTCGCTTCGGAAGGTGCAACCCAGGGGTCGTCGTCAAGGGGGGCGGGTTGTGGTGGTGGCTCTGCAGTAGGTGTCGCAGCCGTTGCTGCGGGTGCGGGTGCGTGAGATGGTGCAGCCATCCCCGGTCCGGGCGTAAAGGCCTGCTGGTGCAGCTGCATCAGCAGTTCAAAGACAGCCTCCGTACGGTCGGCGGGGTAGTCGATGGATGCTAGACCCTCGCGCAGTTTGGTCAGCAGCTTGGGCAGCAGGCGGGCCAGCTGCGCTGTGTTGGCGCGCGTCAGCTCGGGCTGCACGCTCCAGATCAGGGCGTCCGCCAGTTCTTGATAGCGGCCCGGGTCGGCTGCGCCTGGCTTGGCAGACAGGCGGGACTCGGCCATGACTTGGGCCCATGGGCCCAGCAGAAAGCGCGAGATGGCGTCGGGTACCTTGCCGATGTCTGGCAGCAGCCAAAGCTCACGCGATATCTGTGCGGCCAGCAGGTGGCGCTGCTCTGCGTGCTGCAGCGCCTCGATAGCGCGCAGACGCTCTTGCTTGAGCGCCTGGTCTTTCTCATCCCATTTCGCGTGCAGCTGCTGCAGGACGTTCTCAAAGTCATCGGCACTGTCGATGGTGGCTGTGGTCAGCGGTCCCGCAATGTGCATGAGCGACCGCATGAAGCTCTGAAACCCGGGCGCGTCGGGGCTGTTGAAGGCCAGGCTGCGGTCGGTGATGTCCTGCAGCAGGCGGCGGGCGGCATGCTCCTTGTGGCTGAAAAAGCGCGGGTCTGCCAGCACCAGCTGCATCAGCGCGGGCTCCAGCGCGCGGATGAACTGCTGCACCGGCCAGAGCAGCCGGGTGTCGCGCGCGATGTTGTCCACCATCAGCGCCACCACCTCCATGCTCAGGGTCTGACCCAACCCCTGCACCTGCAGCCGTTGCGTGGCTGCAGGGGTTCCGTCGGCGCCGCTGCCTGCGGGTGCGCGCGGTGTGCCCAGGCGTTCCATCATCTGACCGACCTGGTTCATCTCCTGCAGCGCCTCGAAGGCGGCGGGCACGGTCATCGCGAAATCGGTGGCGGGCGAATCAATCTGGGGGAGGGCGGCGGCCGGGTGCTCAAACTCGCGCGCGAACCGTTCCGCAAAGGACTCTCCAGGGTCGCCGGGCAGGGCGTGCGCTTGGTCGGGAGCAGGTGCCGCGTTGAACTCACCCAGCAAAAGGCGACGCAGGCGGTCCAGCGTCAGCAACGGGTCGCCCGTGCTCGACGATGCAGACAGGTCGTTGTCGGCCGCGAATCCGGGCGACATTCCTTCGTCAGCAGGGGCCACATAAAGCATCTCGCCCGTAGCCTGCCGCATGGCGTAGCCCACGGGCTTGACGCCGCTTTGTTTGAGCTGGTCGATTTGCGTCAGATACAGGCTGCGCAGCTCGGTGCCCAGTGCCTGGGCCATGAGTCCCATCCAGTCGTGGCGCACCTGGGGAGTGACTTGCATTTGCGACACCACGGACTGCAGGGCCTGTAAAAAAACATCGGGCCGCAGCGGGTTGTGTTCAGGCTGTACCAGGGGCAATCCCCGGGCACCGCACACCAGTGCATCCAGGTCGGCCAGCGGCCCCTCCACGGCGGAGATCAAAATTTGCCGGGCGCGGGCGCGCTCCACGCTTTCGTTGATCTGCGTCTCGTCCATCAGTTCGAGTTCGTCAAAGTGCACGGTGAACAGAGAGCGCGTGGGCTTGTCGTCGCCCTGCGCGGTGTCCTGCTCCAGCGCCTTGCGCAGTGCGTCGGGGTAGCGCTCAGCCATCACCGATGCCAGTCGTACCAGTTGCTGCCGCGCCTCCAGCATCGCGTGGTGCTCGCCTGGGGTGCGGGCGCAGTCCAGGCGCGACTGAAGAGACATGCGCGTGGCTTCGATGACGCGCTCCGCCACAGGCCGGGCCTGGGCCTGCGCAATCTGGACGATGCGCTGCTGGGGCGCCGTGGGGCTGTCGGTCGGGGCCGTGGTGGGTGGGGTGGTGTGTTTCAAGGCCATCTGCGGTAGGGGGAGGCTGGTGGCTGCCGTGGTGGGGGCGATGTTACGCGTCAAAAAGGGGCCGCAGGCCCCTTTTTGACGGTGGTAGTGAGGGGGTTACCCGCCGTGGAACTTGACCACCAGCGGCACGATCAGCAGTGCCACGATGTTGATGATCTTGATCAGCGGATTGATGGCCGGGCCGGCCGTGTCCTTGTAGGGATCGCCCACGGTGTCGCCGGTCACGGCAGCCTTGTGTGCCTCAGAGCCCTTGCCGCCGTGGTGGCCGTCTTCGATGTACTTCTTGGCGTTGTCCCACGCGCCGCCGCCGGTGCACATGCTGATGGCTACAAACAGGCCCGTGACGATGGTGCCCATCAGCAAACCGCCGAGCGCCTTGGGGCCCAGCAGCAGGCCCACCACAATGGGTACCACCACGGGCAGCAAGCTGGGGATCACCATCTCCTTGATGGCGGCGGTGGTCAGCATGTCCACGGCCTTGCCATATTCGGGCTTGCCCGTGCCGTCCATGATGCCTGGGATGGTGCTGAACTGGCGGCGCACCTCTACCACCACCGCACCTGCGGCGCGGCCCACAGCCTCCATGGCCATGGCGCCAAACAGGTACGGAATCAGCCCGCCGATGAACAGGCCCACGATGACCAGCGGGTCGGACAGATCAAAGGTGATGGCCTTGCCGTAGCTTTCGAGCTTGTGCGTGTAGTCGGCAAACAGCACCAGTGCGGCCAGGCCGGCAGAGCCGATGGCGTAGCCCTTGGTCACGGCCTTGGTGGTGTTGCCCACGGCGTCCAGCGGGTCGGTGATGTCGCGCACGCTGCTGGGCAGCTCGGCCATTTCGGCAATGCCGCCCGCGTTGTCGGTGATGGGGCCGTACGCATCCAGCGCCACCACAATGCCTGCCATGCTCAGCATCGACGTGGCCGCCACCGCAATGCCGTACAGGCCAGCCAGGCCGTAGGACACGATGATGGCCGTGCACACAAACACCACGGGCCAGGCCGTGGAGCGCATCGACACGCCCAGGCCCGCAATGATGTTGGTGCCGTGGCCGGTGGTGGACGCCTGGGCAATGTGCTGCACCGGCGAGTATTGCGTGCCGGTGTAGAACTCGGTAATCCAGACCAGTGCGGCCGTCAGTACGAGGCCGGTGGCGCAGGCGCCAAACAGCCGCAGCTGGGTGCCCGTGGCCGTAACGGCGTTGTCCGGCATGATCCACAGCGTGACAAAGTAGAACGCCACCAGCGACAGCACCCCGGCAATGGCCAGGCCCTTGTACAGCGCGGGCATCACGTTCTTCATGCCCGGCGTCGCCTTGACGAAGAAGCAGCCGATGATGGACGCAATGATGGACACCGCCCCCAGCGCCAGTGGGTACACCACCGCATTGACCTGGGCCGTGGCCACCATCAGGGCGCCCAGCACCATGGTGGCGATCAGCGTCACCGCGTAGGTCTCAAACAAGTCGGCCGCCATGCCAGCGCAGTCGCCCACGTTGTCGCCCACGTTGTCGGCAATCACGGCCGGGTTGCGCGGGTCGTCCTCGGGGATGCCCGCCTCCACCTTGCCCACCAGGTCAGCGCCCACGTCGGCGCCTTTGGTGAAGATGCCGCCGCCCAGGCGCGCAAAGATCGAGATCAGCGACGAGCCAAACGCAAAGCCGATCAGCGGGTTGAGCAGCGTGGCCAGGTTGGCCGTGGGTGTGAGGTTGCCGTTGCCCGCCAGGAACCAGTAAAAGCCCGTGACGCCCAGCAGCCCCAGCCCCACCACCAGCATGCCGGTGATGGCCCCGCCGCGAAACGCAACGTCCAGCGCCGGGCCAATGCCGTGTGTGGCCGCCTGCGCCGTGCGCACGTTGGCGCGCACCGACACGTTCATGCCGATGAAGCCGCAGGCACCCGAAAGCACCGCGCCCACCACGAAGCCCACGGCCGTGGTGCCATCCAGAAACACGCCGATGAGCACCGCCAGCACCACGCCCACGATGGCAATGGTCTTGTACTGGCGGGCGAGGTAGGCGGCAGCGCCCGCCTGGATGGCGGCGGCAATCTCCTGCATGCGGGCGTTGCCCGGGTCTTTGGAAAGGATCCAGCCCCGGGCCCATACGCCGTAGGCCACCGCGATGAGCCCGCAAACGAGGGCGAGGATGAGAGGGGATGTCAGTGCTGAACTTGCAGCCATTCAATTCTCCTTGGTGTGTTGCACGGAGGGGGACCAACGCATCGGTGGTTTCCCCGCTGCGTTGCTTCCTCATGCTACCCATGCATTTCGCGCAGGAGCCGATTGGCCAACGGACCCAATTTACAGGTAAACGCCGGTTTGCAAGCGGGCAGAAAGGGGCGTGCGCCTAAAATCAGGGTTAATCCCGACGGTTCGTTGCGCTGCGTCAGCGCCCAAGGCCTCGCGGGTTACCGTTAACAAACCATTATCCAAAGACATGTCCCTCAACAACGTCCCCCCAGGTAAGAACATCCCCGAAGCCTTCAACGTGGTCATTGAGATCCCGATGAACGCCGACCCGATCAAGTACGAAGTGGACAAGGAGTCGGGTGCTATTTTTGTGGACCGTTTCATGACCACGGCCATGCATTACCCCACCAACTACGGCTACGTGCCGCAGACGCTGTCGGGCGACGGCGACCCGGTGGATGTGCTGGTGATCACGCCATACCCCCTGCACCCCGGCGTGGTCGTGACTTGCCGCGCGCTGGGCATCCTGATGATGGAAGACGAAGCGGGCGTGGATGGCAAGGTGATTGCCGTGCCCACTTCCAAGATCCTGCCCATGTACGACCACTGGAAGGACATTGACGACGTGAACGCCATGCGCCGCAACGCCATCGCCCACTTCTTCGAGCACTACAAGGATCTGGAAAAGGGCAAGTGGGTCAAGGTGTTGGGCTGGGAAGGCATTGACGCCGCCAAGAAGGAAATCACTGACGGCATCGACAACTACAAGAAGTCGCAAGCCTGATAGGCTTCTAGCGCCAGTGGCACATGCACTGGCTGCTATCAAAACAAAAGCACGCCATCCGCAATGGATGGCGTGCTTTTTTTGTGGGTGGCGCCCCTGTGGGGTAGGGAAAAGCCGCGCAGTGCGCGGCGGGGCGCGCTGATAGACTGCATTTGGTTACACAGCTGCGGCTGCCCCGGTGTTTCGAGGTACTTCGAGGTGATTCATGAAAATTTCTGATCTGCGCATTGGCGTGAAGCTGGCGGCGGGTTTTCTGGTGGTGGTGCTGCTGACGGCGCTGCTGGGCGCCATTGCGCTGGTGCAAATGTCCCGCATCCATGTCAACGCCGAGGAGATCGCCACCAATCTGCTGCCCAGCGTTACCCAAACGGGGGAGCTGCGCGTGTTGCTCAACCGCATGCGCCGGGCCGAGGCGGGCATGGTCACGGCGCGCAGCGCGGCCGAAGTCAAGGCGTTTGCTGAGCAAGTGGCTCAACGCCATAAGGACCTGGGCCGTGTAGAGGCGATCTATGAGCCGCTCATCAGCATGCCCAAGGAGAGCGAGGTTTTTCAGACCTACAAGACGCAAAAGGCCGCCTATGTGGCCTTGCAGGATAAGCTGGCAGACATTGCCAAGGGCGTGGATTTCAGCACCGCCGAGACCATGGAGTTGACCGCCGATGCGTTGAGCATGTTGTATGCGGGTGAATCGGAGTCGGCCTTCGTGTCCACTGCCGAGGCCTTGGGCGAGCTGCAAAAGATCAACGCTGACGCCGCCCTGCAGGCCAATGAGGACGCGCAGCAGGTGTTCGCCGTGGCACGCATCTGGGTGCTGGGCACGCTGGCGCTGTGCGTGGCGCTGGCCGCGGTGCTGGGCGTCGCCATCACCCGCGCCGTCACGCGCCCCGCCCACCACGCCGTGTTGGCCGCTCGCGCGATTGCCGATGGCGACCTGGCGACCGAAGTGCCCCCCGGCGGCAAGGACGAAATGGGCCAACTGCTGAACGCGTTGGGCGACATGCGGGTCAACCTGGCACGCGTGGTGTCGGGCGTGCGTAGCAACGCGGAAGGCGTGGCATCGGCGAGCGCGCAGATTGCCTCGGGCAACAACGACCTGAGCGCGCGCACAGAACAGCAAGCCTCGGCGCTGGAGGAAACCGCCGCGTCCATGGAAGAACTGGGCTCCACCGTGCGCCAGAACGCCGACAACGCTCGAACGGCCAACCAACTGGCCGTGAGCGCCAGCACCGTGGCTGTGCAAGGCGGCGACGTCGTGGCCGAGGTGGTCGAGACCATGAAGGGCATTAACGCCAGCAGCAACAAGATTGCCGACATCATCAGCGTGATCGACGGCATCGCGTTCCAGACCAACATCCTGGCGCTGAACGCTGCGGTAGAAGCTGCCCGTGCAGGCGAGCAAGGCCGGGGCTTTGCGGTGGTGGCCGGAGAGGTGCGCAACCTGGCAGGACGCAGCGCAGAAGCCGCCAAGGAAATCAAATCCCTCATCACCGCCAGCGTCGAGCGCGTGGAACAAGGCACCGCGCTGGTCGATAAAGCAGGCGCCACCATGACCGAAGTGGTCAGCGCCATCCGTCGAGTGACCGACATCATGGGAGAGATCAGCGCCGCCAGCAGCGAACAAAGCGCAGGCGTGGGCCAGGTGGGAGAAGCCGTCACGCAGATGGACCAGGCCACTCAGCAAAACGCAGCCCTGGTGGAAGAAATGGCTGCGGCCGCCAGCGCCCTGAACGCGCAGGCTGGCGAACTCGTCAACGCCGTGGCCGTGTTCAAGCTCGAAGCCAGCAGCGCTAGCACTAGCAGCAGCTACAGCCCAGCGCGCAGCTCTGCAGCCCCCGCCCGTGCTCCCATCCCCGCGCCCAGCTACAAAGCCCCGGCGCGCAGCACCAGCCTGGGCAGCAGCGTCCAGACCGGCAACAAGCCAGCCGCTAGCCTTGCAGCGCCCAAGGCCAGCGGCGCAGCACCCGCAACATCTGCAGCGGCCGCCAAGCCTGCTGCGCCAAGCCCGGCCCCGGCATCCAAGGCTGGAGGCAACGACGACGAGTGGGAGAGCTTTTGAAGGAGCCACAGACCTTCGGCTGAAAATTCAGGTCAAAATGGCCGCAAGCGCAGGTGGAATATGCGCTGATAGCTATCAAAAACAAAGCACGCAGAGGGGCACCTTCTGCGTGCTTTGTTTTGTGTGGGCGCTTTGTGGATGTGTGGGCGGATGCGTCGCCACACGGGCCGGTCAGCGGTGCGGGTTGGGGTACACCAAGTGCAGCCCTGGCAGCTTGGGGCGCTGGAAGGGTTGCCACACCACGCCCGGTCCGTGCGGCTGGCCCAGGCGGTCGGCCACGGCCCACCACGCGCTGGGGTTCAGGCCGATGCCAAAGTGGCTGGCCACCACCTCGATGTTCTCGGTGTGCGGGTTGTGGTCGGCTGGCGCCTGGATGCTGCCGCGCCAGGCCACCACGCCGTCGGTGCGGGAGTAGATGCTGGTGGTGGGCACCGGGGGCGCCTCGGGCAGGTTGTAGTTCTCGGTTTCGCGCTCGATGCTGCGGCCGCTGGCGAACTGGTAGATGCGCCAAGCGTTGGTAGAGGTGTGTGGCCCGGCAAATGGCGTGCCCAGGGTTAGCACGCAGCGCACCAGGTCCGGCATTTCCTTGGCCAGCTCGCGCGCGTAGATGCCGCCCAGGCTCCAGCCCACCAGGCTCACCTTGTTGCCGCTGGCATCAACGGCGCGCTGCAACTGGGCCTTGGCGTTCTCCAGCACGCCGTCGCGCGGCCCCAGGTTCAGGCCCTGGCCCCAGCCCAGCGTGTTGTAGTTGCGCGATTCGAGGTAGCGGCGCAGCGGCAGGGTGGTGGCGTCACCGGCTGTCAGGCCCGGAAACACGATGACCGTGTGCCCATCGCCCAGCGGAGCGCGCTGCAGCACGGGCCAGGCGGGCAGAACGGCGCCAAATTCCCAGGGGGCCCGCAACTCCAGCGCCAGCAGGGGCAAGCCAGGTGGCGGCATGTGGTGGTGGGCGGCGGATTTGCGGTCGGAGAAGAGAGGCATCAAGTCGTCGTTCCAAAACGGGCGCCTGCCGGGCAAGGCAGGACGGTGGTGCGACGGTAGCAGTTTTTGCGCACCAAGGCAGGGCGCGAAATGGAGCAAGCTCTCCAATTGCCCTGGCCCGTGCCAGGTGTAGTGCCCTTCCGATGGCCTGGGAGATTGTCAATAAATGTCATATTTTTCAACCATGCGCTGCTATGCTTTGGATAGCTTTTGCGTTCATCGCGTTCTGGCGCAGTCCGCATCCCTCCAACCGCCTGAAAGCCCGTGCCATGACCGCTATTGCCGATACTGCCGTCCCCGCTGCTGCCCGTCCCGCGCCCCGCGTGGTGGCAACCAGCCCCACCGCAGCTGCGCGTGAATTCCTGACCTTTCGCCTGGGCGCGGAGGAATACGGCATCGACATCCTGCGTGTGCAAGAGATCCGCTCGTACGAGCGGCCCACGCGCCTGGCGCATTCGCCCGACTTCATCAAGGGTGTGATCGACCTGCGCGGCCGAATCGTCCCTATCCTGGACCTGCGCGTGAAGCTGCAGTGCCCCGAGGCCAGCTACACCGATTTCACCGTGGTCATCATTCTGGACATCGGCGCTACCGTGATTGGCGCGGTGGTGGATGCGGTGGCCGATGTGGTCTCACTCACGCCCGATCTCATCAAGCCCACTCCCCAGTTTGAGCGGCAGGGCCATGTGGACCCGGCCTTTGTCACCGGCATTGCGAGTGTGGGCGAGCGCATGCTGATCGTGATGGACATCGAGGCACTGCTCAGCAGTGACGAAATAGGGCTGGTGAGCAAAGTCGCCCAGGGGTAAGAACGTTTTGATGCTCTCTCAGGGGGCGCGTAGCTGCGTAGTCGCGTAGTGGCCTTTGCTTAGCCTGTGACGGCAGGTGGTGACGACGGTAGGAAAGGCGGCTTTTGACTTGGAGCAAGGGGCGCACCATTTGTGAGATTTGTGCCCCTCCTGGAGGCATAGACTCGTTGTGATTGGGCAACCGCTCTGTGCAGCGCCGCCGCCCAGTATTTCAGGGCACATCGCCCGTCTGCAGTGCGCAAAAGGTCTGGTGCGCTTGGGGCCGTCTGAGCGGCACCAGGCTTGGTAACAAGGACGCTCTTGGTCGCTGTGGCCTTTGCCATCTGCGCCATCCACGTCAGCGTTTCTTTTTACAAAATGATAAAATCATTTTTATCATAATTGCAATATAATTGCGAAAGCATCCAGACTCGACACCACGTCCTGACGGTCGCTGGTCACGGCGCAAGAGCCGGTCGCTGTGCGTCAACGGCTGACAAAAACCTATAAATCCCACGAAAGAGCTTATGAATAACCTCAAAATCGGAGCGCGCCTGAGCCTGGCCTTTGGCCTTGTCTTGTTGATCACTGCCGTGATCGCCGTCACCGGTGTCTGGCGGCTGGCCGTCCTCAAGGATGCGAGCAGTCGCATTGCCACTGTCGAGATGGAGCGCAACGCCCTGGCGCAAGAGTGGAAAGCGGCCATTGACCTGAACTGGGTGCGCGCATCGGCGTCGCTCAAAGCCACTGATGCGGGCTATATCCAGTCGCTGACGGCCGATATGGCTGCCACATCCCAACGGGCCAGCGAGGCGCAGAAAAAGCTGGAAGCACTGGTGGACGATCCCACCGAAAAGGCGCTGATGGAGCGCGTGGCGGCCGCGCGCACCGCCTATGTGGGCGCGCGCGCCAAGTTGCTGGAGCGCAAGAAGGCCGGTGAAGACGTGTTTGCGCTGGTGGACAGCGACCTCAAGCCCTTGGCGGCCACCTACCTGCAGTCGCTGGCCAATGTGGCGGACAACACGCACAAGCAGCTGGATAATTTTGAAGACAGCATCATTCAGGCGGCAGGCACCAGCCAATGGGTGCTGGCGCTGGGTGCGG
This sequence comes from Acidovorax benzenivorans, assembly GCF_028680575.1. Lineage (GTDB taxonomy): Bacteria > Pseudomonadota > Gammaproteobacteria > Burkholderiales > Burkholderiaceae_C > Acidovorax > Acidovorax benzenivorans. The sequence continues at coordinate 284,175 of NZ_JAPCKI010000004.1, read as the reverse complement.
TGGTGTCGTTGGTGCTGGGGGCTTTGTTTGCGCTTTGGACCACACGCTCCATCGTGGGCCCCGTGCAGCGGGCCGTGCAGGCGGCTGGCGAAATCAGCCACGGCAACCTGTCGGTTCACATTCCCGATGCGGGCAATGGCAGCAATGAGATGGCCCAACTGCTGCGCTCGCTGGACGAAATGCAGCAGAACCTCTCACGCATCGTGGGACATGTGCGCTCGGGCTCCGAAAGCGTGGCCACGGCGTCGTCCGAGATCGCCCAGGGCAACAACGACCTGAGCGCACGCACCGAGCAGCAGGCCAGCGCCCTGCAGCAAACCGCAGCGTCGATGGAGCAACTCAATTCGACCGTGCGCCAGAACGCCGACAACGCGCGCCAGGCCAACCAGCTCGCGCAGAGTGCGTCGTCGGTGGCCGTGCATGGCGGCGAGGTGGTGAGCCAGGTGGTGGACACCATGAAGGGCATCCACGACAGCAGCAGCAAGATCGCCGACATCATTGGCGTGATCGACGGTATTGCCTTCCAGACCAACATCCTCGCGCTCAACGCGGCGGTGGAGGCAGCGCGTGCGGGTGAGCAGGGCCGGGGCTTTGCGGTGGTGGCCACCGAAGTGCGCAGCCTGGCGGGCCGCTCGGCCGATGCGGCCAAGCAGATCAAAACCCTGATCAACGACAGCGTGGAGCGTGTGACCGCAGGCACCACGCTGGTCGATCAGGCTGGCGCGACGATGACCGAGGTGGTGGGCTCCATCAAACGTGTGACGGACCTGATGGGCGAGATCAGCGCAGCCAGCTCCGAGCAGAGCCAAGGCGTGACCCAGGTGGGCGAGGCCGTGACGCAGATGGACCAGGTCACCCAGCAGAACGCGGCCCTGGTGGAGGAAATGGCCGCAGCCGCCAGCAGTCTCAACAACCAGGCGCAGGACCTGGTGAGCACCGTGGCGTTTTTCAAGCTCAGCACTCAGGGTGCGATGACCAGCCACGGGGCAAACGGCGGCGCGCAGCGTGCGTCCTTCGCTCCGGTGGGGCGTGTGGGGGCCGCACCAGCCTATGCACCGTTGCCATCCACCCGGGCCATCGGTGCCGCCACTGGTGGCAGCGCGGGCGCTGCGCTAAGCATCAACCTGGACACAGCCATTCAGGCCCATGCCAACTGGCGCGCCAAGCTGCGCACAGCCGTCACCCAAAAGGAACACCTGGACGCGGACACTGTGGGCCGGGACGATTGCTGCGAACTGGGCAAATGGCTGCACGGCGCCGGTGCTTCGCAATACGGTGGCAAACCGTCCTTTGTGAACCTGCTGGATTCACACCGCCAGTTCCATGAAGAGGCGGGCAAGGTCGCTCGCCTGATCAACCAGGGCGCCTACGACCACGCAGAAAAGCAGCTGGCCAACGACACCGCCTTCTCCCGCGCTTCGCAAAAGGTCGCCACAGCGGTGATCCAACTGGCCAAGGAGCTGAAGGTGCGCCTGGCCGGTTCGTCCCAGGCTGCGGCGCCCCGGCCGGCACAGCCTGCTGCGCTGGCCAGTGCGCCTCGCCCCAAGGTCACGAGTGCTGCAGGGGACGACGATTGGGAGTCGTTCTGAACTGCTGAACTGCGGACAACCGCATTGCCTGATGCGCTGTGCACGCAATACAGGTACAGCGCAGCCCTACGGCGTTTGTTTGAACGGAAGGCGCTGGTGCAAGGACTCCAGGTAGTCCTCCACGCCAGCGCCCTCGCGGTCCAGAAAGCGTTGCACCGCCTCTGCAAACGCCGGGTGCGCCAGCCAGTGCGTGCTGGTGGCCTGCACGGGCAGCAGGGCGCGGGCCATCTTGTGCTCGCCCTGGGCACCCCCTTCAAAGCGCACGGCACCATGGGCGATACACCACTGCAGCGGCTGGTAGTAGCAGGCCTCAAAGTGCAGGCAGTCCACACGCTCCAGTGCACCCCAGTAGCGGCCATAGGCCACCAGTTCGGGGGCTGATTCAAGGCCTTTTTGGCCTCGGGCGCAAGATCCATATGCGCCAATAGCTATCAAACTGCTAGCAATAGGTCGCCCGTCCCGTTCCCCCACAAACAGCAGCCAAGCCTCGGGCATGTGCGCCGCCATGCGGGCAAAGAAGTCGCGCGTGAGGTAGGGCGGGTTGCCGTGCTCCAGGTAGGTGCGCTCGTAGCAGCGGTAGAAAAAGTCCCAGTCCGCAGCGCTGATGTCTGCCCCGCGTGACCAGCGGAAGGTGACACCGGCATCGGCCACGCGCCGACGCTCCTGGCGGATCTTCTTGCGTTTGTCTTGCGACAGGCTGGCGAGGAAGTGGTCGAAGTCCTGGTAGCGCAGGCTGTCACCGTCGGCAGCCCCTACGCCCTGGGCCAAAGGGAGCGTGGGCGGCTCATTCTTCCAGTGAAACTGCACGGTGTGCCGCAGCATCAGGTCTTGCTGCGCGCTGGTCAGCACATCATCGTCGCTGGCAAACAGCACATGCACGGACGACACGTTCTCTTGCTCACACCACTGGCACACCGCCTGCACCAGCAGGGCGCGTGTGGCGGCATCACCTGCCAGCAGGCGGCTGCCCGGTACGGGAGTGAAGGGCACGGCAATGACGGCCTTGGGGTAGTAGGGCACGCCGTGCTGCTCGTAGGCGCTGGCCCAGGCCCAGTCAAAGACGTATTCGCCATATGAATGGCTTTTAAGGTACAGCGGGCAAGCGGCTACCAGGGTGTCGCCGTCCCACAGCGTCATGAAGCGGGGCGTCCAGCCGGTGCGCGGCGTGGCGCTGCCGCTGCTTTCCAGGGCGGCCAGGTACTCGTGCTGCATGAAGGGCGTGGGGTGGCTTTGCTGCACCAGCAGGCGGTTCCAGGCGTCAGCGTCCACCTCCAGCACGGAGGGGAGTACGCGGGCGATAATGGCAGCTTCAGCCATGCAGGCCCCTGTGATGCTCCCTTGATAGTGGGCCTGCAACGGCGGTATTCAACCTGGCCGCAGGGGCCGATTCCAGTTCCATGACGCTCTCCATTTGCACTGCGCAGCTCAACTTTGTCGTGGGCGATATGCCCGGCAACGCCCAAAAGATCATTGCGGCGGCCCGCGAGGCTTATGCCCAGGGGGCGCGGTTGCTGCTGACGCCCGAGCTGGCGATTTGCGGCTATGCGGCCGAAGACCTGTTCCTGCGCCCCGCCTTCATTGCGGCCTGTGATGATGCCGTGAAAACCGTGGCCCGCGAGACTGCGGGGTTGAAAGGCCTGGCCATCGTGCTGGGCCACCCGCAGGCCGTGGCCCCTGGCGCCCAGGCTTTCAGTGTCTGCTTCAATGCCGCCAGCGTGGTGCGCGACGGGCACGTCGAGCAGACCTACGCCAAGCGCGAACTGCCCAACTACCAGGTGTTTGATGAGCGCCGCTACTTTGTGGCGGGCAGCAAGCCCTGCGTGTTCGAGGTGGATGGCATGAAGGTGGGCGTGCTGGTGTGCGAAGACGCCTGGTTTGCCACCCCCGCGCGCGATGCCGCTGCGGCGGGTGCACAACTGCTGGCGGTCATCAACGCATCGCCGTTCCATTTGGGCAAAAGCGCCGAGCGCGAAGCGACCATGCGCGAGCGTGTGGCCGAGACGGGTTTGCCGCTGGTGTATGCCCATCTCGTCGGTGGCCAGGATGAGGTCGTGTTTGAAGGCCGCTCGTTCGCGCTCAACACCGACGGCTCGGTGGCCTGCCGGGGACCGGGATTTGAAGAAAAACTGGTGTTTGCAAAGATCCATCAAGCGCAAGCAGCTATCAAAATTGAAGCAGAGGTGGCCCCGGAGAAAAGCCTGGAGGCCGACCTGTGGGACGCCCTGGTGCTGGGCGTGCGTGACTACGTGGGCAAGAACGGCTTTCCCGGCGCGCTACTGGGGCTGTCGGGTGGCATCGATTCGGCGCTGGTGCTGGCAATTGCGGTGGACGCGCTGGGCGCCGACAAGGTCCGCACGGTGATGATGCCGTCGCCCTACACCGCCGACATCAGCTGGATCGACGCGCGCGACATGGCCACCCGCATGGGCGTGCGCTATGACGAGATCTCCATCAAGCCGCAGTTCGAGGCCTTCAAGGCCGCATTGGCCACCGAATTCGCCGGGCTGCCCGAAGACACCACCGAAGAAAACCTGCAGGCGCGCATCCGGGGCACGCTGCTGATGGCGCTGTCCAACAAGTTCGGCTCCATCGTGCTGACCACGGGTAACAAGAGCGAGATGTCTACCGGCTACTGCACGCTGTACGGCGACATGGCCGGCGGCTTTGCCGTGATCAAGGACGTGGCCAAGACCCGGGTGTTTGACCTGGCCCGCTGGCGCAACGCCAACGACCCGTATGGCACCTGCACAAGCCCCATCCCTGAGCGCATCATCACCCGCCCGCCCAGTGCCGAGCTACGGCCCGACCAGAAAGACCAGGACAGCCTGCCTCCGTATGAGGTGCTGGACGCCATCGTGGCCCGCTACATGGAAAACGATGAGCCCATCGAGTCCATCATCGCCAGCGGTTTCGCCCGGGCCGATGTCGAGCGCGTGACGCGCCTGATCAAGCTCAACGAGTACAAACGCCGCCAGGCGCCAGTAGGGATTCGTGTCACGCGCCGCAGCTTTGGCAAGGACTGGCGTTACCCTATCACCAGCAAATTCAGGGCATGACGCTTCGGCGCCGTGCCCCCAGCCCGATTTTTTACATCCTCCAGGAGACCCGCCATGAAAATGATCACCGCCGTCATCAAGCCCTTCAAGCTCGAAGAAGTCCGCGAAGCCCTGGCCGAATGTGGTGTGACCGGCCTCACGGTCACCGAAGTGAAGGGTTTTGGCCGCCAGAAAGGCCATACCGAGCTGTACCGCGGCGCGGAATACGTGGTGGACTTTCTGCCCAAGGTGAAAGTCGAGGTCGTCGTGAAGTCCGAGGATGTAGACCGCTGCGTGGACGCCATCGTGAACGTGGCGCGCACCGGCAAGATCGGTGACGGCAAGATTTTTGTGACCGCCGTGGAGCGCACAGTGCGCATTCGCACGGGCGATCTGGACGACGCAGCGGTGTGAGGTTCCCCAGAAGTCGTTAAGCGCCTTGCCCCGAGTGGATAGGGCGCCCTTGCTGCGGGGTGGCCCTTGCTAGGCGTCCCTCGCTTGGGGCACGCCGGTTTCGGAGTGCAGGAGGGTTAGATCACAGAGCGCAAGGGTACCGGCGCTTGATCGGGCCCTGAATCCTGCACCAGTGTGCGCAGCAGCGCCTCGGTATCGGTGCTTGCATGCAACAGGCCCATCTGCCATTCACCCATGAAGCCACTGGCCACGCTGGTTTGCAAGAAACCCAGCAGGCCGTCGTAGTAGCCCGCCACATTCAGCAAGCCCAGCGGCTTGTCGTGGTAGCCCAGCTGGCGCCAAGTCCACACTTCAAACAGTTCTTCAAACGTGCCGATGCCGCCGGGCAGTGCGAGGAAGGCATCGCTGCGCTCGGCCATCATCGCCTTGCGTTCGTGCATGGTCTGCACGATGTGCAGCTCGTCGCATTGGCGGTTGGCCAGTTCCTTGTCCACCAGCGCCTGAGGGATCACCCCCACCACCCGGCCACCCGCCAGGCGCGTGGCTTCTGCCACCGTGCCCATGAGGCCACTGCGGCCACCGCCGTACACCAGTTGCCCGTTGTGGGCGCCAATCCATTGGCCTACGGCCTGCGCCGCCTGGGCATACGCGGCGTTGTCGCCGGGGCGCGATCCGCAATACACGCACACAGAAAAAGTGGGTTCAGCCATGGAAAAACCTCTGAAATAACGCCGCTGCCCAGATGCCGATGCACAACAGCAATGCCAGCAGAACCGCTGCACTGCCCATGTCCTTGGCGCGTTTAGACAGGTCGTGCCATTCGGGCCCGATGCGGTCGATGGCGGTTTCGATGCCGGTGTTGAGCAGCTCCACAATCATCACGATGACCACGGAGCCCGCCAGCAAGGCCACCTCCATCCAGCTGCGGCCCAGCCAGAGCGACAGCGGCAGCAACACCATGGCGGCGATGGCCTCTTGGCGAAAAGCCTTTTCGTTCCAACCGGCCCGCAGCCCTTCCATGGAATAACCCGCCGCGTGCCAGATGCGGTTGAGACCCGAGCGCGCCTTTTGGGGATTGGCCGGGGCGGCGGAATGAGGGGAGGAGGGTTGCATGCGCTTATTTTTTGGGGATTTCGTAGTGCACCAGCCGGGTGCCGGCCAGCGCGTCGTGCCAGAACTGCCGCGTGGGGTGAAACCGGCTGAGCAGTGCCCAGATGGCGACCCAGCCCAACACGATCACGGCGGACTCGCCCCCCGACAGGGAAAACGGCGCTATCGCTGCCAGCGGGGGCAAAAACCACAGCCAGCTCAACACATAGCGCAGCAGGGCGCGCGGCTGGCTGATGGGTTGCCCCGCAGTGCCCACCACGCGGATATGCCAGGTTTTCTGCGCCAGGGTCTGCCCCTTGGCCCAGAACCAGGTGAAATAAATGCCGAACACCACGAACAGAAAAGCCTGCAGTGCATGGCGGTTGTCCATCGCATTGCGGGTCTGACTCAGCGTGCCGAACAGGTAACCGGCGATGAAGACCACGCCGAACATCAGCATGCCTTCATACAGCCAGCAAGCCATGCGCCGCCACAGATTGGGAGTAGGGGCGCCGGCCAGGGCGCCGCGCGGGGCGTTGGTCGCAGACTGCGGCGTGGTGGGAGGGGGAGAAACGGACATTCCAGGTCAGGCCCGTCGGGCCGGGGCAGGTTGCAAACCTACTGAGGATACAGGCCGGAGGTGTCAGGTGTTACCGGGGGGGCGGTGGACGAGCTCGCGCTGTCGGCTCCGCCAGCACCCAGGGGCGGAAGCGCTGCAGGCACCGCGCTGGGGATTGCCACGGGCGCAGTTTCCACGCCACTAGGCGAGGCTGCTGGCGCCGAGGATACTGGAGTGGCGCCCGGCGCTGCAGGAGTCGTCGGTTGAGGCACTGGACCTGCAACGCGGGGCGAGTGGTCTACCACTGGTGGGATCTTGGGTGCGTTGGGTCGATCAGGGCTGGCTTGTGTTGCAGCTGGCACCTGGACCAGCTTTTTGGGCGAGACAGGGCGCAGGGCCGTGGCAGCGCCATGGGGGTTGGGGGCTGCCTTGGAGGCCAACGCCTTGCGTTCGGCGTCAGTAAGGGCCTGGTAGGCTTCCCATTGCGCCCGCTTATCGTCTCTCGCCAGGCGTTTGGTGGCAGCGTAGTTCAAACGCGCCTGGTTGCGTTGTTGGGCACTCAGGCTGGCCCAGTCGGTGATGCGGTCGTGGAACTTACCTTGTTCTTCTTCCGAAAGACTGGGGTAGTTGATGGCCAGGTCCAGCCAACGACGTTTTTGGGCCTCGCTGATCAATGCCCAGCGCTCTGCCAGCGGATACAGCGCCAGTTTTTGTGCAGTGGTGAGTGTGCCCCAGCCCGGTCCCGATTCTGCGGCGGGGGGCATGTTCACGGCAGACAGGTCGGTGCGGGCGTTGTTGGGGCTGGCCACTGCGGCCTCAGCGCCAGCCTGGAGCACCGTGCTGGGAGCCATGCGCATCTGCACCCACGCCTGCCAACCGCCAGCGGAGAGCGCGCCCAGAAGCGCCAACGCCAGCACAAAGGCTGGCAGCGCGGAAGGAGCTTCGGGGGGGCTTGGGTGCATGCAGTCCAGAGTCAGGCAGATCAGTTTGACTGCGCGGAGGTCTTGAGGAATTGTACGAAGCCTGGGTCCGAGTAGGCGGCGGGTGGCAGGTCGTCGGTCAGCAAAGCGGCATCGACTTCGGCCACATCGTTGGCAATGCGCTCGTCCTGAGCGATGTTGATGACCACCAGGCCCACGACCAGCGCCAGCAGTGGCACGGCGGACACCAGTGCGCTCCACCAGCTGCCGCCTTCGCCGCCACGGCCCAGTGTGGCCGTGCTGCCCGCATTGACCACGACCGCTGCAGGTGCAGTGCGACGCACCGGCACGGTGACCTTGCGCTTGGCCAGTGCCTGCATGCGCGAGGCGCGCAGCCGCTCGGAGATGTCATAGGGAAGGGCGTCGGTCCCGCTGGACAGGCGCGCCGTGACGCGCAGCGCAAAGCGCTCTGCAGCAGCTTCAGCTTGGGTCGATGGGGTCTGTTCAGTGTTCTTCATGGCTCGATTCCTTTGGCCTTCAGTGCCTTGCTGAGGGTTTGTATGGCGCGAAAGCAGTGCGTCTTGACACTGCCTTCGGAGCAGCCCATGGCGGCAGCCGTCTCTGCGACATCCATTTCCTCCCAGTAACGCATCAGGAACGCTTCCCGTTGACGTGGCGGCAATTCAGCAATTTCTGCCTCTATGCCATGGAATATCTGGGCCCGGCGGGTGAGGTCTTCTGCACTTTCTGCCTTGTCGCCGTCGTCCGGTCCCGAATATGCTTCCAGCAGATCAAAATCCATGCCATCTTCGCCGGGGCCTTCGAAGTCGCTCATGCTCGAAAACAGTGCATTGCGGGTCTTCTGGCGCCGAAACCAATCCAGAGTGCAGTTAGACAGAATGCGTTGATAGAGCATTGGCAGCTCTGCTGCAGGCTTGTCTCCGTAGTGTTCAGCCAGCTTGAGCATGCTGTCTTGCACGATATCAAGCGCCGCTTCCTCATTGCGCACATGGTAGACCGAGCGCTTGAACGCGCGCTTTTCTACACTTTTGAGGAAATCGGAGAGTTCTTGTTCGGTTGCCAAGAGGGGTCAGCCCGGGAGGGATCGGGGCAGAAGCACTGCAAAAAATGAGGCTGTCTGACACAGTAAAGCGTTCGATTATCGCACCCGCTGGGGTTTTTTTTGATCAAGGCGGGTTTTGAGTGTGTTGCAGTGCGATAATTGTTCTTGCAATTCAAAAGGCAAACGGGTCACGGTCCGGCGCGGCAATCATCCCGCCCATGTCCTTGGCCTCAAGTTCCAAGCTGGCTTCACAAGAGCGCGCGCGAGGGGCACCCAAGGTTTTTCGTCAGAGAAATTCACAAAGGTTGATCGATCATGGAAATCTCCAAGGCTGAACTCACTTCAGCTGCCGCTGCCACGCAGGGCAACACTCCCTCCGCTTCCGGCTCGCAGGACCTCATGGGTTCTGAGATCCTCATCAAGTCGCTTCAGGCTGAGAATGTCCAGTACATCTGGGGCTACCCCGGTGGTGCGGTTCTCTACATTTACGACGCTCTCTACAAGCAAGACACCATCCAGCACGTGCTGGTGCGCCACGAGCAGGCGGCTGTGCATGCTGCAGACGGCTACGCCCGCGCCACGGGTGAAGTGGGCGTAGCGCTGGTCACGTCCGGCCCCGGCCTCACCAACGCGGTGACCGGCATCGCCACGGCGTACATGGACAGCATTCCGATGGTGATCATCTCCGGTCAGGTGCCCACGCCCGCGATTGGGCTGGATGCCTTCCAGGAATGCGACACGGTCGGTATCACCCGCCCTATTGTCAAACACAATTTCCTCGTCAAGGACCCGCGCGATCTGGCCATGACGATGAAGAAGGCCTTCCACATTGCCCGCACCGGCCGCCCTGGCCCTGTGGTGGTGGATGTGCCCAAGGACGTTTCCTTCAAGAAGGTTCCTTACACCGGCTACCCACAAAGCGTGGAAATGCGCTCGTACAACCCCGTGCGCAAGGGCCATGGCGGTCAGATCCGCAAGGCGCTGCAGTTGCTGCTGGCGGCCAAGCGCCCCTACATCTACACCGGCGGTGGCGTGCTGCTGGGCAATGCCACCAACGAGCTGCGTACGCTGGTGGACATGCTGGGCTACCCCGTCACCAACACGCTGATGGGCCTCGGGGCCTACCCCGCGTCGGACCGCAAGTTCCTGGGCATGCTGGGCATGCACGGCACCATCGAAGCCAACAACGCCATGCAGAACTGCGACGTGCTGCTGGCCGTGGGTGCGCGCTTTGACGACCGCGTGATCGGTAACCCCAAGCATTTCGCGCAGAACGATCGCAAGATCATTCACGTAGACATCGACCCGTCGAGCATCTCCAAGCGTGTGAAGGTGGATATTCCGATCGTCGGCGACGTGAAGGATGTTCTGACTGAGCTGATCTCCATGATCCGCGAGAGCAGCACCCGGCCGGACGCTGGTGCTCTGGCCGCTTGGTGGGACACCATCGAAGGCTGGCGCAAGCGCGACTGCCTCAAGTACAGCATGGGTAGCCCAGACGTCATCAAGCCGCAGTATGTGGTCGAGACGCTGTGGAACATGACCAAGGACGCGGACACCTACATCACGTCCGACGTGGGGCAGCACCAGATGTGGGCTGCGCAGTATTACCGCTTTGACGAGCCACGCCGCTGGATCAACTCTGGTGGTCTGGGCACCATGGGCGTGGGTATCCCGTACGCCATGGGCATCAAGCTGGCCAAGCCGCAGTCTGAGGTGTTCTGTATCACCGGCGAAGGCTCGGTGCAGATGAACATTCAAGAGCTGTCCACCTGCCTGCAGTACAACACGCCGATCAAGATCTGCTCGTTGAACAACCGCTACCTGGGCATGGTGCGTCAGTGGCAGGAGATCGAATACTCCGGCCGCTACAGCCACAGCTACATGGACGCGCTGCCCAACTTCGTGAAGCTGGCCGAGGCCTACGGCCACGTGGGTATGCTCATCGAGCATCCCAAGGATGTGGAGCCCGCGCTGCGCGAAGCCCGCAAGCTCAAGGACCGCACGGTGTTCATGGACTTCCGCACCGACCCCACCGAGAACGTGTTCCCGATGGTGCAGGCCGGCAAGGGCATCACCGAAATGTTGCTGGGGTCGGAAGACCTTTAAGCTAAATCGGGCTCCAGTGCTTGATTCACAAGCGCAAGTAGCTATTAATTTGATAGCTATCACTTTTTTGACGAATCTATTGCCTGCCAAGCCCGTGCATTACCGTGCACGGGGGAGGGCAGCGAAAAGAGGAATCTCTTCATCATGAAACACATCATTGCTGTCTTGCTGGAAAACGAACCCGGTGCGCTCTCGCGCGTGGTGGGGCTGTTCTCCGCCCGTGGCTACAACATCGAATCGCTCACGGTGGCGCCCACCGAGGATGCATCGCTCTCGCGCATGACCATCCAGACCACGGGCTCCGACGATGTGATCGAGCAGATCACCAAGCACCTGAACCGCCTCATCGAGGTGGTCAAGGTGGTCGATCTCACTGAGGGTGCCTACACCGAGCGTGAGCTCATGATGGTGAAGGTGCGCGCGGTGGGCAAGGAGCGCGAGGAGATGAAGCGCATGGCCGACATCTTTCGTGGCCGCATCATCGACGTGACTGAAAAGAGCTACACCATCGAGCTCACCGGCGATCAGTCGAAGAACGACGCGTTCCTGCAGGCGATCGACCGCACGGCCATCCTGGAAACCGTGCGCACCGGTGCCAGCGGCATCGGCCGCGGCGAGCGCATTCTGCGCGTGTAACGGATTTGCCTTCGACCGGCTTGCGTCGGTGGGCCGCCTTGCTGTGCAAAAGCACTGTCTGCGGCTCCCGCGTAGCCACCCGGTCGAATCCCAATCCGATGTAAGACAATCGACTGTTTAGTTTTCAACCCCCCAACAACGTATTTCAACCGGAGCGACCCATGAAAGTTTTCTACGACAAAGACACCGACCTGAGCTTGATCAAGGGCAAGACCGTGGCCATCATTGGTTACGGCTCGCAGGGCCACGCCCACGCACAAAACCTGAACGACAGTGGCGTGAAGGTCGTGGTCGGCCTGCGCAAGGGTGGTGCATCGTGGGACAAGGTCGGCAAGGCTGGCCTGACGGTTCTGGAAGTCAATGACGCCGTCAAATCCGCTGACGTGGTCATGATCCTGCTGCCCGATGAAGACATCGCAGCCGTGTACAAGAACAACGTCGAACCCAACATCAAGCAAGGCGCCTCGCTGGCCTTTGCCCACGGTTTCAACGTGCACTACAACCAGGTCGTGCCCCGCGCCGATCTGGACGTGTGGATGGTGGCTCCCAAGGCCCCTGGCCACACCGTGCGCAACACCTACACCCAGGGGGGCGGCGTGCCCCACCTGGTCGCAGTGCACCAAGACAAGTCCGGCAAGGCCCGTGACCTGGCCCTGAGCTACGCAGCTGCCAACGGCGGCGGCAAGGCTGGCATCATCGAGACCAACTTCAAGGAAGAAACCGAGACCGATCTGTTCGGCGAACAAGCCGTGCTGTGCGGCGGTGCGGTTGAGCTGATCAAGATGGGTTATGAAACCCTGGTCGAAGCCGGCTACGCTCCTGAAATGGCCTATTTCGAGTGCCTGCACGAGCTCAAGCTCATTGTGGACCTGATCTACGAAGGCGGCATTGCCAACATGAACTACTCGATCTCGAACAACGCCGAGTACGGCGAGTACGTGACCGGCCCTGAAGTGATCAACGAGCAGTCGCGCGCTGCCATGCGCAATGCACTGAAGCGCATCCAGAACGGCGACTACGCCAAGATGTTCATCCAGGAAGGCCGCCTGAACTATCCAAGCATGACGGCCCGTCGTCGCAACACCGCTGACCATTCCATCGAAAAGGTGGGCGGTCAGTTGCGCGCCATGATGCCTTGGATTGCCAAGAACAAGCTGGTCGATCAGACCCGCAACTGATTCTTCATCGCTGGAGCGTCAAAAGGCCACTTCGGTGGCCTTTTTCCGTTGGCGTCTGGCCCTGTGTGCAGGCGCTACACTGCGACCTTCGCCTTTTGTGCGCGCGGTGGCCTGCTGTCCTGTGGGAAATGGCTGAATACTATAAATTTAATAGCTGCTTGCGCAATGCGGGTAAGCGCTGGAGGTCTGTTTGATGCATGACGGTAATGAGTCCACCGACAACCCCGGTGTGATGGTGCGCAAAAGGCGCAAAGGCATCTACATCCTGCCCAACCTGTTCACGCTGGCGGCCTTGTTTGGGGGCTTCTATTCCATCGTCATGGCCATGAACGGCCGTTTCGACATGGCGGCCGTGGGCGTCTTCTGTGCGATGGTGCTCGACAGCCTCGACGGGCGTGTGGCGCGCATGACCAACACACAAAGTGCGTTTGGCGAGCAAATGGATTCGCTCTCCGACATGGTGTCTTTTGGGGCGGCGCCAGCGCTGATTGCCTATGAATGGTCGCTCCAGGGTCTGGGCCGCTGGGGATGGATCGCTGCTTTTGTGTACTGCGCCTGTGCGGCCCTGCGTCTGGCTCGTTTCAATGTGAATACCAGCGTCGTGGACAAGCGCTATTTTCAGGGACTTCCGTCGCCCGCCGCGGCTGCTCTGGTAGCTGGTTTCATCTGGCTGATGACCGAGCTGGGTGTGCACCCGGGCGAAGACCTCTGGCTGACCTGGACACAGACTACCTGGATCATGTTTGCTTTCACGCTGTACGCGGGCCTGACGATGGTCACCAACGTGCCGTTCTACAGCTTCAAGGACATCCAGATGAAAAAGAGCGTGCCGTTCGCCGCCATCGTGCTGATCGCGCTGGGCATTGCCATCATCAACATCCATCCCCCTATCGTGCTGTTTGGCGTGTTCGTTTTCTATGGCCTGAGTGGTTATGGCGTATACGCCTGGCGCAAGGCCAAAGGCCAGCACAGTAGCGTGATCAGCACCTCTACCGACGAACCCGACGAGCGCGGTCTGCACAAGTGATGGCCGTGGTATTGGGCCAGTTGTGCTACATTGCAATGCATGAACTTGTTTGCTCTGGCGCTACTGCTACCTCCCCACGGGCGGAGACAGTAAGCGCACGCGCACACTTTTCCACAAAGGCCCGTTTGCACCTGCAACGGGCCTTTTGTTTTGGGCGCCAGATTTTTACGTTGCGGGCCCCACCCACTGATACCAGGAGAACAACATGGCTGACAAACTGATTATTTTCGACACCACTTTGCGCGATGGCGAGCAGTCCCCCGGCGCCTCGATGACCAAGGACGAGAAGCTGCGTATTGCGCGCCAGTTGGAGCGCCTGAAGGTGGATGTGATCGAAGCCGGGTTTGCTGCCAGCTCCAATGGAGATTTCGAGGCGGTGCAGGCCATTGCCGCTGCCATCAAAGAGTCCACGATCTGCTCCCTGTCGCGGGCTAACGACCGCGATATTTCAAGGGCTGCTGAGGCCCTCAAGGGTGCGGCGAGTGCCCGCATCCATACCTTCATTGCCACCTCGGCACTGCACATGGAGAAAAAGCTGCGGATGACGCCGGATCAGGTGCTGGAGCAGGCCAAGCAGTCGGTCCGTTTCGCTCGCAACCTGGTGGGAGACATCGAGTTCAGTCCCGAGGACGGCTACCGCAGCGACCCTGACTTCTTGTGCAGGGTGCTGGAGACCGTGATTGCCGAAGGCGCCACCACCATCAATGTGCCCGATACCGTGGGCTACGCCGTGCCTGAGTTGTATGGCAACTTCATCAAGACATTGCGCGAGCGTATTCCCAATAGTGACAAGGCCATCTGGTCGGTGCATTGCCACAATGACCTGGGCATGGCAGTGGCCAACTCGCTCGCCGGTGTGAAGATCGGTGGTGCGCGCCAGGTCGAATGCACCATCAACGGCCTGGGTGAGCGCGCAGGCAACTGCTCGCTCGAAGAGGTGGTCATGGCGGTCAAGACCCGCCGTGATTACTTTGGCCTTGACTTGGGGATTGACACGCAGCACATCGTGGCCGCCAGTCGCATGGTCAGTCAGACCACCGGTTTTGTGGTGCAACCCAACAAGGCCGTGGTGGGGGCCAATGCGTTTGCACATGCCAGCGGTATTCACCAGGATGGCGTGCTCAAGGCTCGCGACACCTACGAGATCATGCGGGCCGAAGATGTGGGTTGGAGTGCCAACAAGATTGTGCTGGGCAAGCTCAGTGGCCGCAACGCTTTCAAGCAACGCCTGCAGGAGCTGGGTGTCAGCCTGGACAGCGAAACCGAAGTCAATACCGCTTTCACGCGCTTCAAGGAACTGGCCGACCGCAAGTCCGAAATCTTTGACGAAGATATCCTGGCGCTGGTCAGCGACGAGAGCGTGACGGCTGAAAAAGAGCAATACGGCTTCGTGTCGCTGTTCCAGCAGAGCGAGACCGGCGAGCAGCCTCGTGCGCGCATCGTGTTCACCGTGGATGGGCATGAGGTGCGTGGCGAGGCGGAGGGCAATGGCCCCGTCGATGCCTCGCTCAAGGCCATCGAATCGCATGTGAAGAGTGGTGCTGAAATGGTGCTGTATTCGGTGAACGCCATCAGTGGCTCTACCGAGAGTCAAGGCGAGGTCACCGTGCGCTTGCAAAACAGCGGGCGTGTCGTGAATGGTGTGGGCGCGGATCCTGACATCGTCGTGGCGTCGGCGAAGGCCTACCTCAGCGCTTTGAACAAGTTACAAAGTAAAGCCGATCGGGTGGCTGCACAAGGCTGAGTGATCTATTTATAATTCACTCACTTTCTTGGAAAGTCGCGCAAGGTATTGATCTTGCGCGACTTTTTTTGATTCTGTA
Organism: Acidovorax benzenivorans; assembly: GCF_028680575.1. GTDB lineage: Bacteria > Pseudomonadota > Gammaproteobacteria > Burkholderiales > Burkholderiaceae_C > Acidovorax > Acidovorax benzenivorans. The sequence continues at coordinate 268,733 of NZ_JAPCKI010000004.1, read as the reverse complement.
CACTGCCCAATAATTCTTACCGTTTGGAGCACTTTGATGCACCATCGCCGCAACGCTGCAGTGAATCGATTTTTCCAGTGGATGGGTTTTGCGCTCGTGAGCGCCGCCCTCATTTCGCCCTCCGTGCATGCGGCAGATGTCAAAAAGCAAGGGGTCAAAAAACAGCAGGTCAGCGCTGCCGGTGCCAAGCGTGCAGTGGCTCCACGCAGGGTTGCCGCAAGCATCAAGCCAACGCGTGTAGCAGCCCGAACTTCCAAGGCGCCGACCAAGGTGGCGTTCGTGCCTGCCAAGCCTTCTTTTGGCCAGATGGCAGGTTTGCATGAGGTCAATGATCCGCTGGACCTCAAGTCCAGCGTGGCGCTGGTGGTAGACCAGGACACCCATGAGGTGTTGTTGCGCAAGAATGACCAGGCCGTGCTCCCCATCGCATCGCTGACCAAGCTCATGACGGGCATGCTGGTTTCGCAGGCCAAGTTGCCGATGGACGAACCTGTCACGATCACGCAGGATGATGTAGATACCGAAAAGGGTAGCCGGTCGCGCCTGACCGTGGGAACCACACTGACGCGTGGCGAGATGCTGCACCTGGCGCTGATGTCCAGCGAGAACCGGGCTGCCCATGCGCTGGGGCGTACTTTCCCTGGTGGCCTGGAAGTTTTTGTAGCTCAGATGAACGCCAAGGCCAAGTCGCTGGGGATGAATGACACGCACTATGTGGAACCCACGGGCCTGTCCAGTCGCAACCAGTCGAGTGCCCGCGATCTCGCGACTTTGGTTGGTGTGGCGCATGGAGACCCCTTGTTGCGCGAGCTATCCACCTCGCCTGGCTACGAGGTGGCGGTGGGGCACAAAACGCTTCAGTACAACAACACCAACGGTCTGGTGAAGAACCCTACCTGGGACATCGGCCTGCAAAAGACTGGCTATATCTCTGAGGCAGGCCGTTGCTTGGTGATGCAGGCCCAGGTGGCGGGGCGCAAGCTGATCATGGTGTTTCTGGATTCTGCGGGTAAATTCAGTCGGCTGGGCGATGCAGAGCGGGTGCGCCGCTGGGTGGAGTCCAACCCCGCACTGGCAGCACCTTTGCAGGCGGCACGCAACACCAACGGCTGATACGCGGGCCTCCCGCACATATGCCTGACAGGCTCCTCTGGAGGCTGCCAGGCTTTTTCGTTTTTGGATGGAGCGCCCACGTGCCTGGCAAATGGGTTGGGGTCAATCGGGTCTGCGGGCGCCTTGTACCTTGAATGGGTATCGATGCAATGAGCGTGCAAGGCCGTGTCTGTGGCCTGCCGCTTATGCTTGTAAATCACCGCGACCTACCCCGGGCGCCACAAGACGCCACGGAGGCCTCGCCCACGGAGTCGTTTCCGGGCAGGAGGTGGGCCTCAGCGCAACTCGGTGTGTTGGCGGGGGATTGGATTGTGACTGGCGTCGGTGTTTGGCGCATGGCCCAGAGCCAGTGAAATTTCGTTCGCTGTCGCTTGTAGCTTGGGCAGCCAGCCTTCGTCCAGCCGGTCGGCGGGGGCAGAAATAGACAAGCCCGCTACCAGCTTGCCTTGATCGTCATACACGCCGGCTGCGATGCAGCGCACACCCAGCTCCAGCTCTTCGTTGTCGCGGGCAATACCGTATTGGCGGGCTTTGGCCAGTTCCCGCTCCAGCACTGGCAATTGCGTGATGCTGTTTCGGGTGTGGCCTGCAAGGCCGGTGCGGGTGGCGTAGGCGCGAACGCGCTGGGGGTCATCCAGTGCCAGGAAGAGCTTGCCTGTAGAGGTCAGGTGCAGTGGCGCCCTGCCGCCAATGGCGCGCACCACCTGCATGCCCGATCGCTCACTGTAGGCGCGCTCCACATACACAATCTCATCGCCCTGGCGCATGCTGAGGTTCACGGGTTGCTGGATCAGCTTGTGCAGGCTGCGCATGGGGGTCAGCGCCGCGTCACGAACGCTCAGGCGGGCCTTCACCAAGTTGCCCAGCTCCAGCAGTCGCATGCCCAACCGGTAGCTGCCCGATTCAGGGCGGTCCACAAACCGGCCGATGGTCAGGTCGTTGAGGATGCGGTGGGTGGTGGAAGGGTGCAGCCCGGTTTTTTCGCTGATTTCCTTGAGGGAAATCGCCTCTTCACGAGAAGCCAGAACATCGATCAGTGTGAACATGCGCTCAAGCACCTGAACGCTGGGCTTGAGGGGGGTGCTGGGATCAGTTTTTTTCATGAGCGGCTACGGTGAAAGGGCCGCTGCATTTTATCTTGTGAAATGTAAACGCGTATTCAGGGATTCGTGTGCCCAGTACCCGTTACCCGGTGCCATTGCCCATCTGTGCGGATTTCATGAGGTAGAAAGCGCGTCTTGTAGTTCATCTTGGGGCTGGCTTCAATCCAGTACCCCAGGTACACATGGGGCAGGTCCAGCGCATGGGCTTGCGCAATCTGCCACATGACGTTGTAAGTGCCGTAGCTGCAATGGGGTTCAGGCTCGTAAAACGTATACACGGCAGACAGGCCGTCGTCGAGTACATCGAGAATGGAGACCATCTTGAGCGCGCCGGGCTCACCCGATGCGTCGGTATCACGAAACTCCACCAATCTTGAGTTCACCCTGCTTTGCAGCAGAAATTGTGTGTACTGATCGATGCTGTCGTGGTCCATGCCTCCGCCTGCATGGCGACCATTCTGATAGCGCAAATACAGCTGGTAGTGCTCGGGGACAAAACACAGCCTCAGCACCCGGGCCTGCAGTTGGCCGTGGCGCGCCGCAGCGCGCCTTTGGCTGCGATCGGGTTTGAATTCGTTGACAAGGACCCGTAGCGGGGTACAGGCTTGGCATCCGTCGCAATAGGGGCGGTAGGTGAACATGCCGCTGCGGCGAAACCCCTTGGCCACGAGGTCGGAATACAGATCGCTCTGGATGAGGTGGCTGGGGGTGGCGACCTGTGATCGCGCCTGCCGGTCCGGCAGGTAGCTGCAGGGGTAGGGGGCTGTCGCATAAAACTGCAGAGTCTGCAGTGGAAGGTCGTTGAGTTGCGTCATGCCGGGGCGGTCCTGGAGGGCAGCAGCTCGTCCCAGTATACGGGCTCAAATCTCCACGAGACGGCCGGCTGTTGTCGCGCTTTGTCTATATGGGTCTGGAAATCGGCCCGGGGTATCTCCCGTCCGCCCAGCGAGGTCAGGTGCTGCGTGTTTTGCTGGCAGTCAATCATGGGGATGCCATGGCGGCGGCACAGGCAGACCAGAGCGGCCAGGGCGATCTTGGAGGCATCGGTAATGTGCGCAAACATGGATTCCCCAAACACCGCGCGGCCCAGCGCCACGCAGTACAGGCCTCCAACCAGTTGATTGTTCACCCAGGTTTCCACGCTGTGGGCATAGCCCGCCAGGTGCAGGTCGGTGTAGGCATTGACCATCTCTGGCACGATCCAGGTGCCTGCCTGGCCCGCGCGTTCTTTGGTGGCGCAGGCAGTGATGACGTCCTTGAACGCGCTGTCGATGCGGATTTCGCAATTTGCCTGTCTGCGAAACGCCTGTAGTTTTTTGTGCAGAGAGCGGTGCAGCCGGAACGCCTGTACCGGCAGCACCATGCGCGGATCAGGCGCCCACCACAGAATGGGCTGCCCTGGGCCGTACCAGGGGAAAGTGCCCTGCGCATATGCAGCACAAAGGTTGGTCACGTCCAGTGCACCCCCTGCGGCCAGCAGCCCCGGCGCGGGGTCGCCTTCTCCCCAAGCAAGGTTTGGTGCGGGAAGTGGGTCGTGGGGTTCAAGCCAGGGCAGTTGCGAGGGCATGCGGGCGTGTGTCACAAAGACACTATTGTCTGGTATGCACCTGCTGGCCGGGATGGTGGCAGCCTTCGCCAACAAAAAAGCCCTGCACGGATGACATGCAGGGCTTTTTCTGATTGGCTCCTCGACCTGGGCTCGAACCAGGGACCTACGGATTAACAGTCCGGCGCTCTACCGACTGAGCTATCGAGGAATGATCGGTATCTATCAACTGACTAATTGAAAGGCCCCGCTTTTCTCATGCAGGGCCTGCAAATTCTTGGCTCCTCGACCTGGGCTCGAACCAGGGACCTACGGATTAACAGTCCGGCGCTCTACCGACTGAGCTATCGAGGAACAAGACTTAGATTATATACACAAAATCTGGTCTGAATCCACAAGCGGCGTGGGTCGACTCACAAACCCGTGCGGCAACGTCAGGCCGTATGGCGCGTTATGCTGGCCGCTCCGCTGCTTGGCGAGCGGCCCGTGCTTTTCCCATCTGCGCCCATCGTTTCATGACCATCCACACCATTTTGAAAATGGGCGACCCCCGCTTGTTGCGCGTTGCTCAGCCCGTCACCGCGTTTGACACCGACGAATTGCACCAGCTCGTGCGCGACATGTTCGAGACCATGGCCTCGGTCAATGGAGCAGGGCTGGCCGCGCCGCAGATTGGGGTAGATATGCAGCTGGTGATCTTTGGCTCCAACGACCTAAATCCACGCTACCCGGACCGGCCGGTCGTGCCGCCCACGGTGTTGCTCAACCCGGTGATCACCCCTCTGGGTGTTGAGGAAGAAGAGGACTGGGAAGGCTGCCTGTCCGTGCCAGGTCTGCGTGGCAAGGTGCCGCGCTGGTCGCGTATCCGCTACACGGGGTTTGACCTGTACGGCGATCCCATTGACCGCACGGTGGACGGCTTTCATGCCCGCGTCGTGCAGCACGAATGCGACCACCTGATTGGTAAGCTTTATCCCATGCGGGTGCGTGATTTCACGCAGTTCGGGTTCACGGAGGTGCTATTCCCGGAGATCAGTGCCACTGAAGACGACTGAGCCTGGTGCTCCCTCTGGGGCTGTGGTGAAGTGGGCTCAGGACGATAGTTCCTGCAGCAGCTCGGTCTCGATCTGGATCTGGCGGGCGTTGTTCTGCAGTTCGGGGCCCTGGATGAGAAACGTGTCCTCCACCCGTTCGCCCAGGGTGCTGACCTTGGCCAGTTGCACGCTCAGGTGGTGCTGCGCCAGGATGCGTGTCACCAGGTAGAGCAGGCCGGCACGGTCGCTGGCCGAGATCGCCAGCAGCCAACGCTGCGCTTTTTCGTCAGGCCGCAAGGTAACGCGGGGCGCCACCGGAAAGCTCTTGACCCGGCGTGACACGCGCTTGCGGGTGGGCTCTGGCAAGGGGCCACCTTCCTCGATCACTCGCATCAGGTCGCTCTCGACCATGTGGGTCAGTTCGCGGTAGTGCCCGGGCTGCTCCGATGCCGAAGAGGCCACCACCTGGAAGGTGTCCAGCGCATAACCGTTGTTGGCGGTGTGCACCCGCGCATCTAGGATGCTGAAGCCCACGCGGTCGAAGTAGCCACAGATGCGCGCAAACAGGTCGGCCTGATCGGCAGCGTAGACCATCACTTGCAGGCCGTCACCCGCTAGTGACTGGCGGGCGCGCACCACGGGCCGAGTGGCGCCCACATGGCGCGACAGGTGCCGTGTATGCCAGGCAATGTCGGCGGCGTCATGGCGCATGAAATAGCTCACGTCCAGTGTGGCCCAGAGTGCCTTGTGCGCCTCGAAGGGCAGGGCGTTGAGCGCCAGCAGCACCAGCGCCTCGCGCTTGCGGGCTTCGATTTCGGCGGCTGCATCAGGGGCGCGGCCGCCCAGGGTGCGCAGCGTGGCGCGGTACAAGTCTTCCAGCAGCTTGCCCTTCCAGGCGTTCCAGACCTTGGGACTGGTGCCGCGGATATCCGCCACAGTGAGCAGGTACATGGCCGTGAGGTTGCGCTCGTTACCCACGCGGCGCGCAAAGGCGGCGATCACATCGGGGTCGCTCAGGTCCTGCTTTTGCGCCACGGTGCTCATGGTCAGGTGCTCGCGCACCAGAAACTCGATGAGTCGGCCATCTTCGCGGTCCACGCCATGCTGGCGGCAAAAGCGCCGTACTTCCTCTGCGCCGATCTGCGAGTGATCGCCACCCCGTCCTTTGCCAATGTCGTGAAACAGCGCCGCCACATACAAAATCCAGGGCTTGTCCCACCCGCCCGCCAACTGCGAGCAGAACGGGTATTCGTGCGCATGCTCCGCCATGAAGAAGCGGCGCACGTTGCGCAGCACCATCAGGATGTGTTGGTCTACCGTGTAGACGTGGAACAGGTCATGCTGCATCTGCCCCACGATGCGGCGAAACGGCCACAGATAGCGCCCCAGCACCGAGGTCTGGTTCATGAGCCGCATGGCATGGGTGATGCCTGAGGGCTGCTGCAAGATGCGCATGAAGGCATCGCGGTTGACCGGGTCGCGCCGGAAGGCGCTGTCCATCACGCCGCGTGCGTTGTAGAGCGCGCGCAGGGTGCGTGCCGACAGGTCCTTGAGCCCCACCGTGGTCTGGTAGAGCAGAAAGGTCTCCAGGATCGCATGGGGGTCTCGGGTGTAGAGGTCGTCGCTGGCCACCTCGATCAGACCCGCCTTCTCGAAGAACCGCTCGTTGATCGGACGCGGCTCGTGGGTGGACGGGTTCAGGCGCTCTTCGATGTTGAGCAGCAGGATCTGGCTGAGTTGCGACACCGCCTTGGCCGCCCAGTAGTAGCGGCGCATCAGCGTTTCGCTGGCACGCATCGGCAGGCGCGATCCATCAGGCGCCTGTGAGCGATAGCAGAACGACTCGGCCACCGCCGTCTGCAGGTCGAACACCAGGCGGTCCTCGTGCCGCCCAGCCGCTGCGTGCAGGCGGGCGCGGATCAGGCACAGCAGCGCCTCGTTGCGCTCGATCTGGCGCATTTCGAACGCGGTGGCCAGGCCGCTGGCGGCCAGCTCCTTCCAGTTGCTGCCTAACCCGGCGGCCTGCGACACCCACAGGATCATCTGCAGGTCCCGCAGACCTCCAGGGGATTCCTTGCAGTTGGGCTCCAGCGAATAGGGCGTGTTCTCGTACTTCGTGTGGCGTTGGCGCATTTCCAGCGTCTTGGCCACCAGGAAAGCCTCAGGGTTCATTTGCGCGCGGTACTGGCGCTGGAATTCGGCAAACAGCGCCGCATTGCCGCAGACCAGCCGCGATTCGAGCAGCGAGGTCTGCACCGTGACATCGCCCGCGCTCTCGGCCAGGCACTCTGCCACGGTGCGCACGCTCGACCCGATCTCCAGGCCCGTGTCCCAGCAGCTGCCGATAAAGCCTTCCAGCTTTGTGCGCAATGCGCTGCCGGTTTCGGGTGCCGCGCCGTCTGGCAAGAGCAGCAGGACATCGACATCGGAGTATGGGAACAGTTGGTCGCGCCCAAAGCCGCCGACCGCCACCAGGGCCATGTCATCGGGCAACTGGGCGCGCAGCCACAAAGTCTGCAGCAGGTTGCCCGCCAGCGACGACAGTTTGCGCAGCAACACACGGATGCCGCGCGTGGAGGCACCGGTGGATTTCATGGCCGCCAGCAGGGCAGCCTTGTCGCTGCGGTAGGCATCTCGCAGGGCATGGAGTTCAGTCATGGTCGGTGTGTGCAGGTAGGGGCCATGAAAATGCCATGCAAGAGTTGTGCGAGCGCCGGTGCGTCAAGGGGGGGCATCGGCGTCGCGGGGCCTGATCAGGTGGTCGTAGCGGTCACAAACGGCGGCAGTGGTGGCGAGCCCGCCGACAGCGTCATCACCTCGTACCCCGTGGGCGTGACCAGCACGGTGTGCTCCCACTGGGCCGACAGGCTGTGGTCCTTGGTCACGATGGTCCAGCCGTCGTTGCCAAAGTCCTTCACCTCGCGGCGGCCTGCGTTGATCATGGGCTCGATGGTGAACATCATGCCGGGCACCAGTTCTTCTAGCGTGCCGGGTTTGCCGTAGTGCAGTACCTGGGGCTCTTCGTGGAACTTCTTGCCAATTCCGTGGCCGCAGAACTCGCGCACCACCGAGAAGCCATGCCCTTCGGCAAACTTCTGGATCGCGTGGCCGATATCCCCCAGGCGGGCGCCGGGCTTGACCTGCACGATGCCATGCCACATGGCCTCGAAGGTCAGTGCCGACAGGCGCTTGGCGGCGATCGAGCACTCGCCGATCAGGAACATGCGGCTGTTGTCGCCGTACCAGCCGTCCTTGGTGATCACGGTCACGTCCACATTGACGATGTCGCCCTTCTTGAGCGGTTTGTCGTTGGGGATGCCGTGGCACACCACGTGGTTGACCGAGGTGCACAGCGAAGCCGGGTAGGGCGGATAACCAGGCGGCTGGTAGCCCACGGTGGCTGAGATGGTGCCTTGCTGGGCCATGCATTCGGCGCCCAGGCGGTCGATCTCTTTGGTGGTGATGCCGGGCTTGATGTGCGGCGTGATGTAGTCCAGCACTTCGGAGGCCAGACGGCAGGCTAGGCGCATGCCCTCGATGTCCTCGGCGCTTTTGATGGTGATGCTCATGCTGCAATTATCCCATTGGGCCCCCGGCTGCGCAGGCGACCGGGCCATGCCCGGTAAAATGGAGAGCTCCGGTGCTGGTTGCACGCTGGCGCCCGGAGCCACCCTCTACCCCTGACACCCCCCAACAGGCCGCTACCGTGACCTTGCACATGACCACGCTGGCGGGCGGCAACGCCCTCAGCTCCTTCCGCGCCCAGCAACTTCAACCCGCCCTGGAGGCGATCCACCCCAAGATCAGTGGCATTGCGGCGCGTTTCGTGCACCTGGTCGCCACCGATGCGGCCCCCACGCCGTTTGAACAAGAACGCCTGGCGGCCCTGCTGACCTACGGCGACCCCTATGCGGGCCCTGAAGATGGCGCCGTGCTCTTTGTTACGCCCCGCCTGGGCACGCTGTCGCCCTGGGCCTCCAAGGCCACCGACATTGCCCGCAACTGCGGCATCGCCATCCGCCGGGTCGAGCGCATCACCGAATACCGCATCAGCCTGAAATCGGGCCTGCTGGGCAAGACCCCAGAGTTGACTGCCGAGCAACTGGCCCAGGTGGCCGCCTTGCTGCACGACCGCATGACCGAATCGGTGGTGGCCGACCGCAGTGGCGCTGCCGCCCTGTTCACCGAACTGCAGCCCGCGCCCATGGAGCATGTGGACGTGCTGGCCGGTGGCCGCGCTGCGCTCGAGGCTGCCAACACCCGCTTTGGCCTAGCCCTGGCCGATGACGAAATCGACTACCTCGTGACCGCCTTCACGGGCCTCGCGCGCAACCCCACCGATGTGGAGCTGATGATGTTCGCCCAGGCCAACAGCGAACACTGCCGCCACAAGATCTTCAACGCCGAGTTCACCATCGACGGCGTGGCGCAGGACAAGAGCCTGTTCGGCATGATCCGCAACACGCACCAGCTGGCGCCGCAGCACACGGTGATCGCGTATTCGGACAACGCCTCGGTCATGGAAGGCCACCTGGTCGAGCGGTTTGTAGCCAAAATGGCCTCTGGCGCTGATTCATCAAGCGCTAGCAGCTATCAAAAGAGTAGCGTCACCCAGCATGTGCTGATGAAGGTGGAAACCCACAACCACCCCACGGCCATCTCCCCGTTCCCCGGCGCTTCCACCGGCGCGGGTGGCGAGATCCGCGACGAGGGCGCCACCGGCCGGGGCTCCAAGCCCAAGGCGGGCCTGACGGGCTTCACGGTGTCCAAGCTCTGGGGCAGCACCGTGGGCAAGCCCGAGCACATCGCCAGCCCGCTGCAGATCATGGTCGAAGGCCCCTTGGGCGGCGCGGCGTTCAACAACGAATTCGGCCGTCCCAACCTGAACGGCTACTTCCGCGAGTACGAGCAGAACGTCGGCGGCGTGCAGCGCGGCTACCACAAGCCCATCATGATCGCGGGCGGCGTGGGCGTGATCGATGCCGAGCTGACGAAGAAGATTGAATTCCCCGCAGGCTCGCTGCTGATCCAGCTGGGTGGCCCCGGCATGCGCATCGGCATGGGCGGCAGCGCCGCCAGCTCCATGGCCACGGGCACCAATGCGGCCGAGCTGGACTTTGACTCGGTGCAGCGTGGCAACCCCGAGATCGAGCGCCGTGCGCAAGAGGTCATCAACCACTGCTGGGCGCAGGGCACCGACAACCCCATCCTGGCGATCCACGACGTGGGTGCAGGCGGTTTGTCCAACGCCTTCCCCGAGCTGACCAATGATGCAGGCCGGGGCGCACGCTTTGACCTGCGTGCCGTGCAGCTCGAAGAGTCGGGCATGGCGCCCAAGGAAATTTGGAGCAACGAGTCGCAAGAGCGTTACGTGCTGGCTATTGCGCCCGAGTCGCTGCCCCTGTTCCAGGCTTTCTGCGAGCGCGAGCGCTGCCCGTTTGCCGTGATCGGCACGGCCACCGAAGAGCGCCAGCTGGTGCTGCACGACCCAGCTGCCACGGCAGGCGACCAAAAGCTGCCCGTGGACATGCCCATGAACGTGCTGCTGGGCAAGCCGCCCAAGATGCACCGTGACGTGACCACCGTGGTGCGCGAATTCGCACCGATGGACTTGACCGGCGTGCCGCTGCAAAAGGCCGTGATCGACGTGCTGGCCCACCCCACGGTGGCGTCCAAGCGCTTCCTCATCACCATTGGCGACCGCACCGTGGGTGGCCTGTCGCACCGTGACCAGATGGTCGGCCCCTGGCAAGTGCCCGTGGCCGATTGCGCCGTGACGCTGGCCGATTACAAGGGCTTTGCAGGCGAGGCGATGAGCATGGGCGAGCGCACGCCGCTGGCCGCCATCAATGCGCCCGCGTCGGGCCGCATGGCGGTGGCGGAAGCCATCACCAACCTGCTGGCAGCGCCCATTGAGCTGCCGCGCGTGAAGCTGTCGGCCAACTGGATGGCCGCCTGCGGCGAGCCGGGCGAAGACGCCGCGCTGTACGAAACCGTGAAGGCCGTGGGCATGGAGCTGTGCCCCGCGTTGGGCGTGTCCATCCCCGTGGGCAAAGATTCGCTGTCGATGCGCACGCAATGGAGCGAAGGTTCGGACAAGAAGAAGGTCACGTCTCCCGTCAGCCTGATCGTGAGCGCGTTTGCCTCGCTGTCCGACGTGCGTGGCACGCTCACCCCCCAGCTCAACGCCACCGAGACAGACACCACGCTGGTGTTGATCGACCTGGGCAAGGGCCAGAACCGCATGGGCGGCAGCATCCTGGGCCAGACGCTGGATCAGAGCGGCGACGTGGTGCCCGATGTGGACGATCCGAAGGACCTGGTCAACCTCGTCAACGCCGTGAATGCACTGCGCGCCAAGGGCCAGATCCTGGCCTACCACGACCGCAGCGATGGCGGCCTGCTGGCGGCGGCTGCCGAAATGGCCTTTGCAGGCCATGTGGGTGTGGCGCTGAATGTGGACCTGCTGGTCACCGAGGGGGATGGCATCAACGACAGCCGCATGGACACGGGCGATGCCAAGAACTGGGCAGGCCAAGTGGGCGCGCGCCGTGATGAGCTGACCCTCAAGGCCCTGTTCAATGAAGAGCTGGGCGTGCTGCTGCAGGTGCGCACCGCCGAGCGCAACGATGTGATGCAAACCTTGCGTGCGCATGGTCTGTCCAAGTTCTGCCACTTTGTGGGCAAGACACGCCCGGCATCGTCTGAGATCGACGCTGGCAAGGGCGAACTCCAGGTCTGGCGCGATGCCAAGGCCGTGTTCAGCGCCCCGCTGGCCGATCTGCACCAGGTGTGGGACGCCGTGAGCTGGAAGATCTGCCAGCAGCGCGACAACCCCGCCAATGCCGATGCCGAGCATGCCGCAGCGGGCGAGCCCACCGATCCTGGCATGCACGTGCACCTCACGTTCGATGCGGCTGATAACGTGGCCGCGCCGTTCCTCAACTTGGCAAAACCCAAGGTCGCCATCCTGCGCGAGCAGGGCGTGAACTCGCACATCGAAATGGCTTACGCCTTTACCGAGGCGGGCTTTGAGGCCTACGACGTGCACATGACCGACCTGCAGACCGGCCGCGTCAAGCTCGAAGACTTCAAGGGTGTGGTCGCCTGCGGCGGCTTCAGCTACGGCGACACGCTGGGCGCGGGCATCGGCTGGGCGCGCAGTATCACGTTCAACCCCGTGCTGGCCGCGCAGTTCCAGGGCTTCTTCGGCCGCACGGACACGTTTGGCCTGGGCGTGTGCAACGGCTGCCAGATGTTTGCCGAGCTGGCCGACATCATCCCCGGCGCGCAGGACTGGCCACGCTTCACCACCAACCAGAGCGAGCGTTTCGAGGCCCGCCTCTCGCTGGTGGAGGTGCTCGAATCACCCAGCCTGTTCCTGCAAGGCATGGCGGGCAGCCGCCTGCCGATTGCGGTGGCGCACGGCGAGGGCTATGCCAACTTCAAGTACCGGGGCAACGCAGACAAGGCCATTGCAGCGATGCGTTACGTGGACAACCATGGCCGCGCCACGGATCAGTACCCCTTCAACCCCAACGGCAGTGCTGGGGGCCTCACGGCGGTGACCACGGCGGACGGTCGCTTCACGGCCATGATGCCGCACCCCGAGCGTGTGTTCCGCAATGTGCAGATGAGCTGGACGAGCGAAGACAAGGTGGAGTACAGCGCCTGGATGCGCATCTGGCGCAACGCGCGCAAGTGGGTCGGTTGATCACCCTTCGCTGAACCGTCACACCGTCGCTTCGCCGCGACTGCGGTGGTTGCCACAACCAAGGCCGGGCCCTCACGGGGCACGGCCTTTTTTGTGGCTTGGGCGGCCTGAGCCCCATGCGTGATGCGGGCGGGCTATAGGGCAAGCCCAGGGATGCCTCGCAGTGAGGGGGCAACGGGGAGGAACACCGCCGACGGCGATTCAAAGAGGGTTATGCCGCCGCCTTGCGCTCGTACACCAGCAATCGGCCTTTGTAGGCGGGGCGGTCGTCCAGGGCCGGGTGGTCCAGACGCTCTTCGATCACCTCAAAACGGTGCACGGCCATCTGCTTGTGGAAGGTGGAGCGGTTGCCCCGGTTCGGGTCCACGATCCAGATCTGCGCGCCATCGCCCGCGTGGTGGTCCAAAAAGGTGGCCAGGGACGCACGGGCGTCGCGTTCGTACAGCACATCGCTTCCCATGATGAGGTCAAACTGACCCTCCACCGCGTTGGCCAGTGTTGGCGCATCGGAACCCCATTGGCCTGTGCGGTACTTCATGGGCGCCAGGCCGTTCAAGCGCGCGTTTTCCTGCAAGAACTGCTGAGCCAGCGGATGGCAGTCGCTGGCGGTGACATCCATCCCGCGCCGGTGGCACACCAGGCTGGCCAGGCCCAGGCCGCAGCCGATCTCCAACACGCGTTCGCCCGCCAGCAGGGGCCGACTGGCCATGCGCTGGGCCAGCTGCGCGCCAGAGGGCCACAACAGGCCGAACAGAGGCCATGCGGCCGATGAAATGCCCAACGCCTCAGCGGCGCCCAGCGGGTCGGCAAACTGCTGCTTGTCGAGCAGTGACTGGATGATCAGGTCGGCCACGCCGGTGATCGTGATGTCTTCTTGCTTGGTCAGGTAACCGGGCATGGTGGGGGCGGTGAAGCCCGCAGAAGGCCCCATAGCGGGTAGTGGATGAGAGGGCGCGAGTATGCGCCTGGTGGCCAGCCAGGCGTGTTCGCAGGCGCCGTGGGGCGATCTATGGATGGTGTCGCCGCTGCACCATGGCGGATCTTGCGCTGCTGTTGTCTGTGCGTTGCGTGCGTTGCTATAGTGCGGCGCACACGTGGCGGCATGTCCGCCGTTTTTTTCGACTAACCCCAAGGAATCTCCATGGCCGCTGGCAGCCTGCTTGCTTTGCTCGACGATATCGCCACCATCCTCGACGATGTGGCCTTGATGACCAAGGTGGCGGCCAAGAAGAGCGCAGCCATGGCCGACGATGTGTCGGTGATGACCAAGGTGGCCGCGCAGAAGACGGCGGGTGTGCTGGGGGACGACCTGGCACTCAACGCCCAGCAGGTGACCGGAGTGCGCGCCGAGCGCGAGATCCCCGTAGTGTGGGCGGTGGCCAAGGGCTCGTTCATCAACAAGGTCATCTTGGTACCCGCTGCGCTGCTGATCAGCGCCTTTGCGCCTTGGGCTGTGACGCCGCTGCTGATGGTGGGGGGCGCCTTCTTGTGTTTTGAGGGCTTTGAAAAGGTGGCGCACAAGTTGCTGCACGCCCAGCATGAGGACGAGGCCGAACACGAAAGCCATGCCAAGGCCAATGCCAATCCGGCGGTGGATCTGGTGGCCTTTGAAAAGGACAAGATCAAGGGCGCTGTGCGCACTGACTTCATCCTGTCGGCCGAAATCATTGCTATCACGCTGGGCACCGTGGCCTCCGCGCCCTTCGTGCAGCAGCTGACCGTGCTGTCCGGCATCGCGGTGATCATGACCATCGGCGTGTATGGCCTGGTGGCGGGCATCGTCAAGCTCGACGACCTGGGGCTGTGGCTTAACAGCAAGGCCAGCAGCGCAGCGCGCGCCCTCGGGTCGGGCATTCTGCGCGCGGCCCCCTGGCTGATGAAGGGCCTGTCCATTGCGGGCACTGCGGCGATGTTCCTGGTGGGCGGCGGCATTCTGGTGCACGGCGTGCCTGCGCTGCACCATGCCGTCGAGGCTGCGGGCACGGCTGCGGCGCAATGGCCTGTGGGCGGGCTGTGGGCCATGTTGGTGCCCAACCTGCTGAACGCGGTGGTGGGCATCGTGGCGGGAGGCCTGGTGCTGGCCGGGGTGACACTGGTACAGCGCCTGCGTGGCAAGTCCTTAGCCTGATAGTGGGTATTCCTTGATATAGATCTAAGGGTTAGTACCAATGCCTTGAGGTAAGGCAAGGCCGGGTGGGGGGCGCAGCGGTTCAATACATGCACGGGGGTCGTCCCCGTCCAACCGATGTGAATACCATGAAAAAGAACCTGCTGGCTGTCGCCGTCCTCTGTGCCCTGTCTTCTGGCGCTGCCCTGGCGCAACAGGCTGAGGGCCCCTGGATGGTCCGTGCACGTGCGGTGCACCTGGACAGCGCCAACAAGGACAGCACACCGCTGGGCCTGTCGATCAACGACAAGACCATTCCTGAAGTGGATGTCACCTACTTCTTCAACAAGAACATTGCGGCCGAGCTGGTTCTCACGGTGCCTCAAAAGCACACGCTCAGCGCTGGCGCTACCGCCATCGGCACGCTCAAGCACCTGCCACCCACGCTGCTGCTGCAGTACCACTTCGAAGCCGCTGGCTTCAAGCCTTATGTGGGCGCAGGCCTGAACTACACGCGTTTCTCCAGCGTGAACCTGCCCGCAGGTGTAGACATTGACCGCAACAGCTTCGGCCCTGCATTGCAAGTGGGTGTGGACATCCCACTGGCCAAGAACCTGTACCTCAACTTCGACGTGAAGAAGGTTTTCATCAAGACCGACGTGAGCGCAGGCGGTGCCAAGCTGGGCACCTTCAAGGTAGACCCCGTTCTGGTGGGCGTGGGTCTGGGCTGGCGCTTCTAAGGGGGCAGGGCCCCAGGCGGGCCCTGTGTTCCTGACAGCAAGAGTTCTCCAAGGGGAAAAGGGCTGGCGCATGCGCCAGCCCTTTTTTTTGTGGGTGCGCAAATGGCCTACACACAGCCGTCAGCGAGGCAAAGCACAATGGCGTGAGGGAGCGTGTGGGGCGTGCCGCAATGCGGGCGCCCCAGGTGCCTCTACTTTTGAACACCCGGCGGCGCTGCCGCTCTAACGTCTTGACGACCCATGCGCCTGCCTCGCTACTCCGACATCACGCACGGGCTGACTCAGCGGCCCGCACACATCTCCCCCAAGTATTTTTACGACCAGCACGGCTCGCAGCTGTTTGAAGCCATCACGCGCCTGCCGGAGTATTACCCCACGCGCACTGAGATGGCCCTGATGCAGACGCATGCAGACAGCATTGCGGGCGCTGTGGGCGCGGGCCGCACCCTGATCGAACTGGGCGCGGGCAACTGCCAAAAGGCCCGCACCCTGTGCCGCCTGGTGCAGCCGGCGTGTTTTGTGGGCGTGGACATTTCGGCAGACTTTCTGGAGCAAGCGGTGCAGGGGCTGCGTGATGACTTCCCGGCGCTGGATGCCCGCGCGCTGGCGGGCGACATGACCCTGGGCGTGACACTGCCCGACGACATTCCCCGCACCGGGCGTCTCGTGTTTTACCCGGGCTCGTCTATTGGCAACTTCGACCCCCCGCATGCGCTGGAGCTGCTGGCCCACATGCGCGAGCTCATTGACGACGACGGTGGCCTGCTCATCGGCATCGACCTGCCCAAGGACGTGGCGGTGCTGGAGGCTGCCTATGACGATGCGGCAGGGGTGACGGCGGAGTTCAACCGCAACGTGCTGCGCCACGTGAACCGCTTGATCGGCAGCGACTTCGATGTGGCGCAGTGGCAGCACCGTGCGTTCTTCAACACCGAGGCGTCGCGCATCGAAATGCACCTGGAGGCCGCCTCCGACACCGAGGTGTACTGGCCGGGTGGCGGCCGCAGGTTTGACCGAGGCGAGCGCATCCACACCGAGAACAGCTACAAATACCCGTTGCCCGTGTTCACCGATATGCTCGCGCGTGCTGGTTTTGCGCAGGCCCAGGCGTGGACGGACGAGCGGGGCTGGTTTGCGGTGGTCCACGCCCGTCCTTGATCGGTGGCCGCAATGACCATGACATCCCTCGCACCCCAAGCACCCCACGCACTGCTGTCGCGCTACAACGCCGTGCGCAGCCGCTCCGTGGCACTGGCGGCTCCCTTGTCGCCCGAGGACTGCGCCGCGCAGTCCATGCCGGACGCCAGCCCCACCAAATGGCACCTGGCCCACACCACCTGGTTCTTTGAAACCTTTGTGCTCGAAGCCCACGAGGCAGGGTTTACGCCGTTTGCGCCTGCGTTCCGGGTGTTGTTCAACTCCTACTACAACGGCGTGGGGGCCAAGCACCCGCGCCCGCAGCGCGGGCTGCTGACACGCCCTGCGCTGAACGAGGTGCTGGCCTACCGGGCCAATGTGGATGCCCGCATGGCACGCCTGCTACCCACCGTGGCACACGATGCCGCGTTGCGCGGCCTGATCGAACTGGGCTTGCAGCACGAGCAGCAGCACCAGGAGCTGATGCTCACCGACATCCAGCACCTGCTGTCTTGCAACCCCTTGTTCCCTGCCTATGCTGAGGTTTCGGATACTGTGGCGCCGGAGGCAACCGAAGCGCTGGTGTGGCACACCTTTGGCGAGGGGCTTGCCCAGATCGGCCACGCTGGCAGCGGTTTTGCCTTTGACAACGAGGGCCCGCGCCATCGCGTGTATCTGCACCCTTATGCGCTGGCCTCGCGGTTGGTGACGCAGGCCGAGTACCTGGCGTTTGTGGAAGATGGCGGCTACCGCAACCCGTTGCTCTGGCTGGCCGAAGGCTGGGACTGGCGGGCGGCGCAGGGTCTGGAGCAGCCGTTGTACTGGCATCGCATGGAAGAAGGCGCGTGGCATCACTTCACACTGACCGGCCTGCAGCCGCTGCAGGGCGGCCAGCCGGTGCTGCACCTGTCGTACTACGAGGCCGATGCCTACGCACGCTGGGTGGGTGCGCGCCTGCCCACAGAGGCCGAATGGGAGCACGCGGCCGCGCAGGAGGTCCACCCCATGGAGCAGCTTTTTGGCGTGGCCTGGCAATGGACGCAGTCGAGCTACGCGCCATACCCCGGCTTTCAGGTGGCGGCAGGTGCCGTCGGCGAATACAACGGCAAGTTCATGGTCAACCAGTACGTGCTGCGGGGCTCGTCCTGCGCCACGCCACCGGGGCATGAGCGGCTGACCTACCGTAACTTCTTCCCGGCCACCGCACGTTGGCAGTTCACGGGCATCCGGCTGGCGCGCGACTTGGGTTGATGCCGTACGCCGCAGTCCTGATGGCTGCCGTCGACACGGGCGAGCCATGCGTTTCGGCGCGGCAGGGCTCTCCTACAATCGCGCTCGCCAGCCCTGTCGGTGCAGCCACGGCCTGCCGTGCCTACCAATCCCCGTTGACCCGCGAGACCCCCATGACTGCTTTGCGAACCTTGTCTTTGTTGTGCCTGAGTGTTGCACTGGGCGCCTGCAGCCAGATCGATACCGGCAATGTGGGCGTGGAGCGCACGCTGGGCAAGGTGGGGCAGGAGGCCCTGCCGCCGGGGCTGTATTTCACGCTGTTCAAGACGGTGGACGAATTCACCGCCAAGGAGGTGAGCTTCTCCCTGGAGAACCTTACGCCCAAGAGCCGCGACAACCTGACCATGCAGGACGTGGACATCGATATCTATTTCAAGACCACGCCAGCCTCCATCCCCGCGCTGTTTGTGAAATACCAGGGTGATGTGGTGCAGCACAAACAAGTCGTCAAGGACGGCACGGGGGACCTGCTGGTGGCCTACAGCCGTGTGCAGCGCGAAGCCCGCGAGGCCATCTACAAGGCCATTGCCCAGATGGACGCGACCACCATGCACACCAAACGTGCCGAGTTGGCAGAAAGCGTGCGCAACACCCTGCAGGCTGAGCTGGATGCCACGGACAAGGGTGCATTCACCGTCACCGCCGTGAACGTGCGCAACATGCTGACCGACAAGGCCATCGAATCCGCCATCCGTCAGCGCGCCGAGACAGACCAGGCGATCGAGAAAAAGCGCAAGGAGATCGACCTGGCGAAGGCCGAGGCAGAGCGCCTGATCGTGCAGGCCGAAGGCGAGGCGCGGGCCAACCAGATCATCAGCGCATCACTCACGCCAGCGCTCAAGGAAATCCGGCTGGCCGAGATCCAGCGGGACACCGCCCTGGCCATTGCCAGCAAGCAGGGCAACACGGTGCTGATGGGCGGCGGCGCCGCGCCGCTGGTCAGCGTGGGCCGGTAAGTCCAGAGCACCAAGCGGTGTCACTGTGGGTTGGTATGCTATTTAAATGATAGCTATTGGCGCTTATTGATCAAGCGCTAGCGGCCAAAAACACTTGAAATTCCGAGCGACCACGCGCCCACAGCGCAGGGCCACTCGTGCATCAGACCTTGTCCAGCGCCTGGGCCAAGTCGGCCTGCAAGTCGTTGATGTGCTCGATGCCCACCGACAGCCGAACCATGCTCTCGCTCACGCCTGCCTTGGCCAGTTCTTCTGGGTTGAGCTGGCGGTGGGTGGTCGATGCAGGGTGGGTGGCCAGCGACTTCGCGTCGCCAATGTTGACGAGGCGCGTGAACAGCTGCAATGCATCCAGGAAGCGGGCACCGGCCGCACGCGGGTCGGCATCGCTGTTCTTCACGCCAAAGCTCAAAATGCCCGACGCCTTGCCGCCCGACTGGCGCTGCACCAGTGCGTGGTCCGGGTGGTCGGGCAGGCCCGCGTAGCGCACCCACTCGACCTTGGGATGCTTTTGCAGGTAGTGGGCAATGGCCAGCGTGTTGTCGCAGATGCGGTCCATGCGCAGGGCTAGCGTTTCAATGCCTTGCAGGATGAGGAAGGCGTTGAGCGGTGCCAGCGTGGCGCCCATGTTGCGCAGGGGCACAACCCGCGCACGGCCAATGTAGGCGGCCGGGCCCAGGGCTTCGGTATAGACCACGCCGTGGTAGCTCACATCGGGCTCGTTCAGGCGCGGGAAGCGTGCCTTGTGCTCGGCCCACGGGAACTTGCCGCTGTCCACAATCGCGCCACCCACGCTGTTGCCGTGGCCGCCCAGGTACTTGGTGAGCGAATGCACCACGATGTCGGCGCCGTGCTCGATGGGGCGCAGCAGGTAAGGGCTGGGCACGGTGTTGTCCACGATCAGCGGCACGCCGTGGTCGTGAGCCACCTTGGCCAGCGCGGCGATGTCGGTCACGTTGCCCAGCGGGTTGCCGATGGACTCGATAAAGATGGCCTTGGTGCGCGCGTCGATGTGCTGCGCAAAACTGGCTGGGTCGCGCGGGTCGGCAAACCGTGTGGTGATGCCCTGCTGGGGCAGCGTGTGGGCAAACAGGTTGTAGGTGCCGCCGTAGAGTGTGCTGGCCGACACGATGTTGTCGCCCGCCTCGGCAATGGTCTGGATGGCGTAGGTGATGGCCGCCATGCCCGAGGCCACGGCCAGCGCGGCGATGCCGCCTTCGAGCGCCGCAACGCGCTTTTCGAGCACGTCGGTGGTGGGGTTCATGATGCGGGTGTAGATGTTGCCCGGCACCTTCAAATCGAACAGGTCCGCGCCATGCTGAGCACTGTCAAACGCGTAGGCCACCGTCTGGTAGATGGGCACGGCCACGGCCTTGGTGGTGGGGTCGGGTGCATAGCCTGCGTGCACGGCCAGGGTTTCGATCTTCATGGTGCAAGGTCCTTGTGAACGGTTGAATGGGGCGGGGCGGCTGTGCCGTCGCGGGGCCATTCTTGCACCGCTGTGCGCTACGGCCTTCGAATCGTTGGTGATGAGCTTATGGGGCTTGCTCGGGCCCGTTCAAAGCCGTTCACGCAAAGTCTCGACACGCTCAGCCCGAACGATGGGACCAACGACAGAACCACCGGCTCGGCAGTTGGGGGGGCAGGCACCTCCGCACATCCGCCTGGACCGGCTCACGCGGGCAGTGCCACTGCGGCCTGGGCCGACATGCACCGGCGTGAGCAGGGCTCGGGCCAGGTGTGCGCGGCCAGGCGTGCCGCGTTGGGGATGTGGATGTCGCGCTTGTCCATGCGGATCAGGCCGGCGTCTTCCAGCTCGTGCAGCACGCGCGAGAAGTATTCCGGCGTGAGCGACAGGCGCGAAGCCATGGTGGCCTTGCTCACTGGCAGCGTCACATCGAGGCCGCCGGGCCCCTGCGGCTGGCCGTGCCCGGCGCAGGCCAGCGCGATGCCGGCCGCGTCGTTCGACTCCTCTGGCAGCTCGTGCAGCAGGTAGCTGATCACGCGCTGCATGCCGCTGTGCAGCGTGTAGGTCTGCACGTCATGCACCAGCCCGTGCAGCCGCCGGGATATGCCAGCCAGCATGCGCATCGCAAAGCGCGGGTCGGCCTCGATCTCGCGCTCCACCGTGCCCTTGTCCACGCTCAGCAGCAAGGTTTCGGCCAACGCCTGGGCGTTGATGATGTAGGGCTTGCCGGTGAACATCAGCGCTTCGGCAAAGCTGCTGCCGGGGCCTACCAGTTCAATCACCTTTTCTTGCCCGGAGGGCGAGAGGGCAAAGAGCTTGACCTGGCCCAGCACCGTGACATGGAACTCCTCGCACGGTGTGCCCACGCGGAAGATGCTGTCCCCACGCGCAAACCGGCGCAGGCGGCAGCCGGTGGCCAGGCGCATCAGCTCCTCGGGGGTGGATTCCTGGAACAGCGGCAGGGCCGAGAGGTAGCGGGGGATGTCGAACTGCCGGATGTCCATGGCGCGGGCTCGTGGGTCGTTGGGAGGTATGAGCCATTAAACAAGGACGCGACATGAATCTTAATGACCTTGGTCAAAAGAGCATGGTGCACTGCGTCATTTTTGGCGCGTGATCTGGCTGTACACCGCCGCCAGCCGCTGCGCCAGGTCGCGCGGGCGGTGCACCAGGGCGTAGCCCTGCTGGCCGAACAGGTAGGGCAGGTAGTCGTGGCCTGCGTTGTCGATGGTCACGGCAAACGGCGTGAGGCCCTGCGCACGCGCTTCCTGCACGGCGTGGCGTGTGTCTTCCAGCCCGTAGCGGCCTTCGTACACGTCCAGGTCGTTGGGTTTGCCATCGGTTAGCAGCAGCAGCAGGCGCTGGCGCTCGGGCCGCGCGGCCAGCCGTGCCGTGGCGTGGCGGATGGCCGCGCCCATGCGCGTGTAGTAGCCCGGCTTGATGGCGCCCACGCGCGCCCGGGCCGCGCCCGTCCACGCTTCGTCAAAGCCCTTGAGGTGCTGGATGCGCACGTTCTGGCGCCGCACGGAGCTGAAGCCCAGCATCTCGAACGTGTCGCCACCGGCGGTCAGCGCCTCGCCAAAGACATACAGCGCGTCTCGGATCACATCCACCACGCGCATGGGGCGGCCTGCACCAGCCACGTGCGCGTCGGTGGAGAGCGACAGGTCGGCCAACAGCAGGGTGGCCAGGCTGCGCTCGGCCCGCACGCGGCGCTGCCACACGGCGGGCGACTCGCTGCGCCAGGCGGCGGCGTCGGCGGCATGGCGCACCCAGGCATCTACGTCCAGCTCATCGCCATCGGCCTGGGCGTGGGCGCGCAGGGGAGCTGCGCGCAGCACCTCCAAGCGGCGGCGCACCTGCCGCACGGTGGTGCGCAGCTGCGCGTCGGGGGTGAACGGGGTGGTCTCACGTGCCACCCGGCATTGCACGGCGCAGTGCGCGGGGCGCAGCACGCCAGCCTTCCAGTCCCACTCGGGCAGGTGTTCGCCGGGGCCGAGCGCCACGTCGTCGGCCGCCGCGCTGGGCAGGTCCAGGTCAAAGCGTACGCGCGCGGCCAGACGGTTGGCGTTGCCTGGGTCTTCGGCGATGGAGAGCACGTCCATGTCGCGTGCCGCCTCCAGTGCGTTGCCGTCGTCGCTGTCGTCGTCCGCGCGCTGCACCTTGGTGAATTCGCCCCACGAGAGGATGGATTCGGCGCGGAAGAACAGCATCAGCGGCGCTGCGTGGCGCTCGTCGCGCACGCGCTCGGCCTTGCGGCGCGTTGGGTCTTCCGGCGCGGGTGTGGCGGCATCGTTGGCTGATGGGGGGCCGGGGGGCTGCGCCTGGCGGTTCGGCGCATTAATGGTGCTGGCGCTGCAGCCCTCCAGCCACAGCCAGACGGGGGCCACGACGGCGGGGGTGAGGCCGGGCGGTGGCAGGGTGCCTGCCGGAACGCCGTGGTCCCACTCGCCTCGCAGGGCGCGCTGCACCCAGGCCTCGGCCTCGGCAGCCGGGCCGCGCAGGGTGCCGGGCGACGGCCGCAGCGCGAGCTGGGCCTGCCGCAGCTGCGCGTGAGCGGTTGCCAGGCCTGGGAAAGTGGCCAGCGTGGCCCGCGTCGCCGCGAGGTTGTGGCCCAACCAGCTGCCGCCCGGCTGTGCGGCCACGGTGCTCCATTGCGAAGCCAGTGCGGCCAGCCAGAGGTAGAGCGATCGATTCAGCGCCTTGTCGGGAAACACGGCCACGATGGGCGGCAGGGCGAGCAGGTCGTGGTGGAACTCCGGCAAGGGTGCGCGCGTGCCGCTGCCAGCCACGCGCTGCACCCACCCGCGCGGGCCGCCGTGGCCGCGCGCGGCGGCGGGGCCGATGCGCATGCCGGCCGGCCCACCGCCGCAGCGCAGCAGCAGGCCCAGCGGCTTGCGCATCTCGTCGAGCGACACAGCGGCCGTGGCATGGCCGGGCTCGGCCCAGCGGGTGACGAGGCGGTGCCATTGCTGGCCGATCCACTCTTCCATCTCAGTGCTCCGCGGCGTGTGCCGCATGGGGTGCCGCAGGTGCGGCGCAGGCCAGCACGCGTGTGGCGCGGGCCGCGCCGGGGGGCGTGGCGGTGTGTTTTTCTGCGGGGCGGGGCGCTGCAGCCGGTTCGGCCACGGCGTCGCTGTGCCGGGCCCGCAGGGATTCGCGCAGCGCATCGGCGCCGATGCTCCACTGCAGCAAGGGCTCGCGCTGCTGCGCGGCCTGAGAGGATTCGCAGGACTGCACGCACAGTCCACACTGCACGCACGAGAACTTGCGCCGTTTGAACTGGCGCGGTGGCAGGTGCATGGGGCAGGCGCGGTCGCAGGCATTGCCGCGCGGCGCGTCGCAGCTGCGGCAGTGGGCGGGGGTGGCGGGCGTGAGGCCCAGGGCGGTAGGCAGGTCGATGGTGCGGGTTCCGTCGCGGGCAAAGCCCACCACCCGGCCGCGCGGGTTGGCCATCCACACCAGGCTCTGGAACAGGCCCACGGCGCAGCCAAACCGGCAAAAGAGGTGCCGGGCCAGCAGAAATTCCGCGCTGAACACAGCGGTGCCCGCGACGAGGAAACGCAGCTGCCCCGGGGTGGAGGTGCCGGTTAGCAGTCGGCCCCAGACATCAGCGGGCGGCAGCAGGTAGGTGAGCAGGGTGATGGCCCACACAAAGCCCATCAGCACAGAGAGCAGCACAAACACCGGCCACCAGCGGCGGCGGGGCACCAGGCCCTGGCGCGGCGTGGGTTTGCGGTCCCACAGCGACAGGCGCCCGCAGGCCTTTTGCAGCACGTGGTTGAGCAGCTCTACCAGCGAGAAATGTGGGCACAGCCAGCCGCAGTACAGGCGCCCGTAGCGCCATGCCACGGCCAGAAAGCCGCCCACAAGGGCAATGGCTGGCAGCAGCGCGCGCACGAAGAGTCGCCAGGTCATCTCGCCCGGACCGATCAGCCCCTGGCGAAAGTCGTCGATCCCCAGGCTCCAGCGCTGGCCCAGCACCCACAGCTGAACCTCGGTGATGTCAAAGCGCAGCAGGTTCAGCGCGGGTGCCAGCAGGAACAGCGCGAAAAAGGCGACCTGGAACGTGCGGCGCTGGCGTTGCATGGGGTGAAGGCATAAAGAGGTGGCCGGTCGGTCAGCCCAGCAAGGCTTGCACCACCTCGCACAGCGCTGCGGCCGTGTCGGCGTCGTCGGTGAGCGCATCCACGATGGCCGCGCGGCATGCAGCCGCCAGCGGCACGCCGGAGACAGCCAGCCGTGCGGCCATCACCAGCAGCCGGGTGCTGGCGGTCTCTTCCAGGTCCTGGTCGGTCAACTGGCGCAGGGCGGTGCCCAGGCGCACCAGCGTGGCTGCCAACTGGGGGCTTGCGCCCGCCTCGGTGCGCAGGATGGTTTCTTCCACGGCAGGCGCGGGGTAGCCCAGGGTCAGCGCCACGAAGCGCTGGCGCGTGCTGGGTTTGAGGCTCTTGAGCAGGCTCTGGTAGCCGGGGTTGTACGAGATCACCAGCATGAATTCGGGCGGCGCGGTCAGCTGTTCGCCTGTGCGCTCGATGGGCAGCACGCGCCGGTCGTCCGCCAGCGGGTGCAGCACCACGGTGGTGTCCTTGCGGGCCTCCACCACCTCGTCCAGGTAACAAATGGCGCCCTGGCGCACAGCGCGCGCCAGCGGGCCGTCGGCCCACACGGTGCCCTGCGCGCCCAGCAGGTGGCGGCCCACCAGGTCGGCGGCGGCCAGGTCGTCGTGGCAGCTCACCGTGATGAGGGGCCGCCCCAGGCGGGCGGCCATGTGCTCTACAAAACGCGTCTTGCCGCTGCCCGTGGGGCCCTTGATGAGCAACGGCAGGCGCTGGCGCCAGGCGTGCTCGAACAGTGCGGCCTCGCCGCCCTGCTCGGCATAGAAGGGCAGGGCCGCTGCCGCGATGCGGTGCAGTTCACTGTGGTCCATGGCAGCCTTTCTTGCGGGGGCTTCAGGCGGCGCCCAGGGGCCTGCGGCCTGTGGCACCCGCGCGGCTTTCTTCGGTGACGGGGTCTCCGCCGATGAAGAAGCTGGTGAAGTACAGCAACTGGCCCACCAGGAAGATCACGCCGCCAGCAATGCGCACCCAGTAGAAGATGGTGAGCTGGTCCTGCGTGGCCATGAAGCCCATGGCGTTGGTCTCTGGAATGCGCTGCAGCCACACCTGCAAAATGCCTGCGCCGGTGAGCGCCAGCACCATCACGGCCATGCCGATGCTCATGATCCAGAAGCTCCACATCTCGGCTGCCTGGGCTTTTGTGCTGTTGGCGATGCGCCCGCGCAGCGTGGGCATGGCGTAGCTGATGAGCGTGATGACCACGAGTACATACGCGCCATAGAAGGCCAGATGGCCGTGGGCGGCGGTGATCTGCGAGCCATGGGTGTAGTAGTTCACGGCGCTCAGCGTGTGGATGAAGCCCCACAGCCCGGCGCCCAAAAAGCCCAGCACGGCGGTGCCCACGGCCCACAGCACGGCGGCCTGGTTGGGGTGCTCGCGGCGGCGGCGCTGCACCATGTTGAAGGCGAACACCGTCATCATGAAGAAGGGAATAGGCTCCATGGCACTGAAGATGCTGCCGATCCAGTGCCAGTAGCCAGGCAGGCCGATGAAGTAGAAGTGGTGGCCTGTGCCCAGGATGCCGGTCATCAGCGCGAAGGCGATGATCACGTACAGCCACTTGTCGATCACTTCGCGGTCCACGCCCGTGGTCTTGACCAGCACGTAGGCCAGCAGCGAGCCCAGGATCAGCTCCCACACGCCCTCCACCCACAGGTGCACCACAAACCACCAGTACATCTTGTCGCGCACCAGGTTGTGCGGGTTCACGAAGCTGAACAGGAACATCAGCGCCAGACCCCACAGCCCCATCAGCAGCACGAGCGAGATGGCGGTCTTGCGGCCCTTGAGCACCGTCATGCTGATGTTGTAGAGAAAGCCCAGCGCCACGACCACGATGCCTACCTTGGTGGGCAGCGGTTGCTCCAGGAACTCGCGCCCCATGGTCTGCAGCAGGTCGTTGCCCGTCAATTCAGCCAGCTTGGCATAGGGCACCGTGAGGTAGCCCACGATGGTGAGCGCGCCCGCCACGAGGAAGACCCAGAACAGTACCTTGGCCAGCAGCGTTGAGTGCAGCTCGGTCTCGGACTCCTCGGGCACCATGTAATAGGCCGCGCCCATGAAGCCGAACAGCAGCCACACGATGAGCAGGTTGGTGTGCACCATCCGCGCCACGTTGAACGGGATGTAGGGGAAGAACAGGTCTCCCACCACGTATTGCAGGCCCAGCGTGATGCCGAAGATGATCTGCCCGGCAAACAGCGCCATGGCGGCGATGAAGTAGGGCTTAGAGACCGATTGGCTCTGGTATTTGAGTGTTGGAATGTGCATGGTGTCGGTCCCTCTTCAGCCTTCGATGTTGGGTGGCCAGTTCTCGGTGTTGATCTCGCCGGTCCACTTCAGGAACTCGACGAGCTCATCGAGCTGCTGGTCGGTGAGGTTGAACTGCGGCATCTGGCGGCGGTGCGCCACGCCGGTGGGCTGGGCCTTCATCCATACCTTGATGAAGTCGCCGCCCCGGCGCTTGTAGACGTTGCCCAGCTCGGGCGCAAAGTACGCGCCCTCGCCCAGCAGGGTGTGGCAGCCGATGCAGTTGCGGGTCTCCCAGATCTTCTTGCCCGCCACCACGGCCGGGGTGATGGCCTGGGCGTTGGAGCGCTCGGGGATGCGGCGCTCGCTGTCGAACACAATGGCTGCAAACAGGAGGGCGAAGAACACCGTGCCCCCGTAGAACATGTTGCGGGCCATCTGTTTGGTGAACCCGCTGTGTGATTGGCTCATTCGAAGCCCTCCTTGAAATGGACGGCTATATCCTCCCAATTTGCTCGGTTTTTTTCCTTGAACCGGTTCAAGGAATGCGCAGTTGCTCGCCGGGTGGTTTGGCAGTGCTTTTAGGTGAAAATGGGCTGTGGCGCATATGGAATATGCGCGAGTAGCTATTTATTTGATAGCGATGGTGGCGAGTGGCGTTGCTGGGCTACCGCGGCCACAGGGTTGCCGCCAGCACCAGCAACACCACGGTGGCCAGCCAGCCCAGCAGCAGGCGGCGCCACAGTGCAGGTGCATGGCGCAGCTCCATGTAGTCCAGGATGATGAGGCTGCCCTTGGCGGCGGCAAGGGCCAGCACCAGTATGGCCGCGCCGGTGCCCAGGCCCTGCGCGCCCGCGTGCTCGCCCAGCCAGGCGGTGATGGCCGTGGCGGCCAGCAGGGCGAGCCAGATGGCGTTGATGCGGTGGAGCCAGCGTTTCATCAGGGCTTCGTCAGGGTTTCAGCGCAGCACATAGACCAGTGGGAAAAGCACCATCCACAGCAGGTCTACCATGTGCCAGAAAACCGCCCCGGTCTCCAGCGCGTGGCACTGCTGTGGCCCGTAGGCGCCGCGCCGAGTGGGCGCCCACAGCACGGCAAAGATGATGCAGCCCACGGCCGCATGCAGAAAGTGAAAACCCGTGAGCATCACGTACAGCAGGTAGAACGTGTTCTCGGCCACGTCGATGCCCTCGCGCCACTTGTGCACGTACTCCAGGCTCTTGAGCACCAGGAAGCCACAGCCGCAGGCCAGGGCACCCAGCAGCCAGCGCGCGCCCTGGGCCGAGCGGCCGCGGCGCACGGCGTGCACGCTGCGCGCTACGCACCAGCTGGCGGACACCAGCAACACGGTGTTGGCCGCGCCGGTGGACAGGTCCAGCGTGGCCTGGCCTGCCGCGAACAGCCCTGGCTCGCGCAGGCGGGCAAAGGCAAAGGCGGCGAACAGGATGCCGAAGGTGAGCAGTTCGGCCAGCACCAGCAGCCACACCACCAGGTCGCCCACCAGGCGCGGCGATGTCGGCGGGTGGGCTGCCGGGGCAGGGGGCATCGCAGCACTGCTCAATGCGATGTTCCTTCCGATCGCGTGATCTTGTTCCACACGTTGTACTTGCCCACGGGCTTGCTCATGGGCAGGCGCTTGATTTCTTTGAACGTGGCGGCGTCGTACACGATGAGGGCACCCTGCATCTCCCACACGCTGGCCAGCGCCAGGCGGCCGTCGCGGGTGAACTCGATGTGCGCCAGGGTCTTGCCGGGCTCGCGCACCGTGGCCACGGGCTGCAGTGTGGCCTTGTCGATGATGGTGAGCGTGTCTTTGGCGGTGGCGCTCATCATCGAGTCGGTCCAGGCATAGGGCGTTTTCTCGTGGCTGCGCATGAAAAAGCCCGGCCCCGGCGTGGGGATGCTGGCCACGGGCTTCCAGGTCTTCATGTCGATCACATCAATGCTGCCGCCCTGCAGGTTGGGCGAGGCCAGCACCGTGGTGCCCTGCCAGGCGAAGGTGATGCCCGAGCCCAGGTGCGGCATGCCCGCAATCGGCAGGTCGGCGATCTTGCGGCGCACGTCCAGGTTCACCACCTGGGCCGTGGCGGGGCCGAGGCCGGTCTTGCCGTCCTGCGCGCTGGCCGGGGCGGCCGTTTTGGGGCGCGTGGCGCCCAGCACATGGCGGTAGCTCTGGTCAAAGAAGAAGTCGTCCAGCGGCTCATCCAGAGGGGTACGGCGTACGCCCAGGTAGCCGGGCTTGGCGATCGCCTCGCCCATCTTGTAGTCGTGCACCAGGCCATCGTGAATGGGGGCGGCCTGCGGGTCGTACGAGATCTCCCAGATCTCGGCAATGTCCTTCAGTGCCACCACGAAGCTCTTGCGCGGCGCAGCGTCGTACACCGCCGACACGCGCGAGCTGCCCTTGCCGTCCAGCGTGCGCGCGTCATAGGTGTGCACCAGCTGCAGGTCGCTGTCGAACAGGGCCAGCGCGTGCGGCAGGTAGTTGGCGGCGATCACCCAGCGCCCATCGCCGCTCACCGCCACATTGCGCATGTTCAGCCCGGCGCGCACCTCGGCCACCACGCGCAGGCGGTACAGGTCGTATTTGGTGATCCAGCCATCGCGCGAACCGAAGTACACGTAGCGCCCGTCCGGCGAGAACTTGGGCCCCCCGTGCAGCGCAAAGCGGCTGGCAAAGCGGGTGATGACTTCCAGGCGGTCGCCGTCGAGCAGGCTGACGTGGTGGTCGCCACCTTCGACCACCACGAAGAGGTTCATCGGGTCCGCCTGCCACAGCGGCGTGGCGGGCTCGTCGGGCGGCGCGGGGTGGAATTCGCGCGATGCGCGGATGTCGTCGTCCGTCCAGCGCGGCGCGGGCACCACGGGGGTGCGGATGTACGCGCTCAGGGTCTGGATCTCGGCGGGTGAGAGCGTGCCAGCAAAGCCGGGCATCTGCGTGGCCGTGCGGCCCTGGGCGATGACGCGCAAGGCCTCGGTGGCGGGTAGGCGGGCCAGGCTTTCGGGCAGCAGCGCCGGGCCCATGCTGCCGGTGCGCTGCGCGCCATGGCAGCTGGCGCAGTGGGTGGCGAAGAGGCTGGCTGCGCTGGTGGCCGTGCTGGTGTTGATGCTGGCACTGGAGGTTGTGGCGCTGGTGCTGACTTGCTGGGCCATGGCCAGGTCCCAGCCCATCCAGCACAGACCAGCCACCAGGGTGGCGCGGGCGGCGTCGGCCAGCCAGGCGCGCCAGCGGCGCTGGGGCGGGGCAGGGATGTCAGGCATGGATTGGCTCCCGGATGGGGATGGTGATGCGTTGGCGCGGGCCGTGTGGCGCGCTGCCGGGGGCGGCTACCGCACCAATCTCTTCGTCCTCCAGGTAGCAGCCCGGGTCTTCGGCCCAGGCGTCGCCGGTGAGCTGCTGGGCGCGCACCCGGGTGTTGCCTCCGCACAGTGGCAGGTAGTGGCACTGGGCGCAGCGGCCCTGCACCGGGCGGGGTTGCTGCTTGAGCCCGGCCATCAGTGGGTCGCTGGTGTCGCTCCAGATGGCCGAAAAGGGCCGCTCGCGCACATTGCCCAGCGTGTGGTGCCACCACATGGTGTCGGGGTGCACCTGGCCCAGGTTGTCGATGTTGGCCACGTTCAGGCCGCTGGCGTTGCCGCCCCAGGCGGCCAGGCGCTCTGCCAATGCGGGTGCCCACTGTGGCAGGTTCGCCTGCACCCATTGCAGCAAAAAGGGGCCATCCGCGTCGTTGTTGCCGGTCACGTATTCCTCTGGCAGGCCAGCCTGCGCGGCCTCCCAGGCGCGCTCAAACAGCAGCGTGAGCGCCGCGCGCGTGGCCTGGAACTGCGCGTCCTTGCCACGGTGGATGTTGCCGCGCCCCGCGTAGTTGAGGTGCGAGAAGTAAAACTTGTCGATGCGCTCTTCCCGCATCAGCGCCAGCAGCGCGGGCAGGTCGTGCGCGTTCATCGCCGTCATGGTGAAGCGCATGCCCACCTTCACCCCACGGTCGCGCAGGAGCTTGAGCGCTTGCAGGCTGCGGTCGAACGCGCCTTCCAGGCGCCGGAAGCGGTCGTGCGTTGCGCGCAGGCCGTCCAGGCTGATGCCCACGTAGTCAAAGCCCATCGCGGCAATGCGGTCGGCCAGGGGGGTGTCGATGAGCGTGCCGTTGGTGGACAGCCCGGTGTAGAAGCCCATGTCCCGCGCACGCGCGGCAATGTCGAAGATGTCCGGCCGCATCAGCGGCTCGCCGCCCGAGAGGATGAGCACCGGCACGCCGTACGCGCGCAGGTCGCCCATCACCGTGAACACCTCCTCGCGCGTCAGTTCGCCCGCGTAGTCGTGGTCGGCCGACAAGGCGTAGCAGTGCTTGCAGGTGAGGTTGCAGCGGCGGATCAGGTTCCAGATCACGACTGGGCCTTGCGGGCCTTTTTGTGGGCGGGGGCGCACTGTGGGGTAGGCGCCAGTCGCCCCGGCGGCGGCCAGTTCGCGCATGTATTGGCTAATCCTGAACATCGTTGGTGCCTTTTAAACGCAGGCCGGTCTTTTTGAGAATGGCTGTGGAGTAAAGAATGTCGTGCGCGCGGCAGGCGGGGCCCAGCAGGGCGGCCACCACATCGGCCTGGCGCTGCACTTCGCCTTGCGAGCGACCGTGCAGCATGGCGAACAGGTTGTAGGGCCACTCTGGCAGGTGGCGCGTGCGGCGGTAGCAGTGGCTCACGCCGGTGAGCTGGGCCACTTGGCGCGCCAGCGTGTCCACTTGGTCGTCCGCCACGTCCCACACGCTCATGCCGTTGGCGGTGAAGCCCAGGCGGTAGTGGTTGGGCACCGCGCCAATGCGGCGCACCAAGCCTTCGTCCAGCATGGCCGCGAGCCGCGCGCGCACGCGCTCGCCGTCCACCCCCAGCATCGCGCCCACGGCTTCGTAGGGGCGGGCCACCAGCGGCAGGCCACTTTGCACGGCGGCGATGAGTGCGCGGTCAAAGTCGTCCAGCGCCATGGCGATCTCCTTCGGCGGGCAGCAGCGGCAGGCGCAGTTCCACGCGGTACTCGTGCTCCTTGGGAAACTGGAACACCGGCAGGCCCGTGGCTTGTTCGATGCGCTGCGCGGCGCGGGCCACGCCCTCGGCCGACTCGGCGGCCAGCACGAACCACATGTTCAGGTGCGGGTGGTCGCGGCGGTAGTTGTGGGCTACCTCGGGCAAGGCGTTCACCGCAGCGGTCACTTCGTCAAAACGCTCTGGGGGCACCGCCAGCGCCGCCAGCATGAACAGGCCGCCCGCGCGCTCGATCTGGAACAGCGGGCCGAAGCGGGTGAGCACGCCGCTGGCCAGCAGCTGGCGCAGGCATTCAATGACGTAGTCCTCACTCCATCCCATGGCTTGCCCGACGGCGGCGAACGGCCGGTCCACCAGCGGAAAGCCGCCATGCAGGTAACTCACCAGTTGCAGCTGATCGTGGCTAAGCATGGCGGGGTGCCTCCGGTGGTGTGGGGTGGGCAGCGGCAAAGCGGCGCGGACCGCGTTGCGTGAAGCGGCGCAGCGAGAACAGAACCTCGTGCCGGTGCCGGGCCACACCCGCCTGCAGCGCGGCCTGTTCGACGAGGGCCAGCACCTCACCGCGTTCCTGCCCGTGCACCATGCAGTACAGGTTGTAGCCCCAGCGCCCGGCCCGTGCGCGGCGGTAGGCCAGGGTGATGCCGGGCTGGCAGGCCAGCCGCTCACCGCAGGCGTCTACCTCGTCGTCTGGCACGTCGAACACGGTCATGGCATTGGCGGTGTAACCCACCTCGTGGTGCCGCACCACCATGCCAAAGCGGCTCAAGGTGCCCTGCGCCAGCCAGCGCGACAAAGTGCCCAGCACATCCTCGGTGCGTTGGCCAAGTGCCTCGGCCCACGCGTCAAAAGGCCGTTCTACCAGGGGCAGGCCGTGCTCCGCCAGGGCGGCCAATGCGGCTTCGTGTGCGGCCACGGGCGTGGCGGCGGTTCGGGTCATGCCGCCCGCTGCGGCGCTGCGTTGCCCCAGGTCAAAGCCCAGGTCGATGCGGTAGGGCCGCAGCATGGGCAGGCGCAGCACGGCCAGGCCCGTGTCGCGCTCGATCTGCGCCAGCAGTTGCTCTAGTGCGGCCGGAGTGGCAGCGTTGGCCACGAACCAAAGGTTCAGCGTGTTCTCGCGTTCGTAGTTGTGGCTCACGCCCGCATGGCGGGAGACGGCGGCGGCCACGGCCTCCAGCCGTTCGCGCGGCACCGCCATTGCGGCCAGCAGGCCGGCCCCGCCCGCGCCGGGTGCAAACACGCCGCCAATGCGGCCCAGTACGCCCGCCCGTTGCAGGCGCTCGCAGGCGGCAATCACCTCGCCTGCTGGGCGGCCCAGGGCCTGTCCCAGCACGTCGAACGGTGCGGGGCACAGCGGAAAACCGCGCTGCCACGCATTGAGCAAGGGCAGGTCGTGGGCGTGGTCGTGTCGCGCCATCCTAGAACCCCATGCGCTGTGCCCGCGCGGTAAAGAAGATGCCGCTGGGCGCCCGGGCGGGCAACGATGCCTGGGTGGCCAGCGAGGCGGTGTCCAGCACCACCACCTTGTCGTCATCGCGGCAGCTGATCCACACCGATTCGCCGCGTGGTGTGAACTCCATGTGCATAACGGCCTTGCCCGGCTGCAGCGTGGCCGCCACGCGCTGGGCCACGGTGTCGATGACCTGCACGCGGTGGTAGTCGGGCACGGCAAAGTTCACCCACACCTGGCGGCCATCGGGCCGCGCCATCACGAACACGGGTTGGCCTGCCACCGGGATGCGGCCCACTTCTTCCCACGTAGTGGTGTCCACCACCAGCACCTCGTGGCGACCGATGGCGGGCAGATAGGCATGGCGCCCGGCAACAGCCCAGCCGCGCAGGTGGGGCATCTTGAAGACGGGCAAGGGTTGTTGGCCGCGCCCGTAACCGGCCAGAATGCGCCGTGCCACGGGCTGCTCGGCCCAGGTGTCCACCAGGGCCAGGCCGTCTTCGCCAAACAGCCCGGCGATGTAGTGGCGGCCGTTGGGCGTGACCAGTGCGTCATAGGGTTGGTGGCCAATGCCGTCGATGCGCGTCACGCGAGGCCGGGCGGGGTCCGTGCAGTCGGCAATGCAGATCGCGTCGGCATCGAACAGGCTGTAGATGAAGCGCCGTCCGGGCAGGTCGACCAGGCCCACCACGCGCGAGCGCTGGCCATCGGCCGTGAGGGCCGGGATGTCCGCCCGCAGCGCCAGCGTGTCGGCGTCGAACACCTTCACGCCACCGGGCGTGTAGTTCTGCGCAGCCACCAGCGTGCCGTCGGCGCTGATGGCGCCGCCGATGGAATTACCCGCCTGCTGCTCGCGTGCGGTGATGCGCCGCGTCAGCAGGTCAATGCGCGTGAGTGCGCCGTCGCGGCCGAACACATAGGCATGACGGCCATCGCGCGAGAACACCAGCGAGGCGTGCGACAGGTCTCCCAAGCCATCGACGCGGGCCAGGATGGACCGGTGCGTGGTGTTCACCAGCAGTACCGAGCCCGTGGCGCGCTCCACGACCAGGCCCAGGTCGCCGGTGCCTACGAGCGGGGCGTCGGGCTGCTGCAGCGTGGCGCAGCCGCTGGCTAACAGCGGAAGGGCCGCTAGGCCAAGGAGGAGAGGGCGTCGTTTCATGGCTGGGGGCGCTGGGGTGAGGGTGGGAAGCCGGAGGCCAGCTGCTCGGCGATCCACAGGGCTTCGGCTTCGGTGACAAAGGTGCGCCAGGGCGGCATGGGGGTGCCCGGGCGCCCGTGAAAAATGGTGGCAGCCATGGAAGGGACGGGCTTGTCCGCCAGGGCCGCAGGGGTGAGGGGCGGGCCCAGCCCGCCGGTGAGGTGCATGCCGTGGCACGAGCCGCAGTCCTGCCGCACCATGCGCACCAGCTCGCGCTGGCGCTCTGGCGGTGCGGCAGTGGACTGCGCCATGGCCCCGGCGCAGGCCAGGGCACACAGCGTGGTCAGGGCGGCGGCGCGCAGTGGCATGGCGTGGCGCTCAGGACCCGAGAATCAACTCGACGGCGGCCTTGAGGTCGGCATCGCCGATCTTGTCCGGCCCGTTGGGCGACATCGGAATCGGCCCGAACACGCCGGAGCCGCCCTTGCGCACCTTGTCGATCAGCTGCGCCGTCACATCCTTGCCCTTGTACTTGGCCGCGATGTCCTTGAACGACGGCCCGACGAGCTTCTTGTCCTTGGAATGGCAGGCCATGCAGCCAGCCTTGTTCATGGCTTCTTCGGGAGAGGCTGCGCTGGCCGCGCCGACGCAAAGCGCCAGGGTTGCAGCAAGGGCCAAGTGGAATGTCAGATGGTGTCTCATCATTTGCTCCTGTGGTGGAGGTTGAATGGGTTGCCTGCAGCGCTACGCAGAATCCTCTGCGCATGCACAGACGCGGCCTGAGGCCAGCGCCGCCGGGGAACTGGCTTCGCCAGGCCCCTGGCGGCGTCCCCCTTGGGGGGAAGGCGCCGCAGGCGACTCAGGGCGGTTAGTAAATGTCGTGCTGGGTGTTGTAGACGTTGAAGTGGCCCGTGGGCGTGATGAGGCGTGGGTCCTTGATCACGGCCTTGAGCTTGAGCGTCTTGTCGTCCACGATCACCAGCGCGCTTTCCTTGTTCTTGGCACTCCACACCGAGAACCACACCTCGTCGCCAGCCTTGTTGAATTCAGGCTGCACGACGCGTTTGGCGCCGTCGTCCTTCAGGCCCGCCCACTCCGCCACCGGCAAGGTCACAAAGCCCTTGTCGAGGTTCTTGATGTCGAAGACCACGACGGACTGCGAGATCTTTGGATCGGGGTTGAGCGGTGCGTCCGAGTACAGGTGCGTGCTCTTGGGGTGGCTCTTGATGAAGAGTGCACCACCGCCAGGGCCTGTGAGCTTGGCCACTTCCTTGAAGGCGTACTGCTTGTGCTTCTTGGGGTCGGTGCCGATCAGCGAGATGGTGTCGTCGCCCAGGTGGCCCGTGGCCCAGACGGGGCCGAACTTGGGATGCAGCAGGTTGGCGCCACGGCCGGGGTGGGGGATCTTGCCCACTTCGGTGATGGCCGCCAGCTTGCCTTCCTTGGCATCGATGGCAGCGATTTTGTTGCTGTTATTGGCGGCCACCATGAAGTAGCGCTTGCTCGAATCCCAGCCTCCGTCGTGCAGGAAGGGCGCGGAGCCGATCTCGGTGACCTTGAGCGCGTCGATGTTGGAGTAATCCACCATCAACGTCTTGCCGGTCTCCTTCACGTTGACCACGAACTCGGGCTTGAAGTGCGATGCCACGATGGAGGCCACGCGCGGTTCGGGGTGGTATTCCTGCGTGCCCACCACCATGCCCCGGGTGCTCACGATCTTCTTGGGCTCCAGCGTGTCGCCGTCCATGATGGTGTACTGCGGCGGCCAGTAGCTGCCCGCGATGGCCAGCTTGTCTTCGTAGCCCTTGAACTTGGAGGTGTCCACCGACCGGGCCTCCAGACCCACGCGCACTTCGGCGACGTTGTCGGGTTTTTCCATCCACAGGTCGATCATGTTGATCTTGGCGTCGCGGCCGATCACGAACAGGTAGCGACCGGAAGCCGATGTGCGCGAGATGTGTACGGCGTAGCCGGTCTTGACGATGTTGATGATCTGCTTGGTGTCACCGTCGATCAGCGCCACCTCGCCGGTATCACGCAGCGTGGTCGAGAAGATGTTCTCGATGTTGTAGTTGTTGAGCTTTTTCTTGGGCCGGTCCTTGGGCTCGACGATGACCTTCCAGGTTTTCTTCATGTCGGCCATGCCGAACTCGGGCGGGGTTGGCGGCTCGTGCTGGATGTAGCGCGCCATCAGATCCACTTCCTTCTCGCTCATTTCACCCGAGGTCAGCCAGTTGGGCATGCCTGCGGGCGAACCATACGAGATGAACACCTTCAGGTAGTCCGTGCCCTTGGCGGTGGTGAGGTCAGGAGTGAGCGGCTTGCCGGTGGCGCCCTTGCGCAGCACGCCGTGGCAGCCTGCGCAGCGCTCGAAGTAGGTCTGGCGGGCCTTCTCGAACTCGGCGGCCGTCATGGGCGGCGCCTTGGGGTTGGTGCTCTGGTGCATGGGCTCGTTCACCAGGGGGGAGCCGCCAGCCTGGTAGTTCATTTCTGGTTGCGAGACTCCCTTGCCTGCCTGTGCCATCGCCGTGGCCGCAGCCATTGCGAGGGCTGCCAGGGCCAGGTGCTGGACGGTCTTGATTGCTTTCATCATCGGTCCTCTGCGTCATGGGCAGCGAATGGTTGGCGGTGGATGCGGCTGCGCCCTTCCGACCCGTGCAACGGCTGCCCTTCGTTGCTTGCGGGTGAGGCAATGGTCCTGCGGGCGGCGTGCGCTGTCCTTGAACTGGTTCAAGGACGCGGTGTCCACCCTGTTCCACCATGGCCCCACCCACAGATACCAGCGAGCCGTAGACATGAGCTTCATGGACGATCCCCAATGGCTGAAGAAGCCCGCGCACGGCGGAGCACAGAGCGATAGCCCCCCGGTGCCTCCGGGGTGTGTGACCCTGGTCGGTGCCGGCCCAGGCGACCCCGACCTGCTGACGGTGAAGGCCGCGCGTGTGCTGCGGCAGGCGAGCCTGGTGCTGTACGACCATCTGGTCGGCGAGGAGGTGCTGGCCCTGGTGCCCGCCAGCGCCGAGCGCGTCTACGTGGGCAAGGAGTCTTCGCGCCACACCTTGCCGCAGGAGGACATCATCGAGCTGATGTGCCGGCTGGCACGCAGCGGTCGGCCCCTGGTGCGCCTGAAGGGCGGCGACTGCTACATCTTCGGCCGGGGCGGCGAAGAAGCGCTGGGCCTGGCCCACGCGGGTATTCCTTTTGAGGTGGTGCCGGGCATTACGGCCGCCCAGGGCGCAGGGGCTTGCGCGGGCATTCCGCTCACGCACCGCGACCATGCGGGTACTCTG
Organism: Acidovorax benzenivorans; assembly: GCF_028680575.1. Lineage (GTDB taxonomy): Bacteria > Pseudomonadota > Gammaproteobacteria > Burkholderiales > Burkholderiaceae_C > Acidovorax > Acidovorax benzenivorans. The sequence goes on along the minus strand of NZ_JAPCKI010000004.1, from coordinate 231,248 downwards.
GTGCTGGCCACCGGGCACCTGCGCGGCGATAACGATACGGCGCTGGATTGGCCCTTGCTTGCGCGCCCCCGCCAGACCGTGGTGTTCTACATGGGGGTGGCCACGCTGCCCACCATCTGCGCGCAACTGGCCGCGCACGGCTTGCCGTCGACCACGCCCGCAGCCATCGTCGAGCGGGCGTCCCTGCCTGATCAGCGTTGCCTCACGGGCACCATTGCTTCGTTGCCAAGCCTGGCGGTCAGCCAGGGCGTCAAGGCGCCGGCGCTGATCATTGTGGGTGAGGTGGTGGCGCTGCAGCCTGCGCTGGTTCAGGGCCTGGTGCAGGCTTCACCGCACCAGTCGGCACACACGCCCGCGCCGTGACGGGGCATCGGCGTAAGGCGCGTTGAACCGAGCCCCGAGTGCGGAGAATGCGGAGCGCGGCTCAGGCGTCCAGGGCGGCGTCAGAGGCCGCAGACTGCGGGCGCTGGCGCCGCCAGGCCTTTTCCACCTCCACCACCACCAGCACTACCAGCGCTGCGCCGACGCACAGGGCCAGCTCGCCCAGTGACAGAGGCTCGGTCTTGAAGATGGGATTGAGCCAGGGCACATAGATGGTGGCCATCTGCAGGGCGAAGGTGAGCAGCACGGCGCCCAGCAGCGGGCGGTTGCTCAGCAGGCCCAGGCGCCAGATGGGTTCGGATTCGGACCGGATGGCGATGACGTGCGCCATCTGCGCCAGCGTGAGCACGGTGAACACCATGGTCTGCCAGTGCGCATGGCCGGTGTGCAGGGCCCAGGCCTGCACCGCCAGGCACAGCCCGCCAATGAGCAGGCCCACGCCCAGAATGTGTTGCCACATGCCGTGGGCAAACAGGCTCTCGTGCGGTGCGCGGGGCGGGCGCTGCATGATGCCGCGCTCGGCTGGCTCCGCCGCCAGTGCCAGACCGGGCAGGCCGTCGGTCACCAGGTTGACCCACAGGATGTGGATGGGCAGCAGCGGAATGGGCAAGAGCAGCAGCGGTGCGAGGAAGATGGTCCAGATCTCGCCCGAGTTGCCCGTCATCGCGTAGCGCACAAACTTGCGGATGTTGTCGTAGATACGGCGGCCCTCGCGCACCGCCGCGACGATGGTGGCGAAGTTGTCGTCCAGCAGCACCAGGCTCGACGCCTCGCGCGCCACGTCGGTGCCGCCCTGGCCCATGGCGATTCCGATGTCGGCGCGCTTGAGCGCAGGGGCGTCGTTCACGCCATCGCCCGTCATCGCCACAAAGTGGCCCTGGGCCTGCAGCGCTTCGACGATGCGGATCTTCTGCGCCGGGTCCACACGGGCGTAGACCCGCACCTGTTCTACCCGGGCGCGCAGTGCGGCATCGTCCAGCGTGGCCAGGTCGGCGCCGGTGAGCACGGGGGCATCGCTGCTGCGCACAATGCCCAGGCGGTGCGCAATGGCGCGCGCGGTGGCGGGGTGGTCACCGGTGATCATTACCGGCGTGATGCCCGCGCTGATGCAGTCGCGCACCGCTGCCTGGGCCTCGGTGCGGGGTGGGTCGATGAGGGCGATCAGGCCGAGCAGCTCCAGCTGGTTTTCTACCGCGTCGATGTCATTGGTGTCGGGCAGGCGCGGGTGGCTGCGGCGAGCCAGGGCCAGCACGCGCAGGCCCTGGGCGGCGAGTTGTTGGGCGGTGGCGAGGACCTTGGTCGTGTCGAGTGTGGTTGCACCCTCCGGCGTCCAGTGAGCGGTGCAGCGCGGCAATACCGACTCCGGTGCGCCCTTGGTGTAGGCCAGAAAACCGTCGGCAGCGCGGTGGAAAGTCGTCATGCGCTTGCGGTCGGAGTCAAAGGGCTGCTCCTGCACGCGGGGGCAGGTGATGTCGAGCTGGGCTTTGTCCAGGCCGCCCGCGTGGGCAGCCAGCACCAGTGCGGTTTCGGTGGGGTCGCCCTGCCAGTGGGTGCCGGACTGGCTGTCCTCGTTCTGAGCCTGAAGGGTGGCGTCATTGCACAGCGCGGCGGCGCGCAGGGCCTCGGCATGGGCCGGGCCGGGCAGCGGGTCGCCGGGCACCCAGCGCACGCCGTGGGCCATCAGCAGCTCGGCGTGCATGCGGTTTTGTGTCAGGGTGCCGGTCTTGTCCGAGCAGATGGTGGTGACCGAGCCCAGCGTCTCCACCGACGGCAGGCGCCGCACCAGCGCATGCACGGCCACCATGCGGCGCGCCCCCAGGGCCAGCAACACGGTCACCACCGCAGGCAGGGCTTCGGGGATGGCGGCCACGGCCAAGCTGATGGCGGTGAGGGCCATCAGCAGCGGCGCTTCGCCGCGCAGCACACCCACCGCAAAAATCACGATGCAGATGCCCAGCACCGCCAGCGCCAGTCGTTTGCCAAAGGCTGCGAGGCGCAACTGCAGCGGGGTGCTGCGGTCGCCGGTATCGAGCAGCGTGGCCACCTTGCCCAGCTCGGTGTGCATGCCGGTGGCCACCACCAGGCCACGCGCCCGGCCGTGGGTGGCGGTGGTGCCCTTGAAGGCCATGTTGGTGCGGTCGCCCAGTGCGCCCACATCCTCGGCGGCCAGGGCTTCGGTTTGCTTGGCCACCGTGACGGATTCGCCCGTGAGGGCGGATTCATCCACCTGCAGCTGCGCAATCTCGATCAGCCGCAGATCGGCCGGGATCTGGTTACCAGCCTCCAGTAGCACGATATCGCCGGGCACTAGCGCCGTGGCGGGTACCACCTGCACGGCACCGCTGCGCAGCACGGTGGCGTGCGCCGCAGCCAGTTGGCGCAGCGCGGCCATGGCCTGGTCGGCGCGCCAGGCCTGCACAAAGCCGATGACGGCGTTGAGCACCACGATGACAAGAATCACCAGCGTGTCGGTGACCTCACCCACCAGCCCCGAGATGACGGCGGCACCCAGCAGCACCAGCACCATGAAGTCCTTGAACTGGTCGGCCAGCAAGCGCCACCACGGGCGGTCTTGCGATTCAGCCAGTTCGTTGGCGCCATGAGTGGCGCTGCGTCGCAGGGCTTCGTCGGCGTGCAGACCTGAGTCGGGGTCAACTCCGTGGGCCTGGGCAACGGCGTCGGTGGGGTGCAGGTGCGGCGCGGTGGATGGGGACATGCGGCGATCAGTGAAACGGGCCGCACTCCCGCACAAGGACTTCTTCGGCGTTACCTTAGTGCGCGACTTGCGGCCGGGCTTTGTAGAACTGGAGCGGGGCTTCTGGCACCTGATTCAGCACCTGGCGCTTGATCTTGCCCACCACGTGCATTTCACAGGGCTTGCAGTCAAAGCGCAAGGTCAGCTTTTCCTTGCCATTGATCAACATCAAGGGTTCGGCCTTGATGGTGCCCTGCACACCCGTCACGCCTTTGGCCTGCTTGGGGCACAGGCTCATCGAAAAGCGCACGCAGTGCTTGGTGATCATGAGGCTGACCTCACCTTCCTCCTCGTGCGCCTCGTAGGCCGCGTCGATCACCTTCACGCCGTGGCGCACGTAAAAGTCATGCGCCTTGTGGTTGAATACATTGCCCAGGAACGAGAGTGTGTCCTCGGGGTAGGGCGCAGGGGGCTTCACTGGCGTGGCACGCGGCAGACGGGCGAAGTTGCGCGCGCGGTTGGCCTCCAGGTCGGCCAGCGCGTCGCGGCGCAGTGCGTTGAGCACCGATGCGGGCACAAACCAGGGCTGCGACAACTGCAGTGCAATGTCGTGCACCGCGAAGATGGTGGCGCCGAAACGGCCCAGTTGCTCGCGCAGGCTGGTTTCGGCTTTGGCGGCATCGGTGGCGCTTTGGTGCGGCTGCTGCACGTCAGCACAGCCCACATTGCCGTCGTCATCGGTCAGCATCAGGCTGAATCCGGTGGGTGTTTCGCTCAGGTGCGCCCACAGGCCGATGCGGCGGTCGCTGGACTTTTTCTCCAGCGTGCGCACCCAGTCCATGTCGCGGTTGCGGTTGACCTCGGTGCCCTTGCGCAGGTCCTTGAAGCCTTCCATCGGGTCCTTGGGGTACACCCTCCATTGGCCCACGCTGCGCGACGACACGGGCTCTGCCACGTTGATGGCCATGCCCACCAGTTCCTTGTGCAGGTCGTAGTAGCACAGGCCGTCGCCGTTGTGCAGCACGGTGGCGGGGTCGCTCACCTCCAGTTCCACGAAGTCGGATTCCACCTTGGTCACCCAGCCGATGGCTTGGCCAGGGTTCTTGGGGGTATCGAAGGCGCCGATGTCTTCCTTGCGGCCGGTCACGAAGTAGTCGGTGAACTCGCGGTTGAAGTTCTGCAGCGGGTCGGGCGTGAAGGTGAAGGTGGTACGCCCGCTCGATGACCGGCCCAGCGGCCGACCTTGCGCCTCGCGCTCTTCCAGGATCTCGTCGATCAGCGTGCGGTAGTGGGCCGTGATGTTCTTCACATAGCCCATGTCCTTGTAGCGCCCTTCGATCTTGAAGCTGCGCACGCCGGCGTCGATGAGCGCGCGCAGGTTGTCGCTCTGGTTGTTGTCCTTCATGGAGAGCACGTGCTTGTCGTGCGCGATGAAGCGGCCCTGGGCGTCGGTCACCTGGTAGGGCAGGCGGCAGGCCTGGCTGCAGTCGCCCCGGTTGGCGCTGCGGCCCGTCTGCGCATGGCTGATGTTGCACTGGCCGCTGTAGGCCACGCACAGCGCGCCGTGAATGAAGAACTCGATGTTGGCGCGGCCGGGTGCATCGACGGGGCCCAGCGCCTTGTGGACTGCGGCGATCTGCTGCACCGTCAGTTCGCGTGCCAGCACGATCTGCGACAGACCGGCATCCTGCAGAAAGCGCGCCTTTTCAGGCGTGCGGATGTCCGTCTGGGTGCTGGCGTGCAACTGGATGGGCGGCAGGTCGATTTCCAGGAGGCCCATGTCCTGGATGATGAGCGCGTCGGCCCCGGCTTCGTACACCTGCCAGGCCACCTGGCGCGCAGCGTCCAGCTCGTCGTCGCGCAGGATGGTGTTCAGGGTGACGAAGATGCGGCTGTTGAAGCGGTGCGCGTGCTTGATCAGGCGCTCGATGTCCCGGATGTCATTGCCCGCGCTGGCGCGCGCGCCAAAGGCGGGGCCTCCGATGTAGACGGCGTCGGCGCCGTGGTTGACGGCTTCGATGCCAATGTCTGCGTCGCGTGCAGGCGAGAGCAGTTCGAGCTGGTGGGGCAGGAGAGACATGGGGCGTGATTATCCCAGCGTGTCCTGCAGGGCGTCAGGCCCCGGTTTTATTAGCGCGGTTAATGGTGGGGCAAATTACTAAGTTTACTTAGCAGCTAGGGAGTATTGGCGCTGGGGTGGCTAGGATGTGGGGTTGTTGTGTACAAGATCGGTGCACAACCAGCTGCTTTGACTGACCCAGGAGACACCGTACCGTGCTGCGCCCCGCTTTTGCTTCTTTGCCCCTGTTCCGAATTTCTGCCCTGACCACCATTGCGCTGGCGGCCAGCCTGGCGTCTGCCCAGGACCTGCAATCCGTCAAGATTGCCCATGCGGGCCCCGTGTCGGGCGGCATTGCCCACATTGGCAAGGACACTGAAAACGGTGTGCGCCTGGCCATCGACGACCTGAACGCCCAGAACCTCGTGATCGGCGGCAAGAAGATCAAGTTTGAAATTGCAGCGGAAGACGATGCAGGCGACCCTCGCCAGGCCACCGCTGTGGCCCAGAAGCTGTGCGACCAGAAGGTGGCTGGCGTGGTGGGGCACCTGCAGTCGGGTACGTCCATCCCGGCCTCGGCGGTCTATGCCAAGTGCGACCTGCCGCACATCACGGCCTCGGCGTCCAACCCCGACCTGACCAAGCCCGGCCACAAGACCACCTTCCGTCTGATCGCCAACGACAACGCGCTGGGCGCTGCGCTGGCCTTGTTTGGTGCGGACCACCTCAAGCTCAAGAGCGTGGCCATCATTGACGACCGCACGGCCTACGGCCAAGGCGTGGCCTCGGTCTTCAAGGCCACGGCGCAACAAAAAGGCCTGAAAGTGGTGGCCGAGGAGTTCACCAACGACAAGGCCACCGATTTCATGGCCATCCTCACCGCCATCAAGAACAAGAAGCCCGACGCCATCTTCTACGGCGGCCTGGATGCCCAGGCCGGCCCCATGCTGCGCCAGATGGAGCAGCTGGGCCTGGGTAATGTGAAGTTCTTCGGCGGCGACGCGCTGTGCACCGAAAAGCTGCCCGAGCTGTCGGGCAAGACCCCCGCGCTGAAGAACGTGACCTGCGCCACGGGCGGTGCGTCGGTGGACAAGATGCAGGGCGGCGCCGACTGGAAGAAGCGCTACGACGCCAAGTTCCCCGGCCAGTTCCAGATCTACAGCCCCTACGCCTATGACGCCGCCATGGTGCTGGCCGACGCCATGAAGCGCGCCAATTCGGTGGACCCGAAGGTGTTTGCGCCGTTCTTGGCCAAAACCGAATACAAGGGCGTGACCGCCAACATCGCCTTCACCGCCAAGGGCGAGCTGACGACACCCGCTGTGACCTTGTACACCTTCAAGGACGGCAGCCGCGTGGCTCTGAACTGAGGCCGTCCGCCTCCGCTATTTCAGCGACTCCTGCCTCCACGGCCGCGCATTGCGGCCGTTTTTGCGTGCGGGGTTTGGCTTTACAGTCAGGCCCCATAGCAAGAAACCCAGCGGGCCACCGGTGCCTGTCAAGGAGCCAAGGTATGCGTGCAATGTTTGGACTGGTTGGGCTGGTGGTGGTGCTCGCCATCGTGGGGCTGTTGACCAAGAAGCAGTTGGCGGCCACGCGTGCACCCGTGCCAGCGTTGCAGACCGCCACGGGCGCAGTGGGGCCTGCCTCGGCGCCCACGGGCACGGTGCGTGAGCAGAGCCAGCAGATGCAGCAGCAGGTCAAGCAGCAGATGGAAGGCCTGATGCAGCAGGCGCGCCCCATGCCCGAGGATGATAAAAAATGAGCCAAATCGGCTACAAGCGCATATGCCTCATGCGCCAATAGCTATTAAAAATATAGCGGTGGATATCGCTCACGATGTGCACTGGATGCGCCTGGCTTTGGCCGAGGCGCAAGCCGCAGCCGGCGCTGGCGAAGTGCCTGTGGGTGCCATCGTAGTCAAGGACGGCCAGGTCATCGCCACCGGCCGCAATGCCCCTGTGGAAGGCCACGACCCCACAGCCCACGCCGAGATCGTGGCTCTGCGAGCGGCTGCGCAGCGGCTGGGTAACTATCGGCTCGACGGCTGCAGCCTGTACGTGACGCTGGAGCCCTGTGCCATGTGCAGCGGCGCCATGTTGCATGCGCGGCTGGCGCGCGTGGTGTATGGCGCTGCAGACGCCAAGACGGGGGCGGCTGGTTCGGTGCTTAACCTGTTTGGCCATGCCGAGATCAACCACCAGACCCAGGTGCAGGGCGGGGTGCTGGCCGATGAGTGCGGTGAACTGCTCAGCGGCTTTTTCCGCCAGCGCCGCCATCAACAGCGCGCCGAAGCGTTGGCCCGCCATCCCTTGCGTGACGACGCCCTGCGCACACCCGATGCGGCTTTTGCCAACCTGCCGGGCTACCCTTGGGCTCCTCACTACGTCAGCGACCTACCGAGCCTGGCGGGCCTGCGTTTGCACTATCTGGACGAAGGCCCCCGCGATGCGCGCCGCACCTGGCTGTGCCTGCATGGCAACCCGGCCTGGAGCTATTTGTACCGACGCATGCTGCCTACCTTTCTCGCAGCGGGCGACCGCGTGGTGGCGCCCGATCTGATCGGCTTTGGAAAAAGCGACAAGCCCAAGAAGGAGGGTGTGCACCAGTTCGAATGGCACCGCCAGGTGTTGCTGGAGTTGATCGAGCGGCTGGACTTGCGCAATGTCGTGCTGGTGGTGCAGGACTGGGGCGGCATCCTGGGCCTTACGCTGCCCATGGCGACGCCTGAGCGGTTTGGCGGCCTGCTGGTGATGAACACGCTGCTGGCCACGGGCGATGCGCCGTTGCCCCAGGGTTTTGTGGACTGGCGCGCCATGTGCCGCGACAAGCCGCTGTATGAGGTGGGGCGCCTGTTGGCGCGCGGCAATCCGCACCTGAGTACGGCAGAGTGCGCGGCGTATGGCGCACCATTTCCTGACAAGGGTTGCCGGGCCGCGCTGCGCGCATTTCCAGAACGTGTCCCCGCAGCGTGTGATGATGCGGGGGCGGCGCTGTCGCGTGCGGCCCGCGATTTCTGGCAGCACCAGTGGCAAGGCCGCAGCCTGATGGTGGTGGGCGCCCAAGACCCCGTGCTGGGTCTGCCCACCATGCGGGCGTTGCAACAAAACATCCGTGGGTGCCCCGAGCCGGTGGTGCTGCCCCATGCAGGTCACTTTGTTCAGGAGCATGGCGAGGCCATCGCCGCGCAGGCTGTGGAATACTTCGCGCACTGACTTGTCCGCTGGCGCCGTCTGACTGCACTTGGCGCCCGGCTTCCCCTTGTTTACGGAGCAGACCCCTTGCGGGCCTGAGCGCTTTGCACGACCACCATCACGACCACTCGCAGTGCGACCACGACCACGGTCCCAAGCACATCTACATTTACTCGCCTTCCAGCGCCGTGCGGGACAAGGCGGCTTTCAAGCGTGGCATCGCCCGGCTCAAGGCCCAGGGCCATGAGGTGGAGGTAGACGTGGACGCTCTGGCCACGCACACCCGTTTTGCGGGGGATGACGCTACCCGTTTGGCCGCTATCCACCGTGCAGCGGCCAGCGGCGCCGATGTGGCGCTGATATCGCGCGGTGGCTACGGCCTCACGCGCATCCTGCCGGGCATCCGCTACAAGGCGGTGGCCAAGGCGATCGAAAAGGGTACGCACTTTGTCGGTGTGAGCGACTTCACCGCTTTCCAGCTCGCCGTGCTGGCCCAGACGGGGGCCACCACCTGGGCAGGGCCCTCGCTAGGGGCCGATTTTGGCGTGGCGGGCGAGCCCGACGACATCATGGACGCCTGCTTTGATGACCTGCTGACCGGTCATGGCGAAGGTACAGGCTGGCGCATGCACAAGGAAAAGCCCCATGCCACCACCGGCAAGCCCGCCGTGCCCAATGTCTATGTGAAAAGCGCCACATTGTGGGGCGGCAACCTGGCCGTACTGGCATCGCTGGTGGGCACGCCGTATTTCCCGCAGGTCAAGGGCGGGGTGTTGTTTGTGGAAGATGTGCACGAGCACCCCTACCGCATTGAGCGCATGCTGACCCAGCTGTTGTACGCGGGCGTGCTGGCCCAGCAAAAGGCCGTGGTGCTGGGCCAGTTCACCAACTTCAAGCTGGCGCCACACGACAAGGGCTACAAGCTGCAGTCGGTGGTGGACTGGTTGCGCACCCAGATCAAGGCACCTGTGCTGACCAATCTGCCCTTCGGGCATGTCGAAACCAAAGTGCTGCTGCCCGTGGGCGCCACGGTGTCGTTGTCGGTGGAAGAGCGTGATGCGCTGATTTACTGGGGCCACCAGCACTGAGTGCGCGGGTTGAGCGCGGCTGGGTGGCGGGAATAAGAAGCAGGCCCGCCGCGAGCAGCCGCCTCAGGGTTCAGAAGTGCGCGCGGGGCGCGTGTGGCATCTGCGGGACACGCAACGATAGCGGCAACTGACCTTGGAACATCGGCGTGACCTTGTCCAGCACGGTCTGGGCGACGGCCTGGCCCCGCAGCGGAATCAGGGTATCGAGCAGGTCGCTGCGCAGATACCACAGCGCCTCGATATCGCCCGCATAGCGCAGGCGCATGCTCATGCGCGCCACTTCGCAGCCGCTGAGCCCCGTCAGGCTTTGCAGCATGGCACGCCGCACCTCCTCCAGGCCCTGGTCGCGCACCCAGGCTGTCGACGACGGCTTGTCACGACCGAGCAGGTCGTGCAGGTTGTTGCGGAGATTGGGCTTGTTCCAGCGCATGGGCGGAGGGCAGTGCGGTTTTTGTAACAGGGTTGATCAAAGTAAGCGGGAGTGAGGATTGACGCAAGGGCGGCGCTCCTGTTTTTGCATAAAGACAACACGATGGCCCCGTTTGTTGCGAACTTTTACGCATTCGCTGCGGATGTTTTCGGTGGCCTGACGGTGCGCGGCGTGGTGAGCAGGTGCCCTGCGAGGCTCGCGCTTTAGGGCGTTGTCATCGCCCTGTGCGGCATACCGTCCAAAGCACGTCGATGCCGCTATCGCCTGCGGCGGGGCCACAGGCGGTGGCCTGCGCGGCCTGCAAAGGCCTTGGTACAGGATTGTTGACGCTTTGATGGGTGCGTCTTCGTTGAGCTTGCACTAAACTGAATCACATGATGTTACTGATCGGCCACCGTTCATGAGTGTGTTGTCAACGGTGGTCTTCGCCGACTTATCGGGCAGTACCTCGTTGTACGAAACGCTCGGCAACGAGCGCGCCACCGAGGCGGTGACCCAGGTCACGCAGTGGATCAGTGACACCATCGAGGCGCATGCTGGCCGTGTGGTCAAGAAGCTGGGCGACGGGGTGTTGTGTATTTTTGGCGATGCGGCCAGTGCCGTGACCGCCACCACCTATATGCTGCGCCAGCACCAGGCGCGCCTGGACCGTTGGCCGCAGCCGCTGCGCATGGACATCCGCGTGGGCGTGGCCAGCGGTGATGTGGTCGATGTGGACGGTGACTGCTACGGCGATGCCGTCAATGTGGCCTCCCGCCTGTGCGAGCGCGCGGGCCCTGCCGAAATCTGGGCCACCGAGACGGCAGTGCTCTTGGCAGGGGCGGCCCCTGACGTGTGGTACCGCAAGCTCGGCCTCATGGAGATCCGTGGCAAGGCCGAGTTGCAGATGCTCTACCAGGTGGAATGGCGCGAGAACGAAGAGCTCGACTCGCTTACCATGCAGGCGGCGCTGGTCAGTAATTTTGCGCCAGCCGATCCCATCCTGGGGCAGATCCAGTTTTCTTGGCATGGTGTAGACATGTCATTTACCTCGTCGGATGCGCCCGTGCACGTGGGGCGGGCCACCCATGCGCAGTTGTGCATCAACGATCCCCGCGTGTCGCGGCTGCATGCGCGCATCGACTGGCGCAACAGCGGCTTTGTGCTCACCGACATGAGCAGCTTTGGCACCTGGGTGCGGTTTGACGGCAGCGACTCGCCCGTGCGGTTGCGCCGTGACGCCTGCATCCTGCATGGCATGGGGCAGATTGCGTTGGGGGTTCCTTTTTCCGAGCCCAGTGCCCCGGTCATGAACTTTCAGGTCGCAGGGACCCGCGTTCATCTGGGTTGAGCCTTCGGCCGTCACCGCGGCGGGGCCAGGTCGAGTCCCCACCCCCTTTCACTTTCGAACAATAGACAGGAGACACGAGACATGGCGTGGATGAAGCGAACGGCCGTTGGTTTGGTAGTGGCGGCATTGTTGGCCGGCACGGGGGCTGCGGTGTATGTGCAGCGCAGCTTTGCGGCGATGGATGGCAAGCTGGTCGTGAAGGGCCTGCGCCAGGCCGTGCAGGTGCAGCGCGATGGCGCTGACGTTACTCATATTCGCGCACAAAGCCCGCAAGACGCCTGGTTTGCCATGGGCTATGTGCATGCGCAGGAGCGCACGTGGCAGTTGGAGTTCAACCGCCGCGTGATGCACGGCGAGCTGTCCGAGGTGTTTGGGCCGGCCACGCTGGAGACCGACAAGCTCATGCGCACGCTGGACATCATGGGCACGGCCAAGCGCCAGTATGCAGGCCTGCCGTTGTATGCCCAAGAGGCCCTGCAGGCCTACAGCCAGGGGATTCACGCGTTTCACCAAAACCGCCCCCAGGCGCTGCCGCCTGAGTTTCATATTCTGGGCGTTCAGCCGGGTGGGGTAGCGGGCGCGGTGTGGGAGCCCGAAGACAGCGTGGGCTGGGCATTGATGATGGCCCTGGACTTGGGCGGCAACTGGGGCAACGAGTTTGCGCGGCTGTCCATCGCCAAAACGCTGGATACCGAACGCCTGTGGCAGTTGATGCCACCGTACCCAGGGGAGCGCCCCGCTGCCTCGGCCGATCTGGCCGCGCTGTACCGGCAACTGGGGGTGTACCGTGCCACCGATGCCAACGCTTCTGCTGCGGCCCCCGCTGCTGCCGCGCTGGCTGATAACCGTGCCGAGCCTGTCGTGCTTGGCGACGGACCGTTGTCCCGCCAGATCAGCGCTGGCATGCTGGCCTGGGCGGAAGAGCTGACACGCAATGCGGGTACCAACGAAGGCAAGGGCAGCAACAACTGGGTGCTGGCTGGCACCCGTACCGTCAGCGGCAAACCGCTGCTGGCCAACGATCCACACCTGGGCCTGTCTGCTCCCGCCATCTGGTACTTTGCGGGCCTGCAGGCACCGGCGGGTAAGGCCTCCGACGGCACATCCATGGGGGCGATCGACGCCGTGGGCGCCACCTTGCCCGGCATGCCTTTTGTGGTGCTGGGCCGTACCGACAAAGTGGCCTGGGGCTTCACCAACACGGGCCCGGACGTGCAGGACCTGTACCTGGAGCAGATCAACCCTGCCGACGCGTCGCAGTACCGCACGCCCGAGGGCTGGGCGCCGTTCACCGTGCGCGCCGAGACCATCCGCGTCAAGGGGCAGGCCGATGTGGCACTGAAGGTGCGAAGCACGCGCCACGGCCCTGTGTTGAGCGACGCGCAGAAGTCGCACGCCGACGTGCTGGACCTCAGCAAATACGTGGTTGCGCTGCGCTGGAGCGCCCTGGATGCGGACAACCAGACCGTGCTCGCGGGCCTGCAGACCAACCAGGCGAAATCGGTGGACGCGTTGTTCGAGGCTCTGTCGCACTACCACTCGCCGATGCAGAACGTGGTGGCGGCTGACGACCAAGGCAACATCCGCTTCAAGGCGGCGGGCCGTGCGCCCGTGCGCGATGCTGCCAACGACATCCGTGGCGTGGCGCCCTCGCCGGGCTGGGACGCACGATACGACTGGAAGGGCTGGCTGCCGTATGACCAGACACCCGAGGACAACGGCGCCCGGGGCTGGATTGCCACCGCCAACCAGCGTGTGACCGCACCTGATTACTCCCACTACCTCACGCAGGACTGGGCCTTGCCCTACCGCTACGAACGCATTGCGCAGCTCATTGAGGCGACCGAAAAGCACGATGCCGTGAGCATGCAGGCCATCCACCGCGATGTGACCTCGCTGGCCGCGCGCAGGCTGCTGCCCTATCTGCAGCAGGCCTCGTCGTCGCACCCCCTGGCAGCGGCTGCGCAAGAGCAACTCAAGGGCTTTGACGGTGTGATGGATGCAGGCAAGGCCGCGCCCCTGGTGTTTGCCGCCTGGACGGACGAGCTGGCGCGTGGCCTGATCGTGCCGCGCATCGGCGAGGCGCGATTTACCGCCACCTATGGCAAACGCGACTACCGTGCCGCGCTGGAGGGCATCCTGGAGCGCAACGACACCTGGTGGTGCCAGCCTGCATCGTGCTCGGAGCAGTCTGCAGTAGCCCTGGGCCGTGCGCTCGACCGGCTGCAGGCAGCTTACGGCGCCGATCCTGCGCAATGGCGTTGGGGCGCTGCGCACCCGGCGCTCAGCGTGCACCGGCCGTTTGGCAACGTGCCTGCGTTGGCTAGGTTTTTTGACGTGAGCGAGCCGTCGCATGGCGACGCCTACACCGTCAACGTGGGGCAGTACAACGCGGGCGAGGCCAAGGGGCCGTTTTTGAACCGCCACGCTGCATCACTGCGCGCGGTGTACGACCTGGCTGACCTGGAACAGTCGCGCTTTATCTACCAGACCGGACAAAGTGGCCTGGTGTTTTCGCCGCGTTACCGCGATATGAGCAGCACCTGGGCGCAGACCGGCTACCGCGCGCTGCAGCGCCAGCCCGCGCGCTGGGCGCATGAGCTGACGCTGGCCCCTGCACCCGCTGCGCAATAACGCAGATCTGGAGGGTCACCATGGGTTTTGTGCCGCTGATCGAGGTGACCCGGGGCGACCTCGCCGAATGCCAGCACTGGGGCGCCGTGGCGGTGGCTGACCGCAACGGCCGCGTGCTGGCGCAGGTGGGCGACCCGTACACGGTCACTTTTACGCGCTCCACCATCAAGGCTTTTCAGGCCCTGCCGTTCATGCAGTCCGGCGGGGCCCATGCGCTGGGCTGGGGTTCGGGTGAACTGGCCCTGCTGTGCGCCAGCCACAACGGCGAACCCATGCATGTGCAGGAGGTCGAGCGCATGTTGGGTAGCGTAGGGCAGAGCTACCATGCCCTGCGCTGCGGCTGCCACCGGCCGCTGTTTGCCGAGCTGGGGCTGGGGTCGCTGCCAGACGGCTTTGTGCCCGACGAGCGCCACAACAACTGCAGCGGCAAACATGCGGGTTTTGTTGCCCACTGTGTGCAGCAGGGGTGGCCGCTGGACAACCACCTCGACCCTGCGCACCCGTTGCAGGTGGCCATTCGCGAGCGGGTGGCGCAGGCGGTGGGGTTGGGGCCCGATGAGCTCGCAATGGGCATCGACGGCTGCTCTGCCCCCAACTACGCCATGCCGCTTGCGCATCTCGCGCGGGGCTATGCGCGTCTGGCGGGTGGGGCGCCAGACACCGATCTGGATCAGAGCCTGACAGCACTTGCCGACGCGATGGTGCAACGCCCCGAACTGGGCTCCGGCACCGGTCGGCACGACCTGGATTTCATGCGGGTGGGGCGGGGCGAGTGGGTCTCGAAAACCGGGGCCGACGGTGTGCAGGTCGTGGGCAGCCGCAGCCGTGGCGAGGCCTTTGCTCTCAAGGTCATGGACGGCAACATGGTGGCGCAGGTGGCGGCTGCCGTGGAGGTGATGGACCAGCTGGGCTGGCTGGACGCTGCCCAGCGAGAAGCGTTGGCACCGCGCAGAAACGCAGTCATTCGCAATGCCAAGGGGCTGGTGGTGGGCGGGCGTCGGCCTGTCTTTCGTTTGCAACGCGCAACGGTTTGAGCCTGCGGGAGTGCCCCAGGAGCAGTCTCGCCGTGTTGGGGGCGGGGCAGAGGTTTTTAAGCGAAATAGGCCGATAGCGCACTATTTATATGCGCTGGCTGCTTCAAAAAATATAGCAAATGACTCGGTGTCCGGCAGCACATAAATCACCCCCGGCGTCCGCCCGAACCAGGGTGCGATGAACTGGTCGTAAAACGCTGCGGGTGCGTTCACGCAGCCATAGCTGATGCGTTTGTCGCGTGCGCCGGGGCTTGCCAGGCGCTGTGGGCGGCGTTCTGCGGCACTCACGCTGCGCACCCGGTGCAGTGAGACTGCGGCGTCGTAGTCGATCCACACAATGTCTTCCCCCTGCAGGTTGCGGCCGGGCTCGGTCACAAAGCGGCCCGCAGGGGTGGTGCGTTCGTGCGGGCGGATGTGGGACAAGGGCCGGGTGCCGATGCCGGGCGCAGAGCGGTCGCCCGGGGCGGCGCCCAGCAGCACGGGCGCGCTGCCCAGCCATTGGGCTTGGGCCGAGAACACGTGGATGTGCGCTGCGGGTTTGTCGATCACGGCAAATGGCAAGCCCTGGTGGTCGGCCGTTGCGGTGGACCAGCGCACCAGTTGGCGCACCCGGGCCGAGGCGTCTTCGGGCAGTGCCAGGGCGTAGCGTGGTGTGACGAGCGCACAGGCTACGGCGATGAGGGCGAGTCGGCGGTCCATCGAGAGGGAGAGGGGCATGTGGTTTGTCCATGGCGCCAAAAGTCACACCAGCCGATGGCACCTATGCGGTGCGATGCCAGTGCACCCGTAGACTGGCTGCACCAGGCACTCGTTGTGTTGTCCTTCGGGGGATTGCGGGCAACGACTTAGCGGGATTCATCCGGTTTGCCGCAGCGGCCAATGCCCACAATAATGCCTGTATCCGTGACTTCCGCGAAGCCCAGGGCTTCGAATCGCCATGTTTGACCGTCTCCGAAAAGCGCTGCATCTGCCCGGCGGCCCCACCGCCGCACGGCCCGTGTCCAACCAGGAGGTGGTGCAGTGGGCGGCCACCCAGCGCCTGGCGATCGTGCCTCAGGCGGTGGACGGGCATTTTGATCTGGGAGGCGACCTGAACGGTCACCCGTGGCGGCTGGAGTGTGGCAACCCCACACGCGATTACGTGCATGGCCTGGAGCTGCGAGGGCGCGCTGATCTGGGGGTGGACCCGGATGCGGCGGTGATGGTGCTCAACCGCTCCTTGCAGGAGTCCCTGGAGGGCAACGCCTACAACGCCATCACTGACACCCTGCAGACCACGGTGAATGCCAGCTTGCCCGAGGAAATGCGTTGGCTGGCCATGTATGAAGAGGTGGCCTGGCCGGGGCTGCCAGCCTCGTTCCGCGAGCACTTTGCGGTGGTGGCGGAGCGTATAGAGACAGCTCAGCGCTGGATTCATGCGCCAGTCGTGTCTCAGTTGCTCAACATTGTGGAAGGCGAGGGTGGCGCGGTGCGGGCACAGTCGCCGCTGCTGCTGATGTTGGTGCGTGGCAAGGTGTACTTGCGCATGGAGCACACGCAGCGCAGCCTCACGGAAATCGCCCAAGCCACACAGCTACTCTTGGCGGCTGCCCAGGGGGCTCTGCAGAACCTGCCACCCCCTCCGCCCGCTGATGCGCAGATGGAGGACGCAGCAGGGCTGCAGTAGCGCCGTAGATGCGTCGTAAATGCGCGCAGGCGCGCGTCAGCCGCCGCGTGTCACCGGCACGGCGGCATCGCGGCCGTAGGTGCCGTACTTGCCCAGCTCCCACTTGGCAATGGCGTTGCGGTGCACTTCGTCCGGGCCGTCGGCAAAACGCAGGGTGCGCGCACCGGCGTAGGCGTAGGCCAGGGGGAAGTCGTCAGACATGCCGCCGCCACCATGCACCTGCATGGCCCAGTCGATGACCTGGCAGGCCATGCTAGGAGCCACCACCTTGATCATCGCGATTTCGGTCTTGGCCACCTTGTTGCCAGCCACGTCCATCAGCCAGGCGGCCTTGAGGGTCAGCAGGCGGGCCATGTCGATCTTGCAACGGGCCTCGGCAATGCGTTCCTGCGTCACGGTTTGCTGGGCCACGGTCTTGCCGAATGCGACGCGCGACGACGCGCGCTTGCACATCAGCTCCAGTGCACGTTCGGCCAGGCCGATCAGGCGCATGCAGTGGTGGATGCGTCCGGGGCCCAGGCGGCCTTGGGCGATCTCGAAGCCACGGCCCTCGCCCAGCAGGATGTTGGAGACGGGCACGCGCACGTTCTCGAACGTCATCTCGACGTGGCCGTGGGGCGCGTCGTCATAGCCCAGCACGTTGAGCGGGCGGACGATGGTGATGCCCTTGGCGTCGGCGGGCACCAGCACCATGCTCTGCTGCGAGTGGCGGGGTGCGTCGGGGTCGGTCTTGCCCATGGTGATGAACACGGCGCAGCGTGGGTCGGCCGCGCCGGAGATCCACCACTTGCGGCCATTGATCACGTACTCGTCGCCCTGGCGTTCAATGCGGGTCTCGATGTTGGTGGCGTCGCTCGACGCCACATCGGGCTCGGTCATCGCAAAGGCCGAGCGGATCTTGCCTTCGAGCAGCGGCTTGAGCCAGCGGGCCTTGTTGGCTTCGTCGCCGTAGCGGGCAATGGTTTCCATGTTGCCGGTGTCGGGTGCCGAGCAGTTGAACACTTCGCTGGCCCATGGCACGCGGCCCATGATTTCGGCCAGCGGCGCGTATTCCTGATTGGTCAGGCCCGCACCGTCGTAGCCCGAAGCCGCAGCGCTATCGACCGGCAGGAACAGGTTCCACAGCCCGGCGGACATGGCCTTGGGCTTGAGGTTCTCGATGGTGTTCAGCGCGCTCCAGCGCTTGCCTGCCGCTGTGTTGGCGGCCAGTTCGTCTTTGTAGGCAGACTCGTTCGGATAGATGTGGTCATCCATGAACTTGAGCAGTTTGGCCTGCAGTTCCTTGGTTTTGGGCGAGTAGTCAAAGTCCATGGGTTTCTTCTCCGTTGGTAATCGTGGGGCGGCGCTTGGGGTTGCGTCGCGTGCTCAGCCGCGCTGCGCAAACGACCAGGCCAGTTGGGCCATGGGTCGTGCGGTGTCGCCCGAGGCCTTGGCCTGGGCGCTGGATGCCGTGCCTGCCTCCACCCGCTTGGCAATGCCTTGCAGGATGGCTGCGATGCGGAACATGTTGTAGGCGAGGTAGAAGTTCCAGTCCGCACGCAAGGCTTCGGGTGTGGTAATGCCGGTGCGCTCGCAGTACAGACGGATGTAGGTGTCTTCGTCGGGGATGCCCAGCGCGCCCAGGTCCAGCCCTGCGATGCCGCGCCCGAGCGAGGCAGGGATGTGCCAGCTCATGCAGTGGTAGCTGAAGTCAGCCAGGGGATGCCCCAGCGTGGACAGCTCCCAGTCGAGCACGGCAATCACGCGTGGCTCGGTGGGGTGGAACATCAGGTTGTCCAGGCGGTAGTCGCCGTGCACGATGGACACGTGGCCTTCGTCCCTTGCGCTGGCGGGCATGTTGGCGGGCAGCCACTCCATCAGGCGGTCCATCTCTTCGATGGGCTGCGTGATGGACGCCACGTATTGTTTGCTCCAGCGACCGATCTGGCGGTCAAAGTAGTTGCCGGGTTTGCCGTAGCTGGCCAGGCCTCTGTCTGCAAATTTGACGGTGTGCAGCGCTGCGATCACGCGGTTCATCTCGTTGTAGATGTCACCGCGTTCAGTCGGCGTCATGCCGGGCAGGGACTGGTCCCACAGCACACGCCCCTGCATGCACTCCATCACGTAGAAGGCGCGCCCGATCACTGATTCGTCCTCGCACAGCACAAACATGCGGGGTACGGGTACATCGGTGCCGTACAGGCCGCTCATCACCGCAAATTCGCGCTCAATGGCGTGGGCCGAAGGCAGCAACTTGGCCACGGGCCCAGGCTTGGCGCGCATCACGTAGCTGGTGCTGGGTGTGATGAGCTTGTACGTGGGATTGGACTGCCCGCCCTTGAACATCTCCACCGTCAGCGGGCCCACAAAGCCCTCCATGTTCCTGGAGAGCCATGCAGTCAGCGTTTCGATGTCGAAGGCGTGCTGATCGGAAACAGGGCGGGTGCCGACGAAATGGTCAAAGTTGCTCATGGAGGGGCGGGTGAAGGTTCGGGCAGTCAGTGGTTGGGTGGGTGGGTCAGTTGTCGGTTTCGGCGATGCGCATCAGTGCTTCTCGGTCACGCACCACCAGGCCGCCCGGCTCGATGCGGATGGCGTCCTCGCGTTCCATGGCCTTGAGTTCCTGGTTCACCCGTTGGCGCGAAGCGCCCAACAGTTGCGCCAGTTCTTCCTGCGCCAGTTGCAGGCCAATGCGCATCTCGCTGCCATCCGACAGACTGGGAATGCCGTAGCTGCGAACCAAGTGCACCAGCTGTTTGGCCAGCCGCGCGCGCAGGGGCAGGGTGTTGAGGTCTTCCACCAAACCGTACAGCTGACGAATGCGCCGCGCATGCAGGCGCAGCATGGCTTCGTAGAACTCCACGTGCGAAGCCAAGATCTTCTTGAAGTCGGACTTGGCCACGCACAGGATGGTGGTGTCGCCATGCGCATACGCGTCGTGCGTGCGCCGGTCTCCGTCGAAGATCGCCACGTCGCCGAACCAGATGCCCGGCTCCACATAGGTCAGCGTGATCTGCTTGCCCGAGATGGAGGTGGAGCTCACTCGCACCGCACCGCGTGCACAGGCAATCCACTCTTCGGGTGGATCGCCGCGTGCGCAGATCAGGGCGCCGTCCTTGAAACGTTTGACGTATGCACATCGGAGGATGTCGTGGCGTAGCGAAGGTGAAAGGGAAGAAAACCAGCGACCGGAGTTGATCGCTTCACGTTCTTCGATAGTAAGAATCGGGTCGTCCATGGTCTGTCTTTTGGGTGACTAGAAACAGACCCATTGTCGCGTCAGGGACCTGCGCAATACGTCAGGGTTGTCACCTGCGTGTCTGCCCGTAGGCCAAAAGAAAACCCCCGGCGCTGGGTGGCAGCGTGCCGGGGGTTGATGTTGTGATGGAGGGGGCGAGCGCCTGCTGGCACCCGCTGCGCCGTGTCACTCGTAGCGGGGCGCGCGCTTTTCAAGGAACGCCGAGATTCCAGCCCCGCCGTTGGCGTGGTGCAGGTTCTTCACGAAGTGGTCGCGTTCATGGGCCAGATGGTGTGTGAGCTGAGCATGTGGCGCCTCGTTCAGCAGCTCCTTGATGCTGGCCAGTGCATTGGGTGCACGGGCATTGAGCTGCTCGGCCAGCGCCAGGGCTGTGTCGAGTGCATTGCCTGCTTCGGCAATGCGGTTGACCAGGCCCAATGCGTGCAGACGTTCTGCGCCGATGCGGTCACCACACATGAGGATCTCGGTGGCAATCTGGCGAGGCAGGGCCTGGGCCAGGCTCCAGCTGGCGCCGCCATCTGGCGACAGTGCCACGTTGCTGTAGGCCATCACAAACACTGCATTGCGTGCCGCCACGATGAAGTCGCAGGCCAGCGCCAGCGAAAACCCTGCACCGGCTGCCGCGCCCTCCACGGCCGCAATCACCGGCTTGGGGTAGGTGCGGATGGTCTCGATCCAGTTGTGCAGGCCTTCGATGCTCTGTGCCTGCACCTCAGGCGCTTCCTGGCGGTTGGCCAGCAGGCGCTGCAGATTGCCGCCCGAACAGAACATGCCATCGGAGCCCGTGATGACCACGCTGCGGATGTCGGGGCTGCTTTCGGCCACGCCCAGCGCCTCCACACCTGCTGCATACATCACCGGGTCGATGGCATTGCGCCGCTCGGGGTTGCGAAGGGTCAGGACCAGGGTCTGGCCCTGGCTGGTGCTCAGGAGTTCTGCGGGCATCTTGTATCCGGGTAAAGGCTTCGGACGGCTGTTGTCAGGTTTGCACGGGGCTACGCATCGTCCGCAGCTTATCGAACAGAGTGCGGCTCAAGCCAAGGCAGCCGTGCAAGGGCCGCCAAGCTGCGCAGCCGCGTTTCACTTGCGTGCACTGGCTGCGTCCCCCTTCCCGAATTGCACAGCAATTCGGGAAGGGGGACGGCGCGAAGCGACTCAGGGGGGCGAATCAATCAGTCTTCTTCCACGTGGCTCAGGCTCAGGCCGATGGCTCCTCGCCGACGCAGCCATGGGCTGGGGCGGTAGCGCGTGTCGCCATACACGGTCTGCATGTTGAACAGCACCTCCAGAATGTTGGTGGGACCCCAGCGGTCGCCCATGGCCAGTGGGCCCAATGGGTAGCCCAAGCCCAGGGTCACGGCGGTTTCCAGGTCCTTGGGCGAGCAGATGCCTTGCTGGCAGATGTCGCTGGCGATGTTGACGATGGTGCTCACCACGCGCTGCGTGACAAAACCACCGCTGTCGCGGATCACGCTCACGGCCTTGCCGTCGCGTGCAAACAGGGCATGCGCCGCGTTGCGGATGTCCACGCGGGTGGCGGGGTTGGTGGCCAGCACGCGGCGCTTTGTTGCGGCGTCATCGATGAGCATGTCAATGCCAATGGTGCGGGCCGGGTCCAGTCGCTCCACCACCGCGACGGTGGTCACGTCAAAGCCCAGCGGTGCGACCAGCGTGATGGCCTGGGGGGAGGGGGATTGGCCCGTTTCGATGGTGGCACCCAGGTCCTTGAGCAGCTGGTACAGCTCTGCACGGCGGGCAGCGCGCGGGGACACCCACACTGGTGGAATGTCGTTGACCACAGGGACCGGGGCTTCGGCAGGCACCTGTGCCACGCCATCCACATAGCGGTAAAACCCTTCGCCCACCTTCTTGCCCACAACCCCCCCTGCCAGGCGCTGGGCCGTGATCACGCTGGGGCGAAAACGCGGCTCGTCGTAATACTGGCGGTAGATGGATTCCATGACCGGATGCGACACGTCCAGCGCCGTCAGGTCCATCAGTTCGAAGGGGCCCAGCTTGAAGCCGACCTGGTCGCGCAGGATGCGGTCGATGGTGGCGAAATCGGTGACGCCCTCACCCACGATGCGCAGGGCTTCTGTGCCAAAACCTCGCCCCGCGTGGTTCACGATGAAGCCGGGGGTGTCCTGCGCCTGCACGGGGGTGTGGCCCATTTCTTTGGCATATGCGGCCAGCGCGGTGCAGATGGCAGGACCTGTCTTGAGGCCCGCAATCACCTCCACCACCTTCATGAGCGGAACGGGGTTGAAGAAGTGGAACCCGGCCAGGCGTTCTGGGCGCTGGAGGGCTGCGCCAATGGCGGTCACGGACAGGGATGACGTGTTGGTGGCCAGCACGGCATCAGCGCGTACCACCCCTTCCAGTTCGACGAAGAGGGCTTGTTTGGCGTCCAGCCGTTCCACGATGGCTTCCACCACCAGGTCACAGTTTGCCAAGGCTGCTGTTGTTTTGACGGGGTGCAACCGCGCGGTCAGCGCGCTGGCTTGTTCCGCGTCCATCCGGCCTTTGGCGACCAGCTTGTTCCACTGTTCCTGCAGGGCGGCCCGGGCGGCGTCGGCTGCTCCGGGGTTGGCGTCTAGCAGAAAAACCTGGCTGCCGGCCTGGGCCGCAATTTGCGCGATGCCCCGGCCCATGGCGCCGGTGCCCACGATGGCGATGTTGGGAAACTGAATTTTCATAGCGGCATTATGGCTCTGGCCTTATCTGGGAGTTATGTGCAAGAATCCTTTAGACCAAAAAACAGAATTGATTGTGATAATTCGTAACACCATTTTGGGGCCGGGATTGTGGGCGCTTGCAGCCGGCGCTTCGGCGCTGTCCCTGGGCAACGGTAATGGTACGGTCGTGTTGGGCGCTCCGGTCGATCTGTCGTTCGAGTTGCAGCCCGACCCCGGTACGGATGTCGCGTCCTCTTGCGTCACCGCCAAGCTGGTGGCGGGCGACAACGCCATCAGCGACAACAAGGTGCGCGTGATCCCCCTGCCCGAGGTGCGTGGGCGCCCCTCAGGGGTCCGCGTGCTGGCCTCTGTGTCGCTGGATGAGCCCGTGCTCACCGTCACCCTGACCGCAGGATGCAACGGTAAAACCACACGCAGTTACACATTTCTCTCGGACTTGCCAACAGCCGTCACCCGGTCTGCCTCTGCGTCGCCGGTGGACCTTTCGCGGCTTCCTGCGGTAACCCCTGGTGCAGGTGCAGAGTCACAGCGTTCGCCTTTGGCGGGGAGTGGCAGTGCAGCCGCATCCGCAGCGGCGGCCGGTGTTGCGCAGGCCGCCCGGCCCAGTGACAAGGCGCCTGTGCCCGCAAGGGCCGCGCGGCCGCCTGTCGCAGACAACCGTGCACCGGGTTCTGCAGCTGCTGTGCGACCCACAACGCGTGTGGGCACTGCGGCGCCTGGCAAGTCGGTGGTTGCCTCTGTGCCCGCCGCGCGCTCCCGTCTGGTGGTTGAGCCCTTGGACACTTGGCTGGACAGCCCCGTGGCGTTGCGTTCCACGGCCCAACTGCCGACGGCGCCGTCCGAGGAGATGTCGGCCTTGCGCGCGCAGGCCGCAGCGCTGTGGAAGTCTTTGAATGTGCAGCCGGAGGAGTTGCAAAAGGACGACGAACGGCTGAAGGCGCTGGAATCGGATACAGCCACACTGCGTGCGCAGGCCGCGAAGGACCGCGCAGCCGCTGGCCAGTTGCAACAGCAGCTGGAGTTGATGGAGCAGGAACGCTTTCCCGCGACGGTGGTTTACGCCCTGGGCGGGCTGCTCGCCCTCGCGTTGTTGGGTGTGGCATGGATGTGGTCGCGGATGCGCAGCGCCTCTGACAAGGCGGTGCGGTCGTGGCGCGATTCCGTGGCTCTGGGCGCACGTGCCGATGCGGCATCGGCACATGACGAGGCCCTCGGCCTCACGCCCCATCCCGGCGACACCTGGCTACCGTCTGAGACTCAGCCCCACGCCGTCGCAGCGAACCCCGAGTCCGGTGCCACTCCCCTCCAAAAAGCGGCCTCGGTAACGGTGGAGCCACGCTTTGTAACGACCAGCCCTGCGGCGAGTGCTCCAGCTCCATTGCAGGCCAAGGCTGTTGCTGCGCCGCCCGCCGCAGCCTCGGTGGCGCCCCACATCGTCAACCCCGAAGAGCTGTTTGACATCCAGCAACAGGCCGAGTTTTTTGTCTCGGTGGGCGAACACCAACAGGCCATCGAGGTTCTGAAACACCATATTGCAGAGCACCGCGAGACTTCGCCGCTGGCCTACCTGGAGCTATTGCGGCTGTACCACACGCTCAGCCGTGTGGATGAATTTGCGCAGTTGCGCACGCAGTTCATGCAGTCCTTCAATGCGCAGGTGCCGGAGTTTGCGGGCTTTCACCGCACGGGCCGCATGCTGTACCACTACACCGATGCGCTCGCCGAGATCGAGGCCGAGTGGACGACGCCTGCGGTGCTGGGCTTGCTGGAGAAATTTCTGTTCCGTCGCACGGGTGCCGAGGCTGTGGATCCGTTTGACCTGGCGGCCTATGACGATCTGTTGCTGCTGCTGGCGATTGCGCAGACCACGCCTGCCAGTGCGCGTGGTGCACAGCCGCCGCGCAAGCGCACGACGCCGTTGGCTCCACCACGGTCCGAAACCGTGGTCGCGCCGTCGACCCTGGCCCCAGCGGTGGAGTTGCAAGACGATTTGCTGCTTGATTCTCTGGCCGCCAGCCTGGAGTTTGAGTTTGCGGAGAAGGTTCTGCAGCCGCCTGCGCCCGCGCCTTATTCCGGGGGGGCTCCCAATCCACCGGCAGCCCTGGGCGAGGACTCGCGAGGGATTCCGCTCGATCTGGACCTGTCGGACCCTCCACACCTCACGCTGAGCGATCTGCCCCCGGTGCCTGTGACATCGTCACCGCCAGCGGGCCAGCCTGTCGGCTTTGGCATGGAGAACGATCTCATGGAACTGCGCCTCGAACTGGAGCAGATGAAGAAGCCGGACCGCAAGTAGGCCGGGCCTGCCTCCGGGCGGTTGCCCAGGCAGCGTGCGCTACTGGGTTCTGGATGGTAGGGCTATGGGCTGCGGCTATGCGCTCCGACCCATCAACGCATGAGCGCCATCAGCTGCGCAGCCGATGCTTCAGGGTGAGGGGCGTTGACCAATGCCCGCACCACTGCCACAGAGCCCACCCCGGTGGTCAGTACGGTGGGGAACTGTTCAGCACCGATCCCTCCGATGGCCACTTGTGGGTAGTGGCGCATCAACCGCGCATACACGCCCAGCCTGCCCACGCCCTGGGGTGCGGTGACCATTTTTTTCAATGTCGTGGGGAACACGGCGCCCATGGCGATATAGCTGGGCCCCACGGCGTCGGCACGCACCATTTCGGCATACCCATGGGTGCTCACTCCCAGGCGCAGCCCCGAGCGGTGCAGCGTCTGTAGCTCCTGGGGCGTGAGTGCGTCCAGGTCTTCCTGGCCCAGATGGATGCCATAGGCGCCCGCGTCGATGGCGTCCCGCCAATGGTCGTTGATGAACAACAGCGCGCCTGTGCCTTGCACTGCTTTGACGGCTGCCTGGACTTCGGCTCGGATGGCATGGGCATCGTCCGACTTGAAGCGCAGTTGCACGGTGGGCACCCCCGCGCGTGCCATGCGGCCCACCCAGAGGGCATCGGGCAATACGGCATACAGACCCAGGTGCTGCGGGCAGGCGGCAAACTGCTGGGCGCGGGGAAGGTTCTGCAGGCCAAAGTCCTGGGGCTCGTCTGGCCATTGGTCGGGCTGTGCGCTGCCGGTGCGCAGCGCGCGCGCCTGCCAGGCACGGGCCAGGCATTCGGCGTCGTGGGCAATAAAGCCCAACGCACTGCAGGCCTGCAGTGCGGCGAGGTAGGTGGGGTCTTGCGAAGTGGAGGGGGGCACCGGCTCGGGCGTAAACCCGGCAAAGGTGCCCGCGTGGTGCGCAACGATGGCTTGCGCCAGGTCAGTGATATCACGCATGGGCGTGGTGCCAGAACGGTGTGCCCAACACGGGCGTGCTGGGCTGGGCCGCATCCTGGGCGGCCATGGCGCCGGCAAGGCGCGCAATGCGCCCTGCGTTCACAGCGTCTGCGAACGCGCCAGCCATGGCTACCGGGTCTTGGGCCAGTGCCACGGCAGTGTTCAGCAGCACGCCGTCGTAGCCCCATTCCATCACCTGGCAGGCGTGCGAAGGCAAGCCCAGGCCTGCATCCACCAGCATGGGAACGTCCAGGCGCTCGCGCAGCGTCTGCAAGGCATAGGGGTTGACGGGGCCACGCCCCGTGCCAATGGGAGCGGCCCAAGGCATCACAGCCTGGCAGCCCACATCGACCAGGCGCTGGCACAGCACCAAGTCTTCGGTGCAGTAGGGCAGCACCTGAAAGCCTTCTTTGATGAGGTGTTCGGCCACGCCCACCAGGTTCAGCGTGTCCGGCTGCAAGGTGTAGTCGTCGCCAATCAGCTCCAGCTTGATCCAGGGGGTGTTGAACACCTCGCGAGCCATCTGCGCAGTGGTGATGGCTTCTTGCGCGCTGTGGCAGCCTGCGGTGTTGGGCAGCACGGGCACATTGAGCTTGCGCAGCAGCTCCCAGAAGCTGCTGCCGCTCTCGGCTGGGTTGCTGCCCTGGCGGCGGAGCGAAGCTGTGACCATGGCAGGCTTGGCGCGCAATACGGCGGCTTCGAGCACCGCAGGGGATGGGTAGCGCGAGGTGCCCAGCAACAGGCGGCTGGCGAACTGCTGGCCGTACAGCACCAGGGGGTCTTGGGGCGTTGAAGTGGTCATGGTATTACTATGCTTTTAATAGCTGCTAGCGCTTATTCATCAAGCGCTAGGTGCCAATTTGGCTTCAAATTTCAGATGGCGGATCAGCCCCCCGTCACGGGCGAGATGATTTCCACGCGGTCGCCGGGCTGCAGGGCCTGCGCGGCGTAGCGGGTGTTGGGCACAAAGGTGGTGTTCACGGCTACGGCAAAAGGCGGACGGGCCGCGATGGCGGCCACGGCGTCGGCCACGGTGGCCCCTTCGGGCAGTTCGTGCGGGATCTGGTTGATGGAAATGTTCATGCGAAGGCGGCGGCCGCGCTGGGTGGGGGCAGGGGGGCGGGCTCTAGATCCAGCGCGAGGTCAAAACGTTGCGAAAGTTGCGATTGTCCTGCGTTCAGCACTTCGAGCGTCACATCCAGCATCGCGGGCGCGATCATGAAGCCGTGGCGGTACAGGCCATTGATCTCCAGCACGCCCGGGCGGGGCTGGCGGATGGCGGGCAGGTTGTCGGGCAGCGTGGGGCGGCACTGCGTGGCCAGTTCCAGAATGCGGCCTTCCGCAAAGCTGGGGTGCACGGCGTAGGCGGCACTCAGCAGTTCCAGCGTCGATCGCACGCTGGCGGGCGAGAGGTCGTCCGACTCGATCTCGGTCGCGCCGATCACGAACAAATGGTCTTCCTTGGGTGCGATGTAGATGGGGTAGCGCGGGTGCACCAGCCGCGTAGGGCGCTGCAGCGTGACATCCGGCGCGTAGATGCGAACCACCTCGCCCCGCACGCCGCGCAACGCAGGCCATTGGCCCTTGGCGCCTAGACCACGGCAGTCCAGCACCCAGTCGGGCTGGCCGGGGGCGCCGGGCGTGAAGGCCTCGGGCGACTGGGGCGTGTGCCAGTGCATGTGTACGGACAGCCGCTGCATTTCCACCACCAGGGCGGCCAGCAACTGCCGGTTGTCGAGCTGGCCTTCGCCAGGCAGGTACAGGCCCTGCGCAAAGCGCTGCGCCAATGTGGGCTCCGCCTGGGCCAGCGCGGCGCCGTCCAGTTTTTGCAGGGCGGGCAGCTCGGGCACCTTGTGCTGGTTGGCCTCCAGTTGGCGCGTGAGCCGCTGGGCTTCAGCTGCGTCCTGGCGGTGCCACACGATGAGCGTGCCGGCCTGCTGGAAGAACACGGGCTCTGACAGGGCGCCCAGCAGTTCGGGCCAGCGGGTCAACGCATGGTGGCCCATGCGCACCACGCCGGGTTCGGTGATCGCTGACTCTGCCAGCGGCGCCAGCATCGCGGCGGCCACGGTGGCGGCCGAGTTTTCTGCCGCCGGGCTGCCTGCGTCGTAGATGTCTACACGGTGCCCTTGGCGGGCCAGCTCCACCGCAAGCAGGCGACCCATGAGGCCCGCGCCCAAAATGGCAAAAGAAGAGGGTTGAAGTGGCATAAGTCCGTCGGTGGGTCCGTGTGTTGGCAGGCAACCATGGACAAAACGGGGGCAGAGCCGTTGGTGGAAACTCCCCACGCCAGCATGACCTGGATCGGGTAGCGGGGCCATGTTGCTGGCAGTGCCATGCAGCGCTGCTTGCGAGCCCCAGGGTATTTCTCAGTCGCACACCAAAAACGGCGGGACACCCCTGTTTCGTCCGGAAAAATCAATTACAGCACAACCCTTGGCAGCTCTTTTTGCGCTAACGCATAGGCCATAATTTTTGCCATGATTTCACCGACGATCTCCTTGCCCTCCACGGGCCACCGCTACGCACGCGTGCTCTCCATTGCCGGGTCTGACAGCGGCGGCGGCGCGGGCATCCAGGCCGATCTCAAGACCTTCAGTGCGCTGGGCTGCTACGGCATGACGGCCATCACCGCCATCACGGCCCAGAACACCTGCGGGGTGACGGGCATCCACGGCATTCCGCCCGAGATGCTCAAGGCCCAGATCGATGCGGTGGTGCAGGACATTGGCGTGGACGCCGTCAAGATCGGCATGCTGCACTCACCGGACGTGGTGCACGTGGTGGCAGAAGCCATTCGGACCTATCAGCTGCCGCACGTGGTGCTGGACCCGGTGATGGTGGCCACCAGTGGCGATCGGCTGATTGCCCAGGAGACGGTGGCCGTGCTGGTCAAAGAGCTGTTTCCGCTGGCCGAAGTGGTCACGCCCAACCTGGACGAGGCCGGCTGGCTGCTGGGGCGCAACATCGAGGGCGTAGAGGCGCTGGAGCTGGCCGCTCAAGACCTGCTGCGACTGGGCGCCCGCGCCGCGCTGCTCAAAGGCGGGCACCTTCCGGGCGACTGGGTGGTGGATGTGTTGGCCGTGCAAGGCGGGGAACACGCACAAGGACGGGGCCACCGGTTGCAGTCACAGCGCATTGCCACCCACAACGGGCATGGCACCGGGTGCACCCTGTCGTCCGCGATTGCCGCGCAGCTGGCACTGGGCCAGCCGCTGCAGCAGGCCGTGGAGCAGGCGCGGGCCTACATCCTGGGGGCCATTGCTGCCGGCGCGGATGTCACCACCGGCCACGGCCATGGCCCGCTCAACCACGGCTACGCGCCCGTGGCGCAGCGGGTGTTTCAGGCGCTGTAGAGCGATTTTTGGGTATTTTGAGGCTCAAGCGCCAGTCAATCATGCGCTGATTGCTCATCTTTTGATAGTGATTGATTGGTTCAGTGTGCCTTGGGCCTCGTGGCCCAGGCGAGCACAAAGCTGAACACCAGTGCGGGCAGGGCAGAGCCCGCATCGGGCAGCGCCTTGGGTGCCAGGTGGTACACCGCGATGCCCGCCAGCCAGATGGCCACGGGCACCGCATTCACCTTGCGCGCAGCCGCGAGCAGGGCGGGCGCATCGGTGCCAAAGGCTAGGCGCCCCAGGATCACGCCAAACAGCGGCACAAACACCGAGCTGAGCAGCAGCAAGAACGGCTCCAGGCTGTGCATGGGCAGCACCAGCGCCAGCCCGGTGCACAGCGCGGCCACCAGCAGGCCCCAGGCGCGCACGCCCCAGCGCGGCAGCAGGCTGTGGGCCGACACGGCGCCCGAATAGGCGTCGCCATAGGCGTTGTCCACCTCGTCGATCAGGATCAGCGACAGCGCAATCAGCCCGCCCTGGGCCAGCAGCAGCGCCTGCACCAGGTCCTGGCTGGGCAAGGTCAGCGCCACCAGCACCCCCAGGCTGTAGCACCAGATGTTGGCCAACGCATAGCCCAGCCAGGTGCCGCGCAGTGCCGAGCCGCCGTTCTTGCCATGGCGTGCGTAGTCGGCCACCAGCGGCAGCCAAGAGATGGGCATGGCGATCACCAGGTCCAGCGCAGGCAGCACGCCCATGCCGCCGTCGCCCTTGCGTGTCCACAGCGCTTCAAAACCTTGGGTTTGCGCCAGCGAGAGGAACTGCCACGACAGCCACAGCAGCGACAACACCACCAGCGGCAGGGCAATGCGCGCAATCAGCTTGCGCACCAGCTGCACCATCGATCCGCTGATCAGCAGCATCACCACGCCGCCCCACAGCAGCGTCGCCAGCACCGGCCAGTGGGCACCGGCCATGGCGCCCGACTGCTGGCCGATGGCCACGGTGGCATCGCGCATCACCACCAGCTCGAACGTGCCCCAGCCCACCAGCTGCACGATGTTCAGGATGATCGGCAGGCTGGCAAACGTGCGGCCGTACACGGCATGCATCAGCCCGGCGCTGGCCAGGCCGCTGTCGCATCCCAGCTTGGCCACCCAGCCCAGCAGGCCCGCGCCCACGATGGAACCGGCGACGATGGCGATCAGGGCTTCTTTGGTACCCAGCGCGGGCATCAGGTATGCCCCCACCTGCATGACCAGCAGGCCCACGCCCAGGCTGAACCAGAGCGAGGCGTGGTCATGCCACTGGAATACGCGGCGGTCAGAGGAGACGGGGGCCAACGCTTCGTTGTGGGAGGGCGCGGCGGGCGATGAGGACATGGAAGGCTCCGTAGCAGTACAGAGCAGGGGCGGCCCGCCAACGCGCCCCAAAGTCATTTCATTCAGGGCAATGCCAAAGCGGACGTGCTTCCCTGCGCGAGGATGATCTCAATCAGGTTCAAAGGGACTCTCTCAGTCGGTTCCGGTGGCCCGGTATCGACACCCCTAGCGAAAGCGCTCCCGAAAGAGCGCGGGGCTCATTGTAGGGCGCGCGTTCAACCCGGTGGCGGGGTGACCGGGATCGCATAGTGCATGACGGAGTCATGGAGGGTGGGGTGGTACGCCGACCCGTAGATCTCCAGATCAGGTCCCAGGGTGTGTTGATGCTCTGCCGACAGCATCCAGCTGGAGTAGATGTAGTTCACCGTCGCGTCGACATTCTGCGCAGGACCCCGGTGGGTGAAGCGTGCATAGGTCGATGCGGGGATTTCCGTGGCCGCCATGCCTGGTGGCAGCACGCCGAGGCCTTGCACTTCGATGCACGCCAGGTAGCGCAGTTTTTCGGTGTGTGGCCTCTCTGGTGCCACGATGCCGTAGCACACGCCGGGCACCGTGTTCGCAATTTCACCCAACCGGGGAAGGAACGCAGCCCACAGGGGCGGCAGCTTTTGGCCCAGGTTGTTCTTTTCGGAGTCGATGCCGTAGTAGTCCGTGGGCAGTCCGACCAACTGCATGGGGGGCTGCTCCTTGATGTCGGGTGTCAGGGAGATGTTGTGGTGCAGGTGCGCGAGGTAGCTCTGGTCAAAACGGATCTTGCGCACGAACAGCGAGCGGTTGCCCATCTTGCGGTACTGCGACGGCGTGAGCCGAAAGCAATCCCGGAACGCACGCGTGAAACTCTCCTGCGTCTCGTACCCTGACGCCAGCGCAATGTCGAGCACGCTCAGTCGCGTGTTGGTCAACTGCTCCAGCGCCCGCGAGAACCGGCGCGACCGGATGTAGGTCTTGAGGGTTTCGTTGGTCAAGGCCTTGAAGATCCGCTGAAAGTGCCACTGGCTCATTCCCGCGGTCCGTGCCACCTCGGCAAGTTCGATATCGGATTCGAGATGGGCTTCGATGAAATCGATGCCCTCCTGGATTTGCCGGAGATAAAGCACGGGTGCGTCCGTCCGATCAAGGGGTTTCAAAGAAACCGGTCATGGCAACGAGCCGGTTCTGGTCGTTGTACCGGCCGTAGCTCACGCCTTCTCCGATCACCTGCCCGCTGCCATCCACCATGTTCCATTTGGCAATGCTCTGCTGGTTGTGGCTGGCGAAGTAATGGGTCACGAAATGGCCGCCGGGCACCTGGCGGTGGAAGTCGTCCATGTAGGCGGTCAGTTGGGTCCAGCCCTGGGCGGTGGCCAGCGGGTCGTTGTAGGTGCAGGCGGGGTCGAGGGACTGGGAAAACAGGGCCTCCCTGTCTGCGGCCGAGTCGCTCTTCCACGACGCGGTGTAGGTGTCCCAGATGGATTGAAGGGGTTGTTGGCTCATAGCGTGCTCCTGGTGGGTGTTGACGGGAGACGCCATCGTGCCGGGCGCCTGCGCGCTTTTTGGACATTTTGTGCTTATTTGTGGGCGCGTCGTTTGGGCATGAAGCGACCGTGCCCTGACCCGCCTGGACTACGCGCTGGCGGAAGGCGCCGATGCAGAGGCTACGCCCAGTAGCTGGTGCAGCCGTGGACTGGTGGTGGTGTATTGCAGCGCCACCTTGTCGCCCTTGAGCGCCTCGGCCGCACCAAAGGCCGCCAGCGTGGCCTCGTGGAAACCGCACAGGATGAGCTTGCGTTTTCCGGAGTAGGTGTTGATGTCGCCCACCGCGTAGATGCCAGGCACGCTGGTGCGGAAGGCCTCGGTGTCTACCACCAGTTGCTTGCGCTCCAGGGCGATGCCCCAGTCGGCAATGGGCCCGAGCCGGGGGGAGATGCCGAGCACGGCCACCAGAATGTCGAGCGGCAGGGCGCGTGTGTTGCCTTCGGCGTCCACCACCTGCAGCGCCGTCAGGCGGTCGCCAGAGGCCTCGATGCCGGTGATCTGCGCGGCCTCAACCACGATGTGGCCTGCATCGCGCAGTTGTTGCAGTTGCTGCAGCAGCGCATCGGGCGCCTGGAAGACATCGCGGCGGTGCAGGAGGCTGATACGCGCAGCACGGCCTTGTTCGGCCAGCTCCACGGCACGCGCCACGGCGGTCTCGTCGCCACCGTGCACGACGATGTTGTGGCCGGATGCCTCAAAACCAGGGGGAAGGGCCTGGTAGTGCACCTGCGTGCCCACCAGACGCTCGATGCCTTCGATCTTCAGTGTGCGCGGCACAAAGGCGCCAACACCCGCCGCAATGAACACCGAACGGGCCAGCAACTGGGCCCCGGCGCTGGTCTGCAGCAGCAGGCGGCCATCGGGCTGGAGGGCCAGGGATGAGACCAGGGTGTTCAGGTGCCAGTGTGGCTTGAAGGGCGCGATCTGCTGGAGCAGCAGATCGGCCAGCTCGCGTCCCGTGCAAACGGGGATGCCGGGGATGTCGTAGATGGGCTTGTCGCCATACAGCTCAACACACTGGCCACCCGCATGGGGCAGGGCGTCGATCAGGTGGGCGGTGATGCCTTGCAGGCCCAACTGGAAGACCTGGAACAGGCCCACGGGACCCGCGCCGATGACAACGGCGTCGGTTTCTTGAATCATGCTCACGCCGCGCGCGCAGCGCCCGAAACTGGCGCTGCCAAAGACCAGTGCCACCGTGGAACTGGCTTTGCCAGGCCACCGGTGGCGTCCCCCTTGGGGGATGGCGCGAAGCGACTCACGGGGGTCACTTGACCAGTTCGTTGACCTTGCCCGGCTTGCCATTCCACTCGTCGGCGTCGGGCAGCGCGGGCTTGCGCTTGGTGATGCTCTTCCAGCCGTCGGCAAAGGCCAGGTCTGCGTTGAGCTTGATGAAGGCGATCTGATCGGCCGGCAGGTCTTCTTCGGCAAAGATGGCGTTGGCCGGGCACTCGGGGATGCAGACGGCACAATCGATGCATTCGTCAGGGTCGATGACGAGCATGTTCGGGCCTTCGCGGAAGCAGTCCACGGGGCACACGTCCACACAATCGGTGTACTTGCACTTGATGCAGTTTTCGGAAACGACGTGGGTCATGGCTGGAAATTGTGTGGGGTCGGTCGGTGAAAACCCGCGATTTTAAGGCCTTCACCCACCATCAGTAACAGGGCCCCTGAGCCCGCAAGGGGGACTCAGGGCATTTTCAAGGCGGTTTTGTTGCGCTGGGTCAGTTCACCAGCACCGCGCCAGCGGTCTTGTGGCTGGCAGTGTCCACCAGGATCAGCGAGCCCAGCACGCGGGCTTTGCCGAAAGCGGCGGCCGGAATCGCCTCTTGCAGCAGCAGCTCCACATGGCCGATGGCGTTGGGGTCGAGCTGTGTGGCGGCCTCTTCGGCCAGCGTGTTGATGTTGAGCTTGTGCACCACAGCCTTCACCTTTGCCTTGACCCAGCGGTGGCCATGCAGCGCCCAGTACACGCGGCCTGCGACCAGTGGCTCGTCGTCCATCCAGGCGATGGTGGTGCGCAGTTCGCGGCTGGCGGGCCATGCGGGCACGGCGGCGGGGGTGTCGCCAAAGTCGTCATCGACCGGGGCTGCTGCCGCTGTGGGCGCGGCCAGAATCCAGTCGCCACGCGATACGTCCACTTCGCGGTCGAGGATGATGCCGGCGCTGGTGCCTGCGGGCACGTCCTTGGGGCGGCGGGCGTGGTCCAGCACCTGGGCCACGGTGGCCAGCTGGCCGCTGGGGAAGATCTGCACGGGCGTGCCAGGCGCTACGTTGCCCGAAGCCACACGGCCCCAGAACACGCGGCGGCCCTGGCTGGTGTCGGCCGACGAGGATGACGACTTTTCGACCCACTGCACGGGGAAGGCCAGGGGCAGGCCCGTATCGGCCGGGGTGTTGGGCAACTGCTCCAGCACCTGCAGCAGCGTGGGGCCTTCGTAGCCGCACCAACCTGCGTTGGCGTCCACCACGTTCCAGCCCTTGAGGGCGGAGACAGGTACCGTGGCGCGCACGGTGATGCCAGCCGCCTGGGCAAAGGACTGCAGCGCGCCCTGGATGTGCTTCCAGGCCAGCGCTGGGTCTTCCACCGCGTCGAGCTTGTTCACGGCAAACACCAGCGAATGCACGCGCAGCAAATGGGCCAGCAGGCTGTGGCGGCGGGTTTGGGGCAGCAGGGCCAGGCCCGCGTTCTTCCAGTCGAGCTTGGTGGCATCGACCAGCACGACGGCGGCGTCGGCACTGCTGGCGGCGGTGACCATGTTGCGGGTGTACTGCTCATGGCCGGGGGCGTCGCCAATGATGAACTTGCGCTCTTCGGTGGCGAAGTAGCGGTAGGCCACGTCGATGGTGATGCCTTGCTCGCGCTCGGCGCTCAGGCCGTCGGTCAGCAGGGCCAGGTCGGTCTCGCCCTGGCGCTGCACACCGGCCAGGTGGTCTTGCAGCACGGCTTTGCTGTCCACCAGCAGGCGGCCGATCAGTGTGCTTTTGCCATCGTCCACCGAGCCGCAGGTGATGAATTTGAGCGCAGAAATATGGTCGTTTTGGCCTGTGGCGCTTGTTGGTGTTGCGCTGGCAGCTATCGAATTGGTAGTGGTCATCAGAAGTACCCGTCTTTTTTGCGCTTCTCCATCGAAGCGTCGGAAGTCTTGTCGTCCATGCGCGTGGCGCCGCGCTCGCTCACGTCGGCGGCCAGGGTCTCGATGACGATTTCAGCCGGGGTGGCTGCCGTGCTTTCCACCGGCGCGGTGCAGGTGATGTCGCCCACGGTGCGAAAGCGCACGTCGCGCGTTTCCACCACGTCGCCGTCGCGCGGGGGCGTGAGTTCGGTCACGGGCATCAGCAGGCCCTTCTTGTCCACCACCTGGCGCTTGTGCGTGTAGTAGATGCTGGGCAGGGCGATCTGCTCACGGTCGATGTACTGCCACACGTCCAGCTCGGTCCAGTTGCTGATGGGGAACACGCGGAAGTGCTCGCCGGGCTGCAGGCGGGTGTTGAACAGGGTCCACAGTTCGGGGCGCTGGGCCTTGGGTTGCCATTGGCCGAAGCTGTCGCGGTGGCTGAAGATGCGCTCCTTGGCGCGGGCCTTTTCTTCGTCGCGGCGGGCGCCGCCGATCAGCGCGTCAAAGCGGAACTCATCAATCGCTTCGAGCAGCGTGACGGACTGGTGCACGTTGCGTGACTCACCGGGGTGGGCCAGACGCACGGTGCCGCGCGCCATCGAATCCTCGACATTGCGCACGATGAGCTCGGCGCCTAGCTCCTTGGCGCGGAAGTCGCGGAAGTCCGTCACCTCGGGGAAGTTGTGCCCCGTGTCGATCATGAGCAGCGGGTACGGAATGCCGCCGCCATTGGCCTTGGTGCCAAAAGCCTTTTCGGCGCACTTGAGCATCACCAGCGAATCCTTGCCGCCCGAAAACAGCAGGGCGGGGCGCTCGAAGGCGGCGGCCACTTCGCGCAGGATGAAGATGGTTTCTTCTTCCAGGGCGTCGAGGTGCGAGTTGTTGAGGTGGTAGCTCATATCGTTGGTTTTCTTCTCAAGCAGCGCGGTATCGGTCCGGGTGTTCATGGTCGGATGCAATCGGTGATCTCAATGCGCTATATGCAGTCCGCACTCGCGGTTGTCTTCGCCTTTGGTGGGGTCCACGTAGTCGAAGTTGTTGGGCAGGCCGTGTTTCACGCAGTATTCGTGCAAGTCCTTGGATGACCAGTGCAGCAGCGGCGCCACCTTGATCAGGCCGTCGGGGTTGATGCTCACGGGGTCCATCTGTGCGCGCACGGCGGTGTCGGTGGCGCGCAGGGCGGTGAACCAGACCTTGGGCGCGGTTTCGCGCAGCGCGCGGGCAAAGGGCTCCAGCTTCACTTCCTCGGTGAAGGCCGCATGGCGCGGGTCGTCCAGCGCGGGTGTGGGGCCTTCCACGGCTTCGCGGTGAGCGCGCGAGCGCAGTGGCAGGTAGATCTGCAGGTTCAAACCCAGCTGCTTCGTTACTTCGTCGGCAAAGCGGTAGGTGGCCTCGGTGTTGTAGCCGTTGTCCATCCACACCACCGGCGCGTCGGGCTTCACCTGGGAAACCAGGTGCAGGATCACCGCCTCGAACGGGCGGAAGTTGGTGGTGACGATGGTGGGCTGGCCCAGGCCCAGGGCCCATTCCACCAGGGCGGGGGCATTGCGGCCCAGGTCGGCGTTGATGGCGGCGAGATCAAGCTGGCTCATGGCGTGGGGGTCTCTCATGTTCATCAGGCGGCCTCGCGGAAGTGAGGCAGCGGGTGCGTCGCGTCGCCCTGGTAAAAGGCTTTGAAGCGGTCGAATTGGCGCTGGGCGTCGGCCATGTCTACGCCTTCGCGCAACACGGCCACATCGAAGCCACAGCGGGCCATCTGCACCAACTGGTCGATCAGCACGTCGCCGGTGGCACGCAACTCACCCGCAAACTTCAGGCGCCCGCGCAGCAGGCGTGCCTGGCTGAAAGCCCGGCCGTCGGTGAACTTGGGGAACTGCAGGTCGATGCGGTCCACACCCGCCAGATCCAGCTCGAAGGGGTTGGCGTCGTTGGGCAGTTCAATGACCTTTTGGCCTACAGCGCTTGCTTGGTGCTCGTTGGCAGCTATTATTTTCATAGTGTTCGATGCCTCAGGCGGCTTCGGTTTCAACGGGGCGGCGCGCTGCGTTGGCGGCGGCCTTGAAGGGGTCAAGACCGACACGGCGCACCGTGTCGATGAAGTTCTCGTAGCGCGGACCTTCGGCGTCGCCCGTCAGCGGTTGGCGTTCGGCGCGATAGGTGGCCAGCAGGGCTTCGATGACGCCGGGCACTTCGGAGGCGCTGAACGAGGGGCCGATGATCTTGCCTGGCGTGGCGGGGCCCGACAGGTCGGAGCCGTCTGCCCCACCCAGCGTGATCTGGTACCACTCCTTGCCGTCCTTATCGACGCCCAGGATGCCGATGTGGCCGCTGTGGTGGTGGCCGCAGCTGTTGATGCAGCCGCTGATGTGCAGGTCGATCTCGCCCAGGTCCCACAGCTCGTCCAGGTCCTGGTAGCGCTCGGTGATGGCTTCGGCAATCGGCAGTGAGCGAGCGTTGGCCAGCGAGCAGAAGTCGCCGCCGGGGCAGGCGATCATGTCGGTCAGCAGGCCGATGTTGGGCTTGGCCAGGCCCAGGGCCTTGGCAGCCTGGTACAGCGCAGGCAGCTGGTCGCGGCGCACCCAGGGCAGCAGCAGGTTTTGCTCGTGCGTCACGCGGGCTTCACCGCCCGAGAAGCGGTCGGCCAGCTCGGCGGCGGCTTCCATCTGCTCGGCCGTGGCATCGCCCGGCGCATAACCCAGGCGCTTGAACGACAGCATGACGGCGCGCAGTTGCGGGTGGCGGTGCGGCAGCACGTTGCTGGTGAGCCAGCGGCCAAAGTCGCGGTCTTCGCTGGCGCCGGTGCGCAGCAGCTCCAGGGTTTCGGCTTCGGCGTCGGCGGGCGACAGGTCGAGATCGGGCTCGCGGAAGTTCGCCGCCACGCGGTCGTATTCGGCCTGGGTGATGGTGTGTGGGCCACCTTCGTCCTCGACGATCTGGCGGAATTCTTCATTCACCTGGTCGATGTAGGCCTGGCCTTCGGCCTTCACCAAAATCTTGATGCGCGCCTTCCAGCTGTTGTCGCGGCGGCCGTAGCGGTTGTACACGCGGATCACGGCTTCCAGGTAGTTCATGAGCTGGTTCCACGGCAGGAACTCGCGCAACACCGGGCTGATGGTGGGCGTGCGGCCCATGCCACCGCCCACGCGCACCTTGAAGCCCAGCTCGCCTGCATCATTCTTCACCAGCTGCAGGCCCACGTCGTACCAGCCCAGCGCCGCGCGGTCTTCGCGCGCACCGTTGATGGAGATCTTGAACTTGCGGGGCAAAAAGCTGAACTCGGGGTGCAGCGTGCTCCACTGGCGCAGGACTTCGCAGAACGGGCGTGGGTCGGCAATCTCGTCGGCGGCAATGCCGGCCAGCGCGTCGCTGTTGATGTTGCGGATGCAGTTGCCGCTGGTCTGGATGCCGTGCAGCTGCACGGTGGCCAGCAGGTCCATCACATCGGCCGCCTTGGACAGCGGAATCCAGTTGTACTGCACGTTGGTGCGCGTGGTGAAGTGGCCGTAGCCGTACTTCAGCTTGGTGCCGATGCGTCGGCCGTCGGCCAGCGGGATCTCGCCCAGCTTCTCCTGGGTGGTTTGGGCCTCGGCCAGCAGGGCAGGCTCGGGCTGGTCGTATTCGCGGGCCACACGGGCCAGCACGCGCAGTTGGGCGCTGGACAGCTCGCCATACGGCACGGCCACGCGCAGCATGGGCGCGTAGCGCTGCACGTACCAGCCGTTTTGCAGGCGCAGGGGGCGGAACTGCTCTTCGCTCAGCTTGCCGGTCTGCCAGCGTTCGAGCTGGTCGCGGAACTGCTCGGCGCGCAGGCGAATGAATTGGCGGTCGAATTCGGTGTATTGGTACATCGTGGTTTACCCAGCCTTGGTGCGGCTTTTGGGCCTCTCAAATCAAAATCAATTTCATGCCCGCCCAGGCGAGCAACAGCGACAGGGCCGAGCGGATCAAGCGCTCGGGTGTGCGGGTGACCAGGCGCGAGCCCAGCCAGATGCCCGGCAGCGAGCCAGCCAGCAATTGTGCAAGCAAAGACCAGTCCACCGAGCCCAGCGATGCATGGCCCAGGCCCGCCACAAAGGTCAGGGGCACGGCGTAGGCGATGTCGGCGCCGATGATGCGCGGCAGGGGAAGCAGGGGGTACACCACCAGCAGCACCGTGACACCGATGGCGCCTGCACCGACCGAGGTGAAGGTGACCAGCGTGCCAATCACGGCGCCCAGCAGCACGGGCAAGATCCAGTGGCGTGGCCGGGTGGGGTCGCCGGTGTGCGTTTTGCGGGCAGCGGCTTCGGCCGCCTGGCGCTGAGCAGAAAACGCGATCACTTTGTAGAGCGTGGCTGCCGCCGTGAGCAGCAAGGCAAAACCCAGCGTGGTGGTCATGATGGCTTGCGCCGTGCCGCTGGCCGGGCCCAATACCTGGAGCGCCCACAGCGCCAACAAGGCGGCTGGAATGCTGCCTGCACACAACTGGCCCACCACTTTCCAGGGCACAAGGCGCTGGCGGGCCAGGCTGACCGTGCCGCCCATCTTGGTGAACGCGGCAAACAGCAGGTCCGTGCCCACGGCCATGTGCGGTTTGATGCCAAAGAAGAAGATCAGGATCGGCGTCATCAGCGAGCCACCGCCCACGCCCGTCAAGCCCACGATGAGCCCGACCGCAAAGCCCGCAAAAACAAACGCCAATTCATGCATGGCGGTGAATGTAGAGGGCTTGCTTATGGATGCAAACTATTGTTTTGCTCTTCCAATATGTCTATTTGTTTATATGGAAGGTTTGGTGCAGGCTGGCGAGGTGGCTATCGGTGGCCACCCGCTGCGCCGGAGTTACTACAGTCGCTCGGTGCCCAGCGCCTTGGCCAGCCGGGTATCCAATGGCAGGGGCTCGCCCTGCAGGCGGGCGGCCAGCAGTTCGCCGCACAAAAGAGCCAGCGTCAGTCCTCGCGCGCCCATGGCGGTGTTGACCCACAAGCCGGGCTGTTCCGTGGGCGCCACGGGGCCGACGATGGGCAGTCGGTCTGGCGCCGTGCAACGCACAGCCGCCCAGGTCTGCAGGGCGAGTGACCCGGTCGTGGGAGCGGGCGGCTCTGGGTGGGTGTCTGGGCCAGAGAGTGCCTGTGCGAAGGTGTCTTTCAGCTGGGGGGCGACCCCAGGCAGCAGTCCTTGCAACTTGTCCCAGTTGGTGGCGTGGGCCGTCTGGATGTCGGCGGCGCTGGCGGGCAGCGTCTGCATGTCGCGCTCAAAGGTGGATCCCATCACCCAGCCTTGGCGGCCGCCCGCATCGCCGTCCAGCGGAAAGTGGGGCACCAGGTTGCCGTTGCCGTTGGCCGGGAACGGCAGCAGTGGCGCGGCAGGGGCTCCATGCACGCCCCAGGAGACCTGTCCCCGCACGGGCTGCAAGGGCCAGCGGTGGTTGAGCAGCTCCAGGCTGCCAGCGCCCGCCGCAATGACCACCGTGGGTGCCTCGGCCAGCACCTGGCCCTGGGCGTCCAGCGCCTGCCAGACCTGGGCGACGGTGTTGCCATCGGTTGAGGAGGGCTCGGTGCGCCGTAGCTGCGCCACCTGGCACCTCCCTTGCCAGCGTATGCCGGGTTGGGCCAGCAAAGCCTTGGCCAAGCGGGCTGGGCGCACCCAGCCTGCCTGGTGGTGCCAGCAGGCGGTGGCGTCGGGGGGCAACTGGGCTGCTGCAAGGATGGCGGGGGACGCGGGCTCGCTCCAGGCTGCGCCTGGGCCATCCGCCCAACGGGGCGACAGACCTGGGGAACCATCGGTGCGGTGCTCCAGCACACCACAATGCG
Organism: Acidovorax benzenivorans; assembly: GCF_028680575.1. Classification (GTDB taxonomy): domain Bacteria; phylum Pseudomonadota; class Gammaproteobacteria; order Burkholderiales; family Burkholderiaceae_C; genus Acidovorax; species Acidovorax benzenivorans. The sequence goes on along the minus strand of NZ_JAPCKI010000004.1, from coordinate 190,372 downwards.
CCCAGTCCACACCCTCGCGGAGCAGCCAGTGGGCTTGCTCCAGCGTGGTGCGGATGCCGCTGCGCGACAGGCGCGACAGCACGCTGTCGTCGGGCGACACATGGGGCGCAAACACACCGGCGGGCAGGGCCGATGCCCCCGCAGCGGGCTCGGCGGCCTGGTCCAGCACCACCACCTGCCAGCCGCGCCGCGCCAGGCTGGCGGCAGCGGCGGCGCCCGCAATGCCGCCGCCGATCACGATGCAGGGGCCGGGCAAGGCGGGGGTGGGCGTGACTGCGGGCTGGCGCGTGGTGCGTGGTTCCCAGCGCGGGTTGTAGGTGGCGTGCAGGTTGTCGCGCTTGGGCGGCACGCCGGGCACGCGGGTCACTTCAAAGCCACATTGCGCCAAGGCATCGCGCACAGCGCGTGCGATGGTCCAGGTGGCGAGCTGTGTACCGCGACGGCAACAGCGCGCTACGGCCTTCAGGGTGTGCAGGTCCCAGCTTTCGGGGTTGCGCTGGGGGCTGAAGCCGTCAAGGTAGATGGAATCCACCGTCAGGTTCTGCTGGCGCAGCATGGCCTGGGTGTCGCCCACGTACAAAGTGAGCAGCACCCGCCCTTCGTCAAAACGCAGCCGGTGCACGCCCGGCAGCAGGCCCTGCCACTGGCGGTGCAGTGCCTCGGCCAACGGGGCCAGCTCGGGGTGTACCGATGTGGCGCGCAGTAGGTCATCAGCACTCACGGGCCAGGCTTCGGTCGATACGAAATGCAGCAGGGTGGGGCGTGCCGGGTCGGCCCGCCAGGCGGCCCAGGTCACCAGGAAGTTCAGGCCAAAGCCAAACCCGGTTTCCAGGATGCGCCATTGCGACTGCCCCGCCCAGGCCTCGGGCAAACCGCAGCCGTGCAGAAACACACGGCGGGCCTGGGTGAGGCCACCGTTTTCGCTGTGGTACCGGTCGCCGAAGCGGGGGCTGTAGGGGGTGCCATCCGGCAGCCACTCGATGGGTTCAGTCATGTGGACGGCAAAAGGCCGGCGTGGCGCCGGCCTGTTGGAAAGGGAAGGCGGTTTTTACCGCGAACCGCTCCGGGGTGTGTTGCGCTGCGTCACGCACTGGGCGGGACGTAGCCCACTGCAGCGTCTGCACCGCTGCCAAAAAAGTGGTTTTAGCGAAACCATTTCTCGCAGTGCTTCACTACGTTACGCACTGGGCGGGACGTAGCCCGCCGCGGCGTCTGCGCCGCCGCCAAAGAAATGGTTTTCCATCTGCCGGGCCAGGTACTGGCGGGCGCGGGCATCGGCCAGGTTCAGGCGGTTTTCATTGACCAGCATGGTCTGGTGCTTGAGCCAACCCGCCCAGGCTTCCTTGCTCACGCTTTCCCAGATGCGTTTGCCCAGCTCGCCAGGGTAGGGGGGGAAGTCGAGGCCTTCGGCTTCCTTGCCGAGCTTGATGCATTGAACGGTGCGTGCCATGGGAATTCCTTGTTGTGGGGCGAGCGAAAAACGATTCGCTCAGATGTTTTGGATATTAAGAACTGAAATCTCAGTAGTTCCAGTTTTGAAGAGGGCCTTCCAGAATGCGTTTCATCGGTGTTTTGCACCGCAACACATTCTTAAAAAAGAGGCCCTCCATGAACTTTCGCCGCGACTTTATCAAGTTTCCCTTCGCCGCCGCCCTGGTGGGCAGTTTGGCCCTGACGACATTGCCGTCGTTTGCACAGTCTGTGACGCTGCTCAATGTGTCGTACGACCCCACCCGCGAGCTGTATGTGGAGTTCAACCAGGCGTTTGCCAAGCACTGGAAGGCTAAGACCGGCCAGGACGTGACCATCAAACAAAGCCACGGCGGCTCGGGCAAGCAGGCGCGCTCCATCATCGACGGGCTGGACGCCGATGTGGCCACGCTGGCTCTGGCGGGCGACACCGATGCGCTGCACACCAACGGCGGCTGGATCCCCAAGGACTGGCAAAAGCGCCTGCCGCACAACAGCTCGCCCTACACCTCGACCATCGTGCTGGTGGTGCGCCAGGGCAACCCCAAGGGCATCAAGGACTGGGACGACCTCGTCAAGCCCGGCATCAGCGTGATCACGCCCAACCCCAAGACCTCGGGCGGCGCGCGTTGGAACTACCTGGCCGCGTGGGAATTCGCCAAGCGCAAGTACGGCGGTGACGCCAAGGCCAAGGACTTCGTGGCCAAGCTGTATGGCAACGTGCCGGTGCTCGACACCGGTGCGCGCGGCTCCACCATCACGTTTGCGCAGCGCAACCAGGGCGATGTGCTGATTGCGTGGGAGAACGAGGCCTACCTGCTCGAAAAGGAGTTCGGCACCAAGTTCGACGTGATCGCCCCGTCGATCTCCATCCTGGCCGAACCCGCCGTGTCGGTGGTGGACAAGAACGTGGACAAGAAGGGCACCCGCGTCGTGGCCGAGGCCTACCTGCAGTACCTGTACACCGAAGAAGGCCAGGACATTGCGGGCAAACACTTCTATCGCCCGGCGGTGTCCGACAAGGCCAAGGCCAAGTACGCCAAGCAGTTCCCCAAGCTGAACCTGTTCACCATCAACGACGCGTTCGGGGGCTGGGACAAGGCGGCCAAGGAGCACTTTGCGGACAACGCGAGCTTTGACCAGATCTATACACGCAAATAAGTCGGTTCCACCGCCCTGAAGGCGGCTGGGGTAACACCCACAGCCTCCATGCAAGAACCCTGGCCTCAACGGGCCGGGCAGGGCGTTGTTCGTCCTTCTTATTAGAAAAAACAAGCTCAAGCGCTTGTCCATCATGCGCTGACAGCTATCAAAACAGTAGTCATAGAGGAACCAACACCATGTCCGCCTTGCTCATCGCCGGCAGCCCCTCCGAACGCTCCCGCTCTGCCGCCTTGCTCGACGCCGTGGCCCAACGCCTGTCAGTGCGCGGCGCGCTGGTAGACCGCATCCACATCCGCGACCTCTCGCCCCAGGCGCTGCTGCTGGCCGACTTTGGGCACCCCACAGTGGTGCATGCCATCGACCAGGTGGCTGACGCCAGCGTGCTGGTGGTGGCCACCCCCGTCTACAAGGCGGCCTACAGCGGCGTGCTCAAGGTGTTTCTGGACCTGCTGCCGCAAACGGCCCTCAAGGGCAAGACCGTGTTGCCCCTGGCCACGGGCGGCAGCCCGCACCACATGCTGGCCCTGGACTACGCACTGCGCCCCGTGCTGCAGTCGCTGGGCGCCAAGAACATCCTGCCCGGCATCTACGCTACCGATGCCCAGGTCACGCTGACGCCCGAGGGCAGCTACCACCTGCAGGCCGACATTGCCACGCGGCTGGACGACGCAGTGAACGTGCTGGTGACCGAAACCCTGCGCCCATCGCCCGCCCAGGCCACGCGCTTCGCGCCGGTGCCGTTCTCGCAGGTGCGATGTAGCGTCTGACGCAGGCTTGGCGCTGCGGCCCGTGCCGCCGTGCCAAGCCCTGCCTTCTTCCCCCCTCCCATCCTTTTTTTGATTTTTGCTGCGCCGGGTGCGCGGGCAGGGCGATGTGCTGCCTGCTGCCAGCCCGCCCGGTGCTCTCTTCACCTGATTGGCCTCTGGAATCCGCGCAATGAACGAACTGAACCGCTTCTCCCTGCAACGCCGCCACCTGCTGGCCGCCGGTGCTGCATCCGCTGCCGCTGCGGCGATCCCCTCCGCCTGGGCCCAGGCCCCCGGCGCGGCCCGCGTGCTGCGCGTGGGCCACCAGAAGGGCTGGCTTTCCATCTTGAAGGGCCGTGGCACGCTCGAAAAGCGCCTGGCCCCGCTGGGCGTGAAGGTGGCCTGGACCGAATTCAACGCAGGCCCCGTGCAGCTCGAAGCGCTCAACGTGGGCTCCATCGACTTTGGCGACGTGGGCGAGGCACCGCCCATCTTTGCCCAGGCGGCCGGTGCGCCGCTGGTCTATGCCGGTGCCACCGTGCCACGCCCCGCGCTGGAGGCGGTGATCGTGCCCAAGGATTCGTCCATCCGTTCGGTGTCCGACCTCAAAGGCAAACGCGTGGCCTACAACAAGGGCTCCAACGTGCAGTATTTTTTGGTCAAGCTGCTGGAGAAGAACGGCCTGAAATACGGCGACGTGCAGTCCGTCTTCCTGGCCCCGGCCGATGCGCGGGCTGCCTTTGAAAAGGGCGCTGTCGATGCCTGGATCATCTGGGACCCGTTCCTGGCCGCCGCGCAAAAAACGCTCAATGCCCGCCTGCTGGCCGACGCCACGGGCGTGGTCAACAACCGCGCTTACTACTTCACCTCGCGCGACTTCGCCACCAAGAACGCCGACGTCCTGCGCATTGCGATTGAAGAGGTCAACGCCATCGACATCTGGGCGTCCAAGAACAAGGACGCCGCCGCTGCCGAACTGTCGGCCGTGCTGGGCTTGGACAAGTCCATCACCGACCTGTACCTGAACCGCGCCCGCTTCGGCACCGCGCCCGTCACGCGCGAGATCCTGGCCGAGCAACAGGCCATTGCCGACACCTTCTTCGACCTCAAGCTCATCCCCAAAAAGCTCAACCTGCTGCACGCCGCGCCGGTTGATCTGCTGTGACCCGGGCCGTGAAAGGACACATCGCCATGACCCGCCTCACCGTCAACCCAGAGCGCCGCCGCGCACTGCAGCTGCTGGGCGTCACCGCGTTCAGCTGGGCGCTGGCCAGCCGCTATGCCCACGCACAAAGCGCCGCCGTGCAAGGGCCTGAGCAACTGCGCATTGGCTACCAGAAGTCGGCCGTCAACCTCGTCATCCTCAAGCAGCAGGGCGTGCTGGAAAAACGCTTTCCGGGCACGCGGATCAGCTGGCTGGAGTTCCCGGCCGGGCCGCAGCTGCTCGAAGCCCTGTCGGTGGGCAGCCTCGAATTCGGCCTCACCGGCGATTCGCCCCCCGTGTTTGCCCAGGCCGCTGGCAAAGACCTGCTCTACGTGGGCGCCGAGCCGCCCAAGCCCGACAGCTCCGCGCTGCTGGTGCTCAAGGATTCGCCTCTGCGCACCCTGGCCGACCTGAAAGGGCGCCGCATCGCCGTGCAAAAGGGCAGCAGTGCCCACTATTTGCTGGTCAAGGCGGTGGAGCGTGCCGGGTTGCAGTGGGCCGACATCCAGCCCGTGTACCTGGCCCCTGCTGACGCCCGCGCCGCGTTTGAGCGCAAGAGCGTGGACGCCTGGGCCATCTGGGACCCGTTCTACGCCGCCACCGAGCTGGCCATTCAGCCCCGCGTGCTGGCCACGGGGCGCGACCTGGCGAGCAGCAACAACTCGTTTTACCTCGCGGCCCGCCCGTTTGTGTTGGCCCACCCGCAGGTGCTGCGCGCGCTGTTTGAAGAACTCAGCCGTGCCGACCGCCTGGCGCAAGAAGCGCGCAAGGACGCCATCAAGCTCATTGCCGACTTCAGCGGCCTCGATGCCGGTGTGGTGAGCCTGTTCATCCAACGCCGCCCCTCGTCGCCCGTAGGGCTGCTTTCGCCCGCCACGGTGGCCGACCAGCAGCGCGTGGCCGATGCGTTCCTCAAGCTCGGCCTCATCCCCAAGCCTGTGAACGTGGCTGACATCGTGTGGCGGCCCGCAGCCGCGCAACTGGCCGCTGCGTCGGCGCGGCCCTGAGATCTATTGGATTCGGCGGCACCCACTTGCAACCGTTCACGCTGAGCCTGTCGACGCGCGGCGCGAGGCTTCGACGGGCTCAGCCTGAAGGGGTGGTTGAGATCCGCTGCAGTTCACCCACCACTTTCCAAGGCATTCACTCATGAAAATTTTCTGGTTCATCCCCACCCACGGTGACAGCCGTTATCTCGGCACCGCCCAAGGCGCGCGCCAGCTCAACCACGACTACCTCAAGCAAGTCGCTGTGGCGGCCGACAGCCTGGGCTACGAAGGCGTGCTCATCCCCACGGGCCGCTCATGCGAAGACCCGTGGGTGGTGGCTTCCAGCCTGTTGCCCGTCACGCGCAACCTCAAGTTCCTCGTTGCCGTGCGCCCCGGCCTGCACCAGCCCGCGCTGGCCGCACGCATGGCGGCCACGTTCGACCGGCTCTCGGGCGGGCGCCTGCTCATCAACCTGGTGACGGGTGGCGACCAGGCCGAGCTGGAGGGTGACGGCGTGTTTCTGGACCACGCCACGCGCTACGAACAATCGGCCGAGTTCATCCGCATCTGGCGCGAGATCCTGGCGCGCAGCCACCGGGGCGAGTCGCTGGACTATGAAGGCAAGCACCTGTCGGTGAAGGGCGCCAAGCTGCTCTTTCCGCCGCTGCAGCAGCCGCACCCACCGGTGTACTTTGGCGGCTCGTCGCCCGCCGCGCACGACCTGGCGGCTGAGCAAGTTGAAACGTACCTGACCTGGGGTGAGCCACCGGCTGAAGTCGCCAAGAAGGTGGCCGATGTGCGCGCCCGCGCAGCCCAACATGGCCGCACCGTCAACTTCGGCATCCGCCTGCACGTCATCGTGCGCGAGACCGACGAGCAGGCCTGGGCTGCCGCTGAAGACCTGATCCGCCACGTGAGCGACGACACCGTGGTGCGCGCCCAGGCCGTGTTTGCGCGTATGGACTCCGAAGGCCAGCGCCGCATGGCGTCCCTCCATGCAGGCGGCGCCAAGCGCACCCGCAAAGACCTGGAGATCAGCCCCAACCTGTGGGCCGGCGTGGGCCTGGTGCGTGGTGGCGCAGGCACTGCGCTGGTGGGCGACCCGCAGACCGTGGCTGCGCGCATCGAGGAATACGCCGCGCTGGGGCTGGACACCTTTGTGCTGTCGGGCTACCCGCACCTGGACGAGGCCTACCGCTTTGCCGAGCTGGTGTTCCCGTTGTTGCCCCTGCCACTGCGCAACCAGCTGGCCAGCGGCAACCCCTTGTTTGGCAACCCGCTGGGCCCGTTTGGCGAAACCGTGGCCAACGACTTTGTGCCGCGTGCGTCGCAAAGCTGACCCCCTCTGCACCCGAACCCGAACCGGAACCCGTCCCATGACTCAGACCGTCAGAGAACTACAGGTATCCCCACTGGCCGACGCCGTGGACCTGCCCCTCGAAGGGCCCTTGCTGCCCGCACCTTTGGCCCGCTTTGCCCGGCAGATCGCGCAGCGCCTGTTGCCCTGGGCCGTGCCTGTGGGGCTCATCGTGCTGTGGCAGATCGCCTCGTCGCAAGGCTGGCTCTCCACCCGCGTGTTGCCCGCGCCGCTGGAGGTCGTGAAGGCCGCGTGGGCCCTGGCCGCCTCGGGCGAGCTGTGGACCCATGTCAAGGTCAGTGCAGGCCGCGCGTTGGCCGGGCTGGCGGTGGGTGGCGGCCTGGGCCTGTTGCTGGGTCTGCTCACCGGCTCGGTCAAGCTGTTCGAAACGCTGCTCGACTCCACCATCCAGATGGTGCGCAACATCCCTGCACTCGCACTGATCCCGCTCGTCATCCTGTGGTTCGGCATCGACGAATCGGCCAAGCTGTTCCTCATCAGCGTGTCGGTGTTCTTCCCCATCTACCTCAACACCTTCCACGGCATCCGCAACGTAGATCCGGGCCTCATTGAGATGGGCCGCACCTATGGCCTGAGCCGCTGGCAGCTTTACCGGCAAATCATCTTGCCTGGCGCGCTCTCCAGCATCCTGGTGGGGCTGCGTTTTTCACTCGGGCTGATGTGGGTGATCCTGATCGTGGCCGAAACCATCTCGGCGCAAGCGGGCATTGGCTACCTCACCATGAACGCCCGCGAGTTCCTGCAGACCGACATCGTGCTAGTGGGCATCTTGTTGTATGCGCTGCTGGGCAAGCTGGCCGATGTGTTTGCCAAGGGGCTGGAGCGCTATTGGCTGCGTTGGCATCCTGGTTACCAGGCGTGATGCCCGCGTTGAGCATCTGAATACTCACTTTTTTATAGCTGCTAGTGCTTTATGGATAAGCGCAGGAGGCCATTTTGACCATCAATTCATCTCCACAACCCCAAGGCGTGCGCCTGGAAGTACGCGGCGTGGACAAACGCTACGGCACGCGCGATGTGCTCAAGAAGACCGAGCTGGTCATTGAGCCCGGCCAGTTCGTCGCCATCGTGGGCCGCAGCGGCTGCGGTAAGAGCACGCTGCTGCGCCTGGTGGCGGGGCTCGAATCGGTGTCGGGCGGAGCGATCCGCCTGGACGGGCAAGACGTTGCGGGCCTGAGCAGCGGCACCCGCATCATGTTCCAGGACTCGCGCCTGCTGCCCTGGAAGCGTGTGCAAGACAACGTGGCCCTGGGCCTGCCGCCCGCACAGCGCGGCGCTGCCGCCGACGTGCTGACCCGTGTGGGGCTGGGCGACCGCCTGGGCGAGTGGCCTGCGCGCCTGTCCGGCGGCCAGCGTCAGCGTGTGGCCCTGGCGCGTGCGCTGGTGCACAACCCGCGCCTGCTGCTGCTGGACGAGCCGCTGGGTGCACTGGATGCGTTGACGCGCATCGAGATGCACCGCCTCATCGAAGGCCTGTGGCGCAGCAGCGGCTTCACCGCGCTGCTCGTTACCCACGATGTGCAAGAGGCCGTGGCCCTGGCCGACCGCGTGATCCTGATCGAAGACGGCCAGATCGCGCTGGACCAGCGCATCGACCTGCCTCGCCCCCGCTCGCACGGCGACGCCGCGTTTGCCGCCATCGAAAAACGCATCCTCGACCGCGTGCTGCAAAAGCCCGACCTGCAGTCCACCCTCGAACCCACCTGGCCCGGCGTGCAAGCACACGGGCTGCGCTGGGCGGTGTGATTTCCCCGTATCTACATTTTTTCAACGGCCCTTTTTTTCAGCGGACTTTTCAAGGAGAACCCCATGTCCATTCAAGCCATCAACGTACGCAACCAGTTCAAGGGCAAAGTGCGCGAGATCATTCGCGGCGACGTCGTCTCCGAGGTCGATGTCGAAACCCCCTGGGGCATCGTCACCTCCGTCATCACCACCCGCTCGGTGGACGACCTGGGCCTCGTTCCGGGCTCCGATGTGGTCGCACTGGTCAAGTCCACGGAGGTGTCCATCGCCAAGCTGTGACGGAGCGTGGCCCACCGCCATCTGGCGGTGCGCCCCTTGATCGCCAAGGGTCCACCCGTGGCGCGGCTCACTTCCCCCAAGCCCCGTAAGGGGCCTGTTTTTTTGGGGGGAGATACACGGGCCTGCGTCCAGCCCCTATGGCTATGGATATCGGCAGGTTGCAGCGGTTGGTCGATTTGTGTATGATAAACATCATGCGAAATAAACAGCCCAATGCCCGAGCCGCAGCCAAGGAGGCGACCCATGAGCGCATCGTGTCGGTGGCAGCGCGGGCGATCCGTCGCCAGGGCTACCACGGCACCGGGGTCGCAGACATCATGAAGGAGGCGGGCCTGACGCATGGCGCCTTCTATGCGCACTTCGGGTCCCGCGAGGCCATGCTGGCCGAAGCTGCCGCACAGGCGTGTGCCCAGTCTGCGGCCACAGTGGCGGGCGTTGTCGCGGGGGAGCCCGCCTCGCAGGCGATGGCAACCGTGCTCAAGGCCTACCTCTCACGCCAACACGTCGAGGGTGTCGAAACGGGTTGCCCGCTGGCAGCGCTGGGCTCCGAAACCTCGCGCCAGTCCCCCGAGGTGCGGCGCATTTCCACCCGGTACGTCAAGGAAATGGTCGATCTGATTGCGCGCCAGTCGCCGCAGTGGGGTCAGCCAGAGACGCATGAACAAGCGCTCGTCACCCTGTCCACCATGGTGGGCGCCCTGGTGCTCGCCCGTGCGGTGGACGATGCGGCGCTGTCCGACAGCCTGCGCGAGGCCGCGCTCAAGCACCTGTTGCCTGCGGAAACGGCATAACGCGAACCCACTCACCAGGTGCCCCCTTGATCGTGATGGTCGAGCGATGGCACGCATTTTTTTGTCTTTACATATGATGATTGTCATGCGAAATTTAGAATTCAACCCTACCAGCTATCTGGCTTCTCATGGCGGGGCGGCATTTTCTGCGGAGCCTCTTCAGGCTCCGTGGCTTTGCCGCGCCGCCGTGCAAGCCCCTGCAGCAAAGGAAGCCCCATGAAAGCTTTTGTTCTGGATCGCTATGCCAAAAAGGGTGTGCTCAGGCCCGCGGATGTTCCCGCCCCCTCATTGCGCGACGATGAGGTGCTGGTCGAGGTGCACGCAGCGGGCGTCAACCCGCTCGACGCCAAGATCCGAGACGGTGAGTTCAAGCTCATCGTGCCCTACAAGATGCCGCTCATCCTCGGGCATGACGTGGCGGGCGTGGTCGTGCAGGTGGGGCCGCGCGTGCGGCAGTTCAAGCCGGGCGACGAGGTCTATGCCCGGGCGGACGACTTTCACATCGGCACCTTTGCGGAGCTCATCGCGATCAAGGAATCTTCGCTGGCCTTCAAGCCCCGCAGCCTGACCATGGAAGAGGCGGCCTCGATCCCGCTGGTGGGCCTGACGGCATGGCAGGCCCTGGTGGAGAGGGCCCAGGTCAAGAAAGGGCAGAAGGTCTTCATTCAGGCGGGGTCGGGCGGGCTGGGCAGCATGGCCATCCAGCTGGCCAAGCACCTGGGCGCCACCGTGGCCACCACCGCCAGTGCAGGCAATGCAGCACTGGTGCAAAGCCTGGGTGCGGATGCCGTCATCGACTACCGCAAACACGACTTTGAAGACGTGCTGCGCGACTACGACATGGTGTTGCACAGCCAGGACGGCAAGGCGTTGGCCAAGTCCCTGCGCGTGCTGAAAAGCGGTGGCCAACTCGTCTCCGTCTCGGGCCCGCCCGATCCCGCATTCGGCGAAGCCGTTCGCGCGCCCGGCTTGTTGCGGATGGTGTTTCGCCTATTGAGCGCCGGTACCCGGCGCCGCGCTCAAGCGCTTGGCATCGGTTACTCGTTCCTGTTCATGCGGGCACAGGGCAGCCAGCTGCAGGAGATCACGCGCCTGGTTGACGCAGGGACCATCCGCCCGGTGATCGACAAGGTGTTCCCGTTCGACGCGACCAACGAAGCCATCGCCTATGTGGAAACCGGCCGTGCCAAGGGCAAGGTCGTGATCAAGGTGCGCTGAGCCGTTCGCTTGCCGGTACCCCGCACCCATCCCCGGCCATAGATCCCCGTTCATTTCCGTCCACCTCCTGGAGATTCTCATGAAGATCGAAAACGCAGTTGTCCTCATCACCGGCGCCAATCGCGGCATCGGCCTGGCATTTGCCCGTGAACTGCTCGCACGCGGCGCGCGCAAGGTGTATGCCGGTGCCCGCGACCCTTCCACCATCGCTCCACAGCCGGGCGTGCAGGCCTTGCGTTTGGACGTCAACAACCCCGAGGACGTGGCGGCTGCCGCAGCGCTGGCGTCAGACGTGACCTTGGTGATCAACAACGCGGGCATCGCCCAGCCCGGCGGCTTTCTGGATGCCGATAGCGAAGAGGTCATGCGCCGCATTTTTGAAACCAATGTCTTCGGCGTGCTGCGCGTGAGCAAGGCCTTTGCCCCCATCCTGCAGGCCAACGGAGGCGGGGGGCTGCTCAACGTGTTGTCCGTGGCGTCGTGGGTGAATGGCGGCGAGCTGGCCGCGTACTCGGCCAGCAAGTCTGCCGCCTGGTCGCTCACTAACGCACTGCGCCACGAACTGGCCGCACAAAAGACGCAGGTGCTGGGGCTGCACATGGCGTATGTGGATACCGACCTGACGCGCGGCTTTGACGTGCCCAAGACCAGCCCTGTTCAGATCGTGCGGCGCGCGTTGGACGGCCTGGAAGCAGGTGCCGACGAGGTGCTGGCCGATGAACTCACGCAGCACGTCAAGCTCGCAATGACGGCCACGCGCCCCAGCTATCTGCCGCAGCAGGCCTGAGCGCGGGCAAGACGCCTTTCCCTGGGGCCGTGGTGCCCTGGGGTTACTCCAACGGTGCCCTGGCCTGCGCGAAACCGTTGTGGCCGAAACCAGATCTGGAACCTGACATACGGCGCGTAGCCAAAAGCCAGCACGCACCACGCCAGGAAAAACACGTTGGCCCGGTACGGCCCCGCCCGCTCTGCCTGCTCCGCCAGCGTGTAAATCTGTCCGGCACAGCCCTTGCCTGCGTTGGGTACCTGGCCCCGCACCAGTGCGCCCAACAGGGCAAACCACAGATAGCCGGCCGCAGCGCCCATCACCAAAAACCCCACCGGCCCCACCATGCCTTGGGTGGGCTCGCCTTTGTTGTCCCGATGCCCTTGGTTGAGCAGCTTTTGCCCATGTCGGTAAAAGAAGAAGCCGACCCAAAGCATGAGTGCGTAGTGCAGGAACGTGAGCATATCGGGCGGTGGTGTAAGCCGCTGCCCATGGCATCTGGGCGATAGATGTGGCGCGATAGCGTGGGGGATTGAGCGCCCCGAGACGTCGCTCGGGTTGGCCGAATCCATGGCGCTCTCTCCTTTGCGATGTGTATGGGGGACTGCGTCGCAAGCCGTTCAAGGAAAGAGAGCTCCGCAGCAAGGACGCAGTGAAATCAAAAAAATCAATTTATTTGTGTTTTTGGTTGCGAATTTGCTGATTTTATCGTTTAATTCATTTTGTGAGCTTTGTGTGCAAACTTAACAAAGAAAAGTGGGCCTCGGTGGGTCGACAGGCTGCTCGATGGCCGCTGGCGCAAGGTTGGTACAGGCTCTCAATACAACCCTAGAACGGAGTCACATATGGCAGTCCCCCCTCTTAATCATCCTTGCTGGCAACGTATTGCTGGTGGGAGTCTGGCGCGCTTGAAAACGCAGCATCTCGGAACACAATTGATGGCCAAGCGCATTGAGCGCAGCACCGATCCCGTTTCTGCCAAAGCGGTTGAGTTGCACGCCTATTTCTCCAAATGGGAGCGTGCGTTGCCGAACGAAATTCAACAACTTGCAAGTCTTTGATCGGAGAAAAATATGAATGAATTGATTACAGTTGCAAAAGCTGCCGAAATGATTCGCGCGGGCTCGGTGTTGAGTCTGGCTGGCCCAGAGAGCGCGCTTGACCAGTTGCCCGCTGGCAACTGGATTGGTGGAACCATCCCTTACTTCATGGTGGATGCGGGTGGCACGGTCGTGACAGAAGGGCAGGTTTTTGCGACGGATTTGACCCACCTGGGCCAAGTGCAAATTGCCAGCTACGGCGCAGCCGAGTTGGGTGGCATTGTGGGCAATGCCCCTGAAAACGGCTTCTCGCTCACCATCATTCCGGCTTTCAGCCAGGCGCATCAGCGGTTTGCTGCAGAGGCATCCAACAACCCAGACGCATTTTTGAAGCCCACAGTGGGCTGGATTTCCGGCATCCATTTGTCAGATGCAGGCAGCGCCAGCCCCAAGGTGTATGACGGCCGCACCGCTACCAAGCACCAGGATGCCGCCGTTGTGGCGTATGTCAGCCTGCCCGCTGACAAATTGGCCAGCATCGAAATCGTCAACCTGTTTGAACCTGGGGATGGGGACGTGTTGCACTTCGCCGAGACGTCGTTCCATGTCAAGGAGTGCATCGTTAACGGCCAGACCGTCAACTTTGCGCAATACCTGCGCAGCAAGGGGCTCGATGACGGCAAGTTGCCATTGGTGGGTGACTTTGCCGGGGCCCATGTGAATGTTTCGCTGCAAAACATTGATGACGCCACTGGCGTGGTCAATCTTTACGCGCCGGTATTTGCGGGGGTTGACTACCGCTTTGCCAAGCCTGTGGGCGACTACGCAGCCGCGTTTCGCAATCGCTTGGCCGATGTGGATTCCAAAGGGTTGCTGACAGGCTGCAATTGCATTCTCAACTTCCTGTACGGCGAGCTGGAAGGCAAAGCCATTGGCGGCGTCCAAGGCCCTGCGACCTTTGGCGAAATTGCTTATCAGCTGCTGAACCAGACGATGGTGACGATCCGTATCGACTGAGGTTGGCGCGTCTGCATCGTCCAGCCCGGCGGCTTTCTGGATGCCGACAGCGAAGAGGTAATGCGCCGCATTTTGAAACCAATGTCTTCGGCGTGCGGCGCGCGCTGGACGGCTTGGATGCAGGTGCGGACGAGGTGCTGGCCGATGAACTCACGCAGCACGTCAAGCTCGCGATGACGGCCACGCCCCCCAGCTATCTGCCGCAGGCTGCCTAACAGCCTGTTTGCGATCTCGCAGGGGTGGCACTGGCGCCGCGACGTGTGGCGGCGCAACCAGTCCGCTCATGCCGTGCACTTGTGGCGCAAGGCGGTTGGTGGGAGAGCCCGGCCTGTGGCCGTGACAAAGAGCAAATGCTCAGTCACCGGGTATCTGGCAAGAACCCTGGGGCTATTGCCCACAAACCCGCCCGCGTTGCCTACACTCGGGCCCATGACGACCCTTCTGGTTTGCCCTTGTGCCGCTCTGGCTGCGCTGCCCCATGCAGCGGCCTGTGCGCGAGCGGTGGCCAAGAAGAACGCACGTCGTCAGCTGACGCCAGCACATTCCTGAGCCCGGCGGCACCCCCTCTCCCAACCCCTTGTAGCGCAACCATCCACCGCCGGGCACCAGCCAAGCGCGGTAGCGGCCGTCTTGTCCCTGCGGGGCGACAGCCGCATTTGATGGAGTGCTTTGTATGCATGCAGTTGTTACCCCTGGCGAGCGCACGCTCACGGACCTGGACTATTCGCGCCTGACCAAACTGGCGGGAAACCGGCTTGCGCCCTTGCTGGGCGATCTGCTGGCCAACGCAGACATCATCAGCCCGCGCACCGTGCGGGCTGATGTGGTCACCATGAATTCGCGCGTGGAGCTGGTGGACCAGCACACCCACAGGCGCCAGGTGCTGACCCTGTGCTACCCGCAGGACGCCGAGCCGGCAGCGGGTTTCATTTCAGTGTTGTCGCCAGTGGGCATCAGCCTGCTGGGCCTGAGGGCTGGAGATGTGGCCAAGTGGCAAACGCCCCATGGCGAAGAGTGCGCAGCCACCATTGAGAACATTCAGTTCCAGCCTGAGGCCACCGGCGACTACCTCACGTAGCCGCCACTGCCCGTCGGCCCGCTACGGGCCACCACATTCGTGTCCAAGCGGTACCGCGCCTGGACTGCACCGCGGCAGATGTCGCCCGCGATGCGACAGATGCCGACCTGGTGGTGTGGGGCTCGGCACCGGTGCGTGGGCTGCGGGCCTGGTTCGGTGCCCATCCCGCCATCCAACTGCTGCGCACCTGTCAGCGCCCCGTGATGGTGGTGCGCAACGCTGTTGGCCAGCCCTGCCAGAGCCTGATTTTCTTCTTCGAGTGGCCGGGGCGACCCTGCGCGGCAAATGCTGGTAGTGCCGCATGGTTTTCAATCCGCATCCTGTGGCCGCGTTGATCCGCATTGGCAGCATCGCGGCGGGCATTCGTGGTCTGCGGACGGTGCTGGCCAAAAAGACGCACCCTTGTCGCGGGTTCATTGAGCGCGTATTTGCCGCTGGGTGTTGATCTGAGAGCGTCAATACCTCCAGTGGACTAGGTGCCTTCATCGTTGTAGCTGGGGTTGAGCCTGTGCATGAGCACATCAACCAGCGCACGCAGCCGTGGCAGCCTGCGCAAGTCCCGGTGATACCCCAGCCAAACATCGCGCCCCGGCGGCGCCTCGGCGCCTTCCAGCCTTTGCAGGCCAGGGTGTGAATCACCCAACGGGCAGGGCAATACGGCCAGGCCCGCACCCGATGCACAGGCCACCGCCTGCACGTGCCGGTTGTTGCTGCGAAACGCGATGCGCCCTGAAGGAAAGGCTGCGCGCAACCACGTGGCGTCAGGCATCTCGCTAAAGCCCAGGTCCATCGTGATGAGGCGAACGTCAGCCCCGTTTGGGGGCACCTGTGTGCCGCGCTGGACGTACAGCGCGTACGGCACATGCATCAGTCGCCGCTGTATGACGTCGGGTTCGTCAAAAGGAACAATGCGCGCCACCAAGTCCGCCTCACGGCGTGCCAGGCTGAACAGGCGCGCATCGGTCAGTAGCTCGATGGTGACCCGTGGGTGGTCGTTGGTAAACGCCGCACAGAGGGGCGCCAACACGTGCAGACCAAACCAGTCGGAGGTCGATACCCGCAGGCCGCCTTCCAGCTGCTGATCGGCGCCGTCCAACTGCCTGGTGAACGACAGTGCCTGCGACTCCATACCCTCGGCATGGCTCAAGACAGCGGCCCCCTCGTCGGTCAACACGAAACCCTCGGAGGTTCGCTGAAACAAGGTGTGGCCCAGAGAACGCTCCAACGCCTTCAGCCTGCGGCCCATCGTGGGCTGGCTTTGTTTGAGCGCGCGGCCTGCCGCACCCAGCGTGCCGTGCCGGGCAATGGCCAAGAACACCTGCACATCATCCCAATTCATCGGCTGGATCATACAAAAGTGAATGAACAGGTTTCAATTTTGTGGCTTTTCATGCAAAAGAGAACGGTGAACACTGGCGGCACTGTTCATTACCAAGAAGGTACACACCATGTCAATCTCTCCCGCCCCCACCATGCAGGCCCTGGTACTCGCATCACCGCATGGCCCGCTGACCCCCACATGGCTGCCCCGGCCACAGCCCGATGCGGGTCAGGTGCTGGTGCGTATCCATGCCAGCGGCGTGAACCCGCTGGATACCAAGATTCGTGCAGGCGCGGCCGAGCACGCCCAGCAACCGCTCCCTGCCATTTTGGGCATGGACCTGGCTGGAGTGGTGGTGGAGGTCGGGCATGGCGTTTCACGCTTCAAAGTGGGTGACGAGGTGTATGGCTTTACCGGTGGCATTGGCGGTTTGCAAGGCAGCCTGGCGCAATATGCCGCCGTGGACGCCCGACTGATCGCCCGCAAGCCAGCCCGTTTGACGATGCGCGAGGCAGCCGCCTTGCCACTGGTCTTCATCACCGCCTGGGAGGGACTGGTGGACCGCGCCAATGTCCGCAGTGGCCAGCAGGTGCTGGTGCATGGCGGCGCCGGGGGCGTGGGCCACGTGGCCGTGCAGCTGGCCCGCGCCCGTGGTGCTGAGGTGTTTGCCACGGGTACGGCGGCGCAGGCCGGTTACATCCGGTCTCTCGGTGCCACGCCAATTGACTATGAAACGACCTCGGTAGAGGCGTATGTCAACGCGTTCACGGAGGGTGAAGGCTTCGATGTTGTGTACGACACGGTGGGGGGCTCGGTGCTGGACGCATCCTTCCTGGCCGCCCGTCGCTACTCTGGCCACGTGGTGACGTCTCTCGGCTGGGGCACCCACAAGCTGGCACCGCTCTCGTTCCGGGGCGCCACCTTCTCGGGGGTGTTCACGCTGCTTCCCATCCTCACAGGGCAATTTCGCGAACACCATGGCGAGATCATGGAACAGGCCACCATCCTGGCGCAATCCGGGCAGTTGATGCCGTTGCTTGACCCCGCCACTTTCACGCTCGACACGGCCGAAGAGGCGCACGCCCTGGTAGCCGACGGCCGCGCCCGTGGCAAGGTGGTGGTGAGCGTGGTGGCATGAGCAAACCGCCTGCAGAATGCCCCAGCTCGCCAGCTGGTATGGGCAGCATGCAAAACATCGGTGGTGGCGCGATGGGCCCCACCCATGAACACCTTCGCCTGGTGGCCGATGCACTGATAGCCGCCACCAATGCCCTGGACGTGGAGCGTGCGCTGAGCCTGTTCGCGCAGGGTGCAGTGATCGATGATCCATCCACTGGCCACCGCTTTGATGGCCATGCCGGAATACGCCGTTACATCGAACAGTATTTCGTCGGCTACCAGACGGTGACCCGGTTTCTGTCGATAAAGCGTCTAGGCACCCACCGTGCGAGGGTGCGGGTTGATTTCACGGGGGATTTTGGTCACGAGATCGGACGCCTTGAGATCGCCATGGACGCAATGGGCTTGATCGCTCGCCTGGATGCTGATCTCGAATGACCTGAACGACCTGAACGACGTTCTTGGCCGCGCGACGACCGCTCAGGGTTTGCTTGCGAGGCCAGGCTGTGGGAGGCGGCTCTGACACACGTCGATGCGAAATTTCATCGAAAACAGCCTGAAGTGCCAGTGAATAGTGCGGTACTAGCTATCGAAAAGAGAGCATTTTGACGCTGCTCAACGCGGCAAGCACCCCGCAAACCCCCTGGGCCCCGCCGCCGAAACGTCCGCCAGCGTCACCACCTCCACCCGGTCGTTCTGCCCCGGTATTTTGGTCAGCCGCTGGCCGTTTTGCCAGTGCCACTGTTTGCCGTCAAAGCTGTAGATAAAGGTGTGCGTGCGGTTGGACAACAGGTGCGCGGGCGTGAGGGTGATGGCCTGGGCAGCGGCTTCGGTGGGTGCGTGGGCCTGGGCCTCGTTGTCCTTGATGACGAGCTTGCCCACGTAGGGCGTCACGGTGGATTCGGTGCGGGTGACTTCGGGTTGGACCAGGGCGGGGCTGTAGCCGGTCAGGGTCCAGTCGCCCGCAGCGCCGGGGAGCACATGGGGTTGCCGCGCGGCCAGGAACTGGGTGCAGACGGCGGTGATGGCATCGAAGCTCGCTGTTGCGGGGCCGGTGGCTTCGGGCTTGCTGCAGCCCGCCAGGCCTGCGACCAAGGCTGCGGCAGCAGCCCAGTGGAGAGGGGCGTGGGGGTGGTGGTGTGGCTGGGTCATCAGGCAAGGCGCGGTGATTCGTCAAAAGGATTCGGCGGCGGGGTGCGTGACCGGGGCAGGGGGGATCAGCTGGCTGTTGTGCGCTGCTCGCCATGTTGATACCCCGTTGGCTGCCGCTGCACGGTCAGGTTGCATTGTGGGCAGTCGGTTGCTGCCTGGCTTGATGGAGGTCAAGGCGTGCGGACTTTGAGGGCGGCGTCGCCGTGGTACCAGCGCAGCAGGGCGCTGGGTTGATCGACCTGCGTGTTGTCCAGGGCTGCCAGCACGGCGGCGTTGAGTTCGTGGGCGCCGGCGGGCAGGGGCTGGTCGCGGTAGGCCAGTGCGGTGCCGGCCATCAGGGCTTCAGCGTCTACCAGCAGGCGCAGGTTTTGCGGGATGGTGGGCGACTGCTCCGCGCAGTGTGTGGCCGACAGTGAGTGCGCCTTGCGGCAGGCGGCTGGGCGCACGCTGTAGATGGCGCAGCGGTCGCTGGCGAGAAAGCTGCAGGGCTGGCGTGTAGGGCTGGGTGCGGCTGCGATTGCGGTAGCCACATGCTGCTGCAGGCGCTGTAGTGCGTTGGCTTGGTCCGCAGCGGGCAGCGTGCGCAGGTGCTGGGCGATGCGCAGCACCTCGGGTTCGGTCGCTTCCACGCGCAGGTAGCAGCAGTGGGCGCAGCCTGCCTGGCACGCGGGCTGAGGGCCGGTGGCACGGGCTTGTTCTGCCACGGTGTCCAGGCCCTGGTGCAGTTGCGCGACGAAGTGCACGGCGGCCTGGGCGGCGGCCTCGGTGGCCTTGGCAGCGGTGATGGCGCCGGTGTCATTGGCTGCCACGCCCTGCTTGGCGTTGGCCTGTGCTGCCCGCAGGGCCCGCACGGCAGCGCTGCGCACGCGGGCGATGGACTGCAGGAAGGCGGCTTGCTCAGCCTCGGTCAGCGCTGTGGAGTGTGGGGGCGAGAGCGGATGGGTCATTGGGGTGTTTGAACCGTGCTGGAGGGCGCGGGCGCGGTGGGGGCCACCGGCAGCCACACGCTGGCCGCCAAGCCAGAGCCGTCGGTTGCATCGGTGGCTGCTGCCAGCTCCAGTCGTCCGTCCATCAGCTGTACATACCGCGCCACGATCGCCAGGCCCAGCCCCGCGCCTTGGCCCAGGCGCTGGCCCTGGTCGCCCTGGGCCCAGCGCTGCTGCAGCTGCTGCGCCAGCCCGGCGTCTACACCGGGGCCGTTGTCGGTCACGCGCAGCACCGCAAAGCCTGGTTGAGTGTGCAGCGCCACCGTGATGCGGGGCGGGTGGCCGCGCCCGTAGCGCAGCGCGTTGTCCAGCAGGTTGTTCAAGATGCCTTCCACCAGCGCAGTGTTGCCCCGCACCACCACGGCCTGGTCCAGGCCCTCGGCGCCCAGGTCCACCCCCAGGGCATCGGCACGTGGCAAAAAGCGCAGCAGCAAGTCCCGCACGAGGGTGTGCAGCGCCAGGGGCTGCAGGGTCAGCGCAATGCCGCCTTCGGCTGCGCGGGCCAGGGCCAGCAGTTGGTCCACGGTGCGGCTGGCGCGCTGTTCGGCCTGTGCGATGCCTTCGATTTCGCTACGCCATATGGCCGGGTCATTATGGGCCAGGGCGTGGGCGGCCTGTGCGCGGATGCCTGCCAGCGGGGTGCGCAGCTCATGCGCCACGTTGCCTGCAAATTCGCGTTGCGCATGCAGGCTTTGCTGTACACGCGCCAACAGTCCGTCCAGGGCCACCCCCAGGCGCTGTACGTCGCTGGTGCTGGCCTGTTGCGTCAGTGTGGGCGGCAGGGGCTGCAGGTCGGCTGCGTCGCGCTGGTCCACAGCATCTTGCAGCGCGGCCAGCGGGCGCAGGTCGCGCTCTATGCCGCGCAGCAGCCACGAGCCCAGCACCACCAGCAGCCACAGCTGGGCCAGGCCCGAGTACACCAGCAACCTGCGCAGCAGCTGCGTGCGCTCGGCGGTGGTCTGCGCCATGACGACGGTGAAAGACGGTGGCCCCACAATCTGTAAGGTGGCGCGTCGCAGTTCACGCCCGTCACGTGTCAGATGGGAGAAAGCGTGCATGCCGCCCGGGGCCACGGTGCCCGGCTGCAGGTCGGGGTCGCCCGCGATGAAGCTGCCGTCCGGTGCGTACACCGCAAACCACACGGTTTCGCTCTGGTCAAAACGCAGCAGGCCCACCTCGCGCGGCGTGAGGTCCAGCCGCAAAGGGGCGCCCGCCGGATCTGTTGGCTGGCCGCCGCGCACATGGGCGGCCACGGCGTGTGCGTCATCGAGCAGCGCGCGGTCAAATGCCTCGGCCACAAAGTGGTTGCCCACCCCCAGCACCACCGTGCTGCCCAGCCCCCAGATCAGCACCAGCGACAGCAACACGCGCCGACCTATGAGCTGGCGCAGGGCGGGCGGCAGTGGGCGGTTCATTCGCGTCATTCATCCTCAAGCACATAGCCCAGTCCGCGCAGCGTGCGTATGGCCGCGCCGCTGCCCGCTATCTTGCGCCGCAGGCGCGAGAACGAGGCCTCCAGTGCGTTTTCGCCCACCACCTCTCCGCCGTCCGAAAGGCGCAAAGACAAGTCGCCCTTGCTCAGCACGCGGCCGGGCGGGGTCATCAGCTCCCACAGCAGGTCGAACTCGCGCGCGGGCAACTCCAGCGGCTGCCCAGCCACATTGACGCGGCGCGCCTGGCGGTCCAGCACCAACTGGCCCACGGTGACGATGTCGGCGGTGCCGCTGGCGCGCCGCTGCAGGGCGCGCAGGCGGGCTTCCACCTCTTTCAGCTCGTAGGGCTTGCCCAGGTAGTCGTCAGCGCCAGCGTCCAGCCCGGCAATGCGCTCCTCGGTGCTGTCGCGGGCGCTCAGCACCAGCACGGGGGTGCGGTCGCCGCGCGCGCGGGCGCTGCGCAGGGCCGTGAGGCCACTGCCCAGGCCGCTGCGCGCGTGCACGGCATGGGGCAGGTTCAGGTCCAGCAGCACGGCGTCGAAGGACTGCACGGCCCACCAGTGCTGGGCCTCTTCCACGGTATGTGCCAGCTCGACGCGGTGGCCCGCGTTTTCGAGTCCCTGGGCCATGGTGCGGCTGAGCACGGGGTCGTCTTCCACCAGGAGGAGGCGCATGGAGGTTGGGGTTCTACGTGAAATTACGCATGGCCTAGATCAGCCTGCGATCAGGTTCGATAGGGATAGTCCGCTCGTCAGCATACCCCAGCCCTGCGCGCCGTTTGCACAGACGAATGGGGTCGTCCAGCCTTTCAGGAGACAACCTTTTCATGATCAACCGCAATCTACTCAGAGGCTTTGCCCTCATGGCTCTGGCGCTGGGCTTTGGCCTGCCGTCCATGGGCTATTCGCTGGGGACGCTCGGCCGCGCCGGGCCGGGCATGTTCCCGTTCATTGTCAGCTGCATGCTGTTTGCCATAGGGGTCATCACCGTGGTGCGCGCGCGCCTGGTGGCACCGGTGCCCATGGATTTTCAGGTGCGCAACATCGCCATCATCCTGGGCAGCCTGTGCGGTTTTGCCGCGCTGTCGCACTTTGTGAACATGATCGCGGGCATCGTGTTTTTGGTGTTCTGCTCGGGTTTTGCTGGCACGTCGTACTCGTGGAAGCGCAACCTCAAGATCGCTGCGGTGCTGGTTGGCATTGCGTTTGCATTCCAAAAGCTGCTGGGCGTGAGCCTGCCGCTGTACTGAGGTCGCCGCTATGGAAGTTTTGAACAACCTCGCGTTTGGCTTCAGCCACGCACTGACGCTGCAGAACCTGATGTTCTGCGCCTTGGGCTGCACCGTGGGCACCCTGGTGGGCTTGCTGCCGGGCCTGGGCCCGCTGGCCACCATCAGCCTGTTGCTGCCGCTGACCTACTCCATCGACACCACCGGCGCACTCATCATGCTGGCCGGCATCTACTATGGTGCGCAATACGGTGACAGCGTGAGCGCCATCACCATGAAGATCCCGCACGCCAGCAGCATCGTGGCGTGTATCGACGGGTATGCGATGACGCTCAAGGGCAAGACCGGGCTGGCGTTGTTTACCGCCGGGTTCTCTAGCTTCATTGGCGGCACGGTGGCCATCGTGGTGCTGGCGTTCCTGGCGCCCAGCCTGGGCGAGGTGGCCTTTTTGTTCGGCCCTGCCGACTACTGCGCGCTGATGCTGGTGGGTTTTGTGTGCGTGAGCTTTGTGACCACGGGCAGCCTGCTCAATGGCCTGGCCATGTGCATGGTGGGCGTGCTGCTGGGTTCCATTGGTACCGACGTGAACAGCGGTCTGGCCCGCTTCACCTGGGACGCACCGTTCCTGGCCGACGGTGTGGGCATCGTGAGCATTGCGCTGGGCTGCTTCGGCATTGCCGAGATCGCCAAGAACCTCGACTCGCGTGAAGAGCGCTCGCCCTTCAACGGCAAGATCAAACTCATGCCCACCTGGCCCGAGTTCAAGCGCATCATCCCCAGCGCGCTGCGTGGCAGCGTGGTGGGCTCCATCCTGGGCATTCTGCCCGGCGGCGGCCCCGTGATCGCCCAGTTTGCGGCCTATGCGCTGGACAAGAAGGTCAGCAAGTACCGCCACGAGATCGGCACCGGCTGCATCGAAGGCGTGGCCGGCCAGGCTGCAGCTGACGAAGCGGCTGCACGCACCAGCTTCATCCCGCTGATGAGCATTGGCATCCCCGAGAACGCCGTGATGGCGCTGATGATGGCCGCGTTCATCATCAAGGGCATCCAGCCCGGCCCCAACATGATCGCCGGTCACCCCGAACTCTTCTGGGGCCTGGTGGCCAGCATGTGGATCGGCAACTGCTTCCTGCTGGTGTTGAACGTGCCGCTGGTGCGCTACTGGCTGTCGGTGTTCAAGATTCCGTACAACGTGTTGTTCCCGGCGATTTTGTTCTTCTGCTGCATCGGCACCTACAGCATCAACAACAACCTGGACGATGTGTTCATCACCGTGGCGTTTGGTGCGCTGGGTTATCTGTTCATGCGGCTGGAGATGGACCCGTCACCGCTGATGCTGGGTTTCATCCTGGGCCCCATGCTGGAAGAGAACTTCCGCCGCTCTATGCTGCTGTCGCGCGGCAGCTTTGAAGTGTTCATCAACCGCCCCATCAGCGGTACGCTGATCAGCCTGATCGCTGCGTTCATCCTGTGGCAGACCTTTGTGTTCTTTCGCCAGCGGGGCAAGGCCAAGGAGCTGGTGGTGACAGAGCCCGTTGCGTCCTGACGATTGACTCTCTGTGTGCCGCTTTGGCGGCCTTTTTTTATAGGTTAATCCACTCTCCACCAAGGTGGCAGCAGCTTACGCACCTGGGCCTGCGCAAACCGGTCGTCCATCAGGTGCACCACGCCCTCGTCTCTGGGCGTGCGGATCACGCGGCCTGCGGCCTGCACCACCTTTTGCAGGCCCGGATAAAGGTAGGTGTAGTCATAACCTGCACCAAACAGCGCCTGCATGCGTTCGCGGATCTGTTCGTTGACGGGGTTGACCTGCGGCAGTCCCAGCGTGGCCAGAAAGGCGCCGATGAGCCGCTTGCCCGGCAGATCGATGCCCTCGGCAAACGCGCCGCCCAGCACGGCAAAGGCAATGCCTTGGCTGCTGTCCGTAAAGCGCGCCAAAAAATCGCGCTGCTCGCCCTCCAACATGCGGCGCGACTGGCACCAGTGCGGCACATCGGGGTGCTGCTGCGCGAACAGGGCTGCGGCCTGTTGCAGGTAGTCATAGCTGCTGAAAAACGCCAGGTAGTTGCCGGGCCGCGCACGGAACTGCTGCGCTATCAGTGTTGCGATGGGGGCCAGCGATGCCGCGCGGTGCGGGTAGCGCGTGGAGATGTGGTGCGCCACTTGCACCTGCAATTGGTGCGCGGCAAAGGGCGATTCCACATCCACCCACACATGGTCATCAGGCAAGCCCAGCAGGTCGGCGTAGTAGCGCGCGGGCTGCAGCGTGGCCGAGAACAAGGTGCTGGTGTGCGCAGCGGCCAGCCGGGGTTGCAGGAAGGGCGCGGGCACCACGTTGCGGATGCAGACCACGGAATCGCCGGGCTTGAAGGTGCGGCGGTGGGTGGCAGAAGCCTGGGTGATGTCCACCATCGAATGCGCATCCAGCAGGTCGGCCATGCGCTGCAGGTGCAGGGCGTCGAAGTAGAACGTTTGCAGCGCGCCGTCTGGCTCGGTGGGATGGTCTGTGAAGTGCTCGGTGAGCGTTGTGGTGCACTGCTGCAGCGCGGCCAGCAGCTTGTCGGGGAAGGCTTCGAGCACCGTGTACGGGGCCGGGTGCGCCTTGTCCAGCGCCACCCAGGTGCGGCGTACCTTGTCCAGTGCCTTTTTCACCGGCGCGTGCTGCGCAGCGGTGGGGCTGCTGCGGGCCTGGGCGAGGGTGGCGGGGTGCAGCTCGGCGGTGAACATCTTGCGTCCGCGCTCCACCAGGTTGTGCGCCTCGTCCACCAGCAGCGCCGTGCGCCACTGGTTGGCCTGGGCCAAGCCGTGCAGCAGGCCGCCTTGGTCAAAGTAGTAGTTGTAGTCGCCCACCACCACGTCGGCCCAGCGGGCCAGCTCCTGGCTCAGGTAGTAGGGGCAGACCTCGTGCTGCAGGGCTACCTCACGCACGCGGGTTTGCAGCAGGGCAGGGGCGGGTTTGCCTTCGAGGGTGGAGGCGACAGCAGCGGCGCGCGCGGCGGGCAGCCGGTCGTAAAAGCCCCAGGCCAGCGGGCAGGACTCGCCGTGGCAGGCCTTGTCCGGGTGTTCACACGCCTTGTCGCGCGCCACCAGCTCCAGCACGCGCAGGGGGAGGGCCGGTGCGCTGTGCGACAGGCGCGCCAGTGCATCCAGCGCTGTCTGCCGCCCCGAGGTTTTGGCGGCCAGAAAGAACACCTTGTCGATGTGCTGTGCGGGCGCGGCCTTGAGCAGCGGGAACAGCGTGCCCATGGTCTTGCCAATGCCTGTGGGCGCCTGGGCCAGCAGGCAGCGCCCAGCCACCGCCGCCTTGTACACGGCCTCGGCCAGCGGGCGCTGGCCGGTGCGAAAGCCGCCAAATGGGAAGGCCAATGTTATCAATGCCGCATCTCGTTTAGCTCGGTGGGCCACCTGCTGTTCTGCCCAGGCGATAAAGCGCTGGCATTGCGCTTCAAAGTGCTGGCGCAGGTCGTCGGCGCTGCAGCGTTCGGTGAACACAGTCTCTTGCTGCGTGCCCACGTCCAGGTACACCAGCGCCACGTCGATGTGCGCCAACTGCTCTTGCTCGCACAGCAGCCAGCCATACACCTTGGCCTGTGCCCAGTGCAGGTGGCGGTGTGATGCGGGCTGCCGGTCCAGCCGACCCTTGAAGGTCTTGACCTCGTCGATGCGTTGCTGCGTGGGGTCATAGCCATCGGCCCGGCCCCGCACCTGCAAGCTCTGGTAGCTGCCGCTCAGCGCCACTTCGGCCCGGTAGCCCGTGCCCCGGCGCGATGCGGCCACTGCATGGCCTGCGATGCCTTCCAGTGCGGTGGGTGCGGGCGTGAAGCGCAGGTCCAGGTCGCCCTGCTTGGCGGTGAAATCGCACAGCTCGCGCACCGCCACGGTGTAGGTCATGGCGTGTCGGTGTGGGGTGTGCTGGGGGCCGTGCTCTGCGCCATGTCGGGTGCAGCGGGTGCGGGCGCTTCGCCCAGATGCGCCTGGGCCCGTTCCTCCTCGCTGCGCAGCGGCGTGGCCTTGCACAGGGCCATCCACACCGCAAAGGGCAGGGTGCAGCGGTTGTGCCGCGCGGGGCGCAGCAGCTCAAAGCGCCCGTCGTCCACGCTGCCGTGCAGCACCCAGATGCCGAAGTGTTCAGGGATCTCGTCGGGCTCGGCAATGCCCGCCGGGAACACGTAGTAGCACTCCTCGCACAGCCACTGGTAGGCCTGCCGCTTGGCGTCGTGCCGCAGGTCCGACAGCAAGTCAGCCCGGCTCGCCTTGACCTCGTGCACCATGGGCTGCAGGTAGGCGGGTACCGAGGTGTTGCGCACCGAGAAAAGGTCGGGCCGAGCCATGCGCCACACGTTGGCGGCAGTGCGGGCAGCGGGGGCGTGGTCGTCGTCGGCCCACAGCGGCGCCATGGCAGGCGCAGCGTTGGCGGGCGCATCGGGTGCGGCAGCAGGCGGCGCAACAGCCCCCACTGGCACGCTGTCGATCACCGCACGCAGCGACAGCTCGGCCCACACAATGCGGCCCGCTGCCAGCAACTGCGCCGCAAACTTCTGGCCCAGCCGGTCGTGCAAGCTCAGCGCGCGCACGCCGCGCTGGCGGGCCTGGGCCAGCGTGCGGATGCCTTCGTCGGTGAGGCGCAAGGTCTCGCAACCATCGGGCGCAATGTGCAGACTGATGAGGCCTGCAGCCAGCAGGTCAATCTCCAGCCCATCCTTGCACGGCCAGCCCGCCGAGCGCCAGATCTGCATCAGGCGGGTGCGGTGAAAGCGGGTGATGGGGATGGTGGGTGGGGAGTCCGAAGTGGAGGAGGGCAGCACCGTCATGACGGGGTGGGTGGGCTGGCGTGACACTGATTTTAATCACAGTGTCTGGCGGGTGCTGCTTTTTGGATAGGAGGATAAGGGGTCGTAGAGAAATTTTGGATCAAATTGGCCTCTACCGCCCAATAGTTATGCGCTGATAGCTATTGAAATATGAGCGTTTTCGCAGTGACATTGAGAGGGAAAAGAAATGGGTCCTCCGGGGCTTCAATGAGGATACCCATCGCAGTACCTACTGGAGTCGTGGAGCAGAAAACGATAGCCCGGACGCGCGTGCCGACGTTCCGTGTCCGCCTGACAGTTTGAAGAACGCTACGGCACCGACAAGTTCTGCGGCCTGATTGTTCAAGCTGCCTGCTGCGGCTGCCATCTCTTCAACCAGCGCGGCATTCTGCTGAGTGACCTGGTCCATCTGCGTCACCGCTTCACCCACCTGGGCCACCCCCTGGCTCTGCTCTTCACTGGCGGCGCTGATCTCACCCATGAGGTCCGTCACTCGCTTGATGGAGCTAACCACCTCTGTCATCGTCGTACCCGCCTGGTCCACCAGCGTCGTTCCCTGGCTCACTCGCGAAACGCTGTCATCAATCAACGTCTTGATCTCTTTGGCCGCTTCTGCACTGCGCTGCGCCAGGTTACGCACCTCGGTGGCCACCACGGCAAACCCACGTCCCTGCTCGCCTGCCCGTGCTGCCTCGACGGCTGCGTTCAGCGCCAGGATGTTCGTCTGGAAGGCTATGCCATCGATCACACTGATGATGTCTGCAATCCTCTTGCTGCTGTCGTTGATGCCCTTCATGGTCTCAACGACCTGGCTGACTACTTCTCCTCCATGCACGGCCACTGTCGAGGCGCTCATGGCCAACTGGTTGGCTTGGCGTGCGTTGTCCGCGTTCTGCCGTACGGTGGAGTTGAGCTCTTCCATAGAGGCCGCCGTCTCTTCCAATGCGCTGGCTTGTTGCTCTGTGCGCGCACTCAGATCGTTGTTGCCTTGGGCAATCTCGGAGGATGCCGTGGACACGTTTTCAGAGTTTTGCCGCACCATGCTCACGGTGTTGACCAGACTTTGCTGCATGCGGTCCAACGCAGCCATGAGCTGGCCAGTTTCGTCCGTGCTGGTGATATCGATGGTCGTACTCAGGTCGCCGTCAGCGACATGCTCTGCCAGTTGAACGGCTTGTGCCAGAGGGCGCGTGATAGAGCGCACCAGCCAGAGCGCAGCAACAACTGCCAAGGCGATAGCAATAGTCGAAATCGCAAGCAGAACCGCTCGTGCGTTGGAGTAAGTAGACGCAGCCATGGCGCGGGAAGCGTCCGAGCCATCACTGTTGATCTTGACCAGTTGATCGAGAGTCTCCATGGATGCCTCGAAGAACTTCTTGGAGTCGCCTTCCAACAAAGCACGGGCTTGGTCGTTTTCATTCTTGCGTGAGAGGGCAAGAACTCGATCATCCACTTCGAGGACGGAATTTCTCTGTTTTGAGAAGAGTTCGTAGGTTTTGCGTTCCTGATCGCTGCTGATCAGTTTTTCATAGTCAGTGCGCATCTTGGCCAGTTTTGCGCGATGTGCTGTCACCTGTTTGTCGATGGCCTCCATGACCGCCGGGTCCGTGTTCTGGACATGACTCATGATCGTCACGCGCAATTTGAGAACTTGGGCGTCCATTTCGTTGACAGCACGCACACTCGGAAGCCAGTTGTCGGCAATTTCATCCGTCGCAGCGTTGAGGGCGGAAAGCTGCAGCGCAGCAGCCCCTGCAAGCCCTAACAGCAGAAACACGAGTAAGGCAAAGGCCCCGTAGAGGCGGGTCGAGATTTTCAGATTCTTCATGTCGGCATCTTTCGTGAGGAGCGCGTTTCGACGGTATCTCTTGAACCGATCAAGCCAGGCCAGTCAAGGTTGGTTCTTGCTGGGGCACCTTCAATTTTGCGGCTTTCACCGGGTTGATGTGATATTGACTTGATGATTTGATCAAATGTATCACATTGATCATATTTTGCAAGGGCTTTGATGATGTCTTTTGCATCACTACGGCATCCAGACAAATGCGTGTAGCTCTTGCTGCCCCGGGATGTGTTGTAGGGGGCGACGCCAAGGCCTGTCGCACACGACAGCATGAAGTGAAAGAATTAACTTGGCCTTAAGGATCTTGTGGGTTGCCTACGCTGCCGCTGGCAGCTAGTGCAATGCCCCGTCCGGGGGACTAAGCAAGGGCTCCAGATCACAGCCGTGCTTGGCCCGCAAGATGGCTGAGCTGCGTCAATAGGCCCTGCCACAATGGTGGCGCAGGAGGAAACACACATGAACACAGGATTCCAGCACACGCGACGCTGCGCGCTCGTTTCCGCGGTGGCCGCAGTCTTGTCCGCATGCGGTGGCGGAGACTCCGGCGAGAGTCCTGCGCCTGCGGGGGGAGGCCAGGTGATCAACTCTACGATCAAGTCGGCGTCCAATGGCAACACCTACCCAATTCAGGTTTTCTTGCCAGAGTCATACGCTACGAGTACCGCGACTCTGCCAGTCATCTACGCGACCGAAGGTGATGCTCAGTACGGAGGCCCCAATCGCTCGCGATTCGACACCTTCAAGGAGGTGATGCAGCGACGCGGTACCCAGGCCGTGCTGGTCGGCATTGGTGGTACCGCATGGCGGGGCACAGACTTCCTCATGCCGGGCGCAGTCAAGTACCTCGACTTTCTTGTGAAAGAACTGGCGCCAGCCATTGAACGCCAGTACCGCGCAGACCCCAAACGAAGGGCGTTGTCGGGCTTGTCCCATGGCGGTTATTTTGTGCTGGCGGCGCTGATACTGGAGGCGCGTGCAGATGTACCGCCCAGCTTTTCATACTATCTATCGACAGAGTGCAGCGTGGGTGAGCACACCAGCCCTGCCGGAGTCTTGGCGTTTGAGAAGCAGATCGACGGCAAGACCTTGCCTGTGACCTTGTTCCTCGCGGGTGCGAGTGGTGGCAACCACCCACTGATAGGCATCCCTCTATTCGACCAAATTGCCTCGCAGAACCTACCGGGCCTGGTGACGCTCAAGGCCGAGTACAACACCTCGCACGTGGGGGCAGATGTGCCTGCATTTGAAGATGCGTTGAAGCGGTTCTTTTCTTGAACGTCTGGGTGCGATGCAATGGTCAAAGTCTGTGATCGGCTAGGAGCAGTCGTTGGTAGGAAATAGAAGCAGAAATTCAACGCTGATCGCTTCCGGAGGGCTAACAGGCTAGATTTCATGTTCGTGGTCATCCACGTAGTAAAAGTCTAGATCCAGCGCTAA
This sequence comes from Acidovorax benzenivorans, assembly GCF_028680575.1. Classification (GTDB taxonomy): domain Bacteria; phylum Pseudomonadota; class Gammaproteobacteria; order Burkholderiales; family Burkholderiaceae_C; genus Acidovorax; species Acidovorax benzenivorans. The sequence continues at coordinate 160,156 of NZ_JAPCKI010000004.1, read as the reverse complement.
CCCCAGTTGAGCAGCTTTACGGACCTGCTCGCGGTCGAAGTGCATCCCATGCCCGCTTGGCGGAAAGTAGCCTACGCACTGCAAAGTAAGGTCATGCTCAACCCATAGTTGTCGGAGATCCGATGCTTTCGGCCGCAGCCAATGTAAAAGGGCGCCGATGTGCTCCGCGAGAGGACTGGTGTCGTCAAGGCCGCTACCCATACGCCAGCTCATTGACTTTCGTGGCCTTCCATTGCGCGGATTGGTGTCCCCAACATTCCATGCTTCTGAAGGTCTCAGACCGAGCAACGCTGTCACGTCCTCATGCGTGCCTGGCCCCGTGACATGAAAGTAGGCGTACTCACGGGTTGTAAGTGGTGGGGATGTCATGAGCGATGTGTGCGCAGGTGGAAAAATCCGCAAAACCCGGCTAACTTCAAGTAGGCAAACTATAGCCAGGAACTGGCTGGGTTCGGGCTGCGAGCCACCCGGTTGTAAATCGATGATCGCTTTGCGGTACTCTGACCTACTGTCGCCTTGGGGCCAACAGCAGCCCAGTCCGCTGAATCGGTTAACAAGGCGCTCAACCCCCTCACCACTCCGCAAAACTCCCATCCCGGTGCCGCCACACCGGGTTCCTCCACCGGTGCCCCTCCTGCGCCCGCTCGCGCACATAGTCCTCGTTCACTTCAATCCCCAGCCCCGGCCCGGTGGGGATGGCGACCATGCCGTCCTGGTACGCAAACACCCGGGGGTTGGACACATAGTCCATCAGGTCATTGGCCTGGTTGTAGTGGATGCCCAGGCTTTGCTCCTGGATGAAGGCGTTGTAGCAAACGGCGTCCAGCTGCAGGTTGGCGGCCAGAGCAATGGGGCCCAGCGGGCAGTGCAGGGCCAGGGCCACGTCGTAGGCCTCGGCCATGCTGGCGATCTTGCGGGTTTCGGTGATGCCGCCTGCATGCGAGGGGTCGGGCTGGATGATGTCCGCATAGCCGCCTTGCAGCACGCGCTTGAAGTCCCAGCGCGAGTACAGGCGCTCGCCCAGGGCGATGGGGGTGGACGAGATGCGGGCGATCTCCTTCAGCGCCTCTTCGTGTTCGCTCAGTACCGGCTCTTCGATGAACATGAGCTTGTAGGGCTCCAGCTCCTTGACCAGCACCTTGGCCATGGGCCGGTGCACACGGCCGTGGAAGTCCACGCCGATACCCACATTGGGGCCCACAGCCTCGCGCACGGCGGCCACGTTCTGCAGGCAGCGCTCCACCTTGTCGTAGCTGTCCACGTACTGCATTTCTTCGGTGCCGTTCATCTTGACGGCCGTGAAACCGCGCGCCACGGCGGCCTGGGCGGCGGCGGCTGTCTCGCTGGGGCGGTCGCCGCCGATCCAGCTGTAGACCTTGATGTGGCTGCGTACATTGCCACCCAGCAGCTCGGAAACGGGCACGCCCAGCGCCTTGCCCTTGATGTCCCACAGCGCCTGGTCGATGCCGGCCAGCGCGCTCATGTGTACTCCGCCGCCCCGGTAGAAGCCGCCCCGGTACAGCACTGTCCAGTGGTCTTCGATGTGGCGCGGGTCTTTGCCGACGAGGTAGTCGGCTAGCTCATCGACCGCAGCGGCCACGGTGTGCGCGCGGCCCTCCAGCACGGGCTCACCCCAGCCGGTGATGCCTTCGTCGGTTTCTATTTTGAGGAAGCACCAGCGCGGCGGGACGATGAACGTGGTGAGTCGGGTGATCTTCATGGGGGATGGGCAGTCGGTTCAGAAGTGCTGGGTTGTCTGGAACGAGTAGGGGGGCGGTTCAGGCCGTGGCGGGCGCTGTGCCAAAGGATGCCTGCCAGGCACGCGCGAACGCTGCGGCTTTGTGCGCCACCTCGGGGGCTTGGTCACCGGGCCGGTACAGGGCCGAGCCCAGGCCAAAGCCGCTGGCGCCAGCGGCGGCATAGGGCGCAATGCTCTCGGGCACGATGCCGCCCACGGGCACCAGCGCCATGGGCGGCGTGATGACGGCGCGCCAGGCCTTGAGCACATGGGGCGGCAGCGCCTCGGCCGGGAACAGCTTGAGCATGTTGGCCCCGGCGGCCAGCGCGGCATAGGCCTCGGTCAGCGTGGCCACGCCGGGCGCGCAGGCCATGCCGGCGGCGCGTGCGGCGCGGATCACGTCGGGGTCGCTGTGGGGCATGACGATGATCTGCCCACCGGCTGCGGCCACATCGGCCACGGCATCGATGGAGAGCACCGTGCCTGCACCCACGAGGCAGTCGGCGGGCAGCGCATCGCGCAGTGCGCGGATGCTGGCCAGCGGCTCGGGCGAGTTGAGCGGCACTTCGATGATGCGAAACCCTGCGTCGTACAGCGCGTGGCCGATGGCCACCACCTCATGCGGCTGCACGCCGCGCAGGATGGCGATGAGCCCGCAGCGCTGCAGGATGTGGAACAGGGCTTTGTCGATGGGGTTCATGCAGCCAGACTCCCGGCGGTGAAGGGGTGTGAGGAGGAGGGTGCTGGCGCAACGACCAGCCCTGCCGCCAGCGCGATCTGCCACAGCCCGGTGGCCGTGGCCTGCGTGGCGATGGTGGGTGTGGCAAAGCCATGGGTCTGCAGCGCGACGACGTAGCGGCGGCACAGGTCGGGCTCGCCGCACAGCACCAGCGTTTGTGGTGTTGTTGGGGTTTGATCCTGTGCGCGGCTCAGGCTCGCCACCTCGTGCCCGATCAGCAGGCCGGAGAGGTAGTCCGCTTGCGCGGTAGGCGCCAGCGCGCCGGTCAGCCCCAGCGTGCGGGTGCTGAAGATGTGCGAGAGCAGTCCCAGCGCGGCATCGCTGCCCCGCGCCACCTCCAGCCCGCGCGCAAAGGCATCGTCGTCGGGTGCCGCTGCGGCCTGCATGGTCTTGCCCAGAATCGTGTGGTCGCGCAGTGCGGCAAACACCTCGCCGGTCATGAAGGTGTGGAACTGTTCGATGGCGCCCCGGCGTGCCAGCACCCATTTGCTGTGGGTGCCGGGCAGGCCGATGAGCACGGGCGCATCCGCAGGCAGCGCAAGGCCCGCCAGCACGCCCAGCACCTGGGTTTCTTCGCCGCGCATCACGTTGGGCAGCGCGCCCTGCTGCAACAGGCCCGGCACGATGTGCAGCGGCGGGCCGTCGCGCCGCTCCACCAGCGTCAGGCCCCGCGCCAGTGCATCGAGCGAGGTGGGCGTGTGCAGGTACTTGGCCTCGCGCCAGCCTTGGGCGCTGCCCACCATGCCGCAGGCCAGCAGGGGCAGGCCGGGTGCGGCGGTCAGCCAGTCGCCGCAGGTGTCTTGCAGTGCGCTTTCAAACGCGGCGCCAGGCTCGCTGTCTGCTGCGCTCGCGGTGGCGGGGGGCAGGTTCATGATGCCCCAGGGGCGGTGCCGTGTCTCCAGCACCTCGCCATGCGCGCCCATGCGGAAGACTCGCAATGCGCTGGTGCCCCAGTCCAGGGCGATAAGGCCCGCTTCGGCGGGCACCAGAAAACGTGCGGGCACCATGCGTGTCCTGCTTAACGCGCCCAGCGCAGAACGAGCGGGTCCAGCCGCCGTGCGACGTCGATCAGGCCGCGCCGCACTTCGGGGTGCATGGCCGGGAAGGGGTGGCGACCCGCCTCGCAGGTGATCACACCGCCTTCCTTCATCAGCGCCTTGGCCGTGAGGATGCCGCCCTGGCGGTTCTCGTGGTTGATGAGCGGCAACCAGCGCTGGTACAGCGCAAAGGCCAGGTCGGCATCGCCCTGGCGGTGCGCCTCGATGATGGGGCGGATGCCATCGGGGAAGGCGCCGCCCGTCATCGCGCCTGTCGCACCGGCATCCAGGTCGGCCAGCAGGGTGATGGCTTCTTCGCCGTCCCACGGGCCTTCGATGGCGTCGCCGCCCAGGCGGATCAGCTCGCGTAGCTTGCTGGCGGCGCCGGGCACTTCGATCTTGAAGTAGGCCAGGTTCTCGATCTCTTGCGCCATGCGGGCCAGGAAGGGGGCCGACAGCACGGTGCCGCTGGCGGGCGCGTCCTGCACCATGATCGGGATGCCGATCGCATCGGACACGCGGGCATAGAACTCGTAAATCTGCGCCTCGGGCACGCGGAAAGTAGCGCCGTGGTAGGGCGGCATGATCATCACCATGGCGGCGCCCATGTCCTGCGCGGCGCGGCTGCGCTCGGCGCACACGCGGGTGCCGTAGTGGGTGGTGGTGACGATGACCGGTACACGGCCTGCCACATGCTCCAGCGATGTGCGGGTGATGACTTCGCGCTCGGCGTCGGACAGCGAGAACTGCTCGGAGAAGTTGGCCAGGATGCAGACGCCGTCCACACCGGCATCGATCATGAAGTCAAGGCAGCGCTTCTGGCTGTCGAGGTCGAGCGTGCCGTCTTCGTGGAAGGTGGTGGGCACCACGGGGAAGATGCCTCGGTAGCGAGGGTTCTGGAGGGAATGGGTGGCTGGCATGGCGGAGGAAAGGTGGAAATTGGAGTGGAATACGGCTCTGGCGCTTGTCTATCAAGCGCTAATAGCTATGAAATATGTAGCATTCCAACGAGCTGGTTAGCCGCCGACATCAGTGAGAGTGGCGAGGGACGGCGGCGCCACGGCAGCCGACGAGGAAGTCAAAGTCGCAGCCATCGTCGGCCTGCAGTACATGGTCCACATACAGGCGCTGGTAACCGCCGCGCCCGCCGTTGTCGGTGCCCGCCAATGCGGCCAGGCGCGCGGCCAGTTCCTCGTCGCTGATATCGAGGTGCAGGCGGCCCTGCTCGCAGTCGAGCTCGATGTAGTCGCCGTCGCGCACGGCGGCCAGCGGGCCGCCCGCGGCGGCCTCGGGTGCCACGTGCAGCACCACCGTGCCGTAGGCCGTGCCGCTCATGCGCGCGTCCGAAATGCGCACCATGTCCTTCACGCCCTGGCGCAGCAGCTTGGGCGGCAGGCCCATGTTGCCCACCTCGGCCATGCCGGGGTAGCCCTTGGGGCCGCAGTTCTTCATCACCATCACGCAGCTGGCGTCGATGTCCAGGTCCTCGTCGACGATGCGTTCCTTGTAGTGCTCCAGGTTCTCGAACACCACGGCGCGGCCCCGGTGCTTGAGCAGCTCGGGCGAGGCGGCCGAGGGCTTGAGTACCGCGCCGCGCGGCGACAGGTTGCCGCGCAGGATGCAGATGCCGCCATCGGCGATCAGTGGCTTGTCGATCGGGCGTATCACCTCGTCGTTGTACTGCGGCGCCTCGCGCACGTTGTCCCACAGGCTCTTGCCGTTGACGGTGAGGGCGTCGGGGTGCGGCAGCAGCCCGTTCTCCCCCAGGCGGCGCAGCACGGCGGGCAGGCCACCGGCGTAGTAGAACTCTTCCATCAGGAAGCGGCCCGAGGGCTGCAGGTCCACCAGGGTGGGCGTGCCGCGGCCGATGCGTGTCCAGTCCTCCAGGTCCAGCTGCACGCCGATGCGGCCGGCAATCGCCTTCAGGTGGATCACCGCGTTGGTCGAGCCGCCGATGGCGGCGTTGGTGCGGATGGCGTTCTCGAAGGCCTCGCGCGTGAGGATCTTGGAGAGCGTGAGCCCCTCGTGCGCCATCTCCACGATGCGCCGCCCCGACATGTGGGCCAGCACATAGCGGCGCGAGTCCACGGCCGGGATGGCTGCGTTGTGCGGCAGCGAGGTGCCCAGCGACTCGGCCATGCAGGCCATGGTGCTGGCCGTGCCCATGGTGTTGCAGGTGCCGGCCGAGCGCGACATGCCCGCTTCCGCCGCGAAGAACTGGTGCTCGTTGATCTCGCCCGCCTTCAGCGATTCGTGCAGCCGCCACACGGCCGTGCCCGAGCCGATGTCCTTGCCGTCGAGCTTGCCGTTGAGCATGGGCCCGCCCGTGACCACGATGGCCGGCACGTCGCAGCTGGCCGCGCCCATCAGCAGAGCCGGGGTGGTCTTGTCGCAGCCGACGAGCAGCACCACCGCGTCGATGGGGTTGCCGCGGATGGCTTCCTCCACGTCCATGCTGGCCAGGTTGCGCGTGAGCATGGCCGTGGGGCGCAGGTTGGATTCGCCGTTGGAGAACACCGGGAACTCGACCGGAAAGCCCCCGGCTTCGTAGATGCCGCGCTTGACGTGCTCGGCGATCTTGCGGAAGTGGGCGTTGCACGGGGTCAGCTCGGACCAGGTGTTGCAGATGCCGATCACCGGGCGGCCGTCAAAGACATGGTCGGGAAGGCCCTGGTTCTTCATCCAGCTGCGGTACATGAAGCCGTTCTTGTCGGCCGTGCCGAACCATTCGGCGGAGCGGAGTTTGCGCTTGGGGGTGGTCATGGTGGGGTGCGAGAGAAAGAGGAGAAATGAAGAGTCAATGGGCCTTGCCCGAGCGGCGCGAAAGCAGCCGCTGCAGCAGACAGAAAGCGAACAGCAGCACACCAACGACGATGCGTGTCCACCAGGAGCTGAGCGTGCCGTCGAAGGAAATCAGGGTCTGGATGATTCCGAGCATGAGCACGCCAAACAGCGTGCCCGCCACATAGCCCACACCACCGGTGAGCAGCGTGCCGCCAATGACCACGGCGGCAATCGCGTCCAGCTCCATGCCCACGGCATGCAGGCCATAGCCCGACAGCATGTAGAACGTGAACACCACCCCCGCCAGCGCAGAGCAAAAGCCCGAGAGCGTGTACACGCCAATCAGCGTGCGGCGCACCGGCAGGCCCATGAGCACAGCCGAGTGCTCGCTGCCGCCCACCGCATACACGCTGCGGCCAAACGGCGTGCAGTGCGCGACAAACAGGGCCACCAGCAGCACGACGATGGCGATGAGCGCGCCCAGCGAGAGCGATGCGCCTTCCCACAGCGGCAGTCGCCACTGGGCCAACTCCGAGTAGCCTTCGTGTGTGATGCTGATCGAGTCGATGCTGATCAGGTAGCAAAGCCCCCGCGCGAGGAACATGCCGGCCAGCGTCACGATGAAGGGCTGCAGTCGAAAGCGCTCGATGAGGAAACCCATGAACGCGCCAAACGCCGTGCCCATCAGCAGTACCAGCGGGATGGCGACCATCGGGTTCCAGCCCCGGTGTTCCACCAGCGCGGCCAGCACCATGGTGGTCAGCGCCACCACCGAGCCCACCGAGAGGTCGATGCCGCCCGACAGGATCACGAACGTCATGCCCACCGCCACGATGATGAGGAAGGCGTTGTCGATCAGCAGGTTGAGGAACACCTGGGCCGAGAAGAACCCGGTGTACAGCACCGAACCCAGCGTGGCCATGGCCACGAACAGCGAGATGGTGGCCGCCAGCGGCAGGTACTTGGGGTTGAACCGGGCGCGTGCAGCGGTGGCCTGTGGGGCAGGGCGGCTCACGCTGCTGAAGCCTGCGGTCTTGGGCACGGCGCTCATTGCAAGGCTCCCGCGCCGGGGCGGCGTGCCAGGGCGCCCAATTGCGCCCGAAACTCGGGCGACTGCAGCAGCATCACGATGAACACCACCACAGCTTTCACCACCAGGTTGATCTCGGGCGGCACGCCCAGCGAGTAGATGGCGTAGGTCAGCGTCTGGATGATGAGCGCACCAATCACGCTGCCCACCAGGCTGAAGCGGCCTCCGGTGAGGGCGGTGCCACCCAGCGTGACGGCCAGGATGGCGTCCAGCTCCAGCAGCTGCCCGGCGTTGTTGCCGTCTGCGCTCTTCACGTTGGAGCTGATGAGCAGCCCCGCAATGCCCGCGCACACACCGCAGAACACATAGGCCGCCACGATAAGCCGCCCCGCCTGCACGCCCGCAACCCGCGCCGCCGTAGGGTTGATACCCACTGCCTGGATGAACAGGCCCAGCGCCGTGCGCGTGATGGCCAGGTACAGCACGGCAAAGACCACGGCCACCACAAACAGCGAGAACGGCAGACCCGCCAGGTACCCGCCGCCCATGAAGAAGTAGGGCGTGTAGTAGATGGTGATGATCTGCCCATCGGTGATGAGCTGGGCAATGCCCCGGCCCGCCACCATGAGGATCAGCGTGGCAATGATGGGCTGCATGCCCACCTTGGCCACCAGCACGCCGTTCCACAGCCCGCACAGCAGTGCGATGCCGATGGCACCCAGAATGGCGACCGGCAGGGGAAACCGGCTTTCGGTGCCCGACACCGAGCCGCCGATCAGCCACGCTGCCACGGCCGCTGCAATGGCCACCGTCGCACCCACTGAGATGTCGATACCCCGAGTGGCGATCACCAGCGTCATGCCCAGCGATACCAGCACCAGCGGTGCGGCGCGGTTCAGGATGTCGATGAGGCTGCCGTACAGGTGGCCGTCGCGCCATTCGATGTGCAAGAAGCTCGCGTTGAAGGCCGTGTTGATGCCCAGCAACAACAGCAGCGTGATGATGGGCCAAGCCAATCGATGGTGCAGCAGCGCGGTAATGGGGGAGGGGGTATTGCGTTCTTCAGGCATGTTGTTCTGCGGCGATGAGTTCGTAGACGGCGTCTTCGCTGCTGCCCGCTGGCAGTTCGCCGACCTTTTTGCGGTCGCGGAGCACCACGATGCGGTGCGCCACGCGCACCACCTCGCTCATTTCGGAAGAGATGAACAACACGGCCATACCGGCCTGCGCCAGCTGCAGGATCTGCTCCATGATTTCTTGCTTGGCTGCGACATCGATGCCGCGCGTGGGTTCGTCCAGGATGAGCAGGCGCGGCTCGATGGCCATCCAGCGGGCGAGGATCGCCTTTTGCTGGTTACCGCCCGAGAGCAGGCCGATGGGCTTGTCCACACTCTCGGTCTTGATGCCCAGCAGCTTCACATAGCGCTCGGACAGCGCCGTTTGTTCGGCGCGTGAGAGAAATTTGCCCACGCCCATGCGGGCCTGCAGCGCCAGCGCAATGTTCTCGCGCACCGAGAGTTCGGCCACGATGCCGTCGGTCTTGCGCTCCTCGGGGCACAGGGCCAGGCCATGGCGGATCGCGTCCTTGGGGTTGGCAAACTTCACCACCTGCCCGTCGATGCGCAGCGCGCCCCGGTCGGGCTGCTCCAGGCCGAACAGCAGGCGCGCCAGCTCGGTGCGGCCCGAGCCCAGCAAGCCCGCCAGGCCTACCACCTCGCCAGCGCGGATCTGCAGGTCCAGCGGCTGCAGTTGCGTGTCTTGCCCCAGGCCCTCGGTTTGCAGCAGCGTGGCTTGACGGCTGTCCACGGTGGGCGCTGGTGCGGGTTGCTCCGACGCCGCGGCCAGGTCGCGGCCCAGCATGGCGGCGATCAGCGCTTGTGACCCCAGGTCTTTGGCCAGCCACTCGCCCACCCAGCTGCCGTTGCGCAGCACGGTGATGCGGTCGGACACGGCATACACCTGGTTCAGGAAATGCGTCACAAAGACGATAGACAGCCCCTCGCTGCGCAGGCGCCGCAGCACCTCGAAGAGCTTTTGCACTTCGTCGTCGTCCAGGCTGGAGGTGGGCTCATCCAGGATCAGCACACGCGATTCGATGCTGAGCGCCCGGGCAATCGCCACCAGCTGCTGCACGGCCACGGGGTAGTCCGACAGCAGGCGCGTCACGTCGATCTGAAGCCCGATGCGCGCCACCAGGTCGCGCGCGCGCTGGTGCAGCGTGGCCCAGTCGATGCGAAAGCCCTGCGCGATGCCGCAGCGCGGGTAGCGGCCCGCAAAGATGTTCTCGGCCACCGAGAGGTTGGGGCAGAGGTTGACCTCCTGGTACACCGTGCTGATGCCCAGGCGCTGCGCGGCCAGCGGCGAGTCAGGCCACACGGCTTCATTGCCCAGCCGCATCTGGCCGCCGCTGGCTTCCAGCACGCCCGTCAGCACCTTGATCAGTGTGGACTTGCCCGCACCGTTTTGCCCCATGAGCGCATGGATCTCGCCAGGGTAGAGGTTGAGCTGCACGTCGCGCAGCACGGGGATGCCCGCAAACTGTTTGTGGATGCCCGAAAGCTGCAGCACAGGCGCGGCAGCGGGGGCGTGAACGGTGGATGCGTCCATGGAAACCGTCATGCCTTGTTCTTGTTGTAGACATCCACGAGCACGGCTGCCAGCAGCACCACGCCCTTGATGACCTGCTGGTAGTCGATGCCGATGCCCAGGATGGACATGCCGTTGTTCATCACGCCCATCACAAAGGCGCCGATGACCGCGCCCATCACCTTGCCCACGCCGCCCGATGCCGATGCGCCGCCGATGAAGCAGGCCGCAATCACGTCCAGCTCAAAACCCAGGCCCGCCTTGGGCGTGGCGGTGTTCAGCCGCGCCGCAAACACCAGCCCGGCCAGGGCTGCCAACACGCCCATGTTGATGAAGGCATACAGCGTGAGCCGCTCGGTCTTGATGCCCGAGAGTTTGGCCGCCTTCTCATTGCCGCCCATGGCATAGATGCGGCGGCCGACGGTGGTGCGGCTGGTGACAAAGTCGAACAGCACGATCAGCAGCGCCATCACGATGAGTACGTTGGGCAGGCCCTTGTATGAGGCCAGGAGGTAGCTGAAGTACACCAGCAGCCCGCCAAAAACGATGGTGCGGGCGATGAACAGACCCGCAGGCTCTGTCTGCACGCCGTGGCGCAGCCGGTTGGCGCGCTGGCGCAGGCCGCCCACGGCCAGGGCCGCTGCCACGGCCGCGCCCAGCAGCAGCGAGGTGAGGCGCAGCCCCTCCACACTGAACAGGTCGGGGATAAAACCCGAGCTGAGCATCTGGAACGCCGAGGGGAACGGCCCCACCGACTGACCCGCCAGCAGCGCCAGCGCCAGGCCCTTGAACACCAGCATGCCCGCCAACGTGACGATGAACGAGGGGATGCGCGAGAAGGCCACAAACCCGCCTTGAATGGCGCCGATGAGCCCGCCGCACAGCAGGCACAGCAGCGTGGCGGGCACAAAGTGCCAGTTGTATTCGACCATCAGCACCGCAGCCAGTGCGCCGATGAAGCCACACACCGAGCCCACCGACAGGTCGATGTGCCCGGCCACGATGACCAGCAGCATGCCCAGCGCCATGATGACGATGTAGCTGTTCTGCAGCACCAGGTTGGTCAGGTTCAAGGGCTGCATCAGCGTGCCCTCGGTCATGTACTGGAAGAAGCCCATGATGGCCACCAGCGTGATCAACATGCCGTATTCGCGCAGGTTGTGCTGCAGGTGCTGCAGCAGCGACTTGTCGTGCCGCGCCGCTGCTGTCGGGTTTCCGTCTGCCAGCGTGCTGGCGGGGGGATGGGTGGTCTGGCTCATATCAACTGGCTTTCACAATCGCTCGCATGATCTTTTCTTGCGAGGCATCTGAAGTTGGCATCTCGGCCACAAAGCGGCCTTCGTTCATCACATAGATGCGGTCCGTGATGCCCAGCAGCTCAGGCATTTCGGAGGAGATCACGATCACGCATTTGCCCTCGGCCGCCAACTGGGCGATGAGGGTGTAGATCTCGTACTTGGCGCCCACGTCGATGCCGCGCGTGGGCTCGTCGAGGATGAGCACTTCGGGGCTGGTGAACAGCCATTTGCTCAGCACCACTTTTTGCTGGTTGCCGCCCGAGAGGTTCAGCGTCTTCTGGTCCACGCCCGAGCAGCGGATGCGCAGCTTCTCGCGGTAGTCCTGTGCCACGCGGTGTTCCTGGCCGCTGTCGATCACGCTGGCGAACGACACGCCCGGCAGGTTGGCCAGCGAGGTGTTGAACTGGATGTCTTCGTTCAGCACCAGGCCATTGCCCTTACGGTCTTCGGTCACATAGGCCAGGCCTTGGCGCACGGCCTTTTCCACCGTGCTCACATCGATGGGCTGGCCGTGCAGCCGCACTTCGCCGCTGATGCGCTGGCCCCAGGAGCGGCCGAAGATGCTCATGGCCAGCTCGGTGCGGCCTGCGCCCATCAGGCCCGCAATGCCCACGATCTCGCCGCGCCGCACATTCAGGTCGATGCCCTTGAGGTGCTCGCGGTCGCTGCGCTGCGGGTGGTGGGCGCGCCAGTTGCGCACCTCAAAAACAATGTCACCCACTTGCGGCTGGCGCTGCGGGTAGCGGTCGCTCATCTCGCGGCCCACCATGGCCTGGATCACGCGGTCTTCGCTCACCGGGCCTTCGCGGCAGTCCAGCATCTGCACGGTGCTGCCATCGCGCAGCACGGTGATGGCATCGGCCACACGCGAGATTTCGTTGAGCTTGTGCGAGATCAGGATGCAGGTGATGCCCTGGGCTTTCAGCTCCAGCAGCAGGTCCAGCAGGGCTTGGCTGTCGTTCTCGTTGAGGCTGGCAGTGGGCTCGTCCAGGATCAGCAGGCGCACCTTGCGCGACAGCGCCTTGGCAATCTCCACCAGTTGCTGCTTGCCCACGCCCAGCTGGCCCACCGGTGTGTCGGGCGATTCGCGCAGGCCCACTTTGTGCAGCAGCGCTTGGGCGCGGCTGTGGGCAGCCATCCAGTCGATGACGCCGTGCCGCGCGGTTTCGTTGCCCAGGAAGATGTTCTCGGCAATCGACAGGAGCGGCACCAGCGCCAGCTCCTGGTGAATGATGATGATGCCCAGGTGCTCGCTGTCGCGGATGCCCGCGAACTCGCGCTCCTGCCCGTCGAACAGTATCTGGCCGCTGTAGCTGCCGTGTGGGTACACACCCGAAAGCACCTTCATCAGCGTGGATTTGCCCGCCCCGTTTTCGCCGACGATGGCATGAATCTCCCCGGCCCGCACCTGCAGGTTGACCTGGTTCAGCGCCACCACGCCGGGGAAGGTTTTGCGGATGTTCCGCATTTCAAGAAGCATGGTCTCTCAGTCTGTTGGTGGGGCCTCTGGCCCCATCCCGGTTGCGTGCCGCCTGCGCTGCCCCAGAGGCATTCGCAAGCGGCGGCTTTAGATGCAGAAGCCGCTCGTGCTCACTTGATCTGAGACTCTTTGTAATACCCGCTGCCCACCAGCACAGAGTTCCAGTTGGAGGCATCCACCGACACGGGCTTGAGCAGGTACGAGGGCACCACCTTCACGCCGTTGTTGTAGGTTTTGGTGTCGTTGATCTCGGGCTGCTTGCCCGTCAGCACGGCGTCCACCATGTTGGCGGCCACCTTGGCCAGCTCGCGGGTGTCCTTGAACACCGTGGAAGACTGCTCGCCCTTGAGGATGGACTTGATGGAAGGCACCTCAGCGTCTTGGCCGCTGACCACGGGGCAGGGCTGCTGGGCGGTGCAGTAGCCCACGCCCTTGAGGGAGGACAGAATGCCGATGGAGATGCCGTCATAGGGCGACAGCACCGCATGCACCTTGTCCTTGCCGTAGTAGGCCGACAGCAGGTTGTCCATGCGCGCCTGGGCCACCGAGCCGTCCCAGCGCAGCGTGCCCACCTTGTTCATGCCGGTCTGCTTGCTGCGCACCACCAGCTTGCCGCTGTCGATGTAGGGCTGCAGCACGCTCATGGCGCCGTCGTAGAAGAAAAAGGCGTTGTTGTCGTCGGGCGAGCCGCCGAACAGTTCCATGTTGAACGGACCCTTGCCTTGCTTCAAGCCCAGCTTGTCCACGATGGACGTGGCCTGCAGCACACCCACCTGGAAGTTGTCGAACGTGGCGTAGTAGTCCACGTTCTTCGATCCCTTGATGAGGCGGTCGTACGCGATGACCTTCACGCCCTTGTCTGCCGCGCTTTGCAGCACGCGCGACAGTGTGGTGCCGTCAATGGATGCGATCACCAGCACCTTGGCGCCCTTGGTGATCATGTTCTCGATCTGCGCGAGCTGGTTGGGGATGTCGTCTTCGGCGTACTGCAGGTCGGTCTTGTAGCCCCGGTCCTTGAGCACCTTGACCATGTTGTCGCCATCGGCAATCCAGCGCGCCGAGGACTTGGTGGGCATCGAGATGCCGATGGTGCCCTTGTCCTGGGCCGATGCCACGGACGTGGCGCCAATGGCAGCCAGTGCCACGGTGGCCAACACGGCCTTGAAAATTGCACGCTTCATGGGTTTCTGTCTCCTGGTTTGAATTTGTTGTTTTGACGGTCGCCTAAAGCTCGCCAAAGGCTGACGCAACTGGCACGGTCTAAGGCCAGTGCCACCGCGCAAGGGCCGCCCCGCCGCGCCGGTGGCGTCCCCCTTCCCGCATCGCGCAGCGATGCGAGAGAAAGGGGGAAGGCGCGCAGCGCCTCAGGGGGTTAATACTTCCTGTTAGGCATTTCCTTCGCCGCCACTTCCATCGGGAAGATGCCTTCTTCCGTCACGATGCGCTTGGGCACGGCTTTGCCGGCCTTGATGTCCTTGACGGCACTCATCAGCTGTGGGCCCAGCAGAGGACTGCACTCCACGCTCACATTGAGCTTGCCGGCGATCATGGCTTCAAAGGCGCCCTTCACTGCGTCGATGGAGATGATGGTGATGTCCTTGGCGGGCTTCATACCGGCCTCTTCGATGGCCTGGATGGCGCCAATCGCCATGTCGTCGTTGTGCGCGTACAGCACATTGATCTTCTTGCCCTCGGCCTTCAGGAAGGCTTCCATCACTTCCTTGCCCTTGGCACGGGTGAAGTCGCCGGTCTGGCTGCGGATGATCTTGAACTTGGGGTCGGCCTTGATGACTTCTTCAAAGCCCTTCTTGCGGTCGATGGCAGGGGCGGAGCCCACGGTGCCTTGCAGCTCGACGATGTTGACCTCGCCCTTCTGGTCCTTCATCTTCTCCACCAGCCAGCGGCCGGCCTTGCGGCCTTCTTCCACAAAGTCCGAGCCCATGAAGGTCACGTACAGCGACGTGTCCTTGGTGTTCACCGCGCGGTCGGTCAGCACCACGGGGATCTTGGCGGCCTTGGCCTCGCGCAGCACGGGCTCCCAGCCGGACTCCACCACGGGCGAGAACGCAATCACGTCCACCTTCTGCGCGATGAACGAGCGGATGGCCTTGATCTGGTTCTCCTGCTTTTGCTGCGCGTCCGAGAACTTCAGCTCGATGCCCGCCTCCTTGGCGGCCGACTTGATGGACTCGGTGTTGGCGGTGCGCCATTCACTCTCGGCCCCCACCTGGCTGAAGCCCAGCACGAGGGGCTTTTGCGCCCAGGCCGTGCCGGGCAGCAAGGCGGCCACGGGCACGCTGGCCAAGGCGGCAGCAACGGTGCGGCGGTTCATTTTCATCATCTTGTCTCCTGTCTGTAATGGTTGGTTGACGATGGTTGCGGGAAGAGAACGGGAAGGAAGAATGAGGCTCAGGCGAGCATGTAGCCGGTCTTGACCGTGGTGTAGAACTCGGCGGCGTAGCGCCCCTGCTCGCGGGCGCCGTAGCTCGATTCCTTGCGACCACCAAAAGGCACATGAAAGTCCACGCCCGCCGTGGGCAGGTTCACCATGGTCATGCCCACGGCCGCGTGGCGCTTGAAGTGCATGGCGCGCTTGAGCGATGTGGTGCAAATGCCCGCGCACAGCCCAAAGGGCGTGTCGTTGGCCAAGGCCAGTGCGTGCTCGTAGTCGTCAGCCCGCAGCACGCAGGCCACGGGGCCAAAGATTTCCTCGCGCGCCACGCGGTGCTCGGGGCGGGCCAGAAAGAGGGCGGGGCTCATGTAATGGCCTGGGGTGGGGCGCTCCAGGCGCTCGCCACCCCAGACATGCTCCGCCCCCTCATTGCGCGCAATGTCGATGTAGCCCAGGTTCTGGGCCAGCTGGTTGTCGTCCACCACCGGGCCCATCTCGGTGCCGCGCTCCAGCGCGTGGCCCACCTTCAGGCTGGCCAGTCGGTTGCGCAGGCGCGCCACAAAGGCGTCGTGCACTTCGGCCTCGACGATGAGGCGACTCGACGCCGTGCAGCGCTGGCCGGTGGAGAAGTACGAGCCCTGCAGCGCGCAGTCCACCGCCTGGTCCAGGTCGGCGTCGGCCAGCACGATGAGCGGGTTCTTGCCTCCCATCTCCAGCTGCACCTTGGCGCGGCGCTGGCTGGCGGCGCGCAGGATGCGGTCGCCGGTGGAAACAGAGCCGGTAAAGCTCAGCGCGTTGACCAGCGGGTGGTCCACCAGCGTCTGCCCCACCTCGCGGCCGCTGCCCATGACGAGGTTGAAGGCACCGGCGGGCAGGCCGCTGCGGCTGATGATTTCGGCCAGCGCCCAGCCGCAGGCGGGCACCAGTTCGGCGGGCTTGAACACCACGGTGTTGCCGTAGGCCAGGGCCGGGGCGATCTTCCAGGCCGGGATGGCGAACGGGAAGTTCCACGGCGCGATGATGCCCACCACGCCCACGGGCTCGCGGGTCACGTCCACCTGCACGCCCTGGCGCACCGAGGCCAGCAGCTCGCCCTGGATGCGCAGCGCCTCGCCCGCAAAAAACTTGAAGATTTGCCCGCTGCGCGCCACTTCGGCGATGCCTTCGGGCAGCGTCTTGCCTTCTTCACGCGCCAGCAGCGCGCCCAGCTCGTCCTTGCGTGCCAGCAGC
Source organism: Acidovorax benzenivorans (assembly GCF_028680575.1). Lineage (GTDB taxonomy): Bacteria > Pseudomonadota > Gammaproteobacteria > Burkholderiales > Burkholderiaceae_C > Acidovorax > Acidovorax benzenivorans. The sequence continues at coordinate 143,842 of NZ_JAPCKI010000004.1, read as the reverse complement.
TCGCTGCCGATCATGTCCAGCACGTCGGCGCGGCGTTGGGGTGTGCTCTGGCTCCAGGTGGGCAGGGCGTCGGCTGCAGCGCGCACGGCCAGCTCGGTCTGGTTGCGGTCGGCGCGGGCGTATTCGGCCACCACCTCGCGGGTGTCTGACGGGTTGGTGCTGGTGCCGGTGGTGGTGCCGATTTCCCACCGGCCGTTGATCAGGTGCCGGGGGCTGAGCTGGAGGTCGCCGAGCTTCATGGAGAGAGGCCTTTGTTGCAGTTGCGGCGAAGTCTAGGCAAGGTTTTGATATCAATCCAATCGTTTTTTAGACAAAATACATATCGTTCTTTGCATTCTGGAAAACCCCTCCCTTTTGCGTCCTCCGCCATCCATGAGCACCTACAACCACTGGTTCATCCGCGCCCGCCTCAAGACGCGCCAACTGCTGCTGCTGGTGGCCCTGGCCGAAGAGGGCAACATCCACCGCGCCGCCCAGGTGCTCAGCATGACCCAGCCTGCTGCGTCCAAGCTGCTCAAGGACCTGGAGGACGTGCTGGAGGTGTCGCTGTTTGACCGCCTGCCGCGTGGCATGCGACCCACCTGGTATGGCGAGACCATGATTCGCCACGCGCGCATGGCCCTGGCCAACCTGAACCAGGCGCACGACGAGATCGGTGCGCTCAAGCGCGGGCACTACGGCCAGGTGGGCATTGGCGCCATCACCTCGCCCGGCCTGAGCCTGCTGCCCGCCGCCGTGGCGCAGGTCAAGCAGGAGCACCCCAGCCTGCGCATTTCGCTGGACATCGAAACCAGCCCGGTGCTGCTGGAGCGGCTTGAGCAGGGCAAGCTCGACATCGTGGTGGGCCGCCTGTACGAAGAGCACGACAAGGAGAACCTGCGCTATGAGTCGCTGACGGAGGAGTTGGTCTGCGCCATGACCCGCCCGGGCCACCCGCTGTCGAGCATGAGCGGGCTGACGCTGCGCGATGTGGTGTCGGCCAGCTGGATCGTGCCACCTGCGGGCAGCGTGCTGCGGCACCGGTTTGACCTGATGTTCCAGCAGGACGGGCTGGCGCCGCCGCTGCACACGGTGGAGACATCGGCGCTGTTGTTCATCACGCGCATGCTGCAGCAGAGCGACATGATTGCGGTGGTGGCGGAGGATGTGGCGCGCTATTACGCTGCGCATGGGATCGTGACGGTGTTGCCGCTGGCGATGCCGTGCCATATGGATGCGTTCGGGATCATCACGCGGTCAGACAGGCTGTTGTCGCCGGCGGCGAAGGTGATGATGAAGGCGTTGAAGCAGACGAGCCTGGTGCAGTATGGGCGGCGGTTGGATGTGGGGGATTGATGGCTTTGGGTGTTATTGGCTGGATGCGCTAGTGGAATATGCGCGGGTAGCTATTGATTTTGTAGTGTTTGTTTTCGTGCGCTGAATGAGCCGCATGCCTTTGCTGGGGACGGAGGCCGGGAGTCGCCCGGCGTGCGAGTAACTTTCTTTTGCTTCGCCAAAAGAAAGTCACCAAAGAAAAGGCGCCCCCCAGTCTGCGACCCCTTCGCGGTGCGAAGGGGCAAACCTGCGTCGTGTCGGTTGTGGGGTGCGCCGTGGAACTCACTGCGCTGCGGTGCAGCTTCGTTCAGACATCCACGGCGAGTCAGTTCACGAGGCATGGGCGCTTCGACGCCCATGCTCACCCCACAACCGCCCCGCCGCAGGCGCAGCCAGCAGGGGGTGGACAGCCGAACATCCAAACAGCCAACATCCATTCGGGCCATCGCTGCGCTCGGCCCAGCGTCCGCAGCGCGTGGCGCTTGCGCCCGCGAGTTGGGGCCGAGCGCAGCGCAGCGAAGCAATGGCCCGTGTGGATGTCCGCTCCCTGGGTTCCCTTCTGGATGCGCCTGGGGCGCGCAGGGCGCGGGGTGGCATGTGTGCCGAAGGACACACATGCTTCGTGAACTGACTCACCGCAGTTGTTCGAACGAAGCGCCGTAGGCGCGCAGCGAGTTCTGCGGTGCACCCCGTGACCGAGCACCCCAGGTTGCCCCGTAGCGAAGCGAAGGGGTCGCAGACAGTAGGGCCGCCCTTTCTTTGGTGACTTTCTTTCGGCGACGCGAAAGAAAGTTACTCGCACGCCGGGCGACTCCCGGCCTCCGCCCTGAATCCAAGCATGCCTCTCAAACCAGCGCGCGCCGGCTCAGACGGGCTCAGCTCGAACGCTCGTAGATCACCAGAAACTACAAAAACAATAGCTACCGGCGCTTAATGGATAAGCGCCAGAGCCCAAAAAGACTTCACAAAATCAAACCCATCCCGCATCCACCTTGAACTCCTGCGCCGTACACATAGCCGCATCATCCGACGCCAAAAACAACACCATCCGCGCAATGTCATGCGGCCGCAGCTTGTCCGGTAAGCACTGGTTGCGCGCCAGCTCCTTCTCGCCTTCGGCGTCCAGCCACAGCTTGATCTGCCGCTCCGTCATCACCCAGCCCGGGGACACCGTGTTGATGCGGATCCGGTCCTGCCCCAGCGTCTTGGCCAGCCCGCGCGTGAGGCCGTTGACCGACGACTTGGCAATGGCATAGCAGGGGTAGCCCGTGCCCTTGCCCTGCCAGCCCGTGGAGCCCAGGTTGATGACCGAGCCCGCTCCCAGCCTGCGCATGCCCGGCACCACGGCCTGGATGGCGAAGAAGGCGGGGCGCTCGTTGATGGCCATGCGCTCGTCGTAGTACGCGGGGGTCACAGATTCGAGCGTGTGCCGGTCGTCGCTGGCCACGTTGTTCACCAGCGCCGCAAAGTCGCAGCCCAGCTCGGCCGCCGCTTCGGCCACGCAGGCTTGCAGGGCGTGCACGTCGCGCACGTCGCACACACGCCACCAGGGGCGGGGCAGGCCCGCGTCGGCAATGTGCTGGGCCAGGGCCTCGCTCGCGTTGCGCGCCACGTCCACAAAGGCCACGCGGGCGCCTTGTTCAGCAAACGCGGCCACGATGGCCGCGCCAATGCCGCTGCCGCCGCCGGTCACAAACACGGCGCGGCCTTGCAGGCTGGGGAATTTCGCCAGGCCCTGGGGGGCACCCGTGGCGTCGGTCGAGGAAGAAGAGGGAGTAAAAAGTTGTGACATATCAATATTGCAATCAATCAATGGCAAAAAAATTCATTTCAAGCATCAATTGGCGTTGATAAGATGCCGCTCGTCAAGTGCCTGGCGGCAGGCCGATGCAAAAAAACGACCGGAGACAACCAACGTGCGCCCTTTGCTGGATACCCCCATCCCACCGCCCGCAGGCGCGTCCGCTTCTGTTCCAACAACAACCGGCGCCGTGCGCTGCGTGATCACACTGGGCAACGCACTGGGCGAAGGCGTGTTGTGGTCGGTGCGCGAGCAGGCCGTGTATTGGGTGGACATCCTGCAGCGCGAGCTGCACCGGTGGAGCCCGGCCACCGGCGCCCGCCAGCGCTGGACGTTTGATGAAGAAATCTCCGCCATCGCCGAGCGCGCCCACGCACCGGGCTTCATCGTTACGCTGCGCCGGGGTTTTGCACTGTTCGACCCGGCTGTCGATATCGCCCCGCGCTACCTGCACCAGCCCGAGCCGGAGCGCACGGGCAACCGCTTCAACGACGGCAAGTGCGACGCCCAAGGGCGCTTTTGGAGCGGCAGCATGGACTTTGCGTGCGAGGCCCCTACAGGCGCGCTTTACAGCTACACCGCCAGCGGCGCATGCGTGCGGCACGACGATGGTTTTGCCGTGACCAATGGCCCCACCTGGGCCACCACTGCGCAGGGCCCGGCCATGTTTTTCAACGACACGGTGCAGGGCACCACCTACCGCTACCGCTGCGACCCGGCCACCGGCACCGTGAGCGACAAAACGCTGTGGAAGCACTGGCCCGCTGCCGACGGCGTGCCCGACGGCATGACCACCGACGCGCAAGGCCGCCTGTGGGTGGCGCACTGGGGCAGTGGCTGCATCACCTGCCACGATGCCGACACGGCCGAAGAGCTGGCCCGCATCACCCTGCCCGTGAGCCAGGTCACCAACTGCGCCTTTGGCGGTGCAGATTTGCGCACGCTGTACATCACCTCGGCCCGCACCGGCCTCACGCCCGAGCAGATCGCGGCCGAGCCACTGGCCGGTGCACTGTTTGCCGTGGACATCAGCACGCCCGGCCTGCCTGCGCATCTTTTTGGTGGCTGACGCTGGCCCCACGCGCAGCGGCGGGGCCCGTGGCTCCGCCTCCTTTTCTCTCCACCCCGCAGAAAGCACACCGCCCATGACCGAGGCCACTTCATCCCACCCCATCGTCTGGCTTCACCGCGCGGGGCAGCACCTGGGCCTGGTGCCCACACTGGGCGGCAGCGTGGCGGCCTGGCAGATCGATGACCCGCAAGACGCATCGGCGCGCATCGACCTGTGGCGGCCGTGGGATGGCACCACGCCCGACCTGTACCAGCTTGCGTCCTTCGCCATGGTGCCCTGGTCCAACCGCATCAGCGGCGACGGGTTTGAGCATGCGGGGCAGTTCCACCCCATGCGGCCCAACCGGGTGGGCGAGCCGTACCCCATCCACGGCGATGGCTGGCTGCAGGCCTGGCAGCTGACCCAGCCCGCGCCCGACACGCTGCAGATGCAGCTGCGCTCCGAGCGCTTTGACGGCAACCCCTACGACTACGAATGTGTGCAGACCTTCCGGCTGGTGGACGGCGGCCTGGACCAATCGGTGCAAGTGCGCCACCTGGGCGCGCAGCCGTTGCCCTACGGCCTGGGCCTGCACCCCTGGTTTCCGCGCACGCCCGGCACGCGCATCACGGCGCCGGTGCAGGGCGTGTGGCTGTGTGGCGACGACCCCTTGCCCACAGAGCACACGCACCACTTCCCGCCCGGCTGGGACTTGAACACCGGCGCGCCCGCACACGGCGGCCTGATCGACAACGCCTACACCGGCTGGGGCGGCACGGCCCACATCGACTGGCCCGAGCGCGGCCTGCGCCTCACGGCCCAGATGCCAGACTTTGAAAAGGATGGCGGCACGGCCCACCACTACTGCCTGGTCTACCGCTCACCGCAGGGCCCGGCGTTCTGCTTCGAGCCCATCACCCAGCCCATCGACGCCTTTCACCAACCAGGCCAGCCCGGCCTGCGCACGCTGGCGCAGGGGGAGGTGATGGTGATGAATGTGCAGTGGCGCTACTCGGCGCTGCGCGGTTGAGGATGGAGGGCGAAGAGCGGAGTTCAACGCGGCCTGGGTTGAAAGCCGCAGGTAGCGCGCCGCGCTCAGCTTGCTCTCTGCCTTGCGCCCTTGCTGCGGCTGCCCATCGCGTTCAGCTCTACCGCCGCGCGGATCAGCGCGCGAAACGCATCCGCATCCAGCGCATCGCCCTCGTGAATATCGATGGCCCGGCGTGCGTTGCCGTCCAGGCTGGCGTTGAACAACCGGGCCGGATCGGGCAGGGACGCGCCCTTCAAGAACGTCAGCTTGACGGCGGCCTTGTAGCTTTCGCCCGTGCACAAGATGCCGCCCAGCGACCACACCGGCGTGCCGCGCCACTTCCACTCTTCCACCACACCCGGCGCTGCCTCGTGAATCAGTTGGCGCACCTGCGCCAGCACCTCCCCCCGCCAGCCGCCCAGATCGGCAATGCGCTGGTCAATCAGTGCCGATGCCGCAGGGCCTGAAGGTGTCGCGGCTTCTGCCGAAGAGGCCTGCTGCGGCGCAGCGGAAGCCGGCTTGCGCGGTGCCGGGGCCACAGCGGGAGAGGGGAGTTTTTTGACAACAGCCACAGCGGGGTCCTTGGTGGAGTTGGGGGGGGCAGCGGCGCGCAGGGCGGGGCGAAAGGTTTGCCATTGTTGCCGCCGCCTGTGCTTTGGCAAGCCCCAAGGCTTGGCGAGAAGCATCCCTCACGGATGCGCATACGTGCCTGGTCGAATTCTTAATGAAATAGGCATCCACCGCCCTTCCAGTAAGCGCTGGCAGCTATCAATTTTGATTTCTGGCGTTTATCCCTGCAAGGATGGAAAGAGGTCAGCGCAGCCCATTCGTGGTTGCGCAGGCTCAGCTTCCCTTACTCATCTATTCTTTTATCTATTCAATTTTCAATTCAACCGGCGTATGCTTGAGCCATGCCCTCCGCCGCCCAGACCCACGCCAACGCCATCCGCACCCTGCTGCGCCCTGGCCCCACTAAGGCGCAAACGCTGGCCCAGGCGCTCCGGGTCAGCCAGCCCACCGTCTCCAGAGCCCTCAGCGCGCTGGAGGGCGATGTGGTGCCTTTTGGCGCTGCGCGATCTATTCAATACACGCTCCGCGATCCACTCCGCGCAGACCTGGATGCCACTGTGTACCGCGTCACCCCCCAGGGCGCGCTCGAAACCCTGGGCACCCTGGTCCCGGTGTGCCCACAGGGCTTTGTGATGGTCGAAGCGGGCGGGGCCCGGCTGCACAGCGACGGCCTGCCGTGGTGGATTTTTGACATGCGCCCGCAGGGCTACCTGGGTCGCGCCTACTGCCAGCGGCACGGCCAGCGCCTGGGCCTGCCCGAGCGGCTGGGCGACTGGAGCGACACCCACGCACTGCGCGCCATCCTGGACCAGGGCGACGACATGCCCGGCAACCTGCTCATCGGCCCCACCGCGCGCGACCAGTTTGTCAACGCGCCCGACCCCGTGCCGATTGCAGCAGCGCAAAAGCTGCACACCTACGCCCAGCTTGCCGACATGGCCGTGCGCGGCGAAGTGGCGGGCTCGTCAGCCGCCGGAGAGCAGCCCAAGTTCACCACCTACGCAGAGCAAGCCGATGGCACCGCCGCGCATGTGATGGTCAAGTTCACCGCAGAACTCGACACCCCCGTGAGCGCCCGCTGGCGCGACCTGCTGCTGGCCGAACACATCGCCTTGCAGGTGCTGCGGGACCATGGCGTGGCGGCGGCGCAGTCGATGACCTGGATGCACGGCACCCAGCGATTTCTGGAAGTGCAACGGTTTGACCGGCTGGGTGCGCGCGGGCGAAGGGCGCTCCATTCGTTCGCGACGCTGGACGCCGAGTTTGTCGGCAGCGGCGGCAACTGGCCGGTGATCGCCAGGGCGTTGTTGAAGGCCGGGGTCATCACCCCCAAGGCCTTTGATACGGCCTGCCTGCTGTGGGCGTTTGGCACCCTGATCGGCAACACTGATATGCATAGCGGCAATCTGTCGTGCTTGTCAGAGGGGGGCAGGCCTTACGCGCTGGCGCCTGCCTATGACATGACGCCCATGGCGTTTGCACCCACGGCGGGGGGAGGCTTGCCGGATCGGGCGCTGGAACTGATGGTGGGGGAGCAGGTCAGCGCGGTGGCGTGGAGGGAGGCGCTTGCGATGGCGCAGGTGTTCGTTCGCCGGTTGGAGGACGAGGAAGGATTCAGCGCGGGGTTCGACGCGTGCAAGGCCGAGTTGGTGCGCCATGTGACGGTGGCGGCGGAGCGTGTTGGGCGGCTGGCTGTTTAGGTGGGATATCGGCGGGTCACGCGGCAAGGGCTGGCGGCTATGGCGTTTGCAGAGACCAGATCCGTCGGGGCAAGAGCGCGCTTTGAAAACGGATTCAATGCCAAACATGCCGATAGCGCTTGTTCTATATGCGTTATCAGCTATGAAGTTGAGAGCGAATGTTGTTGCGCTCTTTTTCTTTGAATTTCGAAGTGAATGCGAGAGGATTGGCCGCTTAGGGCCCACAGCGGTCTTTGGCATTTCTCCAAACCAGTCGTTCGCAGCCGGCAAAAAAGGTGGCGCCGCTGGCTCTATCGGCTGGTTCAGCCGGCGTACGGTGGCCAGCGTGACGGTTCATTCTTCGAGCAAAACTCAACTGCTTTCATCAACCTGTGTCGCGTGAGATGTTGGCTGTAGGGCGTTTGCACGCCGAGCGAATTTCCTGTTTGTACGGACAGCCACCGAACGAACGAATCAGTGTCTGCAAACTCTTTTCGCTCTTTGTCGGCCCACTGCCAAGCGACCGCCTCAGAAGGAGTCGGAAGCTCGCCATCGCTGACCGAGCCATAGATGAAGGCCCCCTCTGCATACCGCAGACCCATACCGCATCCGTCCCGATGGCGATACGCAACCACGAGCCCACGCTGAAGAAAACCAGCCACAGCCGTCGCAAGTTCTTCACCGAATGGCGCGGTTTGCTCTACCTCCCATTCGCGGGCTCGATTGGCTTGAATTTTTCGCTTGAGGGCGATTGGTGCTAGCACAACCGCCAACACGGCGACGGTTGACAGGGCGACACCGATGAAATCCTGCACGGTTTCTCCTGAGACTATTGGACGGTATGCGAACGACCGGTCGTGGCCGATTGCCGACTTAGATCGGGGTCAGTACAACGTGAAATTATTGGCGAGTGATCGCAATGTTTAGCGAGTGAAGATGGGCTAATTTATTGAAAAATAAGGGTTTTTAGATCCCTTTTAATCCGTTGGTCACAAGTTCGAATCTTGTACGTCCTACCACCCGATTCAAAACGCCTCACAAGTGCGTTTGCAGCCAAAAGCCTCCCTTGGGAGGCTTTTGTTTTTTGCGCAATGAGTTGAGGGTTGGTCGCGTGGCCTGCATGCCAGCTCGCCGGGGTTGGCATGCATGGCCAAGGCCGTACGGGTGTCGCTAGGTTGGCGAGTCTGTGGCTGGCGGGGGGGCGAAAAGGTCCCAGCTAGCCATGAACAGTGCAGCTATCACCGGGCCAATCACAAACCCTGTGAGGCCGAACAAGGCCATCCCACCCAGGGTTGAGATCAGCACAATGTAGTCGGGCATTTTGGTGTCTTTGCCCACCAGAATGGGGCGCAGGATGTTGTCTACGAGTCCGATCACGCAGATGCCGAACGCAGTCAACACCACGCCTTGCCACACAGCGCCCGTGGCTAGAAAGTAGATGGCCACCGGCACCCAAATCAGCCCTGCACCCACAGCCGGCAAGAGCGACAGGAAGGCCATGAGAACTCCCCACAGCACCGGACCCTGGATACCCAGGGTCCAGAAGATCATGCCGCCCAGCGCGCCTTGAGAGGCTGCTACCACGATGTTGCCTTTGACCGTGGCCCGAATCACGGTGGTGAACTTGCTGACCAACTGGCGCTTGTGGGTGTCTTCCAGGGGCGTGGCCTGACCGATACGCACCGCCAGGCTGGCGCCGTCTCGTAGCAGGAAGAACAGCAAATACAGCATGATGCCGAAACTGACGATGAACTCCAGGGTGTTTTGGCCGACGCTCAGCGCCTGTGTGGCAACAAATTGACTGGCCTGTACTGCAAAGGATGAAAGCTTCTGTTGCAGTTCGCTCACGCTGGTCAGTTGCAGGCGGTCGAGCAGATCTGTGGTCCAGACGGGCAATGCGGCAATGACCTGCTGCAGGTACAGCCCGAAATTGATTTGGCCGGAGCGCACCCGTTCATAGATTGCTGTGGCTTCTTGAACCAGCGAGACGGTGATAGCCGCCATGGGCAAGATCACCACCACAAGACACAAGCCGAGTGTGCACAGCGCGGCGAGCGTGGGCCGCTTGGGCATTTTTCTCAGCAGTTTGCGGTGTAGTGGGGCAAAAAGAATGGCGAGGATGACGCCCCAAAAAACGGCACCATGAAACTGCCACAGGATCGCACCGAACGCGATGGTGACAAGGGCGAGCAGCAGCAAAAAGGCTTTGTCCTGAAGTTGGTGATGCAGCATGGAGTGGGGGTTGCAATGGGATACCCGGAATGTACGCGAGGCGCAGATCGGCACAGCTTTTTGCGCAGTGCGGCAATGATCTGGATCCCCGTTTTGGGGGTGGACTTCGGTTCGGTGGCACAATGTCGGCCGTACCAAGGCCCTTCCCTAGCCACAGTCGCATCCGCCAACCGGTTCAGCCGTGTCGCGGAAGGTTTCTCAACCAGCTAATGCTTTCCCAAGGAAAGCGGAGGTCAGCGGAATATGAGCGATACGACATCCGTCTATCAAGCCTACCAAGGCAACACTTACCTCTTCGGCGGCAATGCGCCCTATGTCGAAGAGATGTACGAGAACTATCTCGCCAATCCCGGTAGCGTGCCTGATACGTGGCGCGAGTATTTTGATGCGCTGCAGCATGTCCCCGCCGTGGATGGCAGCAACGCCAAAGACGTTCCTCACCTGCCCGTCATCAACGCCTTTGCCGAGCGCGCCAAGCAAGGTGGCACCAAGGTGGTGGTTGCTACTGGCGCCGACTCTGAACTGGGCCGCAAGCGCACCGCCGTGCAGCAGTTGATCGCTGCCTACCGCAACGTGGGTCAGCGCTGGGCCGATCTGGACCCGCTCAAGCGCACAGAGCGTCCCGCGATTCCTGAACTGGAGCCCTCGTTCTACGGTTTCAGCGACGCCGATCAGGAAACGGTGTTCAACACCAGCAATACGTTCTTCGGCAAAGAGTCGATGACGCTGCGGGAACTGATCAATGCGCTGCGTGAGACCTACTGCGGTTCTGTCGGCGCCGAATACATGTATGCGACCGACCAGAACCAGAAGCGCTGGTGGCAGGAAAAGCTGGAAAAGATTCGCAGCAAGCCCAGCTTTGGTTCCGACAAGAAAAAGCAAATCCTTGATCGCCTGACGGCTGCTGAGGGCCTGGAGCGCTTCCTGCACACCAAGTACGTGGGGCAAAAGCGTTTCTCGCTGGAAGGTGGCGAGAGTTTCATCGCTGCGATGGATGAGCTCATCCAGTCTGCCGGCGCGAAGGGCGTGCAAGAAATCGTGATCGGCATGGCCCACCGCGGCCGCCTGAACGTGCTGGTCAACTCGCTGGGCAAGATGCCCAAGGATCTGTTCGCCGAGTTCGATCACACGGCCCCTGAAGACCTGCCTGCGGGTGACGTGAAGTACCACCAGGGTTTCAGCTCGGACGTGACCACCCCTGGTGGCCCTGTCCATCTGTCGCTGGCGTTCAACCCCTCGCACCTGGAAATCGTGAACCCCGTGGTCGAAGGTTCCGTGCGCGCTCGCATGGACCGCCGTGCCGACCCCCATGGCAAGCAGGTGCTGCCCGTGCTGGTGCATGGTGATGCAGCCTTTGCGGGCCAAGGTGTCAATCAGGAAACGCTGGCGCTGGCCCAGACCCGTGGCTACTACACGGGTGGCACGGTACACATCATCATCAACAACCAGATCGGGTTTACCACGTCCGATCCACGTGACACACGCTCCACGCTGTATTGCACCGACATCGTCAAGATGATCGAGTCGCCTGTGCTGCATGTGAACGGAGACGATCCAGAGGCCGTGGTATTGGCCACCCAGCTTGCCCTTGAGTTCCGCATGGAGTTCAAGAAAGACGTGGTGGTGGACATCATCTGCTTCCGCAAGCTGGGCCACAACGAGCAGGACACCCCGGCTCTGACCCAGCCTCTGATGTACAAGAAGATCGCCGCGCACCCAGGCACCCGCAAACTGTACGCCGACAAGCTGGCTGCACAGGGCCTGGGCGAGTCGTTGGGCGATGACATGGTCAAGGCCTATCGTGCTGCCATGGATGCTGGCAAGCACACCGTCGATCCGGTGCTGACCAACTTCAAGAGCAAGTATGCAGTGGACTGGAGCCCGTTCCTGGGCAAGAAGTGGACGGACGCTGGTGACACGGCCATTCCTCTGGCCGAGTGGAAGCGCCTGGCCGAGAAGATCACGACCATCCCTGAGAGCGTGACGCCGCACCAACTGGTCAAGAAGGTGTATGACGACCGTGCCGCCATGGGGCGTGGCGACATCCCTGTGGACTGGGGCATGGGCGAGCACATGGCATTTGCCTCGCTGGTGGCCAGTGGCTATCCCGTGCGTTTGTCTGGTGAAGATTGCGGCCGTGGCACGTTCACACACCGCCACTCCGTGGTCCATGACCAAAAGCGCGAGAAGTGGGACATTGGTACCTACGTGCCACTGCAGAACGTGGCCGAGAATCAGGCACCCTTCGTGGTTATCGACTCCATCTTGTCCGAAGAAGCCGTGCTGGGCTTCGAGTACGGCTATGCATCGAACGACCCCAACACCCTGGTGATCTGGGAAGCTCAATTTGGCGACTTCGCCAATGGCGCCCAGGTGGTGATCGACCAGTTCATTGCTTCGGGCGAAGTGAAGTGGGGCCGTGTGAACGGCATCACGCTGATGTTGCCGCACGGCTATGAAGGCCAAGGCCCCGAGCACAGCTCGGCCCGTCTGGAGCGCTTCATGCAACTCGCCGCTGACGCCAACATGCAGATCGTGCAGCCCACCACGGCCAGCCAGATCTTCCATGTGCTGCGTCGCCAGATGGTGCGTGATCTGCGCAAGCCGCTGATCATCATGACCCCCAAGTCGCTGCTGCGTAACAAGGATGCGACTTCGCCACTGTCCGAATTCACCAAGGGCAGCTTCCAGACGGTGATTCCTGAACAGGATGAAGCCATTGTCAAGAAGGCTGCCAAGGTCAAGCGCGTGGTCGCATGCTCAGGCAAGGTGCACTACGACCTTGTGAAGAAGCGCGCCGAGAAGGAAGCCGACGACGTGGTGATCCTGCGTGTCGAGCAGTTGTACCCCTTCCCGCACAAGGCGTTTGCTACCGAGCTGAAGAAGTACCCCAACGCGACTGACGTGGTCTGGTGCCAGGACGAGCCGCAGAACCAGGGTGCCTGGTTCTTCGTGCAGCACTACATTCACGAGAACATGCTTGAAGGCCAGAAGCTGGGTTACTCCGGCCGTGCAGCTTCGGCATCGCCAGCCGTGGGTTATTCGCACCTGCACCAGGAACAACAAAAGGCGCTGGTGGACGGCGCGTTTGCCAAGCTCAAGGGTTTTGTCCTGACCAAGTAAGGCCAGTTGCGACCCGACAACAGAACAAAACCCCATTCAGAAAGAATTGATATGGCTATCGTAGAAGTCAAAGTACCCCAGCTGTCCGAATCCGTGGCCGAAGCCACCATGTTGACCTGGAAGAAGAAGGCCGGTGAGGCCGTGGCCGTGGATGAAATCCTGATCGAGATCGAAACCGATAAGGTTGTGCTGGAAGTGCCAGCACCCGCAGCGGGTGTGTTGGCAGAAATCGTGCAAGGTGATGGCGCTACGGTGGTGGCTGAGCAGCTCATCGCCAAGATCGATACCGAAGGCAAGGCCGGAGCGGCTGCTCCTGCTGCCGCTGCTGCTGCCCCCGCTGCTGCTACGGCATCGACTCCTGCACCCGCACCTGCGGCTGTTGGTGGCTCCAAGGGCGACGTGGCGATGCCCGCTGCTGCCAAGCTGTTGGCCGAGAACAACCTTTCCGCATCGGCTGTGGCTGGTAGCGGCAAGGATGGCCGCGTGACCAAGGGCGACGTGCTCAGCGCCGTGGCGGGGGGTGCAGTCAAGGCTGCCGTGGCTGCCCCAAGCGCCATCCCCACGGGCGTGCCCACCAAGGCGCTGCCCCAGGTGTCGGCCCCTGCCGCCAAGGAAGACCTGGGCGATCGTCCTGAGCAGCGCGTGCCCATGAGCCGCCTGCGCGCCCGCGTGGCCGAGCGTCTGCTGCAATCGCAGTCCACCAACGCCATCCTGACCACGTTCAATGAAGTGAACATGGCGCCAGTGATGGACATGCGCAAGAAGTTCCAGGACGCGTTCACCAAGGAACACGGCGTGAAGATCGGCTTCATGAGCTTCTTCGTGAAGGCTGCGGTGCATGCCCTGAAGAAGTTCCCCGTGCTGAACGCCTCGGTCGATGGCAACGACATCGTCTACCACGGCTATTTCGACATCGGTATCGCCGTGGGCTCGCCCCGTGGCCTGGTGGTGCCCATCCTGCGTAATGCCGACCAGATGAGCTTTGCCGACATCGAGAAGAAGATCGCCGAGTTCGGCAAAAAGGCTGCGGAAGGTAAGCTGGGCATTGAAGAAATGACCGGCGGCACGTTCTCGATCTCCAACGGTGGCACCTTCGGCTCGATGATGTCCACGCCCATCATCAACCCGCCCCAGTCGGCCATCTTGGGCGTGCACGCCACCAAGGACCGCGCCGTGGTGGAAAACGGCCAGATCGTTGTGCGTCCGATGAACTACCTGGCCATGTCTTACGACCACCGCATCATCGACGGCCGCGAAGCCGTGCTGGGCCTGGTGGCGATGAAGGATGCGCTGGAAGACCCATCGCGTCTGCTGTTCGACATCTAATCCGCTGACTGCATTGACCCACCCGCGTGGCCCGGCCTCTGGTCCTGCCCGCCGGTGGGTCTTTCTCCAACTGACTGAACGAGATTTCTTATGAGCAAACAATTTGATGTGATCGTCATCGGTGGTGGCCCTGGTGGCTACATCGCCGCTATCCGCGCTGCCCAGCTGGGCTTCAACGTCGCCTGTATCGACGAGTGGAAGAACGAGAAGGGCGGCCCCGCACCCGGCGGCACCTGTACCAATGTGGGTTGCATCCCCTCCAAGGCGCTGCTGCAATCGTCCGAGCATTTCGAGCATGCCAACAAGCACTTTGCCGAGCACGGCATCACGGCGACCGGCGTCAAGATGGACGTGGCCAAGATGATTGCCCGCAAGGACACCGTCGTGAAGCAGAACAACGACGGCATCCTGTACCTGTTCAAGAAGAACAAGGTCAGCTTCTTCCATGGCCGTGGCTCGTTCGTGAAGGCCGCCGAAGGTGGCTACGAGATCAAGGTGGCTGGCGCCGCCGAAGAGACGCTCACCGGCAAGCAGATCGTCATCGCCACGGGCTCCAACGCCCGTGCGCTGCCCGGCACGCCGTTCGACGAAGAACTGGTGCTGTCCAACGACGGCGCGTTGCGCGTCGGCGCGGTGCCCAAGAAGCTCGGCCTCATTGGCTCGGGCGTGATCGGCCTCGAAATGGGTTCAGTGTGGCGCCGCCTAGGTGCCGAGGTCACCATCCTGGAAGGCCTGCCCACGTTCCTGGGGGCCGTGGACGAACAGATCGCCAAGGAAGCCAAGAAGGCTTTCGACAAGCAGGGCCTGAAGATCGAGCTGGGCGTGAAGGTCGGCGAGATCAAGACCGGCAAGAAGGGTGTGAGCATCGCCTACACCAACGCCAAGGGCGAAGCACAGTCGCTGGATGTGGACAAGCTCATCGTCTCCATCGGTCGCGTGCCCAACACGATTGGCCTGAACACCGAAGCCGTGGGCCTGGCCCTGGACGAGCGTGGCGCCGTTGTGGTCGATGCCGACTGCAAGACCAACCTGCCCGGCGTGTGGGCGGTGGGCGACGTGGTGCGCGGCCCGATGCTGGCGCACAAGGCCGAGGAAGAAGGCGTTGCCGTGGCCGAGCGCATTGCCGGTCAGCATGGCCATGTCAACTTCAACACCATTCCCTGGGTCATCTACACCAGCCCTGAGATTGCGTGGGTGGGCCGCACCGAGCAGCAGCTCAAGGCCGACGGCGTCAAGTACAAGGCGGGCAGCTTCCCGTTCCTGGCTAACGGCCGTGCACGTGCGCTGGGCGACACCACCGGCATGGTCAAGATGTTGGCCGATGCGGACACCGATGAAATCCTGGGCGTGCACATCGTGGGCCCGATGGCCAGCGAACTGATCTCTGAAGCCGTGGTGGCCATGGAGTTCAAGGCCAGCAGCGAAGACATCGCCCGCATCTGCCATGCACACCCCAGCTTGAGCGAAGCCACCAAGGAAGCGGCGCTGGCCGTGGACAAGCGCACGCTGAATTTCTGATATTTGGATGTCAATCGGCTGCTAGTGTATGTATTACATGTGCTGGCAGCTATCAATTTTGTAGTATCAGAGCATCCGTAAAGTGACCGTCAAACAGGCTTACCTGGTAGAGCTGGCCGCCAAAGGCTACCAAAGCGACCCCGCCCAGCTGCGTGCAGTAGATGCCCTGCAACGCTGCGCAGAGGAGTGGGCCCAGTACAAGGCACGGCGCTCCAACGCGATCAAAAAGCTGATCAACCGCCCTGAGATACCTCGGGGCGTTTATATGTATGGTGGAGTAGGGCGGGGCAAAAGCTTCCTGATGGAATGCTTTTTTGATGCCGTGCCTCTTAGGCGCAAGGTTCGCCTGCACTTTCACGAATTCATGCGTGAAGTGCATCGGGAACTGGCAGCCCTTCAGGGCACCGTGAACCCGCTGGACGTGTTGGGTGAGCGCATTGCCAAGCGTTACAAGCTCATCTGCTTTGATGAGTTTCACGTCGCTGACATCACTGACGCGATGATCCTGCATCGGCTGCTGGTGGCGTTGTTCGACAACGGTGTGGGTTTTGTGACCACTTCCAATTTCAAGCCCGACGACCTGTACCCCGGTGGCTTGCATCGTGACCGCATCCTGCCCGCCATTGCCCTGCTCAACGAGCGGCTGGAAGTGGTCAACGTGGACAACGGCACCGACTACCGTCGGCGCACGTTGGAACACGTGAAGCTCTATCACACGCCACTGGGCCCCGAGGCTGACGCCGAGATGAACCAGGCGTTTGATCAACTCGCCGAAGTGCATGACGAAGACCCCGTGCTGCACATCGAGGCGCGCGAGATCCGCGCCCGCCGCAAGGCGGGAGGGGTGGTGTGGTTTGACTTCAAGACCCTGTGTGGCGGCCCTCGGTCGCAAAACGACTACCTGGAAATTGCGACGCAGTTCCACACGGTTTTGCTGTCTGACGTGCCCTATATGCCAGTGAGCATGGCGTCGCCTGCGCGGCGCTTTACCTGGTTGGTGGACGTGTTGTATGACCGCCGGGTCAAACTCATCCTGTCGGCAGCTGTGCCGCCCGAGCAGCTGTATACCGAAGGGCCTCTGGCTCACGAATTTCCGCGCACGGTGTCTCGGCTCAACGAGATGCAGTCCAAGGAGTTTCTGGCGCTGGAGCGTCGCACTGTGGATACGGGGCTGACATGAACAAGACCGATGAGCGGTTGGTTGCGGCTGTGCTGATGTTGGCGTGCGCAATGGCGCCCGTGCTGGTGGCTCCGGCGTGGGCAGCAACGGAGTCTGATGGGGCTCCCGCGTCCTCGACGGCCGCCGCGCACCGCAAGGTGGAGCGCGACCGCATTGCACGCGAGCGCGAGGTGCTGACGGCTCGGCGGCAGCAAGACGAGGCGGTGTGCTACCAGCGCTTCGCGGTGGAGGATTGTCTGCGCGGCGTGCGCGCCAAGGCGCGGGAGGCCCACGACCGGTTGCGTGCGCAGGAAATTGAACTCAACGATGCCGAGCGCCGGGAGAAAGCCGCAGAGCGCCTGCGTGCCATCGAGGACAAGCAAACGGCTGTGCCGCCTGCAGGCAAACGCGCCGATGCGCAGGTTCGCAAGTCCACCACCGATCCGGAAGTTGTCAAAACGCAGCGGGAGCAGGACGCACACCAACGCGCGCAGCAACAAAACAGCCGCGCCCAGACCCAGGCCAGTGAACAGGCGGCCCGCGCTGCCGCGACCGCTGATCGCGCTGCGCAGTCGCGCGCAAAACACGCCCAGGCGCTCCAGGCGGCGGAGGAGCGCCGCGTGCGAGTCGAAAGATCCAAAGCCGATGCCCTGGCTCAGGGTCGCAAGCCTGCGGCGTCCTTGCCAGCGCCCGCCGCCTCTGCACCAGTGCGCTGAGTTCAGAAAGACCGTCAGGCGCGGCGATCAATGACTGGCTTGCCGCCGATGGGGTGGGCGGGGTTATCTACTGATCTACTGCTTGCCCGATAGAGCGGTGCACGCTCACGCTCATCGGTGTTTACGATGGGTGATGTGGGCAAGGCCCTCAGGGGCGGCCCATGTCCAGCGGCGTCAGGCGTGCGATTTTTTTCTCTTCAGCCAGCGCTTCGATTTTGACAACGACCAGCGACAGGTTGTCGCCGCCTCCACGTGCCCGGGAACGAGCCTTTTCAATCAAAAACTCCGTGGCTTCGCGGGGTGACAGCGAATCGACCACCGACGCCAGTTCGGTGGGGGAAAAGTAATGCCACACCCCGTCGCTACAGGCCAGCAAGACATCGCCTGGCTGAAGCTGCGGAATGACATGGGTGGTGATGGGCGGGTCGCTCTCGGTGCCCAGGCAGCCCACCAGAATGTTGGAATGAGGATGGTTGTTGGCCTCAGCCTCCGTCAACTCACCCCGATCCACCAGCGCTTGCACGTAGGAGTGGTCGCTGCTGCGAAACGCCAGCCGGGAGCCCTGAAAGTGGTAGATGCGTGAGTCGCCCGCATGGACCCAATGGCAGTCGCCCCGGGGGTTGATGAGAAACGCAGCGATGGTGCTGTGGGGTTCCTGCTCTGCCGAGATCGCCGTCAGCCGGATGACGATGTGGGCTTCTTCGACCATGTTCTTGAGCATTGCCACCGGGTCGTCGGTGTCGGGCGAATAGCGCTCGAACAATTGACGGGCTGTCATCATGACTTGGTCAGAAGCCTTGCGCCCACCGCTTCTGCCGCCCATTCCGTCTGCCACAACGCCCAACACGCAACCGTTGTGCCGCGCGTGGGAGATCAGGGCCACCTGGTCTTGTTGGTATTCGCGGTCACCCTTGTGGATGCCGGTGGAGGCGATGAGGCGAAACGCTTTGGTCATGCTGCAGATTGTGGGGGCGCCCACGCGGACGCCTGTCGTGGAAAGCGGGCCAAGCGCGTATTATCCGCTCGCCTGTGGCATTTTTGCCATGCCGATGGCCTCCTGCCTTGAACCCCAGCCTCCACTCCCCCCACCGTCAATTGATCGAGCTACGCATGGAGCATGCCGATCTCGACGCGCTGATCGACCGGTGTACACCCGACGCGGCGCCCGACGAAATCACCCTGCGCCGTCTTAAAAAGCGCCGACTCGTGCTGCGTGATGCCATGGAGCGGCTGGAACGGCAACTGCAACCCCAAGAGCCTGCCTGATGTCGCTGATGGCCATGGCGCCGGAGGTCTTTGCCCCCGATGGCGTGCTGGCGCGGGCGGATGGGCATTTTCAACCGCGCGACGGTCAGACCCAGATGGCCGTTGCGGTGGCACAAACCATTGCAGAGGGTGGTGCGCTAGTGGTGGAGGCGGGCACGGGAGTGGGCAAGACCTATGCGTACCTGGTTCCAGCCCTGCTCAGTGGCGAGCGGGTGCTGTTGTCCACGGCGACCAAGGCCTTGCAAGACCAACTGTTTGCCCGAGACCTGCCGCGCTTGGCGCAAATCCTGGGGCTGCCCGTTCGCATGGCCCTGCTCAAGGGGCGCGCCAGCTATCTGTGTCTGTACCGCGTGGAGCAGGCGCGGCAAGATGCCCAGGCCCTGGACCTCGGGGTTGCGCGTGTGCTGGCCAAGGTGGAAGACTGGTCGCACCACACCGTGTCCGGCGATTTGGCGGAGCTGACAGGACTGGATGAACGTTCGCCAGTGATCCCGCTGGTCACCTCGACGCGTGAAAACTGCCTGGGCTCGCCGTGCCCCCGGTTTCGCGAATGCCATGTCCATCGTGCGCGGCGCGAGGCGCTGGCGGCCGATATCGTGGTCATTAACCACCATCTGTTCTTTGCGGATGTGGCGGTGCGTGAATCGGGCATGGCCGAGTTGCTGCCCACGGTGCGTGTGGTGGTCTTCGATGAGGCCCACCAGATCAATGAGACGGGCGTGCAGTTTTTGGGCACGCAGGTGTCTACGGGGCAATGGATGGACTTTGCCCGTGACCTGCTGATCGCGGGGTTGCAACATGCCCGAGGCCTGGCTGACTGGACAGGTCTCGCTCAGCTCGTGGAGTTATCTGCGCGGGATCTGCGTTTGGCAGTGGGCGCTACAGCACTGATGGGCGGAAGCGGCGTTTCAGGGGGCAGCAGACTGCGCTGGACGGACGAGACGCCCGAAGGGGTCTCGGGCGCTGCATGGCAGGCCGCGCTGCGCTCCCTGGCATCTGCGTGTACACAGACCCTGGAGGCACTGGACGCCGTGAGCGAAATAGCGCCTGATCTGGAGCGCCTGTACGAACGTGGCAGTGCATTGTTAGCCAGGTTGGCAAGGTTCTCGGGTCCCTGCCAAGCCGATGGGGTACGCTGGCTGGATGTGGGCACCCAGCTGCGCCTGATCGAGTCCCCGCTGGATATTGCCGACGCTATGCGCACCCGGATTCTGGCGTCGCCCGCAGAGACCTCGCAGGGGGATGCCTGGCCTGAGGACACTTCCGCAAGCGCTGGCCGGGCGTGGATTTTTACCTCGGCAACCCTGGGTGACGACGAGGCTCTGACCTGGTTCACCGAACGCACTGGGTTGCAGGATGCACGCACCCTGCGGGTGGCGAGTCCGTTTGACTATGCACGGCAGGCCGCCCTATATGTTCCGCGTCAGCTCCCGTCACCTGTCGATCCGTCGCACAGCCGCGCTGTTGCCGATTGGGTCGCATCTACCGCCGAGCCGTTGGAGGGGCGCACGCTGGTGCTCACGACCACGCTCAAGGCCTTGCGCTCCATCGGCGATGCGCTCAAAGCCCGGTGGCAGGGCTCGGGCACGTTGGAGGTGCTGGTGCAGGGCGAGTGGCCTAAGCGGCGCCTGATGGAGCGCTTTCGCGAAGGGGCATCGCACGGCCGTCCGGGTTGTGTGTTGGTGGCGTCGGCCTCGTTCTGGGAGGGTTTTGACGTGCCAGGGGATGCTCTTCAACTGGTGGTGATCGACAAGCTGCCGTTTCCGCCACCGGGCGATCCGCTGGTGGAGGCCCGCACACAACGCATCGAAAGGGCTGGCGGCAAAGCGTTCAAATCCTACGCCTTGCCTGAGGCGGCTGTGGCCCTCAAGCAAGGCGCCGGGCGTCTGATCCGGCATGAAACAGACCGAGGCATTCTGGTGGTGGGCGACACACGCCTCGTCACCATGGGTTATGGCAAGCGTCTGCTGGCCGCTTTGCCTCCGATGCGGAGGCTGGAGTCGCCTGAGGAATTTGAGGCTGCGCTGCTGGCGCTTACCAGACCTTCCACCACGGATCCGACTTGCCCTTGACGCCACCGCTGAGGTAGGCGCTCTGCGGATAGGATTTGTCCATCACACGGCGTGCATCGTCCCGCAGCTGGGTCATTCCCAGTGCGTCGTACGACTGAATCAGGATGTACAGCGCTTCTTCGAGGGCGGGCACGCCCTGGTAGTCGGCCAGTGCCACCTGCGCGCGGCCAATGGCCGCTACATAGGCGCCGCGCTGAAAGTAGTACCGTGCCACATGCACTTCGTACTGGGCCAGCGAGTTGACGATATAGGTCATGCGCTGGCGCGAGTCCTGCGCATAGCGGGATTCAGGAAAGCGCGTGGCCAGTTCGCTGAACGCTTCAAACGAGTCTTTGGCGGCTTTTTGGTCGCGTTCGGACAGGTCCTGGCGTGAGATGAACGAGAAAAGGCCTAAGTTGTCGTTGAAGTTGACCAGGCCCTTCAGGTACAGCGCATAGTCCAGTGCGGGGCTGGCTGGGTGCAGCTTCATGAAGCGGTCCAGCGTGGCGACGGCTTGCGCCTTTTCGCCAGCCTTGTAATGGGCGTACGCCTTGTCGATCTGGGCCTGCTGGGCCAGTGGGGTGCCTGCCGCGCGGCCTTCCAGCTTTTCTAGCAGCGGAACGGCCTTGTCATACGCCCCACTGTTCATTTCGTCCTGGGCTTCCGAGTGGATGCGGTTGGGGCTCCACCCCGCCGTTTTATCGACCGTGGCGCTGGAGCAGCCAGCCAGCAGACCAGCCAGCAGCAAGGCGGAAACAAGGGGCAGTGGGGCACGCAGCATCGCAAGCAGCTTTCAGCAAAGAAGGAAGAAGGTGCGCAAGAAACGCGTCAAGGGTTCTGGAGTGGGGGCGTGCGCTCTGCACGTTCGCCACAGCCGCCTTCGCGGTCATTCCGGGCACGAAAAAGCATTGTACTGGTGGCGCCCGCAGCGCCAAGGCGTTGTGAACGGGAGTGCTGCAGGTGCGCCGCCGGGGTTTCTACAATGCCTGTATGTTTGTTCATTTGCGCCTGCACACCGAGTTCTCCGTCGTTGACGGTACCAATCGTATCGACGAGGTGGCCAAAGCGGCTGCCAAAGACGGCCAGCCCGCTCTGGCCATCACCGACCTCAACAATCTCTTCGGGGCGATCAAGTTCTATAAGGAAGCGCGGGGTAAGGGGGTCAAGCCCATCTTGGGGGCAGAGATTTTTCTCGAAGGCGAAGCGGGCGGCGTCCCATCGCGACTCATCGTCCTGGTGCAAAGCCGCCAGGGTTACCTGAATCTGTCAGAGCTGCTGGCCCGGGCCTGGACGCGCAATATCGTTAAAAACCTCGCGCTGAGCACCTGGGCGTGGCTGGAAGAGCTGTCGGATGGGTTGATTGCCCTGTCTGGCGCCCAGGCGGGCCCGGTGGGGCAAGCGCTGATGAAGGGGGATGATTCGGGCGCTGCCGACATTGCGCTGCGCCTGGCGGGCATTTTTCCACACCGGTTTTATGTCGAGCTACAGCGGGCTGGTCGAAACGATGACGAAGCCCATGTGGTGGCGGCTGCGCAGCTCGCCGCGAGGTTGAACTTGCCGGTGGTGGCGACCCACCCCGTTCAGTTTGCCGAGTTTGATGACTACGAGGCGCACGAGGCGCGCATCTGTATCGCCGAGGGTGAAATTCTGGCCAATCCGCGCCGCGTGCGCAAATTCACCCGCGACCAGTATTTCAAGTCATCGGCTGAAATGGAAGCCTTGTTTGCCGATCTGCCATCGGCCATCGCCAATACGGTCGAGATCGCGCAGCGCTGCAACCTGACCTTGGTACTTGGCAAGCCGCAGCTGCCGAATTTTCCGACGCCCAACGGCATGCCCATCGACGAGTATTTCCGCTTTGCGTCGTTCGAAGGGCTGGAGGTCCGCCTGAGGCACCTTTTCTCCAGCGAGGTAGAGCGCGAAAAGCAGCGTCCACGTTATGTGGAGCGTCTGGAGTTCGAACTGGGCACCATTCTCAAGATGGGGTTCCCTGGCTACTTTCTGATCGTGGGTGACTTCATCCAGTGGGCGAAGCTGAACGGCTGCCCTGTGGGGCCGGGGCGTGGCTCTGGCGCCGGTTCGTTGGTTGCGTATGCGCTGAAGATCACCGACCTGGACCCGCTGCAATACAACCTGCTGTTCGAGCGCTTCCTGAATCCCGAGCGTGTGTCGATGCCCGACTTCGACATCGATTTTTGTCAGTCCAACCGCGACCGGGTGATTGACTACGTCAAGGACAAGTACGGCAAGAACGCCGTGAGCCAGATTGCCACCTTTGGCACGATGGCGGCCAAGGCGGCGATCCGCGACGTCGGCCGGGTGATGGACATGAGCTACACCTTCTGTGACGGCATCTCCAAGCTCGTGCCCGGCAAACCCGGCATGTCCTACACCCTGGCCTATCCGCCCGAGGCGAAGAAGGAAGGCGACAAGAACAACTACGCGCTGGAGCTGGAGCCTATGCTCTACGAGCGCGTGCGCAAGGAAGAGGACGTCAAGACCGTCATTGAGATGGCGCAGAAGCTCGAAGGCATGACGCGCAACATTGGCATGCATGCCGGGGGCGTGCTGATTGCGCCAGGCAAGCTCACCGATTTTTGTCCGCTCTACCAGCAGCCCGGCAGCGAATCGGCCGTGAGCCAGTATGACAAGGACGACGTGGAAGCCATCGGCTTGGTGAAGTTCGACTTCTTGGGCCTGGCCACGCTCACCATCCTGGAGATTGCGCGCGAGTTCATCATGAAGCGCCACAAGGGTCAGGAGAACTTTGCGTTCGAGAACATTCCGCTCGACGATGGGCCCACCTACCGGCTGTTTTCCGATGGCAAGACCGAAGCGGTGTTCCAGTTTGAAAGCCGCGGCATGCAGGGCATGTTGAAAGAGGCGCGTCCGAGTCGGCTGGAGGACTTGATTGCCCTGAATGCGCTGTACCGGCCGGGGCCCATGGACCTGATCCCCAGCTTTGTGAACCGCAAGCATGGCAAGGAAGAGGTGATCTATCCGCACCCATTGGTAGAGCCCGTGCTGGCCGAGACCTACGGCATCATGGTGTACCAGGAGCAGGTGATGCAGACCGCCCAGGTGCTGGGCGGCTACAGCCTTGGCGGCGCCGACATGCTGCGCCGGGCCATGGGCAAGAAGAAGGCCGAGGAGATGGCCGAACACCGCGCCATCTTCCGCAAGGGGGCTGCCGAAAAAGGCATCAACCAGGAGAAGGCCGACGAGGTGTTCGACCTGATGGAGAAGTTTGCGGGCTATGGCTTCAACAAGTCACATGCTGCCGCTTACTCTTTGCTGGCCTATCACACGGGCTGGCTCAAGGTGCACTACACGGCTGAGTTCTTTTGCGCCAACATGACGGTGGAAATGGATGACACCGACAAGCTCAAGGTGTTGTTCGAAGACGCGCACAAGATGGGGCTGTCGTTCGAGCCACCGGATGTGAACCGGGGTTTCTATCGGTTTGAGCCGGTCACCGACAAGATCATCCGATATGGCCTGGGGGCCGTAAAAGGCACTGGTCAGCAGGCGATTGAGGCCATCGTTGCCGCCCGTGAAGGGCGTGGCGAAGGACCCCAGGGCTCGACCAAGGGGCCCTTTAAGAGCCTGTTTGATTTCTGTGTGCGTGTGGACAAGGCCCGCGCTAACAAGCGCACGGTTGAGGCCCTGATCAAGGCAGGGGCCTTTGATGCAATCCATCTCAACCGGGCGGCCCTGGTGGCATCCATTGACCGGGCCTTTGACTTTGCCGCAGCAACACTGGCCAACGTGAACCAGGGGGGGTTGTTCGACATGATGGGCGAAGATGCCCATGGCTCCAGCACCCAGGAGCCCGATCTGGTGGATGCAACGCCCTGGGGCATCAAGGAGAGGCTCACGCTGGAAAAAACCGCCGTCGGGTTCTACCTGTCCGGCCATCTGTTTGACGAAGTGGCTACTGAGGTGCGCCGCTTTGTGCGCACCCAGATCGACGAGCTGCTCGACAGCCGCGAGCCCCAGGTCCTGGCCGGCATCATCAGCGACTTTCGGGTGATCAACGGGCAACGCGGCCGGCTGGGTCTCTTCAAGCTGGACGACAAGTCTGCCGTGATCGAGGCTTCTGCCGACGAGGCGTTGCTCAACACCTACCGCAACCAGCTCAAGGAAGATGAGTTTGTTGTGATGATGGGGCGGTTGCAGCTGGACCACTTCAGTGGTGGCCTGCGCGTTAAGGTGCAGCAGGTGTGGGACCTGGCGGGTGCGCGCTGCCGGTTTGGAAAATACCTGCATGTGGCTGTGGGTGACAAGGCGCCAGATGTGCCGCGCCTGGTGCGTGAGTTTCCGCCGGTGCGCGAAGAGGTCGCTGAGGGGGAATTGGTGCACGGACTGCGTGTGCGCATGGGTGTGCGCTGCCAGGCGGACGACGCTGCCGCAGTGGCAGAGTTGCAGCTGGGCGAGAGCGCACGTTTCTACCCCAGCGACGCGGCCCTGGCGGCATGGACAGCTCAAGTGGGCGCCGGTGCCGCCAATGTGGTTTACGAGTGATGGATTGTCCTGCGGAAGTTTCTGCAGGCCACGGGTTGAAAAATACCTGGTCAACAACCAGTTTCTCCTGCAGCAGCCCCCCGTTCGGGTCGCTAGAATGATTTTCATGGCAACAAAACCACCTTCACCCCCCACCGCGCCGCCCGTGACACGGCCAGCGCGGGATGATGGCGGTTCGGTCGTGCTCGAAAGACGCACCCAAAAGACCCAGCCGCCCCAGATGTACCAGGTGGTCATGCTCAATGATGACTACACCCCCATGGAGTTCGTCATCGTGGTGCTGCAGGAGTTTTTCAGCAAGGACCGCGAACAAGCGACCCAGATCATGTTGAAGATCCACCTGGACGGCAAAGGCGTTTGCGGCGTTTATTCGCGCGACGTTGCAGCCACCAAGGTAGAACAAGTGCTTGGCGCCGCCCTCAAGGCGGGCCATCCACTGCAATGTGTCAGTGAGCCTGTTGAATAACAGGTCTTTTGTCCCGATCTAAAGTTATCCCTTCCACGCAAGCACAAAGGAGTTCACATGATTGCCCAGGAACTGGAAGTCAGCTTGCACATGGCCTTTGTTGAGGCCCGCCAGCAGCGCCACGAGTTCATCACCGTGGAGCATCTGTTGCTTGCATTGCTCGATAACCCCAGCGCAGCGGAAGTGCTGCGCGCATGTTCGGCCAATATCGATGATCTGCGTTCATCGCTGGCGAACTTCATCAAGGACAACACCCCTCAGGTCGCGGGTACCGACGAGGTGGATACGCAACCCACGCTGGGATTCCAGCGCGTGATCCAGCGCGCCATCATGCACGTGCAGTCCACGGGCAATGGCAAAAAAGAGGTGACGGGTGCCAATGTGCTCGTGGCTATCTTTGGCGAAAAGGACTCGCACGCCGTGTACTACCTGCACCAGCAGGGTGTGACGCGTCTGGACGTGGTCAATTTCATTGCCCACGGCATCAAGAAGGGCGAGCCCCCAGAACCGGCCAAGGCCGAGAACCAGGCCGAGGGCGAAGAGGGTGCATCAGCAGAGCGCAACGAGAAGGCCTCGCCGCTGGAGCAGTTCACCCAGAACCTGAACCAGGCGGCCAAGGAAGGCAAGATTGATCCGCTGATCGGGCGCCATTACGAGGTCGAGCGCACGATCCAGATCCTGTGCCGCCGCCGCAAGAACAACCCGCTGCTGGTGGGTGAAGCCGGCGTGGGCAAGACCGCGATTGCCGAGGGCCTGGCCTGGCGCATCACGCAGAACGACGTGCCCGAGATTCTGGCCGAGGCGGTGGTGTATTCACTCGACATGGGCGCGCTGTTGGCGGGCACCAAGTACCGGGGGGACTTCGAGCAGCGCCTCAAGGGCGTGCTCAAGTCGCTCAAGGACAAGCCCAACGCGATTTTGTTCATCGACGAGATCCACACCCTGATCGGTGCGGGCGCCGCGTCCGGCGGCACGCTCGATGCCTCGAACTTGCTCAAGCCAGCGCTTTCCAGCGGCCAGCTCAAGTGCATTGGCGCGACGACCTTCACGGAATACCGTGGCATCTTCGAAAAAGACGCGGCGCTGTCGCGCCGCTTCCAGAAGGTGGACGTGGTTGAGCCCAGCGTGGCCGAAACCATCGACATCCTCAAGGGCCTGAAGTCGCGCTTCGAAGAGCACCACAGCGTGAAGTACGCCGCCGCCGCCCTGCAGGCCGCGGCCGAGCTGAGCGCCAAGTACATCAACGACCGCCATCTGCCTGACAAGGCGATCGACGTCATTGATGAAGCGGGTGCTGCGCAGCGCATCATGGTGCCGAGCAAGCGCAAGAAGACCATTGGCAAGGCCGAGATCGAGGAGATCGTGGCCAAGATCGCGCGTATTCCGCCGGCCAACGTGTCCAACGACGACCGTGGCAAGCTGCAGACGTTGGAGCGCGACCTCAAGAGCGTGGTGTTTGGCCAGGACAAGGCGCTGGAAGTGCTCGCTAGCGCCGTCAAGATGGCGCGCTCCGGTTTGGGCAAGGGAGACAAGCCAATCGGCTCGTTCCTGTTCAGCGGCCCCACAGGCGTCGGCAAGACCGAGGCGGCCAAGCAGTTGGCCTACATCATGGGCATCGAGCTGATCCGGTTCGACATGTCCGAGTACATGGAGCGCCATGCCGTGAGTCGCCTGATCGGCGCCCCCCCGGGCTACGTCGGTTTCGACCAGGGCGGCCTCTTGACCGAAGCCATCACGAAGAAGCCGCACGCGGTGCTGCTGCTCGACGAAATCGAGAAGGCACACCCGGACATCTTCAACGTGCTGCTGCAGGTCATGGACCATGGCACGCTGACGGACAACAACGGTCGCAAGGCTGACTTCCGCAACGTGCTCATCATCATGACCACGAACGCGGGTGCCGAGACGATGAACAAGGCGACCATTGGCTTCACCAATCCGCGCCAGGCGGGCGACGAGATGGGCGACATCAAGCGTCTGTTCACGCCCGAGTTCCGCAACCGGCTGGACGCCATCGTCAACTTCAAGGCACTCGACGAGCAGATCATCTTGCGCGTGGTGGACAAGTTCTTGCTCCAGTTGGAGACGCAATTGGCGGAGAAGAAGGTGGAAGTCACCTTCACCGACACGCTGCGCAAGCACCTGGCCAAGAAGGGGTTCGATCCGCTGATGGGCGCGCGCCCGATGCAGCGCTTGATTCAGGACACCATCCGCCGTGCGCTGGCCGACGAACTGCTGTTTGGTCGCCTGACTGAAGGGGGCCGCCTGACGGTGGACATCGAGATGAAGAAGGACGACAAGGGCGTGGAAACGCCTGAGGTGCAGTTGGACATCCAGCCCTTGCCCAAGAAGGAGCGTTCAGCGAAGTCCGAGCCTGCAGAGCCAGAAGAGGCTACCGCCGACTGATCTTGGATTGTTCGCAAACCAACAAAAAGCCCACGGTTCAGTCCGTGGGCTTTTTTGTTTGCAACGTTGTCGGGGTTCTGCGAATCGCTAAGAACGTGTTTGCGATCTGGCAGGGCGCGTGTTGGAGCGCAATCCCCCTAGAATTTGCACGCCATGCACAACCCTCGTCATCCCCATGCACTGCCTGTGCGCGATGGGGTGAGCCCCAGTTGTGTGGCGCTGCCTGCGCGTGGGCAGGGCAGCATGCTGGATTTTTTGGCGGAGCGATTGCCCGCAGTGTCTCGTGGCGGGTGGTGTGAACGCATGGAGGCGGGTGACGTGGTGGATGAGCGCGGGCAGGCCGTGTTGCCCGGCCGACCGTTCGAGGGGGGGCTGCGCCTTTACTACTACCGCAGCCTGCCAGCCGAGCCCGAGTTTCCGTTCAGCGAAACCGTGGTGTACCAGGACGAGCACCTGGTGGTGGCAGACAAGCCGCATTTCATGCCGGTAACGCCCTCAGGCCGGTACTTGCACAACACGCTTCTGGTGCGCCTCAAACGTCGGCTGGGGTTGCCTGAGCTTTCGCCCCTGCACCGTATTGATCGCGACACGGCTGGTTTGGTGATGCTGTCGGTGCACCAGTCCACGCGCGGGGCATATCAGGCGCTGTTCCGTGACCGGCAGATCATCAAGCGTTACGAGGCCGTTGCACCTTGGCGCACCGACCTGGCCTTCCCGCGCGTCCATCGCAGCCGTTTGGAGGAGAGCCCGCAGTTCTTTCGCATGCAGGAGGTGTCGGGTGAGCCCAACAGCTACACCCATATGCAGGTGCTGGAGGTCGATGGCGACTGGGCACGGTACCTGCTGTCGCCGGTCACCGGTAAGCGCCACCAATTGCGGGTGCACATGGCTGCCCTGAGTCTTCCACTGCGCAACGACCCTTTCTATCCCGTCGTCAACGACCCGCCCGAAGGCGACTACTCGCGGCCTCTGCAATTATTGGCGCAGTCCCTGGAGTTTGTGGACCCAGTCACCGGGGCGCAGCGGGTGTTTGAAAGCAGGCAGGCGTTGCACCTGCCCTGAGCACGCGGGTGATTCCGGCGTTACGGGTGCAATCTTTACCGCTTTACCTTCGTGCCATGAAGGCTTGGCTTGTTGGGGGTGTCCATATACGGTTCTCAGATCCGCAGCCCGCACTTGCTGCTCGATTCGTACAAGGCTCTCAGGTTGGCGCGGGTTGTATGAGGGTATCCACCCATGAAAAAAACCTGCCAGGTGTTACTGCCTGGCAGGTTTTGAATTTGGAGCGGGTGAAGGGAATCGAACCCTCGTATGAAGCTTGGGAAGCTGCCGTTCTACCATTGAACTACACCCGCGACGGTGTGGATTATAGGCAGCATCCGCCAGTCTTCTGGCGGGCGCTCTTTTGAAAATGCGCAAAACGCGCGGCCTTGAGGCTGTTGCAGGCTAAGCAACGCAGGGCTGCGGTCCCGCAAAAGAGGCCGTCCGATACACTGCGGCCGCATGGAAGACTTCGAAAAAACGATGGCCAAATTTATTGGATTGTGCTTGGTAGCCCTTGCCGTCGGATTGGGTGGCTGTGCCTACGCGCCGCCAGCGCCTTTCATCGTCATCGGAAATGGGAAAACTGTGTCGATCCAATGGGAAAACTCTACCCTGGGTTCGGATGGAGCCCTCAACGCGGCAGAGAAACACTGCGCGAGGTATGGCCTTAAGGCGGAGTTCGCCACCCAGGTCAGTCGCTTCGAGGTCATCTACCATTGCGTCTAAGACGCCTGTTGACGATCCCTCGCGAGATCGTCAACACGTTCCAGGCAACTGGGCGTCGCCTGTGGTGGCATGCCGTACCACGAGGAAATTTCTATTCCAATGCAGTCCTGGCGCTTGATTTATATGCGCTGGCAGCTATCAAAATAGTAGCATTTTGCTGTGAGGCTTACTTGCTGCTCAGAACGTCTCCCACGCACAGGTACTTGATCTCCACATAGTCGTCCATGCCGTAGTGCGAGCCTTCGCGGCCCAGGCCCGACTGCTTGACGCCGCCAAAGGGCACGTGCTCGGTGGCCAGGATGCCCACGTTGGCGCCGACCATGCCGTATTCCAGCGCCTCGGTCACGCGGAAGATGCGGCCCACGTCGCGGCTGTAGAAATAGCTGGCCAGGCCAAACTCGGTGTTGTTGGCAGCGTCGATGGCTTCTTGTTCGGTCTTGAACTTGAAGACCGGGGCGAAGGGGCCAAAGGTTTCCTCGCGCGCACACAGCATGTCGGCCGAGGCATTGGCCACCACCGTGGGCTCAAAGAACTGGCCTGAGCCCAGGCTGGTCAGGCGCTGGCCACCGGCCACCACCTGGCCGCCCTTGGCCAGTGCGTCATCCACATGGCGCTGCACCTTGGTCAGTGCCGCTTCCTCGATCAGCGGGCCCTGGTTCACCCCGGCTTCAAAACCGTTGCCCACCTTGGCCGTCTTGACCTTGGCGGCGAACTTGGCCACAAACTCGTCGTACACACCTTCCTGCACGTAAAAGCGGTTGGTGCACACGCAGGTCTGGCCCGCGTTGCGGTACTTGCTGGCAAAGGCGCCTTCCACGGCGCTGTCCACATCGGCGTCGTCGAACACGATGAAGGGGGCGTTGCCGCCCAGCTCCAGCGACATCTTCTTGACCGTGGGGGCCGACTGTGCCATCAGGATGCGGCCCACTTCGGTGCTGCCCGTGAAGCTGATGTGGCGCACCACGTCGCTCGCGCACAGCACCTTGCCGATGGCAATCGAGTTGTCGCTGTCGGCGGGCAGGATGTTGAACACGCCAGCCGGGATGCCCGCACGCAGGGCCAGCTCGGCGGCAGCCAGGGCTGTGAGCGGCGTCAGCTCGGCGGGCTTGATGACCACGGGGCAGCCTGCGGCCAGGGCAGGCGCGACCTTGCGTGTGATCATGGCCAGCGGGAAGTTCCACGGCGTGATGGCCGCGCACACGCCAATGGGCTGCTTGAGCACCAGCAGGCGGCGGTTGTTGTCGAACTGGGGCAGGGTCTCGCCGTTGATGCGCTTGGCCTCTTCGGCAAACCATTCCACAAAACTCGCGCCGTAGGCGACCTCGCCCTTGGCTTCGGCCAGGGGCTTGCCCTGCTCGGCCGTCATGATGCGGCCCAGGTCATCCTGGTTGGCCATCAGCAGGTCAAACCACTTGCGCAGGATGATGCTGCGCTCCTTGGCGGTCTTGGTCTTCCAGGGGCCCCAGGCGGCGTTGGCGGCGGCAATGGCGGCCTCGGCATCGGCCGGGCCCAGGTTGGCCACGTCGACCAGCTTGAGGCCGGTGGCCGGGTCGTTCACGTCAAAGCGGCTGCTGCCCGCCACCCACTGGCCGTTGATGAGGCCGTCGGTCTTGAGCAGCGTGGGGTCGTTCAGCAGTGCAAGGGGGGATGTCTTCATGTCCATGGGAGTGCTTCCGGGAGAGGTGGCGAAACAGAGGGCAGGGGGCGAATAGAAATAAGAAGGTGAGCGAGGCGAACGGCAGAGAGCTGGCGTGCGTCTAGCCAAAGGCTAGCATGGGCGGGTCTGCGCCATGGGTCGCCAAGGTGGCACTGGCGACAGGGTCAACGCGCGGGCGCATGCACGGATGAACACGCCCTGCGTTGTCATGCGCGCCGGCCCCGCAGCCACTCCAGCACCAGCAGCAGGCTGGTGGTGAACAGGATGAGCAGCGTGGCCACCGCTGCAATGGTGGGCGAGATGTTTTCGCGGATGCCGGTGAACATCTGGCGCGGCAGTGTGGCCTGCTCCGCACCCGCCAGAAACAGCGTGACCACGACTTCGTCGAACGAGGTGGCAAACGCGAACAACGCCCCCGAGATCACGCCCGGTGCGATCACCGGCAGCGTCACGCGAAAGAAGGTGTTGAACGGTGTCTCGCCCAGGCTTAGCGAGGCGCGCACCAGGTTGTGGTTGAAGCCTGCCAGCGTGGCCAGCACGGTGGTCAGCACAAAGGGCGCGCCCAGTGCCGCGTGCACGATGATGAGGCCCACGTAGCTGTCCGCCAGGCCCAGCGGCGCAAAGTACAGGTAGGTGGCCACACCGACCACGATGATGGGCACTACCATGGGCGCAATCAGGATGGCCATGAGCAGCCCCTTGAACCGGAAGTCGGCCCGCGACAGGCCCACGGCGGCCAGGGTGCCCAGCACGGTGGCAATCAGCGTGGCTGCAGGCGCCACGATGAAACTATTGCGCGTGGCGCGTGCCCATTCGGCCGACTCGAACAGGTTGCGGTACCACTTGAGCGACCAGCCGTGGATGGGGTAGGCGAGGAAGGAACTCTCGGAGAACGATAGCGGCACCATCACCAGAATGGGGGCCAGCAGGAACACCAGCACGGCCACGCACAGCGCGCGCACGGCCCACCAGCCGAGCTTGTCGGCCAACGTGGCGTACAGGGGGAATTGGGGCAGGCGAAACATGGTCAGTGACTTTCAGCTTTGGATGGAGTGATCAGCCCAGACTCAATTCGGCCTTGCCCATGCGGCGGTATACGCCGTACAGCAAGAGCGTGGCTGCCAACAGCAGGGCGCCCAGCGCGCAGGCCATGCCCCAGTTCACTTCCACATTGGTGTAGCGGGCGATGTAGTAGCTCAGCATCTGGTCGTCGGCCCCGCCCAGCAGCGCGGGCGTCACGTAGTAGCCAATGGCCAGGATGAACACCAGCAGCGCGCCTGCGCCAATGCCAGGGTAGGTTTGTGGCACATACACCCGAAAGAAAGCGGCGATGGGCGAGCTGCCCAGTGACACCGCCGCGCGCAGGTAAGTGGGCGGCACGCTTTTCATCACGCTGTACAGCGGCAGGATCATGAAGGGCAGCAGGATGTGCACCATGGCGATCACCACGCCCGTGCGGTTGAACAGCAGCGCCAGCGGCTGTTCGATCAGGCCCAGGCCCATCAGGCCCCGGTTGACCAGGCCTTCGGACTGCAGCAGCACGATCCAAGCGGCCACGCGCACCAGGATCGAGGTCCAGAAAGGCACCAGCACCAGGATCATCAGCACGTTGGCCGAACGCGCAGGCAATGAGGCCAGCCACCAGGCCAGCGGGTAGCCCACCAGCAGGCACACCAGTGTGACCACCAGGCTGATGTGGAACGTGCGCAGCAGGATGCCGCCGAAGGCCCGTTGCTCCTCGGGCATGCGCTCGACCTGGCCCAGTGCGTCGCGCTGCAGGTCCACCGATGCGAGCAGGTAGTCGGGCGTCCAGCGGGCGCCGTTCTTGGCAATGGCACGCCAGAACGGCGCCTCACCCCAGCGCGGGTCGGCGCCCAGCAGGCGCTCCTTGATGGCATCGGGGGTGCCGTCAAAAGGCAGGTCGCGATAGGCCCCCATCACCATGGAGCGTGCGCCCGGTACCTCGGAGTTGAGCCGGCGCGCCAGGGCGCCAGCGTCCGAACGGTCGGGCAGGCGGGCGAGATCGCCCACCAGCGCGGCGTAGGCCGCCGCCGGTGGTGCGTCGCGCCGGTCCCAGCCGTCCAGGGCACGCATGGTGCCGGGCAGTGCGTTGGCCACTTCGGGGTTCTCCACCGCGCGCTGCAGCAGCGCGGCAATGGGCACCAGCAGCGTGAGCAGCAAGAACACCAGCAAGGGCAGCGTGAGGCTGAACGCCCGCCATTTGCGCCGCACTTCGGCGCGGGCCAGGGCTTTGCGCAGCGCGCTGGGGGCGTGGCTGTCCTGCGCGCGGGGCGGGGCCATTTCAGGGGCGTTCATGGCGATCACGCCGGAGTGGGCTTGCATGGTGGTGGGCTCTGTCGTCTGCTGCTGGTGTGTGCTCATGGCTCAGGCGGGCGGGCGCAGGCTTACTGCGTGGCCCAGGCGGCAAAGCGCTTTTCCAGCGCCTCGCCCTGGTCGGCCCAGAAGCCCACGCTGAACTGCAGGGCCTCCTTGGCGTTGGTGGCCGAGGTGGGCAGGTCGTCCAGCACCTTTTTGTCCAGCGACGCCAGGGCCTTGGTGTTGGCAGGGCCGTAGGCAATGTTCTGTGCATAGGCGGCTTGCTGTGGGGTCTGCATCGTGAAGGCGATGAACTTCACAGCTGCATCCTTGTTGGGCGTGCCCTTGGGGATGGCCCAGTAGTCCAGGTCGTAGATGCCGCCGGGCCAGTAGATCTTGAGGTTGCGGCCTTCGCGGTTGGCGGCGTCGATGCGGCCGTTGAACACCGTGGTCAGCGCCACATCGCCTGCGACCAGGAACTGGGGCGCCTGGGCACCGGCCTCCCACCACTGGATGTTGGGCTTGAGTTCGGTCAGTTTCTTGAACGCGCGGTCGGCGCCGTCCTTGGTGGCCAGCACCTTGTACACGTCGGCGGGCTTCACGCCATCGGCCAGCAGCGCAAATTCGAGGTTGTAGCGCGCGCCCTTGCGCATGCCGCGCTTGCCGGGGATCTTCTTGGTGTCCCAGAAGTCAGCCCAGCTGGTCGGCGGGGTCTTGAGCTTGTCGCCGTTGTAGGCCATGACGGTGGACCACACGAAGATGCCCACGGCGCATTCGTTCACCGCAGCGGGTAGCAGGTCGGCCTTGGGAACGATCTTGCTGTAGTCCAGCTTTTCGTACAGGCCTTCATCGCAGCCGCGTGCGGCGTCGGGCGACTCGACCTCGACCACATCCCAGGTCACCTTCTTGGCCTCGACCATGGCTTTGACCTTGGCCTGCTCGCCGTTGTATTCCACGGCCATGATCTTGTTGCCCGCCTTTTCGTAGGGCTCGTAGAAGGCCTTCTTTTGCGCATTGGCGTTGGCACCGCCAAAGTTCACGACAGTGAGTTGCTGCTGTGCCAGGCTGGGCAGTGCCAAGCAGGCAGACAGGGCAGCGCAGGCGATCAGGCTCTTGTTTTTCATGGTGCGGTTTCCTAGGGGTTGAGGGAAGGGGACGGGGAACAAAAAAGCGGTTCAGTGAACGGTGGGCAGCGCGTAGATGCGCACGGACTCGGTAGGGAACTCCAGCCACACCGCATCGCCGGGCTCGGGGTGCGGGTTGGCATCGGCGCGGGTCAGCGGCAGCTTGACGGTGGCTTGCGCTTGCCCGGTGCCGATGTCGCACATCAGGCGCAGGTGGTCGCCGTAGTAGATGGCGCGGGCCACCGTGGCGCGCAGGGCGGGGCCCTGAGGTGCGGCGCTGGCGGCATGCAACGCAATGCGCTCGGGGCGGATGCAGGCCTCGGCGGGGGCGCCGGGTGCCAGGTGGTTCACATTGAGTCCGGGCAGGCGCTGACCGTCAGGCAGCTGCAGCGCGCACGCCGTACCGCTGCCTTGCAGGGTGCCGGTGATCACCGTGCTGTCGCCCACAAAACCCGCCACAAAGCGGTTGGACGGGGTCTCGTACAGCGCCTCCACATCGGCCAGTTGCTGAATGACACCTTCGTTGAAAACGGCCACGCGGTCGCTCATGGTCAGGGCCTCGCCCTGGTCATGGGTCACGTACACAAAGGTCACGCCCAGCTGGCGGTGCAGCTCTTTCAGCTCGATCTGCATGTGCTCGCGCAGTTGCTTGTCCAGCGCGCCCAGGGGCTCGTCCATCAGCACCAGTTGCGGGTTGAACACCAGGGCGCGCGCCAGCGCCACGCGCTGCTGCTGGCCGCCAGACAGGCGGGCGGGCAGGCGGTCGGCCATTCCGGTCAGGCGCACCATGTCCAGCGCCTTCTTCACGCGGTCGGCCTGCTCTGCCTTGGGCACCTTGCGCACGGTGAGCGGGTAGGCCACGTTCTGCCCCACGGTGAGGTGCGGGAACAGCGCGTAGTTCTGGAACACCATGCCAAAGTTGCGCTTGTGCGGTGGCGTGCGCGTGATCTGCTTGCCGTCGAGCAGGATGTCGCCTGCGGTGGGGGACTCAAACCCCGCCAGCATCATCAGCGTGGTGGTCTTGCCCGAGCCCGAGGGCCCCAGCAGGCTCAGAAACTCGCCGCGCTGGATGTCCAGGTCCAGCGCGCGCACCACAAGCTGTTCGCCGTCGTAGGTTTTTTGCACGCCGCTGAAGCGGACCAAGGGTTCTGCGTGGTTCATGGTGGTGGGGCAATCAAGGAAGAAGAATTCAGCCCACAGCCGCGAAGCTGTCGGCCAGGATGGCCAGGCCTTCGTGCAGCAGTTCGTCCGATGCGGTCAGGGGCACCAGGATGCGGATCACGTTGCCGTAAGTGCCGCAGGACAGCAGGATGAGCCCGCGCCGCGCGGCTTCGGCCACGACCTTTTTGGTCAGTGCGGCATCGGGGCGGTGTACATCGCCGTTTTCAAACAGCTCGATCGCCACCATGGCACCCAGGCCGCGCACGTCGCCGATGGCGGGTACTTTGGCGGCCGTTGCTTTCAGGGCACTGACCAGCAGCGCGCCCATGTCCTGGCTGCGGGCCAGCAGGTTTTCTTGCTCAAACGCATCGATCACGGCAAGGGCAGCCGCGCAAGCCACGGGGCTGCCGGCATAGGTGCCGCCCAGGCCGCCAGCTGCAGGCGCGTCGATGACGTCAGCACGGCCCACCACGCCCGACAGGGGGAAGCCGCCCGCCAGCGACTTGGCGGTGGTGATGAGGTCGGGGGCCACCGGCCATTGTTCGCAGGCGAACCACGTGCCCGTGCGGCCCGCGCCGGTCTGTACTTCGTCGGCAATCAGCAAGATGCCGTAGCGGTCTGCCAGCGCCTTGAGGCCGCTGATGAATTCGGGCGGGGCCACATAGAAGCCGCCTTCGCCCTGCACGGGCTCGACGATGAAGGCGGCCACGCGCTCGGGCTCGATGTCGTTCTTGAAGATCAGCTCCACTGAATGCAGCGCCTGCTCCACGCTCACGCCATGCAGTGCGTTGGGGAAGAGGGCGTGGTACATCTCGCCAGGGAAGGGGCCGAACCCGATCTTGTAAGGCGCGACCTTGCCGGTGAGGCCCAGTGTGAGATTGGTACGGCCGTGGTAGCCGCCCGTGAAGGCGATCACGCCGGGGCGCTTGGTGTAGGCGCGGGCGATCTTGATGGCGTTTTCCACAGCCTCGGCGCCTGTGGTGAGCAGCAGGCTCTTTTTGGCAAAGGCGCCAGGGGCCAGCGTGTTCAGGCGCTCGCACACTTCCACGTAGGGTTCGTACGCCACCACCTGAAAGCAGGTGTGGGTGTACAGGTCCAGTTGGGCTTTCACTGCGGCAATCACGCCGGCGTGCAGGTGGCCGGTGTTGAGCACCGCGATGCCACCGGCAAAGTCGATGAAGCGGCGGCCCTCCACATCCCACAGCTCCGCATTGCGGGCCTTGTGGATGAAGAGTTCATGGGCCTGGCCTACGCCCCGGGCCACGGCGGCGTGGCGGCGGGTGAGGAGGGCGGCGTTGGTGAAATGGCGGTCTTGCTGCATGGTGTGGGGCGGTGGCGGTGAAGGACAAAAGGGGATGAAAACCAGGAATGGGGCGAATTCTGGAATCCACGCCACGGCCCGTCCATGTACAGCGCAGCGCTGTTTGGCGCGCACTGTGCAGGTCTAGAATCCTGTACAGGCAATCCCTGATTTGGTGTGCGCCAACTCAGTGCACAATTCGCCCCCTTTTTTGCTCCCCTGATGCTCACTCTCAGCCCCGAACTCCAGACACCTCTGGTCAGCCAGATCGTCGATGGTCTGCGGGGGCTCATCGCCGGGCAGGTGCTCAAACCCGGCAGCAAACTCCCGTCCATCCGCGCTTTTGCCGCTGCGCACGGCGTGAGCGTGTTCACCGTGGTCGAGGCCTACGACCGCCTGGTGGCGCAGGGCTGGCTGGTGTCGCGGGCCAATGCGGGCTTTTTTGTGAAGCGGCGGGGCGACGAGGGCGCTGCGCCCGGCACTGGTGCGCCCGAGCGGGCCGTGCCCCGTTTTGATGCGCGCTGGTACCTCAAACAAATTTTTGAAAACCGCAACCTGCCCATGAAACCGGGCTGCGGCTGGCTGCCGCACGACTGGCTGTTTGGCGATGCCGTCAAACGCAGCATGCGCCAGCTGTCGTCCGACGGGCCCGAGCTGGACGGCTATGGCCTGCCGCACGGCCACATGGCGCTGCGCATGGTGGTGGCAGAGTCGCTGGCCGAACACCATCTAGCGGTAGACGCCGACCAGGTGCTGCTGACCCAGGGCTCCAGCCAGGCGCTGGACCTGGTGGCGCGCCGCCTCGTCAAGCCTGGCGATGTAGTGCTGGTGGACGACCCCGGCTACCCCAACCTGCTGTTCATGTTGCGCTTTGCAGGGGCGCAGGTGGTGGGTGTGCCGCGCACCGCCACGGGTTATGACCTGCCCGCACTGGAGGCCCTGCTGGCCGAGCACCAGCCCACGGTGTT
Organism: Acidovorax benzenivorans; assembly: GCF_028680575.1. Taxonomy (GTDB): domain Bacteria; phylum Pseudomonadota; class Gammaproteobacteria; order Burkholderiales; family Burkholderiaceae_C; genus Acidovorax; species Acidovorax benzenivorans. The sequence goes on along the minus strand of NZ_JAPCKI010000004.1, from coordinate 105,314 downwards.
CTTCACGCAGCCGCGCCTGCAAAGCCCCACCTGCTCGGTGGCATCGGTGGCGCACCTGCACCGGCTGCTGCAACTGGCCGAGCAGCACAACTTCATGCTGGTGGAGAACGACATTTACGCCGACATGGACCCCGGTGTGCGCCCCTCGCTGGCCAGCCTGGACCAGCTCAACCGCGTGATCTACCTGGGCAGCTTCTCCAAGACGATTTCGCCCAACCTGCGCACCGGCTTTCTGGCGGCGCGGCGCGATCTGCTTGATGAGTTGGTGCAGCTCAAGATGATCTCGGGCCTGACGTCATCAGAGATCACCGAGCGCATCACCTTTGGCGTGGTGACCGATGGGCGCTGGCGCAAGCACCTCAAGTCCCTGCGCGAGCGCCTGGCCGAGGCGCACCGCACGGTGGGGCGGCGCTTGCTGAACCTGGGGTTCGAGCTGTTCCACGAGCCCGAGGCGGGCATGTACCTGTGGGCCCGGCACCCCGACCTGCCCGACAGTGCCGAGCTGTCGAAAGAGGCCACCGGTGCGGGCATCATGCTTGGGCCGGGTCAGCTATTTCTGGTGGAGCCGCGGCCTACGGGCTGGCTGCGGTTTAACGTGGCTTTCAGCCAGGACGAACGGATGTGGCGCTTTCTGGAGCAGCGCATCGAGATGGGCCAGCAGGTGGCGGAATAGGCTTGCCATCGCCATCGCTGCCAGAGTTTTAAGCCTTTTTGGCCGCTAGCGCTTATTCATAAAGCGCTAGAAGCTATAAAAATGATAGTGATTCCCATGGGGCTGCAGCTGCCCATGTGGTAGCAGGCGCTGCGCACGTGGTGGCGCGGCTATCGGTCAATGATGCGCCGCGCAAACCGCTCCAGGTATTCCATCAGCTGCTCCGCACCCGCCACGGCCTGGGCCTCGTCGCCACTGGCAATGCCCTGCGCCAGTTGCATGTGCGCGCGAGCGCCCTCAGACACTTCGCCTTCGTGCTGGTAGGCGTACCAGAAGCGGCGGCACTGCACGATGAGCGGTTGCACGCATTTGACGGCCGAGTGGTTCTGGCTGGCCTGGTGGGTGATGAGGTCCAGCGCATGGTCGGCCAGCATGTAGTCGTCCAGGTGGCCGCGCGCGGCGGCTTCCACCATGTTCTGGGCGCAATGCACGATGGCTTGGCGCTGCGGCGCGGTGGCGCGGCGTGCGGCGTTGGAGGCCAGCAGCCGCTCCAGCACACGGCGGGTCTGGATCACGTCCAGGTGGTCTGCCAGGTCGATGTGCGACACCAGCAAGCCGCGCCGGGGCTGCTGCACGATGAGCCCGATGGACACCATGCGCAGCAGCGCCTCGCGCACCGGCGTGCGGCCCAGGCCCGTGCTCTCGGCGATCTCGGCCTCCACCACGGGGCTGCCGGGCTGCAGCTGCAGCGTGGAGATCATGGTCTCGATGGCGTCGTAAGCCACGTCCGCCGCGCGCCGCTTGGGCGCGGGGTCTTGCTGGGGGGAGGGGTGGCGGAGTGTCATGGCAGGGTTGTTTGATGATCAGGGCGGGGGCTTGCGAAAGGCATCTTAATGGCCCCTCGTTCTTCTATGCCCCACACCCTGCAAAACTGGCGCGGCATCGGCCAGTGCGCCCGTGGAACCGGCTTTGCCGGGCCACCGGGTGCGTCCCCCTCCCGCGCAGCGAGAGAGGGGTGAAGACGCCGAAGGCGACTCAGGGGGTGTCACGCCAATCCGGCGCCCGCCTTGCGCAGCTCGGCAATCTGCGGCGCCTTGGGCAGCCACAGCTTGTCAAACTCCTGGACGATGCCGTCGGGGTTGAACGACGATGCCGTCTTGAAGGCGATGGACGTGCCCTTGAACTTCTCGATCAGGCCCGCCTCGGTGGTCACGATGTCGTTGATCTGCGCGTCGAGTGACTGTGCCACCAGCTTGCGGATGATGTCCTTGTCCTTGGCATCCAGCCCTTGCCAGATGCGGCCGGATACCAGCGGCGCAAACGGCATGAACAGGGCGTTCATCTGCAGCAGGGTCTTGGCCACCTTGTCAAAACGCTGGTTCCACGAGAACTCGATGTCTGCCTCCAGCCCGTCGACCTGACCGTTGCTCATGGCGTCAAACACCTGGGGCGTGGGGATGGGCGTGGGGGCGGCGCCCAGCATTTGGTAGAAGTCGCGGTACACCGGCGTGGGGTTGATGCGCAGCTTCATGCCCTTGATGTCGGTGGGCACGGTGATGTCCTTGGTGGAAAACACCGCGCGCATGCCGGTGATGCCCCAGCCCAGGCCGATGGTGCCGGTCTCGCGCGGCAGCGCCTCCAGCAGCTTGGTGGCGGCTGGGTGCTTAACCAGCTTTGCAACGGCAGGGGTGGAGCGCACGAGATACGGCGCATTGATGGCTGCGATGCTGGCCACGCGCGAGCCCAGCTCGGCCGCCTGGATCCAGCCCATGTCGAGCGCGCCGGATTGCAGCTGCTGCATCATCGCGGCCTCGTTGCCCAGCTGGCCCGAGTGGAAGACCGTGACGCTCAAGCGGCCGTCGGTTTCTTTTTTCAGTGCTTCACCAAACTGCAGCGCGGCGCGGTTCCAGGAGTGCCCGGCTGGCGTGATCAAACCGAGGCGAAACTCTTTGGCGTCTGCTGCGCGCACCAGCGACGGAAAGCCCAGCGGAACCGCCACGGCGGCGGCAGCGGCAGCGGCGTGGCGCTGGATGAAATGGCGGCGGGTAACTGGCAATGGCGTCATGGTGATCTCCGGGTAGAAGGGCTGTGGGACGGGGGAGGGGAACGCGATAGGCGGCGCGACGGTCTGCTACTTGAGCAAACCGAGCGACAGGCTGGGAAATAGCGACAACATCACCAGCGCCACGCAGCTGATGATGAAAAACGGCAGGGTGACGATGAACATCTTTCCGGGCTTGGCCCCGGTGACGGCCGACGCGACAAAGAAGCTCAGACCCACAGGCGGAGTCATCAGCCCCAGCACCAGGTTGACGACGATCACCACACCAAAATGGCGCGGGTCGATGTGATAGACCTCGGTGGCAATCGGCAGCAGGATGGGCGCGGTCATGATGAGACCAGGGATGCCGTCGATCACCGTGCCGATGACCAGCAGGATGGCGTTGGTGAGCAGCAAAAACGTGACCGGGTCGTGCGCCACCGTCTGCACCCAGGCGGCCACCATCTGCGGCACCTTGCCGTAAATCAGCAACCACGAGAACACGGCCGCTGCCGCCACCAGAAACAGCACGATGGCGGAGTAAATGGCCGAGCGCAGCAGGATCGCGGGCATCGCGCTGAAGCGGAATTCCTTTGTCACATAGCGGCCCACCAGCGCCGAGACCAACGCGCCCACGGCGGCGGATTCGGTGGGGTTGGCCAGACCACTCAGGATGGAGCCCACGATGATGATGGGGATTAGCAGCGTGGGGCTGGCCTGCACCACGGTGCGCGCGCGCTGGGCCAGCGTGCGCTTTTCGCTGCGTGGATAGTTGTAGACAAAGCCCATGAGTGCGATCACGACAAAGAACAGCACGGTGAGCAGCACGCCGGGCAGGATGCCTGCAATCAGCATGTCGCCCACGGCCACCTGGGCCAGCACGCTGTAGACCACAAACATCACCGAGGGCGGGATGATGGGCCCCAGCATGCCGCCATACACCGTGAGGCCCGCCGCGAAGGTCTTGTCGTAGCCCTGCTTTTCCATCTCAGGCACCATGACCTGCGACATGATGGCCACCTGCGCGGTGGCCGAGCCGATGATGGATGACACCAGCATGTTGGCCAAGATGTTCACGTAGGCCAGGCCCCCTTTGACTGAGCCGATGAAGGCCATGGACAGGTCCACCAGCCGCCGCGTAATGCCGCCGCTGTTCATGATCTCGCCGATCAAGATGAACAGCGGGATGGCGATGAGGCCATAGCTGTCCACTCCGCCGAACATCTGCATGGGGAACGACTGAAACAGCACCGGGCTGCCGATGCTGAGGATGTACACCGCGCCCGACAGGCACAGGCATACGCCGATGGGCACACCCACCAGCAAGGCGGCGAGGAAGAACAGGGTGGTGATCATGGTGGGGGCTCGGGTGGGTTTTGCTGGCGTAGGGGCGTTCAGTTCACGGCGTCGGCGTTGACCACGTCAAAGCCCGCGTGCTGCACACGCTCTGCGGCACCCATGTCTTCGAGCAGGTTGGCCAGCGCATGCACGCTGAAGGTGGCCGAGAAGATCGGCAGGATGAGTTGCAGCACCCAGGTGGGCCAGTTCAGCGTCTGGGTGCGCTCGGTGTAGATGAAGTTGAAGCTCTCGGCCGCAAACTCCTTGGCGTCAAAGCCGTAGCGCGCAATGCCGATGGGGTCCATCCACATCCAGCACATCACCAGCATGGCCAGGCCAAACAGCAGCACGCCGGATGTGGCCACCACCTTGAATGCCTTGGCGCCCCGCGCGCCGAGGTGGTCGGTCAGCATGGTCACGGCAAAGTCCATGCGCAGCCGCGTCATGACCGAGGCGCCCACAAAGGTCAGCCAGACCACCGTGTAGACCGCCGCCTCGTCCACCCAGTAGATGGGCATGCCGGTGTAACGCGTGACCACGTTGAGCAGGATCAGCAGCACCAGCAAGGTCATGAGGGCGGTGAGCAGGTGCCGCTCCATGCGCAGAACCTGCGTGGACAGCGCCAGCACCCAACGGACGGGAGCGCGCGGCGCCGGAGATTGCGGGGCGGTTGGACTGTTGGGTATGGGCATGATGGGGTTCCTGGGGAGGGGCGCGGCGATGAAAGAAAAAGCCTTCTGTCTTTTAATATCTAACAAATATATTTAAAAGCAAGATGGATGCCTGCTGGGTGCGGGTAAGCCCTGAAAGGAAGGACGGGGGAAAACGGCTGCGCGCGCGTCAGCCCGAGGGAGCTGCGGGCTCGCGCTGAGCGCTAGTGGTGGGCGCGGGCGTGCAGGCGGCCAGCGTGCCAATGCGTGCGGGCGCTAGCAGATGCCGTGGGGGCGCAGGCGTCCAGCCAAACAGGTGCTGTGCGGCCGCGCCGCAGATGCGGCCCTGGCAGGCGCCCATGCCACAGCGGGTGTGGAGCTTGGCGTCGATCCAGCCCTCGCGCTCCGCGAGCGCGGCGTAGGGAACGTCTTCGCAGCGGCACACCAGGGTGCCGGGTTGCGCCAATGTCTTGAGTGTTTCGTTCAGCGGGAAAGAAGCCTGCAGCACCTGCGCAAAGCCCTCCCAGCGCGCCAGCTGGGGGCGCAGCGCCTGGGCCTGTTGCACCTGTCCCGCCGCAGCATGGCCTGCCATCGCGCCCTGAACCAGTGCACGTTCGCTGCCGCCAAAGCCGGTGGCTTCACCCGCGGCGAACACACCGGGCACGCTGGTGCGCATCTGTGCATCGACAGCCAGGCCCTGGCCACCGCTGAACGGTCCGCCCAATGCGCAGCCCAGCATCTGCCCCAGGTGGGTGTTGGGCACCAGCCCGAACCCGCAGGCCACGCGGTCGCAAGCCATGGTTTCTTCGGCGTGTTGGCCTTTGCGCAGCCTCACTGTTTGCACCTGCGTGGTGCCTTGGACTTCCAGCACATGGCTGCTGGCGCGAAACCTCGGGTGAAGCAGCGTGAGGGCTTGCAACGCCTTGGCAGGCCAGAGCGGCAGTTGCGCTGCAAAGCCAGCGAGCGCGCTCCACGGCGCCTGCTCCGCCACGCGCACCACGGTGGCGCCCGCTTTTGTGGCGGTGGCAGCAGCCGCCAGCAGCAGCGGGCCCGTGCCTGCAATGACGATGCGTTGGCCGTGCACGTCGAGCCCCGCCTTGATGAGGGCCTGCAGCGCACCTGCGCCCGTCACACCAGGCAGCGTCCAGCCCGGAAAGGGCAGCAGCAGCTCGCGCGCCCCGGTGCACAGCACGATGCGGTGGCTGTGCTGCGTCCAGCCCCGGTCGGCGTCCTCCAGTAGCAGGGCGGGGGTCTTGTCGCCAGCTTGGGCGTCACCCAGGCCCACCACGCGAGTGCCGGGCAGCAGGCGGATGTTGGTGTGCCGGGCCAGCGCCGCGCGGTGCTGTTGCGCCAGGGCGGGCAAGGCCACCTGAGGCCCATCGCGCCAGATTTGCCCGCCGGGCTGTGGGTTGTCGTCCACGATGGTGATCGACGCGCCGCTGGGCGCGGCGGCCAGGGCTGCGGCCAAACCTGCAGGGCCTGCGCCGATGATGAGGATGTCGCAGCGCTCGTGCGCCGAGTGTTGTTCGTTCATGGGCTGGGTCATTGCGCTGCGCTCCCAGGCGCGGTGCCGACATCGGTGTAGATCCACATGCCCTCAGCACAGATCGTCTGGCACGCCAGGCGGGTGCGGCCATAGATGCGCACCCTGCATTCGTGGCACACGCCCATGCCACACAGCGGTGCCCGTGGCTCGCCAGTGACCGAAGTGCGTGTGGTGCCCTGCGTTTGCTGCGCCATTGCGGCGGCGACGCTGGTCCCTGCGGGCACCTGCAGGGGCGTGCCATTCACGACGATATGCACCAGGGCGCGGGCGGATGTGGTCATGGTGTGCTCAGACCCGCAAAGCGAGCAGGTGCATAGGGCGTGGGGTCGATTGCAGGCGTGCCTCCTGCGATCTGGGCCGCCAGCAACTGCGCAGTGGCCGGGGCGGTGGTTACGCCCAGCCCTTCATGGCCCACGGCCAGCCACAGGTGCGGGTGTTCGGGGTGCGCGCCAATCAGCGGAAGGCTGTCGGGCGTGGCGGCGCGAAAGCCGGTCCAGGTGCGAATGGCGTTGAGGTCGGCCAGGCCGGGCAGGTAGTCGAGCGCCCGTTGCAGCATGCGAGCCATGACGGTGTTGTTGACGGCGGTATCGGTGGTGTCGAACTCGCGCGACGAGCCAATCAGCAATTGCCCCGTAGGCCGGGGCTGCACGTTGAAGGCCACCGAGGTACCGTCGCTGTGGTGCGCGCTGGTGATGTAGCCCAGCTCCACCAGCTGGTGGTGCACGGTGCCTGGGTAGCGGTCGGTGATGACGAGGTGGCCCTTTTTGGGGCGCAGCGGCAGGCCGGGGCACAGCTGCGGGGCATGGATGCCGCTGGCCAGCACGATGGCGCCTGCACTGCGCTGGCTCCCGTCGCGCAGGGTGACGGTGTGGCCGTCGATCTGCATCGCTTCAGCCTGCTCAAACACAAGGTGTCCGTGGGCTGCGGCCTGGTCCAGCAGCCACTGGGCTGCGCGCGGGGCGTAGACCACGCTGTCCTCCTGCACCTTGAGCGCTCCCGCCAGACCGGGGCGCAGTGAGGGTTCTGCGCGGGACAGGGCGGCCGCGTCGAGCATGTCGCAGGCGATTCCGTGTGCTTGCAGGGTGCTGCGTTTGCCATGGGCCGCCTGCAGCTCTGCATCGTTGGCGGCCAGCCAGAGCGTGCCGCAGGGCGTGAACGCACAGCCCGCATCCATGTGGGGTGCCCAGGTGTGCCAGAGGTCCAGCGATGTCTGGCTCAGCGCCAGTTCGGCTGGGTTGTCATCCATCACCACCAGATGCCCCATGCCCGCGGCCGTCGCCCCGCCAAGGCGCGCATCGATCACACGCACCGACAGCCCGGCCTGCGCGAGGGCATGGGCGCAGGCTGCGCCCACGATGCCAGCGCCAATGACGAGAACGTCGGTGTGTTGCATGGCGCGTGTGTGTTTGGGAGCGAGCGGTGAATTACAGCCGGATTCCCCAGCCAAAGGGGTCGCTGCCTTCGATGAGCAGCGTGGCCTCGGAGCTCATGTGCGCGCGGCCACGCAAGGTGGGGATGACCTTGCCATCGTCCTGCAGCGTGTAGCTGGCCTCGAACTGACTGCCGATGATGCTGGCCTGGCGCCAGATGGCGCCTGGTGCCAGCTTGCCGTCGGCCGCCAGGCAGGCCACCTTGGCGCTGGTGCCGGTGCCGCAGGGCGAGCGGTCATACGCCTTGCCGGGACACAGCACATAGTTACGGCTGTCGGCCTGGTCATCGTCGGCAAACAGCTCGATGTGGTCAATCTCGCCGCCGTTGTCGCCCCGAATGCCCTGGTCTTTGAGGGCTTGCTGCACGGCGCAGCTGTAGGCCATCAACGCCTCCAGGTTGTCACTGGCTACACGCTGGCCGTGGTCAGAGATCAAGAAGAACCAGTTGCCGCCCCAGGCCACATCGCCGACAACGCGGCCGTAGCCTGGCACGTCCACAGCCAGCTGGTGGTGCAGCCGGTAGGCTGGCACATTGCGCACGCTGACCGATCCATCGGTGTGCAGGGTGGTGGTGACGGTACCCACCGGGGTTTCAATGCGGTGCTCGCCAGGAGTGATGCGGCCCAGGTAGGCGAGCGACGCAATCAGCCCAATAGTGCCGTGGCCACACATGCCCAGGTAACCACTGTTGTTGAAGAAGATTACGCCCGCTGCGTTGGCCGGGTCTTGCGGCGTGCAGAGCAGGGCCCCCACCACCACGTCACTGCCACGCGGCTCCAGCACGGTGGCGGCCCGCCAGGCGTCGTGGCGCTCGGCCAGCAGCATGCGCCGCTCGGCCATGGTGCCGGTACCCAGGTCGGGGAAGCCGTCGATGACAAGCCGGGTGGGCTCGCCGCCGGTGTGGGAGTCAAGGATCTGGATGCGTTTCATGGAGTTACTTCAGCGGTGGGGGCTGCGAAAGGGGTCAATAGCTTGCCAAGGGTACGGGTGCGGCATTGCGGAAGGTCAGCACCGTGATGGGTGCCTGCTTGAGGTTGCCCTTGTCGTCGTAGGCATAGGTGCCCGCCACGCCCTGGTGGCTGGACGCAACCATCTGTGCGCTCACCTTGGCGGGCTGGGTCGAGTTGGATTTCTGCATCGCTTCGGCCATGAACATCACCTGATCGTAGTAGGAGGCGGCGTAGGCATCGGCATCGCGCTGGAACCGCGCCTTGTACTTGGCCTTGAACGCCGGGCCGCTGGCCACCTTGTCGAGCATGGTGCCGCCTTGCGCGCAGAACACGGTGTCGTTCACTGCGTCGCCGCCGAGCTTGCCGACCTCGGGGCTGCACAGGGTGTCGCCGCCCAGCAGCTTGGCGGTCAAGCCCAGTTGCTTCATCTGCCTTGCCATGGGCGCGGCCTGGGGCGCATAGCCGCCAAAAAAGATGGCCTGCGGCTGCTTGGCCTTGAGGCTTGTGAGAATGGACAGAAAGTCGGTGGACTTGTCGGTGGTGAACTCCTGGCCCACCACCGTGAGGCCCTGCTTCTTTGCCTCCTTAGTGAATTGGTCGGCCACCCCCTGGCCGAACGCGGTGCGGTCATCGATGACTGCCACCTGCTTAACCTTGAGCACCTGCGCGGCATAGACGGCCATGTTGGAGCCGATCTGGGTGTCGCTGGCGATGATGCGGAACAGGTTCTTGTAGCCGCCCTCCGTCACCTTGGGGTTGGTGCCCACGGTAGACACCATGGCGCCGCCGTCGTTGTAGACCCGCGATGCAGGGATCGCCACGCCCGAGCAGTACGGGCCCATGACGAACTTCACCCCGCTGTCCACCAGCTTTTGTGCCACGCTGACGCCGGTGCGAGCATCGCACTGGTCGTCTTCCGAAACCAGTTCGAATTTCAGCGTCTTGCCCTCGACCATGATCTTTTTCGTGTTGAGTTCCTCGATGGCCAGACGCACGCCGTTCTCGTTGTCCTTGCCTGCAAAGGCGTTGGGCCCCGAGAGCGGGCCGCTGTGGCCGATCTTGATGACTTGCTCTTGCGCGCTGGCATGGTGGGCGTGGCCCGCCAGCAGCAAAGCAGCGACAGCAGCAGGCCTGAGCGCCCGAAATCCGGAAAATGCACGTGTCATGGGAAACCTCTTGTGTGTGCGTTGGGAACAAAGGCCGGGGTCTCGTCCGGCCCGGTGACGGGGTCAGGGGAGTTGGGGCGTGTCAGGCCACAGACTGGTATTGGGTCGGACGGGTTTCGAGCGCCTTCTTCACCACACGCTCGACAAACGCGCGCTCTTCACCCACCAGCGGCAAGCGCGGGCGGCGCATATGTTCGGTGCCCACGCCCACCAGCGCGTCGATGAGCTTGAGGTTCTGCACCAGCTTGTTCGATACATCCAGGTGCAGCATGGGCGTCATCCACTGGTACAGCGGCAGCGCCTCGGCAAATTTGCCCGCCTTCATCAGGTCGTACAGCGCCACGGTTTCGCGCGGGAAGGCGCAGCCCACGCCTGCCAGCAGGCCGTCGCAGCCCAGGGCCAGGCCTTCGTAGGCCAGGTCATCCACCCCCAAAAAGAGCTGGTAGCGATCGCCCACGGTGTTGCGCAGGTCGGTAATGCGGCGGATGTCGCCCGTGCTTTCCTTGATCGCGGCGATCCACTCGCAGTCAGCCAACTCGACCATGTGCTCTGGCTTCAGGTCCACGCGGTAGGCCACGGGGTTGTTGTAGATCATCAGGGGGCGCTGGGCCGCACCGGCCATGGCACGCACGTTGGCCATGGCCTCGCGGGCGTCGGCCACGTAGATCACCGAGGGCATGACCATGTAGCCCGCCACACCGAGCTTGTTGCCGCCGTCGATGTAGCGCAGGGCCTCGCGGGTGCTGGTTTCGGACACATTGGCCAGCACGGGCACGCGGCCGTCGGCGGCTTCGAGGGCGATCTTGGTGACCTGGAGCTTTTCTTCGAGCGACAGCGTGCTGGCTTCGCCCAGCGAGCCGCAGGTCACCAGGCCATGGATGCCGTTGCGGATCTGGAAGTCGATGTGCCGGGCCGTGCCTTCGGCGTCAATGGACTCGTCGGCGTGGAACTTGGTGGTGATGGCGGGGAAGATGCCTTGCCAGCGGGGTTGTGGGTTCACAGGGTGCTCCTTGGGTGCGTTGGGCGATGAAGTTATTAATATATTAACAAGATATTTGAAGTGCACAAGCGAAATTTTGGACAAAGGCAATGAGCCGCCCGGTGGTCGGGAGGACGGGAGCAGCAGGGAATCTGGCAAACCTTGCGCCAGCCATCGCTGTCGCGGTGCTGCCACGGGCGTCAGGGCCGCAAACCTATAATGAAAGGTTGGTCCCCATAGGGGCAGCGACAGGCAGCGCATAGGCGCGGGTCCTGCGGCCTGCCTGCTCCGTGCAACCACTCCACAACACCATGAGCACTCCCACTTTTTCTGTCGCTGACATCCGCAAGTCCTTCCTGGACTTCTTCGTCTCCAAGGGCCACACCGTCGTGCCATCAAGCCCTCTGGTGCCCGGCAACGATCCGACGCTGATGTTCACCAACTCGGGCATGGTGCAGTTCAAGGACGTGTTCCTGGGCACTGACAAGCGCTCGTACAACCGCGCGGTGTCCGTGCAGGCCTGCCTGCGTGCAGGCGGCAAACACAACGACCTGGAAAACGTGGGCTACACCGCGCGCCACCACACCTTCTTTGAAATGCTGGGTAACTGGTCGTTTGGCGACTACTTCAAGCGCGAATCGCTCAAGTGGGCCTGGGAGCTGCTGACCGAGGTCTACAAGCTGCCGCCAGAGCGCCTGCTGGCCACGGTCTATCAGGAAGATGACGAGGCCTACGACATCTGGACCAAGGAAATCGGCCTGCCGCCCGAGCGCGTGATCCGCATCGGCGACAACAAGGGCGGCCGCTACAAGTCCGACAACTTCTGGATGATGGCCGACACCGGCCCCTGCGGCCCCTGCAGCGAAATCTTCTACGACCATGGACCGCACATTGCTGGCGGCCCTCCCGGCAGCCCCGATGAAGACGGCGACCGTTTCATCGAGATCTGGAACAACGTGTTCATGCAGTTCAACATGGACGAGACGGGTGCCGTGACCCCGCTGCCCGCACCCTGCGTGGACACCGGCATGGGTCTGGAGCGCCTGGCGGCCATCCTGCAGCACGTGCACAGCAACTACGAGATCGACCTGTTCGATGCGCTCATCAAGGCCGCTGGCCGCGAGACCGGCGTGACCGACCTCAACAACAAGAGCCTGCGCGTGATCGCCGACCACATCCGCGCCACCGCGTTTTTGGTGAGCGACGGCGTGATCCCCAGCAACGAGGGCCGTGGCTACGTGCAGCGCCGTATCGTGCGCCGTGCCATCCGCCACGGGTACAAGCTGGGCAAGAAGACGCCGTTCTTTCACAAGCTGGTGGCCGATCTGGTGCGCCTGATGGGTGACGCCTACCCATCCCTGCGCGAGCAGGAGCAGCGCATCACTGAAGTGCTGAAGGTGGAAGAAGAGCGTTTCTTTGAAACGCTGGCCAACGGCATGGAGATTCTTGATCGTGCGTTGGACCTACGTCGGCCAGTTTTGAGCAATTTGGAGGCCAGTTCGCCTACAGGTGCCGTCTCAGTTGATCTCCTTGTTGATTTGCTTCCGGACAATGAAACACTGCACTTTGACGGTCGGATTAGTCTTGAGGGCGATATCTTGGTTCGCTTCTTCGATGCTGATGCTGGGGAAGCAGATGTCGAGCGCTTTGCCCGGGATGTTGCGCGTACATTGAGTTTCAACAATGCGATAGCAGTCTTTTGGGGGGAGAAGCTGCCAATTGCCCAATCTGTTATTGACGGGATTGCAAGTCGCTACTCGGTTTCTGTTACGGGGCGCGCCTATCCGAAGGTGGCCTCGGTGCTGCCTGGCGATGTGGCCTTCAAGCTGCACGATACCTACGGCTTCCCGCTCGACCTGACCAACGACGTGTGCCGCGAGCGCGATGTGGAAGTGGACGAGGCTGGCTTCAACACCGCCATGGAAAAGCAGAAGGCCCAGGCCCGAGCTGCCGGCAAGTTCAAGATGGACAAGGCGTTGGAGTACACCGGTGCAGCCAACCAGTTCACTGGCTACGAGCATCTTGCAGAGACTGCAAAAATCGTAGCAATCTATGTAGATGGGACAAGCGCGGTAGCCCTAAAGGCGGGTCAAAACGGCGTGGTGGTGCTCGACACGACCCCGTTCTACGCCGAAAGCGGCGGCCAGGTGGGCGACGAAGGCACCATCACCAGTGGCTCGGCCCGTTTTGCGGTGGGCGACACGCTCAAGATCAAGGCCGATGTGTTTGGCCACCACGGCACGCTCGAAGAGGGCACGCTGAACGTGGGTGACACGGTGCAGGCCCAGGTCAACACGGCGGTGCGCGCCGCCACCATGCGCAACCACTCGGTCACGCACATCATGCACAAGGCCCTGCGCGAAGTGCTGGGCAGCCATGTGCAGCAAAAGGGCAGCCTGGTCAATGCCGACCGCACCCGTTTTGACTTTGCGCACAACGGCGCCGTCACAGCGGCCGAGATCCGCGAGATCGAGCGCCGTGTGAACGAAGAAATCCTGACCAACCAGCCCACGCAGGCCCGCGTGATGGACATCGAGTCGGCCCAGAAGACCGGCGCCATGATGTTGTTTGGCGAAAAGTACGGCGAAACCGTGCGCGTGCTCGACATCGGCACCAGCCGCGAACTGTGTGGCGGCACACACGTGCAGCGCACGGGCGACATTGGCCTGTTCAAGGTGGTGGGTGAAGGCGGCGTGGCTGCAGGCGTCCGCCGCATCGAGGCGGTGACGGGCGCCAACGCGCTGGCCTATCTGCAGAACCTGGAAGACACCGTGAACCAGGCCGCCAGCACCCTCAAGGCGCCGGTGGTAGAGCTCAACGGCCGCATCAGCCAGGCACTGGACAATGCCCGCGCGCTCGAAAAGGAAGTGGCGGCTCTGAAGGGCAAGCTGGCTTCCAGCCAGGGCGACGAGCTGGTGAACCAGGCCGTGGAGGTTAAGGGCCTCAAGGTGCTGGCTGCCGCGCTGCCTGGCGCCGATGCCAAGACCCTGCGCGACACCATGGACAAGCTCAAGGACAAGCTCAAGACCGCTGCCATCGTGCTGGCCGCTGTGGACGGTGACAAGGTGCAGATTGCTGCAGGCGTCACCGCTGACAGCGTGGGCAAGCTCAAGGCCGGTGAGTTGGTGAACTTTGTGGCCCAGCAAGTGGGCGGCAAGGGCGGTGGCAAGCCCGACATGGCCATGGCCGGTGGCACCGATGCTGCCAAGTTGCCTGCGGCGCTGGCCTCGGTGACCGGTTGGGTCACGCAGCAACTGGGCTGATGGCCTGAGCCACCACAGCGGTGCGGGCCGCTGTGGTGTGGCGGGTATTGCTGCCAAAAAGAGGGTGACTCAAAACCGGGTTTCCCCCTACAGTCCAGCGCATGAACACCCTGCGCGACAGCCCCCAAGACCCGCCAGCGTCCGCTGTTCTTCGCGACAGTGGTCCTGCCTCTGTGGGGCAAGACGCCTATCTGCCCTGGTGGCAACGCATCACGATCCCGTTTGAAGTCCTGATCGCGACCGTGGTGGTCACCGCCATGCTGCTGCTGACCGCCTTGCTGGTGTACCAGGTCAGTACCAGTGCTCGCCAGGCCATCATCTCGGCATCGGACGAGAGCGCACAGCGCATCAGCCAGCTCATTGCCGAACGCGTGCACCGCATCGTGGACCCGGCCGACGCTACCATCCGCCTGCTGGCGTTCGACCCGGTGGCCTCGGCGCCTACCCTGCCAGCGCGGCTGCGACGGCTGCCTGTGCTGGCGCGGTTGCTGGAGCAGAACCAGCTGTTGTCGGCGGTGTTCATTGGTTACCCGGACGGGCAGTTTTTGCTGGTGCGACCGGTGCGCAACGATGCCTTGCGGGTGCAGCTGGATGCGCCTCCCAAAACCGCGTACCTGGTGCAGTCCATGGCCCGTGAGCACGGTGTGGCGAGCATGGTGGGGCGCTGGAGCTATTACGGCGCCGACCTGCGGCTGATCAGCTCAGCCGTCCGTTCGGAATACCGCTACGACCCCCGCACGCGTCCCTGGTACGCCGAGGCGCTGGAACGGAACACCCAGATACTCACCGCGCCCTATGTTTTCTTTACCACGCAGGAGGTGGGTATCACTCTGAGCCAGCCGAGTGAGGATGGGCGCGCAGTGATTGGCCTGGACGTGGCCCTGACCGACCTGGGGCACGAGATCAGCGGGCTGCGCTTGATGCCCCGTACCGAGATCGCCGTGGTGGACAAGGACCGGCGCGTGCTGGCCTACCCGGACATGTCGCGCGTGCTACTGCGCGACGGCAATACACTTGGCTTGCGCCTGCGGACCCTTGACGATCTGGGCGTGCCCAGCCTGCTGGCGCTGCAGGCGCAGGGCCTGAAAGACGGGGAGTCCCGCCGCCTGCAGGCTGACGGTGAGGAATGGCTGGGCCGGTCGCTGCCGCTGGCATCGATGCGCTGGCAGGGCCTGCAGATCCTGATGGCGATCCCCACCAACGAGCTGCTGGCCGAGGTGAACAACAACCTGCGCCAGCAGGTGTGGCTGTCGGTGTCGCTCATCGGCCTGATGCTGCCCTTGGGTTGGCTGGCCGGCAGGCGCGTGGGGCGCAGCCTGTTCGGGCTGGCGGCGCAGGCGCGAGCGCTGGCCCGGTTTGACTTTCGGCGGCCGCAGCGCCGGGTGTCACCCGTGCGCGAGGTGCGCGACCTGGGGCTGGTGATGGACCGCATGTCCGACACCATCCAGGAGTTCTTGCACATCACTCACCACATCAGCGCCGAGTCGCGCACCGACCTGATGCTGTCGAGTGTGCTGTACGAACTGGTGCGCGCAACCAGTTGCACTGGCGGCGCTGTGTACCTGGTGGACCCGCAACGCACGGGTTTGCTGCGCGCGGCCCGCCATTGCGAAGACCCCGGGCAGCAGTCGCGTTACCCCGAGCACCTGGCCATGGTGCATTTCATCAACCACACCGAGACCCAACCCGGCGACCAGCACGAAGACGACGACGATACCGAGCCCGCGCGCGTGCTGCGGGTGCAGCTGCGCACCCGTGAAGGGCAGCCTCTGGGCCTGCTGGTGCTGCGGTATATAGCCGACCAGTCGCAGGACGATGCGCATTTCCGCGCGTTTGTCGAGAAGTTGTCGGGCACGTTGTCGGTGGCCATCGAGACGCGGCGCCTGATCGAAGGCCAGAAGGAGCTGCTGGACGCTGTCATCCGCCTGCTGGCCGATGCGATCGACGCCAAGAGCCCCTACACCGGTGGCCACTGCGAGCGCGTGCCCGAATTGGCCGAGGCGTTGATAGACCGCATGTGCGCGGCCAAGGACGGCCCGTTTGCCCAGGTGACCATGACCGATGCCGAGCGCTACGAGTTCCGCCTGGGCGCCTGGCTGCACGACTGCGGCAAGGTCACCAGCCCCGAGCACATCATCGACAAAGCCACCAAGCTGGAGACGCTTTACAACCGCGTTCATGAGGTGCGCATGCGCTTTGAGGTGCTGTGGCGTGACGCGGAGCTGGACTACTGGAAGCAGCACGTGTCGGGCGTGGACCCGGTGCGGCTGCAGCGCGAGCTGCTGCAACGGCGCGAGCAGCTGCAGGAGGACTTTGCCTTTGTAGCCCGTTGCAACGTGGGAGGGGAGTTCATGGCCGAGGCCGACATCGCCCGCCTCAAGGCCGTGGGCCGCCAGGTGTGGCAGCGGCATTTTGACGACCGCTTGGGGCTATCGTCCGCCGAAATGCTGCGGCTGGCGACCGTGCCGGTACGCCCCTTGCCCGCCAACGAGCCGTTGCTGGCCGACCGGCCCGAGCACATCGTGCCCTGGGGCTCGCGCAAGCCGCCGGTGGAGGCCGGCAGTCCGGCCAACCGCTGGGGCTTTGACATGGTGCTGCCACCCTATGAGGCGCACCTGGGCGAGCTGCACAACCTGTCCATCCAGCGGGGCACGCTCACGGCCGAAGACCGCTTCAAGATCAACGACCACATCGTGCAGACCATCATCATGCTCAGTGGCCTGCCGTTTCCGCCACACCTGGCGCGCGTGCCGGCCATTGCCGGGTCACACCATGAAAAGCTGGACGGTACCGGCTACCCCCGCCGCCTGAAGGCCAGCGAGCTGACGCTGGCCGACCGTGTGATGACACTGGCCGATATCTTTGAGGCGTTGACCGCGGCCGACCGGCCCTACAAGCCACCCAAGACCTTGACCGAGTCGCTCAAGATCATGACCCACATGGTGCGTGAGCGGCACATTGATGCCGAGGTGTTCCGCTTCTTCCTGACCAGTGGTGTTTGGCGCGACTACGCTGAGCGTTTTTTGGCGCCCGCGCAGCGCGATGACGTCAATGTGGAGGCGATCCTGGCGTCGCTGGGCTGAGGCTCTGCAGCCTGGGGGCGACCCATAAGGATGCGGCCAGCGGACCCAATAAGTTCAGAACAGCTCGACGTCGTCGTTGGCGACCTTGGTCGCCAGCTGGCCGCTGGCCACCAGGTCGTCATAGAAGCAGACCTGGTTGCGGCCATGTTCCTTCGCGTAGTACAGCGCCTGGTCGGCCTGGCCAAGGATTTCTACGGGCGAGCCCCGCGTGGTGCTCACAAAACCCAGGCTCACCGTGACCTGACCCACTTGCGGGAAGTCGTACTCCTGCACGGCCAGCCGGAAGCGGTTGAACACCTTGTGGGCGGTGCTCAGCGTGGTGGAGCGCAGCAGCACCACAAACTCTTCGCCGCCGAAGCGGAAGATGCGGTCGTGGCTGCGGAATGAGCTGCGCAGGATGTTGGCGATCAGGATCAGCACCTCGTCGCCATACAGGTGGCCGAAACGGTCGTTGACCTGCTTGAAGTGGTCGATGTCCACCACCGCCAGCCATTGCTGCACGGGCTCGTTGTCGTTGATGGTGGCGGTCTCTTCGGCAGCAAAGGATTCGGTAACCGCGCTCGATCGGCTGGCCAGCCCGCTCATGGTGTAGCGGGAGAACTGCTCGTCAAACGTCTTGCGGTTGAACAGGCCGGTGAGTGCATCCCGCTCGCTGTAGTCAAGCAAGCTCTGGTAGTTCTGATACACCTGGAACACGCCCATGAACACGTCAAGCTTGTGGGCCGAGAATGGACGCGACTGCGTGATCTCAAGGCAGGTGCTGACCTTGTCATGCATCCATACCGGCAGCCACAGTACATGACGCCCCTGGCGGGGCGAGGCCAGGGCGCTTTCACCATGGCTGTCCACGCAGTCCCGCAGGGCAGGGTACTGGTCCAGGGGCTCGCGGCGGGGGTCTGCGGCGGCTTCTGAGTCGGTGGATACCAGCTGGCCGTTGTCCACCCAGGTGCGGGGACGCACATGGGGCACGCCGCCGTCCGTAAACAGCTCCAGGGCCCGTACCTCGATGATGCCGCTGAGCTTTTGCAGCGTGGACAGCACCGATACCTCTAGCCGCAGGTGGTCGCGGTGGCCGGTCATTTCCACCAGGTTTTGGAGGATGGGTTTCATGGGGGCTGTCTGTCGGGCCGGTCGGGGCATGTCGTTGGTCAGTTGCGGCGCACGAACACCACGTCCCACACGCCATGACCCAGCCGCAGGCCGCGGTTTTCGAACTTGGTCAGGGGGCGGTAGTCGGGCTGGGGTGCAAAGCCGGTGGTAGTGTTTTGCAGCAAAGGCTCGGCGCCGAGCACCTGCAGCATTTGCTCGGCGTAGGGCTGCCAGTCAGTAGCGCAATGCAGGTAGCCCCCGGGCTTGAGACGGGCGGCCAGCTTGGCCACCAGCGGGGGCTGGATCAGACGGCGCTTGTTGTGCTTCGTCTTGTGCCAGGGGTCCGGGAAGAAGATGTGCACGCCGTCCAGGCTGCCCTCGGGCAGCATGTGGTCGATGACCTCAACGGCGTCGTGTTGCAGGATGCGGATGTTGGTCAGCGCCTGTTCGCCGATGCGCTTGAGCAGCGCTCCCACGCCGGGTTCGTGCACTTCGCAGCACAGGAAGTTGTCCTGCGGCCGCACGCGGGCGATGTGGGCCGTGGCCTCGCCCATGCCAAAGCCGATTTCCAGCACCAGTGGCGCGCTGCGGCCAAAGGCGGCGGGGGCGTCCAGCGGGGCGGGGGTGTAGGGCAGGACAAAACGCGGGCCAAAGTCTTCAAAGGCCTTGGCCTGGCCGGTGGTGGTGCGGCCGGCGCGGCGCACAAAGCTCTTGATGGTTTTGGGGTGGGTCACACCGGCGGGGGCAGAGCCCCGTATGGCGGGCGCTGCGGGGGCGGCAGCTGCGGCAGGCGCAGCACTGGCGGGAGCGGAGGCTATGGTCAATTCGGTCACGGTGGGCCATTGTAGTTTCGTCGCCACGCGGCCACCCACTGTGCCAGGGCGTCTGCGATGCAAATGTGGTGTAGATGCGCCACAGCAGGCAAGCCCAGTGCCAGCGCGGCTTGTGACAGCGCCTGCAAGGGGTCGCGCAGGTCCAGCGGTTGCGCGCCGTTTTGTTTGGAGAGCTTTTCGCCGTTGTCGCCACATACCAAGGGGGTGTGCAGGTAGCGCGGCATGGGCAGCCCCAGGGCCTGCTGCAGCAGGATCTGGCGTGGCGTGTTGTCTGCCAGGTCCTCGCCTCGAACCACATCGGTAATGCCCTGGTCGGCGTCATCCACCACCACGGCCAGTTGGTAAGCCCAGAGCCCGTCGGCGCGGCGCAGCACAAAGTCGCCAACTGCCGTGGCGACCTGTTGCTGCTGGTGGCCCAGGCGGCGGTCGCGCCAATGCAGTACGCCGTCTGCTACTGAATATGTAGCATTAAGGGCATGATTCACCGGCGCAGACGGCTGTTTCGGCTTGAAATCGGTCACGTTGAAGCGCCAGGAGCGGCCCGTGCGGCCTTGCAGCCCCTGGCGGCAGGTGCCGGGGTAGGGCAGCGCCGCGTGGCGCTCGCGCGCATGGCCCTGTGCGGCATGGGCGTCTTCGATATCCTTGCGCGAGCAGGCGCAGGGGTAGGCGTCGCCTTGCGCCATCAACTGGTCCAGCGCATGTTGGTACAGCCCGCTGCGCGCTGACTGCCATTGGGGCTGTGCATCCGGGTGCAGGCCACAGGCGGCCAGTTGTTGCAGGATGAAGGCGTCAGCCCCCGGCACGCAGCGGGGCTGGTCCACGTCTTCAATGCGCACCAGCCACCGGCCGTTGTGCGCGCGTGCGTCCAGCCAGCTGGCCAGCGCGGCGACCAGAGAGCCCGCGTGCAGCGGGCCCGTGGGAGAGGGGGCAAACCGCCCCACATAGCGCCCCTCATAGCGCGGCGTGGCGCCCACGCCCCCCGTCATGCCACGGCAAGTGCCAGTTCCAGGCCCGACACAAAGGCGTCTTCCAGCCGGTGCCCCAGGCACCAGTCTCCGCAGGCGCCCAGCCCGGCTTTGGCGTCCCACAGGTGGCTCTTGCCCAGCGGGTGGGTGGTCTGCGCATAGCGCCAGCGGCGGGTGTCAACATGCGCGGGTTCGGCCCGGATGCCGGTGACCTCGGCAAACGCCTTGAGTAGCTTGGCCTGCACACGGGCTTCGTCGTCTTCGAGGTGTTCTGCCGACCAGGCGGGGCTGGCCTGCACCGTCCAGCGCTCCACCACGTTGCGGCCCGGCTTGGACGACTCGCGTGCCAGCCAGGCAATGCGGTGGTGGGTGCTGCGCGCGGCGTTCCATTGCGGGCCGAGTGTGGTCAGCCCGGGGCGCACGGCCTGGGGGAAGGCGAGCATCAGGGTCCAGCAAGGGGCGATGGCCACCTTGGACATGGCGTCGGCCAGCGGGGTGTCGAGCCCGGACCCTGAAATCAAGGCCTGCGCAGGCACCGAGGGTTGGGCCAACAGCACCGCATCAAAGCCCGCATACACATGCTGCTCGCCGCCAGCGCCTTCGGTGCGCAGCTGCCAGCCTGGGGTGTTGACGGCGTCGGACTCGATGCGCGTGACACGGGTGTGGGTGATCAGCTGGCTCGCCTGGATGAGGGGTTCGGCCCAGGTGGTCACCAGCGATTGCATGCCTGGGCTGGCCACCCAGTGGGCCTCGCGGTGGGGCAGGCCCACAGCGGCGACACGGCCTGCGGCGTCCAGCACCTGGACCGAATTGGCGCTCCAGCGCTTGCAGATACCGGGCACGGTGTCGATGGCGCGGGCAAAACGCGGATCGCGAACCGTGAAGTATTGAGCGCCAGCGTCAAAGTTGCCAAAGGGGCTGTCGAGAGTGGCGGTGCGGCCGCCGGCTTGGTTCGATTTCTCGAACACTGTCACGCGGTGGCCGGCCTGCACCAGGGTGCGGGCGCAGGCAATGCCGGCCATGCCTGCGCCAATGATGGCGAAGTGGCGCTGGGGTTTGCCGGAGGAGGTGGTGGGGACTGCGGGGGCTGCAGGTTCGGGGGCGCTGGAGCGTCGGAGCCGTTTGGCGGGGAGAGGATCAGGTTTGCTCATGGGAGGCCTTTCGGTGACGGTCGGCAAAAGAGATATGCGATGCAAAACCAACAGGAACCACTCTACACGCGGTGCTGGCCTGTGCGTACTTGATCAAGGTCACAAATGATGGTGGTTTTCCAGCAGAGCACGGCGCGTGGCGGGACTTTGCAGTTGGTTCAGCCACCACTGCAGCGCGCGGCCCGGTGCGGTGAAGCCAGGGCCACCCCAGGCGTAGTGCACGCGCACGTTGCGTTCGGGCCGGGCCACGCGGCGCGTCACCAATCGCCCGGCCTCCAGGTAGGGGCGCACCATGGGTTCGGGCAGAAAACCGCCGCCCAGGCCGCGCAACTGCACGCGCACCTTGGCCTGCATGGTGTCCACTGTCAGCACGTCCTGCCCGCCGAGCAGGCCCATGGTGGCGCCGCCGCGGGTGGCCGAATCGGCCACGGCCACGGCACGGTGTTCGAGCAGCGTGGCGTCGGAGATGGGTTCGGGCGCCGTGGCCAGCGGGTGGTGGGGCGCCACCACGTAGATGAAGAGCACATCACCCAGCGTGCCTTGCTGCACGCCCGCCACGTTGTTGCCCGCCACTGACACGCCAATGGCCAGGTCTGCCCGGCCAGAGGTCAGTGCCTCCAGCGTGCCGGTCATGATGCCGTCGCGCAGCTTCAGGCGCGTGGGAGGCTTCATGGCGTAGAACGCGTCCACCAGCTCCAGCAGGGTGTGGGGCGAAATGATGCCGTCGATGGACAGTGTGAGCTGCGGCTCCCAGCCCGTGGCCACACGGCGCACTCGGTGGGCCACGGCGTCAATGTCCTGCAGCAGGCGCGCGCCTTCGCGCAGCAGCTCGACCCCGGCCTCGGTGGGGCGGGCCTGGCGCGCGCTGCGGTCAAACAGCAGCACATCCAGTGCGTCTTCAATCTGGCGCACGCGGTAGGTGAGGGCGCTGGGTACCAGGCCCAGTTGCCGCGCGGCGGCTGCAAAGCTGCCAGCCTCGGCAATCACCTGCAGCATGGTCAACGCATCGGGGGTGAGGACATCGCGGGCGTTTTGCATGGTGGCGCCATGTTAATTCAGATTATTTGAATAGTGCCATCAATTCACCTGTGCCCGTGGGGATGGCTGCAGTCCTACAGTCGAGTCTTGAAAGGAGCACTCACATGCTGACTGTTCGTAAATCGCAAGACCGGGGCCACGCCGACCATGGCTGGCTCAATTCCTTCCACAGCTTCTCGTTTGCCGGGTACTACGACCCTGCCCACATGGGTTTTGGCAACCTGCGGGTCATCAACGAAGACCGCATTGCTCCGGGCACCGGGTTTGGCACGCATGGCCACCGCGACATGGAAATCATCAGTTACGTGCTGTCGGGCGAACTGGCCCACAAGGACAGCATGGGCAACGTCAAGGGCATCCCGCCGGGCGACGTGCAGCGCATGAGCGCAGGCACTGGTGTGCAGCACAGCGAGTTCAACCACGCTGCGGGCCAGACCACGCATTTCTTGCAGATCTGGATTGAGCCGAACGTGCGCGGCATCCCTCCCAGCTACGAGCAAAAGACCTTCGCCGAAGCTGAAAAGCGTGGTGCCCTGCGCCTGGTGGCCTCACCCGATGGCGCCCAGGGCTCGGTGAAGATCCACGCCGATGCGGCCTTGTATGCCGGGCTGCTGGATGGTGATGAAACCGTCACGCTGGCGCTGAACCCGGCCCGCAAGACCTATGTGCACCTGGTGCGCGGCGCACTCAGCGCCAACGACCGGGCTCTGTCGGGCGGCGACGCGCTGCTGATGGAAAAGGAAACCACCTTGTCGTTGACCCATGGCCACGACGCCGAGGTGCTGGTGTTTGACCTGGCCGCCTGATCGTTTTTGATCGCTTATTTTTCAACCACTTTCACTCAGGAGTTCTTCACCATGTTCACATCCCTGCAAAACCCCCTGGCCCTGGCATCGCGCCTGCTGCTGGCCGCCCTGTTCCTGCCTGCGGGCATCAGCAAGCTCACCGGCTTTGCCGGCACGGTGGGCTACATCACTTCGGTGGGCCTGCCCATGCCCACGGTGGCGGCGGCCATTGCGGCGGCTGTGGAAGTGCTGGGCAGCCTGGCGCTCATCTTTGGCGTGGGTACCCGGTTTGCGGCGTTCGCGTTGGCCTTCTTCACGCTGGTGGCCAGCTTCTTCTTTCACGCCTACTGGAACCTGCCCGCCGACAAGCAAATGATGCAGCAGCTGATGTTCTTCAAGAACGTGGGCGTGACGGGCGGCTTGCTGGCCCTGGCAGCGTTTGGTGCCGGCGCCTGGAGCCTGGACGCACGCCGTTCGGGCCGTTGATCCGGTCTGTGTAAAAAAGGGCCTGCAACCCACAGGGGTGCGGGTTCTGGCATTCAATCTCGTCGTTGTTTGTCGTTCTGTTTGTCGTTCTGTTTGTAGTTCTTTCCCCCGGTCTCGTTCCTTCATCGTTTCAACAGGAGTTATTTCATGGCACACATCGCAGTTGTTTACCACTCGGGTTATGGTCACACGCAACGCCTGGCGCAGGCCGTGGCTGAGGGCGCAGGCGCCCAGTTGGTCGCCATCGATGCCGAGGGCAACTTGCCCGAAGGCGGTTGGGAAACCCTGGCCGCTGCCAGCACCATCATCTTTGGCTCGCCCACCTACATGGCTGGCCCTAGCTGGCAGTTCAAGAAATTTGCCGACGCTTCGTCCAAGCCCTGGTTCAGCCAGGCCTGGAAGGACAAGCTGTTCGCAGGCTTCACCAACAGTGCTAGCACCAACGGCGACAAGCAGATCACACTGGACTACCTGTTCCACCTGGCCATGCAGCACGGCGGAATCTGGGTGGGCACCGGCATGATGCCTGCCAACTCCAAGGCGGCCACGCGCAATGATGTGAACTGGATTGGGTCCTTCAGCGGTGCCATGGCGCAGTCGCCATCCGACGCCTCGGCCGCCGAGATGTTTCCTGGCGACCTGGAAACGGGTAAGCAGTTCGGCCAGCGCGTGGCCCAGGTCGCCGCTAAATTGGCCCGCTGAAACTGGTAGGCTGGCGGCGTTGCCATCGTTGCCATCGTTGCGTCGAGTCGTCCAGCCGTCCAGGAGTTGCCTTATGAACCACCGTTGTTGCCCTGCACCCGCCACTGACGCCGTGGGGGTGCTGTCATGAGCGCGCCGCTGCGCCTTTCAGGCCACGCCAAGGACCTGGGAGGGGGCTTCACGGTGCGGCGCCTGCTGCCCGCCGTGCAGCGGCAGGCGGTGGGGCCTTTTCTGTTCTTTGACCATTTCGGCCCGGTTACCGTGCAGCCCGAGGCAGGCCACGACGTGCGTCCCCATCCGCACATCGGCCTGGCGACGGTGACCTACCTGTTCTCGGGCGCGATCATGCACCGCGACAGCCTGGGCTACGTGCAGCAGATTGAGCCTGGCGCCATCAACTGGATGACGGCGGGGCGGGGCATCGTGCATTCCGAGCGCCGCCCGGAAAACCTGGCGAATCAGGCCTATGTGAACCATGGCATTCAGCTATGGGCTGCGTTGCCTGTGGCCCATGAAGAAGCCCACCCCTCCTTTGTGCACACGCCTGCTGCGGCCATCCCTGAGGTGCAGGTGGATGGCGCCACCGTGCGGGTGCTGATCGGCGAGGCGTTTGGTCAGGCCTCGCCGGTGGCCACGTATTCGCGCACGTTGTACCTTGACGTGCAGTTGCCCGCAGGCGCCACGCTGGAGATCCCGGCGCTGGTGCCCGAGATCGCGGTGTACACCGTCGATGCGTCGGTGTCGTTCAATGGTGGGGATGTGCCTGAGCACATTCTGGCCGTGGCAGACCCCGGTCAGCCCGTACGTCTGACGGCTGGCCAGAGCGCCGTGCGCTTGATGGTGATCGGCGGCGAGCCGCTGGAGGCTCCGCGCCACATGTGGTGGAACTTTGTCTCCAGCCGCAAGGACCGCATCGTGCAGGCCGCCAGCGACTGGGAGGCCCAGGCAATGGGCCAAGTGTCGGGCGAGGTGGAGTGGATCCCCCTGCCGGAACACCGATTCAAAGCGTGATGGTTGGAATGAAAATGGGCTGTAGCGCTACTAAATAAAGCGCTGGTAGCTCACTATTTAATAGCAATCTCGCTGGTCGCTGCAGGTGTGTCGGTGGCGAGGCCGGTGTCCAGCACTCGGCGCTCGTCAAACACAAAACACCCTCCGTGGTAGTGCGCGCCGTCCGTCAGCTCAAAGTATTTCAGGATGCCGCCCTCCAGCTGGTAGACATGCGAAAGGCCTTCCTCGCGCATGAGGATGGCGGCCTTTTCGCAGCGGATGCCGCCTGTGCAGAAGCTCACCACCGTCTTGTCCTGCAGTTCGCTTTTGTGCGCGCGCAGTGCAGGCGGAAACTCGGTGAACTTGTCGATGCGCCAGTCGATGGCATTGTCGAACGTGCCTGCGTCCACCTCGAATGCGTTGCGGGTGTCCAGTGTGACGACCTTGCGCCCTTCATCGTCATGGCCCTGGTCCAGCCAGCGCCGCAGCGTGTCGGGGTCCACGGCTGGTGCGCGGCCTGTGGCGGGGCGGATGGTGGGGTGGTCCATGCGGATGATCTCGCGCTTGACCTTGACCAGCATCTTGCGAAATGGCACGGTGGCCGACCAGCTTTCCTTGGGCTCCAGGTCGGCAAAGCGTTCGTCGGTGCGCAGCTGCGCGACAAAACCCCGCACAGCCTCTGCCGGGCCCGCCAGAAAGAAGTTGATGCCTTCCTCCGCCAGCAGGATGGTGCCCTTGAGCTGGGCGGCCACCGCGCGTTCATGCAGCAGCTCGCGCAGCGCGGCGGCATCGGGCAGCGGCACAAACTTGTAGCAGGAGATGTTGAGGACGGTGTAGGTAGTGTTCACGGCAGTAAAAATGCACAAAGGCCCGCTGGCGGGCCTGTGGGTCACAGTGACCGGGCTGCGCCCAGGGCGCAGCTTGGCTTGTGTGGGTCAGGCCGCGGGCGACAGCAGCGTGGACTCGATCTTGTTGGCCAACTGGGCAATGGCCAGTGCTGCGGGGCAGCCGGGAGTCTGCAGCAGCAGCAACTGGCGGCGCATCACGGCGTCACGCACCGAGGGGTCGGCCGGGATGTCGCCCATGTGGATCAGGCGCATGGGGCGGCCGGACTCGGTGCTGACAAAGCGGTCGAGCACCTGCTGCAGCTGGCTGGTGATGGCGCGGCCGTCACCCGGGCGTGCGGCCTGGTTGATGACCATGCGCACATGCTGACGCTTTTGCTGCATGGCCAGCACCTTGATGGCAGCATAGGCGTCGGTGAGCGAGGTGGGCTCGGGCGTGGCCACGATCAGCACCTCGGAGGCCAATGACACGGAGAACAGCACCACGTCGGAGATACCGGCGCCGGTGTCGAGCAGCACCACGTCGTAGCGTGGTGTGAGGGCCTGGATCACGTTCAGGAACTGATTGCGCACCTCAGGCGTCAGCCGCGAATACTCCACCATGCCCGAGCCCGCCAGCAGCACGTCAAAGCCACCGGGGGCAGTGATGACGGCGTCATCCAGCGCGGCCTTGCCGGTGAACACATCGTGCAGGGTGATCTTGGGGTGCAGGTTCAGCACCACGTCCAGGTTGGCCAGGCCCAGGTCGGCGTCCAGCACCAGCACGCGCTGGCCCCGGCGGGTGAGGGCGGCGGCCAGGTTGGCCGATACAAAAGTTTTGCCCACACCGCCCTTGCCGCTGGTCACCGCAATGATGCGTGCGCCGTGTGTGGCGGAAGCCAGGGGTGTGGCAGGACCTGCAGGGGCTGCAGGCGTAGTGGGTTGGGGGGACAGCGCGTCGCTCATCATCTAACTTTCAGTAGGCGCTGCCTGTTGGGTTGGGGTCCAGTGGAGGCAGGTCGCCCCAACCCGAGGGGGTGTAGAGCGGGCCAAACAACAGGCTTTTCTCTTCGGCACTGACGGTGCTGTCGGGTTGCTCCTCGATGCTGACGCGGTTGCGGCCCGACGTCTTGGCCTGGTAGAGCTGGTGGTCAGCCCGGTCGGTCCACAGCAATGTGGTGGACCGGATCCATTGCATCGCAAAAGCACCTCCGATGCTCACTGTGACGTTCAGTTCCACCGTGGGGGAGATACGGATGGGCGTGTTGGCCACCGCACGCCGGATGCGTTCTGCCACCACCCGGCCAAAGGCGGCCTGGCAGGCGGGGAGCACCACGGCAAATTCTTCACCGCCATAGCGCGCCAGGGTGTCCATGGGGCGCACACAAGCGCTGAGCGTGCGGGCCACCGACTGCAGCACCACGTCACCGGCCAGGTGGCCGTGGGTGTCGTTCACCTTTTTGAAGTGGTCGATGTCCAGCATCAGCAGCAGGGCCGCTTCGCCCGAGCGTGTCACCCGATCGATCTCGCGTTCCAGCACCGCGCGGAAATGCCTGCGGTTGGCCAAGCCAGTGAGAGGGTCTTTGAGCGACAGCTCGCACAGGCCGTCTATCAGACCCTGCAGATACAGAGAAGGCACCTCGCGGTGCAGTGCTGCCTCGCTACCGCCGGCCTGAGCCACCAGAGCGTGGGCAGTATCCAGGCGAAGGTCGCGCAGATCTACCAGATGAGAGGCCGCAGAGTCAGACACAAATTGGAACAAGGAGAGTTGGACAAGTGTACCAGTGCGTCAGCAAAAACAGGGCCAACGTAAGGCGTGCGCGGCGTAGGTGAAACCCGGTCTATGCCCTGGCCACGGGCTCGGGAAGCTGCTGCAATGCCACCAAAGTGTCGGCGTCGGTACGGTACATGGCCAGCCCAGGCCCCAGTTTCAGCAGTCCGGCCTGACGCAGCACCTGCTCAGCGGGCAGCTTCAGGCCGCTCAGATGCAGGGTGCCGCCCCGCAGTTCCATCTGCGCCAGCAACTGGGCGAAGGTCTCCACGCCGGTCACATCGATGCGGTTGATGGGCTGCGCCAGCAGGCACAGGTGCACGACCTCGGGGTGGGCGGCCAGATGTTCGGTCACGCGCCGCTCCAGGGCACTGGCAGAGGCAAAGTCCAGCTCCGCGTCCATGCGCAGCGCCAGCAGCCGGGGCGCCAGGGGCGGCAGGTTCCACAGGTGCCGGTCGCGCAGGCTTCCGTCGGGGTGCAGACCCACTTCAATGATGCGCGGGTGCAGTCGCTGGTACAAAAAGTGGCTCAGGTTCATCAACAAGCCCACCAGCACGCCCCAGTACATGCGCGGGGCCGTGGCCAGGGTCAGGGCAAAGGTGACGCCGCTGATCACGGCCTCTACCCGCGACACCCGCCACAGCCGCAGCAGGGTGCCCGGCTTGATGAGGCTGGTGACGGCCGTGACCACCACCGCCGCCAGCACCGACTGCGGGACGTGGTACAGCGCGGGCGTCAGCCACAGCAGCACGACCAGCACCAGGCTGATCGCAAACAGTGTGGCCCAGCCCGTCTTGGCACCGGCATAGAGGTTGATGGCCGAGCGTGAAAACGACGCACTCGTGGCAAAACTGCCGCACAGGCCGCTGCTGATCTTGGCCAGGCCCTGGCCGATCAGGTCCTGGTTTTCGTTCCATTGCTCTTTGGAGCGTTGGCTCTCCACCTTGGCGCTCGATGCGGTCTCCAGAAAACTCACCAGCGTCACCACCAGCACGGGCATGACCAGTGCGCTGAAGCTGGACCAGGGCAGGGCGCCCGGCCAGTAGGGCGCTGGCAAGCCCGATGGCAAGGTACCCACCACTGCACCACCAGCGTCGGCATAGCCCAAGGCCCAGCTCAAAGTGCCCGCAGCGCCCACCACTACGATGGCTGCCGGAAACTGGGGCAAAACGCGGCGCGCCAGCATCAGCAGTGCCAGACTGCCCAGGCCGAAGCCCGCTGCCGTCAGGTCAAACAGGCCGGGCGATGGCGTGGACAGCAGCGCGCCCCAGTCTGCGGCCCGCAGCCCGGTGAGTGCACCCAGCTGCGACCCCAGGATCAGCAGCGCCGCCGCCTGCGTAAAACCATTGAGCACAGGCGAGGTCACGAGGTTGAGCAGCCAGCCAAAACGCGCCATGCCCATCACCATCTGCAGCAGACCCGACAGCAGGGCCATCCATGCCGCCAGGGCCACCCACTGCGCGCTGCCCGGCTCGGCCAGGCCGGTGAGTGATGCGCCGATCAGCAAACTGGTGAGCGCCGTGGGCCCCACCCCCAGCCGGGTGGAGGAGCTGAACAACACGGCGACCAGCGCCGGAATCAGGGATGCGTAGATGCCAGTGACCAACGGCATGCCTGCCAGCGCCGCGTAGGCCACGCCCTGAGGCACCAGCATCAGCCCTACCGTCATGCCTGCCCAGAACTCGCCTTTGAGCAGTTGTCGGTCAGGACGGGGCCATTTCAGAAAGGGAAACCAGCGGGCGAGCGAAGACACGGTCATGCCCCAATTGTCGCCCGCCTTGCTGGTGCTGCGGCCGGTGCCTGGCTGGCGCCTCCGTCCTACAAACACTTCGGTGGTGTCCGACCCGCGAGCCGTGGCCGGCTGCCTACAGTTTGCCCATCTCTTAACCGCAAGGAGTCACCGCATGAATTTGCACAATCTCAATCTGATCGATCGTCCCGCACATCGCATTGCCAGCATCCTGGCCGTGAGTGCCCTGGCTCTGGGGCTGGCCGCCTGCAACAAGACCGAGGAGCCCACCGTGGGCCAGCGCCTGGACTCTGCCGTCGAAAAGACCGAGCAGGCCGCCGCCGAGGCCCGCGTGAAGGCCGAAGGCGCCATGCAGAGCGCAGAAACCAAAGTGGACCAGGGCGCGGCCAGTGCCGAAGCCTCCGCCAAGCAAGCCGCCAACACGGCCAAGGGCGTGATGGACGACGCTTCCATCACCGCCCAGGTGAGCGCAGGCCTGGCCAAGGACCCTGACCTGAGCGCTGTCAAGATCAATGTGGACACCGTCAATGGCAAAGTCACCCTGAACGGGCCCGCACCCTCCACGGTGGCCCGCGACCGTGCCGAAACCATTGCCAAGGGCGTGAATGGCGTGACCTCGGTGAACAACCAACTGGTCGTGACGGCGGGTTGATGCAGACCCACAGGGCGCGCGGTGCATGCCGCCCAAGCCCTGATGGCCGATACCTACGCGCCGCCGGGGTCGCCCCGAGCGGCGCGCTACCATGGTTGGCATGAAAGACCACGACATTGATCTTGCCACCCGCATCGTCCACCACGACTACCTACCTCCGGCCGGGTTTGTAGCCCCCCAGCAGGGGGTGTTCAAGGCCTCCACGGTCATCTTCCCCAACGTCGCGGCCATGCGCTCGCGCGAGTGGAAGGACAAAAGCGGCTACACCTACGGGTTGCACGGCACGCCCACGACCTTCATCCTGGAGGAGCGCCTGTGTGCGCTGGAGGGCGGCCTGCAGTGTGTGTTGGTGCCCAGTGGACTGGCCGCCATTGCCAATGTGGGTTTGGCACTGCTCAAGCCCGGCGACGAGGTGCTGATCCCGGACAACGCCTACGGGCCTGGCAAAGACCTGGCCAATGGCGAACTCGCCCGGTTTGGCATCACCCATGTGTTTTACGACCCCTTGGACCCGGCTGACCTTGCCGCCCGCATCACGCCAGCTACCCGGCTGGTCTGGCTGGAGGCTCCGGGCTCTGTCAGCATGGAGTTTCCGGACCTGTGCGAGCAGGTGCGCATCTGCCGTGATCGGGGCGTGACGACCGCGCTGGACAACACCTGGGGTGCGGGCCTGGCATTTGCGCCGTTTGACCTGACGGGCGACGGCAGCCTGGGCGTGGACATCTCGGCCCATGCGCTCACCAAGTACCCGAGCGGCGGAGGCGACGTGCTCATGGGCAGCGTCATCACGCGCGACCCGGGCCTGCACATGAAGATCAAGCTCACGCACATGCGGCTGGGCCTGGGGGTGGGCGCCAACGACGCCGAGGCCGTGCTGCGCGCGCTGCCCAGCATCGGCCTGCGCTACCGTGCCCACGATGACGCCGCCCGCGACCTGGCGCGTTGGTTGCAGCAGCAGTCAGCCATTGCGCAGGTGCTGCACCCCGCGCTGGAAGGCGCCCCCGGCCACGCGCACTGGAAGGCTTTGTGCGGTGCCGCGCAGGGCGGGCAGGGGCTGGCAGCGGGCCTGTTCAGCGTAATGATCGACGCCCGCTACACGCAGCAACAGGTGGATGCGTTCTGTGACGGTCTGCGTTTGTTCAAGCTGGGCTACAGCTGGGGTGGCCCCATGAGCCTGGTTGTGCCCTACAACATCGCCAGCATGCGCAGCCGCCCACCTGCCCATTTGAAGCCGGGCACGCTGGTGCGGTTTTCGATCGGCCTGGAGGCGGTGGAGGATCTGCGGCGCGATTTGCAACAGGCCATGGAGCACGCCTTCACCCCAGGTTGAGCCCACGGGGCGGGTCTGGCACTGCCCACTGCCGTTGGAATCTGCGCGGGATACGGGCTTTCCTCAGTGGCGCTGCCGGGGCCGCGGGCTTAGTGTGGCGGAATGACCGTGACATCTTCCAAGCCCGCGCCGGACGCATTGAGCGCGCCGGACCCATCGGAATCCCAACACGCCGAGGCCATCGCCGACCGCGTGAAGGCCCAGACCGCGCAGCCCGTCCAGCTGCAGTCGCTGCACCTGGCCGACCCTTTTCGGTGGCTGCAGCGCGGCCTGAAGGATGTGCGCGCTGCGCCGGGCATCGCCTTGTTCTACGGCGTGTGCTTTTGGGTCATGGCGGTGGTGCTGGGCTGGGTGTTCCGCACACGGCCCGAATACACCATGTCGCTCGCCAGCGGCTGCCTTCTGGTGGGGCCGTTTCTGGCCATGGGGCTGTACGACACCAGCCGCCGACGCGAGGCGGGCCTGCAACCCGCGCTGAGCGAGTCGCTCACCTGCTGGGACAGCCATATGGGCAGCATGGGCATGCTGGTGTTGGTGCTCGTGGTGCTGGAGTTGCTGTGGGGTCGGGCGTCGTTGGTGGTGTTTGCTGTGTTTTTCAACACTGGCATGCCATCAACCACCGGTGTGCTGCAGGCGGTGTTCAACCCACAAAACTGGAGCTTTGTGGCGGTATATATGGTGGTGGGCGGCGTGTTTGCGGCGCTGGTGTTTTCCACGTCCGTGGTGTCCATCCCCATGATCCTGGACCGCGACACCGACGCGTTGACCGCAGGCATCACCAGCATGCGTGTGGTGATCGAAAACACCGGAGTCATGCTGCTGTGGGGGGCGTTGATTACCCTCATCGTGGCAGCCTCGTTGTGGTTTTGGGGGGTGGGTCTGGTGCTGGCGGGGCCGGTGTTGGGCTTTGCCAGCTGGCATGCGTACCGTGCCTCTGTCATCCCGCTGCAACGCAACCCGGCGGGGGCCTGAAACCCCCATGCTGTTACAGTGAGTCTCAACTTCAGGAAGCAATTACCTTGGCAACACCCAACTACGGATACGAAAAACGCCAGCGCGAACTCGCCAAAAAGAAAAAAAAGGAAGAGAAGCTGAGGTCCAAAACACAGCGCAGGCCGGACGATCCGCAGGGTGGTGACCAGCCCGCTGATGACCAGCCAGCAGGCGAAGCCGGGACTCCCGAGCAGCCTGCGGGCGCTACGGGCGCCTGACGCCTCGGCTGCGTTTTAACGCAGCAGCTTTTTCAGCTCCGGCCACACGTTGGCCAGCATTTGCGGATGCGCTTCTGCGCGCGGGTGGATGCGATCAGGCTGGAACTGGCGGGTCGGGTCTGGCCCGTCAGCTACCCCTTTCAAGAAAAATGGCACCACAGCCGCCTTGTGGGCCTGCGCCACCGTCGTGAACAGGCCCGCAAACTTGTTGGCGTAGTCGGTGCCATAGTTGGGCGGCACCTGCATGCCCACCAGCAAGACCTTGGCCCCGGCCTTTTGTGCCGTCTGGGTCATCCAGGTCAGGTTCTCTTCGGTGTTCTTGAGCGGTAGACCGCGCAGGGCATCATTGCCCCCCAGTTCGATCACCACATGGCTGGGCTTGTACTGCGTCAGCAGCGCAGCCAGGCGTGAGCGGCCGCCCGAGGTGGTTTCGCCGCTCACGCTGGCATTGACCACGGTGGCGGCGAGCTTGTCCTGCGCCAATTGTTTTTCCAGCAGGGCCACCCAGCCGGTGCCCCGCGCCAGACCGTATTCGGCACTGAGCGAATCCCCCAGCACCAGAATCACCGGCGGGCGCACAGCCCCGGCCTTGGCGGTGGCCTGCGCGAAGGCCGTGGGCACACAAAGCCCCACCACCAGGCCGATAGATGCGCTCAGGATAAAGTGGCGCCGTTGCTGCAGATTGCGAATCAAAGTAAAGAGCCTTTCATGTCTGAACCCTCCCCACTGCCCAAGACAGCGCCCGACACCCCCATCATTGCCGTGGAGCATGTGTTCAAGTCGGTGACGGATTCCACCGGAACCCTCGACATTCTGCGGGATATCGATTTCCGCCTGGCTGCCAGGGAAACGGCGGCCATCGTCGGCGCCTCGGGCTCGGGCAAAAGCACGCTGCTGTCCATCATCGCGGGGCTGGATACGCCGACACGCGGCACGGTGCGCCTGGACGGCCACGACCTGTTTGCCATCGACGAAGACGCGCGGGCCGCGCTGCGGGCCCAGAAGGTGGGCTTTGTGTTCCAGAGCTTCCAGCTCATGGGCAACCTCACAGCGCTGGAGAACGTCATGCTGCCGCTGGAGCTGGCCGACCGCCGCGATGCACGCAAGGCCGCCACCGAGATGCTGGCGCGCGTGGGGCTGGGGCAGCGCCTGTCGCACTACCCCAAGGTGCTGTCGGGCGGCGAGCAGCAGCGCGTGGCCCTGGCCCGGGCGTTTGTGGTGCAGCCTGCCGTGCTGCTGGCCGATGAGCCCACGGGCAGCCTGGACTTTGCGACCGGCGAAACCATCATGAAGCTCATGTTCGAGCTCAACCGCGAGTTGGGCACGACGCTGGTGTTGGTCACCCACGACCGCGCCATTGCCGCGCAGTGCGAGCGGCGCATCACCATCGATGCAGGGCGTGTGGTGTGAGTGGGTGGCTGGTTTTTGAGCGTTTTTGGCTGCAGGCGCTAGTGAAACATGCGCAAGCAGCTATGAAATTGATAGTATCCTGAGGGAGTAGGCCGCGCCCAGCGGATAATCCCCCCATGTCCAGCCCCAAAGTTCTCTTCGGCTTTCACGCCGTGGGCGTGCGTCTGAAGACCGCGCCGCAATCCATCATCGAGATTTACTACGAAGCCACGCGCCGCGATGCGCGCATGCGCCAGTTTCTCGACCGTGCCCGCGAGGCCGGTGCCCGCCTCATCGAAGCCGACAGCGTGCGCATTGCCAAGCTGGCGGGCAGCCACGGCCACCAGGGCGTGGCCGCGCGGGTAGAGCCCGTGGCCCAGGTCACCTCGCTCGATGAGCTGCTGGAAAACCTCGAAGCCGCAGGCATCGAGCAGCCCTTGCTGCTGGTGCTGGATGGCGTGACCGACCCGCACAACCTGGGCGCCTGTCTGCGTGTGGCCGATGGCGCGGGTGCCCATGCCGTCATCGCGCCCAAGGACCATGCCGTGGGCATCAACGCCACCGTGGCCAAGGTGGCCAGCGGTGCGGCCGAGACCATGCCGTATTTCATGGTCACCAACCTCTCGCGCACCCTGAACGAACTTAAGGAGCGCAACATCTGGTGCATCGGCACCAGCGACGATGCGCCCAAGACCGTTTACCAGGTCGATCTGAAAGGCCCCGTGGCCCTGGTGCTGGGCGCCGAGGGCGACGGCATGCGCCAGCTCACGCGCAAGACCTGCGACGAGCTGGTTAGCATCCCCATGAAGGGCGCCGTGGAAAGCCTGAACGTCTCGGTGGCCAGCGGTGTGTGCCTATACGAGGCTTTGCGTCAGCGGACCTGACTCAGGGTCAGCCATCCCCATCAACGAAGGCACCATGCTGGACACCGTGAAAGCCTGGGTCCGGCAAAGCCAGCGTATGGCCGTGCTGACGGGTGCCGGAGTCAGCGCCGAATCGGGCGTGCCTACCTTCCGCGACGCGCAGACGGGCTACTGGGCGCAGTTCCGCCCTGAGGACATGGCGACCGAGGCGGGCTTTCGCGCCCACCCACAGTGGGTGTGGGACTGGTACCAGTACCGGCGCGACCTGCTGGCGGGGGTGTTGCCCAATTCCGGGCATGGGGCGCTGGCTGATTTTCAGCGCCGTCACCCTGACCGGATCACCCTTATCACCCAGAACGTGGATGGCCTGCACCAGCGTGCGGGCAGCACGGGTGTGTTGTACCTGCATGGCGATATTTTTGAAAACCGCTGGCTCAACACACCGCGCCACTGCTGCCACATCGACCATGCGGTGGCAGGCCACCCGCCGTACTGCGACCGCTGCGGCAACCTGGTGCGCCCGGGCGTGGTGTGGTTTGGCGAGTCCCTGCCGCCGGCCACATTGGGCGCAGCCGAACAGGCGGTGGCCCGTTGCGACCTGATGCTGGTGGTGGGCACGGCCGGGGCGGTGTACCCGGCAGCGGGCCTGGCCCACCAGGCGCGCTCCGCTGGGGCGCGGGTGGTAGTGCTCAACCCGGCGCCCAGTGCGCTGGACGATGTAGCGCAGGTGGTGTTGCGCGGCGCATCGGCGACTGTGCTGCCGCAGTTGCTGGGCGAGTGAGCGTGCGCAGGGCGTAGGCGCCCCGCGTTGGGCTGCGCGGCTGCGCAGAAGGCGTTTACAGGCTGTCAGATATAGGTGGAAACCCTGGTTTGACGTGCTCCTGCAACCCTTTGTCGCCCAGCGGACAGGCGGGGGGTGCTCTGGCCGGTAGCCTGCCCCACCTTTGTTTTATCCGCCCTGCACACCATGAGCCGTCGCCACTTTCTTTTGCGTGCCACCCAGGCCGCTGCCGCCACCGGCCTGCCCGCATGGGCCCACACCGCGATGGCGGCCGAGGACGCGTTGACCGCGCGTTCCATCACCCTGGGTTGCTCCATCGCACTGACAGGCCCGCTCGGCCAGGCCGGTATTGAGCAGGTGGCGGGCATGAAGGCCGCGTTTGCCGAGGTGAATGCTGCTGGCGGCGTGTTGGGCCGCGAGATCCGCATGGAGGTCAAGGACGACGGCTATGTGGCTGCGCGCACCCTCAAGAACGTGACCGAGATGGTGGAGGCGCAGTCGGTGTTTGCGCTGATCTCGCCGCTGGGCACGGCCAACACGGCGTCCATCCTGCCGCTCATCGAGTCCAAGGGCATCCCCACCGTGGGCCCGGTGACCGGTGCCACATCGCTGCGTGCAGCGGCCAACAAGCATGTGTTCTTCCTGCGCCCAAGTTACCGCGAAGAAACCCAGCGCCTGGTCAAGCAGATCGTGGAGATGGGTCTCAAGCGCATTGCCGTGGTGTACCTGGACAACCCCTTTGGCAAAGAGGTGCTCAAAGACATGTCCACAGCGCTGGACGAGATTAAGGTCGAGCGCGGCGGCGAGTTTGCGCTGGCCGTGGACGGCAAAAATGGCGCCGAGCTGGCGGACAAGGTGGTGGCAGAGCGCCCGGGCGCCGTGCTGCTGGCCACCACAGGCACGGCCAACACCGCGTTTGTGCAGGCCTTCCGTGCCAAGGCGCAGGGCGTGCCGCTCGCAGGCTTGTCTGTCACGGTGATCTCGTCGGAGCTGCCCAAGCTGGCCGCGTCCACGCGCGGCCTGGCGCTGGTGCAGGTGTTCCCGGACGCCAACTCGCAAAAGTCGGTGGCGGTGCGCAAGTTCCAGAGCACGATGAAGGCCACCGGTGGCGACCCGGCGTTCCTGAACAGCAACAGCGCGCTGGAAGGCTGGCTCAACGCCCAGATCATGATCGAAGGCCTGAAGAACGCAGGCAAGGAGCCCACGCGCGAACGCCTGCGCGCCGGGCTGATGGCCATCCGGTCCCTGTCGTTTGGCGACTTCAACGTGGGCTTTGGCAACAAGGCCCCGTACATCGGTTCGGACGCCATCTACCTGGCGATCTACGCCGAAAACGGCCGCCGGATCAGCTGATGCGCTGACCACGTGACCACGTGACCACGTCCCAGTGGTTTCAAGCAAATCAAAAAAAGGCCAGCGCATGCGCTGGCCTTTTTTTGGGCGGGTCCCGAAGCTCAGACCAGCCCCAGCGCCCCCAGCAGCGCGCCCGCACCCAGCATCCACAGCAGGTGCAGCTTGGTGCGCCACACCAGCACCGTGGCCACGGCGGTCAGCAGCCACAGGGGCCAGTCGGTGGCCCATTCGCCATGGGCGCGGGCCAGCACCCAGGACGTGGCCACCAGCAGGCCGATCACCACAGGGGCCATGCCTTGCTTGAACGCACGCACGCCGCGCCGCTCGCGGTTGCGGTGGCCCCAGCGGGTGGCCGTCCAGGTCAGCAGGCTGCTGGGCAGCATCACGCCCAGCATGCACACCGCCATGCCCAAGGCACCCAGCAGCCAGCCGGTCACGCCGGGGCCGCCCGCGTTGATGCCCACGTTCCAGCCCAGCAGGGCGATGAACAGCACGTTCGGGCCCGGGGCCGCCTGGGCGATGGCGATGGAGGCGTTGAACTGCGGGTCGGTCAGCCACGCCTGGCGCTCGACCAGGAACCGGTGCATGTCGGGCGCAGTGGCAATGGCGCCGCCCACGGCCAGCAGCGACAGCGACATGTAGTACAGGAAGAGGTTGAGCCAGTCGCCGACGCTTAGGGCCGTCAGGGCCATCAGGGGGGCGGTGAGGGGTGCTGTGGTGCTCATGGCGCGAGCTTTCTCCAGGTCAGCAAACAGGCGGCTCCGCCGATGACCGGCAAGATCCAGAACAGCGGCCAGCGCAGCCAGGCCATGGCCACGATGGTCAGCACCGTGATGGCCAGGCACAGGGGACGGCCCAGCGGGTGGTTGTGGATGGAGACAAACAGCTTGATGCCCACCCCGGCAATCAGGCCCGCCGCCACCGCCCCCATGCCACGCAGCGCGCCGGCCACGGCCGGTTGGGCCGAGAACTGTGCGTACACCACGGCCAGCGCCAGCACCAGCATCAGCGGAAAGGTCAGCATGCCCGCCAGCGCCGCAAAGGCACCGCGCAGGCCAAAGTAGCGGTCGCCGATCATGATGCTGAGGTTGACCACGTTAGGGCCCGGCATGATCTGCGCCACGGCCCAGTCTTCGACGAACTCCTCGTTCGTCATCCAGCGTTTTTTCTCCACCAGCTCGCGCTGCACGACGGCCAGCACCCCCCCAAAACCCTGCAGCGCCAGCCAGGTGAAGGACCAGAACAGATCGGTCGGGTTGCGGGGCTGCGGGCGCGAGGGCGCTTCGGGGTTGGGGGTGGGAGCTGTGGCAGTTGCCATGGGTGCAAGAATCAATGAAAAGTGGCCGTTGCGCCGGTGTTATATGCGCCAATAGCTATCAATATTATAGCGATATGGTATGGCGGCGCGCCAGCCGCCCATGTTACGCGCGCACCGTGCATCGCGCTGGCTGCGGGGCTTCGTGAACGGGCAAGCCCGGGGCGACCAATGGTGCACACGCGCGTGATGGTCTGCCGCTATGCTGCCGGGTGGCACGCCCCCCAGGGCCGCATCCATCCAAAGAGACAAGGACACCCCATGAAACTCATTCGCTACGGCCAGCCCGGCGCAGAACGCCCCGGCCTGATGGACGCCCAAGGCACGCTGCGAGACCTGTCCATGCTGTTGCCCGATATCGGCCCCGCGCAGCTCAACCCCCGCACCTTGTCGGCGCTGGCCGCCATCGACGCGCGCCGCCTGCCTGCGGTGTATGGCGCGCCCCGCCTGGGCAGCCCGGTGGGTGGCGTGGGCAAGATCGTGTGCGTGGGCCTCAACTACGCCGACCATGCCAAGGAGGCGGGCATGCAGCCGCCCGCCGAGCCGGTGTTGTTCATGAAGGCCGTGACCGCACTGAGCGGCCCCAACGACGATGTGCGGATCCCGCCCGGCGCCACCAAGACCGACTGGGAGGTGGAGCTGGGCATCGTCATCGGCACCCGCGCCCGCCATGTGTCCGAGGCCGACGCGCTGGCTCATGTCGCCGGTTATGTGCTGGCCAACGATGTGTCCGAACGCGCCTGGCAGATAGAGCGCGGCGGCCAGTGGGACAAGGGCAAGAGCTATGACACCTTCGCGCCCATCGGCCCCTGGCTACTGACGGCCGACGAGGTGTCCGACCCGCACGCCATCGACCTGTGGCTGGAGGTGAACGGCCAACGCGTGCAAAACGGCAGCACGCGCAATTTCATCTTTGGCGTGCCCCCGGTGGTGTCGTACATCAGCCAGTTCATGACGCTGGAGCCGGGCGACGTGGTGC
The DNA here is from genome assembly GCF_028680575.1 of Acidovorax benzenivorans. Lineage (GTDB taxonomy): Bacteria > Pseudomonadota > Gammaproteobacteria > Burkholderiales > Burkholderiaceae_C > Acidovorax > Acidovorax benzenivorans. Next base: position 65,959 of record NZ_JAPCKI010000004.1, on the reverse strand, counting down.
TGACCGGCACGCCCGCAGGCGTCGGGCTGGGGCAAAAGCCTGCCCCCTGGTTCCTCAAGCCCGGCGATGTGGTGCGCCTGGGCGCCACGGGGCTGGGTGAGCAGGTGCAAAAGTGCGTGGGGGGATGAGGCGCCATCCGACAACGCGCGGCAACGCGTGACAACGCGCGGTAACGGCGCCAGGAGGGCCTGAACAGGCTCTGGATGGGCCGCGCTTATTTGCCCAGCTTGCCGATCATCAGGTGGTCTTTGGTCCGCCAGCCAGCCTGCTCCGGGGCGCTGACCCTGAAGATCTTCAGGTCTGCCTGGCTGGCGTGCTTGACGCGGTAGACCTTGAAGCTGGCCTGGTTGGCATAGGCCACAAAGAACCAGATGGCGTCACCGCTGGCCTGCGTGGCGTAGTGCACCTCGTGCCAGCACAGGTCAGCCTGGCTCTCATGCGCCACTTCGCAAATGTGGGCGTCGGCCTGGTTTTCGTATTTCACTTCCAGGATCTTGGCCATGGGCATCCTTTCGGGCGGTGGTTCGGGGCGTGTGCTTCCCAGGGTACCCAGACTTTAGGCGCGCCAGCTTCGGGTTGCCCTTTAGAGATGTAAGATTTTGAATAAAAATCGTGCCTAGCGCTTATTGAATAAGCGCTGGTAGCTATCAATTTTGCAGCGTTTGAATCCGACCGCGTAAGCGAACGCGTTCAGCGCCAGCCGCTGGGGGCTTCACCTCCACCAGCAGGGCGATGGTGGTCGGTGGACGCGCCGCATGCCATGGCACGATCAAAGCCAGCCCTCGTGGCAGGGCACATGGGCGGGGGCCAGGTTGATGTACTGCACCAGCCGGGGTTGTGTGCCCCGGTTGGGGCTGGGGCCATGGGGCAGGGCCTGGTGCCAGATTACGAGGTCGCCCGCGCGGGCACCGATGGGCTTGGCGCCCAGCGCTTGCAGGTCTTGCTGGCGTGGGTTGGTATCGGCAGGCAGGCCAGCCAGCCAGTCGCCCACCCGGCGGTGAAAGCCTGGCACCAGAGTGAGGGCGCCTTGTTCGGGCGGCGTGTCGGTCAGGTACAGGATGCCCTGGGTGGCAAAGGGAATGGGCTGCTGCAGGCTCACATCCCAGTGCATGCCCTGGCCGCCGTAGGAGTGGCCGGGGCGTTCTGGTGGATTGAAGCCACAGCGGTCGGTGCTGCGCCACAGGTCTGCCGTGCCCCACAACTGGGCGAACGCCTTGTGGATGCGCAGGGAGCGCCGGTTGGCCTCGAACGCCGGGTGCTGAAACAGCTGCACCATGATGTTGCGCGGCGCGTGGGCATACCAGGACTCCACATCCGCCGGGTTGGCGCGCACGGCCTCCCACACCGCCTGCGCGGCGGCAGCGCTGTGTTCTGGCGTCACGGCTTGGCGCACCACCACATAGCCATGCTCGTCCCAGTGCGCCAGGTCGTTCGTATTCAGCACGGGCTCCATGGCATGGATCTGGGCCTGCAACTGCAGCGCCATTTCAGGGGGCGGCCCGCCGTCCACAAGGGCTTGAATCCGCGCCACGGTGGTTGCGTCGGGCGCGCCCGCCGTGCGCACGATCCAGTCCTCAAAAGTGGCGAAATCCGGGGCCTCATTCAGCACGTACTGCATGGTTTGCTCCAGCCCCACACCCAGCGCGGACAGCACGGTCTGCGTGCGGTGGGCCTCCCCTTGGGCGCCCTTCAACGCCTGGCCCTGGCGCGCGGCCATCCAGCGTGACCAGCAGCGTTTGAGGTGGGGCACCTGCAAGGCGCCTCTCTCCGCATCGGGCGGCAACGAACCCGAAGCAGGTGGCGTAATGGCTGGTGGGGTGTGGGTTTGCATGGGGGCAACGAATCAAAAACTGTTGGGGGTCAAAAGGTGCGGCCTGCGCCAAGCCCTGCCTGCAGGCAGGCCGATTTTGCAGCGTGGCCCGTCATCACCGGGCCAGCGCAACGCCGCCTGCCAGCCGCTGCGCCACCACGTTGCGCATGGAATCCGGGGCGCTCTCCAGCAGGCTGGGCCATTCTTTTTGGGCCTGCGCCACCGTATCGCGCAACAAGACCAGGTGCCGGGGCACGCGCAGCAGCCCGGCGGATTTGATCAGGCCCTCCATGTCGTCCCAGGTCAGCGCGCGCAGGGTGTTGTCGATGGCGCGGTTCACCGCATATTGCTGGTCGGGCACGCCGTCAAAAAACGCGGCCACACACACCGGGTCGTACACCGGGGCCAGTTGCGGAACGCGACCGTCGGGGTAGACCAGGGCCCAGTTTTTCAGGTGGGCGTCGGTGTTGCCCATCAGGATGAACGCCACCATGCGCGCCAGAAACTCGCGCGTGTCCAACACCGGCTGGCGGCTCAGGCGATTGAGCACGCGCAGCATGGTGGCCCAGTCCTGCAGTGCGCCCTTGCCATGGGTTTTGCCGTACTTTTGGCGCGGGGTGTAGCCCAGCACCTGGTTGAACTCCTCCATGTGCACCCGCGCACCGCCGGGCAGGTGGTCAAAACGCTGCACGGCCAGTATCTCGTTGAAGGGCACGGCATCGGGCAGGTCGGCCTCGGCGCGGGTGATGACGCGCGCATCGGCTACGTTCAGCCCCAGCGCCTTGCACAACTGGTAGCCGGTGTACTCGTTGGCCACCAGATCGGGGTGGGCGGTGGTGGGCAGCTTCAAGATCACGCTGCCCGCCGCGCCCTGGCGGTGCACGGTGTAGCGGCGGCCGTCCTGCACCGCGCTGAACTTGGTCACCACGCCGGGCAGCGAGGCTGCGTCTTGTACAGGGAACTCGACAAACCCAGGTTCCAGCACATCCAGCCCCTGGGTGGTGTGCCAGTGGCGCACCACGTCCGGGATGCCGTCTTGCGCGGGCACGGGCTCCACCTCCAGCGCGCCCATCAGGTCGTGGCCTGCGGCGGCCAGCAGCTCAAACTCGTCATCGGGGCTGCAGCCACGCTCGCGCGCCAGGCGCTCGCGGTTGTGGCCCTCGGGCAGCAGGTTCTGAAAGTACACCGGCCATCGCCCATCGGTGCGCACCAGCCGCGCATCGCGCGCCGACGCGAGGATCTGCTGCGTGGCGGCCTCGTCGGCCCCCTGAAAGCTCAGCGACAGGGTGGGGCGCTGTGGGTTGCGGATGTAGCTCTCGTCAAACGACACGCGCAGGATGTCGCCGTACTGCGAGAGGTAGCCAATGGCCTCCCGCCCGCCGGGCGTACTTGCCTCGCCGGGGGCACCGTCTGCCAGCACAGGCCGGTGCAAGTACAGGCGCAGGTAGCGGATGGAGGTGCTCATGTGTGCGGGCCAGGCGGGTGGGCTGGGTTTCGCTGGGGTCAGCGGCGCAGACCGTCCACCACCGAGGGCGGAGCGTCCACCCCTTCCGGCTGACCGAGAAACTTGCCACCAGACTGGATGAACGCCTCCAGGCTGGGGCGCAGGCTGCTGGGCACGGCAATGATGTCCATGCCCAGCACGCGCGCCATCTCGGCCAGGGTGGAGTAGCGCGGGTCCAGGTCGCCGCCTTCGGTGCGTTGCACGGTCATGCGAGACAGGCCCGCGTTTTCGGCAAGTTGGGCCTGGGTCATTTGGTGGGCCTTGCGGGCGGCTGCGAGGGTGGGGATGAGGTCGGTAGACATGATGATATTTATACTCTTGTTTTTTATAAAAGAGTACAAAATTTATCTTTTCAAGGGTTTTTCACCACGGCGTGAGCGCAAAGTTGGGGGGAGGGCCGAGGTAAGTCTGGCCCAGTCTCTGCCGCTGTTCCTGGGCATTGATGTCTTAGACAGTGCATTAAAGTCTGAGACACCGGGACTGCACTGACGGCCGCAATGCAGCGGGTGCAGTCATTCGTTTACATGCGCCGAACGCGTACGATCGGCCAAGAGCTGACATTGATGGAAGTGAGCTGCTAAGTGATGCATCCGATATTGACGATCGTTGCGCTAGTCTTCTTTATGGCGCTGCTTGTGTGGACCGTGTCACATACTTACGTAGCGATTCGCGCCAGGACATTTGTGGGCTACTTCGAATTGCGTGAAAGAGGGCGCGCGGGAGAGAAGGTCGCGCGCCTGTCTTTCTTTGCCTGGAATGTCGCCATCGTCTGTATCACCGTTTTTCTTTTGGACTCATTGGTTGACTTGATTCGTGCTTGTTGCACCAAATAGGCTTAGCGGCTGGAATGGGCCCGCTAGCGTCCCTCGCCGTGGGGCAGAATTCGGCCAGTAGCAGCCTGTGGGAGCGAATGGAAGCAGACGCTCAACGTTTGAGGTAAGGGGCCTGCCGCAGGCAGGCCCCTTGACCGAGGGGTTAGGCCGCAGTCTTCGCGCGCACATAAGCTAGAAACTTCTCACGCTGCGGCACATCGGCGAAGGCGCGACTGGGAATTATGCAGGCCGCGTGCGCGGCAGTGTAGACAGCCACGAAGCCTGGGCAACTGACAGTGGAGACAATGCCAGGCCACTTGTAATGCGATACACAGAACGCAGTAGCGTCTGAAAACGTGTCGTCCGACACCTCTACGACGTGATCGGTGAGCAGAGCGCGATTCTTCTTGGAGTGGAGAACCACCAAGTTGTACATGAGTTGAAGCGCCCACATTGCCGAGTATGCAATGACCCAAGCGAGGACTCCTCGGCGGACATCGCTTCCGATCGACTCTGATACCGCGATGAGGGCGGCCACAGCAACGAAGAACAGCTGGTTCGGGATCAGTAGGAACTGATGAACTGCGTTGAAGGCAAAGTAGTCTCGAAAGCGCAGTGAGTACTGGATTCGCATGAGCATGTTCTCTGAGGCCTAACGTGATGTATTCCGCAAAACCTGCGGATAAACTGGACCGTGCGGGATATTCAGGACACTGATTTCTCCTGAGAGTGGCTTGCAGCATAGGTTTGCAAGGGACGACCTGCTCAAACGTCCAAGTATAAAAATTCCGTGAAACCCGGCATGCGTCAACTCGGCAAACTATAGCTTGCCGCAGGCAGACAACGAAATTTCCAACAGCCGCGTGCAGCAAGTCAAAGGCAGCTTCCGGGCGGCGCTTCTGAACGGCCGCTCAGGGCCCATTAGAGACATTGGTCCACACGGCGCAAAGCCGTCGCTTGGTAAATTTCCAGTTTAATAGTCTTGGTGCGCGAGCGTGCCGTGTTGGCGGCAGATGGCGTATCCGCTGAGCTACCGACCACATCAAATTTGGGCGTCAAACATGAAGCGCTACGAGCTAGTTCCGGAGTTAAGAGAATGGGATGCCCATAACGGAGGCGAAGAGTCCCCGGAAGGCTGGGTCAGTTGCATGGGAACCTTCTCGCTTGCAGCAGCGTACGCAACTCTTTTTTGGCCGCAGTTCGTCGAGGTGCGGGGAATGGTGTTCCGGGAGGGCGTTACTGCCTCAGATGTGGAGAATTGGTTGGCCCATACGGATCATGAGGCAAAGGTCGTCGAGGCCACAATCAATCATCTTCATATCCTAGACATTCAGCATCCAGGTATCTGGTCAGAGGCAACCGAAACTCAACTGCAATTTTTGGGAAGAACGCTTCGGGCGTCATGGGCAGCCAAGCTCGAACTCGATTTCCCAGGTCGAAAGTTCGCTGTTGAGTTCATCGAAGGCTCATCAGAGAATCTGCGTGAATACCAAGTTCTCTTTTATGAAAACCATGAAGGCTAAAGCGGGTAGCGCTCCTCATGCCGCTTGTGCACTCATTTAGTGGCCGCATCTTGCCACCGTCACCGACTGATCCTGACCGATTTTTGCCCCACGGCGAAGGACGCTAGCGCGTCCCGCCATGTACTAGCGCCTTTGGACGTCCCTCATGTCAAACGTTGAGAGTCCGCTTTCGCTAGCCGCGACCGGCTGCTCTTGGCCGGATTCTGCCCCACGTCGATGGACGTTAGCGGCCCCTGGCGCGACATAGAACTCTCTGGAAAGGGGCGTTCAGTTCACATTTGTAGCCCCTGTTCCTATGTTGGCAGCTACTGCCGAAACGAGCCCTTCGGTCTCACCATCTGTTTGAGATTCTTGAGCTTTCGAGGCGCGCGTTCAGTCCATAAAATTTCCGCCCCATCTTCCAGCTCCTCGTAGATTGGAAGGACATCGGTGATACCTACCAACTGCCATTGAACAGGAACACCTTGAGTTCCGCCCTTGTATGGTTTCGCATTCTCGCGAGCTACCATCATGCCCTTTTCATAGGCTTCTTCAAGGGTCGATGCACGTACAAGGATTGTGTTTTCCCACGACAGGAATCGAGCCTCATCATCGTCCTTTCTGTCGTCCTCCAACTCAACGAAGCGCAGCAGATACGAGACCGCATACCAGCCCACTGGGGAAAGATTTTTGTCGTGTGTCATGCAAAAATTCTCGAACCTGTAGCCAGTGCCAAACACAGTGCTACCCGCGCAACTGAAACCCTGAGCGACTGCTTCTGACCGGAAACGGTCGTCCTCGTTGCCTCAGGCATTGCCACCGTGACTGCTCGCGAGTGCCCGGCTGGGGGCTACTCTCCACGACTTTCTCCGTGAATGAGCGGGCCGCGTCATAGGGCCAGTTGCCTCAGAATTCATTGGCCGTGAACAGCCACGAATCTGTCAAAAACAATAGCTGCTAGCGCTTTCTCAATAAGCGCCAGAGGCAAAAACACTGAATTTTTAATCGCAATATTCGCGCTAACTCGCTGGGTATAACCTGACACCTCGCTGGTGGATAGTGCGCCGATTGGGCTGCGTTAATCTGACCCACTCAGCTACTCAGCTACCTGGCATCCAGCGGTGCTGGCAACACCTGCCCCCGCTCCCCACAAAACCGCACTGCCTCATCCCCCAACCAATCCCGCACGAGCTGCATCGCCGGGCTCGGATGTGCAGTGGTCACAAACGAATACGCCGCACGCGACAACACGCTGCGTCCCAGCAGCGGCACCAGGCGCCCGGCCTTCACGTCCTGCAGCGCCAGCGCCGCGCGGCCCATGGCGATGCCTTGGCCTGCCAGGGCGGCGCCCAGGGCGAGTTGCGACAGGTTGAACTGCTGGCCACTTGCCCAGGGCGGCGGTGTGGCGCCTATCTGCGCAAACCAGTGTTGCCATTCTTCGTAGGTGTCGGCGCCGTCCCAGGCGCTGCCGTCGTGCAGCAGCCAGTCGCCGTGCAGGTCTTGCGGCTGGGTGATGGGCGGGTGGCGGGCCAGGAACTCGGGGCTGGCCACGGGGATGAGCCATTCGTCGAGGAACACGGTAGCGCTCAGGTCGCGGTAGCCGCCCAGGTCAAAGCGCACGGCGGCCTCGATGCCGTCGCGCACCATGCGGGTGCGGTCCAGCGTGTGGAACTCGCCAAACACGCGCAGGCCGGTGTGAGGGTGTTGGCGGAAGAAGTCGCCCAGTCGGGGCGTGAGCCAGCTCATGGCAAACGAGGGTGAGCAGCTCAGGGTGGCGGTGGCGGCTTCTGCGGGCTGGCGCATCTGGGCCAGGGTGCTTTCGATGGCGTCAAAGCTCTCGCGCAGCACCACGGCCAGCCATTTGCCCTCGGGCGTGGGCACCAGCGCGCGCGGGGTGCGCAAGAACAGCGGGCGGCGCAGCCAGTCTTCAAGTTGCTTGACCTGCTGGCTGACGGCGCCCTGGGTGATGCACAACTCGGCCGCTGCCTTGGTAAAGCTGCCGTGGCGGGCGGCTGCATCAAAACTGCGCAGCCAGGCAAGCAATGAGGGAGAGAGGCGAATATCCATTATTAAAACTAATGCAGCGCTCAATATAAATGTGTTGTGACGGGTGCATGACCGGCGAAGAATGCAGGCAAGACTTTTTGAGACAAATGCGCCATGACGACTGCCGTACCCCAAACCACTGTGGACTCCCTGCTGGCCGCCTGCTTGCGCAACGCCCAACCCGCCTTATGGAGCAATCCGGCCCGGCAGGCGCAGCCAGCCGCAGCACTGCCAGCACTCGGCAGAACCATTAGTCTGGATGATACGCATGCTGCTGCGGCGCGCCTGGCCCGGTTTGCCGGGCTGCTGGCAGAGGTGTTCCCCGAGCTGGCCGCCACGCGTGGGGTGGTGGAGTCGCCCTTGCTGCCTGCTGACCTGTTGCAACCTGCGCTGGGCTGGGCCGAAGGGCAGGGCCGCTTGTTCATCAAGGCCGACCACAGCCTGCCGGTGGCGGGGTCCATCAAGGCTCGGGGCGGCATGCATGAAGTGCTGGAGTTTGCCGAGGGGCTGGCGCTGCAGCACGGTCTGGTCGAGCCTTGTGGTGACTACCGCGCGCTGGCCACCCCGGCTGCGCGCGAGGTGCTGGGCCGCTACCAGGTGGCGGTGGGCTCCACGGGCAACCTGGGCATGAGCATTGGGGTGGTGGCGTCGGCCCTGGGCTTTCAGGCTACGGTACACATGTCGGCCGATGCCAAGGAATGGAAAAAAGACCGCCTGCGCCAGCGCGGGGTGCAGGTGGTGGAACACGCGGGCGACTACGAACGCGCCGTGGCCGCAGGCCGTGCCGAGGCGGCCAGCAACCCGCTGTGCCACTTTGTGGACGACGAGCAATCGTTCTCGCTGCTGCTGGGCTACAGCGCTGCGGCGTTGCACCTGCAAAAGCAGTTGGCAGAGCAGGGCGTGGCGGTGGATGCCGAGCACCCGCTCATCGTCTACCTGCCTTGCGGCGTGGGCGGTGCGCCAGCGGGCATCACCTTTGGCTTGCGGCAGGTGCTGGGGCCGCATGTGTTTTGCTTTTTTGCAGAGCCGGTGCAGTCGCCGTGCTTCATGGTGCAAATGATGGCTGGGCAGGGGGAGCACCCCTCGGTGTACGACTGGGGCCTGACCAACCGCACCGAGGCCGATGGCCTGGCTGTGCCGCGTGCGTCCCTGCTGGCGGCCGAGCTGATGCGGCCGCTGCTGTCGGGCGTGTTCACTGTCGCCGACGACACCTTGTTTGCGCACCTGGTGCGGGTGCTGGACGCCTTGGGCGAGCGCATCGAGCCCTCGGCCGCCGCAGGCTTCAGTGGCCCGGCCATGTTGACCAGCACTGCGGCCGGGCAGGCCTGGCTGCGTGCCAGCGGCGTGGGCGCCGCGTTTGCGCATGCCACCCACCTGGTGTGGACCACCGGCGGCCTGCTGGTACCCGATGCGCAGTACCAGGGTTTTGTGCAGCGTGGGCGGGCGGTGCTGGCCGCGCAGGCCTGAGCACTTTGCCACGCTCTTCGTTCCTTCTTTCTGTTTCGCTTCCTTTCCTCGTTCATTTCTCTTTGTCTGGAGCCACGCCATGAACCGCAAGCAACTGCTTTTGTCTGCCGCCCTCTGCGCTGCCCTGGGGGCCACCGCATGGGCTCCAGCCATGGCGCAGGAGGGGGCTTTCCCCACCAAACCGATCACGCTGGTGATTCCGTTCCCGCCCGGTGGTGCGACCGATGTGCTGGGGCGCCTCATCGGCAAAAAGCTGGGCGACAAGCTGGGCCAGAGCGTGGTGATCGACAACCGCGCGGGGGCGGGCACGGTGATCGGTGCGACGTCGGTGGCGCGGGCGACGCCCGACGGCTACACGCTGCTCATGAGCTCGGGCACCACCTTCACCGTCAACCCCGCCGTGCGCGCCAAGCTGCCGTATGACCCGGTCAAGAGCTTTGAGCCCATTGGCATCACGGGCCGCACGGGGTTGATTCTGCTGGCCAACAAGGATGTGCCGGCCAACGACCTGAAGCAGTTCGTGGCCCTGGTGAAGGCGGCGCCCGACAAGTATTCGTATGGCTCGTTCGGCACGGGCACCACGTCGCAGTTTGCGGGCGAGATGTTCTTCCATGCGGCGGGTCTCAAGATCCAGCATGTGCCTTACAAGGGCAGTGCGCCTGCGATGACCGACCTGCTCGGCGGGCAGATCCCGTTCACGGTGGACACCGTCTCGGCCGCGCTGCCACAGCTCAAGGACGGGAAGATCAAGGCCATCGCGGTGACCTCCGGCAAACGCTCGGCCTTGCTGCCCAAGGTGCCTACTTTGGCCGAGAGCGGCTATCCGGGCCTGGAGATGGACACCTGGCTGGCCATGGTGGCGCCTCGTGGGCTGCCACCGGCCGTGAAGGCGCGGCTGGAGCTGGCGCTGGCCCAGGTGGTGTCGGACCCCGAAACGCGTGACAAGATGATCGCGGTGGGGTTCGAGCCGTCCTATGCTTCGTCCAAGGTGTTGGCCGAGCTGATCGACAAGGAGCTGCCGCTGATGCGCGCCATTGCACAGCGCGCTGCTATCACCGCAGACTGAACCCGTGTGACCAGAACAAGGAGACAAGCCCGAGATGACCACAACAAGCCCCCAAGCCCTGGTTGAGCTGACCGCCAACGAACTGCGCCATCACATCGGCACGCGCGAGATTTCGCCGGTAGAACTGCTCGATGCCTGCATCGAGCGCATCGAGGCGGTGAACCCGCAGGTGAATGCCGTCACCGCCACCTGCTACGACCGTGCCCGCACCGAAGCCAAAGCGGCCGAGCAGGCGGTGCTGCGCGGCGAGCCGCTGGGCCTGTTGCACGGCCTGCCCATGGGCGTGAAGGACCTGGAGGCCACGGCTGGGTTGCTGACCACCTATGGGTCGCAGATTTACCGCGATCACATTCCTGCCGAAGACAACGTGCTGGTGGCGCGCTTGCGCGCGGCGGGCGCCATCGTGGCGGGCAAGACCAACATCCCCGAGATGGGCGCGGGTGCCAATTCGCGCAACACCGTGTGGGGCGCCACGGGCAATCCGTTCAACCCGAACCTGAACGCCGGGGGCTCGTCGGGCGGCTCGGCCGCTGCGCTGGCGTGCGACATGCTGCCGGTGTGCACGGGCTCGGACACAGGCGGGTCGCTGCGCATTCCGGCATCCATTTGTGGTGTGGTGGGCTTCAGGCCCTCGCCCGGCGTGGTGCCCAGCTCGCGCAAGCTGCTGGGCTGGACGCCGATTTCGGTGGTGGGCCCCATGGGCCGCACGGTGGAAGAGGCCTGCCTGCAACTGGCCGCATCGGCGGGCATGTCGCCCGGCGACCCGCTGAGCTACCCGCTGGACCCGATGAGCTTCTTGCTGCCCGAAGCGGTGGACCTGAGCCGCCTGCGCGTGGCCTACACCGAAGACTTTGGTGCCTGCGCGGTGGACAACGGCATCCGCGCCGTGTTCCGCCGCAAGGTACAGGCCATGAAGCACTTGTTTGCCCGATGCGATGCCGTCGATATCGACCTGGGCGATGTGCACCGCTGCTTTGACGTGCTGCGCGCCGAAGCCTTTGTGGCCAGCACGCGCGAGGCCTACGAGCGCGACCCCGCCAGCCTGGGGCCCAACACCCGCGCCAACTACGAAATGGGCGCCGCCATGACGCTGCTGGACAGCGCCTGGGCGCAGGCCGAGCAGACGCGCATCCTGGCGCGCTTCCAGAAGCTGTATGAACAGTACGACGTGATCCTGGCGCCCACCACGCCCGTGTCGCCGTTTGCGTGGACCGAGCTGTTCGCCAGCCATATCAACGGCGAGCCGCAGGCCAACTACTACCGCTGGCTGGCGCTGACCTATGTGACCACGCTCACCACCCACCCGGCGCTCAGCCTGCCTTGTGGGCTGGACGATGCGGGCTTGCCATTTGGCCTGCAGATCGTGGGCCGGTTCCGTGCCGACCGCCACACGCTGGGCGTGGGGCATGCGCTGGAGCAGGCGTTCAAGGGCGTTGCAGGGCTGGCACGGCCGCGGCCCGACATCGCCAAGCTGGTGCAGACGCGCGCCGAGCCCGCGCTGACCTCCATCGTGACCATGGCACCGGACTCCCGCGACGCCCGCAGCCTGCCGCGCGACGACCGTGCGGCATCGGCTGCGCAGGTTTCGGCGGTTTAGAAGGAGACATAGACCATGCAAACCGTGGACACCATCGTGATCGGCGCAGGCATTGCCGGGGCCTCCCTGGCTTGGCAACTGGTGCAGCCCGGCGCCGCAGAGCAGGGCGCCAGCGTGCTGCTGCTGGAGCGCGAATCGCAGCCCGGCTACCACACCACAGGCCGCTCGGCAGCGCTGTACATGGCGACCTATGGCACGCCCAACATCCAAGCGCTGACGCGGGCCAGCCGTGCGTTTTATGACGCACCGCCGCCGGAGTTTGGCGACAGCCCCATCCTCTCGCCCCGGGGCGTGGTCTATGTGGCGGGGCCAGACCAGCTGGATCTGCTGAAACAGACCTTCGACGAAGCGCACGCCGCCTCGCCCAACGTGCAATGGGTGGAGCGGGCCGATTTGCTGGCGATGCTGCCCTGCCTCAAACCCGAGGCTGTGGCCGCAGGCATGAGCGAGCCCGAGGCGGCCGATATTGACGTGAATGCTCTGCACCAGGGCTACCTGCGTGGCCTGCGCCAGCGTGGCGGCCAGGTGCTGACGCATGCCGAGGTCACGGCTGTAAGACGCGAGGGCAACGGGTGGCAGGTGACGCTGGCCGACGGGCGGGTGTTTGCGGCCCCGACCATCGTGAATGCTGCGGGCGCCTGGGCCGATGTGGTGGCGGGCCTGGCGGGCGTGCCGCCCATCGGGCTGGAGCCGCGTCGGCGCACGGCGTTTACCTTTCCCGTGCCCGAAGGCATGGACGCCACCCACTGGCCCGCCGTGATCGGCATTGACGAAAGCTTTTACTTCAAGCCCGATGCGGGGCAACTGCTGGGCTCGCCAGCCAATGCCGACCCCACGCATCCGCACGATGTGGTGCCCGAGGAGCTGGACGTGGCCACCGGCATTTATCACATCGAGGAAATGACCACCTTCCAGATCCGCCGCCCGTCGCATACCTGGGCCGGGCTGCGTTCGTTTGTGCCCGATGGCGACATGGTGATTGGCTGGGACAACCATGTGCCCGGCTTCTTCTGGCTGGCCGGGCAGGGCGGGTATGGGATTCAGAGCGCGGCGGGCGCCTCGTTGCTGGCGCGGCAGCTGTTGCGGGGCGAGCCGCTGGCCGAAGAGCTGGTGCGTGAGGGCGTGCGGCTGGAAGGGCTGTCGCCCGCGCGTTTGCGCTGAGCCGCGCAAGCGGAGGCTTAGCCCCTCAGGCGAAAGTATTGACGTTGGTGCCCAGCGTGCCGCTAGTGGCCAGTGCGGGCTGCGGCATGGACTGCTGCATGGCGTCGATCATGGTGGCGGCAGAGACGGCCTGCATGTCGAGCGCCTTTTTCAGCACCACCATATTCAGGGCGTCCGACGTCTTGGCGCTGGCCAGATTGGTAGCGGTGTTGACGATGCTGTTGGTCAGGGCGACGTCCATGGGGACTCCTTGGGGCAATGGTAGGTTATCGGCATGCCAGCACGAGGCTTGAGCGTTGTTACACGTTCAGTGGTCTCTGGCTCTGGCGTCAGTTAGTCCAGCGCTGGCACACCAAGGGCTGCGCAGGCGGCCAGGTCGGAGGCGCGGGCGTGAGGCAGTTGGCGGGCGGCGTCGCGCAATGCGGTACGCAGGCCTTCTTCCAGGGTGGGGTGATAGAAAGGCATGCCCAACAGGTCCTGCACCGTCAGTTGCTGCTGCACGGCCAGGGCCAGCAGGTGTGCCAGGTGCTCGCCATCAGGGGTACACAGCTCGGCGCCCAGCAGGCGACCGCTGGCATGGTCTGCATAGACGCACAGGCGCCCGTGGTTGCGCTGGGCGGTGCGGGCGCGGCCTTGGGTTGCGTAGCTGGCGGTGCCGGTGACGGTGCTGTGCGGGTCCATGTCGGCCACGCGCGGCCCCACGACGGCGACGTTGGGGTCGGCAAAAACGATGGACAGCAAGGTGCGGCGCCGAAAGCGTGTGGGTGTGGTGGCCAGGGCGTTCATGCCCGCAATATGGCCTTCGTCCGCAGCCTCATGCAGCAGCGGGGTGTGGGCATTGGCGTCACCCGCCAGAAACACCGGCAAATCGCCAATTTGCTGGGTTTGCGGGTCCACGGTGGGCAAGCCGCGCTGGTCCAGGGGCACGCCCAGTGTCTCCAGGCCCAGGTGTTCCATGTTGGGCACCCGGCCCATGGCGGCGATGACCTGGTCCACTACCACGCGGTTGGCGCCGCTGGCGACTTCAATGCCTCCGGGCACTTCGCGCAGTTGCGCTTTGGCGCCCATGTGCAGCACCATGTCTTGCTTGAGCAGGGCTGTCAGTTCGGCGTTGAGCGCCGGGTCGCTCAGGCCGGCCAGCGTGTGGCTGGTGGTGAATGCCGCCACCTGCAAGCCCAGCCGGGCAAGGGCTTGCGAAATCTCCACCCCGATCGGGCCCATGCCGATCACGGCAATGCGCGGGCCGAGGCTGGGCTGCTCGAACAAGGTGTCGGTGGTGAGCATGCGGTCGCCAAACGCGAGCCATTTGTCTGGCACGCGGGGGCGTGACCCCGTGGCGATGATGATGCTGCGCGTGGCGTAAGCCGTACCGTCGATGTCCACCAAACGTGGCCCCAGCAGCGTTGCGCGCCCTGACACTTGGGTGCTGCCCAGCTCACTGGTGGCTTGGAGGGCTCCCGCTACAAAGTCGTCGCGCAGGGCGCGCACGCGCTGCAGTACGGCAGGCAGGTCGGCGGTCAATGCGTTTGCGCCCCGCAGGCCAAATTCTTCAAAGGTGTGGCGACGGTGGAAGGCGTTGGCTGCCTCGATCAGTGCCTTGGACGGCATGCAGCCCACGCGGGCGCAGGTGGTGCCCCAGGGGCCTTCGTTGACGATGAGATAGCGGTTGGTGCGTTTGCGCACTTCGCGCAGGGCGGCCAGGCCCGCCGTGCCTGCGCCAATGATGAGGGTGTCGAGCAGTTGGGCCACGGGGCTTCCTCGGAAGTCTGCAAAGCCGCAGTGTGAAGCGCGCGCCGCCACACTGCTGTAGGCGCACAGGCCGTTTGGGTGAAGCCGCGTTGGGCGATTGCGCACCTGGAGCTGCAGGCCGCACAGGCTTTGAGGGCGAGGTGTGGCGTGTGGTCAGGCGTCGGGGGCCGTCCAGCCCACACGGCCTTGCCCTTGGTCGTTGATGCGTTGCACAAAGTGGGCGGCCTGCGTTTGGGGCAGGCGCAGTTGCAGGCTGACCAGCGTGCCATGCTGCACGGCCACCAGTTCGGCGCCTGCGGCCTCAATCTCACGGCGCAGCAGCCCCTCCAGCGCATAGGGCACCATGCATTGCAGCGTGGTCATGCGTTGCAGCGTGACCTTGGGGGCAGTGAGCAGTGCCTGGGCAATGGTGTCGGTATAGGCGCGCACCAGGCCACCCGCACCCAGCTTGACCCCGCCAAAGTAGCGCACCACCGTGGCCAGCACGCCTTCCAGGTCCTGGTGACGCAACACGTCCAGCATCGGGCGGCCGGCGGTGCCACCCGGCTCGCCGTCGTCCACCGCAGCCGACTGGCCGCCTGCCAGCAAGGCCCAGCAGATGTGGGCAGCGCCGGGGTGCTGCTTCCACAGCGCATCTACCGTCGCCTGTGCGCTGGCGCGGTCGGCCATGGGTTGCACGCAGCCGATGAACCGGCTTTTCTTGATGATGAGTTCGCTGTGCGCGGGCGCAGCCAAGGTCTGGGGCATGGGGCGGTGAGTGTACGGCGGTGCGCGACGGTGCGAGCCAGTGGCAGACTGTGATGAAAGTCACAGGCCGCGCCGCGGATGGCGCTGAACGCTACGAACCCTGTTCGAAATGTGCGTTCTGTCACACACGCCATTGGCATGCGTTCCTACACTGCGGACTTGTTGCTGTGGCCTACGTTGTTGCTACGCATTTGAAAGCACTCGGGCCATCAGAAAAGGAACCGCCATGTTTGCCACGCCGCTCTCTGCACCTTTGCCTACCTCCCTCGCCAGCCATTTGTTTGGCCGTTTCATTTCACCCTCGGGCTCCGAAGCATCCAGCATCAACTCGGTCGCGGCGGGGTGTGCGGCGACCAGCCAGGCGGTAGAACTGGACGATGACGCGATGCCGGACCTGGCGCAGCGCGTGCGCGAAGTGGGTGAGTGGTAGCGCTGCGCCTTGTTGGTGGTGACGCAGCGCGCGGCGGTGGGCCCCATCAGCCGACGTTGACTTTGCCGCCATCGCCGGAGATCAGGTTGCCTGCTATGAGCACGCTGGTCAAAGCTTCAGCTCCCAGGTTTCTCCCACCAGCTGCTGGCCAAAGCCTTCGTAGGGCTCGGTTTTGACCAGCTGGAAACCGCGCTGCCCGTAGATGCCGCGTGCGGCTGTCAGGCAACTGTTGGTCCACAACACCATCTTTTTGTAACCTTTTGCGCGCGCAAAGGCGATGCATTCGTCGGTCAGCCGTGCGCCCAGGCCGAGGCCTCGGGCTTTGGGGCTGAGGATGAGCATGCGCAACTGCGCGGTGGTGGCCGATTTGCGCACCAAAAACACCGAGCCCACGCGCTCGCCATCCAGTTCAGCGATCCAGGCTTTCTCCCACGCGGGCTGGAACTTGCGCAAAAACTGCGCTGCGATGTCCGCCACCAGCGCCTCAAAGCGGCTGTCCCAGCCGTATTCGCGCCAATAGATCTCGCCATGCTGCTGCACCACCCAGCCCATGTCGCCAGGTTGTGGGTCGCGCAACACGGCGACGCGGGTTCCCTCTGCTGCGTTGGTGGTGGGGGACAGAAGGGTTTCAATCCGTTCCATCGCATCCACCACCTCTTGACGCCGCGCGGGGGGCAGGGGGGCGAGCAGGGCGGCGGCCTCGTCGCGTGAGCGCTGCTGCAGCGGTTCGAACGCCTCGCGCCCGGCAGGGGTGAGCGTGACCAGGCTCTGCCGCGCGTCCTGGGTGCTGGCGCGGCGCTCTATCCAGCCAGTTTGCTCAAAACGCCGCAGTATCCGGCTGATGTACCCGCCGTCCAGTCCTAGGTCGCGCGCGAGTTCGCTGGCCACAGGGGCATCCCTGTGGGCCAGCTCGTAGAGCACACGTACGTCAGTCAGCGACAGTTTGCTGCCCAGATACGGGTCCAGCACGCCAATGCGGCGGGTGATAAAGCGGTTGAACCGCCGCACCGCCTTGACGGCACTGGCGGGCACCGGGGCGGGAGATGCGGTGGGTGCTGATGGCTGAGAGGAGTCGGTAGGTGCTTTCATAAATGCCTTTGTCATGTAATTGATTGACTTTGGCAAGTATATGCGCCCCGTGGGGCAAGACCTCCATGGCGCAGGGGCAAGGCAGGTGCAGCGACAAAAACGGCTTGCCACCGTAAAATCGCGGGTTACCCACCACAGCCGCGCCCCACGATGCCCCGTTGATCCATGGGGTGGCCGCCCTCCCACTGCATGAACGCCCCCGTTGACGTCTCCTTTTTTGCGCGCGCCGCAAAGCCCTTGACCAGCTACCGTCCGTACTGGGCCAAGCGCTTTGGCACGGCCCCGTTCTTGCCAATGAGCCGCGCCGAGATGGAGAAACTGGGCTGGGACAGCTGCGACATCATTCTGGTCACAGGCGACGCCTATGTGGACCACCCCAGCTTCGGCATGGCCGTGATCGGCCGCACGCTCGAAGCCCAGGGCTTTCGCGTGGGCATCATTGCCCAGCCCGACTGGCAGAGCGCTGACCCCTTCAAGGTGCTGGGTAAGCCTAACCTGTTCTGGGGCGTGACGGCGGGCAACATGGATTCGATGATCAACCGGTACACCGCCGACCGCAAGATCCGCAGCGACGACGCCTACACCCCCGGAGACATTGGCGGCAAGCGCCCCGACCGCGCAGCCATCGTCTACAGCCAGCGCTGCCGTGAGGCGTACAAGGACGTGCCCATCGTCCTGGGCGGCATCGAGGGCAGCCTGCGTCGCATTGCGCACTACGACTACTGGAGCGACAAGGTGCGCCGCAGCATCGTGGTGGACAGCAAATGCGACCTGCTGCTGTACGGCAACGCCGAGCGCGCGCTGGTCGAAGTGGCCCACCGCATTGCAGCGCGTGAGCCGGTCGAGAAGATCACGGACGTGCGCGGCACGGCGTTTGTGCGTCGGCCGGACGATGAAAGCGGCAAGGGCTGGTTCGAGATCGACTCCACCAGCGTGGACGAGCCTGGCCCGGTGGAAGCGCACATCAACCCCTACATGACCACGAGCGAGCAAGCCGCCGCGCAAGGGGCCAGTTGTAGCAAGGACGATGCTCCTGAATCAGGAGCTGCTGCCGCATGTGGGACGGGCGCCAGCGGCCAAAATGAGTCCAATCCGGTGATCCAGCCCATCCAGTTTGTGCCCAACCCGGCACTGCGGGCCAAGCTGAAGGTGCCCCCGCGCGAGAAGACCGTGATCCGCCTGCCTAGCTACGAGCAGGTGAAAAGCGACCCTGTGCTCTACGCCCACGCCAACCGCGTGATGCACCTGGAAACCAACCCCGGCAACGCCCGCGCCATGGTGCAGGCGCACGGCGAGGGGGTCACGGCGCGCGACGTGTGGCTCAACCCGCCACCCATCCCGCTGACCACGGCCGAGATGGACTACGTGTTTGATTTGCCCTACGCGCGTGGCCCGCACCCCAGCTATGCCGACGAGAACGGCAGCCACGACCACGGCACCAAGATCCCCGCGTGGGAGATGATCCGGTTCTCGATCAATATCATGCGCGGCTGCTTTGGCGGCTGCACCTTCTGCTCCATCACCGAGCACGAAGGCCGCATCATCCAGAGCCGCTCCGAGGATTCCATCATCCAGGAGATCGAGGACATCCGCGACAAGGTCAAGGGCTTCACCGGCACCATCAGCGATCTGGGTGGCCCCACGGCCAACATGTACCGCCTGGGCTGCCGCAGCCCTGAGATTGAAGCCGCCTGCCGCAAACCGAGCTGCGTGTACCCCGGCATCTGCCAGAACCTGACCACCGACCACGGCCCGCTCATCAAGATCTACCGCCGTGGCCGCGCGCTCAAGGGCATCAAGAAGATCCTGATCGGCTCGGGCCTGCGCTACGACCTGGCCGTCAAGAGCCCCGAGTACGTGAAGGAGCTGGTACAGCACCACGTGGGTGGCTACCTCAAGATCGCGCCCGAGCACACCGAGCAGGGGCCGCTGTCCAAGATGATGAAGCCGGGCATTGGCAACTATGACCGCTTCAAGCAGATGTTCGAGAAGTTCAGCGAAGAGGCGGGCAAAAAGCAGTTCTTGATCCCGTACTTCATCGCCGCGCACCCAGGCACGAGCGACGAGGACATGATGAACCTCGCCGTCTGGCTCAAGAAGAACGGCTTTCGCGCCGACCAGGTGCAGACCTTCTACCCCAGCCCCATGGCCACGGCCACGGCCATGTACCACTCGGGCCGCAACACGCTGACCCGCGTGCGCCGCGAGATGCGCGATGCGGCCGAAGAGTCGGTGGACATCGTGCGCGGTGAGAAGCGCCGCCGCCTGCACAAGGCCTTCCTGCGCTACCACGACCCCAACAACTGGCCGCTGCTGCGCGATGCGCTCAAGGCCATGGGCCGGGCGGACTTGATCGGCAATGGCAAGCACCACCTGATCCCGACGTTTCAGCCCCTGACGGATGGCGGTTACCAGAGCGCGCGCCGCAAGAACTCCACCCCGGTGGGCAAACCTGCGGTGGGTGCGCAGCCCAAGGTGGGGCAGCCCCAGAAGGGCCGAATGCTGACCCAGCACACGGGCTTGCCGCCCCGGGTGACGGGCTCTGCTGCAGCAGCCCCCAAGCCATCTGGCGGTGGCAAGGCTTTCAAGAAAGCGCGTTGACGGCGCAGGTCGCGGCCCATCAGGCCTGCTGCTGGGGGCGTGCAGAGGTGTGCGGCGGTGCTTGCCCTGGAGCCATGCCTGCACTTCGTGCAGGCCCCGGCCAGGGAGGATTGCCAAGGGTGAGGTAGTCCTGCAGCGGCTTGGGCCGCGCCAGCGCATAGCCCTGCGCGTAGTCCACGCCAATGTCCCGCAACGCATCCACAATGGCCTGGGATTCTGCAAATTCCGCAATTGTCTGTTTGCCCATCACTTGGCCGATGTGATGGATCATCTCCACCATCGCCCAGCTGGCAGAGTCGTGCAGCATGTCTTTCACAAAGCTGCCGTCGATCTTGAGGTAGTCGACCGGCAGGTGTTTGAGGTAGTTGAAAGACGACATCCCCGCGCCAAAGTCGTCGAGCGCAAAGCGGCAGCCCAGTTGCTGCAATTCCTTCATCAGCCGCGCGGCGTTGGGCAGGTGGGATATGGCGCTGGTTTCCGTGATCTCGAAGCACAGTATGTGTGGGTCCACCTCCGATTCGGCCAAGGCGCTGCGGATCAGCTTAAGCAGACTGTCGTCCCCCAGGCTGGTGCCTGAGAGGTTGATGGCGCAGGTGTGCACCGGGAGCAGGCCCGGCTGGTGCTGACGCCGTGCCAGGGCTTCCAGCGTGTGGCGGACCACCCAGCGGTCGATGGAGGTCATCATGCCGTAGTGCTCGGCCGCCGGGATGAAAGACCCAGGCGCAATCAACTGGCCGTCGTCTTCGCGCAGGCGCAGCAGCACCTCCATGTGCAGGCCGGTTTCGCCACTGGGTTGCAGGGGGGCAATGGCCTGGGCGTGCAGCTCGAATTGGTTGTGCTCCAGCGCCAGGCGCAGTCGCCGCACCCAGTCCATCTCACCCTCGCGGCGACTCATTTCAATGTCTTCCGGCTGGTAGATGACAACGCGGTTGCGTCCGCCCTCCTTGGCGCGGTAGCAGGCCATGTCTGCCACGCGCATGGCCTCCTGGATTGTGGTGAGCGCTGGGATGAGTTGCACCATGCCGATGGACAGGCCGGTGGTGAATTGCTGGCCTTCCCAGGTGAAGCGCAGATCCTGCGCGGCTTGGCGTAACTGCTCGGCGATACGGGCCGAGGGCCCGGTCGGGCAGTCCTTGAGCAGAATGCCGAACTCGTCGCCACCCAGGCGCGCCAGCGTGTCGCCCTCGCGCAGGTGGCTTTGCAGCATTCTGCAGACCTCGCGCAGCATCTCGTCGCCCGCCTGGTGGCCGCAGGTGTCGTTAATGAGCTTGAACTGGTCCATGTCCACATACAGCAGCGAGCCCTCGCGCCCCGAGGGGCGGGGCTGCGCGAGCAGGGCTTCGAGGCGGTGCTCGAACTCGCGCCGGTTGACCAGGCCTGTGAGCGCATCATGGGTGGCCTGCCAAGACAGCTGCTCTACATAGTGCTGCTCGCGCGTCACATCGTGCAGCACCAGCACAGCCCCGGTGAGCATGCCGCGGTGGCGAATGGGCGAGCCCACGAGCTTCACCGGCACGACGGTCTGGTCAGGCCGCACCAGGGTGGTGTGCACGTTGCCCAGGGGCGCGCTGCCGCTGCTGCGCAGAATGTTCTGCACCAGCGTGTCGGCAGACAGAGGCGGTGCCTCGCCATCAAACACCAGCAACTGTGCCAGCGGCTGGCCGGTGGCCTGGGTCGCTGGGCGGGCCAGCAGCACCTCGGCGGCGGGGTTCATGTACATCACCTGGCCCTGGGTGTTGGTGGTCACGACCCCGTCGCCAATGGCGGTGAGGGTGGTGCGCGCCTGCTCGCGTTCAGCCTCCAGTGTCCGTTCTGCCCGGCGGCGCTGCTCCAGCAGACCATGCGTGTGCCACAGGGTCAGCACAATCAGTACGGCCGCCATGCCCGTGTTGGCCCACATCAGCAGCAGCACAATCTGGCGTGAGCTTTCGCCCAGTGCCTCGCTGAAGTTCCTGGCCGCCGGGGTGACGCCCGCATTGATGTCGCGGATGGTGTTCTGCCATCGTTCGCGCGTGGGGGCATCCGCCGTACCCGCAGTGTTGCGCTGGTGGATTTCGTGCGACAGATCGCGCAGCGCACGGATGTACTCGTCACCCACCAGCCATTGGTCCACGGGCTTCTTTACCAGATCGAAGTCGTCGAAGTAGCGCAACAGCCAGATCAGGCTGTCGATGTCGTCCGGGTGGTTGCCGCCGCGCAGAAAGCCCTCGTGCGCCACATCGGTCTGCACCTGGCCGGGCTGCAGGGCCAGCCGGGCTGCCCGGTCGCCCAGCGGGATTTCCATGGCGCGGGTGAATCCTTCAAAGGCCTGGGGCGATCCATTGATGGCGTACTGGTTCAGGAAATAGATCGCGTCCTTCTGGCCTTTGGTCCACAGGCTTTCGCCTGCCACAAAGGCGCGTACACCCGACAGGATCTGGAGGCTGGCCGTGGCGCAGGCGGCTAGCAGCAGCACCATGACAATGAATGGCCAGGTCACCCGCAGTGTCAATGGCACTGGTTTGCGGTCGACTGGCTGCAATACATCCATGGATGGGTCCCTCACCTCATGCGCCGGTGATGCCTGATGGCCTTGTCCGGCGCGCCCTCATCAAAGTGTCCGCACCTCATGCTGAGCGTTGCCGTCCAAATGTCCTGAACGCGGCGGCAGGGCCCATAGAGCCTGTTGACGATCTCGCAGGCGACCCCTGGGAGATTGTTAACAAATTCTTGGCGGTGCGATGTTGTCAGCCCACTATATAGCGATCAATTCACCAACGCATGCAAAGTTTGGCACCACTTCGTTCCTCGGGAGGTGTCGTGTGTCCAGTGCGCGCTAGGGCTGCGGATCACGAGGCGGCTGTTTTCTAGACCTCTTCACGAGGTGTTTTGTGAGCCTGACTAAAAAGGCGAAGGCCCATGGGAACATTGTGGTTGGTTGTGTTTTTGCGACGCCCAGACGCAGCACGGCCGGAGGGGGCCGACCACAGATCCAGCACCATGCGCTGTGTGAGCCCCTGGTTGGCCCAACCAAGCCCATCCGAGCCGTTCGTTATGCAGGCCAAGATCAAGTGCGCTCAGGGCGCGGCAGCGTGGGTGCCCACCACAACGGATTGCGGGCTATCGTCTGCGGGTTGAGAGATCAGGTCTTCGATGACGAAGGTGCGGTAATAAAAAGCGGTGACTGCGCCCTCGGGGGCGATGGCTGCAACCAAGGTGTCAGCGTCGTCCTTGTCGGCCATGGCGATCAACAGGCCGTGGTGGCCTTTGCCAGCCAGATCGGCAATGCGGCGCACCATGTCGCCTTCGGCGCCCACTGACGGCAGCGGTGCATCTGCCGTGCCCAGCGTGTGCACGATCTCTTGCAGGATGGCCTCGGGGCTGGCGTAGGCGGTTTCACCCTGGTGGCCAACCGCTTGCAGCGCGGCGGCTGCCTGGCGCACGCAGTCCTCGTCGGGGAAGAGGGCGAACACGTGGCCGGTGGGGTAGAAAACTCCGCCCAGGTTGGTCATGGTGGAATCAAGTACGAGGGGTTTCATGGGCTTCTCCCGAGGTGGTTCAGACCTCTTCGATTGAAAACCGTGGCCCCGGCGCGTGGTGTAGGCCAGCGGGCAATCTGCGCGTCAGCGCCCCTTGCGGCGCAGGGGAAGTGCCAGAAATATGACTAAAACAGCCTCTGGCGCTTATCCGTAAAGCGCGAGCAGCTATCAAAATTGATATGCGATTTTCCAGTTGCGGCGCATCTATCGAAGCCACCCGCCCACCCAGGCTCCAAGCGCCCCGCAGTGCAGCACCACGGTGGTCCAGTACACCGCGCGAAACTCCAGCTTGCGGGATTTGTGCCGCAGCCATTGCTGGGCAAACCACGCGCCCGGCCAGCCGCCTGCCAAGCTCAGCAGGTGCAGGTGGCTTTCCTTGGTGCGCCACTGGCCGTTTTGCGCGGCGCTTTTGTCGATGGCGTAGACCAGAAAGGTGAGGAGATTGATGGCCACAGCCGCACTCATCACCCACCACGGGAGCCTGCCCGCCCAGAGGCCCCACGCCAGCAGCGCCAGCCAGCCCAGCATCAGCACCAGCGCCGGGCCCGCATGGGTAGGCGGGCCGCTGTTAGCTGCGGGACGCCGACGGCGTTGGGTTTGCGGCTTGGTAACCCGCTGCGCCGGTTCGTGTCGAGCCCGCTGTGGGGGTGATTTGGCCGATGGGCGGGGCTGGGGGGCGTGCCCTTGCTGGGCCATGGGCTGCACCGCCATGGCCCGAGGCCCTTTGCCCCCCCCGTGGATTTCTTCGTACACCACGGCCAGCCCTTCGCGGGGCGCAGCGCTGCCACGGTAGTCCCGCACGTGAAAGAATACATCGGCCGAGGTGTCCGGGCTGCGGATGAAGCCGAAGGCGCGGGTGGCGTCCCAGCGGATGACGGTTCCCTGTTTCTGCATCGGCGAAAGGGGTTCTCAGGCCAGGGTGTGCAAGGGAATGTCCTGGCCCACCGCCAGCGCATCCAGCTGTGCGCGTGTCTGCGTGCGCAGGAACGTCGCCACAGCCGTGTGGGTGGCGGGGGCGCGCAGCACTTGCGGGTCGCCCGTGGCGGACAGGCCTGCGGCGGCGCACAGGCTGGCGGCAAAGTGGGGTTCCAGCGCGGCCAGGGCCACGCGGCCATCGGCGCAGGGGTAGATGCGGTAGCCCGCGTGGTTGCCACCCACGTCGCCCTCGGGCGTGGTCAGGCCCCAGTCGCGCGGCTGGGCCAGCCAGGCGGCGGCGTCAGCCAGTGCCACTTCAATGCACACGCCGCTGCCAGTGTGGGCGCGCTCCAGCAGGGCTTGCAGCACGGCCTCGCTGGCCATCAGCGCGCCGCCCATGTCGGCGTACAGCGTGGGGGGCATCTCGGTGCCGGTGACCAGCCCGGCGTCGGCCAGGTAGGTGAGGTCGTGGCCGGGCTCCTCGGCCCGCTCGGCCGCCGCACCCACGATGCGCACCAGCGACAAGCGCGGGTATTTGGACTGCAGCGCCTCCCAGCCCAGGCCCAGCTTGGCCAGGGCCGAGGGGCGGAACGAGGTGATCAGCACATCCGTGCGGGCCAGTTCTGCGTGCAGCGTGGCCTGGCCTTCGGCGGTCTTGAGGTGCGCATGCACCACGCGCACGCCGCTGTGAAGCGTGGCATAGGCCGCCGGGCTGTAGATGCCCATGGGGTCTGCGCTGGGGTACCCGGCCGGTGGCGGCGGTTCGAGTTTGGTGCAGTCGGCGCCCATGCGCGCGCAGCGCATCAGGGCGGCGGGGCCGGGCAGGTTGAGCGCGAGGCTGAGGACGCGGACATTGCGCAGGGGCTGGGGCAGGGCGTTTGTCATGGGTGGGGGCTTGTCTCGGCGTTGTGGTTTTGAAAGGAAGGCGCGGCGCCGGAACTTCAGGGGCGTGCGCGGGCTCACTCCCTGCGTTATACATAATTTGTTACGCTCTCTGACCCATGCAACGCAGAACCTCTTTGGCCGCCCTCACGGGCCTGGCCGCCTTTCCGGGAGCTTTCATGACCACGTCCCTGAGCAGCGCCGCCACGGCCTCTGCGTTGCAGGCGCTCAAGCCCTCACCCCGCATGCCGGTGCTGTTTGTGGGCCACGGCAGCCCCATGAACGCCATCGAGGACAACGCCTGGCGCCGCAGCTGGCAGGCCGTGGGGGCCGAGTTGACGGCGCGCGCCGTGCAGCCGCAGCTCATCCTGTGTGTGTCGGCCCATTGGCTCACGCGCGGGGGCTGGCAGCTGACCGGCATGGCCAATCCCAAGACCATCCACGACTTTGGCGGTTTTCCGCAGGCGCTGTTTGATCAGCAGTACCCGGTGCCGGGCGCACCGGCGGTGGCACGCAGCCTGGCCAAGGAGCTGAAATCCCCCGCCACGGGCGCCGCACTGGGCGTGGACGAGGGCGAGTGGGGGCTGGACCATGGCACCTGGTCGGTGCTCAAACCCATGTTCCCGCAGGCGCGCATCCCGGTGATGCAGCTCAGCATGGACTACAGCCGCGCACCGGCCGAGCACTATGCGCTGGGCCAGCAGCTCAAGGGCCTGCGCGAGCGGGGCGTGCTGATCGTGGGCAGCGGCAACATCGTGCACAACCTGCGCGCATCCCGCCGTGGCTCGGCCGCCAACGAAGCGTATGACTGGGCCACCGAGTTCGACACCGTGGTGCAGGAGCAGATCAAAAAGGGCCAGCTGGGCGCCCTGCAGGACTTCCAGAAACTGGGCGCCGTGGCCCAGCAGGCGCACCCCACGCATGAGCACTATCTGCCGCTGCTGTATGCGGCGGGGGCCGTGTTGCCCAGTGAGATGCCGCGTTTCTTCAACACGGGCTACCAGTCGGCGTCGATCTCAATGCGGTCGGTGCTGTGGGGGTGATGGGGGGGCGCTGGGTTGTGCAAACTGCTTCTGTTTTGATAGCTGGTGGCGCTTATTCATCAAGCGCTGGAAACCAAAAAGGCCAAAAAATGGCTGCTTGACCGATCAGGCAACCATGTCACCCGCCTGGATCGTCAGCCACGGCCAACGCTCGCGGTAGCTTTGTGCCTTGGCCTCAAAAAGTGGCAGGTGCGGGCAGGCCGGGTTGGGTTTGAGCTGCCCTGCGTACAGCTCTTCCAGCCCATAGGGCGCGTACAGCGTGGGCTCCTTACCGCTGACGGCGGCAGCAGGTTGCAAGCCCACGCAGGTGCAGGGCACCAGAAAACGCTCGATCCCGTTGCGCGCCGATTGCAGCGGCGCATAGGGGTAACCAAACCAGCGCTCGTACCAGAGGTGCACCCGGGCCTGGTTCTTGGCTTCTACGGTGATGGGCAGGTCGGCGAAGAGGGAGGTAGCGCGGGCCTGCGCGGCCTGTTCAGCGGCCTCGGACAAGTCCGACGCATCGAAATAGAACAGGTCGTAGTCCTTGATATTTGCAGTGGGCGCCAGGCCGGAATGCAGATTCCACACCGTCTGAAACAGGCAACCCGCCACCAGCCAGGCATCGGGCAGTCCCAGAAACGGCAAACGCTCCAGAAGGGCCGCGTTGTGCGGGTTCTGGAGCGCTTCGCTCACAAAGCGGCGCGCGAGCGCCGCTTTAGTGTCCAACTCAGACTACCTTGGCGATAGATTGGCAGACGTAGTCGATGTTTTTGCTGTTGAGCGCTGCGACGCACATGCGGCCGGTGTCGGTGCCGTACACGCCGAACTCATTGCGCAGGCGCACCATCTGGTCCTTGGTCAGGCCCGAGTAGCTGAACATGCCGATCTGGGTGGTGATGAAGCTCATGTCCTGCTTCACACCGGCGGCCTTGAGGCCATCGACCAGCTTCTGGCGCATGGCCTTGATGCGCACGCGCATTTCGGCCAGTTCCTTTTCCCACATCGCGCGCAACTCGGGGTTGTTCAGCACTGCAGCCACCACCGCGCCACCGTGGATGGGTGGGTTGGAGTAGTTGGTGCGGATCACGATCTTGAGCTGGCTCAGCACGCGGCCGGCTTCTTCCTTGTCGGCGCACAGCACTGACAGGCCGCCCACGCGTTCGCCGTACAGGCTGAAGCTCTTGCTGAAGGACGTGGAGACAAAGAAGTTCAGACCGGCAGCCACAAACTTGCCGATCACGGCGCCGTCTTCGGCGATGCCGTGGCCGAAGCCCTGGTAGGCCATGTCCAGGAAAGGCGTCAGGCCCTTGGCCTTGACGGCAGCGATGACCTGGTCCCACTGGGCGGGCGTGATGTCGTAGCCGGTGGGGTTGTGGCAGCAGGCGTGCAGCACAACGATGGTGCCGGGGGCTGCGGCGTTCAGGCTGGCCAGGAAGCCTTCGAAGTTCACGCCGCGCTTTTCAGCGTCGTAGTAGGCGTAGGTGTCGACTTCAAAGCCGGCGTTGGTGAACAGCGCGCGGTGGTTTTCCCAGCTGGGGTCGGAGATCAGCACCTTTGCATTAGGGCTGAGTTTCTTGAGGAAGTCGGCCCCGATCTTCAGGCCGCCCGTGCCACCCACCGCTTGCACGGTAGCCACGCGGCCAGAGGTGACGGGTTCGCTGTCCGCGCCGAACACCAGGGCCTTCACGGCGTTGTCGTACGCGACGATGCCATCGATGGGCAGGTAGCCACGGGCCGTGGGGGTGGACATCATGGTCTTTTCTGCGGCCTGCACACATTGCAGCAGGGGCAGCTTGCCGTTGTCGTCGAAATAAACGCCGACGCCCAGGTTGACCTTGTTGGGGTTGGTGTCGGCGTTGAATTGCTCGTTGAGGCCCAGGATGGGGTCGCGGGGGGCCATTTCGACGGCGGTGAACAGAGACATGAAAATCCTTGAAAGGTTGTCAGTAGCGAAGAATCCGGGCGTGGTGTACTGTGCCGGGTTCGGCCGATTTTAACGGCCTGCCTCTACCAATCGTTGACCGCACCTATGCCGGATCTCACAGAAGTCATAACGGAAAAGCAAGACGGCGAGTTCGTCCATTTCCCTAACTCTCCTTTCGAACTGTTCCAGCCGTATCCACCGGCAGGCGACCAGCCCGAGGCCATCAATAAACTGGTGGAAGGGCTGAATGACGGGGAGACCTTCCAGACGCTGCTGGGAGTGACGGGCTCGGGCAAGACGTTCACCATGGCCAATGTCATCGCCCGCATGGGTCGCCCGGCGATCGTGTTTGCGCCCAACAAGACGCTGGCCGCGCAGCTGTACAGCGAGTTCCGCGAGTTCTTCCCCAAGAACGCCGTGGAGTATTTCGTGAGCTACTACGACTACTACCAGCCCGAGGCGTACGTGCCGCAGCGTGATCTGTTCATCGAGAAGGACTCTGCGATCAACGAGCACATCGAGCAGATGCGGCTCAGTTGCACCAAGAGCCTGATGGAGCGCACGGACGTGGTCATCGTGGCCACCGTGTCGGCCATCTACGGCATTGGCGAGCCCGAGAGTTACCACCGCATGGTGATGACGCTGCGCACCGGCGACAAATTGGGCCAGCGCGATGTGATTGCCCAGCTGATCCGCATGCAGTACCAGCGCAACGAGGCGGATTTCTCGCGCGGCAAATTCCGTGTACGGGGCGACACCATTGACGTGTTCCCGGCCGAACATTCCGAGCTGGCCATCCGCATCGAGCTGTTTGACGACGAGATCGAGAGCCTGCAGCTGTTCGACCCGCTCACGGGCCGCGTCAAGCAGAAGATCCCGCGTTTTACCGTGTACCCCAGCAGCCACTACGTGACGCCGCGCGACAAGGTGCTGGCGGCGGTCGAGACCATCAAGCTGGAGCTGGCAGACCGTCTCAAGCAGCTCGTGGCTGACGGCAAGCTGGTGGAGGCGCAGCGGCTGGAGCAGCGCACGCGGTTTGATCTGGAGATGCTCAGCGAAGTCGGGCACTGCAAGGGCATCGAGAACTACACGCGTCACCTGTCGGGCGCTGCGCCGGGCGACCCGCCGAGCACGCTGACCGACTACATGCCCAAGAACGCCATCATGTTCCTGGACGAAAGCCACCAGATGATTGGCCAGCTCAACGCCATGTACAGCGGCGACCGCTCGCGCAAGACCACGCTGGTCGAATACGGCTTTCGCTTGCCGTCGGCGCTGGACAACCGGCCCCTCAAGTTTGAGGAGTTCGAACAGCGCATGCGCCAGGTGATCTTTGTATCGGCCACGCCCGCCGACTACGAAAAGACCCATTCAGGGCAGGTGGTGGATCAGGTGGTGCGCCCCACGGGGCTGGTGGACCCGGTGGTGGAGGTCCGTCCTGCCACCCATCAGGTGGATGATGTGCTGCAAGAAATACGCATTCGTGTTGAAAAGCATGAACGTGTACTCATTACGACGCTGACCAAGCGCATGGCGGAGCAGTTGACCGACTACCTCACCGACAACGGCGTGAAGGTGCGCTACCTGCACAGCGATGTGGACACTGTGGAGCGGGTGGAGATCATTCGCGACCTGCGTCTGGGGGCGTTTGACGTGTTGGTGGGCATCAACCTGCTGCGTGAGGGGCTCGATATCCCCGAGGTGTCGCTGGTGGCCATTCTCGACGCGGACAAGGAAGGCTTCTTGCGAGCTGAGCGCAGCCTGATCCAGACCATCGGCCGTGCAGCGCGCAACCTGAACGGCCACGCCATCCTGTACGCCGACCGCATCACCGACTCCATGAAAAAAGCCATGGGTGAGACGGAACGTCGGCGCATCAAGCAGATCGCACACAACGAGGCCCACGGAATCACGCCGCGCAGTATTGTCAAGCGGGTAAGAGACCTGATTGACGGCGTGTACAGCGAAAAAGCGGGCAAAGATGCCGAGCGTTTGGAGCAGGAGGCCCTGCAGCGCGCGCAGGTGGAGGACATGTCTGAGAAAGACGTGGCCCGCGAGATCAAGCGGCTGGAAAAGCTCATGCTGGAACATGCGCGCAACCTGGAGTTCGAGCAGGCAGCCCGGGTGCGCGACCAGCTCACGCGGCTCAAGGACCAAGCCTTTGGTGCGCACGGCAGCGATTCTGTGGCCTTGTAAGGGGCGAAAAACAATCGAATAAAACGATCTGGTCGATTAAAAACTAGCTGGTTTTTTAACCCGACAGATTCGATAGGGATTTGTGTTATACTCACACAAAATACTCAACAAAACAGCCCAACGATGAAGGGCTCCGCAGCAATCAACGATGCGGAGTAAGGGGCGGAGACGGTGCCTCGCTGGCAAACAGTCAGCGCTGGCGGTTTCTTCAACGAACAAGCCTTAGCACAAGGAGCTTGCGATGCGTCTCACAACCAAAGGCCGTTTTGCGGTCACCGCCATGATTGACCTGGCCCTGCGCCAGAACAACGGCCCCGTCACGCTGGCTGCCATCAGCCAGCGCCAACAGATTTCGCTGTCGTACCTGGAGCAACTCTTTGGCAAGCTGCGCCGCCATGAGCTGGTGGAATCCACCCGTGGCCCCGGCGGCGGCTATACGTTGGCCCGCAAGGCAGGCGATATCACGGTGGCCGACATCATTGTGTCGGTAGACGAGCCCATCGACGCCACCCAATGTGGTGGCAAGGAAAACTGCCTGGGCGAAGCGGGTCGTTGCATGACGCATGAACTGTGGGCCTCGCTCAATCAGCGCATGGTCGAGTTTCTGGATTCGGTCACCTTGCAAAAGCTGGTGGACGAGCAGCTCGCCAAGGGCGTGCAGATCGAAGACAAGCCGGTTGTGCGCCGCGCCATCTCGACGACCCCGGTGGTCAAGCCCATTCGCGTCAATGCACCGAATTCGGTGTTTGCGCTGGGCAACGTCTTCGCCAAATCCTGATGCTGGGTGCGCCGTGCTGACCCTGGGGTCAGCGCCGCCCTGACCGCGTTGTAATCGTTTTCTTGTTTGTTCTGCTTCTCTGTTTGCCAGCCAGAACCCTTTACTGAGCCAGCCATGGACATGACCCCGCACTTTCCCATCTATCTCGACTATGGCGCCACGACCCCGGTAGACCCCCGCGTGGTGGATGCCATGATCCCCTGGTTGCGTGAGCACTTCGGCAACCCGGCGTCGCGCAGCCACGCCTGGGGCTGGGAGGCCGAAGAGGCCGTGGAAAAAGCGCGCGTGCAGGTGGCAGACCTGATTGGTGCCGACCCCCGTGAAATCGTCTGGACCAGTGGTGCCACCGAGTCCATCAACCTGGCCTTGAAGGGCGCCGCGCAGTTCTACAAGGGCAAGGGCAAGCATCTCATCACGCTCAAGACCGAACACAAGGCCGTGCTCGACACCATGCGCGAGCTGGAGCGCCAGGGCTTTGAAGCCACCTATTTGGACGTGCAGGAAGACGGCTTGGTCAACATGGATGCCCTGAAGGCTGCCATTCGTCCCGACACCGTGCTGATCAGCATCCTGTTCGTGAACAACGAAATCGGCGTGATCCAGGACATCCCTGCCATCGGCGCGTTGTGCCGCGAAAAGGGCATCCTGCTGCATGTGGACGCAGCCCAGGCGACGGGCCGTGTCGAGATCGGCATGAACGTGTTGCCCATCGACCTGATGAGCATGACCGCCCACAAGACCTACGGCCCCAAGGGCATCGGCGCGCTGTACGTGCGCCGCAAGCCCCGCGTGCGCCTCGAAGCCCAGATGCATGGCGGCGGTCATGAGCGCGGCATGCGTTCGGGCACCTTGCCCACGCACCAGATCGTGGGCATGGGCGAAGCCTTCCGCATTGCCAAGGAAGAAATGGCCGAAGGCAATGCCAAGGCCCGTGCCTTGCAGCAGCGCCTGCTGGACGGCCTCAAGGACATCGAACAGGTCTACATCAACGGCAGCCTGGAGCGCCGTGTGCCGCAGAACCTGAACATGAGCTTCAACTTCGTTGAAGGCGAATCGCTCATCATGGGCATCAAGGGCCTGGCGGTGTCGTCGGGCTCGGCCTGCACCTCGGCCAGCCTGGAGCCCAGCTATGTGCTGCGCGCCCTGGGCCGCAGCGACGAGCTGGCGCACAGCAGCCTGCGCATGACCATCGGCCGTTTTACGACCGAAGAAGAGATCGATTACGCCATCTCCACCATCCGTGAGAACGTGGCCCGCCTGCGTGAGCTGAGCCCGCTGTGGGAAATGTACAAAGACGGCATCGACATCAGCACCATTCAGTGGGCTGCGCACTGATTCCGCAAAGATTCTGGACGTATTGAAGAGGTACACATCATGGCTTATTCAGACAAAGTGGTTGACCATTACGAAAACCCCCGCAACGTGGGTTCGTTCGACAAGGGTGACGATTCGGTGGGCACCGGCATGGTGGGCGCACCTGCTTGCGGCGACGTGATGAAGCTGCAGATCAAGGTGAACCCCGAGACCGGTGTGATCGAAGACGCACGCTTCAAGACCTACGGCTGTGGCTCGGCGATTGCCTCCTCGTCGCTGGTGACCGAGTGGGTCAAGGGCAAGACGCTGGACGAAGCCGCAGCGCTCAAGAACAGCGAGATCGCCGAAGAGCTGGCCTTGCCGCCCGTCAAGATCCACTGCTCCATCCTGGCGGAAGATGCCATCAAGGCAGCTGTGCTGGACTACAAGACCAAGCACGCCACCACGGCCACTGCCGCCTGATTGTTTGACAGATAGATCGAGAGACATGGCCATTACGCTGACAGAAGCTGCAGCTCGTCACGTCAACCGTTACCTTGCCCGCCGTGGCAAGGGGCTGGGCGTGCGTCTGGGGGTCAAGACGACCGGCTGCTCGGGGCTTGCCTACAAGCTGGAGTACGTGGATGCGAGTGAGCCCGAGGACATCGTGTTTGAAAACCACGGTGTCAAGGTGCTGATCGACCCCAAGAGCCTGGCCTACATCGACGGTACGGAGCTGGACTTTGTGCGCGAGGGGCTGAACGAAGGCTTCAAGTTCAACAACCCCAACGAGCGTGACCGCTGCGGTTGTGGGGAGAGCTTCCGCGTCTGAGCGTCTTCAGCCTATGTAACGCCAAACCGCCAACGCGCTCTGTGCTGGCGGTTTTTTCTTGGACTTTCCCCTCGTCCCTTCGCGCATGAACCTGCAATCTGACGACTTTGAACTGTTTGGCTTGGCTCGCCGCTTTGCGCAGGAGCGCAGCGCCATCGACGCGCGCTGGAAGGAACTGCAGCGCGAAGCCCACCCCGACAAGTTTGCGGCGCAAGGCGCTGCGGCGCAGCGCGTGGCCATGCAATGGTCCGTGCGCATCAACGAGGCTTACCAACGCCTGAAGGACCCGATGCGCCGGGCGGCCTATCTGTGCGAACTGCACGGAGCGCCCATCCGTGCCGAAGACAACACCGCCATGCCCGCTGCCTTTCTGATGCAGCAGATGGAGTGGCGCGAGGCGCTGGAAGATGCCCGCGCAGACAGCGAGCTGGACGCACTGGATGATGAGGTCGGGCAAGCGCGCCGTGCCGCACTGGCGCAGTGCGAGCAGCTCATCGACCAGCAACAGGACTATGCGGGGGCGGCCCGCCAGGTCAGAGCCCTCATGTTCATTGCGCGATTTGCGGACGACATAGAACGTCGCCGAGAGCAACTGGGACAATAGAGCGGTTTTGCTTTCCCCTTGGGGCCCTATCGCCTGCTGAGGTGAGATGGCTTTGCCCCACCACGTTGAGACCCGAAATTTCATGGCGCTTTTGCAGATCTCCGAACCCGGCCAGTCCCCCGACCCGCACCAGCGGCGCATCGCGGTAGGCATTGACCTGGGCACCACTCATTCTTTGGTTGCCGCTGTGCGTAACGGTGTGTCCGAATGCCTGCCCGATGCACAGGGCAGGGTGCTGCTGCCCTCGGTGGTGCGCTACTTGGCCAACGGTGGTCGCCAGATCGGGTATGACGCCGTGGCGGCGCAAGCCCAGGATGCACGCAACACCATCGCCTCGGCCAAACGCTTCATGGGGCGTGGCCTCAAAGATGTGGCGGAAGCAGGCAAGCTGCCCTATGACTTTGTGGTACCTGCTGACGGGACCGAGGGGGGAATGGTCAGTCTGGCCACGGTGGATGGCAACAAATCGCCCGTCGAGATCAGTGCCGAGATTCTGGCCACGTTGCGCTACCGGGCCGAAGACACCTTCAATGACGATCTCTACGGCGCGGTCATCACCGTGCCCGCGTACTTCGACGACGCCCAGCGCCAGGCCACCAAGGATGCGGCCAAGCTCGCCGGCATCAACCTGCTGCGCCTGATCAACGAGCCCACGGCGGCAGCGATTGCCTATGGCCTGGACAACGCCAGCGAGGGCGTCTACGCCGTGTACGACCTGGGGGGGGGCACGTTTGACATCTCCATCCTGCGCCTGACGCAGGGTGTGTTCGAGGTGATCGCCACGGGTGGCGACTCCGCCCTCGGGGGCGACGACTACGACGCCGTGCTGGCGGACTGGGTGCTGCAGCAACTGGGGCAACAGGCGGTCACGCCTGCCGACAAGTCGGCCGTACGCATGGCGGCGCGCGCCTGCAAAGAGGCTTTGACTGCTACTGATTTGGTAGCATTCAAGGCAGAACTATCTAGCGCTTCTGTGCAATTTGACGTCAAAAGGTCGGACTTTGACTCGGTGACGGCCGATTTGACCGCCCGCTCCATGGCGGCTGTGCGCCGTGCCCTTCGCGATGCGCATCTGGCCCGCGACGAAGTGCAGGGCGTGGTCATGGTGGGTGGCTCCACGCGCATGCCCCAGGTGCAACGTGCTGTGGCGGAGTTTTTTGGCAAGGCGCCGCTGACCAACCTCAACCCGGACGAAGTGGTGGCGCTGGGTGCTGCCATCCAGGCGAACCAGCTGGCCGGCAACAACACAGCGGGCGACCTGCTGCTGCTGGACGTAATTCCGCTGTCCCTGGGTATCGAAACCATGGGCGGACTGGTGGAGCGCATTGTTGCGCGCAACGAGACCATTCCCACCGCCAAGGCGCAGGACTTCACGACCTACAAGGACGGGCAGACAGCGCTGGCAATCCATGTGGTGCAGGGCGAGCGCGACCTGGTGCAGGATTGCCGCAGCCTGGCTCGTTTTGAGTTGCGCGGTATTCCCCCCATGGCTGCGGGCGCCGCGCGCATCCGCGTGACCTTTACCGTCGATGCCGATGGCCTGTTGAGCGTGGCTGCGAAAGAGCAGGGCAGCGGGGTGGAGGCGCGCATTGATGTGAAGCCATCGTATGGCCTCACGGACGATCAGATCGCGCGCATGCTGCAGGATGGCTTTGCCACGGCCGCGCAGGACATGAAAGCCCGCGCCGTGGTCGAGGCCCGCGTGGACGCCGACCGCATGCTGATCGCCACTCAGAGCGCGCTGGATGCAGATGGTGACGTGCTCAGCCCCAAGGAGCGCGCTGCCATCGACGCCCTGATGGTGGCCTTGCGCCACCAACGCGATGCCGACGATGCCGCCGCTATCGAAGCAGCCACCGAAGCACTGGCCAAGGGCACCGAGGCGTTTGCAGCCCAGCGCATGAACCGCGGTATCCAGCAGGCCCTGGCCGGCAAGAACGTCGCGAGCCTGTGATACGAGCCAGCGCATCCCTCTGAACAAGAAGAAAACTACCCCATGCCCGTCATCAAGATCCTTCCCCATCCCGAATACTGCCCCGCAGGCACTGAGATTACGGCGCCCGCAGGCACCTCGATCTGCGAAGCCCTGCTGGACAACCACATCAACATTGAGCATGCCTGCGACATGAGCTGTGCCTGCACCACCTGCCACGTCATCGTGCGCCAGGGGCTGAATTCGCTGAATGCGGCAGAAGAAGAGGAAGAGGACCTGCTGGACCGCGCCTGGGGTCTGGAGCCGCAGTCGCGCTTGTCGTGCCAGGCCATCCTGGCGCAGACCGATCTGATCGTTGAAATTCCGAAGTACACGATCAATCACGCCAAGGAAAACCACTGATGTCCCGGCAAATTGTTCTGGACACTGAGACCACCGGCCTTTCGGCCGAAGGTGGTGACCGCATCATTGAACTGGGTTGTGTGGAGCTGCTCAACCGCAAGCTGACCGGCAACAACCTGCACCTGTACTTCAACCCTGGCCGTGACAGCCATGAAGACGCGCTGAAGGTGCACGGCATCAGCAACGAGTTCCTGAAGGACAAGCCCAAATTTGCCGACGTGGTGGACGACATCCTGCAGTACCTGCAGGGCGCCGAGATCATCATCCACAACGCAGCGTTCGACGTAGGCTTCCTCAACAAGGAACTGGAGCTGGTGGGGCGCCCGGCGTTTGGCACCTATGTGCAAAGCGTGACCGACACGCTGGCCATGGCCAAGGAGATGTACCCGGGCAAGCGCAACTCGCTGGACGCCTTGTGCGACCGCCTGGGCGTGGACAACTCGGGCCGTACGCTGCACGGCGCCTTGCTCGACGCCGAGCTGCTGGCCGACGTCTACATCAATCTCACACGCGGGCAGGATGCCCTGCTGATCACCGACGATGGCCATGACAGCGCTGACGGCGTGAAGGTGGCAGCCATCGATTTGCGCGGCCTTGCGCTGCCGGTGCTGCGGGCGAGCGAGCAGGAGCAGGCGGCTCATGCCGAGGTGCTCACGCAGATCGACAAGGCCAGCGGTGGCAAAACAATTTGGCGAACTCTCCAATCGGCCTAAAAAGCTGTGCCATAATAGAAGGCTGTCGCAGCGACAAGGGTGATTAGCTCAGCGGTAGAGCACTGCCTTCACACGGCAGGGGTCACATGTTCGATCCATGTATCACCCACCATGTTGCTGCCAGACTTTTCGCAGTGGTATCTTTCTCCAAGGTGCTTGCGACGGGTGATTAGCTCAGCGGTAGAGCACTGCCTTCACACGGCAGGGGTCACATGTTCGATCCATGTATCACCCACCAATTTGAAAACCCCTGCAGGTTCCTGACCTGCAGGGGTTTTTTCTTGGCTTGTCCGGCTGCCCACAAGCCGCAAAAGTGCTGCCCACATCCGTTGTAGCAGCGTACAACGCGGGTTGGCGCGCTACATTTGTCGGCCGTACCTGCAACGCAGCATCCATGATCACCTTCCACAATCCCTTGCATCAGGGGCATGCACCTGTCCACGAATTTTTCCGGGGCGAACGCGTGCCCTGTTTTGAAAAGCCCGAACGCGTGGACTACGTGGAAGGCGCTCTGCGCACACGCGGCCACGCCATGGTGGCGCCCGATGTGGACAGCAGTGCTGTGCTGGCGCAGGTGCATGCGCAGCGCTATCTGGCCTTTTTGCAGACCGCCTGGCAACGATGGCTGGCGCTGGACCCAGCGAATGCGTCAGTGCAGCCCTTTCCGTCCGTGTGGCCGGTGCGTACGCTGCGCAGCGACGTAGAGCCCGACAACTTCGTCGCGCGGCTGGGCTTGTACTCGATGGACAACGGTACACCCATGGCCGCAGGAACCTGGGCCGCAGCCAAAGCCGGGGCCGATGCGGCTGCCAGCGCGGCAGCACGCGTTGCTCTGGGGACGCGTGCCGCGTTTTGCTGCACGCGACCGCCAGGGCACCATGCGGGCCCGGACTTCATGGGGGGCTATTGCTTCTTGAACAACGCCTCTGTAGCTGCGCAGACCTTGCGCAACCAGGGCGCCCAGCGCGTGGCGGTGCTTGACGTGGACT
This sequence comes from Acidovorax benzenivorans, assembly GCF_028680575.1. Lineage (GTDB taxonomy): Bacteria > Pseudomonadota > Gammaproteobacteria > Burkholderiales > Burkholderiaceae_C > Acidovorax > Acidovorax benzenivorans. The sequence goes on along the minus strand of NZ_JAPCKI010000004.1, from coordinate 28,374 downwards.
ACCACCATGGCAACGGCACGCAGAGCATCTTTTACGACCGCAGCGATGTGCTGTTCATCAGCATGCACGGTGATCCGCGCACGGAGTACCCGTTCTACCTGGGCCACGCCGACGAGACAGGGCAGGGGGCAGGTGCAGGTTTCAACCTGAACCTGCCTTTGCCCGCAGGCACCAGTGCTGCGACCTGGTTCGATGCGCTGGAGCAAGCCTGCCTGCGCACGGCGGAGTACCGCGCCGACGGGCTGGTGATATCGCTGGGGCTTGATGCCTTTGAGGGCGATCCCATCTCGCGGTTTGCACTGGCCTCGTCAGATTTCACCCGCCTGGGCGAACGACTGGCACGGCTAAGTTTGCCCACGGTGTTCGTGCTGGAAGGTGGTTATGCGGCTGCCGAACTGGGTACCAATGCCGTCAATGTCCTCGATGGTTTTGAGCAGGTTTGACGCAGCTGTACAGGCGGTGATGCACGGAGACGCACAGATGATCGATACGGTGGATTGTGTTGTGGTGGGCGCGGGCGTCGTGGGCCTGGCGGTGGCCCGAGCGCTGGCGCTGCAGGGGCGAGAGGTCATGGTGCTGGAGGCGGCGGACGCTATTGGCACTGGCACCAGTTCGCGCAACAGCGAGGTGATACATGCGGGGCTGTACTACCCCGCAGGGTCGCTCAAGGCCCGCCTGTGTGTGCGTGGCAAGGAGCTGCTCTATGCCTACTGCGCAGAGCGCGGTGTGCCCCACCGCCGTTGCGGCAAGCTGCTGGTGGCTACCTCTGCCGCCCAGCTGGACAGCCTGGAAGGTATCCAGGCGCGGGCCCGCGCCAACGGGGTGCTGGACCTGCAGCGCCTGAGCCGGGAAGAAGCCCTGGCGCTGGAGCCCGCGCTGGCCTGCGTGGGGGCCTTGCACTCGCCCAGCACCGGCATCGTCGATAGCCATGCGCTCATGCTGGCACTACAAGGCGATCTGGAGCATGCAGGCGGCCTTGTGGCACCGAATTCGCCGCTAGCGCTAGCATCTATTGGCTCTAGTGCTATTGATTTAGAAGCGATGGATGGCACCCGCATCCGTGCGCGCACCGTGGTCAACGCCGCAGGGCTGCATGCCCCCGCGCTGGCTGCGCGATTCGCCGGGCTGGCCCCGCAGCATGTGCCCACCGCCTACTACGCCAAGGGCAACTATTTCACGTTGACGGGCAAGGCGCCTTTCAGCCGCCTGATTTACCCGGTACCCGAGGCTGCTGGGCTGGGGGTGCACCTCACGCTCGACCTGGGCGGCCAAGCCAAGTTTGGCCCAGACGTGCAATGGGTGGACTCGCCCGACGATCTGCTGGTGGACCCCGCGCGAGGCGACGCCTTCTATGCCGAGGTGCGCAAATACTGGCCGGCCTTGCAGGACGGTGCGCTGGCACCCGGCTATGCAGGGATTCGCCCCAAGATTCACGGGCCTGATACACCTGCCGCCGACTTTGTCATTCAGGGCTCCTCGGTCCACGGGGTGGCGGGACTGGTCAACCTGTTTGGCATCGAGTCTCCCGGCTTGACAAGTGCCCTGGCCATTGCGGAGCATGTGGCTGCGCTGGTTTGATCTACGGCAAGCCGTTTGCAATCAGTAACCTCTTGCGTCCCCGTCCTACGAGGGGTTTCTGCGCGGATGGCTAAGATGAACTTCAGCCCCAACGTTCGCGTACGGGTTTCCCATCATTTTTTGCACTACACAGAAAGGCTTGTATGACTGCTTCTGACACCACGACCACCCAGGGCGAACTGGAAAAGCTGGTTTCCGATCTGCGGGGGCTGTTGGCCAACAAGGATCTGGATGCAGTGCCTGAAATCAAGCTGCTGCGCCAGCGCCTGGACGATGGCATGCACAACGTGCGCGAATCCGCTGTGCGCGCTGCCCAAGACGCCGCCCGCCAAGCCAAGGAAGCTGCCCTGGCAGCCGACCGCTACGCCCATGACGAGCCGTGGCGTGTGGCCGGTGCCGCACTGGCCGTGGGTGCACTGGTCGGTTTCCTGCTTGCGCGCCGTTGATCGCCGCTGCAGCTTCATGACGGCACGCCACAGAGGCAACAAGACATGAATTGGCTCTCGCTGCTGGGGCTGGAAGGGTTGGCCGCCCGCTGGCGTGCCAACCTGATCGAGGGCGCAATCGCCGCCGAAGACCGGATGGATCTGGCCCGTCTGGAGTGGGTGGACCTCAAGCAGCGGCTGCAGCAACTGCTGGTGCTGACCATTCTGGTCGTTGGGCTCACGGTGGTGGCCCTGATCATGGTGTCGCTGGCGGTGCTGGTGCATTTTTGGGATTCACCGCAGCGCACACTGGTGGCATGGCTGGTCGCTGCCGTGTGGGCTGTGGGCTGGGCCGCTGCCACGGTGTCCTTGGTGTCCGTGGCGCAACGCGCGGGCAGTGGATTTGCCCTGACGCGGCGTGAGCTGGCGCAGGACTGGCGTGACATCAAGGAGCGCTTGTGAGTACACCCCACTCAACCACTACACCGCAGACTGCGCCCACGGCAAGGCTCGTACCTACGCCGCAGCAACAGCGTGTGCTCGACCGTATCGAGCTGCAGCGCGAGCGGCTGCGTGCCCGCCGCGTAGCCCGGGCTCAGGCCCGTGCGCTGGCGGAGCAGGCCGGAGGAGCCGCGGGCGGCGCAGATGCATCGTTGGCGTTGCGTGCTGCCGGGTTTGCGCGCGAGCATCCGCTGGCGGTGGCGGCCATGGCTGGTATCGGCTTGGTGGCTGGCCCGCGCAGGTTGATCCGGTGGGCGGGCATTGTGTTGCCGATGCTGATGCGCTTGCGACGCTGACCGCAGCCGGGGTGACAGAGGGCTGTGTCCCGCTGCTGAACCCATGGTCCAAACGAAACGGAGCCCTGTTGCCAAAGGCTCCGTTTTTTATGGGGCTGCGCGGTTAGACGGGCGTGGCCCGAGGGTTCAGCGCAGGGCCTTGATGGCCTTGGCGGCCTTCACGACCAGCGCCGGGCCTTCGTAGATCAGACCGGTGTAGATCTGCACCACGTCTGCCCCTGCGCGAATCTTGCTCACTGCATCGTCGGCGCTCAGGACGCCGCCCACACCGATGATGGGGTAGCCAGCTCCGAGGGCTGCGCGCAGCTGCCGAATCACCTGGTTGCTGGCCTCCAGCACGGGAGCACCGCTCAGTCCGCCAGTCTCCTCCGCGTGGCGCATGCCCTGCACCGCTGTGCGGCTGATGGTGGTGTTGGTGGCAATCACGCCGTCCATGCCGTGGCGCTGCAGCGTCGCAGCGATGACCGCCACCTGGGCTTCGTCCAGGTCAGGTGCAATCTTCACGAAAACTGGAACGCGCCGTTGGTGCTGGGCGGCCAGCGCCTCGCGCCGCTCGGCAATCGCCCCCAGCAGGGCGTCCAAGGCGGCATCGCTTTGCAGCGCGCGCAGGTTCTGCGTGTTGGGCGAGCTGATGTTGACCGTCACGTAGTCGGCATGGGGGTACACGCCCTCCAGGCAGATCAGGTAGTCGCTGGTGGCGTTCTCGATGGGGGTGGTTGCGTTCTTGCCAATGTTCAGGCCCAGCAGCATGGGGTGCTGGCGGTTTTGCTTGCGAAACTGCGCCTGCTGTACGTTGCGCAAGAACGCATCCAGGCCCTCGTTGTTGAAGCCCAGGCGGTTGATGAGGGCGCGAGCCTCGGGCAGGCGGAACATGCGGGGCTTGGGGTTGCCCGGCTGTGCCTTGGGGGTGACCGTGCCCACTTCTACGAAGCCGAAGCCCATGGCGCCCAGTGCATCAATGCAGCGCGCGTTTTTGTCCAGCCCCGCCGCCATGCCCACGCGGTTGGGAAACTTCAGTCCCGCCAGCGTGATGGGGTCGTTCACGGTCTCGTTGCACCAGGCCCATTGCAGGGGCGTGCGCTGCCCGCGCGCCAGCATGTCCATGGTGAGTTCGTGGGCTGCCTCGGCATCCATGCCGAAGAGAAAGGGGCGGGTGAGGGCGTAGGGGATCAAGGACATGGGGGGATAATTCAGGATTACCCCCGATTTTCTCCCATGACGACCACCACTCCCCTGACCCAAGACGAACTCAAGACCCTGGTAGGCCAAGCCGCGCTGCAATATGTGGTGCCTGGCGAGATTGTGGGGGTGGGCACCGGCTCCACCGTCAACAAGTTCATTGACGCCCTGGCGGGCACGAAGGACCAGATCAAGGGCGCTGTGTCCAGCTCTGTGGCTAGTACCGAACGCCTGAAAGCGCTGGGCATTGCTGTGTTCGATGCCAACGAGGTGTCATCGCTCTCCGTCTACATCGACGGCGCCGATGAGATCGACGGCCAGGGCCACATGGTCAAGGGCGGCGGCGCAGCACTGACACGCGAGAAGATCGTGGCAGCATTGGCCGAGCGGTTTGTGTGTATTGCTGACGAGTCCAAGCTGGTCAAGGCCTTGGGCCAGTTTCCGCTGCCGGTGGAGGTGATCCCGATGGCTGCCAATCACATTGCGCGCCGTTTTGCCGCAATGGGTGGGCAGGCCAGCCTGCGACTCAAGGACGGACAGCCACTAGTGACTGACAACGGCCAGCACATTCTGGACGTGAAGGACCTGTCCATCACCGATCCGCTGGCATTCGAGTCTGAGATCAACCAGTGGCCCGGCGTGGTGACCGTTGGGGTGTTTGCCCACCAGAAGGCATCCGTGTGCCTGCTGGGTACGGCGCAGGGCGTGAAGACGATCACCTATTGACGAATGACGGCGGGGGGAGACCAGCCAAGCCTACCTCGCACTCCATTGTCTGCCAATGCAAAAAGGGGCCTATGAAGGCCCCTTTTGTTTGGTGGATGGACCAACCGCCCGGTGGCGGTAGCCACATCGGCGTCAGAACCGGATACCCGCTGGATTGCTCGGCGTCGGGCCGTCCTTGACCGGTGGTGGGGGGACTGGCCGTGTCGGCGCTTTGGGTTCGGCCGCTGGTGCAGCCTCTACAGGCTTGGCCGCAACCAGTGGTGTGGGCACTGGTTGGCGGTAGTTGCTGGGCAACTGGGATTGTTTAGGGTAGCCCGCGGCATCGAGGTACTGGATCCACTCGGCGTCTGAAAACCCCACCAGTTGCTGGCCGCCAATGGTGCCAAAGGGCAGGCTGGAGCTACCGCTCAGGCGTTGCAGTGCGGTGATGTCCTCATTGCTGGCCACTGTGCGCTCGGTGTAGGGCACGCCGCGCGATGTGAGCAGGTTGCGCACGCTCACGCAGGGCGCGCAGTCGCTGCCGGTGTAGATGGTCACCGGATACCGGTTGGCCACCTGGCGCAGTTCGTAAGGTAACGCTCCGTTGGCTGCAGCAGGGCTTGCTGTGGCAGTGGCTGGGGCTGCACTGCTGCGCGCAGGCTGCGCACTGGTCTCTGCGGGAGGTCGGTCCGAAAAGGTCACCTTGCCATCGGGTCCGACGATGCGATAGACGCTTTGGGCCTGCGCACCCACACAGGCCAGGGCCATCAACAAGGAAGCGGCGGCAGGGGCGAACGTAGGATGGGACATGCGGGTTCTCCTCATTCTGGTGGGGCTGTGGTTCTTATGGGTCAGGCTGCGGGCCGCACTCAGGCCGTCAGTTCTTCTGCCATGCCCTGGTGGCGCAGCAGGGCATCCAGACTGGGCTCCCGGCCACGGAAGGCCTTGAACGACTCCATGGCGGGGCGGCTGCCGCCCGCTTCCAGGATGGCCTCGCGGTAGCGTCGCCCGGTTTCGGTGCTAGGCAAGCCGTCGCTGCCTGCGGTTTCTTCAAAGGCGGCGTAGGCGTCGGCGCTGAGCACCTCGGCCCACTTGTAGCTGTAGTACCCGGCCGCGTAGCCGCCTGCAAAGATGTGGCTGAAGGTATGGGCCGTGCGGCTGAACGCAGGCGGTTGCAGCACGGCCACTTCCTGGCGCACCTGGGTCAACAAGGGCATGAAGTCTTGTGCGGGGTCGTGTTCGGTGTGCAGCAGCATGTCGAACAACGCAAACTCGATCTGGCGCAGGGTCTGCATGCCGCTCTGGAAGTTCTTGGCGGCAATCATCTTGTCGAACAACGTGCGTGGGAGCGGCTCGCCGGTGTCCACATGGGCGGTCATGTGCCGGAGCACATCCCATTCCCAGCAGAAGTTTTCCATGAACTGGCTGGGAAGCTCCACGGCGTCCCATTCCACGCCGCCGATGCCGGAAACATCGCGTTCGTTCACCTGGGTCAGCATGTGGTGCAGTCCATGGCCAAACTCATGGAACAGCGTGATCACGTCGTCGTGGGTCAACAGTGGCGGCTTGCCATCCACACCGTCTGCAAAGTTGCAGACCAGGTGGGCGACAGGCGTTTGCAACACCCCCGTGTCGGGGCGCTGCCAGCGCGTGCGCACGTCGTCCATCCAGGCGCCGCCCCGCTTGCCGGTGCGGGCGGGCTGGTCAAGGTAGAACTGGCCCACCAACTGACCATTACGCTCGATGCGATAGAACTCCACGGCGGAGTGCCAGACGGGCGCCGAGTCGCGGCGGATGGACACTTCAAACAGCGTCTCGATGATCTTGAACAGACCCGCCAACACCTTGGGGGCAGTGAAGTAGGCCTTGAGCTCCTGCTCGCTGAACGCGTAGCGGGCTTCCTTGAGCTTTTCAGAGATGTAGGGCCAGTCCCAGGGCTGTGGGTCGTTCAGGCCCAGTTGTTCTGCCGCAAAGGCGCGCAGGTCGGCCACGTCCTTTTCTGCGTAGGGTCGGGCGCGGCGGGCGAGATCGCGCAAGAACTGCACGACCTCGGCAGGCGACTGGGCCATCTTGGGCACCACAGACACTTCGCCAAAGTTGGCGTAACCCAGCAGTTGGGCTTCTTCGCGGCGCAGGGCCAGGATTTCGCCAATCAGCGCCGTGTTGTCGAACTTCTGGCCGTCGCCTTCGGCCTGGTCCGAGGCTCGGGTGACATAGGCGTGGTACAACTTGGCGCGCAGGTCGCTGCGGGTGGCAAACTGCATCACCGGCAGGTAGCAGGGCATCTTGAGCGTGAGCTTGTAGCCGGGTTTGCCGTCCGCCTGTGCTGCAGCCAGGGCCGCTTGCTGCACATCGGCGGGCACACCGTCCAGTTCTTCCTCGGTGGCGTAGTAGGCAAAGGCGTCGGTGGCATCGAGCGCGTTTTCGCTGAACTTCTGGCTCAGCTCGGCCTGGCGTTCCTGGATCTGAGCGAAGCGCTCTTTGGCCGCCCCGGTCAGCTCGGCGCCGCTGAGCACGAAGTTGCGCACGGCGTTGCGGTGGGCTTGGCGCTGCTCGGATGTCAGCGTGACGGGGTCGATGGCCTTGTACTTGGCATAGAGGCGTTCGTCAGCGCCCAGCCGGGTCCAGAACTCCGTGACGCGGGGCAGGGCGGCGTTGTAAGCCGCGCGCAGTTCGGGGGTGTCGGCAACGCTGTTGAGGTGGCTGACAGCCCCCCAGGCGCGCCCGAGTTGTTCGGTGGCTACATCCAGCACCTTGGCGATGGCGTCCCAGCGGGCAGGAAAGTCGGGCGCCGTGACGGTCTCCAGGGCCTGGTTGGCACGTTCCAGCAGCACATCGACCGCAGGGGCTACGTCCTGCGGGGTGATGCGGTCAAAGGCGGGGAGGTCGGAGAAGTCGAGGAGGGCGTTGCTCATGCGAGATTAGATGGCGCCAGGCGGCGCAGGTTCAAGTTGCAAAGCGGCTGGCGTCTTCCCCGGGCGCAGTCAGCGCGCGGCGGCCCGCTCGGCGGCTTCGATGGTGTTCACCAGCAGCATGGTAATGGTCATGGGGCCAACCCCGCCAGGGACGGGGGTGATCCAGCCTGCCACCTCTTTGACGCCCTCAAAGTCCACATCGCCGCACAGCTTGCCGTCGGCCTTGCGGTTGATGCCCACATCGATCACGATGGCGCCGGGTTTGACCATGTCGGCTGTGAGCGTGTTGGCGCGGCCGACCGCTGCCACCACGATGTCTGCCTGGCGGGTGTGGTAGCCCAGGTCGGGGGTGCCGCTGTGGGTGACGGTGACCGTGGCGTTGGCCTGCAGCAGCAGCAGGGCCATGGGCTTGCCCACGGTGTTGCTGCGCCCGATGACCACGGCATGTTTGCCTTTGATCGACTGGCCCGTGGACTCGATGAGCTTCATGCTGCCGTAAGGCGTGCAGGGGCGGAAACCGTCCAGCCCGGCCATGAGTTCACCGGCCGACAGCACCGAGTAGCCATCCACATCCTTGGAGGTGGCAATGGCTTCGATGACCTTGTGTGGGTCGATGTGTTTGGGCAGGGGCATCTGCACCAGGATGCCGTGCACCGCCGGGTCGGCGTTGAGGGCCTCGATGCGCGCCAGCAGGGCGGCTTCGCTCAGGTCGGCATCGTACTTTTCAAAGATGGAGCGCACGCCGCTGTCTTCGCAGGCCTTGACCTTGTTGCGCACATAGACGGCGGAGGCTGGGTCTTCGCCCACCAGAATCACCGCCAAACCGGGCTGATGGCCACGGGCGGTGAGGGCGGCAGCGCGTTGCGCCACCTCGCTGCGAAGTTGGCGGGAAAGGGCGTTGCCGTCGATGAGTTGGGCTGTCATGTCAGAAAATACAAGTCAAAATGGCCAATGGCGCTAGTGCGATATGCGCTGGTAGCTATCAAATTGGGAGCAATCAGCCCTTGGGTGCGTTCTGCCCCAGTGCGATCTTGAGCAGGTCGGCCACCGTATTGGCGTTGAGCTTTTCCATGATGTTGGCGCGGTGCGCCTCCACCGTCTTGATGCTGATGCCCAGGTCGTCGGCGATCTGCTTGTTCAGGCGCCCGGCGACGATGCGCTCCAGAACCTGCGCTTCGCGGCTGGTGAGCTTGGACAGCAGCGCATCACGGCTGGCGGCCTGCTGGTAGCCTGCAAAGGCTTCGCGTGCGTGGTCCAGCATGCGCTCGACCAGGCCCACCAGTTCTTCTTCGTCAAAAGGCTTCTGGATGAAGTCCAGTGCGCCTTTCTTCATGGTGTTCACGGCCATGGGCACATCGCCGTGGCCGGTGATGAACACGATGGGCAGGGGCGATTTGCGCTCGATGAGACGGTCCTGCAGTTCCAGGCCCGTCATGCCGCCCATGCGGATGTCCACGATCAGGCAGGCCACTTCGCGTGGGTCGTAGCGTGAGAGAAAGGTCTCGGCCGAATCAAAGCAACGTACCCGGTAGTCCTTGCCTTCCAGCAGCCACTGCAGGGAGTCGCGAACTGCTTCGTCGTCGTCCACAACGTAAACAGTGCCTTTTTTCGGAATCAAGCTCATGCAACAGTCCTTGGGTTTTGTTCGTTTGCTACAGAATTTGTAGTGGCATCAGCAGGCTTGGCGAGCGGCAGCCAGAAGGAGAACCTGCAGCCTGTGACCTCCGGTCCATTGTAGAGGTTCTCCGCCTGCATCCTGCCCTGGTGAGACTCGACGATGCTGCGGCACAGATTGAGGCCCATGCCCATGCCTTCCTGCTTGGTGGAGAAGAAGGCCTCGAACAGGCGCTCCAGCACCTCAGGGGCCAGGCCCTTGCCAGTGTCCTGCACCGAGAACTCGACCACCTGGCGGTCGTCGATCTGCTTGGGCACCACGCGCAGCTCCACGCTGCGGTTGGCTGCGGGGCGGTGAGCGTGCTGGATGGCCTCGGCGCCGTTCTTCATCAGGTTGACGAGCACCTGCTCGATCAGGATGGTGTCGGCCATCACCTGCGGCAGGCGCGCGGCGACGTAGTGCGTCAGGCGCACGTTGTGGCGGCGCAGCTCGATGTCGGCCAGCTCGACGGCTTCGTTCACCATCGAATGCACATCGGCCAGCGTGCGGTTGGGTTCGCTCTTTTTCACGAACGAGCGGATGCGCTGGATGATCTGGCCCGCGCGTTGTGCCTGGTGGGCTGTCTTCTGCAGGGCCGTGAGCAGCGCCTCTTCGGTGAGCTGGCCGCTCTGGATGCGCGAAACCATGCCGCTGCAGTAGTTGTTGATGGCGGTGAGGGGCTGGTTGAGTTCGTGCGCCACGCTGGACGCCATCTCGCCCATGGTGATGAGGCGGCTGACCGACTGCGCGCGCTCGGCCTGCCGCTGGGCCTGCTCTTCAGCCAGGCGGCGGGGGGTGATGTCGGTGGCAATCACCATCTGGGCCAGACGGCCGTCCACCCAGTTCAGGTAACGCGAGCGCACTTCCAGCCACTTGCCCAGGTCGGGCAGGTAGATTTCGGCGTTTTCGCTGCGGGCGCTGGTCAGGGTGTCGGTGGGCAGGCCCATCAGGCCATCTTCATCGTCCATGCCGCTTTGCTCTTTGCCCGCAATCGGCACCACGCCCGCCTGCGCCACCAGTTGCAGGTGCCCGCCGGTTTGCGACCCGAACCACTGGCGGTAGAGCTTGTTGGCAAACAGCAGTTCTTCACTGCCCAGGGGCGCTACCGACACCGAGGCGTCCAGCGACTCGAGAACGATGGTGAAGCGCTCGTGTGACGCTGACAGCTGTTCACGGATGCGGTTGGGCTCGGTGATGTCGGTCATCGACGTCATCCAGCCGGTTTGCTGGCCATGGGCGTCGATCAGGGGCGACACGTAAAGGCGGGCGTCGAACAGCGTGCCGCTCTTGCGCTTGACGCGCACCTGAAAGCCTCCCGCCATCGTGTTGCCGCGCAGTTCGTCGCGCAGCTTGGCCTGCAGGGTTTCGTGGTCGGCCTCGGGCCAGTAAGGGAAGGGCGCCCTCAGGCCCACCAGCTCTTCAGCGCTCCAGCCTGTCATCTGGCAGAAGGCGGCGTTCACGTAACTGATACGGCCTTCCATGTCCAGGGCGCGCATGCCGGTGAGGATGGAGTTCTCCATGGCCCGGCGAAAGTTGGTTTCGGCCACCAGTGCTTCTTGCGCCTGCATGCGGCGGCGGGTGTGGCGCCAGGTGGCGATCAGCATCCAGGCGGTCATCGCGCTCAGCGTGCCCACCAGCCAGAACAGGCCACTGCCCACCACCCCGAGCGATGTGCGGTAGGCCTGTGCGCGCAGCACCAGCCCGTTGCCGACGGGGGATACAGGCACCTCGTACTCGTTGGCCTTGGGTGTCCAGGGCAGCAACTGCGTGGCCTTGTTGCGCGGGCCCAGCGGTGTGCCCGCCAGCACCTGGTTTTTGCTGTCGAGCAGCGTTACCGCGTAGCGCGCCAGCACCTCGGTCGGAGTGCCATAGCGCAGCAGGCTGTCGATGGAGTATTCGCCCAGCACAACGCCGCTGAACTTGCCCTGGTTGTTGAGGGGCACCTGTAGCTGCAGCAGTGGGGTTGCGTCGCCCGATGTGGCGGCGGGCTGCGCGTACACCGGTTGCTGCAGGTCCCGCGCCAGGCCAAAGGTGTCGGCGGTGTCGCCGGGTTTGAGCACTTCGCCTGCAATGCGCAGTTCGCCGCTGGCCAGCGTGGGGGCGGCTTGGCTGGCGCGGATGCGTCGGCGGTCGTCGATCCAGGTGATGGCCTGCAGCTCGGGGTACTGGCTGATGAGGGCCTCGGCGCGGCTGATGAACTCGGCGCGGCCCAGGTCCTGGTTGGACACATCGCGTGCGATGCGCATGAGCTGCTCCTGGCGCTCCAGCAGGCGCAGGCGTACGCGCTGCTGGGCGTATTCCACATCGCGCCGCAGGGCTTCTTGCTCGCGCTCCGCCTCTTCTGCACGCAGGTACCAGAACGCCGCGACGATTGCGGCCAGAAACATCAGCACTGCCGCCAGGGGGGCGAGTGCGGCAAAACGGTCTTGCCGGGTGGGGGACAAACCGCGCCACCACTTGCGCCACAAGCGTATTGGCGCAGCCACGGTCGTGGCCGTGGGGGAGGGGGCTGTGGGCATCGAATCCATATAGGGAGTGTAGAGGAGCCCCGGCGGCGCCTACGCCTTCTGGGGAATGTGCATTCGCAGCAAATTATTGCAATATGAAATGAATAGGCACCATTTGAAATTTCAGAAAAATATGCGAAACTAGAGCCAACGTACTAAATTGCTGCCACACCTACAGGAGACAAAGCATGTCAGCTCAGCCCGACCCTCAGGCCGGTTTCGGCATCGGTTCCGATACCGACCAGCAAGAAACCCGTGAATGGATGGACGCGCTGTCCGCCGTGATCGACAAGGAGGGCCCTGAGCGCGCCCACTTCCTGTTGGAACAACTTCTTGAACACGCCCGCCAGAGCAGCATCGATCTGCCGTTCTCTGCCAACACGGGTTACGTCAATACCATCGAGCCCGAAAAAGAGGCGCACTGCCCCGGCAACATCGCCATCGAAAAGCGCCTGCGCGCCTACATGCGCTGGAACGCCATGGCCATGGTGGTGCGCGCCAATCGTTTGAACCCCGCTGACGGCGGCGACCTGGGTGGTCACATTGGCTCGTTCGCTTCGGTGGCCAGCATGTTCGGTGCCGGCTTCAATCATTTCTGGCACGCCGAGGATGAAAATCACGGTGGCGACCTGCTGTACATCCAGGGCCATAGCGCCCCCGGCATCTACGCCCGCGCCTACCTCGAAGGCCGCCTGAGCGAAGAGCAGCTCGACAGCTTCCGTCAGGAAGTGGACGGCAAAGGCCTGTCCAGCTACCCGCACCCCAAGCTGATGCCCAAGTTCTGGCAGTTCCCAACGGTGTCCATGGGCCTGGGCCCATTGATGGCCATCTACCAGGCCCGCTTCCTCAAATACCTGCACGCCCGTGGCATTGCCAACACCGAAAACCGCAAGGTGTGGGTGTTCTGCGGCGACGGTGAGATGGACGAGCCCGAATCCTTGGGCGCCATCGGCCTGGCCGCACGCGAAAACCTCGACAACCTGGTTTTCGTCATCAACTGCAACCTGCAGCGCCTGGACGGCCCGGTGCGCGGCAACGGCAAGATCGTGCAAGAGCTCGAAGGCGAGTTCCGTGGCGCGGGCTGGAACGTGATCAAGCTGCTGTGGGGCAATGGTTGGGACGAGCTGCTGCGCCGCGACAAGAGCGGCAAGCTCAAGCAACTGATGATGGAAACGCTGGACGGCGACTATCAGGCCATGAAGGCCAACGACGGTGCCTTCGTTCGCAAGAACTTCTTCGGCAAGTACCCTGAGACGCTCAAGCTCGTCGAGCACATGACCGACGAAGAGGTGTTCGAGCTGCGCCGTGGTGGCCACGAGCCCGCCAAGGTGTACGCCGCCTTCCACGCTGCCAATGAGCACAAGAACCAGCCCTCCGTGCTGCTGGTCAAGACCGTCAAGGGTTATGGCATGGGCAAGGCCGGTGAAGGCAAGAACACCGTGCACCAGACCAAGAAGCTGTCGGACGAGGACATCAAGTACATCCGCGACCGCTTCGCGATCCCGATTCCAGACAGTCAGCTGGCCGATATCCCGTACTACAAACCGGCCGACGACACGCCAGAAATGCAGTACCTGCATGAGCGCCGCAAGGCGCTGGGCGGCTACCTGCCCAAGCGTCGCCCCAAGGCTGAAGAGCACTTCACCGTGCCCGCCATCGAAACCTTCAAGGCCATCCTGGAGCCCACGGCCGAAGGCCGCGAAATCTCCACCACGCAGGCCTATGTGCGTTTCATCACGCAACTGCTGCGCGACCAGGCCCTGGGCCCACGTGTGGTGCCCATCCTGGTGGACGAGGCCCGCACCTTCGGCATGGAAGGCCTGTTCCGCCAGATCGGCATCTACAACCCCAAGGGCCAGCTGTACACCCCGGTCGATCGTGACCAAGTGATGTACTACAAGGAAGACAAGGCTGGCCAGATCTTGCAGGAAGGCATCAACGAAGCCGGCGGCATGGCCAGCTGGATCGCTGCCGCCACCAGCTACAGCACCAACAACCGCATCATGGTGCCGTTCTACGTGTACTACTCGATGTTCGGCTTCCAGCGCATCGGCGACCTGGCCTGGGCAGCGGGTGACATGCAGGCCCGTGGCTTCTTGCTGGGCGGCACCTCGGGCCGTACCACGCTCAACGGCGAAGGCTTGCAGCATGAAGACGGTCACAGTCACATCCTGGCCAACACCATCCCCAACTGCGTGAGCTACGACCCCACCTTTGCCCATGAAGTGGCGGTGATCATGCACCGTGGCCTCAAGCGCATGGTCGAGCAGCAAGAGAACGTTTTCTACTACATCACGCTGCTCAACGAGAACTACGCCATGCCCGGCCTCACGGCAGGCACTGAAGAGCAGATCATCAAGGGCATGTACCTGTGCAAGCCCGGTGCCGAGGGCGACAAGCGCGTGCAACTGCTGGGCTCGGGCACCATCCTGCGCGAGTCGCTGGCCGCACAAACCCTGCTGGCCGCCGACTGGGGCGTGCAGGCTGATGTGTGGAGCTGCCCCAGCTTCAACGAACTCACCCGCGAAGGCCAGGACGCCGACCGCTGGAACCTGCTGCACCCCCTGGAGACGCCGCGTGTGTCGTTCGTTGCACAGCAACTGGGCAGCAGCACCGGCCCCGTGGTCGCATCTACCGACTACATGAAGGCCTATGCCGAACAGATCCGCCCCTTCGTGCAGAGCTCGGCCAAGGGTGGCCGCAACTACAAGGTGCTGGGCACCGACGGTTTTGGCCGCAGCGACTTCCGCAGCAAGCTGCGCGAGCACTTCGAGATCAACCGCCACTACATCGTGGTCGCGGCTCTCAAGGCGCTGAGCGAAGACGGCGTGTTGCCTGCCACCAAGGTGGCGGAGGCCATTGCCAAGTACAACATCCAGGCCGACAAGGTCAACCCGCTCTACGCATAAACCGAACGGAGACAGAACAATGGCATTGGTCAACATTCAAGTCCCGGACATCGGGGACTTCGACGAAGTGGGCGTGATCGAGTTGCTGGTCAAGGTGGGTGACACCGTGAAGGCCGAGCAGTCGCTCATCACCGTCGAATCGGACAAGGCATCGATGGAGATCCCGTCCAGCCACGCTGGCGTGGTCAAGGAGCTCAAGATTGCGTTGGGCGACAAGGTCAAGCAAGGCTCGGTGATTGCCGTGGTGGAATCCGCTGACGCGGGCGCTGCAGCCGCGCCAGCAGCGGCTCCGGCCCCCGTGGCGGCCGCAGCACCAACACCAGCACCGGCTGTACCAGCCGCAGCGCCTGCGGCGGCTGCAGCTGGCCCGGTCGAAGTGCGCGTGCCTGACATCGGCGACTTCAAGGACGTGGCCGTCATCGAGATGCTGGTCAAGGTGGGCGACACCATCAAGGTAGAGCAATCCCTGTTCACCGTCGAATCCGACAAGGCCTCGATGGAGATCCCATCGCCTGCTGCTGGTGTGCTCAAGGAGCTCAAGGTCAAGATCGGTGACACCGTCAACATCGGCGACCTGATCGCCGTGCTCGAAGGCTCGGCCACTGCTGCAGCACCGGCAGCCGCACCCGTTGCGGCCGCTGCACCTGCACCAGCCCCGGTGGCTGCAGCCGCCCCTGCAGTCGCTGCTGCAGCACCCGCCGTTGCCACCGCCTCCGTGCCGGTCCCTGCTTACCAGCCGGGCACGCCTACTGCTGGCTTGCCCCACGCATCGCCTTCGGTGCGCAAGTTCGCCCGCGAACTGGGCGTGCCTATTGACGAAGTCAAGGGCACCGGCCCCAAGGGCCGCATCACGCAAGACGACGTGGCTGCCTTCACCAAGCAGGTGATGGCAGGCGCCGTGCAGACCAAGGCCCAGGTGGCCAAGGCGCCTGCTGCGGCGTCCGGCGGCTCCGGCGTGGGCCTGGACCTGCTGCCCTGGCCCAAGGTGGACTTCACCAAGTTCGGCCCGGTTGAGCGCAAAGACCTCTCTCGCATCAAGAAGATCAGCGGCGCCAACCTGCACCGCAATTGGGTCGTCATCCCGCACGTCACCAACCACGACGACGCGGACATCACCGACCTCGAAGCCTTCCGCGTGCAATTCAACAAGGAGAACGAGAAGAGTGGCGTCAAGGTCACCATGCTCGCCTTCATGATCAAGGCCGCCGTGGCTGCGCTCAAGAAGTTCCCCGAGTTCAACAGCTCGCTCGACGGCGACCAATTGGTGCTGAAGAACTACTTCCACATCGGCTTTGCGGCCGACACGCCCAACGGCCTTGTTGTGCCTGTCATCCGTGACGCCGACAAGAAGGGCATCGTCCAGATCAGCCAAGAAATGGGCGACTTGGCCAAGAAGGCACGCGACGGCAAGCTGGGCCCGGCCGACATGACCGGCGGCTGCTTCTCCATCAGCTCGCTGGGCGGCATTGGTGGTCGTTATTTCACGCCCATCATCAACGCGCCTGAAGTCGCCATCATGGGCGTGTGCAAGAGCAGCCTGGAGCCCAAGTGGGACGGCAAGCAGTTCGCCCCGCGCCTGATGCTGCCCCTGAGCCTGAGCTGGGACCACCGCGTGATCGACGGCGCCAGCGCTGCGCGCTTCAACGTGTACTTTGCCTCGCTGCTGGCGGACTTCCGCCGCATCGTGATGTAACGAAAGGGCAAGACACACCATGGCAATCATCGACATCAAGGTGCCCGACATCGGCGACTTCGCCGAAGTGGCCATCATCGAAGTGCTGGTCCAGCCCGGCGACACCATCAAGGCCGAACAAAGCCTGATCACCGTGGAGTCTGACAAGGCCTCCATGGAGATCCCCTCCAGCCACGCCGGCGTGGTCAAGGAGCTGAAAGTGAAGCTCGGCGACAAGATCGCCGAAGGCTCGGTGGTGCTGACGCTGGAGGTGCAGGGCGCAGGCGCTGCAGCCCCGGCAGCCGCACCAGCCCCTGCGGCCCTCGTGGCAGCGGTGGCTGAGAAAAAATCGGCTCCAGCGCCCGCACCACAAGCGCAAGCAGCTATCAATCCAGTAGCATCCAGCTTTGCGGGCACGGCCGACCTGGAGTGCGATGTGCTCGTGCTCGGCGGCGGCCCCGGCGGCTACAGCGCCGCCTTCCGTGCGGCCGACCTGGGCCTCAAGGTCGTCATCGTCGAGCGCTACGCCACCCTGGGCGGCGTGTGCCTGAACGTGGGCTGCATCCCCTCCAAGGCACTGCTGCACGTGGCCGCTGTCATGGACGAGGTCAGCCACATGGCCGACCTGGGCGTGGACTTTGGCGCACCGGCCGTCAACATCGACAAGCTGCGCGGCCATAAGGAAAAGGTCATCGGCAAGCTGACCGGTGGTCTGGCCGCCATGGCCAAGATGCGCAAGGTGACCACCGTGCGTGGCTATGGTGCCTTCGTCGGTGCCAACCACCTCGAAGTGGAAGAAACCACCGGCACGGGACAAGAGAAGACGGGCACCAAGAAGGTCATTGCCTTCAAGAAGGCCATCATCGCCGCTGGCAGCCAGGCCGTGCGCCTGCCCTTCATGCCCGACGATCCACGCGTGGTCGATTCCACCGGCGCCCTGGCGTTGAAGGAAGTGCCCAAGCGCATGCTGATCCTGGGCGGGGGCATCATTGGCCTCGAAATGGGCACGGTGTACAGCACGCTGGGCGCACGCCTCGATGTGGTCGAGATGATGGATGGCCTGATGCAGGGCGCCGACCGCGACCTGGTCAAGATCTGGCAGAAGATGAACGCCAAGCGTTTTGACAACATCATGCTCAAGACCAAGACGGTGGGGGCCAAGGCCACGCCCGAAGGCATCGAGGTGACGTTTGCTGCAGCGGAAGAGGGCGGTACCGCCCCGGCCCCACAAACCTACGACTTGGTCCTGCAGGCCGTGGGCCGCACGCCCAATGGCAAGAAGATCGCTGCCGAGAAGGCTGGCGTGGCGGTGACCGACCGTGGCTTCATCAACGTCGACATCCAGATGCGCACCAACGTGCCGCACATCTTCGCCATCGGCGACATCGTGGGCCAGCCCATGCTGGCGCACAAGGCGGTGCATGAGGCGCATGTTGCGGCAGAAGTCATCGCCGGTGAACTGCAGGGCAACAAAGAGCTGGCAGCCGCCGCCTTCAATGCCCGCGTGATCCCGAGCGTCGCTTACACCGACCCCGAAGTGGCATGGGTTGGCCTGACCGAAGACCAAGCCAAAGCCCAAGGCATCAAGGTCAAGAAGGGCCTGTTCCCCTGGACCGCCTCCGGCCGTGCCATCGCCAACGGCCGCGACGAAGGCGTGACCAAGCTGCTGTTCGACGACTCGCCCGAGGCCCATGGCCACGGCAAGATCCTGGGCGGTGGCATGGTCGGCACGCATGCGGGCGACATGATTGGCGAGATTGCCTTGGCCATCGAGATGGGGGCCGACGCCGTGGACATCGGCAAGACCATCCACCCGCACCCCACGCTGGGCGAGAGCATCGGCATGGCGGCGGAGATTGCGCACGGCAGCTGCACGGACGTACCGCCGCAGAAGAAGTGATCTGACGATCTGACGGCAGCAGTCGCCAGCCCACCAGAGCGCCCCCATGGCCGCAGCCAAAAGGTTTCCCAAGGCACCCGCTCACCCTGAGCGGGTGTGCTGGGGCTGCGATCTGTACTGTCCGGCCAAAGCCATGCGCTGCGGCAACGGTTCAGATCGCACTCAGCACCCGGCGGAGCTGTTTGGCGAGGACTGGGACCAGTGGGGACTGGCAGCCGAAGAGGCATTGCCAGTACCTCCCCTCGTGGCGGGAAACACGGCCCGATCTTGATACGGGTCTAGAGATACATGGTCCTGCGCAGACCATGCCAACCCATCCCACCCACTCAGAAGTCACGCCAACTCGCAACCGCGTGTGCCTCTCCCACAAGGCTACGCCAAAGTGCCCAGACAAAAGTCGTGGAAAATAGAGGGCTTTCTGCCGCACCCCATGGGGCAGAACATCCACCCGGCCTCCCAATCCTTTTTGCTCCTCTGAGCCTGTCCATGTCAGACGTCCACTCCTCCAAGATCTCTGTCGAGAAAATCGGCGGCACTTCCATGACCGCCTTTGGCGATGTGCTGCGCCACATCATGCTGCACGATCCCAAGCGCATCTACGGCCGGATCTATGTGGTGTCCGCCTACTCGGGCGTGACGAACCAGTTGCTGGAGCACAAGAAGACGGGCGAACGTGGCATTTACGCACTGTTTGCAGAAGGCAAGGGCTACCAGGACGCATTGACCCAATTGGCCGCCAGCCTGAAGAAGCTGAACGCGGGCTATGCCGACCTCGGCCTGCCGCTGGATGTGGCCGATGCCTTCATCGACCAACGCGTGGGCCAGGCCCGTGAGTACCTGAACGCCATGCAGCACGTGCTGGCCAGCGGTTACTTGAGCCGCAAGGATGTGCTGCTGGCCGCGCGTGAAGTGCTGGCCTCCATCGGCGAGTCGCACAGCGCGTTCAACTCGGTTGAGATCCTCAAGGTCAATGGCGTCAACGCCATGTTGATGGACCTGGCCGGTTTTGACGACAACGAAGCCTGGACCATTGACGAGCGCATTGCGCAGAGCTTCAAGGGCCTGGACCTGAGTGACAAGGTGGTGGTGGCCACCGGCTACACCAAGGGCACCGAAGGCATCATGCGCGAGTTTGACCGGGGTTACTCCGAGGTCACGTTCAGCAAGATCGCCGTGGAAGTGCGCCCCGCTGAGGCCGTGATCCACAAGGAATTCCACCTGTCGTCCGCTGACCCCAACCTCGTGGGCCTGGAAAACGCCATCGTGGTGGGTGCCACCAACTACGACGTGGCCGACCAGCTGGCCGACGTGGGCATGGAAGCCATCCACCCCAAGGCCGCCAAGCCCATGGAGCTGGCGGGCATCCCCATCCGCCTGAAGAACACCTTCGAGCCCGACCACCCCGGCACGCTCATCACCAAGGACTTTGTGGGTGAGCGCGCTCGTGTCGAGATCGTCACCGGCACCGACAAGGTCACGCTGATCGAGATCCACGACCCCAGCATGGTGGGCACGGTGGGCTTTGATGCGGGCCTGATGAACGTGTTCTGCAAACACGATGTGAGCTACATCCTGAAGGCGACCAACGCCAACTCCATCGCCCACCTGGTGTGGGACAACCAGGTCACGCCCGAGCTGGTGGCCGAGCTGCAAGAGGCCTACCAGGTCGTGACGATCAAGCCCAGCGCGATTGTGTGCACCATCGGCTCCAACATCGGCATCCCTGGCGTGCTGGCCAAGGCAGCCCAGGCGCTGGCCGATGCGCGGGTCAACGTGAACTGCGTGTCCCAGACGCTGCGGCAGGTGAACATGCAGTTCGTGATCGAGCGCGAGGACTACAAGACTGCCATCAAGGCGCTGAACCTGGCGCTGTGCGTGAACTCAGGCACTCCGGTTCCGCGCGTGTGACGAAATTGCGGCAGGTGCGCCTGCCGCAATGCCCGACACCAGCCCGCCACGCGCGGGCTTTTTTATTGCCTGTATGTCTCTCCGTCAGACGGCGCCGAGCAGTCTTTGGAACAGATCCGTTCCCCCCATCTGTCCACCCTTGAGCATCAGTTCAAGCCCGTCGCGCGACGGGTCTGCACTGTGCGCGCGGCTCAGCGTGACGCCGGGGCATACCGTGGTTTTGTACGACAGCCCCCACAGCTGCAGCGCCTGCACGGCGTGGCTGGAGGTGTCCCCCCCCGCGATGCCAATGCGCCGCAGGGGCGTGCCGTGGTCGACCTGCGCCTGCACCACACGGGCTACCAGGGCCGCGCTGGCGGGGGCGACAGCGGCCGAGGCGCCACCACTGGCCGGGCTGGATGATCCGTCCGCAGGACCGGTGTAGGCCAGTACGTGATGGCCCTGTTGCAGCCCAGCGCATATCGCGCGCTGGGTGGCCTGGGTGTAGGCCGCGTCGTTCTCCAGCCGGTGCGCGTCCACAGGGATGCGTTGATAAGACGTTGCAGCCTGGACCTGGGCCGCAGTGATGGGTGACAGGCTGCCAGCCCAGGCGAACACAGGGGCGGGTGATGGCGCCAAGGCGGGGGCTGATTGGCTTGTGTGGGCTTCCCAGCACGCGATCAGCGCTTGTGCCACGGAGCTGGGCCCCACGGCGAGCAGGCGGGCGTGTTGTGCCTGTTGCCACAGCAGGCGCCCCACACTGGTCAGCTGGTCTGCACTGGTCAGGTCCAGCAACGTGGGCAAGAACGGCAGATCGGCAGGGCCCGTGCTCAGAAGGGCGCCGAGGGCGGTGGGCAGGGCGGCTGCGTCGTTGCTGGTATCTGCTTCGTACAACGGGTAGTGCAGTGCCGCGATGCCCTGCAATCCTTGTTGGGCCAGGTGCAGCCGCAAGTCAGCTTCGCCCATGGGGGTCACCGGGTGCCGGTGCATGGTCGGGTGCCGGTCAATGCGGTAAACCGCGCCACCCGTCCCGGCCGCGGCAAACAAGTTGCTGAACGCGCAGTATCTGCCCAGGCTGGGCTGGCCTCCGAGGATGGGCACCCAGCGGTTGTCCACACTGGGGTGCAGCGTCTGGATGGCACACGCAATGTTGCCGACGTGTGGTGCGCTGTCGAAGGTGGAACACACCTTGTAGTGCAGCACGGTGGGCGCGATCTGTCTGAAAAATCGGCCCACGGGCGCTAGTTCGGCGCGCATGGCTTCGGGCGCCATGGCGCGCGCAGCGCCTGCAATGCCCACGGCGTCCAGCGGCCCTGCTGCGGCCAGGGCGCTGGCGCTGGGCACGCCCATGAACAGCATGGACCGCAGGCCCGCCTGCGCCAGCACGGCCAGGGTGTCGGTGGCGCCGGTGAAGTCGTCGCCGTACCAGCCAAACCGGGGAGCGGTGGTGGTCATGGTTCAGGACTTCTTGCCGAAGAAGTCGATGGCGCGGCGCAGCTCTGGGGCATGTGCCGCGCGTTCGGCCAGCGTTTCGCCTTTTTGCACCGCGTCCCAGGCCTGCTGCAGGCTGGCCACGCCCGCAGCAGGGCCGTCCGGGTGCGCCAAGATGCCGCCGCCCGACATGAACAACAGGTCGTTGGACCGGATGCTGTCCCAGGTGGCGGGCACCGTACCGGCCCACTGGCCGTTGGAGAAGGCGGGCAACACGCGGTCGTCCAGGCCTTCGCACAGCGGGGCCAGGGTGTCGTGGGCGGATTCGATCACTTCTTCATCGGTCTGCGAGAACTTGCCCTGCAGGCCATGCACGTGCATGTGGTCCACACCGGCCAGGCGCCACAGCGTTTGCCAGGCGTTGAACGAGAAGCCCAGCAGCGGGTGGCGAGACAGCGCGCCATAGCCGTTGCGGTGACCGTGCAGCGCCAGCGGGGTGTGGCGGCGCAGGGTTTGCACGCTGGAGTAACCGCACCAGTTCAGGCTGACCATCACACAGCTGCCACCCTCGGCCGCGATCAGGTCGGCGTGGCGGCGCATGGCGTCGGTCTCGTCGGTGATGTTGAAGGCCACCATCACCAGCTTGCCGGTTTTGTCCTGGTGGGCGCGCACCCGCCGCATCACGGCTTTGACGCGGTCGGCCAGCGGCGCATGCACCGGGTTCGCGCAGACCTCGTCGTCCTTGATGAAGTCCACGCCCGCAGCGCACAGGCGGCCTGCCAGGTCGCCGGTTTCTTCGGCCGACAAACCCACGTTGGGCTTGATGATGGTGCCGATGAGCGGGCGCCCCTGCACGCCGGTTAACGCGCGGGTGCCGCTGATGCCGTGGCGGGGCATGTCGAACTGCGCGCGGTAGGCGCTGGGCAGTTTCATCGACTCCAGGCGCAGGCCGGTGACCTCGCCCAGGTCGTACAAGTTGCCCGACACCGTGGCGGCCAGCGTGGGCAGGTTGGGGCCGATGTTGTCGCACGGAAAGCTCACGCGCAGACGGGCGCGCTGCCAGGTCTGCGGCGTGTCGAACATGCCGCGCCGCTGCATCCAGCCGTTGGGCAGCGAAGGGGCGGGCGCCACGTCCAGCAGCTCCACCGATTCGACCGTGGCGCGCGCACGCTCGCGCAGCGCGTCGGTCTCGCCCTCCACCCGGGTGAAGGTGCCACACGATTGTTCGCCTGCCAGCACTTCGGCCACGTGGGCCGGGTCCAGCGGGGTCTCGATCAGGTAGGTGGCTTCAAAGCGGTCTGGGGACATGGTTGAGGTGTTACTACTGTTTTAATAGCTGCTAGCGCATATGGAATAAGCGCTAGAGGTCAATTTGGCTTGAAATTCTGGGCGTCTTCAGATCTTGGACAGGTCAGGAAACGGCCGCACCGGGTCCGTCTTGCCATCCCAGGTTTCCGACTCCGCACGAATCAGGTCGAACATGCGGCCCTTGGGGCCTGCCACTTCCGACAGCTCGATCACCGTGCCGGGGTGGTACTCGGTGTCGAAGTAGACAAACCGGCCCTTTTCGCCCACCTCGCCGCTCATTACCGTCTTGAAGCCCTGGGCCGTCAGCCGCGCCAGGTCCGCGTCGTAGTCGCTCGTCCAGTACGCCACATGCTGCAGCCCGGTGCGCCCGGCTTGCAAAAAGTCGCGGTACATCGACGGCACGTCGTTGCGCGTCTGGATCAGCTCGACCTGCACGTAACCCGAGTTGGCAAGGGCCACCGAGTTGTGCGGCTCGTAGTGCTCGCCCTTGTAAACGTAGTTCTTGATCGGAACCTTGGGGTTGTAGAACCACGGGCCCACGCCCAGGGTCTTGCTCCAGTAGTCCATGGCGGCTTCGATGTCGTGGACCACATAGCCAAGTTGGCGGATGGCGCCGAAATGACGGCTCATAAAAATTCCTTTTGGTGGTGATGCGTCTGGGCAGGGCGCAGCCGGGCGGGGCCCATCAGGCGCCGCCCAGGTTGCAGGCTTGGCTTGCTTGTTGGCTTACTTCGCGCCGTCGATGATTTCTTTGGGGATCGGCACGCCTGCGTACTTCACATGGATGTCGTTGAGCTTGCCGTTGGCCAGGTTGGTCTTGATCCAGCCGTTGACGGCGGCCATCAGCTCGGGCTGGCCTTTGCGCATGGCCACGCCCAGCTGGTACGACTGCAGGATGAACTTGGTCTCAAAGTCGCGCGACGGGTTCTTCTTGGCGATGGCCGCGATGATCGGCGGCGTGATGGCAACGATGTCGGCCTGGCCGGTGGCGGCGGCGGTGATGGAGGCGGATTCATCGTCAAACCGCACCACCTTGGCCTGCGGTGCGCGCTCGGTCACGATCTTGTCTTGGGGGCCACCGCGCGTCACGGCCACGGTCTTGCCGGCCAGGTCTTCGATGCTGGTCAACTTCAAGCTCTTGGGCGCGCCCACCGCGGCCTGGATGGCGCCGTAGGGGATGGAGAAGTCCACGGCCTTCTGGCGCTCTGGCGTGATCGACAGCGACGAGATGATCAGGTCCACTTTGTTGGACAGCAGGTTGGGGATGCGCGCGGAGTTGGTGGTGTTCACGATCTCCAGCGTCAGGCCCAGGTCCTTGGCCAGCAGCTCGGCCGCTTCCACGTCCGAGCCCACGGGCTTCATCTTTTCGTCCACGTAGCCGTAGAACGGCGCGCCAAAGTCGATGCCCACGCGCAGCTTGCCAGCGGATTTGATCTCGGCCAGGTCTGCCATGGCGGGCAGGCACAGGGCGGCGGCGCCCACAGCCAGCAAGGTGCGGCGGAAGATGAGGGATGCGGTCATGGTGGTTGTCTCCTGGTGGTTTTTGGCTAACGAATCGAAAAGGGCAGGCCTGAAACTCAAAGCCCGTGAGAAAGAAAATCGCGCAGCTCGGCGGTCTGCGGGTTCTTGAGCATGTCGCCTGGGCCCGTCTCCCACACCTTGCCTTCGTGCATGTAGATGATGGTGTCGGCCACGCGGGCGGCAAACTCCATCTCGTGGGTGACCAGCACCATGGTCATGCCGCCCTGGGCCAGGGCCTCGATCACGCGCAGCACCTCGCCGGTCAATTGCGGGTCTAGCGCTGATGTCACTTCGTCAAACAGCATCACCTGCGGCTCCATCGCCAGCGACCGGGCAATCGCCACGCGCTGCTGCTGCCCGCCCGAAAGCTGCTCGGGGTACGCCTGCGCCTTGTCGGCCAGGCCCACCTGCTGCAGCGTGCGCGCAGCAATGGCGCGTGCCTGGGCGGCAGGCATGTTTTTGACCGCCTTGGGTGCGAGCGTGATGTTCTGCTCTACGGTGAGGTGCGGGAACAGGTTGTAGCTCTGGAACACGATGCCCACGTCCTGGCGCAACTGGCGCAGGTCGATGGCCGGGTCGTGCACCGCGTGGCCACAGACGTTGATGGTGCCGCTGTCGATGATCTCCAGCCGGTCGATGCAGCGTAGCGCCGTGCTCTTGCCCGAGCCGCTTTTGCCGATGATGGCCACCACCTGGCCTTTGGGGATGGCAAACGACACGCCCTTGAGCACCTGGTTGCTGCCAAAGCTTTTGTGCACGTCTTTCAGTTCAACCACGGGCTGTTGTTGTGCATACAAAGCAGCTTGCGCAACAGGTTGCACAGCAGCGTCTCGGGCGAGGTTCATGGTGTCTTCTCGTTTCATGCGGTGGTCACAGAAGGGGGGGCTGTGCCTCGGTTGTTACCAAACTGCTGGCGCTGCTCCAGCTTGCGGCTCCATACCGACAGCGGGTAGCACATCGCAAAGTAGACGATGGCGATCAGCAGGTACACGGTGAAAGGCTGAAAGATCGAGTTGTTGATGAGCTGCCCCGCACGCACCAGCTCGATAAACCCCACGATGGACGCCAGCGAAGTGTTCTTCACGATCTGCACCATGAAGCCCACCGTGGGCGGCGTGGCAATGCGCACTGCCTGCGGCAGCACCACCAGCCGCATGCGCTGGGTGCGCGACAGGGCCAGGCACTCGGCCGCCTCCCACTGCGTGCGCGGCACCGATTCAATGCACCCGCGCCAGATCTCGCCCAGATACGCGCTGACGTAAACAATCATCGCAATGCTGGCCGCCACAATGGCGGGCAGTTCCAGCCCCATGATGGACAGGCCGAAGTAGCAGAGAAACAGCACCACCAGCAGCGGCGTGCCCTGGATGATCTGAATCCACGCAATCGTCGCCCAGCGCACCGCCTTGATGGGGCTGACGCGGCACAGCGCAATCACGCCCCCGGCCAGACCACCGCCCACAAACGCAATCAGCGACAGGCCAATGGTCCACAGCGCGCCCCACAGCAGGTACTGCAGGTGATACGAGTTCAGTCCACCGTCAATCATTTGGCATTCCCCAATTTGCGTTGGCGCGTGAACACGATCTGCCCGAACACCCACAGCCCTAGCCGCATCAGCAGCGACAGCGCCAAATACGCCACCGCCACCAGGATGTAAGCCTCAAACGGGCGGAAGGTCTCGGACTGCACCCTTGCCGCCACGGCCGTGAGTTCTTCTACCGAAATCTGCGAGGTGATGGACGAGGCCAGCATCAGCAGCACAAACTGGCTGGTGAGCGCGGGGTACACCTTCTCCATCGCCGGGCGCAGCACCACGTGCCAGTACACCTGCCGGCGCGTGAGGCCCAGGCACTCGGCCGCCTCGATCTGGCCCTTGTGGATCGAATCCATGCCCGCCCGCATGATTTCGCAGGTGTAGGCCGCCACGTTGATCACCAGCGTCACCAGCGCCGCAGCAAACGCCGACACCTTGAAGCCCAGGCTGGCCAGGCCAAAGAAAACCAGAAACACCTGCACCAGCAGCGGCGTGTTGCGCAGCACCTCTACATAGGCGCCGCAGGCCCGCACCAGCCAGCGCTGGTCGCTGCGGCGGCCAATGGCCAGCAGCGTGCCGCCCACAAAACCAATCACGGTGGCCGGGAAGGACAGCAGGATGGTCATCCAGGCCCCTTCCAGAAACTGGGGCCAGTTGGCCAGCACGCTGGCAAAGTCGAACTCGTACGTCATGAGTGCAGCAACCGTGCGCGTCAATCAGCGGGTGCTGGCGCGGCGGCCAAAAACCGGCGGCTTGCCCTGTGGACGCAGGCGAGCGTGAGCGGAAATACCAGGCATGTCTTTGTCTCCTGTGTGATCGGTATGGCAAGGGTGCCAGCCGTCACAACCTAGGGTTTGTACTGATGGGTTCTGATGCCTTTCAGCACCGAACGCCGAGTGATAGTATCCGCAGAATCCATCAAATACCAGCAAGCGGAATGATGGTTTTTGATTGAATCGTACATGGCCCAAATCCCGCCCAACCCCAGCAGTCCCCGCAGTCCGCGCATCCCCGACATTGCCCAGCTGTCCGGCGTTTCCACCGCCACGGTCGACCGGGTGCTGAACCAGCGATCGGGCGTGCGCAACGCCACCGCGCAGCGGGTGCTGCAGGCCGCCGCCACCCTGGGCTACCTGCCGCAGGCCGAGCTGCACGCAGCACTGCAACCCCAGCCCTTGCGGCTGATGGTGCTGATCCCCGAGGGCAGCAACCGCTTTCTGCAAATGCTGGGCGACGTGATCGGCTACGCGCAAGACCACTGGGCACCGTTCAACGTGCGCTGCCAGGCGGCATATATCGAAAGCTTTAACCCCGACGCGCTGGCCAAAGCGCTGCTGCACTACGGCAAGCGCTGTGACGGCATCGCCTTCATGGCGCTGGAGCACCCCGTGGTGCGCGAGGCCGTGGCCCAGCTGGCCGAGCAGGGCGTGCCCACGGTCACGCTGATCTCCGATTTATCCAACTCACGCCGCGTGGCCTATGTGGGCCTGGACAACCGCGCCGCCGGCCGCACCGCCGCCTACCTGATCGCCCGCTTCATGGGCCCGCTGGCCCACAGCCGCAAGGCGCATGTGGCGATGATTGTTGGATCACTGCGCTACCGCGCTCACGAGGAGCGCGAAGCGGGCTTTTTGCACCTGTTTGAAGAACAGTTCCCCCTGGTGCAGGTGGTGGGCGTGCGCGAAGGCCAGGACGACGCCGAACGCAACTACCGCCAGGCCCGCGCGCTGCTGGAGCAGCACGACGACCTGGCAGGCATCTACAACATCGGCGGCGGGGCCGAAGGCATCGGCCGGGCGCTGAAAGAAGCCGGTGCAGACCGCAAGATCGTGTTCATCGGCCATGGCCTCACGCCGGATACGCGGGCGCTGCTGATCGACGGGACGATGGACGCGGTGATCACGCAGAACCCGCAGGGCGCGGTGATGAATTGCGTGCGGATTTTTGCGAATCTGCGGGATGGGCGGGAGCCGACGAGCGGGGTGGAGACGACGCGGAGTCAGGTGATTTTTCGGGAGAATTTGCCGTAGGGGTGGTGCTGCGCCGCGTTGGCGGCAGGCCAACAGGCGGGCGAAGGCGTGCTCTGTATGGGGAAACCTATGCAGAGCTGGGTCATTGACCGCTCAAGGCTGGTTGCAGTCGTACGCTTCGCGTTCGCGAATGAGTACTATCGGCCAAAAGCGGCCACTTCAGGAGCTTGGACAACTACATGGATGCGCTGTTTGAACTGGCTTTAATTCTGACGCTGCACTGGCGTATTGGGCTCTTAATGTTGGTGCCGATGCAATCTTGACCAGCTAAACCGCAAAGTGCCAATCCAAAATTGACCAGGGTGTTCCACTGACCTGCTGAGAATTTCAGCAGGGATTCAAGGTGATCACCATGGACATGATTGGCAAGGTCAGGCGCATGAGGCTGCGCGACCAACTCTCCCTCAGCGAGATCGCAA
>NZ_JAPCKI010000043.1 GCF_028680575.1 Acidovorax benzenivorans | reverse complement strand
CCGGAGAACACCATGGACACCCAAGTGAAGACCAACACCGAAAACCTGCGCATCAACGGCGAACGCCTGTGGGCCTCCCTCATGGAGCTGGCCCAGATCGGTGCCACCCCCAAAGGCGGCGTGTGCCGCCTCACCCTCACCGACCTGGACAAACAAGGCCGTGACTTGGTCACCCGCTGGGCGCGCGAAGCGGGCATGACCGTCACCATCGACAAGATCGGCAACGGCTTCATGCGCCGCCCCGGGCGCAACAACAGCCTGCCACCCATCATGACCGGCAGCCACATCGACACCCAGCCTACCGGCGGCAAGTTCGACGGCAATTACGGTGTGCTGGCGGGCATCGAGGTGGTGCGCACACTCAACGACCACGGCATCGAAACCGAAGCCCCCATCGAAGTCGCGTTCTGGACCAACGAAGAAGGCAGCCGCTTCGTGCCGGTGATGATGGGCTCCGGCGTCTTCGCCAAAGCCTTCACGCTGGAGCATGCCTATGCCGCCACCGACACCGAAGGCAAGACCGTGAAGGGCGAGCTGGAACGCATCGGCTACATCGGCGACCAGGAGCCCGGCGACCACCCCATCGGCGCCTACTTCGAGACCCACATCGAACAAGGCCCGGTGCTGGAAGACAACGACAAGACCATCGGCGTGGTCAGCGGCGTGCTGGGCATCCGCTGGTTCGACTGCACCGTCACCGGCATGGAAGCCCACGCAGGCCCCACACCCATGGCGCTGCGCAAGGACGCGATGCTGGCGGCCACCCGCATCATGCAAGACGTAGTCGCCGCAGCCCACCGCCACCCGCCCCATGGGCGCGGCACCGTGGGCATGGTGCAAGTCTTCCCCAACAGCCGCAACGTCATCCCCGGCCGGGTCAAATTCAGCATCGACCTGCGCAACAGCACCGACGCGCTGGTGGACGCCATGGCCGCCGAGGTCAAGGCCTTTGCCGACCAGGTGGCCAAGGAACACGGCGTACAAGTGCACATCGAGATGGTGTCCAGCTACCCCGCACAGCTCTTCCAGCCCGAATG
>NZ_JAPCKI010000042.1 GCF_028680575.1 Acidovorax benzenivorans | reverse complement strand
TTGGACTTCACCCGGTTCAATAGACACCTATCAAGGTCGAAATTGAACTGGAGAGTGAGAAATGAAGAGAGTGCGATACCCGGCTGAGTTCAAGGCAGAAGCCGTCAAACAGGTGACCGAGCGTGGTCATAGGGTAGTGGATGTGGCCAAGCGATTGGGCATGTCGGATAAAAGCCTGTACCTGTGGGTGCGGCTTGCCAAAGAGCAATCGAACACAGGGGGGGCAGAGACAAGCCAGCTCAAGGCCGAGGTATCCCGGCTCAAAGCGGAGCTCAAAAGGGCCAATGAGGAGCGCGACATCCTAAAAAAGGCCGCAACGTACTTTGCCAAACTGTCCGGGTGAAGTACGCATTCATGGCCGAACATAAAGGCCAGTTCCGGCTCAGCAGCATGTGCCGCGTTCTGCGCGTACAGCGCAGTGGCTATTACGCTTGGAAGGCCAATCCAAAGTCCAAACGCGCCTTAGCCGACGATGTCTTGCTGGCAAGCATTCGGCAATCCTTTGACGACAGCCATGGGATTTATGGAAGCCCACGCATCCTCCGGGACTTGAGAGAGGACGGTATGGCATGCGGTCAAAAACGTGTAGCACGCCTGATGCGCCAGGCCCAACTGCGCTCAGTGCGTGGTTACAAGCGGCCACGCTACCGAGTCGGCCTTCCTGCGACTGCCGCACCGAACCGGTTGCAACGTGAGTTCACGGTCACGCTACCGAACCAAGTGTGGGTCACCGACATTACCTATATCCGAACCCATGAGGGCTGGTTGTACCTAACGGCCGTAATTGACCTGTACTCGCGCATGGTGGTCGGCTGGTCGATGAACTCCAGCATGGCTACAGAGTTGGTGTTGGATGCGCTCACGATGGCTGTGTGGCGCAGGCGCCCAACGGGCCCAGTGATGATCCATTCCGACCAAGGAAGTCAGTTTGGCAGTGACGACTTCGCCCGCTGGTGCAAGGACAACCAATTGGTGCCAAGCATGAGCCGACGTGGAAACTGTTGGGACAACGCGGTAGCAGAGTCCTTCTTCAGCAGCTTGAAGAAGGAGAGAATCAAACGCCATA
>NZ_JAPCKI010000041.1 GCF_028680575.1 Acidovorax benzenivorans | reverse complement strand
CGTACCAAGCCCCACGTCAACGTGGGCACGATCGGTCACGTGGACCATGGCAAGACGACCCTGACGGCAGCCATCGCTACCGTGCTGTCCGCCAAGTTCGGCGGCGAAGCCAAGGCCTACGACCAGATCGACGCTGCGCCCGAAGAAAAGGCCCGCGGTATCACGATCAACACCGCTCACGTGGAATACGAAACGGCCAACCGCCACTACGCCCACGTGGACTGCCCCGGTCACGCCGACTATGTGAAGAACATGATTACCGGCGCTGCTCAGATGGACGGCGCCATTTTGGTGTGCTCGGCCGCTGACGGCCCCATGCCCCAGACCCGCGAGCACATCCTGCTGGCTCGCCAAGTGGGCGTGCCTTACATCATCGTGTTCCTGAACAAGTGCGACATGGTGGACGACGAAGAACTGCTCGAACTCGTCGAAATGGAAGTGCGCGAACTCCTGGACAAGTACGACTTCCCAGGCGACGACACCCCCATCATCCGTGGCTCCGCCAAGCTCGCCCTGGAAGGCGACAAGGGTAAGCTGGGTGAAGAAGCCATCATGAAGCTGGCCGAAGCCCTGGACACCTACATCCCCACGCCTGAGCGCGCTGTGGACGGTGCCTTCCTGATGCCCGTGGAAGACGTGTTCTCCATCTCCGGTCGCGGCACCGTGGTGACCGGTCGCGTGGAACGCGGCATCATCAAGGTCGGCGAAGAAATCGAAATCGTCGGTATCCGCGACACGCAAAAGACCATCTGCACCGGCGTGGAAATGTTCCGCAAGCTGCTGGACCAAGGTCAAGCTGGCGACAACGTCGGCCTGCTGCTGCGCGGCACCAAGCGCGAAGACGTGGAGCGTGGCCAAGTGCTGTGCAAGCCCGGCTCGATCAAGCCCCACACCCACTTCACGGCTGAGGTGTATGTGTTGAGCAAGGACGAAGGCGGTCGCCACACTCCTTTCTTCAACAACTACCGTCCCCAGTTCTACTTCCGCACGACCGACGTGACTGGCGCCATCGAGCTGCCAGCCGACAAGGAAATGGTCATGCCTGGTGACAACGTGTCGATCACTGTGAAGCTGATCAACCCCATCGCCATGGAAGAAGGTCTGCGCTTCGCTATCCGCGAAGGCGGCCGTACCGTGGGCGCTGGCGTCGTGGCCAAGATCATTGCTTAAT
>NZ_JAPCKI010000040.1 GCF_028680575.1 Acidovorax benzenivorans | reverse complement strand
CAACACACCTCCAATAGCTGCCGTTCATTCGCTACCCGCTGCCTAACAGGCCAATACCTACTGGCTGAGTGCCTGGGCCCTGATTGATAGCGAGCTATAGTTTGCCTCGTTGACGCCTGCGGGGTTTCGCGGAATTTTTGTACCTGTTTGCCTAAACAGGCAATCGCCTGCAAACCCATGCTGCAAGCCACTTCCAGGAAAAACCAGTGTCCAGAATATCCCGCACGGTCCAGTTTATCCCGCAGGTCTTGCGGGATGCATCACGTTAGGCTTCTCGAAAGGAAAAACCGTGCCAATATTCGAACGCGCGTCAGCATCGGACATCCCGGCACTCAGTGAGTTGCTATCGGTTCTATTTACCCAAGAAGCTGAGTTCAAACCAGACGCCGCAGCTCAATCCAAAGGCTTATCAATCATCATTAGCAACCCGGATCTTGGCGTCATCCTGGTTGCTCGCGAAGGCTCGACCATCTTGGCAATGGTCAACTTGCTATTTACCATCTCTACAGCAATTGGTGAGCGTGTCGCGCTTCTCGAAGACATGGTCGTATCCCCTGGCGCCCGTGGCTCAGGCATCGGATCAGACTTACTGAATCACGCCATAGACTTCGCTCGCCGCAGTGGCGTCAAACGCGTTACGTTACTAACGGATCGCGAGAACACATCAGCGCAGCGCTTTTATTCAAAGCACGGTTTCTCCGGGTCAACAATGGTCCCCCTGCGGCTAACCCTTGCTTGAAGCTATGCGTACCTCAACCCATCAATCACCTGTCCACAGCCTAACTGTTTGGTCAAACCGACACTTACAAGCTCCGCACTCCGGTGCGGCTTACCGCGGGCGTTAAAGAGCATCTATATGAACCCTCAGGCGGGCGTGAACATCCTGGTCATGTTGTCTGGCCTTGCCATAGTGGCGGTGCTTTTCTTCCTTGGCCGTCGCTTGGTGTCTGAGCAACATCCCTGGAGAAGGTGGGCAACTGGTGTTTTCAAGCGCAATGGGCTTGTTCAAACGGCGCGCCTGGCTGGTCTGGTGTTGTTAGCGGTCGTCCTTAGTGCGCTTACCGTTCTGTACTCGTAGCTATGCGCAGATTCCCTTTAACAGGCCGCTGCATCCGACCGCCTGCGGCGTCGGCTGAGCGGCGGCGTTGAGCGTCCGCTTTCATTTGCGGTGACCGGCTGCTCTTGGCCGA
>NZ_JAPCKI010000039.1 GCF_028680575.1 Acidovorax benzenivorans | reverse complement strand
TGCCCAACCGGCGCCTGCTGCTCGATCGCCTGCAACGCTCCATCGCCGCCTGCCAGCGCAGCAAGAACCTCGGCGCCCTGCTGTTCATCGACCTGGATAACTTCAAAGACTTGAACGACACCCTGGGCCACGACATGGGCGACCAGCTTTTGTCCCAGGTCGCCACCCGCCTGGTGGGCAGCGTGCGCGAAGCCGACACCGTCGCCCGCTTTGGCGGCGACGAATTCGTCGTCATGCTCGAAACCCTGGCCCCCGACCTGCAAAACGCCGCCACCCAGGCAGAAACCGTCGCAGAAAAACTCCTGGCCAACCTGAACCAACCCTTTGACCTGGACGGCGCCCAGCACTACAGCACCCCCAGCATCGGCATCACCCTCTTTGGCGACGAACGCCTCACGGTGGACGAACTGCTCAAACGCGCAGACCTGGCCATGTACCAGGCCAAAGCTGCAGGACGCAACACCCAACGCTTCTTCGACCCCGACATGCAAGCGGCCGTCAACGCCCGCTCCAACCTCGAAGCCGACCTGCGCCAAGGCCTGGCCCGGGGCGAGTTGCTCGTGCACTACCAACCCGTGGTGGACCACCACGCCCGCCTGCTGGGCGCAGAAGCCCTCGTGCGCTGGCGCCACCCCCAGCGCGGCATGATCAGCCCCGGCGACTTCATCCCCCTGGCAGAACAGACCGGCCTCATCCTCCCGCTGGGCCAATACGTACTCAAAACCGCCTGCGAACAACTGCAGCGCTGGGGCCAACACAAAGACACCGCCCACCTGTCCATCTCCGTGAACGTCAGCGCCCGCCAATTCCGGCAACCCGGCTTCGTGGCCGAAGTGCTGCAAACCCTGAAGAATCACAACGCAGCCCCCCGGCAACTCAAGCTCGAACTCACCGAAAGTCTGCTGCTGGGAGACATCGAAGACACCATCGCCCGCATGGTGCAGCTCAAAAGCGAAGGCGTGGGCTTTGCGCTCGACGACTTCGGCACCGGCTACTCATCCCTAAGCTACCTCAAGCGGCTGCCGCTGGACCAGGTGAAGATCGACCAAAGCTTTGTGCGGGACGTGCTGACGGACCCGAACGACGCGGCGATCGTGCGGACGATCCTGGCACTGGCCAAGAGCCTGGACCTGGAGGTGGTGGCGGAGGGGGTGGAGACGACGGGGCAGTTATCGTTCCTGAGGCTGCATGGGTGCGAGGGGTT
>NZ_JAPCKI010000003.1 GCF_028680575.1 Acidovorax benzenivorans | reverse complement strand
TAAACTTTCTTCATCCACCGTTTCAGCAATCCACAGCAGCACAAAGCACCACCACAAACCGCCCCATCAACCTGATCACTTGCGCTCTCAGGTCTCAGTAGCGAAGCCCTCGACTATAGCACGGTTTTACCGAAGGACATGAAAATTAAACTCGCCATTTTTCCAGAAGCTTCTCTGGACTCAAGCTGTCGTAGCCCTCGAAGGGCTGGTGAATCCAAGGATTGCTCGGCAAGAACTCCACAGAGTAGTCTGGCGAAAACGTCGACAGCCCCTTCGTCCAGATCACGGCACTGCGCAGCTCGGTGATGGGTGCGTAGTTGGTCTTGAGCATGTTGATCACCGCGTGCAAGGTATGCCCCGAATCAGCCAGGTCATCAACTAGGAGCACCCGCCCTGCGATCTCTCCCTTGGGCGTGGTGATAAAGCGGGCAATATCCAGATGCCCCTGCACCGTACCCGACTCCGCCCGATAGGAACTCGTTGACATGATAGCCAGCGGCTTATCAAAGATCCGACTGAGGATGTCACCTGGCCGCAAGCCACCACGCGCAAGGCAGAGAATCGTGTCGAACTCCCAGCTTGACTGGTGCACCTTGAGCGCCAGTTTTTCAATGAGACTGTGGTACTCGTCATAGCTGACGTAGAGATGTTTTCCGTCTTCGGTCAACATGAATGACTCCTGAGTAGTTGGCGTTTATTTGATAGCAGCAAGACAGGACTGCAGATCAGACGGCGACATAGGGATGGCGCATCATGATCGTGTGGTCACGATCAGGACTGGTCGAGATCATATCGATCGGAACCCCTGTCACTTCCTCGATGCGCTCAAGATAGCGGCGTGCACTTTCGGGCAGCTTGTCGTACTCGGTCATCCCGACAGTGGAATCGCTCCAGCCAGGGAGCGTTTCATAGATCGGCGTGCACCGGGCAATGTCCTCAGCCCCCATGGGAAGCAAATCAATATGCTGACCGTCGAGCTCGTACCCGATGCACAGCAACAACTCGCTCAACCCGTCCAGCACATCCAGCTTGGTGATGCAAAGACCCGTAAGGCCATTGACTTGGGCGCTGCGCTTCAACAAAGCTGCATCAAACCAGCCACAACGGCGGCTACGCCCCGTTGTCACGCCCTTCTCGGCGCCAACAGTGCTCATGTGATAACCGGGGGTACCAGGAACTTCCCAATCCAACTCTGTCGGGAAAGGCCCACCACCAACACGAGTGCAATATGCCTTGGTGATACCGAGGATGTAATGAAGCATGCCCGGCCCCACGCCAGATCCTGCTGCGGCATTGCCCGCCACACAGTTACTGGATGTGACATAGGGGTACGTGCCATGGTCCACATCAAGCAGGGTCCCCTGCGCGCCTTCGAAAAGAAGATTGGCACCAGCTCGATGGGCCTCATTCAGCTCACGCGATACATCAGCCATCATGGGCTTGAGCAACTCTGCATGGCGCATGGCTTCGGCGTAAACCACATCGAACTGCACCTTGCCATCCTGGATATAGGGCTTCAGCGCATCGCCAAAAACGAACTTTGCGGAGCCCAGGTATGTGGTGAGCACGTGGTTGTGCAGATCCAGCAATTCCCGCAGCTTGGATGCAAAACGCTCGGGGTATTTCAAGTCCTGCACGCGCAAGGCACGGCGGGCGATCTTGTCTTCATAAGCTGGACCGATGCCACGGCCCGTAGTACCAATCTTCTCGGTGCCCCCCTCCTCCCGAGCCGCCTCACGCGCGACATCAATCGCGGCGTGAAAAGGCAGGATCAGCGGACAAGCTTCACTGATACGCAAGCGCGAACGAACCTCAACACCGGCTTTTTCCAA
Organism: Acidovorax benzenivorans; assembly: GCF_028680575.1. Classification (GTDB taxonomy): domain Bacteria; phylum Pseudomonadota; class Gammaproteobacteria; order Burkholderiales; family Burkholderiaceae_C; genus Acidovorax; species Acidovorax benzenivorans. The sequence goes on along the minus strand of NZ_JAPCKI010000003.1, from coordinate 502,369 downwards.
GCCCTCGATTTCCTCGAACAACTTCGCCGCAGACAAAACCACGCCATTGCCGATGTAGCACTTGACCCCAGGGCGCATGATGCCGCTCGGAATCAAATGCAACGCCGTCTTTACACCATTGATCACCAGTGTATGGCCAGCGTTGTGCCCCCCCTGGAAGCGCACAACACCTTGAGCGCTTTCCGTCAGCCAATCGACCAACTTGCCTTTGCCTTCGTCGCCCCACTGGGTACCGACCACCACTACGTTGCGACCTTTGGTTGCTTTCATCTCAAACCCAATTCAAATGACAATTGCTCAAACAGCCTGCACGACCCAACGGCCCGCAACCCGAACCAGTTCACGATCACAGTGGAACTCATCCACCTCACTCTCGTGCCCAGGTAAAACACACACCACCGTTTCCCCAGCGGACCGGAGCTCTGCGATCGCCGAATTCACATCCGCGGCCTCGCCCCAAGGTGCACGAATCGCGGCCTTCAACGCGCGGGGTGGCACCACGCCAACCACCTGCTTGATATCCAAACTGAAGCCCGCCGCAGGGCGATTTCGGCCAAACACCGCCCCAACTTCGTCGTAACGTCCGCCGCGAACCAGGGCATCGCTGGCACCCGGCGCATAGATAGCGAAACGCGCACCGCTGTAGTAGGCATACCCACGCAAATCAGCCAAATCAAAAGTGACGGAGGCTCCTTCAAGACGTGAAGCCAGCCATTTCAAATTTGATAGCACTTGAGGCACACCAGAAATGCGCTTGAGCGCGTTTTCTGCCTCAACCAAAACAGCAGAGTCACCGTATAACTGAACAAGAGCGAGAAGGCCCTGCCGAGACTCCTCAGGAAAGCCGCGCGTCAAGACCGACAACTCACCCACGTCCTTGGCCGCCAAAGCAGAGTGAATTCCGCTGAGCAGTTGTGGACTCACGCTCACACCAGCCAACAGATTGCGGACGATGCGAACGTCCGCAAGATCAATGGTGGTGTCACGTACATTGGCAACTCGCAAACACTCCCTTGCTAACTGCAAAACCTCGAGGTCGGCTTCTACCCCGGCATGCCCGTAGATTTCAGCGCCAAACTGCAGAGGCTCGCGGGTGGCATGGGGGCGGTCAGGACGCGTGTGTAATACAGGGCCACAGTAGCAAAGACGCGTCACGCCTTTGCGATTGAGCAAATGCGCGTCAATGCGAGCCACTTGAGGAGTCGTATCAGCCCGCAACCCCATGGAACGACCAGAAAGCTGGTCCACCAGTTTGAAGGTTTGCAGATCCAACGCTTCGCCTGTGCCGGTGAGGAGAGATTCCAGATGCTCCAACAGCGGGGGCATCACCAGCTCGTAACCATAACAACGGGCTGTATCGAGCAGCCCGCGACGCAATTCTTCGATGTGCCGCGCTTCAGACGGCAAGACATCGGCAATGTGATCCGGGAGGACCCAAGCAGACATGGAGAAAAGGGGAGGCTGTTAAAACCGTGATTCTACCGGGACCGGAAGAGACTCCCCAAGGAATCTCCTAGCCGAGGAGTGTGACAGCCTTCAGAAACAAAGCATCAGAAGGCCAACAGCAAGGGCCAGCAACGCAAAGAAGCGTATCTGACCATCCCGCAATTGTGCGATCTGTGCAACCGTACGTTTCCAGATTTGAGGAGACAGAAGAGGCAAAAACCCTTCAATCACCAACACCAAGGCGAACGCCGTCCAGAAACTGTCCCACATCATTCAACCCTCACTGCCGCCGCCGTTTACTTGCGTGGGGTTACAGGCGCCGATGCTGAAGCGGAGCCGCGAAAGACTTTGAAGAACTCAGAAGACGATGGGTCCAACACCATCACATCGCTTTTTTTGTTAAAGCTGGACTTGTAGGCTTCCAGGCTGCGATAAAACTGAGCGAACTGGGGGTCCTTACCGAAAGCTTCAGCATAGATACGGGCCGCTTCCGCATCTCCCTCACCCTTGAGCTTCTGAGCATCCCGATAGGCATTGGCAATCGTGATCTCACGCTGACGATCCGCATCTGCACGGATCTTTTCGCCCTCGGCAGCACCTGTAGAGCGCAACTCGTTAGCCACACGCTTGCGCTCGGCTTCCATGCGTCGGTACACCGATTCGGTGATGGCTTCCACATAGTCCACCCGGGTAATGCGCACGTCCACCACGTCAACGCCCCAGGGCTTGGAACCGCGAACTGTCTCCAACACTTCGCGCTTGACATCGGCCATCAGCGCTTCCCGCTTGAGCGATAGCAGCTCTTTCACCGTGCGCTTGTTGATTTCTTCCTGGAATGCATTGCGAACCACCCGATTGAGCTGCATAGCGCCGGCCGTCTCATCCAGCCCCACGTTGCGGATGTACTCGGTGGGCTCGGAAATGCGCCAGCGCACATACCAATCAATCACTACGCGCTGCTTTTCAGCAGTCAGCATGGGCTCGGTATCCGTGCTGTCCAAGGTCAACAAACGCTTGTCGATGTAAGTGACGTTCTGGAATGGCGGAGGAAGCTTGAAATTGAGGCCAGGCTCCGTGATCACTTCCTTGATCTGACCCAGTGCATACAGCACACCAAACTGCCGTTGGTCCACGACAAAAAGCATGGAGCTCATGAGAGCAAGCACCACCAGCAGGGTAGATGCAATAAAACCGACTCTGTTCACGAACTGCTCCTAGCGGGATTCACGGGTACGGCTGGTATCGCGCGCCCGAGGGTCATTCGAAAAGGTAGGTGCGGGTGTCGCTGGCGACGCCACTGAAGGCGAGCCGGCTGGCGCAGGAGCATCCAGCGCCCCCGATCCGCTCGCGACGCCTTGCATGATTTTGTCGAGCGGCAGGTACAGCAAATTTGACCCCTGACGCGACTCCACCAACACCTTGGTCACATTGCCATAAATCTGCTGCATCGTGTCCAGATACATACGATCACGGGTTACCTGGGGTGCCTTCTGGTACTCGGCCAGAATGGACGCGAACCGTTGTGCGTCACCCTGAGCCTGTGCAACGATCCTCGCCCTGTAGGCGGCAGCCTCCTCGTTCAGACGGGAGGCGGAGCCCACAGCACGTGGAATCACGTCATTCGCATAAGCCTGGGCTTCGTTTTTGGCACGCTCGCGCTCCTGCCCCGCCTTGAGTACATCATCAAAGGAGGACTGCACCTGCTCGGGCGGCCGCACGCCGCCCTGCTGCAAATTGATGCCGACAACTTCAACGCCAACCTTGTAACGATCCAGAATGGTCTGCATGAGTGTGCGAACGCGAGGCGCGATCTGATCACGCTCCTCTGCCAGAGCAGTGTCCATACGCATTTTGCCCACCACCTCGCGCACAGCGGTCTCAGCGGCCTGGACCACGGCGTCCGAGGGGTTCTTGCTTTCAAACAGCCATGCACGGGCATCGCTCAGGCGGTACTGAACTGCAAACTTGATCTCTACGATGTTTTCGTCCTCGGTCAGCATGGCTGACTCTCTCAAGCCTGTGCTTTTGATGACCGTATCCCGCCCCACATCGGCGGAGCGAATCTGAGTCACGAAAACAAGTTCATGACGCTCGATCGGGTAAGGCAAGCGCCAGTTGAAGCCTGCGCCCACGGTGCTCTTGTACTTGCCGAATTGCGTAATGACGGCTTGCTGCCCTTCTTGCACGATAAAGAATCCGGTACCCATCCAGATCACGAACGCAACACCAGCAATCAAGCCGACACCCACACCTGCGCTTTTCATATCTGGCTGAAAACCACCGCCAGCCCCTCCTCCCGGACCACGACCAGAACCGTTCTTACCTCCGAACAGACTGCCCAGCTTGCGATTAAGGTCGCGCCAGAGCTCGTCGAGATCAGGTGGTTGCTGGCCATTGCTTGGCCGCTGGTCCCCGCCTCTCTGCCCCCCCGGTGGCGCTGCAGGTCGATCCTCAGGGCGCACGCTACTATCCTCCGACTTATCGTCCCCGCGACCCCAACGAGGATCATTCAGATTGAACATGCCCCGAATACGGTCCGGCAATAAAGCCCAGCGTAGGGTGCGAATATGAAAATTCATGCGCAAAATCTCTGGTTCTCTGATGGCATCGTTCGATCATGCATTGTGCCCAATCAGGGCAACGCATCCGGCAATTCAAGGGCGCCTGCTGGGGTCATATCCTCATGCGCAGCCAGCAGCCTGGCAGACAAAGCACGGCGCAAATGATCAAGGCCTTCGCCAGATCGCGCGCTTACGAACAAACGGGAAAGCAATTGCCCTCCAACTTCGTATTGGTCCACCAGCACAGAAGGACGCCGTTCTTCAGGCAACGCATCAAGTTTGTTGAACACCAGTATCTGTGGAATATCTGACGCACCAATTTCCTGCAAAACTCGCTCCACCTGAGCCATCTGCTCCGGAAAATCCGGGTTTGAAGCATCCACTACATGGAGCAGAAGGTCTGCATCGACAGCCTCCTGTAGCGTGGCCTGGAACGCGTCCACCAATCCGTGCGGGAGATCCCTGATGAAGCCCACCGTATCGGACAGAGAGACGGATCTCGCCGCATCTGCCAGATACAACTGGCGCGTCGTGGTGTCTAGCGTGGCAAAAAGCTGGTCAGCGGCATACGCCCGCGCTTTCACAAGAGCATTGAAAAGCGTTGACTTGCCAGCATTGGTGTATCCAACGAGTGAAATATTGAACGTATCGCGCCTCTCGCGCTGACGCCGCTGTGTGGAACGCTGACGCTTGACCTTGACCAAGCGCTCTCTGGTGCGCTTGATCGCGTCACCAATCATGCGTCGATCCAATTCGATCTGTTTTTCGCCTGGACCACCACGGGCACCGATGCCGCCAGTTTGGCGCTCCAAGTGAGACCAACGCCGCACGAGCCGAGTACTCACATACTGCAACTTGGCAAGCTCAACCTGGAGTTTCCCTTCGTGGCTGCGCGCCCGTTGCGCAAAGATTTCCAGAATCAACAACGTTCGGTCGTTGACCGGAAGCTCGATGTGCCGCTCCAGATTGCGCTGCTGGGCGGGGCTGAGTGATTGGTCAAACAATACCTCCACCGCCCCGTGCATTTGGGCCAATGTGCGAAGCTCATCCGCCTTGCCACTGCCAATAAACAATGCCGCATCTGGTGCCTTGCGCTTGCAGGTAATCCGAGCAACCGGTTGCATACCGGCCGTCTGGGCAAGCAGCCCCAGCTCTTCCAGTTCCGCATCGAAATGGGGGAGACCAAAATCGACCCCCACCAGCAACACCGGCGTAATAGCGGACGAGGATGCTGAAGCCGAACTCAAAGCCAACCACCCTCTTTCCGTTCCACCTCGCTCGGAAAGCGGCCCCCGCTACCAGACAACAACTCAAGAGTTGCTGCTGTCAGCATCAGGGGTTTCTGAAGTAGAGAAATTGACTGCTCGACCTGGCACGATCGTAGAAATCGCATGCTTGTAGACCATTTGTGTCACGGTATTGCGCAGCAACACCACATACTGGTCGAAAGACTCGATTTGCCCCTGCAGCTTGATCCCGTTAACCAAGTAAATGGAGACAGGAACATGCTCCCGACGCAACGCGTTGAGGAAGGGGTCTTGCAAAAGCTGGCCTTTATTGCTCACGATATTCTCCGTGTTCAAGTGTTGTTGTAAACCAGCACCTTACCACAGCCAGACACATGCACCAGCCTCAGCTTACATGGCCCCTTGGCTGAAGAGCCTTTGCCGTCAGGCTTCGTCCTTGTCTGCAAACGGGTTGTGAGATGTTTTCATCTCAATGCGCAAGGGGGTCCCCACAAGATCGAACTCTTTACGGAAGCGTCCTTCCAAAAATCGTTTGTAGGCATCCGTCACATGCTCCAGCGAATTGCCATGAATCACGATCACAGGCGGATTCATGCCACCTTGATGCGCGTACCGCATTTTGGGACGAAACATGCCCGCCCTCTTTGGGCTCTGGAACTGAACCGCCTCCAGCAGCAGACGCGTGAGAACCGGCGTTGACATCTTGCAGGTGGCAGCCCGATGGGCCTGGGCGATGGATGTCCACAAAGGGCCCAACCCCTGGCGCTTCTTTGCGGAAATGAAATGCAACGAGGCAAACTTCAAAAATGCAAGCCGAGTCTCGATGGAACGCTCCAGAAGCTGTCGCTGGTAGTCGTCCACGGCATCCCATTTGTTCACAGCCAAAACCACCGCTCGCCCGCTTTCCAGGACGTAGCCAGCGATATGGGCATCCTGGTCCGTCACACCTTGGGTGGCATCAAGCAATAGCAGCACCACATTTGCAGATTCGATGGCTTGCAGCGTTTTCACCACCGAGAACTTCTCAATGGCCTCGAAGACCTTGCCCTTGCGACGCAAACCCGCTGTATCCACCAGCTCAAAGCGCTGACCATTGCGCTCAAAAGGCACGGTGATGGCATCGCGGGTGGTGCCGGGCATATCAAATGCCACCAGGCGCTCTTCGCCAAGCCAAGTGTTGATCAGGGTGGACTTGCCCACGTTGGGGCGCCCTGCAACGGCAAGCTTGATGATCCCCTTGTCCAAGAGCGTGTCCGAGTCGTCAGGCTCGGGCAAATTCAGCGGCTCCAGCGCAATGTCCACCAAACTGCGGATACCCTGCCCGTGCGCTGCAGAAACTGGATACACCTCACCCAGCCCCAACTCATAGAACTCTGCGAGCTGGACGCCCTGCAGCATACCCTCCGCCTTGTTGGCGACGAGCACGCAGGGCTTGCCCAAACGGCGCAAGTAGTTGGCGATGTCATGGTCTTGCGCAGAGACCCCCGCACGGGCGTCCACCACAAAAATAACCACGTCCGCCTCTGCAACCGCCTGCTGAGTTTGCTTGGCCATCTCACGGTAGATGCCACTGGAGGCGTCGGGTTCGAAGCCACCGGTATCGATGACGATGTATTCGTGCTTGCCTTGCTTGCCGTTACCGTAATGTCGGTCACGCGTGAGCCCTGCAAAGTCGGCGACGATGGCATCACGCGACTTGGTCAGGCGATTGAAGAGCGTGGACTTGCCGACATTCGGACGCCCCACGAGGGCGATAACTGGCTTCATTGAGTAAGACCGATCAATCTGGACGGAATCCGTAAATGCCGCCATTGCGGGTAACAATCACCAGCGTATCAGCGGCCACCACTGGGGCTGCAGCAATAGCAGACCCATCTGTCACCAGCCGGTTCAGGGGTGAACCATCGGTACGAGATAGCAAATGCACCAATCCCGTGTCATCGCCGACAACCACCGAGCGCCCCAAAAGCAGCGGCGCCGTGAGTTTGCGGTATTTGAGTCTATCGATGCTCCACAAGCGTGAGCCATCCGCACGACGCCACGCGACAAGAGTGCCGTTGCTCTCTGCACCAAAGATAGTCTCTGCATCGCCGTGAACGCCTTCTGCTCCACTGGCGGGTTGTGTCCAGACTGTCATCCCCCTTGCGGTATTCACACAACCCACCGCAGCCTGAAAGGATCGCGCGCACACTGTTTCGCCCACACGGCTGGTACGCCCCACCAACTCCACGAGGCGCTCCACATCATTCGTGCCCCGCGCACTGGCAATGGGTGCCTCCCATCGCACACTACCATTGTCAGGATTCAAACCAACCAAGCGGCCCGACAACCCCACCACCAGCGTGTCGCCCACTGCGAGCAAAACACCGGCTTGGCGCAATATCAACGGCTCCCCGGGACGCTGCTGCGCCCAGAGACGGCGACCTGTCGACAGATCGAAGGCTGACACAGATCGATCCGCAGACAACACAAAAACACGACCACCTGCAACCAGAGGTGGTGTGAATACCTGGGCAGCGAGAGTCTCACGCCAACGTTCACGCCCCCCATCAATAACGATGAGTGCATTGTTGCGAGAGACCACCGCCGCGAACTTGCCATCACTGCCAACAGCTGCCGACAGGGGCTCAGCGAGCGCTGCTCGCCAGATATCTCCGCCCGTGCGGGCATCCAGGGCGGCCACCGTTCCATCAGCTGACGCGACAGTCACGACATTGCCAGCAACGTGGGGTTCCAGGGGCAGCCCCACCACACTGCCAACGCGCGCAGTCCATGCCTGTCGCACACCCAAGACGGCCACATTGGCCCCGAGGTCGGCGGGCACCGGCTTGGACTTGTCGGCACTCCACAAAGAACAACCAGCCAAGGTGACAGCCACAAGTGCGACCACCAGAGCACGCGCGAAAAATGGGTGCCCAGACCCTGCGTTGATAGGCGACGTCATGGTTACTTGGACTCCGCAGGTGTTGCGGTTGCAGTGGAAGCCACGGTCACACCTTGCAGCGAGACACCTAGCGCGTTCAGCTTGATTTCCACCAGACGGCGATACTCGACACTGTCTTCAAACCCCTTATATGCCTTGGTGTACTCGGCAATCGCGTCTTGGCGTTTTTCCTGGAGCACCAGAACATCACCCTTGCGATCCGCCACAACGGAAGAGAACTCCGGCGCAAAACTACCAGACAGTTGCTTGAGTGCTTCGTCGTAATTTTTTTGATCCATCAGCACACCAGCCAATCGCAACTTGGCCAAGGCCTTGAGACCCTCGTCTGAGGATTGATCTGCAACCCACGTAAGCGCTTCTTTGGCGCCATCGATATTGCCAGCGCCCTGCATGGCCTTGGCAAGAGTCAGGCCAGCCTGTCCGGCCTGGACGGTTCCTGCATATTTGGACTTCAAATCGGTAAAAGCTTGCCCCATGCGTGCGCTATCCGCAGATCGCGCTGCCACATCCACCGCATCAAACAACGCAGCCGCCTGTGTGGCCTGCCGGGTTTGCCAGTACTGGTAACCGTTCCACGCAGCAGCGGCGCCCGCGACGACGATGACCACCGAGCTGATCAGAGTGCCCCAGGTGTTCCAAAAATGCTTGAGCTGATCTAGTTGCTCTTGTTCTTCAAGGTCGAGATGATTTGCCATGGATTGTGATTGGGTTAGCGGGTGGATTGTAGGGTGGCCGACCATTGGGCGACCGAGTCCAGAGGGCGCTCGGTTTGCTCACCTGCGCCGTCACGCAAGGCTTTGACAGTCACCATGCCACGGGACAGCTCATCATCGCCAAACACCAGCGCATGCATGGCGCCACTGGCATCGGCCTTCTTGAACTGCGACTTCATGCTACCCATACCCTCCAGCGAAGGAGCTGCATGCATTTGGACGCGAACACCGTGCTGGCGCAATTGCTCGACCGTAGCCACAGCCCGGGGCAACACGGCCGTCGAGGGAACAATGGCATAGACGTCGGGAGCCAGGGAGGGGGGGGCGCTGTTCTGCTCCTTGAGCAACTCCAACACCCGCTCCACCCCCAACGCCCAACCCACCGCCGGTGCGGCCTTGCCGCCGATCTGTTCGATCAAATAGTCGTAACGACCACCACCGCAGATCGTGCCCTGCGAGCCTAGCTGATCCGTCACAAACTCGAACACGGTGAGGTTGTAGTAATCCATGCCGCGCACTAGGCGGGGGTTGACAGTCCAGGCGACCCCGTTGGCGTCGAGAATGGCCTTGACCGCGTCCAAGTGAGCCAGTGACTGCGGCCCCAGGAAATCAATCAGACGGGGCGCAGCTTCCACCACCGACTGCATCGCCGGATTCTTCGTGTCGAGGATACGCAAAGGGTTGCTGTGGAGACGCCGACGCGCCTCCTCATCAAGAGCATCGACATGCTGTTCCAAATACGCGATCAACGCCGCCCGATGCGCCTTGCGCTCGTCAGGCTGGCCCAGGCTGTTGAGTTCCAGGCGCACATTCTGCAAGCCCAAGTCACGCCATAGAGCGCTGGCCAGAAGAATCAACTCAGCATCGACCTCGGCCCCAGGAAAACCCAAGGCCTCAGCGCCGATCTGGTGAAACTGGCGGTAACGCCCACGTTGGGGACGTTCATGACGAAACATGGGGCCCATGTAATACAGGCGCTTGCCACCGTCGTACAGCATGGAGTGCTCTGCCACTGCACGCACCACGCCGGCTGTTGCTTCGGGGCGAAGTGTCAGCTGTTCGCCATTGAGGCGGTCCTCAAACGAGTACATCTCCTTCTCGACAATATCGGTCACCTCACCTAACCCACGCACAAACAAAGGCGTGGGTTCGACAATGGGTGTGCGGATATTGCGATAGGCGTAGCGTGCCATCAGGTCGCGCACCTTGGCCTCCAGCCATTCCCACCGGGCAGATTCCGGGGGCAGGATGTCGTTCATGCCCTTCACCGCAACCAGCTTTTCTGGCTTGGACGAGGGAGTGCTTTTTTCGTTGCTCACAGCGCTTCTTTTCTATATCTGGCGGAAATTTACAAAAGCTGTGTTGACCACACCCCAGATGCTCCCGGGAAAGGTGGCGACAGCGCTACCGGTCAAACAGCGGGTACCCCGGCGCCAAAGCGCTTTTCGATGTACTGCTCGACGATGCGATGGAATTCATTGGCGATGTCGTCACCACGCAGGGTCATTGCCTTTTCCCCGTCGATGAAGACCGGAGCGGCGGGCGCCTCGCCCGTACCCGGCAGACTGATCCCAATGTCTGCATGTTTGCTTTCACCTGGGCCGTTGACAATGCAGCCCATGACTGCAACCCGCAATGTCTCCACGCCTGGATACCGCACACGCCACACAGGCATTTGTGCGCGCAGGAAGTCGTCAATCTGCTTGGCCAAATCCTGAAAGGTGGTACTAGTGGTTCGACCACACCCTGGGCACGCAGTGACACTGGGCACAAAAACTCGCATGCCCAACGCCTGCAAAATTTCGGATGCCACGACCACCTCTTGGGTACGCGCCTCACCAGGCTGGGGCGTCAACGACACACGAATCGTGTCACCAATGCCCTCCTGCAGCAGCACGGACAAAGCGGCAGCCGAGGCAACCGTTCCCTTGGTCCCCATACCCGCCTCGGTCAGCCCCAGGTGCAAAGCGTAGTCACAGCGGCGTGCCAACTCGCGGTATACGGAAATCAAATCCTGCACACCACTGACCTTGCAAGACAAGATGATCTGATCACCGCCCAAGCCCATCGCCTCCGCACGGCGTGCAGACTCAATGGCCGATGTGATGAGCGCCTCATACATGACCTGGCGAGCCTCCCAGGGAGTGCTGCGGCGGCTGTTGGTGTCCATCAGTTCGGCCAGTAGCTCCTGGTCAAGACTGCCCCAATTGACACCGATGCGAACGGCCTTGTCCCAGCGCATGGCCGCCTCAATCATCTGGCCAAACTGCTTGTCGCGCTTGTCGCCCTTGCCCACATTGCCAGGGTTGATTCGGTACTTGGACAAGGCCTGGGCGCAGTCCGGAAACTCGGTGAGCAGCCGATGCCCGTTGTAATGGAAATCACCCACCAATGGAACACTCTCACCCATGCGGTCCAATTGTTCGCGGATGTAGGGTACTGCTGCTGCGGCCTCCGGGGTATTGACGGTGATGCGGACAAACTCCGAACCCGCCTGGGCGAGCTCCTTGACCTGAATCGCTGTTCCGATGGCGTCGACGGTATCGGTGTTGGTCATGGACTGCACGCGCACGGGAGCGTCGCCACCCACCGTCACCACGCGCGAACCCCAGACGACTTTTGCCTGGCGTGAACGCCGAGGCAAGGGCGAAGCAATCGCTACCGGCCCAAAATCAAGCGAGGAGTTTTTCACTATTTCACCTCGAAACGGGCTACGTTTTCACGGGCGATCGCCGTCAGATCCAACGGCTTTCCACGGACCATCACCTCCGTCGCGTCAGCGCGACCGACAATCACTGCCAGGGGGGTTGGCGCCGACACAGACACAGACTCTCCCGCTGCCAGGTTGCGTTGCAACGCCAGTGCTCCATTGGCATCCCGAACTTGCACCCACGATGGGCTGCGTGCGCGCAGCACCAGGGCGCCTGAGGGCGCATCTGCCGCACCATCCGCGACCGGGACATTGCTCACCGCCACGCTGCTGGCGACGGCAGCAGGTAATGGAGATGCCGCAGCAGAAGGCGCCGCAGACACTGCCACCGGAGCCGCCACAGCAGCGGCAGGCAATGCAGAAGAAGCCGCATCGGCGGGACCCTCAACCGTCGATGGCACCAGTGCAGGCACAGACTCGGAAGAACTGACTGGCAAAGCATCAGGCACCGACACTGCCACCGGATCGGCAGCATCCCCTGGCGTGGAATGCCGGGGGACAAAGAACAAAACCACAGCCCCCACCAAAAGCGCAAGGACAACCAAAACCACGGAACGTGAACTAGAACCTGAACCTGCGAACGACACCGAAGAGGATGCAGACGATTTGCCAGCACTTCCCTTCACGGGCGCGTTGATACCAGCGCTGTCCACGGACAAACGAGGGCTCTGACTTTGGGGCAACAAAGACAAAATAGGCGCAGGGTCAACCTTGAGGGTGCGGCACACGCTCGACGCCAGCGCCCGCACAAACACGGTGTCAGGCAACACCGTGTAGTTGTCCGCCTCCAAGGCTTCCAATTTACTAACGGGCACCTTCAACGCAACCGCCAAAGCCGCAATGTGCATGCCTGCTGCCTGCCGAGCCTCCTTGAGCAAGCCACCCGCTGTCATTCCACTCTCCGCCACCTCACTCATTGAAAGCCCCGCGTTCGTATGCACCCAACTCCCGAGAATCCGGGAAACGCTTGCGCAACTGGACAGCCAGTTGCCTCATTGCCACGGTGTCGCCCAAAGCGCGCTCCACCTTGATGCCCAGCCACAAAGATTCCGAGTTGGCGAAATCACTGTTGTTGAGCCGTCGAATGTAAAACTGCGCACGCGACAACTCGTTGCGCCGCAGCAAGAGCGCCGCGAGGTGGTAACCGACCACCGGATTCGCAGCATCGAATTCATAGGCCTTCAGGAAAGACTGTTCCGCGTCAGGAAACTGTCCTGCCCCTGACTGGCACAGGCCACGGGCCATCCAAGTTTTGCCGCGCGCCGTGTAGGCGGGGTTAGCAATGGCACGCACAAAATACTGGTCAGCCTCCACATATTTTTGCTGCTGACACATGAGCCAGCCGTAGTTGTGCAGTACGTTGGAGTCATTCGCCCGCAACGACAAGGCACGGCGAAAACTGTCTTCCGCTTGTGCATAGTCGCTCAAACGCATGTAAATCAGTCCACGCAGATTGAACGCGTCGGCATAAGAAGGGTCAGCAGCAAGCGACTGCTTGACCTCGTCCAGGGCCACCGCCGTTTGCCCCAGTTCGAAATAGTTGGAGGCCAACTCCAGCCGGATGCGTGCGCGGCGCCGCGACTCAGGCTCATCGGACGGCGTCACCAAACCTGCATCGGCGTCACTGACTGCTGACGAGGTGTTCGTCGCACACCCCTGAAGCGCCCATATGCAAACCACCGCACCGCATGCCGCGAGTGTCCAGCGAGCAATATGCCGCCAGCGTCCAACCAATCCCGCCATGTAGAGCCTCCTTGAAGTTTGCCGACTGCTTGATCAAGTCACCGGTTTGAGCACGATTGTGCGCTGCTTTGCCATGCGTTCTGCGGCCCTGGTGCGGTCTTTGACATCACCCGCCAACTGACCGCAGGCCGCATCAATGTCATCTCCCCGCGTCTTGCGCACCGTGGTGACGATGCCCGCATCGCTCAGTATCTTGGCAAAAGCCTGCACCTGATTTTGCGGCGATCGCAACAGCCCTGAAGCGGGAAACGGATTAAAAGGAATCAGATTGAATTTGCAGCGAATCCCGCTGCGCTTGACCAGCTCAATCAATTGGCGTGCGTGTTCCGCTTGATCATTGACACCATCGAGCATGCAATATTCGAACGTGATGAAGTCACGGGGCGCATGCGCCAGATAGCGGTTGCAAGCGCCCAGCAACTCGTCGAGCGGGTACTTGCGATTGAGCGGCACCAAATTGTCACGCAGAGGGTCGTTGGGCGCATGCAGTGACACCGCCAGCGCCACGGGGCAGTCTTGCGAAAGGCGGTCCATCATGGGCGCAACGCCCGACGTGGACACCGTCACACGGCGGCGCGACAGGCCATAACCATGATCGTCCAGCATGACCCTAAGCGCAGGGACCAATGCCGAGTAATTCTGCAGCGGCTCCCCCATGCCCATCATGACCACGTTCGAGATCACGCGGTCTTCGGTCTGCAAGCGCTTGCGCAGGGAGTGCTCTGCAAACCATAGCTGAGCAACAATTTCGCCTGTCGTCAGGTTGCGGCTGAAACCCTGATGGCCCGTAGAACAGAAGCGGCAACCGACAGCACAACCCGCCTGAGATGACACACAGAGGGTCCCGCGATCATCCTCAGGGATGAATACGGCTTCCACCGCATTGCCATCCCCCACATCAAACAGCCACTTCACCGTGCCATCCGAGGACACATGCTCTGAAATAACGGGCAGGGCCTCGACCTGCGCACAGCCTTTGAGCTTGTCGCGCAGAGCCTTGGCCAAGTCGCTCATGGCATCGAAATCGCTGGCGCCGCGCTGATGAATCCAGCGAAACAGCTGGGTGGCGCGAAACCGCTTTTCCCCCAGCCGCTCACAAAACGCCGCCAGACCGTCGAGGTCGAACTCCAGCAGATTCGAGCTCATGGTGCCAAACCCACTGTAGACCAGGCATAGCTAACCCCATGGCGCGGGATTCCCACCAAGGCGGGTGCGGACATGGGGAGCATCACCATCTCAGCGCGAGTAGATGTTCAGGCCGGGGAAGAAGAAAGCCACTTCTGCCTGAGCGGTTTCAGCAGCGTCAGAGCCGTGCACGGCGTTGGCATCGATGCTGTCAGCAAAGTCAGCACGGATGGTGCCAGCTTCTGCCTTCTTGGGGTCGGTTGCGCCCATGAGTTCACGGTTCTTCAGAATGGCGTTTTCACCTTCCAGGGCCTGGATCATCACGGGGCCGGAGATCATGAAGTCCACCAGGTCCTTGAAGAAAGGACGTTCTTTGTGCACTGCGTAGAACTGTTCGGCTTCCAGGCGCGACAGGTGGGCCATACGGGCTGCCACGACCTTGAGGCCAGCAGCTTCGAAGCGAGCGTAGATCTGACCGATGACGTTCTTGGCCACTGCGTCGGGCTTGATGATGGAGAGAGTGCGTTCGATTGCCATGTTGATTTCCTGAATGGTTGTTGCTGTGATTCGTTTGTCCACCGGACAAAGCCCTCGATTCTAACCGGGGAGTGTGACAGCAGTAGCGCTCAGCGCCCGCCACCTCCGCGCCGGGGGCCACCGCCACCGGGACGTCGTTTGTCCTGGCGGTGACGCGAGAGGCTGTCCATGCCGATATAACCCACCGACGTTTTCATCGGATCGGGCTGTGCAGCGCCTCCCCGCTGGCGATCACCCCCTGCCGCATTGTTGCCACGGGCGGGACCCTGACCACCATCGCGGCGCGGCTTCTGACCACGGGGGCCGCCAGGGGCTGCTGGTTGCGACATGTCGCGGCGCGAACCATCCCCACGTGGGCCACCTCGGCCACGGTTGCGAGGTTTGGCACTGCGCCCGCCAACGTCGCCCCCCTCGGGATGCCCCTCAACGGGTTCGGGGCGTCCGGCGCCTGCGGCCTGAACCAGGGCGCGGATATCACTCTCGTCCAGCTCCAGCCAGGCTCCGCGCTTGAGACCACGCGGTAACACCATGGCACCGTAGCGGATGCGGATCAGGCGGCTGACCGCATGGCCCACCGATTCGAGCATGCGGCGCACTTCGCGATTGCGCCCCTCAGAGATAGTGACCCGGTACCAGCAGTTGGAACCCTCTCCACCACCGTCTTCGATAGAGCCAAACGATGCCATGCCGTCATCCAGGCGCACACCGTCCAGCAGTTTTTGCTTTTCCTCATTGCTCAGAGCGCCCAGCACCCGAACGGCGTACTCGCGCTCCAGCCCAAAACGCGGATGCATCAGCTTGTTGGCCAGCTCGCCCGAGCTGGTGAACAACAAGAGACCCTCGGTGTTCAGATCCAGGCGCCCTACCGACTGCCACTTTCCCTGCATGAGCCGGGGCAGTTTGCGAAAGACGGTAGGTCGGTTTTGGGGGTCGTCATGGGTCACGACCTCGCCCACGGGCTTGTGATATGCAATGACGCGCGCAGGGGGTGGATCAATGCGATAGCGGATCGGCTTGCCGTTGACCTTGACCTGATCGCCAAACTGAATGCGCTGCCCGATGTGAGCAGGTTCGTTGTTGACCGAGATCCGCCCTTCCAGGATCAACTGCTCCATCTCCAGACGCGATCCCAGACCCGCCTGGGCCAGCACCTTGTGCAATTTGGGCGTTTCGACCTGTGGCAGCAACACCCGCTTTGGCGGCACCACATCTGCGGAGGCATCTTCTTCGTCGAAACGACCGGACACCACATCTTCGAATTGGTAGCCC
The DNA here is from genome assembly GCF_028680575.1 of Acidovorax benzenivorans. Taxonomy (GTDB): domain Bacteria; phylum Pseudomonadota; class Gammaproteobacteria; order Burkholderiales; family Burkholderiaceae_C; genus Acidovorax; species Acidovorax benzenivorans. Next base: position 486,074 of record NZ_JAPCKI010000003.1, on the reverse strand, counting down.
TCCACGACAGCGGCGGCTTTGCGCTTATCGCGCCCCGCTCCATCATGACGCTGAGGCCGTTCGCGGGATTCGCCACGGGGGCTGCGCTCTCGCTGCGGAGTGCTGCCTTCGCCCTCGCCCGTCGAGACAACCACTGCAGGCGATGCCGACTCCATGGCGGGCACCGGCTCCTCGGCGGCAGGCGCCTCTGGCGCAAGAGCGTCAAACACAGGTGCTGGCGCACCGACCTGCACAGCAGCCACGGTTTCGGGCACCGCCCCCTCGGCAGGGGCAGCCGCCTTCTTGCGAGGAGCCCGCTTGGCGGCTGGCTTCTTTGCGGCAGGCACCGTGTCAGCGGCGGTCAACCCAGGCAATTCGGCCGGATTTTCGGAGGTCGAGTCGTTCATCAAATATTTCCCTGGATACCACCCGGGGTATCAACATGGTCGTCGCGGAGATCTGTCTCCGCATTCTGAAAAAAATCATCCACAGGCCGCATACCGCCCGCATCAAGCGCAGCGTCAACAGCCTCCAGGGGCTCCTGCACATCGGCTTCGTGCGGCAGGGCGGCCAGCAGATCGGGTTCGGACTCCACGACCCCTTGAGCGGCAGCGGCCATGGCTTCCAGCACATTCGCGTTACCCGTCGGGTCATCGAGCACCGGCAGTTGGTCCAGGGACTGCAAGCCCATATCGTCCAAAAACTGGCGGGTCGTGGCAAACAATGCCGGGCGCCCCACCGTTTCACGGTGGCCAATGACTTCCACCCAACCCCGGTCTTCCAACTGTTTGATGATCAGGCTATTGACCGTCACACCCCGGATGTCCTCGATATCCCCCCGCGTGACCGGTTGCCGATAGGCAATGATGGCCAAGGTTTCCATGGTGGCACGGGTGTAGCGCGGCGGTTTTTCAGGGTGCAGGCGGTCGAGGTACTCGCGCATTTCGGGGCGGCTCTGAAAGCGCCATCCCGTCGCGACCTGCACCAGTTCCACCCCGCGCTGCGCCCAATCAAGCTGCAACTCCTGCAACAGCACCTTGAGGGTATCGGACCCCAGGGCATCGTTGAACAACACCCGCAGCTCGCGCACAGGCACAGGCTGCTGCGCGCAGATCAACGCAGTTTCGAGGACCCTTTTGGCATCCACCGTGTTCATGGTTCAGCGATTCCTGGAAAAGTGCCACGCGTTGCAACGGGTGTCACATCAACAGCAGGGGCAATCATTGGTCCGCCGCGCAATGGCGCTGGCGTGTTGGCAGGGCCCGGCGGGGTTCCGGCTGCGGGCTAGGGTCGGTGAGACCGGTCAGGGCGCATTGTAGCCCAGGCCCCATTCCGACAGCGCCTGGCGCATATCGTCCGGCACAGGGGCGCGAAACTCCAGCGCCTCACCCGTCACAGGATGCGCAAAAGCCAACCGGTAGGCATGCAGGGCCTGGCGCTGCAAGGCCCCGACCGGAGAACCACCATAAAGGGCATCGCCCACCAAGGGGTGGCGCAGAGACGCCATGTGCACACGGATCTGGTGCGTGCGCCCTGTGTGCAAGGTGCACTGCACCCAGCACCCCTGGTCGGTCCCCTCCAGACACACGAAATCGGTACGGGCTGTTTTGCCAGGATGCACAGCCAAGTCCACCACCGCCATACGAAGGCGATTGCGGGGGTCCCGTCCGATGGGGGCATCCACCGAGCGGGTCGATGCCCCCGTCCAGGCCCCATGCGCCATCGCCACGTACTGACGCTTGACCTTGCGCTCGGCGATCAACGCCACCAGGGCGTCCATGGCCGCACGGTCCCGGGCGACCACCATGAGGCCGCTGGTGTCCTTGTCCAGACGGTGGACGATGCCTGCACGTGGCACCAAGAGTGCCTTGTCGTCGCGCGCCAACAGGCCATTGAGCAGGGTCCCGCTCCAATTGCCCGGCGCTGGGTGCACCACCAGGCCTGCGGGCTTGTTCACCACCAGCAGGTGCGCATCCTCATACACCACATCGATGGCCATGGACTCGGGCCGGAAGGCCTGGCTTTGCAGCGTGGGCCGCATCTCCAGCGCCACCCGGTCACCGGCCTTGACCCGTGTGGCCGCCTTGAGGGCAGGCTTGCCATTGAGGCTGACCAACCCCTGGGCCAGCAACTGCTGTAGATAGCTGCGCGAGAACTCGGGCACCAGATCCACCAGCGCACGGTCCAGCCGCTCGGCGTGCTGGCCCGGCCCTATCTGCAGGGAGCGCAGCTCGCTGTCAGTGTCGGCCAATGCCTCCGATTCATCGGCCAGCAGGAGAGGAGATTCGCCCTCCTGCGCTGCGGCCGCTCCGGGTGCACCGCCCAGCGAGTGATCCGCCATCGGACTCAACGGGCCGGCAGATAACGCGTGGGATCGACCGGCTTGCCCTGCCGACGGATTTCAAAGTGCAGCTTGACGCGGTCTGCGTCGGTGTTGCCCATCTCGGCAATCTTCTGGCCCTTGCGCACCGCTTGGTCTTCCTTGACCAACAGCGTCTGGTTGTGCGCATACGCGGTGAGGAACGTGTTGTTGTGCTTCAAGATGATCAGGTTGCCATAGCCACGCAAACCCGCCCCGGCATAAACAACGCGACCGTCAGCCGCCGCCAGTACCGGGTCACCTGCCTTGCCAGCAATGTCGAAGCCCTTGTTGCGCGCCTCGTCAAACCCGGCAATCAACGAACCCGATGCAGGCCAGATGAACGCCAGCTCGTCCTCGCCTGCAGGCGCTGCTGCAGGTGCCGGTGTGGCAGGCGCTACTGCCACCACCGCTCCCGATGCGGCAGAGGCCGCAGGCTTGGCGCCGCTGGCTGCCGATGCAGGAGCCGCAGCGGGTGCGACGGAGGAAGACGTGACAGGACGTGTCACCACCCCGCTCTCAGAAGCCACCGCTGCCGGGGCGGCGGACGGAGGAAGCACGCGCAGCACCTGACCGACTTCGATCAGGTTGGCGTTCTCCAGATTGTTCCAACGGGCGATGTCTTTCCAGCTTTGCCCGGACTCCAGGCCAATGCGAATCAGGGTATCCCCAGGCTTGACCGTGTAGTAGCCCGGCTTGCCAGCGTTTTCAGCACCAGGCAGAGGCTTGATGGGGGTACCCACCACCACGCCCGGCTGTGTTGCGGGCGCTTGCGCCGAGGACGACGAAGAGGTGCCCCGATCTTCCACAGGAGCCTTGTTCATGCGGGTGCCACAGCCGGAGAGCACCAGCCCCGCCATTGCCACGGTAAAACCCACCACAAGACCACGCGATACGAACATAAGCAATTCCCTTTACGCAATCCCCGATTTTAGAGGGACAAAATGCACGGGTTCGAGCACGTTTTGTTTCAATCCGTGCGGAGTTTTGTCGATCACCAGCAACATTTGCTGCCCACCCGACAGTGCCATGGGCGCTACCAGACGCCCCCCCACGGCCAGTTGATCACACCACGCCAGGGGCACGGCATCGCCGCCGGCAGCGGCAATGATGGCCGCGTACGGGGCGCCTTTGGCATAACCCAGCATGCCGTCACCAAACAGCAGATGCACGTTGGCCAGGCGAAACGGCCGCAAGTTGTCACGCGCCTTGTCGTGCAGGCCACGCAGGCGCTCCAGGGTGTACACCTCGCGGGCCAGCAGGCTCAGCACCGCGGCCTGATAGCCGCAGCCCGTGCCAATTTCGAGCACACGGCCCAGCCCGCCATGGCGCGCGCTCTCGGCACCCAGCAGCAGTTCACACATGCGTGCCACCACGTTGGGCTTGGAGATAGTCTGGCCCAGGCCTATCGGCAGGCTGGTGTCCTCATAGGCCTGGTTGACCAGGGCACTGTCCACAAACCGATGGCGCTCCACAGCACCCATGGCCTGCAGCACGGGGGCAGACGTGATGCCCCCCGCCGCCAGTTTTTGCACCATACGCGCCCGGACGGCCGACGAATCCAACCCAACGCCAGCGGGCGCTGCGACCACGGTCGGCTTGCGCAATGCAGCGGACGGTGGCGGCACCACCTGCTTGCCCACAGCGGCGTTGCCGGACACCGGCAGCTTGGCCGGAAACCCCGGTCGGCGCTGCATCACACCCCGGGGGCGGCAGCCGCCCCCGCTGCAAGCCGGGCTGCGGTCTGCGCCCAGTAGCCGAGGTTGTCGTGGTCGGTCAGGTCCACCTTCAGCGGCGTGATGGACACATGGCCCTGCGCAGTGGCGTGAAAGTCCGTGCCCTCGGCATCGTCCTTGGCGGCGCCTGCGCCGCCGATCCAGTACATGGCCTCGCCGCGAGGGCTTTCCTGCACGATGACGCGTTCTGCCGCATGGCGGCGCCCCAGGCGGCACAGCTTGGCCGGGCGCAAGGCCTCCAGCGGCATGTTGGGGATATTCACGTTGAGCAGCCAGGGAGTTTCGTTGACCAGCTGCTGCGCACGCATCTGCGCAACCAGTTCGCGCGCCTTGGCCGCAGCGGCTTCCAGCTCGGCCCAGCCTTTGTCCACCTGCGAAAAAGCGATGGCGGGGATGCCAAAGAGATACCCCTCCATCGCCGCACCCACCGTGCCAGAGTAGATGGTGTCATCGCCCATGTTGGCGCCATTGTTGATGCCCGACACCACCAGATCGGGCCGGTAGCCCAGCAAGCCGGTCAGCGCGATGTGCACACAGTCTGCCGGGGTGCCGTTCACATAGCGAAAACCGTTCGCCGCCTTGTGCACATACAGTGGTGAATGCAGTGTCAGCGCGTTGGACTTGGCACTATTGTTGTGCTCGGGCGCCACGACCTCCACCTCGACGCCTTCGAGGGTCTTGAGCGCGTCATGCAGCGCCACGATGCCGGGGGCCTGGAAGCCGTCGTCATTGGAAATCAGGATCTTCATGGTCTGGGTAGAGGTTGCAACGGATTGTAGGTGGGCAGGCCGTCGCTGCAGCGGCGGGTGCCGGGAGTGCCGGGGGCGCCGCCGTCACGGCCCGTCGCTCGTGGGACATCCGGCACGCCAGCGCCCCACCTATCATGCGGGCCATCATTGACAAGACCGACCGACAGGAGACTTCCCCATGCATGCTTGGCTTTGCACCAACCCCACCGGCGTCGAGGCGCTCACCTGGACGGAGTTGCCCACCCCCACCCCCAAGGCGGGTGAGGTGCTCATCGAGATCAAGGCCGCCAGCCTGAACTTCCCCGACCTGCTCATCGTGCAGAACAAGTACCAGATGAAGCCACCGCTGCCTTTTGTGCCGGGCTCGGAATACGCGGGCGTGGTGGCGGCCGTGGGCGAAGGTGTCACCCACCTCAAGGTCGGCCAGAACGTGGCCTGCCTGTCGGGTACGGGCGGCTTTGGCACCCACACCATCGCCCCCGCAGCCCTGTGCATGCCGCTGCCTGATGGGTTTTCGCATGTCGATGCAGCTGCTTTCATCATGATCTACGCCACATCGCACCATGCGCTGGTAGACCGGGCCCAACTCAAGGCGGGCGAAACCGTGCTGGTGCTGGGCGCCGCCGGGGGCGTGGGCACGGCCGCCATCCAGATCGCCAAGGCCATGGGTGCACGTGTGATTGCCGCGGCCTCCAGCGACGAAAAGTGCGCGCTGTGCACCTCCATCGGGGCCGACGCCACGATCAACTACAGCAAGGACAACTTGCGCGAGGCCATCAAAACCCTCACGGACGGCAAGGGCCCCGATGTGATCTACGACCCGGTGGGCGGCGACTTTGCCGAGCCCGCGTTCCGCTCCATCGCCTGGCGCGGCCGCTACCTGGTGGTCGGGTTTGCGTCCGGCCCCATCCCTGCCCTGCCCTTCAACCTGGCCCTGCTCAAAGGCGCGTCCATCGTGGGCGTGTTCTGGGGCGACTTTGCCAAGCGTGAGCCCAAAGCCAACGCCGCCATGATGGGCGAACTGGCGCAGTGGTACGCACAGGGCAAGATCAAGCCCGTGATCGACCGCACCATGCCCATGGCCGAGCTGCCCGCCGCCTACGCCCACATGGGGTCGCGCGGGGTGATGGGCAAACTGGTCATGGTGAACTGACGGCCTTCCGCGCCCCTTTAGGACGTTTTGACGATCTCGCCGGGGATCGTCAACCCGTTCTTTGCTGGCATACCCGTGTGGTCCGGCAGCCCCGCACTGACAGCGCCTTGCCTGTGTCACACTTGCGCACTCCAGCCCCCTGACACTGGTGCCCGCCCATGGCCGACCGACCACCTTCCGAGATCGCGCGCGAAACGCTCAAACAACTGGCCGCGCGCCGGCTGGCACCCACGCCAGACAACTACCTCGCGATCTACGATGAAATAGCGGGCATCCGCAGCCCGCAGCCTTTCCCAGAGGGGCCACTGAGCAGCATCCAGCGCGTGCTGCCTGGCCAGACACCGGCACAAAAACGCCTGCTCGGCCAGTTTGAACGCGCCATCATCACCAAGGACTGGACATCGCTGCAAAGCGTGATGGTGGGGTACGCCAACCTGGGGTTGCACCCGGCCACAGCCTCCAAACCCATCGAGGTTGCCGATGCGCCCACCGCGCTGGGTGAACTGCCCGCCGAGTTTGCCGAGGCCCTCGCGCGCCTCATCGACAACACCCTGCCCGCGCTGGGCGAAGACGACCCCCGCGTCATCGACATGGCGCGGCAGCTCATCACCTTTCTGCGTGAACCAGCCCCCCTGGTGACCACCGCACAGCTCATGCTGGGCAACTTCAGCTACCGCCTGTCGTTTGCCACCGAAGAACAAGCCTCCATCCGCGCGAGCCTGCTGGAGCTGCTGCACATGATCTTCGAGAACATCGCCGTGCTCAGCGTGGACGACCGTTGGCTGCAGGGCCAGGCCGAGGCGCTGAAGACTGCCTCGACCCCGCCGCTGACGCTGCGGCGGCTGGACGATGTGCAGCGCCGACTCCATGACGTGATCTTCAAGCAGACCGAAGCCAAGGCGAGGTCGCTGGAAGCGCAGGAGCAAATGAAGGAGATGCTGGCCACGTTCATCGAGCGGCTGGCCCGGATTACCGCGTCCAGCACCAGCTACCAGGGCACCATGGAGCGTTGCGCCGACCTGATCGGCAAGGCCAGCACCCTGCAAGAGATTGCCCCGGTGCTGCAGGAGGTGATGAGCGCGACCCGCGCCATGGCGCTGGACAGCCGTGTGGCCCACGACGAACTGCAGGACCTGCGCGAACGTACCGAGGTCAAGCGCGCCGAGGTCGCCAAGCTGCAGGAGGAGCTGGACCGCGCCAGCGCCCAGGCCCGCCACGACCCGCTGACCGGCTCGCTCAACCGAAAGGGCCTGGACGAGGCCGTGGAACGCGAGATCGCCCGCGCCCGCCGCCTGGGCTCATCACTGTGCCTGGCGCTGCTGGACGTGGACAACTTCAAAACCATCAACGACCGGCTGGGCCACGCCGGTGGCGACGCCGCACTGGTGCACCTGGCCCAGGTCACCCGCGAGGTCATGCGGCCGCAGGACCTGCTGGCACGTTACGGCGGCGAAGAGTTCGTGATCGTGCTGCCAGACACCCCCGTCGAGGCCGGCGTGGCGGCCATGACCCGCCTGCAGCGCGAGCTGACCACACGCTTTTTCTTGCAAGGCACCGAGAAGGTGCTCATCACCTTCAGCGCGGGCGTGGCCCAGTTGGGTGACAGCGAGAGCGCCACCGACGCCATCGTGCGGGCCGACCAGGCGATGTATCTGGCCAAACGCTCGGGCAAAAATCGGGTCATGGCGGCGTGACTACCTCCCCCCTGTGTCGCCTTCGGCGCCATCCCCCCAGAGGGGGGACGCCACCAGCGCGGCGGGGCGGCCCTTGCGCGGTGACGCTGGCCTGGGCCGTGCCAGTTTTGAGCGCCGCGCAGCGACCCAGCGCCCCGCGATGACTCCGCAATTGAGGCGCAGGTTTCTGCGACATGCAGCCCTGACTGCCTCCGCCACCACCCTCCCCCGCTGGGCCTGGAGCAATCCGCCCCCGCTGCAAAGCAACCCCTTTGCCCTCGGCGTCGCCAGTGGTGACCCGGCGCCTGATGGCGTGGTGCTCTGGACGCGGCTCTTGCTGGTCGATCCAGCGCAGATGCTGAGCACCCACACCGTGCGGTGGGAGGTGGCGCACGACGCTGAGTTTGCCCAGATCGTGCAAAAGGGCGAGGCCACCGCGCTGCCAGCGCTGGGCCACAGTGTGCATGTGGAGCTGCATGGCCTACAACCCGCGCGCTGGTACCACTACCGCTTCATGCTGGGCGACGCGGTGAGCGCCACGGGCCGCACGCGCACCGCACCTGCGGCGGGCGACATGCCCGGGGCGCTGCGGGTGGCGTTTGCCTCGTGCCAGCGCTGGGAGCATGGGCACTACGCGGCCTGGCGCCATCTGGCCGCCGACCAGCCCGACCTGGTGCTGTTTCTTGGCGACTACATCTACGAATACGCCACGCCCAAAAACACCGCCGACCTGGCGCGCACCCACAGCCTGCGCCACGCCACCACGCTGGCCGATTACCGCGACCGCTACGCCCTGCACAAAAGCGACCCGGCCCTGCAGCTGGCCCATGCCACCTGCCCGTGGGCCGTGACCTGGGACGACCACGAGGTGCAAAACGACTACGCCGCCGACGCGGGCCGTGGCGAGGGCGCGGGCAGCGCTGCCTTTCTGACCCAGCGCAGCGCGGCCTGGCAGGCGTTTTACGAGAACATGCCGCTGCGCGCGGCCAGCCTCCGGGGCCCCGCGTCCGCCCCCGGCTGGGACGCGCTGCAGATCTACCGCCGCCTGCGCTGGGGGCGGCTGGCACACATCCACCTGCTCGACAGCCGCCAGTACCGCAGCTGGCAAGCCTGCCGCAGCCCCGATGCCAGCAGCGCCCCCGCCGTGCGCGCAGCCGACTGCGCCGAGCTGGCCCAGCCGCAACGCAGCCTGCTGGGCAGCACACAAGAACGCTGGCTGGACGCAGGCCTGGCCGCCGATGCGGCCAGCGCCCAAGCCACGCGCTGGAGCGTGATCGCGCAGCAAACGCTGTTCTCGCCGCGCCACTACCCGTCTGGCACCGTGCCCACCGATGCCTGGGATGGCTACCCCGCCGCACGCCAGCGCCTGCTTCAGTCTGTGGCCCGGCACACCCCGCGCAACACCGTGCTGCTGGGCGGAGACATCCACCAGAACTACGTCTGCCGCGTGCATGCCGATGCCGCGCGCGCCGACTCGGCCGTCGTGGCCAGCGAGTTCTGCGGCACCTCTATCAGTTCGCGGTCGGGCACCACACAGGCCAAGGTGGACGCCATCGTCCGCCACAACCCGCATGTGCTGCTGGCACGCTGCGACCAGCGCGGCTACGGCCTGGCCGACATCACCCCCGAGCGCTGGACCACCACCTTGCGCGTGGTGGACGACCCGCTGCGCGCTGACAGCGGCGCATCCACGCTCGCCCGGTTTGTGGTGGAAGATGGCCGCGCGGGGCCCCAGGCTGCCTGAGGCGACCTGAGAAGGCGCGACCCAACCCGCCAGGCAGGCGAGCCCCCGGTCGTTGCGCCCCACCAGGGCCCAGGGATGGCCTGTGAACAGCTGCTGACGGTCGGTAACAACTATCTTTTTGATAGCTACTCAGGCATATTGCACTAGCGCCACCGCCGGAAAACACCTTCAATCGGTGCACAAACCCCAGGGGCAGCCTCCTGCACGCCCTCGCAGGCTGCAGCAAGGCCCCTTACCATGGCCGCTTCGCTGCTTGCACCCACAGGAGACCCGCATGAAACCCACTGCCCTGCCTGCCACGTCGCACCTGCGCCGCCCGTTCAGTCGCAACCTGCTGGCCCCTGCGGCCCTCGCCACCCTGATGGCCCTGGCAGGCTGCGCCAGTGCTCCCTCCCAGTTCGCCTACACCGTGCCCGCCCAGCCCGAGGGTTCGTCCGGCTACACCGAAAAACCGGGCTGGGCCACGGAGAAGTTTGCCGTGGCCGCTGCCAACCCGCTGGCCACCGATGCGGGCTATCAGATCCTCAAGGCCGGCGGCTCGGCCGTCGATGCGGCCATTGCCGTGCAGATGGTGCTGACGCTGGTGGAGCCCCAGTCCAGCGGCATCGGCGGCGGCGCCTTCCTGCTGCACAGCAACGGCAAGCTGGTGGAGGCTTACGATGGTCGCGAAACCGCGCCCGCTGCCGCAGACGAAAAACTCTTCCTGGGTGCCGACGGCAAGCCCGTGCCCTTCTACGACGGCGTGGTGGGCGGCCGCTCGGTGGGTGTGCCAGGGACGGTGCGCATGCTGGAGATGGCGCACAAGCAGCACGGCAAGCTGCCCTGGGCCACGCTGTTCCAGCCCGCCATCACGCTGGCCGAAGGCGGCTTCAAGGTCAGCGCGCGGCTCAACACCCTGGTGAAGGCCGACGCCCACCTCAAGAAGGACCCCGTGGCCGCCGCCTATTTCTACAAGGCCGACGGCGACGCGCGCGATGTGGGCGTGAACCTGCGCAACCCCGAGCTGGCCGCTGTGCTGCGCAAGATTGCCGCTGAAGGCAGTAAGGCCCTGCACGAAGGCGAGGTCGCCCAGGCCATCGTGGACAAGGTGCAAAAGCACCCCACCAACCCCGGCAAGCTCAGCCTGGCCGACCTGGCGGGCTACCAGCCCAAGAAGCGCGAGGCGCTGTGCCACGACTACCAGGTGGCCAGCAAGGACTACCGCGTGTGCGGCTTTCCACCCCCCAGCTCCGGAGCCATCGCCATCGGGCAGATCCTGGGCATCCTCAAGAACACCGACGCCGCCGCCAAGCCCCTGCAGGACGGCCTGCCCAGCGCGGACTGGCTGCACCTGTACACCGAGGCCGCCCGCCTGGCCTTTGCCGACCGCGCCCAGTACGTGGCCGACCCCGACTTTGTGCAGCCCCCCGCCGGCAGCTGGACCAGCCTGCTCGCCCCCGCCTACCTGGCCGAGCGCGCCAAGCTCATCGGCACCCAGAGCATGAAGGTCGCCCAGCCCGGCAATCCCGGCGCCGTCAAGACGGGCTTTGCGCCCATGCCCGACCAGCCTGAATACGGCACCAGCCACATCAGCATCGTCGACGCGTTCGGCAACGCGGTCGCCATGACCACCACCATCGAAGACCAGTTCGGTGCGCGGCAGATGGTGAAAGGCTTCCTGCTCAACAACGAACTCACCGACTTCAGCTTCGCCCCCACCGACGCGCAAGGCCAGCCCATTGCCAACCGCGTGCAGCCCGGCAAGCGCCCGCGCTCGTCCATGGCACCCACGCTGGTGTTCGACAAAGCCACGGGCGAGCTACTGATGAGCGGCGGCAGCCCCGGCGGCGCGGCCATCATCCACTACACGGCCAAGACGCTGTATGGCGTCTTCAACTGGGGCCTGATGCCCCAGCAGGCCATCAACCTGCCCAACTTCGGCTCGATGAACGGCCCGACGCTGCTGGAAGAAAAGCGCTTCCCGCCCACCACCGTCGAAGCCCTGCGCGCCCGTGGCGCTGAGGTGCGCGAGATGAACATGACCAGCGGCCTGCAAGCCATCACGCGCGGCCAGGCGCATGGCAAGAAGCTGTGGATGGGCGGGGCTGACCCGCGCCGCGAGGGCGTGGTGATGGGCGACTAAAGGCAGCCCTGCGCGGCCTACAAAGGGGCTACCTGCCGAGTGCGCTGCCGCCTGAGCGGGCATGGCGTGCGCCAACGACAGACCCCGCTACATTCTTGCCCCATGGATCTCCGAAGCCTGCGCTACTTCATCGCCGTGGTCGAGGCCGGCAGCCTCTCGCGGGCGGCTGGCAGCCTGTACATTGCCCAGCCGGCACTCACCGCCCAGATCAAGAAGCTGGAGTCAGAGCTGGGCGCGCAATTGCTGGAGCGCTCGCACATCGGCGTCACCCCAACGCAGGCCGGCGTGCAGCTGTACCAGGATGCTCGGCGCCTTTTGAGCGACGCGTCTGCGATGCGCGAACGCATTCAGCGGCTGCCGCAGGGGCCAGAAGGCTCGATCACGATCGCCATGCCGTTTCTGCTGGCATCGTTGCTCATGGGGCCGTTGCTCGCGCACCTGAAAGACACCCACCCGCGCATTCGCGTTTTTGTGCTCGATGACCTCAGCCTGATGGTCAAAAAGGCCATGCTGGATCGGCGGGCGGAGATCGGTATCCTGGTGGACACGCACCAGGCCGAAGGTCTGGTGTGCCAGCCCTTCGCCCGCGAATCCATGTACTTCTGCGGGCAGGACTCCAGCGGCTCGGTGCGAGCGCTGCTTCAGCCTCCGCCCGCGAACAGGCAAGAGCTGGAGCCAGCCAAGCGCCCCGACATCGACTTTGCCGCAGCAGCAGCGCAACCGCTGGTATTGCAATCACGCCGGTTTTCCATTCGCCAGCAGGTGGAAGACGCGGCGACACTGCGCGGTACGGCATTGAACGTTGCGCATGAGCACGACTCGGCCCGCGTGATCCGCTCGCTCTACGCCTGCGGTGCAGGCTTTACGTTCACCCCCGCATGCGCCTTGAGCGACACGCCCTCCATGGCGTCCGATTGGCTGGTGGCGCGGGTGATCAACCCGGAGATGATCCGCACGTACACCCTGGCAACCGCCCCCGAGCGCGACCGGGACCCAGGCACAGACGCCGTGATGCAAGCGGTGCTGCAGGCAATGGCCGCCGTGGCTCAACGCCTGGTGACCACCGGCCGCTGGGACGCAGAGATCGTCCAGCCTGCAACGCATCCATGATCCTGCCCGACGCGCCCCTCTATGACCGAGATGGGCTCACCCAGCACCCCAGCACCATGGCATGGCATGGCATGGCCCTGCAGGCAGCGGATTGGCTCGACCACACCACCAAGAAATCCGAAGATGAGCACCACCTGTTGTCTCCAAACCATGCCCCTTGACCCAAGCCGCCGTATGCGGCGTTTTTTCCAGAGCGCCGTTTTGGTACTGGCCACCTGCACAGCGTTCGTGCAGGCGCAGACCACGCTGCCCACCTCCGCCTCTGTACCCTTGCAAAACACTTCACCGGGGTATGCGCCTGTGCAAGCGCTTCCCGAGGGCGTTGAACTGGGCATGGGAGTGGACGCTTTGCGCCAAGCCTTGCCCGGCATCGCGCACGTGTCACGACCACAGCGCCTGTCTGGCGGGCTGGTCGGCCAATGGCGTCTGGCCCCGGTCTTCATCGCAGGCCTGGAAGGGACGCAGACCTTCTTTTTTGCGGCCCGCGAACTGCGGCGGGTGGAGTTCGTAGCCGATGCCAGCGAGCTGGCAGACGGCGGCGCTGCAGCCTATGGGGAACTTCTCCACTTCGGGCGCAGCAGCTATGGGGCGGAAACGGCCGCCAACGACCCCAGCGGCAGCTACGCGGCATGGACACGCGGCGATCTGGAGGTTTACGCCCAGCGCGTGCCCGCCCCCCGCGCCACCGTTCGATGGGTGGTCAAGCGCAGTGAGGGCAAGGACGCCAGTGAGCTCTGAAGGGGGCTCCCGGAACGTGCCGACAACCCGCCTCTCTGCAGACCATCAATTCGATTGATGGCCGTCCATCAGCAATCCGTATTTCCCTGATACCCCGTCTTCTGGAACAGTCCGGCCAAGCCCCCGCCACAGGGGACTGCACTCCAGGAGACGACCATTACCGCCACCCCCAACCCCCACAGCGGCATCCACCGCCGTCCTGTTGCCAACGTCGGCGCGCTGGTAGCGCGCAGCGCCCGCGCCCATTCCCGCCGCATCGCGGTCAAGAGCACAGCTCGCAGCATCACCTACGCCGAGCTGGAGCAGCGCACCAACCGCCTGGCCAACGCCTTGCTGGGCCTGGGCCTGGAGCGCGGCGACCGCGTGGGCATCTACCTGCCCAACTGTGTCGAGGTCGTCGAGATCGAGATCGCCTGCTACAAGGCCGGCCTGATCAAGGCGCCGTTCAACGCCCGGCTCTCGCCCACCGAGGTCGGCGCCATTGCCGCCAACAGCGGTGCGACGCTGATCGTGACCACCACCGAGCGCGCCGAGGCCATCCGCCCGCATGTGGCGCAATGCATGCCCGGCGCCATGCCCCGGCTGCTGCTGACCGACGATGCGGGCCCCGCAGGGTATGAAGCGGCACTGGCCCAGGCCAGCGACACGTTCACCCCGGTGGTCGTGTGCGAGGACGAAGTCGCCGTGCTGCACTACACCTCGGGCTCCTCGGGCGTGCTCAAGGCGGCCATGCAGACCTTCGGCAACCGCCTTGCGCAGCTGCGCAAGTTCCTCACGCGTTCGGACGGGCAGCAGCCCGGCCACATCCTGGGGCTGGTGGGCCCGATCACCCACGCATCGGGCATGCAGATGGTGCCGGCGCTGTGCCAGGGTGTCACCATCCGCCTGTTCAACGGCTTCGAGCCCCCGCGCTTCATCGCCGACATGCGGGCCGACCGCGTGACCCACACCTTCATGGTGCCCACCATGATCAACATGCTGCTGACCGAGCTGGAGGGCCAGTACCGCCCCCTGCCCGACCTGCTGCGCCTGGGCTACGGGGCCGCCCCCATGGCGCCCGCACGCATCCTGCAGGCCATGGACGTGTTCGGGCCCATCCTGCAACAAGGCTACGGCGCGGGCGAGACGACCTCAGGAGTGTGTGGCCTATCTGTGGAAGACCATCTGTTTGCCCGCGCGGCGCGGCCTGAGCGCCTGGCATCTTGCGGACGCCCATTTCTGGAATGCGATGTGCAGATCCTGGGCGACGACGGCCAGCCCGTGGCCACCGGCGAGATCGGCGAGATCGTGGTGCGTGGCGATGACATCTTTGCGGGCTACTGGCGCGCCCCCGAGTTGACGGCCGAGGTGCTCAAGGACGGCGCTTACCACACGGGTGACCTGGCCCGCATGGATGACGAGGGCTATGTCTACATCGTGGACCGCAAGAAGGACATGGTGATCAGCGGCGGCTTCAACGTGTACCCATCGGAGGTGGAGGCGGTGCTGTACCAGCACGACGCCATCGCCGACGCCTGCGTGTTCGCCGTGCCCGATGACAAGTGGGGCGAGGCCGTGGCCGCGCACGTGGTGCTCAAACCCGGCCGCGCGGCCGGTGCCGACACCACCGCTGCGATCGACGCGTTCTGCGCACAACACCTGGGCGGGTTCAAGCGGCCACGGCGCATTGAGTTCGTCACCACCCTGCCCAAGAACCCCAACGGCAAGGTGATGCGCCGTGCCGTGCAGGCCCCGTACTGGGAAGGGCGTGGGCGGATGGTGAACTAGGTACATCCCCCTGAGGCGCTGCGCGCCTTCCCCCTTCTCTCGCATCGCTGCGCGCTGCGGGAAGGGGGACGACGCCCTCGCTGCGGGGCGGCCCTTGCTCGGCGTCTCTCGTCTGGGCCTGCGCCAGTTTCCAGAGCCCGCTGTCACAGCCAACGACAAGGAATCCTGACATGAACAACGACATCACATCACCCCTCCCCGCGCCGCTGTTTCCCGGCATGCCTTTTGAAGGCTCGCCACAGGCGGCCGAACTGATCGCGCGCATCAACGAGTTTCTGTATGGCGAACTGGCGGCGCTGGCGCGCGAGCATGGCATCGACCACGAGCACGCGCCCGACAAGGCCTTGCTGCAGCAGGTGTGGAAGCGCTCGCACGCTTTAGGCTTTTACGGCATGACGCTGCCGCAGAAGATGGGCGGCCTGGGCCTGTCCACGCTGGACCATGTGCTGGTCAAAGAAGCCATCTACGCCAGCGGCTCGCCGTTCGCTCCCCATGTGTTTGGCGAGCTGAGTGGCCCGCCACGCGTGGGCGCGCTGGCGCGCATGGCCACGCCGCACCAGATGCAGCAGTTCATCCTGCCGGTGGCCCGGGCCGAAATGGCCATCTGCTTCGCACTGACCGAGGCCGAGGCCGGATCGGACGCTGGCAACGTGCAGACGCGTGCCGTGCGCGATGGCGACGACTACGTCATCACGGGCGCCAAGCGCTTCATCTCGGGCTCGCCGTTTGCCGACTACGCAGTGCTGATGGCGTCCACCGCCACACACGACGACCCCGATCCGAAAAAGCGCGAGGTCACGGCCTTCTTTGTGGACCTGCATGTACCCGGCGTGCGCGTGGAATCGGGCTACAAGACCATGGCGGGGCAGACGAGCACGGGCAACATCGTGCTAGAGGGCGCGCGCGTGCCCGCCGCCAACCTGATTGGTGAACCTGGGCGCGGCCTGGCGTTGGCGCTGGGCCGCATCAGCGTGAACCGCCTGCTGCACTGCCCGGCCATGCTGGGCCTGGCGCAGGTGGCCCTACGGGATGCACGCGACTACGCACAGCAGCGCCACCAGTTCGGCCGCGCCATCGGGCAGTTCCAGGCCATCCAGCACATGCTGGCCGACATGGCGACCGACTGGGCTGCCGCGCGCGGGCTGATGCTGGCCACGGCCCGCGCGATTGATGCGGGCGCCGAGCCGCGTGCCGAGTCGTCCATGGCCAAGCTGTTCTGCTCGGAGGCTGCCTTTCGCATCGCCGACCGCGCGGTGCAGATCCACGGCGGCGAGGGCATCGTGCAGGGCCGGCGCGTGGAGTTCCTGTTCCGCATGCTGCGCATGTACCGCGTGCTCACCGGCACGAGCGAGATCCAGCGCAACACCATCGCGAAAGAACTCATGGCATCCCCCTGAGCGGCTGCGCCGCCCACAGCGCGCCAAAACAACCCTCACAGAAAATGACACGGAGACAAGACATGACCAATCAACCCATCCCCCACCTGCGCCGCCGCATACTGCTCGCTGCAAGCCTGCTGCCAGTGCTGGCCAGTACATCCGCCATGGCTGCCGAGCCGTGGCCCGCGCGCCCCATCAAATGGGTGGTGCCCTACCTCGCCGGCACGGGCCCGGACACCACGGCCCGCATCGTGGCCGAGGCCGTGTCGAAGGAGCTGGGCCAGCCCGTGGTCATCGAGAACAAGGGCGGCGCAGGCGGCAACCTGGGCGCGCGACAGGCGGCCAAGGCGGCGCCCGACGGCTACACCTGGGTCTACGCCGGCTCGCCCATGGCGGCCAGCATGCGCATGTACAAACAACCGGGCTACGACGTCCTCAAGGACTTCCGCCACGTGATCGGACTCACCAGTTCGGACACGGTGGTCATCGTCAACGCGCAAAGCGACATCCGCAGCCTGGCCGACCTGCTGGCGCGCCTGCGTGCGCAGCCCGGCAAGCTGGACTACGCCTCGGGCGGTGTCGGCACGCCCTCGCACCTGGGGGTGGAGATGGTGCTCAGCGTCAGCCAGGCGCAGGCCACGCATGTGCCGTACAAGGGCGCATCGGAAATCGTCAATGCGGTGCTGGGCCAGCAGGTGGCCTTTGGCGCGCCCATCACCGCTGTGGCGTACTCGAACATCGTGGCTGGCAAGCTGCGCGCACTGGCCGTGACAGGGCCCGCGCGCAACCCCAAGCTGCCCGGCGTGCCCACGCTGGCCGAGGCGGGCCTGCCCGGGGTGGAACTGACCTCGTGGGGCGGTGTCTCCGTGCCCACCGGCACGCCCGATGCCATCGTGTCCCGCGTGCGCGCCGCGTTCGAAGCCGCCTTGCGCCAGCCCGCTGTGGTGACCGCGCTCGAAGAGCAAGGCGGCATGGTCAACCCGCAAGACGGCGAGACCTTCACACGGGCCTTCGGCAAGGAAATCGGCTTCACCGAGGCGATGATGAAACGCATCAGGCTGGAGCCGATGTGATGGCGCGAAGGGGTGATCGCACCCACCTGCACGGGCCCTACCCGTCCATACCAGGCAACGCATTACTTCAATTTTGATAGCTGCCAGCGCATATAAATTCTGCGCTTGAGGCCTTTTTCATCTCAAAAAGGTTCAACCCCCCATGCGAAACCTCCCAACGCTTGCGGCACTCGCCTTGCCACTTCTGCTGGGCCTGGCACCTGCAATCCTGGCCCAGGTGGCCGATGTCCGGCAGGACGCAACCGCCGCCACGCGTGCGCGCCAGACCGCATCCCTGGGCACACTGGACGTGAACGCGCCCGCCAGCTTTGATGACGCGCGCCGCGGCCTCATCGCCAGCCCCAGCGGCCAGGTGCGCAACGCGCAGGGCCAGGTGGTGTGGGACTTTGATGCACTGCAGTTTGCGCAGGGCGAGGCCCCCGCCACCGTGCACCCCAGCCTGTGGCGCCATGCACGCCTGAACCAGACGCCCGGCCTGTATCAGGTGCGCGAGGGCATCTGGCAGCTGCGCGGGTTCGACCTGGCCAACCTCACGCTCATCCAGGGCCGCACCGGCTGGATCGTGGTGGACCCGCTCACCACGCAGGAGACGGCGGCTGCCGCCCTCGCCTTCGCGCGCCAGCACCTGGGCGCGCAGCCGGTGTCGGGCCTGGTGTTCACGCACAGCCATGTGGATCACTTCGGCGGCGCATTGGGCGTACTGACCGCGCAGGACGCCAAGGCACGCAGCGTGCCCATCGTGGCGCCCGTGGGCTTCATGGAGGAGGCGACCAGCGAGAACCTGCTGCTCGGGCCCGCCATGTCGCGCCGCGCGGGTTTCATGTATGGCAGCCAGTTGCCACGCGATGCGCGCGGCGTGGTGGATAACGGCCTGGGCATGGCCGTGGCGGTCGGGCGCATCGGCATCCTGCCGCCCACCGTGCTCATCGACCAGCCCACGCAGGCGCTCGACATTGATGGCGTGCGCTTCGTGTTCCACAACGTGCCAGGCTCCGAAGCCCCGGCCGAGATGGTGTTCGAGCTGCCCGACCTGCGCGCGTTCGGTGCGGCAGAACTGGTCTCGCAGACACTGCACAACCTCTACACCCTGCGCGGCGCCAAGGTGCGCGATGCGCTGGCGTGGTCGCGCTACATCGACAGCGCCATTGCGCACGCACGCCGTGCAGATGTGGTCTTCCTGCAGCACGGCTGGCCCGTGTGGGGCCGCGAGCGCATCGACACCTTCTTGACCACGCAGCGCGACACCTACCGCTACCTGCACGACCAGACGGTGCGCCTGCTCAACGCCGGGCTGACACCCGGCGAGATCGCCGAGGCCGTGCAACTGCCCTCCACGCTGGCGGCGCAGTGGGCATCGCGCGGGTACTACGGCACCGTCAAACACAACGTGCGCGCGGTGGCGCAGTTCTACCTGGGCTGGTTCGACGCGCACCCCGCCACGCTCGACCCGCTGCCGCCCGTGCAGGCCGCGCGCCGCTACGTGGCCCTGGCAGGCGGCGCCGACGCTGCGGTGGCCGCCGCGCGCCAGGCCTTTGATGCGGGCGACTACCGCTGGGCGGCCGAGCTGCTGCGCCATGTGCTGCTGGCCGATGGCGGCCACGCTGCCGCGCGGGACCTCATGGCGCGCAGCTTTGAGCAGATGGGCTACGCCGCTGAATCTGCGCCCTGGCGCAACTTCTACCTGACCGGCGCGCAGGAACTGCGGCATGGCACTGCACAGCGCAACGCTTCAGGCCCGCGCGCTGCGGTGGCCGACATGCTCATGCAGACCCCCATCCCGCAGTTCCTCGATGCAATGGCCGCCTCGCTCAACGGCCCGCGCGCGGACGGCGTGCGCCTGGCCGTGGCGCTGCGCTTCACCGACGCCGAAGAAAACCATGGTCTGTGGATTGAGAACGCGGTGCTGCACCACCGCCCGGGCACACCACCCTGGCCTGCCGACGCCACGCTGCTGCTCACCAAAACCGCCTTCCTGCGTCTGATGAACGGTCAGGCCACACCGCAGGAGCTGGCCGCCTCTGGCGCGCTGCGCATGGAAGGCGATGCGCAGGCCCTGCGGCAGCTGATGGGCATGCTGGACAAGCCGGTGCGTGACTTTCCGATCATGACGCGGTGATTCGAATGAAACAGGCCGCTAGCGCCTATAGATAATGCGCTCAATGCTCCCATATAAGGAGCAAAACACCAGAGCCATCCCTCGATGGCTGGCTCCTCATCAGCCCGATAGACCTGCAACACCGCCCTCGGCCAGCGGGCTCAGTGCGGTGTCGATGCTGAAGCGGTTCTTGCCCGACTGCTTGGCCGCATACATCGCAGCATCGGCCTGGGCGAGCAGCGCATCGGCATCGGTGCCATGGCGCGGGTAGAGCGCCGCGCCCACGCTGGCCGAGATGTGCGCAACAGCCCCCTCCAGCACAAAAGGCTGCTCCATCACAGACAGCACCTTGCCGGCCACGACCTCGCAGTGGTCTGCCCGCTCGATGGTGGCCAGCACGATGCCGAACTCGTCGCCGCCCAGGCGCGCCACGGTGTCTTCGGCGCGCACGCAGTCTTCAAGCCGCCGGGCCACCTGCTGCAGCAACAGGTCGCCCGCTGCATGGCCCCACTGGTCGTTGACGGACTTGAACCCGTCCAGGTCCACGTAGAGCACTGCGGCGTGCCGCCCGTGGCGCCGGGCCGTTTCGAGCACACGCGCCAGGCGGTCGTGGAACATCACGCGGTTGGACAGGCCCGTGAGCGCGTCGTGCAGCACATCGTGTGACAGGCGCATCTCCAGCTCCTTGCGCGCGCTGATGTCCTGCGTCACCACCACCAGAAAGTCCGGGTGACCCTGGGCGTCCTTGACGAGGCCCAGCGCTTCGTACACCCACAACAGGCCGCCGTCCTTGCGCCGGTAGGCCTTTTCCATCTCGGGGGAGAACACGGGCGAGTGCGCCACCAGGCGCCGCGCCAGAAAGCGGCGCAGGGCTTCGCGCTCGCCCTCGTCGCTCAGCGCAAACAGGTCGCGCTGGCGCAGCTCCTCCAGCGAATAGCCCAGCATGCGGCAGAACTTGTCGTTGGCACGCAGGATGCGGCCTTCGGGCGTGATGTGGGCGATGCCGGTGGCCGCCTGGTGGAAGGTCGCGCGGAACAGGCCCTCGCTGGACGCCAGCGCATCGGCCACGGCCCGCTGGCGCGCCAGCACCACGATGAGCAGCGCGCCAAAACACAGCAGCGCCACACTGGCACCCGCCGCCAGGGCGAAATATTCAACACGCCGCTGCATCACCGGCGCCAGCACCTCGTCGGAGGCCGAGCCCACCGTCACCATCAACGGGTAGCCGGCCATGCTGCGGTAGCTGAGGACGCGCGGCACGCCGTCCACCGCGCCTGCGTCATCGATCAATTCGCCTTCAGGGTCCTGCGCGCGGTGCTGAAACCAGGGCAAGCCCCGCGCATCGGCGCCAAAGCTGATTTGGCCCCCCGCCTTGCGGCCGCGCACCACGCCGTCCAGTCCTGTCAGCTCCAGCAGTCCCTGTGCGCCCAGGTCGGCCTGGCGGTAAAAGTCGGTGAAGTTCGTCGGGTCCACCGACATCACCACCACGCCACCAAAGCGGCCTCCCTCGCTCACGATGCGCAGCGCCATCGGAATGCGCCACTGCCCCGACACACGGCCCAGCACAGGCTCGCTCACAAACAGGTCATCGCGCTCGCTGGCACGCAGCGCCTTGAAAAAGGCGCGGTCGCTGTAGTTGACGGCCCCGGTCTCCTGGCTGCTGCTGACGATGTCGCCCTGCTCGTTCACCACGCTGATGATGGTGAACATGGGCTCGCGGATCACCCCCCGCTCCACCCAATCGCGCAGGTCAATGTCGGTGCCCTGCTGCAGGTACTGCTCGCGCACAAAGGCGGCGACCTGCTCGGCCGCCTTGAGGGTGCGGAACACCTGCTGCTCGAAGGCGATGGCCAGGTTGGCATTGGACTGCATGGCGGAGGCAACGGCCTGCTCGCGCTCGAACGCCACGCGCTGCAGCGTGACCAGCCACAAGCCCGCCACGGCAACGATGCAGCCCAGCGCAATCACCAGGCTCAGCGGCGTGACAAGGCGATAGCGGCGGCGCGGTGCCCCGGCCTCAAGACGGTCGTCCGCGTCCGGTGGCCGCGTGGTGTCATCTTTTTGCTCCATGCCCCTCGAAATGTAGCGGGGCATGTGCGGCAAGTCGACAACAGGATGGCCACCGGGGGCCGCCTGCGCACAGGGAGCCTGGACCTGGGGGTCTGCGCGACAGACCTCCGAGGCCGCAGAGGCACACGGGGCGATGAGGCGTGCAGAGAATGCCTAGGCCAGCCGCGCCAGCACCTTGGGCAGGCTGGCCACCAGCATCGCCCCCCCCGACAGCGTCAACATCCCCAGCACAATCTGCCGGAACCTTGCATCGCTGATGCCGTGGTACAGCCGGGCGCCCAGCAACGTGGGCACCAGCATGGCGGGCACCACGATGGCCAGCAGGGGCAGCGCCTCGCGGGTGACGAGGCCGGTGGCCAGGTAGGTGATGAAGGTCACCAGCAGCATGGCCAGGTTGAAGTTCTGGATGATGGCGCGCTGCACGTCTTTGTCCAAGCCGCGCAGTGTGCACCACAGGGTGGGCAGCACGCCGGTAAAGCCGCCCAGGCCTCCCATCACGCCGCCCGCCATCCCCACCAGCGCATCGGCCACGCGCCCGCCGCGCGTGATGTGGGGCAGCTGCTTGGCCATCAGCATGGCTGGGCACCACAGCACCAGCAACGTGCCCAGGATGACCTTGAAGGCATCCATGTCCAGGCCGGGTAGCACGGCCACGCCGATGGGGATGCCAGCCAGGCCGCCCAGCACAAAGGGCAGCAGGCGCACGCGGTCAAAACCCCGGCGCACGGTGGCTGCGGCCACCAATTGGCCAGTGAGTGCCCCGCACACCGTGAGCACCGCCGCCAGGCGCGGCTCCAAACTCCAGGCCCAAAATGACATGGCGACCATGCCGAAACCAAAACCCGACAGGCCCTGCACAAAGCCTGCGGCCACAGCGCCCACGGCCACGATCAACAGCACGGAATCCATGGCTCTCCCTCTGCGTTGGATTGCGCGCTGCACAGGCAGCGCCCCGACGCCATTGTGTGCGCTGGCGACGGGGACCCGCAGCCACAACAGGCACCAGGGCTCAATACAACGTGGCCTGCTGGCGCGCCGGTAGCTCGCGGTCATAGGTGGCGCCGTCGAACTGGCCCTGGGTGATGGATGCAAGGATGGCGCCCGGTGTGGGCACGGGGCGCGGGGTGCCGGGTGGCACGGCGCTCCACAGGCGCGAGCGCTGGATGGCGCGGCCGCACTGGAAGAAGACGGTTTCCACATCAACCACGATCACACACTTGGGCGGCTGGCCGCTCACCACGCAGCGCGCGAGCAGATCGGGGGCCACGCTGATGCGTGCGCGGCCATTGACGCGCAGGGTTTCGCCCACGCCGGGGATGAGGAACAGCAGCGCCACGCGCGGGTCGGCCAGGATGTTGCGCAGGCTGTCGGCCCGGTTGTTGCCGCGCCGCTCGGGCAGCAGCAGCGTTTTGTCGTCCAGCAGTTGCACAAAACCGGGCGGGTCGCCGCGTGGGGATGCGTCGAGCCCGCCAGGGCCGGTGGTGGCCAGCACAGCAAAGGGCGCGGCTTCGATCATGGCGCGGTAGGCCGGGTGGACGTAGGGCAGCTCTTTGTGGAGCGCTGCGTCGCTGGGCTGGCCAAGCAGTGCCTCCAGGCGCTGCAGGTTGTCAATGGCGTGCTCGTCGCGGGCAGGGGTCATGGGGCGGCTTCCTTTGGGGGGTGGCAAAAGACCAGCCATGGTGCGCCAGGTCTGCCGCGCTGACAAACGACTTTGCGGCAGGGCATGCGTGCCAAAAACGCGCGCATGGGCCCCGACCAGTGGTCGCAACAGCCCCCTCCCCTGGGCAGGGCCCCGCCACAGACGCGTGGCCCTGACCTGCGCAGGCGGCACCGGGCGAGGCGCGTGTCCGGCCCGTCAGCAAGACACGCACCGCCCCAGCACTCAGCGCGCGGGGCGCAGCTTGACGCCGGGGAAGTCCACCGGCACGGCCAGCGCCACGTTCACGTAGTTGGTGAACAGGTTCAGCGCCACATGGGCCACGATTTCGACGATGTGCTCGTCGCTCAGGCCCTGGTCGCGCAAGGCCTGCACGTCAGCCGCATCGACCTGGCCGCGTTCGTTCACCAGCTTGAGTGCAAAGCGCAGCACGGCGGCGGTACGCTGGTCGGTAGATTCGCCCGACTGCGCGGCGGCCAGCGCCTCGCCGCTCACGCCTGCCTTGCGGCCCAGGGCGGTGTGTGCGGCCAGGCAGTAGTTGCAGCCATTGCGGTTGGCCACGGCCACGGCGATCTGCTCGCCCAGGCCTGCGCCGATCACGCCACCACCCAGCGCCCCGAAGGCGCCCCACATGCTTTGCAGCGCGGCGGGCGAGTTGGCCACCGCGCGGAACATGTGGGGCGTGGCGCCAAAGGCACCGTGGATCTGGTCGAGCACGGCGCGCACCGTGCCGGTGGCGTTGGCGGGGTCAACGAGGGGGACGCGGGCGACGGAAGAAGAGGTAGCAGACATGGTGTTTTCCTTGAAAGACATGAAAGATTGGTTGGACGACCGGTGCCTGCTCAGGCGCCGGGTGCCTGTTCTCAGCACCCTTGCAGTGTCCGGCCTCAGCGAATACCATCGGGCACATAAAATCCATAATTCATACCCAATCATCCAAAACCATGCCACCCCCCACCCCAACGTCAGCGCAGGCACCTGCGCCGCTCGACCGTTTGTCGCCGCTGCTGGAGCGGTTTCGGGTGCGCGCGCACCTGTTCCACAGCGGGCCGCTGTGTGGGGTCACGCACTTTGCGGCGGCGCCGGGCCGGGGCTTTTTGCATGTGCTGCGCTGCGGCGAGATGGTGGTGACGCACCAGCCCCAGGCGGGGCCACCGGAGCGGCTGGAGGTGACCGAGCCCAGCCTGCTGTTCTATGCCCGGCCGCTGGAGCACTTCTTTCACAACGCGCCCACCGAGGGCTCGGACTTCACCTGCGCGGCGCTGGACTTTGACGGCGGCGCCAGCCACCCGCTGGCCCGCGCCCTGCCCCCGCTGGTGGTGTTGCCGTTGGGTGCGGTGGACGGGCTGCAGCAGTCGCTGGACTTGCTGTTTGCCGAGACCGACCGCCTGCGCTGCGGCCACCGCGTGCTGGCCGACCGGCTGTTTGAAGTGGTGCTGCTGCAGCTGCTGCGCTGGCTGCTGGACCACCCGCAGCAGGCGCAGATGCCCCCCGGCCTGCTGACCGGCCTGGCCGATCCCCATCTGTCACGAACCCTGACGGCTCTGCACGAGGCGCCGGGCCAGGCCTGGAGCCTGGAGCAGATGGCACAGCAGGCGGGCCTGTCACGCAGCGCATTTGCCGCCCGCTTCAAGGCCGTGGTGGGCGAGACACCGGCCGACTACCTGGTGCACTGGCGGCTGACGCTGGCGCAGGCGCATCTGCGTGCGGGCCGGTCGCTCAAGTCCATCGCCTATGAACTGGGCTATGCCAACCCCTCGGCGCTGTCGCGCGTGTTTGCGCAAAAGCTGGGGATGTCAGCGCGGGACTGGCGCGAGGCGGTGGACGAAGGGCGTTGACACCCAGCCCTGCCAGCGCCGCAGGGACGCCCAGGAGCCCCTGGCCTCGGTTTTCAAGCCAAAAGCGGCGGATGCGCTAGTGAAATATGCGCAATCAGCTATTAATTGCATAGCAAAATAGCCACCCACCGCGCCCCCACGAGGCGCGTCACGCCCTCTCAGACGTTGATGGCTGCCGCCGAGCCCGCCTGCTTGCGCAGCTCGAACTTCTGGATCTTGCCAGTGCTGGTTTTGGGCAGCTCGCCAAACACCACGGCGCGCGGCACCTTGAAGCCCGCCAAGTGCTTTTTGCAGTGCGCCACGATGTCTTCGGGCGTGGTGGTGGCACCGGCCTTCAGCTCCACAAAGGCGCAGGGGGTTTCGCCCCACTTTGCATCAGGCTTGGCCACCACGGCGGCGGCCAGCACGTCGGGGTGGCGGTACAGCACGTCCTCCACCTCAATGGACGAGATGTTCTCGCCGCCCGAGATGATGATGTCCTTGCTGCGGTCCTTGATCTTGATGTAGCCGTCGGGGTACTGCACGGCCAGATCGCCGCTGTGGAACCAGCCGCCCGCAAAGGCCTCGTCGGTGGCCTTGGGGTTCTTCAGGTAGCCCTTCATGGCGATGTTGCCCTTGAACATGATCTCGCCCATGGTTTCGCCGTCCTGCGGCACGGGCAGCATGGTCTCGGGGTCGAGCACGCGCACGTCGCGCTCCAGGTGGTAGCGCACACCCTGGCGGGCATTGAGGCGGGCGCGCTCACCGATGTCGAGGGCATCCCAGGCCTCATGTTTGGCGCACACGGTAGCGGGGCCGTACACCTCGGTCAGCCCGTACACATGGGTCAGGTCAAACCCCATTTTTTCCATGCCTTCGATCATCGACGCTGGTGGCGCCGCGCCTGCCACCATGGCCTTGACGCCTGCAGGAACGCCCACCTTCATCGCCTCGGGCGCGTTGACCAGCAGCCCGTGCACGATGGGCGCGCCGCAGTAGTGCGTGACGCCGTGGGTGCGAATGGCGTCGAAGATGGCCTGCGCGTCCACGCGGCGCAGGCACACGTTGACGCCTGCGCGGGCCGCGATCGTCCACGGAAAACACCAGCCATTGCAGTGGAACATGGGCAGCGTCCACAGGTACACCGCGTGTTTGGGCATATCCCACTCCAGCACGTTGCTGATGGCGTTGCTGGCCGCGCCCCGGTGGTGGTAGACCACGCCCTTGGGGTTGCCGGTGGTGCCGGATGTGTAGTTGAGCGCAATCGCATCCCACTCGTCGGCGGGCAGGCCCCAGGCAAAGGCCGCGTCGCCCGTGGCTACAAAGGCTTCGTAATCGGTGCCGTCCAGGCTTTGCACGGCGGGGCCGTAGAGGGCGTCCTGCACCTCGATCACGCGAATGGGCGTGGTGGCAGTGCGCAGGGCCAGCGCCTTGGCCATGGTGCCGCTGAATTCCGGGTCCACGATCACGGCCTTGGCCTCGCCGTGGTCGAGCATGAAGGCAATGGCCTCCGGGTCCAACCGGGTGTTGAGGGTGTTGAGCACCGCGCCTGCCATGGGTACGCCAAAGTGCGCCTCCACCATGGGTGGGGTGTTGGGCAGCATCACGGCGACGGTGTCGTTCTTGCCAATGCCTGCCTGCACCAAGGCGCTGGCCAGCTGGCGGCAGCGTGCGTAGGTCTGGGCCCAGGTCTGGCGCAGCGTGCCATGCACGATGGCCAGGCGGTCGGGGTAGACCTCGGCCGTGCGTTCGATGAACGACAGGGGCGACAGGGCGGCAAAGTTGGCTTCGTTGCGGGGCAGGTGCTGGTCAAAGATGGAGGTCATGGGTCGGTGCAAGAAGGTGAACTACACACAGCCTAGCGCCGCAGGCTGACACGAAAGCAACACGGGCCAGCGTGGCGACGGTGTTGGCAGCGGCACAGGGCGCGTGGCCGGTGCGTGGCCTCACACCCTTCGCTTGTGGCTTTGCTTGATGCGGTACATGGCCGCGTCGGCGCTGGCCATGAGTGTGCGGGCATCCTGGGCGTCGCGGGGGAACAGGCTCAGGCCAATGCTGGCGCGCACCGCCTGCGGCTCGCCGTCGATGTCCAGCGCTGGCTCGAACGCGTGCTGCAGCTTGGTCACGATCTGCAGCGCAGCCTCTTCGGAGTCCACGTTTTCGCAGAGCACCGTGAACTCGTCTCCTGCGAGCCGGGCCACGGTGTCCACCTGGCGCACGGCCCCCACGATGGTGCGGGCCACGGCCTGCAGTACCAGGTCACCCACGGCATGCCCGTGCGTATCGTTGATGGCCTTGAAGTCGTCCAGGTCCACAAACAGCAGAGCGCAGCTGCGGCCCGTGCGGCGCGACAGTTCCAGCACCTGCGCCAGGCGCTGCTCGAACATGCGGCGATTGGGCAGGCCGGTGAGTGCATCGTGGTGCGCCAGGTGGGCCATGGCGTCGCGGCTGAGGTTCAGCTCGGCCAGTTGGCGGCTGATCTGCTGCTCCATGTCCTGAAAGCTGCGGGCCAGCTCTCCCACCTCGTCGCCCCGGTGCACCGGGAGCGCGCCGTGCGCCTGCCCACGCGAAAACGCCTGCGCTGCCTTCACCATGGCCTGCAGCGGCTGGGTGACCAGGCGCGACACCCCGGCCGCCAGGGCCACACCCACTACGCTGAGCACCAACAAGATTTTGAGGATGCTGCGCCCCAGGTCCAGCACCTCGCCCTGCACCACCGCCAGCGGCTGCGAGAGCCCCACCACCATGATGCGCCCCTCGTCCTGGTTGCCAAAGGGCATGCGCACAAACGCAAAAACGCGCGCCTCCTCCTCGTCGCTACCGGGCTGGCTGAGCACCGCCTCCTCGGCACGCCCATCGATCAGCGCTGCCACCTGCGGGAACGACTCCTGGATCAGGATGCGTTGGCCTCGGTCAAAGCCAAAGGTCTGCGTGGCATCCGGGTGCACCAGAAAATCGCCCCAGCGGTTGCCCAGATAAAACCCGTAGGGCGTAGGCAAGGCTGCGTTGAAGTTGTGCAAAAACGGCGCAGCCGCCACCCGCACCACCACCACGCCCCGCAACTGGCCTGCCTGCACCACCGGCGATGCCATGTTGAACACAGGCACGGCGGCGTCCTGCGCGGCGTCTTCGTGGTTGATGCCGAACTCGGACACATACACCTCGCCATCGGGCAGGCTGAGGGCCTCGAACACGAACGGAAAGTGCGACTTCTCCTGCAACAGGTCATCGGGAATGCGCACCAGCTTGTCGCCCTGGCGGTCGATGCGCACCAGCTCCAGCCCGTAGTCGCTGGCGCTGATGAAGCGGATCTGCAGGTAGGCGGGGTGCGCCTGCAGGCTGGCCTTGAACAGCTCGGCCAGCCGCCCCTGGTCTTGCTCGACGGCAGCGGCATCCGCCAAAAAGGCCGTGTCGCGCGCCACCGTGCCAAAGCCCGCCTGCATGTGACGCGCCAGCACCTGCGTGGTGGCCAGCAGCGAGCGCTCGGCCCGCCCTTGCAGGCGTTCACGGCTCGAATCGAAGGTGTAGTAGCCCGCCAAAATGGCCGCGAACACGCTGAACGAGGCCAACAGGGCCCCCAGCCTCAGCGCGATGCTCCATGTCATGCGTGCCATCGGTCAGAACCGGTTGGGTCGGTCACCCGACACAATGCGCTGCCACAGCCGGGCGCGCAGGGTTTCGTCTTCCACCGGCTCCAGCCACACGATGGGGCCCTTGGGCACATTGCCCGCCAAGGCGGGCGGCTCGTCCAGGGTGTTGGCCAGGCCCTGGCGCCGCGTGAATTCGCGGCTCACGGCGGGGTCGAGCATGTAGTTGATCCACTCGGCAGCCAAAGCCACCTGGGACGAGCGGCGGGTGATGGCCCAGCAGTCCAGCCAGGCCAGCGCGCCCTCCTTGGGCACCACATAGCCCACATCCAGCCCGGCATCGCGCAGCTGCTTGAGCTGCTGCTGGCCGTAGTTGGCATGCATCACCGCCACCTTGTGCTTGCGAAACAGCTCCACCGACTCCTCCGGCAAGCTGTAGAACGACCGCACGTTGCGCCGCAGGGCCACCAGGTCTTTGGCCAGCGGGCTGAAACGCTCGGCATCGATGCGAAACGGCGGCAGGCCCCGGCGCATGGCGGCCAGCGCAAAACCATGGCTGCTGCCGTCAAACGCCAACACCTTGCCCTGCCAGCGCGGGTCCCACAGCACAGCAATCGACTGCGGCGGGGTGCTGAACTGCTGGCGGTCATACACCAGCCCCATTTCGGAGTAGGTGAAGGGCATGGCGTAGACCTCGCCCCGCCAACCAATGCCTGCAATGGTGTGCAACTGCCGAAACCGGGGCAGTTGCCCCGCCGTGTTGCGAATGTTGTCCAGCGGCAACGGCGCCAGCTTGTCATGGAGGATCAGCCGGGCGATTTCTGCCGTGTTGGCAGCTACCAGGTCAAAACCCGGCCCGTCGGCGCTGTCCAGCTTGGCGCGCAAAACATCGTCTGACGCCACGGTAGTGATCTCGACCTTGACCCCATGGCGCTTCTCGAACACCGCCACAAAGTCCGGGTCGGCATAACCCGGCCAGGCCAGCACCCTGAGCACCGTCGCAGCCTGCGAGCCCCCCGGCAGCAGCGCAAGCCCTGCCAGGGCCACCAGCAGCACAGGCAGGCTGGTGCGCCACCTTTGCAGCGCCCTGCCCGTCAATGCCTGCCGACACGCCGTAAAACCCATGCCAAAACCTTTCCAGCAATAACTGGTTACAAAGAGTTTACGCGGACAATAGGCCGTGTGACGATCCCTCAGTCTTTCATTCAGGAACTGCTCACCCGTGTAGACGTGGTGGACATCGTGGGGCGCTACGTGCAGCTCAAGAAGGGTGGCGCCAATTTCATGGGGCTGTGCCCCTTCCATGGGGAGAAATCACCGTCCTTCAGCGTCAGTCCCGCCAAGCAGTTTTATCACTGCTTTGGCTGCGGCAAGAACGGCAACGCCATCAGTTTTCTGATGGACCACGCCGGCATGGGGTTTGTCGAGGCCGTGCAAGACCTGGCCCAGAGCGTGGGCCTGCAAGTGCCCGACGACGACATCTCCCCCCACGAAAAGGAACGTGCTGCCGCCGCGCGCCAGAAACAGGCCACGCTGAACGATGTGCTCGAAAAAGCCGCCGACGCCTACCGCCGCCACCTGCGCGAATCGCAACGCGCCATCGGGTACTTCAAGGGCCGGGGCGTCTCTGGCGCTGTGGCCAAGCGCTACGGCCTGGGCTATGCGCCCGAAGGCTGGCGCAGCCTGGCCAGCGTGTTTCCCAGCTACGACGACCCGCTGCTCGAAGAAAGCGGCCTGGTCATCGTGAACGACGAAGACGGCGGCAAGCGCTACGACCGGTTTCGCGACCGGGTGATGTTCCCCATCCGCAACGTCAAGGGCGAGCACATCGGGTTCGGCGGCCGGGTGCTGGGGGACGACAAGCCCAAGTACCTCAACTCGCCCGAAACCCCGGTGTTCCACAAGGGGCGCGAGCTCTACGGCCTGTTCGAGGCCCGCACCGCCATCCGCGAGGCGGGCTACGCGCTGGTTACCGAGGGCTACATGGACGTGGTGGCCCTGGCGCAACTGGGCTTTCCAAACGCGGTGGCCACGCTGGGCACCGCGTGTACGCCAGAGCATGTGCAAAAGCTGCTGCGGTTTACCGACGCGGTGGTGTTCAGCTTTGACGGCGACAACGCCGGACGGCGCGCGGCCCGCAAGGCGCTGGACGGCGCCCTGCCCCATGCCACCGACACGCGCAGCATCAAGTTTCTGTTCCTGCCCGCCGAGCACGACCCGGACAGTTTCATCCGCGACCATGGCACCGACGCCTTCGCGCGCCACGTGGGCGACGCCATGCCGCTGAGCCGCTTCCTGGTCGAATCGGCCAGCGAGGGCTGTGACCTGGCCACCGCCGAAGGCCGCGCGCACATGGCCAGCAATGCACGCCCGCTGTGGACGGCGTTGCCCGACGGCGTGCTCAAGCGCCAGTTGCTGGGCGAGCTGGCCGAGCTGACCCAGCTCAATGCCCGCGACCTGTCCGACCTGTGGGGCCAGGCCGCCGCCCGCGACGGCCTGCGCGCCGCACACCACGCGCCCCCGCAGCGTCACCAGCCCCGCCCCGCCCCTGATGACGCACCCAGCTGGGATGCCCCGCCCGAGGCCGACGGATGGCAACCCCACAGCGAGTCGGCAGGCCCCGCCTACGACCCCGGCTACGGCAGTTACGGCAACCAGGGTGGCTATGGCGGGCAAAGCAGCTATGGCGGCCCAGGCAGCAGCAAGCCCCCGTTTCGCAAAGGGGGTGACTGGAAAAGCGGTGGCAACTGGAAAAAACGCGACAAGGACGCCCCCTGGCCGCCCCAGCCCCGCCTGCCCCGCACACCGGCCATGGGCCGGGCCGACCACGCGGCGCGGCTGCTGCTGTCGCACATGGCGTTTCTGGAAGAGCTGACACACGAGGACCACACCACGCTGTCTGCCCAGCCCGCGCCCCATGGGCCGCTGTTTGCGTGGCTGGAGGCGCAGTTTCACGAACACGGCCCCCTGGCCTGGGCCGTGCTGCGCGAGAGCCTGCGCGACCACGAGTGCGAGGCGCTGGCCGTGAAGGTCATGACCGGCTCGCATGCGCAGACCGAAGGCGAGCTGCACGAACTGCGACTGGAGCTGCGCGACCTGCTCAGCCGCATGCAGATAGAGGACATCAAGGAGCAGCAAAAGGTGTTGGTGCTGCAGGTGGCGCAAGACCCGTCAGCCCTGGAGCGCTACCGAGCGCTGGCCGAAAAGCGCAAGGAACTGGAGCAAATAGCGCTAAAACCCGCTTGAATAGAGCTCAGGCGGTATAATATAAGGTTAGTTATTGGCAAGAGCGACAGCAGCACCTCCGAGCCGGACCACCGTGACAAACGCGCACCTATGCGCTGATGGGTCCACTTATCGCAAGGACTGCACACCAAATGATCGCCCAGACATCTTGCCGCTGAGGGTGTCCCCTCCAGGCGCAAAGCCCTTGTTGCTTTGCGTTGCCACCCGCGCCGGGATCTGAGGCGCTTGCGTTTTCTTTGTGTCCGTTTTTGATTCTGAGGTTGCTCCATGCCCGCTCAAAAGTCCGCGAAGTCGCCCAAGTCTGCCTCAGGCACCGCCGCAAAGGCTGTCTCCAAAACCGCGGCCAAAGCGCCGGCCAAGGCGGCCCCCAAAAAGGCCGCTGCTGCCGCGCCCGCCCCGGTCGCCAAGAAAGTGAAAACTGTGCCCGTGAAAAGTACCGCCGAGCTGATCAAAGCTGCCGATGAGTTGCTGAAGAAGAAACCTGCCCGCGCCAAGGCTGCGGCAGCCTCCGAAGACGAAGACGCCCCCAAAAAACGCCCTGGCCGCCCTGCCAAGGCAGCAGGTGCCGCCGAAGCCAAGGCCCCCGCCAAACGGGGCCGCAAGCCCAAGGCAGCTGCCGGTGGCGATGAGAGCGGTGACGACACCGACCTGTCCGACATCGAATCGGACCTGGAAGGCGAAGTCGAGGAAACTCCTGAAGCGACCGCCACGGTCGAAAAGGTCAAGCCGCTGCGCATGAAAATCAGCAAGGCGAAGGAACGCGCCTTGATGAAGGAATTCGGCCTGGACGAAACCGTCCTGTCCGAAGAAGACATGCAAAAGCGCCGCCAGCGCCTGAAGGCCCTGATCAAGCTGGGCAAGACACGCGGCTACCTCACACACGTTGAAATCAACGACCACTTGCCCGACAAGCTGGTCGATGCCGAAACCCTCGAAGCCGTCATCACCACGCTGAACGACCTGGGCGTGGCGGTGTACGAGCAAACGCCTGACGCCGAAGCGCTGATCATCACGGACAACGCTCCTGCAGGCGCTACCGAAGAAGAAGCCGAAGAAGCTGCCGAAGCCGCGCTGTCCACCGTGGACTCGGAATTCGGCCGCACCACCGACCCCGTGCGCATGTACATGCGCGAAATGGGCACCGTGGAGCTGCTGACCCGCGAAGGCGAAATCGAAATCGCCAAGCGCATCGAAGGCGGGCTGATGGCCATGATGGAGGCGATCAGCGCATCGCCCGCCACCATCGCCGAGATCCTGAACATGGGCGAGGAAATCCGCGAAGGCAAGGTCGTCATCTCGACCATCGTGGACGGTTTCTCCAACCCCAACGAGGCCGACGACTATGTGGCCGAAGAAGACTTCGACGAATTCGACGAAGCCGACGATGACGACGGCAAGGGCGGCTCCAAGGCACTGACCAAGAAGCTCGAAGAACTCAAGAAGCAGGCGCTGGAGCGCTTTGACAAGCTGCGCGAGCTGTTCGAGAAGGTCCACAAGGTGTACGACAAGGAAGGCTACGGCACCCCTGCGTACGTGAAGGCCCAGCACGCCCTGTCGGCCGAGCTGATGACGATCCGCTTCACCGCCAAGACCATCGAGAAGCTGTGCGACATGGTGCGCGGCCAGGTGGACGATGTGCGCAAGAAGGAGCGCGAGCTGCGCCGCATCATCGTGGACAAGTGCGGCATGCCCCAGGAGACGTTCATCAAGGACTTCCCGCCCAATCTGCTGAACCTGCAGTGGGTCGAGAAGCAAGCCGCCGCTGGCAAGCCCTGGTCGTCCATCATTGCGCGCAACATCCCGCCCATTCAGGACCTGCAGCAAAAGCTGATGGACCTGCAGTCGCGCGTGGTCGTGCCGCTGACCGAACTCAAGGGCATCAACAAGCGCATGAACGAAGGTGAAGCCACCTCGCGCGATGCCAAGAAGGAAATGATCGAGGCCAACCTGCGCCTTGTGATCTCGATTGCCAAGAAGTACACGAACCGTGGCCTGCAGTTCCTCGATTTGATCCAGGAAGGCAACATCGGCCTGATGAAGGCGGTGGACAAGTTCGAATACCGCCGTGGCTACAAGTTCTCGACGTACGCCACGTGGTGGATTCGCCAGGCCATCACCCGCTCGATCGCCGACCAGGCGCGCACCATCCGTATCCCGGTGCACATGATCGAGACGATCAACAAGATGAACCGCATCAGCCGCCAGCACTTGCAAGAGTTTGGCTTTGAGCCCGATGCGTCCATCCTGGCGGCCAAGATGGAAATCCCCGAGGACAAGATCCGCAAGATCATGAAGATCGCCAAAGAGCCGATCTCCATGGAAACCCCCATCGGCGACGACGACGACAGCCACCTGGGCGACTTCATCGAGGACGGTGCCAACACCGCGCCTATCGAAGCCGCAATGCAGGCCGGCCTGCGCGATGTGGTCAAAGACATCCTCGATGGCCTGACCCCCCGCGAAGCCAAGGTGCTGCGCATGCGCTTCGGTATCGAAATGACCAGCGACCACACGCTGGAAGAAGTGGGCAAGCAGTTCGACGTGACCCGCGAGCGCATTCGCCAAATAGAAGCCAAGGCGCTGCGCAAGCTCAAGCACCCATCGCGCTCGGACAAGCTGCGCAGCTTCATCGACTCGCTGTAAGCCAGCACAAGCCCCACCGGCCGCACTGTGGCCTGCCCAGGCCCCGACGCCCTGCCCCGCAACTGCGGCGCAGGGCGTTTTTTTAGGGCTTTGCTCAGCGAAGCCCCCACGTTTACCCCCATGCCACCGACAGCAGACTGACAGCTTGGATGGTGACCATTGCCACACGGCTGAAGGAGACTGCCATGCAGTTCGGCAATCTCCTGTCGCAATACGCACAGGCCGACCCAACGATCTGCATCCCCCCTTTTTTTGCCAAAGACCGTATGACGACCTCCTTCAACCGCCGCCAGATCCTTGCCCGCGCCACAGCCACGGGCGCCATTGGCGCACTCGGGGCCCCGTTTGCCACCTCCGCCTGGGCCCAGGCAGGCGCTGCCGCGCGCAGCGCGCCGCCCAAAGTGCCCAAGCTGGCGGGCACGCTGCGCATCGTGATCCCCGCCAACCCGGGCGGCGGCTGGGACCAGACCGGTCGCGCGCTGGGCGCGGCGCTCGTGGGCGCCGGGGCTGCGGACCAGGTCGAGTACGAAAACATCGGCGGCAAGGGCGGCACCATTGGCCTGGCCAAGTACGCTGAAAAATATGGCAACGATGCCAACACCCTGTTCATGGGTGGCATGGTGATGGTGGGCGCCGTGGCGCTGCAGAAACCGGCGGTGGACATGAGCCAGATACAGCCCCTGGCGCGCCTGACCAGTGACTACCTGGTGGCGGCGGTGGCGGCGCAATCGCCCATCAAGACCACCAAGGACCTGGCCGATGCCATGCGTGCAGACCTGAAGGCGGTGCCCGTGGCCGGTGGCTCTGCCGGGGGCGTGGACCATATCTTTGCGGGCGTGTTGGCGCGTGCCACCAAGGCCAACCCGGAGGGACTGGTCTACAAGCCGTTTCCGGGCGGTGCCGAGGTGGTCGAAGCCGTGATGTCCGGCAACGCGGCCGTGGGCCTGTCGGGCTACAGCGAGTTCAGCGACGCCATGGCGGCGGGCAAGCTGCGGGCCATCGGCGTCTCGTCGCGCCGCAGCGCGTTTGGCCTGCCCGCGTTCCGCGAACAGGGGCTGGACGCCGTCATGGCCAACTGGCGCGGCGTGTTCACAGGCAAGGGCGTGGCACCTGCGCGGGCGGCAGAGATGCTGGCCGCCATCGAAGCCGCCACCCACCATGAATCGTGGACACGCACCCTCAAGCAGAACCGGTGGGAACCCTCTTGGCTCACCGGCAAGGATTTGGCAGAGTTCATGGAGCTGGACCTCACCACCGCCCGCGTGATGGTCTATTTGCTCAAGCTGAAGGCCTGATCTCACCACTAGGCCCTCCGGGCCCGCTGCAGAACCTTTGGAGCCTCTGATGAAAATGTCCAACCACTCCATCGGTGCCCGCATGGCCACGGGCCTGGGCCTGGTGCTTGCCCTGCTGCTGGGCGCCGCACTGTTCGGGATTGCCGCCCTGTACCAAACCCTGGGCACGTACGACACCACGGTGCAACAGCGTGTGGCCCAGGAACGCGCCGTGAGCCGCATGGAAAGCGAGTTCAAGACCCAGGTGCTGGAGTGGAAGAACACCCTGCTGCGCGGCGAGGACTCGCGCAAGCGCGAGCAACACTGGAACGCCTTCCAGGCCAGCGAAAAGCGCGTGGCCGACGCCGCCAAGGCGTTGGAGCCCCAACTGATCGACGCGCAGGAAAAGGCCGCGCTGCAAAAGTTCACCCAGGCCCACGCGCAGATGGCCCAGGGCTACCGCAAGGGCTTTGAGGTGTTCCAGTCGCTGGGCTTTGTGCCCTCAGCAGGCGATGCGGACGTGGCGGACATCGACCAGGGCCCCGCCAAGCTGCTCACCGAACTGAGCCAGCAGGTGGCCGCCAGCAGCGCAGCCATCGCCCAGGAGGCCGCGCAGGACGCCCGGCGTGCGCTGGTCAGCAGCCTGGTGGCACTCGCGCTGGTCACAGCTCTGGGCGCCTGCGCGGGCTGGCTGCTGACGCGGTCGGTGGTTCGCCCCCTGGGCGTGGCGGTGTCGGTGGCACACAAGGTGGCGGCGGGTGACCTCACGACCACCATCGAGGTCGATGGCAAGGACGAGCCCGCGCGTCTGCTGGAGGCCCTGCGCGCCATGCAGGACAACCTGGAAGACGTTGTCTCCGGCGTGCGCAGCAATGCCGAAGGGGTGGCCAGCGCCAGTGCCGAAATCGCCCAGGGCAACGCCGACCTGAGCCATCGCACCGAAGAGCAGGCATCGTCGCTGGACGAAACCACGTCCTCCATGCAGCAGCTGCAATCCACGGTGCAGCAAAACGCCTCCAACGCCCAACGCGCGAACGAGCTGGCCAAAAACGGTGCCTCGGTGGCGCAGCGCGGCGGCGACGTGGTCACGCAGATGGTCGAGGTGGTGCAAGGCATCCAGGACAGCTCACGCCGCATTGCCGACATCATTGGCGTCATCGACGGCATCGCATTCCAGACCAACATCCTCGCGCTCAATGCCGCCGTGGAGGCCGCGCGCGCCGGCGAACAGGGCCGGGGCTTTGCCGTGGTGGCCAGCGAGGTGCGCAACCTGGCCACCCGCAGCGCCAGCGCCGCGCGCGAGATCAAGCAACTGATCCAGACCAGCGTGGAGCGCGTGCAGGCTGGCTCGGACCTGGCGCGCAATGCGGGCACCACCATGGCCGAGGTGGTGTCATCCATTCAGGGCGTGAGCGCGCTGATGGAGGAAATCAGCCAGGCCAGCGCCGCGCAGACCAGCGACATGCTGCGCGTGACGCAGGCCATCGTGCGCATGGACGAGGCCACGCAGCAGAACGCCGCACTGGTCGAAGAAAGCGCCGCTGCGGCAGGCAGCCTGAGCGGGCAGGCCCGCCAGTTGGTGGAGGCCGTGGAGGTGTTCCGTCTGCGCCAGGCCCACCACGCGTTGCCCGCGCCGCGTGCCTGACACGGGGGCGCAAGGCAGTTGCACATCACACCGCCCCTGCGATGGCACCGCAGCCCTGCGGGCGCAGGGCCACGGCGGCGATGTAATCGCTATCAATACAATAGCTATTCAGGCATATTGCACTAGCGCAAGAGCCCGAAAACCCTCAAAACCTGCCTGACGCCCTGCGAAAACACACCGCAGGCAGCCCCTGCGCTGCTTCAGTCGATCTTCACGTTCGCGTTCTTCACCACCTGGGCCATACGGGCCGCTTCGCTGCGGAAGAAGGCGGCGGCAGGCTCGGGCGGCGTGAGCTTGATCTCGTAGCCCTGCGCAATCAGCGCATCGCGCGCCTCAGGCATCTCCATGGCGGCCTTGAAGCCGTTGTACAGCCGGGCCAGCTCGGCCTTGGGCAGGCCCGCAGGCGCCACCGGGGCGATCCAACCATCCAGCTCATAACCAGGCAGACCTTGCTCGGCAATGGTGGGCACGCCCGGCAATGCAGCCACACGGGTGGCCGTGGTCACGCCCAGCGCGCGCAGCGCACCCGCCTTGATGTGCGCAGCAGCCGGGGCCACCGCCACCACACCCAGCTGCACCTGCCCGCCCAGGATGTCGTTCATGAGCGGGCCCATGCCCCGGTAAGGGATGTGCTTGATGTCCAGCTTGGCCTGGTCCACGAACATGGCCGCACCCAGGTGCAGGATGGTGCCGTTGCCGGACGAGCCGTAGTTGAGCACGCCGGGTTTTGACTTGGCCAGGGCGATCAGCTCCTGCACCGTCTTGGCGGGAACCGAGGGGTGCGCAACCAGCACAAACGGCGTGGCGCCCAGGATGGTGATGGGCGTGATGTCGGCCAGCGAATCGAACGGGATGTTCTTGTACACGCTGGGGTTGACCACATGGTTGTTGGACACCACACCGATCACCGAGCCGTCCTTGGGCGCGCGCACGATCTGCGTGGTGCCGGTGATGCCGCCCGCGCCCGGCAGGTTCTCGATGACGATGGGCTGGCCCAGCGCCTTGGCCAGGCTGGTGCTGATGGCGCGGATGGCGCCGTCGGCCCCTGAGCCCGCCGACAGCGGCAGGATCACGCGCAGCGGCTTGCCGTCGCCCTGGGCGCGCGCCATGCGCGGCAGGCCCCAGGCGGCGGCGCCCAGTGCGGCCGCACCGGTGGTCAGGGCCTGGCGGCGTGTGAGCACGCTGCGGGCGGCAGACGTGGCGTGGGGTGAAGCGGGGGCGGTGGTGATGCGCGGCATGGGTTTGTCTCCGGTCGTGGTCAGGGAACCCTGGGCGGTGGTCTGCGCCACGTAGCTATGCCCAAGGATGGCGTCAAGAAATCAGGCGATGGCCCCGGCCGCGTGCAGCGCAGCCACATCCTCGGCCGAGTAGCCCAGGCCCTGCAACAACTCTGCCGTGTGCTGACCCAGGCGCGGCGGGTCGCAGCGCACATCGAGCCGCTGGCCCGCCATGCGCAGCGGCATCAGCGTGATCTGCGCCGTCTGACCCGCGCGATCGCCATCGGGCAGTGTGATGTCGGCCAGGCCGCCCGTAGCGTGCAGGTGCGGGTCGTCAAACAGCTCTTCGGGGCGGCGGATGGGCGCAAACGGCAGGCCGTGGCGCTCGAAGATCGCGGCCAGTTCATCTGCGGTGTGCGTGGCCAGGCGCTCGCGCAGCACGGGCATCAGCGTGGGGCGGGCGCGCACGCGGTCGTTGTTGGTGGTCAGGCCAGCGTCGGCCTTCAGGTCGGCATAACCCATGGCGTCGCAAAAGGTCTGCCACTGTGCATCGCTCACGGCGGCCAGAAAGATCTGCCCGCCGTCCTTCA
Source organism: Acidovorax benzenivorans (assembly GCF_028680575.1). Taxonomy (GTDB): domain Bacteria; phylum Pseudomonadota; class Gammaproteobacteria; order Burkholderiales; family Burkholderiaceae_C; genus Acidovorax; species Acidovorax benzenivorans. The sequence continues at coordinate 446,651 of NZ_JAPCKI010000003.1, read as the reverse complement.
CGCTGAACACGTCGTATACGGCCCACGACGAAATGCGGTCGGGCATGGGGGCCGCCGGTTTGCCGGTGACGGCGTACTGCATCATGTGCTGGCCGACCAGGAACACGTTGTTCTCGAACAGGGCCGAGTCCACCTCTTGCCCACGCCCGGTAATGCCGCGCTGCATCAGCGCCGCCATCGCACCAATCGCGCCAAACATGCCACCCATGATGTCGTTCACGCTGCTGCCCGCGCGCAGCGGGTCGCCGGGGCGGCCGGTCATGTAGGCCAGGCCGCCCATCATCTGCACCACCTCGTCGAGTGCCGTGCGGTGCTCGTACGGGCCGGGCAGAAAGCCCGTGTGGTTGACGTAGACAAGACGCGGGTTGATCTGGCTCAGCGCGGCGTAGTCCAGGCCGTATTTCGTCATCACGCCGGGCTTGAAGTTCTGCGCCACCACGTCGGCCGATGCCGCCAGTTTGCGCGCCGCCGCAAGGCCCTCGGGGCTGCGCAGGTCGAGCGCAATGCTCTTCTTGTTGCGGTTGAACATGGGGAAGAAACCAGCGCCCGCGCCCAGCAGGTGGCGCGTGCGGTCGCCGTCCACGGGCTCGACCTTGATGACCTCGGCCCCCAGGTCGGCCAGCACCATGCCGCAGGTGGGGCCCATGACCATGTGAGTGAACTCCACCACGCGCAAGCCTTCGAGCGGCAGGCGGGGGGACGAGGGTGCGGCTGGTGTGTCGTCGTTCATGTTCAGAGCGTTCAAAAAAGGAGTTCAGGCCGTTGCGGCTTCGCGCAGCGCGGCGGGTGCGGCATTCTGCGGCAGCCCCGCCTGCCACAGCGTGCCATGCAGGGTCTCGCCCGCCAACCATCCGGCCACGCGCTGGCGCAGCGCGAGCAACGCGGTCACATCGATACCGGTGGCAACGCCCATGCGCTCCAGCATGAACACCAGGTCTTCGGTGGTGACGTTGCCGCTGGCGCCCGGTGCGTGCGGGCAGCCGCCAATGCCCGCCAGGCAGGCGTCAAAGCGGGTGATGCCCGCCTGCCAGGCCGCGTAAACATTGGCGAGACCCATGCCGCGCGTGTCGTGGAAGTGCGCGCAGGCCAGGCGGTCACCCACCAGCGCACGGGCCTTGCCAAACAGGCGGGCGACCGAGGCGGGGTCGGCATAGCCCACCGTGTCGGCCAGGCTCACGCGGTCGGCGCCCGCATCCAGCAGCGCTTGCATCAGGCGCAGCACTTCGCTTTCGGCCACCTCGCCCTGCAGGGTGCAGCCAAAGGCCGTGCCCACGCCGCCTTCGATCAGGGTGCGGCTGCCGCTGGCGTCGCGCAGCGCGCGGATGCGGGCCACCTCGGCCACCACCTCGTCGGGCGTCTTGCGCAGGTTGGCCAGGCTGTGGGCGTGGCTGGCAGACAAGGGCACCACCATCAGGTCGGCACCACACTCCAGTGCGCGCTCGGCGCCCTTGAAATTGGGCACGAGCACCGAGGCCACCAGGCCGGGCAGCGTTTTGGCATGGGCCAGCACCTCGGCCGTGTCGGCCAACTGGGGCAGCAGGCGGGCGGGCACGAAAGAGCCGACCTCGATCTCGCGCTGGCCGGCGGCGTAGGCGGCGTTGATCCATTCGATCTTGTGCGCGGTGGACACCACGGTGGCAATGCTTTGCAGGCCGTCGCGCAGGCCCACCTCACGGACCATGGCGTGGGCCACAACGCCCGGCAGGGCGGACGGGATCGGGGAAGTGCTCACAGGATGCCTCTTTCGGGTGGGTCTGAGCGAGATTTTAAAAATTCCCAACAGAATCAGAAAATACATTTCGGAAGCCATAACATTCCCAAACGGAACATCACCCACCACCTCTGGAGGCTTGCCATGCGTGACCTGGATCTGCAGACCTTGCGGCTGTTTGCCGCCGTGTGCGAGCACCGCAGCATTGCGCGCGTGGCAGAGCAAGAATCCATCGTGGGCTCGGCCATCAGCAAGCGGCTGGCGCAGCTGGAAGATGCCGTGGGCACCCAATTGTTGGTGCGCAAACGCCGGGGCGTGGCGCCCACCCCGGCGGGCGAGACGCTGCTGGAGCATGCCCGCACCATGCTGGCCAGTGTGGGGCAGATCGAGCGCGACATGGCGGCCTACGCCACCGGCACCCGGGGCCATGTGCGCATGCTGGTCACGGCGTCGGTCATGGCCGAGTCGCTGGCGGACGACGTGGCGGCCTTTCTGCAAGACCCGGCGCACCGCAACATCCAGATCAGCCTGGAAGAACGGGTGAGCCCCGACGTGGTGCAGGGCGTGCGTGACGGCAGCGCGTCCATCGGCATCTGCTGGGATGCCGCCGACCTCTCGGGCCTGGAGACCAGCGCCTACCGCAGCGACCACTTGGCCGTAGTGGCACACCAGTCGCACCCCGTGGCTCAACTGGAAAGCGTGCGCTTTGCCGACGTGCTGGAGCATGAATTCGTCAGCATGCCCGCGCTGAGCGCGGTGCAGGTGCTGCTGGCGCGCGCTGCGGCCGTCGAGGGGAAAATGCTGGCCCACCGGGTGCTGGTGTCCAACTTTGACGCCGCCCTGCGGGTGGTGCGCGCCAACCTGGCCATCAGCGTGGTGCCGCGCGAGGTGGCCCAGCCGTTTGCCCAGTTGGCGCCGGTGCGCATCGTCCCGCTGAGCGACCCGTGGGCCCAGCGGCGCTTTGCCATCTGCTACCGCAGCGCCCAGTGGCTGCCCCCTGCGGCCCAGTTGCTGGTGCGACATCTGGCGGGGCTGGGGCGGGCCTAGAACCACCAACAAACCCCGTGCAAACCGTGGCCCTGTCGCAACAGTTTGATACGCAACCTTGTATTTTTCGCCACTAGCGCATGTGTGCTGTGCGTTCTGAGCTACTAAACTTGTAGCAAAATGGGTTCCGCGCTATAGTCTCAGCGCATCAGCGGGCCCGGTTGGCGGCCACCCGCACTGAATCCAGATCCAACACTTGCGCGAGGAGAAGCGTCCATGAGCTCCAAAGAAAATGCTTCCATCAACCAGCTCTTCGAGAGACTTGAATGCCGCTACGCGCTGCGCGTGCTGTGGGCCCTGAAGGACGGCCACCCCCAGACGTTCCGCCTGCTGCAGGACAGCGTGGGTGGCATCACCCCCAACACACTCAACACCCGCATCAAAGAGCTGCGCGAAGCCGGTTTTGTGGACCATGGCAGCGACGGCTACACCGTCACCCCCTCGGGCGCTGACCTGCTCAAGCGCCTGTCGGACGTGCAGGCCTTTGCCACCCGCTGGGTCGCAGGCCGCGCCAAGAAGGCCTGACGCACACCGCCCTGCTCACACAGGCAAAAGCCCCGCCCGGCCTCCGAGCGGGGCTTTCGTTAAAATAGGGGTCAAAATAGCTTCAAGCGCAATCAACACAAGCGCTTGAAGCTATATTTTTAATAGCAAACAAGGAATTTCCATGGCACTGACCACCACCGCATCCGGCCTGCAATACGAAGACACCACCGTGGGCGAAGGCGCCGAAGCCACCAAAGGCCAGAACGTGTCGGTGCACTACACCGGCTGGCTGTACAACAACGGCGAGCAAGGCGCCAAATTCGACTCCAGCCGCGACCGCAACGACCCCTTTGAATTTGCACTGGGCGCCGGCATGGTCATCAAGGGCTGGGACGAAGGCGTGCAAGGCATGAAGATTGGCGGCCAGCGCACCCTGATCATCCCAGCCGCCCTGGGCTACGGTGCACGCGGTGCGGGTGGCGTGATCCCCCCGAACGCCACACTCAAGTTCGACGTGGAACTGCTCAAGGTCGGCCGCTGATCGTAGCCCCTTGCGGCAACCAATACCAAAGCGGCCCACGGGCCGCTTTTTCATGCCGACGCACCAAGCGCGTGAAGTTGGCTCCCAGGCCAACGACCCATTGGCCCATTGATTCCTGTGAACGGGGTCACCCAAGCCATCGACCTCAGAGGACCAGAGTAGCGCAGCGGCTCAGCAGACCTCAATCAAACAGCGCCTTGTCCAGCCGCTCGAACTTGGCATCACCCACCGCCTCCCGGATCTTGGGGGCCAGGGTCGCCAGATCTTCAAAACTGCCTGCGCCTTCCACCGCCAGGTTCAGGCGAAACCCGCGCAAGCCCAGAGCCGCTGTCAGCTCGGTGGCAATCGGGTAGGCCGCTTGGTAGCGCTCCATGGGCGACCGCCCCGAGCCTTCGATGGGCGACGCTACCGTGCCCAGATCGGTGGCTGGAGCTTCTGCCAGCGTGGCGGGTGCAGGTGCTGCACTGGTGGCAACGGGGCTCACGGCGGCAGCAGACATCTGCCCCCCCACTGGCGCCAACAGCCCCTGGGCGATCATGGCCTGCACGTCGTCCTGCGTGATGCCCATGGCCGCCGTGGCCGCCAAAATCTCCCCCGTGGTGCGCTTGCCGTCAAAAAGAATGAAGGCCGAGCGCTGGCGCGAGCTTAGGCTGCCGTGACGGTCCTTGAGTGCTTCCTGGCCTGCGGGGGTTTTGACGAGAACCATGAATCTCCTAGCAATGAGCAAAGGTGGAGAACGCCGCAAGGCGATCACCTGCAAACCAGAATCCCATGTTTTGGCACCTCTGCAAATCAGGGTTTACACATAACCCCGATGCCCCCGGCGCGACGCATCCCTACATCTCTGAGCGAATGCGTGGCGGTGGCGGCGGAGGCCTGGTGATCCAGCTGACCACCAGGGTAATGAGCAGGCCACACGGCACACCGAACACCCCGGCCGAAATGGGCTGGATGCCGAACCACAACCCGTCGGCCAACAGCCAGCGCGGCAGCACTTGCATGGCAGGCACATGGGACAGCATGTAGTACACCGTGATGGCCAGCCCGCCCAGCATGCCAGCCACCGCCCCCTGCCGCGTGGTGCCACGCCAGAAGATACCGAGCACCATCACCGGCACAAAGGCCGATGCCGCCAGCGAGAACGAAGCCGACACCATGGGCAAGATTTCGGACGGCTTGAGCGCCGCTACAAACGCAGCCGACAGGGCCACGGCCAGCAGCGTGAACTTGGTCAAAATCACCCGTTGCTCGGGCGACGCCTGGCGGCGTGTGTCCTGGAAGTACAGGTCGCGCACCAGCGCATTGCTGATGGTGAGCAGCAAGCCGTCGGCCGTGGACAACGCCGCCGCCAGCCCGCCCGCCGCCACCAGGCCCGACACCACATACGGCAGTCCGCCCAGCTCGGGCGTGGCCAGCATGATGAGGTCTGCCCCCAGCCGGATCTCGCCAAACTGGATCAGGCCATCGCCGTTCACGTCCTCCACCGACAGCAGAGAGCTGTCTACCCGCGCCCACTGCGCCATCCAGGTAGGCAGCGCCTCAAAACTGCTGCCCACCAGGTTCTGCATGACCTCGAACTTCACCAGAACGGCCAGTGCAGGCGCACTGAGGTACAGCAGCGCAATGAAGAACAAGGACCAACCCACCGAGGCGCGCGCCGCTGACACCGAGGGCGCGGTGTAGTAGCGGGTCAGCAGGTGAGGCAGCCCGGCGGTGCCCACCATCAGGCAGAACATCAACGCCAAAAAGTTGCGGCGCGTGAGGTCGTAGTCGCGTTGCTCCTCGGGTGTGCCGTTCGGGTCGCCCGCATAGGCCTGGCTGTGAGGCGGTAGTCCACCCAGAGGGCGTGCGCGCTCGTAGTTTTCGCGCATTTCACGGGTCCAGCGCTCGCGGGCCGAGGCCGCATCACGCGGCAACGCCGCCAGTTCGCGGCTGGCTGTGACGATCAGGCCTACATCGGCGTTCTGGGCACGCAGGGCCCGGATGCGCTCACGCCCCTTTTCGCGCTCGCGCTTCAGTGATGCCTCCACGTCCTGCAAGCGCTCTTCGAAGTCCTTGGCGCGCTGCAGGTAGACCTGTACCACCTGGTGCTCGGCCGGGGAGTCGAGCAACTGCGCCTCCAGATCGGCAATCTTGCTGATCTGCGCGCCATACACCAGCGGCGCCAGCGGGTTGCCCAGTTGCTTGTACGCAAGCCATGACACTGGGATCATGAACGCCAGCAGCAGCACGACATACTGCGCCACCTGCGTCCAGGTGATGGCCCGCATGCCGCCCAGGAACGAGCACAGCAGCACGCCCCCCAAGCCCAGCATGATGCCGATCTCGAACTGCACGCCGGTGAGGCGCGAGGCGATCAGCCCCACGCCGTAGATCTGCGCCACCACGTAGGTAAACGAACACAACACGGCCGCCAGCGCGGCAATGACACGCGGCCAGCGCCCGCCAAAACGCACGTGAAAGAAGTCGGGCACGGTGTACAGGCCCATGGCGCGCAGGTGTGGGGCGATGAGCATGGCCACCAGGCAAAAGCCACCTGTCCATCCCAGCAGGTAGGCCAGGCCACCGGCCTGCCCCGGCGTGCCCGAAAAGCCTTGCAGGTACAGCGCGCCCGACAGGCTGATGAACGACGCCGCACTCATCCAGTCGGCCGCCGTGGCCATGCCGTTGTACATGGGCGGAATACGCCGCCCCGCCACGTAGTAGTCCTCGGGGTCCGTCGTGCGGCCATACACGCCGATGCCGGCATAGACCATCACAGTGAGAAACAGGAAGATCGGGCCGATCCAGTGGCGCGACAGCCCCTGGTGCTCGGCCCAGATCATCAGCGCCAGAAAACCCAACACCCCCGCCACATACAGCGCCAGGATGCGGTGCAGCCGCCACAGGTAGGCGCGATCCGCCTCTGCGCTGCCTGGCTTGCGCTCAGCCATGGGCACGATCTGCCGCCGAGGTGGCGGACTGCTGTTGCTGCTGAAGTTGCTGCAGTTGCGCCTCACGGCGCATCTGGTCCTGCCGCTCTAGGTGGTTCATGGCCCAGCCGTAGGCGACTACGATGGCAATGAACACCAGCACGGCGCCCTGGGCTGCAATCCAGTAGCCCAGGGGCCACCCCCCAAACACCAGCACTTGCAGGTCACGGGCGAAATAGGTGGAACCAAACGACACCAGGGCCCACAGCAGGAGCAGTCCTGCCTTGAGCCACAGGTGGCGCACGTCGTGCAAGTCCGGGGGGAACGGCCCCGCCATCTCGGCGTCGGCGGGGCGGGTAGCGGGCTGCTGCAACGGCATCACTGGCGCGGCATCACGGACGCGATGGCGGGTGGTGCAGTCGGCGCATGGCAGCTCGGTCGGTGCGTCAGCCTGCCAGTTGCTGCCAGGTGGCAATCACGCTGTCAGGGTTGAGCGAGATCGACGAGATGCCTTCCTTGGCCAGCCACTGCGCAAAGTCAGGGTGGTCGCTGGGGCCCTGGCCGCAGATGCCGATGTATTTGCCCTGGGCCAGACAGGCCTTGATGGCCTGGTGGATCAGCGCCTCGACGGCCGGGTCGCGCTCGTCAAAGTCTTTTGCCAGCAGCTCCAGGCCCGAGTCGCGGTCCAGGCCCAGCGTGAGCTGGGTCAGGTCGTTGGAGCCGATGGAGAAGCCGTCGAAGAACTCCAGGAAGCGGTCGGCCAGGATGGCGTTGCTGGGCACCTCGCACATCATGATGACCTTGAGGTCGTCCTTGCCCCGTTGCAGGCCATGGGTGGCCAGCAGCTTGGTCACGCGCTCGGCCTGGCCCAGCGTGCGCACAAAGGGCACCATCACCTGCACGTTGGTCAGGCCCATGTCGTTGCGCACGCGCTTCAATGCCTCGCACTCCATCGCAAAGGCTTCGCCGAAGTCCTCGCTGATGTAGCGGGCCGCGCCACGGAAGCCCAGCATCGGGTTTTCTTCCTCCGGCTCGTAGCGGCTGCCGCCAATGAGCTTGCGGTATTCGTTGGACTTGAAGTCCGACAGGCGCACGATGACGGGCTTGGGCCAGAAGGCGGCCGCAATGGTGGCCACGCCTTCAGCAACCTTGTCCACGTAGAACGCGCGGGGCGATGCATGGCCACGGGCCACGGATTCCACGGCCTTCTTCAGGTCGGCATCGATCTGGGGGTAGTCCAGGATGGCCTTGGGGTGCACGCCGATGTTGTTGTTGATGATGAACTCAAGGCGCGCCAAACCAACCCCTTCATTCGGCAGTTGGGCAAAGTCAAAGGCGAGCTGGGGGTTGCCCACGTTCATCATGATCTTGGTCTTGATGGGGGGCATCGCGCCGCGCTGCACTTCGGTGACTTCGGTTTCGAGCAGGCCGTCGTAAATGTGGCCGGTATCGCCCTCGGCGCAGCTCACGGTGACCAGCGTGCCGTCCTTCAGGCGCTCGGTCGCGTCGCCGCAGCCCACCACGGCCGGAATGCCCAGTTCGCGCGCGATGATGGCGGCGTGGCAGGTGCGCCCGCCCCGGTTGGTGACGATGGCGCTGGCGCGCTTCATCACGGGCTCCCAGTTGGGGTCAGTCATGTCGGTCACCAGCACATCGCCGGGCTGGACCTTGTCCATCTCGGAGATGTTGTGCACCAGGCGCACGGGGCCAGTGCCAATCTTCTGGCCAATCGCGCGGCCCTCGGCCAGCACGGTGCCCTGGCCCTTGAGCTTGTAGCGCAGCTCGGCCTGGCCCTTGGCCTGGCTCTTCACGGTTTCAGGCCGCGCCTGCAGGATGTAAAGCTGGCCGTCGGTGCCATCCTTGCCCCATTCGATGTCCATGGGGCGGCCGTAGTGCTGCTCAATCACCAGCGCGTAGCGGGCCAGCTGCTCCACGTCAGCGTCGGTCAGCGAGTAGCGGTTGCGCTGCTCGGTGGGCACGTCCACGGTCTTGACGAGCTTGCCGCTGGCGGCTTTTTCTTCGGCGCTAGAGAACACCATCTGGATCAGCTTGCTGCCCAGGTTGCGGCGGATCAGCGCCTTCTTGCCCGCCTGGAGCATGGGCTTGTGCACATAGAACTCGTCAGGGTTCACGGCGCCCTGCACCACCGTCTCGCCCAGGCCGTAGCTGCTGGTGATGAACACCACGTCTTCAAACCCGGATTCGGTATCGATGGTGAACATCACGCCGGCCGCGCCCAGGTCAGAGCGCACCATGCGCTGCACACCGGCGGACAGGGCCACCACGTCGTGTTCAAAACCCTTGTGCACGCGGTAGGAGATGGCGCGGTCGTTGTACAGCGACGCGAACACTTCCTTCATCTTGTGCATGACTTCGTCGATGCCCACCACGTTCAGGAAGGTCTCCTGCTGGCCGGCAAACGATGCGTCGGGCAAATCCTCGGCCGTGGCGGAGGAGCGCACGGCAAATGATGCGGCGGGGTTGCCAGCACTCAGCTTGGCAAACTCGTCAGCAATGGCCTTTTGCAGGTCGGCCGGGAAGGGCTGGGCCTCGACCATGGCACGGATCTCTGCGCCGACTTGCGCGAGGGCGCGCACGTCTTCGGTGTCCAGGCTCTTGAGCTTGGCGCTGATGCGGTCAGCCAGGCCGTCGTAGGCCAGGAACTCGCGGAACGCGTGGGCGGTGGTGGCAAAGCCCGTGGGCACGCGCACGCCCTGCGGCAGTTGGGAGATCATCTCGCCGAGGCTGGCGTTTTTACCGCCAACGGCCTCGACATCGGTCATTCTCAGGTTTTCAAACGGTACGACCAGGGCGGTCGGGCTGAAAAGTGCAGACATGGGAAAGCTCCAGAAGTTGAAACTGGGTCTGCGCGCCCGCCTCTTGCTGTATAGAGAAGCGATGGGCGAGCGGCCATGCACAGGCTGCAGCTTTGTCGTTGTGGTTGTAGGCCGACGGTGTGCATGGTGAGAATTGGATAATTGTGACAATTGTAGGCCCGTGCATCTGGCAACGGGCTGACGCTTTCACGCGACTGACGCAAAACGGGGAATCGCCACTTCTTTATGGTGTCCACCCCGCCCGCGCAAGCCGCATCCAAAAAAAAGGGGCTCCATGCATTCGCGCACCGTATTTTTTGTCTCTGACGGCACCGGCATCACCGCCGAAACCTTCGGCAACGCCATCCTGGCCCAGTTCGAGATGAAGCCGCGCCATGTGCGCCTGCCCTTCATCGACACGGTGGACAAGGCCCACCAGGCCGTGCGGCAGATCAACCACACCGGCGAGGTCGAGGGCAAGAAGCCCGTCGTCTTCACCACACTGGTCAACATGGACGTGCTCAAGGTCATTCAGGACGGCTGCAAGGGCATGCTGCTCGACATGTTCGGCACCTTTGTGCACCCGCTGGAGCAGGAGCTAGGCATCAAGTCGCACCACCGCGTGGGGCGCTTCAGCGACGTGAGCCGCAGCAAGGAGTACACCGACCGCATCGAGGCCATCAACTTCAGCCTGGCCCATGACGACGGCCAAAGCAACCGCGACCTGGCCGGTGCCGACGTGATCCTGGTCGGCGTGAGCCGCAGCGGCAAAACCCCCACCAGCCTGTATCTGGCCATGCAGTGTGGACTGAAAGCGGCCAACTACCCGCTGATCCCCGAAGACTTCGAGCGCCGCCAGTTGCCCCCGGCCTTGGTGCCGTTTCGCAACAAGATCTTTGGCCTGACCATCAGCCCCGACCGCCTGGCCGAGATCCGCGCCGAGCGCCGACCCAACTCCAAATACGCCAGCATCGAAAACTGCCGCACCGAAGTGGCTGAGGCCGAGGCCATGATGCGCCGCGCGGGCATTCGGTGGTTGTCCACCACCACCAAGTCCATCGAGGAAATCGCCACCACCATCCTGCAAGAGGTGCGGCCCGAGCGGCTGGTGTATTAAGCAGCGTTGCATGGCAACGCACCACAAAGCGGCCATCAGATCTGTCGGAACGGCGGCAGAATTTATACAAAACCAGGCTCTAGCGCCCTACAGAAGAGCGCAATTAGCTATGAATAGCATAGCACCCAGGATCTTCGGCGCGTGCTAGACCACGCCAAAGATCCTGGCCACAGATCACAGCAAACCACCGCCAGCGGAGCCATCGCCCCCAAACAGCTCAAACACCATGCCGCGCAGCCACTGATTGACGGGTTCGCGGTGCACCTTGGCGTGCCAGAACACGCTGATGGGCGCGTCGGGCAATTTGACCGGATGCGTGCGTAGCACCAGGCCAAAGGGCTCGACCAGCTTGAGCGCCAGCCGCTCCGGCACCGTCGCCACCAGCGCCGTGCTTTGGAGGATGTGGCCCACGCTCACAAAGTGCGGCACGCTCAGCCGCACCAGGCGATCGATGCCGGCCTTCTGGATCAGCTCGTCCACCTTGCCGTGCCCCGTGCCTGCAGACACGATCATCAGGTGCTCTGCCGCCTTGTAGTCCGACAGCAGCAGCTTGGGCCGGTCCAGCGCGTGGCCCTTGCGGAACAGGCACACATAGCGCTGGCGGAACAAGCGCCGCTGGAAGAACCCTGCTTTCAGCTGCGGCAGCAGGCCGATGGCCAGGTCCACCTTGCCAGCCTCCATGTCTTCGCGCAGATGGGCCGCATTGTTGCGCACGGTGTTCAGCGTGACGCCGGGTGCCTCCCGCCCCAGGCGCTCCAGCAACGCTGGCAGGAAAACGATCTCGCCAATGTCTGTCATACCGATGGTGATGGTGCGCTTGAGCGTTGCGGGCGTGAACTGTGTGCGCTGGTTCAGCCCGCTGTGGATCATGCCCAGCGCATACCCCACGGACTCGCTCAGTTGCTCGGCAAAAGGCGTGGGCACCATGCCACCCGAGGTGCGCAAGAACAGCTCGTCGTCAAAAATACGCCGCAGCTTGGCCAGCGCATTGCTGACGGCAGGCTGTGTCAGCCCCAGGTTGTCGGCCACCTTCGACACGCGTCGTTCGACCATGAGTTGCTGAAACAGCACCAGCAGGTTCAGGTCGATATCCGATAGCTCCATCTCCACTCCATCAGCTTGGGTGATATGAAGTGGCGATGGTATTGCAGTCAGTGATTCGCAGGCGCTTTCGTGGGCACAATGGGCTGGATGAAATCGAACGCAGCCCGCCATGGACATCCTCGTTCAGCCGCTTAACCGCGTGATCCGCGCCGAGCCCGGCGTGAACCTGCTCGACGCCCTGCGCGCAGCGCAGGTTCCGATGTCGTATTCATGCCTGTCGGGCCGCTGCGGAATCTGCCGCTGCCGGGTGCTGTCTGGTGAGGTGCTGGATGGCGGGCGCGAGCAGCAGCGCCCGCTGGACGGCGTGGACGGTGCCGTGCTGGCCTGCCAGACCTATGTGACCGAGCCCTGCACCATCGAAGTGCCCGCCCCCGGCGAAGCTGTGGTGCACCGTGCGCGCGTGGCCAAGGCCACCGTGGTGGCCATCGAGCCGCTGGCGGCAGACATCCGGCGCCTGCTGCTCAAGGTGGCAAAACCGATTGCGTTTTCGCCAGGCCAGTACGTGCAGTTGGGATTCACGCCGACGCATGTGCGCCCCTACTCCATGGCAAACCTGCCCGGCGAACCGCTGCTGGAGTTTCATGTGCAACTCATGCCCCAGGGCCGGGTCAGCGGCTACATCGCCGGGCAGCTGAAGGTGGGGGACAAGGTCAAGGTCAGCGGGCCGCTGGGTGCGGCGTATCTGCGCCAACAGCACACGGGGCCCATGCTGTGCGTGGCTGGGGGCACCGGGCTGGCGTCGGTGCTGTCGGTGGTGCGCGGCGCAGTGGCTGCGGGCATGCGCAACCCCATTCACCTGTACTTCGGCCTGCGCTCGCCGCGCGAGCTGTATGGCCTGGCATGGCTGGAGCATTTGCGCAGCGTGCACCCGGCGCTGCAGGTGCATGTGGTGGTGGCCTCGGGCGCCGCCCCTACCACACAGCGGCGCGGGCTGGTGACCCAAGCCATCGAGCAGGACCACGCCAGCCTGCGCGGCTGGCAGGCGTATCTGTGCGGATCGCCGCCGATGGTGGAGACCACCACACTGCTGGCGCTGGGCAAAGGCCTGGAGGCGGCTCACCTCCATGCCGAGGCTTTTTACCTGCAGGGCGACTGATTCCGTCTCCAAATCATCCGTGTCGTTGTTGCTTCGCCTTGCCGTGCTACAGCACTGTCTGCGGCTTCGCGCCTAGACACGAATGATTTGGAAACGGAATGAAGTTCTTGGAGTCGCCTGAATCCACTTGAACCACTCACTCAGCGCGGTCGAAGCGCCGCGAGGGGCTTCGACAGGCTCAGCCCGCATCCGGCTGCGCACTGGGCGCCGCCTTGCGAAACGCCTCCAGCTGGGCGCAGGCGGCATCCACCGCCTGAACCAGCGGCCAGCGCGTCAGGTCCACCTTGAAGCGGCGCGCGCTCTCCACCTGCGGCACCAGGTACACATCGGCCAGCGTGGGGGTGCTGCCAAAGCAGAAATCACCGCGATGCGAGTCCTTTGACAGCAGCGCTTCGACGGCGTCAAAGCCCGCGCTGATCCAGGTGCCGCACCAGTCGTTCACGACAGCCTCGTCGGCACCAAAGCGGTGGCGCAGCGCCTCCAGAATGCGGCGGTTGTTGATGGGGTGGATGTCGCAGCCCACGATGGCCGCCAGGGCGCGCACCTGGGCACGATCACCTGCATCGCGGGGCAACAGCGGTGGGGTGGGATAGCGTTCTTCGAGCCACTCGATGATGGCGGGCGACTGGATCATCAGACGCTCGTCAGCCTCCAGAACAGGCACGAACTGCTGCGGATTGATCGCTTTGAAGGCCTCGCCCAGATGCTCCTCGCTCCGCAGATCGACCGCAACCTGTTCGTAGGCCAGCCCCTTGAGGTTGAGCGCAATGCGCAAGCGGTGGGATGTTCCACTGCGGAAGAAGGAATAGAGCTTCATGGTCAGTCCAGTGCAATCTTGGCGCGCTTGACGACTTCACCGAACGTGCGCGAATCGCGTTCGATGGCCTTGGTGAGTTCAGCGGGCGGGCCGATGTAGGGCTCAAACCCGAAGGTCGCCAAGCGCTCTTTGACCTCCGAGGTGGCCAGCACCTTGCCCACATCGGCATTGATCTTCTCGATGGCTGCCTTCGGCGTGCCAGCAGGCGCGAACAGGCCCACCCAGGTCTTCACTTCAAACCCGGCCGGCCCGCCCGCTTCGCCCATGGTCGGAATGTCGGTGAAGCCCGCCAGACGCTGGGGCGCAGCCAGGGCCAGAAACTTCACCTTCTTGGCCTGGTACATGGGCCCGGCCGTCGCTGCCGTGCCAAACGCCCACTTGATGTCGCCCGTGGCCACAGAGGTGTAGACGCTGCCCATGTCCTTGTACGGCACATGCATCATCTTTGTGCCCGTTGCTGCCTCCAGACTCGCCGCGCCCACATGGGCCACGCTGCCAATGCCCCAGGAGCCGTAGGTGATGTCCCCTGGCGCCGCCTTGGCCGCCTTGATCAAATCGCCCACATCCTTCCAGGGCGAGTTGGCCGCCACCACCACAAAAAAGTTGGTGAAATACACCGGCGCCACGGGCTCAAAGTCTTTGACGGGGTCGTAGGACAACTGCTTGAACACATGCGGCTGCAAGGCCATGTGCGTGTTGTCCACCTGCAGCAGCGTGTAGCCGTCTGGCGTTGCGCGCTTGGCATCGCCGATGGCAATGAACCCATTGGCACCCGGCTTGTTGTCGATGACAAGTTGCTGCCCCCAGTTGCGCGACAAGCGCTCGCTAAGGATGCGCATCACCGCATCGGGGCCGCTGCCGGGCGAATACGGCGCGACGGAGCGGACGGGCTTGGCAGGGAAGGTCTGCGCCACGGCGTTGGACAAACTCGCGGCGGTCGATAGGACCAAGAGGGCCAGGGCGCAAAGCGCTTTGCCACTGCGGGACATTGGGGTGCGTAGGGCGTAGTGTCGGGTGGTGAACATCACGTTGTCTCTCTTTGAAGTTATGGAAGTGGGCGAAATGGGTGTTTGAACTAGAAACACCCGTTCGGGCTGAGCTTGTCGAAGCCCTGCGCGGCGCCTCGACGAGCTCAGCGTGAACGGTTGGGGGTGATCGCGCGGCTGAACATGAAAGGCGTGCGTCCTGCAGGTCGCTGGCTCAGCCAGTAACCTGAGCACGGTGGACATGCAGCACCTCAAAAATCGGCGCATCGCTGAAGCGGAACAGGTCGAGCGCGCCAGCGGCCGATGCCTGGGCCGAGAACGGCTGCCACGACGGCACCACAAACAAGTCGCCCCGCGCCACCTGCCAGGTGCGCTCACCCACCGTGACGGTGCCGCTGCCGTCAAACACCTGGAACACGGACGAACCCACCTCACGGAGCACCCGCGTTGCACCGCCCGCGCGCACGCGGTGCATTTCGGTCCGCATGGTGGGCAACACATCGGCGCCGGTGGTGGGGTTGGTAAAGCGCACCGCCGCGTGCCCAGGGCTCAGCGTGCCCGCCTGGTCTTCGTCTTCCAGCGCGAGCTGATCGGCCAGTGCACGGTCGGTATCCACCCAGCGGTAAGCCAGCAGGGGCGTGGCGGGCTGGGCCTGCACCATCGATACCGGGCGCAGGCCAGGGTGGCCCCACAGCCTTTCGGAATAAGAACGCTCGGCGGTGGTGCGCTCAGCGGGTGGGAGCTTCTCGCGCCCCACTTCGAAGAACTGGCTCTCGGTGTAGTACGAAAACGGAATATCCAGGCCGTCGATCCAGGCCATGGGCTCGGTAGCAGCGTTGTGGTGGGCATGCCAGTTCCAGCCGGCCTGGGGCAGAAAGTCGCCCCGCGACATGCGCACGGCATCGCCATTGACCACGGTCCACACGCCCTCGCCTTCCACCACAAAACGAAACGCGTGCTGCGTGTGCCGGTGCTCGGGGGCGTCTTCGCCGGGCATCAGGTACTGGATGGCGGCCCACAGCGTGGGGGTGGCAAAGGGGCGCCCGCCCAGCGCCGGGTTGGCCAGCGCAATCGCACGGCGCTCCCCGCCACGGCCCACGGGCACGATGGCGCCCGCCTGTGCGGCCAGGGCTTTCAAGCGGTCCCAGCGCCACAGATGGGGCACGGCCTTGGATTGGGGCTGGCGGGGCATCAGGTCGCCGATCTGCGTCCAGAGCGGCACCAACAGCTCTTGTTCGAAGCCTCGGTAGAGCTCTTCCAGCTCGGGCGTCGGATCGGGCTGGCCCTTGCCCGCAACGGCATGCAGCCGCACGGGGGAAGGCGTGAGGTCGATGGTCATGGTGGGGTTGTCTCCTGGATGTGGTTTTTCTTATTCCGCCGGGCCAACGTGGAGCACGATGCTGCCCACGCCTTCAATGTGGCCTTCAATGCGGTCGCCTGCCAGCACGGGGCCTACGCCCTCGGGCGTGCCGGTAAAGATCAGGTCACCCGGCTGCAGGTGGTAGAACTTGGACAGGTCGGCAATCAGTTCGGGGATGTTCCAGATCAGCTTGGACAGGTCGGACTTCTGGCGCACGGTGCCATTGACCGACAGCTCCAGGTCGCCCTGGCCCAGCACTAACTGCGGCATAGGCACGATCTCGGAGACCACGGACGACTGCTCCACATCCTTGCCCAGGTCCCAAGGCCGACCCTTATCCCGCGCCACCAGCTGCAGGTCGCGGCGCGTCATGTCCAGGCCGCAGGCATAGCCATAGACAAGGCGGGGCGCATCGGCCTCGCTCACGCGAAAACCGGGCGCACCAATGACCAGCACCAGTTCCATTTCGTGGTGGTAGTTCTGGGTGCCGGGTGGGTAGGCCACGGTCGCGCCAGACTCGACCAGCGTGGAGGGTGCCTTGGTGAAATAGAACGGCACTTCCACCGACTTGTCCACCGGGCGCCCCATCTCCACCGCATGCGCGTGGTAGTTGCGGCCCACAAAGAACAGCCGGTGGATGGGCAGGCGCTCGCTGCGGCCACGCACAGGCAGCGAATAGACGGGGGGCGGGGTCCAGAGGTAAGTGGTTGACGTGGTTGCGGTCATCGGCGGTTTCCTTAGCGGGTTGTCGTGTTCGGTTTCTTGTGGGCTTGGGTGGGGGTGCATGCCTCGGTGCTGCGCGGCATCCAGCTGGGTTCACAGCTTTGCCATCGACGTGTTCAGGTCTGCCAGCCGCTCGGCATCCACCGGCTTGCGCTGCTCGATCAGCCTGCGGGCAAACCGCAGGTCACGCGCTGCGTTGGCCCCTACAGCGGCCTGCACCACGTCGCCCGCCAGGTAGAACAGCACGAAGCTGCCGCTGGCCGGGTCGCCGCGCTGCACCACACAGTGCGCGGGCGTGGGCATGCCGTAGATCTGCAGGTTCATGCCGTACTGGTCGGACCAGAACCAGGGCAGCGGCTGGTAGTCCACCGCCTGGCCCAGGGCCGAGCGCGCAGCGGCCATGCCCTGCTCTTGCGCGTTCTGCCACGACTCCAGCCGCAGGCTGCGGCCCGCCCAGGGGTTGGGTGCCACGGCCACATCGCCTGCGGCCAGGATGTCGGAGTCGGACGTGCGGCATTGCGCATCGACCAGCACGCCACCTTCGCAAGCCAGGCCCGCCGCGCGCGCCAGCTCGTCGTTGGGCACCAGACCAACACCCAGCACGATGGTGTCGCACTCCAGCGCGCTGCCATCGGCCAGCAAGACCTCCGAGCGAATATCTGCGCCGTCTGCGCCATCAGCAGCGCGGGCAAAGCCCCGCACCCCCGCGTCCAGCAGCACGCGTACGCCCTGGGCGCGGTGCAGCGCCAGCAGGTACGCCGACACCTCTGCAGGCACGGTGCGCTCGCACAAGCGGCTTTGCGTCTCCACCACCACCACTTCCGCGCCCTGCTGGCGTGCGGTGGCCGCCACCTCCAGGCCGATCCAGCCACCGCCCACCACCACCACGGTGCGGCCGGGCCGAAGGGCCGGGGCCAGCGCCTGCGCATCTTCAATGGTGCGCAGCGTGTGCAGCGGCACCTGGTCTGCCCCCGGCAAGGCAAGCCGCCGGGCGCGCCCGCCGGTGCACAGGATGAGCTTGTCGTAGGGCTGCGCGGTGCCATCCGACAGCAGCACCTGCTTGGCCGCGTGGTCAATGCGGTGCACCTGCATACCGGGCCGCCATTGCACCGCCAGGGCGTCAAAGGCCTCGGGCTTCATGAGGCGCGCGGTCTCCGGCGCGGCTGCGCCCGATAGCACCGCCTTCGACAGCGGTGGCCGCTCGTGCGGCGGGTGGGCTTCATCACCAATCAGCACCACGCGGCCCGCAAAGCCTTCGCTGCGCAGCGTTTGCGCCGCCCAGCCGCCTGCCTGGCCCGCACCGACGATCACGATGGTGGAAGCCTGGTGGGCGTTAGCGCCTTCATGCGGCAATGCGGCGGCCTCGACCTGAGGTCGTTCGGCAGTCATGGGGGTCTCCTTGAAAGGGGTTGCTGCGCTCAGAGACTCTCAGTCCAGGGCCAGCCACACTCGGCCGCCCTCGATCTTCACGGGGTAGCTGCGCAGCGGCTCGGTCACCGGCGCGCAGGTGGGCTGGCCTGATCGCACATCAAATTTGCCCTGGTGCAAAGGGCATTCGATCTCGTGCCCCTCCAGAAACCCATCGCACAGGCGCGCATGGCCGTGGGTGCAGATGTTGTCGGTGGCAAACACCTCACCGCCCACGCCATACAGCGCAATGTCGCGCCCGGCCACGGCCAAGCCCATCACGTCATCCTCGGGCACATCGTCCCGCGCTGCGGCGTCAATCCAGTTTGTCGTCATCGTCGTCATGGCGGCTCCTCAGATGGGGTAGATCAGCGAGTTGGGGATCATCTCGCTGTCGTAAACGACGAGGCGCGATGCGAACTTCAGCCCCTCGGGCGTGGGCACAACTTCATCCAGCGTGCGCCCCACGTTGAACACCGTCGATTCCTTCGACAGCCGTGTGCGCAGCACCGCATAGTTGGCCTCGCAGTGGATGCGGCCATCCGCATCCACCTTGTGCACCAGCGGCGCACCCACCACATGGCGCTGGTAGTAGGGGTCGTGGAACAGCGTCTCGCGGATGCCGTAGACGCGGTCTTTCAGCATGCCCTTGCTGTCAAACGCCAACGTGGCCAGCGGAAACCCGCGCTCGTGGTTCTCGCGCGGCTGCAGCTTGTACACGCAGTGGTCGATGAAAAATTCAGGCCACGCCTCCCAGTCCGCCGCGTCGAGTGCGCGGGCGTAGCGGGCGTAGAGCTGGTTCAGTTCGAAGTAAGTCTGGAAGTCCATGGTCAAGCCTCCGCCTCCATCACCTTGCGCCAGTATTCATACATGCCCCGGATCAGCGTCTCGGTCACCATGTGGTCCGTGTCGCCCACATCGCGCCCGCCCAGCTCGGCCAGCGTGCGGTGCGCGGGCTTGGTCTCAAAGCCTTCTTGCGACCACTCGATCACCTCGCCATCGTCGGCCGACACAAAGCCCGCCGGGCCGAACAGATTGGCCTGGCGCAGGCGGCGCTGCGTCATCTCCTCGCTGTCGTCTTCAAAGCCAAAGTGCGTCCACACAAAATCAAAAGCCCCCTTGCCATCTGGCTGGATGTGGCGCGTGGACACGCTATTGACCTGCTGCTGAAAGATCACGCTGGGGAACACGGTCATCATCACGGCCGTGGGCACCGATGCTGGCGCGCTGGGCACCGCTGCATCACCACTGCTGGCAACCGGGGGTGGCCCCGCCCACCAGTCCTCCTGCGCAATGTCCAAAAAGCGCGGGTCGTTCAACTCCATGCCCGCCTTGAAGCTGGACACCTGGGTCACATCCGCCGCCTTGCCCGCCGCGCCACGGGTCGAGACCATGGCCGCGTGGCGGTGCTGCGCATCCATCAGCAGTTGCGACTTGTTGTCGGCACGCCAGAGCCCAAAGGTAACGAACCAGGTGTGCAGCAGGCCGGGGTGGTACGGGTCTTTGATGTTCTCTTGCATCAGCTTCCAGTTGCCCGGAATGCGCTGGCGGTTGTAGCCCAGGATGGTGAGCTTGCGGCCATTGAACAGCCGGTCAAAGTAGCCCAGGATGGTGGGGCCCAAAAATTCCTCCAGCGGCTCCACGCTGTGGTCAAACGACGCAAACACCACGCCGCCACGGGTGGCCACCTTGAGCTTGGTCAGCCCATGCTCTGCCGGGTTGAAGTCCGCAGGCATGCCGCCATTGACCTTGCCATCCTGCTTCACGCCACGCCGAAACGGCACGCCCTGCAAGTCACCCGACAGGGTGTAGTTCCACTGGTGGTACGGGCAGGTCAGGCTCTCGCGGTTGCCATGCCGCTCGCGGCAGAACGCCATGCCCCGATGGGCGCACACGTTTTCCACCACGTGGATGGAAGCATCCTTGTCACGCACCAGCAGCACCGAGCGCTCGCCAATCACCGTGCGCTTGAAATCCCCCGCGTTGGGAATCTCTGCCTCCAGGCCGACATAACACCAGTGCCCGTTGTAGAACAAACGGTCCAGCTCCTTGCGGTACAGCGCCTCATCGGTATAGGCCTTAAAAGGAATGCGGCTGGTGCCATCCGTCTCCCAGCGGATCTGCTGCGGGAACACGGTCACGGGGCATTCATGCATGGGCGTCTCCTTTATTGTGAAAGCCAATTGGGGCCGAAGCGAGTGCATCCAGCGCCTGGGGATCGATCATTCCCTCCACTGCAATATCAGTCAATGGAACGCTGGTGATGTTCAACATCACCAGCATGAATATGACCTCTCACACTGACTTGGGAGACTTGGGAGACTTGGGAGATTGCTGCGCAAAGTTTCGATTTAGAACGGCAAACAAAACTCCACAGGCGATGTTGTCCCGTCTTGTCGTACTACTCATACTGTCTGCGGCGGAACGCCAAGCTAAGATCACTTCGCTGAGGTTTGTTAACTGCTCTCAATGTGCCCAAGGCCGGGCTACAGGGAGGTGGCAAGAGCGAGTCAAACTTGGGGTGACCCAGAGGCGGGTATCGACACGTTGGTGGCAATGTCACACCGCCGTGCCGACCGAAATCACGGTATGTCCGTTTCCGTGCACCATTGCGCAATGTGTGCCAGCAGGTCACGAACGAAGCAACGCACCTATAGGCGAAGGCGCACACTGTGGGACCAGACTATCGCGCCACCTCAAATCTGCACCCTGGCGGTTGTCAGGCGGCAGGTTTGTATCACCAATAGTCGATGCGCCACAACCTTGTCTGAACTCATTCAGGAAGTCGCCCCTCCCCAACGTCGCCATTTCGTTGGGCAACGACATCTTCATCACCATGCGCTCGATTGCGTCGCTTCAAATGAAGGTCCCTGAGCAGCAGGTATTTGTCCAAAGCTGCTTGGTCCATCAGTCTGCTAGCTTCCAGATGCTCCGCGCGGCCACTGACGGCCTGAACCACGGTCATTGTGTTGCGCACCGATACGCTTGCAATGTGCCCCTTTGCATTGCCCATGCTGTCCACGGGTGAGGCCAACGTATCGCGGAGATTCGAGGGGCCAAAGATGGGCAGCACCATATAGGGACCGGTGCCAACACCCCAGGTGTCCAATGTCAGACCAAAGTCTTCCTTCTTCTCGGGCATGCCCCAACCTGTAGCGACATCCATCAGTCCCAGGCCCCCCACGGTGGAGTTCGTCCCAAAACGGGCGAGTGTTGAGGCGCTATCACCGACCCGTCCCTGGAGCATCAGATTGGCCGACGACCACGGCTCCCGCAGGTTCGAGAAAAAATTCGAGATGCCTGTCTGGGCCGCAGCGGGCACTACTTGTTTGTAGGCCGAGGCCACTGGTTTGAGCACCACCTTGTCCACGCCTTCATTGAAAGAAAACATCTTTCGATTCACTGACTCCAGCGGGTCCGGCTGCGTTGTTGTGGCGCAGCCTGAGAACAGCATCGCCGCAGCGCTTGCAATACAAAGGAGGATAGGAGTTCGCGCGCTCAGGTGCGTGCGTGGGGATGCGAGGTTCGGCATGGAGTCCTTCCAGAGGGGGGGTTCAGAATCCGCGTGGGTTTGCCCACGCGACGAAACGCCATCCTCATGCCGCCTGTATTGCTAGATACTTACTCGACCAACTTGTTGATCGCCAAGGAAGGAATCAACACGTGCATTTGCAGCCCGGAGTCACCGAGCCGTGCTTCGATATGCCATCCGTGCGCCGAAACGATCTCCTGGCAAATGGATAGCCCGAGTCCCGCGCCCTCATCGCGCCTGGATGCGCCCCGCCAGAAGCGTTCAAAGAGCTTCTCCAGGTGCTCGGGAGCGACACCAGGCCCCTGGTCAGAGACGGAAAATCCGTTGGCGTGAACCCGCAAATACACCGTGCCACCGGCCGGGCTGTGCTGAATGGCGTTCTCCAGCAAATTCTTGAGGAGCGTGAACACGGCTCCGCGATCCGCCATCCAGGTTGTTCCCACCGCATCCTCGAAAATCAGGCTGATCTGCACATGGCCGCGCTGCGCTACGCGGTCCATGAAATCAGATGCTTCCATCATGACCACGCGGGGATCGCATGCCTCCATGCGGTAGTTCCGCTCCTCGCTGGCTTCGGCCAGAAGCAGTAGTTGTTGCACCTGGCGTGCCATTCGGTCGATGTCCTGAAGGAGATGCGGATTGCGCGTTTCTGGCGCTTCCATCTCTACCTGCGCCCGAATCAGCGCCAACGGTGTCTTGAGTTCGTGGGCAGCATTGGCGAGGAATTCCTGCTGGGTCTGAAACCCCAACTGGAGGCGGTCCAGGGCCCGATTGAATGCATCGACCAGCGGGACCAGTTCGCTAGGGAGGCTCTGCAGATCAAGACGATCACCCAGCGATTGCGGCGTGATGCGCTGCGCCTTGAGCGATGCAACCCGCAAAGGCCTGAGTGCACGCTGTAGCGTAAATTGTGTAGTGATCAGAAAGACCACCAGAAACGTCACGCAGGTCGCCACAACGCCCTGAAACAGGGCCGGCCGACCAATGCTTTGCTGCACCTGCAGTACCAGGCGGTCGCTGAGGGCAAACTGCACGTACCAGGTGGTATCGCCACGCCTTGCGGGCACGGTTGCAGCGTGCATGACCACACCGTGGCGAACCAGTTGGAAAGCCTTTCTCGAAGGATCAAACTGCGCACCCTCGGGTGCCAACGGCTGCTTGTTGCCGTCTGAGGTGAAGTGCACCACACCTTGGCTGTCGAGGATGCGCGCAGCAACTTCCTCCTGCAAGCTGCTGAACGCCCAATGCTCGATCACCGTGTGATCAAACCCCGTTGGAACTCCCGTGGCATCAAACTGCACCCTGGCTGCAATCTGCTGCGCCTTGTCGACGGCTCCGCTCTCCAGCATGTACCGGTTGAAGGGTTCAGCCAGCACCAGGACAACGACGCCTACGAGGGCAGCGCTCAGTGCCATGCCTGCCACATAAACGAGCAGCAGGCGCGCGCGGAAACTACGAGGCCACCGAATGGTCACGAAGCGCATAGCCATGGGCTCTGATGTTCACGATCTCCATGTGCGAGCCGATCGCCAGGAGTTTTCTGCGCAGGCGATGCAACGCCACGTCCAGCGCATTGGGGGTGACTGCTTCAGAGATGCCCCATGCTGCAGCCTCCAACGCAGACCTGCGCACGACTTGGTCCGTCTTTCGCATCAGGCACAGCATGATCTGCATCTCTGCGGGCGGCAACGTGATGGACTCTTGGCCGCATGCCAGACGGGCTTGGTCCGGGTACAGACACAGATCTCCTAACGCCGGGTTCATCGCCCGCAAGGCGGCGGGACGCCGCAGCAGCGCCCGCACCCTGGCAATCAGCTCTTCCATGGAGAACGGTTTGGTGAGGTAGTCGTCCGCCCCGGACTCCAAGCCATCGACCCTGTCATGCAATGCGTCCCTGGCCGTCAGCATCAGGCACGGGATGGTGTTGTCCGCCGATCTAAGGCGTCGGACCAGTTGGAGTCCATCCCCGTCTGGCAGCCCCCGGTCCACCACCAAGGCACCGTAGCTGATGTCTCGCAAGGCAAGCCATGCTGACTCAATGTCCGGGAATACGTCCACGCCAATTCCTGCGCCCACCATGGCTTGGCGGGCCAGGTCGGCTAGGCGTTCGTGGTCTTCCACCAGTGCGATGCGGTTCATCTTTGTATCAATAGGGAGCGCCAAGCTTAGTGCATGCATGCTGGGAATGCCGCTGACAAATCAACAGCCGTCTGGCTGGCACACCATCTCATGCGTTCGTCAACGCCAGGAGGCGCTGCTGTACATCGGCGACGTGATCTGGCCCAGACATCCTTTCCAGGGCATGGTCTAGCCAAAGACCTTCCGCAGCGTAGCGACAGGTCATCTGCGTGGCAGGGTCCACAGCGTCGCCACTGCAGACCTCGTCGATGAAATCTGACCAGATCACCCGATACTCGGGAGCGCACATCAGCGAAGCCACTGCAGCACGCTCGTTCGGTCCCATGGTTATAGCGCTGACGCATACCGCCCGGACATAGGCCCGAACATGCCGCGCAGGGCCAGGGGCTTCCGCGCCCAGCGCATCTTCCAAGGCATGACGGAACAGAGAAACGTGGTACTCAAAGAGCTCATCCAGCGCAATGTCGTGGACCTGTCTGCTGAAAGGCGGCATGCACGCGAAGACACTGGACCGTGCCAATGACAGCCCCATGTCTGTGCCGACCGGCCCCCCACCAGGAATGGGCCGTGCGAAAGCGAGCGCGCAGCCCCGCATCTCAGAACCGGTAGAGATAGCCAACAGACACCCGCGAGACGCTGGAGCGGCCCACAATGGGGCTGCTCTTGATTTCTTCGGGCAGGCTCGTGGCGCTGACATCCACAAAGACCGTTTGCTTCGGCCGGAACATGTAGTCCATCCGGACACCCACTTCCAGCGTAGAGGCAGCCTTGCCTGTGAACTGAGAGCGCCCTGGCAGCGCCTCATGCGCCCGTACGCCGAAGTAGTAGTCGACGTACTTCTTGTCGAGCCATTGGGCCTGGAGCCGTGGCGTGACGGCAAAATTGCCAAATCCAAATCGGCGGTCCACCTGCAGTTGCAGTTTTTGCCCCTTGCTGTTGCTCGAGAGATCAGAAAGCCATTCACCCGAGACCCGGACCACGGGATGACTCCAAGTTACAGCAGCGCCGCCCCATAGTCCCCCTTGCCGCTCGTCCATCCCGGTGAGCGATGGCGAATCATCGGCTTTGAAGCCGCTGTCCTCGTACTTCAATCGCCCCGCAAAAGCCAAGGAACCGTTGGAGCCAAAGTCCTTGTTCGCAAATTTGATGTCTGCAATGCCGCTGTTGACCCGGAGCCAGGCGTTCTCGTAGTACAAAAGAGGAATGGCGCTGTTCTTGTTCTCCACACCGGGATACGGGCGTTGGGCAGATGAAATACCCAGACCCAGCCCCCAGGCTGAGGAGTTTTCTGGGGTTCCAGCCGCCCCAGCATCTGATCGCACCTGGGCGCCAGCGGTAGCGCACCCCACGGTGCAAAAAACGGCGGCGGCGACGGTGTGAATACGCAGTGAGCGGTGGGCTGCGGGGAGTTGGAGTTTTTGCATGAGCTCTTACAAGGGTTTGTGAAGAGCTCATCGTGTCCGGGGTTCTATTACCAGGCACTTACTGGTGTGCGCGTGGTTTACAGCTCCGAAATGGGAACAAACGAACATGAGCTGCCCCACCGACTCGGTTCAATCGAATCGTCCCTGCGCTGCACAAGCCATGAGTCCATCAACGATGTAGCGCACACGCGGGCTGAGATGGGCGCGTTTGGGCCAAATTGCATGGATATCGATGTGGCTGCCCGCGTATTCATGGAGCACGAGCCGAAGACGACCATCGCCCACATGCTCACGCACCATCGATATTGGGAGCTGGGCCAGACCAAGACCTTGGGTGACTGCATCCACCATCGCCTCACCATCGCTAATCTGGTGTGTAGATGGCGGTGTAATGCGCCGCTCTATTCCTTGGTCCCTGACATACCAGACCATGGGCGGGCCTCGCAGAGCACCGACGACACACCGATGTGCCGAAAGCTCAGAGAGAGTCTTGGGTTCGCCATGATCGCGAAGATATCCGGGGGATGCACAGATCACACGCGGCTGTTTAGCCAGTCTACGCGCGACAAGATGGCTCGTGTCTTTCAGTGATCCAAAGCGAATTGCGATGTCCACGTCCTCCTGAAGCAAGTCGCTTGTCGCATCGGTGAAGGTGAGGCTCAGTTGCAGGCCCGAATGGGGACGAGCGATCTCCACCAATGTCGGCAACACCACGCGACGTCCGAACGCAACCGGCATATCGATATGCACCCGACCGCTCAGAACTTGGTTGCTCGATGACAGCGCCGCCTGCGCAGCGGTTATCTCTTCCAAGGCCAACGTGCAGGCCGAAAGGTATGCCTCACCATCGGCCGTCAATCGCGTCAGACGCGTAGTGCGATGAAACAGCTTGACGCCGAGACGTTGCTCCAGCCGCGCAATCGATTTGCCCACCGTCGATTTGGTGAGACCCAAGCGATCAGCCGCCTGCGTGAAATTGTCACTGCGCGCTGCGGTCACGAAAACGGATATGCCAGCGAGCGGATCAAGGTCTTGCATAGTAGATTTTGATTCTACTTTGATGGGAAATATTGATGACAATTGTCAAACACTTCTACTTTAGCATTTGAGATGCAGCCCGGACCGCCAACGTTGGCCTCCAGGTTTTGCAGTAAATCCAACTGAAGGAGTGGAACATGCCCGTCGTAAGAGTGAGCTGGTTTGAAGGCAAGGACAACGCGCAAAAGCAAAAGGTCGCAGCGGAGATCACGGAAAGCATCGTGCGCAACACGGCGACTGATCCCAATTACATCTATGTGATCTTTGAAGACGTAAAGCCTTCTGACTGGGCAGGTGCAGGCAAGCTGTTCGGGGCATCCGCAGACAACATGGCAGGTTGAATGCGCAATGGATGCTCGCATGTCAAAACTTTGCCAAGCAGCACTTGCCCTCTCTATCGCCGTGGCGTGTATCGGTGCTGCGGGTGCTCCGGCGCTCAAGGTTCTGGGGCGGGATTTCGAGTTTCCGCATAGCTTGCCGAATGTTCCTGCAAAGCTCTCGCAGTTCAGCGGGCTAGAGATCAACTCTTTCACCACCAATGATGGAGTGAAGCTGTCTTACTGGGAGGCGGGCTCTGGCGAGCCATTGATCTTTGTTCCAGGCTGGTCTGCCAACGGCGCACAGTACTTCAACTTGATGGCTCTCCTGGCACGCCACTACCATGTCTATGTACTGGATCCTCGCAACCAAGGCCTGTCGCAGCGCGTCGAACGCGGTGGGCGCATAGCGCGGTTCTCTATGGATCTGAAGGAGTTTGGCGATCATCTGGGCATCAAGTCGGCCAACTACGTGGGTCACTCGATGGGCGCAGCGGTGCTCTGGAGCTATATCGATCTTTTTGGTACTTCCGGGATTCGCAAAGTTGCGTTTGTGGACGAGCCGATCTCGATTTATGCGCACGAAGATTGGATGGAAAAAGAGCGCTCCGAAGCAGGCGGCTCAACTACATCTCCCGAACGTATGGTTGCGGCTTTCACCACGGGCGGGCCCGCCAGCAGGCTAACAACAGATCTGAAGCCTTTTGAGCGCGCGCAGTTGATGGACTCGCCATACTTTGAGAATTCGGAACGTTTTGCTGCGGAGTTTGTGAAAAACGATTCCAAGGCTCTGGCGCGTGTGTTGTTTAACCATGCGGTCAACGATTGGCGAGATGTGGTGGCGCAGAAAATCGATATCCCCGCTGCGATTTTTTCCGGTGACGAGAGCAACAACTTGCCCAGTCTGCGCTGGGGCGCAATCTGTGATTCCAGGAGCAGTCCTGTTCTCATACACTGCGGCCGCACAGGGAGACCACTTCCTGATGTTCAAGAATCCTGTCAAATTTGTTGGGGATCTGCGCTCGTTCCTGGAGCGTCGATAGCCATGAATTGAAGGGAAAGCCATGGCAACAAAGGCGATGAAAGCGGTAGTCATGCTCAAGCCGGGTGGACCGGAGGTGCTCAGGGTTAAACAGCGACCTATCCCACAGGCGGCTCCTGGCCAGGTGTTGATTCGCATCGAAGCATTCGGACTCAACCGCTCCGAGCTGTTTACCCGGCAGGGACACTCGCCTAGCGTTGCTTTTCCCAGGGTACTGGGCATCGAGGCTGTGGGCACAGTCGCTGAGTCGCCAGGCTGCGAGTTTGCGCAAGGTCAGATGGTGGCGACTGTCATGGGGGGAATGGGCAGGTCATTCGATGGTGGCTACGCGGAATACACCCTCGTGCCTGCGAAGCAGGTTCAGGCCTTCAATTCACCACTGCCTTGGCAAACACTTGGAGCTCTCCCCGAAATGCTCCAGACCGCATGGGGAGCACTGTTCAGAGGTCTGCGATTGCGCAAAGGTGAACGTCTGCTGATTCGCGGTGGTACGACGTCCGTGGGCCTTGCAGCCGCAGCCGTTGCCAGGGCCCACGGCGCGGAGGTGGCCTCCACTGCGCGCCAGGAAAAATCCAGGGCGCTGATAGAGAAAGCCGGTGCACACCATTTCCTATTGGATGACGGCGATATCTCCAGTGCCGTGCAATCGGTCTGGCGCGATGGAGCAGACAAGGTACTGGAACTAGTGGGCACGGGCACTTTGAAAGACTCTCTTCGCGCAACCCGTGAACCAGGCACCGTCTGCATGGCGGGCATGGTTGGCGATCAGTGGACACTCAAGGAGTTTTCGCCAATGGAAGTGATCCCTACCGGGGTATCGCTGACGACCTATTCCGGGGACATCCTGGACTTCATGAACATGCCCTTTCAGAAGCTTCTTGATGAGGTCGCCGCCGGCACTCTGCCGGTGGCGATCGGGCGCGTGTTCAATATCGACCAGATTGTGGAAGCCCACCGGCTGATGGAAGCAAACGAGGCACAGGGCAAGATCGTCATACTGACTCGGTAAGTCAATCTGCGTGCACCTAGAACTAAGCCCAGAAGGAATGTGATGAGCGAGCATGCCGTGACGGTTTTGATCACTCGCAAAGTAAGGGCAGGTTGCGAGGCCGGCTTCGAACGTATCGCACAGGACATGGTGCAGGTCGCCTCAGGATTCAGGGGATATCTGGGGGCACAGTTGGTTCATTCTGGTGAAGACCCGGATATTGACGACCCCCTGCACCATGTGGTTCTGGCGTTCGATAGCGAGAGAAATCTACATTTTTGGCGCGACTCGCCGCAACGTAAGCTCGGACTCGCTGCGGCAGAACCATTTATCGACGGCGAAATGGGATTCAAGTCAATGACAGGCCTTGGACTCTGGTATCGCACGCCCACACCCACCCCACCACGATGGAAAGTTGCAGTGGTTACTTGGCTAGGCATTTGCCCCACGGTCTATTTGCTGTTTCTAGCCGTAGGGGACTCAATGAAAACCTGGTGGCTGTTTCCCCGCACGGCACTGCTGACGTTTGCGGTTGTGCTGCTGATGACGTGGGTGGTGGCCCCCAGACTCACCAAACTATTTAAGCCCTGGCTTTTCAAGGAGGGTTGACCGGTTTAATGATGCACTGCTGCAGTATCAGCAATCGCTTTCCGAACAGTGCTATCGGCCGTTGAGTTGGGCTGCCAATGACTGCGCAAACTGTAAGCGCACTACCGCGACCGCACACAACTCGACTTTCTTAGCCCACCAGACATCCGGTCTACAAACTTATGCATGACTGGTGTCCACTTACCGGTCAGTGCCCATTCAATGCTGACCGACCGCAATCAGCCCAAACAACCAGACACTCCGCCCCCGAAATATCTGCCTATTCCCGCCCACGGAAGCTCATCGCCTTGCGCCCAGCATCAACCACATCACTATCAATTTGATAGCTACAGGCGCTTTACAGATAGGCGGTAGATCCCAATTTTTTTTCAAATTTCACCATACCTCACCACTGAAACCACGCGCGCACCCACCTCGGCCGCACTCATGGTGCACTGCGACTGAGTCAGACCACACACCGCCACGCCAGCAAAAGCCAGCGCGGCGGCGCGTGGTGCACAACGCTTGCTATCTTTGGCGCTGACTTACTTCACCGCAAACCGCACATTCGCCGCCTTCTTGCCCGGCTGTGTCACCAGTGCCACTACTTTGGTGCCTGCTGCGACCTTGAAGATGCCTTTGGTTTCGAGCCTGCCCTCGCCTGCCGGTACAAGCACAGCCTCGGTTTTTTCGGTGCCGTTCAGCAGGGTGAGCTTTGCGCTCACGCCCTCCGTCTTGGCGGGTTTGCCGTGGTCGCGCAAGTGCAGGGTGATGGTGTCGGGCTTTGCGACGAGTTCGTAGTCCATGTCGTTGGCTTCGGCCACGATGCCGCCGTGTTGGGGCTTGTGGTCGTGGCCTGCGCCGTGGTCGCCAGCGGCGTAAGCGGCGGTGGTGGCCACAGCTGCGAGGGCCAGGGCGGCGAAAAGTTGGCGGGTAGTTTTCATGAGAGTCCTTTCAAAGGGTGAATGAAAAAGCAAACGAACAAATAAAGAGAACAAATACAAAACAAGAAAAGCTCAGAACGCCTCGGCGTTCTTGTCGTCCAGCAGGCGTTCGGCGTCTTTGCGGCCAAACAGCCAGAACAGGGCCGGGGTGAGGAAGGTGTCGAGCAGCGTGGAGCTGATGAGGCCGCTGAAGATGACCACCGCCACCGGGTGCAGGATTTCGGTGCCGGGGCGCTCGGCCTCCAGCAGCAGCGGGGCCAGGGCAAAGGCGGTGACCAGGGCGGTCATCAGCACGGGGCTCAGGCGCTCCAGCGAGCCGCGCACGATCATGGCGGTGTCAAAGCGCTCGCCTTCCACGCGCATCAGGTTGAGGTAGTGGCTCACCTTCAAAATGCCGTTGCGCACCGAGATGCCCGCCAGCGTGATGAAGCCGATCAGCGCCGCCACTGAGAGCGGCTGGCCCGACACCCATAGCCCCAGCACCGCACCCACCAGCGCCAGCGGGATGTTGGCCATGATGAGGGCCGACAGCGTGGCCGAGCGGTAGCGCGTGTACAGCACCACAAACATCAGCACCAGCGAGACGATGGCCAGCAGGCCCACCAGGCGGCTGGCTTCTTCCTGCGCCTGAAACTGGCCGCCCAGGGTGATGAAGTAGCCCTCGGGCAGGCGGGTGTCGCCCACGGCCTGGCGGATGTCGGCCACCACGTCGGACAGCGCCCTGCCCTGCGCGTTGGCCGACAGCACGATGCGGCGCTTGCCATCGTCGCGGCTGATCTGGTTGGGGCCGTCGCCCTCTTCGATGGTGGCCAGGCGCGACAGCGGCACGGGGCCGCGTGGCGTGTCGATCAGCACACGCGCCAGGCCGTCGATGGAGCGTGCGCTGTCGGGCAGGCGCACCACCAGCGCAAAGCGGCGGCTGCCTTCCACTACCTGGGCCACTTTTTCGCCCTCCACCAGCGTCTGCAGCGCTGCCAGCACCTGGGGTGCGGGCACGCCCATTTGCGCAGCGGCGGCGTAGTCCACGCGCACGGTGATCTGCGGCGCCAGCACCTGCTTCTCCACCTCCAGGTCGGCCAGGCCGGGGATGCCCGCCAGCCGTGCGCGCAGGGCCTCGGCCTGGCCGCGCAGGGTGTCCAGGTCGTCACCAAAGAGCTTGATGGCGATCTGCGAGCGCACGCCCGACAACATGTGGTCGATGCGGTGCGAGATGGGCTGGCCGATGGCGATGGCGGCAGGCAGGTGCGCGAGGCGGCTGCGGATGTCGGCCTGCACCTCGGCCATGCTGCGCTTGAGCTCGGCCGCAGGCAGCAGGCCCACATCCAGCTCGCTCACGTGCACGCCTTCGGCATGTTCGTCCAGCTCGGCGCGGCCGCTGCGCCGGCCAACGTGCGTGACCTCGGGCACCTGGCGCACCAGCACCTCGGCCTGGCGGGCCAGGGCAGTCGACTCGGCCAGCGTCACGCCTGGGTTCAAGCGCATGCCGATAAGCAGCGTGCCTTCATTGAACGGCGGCAAGAAGGTGGTCGGGAAGAACGGCACCGCTGCCAACGAAAGCACCACGGCCACCGCGCTCACGGCCAGGGCCGTGCGCGGGCGCGCCAGCACACCCGTGAGCCCGTTGCGATAGCGCGCCTTGAGCCAGGCCACCACGCGGGTGTCGCCATGGTCCAGGTTCTTCATGCGCGGCAGCAGGTAGAACGCCAGCACCGGAGTGACCGTAACCGACACCATCAGCGACGCGAGCGTGGACACAATGAACGCAATGCCCAGCGGCACAAACAGCCGCCCCTCGATGCCCGGCAGCGCAAACAGCGGCAAGAACACCAGCACGATGATGGCCGTGGCATACAGAATGCCCGAGCGCACCTCCATCGACGCGAGCTTGACCACCTCGATGGGGTGCAGGCGGTGGTTCGGGTGCTTGGCGCGGTCCACCTTCAGGCGGCGCAGCACGTTTTCCACATCCACCACGGCGTCGTCCACCAGGCCGCCGATGGCAATGGCCAGGCCACCCAGCGTCATGGTGTTGATGGACAGGCCGAAATACTTGAACACCAGCGCCGTGATGAAGATCGACACCGGGATGGCCGTGAGCGCAATCACCGTGGGCCGCAGCGTGCCCAAAAAGACGAACAAAATCACTGCCACAAACACCGAGGCGCCCATGAGCTTGCCCTGCAGCGTGGTGACCGAGGCCTCGATGAAACTCGCCTGGCGGAAGGTGACGCGCGGCGCCTCCATGCCGCTGGGCAGCGAGTTTTTCAAGTCCACAAGAGCGGCCTCGATGCTGCGCGTGAGGCCGATGGTGTCGGCCGTGGGTTGCTTTTGGATGCCCAGGATGACGGCGCCCTGCCCTTCAAAGCCCGCGTCGCCACGTTTGGTGGCGGCGGCAAAGGTGGCATCGGCCACCTGGCGCAGCAGCACACTCTGGCCGTTTTTGGCGGTGAGGGCCAGGTTCTGCAAGTCTTCCAGCCGCGAGGTGCGGCCCAGGTGGCGGATGAGGTACTCGCGCCCGCCCAGCTCCAGAAACCCGCCCGAGGTGTTGGCCGCAAAGCCCTTGAGCGCGCCTGTGAGCTGGTCGTGCGTGATGCCCAGCGCCGCCATGCGTGCCGTGTCGGGCAGCACCTGGAACTGGCGCACCTCGCCGCCGATGGGGATGACCTGCGCCACGCCGGGGATACCCATGAGGCGCGGGCGCAGCACCCAGTCGGCGTACTCGCGCACGGCCATGGGCGTGGTCTTGGCCGCGTCGATGGGGATGGCCACCTGCATGATCTCGCCCATGATGGAGCTGATGGGCCCCATGCGCGGCGTGATGCCGCTGGGCAGGCCCTCTTCCATGGACGACAGGCGTTCAGACACCATCTGGCGCGCGCGGTAGATCTCGGTGCTCCAGTCAAAGGTGACGTAGATGAACGACAGCCCCGCGCTGGAGGTGGAGCGCACGCTCTCCACACCGGGCAGGCCATTCATCGTGGTCTCCAGCGGGAAGGTGATGAGCTGCTCCACCTCTTCGGCGGCCATTCCGCCCGCCTCGGTCATGAGGGTGACCGTGGGTTTGTTGAGGTCAGGGAACACGTCCACCGGTGTGCGCGAGAGCGTGAAGGCGCCGTAGGCCATGAGCACGGCGGCGGCGATGAGCACCAGCAGCCGGTTGACCAGGCTGTTTTCTAGAAGCCACTTGAACATTGCGGTGGCTCCTTAGCGGACCTGGTTGATGAGCGTGGCACCTTGCGTGGCCACGCGGTCGCCGGGCTGCAGGCCCGAAGTCACGGCCACCGAGGTGCCATCCAGCGGCACCGCCGTGACCACCCGTGGCGCAAAGCGCTCGGGCGACTCCTTGACCCACACGATGGTCTGGTTGGCCGGGTTGCGCAGCAGCGCAGCGGCGGGCACCTGCACGCCATCGACCTTGTTGGTGGACTGCACGAACACGCGCACGGGTTGGCCCAGCGCGAGTGTTCCGAGCACGGTTGAGTCGCCCGCAAACTGCAGCGGCAATGCCTGCTCGCGCAGGCTGCGCGCCGCGCCCAGAAACCGCAGCGGCACGCGCTGCCCGCCCACGGCCAGCGTGGCACCGGCCACGCCTTGGGCCTGGGCCGGGTCGTAGGCCAGGGCCTCGATGCGCAGGCGCGATGGGTCTACCACCTCGAACACCAGCTCGCGCGCATCCACCACCTGCCCGGCCACGGCATTGGCCGAGGCGATGACGCCCGACACAGGGGCCACCAGCGCATCGCGTGTGGCCAGGCCCGCGCCCACGGCGCCAAGGCGCTGGGTGAGGCTCTGCAGCTCGCTCTCGGCGGCCTCGATGTCCTTGCGCGGCACGGTGTCTGCCAGCTCCGTCAAGCGCGCCACACGCCGTGCGGCCAGGTCGCGGGCAGCGCGCAGCTCGGCCTGCTGGGCCAGTTGGTTGGAGCGATCGATGGCGCCCGCCGTGGGCACCACATACGCCAGCACCTCTCCCTTTCGCACCGCCTGGCCCACGCCAGGCAGGCCCTTGGGCCCGGCCTCCAGCCGCCCGGCCAGCAGGGCCTGCACCTTGCCGCCCGCATTCGGGTCCATCACCACGGTGCCTGCCAGCTCAAAGGCCTTGGCGTGTTGCCCTGCATCCACGACCAGGGTGCGCACACCCAGCTGACGCTGTGCGGGTTTGGGCAGAAACACGCTGCCATCGGGCTGGCGGCTGGGGCCGTTGCCGGTGGCTGCGGCGGGCGCATCGCCATGGTCGTGGCCGGGGCCTGCCATGGCGGGCAGCGGCGTCCACAGGGCGGCCGCCATCAGCAGGGCCAGCAGAGAAGGCATGGGGGTGAGGCGCTTCATGCGGCACCTCCCACGCGCTGGCTGTGCGCGGTGCGGGCAACTCGGCCCCGGCGCAGTCCCCATGCGGCGGCCAGCGCCAGCAGCACGGCGACTACGGCGCCCGCGATCAGCGCGGTACGGCGGGCCAGTCCTGCGGGTGCGGCATCGGTATGTGCGGCGGGGTGCAGGTCGATCTCGCCTGCGAGCAGGTCGGTGTCATTGCCTGCGGCCACGGTGGCGGTGACGGGGCTCACGCCTTCGGCCAGCGGCGCGGCCAGGGTGGCCTGGAACTCGCCCTCCGCCACGCGGGTGACGGGCACGCTGGTGCCCGCAATATCCAGCTCCAGCCGAGCGTCTTTCACGGGGCTGTTGTCGCCCGCGTGGTCCAGGTAGAGCGCGATTTTTTGCCCGTCGAGCACGCCCACCAGCTCAAACAGGTCCGAGGTAGCAGCAAAGCGCGGCAGGGCCGTGCCCGCTGCGGCAGCGGGGGCTTCGCCATGGTCGTGACCATCACCGGCCAGCGCTGTCGGCGGTAGCAAGCCCAGCAGCAGGGCCAGGCCCAGTGTGGAGAAAGTGGAAGAGAGTGTCATGGTTGTCATAGAAAGCTTGTCGGGGTCCACAGGTGGTTCACTGCGGCAGCAGGCCCAGGGCCTGGCGCAGGTGAGAGATGGCGGCGGCGGCGTCGATGCGGGCACGGGCCAGCTGGCGTTCGGCCTGGGCGGCTTCCAGCTCCACGCGCAAGCGGGTAGGCCCGTCGGCTTCGCCCAGTCGGAAGGCCTTATCGATAAAACCGCGCGTGCCCTGCGCCAGCGCCGCGTGGCGGGCCAGAGCGTCGCGCTGGGCCTGGGTGGCCTTCACGCGGACCACTGCGGCGGCTATGTCAGCGGCCAGGCGGTCACGCTCCACAGCGGCGCGTGCCTCGGCAGCCAGGGCATCGGCGCGGGCCGCTGCCTGCTTGGCCTGCGCGCGGTCGCCCCCGCCCAGAGGCACGCGCAGGCCCACGGTGAAGGTCTGCTGGTAGCGGTCGCTCGCCTGCTCACGCCCGCGCGTGGCAGCCAGCGTGAGTTCGGGGTTGGCACGGGTCTGCACGGCGGCCAGGTCGGCAGCGCGGCGGGCCACCTCGGCCTGGTCCAGCCAGTCGGCCACGGCGGGGTGCTGGGCGGGCGGTGCCATGGCGCCCGGCACGGCGGGTTCGGACTCGGCACCGTCAGCCAGCGTCAAGTCTGGCGCGGCTTTTACCCCCCACGCGGCCAGCGCGGCTTGTGCCACGTCGCGCGCGCCCTGGGCCTCGGCCATGGCGGCTTCGGCCTGGGCCACCGCGCCGTCGGCCTGCGCCTGGTCGGCGCGCGACAGATCGCCCGCGCGCACGCGGCGCGCCACATCGGCGGCCAGGCGCTGGGCGTTCAGCAGCCGGTCTTGCGCCAGAGCCCAGTCGGCCTGCGCACGTTGCGCCGCCCACCAGGTCTCGCGCACAGTGGCGGCCAGCTGCAGCTGCGCGGCTTGTCGGCGGCTTTCCAGTGCCTGCACTTCAGCGTCGGCCAGCGCGGCCTTGCGTGTGCGCTCACCCGGCAACCACAGCGGCAAGGCCAGGCCCACTTCGGCTTCGCGGTTGCCGTGGTTGCTGCCAGGGCGGTCGGTTTTGGTGGCCAGCTCCAGCACCACAGGCTCGGCGGTCCAGGCTGCTGCCGCGTTGCGCGTGGCCTGCGCGGCCTCGCGCCGCAGGGAGGCAGACTGTGCCTCAGGCTGGCGCTGCCAGGCCTGCTCAAACAGGGCCTGGAGTGTGAGTGGCGGTGAGGTGGATGGGGTGGGTATGGTGGGTGTGGTGGCTATTGCGGCCTGGGCCTGCGCAGCACTGCCCAGCAGTGCCCAGCCCAGCGCCATGGCCGCCAAAGCGGCGGCCGATGCGTGTTGTCGTTGTTTCGTTGGTTGCATCCGATTCCTCTGCAGTGGCCAGGGGCCACAGGTTGAAATCGGCGAGGCGCGATGGACGGAAGAAACGATCAGCGGCATGCGCCAGCAAGCGCCAGCGCACGCACCGCGACTGCCTCAGAAGGCAGGTCTCCAACACCATCAACAAAATGAAAACGGGACGGCCCACGCCCCCGCCTCGCCGCTCAGGCGAGGACGGACCAGTTGGGGCGTTCGGGGCGTGCGAGGGGGACCGGTGGCCAAGCCGACACAGCATGGCCTGGCGGGTGTACCGTGGCCACCACGATGGCCTGGGCACTGGGGCTGTGCGCCAGGCCGCAACCAGCGCCATGGCAAGTGTGACAGTCCATGTCGGCCGCAGTAGCAGTGGATGCCTTGGCCGCAGCAGGGGATTCGTCGGCTGCGTGCTCGTGCGCGTGGTGGCCGAAGTGCGAGGACTGCGACACCGTTTCGTGCCCGCAATATGGCGAAGCCGCCGCCCAGATGGACTGGAGCGGCATAAACACCAACAGGAAGATCAACAGCAAGCGGCGCATGGGCAGCGGGATTCTATGGAGGTTTTCAGAACCCACCGCCAAAAAAGCGAATCGCCCAGTCCAAGTCGAGGGGCTTTAGGGCGGCGCTGACCAAGTGGCGTGCGGGGCAAAAGCCCGCACCAGCGCTCCCCAAGCGGCC
This sequence comes from Acidovorax benzenivorans, assembly GCF_028680575.1. Lineage (GTDB taxonomy): Bacteria > Pseudomonadota > Gammaproteobacteria > Burkholderiales > Burkholderiaceae_C > Acidovorax > Acidovorax benzenivorans. The sequence goes on along the minus strand of NZ_JAPCKI010000003.1, from coordinate 409,607 downwards.
AACGAAGCGGACCGCCCGGCATGCCGGGGCATACGTAGTGCCCCTCGCGCCTGAGCGGAATCAGGCAGCGACCGCTTCGGGCTGCGGAGCCTGGGTCTTGGCCCCTTCGGCAGCCACCACGGGCATGCGGATCAGGTGGTCAAACGCACTCAGCGCGGCCTTCGATCCGTCTCCTGCCGCGATCACAATCTGTTTGAACGGCACCGTGGTGCAATCGCCCGCCGCAAACACGCCGGGGATGTTGGTGCGACCGTGCGAGTCCACCATGATCTCGCCAAACTTCGACAGCTCCACCGTGCCCTTGAGCCATTCGGTGTTGGGCACCAGGCCGATCTGCACGAACACGCCTTCGAGCTGCACGGTGTGCTCCACGTTCGTCGCGCGGTCCTTGTACTTGAGGCCGTTGACCTTGCCATCGGCGCCGGTGATTTCGGTGGTCTGCGCGTTGGTGTGGATGGTCACGTTGGGCAGGCTCTTGAGCTTGTTGACCAGCACGGCGTCGGCCTTGAGCTGGTCGGCAAACTCGATGAGCGTGACGTGGGCCACGATGCCAGCCAGATCGATGGCAGCCTCGACACCCGAGTTGCCGCCGCCGATGACCGCCGTGCGCTTGCCCTTGAACAGCGGGCCGTCGCAGTGCGGGCAGTAGGCCACGCCCTTGTTCTTGTACTCGGCTTCACCGGGCACGTTCACGTTGCGCCAGCGCGCGCCGGTGGACAGGATCACCGTCTTGGACTGCAGCGTGGCGCCGTTGGCCATTTGCACGCTGATCAGGCCACCGGGCTCGGCCGCCGGGATCAGCTTGTCAGCGCGCTGCAGGTTCATGATGTCCACGCCATAGGCGCGGGTGTGGGCTTCGAGCGCGGCAGCGAACTTGGGGCCGTCGGTTTCGAGCACCGAGATGTAGTTCTCAATGGCCAGCGTGTCATTCACCTGGCCACCAAATCGCTCGGCAGCCACTCCGGTGCGGATGCCCTTGCGGGCAGCATACACAGCGGCTGCGGCGCCTGCGGGGCCACCACCGACGATAAGCACGTCGTACGGCGCCTTGGCGCTGAGCTTGGCGGCTTCACGGGCGGCAGAGCCGGTGTCCAGCTTGGCCACGATCTCTTCAATCGTCATGCGGCCAGAACCAAAGACTTGGCCGTTCAGGAACACCATGGGCACGGCCATGATTTCGCGCTCGGTCACTTCTTGCTGGAAGGCGCCGCCTTCGATCACGGTGGTTTTGATGTGGGGGTTGACGATGGCCATGAGCGACAGCGCCTGCACCACGTCCGGGCAGTTATGGCAGGTCAGGCTCATGTAGACCTCGAAATTGAAGTCTCCATCCAGGGCCTTGATGGAGTCGAGCACGTCCTGCTCGACCTTGGGTGGGTGGCCGCCCGTCCACAGCAGGGCCAGCACCAGCGAGGTGAACTCATGGCCCAAGGGCAGGCCGGCGAAGCGCAGGCTGTTGGTGGCGCCCACGCGCTGCAGGCTGAACGAGGGCTTGCGCGCATCGTTGCCATCAGTGCGCAGGGTGATCTTGTCGCTGCGCAGTGATTGAATGGTCGTCAGCAGCTCGCGCATGTCGCGCGCTGTCTCGCTGTCGTCCAGGGAAGCCACCAGCTCAAACGGCTGCTGCACGCGCTCCAGATAGGCGGCGAGTTGGGTCTTGAGTTGTTCGTCGAGCATGGTGGTGTCCTTTGAAATTCGAGTTGTGTTGTCTGGAAGGTTGAAGCCAAACGGGCGGCAGTTCAAGCCTGCGTATCAACTTCCGGGCGTAAAAAAGCCGGACGGCATGGCGCAATAGCACCATGACGCTGTCCGGCTTTGGGGGGGCCGAAAAAAAGCCTAGAAGGTGGGTTCTCTCACACCTTCTTAAATCTTGCCGACCAGGTCCAGCGAAGGCGTCAGGGTCTTGGCGCCTTCCTTCCACTTGGCGGGGCAGACTTGGCCAGGGTTGGCAGCGGTGAACTGGGCAGCCTTGAGCTTGCGCAGGGTTTCCGACACGTCACGGGCGATTTCGTTGGAGTGGATTTCCAGAGTCTTGATCACGCCATCGGGGTTGATCACGAACGTGCCACGCAGTGCCAGGCCTTCTTCAGGGATGTGCACGCCGAAAGCGTTGGTCAGTTGGTGCGTTGGGTCGCCGACCAGGGGGAACTTGGCCTTGCCCACGGCGTCGGAGGTTTCGTGCCACACCTTGTGCGAGAAATGCGTGTCGGTGGTCACGATGTAGACCTCGGCACCGGCCTTCTGGAACTCAGCGTAGTTGTCGGCAGCGTCTTCGATTTCGGTGGGGCAGTTGAAGGTGAAAGCTGCAGGCATGAAGATCAGCACGGACCACTTGCCCTTCAGGCTGGCTTCGGTCACTTCGATGAATTCACCCTTGCCGTCACGGTTGACGAAAGCGGTGGTTTTGAAGGGCTGAACTTGCGTATTGATCAGGGACATTGCTGTTTCCTTGGTGGTTGGTTAACTGAACAGGACTGAAGTTTAGGCATTTCGCAGCCATCAATCCAATTAATTGATTTCATTGAATCAATTGTTTATTACTATACAACGACAGAGTAGATCGCATGGCCCGCCCACGCAAAACCAGGGCACAGCGCATGTAAACGCGAACACCTCTCAGCATCACCCGCAGCCCGCGCGGCGCAACAGGGGCTTGCCTTGCGCTGCTGGGTGCGGGTCACGACAATCGACGCCGAATCCACACACTACAAGGAGTCCCCCATGAAAGGTGACGCACAGGTCATTGGCCATCTGCAGGCCCAGCTCAAGAACGAACTCACGGCCATCAACCAATACTTCTTGCACTACCGCATGCTCAAGCACTGGGGCTTCGACAAGCTGGCCAAGAAGGAGTATTCGGAATCCATCGGCGAGATGAAGCACGCCGACTGGCTCATGGACCGTATCTTCATGCTGGACGGCCTGCCCAACCTGCAGGACCTGGCCAAAATCCAGGTCGGCGAAGACGTGCCAGAGATCCTGGCCTGCGACCTGCGCGCCGAACAAGGCGCCCAGGCCACCATCAAGGACGGCATCGCCCACTGTGAAACGGTGCGTGACTATGTCTCGCGCGACCTGCTGCAAAAGATCCTGGACGACACCGAGGAGCACATCGACTTCCTGGAAACCCAGATCGATCTGATCGGCAAGGTGGGCTTGCAGAACTACCTGCAGTCGCAGATGGGTGACGTGGAGTAATCCACCGCAACGCCTGCACGGCGCGAAGAGGTCTCACAAGACGCTTCGCCAGCAGAGTGGAATGAACGGGCTTCGGCCCGTTTTTTTATGGGGCGCTAATCTGCAGGCCAACCTGATTCAGGTTGCCCGCTTGGCCCTGGGGAAGCGTGAAATGCGTTCGGGCACGGTCTCAAAGTGACTCAGTGATCTCACCCTTGAAGCCCGGAAGCCCCGGAAGCAACACAGCGGCAGATGTGCGTTTTTGCGTTTGGTCAAAACCAGTCGTGTTAGACGCAAAGCTTCGTCCATCTGAACGTGGGGGGCCTCGAATGTGGGGCAACAGTGAGCCTCCCGTGAAAACTCCGCCTGTCATGCCCGTCACAAGCTGTTGCAACCACACATCAAAACAACACAAATAGCATTTTTATAAATGCGAATGCTTCTCAACAAAAGTAGAATACATTTTTTGCGATCGGTGCCATTCAATTTGCAGCCCACCTGCATGGCGCCCGATCCAATGAATCTCTTCCACACCTAGCCAGCCAGTCAGCCGGGCTCTCCGCCGCTGCAGCCAGCGTTGGTACGTTTTGCCGTACACCAACACTGCCTGGAGCCTTTCTGATGCTGCGCAGCGCTGCCAGCCCCTGCACTGCGGGGCCTCTGTTTCTCTCGTTTCCTGCATGTCGCGCCACATCTGGCGCCGCCGAAGGCCGGCCATGAAAGCGGCCCGCGTTGACTGGCGCTACCGCTTGGGCGTCACCTCCCGCGCCGTGGCGGCCATCGGGGGTGGGTATGCATTGGCGGCGGGGTTCGCGGCCGCGCTTTCGCTCGCGCTGGCGCAATGCATGCCGCGTGTCGAGGCCGTGCTGGCCGCCACCATGCTGGCCTGGCTGGTCTATGCCATCGCCGCTGGCTGGGCGTTTTATGCGCGCACGGCCTGGGGCGCCTGGGGCGGCACGCTGCTACCCGCCCTGGTGCTGGGCGCGTGCGCCATGGCGCCGCAATGGATGAGGGGCGCGCCATGACAACAGCCACCTCCACCTCCACGCGCAAGAGTGCCGACCGCGAGGGCTTTCGCCAGGCCATGTCGTGGCTACACACCTGGGCCGGGCTCATCCTGGGCTGGCTACTGTTTGCGATCTTCTTCACGGGCACGCTGTCGTTCTTCAAGAACGAGTTCAACCTGTGGATGCGGCCCGAGATGCACGGGCTGCCGAGCACCGACGCGGCCGATGCGCAGGTGGCTCAGAAGTCGCTGGACGCGCTGGTGCGCAAGGCACCCGACGTCACCCAATGGATCCTGCACCTGCCCGATGACCGCGACCCGGCCGTCAACATGTTGTGGCGCGACACCAGCAACGGCCGGTTTGAAACCTTGCGCATGAACCCGCAGACCGGCGAGCCCATCGAGGCGCGCCAGACCATGGGGGGTGACTTTTTCTACCGCTTTCACTTCGAGCTGCGCACCGCGCAAAAAGGCCGTTGGGCCCTGCAGGGCCGCTGGGTGGTGGGCGTGGCCACGATGCTGATGTTTGTGGCGCTGATCACGGGCGTCATCACGCACCGCCGCATCTTCAAGGACTTCTTCACCTTCCGCCCCACCAAAGGCGGGCAGCGCGCCTGGCTGGACGCACACAACGTCACCGGTGTGCTGGTGCTGCCCTTCTATCTGCTGATCACCTTCAGCGGGCTGATGATCTTCCACACGCTGTACATGCCTGCGGGCATTGCCAACACCTACAAGACCGAGAAAGGCGTGGACTCCAACGCCTACTTTGCCGACCTGCAAGGTGAGAAGCCCGAGAGCCGCCCCCGCCGTGGCGCCACCGACAAGATGGAGCCCCTGCCCGCCATCACCCTGCAGCCCATCATCGACGCGGCCACCACCCGCTGGCAGGGCGGGCGCATCGGCAGCCTGCAGGGCCTCCGCGATGCCAACGGTCGCGCCGTGGTGGAGGTCACGCGCCACGAAGGCGACCGCCTGCAGTACCGCCCCCCGCGCCTGCTGTTTGATGCCACCACCGGCCAATGGCTGGACCAGGCCGATGCCACCAGCCCCGCCGTCAAGACCTATGGCGTGCTATACGGCCTGCACATGGCGCGGTTTGCCGATGTGGGCCTGCGCTGGGCACTGTTTGGGTTTGGGGTGCTGGGCAGCCTGATGATTGCCACGGGCATGGTGCTGTGGTCGGTCAAGCGCAGCGCCAAGTCGCAAACGCAAGCCAGCCGCCAAGGGGCCGCCAACATCGCCCCCACCAAAGCGCCGTTTGGCGAACGACTGGTGGCTGGCATCAACATCGCCACGCTGGCCGGGCTGCCGCTGGCCTGTGGCGTGTACCTGGCCGCCAACCGCCTGATCCCCGTGGGCATAGAAGGCCGTGCAGATACAGAGCTGGCCTGGTTCTTCAGCACCTGGGGCCTCACGCTGCTGTGGGCGCTGGCCTGCGCGGTGGCGCGCCCACACCGCATGGGTTGGACGGTGCCGCTGGCCGCTGCAGGCCTGGTGTGGGCAGCGCTGCCACTGATCAACGCGCTGACCACACACACCCACCTGGGCGTGAGCCTGCCCGCGCGCGAATGGGTGTGGGCCAGCATGGACCTGGCGTTTTTGGCCACCGGGCTGCTGCTGGGCTGGCTGGCGTGGCGTGTGCGCCCTGGCCGCACGCCCCGGCGCGGCGCACCCACCGCCCGGCCTGCACAAACTGCACGGCCCGCACGGCCTGCCCCATCGGTGCCCATAGCGCCCGTAGCGCCCGCCGAAACCTCCACCTCGGGAGCCTGAGCCATGTCCGCCTTTCTTCTCTGCTTTGCCGCCTGGTCGGCCATTGCGCTGGGCATGGACCGCCACCACGAAGACGCCCTGGGCCATGAGGGCGCCGTGCCCCGCCTGGCGGCGCTGCGCCGCTCGGGCTGGCTGCTGCTGGTGCTTTCGCTGTGGCTGGCCACGGCACACCCGCCGGGGGGCGTGCCTGCGTCACTGGGCGTAGCGGCATGGGCAGTGGCCCTGTCGATGGCTGCTGTGGCAGTCACCGCCACCGTCACCTGGCAGCCCCGGCGCACACCCGAGATGGGTGGCGCTGCCCTGCTGGCGGGCCTGCTGGCCCGCGCCCTGGGGTGGTGACGGCCGGGCGCAGCGCACGCGCCGCCCCGTGCTGAGCCCTCCCCGGCTCGATCTCGCTTTTCTGTTTTCACGGCCCCCACCACCTCCCAGACAGCGGCCCGTCGTGGCCCGCGCCAGGCCATGGGGTGCAGGGCTTTTTGCCAACCGCGTTGCGCTCACTCCAAGGAAAACCATGCACGCTTACACACCAACCCCCCATCGCCTCCACCCGCTGGTGGCCGCCCTGCTTGCCACGCTGTGTGGCACTGCGCTGGCGCAGACCACGCCACAGACACTGGGCGAAGTCACCGTGCAGTCCAGCGCGGAGGACGATGGCTATTCGCCCGCCGCCGCCAGCACGGCCACCAAGGGCAGCGCGCCACTGCGCGACGTGCCCCAGGCCGTGAACGTGGTGCCCGCACAGCTCATGCGTGACCAGGGCGCTCGCTCGATGGAAGACGCGCTGCGCAACGTGCCCGGCGTGGCCATGAGCCATGGCGACGGCCAGCGCGACCAGGTGGTGATCCGCGGCTTCACCGCCATTGCCGACCAGTTTGTGGATGGCGTGCGCGACGATGCCTTGTACTTCCGCGATCTGGCCGACATCGAGCGCGTGGAGGTGCTCAAGGGCCCCGCCGCCGTGCTGTACGGGCGCGGCTCGTCGGGCGGGCTCATCAACCGCGTGACCAAGAAACCCAAGTTTGGCGAAACCTCGGGCGAGGCATCGCTGGGCCTGGGCAGCTTTGACTACCGCCGCGCCACCGCCGACGTCAACGTGGGCATCAGCGACACCGCCGCCTTCCGCATCAATACCGCCGTGGAAGACTCGGGCAGCTACCGCGACCAGCAGTTCGTCAAGCGCCACAACTTCGCACCCTCGCTCGCGCTCAAGCTCGCGGCGCAGACCGATCTGCTGCTGCAATACACCAACGCCCGCGACAAGCGCCTGACGGACTTCGGCATCCCCGCCCTGAACGGCCGCCCCGTCAACGTACCCGCAGGCACCTACTACGGCTCCAGCAACGCCGCGCAGGACGACACCACCACCAGCACCATGCAGTCGCTCGCGGCCACGCTGAACCACCGCTTCAATGACGACTGGTCAGTGCGCAACGTCACGCGCCTGTACGACTACGCGCTGGACCGCTACAACACCCTGCCCGGCGGCACGACCAACCCGGTGAACCTGACGGTGGGCCGCACCCGGGCCTTCATCCTGCGCGACGAAACAGGGGTCTTCAACCAGACCGACGTGACCTGGCGCAACCAGCTCGGTGGCCTGAAGCAGGAATGGTTGATGGGCATGGAACTGGGCCAGCAGAAAAAACGCTCTGAATCGGTATCGGGCGGTGCGGACCGCGTGTCCATCTTCAACCCCACCGGTGCGGCGCCCGTCATCCCGGCGGCCAACTACAACGCCGACAACGCCATCCCCAGCCACACCACACAGGACACCGCCGCGCTGTACTGGCAAGACCAGATCACGCTGGCCCCGCAGTGGAAAGCGCTGGTGGGTGCACGCTACGACGTGTTCAAACAGCAGACCGCGTTTGACCGCAAGCTCGCCACGCTCGAGCGCACCGACAAGAAGTTCAGCCCCCGCGCAGGCCTGGTCTGGCAGCCCAGCGATACGGTGTCGTACTACGTGTCGTACAGCAAATCCTTCCAGCCCTCGGCCGAGGCATTTGCGCTGGCGGCCAACAACACGGGCGCCGAACCCGAGATCACCGAGAACAAGGAAATCGGCGTGAAGCTCGACCTGCTGGACGGCCGCCTGAACGTGACCGGTGCGCTGTTCAACCTGGAACGCACCAACATCAAGAACACCGACCCCGCCAACCCTGGCCGCCAGATCAACGTGGGCACGCAGCGCACCAACGGCCTGGAGCTGACCGCCAACGGCCGCCTGCCCGGCCGCTGGGATGTGAGCGCAGGCTACGCCTGGCTGGACGGCCGCATGACGAAGTCGCTGGCCACCACCACGTCCACCCAGTTGCCCACCGCAGCCATCGCAGCCCAAGGCAAGGTGCCCGCGCTCACGCCGCGCAACTCGGCCTTCCTGTGGGCCATGAAGGACCTGGGCCACGGCCTGCGCGTGGGCGGCGGTGTGAACTATGTGGGTGCGCGCTTCACCTCGCTGACCAACCTGGTCACCCTGCCCAGCTACACCACGCTGGACGCGGCCCTGCAGTACACGCTGGGCCAGTGGGATGTAGACGTGAACATCAAGAACCTGGCCAACCGCAAATATTACGTATCGGCCCACGGCAGCAACGACAACCTGATCCTGCCCGGCTCGCCACGCGCGCTGCAGGTGACGTTGCGGACGCGGTTCTGACCAGCGCACGCCAGCGTACGTGCGCTTCGTTCGAGCACGTTTTACCAATGAAATTGGCCTATAGCGCTTTATCCATAAGCGCTATTAGCTCTATTTTTGATAGCAAATAATCAAATGACGAGGAGGAGAAACATCATGCACATGCACCCACTGGCCCTTGCGGTCTCGCTGCTGGCCACGATGGCGACGGCCCAAGCGCAGACCACCACTGCGCTGCCCGAAGTGAAAGTGACCGACGGGGCAGACAGCGCGGCCACCGAGGGCTCGGGCCAGTACGTCGCACGCGAGGTCAACGTGGGCAAGATGCCGTTGGCGCCGCGCGAAACACCTCAGTCGATCAGCGTGGTCACGCGCCAGCAACTGGATGACCGCAACCTGACCAAGGTGGAAGACGCGGTCAAGCTCAGCACGGGCATGACGGTCACGCGCTTTGACGGGGCGGGCAACTACAACAGCTTCCAGTCGCGCGGGTTCGATCTGGGGTCCATCCAGCTCGACGGCGTGCCGATTCCCCAAGGCAACTACAGCACGCTGGATACCGCCATCTACGACCGCATTGAAGTCCTGCGCGGCCCGGCCGGGCTGCTGCAGGGTGCCAGCGAACCCGGTGGCACCGTCAACCTGGTGCGCAAGCGCGCGCAGGCCAAGCTGGCCATCGGTGCAGATGCGGCCGTGGGCTCCTTCGGACTGCGCCGCAGCACGGTGGATGTGGGCGGCGGACTCAATGCCGAAGGCACGATCCGCGCGCGTGCCGTTGCCGTGGTGGAAAACAAGGACAGCTTTGTAGACACCCTGTTCAACAACAAGCGCCTGGGCTACGGAACGCTGGAATGGGACATCGCCCCCTCCACCACCGTGTCGGTAGGCGCAGCGCAGCAGCGTGTGCGAGCCGCCATCGACCAAGGCCTGCCCACCTACGCCGATGGCCGCCTGGCCGACCTGCCCCGCAGCGCCTTCGCCGGCCTGCGTGCCAACCGGCAAGACCTGGAGACCACCGACGTCTTCGCGGAACTGGAGCACCGCTTGGACGGCGGTGGCCTGGTGCGCCTGTCCGCGCGGGACATCGACCGCACGGCGTTCTACCGGTCGGCCCGCGCCAACAGCGCCCTGGCCGCCAACGGCAGCTTCACCATGGAGACGGTGGACGGGGACTTCCACGTGCGCACCCGCAACTACGACGCTTTCCTGGCCACGCCGGTGCAGGTGGCCGGCCGCACCCACAAGCTGCTGGTGGGCGCCAGCCACAACGAAGGCACCACCTGGGACGGCAACTACGTCTACGGTCCCAGCCTGCCCTTCAACCTGCTGCAGCCCAACTACGGCCTGGCCTACCCTGACATCACGCTCAAAGGCTTCACCTCCATCGTCAAACGCAGCGAGAACGCGCTGTACGGGCAGGCGCAGATCGCGCTGACCGACACGGTGAAGTTGCTGGCGGGCGGGCGCCTCTCCTGGGCCGACGTCGTGACGCGCAGCACCAGCACGGGCGCCGTCACTGCGTCGGCAGACCCCGGCCGCCAGTTCGTGCCCTCCGTGGCGCTGATGTGGGACTTCCATCCGCAGTACACCGGCTACGCCAGCTACGCCGAGACCTTCGTGGTGCAAAGCCAGCTCAATGCGGCCAAGCAACTGCTCGACCCGCGCACGGGCAAGCAGATTGAGCTGGGCGTGAAAGGTGAGTTTTTGCAAAAGCGCCTGCAGGCCCACGCAGCGCTGTTCCGCATCATCGACGAGAACCGCGCCATCGCCGACCCGGTGGTGACCGGCGCCTACATCGCAGGCGGCAAGGTGCGCGCGCAAGGCTTTGAAACCGAGGTCAGCGGCCAACCCCAGCCCGGCTGGGACATCGTGGCAGGCTACGCCTACAACGACACCCACTATCTCAAGGCGCCGGTGGCACAGCAGGGCCAGGTGTTCAGCCCCATCACGCCGCGCCACAGCGTGAACCTGTTCACCCGCTACGCCTTCACCAGCCCGGCACTGCGCGGCTGGAGCGTGGGCGGCGGCATGTCGTACCGCAGCGAATTCTTTGCGCAAAGCGGCGCGCTGCGCATCAACGCGCCGGGCTACGCAGTGTTCAACGCCCAGGTGGGCTACCAGATCAACGACCACCTGTCGGTGAACCTGTCGGTGGACAACCTGTTGGACAAGACCTACTACGAGAAGGTGTCGGGCATCTCACGCCAGAACTTCTACGGCGAGCCACGCCGCGTGACCATCGCATTCAAGGCTCGGTATTGAGCATGCCTGCGCACCACCGTCGTCCCCTGGCGGTGCAGCACCGAAAAACCAACACACAAATATACAAAAACGAATCATTCCCATTTGCAATGTAAAATTCCGTGTCCGCCAGCCACAGCCTCTCCGCTTAGACCCGCTCTAAGGCTGCAGCCAGCACCCACCGTCCTTCGATGTTTTCGGGTTGTCTGGCTTGAACCACTCCTTTTTCGCGCCTTCTGCCGCCGCTATTGCTGCCCCTGTCATGTGGGTCGGCCATGTGGATGTGCGCCAACTCGGCCCTTGCCAACCCAGCTCCACACCATGCTGAGCCCCACCGCCCTGCGCCGCTGGAGCTGGACCCACAAGTGGTCCAGCCTGGTGTGCACCGTCTTCATGCTGCTGCTGTGCCTCACGGGCCTGCCGCTGATCTTTCACCACGAAATTGGCCACCTGCTGGGCACTGAGGTCGAGGCGCCTGCCATGCCTGCCAACACGCCGCGCGCCAGCCTCGACAAAGTGCTGGCTACCGCGCATGCGCTGCACCCTGATCGTGTGGTGCAGTTCGCGTCGCACGCGGAGGACGATGACAACGTGTGGTTCGTCACGCTCACGCCCACACCGGCGCCCACCGATGATTTCCGCTCTGTGGCGGTGGATGCGCGCACGGCGCAGGTGCTGGCGCAGCCTCGGTTTGACGAGGGCTTCATGTACGTGATGTTCAAGCTGCACGTGGACCTGTTTGCAGGCCTGCCGGGCAAGCTGTTTCTGGGCTTCATGGGCTTGCTGCTGCTGGTGGCCATCGTCACCGGGGTGGTGTTGTATGCACCGTTCATGCGCAAGCTGGCGTTTGGCGAGGTGCGGCGTGATCGCTCGACCCGCGTGAAGTGGCTGGACCTGCACAACCTGCTGGGCATCGTCACGCTGGTGTGGGCGTTGGTGGTGGGCGGCACGGGCATGATCAACACGTGGGCCGATCTGCTCATCAAATACTGGCAGTACGACCAGCTTTCGGTGCTGCTCAAGCCCTACGAGGGCCAGCCCATCGTGCCCGTCGCAGAGCGCGGCCCGCTGCAGCAGGCGCTGGAGGCCGCGCAGGCCCAGGCGCCCGGCACCAAGCTGTCGTTCATTGCGTTCCCGGGCACGGCGTTCTCCAGCCCGCACCACAACACGTTCTTCCTGCGGGGCAATGAGCCGCTCACCTCGCGCCTGCTCAAGCCCGTGCTGGTGGATGCGCGCACGGCGCAGGTCACTGCAGCGCCCCAGCTGCCCTGGTACCTGACAGCGCTGCTAGTGTCGCAGCCGCTGCACTTTGGCGACTACGGCGGCATGCCGATGAAGATCCTGTGGGCGTTGCTCGACCTTGCCACCATCGTGGTGCTGGGCAGCGGGCTGTACCTGTGGCTGCGCAAGGGTGTGCAGGCGGGCAGCACCAACAACACCCACCCGTCAACCGCCGCGACGGCCCCTGGCCGCAGCAGCCTGCCCCTAACGGCCACGGCCCGCACCGGCAGCCCGCTGCCGCAAACCGAGGGCCGCACATGAAGCCGAGCCCCTTCTGGTCGCTGTGGGGTGGGCCCCTTGTGATGGCCGTGCTCACCACCACGGGCCTAGCCACCGCCCTCGTGTCCGACACCTGGGGCGACTGGTGGTCGTGGGTGGGCCTGGGTGTGCCGGTTGCGGTGATGGGCTGGTTCAGCTGGCCGCGCAGCCCGTTTGCAGCCACCGCCCGTGCAGCGCACAGCCCACCGCACCCCGATGCCGACAAAGCGAGCGCCAACGCCACGCCACTCTGACGATTTCAAGCACCAACCTGCCGCCATGCGCCACCTTCATTCCTCTCGTCGCCCTGCCCTAACCCCGGCCGCCCTGGCCGCTGCCCTGCTCTTCACGCTGGGCGCGCCCACGGCCTGGGCACAAGCGACAGCCAAAGGCACCGAGCCCGAGGGCAACAAGACCTTGTCCACCGTCACCGTGAGCGCCAGCGCCGATGCGTCGGCCCAAGGCCTGTCGCCCGCCTACCCCGGCGGCCAGGTGGCGCGCGGTGGCCGTGCCGGTGTGCTGGGCACCAAGGATGCGATGGACACGCCGTTTTCCATCACCAGCTACACCAACGAACTGATCCAGGACCGCCATGCCCGCAGCGTGGGCGATGTGCTGCAGAACGACCCCACGGTGCGCGTGGCACGCGGCTTTGGCAATTTTCAGGAGGCGTTCTTCATCCGGGGCTTCATCCTCGATTCGGACGACACCGCCTACAACGGCCTGTACAGCCTGCTGCCGCGCCAGTACATCGCCACCGAGCTGTTCGAGCGGGTGGAGGTGCTGCGTGGCGCCTCAGCCTTTCTGAACGGCGCCAGCCCCAACGGCGGTGGCCTGGGCGGCAGCATCAACCTGCTGCCCAAGCGGGCCCCCAACGAGCCATTGAACCGCGTGACCTTTGGCGTGGCCAGCGGTGGCCAGACGCAGGTGGCAGCCGACATTGCCCGCCGCTTTGGGCCCGACGGCAACACCGGCATCCGCGTGAATGCGGCCGCGCGCAACGGCGGTACGGCGGTGGACAACGAAGATGTGCAGCTCGGCCTGCTGGCCGTGGGCCTGGACTGGCGCAGCCGCGACGTGCGCCTGTCGGGCGACATCGGCTGGCAGGACCACCAGCTCAAGAACACGCGCACCAACGTGACCTTGGGCAGTGCGGTGACCACGGTGCCCAACGCGCCCGACAACCAGACCAACTTTGCCCAGCCCTGGAGCTACTCGAACGAGCGCGATGTGTTCGGCACGCTGCGCGGCGAGTGGGACCTGTCGCCCACCACCACAGCCTGGGCAGCGGCGGGCGCGCGCCGGGGCGAAGAAGCCAATTCGCTGGCCAACCTCACGGTGACCAACGGCACCACCGGCGCGGGCACCACCTACCGTTTTGACAACACCCGCAAGGACAGCGTGAACACCGGCGAGCTGGGCCTGCGTGGCAAGCTGCAGACCGGCAGCGTGGGGCATGAATGGGTGGCAGTGGCGTCGCACTACGACTTCGAAAAGAAGAACGCCTACGCCATGGACTGGCGCAACACGCACGCCACCAATCTTTACAACCCCATAGCCACCGGCCTGCCCGGCTTTAGCGCCAACACCCTCTTCGGCGGCGACCTGGCCAACCCGCAGCGCACCGGCAGCACCCGCCTGACCAGCTTTGCGCTGGGCGACACGCTGTCGTTGGTGGACAACCGCCTGCTGTTCACGGCGGGCCTGCGCCACCAGAAGATCGAGATCGCCAACTACGCCTACGGCACTGCCGCGCAAACCGACCGCTATGACCAGAGCCGCACCAGCCCGCTGCTGGCCGCCGTCTTCAAGGTGGATAAAAGCCTGTCGGTGTATGCCAACTATGTGGAGGGCCTGAGCCAGGGCCAGACCGCGCCCAGCACAGCGGCCAACCGGGGCGAGATGTTGGCGCCGTACGCCTCCAAACAAAAGGAAGTGGGCATCAAGTTCGACGCGGGCCGCGTGGGCGGCAGCGTGGCGCTGTTCTCCACCACCAAGCCGCGTGCGTTTTTGAACGCGGCCAACCTCTTCAGCACCAGCGGCAAGGACCGCCACCAGGGCGTGGAGCTGGCCCTGCAGGGCGAGGCCACCAAGGGCCTGCGCGTGCTGGGCGGGCTGACGTGGCTGGATGCCAAGCAGGTCAGCACCGGCTCGGCCACCACCGACGGCCAGCGCGTCATCGGTGTGCCCAAGCTGCAGGCCAACCTGGGCGCTGAATGGGACGTGCCCGGCGTGCCCGGCCTGGCCGTGGATGGCCGCTGGGTGCACACCGGTGCCAGCTACGCCAACGCCACCAACACCCTGCGCGTGCCCGGCTGGAACCGGCTCGACGTGGGTGCCCGCTATATGACGGAAGTGCAAGGCAAGCTCATCACGCTGCGCGCGCGCATCGACAACCTGACCAACAGCAACGACTGGGCCTCGGTCGGCGGCTACCCCGGCTCGGGTTACCTGGTGGTGGGTGCGCCGCGCACGCTGTCGCTGAGTGTGAGCGTGGACTTCTAAGGCGGCTCCCCCGCACCGCACAGGCACCGCACAGGCACTTCTGCCCTGACCCATTTCAGGGTCAAAAAGCCACCTGGCGCTTATCCATCAAGCGCTGGCAGCTATCAATCAGTGAGTTCTCAGCCCCTGCGCAACCGGGGGTTGTGGCGCTGCACGCCCTTTGTTTTTGATTTTTGTTGAAACCACCGAAAGGAAACGTCCATGTCCTCCACCCAACACCTCAAGACACCGCTGCTGGCCACCTTGATCGCCTGTGCCTCCATCGCCGCAGTCACCTCTGCCAACGCCCACCAGGTGTGGCTGGAAAACACGGGCGGCCAGGCCCGCCTGCACTTTGGCGAGTTCAACGAGAACCTGCGCGAGACCTCACCCGGCCGACTCGACCAGTTCAAGGGCGTGCCCACGCTGGAGCAGCAGCGCACCGGCGCTACCGCGCAGCCCGTGCAAGGCCAACTGGGCAAGGACGCTTTCAGCTACACCGTGGCAGGCACGCCCCAGACCCTGTTTGTGGCGCCCACCTACCCGCTGATCGACCGCAGCAAGCGCAACCTGCCCGCCATGTACTGGCAGCCCTCGGCCCGTTGGGTGGCCAGCCTGGCGCAACCCGTGGCGCCCACCGCCCCGCTGGACCTGGTGCCCACCGGCAAGCCCGGTGAGTTCAAGGTGGTCTACAAGGGTGCGCCGCTGCCCAAGGCCAAGGTGCAGCTGGCAGCCCCCTCTGGCTGGACGCGCGAGACCGAGGCCGGTGAAGACGGCACCGTGACCTTTGTCACCCCCTGGAAGGGCCAGTACGTGGCCGAGGTGAAACACAGCGACAAAACCCCTGGCGAAGCCCAGGGCGAGAAGTACGGAGAAGCCAGCTACGTGACCACGCTCACGTTTGTGCTGGCCGACGGCATGGCGTCGCCCGCCTTGCCCGAGCCGCCCAAGGCCCACTAAGCCGTAGCAACCACCGCCACGCCACACGCCCGCTGCGCCGGGCCGCGGCGTGCAGCCAGCAGCCCGGTGCACACCGGCGCTGCAGCCCGCCCGGCAACAGCCAGCCGATGACGCCAGCGGGTTCATGCAGGCCGCTTCACGCCCACCATTCAGCATCAAATTGCCGCCAAGCGCTTGATATACAAGCACCAGCAGCTATTAAATATATAGCATCATGATTCAACCGATTTTTTTGCGCACCGCCGTGGCCCACGCAGCCCTGCTGGCCCTGTGCG
Source organism: Acidovorax benzenivorans (assembly GCF_028680575.1). GTDB lineage: Bacteria > Pseudomonadota > Gammaproteobacteria > Burkholderiales > Burkholderiaceae_C > Acidovorax > Acidovorax benzenivorans. Next base: position 393,514 of record NZ_JAPCKI010000003.1, on the reverse strand, counting down.
GGACCGCCCTGGCACAAACCAGCGCAGAGCCCGCGCCCGTTGAACCGCCAGCGGCAGCCCCCTCCTTGCGCCAGGTGGATGTCATCGACTCCACCGCAGGCGCAGCCGCCACGCCCGCACGGCGCGCGCAAAGCAGCTCGCGCCTGGGCCTGTCGGTGCTGGAGACGCCGCGCGCGGTCAGCGTGATCGACAACGTGCTGCTGGAGCAGCAGATGGCCACCTCCGAGCGCGACGTGCTGCGCAATGCCTCAGGCGTGTCGTCGCGCAGCGAGTATTACGGCTCGTACTCGCAGTTCTCCATCCGGGGGCTATGGGCCAACAACACCTTCAACTTCTTGCGCGACGGCGCCAAGTTCGTTCACCTGCTGGACCCACCGCTGTTCAACATCGAACGTGTCGAAGTCATCAAGGGCCCTGCCGCGCTGGAGTTTGGCCAGGTCGCGCCCGGGGGCCTGGTCAACTACGTGAGCAAGCGGCCCCAGGCCGACCCGCTGCGCACCGTGAAGATCGGCACGGGCAGCCACGGCTGGCGCAGTGCAGAGTTCGACTTGACCGGCCCGCTCAACGCCGATGGCACGCTGCGCTACCGGCTCGATGGCGGCGCCAGCCGGGGCGGCAGTTTTGTGGACGGCAACACCCCGCGCAAGCAGGGCGTGGCGGGCAGCCTGGAGTGGCAGATCACGCCCGACACCGTCTGGCGTGCGCAGGCCGAGACCCAAAGCATCCACGGCACCTCCACCGTGGGCCTGGCCGTGCCCGACCCCAAGAACCCGCGCAGCGCCGACGCGCTGCCGGTGGGCGCCTTCTATGGCGAGCCGTGGCTGAACACCGACGGCCATCTGCGCTTTTATTCCACCGAGCTGCAGCACCGTTTTGCCAACGGGCTGGAGGGCCGTGTGCACCTGTCGCGCAACGAGACCCACCGCAACGTCAACCTTCCTTCGCCCATGGGCCCTGTCACCAACGGCAAGGTGGCGCGCGGCTACTGGCTGGCGCCGGGGCAGGAATACACGTCCGACACCGCACTGGCCGAGCTGCGTGCCAAGGTGCAGACCGGCGCGGTGCAGCACACCCTGCTGGCCGGCATGGACTGGCGCGCCATCGAAGGCATCTACGGCGCGCGCACCACGGGCAACCTGGGCGCCATCGACCTCTACCACCCCATCGCGGGCCTGGTGCCGCCAGTCGCATCCACCGGCGTGACGCGGCTGTCATCCGATGCACGCAACACCGGCGTGTTCGTGCAGGACCGCATGGTGCTGGGCGACTTCGGCCTGTTGCTGGGCCTGCGCCACGACCGCTTCAAGGACGCCTACACCACGCCCGTCACCGACCTGAGCAAGACCCAGCCCAGCGCCGCGTTGAGCTGGGAAGTGCGGCCGGGCAGCATGGTCTACACCAGCTATGCGCGCTCGTTCCAGGCCAACTCGGGCACGCTGATCTGGGGCGACCGCGCGGCGCCGCCGTCTGAAGGCAAACAACTGGAAGTAGGCTGGAAGCAGGAATGGCTGGACCAGCGCCTGATGACCACGGTGTCGGTGTTTGACCTGGAGCTGACCAACGCGCCCGCCACCGACCCGCAACACCCAGGCTATTCGGTGCTGACCGCCCGCCAGCGCATCAAGGGCGTGGAGCTGGAGCTGCAAGGCCGCATCACGCCCGGCTGGACGGTGACCGCCAATGCCAGCTTCCAAGACCCCAAGGTGCTGGCGGACACCACGGCTGGCGCCAACGTGGGCAACCGCATTGCGCTGGCCACGCGCCGCAACGCATCGCTGTGGACGCAATACCACCTGCCCCAGCTGCCCGGCCTGTGGGTGGGCGGCGGCCTGGTGCACCAGGGCGACAAGTTCACCGCCAACGACAACAAGTGGCGCCTGCCCGGCTACACCGTGGTGGACCTGGCCGTGGGCTATCAGTTTGCAGGTGGTGTGCGGCTGCAGGCCAACCTGAAGAACGCTGGCAACCGGCGCTACTACCTGGACGGAACGACCACCGCAGCGGGCTTTGGCGCCGTGGTGCCGGGCCAGCCGCGCAGCCTGCAGGTGTCGCTGGACTACACGTTCTGACGGCCCCCACAGAGCCCGACGCCAGGTGTGTAGTGACCGCCACCTGGCGCCTTCGGGTCTGCCCCTCTTTTCTTTGTTTAACGATCGGAGAAACCGCACCATGAAACCTGGCATCACCGCCTGCCGCACCGCCATCGCGCACGCGGCCTTGCTGGCCCTGTGTGGCACCGCCCACGCGCAGCAGACCACAGCCACTGGCACCACTGAACCCACGGCCGAAAAGGCACTGGCCCCTGTCACCGTCAATGCGGGCACAGAGCAGCAAAGCCCCACGGCCCCCGTCACGGGCTTTGTGGCAAAGCGCGCGCTCAGCGCCACCAAAACCGACACCCCGCTCATCGAAACCCCGCAGGCCATCAGCGTGATCACGCGCGACCAGATGGAAGCCCAGGGTGTGCAGACGCTGCGCCAGGTGACGGCGTACACGGCAGGTGCCGTGTCCAACTACTTCGACAGCCGCGTGGACAGCTTTGCCGCACGCGGCGGTACCGTGTCGCAGTACCAGGACGGCCTGCTGCGCACTTACGGCACCTACAACACCAGTCGGCCGGACCCGTACACGCTGGAGCGCGTGGAGTTTCTGCGCGGCCCCACATCGGTGCTCTACGGCCAGGGCAGCGTGGGCGGCGTGCTCAACCTCACCAGCAAGCGACCGCAGGCCGACACCCTGCGCGAGGTACAGGTGCAAGTGGGCAACAACGCGCGCAAGCAGATCGCCGCCGACCTGACCGGCGCGCTCGACCAGGACGGCCAGTGGCTCTACCGCCTGGTGGCCGTGGGCCGCGACAGCGGTACGCAGGTGGACCATGTGGACGACAACCGCGTGGTGTTTGCGCCATCGCTCACCTGGAAGCCCAATGCCGACACATCGCTCACGCTGCAGGCACTGCACCAGAAAGACCAAAGCGGCTCGCTCATCGGCTTCTTCCCCTGGCAAGGCACGCGGTTGCCCAGCCAGTACGGGCAGATCCCGCGCAACACCTCCATCAGCGAGCCGGGCTGGGACGCGTATGACACCACCAACAACTCGTGGGGCTACCTGTTCAGCCACCGCCTGAACAGCGACTGGACCGTGCGCCAGAACCTGCGCCGCACCGTGAGCGAGGTGGACTACCGCACCATCTACACCAGCTTCACCGCCAACGCCGCCACGGGTCGCCCTGCGCGCCCCGTGTTCAACAGCGACAACCGCACTGTGGTGCGCGATGCGGTGTGGAACCTCAACACTGGCCGCATGCTGCTCGTCGACACGCAGCTTGAAGGCAAGCTGCAGGCAGGTAGCGCCACGCACACCGTGCTCGCAGGCCTGGACGTGCAACGCAACCACACCGGCCAGCAGGCCTGGCGCGCCGTGGCGCCCGCCATCGACGTGTACAACCCCGTGTACGGCAACTTCACGCCGCCCACTGCGGCACAACTGGTGCGCCAGCCCAACGTGGTGCAAAAGCAGCTGGGCTTCTACGCGCAGGACCAGATCCAATGGGGCCGCTTTACCGCCACCGTGGGCCTGCGCCACGACAGCACCCAGACCGACACCGAAGGCCGCCCTGCTGCCGCCGCGGACGACAAGGCCTGGACCAAGCGAGCCGGTGTCACCTACCAAATGGATGGCGGCTGGGCACCGTATGCGGGCTACTCCGAATCGTTCCAGCCCCTGGGTGGTATCGATGCCTACGGCGCCCCCTACAAACCCCAGCGCGGTGAACAGTGGGAGGCCGGTGTGAAGTGGCAGCCGCCCGGCCAGGGCATCAGTGCGTTTGCCGCCGTGTACACCCTGCGCGAGAAGAACCGCAAGACCACCGACCCCAGCAACCCGCTCAACAGCCTGCAGATCGGCGAGGTGAAGGTCAACGGCTTTGAGGCCGAAGTGCAAGCCAGCCTGGCCCGCCAGTGGGACTTCACGGTGGGCTACGCCTTCACTGACGCCAAGATCAGCCGCAGCAACGCAGGCGACCAGGGCCAGCCCGTGGCCAGTGTGCCCAAGCACACCGCATCGGCCTGGTTGAGCCACCGGTTTGCAGCGCAGGGCCGCGGTGGCTGGGTAGTGGGCACGGGCGTGCGCCACACCGGCTCGCAATGGAGCGGCACCAGCGCCATCAGCACCCCTGCCGCCACCCTGGCCGATGCCATGCTGGCCTACGACGCTGGCGACTGGCGCGTGGCCTTCAACGTGGTCAACCTGACCGACAAGGTGCACATCACCCAGTGCCTGGCACGCGGGGATTGCTTCTACGGACAGGCGCGGACGTACACGCTGACTTCGACCTACCGGTTCTGAGAGGCTGTTGACGGTCTCCCTGGGGATCGTCAACAGACTCTGAAAGCCGCCATGTGGCGCCCGGCGCCACATCGGTGCCAGCCCGCGCGGGTTGGCACCGCATTCGCGACCCCGGCGGGGATGCCGGCTTCGGCTGGACTCTGGGTATTGCGGGCAAATATCACAACGATGTTGCGCCGCAACGACATCTTCATGACAAAAAGGTGTTTACCCCTGTGGCGGCCAATCACGGCGGCCATTAGCATCCCTCTCCGTTGCAAAGTGCAACGATCACATCACCACAGGCATCAAACTTGCTTGTAGCGGCGGCCCAAAGGCATCACCCCTGTGCGTTTTTTTGGCCGGTGATTATTTGTCATCAAACAAAATTTGATTTAAGGAACCTCGCGAATGAAAACACTGAACCGCTGCGCCCTCGCCGCGCTGGCCCTGGTGGGCACGTCTGCTGCCTTTGCACAGAGCAGCGTCACCCTGTACGGCCGGGTCAACACCAGCTTCGAACACCAAAAAGACGGCGATGTCTCCAAGACTGGCCTGTTCAACAACTCCTCCCGCTTCGGCTTCAAGGGCCAGGAAGACCTGGGCGGCGGCCTGATGGCAGGCTTCCAGCTGGAAAGCGGCTTTGACTCCAGCTCCGGCGCTTCCGACTCGCGCGGCATTTTTGCCCGCCAGAGCGAAGTGAACCTGTCCGGCGGCTTCGGCATGGTGCGTCTGGGCAACTTCACGTCCGAGTCGTACTACGCCACGGCTGACTTCATCAGCAACCACAACCACGACACCGGCTCCTCGGCAGACGCGCTGTACGCCTACCCTGCCCGTGACGTGAACAAGATCGCTTACCGCACCCCCAGCCTGGGCGGCGCCACGTTCGAAGCGGGCTGGGCCCAGCACGAGCAGGCCAGCGGCACCGGCGGCAAGAACAGCATGGACCTGGCTGCCAACTACGAAATCGGCAAGCTGGGCCTGGGCGCCGGTTACTCCAAGCTGGGCGACCAGAACCAGTTCGCAGTGCGCGCTTCGTACTCCACCGGCCCCTTCGTGGTCGGCGCCTACGTGCAACGCGACAAGAACGTGTTCATCGCCAACGGCGGCAACCGCACCAACCTGCGCCTGTCGGCCGCCTACATCATGGGCGTGTCCGAGTTCCACGTGAACGTGGGCCGTGCCGGCAAGTACTCCAACGTGAGCGACAGCGCCGCCACCCAATACACGCTGGGCTACAACTACAACCTGAGCAAGCGCACCAAGATCTACACCTACTACACCCGCGTCAACAACAGCCAGGCTGCCAGCTACGGCGTGTCCGCTGCGGGCAACGACTTCAGCTCCTTCGCAGTGGGCGTGCGCCACAACTTCTGATGGCGCCCCACGCGCTGCTGCCCTGACTGGTGGGAGGGCAGACACACAGCCAATTGCCCCGCACTTCTTTGGAGTGCGGGGTTTTTTTGTGCCCGACGAAAGCGCGCGGCATCCCAGGTGTCCCGGATGCCCCGGATGTCCCGGATGTCCCGGATGTCCCGGATGTCCCGGATGTCCCGGATGTCCCAAGTGAAGCATTCGTTTCAAAGGGATGCCGAGAATCAACGCAAAGAGATGTGGCAAATCCTCGCGGACACATCCAAAATCAGCGCCCCAACACAGCCACCTGCACTTCGGTACGGATCTGAAAACCCAGGCTTTCGTACAAGGCAATGGCCGCTTCATTGGTGGTCCAGGCGTGCAGAAAAGGCCGGTCCCCGCGCTGCTGGATGGCATGAGCCACCACCGACGAAAGCCGACGGGCAAAGCCTCGCCCCCGACGGTCTGGATGGACACACACGCCGCTGACCTCCGTACCGCCTTCAAACCGCATGCGTTCACCCGCCATCGCCACCAGCACGCCTTCGGACCGGATGCCCACAAAGCGGCCCATGGTGTGAGTGCGTACAAGGAACGGGCCGGGCTCGGTCAACTGCGCCAAGGCCAGCATCTCTGCGGCATCGGCGTCGCCAAGCGCGACGACCGTCTCGGCACCCGACTCGGCCGCAATGGCACGTCCGGCCACCATCTGCACGCCCTGGGCACGGCGAAGGGCCTGCATGCCCTTGGGCAACGGGATGGGTTGCGCTTGCAATACGAAGACCGATTCCCCCTCGGCCACCAGGTTGGCCAGCACAAAAAGGCTGGCGTCATCGTCATCCCTGGCCGAAGCAAACAGGTTGACATCACGCCGGTAGCGCTTGGCCAGATCACAGCCCTCGGCCAGGGCGGGGGCAAAGGTCAGTGACGCCCAGACGGGGCGGTCCAAGGGGTTGGTCGTGGTCATCGTGGTGGTCATCGTGTTTGTTCCTTTCCTTTGGCGGTGGTGGTTTTTTTGCGCTTGCGCATGCGCATGGCTTGCTCCGTGGCGATGGAGGCTGCAGAGCGCTGCAACAGCGAGGTGCGCGCAAGCCCCGCTTCCAGTGCCGCCAACTGGTCCAGCAAAGGGCCTTCGAGCGACGCACACACTTGAGCGACTGAGGCTTCCAGCACGGGCCAGACATCGCTCTGCGCTCGCTGGACCAAGGCCTGGCCTTGCGGGCTGAGCGCCACCCGGCGCACACGCCGGTCGCCCTCCACCGCCTCCGACTGCACCAACCCACTGTCCTCCAGCCCTTTCAAGGAGCGGGTGACCACGGGCTGGCTGACGCCAACGGCCTGGCTCAACTCGCCCACACCCAGCGCACCATGCCAGTCCAGTGCCGCCAGCAGCGGGAAGTGCGCAGCGGGCATGTCAATGCCGTGCTGGGTCAGCAGTGCCTGCGTTTGGGCCTGCAGCGCCTCGCCAATGCGCTTGAAGCGCGTACCGAGGGTGAGGAATCCGAGTTCCTTGACGACGTCTTCGATCATGGTTTCCTATCTTTGATATATATCATGATATGTATTTGACAAGCCATGTCAATCGATTTCTTCGCTTCTTCCTTGACACTCCTTACCGGCTCATTGCGACTCGCAAAAAACAAAAGCCTGCGGGCGATCTCGCAGGAATGCTCCTGAAGATCGCCCGCAGGCTCTGTGCCGAACTGTCCCTGGGCCACATGCGCACAGCCCCGGGCTTGGCTGACCTCGACGTTTACACGTTCATGATCGACACCAGGCGCGTATTCAGATGCGCCTCGATGGCTTCTGGGCCACCCTCCGAGCCATAGCCCGAATCCTTGAGCCCACCAAACGGCAGCTCAGCCGCAGGGGCAGCAGCCTGGTTGATCCACAACATGCCCACTTCCAGGCGCTGGGCCAGCAGGTGCGCATTTTTGAGCGACGAGGTGAACGCATAACCGGCCAAGCCAAACGGCAGGCGGTTGGCTTCGGCAATCGCGTCTTCGATCTTTTCAAACCCACGAATGGCCGCCACAGGGCCGAAGGGTTCTTCGTTGACGATGCGAGCAGACAGGGGCACATCATTCAGCACGGTGGGCTGGAAGAAGTTGCCTTCGCTGCCAATGCGCTCGCCCCCCGTTACCAGCGTGGCGCCGTGCTGCACGGCGTCGGCCATCAGGTCGGCCATGGCGGTGATGCGGCGCGGGTTGGCCAGTGGGCCCATCTGCGTACCTGCGGTCAGGCCGTCGCCCACCTTCAGGCCCTGGGCGTATTTGGCAAACGCGGCCACAAAGTCGGCGCGGATGCTTTCGTGCACCAGATAGCGCGTGGGCGAGATGCAGACCTGGCCTGCATTGCGGAACTTGGCACCGCTGCTGATCTTGATGGCCAGTTCCAGGTCGGCATCTTCCGCCACGATGACCGGTGCGTGGCCGCCCAGCTCCATGGTCACGCGCTTCATGTGTTTGCCAGCCAGCGCGGCCAGCTGCTTGCCCACGGGCGTGGAGCCGGTGAAGGTGACCTTGCGGATCACGGGGTGCGGGATGAGGTAGCTGGAGATTTCAGCCGGGTCGCCATACACCAGGCCCACGGTGCCTGCGGGCACGCCTGCATCGGCAAACGCGCGGATCAGCTCGGCCGGGCTGGCAGGGGTTTCTTCGGGCGCCTTCACCAGGATGGAGCAGCCTGCGCCCAGGGCGGCGGCCAGCTTACGCACCACCTGGTTGATGGGGAAGTTCCACGGCGTGAAAGCGGCCACGGGGCCCACGGGGTCCTTGAGCACCATCTGCGTGGCCTTGAGGTTGCGCGAGGGCACGATGCGGCCGTACACGCGCAGCGACTCATCGGCAAACCATTCGATGATGTCGGCCGATGCCATGGTTTCGACCTTGGCCTCTGCCAGCGGCTTGCCCTGCTCTTGCACCATGATGGCGGCAATGGCCTCGGCGCGCTCGCGCATCAGTGCGGCGGCGCGGCGCATGGTCTTGGCGCGCTCGGCGGCGGGCATGTCGCGCCAAGCTTCAAAGCCCTTTTGCGCGGCGGCGAGTGCCAGGTCCAGGTCCGTCTTGCTGGCGTGGGCCACGCGGCCGATTTCTTTGCCGGTGGAGGGGTTGAACACGGCAATGGTTTTGCCTTCGGCGGCGTCTTGCCACTGGCCTGCGATGAAGAGCTGGGTGTTGGGATAAGTCATGTGTGTTGGTTGGTCAGCCAATGTGGTGAAAAAATCGAAAAAACGACTATACGCCTGCGATGATGGCTGTGTATTTCAAGGAGATTGCATGCGAGAAGTAGTCCAAAGCCTCGAAGAGTCGCGCATCCGCGAGGTGGCCAACGAAGGCCTGGGGCGCAGCGATGTGCTGAAGTTCTGGTTTGGCGAGAGCGACGAGGTGACGCCCGATTTCATCCGCGACGCGGCCATTGCGTCGCTGCAAAAGGGCGAGACCTTTTACGCCCACAACCTGGGCCTGCCCGAGCTGCGCCACGCCATTGCGGGCTACATGCACGGCCTGCACCCGCAGCAGCATACCGATGCGTGGTTTGACCGCATCGCAGTCACCTCCGGCGGTGTGAACGGCCTGATGGTGGCCGTGCAGGCGCTGGTGGACGCGGGCGACGAGGTGGTGCTGGTGACGCCCGTGTGGCCCAACCTGGTGGCGCAGCCGCGCATTCTGGGCGCGCAGGTGCGCACCGTGCCGCTGGTGGCCGACGCGCACGGCGCATGGCGGCTGGACATGGAAACGCTGCTGGCCGCCATCACCCCCACCACGCGCCTGCTGGTCGTCAACGCTCCCAACAATCCCACGGGCTGGACGCTGACGCGCGAGGAGCAAGCCACCATCCTGGCGCACTGCCGCCGCACGGGCACGTGGATTTTGGCGGATGAGGTGTACGAGCGGCTGTACTACGCGGGCGACACGGTCAATGGCGCCGCACCGAGCTTTCTGGACGTGGCCGAGCCCGAGGACCGCCTGGTGGTGACGCACAGTTTTTCCAAGAGCTTCTTGATGACTGGCTGGCGACTGGGCTGGCTGGTGCTGCCGCCGTCCATGACGCCTGCGGTGGGCAAGCTGATCGAGTTCAACACCTCGTGCGCGCCGGTGTTTGTGCAGCGCGGGGCCACAGTGGCATTGCAACGCACGGACGAGGTGACGCCTTCGCTGGTCGCTCACCTGAAAACCTGCCGCGACACGCTGGTGCCGTTGCTGGCCGATGTGCCGGGGGTGTCGGTAGCCACGCCGCGTGGGGGCATGTATGCGTTCTTCCACATCGCGGGGCATGACGAGTGCTTGCCACTGGCCAAGCGGCTGGTGCGGGAGGCGGGGTTGGGGTTGGCACCGGGCAGTGCGTTTGGGGGCGAGGCGGCGGGGTGGTTGCGGTGGTGTTTTGCGAGCCGGGATGTGGGGAGGTTGGAGGAAGGGGTGGAGAGGTTGAGGGGGTGGCTGAAGGGGTAATGGAGAGAGACTTTTGGATTTTTTGGCCGCTAGCGCTTATGGAATATGCGCTGGCAGCTATTAATTTTGTAGCGTTTTGTCTGGCGTTCTGACTGGGGAGACCGTTCGGCAAGACCAAGGACTACAAAAACAATAGCTGCTGGCGCCTAATAAATAAGCGCCAGCAGCCAAAATCGCCCAAAAAACTACTGAGACACCTGCGCCACCTTCACAGCAGGCTGATCCCCCCAGCCGCCACCCAGCGCGCGAATCAACCCCACCGTCGCCACATACTGCGCCGTCCGCACCTGCAGCTCCTGCCGCCGGTTGCGCAACTCGCTGCGGCGCGCGTCCAGCAGTTCGAGCTGGCTCACCAGCCCATTGCGATACCGCGCATCCGACAACTGCGTCGCCCGTCGCGCGGCAGTCACCGCGCGCCCCTGCGCCTCGGCCTGGCCGGACAGCAGACGCAGCGAGGTAAGCTGATCCTCCACGTCGCGAAACGCATTGAGCACCTGCCCACGGTGGTCCGCCAGCGCGGCCTCCAGGCGTGCCTTGGCCCCTTCGATCTGCGCATCGCGCTGGCCACCGTCAAAGATCGGCAGCGACAGCAGCGCACTCACGCCCCACGCACGCGCCGACCACTTGAACAAATCACCCAACTCGGGCGATGCATGCCCCGCATTGCCCGTGAGCGTGACCGCTGGGAACCACGCCTTCTGTGCCACACCCACGCGGGCCTGCGCGGCCAGCACAGCGGTCTGTGCGGCCGACACATCGGGGCGGCGGGCCAGCACGGTGCCGGGCACGCCAGGCGGAATTACCGGCAGCGCAGCGTCGCCCATGGCGGGGGGCAACACAAAGCCGCTGGCCACCTCGCCCGTCAGCACGGCCAGGGCGTTGGTGAGCAGGGCTTGCTGGCGCTGCAAGGCCAGGGCTTCGGATTCGGTGGCCGCCACTTCGGTCAACACGCGGGCCACGTCCAGCTCGGCCACATCGCCCGCCTGCAGGCGGCGCTGCGTGAGGCGCAGGGTGCCTTGGTAGGCGGCCAGGCTCTCTTGCACCAGCACCTGCTCGGTCTGCACGGCGCGCAGCTGCAGATAGGTTTGCGCCACGTCGGCCTGCACCATCAGGCGCGTGCTTTGCAGCAGAGCCTCGCGCGTGTCGGCATCCAGGCGCGCAGCGTCGCTGGTTTGCGAGAGGCGGCCAAACAGGTCCAGCTCGTACGAGGCATTGAGCCCCGCCGTGCCCAGTGTGGCGGGTGCCGCGCTGCCCGTGGTGGCAGCGCCTGCCTGGCGCGTCACGCCCGCCGATGCACCTACCTGCACCGAGCGGGCGGCGTCGGCAGAGCGCAGCAGCGTGCGCGCCTCGGCCAGCCGTGCAGCGGCCTGCTGGATGCTGGTGTTGGCCGTGCCCGCACGCAGCACCAGGTCGGCCAGCACCGGGTCTTGAAAGCCCAGCCACCATTCGCCGCGCGGCTGCGCCTCGGCGGGGGCAGCAACCGTCCATGGAGCCGTGGGCAGGGTGTCGCCCCCTGCCGTGAAGCTGGTGGGCACGGGCACACCGGCATGCGGCGCGGGGGCCACGGGCTGGGTCATGCAACCGGCCAACACCAAGGCGGCGGCCAAGGGCGCCAGCAGGCTGCGCTTGCGCGCTGCGAAGGCACTGTCGGTGGAGTTTTTCTTCAATAGCAAATCGGTCATGGTTGGTCTCCTGCCCCGGCCGATGCACCCGCCGCGATCAGCAGCGTGGACATCGTGGAGCGCGCGTATAGGGCCACAAAAGTCGTTGTTGTCGCCGTGGTCAGGGGCATCATTCGTGCTCCTTGCGCGGCGCGGCCAGCACGGGGTGGGCGGTGCCACCAGTGCCTGGGGTGTGCGAGATGGGCGCCACATGCGCACCGTGCTCCACCAGCGGGCGGTTGCCCGCCAGCTTGCGCAGCAGCACGTAGAACACGGGCGTGAGGAACAGGCCAAAGGCCGTCACACCAATCATCCCGGCGAACACCGCTACGCCCATGGCGCTGCGCATTTCGGCACCCGCGCCGGTGGACAGCACCAGGGGCAGCACACCCATCACGAAGGCCAGCGAGGTCATCAGGATGGGGCGCAGCCGCAGGCGGCTGGCCTCGATGGCGGCCTGCACGGGCGTGCGCCCGGCAAACTCCAGCTCGCGCGCAAACTCCACGATCAGGATCGCGTTCTTGGCCGACAGCCCCACCAGCACGATGAGCCCGATCTGCGTGAACACGTTGTTGTCGCCCTTGGTGAGCCACACGCCCGTCATCGCGGCCAGGATGCCCATGGGCACGATCAGGATGATGGCAATGGGCAGCGTGAGGCTTTCGTACTGCGCGGCCAGCACTAGGAACACCAGCAGGATGGCCAGCGGGAACACCAGCACGGCGGAATTGCCGGCCAGGATTTCCTGGTAGGTCAGCTCGGTCCACTCGAACGTGATGCCCTGGGGCAGCGTCTCCTTGGCAATGCGCTCGATGGCGGCCTGTGCCTGGCCCGACGAATAACCGGGCGCAGGGCCACCGTTCACGTCAGCAGCGAGGTAGCCGTTGTAGCGCATGGCACGCTCGGGGCCGAAGCTGGGCTCCATCTTCATCAGCGCCGACAGCGGCACCATCTCGCCGGTGCTGGAACGCACCTTGAGCAGGCCCACGTCTTCGGCCCGCGCGCGGTAGGCCGCATCGGCCTGCACGCGCACGCTGTAGGTGCGGCCAAACTGGTTGAAGTCGTTGGCGTAGAGGCTGCCCAGGTAGATCTGCAGCGTGTCGAAGATGTCCGTCACCGGCACGCCGAGCTGGCGTGCCTTGGTGCGGTCGATGTTGGCGTACAGCTGCGGCACGTTGACCTGCCAGCTACTGAAGATGCCGGTCAGCTCGGGTGTCTGGTAGGCCTTGGCCATGAAGGCCTTCACGGCGTTGTCCATGGCTTCGTAGCCCAGCGAGGCACGGTCTTCGATCTGCAGCTTGAAGCCGCCGGTGGTGCCCAGGCCCGCCACCGGGGGTGGCGGGAACATGGCGATGAACGCGTCCTGGATGCTGCCAAAGGCCTGGTTCAGCTGGCCTGCCACGGCGCCGCCGCTCTGGTCGGCGCGGGTGCGCTCGGCAAAGGGCTTGAGCGTGGCGAACACGATGCCGGCGTTGGAGCTGTTGGTGAAGCCGTTGATCGACAGGCCCGGGAAAGCGATGGCGTCTTCGACGTTCGGGTTCTCCTTCATGATCTCGCCCATGCGGCGGATCACGTTCTCGGTGCGGTCCAGCGTGGCGCCGTCGGGCAGCTGGGCAAAGCCGATCAGGTACTGCTTGTCCTGCGCGGGCACAAAGCCGCCGGGCACGATCTTGAACAGACCCACGGTGGCGCCCACCAACGCGAGGTAGATCACGAGCATGAGTGCCTTGCGGCCGATAACGCGCTTGACGCCACCGCTGTACGCCTCGGAGCCGCGATGGAACAAGCGGTTGAAGCCCCGAAACAGGCCGCCGAGCACCTTGTCCATGCCGCGCGTGAGCGCATCCTTGGGCTCGTTGTGGCCCTTGAGCAGCAGTGCCGACAACGCGGGCGACAAGGTCAGCGAGTTGATGGCCGAGATCACCGTGGAGATCGCGATGGTGACCGCGAACTGGCGGTAGAACTGGCCCGTGAGCCCGCTGATGAAGGCCAGCGGCACGAACACAGCCACCAGCACCAATGCGATGGCGATGATGGGGCCAGACACTTCACGCATGGCGCGGTAGGTGGCCTCGCGCGGGGTCAGGCCCGCCTCAATGTTGCGCTCGACATTCTCCACCACCACGATGGCGTCATCCACCACGATGCCGATGGCCAGCACCAGGCCGAACAGGCTCAGCGCGTTGATCGAAAAGCCCAGCAGGTGCAGCACCGCGAACGTGCCCACCACCGACACCGGCACGGCCAGCAGCGGGATGATGGACGCGCGCCAGGTCTGCAGGAACAGGATCACCACCAGCACCACGAGGGCGATGGCTTCGAGCAGCGTGTGGATCACGGACTTGATCGAGGCGCGCACAAACTGCGTGGGGTCGTAGGCAATGCGGTATTCCACGCCTTCGGGCATGTTCTTCTGGATCTCGTCCATGGTCTTGCGCACGTTGGCCGAGATGTCGAGCGCGTTGGAGCCCGGCGCCTGGAACACGCCCATGCCCACGGCGGGGTCGTTGTTGAGCAGCGAACGCAGCGAGTAATCGGCCGCGCCCAGCTCCAGGCGGGCGATGTCGCGCAGGCGCGTCACCGCGCCGTCGGCACCGGTCTTGACGATGATGTCGCCGAACTCTTCTTCGGTCTGCAGACGGCCCTGTGCGTTGATGGACAGTTGCAGGTCCACGCCCGGCAGGCCGGGCGATGCACCCACCACACCGGCGGCAGCCTGCACGTTCTGGCCTCGGATGGCGGTTACCACATCGCTGGCCGAAAGGCCGCGCTGCGCGACCTTTTGCGGGTCGAGCCACACACGCATGGAATAGTCGCCGCCGCCGAAGATCTGCACCTGGCCCACGCCGCCGATGCGGGCGAGGCGGTCCTTCACATTGAGCACCGCGTAGTTGCGCAGGTAATCGATGTCATAGCGGTTGTTGGGCGAGACCAGGTGGACCACCATGGTCAGGTCCGGCGCGCTCTTGACGGTGGTGACGCCCAGGCGGCGCACTTCCTCGGGCAGGCGTGGTTCGGCCTGCGAGACGCGGTTTTGCACCAACTGCTGGGCCTTGTCGGGGTCGGTGCCCAGGGCAAAGGTCACGGTCAGCGTCATTACGCCGTCGGTGGTGGCCTGGCTGCCCATGTAGAGCATGCCTTCCACGCCGTTGATGGACTCCTCCAGCGGCGTGGCCACGGTCTCGGCGATCACCTTGGGGTTGGCGCCGGGGTACTGTGCGCGCACCACCACGGAGGGGGGCGCGACTTCAGGGTATTCGGAGATAGGCAGACCGCGCAATGCGATGAGCCCCCCCAGGAAGATGAGCACCGACAGCACCCCGGCAAAGATGGGGCGGTCGATGAAAAAGCGGGATAGGTTCATGGATGCAAATTCCTTGCGTCGCTGGTTCGCGCGCTCAGGCGGCGGGCGACTTACTGTTGTTCTTGGCTTCCTTACGGTCGCCTGCCACCTCGGCCTTAGCCGTCATGGGCACAGGCTGGGGCGCCACCACGGCGCCGGGGCGCACGCGCTGCAGGCCGTTGACGACGATGTTCTCGCCTGCCTTGAGGCCCGAGGTGACCACGCGCAGGCCGTCAATCGGTGCGCCCAGGGTGACCTCGCGGTACTCGGCCTTATTGCCCTCGCCCACCACCATCACGAACTTCTTGTTCTGGTCGGTGCCCACGGCACGCTCGTTGATGAGCAGCGCCTGCGTGTTGCGTGCCTGGCCCATACGGATGCGCGCAAACTGGCCGGGCATCAGGACGCCGTCTTCGTTGTCGAACACGGCGCGCACACGCACCGTGCCGCTCTTGGCATCCACCTGGTTGTCGATGAGCTGCAAGCGGCCGGCGTGCGGCGTACCGCCCGTGGTGCCAGTGCCCATCTGCACGGGGATGCGCTCGATGAGCTGGCGGGCACTATTGCCGCGCTGGCCGCTTTGCAGGTCTGCCAGGGCCTTCACCACGATCTGCTCGTCGGTATCAAAGCTGGCGTAGATGGGGCTCACGGACACCAGCGTGGTCAGCACGGGGGCACCCGCACCGGCAGCCACCAGGTTGCCCACGGTGACTTCGATGCGGCCCACGCGGCCCGCCACCGGGGCGCGTACCTGGGTGTAGCTGAGGTTCAGCTTGGCGGTCTGCAGCGCGGCCTGGGCGGCGCGCAGGTTGGCATCGGCCTCACGCTGCGCGTTCAGGCGCTCGTCGTGCTCACGCTGAGCAATGGCTTTTTCCTCCAGCAGGCGTGTGGCGCGCTCCAGCTCGCTGCGGGTGTATGACACGCGAGCCTGGGCGGCGACCACCTGGGCCTCGGCGCGGTCCACTTCGGCAGCGTAAGGGGCCGGGTCCACAGTGACCAGCAGGTCACCCTGCTTGACCAGCGAGCCTTCGCGGAAATGCACGGACTGCACAGCGCCCGAGACGCGCGGGCGCACGTCCACGCGCTGCACCGCCTCCAGACGGCCCGAGAACTCATCCCACAGGGCGATGTCTTTTTGGAGCACGGCAGCCACCGACACCGGCATGGCGGGTGGTGCTGCAGGGGCGCTATCAGCCTGCGCCACGGGCGACTGGAACACCAGAACGGCGGCGGCCACGGTGGCCGTCACGGCGGTGGCAAGGGTGGCCAGGCCCAGAGGGCGGCGCTGGGAGAACTTGGAGAAGGATGGGAAGTTCATGGTCACTTTCGATCAGTTGGGGTGCCCTTGTGGAGCACGCTGTGAAGCTTGTCTGCCGTGCGCTGGCGCCTGTGGGCTGTGCTCGGCAGGTGTCAATGCAAGGGGGCGAAATGAAAGTCTGGGCAATGACACGGAGGAAAGGTCAATACCCCGGCGACAAATACCTGGGTGGCCTGTGCGTCACCGTCGTCACAAGACGCTGCGGTCGAGCGCGCTGTGACAACGGCTGCAGGCCAACGGGATAGGGGATGCATTCATGGTTCGTTTTTTCCTCCGTGTCGTTTGTTTGAATGGGTGGCGTGGCCCCAGCGTGCAGGCAGGACAACGCCGGGCAAGCGTTTCCCCTCCGACACGCCAGGCCGGAAAATCAATGCGCAAAAAGGGAGTGGGGCTCGCGCCGAGCCCCCTGTTTTTCTGCCTCCACCAGGGGGAGGTCAGCAGCTTTCAGTGGTGTACGAGAGAGTCAGGGGCCGTCAGGACGGCACCGGACTTCGCGTGGCCGCGAAGAACTGCCGGAACTGCTGCTGCGCACCCACAGCACAAGGGCATTCGTGCGAACCGGTCTGCAACAGGGCATCGGGCCACTGCGGGTTCTTGGAGAACACATGGCGGGTGACCTGCAGGCCTGCGGCCTCCAGCCGGGCCGCGTAAGCCAGCGCCTCGTCGTGCATAGGGTCGGTGTCGCCCACCAAGATCAGCGTAGGTGGCAGCCCTGCCAGGCGCTGCGCGCCTGCAGGCACGGCATAGGGGTGTTCGGCATCACGCGGGCAACGCAGAAAGTTGCGCCAGCCTTCGGTCCACTTGCATCCAGTGGAATCCCCCGTGGCCTCGCGCAGCGACGCGGTGCCTACACAGGGGTCCAGCATGGGCGACAACAGAATCTGCCCGGCCAGCGGCGGGTGCGACTGGTCGCGCGCCATCAGGGCCACGGCCGCCGCCAGGTTGCCACCTGCCTCTTCGCCCGCCAGGTACACGGCGGCGCCCTGCCCCCCGAGTTTGGTACGGTGCTTGTGCACCCACTTGAGCACGCCGTAACCCGTGTCCACCGGCTGGGGGAAGGGCGTGAGCGGATACGCTACCGACACCACCACCGCCCCGGAACTCTCCAGCAGCGAGGCCACCGTGCAGCCGTTGTCCAGGTCACCCGACATGAAGGCCCCACCGTGGAAGTGCACGACCACCGGTGACGCCTGGCCGGCCTTCTTGCGGCCGTACATGCGCACCGCCACGTCTTGCCCCTGGGCCACCTCAATGGTGGAATCGGAACACATGGACGATGCCGCCCCGGACGCCTTGGCGGGCGCCGCAGCGGGCTGCGATGGCGAAATTGACGAAGACGGGCGGTCGGGCTGCATGGCAGGTACCCAGTAAGTAGGTGAAGGGTCGGTTGACGATGGATGAAATGTAGTGGGTTGGGCCTTTCAGATAAACAGGTCAAACACCACTGCACTGTTTCCAAAAGCTCAACAATCAAACCCTGTCGCCCGTGTGAGAATTCTTCAGCACCCAATCTGGGTGCTGATGACTCAAGGAGAAGCCATGGACCAGATTCAGGCCATGCGCATATTCGTGCGGGTGGTGGAGGCCGGCACGTTTACCCGGGCAGCAGATTCGCTGAATTTGCCCAAAGCCACCGTGACCAAGCATGTGCAAGCGCTGGAGGAGCGGCTGCGTGTGAAGCTGCTCAACCGCACCACGCGCCGCGTGACGGTGACACCCGACGGCGCGGCCTACTACGAC
This sequence comes from Acidovorax benzenivorans, assembly GCF_028680575.1. Lineage (GTDB taxonomy): Bacteria > Pseudomonadota > Gammaproteobacteria > Burkholderiales > Burkholderiaceae_C > Acidovorax > Acidovorax benzenivorans. The sequence goes on along the minus strand of NZ_JAPCKI010000003.1, from coordinate 375,316 downwards.
CGCACGGTGCGGCTGCTGACCGACCTGGACGACATCGAGGCCAGCATGACCAACGCGCGCGCCAACCCGCGCGGGCGGTTGCGCATCGACGTGGGTACGTCGGTGGCGCAGTTGCTCATCATTCCGCACCTGGCGGAGTTTCATGCCCGCTACCCGGACATCCAGGTGGACCTGGGCGTGAGTGACCGCATGGTGGACCTGATTGGCGACAACGTGGACTGCGTGATCCGGGGTGGCGAGCTGAGCGACCAGTCGCTGGTGGCGCGGCGCATTGGCAACCTGGAGTTCATCACGGTGGCCTCGCCCGACTATCTGGCGCGCAAGGGCACGCCCACCCATCCGCTGGAGATCGAAGAAAAACACGTCAGCGTGATCTATTTCTCGCCGCAAAGCGGCCGGCACTACCCACTGGAGTTTCAAAAAGGGTCCGAGTCCATCGACATCACCGGCCCCTACCACCTGAGCGTGAACGAGAGCAACGCCTACGTCACGTCCATCGTTGCGGGCCTGGGCATTGGCCAGATCAGCAGCTGGCAGGCCCAGCGGCACTTCAGCAGCGGGACCCTGGTGCAACTGCTGCCCGACTGGACCCAGACCCTGCTGCCCGTGTATGTGGTGTACCCGCCCAACCGCCACCTGAGCGCCAAGGTGCGCGCATTTGTGGACTGGGCGGCAGAGCTGTTTCAACGCGAGGCTCACCTGCAGCGCACGGCCTGACGCCCCCTGAGCCGCTTCGCGTCATCCCAAAGGGGGACGCCACCCGTGGCCTGGCAAAGCCAGTTCCACGGTGGCGCTGGTGGGGTTCACGCTCGATGCACGCGACAGGGTTGCCCTCAGAACGTGTTCACGATCTCAGTCTGTATGCTTGGCGCCATGAGCACCCCAGATACCCCACCGCCAACCCCGCCAGCCAGCAAGCCCACCCAGCCGCGCAATCCCCTGCACGGCGTCACACTCGAAGCCATGGTGGTGGGCCTGGCAGATTATTTTGGCTGGGACGAGCTGGGACGACAGATTCCCATCCGCTGCTTCCAGATCGACCCCAGCGTGGGCTCCAGCCTCAAGTTTTTGCGCAAAACCCCCTGGGCGCGCGAGAAGGTCGAGAGCCTCTACCTCTTCATGCTGCGCGACCAGCGGCGCAACGCGCAGGAGTAACTTGCGATGCACGCCACCACGCCCCAAACGTCTCCAGACCAGACGGCGTATTCGGCACGGTTGAGCGCACGGTACCGCAATTTTCTGGTACCCCTGCTGACACTGGGCGTCATGGGCGGCTTCAACGCACTGCTAGTGGCGCAGTCCGAAGCGGGTGACGCGGGCTGGTGGCCAGTGGCCTGGCTGGCGACCGCATTCCTTGGAGTTTTCTTCAGTGCAGCCTTCATGGCCATTGCAGGCCACCGCAAGCTGCCGGTGGCCTACGGCATCGTTCTGGGTGCGGGAGTGGGCCTGGGGCTAACGACCTATGGGGTTCTGCAGGCGAGCCTGCACGCCCCTTGGGGCGCGGTGATGCCCGACTGGCTACGCGGCGCGCAGGCAAGAACCTGGCTGGGGTCGCCCTGGGCCCCACTCCTACCCTACGGAGCGGGGCTGGGCTTGCATGGCGCGGCCATGCTGGTGTTCAATCGCCAGCCGTCACCAAAAAGTCGCGGCTGATGCCGCCACCCAGGTCGTTGACCCGGTCCAGGAACTGGGTCAGGAACGCATGCAGGCCGGTGGCCAGGATCTCGTCGATGCGGCCGTACTGCAGGTCCGCCAGCAAGCGCCCTGCCCTGCGGCTGGTTTCGGCGGACTGCCCGTTGGCCAGCACGGCCAGGTTGTCCACCACTTCACGCAGGCAGGCGTGCAGCGAGCGCGGCATGTCGCGGCTCAGTATCAGCAGGTCGGCCACGCGTCCGGGCGTGATCACGTCGCGGTACACCTTGCGGTACACCTCGAACGCCGACACGCTGCGCAGGATGGCGCTCCAGTGGTAGAAGTCGCTCTCCTGGTTGCGGTCGCTGGGGCGGCCGAAGAAGTCGTTCTTGACGGCGTGGAACTTCACATCCAGCAGCCGCGCGGTGTTGTCTGCGCGCTCCAGGAAGGTGCCCATACGCAAAAAGTGAAACGCCTCGTCCTGCAGCATGGTGCCCAGCACCACGCCGCGAGACAGGTGCGAGCGGTACTTCACCCATTCAAAGAACTGGCCCGGGTCGCGCTCAAAGGCGCCACCTTCGAGCTGGCGGTGTAGCTCCAGCCAGGTCTGGTTCTGCGTCTCCCACACCTCGGTGGTCAGCGCGCCGCGCACGGCCCGCGCGTTCTCGCGCGCGGCACGCAGACATGACAGGATGGACGACGGGTTGTTGCCATCGTGCACCATGAACTCCAGCACGTTGGCGGGCGTCACTTCGCCATGTTTGGCGGTGTAGGCAGGGATCAGCTCGCTGATGGACAGCAGGCCCTCCCAGCCTTTTTGCGCCACATCGGCAGCCTGGGGCAGCAGGGAAGTCTCGTAGCTCACATTGAGCATTCTTGCTGTGTTCTCTGCCCGCTCTGTATATCGGGACATCCAGAACAGATGATCGGCAGTGCGACTTAGCATTTTTCCTCCCCGGGCAGAGAACCCCGCGCGTGCTGCGCACGCTGGCTGTGTTGTGGTGAAACCCCGCCTTCGGCGGCGTTTGCAGCCCGCTCGGTGTAGCGGGACATCCAGAACAAATGGTCGGCGGTGCGGCTCAACATGTTCAGAGGCTCCCTTGCGATTGACTTTGCGACTGGCCCTGGCCACGGGACTGCGATTGCGACTGGGATTGCTCTGCCTTGGGTTGCGAGGCAGGCGTACCCTCACCCAACACCCAGGTGTCTTTGGTGCCCCCACCCTGCGACGAATTCACCACCAGTGACCCCTCCTGCAGCGCCACGCGCGTGAGGCCCCCTGCGGCCATCTGCACCTCGCGGCCACTGAGCACAAAGGGGCGCAGGTCGATGTGACGGGGAGCGATGCCGCTTTCCACATACGTGGGGCAGCTCGACAGACTGAGCGTGGGCTGCGCAATGTAGCCCGCCGGGTTGGCCAGCACCGCGCGGCGAAAGTCCTCGATCTCGGCCTGCGTGGCGGCCGGGCCAATCAGCATGCCGTAGCCACCCGCGCCGTGTACTTCCTTGACCACCAGGTCCTTGAGGTTGGCCAGCACATACTGCAGGTCGTCCTGCTTGCGGCACATCCAGGTGGGCACGTTCTTGAGGATGGGCTCCTCGTCCAGATAAAAGCGGATCATCTCGGGCACGTAGGGGTACACCGATTTGTCGTCCGCCACGCCGGTGCCCACCGCATTGCAGATGCCCACGTTGCCTGCGCGGTAAGCCTCCATGAGGCCGTAACAGCCCAGGGTGGAATTGCGGCGGAAGACTTGCGGGTCGAGGAAGTCGTCGTCCACGCGGCGGTAGATCACGTCCACCCGCTGCAGGCCGCGTGTGGTGCGCATGTAGACGAACTTGTCCTTGACCACCAGGTCCTGCCCCTCGACCAGCTCCACGCCCATCTGCTGGGCCAGGAATGCGTGTTCAAAGTACGCGCTGTTGTGCATGCCGGGCGTGAGCACCACCACGGTGGGTTCGTCGGCCGTGGCCGGGGCACTGGCGCGCAGGGTTTCGAGCAGCATGTCCGGGTAATGCGCCACGGGTGCCACCTTGTGCAGGCTGAACAGCTCGGGGAACAGCCGCATCATCATCTTGCGGTTTTCGAGCATGTAGCTCACTCCGCTGGGAACGCGCAGGTTGTCTTCGAGCACGTAATACTCGCCGTTGCCCTGGGCATCGGGCGCACGCACGATGTCGATGCCAGCGATGTGCGCATAGATGTCTTGCGGCACATGCACGCCGGCCATCTCGGGCCGGTATTGCGCGTTGTTCAGGATGAGATCGGCAGGCACGATGCCGGCGCGGATGATGTCCTGGCCGTGGTACACGTCATGGATGAAGCGGTTGAGCGCGGTGACGCGCTGCACCAGCCCCTGCTGCATGCTGCTCCACTCGCGGGCCGGGATGATCCGGGGGATCAGGTCGAACGGAATCAACCGCTCATTGCCGACGCCGCCCTCGTCCTTGGCGCCATACACGGCGAAGGTGATGCCCACGCGCCGGAAGATCATCTCGGCTTCGGCCCTGCGGGCCTGCATCACGTCAGGGGGCTGTTTGCTCAACCACTGCGCATAGCGCTTGTAGTGTTCCCGCACATCGCTGCCATCAAACGGCAGCATGGCGTACATCTCGTCAAATTTCTGCATGAACGGGCCTCCTGCAGTCAGGATAGCAAGTTGTGAGCCTGCCATCGCGCAACACCCCTGGCGGCGCTGCGCCATCGCCCCCGAATCAATCGTCCCGTGGCACCATGCGGTGCTGCCAGTAATGCTCACGGGTGTCGCGTTCGCAGGCAACCTGCGCAGGTTGTGACGAGGCCCAGCGGGCCGCCCCACAGCGCGAAGACTCCACCACCGCAATGTGGTGCGCGCGGTAACGCTGCAGCACATCCGGCGCCGGATGGCCAAACCGGTTGCGATACCCGGCCTGCACCAAAGCAGTGCGCGGCTGGACTGCCTCCAGAAAAGCCACGGACGACGAGGTCTTGCTGCCATGGTGCGGCACCAGCAGCAGGTCGGCCTGCAGGGGTGCGCCGCGCGCCAGCAAGGATTGTTCCTGTGGTGCCTCAATGTCGCCCACCAGCAAAGCCGACGCGCCCTCTGGCCCGGCGGCGGTGATGCGCAGCACGCAGCTGAGCGCGTTGGGACGCGGGGCCTTGGGCGCTGGGGCGTCGTCGCCGGGTAGGGGGTGCAGCACCTCCAGAGTCACGCCATCCCATTCCCAGCGCTGGCCCGCCAGGCAGGGCCGGTTGGGGCGCAAGCGTTGCAGGGCGTGCTCGGCCTCGATGGAGCCGGTGAGTTCGGCATGGGGCTGCTGGGCCAGCACCGCCGCCGCCCCACCGGTGTGGTCGGCATCGCGGTGGCTGAGCATGAGCACATCCACCTGCTCCCCCAGCGCGCGCAGCAGTGGCACCAGCACGCGGTGGCCCGCATCGCTCTCGCGGCTGAAGCGCGGTCCGGCGTCGTACAGCAACGTGTGCGTGGAGGTGCGCACCAGCACGGCATTGCCCTGGCCAATGTCGGCGGCCAACAGCTCAAACTGCCCCGCTGCGGGCCGCGCTGGCTGCCACCACAACACCGGCAGCAACAAAGGCAGCGCGAGCAAACGCAGCCGCCAGGGCAGGCGCATGGCCAGCAGCGCGCCCCCGGCCACCGCCGCCACGCCCGCCCACAGCGGTGCAGCAGGCAAAAACACGGCGGCCCAGGGCCACTGCGCCAGCCACTGCAGAAACAATGTGAACGGCTGCAGGCTGAGGGCCGCCACACTCCACAGCGGCGCCCACAACACGCCCCCCAGCGCCAGTGGCGTAACCACCAGCGTGACCCAGGGGATGGCCACCAGGTTGGCCACAAAACCCACCAGCGAGACTTGGCCAAACAGCAACAAGCCCAGGGGCGTCAGCGCCAGCGTCACCACCCATTGCTCGCGCACCAATGCATAAAAATGGCCTGTAGCGCTTGTCCCAATTGCCTCAGCAGCTATTGGATTAGTAGCAAACAACACCCCCACAGCCACAAAGCTCAACCAGAAGCCCGCCTGTGCCAGCGCCCAGGGGTCCACCAGCACCACGGCCCCACAGGCCAGCAGCCACACCTGGGGCCAGGGCCAGCGACGCCCACTCAGCTGCAGCAGCGCCACGATGGCCAGCATGGTCACCGTGCGCTGCGCGGGCACGCCCCAGCCGCTGAAAAGGGCGTAGGCCGTGGCCAGCAGCACACCTGCCACCAGCGCAGCTGAGGGCGCCGGCACTGCCAGGCACAAACGGGGTGAGCGCCGCCACAGTGCCCGCACAGCCAGCGCCGCCAGCCAGGCAAACAGGGTGATGTGCAGGCCCGAAATACTCATGAGGTGGGCTACCCCGGTGGCACGAAACACATCCCAGTCCGCCCGGTCAATGGCGCGCTGGTCGCCGGTGACCAGCGCCGCCACCACCCCTGCGGTGCGCGTGCGGCCAGGGTCGGTGGTGTCGCCCAGCTCCCCATCCTGGCCGCGCACCAGGCGCTCCATGATGGCGTCTCGCACCCGCTGGCGCAGTTGCTCCACCGGGTGCTGCCAGGTAGACGCAACACGCACCGGAGGCTCGTCCTTGGGGCCTGCACGCACATAGCCGGTGGCTTGCACGCCCTGCTCCCACATCCACAACTCGTAGTCAAAACCGTGCGGGTTGCGCAGGCCGTGCGGCGCCTTCAGACGCACGGTGATCTGCCATCGCTCGCCCGCACGCACCGGGGCGGGCAGGCGCTGCAGGTCCAACACCTCCCCCGCACCGCCGAAGGCGCCGCCATACCAGGCCACATCGATCTGCGGGGGCAGGGGCACGGGTGCGCCTTGCCGCGTAGCCGACTCCACCGCCATGCGCCAACGGGTGCCCGCCTCGTTGATCTGCGGCATGGCGGCCACCACACCGGTGATGCGCAGGTCCTGGCCCTCCAGCGCCGCTGGCAATGCCTGCGCCTGGTAGGCCACCGCCCGCAGGCCGGTTCCACCCGCCATGGCCAGCGCACCCGCCAGCAACACCAGCCAGGGCGCGACGGCAACGACCCAGCGGGCCCAGCCCTGTCCTGGGCGCAGCCGTGCTGCAGCCACCGCACAACCACCCAGCAGCAAACCCACCCCCAGCAGCCATCCATAGTCTGCTGCAGGCCATAGCGTGGGCTGCTGCAGTTGCAGCGCGGCACCCGCCACCACGCCCAGTAACGCGGCAGGCAGCAGCCACGGGCGCGAGGGCACGGGCAACTCCACTCCCTGGCCTGTAGCGGGCAGCGGCGCGGCATTAGGGGCGCTTATGGCGGACATGCGCTGATGCTAATGCGCCGCTGGGGCCTGCTGCGCGGGTGCGAAGACGAGGCGCTGTGTAACACTTACCGCGCCTGGCGGCCCGTGCATCGGATCGCCCTCTTTCATAAACCCCGCATTTCCTACCGAGGACCACCATGAGCGTTTACGACAAGCTGAAAGAACTCAACATCACACTGCCCCCCGTGTCGGTGCCCGCCGCCGCCTACGTGCCCTATGTGCAGACAGGCAACCTGGTGTTTCTGAGTGGCCACATCGCCCGCAAGGACGGCAAGCCCTGGGCCGCGCAATTTGGCCGCGATATCGGCACCGAAGAAGGCAAGCAGGCCGCGCGTGCCGTGGCCATCGACCTGATGGGCACGCTGCAGGCCGCCTGCGGCGGCGACCTGAATCGCATCAAGCGCATCGTCAAGGTGATGAGCCTGGTGAACTCCACGGGCGATTTCACCGAGCAACACCTGGTGACCAATGGCGCCAGCGAACTGTTGGGCCAGGTGTTTGGCGAGAAGGGCGTGCATGCCCGCAGCGCCTTCGGCGTCGCCCAGATCCCCATGGGTGCATGCGTTGAGATTGAGCTGATCGCCGAACTGGCCTAAAAACCTGTTGACGATCTCGCAGACCGCGCGCCCTAGCAAAAAACCCATGGCATCGCTGCCATGGGTTTTTTGTTGTCTGCGCAGCGCTGAGGCCAGTTGCGGCGGCTTGCGGCAGCCGGGGGCCGCCCACCTCAGCGCGTCAGAAAGACTCCCAGTCGTCCTCCGCACCGGCCGTAGCGCCCTGCTTGGCACTTTGCCTCGCGGCTGACGATGGTGGAGGCGCCTTGGCCAGCGCCGCCGGGGCACTCGCAGTGCTGATGCGGGCTGCAGGGGCACCGCCCCCGGCGGTGGCCGCTGCGGGCTTGTTGCGGGTAGCAGGCATGGTGGTTGTGGCCTTGGCCGCACCGCGTGCGACCCCGATGGCGGCCTGCGCAGGCCCGTAGCTGGCGGCGTTCACCTTGAACATCGACACCTCGCGCGCCAGGTGATCGGCCTGCTCGCGCAGGCTCTGCGCGGCTGCCGCGCTTTCTTCCACCAGGGCGGCGTTCTGCTGGGTCATCTGGTCCAGGTTGCTGATCGCCTTGTTGACCTGCGACACCCCCGCGCTCTGCTCGGACGATGCGGCGGTGATCTCGCCGATCATGTCGGTCACGCGCTGCACCGACTGCACGATGTCGGTCATGGTGGTACCCGCGTCAGACACCAGGCGCGAACCGGTCTCCACCTTCTCGACCGACGCGCTGATGAGCAGCTTGATCTCCTTGGCCGCCTCGGCGCTGCGCTGCGCGAGGCTGCGCACCTCGCTGGCCACCACGGCAAAGCCCCGGCCTTGCTCACCGGCCCGAGCGGCCTCCACCGCCGCATTGAGCGCCAGGATGTTGGTCTGGAACGCAATGCCGTCGATCACGCCAATGATGTCCGCGATCTTCTTGCTGCTGTGGTTGATGTCCTCCATGGTGGCCACCACCTGGGTCACCACCTCGCCGCCCCGGCGTGCCACGCCGCTTGCGCCTGCTGCCAGGCTGCTGGCCTGCTGGGCGCTGCCTGCGCTTTGCTGGATGGTGCTGGTGAACTCCTCCATCGCAGCGGCGGTCTCCTGCAGGTTGCTGGAGGTCTGCTCGGTGCGGGCCGACAGATCCTGGTTGCCGGTCGCGATCTCTGCGCTGGCAATGGCAATGCTGTCCGTGCTTTGGCGCACCTGGTGCACCATGCGCCCCAATGCATTGCTCATGGCATAGAGCGAGCGCAGAAGGTCGCCGAATTCATCGCCCCGGGTGACAGCCTCCTGCAGGCTCAGGTCGCCACCCGCAATGCGGTCAGCCAGGCCATTGGCCTGGGCCAAAGGCCGCTGAATGCTGCCAATCAGGTAATACGCCCCCACGATGATGGCCAGCAGCAGCAGGCCCACGGCCACCGCCGCGATCTTGACGGTGAGCATGCGCGAGGCCGCCATCTCTTGCTGCTTGGCGGCCGCATTTTGTTGTTGCTGCTGCACAAAATCTCGCAGGGTTTGCAGGTAAGTGGCCACGGCCGGGTTGTACGACTGCTTGACCAGTGCAATGGCCTGGTCTTGCTGCCCGTCGGCCTTGAGCTTGCGAGCCTGGCCGCGCAGGTCGATCATGGCCTTGCGGGCTCCGGCGATTTTGGCCATCTGCGCCTTGTCGGCGTCGGACAGGGCCATGGCCTCCAGAGACTTTTGTACCTCGCTGATCTGCGCCGTGGTCGCCGCAATCACGTCCTTGAACTCGGCCTCCACCGCTGCGTCACCACTGACGATGAGCGCCTGGGTGCGCGCCGCGTTGGTCTCTGTCAGGCCCGACCAGCGGATTGCGGCCTGCACGCGGGCCTCCATGTCCTTCGCCACCGCATCGGCCTCGGCCTGCACCTTGGCCGACCGGTAGCCCGAGAAGCCCACCACGGCGGCCAGCAGCACCACGATCAGCACCACCGCCAGCCAGAGTTTGTGGGCCATTCGGAATTGCTTGGGCATGGACGTCTCCTGAAGCGTTGTGTTTGTGTGCAGATGTTGCTCTTTTTTTCACCATCGCACAAACACATCACCTCGGCATCAGGGTCTGCCCTTGCCCGGCATGGGGTCCACCTTTGCCCCCCTGCAGCACGGCGCCTGCCCTCTGAGCCGCGCGCTGGGCGGGCCCCGGCGCCGCACGGGCGCGGGCAACCGCCCCGAACCGAAAACGACTACTCGACGCGCGTCACTGTCGTGGGCTTGAAGCCCAGATCCGCTGCCTTGCCCTTGCGGCCGCGCGCTGCGCGGGCATTGTTCAGGCTGCGGATCTCCAGCGTCTCGTCGCGCACCTTGCCGCCCCGGCCCATGCCGTCCAGGCGAATACTGCGCGTGTAGGCGGCAGCGCCCGCCAACTGGTCCTTGTCTTCCAGGTCGATGAGCATCAGCCCCCGACCGCCGTTGGCCATGGTTTTCAGTTCGGTGATCTCGAACGTGAGGATGCGCCCGCCCGTAGAGGCGCAGGCCACATGCGTGGCAGGCATCACCGGCTTGCTACCCGTGGTGCCCACAGCGTGCGACGGCACACACACGGTTTCGCCCGCGCCGAGCGTGAGGAAGGCCTTGCCGCCTTTCTGGCGCGACACCATGTTCTCCACCGCCGCCAAAAAGCCGTAGCCGCCCGAGTTGGACAACAACAGCGTGGCGTTGGCCGGGCCCGCAAAGTAGTGCAGCAGTTGCGTGCCCGACTCCAGTTCGATGAGCGTGGTCACGGGCTGGCCGTCACCGCGCGCACCGGGCAGCAACGACACGGCCACCGAATACACACGGCCGTTGCTGCCAAAGGCCAGCAAGGTATCGACCGTGCGGCACTCGAACGTGCCATACAGCCCGTCGCCCGCCTTGAAGGCGAAGCTGGCGGCCTCGTGCCCATGGCCGGTACGCGCGCGCACCCAGCCTTTTTCAGACACCACGACGGTAACAGGCTCGTCCACCACCTTGACTTCGGCCACGGCCTTTTTCTCGGCCTGGATCAGCGTACGGCGCGCGTCGGCAAAGGTCTTGGCATCGGCCTCGATCTCTTTGACCATGGTGCGGCGCAGCGAGCCGGGGTTGTTCAAGATGTCTTCGAGCTTGCCCTGGCTTTCGCGCAGTTCCTTGAGCTCCTGCTCGATCTTGATCGCTTCAAGCCGCGCGAGCTGGCGCAGGCGGATTTCAAGGATGTCCTCGGCCTGCCGGTCGCTGAGGTTGAAGCGTGCAATCAGCGCCGCCTTGGGCTCCTCGGCCGCACGGATGATGGCGATCACCTCATCGATGTTGAGCAGCACGGTTTGCCGCCCTTCGAGGATGTGAATGCGGTCCAGCACCTTGGTAAGCCGGTGCTGGCTGCGGCGGGTGATGGTGGTCTGGCGGAAGGCGATCCACTCTTCGAGCATCACGCGCAGCGACTTCTGCACGGGCCTGCCATCCAGCCCCACCATGGTCAGGTTGATGGGGGCCGAAGTCTCCAGGCTGGTATGGGCCAGCAGCGCGGTGATCAGCTCCTGCTGTGGGGTCTTGCCGGTCTTGGGCTCGAACACCAGGCGCACGGGAGCGTCTTTGCTCGACTCGTCACGCACCACGTCCAGCACGGCCAGCATGCTGGCCTTGAGCTGGGTCTGGTCTTGGCTCAGGGCCTTCTTGCCGGCCTTGACCTTGGGGTTGGTGATTTCCTCGATCTCTTCGAGCACCTTTTGCGTGCTCACGCCGGGTGGCAGCTCGTTGACCACCAGTTGCCACTGGCCACGCGCCATGTCTTCGATCTTCCAGCGCGCGCGCACCTTGAGGCTGCCCCGCCCCGTGCGGTAGGCATCGGCAATGTCGCCCGCGCTGCTGATGATCTGGCCGCCACCGGGGTAGTCCGGGCCGGGCACCAAGGCCAGCAGCTCTTCCTGGCTCAACGACGGCGTCTTGATGAGCGCAACGCAGGCATCCGCGATCTCGCGCAGGTTGTGGCTGGGGATCTCGGTGGCCAGGCCCACGGCGATGCCGCTGGCGCCGTTGAGCAATGCAAACGGCAGGCGCGCGGGCAGCTGCCGTGGCTCCTCGGTGCTGCCGTCGTAGTTGGGCATGAAATCCACGGTGCCCTCGTCGATCTCGTCGAGCAGCAGGCTGGTAATGCGCGACAGACGGGCCTCGGTGTAGCGCATGGCCGCTGCGCCGTCGCCGTCACGGCTGCCGAAGTTGCCCTGGCCGTCGATCAGCGGGTAGCGCTGGGCAAAGTCTTGCGCCATGCGCACCAGTGCGTCGTAGGCCGACTGGTCGCCGTGGGGGTGGAAGCGGCCCAACACATCGCCCACCACGCGGGCGCTTTTGACGGGCTTGGCCGCCGCGCTGCGCGTGGGGCCGCTGTAGCCCAGGCCCATGCGGTCCATGGAATACAGAATGCGCCGCTGCACGGGCTTGAGGCCATCGCACACATCGGGCAGCGCACGGCCCTTGACGACCGACAGCGCGTATTCGAGGTAGGCGCGCTGGGCATAGCCCGCCAGGCCCAGGGAGTCGCCCCCGTCATCGCCTGCGGTGGTGAAATCGAGAGTGGGTTGGTCGCTCATTCGTTGGATACAGTTTCTGGATTCACGTTCTGGGGGGCGGGGGGTGTCTGCGCCACGCGGGTGGGCGGCAGGCTGCCCCGGTTCTGCGCGCCGCCCGACAGCTCCATGCGCACACGGCCGGGCAGCGCACGCTGCGCCAGCACCGGCGCCGGGGGCTTGAGCTGGGCGTACAGGCCCAGCACGGTGCGCACATAGTTCTGCGTTTCCTTGAAGGCCGGTATCTGGTTGCCCGCCTTTTGCACCGCGCCTTCGCCAGCGTTGTAGGCGGCCACAGCCAGATCCATGCGACCAGGAAACAGGTCCAGCAGGTGGCGCAGGTAGCGGGTACCGATGGGCACGTTCACGGCCGGGTCGGCCAGCTTTTGCTCTACCGTGCGCTTGGCGTCGCTGCTCACACCAAAGCGGTTGGCCGTGGTGGGCATCACCTGCATCAGGCCCACGGCGCCTTTGGGCGACACGGCGGTGGCGTCAAAGCCGGACTCGGTCGCGATCACGGCCTGCAGCAGTTCGTAGTCCACCCCGTGCCGCGCGGACGCCGAGCGCAGGTGGTGTTTCACGCGTTTGTAGTCGGGCGCAATGTCAAAAAAGGCCAGCAGGCGTGCGCCCGCTGCTGGCAGCGCGTAGGGCATGGGCAACGCACCGGCAGGCGCATCGCGGGTCGAGTCGAAGTCGTTGCCGCGAAAAAACAGCTGGTAGCGCGCATCGACCTGCTCGGCCGCAAAGTGCGTCACGCCGCGCTCGTCCACATGTGCCCACAGGTCCGCATGGGCGGTTTGCTGCAAAATGCATAGCAAACAACTCAATAAATACCAGCGCAAGCGGCCGATTTTGCGAAATGAGGTCATGGCAAGCAGCGCGGGTGCCTAGGGCTCAGCACGTCAGATATCGATTTCGACCGCATCGCCATGCAGTTCCATCAGCTCGCGGCGCGCGGCGGCCTCGCCCTTGCCCATGAGCTTGGTGATGAGCCCTTCGGTGGCGGCAAAGTCCACATCCCCCAGCTGCACGGGCAGCAGGCGGCGGGTGTCGGGGTTGAGCGTGGTCTCCCACAGCTGCTCGGCGTTCATCTCGCCCAGCCCCTTGAAGCGGCTGATCTGGCACTTCTCTTTCGGCACACCATCCTTGGCGCATTTGTCGAGGATGGCCGTGAGCTCGCCGTCGTCCAGCGCATACATCTTGGCGGCGGGCTTCTTGCCGCGCGCAGGCACGTCCACGCGGAACAGCGGCGGGCGCGCCACGTAGATATGGCCGGTTTCGATGAGCTTGGGAAAGTGGCGGAAGAACAGCGTGAGCAGCAGCACCTGGATGTGCGAGCCGTCCACATCGGCATCTGACAGGATGCAGACCTTGCCGTAGCGCAGGCCGCTCAAGTCTGGCGTGTCGTTGGGGCCGTGCGGGTCCACGCCAATGGCCACCGAAATGTCGTGGATTTCGTTGTTGGCAAACAGCCGGTCGCGCTCCACCTCCCAGGTGTTGAGCACCTTGCCACGCAGCGGCAGGATGGCCTGGCTTTCCTTGTCGCGGCCCATCTTGGCACTGCCGCCGGCCGAGTCGCCCTCGACCAGGAAGACTTCGTTGTGGGCAATGTCCTTGCTCTCGCAATCGGTGAGCTTGCCGGGCAACACGGCCACGCCCGAGCCCTTACGCTTTTCGACCTTCTGCCCGGCCTTCTGGCGGGTTTGCGCGGCCTTGATGGCCAGCTCGGCGAGCTTTTTGCCGTACTCGACGTGCTGGTTGAGCCAGAGTTCAAGCGACGGACGCACAAAGCCGCTGACCAGGCGCACCGCATCACGCGAGTTCAAGCGCTCCTTGATCTGGCCCTGAAACTGCGGGTCGAGCACCTTGGCTGAGAGGACATAACTGGCGCGCGCAAACACGTCCTCGGGCAGCAGCTTCACGCCTTTGGGCAGCAGGCTGTGCAGCTCGATGAAGCTCTTGACCGCGTTGAACAGGCCGTCGCGCAGGCCGCTTTCGTGCGTGCCTCCGGCGCTGGTGGGGATCAGATTGACATAGCTCTCGCGCATGGGCTGGCCGTCTTCGGTAAAGGCCACGGCCCAGGCCGCCCCTTCGCCTTCGGCAAAGCTCTCGTTGCCACTGTCGGCAAAACCTTCGCCCTCAAACAGCGGGATGACCGGGTCGCCAGTCAGCGTCTGCATCAGGTAGTCGCGCAGGCCGCCCTTGAACTGCCAGGTCTGCGTGTCGCGGGTTTTCTCGTTCACGAGCTGCACCGTCACGCCCGGCATGAGCACGGCCTTGCTGCGCAGCAGGTGGGTCAGCTCACCCATGGGCAACGCACTCGACTCGAAATACTTGGCGTCGGGCCACACGCGCACCGAGGTGCCCTGCTTGCGCTCACCGGCCTCCAGCGGGCGGGCCACCAGGGGCTCGACCACGTCACCGCCCGCGAACACCAGCCGCGCCGCCTTGCCTTCGCGGTAGCTGGTGGCCTCCAGCCGGGTGGCCAGGGCGTTGGTAACCGACACACCCACGCCATGCAGGCCGCCCGAGAAGCTGTAGGCCCCGCCCTTGCCCTTGTCGAACTTGCCGCCTGCATGCAGGCGGGTGAAGACCAGTTCGATCACCGGTGCGTTTTCTTCAGGGTGCAGGCCGAACGGGATGCCCCGGCCGTCGTCCTCGACGCTGACCGAGCCGTCAGCGTGCAGCGTGACACGGATCTTCTTGCCATAGCCCGCCAGGGCCTCGTCGGCGGCGTTGTCCAGCACCTCCTGGATGATGTGCAGGGGGTTGTCGGTGCGGGTGTACATGCCCGGGCGCTGCTTGACGGGCTCCAGGCCCTTGAGCACGCGGATTGAGCCTTCGGAGTATTCGCTCGCGGAAACAGAAGAGGGTTTGGCTGCCATGGGGCGGATTGTAGTGCGGCACCGCAGCAATAGCTGGATAAATACCCAGCCTCTCCAACCATTGCGCCAGCCTCTGCGTTTTCGCCGCCCCCACCGCCAACTGTATTGGTCGCGGGTGTATCAGCGCGGTTCACGCAATCTGGCTACATTCCTGCGCATGCATATGAATCCTCCCAAACTATCCATGTTCCAGGTGCTGGCGTGCGGTGCGGCCATCGTGACGCTGTCCATGGGCATCCGCCACGGGTTCGGGCTGTGGCTTTTGCCCATCACCCAGGAAATGGGCTGGACGCGCCAGTCGTTCGCCCTGGCCATCGCCATCCAAAACCTGTCCTGGGGCGTGATCGGTATTTTTGCGGGCATGGTGGCCGACCGGTTCGGAGCCTTCCGTGTGCTGATCGGCGGGGCGGCTCTGTACGGCCTGGGCCTTGCAGGCATGGCGCTGTCGCCCACTCCCACCCTGTTTGCACTGACGGCCGGCGTGCTGATTGGCGCCGCGCAGGCTGGCACTACCTATGCTGTGATCTATGGCGTGCTGGGGCGACAGATTGCACCCGAGAAACGCTCCTGGGCCATGGGCGTGGCAGCGGCGGCGGGTTCGTTCGGGCAGTTTCTGATGGTGCCGGTCGAAGGCTGGCTGATTGCCGGACTGGGCTGGCAGCAGGCACTGCTGGTGCTGTCGATGGCCGTGCTGCTGATCGTGCCGCTGGCCTTTGGCCTGCGCGAGCCGGGCTTCAAGGGCACGGCACCGGCAAAGCGCGAGCAGACCATCCAGCAGGCGCTGGGCGAAGCCTTCCGCTACCCCAGCTTCAACCTGTTGATGGCGGGCTACTTTGTGTGTGGCTTCCAGGTGGTGTTCATTGGCGTGCACATGCCCAGCTACCTCAAGGACCATGGCCTGTCGCCGCAGGTGGCCAGCTATGCACTGGCGCTGATCGGGCTGTTCAATGTGTTCGGCACCTACATCGCCGGCACGCTGGGCCAGCGCATGCCCAAGCGCCACATCCTCGCCTTCATCTACTTTGCCCGCGCGGTGGCGATCAGCATCTTCCTGCTGGTGCCGCTGTCGCCGCTGTCGGTGTACGTGTTCTCGGCGGTAATGGGCACGTTGTGGCTGTCCACCATCCCACCCACCAACGCCACCATCGCGCAGATCTTTGGCGTGCAGCATCTGTCGATGCTGGGTGGTTTTGTGTTCTTCAGCCACCAGATCGGCAGCTTCCTGGGCGTGTGGCTGGGCGGTTATCTGTATGACGCCACCGGCAGCTACGATATCGTCTGGTACATCGCAATCGGCCTAGGCGTGTTTGCCGCGCTGGTGAACCTGCCGGTCAAGGAAAGCCCGATCACGCGCAACACCCCACAACCGGCATAGTCCGACTAACCCGCCTGAGCCCAACATGAACCACCCCACCCCACCCCACAAACCCGTGCCGCGCGCCCTGCGCTGGCTGGGGGGTGCCGTGGCAGTCCTGCTGTGCCTGGTGGTGTTTGGCCTGTACACCGTGCCCGAGTTCATGGTGCTGCTGGCCGACCAGATGTGGGCGTGTTTCTGACCCCTCCACAGGGTTTGAAGCATTTTTGGCCCCTAGCGCAAGTGAATCATGCGCCGACAGCTATCATTTTTATAGTCTTATGCACGGTACGGAAGCCCCTTCGGAATGGGTGCGGCGCTGGAGCCACCTGATCGCCCCCCAGAGCGCCGTGCTGGACGTGGCCTGTGGTGCGGGCCGCCACCTGCGTTACCTGCGCGAGTTGGGGCACACCGTGGTGGGGGTAGACCGGTCAGCCGAGGCCATCGCCGCCTGCGCGGGGCTGGGCGACATGGTGCTGGCCGACATCGAAAACGGCCCCTGGCCTTTTGCAGGTCGCCGCTTTGGTGGCGTGGTCGTCACCAACTACCTGTGGCGCCCACTGCTGCCCACCATCGTCGCCAGCGTGGCGCCGGGCGGGGTGCTGGTCTATGAAACCTTTGCCCAAGGCAACGAAACCGTGGGGCGCCCGGCGCGGGCGGAGTTCCTGCTGGCGCCCGGCGAACTGCTGCAGGCATGCCAGGACCTGCGCGTGGTGGCCTACGAGCACGGCTTCATCGACGAACCCGCGCGTTTCGTGCAACGCATCACGGCCGTGCGGGAACTCCCGCAGGCGGGCGTACCCTCACGACATCTTTTGCCCACCGGGGCTAGTTAGAATGCCCTTTTACCGTTTACCACTGCGGACATGACTTCTTCTTCCGTGCCTCTTACCGGCAGCATCGTCGCCCTCGTCACCCCCATGCACGAGGACGGTAGCGTGGACTACCCCACTTTGCGCAAACTGATTGACTGGCACATTGCCGAAGGCACCGATTGCATCGGCGTGGTGGGCACCACGGGCGAATCGCCCACGGTGAATGTAGAAGAACACTGCGAAATCATCCGAGTGGCTGTGGAGCAATCTGCCAAGCGCGTGCCCATCATGGCCGGCTGCGGCGCCAACTCCACCGCCGAAGCCATTGAACTGGCCAAGTTCGCGCGCGGCGTGGGGGCCGACAGCCAACTGCAGGTCGTGCCCTACTACAACAAGCCCACCCAAGAGGGCCAGTACCAGCACTTCAAGGCGATTGCCGAGGCCACGGGCGACCTGCCCATCGTGCTGTACAACGTACCCGGCCGCTCGGTAGCCGATATGCAACACGACACCGTGCTGCGCCTGGCCCAGGTGCCCGGCGTGATCGGCATCAAGGAAGCCACCGGCAACATCGAGCGCGCCCAGTGGCTCATTCGCGATGTGCCCAAGGGTTTTGGCGTGTACTCGGGCGACGACCCGACTGCCGTGGCCCTGATGCTGTGCGGCGGCCACGGCAACATCAGCGTGACGGCCAACGTGGCCCCGCGCCTGATGCACGAACTGTGCGTGGCTGCGCTGGCGGGCAATGTGCAACGCGCAATGCAGATCCAGTTCCAGCTGATGCCCGTGCACAAGCACCTGTTTGTCGAAGCCAACCCCATCCCGGTCAAGTGGGCCATGTCCCGCATGGGCCTGTGTGGTGGCACCATGCGCCTGCCCATGACGCCCCTGGCCAGCAGCAACGAGGCTGTGGTCGAGTCGGCGCTGCGCACCAGCGGCCTGATCTAATCCGGGCTCTGCGCCTGCTCCCCGAGACACTTCCCAAGGATTTCCGCGTGAAAGCTGCTACCACCCGCCTCAGCCTGCTGGCCCTCGCCATGGCTCTGTCCGCCTGTGCCGCCCTGGAGGGAGACAAGATCGATTACAAGAGCGCCGCCAAGGGCTCGTCGCTGGAAGTCCCCCCAGACCTCACCCAGCTGTCGCGCGACTCGCGCTACGCCATGCCAGGCGGCCCTGTGTCTGCGGCCGCCATGCAGGCAGGCCAGGCGGCTCAGCCTTCGGGCACCGCCAATGCGGCAGCCCTGTCGCTGGGCGACGTGCGGATCGAGCGAGACGGCAGCCAGCGCTGGCTGGTGGTCAACCGCCCCGCCGACAAGCTGTGGGAGCCCGTGCGCGACTTCTGGCAGGAAAGCGGCTTCACGCTGGCCCAGTCCGAGGCCAATGTGGGCATCATGGAAACCGATTGGGCCGAAAACCGCGCCAAACTGCCCCAGGACTTCATCCGGTCCACCATCGGCAAGCTGCTGGAGTCCCTGTATTCGACCGGTGAGCGTGACAAATTCCGCACCCGGCTGGAGCGCACCGCCAATGGCAGCACCGAGATCTACATCACCCACCGCGGGATGATCGAGGTCTATGGCAATGTCTCCAAGGACAGCACGGTCTGGCAGCCGCGCCCCTCCGACGCCGAACTCGAAACCGAATTCCTGCGCCGCCTCATGGTCAAGCTGGGCGTGAGCCAGGAGCAGTCCAAGGCCGTCGCGGCAGCGCCCGCTGCGCGCGCCCAGGCGGCACGCATGGCCACGGTCAACAACGTGCCCGTGGTGCAGCTGGACGAGGGCTTTGACCGGTCATGGCGCCGCGTTGGCCTGGCCCTGGACCGCACCGGCTTCACGGTGGAAGACCGCAACCGCAACGAAGGCACCTACTTCGTGCGCTACGTGGCCCCAGACACCGAAAAGAAGGAGCCCGGCTTCTTCAGCAAGCTGTTCAGCTCTGCCGGTGCAACGCCCCCACTCAAGTACCGCATTGTGGTGCGCAGCCAGGGCGAATCGACCACGGTATCGGTGCTCAACCAGGCCGGCGCGCCCGAGTCCTCAGCCAATGCCGAGCGCATCGTGCGCGTGATTGCCGACGACCTGAAGTAAAGGCTGGCCACCGGTCACTGCCACCCGCTGGCGCCCTATCCACCTTTGGCGGGTGAGGGTGCCAGTGTTTCTGGTCACAGGCCTGCCCCCGCCCCGCCATGCTGCGATTCAAAAACCTTGGCAGCGGCAGCACCGGCAACGCCACGGTCGTCGAGGGCCGCAGCGGCACCCAGGTTCGCCGCCTGCTGATCGATTGCGGGTTGGGCATCCGGCAATTGCAGGCGCGACTGGCGCTGGCGCAGCTGCAGTCTGAAGACCTGGACGCTATTTTCATCACCCACGAACACTCGGACCACATCGGGTGTGCGCAGTCCCTGGCGCTGCGGTTTCGCATTCCCGTGTGGATGAGCGAGGGCACCCATGCAGCCCTGGGGGCGCCAGACTTTGACGGCTTGCTGCATGTGGCGCGCGACATGGAAGTCATTGACATGGGTGCCTTCGAAGCCCGACCCTTCACGGTACCCCACGATGCCCGTGAGCCCCTGCAGCTGCGCTGCTCCGACGGGGCTGCACACCTGGGTGTGCTGACCGACCTGGGCCACGCCAGTACCCATGTATTGCAGCAACTGCAGGGATGCCATGCTCTGATGATCGAGGCCAATCACGACCCGGAGATGCTGGCCGCGTCCCGCTACCCGCCATTTTTAAAACGCCGCGTGGGCGGGATGTACGGCCACCTGGCCAACACGGCGACAGCGGAGATCCTGCGCGCGGTGCAGCATGGCGGCTTGCAGCGTGTGGTGGCAGCGCACCTGAGTGCGCAGAACAACCTCCCCGCCCTCGCCCGCCAATCGCTCGCCGCCGCACTGGGTTGGGCAGATGAAGACATCCAGGTCGCCAGCCCCACCGAGGGGACGGAATGGTTCAGTGTGAACGATTGATGGCCAGGACTGTGCATCAATGAATGCCTCAGTCCGGCGGAAGGCATAAAAAAAGCCCCGAACCTTGCGGTACGGGGCCGTGGCACAGACCGACCTTGAGGTCAGTCCAGAGCCTGCAGCGATTTACTTGGCTGCGGAAGCGCCGGTAGCGGCGGTGGCAGCAGCGTCAGCAGCAGCCTTGGCAGCGTCAGCGGCTGGAGCAGCAGCGTCAGCAGCAGGTGCAGCGGCAGCAGGAGCTGCTGCGTCGGAAGCGGCAGGAGCTGCTGGCTCGGCGGCGGGAGCAGGTGCAGCGGCAGGGGCTTCCACGGGTGCGGGTGCTGGAGCGGGTTCTTCCTTCTTGCCACAAGCGGCGAGTGCAGCAGCAGCGATCAGGGCGGCCAGAACGAGGGAGTTCTTCATTTCGATTTTCCTATTTGGACAGACAGAATCTTGAAAAGCCACGGCGTCAGGCTTTCTGAGCCCATGCACGCATTGGCAAAATGCACTTGTATGCCCCTTTTCGGGCATAGCCGTAGATTATATTGGTATTTAGTCAATACTGACTAACACTGACGAAAGCTTTACATCAGCTTGACTTTGCTCAGTATCTCGTCGGGGGCACCTGCTGTATGGCATCTCCCCAATGGGCGCCCTCCCATAGCTACAAGCCCAGCGTGGTCGAAGGAAACCCAGGTGCGCTCTTGCTGCGCACCCATTCATTGAGCGTCTCGCGCAACAGCACCCGGCGGTCCGCCTCGCAGCCCGTTACCCCCGTACAGCGCTCCGGGTCGAGCCGGTGCAGCACCCAGTGCGGGGACCACAAGGCGCTCGGCAGGTCGAGCGGATCGGCAGCCGGGCTGCGGCGGCAGGTGATGATGTGGTCCCAGGTGCCACGCCAGCGCACAAAGCGCGCATGGCGACGGATCACGTCGTCATAGCTGCAGGCCAACATGGTAAAGCGCCTGCCACTACGGGCCCAGTCCTGCAGGGCCTCGACCACGGCGCGCTCGCCCAAAGGCCAGTCATGAAAATTGGCATCGCTGACGAAAATCTCCTGCCACCCATCCCGTGCCGCCGTTGCAATGGCGTCGCGCACCAGTTGCTGAAACGCCTCGCGCCCGCTGAATCGCCCACTGGGCAGATCACGTAAAGGCTCGGCGGGGGTGGCAGCCGTGTCGTTCATCACCAGCTCCTCATCAGTCTCGGCCAGTCCAGACATGCGCCCAACCGGCATCACACCACGACGAGAGCAGCTCCAGCGCATCGTCGCTGGCGCGGACCAGTTCCCGCGCCGACAGTTGGCGCTCATCCGCCAAGCGTCGCATCAGGGTGGCGTCACGCCCCGCTGCGCGATAGCTTTCACCGTTGATGAAGACGTGCTGTGCGTCGTACATCATGCGGCTCTTGCGATCCAGGCGCACGCCCTCCAGCATCACACCCGCGTCGCCGGGCTCAAACCACACGCTGGGTTTGGGCTCGGTCAGGTACTCACCCAGCGCACGCTCCAGCACAAGGGGCTGGGCCAACGCGCGGGACAGGGCCTCGCGAGCAAAGTCCTGCAGCCCTGCAGGAATGCCCCCCGGCTGCGCCACCGCATCCTGACCCACATCACGATACAGCAGAGGGTGGTCGTCGTCCCCGGCATCTTCCGCCAGGCGCACCAGCAGCTCTTGCGCCAGCTCGGCGCGGGCCGGAGCGCGAAAACCGATGGAGTAGGTCATGCACTCACCCTCGGCAATGCCGTCGTGGGCATAACGCGGGGGCAGGTACAGCATGTCGCCCGGCTCCAGCACAAACTCTTCTTCGGGCTCGAACTGGGCCAACACCTTCAAGGGGATACCGTCGCGCAGCGACAGGTCTTTCTGGCGCCCTATGCGCCAGCGGCGCTTACCGTGTGCCTGCAGCAAAAAGACGTCATAGCTGTCGAAATGGGGCCCCACGCCACCGCCGTCGCTGGCATAGCTGATCATGAGATCGTCCAGCCTGGCTTCGGGCACAAAACGAAACTGCTGCATCAGGGCGTGTACCGCGTCGTTGTGCAAGTCCACGCCTTGCACAAGCAGCGTCCAGTCCGGCTGCTGCAATGCGGGCAGCGCACGGCGGTTGAATGGCCCGTGGCGCAGTTTCCAGGCGCCCTTGAGCTGTTGTACCAAACGGGACTCCACGCCCTCCTGCCCCGCCAGCGCAAACAGCTCGGCCCGCAACACTGGCGGCGCAAACTGAGGGATAGCCTGGCGCACCAGCAGGGGCTTCTTCTGCCAGTGGCGACGCATGAATTGCGCGGGAGTGAGGCCGCCGAGCAAGGCCAGGGGTTGCTGGATGTTCATGAGGAAAGTGTTACCCCTTGGCGGGGCCGTTGGTCAAACTGCGACAATTCTCCTATGGAAATTACCCAACAATGTGTGGTCGCACTGACCTGGACCCTGAAAGACACCCTGGGCGAAGAACTCGACGTACTCGACGAGCCCGTGGAGTTTCTGGTGGGCGGTGACGATCTTCTGCCCCGCATCGAAGAAGCCCTGCAAGGCCATGGCCCTGGCGCCACGCTGGCACTGCACCTCGAGCCCGAGGACGCTTTCGGCGACTTCAACGACCAATTGCTGTTTCTGGAGCCTCGCGCCCTCTTCCCCGCCGAGGTCGAAGAAGGCATGACCTTTGACGGCATGGCGCTGCCCGAGGGCTGCAACCCCGATGCCCCCCGCACGGCCCTGTACACCGTGGCCGAGATCTACCCCGACCATATCGTGCTCGACGGCAACCACCCACTGGCAGGCATTGCATTGCGCCTGCAATTGACAGTGCAGGCCGTGCGCGAGGCCACTGAAGAGGAAATCGGGCGCGGCACGGCTGGAACGGGCTTCTTCCGCGTCCAGCCCCAGGCGCCGGGCAGCTCGCTCCTGCACTGAGCCCCCTCCCAAAGCACGACAGGCGCCCTGAAGCGATTCAGGGCGCCTGTTGTGTTTTATTCAGCCTGTCAGATCACATGCGCGAGATCTGGCCGTTGTACAGACGCACGCGGTCTCCAATGCGCAGATCGCCCAGGCTACTCACGTCATACACACGGTAACCGCCCTGGTCCAGTTGCACGGACAGCCGGTATCCCTGCACGTATTCCTGGTTGTTGCGCCCCTCGATGGCGTTGCCCGCCACCGCACCGCCCAACACCCCTACAGCAGTCGCTGCGGCACGACCAGAGCCCTTGCCGACCTGGTTGCCCAGAACGCCGCCAACCACCGCACCCAGAACGGCACCTGTGCCGGTGGTCTGGCCTTGGCTGCGACCTTGTAGGACCTCAATGTTGGATACGCGGCCATATTCGGTGGCTGCCTGGTTTTGCGGATAGGCAGGAGCCGTCTGGTAACCACTGGAATAACCGCCGGAATATTGCGGCGCAGGTGCCGGGCGACTGTGGCCGCAGGCGGCCAGCGAAGCTGCCAGAACGACGGTGCCCACGAGGGCGAGAGGACGGGTGAATCGCATGTTCGATCTCCTGAAGTTGTGGGGCGGGCTCTGGCGGATAGAAACTAAGAACCCATATACAGATTGGAACAACGCCTGAGGGTGCCGTAGCGTAGACACAGGAGCCATCGCCGCGTCGGTAACAGACCCATCTAAACGTAAGCGTGGTCTTACAACCCGGCCGCCAATCGCCTGCAGCCCCAAAAAACGGCCAAAGATGCGCGTCAGGCTTTGCCGGTGGATCCGTATCCGCCCTCACCCCGCTGCGTGGCCGCAAACTCGGTGACGACGTTGAACTGTGCCTGCACCACCGGAACAATCACCAGCTGGGCCAGCCGCTCCATAGGCTCCACAGTAAAGGCCACGTTACTGCGGTTCCAGGCACTCACCATGAGCTGGCCCTGGTAGTCGCTGTCGATCAAACCCACCAGGTTGCCCAGCACGATGCCATGTTTGTGGCCCAAACCAGAGCGCGGCAGGATCAGCGCGGCGTAGCCGGGGTCTTGAAGGTAGATCGCAATCCCCGTGGGCACCAACTGCCACGCGTTGGGCTGCAGGGTCAGCGGCGCATCCAGACAGGCACGCAGGTCCAGCCCCGCGCTGCCGGGCGTAGCGTAGGTGGGCAATTGGTCCGCCATGCGCGGATCGAGAATCTTGACGTCAATCTTCACGGTGTTTTCTTTCCTGTTCCACTACCACTGCGCTGCTGCGCCACATGTCGCAGGCGCTCCTGCAACGATTCCACCCCTGCGCGCACGCCCGAGGCCTGAGCACCCCCAACAACCTGCGCAGCCGACTGCATCAGCCAGCCCAGCCCCCACCACACAGCCCCCATGACCATCAGGCCCGGCAGCGAGCCCTGGCGGAGCAAGAGCAGCGCGATGCCATGCAACACCATCATCACCAGCAACACAGCTCGCACCGTGCGCAACACGCCCGCCAGCGGCTGCATCACCTGCAACAAATCGGGCGGCAGGGCCTGGGGCGCTGAAGCAGGTTGTGCACGGGCCTTGGATGACTGCACGGCCCCGGCGGTGGCGGCTGCATTTGCCTGCGCCGCTCGGGCTTTCTGCAACGGCGCCTGGGCTGTCAGGCGTTCCACATAGGCTGCAAAGTCGCCATCGGGTGGCGTGTCCCAATCGGGCTTGGTGGCTCCAGTTGTCATCGCACCTCCCCACCATAGTGGCGGTCAAAAACGCAAGGGCGGCAAACGCGCGGCAATCTCGGCAATGAGCTGCTGCGCCAGCACGCGTTTGGACGCGCGGGGCAGCTCGCGGTGGCCCTGCGCATCCACCAGCAGCAAGGCGTTGTCATCCTGTCCAAAAGTGGCCGGGCCAATATTGCCCACCAGCAGCGGTACGCCCTTGCGCGCTCTTTTTGCCGTGGCATGAGCGAGCAGGTCATGGCTTTCGGCCGCAAAACCCACACAAAAGAGGTCGCCTTCCAGCGCATGCGACGACCGGGCCACGGTGGCCAGAATGTCGGGGTTCTCGATAAATTCCAGCGACGGTGACTGGCCCGAGCCGTCTTTTTTGATCTTCTGGTCGGACTGGTGGGCCGGGCGCCAATCAGCCACGGCGGCCGTGGCAATGAACACCGAGGCAGCCTGCACATGCCGCTCTACAGCAGCCAACATCTCCTGCGCAGACTGCACATTGACGCGCCGAACACCGCGTGGCGTGGGCACATGCACCGGCCCGGCGACCAGGGTGACATCAGCCCCCGCCTCGCGGGCCGCACGGGCCACAGCAAAGCCCATCTTTCCACTCGACAGATTGGTGATGCCACGCACCGGGTCGATGGCCTCAAAAGTGGGCCCTGCCGTGACGAGCACCGACCGGCCAGCGAGGGTCTTGGGCGTGAAAAACGCGATCAGCTCATCGAGCAGCTCCAGCGGCTCCAGCATGCGGCCGTCGCCCGTCTCACCACAAGCCTGGTCACCATTGCCCACACCCAGCACCACCGCGCCATCCTGCGCCACCTGGGCCAGATTGCGCTGCGTGGCGGGGTGGGCCCACATTTCACGGTTCATGGCGGGGGCCAACAACAACGGCACGCGCTGCGCGGGGCGTGCCAGGCACATCAGGCTGAGCAACTCGTCCGCCCTGCCCTGCACCAGGCGCGCGATGAAGTCTGCACTACAGGGCGCAATGAGGATCGCATCCGCCTCGCGGCTGAGGTTGATGTGGGGCATGTTGTTGGGCTCGCGCGCATCCCATTGCGAGCCATACACCGTGCGGCCAGACAGCGCCTGCATGGTGACCGGGGTGATGAAATGCTCTGCCGCCTCGGTCATCACCACCTGCACGGTGGCGCCCTCCTTGATGAGCTGGCGGCACAGATCGGCTGCCTTGTAGCAAGCCACGCCCCCACTCAGACCCAGAACAATGTGTTTGCCAGCAAGCTCATTCATGGGGCGAATTTAGCAGACGGGGGTGACCCTGCCCTCAGGGGTGTCGCCGGGGCGCCATCTATAATCCCAATTTCCCACCACCAAAAAAGACATGACCAAATTTGTCTTCGTCACCGGCGGTGTGGTGTCTTCCCTCGGTAAGGGAATCGCCTCAGCCTCCCTTGCCGCGATCCTCGAATCGCGGGGACTCAAAGTCACCCTCATCAAGCTTGACCCCTACATCAACGTAGACCCGGGCACCATGTCGCCGTTCCAGCACGGCGAGGTGTTCGTGACCGATGACGGCGCAGAAACCGATCTGGATCTGGGCCACTACGAGCGTTTCATCGAAACGCGCATGAAGAAAACCAACAACTTCACCACGGGCAAGATTTACCAGTCCGTGCTGGAGAAGGAACGTCGCGGCGACTACCTGGGCAAGACCGTGCAGGTCATCCCCCACGTCACCAACGAGATCCAGGAATTCATCAAGCGCGGCGCCGGCATTGGCACGCCCGATGCCGTGGATGTGGCCATCGTCGAAATCGGCGGCACCGTGGGCGACATCGAATCGCTGCCATTCCTGGAAGCCGTGCGTCAGATGAGCCTGCGCATGGGGCCCAACAACGCGGCCTTCGTGCACCTGACCTACCTGCCCTGGATCGCGGCGGCCGGCGAGCTCAAGACCAAGCCCACCCAGCACACCGTGCAGAAGCTGCGCGAGATCGGCATCCAGGCCGACGCGCTGCTGTGCCGCGCCGACCGCCGTATTCCTGAGGAAGAGCGCGCCAAGATCTCGCTGTTCACCAACGTGCCCGAATGGGGCGTGATCAGCATGTGGGATGTGGACACCATCTACAAGGTGCCCCGGATGTTGCACGAACAGGGCCTCGACGGCCTCATCTGCGACAAGCTGCGCCTGAACACCCCGCCCACCAGCCTCAAGCGCTGGGACGACCTGGTGCATGAGACCGAACACCCGCAAGGCGAGGTCACCATCGCCATGGTGGGCAAGTACGTGGACCTGTCGGACAGCTACAAGTCGGTCAACGAAGCCTTGCGCCACGCCGGCATGCGCAACCATGTGCGCGTGAAAATCGACCACGTCGATTCCGAAACCATCGACAGCGCTGACGCTGTGGCCAAACTGGCGCAATACGACGCCATCCTGGTGCCCGGCGGCTTCGGCCAGCGCGGTGTGGAAGGCAAGATCGCCACCGCCCAGTTTGCCCGCGAGCGCAAGGTGCCCTACCTGGGCATTTGCCTGGGGATGCAGGTGGCTACCATCGAATACGCACGCCATGTGGCGGGCTTGGCCCACGCTAACAGCACCGAGTTCGACCCCGCCACCCCCCACCCCGTGATCGCCCTGATCACCGAGTGGAAGGACGCCGACGGCACCATCAAGAAGCGCGACGAAAACTCCGACCTGGGTGGCACCATGCGCCTGGGTGCGCAAAGCTCGGACGTGGCCAAGGACACGCTGGCCCACAGCATCTACGGCGATGTGGTGACCGAGCGCCACCGCCACCGCTACGAAGCCAACGTGAACTACCTGGACCAGCTGCGCAAGGCGGGCCTGGTGATCTCGGCGCTGACGCAGCGAGAGGAACTCACCGAAATCGTGGAGCTGCCGCAAAACGTGCACCCCTGGTTCATCGGCGTGCAGTTCCACCCCGAGTTCAAGTCCACGCCCTGGAACGGCCACCCGCTGTTCAACGCCTTCATCAAGGCCGCCGTGGAACACCAGCAAGCCGCGAAAAAAGCATAAGGGGGCCCCACCATGCAGCTGTGCGGATTCAACGTCGGCCTGGACCAGCGCTTTTTCCTGATCGCAGGCACCTGCTCCATCGAAGGCCTGGAGATGTCGCTCGATGTGGCGGGTCAGCTCAAGGAAGCCTGCACGGCCTTGGGCATTCCCTTGATCTACAAGGGCTCGTTCGACAAAGCCAACCGCTCCTCCGGCACCAGCAAGCGCGGCGTCGGCATCGACGCTGGCCTCAAGATCCTCGATGAAGTGCGCCGCCAGCTGCAACTGCCCATCCTGACCGACGTGCACGACACCTCGCACGTGGCCGAGGTGGCCAGCGTGGTCGATGTGCTGCAAACGCCTGCCTTCCTGTGCCGCCAGACGGATTTCATCCGCGCGGTGGCGCAAAGCGGCAAGCCGGTGAACATCAAAAAGGGCCAGTTCCTTGCGCCCTGGGACATGAAGAACGTCATCGACAAAGCCCGCTCGGCAGCAGCCGAAGTGGGCCTGTCAGAAGACCGCTTCCTGGCCTGCGAGCGCGGTGTGAGCTTTGGCTACAACAACCTCGTGGCCGACATGACCAGCCTGGCCGAGATGCGCAACTCGGGCGCCCCCGTGGTGTTTGACGTGACCCACTCGGTGCAAAAGCCTGGCGGCCTGGGCGCCGTGAGTGGTGGAGCGCGCGACATGGTGCCCGTGCTGGCCCGCGCCGGTGTGGCTGTGGGTGTGGCGGGCCTCTTCATGGAAACCCACCCCAAGCCCGCCGAAGCCTGGTCGGACGGCCCCAACGCCGTGCCGCTCAAGCACATGAAGGCGCTGCTGGAGACCTTGGTGGCGCTGGACGATGTCACCAAGAAAAATGGATTCCTCGAAAACAACTTTGGAGCTTGAGACATGAGCAGTGGTTACGTCATCGCATCCGTCACCGTCACCAACCCGACGCAGTACGACGAGTACCGCAAGTGGAGCACCCTGGCCATGCAGGCCCACGGCGCTGAGGTGTGCGTGCGCGGCGGCAAGGTCGAAGTGCTGGAGGGCGACTGGAACCCCGGCCGTACCGTGATCCTCAAGTTCCCGAGCTTTGAAGCCGCCCGCGCCTTCTACGACACGCCCGAATACCAGAAAGCCAAGGCCGCCCGTGAAGGCGCCGCCGTCATGCGCATGGTGTGCGTCGAAGGTGTCTGAGCTGAACGCGCGCGACATTTGCTCACTAATTGATAGCTCGTTGCGCTTGTCCATCAAGCGCTACAGCCTGATTTGATTTAAAACTTCTGCAAAAGGAAAACCATGAGTGCCATCGTTGACATCGTCGGTCGCGAAATTCTGGACAGCCGCGGCAACCCCACTGTCGAATGCGACGTGTTGCTCGAGTCGGGCGTGATGGGCCGGGCCGCTGTGCCTTCGGGCGCGTCCACCGGCAGCCGCGAAGCCATTGAAATGCGCGATGGCGACAAGGGCCGCTACCTGGGCAAGGGCGTGCTCAAGGCCGTGGAATTCATCAACACCGAGATCAGCGAAGCCGTGCTGGGCCTCGATGCCTCCGAGCAGGCCTTCCTGGACAAGACCCTGATCGACCTCGATGGCACCGAGAACAAGAGCCGCCTGGGCGCCAACGCGATGCTGGCCGTGTCCATGGCCGTGGCCCGCGCCGCCGCAGAAGAATCCGGCCTGCCGCTGTACCGCTACCTGGGCGGCATGGGCAGCGTGCAGTTGCCCGTGCCCATGATGAACGTGATCAACGGCGGCGCACACGCCAACAACAGCCTGGACCTGCAGGAGTTCATGATCATCCCCGTGGGCGCTCCCACGTTCCGTGAAGCCGTGCGCTGGGGCGCCGAAGTGTTCCATGCGCTCAAGAAAATCTTGCACGACAAGGGCATCAGCACCGCCGTGGGCGACGAAGGCGGCTTTGCCCCCAGCGTAGAGAACCACGAAGCGGCCATCCGCCTCATCCTGCAAGCCATTGAAGCCGCTGGTTACACGGCGGGCGAGCAGATCGCTCTGGGCCTGGACTGCGCCGCGAGCGAGTTCTACAAGGACGGCATGTATGTGCTGGAAGGCGAAGGCGGCCTCAAGCTCACCGCCCAACAATGGACCGACATGCTGGCGGCCTGGGTGGACAAGTACCCCATCATCAGCATCGAAGACGGCATGCATGAAGGCGACTGGGACGGCTGGAAGCACCTGACCGAACGCCTGGGCGACAAGGTCCAGCTGGTGGGCGACGACCTGTTCGTGACCAACACCAAGATCCTGAAGGAAGGCATCGACAAGCGCATTGCCAACTCGATCCTGATCAAGATCAACCAGATCGGCACGCTGACCGAGACCTTCGCCGCCATCGAGATGGCCAAGCGCGCGGGCTACACCGCCGTGATCTCGCACCGCTCGGGCGAAACCGAAGACAGCACCATTGCTGACATCGCCGTGGGCACCAATGCGGGCCAGATCAAGACCGGCTCGCTGTCGCGCTCGGACCGCATCGCCAAGTACAACCAGCTGCTGCGCATCGAAGAAGACCTGGGCGACATTGCACAGTACCCCGGCCGCGCTGCGTTCTATAACCTCCGCTGAGCCCTTGACAGCCCTCGCCTGAGCGAGCCCTCCATTGGTCTCCCGCATCGTCCCCGTCATCCTGCTGGCCTTGCTGGCAGCGCTGCACGCCCAGCTCTGGCTGGGGCGTGGCAGCGTGCCGCGCGTCAACGCGATGCAGCGGCAGATTGATGTGCAGAAGGCGGCCAACGAGCAGGCCCGCCAGGTGAATGGGCGGCTGACTTCAGAGGTGCACGACCTCAAGGAAGGCCTGGACATGGTGGAAGAAAAGGCGCGCAGCGAGTTGGGCATGGTCAAGCCCAATGAGGTGTACGTGCAGTTCACACCCCGTTGAGCTGCCGCGCGGAGCCACGCCACCGCGTTGCAACTCCCCGCACCGCCCATACCCACAACGCAGATATGACAGAGGGGTCTGCGCTTCCTTCATCTCCGTGCAGCAGCCATCTCCCCCGCCACCCCTGATTGCCCTGCTGGGCGCCCCCCACACGGGGGCGGAGGCATTGGCCCAGGCGCTGCAGCAGCAGATCACTCCGGGCTCGGTGCACATCACCCTGCACCACCCTCACCTAGCCAGCCCACTGCCAGCACAGCACACAAGGTCCGATGCGGTGGCATTGACTCTATTGATGGGATTGGACCAACCCTGCCCCGCCGAGGAGCGGGATGCGCAAGAGGCCTTCGACACCCAGTTGCGCGCGGCCCTGGCTGCGGCAGCGGCCCCCTACCGCGTGGTGTACGGCGTTGGCGAACAGCGCATTCGCAATGCGCTCATTGCTATACAAAAAGTAGCACCCAAGGCATATTCCACGGGCGCAAGGGCCGCATGGGACGCTGAAAATACGCCACGAGCTACCCGGCTGCGTGCCTGGAACTGCGAGAAATGCAGTGACCCCACTTGTGAGCACCGCCTGTTCACGGCGCTTGTCGAGCAACGGGACGCCGCACCGCCGCCAGGCTTCACACCAGACCGCGCTTGAGCTCCTTGAGCAGCAGCACCACCTGACTAGAGCCATAGCGGTAACCGCCGTTGAGCACCTGCACGGCCCGGTCCCATTCACCTTGCTGGGCCAGTTCCACCAGTGTGGCGGCCTGCTCGTGAAAATACTGGTAGCGCGCTACCAGCAGCGGGTAGGCCGGCTGGTCACCCAGCAACTCACCACCCACGCCATGCAGCCAGCGGCCCAGCGCACTGTGGTCCGCGCGACGCACCAGCGCCGGGTCCAGCCCGACGGTGGTGCGACCCTCCAGATAGTCCATCAGGCGGTTTTTCCAGCGCTCGTGGGCGTTGATGGCTGCATCGATGTCCAGCGCGGCGAGCAAGGTGTCGGCACGCCGAGAGTCTGGCGCCGCCGCGCTGTCATACAGCGCTAGCGGGGGCGCAGCCGGGTTGGCTCGGCGGGGCCCCAGAACGCGGCGAAAAAACTCCATGACATCCCTCGTTAGATTCCTGCGCGACCCGCTGTGGTCGCATTGACACGCACAGGCCACGTGTGTGGGCCGTGTGCATGAACCGCGCTCAGCAGCAGATACTGCGCGGTGACCCAGGGATCTTAGGCGTGGATGGCGCGGGGGATTGTCAACGATGGTCAGCCAACCACCACGCTCCTCAGAGCCTATTGAAGATCTCGCAGGGGATCGTCAACAAGCGGCTCTCAGACGTGGCGGATGGCTACTGGATGCCTGTGGGCCCCGGCGGCTGCGCGACCGCTGGCGAGACAAAAATCTGCGCGGCATCGACCGCGTCAAAGCGGTACTGCTGGCCGCAGAACTCGCACCCCACTTCGATGTCGTCTCGCTCGGCGAGGATGCTCTCAGCTTCTTCCACCCCCAGGTTGCGCAGCATGTTGCTCACACGCTCGCGGCTGCAGGTGCAGGCAAAATGCGGGCCGCTGGCGCCCTGCTGCGGCTCGAAGCGCAGCAGCTTTTCTTCCCAGAACAGGCGGCGCAGGATGGTGTCCACGTCCAGCGTCAGCAGTTCCTCGCGTGTGAGGCTGGCGGCCAGGTGGGCAATGCGGTTGTAGTCCTCGTTGTGGCCAATCTGGTCTTCGTTCTCACGGTGCGTGAGGCCTGCGGCCAGGTTGCCCTCGCCCTTGATGGGCATGCGCTGGATCAACAGGCCCGCCGCCACCTGCTCGTTGGCGCCCAGCACCAGGATGGTGTCGAGCTGCTCGGACTGCAGCATGTAGTGCTGCAGCACGTCCGACAGGCGATCGAGCTTCTCATGGTGGTCCCCATGCAGCGGCACCACGCCCTGGTAGGGCTGCTGGCCGGGGTGGCGGTCCTTGGGGTCCAGCGTGATGGCGCAGCGGCCGCCGCCGCCCACGTTGACCATCTGGGACAGGCGCGTGCCCTCGGGCACCTCGCCATTCACCGTGGCGGTGGCACGCAGGCTCAGGTCCGACTGCACCTCGGCCACGGCCAGCTTGACGGGACCATCACCAAACACCTGCAGCACCAGCGCGCCATTGAACTTGATGTTGGACTGCATCAGCACACCGGCGGCAGCCATCTCACCCAGCAACTCGCTCACGGGTGCGGGGTAGGCGCCAGTGGCGGTGTTGCCCGCGCGGCGCTTCAGGATCTCGGTCCAGGCATCGGTCAGGCGCACGATCATGCCGCGCACGGGAAGACCATCGAAAAGAAACTTGTGGAGTTCAGACACGCAGGGGTTCCAGGAGAAAAAATCAGCGACGGCGCTTAGCCGATCTTGTGCAGGCCGTGTTGAAAGCGGCGCGCATTGTCGATGTAGTGCTGGGCGCTCTGGCGCAGGCCCTCGATCTGCTCGAGGGTGAGCTCGCGCACGGCCTTGGCGGGGCTGCCGATGATCATGGAGCCGTCCGGAAACTCTTTGCCCTCGGTGACCAGCGCCCCAGCGCCCACCAGGCAATGCTTGCCGATCTTGGCGCCATTGAGCACCACGGCGCCAATGCCGATCAGCGACTCGTCGCCGATGGTGCAGCCGTGCAGCATGACCTGATGGCCCACCGTCACGCGCTCGCCCACCACCAGGGGCTTGCCGATGTCGGCGTGCAGCACACTGGCGTCCTGAATGTTGGAGCCTGCGCCAATGGTGATGCTCTCGGTGTCGCCGCGCACCACGGTGCCAAACCACACGCTGGCGTCTTCACCCAGCACCACATTGCCCATCACCTGCGCGCTGTCGGCCACCCAGGCCGATGCTGCCAGTTGGGGAGCCACACCGTCGAGTTCGTAAATTGCCATGCACCCACTCCGCTGAAACAAAAGAAGCGGCACGCCATGGCGCGCCCTGAGAGGTCGCCAATCGTTACAAAGCGCAAGCCTTGGTGCCGATGGCAAGGCCTAGAATTGTAAGGATGGAGCTTCGCCACCGTGCACTGCAGGTCTTGTGCCTGGCAGACCCTGAACAAAAAGCGGCTGCAGCGCTTGATCTGCATACCCAAGCAGCTACGCTTTCAATAGCAAAAATCGCCCCTGCGGGCCCCTCTGACCCAGACGCCCTCCCCGGACGCCCCGAGCGGCCCCTGTTGCTGCGCCACACCCAGGTGGCACGCCGCTCGCCCGCCACCCCCGAGGGCCGCGCCATTCTCATCCACGCCATCGCCCACATCGAGTTCAACGCCATCAACCTGGCGCTCGATGCCGTGTGGCGCTTTGACGGCATGCCCCGCGCCTACTACTTGGACTGGATGCGCGTGGCGGCCGAAGAAGCCAAGCACTTCCGGCTGCTGCGCGACCACCTTCGTGGCCAGGGCCATGACTATGGAGACTTTCCGGCCCACCAAGGGCTGTGGACCATGTGCGAGAAGACCCAGCACGACGTGCTGGCCCGCATGGCCCTGGTGCCGCGCACGATGGAAGCCCGAGGGCTCGACGCCACGCCACAGATCCAGGCCAAACTGCGCCAGGTGGGCGCGCCTGACGCCCTGGCCGCCGTCGCCATTCTCGACGTGATCCTGCAGGACGAGGTGGGGCATGTGGCCATCGGCAACCACTGGTACCGCTGGCTGTGCGACCGCGCAGGCCAGGACCCCGAAACCCTCTATGGCACCCTGGTACAGCGGTACGAAGCCCCACGCCTGAAGCCCCCGTTCAATGAAGCCGCGCGACGCAGCGCCGGTTTCAGCGATGCCGAACTGCGCTGGCTGCAGCAGGCCTGAACACCCAGCCACGTGACGACGATCTGAGCGAAATACGATGGCTCCTACAATTCTTGGCAATGCCCCCAATGGGCCAGCGCTCCTTACCTCACGAACACGCCCATGATCCAAGCACCCACCTCAGGCACGCCCCCCGCGCCGCCCTCCAGCAACCAATCGTCGGTCGCCATGATTGCGCGGCAAGCCATCGTGAACTCGCAGCATGTGGTGGTTGGCTACGAGCTGTTCAACCGCTCGCGCAGCGCTGCCGCCCACACCGCCGCCACCGACGTCATCCTGGTGTTCACGGCCCTGTCGCATGCCGGCACCGAAGAGCTGGTGGGCAAGAAGCTGATCTTCGTCAACTGCACCCACGAAAGCCTGTCGGGCGGCCACCTGGAGCTGGTGGACCCAGACAAGGTGGTGCTGGAGATCCCCCCGCTGGGCCATGCCGCCGCTGAAGAGGTCACCACTCGCCTGCCCATCCTGACCGAGCTGCGCGACCGAGGCTTTCACCTGGCCTTCAACCACACGGTGCTGCAGTCGGGGTACGCGCCCTGGCTGCCGCTGGCGGACTACATCAAGCTCGACCTGTCGGTGCTGGCGCCAGACCAACTGGCGGTGCTGATCAGCTACGCAGGCCGCCACTGCAAGGCCGAGTTGATCGCCGAAAAGGTGGAGACCGCCCAGCAATACGACATGGTGTCCAGCCAGGGGGTGCAACTGTTCCAGGGCTACTGGTTCGCCCGCCCCGCACTGGTCGAGACCAAGCTGCTCACGCCGTCTCAGGCCAGCATCATCGAGCTGATCAACCAGGTGCGCAAACAGGCCAGCACCGACGATATTGAAGAGGTGCTCAAGAAGGATGCAGGCCTGGCCTTCAACCTGATGCGTCTCATCAACTCGACCGGGTTCGGCCTCTCGCGCGAGATCACGTCGTTCCGCCAAGCCGTGATGCTCATGGGCCTCAAGAAGCTGTTCCGCTGGGCGGCACTGCTGCTGACAGCGTCACGCAACAGCGGCATGCCATCGTCGGTGGGCCACACCGCCGTGGTGCGCGGGCGCCTGATGGAGCTGCTGGCGCTGGAGACACAGCCCCCCGAAGACGCCGACCAGGCCTTTGTGGTGGGCATCTTCTCGCTGCTGGACGTGATGTTGTCCATGCCCATGGAATCAGCCATTGGCCTGCTCAACGTGCCCGAACCCGTGGCCGCT
The DNA here is from genome assembly GCF_028680575.1 of Acidovorax benzenivorans. Taxonomy (GTDB): domain Bacteria; phylum Pseudomonadota; class Gammaproteobacteria; order Burkholderiales; family Burkholderiaceae_C; genus Acidovorax; species Acidovorax benzenivorans. The sequence continues at coordinate 339,847 of NZ_JAPCKI010000003.1, read as the reverse complement.
GCGCTGCTGCGGCGCGAAGGATTCCTGGGCGACCTGCTGACCCTGGCCGAGGCCTGCGAATCCAGCGACGACGCCGTGTTTGACCGCAGCGCTGGCCTGCTGCACCTGACCAGCCAGCAGATCAACTTTGCCCACCTGCAGGCGCTGGCCTGGGCCGACCACATCACCGAGTGACAAGCGCCACAGCCACCGCAGTGGCCGGTGGCTGGACTTTGATTCTCTACCTGTGGCCAGCGGTCTAGAATGACCGCACAGCCCTTCATTTCAGTGGACCCCATGTCGAGCACACCCGAACAAGACACCCAGGACGCCGCTGCGCCTGCGGTTGACCCCGTGGACGAGAACCTTGCCATCATTGCGCGCCAGGCCATCGTGGACGAAAGCCGCGCGGTCTATGGCTACGAGCTGTTTGACCGGTCCACCGCATCCGACTCGCACACCGCAGCCAGCGATGCGGCCCTGCTGTTCAATGCCCTGTCCTATGCGGGCACCGAAGCCCTGGTCGGCAAGAAGACGGTATTCATCAACTGCACGCATGACAGCCTCTCGGGCGGCCACCTCGAACTGATCCACCCCGAAAAGGTGGTGCTGGAGGTGCCCCCCCTGCCCGACAGCGCCACCCCTGAAGAGATCGAAGGTCGCCTGCCCACGCTGGAGGCGCTGCGTACGCGCGGGTTTCGCCTCGCGTTCGACCAGCAGGCGCTCAAGCGCGCTTACACCAGCTGGCTGCCCATGGCGGCCTTCATCAAGCTGGACATGCAGGCCTTCAAGCCCGAGCTGGCAGCGCCCCTGGTCAAATTTGCCACCACCCACAGCAAGGCCACGCTGGTCGCCGAAAAAGTCGAGACCGCCGCACAGTACGAGCTGATGCGCGACCTGGGCGTCAAGCTGTTTCAGGGCTACTGGTTTGCGCAGCCCTCGCTGGTCAAGGCCACCACCATCCGCCCCTCGCAGGCCACCATCATCCAGCTCATCAATCTGGTGCGCAAACAGGCGAGCACGGCCGAGATCGAAGACCTGCTCAAGAAAGATCCCACGCTGTCTTTCAATCTGCTGCGGTTCATCAACTCGTCGGGTTTTGGCCTGTCGTGCGAGATCACCTCGTTCCGCCATGCGGTGATGATCCTGGGCCTGAAAAAGCTGTTCCGCTGGGCCGCGCTGTTGATGACCACCTCGCGCGCTGGCGGAGCGCCACCGGCCGTGGGCCAGACCGCCGTGGTGCGTGGCCGCCTGATGGAACTGCTGGCCGCCGAGTTGCTGCCGCCCGAAGAATGCGACAACGCCTTTGTGGTGGGCGTGTTCTCGCTGCTCGACACCATGCTGGGCGTGCCGCTTGAAAAGGCGCTGGAGTCCGTGGCCCTGCCCGAGCCCGTGATGGATGCCCTGCTGCGTGGCACCGGCGTGTTTGCCCCGTTCCTGGAGCTGACCAAGGCCTGCGAAAGCGGTGACGAAGCGGCCTTTGCCAAGAACGCCGATGCGCTGCACCTGTCCAACCGCCAAGTGAACTGGGCTCACCTGCAGGCGCTGACGTGGGCAGAAAGTCTGGACGAGGAATAGCCCCCGTTCCCCAATTCCCCAACACCACACCCCAAGCCACAGGCCCTGCTTTTGCCGGGCCTGTGGTGTTTCTGGGGCACCCTGCCCGGTCAGTTGCCCTGGATTCCCGCTGCGCGGATGATGCGCGCGTTGTTCTCAGACTCCTGCGCGATCTGGCGCGCGAACTCGGCCGTGGTGCCGCCCGTGGGTACGTTGTCGGTGGCGTCGAGCTTGGCTCGGATGTCGGGCAGGGCCAGGGCTTTGTTCACCTCGGTGTTGATGCGTGTGATGACCGCCTTGGGCGTCTGCGCCGGGGCATAGATGCCGAACAGGGACGACAGGTTCGCTGCGGGCTGCCCCAGCTCGGCCAGCGTGGGCACCTGGGGCAGCGAATCCAGCCGCGCCGGAGCCCCCACCGCCAGCGGCTTGAGCTTGCCCGCCTGGATGTGCTGCAGCACGGCAGGCCCGGCATTGGTCGATAACACCTCAAACTGCCCGCCCAGCGCGTCGTTCATCTGCTGGCCGCCGCCTTTGTAGGGAATGTGCGTGATCTGCACCTGCGCCACCGACTGGATCTGCTCCAGCATGATGTGGCCCAGCGACGCCTGTCCCGAGGTGGCCCAGCGCACCGTGCCGGGCTGGGCCCGCGCACGGGCGATCAGGTCCTTGAAGTCGGTCGCCCGGCTCGCGGACGTGCCCAACAGCAGCACGGGCGAATACATCACGCTGACCACCGGCGCGATGTCCTTCTGCGGATCGAAGGGGGATTTTCCCAGGTGCGGGTTCAGCGCCAGGGGGCTCACCGCCGCAAAGCCCAAGGTGTAGCCGTCCGGCGCGGCCTTGGCCACGGCGTCCACCCCCAGGCTGCCACTGGCGCCCGCCTTGTTTTCAATGACCACAGGGGTGCCCAACTGCACGGCCAGCTTGTCGGCCAGGGCGCGGGCGATGTTGTCGCTCACGCCCCCGGCCGGGTAGGCCACGACGATGCGGATGGGCTTGGCCGTGGGCCAGGTCTGCGCCAGGGCCAGCGCAGTGGCGCCCGCCAGGCAGGCGCCAACGATCAGTTGTTTCTTCATGCAGGACTTTCTTGTCAACAAAGATACGGAAAAACGAACTTCTAACTCGGGACACTAGCCCCTCGGGTGATGCTGCGCATGCAAGGACTTGAGCCGCTCCCGCGCCACGTGGGTGTAGATGGTGGTGGTGGAGATATCGGCATGGCCCAGCAGCAGCTGCACCACGCGCAGGTCGGCGCCATGGTTGAGCAGATGTGTGGCAAACGCGTGGCGCAGCGTGTGCGGCGACAGTGGCACCGTGATGCCCGCCACCTGCGCCCACTTCTTCACAATGACCCAGAACATCACCCGCGTCATGCCGCTGCCGCGCTGGGTGACGAACAGGTCGTCCGTCTGCTGCCCGCCGAGTATGGCGCTGCGGGCTTCGTTCAGATAGCGCTCCAGCCAGGCACGGGCCTCTTCGCCAAACGGCACCAGGCGTTCCTTGCTGCCCTTGCCCATCACGCGCAGCACGCCTTCGTTCAGGCCGACCTGGAAGGTCTTGAGCGTGACCAGCTCGGTCACGCGCAGGCCGCTGGCGTACATCAGCTCCAGCATGGTGCGGTCGCGCAGGCCCAGGGGGTTGCCCAGGTCGGGCGCGTTCAGCAGCGCCTCCACCTGCGCCTGCGACAGCGTCTTGGGCACGCGCAGCGGCTGGCGTGCGGCCTGCAGCCGCACCGTGGGGTCGGCGGTGATGCGCCGCTCGCGCAGCGCCCAGTGAAAGTAGCGGCGCAGCACCGTCAAGCGCCGGTTGGCTGATGTGGCACGCGTCTGGGCATGGCGGGCCGCGAAATAGGCCTGCAGGTGGTGTTCGGCCGTGTCGTCGAGCGCCTGGGCGGGCTGCTGGTCAGCCAGCCACTGCGCGTACAGCGTCAGGTCGCGCCGGTAGGCAGCCAGCGTATTGCGGGACAGGCCGTCCTCCAGCCACAGGGCGTCCACAAAGGTGTCGATGGCATTGAGGCTGGGAGCAAGCATCCAAAAACCATAGCACGTATCGCGAACATCCCCAGCGACAGACGCAAAAAAGCCGCCCGCAAATGGGGCGGCTTGGGAGGGCGGCCGTGGGTCTTATTCCAACGTCAGCTTCTGCTTGGCGACCACTTGTTTGTAGACCGCGAATTCCGCCTTGATCTGTTCGGCAAACTGCTCGGGCGTGTTGCCCACCACGATGGAGCCGGTATCTTCAATGCGCTTCTTCACGGCCGGGTCTTGCAGTGCGGTGCGCACGGCGGCATTGATCTTGTCAACGATGTCCTTGGGCAGCCCCTTGGGGCCCAGGATGCCGTAGTAAGCCATGCGGTTCACGGGCTCCAGGCCCAGTTCCTTGAACGTGGGCACATTGGGCAGTGCAGCAACGCGCTGGGGCGCGGCCACGGCAATGGCCACCAGACGGTTGTCCTTGATGAAGGGCAGCGCCGAAGGGATGTTGTCAAAGATGATCGGCACCTGGCCGGCCACGGTGTCGTTCAGCGCCGGGCCCGCACCCCGGTAGGGAATGTGCGTGACGAACGTGTTGGACAGGCTCTTGTACAGCTCCATCTGCAGGTGGCCAATGCCGCCCGTGCCCGACGATGCGTACGAGTATTTGCCCGGGTTCTTCTGCACTTCGGCGATGAAGGCCTTGTAGTCCTTGGCCGGGAAGCTGGGGTTTACGGCAATCAGATTGGGCGTGGCCGCAATGTTGATGATGGGCGTGAAGTCCGTCAGCGGGTTGTAGGGCGTCTTGGGGTTGATGGCGGGGTTGGCCGCCGTGGTGGACACCGTGGCCACGCCCAGCGTGTAGCCGTCTGGCGCTGAACGTGCTGTTTCTGCCGCACCCACGATGCCGCCGCCACCAGCCTTGTTCTCCACGATCACGGACTGGCCCAGGGCCTTGCCCAGCGGGTCGGCAATCACGCGCGCAATGATGTCGGTGGTGCCACCCGGTGCAAACGGCACCTGCAGCTTGATCACCTTGTTGGGGTAGCCTTGTGCGGCGGCCGATCCGGCTGCCGCTGCCAGTACGGTCAGCGCGAGCCATTGACGACGATGCATGGAAATCTCCTTCGTGCGGGGTAACAACAAACAGCGCCGATGGTATGCCCAACGCACGCCAAACCGCCCTGCGGATTCCACATAAGGGCTAACCCTAAAAACGGACCGGGCGGGCAGAGCCCCTGCCGTCCTTCGACACCCCAACAGCGCCCCGGCGGCTTGCCATGCATCAAGTATTCTCGGTGTGTGAACTACGCCCAACTCCTGCTTCCCGACTTTTCACTCATCTTCCTGGGCTACCTGATCTGCCGGTACACCGCCCTGAACCGCTCGGTCTGGCAGCCGGTCGAGAGCCTGGTGTATTACCTGCTGTTCCCGGTGCTGCTGTTCCAGTCCATCGTCAAAAGCCCGATGGATATTGGCGCGGCGTCGGGACTGATCGGGGCGGGCATGCTGTCGGGCGTGATCGGGATCGCTCTGGCCTATAGCCTGCCGCACTGGCCCTGGGTGGGCAAGCGCATTGATGTGCGCGACCACGCGGCCAGCGCACAGGTGGCGTTCCGCTTCAACTCCTTCATTGGCCTGGCGATTGCCGAACGGCTGGCAGGCACGCAGGGCCTGCTGATGATTGCCGTGCTGATCGGCGTGTGCGTGCCCCTGTTCAACGTGGCCGCCGTGTGGCCCATGGCCCGGCACGGGCAGCACAGCTTTGCGCGCGAGCTGCTGCGCAACCCGCTGATCATCGCCACCGCCTCGGGCCTGGTGGCCAACCTGCTGGGTTTTCAGGTCCCTGAATGGGCGGTGCCCACGGTCAGCCGCATCAGTGCCGCGTCGCTCGCGCTGGGCCTGATGGCGGCCGGAGCGGGACTGCAGTTTGGCCTGCTCACGCGGGGCAAGACGCTGAGCGTGTCGGTGCTGGCCATCCGGCACCTGGTGCAGCCGCTGGTGGCATTTGCGATGGCGCACATGTTCGGGCTGGACGCCGTGCAGACCACCGTGCTGCTGGCATTTGCGGCGCTGCCCACGGCATCGACCTGCTATGTGCTGGCGGCACGCATGGGCTACAACGGGCCGTATGTGGCAGGGCTGGTCACGTTGTCTACCTTGCTGGGCATCGTGAGTCTGCCGTTTGCGCTGGGGGTGCTGCGATGAACCAGGGTCTGAACCGCAGGCTGCTGCTCAGCGCCAGCCTCGCCTCCGTCTTCGGCTTGGTCGCCTGCGGCCGCAAACCTTCTCGTGCCCAAGCGGTACCGGCAGGCGCCACCGTGCTGGCGCTGGGCGACTCGCTCACGTCGGGCGTGGGCGCATCGGCCGACACTGCCTACCCGGCCGAGCTGGCGCGCCTGACGGGCTGGAAGGTGGTCAACGGCGGCGTGTCGGGCGACACCTCGGCCCAGGCGCTGGAGCGCCTGCCGGGCCTGCTGCAAAAGCACCAGCCCGCGCTGGTCATCGTGGGCATAGGTGGCAACGACTTTTTGCGACGCCAGAGTGCGGCCACCACGCGCGCCAACATCCTGCGCATCTGCAGCGAGGCCAAGAGCAGCGGCGCCCAGGTGCTGCTGGTGGCCGTGCCCGAGCTGTCGCTGCTGGCCGCCGCAGGCCGACTAAGCGACCACCCGATGTACGAAGAGATTGCCGAAGAGCTGAAGATCCCGCTGCATGCCAAGGGCTGGTCGGGCGTGCTGGCGCAAGAGCGGTTGCGGTCGGACCAGATCCACGCCAACGCCGCCGGTTACGCTGAGTTTGCCCAAGGGCTAGTGGGTACCTTGCAGCAGACGGGGCTGCTGGTGCAGTGAGCCCCAGACACCAAAGCCATTGCTCACATTTTGATAGCTACTCAGGCATATTGCACAAGCGCCATCTGGCTATTTCATTTAAATAATATTTTTATTTAACCCGCGTCCAGCGCCCAGGCCACATGCTCACGCACCAGCGCACTGGCATCGTCGGCGCGTGACAGCAACGCCGTGCGCAAGGCCTCGTCGCCGGTGGCGCGCAGCGCATTGCCCAGCGCCACCGCCACATTGCGCAGCCAGCGCTCATGGCCAATGCGCCGAATGGGGCCGCCCTCGGTCATGCGCAAAAACGTGGCTTCATCCCACGCAAACAGGTGCACCAGCTGCTGGCCCGCCAGGCCCTTGCGCTCGTCAAAGTCCGGCAGGCGGCTGACCTGCGCAAACTTGTTCCACGGGCAAATCAGCTGGCAATCGTCACAGCCATAGATGCGGTTGTCCATCAGCGGGCGCAGCTCCACAGGGATGGGCCCGGCGTGTTCGATGGTGAGGTACGAGATGCAGCGGCGCGCGTCGATGCGGTGCGGCGCAATGATGGCCTGCGTGGGGCAGATGTCGATGCACGCACTGCAGCTGCCGCAGTGCGCGGTAACGGGTTCGCTTTCGGGCAGCGCCATGTCCACGTAGATTTCGCCCAAGAAGAACATGGACCCCGCCTCGCGGTTCAGCACCAGCGTGTGTTTGCCGCGCCAGCCCTGGCCGCTGCGTGCGGCCAGCTCGGCCTCCAGCACCGGGGCGGAGTCGGTGAACACGCGGTGGCCAAACGGGCCGATGGCCTCGCCGATGCGGTCGCTGAGCTTTTGCAGGCGGGCGCGCAGCACCTTGTGATAGTCCCGGCCCCGGGCATAGACCGAGACAATGCCCTCCTGCGGGCGCGACAGGCGCGACAATTCGGCGGCCTGCCAGCCTTCGGGGGCGTCCATGGCGGTGTCGCGCGGCAAATAATCCATGCGCGCCGTGATCACGCTCACGGTGCCGGGCACCAGTTCGGCCGGGCGCGCGCGCCTCATGCCGTGAGATGCCATGTAATGCATGTCACCATGAAAGCCCTGCGCCAGCCAGGCCGCAAGACCCGGCTCTGCCGCAGACAAGTCCACCCCCGCCACGCCGATTTGGGAAAATCCCAGCTCGCGGGCCCACTCCCGCATTTGAGGAACGAGTTGACTGTTGCACCACATAACGGCCAGATTGTAGAAAGCGGCAACCCCGCCGCCGCCCACCCTGCCGAAGCCACGCGCCATTTCACCTGGCACAGCGAGGAAGACACCGCCGCCTTCGCGCAGCGCCTGGCCGCACAGCCCGTGCTGGCCAACGCCTTCGTGACCCTGCACGGCGACCTGGGCGCGGGCAAGACCACGCTGGTGCGCCACCTGCTGCGCGCCCTGGGCGTGCAGGGCCGCATCAAGAGCCCCACCTATGCCGTGGTGGAGCCCCACGAAGCGCCGGGCCTCTCCATCTGGCACTTCGACTTCTACCGTTTTGACGACCCGCGCGAGTGGGAAGACGCGGGTTTCAGGGACATTTTTGCCAACCCCGGCCTCAAGGTGGCAGAATGGCCGGAAAAGGCTGCAGCGCTTACCCCGCTTGCAGACCTTGCTATCCACATTGAAGCAATGGATGACACCGAAAGGAAGGTCACGCTGCACGCCCACACCGCCACCGGGCGCAGCCTGCTGCAAGCTCTCTGAGACACCGTGAACGAACCCACCCTGCCCGACCGCCGCCCTGTTGCGCCCCTGCCATCGCGCCGTGCCGTGCTGCGCGCCAGCAGCCTGGTGCTACTGCTGGGCGCACAGCAGATCGCACGCGGCGCCACCATCGTGGCCGTGCGCGTCTGGCCCGCACCCGAATACTCGCGGGTGACCATCGAGTCCGATGGCGCGCTGGTGGCCAAGCAGTTCTTCGTGACCTCACCGCCGCGCCTGGCGGTGGACATCGAGGGCATCGACCTGAGCCCCGAGCTGCGCGAGCTGGTGGCCAAGGTCAAGCCCGACGACCCCAACATCGCAGGCATCCGCGTGGGCCAGAACGCGCCCGGCGTGGTGCGGCTGGTGGTAGACCTCAAGCAACCGGCCATGCCGCAGGTGTTCACCTTGCCACCCGTCGCCGCCTACCGCCACCGGCTGGTGTTTGACCTGTACCCCGCGGCACCCGTGGACCCGCTGGAGGCACTGATCGCCGAACGCCTGCGCGATGCCAACAGCCCCGCTGCCACGCCTGCACCATCACCCGCACCCGCCACAGCCCGCGCCCCCACGCCCGCCGCCGAGCACGACCCGCTGGGCGACCTGATCGCGCAGCGCGCCAGCGGCCCCGCGCCTGGCAACACCGCTGCACAGCCACCCGCACAGCCGCCGGTAGTGGCCGCAGCGCCCGCGCCAGGTGCAGCACCCGCCGCGCCTTTACGCCCCGGCAACCGCGCCACAGCCACCGAGACCGACCGCATCATCATCGTGGCGCTGGACCCCGGCCACGGCGGGGAAGACCCAGGCGCCATCGGCCCCTCAGGCACCCGCGAAAAAGACGTGGTGCTGCGTGTAGCCCACCTGCTGCGTGACCGCATCAACGCCACCACCGTGGGCGGCAACCCCATGCGCGCCTACCTCACGCGCGACGGCGACTACTTTGTGCCCCTGGGCACCCGCGTGCAAAAGGCCCGGCGCGTGCAGGCCGACCTGTTCGTGAGCATCCACGCCGACGCTTTCACCACGCCAGAGGCACGCGGCGCCAGCGTGTTTGCGCTGAGCCAGGGCGGGGCCTCCAGCACCGCAGCGCGTTGGCTGGCCAACAAGGAGAACCAGGCTGACCTGGTGGGCGGTATCAACGTGCAGTCCAAGGACCAGCATGTGCAGCGCGCACTGCTGGACATGAGCACCACCGCGCAGATCAACGACAGCCTCAAGCTCGGCACCGTGCTGCTGGGCGAGATCGGCAACGTGGGCAAGCTGCACAAGCCGCGTGTGGAGCAGGCGGGCTTTGCGGTGCTCAAGGCGCCCGACATCCCCAGCGTGCTGGTCGAAACGGCCTTCATCAGCAACCCCGAAGAAGAAAAACGCCTGCGCAGCAGCGCGTACCAGGAGCAGCTGGCCGACGCGCTGATGCGCGGCATCACGCGCTACTTCGCCAAGAACCCGCCGCTGGCGCGCAGCCGGTCGGTGTAGGCGCGCTGGGGCACAGCGCGCGGGGTGGTGTACCCACCTTGCGCGCACTGCCAACTGCAGGCACAGTAGCCTGCATCGGCCGGGCGCGTACCGCGCCTCGGCAAGCAAGGAGAACCGCCATGGCACTGCCCCACGCCCAATCTGGCCAGATCGTCAGCGTGCGCCCGCTAGGGGCGCGACTGGCCGACACCGTCACCACCGCCGTCCTCAAAGCAGGCCAGCTCGAAGTCATGCGGGTGGTCCTGCCCGTAGGCAAATCCCTGAAAGAACACCAGACGCCCGGCGAAGCCACGGTGCAATGCATTGAGGGTGTGGTGGAGTTTGTGAGCGAGCAGGGCGTGCAGCAGTTGCACCCTGGCGACTTTGTGCACCTGGCACCGCGCGCGCTGCATTCCCTCAAGGCGGTGGAGGCCGCGTCGCTGCTGGTCACGATGTGCCTCAAGCGTACCGAGGCGGCTTAAGCAAGGTGAGCTAGTCCTCGAAGCCTGCCAAGGCAGTCAGCGCCCCAGCCGGAACACGCTCACGATCTCTGCCAGCCGCGCGGCCTGGTGCTTGAGGCTGTCGGCTGCCGCCGCGCTCTGCTCCACCAGGGCAGCGTTCTGCTGAGTGACCTGGTCGAGCTGTATCACCGCCTCGCCCACCTGGCTGATGCCAATGGTCTGCTCGCCCGTGGCGCTGGAGATTTCGCCAATCAGGTCGCTCACCCGCTGCACCTGGGCGACGATGTCTTCCATGCTCTGCCCGGCGTTGCTCACCAGTTGGGTGCCGTTCTCTACCTTCTCCACACTCGCGCCAATCAAGGCCTTGATCTCCTTGGCCGCCTCGGCGCTGCGCTGGGCCAGGCTGCGCACTTCACTGGCCACCACGGCAAAGCCCCGGCCCTGTTCACCGGCACGGGCTGCCTCTACCGCCGCGTTCAGCGCCAGGATATTGGTCTGGAACGCAATGCCGTCGATCACGCTGATGATGTCGGTGATCTTTTTGGATGCGGCCGAGATGTCTTGCATGGTGGTCACCACCTGGCCCACCACCTCCCCGCCCTTCACCGCCGCCTGCGATGCCGTGCCAGCCAGCGTGGCCGCCTTGCGCGCGGTGTCGGCATTGTTCTTCACGGTGCTGGTGATCTGCTCCATGGACGCGGCGGTCTCCTCCAGGTTGCTGGCCTGCTCTTCGGTGCGCTGGCTCAGGTCGGCGTTGCCCATCGCGATCTCGCTGGAGCCTGTGGCAATGCTGTCGCTGCTGTGCCGCACGTCGCCCACGATGCGCACCAGCGAGGTCTGCATGCCCTGCATGGCGCGCATCATCTCGGCCACCTCGCCACGCCCTTGCACCTCAATGGGTTGGGACAGATCGCCCTCGCCAATGCGCTGTGCCACCGCGCTCACCGCGCCCAGCGAGCGACGGGTGCGCTGCACCACCACCCACGACAGCACCACCAGCAGCCCCAGCCCCGCCAAACCCGCCACCAGCACGGTCATGCGGTAGGACTGGATGAGCTCTGCCGCCTCGGCCGCCTGTTCGGCCGAGCGGCGCACCTGGTAATCCACCATCTTGTCGGCAATGGCGTTGTACTTGTCCAGCACCGGCGCAAACGTGCCCAGCGCATAGGCGCGCGCCTGGGCCATATCGCCCGCTTTTTTCAGCTCCAGAGACTTGTCGCGCGTTTCCAGGTAAGACTTGCGGATGGTGGCCAGCTCCTCCTGGATACGCAGACCCTCGGGGCTGTTCTCCAGCTCGGTGTAGCGCTTTTGCACCTTGCTGGTGTCGGCGGTGGTGGCGGCCATCGTGGCCTTGAAGTAATTTTGCAGGTCGTCACCCTCGGTCTGGGCGATGGAGAATACCCGCGTGGAATTGACGGCAATGTTGCTGCGCCAGCGCAGGGCCAGTTGCAGCCGCTCCACCTGCTCGGTCGCCAGCTGGTCCACCGTGGCCCCCAGGCGTTGCACCCGCACCAGGCTCAGCGCCAGGACGACCACCAGCGCCAGCACTGCCACGCCCACAATCAACCCGATCTGCTGCGCCACCGTCAGCTGGGCGCCCACGGCCCCCCGGCCGACTTGCTGGATGTGCTGGGTCATTGCGTGTCCTTGTGTAAGTTTTGTGCGGCGAAGAAATGATCTGCCTGCGCAACCCGATTGGCAACAGCGCGGGGCGCAGGGAAACCCTTAGTTCCCCAGTGCCGCCTGTCCTACAGCCAGCGCCCTTGCCTGCCTACACCGGCACCTGAGAGTGGCACCGACAGTAGAGGCACAGGTCGAGCCTCAGCCGCCACTGCGGATTGGGGGCCACGGCCTGACTCCATAACCCTCAAGGAATTTCGCCATGAACATCCGTCACATCCTTCTTGCAACCACCTGCACTGCGGCCCTGGCACTGGGTGGTTGCGCCTCGAATCCGTCGGGCGCCCAGATCGGCACCGGCGTTGGCGCTGTGGTCGGCGGCGTTGCTGGCAATGCCGTGTTTGGCGGCCCCGTGGGCACCATTGGCGGCGCGGCGGCTGGTGCCCTCATCGGCCACGAAATCGGTGAAGACCGCGACCAACGCCGCCCGTACCGCCGTTAAGCCCTGGGGACTCCGCCCCCTGTCCAGAGCGTTGGTCTGGGCATAAAAAGAGCGGCAGGCGCATGATCCACATGCGCCTGCCGCTCTTTTTTTGATAGCAAATTAACCCAACATCAGGCAGTGCGTGCCTGGCGCCCGGCGCGCCAGGCACCAAAGATAGCGATCAGGCCGGGCACAAAAATCATGGCCCAGATGATCTTGTCCAGGTTCTCCTTGACCCAGGCAAAGTTGCCGAAGAAGTACCCCGCCGTGGCAATGCCCAGCACCCACAACAGCGCCCCGCCCACGTTGTAGGCCGTGAACTTGGCGCGACTCATGTCCGCCACGCCCGCCACAAAGGGCGCAAACGTGCGGATGAAAGGCATGAACCGCGCAATCACGATTGTGATGCCGCCGTAGCGCTCGTAAAACTCGTGCGCCTGGTTGAACGCCCGGCGGTTGAACCAGCGCGAGTCCTCCCACTGGAACACCTTGGGCCCAAAGTAGCGGCCGATCGAATAGTTGCACTGGTCGCCCAAAATGGCCGCCGCCAGCAGCACTGCGCACGCCAGCGGAAAGTTCATCATGCCTGCACCACACAGCGCCCCCACGATGAACAGCAGCGAGTCGCCCGGCAAAAACGGCATTACCACCAGGCCTGTCTCGACGAACACGATGGCAAACAGCAGGGCGTACACCCACATGCCGTAGGCCTGCACAAACGCCTCCAGGTACTTGTCCACATGCAGGATGAAGTCGATGAGAAAAGTGACAAGTTCCATGAAAAGGCGGGCCCGGGCGCGGCGCGAAAAAAAGGTGGGCGCATTATCCCCATCACGCCCCACCCAGCCCGATACCCCTGCGCAGCCCCCGCCCTAAAATCCTTGGGGTGAACGACACCACCCCCTCCCTCGCAGCGGCGCAGCCCGCCTCCAGCCCCCTCGCCATCACACGCCGCCCCATCCGCGACTTGCCGGATGAACTCATCAGCCAGATCGCGGCCGGTGAGGTGGTGGAGCGCCCCGCCTCGGTGGTGCGCGAGTTGGTGGACAACGCGCTGGATGCGGGCGCCACACAAATCACCGTGCGGCTGTCGGCGGGCGGGGTGCGGTTGATCACGGTAGAAGACGACGGTGGCGGTATCCCACAAGAAGAACTGCCCGTGGCCCTGCGCCGCCACGCCACCAGCAAGATCACCAACCTGAACGACCTGGAAACCGTGGCCACCATGGGCTTTCGGGGCGAGGCGCTGGCCGCGATTGCGTCAGTGTCGGAGATGTCGCTGCTCTCCCGCCCCATCGCCCAGGCCAGCGCCTTCTTGCTGGACGCCCGAAGTGGCGAGCTGCGCCCCGCCGCGCGCAGCACCGGCACCACGGTGGAGGTGAAAGAGCTGTTCTTCTCCACCCCCGCGCGCCGCAAGTTCTTGAAGACCGACGCCACCGAGCTGGCGCACTGCATTGAATCGGTGCGCCGCCACGCGCTGGCAAGGCCCGATGTGGGCTTTGCGATCTGGCACGAAGGCAAGCTGGTGGAGCAATGGCGCGCCACCTTTGTGCCCGGCCAGGGCGATGCCCAAGATGCGCTGGCCCGCCGCCTGTCGGACGTGCTGGGCGAAGACTTCGTCACCCAGTCGGTCGCCGTGCAGCACCGCGTAGGCCCCGTCACCGTCACCGGCCGCGCAGGCCTGCCCGACGCGGCCCGCTCACGCCCCGACCACCAGTATTGCTACGTAAACGGCCGGTTTGTGCGCGACAAGGTGCTCACCCACGCCGCGCGCAGCGCCTACGAAGACGTGCTGCACGGGCACAAGCAGCCCATCTATGCGCTGTATGTCGAGATCGACCCGGCGCGCGTGGACGTGAACGTGCACCCCACCAAGATTGAGGTGCGCTTTCGCGACAGCCGCGAGGTGCACCAGGCCGTGCGCCACGCTGTAGAAAACGCGCTGGCCGCGCCCCGCGCTGCCGCGCTGGCAGCTGCGGCAGGGGCCGCCGCTTCTGCAGACACAGGCGCCGCGACACAGGGCCACACCGAGAATTTCAAGCCAAATCAGCCTCTAGCGCTTAACAGACAAGCGCAAGCAGCTATCAAATTTGAAGAACGTGGTCACCACGTGGCCGACCTGCAGGCCCTGTGGGGCCCCAGGAAAGACGACGCGGGCACCACAACTGCAGGGCCCACGGCGCCGTTGGTGAACTGGGGGGCTGCGGCCAACACCGCTGAGGCAGACGCCGTGCCACAGACCATCGCTGCCGCATCATTCACACCCCCTGCTGCGGCCTGGGGCCATACCGACACAGCCACTGAACCCGCCTGGCCCCAGGGCCACGGCCACAACGGTACAGGAACCGGCAACGACACCGCCTGGCCACTGGGCAAGGCCGTGGCCCAGTTGCACGGCGTCTACATCCTGGCCGAAAACGCCCAGGGCATGGTCATCGTGGACATGCATGCCGCCCACGAGCGCATCGTCTACGAACGCCTCAAGGCCCAGGTGGACAGCGGCGCCCGCATTGCCAGCCAACCCTTGCTGATCCCCGCCACCTTCGCCGCCACTCCGCAGGAAGTCGCCACGGCCGAAGAGTCTGCCGAGGTGCTGACCACGCTGGGCCTGGAGGTGGTGCCCTTCTCCCCCAAAACCCTGGCCGTGCGCGCCGTGCCCACCACCCTGGCCCAGGGCGACCCCGTGGAGCTGGCCCGCAGCGTACTGGCCGAACTGGCCGCCCACGACGCCACCACCGTGGTGCAGCGCGCCCGCAATGAAATCCTGGGCACCATGGCCTGCCACGGCGCCGTGCGGGCCAACCGCAAGCTCACCATCGACGAGATGAACGCCCTGCTGCGCCAAATGGAAACCACTGACCGATCGGACCAGTGCAACCATGGCCGCCCCACCTGGCGGCAGTTGAGCATGAAGGAGCTGGACGCGCTGTTCCTGCGCGGACGGTAGCGGCGAGCACAACACCGCCCGCGACATAGCCAGAGCCTTTTCCTCCAGCCATTGCCCCATCGCCTCCATGACCCAGCGCCGCAGCCGCCACCACCCCGCCCACGTCCCCGCACTGCGCATGCTGGCGGCCACCACAGCCCTGTGCATGGCCTGGTCCGCCCACGCAGGGCGCCCCCTGTCGGTGGACGATGCTGGCGTGGACGAGGTGGGCCACGGACACGTGGAAATGTGGTGGGAGGGCCTACGCGGTCAGCCGGGCACCGTGTACGCGGCCCCGGCCTTCACCCCCATCGCGGGACTGGAGCTGGGCGCTGTGCTCGCGCGTGACCGCAACGAGCGCCACACCCTGCAAGGCCTGCAGGCCAAGTGGCTGTGGAGCCCCGCACAGGAGCAGGGCTGCAACGCAGGCAGCAGTGCCGGAGTCGTGCACCGGCGCCAGAGCGCCGGGCAAAGTGCGGGCAGCGTGGTGGCACTCAACCTCATCGGCACCTGCGCCGCAACCTGGGGCACGGCCAACGCCAACCTGGGCAGCCAGCGCGAGCGCGGCCAATCCTGGCGCGCCACCTGGGGGGCATCGGTGGAACGCAGCTGGGGCGCCATCACGCCGCATCTGGAGGCCTTTGGCACCCAGGGCAGCGCCCCCACCTTTCAGACGGGCGCCCGGTGGGAGTGGGCGCCCGGCAAGCAGCTCGACGCTACCGTGGGCCGCCAGCAAGGGCGCACCCTGTTGAGCTTGGGGTTTGCGCTGGGGTTCTGACACACGCGCGATGCATAAAAAAAAGCCCGCGAATGCGGGCTTTTTTGTGAGCTTGCGGTACGCCGCACTGTCGCGGTCGGATGTCGCTGTCAGTTGTCGCGCGCGGCCTTGGCGGTGTCGGCAAAGTCGCTGAACACGCCGTCCACGCCCAGGTTGAAGAACAGCTTGTACTCGGCCTTGGGGTCGCCCTTGAAGTCCGACGCCAGGCGCTTGGCCTCGTTGCGGAAGGTGTAGGCGTGCACGAACAGGCCTGCTGCGTGGGCGTCCTTCACCACTGCGGTGGCGGGCATCATCACGCGGTCACGCTCGTCGATCTTGCCGTCGCCGTTCAGGTCGTCGGCCTTGCCATCCTTGTTGGCGTCCACTTGCTTGGAGGGGATCAGGTACGGCTTCCAGGGGCCAATGCCGTCGGCGTAGGTCTTGACTTCCTTGAGGCCCGCAGGGGTCAGCAGGCTGGCGAAGGTGCGCGAGTCACCTGCCACGGCAAAGTCATAGGGCTTGTCGTATGGGGCCACCAGCGACATGGTGCCATCGGGGTTCACATCGTCCGCGTCCACCAGCTGCACCAGGCGCACCTGGGTCTTGGTGCGCAGGTACTTGAGGTTGGAGACCTCGAACGACTGGATGATGACCGGCGAGCCCTTGGAGGTGTAGCCGTACTTGGCCAGGATGGCCAGCAGGCGATCTTCCAGCGGCAGGCCTTGCTTGACGTGGAAGGTGGGGTGCTTGGTCTCGGGGTACACGCCCACGGTGCGGCCGGCCTTGGCGCCTTCGCTCTTGGCCAGGTCCAGCACTTCTTCAAAGGTGGGGATCTGGAACTTGCCGTTGTACGACTGGTCGCGGTCAGACAGGGGCTGCACGGCGCGCAGGGTCTTTATTTCGGCCAGGGTGAAGTCGGAAACAAACCAGCCTTCTTCTTCCACGCCATCCACCACCTTCTTGGTCTTGCGGCTCGCAAACTCGGCACGGGTGGAGACATCGGTGGTGCCCGTGATGTTGGGCTCGTGGCGGGCAACCAGCACACCGTCCTTGGTGGCGACCAGGTCGGGCTCGATGAAGTCGGCGCCCATGTCGATGGCCAGCTTGTAGCCCTCCAGCGTGTGGTCGGGCCGGTAGCCCGCCGTGCCCCGGTGGCCAATCACCAGGGGCTTGTCGCCGTTCAACGTGGGGTAGGGATAGTCGTCGCTGCCGCCGCAGGCTGCCAGCGTGGCCACCAAGGCCAGCGCTCCCCATTTCACACCAGTGATATGCATGCTCTTCTCCTCGCTATGTTGTTGGTAGAACCGCCGAACTGTGGGGTCGGCATGTGACAAGGTCATGACGTCCGTTTTGCAAACGCATGACGGCCGCGCCACACACCAACCGCACCAATATGTGGCAAATATCCCAGCCACATTCCCCACCATTGTGCATAGGCATCGGCATGAACGTATAACTTTTGAACATAATTCGATGTTGCAGTGCGCCAAACCGGTGCATTACTGCCTTCGATGTTGTTGACCCCTTTAATGCTGAAAGCCCTTTAAACCATGAAACACGCGACCGCCGAGAGCTTCCTTTCCCACGTGGCGCTCCGCAATCCCGGCCAGCCGGAATTCCTGCAAGCCGTCACCGAAGTGATGGAAAGCCTGTGGCCGTTCATCGCGCAGCACCCGCGCTATGCCGAACATGGCCTGCTGGAACGACTGGTGGAGCCCGAGCGCATCGTGATGTTCCGCGTGTCCTGGGTGGACGACCATGGCAGCGTGCAGGTTAACCGGGGCTACCGCATCCAGCACAGCATGGCCATTGGCCCCTACAAGGGCGGCCTGCGTTTTCACCCGTCGGTCAACCTGTCGGTGCTCAAGTTCCTGGCGTTTGAGCAGACCTTCAAGAACGCTTTGACCACGCTGCCCATGGGCGGCGGCAAGGGCGGTTCCGACTTCGACCCCAAGGGCAAGAGCCCTGGCGAGGTCATGCGCTTTTGCCAGGCGTTCGTGTCCGAGTTGTTCCGCCATGTGGGCGCCGACACCGATGTGCCAGCGGGCGACATCGGCGTGGGCGGCCGCGAGGTGGGCTACATGGCGGGCATGTACAAAAAGCTCAGCAACCGCTCGGACTGCGTGTTCACCGGCAAGGGCCTGTCGTTCGGCGGCTCGCTGATCCGGCCCGAGGCCACGGGCTACGGCACCGTGTACTTCGCGCAGGAGATGCTCAAAACCCGAGGCCGTTCGTTCGACGGCCTGCGCGTGTCTGTGTCGGGCTCGGGCAACGTGGCGCAATACGCCGTGCAAAAGGCGATGGAGCTGGGCGCCAAGGTCGTCACGGTGTCGGACTCCAGCGGCACGGTGGTGGACGAAGACGGCTTCACATCCGAAAAGCTCGCCATCCTGATGGATGTGAAGAACCACCTGTACGGCCGCGTGAGCGACTACGCCGCCCGCACGGGTGTGAAGTTTGAAGCCGGTGTGCGCCCCTGGCACGTGAAGGTGGACGTGGCCCTGCCCTGCGCCACGCAAAACGAGCTGGACGAGAACGACGCAAAAACGCTCATCCAGAACGGCGTGCTTTGCGTGGCCGAAGGCGCCAACATGCCCTCGACCATTGACGCAGCCAAGGCGTTCGAGGCTGCAGGGGTGCTGTACGCCCCCGGCAAAGCCAGCAACGCCGGTGGTGTGGCCACATCGGGCCTGGAGATGAGCCAGAACTCGGCCCGCCTGTCCTGGCCCCGCGAAGAGGTGGACGCCCGTCTGCTGCAGATCATGCAGGGCATCCACGCAGCCTGCCTGCACTACGGCAAGCGCGCCGATGGCAGCGTGAGCTACATCGACGGCGCCAACATCGCCGGTTTTGTGAAGGTGGCTGACGCCATGCTGGCGCAAGGTGTTGTGTAAGGATGTGTTGACGACCTGAGCTGCCGGTCACGCAACAAATCACAGGGGCTTCGGCCCCTTTTGTTTTTGGCGCGCGGCGCAGTGCAGGCTATGCTGCACATCGCAACAAATATGCACATTTAGGGAGTCCGCCGTGGAAATCTTCAGCTTCTTGAACGTCATGGTTGAAAAGGGAGGCTCGGACCTCTTTTTCAGTGTCGGTGCGCCGGTCAATCTCAAGATCGAAGGGGTCACGCACCCGTTGAAGATGCCTGCATTGCTGCCCGGCCAGGTCAAGCAGCTGGCGTACTCGGTGATGAACGAAAAGCAGATCGGCGAGTTTGAGGCCAAGCAGGAGATGAACCTGTCGATCTCGGCCGAGAACCTGGGGCGCTTTCGGGTCAACGTGTTTGTTCAGCGTGGCGAAACCGGCATGGTGGTGCGCTACATCAAGAACAAGATCCCGCCGCTGGCCGCGCTGGGCCTGCCCCCGGTGCTGGAAAAGCTGGTGCTGCGCAAACGCGGCCTGGTGCTGGTGACGGGTGCCACCGGCTCGGGCAAATCGACCACGCTGGCGTCGATGATCAACTACCGCAACGAGAACGTCACGGGCCACATCCTCACCATCGAGGACCCCCTCGAATTTCTGCACGCGCACAAGCGCTCGGTGGTGGACCAGCGCGAGGTGGGCATTGACACGCAGTCGTACGAAGAAGCGCTGAAAAACGCGTTGCGCGAGGCGCCGGACGTGATCATGATCGGCGAGATCCGCGACCGCAACACCATGAAGCAGGCCATTGCCTATGCCGAGACCGGCCACCTGTGCCTGTCTACCCTGCACGCCAACAACGCCAACCAGGCCATGGAGCGGGTGATCAACTTCTTCCCGGAAGACGCGCACCACCAACTGCTGATGGACCTGAGCCTGAACCTGGCAGGCGTGGTGTCGCAGCGGCTCATTCCTGGCCTGCACGAGAAGCTGGTGCCTGCGGTGGAGGTGATGCTCACTTCGCCCTACATTGCAGACCTCATCGCCAAAGGGGAGTTTTCGGGCATCAAGGAGGCCATGGGCCACAGCACCGAGATCGGCATGTGCACGTTTGACCAGGCGCTGTACCAGCTCTACACCGAGGGCCGGATCTCGCTGGACGAGGCCCTGCACAACGCGGACTCACGCACCGACCTGGCGCTGCGCGTGCGCCTGGCGGCGGGCGTCAGCACTCAAGATGCGGGGGAGCTTTCCATCGACACATCCTCGCCCATGCAGTCGGCCTCGCGGCTGTCTTGAGCACCCTGCCCCCTGGCGCATGGGCCGCAGCCTTCTTGGGAATGCCCGGCAACCCGTGTCAGAACTTTGTGTCCATGCGTGAGTCTGTTTGTTGATGAAAAGAACCACGCTGCTCCTTTCCCTCGCGCTGGCAGTGGCTGTGAGCGCGGGTTGCGCCACCCTCGACGCCAAGCAGCGCGAATGGATCTTTCAGCCCAGCGACCGCAGTTGGGGCGGCACACAGTCCACCGAAGGCATGCAGGACGTGTGGATCGAGTTCACCTCCGACGCCAGCGGCAAGGCCGAGCGCTTGCACGGCCTGTGGCTACCCCACGGCAAGGCCAGCGCGCCGGTGCTGCTGTACCTGCATGGTGCGCGCTGGAACGTGGCGGGCTCGTCGGGCCGCATCCGGAGCATGCAGAAGCTGGGCTTTTCGGTGCTGGCCATCGACTACCGAGGTTTTGGCCGCAGCAGTGCGGGCCTGCCGTCCGAGGCCACCGCCGCTGAAGACGCCCGCGCCGCCTGGGACTGGCTGGCCACGCAGCAGCCGGGCAAGCCCCGCTACATCTTCGGCCACTCGCTGGGCGGCGCCATCGCCATCGACCTGGCGCGCCAGGTGCCGGATGAAAAGGGCACCATCGTCGAAGGCACCTTCACCAGCATCCCCGACGTGGTCAGCACCTTCAAATGGGGCTGGCTGCCGGTGTCGCCCCTCATCACGCAGCGGTTTGAATCCATCCGCAAGGTGGCCGACATCGGCTCGCCGCTGCTGGTGGTGCACGGCAGCAATGACAGCCTGATCCGCCCTGCGTTGGGCCGCCAGCTGTACGAGGCCGCCAAGGAGCCCAAGCAGTTTGTGCTGGTAGAAGGCGGCTCGCACCACAGCACCAACGCCGTGGGGCATCGCCAATACCGCGAGGCGGTGGCCTCGCTGTTTCACCTCAAGTAAGCGCAGCGGCTCGCCGCGCAGTCTCAGCGGCGCACCGCCTGTGCCAGCGCCGCCCAGGCCTTGAGCGTGAGCGGGTGGGTAAAGCCGGCCCCGGCCACCGGGTGCGACGACAGCTTGACCACCACCATCTCGGCAGCCGGGTTCACGTGGATGAACTGGCCATGGATGCCTGCGGCCTCGTAGGCGCCGTCGGCGTTGTGCAGCACCCACCACTGGTTGCGGTAGCTGTATCCGGGGCGAAAGGCCATGCCACCCATCTTGAACTTCTCGCGGTCGCCGCCCTTGGCGGTGTCGTCGATCACGGCCTTGTCAAAAATCTTCTGGCCGTTGTAGCTGCCGCCCAGGCGCAGCATTTCGCCAAATCGCGCCAGGTCGCGCGCCGTGGCGTTAAGGCCCGCGCCCTGCAGCGGTGTGCCCACGCTGTCCACCATCACGTGCGCATCTTCCTCGGTGCCCAGCTTCTGCCAGATGTTGTCGCTCATCAGCTCAGCCCAGTGTTTGCCGGTTGCGCGCGACACGATCCAGCCCAGCACCTCGGAATGCACCGTGCGGTACACAAAACCCGCGCCGTGTTCGCCCTCTTTCTTGAGCGTCTTCAAGAAGTCGTACACATTGGTCGGCCCTTGGTAGCCCGGTGGGCGTGGCAGCAGGCCGCTGGACCAGCTGTAGCCAAAGATCTCGGTGGTGGGGTCGGTGTAGACCTCGCGGAAGCGCACGGCGCCCGTCATGTCCATCACATCGCGCACCTTCATGTCGCCCCAGGCAGAGTCGGCCAGCTCGGGCACGTACTTGGTCACCAGGGCTTCCGGGTCGATCTTGCCCTCGTGCGCCAGTTGCGCCGCCATGAGCCCGGTGAACGACTTGGTCACAGAGAACAGCAGGTGGGGCGAGTGGGGCTTCATCTGGTTGTCGTAGCGCTCGTACACCACGCGGCCCTTGTGCAACACCACAAGGGCATCGGTGTAGGTGCGGGTGAACCATTGGTCCACGGTGATGGGCTGGCCCTTGTCGTCGTCAAACGTCACGCCACCCAGCGGCCGGGGGTCAGCCGACAAGGCCGATGGTGCAGCGCCGCCGCTGCGAATGTTGTGCGTGGGCTGCAGCTCCCGCAGGTGCTGCACCGTCCAGCGCAGCTGCGGGTATTTGTAGGAGTTGCTCAGGTCCACACGCTGCGCACCCTCGGGCGGGAAGCTGCTCATGTAGCCCAGCTTGTCCAGCGCCACGGTCTCGGGTGCGGGCAGCGCGGGGGCCTGGGCCTGGGCCGCAAAGGCTGCGCCCAGTGCAGCGGTAGCGCAGGCGGCCCGCCACAGCATTGCGGGAAGCGCCCTTGGGCGCTGTGGCCGTGCCGGATGCGCGGGGTGTGCAGGGTGCGCAGCAGAGGCTCGATGGATCATGTGCATGGCTTGTCTCCTTGTTGTGTTGTGTGGTGTCCCGGTGAGGCCCCTCTACAAGCAGGGGCTGACCACCGACCACCACCGCACAATGTAGCGGCGCCCCCTGGCCAGCGGGATGTCACCCGTGCGACGCTCTTTACACGCCAATCCGCACGAGCGCCCACGACTCCAGGCAGCGGCCCCAGCGGGGCGGCACCACACCCCCTTCTGGTACGCTCAGACAGATATGTCTGCCCCCTCCGCCACCGCAGCGCCTGCGGCCGCCCCCGTCTCGATTCCCCCCGGCCTGGCCATTCTGGTGCTGGCCTTGTTGCTGTCCATCCAGCCCGTCACCACCGACCTGTACCTGCCCGCCCTGCCCGCGCTCACCCGCAGCCTGGGTGCACCCATGGCGGCAGCGCAGCTCACGCTCAGCGGGCTGTTGTTGGCGTTTGGTTGCTCGCAGATGGTGTGGGGCCCGTTGTCTGACCGGTTTGGCCGCCGCCCCATCCTGCTGGCGGGCCTGGCCATCTACACCGTGGCCTCGCTGGGCAGCGCCATGGCGCCGACCATGGGCCTGTTGATTCTGTGGCGCATCGCCCAGGGTGCCGCCATGGGGGCCGTGGTGATGTGCGCTCGGGCCATTGTGCGCGACCTCTACACCCCGCTGGAGGGCGCCCGCGCCATGTCCAAGGCGCTCACGGGGCTGGGCATCGTGGCCTGCATCTGCGCGCCCATGGGGGGCCTGCTCAGCGAATGGCTGGGGTGGCGTGCGGCGCTGCTGGCCCTCACGGTGTACGCCGTGGTCACGCTGGCGCTGGTGGCCTTGCGCTTGCCCGAGACCCTGGCCCACCGCAACCCGCAGGCCCTGCAGCCCCGCGCGCTGGTGGGCACCTGGCAACATGTGCTGCGCAGCCCCACCTTCTGGGCGTTTTCGCTGCAGACCACGGCCACCTACGGCGGGCTGTTCACGTTTCTGGCCTCGTCCTCGTTTGTCTACATCGACGTGCTGGGCCTCACGCGCACCATGTACGGCTGGGTCATGGCGTCGGCCTGCGTGGCCTACTTTGCGGGCACCTTTGTGTGCCGCGCACTGCTGGCGCGCCATGGGCTGCAGCGCACGGTGGCCATCGCCGGGGCCTTGAGCGCCAGCGGTGGCACGCTGATGGCACTGGTGGCGTGGATGGGCTGGCACCACCCCTGGGCGCTGACGCTGCCGTTCTACCTGTTCATGGTGGCCCACGGCATCCACCAGCCCTGCGGGCAAAGTGGTGCGGTGGGGCCCTTCCCCAAGGCGGCGGGCGTGGCGTCGGCCCTCAACGGTTTCATGATGATGCTGGCGGCCTTTGCCATTGGTGGCTGGCTGGGCATGCGGCTTGATGGCACGGTGTGGCCGCTGGTCAGCGGCATCTGGTTCTGGTCGGTGGTGCTGGCCGTGATCTCCTGGACACTGGTGCAAAAGTTTGGAGCGCCCCGTGAGCACGCCTGACACCCTTCCCACCATCGCCCTGGCGGGCCCCACCGCGTCGGGCAAGACCGCAGGCGCGCTGGCGCTGGCCGCTGTGCTGGGCAAACAAGGCCAACCGGTCGAGATCATCAGCGTGGACTCGGCCCTGGTGTACCGGGGCATGGACATTGGCACCGCCAAGCCCACGCCCGAAGAGCGCGCCGCCGTGCCGCACCACCTCATCGACATCCGCGACCCGCTGCAGGCCTACAGCGCGGCCGAGTTTGTGCAAGACGCCACACGGCTCATCGGCGAGATCCGCGCGCGGGGTGCACTGCCCCTGCTGGTAGGCGGCACCATGCTGTACTTCAAGGCGCTGTTCGACGGCATTGACGACATGCCCGCCGCCAACCCCGAGGTGCGCGCGCGGCTTGAAGCCCAGGCGGCCGAGCAGGGCTGGCCAGCACTGCATGCCGAGCTGGGACGTGTGGACCCGGTGACGGCCGCACGCCTGGCACCCGGCGACAGCCAGCGCATCCAGCGAGCGCTGGAGGTATGGCATGTGTCAGGCCAGCCGCTGTCGAGCTTCCACGCTACCAAAAAGATAGCTGACAGCGCAAACAATACGGGCGCCAGCGCCCTTTTTTCCTTGGAACCCGATGACCGCGCCTGGCTGCATGCGCGTATCGCCCTGCGCTTTGACGCCATGCTGGCCGGCGGCTTCATCGATGAGGTGGTGGCCCTGCGTGCACGCGGCGACCTGCACCCCGACCTGCCCTCCATGCGCTGCGTGGGCTACCGGCAGGTGTGGGAAGAGCTGGACTTCCAGGCCAGCCGCCCCGCTGGCACGCCGTTGAACACGGCCTTCCTGCGCGAGCGCGGCATTGCTGCCACGCGCCAGCTGGCCAAGCGCCAGATCACCTGGCTGCGCAGCATGCCGCAGCGCCAAGCCATCGCCTGCGACCAGCCCCATGCAGTGGCCACCCTGGTGCAGGCCGTACTGCAGCGCCTGAAGCAGCGCACGCCATGACGCTGCTGCGTGTGGAGGGCCTCGGCAAACACTACGGCAGCACGCCGGTGTTTGCCAACGTGCAGTTCACCGTGGCGCCGGGCGAGTTTGTGGCCATCGTGGGCGATTCGGGCGTGGGCAAATCCACCCTGCTCAACTGCTTGGCCGGCCTTGATACCTGGGACGCCGGCCACATCACGCATGGCACCACCGACCT
Organism: Acidovorax benzenivorans; assembly: GCF_028680575.1. GTDB lineage: Bacteria > Pseudomonadota > Gammaproteobacteria > Burkholderiales > Burkholderiaceae_C > Acidovorax > Acidovorax benzenivorans. The sequence goes on along the minus strand of NZ_JAPCKI010000003.1, from coordinate 314,966 downwards.
CGGTCAGCTCGATGACACACAGCGCGCACTGTGGCGCCGTGCCCATGTGGGTTTTGTGTTCCAAGCCTTCCACGTGCTGCCGCACCTGGACGTGGCGCAAAACGTGGCCCTGCCGCTGATGCTGCTGGGCCAGAGCGAGCCTGATCGCGTGCCGCACATGCTGACTGCCGTGGGCCTGGAGGGCCTGGGCGAGCGGCTGCCGCAGCAGCTCAGCGGTGGCCAGCTGCAACGCGTGGCCATTGCCCGCGCGCTGGTGCACCGCCCCGCCCTGCTGCTGGCCGACGAGCCCACCGGCAACCTCGACCCCACCACCGCAGCGCGTGTGATGGACCTGCTGCTGGCGCAGACGCGCGAGCATGGGGCATCGCTGGTGCTGGTCACACACTCGGACGCAGCGGCGGCGCGGGCGGACCGGGTGCTGCGGCTCACGGCCAGCGGCATCGCTGCATAGGCCCTCCACGCCGGGCCCCTAAAGAGGCAGCCTCAGCGCGGGCTGGCTCATTCGATATTCAACCGCTGCGCCGCCTTGTTCACCTTCTTGGGTAGTGTCAGCGTCAGCACGCCGTTGTCGTACTTGGCCTTGGCCTGCGCGGCGTCCACATCGGCGGGCAGCTGGAAGCTGCGGGCCACGGCGCCGTAATAGCGCTCGCTGCGCAGCACCTTTTCGCCCTCGCGCTTTTCATCGTGCTGGCGCACCTCGGCGCGCAGGCTCACCACATTGCCTTCGAGCGAGACATGGATGTCCTCCTTGGCCACGCCGGGCACCTCAGCCTGCACCGTGTAGCCACTTTCGGTTTCCTTCACATCGACCTTGATCTGACCAGGCGACGGCAGGTTGTCTCCATGCAGCGGGCGCACATAAAAACCGGGGGCAATGTCCTTGAAGAAGTCGTCAAACAGACTGCCGCGGTTCACGAGAGAGTTCATGGTTTTGGCTCCTGAAAAGAGGTTGAAAGGGGTTGGTACAGACAACCGGGCCTGCGCAGGAGTGCAGACCCCGCTGCCAAGATAGGCGCAACCTTTCGGCACTTCAAGAGGGTGCACAACGCAAGGTTGATGCGCATCAAACGCCGCCGCTAACAGCCCCTGCGGCCACAATGCAGGCCATGCTCGCCCTGCTTCGCACTTTCTCCTGGCAAGACCTGCGCCACCACCCTTGGCGCAGTGCGGCGGCGGTGGCAGCCGTCATGCTGGGCGTGGCGCTGGCGTTTGCGGTGCATGTGATCAATGCGTCGGCGCTGGACGAGTTCTCGCAGGCCGTGCGCGCCGTCAACGGCCAGCCCGACCTGGAGCTGCGCGCCATGCAGGGCCACCTGCCCGAGGCGCTGTACGAACGCCTGGCCACTGACCCGCAGGTGGCTCGCGCCAGCCCGCTGCTGGAGCTGTCGGCCGTGGCGCAGGTGGGCACTACCAACGCCAATGCCAGCCCCGGGCGCACCCCGCTGCGCGTGCTGGGCGCCGATGCACTGCTGCTGCCCACCACGGCCCCCGCGCTCATGCCACGCCCTTGGGACGGCACAGACCGATTCGCCCTCTTTGCACCCGCCACGGTGTTCCTCAACACGGCTGCCCTGCAGGCGCTGGGCCTGTCTCCTGCGGCCGCGTCCCCCCTGCCCCAGCTCACGCTGCAGGTGGGCTTGCAACAAACGCTCACCGTGCAGGTGGCGGGCACCGTGACGGCAGGCGGCGCCCCGCTGGCCGTGATGGACATCGGCGCCGCGCAGGACCTGTTTGGCCGCGCGGGCGCACTCACCCGCATCGACCTGCAACTGCAGCCCGGCACCGACCGCATCGCGTGGGAGGCCACGCTGCGCACGCAGCCCGACTGGCCGACCAATCTGGTGCTAGCGCAGCCCGGCGATGCCACCCAGCGCATCAGCAACCTGTCACGCGCCTACCGGGTCAACCTGACCGTGCTGGCGCTGGTGGCGCTGTTCACCGGGGCGTTTTTGGTGTTCTCGGTGCTGGCGCTCAGCGTGGCGCAGCGCGGGCCGCAGTTTGCGCTGCTGGCTGTGCTGGGCGCCACGCCGCGCCAGCGGCTGGCGCTGGTGCTGGCCGAATCGGCAGCGCTGGGCCTGCTGGGCAGCGTGATGGGCATTGCGCTGGGCACCGCGCTGGCGGCCACCGCGCTGCAACTGCTGGGCGGCGACCTGGGCGGCGGCTACTTTGCGGGCGTGCGGCCCGCGCTGCAATGGAGCGCCCCCGCAGCCCTGGTGTATGGCGCACTGGGCGTAGCGGCAGCCTTGGTGGGCGGCTGGTGGCCTGCCCGCGCCGCTCAGACCCTGCCCCCCGCCCAAACCTTGAAGGGCCTTGGCGCCGCAGCCAGCCAGACGGACAACGGCATGATTGGTATCGTTTTGATAGCTACCGGCGCAATACTGACTTTCGCTCCACCCGTATTTGGCATCCCATTGGCTGCCTACCTGGCCATCGCGCTGCTGCTGGTGGGCGGCATCGCCTTGCTGCCATGGGGCATGGCCAGGTTGCTGGCGTGGCTGCAGCCCCTGGCCGCGCGGCATGTGCTGCCGCTGCTGGCGCTGGAGCGCGCACGGCGCATGCGTGGCAGCGCGGCCATTGCCGTGGGCGGTGTGGTCACATCCCTCAGCCTGGCCGTGGCGCTGACGGTGATGGTGGCGAGCTTTCGCGGCTCGGTCACGCAGTGGCTGGACGCGGTGCTGCCGTCGCCGCTGTATGTGCGCTCGGCCATCAGTGCGGGCAGCACGGGCGGTACCGAGGCCGCGTTGCTGCCTGCGGGTTTTGCAGAAGCGGTGGCCCAGCTACCAGGCCTGGCCCGTGTACAAGCCCTGCGTGCCAGCCCACTGCAGCTGTCGCCCACCCTGCCAGCCCTGATGCTGCTGAGCCGCCCGCTGGGTGACGACCCCGCACAGCGCTTGCCCCTGGTGGATGAGGCTCTGCCCGTGCCCCCCGGTCGCACCGGCGTGTACATCAGCGAAGCCGTGGTGGACCTGTACGGCCTGCGCCCCGGCATGGAGTGGCCCGCACTTTCCAAGGCTTTTAGCCCTCAAGCGCAAGAGAATAAAGCACCAGCAGCTATCTTTTATATAGCAGGCATCTGGCGGGACTACGCCCGGCAAACCGGCGCCGTGGTGATGGACCGCGCCGTGTGGCTGCGCCTGACCGGCGACGCCCGCACCAGCGACCTGGCCCTGTGGCCCAGCGAAGGCACCGATCTATCCGCCCTGCAGCAGTCCATCCGCGCGCTGGCAGCGGCGCAAGTCGGCCGCCAGCCCTCCACTGGGGCGGGTGCCGCCACGGGCGACAACGAGGCACTGGTGGAATTCAGCTCCGCCAGCGCCATCCGCGAACGCTCGCTGCGCATCTTTGACCGCAGCTTCGCCGTCACCTACTGGCTGCAGGCCGTGGCCATCGGCATCGGCCTGTTCGGCGTGGCCGCCAGCTTCAGCGCCCAGGTGCTGGCCCGCCGCAAAGAGTTTGGCCTGCTGGCCCACCTGGGCCTCACCCGGCGGCAGATCCTGACCGTGGTCGCCAGCGAAGGCGCCGCCTGGACGGCAGTGGGCGCCGCTGCGGGCGTGCTGCTGGGGCTGGCCGTGTCCGTGGTGCTGGTGCATGTGGTCAACCCGCAGAGTTTTCACTGGACGATGAACCTCAATGTGCCCGGTGGTCGGCTATTGGGCCTGTGCCTGGCGGTGATCGTGTCCGGCACAGCGACGGCCTGGCTGGCGGGGAGGGCAGCGGCGGGGAAGGATGCGGTGATGGCGGTGAAAGAAGACTGGTGAACTGAATAACGCTCGCTAAATGAGATCAGCAAGAATCAGTACACGCCGCAAGCGGCGTATCTCGCACGGATCTCTTCGTTAAACTTTTCTCAGCTCCCCCGCCGCGATTAGCACACTTCACAACCTAGACACACCTCAAATAATGCGCCATGAACTACTGATAACGTTAGTCCTATTGTTAACCTCAACAGGACTAGCGTACGCCTCCACAAACCCGTCGACGAACTCGGACCCAATAGTTCGCATAGTCAGTGAAGCATTTGAACGCGACCCTGACATCGCCCCAGATGGTTCCACAGTCATCCGCGACGTCAGGACGAAGCGCAATACGCCGTCTACGGTGGTAGTTTACGAACGGCTGAGAGCAGCCTGCAGAACTCGCGGTAGCGAAGCCCAAGCACACAAGGCAGGTTCGCTATGGAACGTTTACGAAAAGCCCCTGGGATGGGACAACGAGCCATCTCAGGAAGCGTTGAGGGAAGCGAACGTTTCGGCTGAGCGCGTCAAGGCAGCACGTACCGCAGCGCTCAAAAAGGGGACGAAGGTTCGACTTGCGTCAGAGGTCGTGGTTGAGAGTTTTGCTCAACGACTGAATATTCAGCCCAAAGAAATGAGTTGGGTTGCCGACATACAGCCGTTCGCTTGCGTTGATTTCGGCCCTTTAGGATTTCGTCAAGTCGTCTTCTATGCAGGTTTTGTGGGTAGGGAACTCTCAGGCGTGGTCGAAACCGTCAATTTCATCTACGCGCCGTCCGGCGCCTTAGTGCAATTCAACGCCAACAATTTGGCCAAGCTTCTGAGCGATGAGTTCATCGGCACCAACGAATCAGCACTACAAGAAATGGCCGCGAAGCAGAAAATAGAGGACGCCAAACCGAAGGTTCGAAGCTATACAGCGCAAAAGGTGTCGAGTGCTGTGCATTCCGTGAGCTACATGGTCAACGGAGGCATCGAGATGAAGCTTGAGAACCGAACAAATCGACCTGTGAAGATTCGTCCCGACTTCATTCAGTCCCTCACCGTTGGTGGCAACACATATGCACTGGTCTATCAAAAAGCAAGGGGTGAACACCGCGATGTCTACCTTCATGCAAATAAAGGCTGCGTCGAGCTGACAGAGGGGCAGCACGAGTTGCTCCTAAACCCAGGAGCATCTTGCGATGTGAGTATCCCGCTTGCCAATGCGATTAGTCTGGGGTCCCCGCATCTGCCAGACGCAGTGGCCACAGCACAAACACAGGACGGTCCCTTGCGCATGCTGCCGATCTACTTTGAAGCAACACGGTAGAACCCGGAAGCTCGTGCGCATGTTCTAGCACACAGCGTTTTCGCTCCCTGAGCGCAACACAAGAATTCAGATGGGAAGCCAGCAGCTCAAGATGTGCCCAATTTGCCTTCCAGCGTCTTGTGAACCCAGCCCAACTACCAATACATCCCTCATGCCCCTCCCCTCCCCCTGGCTCCACGAAGCCATCGCCCGCATCGAAGCCGACTACCAGCGCAGTGCCGACACGCACCTGATCCCGCTGCGGCTGCCCGCCTTTGCCGCGCACGGCATTGACCTGTACCTCAAGGACGAATCCACCCACCCTACGGGCAGCCTGAAGCACCGGCTGGCGCGGTCGCTGTTTTTGTATGCGCTGTGCAATGGCTGGGTGCATGAGGGCTCGACCATCGTCGAGTCGTCCAGCGGCTCCACGGCGGTGAGTGAGGCCTACTTTGCGCGTCTGCTGGGGCTGCCGTTTGTGGCGGTGATGCCGCGCAGCACCTCGCCCGAGAAGGTCGCGCAGATCGAGTTCCACGGCGGGCGTTGCCATTTTGTGGACAGCGCGGGCGCGGTGTACGACGCAGCCCGTGCGATTGCCGAAGAGACGGGCGGCCACTACATGGATCAGTTCACCTATGCCGAGCGTGCGACCGACTGGCGCGGCAACAACAACATTGCCGAGAGCATGTTCACGCAAATGGCGCGCGAGCCGCACCCGGTTCCGCGCTGGATTGTGGTGGGTGCGGGCACGGGCGGCACCAGCGCCACCATTGGCCGCTATGTGCGCTACCAGCGCCATGCCACGCAGGTGTGTGTGGCCGACCCGGCTGGATCGGTGTTCAGCGCCTATCACCGCACGGGCGATGCGCAGCTGACGGCACCGGGCTCGCGCATCGAGGGCATTGGGCGCCCGCGTGTGGAACCGAGTTTTATCCGCACACTGGTGGACCGCATGGTGGATGTGGCGGACTGCGAATCCATTGCCGCCATGCGTGCGCTGTCACAACTGCTGGGGCGGCGCGTCGGGCCGTCCACCGGCACCAACTTTGTCGCGATGCTCGCGCTGGCCAGCGAGATGCGCGAACGGGGCGAGCGCGGCTCCATCCTGTCGCTGCTGTGTGATGCGGGCGAGCGGTATCTGCCCACGTATTTCGACACCGCGTGGGTGGACCGCACATTTGGTGACTGCTCGGCGGCGCAGCAGAAGATGGACGCACTGCTCGGCTGACGCCAGCCACGTTCCGCCCCATGCCCTCTTGTGCTTTGCCTTCAGGTCCCTTCGCGTCACAACACGGCCCTGTGGCCACGCGCCGCCAATGGCTGACTACGCAGGTACCCATGGGTCTGGCGGCAATAGTTGCTGCAGGGTGGTTACCGGATGCGGCGCATGCCTTGCCCGCGCGCGCATTGACCTTTCCACGCGACCACGGCAGCCACCCGGAGCTGCGCACCGAATGGTGGTACATCACCGGTCACATGCAGACGCAGGGGCAGCCCTGGGGGTTTCAACTCACGTTCTTTCGTTCGCGGGTCGATGGCACGCAACAGCTGCAGTCTGCGTTTGCGGCCAAACAGCTGCTGTTTGCGCATGCCGCCATCACCGATGTGCGCGGCCAGCGGCTGATGCACGACCAGCGTATTGCGCGTGCAGGGTTTGGGGTGGCACAAGCCAGCGAACAGGACACCCGCATCCGGCTGCAGGACTGGACGCTGGAGCGCAGTGACACCGCACGCGAAAAGCCGGACTTTATGACCAGCCGTTACACCGCCCAGATTGCGGGCAGCGAGTTTGGGCTGGACCTGGTGTTCGACAGCACCCAGCCCGTGCTGTTGCAAGGGCTGCAGGGGTTGTCCCGCAAGGGGCCGGATGCGGAGCAGGCCAGTTACTACTACAGCCAGCCTCAACTTGCTGTCAGCGGCACCCTGACAGTGAGGGGCAAACGCATGGCAGTCGCGCCCGACACCGGCCGCGCCTGGATGGACCACGAATGGAGCGAGGCGCTGCTGCACCCCGAGGCCCAGGGGTGGGACTGGATCGGGATGAACCTGCACGACGGCAGCGCGCTCACGGCGTTTCGCCTGCGGCGGGCAGATGGCGCTGCGTTGTGGGCAGGCGGGTCGTGGCGGGCACCAGGGCAGCCTGTGCAAGTGTTTGATGCGCAGTCTGTGGTGTTCACCCCTCTGCGCTGGTGGACCAGCCCGCGCAGCGGCGCGCGCTACCCGGTGCAGTGGCGGGTGCAGACGCCGACCGGCGCCTTTGAGGTGAACGCGCTGCTGGACAACCAGGAGTTGGACAGCAGCGGATCGACGGGTGCGATCTATTGGGAGGGGCTGTCTGACCTGATGGCCCCCACGGGCCAGTCCGTGGGCAAGGGCTACCTGGAGATGACCGGATACACAAAGCCGCTGCGCCTGTGAAGGCTGCAGCGGCCTGATGTCTGAAGGGTGCCCCACCACAAGGCGGCGGGGTCACTTGCTCAATGTTTGTTGGAGTTGCCCGCGCGGCGCTGAGCCAGCCACGCAATGATCTCGCCCATGATGCCCCGGCGGAAAGCCAGCACGCAGACCACGAAGATCAGGCCCGTGACCATGGTGACCGATTCACCCAGGGTCTTGAACCACTCCACACTGGTCAGTGCGGCCAGCAGGTTGCCGAATTCGCCAATCTTGTTCTCCAGCAACACCACCACCGCAGAGCCGATGAGCGGGCCCGACAATGTGCCCAGGCCACCCACCAGCGTCATCAGGATGACCTGGCCCGAGGCGGTCCAGTGCACGTCCGACAACGTGGCAAAGCCCAGCACCAAGGTCTTGAGGGAACCAGCCAGACCCGCCAGTGCCGCCGACAACACAAAGGCCAAGAGCTTGAAGCGGTGCGTGTCGTAGCCCAGCGAGATGGCGCGGGGTTCGTTCTCTTTGATGCCTTTGAGCACCTGGCCAAACGGCGAATGGATGGTGCGCACGATGACCAAAAAGGCCAGCACCACCACCACAAGCGCCACGTAATACATGACCAGGTCACTTTGCAGATCGATCAAGCCAAACAGCTTGCCGCGCGGTACGCCCTGCAGGCCGTCCTCACCGCCCGTGAAGGGGGCTTGCAGGCAGGCAAAGAACAACATCTGCGCCAGCGCCAGTGTGATCATCGAGAAGTAGATGCCTTGGCGGCGGATGGCCAGCCAACCAAACAGCAGGCCCAGCAGCGCGCCACCAGCGGTGCCGAGCAGCAGGCCGACCTCCGGGGTCAGCCCCCAGACCTTGATGGCATGCCCGGCCACGTAGGCGGCCCCCCCCAGAAAGGCTGCATGGCCAAAGGACAGCAGGCCGGTGTAACCCAGCAACAGGTTGAACGCCGAAGCAAACAGTGCAAAGCACATGAGCTTCATCACGAAGACAGGATAGGCGCCGAGGAAAGGCGCGGCAATGAGGGCCAGCAGCAGCAGGCCGTAACCAATGGTGGCAGTGTTCTTGGAATTCATGCTGACGGCCCCTTATTTTTCTTTGCCGAACAGGCCGGCGGGGCGAATGAGAAGAACGATGACCATGATGACAAACACCACGGTGGAAGAGGCTTCGGGGTAGAACACCTTGGTGAAGCCTTCGATGACGCCCAGGCCCAGCCCGGTGAGGATGGAGCCCATGATGGAGCCCATGCCACCAATCACCACCACGGCAAACACCACGATGATGAGGTTCTGGCCCATGAGCGGTGTGACCTGGTACACAGGGGCCGCCAGCACGCCAGCGAAGGCCGCCAGCGCTGCGCCGAAGGCGTAGGTCAGGGTCACCATCACAGGCACGTTGATGCCGAAGGCTTCCACCAGACGTGGGTTTTCGGTGCCGGCGCGCAGGTACGCACCGAGCTTGGTTCTTTCGATCACATACCAGGTGGCCAGGCACACGACCACCGACGCCACAACCACCCAAGCCCGGTAGTTAGGCATGATCATGAAGCCGAGGTTGGTCGCGCCCTCCAACAACTCGGGCGTGTCGTAGCCCAGGCCCGACACGCCGTAGATAGAGCGGAACACGCCTTCGATCAGCAGCGTGAGACCCAGCGTGAGCAGCAGGCCGTACAGGTGATCGAGCTTGTAGATCCAGCGCAGCAGCAAGCGCTCGATCAGCACCCCGAACAACCCCACCGCCAGCGGCGCCAACACCAGCATCCACCAGTAGTTGATGCCGAAATAATTCATCGCCATCCAGGTCATCAGCGCTCCCGTCATGAACAGCGCCCCGTGCGCGAAGTTGATGACGTTGAGCAGGCCAAAGATCACGGCCAGCCCCAGGCTGAGAATTGCATAAAACGATCCGTTGACCAGCCCTAACAGGAGCTGGCTCAACAGGCCGGGCAATGAGACACCAAAGATTTCCATGGGAGGCAGCTGCAGGTGGTGGTGAAGGGGTCAGGTCGGGCGAGGAGAGGGTGTTTCGGGCAACCTCTACGAGCCCCGGATCAGCCCCAGGGCACGCGCGTACGCGCACCCTAGGGCGTTCTCTCTCAGAGGTTTACTTCCAGAGCGCGCACTTGCTCTCGGCTTTGGTGGTGAAAACGGAGTCACCAGGCAGCTTCTTGACCAGCTTGTAGTAGTCCCAAGGCTTGGTGGAGGCAGCAGGGGCTTTCACTTCCATCAGGTACATGTCATGCACATAGCGGCCGTCGGCGCGGATCTGGCCCGAGCCGAAGAAGTCGTTCATCTTCATGCCCTTCCAGGTCGTCATCACCTTGTCGGCGTCCACCGTCTTGGCGGCTTCCACGGCCTTGAGGTAGTTCATGGTGGCGGAGTAGTCAGCGGCCTGAATTTCGGTCGGCATGCGCTTGGCCTTTTCGAAGAACCTGGCGGCAAACTTGCGTGTGTCGTCGTTCAGGTCCCAGTACCAGCTGGTGGTGAACTGCAGGCCTTCGGTATTGCGCAGGCCCAAGCTGTGCACGTCGCTCAAGAAGATCAGCAGACCGGCCAGCTTCATGGTCTTGCCAATGCCGAACTCCTTAGCGGCCTTGATGGCATTGATGGTGTCGCCACCCGCATTGGCCAGGCCCAGGATCTGCGCCTTGGAGTTTTGCGCTTGCAGCAGGAAGGACGAGAAGTCCGACGCGTTCAGTGGATGGCGGACGCCACCGACCACGGTACCACCCTTGCCCTTGACCACGGTGCTGGTGTCGGCCTCCAGCGCATGGCCAAAGGCGTAGTCGGCAGTCAGGAAGTACCAGCTCTTGCCGCCCGTGTCGACAATGGCCGAACCGGTGCCTTTGGCAAGAGCGACCGTGTCATAGGCGTAGTGAACGGTATAGGGCGTGCACTGGTCGTTGGTCAGCGCCGAGCTGGCCGCACCATTGTTGATGTACACGCGCTTCTTCTCTGCAGCCACCTTTGCTGTAGCCAGCGCGGTGCCCGAGTTGGTGCCACCAAACACCATGGTCAGCCCCTGGGTGTCAATCCACTCGCGAGCCTTGGAGGCTGCGATGTCGGCCTTGTTCTGGTGGTCTGCGGTGAGCAGTTCGATGGGCATGCCCAGCACCTTGCCGCCAAAGTCGTCGATCGCCATCTGAATGGCCATCGCGCCGTTTTTGCCTTCCAAGTCCGCATACAGGCTGGACATGTCGGTGATGAAACCGATCTTGACCTTGTCTTGCGCGTGCGCGGCCGAGGTAGCCAGGCCGGCAGCGGCCAGCATCAGAGCCAGAGCTTTGAGTTGTTTCTTCATGGATTTGTCTCCTGTGGGTGTGGTGGAAGAAAACGGTGGGGGAAAGGTATCTACACGGGGCTCAGACGCCCAGCAGCTCCGTCAGCACGGGCATCTTTTCTTCAAGCTCGGAGGCCCCGAATTTCTCGACGATGCGGCCATGCTCCATGACGTAGAAACGGTCAGCCAGCGGCGCAGCAAACCGGAAGTTCTGCTCCACCATGACCACGGTGTAGCCCTTCTCGCGAAGCATCTTGATCATGCGGGCCAGTGCCTGCACGATGACCGGCGCGAGGCCTTCAGAAATCTCATCGAGCAGCAGCAGGTTGGCCCCGGTGCGCAGAATGCGGGCCACGGCCAGCATCTGCTGCTCGCCGCCCGACAGGCGTGTGCCCTGGCTGTTCTTGCGTTCTGCCAGGTTGGGGAACATGGCATAGATCTCCTGCACCGACATGCCGGGTGTGCCCGTTTTGAGGGCGGGCGGCAGCAGCAGGTTTTCTTCGCACGACAGGCTGGAGAAGATGCCACGCTCTTCGGGGCAGTAGCCTACGCCCAGATGCGCGATGCGGTGCGTGGGCATGTTCACGGTTTCTACGCCGTTGATCTTGACCGAGCCCTTGCGCGCGCCAGTCAGGCCCATGATGGCGCGCATGGTGGTGGTGCGGCCCGCGCCATTTCGGCCCAGCAGCGTGACCACCTCGCCCGGCTGGACGACGATGTCCACACCGTGCAGCACATGCGACTCGCCGTACCAGGCTTCGAGGTTCTTGATTTCGAGTGCGGGAACGCCAGCCATCAGTGCGCTCCCTGCAGTTGGCCGTCGGTCGTGCCCATGTAGGCTTCCATGACTTGGGGGTTATTGGAGACTTCTGCGTAGGGCCCTTCGGCAAGCACGGCGCCGCGCTGCAGCACGGTGATGCGGTCGGCTATTGTTGAGACCACCTTCATGTTGTGCTCCACCATCAGGATGGTGCGGCCCGCAGAGACCTTCTTGATGAGCTGGGTAACGCGGTCCACATCTTCGTGGCCCATGCCTTGCGTGGGCTCGTCCAGCAGCATCAGCTCGGGCTCCATCGACAGCGTGGTGGCGATCTCCAGCGCGCGTTTGCGGCCATAGGGCAGGTTCACAGTCACTTCATCGGCGAGGTCTTCCAGCCCCACCTCCGTCAGCAGTTGCATGGCACGGTCGTCGAGCTGGCGCAAGGTGCGCTCGCTGCGCCAGAAGTGGAACGACGTGCCCAGCTTGCGCTGCAGGCCCAGGCGCACGTTCTCGATGAGTGTGAGATGCGGGAACACGGCCGAGATCTGGAACGAGCGGATCACACCACGACGCGCAATCTGCGCGGGCTGCTCTCGCGTGATGTCGTGCCCGTTGAAGCGGATGACACCCGAGGTCGGCTCCAGGAACTTGGTGAGCAGGTTGAAGCACGTGGTCTTGCCCGCACCATTGGGACCGATCAGCGCATGGATGGAACCGCGCCGAACGGCCAGGTTCACATCGCTGACGGCAGTGAAGCCCTTGAACTCTTTGGTCAGGCTGTTGGTTTCAAGAATGACGTCGCTCATTGCGCCTTGGCCGCTCCGTAGGGTGCTGAAAAGAGGAGCCTTGCGACAAGGTCTCCAGGAAGATTGGATCGCAACGCATGGTATGTCTCCCTACCCTGCAGTAGATACTGGGACTAATGCCTATGTATAAATGCCTACGTACCCGCCCTGAGGTTCCACGGCTAAGTGGCGGCACCGGCACGTGCGGCGCGCCAGCGCTCAATCTGACGCTACACCAGACCTGGAGACCCGCATGCGCAGGTCGTGCAGCCCCGAACCCATCACTGACTTTTTGCTGACATCCCCAGCCTTTCACAGCGGATGCTTCCGCCGCGCCGGACGTGGGGCCGTCGCCCGGTTGCCCGGCGCTCGTCACCGCGCTCTACACTGACACGATGGCATCCCTACTCTCTTCCACGCCCACCCGGGGCGCGCCCCGCTCGCTCACGGGGCTGCTGCCATTTCTGCGCCCCTACCGGGCACGCATCGCGCTGTCGCTGGTGTTCCTGGTGCTGGCAGCGTTGGCCACACTGGCGTTTCCCATGGCACTGCGCAACCTCATTGATGGGGGGCTGGTCAGCGGCACCGGCGACCGGGGAGCACAGGCCATGGCACTTCGCGGACATTTTGAAGAACTGTTTGCCGTTGCCATGGCACTGGGCGGGTTTTCGGCCGCACGTTTTTACATGGTGAGTTGGCTGGGCGAGCGCGTCACCGCTGACCTGCGCAACGCTGTCTACAGCCATGTGCTGCAGCAAAGCCCGCAGTTCTTTGAGACCACACAGACCGGGGAGGTGCTCTCGCGGCTGACGTCCGACACGACGCTGGTGCAGACCGTGGTCGGCTCATCGCTGTCCATGGGGCTGCGCAATGCGGTTCTGGGCCTCGGCGCCCTGGTCATGCTGGTGTGGACGAATCCCTATGTGATGTCGGTGGTGCTACTGGCCGTGGTATTGGTGGTACTGCCCACGATGTGGATTGGGCGAAGGGTACGCCGACTGTCGCGCGACAGCCAGGACCGGGTGGCGGACTCTAGCGCCATCGCGGCAGAGGTGCTTAACGCCATCCCCGTGGTGCAGAGCTACACCGCAGAACCGCGCGAGGCCACGCGGTTTGCGCGGGCCACTGAGGACGCCTTTCACACGGCGGTCAAGCGCACCAAGGCGCGCGCCTTGCTTGTGGCCTTCATCATCATTGCCAACGCAGCCCTGCTGCTGTGGGGGCTATACCGTGGCACGGAAGCCGTGCTGGCCGGGCAGATGAGTGCGGGCCATCTGGGTCAGACCGTGGTGTACGTCATTCTGCTGGCGAGTGCGGTGGCGGTTCTGGGCGAGGTGTATGGGGATCTGCTGCGTGCCGCAGGTGCCACCGAGCGCTTGATGGAACTGCTGTCCAGCCGCTCACCCGTAGCAAATCCTGCGACGCCCAAACGGCTTCCAACCTCCGGGCAAGGCATGGAGGTGCAGTTTGACCAGGTCCAGTTTCACTACCCATCGCGCCCGGACCAACCAGCGCTACAGGACTTCTCGCTGCACCTGGCGCCCGGCGAGACCGTGGCACTGGTGGGCGCCAGCGGGGCAGGCAAAACCACGGTGTTTCAGTTGCTGCAGCGCTTTTATGACGTGGATGGAGACAGGGCGGCGGGTGCACAAGGTTCAGCAGGAGGACGCATTCTGTTGAACGGTGTGGACATCCGCGACCTGACGCTGGACTCGCTGCGAACCCATACGGGCACTGTGCCCCAGGATGCTGTGATCTTCTCCGCCTCTGCCATGGACAACATCCGCTACGGACGCCCCAACGCGTCCGACGAGGAGGTCAAGGCGGCCACCCAAGCCGCCTTTGCGCACGACTTCATCATGGCCCTGCCTGAGGGTTACCACACGTTTCTGGGCGAGCGGGGCGTGCGCCTGTCGGGCGGTCAGCGCCAGCGCATCGCCATCGCCCGTGCAATGCTCAAAAACCCACCCCTGTTGCTGCTGGACGAAGCCACCAGCGCCCTGGATGCAGAAAGCGAACGCATGGTGCAGGCAGCGCTGGACACTGCCATGCAGCGCCATACCGGCCGACGGACCACGCTGGTGATCGCCCATCGCCTAGCCACCGTGCAAAACGCGGACCGCATCGTGGTGCTGGACCATGGGCAGATCGTGGAGCAAGGCACACACAGCACGTTGCTGGCACAAGGCGGCGTGTATGCACGTCTGGCAGCGCTGCAGTTCACCACTTGATTCAGGTCCCCCGCCAGAAGGGGTCTGGATCCAGGGGACGGGCGCAATCGCTATTGCAGCGTCTCCTTGGCTGCCGCAGGCATGGGTAGAGGCATGACGGCAATGCCCTCGTCCAGCAATTGCAACGCCTCATGCGCGGTGGCCTGGCCACGAATGGCACGCTCCTGCACCTCACCATGGTGCATGCGCCTGGCCTCCTCGGCAAACCGGGGTCCCACATCCTCCGTACTGGCGACCATTTTTCGTGCCAGTTCCAGCCATGCGGCCTGCAGTACGGGGGACGGCATTGACGTCTCGGCCGAAGCACTGGAGACAGGATGCGCGGCGGACGGAAGGTTGGACGCAGCCACCAACGCGGCAGGTTCGCGCGCGCCCAGATTCAGGCGCGGTGCGCTCAAGCGCTTGTCGATGTGGTCGTCGGCACAAAAGGGGCACTGAACCAGGCCGCGCTGCTTCTGGCTCTGAAAGTCGTCTTCAGAACCAAACCAGCCTTCAAAGACATGGCCGTGCTGACATTGGAGATCCAGTACCTTCATATCAAGCATCGTACGCCGGTGAGCACAATCCAGTGATCAACGCCATCGGGTACATCAAGGTGCAGGGTTACATTCAGAATGTGCTTACCCAAATAGGTGAGCCTACAGTCGGCAAGAGCCCTTAAAGCTTGGTCGCCGGACTCCGCACCGAATCGACCACTGCATCAGCCGTGGCGGCGCAACAGATACCGATAGACGAACCCGGGGAAAGCCAACGTGAGAAACATGGTGCCGGTGATGGCGTAAAACTCCCAGCCCTGCGGTGCAATCTGGCCTGCACGACGCTCCAGCAACAAGGCCAACCCGCCCACCAAAAAGTACAGCAGGATCAACTCAGCCAAGCGCCCTACCAAAGGCTTGCCAGTAGCCGCAACCGGGCCCATCACCAGCCAGCGCTGGTTGACGAAGGGCAGGTTGGCGGCAATCAGCGCCGCCACAATCACAAGCCAAACCGAACCGGTAAGTGACACAGAGGAACTGATCGAGGCAGTAGATTGGGAATGAGAGCAGCAGCCCGCGCGATGTATGCGCTTGCGCTACCGGTCAGGTCGCCAGTGCGCGCACCACTGCGTCGGCACACAGGGCCATCAAACCACCTGGCAATAGGCCCAACACCAGCACCAGCGCACCGTTGATGGTCAACACCACGCGCACATCGGCGGGTGCCGACACGCTGGTTGCAGTCAAGGGCGCATCGAAATACATGACCTTCACCACCCGCAGGTAGTAAAACGCACCAATCAACGACATGATCACGGCAAACACGGCCATTGCGATGTAGATCGTCTGGCCCGAAGCCACCAGGGCCTGCAAGACTGCCAATTTGGCGTAGAAACCCACCAACGGAGGAATACCAGCCATCGAGAACAGGCAGACAGCCATCACACCTGCGTACAGGGGGCTGCGTTGGTTGAGACCTGCGAAATCGGAGATTTCTTCGCTCTCAAAACCTTCCCGGGCCAGCAGCAGGATCACGCCAAAGGCTGCCAGGGTGGTCAGCACATAGGTGATGACGTAGAACATGGAGGCGCTGTAAGCGTTCTCCACCGCAGTGGCATCCACATTGCCATTGATCACACCCGACATCAGGCCCAGCAACACAAAACCCATTTGGGAAATGGTGGAGTACGCCAGCATCCGCTTGAGGTTGGTCTGCGCGATGGCAGCCAGGTTACCGACCAGTAGCGAGCCAATCGCCAGCACAGCCAGCATCTGCTGCCAGTCAATGGCCAAAGGCAGCAGACCATCCACGAGCAAACGGATGGTGATGGCAAACGCGGCCAGCTTGGGCGCACCACCAATCATCAACGTCACGGCCGTAGGCGCGCCCTGGTACACATCGGGAATCCACATGTGGAAGGGCACCACGCCCAGCTTGAAGGCCAGGCCCGCCACCACAAACACCAAGCCAAACACCAGCACCTGGTGCTTGATCTGACCGGAGTTGACAGCCTTGAACACCTGGCCAATGTCCAGCGAGCCTGTGGCGCCATAAACCATGGACAAGCCATAAAGCAGAAAGCCGCTGGCCATAGCACCCAGCACAAAATACTTCATCGCTGCTTCTGTGGCGGTGGCGTTGTCTCGACGCAATGCCACGAGGGCATAGCTCGACAATGTCAGCAACTCAAGTCCCAGGTAGATCACCAGGAAGTTGTTACCCGAAATCATGATGAACATGCCGAGCAAGGCAAACATGGACAACGTGAAGAGCTCGCCACCCCGCAACATGTCACGGTCAGCCGCATAGGGGCGGCCATACACCAGGGTGGCCATCATGGCCACAGTGGCAAAACACTTGAGCCAGTTGCCCATGGCGTCGCTCACCACCATGTTGCCGAAGCCATAGAAGGTATTGCCGCTGCTGGCGTACATAGCCTGCAGGGCGGCCACCACGGCCAGCGTGAGCATGGTCAGCACATAGGTACTGGTACGGCGGGGGCTGCGAACACCCAGATCGACCAGCGCAATCACGCAGGCCATCGTCAACAGCACAATTTCGGGGTAAATCGCTAGCCAGCTGATGTTGTCAATCATCTCGAATCTCTCAGTTCAGTCTGGTCTGTTCAGTTCAGCTTGGTCAGCGCCACATGCTTGAGCAGTTCTGCCACCGAGGTGTCCATCACGTCGGTGAAAGGACGGGGGTAAAGACCCATGGCCAGCACCGCAATGCCCAGCACCGCCAGCACCAGGAACTCACGGCTGTCGATGTCCGTCAAGCCCTTGACGTTGTCGTTGCCCACAGGGCCCAGGTACACGCGCTTGAACATCCACAGGGTGTAAGCGGCACCAAAAATCAGCGCAGTAGCGGCGGCCAGTCCAATCCAGAAGTTGGCTTTGACGGCTCCGAGGATCACCATCCACTCGCCCACAAAACCGGCCGTTCCCGGCAAGCCACAGTTGGCCATCGCAAACAACAGCGCAAATGCCGTGAAGTTGGGCATCGTGTTGACCACGCCGCCATAGGCTGCGATCTCGCGAGAATGCACGCGGTCGTACAACACGCCAATCGACAGGAACATTGCGCCTGACACGAAACCGTGCGCAATCATCTGGACCAGGCCGCCCGATACGCCAAGGTCGTTGAAGATGAAGAAGCCCAGGGTCACAAATCCCATGTGCGCCACCGACGAATAGGCCACCAGCTTCTTCATGTCCTTCTGGACCATGGCCACCAGGCCCACATAGATCACAGCGATCAGCGACAAAGCAATCATCAACCAAGCCCACTGCCGCGCGGCGTCAGGGGCAATGGGTAGCGAAAATCGCAGGAAACCATAGGCACCCAGCTTCAGCATGATGGCGGCCAACACCGCAGAACCGCCAGTGGGAGCCTCCACGTGCACGTCGGGCAGCCAAGTGTGGACGGGCCACATGGGCACTTTCACGGCGAAGGCGGCAAAGAAGGCAAAGAACAACAAGGTCTGCGCCCGGCCGCTCAGAGGCAATTGGTGCCAGGTCGCGATATCGAAGCTGCCACCCGACTGGTTGTACAGGTAGATCAGCGCGATCAGCATCATCAGAGACCCAAGCAAGGTGTACAAGAAGAACTTGAACGCTGCGTAGATCTTGTTCGGTCCCCCCCAGATACCGATGATGAGGTACATCGGAATCAGCGTCGCCTCGAAGAACACGTAAAACAGAATGCCGTCGAGTGCACTGAACACGCCGATCATGAGCCCCGAAAGGATCAGGAAAGCGCCCATGTACTGATTCACGCGCTCGGTGATGGACTCCCAAGAGGCAATCACCACGATCACGGTAATGAAAGCTGTAAGCGGTACGAACCAGAAGGAAATGCCGTCCACCCCAAGGTGGTAGTGGACATTGAAGCGCTCGATCCAGTCGGCCTTCTCCACAAACTGCATAGCTGCCGTACCCAGCTTGAAGCCGTCGTACAGAGGCAAGGTGACCAAGAACCCGATAAGGGCACCCACCAGCGCCAGCCAGCGTACGGCGCGCGCATGCTCATCACGTCCTATGGCGAGTAAGAGCACGCCGAACGCAATCGGTGTCCAGATTGCAAGACTCAACAGACCCATTTGTTGTTTTCCTTATTTGATGAGCTGCATGAAAACATCGCCCCAGACAAACCAGGTCATCAGTGCGAATACACCCAGGATCATCACCAGCGCATAGTGGAAGATAAAGCCCGACTGCATCCAACGGACGATGCCAGACACTCCACGCACAAGTTTCCAAGAACCATTGACCAAGGCACCATCGATTACCGCCTGGTCTCCGCCCTTCCAGAGCCCTACGCCCAGAGCACGTGCGCCACGGGCCAGAATGTTCTCATTGATCCAGTCGAGGTAATACTTGTTTTCAAGTAACGTGTAGATGGGCTGTACGCGCGCTTTGATCGCGGCGGGCAACGCAGGATTGATCATGTACATGTAGTACGACAGAGCCACACCCGCCAACGCGAGCCAGAACGGTGCCGTCTGCAAACCATGCAATGCCATGGCCCAGGCGCTGTGGAAATGCTCTGTCATGTGCGCCATGGAGGGGTGCTTGGCCGCATCTACAAAGATGACATCCTTGAAGAAGTCACCAAACAGCATGGGCTGGATGAACAGAAAACCCACAACAACCGAAGGAATGGCCAACAACACCAGAGGTACGGTCACCACCCATGGAGACTCGTGCGGCTCGTGGTGCTCGTCATGGCCGTGGCCATGGTGATCGTCGTGGTGCGCGTCCGGGTTCTGGTCATAACGCTCCTTGCCATGGAACACCAGGAAGTACATCCGGAAGGAGTAGAACGCGGTGATGAAAACGCCCGCCAGCACCGCGAAATGCGCAAACCCAGCCGCAGGCAGATGGCTGAAGTGCACAGCCTCAATGATGCTGTCCTTGGAGTAAAAGCCCGAGAACAGCGGGGTGCCGATCAGCGCCATGGAGCCCAGCAGCGAAGTGATCCACGTGATGGGCATGTATTTGCGCACCCCGCCCATCCAGCGGATGTCCTGGTTGTGGTGCATACCCATGATGACCGAGCCTGCCCCCAGGAACAACAAGGCCTTGAAAAACGCATGGGTCATCAGATGGAACACAGCCACCGAGTAGGCCGAGGCGCCAAGCGCCACAGTCATGTAGCCCAGTTGCGACAGCGTCGAGTACGCCACCACACGCTTGATGTCGTTCTGGATGATGCCCAGGAAACCCATGAACAGTGCCGTGATAGCGCCGATCACCAGGATGAAATTGAGCGCAGTGTCAGATAGCTCGAACAGCGGCGACATGCGCGACACCATGAAGATGCCGGCCGTCACCATGGTGGCGGCGTGAATCAGCGCGGAGATGGGGGTGGGACCCTCCATCGAATCAGGCAGCCAGACGTGCAGAGGAAACTGTGCCGACTTGCCCATGGCGCCGATGAACAGGCAGATGCAGATCACGGTGACGAGCATCCAGCTGGTTCCGGGGAACGACAGTGCGCCCAAGTCGCCTGCCTTGGCGAAGATCTCGCCATAGTTCAAGGTGCCGGTATAGGCCGCGATCAGGCCAATGCCCAGAATGAAACCAAAGTCACCCACTCGATTGACCAGGAATGCCTTCATGTTCGCAAAGATGGCGGAAGGTTTGTTGAACCAGAACCCGATGAGCAGATAGGACACCAGCCCCACAGCCTCCCAGCCGAAGAACAGTTGCAGCAGGTTGTTGCTCATGACCAGCATGAGCATGGAGAACGTGAACAACGAGATATAGGCAAAAAAGCGGTTGTAGCCCTCGTCCTCTTCCATGTAGCCGATGGTGTAGAGGTGAACCATTAGCGACACGAAGGTCACCACCACCATCATCATCGCTGTGAGGCTGTCGATCAGGAAACCCACCTCCATCTTCAAGCCCCCCACCACCATCCAGGTGTAGAGGGTTTCATTGAAGCGGGCACCATCCAGCGCAACACTCTTGAGCGTCATTGCCGAAAGGATGAATGCAATCAGCACCCCGAGGATGGTCAGGGTGTGACTCAGGCGACGGCCGATCCAGTTACCACCAAAGGTCGTACCGAAGACGCCGGCCAGCACGGCGCCCGCCAGCGGTGCCAACGGCACAGCCAGGAGCGTTGAAGCAGAGAGGGTTTGACTCATTCTTGAGAACCTTGGGAATACTCGTGACCCATCAACCCTTGAGGGTGTTGAGGTCTTCCGCGTTGATACTGGATTTGTTGCGGAACAGCAGCACCAGGATGGCCAGGCCGATCGCCGATTCAGCGGCGGCCACGGTCAGGATAAAGAACACGAACACCTGACCGTGCATATCTCCCAGGTAGTGGGAGAACGCCACGAAGTTCATGTTCACCGCCAGCAGCATGAGCTCGATCGCCATCAGCAGCACGATCAGGTTCTTGCGATTCAGGAAGATGCCGATCACAGCCAGAGCAAACAGCATTGCGCCCAGCGACAGAAAGTGGCCCAGAGTCAATGTCATGCTTTTTTCTCCTCGGCGGCAGCTTGCACCGGCTCCTCGGCAGCAGCTTTTTGGGTAGCAGCCACCTTGATCACCGTCAGACGATCAGCAGCGCGTACACGGATCTGCGATGCAGGATTGATGGCCTTGCTGTCCTTGCGCTGGCGCAGTGTCAATGCAATGGCTGCGACCATCGCAACCAGAAGAATGACTGCAGCGATCTCAACGGGATACAGGTACTCGGTGTACAGCAGTTTGCCCAGCGCCTTGGTATTTGAATATTGCACCACATGCCCTGCAGCATCCACCACCGCCGCAACCGCCTTGGGTTCGTCAATGCTGCGGAAACCGCCCATCAACACAGCCGCCATTTCAAGAGCGATCAGGGCACCCACCGTGGCTGCCAATGGGAAATGCTTCCAGAATCCTTTGCGCACGGTATCGATGTGGATGTCCAACATCATCACCACGAACAGGAAGAGCACCATGACCGCGCCCAGGTACACCAGCACCAGCGCGATAGCCAGGAACTCCGCCTTGAGCAACAGCCAGACAGCCGCTGCCTGCGAGAACGCAAGGATGAGGTACAGCACCGCATGCACAGGGTTGCGTGCAGTGATCACCCGGAAGGCTGCAAACAGCAGCACCACCGAAAAGAGATAAAAGAAACCAGTCTTGGCGTCCATGAATCGGGTCTTTATAGAAAATCTGGCAAAGAGGCTGAACCCTGCACCGCTCAGCGGTACTTGGCGTCTGCAGCCTTGGCTGCCGCAATTTCACCTTCGTACCGGTCGCCCACGGCCAAGAGCATGTCCTTCGTGAAATACAAATCACCACGCTTTTCACCGTGATATTCCAAGATGTGCGTCTCGACGATCGAATCCACCGGGCAGCTTTCTTCGCAAAAGCCACAGAAGATGCACTTGGTCAGGTCGATGTCGTAGCGCGTGGTCCTACGCGAACCGTCAGCACGCACATCCGATTCGATGGTGATGGCCATCGCGGGGCATACGGCCTCGCACAGCTTGCAAGCAATGCAACGCTCCTCGCCGTTGTCATAACGGCGCAGTGCATGCAGGCCACGAAAACGCGGCGACAAAGGCGTCTTCTCTTCGGGGAACTGCACGGTCACCTTGCGGCGAAATGCATAGCGGCCGGTCAGGGCCATCCCTTTGAGCAACTCCACGAGCATGAAGCTCTTGAAGAAATCCTTGAACGAAAAAGGTGCAGCAGCAGCAACAGCAGTCATTTGTGTCCCCGCCTATTTCCAGATATTCCAAGGCGAGAGCAACCACCCGCCGACAAACAACAAGTACACCAACGTGACCGGAATGAAGATCTTCCAGCCCAGGCGCATGATCTGGTCATAGCGGAATCGGGGGAAGGTTGCCCGGATCCAGATAAACATGGATACCACGAGGAAGGTCTTGAGCCCCAGCCAGATCCAGCCTGGAACCCAGTTGAACACGGCACTGTCGATCGGGGGCAGCCACCCCCCCAGGAACATGAGAGCGGCCAGAATGGATACGAGCCACATGCTGGCGTACTCCGCCAGGAAGAAGATAGCGAAACCCATGCCCGAATACTCGACCATGTGACCCGCCACGATTTCCGCTTCGCCTTCGACGACGTCAAAGGGGTGGCGGTTGGTTTCTGCCACGCCCGAGATCAAGTACACGAGGAAAATCGGCAGCAGAGGCAGCCAGTTCCAGGAAAGGAAGGTCAGACCTTTGTCTGCGGCCATACCCCTGCCCTGCCCCAGCACAATTTCGGTCAGGTTCATACTGCCCGACACCATGATCACGACGAGGAAACAGAACCCCATCGCGATTTCGTAGCTCACCATCTGTGCCGACGCACGCAGCGCGCCCAAGAATGCGTACTTGGAGTTGGAGGCCCAGCCAGCGATGATCACGCCATAAACCTCAATGGAGGTGATGGCCATGACCAGCAGCAGACCAGCATTTACATTGGCCAAAGCCACATCGGGACCAAAAGGAATCGCCACCCAGGCAGCCAAGGCGGGCATGATGGCCATGACGGGGCCCAGTACAAACAAGCCCTTGCTGGCAGCCGTGGGCTGGATGATTTCCTTGGTCAGCAGCTTCAGAGCGTCAGCGATAGGCTGCAACAGTCCCATGGGCCCCACGCGGTTGGGGCCATGACGCACCTGCATGAAGCCCAGCAGCTTGCGCTCCCACAACGTGAGGTACGCCACAGCACCCATGAGCGGCGCCAGGATGCAGACGATCTTGATCAGTATCCAAAGCACCGGCCAGACAATGCCGGTCCACCAGCCAAAGGAGAGCAGGTTCAGGCCCGCGTTGTAGATCGCGTCGATCATGCGGCCACTCCTTCGCGTGCCATGCGCGCGTCGGCAGTGAGCTGCAGCGACGTGGAACGGCGCACCAGCCCGTCCAGTTGATAGATGGAAGCCACGACAGGTTCACCAACCGCTGCAGTCGCAGCAGGCACCGCCTTCACGGCATTTGACAGTTGTTCCGTCGGCACTTGCGTGACCGTTCCGGCAGGGGCATTGGTGGCACGGGCCAGCACGTCCTGCGAGGTTTCAAAATCGAAGCCTGGCACACCCAGCAAATTGGCCAGCACGCGCAGGACCTTCCATGCGGGGCGAGTATCCCCCAAGGGGCGCACCACGGCATGGAAGCTCTGTATGCGGCCTTCGGCGTTGACAAAGCTGCCCGATGTTTCCGTAAATGGAGCAATTGGCAACAGAACGTCACTGAACTCCATATTGGCCTTGAAGGGACTGAAAGTGACCACCATCTCTGCACCAGCAAGGGCAACTGCCGCCTGAGCACCCGCAGCGGAATCATGAACCGGCTCGGTGTTCAGCAACAAGGCAGCCTTCAAACCACCGGAGAGCATTTGAGCCGCATTCAGACCACCGCTGACGGGGTGAGTACCCGCAAACTGCGCGCCCACTGTGTTGGCCGCTTCTGTCAGGTAACCGACGGTGGCGCCGGTGTTCTCGGCAATCCAGTTGGCCAATGCCAACAATTGCGTAGCTTGCACATGGTGAGCGGCCGCATTGCCCAGCAACACAGCCTTGCGCTCGCCACCGAGCAGCGAACGAGCAATGGCTTGGGCAACGTCGTTGGCAGCAGCAGCACCTTGCGGAGCGGGGACACCCTTTTCCTTGGCGATGGCAGAAGCAATACCTCCGAGCGTCTGTACCCATTCGCCAGCACCCTGCGCCACAAACTCCTGCACCGGCATGGCCCAGTCATGGGTCACCGAAGCGATGGCACTGACCTGGCAGCCATGACGGGCGGCTTGGCGGATGCGCTGCGCAAACAGTGGATGGTCCTTGCGCAGGTTGGAGCCCACGACCAGCACGCGCTGCAGCGTGGACAACGAAGCGATAGACGTGCCGAGCCAGCGAATGCCTTCAGGAGCAGCGAACTCGGCGTTACGCAGGCGATAGTCGATGTTGTCGCTGCCAAGGCCGCGCACCAGGGCGCTGGCCAGATAGAGCTCTTCGACCGTGCTGTGCGGACTCACCAGCGCGCCAATGCTACCGGCGCCGTGGTCGTTCTTGATGTTCTTGAGGCCATTGGCCACATATTCCAGCGCAGTCTGCCAGTCAACTTCTTTCCACACCCCGCCCTGCTTGAGCATGGGCTGGGTCAGACGGTCATCACCATTGAGCGATTCGTACGAAAAACGGTCACGGTCTGCAATCCAGCATTCGTTGACGGCCTCGTTTTCATACGGCACCACGCGCATGACCTTGTGGTTCTTGACTTGAACAATCAGGTTGGCACCGGTGGAATCATGTGGACTCACCGAGCGGCGGCGTGACAACTCCCAGGTACGGGCGCTGTAACGGAAAGGCTTGCTGGTCAACGCACCCACGGGGCAGATGTCGATCATGTTGCCCGACAGCTCAGAATCCACCGTGTCGCCGGTGACCGTGGTGATTTCGGAATGCTCACCGCGATGGATCATGCCGAGTTCCATCACACCGGCCACTTCCTGACCGAAACGCACGCAGCGGGTGCAGTGGATGCAGCGGCTCATTTCCTGCATGGAAATCAGAGGCCCCACATCCTTAACAGGCACCACACGCTTTTCTTCCTCATAGCGCGAAGAGGAACCACCATAGCCCACGGCCAGGTCTTGCAACTGGCACTCGCCACCTTGGTCGCAGATGGGGCAATCCAGAGGGTGGTTGATGAGCAAAAACTCCATGACCGACTGCTGCGCCTTGATGGCTTTGTCGCTCTTGGTGCGCACGATCATGCCTTGCGTGACCGGTGTGGCGCAGGCTGGCATGGGCTTCGGAGCCTTCTCCACGTCCACCAGGCACATGCGGCAGTTGGCGGCGATCGAAAGCTTCTTGTGGTAGCAGAAATGCGGAATGTAAGTGCCAGCCTTTTCGGCTGCATGCATCACCATGCAGCCTTCGGCGACTTCTACTTTCTGACCGTCCAGTTCAATTTCAACCATATGTTCTCTCGCGATCAGACGGAAGTCGCGGCTTGTGGAGCCTTGTTCCGGATCAGTGCCTCAAACTCGGGACGGAAGTGTTTGATCATGGCGCGCACGGGCATGGCAGCGGCATCGCCCAACGCACAGATGGTGCGACCCTGAATATTGTCCGCCACGGAGTTGAGCAGATCCAGGTCACCTTCGCGGCCCTGGTCATGCTGGATGCGATCGATCACGCGCCACATCCAACCTGTGCCTTCACGGCAAGGCGTGCATTGGCCGCAGGATTCGTGCGAATAGAAATACGACAGGCGCAGCAGGCTTTCGACCATGCTCCGCGAATCGTCCATGACGATCACAGCGCCAGACCCCAGCATGGAACCCGCTTTGGCGATGGAGTCATAGTCCATCGTGCATTCCATGATGATGGATGCAGGCAAGACTGGCGCCGACGAGCCACCAGGAATCACCGCCTTGAGCTGACGACCTTTGCGCACACCACCAGCCAGTTCCAACAGCTTGGCAAACGGCGTACCGAGCGGCACCTCGTAGTTACCAGGCTTCTCGACGTCACCAGACACCGAGAAGATCTTGGTACCGCCGTTGTTGGGCTTGCCGCACTCCAGGTACGCAGCACCGCCATTGCGGATGATCCATGGCACGGCAGCAAACGTTTCCGTGTTATTGATCGTCGTGGGCTTGCCATACAGACCAAAGCTGGCCGGAAATGGCGGCTTGAATCGGGGCTGGCCCTTCTTGCCTTCCAGCGATTCGAGCAAGGCGGTTTCTTCGCCGCAAATGTAGGCGCCAAAACCGTGGGCTGCATGCAGCTGAAAACTGAAGCTGCCGCCCAGGATGTTGTCACCCAGGTAACCCGCAGCACGAGCTTCTTCCAGAGCCGCCTCGAATCGTTCGTAGGTCTGGAAGATCTCGCCGTGGACGTAGTTGTAACCCACAGAAATGCCCATCGCGTAGGCAGCGATGATCATGCCCTCGATGACGATGTGCGGGTTGAACTGAAGGATGTCGCGGTCCTTGCAGGTACCTGGCTCGCCTTCATCGGAATTGCACACCAGGTACTTCTGGCCAGGGAACGAACGGGGCATGAAGCTCCATTTGAGGCCGGTAGGAAAGCCCGCACCGCCGCGCCCACGCAGACCGGATTCCTTGACGGTGGCAATGACCTGGTCTTGGGTAAGACCCTCGCCGCCGTCTTTACCAAGGATGCGACGCAACGCCTGGTAGCCACCGCGCGCTTCGTAGTCCTTAATGCTCCAGTTGCTGCCATTCAGGCCCGCATAGATCTGGGGATTGAGATGACGGTCATGGAAACAGGTCTGAACGCCCGTAGCCTGGAACTGGGAGAGTATTTGTGCTGCCGTGGTCATCACTGGCCCCCTGCAGCCCGAAGGCCGTCCACGAGCTGGTCAAGCTTGTCGTTGTCCATGAAACTGCACATCGTGCGATCGTTCACCAACATCACCGGGGCATCCGCACAGGCACCCAGGCACTCACATTGCTGCAAGGTGAACATTCCGTCTGGGGTTGTTTCTCCCATGGAAACACCCAGCTTCTTTTCAAGGTGATGCAGCGCCTTTTGCCCATCGCGCAACTGGCAAGGCAAATTGGTGCAGACGTTGAGCTTGTACTTGCCCACCGGTTGCTGGTTGTACATGTTGTAGAAGGTCGTGACTTCGTGCACGGCGATCTGCGCCATGCCCAGATAGTCGGCGATCACTGCTTCGCTCTCGACGCTGACGAAGCCTTGCTCCTGCTGAACGATGGACAAGCAAGCCATGACCGCAGACTGTTTCTGGTCCGCAGGGTACTTGGCCACTTCGCGCGCAAACCGCGCCTTGGTCGCTTCGGTAATCATCGGTCAATCTCTCCGAACACGATATCCATGGTGCCAATGATGGCGACAGCGTCCGCGATCATGTGGCCACGCGCCATTTCGTCGAGCGTGGCCAGATGCGCAAAACCTGGCGCGCGGATCTTGAGACGGTAAGGCTTGTTGGCGCCATCACTCACCAAGTAGATACCAAACTCACCCTTGGGATGCTCCACTGCCGCGTAGGCCTCGCCCTCTGGAACATGGAAACCTTCCGTGAAGAGCTTGAAATGGTGGATCAACTCCTCCATGTTCGACTTCATGGACTCACGTGCAGGCGCAGCCACCTTGTGATTGTCGGTAATCACCGGACCGGGATTGGCCCTGAGCCAGTCCACGCACTGCTTAATGATGCGGTTGGACTCGCGCATCTCCTGTACGCGCACAAGATAGCGGTCATAGCAATCGCCAGTCTTGCCCACAGGTACATCGAAGTCCATACGGTCGTACACATCGTACGGCTGGGTCTTGCGCAGGTCCCAGGCAATACCGGAGCCGCGGATCATAGGACCAGTCATGCCCAGATTCAACGCGCGCTCAGGCGGCACCACGCCAATACCCACGGTGCGCTGCTTCCAGATGCGGTTGTCGGTAAGCAGCGTCTCGTACTCATCCACGCAGCCGGGGAAGCGCTGAGTGAAATCATCAATGAAGTCCAGCAGAGATCCCTGGCGATTCTGATTCAGAGCCTCCAGCGCCTTGGCGTTCTTGATCTTGCTGACCTTGTACTGCGGCATGCTGTCGGGCAGATCACGGTACACGCCACCCGGACGGAAATAGGCCGCATGCATGCGCGCGCCAGAGACCGCCTCGTACATGTCAAACAGGTCTTCACGCTCGCGGAAGGTATAGATCAGGATGGTAGAGCTGCCGCAGTCGTTACCGTGCGAGCCGAGCCACATCAGATGATTGAGCAAACGCGTGATCTCGGAGAACATCACACGGATGTACTGCGCGCGCACCGGCACTTCGAGGCCCAGCAGTTTTTCAATCGCCAGACAGTAGGCGTGCTCATTGCACATCATCGACACGTAGTCCAGCCGGTCCATGTAAGGCAGCGACTGGATGTAGGTCTTGTGCTCGGCCAGCTTTTCGGTGGCGCGATGGAGCAGACCGATGTGCGGGTCAGCGCGTTGCACGACCTCACCGTCCAACTCCAGCACCAAGCGCAACACACCGTGCGCCGCAGGGTGCTGCGGACCAAAGTTCAGGGAATAGTTCTTGATTTCAGCCATGATGGATCACATGAGGCGCGGGGCGGCTCAGTGCAGGCCTCCGTACTTGTCTTCGCGGATGATGCGGGGCGTGATTTCCCGCGGCTCGATGGACACAGGCTCGTACACCACGCGGCGCTGCTCTGCGTCGTAACGCATTTCGACATGGCCAGACAATGGGAAATCCTTGCGGAAAGGGTGTCCGATAAATCCGTAGTCGGTAAGAATGCGGCGCAAGTCGTTGTGACCGTCAAACACGATACCAAACAGGTCGAAGGCTTCGCGTTCGTACCAATTGGCCGCATTCCACAGCTCAGCCACCGAGGCAACGACCGGGAAATCATCGTCCTGGCAAAACACCTTCACGCGCACACGCTGGTTGAGGCTGACCGACAACAGGTGCGACACCACGCAGTAGCGGGCACCCTCGTGGACTGCATCGCCATACGCAGAATAGTCCACACCGCACAAATCGATCAACTGCTCAAAACGGCAACCTTCCGAATCGCGCAGCAAGCGCATCGCATCCAGATAGTCCGCAGCGGCGACCACCAGAGTGACCTCATCGAGAGCGACCGAAATCTGGCGCACCTTGGCACCCAGCGCCGCCGAAATATTGTCCTTGAGCTTTTCAGGCCGAATGGCAACAGCTGTCATCATCAACCCTTCAGACACGAGCAATGGTGTTGGTGCGGCGAATCTTCTGCTGCAGCTGGATGATCCCGTAGATCAGGGCTTCTGCCGTTGGAGGGCAACCTGGCACATAGACATCCACTGGCACGATGCGGTCACAACCGCGCACCACCGAATAGCTGTAGTGGTAGTAACCACCGCCATTGGCGCACGAACCCATCGACAAGACCCAGCGTGGCTCGGACATCTGGTCGTACACCTTGCGCAGCGCCGGTGCCATCTTGTTGCACAGGGTGCCCGCCACGATCATCAGGTCGGACTGGCGGGGGCTGGCACGGAACACTTCCGCACCAAAACGGCCAATGTCATACCGAGCCGCTGCAGCGTGCATCATCTCAACAGCACAGCAGGCCAGACCAAACGTCATCGGCCACAAGGAACCGGTCTTGGCCCAATTCACCACAGAGTCGTAACTCGTGGTGATGAAGCCTTCCTTCATCACGCCTTCAATCATTGCATTGTCCTTGTTGAAGTCCGCTCATTCCCAATCCAGGGCGCCCTTTTTCCACTCGTAGGCAAAGCCCACGACAAGGATGGCCAGGAAAATCACGACCGCCGCAAAACCAGCCACACCCACCTCGTGCAGCGTCACCGCCCACGGGAAAAGGAATGCGATTTCGAGGTCAAACAAAATGAAGAGGATGGCCACGAGGTAGTAGCGCACATCAAATTTCATGCGCGCATCCTCGAAGGCTTCAAAGCCACATTCGTAGGGGGAGTTCTTTGCGGCATCTGGGCGATTAGGGCCCAGTATGTAGCCGAGTACGAGGGGGACAACGCCTACGGCGATGCCGACCAAGATGAACAAAAGGACGGGGAGGTACTGATCGAGGTTCATCTTGAGGATGTGCTCACCGCTGTGGCCTTGCCCGTCAGGACCCAAGCCGGGTCATGCAGGCAGGCCTTTGTTTTGGTGCCGTCGGCGAGACTCGAACTCGCACAGCTTTCGCCACTACCCCCTCAAGATAGCGTGTCTACCAATTTCACCACGACGGCTGATTTTTGTATCTGGATGGCATGAGGAACCTTGCGGCTTTTGGCTTTCCAGACAATCCAGAATTCTACTCCGGAAAAACCCTGCTTCGGCCCTCCAGGCCGAAATTCAGTTCAATTATTTGGTCGGAATCTGCGCCGCGCCCGAGGCGGGGACAGCAGGCGCCGCCGGAGCTTCAGAAGCAGGCGCGCCAGCAGGCACCACAGCGGCAGGCGTCTCCAGAACGCTGCCCGAACTGGCGGGACGGGCGTTGCCAAAGTAAGCCAATGCCAGCGTAGAAACAAAGAACACTGCAGCCAAAACGGCCGTGGTGCGGGACAAGAAGTTGGCGCTGCCGCTGGCACCAAAGAGGCTGCCCGAGCTCCCGCTACCGAAGGCTGCGCCCATGTCGGCACCCTTGCCATGCTGAATCAGGATCAGGCCAATCATGGCCAGGGCTGCCAACATCTGCACCGCCAAAATCACATTCACGATCACGTTCATTCTCTGTTCACTCCTGATTGAATTGTTTGCCTCGCAGCCGCCTCAACGGGCTGCTGCAATGATTTGTAGAAAGTCGGGCGCCTTCAGCGATGCACCGCCGACCAGTCCGCCGTCGATATCCGGCTGCGCCAGCAGCTGAGCCGCATTGGCCGCATTCATGCTGCCGCCGTACAGCAACCGGATGCGGTCCGCATGCTCGCTCGCCGCAGCAAGCTGAGTGCGCAGCACCGCATGCACGGCTTGCGCCTGCTCCGGCGATGCCGTACGGCCCGTGCCAATCGCCCACACAGGCTCATAAGCCACCACAATCTCGCTGATGCAATGGCCGTTGAGATGAATCACCGCCGCGAGTTGCCGCTTGACCACGGCCTCGGTCAGCCCTGCTTCGCGCTCCTGCAGCGTCTCACCCACACAGACCACCGGGGTTACACCCGCCGCCAATGCACGCTGAGCCTTCTCCGCCACAACCACATCCGTCTCGCCATGGTACTGACGGCGCTCAGAGTGCCCCACCAGCACGTAACGCACGCCAAAATCCTTGAGCATGGCCACCGATACTTCACCGGTGTAGGCCCCCGCCTCTTGCGAAGACACATCCTGTGCTGCCACCGCAATGACGGTGCCAGCCGTCAGCGCCTGTACCTGTGCCAGGTAGGGTGTGGGCACTGCGACGGCTACATCACAAGCCACATTCGCCGCACCAGCAATCAAGGCTTTCAGCAATGCCTCGTTGGCAGCCAGGCTGCCGTTCATCTTCCAGTTGCCTGCGATGAGTTTTTTCTTGTTGCTCATGATTACCACGTCAAAACAATTTTGCCGATGTGCTGATTGGACTCCATCAGTGCATGGGCCTGGGCTGCATTCTCAGCAGCAAATGTGCTGTGGATGACCGGGCGCACCTTGCCCGCTGCCAGCAGGGGCCAGACATGCTCGCGCAATGCCCGTGCAATCGCCCCCTTGAAAGCCACGGGACGCGGACGCAATGTGGACCCTGTGATGGTGAGCCGCTTGCGCAGCACCAGCCCTGCATTGAAGCCGCTCTGCACACCCCCCTGAACCGCGATGATGACGATACGGCCATTCTCCGCCAGGCATTCCACCTCGCGAGCGACATAGTCGCCAGCGACCATGTCGAGCACCACGTCAACGCCACGCCCGTCGGTGATGCGCTTCGCCTCCACCACAAAGTCTTGCGACTTGTAGTTGACGGCGTGATGCGCCCCCAGCGTCAGGCAAGCCGCACACTTGTCATCGCTGCCAGCGGTGGCAATCACAGTGGCACCAAAGGCACGGGCCAACTGGATGGCGGTCACGCCAATCCCGCTCGTCCCGCCCTGCACCAGCAGCGTTTCACCCGCTTGCAACCGGGCACGGTCAAAGACATTGCTCCACACCGTGAAGAACGTCTCTGGCAGTGATGCTGCCTCCACATCACTGAAACCATCGGGCACCGGCAGGCACTGCACAACCGGTGCAACACACCACTGCGCATAACCACCGCCTGCCACCAACGCACAAACACGGTCACCCACACGAATACCGGCCGCAGCCATGGCCGACGCATCACCCGACTCGACCACACCCGCCACCTCCAACCCCGGAAGATCCGAGGTCCCGGGAGGCGGCGCATAGTGACCCAGTCGCTGCAAGACATCAGGGCGGTTGATGCCACTGGCCGTAACGCGGATCAACAGCTCACCCGCACCCGCCACAGGCACCGAGCGCTCACCCAGACGCAGCACTTCAGGCCCACCAAAAGATGTGATCTCGACAGCATGCATAACGGAGTTCACCGAAGATGGATAGAGATGATTTAGGCCGCTAGCGCACTATTTACATGCACCAGCAGCTACCAAATCAATAGCAAATCAACGATTTAGCCGTTCACCTGAGCAGACGCACCATCTGCAGGCAAGGCCTGCTGCTGTTGCTGCTCTGCGGGATGACGGCCACCATCGCGACCATGGTCGCGGCGTGGTTCGCGATCACCACGCTCTGCGGGCGCAGGACGGTCGCTGCCACCGGCGGGGCGCTCGGCCAGCACCTTCATGGACAGCTTGACGCGGCCCTTTTCGTCGGTTTCCATGACCTTGACCTTCACGATCTGGCCTTCGGTCAGGTAGTCGGACACCTTCTCGACGCGCTCGTGGGCGATCTGGCTGATGTGCAGCAGACCATCCTTGCCGGGCAGCAGGTTGATCAGCGCACCAAAGTCGAGGATCTTGGTGACAGGGCCTTCGTAGATCTTGCCGATCTCGACCTCTGCCGTGATCTGCTCGATGCGCTTCTTGGCTTCGTCAGCCTTGGCAGCGTCGGTGGCGGCGATGGTGATGGTGCCGTCTTCCTCGATGTTGATCTGGCAGCCGGTTTCTTCGGTCAGCGCACGGATCACAGCGCCGCCCTTGCCGATCACGTCACGGATCTTCTCGGGGTTGATCTTCATGGTGTACAGCTTGGGCGCGAAGTTCGACACTTCGGTCTTGGCTTCACCCATCGCCTCTTGCATCTTGCCCAGGATGTGCATGCGGGCTTCCTTGGCCTGGGCCAGCGCCACCTGCATGATTTCCTTGGTGATGCCCTGGATCTTGATGTCCATCTGCAGAGCAGTGATACCACCAGTAGTACCCGCCACCTTGAAGTCCATGTCACCCAGGTGATCTTCGTCACCCAGGATGTCGGTCAGCACGGCAAAACGGCTGGCGTCCTTGATCAGGCCCATGGCAATACCGGCCACATGCGCCTTCATCGGCACGCCAGCGTCCATCAGCGACAGGCAGCCGCCGCACACCGAAGCCATCGACGAAGATCCGTTGGACTCGGTGATTTCGGACACCACACGCATGGTGTAGGGGAACTCTTCCTTGGTAGGCAGCACAGCAACCAGAGCGCGCTTGGCAAGACGGCCATGGCCAATTTCGCGGCGCTTGGTCGAACCCATGCGGCCCACTTCGCCAGTGGCAAAGGGAGGCATGTTGTAGTGCATCATGAAGCGGTCTTCATACTCGCCCGCCAGCGCATCGATGCGCTGCGCATCGCGCTCGGTGCCCAGCGTGGTCACCACCAGCGCCTGGGTTTCACCACGCGTGAACAGGGCAGAGCCGTGGGCACGGGGCAGCACGCTGCTGCGGATCTCGATGGGGCGCACGGTGCGCGTATCGCGACCATCGATGCGGGGCTCGCCAGCCAGGATCTGGCTGCGCACGATACCGGCTTCGATGTCGAACAACATGCCTTCGACCTTGACGGAGTCGAACTCCACACCATCGGCCTTGAGGCTGGCCATCACGGCGGCGTAAGCTTCGCGGCACGCTTGGGTACGGGCTTGCTTGTTGCGGATCTGGTAGGCAGCGCGCAGCTTGTCGTCAGCCAGGGCCACCACCTTGGCGATCAGGGCTTCGTCCTTGGCAGGGGCTTCCCATTGCCAAGCAGGCTTGCCTGCATCGCGCACCAGTTCGTGGATGGCATTGATGGCCACGCCGCCTTGCTCGTGGCCGAACACCACAGCGCCCAGCATGATTTCTTCGGACAGCTGCTGGGCTTCGGACTCAACCATCAGCACAGCAGCTTCGGTACCCGCCACCACCAGATCCATCTGCGAGTTCTTGCGCGCAGTCTGGCCAGGGTTGAGCACGTATTCGCCATTGATGTAACCCACGCGCGCGGCACCGATGGGGCCGTTGAATGGAATGCCAGAAATGGCCAGGGCGGCGCTGGTAGCGATCAAGGCTGCGATGTCAGCGTCCACTTCAGGGTTCAGCGACACTGTGTGGATGACCACATGCACTTCGTTGAAGAAACCTTCGGGGAACAGCGGACGGATCGGGCGGTCGATCAGGCGGCTGGTCAGGGTTTCGTGCTCACTGGGCTTGGCTTCGCGCTTGAAGAAGCTGCCAGGGATCTTGCCGGCAGCGTACGTCTTCTCGATGTAGTCCACCGTCAGAGGGAAGAAGTCCTGGCCGGGCTTGGCCCCCTTGGAGGCCACCACGGTGGCCAGCACCACGGTGTCGTCAATGTTCACCAGCACGGCGCCGGAGGCCTGGCGGGCGATCTCGCCGGTTTCCATGATGACGGTCTTGTCGCCCCATTGGAAGGTCTTGGTGACTTTGTTGAAAATGCTCATGTTCAGCTCCTGTTTTAGTAGCTGGTAGTGCCCTACCAGATTGTCTTGGAGAGCAATTCAGAACACGATGCCATTCCAGGGAAGTGCTGCACCGGGCAGTAACAATCACTTCATTGGAATGACACAGCTTCGCTCTGTTTTGCGGCTCCGAAGTAAAAAACGCCTGAGCTAGCGGACTAACCCAGGCGTTTTGGCATGCAATGAAGATTACTTGCGCAGACCCAACTTGGCGATCAGCGCGGTGTAACGGTCAGCGTCCTTGGCCTTCAGGTAGTCCAGCAGCTTGCGACGACGGCTCACCATACGCAGCAGGCCACGGCGACCATGGTGGTCCTTGGCGTGCGTCTTGAAGTGGGGGGTCAGTTCGTTGATGCGAGCGGTCAGCAGGGCCACTTGCACTTCTGGGCTACCAGTGTCATTGGCAGCACGGGCGTTCGCCTTGACGACTTCGGCCTTGATGGAGGATGCGATCATGTTTTTTCCTTGAATGTGGCCTGCCGCTGGCGGAAGACCATGGTTTTTACTTGCGCCAGCAGCTGGAACGGCCGCGGGCGTGCGTCTTGCACCATGCAAAACTCGCGGATTATAACCTGAGCCCCCAATTTCATATACAGCCCGGTCCCTAGCGCCATGCTTTCGCGACCCCGCCGGACCCTACGCGGACGGAACGCCGCTCACACAGGCTGTCGCGCAACGGGCACAGCCGCTCCCAAAACATCGTGGATGCGCGTGATAACACCACACCCCGGCAACCACGGGGCCCCTTAAGATGATCCGGCACCCTCGACTCCAAACAACTCCATACCCCAGAGAACTCGCCATGCCACCTATCTTGGCTCAACAGCTCGCGCCCCAAACCAGCCCTCGCGCGAGGTCGGCCTCCCTGCTTTTGTTGGTTCTGGCCCTATGCCTGACGCCACTGCCGGGAACAAGCCATGCCTCCACCAAGGACTCGACCAAAAGCGTCCACAGCGAAGTCAGCAAACAGAAGAAATCCACCAAAGTGAAACAAGCACGAAGCTCTTCCGAGGAAAGCCGCTCCGAGCGTGATCGCCGACTTTATCGGGAGTGCAAGGGCCGCGCCAATGCAGGTGCGTGCCTGGGGTACACGCAAAAGCCATGAGTCAATCTAGCGCCCCACACCCCGCGACCTAACTGAAGACCCCACGTTGGGCTTTCCCGCCAATGCTGCGCCGCGCGGCAACATCCCTTGATTCAGGCATTTGCCACCGTGATTCCCCAGCGCGCCAGCGCCGCGTCGTCGCTCACCCTTGCATCCACCCAGCGCGCCCCCTGGGCGGTTTCTTCTTTTTTCCAGAACGGCGCCTGGGTCTTCAGATAGTCCATCAAAAACTCGCAGGCCTGAAAGCTTTGGCCTCGGTGGGCGCTGGTCACCGCCACCAGTACGATCTGATCGAGCGGCTGCAGCAGCCCCACGCGATGGATCACGCGGGCGCCAAAAATATCGAAACGCCGCAAGGCCTCGTCCACCATGGCTTCGATGGACTTTTCGGTCATGCCGGGGTAGTGCTCCAGCTCCATGGACGACACCTGGTCACCCTCGTTGCGATCACGGACGGTGCCCACAAAGCTGCAGACAGCACCTACGCCCTTGTTCTCGCGGCGCAAGGCTGTGATTTCGGCGGACAGGTCAAAGTCCTCGGTCTGGATGGAAACGCGGGGCAAGGTCATGGCAAGAGGCTCTCAGCGGGGCGTGTGAAGTTCAGGCAGAAAGAGGCGTCAAGGCGAACGATGCAGCCGTGGCGCAGCCAGCAGGGCGCGCTCCTCTTCCACCACCTTGTTCAGCTGCGCCAGTGCGGGCGATGGAGGCAATTGGACCAGCAATGCCTGCAGACGCGTGACGTCGCCCACGGTGGGCGCCACCTTGATCTGTGCAATAGCGGCAGGCAGGTTGCCGCCCCGGACCAGCGCCAGCACCTTGGCGGGCCATTCACTTTTGTTGCGTGCCATAGATTGGGAAAAAACGTTTGTCTGTACGATTCGCCCGCACTGTACCCGCATGCGACCCTGTACGCGATCTTCTCAGCCCTTCAAAGCCCATGGCCACACAAACGATTCAGACCGATCTCTACAAGCTCTACCCGTCCCCGCGCAATGCGGTCCGCGATGTGTTCGAGCACCAGGTCTTCGTGCCCCACCCCTACGCCATCATTGACCTGGATGTGATGGAGCTGGCGGGCAAAACGACGCTGTTTGGCGCCTGCCGCCTGTCGGACATGAAGATGGGCCAGGTGGTGACCTTCGAGTTAGCTTCCGACCAGGCCAAGTTTGAGCGGCTGTTCACGCCGGACTGAAACCCGCGCATGTACGACGACGACAACCAGATCCACGTGCCGCCCTCCTTCATGGCGGTGTACACCGACGCGCGGGGGCGCCTGACAGAAAAGGCAGACGGAGTGCGCACCCGCTACGAGCTGTGCGAAGACCTTGCGGGCCACCTGGTGGAACACGCGCAGACGCTGTACCACGTGCAGGCACCGTCTGAGACCGAGATCCTGCAGCGCATCCACGCAGGGCTGTGCACAGCCGAATCTGGCGTGTCGGTGGCCGAAGCGACGTGGATCGTCACCCGACTGGCCGAGCTGCTGGTATGGCAGTGCCCGGTGCTCATGGCACCACAGCCACAGCCGGAGGGCGAAGCGCCTCCCCCGCCGCCCGCGCGCTGAACGGCCTGTGGCGCCCGCTGAGGCCTGGCTATACTGCGCCTTATGCCCACGCACACCCTCTTTGCCATGACTACCGCTCCTGCGGTGGCACTGCAGTGTGTGGTCAAAGCCAAAAAACCAGAGCTCATCTGACCGGAGCTGTGGTTCCGTCCGGATGAGCGACGGAACCACCTGGCAGAGAAACAGCAAGCTCCCTCTTCTTTTTGTCTCTTCCCTTCCCGGCATTCCGCGCGCACTCCCTGGACGGTTCTTCCCTTGGTCGAACCTTCAAAGGACGCTACGCATGCCCATACTGACGACACCCTCCGCAGCTCCCGCAGCACCTCTCTCTGCGCCCACCTGCACTCCCTTCAGCGGGCTTTGGATCGCGCTGGTCACACCGTTCAAGGATGGTGCCGTGGACCACCCAGCCCTTGCCGCCCTCACCACCCGGCTGCGTGCCGACGGTGTTTCGGGCTTCGTTGCCTGCGGCTCGACCGGCGAGGCGGCAGCCCTCGACAAGGCCGAGCAACTACAGGTGCTGGAGACAGTGCTCGGCGCGGCCCAGGGATTGCCCGTGGTGATAGGCGTATCGGGCTACCACCAGGGTCACGTGCTGGAGCAGGTGCGGGCCCTTGCGCACTATCCGGTTGCGGGCCTGCTGGTGTCCGCGCCCCACTACATCCGGCCGTCGCAAGAAGGCCTGCTGCACTGGTTCCGCACACTGGCCGACGCCAGCGAGGCACCCCTGCTTGTTTATGACATTCCGTACCGCACGGGCGCCACGCTCACCACCGAGACGCTGCTGACGCTGGCGGCACATCCGCGCATACAGGCCATCAAGGACTGTGGCGGCAACACGACCAAGACGCAGGCCCTGATCGCCGATGGTCGACTGCAGGTACTGACGGGTGAAGACGCGCAGATCTTTCATACGCTGGCCCTGGGCGGTGCAGGTGCCATCTCTGCCTGCGCACACTGGCAGACGCCGCGTTTTGTGGAGTTGACGGCCTTGCTGCGCCAGGGCGATCTGCCCGAGGCCCGCCGTGTATGGCAGACCTTGTTGCCATGGATTGAGACCTGCTTTGCCGAACCCAACCCCGCCCCCCTCAAGGCCGTGCTGGCACAGGCGGGCTGGATGCGCAACGAACTGCGCGCGCCGATGATGGCAGCTTCAGCCGCCCTGGAGCAGCGCCTGCAAACCCTGCACGGGCTCAGCCCCCGGTAACCGGAGGGAAAAATGCCACCTCAGCCCCCTCGGCCAGGGTGGCGGACTCATCGCTCAAGGTCTGGTCGAGCGCCATGCGCACGGCCCGGCCACGCGCAAGGCTGCTGGCGTGGGCGCCGCCGCGTGCAGTGAGTTCATCGCGCAAGGCGCCCAGCGTGACGGCAGAGGTTTCGACCGCCTCACTGCCTTGCCCAATGGCCTCACGAATCGAGGCAAAGTAACGCACAGAGACCTTCATGCCAGCAACTCCGAAAACGCAATGAACCGCACCGTATCGCCCGGTGCAATCGTCTGGCCTGCCGGGTTGTCCACCACACCATCGCCCCAGGCGGCCGAGGTGAGCACGCCCGAACTCTGGTTGTTGAACAGGTCCAGCCCGCCCGCCGCGTTGTGGCGCACGCGCAGAAATTCGCGGCGTTTATCGGCCTTGGGCCATGTGAAATCAGCGCGAGCAGCTATGGATTGAGGAGCAACCTCCTGCACACCTTGCAGGCGCAACACAAACGGCCGCACCAGCAGCGCAAACGTCAGAAAGCTCGACACCGGGTTGCCGGGCAAGCCCATGAAATGCGCGGCACCGCCTTCACGCGGAATCTGTCCGTAGGCAAACGGCTTGCCGGGCTTCATGGCGATCTGCCACAGGTCCAGCGAGCCCAGCGTCTCCACGGCAGGCTTGATGTGGTCTTCTTCGCCCACACTCACACCGCCGCTGGTCAGGATGAGATCATGCGCCGCGCTCGCGCTGCGCAGTGCGTCGATGGTCGCGTCGCGCCGGTCGGGCACGATGCCAAAGTCAGTCACCTCGCAGCCCAGGCGCAGCAGCATGGCGCGCAGGAAGAAGCGGTTGCTGTTGTAGATGGCGCCAGGGCGCATCTGCTCAGGCGGCACCTCGCCAGGCATGACCAGTTCATCGCCCGTAGAGAACAGCGCCACGCGCGGGCGCCGGGCCACCTGCAGTTC
Source organism: Acidovorax benzenivorans (assembly GCF_028680575.1). Lineage (GTDB taxonomy): Bacteria > Pseudomonadota > Gammaproteobacteria > Burkholderiales > Burkholderiaceae_C > Acidovorax > Acidovorax benzenivorans. The sequence goes on along the minus strand of NZ_JAPCKI010000003.1, from coordinate 275,327 downwards.
GTGCAAGCCGATGCTGGCTGCCAGGCCCAGCTCGGCCGGGGTCAGACGTGTACCCGCAGCCAACACCACGGCACCCCGGGTGATGTCCTCGCCCGCGCTGCGAATCCATTGGCCGGGTTGGGGGACAGCGTTGATACGCACGTCGCCCAAGCCACCACCGTCGGTGGCAGCGGCAAGGGCCTCGCAGTCTTCCTGCATCAGGATCGCGTCGGCCCCCTCGGGCACGGGCGCGCCGGTGAAGATGCGGGCGGCGGTGCCCGGCAGCAGCGGGTCGCCGGAGCTACCTGCCGCAATGCGTTGCGAAACAGGCAAGGTGATCGGCAGCCCCCCGCCCACGGCCATCACATCGGCGCAGCGCACGGCGTAGCCGTCCATGGAGCTGTTGTCCTGCGGCGGCACCTGCAGGGCCGAAACACAGTTTTGCGCCAGCACGCGGCCGTCGGCGTCAAACGTGGTGACCGTCTCGGTCTCTGGCAACGGCGCGGCCTTGGCCAACAGGTCGGCCAGCGCCTCGTCGAGTGGCTTCAGGGGCTTCATTGGGGGGCGCATGGCACCAGGCCTCCGTGCAGATCCCAGTGGTATTCAAAGCGGTGCTCGTACTGGAGCAGCCAGTCCACCACCTGCGCCGGGCTGTTGAGGTCCAGCAAAGGCAGTTGGGTAGGCACGGGCAGGCCCTGCGGGGCATCGGTGGCCACGGCGACCACAAAATCGTCTTCGGGGTAGCGCACGGGCTTGGCCACCTGGCCGGGCTCGGGGGCGCGCCAGACTTCGACCTTGAGCAGATCGCTGTCCTTGAACCCTTCCACCAGCACCCAGTCCACGCCCTGGTACAGCTCGGCCAGCAGGTGGTGCACGCTGAGCGTGGCGGGCTGCTCGAACTCGCGCACCAGCATCAGGCGCTTGTCGGAGGCGGCCACCACCTCGAAGGCCCCTGCCTCGCGGTGGCGGTACGTGTCCTTGCCCGGGTGGTCGATGTCGAAACTGTGGTGGGCATGTTTGACCACCGACACCCGCAGCCCGCGCAGCCGCAGCTCGGGGATCAACTGCTCGACCAGCGTGGTCTTGCCACTGCCGGAAAAACCGGCAAAACCGACAACCTTCATCCACTGCTCCTTTATTAGCTATTCTATTTATAGCTGCTAACGCTTACCAGATAAGCGCCAGGGGCATTTTTTATTCAAACCCAACTCCTGAGCCGCTCCCGCATACGCTGCGACGGAGCGGCCACGGATTTGCCCTTAGAGGGCGGGCGCGCAGTGGCGCTCGATGTATTGCTTGACCAACTGCACATTGGCAGGCAGGACGTGCACACGCTTGGGCAGGTCTTCGATGCCCGCGAACTTGGCGGGCCGCTCCGGCGCATGGCCCAGGGCTTCGACGATGGTCTCGGCAAACTTGATGGGCAGCGCCGTCTCCAGCACGATCATGGGCACCTTGGCATCTTGGTGATGTTCGCGTGCCACCTTTACGCCGTCGGCCGTGTGGGTGTCGATGGTGACGCCGTGGCGCTCGAAGTTGTCCTTGATGGTGGCCAGGCGGTCTGCGTGGGTGCTCTTGCCGCTTTCAAAGCCGTATTTGGCGGCGGCATCGGCAAACAGCGGTTCGGTGCTCAAGTCGAACCTGCCATAGGCGGGCAGCGCTTTGGCAAACAACGCGTTCGTGCGCTGGCCGTTGCGGCCCAGCAGGTCAAAGATGAAACGTTCGAAATTGCTGGCTTTGCTGATATCCATCGAGGGGCTTGAGGTCTCATGTGTGTCGGCAGCGGTGCGTACGCGGTATGCGCCGGTGCGGAAGAACTCATCGAGCACATCGTTCTCGTTGGTGGCAACCACCAGCTTGGCAATGGGCAGGCCCATCATGCGCGCCACATGGCCAGCGCAGACGTTGCCGAAGTTGCCACTGGGTACCGTGAAGCTGACCTTCTGGTTGTTGGTCTCGGTGGCCTGGATGTAGCCCGCAAAGTAGTACACCACCTGCGCCAGCAGGCGCGCCCAGTTGATGGAGTTGACGGTGCCGATCTTGTACTTGCGCTTGAAGGCGAGGTCGTTGCTGACGGCCTTGACGATGTCCTGGCAGTCGTCAAACACGCCTTCGATGGCGATGTTGTGGATGTTCTCGTCCTGCAGGCTGAACATCTGGGCCTGCTGGAACGCGCTCATGCGGCCGTGCGGGCTGGTCATGAAAACGCGCACACCCTCTTTGCCACGCATGGCGTACTCAGCGGCGCTGCCGGTGTCGCCACTGGTGGCACCCAGGATGTTGAGCTGCTCGCCACGGCGCTTGAGTTCGTACTCGAACAGGTTGCCCAACAGCTGCATGGCCATGTCCTTGAAGGCCAGCGTGGGGCCGTTGGACAAGGCTTCGAGCCACAGACCGTCTTCGAGGTGGCGCAGGGGCACGATCTCGCCGGTGCCAAACACCTCAGCGGTATACGTCTTGGCGCAGATGGCCTTGAGGTCCGCAGCAGGGATGTCATCGATGTACAGCGACAGGATCTGGAACGCCAGCTCGGCGTAGCCCTGCTCGTGGTAAGCCGTGCGCAGCTTGGTCAGCATGGCGTCGCTGACCTTCGGGTACTGCTCGGGCAGATACAGGCCGCCATCGGGCGCCAGGCCTTCGAGCAGGATGTCGCAGAAATGTTTGCGGTCGGCGTGGCCGCGCGTGGAGATGTACAGCATCAGTTCAGTTCCTCCTTGCGGATGCGCGTGATGGGCGCCAGCACCGTGGGCAGCGCCTGCATCTGGGCGATGACGGCGTCCATGGTGCCTTCGCGGGTGTCGTGGGTCAGGATGATGAGGTCGGTCTGGGTGGAGCCCTCGCCACCCACTTCGTCGGCTTCGCGCTGCAGCACGGCGTCGATGCTCACACCCGCCTCGGCCAGCAGGCCCGTGACCTTGGCCAGTACGCCAGCCTGGTCGGCCACGCGCAGGCGCAGGTAGTAGCTGGTGACCACTTCGCTCATGGGCAGCACGGGCAGCGTGCCCATGGCGTCGGCCAAGGTGTTGGCCTGGAAGGCCAGGTGCGGCACGCGGTGCTCGGGGTCAGCCGTGTGCAGGCGGGCGATGTCCACCAGGTCGGCGATCACGGCGCTGGCGGTGGGCTCAGAGCCCGCGCCCTTGCCGTAGTACAGCGTGGTGCCCACGGCATCACCCTGCACCACCACGGCGTTCATGGCGCCTTCCACGTTGGCAATCAGGCGTTTGGACGGCACCAGGCTGGGGTGCACACGCAGTTCCACACCCTTCTCGGCGCGCTTGGTAATGCCCAACAGCTTGATGCGATAGCCCAGTTGCTCGGCGTACTTGATGTCGGCCGCGCCGAGCTTGGTGATGCCCTCGACATAGGCCTTGTCAAACTGCACCGGGATGCCGAAGGCAATGGCGCTCATCAGCGTGACCTTGTGGGCGGCGTCCACACCTTCGATGTCGAAGGTGGGGTCGGCCTCGGCATAGCCCAGGCGCTGGGCTTCTTTGAGCACCACGTCAAAGTCCAGGCCCTTGCTGCGCATCTCGGACAGGATGAAGTTGGTGGTGCCGTTGATGATCCCGGCGATCCACTGGATGCGGTTGGCGGTGAGGCCTTCGCGCAGGGCCTTGATGATGGGGATGCCACCGGCCACGGCGGCCTCGAAGGCCACCATCACGCCCTTGGCCGATGCGGCGGCAAAAATCTCGGTGCCGTGCACGGCCAGCAGCGCCTTGTTGGCGGTGACCACGTGCTTGCCAGCCGCAATGGCTTCCAGCACCAGCGCACGGGCAATGCCGTAGCCGCCAATCAACTCGATGACGATGTCGATGTCGGGGTTGGCAATGATGGCGCGGGCGTCGTTGACAACCTGGACGCCATCACCCACCACGGCCTTGGCACGTGCTACGTCCAGGTCGGCCACCATGGTGATCTGGATGCCACGGCCAGCACGGCGGCTGATCTCGTCCTGGTTGCGCTGCAACACGTTGAACACGCCGCTGCCGACGGTGCCGATGCCCAGAAGGCCTACTTGGATGGGTTTCATAGCAATGGGAAGAGAAATAAAAAAATGTTTCGGGAGGGACGAAGAAGGCGCGGTACGGTGCAAAGACTCCATCAGCGCGTGACATAGGTCGGCAGTTGCCAGGCACCGCCCGCAAAGCCACGGCACATGCCGTCGCCAGACTCGCCGCTCAGCACAAAGCCCTGACCGTCGAACTGCCACTCGCGCACCCACCAGCAGTCGCCAATGCCACGGCCCTTCATCGCCGAGTGCACGGTGCCCGAGGCCGGATCGAAATCTCCATCCACGTCCTGCAAGGGCTCTGGCTTATAGGGAGGGCGGTCATTGGCCACCCACAGCAGGCTGCTGAAGTTGTAGGCGCCCATGCCACACGGCACAGACAGCAGCACCTTGCGCTCCGTCAGGCGATAGACCTGCACGTTCGCGGGGTTGAACGCATCGTCGCCATTGCACTGCCCCTCGGTGCTGGCGCGGTCCAGCGCAGCAACCAGCGGCTTGGCCAGCGCGGCATCCCCCTTGCGCGCAGGCAACGGGGCCACAGCCTTGATCACTGGAGCTGGCAAGGGAGACAGCACGGAAGCCTCGGGCTTCACGCCCTTGCGCACCAGTGCACTGGGCGTGCCCACCCGGCCCTGAGCCTCGTCCATCTTGAGCAGCACGGCAGTGGCCCCGGCCAGCGACAGCACCCAGCGGTCCTTGCCAGCGGCGACGGTGGCCTCTTCGTTCTTGAGTAGCTCTTGCAACAGGCGGGGCACCTGCGCCGCGGGCACACGTGGTGTGTCGCCTTTGAGCCCCGGCAACGACAGCGCGCCCACCTTGAGATGCAGCGACGCGGGAGAGGCTTTCTCGGTGGACACCTGCAGGTCCACCAATACCGGTGTATCGGGCCCCGCCTCGCGGGTCAGCCGCAGGGAGACAGGCTCTGACTCACCGCTCTCCGACTGGTAGCCCACGGCCCGGCAGGTACGGGTGTTGTCGCATTGCAAGGCCCAATCCTTGTGCTGAAAGCTGACGGGCTCCTTGCCCTTGTCGGCAGCCTGCACAGGGCCGAGGAACCCCGTCACCACAAGCACACAGGCAGCGGCAAGCCGAACCAGGTCAAAAGTGAGGGGGCTGCGCATGGAGCGTATTGCCTTGTCTTGTGGGCAGCGCGACGCGGATCAGGCCGCGAGGGCCGCGGCGGACTGCTTGCGTTTGCGGTATTGCTCCAGGAAGCGCGCAACGCGGCCGATGGCATCGCGCAGATCGTCTTCATGGGGCAGGAACACGATGCGGAAATGGTCCGGAGCAGGCCAGTTGAAACCCGTGCCCTGCACCAGCATGACCTTGGTTTCCTGCAGCAGTTCGAGGAAGAACTGCTGGTCGTCCTCGATGGGATACACCGCAGGGTCAAGACGCGGGAACATGTACAGCGCTGCTTGGGGCTTCACGCAGGTCACGCCCGGAATGGCCGTGATCAGTTCATAGGCCAGGTCACGCTGCTTGCGCAGGCGACCGCCTTCGCACACCAGTTCGTTGATGCTCTGGTAACCACCCAGCGCCGTCTGCACCGCCCACTGACCCGGCACATTGGCGCACAAGCGCATGTTCGAGAGCATGTTCAGACCCTCGATGTAATCCTTGGCGGGCTTCTTGTCGCCCGACACCACCAGCCAGCCAGCCCGGTAGCCGCAGGAGCGGTAGCTCTTGGACAGCGAGTTGAAGGTGAGTGTGAGCACATCCTCGCTCAGTGAGCCGATGGCCGTGTGCTTGGCACCGTCGTACAGCACCTTGTCGTACACCTCGTCCGCAAAGATCACCAGGCCGTGTTCGCGGGCAATGGCGACGATGCCCTTGAGCAGCTCGTCCGAATACAGCGCACCCGTGGGGTTGTTGGGGTTGATGACCACGATGCCTTTGGTGCGCGGCGTGATCTTGGCGCGGATGTCATCCAGGTCAGGCATCCAGCCATTGGCCTCATCGCACAGGTAATGCACCGGCGTGCCGCCCGACAGGCTGGCCGCAGCGGTCCAAAGCGGGTAGTCAGGCGAAGGCAGCAGCAACTCGTCGCCCGTGTCCAGCAGCGCATTCGTGGCCATCACGATCAGCTCGCTCGCACCATTGCCCAGGTAGATATCGTCCAGCGTCACGCCCTTGATGCCCTGCTTCTGCGTCTCGTGCATCACGGCCTTGCGGGCCGCAAAGATGCCCTTGCTGTCCGAGTAGCCCGCCGAGTTCGGCAGGTTGCGGATCATGTCCTGCTGGATCTCCTCGGGGGCGTCAAAGCCGAACACCGCCAGATTGCCGATATTGAGCTTGATGATCTTGTGCCCGTCCTCCTCCATCTGCTTGGCCGCGTCCATGATCGGGCCCCGGATGTCGTAGCAAACATTGGCGAGCTTGGCGGATTTTTGGACGGTTTTCATGCGCTGACAGTAGTGCGGTGGGGTCAGGAGGTAGCCGGAACCGGCGCCCTCAGGCGAAACCTATAATTTGACCACAGAACCGCAGCCCTCCCCTGGCGCCAAGCGCCGCTGCCGCACCCCGCAGCACCTACGGCCCACCATCTCCCGCCATGAAATTCCAGCCCGACCGCTCCAACGCACAGACCATCAGCGGCTACGGCCCCGGCTGGATCGGCATCGACGCCGACAAAATCACCCACAGCGTCATCATCGGCTCGGCGGGGCTGCGCCAGCCCTGGCCCTGCACCCGCTTCGAGGACCTGACCCCTGAGCATTTCGCCCAACTGGCCGAACTGGAAACCGAACTGGTCATTTTTGGCAGCGGACTGCGCAATCGCTTTCCACCGCCCGCGTGGCTGGCACCCCTGATCGCGCGACGACTCGGGCTGGAGACCATGGACACGCAGGCAGCCTGCCGCACATACAACATCCTGGCCAGCGAAGGGCGCAACGTGGTTGCTGCCCTGATTCTGGAAGTCTGAGCGCCAACCCATCGCCTACCCACAAGCCTAGCGTAGCGACCCACACGAACTACGACCTATGCACAGCCTTGCCAAAGTGCCCGCAGCCCCATGCAGGACACACTGTCTTACATTTGGCCGGGAACCGATTTCAGGGTAAAATCACGGGTTGCGGTCGGGGGCACCACCAAGAGCAATAACACACCCACTCCCCCGGCTTACCAACGACTACATCCTGAGAGATTGAAGTGATATGGCGATCGTTGTCAACAAACCCCTCCCTGAATTTGAAGCCAACGCGACCGGTGGACTCAAGGTCTCCAACACCTCTCACCTTGGCCAAATTCTGGTTCTCTACTTCTATCCCAAGGACAACACGCCGGGCTGCACCACGGAGGCCATGCAGTTTCGCGATAAGTACAAAGATTTCGTGAAGGCTGGCGCTGCCGTGTTCGGCGTATCGCGCGACAACATGAAGTCGCACGACGACTTCAAGGAAAAGCTGGAACTGCCTTTCGAGTTGATCGCCGACACCGAAGAGAAGATGTGCCACATGTTCGGCGTGGTCAAGAACAAGATCATGTACGGCAAGAAGGTCAAGGGCATTGAGCGCAGCACCTTCCTGATCGGCCCTGACGGCTTGCTGGTGCAAGAGTGGCGCGGCCTCAAGGTGCCAGGCCATGTGGACGAAGTCCTCAAGACCGTCAAATCCCTCAAGGCCCTGAAAAAAGCCGCCTGAGCTGACGACCTGATTGCACAAGGTTCGTTGTACCCACTGCAATCCACCCCGAGGCACTGGAGCATCCGCGCGACACACCGGCCGTTTTGCCCTGGCAAGACACACGGAGTGGGCATAATGGATCAATGCCCCTGGTTATTGCACCGTTAGCACCCACCCAAAAAGCCGCCTTGGCCTCCAGGCGGCTTTTTGCTTTCTGACACCCATCCGTTCCCTTTTACCGACCGAGGCCCTGCCACCATGCCCCTGCCCCCCGCCCCCAGCCGGCGCGCTGCACTCCTCGCGCCAGAAGCCTTTGAAGTCGCCGCCCGCCCCCGCGTAGCCACCACCTCGGCCAACGAAGCCGTAGCCACACCTCAGCGCACCGCCACAACCCCAACCCGCGCCGGACGCAAGGCAGACAGCGTGACCTCGTCGCTGGCAGCGCCCGGCGCAGCTCCATTGGCCCAGGTCGAGACCCGCGCCCGCACACCCGAACCCTCCGCCGCCCCAGTGGCCCGCAGCACCGGCACGCGCAAGGCGCGCAGCACCGGCACTCCTGTTGCCGTCACCGCCAGCGCCGCGCCAGCCACCGCGACCACCACACGCACCCGCAAATCCGCGTCGCAAGGCCCGACCAAGCTCTTTGTGCTGGATACCAACGTGCTGCTGCACGACCCGACCAGTCTGTTCCGATTTGAAGAACACGACATCTTCCTGCCGATGATCGTGCTGGAAGAACTCGACGGCCACAAGAAGGGCATGACCGAAGTGGCCCGCAACGGCCGCCAAGCCAGCCGCACGCTGGATGCACTGGCGGCAGCCCAGGGCGCCGACATGGCCAAGGGCCTCAAGCTCGACTCCACCGGCCAGCGCGCTGCGGGCGGACACCTGTTCTTCCAGACGGTGCCGCTGGATTACAGCCTGCCCACCAGCCTACCCCCAGGCAAGGCCGACAACCAGATCCTGGGTGTGGTCGAAGCCCTGCGCAAGCTGCATGCCCCGCGCGAAGTGGTGCTGGTGTCCAAGGACATCAACATGCGCGTCAAGGCGCGCGCCCTGGGCCTGAACGCCGAGGACTACCAGAACGACAAGACGCTGGAAGACGGCGACCTGCTCTATGCCGGTGTGCTCGCCCTGCCCCCCGACTTCTGGGCCAAGAGCGGCAAGAACGTGGAAAGCTGGCAGAGTGGCGCCCACACTTACTACCGCATCGGCGGCCCCATCGTGCCCCACCTGATGATCAATCAGTTTGTGTACTTTGAGGCCCCCGGCGAGCCCAGCCTGTTCGCGCGCGTGAGTGAAATCCGCGAGAAAACGGCAGTGCTGCAGACGCTCAAGGACTATGGCTCGGCCAAGAACGCCGTGTGGGGCGTGACCACCCGCAACCGCGAGCAGAACTACGCCATGAACCTGCTCATGGACCCCGAGATCGACTTCGTGACCTTGACCGGCACCGCCGGCACCGGCAAGACCCTGCTGGCCTTGGCCGCGGGCCTGACCCAGGTGCTGGACGACCGCCGCTACACCGAGATCATCATGACCCGCGCCACCGTGAGCGTGGGCGAGGACATCGGCTTCCTGCCGGGCACCGAAGAGGAAAAGATGGGCCCCTGGATGGGCGCGCTGGACGACAACCTGGAGTTTTTGGCCAAGGGCGATGGCGGCAATGCGGGCGAGTGGGGTCGTGCTGCGACCAACGAACTGATCCGCAGCCGCATCAAGATCAAGAGCATGAACTTCATGCGCGGGCGCACCTTCCTGAACAAGTACGTGATCATCGACGAGGCCCAGAACCTGACGCCCAAGCAGATGAAAACGCTGATCACCCGGGCGGGCCCAGGCACCAAGATCATCTGCATGGGCAACTTGGCGCAGATCGACACGCCCTACCTCACCGAGGGCTCGTCGGGCTTGACCTTTGCCGTGGACCGCTTCAAGGGCTGGCCACACAGCGGTCACATCACGCTGGCGCGCGGCGAGCGCTCGCGCCTGGCGGACTTCGCCAGCGAGGTGCTTTGAGTTGGCAGCGGGCTGGGTTGCAGCGCTGAAACTGGTGCCCTGGGGCGACGTCATCGAGGCGACACCCCAGATCCTGCAAGCGGCCAAGAAGCTACTGGGCACCACACAAAAAGGGAATGCCGAAGCCGCTGCTGGCGCACTTGAAGGCGCCGGTGGCGAGCCCGCCATTCCCGTGGCCTTGCAGCTGCAACACCTGCGCGAGCGGGTGGCAATGCTGGAGCAAGAGCAGCAGGAATCCGCCGTGCTGATCCAGTCGCTGGCCGAACAGAATGCCCAGGTAGTGCAGGCCGTGGAAGTGCTGCGCCGACGCCAGAGGCAGCTCACTGTGGCCGCAGGTGTGCTTGCAATGGTCTGCGTGGGATTGCTGGCGTGGGCGCTCCGACAGTAATTCAGCGCCGCCTAACACCACTCATTCCGAGTGATTACTCCTAATTTAATAGCTGCATGCGCCCATTCAATAAGCGCTAGCGGCTATTTTTATTAGAAATCGTCGCCCGAGCCCATCGCCAGGTTTTCGAAGCGCGTCTGGTTCTTCTGGAAGAACAGCTTCACGGTGCCCGTGGGGCCGTTACGCTGCTTGCCGATGATGACCTCGGCCACGTTGGGCTCCTTGGAGTCCTTGTTGTAGTAGTCGTCCCGGTAGATGAACATGATGATGTCCGCGTCCTGCTCGATGGCGCCCGATTCGCGCAGGTCGGACATCATGGGGCGCTTGTCGGTGCGCTGCTCCACCGAGCGGTTGAGCTGCGACAGCGCGATCACCGGGCACTGCAACTCCTTGGCCAGCATCTTGAGGCCCCGGGAGATTTCGCCCAGCTCGGTGGCACGGTTGTCGGAGCTGCCAGCCCCCGAGCCGCTCATGAGCTGCAGGTAATCCACCACGATCAGTCCGAGTTTGCCGCATTGGCGCGCGAGGCGCCGGGCGTTCGCGCGCAGCTCGCCCGGCGTCAGGCCCGGCGTCTCGTCGATGTGCAGCGACACGGTGCGCAGCTTTTCGATCGCCTCGGTCAGGCGAGGCCACTCGTCGTCAGTCAGCTTGCCTGTGCGCAGGTTGCCCTGGTTCACGCGGCCGATGGAGCCCACGATACGCACCGCCAGCTGGGCGGCGCCCATTTCCATCGAGAAGATGGCGACCGGCAGGCCTTCGTTGAGCGCCACGTGCTCGGCGATGTTCACCGCGAACGAGGTCTTGCCCATGGACGGGCGCGCCGCCAGCACCACCATGTCGCCCGCCTGCAGGCCCGAGGTCATGCGGTCCAGGTCGGCAAAGCCGGTGGGAACGCCGGTCACGTCCACCGGGTTGTCCGCCATCTCCTGCACCCGGTCGAGCAGGTCGATCACCAGGGTGTCGAGCGACTGGAAGCCCTGCTTGGTGCGGGAACCCTCTTCCCCGATCGCAAAGATCTTGGCCTCGGCCTCGTCCAGGATGCGCTCGACCGTCTTGCCTTGTGGGTTGAACGCATTGGTGGAGATTTCGTCGCTGGCCGTGACCAGCTTGCGCAGGATGGCTCGCTCGCGCACGATTTCCGCATAGCGCCGGATGTTGCTGGCGCTGGGTACGTACTGGGCCAGGTTGTTCAGGTAGGCCAGCCCACCCATTTCCTGCGCCTTGCCCTGGTTCTGCAGGTGCTCGAAGACGGTGATGACGTCGGCCGGCTTGCTGGCATTGATCAGCGCACCGATGGCCGAATACACCATCTGGTGCTCGTGCCGGTAGAAGTGGCTCTCCACCAGCAGGTCACCCACGCGATCCCAGGCGTTGTTGTCCAGCAGCAGGCCACCCAGCACACTGGACTCCGCCTCGATGGAGTGTGGCGGCACGCGCAACTGGGCGATTTCGCGGTCGGGAGAGGGCGCGAAGCCTTGGTCATCCAACGGGGGAAAGACAGCAGACATGGTTTTCTCCGGACAGAGCCTGACGAAATACATTCCCGGCACTTGCCTTGCCACATCAGAGCAATGGCCGGGGGACAAGCCTGTGGGTAATCCGTGGATTACCGGTGGGCAATCATGTACAAATAGCGCGAACCAAAAGACAAAAGCCGCCCGAGGGCGGCTTCTGGTGAAACACCGAGGTGAATCAGGCGGTTTCGCCGTAGACCGACACGGTCACTTCCACCACCACATCGGTGTGCAGAGCAACGTTCACGGTGCTTTCGCTCACGACCTTGATAGGGCCGTTGGGCAGGCGAATCTGGGCCTTAGCGACCTTGTAGCCTTGCTTGTTCAGCTCTTCGGCGATGTCGTGGTTGGTCACGGAACCAAACAGACGGCCGTCCACGCCAGCCTTTTGCGTCAGCTTGACGGTGGTACCGGCCAGCTTTTCGCCTTGGGCTTGGGCTTCTGCCAGCTTGGCAGCTGCGGCCTTTTCGAGTTCGGCGCGCTTGGCTTCGAACTCTGCCTTGGCAGCTTCGGTGGCGCGACGGGCGCGACCAGCGGGGATCAGGAAGTTGCGGGCGTAGCCGTCTTTGACCTTGACGATTTCACCGAGGTTGCCGAGGTTCACAACCTTGTCGAGCAGGATGATTTGCATGGGTTGTGCTCCTTAGATCTTGTGCTGGTCGCTGTAAGGCACCAGGGCCAGGAAGCGCGCACGCTTGATGGCGGTGTTCAGCTGACGCTGGAAGATGGCGCGCGTGCCGGTCAGGCGTGCGGGAATGATCTTGCCGTTTTCGGCGATGAAGTCGCGCAGCGTGTCGACATCCTTGTAGTCGATTTCTTCAACACCGGTCACCGTGAAGCGGCAAAAGCGCTTGCGCTTGAACAGCAGGGACTGGGTGTTGCGCTTTGGGCGCTTGTCTTTGTTGAACTTCTTGAACGTGGCCATTGCGGACCCCTTGAAAATTAATTTTGTTGAATATCCTGGATGTGCAGCACTGCGGTCTTGCCATTGCGTGGGTTGGCCAGAAATCCATGGAAAGTCCAGAGACTTCCGATGTTCTGCCTTGCCAGGCGTTCAGCCATCGCACCAAACGCGATGGCTTTCATGGCGGCCTTGACTTCGCGGGGGTGGCCTGCCTCGGTTTGCTGGGACTCGTGTTCGAGGCGCAGCGTGAGGGCTGGCAATCCGGCGGGCGTGTAGCGCAGGGGTTCAGCCTCTGCGATACAAGCGGTCAAGACTACGCGGTTCTCCACTCCAACGGGCTGGATCAGCGCTCGGCGCGATCTGGGCGCTCGCCACGCTCACCGCCAGCAGCTGCGTATTCAGCTTGGCTGGCCTTGCGGGCTTCTTCACGCTCGACGGTCTTCATCATGGAAGATGGGCCCGTGTCGGCCTTCTTCTTCTGAACCGTCAGGTGGCGCAGCACGGCGTCGTTGAACTTGAAGGCGTGCTCCAGTTCAGCCATCACAGCCTGGTCGGCTTCGATGTTCACGCACAGGTAGTGGGCCTTGGCCAGCTTGTTGATCAGGTACGCCAGTTGACGACGACCCCAGTCTTCCACGCGGTGCACCTTGCCACCGCCAGCGGTGATCATGCCCTTGTAGCGCTCCAGCATCGCTGGAACTTGTTCGCTTTGATCCGGATGGATCAACAAAATGATTTCGTAATGACGCATGCAGACTCCTTTTGGGTGAGACCACCCACCGCGTCTAGAAGTGGTGTGGCAAGGGAAAGCCTGCGATTATAGCCCGGCCGCTTGCGCTTGTACACTCAAGGCACTCCCAACCGCATCCGCCACGCCCAATTGCCTCGCCCAGCGGAGGTCCGGCCCTTGCAAAAACGGCGGTTGGGCCGACATGCGTTACAACAAAGCGCGCCATACAGGGGCCTTCACAATGGCATATCCCTGGCGCAGACCTTGATATAGCCCGGCAAGCCCCCAGATGCCGCGCGTACCGCTTTTTTTCACCTCTTCAGATCCTGACATGTCAGACCACAGCCAAACCAACCCCGCCCCGAGCGCCCCCGCCCCAGAAGAAGTCGAAGCCGCCATGGCCGCCCACGCCTCCGATGAGCTGGCCCGCCTGCAAGGCGAGCTGGTCGAGCTGAAGGCCAAGAGCGCCGATCTGGCCGACCAGTTCCTGCGCGCCAAGGCCGAGGCGGAAAACGCCCGCCGCCGCGCCGAAGACGAAGTGTCCAAGGCCCGCAAGTTCGGCATCGAGAGTTTTGCCGAAAGCCTGCTGCCCGTGGCCGACAGCCTGGATGCCGCCCTGGCCATCAAGGAAGCCACGCCCCAGCAACTGCGCGAAGGCGCTGACGCCACCCTACGGCAGCTGACATCTGCGCTGGAGCGCAACAAGGTGGTGGCCATCAACCCCGCCGCAGGTGCCAAGTTCGACCCCCACCAGCACCAGGCCATCAGCGTGGTGCCTGCCGAGCAAGAAGCCAACACGGTGGTGGCTGTGCTGCAAAAGGGCTACGTGATCGCGGAACGCGTGTTGCGCCCGGCCCTGGTCACCGTGACGGCGCCCAAGTAAGCCTCAAAAAAATCGACCCGGAAGACTTGAACCAAACCAAGTTATCCACAAGTTACTAGCCATCCAAACCATTCAAGCATTCGGAGAAAAATCATGGGAAGAATCATCGGCATTGACCTGGGCACCACCAACAGCTGCGTTTCCATCATGGAGGGCAACACGACCCGCGTGATCGAAAACAGCGAAGGTGCGCGCACCACGCCTTCCATCGTGGCCTACCAGGAAGACGGCGAGATCCTCGTCGGCGCCTCGGCCAAGCGCCAGGCCGTGACCAACCCCAAGAACACGCTGTATGCCGTCAAGCGCCTGATCGGCCGCAAGTTCACCGAAAAAGAAGTGCAAAAGGACATCGACCTGATGCCCTACAAGATCGTGGCCGCCGACAACGGCGACGCTTGGATCGAAGTGCGCGGCAACAAGCTGTCGGCCCAGCAGGTGTCTGCCGACATCCTGCGCAAGATGAAGAAGACGGCCGAAGACTACCTGGGCGAAGCCGTGACGGAAGCCGTCATCACAGTGCCCGCTTACTTCAACGACGCCCAGCGCCAAGCCACCAAGGACGCTGGCCGCATTGCAGGCCTCGATGTCAAGCGCATCATCAACGAGCCCACCGCTGCAGCCCTGGCCTTCGGCCTGGACAAGCAAGAAAAGGGCGACCGCAAGATTGCTGTGTATGACCTGGGTGGCGGCACGTTCGACGTGTCCATCATCGAAATCGCCGATGTGGACGGCGAAAAGCAGTTTGAAGTGCTGTCGACCAACGGCGACACTTTCCTGGGCGGTGAAGACTTCGACCAGCGCATCATCGACTTCATCATTGACGAGTTCAAGAAGGAATCGGGCGTCAACCTCAAGAATGACGTTCTGGCCCTGCAGCGCCTGAAGGAAGCCGCTGAAAAGGCCAAGATCGAACTGTCGAACTCGGCCTCGACGGACATCAACCTGCCCTATATCACGGCAGACGCCTCGGGCCCCAAGCACCTGAACATCAAGCTGACCCGCGCCAAGCTGGAGCAGCTGGTGGAAGAGCTGATCGAGCGCACCATCGCTCCTTGCCGCATGGCGATCAAGGACGCGGGCGTGTCGGTGTCCGACATCCACGACGTGATCCTGGTCGGCGGCATGACGCGCATGCCCAAGGTGCAGGAGAAGGTCAAGGAATTCTTCGGCAAGGACCCCCGCAAGGATGTGAACCCTGACGAAGCCGTGGCCGTGGGCGCCGCCATCCAGGGCCAGGTGCTGTCGGGTGACCGCAAGGACGTGCTGCTGCTGGACGTGACGCCCCTGTCGCTGGGCATTGAGACGCTGGGCGGCGTGATGACCAAGATGATCACGAAGAACACGACCATCCCGACGAAGTTCGCACAGACCTTCTCGACGGCCGACGACAACCAGCCTGCAGTGACCATCAAGGTCTTCCAGGGCGAGCGCGAAATGGCCACCGGCAACAAGCTGCTGGGCGAGTTCAACCTGGAAGGCATTCCACCCGCATCGCGCGGCGTGCCACAGATTGAGGTGTCGTTCGACATCGACGCCAACGGCATCTTGCATGTGGGCGCCAAGGACAAGGGCACCGGCAAGGAAAACAAGATCACCATCAAGGCCAACTCGGGCCTGTCGGAAGAAGAAATCCAGCAGATGGTGAAGGACGCCGAGCTGAACGCTGCGGACGACAAGAAGAAGCTGGAACTGGTGCAAGCCCGCAACCAGGGTGAAGCCGCCGTGCACAGCGTGAACAAGAGCCTGACCGAACACGGCGACAAGCTTGACGCGGGCGAGAAGGACGCGATCACCGCTGCCGTGAAGGCGCTGGAAGAAGCCTTGAAGGGCGAAGACAAGGCCGCGATTGACGAAAAGACCACGGCACTGATGGCCGCAAGCCAGAAGCTGGGCGAAAAGATGTACGCCGAGTCCCAGGCAGCACAAGCTGCTCAGGCAGCCGGTGGTGCAGATGCCGCAGGCGCATCGGCCGGTGGTGCATCCAGCAAGCCCGCAGACGACGACAACGTCGTCGATGCCGAGGTGAAGGAAGTCAAGAAGGGCTGAGCGAGCCCCCGTTGACCCGAGCCGCCGCGCAATGCTCGTAATGGGCTGCGCGGCGTTCCTGTTCCAACTGGGTTCCGAATCACTATGTCCAAACGAGACTTTTACGAAATCCTGGGCGTTCCGAAAAACGCCTCGGATGAAGAAATCAAGAAGGCCTATCGCAAGCTGGCGATGAAGCACCATCCTGACCGCAATCAGGGGGATGCAGCCAAGCCTGCCGAAGAGAAGTTCAAGGAGGCCAAAGAGGCCTACGAGATGCTCTCCGACCCGCAAAAGCGGGCCGCGTACGACCAGTACGGCCACGCCGGGGTAGACCCCAACATGCGCGGCCCTGGCGGCGCAGGTGCAGAAGGATTTGGCGGTTTTGCCGAGGCTTTCGGCGACATCTTTGGCGACATGTTCGGCCAGCAAGGCGGGCGCGGGCGCGGAGCCGGTGGCCGCCAGGTCTACCGGGGCAGCGACCTCAGCTACGCCATGGAGATCACGCTCGAAGAAGCAGCTCGCGGCAAAGACGCGCAGATCCGCATCCCGTCGTGGGACACCTGCGACACCTGCCATGGCAGTGGCGCCAAGCCCGGCACCAGCGCCAAGACCTGCGGCACCTGCCAGGGTGCGGGCACGGTGCAGATGCGCCAGGGCTTCTTCAGCGTGCAGCAGACCTGCCCGCATTGCCGCGGCACGGGCAAGATCATTCCCGAGCCTTGCACCACCTGCCATGGCCAGGGCAAGCTCAAGAAGCAAAAGACGCTGGAAGTGAAGATTCCTGCGGGCATCGACGACGGCATGCGCATCCGCAGCACCGGCAACGGCGAACCGGGCACCAACGGCGGCCCGCCGGGCGACCTGTACATCGAAATCCGCTTGAAGAAACACGACATCTTCGAGCGCGACGGCGATGACCTGCACTGCCAGGTGCCGGTGAGCTTCATCACGGCAGCCCTGGGGGGCGAGATCGAGGTGCCCACGCTCGCAGGCAAGGCCGCCATCGACATCCCCGAAGGCACCCAGGCCGGCAAGCAGTTCCGCCTGCGCGGCAAGGGCATCAAGGGCGTGCGCGCCAGCTACCCCGGCGACCTGTACTGCCACATCGCGGTCGAGACACCGGTGAAGCTGACCGAGCACCAGCGCAAGCTGCTGCGTGAGCTGGAGGATTCGCTCAAGAAGGGCGGCGCCCGCCACTCGCCCAGCGGCGAGAGCTGGACGGACCGGTTGAAGAATTTCTTCAGCTGACCACGCACTGGCATCCCACCGAAAACCGCCTGTGGCCTTTGGGCCCCGGCGGTTTTTTCTTGATGCAAGGCAAGAAACTCCCTGGCGACATCCACTGGCGCCATCGGCAAAGTAGGATGGGCCCTATCGATGATCACCCGGGAGCTTGGGCCTATGAACGTCAACATCACCTTCCTGGGCGGCTCCGGCACCGTTACCGGTTCCAAGTACCTGGTGCGCTACAACGGCAAAAGCATGCTGGTCGATTGCGGCCTGTTCCAGGGCTACAAGCAACTGCGCCTGCGCAACTGGCAGCCCCTGCCTGTCACGCCCCACCAGATCGACGCCGTGGTGCTGACCCACGCGCACCTGGACCACAGCGGCTACCTGCCCCTGCTGGCACGCGACGGCTACACCCATGCCATCCACTGCACGCCGGGCACGCGCGACCTGTGCACCATCCTGCTGCCCGACAGCGGGCACCTGCAAGAAGAGGACGCGGCCTTCCTCAACCGCCACCAACTCAGCAGCCACAGCCCCGCCCTGCCCCTGTACACCCGGCTGGACGCGCTGCACTGCCTCAAGCAGTTCCAGATCCATGCATTCGGCAAGGCGTTTGAGCCCCTGCCCGGCTGGCGCGTGACGTTTTCACCCGCTGGCCACATCCTGGGCGCGGCCAGCGTGCTGCTGGAAGTGGGGGGACGGCGCATTCTTTTCTCGGGCGACCTGGGCCGGCCCGATGACCTGCTCATGAACCCGCCCGATGCGCCGCCCCAGGCCGACACCGTGCTCATCGAATCCACCTACGGCGACCGCGAGCACCCGCGCGAAAGCCTGCTCGAAGAGCTGGGCCCAGCCCTCCAGCGGCTGGCTGCGCGCGGCGGCATTGCCGTGGTGCCCGTATTTGCCGTAGGGCGCGCTCAGGTGGTGCTGCACGCCATTGGCCTGCTCAAGGCGCAGGGTGTGGTGCCTGCGTCGCTCAAGGTGTTTCTGGACAGCCCCATGGCCGTCAGCACCACCGGGCTGTTCCAGCACCACATGCAGGAACACCGCCTGAGCGGCCGTGAGGTGCAGGCGCTGGAGCATGGCGCCACCATGGTCCAGACGCCCGAACAATCCAAGGGGCTGGCCAAGCTGCACGGCCCCATGGTCATTCTGTCGGCCAGCGGCATGGCCACGGGCGGGCGCGTGCTGCACCACTTGGCGCTGCACGCGGGCGACCACCGCAACATGATCATCCTGACCGGTCACCAGGCCCCGGGTACCCGCGGCGCGCGCCTGGCAGAGGGAGAAAAGACCATCCGCATCCACGGCCAGGATGTGGCCGTGCGCGCCGAGGTGGTGAAGTTGTCCTCCGCGTCGGCCCACGCCGACGGCAACCAGCTCATCGCCTGGCTGCGCAGCATGGGGCACGCGCCGGACCAAGTGTATGTGGTGCATGGCGAAATGGGCGCCTCGGACCTGCTGCGCCAGCGCATTGAGCACGAGCTGCGCTGGCGAGCGGCAGTGCCGGAACATGGCAGCACACTGGTGGCGTAGGCTCAAGTCACCCGACGCATCAAAAAGAGGAGCTGCTTGCGCCCGCATTCATTAGCTTTCAGAACAATAAGTACCTGAAACCTATTGAGATAAAGCGCTAGCCGCTCACTTTTTTCAATCAACAGCCCCCTTGCACGATGAATGCCATCGCGTTCAGCGATGACAAACCTAAAAAAATGGGTGGAAAATACTTAGTCTTCTCAGAACAAGAAGACTAAGCCCCCATGAAAAGCTCCGAGCGCAGTTTTGCGCGCCGTATCGACCTGACCTCGCTGCAATTGTTTGTGGCGGTGTGCGAACTCGGCAGCATCGGCCGCGCGGCCGAGCGCGAATTCATCGCTGCATCGGCCGTCAGCAAGCGCCTGTCGGACCTGGAAACGGCCGTGGACACCGCCCTGCTCTACCGCCACAGCCGGGGCGTCACGCTCACACCCGCAGGCGAGAGCCTGCTGCACCACGCCCGCACCGTGCTGTTTGGTCTGGAGCGCATGCAGGGCGAGCTCAGCGAATACGCCGACGGCGTGCGCGGCCATGTGCGCATGCACGCCAACATCTCGGCCATCTTCCAGTTTCTGCCCGAAGACCTGGGCGCCTTTGCGCGCGAGCACAGCCAGATCAAGATCGACCTGCAGGAGCACCTCTCCAGCGATGTGCTGCACGCCGTGCAGGAAGGAGCCGCCGACCTGGGCATCTGCAACATCGGCATGGCGAACGGCGGGGGAACCCTGGAGCTGCAAAGCCGCCCCTACCGCGCCGACAATTTGGTGCTGGTTGTGCCCCGAGCGCACGATTTATCTGCGCTCGATGCTATCAATTTTGAAGAAGTCCTGGACTGGGACATTGTGGGCCTGCACGCCAACAGCAGCATCAGCCTGGCCATGCGCGCAGCCGCTGCCGCCGCCGGGCGCCCCCTGCGCCAGCGCATCCAGGTGACGGGGCTGGACGCCATGTGCCGCATGATCGACAACGGCCTGGGCGTGGGCCTGCTGCCCGACCGGGCGTTTGCGCTGATGCGCGGTGTGGGCAACCTGCAAGCCATCCCGCTGACCGATGCCTGGGCCCACCGCGAACTGCGGGTGGTGGCCCGCGACTTTGACGCCCTGCCCGTCACGGCGCGTTTGCTGGTGGAACACCTCTCACCACGGCCGGAGCCGCCCTCGGCGCAACCAGCCCCCGACACTAAAATCCAATCACCCACCTGAAAGCAGAAAGAAAGCCACGCCATGGGACGCACCCTGTACGACAAGATCTGGGACGAGCATGTCGTCCACACCGAAGAGGACGGCACCTCCATCCTCTACATCGACCGCCATCTGGTGCATGAAGTGACCAGCCCCCAGGCCTTCGAAGGCCTGCGCGAGGCGGGCCGCAAGGTCTGGCGCATGAGCTCCATCGTGGCCACTGCCGACCACAACACCCCCACCACGGGTTGGGAAAACGGCTACGACGGCATCACCGATCCGATCAGCAAAGAACAGATCACCACGCTGAACGACAACATCGCGCAGATCACACCGGCGGCGTTCTTCCCCTTCATGCACAAGCGCCAAGGCATCGTGCACGTGATTGGCCCTGAAAACGGCGCCACGCTGCCCGGCATGACCGTGGTCTGCGGCGACAGCCACACCAGCACACACGGCGCGTTTGGCGCGCTGGCCCACGGCATCGGCACCTCCGAGGTCGAGCACGTGATGGCCACGCAGACCCTGTTGGCCAAGAAGGCCAAGAACATGCTGGTGCAGGTGGACGGCACGCTCGCCAAGGGCGTAACGCCCAAGGACGTGGTGCTGGCCATCATCGGCAAGATCGGCACCGCGGGCGGCACGGGCTACACCATTGAATTTGCAGGCTCCGTCTTCCGCGCGATGAGCATGGAAGGCCGCATGACCGTGTGCAACATGGCCATCGAAGGCGGCGCACGCGCGGGCCTGGTGGCGGTGGACGACAAGACGATTGAATATGTGAAGGGCCGCCCCCTGTCGCCCACGGGCGTGGAGTGGGACCAGGCCGTGGCGTACTGGAAGACGCTGCACTCTGACGCCGACGCGAAGTTCGACACCGTGGTCAAGCTCGACGCCGCCGACATCGTGCCGCAGGTCACCTGGGGCACGTCGCCCGAGATGGTGCTGGGCGTGGACGCCCGCGTGCCCGACCCCGACAAGGAAAAGGACGCCAACAAGCGCGGCGCCATCGAGCGCGCGCTGACCTACATGGGCCTGCAGCCCGGCAAACCGATCAACGACATCACCATCGACAAGGTGTTCATCGGCAGTTGCACCAACAGCCGCATCGAAGACATGCGCGAAGCCGCCGCCGTGGTCAAGAACCTGGGCCGCAAGGTGGCCAGCAACGTCAAACTGGCCATGGTGGTGCCCGGCTCTGGCCTCGTCAAAGAGCAGGCCGAACGCGAAGGCCTGGACAAGATCTTTGTGGCCGCAGGCTTTGAGTGGCGCGAGCCCGGCTGCAGCATGTGCCTGGCCATGAACGCCGACCGGCTGGAGCCGGGCGAGCGCTGCGCCAGCACCAGCAACCGCAACTTTGAAGGCCGCCAGGGCGCTGGTGGCCGCACGCACCTGGTGAGCCCCGCCATGGCTGCCGCCGCAGCCGTGCATGGCCACTTTGTGGACATCCGCCAGTTCTCCTGAACTGAACACTCATCCCATCATCCGCCCGTTGTCCTCTCTACTGCCCCAACCGCCTGAAGGAGCCTTGTCATGAAAAAGACCGCCACCCTCATCGCCCTGTCCCTGGCCTTTGTGCTGGCCGGCTGCAACACCGTCAAGGGTGTGGGCCAGGACATTGGCAAAGCCGGCAGCGCCATCGAGCGGGCCGCCAAGTAACCGATACCGCCATGCAAAAATTCACCTTGCTCAAGGGCCTTGTGGCCCCCATGGACCGCGAGAACGTCGACACCGACGCGATCATCCCCAAGCAGTTCCTCAAGTCGATCAAAAAGACCGGCTTTGGTGTGAACCTGTTTGACGAATGGCGCTACCTGGACCACGGCGAGCCCGGCCAAGACCCCGCCAGCCGCAAGCCCAACCCCGACTTTGTGCTGAACCAGCCGCGCTATGCAGGCGCGTCCGTGCTGCTGGCGCGCAAGAACTTCGGCTGCGGCTCCAGCCGCGAGCACGCCCCGTGGGCGCTGGACCAGTACGGCTTTCGCGCCGTGATCGCGCCCAGCTTTGCCGACATCTTCTTCAACAACTGCTTCAAGAACGGCCTGCTGCCCATCGTGCTGCCCGAGGCCACAGTGGCCCAGCTGTTCGACGAAGTGCACGCCTTCCCCGGCTACCAGCTCACCATCGACCTGGAGCGCCAGGTCATCGTGCGCCCCCAGGGTGAAGAGATCCCGTTCGAGGTGCAGGCCTTCCGCAAGTACTGCCTGCTCAACGGCTTTGACGACATCGGCCTGACCCTGCGCCAGTCCGACAAGATCAAGGCGTTTGAAGCGCAGCGCCTGGCGACCAAGCCCTGGCTGGCGCACACCATGGTGTCGTGAGACACCGCAGGCGTCAGAAATATCAGTCAAATTGGCCTCTAGCGCTTTACTCATAAGCGCTAACAGCTATCAAAATCAAAGCAAATTCAATGAAAATCGCAGTTCTGCCGGGTGACGGCATCGGTACCGAAATCGTGGCCGAGGCCGTCAAGGTCCTCAAGGCACTCGACCTGAAGTTTGAAATGGAATCCGCCCTGGTCGGCGGCGCCGCGTACGAGGCCCACGGCCACCCCCTGCCAGAGTCCACGCTCAAGCTCGCCAAGGAAGCCGACGCCATCCTGTTCGGCGCCGTGGGCGACTGGAAATACGACAAGCTCGACCGCCCCCTGCGCCCCGAGCAAGCCATCCTGGGCCTGCGCAAGAACCTGGGCCTGTTCGCCAACTTCCGCCCCGCCATCTGCTACGAGCAGCTGGTGGGCGCTTCGAGCCTCAAGCCCGAGCTGATCGCGGGCCTCGATATCCTCATCATCCGCGAGCTGACGGGCGACATTTACTTCGGCCAGCCGCGCGGCCGCCGCACGGCCGTGGACGGCCACTTCCCCGGTGCCGAAGAAGCCTTCGACACCATGCGCTACAGCCGCCCCGAGATCGAGCGCATCGCCCACGTCGCCTTCCAAGCCGCCCGCAAGCGGAGCAAGAAGGTCACCAGCGTGGACAAGGCCAACGTGCTCGAAACCTTCCAGTTCTGGAAGGACGTGGTCACCGACGTGCACAAGGAATACCCCGACGTCGAACTGCAGCACATGTACGTAGACAACGCCGCCATGCAACTGGTCAAGGCCCCCAAGGCATTTGACGTGGTGGTGACCGGCAACATGTTTGGCGACATCTTGAGCGACGAAGCCTCCATGCTCACTGGCTCCATCGGCATGCTGCCCTCGGCCAGCCTGAACAGCAGCAACCAGGGTCTGTACGAACCCAGCCACGGCAGCGCACCCGACATCGCAGGCAAGGGCGTGGCCAACCCGCTGGCCACCATCCTCTCGGCAGCGATGATGCTGCGCTTCAGCCTGAACCAGGAAGCCGCCGCCCAGCGCATCGAAGCCGCCGTGCAAAAGGTGCTGGCCCAAGGCCTGCGCACGCCCGACATCTACAGCGAAGGCACTACCAAGGTGGGCACGGCGCAAATGGGCGATGCGGTGGTGACGGCGCTCAAGGGCTAAGCGACCAGCCATCTGCCCGCCGCTGCGGCGCGTGGCGTGAATACAAAGGCGACCCGCTGCGGTCGCCTTTTTTACTGCCGGGAGCCGATTCACACGCCCGACTGGCGCGCAATGTGCACCGCACCCAAGCAGCGCATGGCGTCCAAGCAACGCTGCAAGCCCCGTGCAAGCCACGATCCATTACAATCGTCGCCATGTTTGCCGCCCGCCCGTTCTCCTTGAACACCGTGACTGCCGCCCTGGCAGGCGTGGCTGCGCGCGCAATCACCACCAAAACCACGACCATTATTAAGGGCTGATCCAGCTCCGGTACCGTCGTGCGCCCTCCCCCGGCCAGACGAGCCGGGGCAAACAGTCTGGTCTGGCACTGTTTGTTAATCTGAAAGGGCGTTGAAATGAGCAAGTTGGTAGGTTTGGTCGGCTGGCGCGGCATGGTCGGCTCGGTGTTGATGGACCGCATGGTCGAGGAAAAAGACTTCGACCTGATTGAGCCATTGTTCTTCTCCACGTCCAACGCTGGCGGCAAAGCCCCTGCGCAGGCCAAGAACGAAACCACCCTGCAAGACGCCTTCAACGTTGACGCCTTGAAGCGCTGCGACATCATCATCACCGCGCAGGGCGGCGACTACACCACCGAAGTCTTCCCCAAGCTGCGCGCTGCGGGCTGGAACGGCCACTGGATCGACGCCGCATCCACCCTGCGCATGGAAAAAGACGCGGTCATCATCCTTGACCCCGTCAACATGCCCGTCATCAAGGACGCGCTGGCCAACGGCGGCAAGAACTGGGTGGGCGGCAATTGCACCGTGAGCTGCATGCTGATGGGCGTGGGCGCACTGTACAAGGCCGGTCTGGTCGAGTGGATGAGCACCCAGACCTACCAGGCCGCATCGGGCGGCGGCGCACAGCACATGCGCGAATTGCTCACCCAATACGGCACACTGAATGCCGAAGTGAAGGCCCTGCTCGACGACCCCAAGAGCGCCATCCTGGAAATCGATCGCAAGGTCATCGCCAAGCAGCGCGCACTGACCGGCGCTGAAACCGCCAACTTTGGCGTGCCCCTGGGCGGCTCGCTGATCCCCTGGATCGACAAGGACCTGGGTAACGGCATGTCCAAGGAAGAGTGGAAGGGCATGGCCGAGACCAACAAGATTCTCGGGTTGGGCGAGGGCTTCAGCTCTGCGGCCATTCCCGTGGACGGCTTCTGCGTGCGCGTGGGCGCCATGCGCTGCCACAGCCAGGCCCTGACCTTCAAGCTCAAGAAGGACGTGCCCGTGGCCGACCTCGAAGCCATGATCGCCGCCGACAATGAGTGGGTAAAGGTGGTGCCTAACACCCGCGAAGCCACCATCAAGGACCTGACCCCCGTGGCCGTGACCGGCACCATGACCATCCCGGTAGGCCGCATCCGCAAGCTGGCCATGGGCCCTGAGTATGTCGGCGCCTTCACCATCGGCGACCAGTTGCTGTGGGGCGCGGCAGAGCCACTGCGCCGCATGCTGCGCATCCTGCTCGACGCCTGATCGGCCTACCCCCAAAAGCGCGCGCAAACCCCATTGCGCGCGCTTTTTTGCGCCTGGCGCCCTGACACACTCAGTTACGCCGCGTTGGCAATTGGCAACATGTGCGCGCCCCAATTTGGGGCGCCGGGACCCCACTCAAAGCTTCGGAGCCACCTCAGCTTGTCAGTGCAAAACATTGATGCTATGGTGCTTTTTACATATTTTCACGCGCCGGGGCGGGGATCAGACCATGAGAACAAAAGCACCGCTCGTCCGAGCCGCAAAAAATCCTAATCAGTTGTTGGCAAACATGCATCGTTGGAAATTTTCTGTCCTGGCGGCCGCGGCCGTGGCTTGTGCTGGCTTCTACACCAGCGATGCGTCTGCGCTGGCACTGGGCCGCATCACCGTGCAGTCCGCCCTGGGCGAGCCGCTGCGCGCCGAAATCGACCTGCCACAGATCACTCCCGCCGAAGCCGACTCACTGCGTGCCACGACGGCCACGCCTGAGGTCTTCCGTGCCCAGGGCATGGAATACACGCAGACGATGAACAACCTGCAGATCCAGCTGCAGCGCCGTGCCGACGGCTCTGCCGTGTTGCGCCTTTCAAGCGACCGGGCCGTGAACGAACCCTTCCTGGATCTGGTGCTGGACGCCAACTGGGGCTCGGGCCGCATCGTTCGCAGCTACACCATGCTGTTTGACCCGCCAAGCATGCGCCGCGCGGCGCCTGCCGTCACAGCAGCGCCCCAGATTTCTGCACCCGCGGCGCCCCAGGTGCCTGCGGTGCGCCCCGCAGTGACCGCCCGCGCCAGCGAGCCAGCAGCTGCTCCAGCCGCTCCCCGCGCTGCGGCCCCACGCCCCACTCCCGCCGATGGCGTTACAGTGCAGTCAGGCGACACCGCTGGCCGCATTGCGAACGCGTACAAGCCAGCAGGTGTCTCGCTCGACCAGATGCTGGTCGCCATGATGCGCTCCAACCCGGACGCATTCATCCAGGGCAACGTCAACCGTCTCAAGGCAGGTGCCGTGCTGCAGATGCCCGACCAGGCCACAGCGCAATCCACCACGGCCCCCGAGGCACGCCAGATCCTGGCCGCACAGGCCCGTGACTTCAACGACTTCCGCCGCAAACTCGCAGGTGCAGCCCCCTCGACCGAAGTGGCAGCGGCCCAGCGGTCCGCTTCTGGCTCCGTCCAGACACGCGTCGAAGACAAAAAGCCCGCCACCGCAGCACCCGACAAGCTCACCCTGTCCAAGGGCTCCATCAAGGGCCAAAAGGCGGCCGAAGAGCAGGTCGCCAAGGACAAGCAGGCCAATGAATCCGCCACACGGATGGCGGAGTTGTCCAAGAACATCACCGACCTGAACAAGCTAAGCTCGGCATCCGCAGCCGCCGGAAGCAGCCCTGCGCCTGCCGCAGCGGGTGCAGCCAGCGCTCCTGCAGGGGTGGCGGTGCAGGCTCCAGCCGTTCCCGCAACACCGACCGCGCCACCTGCGCCTGAAGCCCCGGCCTCCGCAGCGACAGCCAGTGCCCCGGCAGACACCGCAGTGGCAGCAGAAGCAGCCGCCTCGGCATCCGCCGCCGAGGCAGCTGCACCGGCGCCTGCCCCTAAGCCAGCGCCCACACCCAAACCTGCTCCGGTCCCCGTGGAAGAGCCCAGCTTCCTGTCCACCCTCATGGACGACCCATTGCTGCCCATCGGCGGCGGCCTCCTGGTGGCTGCCCTGCTCGGTTTTGGCGCTTACCGCTTGGTCCAGCGCCGTCGCCAGAACGGCGGAGTGGACAGCTCCTTCCTGGAAAGCCGCATTCAACCCGACTCGTTCTTTGGTGCCAGCGGCGGCCAGCGTGTAGACACGGCCAACAGCGACATGACCACCGGCTCGTCCATGGCCTATTCACCCAGCCAGCTTGACGCTGGCGGCGATGTGGACCCCGTGGCCGAAGCCGACGTCTATCTGGCCTATGGCCGCGATCTCCAAGCCGAAGAAATCCTGAAAGAAGCCGTGCGCCACAACCCTGGCCGCGTCTCGGTGCACGTCAAGCTGGGTGAAATCTACGCCAAGCGCCAGGACCGCAAAGCCCTGGAGGCCGTCGCGGGCGAAGTGTTCAAGCTGACGCAGGGCGAAGGGCCTGACTGGAACCGCATTGCCGAACTCGGTCGTGACCTGGAACCAGAAAACCGCCTGTACCAGCCCGGCGGCCGCCCTGGCATGGCGGAGGACGAATACCCCTCCGTGCCACCAGGCGGTTTCGCCAGCACCTTCACCGGGTCGGGCAGCCCTGCAGCCGCCCTGCCGCCCGACCTGGACCTCGACCTGGATCTGGACCTGCCCGATGACGCACTGACAGACGCCCCCCCTGCCGCAGCCGGTGGTTTTGCCGCAGCAGCTGCGGCCGCTGCAGCCAACAACCGCAGCGAAGCCAGTGAACCGGAGACACTGCGCCCCGAGCTGGATCTGCCCAGCATCCCCGACGAACCCGCCGCAGCTTGGAACAGCCCGGAAACCGCCCCCAGTCCCATGATGGCGCCACCACCGGTGGCCAATCTGGACTTCCCCAGCGGTGGCGACCTGACCATGGCACCGTCGGGCCCCATGCCACTGAGCGGCGAGCCCCTGGACTCCGGCCCGATGGAGTTTGACCTGGGTGACCTGTCATTGGACCTGAACGCGCCCTCCAAGCCCATGGCAGCTCCTGCCGCCAAGGCTCCAGCCCCCGCACCGGAATTCGCCGACGATGGATCGGCAGCAGCGCAGGACGACCCACTGGCCACCAAACTGGCACTGGCCGAAGAGTTCAACGCCATTGGCGACACCGATGGCGCTCGCACGCTGATCGAAGAGGTCGTGGCAGAGTCCAGCGGCGCCCTCAAGACCCGCGCCCAGCGCATGCTGGCCGAACTGGGCTGATGCCACTCAGCCCCTCTGCTGATCCCGCCCCCAGCACGTCTCCAGGCCGCCCCATGACCCGGGTGGCGCTGGGTGTCAGCTACAACGGCCAAGCCTACAGCGGCTGGCAAAGCCAGCTGTCTGGCAACACCGTACAAGACAAACTCGAAGCGGCCTTGGGCCGCTTTGCTACACACCCGGTCAGCACTCTCTGCGCGGGCCGTACGGATGCCGGTGTGCACGGCCTGATGCAGGTGGTGCACTTTGACACCCCGCTGGACCGCCCTGCGGCGTCCTGGGTCCGGGGTACCAACACCTTCTTGCCATCTGATATTGCGGTGCAGTGGGCGCAGACCATCCCTGACAATTTTCATGCACGCGCCAGTGCCGTGGCACGGCGTTATGCCTATGTGCTGCTGCAGTCGCCAGTGCGGCCCAGCGTAGATGCCGGGCGGGTGGGCTGGGTGTTCCACCCGTTGGACCACGACGCCATGCGGCAGGCTGCAGACTACCTGATCGGCGAGCATGACTTCACCTCGTTCCGCGCATCTGCCTGCCAGGCCAAAACTCCCTTCAAGACCTTGCAACGCATCGATATCGTCCGGCGGGGCGCGACCGCACCGCACCCGGAGCTGGGCTGGAGCCCTTGCTATTGGCGGTTCGAGTTCGAAGCCAACGCCTTCTTGCACCACATGATCCGCAACATCATGGGTTGCCTGATCGCCATCGGCCAGGGCACACAGCCTCCTGAGTGGATGGCCGAGGTGCTTGCAGCTCGGTCCCGCAAGGTGGCGGCACCGACGTTTTCGCCAGACGGGCTGTACTTTCAAGGGCCCGTGTACGACGCCGCCTGGGGGCTGCCCCAGCGCACGGCTGCGTATGATTGGCTTCCATGAACCAGGCCCCCGCACCGACCACAACCGCCCCTGTTGCCAGCCAACACCTCCACCCCCCTTTCCAGGCGCCCGCCAACGTTCGCACCCGCATCAAGATCTGCGGGCTGACCCGAGAGGAAGACGTGGATGCAGCAGTGGCCGCGGGCGCTGACGCCGTGGGCTTTGTGCTCTACGCCCCCAGCCCACGCGCGGTCACTCCCCAGCGGGCCGCACAGCTGGCTCGGCGCCTTTCGCCGTTTGTCACACCCGTGCTGCTGTTCGTGAACGAGTCAACTCCTAATGTGATAGCAGCTAGTGCTTTGATAGCGGGCGCCACAATCCAATTTCATGGTGATGAATCTCCGCAGGATTGCCTGGCCGCCACCCACGATGGCGCAAGGCCGTACCTGCGCGCAGCCCGAATTCCCCTGGGCGACGGAGCGGCGCAGTTTGACCTCGTAAAATACGCACACGATTACTCTCACGCCCAAGCCATCCTGCTCGACGCCCATGTCGAAGGTTTTGGCGGCAGCGGCAAGGCATTCAATTGGTCACTCCTTCCACCAAGCGTCAGCTCTCACCTCGTTTTGTCTGGTGGACTCACGCCTGCAAACGTGACCGATGGCATTTTGCAAGTCCGCCCGCGAGGCTACTCGCTGGCGGTTGATGTCAGCTCCGGCGTCGAAGCCGATGGCCCTGATGGCAAAACCATCAAGGGCATCAAGGACGCCGTGAAGATCCAACGCTTCGTTGCCGCCGTGCGTGCGGCCGATGCCCAACTTGCAAAGAACCCCCATGAATTCCTATCAACAACCTGATGCTTCCGGCCATTTCGGCCCTTATGGCGGCAGCTTCGTCAGCGAAACCCTGACCCACGCCATCCAGGAACTGCGCGAGGCTTACGCCCGCTACCAAAACGACCCCGAGTTTCTGGCCGAATTCCATTACGAACTCAAGCACTTCGTCGGTCGCCCCTCTCCCATCTACCACGCAGCCCGTACCAGCCGCGAAATGGGTGGCGCGCAGATCTACCTCAAGCGCGAAGACCTGAACCACACGGGCGCCCACAAGATCAACAACGTCATCGGCCAGGCCATGCTCGCCAAGCGCATGGGCAAACCCCGCGTGATTGCCGAGACTGGCGCAGGCCAGCACGGCGTGGCCACGGCCACCATCTGCGCCCGCTATGGGCTCGAATGCGTGGTGTACATGGGCGCCGAGGACGTGAAGCGCCAAAGCCCCAACGTGTATCGCATGAAGCTGCTGGGCGCCACCGTAGTGCCGGTAGATTCAGGCAGCAAGACGCTCAAAGATGCGCTCAACGAAGCCATGCGCGACTGGGTGGCCAATGTGGACAACACCTTCTACATCATCGGCACGGTGGCGGGCCCGCACCCCTACCCGATGATGGTGCGCGACTTCCAGAGCGTGATCGGCAAGGAATGCATCGAGCAGATGCCAACCATGCTGGCCGAGCAAAAGGTGCTGGGCGACCAGCCCGATGCCGTCATCGCTTGCGTGGGCGGCGGCAGCAACGCCATGGGCATCTTCCATCCCTACATTCCGTTCGAGAAAACGCGCCTCATCGGCGTGGAAGCCGCAGGCGAAGGGCTGGAGTCGGGCAAACACTCGGCATCCCTGCAAAAAGGCAGCGCGGGCGTACTGCATGGCAACCGCACCTTCATCCTGCAGGATGACAACGGCCAGATCACTGAAACCCACAGCATCAGCGCCGGCCTGGACTACCCCGGTGTGGGCCCGGAGCACGCATGGCTGCAAGAGATCGGTCGTGCCGAATACGTCAGCATTACCGACAAGGAAGCGCTGGACGCCTTCCACTACCTGTGCCGCACCGAGGGCATCATCCCTGCGCTGGAGTCCAGCCATGCTGTGGCCTACGCCATGAAGCTGGCCAAGACCATGCGCCCTGACCAATCCATCCTGGTCAACCTCTCGGGCCGTGGCGACAAGGACATCGGTACCGTGGCCGACCTCAGTGGCGCCGACTTTTACTGCCGACCCAGCTGCCAGGGGCAGTCCGTCAAGGGCGGCGAGCAACCCATCAAGGTGGTGAAATAAATGAGCCGTATCGCATCCACCTTCTCTGCCCTGCAAGCGCAGGGCCGCAAAGCGCTGATTCCCTATGTGACCGCCGGGTTCCCGTTCGCAGACATCACCCCCGCACTCATGCACGGCATGGTCGAGGCCGGTGCCGACGTGATCGAGCTGGGCGTGCCCTTTTCCGACCCCATGGCCGATGGCCCGGTGATTCAGAAGGCGGGCGAGAAGGCCCTCAGTCTGGGCATCGGCATGGTGCAAGTGCTCGACCATGTGCGTGAGTTCCGCAAGCGCAACAGCACCACGCCCGTGGTGCTGATGGGCTATGCCAACCCCGTGGAACGCTACGACCAGAAGCACGGCGCAGGCGCTTTTGTGCGCGACGCCGCTGCTGCCGGTGTTGACGGCGTACTCATCGTGGACTACCCGCCCGAAGAGTGTGAAGCCTTTGCAGCCAGTCTGCGTGAGTACGGCATGGACCTGATCTTCCTGCTGGCACCCACCAGCACGGACGAGCGTATGGCCCAAGTAGCGCGCGTGGCCAGCGGCTACGTTTACTACGTGTCGCTCAAAGGCGTGACGGGCTCGGGCGCGCTGGACACGGCTGCCGTGGAGCAGATGCTGCCCCGCATCCGCCAGCATGTAACCATCCCCGTGGGTGTGGGCTTTGGCATCCGCGACGCAGCCACCGCCCAAGCCATTGGCAAGGTGGCCGATGCCGTGGTCATCGGCAGCCGCATCATCCAGCTGATCGAAGACCAGGAGCACGCCAAGGTGGTGCCCCTAACCATCGACTTCCTGCGCGGCATCCGCAAGGCCCTGGACGCCTAGTCGCATAATGCAGCCCGGCGCATCCTGCGGGGTGCGCCGACAGATTCACACCCGGCCTGCCCCGCCAACGCCCACGGGCTTTGCAACAGGTCGCGCCAATGAAGAGGAGAACACCATGTCCTGGCTCGAAAAACTTCTGCCCGCCAAAATCCAGCAAACCGACCCCACCGAGCGCCGCCAGGTGCCCGAAGGCCTGTGGATCAAGTGCCCGAGCTGCGAAACGGTGCTCTACAAGGCCGATCTGGAGCAAAACCAGAACGTCTGCCCCCATTGCAGCCACCACCACCGCATTGGCGCACGTGCTCGGCTGAACGCTTTTCTGGACGCCGAAGGCCGCTATGAAATCGGCCAGGAAGTGCTGCCCGTAGACGCCCTCAAGTTCAAGGACAGCCGCAAGTACCCCGAGCGCCTGAAGGAAGCCCTGGAGAACACGGGTGAGACCGATGCACTCATCGTCATGGGCGGCGCGGTCAAGAGCATTAACGTGGTGGCCGCGTGCTTCGAGTTCGACTTCATGGGCGGCTCCATGGGCTCCGTGGTGGGCGAGCGCTTTGTGCGTGGCGTGGAAACCGCCATTGAGCAGAAGGTGCCCTTCATCTGCTTTACCGCCACCGGCGGCGCCCGCATGCAAGAAGGCCTGCTGTCGCTCATGCAAATGGCCAAAACCAATGCGGCGCTGACCCGTCTGGCCAAGAAGGGCCTGCCCTACATCAGCGTGCTGACCGATCCCACCATGGGCGGCGTGAGCGCTGGCTTTGCCTTTGTGGGCGACATCGTGATTGCCGAGCCCAAGGCGCTGATCGGCTTTGCCGGCCCCCGCGTGATCGAATCCACCGTGCGCGTGACCCTGCCCGAGGGCTTCCAGCGCGCCGAGTTCCTGCAGACCAAGGGCGCCGTGGACTTCATCTGCGACCGCCGAGAGCTGCGCAACACAGTGGCCAGCAGCCTGGCCATGCTGCAGCGACTGCCTGCTGACGCGGTGATGTAAATATCCGGTCCCTGAAAGGGGGACTGAGTGAGGCCTCACCACGTAATTGCTATATTTTTAATAGCAAACAGGACATATTTGGCTAGCGCATCGGGCCTTTAAGATGCTCAACGCATCACGCTGGCCTGCAAATGGCCCAGCACAATCATCACGACCTGCAGCACCACCAGCGCCACCAGGGGTGACAGATCAAAGCCACCCATCAGCGGAATCACCCGGCGAAACGGTCGCAACACCGGCTCGCACAGGCGTGCGATCACATCGGCCAGCGGTGAACGGCCACCCTGTACCCAGGACAGGACGGCATAGACAATCAGCAGGCCGATCAGCCCCGAGACCGCCACGCGCAGCAGCCCAAACAAGGCCAGCCAGGGCAACCACGCCCATGCCGAGCCCGTACCGAGCAGCAACGTCAACAACGCGTACTGCACCAGCTGCACCAACATCGCAGCCACCAGGCTGGATACATCCCAGTGCCCCACAGGCGGAATGACCCGGCGCAGCGGCATGATCAGCCAGTCGGTCAACGCAAACACCACCCCCCCTACAGGGTTTGAAAACGGCACCCGCTGCCACTGCATATACAGCCGCAAGAGGCAGGCCCCGGTCAGCAAGCCGCCAACAACATCAAGCAAGAACGAGGCGATCTGATAGAGCATGGATGAGACAAAAGCAGTGGTGCGCAGCAAAAAGCCGACGGTGTCATGGGATGATAGCGGGCGAAGGCACCCACGCGCCCATGACCCCACCCCTTACCTTGTCGTCCCTGCCGCTTTTCCCCCTGGGCTCCGTCCTGTTCCCGGACGGAGTGTTAGCGCTGCGGGTGTTTGAGGTGCGCTATCTGGACATGGTGCGCAAGTGCCACCAGGCTGGCGCCCCCTTCGGCGTGGTCGCGCTCACCCAAGGCCAGGAAGTGCGCCAGGCTGGCGCGCCGGAAGAACGCTTCAAAGACGTCGGCACCCTGGCCGGGATCGAGCAGATCGACACCCCTCAACCAGGACTGATCACGCTACTGTGCCGAGGCAGCCAGCGTTTCCGTATCACCCAGCGCCACCACCTGCCACACGGCCTGTGGGTTGCCGACGTCGGCCACATCGAAAAGGATCTGCCGATACCGGTTCCCGACGATCTCAAGAAGGCATCCACCACTTTGGCGCAGGTTTTGCGCACACTGCAATTGCGCGACCCGGACATGCCACACCTGCTCACCCCCACTGCGGCGCAACTGGATGATTGCGGCTGGGTGGCGAACCGATGGTGCGAACTATTGCCTGTACCGCTGGAACTGAAACAACGGCTGATGGAGCTGGAGAATCCTCTGGTGCGCCTGGAGCTGGTGGGAGATGTGTTGGAGCGGACCGGGATAGCGCAGTAGCGCAAAAAGGCGAAGACCCGGTCAACGCACTGAGTATTCAGGTACCAGGCTCTGCAGCCAAGCGCGCAGCGATGAGGGCACCGGAGCCCCCCCTAAACTCTCGATATCTTTGAGGACCGCATCTGGATTCAGGCGATCCGGCGAGCTGGTTTTTGCCACATGCAGTTTGGAATGTGGTGTCGGCGCGGTGGTTTCGCCGTTGGCGAGAAGTTCTTCGTAGAGCTTCTCCCCAGGTCTGAGCCCTGTAAACACCACAGGAATTTCCTGCTCATTTTTTCCGGATAGCCGTATCAAAATCTTCGCAAGGTCGAGAATTTTGACAGGTTCCCCCATATCCAACACGAAAATCTGCCCCGACTGTCCCATCAAACCAGCCTGCAAAACCAGTTGGGCCGCTTCAGGAATTGTCATGAAATACCGAACGATGTCTGGATGCGTGACGGTCACAGGACCGCCACGCGCGATCTGTGCAGTGAACAAAGGAACAACAGAACCACTGGAGCCCAATACGTTTCCAAAACGCACGGCTACGAAACGCGTGCTGTCGTACTCGGTAGCCACTGACTGCATGACCAGTTCAGCCAACCTTTTACTCGCGCCCATCACATTCGTCGGATTGACAGCTTTGTCTGTGGATATCAGCACAAAGCGTGTAGCTCCAACGGCACCAGCGACGCGGGCGGCATTCAATGTTCCCAACACGTTGGTGCGCAGGGCTTCGACCTCATTCAAAGACTCCATCAGGGGGACATGCTTGTAGGCGGCGGCATGAAACACCACCGTCGGCCTATGGAGCCGAGCGATGGCAAGCAATCGCTCATTTTCTCGTACGTTGGCCGTGTAGTAGAGCCCCTGCATCTGGGGATGAGCCCTACGCAACTCTTGCTCAAGCTGATAGATAGCGTATTCGGACACATCCACACACACAAGTCGCGCAACGCCAAAGCGTGCGATCTGGCGGCACAATTCAGATCCTATCGAGCCTCCGGCACCGGTGACCAGCACCGTCTCTCCAGCAATGAGATCGGACAGCCCCTTTTCGTCCAGTACCACAGGCACTCTACCCAACAAATCCTCAAGCTCAATGCGTCTTGGTTGACCATCTTCAGAACGCAGCCACTCGTCCGGCCGCGGCATGGTCAACAGAGGAAGGCTCACTTCGCTAGCCCCCATCAGCACCTCACGCCTCGCATCAGACCCTACGGCTAAAACCACGAGAGCTGCAGCCGCTTGGGTGCTTTCAGCAATACGATGTAGATCTGCCAAGCCTCCAAGCACGCTTAGTCCTTGCAAGTTGCGGCCTTTTTCGGTAGCGATGGGGCTGACAATACCAACCGGCGACCACAGGCGCGCGCCGCGCAAGGCGGACAAGGCCGCTGCTGCGTCCTGAACCGAGCCCACCAGCAACAAGGGCTTGCCCGTGAGAGCACTTTGCGCACGGTTGACCAGCAGTAGTCGAGCGCTTACTCGCGCGCCGCCCAGAAGCAACAACACCAGCATGGGGTGCAATAGCAACACCGAACGCGGGAAGGATCCGACTCGCAGCATCAGCACTGCAGAGGCAGACAACAAACCGGCGAACACCACACCATAAAAAAGGCGCGTAAGTTCTGCCACGCTGGTATAGCGCCAGATGTGGCGGTATACCCCCCAGACCAGCAAGCTCGCGCCAAACCCGAGCAGTGGCCAAGGGAGAGTACCAACCATCATGACCTGGAATTCATCAGGCATGTCCAGGTTGAAGCGCAACCAGAAAGCGAGCCACCACCCGAATGCGACCAGCATCAGGTCCAATACAAATGCCAGAAAATTGCTCTTATGCCAGCGCACGAGTATCCACAGATGACGACAAGGCACGCCGCAGATGGGCAATCACCCGATCTTGCTGCACTTCAGACAAGTTGGATCCCGATGGGAGGCACAAGCCGGTTGCAAACAACTGGCGCGACACATCCACCCCGTCAGCGTGAGGGAAATAGGGGGCGTTCCTGAACAGCGGCTGCAGGTGCATGGGCTTCCAGACGGGCCGCACTTCGATCGAATGCCGCTCCATCAACCGCATGAGGACATTGCATTGGGCGGCGGCGCCTTCGCCTTCAAGCGCAAAGCACGACAACCAACGGGTTGATAGATAGCCGGTGGGCTCAGGCATCCAGCGAACGGTAGGAATGTCGGCGAGGGCTTCCTGATAGCGCTCAAACACGCGCCGACGCTGCCGCACCCGCTCGTCCAGGACACGAAGTTGACCTCGGCCAATGCCAGCGAGCACGTTGCTCATACGGTAGTTGAAGCCCACCCCCACATGCTCGTAGTGGAGGGCTGCCTCGCGCGCCTGGGTAGAAAGCTTCCTGGCTCGGGCAATCAGCGCAGCATCACTGGAAACCAGCATGCCACCGCCCGATGTTGTGATGATCTTATTACCATTAAACGAGTACACCGCTAAGTGGCCGAAGCTTCCGCTGGCGCGCCCTTTGTACCGAGCCCCCAGGGACTCTGCAGCGTCTTCAAGCACGGGCACGTTGTAACGCTCACAAATGGGCAGCAGCGCGTCCATATCGGCACTCTGACCATACAGATTGACCAGCACCACACAGCGCGGCATGCAGTTTTTTCGGCGCGCCGATTCAAAGGCTCGCTCCAGCGCCTGCGGTGACATGTTCCACGAGCCAGGCTCCGAGTCGATGAACACCGGCAGTGCATTGCAATATAGGATGGGATTGCAGCTGGCTACGAAGGTAAGCGACGAGCAAAACACAGTGTCGCCCGGCTGTACGCCCAGCAGCAATAGGCCAAGGTGGATGGCCGCCGTGCCGGAACTCAGGGCTGCAGCATGACCCACGTCCACATGCTCAGCGAGTTCACGCTCGAAGGCATCCACGTGCGGTCCGAGGGGAGCGATCCAGTTGGTGCGGAAGGCCTCTTCGACAAAGGCAGTTTCCTCTTCGCCCAAATGAGGCGAAGAAAGCCAGATGCGCTGCGACAACTCCCTCCGCAACACTACATCCACCGGGTGGTCCTGCGCATTTAGTACCGGGACGTGATCGATCTGGTGGCGGTCCATCAATTCGAGCACAACCGCGGCGGTAGCGTCCTCATTCACCACCTTGGGTGGCTGTGCCGGGAGCTCAAGAACCAAGGCAGCATCGCTGAGACCGGCCAAGCGGGCACGTCGCAGATCGCCATCAGTCAGTGTGCGCAATAACCGCCTGTCTTCGCCGAGCACCATCAAAAAGCCTCTGGCCATGGTATTCAGCCGCAGCAGAGCTTCCCGCAACGTGCAACTGGGTGCAACGCACAAGGCGTTGAACTCTGCCTGATTCATGAAACGCTCCTGGCCGGAACACCAATGTAGGTGCTGGCTTGTTGAATGTCATGGCAAACCACTGCACCGGAACCGATCACCGCACCGTCACAGATCACGCGCCCAGGTAGCACCGTGGCACCGGATCCGATCAGGACCCGCGAACCGATATACGCCCCACCGCCGAGCACGGCGCCGGGAGCAATATGAGTGAAGGCCCCCACCGTGCAGTCATGGTCCACCACCGCAGCGTGGTTGACGATAACACTGCGTCCTAGCACCACGCCGGGCGCGATCACCGCCTGTGCCGCCACAAAGCAGCCTTCAGCCACCGTCGAGTGGGGCGAAACGCTGGCCCTCGGGTGAACCACTGAGACTAGCTGATGCAGCCCCAGCTGCATACTCTCCTTTTCACGCGCTCGGTTGTCTCCAATAGCCACATGCAAAGCGCCGGACCATGGCTCCAAGGAGTTCACTGCCTCCAGTGGAATGCCGGGCAACAACTCACCCCGACACAGCTGATCGTTGCGATCGGACGCGACCAACAGCCAGTCGGCATGAGCTTGTTGCAAGGCATCGGCGACGACACGCGCATGTCCGCCCGCACCAAAAATCAGCAGAGATAGGCGCTGGGAAGCCTCAATAGGCATTGGTTTTCTCCAGCACCGAAGGCGTGAGTGGCAGCCTTATCAACAGTTCCACAATGCGGGCACCCGCCTGCCCATCGCCATAGCGGTTGTGGAGCGGAAGCCGCTCGCAGGCCAAGGCTTGCCGCAGGGCTGAGGACAGGGCTTCGGTTTCAGCGGGCACGTCCACCGTGTTGGCATTGCGTTGGCGTAGCCGTTGGCGGTCGCCGATGTTGATGACTGGGGTTCCAAAACTGGCCGCTTCAATAATGCCTGATGACGAATTACCCACCATCACCGCTGCATGGCGCATGGCCTGTGCAAACAACACACGGCTCAGGTGGGTGACACGACGCGAGCCAGCAGGAAGCGGCCCTTCGTCGAGCGCCTGCAGTACGCCCAGTGCGCCCGCGTCTGCGTTTGGCTCAAGCCAAAGCAAGGGACACACTTGCTGCTGCAGTGCCTGCATCAAGGCCCGGGTCTGTTCATAGGCAAGACCAGCCTGTTGCACCACCGGGTGAAACGCCACCAGAATGAACGGCTGGTCGCTGGGCAAATCCAGCGCTGCCAGAACTTCTTCGCGCGCGCCCGAAGCCAAATCGGTCAGGCCGTCGAGCCCGGGAGCACCGACTACATGAATACGCTCTGACGCTTCGCCCATGCGGATCAGACGGTCACGCGACTCTTCGGTAGCAACCAGATGGTAGCTGCATAGCTTACTGATGGCATGGCGCATGAGCTCGTCGACCGTCCCCGAACGCTCACCACCGTGAATGTGCACAGTTACCACCCCTTGATTCAAGGCAGCAATTGCACCGGCCAGCATCTCACCACGGTCACCTAGCAGAAGCAGGATATCTGGTCGCTGCTGTTCCAGCAACGCTGCCATGCCTTGCAAGCACTTCGCCACAGCCACTGACATACTCGCCGGAGTGCGAGTGAGCACATCCACCGGCAACTCCGTCACCACCGGCAGACCGGCTGCACGGATGTCGTCCACCGTGTTTCCGTGTGCCGCGTCCAGGTGAGTTCCGGTCACGGCCACGTTCAACGCCAGAGCCGGGTTGGCTGCGGCACGTTGCAGTGTGCCGCGCATTAGTCCGAAGTCAGCTCGTGTGCCGCTGAGGTACAACACACGACGGGTTGCTGCCGAGTGCGCAGGGTTCATGGGCCAAACTCTGGGGTCAAATCGGACCAGTTCAACACGGTGCCGCCCGTAACCGCGTGACGCAATTGCCGCCCCACCAAACTGTCCAGGTCACTCGGAGCGATGCCTATCGCAGGGCGGCGGCAACCCAGCATATCCGCGCACAGTGGCTCGCCCGCCGCAATGTCTTGCAGCGCCACAACACTGCGGCGCGCCACACGAGCAGCATCCAACTCTTCTGAACGGGGAACCTTAACGCCATCGCCGCGCATAGCCGTCACACGCCGTATGCCACGGATCATCTCGGCAAACCCTGCGGGCTCAAGCGACGCACTGTGGTCTGGGCCGGGCAAACTGCGGTCCAGCGTCAGATGTTTTTCGATTGCACATGCACCCAAGGCCACGGCCGCCAGCGGGGCTTCAACTCCCAGACTGTGATCTGAGTAACCGATCGGCACACCGAGTTCGCGGCGCATCTGCGCCATCGCGGTCAAATTCAGAGTGTCGTCTGCTGCGGGATAGGCGGAGGTGCAGTGCATTACCACCACTCCATTGAGGTGGCCACGGGCTTTGCGCATCCAGGCCAGAGCTTCAACGATCTCTTTCATGGTGGCCATGCCGGTAGACACCAGCAGCGGCAACTGGGTCGCTGCGGCGTGCTCAACCAGCTGACGATGCGTGAGCTCACCGGACGACAGTTTGAGTCGCTGGACACCCAGGCGAACCAGCATATCGACTGCAGGCACAGAAAACGGTGTGGAGAAAAATTCGATCGCGATGGCCCTGCAGTGTGCCTGAATCTGTATGTGCTGCGCTTCGGTAAGCTCCAGCCGCTCTAACATAGAGTATTGGTCCAGTTCGCCAGTCTGGCGAGTCTGGTACTCTGCCGCAGGCGCACCGCGTACCGCAAGGTCAGCAGCGCAAAATGTCTGGAATTTGACAGCATCGGCGCCTGCAGCCTTAGCAGCATCGCATAGGGCCAGGGCGTGAGCCACATTGCCATTGTGATTGACACCAGCTTCCGCAATGACAAACACGCCAGGGCTCACCATGTCGTCCACCCACCGTCTACCACCAGGTTATGGCCAGTTACATATTTCGCTGCATCGCTGGCTAAATAACGCATTGCATTCGCTATGTCATTGGCCTCCGCCATGCGGCTAAGTGGTGCCCGATCGGAGTAGTTTTTGACGAAAGCGTCATTCTGGCCGCTGAATATGCCCCCAGGTGTGACAGCGTTGACACGCACGCCACGATGGCCCCAGTAAGCAGCCAGATACTTGGTCAATCCCCACAATCCCGCTTTGCTCGCGGCGTATATGGCCGGCGTATTGATGGCCCGCCCGAGGTACTCAGACCCTTCGTAGATCCGTTGGTCTGGCGCGACGATTCCATAGATGGACAGTGTGTTGACGACGTTCCCCGAACCCCGCTCAGCCATGGCACCTCCAAACACCTGGGCGCAAAGCATGGCGCCGGTCAAGTTGACCGCCATCACCTCATTCCATTCGTCCAGTGCGAATGTTTCAAAAGATTCGAAGAAATTGGCAGACTTGGCCGCAGCGTTGTTCAGCAACACATGTGGTACGCCCCACTTTCCACTCAGTTGTGCAAAGGCCCGGCCGACCGACTCCTTGCTGGAAACGTCTGCCACACATGTCATCAAGGAATCATGCGCTTTACCCAGCCTTTGCTCTAGCAGGGCCTCCTCGCGGTCAACAGCGAACACTCGTGCGCCGGAGTTCAAAAACAGCCGGGTAACTTCAGCACCGATGATGCCTGCGGCGCCGGTGAGCACGACGACCTTGCCGTCTAGACGAAATAAGTCGCTCATGTTTGGCTCTTTTTCCTCATCAAAAGTTCGACCAGCTCAAAATCTATTGCATGGTCAATGTCTACCGAACGCTCTCGGGGCATCTCGTGCAATTGGATTCTCGGCCGGTCCCACAAAGAAGAAGCCAGACTGGACCTATGCCACGCATAAATGGAAGCATTCATTGCATAGACCGCTGGCGCCGCTTGCCGCCCGAGCACCTCACCCTCAGGTCTACAAACCCTCTCGAAATAGCCACTATTTTTTTTCTCGACCATATTGAAGTACGGATTTTTGTCCGATATGTAGCCGGTGATCACCACATCCGTGTCACTATCCAGCATCATGGCGCACGCACGGATGTCGCCCACATCGCGCAGCGGCGAAGTCGGATCCAAGTCGATAATCCGCGTGACTGGCCCGTTGTGCGCTTCCACCCATTCGACCAGATGAAGGATCACTGGCAACTTACCAGCAAGGTCAGTAGCGAGATGGGCCGGTCGCAGGAAAGGCACCTGGGCCCCGAAATCTACCGCAACCCGGGCAATATCCTCGCTGTCAGTGGACACGTATACATGATCCGCCGTACCACTTGCCAGCGCCTGCTCGATCGTCCAGGCAATCAGGGGCTTGCCCAGCAGATGCCGGATATTTTTCCCTGGCACACCTCGAGAGCCACCCCGTGCACAAATGGTGATGATGTTCATGTCAAAGCTTCATTCATCGCTAGCATGAGTTCGGCACTTTCTAAGGCATCCGCCAGTGAGGAGGCCACAGCGTGCGATGAATCGTGCCATGCCGCCAGCCAGTCTTTCATCTGCGTACGGTAAGACTGCGCCACATCGAAGTCCGCAGGCATATCAGCGATGAGCCGGGTCTCGCTTCCATCAGCGAATGTAAGCCGCTTAGCCACAACATCACAGGTCAATGACCCGCCCTCACACACGATGGCGTAACGACGTACAGCCTGCTGCGAGAGGTAGTCCAGACTAATTACTACAGGGGCGCCATTGAACCGAGTAAGTAGCGCCACATGCACGTCATCGGACTTGATCGGCAAGTGACCAAGGCGCCCCCCCACTGCGGCCTGAACCTGCAACGGTCCAAGCAGCCAACGCGCCATGTCGATCTCGTGCACCAGATCGAACACCACACCTCCACCCAGTTCAGGTTGGGCGCTATAGGAATGGACAAGTTCGCGGTTGGGGCGCCACTGCGTAAGATTCTGCCCAA
Organism: Acidovorax benzenivorans; assembly: GCF_028680575.1. Lineage (GTDB taxonomy): Bacteria > Pseudomonadota > Gammaproteobacteria > Burkholderiales > Burkholderiaceae_C > Acidovorax > Acidovorax benzenivorans. The sequence goes on along the minus strand of NZ_JAPCKI010000003.1, from coordinate 233,168 downwards.
CCTCCAGATGGGCGCGAACGACCGCGCCAATACGGACATCGGCCAAAGCAGCGGCCAGTTGCCGAACCACAGGGAGATAACGCAGGTTGCAACCTACGACGATTGCGGATCGCTGCTCGTTGGTGCTCAGGGCAGCTCGCAGATCGTCCAGCTCTGCACGAGTCACCACCAGCGGCTTCTCGACCAGGCAATGAAGCCCTCTCTTCAAGCAGGCTCGCAGCTCTGCGCCGTGTCGGCTGGAAACGCTCGCGATGACCACGGCATCTGGGTTCCATTGCAAGCCATGCGATAGCGTCGTAAATACGCTGCAAGGTTGGAAATCCGCATCCACCTCGCCAGTGCTCGATAGCACAGCGAGTTCAAGCCCCGGAAGTTCGTCCCGCAAGCAACGGACATGGCGCAATGCGATCGATCCACGCCCCGTTACGAGAATACGGATGCTCATCAGAATTTCAGAAAGGCCGAGAGAATGCCCAAACCCATTGTGGCACTCCGCTCGGGATGGAACTGGCACCCAAAGATCTGGTCACGTGCTACGGCTGCACAGATTCGCACGCCGTGATAGTAGGTGTCTGCGAGCCTGTGCACCTCATGCGTCGGAACTGGCGCGTAAGAATGTACGAAATACATAGATTCGCCGGGCTTCACTGCTGCAAGGATGGTGTCATCCCATGCCGCACGCATAGGCGGGCGCACCAAGTTGCTCCACCCGATATGCGGCACACGCAGAGAGCGGCCAACGGAATCCACCGCCGGGATAAGCTGTACACGGCCAGGAATCAACCCCAAACCGGAATGGACTCCGTACTCCTCGCCCACCTCAAACAACAGTTGCGCACCAACGCAAATCCCAAGAAAAGGTCGCCCTGTATCCACATAGCGTTTTATCAAGTCATCAAAGCCCCGCACGTTCAATTCGGCTATAGCATCCGAAAAGGCCCCTACACCGGGCAGTACCAGTCTGTCTGGCATGGTAGATACCTGCGTTGCCTGATCGATCACGCGGACGCTTGCGCCGCAATGCTCCAGAGCACGTACCACATTGAGAAGATTACCGGTACCGAAGTCGATCACCGTCACATCACGATCACTCACAGACGCACCTCCAAGCCTAACCCACGCGCCTGTTGCTTGATATCGGGCACCGTCATCCGCCCCCAGTGCAGAGCATCAGCAATCGCCACACCAGAGGTACCCGCATCGCTGGCACGCTTGAGGTCAACGGAATCACCGAACCCTCCGCTCGCGATCACCGGCACATTGACCCGAGCGTTGACCGCACGCAGTAGCTCGATATCCAGACCTTTACGAGTGCCCTCCTGATCCACAGCTGTTAGCAGGATCTCGCCAGCACCACGGTCCACCGCTTGAGCAACCCAATCCAGCACGTCCAGTCCAGTGTGTTCACGGCCGTTGTCCGTATAAGCTTCCCAGCACCCTGGCCCAGTGCGCTTGGCCTCCACCGACAACACCATACACTGCGAACCGAACCGGCTGGCCACCTCGCCAATCAGTTCGGGGCGTGCAATGGCGGCGGTGTTGATGGCCACCTTGTCAGCACCCGAACGCAGCGTGTGGTGTACGTCGTCCAGCGAGCGGATGCCACCACCGACGGTGATGGGGATATAGACCTGATCGGCGGCACGCCGAATGATGTCAGACAGACTATTACGCTGGTACAGACTGGCCACAATATCCATGAACACCAACTCATCGGCACCTTGCGCGTAATAGCGCAGAGCGAACTCGTGCGGGTCACCCACGACACGAAGCCCCTCCAGCCGGATACCCTTAATGAGATTCGGGCCCTTGATGTCCAATCGGGGAATGATGCGCAAACCAGCCATGTGTAACTGTCAGATGCCTTCGTAAACCGTGTGGCGCAACGTCCATTGGCCGTTCTCGAGTTTCCACAAATGGGGTGAGCGGAAGGTGTCGGTCAGGCGCATGAAATAGTCGCGGTCCATCACCGGGGACTCGAACATCTTACTGGCGCGTCCAAATTCCTTTTCGGGAATGCTGATGTAGCGGAAGATTTCCTCTGCAAAGCGATCGGGGAACTCTCCGTCGTACCGGCGGACCAAAGCAACGCCTTCGTCCCGAGTGACATCCCGCGACCGGATTTCCTGCGCTGCGTCGTAGGTAGCGCGCCCAATGCCGAACTTGGTAAAAGTTGTGTAGTAATGAAAATCGTCGATGCGGTCATCGATACTGTTGTATTTACTGTAAGTACCGGGAGTACGCTCGGGCGCTGCCTCAAACCCACCGTGCTCTACCGCGTAGTAGTAGCAACTCTGGGGATGCCACTTTAGGTAATAGCCCAAGTAATGCACTTCAACCTGCTTACGCTTCATTTGCGCTGGATCGGCCGGCAGATAGGGCAAAAGATCCTGTTCTTCAAGACCAAAATCCTCGTACAGGCTTTGCACTGAGGTACCACCCAAGTAAATCTCGGACTTGTTGGCCGCTGTGAAGTATGACCAATCACGCTGGGCACTCGTCGTATCACCAATCGGATTGCCATACTCCGCCTCGTTCTCCCCGTACACCACGAACGGAATATCGTGAAGCAAAGCCATCTTGGGAGCTAAGGACTTCTGGCCGAACATAAAGGCTTGGAAGGGGTGAAAAAGGTTATCTACAGCGAGGCGGGTCAGCAGTCGATGCACCCGACCATTTGGCGTCATGAGGTAATTGTCGAAACCCGCGTGCAGCCACGATTGGAAATTCTTCCAGCCCCACTCCGTGTATACATGAGGCGCCCAGGTCACGGTCAACGGGTGCATGCCAAAACGTGTTTTGAGAATGTGCGAGGCATAGAAACTATCCTTCCCGCCGGAGCCCGGTAACAAGCAGTCATAGCCAGACTTGCTACGAAACTTATCGCAAAGTACGGCTAACTGATCTTCCCGGTCTCTCCAGTCAATGGAGCCGTGCTTCAGCTCAGCGAAGCGACAGGCGTCACAGACACCCCCTTCATCGAACGCAATCGTCGCCTTCTTGCTAGCCTTGGTATGCTGGTATTCAATGGCCGAGTTTGGCCGCTGGTTGGATATCACGCACTTCTTACAGAAGTGCACGTAGCGCGGTAGGCCATACATCACGCGGGCATCGTCATCGCTGGTGTCAAAGGCCGAAAGGTCAACGCGGGGAGGGGCGGGGATGAGTGGCATTCGGCTTTAGTGAAGGGCGGTGACCGGATGGTGGGGCTTATAACGAACCTGTAAGCAGGATGATGAATTATAGGAATCGGTCGACCATCGCCAGCACCTTCTGGGTGGCGGTTGTCTTCTCATGCATCGCACGACGTGGTGCGTCGATCCAACGATCAAGCGCCTGCTCGATCGAATCCACCGGCACGGCTGCATCGGCAATGCCGTAACGAGCGAGCGGCATAGCATCGTCGAACACCGACCCTAACACTTGAACCAGCCGACAACCAGCCATGTGGCCCTCCAGCCCGACTGTCGAATTAAGCGTAAGAACCAGATCTGTCGCATGCAACAGCGGCGCCAGAGGCCAATCCTGTCCCGTTAGCACAATACGAGAGTCTGAGGGCACTACCGGCGGGGACTCACCGGCCCTCGCACGGAGACATAGTGTGGTGTCGGTACGGACACGCACCCACTCAAGCGCCGAGTCCAGCGCCCGAGCCGGCAGTGTCGGGTCACCCGGTCGACCATCGAACGGATGCTGGGTCGGCTCGACCTGAGTAGGCCAAAGGATGACGCGTCGCCCCCCCCAACCCTGCACAAGGCGCATGTGCTGACCCTGAGCTTGGACTTCGGGCCCATTTAATGCGTCAAACGCAGGATTTCCAGTTACGACAACCTGCTCCGGCGCGCGCCCGGCAGCGACAAGGAATTCCCGGACCGAGTCGTTAAGGACGCAAACGAGGTCCGCATAATCCGGCGCTCCTATCCACTTCACTTCGTCCAACGCGAACAAGTCAACCATACAGATCGACGGGATACCGAGTTGGCGCGCCGCCAGCACCGCCGCGCGTTCCGCCCGCGGTGAATTCGTACAGACCACGAGATCTGGTGCTACTTGCCGAAGGATGCGCAACATCGTCGGAACAGGCAAAAAAGCCTGACGGCCGAATTGCCGATAGGCCCGCTCCGCCTCTTGAAGGCCAGCACAGGCGATCAAGTCAGCCATCGACAAACCCAGGTATGCTACTGTTTCTTGGAGATCAACCATCGGCCGACCCAGCCCCTGCATCAACTGCTGTCCCTGCGCCAATGCAGCACTATCGGCGTCGGTTGCGAAATCCTTGAACTGACGTACATCCAGGCCAGCCGCACGGGCCACGGGCGCGGCCGTCGTCAGTGCCAACACCACAGGCGCTGCCTTTCCCTTGGCTGCCAATGCCTTGGCGACAGGCACAACCATATTGATGTGACCGCTACCATAGGCAACGAACAAGACTCTTTTCATCGACGCACTAGTCCGGCCAAGTCACTGAACGCCCATACCCACCCTCGTGCGTGAATTTAGAGTAACCCGGATGTCGCGGCCCAAAGACCGCCGCCAGTACCACCGGCTCAAAATATCTTGCGACCAGTTCATTCAACTGCAACGTGCCCTTCAGCCACGCAAGGCGCTCATGGAGGCGACAATCGCCTACTGATAAAGTAAAAACCTGCTTTGCGCCGTACGCCAGATACCCACCAATAGCAGGGACGATCTTTGTGATGGGCCCGTTTCCGCAGTTCATGAATTGGATGCTACTAGTTATCTTGATGTCCAGATTCATATGCAAGCTTTCCCGTCCCGAGGGTGTCATCCCTTCAGAAGAAATCCACATAACGCCTGAATTCCGCAGGCGGCACCATGAGTAGCAGCTCATCGCACTCAGCACGCTTGATCTCAGTGAACGCTGCGACAAAATCAGCGCCCAAGCCTTCACAAAGCGTTTGGTCAGCCTCCAGCGCATCGAGTGCATCAGGCAAGCTTGCTGGCAGGCGCTTGATACCGCGCGCAGCAAGTTCGGCCAAGCTGAGTTGGTAGAGGTTCTCATTGCAAGGCGGACCCGGGTTAAGCTTTCGCTGTATACCATCCAGACCGGCATGAACAATGGCCGCAGTTAGCAAGTAGGGGTTAGCCGATGCGTCCGGCACCCGCAACTCAAGTCGCCCACCAGGGATGCGTACAAATGCGGTGCGATTGTTGTCTCCCCAAGCGATGTTGATCGGCGCCCAAGTTGCGCCCGAGCGCGAACCGCGCGATACCAAACGACGGTAGGAGTTGACGCAGGGCGCTGCAATTGCGGTGAGACCCGGCGCGTGCGCGACCAGTCCGCCCAGGAAGTGGTACGCCATCTGTGACAAGCCCATACCGCGCGGATCGGATTCATCTTCGAAAGCATTGTCCCCAAACTGCCTGCCAGCCGACATGTGCATATGCAAGCCGCTGCCCGAGCGCTCTGCAAACGGCTTGGGCATGAAAGAGCACAGGAGGCCATGCTTTCGCGCAATCGCCTGGGATGCCATCTTGAAGTAAGTAAGGTTATCCGCCGTTCGCAGGCCATCAGCGTAGGTGAAGTTCATCTCGAACTGGCCGTTGGCGTCTTCATGGTCGATCTGGTAAACGTCGATACCAGCACTGCCCAATGCGGCACACAGTTCCATGAGGAAATCAGATACCGAGGACAGGTGACGAAAGTCGTAGCATGGTTTGTCCAGGGACTCCGATTCAGTTGCAACGACCCAGCTACCGGCCGTTGCCCCTGGCTTGAGCAGAAAGAACTCCGGCTCCAGGCCCGTGAAAAACTCCAAACCAGTCACTTCACGAAAATCGGCCAAAGCCTTCTTGGCGATCACCCGTGAGTCGAACGCATGGGGCTTCCCACCCACATGCCCGTCGCAAGTAACGCTGGCCGTTGAGGTCATCCAGGACACGGGACGAATCGAGTCACGGTCGCCAACGGCCATGAACTCCCTGCCATGTGGACCCATGCCCATGCCAGCGATGGCAAAACCCGCGAAACCTGCGCCCGCACCAAAAATCGTTTCCTTGTGCTTACCCGGCACCAGCTTCGCTTTGGGCCGACCGTGGATGTCCACGAACTGCGCAAGATAGTAATCAAATTCGGCCATAGTCCTGACGTCTCCGCCTGGTGATTCTTAAACGTGTTCTGGGAAGAACTCTTGCAGCCAAAGCTTGGCCACAAGCACTGTGCGCAGTTGCTTGGTGTGGTTGTGCAGGCCACTGCGGTGCTCCTCCAACATGACCTGCAGCTCGTTACGATCAAAACGCCCGCCATCAGGCAGAGCAAGAACCTCCCGCGCCCATTGAAATAGCGGGCCTTTGATCCACTCGCCGATGGGCAGCGTTGGCATGGTCTTGGGTCGGAACACAAAATCATGGTCGTAGTAGCTCTCTGCCGCTTTCTTTAGGAAGTGTTTACCGACACCTTGATAGAACTTGGACGTAATGGGCAAGCGTGCGAACAACTCACTCACCCGATGATCCAGGAAAGGTGCCCGCCCTTCAATGGACCAGCAAGCGCCCATGCGATCACCCTTGACCGCGTTGTTACCGGGCATGAGCGACGTCAACTCATATGCGGCAACCTGCTCCATCGGTTCCAGGTCGCGAAATGGCTCGATGATGCCCATGAACTTGTCGAGCGCGCCTTCTGTATGGGGCAGAAATGACGGGCTCATCATGCGCTTGCGGTCTTTTTCGGTGCTGTAACTGATAAGGTCGAAATAGCTACGCATCGAAAAATTGGCACGCATCATCTCCGAGAAGAACTGCTCGTTATGGCGAAAGCCCAACATGACCTCGTCGGGGCCATCTCCGGTGAACATGACGATCTTGCCCATCTCATGCGCCTTGCGCGACAGCAGGTAGAACAGGAAGAAGGAAAAATCCCCGTGTGGTTGCTCCGCGTGCTTGACCACCGAGCGCGCGATTTCCGGGATATCGGAAGGCTGGATGTCCAGTGCGCTCAGGTTGATATTCAGGTCTTCGGCCACGCGTTCGGCATAGGCGTACTCAGAAAAACCCTTGTCCTCGATGCGCAGACCAATGGCATCCAGTTGAGGTCGATTCCATTGAGGAACCAACCGGTTGGCAATAACAGCAGAATCAACGCCCCCCGATAAAAAGAGGCCGCCATCCACATCAAACCGCATCTGCAGTTTGACGGCTTCGTCCAGGGCACGCTCTAGATCAGCCTGCGACGCATCGACCCGATCGCTATCAATTGGCCAGCTCCAGTAGCGCACGGGCTCGGAGCAACTTCCGTTGCTAAAGCGCATGAAGAAGCCAGGCATCAGATGGCAGATATCTTCAAAGCAGGTCTCTGGTGGCGGGCAGTAGTTGAAAGTGAACACGTTGCCCAAAGCCGCTTCGTTCACCTTACGCTCGAACTTCGGCAGCGCAAGGATGGCCTTCATCTCGCTGGCAAATGCAATACCACCTTGATACGGCGCATAAAAGCAGGGCTTGATACCCTGGCGATCACGGGCCAACATGCCAGTCTGTGTTCGCTGATCCCATACGAAAAAGGCGAACATGCCGACAAGATCGTCAAGCATCTTTTCACCCCTTTCACACCACAAATGCACCAGCACCTCGGTGTCACATCGCGACTTGAACTTATAACCCTTGGCCTTGAGCTGTTCGCGCAATTCGATGAAGTTGAAAATCTCGCCATTGAAGACCACCCAGACCTTGCCATCGGTGCTCGACATGGGCTGCATACCGTTTTCGGGATCAACCACTGCAAGTCGTGCGTGCCCCAGAACCGCGCCACCCAGATCCTCGACACCTTGCTCGTCAACTCCTCGGTATTTGATGCAGTCGATCATCTTCCAGACGTCGTCTTTCGTCACGCCCGCAGCATTGATCACACCTGCAATTCCACACATGGCAAATCCTTAAATTTTTATATCGAGCCGTGCAATCTTGCGGCTCAAAGGGGCACTTTCGACCAATGCCTCGTCCGTAGAGTCTTCATCAAAGACGCGCTGGAATATCTCAACCTGGTAGTCAAGGCTAGCCTTCGATTCGGTCTCGGTGGGTTCGATCAGCATGGCCGACTTGAGATCGCCCGGAAAGTACACGCAACCAGCCCCCACCAGCGTGGGCGGGTGTATGCCGTAATCAATGAGCCGCTTGGCAAACTGGCGCGCTGAAGTGTTGAGTCTTTCGCCAGACAACAAGGTTTCGTGCTTGCAGAACTGGTTGTACACCGGGGGCAAAATGTGGGCCAGTTGGTGCTGCAAATAGTTGGCGTTGAGCACCGCATTTTCAGAAGCCTCACGCAAACCCCGCGCGCCCATAGTGCGCAGATAGCCGTATGCGCGCAGCAGCACGCCCACATGGCCATGAAAGCTTTTCATTCGACCAATGGACAGCGGGCGATCCTCGTCAGGCTGTGCAACGCCATTTTTCCGAATCACCACCGGACGAGGAAGATACGGCGCCAGTGCCGCCTTCACGGCCACAGGGCCCGCCCCCGGGCCACCGCCACCGTGTGGTGTAGAGAACGTCTTGTGTACATTCACATGCACCACGTCAAACCCCATGTCGCCAGGGCGCACAATACCCATCAGCGCATTCAGATTGGCGCCGTCGTAGTACAGCAAAGATCCGTTAGCGTGCACAGCATCGGCAATTTCCACGATCTGGTCTTCAAACAATCCCAGAGTGGAAGGATTGGTTAACATAAAGGCGGCCACATCGGACGTCAGCATCTCGCGCAGAGACACCATGTCCACGCGGCCTTTAAGATCAGAGGGAACGATCCGGCACTCGAACCCGGCCATGGCGGCAGATGCGGGGTTCGTGCCATGGGCCGAATCCGGCACCAACACCACCGAACGAGGGGTTCCCAAATCGGCAAAGTGCCTACGTAGTACCAGCAAGCCAGCCAACTCGCCGTGGGCGCCAGCGGCCGGGGCCAGGCAGCAGGCATCCATGCCGGTGACCTCACTCACCATCACCTGAAGCCGCTCGTACACCTCCCACACGCCGCGCAAAGTGTCTGCATCCTGCATGGGGTGAGCATTCGCGAAACCGGACAAGCGGGCCAGTTCGTCGTTGCGCTTGGGGTTGTATTTCATCGTGCACGAACCCAGCGGGTAAGGCCCGTTGTCCACCCCATGGGATTCCTGGCTCAGGCGAGTGAAGTGGCGCACCACATCCACTTCGCTCACTTCGGGCAACCCAATTGCAGTACGCTGACGAGCAAACGATGGCGGCGGTGGTGGGACCATAAGAGCCTCACCCGCAAAAACGTCGCTGGCAGCGCCGGGGCGGTGCAAATCGACAATGGATTGAGACGGAGACGTGACAGACATATTAAAATTCCTGCAGGCACGCGCATGCATGTTTCACATACGCCTGCAGGTCGGCAAGACTCTTTGTCTCTGTCACGGCGATCAGCAAGCCTCTCTCATGGCCGACCAGCGCCTTATCGATCGGCACGCCTGCAAAAATACCGAGATTGCGCATACGGGCACAGAACATGACCGCATCCATCGGCAACTCAACCGCAAACTCATTGAAATGGGAGCCGCGGCGCAGTAGTTTGACGCCCGCCTGCGCAGTGAGCAACTCGCGCAACTGCGCCGCTTTGGCGACATTCATTTGAGCGATACGCATGAAATTACGTTCGCCCAGACAAGCCAGATAGATTGCAACACGAATGGCATTGAGGGCTTGGTTGGAGCAGATGTGGCTGGTGGCCCTGTCACGCGCCACATGCTGTTCTCGGTCCTCCTTCACCAATGCATAACCAAGTTTCCCATTAAGGTCATGCACGCGGCCGACCAGACGGCCAGGCAGGTAACGTTCAAGGGTTTTGGTGCAAGCGATAATGCCGACGTAGGGCCCGCCTGCACTCAACGGCAATCCCAGAGGTTGCCCCTCGCACACCACGATGTCTGCTCCCAGCCTGCCAGGCGCCTCCAGCCAACCACACAGCAACGGGTTGACACACACAACAAGCAGCGCTTTGCTTGATTGACAAACCTGTGCAACCGCCTGCAAATCCTCAATCACCCCCAGAGCATTCGGACTTTGCAAAACGACGCCAGCCACGTCCCCTGCCATGATCAGATCCGCAATCGCAGCGGTGTCAGCCATACCGGTTTGTAAATCCTGCCCCACATAAACCAGTTGCACGCCACGGGGCAACAGGTAGGTGTCGAGCACTTCGCGGTATTGCTGCCAGACCGCTTGAGCAACCACCACACGGCGTTTGCCGCTGGCAGAGCACATCATCCAGCAAGATTCAGCCAACGCAGTGGCGCCGTCATAGACTGAGCAGTTCACGCAGTCCTGCCCCAAAAGACGCCCTACCAGCACCTGGAACTCAAACAGCGCCTGCAGCAAACCTTGGCTCATTTCCGGCTGGTAGGGGGTGTATGCGGTCAAAAATTCCCCGCGTGAGACCATGGCATCCACCACTGCAGGGATGTAGTGCTCGTAGGCACCACAACCGAGAAAACTAGAGTGGGTCAGCACCGTGGCGTTCATATCAGCCATGGCCCGCATGTCGCGCATGAGCTCCCATTCACTAAGCGCAGAAGGCAAGCTAAGCGCACGGCGCAACCGCACCTGAGCGGGCACATCAGCAAACAGCTGCTCTATCGAATGAAGCCCCATCACTGCCAGCATGGCTTGGACATCCGAGCCCGTGTGCACGTTAAAGCCAGCGGGCGTTTGCTCCGTCACAGATTCATTCCGTCTTTGGTTCACGGGATCAGAGCACCTACTCAAAGGCGCGAGGTTGGACGAACAAGTGGGTAAAAAAGATTATAGGCAGGCGCCTATTTCGAGACCCTCAGGTAACGAATCCATACCCCATGGTTTCAAGAGTAGCATGTACAGTTTCGCTGTTGCAGCATGGCAAAGCTAATTTGAGGCCCTCCCCAAAAGCCGCTTGATAGTCCAGATTAGTATCCGGAGGTCCAGCCAAACGCTAATTTCGCGAGCGTAGCGCAAATCCGCATTGAGCCGCTGTTCATAGGTCGCATCAGACCGGTAAAGCGCCTGAGCCAGCCCAGTGATGCCAGGGCGCACGCTGCACCGCCGTGCCCAGTCGGCTTCCACGTAGAGGCTGCGTTGTACAGGCACATCGGGACGCGGGCCAACCAGGCTCATGTCGCCCGTTAGCACATTGATGAGCTGAGGCAACTCGTCGATGCTAGTGCTGCGGATGAAGCGGCCAACGCGGGTGATGCGCGGGTCGTGGTCGGTGGTGAAATAGGGGCCCATCTGCGCGGCGTTTTTCACCATGCTGCGAAATTTGTACATGCCGAATTCGCGTCCATTCAGACCCAGGCGGGTCTGTCGGAAAAGAACCGGAAACCCCGTTTCTAAAGCAATCGCCAGCGCCGCACCCAAGAGCAGCGGAGCCAAGACCAGGAGCGCCAATAAAGACAGCACGATATCGATGACCCGCTTCAAACAACCCCCTCCGCAGTGCGACCTGCAATGGACGCAGCGACCGAGCCGATCAAATTGCAGATGCGCAACTGGTCTGCCGCCACCTGCTGGGAGGTGCGCGCGGACAGATCTCGCTCAGCCTGCCTCAGGACAGCCACCTCGGCCTCGAAGCTGTTTGCTGCGGCACTAGGCTCGCTGGGCCTATGGAAAGTGCGCGACAAGATCACCGCCTGCGAGCCCAGACGAAGATGCTCAGCCAGCACATCGCGCCCCGGCACCAGCCCCTCGTCCAGCCGAGCAACTCCGCCAAAGCCAAAGCGTAAGCCTTGCGCTCGAACCCTAGCTGACACTCTGTCCAGCAGACCCTGCGCCAAGGGCTCAAACATGAATCCGCAGCTCAGCGACAGATGTAAGTCATTGAGCCCTACGAACACTTCACACAGACCAGGGGCATCAACCCAAGCATCCAGAGACTGCAGCGCACCCGCTGTCTCCAGCAATGCGACGATGGGAGCCCGCCCCGCCACGATGCGGCTGAAGGCCCGTAACTCGTCGGGGGTCTGGAACATGGGCAACATCACCGAGTCGGCACCTTGCGCCAGCACAGTAGCCAGCTCCACGGCTGTGCCTTCGTGCAATGGGTTCACCCGCACCATGAGCTGCGACCGCTGCAACTGGGCCTTGATGCGGCCAACGTCCTCAGGCTGGTGCGTGCTGATGAAAGTATTCCGCCCGGTCTGACGTGCGGCCTTGCCATGCCTTTCCAAATCGACAAACAAGCGCATACCAGGCAGCGCATCGCAACGGCGTGCCAGATCTGGGTCATTGGTGATCTGTAGAAAATCCATCATAGCTGGATCCAGATTATGACCGCAGGGCTTGGCGCAATGCGGGGCCGGCGAACCATCCAGACGCTATAACAACAAGAGCAGCTCCCGCGCATTGAAAAAGCGCTTGAACCTGTTTCGATCCAGAAATTTCAGCAGATGCATCTCCAGCAAGACCCAGCCAATGCGTCACGGCCACCAAGGCCATCAGCACGACAAAGGGTGCCAACAATGCCCTCACCGGCACCCAGCGCCGCATGGCAGACACGCCCAACGCCCCCCAGGCCACCACAGCGGCAGCAAGGAAACCCGCGTTAAGCGCCCACATCAGCTGATGCCCCGCCGTACGACCCACGCCCCCCGCAACGAGGACTACCGCCAGGGCCAGCGCATAGGCCAGCACCGCAAAGCGCATGCGCCCTATGGTGGCCAGAATCGTCAAAGCCACGGCTAAAAGCGCTTGCGGCAACAAGCCCCATGCGCCCACGCTGCCCCAGGCTGCAATCTGCACCAACGATGAGGCTTGCATGCGCCCCCAGCCGAAGAGCACACTGGCAATAGCGGGCGCGCCCACCAACAGCGCTGCCGCCGCTGCGCAGGCCAATGTCCAGGCCAATGTCAGGGCACCGCGCACGGCGGCTGTCATCGCGTCCGCATTGGAGTTATCGGAGTCGGTTTGCCTCCCGTAGGCGCGGGCAATGGCGGGGAAAGCCAGCGAAGCTACCAATTGGATTGCCAAAACCAACGGCAACTCCACCAGTTTCCATGCATAGTTGAAGGTGGCTAGAGCCCCCTCACCCGTACCGGAGGCGAAAGTACGGGCCACGAAGGGCAAGGTCAGCGGCAGACCTGCACCCAAGACTGCCCACATCCAGATGCGCCAGCCGGGCAATGAGCCAAGCGTTGTGGAAGAAGATACCGAAAACTTGCTGTGGTGGTACAGCGGTCGCATGCGCCATCCTTGCCACAACAGCCTCATGAAAACTGCGACCAACAGAAATACACCCAAAGTTGGTACCGCCCCTGCGCCCGTCGCTGATCCACGCGTACTCCAGAAGAACAGCGCAACAATCAGCACGCTGTTGACCACCAAGTTCGCGCTATACAGGCCTAGAAAATCCCTCTCATGCTGCAGCCGCGTTGCCCATAGCCCCGCCAGCATAGCTGCTGGCAAGGCAAGAGCACTCCAGACCATAGCTTGATTGACTGAGCTCTGAAGGGAAACCGATACCCCTGGCACCAGCAAGGCCCCCAATGAACCATGGGCCGCCACCATCACGCCTGCCAGCAGGATACTTCCCCACAGCAGGTATCTGGCCACCCGATTTTGTGTGGCGTTCTGATGCGCAGCCGACGCCCCCGCCCAATGCGGCAGCAGAACATAGGCCAACGCGCCACTGACGAGCACGCCTGCAAGCCAATCAGGCAGGGTCAGCATGACGATGGCCACGTCTGCCATGCCTGAGCTGCCAAAAGCAGCAGCCAGTGCTGTTTCGCGCAACACCCCCAACACGCGGCTGGCAAGCAGCAATAGCAGCGAAAGGAGGCCAGCTTTAAGGAACATGCGGCAAATTATCCGGGCTCAGGCGGGCACAAGCTCCCCACGGCACGTGCAAAAAACTAAAATCACGGGTTTTGGTTCGAACAACGCCTCTGAACGCCTCCATTTGCGGGCGGATCTCCATGTCTGACAACACCACCCCCCTCCCCTCCCAGGACGACAACCAGCTCATCGCAGAGCGCCGCGAAAAGCTCCGCGCTCTGCGCGAAGCCCAGGCCAGCGGCGGTAGCGTTGCCTTCCCCAACAATTTCAAGCCTGCCCACAAGGCTGCCCAGTTGCACCTGGAACACAGCGCTGCCACAAACGAGTCCCTGGAAGCCACGCCGGTAAACGTCTCCGTCGCAGGCCGCATGATGCTCAAGCGGGTGATGGGCAAGGCCAGCTTCGCGACGATCCAGGACGGCTCGCTAGGCGAAGTGGGTGGGCGTATCCAGCTCTATGTGACCCGTGACGCCGTGGGCGAAGAGTTGTACGCGGCCTTCAAGCACTGGGATCTGGGCGACATCGTGGGTGCCGAAGGCACGCTGATGAAGACCAAGACCGGCGAGCTGTCGGTCAAGGTGACCAGCCTGCGCCTGCTCACCAAGAGCCTACGCCCCCTGCCCGACAAATTCCACGGTATGGCCGATCAGGAGCAGAAGTACCGCCAGCGCTATGTGGACCTGATCACCGATGAGCAGGCCCGCAAGCGCTTCGTGGCTCGCAGCAAGGCCGTGAGCGGCCTGCGCGATTTCATGGTCAGCCATGGCTTCCTTGAAGTCGAGACGCCCATGCTGCACCCGATCCCCGGCGGTGCCAACGCCAAGCCGTTCGTCACGCACCATAACGCGCTTGAGCAGGAGATGTACCTGCGCATCGCGCCAGAGCTGTACTTGAAGCGCCTGATCGTGGGCGGTTTTGAGCGCGTGTTCGAGATCAACCGCAGCTACCGCAACGAAGGTATCTCGGTGCGCCACAACCCCGAGTTCACCATGATGGAGTTCTACGCGGCGTACTGGAACTACCTGGACCTGATGGACTTCACCGAGACGCTGATCCGCGAAGTGGCCCTCAAGGCGACGGGATCGCTGCAGCTAACCTACCAGGGCCGCCCCGTGGACCTGTCGCAGCCGTTTGCCCGCCTCACCATTCGCGAAGCCATCTTCCAGTACACCGAGGCCGGTGCCCATGTGGATGATGCCGCCTGGCTCATCAGTGCATTGAAGAAGCTGGGCATGACCGAAGAGAAAGACAAGCTCTCGGCACGCACGCTGGCCAGCCTGCAGGTGCTGTACTTTGAAGAAACGGTGGAAGACAAGCTCTGGCAGCCCACCTTCATCATGGAGCACCCGACCGAAATATCGCCCCTGGCGCGTGCCAACGACACCCGCCCTGAGGTGACTGAGCGCTTTGAGCTTTACATCACCGGCCGCGAGTTCGGTAACGGCTTCAGCGAGTTGAATGACGCCGAAGACCAGGCCGCACGCTTCCATGCCCAGGTGGCCGCCAAAGACAGTGGCGACGACGAAGCCATGTTCTACGACCATGACTTCGTGCGCGCGCTGGAATACGGCATGCCACCCACGGGGGGTTGCGGCATTGGTATTGACCGCCTCATGATGCTGCTGACTGACAGCCCCAGCATTCGCGACGTGATCCTGTTCCCTGCGCTGCGCCGCGAGTCCTGAGGCCTGGTTTGCGTCGGAGGGCGGTCTTTGATCGCCCATCCCAGGTCAACAGGCACCAAGGAGACACACCGTGCCCTTCAACGCCAGCATCGCCCCCAACCCGGCCCATGAGCACCCGCCTTCGGGCAATGCCTTTTCGGTGCTGGTGGTCGAAGACCAGCGCTCCGTGCGCGCGGTGCTGGTGGCCGAACTGCGGCGAGCAGGCGTGTCAGACATCTTTGAGGCGCCCGAGGGCCTGGCCGCGCTACACCTGTTCAAGAAGCATCGGCCCGATCTGGTACTGCTGGACATCAAACTGCCGGGCCAGGATGGCTACTGGGTGGCGCAGCAGATGCGCGAGAGCGAGGCGGGTGACTGGACGCCCATCATCTTCCTGTCGGGCCTGGACAACGAGCTGGATGTGTGGCGCGGCATTGAGGTAGGAGGCGACGACTACCTCGTCAAACCCGTCAAACCCATCGTGCTCATGGCCAAGCTGCGCGCCATGCGGCGCCTGCTAGACATGCGCCGCCGACTGGTGTCGATGTCGGCCGAACTGCATGCCGCCAACCAGCGGCTCAATGAGATGGTGGAAATCGATGCCCTCACGGGCCTCGTCAACCGCCGAGGGTTCGACCGCATCCTGCACAACGAGATCCTGGCCGCGCGCCGGGACGGTACGCCGCTCACCCTGATGCTGTGCGACCTGGACTACTTCAAGCTCTTCAACGATGCCAGCGGCCATCTGCAAGGCGACGCCTGCCTGAAAGAGGTGGGACGCCTGTTGCGCGAGGTCTGCGTGCGCCCCCGGGATGTGGCTTCGCGCTACGGGGGCGAAGAATTCACCCTCATCCTGCCCAACACGCCGCGCTCGGGGGCCATGACCTTTGCACGCGCCCTGGGGCAGCTACTCAAGGTACGTGCCATTGCGCACGCTGCGTCCCCGCTGGGTGACACACTGACGCTGTCGGGTGGCATCACCACCTGCGTGCCCGACAACAACACCAACGCCGAAAGCATGATCATGCGTGCCGACCAAGCGCTCTATGCAGCCAAGGCCCAGGGCCGCAACCGCTTTTTCAGTTTTGAAATGCAGATGGACACCGTGGAGCAACTGCGCAATTGAGTTTCTTTCACTTCTTTTCGTTTGACGCGACCGAACGCAGCGCCCATACCGCCGTCTCCCGCATGCAAGTTCTGAAAACCCGACTGCCCGAATGGATGCAGGACTGGCTTGAGGTCATCATTCCTGGTTCGCAGATCCTGCTGATCCTGTTTGCCGCCTGGCTGTTGCAGCGCACACTGCGGCGTCTGGTGCGCCGTGCCAGCGCGCACTACCAGTTGCCCAATGAACTGCTGGTGCCCATCAACGGCATGATCCGCTGGCTCATCATTGCCAGCGCCCTGCTGCTGATATTGGAGCGGATGGGGGTGTCGGCCACCGTGCTATGGACCGCCTTCACCGGGTTTGCCACCGTGGGGGCCGTGGCGTTTTTCGCGGCCTGGAGCGTGTTGTCCAACCTGTTCTGTGCGCTGCTGATCTTCACCGTGAGGCCCTTCAAGATTGGCGACTACATCGAGGTGCTCGACACCGCCGAAAAGCCTGGCGCGAAGGGGCGCGTGGTGGACATCAACCTGCTCTACACCACACTGGAAGACCACGGCGCAGCAGCCGGTCACGCGGCTTGGCTGCAGATTCCGAATGCGCTGGTGTTCCAGCGCGTGGTGCGCAGGTTTCAGGGGGAGCCACCACCCACGGCCCCACTTGCCACTGCTACGGATGCGGTAGCCAACGCCTCACCGGCCGCACCGACGCCTGTTACGCCAGGGCCTTTCAACACGCCCTAGCGGGTAACCGCGCGGCACCGCACGGGGTGGCGCCGTACCGGGCACACCACCATCGGCAGGTCAGGGCAACAGGTCCAGCGCCTGCAGGTAGGCGGGCTGGTACATCAGTTCGTCCCAGGCCTGTGGCAAGGTTTCGGGCAGCAGCGCCAGGCGGCGGGATTCGCTGTCCACACTCGGCTGCCAGCTACCCTGCTTTCGGGCCTCTGACAGACCTTCGATGAGCTCATCCACGGCCTTGCCATCACCCACGCTCTGGTTGCACAGCAGCACCAAGTCGCAACCTGCCTGTAGCGCTGCCACAGCTGCGTCGGCGTAGCTGACCACCTGGCCGTCCAGGCGTCGAGCGCCTTCCATGCTGAGGTCGTCGCTGAAGATCGCACCGTCAAAACGCATCTCGCGGCGCAGGATGTCTTGCAGCCAGCGCTGCGAAAAACCAGCAGGACGGCTGTCCACCTTGGGATAGATCACATGAGCGGGCATCACGCTGGTGAGCGTGCTGCTCAGCCAGGGGTACGGAGCGGCGTCATCGGCCAGGATGGCCTTGAGGCTGCGTTTGTCCACAGGCACTTCGGTATGCGAATCGGCCTTGACGAAGCCGTGGCCAGGGAAGTGTTTGCCGCAGTTGGCCATGCCCGCCTGCAGCAGGCCGTGCATGAGGCTCTTGGCAAGCAGCGCCACCACACGGGGGTCGCGGTGGAACGAGCGGTCGCCGATCACACCGCTTTCGCCCCAATCGAGGTCCAGCACCGGTGTGAAGCTGAAGTCCACGCCGCAAGCACGCAGCTCGGCCCCGAGCACGTAACCTGCCGCCGTGGCTGCGTTAGTGGCCCGCAGCGCGCCGCTGCCGGGCACAGCCTTGGCGCCCTTGCCGTCATCCATCCACATCGCGCCCAGGGCGCGCATGGGCGGCAAGTGCGTGAAGCCGTCGGTGCGAAAGCGCTGCACTCGGCCGCCTTCGTGGTCCACACAGATCAGCAGGTCGTCGCGCACGGCCTTGATGCTGCTGGTGAGCTGCAGCAGCTGCGCACGGTTTTCCCAGTTGCGAGCAAACAGGATGACGCCACCAGTGAGTGGGTGCACCAGGCGGCGACGGTCGTCGGCGCTGAGGGTGGTGCCAGCGACGTCGAGGATGAGGGGGGCGTGTTCAGTCATGGGAGGCTTCAAGAATCAATTTGCTACATTATTAATAGCTAATAGCGCATATAAATAAAGCGCTTCAGTGCTATTTGGCTTGAATTTTTTCTACCACACAGAAGCTGGCGGCGTAGTCAGTCTCGTCGGTCACGCTCAGGTGCGCCTGCAGGCCTTGGGCCTCAAACCACTCCTTGAGCGCGCCGTGCAGAACGATCACGGGCTGGCCACTGCGCAGTTTGGCCACCTCGCAGTGGCGCCACGTCATGGGCATGCGCATGCCCAGGCCAATGGCTTTGCTGAAAGCCTCCTTGGCAGAGAACCGGGTGGCCAGGTAGCGCAAACCCCGGTCGGGCCAGCGCGCGCTGCGTTCGCGCCAAGTGGCCAGTTCGCCCTCGGCCAGCACTTTTTCGGCAAAGCGGTCGCCATGACGGGCCAGGCTGGCCGCAATGCGGCGCACGTCGCAGATGTCGGTACCGATGCCGTAGATCATGAAATATCAATAAAAATAGCTGGTAGCGCCCGAAGAATATGCACCTGCAGCTATCAAATCAGGAGTTATCAGCACCGACAAAGCCTTGGGCAATGCAGCCCAGGTAAGCCTGCACGGTTGCGGCGTAGCCCAGCTCCAACGCATCGGCGATCAGCGCATGGCCAATCGAGACCTCCTGCACGCCCGGCACGTCGCGCACAAAGGCTGCAAGGTTGTCCCGGTTGAGGTCATGGCCCGCGTTCACGCCCAGCCCTGCGTCCAGCGCCGCCTGGGCGGCTGCGGCATAGCGTTTCAGCTCCATCGCCTGCTGTGGCGAGCCCCAGGCGGCGGCGTAGGGCTCGGTGTACAGCTCCACCCGGTCAGCGCCCACAGCCTTGGCGGCGGCCATCTGCTGGGGCACCGGGTCCATGAAGAGGCTCACGCGCACGCCCAGCGCCTTGCATTCGGCCACCAGCGGCGCCAGGCGCTCGGTATCTTGCGGAAAGCTCCAGCCATGGTCGCTGGTGAACTGGTCTTCGCTGTCGGGCACAAAGGTCGCCTGGTGGGGGCGAACCTGGCGGATGAAGTCCATCAGGTTCTGCGACGGATTGCCCTCGATGTTGTATTCGCGGTCGGGCCAGGCCTTCATCAGCGCCGCCAGCTCATACACGTCCTGGCCGCGGATGTGGCGTTCGTCGGGCCGGGGGTGCACCGTGATGCCCTGTGCCCCCGCCTGCAGGCACAGCTCAGCCGCGCGGGTGACGCTGGGAATGCCCAGGTGCCGCGTGTTGCGCAACAGGGCCACCTTGTTGACGTTGACAGACAAGGCGGTGCGCTGAGGAGAATGGGAAGATGGGTTCATAGGGCCTGCAAATCGATCATGAGCTGGCGGGTGCGCAGCATCGGGCTGCCGCAATGGTATTGCAGCAGGGTACGCAGCTGCGGCTTGAGCTCGGTTGCCACGGGGGCACATGCGCGCAAGGTGGCGGTGTAGCTGGCCACATCATCCAGGCCACGCTGCAAAGCCAGCCACTGGCGGCCCAGCAGGCCTGCGCGGTCCGCTGCAGACGCCGCGCGCAAGCCCCCTTCGGGCACCAGGGTGTAGCGGGTGTCGGGCTTCAAGGGGGCGAAGGTCATGGTCTGCACGTCCAAGCCCGGCAACAAGCCGATCTCTCGCAGGAGGAGGAGCTCAAAACTGCGTAGCACCGCCTCCAGCGCATCGCCGTGTTCGCTGGCCAACACGCGCACCACCCCGGCATAGGCATCAAACAATGCCGGGTGCGGGTCTGCCCTTGCCAGCAGGCGCAGCAGCAGTTCGTTGAGGTACATGCCCGACAGCAGTGCGTCGCCCGTGGGCATCACATGCCCCCCCACCCATTCGGCGCCCTTGAGCGTATGGATGTCCGCATGGCCATCGCCTGTGAGCGTGTACGTCACCAGCAAGGGCTGCAGCGGCAGCAGCACCGGGCGGAAGTTGGAGCTGGGCTTCTTGGCCCCTTTGGCCACCAGTGCGGTTCGCCCTTGCTGGCGACAGAAGACCTCCAGGATCAGGCTGGACTCGCTCCAGTCGTAGCTGTGCAGCACGAACGCAGGTTCATCGGAGATGCGTTTGGCAACGGCCACGGTGCTGCAGGGAGAGGTGGTGTGGAGGGATCATCGCCCCTGACACCTGCCGTCGTGCGGGCTGGCCGCCAGCCAGGCAGGAAGGTCAGGGTTCAGGACTCACTCGTAGCCAAAGGAGCGCACACGGGCTTCGTCGTCCGCCCATCCGGAGCGGACTTTGACCCACAACTCCAGGAACACCTTGGCATCCATGAGCTTTTCCAGCTCCTGGCGGGCCTCGGTGCCAATGCGCTTCAAACGCTCGCCCTTGTCGCCGATGACCATCATCTTGTGGTTGTCGCGCTCAACCACGATGGTGGCGGCAATCTTGACCAAGCGTTTGTGCTGCTTGCTCTTTTCTTCGTCGAACTTGTCGATGACCACGGTCGAGGTGTAGGGCAGTTCGTCGCCCGTGAAGCGAAACAGCTTCTCGCGCACGGTTTCGGAGGCCAGGAACTTCTCGCTGCGGTCGGTCAGTTCGTCCTCGCCGTACCACCAGGCTTGCTCGGGCAGGTATTTGGCGCAGATGCCAAACAAGCGCTCGATGTCGCCCTTGTTCTTGGCCGACATGGGCACGAACTCGGCAAACGGGTGGCGCTCCTGCATGCTCTTGAGCCAGGGGGCCAGCTCTGCACGGCGGTGCACCATGTCCAGCTTATTGGCCAGCAGCAGCGTCGGGATGCCGGGCTTGAACAGCGACAGCACCTTGGCGTCAGCCAGCGTGAAGTTGCCTGCCTCCACCACAAAGAGGATCAGGTCCACGTCGCCAATCGCGCCCATCACGGTCTTGTTCAGCGACTTGTTGAGCGCAGTGGCATGCCGGGTCTGGAAACCTGGGGTGTCCACAAAAATGAACTGCGTCTGCTCCAGCGTGCGGATGCCCGTGATGCGGTGGCGCGTGGTCTGCGCCTTGCGCGAGGTGATGCTGATCTTCTGACCGACCAGAGCATTGAGAAGTGTGGACTTGCCCACGTTGGGCTTGCCGACAATAGCGATCACACCACAGCGTTGGCCGGGCACAGCAGCCGGAGCCCCTGCAGCAGCCAGCATGGCTTCCAGATCGTTTTGCACCGGGGCGCCTTCAGCGCCCTCGTCAGCAGCTACATCTTTGGTAGCGTCATTCATAAATTCTTTGCTTTCAATGTGACCAGCATGGCCGCAGCGGCGGCTTGCTCGCCCGCCCGGCGGGACCCGCCGATGCCACGCTCGGTCAGGCCCAGTTCGGGAATATCGCACTCGACGTCGAAGGTCTGGCGGTGGGCCGCACCCACCGTCGCCACCACCTTGTACTGCGGCAGTTTCATTTTGCGGCCCTGGAGCCACTCCTGCAACGCGGTTTTGGCGTCCTTGGACGCCGCCTGCATCTGCGGGTTGATCTCCACACCCTGAAAAAGACGGTGCACCAGGGCTTCTGCGCTAGCGTAGCCTGCGTCCAGATACACCGCCCCAATCAGGGCTTCCAATGCGTCCGCCAGGATGGAGGGACGCTGCTGCCCCCCCGACTTGGCTTCACCCTCGCCCAGACGCAGCACTTCGGACACTTTGAGCCGCAGTGCCAACTGGTGCAGGGTGTCCTGCTTGACCAGATTGGCACGCACCCGCGAGAGGTCTCCCTCGGGCAAGGCGGACAACCGCTGGTACAGCAGGCTGGCCACCGCCAGGTTCAAAACGGAGTCGCCCAGGAATTCAAGCCGCTCGTTATGGTCCGCAGAGAAACTGCGGTGTGTGGTGGCACGCTGGAGCAGCGAAGGATCGGCAAACACATGCTGCAGTCGATCCTGCAGCGCTAAGAGACCGGGCTGCACCTAGTTGGTCTGCGCTTCAAGGCGGTAGACCAGATAGGCTGGGCCCGCCAGGGGAATCTCGCGCGAGTATTTGAACGACACCACCACCTTGTCGCCCCGCTTGGTCACCTCAAGGTCTGACCCTTTGATGGACTTGATGTCGTCAATGGCCGCAGCACGGTCAAACGCCGCGCGCACCCCAGGCACTGTGCTCTCCACCTTGGCCTTTTCAATCGCTTTCTTCGCAGAGGTGTACTCCAGGAAAATTGGCACTGACTGCCCGCCGATGGCAAACGCGGCCACCGCAATCAGCCCCACAAAAATCAGCCCAAAAAACGACAGCCCGCGCTGGCGCGAGCGGCTTGCGGTGCGATGTGTCTTCATCAATGACCCCCTCAATGTTGTGTATGACCGCTCGCGCTCAATGGAACGCGCCGATGCGCTTGAGACTACCGAAATTCATCCAGACAAAAAAGGCCTTGCCCACAATATTGCCCTCAGGCACGAACCCCCAGTAACGGGAATCCAGCGAGTTATCGCGGTTATCGCCCATCATGAAGTAGTGCCCCTCCGGTACCTTGCAGGTGACGCCTTCCACACTGTAGCGGCAGTTTTCACGATAGGCAAAATTGCTGGCGCCTTGCACAAAGGCGGGTACATCAGGGTTGTTCAACAGCCGATGTGGCTGGTCTCCCAGTTGCTCTTCAAATTGCTTGAAGTACCGCATCGAGTCTTCTTCAAAGAATTCGGGCAAGGCCTTGGTGTCAACGGCTTTGCCGTTGATGGTGAGGCGCTTGTTGATGTAGGCCACCTCATCGCCCGGCACCCCTACCACGCGCTTGATGTAGTCCATGCTGGGTTGTGGTGGATAACGGAACACCAGAACATCGCCGCGCGCTGGCCTGGTGCCCTCGGTCAATCGAGTGTTGATGACAGGCAACCGGATGCCGTAAGTGAATTTATTCACAAGAATCAGGTCGCCCACGAGCAGGGTTGGGATCATGGAGCCGGATGGAATCTTGAAGGGCTCGAAAAGAAACGAGCGCAAGAAGAACACCGCAGCGATCACCGGGAACAACCCCGCCGTCCAGTCCAACCACCAAGGTTGCATGAGGATGTGGCCCTTGGCTTCCTGCACATCCACATCTACCTTCTGGATCCCCATACGATCAAGTTCTGCACGCCGCTCGATGGCTGCATCCTCGATGGCCTGCGCCGCCCGGCGCCGCCGGGGCAGAAAATAAATGCGCTCAGCCAACCAGTAAACGCCGGTGACGACCGTCGCCAGAAACAGGAGCAGCGCAAAGTTGCCCTCGATAGCGCCGGCATACCAGGCACCGATATAGCCAACGAAGCCCGCCAGCACCAGTGACGTCAAAATTTGCATGAATTGCATCAGTCTTCCACCTGCAAAATGGCCAAAAACGCCTCTTGTGGCACCTCGACCGATCCGATCTGTTTCATGCGCTTTTTGCCTGCTTTCTGCTTCTCAAGAAGCTTGCGTTTGCGGGTGATGTCGCCCCCATAACATTTGGCCAACACGTTCTTTCTCAGCGCCTTGATGGTCTCGCGCGCAATGATGTTGGCCCCGATGGCGGCCTGGATGGCCACGTCGTACATCTGACGGCTGATGATCTCGCGCATCTTGGCAACCACCGCGCGTCCACGGTACTGCGACTGCGAGCGGTGCACGATGATGGACAAGGCATCCACCTTTTCACCGTTGAGCAGGATATCGACCTTCACCACATCGGAGGCGCGGTACTCCTTGAACTCATAGTCCATGGAGGCGTAGCCGCGCGAGACCGATTTGAGCTTGTCGAAAAAGTCCAGCACGATTTCACCGAGCGGCATTTCGTAAGTGAGCATGACCTGGCGACCGTGGTACGCCATGTTCATCTGCACACCACGTTTCTGGTTGGCCAGCGTCATCACCGGCCCCACATAGTCCTGCGGCATATAGAGGTGCACAGTCACGATGGGCTCGCGGATTTCCTCCAAACGTCCCTGGTCGGGCATTTTGGAAGGATTCTCGACCATGATCACTTCGCCATCGGCCTTGACCACTTCATAGACCACGCTGGGTGCGGTCGTGATGAGGTCCTGGTCGAACTCGCGCTCCAGCCGCTCTTGCACGATCTCCATGTGCAGCAGTCCCAGAAAGCCGCAGCGGAACCCAAAGCCCAGCGCCTGACTTACCTCGGGCTCGTAGTGCAGCGAGGCGTCGTTGAGCTTGAGCTTTTCCAGGGCGTCGCGCAACGAGTCGTACTCGCTGGCTTCGGTGGGATAAAGACCTGCAAACACCTGGGGCTGGATTTCCTTGAAGCCCGGCAGCGCTTCGGTGGCGGGTCCCGCGTTGTTGGGGAGCTTCTTTTCGAGCGTGATGGTGTCGCCCACCTTGGCGGCCTGCAACTCCTTGATGCCAGCAATGATGTAGCCCACCTGCCCCGCGTCGAGTGAGTTGCGCGGCTCGTTGGCAGGGGTGAACACCCCCAGGTTGTCGGCGTTGTACACCGCGCCCGTGGCCATCATCTTGATGCGTTCGCCCTTAAGCAAACGGCCATCCACCACACGCACCAGCATGACCACGCCCACATAACTGTCGAACCAGCTGTCGATGATCATCGCGCGCAGTGGACCGTCGGCATTGCCACGTGGTGCGGGCACCTTGGCCACAATCGCTTCCAGAATCTCATCGATGCCCATACCGGTCTTGGCAGAGCAAGGAATCGCGTCGGTGGCATCGATGCCAATCACATCTTCGATTTCGGCCTTGGCGTTGTCCGGGTCGGCATTGGGCAGATCCATCTTGTTGAGCACCGGCACCACTTCCACACCCAAGTCCAGCGCGGTGTAGCAGTTGGCCACGGTCTGTGCTTCAACCCCTTGCGATGCATCCACCACCAACAGCGCGCCCTCACATGCAGACAGCGAACGACTCACTTCATAAGAAAAGTCCACGTGCCCCGGCGTGTCGATCAGATTGAGGTTGTAGACCTGTCCATCTTGAGCCTTGTACTGCAGCGCAGCGGTCTGCGCCTTGATGGTTATCCCACGCTCTTTTTCGATATCCATCGAGTCCAGAACCTGGGCCTCCATCTCACGGTCTGCAAGACCTCCGCACCGCTGAATCAAGCGGTCGGCAAGCGTCGACTTGCCATGGTCGATGTGCGCAATGATGGAAAAATTTCTGATGTGATTCATCAACGGAAAGCGTCAAGTGATTGAATTAAAACAGCGCGCACAAGAAAAAAGGGCGCGTCGAGTGGCGACGCGCCCTGAACCAACAATCATTGGCAACTGCGATAGTTGGAGCTTCATTGTAGGCAAAAAGGCCGCCCGAAAAAGCCCACCCTTCGGTATCCGAGGGAAGTTGCCAGGGTGCAACAGGAATTTTATGCACAGTTTATACACAGTCTGCACAAGTACAACGCTGGACAACTTGTGGGTGAGCTGTGGATCAACTGTGTATGGCACAAAAACATCCCACATCGTGAACAGAGAGCCAGTCGATATGCAGATAAGCGTTGAACGCAAGTCTCTATTCTATCGAAACTGGTTGATGGACCTCTAAAAAGTTAGCAAAAGCTAACATCTAGACAGATCAAGACACTGCCAAATGCTCCGCAAAAAGGTCATCACCTACCGCAATGGCCCCCTCACGAGGTAGGGAATCGCCCGGTGCCGAGCCATCCACTTTTGGGTAGCGTGACGCTCACTTGCCGGGACGAATCAGCGCGTACTGCGCCCACTCACCACGGCGATACAGCACGTTGATGGACTTGTTCTTATCGGCCTTAGACAGCACGGACTCAAACTCCTTCACGCCCGACACTTCGGTGTTGGCGACCGACAAGATGATGTCCCCCTCCCGCAGGCCGGCGCGTGCTGCCGCGTCTGTGGCGGTAGCCACCACCACTCCGCCCTTGAGCTTGAGTTCTTTCTTCTGGACATCCGTCAGGTCCGTCACCGACAAGCCGATTTGCTGCGCAGCGGCAGAGGCTTTGGGCTTCTCCTCGCGCTCGGTCACTTTGGTGGCTGGCTTGTCAGGCTCAATCTCCGCGATGGTGATGGCCAGATCACGAGACGCACCGCGACGGAACACCGTCACCGAACTGCGGTTGCCTGGTTTGGTGTTCCCCACCAGGCGCGGCAGGTCTGCCACTTTCTCGATGGGCTTGCCATCGAAGCGCGTGATGATGTCGCCCGCCTCCACGCCCGCTTTATCGGCAGGCGACCCTGCCTCCACACCAGTCACCAGGGCACCTTGCGCCTTGCCCAGGCCAATCGACTCAGCAACATCCTTGGTGACTTGCCCGATCTGTACACCGATACGGCCACGCGTCACACGACCCGACGCTCGCAGCTGCTCACTCACACGGATGGCCTCGTCCATGGGAATGGCGAACGAGATACCCATGAACCCGCCCGAGCGGGAATAGATCTGGCTGTTGATGCCCACCACCTCCCCACGCATGTTGATGAGCGGCCCACCAGAATTTCCGGGGTTGATAGCCACGTCTGTCTGGATGAAGGGCAGATAGTCTCCCGTATCACGCTGCTTGGCACTGACGATGCCCGCAGTGACCGTGTTTTCCAGCCCAAAGGGCGAGCCGATCGCCATTACCCACTCACCCACGCGCAGGCGGCTCACATCCCCCACTTTCACAGCAGGCAGCCCAGACGCCTCAATCTTCACCACGGCAACGTCGGTGCGCTTGTCTGCGCCCACGATGCGCGCCTTGAACTCGCGCTTGTCGGTCAAGGTCACGATGACCTCGTCGGCACCTTCAACCACATGCGCGTTGGTCATCACAAAACCATCGGAGGTCAAGATGAACCCCGAGCCTACGCCGCGTGGTTGCGGCTCTTCTTCCTGCTGAGGCCGTTGGGGCCGCTGCTGACGTGGAGCATTGGGGATGGGCACTCCGAACCGGCGAAAGAACTCCAGCATCTCTTCGTCCATGCCATTGGCATTGGCCCGACTGGACGCTTTCTCCACGGTGCGGATATTGACCACTGAAGGCCCCACCTGGTCCACAAGATCGGTGAAGTCCGGCAAACCTCGAACCAACGGCGCGGATTGTGCCAACGCCGCATGAGGCACTACCGAGGCGGTGACCAGACCGCCCATCAGGCATGCCACTGCCACCGAACGCAACATACTTCCATCAAACTTCGGCATCTTCGACCTTTCTTGATTCTTGGCGAATGCTGTTCATGAATTGTGTGTGACTGTGAAGAGTGTGGCGCCAAATGGTTCCCCGGGCGTGTGGCGCGCTTCATGTCCCCACAGCCCGGAACAGACCCGAATGTGGTGGGCCCAAGAATCTGCACTACGGCCGTCAGCGCAGGCGGTCCAGTTGGCCCACAAAAAGACGCAAGGTCTGCAATGGAACCTCTCCCACCGCAGTGAGCCACATGTCTGACGGCCCACGCTGGGCCAGCAACTGTGTGGCACCCATGCTGGACAGCTGGGGCTGCACGGGATGGCGCTGTGGGTCGAAGGGCTCCATGAACAAAGATACCGAGGCCAGCCCGTCGGAATACAGACACTGCAGAACACTGGGGGCATCCGGCGCATCAGACACCGCCCTTCGGTGGCAACTGACAGGCACAAAACCCGCGACGGGCTGCCGCAAGGCCCAGCCCTCGGCCTTGGCCGTCGTCTTGACCACGGAAGGTGCCACCACCTTGTAGCCCGAAATGGCATCCATCAGACGCGACAGCTGATCGACCTTCACCGGAGCATTGAGATCCAGCTCGGAAAAAGCCGCTTGCTCCAAGACCCTACCGTCAGCAGCCAACGTCTGCAGTTTCACCACCAGCCCGGTTTCGCGCTCGCTCCAGAGCCGGTAACCGAAGCGCAGGGTATCCGTAGGCTGAAACCAGACCACGTCCGACACAAAGCCAGCCACCCGCTCCTGCCCCAGCAGGCGGGGTGTGTAGAACTGGGCGATCGATGTGCCACTGACCACAGGTACGCGCGGAAAGAGCCCGGACGCATCGCGACGGTCTGACCGCACAACACGCGCCTGGGGCAGGAAGGTACGAACCTCGTCATTACGGCGATAGACCGTGCGCGGTGTGCCACTGAGCGATTCGACCCGCTCTAGTTGTTGCCGACCATCACATGCATGCCAGATGCGCGAGCTGGACATGGCCCCGTTGGCCGACAACACCACAAAGGTCCCGGCATAGGCGCGGCTGCAGGGTGCGTTGTGCATGCGCTCGACCCACTGCACCATATCGCGCTCTGCCACTGCGCTGGCAGGTGACTCGGAAGATGCAGCGGGAGCCCCCGCAGCAGGCGCCACACACAACCCGCACAGCGCGGCCGCTATCAACGAGCCAAGCCGTCGAACCCGGGGAATTCCAAAGACCTTCGCTACTCCAGAGGGGTTCATCACACCATCTCAGCGCCAGAAATTACCATCCACGATTCAGCGGCCGGGGGTCTCAAAGGTGGCGTTGCGCAAGAAGCCAGCAGGCATTTGCAAGGCCGATGTACTGCCAAACTGCTTATGAGCCGCCAGCAACTCGTCCAACCGAGGGTCCCGGATCATCACCTGCTGGCCGTCTGCATCCGCAACAGCCACAACGGGTGCCCCTTGGGACGCCGCGCGCTCAGGGGCAGCAGCTAACTGCGCCCCCGCCCCGCCCACGCCCTGGAGTTGGGAGAACGAAGTCCAGCCAATGGCTGCCACGGCGGCCAGTGACGCAAAACCCGCCACCATCTTCCAACGGAACACCGAAGCGTTGGCGGCCACAGGCAGATTGGCCGCCACGATGTCCAGTTGGGCGGGAACCTGGGGACGCTGTGGCGGAGCCTCTTTGGCAAGCTCTTCGCGCAAGCGGGAGAGAAACGCTGGATTCGCTGGCCGCGCCAAGTCCGAAGAGCGCAACACATCTCCCACGAGGTGATATACCTCCCACGTGTCGCGTCCCTCATCTTCTGCCGCCCAGGCCAGCGCCGCCGCGAACTCATCGCCTTGCAGTTGTCCATCCGCCAGCGCCGATAGCTGTTCGCCCCGCCCCCCCCCGGGCAAGCTGACACCCGCCGAGGCATTGATACCTGTTTCCGCCTTGTTCATTCGATCACCTCACCACCGTTTGCCCGACTGGTTTTCGAGCAAGGGACGCACTTTGGCCGAAATGGCTTCGCGCGCCCGGAAAATTCGAGATCGCACCGTACCGATGGGACACCCCATCGCGGTGGCAATTTCTTCGTAACTGAGCCCCTCGATCTCCCGCAACGTGACCGCTTGGCGCAGATCGTCGGGCAAGGCCTCCATGGCTGCATTCACGACCTGGGCAATTTCCTGGGCCGCCAAGACAGTTTCGGGGGTTTCGTCGCTGGTTAGTTCGTGTCCAAGGCGGGAAGTTTCATCTTCGTCCTCGGAACCCCGGAAGGCATTTTCGGAAATGACCGGATTGCGCTTCATGTCCATCAGCGCCTTCTTGGCTGTGTTGACGGCAATCCGGTACAGCCAGGTGTAGAACTGGGCGTCGCCACGAAACTGATGCAGCGCCCGGTAGGCGCGAATGAAGGTTTCCTGCGCAATGTCCTGAACCGAGTCCGTGTCGCGCACCATGCGCCCAATCAGACGTTCGATGCGGCGTTGGTATTTGATGACCAGCAATTCATAGGCGCGCTGGTCGCCCGCTACCGTGCGCTCCACCAGTTGGAGGTCGCTATCTTCGGAGGGGGAAGGCGGAATGACAGTCATGGATACTCAGGATTCACGCCCTGCGGCAGCTTGCCGGGCGGTTTCGTCAGCGTTGACAACGCCCGATCTGGCGCGCGAATATACCGCACGACGCAAGTCCATCCAGCGCTCTGGCTGACTGGAGCGCTCCAGCCACAACCACAGAGGCGAATGTCCGACGGGCAAGGCGCGCACCCACAGATACCCCTGCAAGTCCAAAAGCACCTCAGGGGGCGCTGAAAGCGCCAGCAGCATGCTGGTGGGCAACACGCGGTTCAACATCCAGATTTGGCCATCAAACTGCAGCACTCCACGGGGTTGGCTCCACCAAAAATGCGTCGCCCCCGCCAATGCCGATACCCACAGGCCGAGGGCCACCAAGATGGACGGATGGGCAGCACGGGTTCCCAGAGCCACCCAGGCAACCAAAACGAAAGCACCGGCTAGCACCAAAGCAGCCAACAGCACGCCCAAGACCCGACTGCGCCGCAGCAAATACCGCACAGCAGGGGGTCGCCGCGAAAGCTGTGTCACAAGCCCGCCCTCTTCGGCCGATAGGTCAAGCCCCAGCGCGATGCCAAACCGACACCACGGCCGCAGGTCCGCTGGCTAGAGGCCAGCAAACAACGCGGGCTGCGACCGAGCCCGTGATATCGAAGCGAAATCAGACGCGTTTGAACACCAGCGTTCCGTTGGTGCCGCCAAAACCGAAGTTGTTTTTGACAGCCACATCGATCTTCATGTCCCGTGCCGTATTGGCGCAGTAGTCAAGATCACACTCCGGATCCTGGTTGAACAGGTTGATGGTGGGCGGCACTTTTTGTTCGTGCAGTGCCAGCACGGTG
Source organism: Acidovorax benzenivorans (assembly GCF_028680575.1). Taxonomy (GTDB): domain Bacteria; phylum Pseudomonadota; class Gammaproteobacteria; order Burkholderiales; family Burkholderiaceae_C; genus Acidovorax; species Acidovorax benzenivorans. The sequence continues at coordinate 202,334 of NZ_JAPCKI010000003.1, read as the reverse complement.
AACACGCTCTCGATACCCCCCGCACCGCCGAGCAAATGGCCCGTCATGGATTTGGTCGAGCTCACAACGGTCTTGTAGGCATGGTCGCCCAAGGCCGCCTTGATCGCGTTGGTCTCGTTGATGTCACCCAGGGGAGTGGAGGTGCCATGGGCGTTGAGATAGTCCACCTGATCGGCATTCATCCTGGCATTGCGCAGCGCATTGAGCATGGCACGCCGGGGCCCATCCATGCTGGGTGCCGTCATGTGACCCGCATCTGCGCTCATGCCAAAACCGCTGAGTTCGGCATAAATCTTGGCACCACGGGCTTTGGCGTGTTCGTACTCTTCGAGCACCATCACACCAGCGCCTTCGCCCAGCACAAAACCGTCTCGGTCCTTGTCCCAGGGGCGGGATGCCGTCTTGGGATCGTCGTTACGGGTGGACAGTGCCCGCATGGCGGCAAATCCGCCAATGCCCAGCGGGGATACCGTGGATTCGGTACCGCCCGCCACAACCACGTCTGCATCGCCGTATTCGATCATGCGCCCGCCCTCGCCGATGCAATGCAGGCCTGTTGTGCAGGCAGTCACCACAGCAAGGTTGGGGCCCTTAAAGCCAAAGCGCATGGACACATGCCCTGCCACCATATTGATGATGGACGCAGGCACAAAAAATGGCGTGATACGCCGTGGTCCGCGGCTGACCAGTTCGGCGTGGGTGTTTTCGATCAGCGGGAGGCCACCAATGCCAGAGCCGATCACGCAGGCTATGCGTGTAGCGAACTCCTCACTGAGCGCTTCCCCCGTGGGAAGCCCCGCGTCCTGCACGGCCTGCGCCGCAGCAGCGATGCCGTAGTGGATAAAGGCATCCATCGCGCGCGCATCCTTGGCGCTGATGTACGACTCCAGGTCAAGACCTTTGACCTCTCCCGCAATCTTGCAGGCGAAGTTCGACGCATCGAACTTGGTGATGAGATCAATGCCGGACTGGCCGGCAAGGAGATTGGCCCAGGACTCGGCCACCGTGTTACCCACGGGGCTGACGCAACCCAGGCCGGTCACGACAACGCGACGACGGCTCATGCGTATAAAACCTTCTGCTGATCGCTTGAGTCAGGCGCAGGGCGCCGCTCAGGCCTTCTGGTGAGTGTTGGCGTAGTCGATGGCGTTTTGCACCGTGGTGATCTTCTCGGCGTCTTCGTCCGGGATCTCGATGCCGAATTCGTCTTCCAGAGCCATCACCAGTTCCACCGTGTCGAGCGAGTCGGCACCGAGGTCTGCCACGAAGGCCTTTTCATTGGTGACTTGGGACTCTTCCACACCGAGTTGTTCGGCAATGATTTTTTTGACGCGTGCTTCGATATCGCTCATGGTTTCCCTCTGGGGGTTGTGAATGAATCCGCGATTCTAGCCGCTTAAGGAGAAGCCCCTAAACGACCCGCCGTCCGGATGAACCGGCGTTAACTTTCAACAACTACATGTACATGCCGCCATTGACGTGCAACTCCTGCCCCGTCACATAGCCAGCCTCGCGCGAGGCGAGGTATGCCACTGCGTGTGCGATGTCCGCAGGCTTGCCCATATGGCCCAGCGGGATCTGCGCATTGAGCGCTTTTTGCTGGTCTTCGGGCAACACAGAGGTCATGTCGGTCTCGATGAAACCAGGGGCCACGCAGTTCACAGTGATGTTGCGACTGCCCAGCTCACGGGCCAATGCGCGCGTCATGCCCGCCACGCCCGCCTTAGCAGCCGCGTAGTTGGCCTGACCCGGATTGCCCGACGCACCCACCACGCTGGTGATGCTGATGATGCGCCCAAAGCGCTGCTTCATCATCGGACGGATCGCAGCGCGGCTCACGCGAAACACGGCCTTGAGATTGGTATCCAGCACCGCATCCCAGTCGTCGTCCTTCATGCGCATGGCCAGGGTGTCGCGCGTGATGCCTGCATTGTTCACCAGCACATGCAGCCCCCCTTGCTGCTTGACGATGGCGTCCATCAGCATCTCCACGGCGGCGGCGTCGTTCACATTCAGGTTGGCACCCCGGCAACCGGAGTAGGCCAACAGCGCCTGACTGATGCGCGCAGCGCCCTCATCGGTAGTGGCAGTGCCAACGACGTGGTAGCCACGCGCGGCAAGCTCCAGGGCAATGGCTGCACCAATGCCGCGTGATGCACCGGTCACCAGCGCTACTTGCGCTGCCGTCTGGGTCGATTCCGTCATGCCAACAACTCCCTGGTTTCGGCCAGCGTGGCCGAGTCAAACAATACCGCTCCAACCAGTTCGGGGTCGATGCGCTTGGTGAGGCCCGCCAGCACCTTGCCGGGGCCACATTCAACAATATGCGTCACGCCGCGCGCCTTCAGCGCGTGCACGCATTCAACCCAGCGCACAGGGCCGAAGGCCTGGCGGTAGAGCGCGTCGCGAATGGCATCAGCGTCTTGCTGCACCGCCACGTCCACGTTGTTGACCACCGGAATCTGCGGGGCAGCAAGAGCCACTTCCGCCAAGGCCACGCGCAGCTTTTCCGCAGCAGGCTTCATGAGGCTGGAGTGAAAAGGCGCCGACACCGGCAGTGGCAATGCACGCTTGGCACCCGCCGCCTTGAGCACCTCGCAGGCCTTATCCACACCGGCCTTGGTACCAGCGATCACGGTCTGGATCGGGTCGTTGAAATTGACCGCCTCGACCACCTCGGCAGTACCGGGCCCGAACGATGCCAAGGCCTCGGCACAGCCAGCGATGACCCTGGAAGCCTCCATACCCAAAATGGCAGCCATGGCGCCAGTGCCGACCGGCACCGCCTCCTGCATGGCCGCAGCACGCAGTCGCACCAGCGGAGCCGCCTGCGCCAGCGTCAACACACCAGCCGCCACCAGGGCCGAGTATTCACCCAGCGAGTGCCCAGCAACGGCCACCGGGGCTGCGCCCCCCTCGGCACACCAGACGCGCCAAGCAGCTACACCCGCTACCAGCATCACCGGCTGGGTATTCGTGGTCAGGGCCAAAGCCTCCTTGGGGCCTTCCTTGATCAGCAGGCCCACATCCTCACCCAGGGCATCCGAGGCTTCCTGCAGGGTCTGCGCCACCACCGGGTGCTCACCCCAGCCGTCGAGCATGCCCACAGACTGCGAGCCCTGCCCCGGAAAGACAAATGCAAAAGACTTCATGAAAAATCCAGATTTATGATGAAATTGGCCGGCAGCGCCCGTCTTTATTGCGCTAGCAGCTACAATTTCAGGAGCACCGCGCCCCAGGTGAAGCCACCGCCCACACCTTCGAGCAGCAAGGTCTCGCCCTTTTTGACCTGACCAGAGCGCACCGCGTGGTCCAACGCCAGAGGAATGGACGCTGCCGAGGTATTGCCGTGCTGATCCACAGTGACCACCACCTTGTCCATGGACATCTTCAGCTTGCGGGCAGTGCCCTGCATGATGCGGATATTGGCCTGATGCGGGATCAGCCAGTCGATATCAGCCTCGGTCAGCCCTGCTTTGGCAAGAGCAGCGTGGGCTGCCTTCTCCAGCACCCCTACGGCCAGCTTGAAGACCGCCTGTCCATCCATCTTGAGGACCGGGTCTCCGAGCACTTGGCCGCCGGACACATTGCCCGGCACGCACAGGATATCGACATGCTTGCCGTCGGCGTGCAGGTCGCTCGACAGGATGCCGGGGATCTCCGAAGCCTCCAGCACCACAGCACCGGCCCCATCACCAAACAACACGCAAGTCGTGCGGTCGTTGAAGTCCAAGATGCGACTGAAAACCTCCGCACCGACCACCAGCGCGCGCTTCGCTGCCCCCGTCTGAATCATGGCGTCCGCCACCGACAAGGCATAGACAAAACCGCTGCACACCGCCTGCACATCAAAGGCTGGGCAGCCATTCGCGCCCAGCTTGTTCTGCAAGATACAAGCAACGGACGGGAACACCATGTCCGGCGTGGACGTGGCCACGATGATCAGATCGATATCGGTCGGCTGCAAGCCGGCTGCCTGCAAGGCATTGCGCGCAGCCTCCAGACCCAGGTCACTCGCCGTGACGTCGGGTGCAGCAAAGTGGCGCGCCCGGATGCCGGTGCGCTCCACAATCCATTCGTCGGAGGTTTCGATACCGCGCTGGCCGAGTTCGGCAACCAGATCGGCATTGGTCAACCGGCGGGGAGGCAAATAGCTGCCAGTGCCGGTAATACGGGAATAACGTCTCATTATTGTGCGGTCGCCGCAACGCCAGGCAGGGGCTGGGCATTTGCAGGCGCCAGCAGGGGCGCCGCATGCGCAATCCGGGTCCGGACACGGTCGAGCAGGTTGTTGCGGGCTGCATCATACGCCCGGTTCAACGCCTGCTCGAAAGCCATGGCGTCCGCCGATCCGTGGCTCTTGAACACTAGGCCGCGCAGACCCAGCAACGCTGCGCCGTTGTAACGGCGGTAATCCATGCGCTTCATCAAAGCTTTTAGGATCGGATAAGCAACGATGGCAGCGATTTTGGTAAAAATATGACGCGAAAACTCGGTTTTGAGCGCACCAATGATCATCGAGGCGACACCTTCGCTGGCCTTGAGCGCCACATTGCCCACAAAGCCGTCGCAGACCACGATATCCACCGTGCCCTTGAAGATGTCGTTGCCCTCAACATTGCCGTAGAAGTTCAAATCGCCAGAATTAGCCGCAGATCGAAGCAATTCACCCGCTTTTTTAATGACTTCGCTGCCCTTAATGACTTCCTCGCCAATGTTCAGCAGCCCCACGGTGGGCTCGCCGCCCTCCTGAAGAACCGACACCAGGGCCGAGCCCATCACGGCAAACTGCAGCAGATGCTCGGCCGAGCAGTCCACATTGGCCCCCAGGTCCAGCACCGTGGTGGCCCCACCGGTGGCGTTGGGCAGCTGGGTGGCAATAGCGGGGCGGTCGATACCGTCCAGTGTCTTGAGCAGATAGCGGGCAATGGCCATCAAGGCACCGGTGTTGCCAGCAGAGACAGCCGCCGAAGCCGTGCCATCCTTGACTTGCTGAATGGCCACGCGCATCGAAGAATCCTTCTTCTTGCGCAAGGCCACCTCCACCGGGTCGTCCATGGCCACCACTTCGGAGGCAGGAACGATGGTGGCACGGTCGTGGGAAAACGATTGCAGACTGTCCGTCAGGCCAACGAGCAGCAGACGGGCATCGGGGTGGTGTTCGAGAAACTGGCGGCACGCCGCGAGCGTGACGCGGGGGCCATGGTCGCCCCCCATGCAGTCAACAGCCAGTGTGATCATGGGCGACTTGTCCGGCCGGCCCAGGGGGCCGAGAGATGAATACGACGGTCAAAACAAAGGCCCGCGCTACAGGGTTTGTAGCAACGGGCCTTTGGATGGAGTGAAGGTCAGGCTTCAGACTTGTTCTTCAGCACCTGACGGCCACGGTAGAAACCGTTGGGGCTGATGTGGTGACGCAGGTGCGTTTCACCGGTGGTGGGTTCCACAGCAATGCCTGGCACGTTCAGGGCATTGTGCGAGCGGTGCATGCCGCGCTTGGAAGGGGACTTTTTGTTTTGCTGAACGGCCATGATGGCTCCTGATCTGGAATAGGTTGGTAAAAACGCGATCAGCCCAAAAAGACACGATGGGGTTCGCGTGAAGCCCACGATTATAACCCAAATGCTTTTTGGGTCGATGAATCAGTCTTTGGCGTCCTTGCGCAGGGCTGCCAGCGCCGCGAAGGGGTTGGGCTTTTCGGCATTGGCTTCTTCAAAATCATCGTCCGAAGACGCCAGCGGCACCGAGCTCGGGCACTCGTCGTGTTTGGGAACCACGGGCAACGCCATCAGCAGTTCGTCTTCAATGAGTTCATGCAAATCAAACTCGCGACTCAAGGCCAGCAGGTCTTCTTCGCTCTCATCGTCCAACGCCTCGGCCGTGGCTTCGTCCGCCACAAAGCGGAACTCACGATCCACCTCCAGGGGGACATCCACCGGAGTCAGGCAGCGCTGGCACTCCATGGGGAAGCTGGCGCGCACCTTGATGTGCAACCAGACCTGCCCCATGCCTCCCAGCGCGGTACGCACCTCGCCCGTCGCCTCCCAGTCCACCAGCAAGTCGGGGTGCAGGCCTTTGGCCTCTTGCGCCAGGCGTTCGTACTTCAGCAGTGAGTCGTGGCCCGCCAGCCGACCGCCAGCCTGTGCGAAGGCTTTCACGTCGAGGCGCTGTGCGGAGAATTCCTTAGTCATGGCGGCAGTGTAAGAGAATCGGCGCATGCATCAATCCCCCTCCCTGCAACGCCCTCTGGTATTGGGCTCAACCTCGCGCTACCGGCGCGAATTGCTTGAGCGGCTGAACCTGCCTTTCGACGTAGCAGCCCCCCATGTCGATGAGAACCCTCTGCCCGGCGAAGCCCCGCGCGCCCTGGCGTTGCGCCTGGCACTGGCCAAAGCGCATGCGGTGGCGCGGCAACACCCCGAGGCGGTTGTGATCGGATCCGACCAGGTGGCCGACCTTGCTGGCGAGCCGCTGGGCAAACCAGGCCAGCACGATCGCGCCGTGCAACAGCTGCGCCAGATGCGCGGCCAGACCGTGGTGTTCCAGACGGCGCTGGCCGTGGTGTGCGCCGCCACCGGCTTTGAGCAGGTGGACCTCGCCCCGGTGGAGGTCAAGTTCCGCGACCTGTCTGACGAAGAAATCGAGCGCTACCTGCGCGCCGAACAGCCCTACGACTGCGCGGGCAGCGCCAAGAGCGAAGGCCTGGGCATTGCGCTGCTGGACGCCATCCACAGCGACGACCCCACGGCCCTCATCGGGCTGCCGCTGATCCGGACATGCCGCATGCTGCGCGCGGCGGGGCTGGTGCTGCCATGAACGTAAAAACCGGCACGCTGTACCTGGTGCCCGCCCCCCTCGACTTTGGCTGCGACACCCAGGCCCCACTGCAGGACGCCCTGCCCTCGGCCACCCTGCAGACGGCAGCACGCCTGACCCATTGGGTGTGCGAAAACGCCAAGAGCACGCGAGCCTATCTCAAACGCATCGACGCGCTACACCCCCTGGCAGCCCCCCTGCAGCAGCAACAGATCACCGAACTTCCCCGCGAAGTCCACAAGAAGGGGGACCATGGCGACAAAGGCTCGGCCCCGTTCGACGCCCGCCCCCTGCTGGCTGCAGCACTGAACGGGCATGACATTGGACTGGTCAGCGAAGCCGGCATGCCCGCCGTGGCCGACCCTGGCTCTTCGGTGGTACGGGCGGCCCACGACCTGGGCCTGCGCGTGGTACCGCTGGTGGGGCCGGTATCGCTGCTGCTGGCCTTGGCAGCCAGTGGCCTCAATGGGCAGAACTTCGCCTTCGTCGGCTACCTGCCACAAGACGGGCAAGAGCGCGCACAGCGCATCAAGGAGCTGGAGGGCATCGCGCTGCGCACCGGCCAGACCCAGCTGTTCATCGAGACCCCGTACCGCAACCCTGCCCTGTGGCAGGCACTGGTACAGACCCTGCAGCCCCACACCCGCCTGGCGCTGGCCAGCGGATTGACCCTGCCCGACGCACGAGTGCAAAGCCAGCTGATGCGCCAATGGAAACAGCAGCCCGCGCCGCCGGACAACCGTACCCCCGTGGTGTTTGCGCTGGGACGTTGAGACAGAAGCGGCACGGCACGGCAAGGGAGTTGCGCATTAAATGCTACATATTTAGGAGCATCTGAGACATATGACACTAGCGCAATCTCCCAAAAACACCTCAAACCGCTTCACAACGCCCCCACACCAGGACCGAGGCACTGCGCAACACGCACCCACAAAAAAGCCCCGGGAGATAGCTCTGCCGGGGCTTTGAATCGTGTGGAAGGGTCCGCAGTCAAGGTCTTGCGTTGATCACGCCCCCCTGCCGACTCCCCAACGGATGTCAGCGCAACTGCGGTCCCGAGACGGCCAGCGACTTGACTGCGCCCATGCCCACGGCAGCGCCAAACCGCTTGGCCAGGCGCTCGGCCACGTTGTCTCGGCGGGTGTAATCAATGATGTCTTCGGCCTTGACCACTTCGCGGGCCACGTAGTCCAGGTTGCCCAGCTTGTCCGCCAAGCCCATTTCCACGGCCTGCTGGCCGGTCCAGAACAAGCCGCTGAACGTGTCGGGCGTGGTCTTGAGGCGGTCACCGCGCCCGGCCTTCACCACGGCAATGAACTGCTGGTGGATCTGGTCGAGCATGGTCTGCGCATAGGCGCGCTGCTTTTCGGTCTGCGGGCTGAAGGGGTCCAGAAAACCCTTGTTCTCACCCGCCGTAAGCAGGCGGCGCTCCACACCCACCTTTTCCATCACGCCCGTAAAACCAAAACCGTCCATCAGCACGCCAATGCTGCCCACGATGCTGGCCTTGTCCACGTAGATGTCGTCGGCGGCGGCGGCGATGTAGTACGCAGCCGACGCGCAGGTTTCTTCCACCACGGCGTAGATCGGCTTGTTGTGCTTGGCCTTCAGGCGCACGATCTCATCGTTGATGATGCCAGCCTGCACCGGGCTACCGCCAGGCGAATTGATGAGCAACACCAGGGCCCGCGAGCCCTCATCCTCCAGCGCGCTGCGCATGGCGGCCACCACAAACTCGGCGCTGGCCTCGGCACCGCTGGCGATCTCGCCCTTGATGTCCACCACCGCCGTGTGCGGCGTGCTTATGCTGGTGCTGGGCGATGCCTGGCGCAGAGCCACGAACGCGACAGTGACAAACAGCACCAGCCAGGCCAGGCGGAAAAAGATCTTCCAGCGGCGGGTACTGCGTTGCTCGTTGAGGGCTGCAAAGGCCAGCTTTTCCAGCGTGGCGCGTTCCCAGCCGGGTTCACGCGATGAATCGCTCACAGATGCTCCTGAATTAGTAGCTGCTTGCGCCCACAGATCGGGCGCGGAGTTGTTTTTAGGGTCAAAGCCCGGCGAGCCGGGCTGCTGGGGGTCTGTCATGTCATGCGTCCTGGGCATTGCACCACTGCAGCCCGCGCGTCACGCTGGCTGGCGCCAGGCAACAGCGCACTAGGGTAGTTCATCTGGATTTTCTAGAACTCTACGGGCTGCAGGTTGTAGGCAGTATGCCAGCGCACCACACCATCGCTCTCCGACAGGGCAATTTTCACCAGCCCGCCCCGACAGGGGCCGCCCGCACACTGACCGGTGCCGGGCAGATAGGCCGCCCCGTGGGTCGCGCACAGCAGCCAGTGGCCCGTGCCGTCAAAAAAGCGATTCGGCTGGTAGTCCATCTCCATCGCCACATGGGTGCAACGATTGAGGTAGGCATGCGGCAGACCCTGGTAGCGGATCGCAAAGGCCCGGCAGGTCTGGCCTGCGTACTGCACATCAAACGGCACGGCCAGCCCCCCATCCACGAGGTCGGCACTGTTGCACAGCGCGATGAGCTGATCGGGTGGTGTGGTCATGGGCGCATCCCGCTCCGATATCCAGCGTCACGTGTTGTGCAACAGCCAGTCGTGCAGCTCGCGCACCGAATGCACGATCGCCAGCGGCTTGAGCGCGTGAAAGGCGTCTGGCTCATGGGCACCATAGCTCACCCCCACACTCGCACAGCCCGCGTTGACCGCCATCTGCAGATCATGGGTGGTGTCGCCAATCATTAGCAGGCGGTCGGGCGCCACGTCAAATTCGGCCATCAGCTCCTGCAGCATCAAGGGGTGGGGCTTGCCTGCGGTCTGGTCGGCAGTGCGCGAGCCGTCGAACACGCCGCGCAAGTCCACCGAATGCAGCGCATCATCCAGCCCGCGCCGGCTTTTGCCCGTGGCCACGGCCAGCAGATGGCCGCGCTCGCGCAGGTCGTTCAGCAGGGGCAACACGCCCTCAAACAGGCTCAGGTCGTCCTGGTGCTGGATGTAGTGAAAGCGGTAGCGGTTGCCCAGCTCGGTGTATTTTTCGGGCGGCACATCCGGCGCCGCATGGGCCAGTGCCTGCATCAGGCCCATGCCAATCACATAGGCCGCCTCTTTGTCGGTAGGCACGGCGCCCCCCACATCGCGCACCGCCGCCTGAATGCAGCGCACGATGATGGCGGTGGAGTCAAACAGGGTGCCGTCCCAGTCAAAGGCGATGAGGTCGAAGCGGCGCGGACGGAAGTTTTTGGCAGACATGGAGGGGGTTCTTCGCGCAGGATCGTCAGGCAGGGGACACAAAATCGGCCAGCTCGGGGGGCAGCTCGGCAATCAGCTGCACACGCTCGCCCGAAGCGGGGTGATTGAACTGTAACCGCCATGCGTGCAGGAACATACGCTTCATCGAGAGCTTCTGAAGGCGCTTATTGAGGTCAAAGTCGCCGTATTTGTCGTCCCCGACGATGGCGTGGCCCTGGCTGGCCAGGTGAACACGAATCTGGTGGGTGCGACCGGTCTTGATGGTCACCTCCAGCAACGACATGGTCGGCAGGCCCTGCGCAGCGCGCGCGGGCACGGTGCTGCGCACCTTGACCAGTGTGATGGAGCGCATGCCATCCGGGTCGTCGGCCGTGGTCACCCGCACGCGGCGCTCACCGTCGGCCTGCAGGTATTTGTGCAGTGGCAGGTCGATGACCTTTTTGTTGGCAGGCCAGGCGCCCGTGACCAGTGCCAGATAGGTCTTTCCCGTTTCTCGCTCACGGAACTGGTCCTGCAGGTGGGTAAGCGCTGACCGCTTCTTGGCCACCAACAGGATGCCCGAGGTCTCGCGGTCCAGGCGGTGCACCAGTTCCAAGAACTTGGAAGCCGACCGCGCCTGGCGCAATTGTTCGATCACGCCAAAACTCACGCCACTGCCGCCATGCACCGCCACACCGGCGGGTTTGTCGATGGCGATCAGGTGCTCGTCTTCGAGCAGGATGGGAAATTCGCGCGCGGGCGCCGGGCGCTCGGCCTTCTCGGCCACCTTGTCAGAGATGCGCACGGGCGGCAGGCGCACCACGTCGCCCGCTTCCACGCGGGTGTCGGCACTCACGCGCCCTTTGTTGATGCGCACCTCGCCGCTGCGGATGATGCGGTAGACATGCGTTTTTGGCACACCCTTCAAGTGGCGTATCAAAAAGTTATCGAGCCGCTGGCCGGCGGAGTCAGCATCCACTTCCACCAGGCGGGCTGCGGGAAGCCCCGCAGGGGCTGTGGGCGGTTTGGCCCCTATAATGTGTTTCACCTGCGCGTTGTTATGTAAGTGGTTGATTTGTCTGGAGTTTAGTCCACACAGCCCTTGCATCTGCGCAGAGAGGTCGATGCCAGCGGGCGTCGTGCGCGCAGATTGCAGGCCAGATGCCTGTGGTGGCCAGCACGCCGTGCGGCGGGCTGACAGATTGAAACACTGATACGGAATCCCCCAAGCTGGCAGATGTTCCCTACCCGGGCGCAGCCTGTCAGCGGATCAAAGCGAGCATGTGGTTGTTGATGGCATGGATAGAGACCCTGTGGCGGAGGCTGTGGCCTTTGGCTGCATGCTCAAAATCGCCCTCAGCGCACAGCCAGCAAGCGCAATCAGCTACTTTTTTGCTAGCAAAACTGCGTTCCTACCACTCGCCCCCATCCACGCGCCCCTGCCTCACGATGCTGCGCTAGAGCGCGGCAGATCATTGGCATTCCCGGCAATTCCCTTCGTTTCGATGCGTCAGTCCAGGCATTCACAGCTCCTGTAGAGCTTGTTGTATTGGTTTGGAAACTGTGGGCGGCAGCCCGCGCAGCCCTCCCTGTAGGTCAGGTTGGCTGCGCCGCTGCTGTCCGCGAAACACTGAAGGAATCGCATCATGAAGCGGATGCTCATCAACGCCACGCAGCCCGAAGAACGGCGCCTGGCCATCGTCGACGGACAAAAGCTCCTCGACTACGAAATCGAAATCGAAGGGCGCGAACAGCGCAAGGGCAATATCTACAAGGCCGTTGTCACGCGCGTCGAGCCTTCGCTGGAAGCCTGCTTTGTGGACTACGGCGAAGACCGCCACGGCTTCCTGCCATTCAAAGAAATCTCGCGCAGCTACTTCACCCCCGGTGTCTCGCCCAGCCAGGCCCGCATCAATGAAGTGATCAAGGAAGGCCAGGAACTGCTGGTCCAGGTCGAAAAGGAAGAACGCGGCAACAAGGGCGCGGCCCTGACCACCTTCGTCTCGCTGGCCGGCCGCTACGTGGTGCTGATGCCCAACAACCCCCGTGGTGGTGGCGTGTCGCGCCGCATCGAGGGCGAGGACCGCGCCGAGCTCAAGGAGGCGATGGACCAGTTGGAATACCCCAACGGCATGTCCATCATCGCGCGCACCGCCGGCATTGGCCGCACCGCGCCCGAGCTGCAGTGGGACCTGAACTACCTGCTGAAATTGTGGAACGCCATCGACGGCGCGGCCAAGGGTGGCAAGGGCGCCTTCCTGATTTACCAGGAATCGAGCCTGGTGATCCGCGCGATCCGCGACTACTTCAACAACGACATCGGTGACATCCTCATCGATACCGACGACATCTACGAACAGGCGCAGCAGTTCATGGCGCACGTCATGCCCGAGCATGCCGCCCGCGTGAAGCGCTACCGCGACGACGCCGCCCTGTTCAGCCGCTTCCAGATCGAGCACCAGATCGAATCGGCCTACGCCCGCACCGTGCAGCTGCCCTCGGGCGGCGCCATCGTGATCGACCACACCGAAGCGCTGGTCAGCGTGGACGTGAACTCGGCCCGCGCCATCAAGGGCGGCGACATCGAAGAAACCGCCACCCGCACCAACCTGGAAGCCGCCGACGAAGTGGCCCGCCAGATGCGCCTGCGCGACCTGGGCGGCCTGATCGTGATCGACTTCATCGACATGGAAGAGTCGAAGAACCGCCGCGAAGTGGAAAACCGCCTGCGCGACGCGCTGCGCCAGGACCGCGCCCGCGTGCAGTTCGGCACCATCAGCAAGTTCGGCCTCATGGAAATGAGCCGCCAGCGCCTCAAGCCCGCCTTGAGCGAGGGCTCGTCCATCCCCTGCCCACGCTGCGGCGGCTCGGGCCACATCCGCGACACCGAATCGTCGGCCCTGCAGATCCTGCGGATCATTCAGGAAGAGTCCATGAAGGACAACACGGCCGCTGTGCACTGCCAGGTGCCGGTGGAAGTGGCCTCTTTCCTGCTGAACGAGAAGCGCACCGAGATCGCCAAGATCGAACTCAAGCAGCGCGTGGCCGTGCTGATGGTGCCCAACAAGACGCTGGAAACCCCCAACTACCGCCTGGAACGCCTCAAGCACGACGACCCGCGCCTGGACCACATCGAAGCCAGCTACAAGCTCGCCGAAGAAGTGGAAGACCCCACGGCCGTGACGCGCCGTTCGCAGGAGCCCACCAACAAGCAGACCCCGGTGATCAAGGGCGTGCTGCCTGACGCACCCGCCCCCGTGGCCGAGCCCCGCCCCGAAGGCGCCGCACGCCCACCCCGTGGTGGCCAACGCCCAGCCCCTGCAGCCGCTGCCCCCGCCCCGGTGGCGGCCCCAGCGCCCGCCCCTGCGGCGCCTCAGGAGCAAGGCTTCTTCGCCTGGCTCAAGAGCTTGTTTGGCTTTGGCGGCGCACCGGCAGCACCCGCCCCGGTGACAACGGCATCGCCCGCAGCCGCACCTGCCGCCGCTGAAACCACCGGCCGCGGCGAGCCCCGCCGCGAAGGCCGCAACGGTGAAGGCCGTGGCCGCCGTGGTGGCCGCGATGGCAACCGGGACGGTCAGCGCGAAGGCGCAGCGCGTGACGGCAACCGCGAAGGCGGCTCCGGCGAAGGCCGAGGCCGCCGTGGCGAACGCTCGGCCGAAGGCCGCGCACCCCGCGATGCAGACAGCCGTCCACCACGCGACGCTGAGCGCCGCCCCGAAGGCGAAGCCCGTGAAGGTGGCCGCAACGGACGTGGCGAAGGCCGTGAAGGTGGCCGTGGTCGCCGCGACAGCGAACCGCGCAACCAGAACGCTGGCGTGAACGGTGACAACACCACCGCCGTGACCGCCCAGGTGGAAGGCCCCAACGCGGGCAACACCGGCAGCAGCGCAGAAGGCCAACCCGCCCAGCAACCCCGTGGCGAACGTGGTCCACGCCGCGAACGTGGTGATCGCGGTGGCAACCGTGGCGAGCGCGGTGAACGCGCTCCCCGCGCGGTCGAAGCCCAGGAGGCAGGCGCCGCAGCCGCTGCTGGCGACTTTGCCGACACCGCTCCGCTGGCCTCGCTGCCGGACCTGGACCTGAGCAGCAATGACGCACCTGCCAACGGCAATGGCGCCACCGAAGAGCAGCGCCGCGAGCGTCGCTCCCGCGACCGCTATGGCCGTGACCGCCGCGAACGTGGCGAGCGTGGTCCGCGCGACAACAACGGCAATGCCGAAGCGGCGGCACCAGCAATGCTGGATTTGGACCCCACCCAGGCCGAGCCAGCACCGGTACAGGACGAAGCGCCACGCCGCAGCTACTTCAGCAACGCGCCCGCCGCCGAACCCGCAGCACCGACGGCAACCCCCGTGGTTTCCCCTGCCGCTGTAGCCAGCGAGCCAGCAGTTGTGCCTGTTGCGGTGGCGCCCGTTGCAGCGCCTGTTGCAGTGCCTGCAGCCGCCCCGGTGGCCGCCCCGGCCCCAGTCGCAGCACCCGCACCTGCGGTGACCGCCGCAGCGCCAACTGCGCCAGCAGCAGCACAAGCCAAGGGTCTGCCCCGCGTCCAGGCGTTCACGCTGCCCATCGATGAACTGCAGCAAGTGGCTGCCGCATCGGGCCTGCAGTGGGTGAACTCTGATGCCGACAAGATCGCTGCCGTGCAAGCCGCCATCGCAGCCGAACCCAAGCCCATCCGCGTGCCCCGTGAGCGCCCACCGGCTGTGGTGCTGGACGAAGGCCCGCTGGTGCTGGTGGAGACCCGCCGCGACCTGTCGGCCATGGCGCTGCCGTTTGAGCAGCCCCCAGCAGCCTGATGCGCTGCAATGGCTGTTGCCCTCAGGGCCGCAGCCTACGCAAAGAAGGCGGCCTAGGCCGCCTTCTTTTTTTGCGCCTGGGCGGGCACACCCTCTGGCGCAATACCCGCAAGCGGCCAAAGACAGCCGACCAGCAGGTACCATTTCGGGTCGCTGGCCCAGCCAGTAGCCCCCGCCCGCGTGCCAGGCCCTGCCTTACCCTCCGAGATCCACGGACCCTTCGCCCCCATGCTGTTCCTGCTGTCTCCCGCCAAATCGCTCGACTACGACACGCCCGTGCCCGAGGGGCTGTCGCACACCACGCCCCAGTTTGTGCCGCAGTCCACCGCCCTCATCGAAGTGCTGCGCGAGCAGTCGCCGCAGCAGATCGCCTCGCTGATGGAACTGAGCGACGCGCTCGCAGCCCTGAACGTGGCGCGCTACCAGGCCTGGCGCCCCCGCTTCACGGCCACCAACTCGCGCCAGGCAGTGCTGGCCTTCAATGGCGACGTGTACGAGGGGCTGCAAGCCCGCAGCCTGAGCGCGGACGACCTGGGCTGGGCGCAGAGCCACGTCGCCATCCTCAGCGGCCTGTATGGCGTGCTGCGGCCACTGGACCGCATGCAGCCCTACCGCCTGGAGATGGGCACGCGTCTGGCCACCGAGGCGGGCAGCAACCTGTACCAGTTCTGGGGCCGCCAGATTGCCGAGCACCTGAACACCCGGCTGCGCGCCGACACCACGCCGGTGGTGGTCAACCTCGCCTCGCAGGAATACTTCAAGGCCGTGGACCGCAAGGCGCTCAAGGCCCGTGTGATCGAATGCGTGTTTGAGGACTGGAAGGGCGATGGCTACAAGATCATCAGCTTTTATGCCAAGCGCGCGCGGGGGCTGATGGCGCGCTATGCCATCACCCACCGCCTTGCGACACCCCACCAATTGGAAGGGTTTGACCTGGACGGCTATGCGTTTGCACCGGCATCCTCCGAGCCCGAGCGCCTGGTCTTCCGGCGAAAGTCCGCACCCAGCGCATGAGGGCGCCCCCAGTTTCTTTTGTTGAAGGACCGCCATGACATCGCGTTCTGACCAGCACCCCAACGGCACCAGCGCCACCATCCAGCACGCCAGCGCAGCGCGGCAGGCCATCACGCCCGAGCTGCGCCGCTGGATCATCGAGCAGGCCCAGGCAGGTTACGCCGCGCCCGTGGTGTTGCAGTCCATGCGTGACGCGGGCTGGGACGAAGATGTGGCCGCCGATGCGCTGGAGATCACGCTGCAAGAGCACCTGAACGACCTGGCCGTGCAGCAGGGCCTGCCCTCTGCCTTGCCGGTGCCCGAGCCCCGGCTGGATGAATCGCCTGCCCAGGTGGACTGTGGCGATCGTGTTGTCAACGTGTTGCTGGCCATGGCCCAGCCGCGCATCGTGGTGTTTGGCAACCTGCTGTCGCCTGAGGAATGTGATGCCCTCATCGCCGCCGCAGAGCCCCGCATGGCACGCTCGCTCACAGTGGCGACCAAGACGGGGGGCGAAGAGATCAACGCCGACCGCACCAGCGACGGCATGTTCTTTCAGCGCGGCCAAAGCCCACTGATCCAGCGCATCGAGGAGCGCATTGCGCGCCTGCTCCACTGGCCCATCGAAAACGGCGAAGGCCTGCAGGTGCTGCACTACCGCCCTGGGGCCGAATACAAGCCCCATTACGACTACTTCGACCCCGCCGAGCCCGGCACGCCCAGCATCATCCAGCGCGGCGGCCAGCGCGTGGGCACTCTGGTGATGTACCTGAACACGCCGGACAAAGGTGGTGGCACCACCTTCCCCGACGTGCACCTGGAGGTCGCGCCGCAGCGCGGCAATGCGGTGTTCTTCAGCTACGAGCGTCCGCACCCTTCCACCCGCACCCTGCACGGCGGCGCCCCTGTGATCGCCGGAGACAAGTGGATTGCCACCAAATGGCTGCGCGAGCGGGAATTCAAGTAAAAACAGGCCGTAGCGCTTATCCATATTGCGCCACCAGCTATCAATTTAATAGTATCTATGAACACCCCGGAACAATCCCAACTCGGCAAGGCATCGGCCTACATCGACCAGTACGACGCCTCGCTGCTGTTCCCCATCCCGCGCGCAGGCAAGCGGGCCGAGATCGGCATCACCGGCGCCGCGCCGTTCTTCGGCGCCGACCTGTGGACGGCGTTCGAGCTGTCGTGGCTCAACCCACGCGGCAAGCCGCAGGTGGCGCTGGCCCACATCACCGTGCCGTGCGAGACGCCCAACATCGTCGAGAGCAAGTCGTTCAAGCTGTACCTCAACAGCTTCAACAACACGCGCTTTGCGGACGCCGCCGAAGTACAGGCGCGCATCCGCACCGACATCAGCGAAGCCGTGTGGCGTGGCGCGGACCACCCGGCCACCGTGGGTGTGAAGCTCATCGCGCCGGAGCTGTTTGACCAGGAGCCCGTGCACGAGGTGGACGGCCTGAGCCTGGACCGGCTGGACGTGGAATGCACGCAGTACCAACCCGCCCCCGAATTGCTGACGGCAGAGTTCAACGAGACGCCCGTGACCGAGACGCTGACCAGCAACCTGCTCAAGAGCAACTGCCTGGTGACCGGCCAGCCCGACTGGGGCAGCGTGCAGATCAGCTACAGCGGCCCGCAGATCAACCAGGAAGGGCTGCTGCAATACTTGGTGAGCTTTCGCAACCACAACGAGTTCCACGAGCAGTGTGTGGAACGCATCTTCATGGACGTGTGGACGCGCTGCAAACCCATCAAGCTCACGGTGTATGCACGCTACACACGCCGGGGCGGGCTGGACATCAACCCCCTGCGCACCAGCCACCCGCAGGCCCTGCCGCGCAACGTGCGCACGGCCCGGCAGTAGGTCAGCCGATAGCGCGGCTGAACGTCAGTGGTCGCCATGCATGTGGAACACCTGCACCGCTCGCGACAAGGTCTTGGTGCGCTCGCGCAGCACCGCCACCGAGGCCGCCGTGTCCTCCACCATGGTCTTGTTCTGCTGGGTGACCGTGTCCAGGCGGTTCACCGCATCGTTCACCTGAGAGATGCCGGTGGACTGCTCGCTGGTAGCGCTGGTGATCTGCGCCATCAGCGCCGTGACCTGCTGCACTGAATGCTCCACGCTGGCGATCGTGGCCTGGGCCTGGGCGGCATAGCCGGCTCCCGCGCTCACCTCCTGCGCCGATGCACCGATCAGCGCGCGGATCTCGCGGGCCGCCTCGGCGCTACGGCCCGCTAGACTCCGCACCTCCGAGGCCACCACGGCAAAGCCACGGCCCTGTTCACCGGCGCGGGCGGCTTCCACGGCGGCGTTCAGGGCCAGGATATTCGTCTGGAACGCGATGCCTTCGATCATCCCGATGATGTCCGCCATCTGCCTCGAAGACGCTTCGATGGCCTGCATGGCATGGTTCGCATGCCCCACCGATGCGCTGCCCTCTTGGGCGATGGCACTGCTGCGGTGGCTCTGGTCGGCAATCTGCTGGGCCGCCTCGGCCGTCTGCCGGACCGTGCTGGCCAATTGCTCCATCGAGGCTGCCGTCTCCTCCAGGCTGGCGGCCTGGTCCTCGGTGCGTTCCGAGAGTTGGCTCGCGCTGTCGGCAATCGCTGCGGTGGCTTGTGCAAACACGCCCGCCTCGGCACGCACATCACCGATCACGGCGCGCAAGTTGACCTGCACCTGCCAGATGCGCCGGATGAGCGAGCTCAGCACATGGGGATGGCGCCGCGGCATGACGGCCTTGAGGTTGCAGGCGGCCAGGGCCCCGGCGAACTCATCCACTTCATCCAGCACCCGGGCCACGCCCCAATGGAAAGCCCCCAGCATGGCCGCCCCGCCCAGCAGCCAGACCGCCAGTTGCAACCACCACGCCAGCTGCGCAGGCAAGCCCAGCAGCGGTGGGATCAGGCCGACACAGCCGACCAGCAGCAAGCCCAGGGCGACGCGCTGGGTCAACGTGACGCGGTGCAACTTGCCCAGCCCGTCGCGCCAGCCCAGATAGCGCACGTGGCCAGCGTGCAACTTGAAGGTGTGGCGCCCGCTGGCACGCTGCTCGGCCACGCGCGCATACAGCGCTTCGGCCGCCGCCACTTGTTCGCGGCTGGGCCGAAAACGCACGGACATGTAGCCCACCGGTTTGCCTTGGTCCATGATGGGCGTCACATTGGCTTCCACCCAGTAGTGGTCGCCGTTGGCACGACGGTTCTTGACCACACCCGTCCACGGACGCCCTCGCCCAATGGTGGCCCACATGTCGGCAAACGCCTCGGGGGGCATGTCGGGGTGTCGGATGAGGTTATGCGGCTGCCCCATCAGTTCGTCATAGCTGTAGCCGCTGACCTCGGCAAAAGCTGTGTTGCAGTGAGAGATACGCCCTTTCGCATCGGTGGTGGACACCAGCAGGCTGGTTTCCGGGAAGTGGTACTCGCGCTGGGTGACGGGAAGATTTGTTCTCATGGAAGGTCCGTCGGGTGGTTGGCCCGTTACCAAATGCAACATTGACAGTATCAAGGAATGCTTTCAGAGCAATTCTTACTTGCGACAGCCTTTGCCTTGGATCAATAAACCACGCCCCTGCGCATGACGTTCCTGGCGCACGAATACAACGGTTGCACCTGCAGAGAGAGCGTCAGTGCAGCACTGCACAAGGGCGACGGCGCAATAGCCCTGGGAGCGTTCAGGTGACTGCTTCGATCCAGTCGCACCGCAGGATGTGTCGCAGGTGCGCACGTTTGCGCCAGGCGACGTACAGACTGGGAGTAAAGATACCCAGCAGGCTCACCGGCGCGGTCCAGGGCTGCCCAAACGCACAGATGGGAAACCAGCCCACCCAGCCCAGCATCCAGGCCGTCAGGGCCAAGTCCCAGGCGTGGTACTCCAGCGGGTGCTCCACCCGGTGCTCCACGTGCCACCGCTTGATGCGCTGCAGTTCGTTCACGGTC
Source organism: Acidovorax benzenivorans (assembly GCF_028680575.1). Lineage (GTDB taxonomy): Bacteria > Pseudomonadota > Gammaproteobacteria > Burkholderiales > Burkholderiaceae_C > Acidovorax > Acidovorax benzenivorans. The sequence continues at coordinate 182,545 of NZ_JAPCKI010000003.1, read as the reverse complement.
ATGGCGATCTCCCGGGACCTCTGGGGATTTACTGTAAGCATGACGTAAGAAATCGTCAAGGACGGCACAGAACATCGGGGGCCGACACCTGCAATCAACGCGCCCCAGGCACATGCTCCACCATGCCCGGCCACGCGGCAGCCGCAGTTCAGAACAACGATGCCGTCGCGCCCTGAGTGCCAGCCCCACCGGGCCTGTTCAGGCCGACGCCCCGCCCCGTAGCCCCCTGCGGCGCCAGCGTTGCCGCGTCCCCCACGCGCGCCAGCCCGCTGGCGCGCACACCCAGCAGCCGCAGGCGCTTGTCCAGCGGCACGCGCTTGAGGCATTGCCCGGCCAGTTGGCGGATGGAAGCCCCGTCGGCCGTGTAAATGTGCGCCGTGTGGTCGCGCGTCGCGATCGTGAAGTCGTCGTAGCGCAGCTTGATGCCAAAGGTGCGCGCCACGTAGCCCTTGCGCTGCAGATCCTCAGCCACGCGCAGACACAGGTCGGTGAAGATGCGCGACAGCTCGGCCCGGTCGCGCACCGCATGCAGGTCGCGGTCGAACGTGGTCTCGCGGCTCATGCTCACGGGCTCGCTCTCTGTCACCACCGGGCTGTCGTCGCGCCCCCATGACACGCGGTGCATCCACGCCCCGGTGGACTTGCCAAAGTGGCCCATCAGCCATTGCTCGTCCTGCGCGGCCAGTTGCCCAATGGTTTCAATGCCCAGCCGCGTCAGTTTCTCGCCCGACTTCGGACCAATGCCATTGATCTTGCGGACATGCAGCGGCCAGATTTTGCTCTGCAGGTCTTCCTCGTAAACGATGGAGATACCGTTGGGCTTGTTGAACTCGCTGGCCATCTTGGCCAGCAGCCGGTTGGGCGCCACGCCAATCGAGCAGGTCAGCCCAGTCACGTCAAAAATGCTTTTCTGGATCAACCGCGCCAGCACCCGCCCGCCTTCGCGTTGGCCACCGGGCACGTCGGTGAAGTCGATGTACACCTCGTCCACGCCCCGGTCCTGCATCACCGGTGCGATCTCGGTGATGGTGCTTTTGAACAGGCGTGAAAACCGCCGCACCTCTTCAAAATCCACCGGCAACACAATCGCCTGCGGGCACAGCTTGGCGGCCTTCATCATGCCCATGGCCGAGCCCACGCCAAACTGCCGCGCGGGGTAGGTTGCGGTGGTAATGACGCCCCGGCCCACATAGTCCTTGAGCAGAGGAAAGTCCTCCACAGGTATGAAACGCCGCTCGCGCTCTTCAGCTCCATCCGGGCTGCGCAGCAGCAGTTCGTCCACCTTGCGCCGCCCGCCGCCAATTACCACAGGCAAGCCCTTGAGCTGGGGGTAGCGCAGCAGCTCGACAGACGCGAAGAACGCGTCCATGTCCAGGTGCGCGATGCGGCGCAGCTTGCCGTGGGAGGCGGCCTGCGCAGGCGGTTGTGGGTCGGGAGATTCGGGCTCAATGGCGGTCACACCCGATATTGTGCGTGGCGACGCCATTCCACCGCAGGTGGTTGCATTAGCGGTCACGCCGCGCGCCACGCTCCCCCGCCCCGATGGCCCCCAGCATCAGCACTACACCCACCAGTTGCAAATCGCCCAAAGCGTGCTCAAAGTAAACCCAGTCCACCACGATGGCGACCACTGGGTAAGCAAACTGCAGCACCGCCACCCGGGCTGTTGCCAACCGGGCCATGCCTGCATACATCAGGGTATAGGCCAGGCCGGTGTGGATCAACCCCAGCCCCGCCAGCCATGCCCATGAGGTGCCCCAGGCGGGCCAGCCTTGCCCCATGGGTGCCACCCACAGCACGGCCGCACCCAGCGCACATTGCCACCAGGCCAGAGTACCCACGGGCAGTACCCCCAGACGCTTGGCCACGACCGTGACGGTGGCTGTGCACAGCGCGCCCGCCAGGCACAGCCCCACTCCCAACCAGTAGCCAGACACATGTCCGCCGCCCGACGTAGTCAGCCCCTCGGCCACGCCCGTGGCCAGCACCAGCCCTACCATGGCGACCAGGACCGACACCACGCGTTGCCGGGGCACGGCCTCCTGGAGCCACCAGGCCCCCAGCAGCAACACCCACAAAGGCTGCACATGAAACAGCACCACCGCCACCCCTGTGGGCACCTGCTGGATCGCGGTGAAAAACAGCCACCAGCTCGTCAGCATGAGCCCACTGACCAGCAACACCCAAGGCAACGCAGCCCAGCCCACCCAGAGCCCCCGCCAAAGTCCAAACCATGACGGGTGGCGCCAGGCCATCCACAACGTGAGCCCTACGAGGCCAAACGCACACCTGAACCAGGTCACCGTCAACGGCGCCGCCTGCGCCTCATGCACGAACACGCCGATGGTGCCCAGCAGCGCGTTGCCCAGCACGAAGGCGACCCAGCCATCCAGCCGGTGGGCAGCCGGCAGCACATGGGCAACAGCCACTGGTGAAGCGGGCGGTGGAACCAATGGTGCGGATGTGCCTGAAACGGTGGATGAAGACTGCTGCATGCCTGCAGTGTGGCTGCCAGTCCATGCAATCCAAAGCGCATAATTTGTGGATTAACTATTCGATCATCGAATACATCATTCCTGGGGCAATCCATGAGCTACCGCGACTTGCAATTCGATTGGCTCCAGTGCCTGGTGGCTGTGGTGGATGCGGGCTCGCTCTCTGGCGCGGCGGCTGAGGTGCACCGGTCCCAGTCGGCGGTCAGCATGCAGCTCAAGAAGCTAGAAGACGCCGTGGGCCACCGCCTACTGGAACGCGATGCACGCAAGCAGCACCTCACCCCCGAGGGCGAAACCCTGCTGGGATACGCCCGCCGCATCCTCGCGCTGCATGCCGAAGCGCACGACGCACTGAACGGCGATGCGCTCACAGGCCGCGTGCGGCTAGGGGTTCCGGATGACTACGCAGCGCGCTACCTCACGCCCGTGCTCAAACGCTTTGCGCCCCGGCACAGTGCGGTGGAGATTGAGCTGGACTGCGAGCAATCGACCGCCCTCATCCCGCGCGTGGCCAGTGGCGACCTGGACCTGGCCCTTGTCTCGCGCGACCACACGCGCCGTGGCACGCTGCTGTTCCATGAACCCATGGTGTGGGTCGGATCGGCGCAGTTCGAGTTATGGAGGCGTGACCCGCTGCCCATCGCGGTGTACGAATCAACCAGCCTGGCGCGGCGCGGCGCCATCCACGCGCTGGCGCAACAGGGCCGCCGCTACAAGGTGGTCTATCACAGCTCCAGCCTGGCCGGGCAAATCGCGGCGGTGGAAAGCGGCCTGGCCGTGGCCGCCCTCACCCACTGCAGCGTGCCACCGCAGCTGCAGGTACTCGGCACCGAGCACGGCCTGGGGCCGCTGGCACCGATGGAGGTGGCCGTGTACCGCAGCCGCGCATCGCGCGGATCGAAGGCGGTGGACAGCCTGCAGAGCCTGTTGGAGCAGACCCTGCGGCAGTCGGGCGGCGCACGGGCCGCTCTGTAAGAGTCTGTGGACGAGCTCGCAGAGGTCGCCAAAAGGTTGGAAAGAAGCCCAAGACTCCTTACTTTTTAGCCAGCGCAGCGCTGCGAATGCCCTGCAGCGTGCCCGTGGGCGTGATCGCCTCGGGATCGATCAGGCAGTGCAGCACGCTGGGCAGGCCGCTGGCGCGGGCGCGGGCCAAGGCGGGGGCGAAGTCTTCGGTGCGAGCCACCCGCTCGCCATGGCCCCCAAAGGCCTGGGCATAGGCCTTGAAGTCGGGGTTCTTGAGCTGCGTGGCGCTGATGCGACCGGGGTACTCGCGCTCCTGGTGCATGCGGATGGTGCCGTACATGGCGTTGTCCAGCAGCACCACGATGATGGGCAGGCCGTATTGCACGGCGGTCGCAAACTCCTGGCCGTGCATCAGGAAGTCTCCGTCGCCCGCAAAAATCACCACCTCGCGCTGCGGCCACAGGCGCTTGCCGCCCACGCCCGCAGGCAGGCCATAGCCCATGGAGCCACTGGTGGGCGCGAGCTGGCTCGCGTAGGTGGTGAAGGGCCAGAAGCGGTGAATCCAGGTGGCAAAGTTGCCTGCGCCGTTGCAGAAGATGGTGTCGGCGGGCAGCACTTCCTTGAGGTGCTGCATCACCTGGCCCATTTGCAGGTTGCCGGGGATGCGGATGGGCGCCGGGTCGCTCCAGGCAAGATACTCGGCATGGGCAGCTTCAGCGTGCGCCTTCCAGGGCACAGCGGCCGTGGGGCGCACCGTATTGAGCGCTGCGGTGAATGCCTGCGGTGTGGCGTGGATGGCCTGTGTGGGGCGGTAGAGCTTGCCCAGTTCGTCCGCATCGGCATGCACATGCACCAGGGGCTGCAACGGGGTGGGAATGTTGAACAGCTCGTAGCCCTGCGACGGCACCTCGGACAGTCGCCCACCCACCACCAGCACCAGGTCCGACGCCTTGATGCGCGCCAGCAGCTTGGGGTTGACGCCCAGGCCCAGGTCGCCGCCGTAGCAGGCGTGGGTGGCCGGGAACAGCATCTGGCGGCGGAACGAGCAGTACACGGGAATCGACCACGCTTCGGCAAACGCGGTGAACTCGCGCACTGCCTGCTCAGACCAGCGGCTGCCGCCCAGGATGGCCACGGGGCTTTGGGCGGCTTGCAGGCGCTGGGCCAGCTCGGCCATTTGCGCAGCGCCGGGGTGCGTTTCCGTCACCTGGTAGAGCAGCGCATCAGCCACCGTAGCGGCTTCCGTCAGCATGTCTTCGGGCAGTGCCACCACCACGGGGCCAGGACGGCCCGAGGTGGCCACATGGAATGCGCGCGAGATCAGCTCAGGCACGCGCGCCGGGTCGTCAATCTGCACCACCCACTTCGCCATGGTGCCAAACACCGCGCTGTAATCCAGCTCCTGAAACGCCTCGCGCCCCATTGCACCGCGTGCCACCTGGCCTACGAACAGGATCATGGGCGTCGAATCCTGGTGCGCGATGTGAATACCTGCCGAGGCATTGGTGGCCCCCGGACCGCGCGTCACAAAGCAGATGCCGGGCTGGCCGGTGAGCTTGCCCTGCGCCTCGGCCATCATGGCCGCACCGCCCTCCTGGCGGCACACGGTCACGCCGATATCAGCGTCATGCAGCGCATCCAGCACGGCCAGGTAGCTTTCGCCGGGCACACAAAAGAGCTGCTTCACACCATGGGTGATGAGCTGCTGCACCAGTATCTGGCCGCCGGTGCGGGGGGTGAGGGAGGTCGTGTTCATATCAACGGTATCGGGTCAGAAATTCAGAACAGGGCTTGGCAGGCGCGCTGGATGCGTGCGCAGGCCTCTTGCAAATCGGCGGTAGATGCTGCGTACGAGATGCGAAAGTATGGCGCCAGCCCCAGCACCCCGCCAGGCACCACGGCCACATGGTGCTCGCGCAGCAGGTAGGCGCAGAAGTCGGCATCGGTGCGCAGCAGCATGCCGCCCGGCGTGGTGCGGCCCAACACACCTTCGCAGCTGGCAAAGGTGTAGAACGCGCCCTCAGGCACGCGGCAACGCAGGCCCGGCGAGGCATTGAGCGCGGCCACGACCAGATCGCGCCGGTCCTGGAACGCTTGGCAGCGCTCGCGCACCACATCTTGCGGCCCCGTGAGCGCCGCTACGGCCGCCGCCTGGCTGATGGACGAGGGACACGACGTGGCCTGGCTCTGCACCACAGCCATAGCCGCAATCAGCGCCTTGGGGCCTGCGCCGTAACCCAAGCGCCAGCCCGTCATGGCGTACGACTTGGAGACGCCGTTCACCGTCAGCGTGCGCTCGCGCAGCGAGGGCAGCACGGCGGCGGGCGTGGCAAACGCACGGCCGTCGTACAGGATGTGTTCATAGATATCGTCCGCCAGCAGCCACACCTGCGGGTGGCGCTCCACCACTTCCAGCACGGGCCGCAGTTGCTCGGCGCTGTAGGCCGCGCCGCTGGGGTTGGAGGGCGAGTTGATGAGCACCCAGCGCGTGCGCGGCGTGATGGCTGCCCCCAGCTGCTCGGGTGTGATGCGAAAGCCGTTGGCCTCGGTGCAGGGCACCACCACCGGCACGCCGCCTGCAATCAGCACCATGTCGGCATACGACGTCCAGTACGGCGCGGGCAGGATCACCTCGTCGCCGGGGTTCAGGCTGGCCATCAGCGCGTTGTAGAGAATTTGCTTGGCGCCAGCACCCGCAGTGATTTCATTGAGCGCAAATTCCAGCCCGTTGTCGTGCTTGAACTTGTGCTGGATGGCGGCTTTGAGTTCGGCCGTGCCATCCAGCACCGTGTAGTGCGTCTCCCCCCGCGCCATGGCCTGCTGCGCGGCTTCCAGGATGTGCGCGGGCGTGTCGAAGTCGGGCTCGCCCAGGCCGAGCACGATCACGGGCTGGCCCTGGCGCTTGAGCTGGTTGGCCTCTTGCGTCAGGCGCACGATTTCCGAAACGCCGATGGCGCCCAGGCGGTCGGCCGCGCGGAAAGCCGTGGCGGGGATGGGAGCGTTCATTGCTGGTAAGTCTCCAGGGGCTTGTCGTTGGGGGTGGCAAACAGCTGGCGCAGCGTGGTGCCCAGCGGCAGGTTCAGGCTCATGTTCTTGGGCGGGATGGGGTTCACAAACCACTTGGTGTAGATCTTTTCCATCTCGCCGGACTGCATGAGCTTGGTGAGCACACCGTCCACCGCGGCCTTGAAGGTAGGGTCATCCTTGCGGAACAGCAGAGCAATGGGCTCAGCACCCAAGGGCTCGCCCACGATGCGGTAGGCCGAGGGGTCCTTGGAGTTGGCAATCATCCCGGCCAGCAAGTTGTCGTCGAGCACAAACGCATCGGCACGGCCTGTTTCCAGCAGCAAGAAGCTCTCATGGTGGTCCTTGCCCAGCACGGTCTTGATGGGCGCGCCACCCAGCGCGCGCTCTTGCTTGCGCAGCAGCTGTACGGCGGTGGTGCCGGTGGATGCCGCAATAGTGCGGCCTGCGAGCTGGCTGATGGACTTCAGGTCCGAATCCTTGCGCACCGCCATGCGCACTTCGCTCACATAGGTCGTCACAGCAAAGGCCACCTGCTGCTGGCGCGCGGTGTTGTTGGTGGTGGGGCCGCAGCCGATGTCCAGAGTGCCGTTCTGCACCAGCGGCAGCGTGTTCTGCGCCGTCACGGCCATGTATTCGAGCTTGGCGTCGGGCGCGATTTCTTTCAGCACGCGCTCGCACAGCTCGACGTGGTAACCCACGTATTTTTCATTGGCCCCCAGCGCGTAGGCCATGGGCGGCGAAGTCTCGCGCACGCCCAGCACGGCCTTGCCGGAAGCCTTGATCTTCTCCAGCGTGGGCTGGGTGACCGTCTGCGCCAGCGCGGGTACCGTGGCCATGCAGGCCAGGGCCAGGCCTGCGGCGAGCGCAGTGAAGGTCTTGCGGGAAATTGCCATGTCGTTGTCTCCGTGTGTTTTGTGGTTGGCAGGTGGATGAATCGGTGAAAGAGAAATCGGGCGGCTGGGGTGACGCTCAGATCACGTTCTTTTCGAGCAGCGGCGCATTGCGCGCAATGCGTTCGATGGACAGCGGCGACAAGTCCAGACTTTGGTAGCGGCCTGTGAGCAACAGCTCGGCAACGCCCCGCCCCACGGCCGGGCACTGCTGCAGGCCGTGGCCCGAAAAGCCGTTGGCAAACACCAGGTTGTCGCACGCCGGGTGCAGGCCCACGATGGCGTTGTGATCGAACGTGTTCATCTCGTAGTAGCCCGCCCAGGCGCCCTGCATGCGCAGCGCTTCAAAGCCAGGAATGCGCTCGGACAGCGTGGGCCAGATGAGGTTGTCAAACGCGTCGTACTCGGGCTCCAGCGGGGCAAAGTCGGCGTCGTTGTCGGCGTTGGGCGCAAAACCGCAGATGAAGCCTTTGCCCTCGGGCCGCAGCCAGATGCCACTGGTGTCGATGAGCAATGGGCAGCCCGGCAGCGCTGCTGGGCTGGCGAAGTTGAAGACCGTGCGGCGCTTGCCCACCACGGGCAAATCAATTCCCGCCCAGCCCGCAATGGCTGCCGCCCAGGGGCCACCGGCGTTCACAGCGTAGCGGCAAGGCAGCACGGCGCCGCTTTGCAGGCGTAATGCGTTCACATGCAGCACGCCGTCGCTGGCCGCCGTGTCCAGCCCCACCGCATCATCGGCCACATAGCGCACGCCCTGGCTCTGCGCCTTTTTACGCAAAGCCGTCAGCAGCAGGTAGCCATCAAACCAGCCCTCGCCCGACAGGCCCAACGAGCCCAGCGCCACATCCTGCAATGCCAGCCACGGAAAACGCTCTGCCAGTTGCTGGGAGCTGAGCAGCGCCACATCGGCACCGTACTGCTTTTGCAACGCATGGTTCTCGCGCAGCGTGGCTTCGCCCGCCTGGGTGGCCAGGTACAGGTAGCCGCCTTCGTGCAGACCGATATTGGGCACATCGCCGTTGCAGGCCAGCAGCGTGCCCACGTTGCGCAAGAAGCCAATACCGTAGGCCGATATCTGGATATTGATGTCGGTCGAAAACTGTTGACGGATGGAGCTGGCCGACAGCGCCGACGATGCACGTGCATAGGTCGGATCGCGCTCGACCACCACCACCTCGCAGCCCGGTTGCTGCAGCGTAAGGAAGTACGCAATGGCACTGCCGATGACACCACCGCCGATGATGACGATGGAGTGTGAGTCCTTAGCAATCAACATGAGCAGGGCAACCAGCGCGTGGGTTACACGTCAAACGTCACGCCCTGCGCCAGCGGCAGTGCGGTGGAGTAGTTGATGGTGTTGGTCGCCCGGCGCATGTAGGCCTTCCAACTGTCCGAGCCCGCTTCGCGGCCACCGCCCGTTTCCTTCTCGCCGCCAAATGCGCCGCCAATCTCGGCGCCGCTGGGGCCAATGTTCACGTTGGCAATGCCGCAGTCCGAGCCTGCTGCCGACATGAACTGTTCAGCCTCGCGCACATTGAGCGTGAAGATGGACGACGACAGGCCCGCGCCCACGGCGTTGTTCATGGCGATGGCTTCATCCAGCGTGCTGTAGCGCACCACATACAGGATGGGCGCAAAGGTTTCGTGCAGCGCGGGGCCTTCGTGTTTTTGCAGTTCCACCAGCGCGGGGCGCACGTAGTACGCATCGGCACCGCCCACGCCCTCCACACGGCCGCCGCCGTGCACCGTGGCACCCAGCGCGCGGCTTTGCTCCAGCGCCTTTTGCATGCCGTCAAAGGCCATACGGTCGATCAGCGGACCCACCAGCGTGCCGGGCGTGCGCGGGTCGCCCACCTGCACGTTGGCGTACACCTTGGCGAGCTGGGGCACCAGTTGGTCGTAAATGCTTTCGTGCACAAACAGACGGCGCAGCGTGGTGCAGCGCTGGCCCGCCGTGCCCATAGCGGCAAACGCAATGCCGCGCAGGGCCAGATTCAGGTCGGCCGTGGGTGCCACGATGGCCGCGTTGTTGCCGCCCAGCTCCAGGATGCCGCGCGCAAACCGCGCTGCCAGGCGCGGGCCCACGGCGCGGCCCATGGCGGTGGAGCCGGTGGCCGAGAGCACGGGCACGCGGGCGTCATCCACCAGCACCTCGCCAATGTCGCGCTGGCCCACGATCAGCTCCAGCAGGCCTTCGGGTGCGTCGCTGCCAAAGCGTGCGATGGCGCGCTGCGCAATCGCATGCGTGGCCAGGGCGGTGAGCGGGGTCTTTTCCGAAGGCTTCCACACCACCGAATCACCGCACACCAGCGCCAGCGCGGCGTTCCACGACCACACGGCCACGGGGAAGTTGAAGGCCGAGATCACGCCACACACGCCCAGCGGGTGCCAGGTTTCCATCATGCGGTGGCCGGGGCGCTCGGTGGCAATCGTCAGGCCGTACAGCTGGCGCGACAGGCCCACGGCAAAGTCGCAGATGTCGATCATCTCCTGCACCTCGCCCAGACCTTCGGACGGGATCTTGCCCGCCTCGATGGTCACCAGCAAGCCCAGGTCGGCCTTGGCGGCGCGCAGCTCTTCGCCCAACAGGCGCACCAGCTCGCCCCGGCGCGGTGCGGGCACATTGCGCCACGCCAAAAAGGCCGCATGCGCACGGCCAATGGCAGCGGTGGCGTCGGCCGCGCTTTGCTGTGGCACCTGGGCCAGCACCTCGCCCGTGATGGGCGAGCGCGCAGCCAGTGTGCCGCCCGTGTAGGCCGCGCGGGGCACGCCCAGGCGTTGCAGCAGTTGATCGACTTCGGGCACGAGGGGAGTGGCAGCAGGGGTGACAGACATGGCGGCTCGCAAAGGTAAGGGAGGTGCAGAAAACAGATCGGCGCAAGAGAACCTACGCAACTCATGCGCCAATATCCGCCAATCTCAGGGTGCTGGATAGCAAAAAAATGGAACTACTTGATCACAAATCAGCATGAAGTGCTTGAAAATTGCAGAGCTGCTAGCGCTTACCCCATAAGCGCTACAACCCAAAACAGTGCACAGGCCGCACACGCCGCTCATTCCCCCTGCGCATGATCCTCGCCATCACTCCACATGACCCTGCTGCGCCGCACCTTCCTGCCCTCCACTGCCGACCTGCTGGCGTTTGAGGCCGCCGCCCGTCACCAGAGCGTGTCGCGCGCGGCCGAAGAGCTGCACCTCACCCAAAGTGCGGTGTCGCGCCAGATCCGCCAGTTGGAAGAGCAAATCGGCACCGCCCTCTTCCACCGCGTGCGCCAGCGCGTGGTGCTGACCGACGCGGGCCGGGTCTACGCGGCCGACGTGCAAAACGTGCTGCAGCAGCTGTCAGCCAGCACGCAAAAAGCCATGGCGTTCTCCAGCACCGACGGCCTGCTCAACCTGGCCGTGCTGCCCACGCTGGGCACCCGCTGGCTCATCCCGCGCCTGGGCGGCTTCATGGCGCTGCACCCCGAGGCCATGGTCAACTTCTCGGCCCGCACCGAGCCGTTTGACTTTGCGGGCACACCGTTTGACGCCGCCATCCACTTCGGCACGCCGCACTGGGCAGGCGCCGTGTGCGAATACCTGATGCACGAAGAAACCGTGCCCGTGTGCAGCCCCGCTTACCGCGACCGCAACAACATCCACACGCCGCAAGACCTCACGCGCGTGGTGCTGCTGCAGCAAAGCACCCGCCCCACCCAATGGGCCGAATGGTTTGAGCTGGTGGGCGCGCCCACGGCCCTGGCCCTGCGCGGCCCGCAGTCAGAACACTTCGCCATGATTGCGCAGGCGGCCGTGTCGCACCTGGGGGCGGCGCTACTGCCGCGCTTTTTGATTGAGCAGGAGCTGGCGGCAGGGAGCCTGGTGGAGCTGTCAGACCAGGTGCTGACCAGCACCGATGCGTATTACCTCGTGTACCCGGAGGCGCGGGCGCAGACGCCGTTGGTGAAAGCGTTCAGGGATTGGGTCGTGGGGGAGTGTGCGGGGCAGCGGCAAGGGTGAGGACTGAGTGCGCGTAATGGGTGGCCGCCGCACATCGCAAGCGGATGAGGCAGCGATCAAAATGACCTGCAACCCCATATTGCAAAGTGACGATAGCTATCAAAATTGGCGCAAAACACCTGATATTTCATGCCCGTATCGGGAGCTTGCGCGGCAGCTATCGGCCAAGAGCTATCGTTCAACCATCCTCTTAGAAGCATCACATGAATCAGCGCGGTACAGGCCTGCCTATCTCACGAGATGATCAAGTCGAATGGTTCCATCAACTTGCAGCGTTTTCGGAGGGCGAGTTGCTCGCCTGGGCTGGCACGGATTACGTGAGCGACTTGGCGGAGTTTGTTCGCAATCACGTTGCAGATTGCTCAATTCCAGAGCGCGCTACGCCGCGAGAGATAGTCGCTCTCGTGGTTGGCCTTAGAGGCAACGAGAGGGAGTGGAATCACGCGCTGCAAGCGGCATTGATTCGGGCCGATGACGTGAAGGACACATCTCGCAGCGAAGCGAAACAAATGCTGAGGGCCTTTGCGGTCAATTGTCCTTGGGTGCTATTCAAAGAAGTGGCAGTTAACCAAGCAAGCTGGTACTGATCACTATCGACTGACGTCCGGAATGGGCCCGCTAGCGTCCCTCGCCATGGGGCAGAATTCGGCCAGGAGCAGCCCACGACAGCCAAGTGAAACAGACGCTCAACTTCGAAGGCAAACAGCTTGCAACAAGCTGAGCCACTGGCGTTCTACGTATGGAGGTTCATGAAGAAATTAGGCACCAGCCCACGCCGAATCTTCTTCTCCCAAACTTCGACCCACGGGCTGCCTATCTTCCAGAAAGCTAGGCATTGATGGAGGAATGCAATTACTTCCTCTGTTTTTCCTAGCTCTACCAATTCTTTGGCTAGGCGCATCGTTGGGCCAAATGATCCTAGTTGCGGCGAGCCCCGGTTCTTCGCAGAAGTGTCGAGTTCTTGGATCGCTAGCTCAACATCGCCTCGACGCAATGCAAGGAGACCAAGAACCGTGTGGCCCGCAAACAGTGCATTTCCGACGTTCCAGTTCTCTTCAAACAATGAAGCAAGCTGAATAGCCCTATGCGCGATAGCCTCTGCTTCAGAAAAATTTTCCAGGTCGTAGGCACCAAAAGCAGCAGCAGCGACCGCATAGAAGGCTTCTTGTTGAGTAGTTGCCTTTTCCCACTTGGAGAACGAATCGGTAGCCTTCGCCAAACGCGCCTTCCTCATACGCCGCTGCATAGACGGTGTTATCAAAAGACGCTCGCTCTCGACCTCCCAGCTGACTCTTTTGACGCGGCGTTTTGGCATTGAAATCTATGATGATTTTGTTCTAGCAACCCGCAGGATAAACCGGTCGTTCTGACCGCTTTGCGAAGCAAAGCTCACCGTCGCCTTCGGGCCCAAATCAGAACCCCGCCCCATGTCGACTTCGTTCAAGACCCCGCCCTCAGGCCCGTGCACCATCCCGCGCCATGCAACTTGAATCCATCGATACCCACCTCTGGCACGCCACCCACGCCTTCAAGGCCAACGGTCTTCCCATCACCACCCGCATGACGGTGGTGCGCCTGCCAGGGCGCAAGCTCCTCGTCCACTCGCCCGTTCCCATGCCGCCAGACAGCGAACTATGGAGACAAATGCAAGGCCTCGGCACAGTAGCCTTCGTCGTGGCACCGAACAAGATGCACCATTTGTTTCTGGCACCTTGTGCAGCCGCCTTCCCGGATGCTGTGGTGTATGGTCCCCAAGGGCTGGCACACAAGCGGCCGGACCTTGCCGCCAGGCTGCGCGAATTGCCTGCGGGGGATGTGACTGAATGGCTGCCGGACCTGGAGCACCTCGCGTTTGAAGGGATTCCGGCGGGCAATGAGTCGGTGTGGTTTCACCGGCCGTCGGCCACGCTCATCGTGACGGACCTGCTGCAGTGGATGGCGGGCGATCTGCCCTGGCCCACGCGGGCCTACGCCACGCTGACGGGGGTACGGCGCAAGCTAGCGGTGCCGCTTACAGTGCGCGCTCTGGTGCGCGACCGCGCAGCGGCAGCCCGCAGTGCAGAGCGCGTGTTGCGCTGGCCGTTCACACGGGTGGTGATGGCCCACAACCAAGTGATTGACAGCGATGCGCACGCGCAGGTGGCTCGGGCGCTGGCAGTGTTCTGACCCCGGTAGGCAAGCGTCAGGGCGGTAGATACGCGGCCTCGCGCGCCATCAGCCAGTATGGGCGGCCAGAGACGGTCTCCACACATTCGACTGCGAGCACAAAACCCAGGCGCCGGTAGAACGACAGGCTGAGGGGGTTGAAGGTTTCCAGGTAGCAGGTGGCGCACGCCTGGTCTGCGCGGGCCAGCGTTGGCTGCAGCAGCCGCTGCGCCAGTCCCTGGCCCTGCGCTGCGGGGCGCACGCCCAGGATGGAGAGGTACCAGGCGCCGTGCAGGTCGGCGGGCACCTGTGCCTCCATGGCGGCGCCGATGTGCTGGTAGTTGCCGAACCCGAGGGGGCCGAGCAGGCACGACAGCGCCTGGGTGCGGCGCTCGCCGTGCAGGGCGCGGTCGCTTGCCGGGGCCTCGGGGGTGAGCCACAGGGCCGCGCCGTCATCACCGGCCAGATGCACCTCACCCACCGCACGGGCTTCGTCTAGCGCCAGCTCAAAGTAGTGGGCCAGCACGCGGTGGCGCAGGGCGGGGTCGGCGGCGTGGTCGATGGTGACTGCTTGGTAGAACGCGTCGTCCTTCAGCGCTTCGGCCAGCGCGCCACACACAGACAGAAAAGGTTCAAGGGCACTGGTGAGGGGCCGCGAGGAATTGGTGTGTGGTTGCATGGGCAGCCAAAGAGCGCTATTGCAGGTTCTGCAGCGCGTAGGTGTACGCGGCGTCGCCCAGAAACTCCACCATGCGTGGGTGGTAGGCATTGTGAAACGCCTTCATGTCGGCGTTGTCGGCATAGAACAGCACAGTGCCCACATAAGCATCGCGCGATGGCACGTAGAAACGCGCAACGATGGCAAAGTGTTTTTCCATCAGGGCCTGGATCGCCTCGGACTCCGGGACATTGGCATCGATCAGCGGCGCCAGCTCTTGGTAGACGGCATCAAAGTCGGCATGCACCTGGAGTTTGTCCACATGGGCCCAGTTGTCTGTGCTGGCCAGAGATTGCTCTTGCTCGGCACGCTGTGCGGAGCGGCATTGATCAAGGTAGTCGGGGGTGGTTTGTTGGAGGCCCATGGTGTTCGTTCTTTTTCTCGAAGAAGTGGCGAGTCGATGATCTCCGCGCACATCGTCGGCACGCAACCCGCCAGGGGGAACGCGGACTATAGCGGTGCGGCCCACCATTGCGCTGGAAAACTACTTTGTGGGCCATACGGGTGCTACACGGGCCTGCGATCAGGACTTGCTGGTGGTGCGGACGGTGCGGATGGTCTGAGCCGCGCGTGAATCTCACTTCGCCACGCCAGCCCCTCAACCCAGGGGATCTACAACACTCCCTCGGTCTACACCAGGCACTACCCGCTGCTCCGGGGTCGAGCCCCCCAGGCTTTGCGCCGGCCTTCTCAACGTCACATCAAACGGATTGATCTTCGGCCCAATCGCCGCAGCCTCGCGCTTGAGCAGCTCCACCACCGTCGGCAGGCGGTCGTCGTTGAGACGGGCCGAGATCGTGCCCACACTCAGCGCAGCCACAGCACGGCCTTCGCGGTCCAGGATGGGCACGGCCACGCCAGCCATGCCTTCCAGCAACCCAGTATTGCGCCCCGCATAACCCAGTTGGCGCACTCGCTCGATTTCGGTGCGCAGGTACACCTCGTCAAACACGCCGTACTCCCGCACGCGCGACAGGTTGAAGCGGATGACCTCTTCTCGCTCGGCTTCGGGCAAAAACGCCAGGATGGCCAACGCGCCCTGCCCCACGCCCAGGGCCACGCGGCCGCCGATGTCGCCGGTGAACGAGCGGATGGGGAACGGGCCCTCGCTGCGGTCCAGGCACACGGCATCGAACCCGCTGCGCACCAAGAGAAAGATGCTGTCGCCCAGGCTGGCGCACAGGCGCAGTAATGCGGGGCGGCACAGGCTGCGCAGGTCGCCGGGGTTGCCAGCTTTCGCAGCCAATGCGAAGAAGTCCATGCTCAGGCGGTAGAGCTTGCTGCGCTCGTCCTGCTCGACCATGCCCTCTGCCACCAGCGATTGCAGCAAACGGTGCGTGGTGCCCTGCGTCAGGCCCACGGCACGCGCCAATTGGGTGACTCGCCCGCCCTCGACCTGTACGGCCGACAGGGCCCGGATGACGGCAAACACCCGGGGTACGCCGCCTGAAGCGATGGGTGCGGTTGATGCTGCTTCCATACCTCGCTCCTGTGGAATTGCTTGTTCAAACTGAAGGCATCATATTTCATTGAACGGAATAAATTCAATAAAACTTCCGTTTAGTGGAATACCCGAAGCGTTCTGGTTTGTTTATTGCAATAGATTCAATTGAAACAAGCGGCTGCTTCAATCTTTGTGCAGTGCCTGCACCACCCCGGTGCAAACACCCCAAAGGCCCGCAGCCCCTCCATGCAACTCCACAGCAGGTGGCACGCACCGCCCCCAGGCAACCCGTGCGATGCCACCACCGGAAAGGCTTTCGCCATGTCGTTTCTCAAGCTCACGGATGTGACCAAGTTCTACGGCAGCACCTGCGCGGTGCAGGCCATGAACCTCACGGTGCAAAAGGGTGAATTTGTGTCGCTGCTGGGCCCCTCGGGCTGCGGCAAGACGACCACGCTGCAGATGGTGGCGGGGTTTGAGGCGGTGACCAGCGGGCGCATTGAGCTCGATGGCAAGGACATCACGCACGCCAAGGCCAACACGCGCGGGCTGGGCATCGTGTTCCAGAGCTATGCCCTCTTCCCGCACATGACGGTGGCGGCCAATGTGAGCTTTGGGCTGGAGATGCGCAAGGTGCCCAAGGCTGAGCGCGCCGAGCGCGTGGCCCAGGCGCTGGCACTGGTGCACCTGGAGGCGCACGCCACGCGCTACCCGCGTGAGTTGTCGGGCGGACAGCGCCAGCGGGTGGCACTGGCGCGCGCGCTGGTGATCGAGCCGCCGGTGCTGTTGCTGGACGAGCCCCTGTCCAACCTGGACGCCAAGCTGCGCGAAGAGATGCAGTTTGAGCTGCGGCAGATTCAGCGCAAGGTGGGCACCACCACCATCATGGTCACGCACGACCAGAGCGAGGCCATGTCCATCAGCGACCGCGTGGTGGTGATGGAGGCGGGCCGCGCCACGCAAATCGACCACCCGCATCGCGTATACGAGCACCCGCGCACCCGCTTCATCTCCACCTTTGTGGGCAAGGCCAACCTGCTGCCCGGTCAGGTAACGCATGCAAGTGGCATGCACACGCAGGTGAAGGTGGGCGCCCTCACGATGGAGGTGGATGGTGCCCGCTACCGCCCCGGCGCCGCCGTGCTGCTGAGCGTGCGGCCTGAAAAAGTGCAACTGGTGCCTGCCGTGCAAGGCCGGATGGATGGCCAGGTGTGCGAGCGTTTCTTTCTGGGTAGCCAGTGGCTGTATCGCATCGGCACGCCCGTGGGCGACCTGATGGTGCTGGCGCCCAACGACGGCCGCCCCGCGCTGGCCGAGGGCGAGCGCATGGGCGTGGACTGGCCTGACCACTGCATGCGCCTGCTGCCCGCCGATGAGACCGCCCTGGCCGAGCTGGAGGCCGAAAACACCGCCGCCGAGGTGGCGCCATGAGCCTGGCCACCACCTTGCTGCACAAAAAGGCCGCGCCCTGGTGGCTGTCCGGCCCGGCGCTGCTGCTGTTCACGGTGCTGCTGCTGGTGCCGCTGGCACTCACGGCCGTGCTGTCGTTCAACGCGTTCGACCCGGCCACGGGAGTGAAGGCGGGCGAGTTCACGCTGGAGCACTACGCCCATGTGTTCACCGATTCGTACTACCACACGATCTTCTGGCGCACGTTCTGGATCGCGGGGCTGGTCACGCTGATCTGCGTGCTGATTGGCGCACCCGAGGCCTACATCCTGAGCCGCATGGGCAACCCTTGGCGTTCCATCCTGCTGCTGGTGGTGCTGGCACCGCTGCTGGTGTCGGTGGTGGTGCGCGCCTTTGGCTGGAGCATGTTGCTGGGCCCCGAGGGGCTGGTGAATGGCGCGCTGCAACTCGTTGGCATCGGCCCGGTGAAGATGCTCTACACCGAGATCGCGGTGGTCATCGCCCTGGTGCATGTGATGCTGCCCTTCATGGTGATCCCCGTGTGGACTTCGCTGCAGAAGCTAGACCCCGGTGTGGAAAACGCCGCCCTTTCACTGCAGGCCACGCCCTTCACCACGCTGCGGCGCATTGTGTTGCCGCAGGTGCTGCCCGGCATCCTGTCCGGCAGCCTCATCGTGTTTGGCCTTGCGGCCAGCTCGTTTGCCATCCCCGGCCTGCTGGGGGGGCGGCGCCTGAAGATGGTGGCCACGGTGGTGTACGACGAATACCTGCACGAGCTGAACTGGCCCCTGGGCGCAGCGATTGCGCTGACGCTGCTGGTGGCCAACCTGGTGGTGATGCTGAGCTACAACCGGCTGGTTGAGGGCCGGTACAAGAAAGCGTTGGGCTGAAGTTATGCAGAAGAACGGACCTTTGGCCCTCGCGTTCAACGCGCTGGTCATTACCTTCATGCTCGCGCCGCTGCTGGTGGTGTGCATCGTGGCGTTCACGCCGCACAACACGCTGACGCTGCCCACCACCGAGTTCTCGCTGCGCTGGTTCAAGGCGGTGTTCGAGCATTCGGACTTTGTGCAGTCGTTCTGGAACAGCCTGTGGCTGGCGCTGGCCTCGGCCACGCTGGCCACGGTGCTGGCCGTGCCTGCGGGCATTGCCATCACGCGCTACGAGTTTGCGGGGCGCGGCTTTCTCAACGGCCTGTTTCTGTCGCCGCTCATCATTCCGCATCTGGTGCTGGGCGTGGCCCTGCTGCGGCTGTTTGCGCTGCTGGGCGGCACCGGCAGCTTTGGCTGGCTGGTGTTTGCGCATGCGCTCATCGTCACGCCCTACACGCTGCGGCTGGTGGTGGCGGCGCTGGTGGGCTTTGACCGCAGCGCCGAGTACGCCGCCCTGTCGCTGGGCGCCAGCCAGGCCACGGTGTTCACGCGCATCACGCTGCCGATGATCCTGCCCGGCGTGACGGGCGGCTGGTTGCTGGCCTTCATCAACAGCTTTGACGAAGTGACGATGTCGATCTTTGTCACCTCGCCCAGCACGGTGACGCTGCCGGTGCGCATGTACATGTACGCCACCGAGTCGATTGACCCGCTGATGGCTGCGGTGTCGGCACTGATGGTGGCCCTGACGGCCTGCGCGATGGTGATTCTCGACCGGGTGTATGGACTCGATCGCGTTCTGGTCGGCCGGAAATAAATGAGCACCGCAACCATGAGTTCCAGCCAACCTCTGCTCCACCGCGTGGCCGAAAAAGACCGCACACCCGTGCCCTTCGTGCTCGATGGCGAACCCGCCGCTGCGCTCGAAGGCGACACGGTGCTGACCGCCATCCTCACCCACCGCGCCCAGTTGCGCCGCAACGAGTTCAGCCACGAGCCGCGTGCAGGCTTTTGCCTGATGGGCGCGTGCCAGGACTGCTGGGTGATGACGGCTACCGGCGAACGCCTACGGTCTTGCGCCACCTTCATCCAGGCGGGCATGCAGCTGACTACCGGAGGGGCCGCATGACCGCCCCCACCTTGCAACCCGTGATCGTGGGCGCAGGCCCTGCGGGCATCCGTGCGGCGCAAACCCTGGTGGCGCATGGCGTGCGGCCCATGGTGATAGACGAGGCCGCGCGCGGCGGCGGGCAGATCTACCGCCGCCCGCCCGCCCACTTTGCCCGCAGCCCGCAAACGCTGTACGGCACCGAAGCATCACGCGCCACGGCATTGCACAGCACGCTGGATGGCTTGGCCGCCCACATCGACTATCAACCCGACAGCCTGGTGTGGAACGCCCAGGGTGGCCAGCTCGATGTGCTGCACGGCCCCACGCAGACCACGCGCACGGTGCCCTACGGCCAGCTTATCGTGGCCAGTGGTGCGACTGACCGCGTGCTGCCCGTGCCGGGCTGGACACTTCCAGGGGTGTACACGCTGGGTGGAGCACAAGTGGCGCTGAAGTTTCAGGGCTGCACCATCGGCCGCAACGTGGTGCTGATGGGCACCGGGCCGCTGCTGTACCTGGTGGCGTACCAATATGCCAAGGCGGGTGCCAAGGCGGGCGTGAAGGTGGCTGCAGTGCTAGACACCGCCCGCTTTGCCGACCAACTGGCCGCGCTGCCCGGCATGCTCACCCAGCCTGCCGTGCTGGCCAAAGGGATGTACTACGTGGGCTGGCTGCGCGCGCATGGCGTAGCGGTGCACACCGGCGTGCGGCCTTTGCGCGTGGAGGGCGAAACGCGGGTGAATGCCGTGGTGTGGAGTGACGGCCAGGCCGAGCACACCGTGCCCTGCGATGCCGTTGGCTTTGGCTACGCACTGCGGTCCGAAACCCAACTGGCAGACCTGCTGAGCTGCCGCTTTGCCTGGGCGCCCATGCACCGCGCCCACCTGCCCGAGCGCGACAGCGCAGGGCGCACCAGCGTGGCAGGCGTGTACCTGGCGGGGGATGGCGCGGGCATCATGGGCGCCGATGCGGCCGAATGGGCGGGTGAGCGCGCTGCGCTGGCGCTGCTGGCAGACCATGGCGTGAAGGTGGATACCGCACGCGCTGCAGAGCTGGAACGCAAGCTCGCGGACTTGATGCCCTTCCGCCAAGGGCTGGAGCGCGCCTTCCCCTTCCCTTCAGACTGGGCAACGCACGCCCCCGACGCGCTGGTGGTGTGCCGCTGCGAGAACATCACGGCCGGCGAGCTGCGCGCCTGTGCCCGCGATGCGGGCGCAGACGAGATGAACCGTCTTAAAGCCCTGACCCGCGTGGGCATGGGCCGCTGCCAAGGCCGCATGTGCGGTGTGGCCGCTGCAGAAATTCTGGCCCACGCCACAGGCAAGCCGATTGACACGGTAGGACGGCTGCGCGGACAGGCGCCGATCAAGCCGATTCCCATCCACCTGCAACGCCAGGCGGAGGCCCGCGCATGACCGCCACCCCAACGATTGACACCGACGTCGCCATTGTGGGCGGCGGCATCATGGGCGCATCGGCCGCGCTGGCACTGCGCCGCAAAGGCGTGGCCGTGGTGCTGCTGGAACGTGACCTGTGCGGCTCGCGCTCCAGCGGCGTGAACTATGGCGGCGTGCGCCGCCAGGGCCGCCCGGTGAGCCAGCTGCCGCTGGCGCAGCG
The DNA here is from genome assembly GCF_028680575.1 of Acidovorax benzenivorans. Lineage (GTDB taxonomy): Bacteria > Pseudomonadota > Gammaproteobacteria > Burkholderiales > Burkholderiaceae_C > Acidovorax > Acidovorax benzenivorans. Next base: position 161,851 of record NZ_JAPCKI010000003.1, on the reverse strand, counting down.
CGCCCACCAGGTGTGGGCCGACCTGCCCGCGCTGATTGGCACCGATGGGGAATACCAGCGCAGCGGGCACTTCAAGATTGGCCGCAGCGAGGCGGACATGGCCGCGCTGGAAGGCTACGCCAACCTGAGCAGAGACTTCGACCTGGGCATTCAACTCATCTCGGGCACCACGCTGCGCGAGCGCTGCCCATGGCTGGGCGGGCACGCCGTGGGTGGGTCGCTGTGCCCCGACGACGGCCAGGCCAACCCGCGCCTAGTGTCGCCCGCATTCGCACTGGCAGCACGACGCGCGGGCGCGCAGATTCTGGAGCGCACACCGATGACCTCGGTGGAGCACGACGGCCAGCGGTTCACCGTGCGCTCGGGCACCACCGTGGCGGTGCGTGCACCCGTGCTCATCAACTGCGCTGGTGCCTGGGCCGGTGCGCTGGCCGCGCAGTTTGGCGAGGCTGTGCCTATCCATTCCGGCCATCCGGCCATGGCCGTGACAGAGCCCCTGCCCTTTTTCATGCACTGGAGCCTGGGTGTGGAAGGCGGCGGCATCTACTGCCGACAGGTAGCGCGTGGCAATCTGGTTCTGGGTGGTGGCGCAGGTGTGGCGCTGGATGCCGACCGCGCCCGCTCCGAGCGCAGCGCCATCGCTACCTTGGCAGTGCAGGCCGTAGAGCTGTTGCCCGCCCTCAAGAATGCGCATTTCATTCGCACCTGGAGCGGCACCGAAGGCTATCTGCCTGACCGCCAGCCGGTGCTGGGCAAGAGCCACACCACGCCCGGCCTGATCCATGGCTTTGGTTTTGCCGGTGCGGGCTTTCAGATCGGCCCCGGTGTGGGCGAGGTGCTGGCAGAACTGGTACGCGATGGCCGCAGCACCACGCCGATTGATGCCTTTGCGATTGAGCGATTTCTCCCAACGACGGTGGCTGACGTGGCCAGCACTGCCGCTGCCCACTGACTCCGTTTGCCACCGAAAAAACTCCCCTCCCCACCAGAAAGGAAACCACCATGACCTTCTCCCCCCGCTTTGCCAGCCGCACCCGCCGCGCCCTTGTGACGGCCGCTGCACTGACCGCCGTGGCCGCCACAGGCACTGCCACCGCGCAGACCAAGACGCTGTACATCGGCATGAACGGCGGCACCATGGAGAAGGCGTATACGCAGTACGTGTTCCCGGCGTTTGAAAAGCTGCATGGTGTGAAAGTGGTGGTGGTGCCCGGCACGTCCTCGGACATCCTGGCGAAGGCCCAGGCCAACAAGGACAAGCCCCAGATGCACGTGATGTTTCTGGACGACGGCATCATGGTGCGCGCCATGGGCATGGGCCTGTGCGAAAAGCAAAAGCCCAACCAGCATCTGAACGACATCTACCCCGCCGCCCGCTTCAAGGACGACCTGGCCAGCGGAGTCAGCGTGGGTATGACGGGCATCGCCTACAACACCAAGATGTTTGCCGAAAAGGGCTGGGCCGCGCCCACCTCGTGGATGGACTTTGCCGACCCCAAGTACAAGGGCAAGGTGGTGTTCCAGTCCATGCCCTCCTCATCGTTCGGGCTGCACGGCTTCTTGATGTTCAACCGCATCCAGGGCGGCAACGACAAGAACGTGGAACCCGGCTTTGCCAACTGGGCCAAGACCATCGGCCCGAATGTGCTGGAGTACATCCCCAGCTCGGCCAAGATTTCGGAGATGGTGCAAACGGGCGAGGCTGCGATCTTCCCGCTCACGCCCACGGCCGTGGCTGCACTCAAATCCAAGGGCATTCCGGTGGAATACGCCCAGCCCAAGGAAGGCTCGGTGGTACTGATGACAGGCCAGTGTGTGATCGCCAAGAACAGCGAGCCCGAGCTGGCGCAAAAACTGGCCGAATTTCTGCTGAGCCCCCTGGCCCAGGCCAATGTGCTGCAGTTTGGCGCGCAGATCCCCACCAACCCCAAGGCGCCTGCCGTGGGCGAAGGGGCCGAGCAGGTGGCCAAGATCAACCAATGGATGAAGAACGCCGTGACGCTGGACTGGGACAGCGTGAACGCGAACCGCCCCGCCTGGAACGCGCGCTGGAACAAGACCATCGAGCGCTGAGAAGATGCTGAGAGGGTGTGGGCGGGCCACGCCCCCTCACACCAACGGGCCGTTTGTGACAAATGTCACCGGCCCTGCCTCACCCTGCGGTGGTGGGGTGTCACAAACCCCTTCTTCGACTTCAGAATCCGGCGCCTGGGCACGCTGATTCGTTCGGCCAGTCCGTCACCAATCGAAGAAGAGGGATACCACCATGAAACGCTGGATCAAATGGACCGCAGGCAGTGCGTTGCTGCTGGGCGTGATCGTTGTCGCCACAGCCGCCAGCGGCCTGTACCTGGCCGAGCAAAAACGCAACCGATACATCGACATCAAGCCCCGCCCCGTGGCCTACACCACCGATGCGCAGACTATCGAACGCGGGCGCTATCTGTATGCGTCGCGCGGCTGCACCGACTGCCATGGCGCACAAGGCACGGGCCGCGAGTTCGTCAACGATGGCAAGGGCACGCGCCTGGCGGGCCCCAATATCACGCCCGCCGGGGTGGTGGCGCGCTACCAGCCTGAAGACTGGAACAGCGTGATCCGCCACGGCGTCAAGCCCAATGGCCGGCCGGTATTGGTGATGCCCAGCGAGGACTACAACCGCTTTACCAACGACGACCTGAACGCTCTGGTGTCGTACGTGCGCCAGTTCCCCGCCAAGGAGGGCACGCCCGCCGTCATCGAGCTGCCCCACCCCGCCTGGGTGCTCTATGGGCTGGGGGCGATCCCCGATGCAGCCTCTCGCATCGACCACCAACTGGCCCCCTTGCGTCCGACCCCTGCAGGCGTGACGCTGGCCAACGGCCAGTACGTGGCCAACATGTGCATCGGCTGCCACGGCGCCAACCTGTCGGGCGGCAAGATCCCCGGCGGCCCGCCCGACTGGCCTGCGGCTGCAGACATCCGCCCCGGCACCCACAGTGCCGACAGCGCCCTGGCACGCTACCCCAATGCCGCGAGTTTTGTGGCCATGCTGCGCACGGGCAAGCGGCCGGACGGTACGCCCATTCAGGTGATGCCCTTCGAGTCGCTTGGGCAGCTCAGCGATGTGGATGCGCAGGCGCTGTACCTGTACCTGAACGCACCCCCTGGCAGCGTGAAGCAGGACGTAGGCAGCACAGCGCCCAGCGGACAAAAAAGCAGCGCCAACACACTGCCTTCAGGGCCCGGTGGGCTCAAGCTACCCGGTTGATCTCAGCGCCTGTAGACGGCCTCGCAGAAGATCGTCCACAAATGCTCAGGCGCAAAGAAGACAGAGCGCCCTCGGCTCCAAAAGATGGTTGCCCCGCTGACCTGCCACCCAGTGGACCACCCGCTGTGGTGGCGGGTCAGCTACCAGGGTGCAAATGTATGTGGTGAGGCGAAACGGGCGCCAGGCTGTACGACCCCATGGGTCCGCCGGGGCTGTTGGTAGGGCCCGCAGGCGGAGCAGGAGGAGCCCTCCGCACCCGTGGCACCACGCTGAGCTGCACGGTATCGAGCACCGGGCCGGGAACCACATTCAGCGCCTTGAGCGGCAGGTCCACCAGTTGCTCGGCGTGCCACACGCGCACCTGCGCGGCGCCATCGGGCACGCTGGCAAAACGGGCAAGGCCATCGTTGTCGGTCTTGAGCGTCCAGGCCGAATCGGTCACAAACACGTGGCCGCGCATGGAACCGTGCAGGTGGCAGCCCAGCAGCACCACGCCGGGAGTATCGAGTTTCACCTCGGCAAAGTTGGCAGGCTTACCGTCGGTCTTTCCGGCCAGGCGCAGCTCGAAGTTGTAACTGGCCGCAGCAGGGGCAGCCGCAACGGCCGCGCCCGCAGGATTGCCGCGCACATGGTGGTCCCACCGGTCCTGGTTGGTGAACCGCACGGTGGTGCCGGGCATCACCACCGTAACGGCGGGCACAAAACGCATGCGCTCTTGTTCGATGGTGGGGCTGGCCTGCAGCAGGCTGGGCGCAGTGCCCGCCGTGGCGCCGGGGTACACCACCACCACGGCGTCGGGCACGGGCTTGCCCTCGCGGTCCAGCACCTGGATCTGAACGTTTCCGGCTGTAGCGCTCGTGAATATTGCGCTAACAGCTATGATAATAATAGCGTTTTTCATCGTTTTAGCGTTGGGTGATCACATCACGGTGCATGGGCGCCAACAAGGCCAGCAGGCGGTTTTGTTGAGCGAACGGTATGCCCTGGGCATCCATGGCGCTTTGCAGCACCTCCACCAGGGCGTTGAAATGGCCCTTGTTGATGTCCATGTCGGCATGGGCCGATTTCATGTCAGCGCCTTCATATTTGCAAGGGCCGCCACTCAATTGGCAAAACTGGTCGGTCAGGCTCTCCTTCAGGGCGGCGGGCTTGGTGTCCTTGAAGTGGCTGCCGATGCGCGGGTCCTTGACCACACGGTTCACAAAATCGTCCACCAGGCGGGTGATGCCAGGCTTTTCGCCCAGGGCCTGGTACAGGCCTGCCGGAGCCGTGGTCATGACGGCGCCAGTCTGGGAAAACGCTGGCTGGGCCAGCAAGCCGCTCAGGGCGATGGCCAGGGCGACGACCTGGGCGTTGAGGGTTTTGGGGTGCATCATGACAATCTCCTCAAAAAGCGACTTGGGCCGACAGGTAGTAACCGGTCTGGCGGCGGTTGTTGGTGATGCCGGGCACGACCCGGCCCATATCCACATAGGCCAGCGTCAGCGACAGGTTCTTGCTGGGCGCCCAGGCCACAAAGATGTCCTTCCAGTCGTCCTCGCGCAACGCTGTGCCCAGGCCCGCCGCTGCACCCAGCGCCTGCAGGTTGTTGGGCTTGAAGCGGTATTCGGCCCCCACCGCCAGGTTCTTGCTGATGAGGTATGCCACCGAAAACTCAGGCTGCAGACTGCGGCTGTTTTTGCCGGGTGCGGCAGAGCCAAAACCCAGCAGGCCGTTCTGGTTAGCGTTGGTGTAGCGCAGCGTGCCGTTCACCAGCAGGCTTTGCGCCAGCAGCAGCTTGGTAGCGCTCACGTACACATCGGTGCCGCTGGTTTTGGTACCCAAAAAATCCAGCACCGACCCGATGGAGTCGGGGTGCACGCGCTTGTGCTCCACCCCCACCGCAATCTGCGGCATCCAGCTGTCGGTGTTCAGCACCGCGTCACCCGCCACCTTGACCTTGATGCCCACCACATCCATCTGGATGTGCTGGCCCGGCGTGACACCAAACGGCGCAATGCCGTTGAGCGCAATGGCGGGCGAGGCATCAAAGTCCTGCCGCGCCAGCGACAGCTCCACACGGTCGTGCAGGCCCACGGCAACGCCGTAGCCGTTCAGGCCGTAGTCCTGCGTGGCGGCGCGGGTGGCGTAGGCGCTGACACCCACCTCGCCCTCGGTGGCGTTGCTGCCGATCACCGCCCAGGGGGTGAGCCCACCACCGGCCGATCCGGCAATGGTGCTGACGCCGCCGGTAAGCAGCAGCTTGCCGGTGTCAGCGTGGGCCAGGCTGGCGGTGGCAAGGGCCAGCGCTGCGGCAGAAGCCAGCAGGGTGAAAGGGGGGCTGTGTGTCATCGCGGTCTCCGGGTAAGAAACAAGGGGCAAGAAGCTGTTGCAACTTACATACGGCCACCAATGCAAACCGGATTCACGAATCTCAAAATTTTGTGACGGGCTGCCGCACCCCGTCGCTCAGACACACGGGCGCTCAGCCGCTCACAACATGCGCTGGATCAGCTCGCCCTTGAACAGCACCGGCCCAGTAGGCCCGGTCTCGCTGGGCACGCCGCCCTTGGGCTCCAGGCTGATGGCCAACGCTGGCACCTGGCGCACATCGGCCTCGCCTGCGGCCAGCTTGAGCAGTTTGTCCTGCCCCAGCACCCCCAATGAACGGGGGCCGCCAGCGGGCGGCAGCGCCCACAGCTGCAGCGACTTGTCGGCGCCCTCCTGAAAGCCGCCCACGCGCTGCAACACCAGCTGGTTGTTCTTGGGGTCAAAGGTGACGAGCATCGACGCAGTGGCCTTGTCGTCGGCCAGCACGGCCACGTATTGGATCTGTGGTGTGGCCTGCAGTTGCTGCTGCAGCGCTGCCATCTGCGCGCCGGTGGTGGCACGCAGGCCGCCGTTGACCTGCACGCCCACCACAACGGCCGCCAGCGTGGCCATGGCGCCCGCCGCCGCAGCGCCGCGCCACACCAGCAGGTTGCGCCACCAGCCGCCTGTGGCCGCAGCGGCTTGGGGCTCACGGGCAGCCTGCATGGCCGCTGCAGCCTTGTCGGCCTGCACCAGGTTGTCGATGCGCGCCCACACAGCGGGTGCAGGGTTGATGGCGGGCTGCAACTCGGTCAGGCCGGACCAGCGGGTCTGCCACACCAGGGCGGCGGCGCGCACCGTGGCGTGTTCACGGGCCAGGGTTTCAAAACGGCGGCGGGCGCCACCGCGCAGGGTGCCCAGGGCGTAGCTGGCGGCCAGGCGGTCGAGCAGTTCGGGGTGTTGGGTGATGTTCATCGCCGCCTCACGCAAAACGCGCCATGCAGGTGCGCAACTGTTCCAGGCCCCGGCGGATCCAGGTTTTGACAGTGCCCAGCGGCAGCCTGAGTTGTTCGGCCAGCTCACCATGGCTGTGGTCGCGCAGGTAAGCCAGGCTCACTACCTCGCGTTGCTTGTGGTCGAGCTTGCCCAGGCAGTGGTGCAGCGCAAAGGCCTGCTCGCTGGCGTCGGCAGCGTCCATGGGGTTGGGCGCATCGCCTTCCAATGTCTGCGCCATCTCGTCGTCCAGATCATTCATCAGGCCGGCCCGGTCGCTGGTGCGCTTGCGCAGGGCATCCAGCGCCCTGCTGCGCACAATCAGGCCCATCCAGGCCATGGGCGGGCTCAGCGATGCACGGTAGCTGCCCGCGCCGCGCCAGATGGTCAAGAAGGCCTCCTGCAGCACATCCTCCGCTGCATCGCGGTTGCGGACAATGCGCAGGGCCAGGCCAAAAAGCTGCGACGAGGTGCGCTCGTACAGCCTTTTGAGCGCAGAGTCATCCTGCGCGGCAATGCGGTCGAGGAGGTCCATCAGTTCACGATCTGGGTGGAGGGTGCTCATGGCGCCCATTCTCTGGGATTGGTCGGCTCCCACGGGATTGCGGGGGTTTGCTGTCGTTGAATACGCCACAAACCGGCCAATGGATTCAAACAGGGGTCAGAAACGACGAAGGCCGCAGCGCGGCCTTCTCGGGGACAGGTCTGAAAGACTCAGGTCGGATACGTGCCTGGCAACAGAATGGACTGGTCCACGTTGTTGATGTTGGTGTGGCCACAGAACGCCATGGTGATGTCCAGCTCTTTCTGGATGATCTGCAGCGCACGTGTCACGCCCGCCTCGCCATAGGCGCCCAGGCCATACAAGAAACTGCGGCCAATCAGCGTGCCCTGCGCGCCCAACGCGCGGGCCTTGAGCACGTCTTGCCCGCTGCGGATGCCGCCGTCCATCCACACCTCAATGTCTTTGCCCGCCGCTGCGGCGATGCCCGGCAGCGCGGCGATGGAGGATGGCGCGCCATCGAGCTGGCGCCCGCCGTGGTTGCTGACGATGAGCGCATCAGCGCCGCTGTTGACCGCCAGGCGTGCGTCCTCGGCGTCCATGATGCCCTTCAGGATCAGCTTGCCGCCCCAGCGCTTTTTGATCCATTCCACATCGCCCCAGTTGAGCTGCGGGTCGAACTGCTCGGCCGTCCACGACGACAGCGACGAAAGGTCCCCCACGCCCTTGGCATGGCCCACGATGTTGCCGAACGAGCGACGCGGGGTGCCCAGCATGCCCAGGCACCAACGCGGCTTGGTGGCCAGGTTGATGAGGTTGGCGATGGTGGGCTTGGGTGGGGCCGACAGGCCGTTCTTGATGTCCTTGTGGCGCTGGCCCAGGATCTGCAGGTCCAGCGTGAGCTGCAGCGCCGAGCAGTTGGCAGCCTTGGCGCGGTCGATCAGGCGCTCGATGAAGTCGCGGTCGCGCATCACATACACCTGAAACCAGAACGGGTGGTTGCCCGTGTGCTGGGCCACGTCTTCGATGGAGCAGATGCTCATGGTCGAGAGCGTGAACGGAATGCCGAACGCCTTGGCCGCCTTGGCGCCCAGGATCTCGCCGTCGGCATGCTGCATGCCGGTGAGGCCGGTGGGCGCAATGGCCACAGGCATGGCCACGTCCTGGCCGACCATGGTTGTCCGGGTGGTGCGGCCTTCCATGTTCACGGCCACGCGCTGGCGCAGCTTGATGCGCTGGAAGTCGCTTTCGTTGGAACGGTAGGTGCCCTCGGTGTACGAGCCCGAATCGGCGTAGTCATAAAACATGCGCGGCACGCGGCGCTGGGCAATGACACGCAGGTCTTCGATGCAGGTGATTTTGGACAGATTGGGCACGCAGGCTCTCCAGAATGAGGGATGCGGCGAATGGTAGGCGGTGGCGCGGGGGCCAGCCATCAAAATTTTTTCGGCGGCTTGCAACAAATTTCCAGCGGACGGGCACAGGGGCCCACCGCGCCAACACCCAAACGCCCAGACGTCTGCGGATGACCTATTGGGCTGTGGCCGCCAGGGTGGGCCCGGGCAACACCACCTCGGGCTCGGCATCGGGGCCCCGGTAGAGCATGAAGCGCATGCGCCCACTGCGCTTGGCCGCATACATAGCGCCGTCGGCATGGCGCGACAGCTCATCGATCGTGCTGCCGTGCTGAGGGAACAGCGCAATACCACCGCTGACACCCACCCGCGCCGGTTGCCCGGCCAGATCAAACGCTGCATCACAGGCCGCCAGGATCTTGCGTGCCACAAGGCAGGCAGGCTCCACCCCGTCCAGCCCAGGCAGCAACACCACAAACTCATCGCCCCCTTGTCGGCACACCGTGTCGGACGCGCGCACCGCCGCCTGCAGGCGCTGGGCAAACTGCACCAGCAGGATGTCCCCCACGTCGTGGCCCAGGCGGTCGTTGACCTCCTTGAAGCCATCGAGGTCCAGGTACATCACCGCCAGCGACTTGCTGTCGCGCCGCGCCTGGGCCATGGCCAGTTGGGCGCGGTCTTGCAGAAGCACGCGGTTGGGCAGGTCGGTGAGTGCGTCGTACTGGGCCAGGTGGGCCATGCGCTCGGCCATGGCCACAGCCTCGGTCACGTCGCGCAGCACCGCCACGGCACCGGTCACGACCCCATGGCGGTCGTTGATGGGGCTGGCGGTCTCCTCGACCTGGAAGCGCTGGCCGCTGGTGCGGTGCACCAGCACACCACGCACGGGGTCTGTCGCCACGTCCTTGAGGATGGCCGTGCGCAGCGTGTTGGCCAAGGGCATGTCGTTGTGGGGGCTTCGCAGGCTCACCACCTCATCCACGTTGTGGCCTGCGGCGTCAAAAGCCTGCCAGCCGGTCAGGCGCTCTGCCACGGGGTTGAGGTAGGTCACCATGCCCTTGGCGTCCGAGCAGACCACGGCGTCGCCAATGGCCTGCAGCGTCAGGCGCACGCGCTCTTTCTCGTCGAACAACTCGTCCTCCATGCGCTTGCGCTCGGTGATGTCCGTCACCTGCACGAAGAGCCCGGTGACCACGCCGCTGGGGTCAGCGTCGGGCTGGTAGGAGACGATGCTGTGCCGCGGCAGGCCCTGCGGGTCCTTGTCCGTGCGCTCAAAGCGCTGCGGCGCCCCTGACAAAGCCAGATCGTAGTAAGGCTTGCTGGCGGCGTAGCGGGTTTCGCCGAGCAGTTCGCTGATGTGCCGACCGTGCACCGGTACCGGGTAGGTGCCGAACTCCTCCAACACCGCACGGTTGGCAAAGCGGTTGCGCATATTGGCATCCCAATAGGCAATCATCGAGGGCACGTTGTCGAGGGTGGTGCGCAGGTCGTGCTCGGCCTCGGCCAAGCGCACCGAAACCTGCTGGCGCAGCACCAGCTCCCGCACGAACAGCAGGGCCAGCCCCAGGCAACCCAACATCAGCAGCACCGCAAACCCGCCCAGCCCCCAGGCGCTGCTCCTCCATTTGGCCAAGATGGTGTCGGCAGATTGGGCCACGTTCAAGATCAGAGGGTAGTTGCCCACGGGCCGGAACGAGTACAGGCGCTCCACGCCGTCCAGCGCAGCCTTGCCCACAAACGAACCTGTTCCCTCCGTCTGAAAGCGCAGCAGGTTGGAGGAGCCGGCAATGGTTTTGCCCACATCGGCATCACCATACGGAAAACGGGAGATCACCACCCCGTCCTGCCGGAACATGTTGATCCCGCTGTTGGACCCCAGGTCCAGCGAGCCAAACAGCTCGTTGAAATAGCTCAGGCGGATGGCACCCACCACCACCCCGGCAAAACTGCCGTCTGCATTGAAGTACGCACGCGAGATGGGCAGGATGTTCAGGCCCGTCACCCGTGAAGGCACGGGTTTGCCAAAGAACAGCCCGCTTTCACCCCGGTCGCGGAACGCCAGAAAGTAGTCGCGGTCGGCAAAATTGGCGCGGCGGGGGGTCAGGGTTCCAGAGTCCAGAATGACGCTACCCTGCGCGTCCAGCACCAGCACATCGCCCGCGCCGCGTGCGCGCAGGGAGTTGTCAAACACAACCCGCGAGCGCAGGTCGGGAGGCAATGCCCACACCTCGGGCCGCGCCACCTCGCGGGCCACGCCCTCCAGGGATTTGTCGAACGAGTCCAGCGACCACGCCAAGCCCTGCTCCAGGGTGCGGGCTAGGTTGGCATTGGTCTGCACCGCGTAGCTCCACTCGTCGTTGCGAATGGTCCAGATGGTGCGGGCAAACAACGCTCCAATACCCAGAGCCACCAGCAAGGCCAGCCAGATCAGGCGGTGAGAGAGAAACTGGCGAAGCGAGGGCATAGGGATAGTTTGCGACTATTTTAAACAACCGCCTTAACCGGGACTTAGCCCGAATTCACACCGTATTCCTCGGATTGGCCACCGTCAATGCGCACCAGCCCGGGCGGGCGCGGCCACCACACCGGCGCCACGCACCTCCAGCCGCACCTCGTCCAGCACCTTGCCCTGCGCGTTGGTGATCTGCACCACATGCCGCCCAGGCCAGGGCAGCCACGCCACCCGGTGTCCACGGCCCAAGGGTTTGCCGTCCAGCCGCCACTGCACCGCGTCGCCCGTGGCGGTGAACTGCAGGCGCTGGCGTGTGGGCGGGATGTCCGGGTCCAGCGCAATCACCGTACCGGATGCAGGGGCAGTGATGCGAGCCGGAGCACCCGCTGCAAGCGGTGCGGGTGTGTATGCAGAATTTTTAGAGGTTTTTTGGTCAAATGTGCCCGTAAAGTATGGCTCAGCAGCTATTGAATCAATAGCAAACAAAACCTGTTGCGTGCCGGGTACAAACCATTCGTCGCGCGCGGCCTCCAGCGGCTGGGGGCTGCCTGCGGAGGTCAGCGGCCCCGGGCCAAAGCGCACCGCCGCGCGCGCCAGGCCCGCAGGGGCCTTGGGCGCCCTGCTGGGCTCGCGGGCATGCAAAAAACCCATCACCGCCGCCCAGATGGGCGCTGCGCCGCTGGTACCGCTGACCTCGTGCATCGCAGCGCCACTGGCGTTGCCCACCCACACGCCCACGGTGTAGCGCTCGGACCAGCCCACGGCCCAGTTGTCGCGCATGTCCTTGCTGGTGCCGGTTTTCACGGCCGACCAGAAGCGCGTGGCCAGCACGCTGTCGGTGCCAAACGTGCGTGCGCGTGCATTGCCGTCCGACAGGATGTCGCCCACGACGAAGGCGGCGTGCGCGTCGATGGCGGGAGTGAAGCGGGGTTTGGCATCGGCCAGCGCCACGGCGCTCAGCCGCCCACCGTTGGCCAGCGTACCTGCAACAGGACTGGCCCGCCCGCCGTTGGCGAGCGTGCGGTAGGCATTGGTCAGGTGCAGCAGCGGCACCTCGGGGCTGCCCAGTGCCAGGCTATAGCCAAAGTAGTCGCCACTCTCGCGCAGCGGCAAACCCACAGCGCCAAGCTGGCGGTGGAACGCGTCGGGCGTGACCATGACCAGCGTGCGCACCGCCGGCACGTTGAGCGACGCCGCCAGCGCCGTGCGCACCGACACCCAGCCCTTGAACTGGCGGTCGTAGTTCTGCGGAATGTAGAGCCCCCCAGCCGTGGTGATCTGCGCGGGTGAGTCCTCCACCAGCGACGCTGCCGTGAGCCGCCTTTCTGCAATCGCCTGGGCGTACAAGAACGGCTTGAGCGTGGAGCCCGGCTGGCGCAGCGCCAGCACCCCATCTACCTCGCTGGCCTGGCTGAGCTGGCCGGATGACCCCACCCAGGCCAGCACGGCGCCCGTGGCGTTGTCCAGCACCAGCACCGCGCCGTCTTCCACATGGCGCCCGCGCAGCTCGCGCAGGTGCTGCTGCAGGCTCTGCATGGAAAACCGCTGCAACGGCGCGCGCAGCGTGCTGGTCACCCGTTCGGGCACCGCCCCATCCTTGAAGCGCTGGCGCAGCAGGTAACGCGCAAAGTGTGGCGCCACGCCTTCACTCGCGTCGAACGCGCGGCGCTGCAGCGCGGCGGTGGTGAACAGGTCCAGCGCATCACAGTCCACACGCACCGCCTTGGCACCGGGGCGCTGCTGCATGTCGCGCAGCACCCCGCAGGCGCGCTGCGCCACCAGCGCAGGCCGGGCATTGGGCGCACGCACCAGGGCTGCGGCCACCGCGGCCTCGCGGTCGTCCAGACCATGGGGCGCCTTGCCAAACAAGGTGCGGCTCAGGGCATCAATGCCCACCAGCTCGCTGCGAAACGGCACGAGGTTGAGGTAGGACTCCAGGATCTGGTCCTTGCGCCAGCGCCGGTCCAGCACCTGGGCCGCCACCGTCTGGCCCAACTTTTGCACCACGGTGCGGCCCCCCGGTCCCTGGCGCCAGTCCCCGTCAAGCAGGCCCGCGAGCTGCATGGTGATGGTGCTGGCCCCGCGCGTGCGCTGGTTCCACAAGTTGCCCCAGGCTGCGGCCGACGCAGCACGCCAGTCCACGCCGCTGTGTTCAAAAAAACGCTTGTCCTCGCTCAGCACCAGCGCCTGGCGCAGCGCGGGCGACACATCGGCCAGCGGCACCCACTGGCCGCGCCGCACCGTGACATCGGTGCGCAGGCGCTGCAACACTTCGCCTTCGCGCGAGAGGATCAGGGTGTCCGAGGGCTTGAAGTCCGCGCGCACCTCGTCAAACATGGGAATGGCCCAAGCGCCCGAGGCGCAGGCCGCCAGCACCAAAGCGGCGGCCTGTGTGCGCATGCGCAAGGTGAAGAAGAAAGCGAAGGGAAGGAACACAAACGCACAGAAATGAAAGTGCCATCAGCGCGCTGCGCGCAGGCGCACGGCGTCGCACCAACGCTGCGCCAAGGCTGGCACGGTGACGCACACCGCATCGTGCGTGGTGGTGGTCACGGCGCGCTCTAGCAGCTGGATGTCGGCCTCGTGCTGGCGCGCCACATGCGGGTCCTCAAAAAAAACGGCGCGGTGACAGCGGCGCTCCAGCACCAGGTCGGCAATCTGCGCATCGCCCCCCAGCGGCCCGCTGTTAAAACGCTGCACCCACGGCTGCCCCTCAGGCCAGCCCTTGCTCCACGCCAGGGCGTTCAGTCGCTGGCCCGTGGTGCCGGTGGCCACCCGGTGGCGAAACTGCGACAGCACATCAAAGTTGTGATCGGCGAAGTCGAGCATGGCCTGCTTGCACGCGTCGTGCGCAATCAGGGCCAACGTCTGGGTGCCGTGGTCATAAAACCGGTCGGCCTGCGGGTCGCGCGGCAGCCCGGCGTGGATACGCTCCATCTCGATCCAGTCGCGTGCGCTGGCAACGGTGGAGAGAAACGGCTTGCCATGGATCACACACTGCCGCTTGAGGGCCAGCGCCTCAGGGAATATGGAAGAAGGGTCCACGGGGTCGGTGAGGTAAATCGCGCCATCGAGCGTGCGCCCCTCCCCCATGCCCACCACCTCTGCCACCACTTTCATCAACCCACCTTCTCGCCCGTAGGGGTAGCGCACCAGCGGGCGGTACCCCTGAAGCATGCCCGCAGCGACGATGGCATCGTGCGTACGGCCCACGGCGTGCAGCCCCAGCTGAAGTTCCCGGATGCCAGCCTCGCAGGCGCGCAGCCAGGAAAAGAGCGCCGCATCTTCGGTGAGGTGGTGCAGGCGGTTGGCAGCGAGACCCAGGATCATGGCGGGTTGACTTTCTGAAAACGAAGGGATCGGAGCATCGTAAGCCCCTAACGACTCAGCGATCGGAGTGCTCACGATCAAACCGCCCCTCGGCCTCGGTCAGGTGGCGCAGCAGCACGTGCGAGATCAGGTTGACCCCGATGCCGCCGAACACCACCGGCAGCAGGTACAGCGCAATCGTCAGCTCGGAACTGAACCACGCATCATCGGCCAGCGACGGCGTGCTCTTGGCCTGCGCGGCAATGGACTGCAACAGATACACATCCACGCCCGCAATGAACACCAGCGCCACCCCAAACCCCAGCACCGCCCAGCGCGAGATCGACCGGGTGACCAGCAGCAGCGCATAGATGCCCACCGGCAGCACCAGCGAGAACCCCACCAGCAGCCAGAACCGCAGCTCCACAAAGACGCTGAGGCTCATGGCGTGCGGGCCTGGGGTGGACGGTGGACGTGGCGGGGCATGGTGGTGTTGCAGCTTATTTGGCCACCTGCACCTTCACCCGCGCGTTGGGCGACTCGCCAAACACCTCGGGCGCATACATGGCCTCGACGCGGCTCGGCGGCAGCGCAAAGTCACCCGCGTTGTTCAGGCGCACGGTGTACTCCATCTTGACCGTGCCCTTGGGCAGGTACTCGTAATAGCTGCGGAAGGATTCAAAGCTGCGCTCCTCGAATGCCGGCCAGCCTGCGCCGCTCTTCTTTTCGCCCTGCGTGGCGATCTCGGAGTCGCGGCCCAGACCACTGCCCAGGATGGTGGCGCCGCCGGGGATGGGGTCGGTGATGGCCACCCAGGTCATATCGGCGCTGGCATTGACCTCCAACGTCACGCGCAGCACATCGCCTCGCGTGTATTGGCCCGCAGGCAGCGACTTGTTGGCCTGTTCCACCGGCGTGATGGTCTTCTTGATCGCATAGCCCGCCGCGAACGGCGCCTTGAGGTCAACGGCCGCCACCGACTGCAGCGTGAGCCAGGGCTTGCCTGGGCCTTGGTGCGTGACGGCCAGTTGCTCCTTGCCGCCCGCCTTGCCTGCCGCACTTGCCCAAGGCAGGAACATGCCGTTGTTCTTGAGGTTGCCCGGCGATGCAGGCGCACCAAACCAGGTGATCTGGTTGGGCGCGCCGGTGGCGTCCGACGCCTTCACGCGATCAACCTTGCTCCAGTCCACACTGGCGGTGTTGCCGCCCATGCTGGCCTTGGTGGTGCCCGACACCGGCGTGGCCTCGAACTTGGCGCTGAATTTTTCCAGCGCCAGACCACCCCACAGGTTGGCGGTGGTGGTGTGCCAGGCACCTGCCTGCTGGCGGCTGATGAAGCCGTTGGCCAGGCGGCCCATGTCGTCCTTCCAGGTGGGGTCGTCCATCACGGCCAGCATCAGGCGGGCGGTGTTCACGTCGCCGTTTTGCATCAGCCACCACCAGTAGTCGTCCTGCTCGGTGCTGAAGATGAGCTTGGTGCCCTGGTACGACAGGCGCGCGCGCAGGATCTGCATCGCCTCGGCCAGGCGCTTGTCGCGCTCGGGCACATCGGCCACGCGCTTTAAGACGTTGACCCAGTCGATCACGGTGTGCGTGGGCCACTGGTTGGGCGCGATGGTGATGCTGCTCACCATGCGGCCCTGCGCCTTGCCGTAGCGCGACAACGCTTCGAGCGCCGCCACCTTGCGCATGTCCAGGTCCTTGCGCGGGCTCCAGAAGCTGCGCTGGATTCGGCCTTCCACAAACGCGATCAGGCCACGCTCCATGGGCGCGCGGGCTTCATCGGGCAGGGCAAACGCGGGGTTGATGCTGGCAGCTTCGTGCGTGGCGGCCAGCACATAGGCCGTGAGCGTGTCGCTGCCCCGGTTGGCGTCGCCATCGCGTGGCGGGAAGTAATTGGCCAAGCCATCGCTGTCGAGGTAGGTGGGCAACTGCGCCACCACGGTCTGCCACAGCGCGCCATCACGCAGGCCCACGGCCTTGCTGGTCTTTTGCTCCAGGCAGGCAAACGGGTAGCGCGCCCACCAGTCGCGCACGCCGGGCAGGCCTTCGGCCAGCTTGGGCTGCAGCGACATCTTGAGGCCACCCCGGCCGGGCAATGCGTCAGCGGGTGGGTTCACATCGAGGTTGTAGCTCCCGTCCACCTGCACCAGCGTGGCCTGCTGCACCGTCAGCGGCACCGCCTGCACGATGCGCTGGCGGGCCTTGAGGGCGTCGCGGGCACCGCTGACCTGGTCCTTGGCTTCGATCTCCCACAGGATGGCCTCGGCGCGCGTTTGCGCCAGCTGCGCGGGGGCCGTCACATCCCAAGCCACCTCGCGCGCCTCTCCGGCCGGGATGTCGATGGTCTGTGGCTTCAGGTCCAGCAGCGTGGCGCGTGGTGCCACCTCCACCTTCATGGCGGCCTTGGTGGTGTTGCGCAGCGTGATCTGCGCGCGGAACTGGTCGTCCTCGCGCACCAGCGGCGGCAGGCCGCTGATGATCTGCAGGTCCTGCGTGGCGCGGATGCTGGTGCTGCCGGTACCGAACAGGCCCGTGGACGCATCGGCCACCGCCACGATCTTGAAGGTGGTCAGTGCATCGTTGAGCGGCACGGTCACCTTGGCCTGGCCGTTGGCGTCAAGCTTGAGGGCGGGCTCCCACAGCAGCAGCGTGTCCAGCAGCTCGCGCGTTTGCGCCTTGCCGCCACCACCGCCTGCGGGCACGGCCTTTTTTCCGTAGTGGCGGCGGCCGATGATTTCCATCTGTGCGGTCGATGTCTCCACGCCCCAGCTGCGGCGCTGCAGCATGGCTTCGAGCAGGTTCCAGCTGTTGTTGGGCATCAGCTCCAGCAGGGCCTGGTCCACAGCGGCCAGCGCCACCTCGGCATTGGCAGCGGGCTTGCCACCGGGCAGCGTGGCGGTGATGGTGACCTGCGCCTTGCCGCGCACGGCGTAGCTCTCCTTGTCTGCCGTCACCTTCACATCGATCTGGTGGGCCTGCGTGCCCACACGAATTTCGGCCACACCCAGGCGGTAGGCGGGCTTGGACAGATCCACCAGCGCCGTGGGCGCTTGGTATTCCTTGCCTTCGTACCAGAACGAGGTCCACCACTCGCGCGGCGCCTTGAAGCCCCAGGTGAAGAAGCTGTACCACGGCACCTCGCGCAAGCGGCCACGCAGGGCCAGCACGCTCACGTACACGTTGGGGCCCCAATCGGGCAACACCTTCAGGCTCACCGTGGGGTCCTGGCCGTTGAGCTGCACCACCTGCGTGTCGATGATGCCTTCGCGCTCCACCGCCACCAGCGCCGTGGCAAAGCGGAACGGCATGCGCACCTGGAACTTGGCGGTCTCGCCGGGCTGGTAGCTCTTCTTCTCGGCCAGCAGATCGATACGGTCGTGGTCTTCGCCACCAAACCACAGCTCGCCCTGGCGCGTGACCCACACCGACGACGCGGCCACGCTGGTGTTGCCGTCCTTGTCGGTGGCAGTGACCACCAGCTCCACCTCGCCCGCCTCGTCGAGCTTGGATTCGCACAGCAACAGGCCGCGCGCGTCACTCTTGCCGCTACACAGCGTGCCCAGGTCCTTGGTGTCGGTCTGGTTGTCGTAGCTGTAGAAGCCGCCCACCATGCGCTTGCGCGTGGTGGTGGTGATGCGGGCCATGGCCTGCACCTGCAGCGAGGTGTCGGCCGCGGGCTTGCCGTTGTGTTGCAGCGCCAGCGCCTGGAAGCGGATCTTCTGGCGGGCAGACACCCAGCCTTCGGTCTTGATGCCCGCCACCACACCGGCGGGCCACAGCGCCTGCGTGCTGCGGATGGTCTGCACCTCGCCATTGGGGTCGGCGTAGGTGGCCTCCAGCAGCAGCTCCTGTGGCTGGCGGGCCTGGGGCACGTTGTCGATGGTGACCTTGCCCGCACCATTCTTGTCGAGGGTGAGCGGCAGCTTGTCAGCGATCACGCGCGCGTCCTGGCTGGCGGTGGCTTCTTCGTCGTCGCTGTTGGCGTTGCTCTGCTCGCGCTTGCGGGGCGGGCTGAAGCGGAAGGTGTCGTAGTCGCTGAACTCCAGGGACTTGCCGCGCACCAGGGCCGACACACGCACCGGCAGGTTGGCCGCACCGCCACCGGCCACGTAGTTGATCTGCACGTCGGTGGGCACCGAACGTACGCGCACCAGCGCCTTTTTCTCGACCGGGGCAATGCGCCCCTCCAGCACCGGCAGGCGGAACTCCTCCACGCGGAACGAGCCCGACGCCAGGCTGCCATTCACCGTGCCATTGCCCCCCAGCTCGACCTGGTACACGCCCAGCTTGGCGGCGGGCGGGATGGCAAAGGTACTTTGCGCGCTGAGCCCCCCCGTGGCCGTGCCGCGCCACGCCAGTGGCTGGGTGAACTGCTGGCCGCTGCCCAGGTGGGTGATGACGAGGGTGTCGGGGCGCGACTTCGACAGGGCAAAGCCCTGGCGCGTTTCGGCGCGCAGCAGGTGCTTCATCGACACGGTTTCGCCAGCGCGAAACAGCGTGCGGTCAAAAATGGTGTGGGCGCGCTCGTCCGGCGATGGAGTCCGGCTGGTGGGCACGTTGAAGCGCCAGGGCTCGATGCCGCGCTGCCAGTCGCTCCAGGTGAAGGCCATGTCCTCCACGCCATCCACGCCCTTGTGGCGTGCGCTCACAAAGTAGGACTGACCGCCATCCTCCTCAGAGTTGGAATTGCAGCCGGGCGGCTCGGACGAGAGGCCCTCCACACGGGCAATACCCTGTGCGTCGGTCACGGCCTGCGCCAGTTCATTGCCTCGGCAGTCCGACACACGCACCGTGGCGCCCTGCACGGGCTGCCCTTTGTCCAGCGTGGTCACCCAGGCCATCGCGTTTTCGCGGCCCAGCTTGAAATGCACACCCAGGTTGGTCACCAGCGCCGAGGTGCGCACGTACATCGTGCGGTCTTCGCCATGGCGGTCGTCCAGCAGCGACGCGCCGAGCTTTTGCGACGCAATCTCCACCACATGGAAGCCGGGTGTGAGGGGAATGCCCACCACCTCGAACGGGCGCGGGTCGTTGCTCGATGGCTTGGGCAGGTCCAGCGTCTTGACGCCACCCTTGCCCGCCAGCAGCGACAGCATGCGCGACTGCACGTAGTCCTTGTCGTTGTCGAGCACCTTGGGCAGGGGGCCGGTCACGTCCTGGCGCGCCTGCTTGCGATCCACCACATAGCTGTCATAGCGCTGCACCTTGCGGAACCAAGCAATGATGTCCGCGTCGGTGCGGGGCTTGAGGGTGCTCACCTTGCCCGCTGGTGCGGTGGCTGTCGCAACACCCGCTTGCAGGCCCTGCACACGCAGGGCAGCCTCCACGTTACGCAGCGTCACGGGCAGCAGCGCAGGCGGGTTGTCAGACGCAGGGCCTTCGGCAAAACGCTCGACGATGCCAAACGGCGCCGCCGCAAACTTGGCCAGCGGCGGCATGCCGCCGGTAGACACCTTGAGCGGGAAGTTGTCTGCATTGCGCAATGGGCGGCCCGAGGCGTCCTTGAAGTCCTTGGGCAGCTCGATGGTGAAGGCCGTGTTCTCGGCCAACGGGGCGCTGAACTGCAGGCTGTTGACCAGGGCGTCAGCCTGTGCGCCCTCTGCACCGCCATCGATCTGGGGCTTGAGGGTTTCCTTGCCGGATTTGAGGCGGATGGCAGCCGCCAGCTTGCGCGGCACGGGCGCATTGAAGGACAACATCATGGGGCGAATCGGCAGGCAGGCCGCCTGGGCGTTTTCGCGCTCGCAGCTGAACTCGGCCGAGAACGGCTCGCGCACCTTGAAGTCGAAGCGTTTTTCCACCGTGTTGGCAACCCCGCTGGGGGTGGCCACGCCTTTGCCGAACACGATCTGCATGCGCGAACCCGAGGTGAACCGGCGGTTGCAGGCCAGCGTGGCAAAAGACAGAGGATCGCGTGCCGCGTCTTTCTCCAAACCCAGGCCCTTGAGGATTTCGGCGCGCTGGACACCCTCGATCAAACGCACGGGAATGCGCTCGCCCACGCCTTCGGCCGTACACCACACGTTGGCCTGCACGCTGGCCGTGGTGGCAGCGCCATTGAGAAACAGCACAAAGAACTGCTCTTCGTCGATCTGCTCGTAGGTGTTGGGGCGGAGGTTCTGCACAAACGGTCCGCCGCTATTGAACTGATAGCTTTTAGCGCCCGTCAGTTCTGCGCCAGCGGCCGATTTGAAGCCCGGTTTGACGCTGGCTGTGCAACGCACGCCCGGCGGCAGGTCGCGCTCGAAGTCAAACACCCACTCGCGCTCGCCAGTCCAGCGGCCCGTGCCCTTGGTCACGCTGGCATCGCTGCAGCTCAGGCTGATAGGCGCGGGCGCCTTGGGGTCGCCAAAATTGACCGCAGCGGTATCGAACTTGGCCACCACCTGGCGCACGCGCGCCACCTCGCCCTGGGGCGAGAAGCTGGTGATCTGCAGGGCCTGGGCCCCCCAGGCCACCAGACACAGGCTGGCGGCCAACATCCATTTTTTTGCGTTCACGCGATCCCCTCCGAAGGAACCGGCAAGCGTAACAAAGTGCCATGTCGCCCGGGTGCGTGTTGCAAGCACTTACGTATCGGCCGGGCAAGCCATCATCACCCGCGCCCGACGACGCGCCAATGGGGCCATGTCCTACCCGCTACGAACGCTCGGCGTCCAAAGATGGTGGCTTCGCTTGACCCCACGCACCCCCAGGAGCGCCCATGGCACGACCCCCTACCTCGCGCAGCGCGGCCCACAAATCGCCGCCTGCCCTGCCCTCATCCACCCAGTCCAACAGTTTTCGCGGCAACGCGGGCGAGCTGCAGCAGCAGGCTGGCGGCAAACACCCCGTGCTGACCACCCAGCAGGGCATCCCGGTCGCCGACAACCAGAACTCGCTGCGCACTGCGCCGCGCGGCCCCACGCTGCTCGAAGACTTCATCCTGCGCGAGAAGATCACGCACTTTGACCATGAACGCATTCCCGAGCGCATCGTGCATGCACGGGGCACGGCAGCCCATGGCTTCTTTGAACTCACGCACTCGCTCAAGAAGTACACCACCGCCAAGGTGCTGACCGATATCGGCGGGCACACCCCGGTGTTCACGCGCTTTTCCACCGTGGCCGGTGGGGCGGGCTCGGTGGACACGCCACGTGACGTGCGCGGCTTTGCCGTCAAGTTCTACACGCCCGAGGGCAACTGGGACCTGGTGGGCAACAACATCCCGGTGTTCTTCATCCAGGACGCGATGAAGTTCCCGGACCTGGTGCACGCCGTGAAGATGGAGCCCGACCGGGGCTTTCCGCAGGCGGCCAGCGCGCACGACACCTTCTGGGACTTTGTCTCACTGATGCCCGAAACCCTGCACATGGTGATGTGGGCCATGAGCGACCGCACCATCCCCCGCAGCCTGCGCATGATGGAAGGGTTTGGCGTGCACAGCTTTCGCCTGCTGAACGCGGCGGGCGAAAGCACGTTTGTGAAGTTCCACTGGCGGCCTAAGCTGGGCATCCAGTCCACCGTGTGGGACGAGGCCGTCAAGCTGCAATCGGCCGACAACGACTTTCACCGGCGCGATCTATTCGAAGCCATCGAAGCGGGCGACTTCCCCGAATGGGAGCTGTCGGTGCAGCTGTTCACTGAGCAGGACGCCGAACGTTTCCCGTTCGACCATCTCGACCCCACCAAGCTCATCCCCGAAGAACTGGTGCCGCTGCAGCCCATCGGCCGCATGGTGCTCAACCGCTGGCCCGACAACTTTTTTGCCGAGACCGAGCAGGTGGCCTTTTGCCCCGCCAACGTGCCACCGGGCATCGACTTCAGCAACGACCCGCTGCTGCAAGGCCGCTTGTTCTCGTACCTGGACACACAGCTGTCGCGCCTGGGCGGGCCCAACTTCACGCAGATCCCCATCAACGCACCCAAGTGCCCGTTCCACAACATGCAGCGCGACGGCCACATGCAGATGCAGGTGCAGGCGCTAAAAGGCCGCGTCAACTACGAGCCCAGCAGCCTGCTGGCTGACACGCCGCGCGCATCACAGGCGCAAGGCTTCCGCCACTTCGCGCAGGCCGACGACGGTGTGAAGGGCCGCGTGCGCGCCGAGAGTTTTGCCGACCACTACAGCCAGGCGCGCATGTTCTACCGCAGCCAGAGCCCGCTGGAGCAAGCCCACATGGCGTCGGCGCTGGTGTTCGAGCTGTCCAAGGTGGGCACACCCCATGTGCGCGAAGCTGCAGTGGGCCATCTGCAGCATGTGGACCCGGACCTCGCCCAGCGCGTGGCCGATGGTCTGGGCCTGCAGACGCTGCCCCCCGCCCCTGCGACCACCGAGCCCGTGCAGGACCTGCCCCTGTCGCCCGCGCTGCGCATCATCGACCGCATGAAGCCCACGCTGCAGGGCCGGTGCATCGGCATTCTGGTGGCCGACGGCTCCAACGGCACCTCGGTGGCCAACCTACGCAAGGCGCTGGAGAAAGTCGGCGCCACCGTGAAGATCGTGGCCCCCAAGGTGGGCGGCGCCGTGCTGAAAGACGGCACGCTGCTGCCCGCCGACGGCCAGCTGGCGGGCACGCCGTCGGTGGTGTTTGACGCCGTGGCCTCCGTCCTGTCGCCCGCCATGGGCGCGCAGCTGGCCAAAGAGGCGGCGGCCGTGGACTGGTTCCGCGACGCGTTCGGCCACCTGAAGGCCATTGCCGCCTGCAAGGGCACCCAGGCCATCCTGCAAGCCGGTGGCATTGAGCCCGATGCCGGCGTGGTGGACCCGGCTGACGCCCAGGGCTTCATCGCCGCCGCCCAGACCCGCCAGTGGGGCCGCGAGCCCAAGGTGCGCACGCTGGCGTGAAGATTGGCCGCACCGCGCATCGCGCGCGGAGCAGCAGCGTACGGCCATGCGGTGACGTAGTTGCGGGCGAGACGGCAGACGCTCCGCCCAATGATGCTCCCAAAATAATAGCTATCAGCGCTTTATTTACAAGCGCTATCGGCCATTTTGGCTTGATTTTTCACGCAAAACCCGTCCAGCGGCTTCGCCTTCGTCACCGAGACATCACGCCGATGGCTGCTGGGGCTGCAGGGGCTGTGCAGGCCCCTGCGGCAACTCAGCAGCTCCGGGGGCCTCGGCCAACGTGGCCAGCCCTTTGCCGCTGCGCTTGCTCGTGTACAGAGCGCGGTCGGCACGGTCTATGAGCGCTGGCATGGACTCCACGGCGGGCCCCTGGAACAAGGCGACCCCAATGCTCGCGCCGGTCAGCACGTGCTGGCCACTGTCGAGGCCGATGGGCGCCACCAGCGCCGCCAGCACCTTGTGGGCCAGTTCCATGGCGGCTTCGGGGGATGCCACGGCGTTCAGCACCAGCGCAAACTCGTCGCCGCCCAGCCGGGCGGCGGTGTCATTGGCGCGCGCCAGCCCAGCGAGGCGCTGGGCCACACGCACCAGCACCTGGTCGCCACTGCCGTGCCCCAGGCTGTCATTGACGGCCTTGAAGCCATCCAGATCCACCAGCAGCAGCGCGCCAGCGCGGTGGTCACGGTAGGCCGTCAGAACAGCCTGCGACAAGCGGTCTTCAAACAGGCGCCGGTTGGGCAGACCCGTCAGGCGGTCGTGGCTGGCCAGAGCCAGCACCTGTTGATGGGCACGCACCAACCGTGCACTCAACAGACCCAATAGCAGCGCAAATGCGTAGGCCAGCATCACCACCAGCGCGGGCGCACGGCCTGCCGCCGCCCATCCGCCCGTGGGCACCGCGCCCAAAATCCAGCTGCCGCCACCGGGCAAAGGCACATCGAGCGTGGCCGGGGCCTCGTCGAACAACTGGGGCCGGCCGATGAAAACCGCCCCCTGCGCCCCCATGGCATCCAGGCCGCGTGCCGCCACCTGAAAACCCATCTGGTCGGAGTTCAGTCCCACATCGGCAAACAGGCTGTCGGCATTGACGGTCAACGACACAATGCCCCAGTAGCGCGGCCCGCCCACGGGCGCACGCCCTGGCGGGTGGGCCAGAAAAACCGGGGTGCGGCTGATGATGCCCAGCCCCCCTTGCACCAGCGTGATGGGGCCCGCAACGACGGTGCGGCGGGTCTGAATGGCCCGCTCCACCGCGCCACGCTGCTGAGGGTTGTCCAGGTACCGCAGGCCAATCGCGCGCTCATTGCCCACACGCGGGTACACATCGCTGATGACGTTGTCGGGCGCCAAAGCCAGGTTGCGGATGT
This sequence comes from Acidovorax benzenivorans, assembly GCF_028680575.1. Classification (GTDB taxonomy): domain Bacteria; phylum Pseudomonadota; class Gammaproteobacteria; order Burkholderiales; family Burkholderiaceae_C; genus Acidovorax; species Acidovorax benzenivorans. The sequence continues at coordinate 137,501 of NZ_JAPCKI010000003.1, read as the reverse complement.
TGCGCTGGTGCTCCAGCAGGCGGCCCACCACGGTGGCAAAGATGTCGGGCGACATGCTGCCCTGCGCAGCGATGAAGGCGGACACCGTTTCAGGCACTGACAGCGTGCTTTGCAGTTGCCGATCCAGGCGATCGCGAATCTGCAGCAGGTGGCTTTGCGCTTGCGCTGCAATCTCGGCACGCGCCTTGGTGTGCGAGATATCGATGACCGCCCAGGCCAGCAATGCGGCCAGTGCGCCGCTGCAAACACCAACCGCCAGGGGCAGGTACCTGTGATGGATCCAGTTGGAAGGGAGGCGGCTGGTGGGCATGAATGAGGTCCGGGGTAGGTGCCGGATGGTGCCATGGTCTGCGCGCTGCAGCCAGCGCCCGGTGTGCTGGTGGGGTCAGCCTCAGCCCATACGCCCTCGCCGGTGGGGCGGCCCTTGTGGCAAACGCCCCACGGCACACCCCGGCAGGGGCAGCAGGCCGCTGACGCCCCCTACTGACTACTGCGCCACGAACCCGCTGGTCTTGATGATGCGCGTCCAGGCCTCGGTGTAGGATTTCTCGCGCGTGGCCAGTTGCTGGGGCGACATGTAGCCCACGGTCAAGCCCATGGCGGTGAGGTGCTCGCGCACATCGGGCTGGGCCACCACTTTGGCCAGCGCGTTCGAGAAGTCGGTGATGAACTTCTGCGGCGTGCCGGTGGGCGCGTAGATGCCGTAGTACGGAAGGTCTTCAAAGCCCTTCAGACCCATCTCGTCGAACGTGGGCACGTCCGGCATGGCGGCCTGGCGCTTGGTGCCCAGCACGCCCACCACGCGCACTTTGCCGGCCTTGTGGTTCTCCATGAAGTCCTGCACCGAAGCCACCCCCGCACTGATCTGGTTGCCCAGCATGTCAGCCATCATGGGCGCGCTGCCCCGGTAGGGTGCAGAAACCAGATCCAGCTGGTACTTCTGGCCCAGCAGCTTGACCAGGAACTCCGGCGTAGACGCCGGGGCAGGAATGCCCACCGCCCCTTTGCCACCGCCAGAGGCCTTGACCCAGCCCACGTACTCGGTGAACGACTTCGCGGGGGTGCCGCCCGAGACGGCAAACGCATTCACAAAGGTGGCAAAACCGCCCACGGCCACAAAGTCGCGCGCGGGTTCGTAGCCGGGGTTCTTCACCACCTGGGGCAGGATGGAGATGGTGTGGTCGTGCGTGAGGAACAGCGTGGTGCCATCGGGCACCGAGGCCTTGAGCGCCTGCGCGGCGATCTGGCCGCCCGCGCCGGGGCGGTTTTCGACCACGACGGGCTGGCCCAGCTCATCCTTGAGCTTCTCGGACAGCGTGCGCGCGATAGCGTCGGTGCCACCACCGGGCGGAAAACCCACCAGCAGGCGGATGGGCTTGGGCGACTGGGCCGAGGCCAGGCCCACGGCCAAGGCCGCCCCCACAAAGGCACCAGTGCGCACAAGGCGAGACAGCAGACTGCGGCGAGAAGTTGTCATGAAAAGCTCCAGTTTTTGAGATCCGTTGATAGGCGACACGCCATTGAAACTAGCACGATCCCTGCCAGCGGCCGCCGCGTAAGGGCCGCCCCGCCACGCTGGCGGCGTCCCCCTTCCCGCATTGCGCAGCAATGCGAGAGAAGGGGTGAAGGCGCGCAGCGCCACAGGGGGGTTGTCGTCAACCTTCAGGCCAGGCGGGTGCGGTGGCGCGCCAGCTGGGCATGCACCTGCGCAGGAGCCGTGCCGCCCAGCGTATTGCGCGCATTGAGCGATCCACGCAGGCTCAGGCACTCGTACACATCCTTTTCGATCTGCGGGTGAAAACTCTGCAGCACCGTCAAAGGCAGCTCCGACAGGTCACATGCGTGCGTGGCGGCCGCCTTTACCGCATGCGCCACGGTTTCGTGCGCGTCGCGGAAGGGCAGACCCTTCTTGACCAGGTAGTCGGCCAGGTCGGTGGCAGTGGCGTAGCCCTTGAGCGCGGCCTGCTCCATGGCCTGCGGGTTGACGGTGATGCCGCCTTCCTTTTGGCCCGTGGCGGGGTTCAGCTGGCCACCCACCATCTCGGCAAAGATGCGCAGCGTGTCCTTGAGCGTGTCCACGGTGTCGAACAGCGGCTCCTTGTCTTCCTGGTTGTCCTTGTTGTAGGCCAGGGGCTGGCCCTTCATCAGGGTGATCAGGCCCATGAGGTGGCCGACCACGCGACCGGTCTTGCCGCGCGCCAGTTCAGGCACGTCGGGGTTCTTCTTCTGCGGCATGATGGACGAGCCGGTGGTGAAGCGGTCGGCGATCTTGATGAAGCCGAAGTTCTGGCTCATCCAGATGATGAGTTCTTCAGACAGGCGGCTCACGTGCACCATGCACAGACTGGCGGCGGCGGTGAACTCGATGGCGAAGTCGCGGTCGCTCACGGCGTCCAGGCTGTTCTGGCAGACCACGGGGGTTCCGTTCGCATCCACCATGCCCAAGGTTTTGGCCACGCGCTCGCGGTCCAGCGGGTAGGTGGTGCCAGCCAGCGCCGCACTGCCCAAGGGCAGCACATTGGTGCGGCGGCGCACGTCGGCCATGCGCTCGGCGTCGCGCTTGAACATCTCCACGTAGGCCAGCATGTGGTGGCCAAAGCTTACGGGCTGGGCCACCTGCAGGTGGGTGAAGCCGGGCAGGATCACCTCGACGTTCTGCTCGGCCACATTGACCAGGGACACCTGCAGTTCTTTGAGCAGGTCGCCAATCAGGTCGATCTCGCCGCGCAGCCACAGGCGCACGTCGGTGGCCACCTGGTCGTTGCGGCTGCGGCCGGTGTGCAGGCGCTTGCCAGCGTCGCCCACCAGTTGGGTCAGGCGGGCTTCAATGTTCAGGTGCACGTCTTCCAGGTCCAGCTTCCACTCGAAAGCGCCGGATTCGATTTCCTGCGTGATCTGCGCCATGCCGCGCTGGATGGAGGCGTGGTCTTCGGCGCTGATGATGCCCTGCGCGGCCAGCATTTCGGCGTGCGCCAGGCTGCCCGCAATGTCGGCCTGCCACAAGCGCTTGTCGAAGAACACGCTGGAGGTGTAGCGCTTGACCAGGTCGCTCATGGGCTCGGAAAACAGCGCCGACCAGGCCTGGGCCTTGGTGTCGAGCTGGTTGTGGGACGGCGCAGAGTCAGCGCTGGTGGCTTGGGCTTTGGACATAAGGAGGGCAATAATCCGGTGGTTCAGACACCCGGACTGCCCGGATGCCGCAATGCAAAACACCCAAATTTTATCGACCCAGCCCCCGCCGCCGGATTCCGCCCTGCCAGACAGGCCTGCGCGCAGCGTGCGGGCCGCCGCTGGCGCCGGGCCGGGCGGGCAACCGCCACGCGGGCGGGCCCTGGTGTTCGATGCCTGCCAGGTCGGTGTGGTGCTGCGGGCCGTGCTGTTTGTGGAGGTGGTGGTGGGCGTGGGCGCCATGTATGGCGCCAGCAGCCCCGTCGAATGGCTGGCCAGCCTGGCGCTGCTGACCGGCGGTGCGCTGCCCGCCACGTTGGTGTGGCTGATCACGGCCTGCAGCCTCAAGACGGTGCTGCAGCGCCTGCCCACCGCGCAGCAGTATGCCGCCGGGGTGCTGCTGGGTGCGGTGGCCGGTACCTATGCCTGCGCCATGCTGGCGCTGGTAGGCCTGTCTGCATCGCCGCCCTGGCTGGCCAGCGCCGCCACGGGCGCGTTGCTGGCAGCCATGCTGGTGGCCGCGCTGGTGCTGCGCGCCCGGGGCCGCACCCCGGCCGCCACCACCGCGCGCCTGACGGAGCTGCAGTCGCGCATCCGCCCGCACTTTTTGTTCAACACGCTCAACAGCGCCATTGCGCTGGTGCGCGAAGAACCAGCCAAGGCCGAGTCGCTGCTCGAAGACCTCTCGGACCTGTTCCGGGTCGCGCTCATCGAGCAAGGCGAGTCCACCACTCTGGCCGAAGAGATCACGCTGGCGCGCCGCTACCTGGGCATTGAGCAAGTGCGCTTTGGCAACCGCCTGCAAGTGCAGTGGAACCTGGACCCGCGCACCGACAGCGCCCGCCTGCCCCCGCTGCTGCTGCAGCCGCTGGTGGAAAACGCCGTCAAACATGGCGTGGAGCCCAGCGCCCGAGGCGGCAAGCTGCGCGTGCTGACCGAGCTGCGCGGCAACCGCGTGGTCGTGCGCATCACCAACACTCTGCCCCCCAAAGAGGGCAAACCCGGCAGGCACGACGAGCCCAGCACCCGGGGCCATGGCATCGCACTGGCCAACGTGCGCGCGCGGCTGGCCTTGCTACACGACGTGCAGGGCGAGTTCACCGCCGGCGTGCAGGATGGGCTGTACCAGGTGCGCATCACCCTGCCCGCTGCCGACCCCACGCCCACCTCCCGCCAGCGCACGGCCCCGCGCGGGCGTGGCAACCCACGCGGCAGTTCCCGCCGTGGCGTGGTCGCGCCAACCGAACCTACCCCCTCCAAACCCCATGAACATCCTGATCGTTGACGACGAAGCCCTGGCGCGCAGCCGCTTGCGCACCCTGCTGTCCGACTGCTCGGACATCCAGCGCTGCACGGTGGCCGAGGCCTCCAACGCCGCCGAGACCATGGCGCTGCTGGGCCCCACGGGGGGGCGCGCGTACGACCTGGTGCTGCTGGACATCCACATGCCCGGCCAGGACGGCCTGGCGCTGGCCCATGCGCTGCAGGCCCTGCCCCAGCCCCCGGCCGTGGTGTTTGTGACGGCCCACGCAGACCACGCGGTGAGCGCGTTTGAGTTGGATGCCGTGGACTACCTGACCAAACCCGTGCGCCGCGAGCGGCTGCAGCAGGCCCTGGCCAAGGTACAGCGCACCAGCCGCACCGCAGGGCCCAGCGCCACGCCCGGCCTGCCCGAAGGCGAAACCCTGCTCATCCAAGACCGGGGCCGCACCGAACGCCTGCCCCTGGCCGAGGTGCTGTACTTCAAGGCCGAGCAAAAGTACGTGACCGTACGCACCACCACCCGCAGCTACATCATGGACGGCTCGCTGAGCGAGCTGGAAACCAAGTTTGCGCCGCGCTTCTTGCGCATCCACCGCAACGCCCTTGTGGCCCGCCGCGCAGTGCGCGCGCTGGAGAAACACTACGACCCCGAGGAAGGCGAAGGCTGGGCGGTGCGGCTGCAGGGATCGACCGAACTGCTGGCGGTGTCACGCCGACAAGTCACCGCCGTGCGAGAGGAGTTGGCGCGCTGATTTCTGGTCATTTTGGCCTCTAGCGCTTATTCTTAAAGCGCCAATAGCTATAATTTTAATAGCATTTGGCTGATCATGGCCGGGGCGCTGCCGCCAACTGCCCCAGCGCCTCCACCCCCACCGGCGGCGTGGCCAGCCAAGGCAGCACGTAGGTGCGCTGCGCCAGGCCGTTGGCAATGCGTGCGGCCTGCTGTTGCTCGCCCACCAGGCGGGCCTGCAACAAAGGGTCGCTGGTGCCCGTAGCCGCCACGCTTTTGTTGATGACCCAGGCCCAGGGCTCGATGCGGGCGCGGCGCAGGTCGTCCTGCAGCGCGGCGGCTTGGCTCACGGGCGTGACCTCGGGCAGGGTGACGATGACCACGTGGGTCATATCCGCGTCCTGCAGGCGCATCAGAGGGGTGATGATGTGTTTGGAGTTGGCGCTGCCTTCGTACTGCTGCGTCATCTGCCGGTGGTAGGCGCCGGTGGCGTCCATCAGCAGCAGGCTGTGGCCGGTGGGCGCGGTGTCCAGCACCACAAAAGCGCTGCGAGCCTCGTTCACCACGCGGCTGAAGGCGTGAAACACGGCCACTTCTTCGGTGCAGGGCGATTGCAAGTCTTCCAGCAGCAGGGCGCGGCCCGCGTCGTCCAGCGCCTTGCCGCGCGTGGCCATGATCTTGTCGATGTAGGCCTGGGTTTCGGCATGTGGGTCGATGCGCCCCACTTTCAGCCCCGGCAGGCTGCCGTCGAGCTGGCTTTGCACATGGGCCGCCGGGTCGGTGGTGGTGAGGTGCACACTGTGCCCGCGCTGCACCAGGCCCACGGCCAGCGCAGCGGCGATGGTGGTCTTGCCCACGCCGCCCTTGCCCATCACCATGATGAGGCCGTGGCCCTTGGCGGCCAGCGCGTCGGCCAGGGACGAGAGAGGTTCTGCCTGCAACGACACGCCCGCCGTGGCGGCAGGCGCGCCCAATGACACATCTCCGCCCCCCAGCAACGCCCGCAGCGCAGGCAGCCCCACCGTGTCAAAGGCACGCAGCGGCACCTCGTCGCGCGGCAACTGCGCCAGGGCATCGGGCATCTGGTCCATGGCCTGGCGGCCCAGGGCCTCGATGGCATCGGCCACGGCGTCCTGCCCCGGCGGGTTGGCATGGAACACGCCGTTGACGGCCAGGCGCTGGTTGGCCAGGCCCAAGGCGCGCAGCTCCACAGCGGTGCGCGCGGCCTCTTGCATGGGGCGGGGGTCGGGGCGGGTGACCAACACCACGGTGGTCAGGGCCGGGTCGCTCAGCGCGGCCAGGGCGGCGTTGAAGCGGGCCTCCTGCATCTTGAGCCCCGAGTGCGGCCCCAGGCACGACGCCCCCCGGTCGTTGCCCGCCAGGAATCCGGTCCAGGCCTTGGGCAGGCTCAGCAGGCGCAGCGTGTGGCCGGTGGGCGCAGTGTCGAACACCACATGGTCGAACCGGTGGCCCGCCGCATCGCCCTCGCTGGCCAGCAATGCCGCAAATTCATCGAACGCAGCGATCTCGGTGGTGCAGGCACCCGAGAGTTGCTCACGCACCGTGGCGCGTTCATCGCTGGTGGCGGTGGCCTCCAACTGCGCCAGCACGCGCTGGCGGTAGGCTTCGGCCGCAGTATCGGGGTCGATGTTGAGCATGTGCAGCCCCGGCACGCCGGGCACGGCCACGGGCTGGTTGGACAGCGGCACACCCAGCATTTCATCCAGATTGGAGGCCGCATCGGTGCTGACCAGCAGCACCTGTCGGCCAGCATCCGCCAGGGCAATGGCCGCCGCGGTGGACAGCGAGGTCTTGCCCACCCCGCCCTTGCCGGTGAAGAACAGGAAACGCGTGGGCTGGGCGAGCAGGCCCAGACGCACCACAGCGGAATGGGACGGGGCAGATGCGGCAGAGTTCATGCCATCAGCATGGCACAGACCCCCATCTTTTGTCTGACGCAAATCGCCCCAGGGCCCTCGCACCCGCCAACCCATTGACTTGCGTCAAGAGCTAGGTGGGCATGGCGCTGCACGGCAGGCACCACCCCGTCGGCGGGTCATTCCTTGATGTTCGCGGCCTTCACGATTGCGGCATACCGGGCGCTTTCGGTCTGCACAAACCGCGCAAACTCCGCCGCACTGCCCTTACCCGCCACGGCGCCGCCGTCGGCCAGCTTGGCGCGCACCTCGTCCATGCGCAGCACTTCGCCCAGCTCGCGGTTCAGGCGCTCGACCACGGCGGGGGGCGTCTGCGCGGGGGCAAACAGGCCCGTCCACGAGACCATGTCAAACCCTTTGAAGCCTGCGGTCTCGGCCACGGTCGGCACATCGGGCAACGAGGGCAGACGCTGGTCGTCCGTCAGCGCAATGGCCTTGAGCTTTTTGTTGTGGATGTGCGGCGCCGCTGTCACGCTAATGAGCACGGCCAGGTCCACCTGGTTGCCGATCACATCGGTCACGATCTGGGCGCCGCCCCGGTAGGGCACATGCACCATGAAGGTCTTGCTCTGGTCCTTGACGCGCTCCATGGCCAGGTGCAGCACCGTGCCCACCCCCGAGGTGGCGTAGCTCAGCTGCCCCGGCTTTTCGCGCGCCAGGCGAATCACGTCGGCCAGGTTGTTGGCAGGCAGGCCGGGGCGCGCCACGATCACCATGGGGGCCGTGGTGACCAAGCCCACCGGGGCCAGGTCCTTGAGGGTGTCGTAGCGCACCGCCACCGGGTTCACCAGCCGCGCAATGGCAGCGGGGCTGTCGGCCCCCAGGACGAAGGTGTAGCCGTCCGGCGCAGCCTTTGCGGCCTTTTCCATGCCGATCACGCCGCCAGCCCCGGCCACGTTCTCAATCACCACGCTTTGCTTGAGGCGCTCGCCCAGCTTTTGGGCAATCAGCCGCGCCGTCACATCCACACTGCCCCCAGCGCTGAACGGCACGATGAGCGTGATGGGCTTGGCGGCAGGCCAGGCGGGCTGCGCCTGCACGGCCACACCGCAGCCGCCCGCCAGCAAGGCTGCGGCGAGGTGCACCGCCAGGCGCCGGGTGCGCGAAGACACGGCAGATTGCGACGAAGACAGTGCCGATAGGCGCGATAAACGGGAAGACATCAAGAAACTCCTTCAGAGCGGTGCGGCAGAAAAAGCAGAGGTCTGCGCCAGTTGCTGGTCAAACGCGGCCAGCCACTGCGCAAGCCACGCACGGCGCGTGCCATCGTCGATCCAGGCGGCATCCAGCCCATTGACGAGAAAACTGCGCAGGTCGGCCGCGCCAAAGCCAAAGTCACGCACCATCATGGCCCAGGCCTGTGTGGGGTTTACATGGTGCAGCGTCGGGTCATCGGTGTTGGGGTGAATGCGCAGGCCCGCCGCAGGCATGTGGCGGATGGGGTGGTCCAGCGCCCAGCGCTCGGGGGCCAGGGTGCGCAGGTAGTACGAATTGGTGGGCACCACGGTGAAGACAATGCCCCGGTCGGCGCATTCGCGCACCAGCGCCGGGTTGTCGAGCACAGTGTAGCCGTGGTCGATGCGGTCCACCTGCAGCACATCGATGGCCGTGCGCACGTTGTTCCAGGGCATGCCGAACTCGCCCGCATGGGCCGTGGTCTTGAGCCCCCCACGGCGCGCCAGCGCATAGGCCGGGGCAAACCACTCGGGCGGGTGGTCTACCTCGCGGTAATCAATGCCAATGCCAATCACCTCGTCGCGCCGGTGGGCCAGCACCCATTCGACCATCTCGGTGGCAGCTGCGGGCGGGGCCTCGCGGTCAATCGCTGCAATCAAACGGCCGGTGATGCCGAAATCGGCCTCGGCATCGGCAATGGCGCGCACGATGCCGCCCAGCGCCTGCGGGTAGGCCAGGCCCGACTGCTGGGCGGTGCCCGTGGGGTTCCAGAAGAACTCGGCATAGCGCACCTGGTGCGCTGCGGCATCCTGCAGGTATTCGTAGGTCAGGCGATGCAGGTCGTCGGGGTTGCGGATGAGTTCGGCGTCCAGCGCACGCAGCACCCGCAGCACGCCCACGGGCTTTTCGCCCCGGGTGTAGAAGGCCTCGATCTCGGCATCGCTGATGGCCGCGCCCGCCCGGCGCACCAGGTGGGTGAACGTGTCACGCCGCACGGTGCCCAGCAAATGGCAGTGCAGCTCCACCTTGGGCAGGGCGTGGAGAAAGGTGTACAGCGGGTCTGCGGGCGCGACAAAGGTGGGCATGGCCGCATGCTATGCAGCGCAGGGTGATAACGGAAGTGATTTAATTTGATGGCGCAATAAATGCAATTTATGAGCAAGCCCCCTACCAAGCCCCTCGCTGCTGAACCCGCTCCCGCGCACCGTGCGCCTACGCTGCGCCAGTTGCGCAGCTTTCAGGCCGTGGCCCGGGCCATGAGCTTTCGGCAAGCGGCCGAGGCCCTGTCGCTCACGCAGCCCGCGCTGTCGGCCTCCATCCGCGAGCTGGAGGCCGTGCTGGGCGCCCCAGTGCTGGAGCGCAGCACGCACCATGTGCGCCTTACCGCGCAGGGTGCCCTGCTGCTGCCGCAGGTCGAGCGGCTGGTCAATGGCTATGAGCAAGGGGTCGATGGGCTGTTTCGCACGCTCCACGACGACAAGCGCGTCCTGCGCGTGGCCGCCCTGCCCTCGGCCATGCACCTGCTGGCCGCGCCCTTGCAGCAATGGCTGGCGCAGCACCCCGATGTGGACCTGCGCCTGTACGACCCACTCAACGACGACCTGCTGGCCGCGCTGCAGCGCGGTGAAGTGGACCTAGCGCTAGGTGTGGCCCTGGACTTGCCGCCGCAGATCGAAGCCATCGCCGTGGCGCAAGACGACCTGGTTGCGGTGCTGCCCGTGGGCCACCGGCTGGCACCCCGTGCACGCCTAACGTGGCAAGACCTGGCGGGCGAACGGCTGGCCTTGTTTGCACGCGGCAGCACCTATGAGCTGGCCATGGCCACCCTGCGCCAGCATGGTGCCGATCTGGCGCGTGCCGACCAGCTGCTGTACAGCGAATCGCTCTACAGCCTGGTGCGTTGCGGGCTGGCGGTGGGCGTGATCTCGCGGCTGTACACCCACAGCCTGCACGAAGGCACCGTGAAGGTGTGCCCGCTGCAGGCCCCGGTGATCTCGCGCAAGGTAGCGCTCATGGTGCATGCCGCCCAGGACGCAAGGCCCCCCCTGGTGCAAAACTGCCTGGAGTTCCTCACCCAGGCTCTGCGCAACGCTTGAGCTGGGTGCCTGCCCAACCCGTTCGACAGCCTCAGTGGCTATGCGCCGCCCCGCTCACCATAGTGACCACGACCATGCCCGCAATCAGCCAGGCAATCTGCGCGATGGTCTCCTTGGCCGTGAGGCGCTTTTGCAACTGGGGGATCAAATCGGCCAGCGCCACATACACAAAGCTGCTCGACGCCACGGCCAGGAAGTACGGCAGGAAGTCTTGCAACTGCCCCACCAAGAAGTAGCCCACCACCCCGCCCAGCGCCGTCACGGCGCCTGCGAGCGACACCTTCACCAACGCCATGCGGCGGTTGGGGCTGGTCTGGCGCAGCACCACCAGGTCGCCCATGTGGTGCGGCACCTCGTGCGCCAGCACCGACACGGCAGCGATCACGCCCAGGCGGATGTCGGCCATGAAGGCCGAGGCAATCAGGATGCCGTCGCCAAAGCAATGCACGCTGTCGCCTGTCAGCACCGCCCAGCCGCCCGCGCGCGGGCCGTGGTGATGCTGGTGCCCATGGCCGTGGCCAGGGGCGTGGCCGTGGTCGTGATGGGCATGACTGTGCGCGGCAGGCTCTGCGTGGCTGTGCTCGTGCCCGTGGTGCCACAGCTCGGCCTTGTCCAGCAAAAAGAAAAACACCACGCCCACCAGCAGGGTGGCAAACAGGTCATGGGCGCCCGCCTGGCTCTCGAACGCCTCGGGCAGCAGGTGCATGAAGGCCGTGGCCAGCAAGGCACCCGCCGCAAGGCTCAACAGGTGCTGTGGGCCCACACTGTCGCCCCCGCCCCCCAGGCCCAACCGCATGAGCAAGGCGGCCAGCCACACACTGCCAATACCGGAGGCCAGGGTGGCCAGAATGATTGCTACCAAAGTCATAGCTTGTTGCGCTTTATCTATAAGCCTTGGAGCTTATTTTTATTCAAACCCTGCACGCCCGATGCAAGATTAAAAAAGCCGCCCCGGGTCTGGGGCGGCTGTGGGTGACCTGGCTGGCGCGGGGGTCTGTGCATCAAACCACGCCGTGTGTCTTGAACCAGGCCAGCGCACGCTTCCAGCCGTCTTCGGCCGCTTCCTTGCGGTAGCTGGCACGGTAGTCGGCATGGAAGGCGTGCGGTGCATCGGGGTACACCACAAAATCCGACGCCTTGGCCTGTGGCGAGCCACTGGACAAGGCCGCTTTCATCTTATCAACCGTGTCAAGAGGGATGCCGGTGTCTTTTTCGCCGTACAGGCCCAACACCGGCGCCTTGAGGATGGGCGCCAGATCCACGGGATGCTTGGGGGTGAGCTCGCTCGCCTGCCCCAGCAGCCGCCCGTACCAGGCCACGCCAGCCTTGACGGGGCCGTGTGCGGCATACAGCCAGGTGATGCGGCCGCCCCAGCAAAAGCCGGTCACCCCCACCCGGGTGGCATCCCCCCCGTTGGCCGTGGCCCATGCCACGGCGCCGTCCAGGTCGGCCATCACCTGGGCATCGGGCACCTTGGACACCACCTCGGCCATCAGCTTGGCAATGTCAGTGTAGGTGGTTGCATCGCCCTGGCGCGCATACAGCTGCGGGGCAATGGCCAGGTAGCCCGCCTTGGCAAAGCGGCGGCAGGTATCGGCGATGTACTCGTGCACGCCAAAAATTTCCTGGATCACCAGCACCACGGGCAGGCCGGTCTTGCCCGCCGGTGCCGCGCGGTAGGCCGGCACCTTGAAGCCGTTGACCGTAAAGCTCACTTCCCCCACCGTCAGGCCGTCTGCCGATGTGGCAATGGCCGTCTGCGCCATGATGGGCGCGGCCGCGACCGCATAGCCAATGCCCAACGCGGCCTGCAGCGCAGTGCGGCGGGTAGCCCCCGCTTCGGTGGAGCGGCCCGGCAACAGCGCCTGGGCGTCAGCATGGAGGTCGTCATTGAACATCGGTTTTCTCCAAAAAAAGGGGGATGGGCCACAGGGTGGAAGGTGCAAGCCCCGGAGTCTATGGGGTTTGCAGCGGCTCCGCATTTTCGGGTACCGAAAAACGGGGAGCACTGCTAGACTTTCTGCGAGCACCGTCTCCGTGGGCATGCACCAGCAGTCCACCACCACGCAGACGTAGGTTTGCCCGCCCCTTTTTACTTTTCTTCTTTCATCCACCCGCCCGACCACCTCCCGCAGACCATCGCACCGGCCCGAGCGCATGCCCCCTAACCCAACACCATTCCCCCCAAGCGGACAACTGCTGGTCCGACTGGTGGCAGGAATTTGCGGTGCTGGTGGACTGGGGCTGCTGACCTGGGCCCTGGCCCGCCAAAGCATGGACTCCGCCATGCGCCTGGTCAGCGCGGGGGCCGGGCTGGGGCTGATGGCCAGTGCAGCGCTGTGCTGGTGGCTCAGTCTCAGGCTGCTGGCAGCGCATGCAACGGCCAGCGCCGCCCAGGACGCCGCCCACCGGGCCACGTCCCAGCTGTGCGCCACGCTCGACATCCTGCCCGACGGGCTGGCCATCTATGACGCCGATGACCGCCTGGTGCTGTGCAATGCCAGGTACCGGGAGGTAAGCCCAGGCACCACCATGGCCCTGGACCACGGCACCCGCTTTGAAGACGTGCTGCGCCGCGCCGCCGAATCGGGCCACATCGTGGCTGCGCGGCAAGACACCAATGCCTGGCTGGCCGACCGCATAGCCCGCCACCGCGCCCCTGGCCACCCCGAGATGCAAGAGATCGAGGGCGACCGCTGGATGCTCATCACCGAGCGCCTGCAAGACGGGGGCGGAATGGTGGTGCTGCGCTCCGACATCACCGACGCAGTGCACAAGGAGCGCGCACTCAAACAGGCCCTGCACGACGCCGAGCGCGCCGAGCGCAGCCTGCGCGAAGCTGTCAACGCCATGCCCGCCGGGCTGGACATCTACGACGAGAACGACCGCTTGGTGCTGAGCAATGACCAGATGGTCCGTCTGCGCCCCCACCTGCCCGTGGCCGAGTCCCTGGGCAAGACCTACGAAGAACTGCTGCGCGAAGGCCTGCGCTACGGCATCCCCGAGGAGGCCAAGGGCCAGGAAGAACTGTGGCTGGCCCACGAGCTGGCCATCCGGGGCCACCGGCCCGGCCCCGAGGTGCACCACTACCCCAACGGCACATGGATGCACATGCACGAATGCCGAACCCCTTCGGGCATGACGGTATGTGTGCGCCTGGACATCAGCGATCTGATCGAACAGCGCCAGAAGGTCGAGGCTGCCCGCCACGAGAGCCAGCGCATGCGCCAGCTGCTGGAGCGCGCGGTAGAGGCCCTGCCCGTGGGCATCGAAATCTTTGACGAACAGGACCGGCTGGTGCTCTACAACCAGCAGCTGTCGCGCATGTATCCGCACATCAACTACGTGGACCACCTGGGCAAGGGTTTTGCGGACATCCTGCGCTATTCGGTCTCGCGCGGGCTGATCCCGTCGGCGCAGGGGCGCGAAGAGGCCTGGATCGCCGAGCGCCTGTCGGAACATGGCAGCAGCACCTCTACCTTGGTGCAGCGCCTGAGCGATGGCCGCTGGATCAACATCTACGAAACCCGCACCCCCGAAAACTACGTGGTGGCCGTGCGCCTGGACATCACCAACCTCATCGAGCAGCGCCAGGCGCTGGAGGCAGCCCAACAAGCCGCCCAGCAAGCCCGCCAGCTACTGCAAGACGCTGTTGAATCACTGCCCGAAGGGTTTGCACTGTTCGATGCCGACGACAAACTGGTCGTCTGCAACGCCCAGTACCGGCGCCTGTACCCGATCTCTGCCCCCTTGATCGTGCCCGGCAACACGTTTGAACAAATTGCGCGCTATGGGGCCGAACGCGGCCAGTACCCCGACGCCATCGGCAACGAAGAAACCTGGCTGGCTCAGCGCATGGCCGACCACCGGTCCGCCAACCACGCCGTGCTGCAGCGCCTGCCCGAAGGCCGCTGGTTGCAGGCAGACGAACGGCGCACACCCCAAGGCGGCATTGCGGGGGTGCGCACCGACGTGACGCAACTGGTGCGCAAAGAGCAGGAGCTGGCTGCCGCCAACGCCAAGCTGGCCCTGCTGTCCACCACCGACGGGGTGACCGGCATCAGCAACCGCCGACGCTTTGACGAGCGGCTGGCCACCGAGTGGATGCGCTGCGGACGGCACCAGCTGCCGCTGGCCGTGATCCTGATCGACATCGACCATTTCAAGCTCTACAACGACCACTACGGCCACCTGGCCGGTGACGAATGCCTGCGCCGTGTCGCCCAGCTGCTGCAAGGCACCATCCGCCGTGCCGACGAGGTGGCCGCGCGCTACGGCGGCGAAGAGTTTGTGCTGCTGCTGCCGGATGTGCCACTGTCTGAGGCAGTAACGGTGGCCGAACGCTGCATGGCCAGCCTGAGCGAGGCCGCACTGACCCACCCCCGCTCCCCTACAGCGCCCTACATCACGCTCAGCATGGGCATTGCCGACCTGGTGCCACGCCCCGGCACCCCTTCTGACACACTGGTGCGCGCGGCCGATGCCGCCCTGTATCGCGCCAAGCGCGGGGGCCGCAACCGCTTCGAGGTCTTCACGCCTGCGCAGTGATCGTGTTGCCTGCAGGGGTGGCGACAGCCTGAGCAGGTCCGCGCCGGGCCTTCCGGTTTTTGCACGCTTCACCTTCTTCGCAGGACAACGCTGATGAACATTTTGCTCACCGGCTCCACCGGTTTTGTGGGCCGCACCGTGGCTGCCGCACTCACCCGTGCAGGACACCAGGTGCACGGCGGCGTATCGCCCCGGCACCGGTCGCCCGGCGCCTTGCAAGTGCCCATGGACTTTGCGCGGGACACCTCGGCCCAGGCCTGGCTGCCGCGCTTGGCGGGTATCGATGCCGTGGTGAATGCTGTGGGGGTGCTGCGCGACAGCCGTGCACGCCCCATTGATGCCGTGCACCAGCACACGCCGGTCGCGCTGTTTGACGCCTGCGCCCAGGCAGGCGTACGGCGCGTGGTCCACGTCTCGGCCTTGGGCATTGAAGGCAGTGCCACCCGCTATGCCACCACCAAGCGTGCGGCAGACACGCACCTGCTGGCGTTGGCCCGGCAAGGGGCATTGCACCCCGCCATCCTGCGCCCCAGCGTGGTGTTTGGCAAAGGCGGTGACAGCAGCGCGCTGTTCATGAACCTGGCACGCCTGCCAGTCGCACTGTTACCCGGCCCTATGCTCACGGCGCGGGTGCAGCCGGTGTCGGTGCACGACCTGGCCGCCGCCATCGTTGCGCTGCTGGGGCCTGCCATCGCCACCCAGGGCATCATCGAGTGCACCGGGCCCGAGGCCCTGAGCATGGGCGACTTCATTGCCAGCCTGCGCCAGCAACTGGGCCATGGCAAGGCCCACGTGCTTCGCCTGCCCGACCCAATGACCCAGCTGAGCGCCCGCCTGGGCGACGCGGTACCCGGTGTGCCCTGGTGCACTGAAACCCTGAACATGCTGGGCAGCGACAACGTGGGCAACCCCGCAGTGTTCGAGCAACTGCTGGGCCGCAAGGCAGTGCACTACAGCCAGCTGGTGGCAACCGCCTGGCGCTGACCCGTCCGCGGAATCAGGAGACCCGCACGGCCCGCCCCCGTGCCCCCCCATCACTGGGCAGCGGGCAGAAAGTCCTGGGCAACGTTTCCGTACGCATGCCGCGCCAGAGCGGCCGCCAGCACCAGGGACGGGTTGACCAGCGTCAGCCCCTCCAGTCGGGGGTGCTCTGACAATGCCAGCGGAATCTCCGTGCAGCCCATGATGAGCGTGGAGACCCCATAACGCTGCTGCAGCACCAGCGACACGGACTCGAACCGCTGGCGAGCCAGCGCATAGTTGCCAGCCTTCACACCGTCGTAGATGCCTTGCATCAGTTGGTCGCGCTCCGGGGGCTCTGGCACAAAGCAATCAATGTCGCGGTGCTTCAGCTCGCGCTGGTACAAGCCTGCCTCATAGGCCCCCTGCGTGGCCAGCAAGCCCACACCATGCACATGGCGCAGCGCCAGGTCTGCAGCCACCTCCTGCACACCATGCAGCACCGTCATCTGCGGAAAGCGCTGCTGCAGCAGGCCATGCCAGGCGTGCGCCGTGTTGCAGGCGATGGCCACCACCCGCGCGCCCAGCGCCGCCAGGCGGCCCGTGGCCTGGAGCATCGGGTCGGCAGGCTGGTGGGCACCGGGGCGGGTGTCGTGCAAGGCCGCCGTGCGGTCAGGGATGGGCACCTGCGCCAGCCAATGCTCGGGGTAGGCCTGGTCATGCACGGGGATGCCCAGGGCCCCCATGCGATCGGTGCAGGCCTGCACAAACAGGCGCACAAAGTCGGCGCCCGCAGCAGGCCCCATACCGCCCAGAATGCCCACCACCTGCGGGGCCTGCGGAAGCGAGGTGCATGGCAACATGCTCACGGTCGTCACAGCGCAGGCTTGTCGCTCTGGGCCACCAGGTTGTCGCGCAGCTCCTTGCTCATGGGCAGGCTCAGGTTCTGGCCGCGCGGGGGCACCGACGACATGAACCACTTGGTGTAGAGCTTGTCGAACTCACCCGACTTCATCATCCCGCCGATCACGCCATTGACTAGAGCCTGAAACTGCGGGTCGTCCTTGCGCAACATGCAGGCATAGGGCTCAACCTGCAGCGAGTCGCCCACCACCACCCAGTCGGCGGGGTTGCGTGTGTTGCCCATCAGGCCAAACAGCAGGATGTCGTCCATCGCAAAGGCCTCTGCCCGGCCGGTGTCCACCAGCAGCAGCGAGTCCTCGTGGTCCTTGCCCAGCACGATGTCCATGTCCAGGTTGTTGTCGCGGTTGTACTTGCGGATCACCTGCGCGTTGGTGGTGCCCGAGGTGCTGGCCACCTTCTTCTTGGCCAGGTCGGCGTAGTTCTTGACGCCCGATTCCTTCTTGGTCAGCAGCCGGGTGCCGGTGTAGAAATAGTTGATGGCAAATTGCACGTCCTTGCCACGGGCCGTGTTGTTGGTGGTCGATCCGCACTCCAGGTCCACGGTGCCATTGGTCAGCAGCGGAATGCGGTTCTGCGAGGTGACGGCCTGCAGCTCCACCTTGATGGCAGGGTTGTTCAACCGCTTCTTCACCGCATCGACCACGGCGTTGGAGATGTCCACCGACATACCCACCGGGTTGCCAGGGCCCGCCAGGTAGCTGAAGGGCACGGACGACTCGCGGTAGGCCAGCGTGATCTTGCCGTTGTCGGCAATCTTCTTGAGGGTGTCGGCGCTGGTCACGGTACTGGCCAGCACACCGGCGACCACGAGGGCAGCAGCGGTGACAGCGGAAAGCTTCATGGGAATCCCTTTGCAAAAAGCAGATGAACGGGTGGACAAAAAATGCAAGACGCAGGGGCACTGTAAAAACTCGCGGCGGTCTTGAACAATTCATTTGCACGGGTCCACCATGATGAAAAGTTATGGCTTCGTTTCGGTGCGGTCCCATGCACCATCATGGCCCGCCATGCCCGCATTCGGGCCATTGCATCAGTCCATCAGGCGCCTCCCAGCTCAATCCCCTTTGCGGTCTTCGGAGTGCCTACAAGCACATAACTTGCCGACATAGCAGGGCGCTGCTTTGGCATTGTTCAGCGCGCGCATCGCGCCCTACATTCGTTGGCATCTCCTCCCAACTTTCCACTCTTTCCGATGCAGGTATGTGTATTGGGCGCAGGCATTGTCGGCCTGGCCACGGCGTATGAACTCCAGCAACGTGGCATGCAGGTCACCGTCATCGACCAGGCACAGCCCGGCGCAGGCGCCAGCGGTGGCAATGGCGCGCAACTGAGCTACAGCTATGTGCAACCCCTGGCGGACGCCAGCATCTGGCGGCAACTGCCCCGGCTGTTGCTGTCGCCACGCTCCCCGCTCAAGCTGCGCCTGCAGTGGGACCCTCATCAGTGGCGCTGGGGGCTGGAGTTTCTGCGCGCGTGCAACCGACAGACCTCCGAGCGCAGCACTGCGCAGCTGCTAGCCCTGGCCGCCCTCAGCCGCCACCGGCTCGAAGCCATGCTGCAGGCAGAGCCCATGGCCTGCGACTTTTCTGCCACCGGCAAGCTGGTGCTGTACGACACCGCTGCAGGCCTGGCCGCTGCACAGCGGCAGATGGACCTGCAGCGCACCTGGGGCAGCCAACAACAGGCGGTGTCGGCCCAGCGCTGTGTCGAGATCGAGCCCGCGCTGCAGCACTACCAGGCACACATCGCCGGTGCCATCTATACGCCCAGCGAATGCGCGGCCGACTGTCTCATGGTCTGCCAAGGCTTGCAGGCCGTGCTGGCTGCGCGGGGAGTGCGATTTGTGCTGGGCACCACGGTCCGTGGTTTTGTGCGCCAGGGTTCCCGCATCACCGCCGTAGACACCAGCGCGGGCACCATCGAAGCACAGCAGTTTGTGCTGGCCCTGGGCAGTGGCAGCCACCAGGTGGCGCGGACGTTGGGGTTCAGCTTGCCGGTGTACCCGCTCAAGGGCTACAGCGTCACACTCGACACCAGCCCTGCACCATCCGCCGCGCCACGCGTCAACGTGACCGACGCAGCGCGCAAGGTGGTGTTTGCACGCATTGGCCAGCGCCTGCGGGTGGCTGGCATGGCCGAACTGGTGGGGCACGATGCCCGCATACCCGCCGCACGCATTCACACCCTGCGCGATGCCACACGCGCTGTGTTCCCGGGCTGCAACCAGGGCGGAGACCTGCATGCCTGGACCGGCATGCGCCCTGCCACGCCCACCGGGCTGCCGGTGGTGGGCCGGTGGGCGGGTGCACCCGACAACCTGCTGCTCAACACAGGCCATGGTTCTTTGGGGTTCACGTTGGCGTTTGGCACTGCTGCACAAGTGGCCGAGTTGCTGGCGCCCGCCTGAGCTGCATTCACGGCACCGACTCCGTCGGTCGGTAGCTCCGCAACGCCCCTCCCCAGCCGAGGACGTGTTCACTCCACCTCGGGCTGCAGGCCTACCGCCTCCAGCGTCTCGCCCACCGCCTGGCGCATACACTGCGTCATGGCACTGGCCAGCAATGAGCTGGGGCGATTGACGGTACGCAACGACTTGATGGGCACGGCAATGTGTGGCGCCAGCGCCAGCACATCGACCTTGCTGCGGTCGGCCGATGCGGCGGTGCAGGTGTCCACCACTGCCACCGCGTGGCCGTGGTGTGCCAGCGCCAACGCAGCATGGTAGGTCTGCACCGTGAACGCCGTCTGCAAACCCACGCTCGCCTCTCGGCACGCGTGGTTGACCAGCGTGCCGATGGGGTCGCGCACATCCAGCCGCACCACCGGCGTGCCGGCCAGATCGGCAAGATGCACCACCCCGGCCACCACCAGCGCAGCACTGAGCATGCCCTTGGGCGCCACACACACCATGCGGCCATCGGCCAAGTGCTCCTGCGTGAGCGCGGGGTGGGCAATGGCGCTAAACACAAAGCCCACATCCGCCTCCTGCAGCACCAGGGCCGAGACGATCTGGGGCGAGTGCAGCGCATCGATGGTCACCTGTACATCCGGGTGCTTTTGCCTGAAGAAACGCAATGCGCGCGGCAGCACCTCGTAGCTCAGCGCCAGCACGCTCAGGATGTGCAGCTCACCTTCACGCCGGTCGCTCTTGAGGCTGTTGGCCAGGCGCTGCACATCATCGAGCTGGGTGAACAGGCGTTCGATGTGCGGGTACAACGTCTGTGCCTCGGTGGTGGGCACCAGCTTGCCCTTGAGCCGATGGAACAGCGGAAAGCCCAGTTGCAATTCAGCATGCGCCAGGATGCGGCTGACCGCAGGCTGCGTGACGTTGATGAGGCGGGCCGCCGCGCTCACGCTGCCGGTGAGCATGACGGCGTTGAAGACTTCTATGTGGCGAAGGCGCATATGCTGACGATGCAAGGAATGGGCCGCAAGCGCAATCCTTGCATGTACCCATTGCGAAATCGCGCACTCCAACCGCGCGACTCGCACGCGCTTGTAGCTAAAGCGACATCGACGGCCGCGCGGCCATGGCAGCACGCCAGCGCAGCAGGTGCGGGTGCTGCTCGCCGGGCTTGTGCTTGACCACACGCGCAAAGTCCACCGCCACCACGGCCGTGATGTCGGCCACGCTGAAGCGGTCGGTGGCAATGAAGTCGCGGCCCGCCAAGCGCTCATTGAGCAGCTGAAAGAACTGCCCCACACGCACCAGCCCACGATCGGCCAGGGCCGGGATTTGTGGGTAGTCCACCGCGCCGGGCAAGGCCCGGTTGGCCATGGCGGGCGCGCTGTTGCGCAGTGCCTCGGCAATAGCCTGCAGGCCCTCGAACTCCATGCGCCAGTTCCAGCTGGCGATCTCGGCCTTTTCTGCGGGCGTTTCGCCCAGCAGAGCCGGTTGCGGATAGCGCGCCTCCGCATACGCGGTGATCGCCGCGTTGTCGGTCAGCAGCAAGCCGTCTTCGGTGCGCAATGCAGGCACCGTGCACTGCGAGTTGATCTGGCGATACGCCTCGCCCAGTTGCTCGCCATTGCGCAGATCCACCTGCACGGTATCGTGGGCCACGCCCTTTTCTGCCAACAAAATGCGCACACGGCGCGGGCTGGGCGCAGTAGCGCAGTCGTACAAAGTGATCATGGTGACGCCTTGCGAAACACTCACCGTGCGGGTGACGACGATGCGCTGGCCGACGCTGCCGCTTCGACCTTGTCCTGCGTCTTGGTGTCAAAGTCGCTGGCGTCATGCCGCTCGCGCAACTGGTTGGCCAGGTCGCCATTGACGCGGTTGACCTTGCGACCCCGCTGCACCGCCGGGCGCTTGGCCACCTGGTCGGCCCAGCGCACCACATGCGTGTATTCATGCACCTGCAAAAACTCGCCCGCGTTGTAGGCCTGGCCCTTCACCAGCAGGCCATACCAGGGCCAGACCGCGATATCCGCCACCGTGTATTCGCTACCCGCCACATACTCATTGACGGCCAGACGCTGGTTGAGCACATCAAGCTGGCGCTTGACCTCCATCGCATACCGGTTGATCGGGTACTCGTACTTCTCCGGTGCATAGGCATAAAAATGCCCAAACCCGCCACCCAGAAACGGCGCACTGCCCATCTGCCAGAACAGCCACGAGAGACACTCCGCCCGCGCCGCACCGTCCTTGGGCAAGAAGGCATTGCCAAACTTCTCGGCCAGGTACATCAGGATGGCGCCGGACTCGAACACCCGCACCGGGGTGGCGGCGTCGGTGCGGTCCAGCAGGGCCGGGATCTTGGAGTTGGGGTTGATAGACACAAACCCGCTGCCAAACTGCTCACCCTCGTTGATACGGATCAGCCACGCGTCGTACTCCGCCCCGCTGTGGCCCAGTGCCAGCAGCTCTTCCAGCATCACCGTCACCTTCACGCCATTGGGCGTGCCCAGCGAATACAGCTGCATCGGGTGGCGGCCTACGGGCAGTTCCTTATCGTGCGTGGCACCGGCAATCGGCCGGTTAATGCTGGCGAAATGGCCGCCGTTTTCCTTGTTCCATTGCCAGATGGCGGGGGGGGTGTAAGTCGAAGAATCAGGCATGCGAGGACTCCAGGCAAATGAGGGGGACAGTGGCGGGGGCGCCAGCGGTTGCCAGATGAGTTTAGCGATGCGATTGATTCGCCGCCGGGCTGGGGCGAATGCGCTGCGGAGGGGGTTACCCCGGGGTTTGTGATGGCAAAACTCAGGTCACACCCAGCCCAAGAAAGCGTAGGCACCAAATGTCACGATCGATACCACAGCAATCAGAAGCAGACGCTGCCCCACCCGCCGCCAGCTCAAGGAAAACGGCGACACGTGTTGGTGGGCCTTTCGGCTGTGCTGAACCACACCGCCCAGCGCTTTTTCGCCCATCAAGATCATCTCGTCGAGATATCGTTTTTTGTCAACGCTGGCATCCGGGCTGAGATTTCTTCTGAGCTCTTTGAATTTTTTCAAAGACTGCTCGATGCTTTTCTTCTGTTCTTGCGAAGTCATGTTTTTCGGTTGCATACCCAATCGCAGCATAGGTTTGTTTCACGAAACGAAGGCGAGGTTGGTCAATGCGAGTGCCAAAGGGATCTGACCAACATACCCGTGATACGCGCTACCGGGAGCAGGGTTGAACATCACCGCTTGGGCCACACGAGGGGCAGGCACTTTACCCACGGTGAGAAGGAAGAAAAGCGCAGGAGGCAATCACTTCAGATTTAATAGCATCCAGCGCTTACCAGACAGGCGCCAGAGGCAAAAAACTCAAATTCCTGCCCCACACGCCAGGCTGCCCGCTTCAGTGCGCCTTATCCCAATTCGCCCCCACCCCCACCTCAGCCAATAACGGCACCTTCAGCGCCGCCACCTCCGCCATCAGGCGCGGGATGTGGGTCTTGAGCCAGTCCACCTCGCTCTCGGGCAGTTCGAACACCAGTTCGTCGTGCACCTGCATGATCATCTTGATATCCGGCTTGTGGGCGTCCAGCTCTTTTTGCACGGCCACCATGGCCAGCTTGATGAGGTCTGCCGCCGTGCCTTGCATGGGCGCGTTGATGGCGGCGCGCTCGGCTCCGGCGCGGCGGGGGCCGTTGGGGGAGTTGATTTCGGGCAGGTACAGGCGGCGGCCAAACACGGTTTCGACGTAGCCCATGGATTTGGCGGCGGCCTTGGTGTCGTCCATGTACTGCTTCACGCCGGGGTAGCGCTGGAAGTATTTGTCGATGTAGGCGGCTGCGGCCTTGGTTTCGATACCCAAGTTCTTGGCCAGGCCAAAGCTGCTCATGCCGTAGATGAGGCCAAAGTTAATGACCTTGGCGTAGCGGCGTTGCTCGCTGGTGACCTGATCGACCTCCACGCCAAACACTTCGGCAGCGGTGGCGCGGTGAACGTCCAGACCGGCGTGGAAGGCGTGCAGCAGCGAGTGGTCGCCGCTCAGGTGGGCCATGATGCGCAGCTCGATCTGGGAGTAGTCGGCACTCGCAATCACGCGGCCTGCAGGGGCCACAAAGGCCTCGCGCACGCGGCGGCCTTCGGGGGTGCGGATGGGGATGTTCTGCAGGTTGGGGTCGTTGCTGGACAAGCGGCCTGTGACGGCCACGGCCTGTGCGTAGTGGGTGTGCACGCGGCCTGTGCGTGGCAGGGCCAGTTGGGCGAGCTTGTCGGTGTAGGTGCCTTTGAGCTTGACCAGGCCCCGGTGCTCCAGCAGCTTGGCGGGCAGGGGGTAGTCCTCGGCCAGCTTTTCCAGCACTTCTTCGTCGGTGCTGCGGGCGCCGGTGGCGGTCTTCTTCACCACGGGCATGCCCAGCTTGTCGAAAAAGATTTCGCCCAGCTGCTTGGGGCTGCTCAGGTTAAAGGGCTGGCCTGCAATCTCGTACGCCTCGGTTTCTAGCTGCAAGATGCGCTGGCCCAGTTCGTGGCTTTGTGCGGCCAGCGTGGGGGCGTCGATCAGCACGCCGTTGCGTTCGATGCGGTACAGGGCTTCGCTGCTGGCAATCTCCAGCTCGTAGATGAAGCGCAGTTTGTCATCGGCCTGCAGCAGGGGCCACAGGGCGTTGTGCACGTCCAGGGTCTGGTCAGAGTCTTCGCACGAATACGCAGCGGCTTTGTCCACCGGCACTTGCGCAAATGGAATCTGGTGCGCGCCTTTGCCGCACAGGTCTTCGTAGGTGATGCCTTTGCGGCCGGTGTGGCGCTCGGCCAGGCTGGTCAGGTTGTGGGGCTTGTGCACTTCGAGCACGTAGCTTTGCAGCATGGTGTCGTGCGCGTAGCCCTGCACCTCGATGCCGTGGTTGGCGAACACATGGCGGTCGTATTTGATGTGCTGGCCCAGCTTGTGGTGCTTGGGGTCTTGCAACCAGGGCTTGAGGCGGGTGAGCACTTCATCCAGCGGTAGTTGCGCGGGGGCGTCGGGGCCTTCGTGCCGCAGGGGGATGTAGGCGGCTTCGCCGGGCTGCACGCTGAAGCTGATGCCGACGATTTGCGCGCGCATTTCGTCGAGAGAGTCGGTCTCGGTGTCGATGGCCGCCAGCGGGGCTTTGTGCAGGCGCTCCAGCCACTGGTCAAAGTCGGCCCAGTTGAGGATGGTGTCGTACACCACGGTGCGGTGCAGGGCTTCCTCGGCCACGGTGCTGGCGGAATGGTCGGCAAACAGGTCGCCGCTTTGGCCGGGCATGGCGACGGTGGGGGCTGTGCTGGCGGGGGCCGCGCCAACCTTGATGGCGCTGGCCAGGCCCTTGAAGCCGTACTTTTCGTAAAACGGCAGCAGGCCGGTGTTGTCCGGCGCGTCCAGCGTGATGTCATCAAACGCGGGCAGGCCGGGAATGTAGTCGGCCAGCGCGCAGTCGGTCTTCATGGTGACGAGCTGGCGGCTCAAGGCCAGCTGGCCGCTGGCAATGGCCTCGCGCAGGTTGTTGCCTGCCACGCCTTTGATGGCGTCGGCGTTGGCAATCAGGTTGTCGAGCGAGCCGTATTCTTCCAGCCACTTGGCGGCCGTTTTGGGGCCCACCTTGGTCACGCCGGGCACGTTGTCCACGGTGTCGCCCACCAGGGCCTGGTAGTCCACCATCAGCGTGGGTGGCACGCCAAACTCTGCCGTCACGCCCGCCACATCGCGGCGCTTGCCGCTCATGGTGTCGATGATGGTGATGTGCTCGTTGACCAGTTGGCTCAAATCTTTGTCGCCACTGGACACAATGACCTCTATGCCCTGTGCCGCCGCTACGTTGGCCAAGGTGGCGATCACGTCGTCGGCCTCCACGCCGGGCACGGCCACCACCTTCCAGCCCAGCAGGTCCACCACCTGGTGAATGGGCTCGATCTGGCTGCGCAGGTCGTCGGGCATGGGCGAGCGCGTGGCCTTGTATTCGGTGTACAGGGCGTCGCGGAAGGTGGGGCCGGAGGCGTCGAACACGCAGACGGCATAGTCGGCCGCCACCTCCTTGCGCAACGCTTGCATCATGTTGATCATGCCGCGAATGGCGCCTGTGGCGGCGCTGGTCATATCGCCGGGCACGGCTCGCAGGTCGGGCATGGCGTGAAAGGCGCGGTAGAGGTAGCTGGAGCCGTCCACCAGCACCAGGGTCTTTTTGTTGCTCATGCGGCAATTGTGCACGGCCAGGCCGTACCGGGCGGCGCTCTACAATCACCCGATGCGCGCTGTTCACCTTCTTCTGCTGCTGGGCATGGCCTGCGGCAATGCCCTGGCCCAAACCCCATCCCCTGCCCCCGCCACTGCGGGCGCCAGCAACCAGCGCGGAGCGCTGCCCGATCCAGAGCCACTGTCTGGCCGCAGCAACCAGCGCACCGAACGCATTCAGATTGAAGACGCAGGCAGCCGGGTAGATGAACTGCGGGTGGGTGGGCAGACCCAGAACATCTCGGTGCAGCCCAAAACCGGCAATCTGCCCGCCTACGAAGTGCAGTCGCCCGATGGCGCGCGCAGCCGCGCTGGTGGCAACAACGGCGCAGAGACCACTACGGCGCCCCGCGTCTGGAACGTGTTCAAGTTCTGATGGGCTGCAGGGTGGCGCGCAGGCACTGCGTTGCCACCGGTTAAGCCCAGCTTGCCGCCCGTTGCCCCGTCCCTTCCCTTCTCATTTCTTCGACCCCCTGAGCGATGGCCGTTTTTACCGAAGTCTCCAATCCCGAGGCGCGCGAGTTGCTGCGCCGTTTGCAACTGGGCGAGCTGGTGGAGCTGCGCGGCATTGAGGGTGGCATTGAGAACACCAACTACTTTCTGACCAGCGACCAGGGCGAGTTCGTGCTGACGCTGTTTGAGCGCCTGACTGCCGAGCAGCTGCCGTTTTACCTGTACCTGATGAAGCACCTGGCACACGGCGGCGTGCCCGTGCCCGACCCGCGTGCCGACAAGAACGGTGACATCCTGCACACCGTGTGTGGCAAACCTGCCGCCGTGGTCAACAAGCTGCGTGGCAAGAGCCAGCTGGCGCCGCAAGGCGCGCACTGCGCCGCCGTGGGTACCATGCTGGCCCGCATGCACCTGGCGGGCCGCGACTTTGACCGCCACCAGCCCAACCTGCGCGGGCTGCCCTGGTGGAACGAGACGGTGCCGGTAGTGCTGCCCCACATTGACGATGCACAGGCCGCACTGCTGCGGTCCGAGCTGGCCTACCAGAACCATGTGGCCGCCAGTTCAGCCTATGCCGCCCTGCCGCGTGGCCCCGTGCATGCCGACCTGTTCCGCGACAACGTGATGTTCGAGGGTGAAGAGCTGACGGGGTTCTTCGACTTCTACTTTGCAGGCGTGGACACCTGGCTGTTTGACCTGGCCGTGTGCCTGAACGACTGGTGCATCGACCTGCCCACCGGCACCCACGACACCGACCGCGCGTCACGCATGCTGAACGCCTACCAGGCCGTGCGCCCTCTCACCGCCGCCGAGCGCGAGCTGCTGCCCGCCATGCTGCGCGCAGGGGCGCTGCGTTTCTGGATCTCGCGCCTGTGGGACTTTTACCTGCCCCGCGAGGCCTCCATGCTCAAGCCCCACGACCCCACGCATTTCGAGCGCGTGCTGCGCGGGCGCATTGCCTTGCCTGTACACGCTGCCTGAGCCCCGACCCGACGACGGACTTCCGCCCCTCTAACCCCTGGCCCCGCCTGCGGTTTGGGACAGTGGGGTAAATTCGACGTTATTCGCCCACACCCTATCGAACGCAGCTCGGCGCACCCCCGTGGCGCAGGGGCGCATCCAGCGGCGCAGGGCTCATCCTCCTTTCCAACGTATTCATGAAACTCCATATCGTCCCTGCGCGCACCGGCATGGCCTGGGTCAAGCTCGGCGTCCGGGCGTTCTGGCGACAGCCCATGGCGCTGGCTGCGCTGTTCTTCATGACCATGGCGACCATGTCGCTGGCCACGATGATCCCGCTGGTGGGCCCGGCCATTGCCCTCGCACTGCTGCCGTCGGCCACGCTGGCCATGATGGTGGCTGCGGCTCAGGCCTCGCAGGGGCGGTTTCCGATGCCCACGGTGCTGCTGGTGGCGTTTCGCACGGGGCGCGAGCGGCTACGCGACATGCTGACGCTGGGTGTGCTGTATGCGGTGGCCTTTCTGGGCATCATGGGCTTGTCGGCCCTGCTGGACGGCGGGCAGTTTGCACAGGTGTACCTGGGTGGCGCACCCATGACCAAGGAGATTGCAGAGAACCCGGACTTCCAGCGCGCCATGTGGCTGTCGATGGTGCTGTACTTGCCGCTGTCGCTGCTGTTCTGGCATGCGCCGGGCCTGGTGCACTGGCATGGCGTGCCGCCGGTCAAGGCGCTGTTCTTCAGCATCGTCGCCTGCGTGCGCAACTTTGGCGCGTTCCTGGTCTATGGGCTGGGCTGGCTGGGGGTGTTTCTGCTGGGTGGGCTGGTGGTCAGCATCGTGTCTGCACTGCTGGCCGTGGCGGGGCTTGCGGGATCGATGGCCGGTGGCATCATGGTGGGCGCCGCCATGATGATGGCGGCGATGTTCTTCACCTCGGTGGTCTTCACCTTCCGTGACTGCTTCGAGCCCCCATCCACCCCCGTGCAAGAAGAGGCGCCCCATGACAACCCGCCCCCCAGCCCACCCGACACACCACCCGCAGGGCCGCTCTGACGACGAGCTGGCCTGGTTTCAGCGGCGCAGCGTGGTGCAGGCCGCCGCGTTGTGGGTGGCAGGTGGTGGCTGGGCTGCCGCCCATGCCCAGGCGCGCAGCAACATCGTGGAGGTGCGCGGTGACGTACTGCGCAATGGCGAGCCCCTGACGGCGCAGCACACCATCACCGCCAACGACCGCATCGAAACCGGGCCGGGCGCCAGCCTGGTGTTTTCGGTGGGCGACAGCGCCTTCATGGTGCGCCAGAACTCGCGCATGGCAATGGAGAGTGACACCCCGACTGCCGTCAAGCTGTTGCGCCTGCTCAGCGGCGCAGTGGCCACCGTATGGGGACGTGGCACGGACCGGCAGATTGCGCTGCCCACCGCCACAGCGGGCATCCGCGGCACAGGGGTGTACGCCGAGGTGTTTGCCGACCAGGACCAGCGCGGCTACCTGTGCAACTGCTACGGCACGGTGGAGCTGACAGCGGGCGGCGAGCGCCTAGTGAGCCAGTCCAGCTACCACCAGGCGTTCTGGGCCGAGCCCACACTGCGCAACGGCCGACTGCTGACACCGGCCGGAGCCATCAACCACACCGACGAAGAGATGGAATTTTTGGCGGGGCTGATCAACCAGCGCACCGCATGGCAGGTGTCGGGGCGCAAAGGCATCAAAGACGGACGTGGTGGCGCGGCCGCCCCCGGCAGCACCTACGGAACGGGTAGCTCCTACGGTCCGCCCGGATCCAGGGACTGAGCGCGGCACTGACCGACCGGGCAGACGCAGCAATGGCCTCGCCTGTGTGTCCCGCTGTGTTGCCACGCAGCGCGCGGGGCACCACTTCAAACCGTCACACAAACGTCAAACCACTGTCACGGGGCGTTTCTAGGATCGCGGGCTGGACTCCATGCCACCCGCCCACCATGCCTTTCCAACAAGGCTCCAGGTCGGATCAGGGCGTGGCATGCCGTTCGCATACCCACTTGGAAACACCCCGAAAATGACCCAACCGACGATGCCCACCCGCCGCAAGGCCCTGCAACTGCTGGCCGGCGTTCCCATGTTGCCGCTCAGCGCCAGCGCCTCGGCCGCCCTGCTGACCGCCTGCGGTGGCAGCGATTCCGCAGCGCCCAGCTTCGTGTCGGCCAGCTTCACATCGATGGCGGCTCCCACTCTGGCCAACGCCGCAGCCATGGCCACGACCACCGTGGGCTCCACACTCAACATCAAGCTCAGCGACGACTCGGTGCGCTCGTACCAGCTGGCTTACCAACCGTTTTTCGTGACCGGCGACATGGTGTCCGACGGCAAGGGCGGCACCATCCTGTCCGGTGGCTACTACGACATCAACAACAAGCCCATCGTCGACGCCACGGTGGCTGGCAAGGAGCGCCAGTATTTCTCGGATTCGCCAGACGGCACCTCGCTGCTGACCGTGGCCAACCCCACCGTGACCGGCCTCAAGGGCAAGGCCGTGTTTGCCGTGGTGCAGTTTGAATACACCACCTGGGCCCAGGACGGCAAGACCGACATGTACGGCAAGCTGCCTTCGCCCATTGCCGTGTTGACACTGGACCAGGACCAAACCACCGGCAAGCTGAGCCTGGTGAAGTACCACAACGTGGACACCTCCAAGGTGCACGGCCTGTGGATCACCTGCGGCGCCAGCCTGTCGCCCTGGGGCACCCACCTGTCGAGCGAAGAGTACGAACCCGATGCGTTCAACATCGCCAGCAACGCCATGTTCAAGACCTACAGCAAGAACCTGTACGGCGACGAAACCAAGGCCAACCCTTACCACTATGGCCACATGCCCGAAGTGACGGTGAACCCCGATGGCACGGCCAGCATCAAGAAGCACTTTTGCATGGGCCGCATCTCGCACGAACTGGTGCAGGTGATGCCTGACAACCGCACGGCGCTGATGGGCGACGACGCAACCAACAGCGGCTACTTCGTGTTCGTGGCCGACAAGGAAAAAGACCTGTCTTCCGGTACGCTGTATGTGGCCAAGGTCGGTAGCGGCTTTTCTATCGACCCCAAGGTCGGCACGGCTGCGCCGCTCACCTGGGTCAAGATGGGCTCGGCCACCAGCGCCGAGATCGAGAACCTGGCCAACACGCTCAAGCCCACGGACATCATGACCGTGGTGAGCAAGGACCCAGCCGACGCCAGCTACACCAAGATCGTGGCCAACGGCAAGACCGAGTGGATCAAGCTGAGCCCCGGCATGGAAAAGGCTGCCGCCTTCCTGGAAACCCACCGCTACGCCGCCTACCTGGGCGCCAGCCTGGGCTTCACCAAGATGGAAGGCACCACCGTCAACGCCAAGGACAAGATTGCCTACTCTGCGCTGCAGAACATCCAATCGTCCATGGTGGCGGGCAACGCGGCCAACGTGCCGGGCAACGGTATCTCGGTGCCCAAACAACTGGTAGCAGGCGCCGTGATGGCTCTGAACCTCAAGGGCGGCCAGAAGGACACCGCTGGCGGCACCATCAACAGCGAATGGATGCCCGTGGACACCAAGGTGCTGCTGGCCGGTGAAGACATCACCGCCGACGCGCTGGGCAACACCGCCAACCCCAACAACGTCGCCAACCCGGACAACCTCAAGTTCTCCGAAAAGATGCGCACCCTGTTCATCGGTGAGGACAGCGGCCAGCACGTCAACAACTTCTTGTGGGCCTACAACGTGGACACCAAGCAGCTGTCACGCGTGATGTCGATCCCTGCAGGCGGCGAGTCCACCGGCCTGCACGCCGTCGATGAGATCAACGGCTGGACCTACATCATGAGCAACTTCCAGCACGCCGGTGACTGGGGTGCCATCCACAGCGTGGTCAAGGACACACTCGACCCGTTGATCAAGGCCAACTACAAGAATAAGAACGGCTCGGCCGTGGGCTACCTGACGGCAGCTGCCAAGCAGCCCAGCCTGAACCAGGCCTGAGCACCGGGCTGCGCTCCATGCGCAGCCCGCTTCAACGACAACGGGGCCTCAGGGCCCCGTTGTCGTTGATGGCGCATTTAGCTATAAAAAATATAGCTTCTCAGGCATATTGCACCGGCGCTACCGATCTATTTTTTAAAAATCCAGTTACTACACCACCGTCAGCCTGGCCACCGACAGCACCAGCCACTTGGTGCCGTGGCGCGGAAAGTTGACCTGGGCACGCGCGTCGTCGCAACACCCACCGCGATGCGGTGACCAACCCCCAGGGCATCCAGAACGTGCGGCTGGGCCAGTACAAGCAGGCCAACGGCACCCTGCTGCAAGGTCCTTCGCTGCGTGACCTGGTAGCCGCCAAGGACGCCGCGCTGGCCAACAAGGCCCAGTGGCACTGGGTGGATGCCACGCGCTCCTTCAACAGCCATGTGATCGGCAGAGCCGACAGGCGCTTTCTCTGCACCACCGAGACCGACGAGGACACCGGTGCCAGTCTGATCGCCCGGCGCGATGCGCGCAGCCTGGAGACCGTGGACAAGTGGGCGACGCACGGCATCGATGCGCACGAACTGATTTGGTCCCCCCGCTGCCAAGGGCGCCAGGCGGTCGCCCCCATCCTCGCGCTGTGCGACGGCAAGGCGCTGCGCCTGTGTCCCGTCGGTCAGTCGAGGGCGGGCCATGGCAGCAGCATCGCCAGCACCGCCGAGGGCTGGGCCGTGAACTGCCTGCGCAGCCAGGGCGTGGCCACCTTCACGCCCGAAGGCCAGTGGCGCGGCCTGGTGGGGCTGGAGGAAGTGTGCGCACTCGCTCCAAGACGTGCGCTCCACAAGCCCACATGCGCATGCGCACGCACACGCCAAGGAACTGGCCGAAGCGCGCATGGACAGCCACTGGTGACCTTCGCCTGAGACGAGTCAGGGCCTTCAGGCGGTCTGCCCCTTTCGTTTCGCCAGGTCCTTGAGGCTGCCGTGCAATGCCAGCTTGCGCACGATGGCCGAGAACGCGCGGGTGGGTGCGGACTCGCGTGCCACGGGCGACCACAACATGCCGGGGGTGCGCACGGGCGTAGGGCTTTCGAGCCGCACCACCACCAGCCCCGAATGCGCAGACACCACATTGGCCGCAACGATGGACGCCAGCTGCGTCTTGCCCACCAGGTCCATCATGGGCGCCAGGGTGTTGATCTCGGCCACCACCTGCGGCTCGGCGCCGCAGGAGCGAAAGCACTCGTCCAGCATCTGGCGCGTGGCAAAGCTCGCGGGCAGCAGCGCCATGGGCATGCCGTGCAGCTCCACCATGCGCACGCGCTTGCGCCGCGCGAGCGGGTGGCCCCGAGCTACCACCAACACCATCTCCTCGTTGTAGAGCGGCTCGAACTGCAACGGCCCCGGTGCAGCGGGCCGGTAGGCGATGCCCAGGTCCAGCGTGCCTTGCTGCAGGCGCGCGGCGATGTGGTCGGCCGACAGCTCTTCGACCACCACCTTCACGCGCGGGTGGCGCTCATGGAAGGCGGCGATGCAGCCCGGGATGAACCCCAGGTTGAAGGTGTGCGTGGAGCCGATGTGCAGCTCGCCCGCCACCTCCGAGCTGTTCTGGCGCAGGGCGCCCAGGCCCAGGTCGATTTCGTGCAGGGCCTTGGTGCAGTAGTGCAGGAACTCGTCGCCCGCACCGGTCAGCGCCACGCGCTTGCCCGCACGGTCGAACAGCGCAGCCCCGATCTCCTCCTCGAGCTGCTTGATCTGGTGCGACAGCGTGGACTGCGTCACATGCAGTCGCTCGGCCGCACGCGTGAAGTTGAGCGAGCCCGCCAGGGCGATGAAGTAGCGCAGGTGCCTCAGTTCCATGGCGGTTCTACCGGTGATTGATCGATGTCATCGATGGTAACCATGAAAAACAATCATTTCCAGGAAGTCGGTACGCCCCCTACAGTCGCCTCCAACCCACAAGACCGCCCCTGAAGACCGGGCGGCCAAAGATCCAACGACAGGAGACAACGAGGTGCACAAAGTCCTCAGCGGAATCAAGGTGCTGGAACAAGGCACGTTCATCACGGGCCCGGCGGCAGGCATGTTCCTGGCCGACCTGGGGGCCGAGGTCATCAAGATCGAGCAGCCCGGCGCGGGCGACCCATTTCGCGCCTTCCGCGGCGGGCTCTACAGCCCCCACTTCCAGACCTACAACCGCAACAAGCGCAGCATCACGCTCAACCCCAAGCTGCCCGAGGACGCCGCCGTGTTCGACGAGCTGGTGAAGGACGCGGACGTCTACATCCAGAACTTTCGCCCCGGCGCGGCCGACCGGCTGGGCGCGGGCGAGGCCCGGCTGCGCGGCCTGAACCCGCGCCTGGTGTACTGCGCGATCAGCGGCTTCGGCCAGACCGGCCCCGCCGCCGGGCGCCCCGCCTACGACACCGTGGCCCAGGCAGCCAGCGCCTTCCTCAAGCTGCTGGTGAACCCCGCCAACCCCCGCGTGGTGGGCCCGGCGCTGGCCGATGCGATGACGGGCTTCTATGCCGCCTATGGCGTACTGGGCGCGATCGTCGAGCGCGGCCGCACGGGCGTGGGTCGCAAGGTCGAGGTGTCCATGCTCGAAGCCATGTGCCACTTCAACCTCGATGCGTTCACGCACTACTTCTCGGAAGGCGAGGTCATGGGCCCCTACAGCCGCCCCAGCGTCTCGCAGTCCTACGTGCTCGAATGCGCCGACGGCCTGTGGATCGCGCTGCACATGTCCTCGCCCGAAAAATTCTGGCAGGGCCTGGCCAACGCCATCGAGCGCCCGCGCCTGTTCGACGACCCGCGCTTTGCAACGCGCGAGGCGCGCATCGCTCACCAGGAGGACCTGATCGCGCTGCTCAGCGGCCTGTTCCGTGAACAGACGCGCAGCACCTGGTGCGAGCGCCTCGAAGCCCAGGACGTGCCACACGCCCCCATGTACGACACCCGCGAGGCCATGGAAGACCCGCAGGCCCTTCACCTGCAGTTGCAAGTGAGCGCGCCCCACCCCGAAGGCGGCGAGTGGCGCACCATCCGCTCGCCCGTGAGCTTCGATGGCGAGCGCGCACTCGAAGTTACGGCGCCGCCCACGCTGGGGGCCGACAACGCGACCATCGTCGGGCCGATACGCCAGCGGCTTGGACAGACGACCTGACAAGCAATTCCAAAAAGAAAACCATCCGGAGACAAGAACAATGACCCCATCGAACGAAAACGAGCTGACCCAGGCCGTGCTGCAACGCCTGGACGGCGCCAGCGACCCGCGCTTCGCGCAGATCATGGAATCGCTGGTCACACACCTGCATGCCTTCATCCGCGAGGTGGATCTCAAGCCTGATGAATGGATGCAGGGCATCGAGTTCCTCACCGCCGTGGGCAAGGCCTGCACCGGCCAGCGCCAGGAGTTCATCCTGCTGTCGGACACGCTGGGCGCCTCGATGATGGTGGTGATGCTCGACCAGCTGCGCGCCACGGCCCACGCCAAAGGCAGCCAGCGCATGACAGAAGCCACCGAGGCCACGGTGCAAGGCCCCTACTACTGGGAGGGTGCACCCGAGCTGCCGCTGGGCGCCAACCTGTCCGAAGGCGTCAAGGGCGAGCCCACCTTCTACAGCGGTCGCGTGACCGACACGCACGGCCAACCGCTGGCAGGCGCGCTGCTCGACATCTGGTCGGGCGACGGCGAAGGCGTGTACGACATGCAGGTGGAAGGCTCGGGCATGGCCGCGCGTGCCCGCATCCGCACCGATGACCAGGGCCGCTACTGGTTCTGGTCTATCCGCCCGAGCTTCTACCCCGTGCCGGTGGACGGCCCCGTGGGCCGCATGCTCGACGGCATGGGCCGCCACCCCAACCGCCCCGGCCACATCCACATGATGGTCTCGGCACCAGCGCATGCGCCGGTCACCACCCACCTGTTCGTGGCGGGCAGCCCGTACATCGAGTCGGACGCGGTGTTCGGCGTGCGCCCCAGCCTGATCGTGGACTTCGAGCAGCACCCCGCAGGCCAGGCGCCCGACGGCAGCGCACAGGCCGCGCCCTGGTGGTCGGCGCACTACGACTTCCGCCTCGAACCGCAACACGCCTGAAAGCCACTCCATGAAAATCGGAAAATCCACCGTCCCGCGCACCGCCATCTGCACCTCCAACGAGCACACCATCGTCGTGCGCGGCGAGGACCTGTGCAACGACCTGATCGGCCACCTCTCGTTCGCCGACTACTTCTTTTTGCTGCTCACCGGCCGCCGGCCCGATGCGGCCTGCAGCGCAGTGCTCAACGCCACGCTGGTGGCGATTGCCGAGCATGGCCTGGTGCCCAGTGTGCAGGCCAGCCGCATGACCTTTGCCGCGGCGCCCGATGCGCTGCAGGGCGCGGTGGCCGCCGGCATCCTGGGCTGCGGCTCGGTGATCCTGGGGGCCTCGGAAACCGCGGGCCGCATGTTCGCCGACGTGGCGGCGCGGGTCGATGCCGGCGCCACGCTCGACGATGCCGCCACGGCGGTGGTCACTGAGCTCAAGGCCGCGCGCCGCTCCATCCCCGGCTATGGCCACCCGCTGCACAAGGAAGTGGACCCGCGCGTGGGCCGGCTCATCGCCGTGGCCACCGAAGCGGGCGCCGACCTGCGCTACGTGCAAATCGCCCAGGCGCTAGAAAAGGTGATCCCCGGCATCGTCGGCAAGGAGCTGCGCCTGAACGTGTCGGCAGCGATCCCTGCGGTGCTGATGGGCGTGGGCTTCCCCGTGGCCTCGCTGCGTGGTGTGCCCATCCTGGCGCGCACGGCGGGCCTCATCGCCCACCTGGCCGAAGAGGCCGAGACGCCGAGCGGCTTTGCCTTGTCTTACCAGGCCACGCGCGAGCTGCAGTACGAGGGCAGCGTGCCCGACGGCTTTGGGGAGGCGCCATGAAGCGCCGCCAGATCCTTGCCGCCACCTCACTGGCGCTACTGGCCGCCGGTGCCAGCGCGCAGGGCAGCGCCCGCCCGATCAAGCTGGTCGTGCCCTTTGCCGCCGGCACCTCGACCGACATCGTGGGCCGGGTGCTGGCCGAGGCCCTGGGCCGCCAGCTCGGGCAGACGGTGATCGTGGAGAACAAGCCTGGCGCGGGCGGCACCATCGGCAGCGAGATGGTGGCCCGTGCGGGCGCCGATGCGAACACGCTGCTCATGGGCACCGTGGGCACCCACGCCATCAACCCCACGCTGTACAAGAAGCTGCCTTACCAACCGCTGCGCGACTTCGTGCCGTTGGGCTTTGCGGGCGCTACGCCCACCCTGCTGGTGGTACCGGCCAGCGCCCCCTGGAAGGGCATGGCCGACCTGCGCCAGGCCAGCGGCAAGGCCGTGAGCTTCGCGTCGGCGGGCAATGGCACCTCGGGCCACCTCGCGGGCGAGACGCTGAACATCCGCCTGGCCAAGGACTTCGTGCACGTGCCCTACCGCGATGGCGCGCAGGCGCTCACCGAGGTGATGGCTGGCAACGTGCAGTTCATGTTCTACCACCCGGCCGCCGTGCTGCCGCACATCCGTGCGGGCAAGCTGCGCGCGCTGGGTGTATCGAGCGCAAAGCGCAGCGCGGCCGCACCCGACGTGCCCACGCTGGCCGAGCAGGGCGTGGCGGACTTCGACCTCGTCGCCTGGTTCATGCTGTATGCGCCCGCGTCCATGCCCGCCGCGCAGCGCGGCCCCCTGCTGGATGCCACGCAGGCCGTGCTGGCCCAGGCCGAGGTGCGCGAGAAGCTGGCTGCGCAGGGCATCGAGTCTGCCGCGATGAATGCCGCCGAGATGGCCGCCTTCGGCACGGCGGAGATCGCCAAATGGGGCGAGGCCGTGCGGCGCTCCGGTGCCCAGGTGGACTAGAGAAATGAAGCCCCCCCCTGAGAGTCGCTTCGCGCCTTCCCCCTCTCTCGCCTTGCTGCGCAATGCGGGAGGGGAACGCACCCAGCGCATGTGCTGGATACGCCGCCTTCGCGGCGGGGCGGCCCTTGCGCGGGAGCACTGGCCGTGGCCGCGCCAGTTTCATGCGTCAAGGGTGGCGCGCAGCGCAATGAACAACTAACTGATACCTGAAGCAGGCCTTGAATCCCCCCACAGCCAGCCCGGATCGGGAGCGGCTCTGGCGCAGCCATGCCCGACACGAAAGGAGTGATGCCAACGATTGACGGATAGCCCCCCACGCTGCGGCGCACAGGCGCAGCACCACGGAACGGACACACAAGCGGGCCAGAACCCGCGACAGGAGACAAAAATGCGTTGGAACATGAAAAAGATGCTGGGGCTGGCAACGGGGTTGCTGATGGCCGCCAGCGCTGGCACGGCCCTGGCCCAGGGCGGCGAATGGCCGAACAAGCCCATCAAGATCGTGGTGGGCTTTGCGCCCGGCACGCCACCGGACATCTTCGCCCGCATGTACGGCGAGTACGCGGGCAGGAAGCTCGGCGTGCCCGTGGTGATCGACAACAGGCCCGGCACGGCCGGTAACCTGGCCTCGGACACGGTGGCCAAGGCGCCAGCGGATGGCTACACCTTCCTCTACAACCTGTCCACGGCGTTCACGATCAACCCCTACATCTACAGCAAGCTGCCCTTCGACCCCGACAAGGACCTGGTGCCCGTGGCCACCACCATGCGCCAAGGCCTGGTGCTGATCGCCACCAACAAGTTCCCCGCCAAGACCGTCAAGGACCTGGTGGCCGCCGCCAAGGCCAAGCCGGGCACCTACTCGCACGCCTCGTACGGCGCGGGCAGCCCCTCGCAACTGATCGTGGAATCGCTCAAGGACGAGGTCGGCATCGACATGCTGCATGTGCCCTACCGCGCCAGCCCCATCGCCGACCTGGTGGGCGGCCAGGTGGACACGCTGATGGAGCCCATCGCCACCGGCTACCAGCTGATCAGCAGCGGCAAGGTGCAGGCACTCGCCTACTCGGGCCCCACACGCCACCCCGCGCTGCCCGACGTGCCCACGCTGTCGGAGGTGATGCCCGGTTTCTCGATGATGTCCTGGCACGGCATCTGGGCTCCTGCGGCCACGCCCCAGCCCATCCTCACCCGCTTCAACGCCTTGCTGGTCGAGGCCAGCAAGGACCCCGATCTCTCACGCCGCATCAAGGAACTGCACAGCGAGCCCCTGGGTGTGACACGCGCAGAGATGGCCGCGATGGTGCGCCGAGACGCGGAGATCTACAGCCGCGTGGTCAAGGCACGCAACATCAAGGTGGATTGAGTCACCGGTGCCATGGGTCCGGCGCGGGGCCAGCGCCAGGACCCAGGCGCCAGCCAAAGCGG
The DNA here is from genome assembly GCF_028680575.1 of Acidovorax benzenivorans. Lineage (GTDB taxonomy): Bacteria > Pseudomonadota > Gammaproteobacteria > Burkholderiales > Burkholderiaceae_C > Acidovorax > Acidovorax benzenivorans. The sequence continues at coordinate 99,390 of NZ_JAPCKI010000003.1, read as the reverse complement.
CGCGGGCGCAGGCTGTTGGGAAGCCCACTCTTCCAAAGCGGGCCCGGCAAGGCCCTGCTCTTCAATCGACGATGGTCAGCTTGGCCACCGACAACGCCAGCCACTTGGTGCCGTGGCGCGGAAAGTTGACCTGCGCACGCGCGTCGTCGCCCGTGCCCTCAATGGCCAGCACCTTGCCTTCGCCGAACTTGGTGTGGAACACGTTGATGCCTGCGCGCAGACCGTGCGACGGTGTGGTCTTCTGCACGGGTACGGGCGGGCTGGCGAACGTCTCGGATTTGAAGCCAAATTGGCCTCTAGCGCCCGATCCATAAGCGCCACCAGCTCCTGAATTAGGAGCATACGATCCAAACCCCTGCTGCTTGGGCGTGATCCACTTGAGCGCTGCCTCGGGCAGTTCGTCAAAGAAGCGGCTCTTGATGTTGTAGCGCGTCTGGCCGTGCAGCATGCGTGTTTGCGAGTGGCTCAGGTACAGGCGCTTGCGCGCGCGGGTGATGGCCACGTACATCAGGCGGCGTTCTTCCTCCAGACCATCGCGGTCGCTGGCGGAGTTCTCGTGGGGGAACAGGCCTTCTTCCATGCCGCCGATGAACACACCGTCAAACTCCAGCCCCTTGCTGGCGTGCACGGTCATGAGTTGCACGGCGTCTTGCCCGGCCTGGGCCTGGTTGTCGCCCGCCTCCAGCGCGGCGTGGGTGAGGAAGGCGGCCAGGGGTGAGAGGGTTTCGCCAGTGTCGGCGTCCACGATGCCGGGGCTGGCTGGCTTCAAAGGTTCGTCGAGCACGGGCGCATTGGGGTCCAGCCCTTGGCTCACCGTGCTTTGCGCCAAAGGCGTGCCGTGCTCATCGAGCGGCAGAGCCACGGCGTCGCGGCCAAAGCCTTCTTGCGTGACAAAGCTCTCGGCGGCGTTGACGAGTTCCTGCAAGTTCTCGATGCGGTCGGCGCCTTCCTTTTCGGTGCGGAAGTGCTCCACCAGCCCCGTGGATTCGAGCATCTGCTCGATGATGCCGCGCAGGTTCAGGCCCTGCGTTTGCTCGCGCAGCACGTCCACCATGGCCACAAACGCGCCCAGGTTGGCGCCCGCCTTGCCGGGCACGGCGCTCACGGCGTCGTGCAGCGAGCAGCCTGCGGCACGGGCGGCGTCCTGCAGCACCTCGATACTGCGCGCGCCAATACCGCGCGGCGGAAAGTTGACGACACGCGTGAAGCTGGTGTCGTCGTGCGGGTTCTCCAGCAGGCGCAAATACGCCAGTGCGTGCTTGATTTCAGCGCGCTCAAAAAACCGCAACCCGCCGTACACGCGGTAGGGCACGCTGGCATTGAAAAGGGCCGATTCGATCACCCGGCTTTGCGCGTTGCTGCGGTAGAGCACGGCAATCTCTTTGCGCTCAAAGCCGTCATTGCGCACCAGTTGCTTGATCTCGTCGACCATCCACTGCGCCTCGGCCAGGTCGGAGCTGGCCTCGTACACGCGCACGGGCTCGCCCGCGCCCTGCGTGGTGCGCAGGTTCTTGCCCAGGCGGCGGCTGTTGTGGCTGATGAGGTGGTTGGCCGAGTCGAGAATGTTGCTGTAGCTGCGGTAGTTCTGCTCCAGCTTGATCTGGCGCTGCACGTCGAACTCGCGCACAAAGTCGGTCATGTTGCCCACGCGCGCACCACGGAAGGCGTAGATGCTCTGGTCGTCGTCGCCCACGGCAATCACGCTGCCGCGCGCCTCAAAGCGCCCGCCCACCTCGTTGCCCGCCAGTTGCTTGAGCCAGGCGTACTGCAGCTTGTTGGTGTCCTGGAACTCATCGACCAGGATGTGCTGAAAACGGCGCTGGTAATGCTCGCGGATGGGGTCGTTGTCGCGCAGCAGCTCGTAGCTGCGCAGCATCAGCTCGCCAAAGTCCACCACACCTTCGCGCTGGCATTGCTCTTCGTACAGCTGGTAGATCTCAACCTTCTTGCGCGCGTCGCTGTCGTGGGCCTCCACGTTGGCGGGGCGCAGACCTTCTTCCTTGCAGTTGGCGATGAAGTACGCGAGCTGCTTGGGCGGAAAACGCTCGTCGTCCACGTTGTGCTGCTTGCACAGGCGCTTGATGGCCGAGAGCTGGTCTTGCGTGTCGAGGATCTGGAAGGTCTGCGCCAGCCCTGCCGCCTTGTGGTGCGCGCGCAGCAAACGGTTGCACAGGCCGTGGAAGGTGCCAATCCACATGCCGCGCACGTTGACCGGCAGCATGGCCGACAGGCGTGCCACCATCTCCTTGGCGGCCTTGTTGGTGAAGGTGACGGCCAAGATGCCGCCCGGCGTGGCGTAACCGTTTTGCAGCAGCCAGGCAATGCGGGTGGTGAGCACCCGGGTCTTGCCCGACCCGGCGCCCGCCAGGATGAGCGCGTGGCCTGCGGGCAACGTCACCGCAGCCAGTTGCTCGTCGTTCAGGTTGGCCAGAAGGGGGGATGCGGCCGAGGGCGCACCGGAGTGTGGGGGCACCAGAGCATCTGGCACACCCGAAAACGGGTCTTGTGGGAACATCCAGCCATTGTAGAAAGCACCCCGCCCCACGCTGCCCCACACCATGAAAAACACTGCCCTCACCCTGGCCAGCCTGTGGCTGGCACTGGCGCATGCCCCCCAGGCGCTGGCCCAGGCCAGTTGCAGCAGCGATGGCACCCCAAGGCCCGTGGCCGTCTTCGAGCGCTTCATCAGCGCCGACTGCGAGGCCTGCTGGGGCGATGCGACCACCCCGGCACCATCGGCCCATGCCAGTGCCGTGGTGCTGGACTGGATCGTGCCCGGCAAGGCGGGCGATGAAGCGCCCTTGTCGGCGGCGGCCACGGCCGATGCCCTGCCCCGCCTGCAGGCTCTGGGGCGCAAGCCCCCCGCCACCACCGATGTGTATGTCAACCCGGTCGATGGGGCAGAACGCGCCCAACTGCGTGTGGCCCATGGGGTGGCTTTCAACGACTACCTGGGTACGGGCATTGCGTTCACCCCGTCCCCTGCAGCGCCGCAGCGCAAGACAACGGCCACGCCCCTCGCCCATTCCTTCTACCTGCTGCTGGTGGAGTCCATCCCCGCAGGCACCGAAGGCACGGTCGTGCCCCGCTACATCGTGCGCAACCAGTTCGATGGTTCCTGGACCCAGGCCCACCGGTCTGCACGCAGCAAAGGCAAGCCGTGGGCGTGGATGGAGACCCGCTCCATGCGCATCCCTGATGGCGCGCAGGCCGAGCGGCTGCACCTCGTGGGCTGGGTGCAGGACGCCTCGGGTCGCATCGTGGCGGCAGCCCAATCCGTATGCAGGTAATACCAGGGCCGTTATGACGGCCATCTGGCAGGCGGGTAGAATCAATCACCGGGCCCAAGTTTCTTGACGCCCGGTTTTTTGTGCCTGTGCAACCAGGGTTCGGTGTTGGCTTTCACGCTGCCACCCACAAAGCCGGTCCCAAGCCAAGCGCCCACCGCGGCAAAAATCGTTTTGCCGCGTCCTTCACTGGAGCTTGGAATCTCATGGAAATCTTCGACTACGACAACATCTTGCTGCTGCCCCGCAAATGCCGCGTGGAAAGCCGCTCGGAATGCGACGCCAGCGTGGAGCTGGGCAGCCGCCGCTTTCGCCTGCCCGTGGTGCCCGCCAACATGAAGACGGTGGTGGACGAAAGCATCTGCATCTGGATGGCACAGAACGGCTATTTCTACGTCATGCATCGCTTTGACCTGGACAACATCCAGTTCGTCAAGGACATGCATGCCAAGGGCTGCTATGCGTCGATCTCGCTGGGCGTAAAAAAACCCGACTACGACACCGTGGACCAATTGGTGGCCCTGGGCCTCACGCCCGAGTACATCACCATCGACATTGCCCACGGCCATGCCGACAGTGTCAAGAACATGATCGGCTACCTCAAGCAACACCTGCCCAAGGCGTTTGTGATTGCCGGCAATGTAGCCACCCCCGAAGCCATCATCGACCTGGAGAACTGGGGGGCGGACGCGACCAAGGTAGGCGTGGGTCCGGGCAAGGTGTGCATCACCAAGCTCAAGACGGGTTTTGGCACGGGCGGCTGGCAGCTCAGCGCGCTCAAGTGGTGTGCCCGCGTGGCCACCAAACCCATCATTGCCGACGGCGGTATCCGCAGCCACGGCGACATTGCCAAGAGCATCCGTTTTGGCGCCAGCATGGTGATGATCGGCTCGCTGTTTGCGGGCCATGAAGAATCGCCCGGCAAGACGGTGGAGGTGGATGGCGAGTTGTTCAAGGAGTATTACGGCTCTGCCAGCGATTTCAACAAGGGCGAGTACAAGCACGTCGAAGGCAAGCGCATTCTGGAGCCAGTCAAGGGCAAGCTGGCCGACACGCTGATTGAAATGGAGCAGGACGTGCAAAGCTCCATCAGCTACTCGGGTGGCACCAAGCTCATGGATGTGCGCAAGGTCAACTATGTGATCCTGGGCGGCGACAACGCAGGTGAACACCTGCTGATGTAACCCAGCGCCCGCGCGCGAATCAAGGCGCGGTCAGGCCCGCAGCAGGTTCTGCGCCATGTGGTGCAGGTCATGGCCGGGCTTGGCCAGTGCATCCACGATACTGAAGTGATTCAGCCCCGGCAAGGCCACGCTGCGGGGCACACAATGGCTGCCCCAGGCGTCCTGCATGAGCTGGTTCTGCCGCAGGAACTCGGGGCTTTCATCAGCCCCCACCGCGCAATACAGCGTGCCAGTGGGCGGTTCCAGCAAACGCGCGGGGCTGCATTGCAGCACCTGTTGCTCGGTCAGGTGCAACACCGACTGGTACATGGGCGTGTGCATGATGGGTTCGAGATCGTGCACCCCAGAGATCGACAGCGCATTGCGCACCAGGCCATCGGGCAGGCCCTTGCCGATGAGAGGCCACACGCTGGTGAGCAGCAGGGCTGCCAGTTGCCCACCGGCAGAGTGCCCCGCCACGGTGATCCGCTTTGGGTCCCCCCCATGTGCGGCAATGTGGTGCCACACCCAACCCAGCGCCGTCTCCATCTGCCGCGCGATGTGAGGAATGGTGACCGGAGCCTCCGGAGTGCCCGGGCACAGCGCGTAGTTCACCACCACCACACAAAACCCGGCCTGGGTAAAAGGCGGCGCGATGAACGAGTGGTCGGATTTGTCGAGCGACCGCCAGTAGCCGCCGTGGATGAACACCAGCACCGGCACCGGCCCACCTGCGGCGCGAGCGGACGGGAACACGTCCAGGGTTTCCCCGGCCCCCGTGCCATAAGCCACATCCAGCGCGCAGGGGACACTGGCGCGCACCTGGGCGGAGTCTTGCGCCCAGCGCTGGAAGTAGTCCATGTGGTCGGGAACCAGGGCACGGTTGTTGTACATGCGCTCCAGCCAGGCGGGGTCGTACAGGGGCAAGGTCATGGGCAATGGTCTCCGTGTAGTGAGCGGCATTCCGCGCGATGCGGCCGCCCCTCAAGGGCCTTGCAAGCGCAGGAACGGCACTGGTTCTGCAGAATCATCTGGCCAATCGCCGCATGCTGCAAGCTCCGTGACAGACTGGCGCACCAAAAAGGCACATGATGGCAACAGAGACGCCCCTGAATTCCCCTCTTCGCAGCAGAACAACGCCATGACCACCACACCGCTTCGCATCGCCGTTCTCGGCATTGGCATGATGGGGTTGCCCATGGCCAGGCGCCTCAGCGAAGCAGGCCACCAAGTGCATGCATGGAACCGCACCCGCGCCAAGGCGGAACCGCTGGCGCAGTGGGGTGTGACTGTGCATGGCAGCCCTGCCGATGCCGTCAAGGACGCAGACATTGCCATCAGCCTGCTCGAAAATGGCCCAGTCGTGGGGCGGGTCCTGTTTGAACAAGGCACCGCCCGGGCGATGCGCCCAGGCTCTTTGTTCATTGACATGGCCTCCATCCAGCCCAGCGAGGCTCGCGACCACGCGGCCCGCCTGGGCGAGCTGGGCCTGACCCACCTGGACGCACCGGTGTCGGGTGGTACCGTCGGCGCCGAAGCCGGCACCCTGGCCATCATGGTCGGCGGACGGCCCGAGGACTTTGCCCGCGCCCAGCCCGTGTTTGCCAGCCTGGGGCGCGCCACGCATGTGGGGCCACACGGTGCCGGGCAGCTAGCCAAGCTGGCCAACCAGATGATTGTGGGCATCACCATTGGTGCTGTGGCCGAAGCACTGCTGTTTGCCGCCAAGGGCGGCGCCGACATGGCCAAGGTCCGTGAGGCCATCAGCGGCGGTTTTGCCGACAGCCGCATCCTGCAGCTGCACGGCCAGCGCATGGTCGAGCGCGACTTTGCCCCCCGGGGCCGCATGGCCGTCCAATTGAAGGACATGCGCAACGCGCTGGCCACCGCCCAGGAGACAGGTTTCGACGCCCCCATCACCGCGCTGTTTGAGGCGCTGTACGCCGAGGGCGTGGACCACGGCCTCGGCGAACTGGACCACAGCGGCCTCTTTGTCGAACTGGCCAGCCGCAACGCGATGCAATAATTTTTTGACCCGACTTGCGAGATGCACAAAAATTAGTGCATAATTCGAGGCTCTGCAGCGATGCAGACAAATTTAAAAGATTTGGGTTCTTAGCTCAGTTGGTAGAGCAGCGGACTCTTAATCCGTAGGTCGAGTGTTCGAGTCACTCAGGACCCACCAAATCAAGCCGCAAGGCACAAAAAGCCTGCTACCCATAAGTAGCAGGCTTTTTTGTTTCCAGACCAATTGCTTCCCCGCCCGTGGCGGCCCAGGCCCCATGGCCCGGAGTCGTCCACCGACAGCACCATCGTCTGGCCACCTGGGGCCCACGGCCCCGGTGTCCGCCCTCTACGGGTGGCAACGGATGTGTCTTTGCAAGAACCGCCGCGTGCTCTGCCCGCTGTCAGCCCGCCATGGAGCATGCCGCCCGTCATACCATGGTGACCCGATAGCGCCACAGACGCGCACCGATTTTTCGAACCATGAATCCAAGCCCCCACGCTCCACGTACCTACTGCAGTCAGGCAACAACGCAGTCGGCGCAGCAATTGCAAACAAATGTCATGCGAAGTGGCACGGCACGGCCTCATCGATACACTTTGTCATACAAGTGACACCGCCCGGGCATGGGACCGATGCGTCTCATCCACCAGGTGCGAGCCAGCAAAAAGAACACTGTGAAATCCACTTCCGCCACCCGCGCACTCCCCCTTTTTATCGCGTTGATCACTGCCGGGCTGATCTCTGCCCCCGCTCCGGAAGCCAGCGCCCAGACAGGCAAGGCCCGCAACGCTGCGGCCAAAGAGAAGGCGCTGACCCGCCAGGAGCGTGAGGCGGCCCGCACCGCGCCGACCAGCGACAGCACGAGTGAAACCAGCCCGTTGGTGGCACCAGCGTTGCCTGCGCGGCAGTGGAAAGTCAGCCTCAAGGAGCTGGGCGTGGGGCGCCCTATTTCCTTGCGCGGCGTGGAGAGTGAAGCCAGCGTGGGAGTGGGAGTGCGACGCGACGAGGTCGTTGAGGCCGCCAAGCTGCGCCTGACCTTCACGCTGTCGCCTGCGCTGATCCCGTCACTGTCGCATCTCAAGCTGATGCTCAATGACGAAACCTTGCAGACCGTGGTGCTGGATAAGGAACGCCTAGGCACTCCACAGACGGTCGAGCTGAACATCGACCCCCGCTATTTCACGGACTACAACCGGTTTCGCTTCCAGTTCATCGGCCACTACACGATGGAATGCGAGACACCCACCCATTCCAGCCTCTGGGCCACCATTAGCAACGACAGCCAGCTGGAGCTCTCACTGCGGCAGATTCCGCTGCGCAACGACCTTGCACTGCTGCCCGCTCCGTTTTTTGACCCACGTGACAACCGCCCTGTGAAGCTGCCGTTTGTGTACGGCAGCCAACCCAGCACCGGCACACTGAAGGCGTCGGGCTCCATTGCCAGCTGGATCGGTATGCTCGCTGGCTACCGGGGCAACCAGTTCCCCGTGCTGGAGAACCAGTTGCCGCGCTCGCACGCCGTGGTCCTGGCCACCAATAGCCACCGTCCCGCGTTCCTGCAGGACATGGAGCCAGTGACTGCGCCCACGATCTCCCTGATCAACCACCCCGAGGTGCTGGGCGCCAAACTGCTACTGGTGCTGGGCCAGGACGACGCGCAGCTACAGATGGCTGCCGACGCCCTGGCTCTGGGCAAAGCGGTGCTGTCAGGGCAGACCATTTCGGTCAAGTCGCTGGACTACCCGGCCCTGACCAAGCCCTACGACGCGCCTCGCTGGATCACCAACCAGCGGCCGGTGAAGCTGGCCGAGCTGGTGGGCAACCCCTCGGACCTGCAACTGCGCGGCACAGTGCTCAACGACACGGTGAACATTTACACCCGCATGGCCCCCGACCTGTTCACCTGGAACGCCAAGGGCGTGCCGCTGGACTTGGCCTACCGTTACACCCCGAGCAGCGTGTCGGACCATGGCAGTCTGAACATCTCCATCAACAACCAGTTCATCCAGTCCTACCCCCTGCAGTCGCGCGAAGAACGCACCAGTGGCAAGAACACCGTGATGCTGCCCCTGTTCGACGATGGCAACGCACAAAACCGCTCGGACCTGAAGATCCCCGCCTTCATGATCGGCGGCGATAACCAGTTGCAGTTCTCGTTCCAGATTCCGCCGAACGACCTGGGACGCTGCAAGTCCGCGCCCCCCACCGAGCTGTTCGCGGCCATCGATCCGCAATCCACGATCGACCTGACTGGTTTTCGCCACTACCTGGCCATGCCCAATCTGGCGGCTTATGCCAACAGCGGCTTCCCGTTCACCCGGGTGCCTGATCTGGCGCAGACCTCCATCATCTTGCCCAACCGGCCCAGCACGGCCGACATAGAGGTTTTCCTGACCTCCGTGGGCCGCATGAGTGCATCGACCGGTTATCCCGGCACTCGCTTTCAACTGCTGCGAGCCGCAGACGCCAACAAGGCAGGTGACACAGACATCCTGATCGTGTCCCAGGCCGACAGCGATGGCCTGCTGGAGCAATGGCAGAGCCACCTGCCAGCCCTGCTGGCCGCTGGCACCCGGTCGGTGCAGCCACTGGAACGCGCCCTGGGCTCGTTCATCGAGCTATTCAACCTGGAATCCGAGCATCGCCTGTCCGCCTCCGGGGGGCAAGCCGTGCTGCAGGGCACAGGACCACTTGCTGCGGTCACCGGGTTCGAGTCGCCCTTGCAAAGCGGACGCAGTGTGGTGGCGCTCACGGCCACCGACAAGGATGCCATGGGACTGCTGAGCCAGAGCCTGAACGATGCGGGCAAGATCAAGAGCCTGCGCGGAGACCTGGGGCTGATGCGCGGAGACGCCATCGAGAGCTTTCGCATCAAGCCGGTGTACTACGTGGGCGACCTGCCGTGGTGGCAGCGCCTGTGGTTCCACTTGCACAGTCACCCCTTGCTGCTGGCGTTGGCAGGCATTGCCACGGGTCTGCTGCTGACCTTCATCATCTACGGCGCCCTGCGCACCATGGCGCGCCGCCGACTGGCATCCCCGCATGACTGATCCCATCCGTCGGCGTACCGCCCTGCAGGTCGGCGGCAGTGCTGCGCTGCTATCCTGGCTGCCCAGCCTCAGCGCACAGCCACAGCCCGCTGCAGACCGCCCCGGGTGGCCCGCCTGGGAGGCGTTCAAGGCACAGTTCATCAACGCAGGCGGCCGCGTCATCTCGGACGATGCCGAAGGCGGACAGACTTATTCCGAAGGCCAAGCCTACGCTTTGTTTTTTTCGCTGGTAGCCAATGACCGGGCCTCCTTCGACAAATTGTTGCGCTGGACCGAAAACAACCTGTGCGATGGAGACCTGACGGCCCGTTTACCCGCCTGGCTGTGGGGTAAACGCCCCGATGGCACCTGGGGTGTCATCGACAGCAACGCGGCCTCTGACGCCGACCTCTGGATCGCCTATGCATTGGGCGAGGCAGGCCGACTGTGGAACGTGCGCAGCTACCGTGCACTCTCGGCCCTGCTGGCCGCACGCATCCTGCGCGAGGAAACCGCCGACCTGCCAGGCCTGGGGCTGACCCTGCTGCCCGCCCCCCAAGGGTTTGTACAAGACAATGGCCGTTGGCGCCTGAACCCCAGCTACATGCCCTTGCACCTGATGCACTGGCTGGCCGCAGTAGACCCACAGCCCGAGTGGAAGCAACTGGCGGATAGCTCGCTCAAGATCATCCAGGGCGCGTCGCCCAAGGGCTTTGCCCCCGACTGGACCGTGTACGACGCCAAGCAGGGCTTTCTGGTGGACGACAAAGGCAAGGAAAAAGGCCAGGGCAGCTACAACGCGATTCGCGTCTATCTGTGGGCGGGCATGCTGCACGCCAACGCACCTGATCGCAAGGCCCTACTGGACAATCTGCAGCCCATGGCGCGCTTTGTGCGTGAACAGGGTTACCCGCCAGAGTCCATCAATATCCTGACAGCCCAGGCCTCGGGCCCAGCCCCGTCCGGGTTCTCAGCAGCAGTCCTGCCGTTTTTGCGGGCTGTGGGGGATGACCGCGCCCTGCAATCGCAGCGCATGCGGCTAGAGGCTCGCCCCTTGCGCCCTACTGCCTACTACGAACAAATGCTCGGCTTGTTTGGACTTGGCGCCATGGAGGGGCAATATCGCTTCACGGCAACTGGCCAACTCACTGTACGGTGGAAACCGTGAGCCGCAGTACCCGCCGCTGGCTGCCCTCACTGACCCTGCTCGCCACGGCCTGTCTGCCCGGGCTGCAAGGCGTGTATGCCAGCACTCCGCCCGCCATCGAGGCCGAACTGCTCAGCGGCGCCCGCATGTGGGCCAGCAAGAATCGCCCCGATATGGCTCGACAGTTGGTGGACAAGCTGCTGGCCATGGACCCGAATTCCCCGGAAGGTTTGGCGACGCTGGGCGACTTGGCGCTGCGCGAGAAGAAAAACGATGAGGCTCAGCGCGTTCTGGCCACCTTGCGCGCGCGCCACCCGGGCCACGCACTGACCCAGGAGTTGGAAACCCTGATCCGCGTCTATGGCCCCGACCGCGAAAAACTGGCCCAGATGCGCCTGATGGCGCGCGCAGGCCGCAAAGCCGAGGCTGCCGACCTGGCGCGCGAACTGTTTCCGCAAGGCCCGCCCACACTCGGTGGCCTGGCACTGGAATACCACCAGATCATGGGAGCGACGGCCAAAAAGAGCACCGAGTCCCAACGCCAGTTGGCCAGGCTGTACCAGCAGACCGGAGAATCCCGCTACCGGCTGGCACAACTGGAGCTGCGTATGTACCAGGGCGAAAACCCAGCGGCAGTGGCGCGGGAAATCGAGACCCTGGCAGAGCAGCCCGACACGAACGCCCAGCAACTGCAGGACCTGTGGCGCCGCGCTCTGGATCGGTTGGCCAACACACAGGCCAACCTGCCCCGTGTACGCGCATTCCTGCAGCGCTACCCCGCTGACACGGTGATGGTGGAACGACTGGCGGCCATGCAGCAAGCGGTCGAGCGCGCAGCGCGCGCGGCCCGTGATCCCGCCAACATTGCCCGCCAAGCAGCGCGCGCCGCACTTGATCAAGGCAACGTTGAGCTAGCGGAAGAACAGATCCAGGCGACGCTGGCCTTGAGACCCCAAGATGGTGAGAGCCTGGGCAACCTGGGATTGATCCGCCTGCGCCAGGGTCAGCATGCGCAGGCGCAGGAATTGTTCGGCCAAGCCTATGCGCTGACGCGCCAAGGCCGGTGGCAGGAACTGCAGGCTACCGCCAAGTTCTGGGGACTGCTGCGACAGGCCGACAGGGCCATTGAACAGGATGAACTGAGCACTGCGGCCAGCCTGACCGACCGTGCGCTGCAGATGCAACCCCAGAGCGCCGACGCCTTGACCACTCTGGCGGGCATCCGCGATCTGCAGGGCGACCATGCACTGGCGGAAGACCTGTACCAACAAGCACTGCGGCAGGAGCCCGATGGCACATCCGCCATCAAAGGCTTGGCGAGCCTGTATGCCCGCACTGGCCGGGTGAGCAAAGCGTTGACCCTGCTGACAGAGGCCGCCGCGCGCGATGCAGCGCTCGCCGAAAAACTCTCCAGCGTCCAGGCGGATGTGCTGGTGGCCCAAGCCGAGGACGACCTTCGGGCCCAGCGCCTCGGCCCCGCCCTGCGTGCACTGGAGTCGGCTGTGGTGCTGACCCCAGACGATGCATGGATACGGCATCGCCTCGCGCGTGTTTACCTGCGCCTGGGCCGTCCTCAGGAAGCGCTGCACGCCATGGATGAAGGCGTTGCGCGCACTCTGTCTGGCACGACCAATGCAGAGATGTTGTATGCCCGTGCACTGATACGTTCGGCCCTGGACGATGACAACGCGGCCCTGGCCGACATGCAACGAATCCCCGCCGCCGATCAGACAGACTCCATGCGCGCGCTGGTGCGACGCTCCAGCGTCAAGTCGCTGGTCGCCAAAGCCCTGACGACGCAGACCCCGACAGACGCAGAGGCGTTGCTACGCCAGGCAGAACAAGTCGCAGGCAATGAAGCAGATCTGCTCTACACCGTGGCCAATGCCTGGTTTCGCCGTGCGCAGCCCGCAGGTGGCGTAGCCGTCTTCGCCCGCCTGGCATCCCGCGTACCCACGCTGGCGCCGGACACTCAACTGGACTACGCCCAATTGCTCAACCGGGCCGAGGACGATGCCGGGCTTGCCGAGCAACTGCCACGCCTGCTGCAAGCCAAGGGCTGGAGCGCCGAGCAAGAAGCCCGGCTGGTTGCGCTGTACACAGCGCACCAGGAGCGGCTCATCGAGCAGCAGCGGCAGGCGGGTCGCGCTAGCGAAGCCTCGCGCTTGGCACGCAAGGCGTTGCCGCTACCTGACACACTTTCTACACCACGCCAACGCACCCAGGCCCAAGCGCGGTTGCTCATGGCCGCCGCCGAATACGCCGATGCCGCCCAGTTGCTCCGCCCCCTAGCACTCACGCAGCCCGACGATCTGCCGGTGCGCATGGCGCTGGCTGACGCCCTGTCGCGACTCCAGGATTCAGGCGCCGCGCGGGCCGCAGCCGATGAGGCTGCGTGGCTGAAAGACCGACTCCCGCCCGGCGATGCGGGGCAACAACTGGCTCTGCTGCGCATCTGGCAACGCATCGGTCGCATGGACGAAGCGCAGGCATTGGCCGCCCGTTTGCTGGAGGCCTTCCCGCAGGACAGTGACGTGTTGCTGCATGCGGCGCGCCTGGAGCGGGCCAACCGCAACTACGCGCAGGCCATGGTGTTCTTCCGCAGCGCCCTCATGCTGGAGACACTCGGTAAGGCCCCTACACCCGCTACGGCACCTGATACCCAAGTATCCAACGACCCAGGCCACCCGCTGGCTCTTCAGCAGAGTTACACACTGTCCGCACCCGCAGACGCTGCCGTGGTCGCCAAGATTCAGGGCGAAATCGACGCCATTGAGGCACGACGCCAGCCGCGGATCGAAGCGGGACACCAGGCGCTGAGCAAGCGCTCCACCGACGGCATCTCCAGCCTGCGTGGCTGGGAGCGCCCTGTGGTGGCGTGGATGCCGCGTGGCTATGACGGACACTATTTCTTGCACGTAGATCGGGTACAGCTTGATGCGGGCAATCTTCCCGCTGACGGCCCAGACTTGCTCACTTATGGGCAAGTGGCGGCATCGCCACCAGGGTCTCCCTTTGTCACGGAGCTGCGCCAACGTGGCCAGGGCACCAACCTGGGCTTCGGCTATGTGAAGGATGACCTCCAATGGGACATTGGGGCCACCGGAGTCGGTTTTCCGGTGACCAACATGGTAGGGGGCCTGGCCAAGACAGGTGATCTGGGCCGCTACAGCTACAAGCTCGAAGCGTATCGGCGTCCCATCACCGGTAGCCTGCTGTCGTATGCAGGGGCACGCGATCCCATCACGGGACAAATTTGGGGTGGCGTAGTCGCTACGGGCGCTGCCGGTCGCCTGTCTACCGATATCGGTCCTTACAGCACCTCGCTCAGCCTGAGCCTGGCGGCCCTCACGGGCAAGAATGTGGAAAAAAATACCCGCATCCAAATGCGCTGGGCGCTGGACCGCGATGTCTGGCGCCACCGCTATAGCGTGGTCAATCTCGGGGTTGCCGTGTCGGCCTGGCACTATGGCAAGGACCTGTCCGAATACAGCTTCGGCCATGGGGGCTACTACAGCCCGCGCAACTACGTCTCCGTCGCCCTGCCGCTGGAGTGGAGCGGACGCCGCGGCGCATTGACCTGGGTGGCACGCGGATCTGTCTCTGTTTCGCGCAGCAGCAGTGGCGACAGCGACTACTTTCCACAGAGCGCGCTCCTGCAATCCCTGGCGCGTGCGCGCCTGGCCGCCGATGGCGGCGTTCCGGTGTATGCGGGCAGTTCGGGCTCGGGTTTCGGGCGGTCGTTCCGGGGGGCGCTGGAGTACCAGGTCACGCAACACCTCGCACTGGGTGCGCAGCTGGAACTGGACCGATCGGCCTACTACGCGCCCACCAGTTTCATGGTGTATGGCCGCTACCGCTTTGAGCCGACAGGGGCTCCACTGGACAACCGCCCAAGGCCGGTGCAGACCTATTCCAGCTTCTGACATGTCCCTTGCCCCCTCATCCCCACGCAATGGCGCATCTGTCCAGGGAGTGCTGCGTTCGCTTGCACGGCGCCTTCGGCCCTCCTCGCAAGCGGCCGATGTCTCCCACCAACCGACCACCATCGGCATTGCAGGTCTGCCGGACGGCATCGGCCAGTTGCCGCCCCATGTGCCCGTCTCTCTCGTCGCTACCGACAGCCGAAGTGCGGCGGCATGGTTGCCCGCACTGATCGAAGATGCTCTGTCCACCGGTCCCGTGGGGCTAGTGGCGTCCAGCACGCAATGGTTGGACGAATTGCTGAAGCGCCCCACTGTACGAGCGGCCTACCGCGCAGGGCGGCTCAAGCTCTGGATGCTGCTGCCTGACTTGCAGGCGCAGGTTCAGCGCGATGGCCTCAACCCACTGATGCAGGAGCTTGAACGCACCGGCCTGCAACCACAGCACGCGCTCTATCTTTGCAACGCGCAGAGCCTTTTGTCCGGGCTGAGCGTGGCCCAGCTCGCCCGGGTCAGCGATCAGCTCGACGCCCTGTGCCGCCGCCGGCAGCGCCCAGTCGTACTGGGATTCTCGCCGCCACTCGATGCCGGAGCGCTACTACCAACGCTGCGCAATCTGTGTCAGATGTCGATGCACATCGCCGCAATGCACGCTGACGCCGACCGCTGGCGCCTCAGCCTGGACCGCTGGGGCTCGGATGCGGGAGCCATTTTTCAGACCACATTTGGACTGACTCACGACGTCAGCATGGAACGCCTGACTGCCGATGGCACCCGCACCCAGGGCCCCATCGCAGAGCTGGTGACGGCAGCAGACCAATGGAGCGTGTTGGCAACCCGCGCGTCAGTAGAGGGCCAGCGCGGAGTGCCCGGCCACTGGCGCATCGTGGGTGGCCTGGAGGATATCGAGGTGGCAGCGGCCACCTGCGTGGCCGCCACAGTGCTGATCGATGCGGGCATGGCGAGCGACTTTGAGGCCCTAGCGCGCCTGGTGCATCAATTGCGCCTCTCACGCCCCCCCACACTCAAGATCGTTGTACGCGAAAACCTGGGCAAGTTGCGCACCCACAGCGAACAGGCCCTGCTACAGCTGGGGGCCAGCACGGTGGTGTACAAAGAGGTGGGGTTTTCGCGACTGCTGCAACTGCTGCAGGACATCAATGCCCAGAGCCACACCCGCAAAGTGTCCCCCGACTACGCACAGGCGCTCGACAGCTTCATGCCCCCCCGCGAGCGCGGCTACCACGCCCCTGCGCGGTTCTGCGCACTGGTACGCGGCATGCTGGACCGTACCCACGGCATTGGTCTGTCACACAGTCTGGTGCGGCTGAACATGCTGGACCAGATGCCGCACCTTGATGCGTTACGCGCCTGCCATACCTCGCGCGATGGCGACCTGTTCACTGCCGACCACGAAGCTGTCTACGTGTTTTTGTTTGCCTGCCGCGAGCCCGATGTGGAACTGGCACTGCAACGTGTGTTTGCGCTGCCTCTGACCCAGTTGTTCACCTCACAAGCCACAGACTGCTCAGAGCCAGGCATACGCGCCATGACCGACCAGCTGCAAGAGTCCCTTCGCACGGGCGTACCCGACTACAGCGCCATGTTGGCCGCCGCCAGCAATCCCATGCCTGTGGCAAAGACTGCTAACCCTGTGAAGCCCGTGCCGCAGGAGCGCACTGATGCGCCCACACTGCCCTCGCAGGACAGTGCAGCGCCCCAACAGCCCATCGCGCCGCCACACTCCGTGATGAGGCTGCGCGTGCAGCCCCATCCTATTGCACGGCGTGCCGTGCCGCGCCCCCTCGGGAGGACGTCTGCATGACTGCATGGATGCTCGTTTACGTGCTAATGGGCGTCTTGCTGGCATGGCCATGCGCCTGGCTGCTGCGTCGCGTGCTGCAGGCGCACCAACCGCTGCGCTGCGTACAGCCCTATCAGCCCCACCTAACGCCAAGCGAATCCCCCATTCCTCCGCAAGGCGGGATGAATGAGGTTCCATGAACAAAGAGTTTGCATGCGCGTGATTGCTGTCGTTTCGCCGCTCGGCGGGTCCGGGCGCACCACCCTGGTCGCACACCTGGCGTCCCTGGGGGCCCGTCAAGGTCAGCCCACCCTGGCCGTCGAACTCAGTGCCCAGAATCTGCTGGGCATACACCTGGGCATGTCCACCCCTGCCCCGCAGGGATGGGCGACACTCGCCACCCAGGGCTTGTGGTGGGCGGACGGTAGCTTCGACAATACTGACGGCGTCGGCGTTCTGCCATTCGGTCCGGCAGCGCCCGAAACCATCACGAAGCTCCACAAGCTGCTGGATGCCAACCCACGGTGGCTGCAAGACCAGCTGGAACTGCTCGACGTGCCAGAACACTGCACGGTACTGCTGGACACACCGCAATGGCCCTCGCCGCTGGCAGATGCCGCCCTGCGCTGCGCCGATACCGTTTTGGTGGTGCTGGAAGCATCTGCGCGCGGATGCGCCAACGCTGAGAACATACGCGCCATGCTGCAGGCATCGCCAGCAGCTCCTGATGCACAGTGCATCGCAGTGGCGCGTTTTGATCCACGCCGGGCATCGCACCGTGAGGCACTCAGCACCCTGCGCCAACAGTGGGGAGACCAATTACTGCCCTACACCGTGCACGAAGACGAAAACCTTTCACGCGCGCTGGCCGCATCGCAGTGCGTGAACAGCATGGCGCCGCAGGCACAGTCCGCCCACGATCTCCAGGGAATCTTCCACTGGCTGTTCGCTGTGCCTTCATTACAGCCGCGGCCTGCACCGGTGGCTGGAGTTGCCCAACCATGACGGCCCAGGCTCCTTCCGGCTCCACAACGCCCGCACAAGCCCCTGACCAACCAGGCGGGCTGACGCTGGCTCACAAGGCGCTGGTTTGGCTCCGACGCTGGCTGGAGGTTGACCCCGAAGCTCCCTGGTGGATGTGGCTGTGGCGCTGCTTCATTCTCCCCCCCACGCCGCAGCGCGCGTTGCGCTCCTGGTTGCTGCGCCCAGTACACGGGCTGTGGACAGTCCTCGGCTGGACCATGCGCTTGCTCTGGCGAGTCCTGGCACTGGCGTTCACACTGCTTTTCTGGCCCATCCGGCTTTTTTTGCGGTCCATGAACCGCCTGGCCACCCACGTCAACGTGGGAAAGGGCATTCGACTGGCCGACCAGTGGCTCACGCCTGCCCTGGAAATTCCTGGTGTGCGCTGGGTGGTACTGGCCGTGGGGGCGGTGACGGGCTTGGTCGTCATGACCACACCCTTCAACTGGTTTGGGCAACTGATGTTCATGCTGCTCTGCTGGGGCCTCTCCCTGGTGTTGCGGCGCCTGCCGGGCCGGTACCCATCGCTAGCACTAGCAGCCATCAGTCTGCTGGCCATGGGGCGCTACGCCTGGTGGCGGCTGACCTCTTCCATTGAATTCGATTCGGTCATCGAGTCCGTCTTGGGCTACGGCCTGCTGGCCGCCGAGGCCTACACCTGGCTTGTGGTGGTACTGGGCTTCATCCAGACCGCCTGGCCCCTGCACCGCCGCCCAGCGGAACTGCAGGGCGGGCCCGCGTCTTGGCCCACCGTAGATGTGTACATCCCCACCTATAACGAGCCGCTGAGCGTGGTGCGCACCACGGTGCTGGCGTCGATGGCGCTGGACTGGCCCAAAGACAAGGTCAAGGTCTTCATCCTGGACGACGGCCGACGCGAGGAATTCCGTGCATTCGCCGAATCCATGGGCGTGGGTTACATCGTGCGGCCTGACAACAATCACGCCAAAGCGGGCAACCTGAACCATGCGCTGGGCAAGACCGACGGAGAGCTGGTCGCCATTTTTGACTGCGACCACATCCCCACACGCTCCTTCTTGACCACGGCCGTGGGCTGGTTCCAGCGCGACCAGAAGTGCGCCATGCTGCAAACGCCGCACCACTTCTTCTCGCCCGACCCGTTCGAGCGCAATCTGGGCACCTTCCGGCGCGTGCCCAACGAGGGCGCGCTGTTCTATGGGCTGATCCAGGACGGCAACGACTTCTGGAACGCCACCTTCTTCTGCGGTTCTTGCGCGGTGATACGACGTGGCCCACTGATGGAGGTCGGCGGCATCGCCGTGGAAACGGTGACCGAGGATGCCCACACCGCGCTCAAGCTGCACCGGCGCGGCTACACCACGGCCTATATCAACGAGACGCAGGCAGCTGGCTTGGCCACAGAAAGCCTGTCTGCCCATGTGGGCCAGCGCATCCGCTGGGCGCGCGGCATGGCGCAGATCTTCCGCGTGGACAACCCATTTCTGGGCAAGGGGCTCACCCTGTGGCAACGCATTTGCTATGCCAACGCCATGGTGCATTTCTTCTTTGGGCTGCCTAGGCTGGTGTTCCTCACCGCACCCATGGCCTTTCTGTTCTTTGAGTGGCACATCATCAACGCGGGCGCCATCATGATCGCGCTGTACGTGCTGCCTTACATCCTGCAATCCAACATTGCCAACGCCCACGTGCAAGGCGAGCACCGGCACACTTTCTGGGCGGAGGTCTATGAGACCGTGCTGGCCTGGTACGTGGCCCTGCCCACCTCCGTAGCGCTGATCAACCCACGCCTGGGAAAATTCAACGTGACGGCCAAGGGCGGGCTGGTGGATGAGCCGTACTTCGACTGGGTGATCTCCCGTCCATACACCGTGCTGGTGCTGCTCAACTTTGCGGCCTTTGGCATGGGTCTGCTGCGCTTGTTCTTCTGGAACACCGAGGAAACGGCCACCGTACTGCTCAATCTGCTGTGGACCGTCTACAGCATCCTCATGCTGGGGGCGGCACTGGGCGTTGCGTCCGAGGCGCGCCAGGTGCGGAGAATGCACCGCGTTGCCACGCAGTTGCCAGCGACCTTGTACCAGGACGATGGCTCCGTGTTGCAGGCCCTTTGCATCGACTTTTCCATGACCGGTGTGGGTCTGCAACTACCCGAAGGCACCCTGCTGGCTGTGGGAGACAAAGTACAGGTTGGACTGTGGCGCAACGACACGGAATGCACCTTCCCCGCCACGGTGATGCTGCACAGGGGCCAGAACGCTACCGGTCTTCAATTTGACCCCATGACACGCGAACAACAAATCGATCTGGTGCAGTGCACTTTTGCCCGGCCAGACACCTGGCGGCAATGGAACGACAGCCATGACACCGACCGCCCCCTGCACGGTTTGCAAGAAATTGCCCAGCTGGGTGTGCTGGGCTACCGCAAGTTCTGGACTTCGCTGATGGATTCGGCGCGCAGCCGTTGGCCCTTTCGCAACCAGCGCAGGCAGAAAGGGCTGCAGGCATGAACTTTTGGCACCTGACTTTTCTTGCCAAGGTAGGGCTGTACTTTGGTGGCTACATTGGCCTGAACTGGTGGTTGAACCTGCTGCTGTGGCTGTCCATGCTGCCCCCCATCGCACACATCGGGTGGCGACGTGCACGCGCTGTCGTAGCCCTGGCAGCAGCGGTAGCGCTTCTGTATGCCGACTCTTACTTGCCAAGCCCCGCCCGGATACTGTCTCAGGTCAAGGCGCTGAGCGGCTTCAGCGCAGACTACTGGCTGGAGTTGGCCCAGCGGGTGTTCAACCCCGACATGCTTCTGGCGGGGCTGGTCGGCGTCCTGCTTTATTCGGCGTTGGCGCGGCGGGTGCGTGCAGGGACCTTCACACTGCTGGCCCTGTTGAGTGTGCCGATGGGAGCTGCCTTGCAAGAGCACGTCACAGTGGCCACGGCAGGGGGCAATAGCCAAGGCGCCTCGCCCAGCGACAGCCAGGACACCTCCCCAGACGCGCTGCTGCAGCGCTTTTATGCCAACGAAAGCCAGAGGCGCATTCAGTTCACCGCACCCAATGCACCGCCAGCGTTCGACATCATCTTGCTGCATGTGTGCTCCTTGTCGTGGGACGACATGGACTTTGTAAAACAGCGCGACAACCCGTTCCTCAAACGTTTTGATGTGCTGTTTACCAACTTCAACAGCGCCGCCAGCTACAGCGGGCCGGCGTCCCTGCGCGTATTGCACGGCACCTGCGGGCAAACACCTCACGACAAGCTCTACGATGGTATTGATCCGCAGTGCTACGTGTTTCCCAGCCTGGAAAAGGTGGGCTACCAGACTGCTGCACTGCTCAACCACGACGGCGTGTACGAGGAGTTTGCCCATGCGCTTGAAGAACGCGGGGGCCTGGCAGGCAAGCTGCTGCCCAACCAGCGGGCACCGGTGCACATGCAGAATTTTGACGGATCGCCCATCTACAACGACCACGCGTTGTTGTCACAATGGTGGAAGAAGCGCAGCAGTGACCGCAGCGCTGGGCCGGTGGCGCTGTACTACAACACCATCTCCCTTCACGATGGCAACCGCGTGCCTGGCATGGCTTCGCGCAACAGCCTGGAGACGTTCAAGCCCCGGCTGGTGCAGTTGCTGGCAGACTTCGACAAGTTCATCTCCGAGCTGGAGGCAGCGGGGCGCCCCGTGGTTGTGATGCTGGTCCCTGAGCATGGGGCATCGCTGCGCGGAGACAAGATCCAGATGGCAGGCATGCGGGAGATTCCAGGCCCCCGCATCACCCTCGTACCCGTCGCCGTGAAACTGGTAGGTATGAAACCATCTGATGCGCCCGCACCGGCAGCTCCCTTGGTAGTGAATCAACCCATGAGCTACCTGGGCTTGTACACCCTGCTGGGTGATCTGATTCGCGACAACCCCTTTGGAGACTCCGCACGTCCTCTGGCAGAGCGCCTGGCGGCTCCTGCAACGACACCCTTTGTATCGGAGAACGCCGATGTGATCGTGATGCGAAACCAGGAGGGCAAATACCTGATGCGCTCAGGGAACGGTGAATGGGTTCCCTACAACTACTGATTTCGTCGGCTTGAAGCCCCCGAGGGGGAGTGAAGAGAATGTGGGGCCGCAGGACTCCCCAGCCATGGACGGGCGTATGCGTCCCGCATAATCCACCAGCACTCCGCGCCGGCCTGCGCTGCGCAAGCAGTGCGATGTCCTTCTGCGTGTCGGCACTCACTCTTTCCTCGTTACCCATGAACCCACAAGCCCATCTGCTCTGGAAAGCACCCCGTTGGGCACTGGCGATCCTGTTGGCGGTGCTGGGCATGCTGGGGCCTTTTTCCATCGATACCTACATCCCCGCGTTCTCGGGCATCGCGGCGGCGTTGGGAGCCACGCCGGTGGAAATGCAGCAGACGCTGTCGGCCTACCTGTTCGGCTTTGCGTTCATGAGCCTGTTCCACGGCGCACTGGCAGACAGTTTTGGCCGCAGGCCAGTGATTTTGTGGGGCATTGCCGTGTTCACACTGGCATCCGCAGGGTGTGCACTGTCGCAAACGATTGGGCAACTGGTCTTTTTCCGCGCGCTGCAAGGCCTGTCCACCGGAGCTGGCATCGTGGTCTCCCGAGCGGTGATCCGCGACATGTTTCCCCCAGCCCAGGCGCAAAAGGTCATGAGCCAGGTGACCATCTACTTTGGAGTGGCTCCGGCGATTGCCCCCATCATCGGAGGCTGGCTGTTCGTCCACACCGGGTGGCACAGCATCTTCTGGTTCTTGACCCTGGTGGGGGTTGCCCTGTGGACCGCCAACTTCCGACTGCTGCCCGAGACCCTGCATGTCGAGCAGCGCCAACCCTTCCACGCGCGCCATCTGATGCGCGGCTACGTGCAACTGGGCACCAGTGCACGTTTTGTACTGCTGGCGCTGGCCAGCGGTGTACCGTTCAACGGCATGTTCCTGTATGTGCTGTCAGCCCCAGCGTTTCTGGGAGAGCACCTGTCACTGGCGCCTACGCAGTTCTTCTGGTTTTTTGTGCTCACCATCTCGGGCATCATGGGCGGCGCGTGGTTTAGCGGACGGCTGGCTGGGCGTATTCCACCCAAGCGCCAGATCCGCCACGGATTTGTCATCATGTTCTCTGTGGCGGTACTGAACCTGATCGCCAATCTGCTGTTCGCACCCCACGCCTGGTGGGCCCTGGCACCCATTGCAGTCTTCTCTTTTGGCTGGGCGCTGATGGTGCCGGTGGTGACGCTGCTGGTGTTAGACCTCCACCCCGAGCGCCGGGGCATGGCCTCGTCCATGCAGGCGTTTGTCGGCTCTTCGGCCAATGGACTGGTGGCAGGCCTCATTGCACCGCTGGTAATGCACTCCACCATTTTGCTGGCACTGTCATCGCTCTTGATGTTGTGCATTGGCATGCTGTCCTGGATCTTTCTGCACCACCGCTGGCCCGAGATCGGCCGCACGCCGGTCCACCTCTGATCAAGACACAAACTGATCAAGGATTGGGCTGCCGCCTGTCCACGTTCTTTTGCTGGTAGTAGCGGTTTTTTTCCGCATACATCGCCTGGTCTGCGCGGTGGATCGCTGCCTCCACCGCATCTCCAGACTGGCAACAGGCAATCCCCATGGCCAAGCTCAGATGCTGGCCGGGGTAGAACTGATTGTTGAGTTCGAGCATCGACAAAATGCGCTCCTGCAAAGCCACAGCTCCACGCTCATCCGTGCCAGGCAACAACACGGTGAACTCGTCTCCGCCAATACGGGCTGCGCAGGCGGGGGCATCCACGGCCTTCGCCAACACCTCGCCCACACGGCGCAGCATGGAGTCCCCCGCTGCGTGGCCCTGCTCATCGTTCACCACCTTGAGACCATTCAGGTCGATGGCGATGATGGACAGCGGCCATGGGCCTTTACGGGTTAGGCGGTTGAGCTCCTCCGCGTAGAAGGCACGATTGCGCAATTGCGTGAGCACATCGTGCTTGCCCAGGTACTCCAGATAAGCCTCGGCCTTTTTGCGCGCCGTGATATCCACCAGCGACAACAGCACCAGGCCCCAGTCGCTCATGTGATCGGCCAGCACCGAGAACTGCATGTGGATATGCACGGCATCCCCAGACAGTGCGTAGTTGACCACTTCGCGCTGCTGAAAGGTCTTGCCCTCCCACAGGTCCAGCAACTGCTCCGCAAAGGACTCATGCATTTCCCCGCGAAACACACGGCCAATGTTGTTCAGCAGCATCTCCTTACTCGATGCACCGAACATGCGCAGGGTCTGTTGGTTGACGTCGATCACCCGGATTTCGTGCATGCAGCGCGTCACGAACTCGGGATGCACCCTGAGGAAGGTCTTGAAGTCGTCGATACCCTGTGCACGCACGCCATCGAGCAGATTTTTGACCGTGCTGAAGTCCTCCACCCACAGGGAAACGGGCGAATGCTCGAACAAGTCGCGCGCATACTGCTCGCTACGGCGCAGCTCGACACCTGCGCGCACGGTACCGGTCACATCCTCCAGCGACACCAGCACCCGGCTCCAGTTGTCCTCATAACCAGGCAAGATACGCGCTCGAATCTGCACATCCAGTCGCCGCCCATCGAGCGCGTAGTTCACGGTCTGGTTGGAGAACTCCAACTGTCCGTCCCACAGCTGTGACAGCTCGTGCGCCACCGCGTCGTGCATGTCGTCGCGGAACACCTTGTCCAGGTTGGCCTCCAGAACCTGCTGGTTCTCGGCGGCAAACAGGTCCAGTGTGCGTTGATTGACCTGAAGCACCTTGAGTGCGGAGCTGCAGGCCCGCAGGCGCGCCGGGTCTTGCGCCAGATATGCGCGGATATCGGCCACACCCTCGGCGCGCCACTGGTCAAAAAGCTGCTTGAGCGCGCTGTAGTCCTCTAACCAGAGTGACACTGGGGCCAGCCCAAACATGTGCTCAAAGTCCGCACCCGAAGAAAAAGAAGACGACACAGCAGATTCCTCCGGCGGCCATTATTGACGAGCCGCCGACGGCATCTGCGGCTGACAAGGCCTCCACCATGAAAAAAGGCTGGCACCTTGCGGTACCAGCCTTGGCAACAGGGATGGCGCTAGCGCCACCGAACTGTCAGCGATCAGCGCGCGGGGCGAGCAGGACGCTTGCGGGCGTCATGGGCCACAAAAGGCTTGCCACCACCACCGCCTGCAGGCTTGGCAAACGCCGGCTTGCGGGGAGCGAAATCGCCGCGCGGTGCACCTGCATCGCCACGGGGAGCAAAGCCACCGCGGCCTGTGTCACCAAAGCCAGGCTTGCGGCCATAGCCTTCACCGTCACGACGCGGCGCAAAACCACGGTCGCCGCCACGGTCATCACGGCCAGCGAAACCGCCGCCTTCACCACGGGCAGGGGCACCACGGTTGTCACGACCGGCAAAGCCACCGCCAAAACCACCACCAAAGCCGCCACGGTCATTGCCACCGCGTGCGGGAGCACCGAAGCGACCGCGCGACTGGTTATCACGGTTGTCATACGAACGGCCTGGGGCGCCACGGCCACCACCAAAATCGCCACCGCGAGGTGCCTGGGGTGCGCGCTGCGAGGGCTCCATGCCCGGAATCACTTCGGCCTTGAACTGCTGGCGGCTGTACGACTCAATGTCGTAGATCTTGCGGCGATCGCGGAACTCGGC
Organism: Acidovorax benzenivorans; assembly: GCF_028680575.1. GTDB lineage: Bacteria > Pseudomonadota > Gammaproteobacteria > Burkholderiales > Burkholderiaceae_C > Acidovorax > Acidovorax benzenivorans. Next base: position 74,365 of record NZ_JAPCKI010000003.1, on the reverse strand, counting down.
AAACGTGATGGCCAGGCCATCGCGGCCCGCACGGCCGGTACGACCGATGCGGTGGGTGTAGTCCTCGGCCTTCATGGGCAGGCCAAAGTTGAACACGTGGGTGATGGTGGGCACATCGATACCCCGTGCGGCCACGTCGGTAGCCACCAGGATCTGAACCTGGCCAGCGCGCAGCGCCATCAAGCGGCGATTGCGCAGGCCCTGGCTCAGGGCGCCGTGCAGCGCCACGGCCGAGAAGCCTTCCTGCTGCAGGTCGTTAGCCAGACCATCGCATTCCACTTGGGTGCTAGCAAATACGATGGCTTGGTTGATCGTGGTGTCACGCAGCCAGTGGTCCAGCATCTTGCGCTTGTGCTGGGCGTTGTCGGCCCAGTACAGCACTTGCTTGATGTTGGCGTGCTTCTCTTGCGGAGAATCAATGGTCACCTTCTGCACAGACGAACCACCATCGTGCATCACGCGCATGGCCAGTTGCTGAATACGGGGCGCGAAGGTGGCGCTGAACATCATGGTCTGCTTGCGCTGAGCGGTCAGCTGGTTCAGTTCAGCCAGGTCATCCGAGAAGCCCAGGTCGAGCATGCGGTCGGCTTCGTCAACGACCAGGAACTGCACCTTGTCGAGCTTGATCTGCATCGAGCGCTGCAGGTCCAGCAGGCGGCCGGGGGTGGCGACCACGAGGTCGGCGTTCTGCAGCTTGGCGATCTGCAGCTGGTAGGGCATGCCGCCCACCACGTTGGCCACGCGCAGGCCACGGCAATGCTTGACCAGGTCGATGGCATCGTGCGCGACTTGTTGCGCCAGTTCCCGCGTAGGGCAAAGGATCAGGGCACCGGGAGTGGCAGCCTTGAAGTTGCGCGAGCTGGTGGGGTCCTTGCGCTTGGCGCGCTTCGGAGCAGGTTCGCCACGGGCTGCAGCTTCAGCCACGGCGCGCTCGAAAGCAGCACGTTCTTCGGCTTCGGCAGCAGCTTGCTGGTTGATCAGCGTGTGCAGCACGGGCAGCAGGAAGGCGGCGGTCTTGCCGCTGCCCGTCTGGCTGGAGACCATGAGGTCGATGAACTTGGTGGAGTCGTTGCCACCGCCCATCGCCAGAGGGATTGCCTTGAGCTGCACGCTGGTGGGCTGGGTGTAACCCAGATCAGCCACGGCTTGCACGAGTTCAGGGGCCAGGCCCAGCTCGATGAAGCCATTGGGCTCAGCGGTCACAGCAGCATCGGCTTCGACAGCCGATACCACGGCGTCCAGGGGAGAAGACTGCACGGAAATGTCGGCAGCAAAGGAAGTGTCTGCAGGCGCGAATTCGCCCTGCACCAAAGAGGTGTCGGTCATGATTTTTCTCTCACGAAGACGGTCGCGGGCGCAGCCCACGATTGGCTTCGTCAAATGGTTAAAAAACATCAACCATCAAACGAAACCTGCGCTGGCTCAGAAAAGGCCGGAGCGGGTGGGCGTTATTCGCCAGTCCTGCACTGTCTATGGACAGTCGGCTGGCAAGCCCGGTGTGTGAGGGGAGATGCACAATCTGCGAGGGATTCCTGCGCAGCCATCGATTATTGCACGATTAAGGGTTTGCCCGCAATACCCCCTGTGCTTTGCCCCGGTGGAACCACCTAGATTGCGCCGAATTTTTTCCCGAGTCTTTGTGAAGCACGCGCCTCAAAGGCACGGGCATCACGCGGGGCTCTCGCCCTCACCACAAAGGAGGGGAAGAAGCGACTCAAGACGTTTTCACATCCACAGCCAAGAGGTGCTGGCGGTAATGCGCCAGTTCGTCGATGGACTCGTGGACATCGGCCAGGGCCGTGTGTTTTTGCGCCTTTTTGAAGCTGGTGTATGCATCAGGCTTCCAGCGCTTGGCCAGTTCCTTGAGCGTGCTCACATCCACATTGCGATAGTGAAAGAACCGTTCGAGCTTGGGCATGTAACGCACCAGAAAACGCCGGTCCTGACCGATGCTGTTGCCACACATGGGCGCGGTGCCCTTGGGCACGTACTGGGCCAGGAAAGCAAGAATCTTCTGCTCCGCTTCCTCCTCGGTGACGGCAGAGGCCTTCACCTTGTCGATCAGGCCGCTGCGGCCGTGCGTGCCCTTGTTCCAGGCATCCATCTTGTTCAGCAATTCATCCGACTGGTGAATGGCAAACACGGGGCCTTCAATGCGGGGCTCCAGGCTCGGGCCGGTCACGACCACAGCGATCTCCAGCAAGCGATCGGTGTCGGGCTCCAGGCCGGTCATTTCACAGTCCAGCCAGACCAGGTTCTGGTCGGATTTGGCAAGCGCGAGAGGGGTGGGGTTGTTGGCTTCTGACATGGCGCGCATTGTCGCCGATGGCCTAAACTCGCCGCACATGCCCACCTCTGACGACATTTCCCCCTCTTTGCTGCTCACCCTGGCCTTTGCTGCAGCGCTGTTGCTGGGCCTGGCCCTCAAATTCTGGCTGGCGACGCGCCAGGTCCGGCACGTGGCCCGTCACCGCGCAGCGGTCCCGGCGCCATTTTCCGAGCGCATCACCCTGGCCGCGCACCAGAAGGCGGCCGACTACACGATCACCAAAGCCCGCTTGGGCATGCTGGAGATGACGCTGGGCGCAGCAGTGCTGATGGGCTGGACCTTGCTGGGTGGCCTGGACGCATTGAACCAGACGCTGCTTGCCGCACTGGGCGGCGGCATGTGGCAACAGATGGCATTGCTGGTGGCCTTTGCCGCCATCAGCGGCCTGGTCGACCTGCCCCTGTCGCTGTACCAGACCTTCGTGGTGGAAGAACGGTTTGGCTTCAATAAGATGACCTGGCGCCTATGGCTGGTGGACTCGCTCAAGGGCCTGCTGGTGGGCGCGATCATCGGACTGCCCATTGCCGCGCTGATCCTCTGGTTGATGGGCGCTGCGGGCCCGTTGTGGTGGCTGTGGGCCTGGTGCTTCTGGATGGGGTTCAACCTGCTGCTGATGGTGATCTATCCCACCTTCATCGCACCGTTGTTCAACAAGTTCCAGCCGCTCGAAGACGAGTCGCTCAAGACCCGCGTGACAGCGCTGATGCAGCGTTGCGGTTTCTCGGCCAAGGGCCTGTTCGTGATGGATGGCAGCCGCCGCAGCGCCCATGCCAACGCCTATTTCACGGGCTTTGGTGCGGCCAAGCGCGTGGTGTTTTACGACACCCTGCTGCGCCAGCTAGCGCCTGGCGAGGTGGAAGCCGTGCTGGCCCATGAGCTGGGCCACTTCAAACACCGCCACATCATCCAGCGCATCGTGACGATGTTTGCGCTGAGCCTGGCGGGCTTTGCGCTGCTGGGCTGGATATCCACCCAGGTGTGGTTCTACACCGGGCTGGGCGTGCGGCCCAATATCTCGCTGGACCCGGCCATGGCTGCCGCACCCAATGATGCGCTGGCATTGCTGCTGTTCATGCTGGTCGTACCGGTGTTTACTTTCTTCATCTCGCCGCTGTTTTCACAGCAATCGCGCCGCCACGAATTCCAGGCGGATGCATATGCCACGGCCCAAGCCAGCGGCACCGACTTGTCGTCGGCCCTGCTCAAGCTGTACGAAGACAACGCCTCCACGCTCACGCCCGACCCGCTGTACGTGAAGTTTTACTACTCGCATCCACCCGCCACAGAACGGCTGGCGCGCATGCAAACCCCAGCCCACCCATGACTACCATGTTGAAGAAAAAAGATTGGTCCACGCTGACCCGCCGTGCCCTGACAGCTACAGAAGTGGTAGCAAACCTGGCCAAACTGGAGGGCTGGAGCCTCAGCGGTGACGGCGCCAACGTCGCCATCGAGAAGACCTACCACTTTGCCAATTACTACGAGACGATCTCGTTCGTGAACGCCCTTGCTTTTATCGCCAATGCGCAAGACCACCACCCCGACCTGTCGGTGCACTACAACCGCTGCGTGGTGCGGCTGAACACACACGACGTGCACGGAATCTCCAGCACCGACTTCGAGTGCGCCACTCAGTTCGACGCACTGGTCGCGCTGTGACACGGGCCCACCATGGCTGAACGCAGCGCCCTCATGGAAGGTACCGTGGTGGCCAGCCATGGGCGCCACTGCATGGTCGAAACCCCGGATGGGGAGCGCCGCATCTGCCACCCCCGTGGCAAAAAAAGCCAGGCCGTGGTCGGCGACCATGTGCTGTGGCAAGCGCCGCCGCCCGGACAAGGCGAAGAAGGCACCATCGAAAAGGTCAAGGAGCGGCGCAACCTGTTCTACCGACAGGACGAGATCCGCACCAAGTCATTTGCCGCCAACCTCGATCAGGTGCTCATCCTGATTGCGGCTGAACCGGTGTTCTCGGAAAGTCAACTCGCCCGCGCGCTGATTGCGGCCGAGGCCGAGGGCATCAAACCCATCATTGCCCTCAACAAAAGTGATTTGGTCGAACCCTTCGCCCGCGCATGGGAGCGACTGCTGCCGTACCGGCACATGGGCGCAGGCAAACACTATGGCGTGCTGCCGCTATCTCTGGCGCTGTCCAGCGATGTGGACCGCGCCCTGCTCATGGAACACTTGCAGGGCAAGACCACGCTGGTGCTGGGCCCGTCGGGGTCTGGCAAGAGCACGCTGATCAACCTGCTGGTACCAGGTGCTTCGGTACTGACCGGCGAAATCTCGCAGGCGCTGAACTCGGGCAAACACACCACCACCAGCACCCACTGGTACTGGATGGATGCGGCACGCACCACGGCGCTGATCGACTCACCAGGGTTCCAGGAATTCGGGCTGCACCACATCGCCCCCATGCAATTGGCGGCCTGCATGCCCGACATCGCCGAGCATGCAACCGCCTGCAAGTTCTACAACTGCACCCATCTGCACGAACCGGGTTGTGGTGTGCTGGATGCAGTCAAACAGGGGCCAAGCGCCGGAGGAATAAGTCCCTCTCGCTACAAAATATATAGCGACTTATTTGAAGAGCTGAGTCACACCCGGTATTGACCGGTGCCCGCCAGCAGCGCCGCACAAAGGTAGCGCTACAGGAGCGGGCTAACCCAGCAAACGCGCCAGCGTCAGCAACGCCAGCAGCAGCATCCAGACCACCACCGAGCGCCACACCAGGCCCACCACGCTGCGCAGGTGGCCCACCTCGGGCTCACGGCCGGGGGTGGAGTCGCTGTCTCCCATATCGGCGTCAATCTCCAGGCCCTGTGGCGCATGCAGCTCGGTACGAGCCTTCAACGCCTCACCGCCCAGGCGCACATTGATGGCTCCTGCAGTGGCGGCAAGAACCACACCATCGTTGTCGTTGGGAAACCGCTGCGCATGAAAACGCCAGCCTTCAATCGCTTCTTCAAAACTGCCGACCACCGCAAAGCTCAGTGCCGTGAGCCGCGCAGGCAACCAGTCGATGGCAGTCCAGGCCTGGGCGGACGCCTGCTGCAAGGACTCGCTCGCGGGTAATGCGCCCGTACGCTGCTTGTAATGCCAGTAGCGCGAGACAAATTCAGCCAGGCGATACAGCACCGCCCCCGTCGGCCCCAGACCCAGCGCGGCCAGCACCGAGAACCAGGCCAGCACGCCAAACACATGCCGGTGGGCAGCCAACACCGAATACTCAATCACATGGCGCACGATTTCGCTGCGCGGCAGCACACCTACGTCCACCTGCTGCCAGTGCGCCAGGCGCTCACGGGCAGCGTCTTCGTCGCCCTCTTCCAGCGCATCGCGGATGCCGGTGAAATGGTGGCTGAACTGCCGAAACCCCAGCGTGACGTACAGCACCGCGACGCTCCAGAGCACCGCAAATGGCCAGCCAAGGCCCCACAACAACAGCCAGTGGATGGCCAGAGTGACCAATGCAGGGACAAGCACTGCGAGGCTCCACGCCACCCAGCCGTGGTGCGACTTGCCCGCATCGAAATTGCGGCTCACGGACAGCGCCCATGCACGCAGCCCCGCGTGGATAGGATTGCTGCGAGCCAGAGGGCGTGCCTGCTCGATCAGCAGAGCGAACAGGATGGCGAAGAAACTCATGGGGAGCAATGATACTGGTGCTTCGCGCCGGTGCGCCCCATGGCGTGTGCAGCAGGTTCAGGCCTGCATAAACCGGTAGAAATTGCGCAGCATGCCCGCCGTCGCGCCCCAGATGAAATGGGTTTTGTCCCCCTGCTGGTACGGCATGGAGAACCACTCCCGGTGCACGCCATCGCGGTCGAACACATGGCGGCGATGGTGGGCAGGGTCGAGCAGGAAGGCCAGCGGGACCTCGAACAAGTCGGCCACTTCATACGGATTGGGCCGAAGCACACAGTCCGGCTGCACCAGGGCGACCACGGGGGTGATGATGAACGAGGAGCCGGTCACGTAGGTCGGCAAGGTTCCCAGCACCTCGACAAACTCCCGGTCCAGACCCACTTCCTCCTGCGCTTCGCGCAAGGCGGTTTCAGCAGGGCTGGCATCTTCCGGATCGGCCCGCCCACCAGGGAATGCGACCTGCCCGGAATGGGTGGACAGATGTGCGGTGCGCTCCGTCAGCAACACCGTGGGCTGCTCGCGCAACACGATCGCCAGCAACACAGACGCGTGAGCTGGCTCGCGGTTCATGAACTTCTTCTCCAGCACCACCTCCGGCTCCCACTGGGGTGGCTGCGCAAAACGCGCACGCAGCGCATCGGGCGTTTGTGCGGCCAACGGCACAGCAGGCAAGTGCGCGTCCACACCCACCACCGGCACCATGCGGGGGTCAAAGTCGGGCAGGCTCGACAGAGGCGCAATGACCGATGAGAAGGCGGGAGGGGAAGTAGGGTTCACGAAAAGCAGGTTGAACGAGCCAAAAAACAAAAAGCCGCTACAGGCAGATGCTGTAGCGGCTTGTCAGGACGAGCCCGCGCCTTATGCGGCGGTGGCTGCAGCCTTGACGCGCGAAGGCAGCTTTTCCTTGATACGTGCCGACTTGCCGCTGCGTTCACGCAGGTAGTACAGCTTGGCACGGCGCACGTCACCGCGGCGCTTGACTTCGATGTTGGCGATCAGCGGGCTGTAGGTCTGGAACGTACGTTCCACGCCTTCGCCGCTGGAGATCTTGCGCACGGTGAAGCCGCTGTTCAGGCCGCGATTGCGCTTGGCAATCACCACACCTTCGTAAGCCTGCACGCGCTTGCGGGTACCTTCCACCACGTTCACGCTCACGATGACGGTGTCACCAGGGGCGAATTCGGGGATGGTCTTGTTCAAGCGGGCAATTTCTTCCGCTTCCAGGGTCTGGATCAGGTTCATGTGAGTTTCCTAGTGATCTTGTCCGCGCCAAAAATGGCTGCGTCGGGATTGACGCCTCAGTGTTTTGCGGAAGAACTCCCAGTCAAAACGGCCGGCCAGAGGATCGAAAAGCCTTTGATTATAGCAATTCAGCCGAGCTTGGCCAATACTGCCTCATCGGCAGGCGCCAAACGCCCTGCTTTGCGCGCGACGTCGATGAGATCTGGCCGGTGGCGGGCCGTCGTGACCAAGCGCTGATCACGCCGCCAACGCTCGATCTGCGCATGGTGGCCCGACATGAGGGCAACGGGCACCTGCTGCCCCGCCCACTCTTCGGGCCGCGTGTAGTGTGGGCAGTCCAGCAGGCCATCGAGCGCCGGGTTGAAGCTGTCGAGCTGGTGGCTGCCCTCGTCATTGAGCACGCCGGGCTGCAGGCGTGCCACGGCGTCTAGCAGGGCCATGGCTGCAATCTCGCCGCCCGAGAGCACGAAGTCGCCCAGGCTCATCTGCACATTCACATGCGCATCGATGAACCGCTGGTCGATGCCTTCGTAGCGCCCACACAGCAACACGCCCCCCGCGCTGGCCGACCAGCGCTCCACAGCAGCGTGGTTCAGCGACTCGCCGATGGGTGAAAAAAGAACCACTGGCGCCTGACCGCCTTCGGGCTCACCGCGCTCGGCCCGGATGGCGACAAGGCACCGTGCCAGAGGCTCTGCCATCATCACCATGCCCGGGCCACCACCAAACGGTCGGTCATCCACGCGGCGGTAGTTGCCGTCGGCGTAGTCGCGCGGGTTCCACAGACGCACATCGACCTGGCCGCTGGCATAGGCGCGCCGGGTCACGCCGCTCGCCAGAAAGGGGGCGAACAGCTCGGGAAAGAGGGTGATGATGTCAAAGCGCATGGTGCGCGGCACTGTCCATGCGCCTGTCAGTAGTCGGGCTGCCAGTCCACGGTGATGCGTTTTTCGGCCAGGTCCACCTTGTCCACGAACGCCGAGACAAACGGAATCATGCGCTCCTGCGCCTTGCCGTCCTGCTCATAGCCCAGCACCAGCACGGTCTGGGGGCCGGTGGACATCAGCTCGCGCACCTGGCCCAGCGCCACACCTTCGCGGTTGATGACCGAAAGGCCAATCAGATCGACCCAGTAATACTCATCATCCGAGGTGGACGGGAAACTGGACCGTGGCACAAAAATCCGCGCACCCCGCAACGCCTCTGCGCCATTGCGGTCGTCTATGCCCTGCGCCCAGGCCACCACGGTGTCCGAGTGGTCCTTGGCCTGGCGGATGGGCAGCAGCACGGTGCCGCTGAAGGTCTTGGCACCACGCTCCGAGGGCTGCAAATACCACCGTTTGGACGAAAAAAGTGCCTCAGGATTGCCGCTGTGCGACAGCACCTTGAACCAGCCCTTGACACCCCAGGCATCTGCGATACGCCCCACTTCAACGGCGTCGGCAGGCAGTTCTGCGGGTTCGAGGGTCAACGGTGTGGTGGCCATGGCAGTGAATCCAGAATGAGAAAAGGGCGGGTTCCGCCAGACCAGCCGACGGAACCCGCCCTTTTCAGGGAGCTTTAAGCAGCCTTCTTGGCGGCTTGCTTGATCAGGCGGTCCACCGTGGGGGAGGACTGGGCGCCAACGCCCACCCAGTAAGCCAGACGGTCTTGCACGATGCGCAGGCCTTCTTCAGATTCCTTGGCGGTGGGGTTGTAGAAGCCGATGCGCTCGATGAAGCGGCCATCACGGCGCACGCGCTTGTCAGCAACAACGATGTTGAAGAAAGGACGGCCCTTGGAGCCGCCGCGGGAGAGTCGAATGACGACCATGATTTATCCTTCGGGTGGTGAACTCCGGCAACATTTGCCGTAAGCCACAGTGTTCGCAACCATATTCGCAACGCTTGAGACACGCGACATGGCCACCCGGCCAGCGACACGCTGCAAAGCCTGCGATTATATCCATTTCCCCAAAATGCCCTCTATCCGCCCCAGCACTGACAGCGATATTCCTGCCATCACGGCCATTTACCAACACCATGTGCTCCACGGCACGGGCACCTTCGAGATAGATCCCCCCTCCGAAGCTGACATGACGGGCCGCCGCGCTGACGTGCTGGCGCGTGGCCTGCCCTGGCTGGTTGCGGAGAAAGACGGCCAAGTGCTGGGTTTTGCCTATGCCAACTGGTTCAAACCCCGCCCGGCCTACCGCTTCTCGGCCGAAGACTCGATCTACGTGGCCGACGGCGCCCGTGGCATGGGCCTGGGCCGCAAGCTGCTCACCGAGCTGGCCGTGCAGTCCGAAGCGGCTGGCGTGCGCAAGCTGCTGGCGGTGATTGGCGACTCTGCCAATGCTGGCTCGATCGGCGTGCACCGTGCCCTGGGCTTTACCGATGTGGGCGTCATGCGCTCGGTGGGCTGGAAGTTTGGCGCCTGGCGCGACATTGTGCTCATGGAAAAGACCCTGGGCGCGGGCAACACCACTTCTCCCGAATAGCACGGCATCCCATGAAAAACAAAACCGTCGCGGCCTGGCTCGCCTTTGTGGGCGGGCCGCTGGGCCTGCACCGCTTTTATCTGCACGGCCTGTCCGACATGCTCGGCTGGCTGTTGCCCATTCCCACTGCGCTGGGCATCTATGGCATCCAGAGAGTGCAGCAACTCGGCCAGGACGACCACTACAGTTGGGTGCTGATTCCGCTGCTGGGTTTCACGATAGCCGCCTGTGCGCTGCGTGCCATCCTGTACGCACTGATGACGCCCGAGGCGTGGAATGCGCGCTACAACCCCAGCGCAGCACCCGATGCCGCGCCGGGCAGGACGCAATGGATCACCGTGGGCGCCATCGTGGTGTCGCTGCTGATTGGCACCACGGTGCTGATGGCCAGCCTGGCGTTTAGCTTCCAGCGGTACTTTGAATACCAGATCGAGGAAGCGCGCAAGATCTCGCAGTGATCTGCGGGCAGGCGCCCAAGCAAAAGCCCCATTGAATTCACATCCAATGGGGCTTTTGCGCCAGTGCTGATTGCCTTGATAGCTATCTATTTAATAGCAATCACAACCACCGGGGCCATCGGCCGTCAGAACAGCTGCAGGCTGATCCAGTAAGCGACGGCAGCCACAAACGCGCTCGCCGGAATGGTCAGAATCCACGCCCAGATGATGTTGCCCGCCACACCCCAGCGCACGGCGCTGGCGCGCTGGGTGGAGCCCACACCGACGATGGCGCCCGTGATGGTGTGCGTGGTGGACACCGGAATTCCCAGCGTGGTGGCCAGGAACAAGGTCAGCGCCCCGCCCGTTTCGGCACAGAAGCCGCCCACGGGCTTGAGCTTGGTGATCTTCTGGCCCATGGTCTTCACGATGCGCCAGCCGCCAAACATGGTGCCCAGGCCAATGGCCACGTAGCAGCTGATGATGGCCCAGACGGGGGGCGAGGCGTCAGACGCCGACGAATACCCCGTGGCAATCAGCAGCAGCCAGATGATGCCGATGGTCTTTTGCGCATCGTTGCCGCCGTGACCCAGGCTGTAGGCGCCAGCAGACACCAACTGCAACCGGCGGAACCATTTGTCCACCTTGCTCGGGCGCGTGCGCCGGAAGATCCATGCCACGGCCACCATCATGAGCGAGCCCAGCGTAAATCCCAGCAGCGGAGAGACAAAGATGAACGCCACGGTCTTGAGAATGCCCGCCGAGATCAACGCGCCCGAGCCGGCCTTGGCAATCACGGCCCCCACGATGCCGCCGATGAGCGCATGCGAAGAGCTGCTGGGGATGCCGTAGTACCAGGTGATCACGTTCCAGGTGATCGCGCCCACAAGGGCGCCAAACACCACGTGCGTGTCCACAATGCCGGGCTGCACGATGCCCTTGCCCACCGTTGCCGCCACACTCAGGTGAAAGACGAAGATCGCGACAAAGTTGAAGAAGGCGGCAAACAGCACCGCCTGCGCGGGCTTGAGCACGCCGGTGGAGACCACCGTGGCGATCGAATTGGCCGCGTCGTGGAACCCGTTCATGAAGTCGAACAGGATTGCCAGGGCCACAAGCAGAACCACAACCCAGAGGGCCGTCTGTACGGTTTCCATACTGGTCAGCCTGCGCGGATCAGGAGTTCTCGAGGACGATGCCCTCGATGCAGTTGGCCACGTCCTCGCACTTGTCGGTGATCGTCTCCAGCAACTCGTAGATGGCCTTGAGCTTGATCACTTCGCGCACATCGGGCTCCTCGCGGAACAGCTTGCTCATGGCGCTGCGCATCACGCGGTCGGCGTCGGATTCGAGCTTGTCGATCTCTTCGCAGGTCTTGAGTGCGGCCTCGGCCACAGCAGGGTCGGCGATCTTGTCGAGCAGCTTGACGGCATCGCGCAGGCGCTCGCAGCACTTGAGGCTCAGGTCCGTGAGGCGGGTGATCTCCTCCGTCATGTGGCGCACGTCGTACAGCGCCATGGTCTCGGCCGAGTCCTGGATCAGGTCGGCCACGTCGTCCATGGTGTTGATCAGTGCATGGATCTGCTCGCGGTCGATGGGGGTGATGAAGGTCTTGTGGATGGCCTTGTTCACCTCGTGCGTCACCCGGTCAGCGGCACGCTCAGCGTTGTCCACGTCCTGGTTGTATTTGTCGCGCAGGTGCGGATCGCTATAGTTGGCCACCAGTTGCGAGAAGGCCCGGGCCGCCTCGACGATGCGGTCCGCATGCTGGTTGAACATTTCGAAAAAATTGCCTTCGCGTGGCAACAGCTTGGCAAACAGCATGGAGACTCCTGGATCGGGAACGAATGGTGAGAAAAGGCCGCGCCATGACAAAACCATGACGCTTTCGTGACCCGGCGAGTTTAACCGTGCGCCCAGCAGGGACTGATGCCGCTGCCTCATGCAGTCATGCGCACGGGGCCATGGGCGGCGGCGCGGCGGGGCGCTGGCCGTTCAGACGTTCACGCCTCAAGCGCCCCGGAAGATGAAATACACCGCGCCCACCAGGCAGAGCCCGGCCCAGAGGTAGTCCCATTTCAGGGGTTGGCCCATGTAGAACACGGCGAACGGCACAAATACGCCCAGCGTGATGACCTCTTGCATGATCTTGAGCTGGCCCACGTTGAACTGGGTGAAGCCGATGCGATTGGCTGGCACCTGCAACAGGTATTCAAACAGGGCGATGCCCCAACTGACGAGGGCGGCGACGTACCACGGCGAGGACGCCAGATTTTTCAGGTGGCCATACCAGGCAAAGGTCATGAAGATATTGCTGGCCGTGAGCAGCAACACCGTTTGCAACGAGATGGGCAGGGATTGAAGCGCGTTCATGGTCGGGCGACAGTCTGGATGGGTGGGTGGATGAACAAAGCGGCCGATTATGAACAAAATCGACCACTTGCGCCGGTATGACATGCCTTGATAGCTATACTTTCAATAGCAATTCACTACATCACCAACGTCATCACCAGGCATAAAAAAGGCACTCCCGAGGGAGTGCCTTGTTGGAAAGCAGCGGCACCACACAAGCGGTGCGCAGGCTTGCAGCCGCTTATTCGCCCAAGTAGGCTGCGCGCACCTTGGGGTCGTTGAGCAGTTGCTGGCCAGGGCCCGACATGGTGATCAGGCCGGACTCCATCACGTAGCCGCGGTCGGCAATCGCCAGCGCGCGGCTGGCGTTCTGCTCCACCAGCACAATGGTCACGCCCAACGCGTACACGTCGCGCACCACCTCAAAGATCTTGTCCACCATGATGGGGGACAGGCCCATGGAGGGCTCGTCCAGCAGCAGCACCTTGGGCTGGCTCATCAGTGCGCGGCCCATGGCCAGCATCTGCTGTTCGCCACCGGACATGGTGCCGGCCAGTTGGTCCTTGCGCTCGCGCAGGCGCGGGAAGATGGTGAACATCTTCTCGATGTCAGCCAGGATGCCTGCCTTGTCGCGACGCGTGTAGGCACCCATCTGCAGGTTCTCGGTGATGGTCATGCGTGCGAACACGCCACGGCCTTCCGGCACCATCACCAAGCCCTTTTTCACCAGGTCCCAAGCGCCCTTGCCCTTGATGCTCTCGCCCAAATACTCGATGTCGCCATCGTTCATGGCCAGCGTGCCGGTGATGGCCTTCATGGTGGTGGTTTTGCCAGCACCGTTGGAGCCGATCAGCGAGACCAGTTCGCCTTCGCGCACTTCAAAGTCCACGCCCTTCACGGCCTGGATACCGCCGTAGGCCACCTTCAGGCCCTTGACCTGCAGCAGTACCTTGTTGGATTTTTCGGCCATTCTCAATGTCCTCCGGTGCCCAGATAGGCCTCAATCACTTTTTCGTTCTTCTGCACGGTGGCAGGCGTGCCTTCGGCGATCTGCTTGCCGTAATCGAGCACCGTCACGCGGTCGCACAGGCCCATCACCAGCTTCACGTCATGCTCGATGAGCAAGATGGTGCGGTTGTCGTTGCGGATGCGATCGATCAGCTCGCGCAGCAGCACCTTCTCGGTGGCATTCATGCCAGCGGCGGGCTCGTCCAGCGCAATCAGTTGCGGGTCGGTGGCCAGGGCGCGGGCGATCTCCAGGCGGCGTTGGTCGCCGTAGGAGAGAGTACGCGCCTTGTAGTCGGCAAACTTGCCAATGCCAACATAGTCAAGCAACTCTTGCGCGCGCTTGGCGATGGCCAGTTCTTCTTCCTTGAAGCCCTTGGTGCGCAGCACCGCGCCCAGCAGGCCGGACTTGGTACGGATGTGGCGGCCCACCATCACGTTCTCCAGCGCCGTCATTTCTGCAAACAGGCGGATGTTCTGGAAGGTGCGCGCAATGCCCGCCTTGGCCACTTCGTGCACGGCGGTGGGCTCGTAGGGCTTGCCCGCCAGTTCGAAGGTGCCGCTGTCAGGCGTGTACAGGCCGGTGATCACGTTGAAGAACGTGGTCTTGCCCGCGCCGTTGGGGCCGATCAGGCCATACACCTGGCCTCGCTCAATGGTGATGCCCACGTCGGAGAGGGCTTGCAAGCCGCCAAAGCGCTTGGAAATGCCGGCAACCCGCAGCACCACGTCGCTGGCTGATTTCTGAATGTTCTCTGCCATGTTCTAACTTTCTGCGGTGTTCAGGTCTTCTGCGTGAGGCTCTTGCCATGGTCGGGCGCAGGCCACAGACCACGGGGACGCATCAGCATGATGATGATCATGGCCAGCGCGATCAGCAGCTGGCGCAGGATGGCGGAGTCCAGACGGCCGTCCGTCATGGCCTGCAGCGGGCCCGCCACATAGCGCAGCACTTCGGGCAAGGCCGACAGCAGCACGGCCCCCAGGATCACGCCGGGGATGTGGCCGATACCACCCAGCACCACCATGGCGACGATCATGACCGACTCCATCAGGCTGAACGACTCGGGCGACACAAAGCCCTGGAACGCACCGAACATGGCGCCCGACACGCCGCCGAACGAAGCACCCATGCCGAAGGCCAGCAGCTTCATGTTGCGGGTGTTGATACCCATCGCCTTGGCAGCAATTTCGTCTTCGCGGATGGCCATCCAGGCACGGCCGATGCGCGAATCCTGCAGGCGGTAGCAGATGACGATGGACACCACCACCAGGATCATGAACAGGTAGTAGTACAGCGTGACGGAGTTGATGTCGAAACCGAACACCTCCAGTCGCTTGCCCAGGTCCAGGCCAAAGATCTTGACCGAATCGATCTGGCCCAGGCCCTTGGGGCCGTTGGTCAGGTTGACGGGGTGGTCCAGGTTGTTCAGGAAGATGCGGATGATTTCGCCGAAGCCCAGCGTCACGATGGCCAGGTAGTCACCGCGCAACTTGAGCGTGGGCGCCCCCAGCATGGCGCCAAAGAACGCCGCTAACAACGCCGCCACCGGTATCACGATCCACAGCGAGGTGTGCAGCCCGTTGGGGAACATGGCGGCAAACGCCGCAAAGTTGTCCGCAAGGTGCGGCGAAGCCATCAAGGCAAACAGATAGGCACCCACGGCGTAGAACGCCACGTAGCCCAGGTCCAGCAGGCCGGCGTAGCCCACCACGATGTTCAGGCCCAGTGCCAGCAGCACGTACAGCAGGGCCAGGTCGGCGATACGCACCCAGGCGTTGCCGAAGGATTGCAGGATCAGCGGCAGCACCAGCAGCGCGACGGCGCCGATGATCCAGTTGGTTTTGGTGTTCTTCATGGTGTGTGGCTCCTCAGGCGCGATCAGCCACACGCTCACCCAGCAGGCCCGAGGGGCGCAGCGTCAGGATGATGATGAGCACGATGAACGCAAAGATGTCGGTGTAGTGGCTGCCCAGCAAGCCGCCCGTGAGCGTGCCGATGTAGCCCGAGCCGATGGCTTCGATGAGGCCCAGCAAAATGCCGCCCACCACCGCGCCGGCCAGATTGCCGATGCCGCCGAACACCGCCGCCGTGAAGGCCTTGAGCCCGGGCAGGAAGCCCATGGTGTGCTGCGCCGTGCCGTAGTTGGACGCATACATGATGCCGGCGATGGCCGCCAGGATGGCGCCGATGATGAAGGTGGCCGAGATCACCATGTCGGGCTTCACGCCCATCAGGGATGCCACGCGGGGGTTCTCAGCCGTGGCACGCATGGCGCGGCCCAGGTTGGTGTGGTTGACCAGATAGACCAGCGAGGCCAGGGCCACCGCCGTCACACCCAGGATCAGGATCTGCGTGGGCGTGATGTACGCACCACCCACCTGGAACGGCGTGCTGGGCAGCAACGTGGGGTACGGCTTGTAGTTGGGCTTCCAGATGATCATGGCCAGCGTCTGCAGCAGGATCGACATGCCGATGGCGGTGATCAGGGGGGCCAGACGGGGGCTGGTGCGCAGTGGCTTGTAGGCCACTTTTTCGATCACAAAATTGAGCGTGGCAGCCACCACGCAGGCGATCAGCGTGGCCAGCAGCAAGATGACCCAGCCAGGCGCACCGGGCATGGCCTCCTGCATCATTCCTATACAACTCCAACTGGTCAGCGCGCCAATCATGAGCACCTCACCGTGCGCAAAATTGATCAGTTGAATAATGCCGTACACCATCGTGTAGCCCAAGGCTATCAAGGCGTACATGCTGCCGAGTACCAGACCGTTGATGATCTGCTGCAGCAAAATGTCCATAAGAGAAGTCCTTCGTTTGTGACGTACCCACCGCTTTGGCACCGAAATCGGTACAGCCTTGTGGGCCCGACTGCCATCTAGCAAAAAACCCGCCAGGAATGCAGCTGTGCGGGTTTGTGGACGGGATTGTAGCGAGTAGTCACAACCACCCCAATCCAAGCTGGGCGGGGTTTTCCCTCGGGTTTTGGTCACATCAGCGCGCCACGCACTGCATAAGTAATCTTGATGCACGCAAGATAATTGATGTGCAAACTTATTACCGAGATCATGCCGAATCGGCATAAAGCGGGCTGCAGAGTGCGGTGGGGCCGCCGCAGGAGATGCGTGGCCACCCTGCCCTCCTGCCCCAATCACCGATCAGGAGGGGGTATCTGAACCTTGGGGGCTGGATGTGGCGGCTGCGACATTTCGTTCGCGCAGCTCACGCAGCTTCAGAGCAATCTTGATCTCCAGCCCGCGCTCCACGGGCTGGTAGAAGCCGGGCTCGGGCATGCCTTCGGGCAGGTAGTTCTCACCCGCCGCAAAGCCGCCCTCCTCGTCGTGGGCGTAGCGGTAGCCCTTGCCATAGTCCAACTCTTTCATGAGCCGGGTGGGCGCATTGCGCAGATGCATGGGCACCGGGCGCGTGCCGTCTTGTTTGACCCAGGCTCGCGCGGCGTTGTAGGCCTTGTAGACCGCGTTGGACTTGGGCGCTACCGCCAGGTACACCACGCATTCAGCCAGGGCGAGCTCGCCTTCGGGGCTTCCCAAGCGTTCGTACACCTCGCTGGCATCCAACGCCAGGCGCAGCGCTCGCGGGTCGGCCAGGCCCACATCCTCGGCAGCCATGCGCACCAGCCGACGCGCCATGTAGCGCGGGTCGGCGCCACCGTCGAGCATGCGCACCAGCCAGTACAGCGCGGCGTCGGGGTCGGAGCCCCGTACCGACTTGTGCAGCGCGCTGATGGTGTCGTAGAACTGCTCGCCACCTTTGTCGTAGCGGCGCATGCGCTCGCCGAGCACCTTGAGCAGCCAGGCATCGGTGATCTCGACGAGTTTCTCCTGCGTAGCCGCCATGGCCAGGGTTTCGAGCGTGTTGAGCAATCTGCGCGCATCGCCATCGGCGTAGGCCACCAGGCGGTCTATCGCTACATCTTCGATAGCGGGCAAGGCATCTTCTGCCTGCGCCAGGACCACAATCTGCTTCAGATCCTGCTCGGACAGCGGCTGCAGCACGTACACCGCCGCACGCGACAGCAGCGCGGAGTTGACTTCAAACGACGGGTTCTCGGTAGTGGCACCAATGAAGGTGAACAGCCCGCTTTCGACGTGCGGCAAAAAGGCGTCCTGCTGGCTCTTGTTGAAGCGGTGCACTTCATCGACAAACACGATGGTGCGCTGCTGCATGAGCCCATCGCGCGCGGCCTGGGCCTGCTCTACGGCCTCACGGATGTCTTTGACCCCACCCAGCACCGCGCTGATGCTGATGAACTGCGCATCGAACGCATCGGCCATGAGCCGCGCGATGGTGGTCTTGCCCACACCCGGCGGGCCCCAGAGGATGCAGCTGTGCGGGCGGCCCGATTCGAACGCGAGCCGCAGCGGCATGCCCGGGCCCAGCACATGCTGCTGGCCGATCACCTCGCCCAACGTGCGGGGCCGCAGGCGCTCGGCCAGGGGCTGGTGGGTGGAAGGGTGTGCCGGGGAAGGGGCGGAGGCACCGCGTGCTGCCATGTTCGTGTCCTGTCTACGTCACGCTGATTTTTAAGCCAAATTGGCCTCTAGCGCCTTACCATTAAGCGCTGGCAGCTATATCTTTCGTAGCAACCTATTGTTTGACCACATCCGCTCCAGCGGGCGGCTTGAACTGGAAGGTGCTGGCAGGCAGCGCTGCGTTGGCCTGCATGCCGTTAAAGCGAATCAACGAACGCTGTCCAAAACTGTCCAAAATATCCAGCGCCGCCAGTTGATCTCCTGCAAAACCGACACGCACGCTCTTGAGCTGGCCGTCCTTGGTCTTGGGGCTGGCCAGCACCCACTGCAGGCCATCGGCGTCGGGCGAGGACTCCAGCGTGAACTCCGCCTTCAGCGCCGACAGATCAGGTGCAGATGCCAGCAACGCGGCGGGCGTGCTGCCCAGCGCCTGCGACTGCGAGCGCTGCGTGACCTGGTTCAGGTCCACGTCGTACAGCCACAGGGTCTGCCCATCGGCCACGATGGTCTGCTCAAAAGGTTTCTTGTAGACGAACTTGAAGCGCCCGGGCCGCTGGAATTCAAAGCTGCCGCTCGATGTCTTGGTGCGTGCGGTCTGGCCGTCCTTGGGCGGTGAGGTCACGGTCTGGGTGAAATCGGCCTTGCCCGTCTGCGTGCCCTTCATGAAGGATTCCAGGCTCTTCAGCCCGTCAGCGCTAGCCACGCTTGCCGCAGCAGCTATCAAAATTGCAGTAGCGATCTTTTTCAACAGAAACTCCTGTGGGGTAGGGACCGGCCTTGTGGTCCGGCCGGTCATTCGCTGCGGTTGGGTACCAGCACTTCACGCTGGCCGCTGGTGGTCAGGCCACTGACGAGTCCAGCCTTCTCCATGTCTTCCAACAGCCGCGCCGAGCGGTTGTAGCCAATGCGCAGCTTGCGCTGCACGTACGAGATGCTGGCCTTGCGGTCCTTGAGCACCACTTCGACGGCCTGGTCGTACATGGGGTCCTTCTCGCCCCCCTCGCCACCACCGCCCTCCCCTGACAGATCCCCCTCGCCATCCACAGTTCCGCCTTCGAGCACGCCTTCTATGTAGTCCGGCTCCCCTTGTTCCTTGAGGTAACTGACGACACGGTGTACTTCTTCGTCCGACACGAAGGCGCCATGCACCCGGATCGGCAGGCCCGTGCCGCTGGCCATGTAAAGCATGTCGCCCATGCCCAGCAGCGCCTCGGCGCCCATCTGATCGAGGATGGTGCGGCTGTCGATCTTGGAGCCCACCGAGAACGCGATGCGGGTGGGAATGTTGGCCTTGATCAGGCCCGTGATCACATCCACGCTGGGGCGCTGGGTGGCCAGGATCAGGTGGATGCCGGCCGCGCGCGCCTTCTGCGCCAGGCGGGCGATCAGCTCTTCGATCTTCTTGCCCACCACCATCATCAGGTCAGCCAGCTCGTCGATGATGACCACGATGTGCGGCAGGCGCTGCAGCGGCTCGGGCTCTTCGGGCGTCAGGCTGAACGGGTTGTAAATGAACTCCTCGCGCGCCTTGGCCTCGTCGATCTTGACGTTGTAGCCCGCCAGGTTGCGCACGCCCAGTTTGGACATGAGCTTGTAGCGCCGCTCCATTTCGGCCACACACCAGTTCAGGCCGTGCGCGGCCTGCTTCATGTCGGTGACCACGGGCGCCAGCAGGTGCGGAATGCCTTCGTAGACCGACATTTCCAGCATCTTGGGGTCGATCATCAAGAGGCGTACATCGCGCGCCTCGGCCTTGTACAAGAGCGAGAGGATCATGGCGTTGATCCCCACCGACTTGCCCGAGCCCGTAGTACCGGCCACCAGTACGTGCGGCATCTTGGCCAGGTCGGCCACGACCGGGTTGCCCACGATGTCCTTGCCCAGGCCCATGGTGAGCATGCTCTTGGCCTCGTGGTACACCTGCGAGCCCAAAATCTCGGACAGGCGAATGGACTGCCGCTTGGCGTTGGGCAGCTCCAGCGCCATGAAATTCTTGCCTGGGATCGTCTCCACCACGCGGATCGAGACGAGGCTGAGCGACCGTGCCAGGTCCTTGGCCAGGCCCACGATCTGCGAGCCCTTCACGCCCGTGGCGGGCTCGATCTCGTAGCGCGTGATCACCGGACCGGGCATGGCGGCCACCACGCGCACTTCCACTCCAAAATCCTTGAGTTTCTTCTCGATGAGGCGGCTGGTCATCTCCAGCGTCTCGGGAGCCACGGTTTCCTGGCGCTGCAGGGGGCCGTCGAGCAGGTCCACCAGCGGCAGCTTGCTGTCCGGCATCTCGGTGAACAGGGGTTTCTGGCGCTCCTTCACCACGCGGGTGCTCTGCGGCACGTCCACCAGGATTGGCTCGATGATCTGCACGGGCTCCGGGTGGTGCACTTCGCTTTCGGTGCGCTCTTCGAGCACCACTACTTCGCGCTCGCGTGCGGCCTTTCGGCCCACGGCCACGTCCTTGGCCACCTCGCGTTTTGCCAGGCGTGACTGCACCAGCGCATCGATGCGCCCCCCCAGAAACTCCGCCACATGGCCCCACGAGAAGCGGAACACCAGCGCCGCCCCCGCCACCGCCAGCACGATCGCCAACAAGCCAGAGCCCGTGAAACCCAGCCACTTCACGCCAGCGGGCCCCACCAGATACCCCAGCACGCCACCAGCATGCCCAGGCAGAAACGATTCAAACCGGTACAAACGTGACCATTCGAGCGCCGTGCTCGAACACATCAGCACCACCAGCCCACCCCAGAACGTGGCCCGGCGCACCAGGGGGCTGGCGGCGCCCGCCACCACTTCACCCCCACGCATCCAGCGCGCCAGCGACGACAGCCAGGCGCGCACGCCAGCCGCCACGCACCACCAGACGGAAAATCCCAGCGCAAAGTAGCTGCCATCGGCGAGCCAGGCGCCAAAACGCCCCGCCCAGTTGGCAACGGCGCGCACATCGCGGGCACCAGAGGTGGACCAGGCCGCGTCCTGAGCCGAATAGCTGACCAGCGCCAGCAGCCAGAAAACCAGGGCCAGCAAGCCCACCACCAGGGCGATTTCGTGGCCAAAACGGGCAGCGCCCGTGCGGGGCGGCGACTTGGCCGCAGCCGATGCATTCAGGGTATTGAGGGAATAGGTCATAAGCGTGCGGGGTGAGCTTACCGCATGCATTGGAGGGAGCGACAACCCCCTGAGCGGCTACGCCGCTTCCCCCTTCTCTGGTGCTGCGCGCAGGAAGAGGGACGCCGCCAGCGCGGCGGGGCGGCCCTTGCGCGGCGGCCCTGGCCTAGCGCGCCAGTTTCACGGGCCGACGGCAAAGTACCACCCACAGATGAATAACTCAGCCCAGCGCGTTCAGGCGGTCCTTGAGCAAGGTGGCCCCGCTGGGCAACGCCTCGATGAAGCCACGCTCCTCCAGGTCTTTCATCACCCGGCTGACCATTTCGCGGGATGCCCCCACCATCTTGGCCAGGTCCTGGCGGGAGATTTTGTCCTTGATCACCAGCTGCCCCTGCGCATCGGGCACCGCAAAGTCCAGCAGCGCATGGGCCACACGGCCATACACATCCAGTAACGCCAGTGACTCAATCTTGCGATCGGCGTGGCGCAGCCGCTTGACCAGCCCGCGCATCACCACCAAGGACATGGACGCGTTCTCGGTGAGGCAGCGTGCAAACTCCGCACGCCCCAGCATCAGCACGTCGGTCTGCACCTCGGCGCGCACCGTGGCCGAGTGGGGTTCGTTGTCGATGATGCTCATCTCGCCCAGGTAATCACCCTGAGCCAGTGTGGCCAGAATCACCTCGCGACCCCGGCTGTCCGAGGTCATCACGCGGGCGCGCCCTGTGAGCAGGATGAACAGGGCATTGGACTTTTGCCCTTGCTCCACCAGTGCCTCGCCCCGTTTGAAGCGGCGCTTGATCACGGCGCCGCTGATCACCTCGGCCTGCGCCACGGTCAGCAGCGAGAACAAAGGCACCCGGCGCAGCAGGTCGAGGTTGGACAACATCGTGGACATGCAAACATCTCCTTTCAGGGGGCGACCCAACCGGCGCCGCAACGGGTTATCAATGGGTTCTTACAATCACCGTGATTGAAAACGGGGCCACTCTTGCGAGCGGACGTCGGTTGATACTCGGCGGTTCAACCCCCAGCTTTCCCAACAGCGCCCCATGTAGCGGGCGCAAAACACAGGCTTTTACCATGTCCACCACCCAACACGCGAAAGTTCTGATCCTTGGCTCTGGCCCTGCGGGCTACACCGCAGCGGTTTATGCCGCCCGCGCCAACCTGAACCCGGTGCTCATCACCGGCATGGCCCAGGGCGGCCAGCTGATGACCACGACCGAGGTGGACAACTGGCCCGCCGACGTGCATGGCGTGCAGGGCCCAGACCTGATGCAACGCTTTCTGGAGCACGCCGAGCGCTTCAAGACCCAGATCATCTTCGACCACATCAACAAGGTCGATTTCAGCAAGCGCCCCTTCACGCTCACCGGCGACAGCGGCACCTACACCTGCGACGCGCTGATCCTGGCCACGGGCGCATCGGCTAAATACCTGGGCCTGCCTTCGGAAGAAGCCTTCATGGGCAAGGGCGTGTCTGGCTGCGCCACCTGCGACGGGTTCTTCTACCGCGAGCAGGACGTCTGCGTGGTCGGCGGCGGCAATACGGCGGTGGAAGAAGCGCTGTACCTGTCGAACATCGCCCGCAAGGTCACCCTGGTGCACCGCCGCGACAAGTTCAAGGCCGAGCCCATTCTGGTGGACAAGCTCCATGAGAAAGTGGCAGCGGGCAAGATCGAACTCAAGCTGTTCCACACCCTGGACGAGGTGCTGGGCGACAACACGGGCGTGACGGGCATCCGCGTCAAGAGTACCCAGGACGGCAGCACAGAGGACATCAAGCTACAGGGCTGCTTTATCGCCATCGGCCACGCACCCAACACCGAGATCTTCCAGGGCCAGCTGGAGATGGATAACGGATACATCATCACCCAGGGCGGGCTCAAGGGTTTTGCCACCCAGACCAGCGTACCCGGCGTGTTTGCTGCAGGCGACGTGCAGGACCACGTGTACCGCCAGGCCATTACCAGTGCAGGCACAGGCTGCATGGCCGCGCTGGACGCGCAGCGCTTCCTCGAACAGGAAGCTTGATGAAAAAATAAGCTGCAGGTTATAATCTGCGGCTTTGCTGAATTCGGCCCGTTTTTGCGGCACCTGAAACCAAGCAAATCGGGTTACCGCCACCCTTTCTGGCGAGGTGAGGCCGCAAGCCAACCTGGGCAAACAGCCCAGGGCTCAGCGAACGGCCGTTAATAAGTATCGGAGTGTCCTCATGGCACGCGTCTGCGACGTAACGGGCAAGAAGCCCATGACTGGGAACAATGTTTCCCACGCAAACAACAAAACCAAGCGCCGGTTCCTGCCGAACCTGCAATACCGCCGTTTCTGGGTCGAGACTGAAAACCGCTGGGTTCGCCTGCGTGTTTCGAGCGCTGCCCTGCGTTTGATCGACAAGAACGGTATCGACTCGGTGCTCGCAGACCTGCGTGCACGTGGTCAGGCTTAAGGAGAAGCACCATGGCAAGCAAAGGCGGACGCGACAAGATCAAGCTGGAATCCACTGCGGGTACCGGCCACTTCTACACCACGACCAAGAACAAGAAGACCATGCCCGAGAAGATGCTGATCATGAAATTTGATCCAAAAGCTCGTAAGCATGTGGAATACAAGGAAATGAAGCTGAAGTAATTCAGCCTCGTTCCTGTCTTCAAAAAAAACCGCCCTCCAGGGCGGTTTTTTTTGCCTGTCGCACACCACCGGGCCACCCTCTGCAGGGTGTACTCAGGCGGCTTTGCGCGGCACGGGCAGCTCAGCCATCTGCGCGGCCAGCAAGGCGCCCAGCGTGCGGTAGCCCGCCTCCACCTCGGCCGTGAACGGCATGCCGCAGCTCAGGCGCAGAAAGTGCTCATACCGCCCCGTGTTGGAGAACATGGGCCCAGGCGCCACACGGATGCCGTTTTGCAGCGCTTCGTCATACAGGCGCGTGGAAGAGATACCGACTGGAAGCTCCAGCCACAGGCTCAGGCCACCCGGAGGCAGGCTCAGGCGTGTGCCCGCCGGAAAGTAGCGCGCCACCGCCCGCGCCGCCTGTTCACGCTGGATGCGCAGTTGTGCCCGCATGCGGCGCATGTGGCGCTCATAGGCCGGAGAATCCACGCTGCGGGCCGCCAGCAGCTGCGACCAGGTCTGCATGTTGCGCGTGCGCGCGAACTTGATCATCTGCACACGGGCCTGCCAGCGGCCTGCGCTCATCCAGCCCTGGCGCAGGCCCGGCGCGAAGCTCTTGCTGAGCGATGCGCAGTAGATCACCTGGCCTGCGTCTCCCTGGCGATCCCACGCCTTGGCAGGGCGCAACACGCGCGGGGACTCCACAAACTCTCGGTAGATGTCGTCCTCGATCAGCGCCAGCCCATGCTCCACACACAGCCCCACCAGGCGCTCCTTGTGGGCGTCGGGCATCACGCTGCCCTGGGGCATCTGCAGATGGGGCACCACCACCACACCCTTGAGCCGGGGCTCGTTGCGCGCAGCCAGCTCCAGCGCCTCCAGCGAGATGCCGGTGTGCGGGCTGCTCGGGATCTCCAGCGCACGCAGCCCGCGCACCTCGATGGCCTGCAGGATGCCAAAGAACGTGGGGGATTCCACGGCAATCACGTCCCCCGGCTCTGCCACCGCATCCAGCGCGAGGTTCACAGCTTCGGAGTTGCCATGCGTCGCGCCAATGTCGGCAGGCGCCACACACACGCCAAAGGTGAGCGCATGCCGCGCCATGGCCTGCTGGAACTCGGGGTGGGTCGTGGGCGCCGAGGGGCCGTACACCAGAATGTCCGGCTGCTCTCGCAGCAGGCCGTGGGCCAGCCGATTGAGCGCGGCCGCGTCGAACAGGCTGGGGGCAGGCATGGCGCTGCCCAGGTCCAGCGGCAGGGGTCCGGCACGGCGGGCCTTATCGAGAAAGCCGGAAATACGCTCGTTGATACCTGCAAACACACGCGGGTCTTGGGTCAGAGGTTCATGCAGCTCCGGCTCGCGGGCGCCGGGCAGAACCACTCCACCCGGCTCGCACACAAAGTAGCCCACCCGATCACGCGCTTCCACACAGCCCTGGGATTCGAGCTGGCGCAGCACCTGCAGCGCCGTGGTCAGGCTGACCTGGTGCCGCTGGCACAGCTCGCGCACCGACGGCATGCGCATGCCAGGCGTGAGGCTGCCAGCGGCGATCGCCTGTTCGTACAAGGCCGCCAGTCGGCGGTACAGCGGAGCATCCCGGGTATCGGAAGAATGTTGTGACATGGCGTGGCGTGGGACGGTGCCGCGCAGCAAGCAGCGCGGGCGCGGCAGCAGATCGTGCCCGAATGCTGCTGACGGGTACAGATACAGGAAGACGCAACCAGAACCATAACAGCACCCCAGCAATCGATGCTGTTCTACATTCCTGTTCCGGTGCGTGTACCTGTTGAACCAAGGCAACTTTTCCTACGCTTGGGCTTCCTCGCAGTCCTTTTTTCCTGGAGCCCGGCACCATGTCTTCACCCCGCACACCCACCACGCCCCCACTACTAGCTCTGGGCCCCGGGCAGAGCCTCTGGCTTTGCCTGTCCCCCGGCATCGCGCTGCACACATCCCAAGGGGAAGTGGCCGTGCGCTGGGCCCCGACAGCCTGCGGAGAAGCCTTGCACACACCGCCGCACACGCGGCTGAAGGCGGGTGAACACCTGCCATTGAGCGGGCAGATACAGGCTACCTGGGTCCAACTGCACAACCCCTTTCACCACCCCGCCCAGATTCAGCTCATGGAGGCAGCACCCGCCGTGCCGGGGCTGCTGCTCAAGATCATGCAGGGGCTGCGCACGGCCCTCAGGCGCCCTCGAAAGGCGGCGAAGAACCTCGGACATCACGGCGCATTGCGCACCGTGCGATGAGCGAGAGCCCCAAAGAAAAAGGCCTTGCCGCTTGGCAAGGCCTTTTTGGGATCGGGTGCGGAGCGCGTCCGCTTCAGGCCTGCGCAGCCCGCAGTCGCAGCGAGAACTCGCGCAACGCGGAAATCCCGCTTTCTTCCGCACGGCGGCACCAGGCCTGCAGGTCTGCCGTGAGCTGCTCGCGCGATTGGGAGGTATTGAGCCACAGCTGGCGCAGTTCCTCGCGCATGGTCACCATTTTGTCGAGCGCAGGGTGTGCAGCACGGGCCTGGGCCAGTTGCGGCAACGCGATGGCTGGCACCTTCTCGGCATCACGGGGCAGCCAGCGCTTGGCCGCCTGGAGCACCGAGACATCTGCCTGGCGGGCCTTAAGCGCAGCGATTTCCTCCTTGCAGGCCTGGCGCACACCACGGGCATAACCGGCCATGACCTCGTAGCGGTTGGCAATCAGGGCCTCCAGCGTCTTTTCATCAGCCACGGGCTTGACGTCACCCAATTGCAGCTTGGGCGGCACCTTCTTGACGGTAGCCCAGCCGATTTTCTTCATGAGGCTTATGTACACCCAGCCAATGTCGAATTCATACGGCTTGACCGAAAACTTGGCCGACGTGGGATAGGTGTGGTGGTTGTTGTGCAACTCTTCGCCGCCAATGATGATGCCCCAGGGCGACAAATTGGTGCTGGCGTCCTGCGCCTCGAAGTTGCGGTAGCCCCAATAGTGGCCCACGCCATTGACCACGCCCGCCGCCCAGAACGGAATCCAGAGCATCTGCACCGCCCAAACTGCAGCACCCAGAGCGCCGAACAAGGCCAGGTCCAGGATGAGCATGAGGCCCACGCCCTGCCAGCCGTAGCGGGTGTACACATTGCGTTCCATCCAGTCATCGGGTGTGCCGTGACCGAACTTCTTGATGGTTTCCGCATTCTTGGACTCGGCGCGGTACAACTCGGCGCCGCGCCACATCACGGTGTCCAGCCCACGGGTCTGGGGGCTGTGGGGGTCGTCCACGGTTTCGCATTTGGCGTGGTGCTTGCGGTGGATGGCCACCCATTCCTTGGTGACCATGCCGGTACCAATCCACAGCCAGAAGCGGAAGAAATGCGAGGGGATGGCATGCAGGTCCAGTGCACGGTGCGCTTGCGCGCGGTGCAGGAAGATCGTGACCGCCGCAATGGTGATGTGGGTCGTGGCAAGGGTGTACAGCACGACCTGCCACCAGGCCAGGTTCCACAACCCATGCCCCAGCCAGTCGATGGCGGCGTTCAGTACAGCCCAATCGGGTAACAGCATATTCACAAAAACCTTACTACAGAGAACCCGCTCACCAACGAAACAGGTCGCTAATTTTAGATGGCTGCCCTCTGAACGGATCAGGGGAATCCACCGTATTTACGCTGGTTTAGAGCCCTACCCCCAGCATTTCAGTCCTTTTTGGCCCAGATGGCGGCAAAGAACCCGTCGGTCTGATGCAGATGGGGCCACAAGCGCAAATAACCACTGCCCGATGCACCACCGCTGCACAAGCCCTTGGCACCTTCGACCTTGAGCTGCTCCAGCAACTCACCCGCATCCAGCAGCTGAAAGTCGGGGTGGGCTGCACTGAAGGCCTCTGCAATGGCCTCGTTTTCCTGCGGCAGGATGCTGCAGGTGGCATACACCAGGCGGCCGCCGGGCTTGAGCAAGCGCGCGGCGCTGTCCAGGATGGCGGTCTGCTTGGCCACCAGCTCTTCGATGGCCTTGGGCGACTGGCGCCATTTGAGGTCCGGGTTGCGCCGCAAGGTGCCCAGGCCCGAGCAAGGCGCGTCCACCAGCACGCGGTCGATCTTGCCCGCCAGGCGCTTGACGCGGTCATCGCGCTCGTGGGCGATGGCTGCGGGGTGCACGTTCGACAGGCCGCTGCGTGCCAGGCGGGGCTTCAGCGCATCCAGGCGATGTGCCGACACGTCAAAAGCGTACAGGCGCCCGGTGCTGCGCATGCTCGCGCCAATGGCCAGCGTCTTGCCCCCTGCGCCCGCACAAAAGTCCACCACCATCTCGCCACGTTTGGCGTCGAGCAACAGGGCCAGCAGCTGCGAGCCCTCGTCCTGCACCTCGATGGCGCCCCGCGTGAAGGCCTCCAGCTTGGTCAGCGCAGGCTTGTCGTCAATGCGCAGACCCCAAGGCGAATACGGTGTGGGATGCGCCTTGATGCCCGCCTTGGCCAGCTCCTTTTGCACATCGGCGCGCTTGTCCTTGAGGGCATTGACGCGCAAATCCAGGGGAGCGCTCTGAGCCAGGCTTGCCACCAGCGGCCAGAAACCATCTCCCAACTGGTCCTTCAGGGGTTTGACCATCCATTCGGGCAGGTTGTGGCGATGGCGCTCCATCAGGTCATCGACCGTGACCGCATCGCACTGGTCCAGCCAGTTCTTTTCCTGATCGGTCAACGCACTCTTGAGGAAGTCGCGCGGGCCATAGAAACCCAGGATGGCCAGGCGGCGTTCCTTGGGGCCCGAGCCCGAGGGGGCCATGTGGTCAAACAGCAGCTTTTTGCGCAACACGGTGTAAACCGTTTCAGCCAGCGTGGCGCGCTCGCGCGGCCCCAGGCCTCGGTTGTCGCGGAAGAACCGTGACACCACCGCGTCGGCGGGGTGTTCAAACGTGAGGGTGAGCCTGACCAGTTCGGCGCAGGCGTCGAGAAGAACTTTGGGATGCATCCCCCGATTGTCCCACCCTGAAGCCCCCCTGAGTCGCCTTCGGCGCCTTCCCCCGGAGGGGGACGCCCCCTAGCGCGGCGGGGCGGCCCTTGCGCGGGGGCACTGGCCTGGGTCGCGCCAGTTGCATAGACCGGAGTTACTGCGCAGTGAGGTTACAACCAAGAATTCCATTCAAGCGCACAGAAGCTAACCCCCTCATCGTGAATAAATAGGTTCAAACGCCGAGCGCTCGATCTGCTGCAGCGTCGGCGACTCGCCTGCCCACAGCACCAGCGCGGGACCAG
Source organism: Acidovorax benzenivorans (assembly GCF_028680575.1). Taxonomy (GTDB): domain Bacteria; phylum Pseudomonadota; class Gammaproteobacteria; order Burkholderiales; family Burkholderiaceae_C; genus Acidovorax; species Acidovorax benzenivorans. Next base: position 45,425 of record NZ_JAPCKI010000003.1, on the reverse strand, counting down.
GCAGGCTCAGGTTACGCTCCAGGGCGCGGCACAGGTGGTAGCGGCTTTCATCGTCCATGCCCGGCAGCTCTACAAACACTAGATAGGCCCTGCGCTGAGGGTATTCGCGCAGGTTCTTGCGCACCAGCCAGCAGCGGGCCAGAGGGGCGCAGCGGGCCAGTTCGGACTGCAGTTCGGCCAGCTCGAAGGAGCTGAGGTCGTGCCGCACGATCTGACTGAAGAACGAGGTACCCGACAGCTCTTCCCAGGCCCTCTCTTCAGACTCTTGCGCTCGCTCCAGCCGCTTGCGCCACTGTTTGAAAGCGGCCGCATCGTGGTCCAGCCCCAGGCGCGGGGCCTCCAGCTCGGCCAGCGCCGTGCGCGCGGCCCAATAGCGGTCGCTGCTGCCCGTCTCCCACAACCGGTGCAGCAACTGGAGCTTGCCCTCGCGATCATCTTCCGCCAGGCAAGGCACCAGTCCACGCAGGGCAGCGGGGTATTCGGGGCTGCGCTGCAGCGCCAGCTCGTACAGCGCGCGCACATCGGCGTGCGGGTCCAGGTGGCGCTTGAGGCGGGCCAGCTCCACCAGGTCGGCGGCACTACTCTGCGCAGTCGATGCGCCCAGGGCCTCGGCGCGTGCGCGTACACGCCCCAGCCAGGCGTGGTGCTGCTTCCATTCGCTGGCGTTGTCGCGGCACCATTGCTTGTCGAAATGTGTCACCCAACGCTTGGCGTCCGGGCCCAACAGGGCCAGCGCGTTGCCCCGCGACCAGTCGGGCAGCGTGGGGGTGGCGTCCAGTGCCTCGATGCGGTCACGCAGGCCGGGATGGGTGTCGTCCAGGTTGCTCAGGCGCTTGAGCGCCTGGCGCAAGGCATCGTTGGCAAAGGCTGCGTCGGGTGCCTTGGCCAAGGCACGACGCATGCTGCGGTAGGGGCCCACCGGCAACGGATTGCCCGCCGCAGCACACCAATGGTTGCCCCAAAACTCCGCCTGCAGCCACGCACCCCGGATATCGATCTCAGCCAGGGCAGCGGCGGTCACGTCGCGGCCCAGCAGCTTGCCGGCGATGCGGTCGGCCTCGTACTCGTCCTGGCGGGCCAGCGCGAAGGTCTTGGCAGAAAACCGGGGAAAGTACCAGCGCATGAACAGTTGCGTGGCGGCGGCGACCGGGCCTTCGTCGTCGGCCAAGCTGTGGTTCAGGCGCATCCACGACAGGCGCGTGCGGTAAATCCAGGCCGCAAAGCGGCCATGGTCGCCCCGCAGGTGGCCGTATTCATGCGCCAGCACCGCCAAAAAACGCGGCCGGTCCAGCGCCATCAACAAGGGCAGGCCAATGCTCAGGTGGTTGACCGCGCCGCCCAGCAGGCCAAAACGCGGCAACTGCTGGATGCTGGCATTGAACTCGTCGGTCAGCGTGACCTTGTGGATGGGCGGGCCCTTGATCTTGCGGCGGATGCGCGCCAGCGCTTCAAACAGGTCGGGGGCATCCAGTGCGGTGATCTCCACGCCTTCCGGCTCGTCAAACCGCACCCACAGCGCCCGCAGGCTCACCCACAGCAGGCCTCCAGCACCCAGCAGGGCCCACAGCATTGCAAAACGAAAGCGCCCCTGCAGCAACTGGGGCACCACCCACAGCAAAATACCCACGGCAAGCGCCAGACACCCCAGCACCCATGCATAACCCAGTGCCGCAAACGCTGCCACACTGCGGCGGTATGCCCGGCTGTTGTCGGCGCTGGCATGCTCGCTCATGCGCACCATGTGCACAAAATCTGCCTGATCCACGGGCGTCCCTCACTCTGGTTGGATTTTTTCAGCCCCCATCCTAACCACTCACGCCACCGCAGCACCATGACCGACGACGACCTGCCCGACCTCATCCGCACGCCACCCGGCCTGTACCGCCACTACAAGGGCATGCTCTATGAAGTGATCGACACCGTGCGACACAGCGAGACGCTGGAGCCCATGACGCTGTACCGCGCGCTGTACGGCCAGCGCGGCCTGTGGGTGCGGCCGGCCGCCATGTTTGAGGAGCAGGTGCTCATCGATGGCGTACTGCGCCCGCGGTTTGAAAAATGGGAGGGCGAAGCCCCCGCCGCCTGAGCCCTACTGATATCCAGCGACTGTGCGCGAAAACACCGCTGCCACCACCAACCCGCCGCCCGGTGCATTGCGCAGCGCCAGTTGCCCGCCATGGCGCCGCACGATGTCGCTGGCGATGGTGAGCCCCAGCCCCACCCCGCCGCTCTGGCGGTTGCGCGAGGCCTCGACGCGGTAGAACGGCTCCATGACCCGGTCCAGCTCCTCGGGCGGCAGGCCGGGGCCGTGGTCGCGCACCTCGATGGTCAGGGCGTCCGCCGCATCGTGCAGCGTGACCTCGGCGCTGCCGCCGTAGCGCACGGCATTGCCCACCAGGTTGTCCAGGCAACGCCGCAGCGCCACCGCCTGCACCCGCAAGGGGGCGGCCTGCCCAGCCACCGACACCGAGTGCCCCATGGCCACCTGGTCGTCTGCCATGCTGTCCACCAGGGCCTGCACGTTGAGCAGCACCCAGGCCTCGGCGCCTGCCACGCCGCGCAGGTAGTCCAGCGTGGAGGCAATCATGGCGTCCATCTCGGCAATGTCGCGCCGAAACAGCTGCTGCGCCTGGGCGTCGCCCAGGCTTTCGGTGCGCAGGCGCAGCCGGGTCAGGGGCGTGCGCAAGTCGTGCGACACGGCTGCCACAAACCGGTCGCGCTCGGCCAGCTGCTGACGGATGCGCGCCTGCATCTGGTTGAACACGCGGCTGGCGTCGCGGCACTCCAGCGTGCCGTCCTCTGGCAACGGCATGCGGTGGATGTCGCGCCCCAGCTCTTGTGCGGCCGTGGCCAGCCGATGCATGGGGCGCGACAGCCAGCGCGCCGCCCACCATGCCGCAGCCACCAGCGCAGCCAGGCGCACGCTGATGTCCAGCAGCAGGCCCAGCTGCAGCGAAGGCGGTGCGTTCCACAAGCCCTGCGCGGGCCCCGGCGGCGGCAACGGTCGCCCATCCGAGGCCACCACATGCGGCGGCGGACCCGGTGGGGGCCCTGGGTGGGCGGGGCGCAGCTCGAACATCAGGGTCAGCGCCAGCACATGGCTCACGATGACGGCGGCGATGAGCAGCAACGCGAGCCGGCCAAACAGGGTGTCGGGCACGCAGCGCTGGGCTGCTGCGCGCAGGCGCGAAGGCATCAGTGAGGCCACCCTACCTGCCCTTGCAGCGACTGCACGTTGAACAGATACCCCGCACCGCGCACGGTGCGGATCATGGAGGGCGACCGTGGGTCGTCCGCGAGCTTGCTGCGCAGGCGCGACACCAGCAGGTCGATGCTGCGCTCGAACGCATCCATGGCGCGCCCCCGGGCCTGCTCCATGAGCTGGTCGCGACTGAAAACGCGACGCGGCATGCGCAAAAAGGTGCACAGCAGGCGGAACTCGGCATTCGACAGGGGTACCACCATGCCCCCAGGCGACACCAGGTGCCGCTCCAGGCTGTGCAGCGTCCAGCCATCAAACCGCACCACTTCGTCAGGCCCCTGGTGGACAGGAGCCTCGGCGCCACGCGTGCGGCGCAACACGGTCTGGATGCGAGCCACCAGCTCGCGCGGCTCGAAGGGTTTGCCCATGTAGTCGTCCGCGCCCATCTCCAGCCCCAGCACGCAGTCATACGGGTTGGCGCGGGCAGTGAGCATGATGATCGGCACCCGCGAGCGCTCACGCAGCTCCCTCGCCAGCGTGATGCCGTCGGTGCCGGGCAGCATCACGTCCAGCACCACCAGCCCGATGGGCTGCGCGGCCATCTGGGCGCGCATCGTCTGCGCGTCACAGGCCGCGTGGGCTGCATAGCCAAAGCGGGTCAGGTAGTCAGTGAGCAGTGTGGTGATTTCGACATCGTCGTCCACCACCAGGATGTGTTGCATGGGCGGGTACAGGCACAAAAGGACGCCCCAAGTTTAGGGAGCCTGCGCACCCCTCCTCGGGGCAATCTGGCGGGCCTTTGCCCCCTTGTTCGGGCCTTGTTGCCGCCCTTTGTATCGACCTTGGTACAAAGCAGACAAACCCCGGAGACACGCGCCCCAAAGAATGGGCTCGGGCCATGGCTGAGGGCCTCCGCAGTGGAGGACCCGGCACCAACCCACCTTTGGAACGAAAGGAACGACGATGACGACCATCAGTAGCGTCAGCAGTGCCTGGTCCAGTGCGAGTGTGCAGCGGGCATCGCGCCCGGGGCCTTCGCCGGAGCGGCTGCTGTCCAAAATCGATGCCGACGGCAGCGGCGGCGTGAGCGACACCGAATTGCAGGGCCTGCTGGACGACGTGGCGAAAAAAAACGGCGTCAGCAGCCAGACCAGCGCGGCAGACCTGGTCCAGCAATACGACGCCAACGGCGACGGCAGCCTCAATGCCGACGAGCTGGGCAAGACCCTCCAAAGCGTGCTGCCACCGCCCCCTTCCACCATGGCGTTTGCCCAGTCGCGCAGCGGCGAAGGCAGCAGCTCCGCCACCAACGCCACCGGCCAGGCGGGCGACGACCTGTTTGGCAAGGTGGACAGCGACGGCGATGGTGCCGTGAGCAAGACCGAGCTGCAGGCCCTGCTGGAGGCCATGTCCGGCGGCACCGCCAGCCAGACCGGCGTGAGCAGCGACGACGCGTTCAGCCAGCTGGATACCGACGGCGACGGCAGCCTGACACAGGCCGAGTTCGATGCAGGCCGCCCCTCTGGGCCTGGCGCGGGTACAGGCGGCATGCAGGCCACGGGTGGTATGCCGCCACCCCCTGGCGGGCCGGGTGGCCCTGGCGGCGCAGGGGGTGCTGGTGCCGCGTCCGACAGCAGCTCGACGACCAGCTACGACCCACTGGACACCAACGAGGACGGCGTGGTCTCGGCCACCGAGCGCCTGGCGGGCGGAACCAGCACGGTGGAGCAGGACGCCATCACGGCGCTTTTCAACGCGATCGACACCGACGGCGATGCCAGCATCAGCGCCAGCGAGTCCAAAACGTTCATCGACCAGTTGACCAGCCAGGTCCAGTCCACCACCAGCAACAGCACCGAGTCCACTGGCCGCAACGATCTGGCGCGGCTGGCCGACTTTGCGCGGCAGCAGTACGAACGCGCAGCCAGCGACTGGCGCACGGCGTCAAACACCAGCAGCCTGAGCGCCGTGGCCTGACAAGGTGTGAACGACCCGGCGGCGCCCTCCGGGCGCGCCCCTGATTTCTGGCCGCGCAGTGCGATTCGCCCGTCAGTTGACGAGCTGCGCGAGCCAGAAACCGGCCCCGGGGCCAGTGGGTGGGGCCTTGGACAAAAAATCTGATTCAAATCGGCCAGATGCGCCAGTGCATCATGCCTTTATAGCTATAAATTTGGTAGCAAACACCCCTGTCGGGCTGGGAGCGGTGGGCACACCACGCGCCCGGCCTGCCTCGCCCTGCCCCCACCCGCTACAGGGACCGCACCAGCGCCCGCACGGCGCGGGAGTAGATCACATGCTCCTGGGTCAGCACCCGGGCCGCCAGCGTCTCGGCGGTGTCGCCCGGCAGCACCGGCACCACGGCCTGGTCCAGGATAGGGCCCACATCCAGCTCGGCCGTCACCTGGTGCACCGTCACGCCCGCAAACTTGCAGCCCGCGTCGATGGCGCGCTGGTGCGTGTGCAGCCCGGTAAAGGCCGGTAGCAGCGAAGGATGGATGTTGATGAGCCGCCCCGCGTAGTGCGCCACAAACCCTGGCGTCAGGATGCGCATGAACCCCGCCAGCACCACCAGGGCGGGCTGATGGCGATCGATGATGGCCGCCAGCTCAGCATCGAACGCCTCGCGGCTGGCAAAGGCCTTGTGGTCCAGCGCCTCGGCGGCGATACCGTGCTCTCGTGCAAACACCAGCCCGGCGGCATCGGGCTTGTTGCTGATGACGGCCGCCACCCGGGCGCCGTAGCGCTGCTCCCATTGCTCCTGTTGCGCCGTGCGGACGATGGTGGCCATGTTCGAGCCGCCGCCAGAGATCAAAATGACGATGTTCTTCATATCAGCCCCGGATTATCCCAGCCATGCCCTTCGATCCCGTCACCCGCCCTCTCACCCCCCACGAAGCCCGCGTGCTCGCCACGCTGATGGAGAAGGCACGCACCGTGCCCGACAGCTATCCCATGTCGCTCAACGGCCTGGTCACCGGCTGCAACCAAAAAACCAGCCGCGACCCGGTGATGCAGCTCAGCGACGCCGAGGCCCAGGAGGCGCTGGATTCGCTCAAGCTGCTGACGCTGGCGTTTGAGAGCAGCGGCAACCGCACCACGCGCTGGGAGCACAACTTTCAGCGTGGCGTGGGCGTGCCCGAGCAGTCGGCCGTGCTGCTGGGCTTGCTGATGTTGCGCGGCCCGCAGACGGCGGGTGAGTTGCGCATCAACGCCGAGCGCTGGTACCGGTTTGCGGACATTTCGTCGGTAGAAGCCTTTCTGGACGAGCTGCAGGAGCGCAGTGCCGAAAAGGGTGGCCCGCTGGTCGTGCAGCTGCCCCGCGCTCCTGGCGCGCGCGAGCAGCGCTGGGCCCACTTGATGTGCGGGCCGGTGGACACCACCGCCAGCCAGCCAGCCACCGGGAGCACCACCGCCGCCCCATCGCCCGCCCTGCAGGCCCGCATGGACGCCCTGGAGGCCGAAGTGGCCGCCCTCCGCAATACCGTGCAGCGGCTGTGCGCCGAGCTGGGCATTTCCCCTGACTTCAGTCCCATGTCGCCACCCGGACAGGAATAAAACGAACGACCGTGCTACAAATGCAACATCATTAGGAGACGCACCGCATGGATCTCGCATTCACCCCCGAAGAGCAGGCCTTCCGCGAAGAAGTTCGCGCATGGGTTCACGCCAACCTACCCCAGGACATCTCGCACAAGGTGCACAACGCCCTGCGCCTGACCCGTGCAGACATGCAGGGCTGGGCCAAGATTCTGGGCAAAAAGGGCTGGCTGGGTTTTGGCTGGCCCAAAGAGTTTGGTGGCCCCGGCTGGACGGCCGTACAAAAGCACCTGTTTGAAGAGGAATGCGCCCTCGCTGGCGCGCCGCGCATCATCCCCTTCGGCCCCGTGATGGTGGCGCCGGTGATCATGGCGTTTGGCAATGCCGAACAGCAAAAGCGCTTTCTGCCCGGCATCGCCAGCGGCGAAGTCTGGTGGAGCCAGGGCTACAGCGAACCCGGATCGGGTTCGGACCTGGCCAGCGTCAAGACCCGCGCCGAGCGCGTGGGCGACAAGTACATCGTCAACGGCCAAAAGACCTGGACCACCCTGGGTCAGCATGGCGACTGGATGTTCAACCTGGTGCGCACCAGCACCGAGGGCAAGCCCCAGACCGGCATCTCCTTCCTGCTGCTGGACATGAAGTCCAAGGGCGTCACCGTACGCCCCATCAAGCTGCTGGACGGCGAATGCGAAGTCAATGAGGTGTTTTTCGACAACGTCGAAGTGCCCGCCGAGAACCTGATTGGCGAAGAGAACAAGGGCTGGACCTACGCCAAGCACCTGCTGAGCCACGAGCGCACCAACATCGCCGATGTGAACCGCAGCAAGCGCGAACTGGAGCGCTTGAAGCGCATCGCCAAGGCCGAAGGTGTGTGGGACGACCAGCGCTTCCGCGACCAGATCGCACTGCTCGAAGTGGACATCGTGGCCCTCGAAATGCTGGTGCTGCGCGTGTTGTCGGCCGAAAAATCGGGCAAGAACTCGCTCGACATTGCTGGCCTTCTCAAGATCAAGGGCAGCGAGATCCAGCAGCGTTATGCCGAGCTGATGATGCTGGCCGCAGGCCCCTTTGCCATGCCCTTCATCGAAGAGGCCATGGAAGCGGGCTGGCAGGGCGACTTCCCTGGCGGTGTCACCGCCAATGCGCCACTGGCGTCCACCTACTTCAACCTGCGCAAGACCACGATCTACGGTGGCTCCAACGAAGTGCAGCGCAACATCGTGGCTCAGACCGTCCTCGGCTGATCCCAAGCTCCAGGAGACAAGAACATGGATTTCGATTTTTCTGACGACCAGGAACAACTGCGCGACGCCGTGCGCAAGTGGGTGGACAAGGGCTACACGTTCGAGCGCCGCCGCGCCGCCGTGGCCGCTGGCGGTTTTGACCGCGCCGCCTGGAGCGAACTCGCCGAGCTGGGCCTGACCGCCCTCACCGTACCCGAAGCGCACGACGGCATGGGCCAGGGCGCCATCGACGCCATGGTGGTGGCCGAAGAACTGGGCCGCGGCATCGTGCTGGAGCCCATCGCGCAGGCCTTCATGGCCAGCAGCGTGCTGTCGCACTACGCACCGGCCGACGTGCAATCGGCCTGGCTGCCCCGCGTGGCCAGTGGCGAAGCCCTGGTGGTGCTGGCCCAGCAGGAGCGCAAGGCACGCTACCGCCTGGACGTTTGCGAGGCAAAAGCGGCTAAAGCGCAATCTGCATATGCGGTAACAGCTATCAAAAGCGTAGTACCTGCCGGTGACAAAGCTGATGCATTCATCGTGCCCGCCCAGTTGGACGGCAAGATCGCCCTCTTCCTGGTCGAGCGCACCGCCGCGGGCGTAACCGCCCAAGGCTACGTCACGCAGGACGGCAGCCGTGCCGCCGAAGTGAAGTTCACCAACGCCCCCGCCACGCTCATCACCACCGACGGCCTGGCCGCGCTGGAACTGGCGGTGGACACCGGTATCGCCGCTACCTGCGCCGAGGCCGTGGGCGTGATGGACAAGACCGTGGCCATCACTGTCGAATACATGAACCAGCGCAAGCAGTTCGGCGTGTTCATCGCCAGCTTCCAGGCCCTGCGCCACCGCGTGGCCGACATGAAGATGCAACTGGAACTGGCCCGTTCGATGAGCTACTACGCCAGCCTCAAGCTGGGCGCCCCCGCTGCCGAACGCCGCGCCGCCATGGCCCGCGCCAAGGTGCAGTTGGGCCAGTCGATGCGTTTTGTGGGCCAGCAGGCCGTGCAACTGCATGGTGGCATCGGCGTGACAGACGAGTACATCGTGAGCCACTATTTCAAGAAGCTCACCCAGCTGGAAGTGACTTTTGGCGACACACTGCACCACCTGGGCGAAGTGTCCGCCCGCATGCAAGACACCGCAGGCGTGTTTGCCTGATGTGAACTGACGCAGGCGCGTCACACCCACCAACGATGCTCGTGGATTCCCCGATCCACGGGCATTTTTTATTCTGAAGACACCCCATGAATCACCCCTTCTTGCTGCCCCGCCGATCCCTTTTGTTGGCCGCAGCGGCCGCCAGCCTGGCGCTGGCAGGCTGCGCCACCCGCAGCCCCAGCCTGGCCGAAGCGCCGCCCATTGTCTTTGTGCATGGCAATGGCGACACCGCCGCGCTGTGGCAGACCACCGTCTGGCGGTTCGAATCCAACGGCTGGCCCCGCGAGCGCCTGCACGCCATCGATGTGCCCTACCCTCTGTCGCGCGATGAGGACGCCAAGCCACAAGCGGGCCGCACGTCGACCGCAGAGCACATGGCCTACCTGAAGGCCGAGGTGGACAAGGTGCTCAAGACCACTGGCGCCAACCAGGTGGTGCTGATGGGCAACTCGCGCGGCGGCAATGCCATCCGCAACTACATTGACAACGGCGGCGGCGACAAGACCGTGAGCCACGCCATCCTGGGCGGCACCCCCAACCATGGCGTGTGGGCGATTCCGGGGTTTCGGGAAGGCAACGAGTTCTCGGGCACCGGCCCCTTCCTCAAAGCGCTGAATGCTCCCAAGAACGCGGCGGGCGACGAGGTAAGCGGCCCCGCGAAATGGATGACGATCCGCTCGGACAACAACGACAAGTTCGCCCAGCCCGATGGCCTGTGGATCGGCCAGAAAGGCAAACCTACCTACGTGACCGCCGCAGGCCCCGAACTCAAGGGCGCCACCAACGTGGTGATCCCGCGCATCGACCACCGCGAGACGTCGTACTCCCCCGCCGCGTTTGAAGCCACCTACCGCTTCATCACCGGCAAGGCACCGGTACGGACCGAGATTGCGGCCGAAAAATCTGCCGTCCTGAACGGCAAGATCACGGGTCTGGGCGTGGATTCTGCAGACCCCAAGACCGGCAGCTTCAGCAACAACCTGCCCCTGGCGGGAGCACAGCTGGAGGTGTACGCGACCGACGCCGCCACCGGCGCCCGCCTGGGGAGCGCCCTGCTGCGCAAGACCGTGGGCGCGGATGGCCAATGGGGACCGCTGCCCGTCCCCACCGGCTCGCCCATCGAGTTCGTGATCACCGCCCCCGGCTATGCCACCACCCACATCTACCGCAGCGGTTTCCCGCGCAGCAGTGACCTCATCCACCTGCGCGCTGAGCGCATGGCCGATGCCGACAAAGGCGCCGAGAGCGTTGTGACACTGACCCGCCCGCGCGGCTACCTGGACCCGGCACGCGACAAGATGCTGCTGGACGGAGCAGCGCCCGCTGGTGTGCCCGCCGGTGCCGGTGTGGCCTCGGCCAAGGTCAAGCCTGCGGGCGGGGTGCGCGCTATCGCGGCAGAGTTCAACGGCGAGCGCGTGGTGGGCCAGACCTGGCCTGCGGCCAGCGGCCACCTGGTGTTTCTGGAATTGACGTATTGAAGGACAGGGCGCTGGGCGGTACCGCATTCTTCTCAGCACCCGCCAAGAGGGGTCAAGACGGCCCTTATGGCTAGGCGCTCCGTCGCAGACAGTACGCTAGGGCCTGTTCACACTGTTTTCGGGGATCGCATTGCCCGGCCTGGGGGCGGCATGCTAGGCGACCGTGCGCAGCAAGGCTGATGCCTTGCAAGCGCGGGCAACGCCGCAGACGGCCCCCAGGCCGGGCAACCCGAAGAAAAGGCCCTTGCCGGCGCGCCACTCGTCGTTGCGCTCCTTGCGTGGGCATGAGCACACGCGGCGTCGCACGCCTAGATTGGCACGCCGGCAAGAGCCTTCGCGACCCCGAAAACAGTGTGAACAGACCCTCTACGGCAAGACGGAGCAACGACGTCAGAAGGGTCGTATTGGCCGCTCCCCCAACTAAGCCAACAGACGCGACGACTTTGGTACGTGCGCCATCAAAAACTCCATTTGATCGGCCAGGATGCGCCGGTTGCGCAGGATGAAGTCTTCCCACAGGCTGGGCACATAAGGCGCGTACAACAGGGGCATGTGGGCCTGCTCGGGTGTACGCGGGCCTTTGCGGTGGTTGCAGGGGCGGCACGCCGTGACCACATTCATCCAGTGGTCCTGCCCGTTGCGCGCAAAGGGCACGATGTGTTCGCGGGTGAGGTGCTCTTCATGGAAATGCCCGCCGCAGTAGGCGCACACATTGCGGTCGCGGGCAAAGAGCTTGCTGTTGGTCAGGCTGGGCTTGAGGTCAAACGGGTTGATGCTGGGCACGCCCTTGGTGCCGATGATGCTGTTGATGGCGATCACCGACTGCTCACCCGTGATGGCGTTGTGCCCGCCCCGGAACCGGGCGATCTGGGCGCCGGACTCCCAGCGCACCTCTCCAGCGGCGTAGTGAATCACCGCCTGTTCGAGTGAAATCCACGATTGGGGCAGCCCTTGGGCTGACAGCTTCAAGACCTTCAAAACACGCCTCCTGGAACACAAAGTACACAAGGATTCGGAACGCAGATGTCTCGCGGGCAGCCCTGCGCTGGGCAACTCGTGGGTCACAATATACTCCGTTTTCATGACAAATTGGCGTCCTGCGCTTGATGCACCTGCGCAGACTGCTATCAAAACCATAGCAAACCGATGAAGATCTTTCGCGGATTCCACCACCCTGGCATCGCCGATGCCTGTGCGCTGACCATCGGTAATTTCGATGGCGTGCACCGGGGTCATCAGGCCATGCTGGCCCTTTTGAACAGCGAGGCGGCACACAGGGGGGTCAACAGCTGTGTGCTCACTTTCGAGCCCCACCCGCGCGACTACTTTGCCGGGGTCCACCACAAGCCCGAACTGGCACCAGCCCGCATTGGCACGCTGCGCGACAAGCTCACCGAACTGGCCCGCTGCGGCGTGCAGCAGACCGTGGTGCTGCCCTTCGACGCCCGGCTGGCCGGGCAGCCGCCCGAAGTGTTCATCGACGAGGTGCTGGTGCGTGGCCTGGGCGCGCGTTACGTGCTGGTGGGCGACGACTTTCGCTTCGGCCGCCAGCGCGCGGGCGACTACACGATGCTGGACGCGGCAGGGCAAGCCAAGGGCTTCGACGTGGCACGCATGAACAGCTACGAGGTGCATGGACTGCGTGTGTCCAGCTCTGCCGTGCGCCAGGCCCTGGCGGCGGGCGATATGGAGGCTGCCGCGCGGCTGCTGGGGCGGCCCTACACCATCAGCGGCCATGTGGTGCATGGCCGCAAGTTGGGGCGCGAACTGGGTGCTACCGCCGAGGGAGTTGGCGACGGATTTCGCACCCTGAACCTGCGTTTTGCGCACTGGAAGCCCGCCGCCAGCGGCATCTTTGCCGTGCTGGTGCATGGCCTTGCCGCCGAGCCTTTGCCGGGCGTGGCCAACCTGGGGGTGCGCCCCTCGCTGGACCCCAATGACGTGAACGGTGGCCGCGTACTGCTGGAAACCCATTGCCTGCAGTGGCCCGCCGAACTGGGTGCCGAAGGGGCGTACGGTAAAATCGTACGCGTGGAACTGCTGCACAAACTGCACGACGAACTGAAGTACGACAGTCTGGATGCCCTGACGACGGGTATTGCGAAAGACTGTGCGGATGCGCGCGCCTACTTTGCATCGGCCCACGCCGCTCCCAACCACACCGAGACCCGGCGCCAAACCACGCGCGACCGAATTTAGGGGGCTGCCTGCGCAGCGCCTGCCCCGCAGGCCCGACACCTCTCGCGTTTCGCTCCCTGTTTCCCCGCATTGCTCCGGGCCTGCCCCGGAATGCCCCGTTTTAAGGCTCCCTCATGTCCGACAACGCCAGTACCACCGCAGCCACCGCCCCGGATTACCGCGGCACCCTGAACCTGCCCGACACCCCCTTCCCCATGCGTGGCGACCTGCCCAAGCGCGAGCCGGGCTGGGTGAAAGATTGGGAAGACAAGGGTCTGTACAAGCGCCTGCGCGACGCCCGCTGCGGCGCGCCCAAGTTCATCCTGCATGACGGTCCGCCCTACGCCAACGGCCAGATCCACATGGGCCACGCGGTGAACAAGATCCTCAAGGACATGATCACCAAGGCGCGCCAACTCGAAGGCTTTGACGCCCTGTATGTGCCCGGCTGGGACTGCCACGGCCTGCCGATCGAGAACGCCATCGAAAAGAGACACGGCCGCAACCTGAGCCGCGACGACATGCAGGCCAAGAGCCGCGCGTTCGCTACCGAGCAGATCGAGCAGCAGATGGTGGACTTCAAGCGCCTGGGCGTGCTCGGTGAATGGGACAACCCCTACAAGACCATGAACCCCGCCAACGAGGCAGGCGAAATCCGCGCCTTCAAGCGGGTGATGGAGCGCGGTTTTGTGTATCGCGGCCTCAAACCCGTGTACTGGTGCTTTGACTGCGGCTCGTCGCTGGCCGAGTTCGAGATCGAGTATCAGGACAAGAAGAGCACCACGCTGGACGTCGCTTTCAAGTCGCACGACCCCGCCGAGCTGGCCGCTGCCTTTGGCTTGCCGTCGCTGTCTAAGGACGCGTTCGTCGTCATCTGGACCACCACCGCCTGGACCATCCCCGCCAACCAGGCGCTGAACCTGAACCCCGAGATCACCTACGCGCTGGTGGACACGGGCGAGCGCATTCTGCTCGTGGCAGAGCCGCTGGTCGCTTCGTGCCTGGAGCGCTACGGCCTGACCGGTAGCGTGCTGGCCACCACCCTGGGCAAGAACCTGGGTGGCCTCACGTTTGAACACCCGCTGTACGACGTGGCCAGCGAGGACGGCAGCTTTGGCTACCGCCGCCTCTCGCCCGTGTACCTGGCCGACTACGCCACGGCCGACGACGGCACCGGTATCGTGCACTCCTCGCCCGCCTACGGGCTGGAGGATTTCAACTCCTGCGTGTCCCACGGCATGGCGCTCGACGACATCCTGAACCCCGTGCAAGGCAACGGCACCTACGCGGCTGACTTCCCGCTGTTCGGCGGCCAGCACATCTGGAAGGCCATTCCCGTCATCATCGAGGCCCTGCGCAATGCGGGCCGCCTGATGACCACCAAGGACATCACGCACAGCTACCCGCACTGCTGGCGCCACAAGACGCCGGTGATCTACCGCGCGGCCGCCCAGTGGTTCGTGCGCATGGACGAGGGCGAAGGCGTATTCACCCAGCCCGGCATGAAGCCCGCCAAGACGCTGCGCCAGATCGCGCTGGATGCCATCGAGCACACCAGTTTCTACCCCGAGAACGGCAAGGCCCGCCTGCATGACATGATCGCCGGGCGGCCCGACTGGTGTATCTCACGCCAGCGCAGCTGGGGCGTGCCCATCCCGTTCTTTTTGCACAAGGATTCGGGCGAGCTGCACCCGCGCACCATGGAAATCATGGACCAGGCGGCAGACATCGTCGAAAAGGGCGGCATCGAGGCCTGGAGCCGCGTGACGACCGAAGAGATCCTGGGTGCTGCCGATGCGCCGCACTACACCAAGAGCACTGACATCCTGGAAGTGTGGTTCGACTCGGGCTCCACCTTCAGCCATGTGCTGCGCGGCACGCACCCCAACGTGCACCACGACACGGGCCCCGAGGCCGACCTGTACCTGGAAGGCCACGACCAGCATCGCGGCTGGTTCCACAGCTCGCTGCTGCTGGCCTCGGCGCTGGAAGGCCGCGCGCCGTATCGCGGCCTGCTGACCCACGGCTTCACCGTGGACAGCCAGGGCCGCAAGATGAGCAAGTCGCTGGGCAACGGCATCGACCCGCAAGAGATCAACAAGAAGCTGGGCGCCGAGATCATCCGCCTGTGGGTGGCCGCCAGCGACTACTCGGGCGACATCGCGGGCGACGAGAAGATCCTGGCGCGCGTGGTGGACGCCTACCGCCGCATCCGCAACACGCTGCGCTTTTTGCTGGCCAACGTGAGCGATTTCGACCCGGCCAAGGACGCCGTGCCGTTCGACCAGATGCTGGAAATCGACCGCTACGCGCTCACCCGCGCATCCGAGTTCCAGGCCGAGGTGCTGGCGCACTACAAGGTGTACGAGTTCCACCCCGTGGTGGCCAAGCTGCAGCTGTACTGCTCGGAAGACCTGGGCGGCTTCTATCTGGACGTGCTCAAGGACCGCCTGTACACCACGGCACCCAAGAGCCTGGCCCGCCGCAGCGCGCAGACCGCCCTCTACAACATCACCCACGCCATGCTGCGCTGGATGGCGCCGTTCCTGTCCTTCACGGCCGAAGAGGCGTGGAAGGTGTTCGGCAGCTCCGACTCCATCTTCCTGGAGACCTACGGCAACGTGGCCGGGGTGGGTGCCGGTGCCGACGAAGGCCTGCTGGCCAAGTGGGCACGCCTGCGCGAGATCCGCGATGCGGTGAACAAGGAGATCGAGGCCCTGCGCGCCGCCGGCCAGGTGGGCTCTTCGCTGCAGGCCACCGCCACCCTCACGGCTGCACCCGAAGACCATGCGCTGCTGGCCAGCCTGGGCGACGACCTGAAGTTTGTGTTCATCACTTCTGCTATTGAATTGGTAGCTGGTGACGCCCTTCAAATCAGCGTCAAACCCAGTTCGGATGCCAAGTGCGAGCGCTGCTGGCACTACCGCAGCGATGTGGGCAGCGATGCCGCACACCCCACCATCTGCGGCCGCTGCACCAGCAACCTGTACGGCGACGGCGAAAGCCGTGCGCACGCCTGATGGTGCGCGCGCGCTCCGGCGTCGGCATGTGGCCCTGGCTGGCGTGGGCAGTGTTCCTTCTGGGGGCTGACCAGATCACCAAGACGCTGATCCTCAACCACTACCAGCTGGGCGACTCCACGTTCATCACCAGCTTCTTCAACATCGTGCGCGCGCACAACACCGGGGCGGCCTTCTCGTTCCTGTCGGACGCGGGCGGCTGGCAGCGCTGGCTGTTCACCGGCATCGGCGTGGTGGCCACGATTTTCATCGTGTGGCAGTTGCGTGCCCACCCTGGCCAGAAGCTGTTCAGCTTTGCGCTGTCCAGCATCCTGGGCGGGGCGGTGGGCAACGTGGTGGATCGGCTCATGCACGGCTATGTGGTGGACTTTTTGCAGTTCCACTATGCGGGCTGGTACTTCCCGTCGTTCAACCTGGCAGACTCGGCCATCACGGTGGGCGCGGCCTGCCTGATTCTGGATGAGCTGCTGAGGGTGCGGCGCGAGCGCTGAAGACACCCAGGCGCTCATCCCACAGACGGCCCGCTGCATGCGGGCCGTGCTGTTTGGGGCACAGCAACGCACCCAGCACCGACATGGGCATCTGCTCCAGCGCTATGGATTCAGGAGTATGCTTATGTGTCAGTTTTATGACAGTCTAGTGCGCGCGGTTCTTGCATTGACCCACGGGGTCTGGTCGTAGCCGGGTTTGCGCCCATCACAAGAAGAAGAAACAGCGGTTTTCATGAAGCATCTCCTCAATCTCCTGGCAGCCGTGGCGCTGCTGATCTGGGGCACCCATCTGGTGCGCACCGGCATCCTGCGGGTTTTCGGCGCCAACCTGCGCCAGCTCATTGCGCACAGCGTGAGCAGCCGGTTCACGGCGGTGCTGTCGGGCATCGGCGTGACCGCTGTCGTGCAGTCGAGCACGGCCACCGCGCTCATCGTGGCGTCCTTTGTGGGCCAGGGCCTGGTGGGACTGCCTGCGGCGCTGGCGGTGATGCTGGGGGCCGACGTGGGCACCAGCGTGATGGCCGTGGTGTTCTCGATGGACTTGTCGTGGCTGTCGCCACTGTTCATCTTTGTGGGCGTGGTGCTGTTCATCTCGCGCAAGGACACGGCCGTGGGGCGTGTGGGCCGCGTGCTGATTGGCCTGGGGCTGATGCTGCTGGCGCTGCGCCTCATCACCGAATCGACCACGGTACTCACCCAGTCGCCCACCGTGCGCACGCTGCTCTCGGCGCTCACCAGCGACTTGCTGCTGGAGATCTTCACCGGCGCCGTGCTGGCTATCGTGGCGTATTCAAGCCTTGCCACCGTGCTGCTCACGGCGGCGCTGGCGGGCTCGGGCGGTATCCCGGCTGAGGTGGCGCTGGGCCTGGTGCTGGGTGCCAACCTGGGCAGCGGCGTGCTGGCCGTGCTGACCACGATGAAGTCCAACGTACAGACGCGCCAGGTACCGCTGGGCAACCTGTTCTTCAAGATCATTGGCGTGCTCATCATGACGCCCCTCACCGGCTTGTGGCTGCAGCATGTGCGCCCTCACGTGCCCGAGACCGCCGCTCTGGTGGTGCTGTTCCACCTGGCCTTCAACATGGTGGTGGGTATCGTCTGCATCGGTCTCACGGGTACGGTGGCGCGCGCGGTGCAGCGCCTGCTGCCTGTCGAAAACGCACAGGCCGCCGCTGGCACCCGGCCTCAGCACCTGGACCCGTCGGCCCTGGCCACGCCGTCCCTGGCCATCTCTTGCGCCGCACGCGAGGCCTTGCACCAGGCCGACGTGGTCGAATCGATGCTGCTGGGCCTGCACAAGGTGATTCGCACCGACGACCTGCAACTTGCGCAGGACCTGCGCAAGCTCGACGACGAGGTGGACGGCCTGTATTCAGCCATCAAGTACTACATGACCAAGATCTCGCGCGAGGCCCTGGACGAGCGCGAGGGCCGCCGCTGGGCCGACATCATCAGCTTCACCATCAACATGGAGCAGATCGGCGACATCATCGAGCGTGTGCTGATCGACATCGAGGACAAGAAGATCAAGAAGGGCCGCCAGTTCTCCGAAGCGGGCATGGAAGAGATCAACGAACTGCACGCCCGCCTGATCGACAACCTGCGGCTGGCAATGAGCGTGTTCCTCAACGGCAGCGTGCGTGACGCACAAAAGCTGCTCGAAGAAAAAGCGCGCTTTCGCGACCTGGAGCATGCGTATTCGGCCACCCACCTGGCGCGCCTGTCGGACAACACGGTGCAGAGCATTGAAACCAGCTCACTGCACATC
Organism: Acidovorax benzenivorans; assembly: GCF_028680575.1. GTDB lineage: Bacteria > Pseudomonadota > Gammaproteobacteria > Burkholderiales > Burkholderiaceae_C > Acidovorax > Acidovorax benzenivorans. Next base: position 27,364 of record NZ_JAPCKI010000003.1, on the reverse strand, counting down.
GACCTGATCAGCGAGCTCAAGCGCATCAACTCGCTGCTGTGCTCGGTGGCCTACCCCATCCTGGAGTCGGCCGGTGCCCTGGCGCCCAGCCGCCTGCGCGCACTGAACGATCAAGCTTGAGACCATTTTGGCTTCAAGCGCTTATGGAATAAGCGCATGTAGCTATACAAATAATAGCAAATACACCCTATATACCGCGCCGCGCATAGCGCTGCGCCAGCACTGCACACACCATCAGCTGCATCTGGTGGAACACCATGATGGGCAACACGATGGCGCCCACCGCGTGCGAGGCAAACAGCACCTTGGCCATGGGCACGCCGCTGGCCAGGCTCTTCTTGGAGCCGCAGAACACCAGCGTGATTTCGTCCTCCTTGGAGAACCCCATGCGCCGCGCGACCCAGGTGGTGGTCACCAGCGCCAGGGTCAGCAGTACGGCGCACACGACCACCAGGCCCAGCAGCGCAGACGCTGGCAACTGCCGCCACAGCCCCTCGACCACAGCCGCACTGAAAGCGGTGAACACCACCAGCAGGATGGAGCCCTGGTCCACCAGCTTGAGCGCTGCCGCCCGGCGCTGCACAAAGCCGCCGATCCATGGGCGCAGCAGGTGGCCCGCCACAAAGGGCACCAGCAACTGCAAGGTGATACGGCCGATGTTGGCCAGCGTGTCGTGCTGCGCAGCGCCCGCCTGCTGCTGTGCCTCGGGCAGCAACAGGCCCACCAGTAGCGGTGTGATCACGATGCCCAGCAGCGTGGACGCCGACGCGCTGCAAATGGCCGCAGGCATGTTGCCACGCGCCATGGCGGTGAACGCAATGGCCGACTGCACGGTCGCGGGCAGCACGCACAGGTACAGGATGCCGGTGTAAAGCCCCGGCGTGACCAGCGGCAGCAGCACCGGCCGCAGCGCCCAGCCCAGCAAGGGGAAAAGCACAAACGTGGCGCCCACCACCACCAGATGCAGCCGCCAGTGCGAGAGCCCCGCCACGATGGCATCGCGCGAGAGTTTGGCCCCGTGCAAAAAGAACAGCAGTGCCACGGCGGCCACGGTCAACCCCTCCAGCGCCTGGGCCGCCACGCCCGATGCAGGCAACACGCTGGCAAGGGTGACGGTACCCAGCAAGGCCAGGGTGAAGTTGTCGGGGAGAAAACGGGAACGGGCCATGGGTGACGGCGCAGCAGCGGCGCAAAAAAACAGAAACATGGGGCAGACAGAGCCCGAAGCCACGCATTGGACCGCAGCCGCATTCCAAAGAGAAATGGATTTCTCTGATGGATTTATGATTCTGCTGCATGAATATCACCCTGCGCCAGCTGCTTGTTTTCCAGTCGGTGGCCGCTACCCGCAACTTCAGCCGCACGGGCGATGTGGTGGGCCTGACCCAGCCGGCCGTGAGCCGCTGCATCACCGAGCTGGAAGCCCAGCTGGGCCTGAAGCTGCTCAACCGCACCACGCGCGAAGTGACGCTGACCGATGCGGGCCAGCGCCTGTCGGCGCGCCTGCCGCGCGTGCTGGAAGAGCTGGAGAACACGCTGCTGGATGTGCGTGAACTGGCCACCGAGCGGCGCGGCCGCGTGCGCGTGGCCAGCAGCCCCACGCTGTCGGCCAACCTCATGCCCGACTGCATCGCCGAGTGCCACCGCGTGCTGCCGGGGCTGCAGTTGGTGCTGCTGGACCGCATCCAGAGCGCGGTGCTGGCCAGTGTGCTGTCGGGCGAGGTGGACTTTGGCGTGGTCATTGACCCCAGCGAGCGCGAGGCGCTGCACTGCGAAACCATCCTGACCGAGCCGTTTTGCCTGGCCTGCCCGCCCGGCCACCGGCTGGCCCACAAACGCCAGGTGCGCTGGACCGACCTGGAGGGCGAAGCGCTGGTGCTGCTGGACCACGACTCCGGCAGCCGCCGCCTGATCGACCGCGCCCTGGCCGAGCACAACGTGGCCTGCACGGTAGCGCAGGAGGTGGGCCACCCCACCACCATCTTTCGCATGCTGGACGCGGGCCTGGGCATCTCGGTCATCCCCACCCTGGCCCTGCCGCCCGAAGGCCTGGCGCGGCTGGTGGTGCGCCCGCTGGTGCCGCGCGTGGACCGCGAGATCATGCTGGTGCACCGGCGCCACCGCGCGCTCTCGCCCGTGGCGCAGGCGGCTTGGGACTTGGTGAAAACGGTGGCGTTGCAGCGGCTGCCCGGCAAGGGCCAAGCCGCGAAATAAGGCAGTCCTGCGCGTGCAGGGGTGGCGATGTGCCCAGGCCTGCGAAGCCCCAATACATGGCCAGCACAAGGGAATGCGGCGCTTTACCGCAAAAGCGCCAATACCCCCTGGGGCAACTGGTTAGCCTGCGCCACCATGGCCGTGCCCGCCTGCTGCAGGATCTGCGCGCGTGAGAGGTTGGCGGTCTCGGCCGCAAAATCGGCATCGAGAATGCGGCTGCGTGAGGCCGACAGATTCTCGGAGGTCACCTGCAGATTACTGATCGAGGTTTCAAAGCGCGACTGCAAGGCGCCGAGCTTGGCACGCTCGCCGTTGATGAAGCTCAGCGCCGAATCCACCGTCTTGAGCGCATTGGTGGCTTTGGCAAAGGTCGTGACATCCAGGTCCGCCACCTTCTCCAGGCCCGAGCTGCCATCAGCCAAAGCATTGGTCCCTGTCGCATCGACGGCAAAGGACTTGTCGGAGTCCAGCGTGAGGTAGCCGCTGACGACAACCGCATCGTCCAGGGGGCCAATCATCAAGTTGGCAGGCGCACCCACTAGCGCAAGCCCCCCGTCACCGTCATCCACCATCTTCTGAACGTTCACGGTTCCGGTACTTTGGTTCGTACGGTCACCCACCAGGATGTTGTTCCCGCTGCGGTTGCCCAAGACAATGCCCGTCTCCCCCTCGTTCACCTGGGCCGTGACACCCGTCTTGGCAGACTGGTCATTGATGGCAGAGACAGCTGCCGCCAGATTGGAGGCGCCCGTACCACCATTCAAAGAGAACGACAGATCAATTTTGCTGCTGTTGTCCGATTGCAGCGTCAGGGAATAGGTCCCTGCACCGCTGAAAGTCAGCTGGAGGTTGGTTTGTGCCTGGGCTTTGACCCCCGTTTGCGCAGCGAGTCCATTGATCTGGTCCGCAATCTCCTTGGATGAGGCATTCGCATTGATGGTTGCGGTCCCGGAGCCCAGGGCTCCATTGATGAGCACGGAGCCCGCACTCACGCCGTTGGTTCCATAGGCGTTTGCGGGCTCGGGGCCGTACACCTGCTGAGCGGCGCCGGATGCAATCAGCTGGTTGTTGCCATAAACGCCGGTACGCAGGTTGGCGGTGGCCGCCACAATGGTCTGATTGGCATTGGCCCCCACCTGGAACTGCTGCGTGCCGAAGGTTCCATCCAGCAGCTTGGAGCCGTTGAATTCCGTGGTTTGCGAGATACGGTCCAGTTCGGACACCAGTTGGCCCACTTCCTGTTGCAGGGCCTGGCGGTCGCCAGCGCTGTTGGAGGCGTTGGCCGACTGCACAGCCAGTTCACGCACCCGTTGCAGGATGTCGCCGGAAGCCTTCAAGGCGCCTTCAGCGGTTTGCGCCAGAGAGATACCGTCGTTGGCGTTACGAACAGCCTGGTTCAGGCCACGGATCTGGCTGGTGAAGCGCTCGGAAATCGCCAGGCCGGCGGCATCATCCTTGGCGCTGTTGATGCGCAGGCCGGACGAGAGACGCTGAATGGAAGTATTCAACGAAGTCTGGCTCATGCCCAGATTGCGCTGCGCCGTCAAAGACGCTACGTTGGTGTTGATCGTGGATGCCATGCCAATGCTCCGTCCCAGTTTGTAGTGTTTATTGAGGTCTGTGAGAACCTCTTCTGGGAGTTGTATCGGCGCCAAACCGGCGAACTTGAGGTGTAGCGGCGAGCACCATGGTCCGCCCGCGCAGGCAACGCCCACGCCGCAGCGGCAACTACACGCCCAGAAACCCCGCAATCACCAGCCCGGCTTCCAGCGTGAACAGCCCCTGCGCCACGCGCTCGCGCACCAGGTCCAGGGGCAGCAGCTCAAAGTGCTCGACCTCGCCGTCCTGGTTGTCGGGCTCCATGCCCTGGGGCACCTGGGCGCGGAACCAGTCGATGCGCTCCACCATAAAGCCCGCGCCGCCGCCCTCACGGCTGGGGCGGCTGAACAGCACCTGGCCACCATGGGACACGTCGGCCAAGGTGTCCACCTGCAAGCCAGCCTCTTCCCAGGTTTCGCGGGCCAGGGCCTGGGGCAGCGAGTCGGCCGCCGAGACCATGCCGCCCATCAGCGTGTCCCACAGACCGGGGTTGTTGGGCTTGGTCATGGCGCGCTTTTGCACCCACATGCGGCCGTCGGGCGCCAGGCCCACCAAGTGCACGGCCCGGGTGGCAACGCCCAGCACGCGCACGGCCCCACGTTCCACCGTGCCGATGACCTCGCCCGCCGGGTTGGTCACCGCCAGTTGCTCATCGCGCCAGGGGCCACACAGGTCGGCATCGCGCAGCGCGGCGGCCAAGGTGTTGAGGGCGTCCGTGGTGTCTTCAGGCAACGCGTGCAAAGACCATGCGCTGCCCTGAAGATGCTCCTTTTCTGATAGCTGATAGCGCTTATGGATAAAGCGCTTCAGGCTGATTTGACTTAAGAATCCAGGTGCCACCGATCCCACCACCTGCCCCGCCACCACCAGCGGCTGCCGCTGTTGGGCCGGGGGCTGCTGCGCCGCCTGGCGCGCCCCCGCCAGCCACTGATCAAACGTGGGCGTCTGAGCAGGCGCGTTCACAGCGTGAGGATGGTGCAGCCGGTGGTCTTGCGCGCCTCCAGGTCGCGGTGCGCCTGTTGCACATCGGCCAGCGGGTACCGCTGGTCGATGTGGATCTTCACCTGCCCGCTGGCGACCACGGCAAACAGGTCGTCGGCCATGGCCTGCGTGGCCTCGCGCGTGGCGATGTGGGTGAACAGCGTCTGGCGCGTAACGTAGAGCGAGCCCTTGGCGCCCAGGCTACCGGGTGCAAACGGCGCCACCGGGCCCGACGCGTTGCCAAAGCTGGCCATGAGGCCGAAGGGACGCAGGCATTCGAGCGACTTGTCCCAGGTGTCCTTCCCGACCGAGTCGTACACCACCTTCACGCCCTTGCCGCCGGTGATCTCCTTCACGCGTGCGGCGAAGTCCTCAGTGCTGTAATTGATGGCGTGCGCCGCGCCGTTGGCCAAGGCCAACTGGCACTTGGCATCCGAGCCCGCCGTGCCAATGAGCTGCAGGCCCAGCGCCTTAGCCCACTGGCTGGCGATCAGGCCCACACCACCAGCCGCCGCGTGGAACAGCACAAAATCGCCGGGCTCCAGTCCTTCCACAGGGCGCGTCTTTTTGAGCAGGTACTGCGCCGTCAGCCCCTTGAGCATCATGGCCGCGCCGGTCTCGAAGCTGATGGCATCGGGCAGCTTGCACACACACTTGGCGGGCATCACGCGCACTTCGCAGTAGGCACCCGGCGGGTTGCTGGCATAGGCGGCGCGGTCGCCCACCTTCAGGTGCGTGACACCCTCGCCCACGGCCTCGATCACCCCTGCGCCTTCCATGCCGATGGTGGCGGGCATGTTCAACGGGTACAGGCCGGTGCGGTGGTACACGTCGATGAAGTTCAGGCCGATGGCGTGGTGGCGAATGCGGACTTCGCCGGGGCCGGGTTCGCCCACGGTGACATCCACAATGTGGAGTTCTTCGGGACCACCGTGCTGGCGGATCTGGACGGCAAGGCTCATGGCTAACGGTCTCCTCAAAAATGGGGGTGAAGTCACAACGGCGGCCATCCTGCCACGAATCCTGCACGGTTGCCGACGGCCCGCGCGACGCCGGTGTGCGCTGGGGCCTTGTGCCCCGGGCGCAGCAAGGCCCAGCCCGCACCGTTACAGTGCAGCCCCATGACTCAAAAAATCACACCCGGCACGGCCGTGCTGCTGGTGATTCCGCCCTTGCTGTGGGCCGGCAATGCCGTGGTGGGGCGGCTGGTACACGACCTGATTCCCCCCATCACCCTGAACTTCATCCGCTGGGTGCTGGCTTTTGCCATCCTGCTGCCCCTGGCCCAAGGCGTGCTGCGCGCCGACAGCCCCCTGTGGCCCCACTGGCGCCGCTATGCGCTGCTGGGGCTGCTGGGCATCGGGGCCTACAACGCGCTGCAATACATGGCGCTGCAGACCTCCACGCCCATCAACGTGACGCTGGTGGGGTCCAGCATGCCGGTGTGGATGCTGGCCGTGGGTGCCCTGTTCTTCGGGGCGTCCGTCACCCGGCGGCAGGTGCTGGGGGCGCTGCTGTCGGTGTGTGGGGTGCTGCTGGTGCTCAGCCGGGGCGAGTGGTCGCAGTTGCTGGCCTTCCGCCTGGTGCCGGGGGACCTGTTCATGCTGCTGGCCACCGTCTCGTGGGCGTTCTACAGCTGGCTGCTGTCGCGCACCACCGAGCCCTCCAGCATCCGGGGCGACTGGGCCGCGTTTTTGATGGCGCAGATGGTGTTTGGACTGGCCTGGTCGGGCAGCTTTGCGGGGGCCGAGTGGGCCAGCGGACGCACGCACATTGAATGGGGCTGGCCGCTGGCCGCCGCCCTGGCCTTCATTGCCGTGGGGCCCGCCGTGCTGGCCTACCGCTGCTGGGGCGTGGGCGTGCAGCGCGCCGGGCCTGCGGTGGCGGGGTTTTTCATCAACCTCACGCCGCTGTTTGCCGGGGTGCTGTCGGCCGCGTTTCTGGGCGAAACACCCAAGACCTTCCACGGTGTGGCGTTCGCACTGATCGTGGGGGGCATTGTGGTGTCGTCACGGCGCTGAGGCGAGGGATATTTTGAACAATATCCGGCTGTAGCGCTACTCAATATTACCTCCATAGCTACACAAAACATAGCGACAATGGAGCATATGAAAACCCGGTTCAGCCCTGCGTAGCAGCCATGGCGCTGGACTCCATCAGCGCTTCCAGCGCGGCCGCCGGGGTGGGCCGCCCCATCAGATAGCCCTGAAAGTACACACAGCCGTGCCGGGCCAGAAAGTCTTTTTGCGCCACGGTTTCCACCCCTTCGGCGATCACATCCAGCTCCAGGTTGCGCGCCATGCCGAGGATGGTCTGCACGATCACATCGTCGGTGTGTCGCACCCCCAGGTTGCGCACAAAGGACTGGTCGATCTTGAGCTGGTCCAGCGGCAGTCGCGTGAGGTAGGCCAGCGATGAATAGCCAGTGCCAAAGTCGTCCACCGAAAAGCGCACGCCCTTGGTCTTGAGCATGCCGATCTTGGCGATGGTGTCGTCCACGTTGTCCAGCACCAGCGACTCGGTCAGTTCGAGCTTGAGCAGGTGCGGCTTGGCGCCGGTCTCGCGCAGCACCTCCACCACCCGGGCCACAAAGTCGCGCTGGCGGAACTGCCGCGCGCTCACGTTGACCGACACCTGCAGGTGCCGGTAGCGCTCGTCCCCCTGCCAGACAGCCAGTTGCTCGCAGGCGGTGCGCAGCACCCAGTGGCCCATGGGCACGATGAGTTCGCTCTCTTCGGCCACACCGATGAACTCGCCAGGGGCGACCAGCCCGCGCTCGGGGTGCTGCCAGCGGATCAGGGCCTCGGCGCCCACCAAGCGGCCATCCAGGTGGAACTGGGGCTGGTAGTGCAGCACAAATTGCCGTCCGGTGAGCGCTATCTGCAGGTCGCTCTCCAACTGCGCGCGCATGCTGATGACGATCTGCATCTGCGGGTCAAAAAAGCACAGCGCGTTGCGCCCCTGCGATTTGACCTGGTACATGGCGATGTCGGCCTCCTTGAGCAGGTCCACCGACGACTGCAGGGAACCGCCCATCAGCGTGGCACCGATGCTGGGCGTGCTGTGGTGCGCGTTGGCCCCCAGGGTGTAGGGCACGTTGAGCTTGCGCAATATCTTCTCGCCCACGCGGCGCGCCTGGGCGGCGGCCTCGTCGCGGTGGACCGAGAGGTCGCTGAGCATGAGCACAAACTCGTCACCTCCCAGCCGCGCCACGGTGTCCTCGCGCCGCACGCAGGTCTTCAGGCGCTGGGCCACCTGGCGCAGCAGCATGTCGCCCACCTCGTGGCCGCGCGTGTCGTTCAAGGTCTTGAAGTGGTCCAGGTCCAGGAACAGCAAGGCCCCGTACTGCCCGCTGCGCACGCTGGCGGCAATGGCCTGCTGCATGCGGTCCATCAGCAGGCGGCGATTGGGCAGGTTGGTCAGCGGGTCGTAGAAGGCCAGGCTCTCGATCTCTGTGCTGGCCTTGCGCAATGCGGTGACGTCGTGGTAGCTGATGACCAGCCCGCCGTCGGGGGTGCCGCGTTCGGTGATCTGAATGGTGCTGCCGTTGGCGTACGACTGCTCGCGCGGCTCGGGCTGGTGTTTTTGCCGCTGCAGGCGCTGGCTCACCCAGCGCCTGCCCTCGTCATCGGACAGGCGGGGCGCATGGTGCTCCACCGTGGCCTCCAGCAGCGTGCGAAACGGCACCAGCGGCGCGACCACGCCACGCAGCCACGGGAGAATCGTCTCCAGTTGTAGGTTCCACTGCACCACGCGCTGCTGACTGTCGAGCAGCAAGAAGCCACTGACCATGGACTCCAGCGCCTGGTCCAGCGTGGCCTTGGACTGCGCGATGGCCAGGCGGGCCTGGTACATCCGGTCGACATACCGCAACGCCATCACCCCTGCGGCAACGATCATGGCGATGAACAACAAGGTGGTCAGCGCAATGGCATCGCGCTGATTGCGCCAGTCGGCCAGCGCTGCATCCAGCGGAACGCTGGCCGCAATGCGCAGATCCTGGTACAGGATGGGCCGGAACACCACCAGCGACGGGTCCCCGGTCAGGCGCGCCGGAGCCTGCCAGGCCATGCCCTGATCGGCCAGGTCACCAATGGGCGGCGTGAGGGTGGGCGCGGTCATCACGTCTTCGCGGTTAGGCACGCTCAGCAGCAACTGGCCGGTGGCGCGCTCCAGCGTCACCTGCAGTCCGCTGATGTCCACGCCCTGCACCAGCACCGAGCTGAGCGCCGACACCGGCAGCTCAGCCACCGCCACTACGCGCGTGCTGCCTGCCATGCGCAGGTGGCGCGCAAAGTACAGCACCCGCTCGGAGCTGGCAAAGCTCACCACCGGTGCGCTGACCATCAGCGTTGACACCGGTTGCTCCAACACGCTCTCCAGAAAACCGGCGGGCAACTGCACCAACAGGCCTCCGCCAGCCGGGTCGGACGAAGCCAGGGTTTTGCCCGCGCCGTCGAGCACGGCCACGTAGCGCACCATGAGGTTCTGCCGGGCCGACCCACGCAGCCGCTGGCTGGCAGCGTCGGCGTCCACCCACGCCGTCATGACGTTGGACAGCCCCAGCAGCTCGTCCATGCTGGCCAGCAACACGTCCACGGCCAGCAGCGACCGGTTGAGCGCCGCTTCTGCCCCGGCCACAAAACGCGTGGCTTGCGCCTTGCTATCGGCCAGCGCGGTCTGGCGGGCATCCCATGCCAGAGTGCCGGCCACCATCACCACGGCCGCCACAAAAATGGCGCCGCCCGCCCAGACATAGGCCTTGATGCGCGAAGGTGCAGCGAACTCTGTCATTTCGCAGGCGCTGCCTGCAGACCACGTGCTGGCCCGATGGTCTGGTTCCAGACCTGCGCACAGCGGGCGCCGCAACGCTGTACCCAGCGCGGCAACACGGTGGACCCGAGGATCTCCTGGCGACTGCGCTCATCCTGGGGCGACACGGGCACCACCACCATGCTGCCCTTGACACCGCCGTTGCAGGTGGGAGCGCCCCGGTTGCAGGCCAGTCCGTCTGCGGTTTCGCGCTCGGACTCGGCCCAGATCGCAGCCTCCAGGCGAGGCAACTCGCGCGCAAGCAGCGTGCGCAGATCGGCCGGTAGCGCCGCCCAGGCAGCCTGGTTGGCACCAAACACGGCCAGCCCCCAGGTGATGGGCAGGGTGTGGACGTGGGTAGTGAGCGATGGCAGGCCAAGCATGTTGCCCGACATGGTGCCGGTGATCGCGCATTCGGTATTGCCCGCCGTCAAGCTTGGCACGATCTGCGCAAAGCTGGTCAGCACCGGCACCCCGCCCAGGGCCGCTACAAAGTCGGCCTGGCTGGCCGACGACACACGCACCCGTCGGCCGGTCAGCTCTGCCAGCGCACGCAGCGGCTTCTTGCAAAACACGACCTGCGCCGGGTACACGTAAATGGCCAGCGCCTCGACACCATGCTGTTCGCGCAGCGCCTTTTCGAGGTAGGGGCGAAACGCAGCCAGCGTAGTCTTGAGCGTGGCAAGGTCGGGGTTCAGTCCGGCCAGATCGGGCGCGGTGTATTCGGGGTATTGCGCCGTAAAGGAACTCATCAGGGTCGTGCCAAAAGGCACCACGCCCAGCTGCAACAGCCGCAGCATCTCGGCCCCGGGCACGCCAGCCCGGTCAAAGGGCACGATCTCTGCCTGGAAGCGCCCGGCACTCAGGCGCGACAGCTCCTTGGTCCAGAAGGGCTCTTCCTGCCGGACATACTGGCTGATGCCCGCCAGCCCCCCCACGATGCGCAGCCGATAAGGAGCGGCCACTGTCGCCCCCGCACCTGCCCCCGTACCCAGCGTGTTGACCGCCTCCGCGGCCTGCACCCCCCCCAAAGTGCCCAGCGCCAGGTACAGCAGGGCGCCGTAGCGTTTCAGGCGCAGCAATAAAGGGGTGTGAGCAGGGTGCATGGAGGCGGGCAGTGGCAGGCGCTGGCCCGCAGTATTCCACCAATTATTCAGCGCTCCGGTAAAGCTGTCGGCAAAACACCACGGCTGCCCCCGTTCTGCGGAAGCACTGCGCCGCACAGCCCGCCAGCCGGGCCGCGTCGGGCCCGGCCTGCGTCAGAACGTACCAGGGTAGGCACCACCATCGGCCAGCACGTTCTGGCCTGTCATATAGCCTGCCTGCACGCTGCAGAGGAAGGCACAGATAGCGCCAAACTCTTCAGCAGTGCCGTAGCGCCCGGCCGGAATCTGCGCCTGCTGCACGGAGCGCACGTCCTGAACACTCTTGCCCGCCTTCGTGGCGGCAGCGGTCACTGTGGCGGCGAGTCGGTCGGTGTCGAATTTTCCGGGCAGCAGGTTGTTGATGGTCACGCCGCGCGCTGCAATCTTGCTGCGCGACACGCCTGCCACAAACCCGGTGAGTCCGCTGCGTGCGCCGTTGGACAGGCCCAGGATGTCGATGGGCGCCTTCACGGCGCTGGAGGTGATGTTGACGATGCGGCCAAACCCGCGCGCGGCCATGCCGTCCACCGTGGCCTGGATCAGCTCGATGGGAGTCAGCATGTTGGCGTCCACCGCCTTGATCCAGGCATCGCGATTCCAGTCCCGGAAGTCGCCGGTTGGCGGGCCGCCCGCGTTGGTGACCACGATGTCAAAGTCCCGCCCCGGGCCACCCGCCACCGAGAACACCGCTGCACGCCCTTCGGGGGTGGTGATGTCAGCGGCCACGGCCAGCACTTGCGGTTGGGTGCCATTTTGGCCACTAGCGCCTGTTCTATTTGCGCCTTCAGCTATCAAATGAGTAGCAGCTTGATTCAGTGCCTCGGCGCTGCGGGCATTGATCACCACGTTGACGCCCTCACGCACCAGCGCCTGTGCGCAGCCATAACCCAGCCCCTTGCTCGCGCCACACACCAGCGCCCATTTGCCTGCAATACCCAAATCCATAACAATCTCCGGTTTTCGCGCTGCGCACTGCAGCCACAACAAATCATAAGTGGAGAGTTACCAAATGATCCGGCTGCACTGCAGAGCCCTGGCCCCCTGGCTGGCATCGGCCGCGATGGCGCTGCTGCCACTGTTTGCCGCCACAGCACATGCGCAGGAAGCAGCCATGGTCAAACGCGCCACCCAACTGCGCGACAGCCCCGCAGAAAATGGCGCCAGCGTGGCGCCCCTGGAGGCCAACTCCGTCGTCACGCGCACCAGCGAGCGCAAGGGCCCCTGGACCAAGGTCAGCACGGCACAAGGCGCCACCGGCTGGGTCCACATGTTTGACCTGGGGCCCCAGTCGGGCGCGGCCCCCGCTACCAGCAACGCTGCCACCAGTGGCATGCGCGGCCTGGGTAGCCTGTTCGGCGGGAACAGCGGTGGCACCACCACCGCCACCTCCACCGTGGGCATCCGAGGTCTGGGCGCCGAAGACATCGCCAAGGCGCAGCCCAACCCTGCAGCTGTGAGCCAGGCCGAAGGTCTGCGCGTCAACGCCGACCAGGCCCGTCAGTTCGCCAACAATGCCGCGCTGCAACCACGCAACGTGGCCCCACTGGCCGAGCCGCCCCGCCCCTCCTCCAGCAGCGGACCGGGTGCGACAGGCTCGTCCAACAACCCGTCCGACCCCAATTTCAGCCCCAACTGAACGAGAGCTGCCATGCGCCTGCCCCAATCCCCCGCTCGCACCCGGCTACTCGCAACGGCCTGCACAGCCCTGGCCCTGACCCTGCTGCCGAGCCAGGGGCAAAGCCAGGGTGTCATGAATCTGCTCAATGCCCTGGGCGGCGGCAGCACCAGCAACACCGGCGGCGGCCTGCTGGGCGCCATCACCGGTGGGGGCAGCCCCGCAGGCCAGGGGGATGACCTCATCAGCATGCTCACCCGTTCGGTCGAGAGCATCGACGAGCCCCGTGAGATCGAAATCGGCCGACAACTCTCGGCCGTGCTGCTGGGCAGCAAGCCCTTGCACCCGGACATGGCCCTGCAGCGTTACGTGAACCAGCTCGGGCGCTGGATCAGCCTGCAATCGCCCCGCCCCCATCTGCCCTGGACCTTTGTGGTGCTGGACGACCCGGGCTACAACGCGTTTGCGGCACCGGGCGGCTATGTTTTCGTGACCAAGGGACTGATCGACCGCTGCGCCGACGAGGCCGAACTGGCGGGCATCCTGGCCCACGAAATCACCCACGTCACCGCTAAGCACCACCTGCTGGCCATTCGCAAGACGGCGCAGTCGGGCATGCTGACCCAGTTGGTGGCGTCGCAGATCAGGACCAACGCCGTGGGCAACGTGGTGGCCTCGCAGTTTTTGGCACTGGGGCGCAACCTGTACGCACGCGGCCTGGACCAGACCGATGAGTACGATGCCGACCGCACCGGCGTGGCCCTGGCCACCCGCGCTGGATTCGACCCGTATGGACTGGTGTCCGTGCTGCAACAGCTGCGCACAGCCACCCCCGACAACCCGGCATTCACCCTGGCCCTGGCGACCCACCCACCCGCCCAGGCGCGCCTGGAGCAACTGGAGTTGGCCATGGGCAAAAACCTGGACAGCTTCACGGGTGCGGCACCGGTGACGGTGGCCCAGCGCATGAGCCCCAAGGCCGCCCCGACAGCCGTGACGGAGCCCTCTCCCGCAGCCCCCGCCAACGCGCCAGTCCGCAAGGCGGCACCCAAGAAAAAAACGTCGTAGAGCCTGTTTACGACTTCTCAAGGCGGCACTTGGCGCCTGGAACAGATCGCTATAGCTCTGTGACAACGGCCATCAGGCCCTGCGCGCCATGCGGGTGAAGGTGAAGATGCCCACCACCACCAGCGCCGTACCCGCGGCCACCCACACCGTGAACGGTTCGCCCAAAATCCACACACCCATGAGGATGGTGGACAACGGGCCCACCATGCCCGTCTGCGCGGTCATGCCCGCTCCAATGCGCTCAATGGCCATCATCACCATCAGCACCGGCGCGGCCGTGCACAGGGTGGCGTTGAGCACCGACAGCCAGATCACCTCCGGAGCCACCACTGCCGCACTCAGCGGCCGCAGCACCACAAACTGCAACAGGCAGCACAGGCACGCCACCGTGGTGGCCAGGCCCACCAGCCGCAGTGCGCCGAGGCGTTGCACCATCTCGCCGCTATAGACTAGGTAGATGGCGTAGCTCACCGCGCTCAGGAACACCAGCAAGGTGCCCCAGGCGGCGTTGGCACCCTGCAGGTTGGCCTCGTGGCCAAACACCAGCACCACACCGCTGTAGCTCACCAGCATGCCTGCAGCCTGCGCCCAGCGGATACCGCGGCCATACAGCAGCCAGCCCAGCAACACGACCAGCGTGGGGTTGAGGTACAGGATGAGCCGCTCCAGGCTGGCACTGATGTAGGCCAGCCCTGCAAAGTCGAGAAAACTCGCCAGGTAGTAGCCGGTGACGCCCAGGCCCAGCACCCCCAGCCAGTCCTTGCGGGTGAGCGGCGCCTTGCCCCGGCTGGCCCACCAGGCCATCACGGCAAAGATGGGCAGCGCAAACAGCATGCGGTACATGATGAGCGTGACCGCATCCACCCCGTAGCGGTAGGCCAGCTTGACGATGATGGCCTTGCCGCTGAATGCGATGGAACCGAGGAATGCCAGCACGAGGCCGGACGCAATGCTCTTCTTTTCAGTGGTCACGGGTATGAAGGGGCGCGATGCGCCCGCTGGAATGTCTGCCCACCAGGCGCTACCGGAAAGCAGCCCCCAGTGTGACACGACAGGGCTGGCGCGGGCCATCGAACCTCTGCGCGGGCGCCCCCTTCATCAACGATGGCTGCGTGGCTGAACCTGCTCCGTGCCGCCCGACGGATCGCCGGGTCTACCGCCTCAGCGGTGCTTGTGGAACACCCGCTGGTGCAGCCGCCGCAACGACCACCACACCCCCACCGCGACCACCGGTATCGCCAGGGCAGCCGTCGTCTCTGCCGACAAGGGCCACCCGAGCTTTTGCGCGCCCTTGGCCAGATAGCTCACCAGCCCCACGATGTAATAGGTGATGGCCGCCACGGACAAGCCCTCCACCGTGGACTGCATTTGCAGTTGCAGATCCTGCCGGTGGTTCATGGTGGTCAGCAGCGCCTGGCTGCTTTGCTGCTGCTCGATCTCCACCCGGGTGCGCAGCAGGTTGCTCATGCGCGACACGCGCTGCGACAGCGCATCTTGCCGACGGGTTGCCCACTCGCAGGTGCTGCGCGCTGGGGTGAGGCGCCGGTCCATGAACTCGCGAATGGTCTGCATGCCCGCCAGGCGCGACTCGGCAATGTCCTGGATGCGGCGGTCCAGCAATTCAAAGTAGGCGCTGCTGGCCGAGAAGCGCGAGTGCGTGGCCGCATACTGACTCTCCACCTGTCCGGCCAGACGCGTCAGCCGGTCAAGCAAGGCGGGCTCGTCGTCTCGGTTGGCCGTGCGGATGGCCTCGGCCAATGCCGCCAGTTCGCGCTCGGCAAAGGCCAGCACGCTGGCGGCCTCGCGGGCGGCAGGCAGGCCCAGCAAGGCCGCCATGCGGTAGGTCTCGATCTCCAGCAGACGCTGCACCAGGCGCCCCAAGCGCCGTGGTGTCATGCCCCCTGCCAGCAGTACCATGCGCGAAAAGCCGTCGGCATGGATCGCAAAGTCGGTGTACACCTCGCCATGCCCGTCGGCCACGGTGGACGCCACCAGCGTGTCTTCATACAGCACATGCTTGACCAACGAACCCGAGCCGAAGGTGTGTGTGGGCAACACCCACAGGTTCAAGCTGCACAGGCACTGGCCAGGCAAGGCGGCTAGCCAGTCGTGGGGCACTGAGTCCACCGCGCTCGCAGGCTCGCGTTCGCCAAAGGCCTCCACAGACGCCGGGGCCATGAAGGTCCAGGTGACGAATTCGGTGTGCAGTTCCCAGCGCATCCTGAAAGCGCCCAGGTCCATCCGCAGATGGGTGGTCTGGGCATCCGGCAGCGCCATGTGGTGGTCCCGCAGCAGCGCGGCCACATGGGCCCGGCTGGCCTCGCGCCCGGCAGCATCGGCCAACATCACGATGTGGGCGATGGCCAGGGGGGCATTCATCGCCTCGGGCGGGCGGGCATGAATTTCGTTGTGCAGCATCACCCGATGGGGGTGCTGCGTGGGGAGAAAGGGTGTGGACATGCGGACCTCTGCCCGCCATTGTGTACTGGCAGCAGCGGTGCAATGTGGACGCCACTACCCAAAAAACAACGGCACCCGAAGGTGCCGTTGGTCAGGGTGGAAAAGTCAATCGGGACAGATCAGTCTTCCACGAACGCTTCTTCGCGCTTGTTCTTCACAGAAGGCAGCAGCACGATGATGAGCAGCAGGGCCGCAGCCGCCAGCAGACCGGCCGACAACGGACGCGTGACAAACACGCTCCAGTCGCCACGCGACAGCAGCAGCGCACGGCGCAGGTTTTCTTCCATCATCGGGCCCAGGATGAAGCCCAGCAGCAGCGGTGCAGGTTCAGTGCCCAGCTTGTGGAAGATGTAGCCAATCAGGCCAAACGCGCCCACCATCCAGATATCGAAGGTGTTGTTGTTGGTGGAGTACACACCCACCGCACAAAACAGCACGATAGACGGATACAGCCAACGGTAAGGCACGGTCAGCAGCTTGATCCAGATGCCGATCAGGGGCAAGTTCAGAATCACCAGCATCGCATTGCCGATCCACATCGAGGCGATCAGGCCCCAGAACAGCTCGGGATTGCTGGTCATCACCTGGGGACCAGGCTGGATGTTGTGGATGGTCATGGCACCCACCATCAGCGCCATCACGGCGTTGGGAGGAATACCCAGCGTCAGCAGTGGAATGAACGAGGTCTGCGAACCTGCGTTGTTGGCCGACTCGGGGGCCGCCACACCGCGGATGTTGCCTTGACCGAAGGGCACTTCGCCAGGACGCAGCTTGGTCTTCTTTTCCACCGTGTAGGCAGCAAAGGCCGCCAGCAAGGCACCACCACCGGGCAAGATACCCAGGGCAGAACCCAGTGCCGTGCCACGCAGTACAGCGGGGATCATGTTCTTGAAGTCTTCCTTGGTGGGGAACAGGCCTTCCACCTTGGCAGTGAACACCTCGCGCTCATCGTCGGGACGCGACAGGTTGGCAATGATTTCACCGTAGCCGAACACGCCCATGGCGATGGTCACGAAACCAATGCCGTCGGTCAGCTCAGGGATATCGAAGCTGAAACGTGCCACCCCCGAGTTCACATCGGTACCCACCAGGCCCATCAACAGACCCAGCACGATCATGGCCACGGCCTTGAGCAGCGAGCCCGAGGCCAGCACCACGGCGCCAATCAGACCCAAGGTCATCAGGGAGAAGTATTCGGCAGGGCCGAACTTGAAGGCAACTTCGGTCAGTGGAGGCGCAAAGGCCGCCAGGATCAACGTACCCACACAGCCCGCGAAGAACGAACCCAGGCCTGCAGCCGCCAGCGCCGGCCCCGCTCGCCCCTTGCGTGCCATCTGGTAGCCGTCAATCACGGTCACCACCGACGAAGACTCGCCCGGCAGGTTCACCAGAATGGCGGTGGTCGAACCACCGTATTGCGCGCCGTAATAAATACCGGCCAGCATGATCAGCGCGGCCACTGGGGGCAGTGCGTAGGTGGCAGGCAGCAGCATGGCGATGGTCGCCACTGGGCCGATACCGGGCAACACGCCAATCAGCGTGCCGAGCAAACAGCCCACAAAGCAGTAGATCAGGTTCTGGAAGGTGAAAGCAACACCAAAACCCAACGACAAGTTGTTAATAAGATCCATGGTCGGTGCTCCTGCTTAACCTGCGATGAAACTCGGCCACACAGGAAACTGCAGCTTGAGCGCCCACACAAAAGCCACGTAGCTGCCAATGGCGAGCACGGTGGCCAATACGAATACGGCCTTGGCGTTGAACTCATTGCCAGCTAGGCTGGAGATGAAGGTCAGCGCATAGATGCCCACGATGAGCCCCATGGCCGGGATGCCCATGCTGGGCAGACCGCCCAGCAGAATGCCGAAGGCAAAGTTGGCGGCCAGGATGAAGAACAGCGGCTTCCAGGCCCACTTGCCGATCTTGTCGCCATCGGCGGTTTCCACGGTGAGCGCCTTGAAGGTGATCACGCTGCCGATGATGGCCAGCAAGATCCCCAGCAACAGCGGGAAGTAGCCGGGCCCCATGCGTGCACCCGTACCCACGTTGTAGGTGGTGGCGCCCCACGCAAATGCGATACCGACGCCCATGAACATGAGCCCGGACGCAAAGTCTTTGTTACTCTTGATTTTCACGAATTGTCTCCTTGACGGAATTCTCGACTGCGCGATTGTGCTGGCAAGGCGGGGGCGATGCGATGTGGATTCCACCTACATCCGGTAACGCCCAGCCCCCTGACGGCGGGACAAGTCACCAAAGAGACCGTCTCAGAAACAAAAAAGAAGTCGGGAAGGAGAAGACTGCCCCGCGCGCAACCTCGCCCGCCCTGTTGCTCACTCCAGGGGCGGCGTGGCCGCTATCACCTCTTCCATGGTGGTCAGGCCCTCGGCCACGCGCAGCGCGCCCGCGAGGCGCAGGGGGCGCATGCCATCTTGCACGGCCTGGCGGCGCAGTACATCGATGGAAGGCGCCTGGGTGATCTTGTCCTTCAACGCCTCGCTGACGGTGAGCAGTTCATACAACCCCATACGGCCCCGAAATCCACCCATTCGGCAATCCACACAGCCGACCGGCTTGTAGGGGTGGTAGCTGCCGCTGATCTTCCAGGGCTTGACCACCTCGGTCAGGGCTTCGCGGCTCGCGGCCTCATCCTTTTGTTTGCACTGCTTGCACAGGGTGCGCACCAGCCGCTGGGCCAGCACGCCCAGCAAGGTGGCATTGAGGAGGTACGACGGCACACCCAGCTCCATCATGCGGGTGATGGCGCTGGGGGCATCGTTGGTGTGCAGGGTGGAGAACACCAGGTGGCCCGTCAGCGCCGCCTGGATGGCCATCTCGGCGGTCTCCAGGTCGCGGATTTCGCCCACCATGATGATGTCCGGGTCCTGCCGCATCAGGGCACGCAGGCCCTCGGCAAAGTTGAAGTCGAGCTGCGGCTGCACCTGGGTCTGGTTGAAGCTGGGCTCGATCATTTCGATCGGGTCTTCCACCGTGCTCACGTTGACCTCTTCGGTCGCCACGCGCTTCAAGGTGGAGTACAGCGTGGTGGTCTTGCCCGAGCCCGTGGGGCCGGTCACCAGGATGATGCCGTGCGGGCGCTTGACCAACGCCTCCCAGCGCTGCGCATCGTGCTGCGCAAAGCCCAGGGCATCAAGGTCCTTGACCGCGTTGTCCGGGTCAAAAATGCGCATGACCATCTTTTCGCCAAACGCAGTGGGCAAGGTGGACAGGCGCATTTCCACCTCTTCGCCCCGCTGGTTGCGGGTCTTGATGCGGCCGTCCTGGGGGCGGCGTTTTTCCACCACATCGATACGGCCCAGCAGCTTGATGCGCGCCACCATGGCGTTGTGCACGCCCATGGGCATCTGGTAGACCGGGTGCAGCACACCATCGATGCGAAAACGAATCACGCCCTGGTCGCGGCGCGGCTCCAGATGAATGTCGCTGGCGCGCTGGTCAAACGCGTACTGCCAGAGCCAGTCCACCACCTTGACCACGCCCTGGTCGTTGGCGTCGAGCTGCTTGTTGCTCTTGCCCAGCTCCACCAGTTGCTCAAAGCTGTTGCCCCCCGAACTGCCCCCCGCCTTTTGTGCCGCGCGCACCGACTTGGCCAGCGCAAAAAACTCGGCCGTAAAGCGATGAATGTCCTGTGGGTTCGCCACCACCCGGCGCACCGAGCGGCGCGACTGCCGCTCCACCTCGGCCACCCAGTCGTCGATGAATGGCTCGGCCGTGGCCACCACCACCTCTTTGCTGGTCACCTGCACGGGCAGCACCTTGTGGCGCTCCGCGTAGGTGGCGCTCATGGTGTCGGCCACGCGGCCCACGTCCACCTTGAGCGGGTCGATGCGCAGGTATGACAGGCCCGCGCGTTGCGCCAGGTACTCGGACAGCGACTCGATGTCGAGCGGCTTGCCGTCGCTGGCGCGCTCCATGGCCACACTGGCCAGACGCACCAAGGCGTGCTGGGAGCTCTCGGCCTGCGAGCAGCGGGCAATGGTGCGCTGCGCTTCCTCTCGCGAAATCACCTTGTCATCACTGAGCCACTGCACCATGCGGCGCCAGTCCACTGGACCGATGTACGAAGCCGATTTCAGCCGGTCAGGCGTCACGACAGGAGCATTCATTGCAAGATTTCCTCTCAGGGGTTCACCGGCTTGAACACCCGCAACCATTTGGTGGTGGGCAGGTCCCAACGCGCCTGGATGGCCTCGGCCCGCTCGGCCAGCTCCGCACGCTTGGGGCGCGTGGGGGTACGCTGCGCCAGCACCACGGTGTTGCCTTCGCGCGTGGGCTTGAACGCCCACAGCGCGCTGTCGCCAAACGCCTGCGCCATGCTCTGCAGGCTGCGGTCATAGCTTGACGCACGGCCAAACAGGTTGACCGTCATGCAACCCGTCTCGGTGAGCAGAGCGCGGCAGTCGGCATAAAAGTCAGGGCTGTCGAGCACGGGGGCGGCTGCCTCGTGGTCATACAGGTCCACAGCCAGGGCATCCACCGTGCCCTGCCACATGGGGTTCTGGATCTCCTTGGCCGCATCGGCCAGCACCACACGCAGCTTGGGGCCGTCGGGCGGCAGCTTGAACCACTGGCGGCACACGGCCAGCACCTGCGGGTTCAGCTCGATGGCGGTGGTGCAGATGCGCAGCTTCTTGTGGCAGAACTTGGTGATGGCCCCGGCCCCCAGGCCCAGTTGCATGGCATGGCCTTTGGACACCTGCGCCAGGTCGGCAAACAGCAGCCAGGCCATCATGCGCTGCACATATTCCAGCTCCAGGGCAAAGGGCTCGTCAATGCGCATGGAGCCCTGGATCCAGGGCGTACCCAGATGCAGGTGGCGCACTTCGCCGTCGTCGGACACGCTGACTTCAGGCAGCTCTTGCAAGGTTTCTTTTTTTCGGGCCATTCACAGCAATCCATGCCGGGCCATGACATCGGCCCAGGCGGTCAATTTACGTTCAAAACTCCAGGAGGCGTTGGCCGGGCTGGTCGATGGCAGCCGGACCGCCTCCACGGGCCGCGCGCCAGACAGCGCCAGCGCACCCCCCGCATCATGCGGCAAGAGCGATGCCTGCCCGGCAGAGCCCAGCCCAGCGAGTACCGCCTGGGCGTGCCGAAAGCTCTCCGCACCGTTGTGCGCCAGCACCGCCAGTTGGGGGCAGGCGCTGCGCAGCGACGCAAAGTCGTTGAGCCGGGCGTGGCGAATGCTGGTGTCCAGACTGCCCTCGCGCTCACAGCTTTGGTACACATCCCACAGGCCCAGGCCGCGCGCCAGCAACCAGGCGCAGCGGTCGGGGTAGCCATCCGGCCCCGCCGGGGGCAAGGGATGCTGTGGCCACAGGGCCTGCAGGATCTTCCAGAAATGGTTCTGGGGGTGGGCGTAATACTGACGCGCCTGCAACGACGCAACCCCAGGAAAACTGCCCAGCACCAGTACCACGGTGTGCGCACCGGCCACCGGAGCCAGACCGTGCCAACGCACTGCCTGCCCACCGGCATCGGGGTTGAAGGCCGGGGATAGACCGGCGGCGGCGGGGGCTAGGGGCATGGTGCAATTTTGGGCCCAAAGGGCAGCCGCCCCCATCCTGCTACACAAAAAAGATAGCTGTCGGCCCTTTGCCACATTGCGCCAATCTCCTAAATTTCTCCTGATTGATGCCCCTGCCGATCTCCTCCATCGATCCAGCTATGGCCGCCCGTCCGCCAGCAGCCGCTCCAACCGAGGCAACGCAGCCACGGCGTTGGCCCAGGTGCTGCGGGCCAGCGCCTGCAGTGGCTGGCCGCGCAGTTCGGACACCACGGCCGCGATGCGCGGTAGCTCCTCCGGGCTGTTGCGGCCCTGTGCCTGCCCTGTGGCGCGCTCTGCGGCAGTGGTGTACAGCCAGTGGGGTGGAATGTCGGGCGCGTCGGTTTCCAGCACCAGCGCATCCCCCGGCAGCTCGGCCGCCAGGCGACGCAGTTGCAGGGCGCGGTCGTAGGTCACCGCACCGCCAAACCCCAGCTTGAAGCCCAAGGCAATGAACGCCTGTGCCTGCTGCAGGCTGCCATTGAAGGCATGTGCAATGCCACCACGCACGGGCAGGTCCCGCAGGCCCTTGAGCAGCTTGTCGGCCGAGCGGCGCACATGCAGGATCACCGGCAGGTCAAACCGCCGGGCCAGTTGCAGCTGGGCACGGTAAAACCGCTCCTGCCGCACGGGGTCGAGGCCCGGCACAAAGTAGTCCAGGCCAATCTCCCCGATCGCCACCAGGCGCGGGTCCGCATGGTGCTGCTCCAACCGCTCGGCCAGATGCTGCAGGTCGTCGTCCTGCGCACGCGCCGTGTACAGCGGGTGAATGCCCAACGCATAGCTGTCGCCGTGCTGATGCGCCAACTGGCGCACGGTGTGCCAGTTGCTGCGCTCCACCGCCGGGATCACACAGTGGCACACCCCCTGGGCCGCCGCCTGCGCACGCACCGCGCTGCGGTCGGCATCGAACTCGGGCGCATCGAGGTGGCAGTGGGTGTCAATCCAGGCGGTCATGCGCCGATGATGCCCGATACAGCCTACGGGGCCGACGGGCCTGCGGGCCTGTGTAGCCCTGCTTGTGCATTTGCGGGCAAACCGTGCTACCGTCATTTGCGTGCGCCAGCCCCTGGCGTGTACGAGCAAAGGTGACAGGATGCCCCGGCCCGCCCTCTACAGCAGCTCCCGCCCCGCCCGCAACCGCACGCCTGCGGCGGTGGATGCCACCGAAGCTGCGGCACCTGCCGCCCCGCATGCGGACGACGCGCCACTAGCGTCGAGTGCGGCCACCGCCGCACACCCCGCCCTCCAGCCTCCGGCATTCAAGCGCCAGTTGGTCGCACTGTGGACCATCGTGGTGCTGTTGGCGGCCCTGCTGGCGGCCAGCACCTGGCAGCACACCCGCAACACCCCCCGCAAGATCACCCAGGACGACGTCGACGCTGCCGTGCTGCGCACGCTGGAGACCACCACCCCGCCCTCAGCCGCCGCGCGCGCCGTGGAGAGCATTGGCCCCTCGGTGGTGCGCGTGGTGGGCTACGGGCGCAGCAAAAACGGCAAGGAAGAGGTCGAGCGCGGCATTGGCACGGGCGTGGTGATCGTGGACAAGGGCGTCATCCTGACCAACCTACATGTGGTGGCGGGCGCTGACCGCATCCGCATCACCTTCCACGACGGGCTGGAAACCACGGCCAGCATCACCGGCGCGCAGCCCGAGAACGACCTGGCCGTGCTGCAGGCCCACAAGGTGCCCGACGACCTGGAGGCCGCCACCCTGCGGTCCACCCAGAACCTGCGTCCGGGCGACCATGTGGTGGCCGTAGGCTTTCCCTTCGGCATCGGCCCCTCGGCCTCGGCGGGCGTGGTGTCCGGCCTCCAGCGCGAATTCACATCGCCCGAGGGCAAGCGCCAGCTCAGCAACCTGATTCAGTTCGACGCAGCCGCCAACCCTGGCAACTCTGGCGGCCCGCTGGTGACGCTGGACGGCGAGGTGGTGGGCATCGTCACCGCCATCCTCAACCCCACGCAGGCGCGCACCTTCATCGGCATCGGTTTTGCGGTGCCCATCGAAAACGCAGCGTCTGCCATCGGCATGCCACCGTTCTGACCGCACCCCGCCCCACCATTCCCATCCGCCATCGCAAGGAGCACCATGTCATCCAGCACGTCGCCCAATGCATCGAATGCCGCCACCGCCACGCTGATGGAACAGGTGCTCTACGAGGTCAAACGCGTGGTGGTCGGGCAAGACCGCTTTCTGGAGCGCGTCATGGTCGCCATGCTGGCCCAGGGCCACCTGCTGGTCGAAGGCGTGCCGGGCCTGGCCAAGACGCTCACCGTGAAAACGCTGGCCAGCACCATCCAGGGCAGCTTCAAGCGCATCCAGTTCACGCCCGACCTGGTGCCCGCCGACCTGGTGGGCACGCGCATGTACAACCAGAAGACCGGCGAGTTCAGCACCTCGCTGGGCCCCGTCTTTACCCACCTGCTGCTGGCCGACGAAATCAACCGCGCACCCGCCAAGGTGCAGAGTGCGCTGCTGGAGGTGATGCAGGAGCGCCAAGTGACCATTGCGGGCGAGACGCACAAGGTGCCCGAGCCCTTCCTGGTGATGGCCACACAAAACCCCATTGAGACCGAAGGCACCTACGCGCTGCCCGAGGCGCAGGTGGACCGCTTCATGATGAAGGTGCTCCTGGGCTACCCCACCGAGGAGGAAGAGTTCGTGATCGCCCAGCGCGCGCTCGATGTGCCCGTGCAGGTGCTACCCGTGGCCACCACGGTGCAGCTGGCGGCATTGCAGGCCGAATGCCGCACGGTGTATGTGGACCCCTCGATGCTGCAATACGCCGTGAAGCTGGTGGCCGCCACGCGCGAGCCTGCGCGCCATGGCCTGAAGGACCTGGCCGGCTACATCAGCTGCGGCGCCAGCCCGCGCGCCACCATTGCCCTGGCCGAGGGCGCGCAGGCCCTGGCCATGCTGCGCGGGCGCAACTATGTGCTGCCCGAAGACATGACCGACCTGGCCGCCGATGTACTGCGCCACCGCGTGGCGCTGTCGTACGAGGCGCTGTCCGAGGGACTGGATGCCGACGCGCTCATCCAGCGCATCATGGCCAAGATCCTGGCACCGGCGCGCCCCTTGCACCACGAACAAAAGGCCGCTTGAGTCCACCCGCCATGACCAGCAAGCCGCACGAAACCTCCGCCACGGTGCACACCCTGCCCACGCTGCCGGGGCAGGCCGACCGGCTGCTGCGCGAGCTGGAGTGGAAGGTGATCCGCCGCCTGGACGGCCTGCTGCAGGGCGACTACCGCACGCTGATGCGCGGCACTGGCCTGGACCTGACCGACCTGCGCGAATACCAGCCCCACGACGACGTGCGCCACATCGACTGGAACGTGACCGCGCGGCTGAACACGCCCCACGTGCGCGTATTCACCGAAGACCGCGAAATGTCGGCCTGGTTTCTGCTGGACCTGAGTCCGTCCATCAGCTTTGGCCCCACCGGCCATGCCAAGCGCGACATCCTGACCGGCTTTGTGGCCGTGCTTTCGCGTCTGCTCACCCGCCACGGCAACCGTGTGGGCGCTGTGTTCTACGGCGGCGCCAGCCCGCAGGCCGAACGCGCAGTGGACGCCGTGCTGCCCCCGCGCAGCAGCCGTGCCCATGTGCTGCACCTGGTGCACAAACTGCTGCCCCCCAAAACCCCCGTGCCGCAGCACAAGACGGGTGGTGGGGCCACCGAGCTGCACCGGTTGCTGCAGACAGGCCTGGCCACGCTCAAGCGCCGGTCCACCGTGTTTGTGGTGTCCGACTTCATCAGCGCGCCCGGATGGGAAAAGCCCTTGGCCCAGTTGGCCAAGCGGCATGACGTGGTGGCCGTGCGCCTGCTCGACCCGCTGGAGCTGGAGCTGCCCGACGTGGGCCTGGTCACGCTGCGCGATGCCGAAAGCGGCGAGCAACTGCAGGTGGACACCCACGACGCGGGCTTTCGCCGCCGCTTTGCCCAGCTGGCCGCCGACCGCGAGGCCGCGCTGCGCGAAGGCCTGACCCGCGCGGGCGCAGACACGCTGGAGCTGTGCACCGACGACGACCTGGTCGATGCCCTGCTGCGCTTCATGGACCTGCGCCAGCGCCGGGTGCGGGCGCACAGCAACCATCTCGTCCCCGCATCGGCATCCGCAGGCCCAGCCGCACAGGCTACTGCCGCCTGATCAACCGCCCAACGCCCCAAGCCACCAAGGACACACACCATGGTTTTTCTCTGGCCCACCCTGCTCTGGCTGCTGCTGGTTGTGCCCCTCTTGGTACTGCTGTACTGGTGGCTGCTGCACCGGCGCAAGAAAACAGCGCTAACCTACTCCAGCCTGTCCCTGGTGCGCGAGGCCATGGGCCCCGGCCAGCACCTGCGCCGCCACATCCCGCCCGCGCTGTTCCTGCTGGCCCTGGTGGCACTGCTGCTGGCTGCCGCGCGCCCGCTGGCCGTCATCACCCTGCCGTCGCAGGACCAGACCATCATGCTGGCGATGGACGTGTCGGGCAGCATGCGCGCTGCCGACGTAGAGCCCGACCGCATCACCGCCGCCCAGAACGCCGCCAAGGCCTTCATTGCCGACCTGCCGCGCCATGTGCGCGTGGGCATCGTGGCCTTTGCGGGCAGCGCCCAGCTGGCCCAGCTGCCCACCCAGAGCCGTGAAGACCTGGTCAAAGCCATCGACAGCTTCCAGCTGCAGCGCGGCACGGCCACGGGCAACGGCATCATGCTGTCACTGGCCACGATCTTCCCCGACGCGGGCATCGACATCGCCGCCCTGGGCGGCCGCCAGGCCATGCGCCCGAAGCCCATCGAAGAGCTGGGCAAGCAACAGGACCCCGCCAAGACGTTCACGCCCGTGGCACCGGGCTCGTACAACTCGGCCGCCATCATCATGCTGACGGACGGCCAGCGCACGACGGGTGTGGACCCACTGGAAGCCGCCAAGTGGGCGGCCGACCGGGGGGTGCGGGTGTACACGGTGGGGGTGGGCACGGTGCAGGGCGAGACCATTGGCTTTGAGGGCTGGTCGATGCGGGTACGGCTGGACGAAGAAACCCTGAAGGCCGTGGCCGCGCGGACCCATGCCGAATACTTTCATGCGGCGACGGCAGCGGATCTGAAGAAGGTGTACGAGACGCTGAGCTCGCGGCTGACGGTGGAGAAGAAGGAGACGGAGATTTCTTCTTTGCTGGCGTTGTTGGGAGCGGTGCTGGCGTTGGTGGCGACCGGGTTGTCGGTGTGGTGGTATGGGCGGGTGATGTGATCTTTTTTTGGTGATTTTGGCTGAATACGCTAGTGGGATATGCGCTCGCCGCTATTGATTTTGTAGTGTTTGGTTGCGTGCGCTGATATGGCCGCATGCCTGTGTTGAGGGCGGAGGCCGGGAGTCGCCCGGCATGCGAGTCCCTTTCTTTCGCGTCGCCGAAAGAAAGGAACCAAAGAAAGGGCGACCCCACTGTCTGCGTCCCCGCCGCTGCGCGCCGGGGCAACCTGCGGTGCTCGGGTTTGGCGGGGTCTCGCTCGAACTCGCTTCGTTTCACTGCGCTCAAACAATCGCGAGCCCTGATCCGCCAAACCCTGCGCTCCTCGGCGCAGCCAGAGGGGCAAGGGGACCCAACATCCACACGGGCCATTGCTTCGCTGGGCCCAGTTTGCGCAGCGCGTGGCGCTTGCGCCCGCGAGGCGGGGCCGAGCGAAGCAATGGCCCGTGTGGATGTCCGGCTGTTCGGCTGTCCCACCCCTGCTGGCTGCGCCTGCGGCGGGGCGGTTGCGGGGTGGCACGCGCGTCGGAGCGCGCGTGCGTCGTGATCTGACTCGCCGCAGTTGTCTGAACGGAGCTGCAACGCAGCGCAGTGTGTTCTTCGGCGCACCCCGCAACCGCACCGACGCAGGTTGCCCCATCGCACCGCGAAGGGGTCGCAGA
>NZ_JAPCKI010000038.1 GCF_028680575.1 Acidovorax benzenivorans | reverse complement strand
TTTCGAGGAGGCTGTTTGGTTTAAGTCAGACCACCACCTCGGTGCCCTGACTGGCGAGTTGCCGGTAGTAGTTTGCCTCAGCTTCTGCCGGTGGGATGTATCCGATGGGTTCGAGCAGGCGATGGTGGTTGAACCAAGACACCCATTCGAGCGTCGCGAACTCCACAGACTCCTTTGTCTTCCAGGGCGCTCGGCGATGGATTAACTCGGCCTTGTACAGGCCGTTTGTGGTCTCGGCCAATGCGTTGTCATAGCTGTCGCCCTTGCTGCCCACAGATGGCTCGATGCCTGCTTCGGCCAGCCGCTCCGTGTAGCGAATGCTGACGTACTGTGAGCCTCTATCGGAGTGACAAACCAGGCTGCCATCGCGCTCGGGCTGCCGGGCGTACAAAGCTTGCTCCAGCGCATCGAGCACGAAGTCCGTCCGCATCGAGCTGCTCACCCGCCAACCAACGATGCGCCTGGCAAACACATCAATGACGAAGGCCACGTACAACCAGCCCTGCCAGGTCGAAACATAGGTGAAGTCGCTGATCCACAACTGATTCGGTCGCTCGGCTCGGAACTGGCGGTTGACGCGGTCCAGCGGACACGGCGCCTTCGCGTCTCCAGCAGTGGTGCGTACGACCTTGCCTCGCATCACCCCACGCAGCCCCATCCTGCGCATCAAGCGCTCAACCGTGCAGCGGGCCACCGTCACGCCTTCGCGAGCCAGTTGCCGCCATACCTTGTCGGCGCCGTAGACCTGCATGTTGGCCTGCCAGACCCGCTTAATCTCCGGGCACAGCACCTCGTCACGCACAGCCCGAGCACAGCGTTTGTGGGGCTCGCGCAGCAGCGCCGCATGCCGCCGATACGCCGAATGGGCAATCTGCAAGACCTTGCAGAGCGGCTCGACCCCATAGGCATCGCGGTGCTTATTGAAGAAAGCCCTCAAGACTTCAGTCGGCGGTCGAGCTCCGCCTGAGCGAAAAACGCGCTGGCCAGCTTCAGTATCTCGTTGGCCCGGCGCAATTCTTTGACCTCGCGTTCCAGCTCCTTGACCCGCTGGGCTTCGGCTGTGGTGACACCTTCTCGTGTGCCTGCGTCCACTTCGGCACGTTTGACCCATTCGTTCAGCGTCTGCGGCACGCAGCCAATCTTGGGGGCGATGGATTCGATGGCGGCCCACAGTGACGGGTACTCCCCGCGCTGCTCCTGAACCATCCTCACTGCGCGCTCACGCACCTCCGGCGAGAACTTGTTCGTCTTCTTCATGGCTCAATCCTCTCAGAGTGTTGAGCCTCCGCGAAAACCGGGGCGATTCAC
>NZ_JAPCKI010000037.1 GCF_028680575.1 Acidovorax benzenivorans | reverse complement strand
TTGACTACATCGAAGGTTTTTACAATCGAATCCGTCGGCACAGTCACCTAGACCAACTGAGTCCGCTGGCATTCGAACAACTCCGAAACGGAAGTTGAAATATGTCTACGAAACCGGGTGAAGTCCAGAAGCAGTTCCGCCCCATCGTTTCCGTCGCCGTACGCACCGAGAGCGGAAGCGAGTCCGGAATCTTTTACAAGCTCGAAGTCCTCAACTCCGGAAGTATTCCTGCGAAGGACATATCGCTCTCGGCGGACCCAAGTTCCCTTTCCGATGCTTTTGGTGCGGACGCCTCCGAAAAGTACAAAAAAATGTGGCTAGCTTGCTTTTCGCCAAGCCTGAAGATCGACATTCTTCACAATCAATCGCGTGTTACATGTTCATTCGGTACGACAAGGGGTAGTGACCAAGGATTCTGGAAATACCGAGCAAGAATCTCCATAACTGTCAGATACCAGGGGTGGTTCGGGAAGGCTTACGAAGAGAAGCAAGTTATCCAAATATTGGATTCAGCCAGCTTCACTGGATACATGTGGGGAGATGGCGATGCTTGATCTCGTGCCTATGCGGTGTGCTTTCACCAATTGCAGCCATTGAAATCAATGTCAACGCGCAACCTACTTAGGAAACATATTGCTATCGCTTGGCACCGGACGATGGAAGAGGCCTACGCCAACCGACTGATCTACAACGAGCGGGCCCTTCAGATGTACTTCTGTCGCCGACTCGAAGATGCGTTTGGAGCACACCGCAGAAGCGTGTTTGTGGAACCGAGTTTCTCAGTGCCTGGCTCGTCGGCTCGGATTCCGGATGTGGTTGTTTGCAACAGCAGACGCATCATTGGCGTGATCGAGCTGAAGTACACGCCTCAGAAGAAAGCGCAGTATGAGAAAGATTTGGACACCTTACGTTGGTTTGCCTCTCATTCAGAACCGCTCGCACTGTGCAATCAGCGATACAAGGATGAGCGCGAGCGTTTTTCGAAGCGGTACGAGCTGGCCTCAGATGCTGTTTTGTGTTGGGCTGGTGTGTACGCAGGTCCCCGGGAAGATATCGAGAAAAATGCGGAGAGTTTGGGCCCGCGCTTCTTGCACTTGCACGCGATAACAAGCGCTGAATGCCCACTAGAAATATATCCTCCGATGCAGCTTGATACAGTCTGATAGATTTCTACTAGAGAGCCTTCGCTGAAGTAGCTTTAGGACAGCACTGTTGGTGCCGATGCAATCTTGACCAGCTAAACCGCAAAGTGCCAATCCAAAATTGACCAGGGTGTTCCACTGACCTGCTGAGAATTTCAGCAGGGATTCAAGGTGATCACCATGGACATGATT
>NZ_JAPCKI010000036.1 GCF_028680575.1 Acidovorax benzenivorans | reverse complement strand
CACTGGAAGGGCACGCAGCTCAACCTGATCGACACGCCCGGGCATATCGACTTCAACATCGAGGTGAACCGCTCGCTGCGGGTGCTCGATGG
The DNA here is from genome assembly GCF_028680575.1 of Acidovorax benzenivorans. GTDB lineage: Bacteria > Pseudomonadota > Gammaproteobacteria > Burkholderiales > Burkholderiaceae_C > Acidovorax > Acidovorax benzenivorans. The sequence goes on along the minus strand of NZ_JAPCKI010000036.1, from coordinate 1,321 downwards.
CGCGGTCGTCGTGTTCGACGGCGTGGCTGGCGTGGAGCCGCAGACCGAGACCAACTGGCGCCTCGCTGACAAATACCGTGTGCCGCGCATCGCGTTCATCAACAAGCTCGATCGCGTGGGCGCCGACTTCCACCGCGTGGCGGCCATGATGGAAGAGCGCCTGGGCGTGCGCGTGGTGCCGCTGCAGATTCCCATTGGCGTGGAAGGCAACTTCCGCGGCGTGGTGGACCTCTTGAGCATGCGTGCCCGCATCTGGGACCGTGACGACGCAAGTGCCCCGTACCGGGAAGCCGATGTGCCCGCCGAGCTGCTTGAGCAAGCGGTGCGCGAACGCGCCCGCCTGGTCGAAGCTGCTGTGGAACAGGACGAAACTGCCCTGCAGGCCTACGTGAACGGCGAAGACATCGCCGTCGACGTGCTGCGCGCTGCCATCCGCAAGGGTGTGCTGGCAGGTGCCTTCGTGCCTGCGCTGGCCGGCTCGGCCTTCAAGAACCGCGGCGTGGAGCCTCTGCTCGACGCTGTGGTGGACTACCTGCCCTCGCCGGACGACATCGTGCGCGAAGGCAGCGAGGGCAAGCCCGCTTCTGCCGCCGACCCGTTCGCGGCCCTGGCGTTCAAGGTCGTCACCGACGACCATGGCGCCAAGGTCTTCGTACGCGTGTACAGCGGACGACTGGGCCGGGGCGACGTGGTGCTCAACACCAGCACGGGCAAGACCGAGCGTGTGTCGCGCCTGTACGAAGTGCATGCCGACAAGCACATCGAGCGCGACGAGCTGGTGGCGGGTGACATCGCCGCCGTCGTCGGCCTCAAGGACACGCTCACGGGGCACACGCTGAGCGACCCGGCCCACCCCGTGGTGCTGGAGCAGATCAGCGTGCCCGAGCCGGTGATCCACGTGGCCATCGAGCCCAAGGCGAGCGCGGACCAGCAAGGCCTGTCCAAGGCCCTGCAGTCCCTGCTGCGCGAGGACCCGAGCCTCAGGCTGCAGCACGACGCCGAGTCCGGTCAGACCATCCTGTCCGGCATGGGCGAGCTGCAGCTGGAGGTGTCGATCGAGAAGCTGCGCGCACGCCATGGTGTCAACGTGTCGGTGGGGCGCCCCCAGGTGGCTTACCGCGAGACCATTTCAAAGAGTGTGGAGGTACACCATGTGCACAAGAAGCAATCGGGCGGCCCCGGCCAGTTCGCCGAGGTGAGGCTGCTGCTCGAACCTCTGCCCAGGGGCGAAGGCATCCGCTTTGAAAGCCGCATCGTCGGCGGCGCCGTGCCGCGCGAGTTCATCCCCGCCGTGGAGGCCGGCATCCGCCGTGCCGCCCTG
>NZ_JAPCKI010000035.1 GCF_028680575.1 Acidovorax benzenivorans | reverse complement strand
CGTGCGACCTGCAAGTCGCTTGAATTTCTGTTTCACGGAGGTAGATATGACCTGATGAAACCGGCTGTTCCATCAGCCGTTCCCTACCCGGACATGCGGAGCTGGCAACGGCTCGGTGTGAAGCTCCGGGGACAAAGTAGCCGCCGGTTTATCCGGTACGCCGAGCCGCGAGGCAAGGCGGAATCTGCCAGCATGAAGGCGGAGAGGAGCAAGGGATGGATGGGTACGACCAACGCATGTGAACGTCCGCCAACGCGTCGTAATGTCTATCGAGCCAAACGTGCTGACAGGCTCGAACCAAAAGGTACGCGGCAAGGCATGGTCCTTTGTTCTCTGGACCATCATGGACACCAATGCCGCCGGCGCACAGGACGGGTCCGCACCATCCGGAAATTCATGCGGAACAGGGTAAGCCCATCACGCTGCCGGCAACGGCAGGCGAACCGTGAGGAACGCTGTTGGTGTGGTGGGTAGAGGAATGCGGAGAAAGCGAATGCCCGGCTGTAATGGACGGGATACGGGCTGCGACATCGCCCGACGCGAAAGCGGGCAGACTTCCGCGCGGTCATTCATGGCGAGAGAATCTTGACCAATCGTTGTACGAGGAAAAGCAGATGACGGCGGACGACACGAAGGTGCCGGATGCTGGTGCGTCCTCGCCCGCTGCACAGATGTGGGACCAGGCGAACTGGAACCAGATCGAGGCAGAGGTGAAGCGGCTTCAGATGCGTATCGCCAAGGCAGTTCGGGAAGGCAGGTGGGGCAAGGCGAAAGCCTTGCAGCGACTGCTGACCCGCTCGCACAGCGGCAAGTTGCTTGCCGTCAAGCGAGTGACGGAAAACAGGGGCAAGAGAACGCCGGGGGTGGACGGGAGAGTCTGGCTGACCCCGGCGGCCAGATGGAAGGGGATGCTGTCGCTGAGGCATCGTGGCTACCGCCCGATGCCGCTGAGGCGGGTCTACATCCCCAAGAGCAATGGAAAGAGGCGTCCGCTGGGAATTCCATGTATGCGGTGCCGGGCGATGCAGGCCTTGTGGAAGCTCGCCCTGGAACCCATCGCGGAGACACGGGCGGACCCGAACTCCTATGGCTTTCGGCCGGAACGCGCGGCCGCCGATGCCATCGAACAGTGCTTCACGGTCCTGTCACGCCGCACGTCGGCGCAATGGATTCTGGAGGGTGACATCCGAGGTTGTTTCGACAACTTCAGTCACTCCTGGTTGCTGGAGCACATACCGATGGACAAGGCGGTCCTGCGCAAATGGCTGGAGGCTGGCTACGTCGATGAGGGATCCTTGTTCGAGACGCGGGCGGGCACGCCCCAAGGGGGCGTCATCTCGCCCGTGATCGCGAACATGGCCTTGGATGGCTTGGAGGCGGCAGTGCATGCGAGTGCCGGTGGATCGGAGCGCGCACGCCGCAGAGCCAAGCTCAACGTCATCCGCTATGCCGATGACTTCGTGGTCTCCGGCACGTCGAAGGACGTGCTCGAATCCCAGGTTCTGCCTGCAATCCGTCGGTTCATGGCGGAGCGTGGGCTGGAACTGGCGGAGGAAAAGACCCGGATCACGCATATCGAGCAAGGGTTCGACTTCCTGGGTCAGAACGTGCGCAAGTACGGTCGCCAGTGCCTGACCAAACCAGCGAAGAAGAGCATCAAGTCGCTGCTGGACAAGGTCAGGGACATCATCAAGGAAAACGCGAGCGCTACGCAGGCGGCGGTGATACGGCAACTCAACCCGGTGATCCGCGGCTGGGCCATGTATCACCGCCACGCGGCGGCGAAGGCGACCTTCTCACGAATCGACGATCACATCTGGCGCATGCTCTGGAGGTGGGCTCTGCGCAGGCATCCCGCCAAAGGGGCACGATGGGTCATCAGGCGCTACTTCCGGGTAAGAGGATCACGGTCCTGGGCCTTTGCGACGAAGGGCTCGGCCGACGGCACAACTGTCGGCCTTCAACTCTTCCGGGCGATGACGATACCCGTCACTCGCCATGTCAAGGTTCCAGGGGCCGCCCATCCGTTCGACCCGGAATGGACTGCGTATCTGGCTCGTCGTCGAGCCGCGAAACGTTCCGTCAGATTGTTCGGTGCCACCCCATGGTGCTGAAGAATGGCTTGAGCCGGATGCGGGGTGACTCGCACGTCCGGTTCTTAGGGGGCGGCGGCGCAGCAATGCGCCGCTGCTACCCGACG
>NZ_JAPCKI010000034.1 GCF_028680575.1 Acidovorax benzenivorans | reverse complement strand
GGTGAGGCTGCTGCTCGAACCTCTGCCCAGGGGCGAAGGCATCCGCTTTGAAAGCCGCATCGTCGGCGGCGCCGTGCCGCGCGAGTTCATCCCCGCCGTGGAGGCCGGCATCCGCCGTGCCGCCCTGACAGGCGTAGTGGCAGGCTTCCCCGCCACGGACTTCGCGGCCACCCTGCTGGACGGCAGCTTCCACGAGCGCGACTCGTCCACACAGGCCTTCGAGCTGGCGGCCATGGCCGCCTTCCGCGAGGGGTTTGCGAAAGCGGCGCCCCAGGTGCTGGAGCCCGTGATGGCCGTGGAGGTCATCACACCAGCCGACTACCTGGGCGACGCCATCGGCGATCTGAACCGCCGCCGAGGGTTGGTGCGTGGCCAGGGCCAACGTGGAAACGCCGCCACGGTCGAGGCCGAAGTACCGCTGAAAGAAATGTTCGGCTACATCGGCAGCCTGCGCGCCCTGTCTTCTGGGCGTGCGCAGTATTCGATGCAGCTGGACCACTACGGAGTGGTGCCTGCGGCCCAGGCTGCAGAGCTGGTGGGCTGAGTTGAGCGGATCGGGCCGGGTGCCCGGTACAGCCAGAGAGAGGGGTGTGGACGGGAGTCTGCACCCCTTTTTCTTCGACTAACGGTCAGTGGCGTGGATGGCGGTGGTCATCCAGGAGCAGATGGGCCCCGGCGCTTGGATCGCGGATAGCGGATAGCGGCGGGCCAATCACGCTTGAGTCGGACTTTTGCAAAACAAAATCGGACTTTTCTGCGTAGATGATCCTGTGCTTGCGGTCTATCGCTACGTCACCGCAACTCACCACCTGGACTCATCATGAAGACCGTACTCATCACCGGCTGCTCCTCTGGCTATGGCCTGGCCACTGCTCGTCACTTTCATGCCATGGGCTGGAACGTCATAGTTGTCGGCTTAGAACCATGCCCAAATGCGGCGCAGCAATGCGGGTGCTGGTCGGGCAGGACGGAATACATAACGGGATGGTTTGTGCATGGCCTTCTCAATGGCAGTTTTTGAGATACTGTACAAAACATCAGCATCATGCGCAAGAGCTGCTGTACCTGTCCATCATCTCGCTATAGGCATCAGAATTTCCGCGCCAGCGTTCTCTGCTTTCCCTGATGTCCACAGCCCTCGCACCCATCGAACTCCGGGGCTTCATCCTCACACGCAACTGGCGCGATCTCCCAGACGGCACCGAGATTGAATACTGGCTAGCCACCGACGACGGGCCCAAGAAGGTGCTTCTTACCCGGCAGAGCCCGGTAGCCTTTCTGCCTGCCCAACACCGGGCTGCAGCGCAGACCTCACTGGCAAGCCTGCAGGGCCTGGAGGTGAGGGAGCTCGATCTAAAGACATTCGATCAGCAGCCCGTCCTCGGTGTCTACGCCCGCAGGTTCCGCGATCTCGGCAAGCTGGCGCGCACGCTCCAGCCTCTGGGGATACCGCTCCACGAAGCGGATGTGCGGCCCCACGACCGCTACCTGATGGAGCGGTTCATCACCGCTGGTGTCCTGGTCGAGGGAGGCCAGCGCGAAGGCTCGACCATCATCAACGGCCGGTTGAAACCCGCTACCGGTTGGCGCCCGGTGTTGAAGGTGGTGTCGCTGGATATCGAGACGAGCGCGACCGAGGAGCTGTACTCGATCGCCTTGGATGGTGCGGGCGACCGGGTGGTGTTCATGCTGGGGGACGCTCCAGCTTCGGTGCCGGTACCGGCTGCACCACCAATAGAGTTCAGGCTTGTTTACTGTCCGACCCGCCGGGAGATGATCGAGCAACTCAATGCCTGGTTTGCAGACCATGACCCGGATGTCATCGTCGGGTGGAGCGTGATCCAGTTCGATCTGCGAGTGCTGCAGAAGACGGCCGATGCGAGCTCCGTGCAACTGCTGCTCGGACGCGAGCGCCGCCCCATCGCATGGCGGCCCCACCCGGGCCGGCAAGGCTACCTGTTCGCCCCCATGCCCGGACGTGTGGTTGTCGATGGCATCGAAGCATTGCGGGCGGGCATGTGGAGCTTCCCGTCGTTCAGCCTCGAAGCGGTCTCTCAGAAGCTGCTCGGCGAGGGCAAGGAGATCGGCGACGCCTACGACAAGATGGCCGAGATCGAGCGGCGCTACCAGGAAGATAAGCCTGCGCTGGCCAGCTACAACATCCGCGACTGCGCGCTCGTCCTTCGCATCTTTGAAAAACTTGAACTGCTGCCGTTCGTGCTGGAGCGAGCCCAGACCACAGGCTTGCAGATAGATCACTTTGGTGGGTCCATCGCCGCGTTCAGCCACCACTATCTGCCGCGCATGCACCGTCTGGGCTACGTGGCACCCAACGTGGGTGACATCGCGGCCAAGGCGTTTCCTGGCGGCTATGTGATGGACTCCACGCCGGGCTTCTACGACTCGGTGGTGGTCCTGGACTACAAAAGTCTGTACCCCTCCATCATCCGGACCTTCCTGGTGGACCCGGTGGGCTTGGCCGAGGGAGAGAGCGCCGACGCACAGACCGGGTTGGTGCAGGGGCCGCAAGGCACGCTGTTCTCGCGCGACAAACACTGTCTGCCGGACATCGTGACCACACTCTCGAATGCCCGGGACGAGGCCAAGCGCTTGCGGAACCAGCCGCTGTCGCAGGCCCTGAAGCTGCTCATGAACTCCTTTGCCGGGGTGCTGGGTGCGTCCGAGTGCCGCTTCTTCAATCCGAAGCTGGTGTCCGCCGTGACCCTGCGCGGCCACGAGGTGATGAAGCTCACCCGCGCATTTGTGGAGGAGCGCGGATACCAGGTCATCTACGGAGATACGGACTCCATCTTCATCTGGCTAAAACGTACCTATCCCAATACGGAGGCGCACGCCATTGCGGCGGGCTTGGTGCAGGAAATTAACGCGTGGTGGACCCGCAAGCTGCATGAAGAGCAGCAGCTGGAGAACTTCCTCGAAATCGAGTTCGACACCCACTACGCCAAGTTCTTCATGCCCACCATCCGGGGATCGGATGTCGGCAGCAAGAAGCGCTACGCCGGCCTGAGCATAGATGAAGAGGGGCGGGAGGAGATGGTCTATCGCGGGCTGGAGATGGCCCGCAGCGACTGGACCCTGTTGGCACGCCAGTTCCAGGAGGGCTTGCTGTCACGCATCTTCCACGGTGAGTCCTATCGGGCGTTCGTGGCCGACTATGCGCGGTCGATGTTGGATGGCCAGATGGATGCGCTGCTTGTCTACCGAAAACGCCTGCGCCACCGGCTTGATGCCTACGAGGTCAATGTGCCGCCCCAGGTGCGCGCGGCGCGCATTGCTGACGCTCACAACACGAAGCTGAACCGTCCCCAGCAGTACCAGCGTGGCGGCTGGATCGAGTACGTGATGACGCAAAGCGGTCCCGAACCCCTGGAGGCCCGGCATTCGCGCATTGACTATGAGCACTATCTCGTCAAGCAACTCCAGCCCATTGCAGATGCGATTCTTCAACCATTGGGGGACAGCTTTGTGGCATTGACGAGTGCGCAGAAGGTGCTGTTCTAGAGGGCTGTGGAACCATCTGAGGCGATACCCACGAAGGAACTCGCTGACCTGCAGAGGGCGACGTGGAGGCTAGGCAGTGCAACTGCCCATTTGGCTTTAGCCCAATCGCGCTGGACGATGGGCAAGGAATGCCGCATCTAGGGTGGTCTGTCTCTTATTGCGCAGTCGAATGCGCCTGCACTATGCGCTGCACAAGAGAACTTTCTCACATCGGTTGCTTGCATCAACGGCATGTGACCCGGTGGCCGCATGCCGTTGCAGCGGCGTCAGCACATCACGATGTTTTCGAGGTGGAATGCGAAAGGCGTCGCATTGGCGCCAGGGCCGCCGCCAGTCATGACGATGTCGGCGCTGGCGATACCCAGCAGGGACAGCTCGGTGTTGATGTTGGAGATGATCGCCGAGTCCATGACCTGGCCCTGCACGATCTGCGAGGCCGCGCCGATCCAGATGGTTGGCTTGAACTCGAACACCGCCTTTTGCTGGGGAGCGATCGAGGTCTTGGTGGCCAGGAGCTTCCCATCCTTGTAGCAGCTGGCGTTGATAGCACCCTTGGGCAGCGCATTGAGCACCTGCACCTCCTTGGAGCTGGCGCAGGCATCAGCGGGCACCAGGCGGTATCCCGTGGTCGTCGGTTCCGTCTGAAACAGCTGGCCATGCTGCCCGTCCAGCTGCGGGGTGTAGTTGCCATAGCTGTCACTGGCACCGACCTGCATGCTCATGGGGAAGGTGAACGGATGGTTGTCGCCTGGGCCGCAGTCGCGGATGACCTGCCAAGCCACCGCGAGCTCGTCGAAGTTGGTCGCGACGTTCTTCTGAAAAATCACGATCTCCAAGTTGTTCGCGTCATTCGACTTGTTGATGAAATTCAATGTAATGCCCATGGTTTTCTCCGGTCAGTGAAAAGGAGGCAGCGCACCATGCGTTGCCCGTTTGCCATCGTTGCCCTCCAGCCCCGGCGGCGAACCCAGCGTGCCCAGCCCTGGCGGTTGCCTTATGGATCGGACGATGTCTTCGAGATTGGCTTCGCAGGTGACTGTGCCTTCGCCGGGGCTGCCTTCGCTCATGACGATGTCGGCGCTCGCGATGCCGATCGGTGAGAGCTCGGTATTGATTTCCGACATCACGGCCGAGTGGATAGGTCGCACTGCACAACCTGTGAGCACGCGCCTTCCCATAGCACAGGCTGGTACTGGAGCAGCGCCGTTTGCCCTGGTGCCATCGAGGTACCCGCTGCACCTACATTGCCTTCAACTTTGGTCAAGTTTCCTTCCCGGTTTACAGAGGACTGGCGGCTGTCAATCTAGGGTGTGCGCACATGGATGCTCTGCTTGCCTGGAGTCCGGCCTCTGCGATCCTGGCACTTGCTATTCGATACTCGATACTCGATACTCGATACTCGATACTCGATACTCGATTGTTAGGGGTATGGCGCAATGTGGCTATGATTTCTTTGCACAGTTCACCTACACGTATGGCGCAGATGTCGTGGTAGATCGTCTCGCGTGAAACGCAGTGCTCGGCTCGCAGCGAACCGCGCGATCGAGCAGCAGATTCCGAGAGTGAGGCGACCGTTCCAGGCCGTTGACGTGAAACGACGGATGTTTGCGGTTGCTGCCGCTCACGCACTGGACCGCGGATGACTCAGATCCGCCTGAAGCGGCCCCGAGCCCGGCATCCGTGAGGGACATCGCCCTGATGTGTTAGCGCCAGTGCAATCGTGATCAGCAGTGCCAGTCGAACATTGACCAGGGGCTGAAGCTGGTTCCATTAGAAGCCAGCTGTGGATAACTATAAGGTGGATGCTTCGGTAGGTCCTCCTTTTTTTGAACTCGTGGTCGGTATGGCCGAGCCATCAGGCGAGGCCCTTTCCTCCGCGGTCTCGCTAACGTGGGCGGCTGCTGCCTTCCTGGTCTGCTCACGGGTCTTGATGCGCCCCTTGGCTTCGTGCGTGCTGTGGCGGAAGCGGTAGGACTCGTTGCCGGTCTCGATGATGTGGCAGTGATGGGTCAAGCGATCCAGCAACGCGGTTGTCATCTTGGCGTCGCCGAACACCGTGGACCACTCCGCGAACGTCAGGTTGGTGGTGATCATCACGCTGGTGTGCTCGTAAAGCTTGGACAGCAGGTGGAACAACAAGGCGCCACCGGCCTGGCTGAAGGGCAGGTAGCCCAACTCGTCGAGCACGACCAGATCCATGCGCACCAGGCTCATGGCGATGCGTCCGGCACGGCCCTGGCTCTTCTCATGCTCCAGGGCATTGACCAGAT
>NZ_JAPCKI010000033.1 GCF_028680575.1 Acidovorax benzenivorans | reverse complement strand
TGCAGCGCGGCAAGCAGCGCACGGTCAACGCGCGCTTCGCAGCCATGTGCAGCCACTACCTGTTCGACCCCGACTTCTGCAACGTCGCCTCCGGCTGGGAGAAGGGTGTGGTCGAGAAGAACGTGCAGGACTGTCCGCGCCGAAGTAGATCTGGGCCAGGGCGGTCTTTGGCCAAGTTCTGCCCCACGCACTTGGCGTGCTGTACTTTGATTTTGCGAGCCTGCCTGTCGTTTTTTTGACGTCGCTATACATTTCCCAGCCAGCATGTATCGCTGGAGGTACGCCGCGCTGAAAAACAAAGAGTGACAAGGGTGAAGACATTCGGTAAAACCACAATTTCCGAAATGTTAATTCTCTTTTGCCTGCCGTTAGGGTCTCCACGCGAATCCTGCTCGCGTTGCAGGGGGACCAGTTCAAAGGCGACACACCTTCATGAAGCAACAGATGGCCACCACTTGGTGGCTCACAGGCCTGCCGGGCGCTGGAAAAACCACCTTGGCACAGGCCTTGGCTGCAGCCTTGCGGGATTGTGGTGAACCCGCCTGCGTGATTGATGGCGATGAACTGCGCACGGGTCTGTGCAATGACCTCGCGTTTGACGAAGCGAGCCGTGCAGAGAACGCGCGCCGTGCCGCACGCCTGGCCCAATTGCTAAATGCCAACGCCATACATGCGATCGTTGCCATGGTCTCCCCTGCGACCCAGGCACGTGAGGCAGCGTACGCTGTCATAGGAGTGGGGCGCTGCAAAGAAATCCACATAAACACCCCTCTGGAAGTCTGCGAAAAACGCGACCCCAAAGGCCTGTACGCACGGGCGCGGGCCAATCAGCTGACACAGATGACCGGCGTACAAGCGGGCTACGAGTGCCCGACAACTCCCGCACTGCGCATCGACACCAGCCAGACCGAAATACGAGTTGCCGTGCAGCAACTACTGCTGGCCTAGGTTCCCCAGTTCGCCCGACTTTTTTCTTCTCTTATGTCACTGTTGACGTCCCCTCGGTACCACTTCATCTCGGGCTTGCCGCGTTCTGGCTCCACTTTGCTGGCGGCGATTTTGCGCCAGAACCCGCGTTTCCAGGCCGGTATGTCCAGCCCGGTAGGTTCGTTCGTTAATTCAATCCTCTCGCAAGTGAGCGCGGGTAGCGAATTTGCCACGCTGGTTGACAACGCACAGAGGAAAGACTTGCTGACCGGCTTGTTTGACTCCTACTACCGGAAAGACAGCGACAAGAGCGTCATTTTTGACACCAATCGCATGTGGTGTGCCAAGCTGCCAACGCTATTAGATTTGTTCCCCGACGCCAAAGTCGTTGCCTGCGCGCGCAATGTGGCCTGGGTGATGGACAGCATTGAGCGGCAATACCGTAGCAACCCCTACGAAAACACCAAGCTCTTCGGTAACAACATGGGGCGCAGCACCGTGTACCAGCGTTTGGAAGGCCTGGCACAACACGACCAATTGGTGGGTTTTGCCTGGGCAGCCTTGCGCGAGGCGTTTTATGGCGAACATGCCAAATCGATTCTGGTCATTGATTACGACCTTCTGACCCAGGCACCAGAAAAAGTCATCGGCCTGCTGTACGACTTCATTGGTGAGCCCAGATTTGCGCACGACTTCGAACAACTGGCCTACGACGCTCCAGATTTCGATCTACAACTGGGCTTGCCAGGTCTGCACCGGGTGCGACCCAAGGTCGAATTTACCGAGCGGCGCACCATCATCCCGCCTGACCTGTTTGAAAAGTTTTCCAAGATGACTTTCTGGAGCGACCCCAGTGGGAGCGCCGCCAACGTCATTGCCCCCAAGCCTGACACGAAAGAAGCCACCGTATGAACACCGTTTCTGCCAACCCATCGATTGACTTTTCCATACAGTCCGGCGCGGGCAGTCGTGTCCAGCCTTCCGTTGTGGCGGCACCGGATTTGACGCATCTGCAGATCGTGAGCGACCCGCTACTGGGTGCGAACGTCGTGAATGCAGCCATGCCAGCGCGCACAGAAATTGTTTTCATTGAAGGCAATGTCAGCGACATCGACGCACTGTTGCAAGGCATTGGCGCCGGCAAGGACGTGCATGTGCTCGACGCTGGCAAGGACGGCCTCCAGCAGATGGCCGACATACTGGCTGGGCGTAGCAACATTGATGCCCTGCACATCATCTCGCACGGCAAGGAAGCCTCCGTCAACCTGGGGACGCTGTTTCTTGACCAAGGCAATCTCTCCACCCATACCACTCAGCTGCAGGCCATAGGCCAGAGCCTGAGCAACGGTGCGGACATCATGCTGTATGGATGCGATGTCGGTGCAGGCGCGGGGCGGACATTCGTCAGTCAGCTGGCTATCGCCACAGGTGCCGATGTTGCGGCTTCCAACAATCTGACGGGAAGTGCCCAACTGCAGGGTGACTGGGACCTGGAGGTTCAACAAGGGAGTATTGAGACACAGTCGGTCGTCGCAAGCCCGGCTCTGGCGAATCTTTATGCGAGCGTGCTGAACATTGCGAGCGCCACGCTTAATTTCGATACTCCCGCTAATTTCAGCAATTCTGGTAATTACATGTTGGGGGCCGCAAGCGATGTCGTTTACAAAGCCAACAACAATGCATCCTACCTGTTCGAAATAAATGGCACGAAAGAGGATGTTTCCAGTGATCCCGGTGGCTACGTCACTGTAGATTTCGATGATGGCGGGACGGAGACATCTGTTGTCTTTTCTTTCCAAGGGGGCCAGCAGTTCGATGCAACGTCGGTGGGGCTCATCCGGCAAGCTGTAGACCAGAACTTGGTCTTCATGGGATACGACGCGGCAAACAACCTGGTTGCAACCAACTTCAAAACTGTTTCTGGCGCAGGTGGTTCCGTAAATACGTTGAACTTTTCTGGCATGGTCGGGGTTACCAAGATTGTCATGACAGCCTCGAGCAATGGCAACTTGATCAAATACATATCGCTGGACGATTTTGTCCTTGCCAACATCCAACCCCCGCAAGCCTCGATCACAAGCGTCAGTAGCCCCACCTCAAACGGCACCTACAAGGTAGGCGACACCGTAAGCGTACAAGTCAACTTCAGCGAAGCGGTCACGGTAACCGGCACCCCGCAGTTGACCCTGGAAACCGGCACCACCGACCGAGTAGTCAGCTACGCCAGCGGCACCGGCACCAGCACGTTGACATTCACCTACACCGTGCAGGCGGGTGACACCAGCGCGGACCTGGACTACCAAAGCACCACGGCGCTGGCCCTGAACGGCGGAATGATCAACTCCGGTGGAGGAACCAGTGCCAACCTCGCACTGCCAACCCCCGGTGCGGTGGGCTCCCTGGGCCTCAACGCAGCCATCGTCATCGACGGCGTGGCTCCAGCAGTCTCCAGCGTCAATAGCAGCACCGCGAACGGTACCTACAAGGTGGGCGACACCGTCAGCGTACAAGTCAATTTCAGTGAAGCGGTCACCGTGGCTGGCGGCACACCCCAACTCACGTTGGAGACTGGCACCACGGACCGAACGATCAACTATGCCAGCGGCAACGGCACCAGTGCATTGACATTCACTTATACCGTGCAGACGGGCGATACCAGCACGGATCTGGACTACCAAGGCACCTCGGCGCTGGCCCTGAACGGCGGAACGATCAAAGACGCAGCGGGCAATACCGCAGTGCTGACGTTGGTATCACCTGGCGCTGCTAACTCCTTGGGCAATAACAAAGCCATTGTCATCGATGGGATTGCACCAACAGTCACCAGCGTCGATTCAGCCACTGCCAACGGTACGTACAAGGTGGGTGATGTCATCGGCATCCAGGTCAACTTCGGCGAAGCGGTCACCGTGGCTGGCGGCACACCCCAACTCACATTGGAGACTGGCACCACGGACCGAACGATCAACTACGTCTCGGGCTCTGGCACTAGTACCCTGACTTTCAACTACACCGTGCAGACCGGTGACACGGCTGCCGACTTGGACTATCTGAGCACGAGCGCGTTAGCGCTCAATGGCAGCACCCTTCGCGATGCGGCCGGCAACAATGCCACGCTGACGCTGCCATCGCCTGGCGCTGCCAACTCGTTGGGCGCGAATAGGAACATTGTCATAGATGGCGACCCGCCCACGACCACTATTGCCAGCGTGGCATTGTCCAACGACAGCGGCACCTCTTCCACTGATTTCATCACCAACGCAGCGTCACAGACCATTAGCGGTACGCTGTCGGCCAACCTGGATGCCGGAGAAACCGTGCAGGTTTCACTAGACAACGGCGGAAATTGGGCCGCAGCTACTGCTACCGTCGGCCAGAACACCTGGTCGCTGGCTGGCCTTACGCTGTTGGGCAACAACACGCTCAAGGTCAAAGTCAGCGACGCCGCAGGCAACGATAGCACCGTGCTTTCGCAAGCCTATACCTACGACACCGTCGCTCCGACCACCACCTTCAGCAATCTATCGCTGTCGGCCGACACGGGTGCCAGTGCCACCGACTTCATCACCAAGACTGCGGCCCAAACCATCTCCGCAACGCTTAGCGGAGTCCTGAGTGGCAGCGATATCCTGTATGGCTCGGTCGACAATGGAGCCACATGGACAGATATCACCAGCAAGGTGTCCGGCACCGCGCTGTCCTGGAACGGCGTCACGCTGTCCGGCAACGACACATTACAGCTGCGAGTGACCGACTCTGCCGGCAACGATGGCACCGTGCGCAGCCAGGCCTATGCGCTCGACACCAACGCCCCAGCCGCGCCAGGCACCCCGGTGCTGAACAGTGCTAGCGACAGCGGCTTGTCGAACAGCGACGGCATCACCAGCGACACCACGCCGACCTTGACCGGTAGCGCAGAAAACGGGAGCACCGTCACGGTTTTTGACGGTGCCACCCTGCTCGGCACCGTGACTGCTGGCGCTGGTGGTTGGACTTTGACCACTGGCGCATTGGCGGAGGGTGGCCATACCATCACTGCCGTTTCTACCGATACTGCTGGGAACGCCTCGAGCGCCTCGGCTGCGCTGACCTTCACACTCGACACCACCGCCCCTGCCGTAACATCGGTCGCAGTGCCTGCCGACGGTACCTACTATCGCGGGGCAGCACTGGACTTCACAGCGAATTTCTCCGAGGCAGTTGTTGTAGACACCACTGGCGGCTCCCCGCGTATCGCTCTCGTGGTTGGGGCCACCACCCGCTACGCCGACTATGTGTCTGGCTCGGGCTCAAGCGCGCTGCTGTTCCGCTACACCGTCCCAAGCGGCGACATCGACGCCAACGGCATCACCGTTGGCGCACTGTCGGTCAATGGCGGCACACTGCGGGACGCCGCCGGCAACGATGCCGTGGCCACCCTCAACAGCGTTGCAAGCACCGCGGCCATCAATGTCGACGGCTCCAACCCCAGTATCACCAACGTGAGCGCCAGCACGGCCGACGGCGCATACGCAGTCGGTTCGACGGTCACAATCACTGCCGACTTCTCCACAGCAGTGGATGTTGATACCACCGGCGGTATTCCGACCCTGGCGCTGGATGGCGGTGGCAGCGCCACCTATTCAGGTGGCTCTGGGAGTAGCACACTGACCTTCCTTTATACGGTCGGCGCCGGCCAGAACAGTGCCGACCTCGACTACAGCTCGACCGGCGCGCTGGCACTCAATGGCGCCACCATTGTTGATGCAGGCGGTTCTCATCAGGCCGCCGCACTGACTTTGGCTACGCCGGGAACAGCTGGTTCGCTGGGTGCCAACAAAGACATCGTCATCGACACCACTGCGCCGACCAACACCATCGCCAGCGCCACCTTCTCGGCCGACACTGGTACGTCCGCTACTGACTTCATCACCAAGACAGCCGCGCAAACCCTCATCGGCACGCTGGTATCCAATCTGGCCGGTGGCGAGAAGGTCTATGTTTCGCTCGATAACGGAGGCACCTGGGTGCTGGCCGCTGCCTCTGCTGGCGCTAACACTTGGTCGCTTGCCGGTCAGACTCTGGCTGGCAGCAATACGCTTCAGGTGAGAGTGGTGGACGACGCCGGTAACAACGGCACCGCTTACGGGCAAGCCTATATGCTCGACACCACGGCGCCGACCATCAGCTTCAACGGCATCGCGCTCTCGGCCGACACCGGCGTGGCCGGGGATCTGATCACTCACACGGCGGCGCAGACCATCAGCGCCACGTTGAGCGGCGCGCCAGCCGCTGGCGACGTGGTGTACGGATCGCTCGACAACGGCGCCACCTGGACTGACATTTCCAGCAAAGTGTCTGGCACCACGCTGGCATGGAACGGTGTCACTTTGGCCGGCAGCAACACGCTGCGATTGCGCGTCACCGATGTGGCAGGCAATGACGGTGCCACAACCAACGCGGCCTACGTGCTCGACACTACCGCCCCGACTACGAGCGTAGCCTCGGTGGTCTTGTCGGCTGACACCGGCGTCTCATTCACTGATTTCATTACCAAGACGGCAGCGCAGACAGTCAGCGGAACATTGTCGGCCAATCTGGCCTCTGGGGAGCAGGTGCTGGTCTCACTCAATAACGGCGCCACCTGGGCTGCAGCCACATCGACTGTCGGCAATAACGCCTGGTCGCTGGGGGGCCAGACGCTGAGCGTCAGCGACACACTGCTGGTCAAGGTCACCGATTTAGCTGGCAACGATGGCGCAGTGCTCAGCCAAGCCTATGTTTACGACACCGCAGCTACCGTACCGACCGTCGCTTCCTTGTCGAGCCAAAGCTTGACGCCGGTGTTGACGGGCACGGCTGCCTTGTCGGCAGGCGAGACGATGACCGTCTTGGTAGGTGGCGCCACCTACGACGTCATACCGGTTGGTGGTGCTTGGAGCCTGGATTTAGCTGCAGCGGTGCCGACCAGTGGCACGCTGACGCTGGCGCTGAACCAGCGCTACGAGGTGGTGGCTACAGTTACCGATCTCGCTGGCAATGTTGCGAGTGATACGACGGCCGGAGAACTGCTGCTGGGTACATTGCCAGTCACTCCCGACCCAGAACCGCCGGTAACCCCTCCCGTGACCCCGCCGACGCCCGGAGTGCCCGACAACGACGGTATTCCCAACGCCGTGGAAGACCAGACCCCAGGCATCCCTGGCCCCGGTGGCACCACCATCTTTGGAGATGGCAACGGAGACGGAATCAAGGACAGCGAACAGCCTTCAGTGGGCTCCATCGGGTTCGTGCTCAGTCCCACAGGAGAGAGCAACCCCGGTAGCTCACCACCCACCTTCACCACCCTGGTGGCCAGCAGCCAGGACGGCAAAGTAGGTAGCGGCAACGACAACGCGCGCATCACCAGCCTGACGCAAAAGGACGCGCCGACCGACCTGCCTGCGGGCATGCAAATGCCCATCGGGTTGGTGAGCTTCACGGTAGAGCTGGGGCAAGGCAAGACAGGAGAGAACTTCAGCCTGTACGTGGACCCGGCGCTGGGAGTGAATGGATACTGGAAAGAGAATGCCAGCGGCCAATGGGTGAACATCGCCAGCGAGCCCTACGGGGGCAAGATGGTTATGGAAGGGGGGCGAGTGCGGCTGGACTTCCACATTGAGGACGGAGGGCAGTTTGATACAGACGGGAAGGTGGACGGGATCATCACGGACCCTGGTGCGCCGGGTCACATGGCGCTGTCGATCATGGGGCAGGCGCCGGATATGCCGCATGGGTTCTGGTTCTGAATGACACCTATACCCAAGACCTCACCCATTCTGAAATCGTGAAACGCGAACTATCAGCAACCATGGAACAGCAACAACAGCTGTCAAAGCCTGTGACCAAACACACCCTTAGACTGCCTGCAATCGCACGCACCTTAGCCCTGACCAGCTTGCTCGCTGCCTGTGGCGGAGGCGGAGGGGGTAGTGAGGCTGGCCCGGCGATTGACCCGACCCAACTCAAGGGTCGATGGGTCACTGCATCCGGCGTAACGCTAGCCGTAACCGCCCTGGTGCTGCCCGATGCCTCAGGCAACGCCAATGCCTGGCTGCTGAGCCAGGACGCCACCCGGCTGGTCAAGCTGGTAGTGCGCAGCGACAGCAGTGCCAATGGCAAGTCCTATTCATTGAACCAGAGCAATGCCACAGGACAGACCGTTACAGGCCAGGTCAGCGCAACCTTGACGACAAGCCCCAAGAGCATCGCGTTCACAGGTGTGAATACAACCGCCCCTAGCCTGTCGCAGAGCGATACGCTGGGCACCGCAGCGGTTCAAGCCGAGGTGGCAGGCACGTGGCGTGCAACATCCGGGGGCAATGCCCAGACCACACAGTGGAATATCACATCGACGGGCAGCACGAGTGGTACGTCAACCACAGGGTGCGCTTACGCGGGAGCAGTAAATGCTATCTCCAGCACTGCCGCCTACGGCGTGCAGGTCACCGAGAGCTGCCCCGACGGAACTAAAACCACCTTCACTGGGATTGGCTCGCTCAATGCTGCCAAGAATGGATTGACTGTGGTGCTGACCAGCGCGGATGAAACTCGGGGGGCTGCTGTTTTCTTCTCGAAGTGACCCGTCTTTGCATGCCAGGCGTTCAAACCAAAGACTGCCAAAGGCACTTACAAATGTCAGGGCCCGTGCCTCTGCACGATGCGATCAGAGTTTGCGCTTCGCAGTGTCTGGAATGCGCCCTATAGCGTGAGTAGTGCGCAAGATGTCGGGCGGCTGCTATCAGCCTGAAGCGGAAATACTGTGTCACGCACTTCATTCGGAACAGGCTCGACGAGCGTTGCTACCCAATTTACCTACCGCAGGCGCCGAATGCCCACGGGACTTCTCCGTTCTACGAAGCATCAGCCACCACTCGACCCCTTTCCACTTAGACACTCATCGCACTTGTCCGTATTTCGAATTAACTTCGAATCGGTATAGCTGTTGAGGGTTTTTCACAAGTAGCTGTTCTAGCGTCTTCTCGGAAGGAGCAATTTGTTCCAATGCATCAATCAACACGCCGTCGTCCGGAATGTGGGTGTGGTTAGGATGTGGCCAGTCCGTGCCCCAAACGCAGCGTTCTGGAAAGCGGTCCACCAGCGCGCCCGCGAGGGCAACACCATGCCGGTATTTCTCTGCAGGCGACGACTTGGCGTCGATACGATCAATACCGCTCACCTTCACATAAAAGCGAGGATTCTCCAGGAGTCGCATCAGTGCTTGAAAATCACTGTGCTCGGGACCTTGTGTAGCGTCCACTCGGCCCATGTGATCGATTACCACTGGCACAGCACTCAACTGCAGCGGCGCGGCCAACTCGTGCACCAATCTGCCTTCGAAGTGAATTTGAAGGTGCATGCCCACAGCAGCAAGGCGCGGCGTCAGCTTCATGACCTCATCGACCGTCGTGCCATTCTCGATATGCCGCATGAAATTGAAGCGCACGCCCCGAAAGCCTGCCTCGCTTAAGCGCTGCAGTTCGGCATCAGGGACATCCGCTTTCACCAACGCCACCCCCAAGTAGCGGCCTTCACCTGCCGCGATAGCGTCCTCAACCACGCGGTTGTCCGTACCGTGCATGACGGATTGAACGATGACGCAACGCTGTATGCCCATGCGCCGGTGCAAAGAAAACAGGGTTTCTTTCGGGGCCTCCATGGGTGTGGCTGGACGGTTCTCGGCGTAAGGAAACTGAGCAACCGGACCAAATACATGAACGTGGCTATCACAAGACAGTGGTGGCAAACGCAGGCGCGTGATGGAGGGGTTCTCTAGGTAAGTCCTTGCAGGGGACGAGGCGCTCGATACGGAAGTGGCCATGATGATTGTTGTAGGAGTTGCAGAGAAGTGCGAAGGCGGGCGATTGAGGGCAGCCCTGGATTCGGCTGCCCACCAGGTCTCGATCAGTGCGAAATATTCAGCGCCACAAGAAAGCGCGACACCATGTTGTAGGCGGCTACAGTGGCCACCAACTCCACCACTTCGCCGGGTTCCCGGCTGGCACTCACACGGGCCATCAGCTCTTCAGGCACCTTCACATCGCGTGTCATTCGGTCGGTCAACTCGAGCAATAGCCGTTCTTCTTCTGTGAAAAGATCACCGATCGTGTGTTCTCGCAGTGCATCAATCTTGTTCTGTGCAAACCCGGCCTTGAGTGCGTGCGGTATGGCGTTTGATTCTCTCCTTCTTCAAGCTGCTGAAGAAGGACTCTGCTACCGCGTTGTCCCAACAGTTTCCACGTCGGCTCATGCTTGGCACCAATTGGTTGTCCTTGCACCAGCGGGCGAAGTC
>NZ_JAPCKI010000032.1:10000-11308 GCF_028680575.1 Acidovorax benzenivorans | reverse complement strand
CCAAAGCAAAAAACCCCAGTCATATCTGACTGGGGTTTTCTGGGCTGTAAGAGCCTGACGATGACCTACTTTCACACGGGAACCCGCACTATCATCGGCGCAAAGTCGTTTCACTGTCCTGTTCGGGATGGGAAGGAGTGGGACCAACTTGCTATGGTCATCAGGCATAACTTGGTGCTGGGCAGTTCCTGGGAACTGCCTGGCGAATTCATAGAGTCTGGAATCAGATTTTGTGTCTTTTGACTGCGTCTAACTTGGCATAACAGACTTTGAGCTTCACGCAGAGTGCGTGTTGGCTATCAAAGTTATAGGGTCAAGCCGCACGAGCAATTAGTATCAGTTAGCTTAACGCATTACTGCGCTTCCACACCTGACCTATCAACGTCCTGGTCTTGAACGACTCTTTAGGGGGCTCAAGGCCCCGGCAGATCTCATCTTGAAACGAGTTTCCCGCTTAGATGCTTTCAGCGGTTATCTCTTCCACACTTAGCTACTCGGCAATGCCACTGGCGTGACAACCGATACACCAGAGGTGTGTCCACTCCGGTCCTCTCGTACTAGGAGCAGGCTTCCTCAAATCTGCAGCGCCCACGGAAGATAGGGACCAAACTGTCTCACGACGTTTTAAACCCAGCTCACGTACCTCTTTAAATGGCGAACAGCCATACCCTTGGGACCGGCTACAGCCCCAGGATGAGATGAGCCGACATCGAGGTGCCAAACACCGCCGTCGATATGAACTCTTGGGCGGTATCAGCCTGTTATCCCCAGAGTACCTTTTATCCGTTGAGCGATGGCCCTTCCATACAGAACCACCGGATCACTATGTCCTGCTTTCGCATCTGCTCGACTTGTCAGTCTCGCAGTTAAGCACGCTTATGCCATTGCACTATCGTCACGATGTCCGACCGTAACTAGCGTACCTTCGAACTCCTCCGTTACGCTTTGGGAGGAGACCGCCCCAGTCAAACTGCCTACCATGCACTGTCCCCGATCCAGATAATGGACCTAGGTTAGAACCTCAAACACACCAGGGTGGTATTTCAACGTTGGCTCCATGACATCTAGCGACATCACTTCAAAGCCTCCCACCTATCCTACACAGATCTGTTCAAAGTCCAATACAAAGCTACAGTAAAGGTTCATGGGGTCTTTCCGTCTTTCCGCGGGGAGATTGCATCATCACAAACATTTCAACTTCGCTGAGTCTCAGGAGGAGACAGTGTGGCCATCGTTACGCCATTCGTGCAGGTCGGAACTTACCCGACAAGGAATTTCGCTACCTTAGGACCGTTATAGTTACGGCCG
>NZ_JAPCKI010000032.1:2500-5000 GCF_028680575.1 Acidovorax benzenivorans | reverse complement strand
TTTAAATGGCGAACAGCCATACCCTTGGGACCGGCTACAGCCCCAGGATGAGATGAGCCGACATCGAGGTGCCAAACACCGCCGTCGATATGAACTCTTGGGCGGTATCAGCCTGTTATCCCCAGAGTACCTTTTATCCGTTGAGCGATGGCCCTTCCATACAGAACCACCGGATCACTATGTCCTGCTTTCGCATCTGCTCGACTTGTCAGTCTCGCAGTTAAGCACGCTTATGCCATTGCACTATCGTCACGATGTCCGACCGTAACTAGCGTACCTTCGAACTCCTCCGTTACGCTTTGGGAGGAGACCGCCCCAGTCAAACTGCCTACCATGCACTGTCCCCGATCCAGATAATGGACCTAGGTTAGAACCTCAAACACACCAGGGTGGTATTTCAACGTTGGCTCCATGACATCTAGCGACATCACTTCAAAGCCTCCCACCTATCCTACACAGATCTGTTCAAAGTCCAATACAAAGCTACAGTAAAGGTTCATGGGGTCTTTCCGTCTTTCCGCGGGGAGATTGCATCATCACAAACATTTCAACTTCGCTGAGTCTCAGGAGGAGACAGTGTGGCCATCGTTACGCCATTCGTGCAGGTCGGAACTTACCCGACAAGGAATTTCGCTACCTTAGGACCGTTATAGTTACGGCCGCCGTTTACTGGGACTTCAATCAAGAGCTTGCACCCCATCATTTAATCTTCCAGCACCGGGCAGGCGTCACACCCTATACGTCCACTTTCGTGTTTGCAGAGTGCTGTGTTTTTATTAAACAGTCGCAGCCACCGATTTTTTGCAACCCCGTTGGGCTCCCTCTGTACGAGTTCACCTACTTGGGGCATACCTTCTCCCGAAGTTACGGTATCAATTTGCCGAGTTCCTTCTCCTGAGTTCTCTCAAGCGCCTTAGAATACTCATCTCGCGCACCAGTGTCGGTTTGCGGTACGGTCGTCAATAGCTGAAGCTTAGTGGCTTTTCCTGGAAGCAGGGTATCACTCACTTCGTCTGCAAGCAGACTCGTTATCACCCCTCATCTAAGCCCGGCGGATTTGCCTACCAGGCACGACTACAGGCTTGAACCAACATATCCAACAGTTGGCTGAGCTAACCTTCTCCGTCCCCACATCGCACTATTGATCGGTACAGGAATATTGACCTGTTTCCCATCAGCTACGCATCTCTGCCTCGCCTTAGGGGCCGACTCACTCTACGCCGATGAACGTTGCGTAGAAAACCTTGCGCTTACGGCGAGGGGGCTTTTCACCCCCTTTAACGCTACTCATGTCAGCATTCGCACTTCTGATACCTCCAGCATCCGTTACCAGACACCTTCACAGGCCTACAGAACGCTCTCCTACCACTTGCAATAAATTGCAAATCCGCAGCTTCGGTAACTGGCTTAGCCCCGTTACATCTTCCGCGCAGGACGACTCGATCAGTGAGCTATTACGCTTTCTTTAAATGATGGCTGCTTCTAAGCCAACATCCTGACTGTTTTAGCCTTCCCACTTCGTTTCCCACTTAGCCAATTTTAGGGACCTTAGCTGGCGGTCTGGGTTGTTTCCCTCTTGAGTCCGGACGTTAGCACCCGGTGCTCTGTCTCCCAAGCTGTACTCTGCGGTATTCGGAGTTTGCATAGGTTTGGTAAGTCGCCATGACCCCCTAGCCTAAACAGTGCTCTACCCCCGCAGGTAATACTTGAGGCACTACCTAAATAGTTTTCGGAGAGAACCAGCTATTTCCAAGTTTGTTTAGCCTTTCACCCCTATCCACAGCTCATCCCCTAGTTTTGCAACACTAGTGGGTTCGGACCTCCAGTACCTGTTACGGCACCTTCATCCTGGCCATGGATAGATCACTTGGTTTCGGGTCTACACCCAGCGACTGATTCGCCCTATTCGGACTCGATTTCTCTACGGCTTCCCTATTCGGTTAACCTTGCCACTGAATGTAAGTCGCTGACCCATTATACAAAAGGTACGCAGTCACCCTTGCGGGCTCCTACTTTTTGTAAGCATGCGGTTTCAGGATCTATTTCACTCCCCTCCCGGGGTTCTTTTCGCCTTTCCCTCACGGTACTGGTTCACTATCGGTCGATTACGAGTATTTAGCCTTGGAGGATGGTCCCCCCATATTCAGACAGGATTTCTCGTGTCCCGCCCTACTTTTCTCTAACTTAGTACCACACGTCTGTTTTCGCATACAGGGCTATCACCTGCTATGGCCGGGCTTTCCATCCCGTTTTGCTAACAGTCGTGCTATCACTAGAAGGCTCTTCCGATTTCGCTCGCCACTACTTTCGGAATCTCGGTTGATGTCTTTTCCTCGAGCTACTGAGATGTTTCAGTTCACCCGGTTCGCCTCGCATACCTATGTATTCAGTATGCGATACCTCTTGCGAGGTGGGTTTCCCCATTCAGAAATCTCCGGATCAAAGCTTATTTGCCAGCTCCCCGAAGCTTATCGCAGGCTATCACGTCTTTCGTCGCCTG
>NZ_JAPCKI010000031.1 GCF_028680575.1 Acidovorax benzenivorans | reverse complement strand
CTTGGTGGCGAATTGCGAAGCATCGGCTTCGTCAGCCTGGGCACCAAAGGAAGCGAAAGCGGCGACAGCGGCGATAGACAGGAAACGTGCGGTGTTGTTCATGATGAAAATCCTTGAAGTTAAAAAAGCGTCTCAAAAAAACCGGAGCAAAGAGCCAAAAACAAAGAAAGCTGCTTCAGACCGGGTTCGGTGAGTCGCCTTGCGGGTTCGGCTCATCGATGGGTTGAACTGTACGCCGATGGGGTACAGAGAAAAACCACCGGGTCGCGAACTAACTGTTCCAGTATTGGAAACAATAGAGGTGCGATGAGGCCAAGTCCATTGGACGAGGGTGTCTGTGCAGCCTGAGACGGGTCCCCGGTGATGGATAACCCGGATACGGATTCAGAACGGTGAGGACGCGGCGGGCCGCTGTCTCGCAGGCCCGTGAAGGGGCATGCCGCGCGTGGTCAGCGAGTCGGCTTTTCGCGAAACTGCCTGCAAGGTGGTTGCATGTGGGGGTGTTCCGCGTCCAGGAAAGCGGACCATAGGTGGGCCGCCAATGTTTTGAGGCCCTTGGCGCATGCTGATTTCTTTCTGTCCCGCCGCAAATGTTCGGAATGGCTGCCGCCAACCGGCGCTCAGCGCACGACCGGTGTGTCTGGCAACTCGTTGGCGGATGAGGAATCAGCGGTGCGCGGAAAGTGCTGTGCCAACAGGGCGCCGACTGCGTCCACGGCCTGCGCCAGTCCGTCTTCGTAGCGGCCTTGCTGAAACCGGGCCGACATCTGCGCCGCCATCTCCTTCCATACAGCGGGGGGGACATGCCGTGCCAAGCCCCGGTCGGCAACGATTTCGAACGCATGCTCCGGCATCAGCAGGTAGATCAGCACGCCGTTGTTGTGCGCGGTGTCCCACACGCGGTGTTTGCTGAACAACATCAGCGCGCGTTCGCGGGCCTTGGCGTGGCGGCGCAGGTAGCTCCAGGGAAGCCCTTTTTCCACCACGATGCGTATCTGTCCGGTGTGTTGCAACTCGCTGGCCGCGACGTGCGCGCCGAGGCGTTGTAGCGCTGGCGCCGGGATGGCGGAACGGCCAAAGGCGTCATGCCAGCGGTGGCGGACCAGCCGCCATATGGCGCGCCAAAGCGTCTGCGCTGCTTGTTCGCTGTTCTCAACACCCATCACCAGTCTCCCGATGCGCCGCCGCCGCCAAAATCGCCACCGCCGCCTGAGCTGAAGCCGCCGCCGCCACCGCTGCTGCTGAAACCGCCCGAACTGCCGCTGCTCCAGCCCCCAGAGCCTCTCCTGCCATGCCCCAGGTTGATGGGGCCGCTGCTGCCGCCAAAAAGCCAGGTGTAGAGCAGCGCGATGACGCCCGCGCCCACCGACAGCAGCAGGCTGGAGGTGAACACAAATGCCAGGGCACCTACACCGCCGCCCACCGCCAGTCCGCCCAGCGCGGCACCCAGGATGCTGCGGGCTAGGGGGCCGGCCACCATGACGCCAAAAAACAGGAAGATGGCAAAGTCCGTCCAGTCGAACAGACCGTGACTCGCGCCCCCATTGGCTGCGGTTGGTGCAGTCGGGGGCGGCGCGGGCAGGGCCTCGCCAGCAATGCGCGCGCCGATCTGTGTGACCGCACCACGGAGGCCCCCGGCAAAGTCGCCTTGCTGAAACCGGGGCTTCATCGCGCTGTCAATGATGCGTGCTGCAGCGATGTCGGGGATGGCGCCTTCTAAAGACTTGGCAACCTCGATGCGCATCTTGCGGTCGTTTTTGGCCACCACCACCAGGACACCGTCTCCCACATCGCGGCGTCCGATCTTCCACTGGTTGCCGACACGGTTGGCATAGGCGGCGATGTCTTCGGGGGCGGTGGTGGGCACCATCAGGACGACCACTTGAGAGCCGTGGGCTTTTTCGAGGGCGACCAGCTGGCCCTCCAGCGCCTGGGTGTCTGTGGCGGTGAGCGTGCCGGTCTGATCGATGACGTGGCCCGTGAGGGTGGGCACGGCCAGCGGTTGCGACTGGGCCCAGCCCAGCATGGGTAAGAACGCTATGAATAATATAGCTGTCAGGGCATATCTAATAAGCGCTAGCAGCATATTTGGCTCGTATCAACCCGTGGGGACGTTCAGGGCTTGGCCTTGGATGCGGAGAAGTCCACCGTGGGGGGAACGGAAATCTGGGCCTCGTTGGCCACCGTAAAGCTGGGCTTGGGGGCGTAGCTGAAGGCCATGGCCGTCAGGTTGGTGGGGAAGCTGCGTGCCAGCACGTTGTACTCCTGCACGGTCTGGATATAGCGGTTGCGGGCCACGGTGATGCGGTTTTCGGTACCCTCCAGCGTGACCCGCAGGTCACGAAAGCCCTGGTTGGCCTGCAAGGTGGGGTAGCGCTCGGACACGACCATCAGGCGCGAGAGGGCGCTGGACAACTCGCCCTGGGCCTGTTGGAACTTGCTGAAAGCCTCGGGGTTGTTCAGCGTCTCGGGCGTGACCTGGATCGCGGTGGCCTTGGCGCGGGCCTCGACCACCTTGGTCAGCGTTTCTTGTTCAAAGTTGGCTTCACCCTTCACGGTGGCGACGATGTTGGGCACCAGGTCGGCACGGCGCTGGTACTGGTTGAGCACCTCGCTCCAGGCGGCCTTGGACTGCTCGTCCAGGCGCTGGAAGTCGTTGTAGCCACAGCCGCCCAGGGCGAGAGTGGCGGCGAGCAAGGTGAGGAGGGCAAGAAGACGTTGGATCATCATGATGGTGGAGTCCGCCGATGGAGAAATGGGACGACTGTGCCAGAAACCGTGGCGCGCAAGGCCGCAAAGTTGCATGGTGGGTGCGCTGCGGTGGGCACATGTCCAGAGCGCGTACACAATCAGTGCGCTGCAAGGCTTTGCGCCGCCACCGCACAATAGCAGGCTGGCGTTGCTGCTGTCACGCCATTCCAATCAACTTCCTTCCTGAATCACCATGCCCCGCGCCCGATCAAGAGCAGTCACCCTGGGTGGCTCTTCGGATGAAACCGAATCTGCGTTCTACGAAGCGCTGCAACGCGGCGACATCGACCTGCTGATGTCTTGCTGGGCGGAGGACGACGACATCATCTGCGTGCACCCCGGTGGGCCGCGCCTGTTGGGGGCGGTGGCTATCCGCACGGCGTTCGAGGCCATGTTTTCCCACGGCACGGTGCGTGCCCGGCCAGCGCAGGTGCATCGTGTCGTGGCGCTGTCGAGTGCCGTGCACAGCGTGGTCGAGCAGGTCGAGGTGATGCTGCCCGACGGCCTGCACCAGGCCGTGGTCATGGCCACCAACGTGTACCACAAGACCCCCGAAGGCTGGCGAATGGTGGCCCACCACGCCAGCCCGGGCGTGGCGCCAGATGCCCAGGTGGACATAGCGCAGCGCCCGGTGTTGCACTAGGCCGTCCATGGATATTGATGGTCTTTTTGGCTGTATGCGCTTACAGCATATGCGCTAACAGCTATGAAATACATAGCGCCTCGCTGGCTCCCCGGTGGCCAGCTGCAAACGATCTGGCCCGCGCTCTACGCACGCCGGGCGTTCGGCCCCCGTCCCGAGTACCGCCGTGAGCGCTGGGACACACCCGACGGCGATTTTGTCGATGTGGACTTTCTGCAAGACGGTGTGGTGGCTGACGCTCCCCGGCCGCTGCTGGTGGTGTTTCATGGGCTGGAGGGCTCGTCGCGCAGTCACTACTGCGAAGCCTTTGCCGACCTGGCCCGCGAACGCGGCTGGGCCTGCGCGCTGCCGCACTTTCGCGGTTGCAGCGGGGAGATCAACCGCGCCCCGCGCGCCTACCACTCGGGCGACCACGCCGAGATCGGCTGGATGTTGCAGCGACTGCGCGCACGCCACCAGGGGCCGCTGATGGCGGTAGGGGTGTCACTGGGCGGCAACGCCCTGCTGCGCTGGGCGGCCGAAGTGGGCACTGACGCTGCACGCAACGCCGACGCAGTGGCGGCCGTGTGCTCGCCCATTGACCTGGCGGCGGGCGGCCACGCCATTGGGCGCGGATTCAACCGGCTGGTGTACACCCGCATGTTCATGCGCACCCTGGTGCCCAAGGCGCTGCAAAAGCTGGCCCAGCACCCGGGTTTGATTGACCGGGAGGCGCTGTTGGCGGCGCGGGATCTGTACGCGTTTGATAACGTGTTCACCGCGCCGGTCCACGGGTTTCGCAACACCGAGGACTACTGGCTGCGCGCGTCGGCCAAGCCGCTGCTGCACCGCATCCGCATCCCGGCGTTGGTGGTGAACGCGCGCAATGACCCCTTTGTGCCTGCAGGCAGCTTGCCTGGCGTGCGCGAGGTGGGGCGCCATGTCACGCTCTGGCAGCCATTGCACGGCGGGCATGTGGGTTTTCCGCGCGGATTGCCGCCGGGGCATGTGCGCGCCATGCCCGACGCTGTGGGAGGGTGGCTGGTCGAACACAGCGGGGCGCCGCGACAGCACGGCGCACAATCCGCCCATGGATGACATCGTCAAACAGGCACTGGCCAAATGGCCCAACGTGCCCGACTGCTATGGCTGGCTGGGCCTGGACGCGCGTGGCCGCTGGTATTTGCGCGACGACGCGACACAGGCGGTGGGTGGGTTTCCGCACAGCAAAGGGTCGCTGCTGCAGCATGACAAGCTCATTGCTTTCATTGCGCGCAACTATGAGCATGACGCCCAGGGGCAGTGGTTCTTTCAGAACGGCCCCCAGCGCGTGTATGTGGAGCTGGAGGCCGCGCCCTGGGTGTGGCGTCTGCAGCCCCATGACTTGCGCGCGGTCAGCCACACCGGCCGTGAGGCCTCGGTGCGCCACTGCCTGCTGGACGAGCTGGGCCGTGTGTACCTGGACACGGACCTGGGGTTGGGCCTGGTGCACACGCTTGATGTGGCCCTGGCCGCAGACGCGGTGACAGACGGACGCTGGACGCCGGAGGACGTGAAGGCGCAGGACCTGCCGATCCGCTATGGGTATGTTTGCAGCCCGCGCGCCCGGTGGGAAGCTGGGGCGCAGCAGCATCCCTGAGGGCCCTGCCCAGAAGGACTTCGCCCGCCCCTCCAGCGCCCGAGTTGTGGTGCTTCACTACCGTTCTAGTGAGTTCATCAGGCACAAAAAAGCCGGTCGCAAGGACCGGCTTTCTGGGTGGGCATGCCACACCGACCGCCTTCACGCCACAAGAGCGCGCGGGGGGGGGGCAGGGCCGTATTACTTGGCTGCCGCTGCCATGAACTCCACAGCGGCACGCAGATCAGCGTCAGAGGCTTGCGAACCGCCACGGGGAGGCATGGCGCCCTTGCCCTTGGCGACGCTGGTGTACAGCGCGTCGATACCTGCTGGCAGGCGAGTCGCCCACGCGGCCTTGTCACCAAACTTGGGAGCACCGGCCACGCCTGCAGCGTGACAAACCTGGCAAGCCTGCTTGTACAGGGCTTCGCCAGCGCCCGCAGAGGCTGCTGCAGGCGCGGCAGCAGTCACAGGGGCTGCAGCGGGTGCAGGAGCAGGAGCGGCGGCCGGGGCTGCGTCCGCCTGCGCGGCAGGTGCTGCCGTCGCTGCGGGAGCAGCAGGCTCGGCGAACTTGGCGCCGCCAGCATTGGCCATGTAGGCTACGGCGCGGGCGATTTCGGTGTCGTTGAAGTCGCCGCCACCCTGTGGTGCCATGGCGCCCTTGCCCTTCAGGGCCGATTGCACCAGAGCTTCAAACCCGGTACCGATGCGCGCGGCCCAGGCAGCTGCATCCGCAAACTTGGGGGCACCTGCCGCACCGGAGGCATGGCAGGCCGAGCACTGGGCCTTGAACACGTCTTCGCCGCTCTTGAGAGGGCGGTTGGCATCACGCACTTCGACCATGCCGATCTTCTGGATGCGTTCTGCGATGGCTTTTTCGGGGTTGACTGCACCGGCAGCGGGTTTGTCCGCCGACGTCACATACAGGACCAAGCCAATGATGGCAAAGATCGGAATCACAAACGAGAAAAGTACCGCGACCAGCAACTGCTTGGGGTTCTTGATCGGGCCGGTATGGGCTTCTTCGTGGTGGTTGTCGCTCATGTCGTCCTCAGGTGTATCGGGGGCTTCGGTGTAATCAACCTTAAATTATATCTGCGGGGATGGTTATTCCCATCCCTGCTTGATGCAGACACCCACGGGTTTGCCCCAGAGCGGGCGCAGCGCCCAAGGGGCTGCGCCCGCTCCAAGGCGCGCGCTCAGGAGGGCGCCTGGGCGGTGGTGTCAGGCGCACCGCCTCCCAATGCCTTGTACAGCGATACCTGGTTTTGCAACTGGGTGAGTCGCACCTGCACCACAGCCTGCTGGGCCGTGAACAGCGAGCGCTGTGCGTCCAGCAGGTCCAGATAACTGGCCACGCCGTTGCGGTAGCGCAGGTCGGCCAGCTGCAGGCGCGCAGCTTCTGCCTGGGCCTGCTGTTGCTGGGCCTGGGCCTGTTCGCCCAGGGTGGCTTGTCCGGCCAGCGCGTCTGAGACTTCGCGGAAGGCAGTCTGGATGGCTTTTTCGTATTGCGCCACAGCGATCTCCCGGCCGACCCGGGCGCTGTCCAGGTTGGCCTGGTTGCGGCCTGCGTCAAAAATGGGCAGCAGGAGCGACGGCGCGATGGTGAAGCCCCAGGAGCCGTTCTTGAACAGGCCCGACAGTTCGCCACTGGCCGTGCCTGCCTGCGCCGTCAGCGAGATGCGCGGGAAGAACGCTGCCCGCGCAGCACCGATGTTGGCGTTGGCCCCGATCAGTTGCTGCTCCGCCTGGCGGATGTCCGGTCGGCGGGTGAGCAGCTCAGACGGCACGCCCGCTGGCAAGGGGGTCATCGCAGGCGCGTCGGCCAGCTTGCCACCCGCCAGGCTGGTGCGCACATCCTGGGGTAGCGCCTGGCCCAGCAGCAGGACCAGCGCGTTCTCGTCGAGCGCGCGCTGGCGCTGCTGCTGGGCCAGCGTGGCGCGGGCCGATTGGGTGAGTGACTCGGCCTGGCGGAAGTCCAGTTCGGACGCCACGCCCGCATCCAGGCGCATTTTCGTCAGGCGGACCGATTCCTCGCGCGATGCGAGGGTTTGGCGCGACAGGTCCAGCAGCTCTTCGTCGGCCAGCAGGGTCAGCCAGCCGTTGGCCACGGACGCCACCAGACTGACCTGGGCGGCGTTGTGGCCTTCTTCGGTGGCGAGGTACTGGGCCAGCGCCTGTTCCTTGAGGCTCGCAATGCGGCCAAAGAAGTCGATCTCCCAGGCGGATACGGCCAGGCCCACGCTGAACGAGTTGGTCAAGTTGCCCGTGCCAGTGGCGGGTGCCCGGCTGGCATTGGCAGACAGACCGACGCCAGGGTACAGGTCAGCCCGGCGCACTTGGTAGGTGGCCCGCGCCTGCTCGATATTGAGCATGGCCACACGCAGGTCGCGGTTGTTGGCCAGCGCAATGTCGATGAGCTGCTGCAGGCGTGGCTCGGCAAAATAGTTCTGCCAGGGCACAGTGGCTCCCGGCTGTGCAGCTGCGCTGTCAGTCGTTGCTGCACCGCTGGCGTAGGCCGCAGGGACCGGTGCCTGTGGGCGCTCGTAAGTAGGGATGAACGAGCAGCCAGTCAGCAGCGCGGCCGCTGTGGCCGCTGCCAGCGCGATGGAGGTGCGGCGGTGTTTAGTCATGGGTTCCAACTCCTGCTTCTTCTGCATGGCGGCGGTTCATTTCCTGCTGGCGTGCGCTGCCTTTGAACAGGCTGCGCACCACCACAAAGAACACGGGCACAAAGAACACGGCCAAGGCGGTGCCCGTGACCATGCCACCCAGCACACCGGTGCCGATGGCCCGCTGGCTGGCCGAGCCCGCGCCCGACGCGACGACCAGCGGCAGCACGCCGAGGCCGAACGCCATCGAGGTCATCACGATGGGACGGAATCGCAGATGCGCGGCGGCCAGCGCCGATTCGATCACGCCCTTGCCCTGGGCCTGCAGGTCCTTGGCAAACTCGATGATCAAGATGGCGTTTTTCGCCGACAGGCCAATGATGGTGATCAGGCCCACCTGGAAGTAGACGTCATTGGCATAGCCGCGCAGCAGTGTGGCCAGTAGCACACCCAGCACGCCCAGGGGCACCACCAGGATCACGGCCAGCGGGATCGACCAGCTTTCGTACAGCGCGGCCAGGCACAGGAACACCGCCAGGATCGCAAAGCTGTACAGGATGAGCGATTGCGAGCCTGCCAGTTTTTCTTCGCGCGACTGGCCGGTCCACTCAAACCCGAAGCCCTGGGGCAGTTGCCCTGCGAGCTTCTCCATCTCGGCCATCGCGGCGCCCGTGCTGTAACCAGGCGCGGGCGAGCCCGAGATGCGCATGGCGGGGTAGCCGTTGTAGCGCACGGTTTGCTGCGCGCCGGTCACCCAGCGCGTGGTGGCAAAGGCAGACAGTGGCACCGGTTTGCCCTGGCTGTTGGTGGCGTTGATCTGCAGCAGATCATCAGGCTGCATGCGCGCAGGCGCGTCGGCTTGCACCACCACCCGCTGCAGGCGGCCCTGGTTCGGGAAGTCGTTCACATAGCTGGAGCCCAGCGCCGTGGACAGCGCGGAGTTGATCGCGTCAAAGGGCACACCCAGCGCGTTGGCCTTGTCACGGTCAATGTCGATTTGCAGCTGTGGAGCGTCTTCCAGGCCATCGGGGCGCAGCTGGGTCAGCACCTTGCTCTGCGACGCCATGCCCAGCAACTGGTTGCGCGCCTTCACCAGGGCTTCGTGGCCCGCGCCGCCGCGGTCCTGCAGGCGGAACGTGAAGCCGCTGGCGTTGCCCAGCTCAGGAATGGGCGGCGGGCTCAACGGGAAGATGAACGCATCGCGGATGCCCATCAGCCCACCAAAGGCGCGGTTGGCCACGTCCTGTGCCGACTGACCGGGGCCATGGCGTTCGCTCCAATCCTTGAGGGTCACGAACGCGAGGGCGGCGTTTTGCCCCTGGCCGGAGAAGCTGAAGCCCAGCACGCCCACCATGCTTTGCACTTCGGGCTGCTTGAGGATGAAGCCTTCGACCTGCTCCATCACGGCCAGCGTACGCTCCTGCGTGGCGCCAGGTGGCAATTGCACGTTGACGATGATGTTGCCCTGGTCTTCGCTGGGCAGGAACGAGGTGGGCAGGCGCATGTAGACCACGGCAACGGCGCCAATGATGGCTGCGTAGATCACCAGGTAACGCGCGGCGCGCCGCAGCATGCGGGCCACAAAGCCTTCATAGCCTTTGGCAGTGCGCGAAAAGCCGCGATTGAACCAACCAAAGAAGCCAGTCTTCTCGTGGTGATGCCCCGCCTCGACCGGCTTGAGCAGGGTGGCGCACAGTGCCGGTGTGAGCGACAGGGCCATGAAGGCTGAGAAGCCAATGGAGGCCACCATCACCGCCGAAAACTGGCGGTAGATGTTGCCCGTGGAGCCTGCAAAAAATGCCAGCGGCACGAACACAGAGATCAGCACCACCGTCACGCCAATGATGGCGCCCGAGATCTGGCGCATGGCCTTGCGCGTGGCTTCCAGCGGTGACAGGCCTTCTTCGCTCATGATGCGCTCAACGTTCTCCACCACCACGATGGCGTCGTCCACCACGATACCGATCACCAGCACCATGCCAAACATGGTCAGCACGTTGATCGAGAACCCCAGAGCCAGCAGCGTGGCAAACGTGCCCAGCAGGGCAATGGGCACCACGATGGTCGGGATGATGGTGTAGCGCCAGTTCTGCAGGAACAGGAACATCACCAGGAACACCAGTACCACGGCCTCGACCAGTGTCTCGGCGACCTGCTTGATGGAGATGTCCACAAAGCGTGAGCTGTCGTACGGAATGCTCCAGCTCATGCCTTCGGGGAAGTAGCGTGACAGCTCATCCATCTTCGCGCGCACGTCTTTGGCGGCCTCCAGTGCATTGCCGCTGGGCGACAGCTGCACGCCGATACCAACGGCGGGCTTGCCATTCAAGCGCGCGGCGGTGGCATAGGCCTGGCCGCCCAGCTCCACGCGCGCCACATCCTTGATGCGCACGGTGGAGCCATCGGTGTTGGCGCGCAGCACGATGTTGCCGAACTGCTCGACGCTGGACAGTTGCCCATTGACCACCACGGTGGCTGCAATGCCCTGGCCCGCGACATTGGGCAGATCGCCAATGGTGCCGCTGGCCACCTGCGCGTTCTGGGCGCGGATGGCGGCGGTGATCTCTGCTGCCGACAGGTTGTAGCTCACCATCTTGGCCGGGTCGATCCAGATGCGCATGGCGCGCTCGGTGCCAAACAGCTGCGCCTGGCCAATGCCTTTGAGGCGTTGCAGTTCAGGCACCACATTGCGCGAGGCATAGTCGCCCAAGGCCACGGTGTCGGTGGCCGGGTTGCTGGACGACAGCATGGTGAACAGCAGGAAGTTGGAGCGCGATTTGTCCACGCGCACACCCTGCTGCGTCACGGCAGAAGGCAGACGTGGCGTGGCCCGCGAGAGCCGGTTCTGCACGTCCACCTGCGCCAGATCCGCGTTGGTGCCGGGCTGGAAGCTCAGCGTGATGCTGCCTGAGCCATCGGCTTGCGCCACTGATTCCATGTAGATCAGCCCTGGCGAGCCGTTCATTTCGCGTTCGATCACCGACAGCACGCTGTCTTCGAGTGTTTGCGCCGACGCGCCGGGGTAGGCCGCGTTGATGACGATGGACGGTGGCGCCACCGGCGGGTACTGGGCAATGGGTAGCTGCGTGATGGCCACGCCGCCCATCACCATGATGAACAGCGCAATCACCCACGCAAAGATGGGGCGGTCAATGAAAAATTTGGCCATGCTGGAGTGCCCCTTATGGCTTGGATGCGGCCGACGCAGGCGCTGCTGCCGCCGCCGCTGGTGCGCCTGGCGCTTGCCATGGCACAGGTTTTACGGGCGTGCCGGGGGGCAACATCTGCAGTTTCTGGAAGCCGTCCACCATCACCTTTTCTCCCGCCTTCAGTCCGTCCAGCACCACCCAGCGGTTGTTTTGTGCGGCATTGATCTTGACGGTGCGTTGCGACACCTTGCCGTCCTCGCCGACCACGCTGACCGTATCGCCCTGCTGTGTGCGTGTGACCGCCTGCTGGGGCAGGGTGATGGCGTTGCTGGCCTGTGCCTGTTCAATCCGCACGCGCAGATACAGACCGGGCAGCAGTTCGCCCTTGGGATTGGGCACCTCTGCGCGCAGGGTGACCTGGCCGGTGGTGGAGTCCACCGACAAGTCCGTGAACAACAGCTTTCCTGTTTGCGCGTATTCAGATCCATCGCTGAGCACCAGCTTGACGCTGGCCGCCTGGCCGCCGCCTGCGCGCTTGAATTGCCCGCTTTCCATGGCGCGGCGCAGTTGGAAGACGTCACCGGCCGATTGGGTGAAGTTCACGTACACCGGGTCGATCTGCTGCACCACAGCCAGCGCGGTCGCTTCGCCCTGGCCGACCAGGGCGCCTTCGGTGACCAGCGCGCGGCCAATACGGCCGGAGATCGGTGAGGTCACGCTGGCATAGCTGAGGTTGATGTCGGCGGTACGCACGGCGGCCTTGGCGGCAGCCACGTCGGCCTGGGCTTGTTTTTCGGCCGCCTCGGCGTTCACAAAGTCCTGCTTGCTGATGGCATTGGCTGCTACCAGGGGGCGATAGCGTTCTGCTTGGGCGCTGGCCTGTGCGAGATTTGCTTGTGCTTTAGCCAGGCTGGCGCGCGCGCTCTCTGCGGAAGCAGCGTAGGGTGCGGGATCAATGCGGAACAGCACCTGCCCGGCCTTGACGTCGCTACCTTCCTTGAACACTCGCTGCTGCAGGATGCCTGCGGCCCGTGCGCGCACCTGGGCCACCCGAGATGCCTCGACACGGCCTGGCAGTTCGGTGACCAGCCCCACATCCCCTGGGGTGGCCGTGACGACCCCCACTTCGACCGGAGGGGGCTTGGGGCCGCTTGCGCCAGCGGCCTGTCCATCGGCCTTGCCGCATGCGGACACAAGCAATACCGCTGCGCTGATAGCAGCCAGCGAAAGCACTCGTCGGGTGGTGGCGGCACGCAAGTGCGGGGTGCCGGATGTATCACGCAGTTGGGGCATGAGAGTCCTTTGGATGTGCGTCAGAAAAACGAGATGTCAGAAAAAATGCGGGTCCAGAGCGCTTTGCGCAATGCCCCGACAGTTTGATCAGAAATTATACATACAGACATGAATGTATAATTGTTGATAGCTGCGGATGCCCCTTGGTGGTTGTAGGGGTTTTGGAGACTCAACAAGGTATTCGACTATGGCGCGCCGAACAAAAGAAGATGCAATCGCGACCCGCAATGGGTTGATTGATGCGGCCGAGTTGGTGTTTCGGGAGAAGGGGGTGTCCCGCGCGTCTCTGAGTGACATTGCCCAGGCTGCAGGGGCGACCCGTGGTGCAATCTACTGGCACTTCAAAGACAAGGTGGATCTGTTTGGCGCCATGATGGATCGAGTCACGCTGCCGCTGGAGCAGGGTTTTGCCAGTTTTGAAGACAGCACTTGTGTTGATCCGGTGCAGCGGCTCCGGGCGGTCATGGCGCTGGTATTGCACAGCGTTGCCTCGGATGAGCACACCCGAAGGGTGTTCGAGATTGCACTGTACAAAGTAGAGTACGTGAGCGAGCTGATGGGCTTGCGCGAGCGCCATGTAGCGGCTTCCGAAGGGTTTACGCAGCAGCTAGCGCGCGACTTTGGCCTGGCTGCCGAGTCGCAGGGGGTGGCGCTGTCGATGTCGGCCATGGAGGCGGCCATCAGTCTGCATGCCCTTTTCGATGGCCTGATCCGCAACTGGATACTGAACGATGGGGGGTTTGATCTCGTTCGTGTGGGTGGCGCCAGCACCGACGCATTTTTACGTGGAGTGGGGTTGTTGCTGGGTGATTCAAAGATGTCAGTAGCGTCCTGCGGCGCCTGAGTGCAAGGGCTTTGTTTGGTGGGATGCTTGTCGCGTGCAATAATTGAAGGCTGCATCGGTCAGAGGTATGCGGCTGTAGCTCAGTGGATAGAGTATTGGCCTCCGAAGCCAAGGGTCGTGGGTTCGATCCCCGCCAGCCGCACCAGCGATATGTGCAGCAGCGAACGCCGCCAGCGTTTGCGATGAGTGCCAAA
This sequence comes from Acidovorax benzenivorans, assembly GCF_028680575.1. Classification (GTDB taxonomy): domain Bacteria; phylum Pseudomonadota; class Gammaproteobacteria; order Burkholderiales; family Burkholderiaceae_C; genus Acidovorax; species Acidovorax benzenivorans. The sequence goes on along the minus strand of NZ_JAPCKI010000031.1, from coordinate 644 downwards.
TGCGTTTAATTTTTAGATGCGCAAAAATTTGGTGCTATAATTCGAAATTCTCCGGAGGGGTGCCCGAGTGGCTAAAGGGGGCAGACTGTAAATCTGTTGGCTTACGCCTACACTGGTTCGAATCCAGTCCCCTCCACCAGTGAGTGAGCAGTGTTGAGAGTGATGCTTGACTTTGTGATTGCAAAGTCGGGTTCGCAAAGGCCGGTGGTCTGCGCGGGAGTAGTTCAATGGTAGAACCCTAGCCTTCCAAGCTAATGACGCGGGTTCGATTCCCGTCTCCCGCTCCATTGTTTGTTGTGCTGGTTTGTTGAGTAGAGATTTTTGGTGTTGCGCAAGCGGTGCCAATTGCCCATGTGGCTCAGTGGTAGAGCACTCCCTTGGTAAGGGAGAGGTCGCGGGTCCGATTCCCGCCATGGGCACCACTTTCTGGTGCGTCCGGTTCTGGTTGCGCCGAGATCCTGTTGTGTTGATATAGATTTTTTTCGGAGTCGGAAAAATGGCAAAAGGAAAATTCGAGCGTACCAAGCCCCACGTCAACGTGGGCACGATCGGTCACGTGGACCATGGCAAGACGACCCTGACGGCAGCCATCGCTACCGTGCTGTCCGCCAAGTTCGGCGGCGAAGCCAAGGCCTACGACCAGA
>NZ_JAPCKI010000030.1 GCF_028680575.1 Acidovorax benzenivorans | reverse complement strand
GGTGAGGCTGCTGCTCGAACCTCTGCCCAGGGGCGAAGGCATCCGCTTTGAAAGCCGCATCGTCGGCGGCGCCGTGCCGCGCGAGTTCATCCCCGCCGTGGAGGCCGGCATCCGCCGTGCCGCCCTGGCAGGCGTAGTGGCAGGCTTCCCCGCCACGGACTTCGCGGCCACCCTGCTGGACGGCAGCTTCCACGAGCGCGACTCGTCCACACTGGCCTTCGAGTTGGCGGCCATGGCCGCCTTCCGCGAAGGGTTCGCCAAGGCAGCGCCCCAGGTGCTGGAGCCCGTGATGGCCGTCGAAGTCATCACCCCAGCCGACTACCTGGGCGATGCCATAGGCGACCTGAACCGCCGCCGAGGGCTGGTGCGCGGCCAGGGCCAACGTGGAAACGCCGCCACGGTCGAGGCCGAAGTACCGCTGAAAGAGATGTTCGGCTACATCGGCAGCCTGCGCGCCCTGTCTTCGGGGCGTGCGCAGTATTCGATGCAGCTGGACCACTACGGAGTGGTGCCTGCGGCCCAGGCTGCAGAGCTGGTGGGCTGAGTTGAGCGGATCGGGCCAGTTGTCCGGCACAGCCGTTGAGGGGGGGTGGACGGGAGTCTGCCCCCTTGGTGGTCAAGATTGGACCGACTCAAACATTCTGGTTGGGCAGGGTTGATGAGACACCCAGCACTTCTATTTCTCTCCAATTTTTTTGGGGGTAGGTATTGACGAATGCCAGACCCGGATAGCGCCGAGCTCACTTCGCGTCCCAGCAACTCGTAGTCCGCAATGGCTGCAGCAGCCACAGGTGCCAGAAAAGTCGTCGCTTGCAACCGCCCTTGCCTCGGATGCGAGCTATGCAGCGTTTGCGGCCACTCAGGAGGTTGTCGAAGGGCTACCGCTCTTGGCAAGAACGGAAGTTCGCAAGAATCTGTAGGGTGACTGTTCCATCTAGTTCCACCCGACGCACCATGGTGTGCCACTAACCTGAACGTAAAAGGCCCAGCAGGACCGACCGCCCCCACTGGACCAAGGGGGTGTGCCCTTGCCGCCGACTCCAATGCACCGAGACTGTGAAGTCGTTGGAGGGCAGCTCAGTTTCGAGTAATCGGAAGCGGCTGGCAGGCGTGAATTCTCGTGCGATGGCCTGAGGCATCAGGACAGCCAAATCGGTGTTCTTCACGATAGCAGGCAGTGCGAGGAAGGTCGAAGTCGTGAGCTTGATCTTGCCGTCAAGGTTTGCAGCCTGCAGCATTTGCAACGTCTGAGTGTGAGACCGCACCGCGATCCAGTCTAGAGACTGCATTTTCCGTTGGGTCAGCTTTGCCTGAACGGCGGCGCTATGCCCTGCACGCACAAGAACAACATAGCGGTCTGTCAGAAGCTTTGCATGGGCCGACGTCGTGAGCTCGGGAAGGAAGCCTATGGCCAGGTGTATGTCACCGCTGTCAAGCGCATTCCCGATCTCCTGCTGCGGCCAACTCCTAGTCGTGAGCTTGATGCCCGGCGCCACGCGCCGCATCTCGCGCATCAATGGAGGAATGAAGCGCGCCTCGCCGATGTCCGTAAGGTGGATGCGCAGCTCGGCCGACGACCGCGATGGATCGAAAGTCTTCTCCGATGCGAGGCCCGCCTCGATCAACGCCAGCCCCGACTGAACAGAACGAGCCAGGTCCTCGGCGCGCGGCGTTGGCCGCACGCCCCCTCGCGTGCGCTCGAACAAAGGATCACCCCAACTGCCTGATGGCAGGCCTGACTCGCATGCCCAGTTTGATGAACAGTTCAACTGCTCGGATTCTGTCTTCGTAGGAATACATGAACTACCTCTTGGTAGTCCAAGTTTTCGTCCGCACCCCCAAATCAACAACCAGCACGTTCGAAGACGGAAACCGGATCTGCGGGCCAACCCTTGGTTCCAAGCAGAACAATCCGGTCCGGCCCTGCCGATTGTGCGAATGCGGCGACCACAGGCGCCGTCAGCGCCAAGGAGCAGAGAGCACTAAGAAGAAGAGATTGATCACTCCTCTCCGACCCAATTTCGCCTGCTCCTCTATGGAGCGATCAGGTCGTTAAGGTACTCGTTCAGGAAGCTCCCCGCGCAGGGCGGGCAATGCACGCAAAGGCGCTGTGGTTGTGGATCGATTCGAAATTCTCCACCTTGACAACATACGCGCCCACGCGATGCTCGCCATTGAGCGCCGCAGCAACATCGCGCACCATGTCCTCCACAAATTTGGGGTTCTCATATGCACGCTCTGTGACGAATTTTTCATCCACACGCTTGAGCAACCCATAAACCTCGCAGGAACTGCTGCGTTCTGCAATGGCGATCAGATCCTCAACCTCGATCGGCTCCAAGACCTCGACTTCTATGGAAATGTGCGAGCGCTGGTTGTGTGCCCCATACACCGATATATCCCGAGAGCAAGGGCACAGACTTGTCACGGGAACGACCACCTTCAGCCACAAGGCATACAGACCTTCAGCAGACACACTTGCACGCCACTGAACGTCGTGGTCGAGCAAACTGCGCACACATGAGACAGGCGCGGTTTTTTCCACAAACCACGGGAAACACATTTCGATGGACCCGGACTGCGCATTCAGCCTACCCAGCATCTCTCGAAGTAACCCACGGAACCCCGCTGCATCCAGAGCACCCGACTGTGCCTGCAGCAATTCGACAAACCGTGACATGTGCGTACCCTTGACCTCAGCAGGTAATGCCACGGTCATGGCCCACTGCGCAACGGTGTCGGCGACCCGATCACCGCTGCGTACCTTGACGGGATAGCGCAGGCCTTGGATGCCTACGGCGCCAATCTCGAGACCCCGAGTCTCCGCACTGCTCTGAACATCGGGCAGGAGCATATTTTTTTCAGGTGCATTCATTCGAACTTTCTCCACGCTGTCACAGCGATTTCAAGTACTGGGTCAGATCCGACACATCCTGCGCGCTGAGCCCTAAGCCCAACCGAGTGTTGTAGGTCTTTGTCACATCGTCCAGCGTGGCGGCGGAACCGTCGTGAAAATAGGGGGCGTGCTGCCAAACCCCCTTCAAAGGCGTGGTGCGGTACTGGCGGGTAGCGGAGCGAGAGGCGTAGCTGGGGCTCTCGGGTTCCGCCATGGAGTCGGCTGGTGGATGCAGGCGTGAGTTCGCATCCGTGAAAGTACTACCGCTATGGCAGGTCACGCATTTTCCGGTCCCCTTGAAGATGGCTTGGCCCCGCTTTGCGGCGGCTGTGTCAAAACTGCCCGCAGGTGCAGGCGGCGCCTGAAGCGTGAGCTGATAGGCCTGCAGCGCAGGCAGTTTGGAGCTCACCAGGTCCTCTCGGCCATGGACGACGCTCAGATTCAGACGCGGCTCCGAAACCGCTCCAAGCCCGCCCATTTCGGCCACGGCCACATAGCGGTTCCAGTAGGCGATGTCCTCGCCATCGCCGGTAAACGTGATCCGGTGGATACCCGCCAAGCCATAGGCGGGCGGAATGACGACAGGTTTGCTCAGACCATCGATGTTGTGGCGCGGGTCAAACTTGCCTGGTCCCCACGCATTGAGTGCGGCCTTCGTTGCAGCATCAACGGCCGGAGACAAGGCGATGATCGCTCCCGGATTGAGATCGCGGTTGGGCCAGCCGTCCAGGCGCTTGCCAATGCCCTTGGCGAAGGAGTTGTCCACTGTCGAATGGCAAAGGGCGCAGGTGATGCCGACACGAACGAGCTTGTCCACCCCGTTGACCGTCTCCACTGTCCCTCGGACACCGACCACCGCATCGAGCTTAAGCAGCGCTACCGTGGTGGCTGGATCCTTAAGGTCCACGCTGCCGTCTTGGATGCCTGCCACCACGGCAGCGGGAAGCGCCTCTGCATCCACCTTGAGCCCTACGGACAAGGCAGTCACGGGATCGACTGCTGCCGCGATGACCTCGTGCAGTCCGAGCGCGTCGGTCCATTGGGCCTCATCGCCAAATGTGTCATATCGGAAGATGTCCCGCCCCTGTGCGACCAGCGCCGCCTGGGCGGCATCTGGGTCATCGACCGCAGCGCCCCCTCCGCAAGCGACGACAGCCGCTGCGGTCACACCGATCGCTATTGCAAGACGCCATACCGACGAGCGGCGTGTCCAACAACCTGCATATTTCATATCTTTACTCCCAACCGTCCGTAGATTCCGGCATCCCAGCAGCGCGACTGAATGCCAGATCGACCCTCGCGCCCGCGACAGCGCTAAGGAATTGGCTTGCACGCAGCACCGGGACGCGAAGCCCCCTTCAGCCAGGCGATCAGGTCCGACCGCTCGGCTGCATCTTTCACCCCGGCATAGCCCATGGAGGTTCCTGGTAAGGCTGTCATGGGGTCCTTCAAGAAAACGTTGAGCGACTTCTCATCCCATACCCACAGGCTCTCTCGCATAGCTTTGGAATAGGCGTTGTATCCGGGCGCGGTGCCAGCACGGCGCCCAAACAGCCCGCAGTGCTGGGGGCCGGTGCGATTACCCTCTATAGCGTGGCAGGCGGCACAACGCGCGTACACCTGCTCACCGCGCGCCAGCGCTGCGGCGTCCGGCGCCGCACTTGCACCGACGGCGATCAGGCCGCCCGCTAGCCCTAGCGCCACGATAAGCCGGCGCGGCTTCATGACATGAAAGCCGAAGGCACAGGAGACTCTCCCAGGACCTGGCGCAGCACGGCCCAGTGCATGGCCTCGTCGCCCAGGATGCTCGCGGCGACCTGTGCCAGCGCGCGATCCGCAAACAGGGGAACGGCGCCTAGGTATGCCGAGATGGCGCCGCGCTCCAGACCGGCCGCGAAGCGCAGCACGTCGGCTTCCACCTTGAGTTTTTCCACGGGAAACTGGTATTTATCCTTGGCTGCCACGGGCTTGCCGCCCAGCTTTTGCACCGCGCTGGCAATGGCAGCTGCATGCTCCTTGTGGTGCCCCTGGAACGCCACGGCCACCGGCAGCACCGCCTTGCTCAGCAGGCCGCTTTCCGCGCCCACCTGGTAGGCCGCCACCGCCTCCAGCTCCGCGCCAAGAGCGGTATTGAGGATGCGCACATCGGCCTCAAGCTCCTGAGCGCTCACCTTGGCACCGGCGGCCAGCGCGTCGCGCCCGCCGAGTAAAGCCACTGCGCTGGCCGACAGCACGGCGGCACCGGATGTCGACATGGCACGTCGGCGCGAGAGAAACAAGGACTGCGAGGGGACGTAAATGGAAGTGCTCTTCATGGTTTTCTCCGTGGGTTGATGAACCGTTGCGCCGACGCCTGGAACAGTCGGCAAATTTGAATAAGTTGACTCTGGCCAGGCGCGGCGCTGCTGGCCATACGCGCGGTACGGCCAGACGAGACGGCGTCGCCAGGGGATGTTTTGGCCGCGCTCAGTGCGGCGCAATGAGATGGCGCTGCTGCAGCTCGACCACCACATGGCGCACGACCTGGTCGCAGCGCTCGCCAGCAAAGGCAAATACGCTCTCGGCATGCGCCTCAATCTGGGCGCCAAGCGCATCGCGCAGCAGGGAGCGGGCGCGCAGGTACCGGGTCTTGACGACGGCGTCGCTCACCTGCAGGCAGTACGCCGCTTCGTCCACGCTCATTTCCTGCACGGCGCGCAGGATGAACACGCTGCGGTAGATGGGCGGCAGCCCCTCGATGGCGGACTGCAGCAGGGCGCGCAGCTCGGTGCGTGCCAGCACGGATTCGGGCGATACGCCTGCAGGAGCGCTAAAGAACATCATGTGCTCCGAAGAAGGCTCGTGGTCCAGATCCTGGGAGTCGAGCGGCACTGACCGGCTGCGCTTGCGAAGCGCGTCCAGCGCCACGTTAATGGCAATGCGCGTCATCCAGGTCGCCAGCGATGCCCCCCCCTGAAAATCCCGCAGCCGGGTGAAGGCGCGCAGATAGGTTTCCTGCACCACGTCCTGCGCCTCAGCGTCGTCGGAGACCACTCCGCGCGCCGCACGGAACAGCACCCGGTTGTGGCGCCGCATGATGGCTTCGAAGGCACTCTGCTCTCCTTGCAGAGCCCTCGCCACCAACTGTTCGTCGGAACAGGGGGTAGACGCGGTGGGCGGAGCATTGGTCAGGGAGAAGGACTGCATGGTGGGCTCGCTTTATTTGGGGCTTGTGACCATTGGACGCTGAAGACGCCAAAAAGGTGACAGCCCCCGAATATCCGCAATGGCCGCATGCGCAGGCTGGCCTCGTACTCCGGGCCAGAATGGTCTCTGTATCGTTGCCACGGAACCCGCCGATGAAAATCGCTCTGCTCTCTGACCTGCACCTTTCCGTGCAGCCCCTGGAACTGCCGCACACCGATGCCGACCTCGTCGTTCTGGCCGGTGACCTGCAACGCCCCTCCCAGGGCATGGCCTGGGCACGGCAGTTCAACCGGCCCACGCTGTATGTGGCCGGCAACCATGAGTTCTATGATTCCGACCTGGTTAGCACCATGGCGCTGCTGCGTAAGCAAGCCGAAGGTTCGCAGGTGCGCGTGCTAGAGCGCGAGGAATGGCGCGGCGGCGGCGCACGCTTTCTGGGCTGCACCCTGTGGTCGGACTACCGCCTGTTCGACTCGCCCGAACAGCGAGAAGAAGGACTGCAGAAAGCTCAAGCCTTCGTGCGTGACTTCAGCCGCATCGGCGTTGCCCCGGATTTCCCGGATCGCTTCACACCAGCTATTTCGCAAATGCTATTCGACCAATCGGTTGCATGGCTAGAGGATCGATTTGCCGAGCCATTCGACGGCCCTACCGTGGTGGTTACTCATTTTGCCCCATCACGCGGAAGCATCGCGAATCAGTTTCTAGGCTCACCGCTCAATGCATGCTTTGTCTCCGACCTAGAAGCGCAAATCCTGCGATGGCAACCGACTTTGTGGGTGCACGGTCATGTGCACCACAGCTGCGACTACCTGCTGGGCGATACGCGCGTCGTAGCCAACCCGCGCGGCTACGCGCCCAACGGTGTGGTCGAAAATGGGCGATTTGAGCCCAGTCTCTTAATCGACTTGTAGGCGCTGTTAGCGGGACACCCCAGATCAAGAACTCACTGAAAGTTCCAAGGCGTCGCCCACTTCGATGTCGAGGCAGCAGTCAGCTGACTTGAGTTTGAAGTGTCTCAGCAATAGCTGAACCGTCTGGTGGTTCATCGTTAAGCGGTAGATGAGTGCTGAATCGCCTGCGGGCTGGGCGATTCACAACGACCGGTGTTGGCGGATGCTGCCGTTCAGGTGCAGAGCCTTGAATGACTCCAATCAGCCGAGGCTGTATGAAAACCCCACTATCCACCGCAGCCCAAAACTAGAATAGCGGCACCCGATTCAGGCGAAGTGCCCCATGAAGCGATTCATCGAAGGCGAAGACCGACAACAGATCACCATGCTACCGGAGTGCCTGGACGACTACATCGCAGAGGACAACCCGGTGCGCGTTGTCGATGTGTTTGTCCAAGAGTTGGATCTTCGGGCAATCGATTTCGATGGGGTCAATCCGGCGGTCACTGGCCGGCCCGCGTACCACCCAGCCGTACTGCTCAAGCTCTACATTTACGGGTACCTCAACCGCATCCAGTCGAGCCGCCGCCTGGAGCGCGAAGCCCAGCGTAATGTCGAGCTGATGTGGCTGACCGGGCGCCTCGCACCGGACTTCAAAACCATTGCGGACTTCCGCCGAAGCAACGGCGCTGGCATTCGCAACGTCTGCAAGCGCTTCATCGCCATGTGCCGACAGTTGGACCTCTTCTCGCAGGCCATCGTGGCCATCGATGGCAGCAAGTTCAAGGCCGTCAACAGCCGTGACCGCAACTTCACGCCCGGCAAGATCGAAGCTCGCCAGCAGCAGATCGAGCAAAGCATCCAGCGTTACCTGGATGTGCTGGAGACAGCTGACCGCACGCAGCCCGCAGAGGTCCAAGCCAAGACGGAACGATTGCAGGAGAAGCTTCAAAAACTGCGCGAGCAGATGCGGCAACTCGATGGCATCAAGGAGCAATTGAAGAGCCTGCCCGATGGCCAGGTCTCCCTCACCGACTCCGATGCACGTTCGATGGCCACCCAGGCCAAGGGATCGGGCCTGGTGGGCTACAACATGCAGGCGGCTGTGGATGCCAGGCACCATCTGATCGTCGCGCACGAGGTCACAAACGTTGGCAATGACCGTGCACAGCTGCACAACATGGCCAGTGCCGCAAACAAGGCCATGGCAAGTGAGAGCCTGCAGGCGTTCGCTGACCGGGGTTACTTCAGTGGTCCGCAGCTCAAGGCCTGCGAAGACGCTGGCATCACAACCTTCGTGCCCAAGCCGATGACATCGAACGCGAAGGCCGAGGGGCGCTTCGACAAGGCCGACTTTATCTACATCGCCAAGGATGACGAGTACCAGTGCCCGGCGGGCGAGCGTGCGATCTATCGGTTCAAAACGGTCGAGAAAGGCCTGAGCCTGAGCATCTATTGGTCAAGTGCCTGCTCCAAATGCCCTCTCAAAGCGCAGTGCACGACCAGCAGCAATCGGCGCATTCGCCGCTGGGAGCACGAAGAGGTGTTGGAGCGGGTGCAGCAACGACTGGACAGCAACCCCGAGGCAATGACATTGCGCAGGTCCACGGTGGAGCATGTCTTCGGCACGCTCAAGCACTGGATGGGTTCGACGCACTTCATGACGAAGACCCTCAAGCACGTGGGCACCGAGATGAGCCTGCATGTGCTGGCCTACAACCTCAAGCGGGTGATGAGCGTGATGGGTATCGCCCAGATGATCCAGGCGATGCGGATGGTGAAGGCGTAAGGCCTTTGTGGGCCTCTACCGGCCGAGAAAGGCCTCAGGAGGGCGACAAAAATCTCCAGGCGCGCCAGAAACGGCGCTGCAACGGCACTGCTGGAAAATGCGGCCCAGTGCTGCGGGATGGAGCCGGCCCGAATGCTCGTTGAGCGTTTCCACACAGCCTCAGCCTGTTGCCGACCTCCCCAGAGGAGATCGCTTTGACAGCTCCTGACCGTATTCGGCCAAATGAAGAGGATACTCGCAGCAACTTTTTTAAACGATCAAGTGCCTGAGCGATTTAGCCTGTGAAGGACACGCACCCCACGGCGGGGCAGATTTGCGTGGAAGTCAACACACCGAGTGCTGTGCGATCAATGTAGGTCTGAACTGCCGTGATTCTGATGCTGGATTTGGACTGCTTTCCAGCAGAAGGAATTGTTATTGGACCGCGACTGAACAGTCGATTCGGTCATTTACCTCGCTGAAATCAGATCTGCCACCGCAGCCCACTAGATGCCATATCGTTTGAGTCAATAGGCGAGTTGGGAGCGGGTCAGACCCAGTTGCCGTGCCGCCTCCGACACGTTGTACTTTGTGCCACCAGTACCTTGCGGTACAACAAGTCGCGGATCAAGACCTACCTTGGCTCTCGCAGCCTCATCGAATATCGGGTGAACCTTGGACTCGCGGCATAAAGCCAGTCCAAGTTTTGCTCCGTCAACCCTTCAAAACTTCAACCGGCAGTTGTCACTGACAACCCCAATATCCACAAAATTTGCCCCCTCCCGTGCTTGCGGTGAGAATCTGACACGAAAGCCCGCTACGCTGAAATCGCCCATCTGCTCAAACGCCCTGCGAACCCCGGTCCGAGAAAGAGACTCATTGCTGCGATCCATCGCTTCTGCGAAGACCCTCCAGGCGATGTAGCCCTCAAAGGCGTACTGACTCGGCACTGCCAACTTGGGCGCATGCTGCCTCCAATCGCGCTGGAAGTCAGTAGCTACCTGCTGAAGATTTTGGAGAACATGCAGCGCCTGGACGATGACTGGGTCAATGGCAGCAATGATGATGATGCATCGGGGACGAATGCTTCACAAAGGTTGAGCTCAATGTTTCTAGACACTGCGTTGAGCACCGAAACTCCAACTCGGCCCCCTCTCTCTCAGCAGTGAACTTATGCTCTTTCCGAGGTAGTGTTCGACTACAGGCCGCCAAGGCACGAGGCTAAACCTCGACCCGTCGTCCAAAACTGCAAACCTTCCACTCACCAGTTGAATAGACAAGCGATAGACGCCGCTGACGGTTTCGCCATCTCTCACCGGCCGCCACGTCCTCCCGGTCTCCTGCTGCAGCTTTTCCCCTACCACTATCAACTCACGGTCCTGCAAGGTTGCCAGCAAGTTGCGAGCGAAGACAACGCGCAGTCCCCTGCGCTCGGCCAGCCCCTCCCCCACCAAAAAATTCACACGCCGCGACATCGCCTCCCGCACCTGCGCCCCAAAGCCTTGCGCGGCCGGTTGAGGCGAACCACTGGCCACCAACTCCCGGTCCAGCCAGGTGGTTCCCACAGCCTTGATCTGCTGCTCCAAGGGGAGGTGCGAACGCAGTTCAACCGCATGCCCGGGGTCCTTCCGTCCCCCGTGTCGCTGGACCTTCTGCAACAGGTCGGGTGGCACAGCCCAGACACCATCAGCCACTCGTTCAACGATCCCCCTGCGACGCAATGCCTCCAGCCGGCGAACGTGGACTTCGACCGTAGCCTGCGGATCCCGATCTCCAGTCTGCACAAGCTCCGCGCGGTGGTGGGCCGTGGTGTAGATCCCCTGCTGGGTCAGATCCAGCACCATGCGGTCCACTACACGCTCCCGTGCCTGCGGTTTGCACTCAACGATGCCACCCACCGGCAGCTCAGCCAGATCAGCGTTCGCCTGCAGCCGGAGGTAATACGCCCGCCCGTCAACACAATCAATCACCAGGTAGGGCCGGTCATGCAATTCACCGTCCAGTCCCTTTGCAGCGATACGCCCCACCATAGCTACATCCGCCTGTGGATCGGTCACCAGCTCCCGCAGTTCCCTCTTCATCGCCCGGTGCATGGTGCGCAGGATGTCACCGCGCTCACCCATCGTTGTGAGCGTCTGCTCGATCCTCTGCGCCAGGCGCCACCGGTAGGCATCGAGATGCTCGGCAAGGCCCATCGCCTCCAGACGCTGCAGCCGGGCGCGCAGCAGCGTGAGACGCTGGGCTTCCAAAGTCCCTGAACCACGGTCAGGCGAGTCCTTCAGTTCCACGACATCCACCACAGCCTGCCGCTGAAGTTGCCGATCCAGTCCCGTCCATCGTTGCTGATCCACTTCATGCTGCTGGCTCTGCCGCATCTCCAGTTCGGTACGCGGCCCCAGCCATTCCGTCGCCAACTCACAGGCACGTTGGCGCATGCCGTGGGCCATGTAACCGGGCGCGATGACCAGGTCCGCTCCCCTGCCCTCGCCCGAGCGCCCACGCAGCACAACGTGGGTGTGCGGGTTGTCTGTATCCCAATGGTCGACAGCCACCCAGTCCAGGCGGGTTTCCAGATCGACGGCCATGCGCGCCATCAGTGTGCGCGTGTACCCACGCAGATCTTCCAGTTCCCCGGCATCCTCCACCGACACGATGAAGCGGAACTGGTGCCGATCACCTTTGCCCCGCTCCTCGAAGGCCTCCAGGTCGGCGACATCCGTGTCCGGGCCATAGGCCTGGCCCTTCTGCCCATCGCGGGTTGTGCCATCGCGCTCGATGTAGCGCAGGTGGGTGGAAACCGATCGGGCGCCCGCCTTCCTGAGTACCACAAACCGGGACTTGACCACCACGCGCCGCGCATTCCTGCCCAGTCTCTGGCCCGCGATGCCAGCCGCCACCCGCCCCCGGCCAAACGTAGACGCCGGGTGCATGCCTCTACTCCCTGACGCCTGGGCTCCGGCCCTGGAAACCGCCTTTAGCACCTGGCTGATCAGGCGCTGCGACCGTGGTCCAGCACGCGCCGTTGGCGCACCAGGACGGACCTTGAATCGCCCCTCCTCCGCCCCATCCTTACGCGCGGCCATGGCGCCCACTCCAGCGCGCCTGGGCGCAACGGATCGGAAACAGCACGCTCTCGGCGCCCGCTGCAGACCGAATCCAGCCCCGGTACGGCACCGCATGCGCCCAGCATGGTGCCGTGCCCAACCCACGTGCAGACTGGCTTGGCAGGCACTTGCGTGCCGGCCCTTTTATCTTGCCCTCCGTCTCCGCCTTCCGCATCCGCTCCCAGCTCCGCCCCACCGCCAGCCACGCACCGAGCGCGCAGCGCTGCGCCAAAGGCAGCGACGATGCAGCAGGCGCTGCACACTGGCGGCAGGATGTCTGCACGGCGGAATGCAGTCCGCGCGCAGGCGCGGGAGCAATTCGGCGGCATCGGCGCTGGACCACTGAGCATGGCAGTAGTGCACGCCGAACGCAGGCCTGCAGTTGGCAGGAGCGCATCGCACACTCCTTGCAGAAGCGATAGGCCGTAGCTCTCATGGCGTGCTCCAGGTCCACAGCGGGTGCGCGCTGCCAATCACCGCTGACGCATCTACGGGACCGAAGTAGCGGCTATCGAACGACGCCGGATGCACATTGCTGAGAAGGAAAACCTCCTCAACGGCAAGCGTTCGGCACTGTGCCCAAGGCTTCAGCCGCCGGTACGCACCGTCCTGCGCCAGCACCGCCGCCACGACCACGCCATCAATGCGCACGAGCCCCGCCCCCACGCACACCAATTGCGGCGACACAGCGCCGATCCGCTTGAGCAAAGGAACGCCCGCAGGCAGGTATCCGCGCTGTGCCGCGAGGGCCGCCACACCCGCAGGGATGCGGACCAGCACGACGCCACCGACATGCAGCGAGTCAGGCGATCCAATGCGGTACCAGCCACGAGGCACGCTGTCGCTCGGGTTGTAGACCAACCGCGCGGGGAGCTGCACCACCGCTGGCGCACACAGCGCAGCGACGCCGATGCTCATGCAGGCCAAGGCCATGCGGCGATTCATCGCAGCGCCTCGCGCGCAAGGTGAGCCGCATGCCGCTCGGCCGTATAGACTGGCAGCGGCTGCCGTGCAGCCAATCGGCTGCCCACTGTGCGCCAGTAAGTGGCGGCAACGGTGCAGGGGTTTATGCCCAGTGCCTCGATGGCATCAATGGCCGCAAGCACCGCCTTGACCTGCATCTCGCCATCGGCACGCAGCAGTATGCGCGCGCCCGGCAGCACACCCGCTACGCGCTGGGCGTCTTCGAAGGGCGTCGGCGCCTGCATCACCAGGAGCTGCCAGAGCACCGTGCCATAGATATTGCCGATCCACTTCACACGACAGCAAACGGTGCCTGGCATGAACATCGCCACGCGCCGCCAGCGGTCCAGAATGATCTCTGCCGTCGGCTGGCCAAACCGCAACCAGACGTTCACCCGATCTTCGACGAAAGCGAGCGAAACGCGCATGCGGGTCGGCCTCTGCGGCACCCTCGCCTGCAGCGGAGTCTGCCGGACGGCTGGCGCCAGATGGGATAACGGCGCCATCATGCCACGTCCTCCGGATACTCGCGCTCCAGCAACTCGCGCAGCATGTCCGCCGCTGTGATGCCACGCCGGAACGCTACAACCTTGATGCGCCCGCGCAGCGCCGGTGTCACATCGATGGTGAGCCGCGCGGTGTAGATGGAGGCCTTGGCCGGTATCCCAGGCGCGTCCGCCTGCCGCACCCAGTTTGACGCAGGATCTGCACCGGGCCTGCGTCCGATCGGCACCCTGTGCGGCGTCACTACTGGAGGGAGTGCCGTCATCGCAGCACCTCCCGCACGGCCTGCGCGAGCGCCACGATCTCACGTGCGGCCGCACACTGCGGCGCCACTTCGCATGCCAGCCGCCCTGCTGCCACGCTATCGGCGAACACGATGCGCTGCGAGACTTCCGTCTCCAGCGCAGCGAATGGCTGATCCGCGAGCGCTGCACGCGCTTCGCGCCCGATCACTGTCCCGACCACGCGCCGGTTGATCACGAAGGCCGCGCGCAGCTGCGGCCGGAACACCCGGGCCTCCGTGATGAGCTGCACCATCTCATGGCTGGCCCACACGTCGTAGGCGCTCGGCTGCACCGGGATCAGCACCAGGTCCGCAGCCAGCAGCGCGGAGCGCGCAAGCGCCGCAACCCTTGGTGGCCCGTCGATCACCACAAAATCCGCCTGCAAGGCGATTTGCGGCGCTTCCTGGTGCAAGGAGTCCCGGGCCAGCCCGAACACCCCGTAGAGCCGTTCCTGCCCGCTCTGGAGCCGGCGCTGCGCCCAGTCGAGCGCGGAGCCCTGCGGGTCGGCATCCAGCAGCGTGACACGGCTACCTTGCAAGGTCAGCTCGCCCGCCAGGTGCGTTGCGAGTGTGGTCTTGCCTGCCCCGCCCTTCTGGTTGAGCAGCGCGATCACTTTGCCGGGGCGGCGGCCTTGCCTTTCTGGTGAAAGACTCTGGAGTTCTGGAATTACCTGATTTGCCATCGCTGAACCATTGCTCAAATTTTGAGCAGTGCCTGCTCGCGCGCGCGTGACTTCCATTTATGTATCCCTTTAGATGTTTAGGGAGCGCCCAAACCGTTGCTGGGCGTTGGTTTCCGGGCGATCGGTGCGGGCAATCCACCGATACTTCTGCGGGTGATCCCCCGAGGGTCGTGCGGGCGATCCACCGAGCCCATCCCCAAGCCATCCACAGGTTCTTCAACAGAATCTGTGGACAAGTCGCTCCGGGGTCGGTTGCCCGGGTCGGGCAGAAAGGCCAACCACTCGATGCCCCCACTGCGCTCAATGGACAGCCAATAGCCCGGCAGCGCCTGGCGCCGTGCCAGGTGGCGTACCTGGATCGCAAAGTCGGAGGGGCGCTGCAGGCTGCCCGACTTCAGGTGCAGGTGGCGCATGTCGAATCGCCACCCCGCCTGCTGTCGTCCACCGTGCTTGCGCACCAGCCGGTACAGCCAGCGCTCGATCCCCCCGGAAAGCCGGAAATACGTCGGATCGAGCGTGAGCACCAGCCCCTCGTCCATCACACCGGTGAAGAACCAGTCGGCCAGAATGAGTTCGATGCCGTCGGAACGCCCCCCCGGCTGGACATACTCCTTCCACTCGTTGATCCAGGAGAAGCGGTGCACACGCATGGCGCCATTCGGGCGCTCGCGCTGGCGCAGCGTCGTGGCGACGGTGGTGGACTGCAATCGGTCCAACGCGGCCCGCAGCGCCAGGTAGTCGCTGCGGCCGGTTCCCCGTTGCGCGAAGCGCAGGATCTCGTAGGGCGTGGCCACCATCAGGCGCGAAGGCGCAATGCCTTCCTTCTTGGCCTGGATGATCTGGCTCGCCGCCCAGATCAGCACGTCGGCATCCCAGATGGTGGCAATGCCGTGCTCGGGTACCCCCTCCACCGTGAGAGAAATTCCGCCCGCTTCAAATCGGATCGGCACAATGCGCGGCGACTTGGCCAGCGAGAAGAACGGGTAGGCCATCAGGTCCTGCGCATCGCGCAGCGCCATGTCGCTGCCCGGGAGCGCGCGGAACAGCGAAAGCTGCTCGCGTTCGTTCGGGCGCTTTGACATCCGTTGTGCCTCTCTCGTCAGGTCAGATCAACGGACGGAGTCACGCTGCACGTAGCCGGGGTCCGAGGTCATGCCGAAGGCGCGGCCTTCGGCCCAGGCCCGCAGATCGGCAGCCGCATAGACCACCCGCGCGCCGAACTTGCGGAAGCGCGGTCCGCCACCCAGAACGCGCTGCTTCTCCAAGGTGCGCGGTGAGAGCCGCAAAAAGGCGCCCGCTTCCTCGGTGGTCAGGAACTCAGGATTTGCAGGAGCTGCGGGGACAGCCCTCAGAGGAGGCTGCGGCGCAGCCACTGCAGCTGTGCGGGACGGGAAAGAACTGCCAACGGCCATGACGGACTCCATCGCTGTCGATGGGCCGCAAACCATTCGCGGCCCGATGGAGGCAGTCTCGGAAATCGGGCCCGATCCAGGCAGGGAGAGATTCAGCGCACCGGCTCGTCTCCGGGGGGCTTTGCAGCGGGATCCAGCACACCCGCCAGGGATAAGTACCCGCCATGCATGAACGCCTCAGCCCGCCGCAGCAGGTGGCGCACTTGCGCACGCAATTCGCCATCCTCGTGCCAGCGCAGGACGACGGCTTCGAGGCCGAACAGGGCCTGGGCGATGTCGCGATGCGACGCTCCCGACTGTGAAGCATCGAGCGCCTGCAGGGCACGCAAGTGCAGCAAAGCGGAACGGGTGGCCGACCGCACGTGCGAGATCTGAGGCGCATGGCCTTCCAGGGCCTGTGCCTGTTCGCGGTACCCGTCGAGCTGACCGCGAAGCCCCGGAGTCAGCGGCACGGCACCCGCATAGGCATCACCATCCTCCAGCATGCCTGAGAGCGACAAGCGCATGCGCAGCGCGCTGAGATCTGCGGTGAGTGCCAGGTCGTGGCCGTCCATCACCAGGCGCTTGCGCCCGGGGATGCGCCACAGATCGAACCGGCGGGTTGCGGCACCGTGCGCATGCACGGCACGCACATGCAGCAGTCCATCAGAGGACGACAGCCACAACGGTTGCGCAACCCGTCCGTCGAACTCTGGATCTTCGGCGACATCGCAACCCCCAGCGGGCAAAGGACACCACGCGCTTGCGTCGGGCCCAATCCGCGCTGTAGCCGGGGTGGCGACGCAGGTACTCCCAAGCGAGGGCTGGATCGTCGAGGTCCAGCACGTACAGATAGGCGGCCGACACGCCCCACGGGGCATGGGGAAGATCTTCGGGGGTGGGTGTGGTCACGGAATCCTCCAGCAAAAAGGGGAAACCTGCCACAGAGGGAAAGTTACAGGGTCGCTATCTCGGCGACGTCACGTCGCGCACCGGGCGATCGAGAAAGGATTGTGTCAATCAGTCGTTGATCGAGCCGTCGCGCTGCGCGTCGGCCAGATAGCCCGAGAGCGTCTGGCGGGACTTGAAATGCGGATCGGCCACGATGCGCATGCCCCGGGGGCCCCGCACACCCTCCAAGGCGGAAAGGCTGACATACCCCAGTTCGGGACTCCCCGTGCCTGCATCGCACAACCCGAACGCCCGGTCTCCATCGGCATCCAACTCCGTCAGCAGCCACACCGCCCCAGCATCCAGCGTGTAGAGCTTCACGACCGGCAGAGGATCCAATGCCTCACCACGCGCACGCGCTGCGCCGTTGGCCAACATCTGGCTTTGCTGTTCGTTGGTAAGAAAGGGCATTGTGGTCGTATCTAAGAGTTACATCCTAGTACAGAACGCAAACACTTCAGCGGGTATCCCGTTTAAGGGCTTCGGTACCCGTCATCGCATGCCACGTGCGTCCGGCCTGTAGTACCAGTGGATTTCAGTAGCACTCCTTTCTGGGTATCTTATCCCGTGGTGTTATTTCCCGTCACCCGAGACAGTGACGGTTGTGGCCAAACCGTCTCCGTCTTTCGCAAAAGACCCGATCCTCATCGCAATAGGCGATGCGATCAGACGTACGCGTGCCACTCGCAATATTTCTCAGGAAGCACTGGCCGACCTCGCTGGCATTGATAGGTCCTACATGGGTGGAATCGAGAGAGGCGAGCACAACGTGGCAGTGATCAACCTGAGCAAGATCGCCGAGGCGCTTGAGGTTCGCCCATCCACTCTTTTAGCCGCTGCGGGCATTTAGCTGTTCCTCATCGCGAGCGCATCGGCCCCGAACAAAGCACCGAAGCGACCGCCTATGCCACAGTCCCGGGCGCCACCGAAGCGGCGCCCGGGACTGCTACGCGACAATCCGGCCCGCAAGACGCGCCTCACGCGCGTAGACACTCAGCCGCTTCTGCGCAGTGAAAGGCAGGTCCCGTTCCACTGGAAGCCCCAGCCGGCCGCGCACGGTCGCAAGTTCTGCCAGGCTGACCCAGCCCAACTCGGGATAGCCCAGACCCAGGTCGCACAGCCCAAACACATGGTCGTGATCGTCGAGGTCCATCTCGGTCAGCAGCCAGGTCGCACCGGCATCCGGGGTGAACAGCTTGACCACCGGAGCGGGGTCGAAGTTTTCCTGTTCGAGGGATTGCCGGCCATTCGCCAGCAGTTGTGCGCGTTGTTCGTCCGTGATGAGCTTCGTCATGGTCTTCTCCTTGGAAGGAATCAGGGCGGGATTGCCCGAGACCGGAAGCAGCATGGCGCAGCGCAGCCGTCAGGGTTCGCAGACGGCCGCCAGGACGCAAGCGTGCACCGCACGCGCAGACCTTGACGGCGAGAACGTGCGACCTGCAAGTCGCTTGAATTTCTGTTTCACGGAGGTAGATATGACCTGATGAAACCGGCTGTTCCATCAGCCGTTCCCTACCCGGACATGCGGAGCTGGCAACGGC
>NZ_JAPCKI010000002.1 GCF_028680575.1 Acidovorax benzenivorans | reverse complement strand
GGCACACGCCGCCTTTGGGGGTGGCACCGATCTGGGCCAGCTCCATGAGGGAGGCCCACAGGCGTTCGCCGTTGATGCGCAGGTTTTCGGTGTTGGTCTTCACTTGGGTGTCCATGGTGTTCTCCGGGGAATGTCTGAAATACCGGTTCACTCACCACCGTTCGGGCTGAGCTTGTCGAAGCCGGGGCGTGGCGCCAAGCCCGTCGACAGGCTCAGGGCGAACGGGGTGCGTGCGCAGGCCATCGTGGCGAATCAGCGCGCAACGGCCGTGGGTGCCAGGTCCTGCGCACGTTTTTGCACGGCCTGGAAGTTGGCGCCAAATGCCGGGCGCTTGATGTAGCGGCCCTTGCCCTGCTCTGCCCGCAGGTCGCCGTTGGCAAACACCACGCGGCCCTGGCTGATGGTGTGGCTGGGGATGCCGCGCACGGTACGGCCTTCAAAGATGTTGAAGTCGCCCTTGCTGAACTGCGTCTTGGCCGAGAAGGTCTTGGTGCCTTGCGGGTCCCACAGCACCAGGTCAGCATCGGCGCCTTCGCCAATGAAACCCTTGCGGGGGTAGATGTTGAACAGCTTGGCGCAGTTGGCCGAGGTGATGGCAACGAACTCAGAGGGCGTGAGGCGCCCGGTGTTCACGCCGCCGTCCCACAGCGCGGCCATGCGCTCTTCCACGCCGCCCGTGCCGTTGGGGATCTTGGCAAAGTTCTCTTTGCCCATGGCCTTTTGCGCGGCGCAGAACGTGCAGTGGTCTGTGGCTGTGGTGTGCAACTGGCCCGACTGCAGGCCGCGCCACAGCGCCTCTTGGTGGCCCTTGGGGCGGAAGGGTGGGCTCATCACGTAGGCAGCGGCCTTGGCAAAGTCGGGGTCGCGGTACACGCTGTCGTCCACCAGCAGGTGTCCGGCCAGCACCTCACCGTACACGCGCTGGCCGCGCGCACGGGCGCGGGCAATCGCATCGGCCGATTCCATGCAGCTCACGTGCACCACGTAGATGGGCACACCCAGCACGTCGGCAATGGCGATGGCGCGGTTGGCGGCCTCGGCCTCGACCATGGGGGGGCGCGACAGCGGGTGGCCCTCGGGGCCGGTGATGCCCATCTTGGCGACCTCCTGCTGCAGCAGGTACACCAGCTCGCCGTTTTCGGCATGCACCGTGGGCATGGCGCCCAACTCCAGCGCGCGCTTGAAGCTGTTCACCAGGGTTTCGTCGTCGCACATGATGGCGTTCTTGTAGGCCATGAAGTGCTTGAAGCTGTTCACGCCCTCTTCCTGCACCAGCGTGCCCATATCGGCGCGCACCTGTTCGCTCCACCAGGTGATAGCGACGTGGAAGGAATAGTCGGCCGCCGACTTCTCGGCCCATCCGCGCCACTTGCGGTAGGCGTCCATCAGCGGCTCCTGCGGGTCGGGGATCACGAAGTCGATGATGCTCGTGGTGCCGCCCGCCAATGCAGCCGCCGTGCCGGTGAAGAAGTCGTCCATGGTCACGGTGCCCATGAACGGCAGCTGCATGTGGGTGTGCGGGTCGATGCCGCCGGGCAGCACGTACTGGCCGCTGGCGTCGAGCACCTGCGCCCCCGCAGGCGCCTGGGCCGCAGCATCTTCCCCCACGGCCACGATGCGGCCATCGACGCACAACACGTCGGCGCGCTGTTCACGGTCGGCGTTGACCACGGTGCCTCCGCGGATCACAAGGGCTTGGCTCATGGGGGTCTCCTTCAGGGATACGGATCAAATCGAAAAAAAGAACCCTGCACTGGCACCAGGCCCAGCCAGGGTCCAAGGGGTCACTTCTTCTTGGCAGTCAGGTAGTAGTAGGTGCCCGCCACCGCCAGGCTGAAGAACCAGCCCGAGTCGAACAGCGTGAGCCAGATGGCGGGCATGCCCGCCTTGTCCACCACGCCCGATACCGCCAGATAGCCAGGCAGGCAAGGCAACACGCCCAGCGCAAAGGCGATGAGTGCCTGCAGGTTCCAGCCATTGCTGTACTCATACTCGCCACCACGGCGGTACAGATCGTCCACCTTCAGCTCGCTCTTGCGCACCAGGTAGTAGTCCACCAGCAGGATGCCCGCGATGGCGCCCAGCAGCGTGCCGTAGCCACCCAGCCAGGTGAACAGGTAGCCACCCGAGGTGGCCAGCAGCTTCCAGGGCATGAACAGCAAACCCAGCCCTGCAGCGATCAGGCCGCCCATGCGGAAGCTGATCTTGGACGGTGCGCACTGGCTGAAGTCGTACGAAGGCGACACCAGGTTGGCGGCCACGTTGGTCGTCAGATTGGCCAGCAAGATCACCAGCAGACCAACGCCAGCAGCCACGCTGCCCATCTGCGTCAGCAGGCCATCGGGGAACAGCTGTGCCTTGCCATACAGGATGGCCGAAGCCGAGAAGCCGATCACGCCCACCATGGAGAACAGCGCCATGGGGATCGGCAGGCCAATGGCCTGACCCATCACCTGGTCCTTCTGGGTTTTGGCAAAGCGCGTGAAGTCCGGGATGTTGAGCGCCAGCGTGGCCCAGAAGCCAACCAGGCCGGTCAGCGCCGCCCAGGTCTTGGGGCCACCCTCGACCACCTTGGCAGGCAGGTTGAAGAGCTGGCCCGAGGGCACCTTCATCATCAGCACCACGACCAGCACGATGGACGCAATGATCATCAGCGGCGCGGCGATCACTTCGAGCTTGCGAATGGACTCCGGCCCCTTCCAGATGAAGTAGATGTGCGCCGCCCAGAACGCGAGGAAACACATGAACTGCGAGGTGCTGATGGTCTGCCCATCGGCCGGGCCCGCAAGCCCCATGCCCAGGATGTTCAAGAAGCCGTGCAGCGCCAGCGCGCCGAAGTAGCAGTTGATGGAGAACCACCCACACGCCACCAGGCCGCGCAGCACGGCGGGCAGGTTGGCGCCTTTCACACCAAACGATGCACGCGCCAACACGGGGAACGGCACACCATATTTGGGCCCCACGCGGCCGATGAGCACCATGGGCACCAGCACGATGCAGTTGGCCAGGAACACTAGCCACACGGCCATCTGCCAGGTGAAGCCCTGGTCCAGCATGGAGCTGGCCATGGTGTAGGTGGGCACGCACACCACCATGCCCACCCAGAGTGCGGCAAAGTCTTTCCAGGTCCAGTGTCGCTGCGCGGCGGTGGTGGGGAGCAGATCTTCATTGGCGAGCGTGTTGGATGCATCGCCGGGCATTAGCCCCGCCACGTGGGCAGCGCTGCCGGTACTGTTGGTCATGCCTGTACTCCTGTCAAAGACTTCGTTGGGGTTGAACACAACCCGCTGTCTGGTCCGGCGCCCTCACGCTGGCAGATGGCGGGCAAAGGGAAGCGAGCGATGCTAGAGAGGACGCAAGAACTGCACCAGATGCAGTGCAGCATGCGTTGCAAATCGGCACCACAACGGGTACGGTCAGAACGCCTTGTCGACCCTGTGGCGCACGCGCTCATGGTGGGCCATCAAGCTGCGGCAGACACGCGCTGTGGGTTGTTGGGGTGCGTGGTCCAGTTGGCGTATTCGCCGGTCACCTTCTTGCCCGTGCGCACATCCACCTCACCCGGCTCCAGCGCGCGCATCGTGATGCACTCAGGCACGGGGCAGATCGACACACAGAGGTTGCAGCCCACGCATTCGGCCTCGTTGATCTCGAACTTGCGCACGCCACCCTCTTTGGTGAAGGTGATGGCCTGGTGCGAGGTGTCTTCGCACACCACATGGCAGCGGCCGCACTGGATGCAAGCGTCCTGGTTGATGACGGCTTTTTCAATGTGATTGAGGTTGAGGTTCTTCCAGTCCTTCACGGTGGGCACGGCCTGGCCTTTGAAGTCGTCGAGCGTGGCGTAGCCGTGCTCGTCCATGAAGTTGGACAGGCCGTCGCACATGTCCTGCACGATCTTGAAGCCGTAGACCATGGCCGCGGTGCACACCTGCACCGTGCCGCAGCCCAGCGCAATGTATTCGGCCGCATCGCGCCAGGTGGTGATGCCGCCAATGCCGCTGATGGGCAGGCCCGCGGTCTGCGCATCGCGTGCAATCTCCGCCACCATGTTCAGCGCGATGGGCTTGACGGCCGGGCCGCAGTAGCCGCCGTGCGAGCCCCAGCCGTCGGTGCTCGGGCTCATGACCATGCGGTCCAGGTCTACGCCCATGATGGAGTTGATGGTGTTGATGAGCGACACGGCATCGGCCCCGCCCGCCTTGGCCGCGCGTGCGGGCTGGCGCACGTCGGTAATGTTGGGCGTGAGCTTCACGATCACGGGCAGCTTGCTGTAGTGCTTGCACCAGGCCGTGACCATCTGGATGTATTCAGGCACCTGGCCCACGGCCGCGCCCATGCCGCGCTCGCTCATGCCGTGCGGGCAGCCGAAGTTGAGTTCGATGCCGTCGGCGCCGGTGTCTTCCACGAGCGGCAGGATGGCCTTCCAGCTCTGCTCCTCGCACGGCACCATCAGCGAGACGATCATGGCGCGATCCGGCCAGTTGCGTTTGACGCGCTTGATCTCTTCGAGGTTGGTGTGCAGCGGCCGGTCAGTGATCAGCTCGATGTTGTTCAGGCCGATCACACGGCGGTCTTGCGACATGAGTGTGGAGTAACGCGGGCCGTTGACATTGACCACCGGTGGGTCTTCGCCAAGCGTCTTCCACACCACGCCGCCCCAGCCTGCCTCGAAGGCGCGGGTGACGTTGATCTCTTTGTCGGTGGGTGGTGCGGAGGCGAGCCAGAAGGGGTTGGGGCTCTGGATGCCCAGGAAATTGCTGCGAATGTCTGCCATGGGTTGCTCCCGTGAAAACTTGGTGGAAGGGGTTCAGGCCATCAGTGCGGCGTGGATGGAGACAGCGGCGACCTTGCCGTGCTCCACCGCTTCCACTGTGAGGTCGCGGCCGCCCACGCGGCAGTCGCCACCGGCCCACACACGCGCCAGGCTGGTCTGGCCTTCGGCATCGGTGGCGATGCGCCCGCCCTCCAGCGCAATGCTTTTGCCCACAGGCTCGGCCACAAAGGTCTGGCCGATGGCCTTGAGCACCATGTCGGCATCGAGCGTGAAGGTCTCGCCGGTTTCCACCAGCTTGCCGCCGCTCAGCGCCGTGGCGGCAAAACGCACACCCTTCACTGCACCGTTTTCGCTCAGCACCTCTTTCGGTGCGGCCCAGTGGCGGATGGTCACGCCGTTCGTCTGCGCCCATTGCTGTTCCACGGCCGATGCCGACATGGCCTCTGCGCCCCGGCGGTAGACGATGGTCACTTCTTCCGCGCCCAGCTTGCGCGACTGCACGGCGGCGTCCACCGCCGTCATGCCGCCGCCAATCACCACCACGCGGCGGCCCACGGGCAGGGTCGAGAGGTCGGTGCTCTGGCGCAGCTCGGCGATGAAGTCCACCGCGTTGCGCAAACCACTGGCCGTGGGCTCGGCCACGCCCAGCGCGTTAACGCCCTGCAGGCCCAGGCCCAGGAACACCGCATCGTAGGCGCCCAGCAGGCTGTCGAGCGTGATGTCACGGCCCAGTTGCTGGCCGGTGCGCACCTCGATGCCGCCGATGGACAACAACCACTCCACTTCCTTCTGCGCGAAGTTGTTGGTGGTCTTGTAGCTGGCGAGGCCGTATTCATTCAGGCCGCCCAGCTTGGGGCGCGCCTCGAACAGCACCACGTCATGGCCGCGCACGGCCAGGCCATGCGCGCAGGCCAGGCCCGCAGGCCCCGCGCCCACCACGGCCACGCGCTTGCCGGTGGCGGCGGCGCGCTGGAACAGCGGTGCACCGGGCTGGGCAAAGAAGGCGTCGGTGGCATAGCGCTGCAGCGAGCCGATCTCTACCGGCTTGTCTTCGTTGGTGTTGCGCACGCAAGCCTGTTCACACAGCACCTCGGTGGGGCACACGCGGGCGCACATGCCGCCCAGCGGGTTGGCCTCCAGGATGGCGCGGGCGGCACCCCGGTTGTTGTCCTGTGCGATGCGGTGGATAAACGATGGGATGTCGATGCCCGTGGGGCAGGCCGTGGCGCAGGGGGCGTCGTGGCAGTAGTAGCAGCGCTCGGCCTCGATCAGCGCCTGCGCCCGGGTGAGCGGCGGGTGAGCGTCGCCGAAGTTGACTGCGTAGTCGGCCAGGTTCAGGCGTGCGGCATGAATGCCACAGGCACGGCTTGCGGGTGTGTCCATCAGGTTTCCTCCGAGAGGGTGAGGGTGGGGGCCTGGGCGCCCATGGGGCGTGCAAGTGCACGCCGCGCAGCGTTGGAGCGCCAGCCAGTGGCGCCAACCAATGCGGCACCAGCGTGGGTGCTGGTGCCCGCAAACTTCGGAGGTTTCATCGTGGTCCTCGCTGTGGGGTGCAGGTGCCCGCTGCTTTGCTGCGGCGGTGCCCTGCGTTGTGGGTCAATTTACCAACCCGTAAAAATTTACCAATTGGTAAAATCCCTAGAGCAAACCGCGTGCCAGCCCAAAGCCAGCGAATTGCCAGTTTTCGGGCCCTGGCTTGTTCCACAATGGTGCAATGACTGCAGCCCGCTCGTCCCCTGCCCACCAAGCCCTCCGCCCCCGCAAGGTGCCCCGCGCCTCGACCAGCGACGAGTCCACGCCCCGCGCACCCACGGCCTCGCGGCTGCTCAAGGAACAGGGCATCCTCACCGAGGCAGAGAACCAGTTTGCGCAATTCGGCTTTGAGGGCGCATCGCTGGAAAGCATTGCCGCAGCCATCGGTATCAGTCGCCACAACCTGCTGTATTACTTCCCGAGCAAGGAGGCGCTGTACCAGCGGGTGCTGGACGATGTGCTGACCCAGTGGCTGGCGGGCATGGAAGACCTGTCGCACAGCGACGACCCGCAGCAAGCGCTGCGGCGCTACATCCGCGCCAAGCTGCACTATTCGCGCACGCGTCCGCAGGGCGCCAAGGTGTTCACCAAAGAGGTGATCGCCGGTGCACCACGTTACAGCCAGGCCATCACGGAGCGCGTGGCACCGCTGCTCAAGACCGAGGTGCGCACCTTCGAGCGCTGGGCGCGCGAGGGCCGCATTGCCAAGGTCAACTTCACGCACCTGATGTTCATCATCTGGTCGGTCACCCAGGCGTATGCGGAGCAGGAAGCCCAGTTCGCCCTGCTGCTGGGCAAGCCAGCCCTGACCGAGCGCGACTACGAAAAGGCCGAAGAGCTGATCGTGCGCATGGTGCTGAGCGCGCTGGCGCCCGACGCTGTGGCGTGAAGCAACGCCTCACCCGGTGCGGTGCGGTGCGGTGCGGTGCGGGGGGTCATGACGCACCAAACGCTATTTAATTGATAGCTGTCAGCGCAATCAGAATATGCGCCTGGGGCTTATTTAATCACTCATCAGCGCAAAGCGCTCAATGTTTTAAGGCGCCGGTACAGTGATCGCTCGCTGATACCCAGCTGCCGCGCCAGGGCCGCACGGCTACCCTGGTGGGCAGCCAGCGCATGGCGCAGGGCATCGTCGCCCAGAGCTGGGCTGCGACGTGGCGTAACCGACAAAGCAGGTGGCGCCCCTGCGCCTTGCTCCACCCCGCCCGCGAGCGGTGGCAGGCCACAGGCCAAGGCTTGTTGTACCTGCTCCGCGCCAATGGCGTCGCCGTCGCACAGCAAGGCGGTGCGCTCCAGCAGGTTGCGCAGCTCCCGCACATTGCCCGGGTAGGGCTGCGCCTCCAGCAAGGCGAGCGCAGCACCAGACAAATGCAGCATGCGGGGTGGCGGTGCCACTCGCTCCAGCAGCGCGCGTGCCAGCAGGGCGGTGTCCCCCTCGCGCTCGCGCAACGGTGGCAAGTGGATGGGGAAGGTGCTCAGCCGGTAGTACAGGTCTTCACGAAATCGCCCTTCGACCACCATATGCTGCAGATTGCGGTGTGTGGCAGACACCACGCGCAGGTCGGCGTGCCGCTGCTCGGTGCTGCCCACGCGGCGGTAGGTACCGGTCTCCAGCAGGCGCAGCAGCTTGACCTGCAGCGGCAGAGGGATATCCCCCACCTCGTCCAGAAACAGCGTACCGCCGTCTGCGGCCTCTACCAACCCTGGCCGAGCCTGGGTCGCACCAGTGAACGCCCCTTTTTCGTGCCCGAACAGCTCGGACTCGAACAGCGCCTCGGGCATGCTGGAGCAGTCCACCGGCACCAACGCGCGCCGCGCCCGCACACTCCCCTGGTGCACGGCATGGGCCACTAGCTCCTTGCCCGTGCCCGACTCACCCAGCAGCAAAACCGCAGCACGCGACGGCGCCACCCGTGCCACCAGGCCCAGCATCCTCTGGAACGCGGGCGAACGTCCGATGAGCCCCTGCGCTGACGGCACCGGCTGCGCCGCGACTGGCAATAGCACCATTTTTTCTACAAAGAAGCCGGGGCCGCCCTCCGCCCCCGCCACCGGGGTCAACTCGATCTGTACATATTCCTCACCCAGGGGCGTGTGGTGCACATGCAGCACGCGTTCGCGTTGCCCCGAGGCACACGCCTGCGCCATGGGGCAGGACTCGCCCGCCTGATCGCAAGGCACGCTGGCATGGTGAGACACGGCGTGGCAAGTGAGGCCCACCACGCTGCCTGCCACGCCGAACTGGCGGCGATAGGCACCATTGGCTGCCAGGATGTGATGGCGATCGTCCAGCAAGATGTGCGGCTCGGGCAGCCCTTCCAAAAAAGACACCAGTTCGGAAGGCGGAGCGGGGAGACGGGACATGGCAGAACCTCGGTACATGCAAGTGCACTGACGGTGCTCCCGTTTCGCCACCGGGCATTTGATCTATGCCATATGGACTGCAATGGATGGCAGTTGGCAGTCAGTTTGGCAGCCCGGATGGCAGTGAATCTGGCCCCCATCGGGCTGACAGCACAACGGCCACAACCGCCCTACCCATGCAACCCATTGAATTCAAAGGCTTTTCCGCACAGCGCCCAGCGTGTCGTGCAACTGGTCAGTGATGGCACGCCGTTTGCGATGAGCGATTGCCGCCCGCAACGTTGCGGACGGCGGCCTTCACCAAGTCGGAAAAGCATTTTTCGCGCGATGGCGGGCCCTATTCCACCTCTCTGAAAGCGCCCCATGCCCCTCACTCCAGCCACCCCCAATGGTCGCCCGCAAGGCTCTGACGGCGACCACGATGCAGAGCGCAGGCAGCTGGTGCTGTTGACGGCCGCCGCAGGCTGCGTAGCAGCTGCGGGGGTTGCCGTGCCCCTGGTGTCCAGCTTTGCCCCCAGCGAACGCGCGCGGGCCATGGGCGCCAGTGTGGAGGTGGACATCAGCGACCTGCAGCCCGGCGGCGTAAAAACGGTGGAATGGCGCGGCAAGCCTGTGTGGATCATGCGACGCACGCTCGAGATGCTGACCGCCCTGCCGGAGCAAGACGCGGCGCTGGCCGACCCCGCCTCGCGCAAGGACCAGCAACCCGAGTACGCGCGCAACCCGCAACGCTCCATCCGCCCAGAGGTGTTTGTCACGGTGGGCATCTGCACCCACCTGGGCTGCTCACCCACGGCGGTGCCCGCAGGCACCGCCAACCCCAGCGTCGGCGACCAATGGCAAGGCGGCTTCTTCTGCCCTTGCCACGGCTCTACCTTCGACCTGGCCGGCCGCGTCTTCAAGAACAAGCCCGCGCCCACCAATCTGGAGGTACCGCCACACCGCTATGTGTCGGACACCCGGTTGCTCATCGGGGACGACGTGGCCTGAGCGACGGTCGGGTGCCACAGGCTACGGCCCGGTGCTGCAGCCCGCTGTGGGGACATGGTTTTGGGTCAGACCTGCTTCTGTTGCCACAGCACATCCAGTACATGCTGGGTAGCGCGCTCCACCGGGCCCGCGCGGTGGGCAATGCCCAGGGGGCGCCACAGCCGAGGCTGCACGGGCAGCATGCGGATGCGCGGGTCCAGCGGCGTGGCGGTGGATGCCTCGTGGGGCAGCAGCGTTGCGCCATACCCAGCCGCCACCAGGCTCTTGATGGCATCGTTGTAGTTGAGCTGAATGCGGGCCTTCGGATGTTCACCCGCCAGGGCCAGCCAATCGCTCGTCAGGCGCGACAGACTGGTGCCGTCGTCGTTCAGGATCAGCGGCTGACCCGCCAGCCATTGCGGCGTGACCCGCCGGGGCGCGGTCCAGGCGGACGGCACAAACGCCATCACCGGGTCGCGCCGCCACGGTAACACCGTCACCCCGCGCACCGAGGGCAGCGGCAAGGCGACCAGCCCAACATCCAGCCCCCCCAGGGCCAGCCGCGACATTGTCTCTTGCGACGTGAGCACCACCACCTGCACATCAATGCCGGGGTGGTGCCGGCCCAGCACCTCCAGCGCCTGGGGCAGCAGGTGCGCAATGGCGCCCGTGGACGCGCCCAACCGCACACGCCCCTCCAGCCCCTGCACCTGGCGCAGCACCAGGTCCATGGCCTCATCAGCATCGGCCAGCAGGCGCCGCGCCCGCTCCACCAGCACCTCCCCCGCGCCGGACGGCCGCACCTCGCCCCGCTTGCGCACCAACAACGGCGCTCCAATCAACGCCTCCAGGTCCGCAATGTGCAGGCTGACCGTGGGCGGCGCCAGGTGCAGCGTGCGGGCAGCTTCAGCAAAAGACCCGAGGTCAGCGATGGTGACCAGGGTGCGCAGCCGGTCGAGATTGAGTTCGCGCATGACGTTCAGTAGAACTGATCTTGATGTTTGTGAAATTCAACTTTTCAAAGTTTAGACCGGAGCTGAAGATTCCACCATCCCACCTCCCACCTCCCACCTCCCACCTCCTATCCCTGCCAGAAATCCGCACCATGACCACCCAACCTCTTGTCTTTATTGATGGCGACCAAGGCACCACCGGCCTGCAAATCCACCAACGCCTGCACGGCCGCACAGACCTGCAGTTGCTGACACTGCCCGAAGCCGACCGCAAGAACCCCACCCGCCGCGCCGAAGCCATCAACAGCTGCGACATCGCCATCCTGTGCCTGCCCGATGCCGCTGCGCGTGAAGCCGTCGCGGCCATCCACAGCTCCGCGGTGCGCGTGATCGACGCCAGCTCGGCCCATCGCACAGACCCGCAGTGGGTTTATGGTTTCCCGGAGATGGACGCGGCGCAGGTCGCACGCATCGCCAACGCGCGGCGGGTCAGCAACCCAGGCTGCTACCCCACGGGCGCCGTAGCCCTGCTGCGGCCCCTGGTGCAGGCAGGCCTGCTGCCCGCCGACCACCCGCTCACAATCCATGCCGTGTCGGGATATTCGGGCGGTGGGCGTGCCCGGGTACAAGCACACGAAGGCCCCGAAGCAGCGAGTGCGCCAGCCTTCCAGATCTACGGGCTGCAGCTGGAGCACAAACACCCACCCGAGATCGCACGACACGCAGGGCTGTCGCAGCGCCCGTTTTTCCTGCCCTCATACGGCGCATTCCGCCAAGGCATCGCGCTGACCATCGGGCTACATCTGCGGCAGTTGCCCCCAGGCACGCAAGCCGAACACCTGCACGCCTGCCTGCAGCAACACTATGCCGACGCCACCTTTGTAGAGGTGATGACCCCCGCCACAGCCGAAGCCGCCGAGCACCTGGACCCGCAAGCCCTGAACGGCACCAACCAACTGCGGCTGGGGGTGTTCAGCAACACCCAGCACGGCCAGGTGCTGCTGACCGCCGTGTTTGACAACCTGGGCAAGGGGGCCTCGGGGGCGGCGGTGCAGAACCTGGATCTGATGCTGGGTGGCGCCACCTGATGTGCGTGGAGACAGAAAACTTCCCCCACAGGTTCTGAGGGGGTGTCTTGAAATGGCCACAAATGCCCGTATCATTAGCACTCACTGCAGACGAGTGCTAACACCGCGCTCCCTGCTGGCAGTTTGGTTGCCCCGGATGGCCGGGGCTGATTGAGTCCCTCAGCTTTTTTACTGAAAACAGGAGCATTGCAATGAACCTTCGCCCTCTGCACGATCGCGTGATCGTCAAACGTATCGAAAGCGAAACCACGACGGCCTCGGGCATCGTGATCCCTGACAACGCCGCTGAAAAGCCCGATCAAGGTGAAGTGCTGGCCGTTGGCCCCGGCAAGAAGAACGACAAGGGCGAAGTGCTCGCTCTGAACGTGAAGGTCGGTGACCGCGTTCTGTTCGGCAAGTACTCGGGCCAGACCGTCAAGGTCAACGGCGACGAGCTGCTGGTCATGAAGGAAGACGACCTGTTTGCAGTGGTTGAGAAGTAATTTCTCTCCCCTCTAAATCACTCATCTTTTCATAGCTGCTAGCGCTTATTAAATAAGCGCTAGCAGCCAATTTGAATCAAATTTTCAGGAGCTCCAAAATGGCAGCAAAAGACGTAGTTTTCGGCGGCGAAGCCCGCGCTCGCATGGTTGAAGGCGTGAACATCTTGGCCAACGCGGTCAAGGTCACGCTGGGCCCCAAGGGCCGCAACGTGGTGCTGGAGCGCTCGTTCGGCGCCCCTACCGTGACCAAGGACGGTGTGTCCGTGGCCAAGGAAATCGAACTCAAGGACAAGCTGCAGAACATGGGCGCCCAGCTCGTGAAGGAAGTGGCCTCCAAGACCAGTGACAACGCTGGTGACGGCACCACCACCGCCACCGTGCTGGCACAAGCCATCGTGCGCGAAGGCTTCAAGTACGTGGCCGCTGGCATCAACCCAATGGACCTGAAGCGCGGTATCGACAAGGCTGTTGCAGCCCTGGTGATCGAGCTGAAGAAGGCTTCCAAGCCCACCACCACCTCCAAGGAAATCGCCCAAGTGGGTTCGATCTCCGCCAACTCCGACGAAACCATTGGCAAGCTGATCGCTGACGCCATGGACAAGGTTGGCAAGGAAGGCGTGATCACCGTGGAAGACGGCAAGTCGCTGGACAGCGAACTGGACGTCGTGGAAGGCATGCAGTTTGACCGCGGCTACCTGTCGCCCTACTTCATCAACAACCCAGAAAAGCAATCCGCCATTCTGGACAACCCCTTCGTGCTGCTGTTCGACAAGAAGATCAGCAACATCCGCGACCTGCTGCCTACGCTGGAGCAAGTTGCCAAGGCTGGCCGTCCCCTGCTGATCATTGCCGAAGAAGTTGACGGCGAAGCCCTGGCTACGCTGGTGGTCAACACGATCCGCGGCATCCTGAAGGTGGTGGCTGTGAAGGCTCCTGGCTTCGGCGATCGCCGCAAGGCCATGCTGGAAGACATCGCCATCCTGACGGGCGGCAAGGTCATCGCTGAAGAAGTGGGCCTGACCCTGGAAAAGGTCACGCTGGCCGACCTGGGCCAAGCCAAGCGCATCGAAGTGGGCAAGGAAAACACCATCATCATCGACGGTGCTGGCGCTGCTGCTGACATCGAAGCCCGCGTCAAGCAAGTGCGTGTGCAGATCGAAGAAGCCACGTCCGACTACGACCGCGAAAAGCTGCAAGAGCGCGTGGCCAAGCTGGCTGGCGGTGTGGCCGTGATCAAGGTCGGCGCTGCCACCGAAGTCGAAATGAAGGAAAAGAAGGCCCGCGTGGAAGACGCACTGCACGCTACCCGTGCAGCTGTGGAAGAAGGCGTTGTGGCTGGTGGTGGCGTGGCTCTGCTGCGTGCCAAGCAAGCCGTCGGTGACTCGGTCAAGGGCGACAACGCTGACCAAGAAGCCGGTATCAAGCTGGTGCTCAAGGCCATCGAAGCCCCCCTGCGCGAAATCGTGAACAACGCTGGCGGCGAAGCCTCCGTCGTGGTGAACGCTGTGCTGGCTGGCAAGGGCAACTACGGCTTCAACGCGTCCAACGACACGTACGGCGACATGCTCGAACTGGGCATTCTGGACCCCACAAAGGTCACCCGCACGGCCCTGCAAAACGCTGCCTCCGTGGCATCGTTGCTGCTGACGACCGAAGCCATGGTTGCAGATGCACCCAAGGACGAGGCCGGTGCTGGCGGCGGCATGCCCGACATGGGCGGCATGGGTGGTATGGGCGGCATGGGCATGTAATTGCCCGGCGGCTGAGCCCCTGGCTCCGCACCCCAAAGCCCGCAGGCCGTGAGGCCTGCGGGCTTTTTTCATGGCGGAGGCACTGCTGGCGGCACTCCGTTTACCCGCGTATATGCGATATCAGCAGTTAACACATATCAACAATTGATAAGTCCTCTTATCTGATACACCATTTCACGTGAGGCGGTGAATTGGTTCTTGCTCGATATAATTTTTTGGCGTTCCCTCCACATCTGCGTGGATTCGCTGGCGATCTCCCTCTAAACGCCTCGTCTCGGAGCCTTTTTTCCACCGACGACCATGGCACTCCCCCCCACTGTCACCGTTCTTGACCTGACCGCCCGGCTTGGTCTGCATGCCCTGGCCCAGCTGGGGGTGGCCAACGTATCGGGCCCCGGGCCCTGGCTGCAAGTGCCGCTGGTCGACGCCAGCGTGGCGCCAATGATCGACTG
Source organism: Acidovorax benzenivorans (assembly GCF_028680575.1). Taxonomy (GTDB): domain Bacteria; phylum Pseudomonadota; class Gammaproteobacteria; order Burkholderiales; family Burkholderiaceae_C; genus Acidovorax; species Acidovorax benzenivorans. The sequence continues at coordinate 537,741 of NZ_JAPCKI010000002.1, read as the reverse complement.
GCTACGTCCTGGCAGCGCCAAGGACCTGCAACTGCCCTCGCCCTCCAGCGCCGCCGTGATTCTGCTGGTGGGGCCGGGCTCAGCGAATCTGGTGCGCGCTACGCTGGAATGGCTGGCCCCGCAAAGCCCTGCGGTGGTGTGGGCCTTCCTGGCGCCCAATGCGCTCATGGAAGAAGCCATCTTCAAGAGTGCGCCCCCCGCACAAACTGCGCGCACCCACATCTACCAGTTGCCCGACAGCAGCCCCCAGACACTGTGGTTCATCTTGATGGAGCAGCTGAGCAAGCTCAGCGCCATGGATGAGCTTGCCCTGCAACAAACCCACAACCTTTCGCAAACCGAAGATATGAGTACCAATCTGAAGCAATGTATGGATACCGCAATGACCATTGACGGCGCGCAAGCGGTGGCGCTGGTGGACCACCGCAGCGGCATGTGCCTGGCCCAGGCGGGAGGCGGAATGAACCTGGAACTCGCTGCGGCCGGCAATACCGAGGTGGTAAGAGCCAAGCTCAAGACCATGGAGATGCTAGGCCTGCGCCGTGGCATCGAAGACATCCTCATCACGCTGGGCGAGCAGTATCACCTGATCCGCCTGGTGCCCAACAACCCAGGTCTGTTCCTGTACCTGGTGCTCGACAAGGCCAAGGGCAACCTCGCCCTGGCACGTTACAAGCTCACAGACATTGAGCGCGCCCTGAAGGTCTGAAGCTCACGAGCCCCCCGTCGCTCCCTCCAAGATCGGCCACAAAAAAGCCCGCAGGCCTTACGGTCTGCGGGCTTTTTCTATGGGACCAATTCAGGCACTGGCCTGCAGCGGCTTTACTCCCCGCTGGGCTGCACCCACCAGTAGATCAGCACCAGGGTACCGATGCCGGTGAGCGACAGCAGCTGCCACCAGCCCGAGCGGCCAATGTCATGCAAGCGGCGAGCCCCCACGGCCAGCGCTGGCAGCAGCAGGGCCAGGGCAGCAATGCCATACAGCATCTGGCTGATCATGGTGGCAATCACCAGCACCCCGAACTGGAACAACGCAAACCACCAGAACTCGGAACGTGGAGCACGCCCCGAAAACCCTGCGTACTGCGCGAAGCAGCTTTTGACAGCGGAAACAAAATCCATAGCGAATTCCCTCTCTTGAACAGTCATTGCTCGGTCACGGGCCTACCCCGCGTGGCCATGATAGAGGGGCGCCGCGACAAGTCCAACCGGCTTGGTACACGCGGCGGCCACGCTGTGCCGCCGGTGCCATAAGGCAAAAAATAAATCGCTCTTATTTCGATAGCTGCTCGCGCATACTGAACGGGCGCTTCAGGCCGTTTTCACTACAAAGTCGCGTGTCACAGGCCTCTCAGGCCGCCTTGCGCAGCACCTGGGTGTCACGGGCCAGTTGCGTGATGCGCGCCCAGTCGCCCGCGCGCACCGCATCGGAGGGTGTGAGCCACGAGCCGCCCACGCAGCGCACGTTGGGCAGCGCCAGGTAGTTGGGGGCGGTGGCGTTGGTGATGCCGCCCGTGGGGCAAAAGCTCACCTGGCCAAACGGGCTGGCCCAGGACTTGAGCAACGGGATGCCACCCACGGCCTCGGCCGGGAACAGCTTGAGGAACGAGAACCCATCGGCCAGCGCCGCCATGATCTCGCTCGACGTGGCCACGCCGGGCAGCAGGGGCAGGTTCAGGTCCTTGCAGGCGCTGCCCACGGCCGAGGTGTAGCCGGGGCTCACGGCAAACCGCGCACCGGCTTCGCTCGCGCGGCGGGCGTCATCGGCGTTGAGCACCGTGCCCACGCCCACTACGGCTTCGGGCAGATGGCGGGCGATGGTTTCAATGGCAGGCAGGCCCGCAGCGGTGCGCAGGGTCACTTCCAACACCTTCACGCCACCGGCCAGCAGAGCTTCGGCCAGGGGCAGCGCGTCTTCCACGCGGTCGATCACGATGACGGGGATGACGGGGCCGTGGCTGGCGATGTCGAGAGGATTCATGGGTTTGCTCCTTGATTGTGATTACCGCAAGCGGCGTATGAAACTGGCGCGAGGCGATGCGAGGGCCACCGTGGAACTGGCTTTGCCAGGCCACGGGTGGCGTCCCCCTGGGGGGAAGACGCGAAGCGGCTCAGGGGGGCCTACAACCATGTGCAGGCTCCTTGTTCGGCACCGCCTGCGTGGCGGCGAAAGTTGGTGAAGAGTTCGCGGCCGAAGCCGGTTTGCGAAGGTGCGTTGTACGGTGCCGGTGTCCGAGCAGCCCAGGTGGCTTCATCGACCAGCACATCGAGCGTGCCCGCCACGGCATCGACCCGCACGATGTCGCCGTCGCGCACCTTGGCCAACGGGCCACCGGCCAGTGCCTCGGGCGTGACGTGGATGGCGGCGGGCACGCGGCCAGACGCACCGCTCATGCGGCCATCGGTGACCAGTGCCACCTGGAAGCCCTGGTTCTGCAGCACCGCCAGCGGGGGTGTGAGCTTGTGCAGCTCAGGCATGCCATTGGCCTGCGGGCCCTGAAAGCGCACCACGGCGACCATATCCTGGTTCACCTCGCCCGCGCTGAAGGCGGCGAGCAGGGCTTCTTGCGAATCGAACACGCGGGCGGGTGCCTCGACGATGTGGCGGTCTTCAGGCACGGCAGACACCTTGATCACCGCGCGGCCCAGGCGGCCCTGCAGCAAGCGCAGGCCGCCCGTGGGCGAGAAGGGCTCACTCACGGGCCGCAGCACCGAGGTGTCGCCCGACACGGCGGGGGCGCTCTTGCCGCCGTCGGCAATGCCGCCTGCGTTCACGCTCATCACGTCGGGGTGCATAAAGCCACCCGCCAGCAGCTCGCGCAGGATCCAGGGCGGGCCACCCGCTGCCTGGAACTGGTTCACATCGGCATCGCCGTTGGGGTACACGCGGGCCAGCAGCGGCACCACCGACGAGAGTTCGTCAAAGTCCGTCCAGTCGATCAGGATGCCCGCGCTGCGCGCAATCGCCACCCAGTGGATCAGGTGATTGGTAGAGCCGCCCGTGGCCAACAAGGCCACCATGGCGTTGACGATGCAGCGCTCGTCCACCAGCTTGCCGATGGGTGTGAAGCGGTTGCCGCGCTTGCCGATGTCGAGCACCGCGCGCAGCGCCTGGCGGGTGAAGGCCTCGCGCGCCTCGGTGCCGGGCGACTCGAACGCCGCGCCGGGCACATGCAAGCCCATGGCTTCGAGCAGCATCTGGTTGCTGTTGGCCGTGCCGTAGAAGGTGCAGGTGCCGGGACTGTGGTACGCAGCGGACTCGGCCTTGAGCAGCTCGTCGCGGCCCACCAGGCCTTGTGCGTACTGCTCGCGCACCTTGGATTTGTCCTTGTTCGACAGGCCCGTGCCCATGGGGCCTGCGGGCACAAACACGCAGGGCAGGTGGCCGTAGTGCAATGCGCCGATCAGCAGGCCGGGCACGATCTTGTCGCACACGCCCAGCAGCAGCGCACCATCGAACACATCGTGGGACAGCGCTACCGCAGTGGCCATGGCAATAGCATCGCGGGAGAACAGCGACAGCTCCATGCCGGGCGTGCCCTGTGTGACGCCGTCGCACATCGCTGGCACACCGCCCGCAACCTGCACCGTGGCGCCGCGCTGGGCCGCCTCATCGCGCAAGACGGCAGGGTAACTCTGGTACGGCTGATGGGCCGACAACATGTCGTTGTAGGCCGTGACGATGCCGATGTTGGGGGCCTTTTCGACGGTGACCTTGAACTTGTCCGAACCCGGCAGCGCCGCGTAGGCGTGGGCCAGGTTGGCGCAGCCCATGCGGTCTTGTGCGGGCTTGCGGGCGATCATGGCGTCGATGCCTGCGAGGTAGGCGCCGCGGGTGTCTGCGCTGCGCTGGACAATGCGCTCGGTCACGCGCGCTACTACTGGATGCATGGAAGTCTCCATCGGTGGGTGGCTCGGCCCCAGAGCGGTGTGTCTGGCGCCTGTTATCTGAGGCCCTAAAATGTAACTCGATAACCACCCCGTTTCAACCCATGTCCCTGCAAACCCTGCCCCTGCCGCCGTCCGAACTGGGCGAGTCTCCCTTCTGGCACCCCGAGGAACAGCAGCTCTACTGGTGCGACATTCAGGGCTTTGCAGTGCATGCGTGGAGCCCCAGCACCGGCCAGCATAGGCAATGGCGCATGCCCAGCGAGCCTGGCTGCTGCGCGCCAGCAGCCGACGGTCAATTGGTAATCGGGTTACGGAACGGTTTCTATCTTCTGGACACCGCGAAGGACAGCGCAGACCCCACCGCCCTCACCTGCCTGGCCCTGCTGCCGCCCGAGTTGCACGACACCGCCGTGCTGCGCCTGAACGACGGCCGCTGCGACACCGCAGGCCGTTTCTGGGCGGGCTCGGTCATCACGCCCCGTACCACCCCCAATGCCGCGCTGTGGTGCCTGCAGGCCGACCCGGCCAGTGCTACCGGCTACAGCGTGCGCCACATGGCGGGCGACAGCTTCACCGCCAACGGCCTGGCCTTCAGCCCCGACAACCGCACGATGTACTGGTCCAACACGCCCGAGCATCGCATTGACCGGTTTGACTTTGATGTGGCCACGGGCGAAATCACCCACCGCCGTCCCTGGGTGCAGTTCGACCGCAAGGTGGACGGCCAGCCCTATGGTGGGCGGCCCGATGGCGCAGCGGTGGATGTGGAAGGCAACTACTGGGTGGCGATGTACGAAGGGGCGTGTGTTTTGCAGCTTTCCCCAGCGGGTGAGGTGCTGCAGCGCATTGCGGTGCCGGTGCAGTGCCCGACCATGGTGTGTTTTGGGGGGGAGGATTTGCGGACGCTGTTCATTACGTCGGCAAGGGAGGGGAGGCCAGTAGAGGAGCAGGAGGCGGAGGTTCCGGCAGGGGCACTGTTCAGCGTGCAGGCGGAGACTGCTGGACTACCAGTGAACCTCTTCACGTACTGAGGACACTGGGCGGTTCAAGGACCATTTCAGACGTTTGGCTTCCCTGAAGGTCGGCACCTATCCCCTACGCTTACCCTCACGACAGAAGAGCTAGGCTTCACTGAGGTAGCCCTTCTCAACTTGCTGCTTCTGATTGTCAAAAACAGCCATGGCAGTCTTCATTCGCAAGAAGCCAAACTTCCTATAGAAAGGCTCTTTGCCAGGAACTGCATACAAGATGATTTTCTTGTGTCCGCATGACATTTCCATCAAGTTGCTGACAACCTGTTTGCCGAGGCCAGTACCTTGATGACTAGGCGATACCGCAATGTCGCAGATGTACGAGCAATCTGCACCATCTGCGAGCGCACGCCCCACCGCTACGAGCTTTGCATTCTCGTAGACAAAACACTTGAACATGCTGTTTGAGAAGACCTTCTGCAGATGAAGCGGGCTCTTCTCGCCCAGAGGGGCGGCTCGATAAAGGGCAGAAAGTTCTTCCCAGTCGATCCCATCAGTAGAGTGTTTCCATTCGATTGACACTTGTGACCCCCTTGTCCGAAATTGGCCGATAGCCATCATTCTTACTCACCCCCCACCGCCACCCCCAACACGTCATAACACGCCCCCATGTTGTGATAGTCCACCTTCCCCGCGTTGCTCTTTTCGCGGGTGGTGTTGCGGTTGTCACGGTGCAGGATGCGAAACCAGGCGCCGCGGTCGTGGTCCACAAAGTGGGCCCAGCAATAGGCCCAGATGCGGTCGTACCACTGCCAATAATGGTCATCGCCAGTGCGCACGGCCAGCACCCCAGCAGCGGCTAGGCTTTCAGCCTGTACCCAGTGGTATTTGCCGTCGTCGCAGATGCTGCCGTCGGGTGCCATGCCGTAGTACAGGCCGCCGTGTTCGGCATCCCAGCCGCGCTGCACGGCGGCGTCGAACAAACGCTGCGCGCAGGGCAGATGCCACTCAGCGGGTAACAGCACATCCAGTTGCAGCAGCAGCTTGGCCCATTCGGTCTGGTGGCCGATCTGGTAGCCCCAGGGGCGGAAGATGTTGCTACGGTCGTGGCGGTTGTAGTCCCAGTCCACGGTCCAATCGGCGTGGAAATGCTCCCACACCCAACCCTCGGCGGCAGGGGCATGGGCGCGATCCGACAACGCAGCCTGCCGCTGGCAGATGCCTTGCGCGAGCTGTTCAGCACGCTCGATGTAGCGGCGCTCGCCCGTGGCGCGGAAGGCCGAGATCATGGCCTCGCAGGCGTGCATGTTGGCGTTCTGGCCTCGGTAGCCCGTGAGCTGCCAGGCCGGGTTGACCTCGTCGGCATACAGGCCTGCGGCGGGTTGCCAGAAATGCTGCTCGGCGGTGTCAAACGCCTGGGCCAGCCACGCTCGGGCTTCGGGCACTCCAGCCTCATAAGCGCGGGCGTAGGCCAGCATCACAAAGGCCATGCCGTAGCAGTGGCGCGTGTCGTCTTGCACGGTGGCGCGACCATCCTGCCAGTCGATCAACCAGGCATAGCCGCCCGTGGCCGGGTCGAGGAACGCGGTGCGCAAAAACTGCAGCGCGTGACGCATGCCCGATTGGTAGCGCGCCTCGCCCGTGGTGCGGTAGAGCATGGCGTGTGTGACCACAAAGCGGGTGGCGCTGACGAGGTGGCGGGTGTGCGCGTTATAGACCGTGCCGTCGTCCAGAAAGAAGTGGTACTGCCCGCCGCTCGGGTCCGTGGCCACAGGGTCGTAGAACGCCATGGTGCGGCGCAGGTGCTGGCGCAGGAAGGCGGGGGATCGAAAGTCCGGCAGGGGCGCGGTCATGGTGGGAGTCTCCTGAGCCGTTCGGGCTGAGCGGGTCGGAGCCTCGGGCGGCGCTTCGACAGGCTCAGCGTGGACGGATATTTATTGTTAGAGGCGTGCCGGCAGCCGCTCTGCACAAAGCTTCGGCCAGCTCCACCCGAAAGGATCTTGGAGCTGGCGAAAAGCGTGCCGAGGTCAGTCGCCGCTGCGCAGCAGGCCCAGCAACCCGGCAGTCGAGCCATCCAGCCCCGCCACATCGCCGCTCTCCAGCCGTGCCTCCAGGTCTTTGGCCAGTACCTTGCCCAACTCCACGCCCCACTGGTCAAAGCTGTTGATGCCCCACAGGCTACCGCTCACAAACACGCGGTGCTCCTGCAGCGCAATCAGCGCGCCCAGCGATGCGGGGGTGAGCGATTCGAGCAGCATGAGCGTGCTGGGCCGATTGCCCGGAAAGTGCCGGTGGCCGTCGTCGCTGGACTTGCCCACCATCAGCGCCTGCGTTTGCGCCAGGGCGTTGGCCAGCAGCTTTTGCTGGTGGCCTGGCAGCGGGTGCGAGGCCCTGCGCACGGCCACGATCTCCAGCGGCAGCACGTCGGCGCCCTGGTGCAGCATCTGAAAGAACGCATGCTGGCCGTTGGTGCCGGGCTCGCCCCACAGCACGGGCGACGTCACGCAGGCCAGCGTGCTGCCGTCTTGCGCCACGCGCTTGCCATTGCTCTCCATCTCCAGCTGCTGCAGGTAGGCCGAGTAGCGCCCCAGCCCTGCGTGGTAAGGCGCGATGCAGCGGCTGGTAAAGCCATGGAAATTGCGGTACCAGACATCGAGCAGCCCCAGGCGCACAGGCAGGTTCTGCGCCAGCGGTGCGGTGCGGAAGTGTTCGTCCATGGCGTGCGCGCCCGCAAGGAAGTCACGGAAGCCTTGGGCGCCGATCGCGATGGCAATCGGCAGGCCAATGGCCGACCACAACGAATAGCGGCCGCCCACCCAGTCCCAGAAGCCGAAGGTGGTGGTGATGCCTAGGTCAGCTGCGGCCTCGATGTTGGTGGTGAGCGCGGCAAAGTGGCGCGCCACATCGCGCCCGCCCTCGGCGCCAAACCACGCCAAGGCCGAGCGCGCATTGGTCATGGTCTCGGCCGTGGTGAAGGTCTTGGACGCGACGAGGAACAGCGTGCTCTCGGGCCGCAGGCCCTTGAGCACATGGTGCAGCTCATGCCCGTCCACGTTCGAGACAAAGTGAAAGCGCTTGCCCGGCGTGCGGAACTCTTCCAGCGCACGCACGGCCATGTGCGGGCCCAGGTCCGACCCGCCGATGCCGATGTTCACCACATCGGTAATGGCGGCATCGCTGCGCACTTGCTCGGCGTAATGCAGCATGGCATCGAGCGTGTGGTGCACATCGGCCAGTCGTTGTGCCGTCTCAGGCACATCACCGGGCAAGGCCACGCCCGCAGGGCGGCGCAGCAGCGTGTGCAGCACGGCGCGGTTTTCGGTGGTGTTGATGGCCTCGCCTGCGAACATCGCATCGCGGTATTGCACCAGGCCGCAATCGAGGGCCAGGTCCAGCAGCAGGGCTTCGGTGTCGCGGTCCCACAGGTTCTTGGACAGGTCGGCAAACACATGCGGAGCCGACTGGCTGAAGGCCGCAAACCGCTGGGCGTCCTGCGCAAACGCCTGGCGCATGTCCAGGTGCTGGCCGTGGGAGGCGTAGTGGTCGGCCAACTGGGGCCACAGCGCAGACTGGTCGCAACGGAGAGGCATGGTCATCAAACGGGTGAGGTGAAAAGCGCCGAAATAGTAACTTGATTACAAGCCCAAGTGACCTATTAGCAGGTTCTTTTGGGTTACAAGCAGTAGATACAAGGCACTCCTCTTTAGAAAATCATGTAACGTGATTACAATCCCACGCAACAAAACGAACCACCCCATCACGGAGACACCATGAGTTTTGATCTCGTCCTGTTCGGCGGCACCGGCGATCTCGCCTGGCGCAAGCTCATGCCCGCATTGTTTCAGGCATTCCGGCATGGCACCCTGCCCGAGGGGGGGCGCATCATCGCGGTGGCACGCGACGATCTGAGCGACGAACAATACCGCAGCCTGATCCAGTCGCGGTTCGATAGCGTAGAGCTGGCCAAGCGCCCGACACCCGACGAGTTTGCGCGGTTCGCGGCATTGCTGCACTACCTGCGCATGGACCTGTCCAAAACCCAGGACTACGAGCGCCTGGCGGAGGCCCTGAAAGCGCGCGGCGCCGACTCGGTGGTGATGTACGTGGCCACCGCACCCAGCCTGTTCACCAACGTGTGCGAGCAGATCGCCGCCGTGGGACTGAACGGCCCCAACACCCGCGTGGTGCTCGAAAAACCCCTGGGCCACGACCTGCAGTCCAACCAAGCCATCAACGACACACTGCGCCGCGTGCTGAAAGAAGAACAGGTCTTTCGCATCGACCACTACCTGGGCAAGCCCTCGGTGCAGAACCTGTTTGCGCTGCGGTTTGGCAACGCGCTGTTCGAACCCCTGTGGCGCCGCGAGACGATTGCCAACATCCAGATCACCATTGCCGAAGAGCTGGGCGTGGAGTCGCGCGGCGCGTTCTACGACCAGACCGGCGCGATGCGCGACATGGTGCAGAACCATGCGCTGCAGCTGCTGTGCGCGATTGGCATGGAGCCGCCCATCAACTCCAGCGCCAACGCCATCCGCGACGAAAAGCTCAAGGTGCTGCAGTCGCTCAAGCCCTGGACGCTGGAGACCATCGGCCAGCATGTGATTCGCGGGCAGTACGCGGCGGGCAACCACCAGGGCCAGCCCGTGCCCGGCTACGCGCAGGAAAAAGGCGTGGCCCCCAACAGCACCACCGAAACCTTTGTGGCACTGCGCACCGAGATCAGCAACTGGCGCTGGGCGGGTGTGCCGTTTTACATCCGCACCGGCAAGCGGCTGGCGGGGCGCGACGCGCACATCGTCATCAACTTCCGCCCCGTTCCCCACCCCATCTTCAAGACGCCCGCAGGCGCCGCCAACCGGCTGGTGATCAACTTGCAGCCCAAGGACGGGCTGGAGCTGCACCTGATGGCGCAGGGTGCCGCCCAGCACCAGACGGAACCCGCTCTGTCGCAAGTGCACCTGAACCTGGACTTTGACCAGCGTTTTGGCACCGAGCGCGTAGGCGCCTACGAACGCCTGCTGCTCGATGTGATCGCTGGCCGCCTGAACCTGTTTGTGCGCAGCGACGAGCAGGAAGAAGCGTGGCGCTGGGTGGAACCCATCCTGCAATACTGGAAGAACGACCCTGCAGGCCCCCGCCCCTACCCCGCAGGCAGCTGGGGCCCGCGTGCCGCGAGCGCGATGATTGCGCGCGACGGGTATTGCTGGAGCGAGGAGATGTAGACCGGGCTGGAGCCTCGTTTCTCTCCCTCCCTTCACCTCCACCACCCGCCAAGCGGACTTGCTCCATCAGAGCCTTTGAACAACCCCGCAGGGAGTTGTGAGCAGGCTCTTGGTGAGCACTACGCACCCGCCAGTTGCGCCCGGGCTTCGCGCCTGAAATCAGTGGGGCGCTGGCCGGTGTGCTTCTTGAAAAAACGCCCGAAGTAGGCCTCGTCCTCAAAGCCCAGTTCAGCCGCAATCTGCTTGACCGAGAGAGATGAATACACCAGCTCCCGCTGGGCCTCATGCACCACGCGAGCGTTGACCACCTCCTGGGCGGAGACCCCCAGCACCTCGCGGCACAGGCGAGAGAGCTGCCCCACAGAGATCCCGAGCACATCCGCATACGCGTGCACCGGCGTGTGCTGGCGCACGTTCGTGTCCAGCAGGGCGCGAAACCGCTCGATCTGCACCGCCTTGCGCGAGGGCACCGCCTCGGGCAGCGCTGCCGAGGTCTGCGCCAGGCGGGCAATCTGCACGAACAGCGCCACCAGCAGGGGCATGCCTGCAGCGCGCACACCGCCGTCCACATGGGCCTCCTGCCCGATCACCTCGAACAGGGGCTGCAGCGCCTGGGCATGGCGCCCCGCCGGATCCACTGGCAGTACCAGGGGGCGGCGGATGTGCTCCAACAACTCCGGTGCCGCCAGCGCGGCCAGTGACTCCAGGGGCTTTTGCGCAGCCGTGATCACCGGGCCGTCCGTGCCCGGGTGAAAGCTGAACCCATGCACGGTGCGCGCAGGCACCACCACCAGGCACGGAGGATGCAACGGCCAGCGTTTGCCATCCATCAGCGCGCTACCGCCTTCACCGCCTGCCGTCAGGTACAGCACCTGAATCAGCCCTTCGTGAAAGTGCAGATCGATCTCCCAGCCAAACAGGCTGGAGCGCTCCGGCACCCGCTCCAGATGCACCAGATCAGCCCAGGCAGGCGCGGCGTCCTGCGTGCCGTAGAGCGCGAACTGCCGCACGGTGCCGGGTTCGGTTCTCATGGTTTCTACCCATCCTTTATTGCCATCAATGCACGAATTGTCCTGCTCATGGCCCGGTTTGTCGATTGAGAAAGGAGGCATGTTGCAGGATGCTTCACCCCATCACAACAAGGAGACAACAGCCCATGAACCACAGCGACAACCGCATCGCCCCCGATGACTTTTCTCCTGCGCAAGGCGCTAACTGGCTGGGCCTGAAGGGGCGCGTCTGCGTTGTCACCGGAGCAGGCAGCGGCATCGGCGCCGCTATTGCAGAGTCATTGGCAGCGGTGGGAGCACGGGTAGCCTTGGTGGACCGCGACGGCGATACGGCCCGGCAGATGGCCACGCGACTGGGCACACAGGGAGGCCATGCACTCGCCGTGGCCTGCGACATCACAGACGAAAGTGCCGTGTCCGCCGCAGCCACACAGGTGCGCGAAAGCCTGGGGCCCGCCGCCGTGCTGATCAACAACGCGGGCCTGCTTCGTCCGGGCAGCCTCGACAGCGTATCGCTGGCCGACTGGAATGCCGTGCTGGCCGTCAACCTCACGGGTTACCTGCTGTGCTCGCGGGCCTTTGGGCAGGACATGCTGCATGCGGGCCGGGGTTCGCTGGTGCATGTGGCGTCGGTATCGGCCCTGCACCCGCAGACCGCCAGCGGCGCCTACAGCGCCAGCAAGGCGGGGGTGCTGCTGCTGTCGCGCCAGCTGGCGGCCGAGTGGGGCCCCCGGGGCGTGCGCAGCAATGCCATCTGCCCTGGAATGATCCGCACCGCGCTGTCTGCCCGCTTCTATGAGGAGCCAGGCTTCGAGGCGCGACGCGCAGCAGCCACCGCCAGCCGCCGCGTCGGTGAGCCCCGGGATATTGCCGAACCCGCGCTGTTCCTGGCCAGCGACCGATCAGCCTACATGAACGGCGCAGAGCTGCTGGTCGATGGCGGCCTGGGCTGCATGTTGATGGACATGGTGCCGCGCCCGGGCTTCAACCGCACACCTGCCCCAGCCACCTGACGCGCACCGCCCAGCACGGCGCCACCCCTGACCAGAACACACGCACCAAGCACCACCGGTGCAGGCCGCCGCATGGGCAATGCCCAGCGCCCCCTGCACATACGCCCCCTTCAATAAGGAGACTGCAACATGAACCCTGCCAACCCTTCATCCAGCCAGGAACTGACATGCGACCTGCTGGTCGTGGGCTCCGGCGCCGGAGGCCTGTCCACCGCCATCGCGGCCAGGAAACACGGACTGGATGTCATCGTGATCGAAAAGGCAACTTGCTTCGGTGGCACCACCGCCTTCTCGGGCGGGGTGCTCTGGATCCCGGGCAACACCCAATGCGCTGCACCAGACACCCGCGAGGCCATGCGCACCTACATGCAGGACCAGACGGGGCCGTTCTACCAAGCCGACGCGGTCGACGCCTTCCTGGACCACGCGCCCGAGATGGTGGCCTGGTTCGAGCGCGAAACCGCCGTGCGCTTCGTGCCCACGCTTTACCCCGACTACCACCCCGACGCACCAGGGGGCGCTGCCATTGGCCGCTCCATCCTGGCCGCGCCCTATGACGCGAGCCAGCTGGGGCCAGAGCTGGCGCGGCTGCGCCCGCCGCTGTCCACGATCACCTTCGTGGGCATGATGTTCAACTCGTCGAACGCCGACCTCAAGCATTTCTTCCGCGCCACCAAATCGGTGGTGTCGGCTGCCTATGTGGCACGGCGCCTGGGGGGCCACCTGCTGGACCTGCTGCGCTACCGCCGGGGCGTGCAGGTGACCAGTGGCAATGCCCTGGCTGCGCGCCTGGCCAAGACCTGTTTCGACCTAGGCATTCCGATCCACACCGAGGCCGAAGCGCGCGAACTGCTGCAAGCTGATGACCGCGTGACCGGTGCACGCGTGCACACGCCCCGGGGCGAACGGCGCATCCGCACCCGCCGGGGCGTGGTGCTGGCCTGCGGCGGCTACCCCCACGATGTGGCCCGCATCACCCAGCGCTACCCGCACCTGGCGAGCGGTGGCGAGCACCTCTCGCCCGTGCCCGCAGAGAACACCGGCGATGGCCTGCGCCTGGGTGCGCAAGTCGGGGGGCAAGTGGATGAGCGCTTTGACGGTGTGGGCGCAGCCGCCTGGATGCCGGTGTCGCGCGTGCCCCTGAGTCAAGGCCGCACGGGGGTGTTTCCGCACCTGCTGGACCGCTACAAGCCCGGCATCATCGGGGTGCTGCGCAACGGGCGGCGTTTCACCAACGAATCCCACTCGTACCACGACGTGGGCGCTGCCATGATCGAGGCCTGCCGCGACCAGCGCGAGACCGCCATGTGGCTGCTGTGCGACCAGGCCACGCTGTCCAAATACGGCCTGGGCTATGCCAAGCCCGCGCCCATGCCCGTGGGCGGCCTGATCCGCAAGGGCTATCTCTTCAAGGGCCGAACGCTGGCCGACCTGGCCCATGCCGCAGGCATCGACCCCGAGGGGCTGGAGGCCACCGTGCGCGAGTACAACACCGGCGCGCGCAACGGCGAGGACCGCCAGTTCGGGCGCGGCACCACGGCCTTCAACCGCTACCTGGCCGACCCCGACCAGCAGCCCAACCCCTGTGTGGCCCCTATCGGTGCTGGCCCTTACTACGCGGTCAAGGTCGTCATGGGCGACCTGGGCACGTTCGAGGGCTTGCGCACCACCACCGAGGGCCAGGTGCTGCGTGCCGACGGGCAGGCTGTACCCGGGCTGTACGCGGTGGGCAACGACCGCACCAGCATCATGGGTGGCAATTACCCTGGCGCTGGCATCACGCTGGGGCCTGCCATGACCTTTGGCTGGATCACCGGCCACCATGTGGCCGGCGCATGGCCGCCAGACCAGCGCACAGCGCCCACCCGCAAGGAAGCCTGCCATGCCGCATGAGCCCTTGGCCAAGCCCCTGGTGGACCACCGCATCTACACCATCCGCCTGCGCAAGATGGGCGAGTTCCTGGAGGTGTTCAACCGCATGGCCATGCCCGTGCTGATGGACACGCTGGGACACCCGGTGGGGTTCTACGTCAGCCAGGTCGGCCCCTTGAACCAGTTCGTGCACCTGTGGGCCTACGAAGACCTGGCCGACTACGAGCGCCGCTGCCAGGCCCGCGACAGCCACCCAGCGTTTCCCGCCTACCTGGCAGCGTCCGAGCACCTGATCGTGGCGCAGGAAACGCGCCTTGTCCGCGCAACGCCCATGCCGGGCTGGAGGACGCACCAGCCCTGAAGCAACACCCGCCCTGCCCCATTGCGCCCACCGGCCACCACAGACAACATCAACGGAGACAAACCATGCACATCCCATCCCTTCACACCTTCATCACCCGTCGCAACCTGCTGCTGCGCGCCAGCGCCGCAGCCTGCCTGGCCGCCACCACGGGCGCCAGCCTGGCCCAGCCCCCAGCGTGGCCGAGCAAGCCCGTCCGGCTGGTCGTGGGCTTTCCGGCTGGCGGTACCACCGACGTGATGGCACGCGTAGCAGGCGCGGCACTGAGCAAGTCGCTCGGCCAGCCCGTCGTGGTAGACAACAAGCCGGGCGCCAGCGGCAACCTGGGCGTGATGGAAACCAGCAAGGCCGCCCCCGACGGCCACACGCTGATGGTGGCCCCCATCTCGGTGCAGACAGCCAACCCTTTCCTATTCAAGCCCGCATTGAACCCCGAGCGCGACCTGCGCCCCGTAGCCAGCCTGGGCTACGCTCAGCTCTACCTCGTGGCCAAGAAGGGGCTGCCTGTGCAAAGCGCCAACGACCTGGTGGCCATGGCCAAGGCGGCGCCTGGCAAGCTCAGCTATGCCTCCGGGGGCGCTGGCACCCAGATGCACCTGGTGGGCGAACTCTTCAAGCAGCAGGCGGGGTTCGACGCCGTGCATGTGCCCTACCGGGGCGCGGCACCGGCGCTGCAGGACATCCTGGCCGGGCAGGTGGACTACTACTTCGACCCGGCCACCGGCTTCCAGCACATCCGCGAAGGCCGCGCACGGCTGCTGGCCGTGACGGGCACCAAGCGCTCGGCCTTCTTCCCGGAGGCCCCCACCCTGACCGAGCTGGGCATCAAGGGCGTGGAGCTGGGCAACTGGTTTGGCGTGTTTGCGCCCGCAGGCACGCCCAGCGACATCGTGAACCGACTGGCCAGCGAGATCGCCAAGGCGGTCGCCCAGCCGGAGGTGAAAAGCCGCTTTGCCGACCTGGGGGCCGAACCCATCGTGCAAGACGCCACCGCCTTCCAGCAGACCATCGGGGCAGAAACGCAGCTCCTGTCAGCGCTCATCAAGGAACGCCGCATCGCCGTGGACTGAGCGCAGGACAACGAAGGAGAACCTGCGCCGGTCAGGCCGGCTCGACCAGCTCGATCGGCAACCCATCGGGGTCGGCAAAAAAGGTGAACAGCGCCCCCGTGAACGGGTCCGTGCGCACCGGCTCCACGGCCACGCCATGTGCGGCCAGGGCAGCGACACTGGCCGCCATGTCTGCCACACGCAGGGCCAGGTGGCGCAGGCCGCAGGCCTCGGGGTAGGACGGGCGCGCAGGCGGCTCAGGAAAGGAAAACAGCTCCACCTGCGTGCCATCGGGCAGTTGCAGGTCGAGCTTGTACGACTGCCGCTCGGCGCGGTAATGCTCGTGCACCACCTGCAGGCCCAGCACCTCGGTGTAGAAGCGGCGGGAGCGGGCGTAGTCGCTGGCGATGACGGCCACGTGGTGCACCCCGGTGGGCCGGAGCATGGGCGGTGGTGCGCTGTTGCTGCTCATGCGTCTGTGCCCGCAATGTCCAGCGCGCGCGATGCGCCAAACAGCGCAGGCGTGGCGCTGGGGTCAATCACCCAGCAGGGAACGGTCGCCAGGTAGGGCTGGAACCGCCCCTTGGATTCAAACCGTGCACGGAACGGGGACTGGTCAAACCACGTGCCCAGGCGCGGCACCATGCCACCGCCCAGGTACACGCCACCGCGCGCACCCAGCGTGAGCGCCAGGTTGCCCGCCACACTGCCAAGAAAGCCGCAGAACAGCTCCAGCGCCTCCAGCGCCAGCGGGTCGTTGGCCTGCAGCGCCAGCTCGGTGACCTGCGCGGCGGAGCTGATTTCCTTGCCACCGCGCTGGGCCAGCCGGCGCAGCGCGTGGTACAGGTCCACCAGCCCGGCGCCACACACGGCGCGTTCGGCCGATACGTGGCCGTAGCGCTCTTGCAGGATGCCCAGCACATCGAACTCGCGCTGGGTCTGCGCGGCCAGCGTGACATGGCCGCCCTCGCCCGATAGCGGCACCCCCAGGCTGGAGCCGGGCGGAAACACCAGGCCCGACACGCCCAGGCCCGTGCCTGGGCCCAGCAGCGCAATCGCGGCGCCCGGCACGGCCTCGCCGCCACCCACGGGGCGCAGCTGCTCGGGCGTGAGCAGGGGCAGCGCCAGCGCCAGTGCGGTGAAGTCGTTGATGACCACCAGCCGCTCAAAACCAAAGGCCTCGCGCACGGCGCGCTGCGAAAAGCTCCAGCTGTGGTTGGTCATGCGTATGGCGTCGCCCGTGACCGGGTTGGCGATGCCAAACGCAGCCTCGCGCGGGGTGGCGATGTTCACTTCGGCCAGGTAGGCCGACAGCGCAGCATCCACCGTGGGGAACTGTGCGCAGGGCAGCACACGGGTGTCGTGCAAGGGGCCATCGGGCTGGTCTTGCCAGGCCAGGCGAATGTTGGTGCCGCCAATGTCGGCCAGCAGGCGCAGGGGTGTCATGCGGTGTTTTTAAGCAAAAACAGCTGCTAGCGCTAGTAGAACATGCGCTAACAGCTATTGTTTCAATAGCAATCAGATGCAACGATCCGGCGGCGCTTGCGCCGCGCAGGTCACGCCAGCCGATTCTCGCTGCTGGCGTCAAACCAGTGGGCATTGGCGGGCTCTACCGCCAGGCCCACGGTGTCGCCGGGCTGCACGCGGGTTTGGGCGTCGGTGCGCAACGTGACGCTGCCAGCAGCAGTGTCCACCACCACATAGGTATCGGGGCCCGTGGGCTCCACCACGCTGACCCTGCCGCGCCAGGGGGCAGTCTCTTGCATCACCAGATGCTCGGGGCGCACGCCCAGCAACACTTCGTTGGCACTGCTTTGTGTGCGGGATGGAGGCGCCAGGTTCAACGCTGCGCCCTGAATGCCAAACTGCCCGCCCGTGGCGGCACCGCGCAGCAGGTTCATGGTGGGCGAGCCAATGAAGGTGGCCACATAGGTGTTGGCCGGGCGGTTGTAGATGTCGTCCGGCGTGCCCAGCTGCTGCACCACACCGCCCTTCATCACCGCGATGCGCGAGCCCAGGGTCATGGCCTCGACCTGGTCGTGCGTCACATACACGCTGGTGATGCCGCTGGCCTGATGCAAGCGCTTGATCTCAGCGCGCATCTCCACGCGCAGCTTGGCGTCCAGGTTGGACAGCGGCTCGTCAAACAAAAACAACTGCGGTTGGCGCGCCAGCGCCCGCCCCATGGCCACACGCTGGCGCTGCCCGCCCGAGAGCTGGCTGGGCCTGCGGTCCAGCAGGTGGCTGATCTGCAGCATGGCCGCGACTTCGTCGATGCGCTTTTGGCGCTCGGCCTTGGGCATCTTGCGCATCTCCAGCGCAAAGCCGATGTTGTCGGCCACGCTCAGCGTGGGGTACAGCGCATAGCTCTGGAACACCATGGCGATGTCGCGATCGCGCGGGGGCATGCCCACCACGTTCTTGCCACCGATGCGGATCTCGCCCTCGGTGGGTTCATCGAGCCCCGCAATGATGTTGAGCAGCGTGGACTTGCCGCAGCCCGAGGGACCAACCAGGATGAGGAACTCGCCGGGCGCGACGTGGATGTCCACCTTGCGCAGCACCTCCACGCTCTTGTCGCCCTTGCCAAAGCGCTTGTTGATGCCTGCAATGTCGAGTGATGACGCCATGATTTATCCCTTCACCGCGCCGGCCGTCAGCCCGCGCACAAAAAATTTACCCGCCAGCACATAAATCACCATCGTGGGCAAACCCGCAATGATCGCGGCCGCCATGTCCACGTTGTAGGCCTTCACACTGCTGCTGGTGTTGGCCAGGTTGTTCAGGCCCACGGTGATGGGCTTGGACTCGGTGCCCGAGAACACCACGCCGAACAGAAAATCGTTCCAGATGTTGGTGAACTGCCAGATCAGCGTGACCATGACGATGGGCGTGGACAGCGGCAACACAATGCGCCAGAAGATCTGGAAAAAGCTGGCCCCATCCATGCGCGCCGCGTTCACCAGTTCCTTGGGGATGGCCGCGTAGTAGTTGCGAAAGAACAGCGTGGTGCCTGCCAGGCCCGCCAGGCAGTGCACTAGCACCAGCCCGGTGATGGAGCTGGACAGCCCCAGCCAGCCCAGCACCTGGCTCATGGGCAACAGCACCACCTGGAAGGGCATGAACACGCCAAACAGCAGCAGGCCAAACAGCGTGTCACTGCCACGAAACTTCCACAGGCTCAGCACATAGCCATTGAGCGCGCCCCACACGGTGGAGATCAGCACCGCTGGCACGGCCATGGCCACCGAGTTCCAGAAAAACGGGCGCAGGCCGTTGCAGTCCACGCCCGTGCAGGCGCTCTGCCAGGCCGTGCCCCAGGCCGACCAGTTCAGCGCAGCGGGCAGTGCCAGCAGCGAGGTGCTGCGGATCTCCTCGGCGTCCTTGAACGAGGTGACCAGCATGGCGTACAGCGGCAGCAGAAAGAACGCGGTGGCCAGGACCAGCACGCCATAGACCAGCAGGCGACCCACCGACGGGAAAAGGGATGAAGACACCGAGGGCTTAGCGGTCATGGGGTTTGCTCCGCAGTTCGCTGTAAAGGTAAGGAATCACCAGGGCCGCGACGGTGGCCAGCATCATGGTGGCGCTGGCCGCGCCCAGACCAATCTGCCCGCGCGAGAACGACATGGTGTACATGAAGGTGGCGGGCACGTCGGTGGCAAAACCAGGGCCGCCCGCCGTGAGCGCCATCACCAGGTCAAAGCTCTTGATCGCCAGGTGCGACAGCACCATGAGCGTGGAGAAAAACACCGGCCGCAGCGCGGGCAGCACGATGCGCCAATAGATGCGCGGCAGCGAGGCACCATCAACCTGCGCAGCCTTGATGATGCTGTCGTCGATGCCGCGCAGCCCGGCCAGGAACAGTGCCATGGCAAACCCGGCGCTTTGCCAGATGCCTGCGATGACCACGCAGTAGATCGCCATCTCGGTGTCCACCAGCCAGCCAAATTCAAAGTTCGTGAAGCCCCAGTCGCGCACCATCTTTTCGATGCCCAGGCCGGGGTTCAGCAGCCACTTCCAGGCCGTGCCCGTCACCACGAACGACAGCGCCATGGGGTACAGGTAGATGGTGCGCAGCGCACCCTCGGCGCGGATCTTCTGGTCCAGCAGCACGGCCAGCACCACGCCAATCACCAGCGAGCCGCCCACGTAGCCCACGCCAAAAATGCCCAGGTTCTTCAAGGCGACCCACCAGCGGTCCATCTCCCACAGGCGCTCGTACTGCGCCAGGCCCGCCCATTCGTAGTTGGGCAGCATGCGCGATGCGGTGAGGCTGAGCACGCCGTTCCACACCATGAGGCCATAGATGAAGGCAAAACCCAGCACAAACGCCGGGGCCACCACCAGCCTGGGCAGCCAGGTTTCAAAGGAATTCTTCATTGCTTGCGAATCTCTCTTGCGTACGCACTGCATACGCTTCAAGCGCTATATGCGCCATACGCGGTGTCTCTACCAATCACTGTTTCACTCGTTCGCACATCCACTGTGCTTCACATGAAAAAAGGGGGGTGCGCACAGAGCACCCCCCAATGAACAAAGTGTCTACCTCAAACTAACTCGCTACTCACTCTCTTACCACCACACCTCGTACTGCACGCCCACCAGCGTGCGCGAGGTCTTGCCATTGGCGCCAAAGGTGCCTGCGTTGGCCACAGCCGCCGCCTGGTTCCAGTTGGCCTTGGTCACATACAGACGCAACTCGGGGCGCGACCAGAAGTCTTCCGACAGGGCCAGGGCGCCTGCCAGCGTGACCTTGGACAGGCGCTGGTCGGCGCCAGCGCCCTTGCGGGTGGTGGTGGACAGCTCCACCAGACCCTTGAAGTTCTTGGTGAACGCGTACGAGCCACGGCCGCCCAGCGAGAAGTCCTTGGTTTCCACACCGGTCAGGTCGGCCTTATTGGTCTGGTAGCCAATGAGGGCCTGGCCGCCAAACGGGCCGCTTTGCCAGTTGATGGAGTCGGCGATGCGGGTGGCGCGCTTGCCAGCGCTGGTGCCCTCGATGGCCTCAAACTCCCCGTCGATGCGGGCGTGGCCGCGCGATGTCTGCAGGTACAGCGTGTTGCTGATACTGGGCAGCACAAACTCCTTTTGCGTGTGCATGAGGGAGATGCCCGAACCCGAGCCGCCGTTGACCTGGCCCTTGCCACCCACAGCCGTCAGCAGCACCCGCAGCTTGCCGCCGGGGTTGGTGTTGATGTCAGACAGGTCGGCGTTGATGCGGTGCGCCTTCACGTTGTTGGGCAGGCCACCGTCAAACTTGTCGCCAGAGAACACGCCCAGGCCCAGCTTCATGCCACCCACAGGCACGTCGGTCACACCGGCGCCGATGTTGTCACCGTAGTTCAGCAAAAAGTAATCGACGATGTGCACGTCCTGGATACGCAGGCGGCGCTGGCCGACCCAGAACTTGGCCTCGGGCGAGAACGAGAAGCCGCTCATTTCCACAAACGCCTGTTCGGTGCTGATGTCGCCACTGCCCCACTTGGCGGGCATGTAGTTCACCTTCCAGTTGATGCCACCGGCCTCGAAGCCCTTGGCAAAGTTGACTTCGATGCCGTTGTCGCCCTCGTTGCCCAGGCGGTACTTCTGCAGTTCACCGCCCAGCGTCAGGTTGCCCTTGACGCCATCTTCGTGGTTGAACACCGGGCCACCGCGGGAGTAGCCGTTGAACTCAAAGCCTGCTACGTCCATAGCAAAGGCGCCATTCGCGCATGCGGCGGCCAAAGCCACCGCCGTGAGGCGGTTTCTTGTCTTCATGATGGGATCCCTCTGGGGTTGGTTTTAGTGCGTGTAGGTACGTGTGTCGTACACGGCTTACTTGGTCTTCGCGGCGGTCGCGATCTTCTTCATGGCGTCGGCAACGCTCACCTTGTCGTCGTTCCAGAACTGGCTGACGACATCCTTGATCGCCCCTTCGATGGCGGGTGCAATCGCCATGCCATGGGCCACGCTGGGCACCAGGCCACCGCTCTTGGCAGTGTCGGCAAAGTCTTTGCTGGACAGCTTGGCGCAGTCGTCAAACTTGTCCATCTTCTGTCCGGCGCGCACAGGGATCGAGCCCTTGTTGAGGTTGAACACCTCCTGGAACTCGGGGCTCATGATGGAGCTGGCCAGGTCGCTCTGCGCCTTCTGCGCCGCTGCGTCCTTGAGCTTGAACAGGATGAACGAGTCCACATTGAAGGTGAACGCGTTGGCCGTGCCCGGTGCCGCCGCACACTGGAAGTCCTTGCCCGGCGCCTTGTTGGCGGCAATGAATTCGCCCTTGGCCCAGTCGCCCATCAGCTGAAAGCCCGCCTTGCCCTGGATCAGCATGGCCGTGGCCAGGTTCCAGTCGCGGCCGGGAGCGCCTGGGTCGGTGTAGGTCTTGATGCGGCGGAAGGTCTCCAGCGACTTTTTCATGGTGTCGCTGTTGATGGCCTTGTCGTCCAGCTTGACCAGCGCGTCCTGGTAGAACTTGGCACCACCCACGCCCAGCACTACGGATTCAAAGGTCGTGAAGTCCTGCCAGTTCTGGCCGCCATGGGCCACGGGGATCAGGCCTGCGGCCTTGAGCTTGTCGGCAGCGGCAAAGAACTCGTCCCAGGTCTTGGGCATGCTGGCCACGCCAGCCTTCTTGAGCGCATCGGAGCTGGCCCACAGCCAGTTCACGCGGTGCACGTTGACCGGGGCCGCCACGTAGCTGCCCTTGTACTTCATCACGTCGGCGACCACCTTGGGCAGCACGTCATCCCACTTTTCGGTCTTGGCCAGCGCATCGACATTGGCCAGCACGCCTTCGGACGCCCATTCCTGGATGGCGGGGCCCTTGACCTGGGCTGCCGAGGGCGGGTTGCCCGAGATCACGCGGCTCTTGAGCACCGTCATGGCGCTGTCGCCACCGCCGCCCGCCACGGCAAAGTCGCGCCAGGTGTGGCCCTTGGACTGCATGATCTTCTTGAGCTCGGCGGCCGACTTGGCCTCGCCGCCCGATGTCCAGTAGTGCAGGACCTCGACCTCCCCCGCGCTGGCAGACATCGCGGCCGCCAGGCCCACCGCCAGTGCGGCGATCTTTGTCATCTTCCACATACCCTTGTCTCCTCGACGTTGTTTTATGAATCCGTTGCTGCGCCGTGATACCGGTGCCGTTCAGCGCAGTTGGTACTTTAATTACAATAATTAATTTAATTCTCAGGGCTTTCCCTGAGAGTCGCAGCCGGGCCACAGCGGGCCTGTTGCGGGGTGCTTTGTTATGCTCAATCCATGGCCACGATACTGATTGTCGAAGACGACGCCCTCCTGCTCGACGCGCTCACCGGCCAGCTCAAGCAACTCGATTACAGCGTCTGCACGGCCAGCAGCGTGGCGCAGGCCATGGCGCTTTTGCAGACGCAGGCGGTGGACGGCATCATCCTGGACCTGGGCCTGCCCGGCGCCGACGGCATGGAGCTACTGACCTGGGCCCGCGCGCACATCGCCGGCCTGCCCGTGCTGATCCTCACCGCCCGCGACGGCGTCGACGACCGCGTGCTGGGCCTCAACGCCGGGGCCGACGACTACATCACCAAGCCCTTCAACATGCAGGAACTGCAGGCCCGCCTGCAGGCCATGCTGCGCCGCGCGCGGCAACCCGCCTTCACCCAGGCCAGCAGCGCGGCTGGCATCGCCAGCACCACCGTCGGCCCGCTGGTGCTGGACCACGCCAGCCATGCCGCCGCCCTGAACGGCGACCTGCTGGAGCTGACCCAGCGCGAGTGGGAGCTGCTGGAGCTGCTGGCACACCGCTGCGGCGAGGTCGTCACGCGCGACGACGTGCTGGCCGCCTGGCGCGCCAGCCCGCCCGAGCCCGGCCAAACCGCCGCCCCGCTGAACTCCAATGCGCTGGAGGTGTATGTGCACCGCCTGCGCAAGAAGCTCGACCAGTCCAACCTGGTGATCCGCAATATCCGGGGGCTGGGGTACATGCTGAATAAGCCATGAAGCCCCCCCTGAGATGCTGCGCATCTTCCCCCCATGGGGGGGACGCCGCCAGCGCGGCGGGGCGGCCCTTGCGCGGCGGCACTGGCCTTGGTCGCGCCAGTTGCGAGACGCGCGTCGTTTAATTCTTACGGCCATTCATGCGTCACGTCCCGGGTGTTTCTCTTCAACGCAAACTGCTGCTGTGGCTGCTGCTGCCGCAGCTGGTGCTGTGGCTGTCGGGCGGTTTTCTGGCGTGGCGCATTGCGCTGCAGAACGGCGAGAAGGGCATTGACCAGACGCTGACCCAGTCGGTGCGGGCGCTGGCGCGGCAGATCAAACCGATTGGCGATGGGCTGCTGGTGGACTTTCCGAAGGCCGCGCAGGACATCCTGGAGCAGGACCCGGCCGACCGCATCACCTACATGGTGTCGTCCCCGCCCGGCCGCTTTCTGCTGGGCAACGCGCAGCTGCCGCCACCGCCCGCCCAGGTCGATGTGGCGGTGGGCGAGGCGTTTTTGTACCAGGCGCGGGTGGACGACAAACCCGTGCGCGTGGCCTTGCTGGACGTGGACTACGGCACCGCCTCCACCCGCCAGCGCCTGCGCGTGCAGGTGGCCCAGAGCCTCACGGTGCGCGAACGCATTGCGCAGGAGTTGCTGGAGCGCATGGTGTTCCCCATGGGCTTGATGGGCCTGGCCCTGAGCGCCGTGGTGTACGCGGGCGTGCTGCGCGGCCTGCAGCCGCTCAAGCGTCTGGAGGCGCAAATCGAGCGCGCGGGCGCACTGCCCCACACGGGCACCACGCCGCTGCCGCCCATCGAACTGACCTCAGCCCCCCAAGAGGTGCATTCGCTGGCCAGCACCATCAACCGTCTGCTGGAGACCGTGGCGCGTGGTCAGCAAAAGGAAAAGCGTTTTCTGAACGACGCCGCACACCAGCTGCGCACGCCGCTCGCAGGCCTGATCGGCCAGACCGAGCTGGCGCTGCACGAGAGCCACGAACCAGAGGTACAGGCCCGCCTGCAGAAGGTGCTGTCGGCCGCACAACGCAGTGCTCACCTGGTGCACCAACTGCTGCAGCTGGCGCGATCGGAGTCGAACGTGGTGATGCAGTCCATTGACCTCGCCGCGCTGGCCCGCGAGGTGGCCCGCGAATGGGCCGCCCGCGCCCTGGCCCAGGGCATGGACCTGGGCTACGAGGGCGTGGACCACCTGCCCGCGCAAGGCCACCCGCTGCTGCTGCGCGAGGCGTTGAACAACCTCATCGACAACGCACTGCACTACGCAGGCCCCGGCGCCACCATCACGGTGCGCGTGGGCCACGAAGAGCCCGGGCACTGGGCGCTGCTGGTGGTGGAAGACGACGGGCCGGGTGTGCCCGCCGAGCACCTGGGCGACCTGTTTGCGCGGTTCTGGCGCGGGTCGGACAAGGCGGGGGGTTGTGGGCTGGGGCTGTCGATCGTGGAAGAGATCGCGCTGCGGCACGGGGGGCGGACGGTGGCGGAGGGGCTGGTGCCGAAGGGGTTGCGGGTGGGGATGCGGTTGCCTGCGGGGTGAATTTTGGTCTTTTTGGCCGGTTGCGCTAGTGAATCATGCCTTGGCAGCTATGATTTTTATAGTGACAACCTTCACTGCGGGGCTGGAGATTTCCGGCACGAATTGACGGTCTGACTGGGCTGTTGTGCGCGCTGAGCCTGTGGAGGCTGGTGCGGACATCGGGTTGCGTGCCTGGGTTGAGGGCAGAGGCCGGGAGTCGCCCGGCCTCCGCCATCACCACAAGCATGCGGCTAAATCAGCGCACTGCTTTGTGAATGGCAAAAAACAAAAGCGGCCAGCACCTGCAACCCAGGCACCAGCCGCTCACCAAAATAAGCCTGACCTCAAGCCGCGAGGATCAACTTCTCCAGCTTCACAGCATCCACCGCAAACGCCCGAATCCCCTCAGCCAATTTCTCGGTCGCCATCGCATCCTCATTCAGCGCAAACCGAAACCCCGCCTCGTCATAGTTCACCGCAGGCAGGTCCATTCCCTTGGCAGCCTCCGCATCCAGCGCCCGCTGCAACGGCGCATCGCTCGCAGCCAGTTGCGCCAACAGCTCGGGCGCAATGGTCAGCAGGTCACACCCAGCCAGCGCCGTGATCTGGCCCACGTTGCGGAAGCTCGCGCCCATCACCTCGGTGGCAATGCCAAAGCGTTTGTAGTGGTTGTAGATCTGCGTGACCGACTGAACGCCCGGGTCGTTGGCACCGGCACGCGCAGCCTCGTCCCAGCTCGCGCCCGCCTGCTTCTTGTACCAGTCGTAGATGCGGCCCACGAAGGGCGAGATCAGTTGCACCTTGGCCTGGCCGCAGGCCACGGCCTGGGCGAACGAGAACAGCAGCGTGAGATTGGTGTGGATGCCCTTGCGCTCCAGTTGCTCGGCGGCCTGGATGCCTTCCCACGTGGCTGCGATCTTGATGAGCACGCGGTCGATGTGGATGCCTTCGGCCTGGTACAGCTCGATGATGCGTTCGGCGCGCGTGACGGTGGCGCTGGTGTCAAAGCTCAGGCGGGCATCGACCTCGGTGGAAACACGGCCGGGGATGGTGGCGAGGATCTCGCGGCCAAAACGGACCAGCAGGCGGTCGATGATCTCGTCCATCGGGCGGCCCGTCCACTGCGCTACGGTGTCTTGCAGCAGCGGCGCGTACTCGGGCTTTTGCACGGCCTTGAGGATCAGCGACGGGTTGGTGGTGGCATCCTGGGGCTGGAACTGCGCCAGTTGCTTGAAGTCGCCGGTGTCGGCAACCACGGTGGTGAACTGTTTGAGAGCGTCGAGTTGGTTCGTCATGGCGCCATTATTCCGCATCGCGCTGAGCGCCTTCGGTACTACCAACCACCGATACGCCGTGCGCACCCAGGCTCAGCTGCACGTCATCACCCACGGCCAGCACATCGTCCAGGTCAGACGACACCACAAAAATGTGGCCCAGCGCGGTGTCGAAGGTGTATTCGTGCACCGCGCCCAGGTAGGCCCGCTTGTCCAGCCGTGCGGGCAGCAGGCCCGCGCCCTGGCGGTGAATGCGCCAGGCTTCGGGCCGCACCGCCACCTTCACCGGGCCGCTCTTCACCGCCATGCGGGGGCGCAGCACCAGCGGGCCAAGAGCTACCGTGCCATCAAGGTCTGCCACGGCCGGGAACAACATGGCCTCACCCATGAAGCCCGCGACGAACTCGCTGTGCGGCGTTTCATACAGCGCGCGGGGCGATCCCTTTTGCGCGATCAGTCCCTGGTTCATCACGATGATCTGGTCGCTCACCGCCATGGCCTCGGCCTGGTCATGTGTGACGTAGGCCACCGTGAGCAACAGGCGCTGCTGCAGCGCGCGGATCTCTTCGCGCATCTCGCGGCGCAGGCGGGCGTCCAGGTTGGACAAAGGCTCGTCGAACAGCAGCACCTCGGGCTCCAGCACCAGCGCGCGCGCCAGCGCCACGCGCTGCTGCTGGCCGCCCGACAGTTCGCTGGGCAGGCGGTCGTCATAGCCCACCAGGCCCACGCCGCGCAGCGCCTCCACCGCCTTGGTGCGCGCCTGCTCCTTGGGCTGACCCGACATGCGCAGGCCGTACATCACGTTCTCCACCACGTTCATGTGAGGGAACAGCGCGTAGCTCTGGAACATCATGCTCACGTTGCGCTGCGCGGGGCCGAGTGTGGTCACGTCCTTGCCGGCAATGAAGATCTCGCCCGAGGTGGGCGATTCGAGCCCCGCAATCATGCGCAAGGTAGTCGTCTTGCCGCAGCCCGAGGGGCCGAGGATGGTGGTGAGCGTGCCGCGCGGCACCTCAAAGCTGATGCCCTTGACGGCCAGGGCCGCGCTGCTGTCGCTGCCGTAGCGCTTGGTGATGTTGCGGAACACGATGCCCGCGTCATTGTTGTTCATGGCGTGTTTTCTTTTTTGTCAGAGGGGTCAGTGCGCAGCGGGAGCGGCTCCACGGCGGCCCAGTTTGCGGTCACCCACCAGCAGCTGAATGAGTCCGATAGAGGCCGACATGAGGACGATGAGCACCGTGCAGTAGGCCAGCGCCACGCCATAGTCGCCATTGCCCACGCGGCCAATGATGTAGGTGGTGGCCAGTTCGTTTTCGGCCGTAACCAGGAAGATCACCGCGCTCACGGTGGTGATGGCGCGCACAAAGCTGTAGACCAAGGCCGCCACCAGGGCGGGCTTGAGCAAGGGCAGCACCACATGGCGCAGCGTCTGCACACTGCCTGCGCGCAGCATGACGGACGCTTCATCGAGCGACCGGTCCAGTTGCTTGAACGCCGCCGTGCCCGCCCGCACGCCCACCGGCAAATTGCGGAACATGAAGCACAGCACAATGATGAGGGCCGTGCCCGTCAGCTCGAACGGCGGCACATTGAACGCCAGGATGTAGCTCACGCCCAGCACCGTGCCGGGAATGGCAAAAGCCAGCAGCGCCGCGAACTCAAACACCCCCTGCCCCCGGAACTCGGTGCGCGCCAGCAGCCACGCAATGCCGATTCCCAGCGTGGCCGTGAGCGGCGCCGAGACGGCGGCGAGCTTGATCGTGGTGAAGAACGAGTTCCACGCCGTGCCCGCCCACACCACACCAAACTCGCCCCACTCCACACTGAAAGCCGTGCGAAAGTGCGCCAGCGTGATGGTGTAGTCGCGCCCCCAGGTCTGCACAAAACCGCCTGCCAGCGCAAACAGGTAGACGATGAGGGTGAACGCCATCCACGGCAGCGCGATCGAGTGCACCACGCGCCGCACACCGGTAGGCAGCGGCATGGCAATGCCTGCATCGCCCTTGCCCGACACGGTGGTGAAGTTCTGCTTGCCCAGCAGCCCGCGCTGGATCGCAAACACGGTGAGCGCGAAGAACGTGAGGATCCAGGCCAGCGACGCCGCACGCCCCTGGTCGTACTGCGCGCCGACGATGGCGAAGAAGATTTCGGTGGACAACACCGAGAACTGCCCGCCCACCACGATGGGGTTGCCGAAGTCGGCCATGCTTTCGATGAAGCCCACCAGAAACGCATTGGCCAGGCCCGGCTTGAGCAGCGGCAGGGTCACGGTCATGAAGGTGCGGTGCGGGCTGGCGCGCAGTGTTTGCGCAGCCTCTTCCAGGCTGGGTGCCACGCCCTGCACCACGCCGCGCATGATCATGAAGGCGATGGGCGTGAACGCAAAGGTCTGCGCCACCCACACGCCCAGCCAGCCGTAGAACCAGCGCGTGGGCGTGACGCCGAACGCGTATTCCAGAAACTGGTTGAACACCCCGGCGCGGCCAAACAACAGGATGAGCCCCAGGCCCACCACAAACGGCGGCGTGATGATGGGCAGCAGCGCGACGATGTTCAACGGCCGCGCATAGCGGCGCGAGGCGCGCTCGGCCATCAGCGCCATGAAGCTGCCCAGCAGCGTGGTGCTGGTGGCCGTCATCAGCCCCAGGAACAGTGTGTTCCAGGCCACGCCGCAGCGCTGACCACCCGCCAGGCACGACAGGCTGAAGTTGCGCTCGTGCGCGATGCGCTCCCACACCACGGCCAGCGAGAACGGGCCGTCTTCGAGGAAAAAAGCGGCCGACAGCGCCTTGAGCACCGGGAACACGATGAACAGCGCGAGCAGGCTGCCGCAGCCCACCACCGCCGCAGCCACGAACAGATCGCCCTTGAAGAAGCCCCGCCGCGCCACGCCGAACGACAGCAGCACCAGCAGTGCCGACAGCACCACAAACCCGCCCCAGCCCATGCCCGGCTGGCGTGCGCCCAGCTCACCCAGGCTGGTGTTCATCCACTCAAACGCCCAGCCACGCGCGCCGATCGCAAAGCCACTGAGCAACAGCGCCAGCAGCCCCAGCGTGCCCCCGGCCACCAGCACGGCGCCCTGCTTGCGCCCGGCCGGCAGGCAGGCCCCCAGGCCCGCCACCACCAGCCCGGCCAGCCCCAGCCAGAGCCAGGGACGGCCGAACAGGGCTGCCTGCATCAGACCGTTGGCGGCCTGTTCGCTGCTGAAAACCTGGCCCACCGCCAGCAGGCCGTTGGCGTCCTGCTGCGCATACCAGGGGAACACCAGGTACCCCAGCACGCCGATGGCCAGCCAGACCCACAGGGGCCGGTTGACCGAAGCGCTGCGAGCCATGGTTCGAAGGGTTGCGTGCGCCGCCGCGGCTGCTGCCGACACCACCGCCCCTCAGCGCGCTGCGTTCTGCACGTCTTTTTCCCAGCGCGCAATCAGGCGGCGGCGCTCGGCGCTGGCGCCGTACTTGGCGTAGTCGTAGTTGATGAGCTTCATCTTGGCCGGGTCGGTCATGCGCGGGTCTTTGGGCACCTGCGTGTTGCTGGGCAGCTGGAACTGTTTGGCCGCGAGGCCAAACTGCTGGCCGCCGGGCGTGAGCGCCCATTCGTAGAACTTCTTGGCAGCCTCGGTGTTGGGGCCGTTCTTGACGATGCTCATCGAGCCCACCTCAGCGCCGGTACCTTCAGAAGGCGTGACCGAGCCCACGGGGAAGCCGTTGACCGCCTCGGTGGTCACGTCGTGCACAAAGCTCACCGACACCGTGGTTTCGCCACGCGCTGCGGCCTTGACCGGCGCGGTGCCCGAGCGGGTGTAGGTGCTGATGTTGGGGTGCAGGGCCTTGAGGTATTCGAACGCTTTTTCCTCGCCCATGATCTGCACCAGCGTGGCGATCATGGTGTAGGCCGTGCCGCTTGATGCGGGGTTGGCCATCTGTACCTCGCCCTTGAACTCGGGCTTGAGCAGGTCGGCCCACGACTGCGGCGGGTTGAGCTTGCGCTTGGCCAGCAGCTCCTTGTTATAGCCAAAGCCCAGCGGGCCCAGATACACGCCCACGGTGCGGTACTTGGAATCGGCGGCCTGTTTTTGCGCCCAGGGGTAGAGCTGCGCGAGCTGGGGCGACTTGTATTCGAGCGTGAGGCCCTGCTCGGCCGCCTGAAGGTGGGGGTCGCCCGTGCCGCCAAACCAGATGTCGGTCTTGGGGTTGGCGCGCTCGGCGTTGAGCTGGGCCAGCGCCTCGCCCGAGCCCTTGGCCGTCATGTTGACCTTGGTGCCCGTGGTCTTGGCATACACGGTGGACATCAGGTTGCACCACTCGGCCTGCACCGAGCAGATGATGTTGACCTGCCCCTGGGCCCAGCTGCCCGATGCAGCGGCCGCCAGGGCCGCACCGGCCAGAAGTTTTGTCAGCAAGGGTTTGCGCATGGATGGCTCCTCAGTATCTGGATAACGTGATGGAGGATGCTATGCGTGCAGGGCCCACAGGGGCCAGGGGGGAAACGCCCAGGCCCGGTGCAAGCAGGTTGAAAGGCAGGGATTGCGCGGACCCCATACCTTTGGGAACCGAGTTACATTAAACGCAGATGACCTACCGCCGCGCGCACAGCCGGTGGATGAAGCGTCCACCCAAGCCCTTTCCAAGGCCCCTGCGCAGCCTGCCCTGCCTTCACAGACTGACATGCTCGACCGCATCACCGCCTCCCTGCCCTCGCTGGCCCCCGCCGAACAGCGCGTGGGCAAGCTGGTGCTGACCGACCCGCGCACCTTCGCCCGCCTGCCCGTGCGCGAGCTGGCCGAGCGTGCACATGTGAGCAAGCCCACCGTAGTGCGTTTTTGCCGCAGCATGGGCTACGACGGGCTGGCGGACTTCAAGCTCAAGCTGGCAGGCAGCGTGAGCGAGGGGGTGCCCTTCATCCACCGCAGCGTGGATGCCGACGACAAGACCGGCGACGTGCTGGTGAAGGTGGTGGACAACGCGGTGGCGGCCTTCCTGCAATACCGCAACGCCGCCAGCACCGTGGCCATCGAACGCGCGGCAGACGCCATTGCCGACACCTGGAAGAAGGGCAAGCGCATCGAGTTCTACGGCGTGGGCAACTCGGGCATCGTGGCGCAGGACGCACAGCACAAGTTCTTTCGCCTGGGCGTCACCTCCATCGCCAGCAGCGACGGCCACATGCAGGTGATGAGCGCCACCCTGCTCGGCCTGGGCGACTGCGCGGTGATCGTCTCCAACTCCGGCCGCACGCGTGACCTGATGGATGCCGCCGATATCGCCCGCCGCAACGGCGCCACCACCATCGTCATCACCGCCAGTGGCTCCCCGCTGGCCAGTACCTGCCAGATCCACCTGGCGGCCGACCACCCCGAGGGCTACGACCGCTACAGCCCCATGGTGTCGCGCCTGATGCACTTGCTCATCATCGACGTGCTGGCCACCTGCGTGGCGCTGCGCATCGGCAGCTCGCTGCAGCCCATCCTGCAGCAGATGAAAGAAAACCTGCGGGCCAAGCGCTACGCATAGCCGACAGCGGGGCTGCCCGGCGCCTTCTGCGCCGTCAGCACCGCATCACTGCAACGTACAGATGTTGGTGCAGCCCGGCGTGCCGTCGCAGGCCTCGACGCCATTGACGATGCCATCGCCGCAGAAAGCGCCCACCAGGTTCAGCGTTGCGGAGCACGAGGCATTGCAAGCCGAGCAGTTGCCTATTCCGTAGGGGCAGCTGGTTTCGGTGACGCTGTTGCCGTCGTCGCAGACCTCGGGCCCATTGACAATGCCATCGCCACAAAAGCCTCCCGAAAGGCTCAAGGTGGCGCTGCAGGTGGCATTGCAGACCGTGCAGGCCGGCGAGTCGTAAGGGCAGCTGGTTTCGGTGGTGTTGTTGCCATCGTCGCAGACCTCGGGCCCGTTGACCGCGCCATCGCCGCAGAAGCCGCCCGCGAGACTCAGCACCCCACTGCAGGTGGCATTGCAAGTCGTGCAGGTCGGTGTCCCATAGGTGCAGCTGGTTTCCGAGACGGTGTTCCCGTCGTCGCAGACCTCGGAGCCAGCGCGCACCGCGTCGCCACACACGACCGGGGTGGCGGCCACCGCCACGGTGGCCATACCCCAGCCTCCGTTCTTGAAGCGGTTGCGCGCGCGGTACTCGAAGCGGAACAGGCCGGGCACGGTGGGCGCCCCCACGGTAAACGCGCCGTCGGCATTCACCGTGAGCGTGCTGCCCGCAAACCCCACGGAGCCGCCCACCGGCGTGGTGCTGGTCGCGCCCTGCACGCGGAACTCGCGCACCTCCATGGCCGGTGAACCCAGCGTGTCGTTGGCCAGCACACCGGGCGCAGGCACCGGCAGGGCTGTGCCCACGGTGGCCGCATAGGGGCCGTCGTCGTGCGGTGTGCCGTCGCGCACACCCAGGTCCAGGTCATAGCGCAGGTGCAGAGTGCTGCCCTGCAGCTGGGCATATACCGCAGCGATCTGGAGCGGGCCGGTGGTCGAGGCCGTGGCCACCGGCGCCACGCCGGCCCAGTCCGAGGGCTCGCCATCGCGCACGATGGCGGCCCAGGCCAGGCCCACGGCAAACACCAGGCACAACACCGAGCCCGTCGCGGCAAAACGGCGGACCGGGGCGTGGCGGTAGGTGGTGAACAACAGCATGCAGGCCAACAGCAGCAAGCCGCCGGACCCCAGCACGGGCACCGACAACGCGGGCGATGGTGCAGCGGTCAGCACCACAGCGGCGCCCCCTGCGGAGCCGTCCACCGACAACAAGGCACTGGGGGCCAGGCTCCCGTCCGTGGTGCTGGCCGTGAATCCCAGCCGCGCACCGACGGGCGGCGACAGCAGGCGCGTGTAGCTCTCCACCACGTCGACAAGAGGTCCTGCCGCGTCGATGCCCACGGGCCAGCGCACTGGCGCCAGCGGCACGAAACTGGGGTCGGGCACCAGGGCCCCGCCCTGGCAGACCTCGCGCGACACATCACCTACCGGGTCGGGCGCCGCCAGGTCGATGCGCGTGACGGCCGCCAGATCCGCCCCCTGGAACACCCCGGCCGGGGTCGCCACGTTGCAGCCGGTCGCCGGATTGCCGTCCGCATCGATCAGTGTGCGCAGCTCGGCTGCGGCATGGGCCACTGAAGCCTGCGCCAGCAGGACCAGGCCCATGAGGACAAACAACAGCGTGTGTATGGCAGGCGCGGCGGCTCTGCGGCGGCCCGGCCGGGACAAAAAAAAGAAACTCATGGGGAGAGGAGCGGAGAACAGAATCGGTGACGCAAAGAGCACGGAGGCCGTACCGCACCACGCCAGGTCAAGGGGCATGGCAACAACAAGGGCACGGCTTTTTGGCAGCGGCGCATCTTATCCACGCGGTTTGCGAGGACCAAGGGTTTTTTGGCACCCCACACTTTCAAACGGCCCCAGCATGGGTCCCCCCCCAGGACTCTCCCCAGCAGAAAAAGCAACGCCACACGCTCCCGCAGGAAAACGTGTGGCGTCGGGCGTCCACAGGCCCAAGGGCCTCAGACGGACTTCAGACCGAGGTCAGATAGGACTGACTTCAGACAGGACTCCTGTGGGCAGCAAGGCACTCCACGGGTATCAGAAATTGCATCAAACAAACCTCAAGCGCTTATACACAAAGCGCCAGCAGCTATGTTTTCAGGAGCAATATTTCAAATGCGGCCTTCTTCGACCGCATGACACGCAATGCGGATGCCGCCGATGCTGAGCAACTGTGGGCGCTCAGTGCGGCAGCGGTCATTCACATGCGGGCAGCGGGGGTTGAAGGCGCAGCCGGGTGGTGGGTTCAAGGGGTTGGGCACCTCGCCCTGCACGGGGGTGCGCGCCTTGCCGGTGTCGTGCATCTTGGGGATGGCATCGAGCAGCATGCGGGTGTAGGGGTGGCGCGGGGTGTCGAACAGCGTGTGTTTGTCGGCCAGCTCCACCAGACGGCCCAGGTACATCACGCCCACCTGGTCGCTCACGTGGCGCACCACGGCCAGGTTGTGGCTGATGAACAGGTAGGTGAGCTGCCGCTCGCGCTGCAGGTCCTTCATGATGTTGAGCACCTGCGCCTGCACCGACACGTCGAGCGCGCTGGTGGGCTCGTCGCACACCAAAAACTCGGGCTCGGTGGCCAGGGCGCGGGCGATGGAGATGCGCTGGCGCTGGCCGCCCGAGAACTGGTGCGGGTACTTGACCATGTCCAGCGGCGACAGGCCTACGGACTGCAGCAGCTCACCCACGCGTTGCTTGAGCTCTGCCTTGTCGGTGATGAGGCCGTGCTCCTTGAGCGGCTCACCAATGATGTCCTCCACCAGCCAGCGTGGGTTCAGGCTAGCGTACGGGTCCTGGAAGATCATCTGGATGCGGCGGCGCATGGCCTTGGCATCGTTGCCCTTGAAGGCGGCATGCGCGTCCTGGTTGTCGAACGTGAGGCCCCCGCGTGTGGGCTCATACAAACCCACCAGCAGGCGCGCCACGGTGCTTTTGCCGCAGCCGGACTCACCCACCAGGGCCAGTGTCTTGCCCTTCTCGATCTCGAAGCTCACGCCGTCCACCGCATGCAGCAGGGTGCGGGGCTTGCGTTCGATCACGCGGTTGAGCCAGGGGGCAGACACGTCAAAGGTCTTGGCCAGGTCATGCGCCTGCACCAAGGCCTTGCTTTTCGCGGCGGCGGGGGTCGTGGTGTTTGCGGCGGCGCTCATGCGGTCACCTCGGCTTTTGTCGTGGCACCTGCGTGCAGCCAGCAGGCAGCGCGGGTAGCGCCTGCGTCCATCAGGTCGGGGCGGTCGGTCATGCAGCGGTCAAAGGTCTTGGGGCAGCGGGGGTTGTAGGCGCAACCACGGGGAATGGCGTTCAGGCGCGGCATGGCGCCGTCGATCTGGTTCAGGCGTTCACGGTCCATCGTCATGTCGGGGATGGAGGCCATGAGGCCGCTGGTGTAGGGGTGCGATGGCTGGTTGATCACATCGTGCACCGGGCCGATTTCGGCCACGCGCCCGGCGTACAACACGGCCACGCGGTCGCAGGTTTCGGCAATCACGCCCATGTCGTGGGTGATGAGCATGACGGCGGCGCCGCGCGATTTGCAGATGTTTTTCAAGAGCGTGATGATCTGCGCCTGAATGGACACATCCAGCGCCGTGGTGGGCTCGTCGGCCACGATGAGTTTGGGCTCGGCCGCCAGGGCCAGGGCAATCACCACACGCTGGCGCATGCCGCCGGAGAACTGGTGCGGGTAGTGATCCACACGCTCGGCGGCTGCCGGAATGCCGGTGTCCTGCAGCAGTGCGATGGCACGCTGGCGCGCCTCGGCGGGCGTGACCGGCAGGTGGGCGAGGATGGTTTCCGTGAGCTGGCGACCCACGGTGTACAGCGGGTTCAGCGAGGTCAGCGGGTCCTGAAAGATGGCGCCAATGCGGCGGCCACGGATGTGGCGCATTTCATCGTTGCTGAGGTTGTCGATGCGCTGGCCTTCCAGCAGGATCTGGCCCGAGGCCACACGGCCCGGTGGCTCCAGCAGGCCGATGATGGCGGCACCGGTGAGCGACTTGCCCGCACCGGACTCCCCCACCACACCCAGGATCTCGCCGGGTGCGATGGAGAAGGAAATGTCGTCCAGGGCGCGCAGGGTACCGCGGCGGCTCGGGAATTCGACAACGAGGTTTTTGACTTCTAGGAGACTCATGGGGAGGTCACTTCTTCTTGTTCAACGCAGGCGGGGGTTCAAAGCATCACGCAGCCAGTCGCCGAGCAGGTTCACGGAGAGGGCGATCAGCACCAGCATGGCGCCGGGGAACACGGTGATCCACCATTCGCCGGAGAACAAGTAGTCGTTGCCGATGCGGATCAGCGTGCCCAGCGACGGCGAAGTGGGCGGCGCGCCCACGCCCAGAAAGGACAGCGTGGCCTCGGTGATGATGGCCGTGGCCACCTGGATGGTGGCCAGCACCAGCACCGGGCCCATCACGTTGGGCAGCACATGCTTGCGCATGATGCGCAGTGGCGAAACACCCGTCACGCGGGCGGCCTGCACGTACTCCTTGTTGCGCTCCACCAGCGTGGACCCGCGCACCGTGCGGGCATATTGCACCCAGCCGGTGAGGGAGATGGAAAGGATCAGCACGCCGAACGCCAGCGACTCGTGGGCGTTGGGGAACAGTGCACGGCCCACACCGGCAATCAGCAGCGCGACCAGGATGGCGGGGAAGGACAGCATCACGTCGCACAGGCGCATGAGCACGGCATCCACCCAGCCTCCCCGAAAACCGGCCAGCAGACCGAAGGCCACACCCACCACCACGGAGAGCACCACCGAAGCGATGCCCACCACGAGGGAGATGCGCGCACCGTAGATCAGTGCGGACAGGATGTCACGGCCCTGGTCGTCGGTGCCCAAGGGGTATTTCATGGACCCCATTTCGCTCCACGCAGGAGGCAACCGCGCATCGCTCAGCTCCAGCGTGGTCAGGTCGAACGGGTTGTGGGGGGCCACCCATCCGGCAAACACCGAACAGAACAGGCAAATCAGCGCAATGGCGGCAGCCAGCATGGCCACCGGCGATGTGCGGAAGCTGTAGCCAACGTCGCTGTCGAACCAGCGGGCAAGGGTAGTTTTCATTGTGGGAAACCAGTCAACAGACAACAACACGCGCAGCGGGTAGCCGCGGGTGTTGTTGCGGGCTTGAATCAGCCAGTGGCGTTGTTGTTGTCGTCGTATCGATCAGGCCAGAGCAAGTGGGATTACTTGCTCAAGCTGATCCACTTGAAAGGCATGTAGTTGTCGGCCATCTGCACCAGCTTGACCTTCTTGCTCACGCCCCAGGCCAGCGCCTGCTGGTGCAGCGGCAGGTGGCCCACGTCGGCGGTATGCACGTCAAAGGCTTCCTTGATCATGGCGTCGCGCTTGGGCTTGTCGGTCTCAACCAGGATCTTCTTGGTCAGCTCGTCCAGCTTGGGGTTGCAATACGCACCCAGGTTGAACTGGCCCGCACCGGTCTTGTCGTCCGGGCAGATCATCAGCGCATTCAGTGCGTTGTGCGAGTCGTACGTAGTGGGCGTCCAGCCCAGCATGTAGAAGCTGGTGTCACGGCGCAGCACCTTGGGGAAGTACGTGCCCTTGGTCTCGGCCGCGAGGTTGATCTTGACGTTGATGCGCGACAGGTTGGCCGCCACGGTCTGGCAGATGCGTCCGTCGTTCACATAGCGGTCGTTGGGGCAGTTCATGGTGACTTCAAAGCCGTTGGGGTAGCCGGCTTCGATCATGAGCTTCTTGGCAGCCTCGACGTCATAGGGCAGGCGCTTGACATCTGGCTGGAAGCCATTGACGCCGGGCCCCACCATCAGTGCGGACGGGTTGGACGCGCCGCGCATCACGGTCTTCTTGATGCCGTCGATGTCGATGGCCTGGTAGAAGGCCTGGCGCACACGCTTGTCCTTGAAGGGGTTCTTGCCCTTGACGTTGGAGTACAGCAACTCGTCACGCTTCTGGTCCATGCCCAGGAAGATGGTGCGCAGCTCGGGGCCGGTGATGGCACGGGCGTTGGCGCTGCTGTTGACGCGCTCGATGTCCTGCACGGGCACAGGCTCCATCACGTCCACTTCGCCCGACAGCAGGGCAGCCACGCGCGTGGCGTCGTTGCCGATGGGCGTGAAGACGACTTCAGTGGCGTTACCTTCGATCTTGTCCCAGTAGGAGCCGTTGCGCACGAACACGGAGCGCACGTTGGGCTGGCGCTCACGCAGGCGATAAGGGCCGGTGCCGTTGGCACGGAACGAGGCAGCGTTTTCGATGCCCTTGCGGCGGTCCACCGGGGTCGTGGCCTGGTTGGTCTCGCACCACTTCTTGCTCATGATGTAGGACGTGGTGATCACGCCCGGCAGGATGGGCTGGGGTGCCATGGTGTCGATCTCGACCGTGTGGTCATCGATCTTGCGCACCAGCTTGATGTCGCTGTTGGTGGCCTTCATGTCGGAGCCGTCGCCCTTCATGCGGGCAAAGCTGAACACGACGTCGTCGGCTGTGAACGGCGTGCCGTCATGAAACTGCACACCCTTGCGCAGTTCGAAGCGCCACACGGTGGGGGCAATCTGCTTCCAGCTGGTCGCCAGCGCGGGCGCCAAGCTCAGGTCCTTGTTGCGGCCCACCAGGGGTTCATACACGTTGCTCGTCACGCTCAGTTGCAGCGACTCATTGAGCGAGTGCGGGTCCATCGACAGGGCATCGCCCTGGTTTGCGATGCGCACGGTCTGTGCCTGGGCTACCAAACTCGCCGCTGCCAACGCAGCAAAGAGAGCGGTCACGGCGATTTTTTTCTGGAATTTCATGGAAATCTCCTGGTAGTGAAAAGGGTGGGACGGAAGGGTACGAAGACTTCCGATGGGTGAAAAGCGTGTTTGCGTGGAGAGAGAAGGGCCGGGCACCCGATCAGAGTGCCGGCAAGGGCATGGCCTGCTCGATCAGGCTGGCGTGCAGCGCAGCACCCAGCGGCAGGATGTCATCGTTGAAGTCGTAACGGCTGTTGTGCAAAGCGCTGCCGCTCGACCCCGTGCCCTGGCCAATGCGCAGGTACGCCCCCGGCTTGTTCTGCAGCATGAAAGAGAAGTCTTCTGCACCCATGCTGGGCTCCAGGTCGCGCACCACATGGTCTGCACCCAGCAGCGACTCGGCCACATCGCCTGCAAATACCGCTTCGCTTTCGCTGTTGATGGTGGCGGGGTAAATGCGCTCGTAGTGCACGGTGGCCGTGGCCCCAAAACCCAGCGCAATAGCGCTGCACAGTTCCTTGAGGCGCTTTTCGACCATCTCCTGCACCTGCGGGTCGAAGGTGCGCACGGTGCCCACCAGCGTGGCTGCGCCGGGCAGCACACTGAAAGCGCCCAGATCACCCGCCTGCATCGCGCACAGGCTGACCACCGCACTGTCGATGGGCCGCACGTTGCGCGACACGATGCTTTGCGCCGCAGTGATGATGTGGGCTGCCACCAGCACAACGTCCACCGTCTGGTAGGCGTGTGCGCCATGGCCGCCGCGCCCGGTGATCTCGACCGTGAAGCGGTCGGCGGCTGCCATCATCGGCCCGGCATTGATGCCGACGGTGCCGGGTTTCATCGCTGGCCAGTTGTGCATGGCAAAGATGGACTGCACCGGAAATCGGTCAAACAGCCCGTCCTCCATCATCACGCGGGCACCGGCAAACCCCTCTTCGCCCGGCTGAAACACCAGCACGGCGGTGCCGTCGAAGTTGCGGGTTTCGGCCAGGTAGCGCGCAGCACCAATCAGCATGGCCGTGTGGCCGTCGTGGCCACAGCCGTGCATGAGGCCCTGCTTGCCGGACTTCCAGGCAAAGTCGTTGTGTTCGGTCAGCGGCAGTGCGTCCATGTCGGCGCGCAGGCCCACCATGCCGCCGCTGGCAGTGCTGCGCCCACGAATGACGCCCACCACACCGGTGCGCCCGATGCCTTCGTGGATCTCGTCCACGCCGCAGAGCTTCAGGGCTTCTTTGACACGTTTGCCAGTGTAGATCTCTTCAAAACCAAGCTCCGGGTGGGCGTGCAGGTCACGCCGCAATGCCGTCAACTCGGGGTGGTATTGGGCAATGTGCGCAAACGCCCGTCCACCGGCTTTCAGACGAGGGCCTTGCATCAGTGGCCTCCTGCCTTGCCCACACGCAGGCGGGGATCGACTGCAAAGTACAACAGGTCAACGACTAGGTTGATCACCACGAAGATCAGTGCAATCAGGCACAGGTAGGCGGCCATCACCGGGATATCGGCAAAGGTCACCGCCTGGATGAACAACAGGCCCATGCCCGGCCACTGGAACACTGTCTCGGTGATGATGGCAAACGCGATCAGGCCGCCCAGTTGCAAACCGGTGATGGTCAGCACCGGAACCAGCGTGTTCTTGAGAGCGTGGCCAAAGTGGATAGCCCGGTTGGACAGGCCGCGAGCCCGGGCGAACTTGATGTAGTCCGTACGCAGCACCTCCAGCATCTCGGCCCGCACCAATCGCATGATCAGCGTGAGCTGGAAGATGGCCAGCGTGATCGCTGGCAGAGTGACGTGGTGCCAGCCCTTGGCTTTGAGCAAGCCGGTGCTCCACCAACCCAGCTGCACCACTTCGCCCCGACCAAAGCTGGGGAACCAGCCCAGGTGCACGGCAAACACCAGAATCAGCAAGATACCGATCAGGAAGGTGGGTAGGGACACGCCCAGCAATGACAGCGTCATGAACAGCTGGCTGGTGAAGGTGCCACGCTTGAGGGCGGCATACACGCCCATCGGCACACCAATCACCAGCGCAAGGAGTGCGGCTACCAGCGCCAGCTCCAACGTAGCCGGGAAGCGCTCTGCAATCAGGCGTGACACCTTGGCACCCTGGCGCAGGCTCAGGCCAAACTCGCCCTGCGCCGCATTCACGAGAAAGTGCCAGAACTGCACGAAGAAGGATTTGTCCAGGCCGAGGGCGCTGCGCAGCTCGCGGATCTGTTCAGGGGTGGCATCCTGGCCCAGCAGGAACACCACGGGATCTCCCACGTACTGGAACAGCATGAAGGAGATGAAGGCCACCGTGACCATGACAATCACAGCCTGTATCAGGCGGCGCAATATAAAGGCAAGCATCAGAGAGTCGAGTGAGTGTTCGATGGAGGTGCCGCTGTCACTTTTGATGACCGGGGCGCCATGGGGCAATACGTCGTCCGAGAAACCAAACCAAAGAAAGCAAGGGCCGCACGGCCCTTGCTTTCAGTGTGTCAAGAATAAATCAGTTCACCTTGACCGTGCGCATGTCCACGCGGTTATCTGCGCGGTGCACCAGTTCTACGTTCTTCTTCATGGCCCATGGGATCACCTGGTCATGCAGAGGAATATGGGACACAGTGTCGTTGGACAGTTGCAGCGCTTCGGTCAGCATGCGCGCGCGCACGGGTGCATCGGTCTCGGCCTTGATGCGGTCCACCAGGTAGTCCATGCGCTGGTTGCTGTAGCGACCCACGTTGTAGTTGCCGTCACCGCCTTGGCCCACGGTGCGCACCAGCGACTGTAGGCTGTACAGCGAGTCAAACGTAGGCACGCCCCAGCCCAGCATGTAGATGCTGGCCTCGTGGCGCTGGATCATCGGGAAGTAATTGACGAGTGGCAGCGTGCGCAGCTTGGCCTTCACGCCCACGCGCGCCCACATGGCGGTCACGGCCTGGCAGATGGCTTCGTCATTGATGTAGCGGTTGTTGGGGCAGGCGAAATCCACCTCGAACCCATCCGGGTAGCCGGCCTCGGCCAGCAGTTTCTTGGAAGCATCCACGCTGTACGGGAAGCGCTTACCCACTGCCTCGGTGTAGCCCGCCACCTGCGGCGCAACGATGGTGCCGGTGGGCTTGCCCAGGCCGCGCATGATGTTGCGCGAAATGGTCTCGGCATCAATCGCCTGGTACAAGGCCTTGCGCACACGCACATCCTTGAGCGGGTTCTTGCCCTTGATGTTCGAGCCCGGCAACTCTTCACGGAACTGATCCATGCCCAGGAAAATGGTGCGGTTTTCCAAGCCGTCAATCACCTTCAGATCAGGGCTGGCGCGCAGACGACCCAGATCCTGTGGTGAAGGGTCCAGCACCATGTCCACTTCGCCGGACAACAGCGCCGCAATGCGCGTGGCCGCCGACTTGATCGGTGTGTAGACAATCTCGGTCACGTTGCCGTCCATCTTGCCCCACCAGTTGGGGTTGCGCTTGAACACCATCTTCACATCAGGCTGCCACGAATCGAGCGTGTAAGGCCCTGTGCCCATGGCATTGCGGTGGGCAAAGTTTTCGTCGGTGCCCTTGATGTCTTTGGGCTCGACCGACTTGTTCTTCTCGGCCCAAGCCTTGCTCATGATGCGCAACTCGGTCATCTGGCGCAGCAGCACCGGGTTGGGCGAAGACAGCATGACATCGAAGTTCTGGGCGTCCACCTTCACCACTTTGCTGATGCCCTGCACGTAGGGGGTGAAATTGGACGTTTTGGCCATGGCTCGCTGAATGGAGTACACGGCGTCGTCGGTAGTCAACG
Source organism: Acidovorax benzenivorans (assembly GCF_028680575.1). Classification (GTDB taxonomy): domain Bacteria; phylum Pseudomonadota; class Gammaproteobacteria; order Burkholderiales; family Burkholderiaceae_C; genus Acidovorax; species Acidovorax benzenivorans. The sequence continues at coordinate 495,562 of NZ_JAPCKI010000002.1, read as the reverse complement.
ATGAACCATCATGGAACTTGACGCCCTGGCGCAGCGTAAAACGCACCTGCGTGGGGCTGATTTCCTTCCACGCCGTTGCCAGTACAGGCTCCACATCAAACGTCTTGCTGTTGTAGTACACCAGGCTTTCATACACATTGGCATGGAGGCCGTTTTGCAACGCATTGTTTTGGGAGTGAATGTCCCAGGTCGCAATTTCCCCTTGACTGGCCCATTTGAAGGGCTTGGCCTGCAGTGAAGGGGTAAACAGCAGCGCGGCAGCAGCAGCCACCGACAAAAGACTGTGGTTGAGTTTCATGGAACCCTCTTGTTTAAAAGTTTTACTATGCAGTAAAGGTTGCTCTATAGCCAACGGGAAATCCCTGAATCCCCGGTGCAACGAAGGGCCTATAGCAGCGCCGACACAGCGTCCTTTATGCAAGGTTGGTGCCAGCTAAAACTCCACTTTTCGGGCATGCCTATTTGCACCCGCGCAGTTCGCCCCCCCCAGCACCGACCCAAACAAGCCCTAGCTGGCTCACCCCTCATCCGAGGGAATTTCTTGGATTGAGCCCCCTTAAGCCGCAGAGCACCACAGGCGATGTTCAGCAGATTGCAATGCATCGCCAGAGAACAAGTCGCTCCACGCGCACTCCAGCTTGAATCAACACAGGCGCACCAGTAAAAGTACCACCCCAAGTGCAGCAAATAACCTCTGAAATGAATACCCAAAAACGAAAAAGCCGCCCGAAGGCGGCTTTTAAGCTTGTGTATCAACAACTGGCCAAAGCCAGCCGACGATATTAGAAGCTGTGACGGATACCGAAGTCGTAGCCGTTGGAGTTGCTGTTCACACCAGTCACAGCACCGTTCAGAGCTTGTGCAGCGCCGTTCTTGTTGGTCAGGTGAGCGTACGTTGCGTACAGAGCCGTGCGCTTGGACAGGTTGTGCACGTAGCCCAGAGCCAGCTTGTTGGAACGGGGATCAGCACCAACGGTGTCAACCTTGTAGGTGGAGTAGGACAGACGAACTTCGCCAGCACCCACGGGAACCAGACCACCGATCAGGAAGCCCTTGCCGTCGTTGCCGCCGCTGATCTTGTCTTGGTTGTAGTGAGCCATGATCTTGGCCACGCCCAGGTCGTATTGACCGCCCAGGTTCACAGCCTTGATGTTGCCCGTCAGGAACTTGGTTTCGGAGAATGCGATAGCGGCGTTGATGGGGCCGTTAGCGTAACCAGCGCGCAGTGCCAGGCCGTTGCCGTCCTTCTTGTTGGCAGCGTTGCTCAGGTTTTCACCCATGTAGTACTGAGCTTGGCCGTAGAAGCCGCCCAGGTTGCCAGGCAGGAAGTAGCCGATGGCGTTGGAAGCGCGGATGGTGGTAGGGCCACCCAGGCTGGAGTTCAGGGTTTGGGTGGTGCCCACGCCGTTCGTGCCGAACGGATCGAACACGGTCAGGTTCCAGAATTGGGGAGTGTAGTCACGGCCCAGACGCACTTCACCGAAGCCGCCGTTCAGGCTAACCGTCGAACGACGGTTGAAAGTCAGGCCGCCGCCAGTGCTGGTAGCTGCTTGGTTGTTGGTGTTGGTAACGCCGCCGGTGCCGTTGTCGTTGTTCACGCCAGCTTCGAGCCAGAACGAAGCGGACAGGCCGCCACCCAGGTCTTCAACGCCGCGGAAACCCAGACGGCTGCTATTGTAGCCGGAGTTCGTCAGTTGCGACTTGTTAGCGACGCTGCCGGAACCGTAAGCGTAGGTTGCGTCAACCACGCCAAACAGGGTCACGGAAGATTGAGCCATTGCAGCGCCGGAAGCAGCCAGCACAGCCAGGGCAATCAGGGATTTTTTCATTGCGAGTTACTCCAAGGTTAAACATCGGGCTCCGGTACGGGGGGTCTATGGTGAAAACACCTGCACAGTCCCGCCGGTTTCCCGGGCCAACCTCCTGGTGGGGAAGTTGCTCTTATTGCACCAGACCCGGCCCGGTTTCGCAAAGGAATTCACCCACAATCGCCCCGAAAGGGGAAATTCGTTGCAGTGTTGCAACATTTCAGTGCGCACAGGCAAAATCACGATTGGCGCATGCAACTCCTGTGCCTTGCCTTGCGGTTTTTTGTATCCAGGTGCAATTTGTGTTTCGACGCCATTGCCATCCGAGAGCTTTCCATGGACGCTTTTTTTACTGCGGCAGACAACGCACTGCGCACACTGTTTGCCCAACCCCACGCCTCAGAACAGACGCCTGCGCAGGGCATGCCCGAGGCCTCGCTCGACCCTGCGCAGAAAAAGCTGGCAGGGGCGCTGATGCGGGTGAACCATGTCGGTGAAGTGTGCGCCCAGGCGCTTTACAGCGCGCAGGCGGCAGTCACTCGCGACCCAGCCCTGCGGAGCCATCTGCAGGCTGCGGCGCGCGAAGAAACCGATCATTTGGCGTGGACGCAGCAGCGCCTGGACGCACTGGGCGCACGCCCTAGCCTGCTCAACCCGCTGTGGTTCGCAGGGGCCTTTGCGCTCGGGCTGGTGGCCGCCAAGGTCAGCGACCGGGCCAACCTGGGGTTTGTGGTGGAGACGGAAACCCAGGTGGCTGCACACCTGCAAAGCCACCTCGAAAGGCTTCCCGAGCAGGATCAGGCATCGCGGGCCGTGGTGGCCCGGATGAAGCAAGATGAAGAACGGCACGCAGACCAGGCACGCGCCGCCGGTGCGATGGAGTTACCCACCCCGGTGCGTCTTGCCATGAAAGGCGCTGCCAAGGTGATGACCACCACGGCGCACTATCTTTGAACACTGAACCGGGCAACGCAGGCGGCAGGTGCACCACAAACACACGGGACACTCCACACGCGCAGCAACCTCAGCCCGGTTCAGCAGTCAGTCCGGCGGCGCACCACCCTATCAGGCCTCCAGCACCTCGAAGCCCGTGGTGATTTCGGCGGTCTTGCCCAGCATGATGCTGGCCGAACAATATTTGTCGTGGCTCATGGCGATGGCACGCTCCACGGCGGCAGCCGGGATGCCCTTGCCCGTGACGGTGAAGTGCATGTGGATCTTCGTGAACACCTTGGGATCTGTCTGGGCGCGTTCGGTGGTCAGTTTGACGCTGCAGCCACGCACATCGTGGCGGCCCCGTTTGAGGATGAGCACCACATCGTAGGCCGTGCAGCCCCCCGTGCCCGCCAACACGGTCTCCATGGGCCGGGGCGCCAGGTTCTGGCCGCCGTTGGCCGGGTTGGCGGCATCGGGCGCACCATCCATGGTCAAAACATGGCCGCTGCCGGTTTCAGCGACAAAACCCATGCCAGAGCGGGTTCCCGCCCCGCCGGTCCAACTGACTGTGCATTCCATTTGTGTTTCTCCTGTGTGACACGTGGTTTTTTCGCACGGAAAACCGCAGCGAAAAGAATTTGATGCGGATTTTGCTGCATCGCAGCAAAACTCGCGCTAAACTTCGCCCATGCGCTGCCGCTTTTGAACAGAAAGGGCAGGCGGCAAGAAGCCCGGTCTCCGGCACTTGCCTCGCACCGATTGTCTCCTCCATCTCCTCAAAGGATGGATTAGCCCCAGGCCTCACGGCCCGGGGCTTTTTTTTGCCCGGTCGTCGCGCTCCGTACCGGGTGCCTTCTGGGGCAGCGGGCCTGCCAAGGACGACGCCCTATGATGTGGGCCCCCGCCCGCCCTGTGCCAATGGGGGCTCTCCCTCCAGCACCTGCCATGACCCAGCACCTCACCCCCGCCGACTACCTCAAAAAAATCCTGACCGCCCGCGTGTACGACGTGGCGGTGGAGTCGACGCTGGAGCCCGCCAAGAACCTCAGCCGCCGCCTGCACAACAAAGTGCTCTTGAAGCGCGAGGACCAGCAACCCGTGTTCAGCTTCAAGCTGCGTGGTGCCTACAACAAGATGGCGCACCTCACGCCCGAGCAGTTGGCGCGCGGCGTGATCTGCGCCTCAGCCGGCAACCACGCCCAGGGCGTGGCCATGAGCGCCCACAAGCTGGGAACGCGCGCCGTCATCGTCATGCCCACCACCACGCCGCAACTCAAGATCGACGCGGTGAAGACGCTCGGCGGTGAAGTGGTGCTGTTTGGCGACAGCTATTCCGACGCCTACGGTCACTCGGTCAAGTTGGAGAAGGAACAGGGCCTGACCTTTGTGCACCCGTTCGACGACCCGGACGTGATTGCCGGCCAGGGCACCATTGCCATGGAGATCCTGCGCCAGCTGCAAAGTCTGGGCAGCAACCAGCTCGATGCCGTGTTTGTGGCCATTGGCGGCGGTGGGCTCATCTCGGGCGTGGCCAACTACATCAAGGCCGTGCGGCCCGAGATCAAGGTGATCGGCGTGCAAATGAACGACTCGGACGCGATGATCCAGTCGGTGCAGGCCCACGAGCGCGTGACGCTGGCCGATGTGGGCCTGTTCTCCGACGGCACGGCGGTGAAACTGGTGGGGGAGGAAACCTTCCGCGTGGCGCAAGGCCTGGTCGATGACTACATCACCGTCGATACCGACGCCGTCTGCGCCGCCATCAAGGACATCTTTGTGGACACGCGCAGCATCGTCGAACCTGCCGGTGCCCTGGCCGTGGCCGCCATCAAGCAGTACGTTGCTGAAAAGAAGACCAAGGGCGAGACCTACGCAGCCATCCTCTGCGGCGCCAACATGAATTTCGACCGCCTGCGCTTCGTGGCCGAGCGCGCCGAGGTGGGCGAGGAGCGCGAGGCGCTGCTGGCCGTCACCATCCCCGAAGAGCGCGGCAGCTTCCGCCGCTTTTGTGAAGTGGTGGGTGGCCTGCCTGGCGGCCCGCGCAACGTGACCGAGTTCAACTACCGCATCAGCGACGCGGCACGGGCCCACGTGTTTGTGGGACTGACCACGCAAGGCAAGGGCGAATCAGAAAAAATCGCCAAGAACTTCGGCCGCCACGGCTTCGAGGCGCTGGACCTGACCCACGACGAGCTGGCCAAAGAGCACCTGCGCCACCTGGTGGGCGGGCACTCGGCCCTGGCGCAGGACGAGCGGTTGATGCGTTTTACTTTTCCCGAACGGCCAGGCGCGCTGCTCAAGTTTTTGAGCCTGATGCAGCCGACCTGGAACATCAGCCTGTTCCACTACCGCAACCAAGGCGCGGACTATGGCCGCATCCTCGTGGGCATACAGGTGCCGCCCGAAGACGCTGCCACGTTCGACGCCTTCCTGGCCACGCTGGGCTATCCGTATGTGGAAGAAACGCTGAACCCGGCCTACCGGCTGTTCCTGCGGTCCAAGTAACCAGAATGTGGATTAAATTGGCCTCTAGCGCTTATCCATCAAGCGCTGGTAGCTATCAAATCTGACACAGCTACAGCCCGCCCATGCAAGCCCTGCGCCACTACCTGCTGGCCGTGCAGTTCTTCACCCGCATTCCCGTCACCGGGCGGCTGGCAGACTGGGTGGGGTACAGCCCCGCCATGCTGCGGGCCAGCGCAGCGCACTTTCCGGGCATTGGCTGGCTGGCGGCGCTGCTGGCCACCGCCGTGTACGCCGCACTGCACTGGGCCCTGGCGCCCAACCCGCTGGCCCCGGCCGTGGCCGCCGTGTTCTGCACCGTCGCCACGGTGCTGATGACCGGGGGGTTTCATGAAGACGGCCTGGCCGACGTCGCCGACGGCCTGGGCGGCAGCTACGACCGCGAACGCGCGCTGGACATCATGAAGGACTCGCGCATCGGCGCCTTCGGGGCCATGGCGCTGGTGCTGGCGCTGCTGGCCAAGCTCAGCCTGCTGGCGCTGCTGGGTACGCACAGCCTGCCGGTGGCGCTCGCCGCCCTGGTCGGCGCGCATGTGCTGTCGCGCTTTTGGCCCCTGCTCATCGTGCGCAGCCTGCCGCATGTGGGCGATACGGCGCGATCCAAAAGCAAACCGCTGGCCGACCAGATTTCAGGCACCGCCCTGGTCGCGGCGGTTTTTTGGTGTTTTCCGCCCCTAGCGCTGGTCGGATATACTCAACCAGCTCTCTTTTTAATAGCATCCATCACCCTCAGTGGACTCTGTGCGGCCTGGATGGCGCGCTGGTTTGCCCGCCGGTTGCAGGGTTTCACGGGGGACTGCTTGGGCGCCACGCAGCAGGTAAGCGAGATCGGGTTCTACCTGGGCGCGGCCATCGCACTGCGCTGGCTATGACGCCCCACCCCACCCCCACCCGCCTGTGGCTGGTGCGCCATGCGGCCCCGCTCGTCGCCCCAGGCACCTGCTACGGCGTGCTGGACGTACCGGCGGACGCACAGGCCACCCGCGCTGCGGCGGAGCGCCTGGCAACGGCGCTGCCCTCCAGAGCGCGGGTGACGCACTCCACGCTACAAAGATGTGAGCTGCTAGCGCTTGAATTACAAGCGCTCAGGCCAGATTTGGCATCTACCCCAGACGCGCGCCTGCGCGAAATGGACTTTGGCCGCTGGGAAGGGCAAACCTGGGACGCCATCGGCAAAAGCGACATCGACACCTGGGTGGCCGCGTTCGCCACCCATGCACCCGGCGGGGGCGAAAGCCTGGTCCACATGCTGCACCGCGTAGCGGCAGCCCTGCAGACCACCCAGGGATGGCGCACCGAGCATGGCGTGAAGGACGTGGTGTGGATCACCCACGCCGGGGTGGCGCGCTGCGTGGCCTGGCTGCAGCTGCGTGGAGACAACGCTCTGCCCCGCCCGGAGGACTGGCCCGTGGCGGCACCTGGCTGGGGGGAGTGGGAAATCAGGGAACTGGCCTGAGGCCACAGGCCGCAGGCCACAATTGCTTAGTTCTTGAGCGGCATGTCCAGCGTCACCGTGGCGGGCCCGCCCATGCTGGCCCCCAGTTGCGCCTGCCGGGGGCCCAGGGCCTGCAGCACCAGCCCCTCATCCACCGCAGCCCCCACACGGAACGGCTTGGCCGGTTTGCCGGCGACGGCAATCAACGCCGCCCCGCCCCCGCTGCTGCGCCCCGACAGCACCCCGATCAGCGTGAAGCGGCTCGCAGCCGAGGCCACCGGCGCCGCAGCAGCGCCAGAGGCTGCAGGCGCCGCCCCCAACAAACGCGCCAAAGCCTGCGCATCCATGGCCACGGGGGCCGGTGCCACGGCCGGGGCGGCAGAAACCGCCGAGGGCGACGACAGGCGCAGCCCCCAATAGGCCACACTGACACCGGCTGCTGCCCAAAGCACCAGAGTCCCCAGGCGGACGCCCCATTTGCTGTACGTATTGGTCACCATGCGGCGATTATGATTCACGCGATTCGACCATCCGAGAGACCGCCAGCAGTGAACACTTCTTTCTCCCTCCTCGTGCGCTCCGCCCCCCGCCGCGTTGCCAAGACCGTGGCCCGTGGTTTCACCCTCATCGAACTGATGGTGGTTCTGGTGATCATCGGCGTGCTGGCCGCGCTGATCGTACCCAACGTGCTAGAGCGTGCCGACGACGCCCGCGTGACCGCAGCCCGCACCGACATCACCAACATCATGCAGGCGCTCAAGCTCTATCGCCTGGACAACCAGCGCTACCCCACGGCCGAGCAGGGCCTGCAATCGCTGATCATCAAGCCCACCTCCGGGCCCGTGCCGGGCAACTGGAAGCTGTACCTGGAAAAGCTGCCCAACGACCCCTGGGGCCGCCCTTACCAATACCTCAACCCCGGCATCAAGGGCGAGATCGACGTGATGTCGTTCGGTGCCGATGGCCAATCGGGCGGTGAAGGCAAGGACGCCGATATTGGCAGTTGGCAGTGACTGCTCATTGCGAAGGTGCCCCAGCCCCATGAAACTGGCACGCGCCAAGCGAGGGACGCCGTGGAACCGGCTTTGCCAGGCCACCGGCGTCGTCCCCCTCAGGGGAAGCCGCGCAGCGGCTCAGGGGGGCTTCACTCTTTTGGAGCTGCTGGTGGTCATCAGCATCATGGCGCTGGCGACGGCGGGCGTGGGGCTGGCGATGCGCGATGGCGGGCAGACGCAGCTGGAGCGGGAGGCCGCACGGCTGGCCGCGTTGCTCGAATCCGCGCGCGCCCAGTCGCGCGCCGGGGGCATCCCTGTGCGCTGGCGCGCGCTGCCGCACGGTTTCCGTTTTGAGGGGCTGCCACAAAGTGCGCAGGCCGCCTTGCCCAGCCAGTGGCTGGACCCCGGCACCGTGGTGCGCGGGCCGGCGGTGCTGCAACTGGGCCCCGAGCCCCTGATCGGCCCGCAGCAGGTGCTGATCACCCACCAGTCCTCTCCCGACCGCACCCTGCGCATTGCCACCGACGGCGTGCGCCCGTTTTCCGTGGACGCGGTGCAGTGAGGAGCTATCGCCCCCACAACATCGGCCATCGTGGCTTCACGCTGGTGGAAGTGCTCGTGGCGCTGGCCATCGTGGCCATTGCCCTCATGGCAGGGCTGCAGGCCACCACCGCGCTCACGCGCAATGCGCTGCGGCAGTCCGACATCGTGCTGGCACAACTGTGTGCCGAGAACGAGCTGATCAAGGCCCGGCTCTCGCGCCAGATGCCCAGCGTGGGCGACAGCAGCCTGACCTGTGAGCAGGCGGGGCGCCAGCTGCAGGTGGTGACCATCGTGCGGCCCACGCCCAACCCGAGTTTTCGGCGCATCGATGCGCAGGTGCTGGATGGAGACAACTCCATCTTGCGCATCTCCACCATCATTGGAAGGTATTGATGCCCCCCCTGAGTCGCTTCGCGCCTTCCCCCCGTGAGGGGGACGCACCCGGTGGCCTGGCAGAGCCAGTTCCACGGGTGCGCTGGCCTCGCGTCGCGCCAGTTTTGAAGGTCCCGCGCGGCTTCACGCTCATCGAGTTGCTGGTCGCCATCAGCGTGATGGCTTTGATCGCCATCCTGAGCTGGCGCGGGCTCGATGGCATGGTGCGGGCGCAGGAGGCCACGCGCCAACGGGCAGACGAGATGCTGGTGCTGCAGGCCGCGCTGGGCCAGTGGGGCACGGACCTGGACGCACTGATGCCCGTTACCAACACCACGCCACTGGACTGGGACGGCCAAGTGCTGCGCCTCACGCGCCGCAGCAGTGCCGTGCCCGACGAGGGGGCGCTGGTGGTGGCCTGGACCCGCCGCAACAACAACCAGGGCGTGGGCCAGTGGCTGCGCTGGCAGTCGCCACCAGTGCGTACCCGCGCCGACTGGCAGCAGGCCTGGCAGCAGGCCGCCCAGTGGGCGCGCACGCCGGGCGATGCCGAGCGGCGCTATGAGGTCACGCTGCTGTCCCTGGACAGCTGGCAGATCTTTTACTACCGGGGCGGCGCCTGGTCCAACCCGCAGTCGAGCACGGGCACCCCGTCGGGCGACAGCACGTCCGCCGTCCCGGATGGCATCCGCCTGCAGATCACCCTGCCCCCGGGCCAGGCGCTGGCAGGCCAGTTGACGCGCGACTGGGTGAACCCGGTGCTGGGCGGGGGCAGGACATGAGGCCGCCCCTGCACTCGCAGTTGCGGCGCCAGTTGCACAGGCGCAGGGCACGCGGCGCCGCATTGCTCGCCGCCATGCTCACGGTCACCCTGGTGGCGACGTTTGCTGCCGCAGCCATGTGGCAGCAATGGCGGGCGGTGGAGGTCGAGACGGCCGAGCGCGGCCACGTGCAGTCCACCTGGATATTGATCGGCGCGCTCGACTGGTCGCGGTTGATCTTGCGCGAAGACGGGCGCTCGGGCGGCGCCGACCACCTGGCCGAGCCCTGGGCCATCCCCCTGCAGGAGGCGCGCCTGTCCACCTTTCTCGCGGCCGACAAGAACGTGACACAGGTGGATGACGCCAGCACCGACACCACCGAGGCGTTTTTGTCGGGCCAGATCACCGACCTGCAGGGCCGCCTGAACATCACCAACCTCGCAGAAGGCGGGCAGGTGCAAGCCGTGGCGCTGCGGCAGTTCACCCGGTTGTTCGAGCGCCTGGGGCTGCCCGGACAGCAGCTGAGTACCCTGATCGGCGGCCTGCGCCGGGCGCAGGCGGGCGCAGGCACTGACAGCGGCTCCTCCCCCCTGCTGCCGCCCAGCGTGACCCAGCTGGGGTGGCTGGGCCTGACGCCCGCCACGGTAACGGCCCTCGCGCCCCACGTGACGCTGCTGCCCGTGCGCACGCCCGTCAACCTGAACACAGCCGACATCAATGTGTTGATGGCCGTCATCGACGGGCTGGACAGCGCCACGGCCCAGAAGATCGTACAGACCCGCGAGGCACGGCATTTCCGCACCCTCAGCGATGTGCGCGACCTGGTGGGCGCCAGCATCGACATCAACGAAAGTGCCCACGCCGTGGCCTCGTCGTACTTTGAAGTACGGGGCCGCCTGCGGCTGGGCGATGCGATGGTGGACGAGCGCTCCCTGGTGCGCAAACAGGGCATCGACGTGACCACACTGTGGCGCGAGCGCGGCGCCTTCGACCGGGAAACCACGCAACTCCTGCCCGGAGCGCAGCGTTGAAAACGCATTTGTGTTCTCAGGCCATGCACCGCGCCACCCCATCCCACCGCTGCGTCACGCCCGCCCCCTAAAATGGCCCGCAAAACCCGTCCATGAGCACCCTGATCCTTTTCCTGCCGCCGGCCCGCCCCGGACCCGCCTCCGAGTACGCCTACACGCTCACGGCAGACGGCCATTCCGCCCTCCAGCACGCCACCGCCCCCGCAGCCTTGCTGCCCGAGCCCACCCGCCCCGGCGGCGAGGTGGTGGCCGTGGTGCCTGCACGGGCCCTGTCGTGGCAGCGCGTGTCCATTCCGGCCGGTGTGCCGCTGGGCGCCAGCCAGCAAACGCCCCGGCTGCGCTCGGTGCTTGAAGGCCTGCTGGAAGACCGCGTGCTGGACGATGCAAGCCAGCTGCACTTTGCGCTGCAACCCGGCGCACAAAGCCGCGCGCAGAGTGGCGAGCCAGTATGGGTGGCCGTGTGCGACCGCGCCTGGCTGCGCGAACACCTGCAAGCCCTCGAAGCCGCCGGCCGCCGCGTGGCTCGCGTGGTGCCCGAATTTGCGCCCGGCCCCACGGCCAGCGACCAGCCCGAGCTGTGCGCACTCGGCGCCCCCGAAGATGCCTATGTGGTGCTCACCGGCCACGGTGCCGACCACGGCGTGGCCGTGCTGCCGCTGACCCCCATGGCCCTGACCCTGGCCCGCGCGGGCTTGTCGGCTACCGACAACGACGACCAGGCCCTCACAATCCGCGCCGAACCCGCTGTGGCCGCGTTGGCCGAACGCACCCTGGGCCAGCAAGGCCAGCGTATTGCCCTGCACACCACCAGCCAGCGCGCGCTCGATGCCGCCCGCGGCGACTGGGACCTGGCGCAGTTCGACCTGTCCAGCACCAGCAGCACCCGCGCGCTGCGCAAAGTGGGCAGCGCGCTGAGCGCGGCGCTGTATGCCCCGCAGTGGCGTGCAGCCCGCTGGGGCGCGGGCGTGCTGGTGGTGGCGCACCTGGTGGGGCTCAATGCCTGGGCCTGGCAAGAACGGCAGGCGCTGGCCGCCAAGCAGGCCAGCGTACGCAACACCCTGACCCAGACCTTCCCCAAGGTGCAGGTGGTCGTCGATGCGCCGGTGCAGATGGAGCGCGAACTCGCCCAGCTGCGGCAGTCTGCCGGCAGTGTCTCGGCGCGCGACCTGGAGCCCCTGCTGGCAGCGGCCGGTGCGGCCTTGCCCGATGGCCGCCTGCCCAGCAGCATCGAATACACGCCCGGCGAGCTGCGCCTGCGCGGCGTGACCCTGGCGCCCGATGAAGAATCTGTGGTGTCTGGCCGCCTGCAAGCCGCCGGGTACCGCGCCCGCGTGGACGATGGCAGCCTGTTGCTGCGCACCGAGGTGAGCCCATGACCCCATCCTCCGCCCTCCAGGACCGCTGGAAAGCCCTGGCGCCCCGCGAGCAGAACCTGGTGCTGGCCGCCGGCACGGTGGTGGCGCTGGCCCTGCTGTGGTGGGTGGCCGTCGCCCCCGCACTCGGCACCTTGCGCGCCGCGCCCGCGCGGCACGCCGCACTCGACGTCCAGCTGCAGCGCATGCAAAGCCTGCAGGCCGAGGCCCAGCAGCTGCAGGCCACACCCGCCACCAGCCCCGGCGATGCCGTGGGTGCGCTGCGCACCGCCCTCACGCAGCGCCTGGGCAACACGGCACAGCTCAACGTGGCGGGCGACCGCGCCACGGTCACGCTCAAAGGCGCATCGGCCGACGCGCTGGCCCAATGGCTGCCCCAGGCCCGCAGCAACGCCCGCGCCACGCCGCTGGAAGCGCGACTGACCCGCAGCGCGGCACCAGCCGCAGCCCCGCTCCCCGGCAACGCACCCGTCACCCTGGGCAGCCCGCCCGTGGCCATGCCCCGCTGGGACGGCACCGTGGTGCTGGCCCTGCCTGCCGCTACGGCACGCTGACCCGCCCTGCACAACATATTCCCCACCGTGGCCCGCAACTTCCGCACGACACGCACCTCCCCCCGCTCTGCCCCGCGCGCAGCGTGGGGCTGGGCATGGGCCGGTGCGTTGGCCGGCGTGCTGCCCGCCGTGGTGGCCTTTGCGCCCGCGCACTGGCTGGCGGGTGGCGTGGCCAGCGCCACCCAAGGGCAGGTGCTGTTGCTACAGCCCCGTGGCACGGTATGGACCGGCTCGGCCCAACTGGTGCTGACTGGCGGCCAGGCCAGCAAGGACAGCGCCGCCCTGCCCGGCCGGGTGGACTGGCAGCTGCGCCCTACCTGGGGTGGCCTGCGCGCCCAGGTACAAGCGGGTTGCTGCACCCCCGAGCCCCTGCAAGCCCAGGTACACGCGCGCTGGGCAGGCCTGCAGGTCACCGTGGCCGACAGCCAGAGCCAGTGGCCTGCCGCCCTGTTGGCGGGCCTGGGCACCCCCTGGAACACGCTGCAACCGCAGGGCCAACTGGCCCTGCAGACGCGCAACCTGGCCGTGCAATGGGCCGCTGGCCGCATGGTGCTGTCGGGCCAGGCCCAGATGGATGCGCGGGCCATGTCCTCGCGCCTGTCCACGCTGCGCCCCATGGGCAGCTACCGGCTGGTGCTGCAGGGCGGCGAGGTGCCCACGCTCGCCCTCAGCACGCTCGACGGGGCCTTGCAACTGAGCGGCAGCGGCCAGTGGGTGGGCAACCGCCTGCGCTTCGCGGGCGAAGCCAGCGCCGCCCCCGAGCGGGAGGCCGCGCTGTCCAATCTTCTGAACATCATCGGACGGCGCAATGGCGCGCGCTCCATCATCACCGTGGGTTGAATCTATGACTTTCCTGTTTGCTCCACGCCTGCGTTTCACTCTCAAAACCATAGCAGCCAGCGCAATACTTACCTGCGTCTGTGGTCAGATTGGCGCCCAGACGGCGGTGGACACCCGCACCGGCAGCGTACGCCCCAGCGAACCCGTCACGCTCAACTTTGCCAATGCCGAGATCGAGGCCGTGGCGCGCACCATGGCCACCATCACCGGCCGCAACGTGGTGGTGGACCCGCGTGTGAAAGGCCAACTCAACCTGGTGACCGAACGCGCCGTGACGCCTGCCGCAGCCTTCCAGCAGTTCCTGGCCGCGCTGCGGCTGCAGGGCTTCACGGTGGTGGAGGCGGCGGGCCTGTACAAGGTGGTGCCCGAGGCAGACGCCAAGCTGCAGGGCGGCAGCGTGAGCGTGGTGCAGGGCAACGCGGGCAGCGCGCCCGGCGGCGGGCAGATCGTCACGCAGATCTTCAAGCTCAACTTCGAAAATGCGGCCAATCTGGTGCCGGTGCTGCGCCCGCTCATCAGCCCCAACAACACCATCAACGTGAACCCCGGCAACAACTCGCTGGTGATTACCGACTATGCCGACAACCTGCAGCGCCTGGCGCGCATCGTGGCGGCCATGGATGTGTCCAACGCCAGTGATGTGGAGGTGATTCCGCTCAAGAACGCGATTGCCAGCGACCTGGCACCGCTGGTGTCGCGTCTGATCGACGGCGGCAGCGCCAACGGGGGCGCCGCAGCTGCGGCCGCACCCGGCCAGGCCGACACGTCGTTCAAGACCACCCTGATCGCCGAGCCGCGCAGCAACTCGCTGATCCTGCGCGCCGCCAACCCGGCCCGCGTGGCCCAGGTGCGCGCACTGGTGGCCCAGTTGGACCAAGCCCCCGCACCCGGCAGCAGCGCCGCCAGCGGCAACATCCACGTGGTGTATCTCAAGAACGCCGATGCCACCAAGCTGGCCACCACCCTGCGTGCCGCCATGGCGGCCATGGGCGGCGGCAATGGCGGTGCGGCCAGTGGCGGTGGCGGTGCCAGCGCACCTGCTCCCAGCACGGGGCTGAGCACCGGGGGCATGCTGTCCACCAATGGCAGCTCGTCCGGCGGCAGCAGCACCAGCGGCGGCCTGGGCTCCAACGCCAGCGCCATGGGCACCAGCAGCACCAACAACAACCAGCCCTCCACCGGCGGGCAGATCCAGGCCGACCCCACCACCAACTCGCTCATCATCACCGCGCCCGAGCCGCTGTACCGCCAGCTGCGCGACGTGATCGACAAGCTCGACGGCCGCCGCGCGCAGGTGCTGGTCGAGAGCCTGATCGTCGAAGTCTCTGCCAACAAGGTGGCCGAGTTCGGCATTCAGTGGCAGGGCATTCTGGGCAAGAACGGCGATGGCACCGTGGGCGTGATCGGCACCAACTCCGGCCAGGCGGGCGCCAACATCCTGAACGTGACGGCCGCCCTGGCCTCAGGCTCCACCACCTCCATCGCATCGGCGGCCAGTTCGCTGGGCAAGGGGTTGAACCTGGCGCTGGCGCCGCGCATCAACGGCCAGTATTACCTGGGCGCGCTGGCCAACTTTCTGCAGAACAGCGGCGACGCCAACGTGCTCTCCACCCCCAACCTGATGACGCTGGACAACGAAGAGGCGCGCATCATCATCGGCAACAACGTGCCGTTCGTGACCGGCTCGTACGCCAACAGCACGGGCAGCAGCACGGTGAACCCGTTCACCACGGTGGAGCGCAAGGATGTGGGCCTGATGCTCAAGGTGCGCCCGCAGATCAGCGAGAACGGCACGGTGAAGATGGCCATCTACCAGGAGGTCTCCAAGATCGACTCCTCCACCCTCAGCAACGCCAACGGCCCCACCACCAGCAAGCGCTCCATCGAGTCGAACGTGGTGGTGGACGACGGCAGCATCATCGTGATCGGCGGCCTGCTGGAAGACAGCTACTCGCAAGGCCAGGACAAGGTGCCAGTGATGGGCGATATCCCGGTGCTGGGCAACCTGTTCCGCAGCGAGAACCGCACCCGCAACAAGACCAACCTGATGGTGTTCCTGCGCCCCATTGTGGTGCGTGACAACGCCACCAGCGACGCCCTGATGATGGACCGCTACGAGGCCATCCGCGCATTGCAGCAGACCACACAGCCCGCGCCCAGCGTGGTGATGAAGTCGGTGTCGGGCGCACCCATCCTGCCTGCGCTGCCACAGCGCGCTGAGCCTGGCGTAGCCACCCCGCCTGCGCAGCCGCTGGCCCCGCTGCCCGCAGAGACCTCGCCACGCTGAAGGGCCGCCACGCATGCGCCACCCCCTGCCCTACGCCTTTGCCCGCACCGCCCAGCTGCTGCTGGAGGACGACGGCCACCAACTGGTGCTGTGGCACGGCCCCAGCCCCGACGCGGGCGCGCTGTCCGAAGTGCTGCGCAAGCACCCGGTGCAGCAGTTGCTGCAGCTCGATGCCCCCGCCCTGGCCCAGCGCATCAGCGCGGCCTATTCGCACAGCGAATCGAGCGCCGCCACCGTGGTGAGCGAGGTCGAGAGCGACGCCGACCTCTCGCGCATGATGCAGGAGCTGCCGGCCGTCGAGGACTTGCTGGAATCAGCCGGCGACGCGCCCATCATCCGTATGCTCAACGCCCTGCTCACGCAGGCCGCACGCGACGGCGCGAGCGACATCCACATCGAGCCCTACGAGCGGCACAGCAGCGTGCGCTTTCGTGTGGACGGCACGCTGCGCGAAGTGGTGCAGCCCAACCGCGCGCTGCACGCTGCGCTGATCTCGCGCCTGAAGATCATGGCCGACCTGGACATCAGCGAAAAGCGCCTGCCGCAGGACGGCCGCATCAGCCTGCGCCTGGGCACACGCGCCATCGACGTGCGTGTGTCCACACTGCCAAGCGCCCATGGCGAGCGCGCCGTGTTGCGCCTGTTGGACAAGAGCGAAAGCAAGCTGAGCCTGGAAGCCGTTGGCATGCAGGGCGAGACGCTGCGCCGCTTTGAAGGCCTGATCAGCCAGCCGCACGGCATCATCCTGGTGACCGGGCCCACGGGCTCGGGCAAAACCACCACGCTGTATGCGGCGCTGGGTCGGCTCGATGCCACGCGCAACAACATCATGACGGTGGAAGACCCCATCGAATACGAGCTGCCGGGCGTGGGCCAGACGCAGGTCAACAGCAAGATCGAACTGACCTTTGCCAAGGCCCTGCGCGCCATCCTGCGGCAGGACCCGGACATCATCATGATCGGCGAAATCCGCGACTTCGAAACCGCGCAGATCGCCATCCAGGCCTCGCTGACGGGCCACTTGGTGCTGGCCACGCTGCACACCAACGACGCCTCCAGCGCCGTGACGCGCCTGACCGACATGGGCGTTGAGCCGTTCCTGCTGTCGTCGTCATTGCTGGGCGTGCTGGCCCAGCGCCTGGTGCGCAAGTTCTGCAGCCACTGCCACGGCAGCGGGTGCGAGCACTGCGGCCAGACCGGCTATACCGGCCGCACGGGCGTGTTTGAGTTGCTGGTGACCACGGACGCAATCCGGGCGCAGATCCACAACCAGGCATCAGAGGCCGACATCCGCGCCGCCGCCATGGCCGATGGCATGGCACTGATGCGGGATGATGGCGAGCGCCTGATTGCCGCTGGCATCACCAGCCGCGAAGAAGTGCTGCGGGTGACGCGGGACTGATCTGCTATATATCTGATAGCTGCTAACGCATGAAGCGCTAGCGCTACCAGCCAAAAACACCTGAAATTACCGGATCTGCAGCGCAGGTCGGCGCCCCACCTGGGCCATAGCGGGTGCGGCAGGCGCAGCAGGTGCAGAGGTGCTGAACGCCGCGGACGCCGTTGCGCCATCCTGCAGCTTGAACTGGCTCACCGCACTGGTCAGCTGGTGCGCTTGCTCGCGCAGCGACTCGGACGCTGCGGTGGACTCTTCCACCAGCGCCGCGTTCTGTTGGGTCATCTGGTCGAGCTGGGTGACCGACTGGCTGATCTGGCCGATGTTGTCGCTCTGCTCGGCCGACGAGGCGGTGATCTCCGAAATGATGTCGGACACGCGGCGCACGCTGCTCACGATCTCGGTCATGGTCTGACCGGCCTGGCTCACCAGACGCGAGCCGTCTTCGACCCGCTCCACCGACGAACCGATCAGACCCTTGATCTCCTTGGCCGCCTCGGCGCTGCGCTGCGCCAGGTTGCGCACCTCGCTGGCCACCACGGCAAAACCCCGGCCCTGCTCACCGGCACGAGCCGCTTCCACGGCAGCGTTGAGCGCCAGGATATTGGTCTGGAACGCGATGGAGTCGATCACCCCCGTGATGTCGGCAATCTTGCGCGAGCTGGTGGTGATCTGGTCCATGGTGGTCACCACCTGCGACACCACGGCACCGCCGCGTGCAGCCACTTCGGCGGCCGACGAGGCAAAGTCGCTGGCCTGGCGCGAGGCCTGGGCGCTTTGCTGCACCGTACTGGTCAGCACCTCCATCGATGAGGCGGTTTCTTCCAGGTTGGCAGCCGTCTGCTCCGTACGGTGGCTCAGGTCGTGGTTGCCGCTGGCGATCTCGGAGCTGGCGGTGGAGATGTTGCCCGCCGCGTCCTGCACCTGGCGCACCAGGTCGCGCAACGAGTCCTGCATGCGGCCCATGGCGCCCACTAGCTGGCCCACTTCGTCCTGGTTCATGGCCGCCACATCGCGCGACAGGTCGCCACTGGCAATGCGTTCGGCCAGCTCCTGCGCCTGTCCGAGGGATTTGGTGATGGAGCGCACGCTGAAGAACGTGAGCGGAATCAGCACCGCCAGCGCCAGCACCAGGCCCACGCCAATCAGTGCAGCCATGGTGGAGGTGCGCGACTCCACGCCCGCGCGGGCCTCGTCCATCTGTGCGCGCGCCGAGGCGGCCAGGCTGGAGAACAGCTTGTCGGTGGCCTCCATGTGGACCTTCAGGCGATCAGCGTAGGCGCCGCCCCCTGCACCGTCGAGCTGCGCCCCCTCGATCTTCTCGAAGATGGGCGAAATGCCGGTTTCGTACTGCTTGATCTCGTCCAGGGACTTGTCGATGGAGGCGACGAACTCTGCGTCGCCCGACTGCACTTGGCGCACATCGGCCAGACTCTTGCGCAGAGAGGCCAGGGTCTTGGCCCAGGTCTCGCGCAGGGAAGAAACCTCGACCGTGTTGTTGAAGTTGATGATGATGTCTTTTTCGGTCCGGCGCAAGTCACCCAGGGTGGTGCGCAGCTCGGACATGTCGGTCAGCGTCTGAACCCGCTGGGAAAACAGCTCCTGCAGCGTGCCGCGCGTTCGGTCCAGGGCCACATAGCCCATGGCACCGATGACGACCAGAAGAATCAGGGAAAAGACGGTTCCGAAATAGAGACGCGTGCGGATGGAGAAGCGGCCGAGAGCATTCATGGCTCTTCCTTACATTTTTTAACAGACTACCCAGCATAGCAAATTTGGTGCCACACCCACCAACCGACCTTCTGGGCCGGACGTTGGAGGAAATATAGGCCCAGCCGCTGCCCTCGCCGCACAGGGTAAGCACGGCCCCGTGGCCCTTTTGTAGGGAAACCACGGGGCCAGTAGCCGCTCTTATCCAGTGGACCGAATCGCGCCCATCAGACGGGCTTGAGCGGGATGTACAACTCGCCCCCACCCTTCTGGAACTCCGCCGCCTTGGTCTGCATGCCCTGAGCCAGGGCTTCGGCCTCGGCCACGCCCTTTTGTGCGGCGAAGTCGCGCACTTCCTGGGTGATCTTCATCGAGCAGAACTTGGGGCCGCACATCGAGCAGAAATGCGCCACCTTGGCCGAATCCTTGGGCAGGGTCTCGTCGTGGTATTCCTTGGCCGTTTCGGGGTCCAGGCCCAGGTTGAACTGGTCCTGCCAGCGGAAGTCGAAACGCGCCTGGCTGAGCGCATCGTCGCGCGAGCGAGCGCCGGGGTGGCCCTTGGCCACATCGGCGGCGTGGGCGGCGATCTTGTACGCAATGATCCCCTGCTTCACGTCGTCGCGGTCGGGCAGTCCCAGGTGCTCCTTGGGCGTCACGTAGCACAGCATGGCCGTCCCCATCCAGCCGATCATGGCCGCGCCGATGGCCGAAGCAATGTGGTCGTAGCCGGGGGCGATGTCGATGGTCAGCGGGCCCAGGGTGTAGAACGGCGCTTCGTGGCAGGTCTTGAGCTGCTCGGTCATGTTGGCCTGGATCATGTGCATGGGCACATGGCCGGGGCCTTCGATCATGGTCTGCACGTCGTGCTTCCACGCCACCTGGGTCAGCTCGCCCAGCGTGTGCAGCTCGGCAAATTGTGCTTCGTCGTTGGCATCGGATGCGCAGCCGGGCCGCAGGCCGTCACCCAGGCTGAACGACACGTCGTACGCCTTCATGATGTCGCAGATGTCCTCGAAATGCTCGTACAGGAAGCTCTCGCGGTGGTGCGCCATGCACCACTTGGCCATGATGGAGCCCCCGCGCGAAACAATGCCCGTGCGGCGTTGTGCCGTGAGGTGGATGTAGGCCAGGCGCACACCCGCGTGGATGGTGAAGTAGTCCACGCCCTGCTCGGCCTGCTCGATCAGCGTGTCGCGGAAGATTTCCCAGGTCAGGTCTTCGGCAATGCCGCCCACCTTTTCCAGCGCCTGGTAGATCGGCACGGTACCAATCGGCACCGGCGAGTTGCGCACGATCCAATCGCGTGTGGTGTGGATGTTCTTGCCGGTGCTCAAGTCCATCACGTTGTCAGCCCCCCAGCGGATCGCCCACACCAGCTTTTCCACTTCTTCTTCA
Source organism: Acidovorax benzenivorans (assembly GCF_028680575.1). Classification (GTDB taxonomy): domain Bacteria; phylum Pseudomonadota; class Gammaproteobacteria; order Burkholderiales; family Burkholderiaceae_C; genus Acidovorax; species Acidovorax benzenivorans. Next base: position 475,603 of record NZ_JAPCKI010000002.1, on the reverse strand, counting down.
ATGCTGGAAGTGACGGCTGAGTTGCCGATGTTGGCGTTGATCTTGACCAGGAAGTTGCGGCCAATCACCATCGGCTCCACCTCGGGGTGGTTGATGTTGGCGGGGATGATGGCACGGCCCCGGGCCACTTCGTCGCGCACGAATTCGGGCGTGATGATGCGCGGGATGCTCGCGCCCATGGGGTTGCCCATCAGGCGCTTCTCACGGCCTGCATCGGCCATGTACTGCTCCATCCACTCGCGCTTGCCGTTTTCGCGGATGGCCACGTATTCCATCTCGGGCGTGATGATGCCCTTCTTGGCGTAGTGCATCTGCGTGACGTTGGCACCGGCCTTGGCACGCAGGGGCTTGCGCTGCAGCGCGGCGGCCTCCGCACGCAACTGGGCGAGGCGGGTGGCGTCTTCGCTCTTTTGCCCATCGTCCAGCGCCACGGGGGCGCGGCCTTCGTAGTGCTCCACATCGCCACGGCCGGTGATCCAGCCCCCGCGCACACTGGCCAGGCCCTGGCGCACATCGATCACTGCGGTCGGGTCGGTGTAGGGGCCGGAGGTGTCGTACACGCTGACCAGCTCGCCGTTGGTCAGCGCAATGTCGCGCACGGGCACGCGCAGGTCGGTGTGTAAGTGGCCGGGGATGTAGGCCTTGCGCGATGCGGGGAAGGGCTCGCGCGTGCGGGCGAGCAGTTCGGCAAACTTTTCGGGGGTGGCCAGCTTGGCGTGGGGGTCGGGGGCATTCATGGGGCAGGTCTCCTGGTTCCGGGGCGGTGGGTTCTGCTCCGGAATGGACCTGTGCGCCCCTCGGGTGGCTGCGCATGGCAGCACCTGAGGCAAGGCGTGCCCACAGGGAGTGCGGGCACGGGGACAAGGAGGTCGGCTCTTCTTCCGCCGGTATGAACCGGATCAAGTTCGTCGGGTTCGCAAGCTGGCTTGAATTTCTTCAAGCCTCTTGCATCTCAGCGCATCAGCACACCCCGGAGCAGGCGCGAGTATAGGGCAGAGGAAAAACGGGGCAGCAGAGCCCGTGCATCAGCAGATGCATCAGGCCAGGCGGCCGATGAGGATCACCGCAAAGAAAAACACAGCGGCAATCACCGTCCATTTGAGGATGACAAGCCCCAGGCGCTTGTAGCGCGGCTGCCCTGTGCCCGCGTAAAACGCAAACGACACGGCAGCCGCCAGAAGCAGCAGCATGGCCAGCCAGCGAAAGATCAACATGGCGGGCCTGCTCTACCAGGCGCGCGCGGGTTGCGCGAAGCCGGTGGGGGCCTGGCGCTCGTCCTCGAACGTGACCACCTCCCACGCATCGCGCTGGGCCAGCAGCTCGCGCAGCAGCAGGTTGTTCATGGCGTGGCCCGAGCGGAAGGCGCTGTAGGCGGCCAGCAAGGGCTTGCCAATGAGGTACAGGTCGCCCATGGCATCCAGGATCTTGTGCTTGACGAACTCGTCGTCGTAGCGCAGGCCGTCGCTGTTGAGCACCTTGTAGTCATCCATCACGATGGCGTTGTCCAGCCCGCCGCCCAAGGCCAGACCGTTGGAGCGCATCATCTCCACGTCGCGGGTGAAGCCAAAGGTGCGCGCGCGGGCGATGTCGCGGCTGTAGTTGCCTTGCCCCAGGTCAAACTCCACGCGCTGGCCGGTGGAGTCCACGGCCGGGTGGTCAAAGTCGATCTCAAAACTGAGCTTGTAGCCGTGATACGGCGTGAGGCGTGCCCACTTGGCGTTGGCACCTTCGCCCTCGCGCACCTCCACAGGGCGGGTGACGCGAATGAACCTTTTGGGCGCGTTTTGCAACTCCACGCCGGCGCTTTGCAACAGGAACACGAACGAAGCCGAAGACCCGTCGAGGATGGGGACCTCTTCGGCCGTGATGTCCACATAGAGGTTGTCGATACCCAGCCCGGCACAGGCCGACATCAGGTGCTCCACAGTATGCACCTTGGCATTGCCCACCGCGATGGTGGACGCCAGCCGCGTATCCGTGACGGCCTCGGCTCGGATGGGAATGTCCACCGGCTGGGGCAGGTCCACCCGCCGGAACACGATGCCCGTGTCCGGCTGTGCGGGCCGCAGGGTCAACTCGACCCGCTGGCCGCTGTGCAGACCCACGCCTACGGCACGGGTCAGGGTCTTGAGGGTGCGTTGCTGGAGCATCTTCGTATTTTAGTTTCTGCGCGCCGCCCCGCACGGACTGAGGTCTTGCCTGCGATACAGGGTACACGCCACACCTGGAACGTTTGCGCCCATAAGTAGAGCTACCGCCGCGTTTTCCCCTACAGCGCAGGCCCCATGGTTCGCCGCACAATTTGGAATCAGAGGGCCTTGCAAACACACCACATGCCTACACCGCACACGCCCCACAGGAGACTCCCATGAGCAAGCTCAGTTTCAAGATGAAAGTCATGCTCATGATCGGCACCGCGCTCACGGCGCTGCTGATCATGGCCATCCTGTCACTCCTTCAGGAGCGGCGACTAATCACTGAATCCCGCAAGGACCTGCTGACCACGGCCGTACAGTCCGCCCACAGCATCGTGGTCGGGTACCAGGCCAAGGCTGCGAGCGGCGCCATGTCGGTAGAAGACGCGCAGAAGGCGGCCAAGGATGCCCTGCGCATTGCCCGCTACGGCGGCCCCGAGGGCAAAACCGAATATTTCTACATCTGGACCACCGAAGGCGTGGGGGTGATGCACCCCTTCAAAGCCGAGTGGGACGGAAAGGACATGCTCGGCAAGGTCAAGGACGGCTCGGGGGTGGACATCATCGGCTTGCTGGTCAACGGCATGCGCAGCAGCAAGGACGGCAAAGCCTTTATACCCACCATGTTTGCGCGCCCCGGCCAGCAGACGCCTGTGCCCAAGTTGCAGTACATCGTCAAGGTGGACGGCTGGAACTGGATGGTGGGCTCCGGGCTATATACAGACGACGTGGATACCATGCTGCGCAAGGCGCTCTTGTCGAGCTTGGTGTTGGTGGTGGCGGTTTTCGCTGCTGTGGGGCTGATCGGCACACTCGTGTCTCGCTCGGTGCTGCGCCAGATTGGTGGCGAACCCACCCACGCCATTGCCATCATGTCGGAGGTGGCCGAAGGCAACCTGGACGCGCAAATCCCGGCCGCCCCGCCGGGCTCCATGCTTGACGGCCTGGCCCACATGGTCACCTCGCTGCGCAAGCTGGTGACCGAGGTGCGCTCGGCCACCGACAGCATTGCCACAGCGTCCAGCGAGATCGCCCAGGGCAACAACGACCTGGCCCACCGCACCGAAGACACGGCCAGCAACCTGCAGACAACGGCCAGCAGCATGGAGGAGCTGACCAGCACCGTCAAACAGACGTCCGACTCCGCCCAAACCGCCAACCAGATGGCAACGTCAGCCGCCGAAGTGGCAGCGCGCGGGGGCGAAGTGGTGTCGCAGGTGGTGTCCACCATGCAGGACATCAATGCCAGCAGCAAGAAGATCAGCGACATCATCGGCGTCATCGATGGCATTGCGTTCCAGACCAACATCCTGGCGCTCAACGCCGCTGTAGAAGCCGCCCGTGCGGGCGAACAGGGCCGGGGCTTTGCCGTGGTGGCGGGCGAGGTGCGCAGCCTGGCCCAGCGCAGCGCCGAGGCCGCCAAGGAGATCAAGTCGCTGATCGGCGCGTCGGTCGAAAAGGTCGAATCCGGCACGGCCCTGGTGGGCAATGCAGGCGCCACCATGACCGAGATCGTGGCCAGTGTGCAGCGCGTGACCGACATCATTGGCGAGATCCGTGCGGCCACGTCCGAACAGAGCCAGGGCATCGCACAGGTCAACACGGCGATGAACCAGCTGGACCAGATGACCCAGCAGAACTCGGCGCTGGTGGAAGAGTCCACCGCCGCAGCCGACAGCCTGCGCGAGCAGGCCATGAAGCTCACCCAGGTGGTGGCGCTGTTCCGGGTGAATGGCAGCACCTCAGCGTCCGCCCCGGTCAGCCGGCCCGCGCCTGCCCCACGCCGCCCCGTGGCAGCCCCCGCAGTGCGAGCTGCTGCACCCCGCCCTGCCATTGCCAAGACGCCTGCAGCCCCCCGCCCCGCAGCAACGCCGGCGCCCAAAGCGGCCTTGCCGCCCAAGGCCAGCAGCCCCAGCAAGCCTGCGGCGGACAACAACGACGATTGGGAATCCTTCTGACCCGGAAGAGGCCGCACACCTCGCGGACCTGAGCAAGCGCGAAACCGCGCTGCACCCCAAAAAAGAAGCCCTGCCAGCGAACGCTGGCAGGGCTTCTTGTCTTACGGCCCGAGAACGGGCACGTATTCAGCGATCAGTCGGCTTGCTTGCGCAGGAAGGCCGGAATCTCCAGGTCATCCATGCCGCCAGACGACAGGGCATCCACGCGGGCTGCAGCCTGCGTGCGGTTGGTGCGCCACACGCTGGGCACCGACATGCTGCCGTAGTCGGCCTGTGCGCTGCCTGCATGGCCGCCTTGCACACCCACGGCGCCACCCAGCGTGCCCACACCGGCCACAGGCATCTGGTAGGCCATGTTGTCCGTGCCCGTGCGCAGGCCACCCTGCACCACGGAGATGGGCTGGCGACGTGCATTGGCACGCGACAGGCCCGTGGCCACCACGGTCACGCGGATCTCGTCGCCCAGGGTTTCGTCATAGGCGGCGCCGAAGATCACGTGCGCGTCGGTCGATGCGTAGGCATTGATGGTGTTCATGGCCTGGCGCGATTCAGACAGCTTGAGGCTGCCCTTGCTGGCCGTGACCAGCACCAGCACACCCTTGGCGCCCGACAGGTCGATGCCTTCGAGCAGCGGGCAGGCAATGGCTTGCTCGGCAGCGATGCGCGCGCGGTCCGGGCCGCTGGCGGTGGCCGTGCCCATCATGGCCTTGCCGGGCTCGCCCATCACGGTGCGCACGTCTTCAAAGTCCACGTTCACCTGGCCGTACTCGTTGATGATTTCGGCAATGCCGCCCACGGCGTTCTTGAGCACGTCGTTGGCGTGGGCAAAGGCCTCGTCCTGGGTGATGTCATCGCCCAGCACATCGAGCAGCTTTTCGTTGAGCACCACGATCAGCGAGTCCACGTTGGCTTCCAGCTCGGCCAGACCATCGTCGGCGTTCTTCATGCGGCGACCGCCTTCCCAATCGAAGGGCTTGGTGACCACACCCACCGTCAGGATGCCCATCTCCTTGGCCACGCGCGCGATCACGGGTGCAGCACCGGTGCCCGTGCCACCGCCCATGCCCGCCGTGATGAACAGCATGTGTGCGCCGGAAATTGCCTCACGGATGTCCTCCACCGCTGCCTCGGCCGCATCGCGCGCCTTCTCGGGCTTGCCGCCCGCGCCCAGGCCGCTGCCACCCAGCTGGATGACGCGGTGCGCCGAGCTGCGCGTGAGCGCCTGTGCATCGGTGTTGGCGCTGACAAACTCCACGCCCTGCACGCTGCGGGCAATCATGTGCTCGACGGCGTTGCTGCCGCCGCCGCCCACACCGATCACCTTGATCTGGGTGCCCTGGTTAAATTCTTCGGCTTCGATCATTTCGATGGTCATCTTGGAGCTCCTGGTTCTAAATTCGTATGCAATTGCCAAATGGGGAATGGGGTTGTAGTGGCCGATGAGCGCGGCGGGCCTGTGCATCGCCATCGCTCGCGTGCAGTGATGTGCGGGCTACCACGGGCCAACCAGAGTGGGTATTTCATGGTCAGAAATTCCCCACGATGAAATCTTTGAAACGCCCGAATGCGGTCTTCATGGACCCGCTCTTCTGAGCCACCTTGAAGCCGCGCAAGCGTGCCAGGCGCGCTTCTTCGAGCAACCCCATCACGGTGGCAGCACGGGGCTGGGCCACCATGTCCGCCAGGGCGCTGGAATACTTGGGGATACCGCGCCGCACGGGCTTGAGGAAGATGTCCTCGCCCAGCTCGATCATTCCGGGCATCACCGAACTGCCGCCGGTGAGCACGATGCCCGAGGACAGCACTTCTTCATAGCCCGACTCGCGCACCACCTGCTGCACGAGCGAGAAAATCTCTTCGACGCGCGGCTCGATCACACCGGCTAGCGCCTGCTTGCTCAGCATGCGCGGGCTGCGGTCACCCAAGCCGGGCACTTCCACCTGCGCCTCGGGGTCGGCCAGCAGTTGCTTGGCGTAGCCGCTCTCCACCTTGATGTCTTCGGCGTCCTTCGTGGGCGTGCGCAGCGCCATGGCAATGTCGCTGGTGATGAGATCGCCCGCAATCGGAATCACCGCCGTGTGGCGGATCGCGCCGCCGGTGAAGATGGCCACGTCGGTCGTGCCCGCGCCAATGTCGACCACCACCACGCCCAGTTCGCGCTCGTCGTCGGTCAGCACGGCCTGGCTGCTGGCCAGCGGGTTCAGCATGAGCTGCTCGACCTCCAGGCCGCAACGGCGCACGCACTTGATGATGTTCTCGGCCGCGCTCTGGGCGCCAGTCACGATGTGGATCTTGGCCTCCAGGCGGATGCCGCTCATGCCGATGGGCTCCTTCACATCCTGCCCGTCGATCACAAATTCTTGCGGCTCCACCAGCAACAGGCGCTGGTCGCTGCTGATGTTGATGGCCTTGGCCGTCTCCACCACGCGCGCCACATCGGCCGAGGTGACTTCCTTGTCCTTCACCGCAACCATGCCGCTGGAGTTGAGCCCGCGAATGTGGCTGCCGGTGATCCCGGTGTACACACGCTGGATCTTGCAGTCGGCCATCAGCTCGGCCTCTTTCAGCGCCTGCTGAATGCTTTGCACGGTGGCGTCGATGTTGACCACCACCCCGCGCTTCAGACCATTGCTCGGGGCCACGCCCAAGCCTGCGAGTTTGAGCTCGCCATTGGGCAGAACCTCGGCCACCACGGCCATGACCTTGGCGGTGCCAATGTCCAGCCCCACGACGACGTCTTTGTATTCTCTTGCCATATCAGTCTCTGCCCTTCTAGGTTCTGTCCCGCTGTCCCACCAACCCCTCGCACCGCCCTCTCGGGGCCCGCAGCGTGCTGCGTGCTGTCCTGTCTTGCGTCATGCCATCACCTCTTGCGCACGGCGGCCGTGCCTGTTGCGTCTGCAGTCACCGTGGTCACACCCCGCAGGCGCAGGGCATATCCCCCGGCGTGGCGCAGGTCCGCCGACTCCAGCGCGTCCACGCGGCGGCCATACTGCGCGGCCACCTGGGTCAAGGTGCGCACAAAACGCTGCGTGCGTTGCACCACTTCCTGCGGCGTACCGCCCCCCAGCTCGACCACCGCCTCGCTGTCGAGGGTGGCGCGCCAGCCGCCTCGCCCTGTCAGTTCCAGCTCTTCCACATCCAGCCGCAGCGGCTTGAACACTGGCTCCAGCAGCCCGTACATCTGCAGCACTTCGGCCGAGCTGCCGGTGGGCCCCTGCAGGCGCGGCAGGCCTTCCTGCTCCACATCGCCCACATTGGCCTCGAAGACTTCACCCTGGCTGTTGACCAGTGCTGAGCCGGTGTCCGGCCCCCAGTACGCCACCGCGTCATGCTCCTGCAGCTCCACACGCAGGCCACCGGGGTACACCCGGCGCACCTGCGCGCGTCGCACCCAGGGCACCTGCTCGAAGGCCTCTCGGGCGGTACGCAGGTCCACCGTGAAGAAGTTGCCCGCCAGGTGCGGTGCCACGTTGGCCCGCAAGGTCACCGAGTTGTTGTGCACCAGCTCACCCTGCACCACGATGCGTGCGATGGCAAAGCCCGGGTACCGGAGCACCCACCACGCTCCCGCTGCCAGCACAGCCATGGCGCAGCCCACGAACAGGACCGATGCGGTCAGGTTCATCAGCTTGACGTCCAAGGGTGCAGGCAGCGTCTGGGTCATCAGGCAGCCTTTGGCTTTGCGGGCGTATCCAGCGCCGCATCCGCGAGGATGCGCAGGCACAGTTCCTCATAGCTGATGCCCGAGGCCCTGGCCGACATGGGCACCAGCGAATGCCCCGTCATGCCGGGCGACGTGTTCATCTCCAGCAGGAAAGGCTTGCGGTCGCTGGCGCGGATCATCAGGTCGGCGCGACCCCAGCCCCGGCAACCCAGGGTGCGGTAGGCCTCCAGCACGATGCGCTGGATCTCGCGCTCCTCGGCCTCGGGCAGGCCGCTTGGGCACTGGTACTTCACATCGTCGGTGAAATACTTGTTCTGGTAGTCGTAGGCGCCATCGGGCGCCACGATGCGAATCACCGGCAGCGCGCGCGCGCTGGCACCCTGGCCCAGCACGGGGCAGGTCACCTCCTCGCCCTCGATAAATTCTTCGCACAACACATCGGGGTCGTACTGGGCAGACAGCTGTACGGCCTCTTGCATGTCCGAATAGCCACGCACCTTGGTCACGCCGATGGACGAACCTTCGCGCGGCGGCTTCACGATCAGGGGCAGGCCCAGCTCATCAGGCACGGTGCGCACCACCTCGCGCTGCTGGCGATCAGGTGCCAGCCACACGTAACGCGGGGTGGGCAGGCCCTCGGCCAGCCACACGCGCTTGGTCATGACCTTGTCCATGGCGATGGCCGAGGCCATCACGCCGGGGCCGGTGTACGGAATGCGCAGCAGCTCCAGAGCGCCCTGCACCGTGCCGTCTTCGCCATGGCGGCCATGCAGCGCGATGAAGCAGCGCGCATAACCATCGCGCTTCAAATCACCCAGCGCGTTCTGCGCGGGGTCGAACGCATGGGCATCAACGCCGCGCGAACGCAGTGCCTGCAGCACGCCGCTGCCAGACATCAGCGAAACCTCGCGCTCGGCCGAGTCCCCGCCCATCAGCACGGCGACCTTGCCCAGGGATTTCACATCAATATTTGAATCAAAAATGGTCATAGCGCGCGCCCTTCATGCGCTGATAGCTCATTATTTTGTAGCATTTCAACCACCTTGCCAGGCACGGCCCCAATGGAGCCAGCCCCCATGCACATCACCACGTCGCCAGCGCGTGCGTTGTCGGCAATGGCCTGGGGCAGATCGGCCACGTTGTCCACAAACACCGGCTCCACCCGCCCTGCCACACGCAATGCACGGGCCAGCGAGCGACCATCGGCGGCCACAACCGGCGCTTCACCTGCGGCGTACACCTCGGTGAGCAGCACCGCGTCGGCATTGCCAATCACCTTGACGAAATCCTCAAAGCAATCGCGCGTGCGGCTGTAGCGGTGCGGCTGGAAGGCCAGCACCAGGCGGCGACCAGGGAATGCACCACGCGCAGCGGCCAGCGTGGCGGCCATCTCCACGGGGTGGTGGCCGTAGTCGTCAATCACGGTGAACGTACCGCCGTCCTTGGCAGGCAGGTCGCCATAGCGCTGGAAGCGTCGGCCCACGCCCTTGAAGCCCGCCAGCGCACGCTGGACGGCTTCGTCCGGGATGTTCAGTTCCACCGCCACGGCAATGGCCGACAGCGCGTTGAGCACGTTGTGTTCGCCCGCGAGGTTGAGCACGATCTCCATGTCGGGCAGCGTGACGCCGTTGCGCCGCTGCACGGTAAAGCGCATCTGGCCCGCCTCGGCTCGCACGTTGATGGCGCGCACCTGCGCGTCTTCCGAGAAGCCGTAGCTGGTGATCGGGCACGTCACGCTTTGCAGGATGTCGCGCACGGCCGGGCTGTCCACGCACAGCACGGCGGTGCCGTAGAACGGCATGCGGTGCAGAAAATCGACAAACGCGCCCTTGAGGCGGCCAAAGTCGTGGCCGTAGGTCTCCATGTGGTCGGCGTCGATGTTGGTCACCACGGCCATCACGGGCAGCAGGTTCAAAAACGACGCGTCGGACTCGTCGGCTTCGACCACGATGTAGTCGCCGCTGCCCAGCTTGGCGTTGGCGCCCGCGCTGTTGAGCCTGCCGCCGATGACGAAGGTCGGGTCCAGCCCCGCCTCGGCCAGCACGCTGGTCACGAGGCTGGTGGTGGTGGTCTTGCCGTGCGTGCCGGCAATGGCAATGCCCTGCTTCAGGCGCATCAACTCAGCCAGCATGAGCGCGCGGGGCACCACGGGAATCTTCTTTTCGCGCGCGGCCAGCACCTCGGGGTTGTCGGCCGTGACGGCGGTGGACGTGACCACAGCATCGGCACCGTCGATGTGTGCAGCGGCATGGCCCAGGCAGGTCTTGATACCCAGCCCCTGCAGGCGGCGCAGCGTGGCGCTGTCGGCCAGGTCCGAGCCCGAAATGCGGTAGCCCAGGTTGAACAGCACTTCGGCGATGCCGCTCATGCCGGCACCGCCCAGGCCGACGAAGTGGATGTGGCGAATGGCGTGCTTCATGGTGTTGCAAGCTCCTCGCAGGCAGTCACCACCTCGCGGGTGGCGTTGATTTTTTGCATATTTTTGGCCTTGAGCGCTACATCCATCAGCATGGAGCGCTCTAATTTCAATAGCATTTCAGACAAACCCTCGGGCGTCAGGTCGCGCTGCTGCACCAGCCAGCCGCCCCCCGCATTCACGAGGAACTGCGCGTTGGTGGTTTGGTGGTCGTCCACCGCCGAAGGGAACGGCACAAAGATGGACGCAGCCCCCACGGCGGCGATTTCGGTGACGGTGCTGGCCCCCGCGCGGCAGACGATGATGTCGGCCGCCGCAAAGGCACTGGCGGTGTCGTCGATGAAAGGCGTCAGCTCTGCATCGACCCCGGCGGCGGCATAGTTGGCGCGCAGTGCGTCGATCTGCGTCGCTCCGCTCTGGTGGACCACGGTGGGGCGTTGTGCCGCAGGCATCAGGGCGACGGCCTGGGGCACGATCTCGTTGAGGGCACGCGCGCCCAGGCTACCGCCCACCACCAGCAGGCGCAGCGGACCGGTGCGGCCCGCAAACCGCTCGGCCGGGCCGAGCTGCTGTGTGAAGGCGGTGCGCAACGGGTTACCCACCCACTGGCCCTTCTTGAACACGTTGGGGAAGGCAGTGAACACCCGGTCGGCCACACCCGCCAGCACCTTGTTGGCCATGCCAGCCACCGAGTTCTGCTCGTGCAACACCAGGGGCTTGCCCGCGAGCACGCCCATCATTCCACCCGGAAAGGTGATGTAGCCACCCAGACCCACCACCACATCGGGCTTGACACGCCGCACCACCTGCAGGGCTTGCCAGAACGCACGCAGCAGGCGCAGCGGCAGCAGGGCCAGCGTGACAAGCCCCTTGCCACGCACACCCGAGAAGTCGATCAACTCCAGCGCAAAGCCGTGCGTGGGCACGATGCGCGACTCCATGCTGCCGGGCGCGCCCAGCCAGTGCACACGCCAGCCGCGTGCGCGCAATTCTTCGGCCACGGCCAGGCCTGGGAAGATGTGACCACCGGTGCCGCCGGCCATGATGAGGGCAGTCTTCTGGGCACTCATACGCGCCCCCCCCTCATGAGGAGTTTGTTCTCGTAGTCCACCCGCAGGACAACCGCCAAAGCAACCAGGTTCATCAAGATTGCAGACCCACCAAAACTCATCAGCGGCAGCGTGAGCCCCTTGGTCGGCAGCGCGCCCAGGTTCACCCCCATGTTGATGAAGGCCTGAAAGCCGATCCAGATCGCCACTCCCTGCGCCACCAACCCAGCGAATACGCGGTCCAGCGCAATGGCCTGACGGCCGATGTGCATGATGCGGCGCGTCATCCACAGGAACAGCACGATGAGCGCAACCACGCCCACCAAGCCAAACTCTTCGCCGATCACGGCCAACAGGAAGTCGGTGTGCGCCTCGGGCAGCCAGTGCAGCTTCTCCACACTGCCACCCAGCCCCACGCCAAAAACCTCGCCGCGCCCGATGGCGATCAGCGAGTGCGAGAGCTGGTAGCCCTTGCCCAGCGCGTGCTGTTCGCTGAAGGGGTCCAGGTACGCAAACACGCGCTCGCGGCGCCAGGGCGAGCTGGCAATCATCAGCGCGAAGGCGCCCACCAGCACCCCGGCGATCAGGAAGAACATGCGGGCATTCACGCCGCCCAGGAACAGGATGCCCATGGCGATCACGGCCACCACCATGAAGGCCCCCATGTCGGGCTCGGCCAACAGCAGCACGCCGACGATGGCCACCGCAGCGCCCATGGGCAGCACGGCGCGGAAGAAGCGCTCCTTCACCTCCATCTTGCGCACCATGTAGTCGGCGGCGTAGATCAGCACCGCAAACTTCGCGACCTCGGACGGCTGAAAGCCCACGGGGCCGATGGACAACCAGCGGCGCGCGCCGTTGACCACCTTGCCCACGCCGGGGATCAACACCGCCACCAGCATGAGCAGCGCCACGATGAACAACCAGGGTGCCACCCGCTCCCACAGCGCCATCGGTATCTGGAAAGCCAGCAGCGCCGCCACAAAACCCACCACCAGATACATCATGTGGCGGGTCAGGAAATGGGTGGACGCATAGTTGGCAAAGCGCGGGTTGTCCGGCATCGCAATCGACGCCGAATACACCATCACAAGCCCCCACGCCAGCAGTGCCACCACCACCCACAGCAGGGCCTGGTCAAAGCCCAGCACACTCGCTGGCGTGCTGGACGACTGGCGGTATTCGGTGCCGCCCACGCGCACGGGCAACACGTCGGCGGCCTTGCCGGGCAGGCCACCGAACCAGCCGGTCACGCGTTGCAACAGGGTGCTGGCGGGCGCCGTCATTGCATGCCCTCCGCCGACTGACCGGCATCGTCAGCCATGGCTCGCACCGTGTCGCAAAAGACCTGCGCACGGTGCCCGTAGTCCTTGAACATGTCGAAGCTCGCGCAGGCGGGCGACATCAGCACGGCGTCGCCCGCATGGGCGCGCTGCGCGGCCAGCGCCACGGCCTGGGGCAATGTCTCAGCGTCCAGCAGCGGCACACCTGCATCCTGCAGCGCGGTGCGGATCAGCGGTGCGTCGCGGCCGATCAGCACCACGGCACGCGCGTAGCGCGCCACGGGGGCCGCCAGCGGCGCAAAGTCCTGCCCCTTGCCTTCACCCCCCAGAATGACGACCAGACGCCGCTCGTTACCCAGGCCCACCAGTGCCGCCGCCGTGGCCCCCACGTTGGTGCCTTTGCTGTCGTCGAAATATTCCACGCCGTGGATGATGGCCACGGGCTCCACGCGGTGGGGCTCGCCCCGGTATTCGCGCAGGCCATACAGCATGGGCGCCAGGGGGCAACCGGCCGCCGAGGCCAGCGCCAACGCCGCCAGCGCGTTGGTCGCGTTGTGGCGGCCCCGGATGCGCAGCGCGTCGGCGGGGATGAGCCGCTGGATGTGCAGGTCTTCCTCCACCTCGTTGCGACCACGCTTGCGGGTTTCATCCGCATCCATGGCACGCACCAGCCAGGGCATACCGCTCACCACCTCGATGCCAAAGTCACCCGGACGCCGGGGCATGTCGCCACCAAAGGTGAGGTGGGCGCGTACCTGCGGCTTTTGCAGCTTGACCTTGACGGGTGGTGGAAGCATGGCCATCACGGCAGGGTCTTCGCGGTTCAGGATCATCAAGCCCGTCTGGCCAAAGATGCGCGCCTTGGCAGCGGCATAGGCCTCGATGCTGCCGTGCCAGTCCAGGTGGTCTTGTGTGATGTTGAGCACCGTGGCTGCCGTGGGCTCAAAGCCCGTGACGCCATCGAGCTGAAAACTCGACAGCTCCAGCACCCACACGTCGGGCAGGGTGTCGGCCTCCAGGTGCTCTGCGAGCGTATCGAGCAGGGTCGGGCCGATGTTGCCTGCCACGGCCACACGTTTGCCCGAGCGCTCCACCAGCTGGCCGGTGAGCGAGGTCACAGTGGTCTTGCCATTGGTCCCGGTGATGGCCAGCACGGCGGGGGCATACGCATGCGAGCTGCGCAACGCTGCCAGCGCCATGGCATACAGGCTCAATTCGCCGCCAGCGCTGATATTGCTTGCACGAGCCGCTTCAAAAACAGGAGCAACTGTCTCAGGGCTCAGCCCTGGCGAACGATAGACCGCCTGCAGGTCATGCCCTTGCACCAGGCTGGCATCGAATGCACCCGACACAAACCGCACCTGGGGCAGCTCCTGCTGCAGCGCGGGCAGTTGCGGCGGGGCAGCGCGGGTATCGGCCACGGTGACCTGCGCGCCGCAGCGCACGCACCAGCGTGCCATCGCCATGCCCGAAGCACCCAGGCCCAGGATCAGGATGTTCTGGTCTTGCAGCAGGTTCACAACACCCTCGCGCGCCGGGCCCGCAGACGCATCGGGAATCACGGACTCGTCGGTATCCACGGTGTCGGTGGTGTCTGCAACATCGGACGGCGCTGACTCGGGCGCGGCCACCTCGGCAAAGATCTGCGCCACGAAGTCCGCCGCAGCCTTGGCGGCAGAGACGGCAGGCACCGCCTCCGGGTTCCAGCCGGTATTGGTGCTCGGAGTCAATGGCATCGCGGGGGCCGCTTCAGAGCCCTCGGCTGCCGATGTGCCGCCTGGCACTTCGCTGCCAGATGCTTCAGGGTCCTGTACCGGACTCAGCTCGGGCGCAAGGGGAGCCGCATCCTGCAGTGCCGAATCAGCCCCTGGAGCGCCATCTGCGCCCACACCCGTCCCTGCCGTCGAGGGCACGGCCTCGGGCATACCGAGGGGGTCGGGAAGAAGGGGTTCGTTCGGGTTCATCGCAGTTTCAGCGTGGACAGGCCAATCAGGCACAGCAGCATGGTGATGATCCAGAAGCGCACGACGACCTGCGTTTCCTTCCAGCCGCTCTTTTCAAAGTGGTGGTGCAGGGGTGCCATCTTGAGCAGGCGCCGGCCTTCGCCGTAGCGCTTCTTGGTGTACTTGAACCAGGTCACCTGCAGCATCACCGACAGGGCCTCGACCACAAAGATGCCGCCCATGATGGCCAGCACGATCTCTTGCCGAACGATCACGGCAATGGTGCCCAGGGCACCGCCCAGCGCCAGGGCCCCCACATCGCCCATGAAGACCTGGGCCGGGTGCGCGTTGAACCACAGGAAAGCCAGCCCCGCGCCCGCCATGGCCGCGCAGAAGATCAGCAGCTCGCCCGAGCCCGGGATGTGCGGAAGGAACAGGTATTTGGAGTACACCGAGCTGCCGGTGACGTAAGCAAATACACCCAGTGCCGAGCCCACCATCACCACCGGCATGATGGCCAGGCCATCCAGGCCGTCGGTCAGATTCACCGCGTTGCTGGAGCCCACGATCACCAGGTAGGTCAGGATGACGAAACCCAGCACACCCAGCGGGTAGCTCACTTCTTTGAAGAAGGGCAGCTGCAAGCCCGCCTTGGGTGGCAGGTCCAGCGAGAAGCCCGATTGCACCCAGCCCACGAACAGTTCCCACACCTTGGCGTTGGAGCTTTCTGAGATGCTGAACACCAGGTACAGCGCGGCCATGAGGCCGATCACCGACTGCCAGAAATACTTTTCGCGCGAACGCATGCCCTCGGGGTCTTTGTTGACCACCTTGCGCCAGTCGTCCGCCCAGCCAATGGCGCCAAAACCCAGCGTAACGATCAACACGATCCAGACAAACCGGTTGGACAGGTCGAACCACAGCAGGGTAGAGATGGCGATGGACAGCAGGATCAGCACACCGCCCATGGTGGGAGTGCCACTCTTGGACAGGTGCGACTGCATGGCATAGCCCCGAATGGGCTGGCCGATCTTGAGCGAGGTGAGGATGCGAATCACCTTGGGGCCGGCCACCAGCCCGATGAGCAGCGCCGTCATGGCGGCCATCACCGCGCGGAAGGTGAGGTACTGGAACACCCGAAAGAAGCCGAACTCGGGCGACAGGCCCTGCAGCCATTGCGACAGCATCAGCAGCATGTGGTACCTCCGGCATGGGCTGGCACCGTACGGGCAATATCAATGCGTTGCGCCATGGTGTCCCTCCCGTGGATTGATCGGCTTTTGTTGTTGTTCTGAGGGCAGTGCGATGGCCACAATGGCCTCGACCACCTGTTCCGTCTTCATGAATCGCGATCCCTTGACCAGCACGCTGCCCACCGTGGGCAATGCGTTGCGCACGGCGTCCAGCAGCGCGGCCATCTCGTTGAAATGCTGGGCCCCATCACCATAGGCCGACACGGCGTGCACCGACTGCGCTCCAAGCGCAAACAGCTTGGGGATACCGGCAGCGCGCGCCAGCGCCCCGGCTTCGGCGTGGAACTGCGGGCCCTGGTCACCGACCTCGCCCATGTCACCCATCACCAGCAACTGTGGCCCCGGCAGCTCGGCCAGCACCTGAATGGCGGCGTGCATGGAGTCGGGGTTGGCGTTGTAGGTGTCGTCCACCACCGTGACCTCGCGCCCCGCCACCAACACACTGAACGCACGCGAGCGGCCCTTGACCGGCGTGAAGTCGCGCAGGCCCTGGGCGATGGCAGCCAGAGGCGCACCCGCCGCCAGGGTGCAGGCGGTAGTGGCCAGCGCGTTGGTCACGTTGTGGCGGCCTGCAATGTGCAGACGGGTCGTGATCTCGCCCCGCGGCGTGGTCAGGGTGACAGCCCAGGCTCCGCGCTCCCAGGTGGCCTGCGCACAACGGACGTCGCCGCCATCGCCAAAGGTCATCGTGCGGCGGCCTGGCTGCTCCATGGAGAGCGACTGCCACAGTCCCGTGTAGGTATCGCCAGCTGGAAACACCGCCACGCCATCAGCGGGCAGGCCGGCAAACACCGAACCGTTCTCGCGCGCCACCGCCTCGACGGTGTGCATGAACTCCAGATGCTCACGCTGCGCGTTGTTGACCAAGGCCACCGTGGGCTGGGCCATGGCGGCCAGCGTGGCGATTTCGCCAGGGTGGTTCATGCCCATCTCGATCACCGCCGCCGCATGGCTGCTGCGCAGGCGCAGCAGCATCAGCGGCACGCCGATGTCGTTGTTGAAATTGCCCTGCGTGGCAAACGCAGCTTCACCCTGCCAGGCACGCAGGATGGACGCGATCATCTGCGTCACCGTGGTCTTGCCATTGCTGCCCGTCACGCCGATCAGCGGCAGGTGGAACTGCGTACGCCAGCCGGTGGCGAGTGCGCCCAGCGCAGCCAGGCTGTCGGGCACTTCGATGCCGGGCAAACCGGCTGCCTCCAGACCACCGTGTGCAATGGCTGCAGCGGCACCGCCAGCACGGGCATCGGCCAGGAAGGCGTTGGCATCAAAACGCTCGCCCTTGAGCGCCACAAACAGATCGCCCGGCTGCAGGGTGCGCGTGTCGGTGTGCACACGCGCCAGCGGCGTGGCGCCATCGCCCACCAGACGGGCGGTGGGAATACGCGGCTGCAGCAGCGCCCAGGCTTGCTGCAGTGTCATAACGGGTTCAAAACTGTTCATGCCCATGTGTGGGCTCCTCGGGCCTGCAGCGCAGCCTGCGCGTGGGCCATGTCGGAGAACGGCACACGCACGCCTGCCGTCTCCTGGGTGTCTTCGTGGCCCTTGCCGGCAATCAGCACCACATCGGCGGGCGCGGCTTCGGCAACGGCCTGGGCGATGGCGGCCGCACGGTCGGGCTCGGCGCGCACCGTGCCACCGGCAATCGTGCCCTGCAGGATCTGGTGCAGGATGGCGGCCGGGTCTTCACTGCGGGGGTTGTCGCTGGTCACCACCACCTGGTCGGCCTGCTGCTGGGCCACCGCCCCCATCAGCGGGCGTTTGCCCGCGTCGCGGTCGCCGCCGCAGCCGAACACACACCACAGCCGCCCGCCACGCTCGGTGGCCAGGGGGCGCAGGGCTTGCAGGGCTTTGTCCAAAGCGTCGGGGGTGTGAGCGTAGTCCACGGCCACCAGGGGTTGGCCCACCGCCACCAGCCGCTGCATGCGGCCCGGCACGGGCTGCAGGCTGGCACAGGCCCGCACAGCGCGGTCCAGCGGCACGCCCAGGCTGCGCAGCGTGGCCAGCACCCCCAGCAGGTTCAGCACGTTGTACTGGCCGATCACTCGGGTTTGCAACAGTTGCCGGTCAGCGCCCTCGATCACAGCGAAACGCAGGCCCTGGTCCCCCAGGGTGATGTCCTGTGCGGCAAGGCGCGCGGCCCCCTGAGCCGAGAGGCTCCACAGGTCGAGGGCACAGCCTTCCAGTTCACCATGCAATTGAGCGCCCACAGGGTCGTCCACATTGACGATGGCAGCCTGCAGGCCGGGCCAATCGAACAGAGCACGCTTGGCCAGCCAGTAGTCGGCCATGCTGCCGTGGTAGTCCAGGTGGTCTTGCGTGAAGTTGGTGAAGATGGCCGCGTGGATGTGCGTACCGTCGAGCCGGGCCTCGGCCAATCCAATCGACGAGGCCTCAATGGCACAGGCGCCCAGCCCCTGCGCCACAAACTGGGCAAACGCGCGCTGCAGACGCACCGGGTCGGGCGTGGTCATGCCGGTGGACGTCAACGCGGGAGGCACTCCCATGCCCAAAGTACCCACCAGCGCGCATTGATCCTGCCCTGAGTGCTTCTCATTCGATAGCACATTCAGCACGCCCGCCAGCCACCACGCCGTGCTGGTCTTGCCATTGGTCCCTGTCACCGCCAGCACCTTGAGCTGCTGTGTGGGCTGCGCAAACCATTCAGCGGCGATGGGCCCGGTGGCGGCCTTGAGGCCCGGCAGCGCGGCCATGTGATCGCCCGCAAAAGCGAAGGTCTCCACCCCCGCCTGCTCTACCAGGCAGGCCGTGGCGCCGCGCACCATGGCGTCAGCCACATGCGCGCGGCCGTCGGTGGCTGCACCGGGCCAGGCAATGAAGCCATCTCCGGGCGCGATCTGGCGGCTGTCGGTGTGCAGGGTGCCGGTCACGCGCGCGCGCAGCCATTGCACGGCGTCGCCGGCGGACTGCAGAGTGTGGAGCGGTGCGTGCATCACAGCGACTCCTCCACCGCGTTGGCCACAATCTGAGGCTTGACGGCCATGTCCGGCTGCACGCCCATCATGCGCAAGGTCTGCTGCACCACCTCGCTGAACACCGGCGCCGCCACAGCGCCGCCGTAGAACACGCCGTTGCTCGGCTCGTCAATCATCACGGCCACGATGATGCGCGGCTTGTCGATAGGCGCCATGCCGGTGAACCACGCGCGGTACTTGCCCGATGCATAGTTCTTGCCCACCTGCTTGCGCGCCGTGCCCGACTTGCCGCCCACCGAGTAGCCTACGGTCTGCGCCTTTTGGCCCGTGCCGCCGGGGCCTGCGGCCATCTGCAGCATCTTGCGCACCTGGTCGGCGGTGCGTTCCGAGAACACCGGCACGCCCACGGCGGACTCGGCCGTCTTGAGCATGGTGGCCGGAATCACCCGGCCGCCGTTGGCAAACACTGTGTACGAGCGCGCCATCTGAAACAGGCTGGCCGACAGGCCGTAGCCATAGGACATGGTGGCCTGCTCTACCGGGCGCCAGCTCTTGTACGGGCGCAGGCGGCCCGTCACCACGCCGGGGAAGTGCAGCTGCGGCTTCTGGCCGAACCCAGCGGCCGAGAAGGTCTCCCACATCTCGCGCGCGGGCATCTGCATGGCCAGCTTGGTGGTGCCCACGTTGCTGGACTTCTGGATCACCCCCTCGACCGTGAGCACGCCATAGTTGTGCGTGTCCGAGATCGTGGAGCCGGTGATAGTGATACGCCCGGGGTTGGTGTCCACGATGGTCTCGGGGCGCACGCGGCCGGTCTCCAGCGCCAGGCCAATGGTGAACGGCTTCATGGTGGAGCCGGGCTCGAACACGTCGGTGAGCGCGCGGTTGCGCAACTGCTCGCCCGTCAGGTTCTGGCGCTTGTCGGGCACGTAGCTCGGGTAGTTGGCCAGCGCCAGCAATTCGCCCGTGTGGGCATCGAGCACCACCACGCTGCCCGCCTTGGCCTTGTGCACGGCCACCTGGTCGCGCAGCTTCTGGTACGCAAAAAACTGCACCTTGCTGTCGATGGACAGCTGCATGTCCTTGCCATCGACCGGGGGCACGGTTTCGCCCACGCTTTCGACCACGCGGCCCAGCCGGTCCTTGATCACGCGGCGCGATCCCGGCTTGCCCGCCAGCTCTTTGTCGAACGCCAGCTCCATGCCTTCCTGGCCATGGTCTTCCACGTTGGTAAAGCCCACCACGTGCGCGGCGGCCTCGCCCTCAGGGTACTGGCGCTTGTATTCCTTGCGCTGGTAGATGCCCTTGATGTCCAGGGCAGCGATCTGCTGGCCTACATCCCAGTCCAGCTGGCGCTTGATCCAGACAAAGGTCTTGTCCTCATCAGCCAGCTTCCTTAGCAGGTCGGCCTGCGGCATGTCCAGCAGTTTGGCCAGCTGCTTGAGCTTGGCGCGCACCTCGGGCTTGTC
This sequence comes from Acidovorax benzenivorans, assembly GCF_028680575.1. GTDB lineage: Bacteria > Pseudomonadota > Gammaproteobacteria > Burkholderiales > Burkholderiaceae_C > Acidovorax > Acidovorax benzenivorans. The sequence continues at coordinate 455,434 of NZ_JAPCKI010000002.1, read as the reverse complement.
CGACTCCACGTCCTCGGGGATGGCCCAGATGCTGGCAGCCGGCACGCTGGACGCGAGGATCAGGCCATTGCGGTCCACGATCTTGCCGCGGTTGGCGGGCAGCTCCAGCGTGCGCGCAAAACGCACCTCGCCCTGGCGCTGAAAGAACGCGTTGCCAAACACCTGCACATAGGCAGCCCGCCCCGCCAGCCCCAAAAAGCCCAGCGCAATCACCGCCACGATGAACTTGCTGCGCCAAACCGGCGTCTTGCTCGCCAGCAGAGGGCTCGATGTGTAGAGCACGCTGCGGCTCATGGCTGCACCCCAGCGGGTTGTGATGCAGTCGCTGCGGCCGCTGCTGCTGCAGCGACGCCCTGGGGGTCGGACACGTACTGCGTGATGGCGGGCGTGGCCGTGCGCATGTTCAGCTGCGCACGCGCGATTTTTTCCACCCGCAGCGGGGTGGCCTGGGCACGCTTTTCCACCTGCAGGCGCTGATGCTCCGTCTCCAGACGGCGGGCCTCAGCCACAGCGCGGTCCAGCTCGGTGAACAGGCGGCGCGATTCGTACTGGGTGTGCACCAGATAGATCGCGCTGGCCAGCACCGCCAGCAGCAGGACAACGTTGAGCCTGGTCATGTCAGACGACGGCTGTGCGCTCGGCCACGCGCATGATGGCGCTGCGCGAGCGGGGGTTGGCAGCCACTTCGGCGGCGCTGGGCTTGATGCGGTCGAGCGCCACGAGCTTCATGGCCTGGGGCGCGGCAAAGGGCGCGCGGCGGTCGTAGACCTCCTTGGAATGCTTGGCAATGAACTGCTTGACGATGCGGTCTTCGAGCGAGTGAAAGCTGATGACCGCCAACCGTCCACCCGGCTGCAGCACCGAGAGGCTGGCCTCTAGCGCCTGTTGCAGCTCTTCAAGCTCGGCATTGATGAAAATCCGAAGAGCTTGAAATGTGCGCGTTGCAGGGTTCTGGCCCTGCTCGCGGGTTTTGACCGCGCCAGCCACGAGGTCGGCCAGTTCGGCGGTGGTTGCAAGAGGACCCCGTTCTTCGCGCCGAGCAACAATCGCCTTTGCAATGGGGCCAGCAAACCGTTCTTCACCGTAGTCACGTATCACCTCCGCAATCTGACCGACTTCGGCCGTGGCCAACCAATCAGCCACGCTTTCGCCGCGCGTGGTATCCATGCGCATGTCCAGCGGGCCGTCAAAACGGAAACTGAAGCCCCGCTCGGGGCTGTCGATCTGGGGCGAGCTCACGCCCAGGTCCATCAACACGCCCGCTGCGCTGCCGGGTGGCAGGTCGGCCAGATGGCGAAAACCTTCGTGCCGAATAGAAAAACGCGCATCGGTGATGCGCGTTGCTTCGGCGATGGCTTCGGGGTCCTTGTCAAAGGCCACCAAGCGCCCCTGGGGGCCCAGCCGAAGCAGGATGAGGCGGGAGTGCCCCCCGCGCCCGAAGGTCGCATCGACCCAGGTACCCGCAGGCTCAGGGCCTGCGCCGCCCAGAAGAGAGTCCACGGCCTCATTGAGCAGGACGGTGGTGTGTTGCAAGGGGGATGTCACAGCGCGCCTTAAAAGGAGAAGTCCTTGAAGACATCCGGCATCTCGCCCTGCATGGCCTTGGCTTCCTGCTCGTCGTAGGTGGCCTTGTCCCAGAGTTCGAAATGGTTGCCCATGCCCAGCAGCATGGTGTCTTTGGAAATACCGGCGGCTTCGCGCAGCTCGGGGGAAATCAGTACACGGCCGGTGGCGTCCATGTCCACATCCATGGCATTGCCCAGGAAGATGCGCTTCCACCACTGGGCGGACATGGGCAACTGGGCAATGCGCTCGCGGAATTTCTCCCATTCAGGACGGGGAAAGACCATGAGGCAGCCGTGCGGGTGCTTGGTGATGGTGAGCTGGCCCGATGCCGTGGCCGCGAGGACGTCACGATGCCGGGTCGGCACGGACAGCCGACCCTTCGCATCGAGACTCAGCGACGAGGCACCTTGAAACACGGACAGATTCCCAGTTCGGTTTTGCGCCTCGCAGGTCCAGAAACAGACCTTGAGGGCACTTTTCACCACTTAATTGCACTTTTTTGCACTGTAGCAGGAAAAGCACACCGAACAAGGGGGGTGTCCCACAAACTTTTCAATGAAATCAACAACTTAGATGCGATTTCTTAGCCATCAAAACACCAAAAGTCGTTGAAAAAGAAGCACTTAGAGAGGCCTATGAAAGTGACCTCTCAAGGCTTGACCGAGTGGTCACAGGATGTAGCGCGACAGGTCCTCATCCTGACTCAGTGTCTGCAGGCGGGCGTTCACATAGGCAGCGTCAATGACGATGGTCTGACCCGATAGGCCGGTCGCATCAAAACTCACCTCGTCCAACAAGCGTTCCATCACCGTGGACAGGCGGCGCGCGCCGATGTTCTCCGTGCGCTCATTCACCTCAAACGCAATGTGCGCCAGGCGGGTGATGCCCTCGGGCGCAAACTCCAGCGTGACACCCTCCGTGGCCAGCAGGGCCTGGTATTGCTTCACAAGGGATGCATGGGTCTGCGTGAGGATGGCTTCGAAGTCCTTCACCGACAGGGACTCCAGCTCGACCCGGATGGGAAAGCGCCCCTGCAGCTCCGGGATCAGGTCGCTGGGTTTGGACAGGTGGAACGCCCCGGACGCAATGAACAGGATGTGGTCCGTCTTGATCATGCCGTACTTGGTGGACACCGTGGTGCCCTCCACCAGCGGCAGCAGATCGCGCTGCACGCCCTGGCGGGACACGTCGGCACCACTGGTTTCCTGGCGCGCAGCCACCTTGTCGATCTCGTCGATGAAGACGATGCCGTTCTGCTCGGCGTTGGCCACCGCGCGCGTCTTGATTTCCTCCTCGTTGACCAGCTTGGCCGCCTCTTCATCGGTGATGAGCTTCAGGGCCTCGGCGATCTTGAGCTTGCGGGTCTTGCGCTTGTCCTGGCCCATCTGGCTGAACATGCCGCGCAGCTGCTCGGTCATCTCTTCCATGCCCTGGGGGCCCATGATTTCAAGCGAGGGGCGGCCTTCGGCCACGTCGATCTCGATCTCCTTATCGGCCAGCGCGCCTTCACGCAGCTTCTTGCGAAAGACCTGGCGAGCGGTGTTGTCGGCCGCAGACTCGCTGCCTGCGGCTGCGCGGGCTGGGGGAATCAGCACGTCCAGGATGCGCTCTTCTGCGGCATCTTCGGCGCGGGTGCGCACCTTTTTCATCTCGGCCTCGCGCGTCTGCTTGACGGCCATCTCGGCCAGGTCGCGAATGATGGAATCCACATCCTTGCCCACATAGCCCACCTCGGTGAACTTGGTCGCCTCGACCTTGATGAACGGCGCGTCAGCCAGTTTGGCCAAGCGGCGCGCAATCTCCGTCTTGCCCACGCCGGTCGGGCCGATCATGAGGATGTTCTTGGGCGTGATCTCCTGGCGCAGGCTGCCTTCGACCTGTTGGCGGCGCCAGCGGTTGCGCAGTGCAATGGCCACGGCGCGCTTGGCGCTGGCCTGGCCCACGATGTGGTGGTCGAGTTCGGAGACGATTTCCTGGGGGGTCATGGACGACATACAGGTCTTCCTGGTATCAAATGGGGCTAGAGCGCCAATGAATCATGCGCTATTAGCTATAAAAAACAGAGCAATCAGCCCACAATGCGCTGACCGTGAAGCCATCGCTGGGCCAGTCCCACCTCCGTACGCTCAGAGCGTCTCGATGGTGTGGTTCATGTTGGTGTAGATGCACAGCTCGCCCGCAATTTCGAGCGACTTCTTCACGATCTCCTGCGCAGACAGATCGGTGTTCACCAGCAGCGCCTTGGCCGCCGAGTGGGCATAGGCACCACCTGAGCCAATCGCGACGATGCCTTGCTCGGGTTCGAGCACATCGCCATTGCCGGTGATGATGAGCGATGCGCTGGCGTCCGCCACGGCCAGCATGGCTTCGAGGCGGCGCAGCACCCGGTCGGTGCGCCAGTCCTTGGTGAGTTCGATGGCAGCGCGGGTCAGGTGGCCCTGGTGTTTTTCCAGCTTGGCCTCGAAGCGTTCAAACAGCGTGAAAGCATCGGCCGTGGCTCCGGCAAAACCCGCCAGCACCTTGCCGTGGTAGAGCTTGCGTACCTTGCGCGCCGTGCCCTTGACCACAATGTTGCCCAGCGTGACCTGACCGTCGCCGCCGATGGCGACCTGGATGCCGGAAGGCGTCTGGCGACGCACGCTGAGGATGGTGGTGCCGTGGAACACCGGATGGTTGTCTTTTGATGAGTCCATAGCTGCGGCAGATGGGGATCGTGCCCCATTTTGCAAGCCAACCCCCAGGAAGGACAGCACCTGGTCCCCGGTCGCTCTGCAAAACAAAGAGACCGCCTTGCAGGAAAGCAAAGAGAGAGTCATAGGCCGCCGCGGAGCGGCCTATGACGGGGGTACCCGCTAGTTCTTCCGGGGCACCACCCAGGCGTGCTCGTTGATGCCGATCACGTTGAAGAAGATCGCCACCAACCGCTGCAGGTTGTGGAACTGGATCACGTGGCCGTGACCTTGTTGCTCAGCCGCCCAGTTGAGCACGGAGCCTGCGGCGGCAAAGTCCACCCGGATCAGCTTGTCGCAGGCGATGGTCAGTGGCACGCCGGGCTTGAAGTGCGCCTCAAACGGCTGCAACAAGGGCGTGGCATCGCCGTCGATATGGCCGCTGAGCTGTGCGATCGGCCCGGCATCCAAGGGGGCCGGGGTCGATGATTCACCAAGATCGGCCCCCATGAAATCGCCGTCGGCCGCCAAAGGCGCCGAGCCGGAAGAGACGCCCTCGTTGTCCGAATATCCGCAGCGCGGCGACACCCAGGAGGGCGGCGATACCTCGTAGGTCACGCAGTAATCCAGCGCCACCAGCTCAAACTCGTCGGGCTTGCCCATGAGGCGCATGGCTGCCATGCGCAGGCGCCACCATTCGGGGCTGTTGGACCGGTCGCCCGACTGGGTCTTGGCGTCGAGCAGGGCATGAAACTTTTCAACCCCCGAAAACACGATCTGGCCATCGCGGTCGGCCCACAGGCTGAACTGGTCGGCCAACAGGGGCACTGCAGCCTCTTCAATGGAAGTGAGGCGTGACCAGGACAGCGTCCAGGGCGATGCAGCGCGGGCCAGCGAGGCCTGCAGGGCCGCCACCGAGGACACGGCCACGGTGGGCGGAGCGTTCCAGCTGAAATCGCGGCGCATGGCTACGGCTGGCTCGGACGCAGGAGCAGCCTCCACAACCAGGCCCAACTGCGCCGGAATGGAGAACCACAGCGGCCCCGAGCGGCCATACTGCGCCGCAAAGTCGATGGCCAGCGTATCGAAACGGTCGTGCTGCCCGGTGGCCCGGTACAGGTCGAACAGCGTCATCCAGATTTCCAGCTGCTGCGCCGGATCGTCCTGCTGATGCTGGGCCAGCACTTCCAGCAGACCAGACTCGGCGCCTGCGTGGTCACCGTTGGCAAACCGGATGGCGGCTTCTTCAAGATCGGGTTCGTGCACGAATTCCTCCGGTTCGAATGCGGGCGCGGGCGTAGCCGTAGGAGCCGCAGGGCTGAAGGATGCTTCGACGGGTAGGGTATCGCCTGGCAGCATGGTGGCGTCTGCGCCACCAAAGCGACCAATGGCCATGCTGTCATCGGCAAACAGGGGCTGGACGGCGGGCTTGGTGTCCAACGGGACAGGCAGGCTCCCGGGCATCGTGGGTGCATAGGCACGGGCATGCGCTTCCGCAGACGCCTCCGTACTGGACTCAGGCATCACCCCCGGTTGGGTGGGGGCATCGGCGCCCTGCTTGCTCTTCCACCACTGCTGGGACATCTGCGCTTCGATCTCGTCGATCTTCTTGAGCGTGACGGCCCGCTCGTCGGGCGATGCCATGCTGCTCTGGAAGAACGAGGGACGCCCAGCGGCGTCCTCCACCCGCTGCCCGTGCAAGACCTCACGCTGGCGCAGCTTGCGCAGCTGATCGAACTCGCGGCGCCGCACAAAGTCGTTGCGGCGCTTGCGCTCGATCATCTCCTTGAGCATCTGCTTGCTGTACTGACTCTCCCGGTCATCCTGGATCGAATCGAGTTCGGTCCAGTTCACCGTCGGGTTCTTCACGAACCGCACCACCTTCGATAGCAGGCCGCCGGGGGTGGATTCTTCCTTGCTCATGGCTCAGGGTGCAGAGTGCGCGCGTTGATCGACAGGCCGCAGCCTGCTCAATCCCCAAACATCTTCTGCTTGAGTTCGCGGCGTTGCTGCGCTTCGAGGGACAGCGTGGCGGTGGGGCGTGCGATCAGACGGCCAACGCCAATGGGCTCACCGGTTTCGTCGCAGTAGCCGTAGTCGCCTGCGTCGATGCGGGCGATGGACTGCTCGATCTTCTTGAGCAACTTGCGCTCGCGGTCGCGCGTTCGCAGTTCCAGCGCGTGTTCTTCTTCGATGGTGGCACGGTCGGCCGGGTCGGGCACCACCACGGTATCTTCACGCAGGTGTTCGGTGGTTTCGCCGGCACTGTTGTGGATGTCCTGCTTGAGCTGAACGAGCTTGAGGCGGAAAAACGCCATCTGCTTTTCGTTCATGTACTCGCTGTCGGGCATGGCCATGACTTCGGCGTCAGTCAGCTCGGCGACGGACTTGGTTTTCCAGTTGTTCGCCAGCTTGGGGTCTTTTTTTGCAGCCATGTAAGTGGGCTGCGCTTGCGCGGTCGTGGGCATGGTGTGTTGATAACTGGCTTTGGCAGCTGTTGAAGCCACCGTCTGTGCCATGGATGGTACGGTCAATTGGGCCAATCGGGAAGAAGGCCGGGTTGTGCGCACGGGTACCTGCGAGCCCGCTTGCAATGCAGGCGCGGGAGCGGGTGCCGCCACGGCGGGGGGCGCGGTCACCTTGGGCGCCGCAGCAGCCTTGGCAGTGGCCTTCGCAGCAACTTTGGGTGCCGCTGGGGCTGCGGCGCTTTTCGCCGCGGCGGGGGTCGCCTTGGTGGCCCCCTTGGATTTGCTGGTGTCGGCTTTCACTTCCTGGTCTCCTCGCAGTACGGGCGGGCCCCAGCTGCATTCGCAGCCAAGGGCGTGTGGCAAGCCTTCCGGGGTTTCGCCGGGGCGCGATTGTATCGACCTGGGCGGACGCAAACGGAAACGTTGCAGATACAACACAAATCGGGCGAAATCACCCGCTCGGCACTGGCAAGCAGGTCAGACCAGGCTTTGCTCCAGCCCTTGCAGGAAGATGTCCTTGGGCAGATCAATGCCAATAAAGACCATCTTGCTGGTACGCGGCTCGCCCTCGGCCCACTGGGGGCCCAGGTCGCTGCCCATGAGCTGGTGCACGCCCTGGAATATGACCTTGCGCTCCGTGCCCTTCATATTCAGTACCCCTTTGTAGCGCAGCATGCGCGGGCCGTAAATATTCACGATGGCGCCGAGGAAGTCTTCGAGCTTGGCCGGGTCGAACGGGCGGTCCGATCGGTACACAAAACTCTTCACATCGTCATCGTGGTGATGGTGATGACCATGGCCGTGCTCATGCTGGTGCGAGGGGTGGCTGCAGTGCTCGCCATGTTCGTGGTCATGGTCGTGGTGGTCATGCCCATCCCCTTCTTCCTTGAGGAAGTCCGGGTCGATATCCAGCTTGGCATTGAGGTTGAAGCCGCGCAGGTCCAGCACCTCCTTGAGCGGCACTTCGCCAAAATGCACGGCCTTGATGGGCGCGCGCGGGTTCATGTGCTTCAAGCGATGGATCAGCGCCTCGGTCTCCTCCTTGGACACCAGATCGGTCTTGGACAGGAAGATCTGGTCGGCAAACCCCACCTGGCGACGTGCTTCCTGGCGATCATTGAGCTGCTGCGGCGCGTGCTTGGCATCCACCAGCGTGATGATCGAGTCGATGAGGTAGGTCTCGGCGATCTCTTCGTCCATGAAGAAGGTCTGCGCCACGGGGCCCGGGTCGGCCACGCCGGTGGTCTCGATCACGATGCGCTCAAAGTCCAGCAGGCCCTTGCGCTTCTTGGCCGCCAGCAATTGCAGCGTCTCGCGCAAGTCTTCGCGGATGGTGCAGCAGATGCAGCCATTGCTCATCTGCACGATCTGCTCCTTGGACTCGGTCACGAGGATGTCGTTGTCGATGTTTTCTTCGCCGAATTCGTTCTCGATCACGGCAATCTTCTGGCCATGGGCTTCGCTCAAGAGGCGCTTGAGCAACGTCGTTTTGCCCGAGCCCAGGAAGCCGGTGAGGATGGTGACGGGGATCAGTGCCATAAATCTGTCTTTCAAGGGAATCAAATACTTGCGCTGCGCTGCGCGGCGCAGTGCCCCACCCAGGGGCATCTTTTTCAGTGTACCGAGGCTGTCAAGCCCCTGCTAGCACTTGGCCACACCTGAGCGCGGTCCGACCACCGTCCAGCCCGGCGGGAAACACAGGTAGCCAGGACCGGGAACCCTCTACGATAGGCCGCTGGTGGCAATCCATTGCCATCTTCACCATGACGCCACCACTAACCGCCCGCCACACTCCGCTTGCCATCGAAGGTTTCGACACGGCGCACTGGCGGGCGCTGGCCGACAAGCGCTTGGACCACCCCTGGCAGGCGCTGCCGGACCACGTCCACCGCTCCAGCGCCGGGCGCCCCTGGCAGGGCCTCGCGGTGTGGCACCAGGTGGGCCCCGTGGGCGACCTGTACGTACCCGCCCACAGCAACTGCGTCATCCTGGTGCGCCGGGGCAACCCCACGCAGCTGCTGCAACGCCATGGAGACCTGGTGGGGGAAAGGCTCTGGCAGCGCGGCGAGTCCGTGATCCTGCCCGGAGACACCCCGAGCTTCTGGCGCAGCTCGGCTGTTCGCGACAACATCCACATCGACCTGGCCCCCGCCTGGCTGCAGCGTGCCGCAGGCGGCGATGTGGCGCTGGGCCAGTGTTTTGGCCGCAAGGACCCGGTGCTCGCGGCCTTTGCCGACCTGCTTCTGGCGTCGCTGGACAACAACGCCTCACTGCAACCCGCGTTTGGCGAACACATCGCGATGGGCATTGCCATCCACCTCGTGGAAAACTACGCACTGCCCGGCGAGCGCCCGCGCACTGGCGCCACACTCACCTCGCGGCAGATGCGCCAGCTGACCGAGGCCGTGATGGCCGGCCTGCACGAACCCTGGCCAGTGGCGCGCCTGGCGGACATCGCGGGGCTCAGCCCGTTTCACTTTGCGCGCGCCTTCAAGATGTCGTTTGGCGCCACACCCCACGCCTGGGTGCACTTTCAGCGCATGGAGCTGGCCGCACGGCTGGTGCGCGATTCGCGCAAGCCGCTGCTGGAGATCGCCTTGCTCACCGGCCACCCCTCGGCGGCCCACTTCAGCCACGCCTTTCGCCGCCACTGGGGTGTAACGCCTTCGGACTACCGCCGCTCGTAGCGTGCCCAGTCGCCGGGGGTCTCACCCCACCGCGCGCGATGCCCAGGTTTTCCCCTAGGTCCGCAGCTTTGCGATACCCACCGCAGTAATTGGAAAGCAGCCCCTGCGCCCTTGCGGCACAGTCGCAACGCACTACCGCCGTGGCACACCAAAAACCAGGAGACAAACCATGACTACCCGCCGACAGTTCGCTGTCCAACTCACCAGCTTGGCCGCACTGGGCACCGGCACCTTCTCTGCCGCACAGGCACAGCAACAGTCCGACCTGGCCCGCCTGCTGGTGGGCTTTCCGCCCGGGGGCAGCACCGACAACGTGGCCCGGCGCCTGGCCGAGAAGCTGCGCGGCACCTATGCCGCCAACGTGCTCGTGGACAACAAGCCCGGCGCGGGCACCCAGATTGCCGTGAGCGCGCTCAAGGACGCCGCGCCCGACGGCACCACGCTGCTGCTGTCGCCGCCCTCCCCGTTCACCGTCTACCCCTACACCTACCGCAAGCTGCCCTATGCGCTGGAGGACGTGGCGCCCGTGTCCATGGCCTGCACCTTCCCGTTTGCGCTGGCAGTGGGGCCGGCCGTGCCCGACAGCGTGCGCACGCTGCAGGACTTTGTCGCCTGGGCCAAGGCCAATCCCGGCAAGGCCAGCTTCGGCTCGCCGGCGTCGGGCTCCACGCCGCATCTGGTGGGCAGCGTGCTGGGCAAGATGGCGGGCATCGACTTCACCCACGTCGCCTACCGGGGCGATGCGCCGGGGCTGCAGGACCTGATGGGCGGCCAGTTGCCGGCCTATTCGACAGTGCTGGGCAGCTACCTGCCGCACCTCAAATCCGGCCGCCTGCGCTTGCTGGCAGTCTCGGGCACCGAACGCAGCACCTTCGCGCCCGACCTGCCCACCTACCGCGAACAGGGCTTTGCGCTGGACATGACCGAATGGTTCGGTGTGTTTGTGCCCGCGCGCACGCCTGCTGCCACCGTGCAGCGCGTTGCCGAGGCCGTGCGCGCTGCCGTGGCCCAGCCGGACTTCGCGCGCGGCCTGGCGGAATTCGGCATGACAGCGCGCTCGTCCACGTCGCAAGAGCTGGTCACGCGGCTGCGCGCCGAGGCCGAGCAGTGGCGGGCGCACGTAAAAAACATCGGCTTCACGGCAGACACCTGAGCGCCCCCTGAATCACACAAAAGCCCCATGACAGCCAAGACCGCCTCAGCACCAAACACCCCAAACGCTACCAACCTGCCGGGCACCCTGCTCTGGCAGCCCAGCGCCGCGCGCCGCGAGCGCGCCCTCGTCATCGCCTTCGAGGGCTGGCTTGCGCGCGAGCGTGGCTTGCGCTTTGGCGGCTATGAAGCCCTGTGGCAGTGGTCGGTGGACGAACCCGAAGCGTTCTGGAGCGCACTGCTGGCCTTCTTCGACGTGCCCATGGCGCAAGCCCCGCGCCGCATGCGCTCGGACGACCCCATGCCCGCCACCCAATGGTTCGAAGGCGCGCGGCTGAACCTGGTGGACACCCTTTTGCGCCATACGCCCGGAGGCACGCAGCCCCATACACCGGCCATCGTGTTCGAGGACGAGTCCGGTGGCGCCGGAGAAATCTCGTGGCCCGAACTGCGCCGCCAGGTGGGCGCGCTGGCGCACACGCTGCGCACATTGGGCGTGCAGCCGGGCGACCGCGTGGTGGGCTACCTGCCCAACATCCCGCAAGCGGTGGTGGCCTTCCTCGCGGCCGCCAGCATCGGTGCGGTGTGGGCACTGTGTGCGCCCGACATGGGCCCCGTGAGCGTGAGCGATCGCTACCGCCAGATCGAGCCCAAGGTGCTGGTCGCGGTGGATGGCTACCGTTACGCGGGCAAACCGTTTGACCGCCGCGCTGCGCTGGGCGACATCCTGGACCAATTGCCCACGGTGAGCCACGTGGTCTGGGTACCCTGCCTCGACCCGGCGCCTGCGCCCCCCGCGCAGGCGCAGGCGCGCACCGTGGTGCACTGGGCCGATGCCGTGGCGGGCAACGCACCGCTTGAGCCGCTCGCACTCGCACCCGACCACCCGCTGTGGACGCTGTATTCATCCGGCACCACGGGCCTGCCCAAGGCCATCGTGCACGGCCACGGTGGCGTGCTGGCCAACAGCCTGGTGGCCATGGTGCTGCACAACGACCTGCACCCCGGCGACCGGGTGCTGTGGGCGGTCAACACCTCGTGGATGGTCTGGAACGCGCACGTCATGGGCTTGCTGGGTGGGGCCACCATCGTGCTATACGACGGCTCCGTCACCGGTGCGGGCGGCGGGGGGGCCGCCCCCGACTGGGCCTATCTGTGGCGCCTGGTAGGCCGTCTGCGCGTGACCACCTTCGGCGTGGGAGCCGCCATCCACCACGCCTGCCTGAAGGCCGGTGTGGTGCCCCGGCAGGTGGCCGACCTGTCGGCCCTGCACACCGTGTGCTCCACCGGATCACCGTTGTCGCCCGAGGCCTACCGCTGGCTCTACTACGATGTCAAGGACGACTTCTGGCTCAACGTAGTCTCCGGCGGCACCGATATCGCAGGGGGTTTCCTGGTGGGCCTGCCCACGCTGCCCGTGCACCTGGGCGAGATGCAATGCCGTGCGCTGGGCGCCAGTGTGCAGGCCTGGAACGACGCGAGCCAGCCGGTGATGGACGAGGTGGGAGAGCTGGTCTGTACCCGGCCCATTCCGTCGATGCCGCTGTACTTCTGGGGCGACACCGACGGCACACGCTACAAAGAGAGCTACTTCGACACCTTTCACGATGCCGAGCAGCGCCCCGTGTGGCGCCAGGGCGACTGGCTGCGATTGGTGGCCCGGCCCGAGGCTGTGGGCGGCATCATCTACGGCCGCTCGGATGCCACCATCAACCGCCAGGGCGTGCGCATGGGCACGGCCGAGCTGTACCGCGTGGTCGAGGGGCTGGACGACGTGCTCGACAGCCTGGTGGTGGATCTGGAATACCTGGGCCGCCCGTCCTACCTAGCGCTATTCGTGCAGTTGCGCGCAGGTACCACACTCGACGAGCCGCTGCGCCGACGCATTGGCCAGGCGCTGCGCACCGCGCTGTCGGTGCGCCACGTGCCCGACGAAATCCTGCAGGTGCCAGTAATCCCCAAGACCGTGACAGGCAAGAAGCTGGAGCTGCCCATCAAAAAGCTGCTTCTGGGTCACCCGGCCGAGCAGGTGCTCAAGCGTGACGCGCTGGCGCAGCCCGAGAGCATCGACTGGTATGTGCAGTTCGCGGCAGACTACCTTGCGCGCATCGCACCCGAAAAACTATCAATTTGATAGCTACCAGTTCTTGACAGATAAGCGCCAGAGGCGAAAACATCAAGATTTCCGCATCACCACGAGTCCCTTGAGGTACTCGCCCTCTGGGAACTCCAGCGTCATGGGGTGGTCGGGCGCGCCGCCCAGGCGCTCCAGGATGTAGCCATCCACGCCCGCATCCGCGCCCGCCGACGCCACGATCTTGTGGAACAGGTCGGCGCTGATGCCGCCTGAGCACGAGAAGGTGAACAGCACCCCGCCGGGCGACAGCAACTGCAGCGCCAGCCGGTTGATGTCCTTGTAGGCGCGTGCGGCCCGCTCGGCGTGGGCCGCCGTGGGGGCGAACTTGGGCGGGTCCAGGATGATGGCGTCAAAGCGCTGGCCTTCCTTGAGGAACTGGCGCAGCGAGGCATTCACGTCGGCATCGAGGAAGGTGGCCCGGTTCGGATCGAAGCCGTTGAGCGCCACGTGGGCGCGGGCGCGCTCCAGGGCCGGGCCTGAAGAATCGATGGAGGTCACGTGCCCGTCGGCCACGGTGCCTGCCGCACGCATGCCCGCCAGCGCCGCCACGCTGAAACCGCCGGTGTAGCAAAAGCAGTTGAGCACATGCTTGAAGCCCAGGCGCTGGGTGTAGTCGGCAAACCGCTGGCGGCTGTCGCGCTGGTCCAGGTAGAAGCCGGTCTTGTGGCCTTCGGCGATGTTGAGCGTCAGACGCCACTGGTGTTCACGGATCGTGAGTTCGAGCGGCGGCCCCTCCCCATCACCTGCCGCGCCCGTGGGCCCGCCGCGCAGCCAGCCGGTGGCGGGCTCCAGGCCCTCCAGCGACCGCACGCTGGCGTCCGAGCGCTCGTAGAGCTTGGTCAGCCCCGTCTCGCGCAGCAGCGCATCGGCAATCACGCCCTTCCAGCGCTCGGTACCTGCGCTGGTGAACTGAGCCACCAGCGTATCGCCATAGCGGTCCACGATGAGCCCAGGCAGGCCGTCGGACTCGCCGTGCACCAGGCGCACGCCATCGCTTTGCACGTCAAAACGGGCTCTAGCGATGATGGAACGTGCGCAAGCAGCTATAAAAAAAGGAGCATCAATACGTTGCGCCTCATCAAAGCTCCACACCCGCGCGCGGATGCGCGAGCTGGGGCTGTAGGCGGCCCAGGCCAGGAACTGGCCTTCGTGGGACTCCACACGCACGGTCTCGCCGCTGTCGCCACCGCCCTTGGCAATGGCCGATTCAAAGATCCAGGGGTGGCGGCGCAACAGCGAGCGCTCTTTGCCTGCGCGAAGTCGAAGGGTTTTCATGACCCGGATTGTGCGGGCTCGCAGGCGCTGCCGAGCCCCGTGCAATGGAAAAACGCGGGCAAGAAGTACCGGCCCGCCCGGCACGGCCCCTGTCCCGCTCGACCTTCTCTCGTCCACACCGAGTACCGGCGCACGTTTCTCCTGTCTGCGGCACGTGGCCTGTCGCATCATCAAAAATATCATATTTGACAAATATGATTCAACCTCAATACAATTGCTGAAATTATCATTTTTATCACAAGCGCCATGTCCACCCCCACCACGCTCCACAGCATCACCCGCCTGGCCCCCGCGCCAGGCACAGCCCAGGCCGTGATGACCGACCTACGCGAATTTCTGACCTTTCAGATCGGCAACGAGGAATACGGAGTGGACATCCTGCGCGTGCAAGAGATCCGGTCGTACGAAAAGCCCACCACCATTGCCAACGCGACGGGTGAGCTGCTGGGCGTGATGAACCTGCGCGGAGTGATCGTGCCCATCCTCGACCTGCGCCTGAAACTGGGGCAAACCGCCGTGCAGTACGACCACCTCAAGGTGGTGATCGTGCTGCACATCGGTCATCGCACGGTGGGCGTGGTGGTGGACGGAGTGTCCGATGTGCTCACACTGGAGCGCGAGCAACTGCGCCCTGTACCCGCACTGCGCGGCAACGTCAGGCCCGAGCACCTGCTGGCCATCGGCTCGGTCGGCCCGCGCATGCTGATCCTGCTCGACATCGAGAAATTCCTTGCCAAATCTGCGGCGGACGAGGTCCCTGCCACCAGTCACTGAGAGTCCAACCCCATACCCCAAAGAACTGGACACACCATGAAATTCAACGACCTGAAGATTTCTACCCGCCTGTCTCTGCTGCTGGCAGCACTGTGCGTGTTGACCGTTGTGATCGGCATCGCAGGCCTTACCGGCATGCAGCACGCCGACGCGGGGCTCAACACCGTGTACCAAGACCGCGTGGTACCCCTCAAGCAAATCAAGCTGGTGTCAGACGCGTACGCCGTCAACGTGGTAGATACCGCGCACAAGGTGCGCGACGGCGCGCTGACACCGCAGCAAGGGCTGGAATCCATCGCCAAGGCCAAGAAGGACATCAGCGACAACTGGACCGCATATCTGGCGACCGAGCTGGTGGCCGACGAGACGCGCTTGGTCGCCCAATTCAAAGCGCTGCAGCCCAAGGCCGATGGCGCCGTGCACACTCTGGAGAGCCTGATCGGCAACAAGGACCTGCCGGGCCTGACCGCCTATGCCGCCCAGGAGATGTACCCCGCACTCGACCCGCTGCAGGAAGTGCTGGGCGCGCTGGTACAAGTGCAGTTAGACACCGCGCGCAAGGAGTACGACCAGGCGGTCGAGTCTTATGCCAACACGCGGCTGTTTGTGGTCCTGGCCATCGCAAGTGGCGTGCTGTTTGCCCTGGGCCTTGGCTACCTGGTGACGCGCAGCATTGTGGGCCAGCTGGGCACCGAGCCTGGCACCGCCGCTGCCCTCGCGCGCAGCGTGGCACACGGCGACCTGACCGTGGCGATTGACCTCCAACCTGGCGACACCACCAGTCTGATGGCGCAGCTCAAGCGCATGCAGGACAGCCTTGCCACCATGGTGGCCACCGTGCACCAAAGCTCCATCAACGTGGCCAGCGCTTCGGAGCAAATCGCCCAGGGCAACAACGACCTGTCGTCGCGCACCGAAGAACAAGCCAGCGCACTGGAAGAAACCGCCGCCTCGATGGAGCAGCTCAACGCCACCGTGCGCCAGAACGCCGACAACTCCCGCCAGGCCAACCAACTGGCGCAAACCGCCACAACCATTGCGATGCAGGGCGGTGAGGTGGTGGCGGACGTGGTGCGCACCATGAAAGACATCAACGACAGCAGCAGCAAGATCTCCGAGATCATTGGCGTGATCGACTCCATCGCCTTCCAGACCAACATCCTGGCGCTGAACGCGGCGGTAGAGGCGGCCCGCGCAGGCGACCAGGGCCGTGGCTTTGCCGTGGTGGCCACCGAGGTGCGCGCGCTGGCCAGCCGCTCGGCCGACGCCTCGCGCGAGATCAAGGGCCTGATTAGCGCCAGCGTGGAGCGCGTGGGAGCGGGCACTGCCCTGGTGGACCGCGCCGGCCAGACCATGACCGACGTAGTGGACTCCATTCGCCGCGTTACCGGCATCGTGGGCGAGATCACTGCAGCCAGCACCGAACAAAGCCAGGGCGTGGACCAGATCAATGAGGCCATCACCCAGATGGACCAGGCCACGCAGCAAAACGCGGCCCTGGTAGAAGAAATGGCCGCTGCCGCTGCCAGCCTGAACCAGCAGGCGGGCGAGCTGGTCCACACGGTGTCCACCTTCAAGCTGCCGCAGGTCTATGAGCAGCGCGCTGCACTACAGCATCAGCCTGCGCGCCGCCCCTTGCTGGGCCACGACCATCCGCCCTTGGCAGCCGCCTGAGGTTCAGGCCTGTTCCAGGACCCTGTCCTGCCCCTGGTGTGCCAAGGCTACAGCGCCTTGCCAAAACGCTCCAGGCGCGGCGCCCAGTGGCCCAGCACATCGGCAGACAGCAGCACGCGGTGCGCCTGCCCGATGAGCAGATGGCGCGGCACCAGGCCGATGTAGCGCGAGTCGGCACTGTTGTCACGGTTGTCACCCAGCACCAGGTATTCGCCCTCGGGCACTTGCACCGGGTCAAAGCTGCTGCGGGCACTCACGCCTTGCAGCCACTGCACGCGGCGCTCATGCCCCAACAGGCGCTCCGTCCAGCGCGTAGCGGTGAGCGTGTGGCCCGGCTGCACCAACTCCTGCACAGAGTCGGGCGTCTCATATTCGGCAGCTTGGCCGTTGATATAGAGCACCTCGTTGCGCATCTCCACCGTGTCTCCGGGCAAGGCCGCAATGCGCTTGATCAGGCGGGTGCCGTCCAGCGGCGACGAGAAGGTGACCACATCGCCGCGCTGCGGGTCATCGATGTGCGCCAGGATCATGTCCGTGAGCGGCAGCTTGACGTCGTAGGCCAGGCGGTTGACCAGCACCACATCCCCCTCCAGCAATGTGGGCCGCATCGAGCCCGAGGGGATGGGGTTCCAGTCGGCCACGGCGGTGCGAAAGACGCCGAAGCACAGCAACAGCACGATGAACCCACGGTTCGACTTGATCCAGTTCAGCAGCATGACAACAGCTCCAAGGCGCTCCACAGCGGGCGCCACGTTGCTCGGAGGCGCCTGTTTGTCACTTGGTTCCGCCAGGCTGGCGGACGGGGGGGGCAGACACAGCCGTAGCCCCGCGCGCGGCGCCAGACCAGTGCACCCGTGGAACTGGCTCTGCCAGACCACCGGGTATCTCCCCCTTGGGGGAAGCCGCGCAGCGGCTCAGGGGGGCTTCTTCCTCGCGCGCGGGTGGGCCGCGTCATACACCTTGGCCAGGTGCTGAAAGTCGAGCCGTGTATAGACCTGCGTGGTCGTGATGTTGGCGTGGCCCAGCAGCTCCTGCACCGCACGCAGGTCGCCGCTGCTTTGCAGCAGGTGGCTGGCAAACGAGTGGCGCAGCATGTGCGGGTGCACCGGCGTGGTCAGCCCCGCTTGCTGGCTGCGCTGGCGCAGGCGCAGCCAGATCGACTGGGCCGTGAGCCGCTTACCGCGCTGACCCACGAACAGGGCGGTATCGAGCCGCGCCGAGCCCTCGCCGCCAAAAGGCGTGGCCCGCAGCTGCAGCCAGGTCTGCAATGCCGCCGTGGCGGCGGCGCCCACCGGCACGCTGCGGCGCTTGCTGCCCTTGCCGAACACATGGGCTTCGCCCGCTTGCAAGTCGACCCAGCCCCGGCCCAGGCGCTGGGTGTCGGCATTGGGGATGGCGTCTAGCCCCGCGAGTTCACCCACGCGCAGGCCGCAGCCGTACAGCAGCTCCACCATGGCCGCATCGCGCGCCTCCAGCCAGGGGTCGGCGCCGGTGTTGTCGAACTCGGCCAGGCGCACGGCATCGTCCACGCCCAGCGCCTTGGGCAGGGGCTTGGGCGCCTTGGGGGCACGCACGTCTTGCACCGGGTTGTGCGGGATCAGCCCCTGTCGTCCCGCCCAGATGAAAAACCCGCGCCAACCCGACAAGATGAGCGCAATGCCCCGCCCGCTGCGCCCGCCGCTGTGCATCTGCGCGACAAAGCGGCGAATGTGAGCGGTCTGCAACTGCAGCAGCGGCACATTCATGCCGACCGCAAACTGCGCCAGCTTTTCCAGGTCCAGGGTGTAGAGCGTGAGCGTGCGCGCGGCCAGCCGCTTTTCGACGCGCACATGCTCCAGATAGCGCAGGACATGCGGGTCGAGCGTGGTGGGTATGGCGGGCGTTTCAGGCATGGGGCCGTGGCTGAGACGCTGCCAGGTTGATGAAGGCTGGCGGGCTACTTCAGCCGCAGCAGCGCGGCGCTGGCAAGTTCTGCCATGCGCGACAAAAAGTCGGTGCCCATCGTGGCATCAAAACGCTGCGGGTCTTGCGAGCCCAGCACCAGCAGGCCAAACGCGGGCGTGGCGCTGTCGATGGCGCCTTCGCGCAGCGGCAGCAGGGCCAGCGACTGGGCGGGTTCACCCGCTTCGTTGGCCAGCCAGCCCGCAGGCTCAAAACCCAGGTTGGGGCCGCAGAACGGCATGGTGAGCGATGAGGCAAACGCGCGGGCGTCGTCACTGGCGCCCTGGGTGAAGTCGGCGTCGATGTACGGCGCGGCCACCTCCCACACGCGCACCGCTGCCTGGGGCACGTCGAACAGGGTGCGCACGCCATCGACCACGGCCTGGGGCAAGTCGAACGGGTCGCGCACCTGCAGCAGGCTGCCGGTCCACTGGTGCACCTTGTGGGCAATGGCGGCGTTTTCGGTGCTGTTGCGCACCATCTCCATGATGCGCTGCTCCAGGCCCTTGATCTTCTCGCGCAGCATCTCGGCCTGGCGCTCCTGCAGGCTCACCGCGCGCGCGCCGTGGGGGCTGGTGATCTGTACGCTGGCCAGCACCTCGGCATGGCGCTCGAAGAAGCCGGGCGTGTTGGTGAGGAACTGGGCGATGTCGTCTTCGGTGATCGGAGGGATGTGGGTAGTCATACGAGCGTGTCGGGAATGTCGATCTGGCCTTCGAACACCGTGGTGGCGGGGCCGGTCATGAAAACGGAATCGGTGTCGGCACCGCTCCAGGCAATGGTGAGGCGCCCGCCGCGCGTGTCCACATGCACCTCGGGGTCCAGCAGGCCCAGGCGGATGCCGCTGGCCACTGCCGCACAGGCGCCGGTGCCGCAGGCCAGTGTTTCGCCTGCGCCACGCTCGAACACACGCAGGCGCACATGGCTGCGGTCCACGATCTGCAGGTAGCCAGCGTTCACACGCTGGGGAAAGCGCACGTGGTGTTCGATGAGCGGGCCGGTCTGTGCGACGGGCGCCGTGTCCACGTTGTCCACCAACTGCACGGCGTGGGGGTTGCCCATGGAGGCAACCGCTATCAAAACAGAAGCACCCTGCGCATATTCTTCTAGCGCCAACGGCCATTTTTGCCCCAACCCCTGCGGCACGGGCGTGAGGCCGGTGGTATCAAAGGGCACCTTGGCCGGGTCGAACTCGGGCCGACCCATGTCCACCGTGACGCGGCCATCGGCCGTGAGGCGGGGGGCGATCACGCCACTTTTGGTCTGCACGCGGAGAGTGTCTTTGCCCGACAGGCCCCGGTCGTGCACAAACCGCGCGAAACAACGGGCGCCGTTGCCACACTGCTCCACCTCGCCGCCGTCGGCGTTGTGGATCACGTATTCGAAGTCGATACCGTCCGCTGGTGAAGGACGCACGGTGAGGATCTGGTCGGCCCCCACGCCAAAGTGGCGGTCGGCCAGAAAGCGGTATTGGGCCGTGCTCAACCCCAGGCGGCCCTGGGTTTCGTCGAGCACCACGAAATCGTTGCCCGCGCCCTGCATTTTGGTAAAGCGAATCTGCATCCGCCGGATTATCGTCGGTGGGCTGCCAATAACCTCAAGCAGCGCCGGTTTCCATGGCGCACTAGGCTTGCACTTTTTCAGGCGCTGCAGCAGCCGCCACCAGCCAGGACTCTTTCATGCCCGATCTTTCCGCCTTCGCCATCACTCACAAATGGCCCGCCCAGCACCCGGACCGCCTGCAGCTGTATTCGCTGCCCACGCCCAACGGCGTGAAGGTGTCGATTGCGCTCGAAGAACTGGGCCTGCCGTACGAGCCGCACCTGGTGAGCTTTGACACCAACGACCAGACCTCGCCCGAGTTCCTGTCGCTCAACCCCAACAACAAGATCCCGGCCATCCTCGACCCGAACGGCCCGGGTGGCCACCCGTTGGCGTTGTTCGAGTCGGGCGCCATCCTGCTGTACCTGGCCGACAAGACCGGTCAGCTCATCCCGCAGGACGCCGCCGCGCGTTACGAAACCATTCAGTGGGTGATGTGGCAGATGGGCGGCGTGGGCCCCATGTTCGGCCAGGTGGGGTTCTTCAACAAGTTTGCGGGCAAGGACTTTGAAGACAAACGCCCGCGCGACCGTTACGTGGCGGAGTCCAAACGCCTGCTGGGCGTGCTGAACCAGCGCCTGGTAGGCCGCCAATGGGTGATGGGCGACCAGTACACCATCGCCGACATTGCCATCCTGCCGTGGGTGCGCAACCTGATCGGCTTCTACGGCGCGGGTGACCTGGTGGAATTCAGCCAATTCACCGAAGTACAGCGTGTGCTGGATGTATTTGTGGCACGCCCGGCCGTGGCCAAGGGCCTGAACATCCCGGCGCGCGGCTAATCAGCAGGCGGCCCTGGATGCAGACTCTGTGGCATCAGCCCATGCGCTCCTGCAAAAAATCCAGAAAACACGCAATGCGCGCGGCCAACTGCGTGTTGCGGTAATAGACGGCGTTGATAGGCTGGCGCACGTCCACGGTGTCGCGCGCCAGCACCTGAACCAGGCGGCCAGCGTCGCGGTCGCCTGCGGTCATGAAGTCCGACAGGCACACCAGCCCCACATGTTCCAGCGCTAGCTGGCGCAACGTTTCACCGCTCGAAGCGGTGAGGCTGGGCACGATGGGCCAAGCATCCCCATGCGCTCCCCGCAGCGGCCAGTGGTTGAGCGACTCGGGCTGGTTGAAGCCCAGCAGCGTGTGGCTGGCCAGGTCGGCCACGCTTTTGGGCTTGCCCACCCGCGCCAGGTAGTCGGGGCTGGCCAGCACCCGCAGGCGGCTGGTGCACAGGGGGCGCGCGTGCAGGGTCGAGTCCTGCAGTTGCCCGATGCGTATGGCCACGTCCGTGCGCCGCTCCAGCAGGTCGATGTACGTTTCGTCTGTGTCCAGTTGCAGCGTGATCTGCGGATACGCCTTGCGAAACGCCGGCACCAACGGCACTACGGCATGCAGCATGAAGGGCGTGGCTGCATTCACGCGCAGACGGCCTGCGGGCTGCTGGCGGCGCGCCGCCATGTGCTCCTCGGCATCGTCGATGGACGCCAGGATGGCGCGCGTGCGCAACAAGAAGGCCTGGCCTTCCTCGGTCAGCTCGGTGCGGCGTGTGGTGCGGCGCAGCAGCGTGGTGTCGAGCTTCTTCTCCAGCCGTGCCAGCGCCCGGCTGATGCCCGAGACGGTCTGGCCCAACTGGTCGGCGGCGGCGGTGATCGAACTGCCATCCACCACGGCAACAAAGGCCTGCAGCTCTTCCAGCGTGGTTTTCATGGATTTCCCCATCCTTGATTGTTGATTCACAGTCAACTATCTATCGAGCGTAACCGTCTTTTTCTGCAAGACTGAAAACCCCACACTCCGTCCCATTCCACAGGAGTGTTCCCATGCCCATTGCCTTGCTCGCGCTGACGCTCAGCGCCTTTGCCATCGGCACGACAGAGTTCGTGATCGTTGGCCTGCTACCCACCGTGGCGGCAGACCTTTCCATCAGCATCCCCTCGGCGGGCCTGCTGGTCAGCCTTTATGCCCTGGGGGTCGCCGTGGGCGCCCCGGTGCTCACCGCACTCACCGGCAAGCTGCCGCGCAAGGCGCTGCTGCTGTCGCTGATGGCGTTGTTCACCGCTGGCAACCTGCTGGCCTGGCAGGCGCCCAGCTACGAGACGCTGGTGGCCGCGCGCATCCTCACCGGCCTGGCGCATGGGGTGTTCTTCTCCATCGGCTCGACCATCGCCACCGGCCTGGTGCCGCGCGAGAAGGCCGCGAGCGCCATTGCGATCATGTTCACCGGCCTCACGGTGGCGCTGGTCACGGGCGTGCCGCTGGGCACCTTCATCGGTCAGCACTTCGGCTGGCGCGAGACCTTCCTGGCCGTGTCGGCCCTGGGCGTGGTGGCCTTCATCGGCAGCGCGATTTTTGTGCCGCGCAACATCGCCCACACCGCACCCGCCTCGCTGCTGCAGCAGGCCAAAGTGCTGGCCGAGCCGCGCCTGCTGCTGGTGTATGCCAAGACGGCCATCGGCTACGGCGGCACGTTCATCCCGTTCACCTTTCTCGCGCCCATCCTCACCGACATCTCGGGCTTCAGCGCTGGCGCCGTGGGCTGGGTGATGCTGGTCTACGGCGTGTCGGTGGCCGTGGGCAACCTGTGGGGTGGCCGGTTGGCCGATAGGCTGGGGCCTATCCCGGCGCTGCGCATCATCTTTGCGCTGCTGGCGGCCGTGTTGTTGTTGCTGCAGTTCACCGCGCCCTACCCATGGCTGGCGGTGGGCACCGTGCTGCTGTGGGGCGCCGTGGCGTTTGGCAATGTGCCAGGGCTGCAGGTGTATGTGGTCAAGCAGGCCGAGCGCTTCACACCCCAGGCGGTGGACGTGGCCTCGGGCCTGAACATCGCCGCCTTCAACCTGGGCATTGCGGGCGCCGCCTGGGCCGGGGGCCTGATCGTGACGCACCTGGGCCTGCAGCACACGCCGTGGATTGGCGCGCTGGTGGTGCTGGTGTCGCTCGCCCTCACGCAGTGGAGCGGCGTGCTGGACCGGCGCAGCGGCATCCCTGTGCGCTCCACTGGCGCGGTGCCTGTGGGGCACTGAGCGCTGTTTCCCTTTTTCCTCTGCCCTCCCCTTGTTCATCTCCTTCATTTCTGGAACCGCCATGACATCCCCTCACCACTCTCTTCCCGCCTTCGGCGTCGGCACCTTCCGCCTTCAGGGCCAGGTCGTGATCGACTCCGTGCGCAACGCGCTGGACCTGGGCTACCGCGCGATCGATACCGCGCAGATCTACGGCAACGAGGCCGAAGTCGGCCAGGCCGTGGCCGAAAGCGGCGTACCACGCAGCGAGCTGTTCATCACCACCAAGGTCTGGACCGACAACCTGCCCGCAGACAAGCTGATTGCCAGCCTCAAGGACAGCCTGCACAAGCTACGCACGGACCATGTGGACCTGGCCCTGATCCACTGGCCCTCGCCAGGCGGTGCGGTGCCCGTGGCCGATTTCATGGGTGCGTTGGCCGAGGCCAAGCGCCTGGGCCTCACACGGCAGATCGGTGTCTCCAACTTCACGGTGGCGCTGATGCGCGAAGCCATTGCCGCCGTGGGCGCAGGCGCCATCGCCACCAACCAGGTCGAGCTGCACCCCTACCTGCAAAACCGCACCGTGGCCGGGTTCGCCCAGAGC
Organism: Acidovorax benzenivorans; assembly: GCF_028680575.1. GTDB lineage: Bacteria > Pseudomonadota > Gammaproteobacteria > Burkholderiales > Burkholderiaceae_C > Acidovorax > Acidovorax benzenivorans. The sequence goes on along the minus strand of NZ_JAPCKI010000002.1, from coordinate 431,886 downwards.
CAGGGCATCTCCATCACGTCGTACATGACGCTGGCCTACGGTAAGGTGCTCAAAGACCCGGTGATCGAGGCCATTGCCCGCTCACACTCGGCCACCCCGGCCCAGGTGGCGCTCGCCTGGGCGCTGCAACTGGGCTACGCGGTGATCCCCTCTTCCACCCGGCGCGAGAACCTGGCGAGCAACCTGAAGGCGCAGCAGCTGCGCCTGAGCGATGCGGACATGGCGCAGATCGCGGCGCTGGACCGTGGCGGCCGCATGGTCGACCCCGAGGGCCTTGCCCCAGCCTGGGATTGATGGGTTCTGTACATCCCCCCGAAGCCGCTTTACACCCCGGTGCGTTTGCCAGGGCCGACCGCTCTTCATTGCCGAGCCAGGAGCGGTTGTCCTTCAAACATCGGCCACCACGCGGACGAATGCGGGCACCACGCCCAGCAGGTCATCGCGCCGCTGCACCGCGTGCACATCGGCGCGGGGCGACTTGGCGCCCAGGCCTTTGAACACCACGCGCGGCCCGAACAAGGTGCCCAGCGACGACGGCACCAGGGCCACGCCCAGCCCGGCGGCCACTAGGCTCAGCACGGCCGCCAGTTCCACGGTGGTCTGCGCCACCCGGGGTGCAAAGCCCGCCTGCACGCAGCACTGCACCATGTGCTCGGCATGGGCGGAAGAATCGCGGCGCAGCATCACAAAGGCTTCACTGCGCAGGTCCTTCAAGGCCAGGGCCTTGCGCGCCGCCAGACGGTGGTCGGGCGGCAGCGCGGCCACCACCGGGTCGGGCCACAGCAGGGTGCTGGAGAGCTGATCGTCGTTGACGGCGGTGCGCGAGATGCCCACATCGATGCGCTTGTCGCGCAGGGCAGCCTGCTGCAGCGAAGGCTGCATCTCATGCAGCACCACGTCCACACCCGGATGGCTTTGCCGGTAGCGCGCCAGCGCCGCCGGAAACGGCCCCAGAAAGTGCGAGCCCGACAGCCCCACCTCGATGCGCCCCGCCTGCCCCTGGCCGATGGCGCCTACACGCTGGCGTGCGGCGTCCAGCCGCTCCAGCACCGCGCGCGCATCGACCAAGTAGGCCTGGCCCGCCAGCGTCAGCTCCACCCGGCGGCTGGTGCGCACGAACAGCTGGGCGCCCAGCTCCTCCTCCAGCTGGGCGATCTGCAGGCTCAGCGGCGGCTGCGACACATGCAAGCGCTGCGCGGCGCGCGTGAAGCTCAGCTCTTCGGCCAGGGCAATGAAATAACGCAGGTGCCGCAGTTCCATGAGCGTGCCATCCGGTGGATGGGTTTATTAATAGTTTCAAAGTCTAGATCAAGACCAACAATATATTGGACTGCGGTGCACCGCGTTTCGACAATAGGCCCTGAACACAACAACCCGGCGGAGACACACATGAAGATTTCACATAGCCTGCTGGCTGCCACGCTGGCGCTTTCCGGCCTGGCCATGGCGCAGGACAACTACCCCAGCAAGGCCATCACGCTCACCGTGCCCAACCCGCCCGGTGGCGTGGTGGACACATCGGCCCGCCTGCTCAACGAGCCGCTGGCGCGCGTGATCGGCCAGCCGGTGGTGATCGACAACAAGGCGGGCGGCAGCGGCAACGTGGCCTACGGCGCCGTGGCCCGCGCCAAGGCTGACGGCTACAACCTGCTGATCTCCTACTCGGCCTACCACGTGGGCAACCCAGCGCTTTCGCCCAGCCTGCCCTGGGAGGCCAAGGACTTCGCACCGGTGGCTCTGCTCACCGTGGCCACCAACGTGATTGCGGCCCACCCCTCGGTACCGGCCAACAACCTCAAGGAATTCATCGCCTACCTCAAGGCCAACCCAGGCAAGGTGAACTACGCATCGCAGGGCAACGGCTCGCTGTCGCACATCGGCACCGAGATCTTCAAGCAGCAAAGCGGCACCTTCATGACCCACATCCCCTACCGTGGCTCGGGCCCTGCGGTGGCCGATGTGCTGGCGGGCCAGGTGCAGGTGTTCATCACCACGCCACCGTCGGTCATGCAGCATGTGGTCAGCGGCAAGCTCAAGGCCTTTGCCGTCACCGGTACCAAGCGCCACCCCGGCCTGCCCAACGTACCCACCGTGGCCGAGGCTGGCATGCCGGACTTCAAGCTGGAAGCCTGGGTGGGCCTGTTCGCCCCGGCAGCCACCCCACCCGCCGTCGTCGCCAAGCTCACGACCGATGTGAAGAAGGCGCTGGAGATGCCCGAGACCCGCCAGCGCGCCGACGCTGCGGGCATTGAGCTGCGCTACCTGCCGCCCGATGCGCTCGGTGATCTGGTGAAGACCGAGACCGCCTACTGGGCCAAGACCATCAAGGGCGCTGGCATCAAGGCCGACTGACCGGCCCACAAACATCCCCTGCGCGATCCCATTCCCGGCGCCCCGCGCACCGGGCAGGGCAGCGCTTTGCCTATTTTTTCTGAAAGACCACCATGCAACGCACCTACCGCATCGGGCAGATCGTGCCCAGCTCCAACACCACCATGGAGACCGAGATCCCCGCCATGCTGCGCGCCCGCGAGCAGATCCTGCCCGAGCGCTTCAGCTTCCACGCCAGCCGCATGCGCATGCAGAAGGTCACCAAGGAAGAGCTGGCCGCGATGGACCGCGACTCCGACCGCTGCGCACTGGAGCTGTCGGACGGCAAGATGGACGTGATGGGCTATGCCTGCCTGGTGGCCATCATGAGCATGGGCCTGGGCTACCACCGCACGTCCGAAAAGCGGCTGCACGAAGTCACAGTGGCCAACGGAAAGCCTGCGCCCGTGGTGTCGAGTGCTGGTGCGTTGGTCGAAGGCCTGAAGGCCATGGGCGCGAAGAAGGTCTCCGTGCTCACCCCTTATATGAAGCCGCTCACCCAACTGGTGGTGGACTACATCGAGCACGAGGGCATTGCCGTGCACGACAGCCTGTCGCTGGAAATTGCCGACAACCTGGAGGTGGGAGCACAGGACCCGGCCGCCCCGGCGCAGATCGTGCAGCGCCTGGACACGCGCGGGGTGGATGTGGTGGTGATCTCGGCCTGCGTGCAGATGCCTTCGCTGGCCTCCGTGCAGGTGGCTCAGGATCGGCTGGGCCTGCCCGTGGTGTCCGCTGCCGCTTGCACCACCTGGGCCATGCTCAAGCGCCTGGGGCTGGAGACCCGGGTGCCCAACGCGGGTGCCCTGCTCTCCGGCGCCTACTGATCTCCCCTCCAGGAAAACACGCCCCGCCCTTTTCCCAGGGCGGGCGTCCGACAGACTGCAGGGCAACGCCGGATAATGGCCCGATGCCCCGCTCCAGCCAACAACTCCACCCCCGCCGTGAACCCGTAGCCACCCGCCCCGCTGCCACCGTGCTGCTGCTGCGTGATGTGCTTGGCGGGGGCGGGCTCGAAGTCCTCATGACCCGGCGCTCGGCCACAGCCAGTTTTGCGCCCAGCGCCTATGTGTTCCCCGGTGGTGGCATCGATGCGCTGGATGCCGTGCCCGCCACGCACGCCGCCGCCGACCGACGCCCCACACAAAGCGACCAGCACCTCACCCAGGCGATTGCCGCCATCCGCGAGAGTTTTGAAGAGCTGGGTGTGCTGCTGGCGCGCCATGCCGACGGCCCCCGCACAGGGCAGATGGCCGATGCGCAAGACATTGCCGCCATCGACCGCCACCAGCCGTTTGCCGCGCAGTGCGCCGCACGCGGACTGCGCCTGGCGGCCGACGGGGTGTACCTGCTGGCCCACTGGACGGCCGATCGTGACCTGGCGCGCCGCTTTGAGGTGCCCTTCCTGGTGGCCCGCATGCCCGAGGGCCAGGAGCCCGTGGCCGACGAGGCGGAGCAGTTCGAGCCCGTGTGGGTGCGCCCTGCCGACGCGCTGGCTCGGCACGAGGCGGGGCAGTTTTTCATGATCTTCCCGACCATCCGCACGCTGCAGCGCCTGGCCAGGTTCGCCCACACGCAGGCAGTGCTGGACGCCGTGGCGCACGAGCAGCCCCTGTGGGTCAGCTGTCCGCGCGCGGGCCTGCTGGCAGGCAAGGAAGCGCGCTACATGGAAGACGAAATGCCCTTTGGCGAGCTGGCGCTGGTGTGCCCCGACGGCCAGATCGTGCACCCGCTGGACTGGCAGACCGAGCGCCCGGTGCCGCTGCTGCGCAACGTGGTGCGCCTGACCGCCCCCAACCCCGGCGTGATGACCGGCCCCGGCACCAACAGCTACCTGGTGGGAGACCCAACCACGGGCTTCATCGTCATCGACCCCGGTCCGGCCGACGCCGAGCACCTGGACAAACTCTGGCGCGCGGCGGGTGGCGACATCCGCATGATTGTGTGCACCCACTCACACGCCGACCACTCGCCCGGCGCCGCGCCACTGCAGGCCATGTGCGTGCAGGCAGGCAAGGCGCGCCCGCCCATTCTGGGCCTGCCGTCGGCGCCCACGGCACGTGCGGCCAGCCAGTTCACGCCCGACAGAGCGCTACAAAATAATGAGCTTCTTGCGCTTACAGGACAAGCACCAGAGGGCAAAATCACCCACACCCTGCAGGTGATCCACACCCCAGGCCATGCGGCCAACCACCTGTGCCTACTGCTGGTGGAAGACGCGCTACTGTTCAGTGGCGACCACATCCTGAACGGCAGCACCACGGTGATCGACCCACCCGACGGCAACATGGCCGACTACCTCGACTCGCTGGACCTGCTTGATGCGGTCTGCACCGAGCATGGCGTGGAGTTCATCCTGCCCGCGCATGGCTACGTGCTGGGCGGACCGGTGCACGCGGCGCGCAGTGCCATCGCCAAGCTCAAGGCCCACCGCTTGGCGCGCGAGGCCAAGGTGATGGCCGCCATGCAGGCACTGCCACAGGGCAGCATGGACGACTGGGTGCGCCATGCGTACGACGACGTGCCGCAGCGCATGTGGCCCGTGGCCCAGCGCTCGCTGCTGGCGCATGTGGAGCGCATCCGCTCTCTGCAGCCCGGCAATGACTGAACAACAAAACACAAAAGATCGCTTTCATTCAATGACCGACAAGAACCCCGACCCCACCCACATCCGCCTGGCCAAACGCGTGGCCGAGCAGCTGAGCTGCTCGCGCAGCACGGCCGAGCAATTCATCGAGGGCGGCTTTGTGAGCGTGGACGGCCAGGTGGTCGAGGCCCCCGGCGCGCGCGTGCGCCCCGATCAGGCCGTGACGGTCGCACCCGATGCCAGCCTGCTGGAGCTGACCCCGGTGACCTTGCTGCTGCACAAACCGGCAGGGTTTGAAGCGGGCCTGGGCCTGCCCGCCGGGCAAGCGGCCCACGCCAGCCGCAGCCAGGGCGCAAGCCCGGCGCTCACGCTGCTCAATGCAGCGTCCCACCTGCCCGAAGACGCCTCGGGCATCCGCGTGCTGCAGCGCCACTTCAAGCAGCTCGAATGCTTCACGCCGCTGCCCACCGAAGCCAGCGGCCTGGTGGTGTACACGCAAGACAAGCGCATCGCGCGCAAGCTGGCGGAAGATATCGAGTCGCTGGAGCAGGAGTGCATCGTCGAGGTGAAGGGCGACATTGCCCCTAACGGCCTGCAGCGGCTATGCCACGGCCTCACCTTCAACGGTCGCCCGCTTCCACCCATCAAGGTGAGCTGGCAGAACGAGACCAAGCTGCGCTTTGCGCTCAAGGGCATCCGTCCGGGCCAGATACCGGCCATGTGCGACGCCGTCGGACTGACGGTGGTGGCCATGAAGCGCATCCGCATCGGCCGCGTGCCACTGGCCAAGGTGCCCGAGGGGCAGTGGCGCTACCTGCAGCCGTGGGAGAAGTTCTGAGGCGGCCTCCTCCGCGCTGCAACCCGTCTGCCCGCTCAGGGCAAGCGGGGCACATATGCTCCTGAAAACATAGCTGCCAACGCTTTAACAACAAGCGCTACAGGCACTTTTTGCATGAATTCCCAGGACCTGGACCGCTGCTACACTGCGCTGCACTCTGGAGGGAGTTCATGAACACAAACCAATCGTCAGGCGGCGCAGCGGGGCCGATGTCCACCTTCATGCCGATGAACATCGACGCCCACCCGCTCGAGTTCACGGGCAGCGGGGGCGAGTATTTCCGGGTCTGGATCGTCAACGTGCTGCTGTCCATCGTCACGCTGGGCATCTACACCCCCTGGGCGCGCCGCCGCACCGCCCAGTATTTCTACAGCCACACGCTGGTGGCCGGCAGCCCCCTCGAATTCACCGCGCAGCAGCGCAAGATGGTGATGGGCTTTGTGCTGCTGATGCTGCTGACCATTGCCTACAACCTGGCGGCCAACACCGGACAGGACACGGCGGTGGGCCTGTTCCTGCTGGCAGGAGCAGCGCTTGCCCCCTTCATCTGGGCCAGCGCCATGCGGTTTCGCCTGGGGGCCACGCGCTGGCGCGGGCTGCGACTGCAGTTCACCGCCAGCTGGAAAGAGGTCTACGTCGCCAGTTGGCCCGTGTTTGCGCTGGCGTTGGTGTGGTTTGGCGTGTTCTATGGCCTGCAGCTGCTGTCGCCCGACCTGGCCCAGGCGCTGGAGGCCATCGAAGAAGAGGGCAAGAAACAACCCATGCCCCGCTTCACGCCCGCCATGGGCGGCCTGGTGCTGCTGGGCCTGGTGCTATCGGTGCTGTGCGTGATCCGCACCGAATACAACTTCAAGAGCCTCTTGGTGCTCAAGGCCCAGGTGGGCGCAGAAAAAGGCCGCTGGAAGCCGGTGTACATGGATTTCGTGAAGGTGTGGCTGGCCACGGTGGCCGTGTTCATCCTGTGCGTGGTCGGGTTCTCGGCGCTGATCGGCATCCTGGCGGGCAGCTCCATCGCCCTGGTGGCCAGCCAGAGCAACCGCCTGGGCCTGTGGATGTTTGTGGTGATCATCGTGTCCGTCATCGCGGGCATCTTCATGCTGATCCTGGCCTCGGCACCCGCCCGCGCGTACCGCGAGGCGCGCATGTTCCAGCTGATGTGGAACAACATCGGCGTGAGCCACGTGGCCCGCTTCAAGTGCCACCTGCCCAGCGGCCGCTACGTGTGGCTGCGCATCAAGAACATGCTGCTTACCCTGCTGACGCTGGGACTGTACCGCCCGTTTGCACGGGTCAGCGAATACCGCATGAAGGTCGAATCCGTCACCCTGCACGTCAAGGGCGGCGTGGAACAGGTGACCGGTGCCATGGTGCGCCAGCAGCAGGGGGGCCTGGGCGATGCGCTGGCGGATGCGGCTGGCCTCGACCTCATCGGTTGAACATGTCGGCGTCTGCGCACCCAGCCCTCGTCCCTGGGCGCTGGTTCGATGGCCAGAGCAGCAAGGCCCGGCCCGTGGTGGTGAGCCTGCGGCCCACGCCGCAAGGCCCCTCCTTGGTGCTGCACCCGCTCTCGCAGCCCGGGGCCGAGCCTGTGGTCTTTGCCTGGAAACAGGTGGGCTGGCCCGAGGCCTGGAACGAGCGCAAGCCGCAACCCCGGGTGGTCGTCGATCTGCGCGACCACGGCAGCGTGGAGATCGACGCCGTGGCCGAATGGCGCGCCGCCCTGGCTGCTGCAGGCGAGCGCCCCGGCATCGCACAACGCATGCAGACCCGCTGGCCCGTGCTGCTGGGCGTGACGGCCGCCGCCGTCATTGGCCTCACGCTGTTCTACCGCTACGGCACACCCTGGGCGGCCACGCAGCTCACGCGGTTTGTGCCCATCAGCTGGGAGACCAGCGTGGCCGAGAACGTGCTCCAGCAGATGGACAACGGCACCCTGAAGCCCAGCAAGCTGCCCAAGGAGCGACAAGACCAGCTCAAGGCGCGTTTTGATGCCCTGGTGCAGCAAACGCCCCCTGGCCTGCAACGTTACTCCGGCTACCGGCCGCCTTTGTCGCTGGAGTTCCGATCCGGCATGGGCGCCAATGCCTTTGCGCTGCCCGGCGGCAAGATCGTGATGACCGACGGCATCGTGAAGGCAGCAGCCGACAAGGGCCTGGACGACAACGCCTTGGTGGGCGTGCTGGCCCACGAGGTCGGCCACGTGGTGCAGCGCCACACCACACGCATGGTGGTGCAGCAGGGCGTGCTCAACATGGGCCTGGGGCTGGCGCTGGGCGATGTGTCCGGCATCGTTTCTACAGGTGCATCCTTGCTGACCGGCCTTGCCTACAGCCGCAGCCATGAGCGCGAGGCCGACTGCTATGCCATCGCCGTCATGCGCCACGCCGCACTGCCCACAGCGCCCATGGGCCAGCTGCTGCTGGCGATTGCGCGCGATGAGGACAACGAAGAGACCCAGAAAAAGGACCAGGGCAAGGGTACGACCGCCGCGGCATCGGCGCCCTCCTCCGGGGCCAGCACACCCGATGCAGCACGCCAGCGCAAGGTGGCTCAGGAGATCGGCTCACACCCTGTCTGGTCGCTGCTGAGCAGCCACCCCGACACGGTAGAGCGTGCAACAGAGCTGGAGCGGGGGCAAGCACCCCATTGCGCAAAAAAATGAACACAGCCGCGCCACAGGGGCGGCGTGCTCACAACACGACCCTTGGCGAGTCGGGGTAAAAATAAAGTGTGAAGCGCGCCGATAAGCCGGATTCTGTGCACCACGGTTGCCCGCAGTGTGACCGCCATTAATCTGGGCCGGGTGTCGCCACCACGGCTCGGTGCTACCTACCCGCCAGCTCTGCGGAACCACATCAACGCTGGCCTACTTGGTATTGCTGCGCGTAGAGATTGCCCGTTTCACCCCCGGTGGTTTGCCTTGCGGCACTCCCCCTGGACTCGTCTCTGTTGCTCTGATCCTCACCTCACGGTGGGCAGCCGTTAGCTGCTACGCTGTCCTGTGCAGTCCGGACGTTCCTCCAGTGCCTGGTTTCCCAGATTGCACCAGCGGCGGTCTGGCGTGCTTCACGGGTGGGATTATCGCCCAGCGGCCGCGACGCGATCCCAGTCCAGACCAAAGCGCACAAGATACTTGCGCAGCCGGTCCGCGTCATTTACCACCGTGCGCTGCGTGCGCGAGGCCTGGAACAGCAGGCGCCCCGCGTCCGACAAAGTGCGCGACTGGCGGCAGACCTGCAGCACCGCCGCCAGTTGCAGCTGGTCGAAGAGGTCCATGGATTCCACCGCCCCGTCGCCCAGCAGGGCCGCGAGTTCGTCGCGTCCCAGCGCTCCTGTTGCAGATGCCAGCCCGTTGCGCGCATCGCTGGCGGGCTGCCACAGCCAGCGCAGGCGGGCGATCTCGGCCTCGACCAGGGGCAGGCCGATGCGACCGCTGTCGGCCAGCGTGGCCAGGCGCGTGACGCTGGCCGACAGGTCACGAAAGTTGCCGGTCCACAACGCTTCAGGCGACTGGGCATAGCGCAGGTAGGCGGCGCGTGCTTCGTTGGAAAAGCGCACGCTGCGTCCCAGTTCCGTGCCCGCACGCTGCAGCAGATGGTCCACATTGGGCTCGATGTCCTCGGGCCGCTGGGCCAGGCCGGGCAGCACATAGCTCCAGAGGTTGATGCGTGCAAACAGGTCCTCACGAAAGCGCCCTGCCGCCACCTCGGTGCGCAGGTCACGGTTGGTGCCAGCCACCAACTGGAAGTCGCTCTCCACTTCGCGGTCGCTGCCCAGGGGGTAGAAGCGTTTTTCCTCAACGGCCTTGAGCAGCATGGCCTGCTCGTCCGGGCCCAGCTCACCAATCTCGTCGAGGAACAACACGCCCTTGTGCGCCGTGCGCAGCAGGCCCGCACGGTCGGCCACCGCGCCGGTGAACGCGCCTTTTTTGTGACCAAACAGGGTCGATGCAGCCCCGTCGCCGCGCAGTGTGGCGCAGTTCACTTCCACAAATGCGCCCTGCACCTGGTGGCGGGCTTTCTTCAGCTCAAACATGCGCCGCGCCAGGTGCGACTTGCCCGCGCCCGTGGGCCCGGTGAACAGGATGGGCGCGCGCGAGCGCACTGCCACACGCTCCACCTCGTCGATCAGCGCATTGAAGCGCGCGTTGCGCGTGGCAATGCCACTCTTGAGGAAATCGACCGCATCGCGCTGCTCTGCGCCAAAACGCTGCGCAATCACGTCATAGCGTGACAGGTCCAGGTCGATCAACGCATAGCTGCCCGGGTCACCGACGCGCTGGCGCTTCGGGGGCGAGGTCTGCACCAGCACACCCGGAATCCGCCGCGACTCCACCAGCAAAAACAGGCAGATCTGCGCCACGTGCGTGCCCGTGGTGATGTGCGTCCAGTACTCCTCGCGCTCGGTATCAAAGCGGTAGGTCTGCAGCCAGTCAAACAACTGGGCATACACCTCGCCAAAGTCCCACGGGTCGGCCATGGGCATGGGCACCAGATTCACCGTGGTCTCGGGCGAGGCCTGCGCCATGTCGGCCTTGACCCATTGCGCCAGGTCTTTGTGCGCGGGCGTGTAGAGCAGCTCCAGCCGCCCGATCACCACGTCTTCGTGCTGCACCAGCGACACCGTAGGGCGCCACTTCTCCCACCGGCCCGCGCCCCGGCCAGAGTCGAGTTGCGTACCCAGAAAGCCGATCACTACCTTGTTTTTGCGCATGGCTATTAATCTAATTAGCTAGTTTTCATTCTAGTAATTATTCATACGGCAGTTGAATGATTCAAACAGAGAGAAAACTTTATCCAATCAAATCAATACGTTAGAAGTTCTGCACCATCACACCAGCCACCTGGCATGCATCTGGCAATAGATAGAGCATCCAGCGCAAGCGGTGACCGCTTACAGGTCGGGGTTAGGACAACAGTTCGCCCCACCGGTGCCGGGCGTCCGGGGCCTTCGGGTTCTGTCGATGTCCTGCATGCCGCACATCGCCAACGCTGGGTAGCGGCACGGTCGTGGTGACCACTCTGAAAGGAAGTGTCTGGTTCGACTCCGGGCGTGCCACCACTGGTAGCTCAGTCTGGTAGAGCCCCGCCGAAAGGCGGTTGTCGCAGGTTCGATTCCTGCCCACGGTCGCAAGACCTTGATTGGAAGTACCGGTCGAAAGACCACCCGCCGAACGCGGGGAGAGGCCCCCAGGTTGCGCTGCAACCGCAAGGGCTTCACCCCGTCAGCCGGTGGCGGTTTGTGCCAGCACCCGGCACAGCCCGCGCCCGCAGCCAGCCGTACTGCCGCCCTTCCCGCTGGGGATGTGGCAGTAACCACGGCGCACTGCACGGCCCAGGCTGCGCCCCCTGGCACCCCGCCATCGCTGTAACGGCAACCCGATATGTGACGAGTGACGACAACGAAGAAGAAAGAGGAAAAAAAGATGCTGAAGTTGTTCCAACGCACCACCGTGAAGAAAAACGAACGCGCCCTGCTGCTGCGCAATGGCAGCTTTGATCGCGTGCTGCGCAGCGGCACCTATCGGTTTTTTGCGGGCACCGACGAGCTGCGCGTGGAGACCTTCGCCCTCGAACAACCCGCCTTCACCCACGGCCTGGCCGAGTACCTGATGGCGCAGGAGCCCGCCGTGGTGGCAGCCGAGTTTGTGCAGGTGTGCCTGTCGGAAACCGACGTGGGCCTGCGCAGTGAAAATGGCGTACTGGTCGAAATCCTGCCCCCTGGCACCCGCCGCCTTTATTGGAAAGGCTTGGTGGATGTGAGCGTGCAAGTGGTGGACCTGCAAGCAGGCCCTGAACTGCCCGCTGCACTGGTGGCGCGATTGACGCAAACCCAGCTGCGCCAGCGCAGCGTGACCGGATTGGCCGGTGTGCTACAGGTGCAGGTGCCCGAGGGCCAGTGCGGCCTGCTGACGGTGGACGGCAAGGTGGAGCGCCTGCTGGCCGCTGGCACCTACGCCTTCTGGAAGTACGGCCGCACCGTGGCCGTGGAGCTGGTGGACCTGCGCCTGCAAGCCGTGGAGGTGTCGGGCCAGGACATCATGACCCGCGACAAGGTGAGCCTGCGCCTGAATCTGAGCGCCACCTACCGCTACACCGATGTGCTGCGCGCCTTTGCCCAGCTGCAAAAGCCTGCCGACTACCTGTACCGCGAGCTGCAGTTTGCGCTGCGCGCCGCCGTGGGCACCCGCACGCTCGATGAGCTGCTGGAGAACAAGACGGTGATCGACGAGGTGGTGACCGCACACATGGCCGCCAAGCTGTTGCCCTACGGCATGCAGCTGGAAAGCGTGGGCGTGAAGGACATCGTGCTGCCCGGCGAGATGAAAACCATCCTGACCCAGGTGGTGCAGGCGCAGAAGCAGGCCGAGGCCAACGTGATCCGCCGCCGCGAGGAAACGGCGGCCACGCGCTCGCTGCTCAACACCGCCAAGGTGATGGAGGACAACCCCGTCGCCCTGCGCATGAAGGAGCTGGAGACGCTGGAACGCGTGGCCGAGCGCATCGACAAGATCTCGGTGTTTGGTGGACTAGACCAAGTGCTCAATGGCTTGGTGAAGATGCGTTGAAGAAGAAACGAGGGACGAAGAATGAAAAAGCAACAGACACCTTTAGACGCAGCGGTGGAAGCGGTCTACCTAGCCTTCGCACACTATCGTGCGCCCGAAGGTCTGCTGGACGTGTGCACCGGCTGCTGCATGGATGCAGAAGTGGAGCGCGAAATGCACCGCCTGCCTCTGCGCCAGTTGACGCAGGAGCACTTCTATCAATACAACGACTCTGCCAAGAGCGAAGTGCAGCCCGCTGACGAGATCAAGTACTACCTGCCCCGCATGCTGGAATTGCTAGCGCAAGGCGCCCGATTGCACCACTCCACCGAGATCTATCTAGACCGAATGGGGCGTTGCAAGGCCGACGCCTACTCATCTGATGAGAGGGATGCACTGCTGAGTTATGCACGGGCTTTCTTTGCCCAGGGGCTTGCGCAATGGGAGCCAGACCAAAAGGGCCTTTTCCAAGCAGAGCACGCATTCAGCATCCTGCTGATGTGGGACTACGCCGGAGTACCCATACAGCCTTTGCTGGACGACTGGTTGGCAGACGACCGCGAAGCCGCAACGTTGAACTTTGTAGATTCGTACTACTGGGAATACTGGATGGACGGAGGAACGATCACCAATGCCTTTGCAGAGGCACCGTTTCAAGCTGCCATGCAGGCCTGGCTGAACGACCCGGGCACGAAAGCCGCCTGGGCTCACAAGCTACTGAAGCTGATCGAGAAGGGGCCACCCAGCGATGGGCGTCCAGCATGCAGCAAATGTGGCAAGACCCACTACCCGCTGACCGAACGCATCACAACCGTCTTTGATGCCGTCGCCAGCTGAAGATGAACGACAGAACAGGAAAAAAACATGAACAACTACGAACAATATGAAGTACCCAACGGCGTGCCCGTGAAGATGTGGACCAACGGCGTGCCCGTGGAAGAAGAAGCCCGCAACCAGCTGCGCAACATTGCGCGCCTGCCCATCGTGTTCAAGCACGTGGCGGTGATGCCCGACGTGCACCTGGGAATCGGCGCCACCATCGGTTCCGTGGTGCCCACCCTCAAGGCCATCATCCCCGCTGCTGTGGGGGTGGACCTGGGTTGCGGAATGATGGCGTGCAAAACCACGCTCACCGCGAGCGATCTGCCCGACAACCTGTCTGGCGTGCGCGCCGCCATCGAGCGCGCGGTGCCCGTGGGGATGACCCCCAAGCGCTTTGGCCGCGACAAGGGAAGCTGGGATACGCCGCCAGTGGAAACCGACCGCGCCTGGGCGGGGCTGGTGGATGAGTTCAAGGAAATCTGCGAGACGCACCCGCGCATCGAGAAGACCAACAACTACAAGCACCTGGGAACGCTGGGGACGGGTAACCACTTCATCGAAATCTGCCTGGACGAACACCAGGCCGTGTGGGTGATGCTGCATTCCGGATCGCGCGGGGTGGGAAACGCCATCGGCACCCACTTCATCGAGCTGGCCAAGAAGGACGCCGAGATGAACCAGCGCAACCTGCCTGATAAAGACCTGGCGTACTTCGAGGAAGGCGCACAGTATTTCGGAGACTACGTGAAGGCCGTGGGGTGGGCCCAGAAGTACGCCGCCGCCAACCGCGAAGTGATGATGGGCCGGGTGATCGCCGCGCTGCGACAGGTGATCACCAAGCCGTTCGAGACGCACGTGGAAGCCGTGAACTGCCACCACAACTACGTGCAGCGCGAAACGCACTTCGGGCAGGACGTGTTCGTGACCCGCAAAGGCGCGGTGAGTGCTGAGCAAGGCAAGCTGGGAATCATCCCGGGGAGCATGGGTGCCAAGAGCTTCATCGTGCGCGGAAAAGGCCACCCCGAGAGCTTCAACAGCTGCAGCCACGGCGCGGGCCGAACGATGAGCCGCACCAAGGCCAAGAAGATGTACACCGTCGAGGACCAGATCAAGGCAACCGAAGGCGTGGAATGCCGCAAGGACGCGGACGTGATCGACGAAATCCCGATGGCGTACAAGAACATCGACGCGGTGATGGCGGCGCAGCAGGACCTGGTGGAGGTGGTTTACACGCTCAAGCAGGTGGTGTGTGTGAAGGGGTAACACCCTTTGAAACTACGGATTTGATAGCTGTTTGCGCCTATCCATTGGGTGAGTCAGTCTATTTCTATGCATAAAAAAATATGAAAGAAAACACCTCGACGCCCCTCACTCTCGACGGCTCCACCGGCGAAGGCGGCGGCCAGATCCTGCGCACCGGCCTGGCCCTTTCCATGGCCACCGGTCGGCCGCTGCACATCACGCGCATCCGTGCGGGGCGGCCCAAGCCGGGGCTGATGCGCCAGCACCTGGCTTGCGTGCAGGCGGCGGTGGCTGTGTGTGGCGGGCAGGCCGACGGGGCCGAGCTGGGGTCGCAAACGCTGCAGCTCACGCCCGGCGCGGTGCGTGCGGGCGACTACCGCTTTCAGATCGCCACGGCGGGCAGTTGCCTGCTGGTGCTGCAGACCGTGCTGCCCGCGCTGATGCTGGCCGACGGTGAGAGCCGCGTGCAGCTGTCGGGCGGCACGCACAACCCCATGGCGCCGCCGTTTGATTTTCTGGAGCGGGCCTTTGCGCCGCTGGTGCGGCGGCTGGGTGTGGGGCTGGATCTGCAACTGCAGCGGCGCGGCTTTTACCCGGCCGGGGGTGGCGAGGTGCTGGCGCACATCACGCCCGCAGCGCTGCCGTTGACACCCGTGAATGTTCTGGAGCGCGGCCCGCTGATGAACGGCTGGGCCGACGCGCTGGCGCCCGGCCTGGCACGCAACATTCCCTACCGGGAGTTGGAGACCCTGGGCCAGCGGATGGGCTGGACTTTTGAAGCGGACCAGCTGCGCCAGCCGGCCACGCGGCAGAACGAAGGCCCCGGCAATGCACTGATCGCCACGCTGGAATACGCGCACATCACCGAAGTGTTCTGCCAGCTGGGCGAGCGCAGCCTGTCGGCCGAGCAGGTCGCCAAGCGGCTGGTGGACGAGGTGCGCGCCTATCAGCGCAGCAGCGGGGCCCTAGGGCCCCACCTGGCCGACCAGTGGATGCTGCCGCTGGCCCTGGCCGTGTGGCGCAGCGGGCGGGCTGCAGGCTACACCTGCACCGAGGTGACGCAGCACACGGCCACCAATGCGCAGACCATCGCGCAGGGCCTGCCAGTGCGGGTGCAGATCACGCCAGCAGAGGGTGCGATGCACGTAGAGATATCGCCCGCGCCCTGAACGGGTGGGCGGCGGCGTGGGCCCATACCCTGGCTATATCCATATGGCCAGGGCAGTAGAACAACTGGTTCAGAATGCGCACCACACCCTCCCCTTTGACCCAACCGACACCTCACAGGAGACGCCATGAAAGTTGACAACATTCTGCAAACCATCGGCAACACGCCCCACGTGCGTATCAACCGCCTGTTCGGCCCGTCGGCCAACGTGTGGGTGAAGTCGGAGCGCAGCAACCCCGGCGGCTCCATCAAGGACCGCATTGCGCTGGCCATGGTGGAAGACGCCGAGAAGTCCGGCGCGCTCAAGCCCGGCGGCACCATCATCGAGCCCACCTCGGGCAACACCGGCATCGGCCTGGCACTGGTGGCGGCCGTCAAGGGCTACAAGCTCATCCTCGTGATGCCCGACAGCATGAGCATCGAGCGCCGCCGCCTGATGCTGGCCTACGGCGCGCAGTTTGACCTGACGCCGCGTGAGAAGGGCATGAAGGGCGCCATCGCCCGCGCGCAGGAGCTGCAGGCGCAGACGCCGGGCGCGTGGATTCCGCAGCAGTTCGAAAACCCGGCCAACATCGACATCCATGTGCGCACCACCGCGCAAGAAATCCTGGCCGACTTCCCTGACGGGCTGGACGCCGTCATCACCGGCGTGGGCACTGGGGGCCACCTCACGGGCACGGCACGCGTGCTCAAAGCCAAATTCCCGCAGCTCAAGGTGTTTGCGGTGGAGCCCACGGCCTCGCCCGTGATCTCGGGCGGCGCACCGTCGCCTCACCCCATCCAGGGCATCGGCGCGGGCTTCATCCCCAAGAACCTGGACACCAGCGTGCTCGACGGCGTGATCCAGGTCGACGCCGAACCGGCCCGCGAATACGCACGCCGCTGCGCGCGCGAAGAGGGCATTTTGGTGGGTATTTCGTCGGGCGCCACGCTGGCGGCCATTGCCCAGAAGCTGCCCGAGCTGCCCGCAGGTGCCAAGGTGCTGGGCTTCAACTACGACACGGGCGAGCGCTATCTGTCGGTCGAAGGTTTCTTGCCCGCCTGAGATGGGGATATGAGCCAAATTGGCCCCTAGCGCTTGATAGATAAGCGCCAATAGCTATTAAATAAATAGCACTATAGACAACGACTGCGCTGCAACCAGGCCCGCCACATGGCGGGCCTTTTCTTTGGACAGGCTCTGCGCGGTGCGCGCCGGTAAAATCACGGCCCCACGACTTTGCAAGCCGCCCGATCGACACGGGCCCGCAAGACCATGATCCGACTCTCCGAAATCCGGCTGCCCTTCACCGTGGCCGAAGCCCCCGAGACGCCCCTGCGCGCCGCCGCCGCCAAGATCCTGGGTATCGCCGATGCCGATATCGCCCATCTGCATGTCTTCAAACGCAGCTTTGATGCGCGCAAGGTGGACCTGCTGGCGGTGTACATCGTGGACATCACCCTGGCCCAGCCTGCACGCGAAGCCGCGCTGCTGGCCCAGTTTGCTGGCAACCCACACATCCAGCCCACGCCCGACATGGCCTGGCACGCCGTGGGCCAGGCGCCCGCCGACCTGCCCCTGCGCCCCGTGGTGGTGGGCTTTGGCCCCTGCGGTATTTTTGCGGCACTGGTGCTGGCGCAAATGGGCTTCAAGCCCATCGTGCTGGAGCGCGGCAAGACCGTGCGCGAGCGCACCAAGGACACCTGGGGCCTGTGGCGCAAGCGCGAGCTGCATGCCGAGAGCAACGTGCAGTTTGGCGAAGGCGGCGCTGGCACCTTCAGCGACGGCAAGCTCTACAGCCAGATCAAGGACCCGCGCCACCTGGGCCGCAAGGTGATGAACGAGTTCGTCAAGGCGGGGGCCCCAGAAGAAATCCTCTACGTCGCCCACCCGCACATCGGCACCTTCAAGCTGGTGAAGGTGGTGGAAAACCTGCGCGAGCAGATCATTGCGCTGGGCGGCGAGATCCGCTTTGAGCAGCGCGTGACCGACGTGGTCATCGAAGGCACCGGCGATGCGCGCCACCTGCGCGGCCTGAAGGTGCTGAACCAGGCCACGGGCGAGACCACCGAGCTGCGTGCCGACCACGTGGTGATGGCGCTGGGCCACAGCTCGCGCGACACCTTCGCCATGCTGTACGAGCGCGGCGTGGCCATGGAGGCCAAGCCGTTTTCCATCGGCTTTCGCGTCGAACACCCGCAGAGCGTGATCGACCGCGCCCGCTGGGGCCGCCACGCGGGCCACCCGCTGCTGGGCGCGGCCGACTACAAGCTGGTGCACCACGCCGCCAATGGGCGTGCGGTGTACAGCTTCTGCATGTGCCCCGGCGGCACCGTGGTGGCCGCCACCAGCGAACCGAACCGTGTGGTGACCAACGGCATGAGCCAGTATTCGCGCAACGAGCGCAACGCCAACGCGGGCATGGTGGTGGGCATCGACCCGCGCGACTATCCGCAGGACGCGCAGGCGTTTGAAACCCACCTCGGTAAAACCTACGGCGTGGAAGCCCTGCCCGCCGGGCAGTTCCACCCCCTGTCTGGCAGCGTGCTGCAGCGCCAGCTTGAATCCAACGCCTTTGTGCTGGGCGGCCGTGACTACAGTGCGCCGGGCCAGTTGGTGGGCGAGTTCATTGCGGGCAAGCCTTCTACCCAACTGGGCAGCGTGGAGCCCTCGTACAAACCCGGCGTGGCCCTGGGCGACCTGCACGCCGCCTTGCCCGACTACGCCATCGAGGCCCTGCGCGAAGCCCTGCCCGCGTTTGGCCGCAAGATCAAGGGCTTTGACATGCACGACGCGGTGCTGACGGGCGTAGAGACGCGCACGTCGTCGCCGCTCAAGATCGGGCGCGGCGACGACCTGCAAAGCCTGAACACGCCAGGCCTGTACCCGGCGGGCGAAGGTGCAAGTTATGCGGGCGGCATTCTGTCGGCGGGCGTGGACGGCATCAAGGTGGGTGAGGCCGTCGCCCGGAGCCTGCTGGGCGTAGCGGGCTGACCTGCCTCCTGGCGGCGCAGGCCAGTGGCATCGCTTACTTGCGCTGCAAAAAGTCCACGGCCAGCGCCGCCAGCGAGCGGGCACCCACAGGCAACTGGTCTTCGTCGATATCGAACAGCGCGGAATGGTTGGGCGGGGCCTTGGCAAACTCCTTGCCCTTAGGTGGCGCACCCAGGAAGTAGAAGAAGCCCGGCACGACCTTCTGGAACTCCGAGAAGTCCTCTGACCCAGCCACCTTGGGGATCACCATGGTCTTGCCGCCCATGGCCAGGTTCAGCGCGGGCAGCGAGGCCTGCGTGAGCTGCGCGGGGTTGGTGGTCACAGGGTAGGCCACAGGGCCAAAACGCACGCTGGCCTTGGCGCCGCTGGCAGCGGCAATCGACTCGGCCGTGGTGGTGATGCGTTTGAGCGCTTCCTGGCGCATGTCTTCGTCAAAGGTGCGCAGCGTGCCCATCATCTCTACCTTGTCGGGGATGATGTTGTAGCGCGTGCCGCCCTGGATCTGGCCGATGGTGACCACCGCCGGTTCCTGGCTGATGTTGAGCTGGCGGCTCACCACGGTCTGCAGGCCCATCACCACCTGGCTGGCGGCCACGATGGGGTCGATGGTGGCCCAGGGCGACGAGCCATGGCCGCCGCGCCCTTCCACATGGATGGTGATGTTGTCGGACCCGGCCATCAGCGGGCCGCTGCGGTAGCCCACCACGCCACCGGGCAGGTTGGAGGTGATGTGCAGGCCGTAGATGGCCTGCACGTCCTTGAGCGCACCGGCTTCGATCATGGCCTTGGCGCCGAAGCTGGGCACCTTGCCGTTGGCGTCGGGCTCCACGGGCGCGCCCTCTTCGGCGGGCTGGAAGATGAACTTGATCGTGCCCGGCAGCTGTGCCTTCATGCCCGCCAGCACCTCGGCCGCGCCCATCAGCATGGCGGTGTGGGCGTCATGGCCGCAGGCGTGCATCACGGGCACTTCCTTGCCCAGGTAGTTGGCCTTGGCCTTGCTCGCAAACGGCAGGCCGGTGTTCTCGGGCACGGGCAGGGCATCCATGTCAGCGCGCAGGGCCACCACCTTGCCGGGCAGGCCACCCTTGAGCGTGCCCACCACGCCGGTGCCGCCCACGCCGGTCTGCACCTCCATGCCCAGCTTCTTCAAGTGCTCGGCCACGAGCTTGGCCGTGCGCACTTCCTGGCCCGAGAGTTCGGGGTGGGCATGGATGTCGCGGCGCCAGTTGATCATCTTGGGCGCCACGGCGCTCACGGCGGCGTCGATGACCTGCAGGCCGGTGGCATCCAGCGCCTGGGCCTGGGCGGACGATGCAAACGTCAGCCCACTGATGAGCAGGCCGGTGGCCAGCGAAATGGCAGAGAGGGGTTTGTGCATGAGGCAGATCCGTGCGGGGAGTGACAACAAAAAAGAACGGGACAACAAAAACGCACGTTCATGCTAAGAGCCCACCCCACGCTGCAGACAAGCGAAAATGGCCATCCACAGAGCCAATATCGCCATGCCCCGTTCTTCTGTCTCGTCTGCGACGGCGCCGGTTTTTCGCATCGACATCCCGCTGCTGCCCGAATCAGCGGTGGGCAACGCACTGCAATTCATCGACTTCCTGCGCAGCGCCAACCTGCTGGCTGGTCTGCGGGGAGGTGCTGGCTCACCCCGTTTCACCTGGCGGCTGCTGGACGCCCACGGCCAGCCGGTGGCGCACCAGCCGGGGCCGCTGGCAGCCTACACCCAGCCCACGGCGGCACCCGCCGAGGGCCCGGCGTTTGCCTGGTTCATCCCCTCGTTCCACGCCGCCGATATCCCCGCCATCCGCAGCGTGGCGGCGCGCCACCATGCCCTCTCGCGCCAGATCGGCATCGCGCTCGATGCGGGGCAAAAGGTGCTCACCGTCGGCAACGGTGCCTGGCTAGCGGCGCAGAGCGGGCGCCTGCAGGGCCGCCGCTGCTGCCTGCCATGGTTCTACCTGGCGGGGTTTGAGCGCGACTTTCCCGACATCGGCCTCGACGCAGGCCACGACCTGACGGATGACGGCCCCTGGCTCAGCTGTGCGCTGCCACACAGCCTGGGTGAAATGGCCATTGCCCTGGTGCGCCAAGCGCTGGGCGACGCGCTGGCCCAGACCTGTGCCAGCGTACTGCGGCCCGACCATGAACGCGCCCGGGCTGCGCTGCAGGCCAACGCGCAACAGCACATCCCGGCCACACGCGACAGCACTCTGGCCCGCGCCATGGCCTGGATGGAGACCCATCTGGACGAGCCCTACTCGCTGGCCCGGCTGGCCGAGGCTGCCGCGGTGAGCCCGCGCACCTTGCTGCGGCACTTT
The DNA here is from genome assembly GCF_028680575.1 of Acidovorax benzenivorans. Taxonomy (GTDB): domain Bacteria; phylum Pseudomonadota; class Gammaproteobacteria; order Burkholderiales; family Burkholderiaceae_C; genus Acidovorax; species Acidovorax benzenivorans. The sequence continues at coordinate 411,011 of NZ_JAPCKI010000002.1, read as the reverse complement.
CAGCAGGAGCTGTCGCAGTCGCCGCTGGACCACTTGCACAGCCTGCGCTGCGCACGCGCCAAGGTCATGCTGGAGGTGACGCTGGAGAGCGTGCCCAGCATTGCGGCGGCCTGCGGCTATGCCGACCCCGCCGCGTTCCGCCGCATCTTTGTGCGCTACACAGGCATGGCACCGGCCGAGTACCGCAAGCGCCATGCACTGCGTGCGCCACGGCGGCGCTGGCGGGTGGATCTGACGTGAAAGCCCGGCGTACTCCCGCCTAGGGCAGCGCGTTGCCCGAAGGCAGGCGGAACGCCTCCACCAGCTCGGCCAGTTGCTGCGCCTGCACCCGAAGGCCCTGCGCGGCGGCGGACGACTCTTCCACCAGCGCGGCGTTCTGCTGCGTCATCTGGTCGAGCTGCGAGACGGCCTCACTCACCTGGCTCAGGCCAGTGGTTTGCTCGCGCGCGGCGGTGCTGATCTCGCCAATGATGGTGGCCACCTGCTGCACGGACTGGACGATCTCACCCATGGTGTCGCCCGCGGCATGGACCAGTTGGGTGCCTTCGTCCACCTGCCGCACGCTTTCGCTGATGAGCCCCCCGATCTCCTTGGCCGCCGTGGCCGAGCGCTGCGCCAGACTGCGCACCTCACTCGCCACCACGGCAAAGCCCCGGCCCTGCTCACCCGCGCGGGCCGCTTCCACGGCGGCGTTCAGCGCCAGGATGTTGGTCTGGAAGGCAATGCCATCGATCACGCTGGTGATGTCGGCAATGCGGCGCGACGACAGCGCGATGCCGTCCATGGTGCCCACCACGCGGTCCACAGCCTCACGCCCGCGCTGGGCGACGCCACTGGCACCGGTGGCCAGGGTGCTGGCCTGCGCAGCGGCGTCGGCACTGTGGCGCACGGTGGCCAGCAGCTCCTCCATGCTGGCGGCGATCTCTTCGAGGTTGGAGGCGGTCTGCTCGGTGCGGGCCGACAGGTCGCTATTGCCCGCTGCAATTTCGCTGCTGGCACCGGCCACCGATGTGCTGGCCTGGCGCATGCCCACCACCAGCTCGGCCAGCCGTGCCTGCATGCCAGAGAGGCGCGCTAGCAGGGCCTGCAACTCGTCGCGGCTGCCTGCCTGCGGCGCGGGCACCGCCGATGTGAGGTCGCCTTCGGCAATGCGGTCGGTCACTTCGGAGGCATGGGCCAGCGGCCGCAGGATGGAGCGCGACAGCAGCCAGGCGCAGGCCAGGCTCAGCAGCAACCCCACCAACGAGCCCGCAGCCAGCAGCGTGATGCCCTGGCTTTCGCTGCGGGCCGCAGCCTCGCGGGCCTCGGCCACGCGCTGGCGCTGGTACTCGGCCAACTTGTTCACCGCCGCAGCATAGGCATCGGCCGCTGGCCGCAGCTGGTTGGCAATGGCGGCTGGCGGCAAGGCCTCGCCCGCCTTGCGGCGCTTGACGAGGTCGTCCCGCACGGTGCGGAAACCGTTGCCTGCCTTGTCGATGGCATCAAACAAGGCCTGGGATTCGGGGTCTGCCGCCAGCTCGTCCAGGCGCTTGCGCACTTCGGAAGACCGGGCCGATGTGACCTTGCGGTCTGCATCAATGCGCGCAGCGTAGGCGGGGTTGTCGATCTCCAGCAGGGTTTCGGCCCGCACAGAGCTGAGCACCACGATGGCGTGCAGTTCGCGCGCCAGCAGCGCCCGTTCGGACGACGCACCGCCCAGGTCGTCCGCAATATCCTGCAGCCCGGCCAGCCGCCAGATGCCCACCGCAGCCGACAGGGACATGACGAGGCAGACCACACCAAAGGCCAGAGCCAGGCGGACAGCAACACGTGCTTGGGAGATGGACATGGGAGGTTCTCGGGAATATGAAAGGGGCAACGCGGCACCACCCGCCGGTGCGGCTGTCGAAGTTATATCGACAAAAGGTTACAAACTCTTGAGCCGCACCACAACACGCCACGCACCGCAGGAACGAAAAAGGCCGCCACAGTGCCAGACTGTGGCGGCCTCGGGGGCCCGAAAGGCGTTGTGCCCGGCGCTCTTTATTGCTGCTGCGCGTTCTGCAGCGCAGCAATGCGCTCTTCGATGGGAGGGTGGGTGCTGAACAGCTTGCCAATGCCACCGGCGATGCCCATGGCGGCCACGCTCTTGGGCAGCTCGCCGGGGTGCATGCCACCCAGGCGGGCCAGCGCGTTGATCATGGGCTGGCGACGCCCCATCAGTTGCGCCGCGCCCGCGTCGGCACGGAACTCGCGCTGGCGGCTGAACCAGGCCACGATCATGGCGGCCACAAAACCCAGCACGATGTCGAGCACGATGGTGGTCACGTAGTAGCCAATGCCGGGGCCCGAGCTGTTCTCGTCGTTCTTGCGCAGGAAGCTATCGACCGCGTAGCCAATCACGCGCGACAGGAACACCACAAAGGTGTTCATCACGCCCTGGATCAGCGTCATGGTGACCATGTCGCCATTGGCGATGTGCGCCACCTCGTGGCCGATCACGGCCTCGACCTCATCGCGTGTCATGCCCTGCAGCAGGCCGGTGGACACGGCCACCAGCGCGGAGTTCTTGAACGCACCCGTGGCGAACGCATTGGGGTCGCCCTCAAAAATGCCGACTTCGGGCATGCCGATCTTGGCTTCGGTGGCGAACTTGCGCACGGTCTCGACGATCCAGCGCTCGTCGGGCGAGCCGGATCCGTCGATCACACGCACGCCCGAGGTCCACTTGGCCATGGGCTTGCTGATGAGCAGCGAGATGATCGCGCCGCCAAAGCCCATGATGAGCGCAAAGCCCAGCAGTGCGCCCAGGTTCAGCCCGTTGGCCGTGAGGTAGCGGTTGACGCCCAGCAGGCTGGCCACCACCCCCAGCACGACAACGACGGCCAGGTTGGTCATCACAAACAAAAGGATCCGCTTCATGGAATGGTTTCTCCGTGGGGTAAACAACAACAAGTGTTTGCTGGCTCAGATGGGGGTCGGTGGCCGCGCTTCAAGCGCCGCCACCCTTGGTGGCAACGGCACCCGCCCCATGGCCGCGATTGCATCGCGCTATGGTAGGTGCAAACCCGCGCCAGGGCCTTATCACACAAGCCTTGACGGGAATTACGCAGGTGCAGCGGCCCGGGGCGGGCGGAACACCTGGGCGTCGGCATAAAAGCCCGGCGCCTCGTTGGCAGGCCACCAGCCGGGGATGCCCAGCACGGGCAGCGGGGTGAAGGGCTTGGTGGCCCATGGCTGCGGCTGAATCTCCTGGGCCAGCCACGCATCCAGAATTGCTATTGATTCAATAGCCAATGGCGCTTGATAGACATGCGCCACCATGGGTTTTCGAGGCATAACCAGCTTTTCGAGCAGCGCGTGGCCGAACAGCACCAGCCGGGCCTGTCGCCACAACGGGCGCAAATCGACAAACAGCGCCTGCCAATCGCGCGCCCGCAGCGCCGCCCACAACGCCTCGGGGGCTTGCAGCACCGCACCGTTTTCATCAAACACCGTGAGTGCATCGCGCAGCGGCCCGCGCACGGCCTGCACGCCATCGGCGGCGATGGCCTGGGCCTGCAGCTGGTTCAGGCGCCGCTTGGTGTGCGGAAACCGCAGCCAGACCAGGCCATTGAAGAAGTCGTGCAGGTTGTCGCGCGTGGGCACACGGCGGGTGTCCCAGATGTACTGCTCGTAGGCGGTGCCTTCGGGCAGCTCGGACTGGGGGACAAAGACCACGGGAGCACCCTGCGGCGCTGCGGTCTGCAACGCCCGGTGCACCGACGGATCGCCCTGCACCTGCTGGGCCAGGGTTTGGCCCAGGCCGCACCACGGCGCCAGCCAGGGAGCGCTCCAGTCGATGGCGTCGAAGGCGTGGCTTACACCAGCCGCCACGGCAGGGCTTCACCGGCGCGCAGGGGCTTGAGTTCGGCCTCGCCAAACGCAAAGCTGTCGGGCGGTGTCCACGACTCGCGGCGCAGGGTGATGGTGCAGGTGTTGCGCGGCAGGTTGTAGAAGTCGGGGCCGTGAAAGCTGGCAAAGCCTTCGAGCTGATCGAGCGCACCCGCGTTGTCGAACGCCTCGGCATACATCTCGATGGCGGCGTGGGCCGTATAGCAGCCTGCGCAGCCGCTGGCGTGCTCTTTAAGGTGCGCGGGGTGCGGTGCGCTGTCGGTGCCCAAAAAGAACTTGCTGCTGCCGCTGGTGGCGGCTTGCACCAGGGCCACGCGGTGCGTTTCGCGCTTGAGCACCGGCAGGCAGTAGTAGTGGGGGCGCACGCCGCCCACAAAGATGGCGTTGCGGTTGTACAGCAGGTGGTGCGCGGTGATGGTGGCGGCGGTGAAGCGGTCGGCCTGCATCACGTAGTCGGCGGCGTCTTTGGTGGTGATGTGCTCGAAGACGATTTTCAGCTCGGGGAAGTCGCGGCGCAGCGGGATGAGCTGCTGCTCGATGAACACGGCCTCGCGGTCGAACAGGTCGATGTCGCTGCTGGTGACTTCGCCATGCACCAAGAGCAGCATGCCTGCTTTCTGCATGGCTTCGAGCGTCTTGTAGGTCTTGCGCAGGTCGGTCACGCCCGCATCGCTGTTGGTGGTAGCGCCAGCGGGGTAGAGCTTGCAGGCCACCACGCCTGCAGCTTTGGCCCGTGCGATTTCTTCGGGTGGCAGGTTGTCGGTGAGGTACAGCGTCATCAGCGGCTCAAAGCTCACGCCTGCGGGCACGGCGGCCAGGATGCGCTGTTTGTAGGCCAGGGCCTGCTCGGCCGTGGTCACGGGCGGGCGCAGGTTGGGCATGATGATCGCGCGGCCAAACTGGGCGGCGGTGTGGGGCACGACGGTGTGCAGGGGCTCACCGTCGCGCACGTGCAGGTGCCAGTCGTCGGGACGGGTGATGGTGAGGGTGGAACCGTCGGCGGAGAGGGGGGGGTGGGGTGCGGCTGTCATGGGCAGCATTGTCCCATCGGCTCCAATACTATTGTTTTGATAGCTACTAGCGCATATTCAATAAGCGCTAGCGGCCAAAAACACTCAAAATTCAGAGCAACACCGCGTTATTCGGCGGTAATGCCTGCCTTGCGCACCACATCGCCAAACTTCACCAGGCGCTCGGCCATCATCTTTTCGAACGCTGCGGGCGGCATTTCTTCGGGCACGATCACGCCGCGCTCCTTGAGGTTCGTCACCATGGCGGGCGATGTGGCGACCTGGCGCACGGCTTTGTACAGCGTCTGCACCACCGCTTCAGGCGTGCCCGCAGGCGCGGCCAGGCCGGTCCACGAGGTGAGGTTGAGCTCGGGGTGGCCCACCTCGGCCATGGTGGGCACATCGGGCAGCTGCGGCAGGCGCTGGTCGGCCGCCACGGCCAGGGCGCGCACCTTGCCCGCCTGGATGTGCGGCAGCATGATGACCAGGTTGTCGAGGATGAACTGCACCTCATTGCCCAGCACGCCCGTGATCAGCGGCGTGCCCCCACGGTAGGGAATGTGCGTGGTGAACACGCCCGTGGACACCTTGAGCATTTCCACGTTGAGCTGGCCCATGCTACCCACGCCACCGCTGCCGTAGTTGAGCTTGCCGGGGTTTTTCTTGGCGTAGTCGATGAACTCCTTGAAGGTCTTGAAAGGCAGGCTGCTGTGCACCACCAGGGCGTTGGGCTGGCGGCCCAGGATGGCGATGTTTTCAAAGTCCTTGACGGGGTCGTAGCCGATCTTGGGCTGGGTGAGCGGGTTGGCCAGGTGGCTGCTTTGCGACGACACCACCAGGGTGTAGCCGTCGGCCTTGGCGCGCGCCACATATTGCGCGCCCACCGAGCCGCCGGCACCCGCGCGGTTTTCCACCACGATGGGCACGCCCAGCACGCGCGACAGCGGCTCGGAATACTGGCGCGCCATGATGTCCACCGACCCGCCGGGCGGGAACGGCACCACCAGCGTGATCGGGCGCGAAGGGAATTTGTCCTGGGCCAGGGCGGGCAGCGCGGCCAGGCCTGCAAGGCCCAGACCGGTAGAAAGGAGGCTGCGGCGGGAAGGTGTGTTCATGGCAGTCAGAAAGCTCAAAAAAACGGATGGGGAATCAAAGGGAGTTGCAGCTCAGGATAGGCCCAGCACGGCCAGCGCCACGGCTTGCGCCCGTGGCACAAAGGTGGCCAGCTCGCAATACTCGCGCTCGGTGTGCGGGTGGCCGCCCACGGGGCCCGTGGCGCACAGCGTGGGCACGCCCACCGATGCGGTGAGGCCGCTGTCGGCCGCGCCGCCGGTGAACTCGCCCTGCACCTCAAAGCCCAGCGACCGTGCGCCTTGCTGGTACAACGCCAGCAGGTCGTCGGGTGTTGGCTTCATGGGCATGGTGCGGCGGGCCACGGTGATGCGGCCCTGCGTGCGGGGCACGGATTCTTCTTCGACGATGGTGCGCACGCGCTCCAGCAATTCATCGGGGTCGGTGTCGGCGGTGAAGCGCAGGTCTACCTCGGCCTTGGCATGTGGGGCGACCATGTTGGGCACGATGCCGCCATGCACCACGCCCACGTTGGCAGTTACGCCGGTGGCCGGGTCGGTCAGTGCATGCAGCGCCAGGGTCTTGCGGGCCAGGGCCTCAATGGCGCTGGCACCCGCCGCATGGTTGATGCCCGCATGGGCGGCCACGCCTTGCACTTCAAACTCCACCACCATCGAGCCCTTGCGGCTGGTCACCACGTTGCCGCTGACGCGGCCAGGCTCGGCATTGAACACCGCGCGTGCACCGCGCACACGGTCCATGATGATGTTGCGCGTGGCGGGTGAGCCGATCTCTTCGTCGCACGAGAAAAACAGATGCAGCGGCGCGCTCAGCCCGCCGCAACGCGCAAACGCCTCGGCCACAAACACGTTGAGCACCAGGCCCGACTTCATGTCGGCCACGCCGGGGCCGTAAGCGCGACCGGCTTCTTCGCGGTAGGGGCGTTTGGCCACGGTGCCTTCAGGAAACACCGTGTCCATGTGCCCCATGAGGATGATGGGCGCGCCACCGGCTGCAGTGCCCTCTGCCGGGTTGACCTGCGCGTGCAGCAGCACGCCATAGCCGGGCACGGGCTCGAACTGCACCGGCACACCGACAGCCAGCAATCGTTCGGCCAGGGCATGGGCCACGGCCGTCACGCCCGCCTCATTGCGACTGCCGCTCTCGATATTGATCACTTTTTGCAACAGGTCTTGCATGGCCTGCTGCTGCCTGGCCAGCCAGTCTAAGACCTGCGCATGCACCGGCAACTTGCTTTCGTTCTGGGTATTGAGCATCTTTGTCCTTGGGCAATGCCCGGGTGGGGGCAAAATTTGGGTCGCAGTGTTGCATGCGACTCCGGGTTTTGCAACGTATTTTGCACGAATGAGAATTTTATGAAATCATCATTGCACAAGTCCAGCGCCTTGCTGACCGAACGGCTGGCCCGCCAGGACGCTGACCTGACCGCAAGCGAACGGGCGCTGGCCGAGGCCCTGGGGCGTGACTACCCCCATGCCCTGTTGGAGTCCGCCACCGCCCTGGCAGCGCGCACGGGCACCAGCGCATCGACCGTGGTGCGGCTGTTTGCCAAGCTGGGCTACGGCAGCTACGCCGAGGCGCAGCGCGAGGCGCGGGCCGAGGTCACGGCCCTGCTGCAAACGGCTGGGCAACGCGCGCCGGTCACCATCGGCACCCGGCGCAGCCTGCAGCAGTGTGTGGACGATGCGCTGCTGCACGACCAGCACAACCTCACCGCCACCCGCGACGGGCTGGACATGGCAGCGTTCGAGGCCATGGTGGCGCGCATCGCGCAGGGCAAGGGGCGCATCTTTGTGCTGGCGCAGATCAACAGTGCCCCTGTGGCCGCGTGGTTGGCCCTGCACCTGAACATGTGCCGCCCCGGCGTGCACGAACTGGGGGCTGGCGCCGTGGACGCTACCGACCAGCTGCTGTGGATCCAGCCCGAGGACGCCTTGCTGGTCTTCAGCATTCGCCGCTACGCCAGCGGGCCGGTGAAAGTGGCGCAGCGCTTTCGCGACGCGGGCGCACAGGTGCTGGCCATCACCGACAGTGCCGCAGCACCACTGGCAGCGCAGGCCCACCACCGCGTGCAGGTGCGCACATCCAACGCGTCCCCATTCGACTCATACACCGCCGCATTCTTCCTGTGCAACGCCCTGGTGTCGGCCGTGGCCCAGCTGCGGCACAAGGCGGTGTCCGAGGCACTGAAGCGGCGCGACGACCTGTGGACAGATTTCGAGTCACAACTCATCGTGGAAAGCCCCTCGCCAGCCGGTCGGCGGAGCAAGCGCTAGCCTGCGCGCAGCAGACGTTCAGCCTTGGGTGGTTCCATGAAAAAAGCGCTCCGGAGAGCGCTTTTTTTGTAGCCCCAAACCCTTGCGGCACGGGGGTGCAAGCACCGTTCAGTGCTGCAGGATCTTGTTGAGGAAGTCCTTCGTGCGGGACTGGCGCGCGTCGGGGTTGTTGAAGAAGTCGTCCTTGGAGCAGTCTTCCAGGATCTTGCCGCCCACGTCCATGAAGATCACGCGGTTGCTCACCTTGCGGGCAAAGCCCATTTCGTGGGTCACGCACATCATGGTCATGCCTTCGTTGGCCAGGCCCACCATCACGTCCAGCACTTCGCCGACCATTTCAGGGTCGAGCGCAGATGTGGGTTCGTCGAACAGCATCACGATGGGGTCCATCGACAACGCACGCGCAATGGCCACACGCTGCTGCTGGCCGCCCGAGAGCTGGCCGGGGAACTTGTCCTTGTGGGCGATCAGGCCCACACGCTCCAGCATCTTCAGGCCACGCTTCTTGGCGTCGTCCGTGCTGCGGCCCAGCACCTTGATCTGTGCGATGGTCAGGTTGTCCGTCACCGACAGGTGGGGGAACAGCTCGAAGTGCTGGAACACCATGCCCACGCGACTGCGCAGCTTGGGCAGGTTGGTGCTGGGGTCATGCAGCTTCACGCCATCGACCGTGATCTCGCCCTTCTGGAAGGGTTCGAGCGCGTTGATGGTCTTGATGAGCGTGGACTTGCCCGAGCCCGAGGGGCCGCAGACCACGACCACTTCACCCTTGTTGATGGTGGCCGAGCACTCGTTGAGCACCTGCACCGGGCCATACCACTTGGATACGTTTTTGAGTTCGATCATTTCTTTTTCCTCAATCCAATCTCTTTTGCACCAGCCTCGATCAGCGGATGATCGCGATCTTCTGGTGCAGGCGCTTGACCACCCAGGACAGCGCATAGCACATGATGAAGTACAGAACCGCAGCGGCCAGGTACGCCTCGATCGGACGACCAAAGTTCTTGCCCGCCACTTCAAAGCCCTTGAGCATGTCGTAGGCACCAATGGCGTAAACCAGCGACGTGTCCTGGAACAGGATGATGGTCTGGGTGAGCAGCACGGGCAGCATGTTGCGGAACGCCTGGGGCAGCACCACCAGCTTCATGTTCTGACCATACGTCATGCCCAACGCCTGGCCTGCATACACCTGGCCGCGTGGGATGGACTGGATACCAGCGCGCATGATTTCGCTGAAGTACGCCGCCTCGAATGCGATGAAGGTAACGACTGCCGACAATTCCGCGCCGATGGGGCGCCCGATGATGGCAGGCACCAGCAGGAAGAACCACAGGATCACCATCACCAGCGGAATGGAGCGCATGCCGTTGACATAGATGGTGGCAGGCACATCCAGCCACTTCTTGCCCGACAGGCGCATGAGCGCCAGCACGGTGCCAAACAGCACGCCCCCAACGGTGGCCACCAGCGTGAGCAAGAGACTGAAGTACAGGCCCTTGAGCACGAAGTTGGAGATCAGGTCCCAGTTGTAGAAGGAGAAATCGAGATTCATATCAATGCCCCCCTCCGGCCGCGCCACTCACGACCATGCCAGGGATGCGTGCACGCTTTTCAATGAAGGCCATGATGCGGTTGATCGCAAACGCCGAGATGATGTACAGCGTGGTCACTGCCAGGTAGACCTCAATGCCGCGCGAGGTTTCTTCCTGCGCCTGCATCGCAAACATGGTGAGTTCGGCCACCGACACGGCAAACGCCACGGACGAGTTCTTGAAGATGTTCATCGTCTCGCTGGTCAGCGGCGGAATGATGATGCGAAACGCCATGGGCAGCAGCACATAGCGGTAGGTCTGGAAGGTGGTGAAGCCCATGGCCAGACCGGCATACCGCTGGCCGCGTGGCAGGGCCTGGATGCCCGAGCGCACCTGCTCGGCAATACGTGCCGAGGTGAAAAAGCCCAGCGCCAACACCACCAGCGCAAAACCTGGAACGCCCCTGAGCACAGGGAACAGGCTCGGCAGCACGTGGTACCACAGAAAAATTTGCACCAGCAGCGGAATATTGCGAAACAGCTCGACCCAGGCATTGCCCAGTCGAACGATCATCGGGCGGTCTTGCAAGGTGCGCAGCGTACCGATGAATGAACCTAACACAAGCGCCAGCAACAAGGCCAGCAGCGAAACGGACACCGTCCAGCCCCAGGCCGACAGCATCCAGTCCAGGTACGTGATATCGCCGCCCTTGCCAAAGCAGCCCTGCACCACATCCCGGTCCATGGTGTCCTGGCAGAACACCTGCCAATCCCAACTCATAGGAGCACCCCTTTAATTTTTGGTTGTGCGTTGGGCGCCACCCTTGGCTGCCCCAACAAAAAAGCCCCTTCAAACCGGTTGGCCGAAGGGGCACAAGCTCAGCGAAGATTACTTCTTGGCGTAGTCTTCCATGGGCTTGTCGTTAGGCGATGCCCAGGCTGCCTTGGTGGCGTCCGACATCGGCAGGCCGATCTTGGTGTTGGTCGGTGGCACGGGTTGCATGAACCACTTGTCGTACAGCTTGGCCAGCGAGCCGTCAGCGATCTGGCGCTTGATGCTGTCGTCTACAGCCTTCTTGAAACCAGCGTCATCCTTGCGCAGCATGCAGGCGATGGGTTCCACCGACAACACTTCGCCCACGATCTTGTAGTCGGCTGGGTTCTTGGACTTGGAGACGTTGGCCGCCAGGATGGAGCCGTCCATCACGAAGGCGTCGGCGCGGCCGGTTTCCAGCATCAGGAAGCTGTCTGCGTGGTCCTTGCCAAAGACTTCCTTGAAGTCGATGCCGCCAGCACGTTCATGCTTGCGCAGGGTCTGCACCGAGGTCGTGCCCGTGGTGGTGGCCACAGTCTTGCCGTTCAGGTCCTTGATCGAGGTGATGCCCGAGTTGGCCTTCACCACGGTGCGCACTTCTTCCACATAGGTGGTCACGGCAAACGCCACGTCCTTTTGGCGAGCGGCGTTGTTGGTGGTGGAGCCGCACTCCAGATCCACGGTGCCGTTGGTCACCAGGGGGATGCGGTTTTGCGAGGTCACGGGCTGGTACTTGATATCCAGCTTGGGCAGGCCCAGTTGCTTCTGGATGTCGTGCAGAACGATTTCGCCCATTTCGGTGTGGAAACCCACGTACTTGCCGTTGCCCAGCGTGTACGAAAGACCCGAAGACTCGCGCACGCCCAGCGTCACGCTGCCGGAGGCCTTGATCTTGGCCAAAGTGTCATTGGCCTGGGCAAATACGCTGCCTGCAGCCAAGGCGGTCACGGCAACCGCGAGCAAATGTTTCTTCATAGGGATCTCCTTGTGTTGAAAACGAAAAAAGGGAGGAATTTTAGAGACAGGGGCCTGCCGGGGGTAACCGGTCAGAACCGCACTCCAAAAAGGGGTAACACGCAACCAGGGATATTAGTCAGAACGGAACCTGGTCGGTAGGGTATTTCCAGAAGTCGCGCAACAAGTAACTGACCGGCAGGTTCAGCACGGTGTTATTGGGCGGGATGGGCTTGTTAAACCACTTGTCGTAAATCGGGTAAATCTCGCGGCTGGTAATCAGGCGGCGCATTTCTTCGTCCACCAGTTTTTTGAACTCGGGGTCGTTTTTAGGCAGCATGATGGCCAGCGGCTCAGTGGTCATGAAGCGGCCCACCACTTTGAGCGCCTTGGGGTCGGGCCGCCCGGCGGCCAGGCCATACAGCAGCACATCGTCCATTACAAAAGCATCGGCCTCGCCTTTTTCAACCATCTCCACCGCCTTGGCATGGTCGGGCGCCTCGATGATGGTGATGCCCATCAGGCGCTCGCGGTTGGCCTGGTCGGCCGCCTTCAGGGGCGTGGTGCCCTTGGTAGACACCAGCTTCTTGCCGTTGAGGTCTTCCACGCGGTCGATGGGGCTGGAGGACTTGACCAGCAGACGCGCACCGGTGATGAAATGAGGAATGGTGAAGGCCACCTTCTGGCGCCGCTCGGCGTTGTTGGTGGTGGAACCACACTCCATGTCGGCCTTGCCCTGCTCGATCATGGTGATGCGGTTGGCCGGGGTGACGGGCACCAGCTCGACCTCCATGTCCTTCTTGCCGGTCTTCTTGCGCACCAGCTCGGCCATGCGCAGGCACAGGTCCAGCGCGTAGCCTACGGGCTTGCCCGACTGGCTGTCGATGTACGAAAAAGGCACCGAGGATTCGCGATGGGCGATGACCAGCTTGCCGCCGCTGGCCACGCGCTCCAGCACGCTGGCCTGCGCAGACGCACCGACCGCACAGCACAGTGCTGCGAGGCCCCAGGCCAATCCCCAATGCTGAACTTTCATACGATGCCTCTGTGAAGGAATGAACCGGGTTTGCAATCTTCGTGCCACCGTGGGGCCCTGCCAAGGCACACGCTGCGTTCCACCGATCCGGCGATGGCGCAGACTGTACGTGTCGTTACGGTGAAATTCCAATGCCGTTTGCGCGCACAACTATGCAAAGTGTTTATGTCCGTATTTACCCTTAGCATGAGGCCGCTTGGGCCTGCAGGTAGGTCCACAGCGCCTGCGCCGTACCCTTGGGGGTGTCCTTGCCGTTGGGTTTTTCGCGGTAGGCGCGCACATCCATGGTCATCTGCAGGCCTTCGGTGTCCGGGGGCGCGGCGCTGACCAGGCGGCGCGAACGCAGCTCCTTCTTCACGGCGCTGTGCGGCAAGAAGGCCACACCATGCCCCTCCAGCGCCATGGCCTTGAGACCTTCGGCCATGTCGGTCTCGTACACACGCTCCAGGTGGATGGGCGTTTGCGACTGTTTGAGGATGAGTTCGGTCACCCGCCCCAGGTACGCGCCGGGCGCATAGCCCAGATAGGGCAACGGCTGCCCCGCGCGGCCAGGCAGGCGGTGCACGGGCTGGCCCTCGGCGTCGGCCTTGCTGTAGGGCGACAGCACCTCCTGCCCCAGGCTGACCATTTCATAACGGTCGGCATCGAGCTGAAAGGGCTGCGAAGGGTGGTGGTAGGCAATCAGCAGGTCACACCCGCCCTCGACCAGGCGCATCACCGCGTCGTGCACGTTCAGCGCAATCAGGCGGCTTTTGAACGGGCCGAACTTGTCGTGCAGGCTGGACACCCAGGCCGGGAAGAACGTGAACGCCAGCGTGTGGGGCACGGCAAATTCAATCATGTCCTTGCCAGCGCTGGTGTGCGCGCGCAGCATGGCACGCGTGTTCTGCAGCGCCTGGAGCATTTCCAGGGCCTGGTCGTACAGGGTCTTGCCGGCGGGGGTGAGGCGTGTGGGGTAGGAGCTGCGGTCCACCAGATCGGTGCCGGCCCAGGCCTCCAGCGCCTGGATGCGCCGCGAGAACGCGGGCTGGGTCACGTGCCGCAGCTGCGCTGACCGGCTGAAGCTGCGGGTTTCCGCAAGACTGACGAAATCTTCAAGCCACTTGGTTTCCATCGGCGCATTATCCGCGCGCCGCCTGCACCGTGCCGACGCCCGACATGAGGGTTTACACAGTGCTGACGCGGCGCACCAATGGTGTGCATGCATAGCAACCCATCGCATAATAGAAAGCAGCGCTTACAGCGCTCCGCGTCGAGGCCCCTGGTGCACAACACTGCCGGGCAGGGCGACCCGCATGCCCCCCGTGTTTGTTCTCCTCCTTCCCCTGCCCCATGTCCTCCTCCTCCCCCCAAGGGCCTGCGACCGACGCATTGCCCTGCGCTGCGAGTCCCGAGGCCGAGCCTCGCTCGCTGCGCCTTGAAGACTGGCTCACCGTCATCGTCATGGCGGCCCTCGCACTCATTACCTTTGCCAACGTGCTGGTGCGCTACTTCACCAACTCCTCGTTTGCCTGGACCGAAGAAATCTCCGTGTTCCTGATGATCGCGCTGGCCCTCATCGCAGGCTCTGCCGCCGTCGCGCGTGACCAGCACATCCGCATCGAATACTTTGCCGAGGGCGGCTCTGCGCTGCGCAGCAAGCGCCTGTCGATGCTGGGTGCGGCCACTGTGGCCCTGCTGTTTGGCGTGATTGCCGTGCTGAGCGTGCGCGTGGTGTGGGACGACTACCGCTTTGGCGAGACCTCGCCCGGCATCGGTGTGCCGCAGTGGTGGTATTCGATCTGGCTGCCCGTGTTCTCGGCCCTCATCACGGCGCGCGCCGTGGGCCTGTTCATCCGCCGCAGCCGCACCGCTGAAGCACCCAAGGACGCCCAGCCATGATCGCCACCCTGCTGTTTGTGGCCTTCCTGGGCCTGATGTTTGTGGGCGTGCCGATTGGCGCCGCGCTGGGGCTGGCAGGCGCCGCCGCCATCGCGCTGGCCAATGCCGACAGCCAGTGGTTCGGCCTGTTGGCCGTGCCGCAGAACTTCTACGCCGGCCTGGGCAAATACCCGCTGCTGGCCATCCCGATGTTCGTGCTGGTGGGCTCCATCTTCGACCGCTCGGGCGTGGCGCTGCGCCTCGTGAACTTTGCCGTGGCCATTGTCGGGCGTGGCCCGGGCATGCTGCCGCTGGTGGCCATTGCCGTGGCGATGTTCCTGGGTGGCATCTCGGGCTCGGGCCCGGCCAACGCCGCCGCCGTGGGCGGGGTGATGATCGCGGCCATGTCGCGCGCGGGCTACCCGCCTTCATTCTCGGCCAGCGTGGTGGGGGCTGCGGCCGCTACCGACATCCTGATCCCGCCGTCCGTGGCCTTCATCATCTACTCGGTGCTGGTGCCCGGCGCCTCGGTGCCCGCGCTGTTTGCGGCGGGCATGATCCCCGGCATCCTGGCGGGCGTGGCGCTGATCGTGCCCGCCGTGTGGATGGCGCGCAAGCACAAGATGGGTGCGCTTGAAGCCACCATGCCCCGCCCCCCGTTCTGGAAGAGCCTGCGCGAGGCCACCTGGGGCCTGGCCGCACCGGTGCTGATCCTGGGCGGCATGCGCGCGGGCTGGTTCACGCCGACGGAAGCCGCCGTGGTGGCGGTGTTCTACGGCCTCTTCGTGGGCATGGTGATCCACCGCACGATTTCTGTGCGCGACCTGTTCCCCATCCTGCGCGAATCGGGCGAGCTGTCGGCGGTGATCCTCATCGTGGTCTCGCTCGCGGGCATCTTTGCGTATTCGCTGTCCACACTGGGCGTGATTGACCCGGTGGCCAACGCCATCGTGAACTCGGGCCTGGGCGAGTACGGCGTGCTGGCACTACTCATCGTGCTGCTGATCACGGTGGGCATGTTCCTCGACGGCATCTCGATCTTCCTGATCTTCGTACCGCTGCTCTTGCCCATCATGCAGCACTACAAATGGGACCCGGTCTGGTTCGGCGTGATCCTGACCCTGAAGGTGGCCCTGGGCCAGTTCACCCCCCCGCTGGCCGTGAACCTGATGGTGTCTTGCCGCATTGCCGGTGTGCGCATGGAATCGACCGTGCGCTGGGTGGGCTGGATGCTGTTCGCCATGTTCCTCGTGATGGTGCTGGTGATCGCCTTCCCGCAACTCGCCCTGTGGCTGCCCGCCAAGTTGGGCTATTGACCCGTTCCGTTACTGATGTATTTCTAACTAGGAGACTGAAACAATGAAACTGCGCACCTTCCTCGCTTCCGCCGTGGCCGCTGCCGCCGCCCTGGCTTTCACCGCACCTGCCGCCATCGCACAGACCGCGTACAAGAGCGAGTACCGCATGTCGCTGGTGCTGGGCACCGCCTTCCCCTGGGGCAAGGGTGGTGAGCTGTGGGCCAACAAGGTGCGCGAGCGCACCCAGGGCCGCATCAACATCAAGCTGTACCCCGGCGTCTCGCTGATCCAGGGCGACCAGACGCGCGAGTTCAGCGCGCTGCGCCAGGGCGTGATCGACATGGCCGTGGGCTCCACCATCAACTGGTCTCCGCAGGTCAAGCAGCTCAACCTGTTCTCGCTGCCCTTCCTGTTCCCCGACTACGCAGCGGTGGACGCCGTGACGCAGGGCGATGTGGGCAAGAGCATCTTCGCCACGCTGGACAAGGCCGGTGTGGTGCCATTGGCTTGGGGCGAAAACGGCTACCGCGAAATCTCCAACTCCAAGAAGGCCATCAAGAGCCCTGAAGACCTCAAGGGCCTGAAGATCCGTGTGGTGGGCTCGCCCTTGTTCCTGGACACCTTCACCGCGCTGGGCGCCAACCCCACGCAGATGAGCTGGGCCGACGCACAGCCCGCCTTTGCCAGCGGCGCCGTGGACGGCCAAGAGAACCCGATTGCCGTGTACATGGCCGCCAAGCTGCACACCGTGGCGCAAAAACACGTGACGATGTGGGGCTACGTGAACGACCCGCTGATCTTCGTGGTGAACAAGGACATCTGGGCTTCGTGGACCCCAGCCGACCGCGAGATCGTCAAACAGGCCGCCATCGACGCAGGCAAGGAAGAGATCGCCATTGCCCGCAAGGGCATGGTCGAGGCCGACAAGCCCCTGCTCAAGGACATCGCCGCCAACGGCGTGACCGTGACGCAACTCTCCACCGCCGAGCGCGATGCCTTCGTGAAGGCCACACGCCCCGTGTACGAAAAGTGGAAAGGCCAGATCGGCGCCGACCTGGTGGGCTCGGCCGAGAAGTCCATCGCTGCGCGCAAGAAGTGACTCAGTGAATGAACCCATCACCGGTGCGTAACAGTCGCCCGGTGCATGCAAAAGCCCCGCCATGGCGGGGCTTTTTGCTGGGGGCACTGCGAAGAGGCTGGCAGCAGTGCCATGCCAGCCCATTGCTATTTAGTTGATAGCAACAAAGCCATATTGCACTGGCGCCACCAGCCGCTTTTACTTCAAACCATCCGGCACAGGGTGCTTGACCGCGTTTTTGCGCAGCTTGCGCTCCACCGCCTCGGCCAGGTCCACCCCCGCGTGGTCGGCCAGTTGCAGCAGGTACAGCAACACATCGGCCACCTCGTCGCCGATGGGCTCCTTCAGCGCCGGGTCATCACGCGCCGCCAGCGACTGCTCGGGCGTCATCCACTGAAAGATCTCGGCCAGCTCGGCCGCCTCCACCATCAGCGCCATGGCCAGGTTCTTGGGGGTGTGAAACGGCTGCCACTGCCGCTCGGCGGCAAAGGCGCGCAGCCGCGCCTGCAAGGCATCTACATCCAGGGACATCACCGTTACTCCTGATTTGATAGCTACTCGCGCTTATACATAAAGCGCCAGAGGCATTTTTAACCCAAATCTCAGAGTGGAGACACCGGCGCCTGGCCCGCCAGATGGCGCCGGGCGTTTTCCATGAAACGGTCCACTGAGGCCTGCACCGCTTCGGGCGACCAGCCCGCTACGTGGGGTGTGAGCACCACGTTGTCCAGGTCCAGCAGCTCGGCGGGTGGCGCGGGCTCGCTCTCGTACACATCCAGCCCTGCCGCGGCAATGCGGCCTTCGCGCAGCGCAGCAGCCAGGGCGGTGGTGTCGATCACGCTGCCGCGTGCGATGTTGACCACCACGCCGCGCGGGCCCAGCGCGTTCAGCACCTCCGCGTTGACCAGGTGTTTGGTGCCCGCGCCGCCCGGCGTGGCAACCACGAGAAAGTCCGCCCATTCAGCCAGCGCAGTCACATCACCAAAGTAGCGGTAGGGCACATCGGTGCGCGCGCTGCGGTTGTGGTAACCCACCTCGATCTCGAAGCCCAGCGCACGCTGCGCGATCTTCTTGCCAATGGTGCCCAGGCCGATGATGCCCAGCCGCTTGTGCGACACGTTGGGCGGCAGCGGCAAGGCCGTGCGCCAGATGCCTGCCCGCGTGGCCTTGTCCAGCGGCAGGATGCGGCGCTGCGCCGCAATCAGCAGGCCCCAGGTGTGGTCGGCCACACAGTCGTCATTGGTGCCCGCGCCCGTGGCCACCACCACGCCGCGCGCCTTGGCGTAGTCCACGGCGATGTTCTCGTAGCCAGCGCCCAGCGCGCAGATGAGCGTGAGCGCGGGCAGCGCGTCGATCTGCGCAGGGCTCAAGCCCACGGCCCCAATGGTCAGCACCACGCGCACGCGGCTGCCGTGCTGCGCAATGGCGGCGGCGGCCTGCGGCGCGTCGGGGGCGTAGATCACTTCGAAGGTCTGGGCCATCTGGGCGATGTGCTCTTCAGACAGGAACATGAGGGCGAGAAGGACTGGCTTCATGGGTCAATGCAATATCAAAAATAAAAATCTGCGAAAACGGCAACCGTGCAGCTTGCACGGCCTACCTCCGCGCAGAGCGGATACAACCGGCGCGGTCCCGGCGAGAGACGCCTAGCAAGGGCCGCCCCGCAGCGAAGGCGTCGTCCCCCTCAGGGGGATGGCGCCGCAGGCGACTCAGGGGGGCCTTCCTGTTGCAAGGACCACATGCTCGCGTAGCGGCCACCCAGGGCCAGCAGTTGGGCGTGCGTGCCGCGCTCGATGATGCGGCCCGTGTCCATGACCAGGATCTCGTGCGCGTCCACCACCGTGGACAGGCGGTGCGCAATCACCAGCGTGGTCTTGTTCTGCGCCACGCCCTGCAGCTCGGCCTGGATGGCGCGCTCGTTGGCCGAGTCCAGCGCGCTGGTGGCCTCGTCAAAGATCAGGATGGGTGGGTTCTTGAGCAGAGTGCGCGCAATCGCCACGCGCTGCTTTTCGCCACCCGAGAGCTTGAGCCCCCGCTCGCCCACCGTGGTGGCATAGCCCTTGGGGGCACTGGCGATGAAGTCGTGGATGCGAGCGGCGCGAGCGGCCGATTCGATCTCGTCCTGGCTGGCGCCGGGGCGGCCGTAGGCGATGTTGTAGGCCACGGTGTCGTTGAACAGCACCGTGTCCTGCGGCACGATGCCAATGGCCTGGCGCACGCTGGCCTGCGTCACGCTGCGGATCTCTTGCCCCGCAATGGTGATGCGGCCTTGCTGGATGTCGTAGAACCGGAACAGCAGGCGCGCTAGCGTGCTCTTGCCCGAGCCCGAGGGCCCCACCACCGCCACCGTCTTGCCCGCCGGGATCTCGAAGCTGATACCTTGCAGGATGGTGCGCCCCCCCTTGGGGTCGTAGGCAAACACCACGCCCTCGAAGCGCACGGTGGGCTGGTCCAGCCCCGCCAGCGGCTGGGCGCCGGGCGCATCGGCCACCTCGCGCTCCTTGTCCATCAGTGTGAACATCTTGTCCAGGTCGGTGAGGCTCTGCTTGATTTCGCGGTAGATCACGCCCAGAAAGTTGAGCGGGATGTACAGCTGGATCATGAAGGCATTGACCATGACGAGGTCGCCCAGCGTCATGCGCCCATCGACCACGCCCTGTGTAGCGCGCCAGAGCATGGCCACCAGGCCCACGGCAATGATGAGTTGCTGGCCGGTGTTGAGCACGGACAGCGTGGTCTGGCTCTTGAGCCGCGCACGGCGCAGGCGCTCCAGGCTTTCGTCGTAGCGGCGGGCCTCAAAGCCCTCGTTGTTGAAGTATTTGACGGTTTCGTAGTTGAGCAGCGAGTCCACGGCCTTGGAGTGCGCTGCCGAGTCGAACTCGTTGGCCTCGCGGCGGAACTGCGTTCGCCACTCGGTCACCAGCACCGTGAACGTGATGTACAGCGCCAGCGCCGCCAGCGTGATCCACGCAAACCAGGCGTCGAACTTGATGGCCAGCACCGACAGCACCAGCACCACCTCGACCAGGGTGGCGACCACGTTGAACAGCGTGAAAGAGATCAGCGACTCGATGCCGCGCACGCCACGCTCGATGTCGCGGGTCATGCCACCGGTCTGCCGCTCCAGGTGAAACCGCAGGCTGAGCGCGTGCAGATGCTCAAACGTCTGCAGCGCAATTGAGCGCGCCGCGCCCTGCGTGGCCTTGGCAAACACCAGTTCGCGCAGCTCGGTAAACAGCGACGTGGACAGCCGCAGCGCGCCATAGGCCAGCAGCAACCCCACCGGCACGACCAGCAGCGCGGCGGGGTCGCCCGGCTTCAGGCTCATGGCGTCCACCAGCGTCTTGAGCAGGATGGGCACGCCCACGTTGGCGAACTTGGCGCCCACCATGAAGACGATGGCGGCGATCACGCGCCATTTGTATTGCCACAGGTAGGGCAGCAATCGGTGCAGGGTGACCCAGTCCGACTGGACCGGGGCAGGGCTGGCGGCCGTGCCAGGGGCGGTGGCACCGGGCGCGGTAGGGGCGGTTTCGCCGTGGTGGCGCATGGGGGACAATTCCGGTTATTGTTGTTTTTACCGACCCGGCTGATGCCAAGTGGTTTTTTGCGGGCGAGCCGCCTTGCGAAACCCCAGGTTCCTTCAAGGATTGGCTCAGCCCCAACCGAGATTGTGCCCATGTCTGCCGTTTTCAGCCCACCACCCGCCGCATTGCCCACCGACAAGGAACTGGTGCTCAAGGTCATCCCCATGCCCGCCGACACCAACGGCAATGGCGACATTTTTGGCGGCTGGGTAATGGCGCAGGTGGACTTGGCGGGCTCCGTGCTGCCCGCCCGCTACATCCAGGGCCGCATGGCCACAGTAGCGGTCAATGAATTCATCTTCAAGCAGCCCGTGCGCGTGGGCGACATCCTGTCGTTCTTCTCGTCCATCACACGGGTGGGCAACACCTCGGTCACCGTGGAGGTGGAGGTGTATGCCGAACGTTTTGCCGACCAGGGCCGGTACGTGAAGGTGACCGAGGCACGCCTGACCTATGTGGCCATTGATGACCAAGGCAGGCCGCGCCCCGTGCCCAAGCACAACGCGCCGGCGTAAGGGCACCGAAGGCCGGCCCGCGCAGACCGCGCCCGCAGCGTGCGGACGCCTTCATGGATGATCGGTCAGGCCGCCAGTGCAGTGGCCGGTTCGGTGCGCAAAGGGGCTGTCGTGCGCTGCAGATTGCTGCTGGATGACGAGGGCGAGAACCCGGCCTCGATCTCGCCCGCCAGTTGCCCACCCTCTTCCACCACCAGCTTGCCGTAACGGATCTTGCCGTTGACCTTGCCGGTGCTGTAGATGACGAGCTTTTGCCGCACGGTGAGCGTGCCGTTGAACTCGCCGTGGATCTCGGCAATGTCGATCTCGGCCGAGCCCTTGAAGGCACCGTGCTCCGAGATCTGGATCACGCGCGAATCCATGGTGGCTTCAACAGTGCCTTCGACCACGAGGGTGTCGCAATCGGTGATCTCTACGCCCTTCAGTTTGATGTTCGGGCCCACCGTGAGCTTGCTGCCAGAGCTGTCGCTGGCGCTGCTCGACTTGGGGGCTGCCGACGCAGACACCGATTGCGCAGATGCCGCACTGCTGGCCGCAGCGCCGCCCAATACGGAGCCTGAGGTGGTGCTGTTACGGGGTTGGAACGACTCGGGTTCACGCTTGCCAAAGAAGGGGTTTTGCACGGCCATCAGATCTCCTTGAAAAGAGAGTCATCGTAGGTACCGCGCCCCGTCAAAGATGCCTTCGTTACGCAAGAACAGTAACCAAACGGTTCTCTCGTAGCATGCGCTTGCAAGGCTTGCGGGATCACACATCCGACGCACGGCCACGCGCCCTGCAGCGAGGCACCGGTGCCCTGCATGCCCCACGCATGCGGCGAGGCTGCTCAGGCGGCGGTCCGAATCAAGAGACGATGTAAGCCGCAGCCCCTGCCGACATGATCTGCCCGTCCGGCCCCAGAAACTCCATGCGCGTCGTGGCCACGCGCGAGCCCAGGCGCAGCACCTGCGCGCGCAGCTCGAAGTGGCTGCCAATGCCGGGGCGCAGGTAGTCGATGCGCAAGTCGATGGTGCCCAGCTTGGCAAAGCGGTGCAGGCGCTGCTCGGGCGCCTCGTCCAGGTGTTTGGCGCCAATCGCGGCCATCACGGCCAGCCCGCCCATGGCATCGAGCCCCGCGCTGATCACGCCACCGTGGATGCGGTTGTAGGCATAGTGGCCGACCAGATCGGGCTTCATGTCGATGCGGCCCACCACACCATCGGGTGCCAGCGAAGTGATCTTGAGGCCCAGCACCTGGTTGAACACGATCTTTTCTTCAAAGATGGATTTGAGCCCGGCGATGAACTCAGGCTCGAAGGCTTGCGGGGTGGCGGTGGCGGTGGATTTGCTCATGGGTCTCCTGGGGTCAATGCGGGACGGTGCCTGCCATCGACGCCATCCAGATACTCCTGATTTTGTAGCTGCTCGCGCTTATTAGATAAGCGCCAGAGGCCATTTTGATCTAAAACTGGCCGTGACGCCCTTGCCCCAAGGCAAAACGCGAGGCGCCGCGCAACGCTTCGGCCAGGCATTCGCGGCCACCGGCCCATTCCTGCAGCAGGGCTTGCTGTAACGGCAGGCCTTCGGCGGCGAGCGCACTGGCGCGGTCTGCGCGCAGGGTGGCCTGTGGGAAGGCCGCTATTTCGCGGGCCAGCGCCAGGGCTGCCTCCAGCGCCTGCCCGGTGGGCACCACGCGGTTGCACAGCCCCATGCGCAGGGCCTCGGCCGACTCCACCTTGCGTCCCGTCAGGATCAGGTCCAGCGCGTGCGACAGCCCCACAAGGCGCGGCAGGCGTACCGTGCCGCCGTCGATCAGCGGCACGCCAAACCGGCGGCAGAACACGCCCATGTACGCGTCCTCCGCCATCACGCGCAGGTCGCACCACAGTGCCAGCTCCATGCCACCGGCCACAGCGGCGCCTTCTATCGCCGCGATCACCGGCTTGGACAGATGCAGGCGGCTCGGGCCCATGGGCCCTGGCGGGTGGACCGCATCGGCAGTGAAGTCGAGCGTCTCGGCCAGCGCCTCGGGCGCGACGCCATCGGCCAGCAGGCGCGCGCCAGACTGCAGATCCCAGCCCGCACAAAAGTGTCCGCCAGCACCTTGGAACACCGCCACATCGGCGTTTTCATCGTGCTCAAAGGCTACAAAGGCCGCATGCAGCGCGCGGGCCGTGTGGGCATCGACCGCGTTGCGCACATCGGGCCGGTGCAATGTCACTAGCGTGACACCGCCTCGCGTTTCAACCTCTACAGACATGCGGCTCTCCTGTGGTTCTCCCACCCGACGTTATTCCTCTTGCGCAGGGTGCAGCACTGCGTCAATATCCGCCGTTACCCGCCCCCATCAGGGTTAGCCCCGAGTGCGGTATGCGCCTGGCGCGTGCACCATTATTTATGCAAAGCAATCGCTTTGTAAAAATATTCTGCAGGTCTTGTGCCCACAGGGTTTCACAAAGCGCGTGGCGTCAGTCACCACACCCTTTGCACCCCCATCGGCCCAGGTCTCAATCTGGAGAGCCCGAGTGCAATTTGTGCAACTGTTGATCAGCGGCATCTCCCAGGGGTGCATCTACGGCCTGATCGCGCTGGGTTTCGTGCTCATCTACAAGGCCACGGAGACCGTGAGCTTCGCCCAGGGCGAGTTGATGATGCTCGGTGCGTTCTGCGGCCTGGCGCTCATGACGGTGCTGGGCTTTCCCTTCTGGGTGGCGGTGCTCGCCAGCATCCTCGCCATGGGCTGCTTTGGCGTGGTGCTGGAGCGCGCCGTCATTCGCCCCATCCTGGGCCAGCCCGCCTTCTCCATCGTCATGCTCACCATCGGCATCGGCTACGTACTGCGCGGGCTGGTCACGATGATCCCCAACATCGGCACCGAGACTCACACGCTGCCCGTGCCCTACAAAGACCTGTCGTTCCGCCTCGGCGCGCTGGTGCTCAACGCCGAGCAGTTGGTGGTGATTGGCGCCACGGGCGTGTTGTGTGTGCTGCTGTTTGCCATGTTCCGCTACAGCAAGCTGGGCGTTGCCATGCAGGCGTCGTCGCAAAACCAATTGGCGGCCTACTACATGGGCATCCCTGTGCAGAGGCTCAACGGCCTGGCCTGGGGCCTGGCCGCCGCCGTGGCGGCCGTGGCGGGCCTGCTGCTGGCGCCCATCACCTTCGTGCACGCCAACATGGGGCTCATCGGGCTCAAGGCCTTCCCGGCCGCTGTGGTGGGCGGCTTTGGCAGCCTGCCGGGCGCCATCGTGGGCGGTCTGGTCATCGGCATCGTCGAATCGCTCTCAGGTTTTTATCTGCCCGATGGCTTCAAGGACACCGCCGCCTACATCGTGGTGCTGGTCATGCTCATGGTGAAGCCCAACGGACTGTTCGGCGAGAAGCTGAGAAAGAAAGTCTGACCCATGCGCTTCATCTTCAAGACCAGCTACGAACAAGATCTGCGCCTGGCCAAACATGGCGGGCATGTGTTCTGGTACAGCCTGCTGGCCGTGGCGCTGGTGGCCGCCCCCTGGGTGGCGCCCGAGTATTGGCTGGCGCAGCTGACCTTTGTGCTGATCTACGCCATCGTGGGCCTGGGGCTCATGCTGCTGGCGGGCTTTACGGGGCTGTTCTCGCTGGGGCATGCGGCCTTCCTGGGCGTGGGGGCGTACACGCAGGCGGTGCTCACAGGCATGGGCTGGCCGTTTGCGCTATCGCTGGCCTGCGCGGCGGGGCTGTCGGCGGCAGTGGGCGTGGTGGTGGGGCTGCCAGCGCTGCGCGTCAAGGGCATCTACCTGGGCATGGCCACGCTGTCGTTCGGCTTCATTGTGGAAGAGGTGTTCGCGCGGTGGGAGTCGGTGACGGGCGGCAACTCGGGCAAGCACCTGGTGCCACCGCAGATCGCGGGCTACTCGTTCGAGTCCACCGAGTCGTTTTACTTTCTGTGTCTCGTGATTGCCGTGGTCAGCACGCTGGCCATCCTGAACCTGCTGCGCTCGCCCACGGGCCGGGCCTTTGTGGCCATCCGCGATTCAGAGATTTCGGCGCAGAGCATGGGCATCCACCTCGCGCGCTACAAGACGTTGTCGTTCTCGATCTCGGCAGCCCTGGCTGGCATTGGCGGCGCGTTGTACGCGCACAAGCTGCAGTTCATCTCACCGGACCAGTTCAACATCCTGCAGTCCATCGACCTGCTGCTGATGATCGTGATCGGCGGGCTGGGCTCGGTGCATGGTGCATTCCTGGGGGCCATCTTCCTCATCACCATGCCCCAGATGATTTCGCTCTCCAAGGACTGGCTGCCCGCCGCCATCGGCCAGGCACCGGGTCTGCAGGCGGTGGTCTATGGCGCGGTGCTGATCGCCTTTGTGTTGTTCGAGCCCATGGGGTTGTACGGCCGCTGGCTCAAGGTGCGCACCTGGCTGCAGATGTTCCCGTTCTACCGCAGGGGCCTGTTCAAGCGGCAGAAGTCGTTCCAAAAGTCCGACCGGTTGAAATGACAGTTATGACCAGCGAATTGCTCCTTTCGGCCCAGAACCTCAGCGTGCGCTTCGGCGGCGTGCTGGCGGTCAACAACGTGAGTTTCGACGTGCGCCGTGGCGAGGTGTTCACCCTCATCGGCCCCAACGGCGCGGGCAAGACGACGGTGTTCAACCTCATCAGCCGCATCTACACGCCTACCAACGGCACCATTGCCTATGCCGCCCCCGGTGGCGCGATGCTGCCGCTGACGGACCAGCCGCCACACAAGGTGGCGGGACTGGGCATTGCGCGCACCTTTCAGAACATCGAACTCTTCGAACACGCGAGCGTGCTGCACAACCTGCTGATCGGCCGCCACACGCGCCGCGAGACCGGACTGTGGGCCGACATGCTGTTCACCCGCAAGGTGCGCAACGCCGAGGTGCGCGCCCGCGAGAAGGCCGAGCAGATCATCGATTTTCTTGACCTGCAGCACTACCGCGACACCATGGTGGCCGGCCTGCCCTATGGCGTGCGCAAGGTGGTGGAGCTGGCCCGCGCGCTGTGCACCGAACCTCAACTGTTGCTGCTCGACGAGCCATCGTCGGGCCTGAATGTGGAGGAGACCGACGACATGGCCTTCTGGATCCAGGACATCCAGCACGAGCTGGGCATCACGGTGCTGATGGTGGAGCACGACATGTCGCTGGTGTCCAAGGTGTCCGACCGCGTGCTGGCCATGAACCAGGGCGAGGTCGTGGCCATGGGCACGCCGCGCGAGGTGCAGTCGCACCCCGGCGTGATCGAGGCGTACCTGGGCACCATTGACGATGTGAGCAACCTGCGCCGCCCGGCGGGTTCCCACCTGGGGGTTCGGGCATGAGCGCCGCGCCGGGCCGCCCCAAGCAAGCTCGCACCGCAGTGCGCAGCACGGAGGTTTCCAAATGAGCGCCGTACTTGCTGCCGCCCACACACCAGCCGCAGCAGCGGCCGACCAGCCCCTGCTGCGCCTGCAGAACGTGGAGAGCGCCTACGGCCCCATCAAGGCCATCCGGGGCGTGAGCCTGCAGGTGCAGCGCGGCGAGATCGCCGCCGTGCTGGGCAGCAACGGCGCGGGCAAGACGACGATCCTCAAGACCATCAGCGGCATCATCGACCCGCGCAAGGGCTCCATCGAGTTCCAGGGCGTCAACATCACCGCCAACGATCCGGCAGCCATCGTGCGCCGGGGCCTCATGCATGTACCCGAGGGGCGCGAGGTGTTTGCGCTGCTCTCGGTGCGCGACAACTTGCTGATGGGCGCCTACACGCGCAGCGACGCTGACGCCGTGGCGCGCGACATCGAAACGGTGTATGGCTACTTCCCCATCCTGAAGGAGCGCGCCGGGCAGGATGCTGGTTTGCTCTCCGGCGGGCAGCAGCAGATGCTGGCCATCTCGCGCGCGCTTATGGCCAACCCCGAACTCATCCTGCTGGACGAGCCCAGCCTGGGCCTGAGCCCGAAGCTCACCAAGGAGATCTTCGAGATCGTGGTGCGCATCAACCGTGAGCGCGGCACCACCATCTTGCTGGTGGAGCAGAACGCCAACATGGCGCTCAACGCATCGGACTACGGCTACGTGCTGGAAAACGGCCGCATCGTGATGGAAGACAGCTGCGAGCGCCTGCGCGAGAAGGACGACATCAAGGAGTTCTACCTGGGGATGAAGGATGTCGGCGTGCGCGGCGAGCGGCGTTGGAAGAAAAAGAAAACGTGGCGGTGAAGACGGTATGAGCAATCTCTGGAACCTTTCTCACATCCAGCCCGCAGGCACCGATGTGCTCGCGGGCGACACCATTGCCGCCATGTTCTGGAACGCCGTGGCCGAGCGCGGCCCGCGCGTGTGGATGCGCCAGAAGGAGCTGGGCATCTGGAAGAGCTGGACCTGGGACCAGACCGCCCAGGCTGTGCGCGAGATCGCGGGCGGCCTGATGTCGCTGGGTTTTGCGCCCGGCGAATGCGCGTCCATCCTCTCGAACACCAACATCGAATGGGTGCTGGCCGACCTGGCCGTGCTGAGCTGCGGCGGCGTGGCCAACGGCATCTACCCCACCGATGCGGCGGCGCAGGTGCATTACCTGAGCGAAGACTCTGCGACCCGCGTGCTGTTTGTGGAAGACGATGAACAGCTCGACAAGGCGTTGGAAGTGCGCGACGGGCTGCCCCTGCTGCGCAAGGTGGTGGTGTTCGACATGGAAGGCCTGCGCAGCCTGAACGACCCCGATGTGCTGAGCCTGGCGGACCTGCGCGAGCTGGGCCGCGCCTGGAATGCACAACACCCCGACGCACTGATGCAGCGCGTGAAGGCCTGCCGCCCCGAAGACCTGGCCATTCTGGTCTACACCTCGGGCACCACCGGCAAGCCCAAGGGCGCCATGCACACGCACGCCGCGCTCACCTACACCGTGCGCGGCTACAACACGCTCATCTCGCGCAGCGATGCGGACGAGACCATGTGTTTTCTGCCGCTGTGCCACATTGCCGAGCGCATGGGCGGCGAATACTTTTCGCTCTACACCGGCGCCCGCCTGAACTTTGTGGAGAACCCCGACACCGTGCCCGAGAACGTGCGCGAGATCGCACCCACAGTGTTCACCGCCGTGCCGCGTGTGTGGGAGAAGTTCTATTCGGGCGTGATGATTGCCCTGAAGGAATCCACGCGCATGCAGCAGGCGGCTTATGCCTGGTCGATTGGCGTGGGCGCCCGCATTGCAGACCGGGTGCTGGCAGGCCAGCCGGTGGGCGGGCTGCTGAAGGCGCAGTTCATGCTGGCGCGCTTTCTGGCGCTGAACAACGTGCGCAAGCTCATCGGCATCCACCGCGCGCGCTTCCTCGTCACGGGCGCAGCGCCCATTTCGCCCGATCTGGTGAAGTGGTACCTGGCGCTGGGCGTGCCT
Organism: Acidovorax benzenivorans; assembly: GCF_028680575.1. Lineage (GTDB taxonomy): Bacteria > Pseudomonadota > Gammaproteobacteria > Burkholderiales > Burkholderiaceae_C > Acidovorax > Acidovorax benzenivorans. Next base: position 382,728 of record NZ_JAPCKI010000002.1, on the reverse strand, counting down.
ATGCTGGAGGTGTGGGGCATGACCGAAACCTGCGGCGCCGCCACCGGCGTGCCCGCCAGCCGCATCAAACCCGGCTCCATCGGCCCCGCAGCCAGCTACAACGAGGTGCGCATCGACCCCGCCACGGGCGAGATCCTGGTGCGCGGCCCCAATGTGTTCAAGGGCTACCTCAACCAGCCCGAGAAAACCGCCGAAACCATCGACCCCGAAGGCTGGCTGCACACGGGCGATGTGGGCGCCATCGACGCCGACGGCTACCTGCGCATCACCGACCGCATGAAGGACATCATCATCACGGCAGGCGGCAAGAACATCACGCCCAGCGAGCTGGAGAACGAACTCAAGTTCAGCCCCTACATCACCGACGCGGTGGTCATTGGCGACAAGCTGCCCTACCTCACGGTGATCATCATGATCGACCAGGAAAACGTGGAGAAGTACGCGCAGGACAACGACGTGCCCTTCAGCAACTACGCCAGCCTGACCCGCACGCGCGAGGTACAGGAGCTGATCCAGACCGAGATCGACCGCGTCAATGCCAAGTTCGCCCGTGTGGAACAGATCAAGAAGTTCTTCCTGCTCGATACGCAACTCACGGCCGAGGATGAAGAGTTGACGCCCACGATGAAGCTCAAGCGCAAGCTGGTGCAGCAGAAGTACGCGAGCCAGATCGAGGCGATGTATCGGTAGGGGCAGGCCTTCGACAAGCTCAGGCGGAACGGGCGAGGAGTGGGCTCCGTGTGCACGCCCTCCAGCTACCGTTCGGGCTGATCCCGCCGAAGCCTGGGAGCTCTGCGGGCCCAACGCCCATTCAGGATAGGGAAAGTGCTGGTGCCCCACCCTGGGCATCGTTCTATAACGGGCAACCGAGTTCGATCCAACCTAAGGAGACGTGCCATGAAGTTTCATCACATTGCCGCGCTGGCCATCGTGGCCATGGCCGGAGGTGCTGCGCAGGCGCAGCCCAGCCAAGGCGTGAGCAAGGACACCATCACGCTGGGTTCCATCCAGGACCTGTCAGGCCCGCTGGCGGGCTTTGGCAAGCAGGTGCGGCTGGGCATGATGCTGCGCGTGGACGAGGCCAACGAGCAAGGCGGCGTCAATGGCCGCAAGCTCGACCTGAAGGTGGAAGACTCAGGCTACGACCCCAAGAAAGCCGTGCTGGCCGCGCAGAAGCTGGTCAACCAGGACAAGATCTTCATGATGGTGGCACACATCGGCACGGCCCAGAACCTGGCCGCCATGCCCGTGCAGTTCAGCAAGAACGTGATCAACTTCTTCCCGGTGACGGCTGCGCGCGAAATGTACGAGCCCTTTCACAAGCTCAAGTATTCATTTGCCGCCACTTACTACGACCAGATCCGCCTTGCCGCGCCCAAGCTCATCAAGGAAAAGGGCGCCAAAAAGGTCTGCACCATCTACCAGGACGATGAGTTTGGCCTGGAGGTGATGCGCGGCGGCGAAGCAGCGCTCAAATCCATCGGCATGGAGTTTGCCGAGAAGACCTCGTACAAACGCGGCGCCACCGACTTCTCCTCGCAGGTCGCCAAGATGAAGTCGTCGGACTGCGACTTTGTGATCCTGGGCACCATCATTCGCGAGACCATCGGCACCATTGGCGAATCGCGCAAGACGGGCTTCAACCCCACGTTCCTGGGCTCCAGCGCTGCCTACACCGACCTCATCCACAAACTGGGCGGCAAGCCCATGGACGGCCTGTACGCCACCATGACGGTGCAGCACCCCTACCTGGACGAAGCCAGCCAGCCTATCCGCTTCTGGGCCAACAAGTACAAGACCAAGTTCAACGAAGACCCCACCGTCTTCTCGGTGTACGGCTACAACGCGGTCGATGCGTTCATCAAGGCTGCCCAGAAGGCTGGCCCCAACCTCAGCACCGACAGCTTCATCAAGGCCATGGACACCATGGTGATCCCGCCCGACATGTTCGGTAGCGCCGAGGGCACCTTTGGCCCACAAAAGCGCCTGGGCAGCGCCCTTTCGCGCCTGTCGCAGATCACCGATGGCAAGTGGAAGGTGGTCTCCGACTACGTCAAGCCATGAGCGCCTGACCCGCCTCCTTCAAGCCGCCTTCGGGCGGCTTTTGCATTTCAGGGGGTGCATCCGGGCCCAGTCGGTGGCAGAATTTAACCAAGCAGTAACTTTGCATAAATAAACTGGTTGCACCACCATGATCGAACGCACCCTCTTCCAGCCCGACCACCAGGCCTTTGCCGACAGCTTTCGCCGCTTCATCGACAAGGAGGTAACGCCCCGCCACGCCGCCTGGGAAGACCAGGGCTATGTGGCGCGCGAGGTGTGGAGCCAGGCGGGCGCCAATGGCTTTCTGTGCATGAGCCTGCCCGAGGAATACGGCGGCGCCGGGGCCGACAAGCTGTACTCGGTGGCGCAGATGGAGGAGCTGGCACGCGCTGGCACCACCGGCATCGGCTTTGGCCTGCACAGCGAGATCGTGGCGCCGTACATCCTGCACTACGGCACCGAGGCCCAGAAACAAAAGTACCTGCCGCAGATGGCCAGCGGCGCGGTTGTGGGCGCCATCGCCATGAGCGAGCCTGCTGCAGGCAGCGACCTGCAAGGCATCAAGACCACCGCCATCAAAAGCGCGGACGGGTCGCACTATGTGCTCAACGGCAGCAAGACCTTCATTACCAATGGCTGGCATGCCGACCTGGTGATCGTGGTCGCCAAGACCGACCCGGCTGCGGGCGCCAAGGGCACCAGCCTGTTGCTGGTGGAGCGCGGCATGCCCGGCTTTGAAAAAGGCCAGCGCCTCAAAAAGATGGGCATGAAGGCGCAGGACACCTCCGAGCTGTTCTTCAACGACGTGAAAGTGCCCGCCGAGAACCTGCTGGGCGGCCTCGCCATGGAGGGGCGCGGTTTTATCTGCCTGATGGAGCAACTGCCGTGGGAACGCCTGCAGATCGCCATCACCGCCGTGGCAGCCGCCCAGGCGGCGATTGACTGGACTCTGGACTATGTGAAAGAGCGCAAGGTCTTCGGCCAGCCCGTCGCATCGTTCCAGAACACCCGCTACACCCTGGCCGAGCTGCAGACCGAGGTGCAGGTGGCCCGCGTGTTTGTGGACAAATGCTGCGAGCTGATCGTGAAAGACCAACTCGACACCCAGACCGCCAGCATGGCGAAATACTGGACGACCGACCTGCAGTGCAAGGTGATGGACGAGTGCGTGCAACTCTTCGGCGGCTACGGCTACATGTGGGAGTACCCCATCACCCGCGCCTACGCCGACGCGCGCGTGCAGCGCATCTATGGCGGCACCAACGAGATCATGAAAGAAGTCATCTCGCGCGGCATGGGCCTGCCCGCGCGCTGATGCTTCCCTTTTGATAGCTAATAGCGCTTTATGGACGGGCGCAAACGGCCAATTTCATTCAAATCTGGAGACCACACCATGACCGAAGCCTATGTATTCGACGCGCTGCGCACCCCGCGCGGCAAGGGCAAGAAGGACGGCACCCTGCACGAGGTCAAGCCCATCGACCTGCTCGTGGGCCTGCTCACCGAGCTGCAGGCTCGCCACCGCTTTGACACGGCGGCGGTGGACGACGTGGTCATGGGCATCGTCTCGCCCGTGGGTGAGCAGGGCTCGGTGCTGCCCAAGGTGGCCGCGCTCAAGGCCGGGTGGGACTTTCGCTGTGCGGGGGTGCAGCTCAACCGCTTCTGCGCATCGGGCCTCGAAGCGGTGAACCTGGCCGCGCAAAAGGTGCGCAGCGGCTGGGAAGACCTGGTGGTGGCCGGTGGCGTGGAGAGCATGAGCCGTGTGCCCATCGGCTCCGACGGTGGAGCCTGGGCGCAAGACCCCGCCACCAACTCCGCCACGCTGTTCGTGCCCCAGGGCATCGGCGCCGACCTGATCGCCACGCTGGACGGCTACACCCGCGCCGACGTGGACGCCTTCGCGCTCGAATCCCAACGCCGCGCCACCGCCGCGCGCGCGGCGGGTTACTTCAAAAATTCCGTCGTGCCCGTGCGCGACTTCATCGGCCAGACCATCCTGGCCGAAGACGAATTCATCAAGCCCAAAACCACGCTCGAAGGCCTGGGCGCGCTCAAGGCATCGTTCGAGCAACTGGGCGGCATGGGCTTTGACGCCGTGGCGCTGCAACGCTACCCACAGGTGGAGCGCATCCACCACGTGCACCACGCGGGCAACTCTTCGGGCATCGTGGACGGCGCCGCCGCCGTACTGATTGGCAACGAGGCCGCCGCCAAGGCCCATGGCCTCACGCCCCGCGCGCGCATTGTGGCGACAGCGCTCAGCGGGGCCGACCCCACCATCATGCTCACCGGCCCCGTGCCCGCCGCCAAAAAGGCGCTGGCCCGTGCAGGCATGACCATCGACCAGATCGACCTGTTTGAGGTCAACGAGGCCTTCGCCGCCGTGCCCATGCGCTTCATGCGCGAGCTGGGTGTACCCCACGACAAGGTCAACGTGAACGGCGGCGCCATTGCCATGGGCCACCCGCTGGGCGCCACGGGCGCCATGATCCTCGGCACCCTGATTGACGAGCTGCACCGCCGGGGCCAGCGCTATGGCTTGGCCACGCTGTGTGTGGGCGGCGGCATGGGCATTGCCACCATCGTGGAACGTATCTGAACGGGCAGGAGACAAGAACATCATGCAAACCATCCGCTACGAACTCATCCCCGCCCAGGGCACCGACGGCGAAGTTGCCGTCATCACGTTTGACGAAACCAACTCCCCCGTCAACACCATGTGCCGCCAGTGGCAGCAAGAGCTGGGCGAGGTCACCGCCCAGGTGCTGGGCGACCGCGAACGCCTGGGTGCCACCCTCAAGGGCATCGTGCTCGCATCGGCCAAGACCAGCTTCTTTGCAGGTGCCGACCTCAAGGCCACCATGCGCCTGACGCCCGCCGAGGCGCCTTCTGCCTTCGCCGAAATCGAGCGCATGAAGAGGCACTTCCGTACGCTGGAGACGCTGGGCATCCCTGTGGTGGCCTGCCTCAACGGCGCGGCGCTGGGCGGTGGGTGGGAGGTGGCGCTGGTCGCCCACTACCGCATCGCCGTGGCCGACGCCAAGATCCAGTTCGGCCTTCCCGAAGTGACACTGGGCCTGATGCCCGGCGCCACCGGCGTGACCAAGATGACCCGCCTGCTGGGCCTGATGGGTGCGCAGCCCTACATCCTGGAAGGCAAGCTTTTCAACCCCGCCGAGGCGCTGGAGCTGCAACTGGTGCACGAGCTGGTGGCCACGCGCGAGCAACTGCTGCCCGCCGCGCTGGCCCACATCGCCACCCACCCGCACGCCGTGCAACCGTGGGATGACAAGAACTACAAAATGCCCGGCGGCACGCCCGCCAACCCAAAGATTGCTGGCGCCCTCACCGTCGCGCCCGCCATGCTCAAGAAGACCACGCGCGGCCGCTACCCCGCACCCGAGGCGGCGCTGGCCGCCATGGCCGAAGGCGCCATGGTGGACTACGACACCGCACTGCGCATCGAAAGTCGCTACCTCGCCCGCCTGATGACCGGCCCCGTGGCGCGCAACATGATCAACACGTTCTTCTTCGACATGAACGCGATCAAGAGCGGCAAGTCGCGCCCGGGCTCAGCCCCACGCTACAAGCCGCAAAAGGTCGGCATCCTGGGCGCTGGCATGATGGGTGCGGGCATCGCCTGGGCCCAGGCCAGCCGGGGCATCGCCACCGTGCTCAAGGACGTGAGCACCGAGAAGGCCGAGGCTGGCAAGGCCTACAGCGCCAAGCTCACACAAGCCCGCGTGGACAAGGGCCGCATGACAGCCGAGGCGCAGCAGGCGCTGCTGGCCCGCATCACGCCCACCGCCAGCGCAGCCGACCTGGCGGGCTGCGACCTCATCATCGAAGCCGTGTTCGAAAGCCGCGACCTCAAGGCCAAGGTCACGCAAGAGGCCGAGCCGCAATTGGCACCCGGCGGCTTCTTTGCCAGCAACACCTCCACCCTGCCCATCAGCGGCCTGGCCACGGCCAGCAGCCGGCCCGAGAAGTTTGTCGGCATCCACTTCTTCAGCCCCGTGGACAAGATGAAGCTGGTGGAGATCATTCGCGGCAAGCAAACGGATGACGAAACCGTGGCCCGCGCGTTCGACTACGTGCAGGCCCTGGGCAAGGTGCCCATCGTGGTCAACGACTCACGCGGCTTCTACACCAGCCGCACCTTCGGCACCTTCGTGATGGAAGGCGCCGCCATGCTGGGCGAAGGCATCCCCGCCGCCGCCATTGAAAACGCCGCCATGCAGGCCGGCCTGCCCGTGGGCCCGCTGGCCGTGCTGGACGAAACCGCGCTAACCCTGAGCGTGCATGTGCTGGACCAGACCCGCGCCGACTACGCGGCCGAAGGCAAGACCTACACCGCCACGCCCGGCGAGCTGCTGGTGGAGCGCATGGTCAAGGAGCTGAAGCGCCCGGGCCGCGCCGGTGGCGGAGGCTTTTACGACTACCCCGCAGGCGCCAAGAAGCACCTGTGGCCGGAGCTGAAGCCTCTGTTCGAAAAGCCCGGCGTGGAATGGAGCGTGCAGGAGATCCAGGACCGGCTGCTCTACCGCCAGGCCATCGAGACCGCGCGCTGCCTGGCCGAGGGCGTGCTGACCAGCGTGCATGACGCGAACATCGGGTCGATTTTTGGGATTGGGTTTCCGGCGTGGACGGGAGGGGCGATGCAGTTCATCTACGGCGTGGGAATAGACAACTTTCAGCGCCGGGCGGAAGAACTCGCGGCCCGCTATGGGGCGGGCTTCGCTGCGCCCACCAAGGTGCGCGAGGCAATCGAGAAATTTCGCCCTGTTTTTTGATGTGCGGGCGAAGACATCCATGATTCAGTCAACCTTGCATATTGATCACAGCACGATCAATATGCGAGGACGACAAGCAGCTACTGAAAGCAATTCCCGGATGCACGTGAACCCATGCGAATCAACCATATCCTTATCGATCTTGAAAACGTTCAACCAGCTTCACTGACCGGTCTAAATGCGGATTTCTTCCGCGTCACGGTCTTCGTGGGGGCAAATCAAACCAAAATCCCTTTTGATCTTGTCACCGCGATTCAGCACCTGGGAGAGCGTGCCAACTACATCAAGATTTCCGGCAATGGCAGCAACGCGCTGGATTTCCACATAGCGTATTACATCGGTAAGCTGGTTAATGAAGATCCAACAGCCTACTTTCACATCATCTCTAAGGACACCGGTTTCGATCCACTGATCCAGCATCTCAAGACGCAAAAGATCGGGATCACTAGATCCAAAGATGTCTGCGACATCCCGTTGCTCAAGGCTGCGAATTCCAAGACGCTGCAAGAAAAAGCTGCCGTGGTCATTAGCAACCTGTATCAACGAGGCGCGTCCAAACCGCGCACCGTAAAGACGCTCTCCAGCACCATCCTCTCGTTGTTTCAGAAGCAGCTCCCGGGAGAAGCGCTCACTATGTTGTTAGCAGAGCTGCAGTCTATGGGAGCCATCTCCATCTTGGAGAACAAGGTAACTTATGCGCTGCCGGAGGTGGCGGTAGCGACCGCTTAACCCGTCAGCGCAAACAACAAGTTGCTGCGGGTGCGCTCAGGCATCCGACGCCATTGCAACCTCTTTTAACCCCAACATCCCCCGCGCCTCTTGCGGCGAAGCCACCTCCCGCCCCGCATTGCGCGCGTACTGCGCCAGCTTCTCAATCAACGGCCCGTTCGAGTCCGCCTTGGTCCCATCCGGCAGATAGAACGTGTCTTCCAGCCCCGTGCGCAGGTGCCCGCCCAACTCGGCCACGCGCTGGTGCACGGGCCAGATCTCGCTGCGGCCGATGACGGTGGCTTGCCAGGGGGCGTCCTTGATTTTGAGCTTGAGCAGGATGGGCAGCAGGTCCGGGTCGGCAGGCATGCCGGATTCGACGCCCATCACAAAGTTGTATTCGGGCAGGCGCTCGGTGTACATGCCGGTCTGTACATACATCTCCACGCAGCGCACGATGCCCACGTCGAAGCATTCAAACTCGGGCAGCGTGCCGGTCTCCAGCATCACGTCGATGAAGTCCTTGACCTTGGCGGGCTGGTTGTCGAACAGCATGGGCGGCCAGGCCCAGGTGCCGTTGCTGCGCACCTTCAGGTAGTTGAGCGAACCGGCGTTGCACGCGGCCATCTCGGGGCGTGTGGCGCGCAGGCAGTCGAGCGGGCCCTGGTAATTGGGGCCGACCACGCCGGTGGTCTGGTTGATGATCAAACCCGGGCAGGCCTCGCGCATGGCTTGCACGCAGTCGCGCGCCACCTGCGGGTCCCAGCTGGGCAGGTGGCCTTTGCCGGGCTCCTGGTTGCGAAAGTGCACGTGCACCACGGCGGCGCCAGCGTCGTACGCACGGCGGGCTTCTTTAGCCAGTTGCTCGGGCGTGACGGGCACATGGTGCTGGCCGGGGTCGGTCAGCACGCCGGTGATGGCGCAGGTGATGATGGCTTTGTTGCTGGTGGTATGGCTGCTGGTCATGGTGCGTCTCCGAATAGCGTTACCGCTCTTGTTTCGCAATCCCCCGACCGTTCGGCCTGAGCCTGTCGAAGGCGGGGCGCCCTGGCTTCGACAGGCTCAGCCCGAACGGTTGGGGCCGAGGTGAGTTTCTGGCCAATGGCACGACTCAAATGCCGAGTTGTCGTGCAGCCAGGTCTTTCATGATTTCTTCCGCACCGCCGCCGATCATCATGACCTTGACCTCGCGGTAGATGCGTTCGCTGATAGTGCCGCGCATGAAGCCCATGCCGCCCAGGATCTGCACGGCCTGGTCGGCGCAGAACTGCATGGTTTGGGTGGCGTGGTTCTTGAGCAGGCAGACCTGCGCGACCCACTCGGGACCGGTGCGCCCCGCGTCGGCCTGCGCGGCCACGGATTCGCACCACGCGGCGGTGGACTGGATGCGCATCTGCATGTCCACCAGCTTGTGGCGGATGACCTGATGCTCTACCAGCGCGGCGCCAAAGGTCTTGCGCTGGCGGGCCCAGGCCAGGGCTTCGTCGTAGCAGGCCTCGGCAAAGCCCAGGCCCGATGCGGCCAGGCCAAAGCGCTCGCCATTGAAGTTGGCCATGATGATCCGAAAGCCCGCGCCCTCTTCGCCCAGCAAGTAGCGGGCGGGCACGCGCACGTTGTCGAAGCGCAGGTGGGCGGTGTCGGAGCAGAGCCAGCCCATCTTGTCGAGCTTGCTGCGCGACAGGCCTGCGCTGTGGCCGGGGATGAGCAGCATAGAGATGCCTGCACTGCCTTTGCTTCCGGCCTCCCCGGTCCTCACAGCCACGGTGATCCAGTCCGCGCGCATGCCGGAGGTGATGAACACCTTTTCGCCGTTGACGATGTAGTCATCGCCCTGACGCCGCGCGGTGGTCTTGAGCTGGGCCACGTCGGACCCGCCACCGGGCTCAGTAATCGCCAGTGCCGCGATCTGCTCGCCCGCCAGCACGGGTGGGATGACCTCGGCACGCACGGCGTCGCTGCCATGCGCCAGCACGGGCGGCAGGCCGATGTTGTGCGACAGCAGGCTGGCCAGCACGCCGCCGCTGGCGCCGTGGCGGCTGAGCGCGCGCCACAGTGGCAGGCGCAGCTGGTAACTGGCGAGCGTGCCGCCGTACTGCTCGGGGTAGCCCAGGCCCAGCAGGCCCAGGTCGGCCGCGCGGCGGTACAGGCTGCGGGGGAATTCACCGGCGGTATCCCACGCGTCCACATGCGGTGCGATCTCGGTGTGGGCAAAGCGGGTGACGGTGTCGGTGAGGGCAGTGCGGTCTTCGTCGCTCGCAGAACTTGCATCGGTTGTGACGGTCATGCGGGCGCTCCTTGCGTGGCAGGTGCAAAGCGGGCCAGCACCTGGCCGGGCGACACCTGCTGGCCGGGCGCTACCAGCAGCTCGGCCAGGGTGGCGGCTGCGGGGCTGGCTAGGCTGTGTTCGAGCTTCATGGATTCGATGACTGCCACGGTGTCCCCCGCCGCCAACACCTGGCCTGCGGCCACGGGCAGTGCGACCACCTTGCCGTTGAAGGGTGCGCGCAGTTCGGTGGCGCCACCGGCCGCATCGGCGCGCGCAGCAGGTTCCCACGATGCGTCTTCGACCCAGCCATCCACGCAGCCCGATTGCCAGTGCCAGCGCAACGGTCCCACGGCCGCGTAATGCACGCCGCGCTGGGGCAGTTGCAGTGTGAAGCTGGTGGGCTCAGCCCCGACCTGCTCTACCTGGAGCCGCCCACCGCCCAGCTCGCGCACGGCGACGGAGTACACCTCGCCCTGGTGACGCAGGCGCAGAGGTCGGGCCATGGAACAAGGTAGATCCGATGCAGAATTTGAAGCAAAAATGGCCTCTAGCGCAGGAGGAACAAGCGCTGACAGCTCTCCATTTGATAGCAACCCCTGCAAACCAGCAGCGTGCTCCGCCAGGAACGGCACCAGCGCCTGCCCGCTGGCAAACACCGGGTGCTGCAGGCACGCCGCCAGAAACGCGCGGTTGGTGGGCAGGCCCAGCACGCGGGTGTTGTGCAGCGCACGGACGAGCGCGGCGATGGCCTCGGCCCGCGTCGGCGCGTGCACGATGAGCTTGCCCAGCATGGCGTCGTAGTGGGGGGTGACCTCGGCGCCCTCTTCCAGCGCGTGGTCAAAGCGCAGCGCACCCACGGCCGAACGCTCAAACGCGGTGGCTGGCGGCGCGCTGAACTGCAGCACGCGGCCGGTGTGGGGCCGAAAGTGCGCGTCTTCGGCACACAGGCGCACCTCGATGGCGTGGCCTTGCAGGTGCACCTGGTCTTGCGCGAGCGGCAGCGGCTCGCCACGTGCCACACGGATTTGCCACTCCACCAAGTCCAGGCCGGTGAGCGCTTCGGTCACCGGGTGCTCCACCTGCAGGCGGGTGTTCATCTCCATCAGGTAGAAGTCACTGCCGTCGAGCAAGAACTCCACGGTCCCGGCACCCACATAGCCAGCAGCCTGGGCCAGCGCAACAGCGCAGGCGCCCATGCGTTCGCGCAGCGCTGCATCCACGGCCGGGCTGGGGGACTCTTCAATGATCTTCTGGTGGCGGCGCTGCACCGAGCAGTCGCGCTCGCCCAGGTGGATGCAGGCGCCGTGGGCGTCGGCAAAGATCTGCACCTCCACATGGCGCGGCTGCAGCAGTGCGCGTTCGATGAGCAGGTCGCCACAGTCAAAACCCGCCAGCGCCTCCGACCGCGCACTGGCCAGTGCGGCGGACAACTGCGCCAGGTCGGTGACCAGGCGCATGCCGCGCCCTCCCCCACCCGCCACGGCCTTGACCATGAGGGGCGTGCCGATGCGTGCAGCCTCGGCGGCAAAACGTTCGTCGCTCTGATCGTCGCCGGAGTACCCGGGCAAGCAGGGCACGCCCTGCGCCTGGGCCAGTGCCTTAGCGCCAGACTTGCTGCCCAATGTGCGGATGGCGGCAGGCGGCGGGCCAATCCAGGTCAGGCCCGCATCGACCACGGCCTGGGCGAAGTCAGCGTTCTCGCTGAGGAAGCCGTAGCCAGGGTGCACGGCATCTGCGCCGGTGGCACGGGCGGCGGCCAGCAGCTTGTCGATGCGCAGGTAAGTGTCGGCGCTGGCCGCGCCACTCAGCGCCACGGCCTGGGTGGCTTCGCGCACGTGCAGGGCGTTGGCATCGGGGTCGGAATAGACCGCCACCGTTTCGATGCCCATGCGGTGGGCGGTGTGAATCACCCGGCGAGTGATCTCGCCGCGATTGGCGATGAGGATCTTTTTCATGGCTTCGCACTCCAGGGCGGCGCCTTGCGCGCAGCAAACGCCGCCAGCCCTTGCGGCGCCTCGGGGCCACGCAGCGCCTGCGAAAAAGCAATTGCCGCTTCGTCCAGCAGCGCGGGCAACGGCGTTTCGGGTTGGGCCAATAACAAACGTTTGGTGGCCGCCACAGCCTGCGGCGCCGCAGCGGCGTGGCGCGCGATGGCTGCTTGCACAGCGGCCTCCATATCGCCCTCCACCACGTCATCGACCAAGCCCAAGCGCTGGGAGGTAGCAGCATCCCACCGCTCGCCCGTCAGCAAACACCGCCGCGCAGCCGCAGGGCCAAGGCGCTGCAGCACAAACGGCGCGATCTGCGCAGGCACGATGCCCAGCGTGACTTCGGGCGTGGCGAACTGCGCGCTGGCGTGGGCCAGCACGCGGTCGGCGCAGCACACCAGACCAAAGCCGCCGCCCATCGCCGCGCCCTCCACCGCCACAATGAGCCACTGCGGCAAAGCGCACAGGGCCTGCAGCAGCGCGCCAAACTGTCGGTTCAAGGGCACCAGCGGGTCGGCCTCACCAGAAGCCAGGGGCTGGCCAATCGTCTTGCCGAAACCGCCCAGGCTGCCCCCCGCGCAGAAGTGCCCACCGGCACCCCGCAGCACCACACCACGCAGGTCGGCATCGGTTGCAGCGCGCTCGCACGCGGCCAGCAGGGCGTCCACCATGACTTCGGACAGCGCATTGCGGCTGTCCGGGTCATTGAGCGTCCAGGTTTCCACGCTGCCGCTGGCCAGCGGCGCGCGGTCGATCAACAGCGAATCAGCCATGTCAGTGCGCGGGCCGCTTGGCGATGCCCATGAGCTTGGACAGGATGCCCAGCATCACCTCGTCCGCACCGCCGCCAATCGACGCCAGCCGCCCGTCGCGGTACATGCGTGAGACCTTGTTCTCCAGCGTGAAGCCCATGCCGCCCCAGAACTGCAGGCAGGTGTCGGGCACCTCGCGGTTCAGGCGACCGGCCTTGAGCTTGGCCATGCTGGCCAGCTCCAGCACGTCCTGCCCGTTCACATACAGGTCGCAGGCGCGGTAGGTGAGTGCACGCAGGGCCTCGACCTCGGTCTTGAGTTCGGCCAGCTTGAACTGCACCCACTGCTGGTCGGCCAGCGTGCTGCCAAACAGCTTGCGTTCCTGCGCATAGTCGATGGTCCACTGGATGCAGTGGTTCAGCGATTCGAGCGTGCTGGCGGCACACCACAGGCGCTCTTCCTGGAACTGCTGCATCTGGTAAATAAAGCCCTGCCCTTCGGCACCGATGCGGTAGCGCTGCGGCACGCGCACCTCGTCAAAGTAGATCAGGCCGGTGTCGCTGCTGTGCATGCCGATCTTGCGGATCTTTTGCGCCACCTCGATGCCCTTGGTGAGTTTGCCGCCGGGCCCGTCGCGCATGGGCACCATCACCAGGCTCTTGTTCTTGTGCACGGGGCCTTCGCCCGTGTTGACCAGCATGCACATCCAGTCGGCCTGCAGGCTGTTGGTGATCCACATCTTCTGGCCGGTGATGATGTAGTCGTCGCCGTCCTTGCGCGCCACGCTCTTGATGCCCGACACATCGCTGCCCGCCGCAGGCTCGCTCACGCCAATGCAGCCCACCATGTCGCCCGCAATGGCGGGGGCCAGGAACTGGTGCTTGAGTTCTTCGCTGCCATAGCGCGCGAGCGCCGGGGTGCACATGTCGGTCTGCACGCCGATGGCCATGGGCACGCCGCCGCAGTGGATGTGGCCCAGTGCCTCGGCCATAGCCAGGCTGTACGAATAGTCCAGCCCCTGGCCTCCGTATTCCTCCGGCTTGCACAGGCCCAGCAGGCCCAGGTTGCCCATCTTCTTGAAGACCTCGTGCGCGGGGAATATCTCGGCCGCTTCCCACTCGTCCACATGGGGGTTGATCTCTTCGTCGATGAAGCGCTTGAGGGTCTTCTGGATCTCGCGGTGCTCGTGTGTGAACTGCATGGTGCTTGTCTCCTGCTGTTGCGTTTGTATATTTGTGTGCCTGCAAACCTCGATCACGAAAGCTGAAACTGCCCCAGCGGCTGGGGCCGCCCGTTGAGCACCAGCTCCACCTGGTGCGCGCCGGGGTAGTGGGTGCGCGTAGTCATCTGCTGCAGCGACAGCGTCTTGCCCACGGCCACGGTGGCGCCGGGGGCGATTTCCAGCGTCTGCAGCTTGAACACCTTGGGCGCCGCACCGCCGTGGGCCTTGACGTAGTGCACCTTCAGGTCCGCCAGCACGCGCTGGGGCTGGGGTGTGGGGTTGTGCAGTTCGGCCTCGATGCGCACCTTGTCGCCAATGCGTGCGCGGGCGGGCAGCACGCGCGCGGCCCGCACATCCAGCGCCACGGCATGGCCCACGCCCAGGGCATCGAGCGCAGCGGCGTCGCCCCGTTTGATGAGAAAACGCAGGCCGTGGCGCACCAGGGCCTCGCGCGGGGCGGGTGCGCCCTGCAGCCAGGTGCGCGCGGTGCCTACGGCGAGGTCGGGGTGGTCCTTGGCGATGTCGCCCAGGTGGTTGGCCACGGAGCGACGCACGTACGACGATGGGTCGTCCTTGAGCGCATCGAGCAACGGCAGGGCCAGCTGCGGGTTGCTCTGGAATGCAGGCAAACGCGGCGCCCATGGCAAGCGGGGCCGCGTGCCCTCGCTCACCAGACGGCGCACATGGGCGTTGTCGTCCTGCGCCCAGTCCCGCAGCCGCGCGAGCGTGGCGCCCTGGTGGTGCAGCAGGTAGGGGCGGATGCTGAACTCGGCCGTAAAGCGCTGGGTGAGCGCGTGCTGCGCGGCCATGGCCGCCTCGAAATGCGGCAGGCCGTGTGTGCCGATGTAGATGCTGTGCGGCAGGTACAAAAAGGCGCTGTACGGGCGGTCACCCGCATCGGGCTCACCCACCGCATCCAGGCCCATGGGTGGGTCCATCGAATCGACCAGCACACCCAGCGCGCGCGGCACATCTTGCGGCAGGTGGGCCTGCAGGGCCTGCGCAATGCGCTGGCCGCGCGCCATCAGCTCCAGCGAGTCGTAGCCGGGCTCTACTTGCTGCAGAAATGCAGTGGCATCGAACTTGCGCCACGCACGCCGCACCATGGCCGCAATGCGCGGCGGCACGGTGTCGTTCAGCAGGTATTTGAGGGGTTCGGCCATGGTGTGTGCTGCGGCTCACATCCGCGCCACGCCAAAGCTCAAGGGCCGCAGCGTGCGGGCCTGTGCCTCGGCGCAGGTGTCCAGGCAAAACGCCAGTACGGCCCGCGTGTCGCGCGGGTCGATCACGCCGTCGTCCAGCAGCAGGCCGCTGGTGTAGAACGCATCGGCCTGGGCCTCGAACATGGCGACGATCTTGTCGAACTGGGCCTGCGACTCGGCCGGGTCGGGCGTAATGCCTTTGCGCGCCAGCGCCGCCTCGGTCACGATCTGCATGGTGCGCGCAGCCTGCTCGCCGCCCATCACCGCCGTCTTGGCACCGGGCCAGCTGAAAAGGAAGCGCGGCGCATAACCCCGCCCGCACATGCCGTAGTTGCCCGCGCCAAAGCTCGCGCCGCACTGGATGGTGATCTGAGGCACGGTGGCGTTGGTCACGGCCTGGATCATCTTGCTGCCGTGCTTGATCATCCCGCCCTGCTCGCTGTCCTTCCCCACCATGTAGCCCGTGGTGTTCTGCAGGTAGATGATGGGGTGGCCCAGCTGGCACATCCACTGGATGAAGTGCGTAGCCTTGTTGGCGCCCGCCACGTCGATGGGGCCGTTGTTGCTGATGAAGCCCACGGCATGGCCGCCGATGCGGCCCTGCGCGCAGAGCGTGGCCATGCCGTAGCGGGCCTTGAACTCCAGCAGCTCCGATCCGTCCACCAGCCGCGCGATCACTTCGCGCATGTCCACGGGCTGCCGCAGGTCAGCGGACATCAGGGCCAGCAGGTCGTCGGCGGGCAGTGTGGGCGCAGGTGCTGCAGCGCGCGACACTGCGGCCCAGCCGGTCTGCGCGATCACGTCGCGCGCCATGCCGATGGCCTCGCGGTCGTCCAGCGCCAGGTATTCGCCCAGGCCCGAGACGGCGGTGTGCATCTCGGCGCCGCCCAGTTCCTCTTCGGTCGCTACCTCGCCCGTGGCGGCCATGAGCAGCGGCGGCCCGGCCAGGAAGGCGCGCGAGCGGCCCTGCACCATGATGACCACGTCCGACAGCCCCGGCATGTAGGCCCCGCCCGCCGTGCCCGAGCCGTGCTGCACGGTGATGACCGGAATGCCCGCCGCCGACAGCCGCGCGAGGTTGCGGAACAAACTGCCGCCGTGCACGAAGCCTTCGACCCGGTAGCGCATGAGGTTGGCGCCCGCACTCTCGACCAGGTGCACGAAGGGCAGGCGCTCGCGCAGCGCGATCTCCTGCACGCGCAGGATTTTCTCCAGGCCCATGGGCTGGATGGCCCCCGCCTCGATGCCGGAGTCGCTGGCCACCACCATGCAGCGCACACCGCTGACCAACCCGATGCCGGCGATCATCCCGCCGCCGGGCACGGACTTTTCGGGGTCCTTCACATCCTGCAGGTAGCCCGCCAGGGTGCACAGCGGCAGCCAGGGCGCGCCCGCGTCCAGCAGCAGTGCGACGCGCTGGCGCGGCAGCAGCTGGCCGCGCTTGTCGAACTGGGGCAGCGAGCGGGCCGATGCGGCGGCGGCACGCTCTTCCAGCGCGCGCAGGGCATCGAGGCGCGCGGCCAGGGCGGCGCGGCGCTTTTGCGCATCGGGTGCGCCGGGGTGGAAGCGCGAAGCGAAAGCGGTGGTCATTCGGAGTCCTTGGACGCACTGGAAGCCTGCTCGGCAGACGCTGCAAACACACGTGGCACCTGCGCACGGTGAAAACCACCATAGGGCTTCACCGCAGCGCGCTGCTGCGTGGCGGCATCGGGCACGCGCAACGGCCAGCCCAGGCGCACCTGCGGCCGCGCGCCATCCACGCGCAGCGTGCTGCCGCTGATGAAGCTGGCTGCCGGGCTGAGCAGGAAGACGATGGCCGCCGACACCTCGGCCTCGTTGCCGAAGCGGCCCAGCGGCACGGTCTGCGGCATGGCGCGCAGCGTGTGCGCGGCGGCGGGCGGGTAGTTGTCCATGCCACTCGATGCGATGTAGCCCGGCGCCACGGCGTTCACGCGCACGCCGCTGCAGGCCCATTCGAGCGCGGCGGTTTCGGTAAAGCTGACCATGCCCGCGCGCGCCGCACCGCTGTGGCCCATGCCCGGCATGGAGCCCCACATGTCGGCCACGATGTTGACGATGGAGCCGCCGTTCGGCGCCATCCACTGCCGGTAACACTCGCGCGCCACCAGGAAGCCGCCGGTGAGGTTGGTGTGCAGCACCGCCTCCCAGCCCTTGGCGCTGATGGATTCGAGCGGCGACATGAACTGCCCGCCCGCGTTGTTCACCAGTCCATCGATGCGCCCGTGCGCGGCCAGCACCTGCTGCACCAGCACCACCACCGCGTCTTCGGAGCGGATGTCGCAGGCAAACCAGGACACCGCACCACCGTCGGCGGTGATCTCATCGGCAACGACCTGCAGTTTCTCGGGCTTGCGGCCCACCAGCACCACCTGTGCGCCCAGGCGGGCCAGCTCGTGCGCGGTGCAGCGGCCGATGCCCGAGCCGCCCCCCGTCACGACGACCACCTGGCCGCTGAACAGGCCCGGTGCAAACACAGACTGATAAACATTCGGAGCCGTGGGGGCCATGGTGGTCCAGCCTTTTTTGTATTTTTTGTTTATGCGCGAATGAACAGGGCCAGCGCCTCGTCGGTCAGTGCATCGAGCGTCTTGCCCTTCTTGGGCGAGAACCACTGCACGGCCCAGTTGAGCGCACCAAAGATGAACAGCCGCGCCACACCGGGCTCGGCCTGCAGGGCGCCCTGTTTCGCCAGCGCGTCGAGCACAGGCATCCAGGTGGCCTCGTAGCTGTCCTTGATGCGCGCAATGCCCTTGCGCTGCGCGGGCGTGAGCGAGCGCCATTCGTACAACATCACCGGGATGAAGCTGCTGCGCGGGCCGAGCAGGATTTCGAAGTGGTGGCGAATGAGGGTGTGCAGTTGTTCGCGCGGCGTAGCCTTGGCGGGTAGTGCGTCCAGCGCCAACTGCTGGCTTTGTGTAGCCATGGTCATGCCCTCGCTCATCACGGCGTAGAGCAGCGCGCTTTTGCTTTCGAAGTGGTAGAAGGGCGAGCCGCTGTGCATGCCTGCGGCCGCCGCAATGTCGCGCGTGCTGGTGGCGGCAAAGCCTTGGGTGCGGAACAGCTTGGCGGCGCCGTCCATGAGCTTGCGGCGGCGGTTGCCGTCGTCGAGTTCTTCGGCGGTTTTGCGGGGGCGTCCGCGCGGGCGGCGGGGAGGCTCTTCGACAGCGGTTTTTGCCGTGGGTGCCGAGTGGGTGCTGGGGAGCGCTACGGCTTTGCTGCTGGGGCGGGCCGGGCGGTTCTTTGTTGGTGAGGTGATAGCGCGGGTGCGCGGCACGGGTGAGTCCATGCGGGCACGATAGCAAAACTGTTTAT
Organism: Acidovorax benzenivorans; assembly: GCF_028680575.1. Taxonomy (GTDB): domain Bacteria; phylum Pseudomonadota; class Gammaproteobacteria; order Burkholderiales; family Burkholderiaceae_C; genus Acidovorax; species Acidovorax benzenivorans. The sequence continues at coordinate 364,421 of NZ_JAPCKI010000002.1, read as the reverse complement.
TTTTAGCAAGCAAATGCTTTGTAAAAATAGATGGCTTGCCTCATCGTGATCGCCGTCGGGTGCTATTTGAGTTGAAGCGCCGGTATCTATTGCCTGATTTGCTATCTATTTGGAAGCATATGGCATGCCTATGCGAAGTGCGGGGGCCGGGAGTCGCCCGGCATGCGAGTAACTTTCTCTTGTCTCGCCAAGAGAAAGTCACCAAAGAGAAAGCGACCCCGCTGTCTGCGTCCCCTTCGCTTCGCTACGGGGCAACCTGCGGTGCTCGGGTTTGGCGGGGTCTCGCTCGAACTCGCTTCGTTTCACTGCGCTCAAACAATCGCGAGCCCTGATCCGCCAACCCCTGCGCTCCTCGGCGCATCCAGAGGGGCAAGGGGACAGGACATCCATACGGGCCATTGCTCCGCTCGGCCCAGGTTGCGCAGCGCGAGGCGCTTGCGCCCCGAGGTTGGGCCGAGCGAAGCAATGGCCCGAATGGCTGTTGGCTGTTTGGCTGTCCCACCCCTGCTGGCTGCGCCTGCGTCGGGGCGGTTGCGGGGTGGCACGCGCGTCGCAGCGCGCGTGCTTCGTGATCTGACTCGCCGCAGTTGTCTGAACGGAGCGCGCCAGCGCGAAGTGAGTTCTGCGGCGCACCCCGCAACCGCCCCGACGCAGGTTGCCCCGTAGCACCGCGAAGGGGTCGCAGACTGGGGGTCGCCTTTCTTTTGGGTACTTTTCTTTGGCGAAGCAAAGAACAAGTACCTCGCCCGCCGGGGCGACTCCCGGCTCCCGCCCTCAAACCCAGCATGCTTTTCAAACCAACACGCCCCGGCTTCGACAGGCTCAGCCCGAACGGCCAAGAGAGAGCCCCCGGAACTACAAAAACAATAGCTGCCAGCGCTTTAAGGACAAGCACCAGAGCCAAAAACACTCAGACTGCGCTGAAATCCGGCTTGCGCTTTTACCGAAAGATCCAGCGGTCTGCTGCGCGGCGCACTGGATTTCAGCTCTTGCTGAAATCCGGTTTGCGTTTTTCCATAAACGCCGCAAACGCCTCCCGCGCCGCGGGCTCGCGCAGCATGCGCCCAAAGCTCTCGCCCTCTTCCGCCATCACCTCCAGCACCTTCGCCGTCTGCCCACCCTTCATCAACCGCTTGGTTTCGATGAGCGACGACAACGGCTTGGCCGCCAGCTTCTTCGCCTGCGCCTGTGCCACCCCATTGCATTCGGTCGGTGGCACCACGCGATTCACCAGGCCCACTTCCAAAGCGGCTTCGGCCATGAAAGGCTCACCCAGCAGCAGCGCTTCAGCAGCGCGGTGATACCCCAGCATCTGCGGCACCAGCAGGCTCGATGCGGCCTCGGGGCACAGGCCCAGATTAACGAACGGCATGGAGAACGCCGCGTTGTCGCCCGCGTAGACCAGATCGCAGTGGAACAGCATCGTCGTGCCGATGCCCACGGCCGGGCCGCACACCGAGGCGATCACGGGCTTGGGGAAGGTAGCGATGCCGCGCAGAAAACGGAACACGGGCGAGTCCTGCGTGGCGGGCGGCTGCTGCAGAAAGTCGCCAATGTCATTGCCCGCGCTGAAGATGGCCACGTCCCCTTGGAACACCACCACGCGCACGCTGGCGTCGGCCTTGGCGGTGTCGAGCGCATCGGCCATAGCGGCATACATGTCGCGCGTGATGGAGTTCTTCTTGTCCACGCGGTTGAAGGTGATGGTGGTCACGCCCGCTTCGGAGTGGACGAGGATGTCTTGGGTGGCTTCGGTCATGGTGGTGAAGGTTTCGGGGGCTGATGGATGAGGACGAGAGGAATGACGTACGGCGCAGAGCAACGGGCCGACTTCCTATTCCTTGTAGTAAACGATCTGGTGGCTCGTGGCCAGCATGGTGCCAGCCTCGTTCCACAGTTGCACGGTCTGGTCGAAGAAACCGTTGCGGAACTCCTGCCCGCGCGCCTGGCCAAGCAGGAAGCCGGTGCCCGTGGCCTGCAGCTGCTCTGCCGTGGCGTGGAAGTACACCGTGATGGACACCGTGCCCGCAGGCACCTGGCGCGCACGGCGCAGCCACACGCGGGGGAAGAACACATCAGCCAATGCGGACAGCGCCACAAAGTCGAGCGGCCGGGATGGTGTGTCGCGCATCCACAGCTGCGTCAGGCTGTGGTCGCCGCTGCCGTCCCAGGTGCGCGGGATGAAGCCAGCAATGGGGCGCATCTCGTAGCGGTTGAGCCACTCCACAGCACCCAAGGGGGCGACGATGGCTTTTTGTTCTGCGGGGGGTGGTACCTGCGGCATGGGCACATCGCCCACGCTCCAGGTCTCGCGGCGCACGGCAGTCACCGCCGTGGCGGTGGTGGTGACCATCTGCGCGCCGTCAGCACCGGCCTGCAGGATCGACAGCGTCCAGTGCTGGGTGGATCGGTTGGTGCGCACGGGCGTGGCCTGCACGGTAAAGGCTCCGGCTGTCAGCGCGCCCGCGTAGTTGACGGTGAGCGACAGCGGATCGCCCAGCCGGTCGGGGTGCTGCAGGATGGCCTGCAGCAGCGTGGCGGCGGTGATGCCACCAAACGGGCCCACCATGTTCCAGTAGCCGGGGTGGGTCTGCCCTTCGTACTGTCCCGTCGCAGAGGACGAGGCCGTCAGTTGCAGCGCTTCGTCCAGCGGGTGGGTAGCGGAGGACGAAGACGAGGAATGGGAGGAGGAAGTCATGTTGCGAGTGTGCCGCGAAACGGCCGCTCAGGCCGTCGTACCGGAGACTTCGCCGGGGGGCACGCCGCCACCCATGGCGGCCAGCGCAGCCGCCGCGCGCGGCCACAGGCTCTGGCGGAACTGGTCGCGAAAGAATCCGAAGTGGCCAATGCGCCGCACCTGCAGGTCGGCCGGGGTGATGCTCTCCACGCAGCGTTCGGTGTTGGCGTACAGGTTGATCAGGTTGTGCGTGCCGCGCAAGGTCATCAGCTCATCGTCAGCCATCGACAGCGCCAGCACCGGGAACCGCACCGCGCCATAACTCTGCGCCACCGCAGGCCCCTCCGCCCCCACGCTGTAAGCAGGGTCCAGACACCAACGCCGCCACTGCAGGATCACCCCCGCAGGCAGGTCGCCCACCTTCTTGAGCGTGCGCCCCGGAAAGTACCCACACAGCCGCGTGGCCAGCGGCACCAGCACCCACCAGAAATACGGAACGATGCGCTTGAGCTGCGGCGCGTTGTCGCGCCAGTAGCCGCTGCCTGCAGCCACACTGAGCAAACCCGCCACCTGCTCGGGCTTCTTAAGCAAACCCGGCAGCTGCGCGCCCAGGCTGTGCCCCAGCAAGTACAGCGGCTGCGACGGCAACGCGGCCTTGGCGACGGAGATCACCGCCTCGTAGTCCTCGGCCCAATCAAACAGATCCGCCTTCACATCGCGCATCGCGCCCTGCAGCGAATCGCCGTGGCCTCGGTAATCAAACGTGGTGACCCGAAACCCCTGCTGCGCCATCCACAGCGCAAAGGCCTCGTAATACGACTGCCGCACCCCCATCGCGCCGCCGATGACGACGCTGGCGCGCGGAGCGCCCTCGGGTTGGTAGACACGCAGCGCCAATGACACTGTCCCGTTCACCTGCAAGGTTTGCTTGTTCATGTCTGTCTCCTAGGTTCAATGCCGATCTGCGCCAGCTTGAATGGAAAAGAAAAACAGGCAGTGCACGTCCCCCCTGCCTTCACACCCCGCCCTCAAGGGCGTAGCGAGCGGCTTTCAGGCGAGGCGGACGGAGCGCAGCAACCGGAACGTACTTGCGGTACGTGAGGATTGCGAGCACCGCCCAACGACGCATGAAAACCGCGCAGTAGCCAGCTAACTCACAAAGCTTCGATGATGCCGGCGGCGCCTTGGCCGGTACCTACACACATCGTGACCATCCCGTACTTCAGCTTATGCCGACGCAGCGCATGCACCACGGTGGCCGCCCGAATCGCACCGGTGGCCCCCAGCGGATGCCCCAGCGCAATCGCGCCGCCCATCGGGTTCACATTCGCAGGGTTTAAGCCCAGCGTATTGATCACTGCGAGCGACTGCGCCGCAAACGCTTCGTTCAACTCGTACCACCCAATGTCATCACTCTTGAGGCCCGCATACCGCAGGGCCGCAGGAATCGCTTCGATAGGACCAATGCCCATGATTTCAGGCGGCACGCCACGGGCGGCATAGCTCACGAAGCGCGCCAGGGGCGTCAGGCCAAACTGCTTCACGGCCTTTTCGCTGGCCACGATGAGGGCACCGGCGCCATCGCTGGTCTGCGAGCTGTTGCCCGCCGTGACGCTGCCGCGCGCAGCAAACACGGGCTTGAGCTTGGCCAGGCCTTCGAGGGAAGTGTCGGGGCGTGGGCCTTCGTCCAGGTTCACGGTGCGGCGCTTTTCCACCACTTCGCCGGTGGCGAGGTTGGGCGAACGCTCCACGATCTCGAACGGCGTGATTTCGTCGGTGAACTCACCGGCCTTCTGCGCCTTGATGGCACGCAGATGGGATTCGAGCGCGAAGGCATCCTGCGCCTCGCGGCTGACCTTCCACTGCTGGGCCACCTTCTCGGCGGTCAGGCCCATGCCGTAGGCAATGCCCACGTTCTCGTCGCGCGCAAAAATTTCTGCGTTGAACGAGGTCTTGTTGCCGCCCATGGGCACCAGGCTCATGGACTCGGCGCCACCGGCGATCAGCACGTCGGCCTCGCCCACGCGGATGCGGTCGGCCGCCATCTGCAGCGCGGTGATGCCCGATGCGCAAAAACGGTTCACCGTCACGCCGCCCACAGGGTGGTCAAACGCCAGGCCCACGGCAATGCGGGCCATGTTCATGCCCTGCTCGCCCTCGGGGAACGAGCAGCCAATGATGGCGTCTTCGATCGCCTTGGGGTCCAGCGTGGGCACCTGGGTCATCGCGCTGCGGATAGCGGCGACCAGCAGGTCATCGGGGCGGGTGTTCTTGAAATAGCCGCGGCCCGAGCGCCCGATGGGCGTGCGCGTGGCAGCAACGATGTAGGCGTCCTGGACTTGTTTTTGAGCCATGGTGTTGTAACTCCTTCAATTCTTGGCGGGGCGGCTGGAAGGAATCCAGGCCCACGTAAATACACATTCGACCGGCTCCACACCGGCTTCGTCGGTCACGGTGACTGCGACCTGCACCTCGCCCTTGTCGCTGGCCCGCATGGCGGCGCGCTGCTCGGCGCTCAGCGTGGCCACGGCCTTGAGGCCGCCCGTGGCGCGCTTCTTGAACGCCATGGAAAGCTCCTTGGCCAGCGGGATGCAGTCGTCGCGCACGTTCATGCCCACCACCATGCCGGTGGCCGTTTCGGCCAGCAGGTTCATGGCCGAGGCATGCACACCACCGATGTGGTTCTGCACGCGGTGCTCGTTGGCAAGATGCACTTCGACACGCTCGGGCGTGAGCGACACGAACTTCACCCCGGCCGTGCCGGTGAAGGGCACGGCCCGGCGCAGGATGATGTTCTGCACAAAGCCACGCATGAAGGCGGGGGCCTCGTCCAGGCGCATCAGCGAGCGCTGGAGTTTGTTGGGGGCGTGGTCCGTCATGGCGATGGTGGTCAGTTGCGAACAGGTTTACCTGTCGAGAGCATGCCCAGGATGCGCTCGTGCGTCTTGGGCTGGGCGATCAGGTGGCAGAACGCCTTGCGCTCCAGCGTGAGCAGGTATTCCTCGCTCACCAGCGCGCCAGCATCCACGTCACCGCCACAGACCACTTCGGCAATCATGGCGCCGACCTTGAAGTCGTAGGCGCTGATGAAGCCGCCGTCACGCATGTTCACCAGCTGCGCCTTGATGGTGGCCAGGCCGCTGCGGCCCGCCACGGGGAACAGGCGCTTGTGCGGCGCACGCCAGCCGCTGGCGGCCATGGACTTGGCTTCGTTGATGGCCACGAACAGCAGCTCGTCCTTGTGCGGGACGATGATGTCGCTGTCCAGCAAGAAGCCCAGCTTGCGCGATTCGAGCGCGCTGGTGCCCACCTTGGCCATGGCGGCGGCGGTGAAGCCTTCGGTCAGGAAGGGCAGGATGTCCTTGCCGGTAGAGGCCGCCATGTTCTCGGCCGCACGGCGGGCGATATAGGTCAGGCCACCAGCGCCGGGCACCAGGCCCACGCCCACCTCCACCAGGCCGATGTAGCTTTCCATGTGCGCCACACGCTTGGCCGAATACACGGCCAGTTCGCAACCACCACCCAGCGCCATGCCATGGATGGCAGCCACCACAGGCACCTGGGCGTAGCGGATGCGCATCATCAGGTTCTGCAGCTCCTGCTCGATGCTTTCGACCGCATCGGCGCCGCCGACCAAAAAGGCGGGCATCGTGGCTTCCAGGTCGGCGCCCACGCTGAACGGTGCGTCGCCGGACCAGATCACCATGCCTTGGTACTCGGACTCGGCCAGCTCCAGGGCTTCCATCAGCGCCTCCATCACTTCGGGGCTGATGGCGTGCATCTTGTTCTTGATGCTGGCGATCAGCACCTGGCCATCGAGCGTCCAGGTGCGCAGCGCCTTGGACTCTGCAATGGTGGTACCGGCAGTGCGCCAGTCGGGCAGGTTGGACTCGCCCAGCAGCGACTCGGGGAAAATTTGACGCTCGTACACGGGCAACTGGCGGCGGGGCACAAACTTGTTCTGCGATGCACTCCACGAACCTTGTGCGGTGTGCACGCCACCGGTTTCGGCCACGGGGCCCTTGAAGACCCACTCGGGCAGCGGCGCCTTGCACAGGGCTTTGCCAGCGTCGATGTCTTCCTGAATCATCTTGGCCACGTCGAGCCAACCAGCCTCTTGCCACAGCTCGAAGGGGCCCTGCTTCATGCCAAAGCCCCAGCGCATGGCCTGGTCCACGTCGCGGGCGTTGTCGGCAATGGTGCCCAGGTGCACGGCAGCGTAGTGGAAGCTGTTGCGCAAGATGGCCCACAGGAACTGGCCGGGCGCGCCTTCTGCGTTGCGCAGCAGGCGCAAGCGTTCGGCAGCGGGCTTCTTGAGCATGCGGGCGTACACCTCGTCGGCCTTCTGGCCAGCAGGCACGTACTCTTCGCTTTCCAGCTCGAAGCGCATCACGTCGCGGCCAACCTTCTTGAAGAAACCGGCCTTGGCCTTCTGGCCCAGGTTGCCCAGCTCCAGCAGCTTTTTCAGCACGGCGGGCGTGCCAAAACTTTCATAGAAGGGGTCGGTCTCAATGCTCAGGTTGTCCTGCAGCGTCTTGATGACGTGGGCCATGGTGTCCAGGCCCACCACGTCGGCGGTACGGAAGGTGCCGCTCGATGCGCGGCCCAGCTTCTTGCCCGTGAGGTCATCCACCACGTCATAGGTCAGGCCAAAGTTTTCGACCTCCTTCATGGTGGCCAGCATGCCGGCGATGCCCACGCGGTTGGCGACGAAGTTGGGGGTGTCGTGCGCGCGCACCACGCCCTTGCCCAGGCCGCTGGTGACAAAGGCTTCGAGCTGGTCGAGCACTTCAGGCTGCGTGGTGGGCGTGTTGATCAGCTCCACCAGCGTCATGTAGCGTGGGGGGTTGAAGAAGTGGATGCCGCAGAAGCGCGGCTTGATGCTCTCGGGCAGCACTTCGGACAGCTTGGTGATCGACAGGCCCGAGGTGTTGGACGCCAGGATGGCGTGCTTGGCCACGTGGGGCGCGATCTTGGTGTACAGGTCCAGCTTCCAGTCCATGCGCTCGGCAATGGCCTCGATCACGAGGTCGCATTCCTTGAGCAGGTGCATGTGCTCTTCGTAGTTGGCTTGCTGGATCAGTGCTGCATCGTCGGCCACGCCCAGGGGCGAGGGTTTGAGTTTTTTCAGGCCTTCGATGGCCTTGGTGACGATGCCGTTCTTCGGGCCTTCCTTGGCAGGCAGGTCGAACAGCACCACCGGCACCTTCACGTTGACGAGGTGGGCGGCAATCTGCGCGCCCATCACGCCTGCGCCGAGCACGGCGACTTTTTTGACTTGGAATCTGGACATGGTTTGGATAGGTTCGAATCCGTTCGGGCTGAGCTTGTCGAAGCCTTGGCGAGGGGGTTGCATCCAGGCCCTGCGACAAGCTCAGGGCGAACGGGGGGTATTGAAAGGAGAGCGCTTACTGGACCCGGATCCAGGTCTGCGTGCGGCCAAAGGGGCCGATAGAGCCCCGCACTTCGAGCTTCTTGCCGCCCTCGATGGGCGTCATGCGCAGGGTGTAGTTGCGGCCGTTCTCGGGATCGAGAATCTTGCCGCCCTCCCACACCTCTTTGCCTTCGGCCTTCTTGGCGCCACGGATGATCTCCAGGCCCAGGATGGGCTTGCCCTTGCGGTCATCCGAGCATTCGTCGCAGACATCGTCGGGCTTGGCGTCCTTGGACAGGCGCTTTTCCAGCGCCCCGTGCAGCACGCTGCCGCCGATGTCGCGGATGCGGATTTCGGCCTTGGCCTCGCCGGTCTTGTCGTCGATGTTGCGCCACAGGCCTTCGGGCGTTGCCTGCGCCCACGCGGGCGCCGCAGACGCTACAAAAACAATAGCTGTTACCGCTTTATACATAAGCGCTCCGTGGCAAAAAGGCTTGAAATCCGCGCGATGCACCGATCAGGCCAGGGCTAGATCGGTGTCCATCAGCACCTTGCTGCCGGCACGGGCCGTGCGCATCAGCGTGGCGGTTTCAGGGAACAGCTTGGCAAAGTAGAAGCGTGCGGTCTGCAGCTTGGCGCCGTAGAAGGGGTCGGTGTTGCCAGCGGCGATCTCGCGCAGTGCCACCTGGGCCATGCGGGCGAACAGGTAGCCGAACACGAGGTGGCCCGCCACGCGCAGGTAGTCCACGGCAGCAGCGCCCACTTCGTCGGGGTTTTGCATGCCCTTGAAGCCGATCTCGGTGGTGAACTTGGTCATCTGGTCGCCCAGCATGGCCACGGGGTTGATGAACTCGGCCATCTTCTCGTTCACGCCTTCTTCTTCCACCAGTTGGCCGATCAGCTTGCCCAGCTTCTTGAGCGTGGCGCCGTTGTTGCCCAGTATCTTGCGGCCCAGCAAATCCAGCGACTGGATGGTGTTGGTGCCTTCGTAGATCATGTTGATGCGGTTGTCGCGCACGTACTGCTCCATGCCCCATTCCTTGATGAAGCCATGGCCACCGAAGACCTGCATGCACGCATTGGTGCTGATGTGGCCGTTGTCGGTGATGAAGGCCTTCACGATGGGGGTCAGCAGCGCCACCATCTCTTCGGATTCGGCACGCACCTTTTCATCGGGGTGGCTGTGCACCTTGTCCAGCAGCAGCGTGCAGAAAATCTGCAGCGCGCGGCCACCTTCGGCATAGGCCTTGGCGGTCAGCAGCATCTTGCGCACATCGGGGTGCACGATGATCGGGTCGGCGTCCTTGTCCTTGGCCTTGGTGCCCGACAGGCTGCGCATCTGGATGCGGTCCTTGGCGTAGGCCAGCGCGTTCTGGTAGGCCACTTCGGTCAGGCCCAGCGACTGGTTGCCCACGCCCAGGCGGGCGGCATTCATCATCACGAACATGGCGGCCAGGCCCTTGTTGGGCTGGCCCACCATGGTGCCGATGGCGCCGTCGATGGCGATCTGCGCGGTGGCGTTGCCGTGGATGCCCATCTTGTGCTCCAGGCCCGTGCAGAAGATCGGGTTGCGTTCACCCAGCGAGCCATCGGCCTTGATGTTGAACTTGGGCACGACGAACAGGCTGATGCCCTTGCTGCCCTTGGGCGCATCGGGCAGGCGGGCCAGCACCAGGTGGACGATGTTGGCGGCCATGTCGTGTTCGCCAGCGCTGATGAAGATCTTGTTGCCGGTGATCTTGTAGGTGCCGTCAGCCTGCGGCTCGGCCTTGGTGCGCAGCAGGCCCAGATCGGTACCGCAATGGGGTTCGGTCAGGCACATGGTGCCGGTCCACTCGCCGCTGGTGAGCTTGGGCAGGTAGATCTTCTTTTGCTCTTCGGTGCCGTGGGCGTGCAGGGCTTCGTACGCGCCGTGTGACAGGCCGGGGTACATGGTCCAGGCCTGGTTGGCCGAGTTCATCATCTCGTACAGGCACTGGTTCAGCACAAAAGGCAGGCCCTGGCCGCCGTAGGCGGGGTCGCAACTCAGCGCCGCCCAGCCGCCTTCGACGTACTTGGCATACGCGTCCTTGAAGCCCGTGGGGGTCTTCACTTCGTGCGTGGTCTTGTTGAGCACGCAGCCTTCGGTGTCGCCGCTGATGTTCAGCGGGAAGGTCACTTCGGCGGTGAACTTGCCGGCTTCTTCGAGCACGGCGTTGATGGTGTCCACATCCACCTCGGCATGGGGCGGCATTGCCTTGAATTCATCGCTGACCTTGAGCACTTCGTGCATGACGAATTGCATGTCCCGCAGGGGCGGCGTGTACATAGGCATGGGGTTTACTCCTTGGAGGTGGTGGTTTGGTTGGAAACTTTGCGGCGCTTGGCAGCTACAACAACGGGTGCTGCTTCTGCGGTGGCGCCTGGTTTTGCAGCGCTGTAACGCGCCAGGATGTTGTGAAAGCCCACGACGGCCCGGTCGATGGAGCCCGGGGTCTGCAGGAACCGCGCCTCGTAATGCAGCGCGAGGATGAGGCCGTGAATCTCGAAGAGCATCTGCTCTTCCTTGGTGTCGGCACGCAGCTCGCCCAGCTCCTTGCACTGTTCGATGGCTCGGCGCATCGCGGCGTGCCAGGTCAGTACCGAGCTGGCCAGCGCATCGCGCACGGGGCCGGTGCGGTCGTCAAACTCGACCGCGCCGCTGATGTAGATGCAGCCCGAGTCGATCTCGATGGAGGTGCGCTTCATCCAGTTGTCGAACAGCGCACGCAACCGCGCCACGCCGCGCGCGGCAGACATGGCGGGGTAAAACACTTCCTGCTCGAAGCGCGTGTGATATTCGCGGATGACAGAAATCTGCAGCTCTTCGCGGGAGCCAAAGTGGGCAAACACGCCCGACTTGCTCATGCCCGTGACGTCGGCCAGCGCCCCGATGGACAGGCCCTCCAGCCCAATGTGCGTGGCCAGGCCCAGCGCCGCCTCGACGATGGCCGCCTTGGTCTGCTGGCCTTTTTGCAGGGCGCGGCCGGTACCGCTGCGAGCGCGCGGTATGCGGGTGACCTGACGGGATTCGGGGATGGAGGACATGGGCACGAATAAAAACGAACGTTCGTTCTATTCTGCAGCAAATTCCCTGCAGCCCCCAAGCCCCCCGAAAAAATAGGGAGACCCACCCAAACCGCCCGTTGCAGCCGCGCCACCCTCTCCGCGACGTGCTGCCTCAGCGGGTCAGGGCGCTACAGCATCAACGCCAGACTGGCTTCCAGATGCTCGGTGGGCAGGCGCCGAAACCCTGAGCGCGCATAGCCCTGCAGGCGCCCAACCACAAAGGCCGTCAGCACACTGGCCGCCACCTGGGCATCGACCGTGGGTGTGCTGGATGCTGCCGTGGTCGCACGCAGGCATTGGCGCAAGGTGGATTCGATGCGGTCAAAAAACTGGTTCATGCGCTGCTGCAGGCGTTCGTGCTCGAACACCAGCGCGTCGCCCACCATCACCCGCACCATGCCCGGGTTGCGCTCGCCAAACTGGAGCACCAGGACCACAATGCGCGCGGCCTGGCGAGCGCCTACGTCCGCAGCCTGTGCGGGGTCGGGCACGTCGCGCCCGGTGATCTGCTGCACCAGCGTGAACACCGATTGCTCGATGAAATCGATCAACCCCTCGAACATCTGCGCCTTGCTGGCGAAGTGGCGGTACAACGCCGCCTCGCTGACCGACAGGCGCGCGGCCAGCGCGGCGGTGGTGATGCGCTCGGCCCCTGGCTGCTCCAGCATGGCGGCCAGGGCCTGCAGGATCTGGATGCGCCGCTCTCCGGGCTTGGGCCGCTTGCGGGCAGCCGCGACATCACCCGCTTCGGCGGTACTGGCAGACTCGGGGAGGGGCGAGATTTCAGACATGCAGGACAGGGGCTCCGGTGGGGCCCTGCTCCCGTTGCACATGCCACCGGGCATGGTCTGGTTACGGCAGGGCATGAATCACGATGTCATGTCTTGCACCAGCCAGCAGGGGCTTCGCCGCCATCTGTTTGCACAAGTCAATCGTGTGTGGAAATGATTCTCGCACAGGCCCCAAACCGGCCCGGACGGACTGCGGGCCGCGCACGACTACAGCGGAAACACCACCGTCACCAGCAGCCCGCGCCCCTGGGAGCCAGTGCCCAATGTCAGTGCGGCGCGATGCACACGGGCAATCTCGTCCGCAATGGCCAGGCCCAGGCCTGAGCCCTCCCCACCCGCGCCGGGCACGCGGTAGAACCGCTGCAACACGCGGGTGCGCTCGGCCTCGGACACGCCAGGCCCGTCGTCCTCCACCTCCACATAGGGCCGGGGCAGGCCCGCGCGCCCCTGGCGCAGTCCGCAGCGGATGGTGACCACACCGCCGGGCGGGGTGTATTTGATGGCGTTGTCCACCAGGTTGGACAACAGCTCGCGCAGCAGCCAGCCATGGCCGGTGACATGGACCGGTTGCACATCCAGGCCCAGGTCCAGGCCCTTGCCGGTAGCGGCGTCCAGAAAGTTCTCCAGCAGCGATTCGCACAGGTCCTTGAGGTCCACCCGCTGCGGAGGCTGCGCGTCGAGGCTGCGGGCGTCCGCACGGGACAGCGCCAGCAGCTGGTGCGCCAGCTGCGAGGTGCGCCGCGTGGCGTTGCGCAGCTTCTCGATCTGATACGCTCCCAAAACAATAGCACCTTGCGCACATTCTTCGTGCGCCAGCGGCATTTTTCGGTCGAAATCCGGGAACGACGTTCTTGGCGATGGGGCCGCCGCCTTGGCCATCATGGCCCAGGCCTCCACCTGGGCTTGCAGGCCTGCCAGCGGCGTGCGCAACTGGTGCGCCGCGTCGGCCACAAAACGGCGCTGCCCCTCGGCCTGCGCATTGACCAGCGCAAACAGGCGGTTGAGCGAGTGCACCAGGGGCCGCACCTCGTCGGGCGATGCCGCTTCGTCGATGGGGCTGAGGTCGCGTGGCGAGCGGCGCTCCACCGCCTCGGCCAGCCCCACCAGGGGCTTGAAAGCCTGCCGCACCGCCCAATGGATTGCAAAACCGGCTGCAATCAACAACACCATGTTGGGCAGCAGCACCCTCAAGAGCAGTTGCTGCGCCCATTTCTGGCGCGGGTCCGACCCATCGGCCAGAGCCACCACCAGTTCACCCGCCCCCGTGCGCCCGCGTTGCGCGGCCACCCGGTAGGTCACCCCGCCGAACTCCACGGAGTGGAACTCCGGGACCAGCGTGGTAGGCACTGCGCCGTGCACCCACCCCTCTCCGAGCAACAGGCGCCCCGAGGTGTCGCGCACGCTGTAAGCGGCAAACCCTGCGTTCTGGCGCAAAAAATCTTCGATGGGAGGGGCCAGCAGCAGCAGCGGCGGGTCGTTATCGTGAATAGGCGGCGCCAGCACCGAATCCGCGAGTGCGGGCAGCAGGCGCACCAAGCGCTGATCGTGCTGGCTGGCAGCCTCGTCGGCCGACCGATAGTCCAGCCAAACTCCCACCAGCGCCAGTACACACAGGGGCAACACCAGCATCAGCAGCAGCCGGGTGCGCAGATCGGACGTCATGGCACGCAAGCCGGGCCGCCGGGGGGGATCTTTCCGAAGCAGCATGGCGAGGCGGCAAAAAGAGCGCGGGGGCCGAAAGGAGCCCGCTCAAGAGGTGTGAATGAATCCGGCGTGGCCGAGCGGGCCGCACCGGCGCAACCCATCCAGGCGCAAAGCGCAGTCATAGCCCGGGCTATGGCGAGCATTGGCAACGCCGAGGGGGTGAGTTTTTGCGGAACGAGCGGGCATGGCGGGTTCGTTCACCCCGTCTCAGGGGGCCTGCAGTTCGAGCCGGTAACCAAAGCCCCGGATGGACCGCAGCGCCACGCCGTGGGGCTCCAGCTTGCCCCGCAGGCGCGAGACATACACCTCGACCGCGTTGGGTGTGATCTCCTTGTCCCAGCCGGTCAGCGCCTGCAGCAACTTGTCTTTGCTGGCGGGCTTGGGGGCGTTGATAAGCAGGTATTCGAGCACCGTCCACTCGCGCGGCCCCAGCTCGATGACCTGCTCGCCCGTCGGCGTGCGCATGCTGGCCCGGCGCCCGGCCGTGTCCAGCTCCAGCGGGCCAAAGCTCAGCACGGCAGTGGTCGCGGCCTGGGACCGGCGCAACAGCGCCCGCAGGCGCGCCAACAACTCGGGCAGCTCGAACGGCTTGACCATGTAGTCATCCGCCCCCAGGTCCAGCCCCTGCACCCGGTCGTGCAGCGCATCGCGCGCGGTCAGGATCAATACAGGCATGGCCGGGCTCGCCATGTCAGGGCGGCGCAGGCGGCGCGTCAGTTCCAGGCCGTCCATGGCGGGCAGTCCAATGTCGATGATGGCCGCGTCAAACGACTCGGCACGCAACACCTCTTCGGCCCGCTCACCACTGCCCACCCAGTCCACCGCATAGCCCGCATCGGTGAGCCCCAGCTTGATGCCGCTGGCCACCATCACATCGTCTTCGACCAACAGCAGGCGCATGTCAGCGCCCCCACGCGCCAAAGGCGATTCGCTGCGGTTGATGTCCACGAAGAACATCCCCAAAGGGAGCGCAAGCCGTCGTGGCACGGGAGAGGCCAGCGGCTGCCGCGCAAGGGCCACCCCGCCGCGCTGGCGACGTCCCCCCCCTTGGGGGGAAGGGTGCGAAGCGACTCAGGGGGGGCATCTCAATGACTACGGATCATGGTGCCGTAGGCCTGGTCGGTCAGGATCTCCAGCAACATGGCATGTGGTACACGGCCATCGATGATGTGCACGGCGTTGACCCCCGCCTTGGCGGCATCCAGCGCGCCCGCAATCTTGGGCAGCATGCCGCCCGAGATGGTGCCATCGGCAAACAGCTCTTCAATGCGGCGGGCCGTCAGGTCGGTCAGCAGGTTGCCTGCCTTGTCCAGAACGCCAGGGGTGTTGGTCAGCAGCATCAGCTTTTCGGCCCGCAGCACCGTCGCCAATTTGCTGGCCACCACGTCGGCATTGATGTTGTAGCTCTCATTGTTCTCGCCAAAGCCAATGGGGCTGATGACAGGGATGAAAGCGTCGTCCTGCAATGCCTTCACCACGCTGGGGTCGATAGAGACAATGTCCCCCACCTGGCCCACGTCGTGTTCGATGCTGGGGTCCTTGCTGTCCACCATCTTGAGCTTTTGGGCGCGGATCATGCCGCCATCGCGGCCGGTCAAACCCACGGCCTTGCCGCCGGCCTGGTTGATCAAGCCCACGATGTCCTGCTGCACCTCACCGGCCAGCACCCACTCGACCACTTCCATGGTCTCGGCATCGGTCACACGCATGCCCTGGATGAACTCGCCTTTCTTGCCCAGACGGTTGAGCGCCGTCTCGATCTGCGGGCCACCGCCATGCACCACCACTGGGTTCATGCCCACCAGCTTGAGCAGCACCACATCCTCGGCAAAGTCGGCCTGCAGGGCCGGGTCGGTCATGGCGTTGCCGCCGTACTTGATCACCATGGTCTTGCCATGGAACTTGCGGATGTAAGGCAGCGCCTGGGCCAGGATTTCAGCCTTGTCGCGCGGGGCAATCGAAAGAAGGTCGGTCATGGAGGCGTGCCATCCGGAGAAAACTGTGAGGCGCAAATTGTGCCGCATTCGCCGGGCCCGCGAACACAAGAAGGCGTCAGTGGCGCAACCAGTTCGGCACTTTGAACCGCACGATGGCCATATACGCCATCACATAGCTGATCACAAACAGCCCACAAAACGCCATGAGCAAAGGCGTGTTGTTCCAGAACAGCACCGCAGGCACCACCGTCAGCAGCGTAAAACCCCACAGATAAGGCGACGTACGGTTGTTGCGCATCAGCACGCGGCGCGATTCATCGTCGTGGAACACCCCACGCACGATGCGGCGGTAGATCAGCTGGTGGAAATGCAGCGCATCGGCCACACCCGGAGAAACGCCCCGCACCGACTTGCGGTAAATGGAGAAAATCGTCTCCCAGACCGGGTAGATCAGCAGAAGCATCGGGAACCAGGGTGATACGTCCGCGTTGCGCTGCACCAGCGAGATGCTGGCCACGGCGATCACCACGCCCCACACATAGGCACCACCATCTCCGGCAAACAACATGCCACGTGGGTAGTTCCAGACCAGAAAGCCACCCGTGGCTGCGGCGGTAGACACCAACAGCGCCGCCAGCGCACGGTCGCCCACCTGCAAGGCGACATGAGCCAGTGCCAGGCACACGATCAAGGCGACCATGCCCGCCAGACCGTTGTAGCCGTCAATGATGTTGAAGGCGTGGGGCAGGCCTGCGACGGCAAGCACAACAACGGCAATACCAAGCCAGGGGGCTGCGGCAAGAACAGCATCGAGCCAGAGCAAACCCATGCGCGGCAGGGTCAGATCCAAAAGCACCACAGCCAACACGCCTGAAGCCCCCGTCAGAATCAAGCGATAGCGCACTGATAAACGCTGTGTCATGTCTTCCGCAATGCCTCCCAGGGCCGAAGGCAACAACACCACGAGCCAACCACCAACCCACGCGCCCAGTCTGAGCGAACCTGGATCACCCCACTGCAAAGACTGCAGCACCCCAAGCCCCCAACTGCAGCCAATTCCCAATAGCAAGGCGCCCCCACCCAGGCGCGGAATATCGCCCAGATGAAACCGTTGCGGCATGCCGTTACCGTACACAGAAGCGTGGCTGCGCATCCATCGCACGATGTAACCTGCAGCCAACGCTGCAACGATGAATGCCACCACAGATAACCAGATCATGAGCGGCCGATGGTACCCGCACTCAAAACAAACGCCTGTAAAAAAGCGCTAAACGCAGTTTTAGTGCGCCATCGTTCACGGCCGGCGACCTTACCGCATGTGAGGTGTCGGACATGCCAACTCATAGGGTCACTACCTGGCATCCATGCCACGTCAAAGCAAAGGTTCAGAGCGCAAAAGAGTGCCATTGAGTGGACGGGGTCAGGCGCGCGGATGCGTTATCGGACAAGGGTCCGATAGATGCGCATGACCTTCGCCACATATTGCTGGGTTTCTGGGTAAGGAGGTATCTGGCGACCATATTTGATCACTGCCCCCTCTCCCGCGTTATAGGCGGCCAGGGCCAATTCTTTGTCCCCGTCGAACATCCGTAGCAGGTCGGCAAGATAACGGCTTCCCACTTGTGCATTCACCTTGGGCTCCATGACCGCATGCTCTCCACCCGACGAGGAGCGAGCCGCGACACCATATCGCTCTGCAGTTGCGGGCATGACCTGCATCAATCCCAAGGCGCCTTTGCGTGATATTGCTTTTTCATTGAACGCAGACTCTGCCGCTGCAACCGCAATCACCAAGGCTGGATCCAACGACTGCGACAACGCCGCCGCTTCCAAATGAGGTTTTGCTGCGTCATAGCCTGGAAGTTTCAACGCGGAAGGATCGCGCGATTTGCCCTCCTTGCCAGCTTTCACGGCGGGGGTGCGACTGAGCCATGTCACCCCCCGAAGTGCAGGCGGAGTCCCATTGCCGATATGTACTACCCCGTCACCATCCACGAATTCCCAGACTTCATCCGCGTAAGCACAGACTTGTAGCCCACACCAAACCGCAGCAAATAACACAGCGAAACGCAACAGACTTAGCGCATAGCGCCGTCTACCATCGCCCAATCGTTTTCCATCAGATCCAACCATCATTGCTTCAATACGGCACTCAGCGCCAAATTTTTTTCAAGACTACCTGCACACCTTGAAGTTTGCCCAAGACGCTTTTCGTCGGTTGAGTCCAAGCGTTGCCGCGGCGCGAACGGAGTAGCCTTGCCGGCATTCCTGCGGCCACCATTCCATCAGGCACATCCTGTCGAACGAGGGCACCCGCCGCCACCACTGCGCCCCGGCCGATGGTCACCCCCTCCAAAATGATTGCACCAGCGCCGATCCAGGCCCCATCCCCTACCTTGATCTTGTCGCGAGTAATGCGATTTCTCGCAATGATCACGTCACCCTCGTCAATTGCATGCCCTGCCGACAAGAGCTTTGCGTGGGGGCCGATCAGCACATCCTCCCCAATCTCCAACCCGCCCTCTCCAGAAAGATAGGCCCCGACATTCACGATCGTACGTGCGCCAATACGGATACCCACGCACGGATCTGCGACCACATCGCCTAAAACAAGACGAGTGTATGCATAGAGACTGACACCATCGGCCAGACAAAGCACATCAGCTCGCTGCCCGAATCGCATTACGGATACCGAGGGATCAATTCGGCAGTCCGCTCCGAGAACATCCACACCCGCATGCGACAGCGTGAAATCGGGAATCCCTAACAACATATCAAACCCACCATGGACACCGGATCAGGTGCGCCCCAAGAGCCTGCGCCAACGGCGAGACCACCCGCCGTCCTGGCCTCCAGGACTGGTCTGGCAGGACACCAGCGCTGCCTCAACAGTCCTCTTCTCTGCCCGGACGATCTCCACTTCCGTGCGCAACTCCTTGATTTCAATCTGCAGTTTGCTGATGATGTCCTTCGCCTCCGCAAAAGCCTTCTGATGCTCCAGCAGCGACGCACGTTCGCGCTGATGAACCACGGTTAATGTCTGCAGATCATCTCGCAGTTTGTCGGCGGCGCTGCGAGCCTCGCTCAGTTCCCAGGCAGAAGCATCCACTGAAGGCGTCACCACCACCATCCATTGGTATACATCAAAGTCCGGCCAACCCGCCAGCAACGCCTGACGCTGCTCACCCGTCAATGCACTCCAGTACCAAGCAAACTCACTGCATTCAACAGGCACTCGATTGGCATCCCAAAATCTGGGGGCCCAACCGCAATTCAGCAGCATCTTTTCAATGCTGCGCTTGGTAAAAAACCGAACATGTGTTCTGTCCAGCTGCCCTTTATCGGAATAGTCGAAGATGCCATTGCGCATCGCCGCCAGCACACCGGCATAGGCGATGTTGGGAACAGAGATCACCAACCGCCCCATCGGGGCAATGAAGTCCCCCAATCGGCGCAGCACGTCTTCGGGCTTCCTCAGGTGCTCCAGAACATCGCAGGCGAGTACCACATCGAAGCGACGGCCAGCAATTGTGTCCAACCAGTCCGGGCTGTCCAGATTCCCCTCAATCACCTCGGCACCAAGCGTCTGCAAGGCTGTCAAGGCCTCAGGATCGTTTTCTACGACCGTGACGCGATGACCGCGGGCCAGCAGCACCTTGGTCATCGCTCCCGGGCCGGGTCCCAGTTCCAGTACCGATAGCCCCCCGGGCGGCACGCAACGCAACAGACGCGCGGCCCACTCTTCCCCATCGGGCTCGAAGGCATAGTCATAACGATCAATGGTGGACAAGACGATCCCCTTGTGAAGTTGGCCGCCACATCTGGTCCCAGAGTCCCCATTGCCACCACGCCCAAGGCCGGGCTGCTACGTCCTCGGCTAGGCGCCGAACCACCCGGTTGAGGGCCACTTCTGGTTCTTCAGGCAAGGCCTCAATCACAACCTCCAGTTGATCCGGTGCAACGCTTCGGGTCATTCCATGCAGAAGAGCGGCACCTGTCGATTGTGCCAAGCGCTCGATGCCCGTGGGCAAATTCAGCTGCCCACCCAAGAATGCATGGCTACGCATTCGACCAAATTCCGGCCGCCAGGCATCCGCGAGAATGACCCACGCTTGCCCAGATCGGAGTCCTTCATGGACCGGGCGAAGCCCTTGGTTGGAAGTGCGCCACTGCCCCCTGGTAATTTGGGTATAGGCGCTGATCTTCCTCATCAAGAAATCTCGGTGGGCGGCTCCAAGCTCCAAATTGTCAGCGATCGGCATCGTCATGGTGTGCAAAGTCAAGCCCCTGAGAGCCAGTGCGATGGGTGCGGTCAACAATCGGTCGTAATGATTTAGCACCAGGATGAACCCTTGGCCTCGGCTCAGCAAGCATTCCACGTGCTCCCATCCCGCAAGCTGGATTTTCGGCCCTCCTCTGGCACCCAATCGGTGCAGCGCTACCGAGTCCAACTGTTCTTGGGCAAGCATGTCCAAGTGGGCACATGCCCATTGCCGGTATTCGGCCTCCAGCCTGTCAGGAAATACGCTCCGAAAGCGCTCCTGCAGGAAACGCTCCGTCGCCTGCCGGGTCCGCATTGGATCACGCCCCAACTTGGGCGCTATGTGCCATGGCAATGTTGACGGCATGCGCCCCAGCATTGGAAACGCCCATTTGAAACGCCAATCGCTTGTCATGCTGCTGACAGCCACTCGTGTTCCAGCCAAACGAGACCAAATTCGCGATGTTTCTGGTTGAGGACCGTGAACGGCTGAATCAGCTCAGCCATGTCGAGCACTTGCAGCCCCGTGTCATCCAGCGTGTAAACGTTCCAGAGATATTCGCCCGACAACAAAGGCAGTCGAGGGAAGCGGACCCGGATAACGTGCGTTCCAATTCCCTGCATTGCGGATCGCCCGCCCCCCTGAAACTGTGTGCTGCTGCCAAACACGTTGTCCTTGTCAGGCCTCACGATGGCAAAGCCTACATGGAATGGCGCGTTGCTATACGCCTCAACCTCAATTTCCAATGTCAGGTCTTGAAACGAGTCTACTTGCGCTGGATTGATGCCGTCAGCGCTCTCCGTGCACAAGCGCACGATCTTCACCGGCGCAGTGCTCGCAGTCGGCGATGCCGATCTCTCGCGCTTCTCGCCTCCCTCGGCAAGAGCACCAGCCGAGGACGAATCAGAGTACCGGCGACGCTCATGTGCTTCATAGGCCGTCACCACATCCTCTGTGGCGCCAATGGCTCGGATCTGCCCACCATGAACCCACGCAGCACGCTGACAAAGGCTGCGCACCTGATACAAATTGTGGGAACAGAAGAGCACCGTAGCCCCACGCTCGCGCAACTCCAAGATGCGATTCAGACTCTTCTTTTGGAAATGCAGATCCCCTACAGACAATGCCTCATCCACAATCAGCACGTCTGGATCGATAGCCGTTGCGGCGGCGAACGCTAAGCGCATGAACATTCCAGAAGAGTATGTCTTGACGGGACGCTCCAATGTCTCTCGGGTCAGTTCAGAGAAAGCCGTTGCTCGCTGGACAAAATCCGCCATCGCACCGCCCTCCAAACCATGCAAGGCGGCCATGAATCGGATGTTGTCGTAACCAGACTCCTCGGGATGGAAACCAGCACCCAGCTCCAGCAGCGCCGCAACCCGACCTTGTTGAGTCACTCGCCCGCGCGTAGGGCGGATGGTTCCGGCTGCAATCTTCAACAGCGTGCTTTTCCCCGCCCCGTTTTCACCGATGAGACCAAACGTCTCGCCCGCCTGCACCTCAAAATCCACGCCCGTCAGCGCCACGTGCACACGGTGCCGCTGACTACGCGTTACCCATTCCCACAACCGGTCCTGGGGACGGGCGTACACCATGTAGGTTTTCTCGATGCCCTCAAAGCAAATGGTCATGACTACAGCGCCTCGCCCAGAGCGGATTTCATCGAGCGGAAGAACCACCACCCCCCACCTCCAAGCGCCAAAACCCACGCTACCAATGCCATTGCAGTGCCTGGAGGCACCGGCATATGCAGAACCGTTCCTTGCACCATAAGCACCAAGCAGGCAACGGGATTGAAAAGAAACCAATGGTGAAATTTTTCTGGCACTTGGGACAGCGGGTAGACGATCGGGGTGACGTAAAACCAAAGCTGCAGGCCAAAAGCCACCATGGAGCCAACATCACGCCAAAGAAAATGAGCCATGCTCAGCAGCAAGGTCAATCCGTAGGTCATCACTATCTGTGCCAGCACAAGAAACGGCAACCAGGCGAGCGATGCGTATGGCCCAACGCCTTCGCCGACAGAAAGCACCAGCAACAAACCATACCCGATCCCCAGGACCAGCAGGCTTCCTCCGACCGACACAGCAGGCAGGATCTCCGCTGGCATGGGCTGCTTGCGCAAAAAGTCTTCGTATGCCGCCAGGCAACCTACCCCCCGACCAATGGCATCGGTAAAAGGGAGCCACACGGCCAGCCCCGCCAGCAGGTGCAGGAGATACCCGTTGTTTACTTCCAGTCCAGGAACCCGCACCGCTAGCACCAAGCCAAAGAGCACATAAAAAATGGCAAGGGAGGCAAGAGGCTGAACAAATGCCCAAACAAAGCCCAACACTGAACCGGCATATCGGGTCTTGAACTCGCGCACCATCCAGTAACGCCACAAGACCCACAATTGCCTGGCGCTCCTGGGCGTCGCAGGCGTAGCGGCCACGGCATGAGAATCCGACTTCGTCATGACACCGTCCGCAGCCACTGCACCGACATGGCTACCCCCTCTTCAAATGTCATTTGGGGCGCCCAGTGCAACTCCTCCCGCGCACGCTGAATATCCAGCACATTCACTGGTGGGTCGAACGGACGCGCAGGAAAGACACGCCGCTCCACACTCCGCCCCAGCAGCCGCTCCAGGGACAGAATGATGTCATTGACACTATGTCCCGCGCCCCCGCCAATGTTGAAAATTCGTGCAGCCCCCTCATGGCATGCAGCCGCCATAAAGGCCCGCCCCACGTCTGCCGCATACACAAAATCACGAACCACGGAGCCGTCACCCCATACGTCAATCGGCTGCCCATGCAACGCACGGTGCGCAAAAACCGCGATGACGCCTTGTACACCGTGAGGCTGCTGCCACTCCCCGTAGGGGTTGCTAAGCCGCAAGATGCGGCACGGCAGCCCGTTCTGCGTCTCCTCGATGCGCAGGTGGTGCTCAATGGCCAGCTTCGTGGCCCCGTAGGCCCCCATCGGCATGGTCGGGTGGTCTTCTCTCAGTGGAACAGACTGGGGGCGCCCGTAAACAGCCCCCCCCGATGAGGCAAATAATAGACGGGGGCGCGCGCGCTGCTGGCGCAGCGCCTGCAGAAGACGCAACGTACCAACGAGATTTGTCTGCACGTCCTGGACCGGATCCTCACTCGCAGTCGCAGGTACCGTGGAAGAAGCCAGATGGACGATGGTATCGGCTCCACCCACCGCGTCCCACCAAGATGCCAGGTCAAAACAATCCGCCTGCACTTCCCCGGCCAGCCACGGGGCACTGCCCGGTAGCGAAAGTGCCCGATCCACAGACCATACCTCAACGCCTTCTGCAGCCATGGAGCGCCCAACGTGGCGGCCCAGGAATCCGGCCCCTCCCAATATTGCGCAACGCATCAGGATCCGCCTCGCACTTCTTGCGACCTTGCACGCAGCATCCCTGCTTCAAAGTCTCGCGCTACAGCATCCCAGGTCAGGCTACGGGCAAAGGCTTCAGCCCGTTGACTCAGCGCATGACGACGCTCGTTATCCTGCAGCAAAGCGCAAATGGCCTCGGCCAGCCCTTCCGGGGAGGAGTCCGCCAGCACCACAACCTCGTCATTCAGCAACCATTCGACATTCGCCCCCCGATTGGAGACGACCGGGCAGCCGCTGGCCATCAGCTCCAATGGCAGCAATGATGCATTGGTCAGGGACAAGACCAGTGCAGCATCGCACTGGCTGTAGAGATCGGGCAAGTCATCCAGCGCCACGGTGCCACAGCCCAGATGCGGAAACGGAATGTGATATCCGGCCGTATCCCATCCCGCCAGCACAAACTGAACATCGGGTAAACGCTCCCATACGGCGTTCAGTACCAGCAAACCCAGCTCAAACGCACGCCGGGGAGTAGGAGGACGCGCGTAGAAAAAAACACGTCGTATCTCCGGCTCTCTGCGCAGCAGGCGACGATAGCGCTCCAGTTCAACGCCAAAACCCACCGGGTGAGTGGTCATCCCATATTCCTGGGCCAGCTTGTGCGCCAGCCAACCACCTGCAGTGATACCGAAGAACCCGAAGTGATACGTGTTTTCGGCCAACACAGACTCAGACCCTACGGGGTAGAAGTGCGGCTCGTAGTCCTGCACAAAATAAAGCTTGTGCCGAGCCCCCGTGAAAGCTCGTACCGCATAGGCCGTGTCCCAACCCGTAGCTACAGCAAACTCACAGGGCGGCAGCTTGTCTAAGCCCAAAAGAACCTGGGCCTGCAAAGGAAAGAAATGCGCGCGGATTTTCTGACGCGCCTCGTCGGCATCCTGATGCATGACAGGTTTGCCGATCACGATCGTGGACTTGTAACCCATCTGCTCCAGATGCCAGATGGTGCGAAAAATGTTCAGATGACCGCCCGACCCCACGTTGAAATCGGGAATGAACCATAGAAGGGTGCCTACCGACACCACCCCTGGAAGGGGAGACAATGCGTAAGGCAAGGCAAAGTCGTAATGTCGAAACACATCGACGTGGCGCCCCGGGCCTTGTCGCAGACGCCGCACCACCGCGCGCAACGCAGGGATCACACCCTCCTTGCGAACCATCTCCTTGATGCGCCAGATTTTTCTCTTCAGATTCAACGACATGGTCAAGCTGCCCCTGCGCGCTGCAATTGCTCATCACGCGACACCGAACGCAGCAGCCATGCAGGCAGGTGATCATGGCGAGTGCCCAGGTATTGGCCCACCACACGAGCCAGTTCAATACATGCCATAAATCCTGCGTTCTTGAAAAGGCGCCAACCTCGCAGGCCACCACTCTTCAGCCACGACCGATCACGCAATGCCAAATGCACGGCAGATTTCAGGGCTCGTGGCAGGCTGTCCTGGATGCGGTATCCGAAATATCGATTGAAGGAGCGCGCCTCGTCGAAGTTGCGCTGCAATGTCTCCCAAACTCCAAAATCATGCGAGTGGTACACCGCGGCGTCGGGAACGAATGCCTTGGCATAGCCCGCCTCGATAGCGCGCAAAGCCCATGTCTGGTCCTCAGCAAAGGCCACATCTGGCAAAGGCAGCTTTTCCCATACGGAGCGCCTGATGCAGGAATTGTTGTCGGAGAAAAAGTGCAGCCACTGCCGGTAACCGGGATCTGCCGCAAAACGCACTGGGTCCTCCATGCGCACCACCGACAACTGTTCACCAAAGCCCGCAAAGTGCTGACTCAATTCACAATGCGTAACATGCCTTGCTTGGGGGTGCGCCATGTGCGGACCAAACGCACCGGCCACAGAGGGCTCCGTATCGCAACCTTGTACGATGTTTTTCAGCCACTGTGGGCTGGCGGGCCTGGCGTCCTGTGTGATGAACACCAAAAACTGTCCCGTTGCCATCGACGCCAGCAGGTTGCGTGTGCGGCCATGGCCAAATTCGGCCGCAGGAATCGTTTCCACCCGCACTCCGCGCGCACGAGCCAAAGCCACCGACCCGTCGGATGACCCCGAGTCCACCACAATGACCTCAAAGGGCCATGGAGTCTGCTGGGCCAGCACGGCGTCCAGCACTTCGCCGAGCAGTAGGCCGCCATTCTTGACGGGGATCAGCACGGAGGCGTGTATTGGGTTCATTGTCTGGTTGCTGCTGATGCGTTTGCTCGAGATCACATGCCCGAGCGCCCGCAAGCAACTCACATCGACAGGACACGGCGTTCCACAGAACCGCGAATTGTACTGTGCGGCCCTTGCAGGGTAGAACGCTCAGCGCTCGCCCTTGTATCGGTCTGTGAACTACTTGGCAGCCTCGACCGGCTTGTTGAACAGGCCACGGATGGCAGACTGATCCAACACAACGCCGTATTTCTCAAACAGGCGATCTTGCGTTTGCTTGGCAGACTGCTCCCGGCAGAACCTTACCGCGCGATTTGGCACCGACGCAGCAACGTCTTCCCAGGCCAGTTGCTGGGCCTCACGCTTGGCCACCACGGAGAACAAATACACAAATTCGCCCTCACGCACCGGTCCGACCATGTCTCCGGCCTTGGCATCGGCCAGCGCGCGCAAGATCCTGGCTTCATCGGTCAAAGTCACCCACCCCAAGTCCCCCTGAGGATCCAGCTTATAGACAGCACTCGCGCGCTCAGCCACGTCATCGAACTTGCGGGTTCCTGAACCGATGGCCAGGGCTTGCTGCATCAACCAACTACCCGCATGCTCTCCGTCCACCACCTCGCTCGCGGGGAGCATGGCGCGGCTCACGCGCACCATGGGTGGGACGCGAAACGCCTGGGGATTCGCGTCAAAGAACTGCCGAGCCGCCGCAGTATCTGCCGGGGGCTCACACGCCGGTGCAAGCTTCTTGTAGACCGTCAAGCTATACACCTCGTCAAAGCGGTCGTTTTCCTTGCCCTCACGACGCCGCTCGCCCATCGCCTCGCCCTCCAGCACCAGGGCACGGTTCATGGCCATTTCACGCAAGGCAGTCTGCACACCAATGACGCTGCGGCTGGCGTGCCGCATGTCGATACGGCGCGCAAAAAAATCATCCAGTTCTTGCTGGGTGATCGTCTCGCCGCCCTTGAAACGCACCAGCACGGCGCTGTTTGCATCCGCCATGGCTGAAGCGGTTGCAAAACACAAGCCCACACCTGCCACGAGCGCACGAACCAGGTTCCAGTTCAATCCCATTTCAGTTCCTGTCATTTTTTCATCAAAGGACGCTGGAGCGCCTTCTCCCACAAGGGGCCATAGATCACATCAGACTTGGTGCCCGCAGAGTTGAGCACGACGGCATCCAGCGCGCCGTCACCATCCACATCGATCACCTGCAGGTCGGTGGAGAAACCGCTCGCAGGCAGCTCCCCTGACTCGAGCACAACACCCTGCGCATCCAGACGCTGCATGACCAGTCGGCCATCCTCACCCCAGAGCACCAGGTCGTCGGACAAGGCCACCACCGACACAGACCCATTCGGAGAAGCCGCAATCCACTGAAGTTCCCCGGTTTGCATGTCGATTCGCGCGTTGCGCGAGCCCGTTTCCAGACCCACATACAACCACCGACCAGAGGGCGATGAGGCCACTCGGCGAGGAATGGCATTGAAAGTGGCCAACACGGTGGGCGCGGCCATAAGATTGCTGTCCGGCACGGCCACCACGCGCCGGTCATCCAAGCAGGCCACCACGATGCCGCCGCCGCTCATTTTGGGCAGCTGAGATACCTTGGCCGGGTGCCAAGGGGACTTACACCAGGTCGACTGCGTCACCCTGGCAGTGCCAGCAGATCCGTCTGGCAAGTCGATCCACGCGACCTTGCTGCCGCTGTAAGGGGTCGCCAACAACCGGTAGCGCCCTTCAGACGCATTCACCAGGGTCACGTCACGCGGCCCGAACCAGACCGTCACGCCCTGGACCTTTACCAACTTCTCATCAACCAGACGAAAAATGTCTACGGTGGAGCCGTCCTCCACAGCCGCCGCCAGAAGATCATCTTCCAACCACGCAACCGAGTCCGGATGGTACGGAACACTGAATTTGGACAACAAACGCGCAGTGCGATTGGGCGCCAGTTGATGCACCACCACGGTGTTCTTCTCGTGCTCTACAGCCCCTAGCAAACAACCGAATTTGCCGCAGCGCACATCACCACCCCAAGCATCGGGCAGGTCCAACTGCAGTCGGCCCTTGTCAGCAGCCAGCGCATTCCCAGTCGCCACAGCCTTGGGCACAACCCCTGGTGCAACAACCTTTTGAGGCTGAGTTTGACACCCGCCCAGCAACAGCCCTACTACAACACCCAACATCAGTCGAGGCAAACTCTTGGACAACACCATGATGAAATCATTCCTTCAAAAAAAATAGCGCCTTGCGGCGCTATTTTTAGCAAGCCTTGTGAAAAGGCCGCTGTTTTTCTTGCTCAGAAGCGATGCAAACATCGCTCCCGGGTTAAGAAAATTAAGGAGCAGTGTGTGCGCCCAGGATAGTTTGCGAAGCACCGAAGATAGGCGCATCGATCACGCTGTACGTGAACACAGAACCGCCGTCGTTGAACAGCGAGCCAGTACCGGCTGCTGGCGAGTAGTCAGCAGGCAGAGCAGCCACAGGAGCCCATTCGATGAAACCGTCAACGAAAGCAGCAGGGCGGCCAACGATGGTTTCTGGATCGAACCAGTCCAGTTCAGCGTGGTCCAGCTTGAAGTTCACCGACTTACGCTCTTGCGCGTCGTTGTACATGTTCACAGTGTGGGTGCCCTTGTGGCTACCGGTGGACCAGACCACCACGCGGGTGTTGGCACCACTGTCAACCACGCCGTCCACGTAGTAACGCATGCTGAACGTAGGCGTTGCCAGGGGACCAGCAGCGACCGTCACGGCACCAGCGACATTCGTCAGGCTGGTAGGGCCCATCGTGCTCAGGTCACCGGCGATAGTCAGAGGACCGTCGATCACGGGGGTGTAAGCCACATCCTTGGCGGTCGTGTCCACTTGGAATGCGCTGGCAGCGATCAGAGCAGCCGGATCAATGGCAGCAGAGTTAGCTGCTTGGCAGGCGTTAGCCACGCTTGCTGGAGGAGCAGCCACGGTACCAGCGGCAAACACCAGGTAACCGCGCTTGCCTTCCAGGCCCACGCCGGAAGCAGCAGACCACACGAAAGCGTGCGTATCCTTAGGCGTCAGGGGGAAGCAGCCGTCGGTCACGTGGTTAGAGTCTTGGTCGAAGAACGTCCAGAACACAGGCACCACTGCAGCGGTTTGGTTGATCAGACCAACAGCGGTCGTGTTGGTAGCGCCGGTGTGGATCACGTTAGGAACCACGACACCGTTGGTGAACGTACCTTGCGTGTAAGCCTGGGCAACGCCTGCAGTCATTGCAGCTGCAGCGACGGCTGCCATTGCAAATTTTTTCATTTCTAAGTCCTTAGATAATTGAACGAAGCTTCCCCACGATTGCGGGATATGCAACCCATCCGTCACTTCGTTTGGGTTGGGCCTATCTTAGCTGTAGCTTTCTCCGTTTTCAACCAAATACATTCAGAAATCGGATTCAGCCCTTTTTGTTGCAACAAAGCGACGCTTTAATTCTTGGGGTCGGCGGAATTGGCGCTTCGGCGCAACACGTGATGCCACACGCCATCAATCTTGCGCCACCGGTCCTGCGCCAGGCTTTCCTGGTTCTTCAGGCGCAGTATCGGAATGCCGTAACGCATCCAAACATCCACGACCGCCTCGTCTCCGTCCAAGCTGCGCACGTCCCGCACTTCGACAGCGTCATAGGCGATACCGCCGCGCTTGATGTAGGTCTCGAGCGTCATGGATTGATCCTTGGACACCGACTCATAGGGCCACGTCGCCACGGAATCATTGACACGCACCAGATCCCAGTAGGTCTGGACGCGTTTTTTCAACGCGGCCTTTTCGCTCTCGGGGGACATTGAGGCTGCGCCTGTAGCGGCACAGCCCGCCATCACCACTGCGGTGAGCAACGCAGCCGAAGTCACGAGCAGACGCCGACCAATTGGTAATTGTGACATGTAACAAACCTCCTGTTTGCGATACGAAAAAACAACAATCCTCGCACCCTCAGCGTTTGTCCGCCGAAGATGCATCCTGTGAACCGGCGAGAAACGGTTTGGGTTGCAGCGACAAGGCCCGCATGCGGTCGCGCAGCTCCGCACTGGCAGAACGCAGCTCGTCATCGTTCTCCAGTGCGCGGGGCGTGAGCAACACCAGCAGTTCCGTACGGTTGTTGTTGTTCGTGGTGTTGCCAAACAACGCGCCCAGCACCGGGAGACTTGACAGAAGCGGCACGCCGCTGCGGCCGGTGGTGTCGTTTTCACGAATCAAGCCCCCGAGCACAACAGGCTCACCCGAGCGAACGGCAACACGGGTCTGGATCTGGCGTGTCAGGAAGGCCCGCTGGCCTGTCGCCGTGTCCGCATCACCCACATCGGTGACCTGCTGCGAGATATCCATGGTGATCAGCCCGCCAGCGTTCACCGATGGCGTGACAGAAAGCATCACGCCGGTGTCTTTGTAAGTAATCGACTCCGTGACCAGATTACCCGTCGTGACCGACGTGGAGCTCTTGATGGGCTGCTGTTGACCGACTTGAATGGTGGCGTTGTGGTTGTTGAGCACCAGCACAGAGGGGCTTGACAACAACCGAACCTGGGATTTTTCTGCCAGAGCGTTGAGCGTTGCACGCACAACACCAGCTTTGTTCAGAATGGTGTAAGAAAACCCCGGTTGCTTGGCCCCAATAGCCCCAGACTCCCTCAGGTTAAGTAGCGCCTGCCCTTCGCGGCCACCCGAGATACTGTTCTGCACAAACCATTCGACACCGTATTGCAGGTTGCCGGTGAGACTGACCTCGACAATGCTGGCCTCGATCAACACCTGCGCCGGCGCCTTATCCAGCTCGCGCAACGCTTGCTCTATGCGGCGGTACTCAGTGCGAGGGGCACGGATCAAAAGGGCATTGCGTTTCTCGTCCGCCACCACACGCACATTGCCGTCTAGCTGGCTGGCGGACGTGAGCGACATGTTGTTGGGCGAAGCTTTGTTGCCCCCTGCCATGGACTGGAGTCCCCCTCCTCCGACAGCACTTGTCGCGGAACTGCTCCCCGTGCTGGTACCGGAAAAGGGATTTGAACTGCTCGACGAGCCGCCCAAATTGCCCCCTGCCGCGCCAACGCTCCCCTGGCTGAACTGCGCAGGGGCAGATCCACCCGCCACCCCAGCCCCTCCCGATTTGGCTTGTGCAGATTGCCCCCCAAACAAGCCGTTGAGCATTTCGGCCAACTGCAGCGCCGAGCCGTTTTGCACGGGATAGACAAACAGGCTTGCCTCCAGCGTGTCGGTAGGGCGGTCCAAGCGACGAACCCAGGTCTCTACTTGTGTCAGCAGGTGGGCACGCGGCGTGACCACCACCAAGGCATTGAGCCGCTCCACGGGGAACACGCGGATCAACCCCCCCATTGGATTGGCGACCTGTGCCGACGCGGCCCCACCCTGGGCGCCTCCAGCAGCGGCGCCTGACGAGCTTGCTGCGCTGCCGCCGCCATAGGGTTCGGCCGACTTGTCCGTTCCCAACATGGCCTGAAGTGCATCACGCACCACATTGACATTGGCATTTTCCAAAACGAACACTCCGAGCGACATGCCAGAGAGGAAGTCGACATCAAAGGCCTCTACCATCTCCAACCAGCCCCCCAACTGCGCTTTGCTGCCCTGGAGTACCAGAAGGTTGCGCATGCTGTCCACGTACACAATGGACTCTTTGGGAGCAATGGGTGCAAGAATCTTCGCCATTTCGGCCGCCGCGATGTGATTCAGCGGCACGATGACGGTCCCAGAACCCGACAGATCCTTGAAGTTGGACGACCCTACCACAGGGCGGGCACCGAGGGTAACCGTGCGTTTGGTGACGTGGTAGACCCCTGCGTTGTCCCGATTGATCGCCAGATCGTGAGGCAGCAACACCGCATCGAGCACATCCAGCACTTGACTGCGCAGCAATGGCTGGCGCGTGTGCAGGCTGACCACCGTGTCTCCGCCAGCATCGATGGTGTAGTTGAGCTTGAGCAGATCCCCCAGCAAGGCCGTGGCGAGGTTGCCCACAGTAACGCTCTCGAAGTTGAGCGAGACCTTGTCCCCGCGCGCCAGAACGGGATCCACACGGGGTGCCATATCACGCTTGAACAGCTTATCGTCACCCGGGAACAGCCGGGACCCCCCTCCCGATCGCTTGGCTTCGGGGTCCTTTGCCACAGCGACCGAGGCCGACTGCTGGCCTACGGCAGAAGGCACCGCAGGCTGCAATGGGGGCGCCTCCCCTTTCGTTCCTGGAGCGACAGCGCTGGCGGAGGTCAGGGGCACCGAGGACGGCGAAGAGTCTGGAGCGGGGCCTCCCCGCGTGCTCGCGCAACCCGAGGCCAGCAACGCCAGCAAGAGAATGGAAGGCCGAAAATTCATAGGGTGTAACTCCACAATGTTGGGACGTCGCAGCGAAGGGTTTGCCGCTTACTGAGAGGGCGCAGGTTTGCGAGCCCGTTCCACGGCAGCCCCTTGGGGCGTTCTCACCGCCGCAGGACTTCCCGCCTCCAGCGGCCGAACCACACGGCCGTCGTCCGCAGACACGAAGGTTGCCCTGCGGCCGTCAAATGATTCAATACGCCAGGGTTTGGTTTCCGTCGTGATCTTGAGCGTGCTGCCGTCAACACGCTGCAGAATCGCTACACGCTCGAGACCAGACTCGAACACAGCCGTGAGCCGCGACTGCGTCAATTCACGGGCCAAGCTGTTTTTCTTGTCATCCACCGCCACCGGGCGGCGCGAAGTCCAGAAGATGGGGCGTTCGATTGCCTGGCGCGCGCGAATACTGACATGCTGTTGCAACGGTTCCACTTTGGGGAGGTCCGGCTTGCGAGCAACAGGGGGCGTCCAACGATCTTTTTCTGCCTGCCACCAGTAGGCACTAGCCACCAAGGCGGAGGCCGCCAACACAGGGAAGATGTACCAAGGCTTGATCATGGCGTGGTTTTCTCCGGCGCCAGCGGAGCTTCAAGCTGCAACGCCAAGCGGGCACTTTGCGGGCCAGCGCCGGAACTTGCTCCGTCGCGCGTAATGTTCACCGTGCGCACCCAGAACGGAGGTCGGTGGATCTGGAGGCTTTCCATGAAACTTACCAGCTTGGTCCACTCACCGGTAACCGTCGCCGTGACACGAATGCGGGCGAGCTTGCCGTCGCTCGCTGGCTCCAAAGCGACCTGAGAGGACACCAAGGTGCTACCGGAGGCCATGATCATTTTCCGTAGCTGCTGCTGGATTTCGTTTTGCGCCGCGTCTCCCGACGGATGCAACCAGGGTGACACAGCCTCACCGGCGGAGCTAAGCAACGCCTCGATCTCGGCACCAGCATCCACAACACCTTCAAGACGCTCACTCCGAGGCTCCAGCTGCACCAGCGCGTTGTCGTAGCGATTCCAGAGCGTGCGATAGGTCAACGCGGCCCCAAGGACAGAAATCACAAGCCCCACCAACAAGACGGTGATGGCATGGCGCAACCAGATGTTCTTGTTCATGGTTTGCCCCCTTCACTTTTCCAGCGCATCTCGAAGGTGAAGCGCTCCTTGTTCAACGTACCATCACGCACGTTGGCTCCCGTCGCACGGACATCCACCAGCCCCGGTTGGCGCCCCAGGTGCGCGATCAGCTCCGTCGCGTTCGACGTCAAGCCAGTGATACGAATTTCATTGCCGTTGACTTCAATGCGATCCAGCCAGGTGTCTCCTGGCAAGGCTGCGGACAAATCCTCGACCACGCTCGCCAAGGGCAGATCCGTGCGTATGTTTTTGCGCAGCTCTTCCGCAATGTCGGCTTGGCGACGCAACCCATCCATTTTCTGGCGCAGCGGCGCGGCCTTGGGCACCAGCAGGTTGACATGTTCAACAGCCCTCACCACCGCCTGGCGTTTAAGCACCAAAGGCATCAGCGCGGGCAGTGACAACGCGAACAGAATCAGCAAGAACAGCACGATGGTGGCGCCATCGACCCACCGCTGGCGACTGCTTTGTGTTTGCCAGGCCTTACCACGCACAGGTACCGCCCGCCCTTGGCGCATAAGGAATACCGCCACATCTTCGCCCAAGCCATGTTGGGCCAGCAATTCGTCGCGCACGCTGCGTC
Organism: Acidovorax benzenivorans; assembly: GCF_028680575.1. GTDB lineage: Bacteria > Pseudomonadota > Gammaproteobacteria > Burkholderiales > Burkholderiaceae_C > Acidovorax > Acidovorax benzenivorans. The sequence continues at coordinate 330,953 of NZ_JAPCKI010000002.1, read as the reverse complement.
TGGACACGCCCCAGTGCACAGTCCATCCACTCCCAGCATCCGGCTCGGCAGTCCAGGCTGCAACGATCTGATCGGGGGGCAAAGGAGACACTCGCCAGAGAGCCTCCTCAACGGCGCCACCCAAGGACCTCTTTGGCATGGGAGGGATTTGAACAACTCCCCACAAACATTCAGACTCGGGCACCAGCAAGCTATCAAATTTTCCACCGCTCGCCCGCTTGAGCAGACGCCCTCCGGTCACGGTCCAACGACCGCCATCCGCAGCCACCGCAGAACTGGCACGCGCAGGCCAGAACCCGCGCTCAATCAATGCCCGCTTGAGATCGCCAAAACCCCACGCCAGTCGGTCTAGCACGGTTTGCAGACGAGAAGATAACTGCCCCCTACCTGTCATGGCGCGAACTCCTGTTCCGGCTTGCCAAAGCGGCGTGTTGGCTCTATTGAGAGAGTTGTCCAGGGTGTCAGAGCGTCTGGCCGCTCACTGAGGTCGACCCACACCTCGCGCAACCACCATCGGTCGCTCTCAGCCCGAACGAATGCCCGCAATCGCATGGTTTGTAAGCCTGATGATCGGGTTGGAGAGAAGAACTCTGCTGCAGCCCCGGAGAGAAGCACGCCCGCCCGCATATCCGGAGGAGAGTGGCGAATACGGGCACCAAGTCCTTGCTGCCCCGTCAAGGCATCGATGAGCGCCGGAGGCGCTGAATCGATCTCAATGCGTTGCTGTCCGTTGATACCCAAATGGGGCGCGATTATCTCATAGAGCCCAGCGGTCATTCCCAGCACGGATCTGAGCTCGGAAGGATCGTCCAGCGCGGCATTGCGAGGCACGGAGGGCCAACCTGCTGCCCTGTATTGGGCGGCTTCCGCCCCCCCCACCCCCGCAGGGGTATCGTCGGGATCGATGTAATCCCGCACGCGGGAAGTGAGGATGGCAGCCTCTCCAGGAGATAGCCCGCCAGCCCTCTGCAACAGCGCCTGGAGGAGCGCCTCGCTGGCAACATTCACGTCCACCAGACCTCCTGATGGAGTGACTTCGACCCAGATGTCACTTTGCCCCAAAGACAAGCGTTGCACCTTGTATTGACTGTCTTGATTTTTTTCCACCAACAACCGCTGTGCAACCAATTGAACGGCACCATCCAACAAAGATTCAGCGCGCAGACGCTCTATGTCCAACGCAGTTCGTTGCGCCTGCAATCTGACCCCCTGAGCGCCGGCCAGCACAACCAGCGACAAAGCAGCCACCAGCCACAGCACCATGATGAGTGCGGCGCCTGTGTTGTGATATCGACCCCTGCCCCCCCCCATCACCGAGCCCTCGCCAAAGGGAAGACCAAAGGGGGCCAGACGCCACGGTCGTCCGCGATGTCCACCCGAATCCGTGCAGGGTAGCCCGACTTGGACGCATCCCACTCCTGCGACCATTGTCCTGTCCGGCCGTCCTGGTAATGCCACTGCAGAGTGCGCACATCCCGCAGCAAGGTTTCTTTCAGGGCATTGCTCCAATCCAAAGCCATCAGCGCTCCATCGTAAGGAACCACCTCGACCGAGAGATCGACGCGTCCATCGTCATGACGCAAGGGTGTCAGGCGAAACACATGGAGGCCGCCTGCATCTCCCCTCTCAGGCAGGGGTGCGACCCAGATAACCCCTGCCGCATTGCCACTGAAAAAACTGACAAACACGTTCCCGTCGCGTCGACTGAGCAAGCGCAAGGCATCGAACTTGCGGCCAAGCCATTGGCTGACCACCAAAATGCGCTCCGAGCGCTCCATCACGCGCTGGTTACGCTCCTCAGCACGGCCAATGGTGCCGAAACCTGCGAACATCAGCGCGACCACCGCTGCGGTCACAGCCAGTGCAATGAGTAGTTCCAGCAGCGTGAAGCCACGCGCAGTTTGAGTGGAAACACGTTTCATGGCGCGGCCCGATAGGGCTTCCAAGTGGTCCAGGTCATCACCGTGGGACCATTCTGGCCGCGGATGACTTCGACGGTGACCATCGCTGCGCGCAACGGAGCACCAGGCGCCGGACGCCCATCCTCTTCTCGCACAGGTATCTGCTCGGGTTGTATGCGAATGAGCCAATACCAGTCTCCGACTGAGCCAGCAGGCTGTCGCTCCACATCTTCCGCAAAAGTGCTGCCTGCCAGCGCCGATCGAGCGACGAGCGCAGCCTCTATGCGAGATTCAACGTCCCCCACGCCTTTGGAACTTTGCCCCACTGTCCTGTAGAGACTGGCGAGCGCAATAGATGCAATAGACATGGCCACGAGAGCCTCCAGCAGGCTGAAACCCTGCTGGCGTCGACCCAACCTCGCCCAAACCTGCTTGCGTTCACCCAGAAAAGACACCAGGGAATGCCAAGTGCTACGCGCGATCGTCATGACGCGGCCACAGCGGCGGATTGCTCGATGGTGCCCAGCAGCCAGTTGACCTTGAAAGCCACGCCCTGCCCCCCTCTCAGCACCACAAGACGACCGCCTCGTGCGCCACCATCGGCATTGAAAACAAAAATCGGGAAGCCTGCACCCGTTGGCGTTCTGGGGTTGCGCTCAGCCACATCCCACTGGACCCCTAAGGATGAAGGAATGTCGAGGTACACACCCCCATCGATCATGAGTTTGCGGATTTCCGGCTGGTAAGTGACAGCGACAGGCCGCCCTTCCTGAACACTGAGAGCGCGCGCCTGGCGGAGTTGGCTTGCAATATCCCGCACAGTCTGGTGATAGCGCGAGCGATCCAGAAACGACTGTCCTCCGACACCAACTACCGCCACCGCAATGCCAGCCACCACCAGCACTACCAACAACTCAAGCAGAGTGAAGCCACCTGCACGTGCGCTCGCTCGCCATCCACCGAAGGAGGTCTTCATGCGATACAAGTCAACCGGCAACCGTGTTGCAACGCCCCCGAGGCTCAGTTGTAGACATCAGCGTTTTCGCCATCGCCACTGGGTTTTCCGTCTGCACCAAGGGAGAAGACGTCGGGGCCACCATTGCGCCCCGGGTTTTTATACAGATAGGCTGCGCCCCAAGGGTCAGTCGGCAACCCCTTCTTGAGGTAAGGCCCGGTCCATCCTTGGGCAGTGGCAGGCCGCTCGACCAGAGCACGCAGACCTTCAGCGTCGTTGGGATAGCGGCCCACATCCAGTTTGAAAAGGTCTAAGCTTTGTTCGATTTCAGAGATCTGGATCTTGGCGGTTTTGGACTTGGCCCCACCCAATTGATCAAGCACCTTGGGACCGACCAAGCCAGCGAGCAGCGTCAAGATCACCAACACCACCAGCAATTCGATCAGAGTGAAACCCTTGGAACGGCGGGACTGCTTGATTTTCTTAATATTGTAAATATTCGTGATATTCATGAAATTTCTCAACGATCAAAATATGAAAACCTAGATGGTGTCGTTAATCGACAAAACACCACCCAAGATGGCGATAATGATAAATGCAACCAGTGCACCGAGCACAATAATGATCAAAGGCTCCATCGCCGCCAATACTCGGCCCATAGTGCGTCGGCCTTCATCTTCATAGCGGTCAGCCAGTCCCAGCAGTGTTACATCGAGTTGCCCCGTTTCCTCAGCGACCCGGATCAGCTGCGACGTACTGGATTTGCCGAGATAGGGCGAGACAAAACCAGTAGAAAGCCTCTTCCCCGCCTTCACCAACGCGACCAGCGGCTCGAAGTCCTTGCGTAGAGCAGTGTTGGTCAAGGTATCCACCGCAATGCGCAATGCATCCACGATGGGGACACCACGCTGCAGCAAAATGCCAAAAGTCCTGAAGTAGACCGCAAACTGCAGGTTACGCATCACCTTTCCAAAGAGCGGAAGATCCAGCAGCAGGCTGTCGAGTCGCAGGCGACCTCCCACTGTCGCCCCCCAGCGCGACCCCAGGAACAATACCGCAGTCACCCCCAGCATGATGGCCATCCAGTGCGAGCGGATCAAATCACTCATGTCTACCACGAGACGGGTGGTGTAGGGCAGTTTGTCCCCCATGGAGTCGAAAATCTCACGGAACTGGGGCACCACAAAAGCCAGCAACAACACGACAGACAGCACGGCCACGACGAGCAAAATGACCGGGTACGTCATCGACGAGATGACATAGTTGCGCAGCTTGTCAGCGGCCTCCAGCTGTGTCGTCAGTTCCTTCATGACTACATGCAGCGACCCCGAAGTTTCCCCTGCACGAATCAGCACCAAATACTGCTGGCCCAGATCACGCTCAAACGGGAGCAGCGACTGGTACAGCGACTTGCCACCCCGTACGCCCTCCTCCACCTTGGAAATAAAGACTTTCAACCGGTCGGTATCGGCCGTTTCCTTGAGCATGGCAAGCGCCTTGTCCAGGGGCATGTTCGCCTGCTTCAAATGGGCCATCTCGCGGCTGAACAGCAGGATGTCCGCCCGCTTGAGCCGGGAGCTGCGGCCTCGCGGCACGTCCGACGGGATGGCGCCAGCTGCATCGACAATGCGCACCGGAGTCACTCCCTGGCCGAGCAGGCGCAACCTCGCAGTCTCCTCGTTGGGCGCGCGGATAGCCCCTTGGCACGCCTTGCCATCGGACATCACACCATCGTATTGAAAATCAATCATTTTGACGAGCGACGCGCAGGACTTCTTCTGCCGTTGTCAGACCCTTGAAGACCTTGGTGGCCCCATCGTTCAACAAGTTCCCCCCGGCATAGGCGCCGTCGTCGCTACCGAGCGAGGAGCCCTGCGCCAGCACCACCTTCTTGACTTCGTCGGTCAGGACCAGGAGCTCATGGATAGCCACCCGCCCTCGATAGCCCGTGCCACGACATGCGGGGCACCCTACAGCTCGGTACAGGGCCTGCCCTTCGGGCGCCGCCATGCCGAGGGAGGCTGCAGCGGCCAGCGTCTGGTCAGGCGACAGCGGCAACTTGCACTCCCCGCACAGCTTGCGCACTAGGCGCTGTGCCAGTACCCCCACCACAGAGGCTGTGATGAGATAGGGCTCCACCCCCATGTTGATGAGGCGGACAATGGCGCCCAGGGCACTGTTTGTGTGCAGCGTGGAGAGGACCAGGTGGCCTGTCAGGGCGGCCTGCACGGCGATTTCGGCGGTTTCGCCGTCGCGCATTTCACCGATCATGATGACGTCCGGATCCTGGCGCAGGAAGGAGCGCAGCACTTTGGCGAACGTAAGGCCAATTTGCGGCTGGACCTGCACCTGGTTGAGCCACTGCAGGCGGTACTCCACCGGGTCTTCCACGGTCAGTATCTTGAGGTTCTCACCTTCCAGCTCCTGCATCGACGCGTACAGGGTGGTGGATTTTCCAGACCCCGTCGGGCCTGTCACCAAGAAGATCCCGTGCGGCACGCTCAGCATCTGGCGCATGGCCTTGAGCGTGGGCGGCGTGAAATTCAGGCTCTCCAACGAAAGCAGGTCGAAGTTCTTCTCCAGCAGCCGCATGACCACCGATTCGCCGAACATGGTGGGAATGGTGGAGACCCGCGCATCCATCTCCTTACCGTGCACCCGCAGCTTCGTGCGGCCATCCTGGGGCATGCGCCGCTCGGCGATGTCGAGTTGCGACAGTATTTTGATGCGTGACACGACCGCAGGCGCATCCTTGTTGTCGATTTCGTCGATGGGAAAAATCTCCCCATCGACGCGGATGCGCACCACCGACTTTTCTTCGTAGGTCTCGATGTGGATGTCCGACGCCTGGGCTGCCACGGCCTGAGCCAGGATATGGCTCACCCGCTGGATGATGGGTGCCTCGGAGGCCATGTCACGCAGGTGCTCGATGAACTCCGACGCTTCCGGCTGGTCGCCGCTGCCTTCGTCATCCTGCGACGCATCCTGCAGGTACCACTCGCTCAACTGGCTGGATATCTCGGATTCGAGCCCGAAAGCGATGCGAGGTACGCCACCGAACACCAGCCGCAACGCGTTCTGGAGCTGTGGGTCCCGAGGATCCACCGACGCGAAGTCGGGTGGCGAGCCCGCGTCTTCGGCGTCGCCCAGAGGCAGCAGGTTGTGGGCCAGCAGGAAGCTGGTGTTCAACCTCGACGTCGCTGGCTTGTCCTTGGGAAATGCATCCTGGCGCACCAGGGGCAACCCCGCCTGGCGAGACAGCGCTGCATACACATCAGCCTCGGACACCAGCCCCAGGCTGATGATCAGTCGGCCCAGGCGCCCCCCCATGGAGCGCTGGACTTCCAGCGCCCGGTCAAGGTCGTTGCGGGAGAGCTTCTGGTCGGCCAGCAGCATTTCCCCCAGCTTGGGCGCGGCAGCATCAACGCTTTCCATGCCGATTGTTTCAGCCGAATATTTCATTACCTACGCCTTTGCACATTTGCGAACCAGACACACTGGCATTTTCAATATTCACCTGGTAGAAATGTCGCTAAAACCACAGCAAACACCGGCTCAGCCGGTCCAGCTCGGGGCCGAAATAATAATGGCGGTAGCCAGCCAACCTGGCCCATAAAGGCCGGGATCTCCAAAAGAGATATTCTGACACGTAGCCCCCATCCGCCCCTTGCTCGCGCAGCCGCTCCCGCAGGGCCTCAGCCTGCAACCGGGTGGCACGACCCAGCACCCGGACCCTCTGCACCACTCCGCGGCCATCGGTGAGCATGCGCATCAACCGGGTCTTCAGTCCACGGTCCTTGGCGCCAAGCTGGTTGGCGCCGTGCTGACGGTACAGGATCAGAGGCTTGTCGACGAAAGACCTGCGCCCGCTGCCACTGATCAGAGCGCACCACCAGTCGTGCATGATGGTTTCGGCGGGCAGCGGCAAGGCCCTTGCCAGCAGCGCGCGGTTGACCATCATGGTGCAGCCCGTCACCTGGTTCACGCTCAGCAGCGACAACTGTGAGCAAACGGCCGGATCCATTCGCTGGTACCGGGCGAAGGACGGGGACAGCACCGTCAGGGCCTCGTCCACGACGGTAAGATCCGAATGAACCAGGCAGGGCACGGCATCTGCATCGCCCCCCTCGATCCGCACCATCTCACCCAATTGCGAGGCGATTTTTTCCGGCAGCCAAACATCATCCTGGTCGGCAAAGACCGCCCACCGTGCGAGCCCGTCATTCAGGCTGGCCTGCATGAGGTTTTCGAAATTACAGACCACCCCTTTCCCTGCGGCAGGATTGGGCACCAGAACCAGCCGCTCGCCCAGCCGCTCGCCATACCGCTGCAAGATCGCAAGGGTTTCGTCCGATGACCCATCGTCACTCACGAGGATGCGCCACGAGGTGTGGGTCTGGGCCAGAATCGAGTCAAGCTGCTGCGCGAGGTACCGGGACCCGTTGTAGGTGGCCAGCAGCACATCGACCAGCGTCGGCTCCATGAAAGTCACGGACTTCATGGACGCGGCGCCCACAAGCCGCGCAGGCACGGGTACGTCGGCACTGGCGCTCACGGCGTGGCCGCTCCGGCAGGACGGTGGGGCGGACACTCGGCGCGCATCAGGGCTTCATAAGCATCGGTGATGCCCTCCCACGTGTAGTGTTTCGCGACGATGTCGCGTGCTCGCTGGGCACGGAGGGGCCGCAAGGCCGCCCCCTCGCTCACCACTCGGTCCAGGCTTTGTGCCAGCTGCTGGGGGGTGCTGAAATACTCGGCCGCATCGCGTGCCACTTCGCGGTTGTAGGGGTTGTCATGCGCAACCACCCAGTTGCCGCAGGCCAGCGCTTCCAGCAGCGAAGGGTTGGTGCCGCCCACCGAGTGCCCGTGCAGGTAGCACGCGGCATGTACGCGCAGGCTGTTGAGCTGCGCCGCGTCGTAGATGCCGCCCACAAAAAGCACCCGGTCGCTGGCCAGCGCCTTCAGTTGCTGCTGGTAGGCCGTGCCACCCGACACGTCGCCCACCACCACCAGAGGCCAGTCACCACCATGCAGCACATGGCCCCGGACGATCTCCAGGATGTGGTTCTCCGGCTCGGGCCGCGCCACGACCAGCATGTAGCGATGGGCCTGCAGCCCCCATGCTGCCAGCAGCGAAGGATCTGCCTGACCCGCCTGAACCAGCTCCGCGCCATAGGCAATGAAACTGCTCGGCGCACCGCCGGGGTATGTCTGGCGGAACCGCAGCGCTATGGCCTCGGCATCCGCAATGAGGCGGGTAGCCACCTTGGACGCCACCCATTCCATGCAGCGCAGATAGGTGCGCGCGCCCCAACCCCATTTGCTGCGGGCCCATTCCAGGCCATCCACGTTGATCCAGACCGGCACCCCGAAGACGCGCGGCCACCAGCAGGCCCACGCCGCTCCGTAGCCCAGCATGTAGACCAGGTCGTACCCACGGCGCGCATCCCACAAGCACGCGCAATCGTAAGCCAGCACCGAAGCCGCGCCCCAACGGGGTCGGCGCCGGGACCGGACCCGGACGCCCTGGTACACAGTGTCTGCCACCGGCTGGTCGCCGCACTCTGCATAGACCGTGACCTCGTGCCCACGTGCGGCCAAGCGGGTTGCCAGCTGCTCGGCAAAGGTCTCGAAGCCCCCATAACTCGCAGGAATGCCCCGCGCGCCCAATAGGGCTACTCGCAGTGCAGCCGGGGGGGCCTGTGGCTCCAGCGCATCAGGCGCGTGCGACGCCAGGGGGATCAAAGGTCCGCCTCGGCCAGCCAGCGCCCCGCCTGGTCCTTGGCCGACAGCTGAATGGCCACATCCAGGGATGGCCAAGCGATCGCAAGCTTGGGATCGTCCCAGCGGATGCACCGCTCGTACTCGGGGCTGTAGTAGTCGGTGGTCTTGTAGAGAAAATCCGCCGACTCCGAAAGCACCAGAAAACCATGGGCCAGTCCTGGCGGCACCCACAATTGGCGGTGGTTGTCTTCCGTCAGCAATGCCCCTACCCACTGCCCAAACGTGGGGGAATCCTTGCGGATGTCCACGGCCACGTCGAACACGGCGCCCCGCACCACACGCACTAGTTTGCCCTGCGCTCGGGGCGGCAGCTGGTAATGCAGGCCGCGCAGCACACCTTGGCTGCTGCGGCTGTGGTTATCCTGGACAAACTCGCACGGCACGCCAGTGGCCTCGCGAAAGGCCTTCTCGTTGAAGCTCTCATAGAAAAATCCGCGGCTGTCACCGAACACCTTGGGTTCGATCAGCACCACGTCTGGGATGGATTGCCGTATAGCTTGCATGGCAGATCAATAAACCTTGTCGTTCAGCAGACGCTGAAGGTATTGGCCGTAGCCATTCTTGGCCAGGGGCTTGGCCAAGCGCTCCAACTGCGCGCTGTCAATCCATTGGGCACGCCAGGCGATTTCTTCCGGGCACGCGATCTTCAGACCCTGGCGGTGCTCCAGCGTGGCGATGAACTGACTGGCCTCCAGCAGGCTTTCGTGCGTGCCCGTGTCCAGCCAGGCGTAGCCGCGGCCCATGATCTCGACGTTCAGTTGGCCCTGGTCCAGGTACAGGCGGTTCAGGTCGGTGATTTCGAGTTCACCCCGTGGCGACGGCTTGAGGCTTTTGGCCATCTGCGCCACCTGGCTGTCATAGAAGTACAGGCCGGTCACGGCATAGCTGCTCTTGGGCTGGGCGGGCTTTTCTTCAAGTGACAGGACCTTGCCCTTGGCATCGAACTCAGCTACGCCATATCGCTCCGGATCCTGTACATGATAGGCAAACACACTGGCCCCCACCGTGCGCTGCTGCGCATTGCCGAGCAGTTCATGGAAATCATGACCGTAGAAGATGTTGTCCCCCAACACCAGGGCACTGGGCGCGCCGCCCAGGAATGCTTCACCGATGACGAAGGCCTGGGCCAGGCCGTCCGGGCTGGGCTGCACGGCATATTGCAGGTTCAGCCCCCACTGGCTGCCATCGCCCAGCAGCTGCTCGAAGCGCGGGGTGTCCTGCGGAGTGCTGATGACCAAGATGTCACGGATGCCCGCGAGCATCAGTGTGCTCAGCGGGTAGTAAATCATGGGCTTGTCATACACCGGCAGCAGCTGTTTGCTGATGGCCAGCGTGGCCGGGTGCAGCCGGGTGCCAGATCCTCCGGCGAGGATGATGCCTTTGCGTTGCGTCATGGTCTGGGGTCCGTTCAGAGAATTTCCGTGAGCATGCGCGCCACGCCCTTTTGCCAATGGGGCATCTGCAAGCCAAAAGTGGACTGCAGCTTGTGGGTGCTCAGGCGCGAATTGTGGGGGCGCACGGCAGGCGTCGGGAACGCGCTTGTAGGCACAGGCGCTACTTCTTTTGCTTTGATTTCAATAGCAGGTTGCGCTTGCTTAGCGTGCGCCAGCACGTATTTTGCGTACTGATTCCAGTTGGTCTCCCCACCGGCAACGCAGTGGTATAGGCCGGCATCCTGCGGGCGCTGCTGCAGGTGGCACAGCGCGTGGGCGGTCACATCCGCCAGCAGGTCAGCGCCGGTGGGCGCCCCCCATTGGTCATCAATCACCGTCAGGCGTTCACGCTCTTGCGCCAGCCGCAGCATGGTTTTGGCGAAGTTGCCGCCGCGTGCGGCATAGACCCAGCTGGTGCGCAGGATGAGGTGTTTTGCGCTCGACTGGGCAATGAGCTGCTCGCCTTCGAGCTTGGTGCGGCCGTATACGCTCAACGGTGCAGGCGTATCGGTCTCCATCCAGGGGCTGCTGCCGCTGCCATCAAAGACATAGTCCGTGCTGTAGTGCACCAGCCAAGCGCCCAGCTTCGCAGCCTCCTGCGCAATGGCGCCGGGGGTGGTGGCGTTCAGTGTGCGGGCGAAGTCGGCCTCGCCCTCGGCCTTGTCTACGGCGGTGTGAGCTGCAGCATTAACGATCACGTCCGGGCGCAGGGCGCGCACCGTCTCGGCCACACCCGCCGGGTTGGCAAAGTCACCGCAGTGCTCGGTACTGTCGAAATCCAGCGCGGTCACCGAGCCCAGCACCGAGAGGCTGCGCTGCAGCTCCCAGCCGACCTGGCCGCCCTTGCCAAAGAGCAGGATGTTCATGCGCTGGCGTCCGCGACTGCAGCGGCCGATGCCTCCTGCGCGTACTGGGTCTGCACCCAGTCGCGGTAGGCACCGGTCTGCACGCTGGCCACCCAGTCGGCATGGTCCAGATACCACTGCACCGTCTTGCGGATCCCGGTGTCGAAGGTTTCGGCAGGCTTCCAGCCCAGTTCGCGCTCGATCTTGCGCGCGTCGATGGCGTATCGACGGTCGTGGCCAGGGCGGTCCTTCACATAGGTGATCTGGGCGCAGTAGCTCTGGCCGTCGGCACGGGGGCGCAGCTCGTCGAGCAGCGCACACACCATGTTCACGATCTCGATGTTGGGCTTCTCGTTCCAGCCGCCCACGTTGTAGGTCTCGCCGGGCGCACCGGCCTCCAGCACGCGGCGGATGGCGCTGCAGTGGTCCTTCACGTACAGCCAGTCGCGCACCTGCATGCCGTCGCCATACACGGGCAGGTTCTTGCCCGCCAGGGCGTTCACGATCATCAGCGGGATCAACTTCTCGGGGAAGTGATAGGGACCGTAGTTGTTGCTGCAGTTGGTGGTGAGCACCGGCAGCCCGTAGGTGTGGTGCCAGGCGCGCACTAGGTGGTCGCTGGCAGCCTTGCTGGCGCTGTAGGGGCTGTTGGGCTCGAAACCACGGGTCTCGGCGAAGGCCGGGTCGGTGGGGGCCAACGATCCGTACACCTCGTCGGTGGACACATGCAGGAAGCGGAAAGCCGCGCGCTCGCCCTCGGGCAGCGCGCTCCAGTGGGCGCGCACGGCCTCCAGCAGGCGGAACGATCCCACGATGTTGGTCTGGATGAAGTCTTCCGGCCCGTGGATGGAGCGGTCCACATGCGACTCGGCCGCAAAATTGACCACGGCGCGGGGCTTGTGCTCGGCCAGCAGGCGGGCTACCAGCGCGGTGTCGCCGATATCACCCTGCACAAAGATATGGCGCGCATCGCCCTGCACGCTGTCCAGGTTGTGCAGGTTGCCTGCGTAGGTGAGCTTGTCGAGATTGACCACGGACTCGCTGGAGGCAGCAAGCCAGTCAAGAACGAAGTTGGCGCCAATGAAACCCGCGCCGCCAGTTACCAGAATCATAGGGAGGGCTGTGTGAAATGCCAGCTCGGCAGAACCTACGATTATCCCACCCTGCCCGGTCACTAGGTAACAGAGTTCAACGCATGGGCATCTGCCTGGGCCGGACGGTCGTCAGAAGTGGATACCACGCATCATCTGCTGCAGCGCCACAGCCTCGGCCGACAACTGTGGTTTGGCGTCCTTGCTGCCTTTGGCGGCGGTGGAATCCGGGAACATGCGAAAGCTGGTGTTCATGGTGATCTGCGCCACGCGCGGCACCAAGGCGTGCAGCAGTTGGCCGGTGATACCCAGGCGCGTAGCAATGCGCACCGGCTTGAAGATGCAGGCCTGCGCAATCATGTCCGCAGCCTCCTCTGGGCTCAGGGTGGGCACGTTGTTGTAGATCTTGGTGGGCGCGATCATGGGCGTGCGCACCAGTGGCATGTTGATCGTGGTGAAGGTGATGCCCTGATCCGAAAATTCGCTGGACGCGCAGCGCGTCCATGCGTCCAGCGCAGCCTTGCTGGCCACATAGGCTGAAAAGCGCGGTGCATTGGTGAGCACGCCAATGGAGCTGATGTTGACTACATGGCCCTTGCGTCTTTCCACCATGCCAGGCAAAAAGCCCATGGTCACCCGCAGGCAACCAAAGTAGTTGAGCTGCATGGTGCGCTCATAGTCGTGAAAGCGGTCGTAGCTCGACTCGATAGCGCGGCGGATGGAGCGGCCTGCGTTATTGATGAGGAAATCCACGCCGCCATGGTTATCGATGAGCAACTGCACAAAGCGGTCGCAGTCGGTCATGTCGGCGATGTCGGCTGAATACGCGACGAAGCTGTAGCCTTTCGCCTTGCCCTCGGCACAAGCCTCGTCGAGTTTGTCCTGGTCGCGCCCGCAGATGATGGTGGTGGCGCCAGCCTCGGCAAACTTGTGCGCTGCCGCCAGGCCAATGCCGGACGATCCGCCAGTGATCAGCACCACCTTGCCCGCCACCGTGCCCTTGAGGGTGCGGTCGATGAACAGCTCGGGGTCCAGATTGCGCTCCCAGTAGTCCCACAAGCGCCAGGCGTAATCCTTGAGATTCGGGCACGACACGCCCGAGCCCTTGAGCGCCGCCAGCGTTTCGCGGCAGTCAAAGCGCGTGGGATAGTTCACGAAAGTGAGCATGTCCTCGGGCAGGCCCAGGTCCTTCATGACGGCATTGCGCACGCGGCGCACGGGCGCCAGGGCCATCAGGCTTTTCTTGATGCTCTTGGGGATGAAGCCGAGCAGCGCGGCGTTGACGAATAGGTTCATGCGCGGCGCATGCGCGGCGCGGCTGAAGATGTCGAGCACATCGCCCACGCGGTAGCCGACCGGGTCCACCAGATGGAAGCACTTCTTGCCGATGTCCTTCTGGTGGCTGATGACGTTGAGCGCGTTGACCACAAAGTCCACCGGCACGATGTTGACGCGCCCCCCTTCCAGGCCCACAGTGGGCATCCAGGGTGGGAGCAGCTGACGCAGGCGCTGGATGAGCTTGAAGAAGTAATAGGGGCCGTCGATCTTGTCCATCTCCCCCGTGGTGCTGTCGCCCACCACCATCGCCGGGCGGTACACCGTCCAGGGCACCTTGCAGTCCTGGCGCACGATCTTTTCGCTCTCGTGTTTGGTCTGGAAGTACGGATGGTCCAGGCCCTCAGCCTCCTCGAACATGTCTTCGCGGAACACACCTTCGTACAGGCCGGCAGCCGCGATGGAGGAGACATGGTGGAAATGCCCGGCATCAATCGCCTTGGCCAGGTCCACCGTGTTGCGCGTGCCCTCGATGTTCACGGCCACCTGAGTTTCCTCATCAGCAGAGAGGTCGTACACCGCCGCCAGGTGGTGGAAATGGTCGATCTGGCCTTTGAGCTTCTTCACGTCGTCTGCCGCCACGCCCAGCCTCTTCGCGGTGAGATCGCCAAACACAGGGACTGCACGCGTGGGCCCGACACCCCAGAAGCTGCGCAGGTCGGCCACCTTGTCCGCACTTTCCTTGCGGATCAGGAAATGCACCACCGCCCCCTTGCGCTCCAGCAGCTTCTTGACCAGCCGCTTGCCAATGAACCCCGTTGCCCCCGTAACGAAATACTGCATGGATAACTCCTCTGAGATAGCTTCATTCTTGCGCAAGGCCTGCGCACCCCGATTCAGCAGAAACCCGCGCCGATACTAGGCGGCCAGCGAACGCCCCCGCTAGATGGCACGCTCTACATTTTTAGGAGCGCACGCCTACACCTTGCGCGCCGTGCGGCGTACAGTGCGGCCATGCGTCAGAGGCAAACCGCCCCGGCAAATCCAACCAACCGCACAACGGAGGCCCCATGGTCAAGAAACTGCAGAAACTCAGCGCCGACAAGAAAAAGAGCAACGCCCAACTGTCCAGCACCGTCAAGGACTCCGCCCAACAAATCTGGCTGGCTGGCCTGGGGGCCTTCTCCAAGGCGCAAGAAGAAGGCGGCAAGGTGTTTGAGGCCTTGGTCAAGGAAGGCCTGACCATCCAGCGCAAGACCCAGGCCGTGGCCGAAGAAAAGATCACCGAAGCCACCAGCCGTGTGACCACCATGGCCAGCGACATCGGCTCCAAGGCCCAGGGCCAGTGGGACAAGCTCGAAAACATCTTTGAAGACCGCGTGGCCAAGGCCCTGGCCAAGCTGGGCGTGCCCTCGGCCCGCGACCTGGAAGCCCTGAGCGCCCGTGTGGACGCCCTGGCCAAGGGCAGCAAGGCCGCACCCGCCAAAGTTGCTGCCAAGCCCGCAGCCAAGGCCCCCGCCAAGAAGGCTGCGGCCAAGAAAGCGGCTCCTGCAAAGGCAGCCGCCAAGCCCGCAGCCAAGGCCCCCGCCAAGAAGGCTGCGGCCAAGAAAACGGCAACACGTGCCGCTGCCGACGCAGCCACCAGCACGCCATCGGCCAGCTGATCACGGCTTGCCGCTGGCAAGCACTCAGCCCGCTCCAAGCGGTCCACGCGCCACGGCGTTTGGACCGCTTTTCTTTTTTTGGTGAAACCCATGAAGTGCGCTACAAGCAGCCTAGGTACTGCATACGCACCCCACATCCATGTCGCACTGCAGCATGACCGCGTGGGTTAGAGTAGCCATCAGAGACAACACAACAACGACACACAACGACGCGAAGGGGCCCGCACACATGGTGAAGAAAGCGCCACGCCGCACCGCAGAACGCATTCTGGAAGTCACGCTGGACCTGTTCAACCGGTTCGGCGAACCCAACGTCTCCACCACCCTGATTTCGGCCGAGCTGCGCATCAGCCCTGGCAACCTGTACTACCACTACCCCGCCAAGGACGAGTTGATCAACGCGCTGTTTGATCGCTACGAAAGCTCGCTCACCGAACTGCTGGCCGCCGCCGATGGCGTGCGAAATGTGGAGGACGCCTGGTTCTTCATGCACTCGCTGTTCGAGCTGATCTGGCAGTACCGTTTTCTGTACCGCGATCTCAACGACCTGCTGTCCAAGAACCGGCGCCTGGAAACCCACTTCCAGGCCATCCTAAAGAACAAGACCCGCGCCGTACGCGCCTTACTGGACGGCATGGCGCGCGCTGACGCGCTGCACATCGACTCGCGCGAGCTGGAGGCCACCGCCACCAGCATGGTCGTGGTGCTGACCTACTGGCTCAGTTTTGAGTACGTGCGCGACCCACGCCGCGCGCTGGAGCCCGAAAGCGCCCAGGCCGCGCTGCTGCGTGGTGCCCACCACGTGCTGAACCTGCTCATGCCCTACCTCGAAAGCGGCCAGCGGGCCCACCTGCTGCAGCTGGTCGGCGCCTACGCCACAGCGCCAGGCTGATACAGCCCACCCGCCACAGACACCCACCAACAAGAACTTCCGGAGACACACACCATGGCCAAATGGACCCCCTTCCCCCACGCCGGCGACTACCAGTTCGACGCTGCGAGCGTCAAGAAGCATTGGGCACGACTGCATGGCGGTGATGCCGAACCCTGCCCCAAGGACGCAGCCGCGCTGGAAGCCTGGGCACTGTTCCACAACGGTGATTTTGAGAAAGCTGCGGCAGCAGGCCTGGCGGCCGGGGGCGCGGGCATCACTGCGGCCAACAAGGCCACCTCCATCTATGCCAACTACCTGGAGCCGAAGGAAAAGGCGCGCCTGGACCTTTTCATGCAGGTGGCCGAACGGGCGCAGGCCCAGGCCGCCAAAGAGCCCGACAACGCCAACGCCTGGTACTGGCATGCCTATGCGCTGGGACGCTACAGCCAAGGCATCAGCGTGGCCAAGGCGCTGGCGCAGGGGTTGGGCGGCAAGGTGAAGGAGTCGTTGGAGAAAGCCATCGCCCTGTCGCCCAAACACGCTGATGCGCGCATTGCGCTGGGCGCCTTCCATGCCGAGGTGATCGACAAGGTGGGCTCACTGATTGGCGGCATGACCTATGGCGCCAAGAAGGACACGGGCCTCAAGCTGTTCCAGGAAGCCCTCAAGCTCAACCCGGGATCGGCGATTGCGATGATTGAGTACGCCAATGCCCTCGTCATGCTGGAGGGCGACAAGAAGATGAAGGAAGCCACCGCGCTCTACGAAAAAGCCGCCGCCGCTGAACCCACGGATGCCATGGAGCGGCTGGATGTGGAGATGGCGCGGGCTGAACTGGAAGAGGAATAAGGGGGACACCGCCAGCGCGGCGGGGCGGCCCTTGCGCGGCGGTCGCTGGTGTTTTGAGCAGCAACCGTTTCAACCATCTGTGACGAAAGCAGTCCCACCAAAGACCGCGCAGTGAAAGGTTGGCTGGAGCGGTTTCCGGTTTCTGGCGGGCGAATACCCCCTGCAAAACTCTCGCACCGCAGTCTGCAGCCGCCGCCCTCAGCCCCCAAACCGCTGCGCGGCTATCTCCAGCAGCCCATCAAAGATCAGGTTGTCCACCAGCTCGAACGGCCGCGTCATGCTGGGCGCCATCTTCCAGCCTGCGCCGCCCGTCATCATGCAGACGGGTTCCTGGCCGCAGTGCTGCAGCAGGTGCTGGTACATGCGCTCGACGGCGCCTGCGATGGCATAGGTGCCGCCGCTGGTCAGTGCGTCGCTGGTGTTGGTGGGGAAGGGGCGCACCTCGCCCGTGGGCACGTGCAGGCCGGCGGTGCCGGATTCGAGCGCACGCAGCATGATGCCGTGGCCGGGCAGGATGAGGCCGCCCATGAAACGGCCTTCGGTGTCGATGCATTCCACGGTCACCGCCGTGCCCACCATCACGACCACCAGGGGCCGCGCGGGGCCACGCGCCAGCACATGGTGGCGTGCACCGATCATGGCCACCCAACGGTCCGAGCCCAGGCGCGAGGGGTGGTCATAGCCGTTGATCAACCCCGCCTCTTGCGCCGACGACACCACCCACGACGGGGTGACGTCCCAGATTTCCATCTGCTCCTGCACACGGCGTTTGACGGCATCGCCCGCCACCACACAGCCCAGCATGCGCTGCGGGTGGGGTAGTGATGCCCAGCTGCCTTCGGCCAGGCGATCGATGTGGTCCAGAAACTCGGCGCCATGCGCAATGAGCGCAGCCCCGTGGTGGGGAGCGTCGTACAACGCCCATTTGAGACGGGTGTTACCGACGTCGATGGCCAGAAAAGTCATGCGGCGGATTATCCCGAGTTTTGCGATCCGACCCCGCCCGAGGGCGACAGCCCACCGCCGCATCCCCCTCCCCGCCCACGAATTGTGAAAAATCGTGTCGAGCCCCTGTCCGACACACCGCAGCCGCCCATTGCCGCTACAGTGGTCCTTCCTGTTTCTGCAACATTAGGAGGTACGACATGGGTCTTTTCAGTTTCATCAAGGAAGCCGGCGAAAAGTTGTTCGGCGGCAAAGAGGCACAGGCCGCCACGGCAGCCGCCCCCACACAGGATGAACTCAACGCCAAGGCATCCAAGGCCATCGAGACCTACATCACGGCCCAGAACCTGGGCGCCAGCAACGTGCAGGTGGCCTTTGAAGGCCCCGAAGGCAAAGTCACCGTGAAGGGCACCGCCCCCACACAGGCCGCCAAGGAAAAGATCACCCTGTGCTGCGGCAACGTGGCCAGTGTGACCAGCGTCGAGAACCTGATGGACGTCACCAACCCCGAGCCCGAAGCCCAGTACCACGACGTGGTGCGTGGCGACACGCTCAGCGCCATTGCCAAGAAGTTCTATGGCGACGCCAACAAGTACCCCGTGATCTTCGAGGCCAACAAGCCCATGCTGAGCCACCCCGACAAGATCTACCCCGGCCAGAAACTCCGAATCCCCCCGTTGGCCAAGTAAGTTCTCGTCACTTCAAGACCAAAGAGCTGCTAGCGCTTGTCTATCAAGCGCTAGCAGCTCTTTTTTTGATAGCTGTTTTTATCGCCGAGACGCCCCAGCATGGCCCCCCCCCCCGGCGGGCAGTGACCCGCGCAGCGGCGGAACGTGGGGGCAAGCCGTCAGCCTTGTTTCCACGGCAGGCCATGAAAGCGCCAGCCGCCCTTCTTGCCGCGCTGGCCCTGCGCATCGGCATCGCCTTCGAAGCCTTCCAGGATGTTGTACGCCGTGATGCCCAGCTCGGTGGCGCGGCGCGCGGCGGCGATGGAGCGCACGCCGCTGCGGCACAGCAGCACGGCCCGCCCGCCCTCGGGCACAGCGGTGCGCATCTGGGCATCAAAGTCGGCGTTCATCGCCATTCCCGGCCATTGTTTCCAGGCTACGGCGGCAGCGCCGGGCACGTACCCCACCCACTCGCGTTCTGCATCGCTGCGCACATCCACCAGCACGGCCTGCCCGGCCTGTACCCACTGCCAGGCCTGCTGGGGCGTGACGTCGCCTGCATAGCCTTGGGCGGGGGAAACGGAAGGGAGCGTAGTTGTCATGGGTTCTGTCCTTTCAGGGGTTTCGTCACAACGTTTCAATGGACGCGGCCTAGGCGAGAGACGCCGAGCAAGGGCGTCGTCCCCTTGGGGGGAAGGCGCCGCAGGCGACTCAGGGGGGATTCACCATACAGGCGCCGGTTCATCGCGCAGGCGGCTGCGCAGCTGGGCGTAATCAGGCACCACGGTGGCCACGGTGTCCCAAAAGCGTGGGCTGTGATCCATCACGCGCAGGTGGGCCAGTTCGTGCGCCACCACGTAGTCGATGACGGCCGGGCGGTAGTGCAGCAGGCGCCAGTTCAGGCGGATGGAGCCGTCGGCCTTGGCGCTGCCCCAGCGGGTGTTGGCGTTCGACAGGCGCAGGCTGGCCCAGCGCACACCCAGCAGCGGTGCAAAGTGGTCCAGCCGTTCGATGAAGTGGCGGCGCGCGTCGCGCATGAGCCAGGCCTGCACAGCGTCGCGGACCTGTGCAGGGCTGGCGCTGTGGGGCAAGCCGATGTGCAGACTGAGCGTGGCAGAGCCGCCCGGCTCCACCGCAGCCACCAGCGCTCCACCTTTGCCTGCAAACCCGTGGCTGGGGTCCAGTACCAGCCTCAGCGGCTCGCCCAGATAGGGCAGCTCTGCGCCATGGGCCCAGACAATGCGCCCCCCCTCCATGCGCTGCTGGCGCTCGCGCGCTTCGGACAGCTTGCGCAGGATCCAGTCGGACTTCTCGCGCAGCGCGGCATCCACTGCGCCCAGCGTCACCCAGCTGGGGGCCCGCACCGACAGGCCATCGGCCCCCACGGTAAAGCCGATGCTGCGGCGCCGCGCGCGTTGCAGGGCATAGGCCACGACGGCATCGCCCAGCAGCACCTCACGGCTGGCTTGAGGGTGGCGGAACTCGGCGGGCGACAACAGCGAGGGCAGCGGCACCGCTGGCGCTGCGGGGCGGATCACTATAGTTTTAGGAGCTACTGGCGCTTGATTGACTAGCGCCTGCGGCTGATTTGGCATCAAACCCGCAACCACGGGGCTGGGGGCTGCTGCAGGCGCACCCGGTGGGTCAAACAGGTCGAGCGCCAACTGCACAAGCCGCTGCATCACAGTGGTGGCTTTACTTCCCGCCAGGGGCTGTTGCTTTGGCCTCGGGGGCCGGGTACGCATCCGGGTCCAGGCGGCGCATCTCGGCCTCGATCCAGGCCTCCACCTCGCGCATCAGCTCGTCGGGCTGGCGCCCCACGCTGGAGATGGGCTTGCCAATCGACACGTCCACCACGCCTGGGCGTTTGATGAAGGCCTTGCGCGGCCACACCTTGGCCGAGGTCACGGCAATCGGAATCACCGGCGCTCCGGTGTCAATCGCCAGTCGCGTGCCGCCGGTCTTGTAGTTGCCCTTCTGCCCGCGCTCAATGCGCGTGCCCTCGGGGAACATGATGATCCAGATGCCCTTGGCCAGCAGGTCCTTGCCCTGCTGCACCACCTTGTGGAAGGCCTGCGTGCGCTGGTTGCGGTCGATGTGGATCATGTCCAGCCTCCCGATGGCCCAGCCGAAGAAGGGCACGTGCAGGAGCTCCTTCTTGAACACATAGGCCAGGGGGTGCGGCATGATCACCGGCATCAAAAAGGTCTCGTACGTGGATTGGTGCTTGACCAGCAGGATGGCGCCTTCGTTGGCGCCCTGCGGCAGGTTCTCCATGCCGGTCACCTCGGCGCGGATGCCCAGGACCACCCGAGCGCCGCTGATGCACAGCGACAGCCAGGCCCGCGCGATGCGGTACAGCGGCACCCCGCGCACGCCCAGCAGCGTGCCCAGCATGATGGCCAGCGCGTAGGGCACCACGGTGATGCCCATCCAGAGAAGGTGAATGACAGAACGGAGAAGAGCCATTGGAATGTCTTTTTGGCCGCAAGCGCAAGTGGGATATGCGCCAACAGCTATCAATTAAATAGCATCAAGATGCCGCCATGCCATGTCCCGACAGCGGCAAAGGCGCTGCGGCCACGGCGGCTGCGGGGCCTGGCATCACCGGCAGCAACTGGTCCACAAAATCGGCCAGGCTGGCGTGCACTTGTGTGCCAGGCGGCACGCCCGCAGGCAGCGCCCCGCCCGGCCGCAACGGGGCAGACCGGCCGGTACACACCAGGTGCAACTGGGCCCCCAGGGCGGCGCCCGCCTGCAGGTGGGCCTCGCAACTGCCGACCACGCGGACCTCGTTGCGCTCCACGCC
Organism: Acidovorax benzenivorans; assembly: GCF_028680575.1. Classification (GTDB taxonomy): domain Bacteria; phylum Pseudomonadota; class Gammaproteobacteria; order Burkholderiales; family Burkholderiaceae_C; genus Acidovorax; species Acidovorax benzenivorans. The sequence goes on along the minus strand of NZ_JAPCKI010000002.1, from coordinate 309,860 downwards.
ATAGCGGTCGCAAATCTGCTCCAGCAACCCAGGCGCGGGCTTGCGGCAGCTGCAGTCCTCGTCGGCCGCATGGGGGCAATAAAACACCGCGTCGATGCGCCCACCCACCGCTGCCACCTGCCGGTGCATCTTGGCGTGGATGGCGTTGAGCGCCACCACGTCAAACAGACCCCGGCCCAGTCCAGACTGGTTGGTGGCCACCACCACATGCCAGCCCGCATGGTTGAGGCGGGCAATGGCTTCGAGCGCGCCGGGCACCGCCGTCCACTCGTCGGCCGAAGTGATGTATTCGTCCCCCATCGGGTTGAGGGTGCCGTCGCGGTCGAGGATGGCGAGTTTCATAGGAGGGGTTTGCCTTGTGAGAACCACCAGCCTACCAGCACCGGGGGTCAGGCCGCCAGACGGGACAAATCGGCCACACGGTTCATGGCTTCGTGCAGCGTCTTCAACAGGCCCTGACGGTTCAGGCGCAGGTCCAGTTGTTCGGCGTTCACCATCACGTCGTCAAAGAACGCATCCACCGGGGCACGCAGCACGGCCAGGGTCTGCAGGCTGGCGGTGTAGTCGCCTGCGTCGAACTGGGCATTGGCCTCGGGGACAAAGCGTTGCAGCGCGGCGTACAGGTCCTGCTCCGCCTTTTCCTGCAGCAGATCGGGATTCACATGGGCGTCCACAGCGCCTTCGACCTCGGCCTTTTTCAGGATATTGCCCACGCGCTTGTTGGCGGCTGCCAGGGCGGGACTTTCGGGCAAGGCGGCAAACGCGCGCACTGCCGCCAATTGCTTCTCGACCAAGGCCAGGCGTTGCGGGCGCAGGGCCAGCACGGCGTCCACTTCCTGGGCGCTGTAGCCTTGCTCGCGCAGGCTGCCGGCGAGGCGGTCGTAAATGAAATCGGCCAACGCGGCCGATGCGTCGGTGATCTTGTCGCCAAAGGCGGGCACAGCGCCAGCCAGCAGCGCGTTCAAATCCAGCGACAGGTCCTTCTCGACCAGCATGCGGATCACGCCCAGCGCATGGCGGCGCAGCGCGAACGGGTCGCGGTCGCCCGTGGGCAGGTTGCCGATGCCGAACATGCCCACCAGGGTTTCCAGTTTGTCGGCCAGGGCCACCACCACACCAGCGGTGTTGCGCGGCAGCGCATCGCCCGCAAAGCGGGGCTTGTAGTGGTCTTCGATGGCGTGCGCCACGGTCTCGCCCAGGCCGTCGTTGAGCGCGTAATAGCCGCCCATGATGCCCTGCAGCTCGGGGAACTCGCCCACCATGTCGGTCACGAGGTCGGTCTTGGCCAGCAAAGCGGCTTGGTCGGCATCGGCCATCAAAGCGGCGTCGCCCAGTTGTGTGGCGATGGCCTTGGCGATGGCGCGCACGCGCTCCACGCGCTCGCCCTGCGTGCCCAGCTTGTTGTGATACACGACCTTGCCCAGGCCCTCGACACGCGAGGCCAGGGTCTTCTTGCGGTCCTGGTCAAAGAAGAACTTGGCATCGGCCAGGCGGGGGCGCACCACGCGCTCGTTGCCGCCGGTCACAAAGCTGGTGTCTTCGGGGCTGATGTTGCTGACCACCAGAAACTTGTTGGTGAGCTTGCCCGCGGCGTCCAGCAGCGGGAAGTATTTCTGGTTGGCCTTCATCGTGAGGATGAGGCATTCCTGCGGCACGCCCAGGAACTGCTCTTCAAACTGGCAGATGACGACATTGGGGCGCTCGACCAGCGCGGTCACTTCGTCCAGCAAGGCTTCGTCTTCAATGGGACGGGCTCCGTTGCCCACCTTCGCAGCAGCCGCAGTCAGCTGGCGCGCAATCTCGGCTTTGCGCTCGGCAAAGCTGGCGATCACGGCGCCGTCCTTCTTCAGGGTAGCGGCGTAGCTGTCGGCGTCCTGCAGCACCACGGGCGATACGGCGGCTTCAAAACGGTGGCCGGTGGTACTGTTGCCAGCTGTCAGGCCCAGCGCCTTGACGGGCACCACGGTGCCGCCATGCAGCGCCACCAGGCCGTGTGCGGGGCGCACAAAGTTCACGCTGGTCCAGCCGGGCAGCTCGCAATCGGTTTCGAGCTGGTAGCTCATCACCTTGGGGATGGGCAGCTTGGCGAGCGCTTCGAGCAAAGCCTTTTGCAAGCCCTCCTGCAAGGTCGCACCGGGCACCACGCTGTCATAAAACAGGGCTTCGGCCTTGCCGTCCTGTGCGCGCTTGAGTGCGGCCACAGCGGCTGCGGGGTTAGACACATCGGCGCCCAGCGCCTGCAGCTTTTTCAGCAGCGCAGGCGTGGCATTGCCGCTGGCGTCGAGCCCCACGGTCACAGGCATCAGCTTTTGCTGCACGGCCTTGTCGGCGGCCTTGTCGGCCACGGCCGTCACATGCGCTGCCAGGCGGCGGGGCGAGGCAAAGGGTGTGACCACCGAAGCGGCCGTCGCCAGGCCCTGGGCCTTGAGCTGGTCGCTCAGCACAGTGGCAAAGGCATCGCCCAGCTTCTGCAGCGCCTTGGGGGGCAATTCTTCGACAAACAGTTCAACGAGGAGGTTTGGGGTCGTCATGTTCTTGTTCTTTCGCTCGTTCACGCTGCCTTTTTGACCATCTGTTCCACCCATTCGCGCGGCGCCATGGGGAAGCCCAGGCGTTCGCGGCTTTCGTAGTAGCTCTGCGCCACGGCGCGGGCCAGGTTGCGGATGCGGCCGATGTACGCAGCACGCTCGGTCACGCTGATGGCGCCGCGCGCATCCAGCAGGTTGAAGCTGTGCGCGGCCTTGAGCACTTGCTCATAGGCGGGCAGCGCCAGCTGCCGCTCCATCAGGTACTTGGCCTGCTTTTCGTGCGCATTGAAGGCGGTGAACAAAAAGTCGGCGTCGCTGTGCTCAAAGTTGTAGGTGGACTGCTCCACCTCGTTTTGCTTGTACACGTCGCCGTAGCTCAGGGTGTCGGTCCACTTCAGGTTGTAGACGTTGTCCACGCCCTGCAGGTACATGGCCAGGCGCTCCAGGCCGTAGGTGATTTCGCCGGTGGCAGGCTTGCAGTCGATGCCGCCCACTTGCTGGAAGTAGGTGAACTGCGTGACTTCCATGCCGTTGAGCCACACCTCCCAGCCCAGGCCCCAGGCGCCCAGGGTGGGGTTCTCCCAGTCGTCTTCGACAAAGCGGATGTCGTTCTTCTTCAGGTCAAAGCCCAGAGCTTCGAGCGAGCCCAGGTACAGCTCCAGGATGTTGGCCGGTGCGGGCTTCAGGACCACCTGGTACTGGTAGTAGTGCTGCAGGCGGTTGGGGTTCTCGCCGTAGCGGCCGTCCTTGGGGCGGCGGCTGGGCTGCACGTAGGCGGCCTTCCACGGCTCAGGGCCGATGGCGCGCAGAAAGGTGGCGGTGTGCGAGGTGCCAGCGCCCACTTCCATGTCATAGGGTTGCAAAAGAGCGCAACCCTGCGCGTCCCAGTAGGACTGCAGCTTCAAAATGATTTGCTGGAATGTCAACATGGCGTCTGTGGCTGAGGCACTGGCAAGCCAGGGCCGGGCAAGTAAGGGGAAAAGAAGAAAACGCGGTGCGTGAGCAAACCCAAGGCCCGCCGCCTCACAAGGTAACAAGGACGGGCATCGCGCGCGCAAACCGGTGATTTTACGGCGCGCAGCCGCAGGTGCTGCAGCGCAACCCAGCAACTGCGGCTGCGCCCATGAAAAAAGGCCGAAGCCCTTTTGGAGCCCCAGCCTTCCCAACCAGTCACGCGAGCTATAAGCCGGTGCGTACCGGTGACCACCTTTGCGGGCAGCCCGTCGGCGCACCTGTTGTGCGCCAAGTCTCGAATCAGGTATTCATCGCGCGTGTCGCATCCGGCATGCATCCACAGGGCGCCTCGCCCACCAGTGCACCCGTGGATCTGGCTCTGCCAGGCCACCGGGTGCGTCCCCCTCGGGGGGAGGGCGCGCAGCGACTCAGGGGGAGATCAATACTCCCAGAAAATGCGCTGCAGTTCCTTGCTGTCGTTGGTCTTGGTGAGGGCCACCATGGCCAGGATGCGGGCCTTTTGGGGGCGCAGGTCGTGGGCCACCACCCAGTCGTACTTGTCGTCGGGCTGCTCGGCATTACGCAGCACAAAACCATCGGGCACGCGGGCCGAGCGGATGATCTGGACGCCCTGGCCACGCAGGGTTTTGAGCGATTCCACGGCCTGGGCCGCCACCGAACCATTGCCCGTGCCTGCGTGGATCAGCGCCTTCACGCCTGCCTTGCCATAGGCCTCGATGCCAGTGGTGTTCATGTTGCCGTAGCCGTACACGATGTCCACGGCGGGCAGGGCCTTGATGTCGTCGATGTTGAATTCAGACTGCGCAGTGTGGCGCTTGACGGGGGCACGGAACCAGTAGTTCTTGCCTTCCACCACCATGCCCAGCGGGCCCCATTGGCTCTTGAAGGCTTCGGTCTTGATGTTGATGGTTTTGCTCACATCGCGGCCGCTCTGGATTTCGTCGTTCATGGTGACGAGCACACCCTTGCCCGCAGCGTCCTTGCTGGCAGCCACGCTCACGGCGTCGTACAAATTCAACGTGCCGTCGGCCGACAGGGCCGTGCCAGGGCGCATGGAGCCCACCACCACGATGGGCTTGTTGGTGCGCACCGTGAGGTTCAGGAAATACGCGGTTTCTTCCAGCGTGTCCGTGCCGTGGGTGATAACGATGCCGTCCACATCAGCCTGCTTGGCCAGGGCCGAGACGCGCTGGCCGAGGCGCAGCAGGTGCTCGTTGGTGAAGCTCTCCGAGGCGATCTGGAACACCTGCTCACCCGACACCTTGGCCACGTTGGCCAGCTCTGGCAAGCCTGCCAGCAGCTTGTCCACTGGCACCTTGGCGGCGGCGTAGGTAGCACTGTTAGCGGCCGAGGCGCCTGCACCCGCAATGGTGCCGCCCGTGGCCAACACCACCACATGGGGCTGGGCTGCCTGGGCCATGGCCACGGCGGACGCGGCCGACAGCAGCAAACCCGCGAGCCAGCGGCTGGCGATGGGGGAGGAAGAAATGCGCATGAGGGTGTCTCCTGATTTTTTTGAGTGGCAGCGCGCGTTGCGCCGCTTTGTGCAAAACCGCCGATGAAGCGGTGCCGCATCCTATGAGAAACCAGAACACAGTGATGCGGAATAATTAGCCCTATCCTATGAATTCAACTCACACCCCTGGACTGCCGTTTGGCAGTCGCTGAGGGACCTACCGGCCAGCACCGCGAGACAACACCGCAATGAACCTGAGGCAACTGGAAGTTTTTCAGGCCGTGCTGCAAACCGGCAACATGAGCGCTGCAGCGCGCCTGCTGTGCATCACCCCTTCGGCGATCAGCAAGGCCGTGGCGCACACCGAACTGCAGTTGGGCTACCGGCTGTTCAACCGCTCGCCCGCAGGCCTGACCCCTACGCCCGAGGCCCAGGTGCTGGCAGCCGAATCCACCGGCATCTACCGGCAACTGGATGCGCTCAAACGCACCGCGCGCAACCTGGCCACCAGTGACTCGGGCGACGTGCGGCTGGCCGCCATACCATCCATCACGCATGAGTTTCTACCGCGCCTGCTGCAGCACCATGCCGAGCAGCATCCGCAGGTGGGGGTGGAGGTGCGCACCATCCACCAGGACCAGATGACGCAGGCACTGCTCACACGCAGCGTGGACTTTTGCCTGGGTTTCTACAAACACCCTCATCCGCAAATTGCGAGCGACTTGCTGGTCAGCGGTCGCCTGTACCTGGCGGTGGCAACCAGCGTGTGGGCACGTGCGCCCCGTGCCGCCAGCCCCGGTGCGCGGCTGGCGCAGGTGCCGGTGATCCGCCTGGTGGGCGACGACCCCATGCGCCAGGCGATTGACGAAATCGCGCAACGGCTGGGCTCCCCTGCCGGGCCCGGCATCCAGGTGCAGACATCGCGTCTGGCGCTGGAGCTGGTGCGCCGGGGCATGGGCTGGACGGTGGTGGACTTTCTCACCGCCAAGGGGCTGGACCCTGCGCAGATGGTGGCGCAGGAGCTGCACGAACTGGCTCCCATGTCGCTCTACAGCTACCACGCGCGGGCCTTTCCGCCGGGCCTGCAGGCCACGCGCATGCTGGCCATGCTGCCCGCCTTGCTGCACGAGGCCCTACAGCCCAACCCCAGGCCCGCGAGGCGCTGATGGCGCGGTACAGACCATGAAAAACGGCCTGCATGTCCAGGACAGGCAGGCCGTTGCAGTGGGCAGACAGCGGTCAGTGGCTCCAGCGGCGCAGCACCAGACTGGCGTTGGTGCCGCCAAAGCCGAAGCTATTGGACAGCACCGTGGTCAGTTGCGCGTCGCGCGTCTGGGTGACCAGGGGCATGTCGCCCAGAGCCGGGTCGGGCGTGTCGACATTGGCCGAGCCTGCGATGAAGCCTTTGTTCAGCATGAGCATGCAGTAGATCGCCTCTTGCACCCCCGTGGCACCCAGTGAGTGGCCGGTGAGCGACTTGGTGGACGAGAACGGAGGCACCTTGTCGCCAAACAGGGCGCGCATGGCGCGCACTTCCTGCATGTCGCCCACGGGGGTCGAAGTGCCGTGGGTGTTGATGTAGTCGATGGGGGCGTTCAGCCCTTCCATGGCCTGCTGCATGCAGGCAATGGCGCCGTCGCCCGACGGAGCCACCATGTCTTCGCCGTCGCTGGTGGCGCCAAAGCCCACCACTTCGGCCAGGATGGTGGCGCCACGGGCCTGGGCATGCTCCAGGCTTTCCAGCACCACGGCACCGCCGCCGCCAGCGATCACAAAACCATCGCGGTTGGCGTCGTAAGCGCGCGAGGCTTTCTCGGGCGTGTCGTTGTACTTGCTAGACATGGCGCCCATGCCGTCAAACAGTAGCGACATGCCCCAGGACAGCTCTTCGCCGCCGCCGGCAAACATCACGTCCTGCACGCCCCAGGCGATCTGCTGGGCTGCCGCGCCGATGCAGTGCGCCGACGTGGAACAGGCCGAGGTGATGGAGTAGTTGATGCCCTTGACCTTGAAGTTGGTGGCCAGGCAGGCGGAGACGGTGGAGCTCATGCAGCGTGTGACCTGGTACGGCCCCACGCGGCGGATGCCCTTTTCGCGCAGCGTGTCGGCCGCTTCGATCTGGTTGGCGGGCGAACCTCCGCCCGAGCCCATGATGAGGCCGGTGCGCGGGTGGCTGACCTGCTCGGGCGTCAGACCCGCTTGTTTGATCGCGTCTTCCAAGGCGATCTGCGCATAGGCCGCCGCATCGCCCATAAAGCGCAACTGCTTGCGGTCAATGCGCGCTTCGATATCGATCTCGGGGGCGCCGCCCACCTGGCTGCGCAGGCCCAGTTCCTTGAACTTTTCCACGGCCTTGATGCCGCTTTTGCCCGCGCGCAGCGAGGCTTCCACGGTGACCAGGTCGTTACCAATGCACGAGACGATGCCCGCGCCGGTGATGACTACGCGCTTCTTGGTGGTCATGCTGCGTCCTTACCGTCTTCCTCGCGCTTGAACAGACCCACGCGCAGGTCGTTGGCCACATAAATTTCCTTGCCGTCGGCCAGCAGGCGAGCGTCGCCAATGGCCATGACGAGCTTGCGCTTGATGACGCGCTTGATGTCGATTTCGTAGGTGACCAGCTTCACATCGGGGCCCACTTCACCAGTGAACTTGACCTCGCCCGCGCCCAAAGCGCGGCCCCGGCCGGGCAGTTGCAGCCAGGTCAGGTAAAAACCGATGAGCTGCCACATGGCGTCCAGCCCCAGGCAGCCGGGCATGACCGGGTCGCCCTGGAAGTGGCAGGCAAAGAACCACAGGTCGGGTTTGATATCGAGCTCGGCACGGATCTTTCCCAGCCCGTGCGCGCCACCATCGCTGTCGATGTGCGTGATGCGGTCAAACATCAGCATGGGTGGCAGCGGCAGTCGCCCGCTGTCAGCGCCGAACAGCCGGCCTTCGCCCGAGGCGATCAGTTGTTCGTAGGAAAAGGAATCTGCCATTTTCAGTCGTGCTCCAGAACGGCGGATGGCCCGCCTCAAATCATCGTTTTACGCAACACCAGCCCCCGGTTGCGGGCCTCTATTATCAAGGCATAGGGAGCCGACTCTAAACACGGGGTTGCCCAGCCCCCTGCGCCGCCGGGCGCAATGCCTGACCTGGATCAATCGCCACGCGCCCTTCGGCCCCTGGCGGCGACCATGGCACCCACCAGCGCCAAAGCCCCCAAGACCCACAACGGCCACAGCCCCCAGCGCGACACCCACCACGCATAGGGCGTGATGGCCCAGCCACTTTGTGCGTCCATCCCCCGGCCCTGCACTTCGCCTTTGAGCACCCCGCGTGTATAGCGGGCCAACTGGTGCGTGACCACGCCCCGGTGGTCGATGATGACCGTGGCGCCGGTGTTGGTAGCGCGCACCATGGGGCGCTCGAACTCCAGCGCACGCATGCGGCTGATGTGCAGATGCTGGTCGATGGCCAGGGTGTCGCCAAACCAGCCGATGTTGCTGAAGTTGACGAACACCGTGGGCGCCCGGGCCGGGTCGATGAACCGTGCGCCCAGCTCCTCGCCAAACAGGTCTTCGTAGCAGATGTTGGGCGCGATGCGCTGCCCCGCCACGGCAAACGACGCCTGGCCCACCGTACCCCGGTTGAAGTCGCCCAGCGGGATGTTCATCATGGCCGTGAACCACTTGAAAAACGGCGGGATGAACTCCCCAAACGGCACGAGGTGGTGCTTGTCGTAGCGGTAGGGCACAGCCTGGGTGGCTGCGCTCATGCCCAGCACCGAGTTGGTGTAGCCCTGCGCTTCATCGCCCAAAGGAATGCCCACCATGGCAGCCTGGGGGCCTTGTGCATAGCGTTGCTGGATACCCTCCAGATAGCCCGGGATGAGTTGCTGCGGCAGCAGCGGGATAGCGGTCTCGGGCGCCACCACCAGGTCGGCCTGGGCGTTGCGCAGGGCCTCGGCATACCACTGCAGAGCTACGGGCACACCGCTGCCGGACTGGAACTTTTCGTCTTGGGGGATATTGCCCTGCAGCAGTTCCAGACTCAGGGCGGGCGCTGCGCGCCGGGCCGGGGTGTGGCAAAGGTTGACCGCACACAGCCGGTCCACCGTGGCCCAGGCCAGCAGGCCGCCCGCCACCAACAGCAGCGCCCACCAGCGCACATTGCGCAGGTCCGTGGCACGCACCTGCACCAAGCCCATCGCCGACACAGCGGCCACCGCGCTGATGCCGTACACCCCCATGTGGCGGGCCAGCACGGCCAGGGGGCCATCCACATGCGCGTAACCGCCAGCGCCCCATGGGAACCCTGTCCACCAGACGCCACGCGCCAATTCGGCCAGCAGCCACAGCGCTCCGAAAAGGATAGCATTTCCCGCACGATGGACGGGCGCATACCGGCAAAACAAGGCCAAGGCCGCTGCGTAATAGCTGGCCAGAAAGGCGGCGAGCCCCAACACCGCCGCCACGGCCAGAGGCGCGGGCAGGCCGCCGTAGGAATGCATGGAAATAAACAGCCACCAGAAGGTGCCCGCGAGCCAGGCGGTGGCAAACACCCCACCGACGAGCGCACCGCGCCGCCAAGGCACCGCGATGCGCCGGGATGCGGCACCTGCGGGCCGCACCAGCCAGGCCAATGCAGCCATGGATGCCAGTTGCAGCCACCACAGAGGTTGGCCGCTACCCGGCCAGGCCAGCGAGGCCGCCTGGAGCAGGCCCGCCGCCAGCGCCAGCAGCAGTTGCGGCAGCAGCGGCCCGCCCGCCATCTGAGAGCGCCGCGACATCAGCCGCCGGGGTGGGTGGCTTCGACCCTGGACACCTTGAACCAGCGCACCGCCCCGCCCTTGGTGTGCAGCACCACAAAATGCAGGCCACTGAGCTGCAGGTGCTCACCGCGCTTGGGCACATGGCCCATCTCATGGGCAATCAGGCCGCCAATGGTGTCGAAATGTGTGCCCGGATCGCTGCCCGCAATCGCTACCTCAAAGGCCTCGGCCACACGCTCGATGGAGGTGTCGCCGCTCACGCGGTAGGTGCGGTCGGCCAGGCCAAAGATGTCGCCATCGTCTTCGGGAATGTCGAACTCGTCCTCGATCTCGCCGACGATCTGCTCCAGAACGTCCTCGATGGTGATGAGCCCGGCCATGCGGCCAAACTCGTCGATCACGATGGCCAGATGGTTGCGGTTGCCGCGAAACTCGCGCAGCAGGTCGTTCAGCCCCTTGCTTTCGGGCACAAACGCCGCTGGACGCAGCAGCGTGCGGATATTCAGCTCGGGCGCCCGCTGCAGCTTGAGCAGGTCCTTGGCCATCAGGATGCCGATGATGTTTTCGCGCTCGCCCTGGTACACCGGGAACCGCGAATGCGCGGTGCTAATCACCAGGCGCAGCAGCTCGTCAAAAGGCGCGTCGATGTCGACGAGGTCCATGCGCGGGGCGGCCACCATCACATCGCCCGCCGTCATGTCGGCCATGCGGATGACGCGCTCCAGCATCACGCGCGCATCGGCGCCGATGACCTCGTTGTCCTCGGCCTCGGCCAGCGTCTCGATGAGTTCTTCCGTGGAATCCGGCCCAGGGTGAATGAACTCGGCCACTTTCTGCAGGAAGCTGCGCTTGTCTTCCCTCTCGGGCGGTCGCCCAGGGTGCGCGGGGTGCGGGTCAGACACTGGAGTGCACGACGTGCGGTAGTGAATCAGACCCCTAGGATAGCGGATTGCCGTGACAAGCTAACACCGCCGCAGTCGCGACCCGGCTGCGTGGCTTCGGTGTTTCACTCGGCCGACTGGTGGCGCGCGTGTTGCACGCCGCTGCGCACTTCCTGCACGTTGGCCAGAAAGTCCCAGAACTGCTTGGCCTGCTTCTTGAGCTGGTAGTCCACCTCGGCGAACTGCTGCTCGACCATCTCGGTCATGCGCGTGTCGAGGCTGGCGGGCGGGATCTGCAGATAGGCTTCGGACTCGGACCCATCGCGGTGCACGGTGGCGCCAGCGTTGCGGGCAATCTTGAGCATGGCGGTGTTTTCGGACAGCGCATGGATGAACACCATGTTCACGCCCTCATTGCGCGCATGCATCACGGCACGCTCGAACAGGCGCGCGCCAAAACCACGGCCCCGCGCCTGCTTGAGCACGGACACACCAAACTCTGCGCAAGGCTTGTGATCGGGGTTGTCCGAGAACGCCAGGTGGGCCATGGCGATGAGTTCGAGGCGGCGGTTGTAGATGCCAAAGATATCGTCGCGCTCGAAGTTCAGCTGCTCGGCATAACGGCGGATCTGTTCGTCGTTGGCGGCATAGCCAAACCGCAGGTAGCGGTCTGCAGGCTCCAGCTGCAGCAGGTGCTGGGTGATCCGCTCCCGGTAGGAGGGGCCCAGGGAGCGGATAGGAACCATCACGGGCGTCTCCTGCTGGTGGATGTGGATGTCAGAGGCAGAAGAGCCGCCGGTTACCGGGCGCAGCATGCCCCGACCTGCGTACCAGGATGCCTTGAGCCAGTCTTTGGTTGCGAACATGTCGCCAAATATAAGGGTTTTCCCTCATCTTTTCCAGTCCAAATTGCTGCGCCGCAACAAAATAGTGATCCCACTCAAAATACAGTGAAATCGACCTCAAGCGCATGTGAAACATGCCTCAATAGCTATTTTTTTAATAGCAATTATTGACTGAACACCCCCAGGATGGGCCTCACACACGGCGTTGTGGGTGGGATTCCCTACCGCGCGTGCCGTGCCCCTTCTGCACCGGCCACAGCGTATAGCGCGGCGCGCCTCACAGCAACATCCGCCGCGCGGGGAGACACCTTAGAGAGTCACCCCTGCGACGTGCGCGCCCTCCGCCGGGCGATGCGGCGGGCAGGGGTTGATTTACACCGGTACGGCCGTGGTCGCCTTCACCCGGTCGAGCACAAAGCTGGTCTTGCAGTCCTGCACGCTGGGGTGCTTGAGCAGCGTGTCCATGATGAAGCGGCTGTAGTGCGCCATGTCTGCCACCACCACGCGCAGCAGGTAATCCATCTCGCCAGTGAGCGATGCGCACTCCACCACCTCGGGCCAGGTCTGCACGCTGGCGCGAAACAGGTCCATGGGGTTGCGTTTGTGGCTTTCGGTGTGTTTTTCTAGGCGCACGTTCAGGTACGCCGTAAGACCCAGCCCCACCGCTTCGGGCTGTACCAGGGCCACATAACGATGGATCACACCGCTGTCTTCCAGCCGCTTGACGCGGCGCAGCACGGCGCTGGGCGACAGGCCTACCTGCTCGCCGATGACGTCATAGGTTTCGCGACCGTTGTCTTGCAGACGGCGCAAGATGGCGCGGTCCAGCTTGTCGAGTGCGTCAAAGGCTTTCATAACGCAGGATTTTACGAAGAACTGCGCAGTTTCTGCATGCTGCGGCGCACACACGGGTATGTCCCGATAGTGACTCCCGAGGGGCAATACAAAAATTGATCTCGCAAAAAAGAACGGTCGTTCGTTTTTGCGAATATAAAAAACCATACCAACGGAGACAAACACATGACCGGATTTTTCAGCCGCTTTTTGCGGCGACTGGTGCTGGTGGCAACTGCGGGGTTGCTGCTGCTGGGCGTGGGCGCGCAGGCGCAAACGGGCTACACGCAGACGCGTTACCCCATCGTGCTGGTGCACGGCCTGTTCGGCTTTGACTCGGCCCTGGGCATCGACTACTTCTACGGCATCCCCGACGCATTGCGCCAAAGTGGCGCCAAGGTCTATGTGGCGCAGGTGTCGGCCGCCAATAGCACCGAAGTGCGCGGCGAGCAGTTGTTGGCGCAGGTCAAGACCATCCTGGCCTTGACCGGTGCCCCCAAGGTGAACCTGGTGGGTCATTCACACGGCGGCCCCACCACCCGCTACGTGGCCGGGGTGGCGCCGCAGTTGGTAGCGTCGGTCACGTCGATTGGCGGCGTGAACCGGGGTTCGCGCGTGGCCGACATCCTGCGCGGCGTAGCGCCTGCAGGCTCGATGTCTGAAGCCGTGGCCAGTGCTGCAGCCTCGGCGCTGGTGGGCCTGATCAACCTGACCTCGGGCGGCTCGGGCCTGCCCCAGATGCCCACGGCCGCGCTGGACTCGCTGACCACCGCAGGCTCGGCCCAGTTCAACAGCCGCTTTCCGCAAGGTGTGCCCACCTCCGGCTGCGGCAGCGGCGCTGAGCTGGTGAACGGCGTGCGCTATTACTCCTGGACCGGCACGCTGCCCCTGACCAACCTGCTCGACGCCAGCGACGCTCTGCTCACCACGCTGAGCCTGGTGTTTGGCGAAGCCAACGACGGCCTGGTGTCGGCCTGCTCGTCGCGCCTGGGCAAACACCTGGGGGACTACCGCCAGAACCACCTGGACGAAGTCAACCAGTTGCTGGGCCTGCGCGACTGGTTCTCCACCGACCCGGTGACGCTGTACCGCCAGCACGCCAACCGCCTCAAGCAACAAGGCCTGTAAGCCATGGCCCAGCCCTCGCGCACCTGGGCGGTTGCCGCCACAGCGCTGGCACTCACCACGGCCGCCGTGGTGTGGTGGCTGGGCGGCCCTGCGTGGCTTGGTGCGGGGGGCGAACACCACCCACCGGTCGGGGCGGCCGCCGCCCCCGCCGGGTCTCAGACTCAGCCGTTGCTGGCACAGGTCACGGACAGCAGCTTCTTTGCCCGCCGCCGCGCCCTCGGCACCGACGGCACATCCGACCCGCTGCTGGTGAACGGCCTGCGCGATACGCTGGAAGCCCTGCTGATGGAAGCGGGCGACGCCAGCGACCCGGCCACGCTCAAACAGCGCCTGGCCGCACTGGTGGGCCGCCATTTCCCCGCCGCCCTGGCCACGCGCGCACTGGCATTGGCCGAGCGCTACGTGGACTACCGCGTGGCACTGGGCAGCTTGCGTGCGCCGCAAGACCTGACCGACCCACGCGCACTGCGCGATGCCCTGGAGGCGCGCCACAAGGTGCGCCTGCAGTTCTTTGACGACGCCGAATACGACGCCCTGTTTGCCCGCGAGGCAGACCTGGACCGCTACACCCTGGCGCGCCTGGAGATCGCCCGTAACCCCCAGCTCAGCCCGGAGCAACGCGCGCAGGCGCTGCAGGCGGCCGACAACGAACTCTCCACCGAGCGCCGCGCCGAACGCAGTGCCGCTACCGAACACATGGCAGCCGCCGCGCAAACCGCTGCCTTCAACGCCGGCAACGCCGACGAACGCACCCGCTACGCCGCCCGCAGCGTGCAATACGGCCAGGCCGCCGCCCAGGCCATGGCGCAACTAGACCGCGACGAACAGCACTGGAACCAACGGCTCGACCAATACCACCAGGCCCGCGCCCAGCAAGGCGAAGGCGCAGCGCTGCAGCAGCTTCGCCAACAGCTCTTCTCGCCCGAAGAACAACAACGCATCGACGCCGCCTTGGCACTGCGCCAGCTCAACGCGAGCACCTCGGGGTCCTGAGTCGCAACGCAGACCAACGCGAGTGCAATGCCTTGGCGCGCTGCCACCCTGCGTCAAAATTTGATCATTCACAACATTCCTGCAAATCAGTGGCCAAAGCCTCTTGATTTCGCCAGAAACATGAGGCAGGCCGCGCCTACAGTCCATGACATTCATCAACGAATGCCGGAGACACCCCATGAACGCCGCCCTGCCGCAAGAAACCGCCGCCCAGCTCAACGCCTGGGACAACCCCATGGGCCTGATGGGCTTCGAGTTCGTCGAATTCACCTCGCCCCAGCCCGGCGTGCTGGAGGCGGTGTTTGAAAAGCTGGGCTTCACGCTGGTGGCCAAGCACCGCTCCAAGGACGTGGTGCTGTACCGCCAGAACGGTATCAACTTCATCCTGAACCGCGAGCCCCACAGCCAGGCCGCCTACTTCGGCGCCGAGCATGGCCCCTCCGCCTGTGGCCTGGCCTTCCGCGTGAAAGACGCCCACAAGGCCTACAACCGCGCACTGGAACTGGGCGCCCAGCCCATCGAGATCCCCACCGGCCCCATGGAACTGCGCCTGCCCGCCATCAAAGGCATCGGCGGCGCGCCGCTGTACCTGATCGACCGGTTTGACGACGGCAAGTCCATCTACGACATCGACTTCGAATTCATCGAAGGCGTGGACCGTCGCCCTCCAGGCCACGGTCTGAACCTCATCGATCACCTCACGCACAACGTGTACCGCGGCCGTATGGGCTTCTGGGCCAACTTTTACGAGAAGCTGTTCGGCTTCCGTGAGATCCGCTACTTCGACATTCAGGGCGAATACACGGGTCTGACCTCCAAAGCCATGACGGCGCCCGACGGCAAGATCCGCATCCCGCTGAATGAAGAGTCCAAACAGGGCGGCGGGCAGATCGAAGAATTCCTCATGCAGTTCAACGGCGAAGGCATCCAGCACATCGCGCTGATCTGCGACAACCTGCTGGACGTGGTGGACAAGCTGGGTATGGCTGGTGTGCAGCTGGCCACCGCGCCCAACGACGTGTACTACGAGATGCTGGACACCCGCCTGCCCGGCCACGGCCAGCCCGTGCCCGAGCTGCAGTCGCGCGGCATTTTGCTGGACGGCACCACCGCCGACGGCACGCCACGCCTGCTGCTGCAGATCTTCTCCACGCCCATGCTGGGCCCGGTGTTCTTCGAATTCATCCAGCGCGAAGGCGACTACCGCGACGGCTTTGGCGAAGGCAACTTCAAGGCGCTGTTCGAGTCGCTGGAGCGCGACCAGATCCGCCGTGGCGTGCTGAATACATAAGACATCAGACATCCAGGGTTAACCCTGAACACGTGCCTATACTGCGCGCTCCCCGGAACTCAAAAGGATCCCGATGTCGCTCCGTAGCACCCTGTTCAGCGTAGGCCTGACCTGTGTGGCCACCCTTGCCATGGCCCAAAGCCCCTCTGCCCCGCTCACCATCGTGGTGCCCTACCCCGCTGGTGGTCCGCTGGACACCTCGGCCCGCATCGTGGCCGACGGTGCCGCAGCCCAGTTGGGCTCCATTACCGTGGAGAACAAACCGGGGGCGGGTGGTAGTACCGGTGCTGACCAGGTCGCCAAATCACCCAAGACCAGCAACCAGGTGCTGATGGGCGCCGTGGCCACCCACGCCGTCAATCCCTGGCTGTACAAGAACTTCCCTTACAACGCGCTCAAGGACTTCAAGCCCATCGCTCTCGTGGCGCGCACGCCCAATGTGCTGGTGGTGAGCGCGGCGCAGGCCGCCAAGCTCGGCATCAAGACCACGCCCGACTTGGTGCAGTACCTCAAGAAGAACCCGGACCAGGCCCAGTACGGATCGGGCGGCAACGGCAGCATCGGCCACATCTCGGCCGAGATGTTCAAGTCGCTCACCAACACCAAGATGGGCCACACGCCGTTCCAGGGCTCCAAGCCCGCGCTGGCCGCGCTGGAATCCGGCCAGGTGCTGATGGTGTTTGACAACCTGGCCTCGGCGCTGCCGCAGATCCAGTCGGGCAAGCTGCTGGCGCTGGGCGTGACCACACTCAGCCGCAACGAGACGCTGCCGAACGTGCCCAGCATCAACGACAGCGTGCAGGGCTTCAACGTGTCCACCTGGTTTGGGCTGTTCGCACCCGCCTCGCTGCCCGATGCCGATGCGCGCCGCTACGCCAACGCGTTCTCGGCCGCCATGCACTCGCCCGCTGGCAAGGAGAAGTTCAAGAAGATGGGCATCACACCCGAAGAGCTGACGCTCGACGGGTTTGCGCAGTTTGTGCGCTCGGAAAACAGCAAGTACGAGTTCCTGATCCGGGCCGCAAAAATCAAGATCGATTAACAGCCGTCGGGCAGGTGCGCGCCCGTCGGTGCGCAGGGTCAAGACGGCAAAGGAGCAAAAAATGGGACAAGCCCCCGTCGTCTATGGCCAATCCACCCGCCCACCGCGTGGCGACTACTCGCGTGCCAGCGAGGACTACACCTGCCCGCAGGACTACGCGAGCTATACCGAAGCCGACCACGACACCTACCGCCGCCTGTACGAGCGCCAGCGCGCGCTGCTGCCGGGCCTGGCGAGCCAGGCGTTCATCGACGCCCTGCCCTCACTGGGCGCAAGTGACCGCATTCCGCGATTTGAAGAGGTCAACGAACGTCTGTACAAAGCGACCGGATGGGAACTGGTGGGCGTGCCCGGACTGATCCCCGAGGTGCCCTTCTTCACCCTGCTGGCCAACCGCAAGTTCCCGGTGACGGACTGGATCCGCAAGCCCGAGGAGTTCGAGTACATCGTCGAGCCCGACATTTTTCATGACCTGTTCGGGCATGTGCCGTTGCTGTTCAACCCGGTGTTTGCCGACTATGTGCAGCGCTATGGCCAAGGGGGACTGAAGGCGCAGGGGCTGGGGTCGTGCGAAATGCTTTCGCGTTTGTACTGGTACACGATTGAGTTCGGGCTGATCCGCGAGGCGGGGCAGTTGCGGGCGTATGGGGCGGGGATTCTGAGTTCGTCAGGCGAGCTGGCTTATTCGGTGCAGAGCCCCGAGCCGCAGCGCATTCCGCTGCAGCTGGAGCGGACCATGCGCACGCGCTACAAGATCGATACGTACCAGCAGACGTATTTTGTGATCGACAGTTTTGAGCAGTTGTTTGAGATGACGGCGGCGGACTTTGCGCCGATCTATGAGCGGCTGCAGGGGTTGCCGGAGTTTGGGGCGGATGAGCGGGGGGCTGTGGGGGTTTGATTTTGGTAAAAATGGCTGCTGGCACTTGTTAAACATGCGCTAACAGCTACATTTTTAATAGCATTTTCGATGCATCCACCGCTGCCGATCTGAGCTGGTTGAGGTTGTGGATGAGTCGATCTCCATGCCTAGGCGGAGGGCGTAGGCCGGGAGTCGCCCGGCATGCGAGTAGCTTTCTCTTGTCTCGCCAAGAGAAAGTCACCAAAGAGAAAGCGACCCCGCTGTCTGCATCCCCTTCGCTTCGCGCCGGGGCAACCTGCGGTGCTCGGGTTTGGCGGGGTCTCGCTCGAACTCGCTTCGCTCAAACAATCGCGAGCCCTGATCCGCCAAACCCTGCGCTCCTCGGCGCATCCAGAGGGGCAAAGGGAGCAAAACATCCGTACGGGCCATTGCTTCGCTCGGCCCAGGTTGCGCAGCGCGAGGCGCTTGCGCCCGCGAGGTAGGGCCGAGCGAAGCAATGGCCCGTGTGGTTGTTCGGCTGTTCGGCTGTCCCACCCCTGCTGGCTGCGCCTGCGGCGGGGCGGTTGCGGGGTGGCACGCGCGTCGGAGCGCGCGTGCTTCGTGATCTGACTCGCCGCAGTTGTCTGAACGGAGCGCGCCAGCGCGAAGTGAGTTCTGCGGCGCACCCCTCAACCGCCCCGACGCAGGTTGCCCCGTAGCGCAGCGAAGGGGTCGCAGACTGGGGGTCGCCTTTCTTTTGGGTACTTTTCTTTGGCGAAGCAAAGAACAAGTACCTCGCCCGCCGGGCGACTCCCGGCTCCCGCCCTCAAACCCAGCATGCTTTTCAAACCAACACGCCCCGGCTTCGACAGACTCAGCCCGAACGGCCAAGAGAGAGCCCCCGGAACTACAAAAACAATAGCTGCCAGCGCTTAAAAGACGAGCGCCAGCAGCCAAAACTCACTCAAAAAAACCTACAGCCCAATCTCTTCAAGACAAGCCCACATCACCTGCGCATCAAACGCCATCTGCACATGCGCCACCCCCTTCACCAACCGGTTGTCCGCCCCCTCCAATGCCGCAGTCATTGCCGGAAAAACGATGTTGTCGCAATTGGAATACCAACAGGTGAACAGCGCCGCCCGCCCCGCAGGCTCCGCCCGCTGCAACTCCACCACCCAGTCCCCCGCCAAGCTCATCTGCCGCCCGTTCACCGCGCGGCTGAAGCGCCCCAGCCACGTGCCCCCATGCGGTGTGCCCAGCGTCAACACCCGGTGCACCCGCCCGTCGGCCTGGTGCGCCCGCAGCCACGCCCGCACCGCCAGCCCGCCCATGCTGTGGCACAACAACACCGGTGCCTGCCCCGTGGCCGCCGTCACTTGGCGCACAGCGTCTTCGATGATGTCGGCGTACTCATCAATCGATCCCATCACCGGCTCCAGATTGACCGCCACATAGGCATGGCCCCGTGCTAGCAAATGCGCAAACCACGGCAGCCACAGGCCCCGGTTGCACATGAACCCGTGCACCAGCACCACGCCGCGTTTCCCAGTGGGTTGCGCAGGCAGCCAGTCGGGCAATGACTGGTGGCGAAACGGCTGGCGCCAACCAAAGACCAGCAACGCCACCCACACCTCGGCCCACCAGGCACTGGCAACCTGCGACAGGCGTGCACGGGGCGCCGCGTCGGCGCGGTTGGTGATGTGCATCAGCACAAACTCCACGGCCATCACCACCAGGTAAATGCCGAGCGGCACCAGCGCCCCCAGCACGGCACGCAACGGTGAATGGGGCGACTGCCACACCAGCCAGGCGGCCATGGTCAGCAGGATGAACAGGAGCAGGGTTCGTTGCCAGCGCGCGATCATGGTGGTGATGGGCAGATGTTGTAATCGACCAGCCGCATTGTGCGGTCTGACCACAGCCCGACACCGCGCGCCGCAGAACGCAGAAAGGACCCCGCCCCATGGATGCCGCCCAGACCATCCGCGACTGCATCGCCGACGTGACCGCACTGCGCCTGCACCGCACGGGCGACCCGGCGCTGGGGGCGGCGGTGGGCAGCGTCAAAAGCCTGCAGGCGCGGCGCTTTCGGGGCACCTATGCGGACCTGATGGACTCGCCCTCGTTCGGGCCCGCAGCGCGGTTCTTTCTGGAAGAGCTGTACAGCGACACCGACTACACCGACCGCGACCTGCAGTTTGGCCGCATCGCGGGCACGCTGCAGACCATGTTCCCTCAGCCGGTGGTAAACACGGCCGTGGCCCTGGCCGTGCTGCACGCGCAGACCGAGGAGCTGGACCAGGACATGGGCCGCGCGTGGCTGGTGCATGCCGATGCGGCCCATGAATCTGCCCGCTACACCGCCACCTGGCGCGCCGTGGGCCTGCGCCATGCGCGCCAACAGCAGTTACAGCGCGTGCTGGCCATGGGGACGGATTTGGCGCGCCTCACGCGCACGCCCGGCCTGCGGATGATGCTGCGCATGATGCGCGGCCCCGCGAACGCAGCCGGCATGGGCGCGTTGCAGAGGTTTCTGGAGGCGGGGTTTGACACCTTTGGCCAGCTCGCGCGCCAGCGCAGCGGGGTGGAGCAGTTCCTGGCCACCATCGAGCAACGTGAGCGGGCACTGATGGACCAGATGTTTGATGCCGATCCTGTCACTTGCGGGACCCAACTCGCAAACACACTAGGACAAGCCCGATAGCCCACAACGCGCGCGCCTTCCACAATCTGTGCCCACCTATCAATGGCATTTGGCGAGCACAAGGAAACAAGCGCATGGAAAAGATCTGGCTCAAGAGCTACCCCCCGGGCGTCCCACATGACGTGAAGCCCGAGCAATACCGCTCTGTGGCCCACCTGCTGGAAGAGTCGTTCCGCAAACACGCAAAGAGCCCGTTCTCGGTCTGCATGGACCAGTGGATGACCTATGGCGAGCTGGATCGCCGCTCCGCCGCGCTGGGCGCCTATCTGCAAAGCCTGGGGCTGGAGCCGGGTGCGCGCGTGGCCATCATGCTGCCCAACATCCCGCAGTTTGGCGTGACCATGGCTGCCGTGCTGCGCGCAGGCTACACCTGCGTCAACGTGAACCCGCTGTACACCGCCCGCGAGCTGGAGCACCAGCTCAAGGACTCGGGCGCCACGGCCATCGTGATCCTGGAGAACTTTGCCCACACGCTGGCCGATGTGATCGACCATACGGCCGTCAAGCATGTGGTGATGGCGTCCATGGGCGATCTGCTGGGCTTCTGGTTTGGCAAATGGATTACCTTTGCCGTGCGCCACCTGGCCAAGATGGTGCCCGCCTATGACTTGCCGCTGTCCAACGGCCGCAAGGTCGTTACGTTCAAGAAGGCGCTGTCGCTGGGCGAGCACAAGTCCCTGGCACCCAGCCAGGCCACGCTCGATTCGATTGCCTTCCTGCAATACACCGGCGGCACCACGGGCCTGTCCAAGGGCGCCGTGCTCACCCACCGCAACATCGTGGCCGCCACGCTGCAGGCCGAGGCGTGGTTCACGCCCGCGCTGTCCAAGGTGGGCGACCTCTCCAAGGCCAACAGCATTGCCGCGCTGCCGCTGTACCACATCTTCGCGCTCACGCTGTGCCTGCTGGCCATCCGCCAGGGCTCCAGCCTCACGCTGATCCCCAACCCGCGCGACATCCCCAAGTTCATTGCTGAGCTGAAAAAACGCCCCTTCCACATGCTGCCCGCCGTGAACACGCTGTTCAATGCACTGCTGCAAAACCCGCAGTTCAAGACGCTGGACTT
The DNA here is from genome assembly GCF_028680575.1 of Acidovorax benzenivorans. Lineage (GTDB taxonomy): Bacteria > Pseudomonadota > Gammaproteobacteria > Burkholderiales > Burkholderiaceae_C > Acidovorax > Acidovorax benzenivorans. The sequence continues at coordinate 288,517 of NZ_JAPCKI010000002.1, read as the reverse complement.
CTCGCACCTGTGCGTGTCGCAGGCCGGGGGCATGGCGGCCAGCGAAGGCACAGCCAAGCAGTGGCAGAAGATGACCGGCAGCACCATGATTGAAGGCTGGGGCATGAGCGAGACCTGCGCCATCGGCACCAACAACCCGGTGATCAGCACCACGTTCAGCGGCAACATTGGCCTGCCACTGCCCAGCATCGACATCGCCATCAAGGACGACGAAGGCAACAGCCTGCCCCAGGGCGCGTCGGGCGAGATCTGCATCCGTGGCCCCAACGTGATGGTGGGTTACTACAACCAGCCCGAAGAAAACGCCAAGGCCTTCACGCCCGACGGCTTCATGCGCACGGGCGACATCGGCATCATGGACCCGCAGGGCTACACCCGCATCATCGACCGCAAGAAGGACATGATCCTGGTGAGCGGCTTCAACGTGTTCCCCAACGAGCTGGAGCAGGTCATCAGCCTGTGCCCTGGCGTGGTCGAATGCGCGGCCGTCGGTGTGCCCGATGAAAAACAAGGCGAGGCCATCAAGGTGTTCATCATCAAGAACGACCCGGCCCTGACCGAGGACGAAGTGGCCAACTACTGCCACCAGAACCTCACCGGCTACAAGCGCCCCAAGTACATCGAGTTCCGCGACGAGCTGCCCAAGAGCAATGTGGGCAAGATCCTGCGCAGGGAATTGCGCAAGGCCTGACGCAGTTCAAGGGGCAGCGCGCAAAGCGCCGCCCCCTGCCACCTCCCCCAGGGCGCTTCGGCGCCCTTTTTCTTGGGCGCAAACCATGCAAGCCCTCCGTCTGCACCGGGTACTCCAATGCCTGCATCTCCGGGTTTTTACTGACTAGCAAACGTTTGCGCAAACGTTTGCTTTCGTTATCATCCAGATCGCGACAAGGCACCGGGGCATCGGCGACCGCCTTTTTTTGGGGCGCTGCCGGGGATTTCCCTTCACGCTGTCGGTCGCCTTAGGGCGACGCTGAATAAGCATCCGCGATGCGGCGGGCCCTGGGTCGGGATGGGCTGCAAGGCGCAAACCACAGTGATAGCCGTAGCTATCGCGAGGATTTGCAACGCTGCAGACCGTCCTGAGCCAGGGATGCGCCGGGCGCGAGAGGCTTGTTCAGCGTTGCCTTTGTCCACATTCCAACCTGGAGACAACACCCATGCAGTTCACCCGCCGTTCCGTTCAGACCGCCGCCGCCCTCGCCGTTGTGGGCAGCCTGCTAGCCAGCCCCGCCTTCGCGCAGGACAAGCCCAAGATCGCGCTCATCATGAAGTCGCTGGCCAACGAGTTCTTCCGCACCATGGAAGACGGCGCCAAGGCGCACCAGAAGGCCCACGCCAAGGAATACACGCTGGTGGCCAACGGCATCAAGAACGAGACCGACACGGCCGCACAGATCAAGATGATCGAGCAGGCCATGGCGCAGAAGGTCAGCGCCATCGTGCTGGCCCCGGCCGACTCCAAGGCGCTGGTGCCCGTGGTCAAGTCCGCCATCGACAAGGGCATCCTGGTGGTCAACATCGACAACCAGCTCGATGCCGATGCGCTGAAGGAAAAGAACATCACCGTGCCCTTTGTGGGCCCTGACAACCGCGCAGGCGCCAAACTGGTGGGCGACCACCTGGCCAAGACGCTGAAGGCGGGCGACAAGGTGGGCATCATCGAAGGCGTGTCCACCACCTTCAATGCGCAGCAGCGCACGCTGGGCTACCAGGACGCCATGAAGGCCGCCAACATCACCGTGGTGGGCGTGCAGTCCGGCAACTGGGAGATCGAAAAGGGCAACACCGTGGCCGCGGGCATGATGCGCGAGCACCCTGACCTCGTCGCCCTGCTGGCCGGCAACGACAGCATGGCCCTGGGTGCCGTGGCCGCCGTGAAGGCCGCAGGCAAGACCGGCAAGGTGCAGGTAGTGGGCTATGACAACATTGGCGCCATCAAGCCCATGCTGGCCGATGGCCGGGTGCTTGCCACCGCCGACCAGTACGCCGCCAAGCAGGCCGTGTTCGGCATCGAACTGGCGCAGAAGGCGCTGGCTGCCAAGACACCGCAGAACCAGCTGCCCGCCACGGTGAAGACCGACGTGGTGCTGGTGACCAAGGACAGCAAGTAAGCCCGGGCGCGGAGAACAAAGCTCTTCTGGCGTTGTTCTCCGCGCCAAGATTGAAAACCGCACACACCGCCATGCCCAGCTCGTCACCCGACTCACCACGTACGCCCCTGCTCGCCATCCAGGCCGTGGGCAAGGACTACACCGCCACCGTGCTCGATGGCGTGAATGTGGAGCTGTTTGCGGGCGAGGTGCTGGCGTTGACCGGGGAGAACGGCGCGGGCAAGAGCACGCTGTCCAAGATCCTCTGCGGGCTGGAGCAGCCCACGCGCGGCGGCATGGCGCTGAGTGGGCAAGCCTACACTCCCACGTCACGCCGCGACGCCGAGCGCCAGGGCGTGCGCATGGTGATGCAGGAGCTGGGCCTGGTGCCCACGCTCACCGTGGCTGAGAATTTGTTGATGGGCCGCCTGCCGCACCGGCTGGGCTGGCTGCAGCGCGATGTGCTGCACGCCGCCGCACGCACGCAGCTGGCCAAGATCGGGCTCGACACCATCGACCCCGCCACACCGGTCTCGCAGCTGGGCATTGGCCAGCAGCAGATGGTGGAGATTGCGCGCAACCTGCAGGACGACACGCGCATCCTGGTGCTGGACGAGCCCACGGCCATGCTCACGCCGCGCGAGACCAACTACCTGTTCGAGCAGATCGCCCACCTCACCGCACGCGGCGTGGCCATCATCTACGTGTCGCACCGGTTGGAGGAACTGCGCCGCATTGCCGACCGCGTGGCCGTGCTGCGCGATGGCCGCCTGGTGGATGTGCGCCCCATGGCGGGCATGAGCGAAGACGACCTGGTGCAGCGCATGGTAGGCCGCGTGGTGAGCGACCTGGACCACCGCCCGCGCCGTCCTGTCGGCCCGGTGGTGATGAGCGCGGAAAACCTGGGCCGCGGCACCGCCGTGCAGGACGTGAGCCTGGAACTGCGCGCGGGCGAAATCTTTGGCATTGCCGGGCTGGTTGGGTCGGGTCGTACCGAGCTGGTCCGCCTGCTGTTCGGCGCCGACCGGGCAGACCGAGGCAGCGTGACCTTGCACCCAGAATTTGAACAAAAACAGACTCTAGCGCTTGATGAAAAAGCACCATCAGCTATACAAAATATAGCAAAACCCTCAACCACGGCGCGCACGATTCCCCGGGGTTTCGCGTCCCCGCTGCAGGCCATTGCCGCCGGTGTGGGCCTGGTCACCGAAGACCGCAAATCCCAGGGCCTGCTGCTGTCGCAGCCCATCCGCATCAACGCCACGCTGTCCGACCTGTCGGCCGTGTCGCGCGGCGGCTGGCTGCAGCGCGGTCTCGAAAGCCGCCTGGTGCAGGGATTCATCCGCACCCTGCGCGTGCGCTGCCACGGCCCGGAGCAACCTGTGGGCCAACTGTCAGGCGGCAACCAGCAAAAGGTGGTGTTCGCCCGCTGGCTGCACCGCCAGGGCCGCGTGCTGCTGCTCGACGAACCCACGCGCGGCGTGGACGTGGGCGCACGCGCCGAGCTGTATGGCGAGCTGGACCGCATGGCGGCCGAGGGCCGTGCGCTGCTCATGGTGTCTTCCGACCTGCGCGAACTCATGGCCATGGCCGACCGCATCGGCGTGATGAGCGCGGGCCGCCTGGTCGCCGTGTTCGAGCGCGGCGAGTGGTCCGAGCAATCGCTGCTGGCGGCCGCGTTCTCAGAGCCCGGAGGGCGCACCAGCACAACCTCTTCAACTTCTTCTCCTGCGACCGCATGAACGCCCCCACCGCATCTGCCGCGCCCGCTGCGGCGCCTTCCTCCGCCTCGGTCTGGCGCAGCCAGCTCGGCACCTACCTGGGCCTGCTGGCCGTGCTGGCGGGCATGGTGGCGCTGTTTTCGTCGCTGTCCGAATACTTCTGGAGCGCCGAGACCTTCATCACCATCGCCAACGAAATCCCGGCCCTGGCTGTGATGGCGGTGGGCATGACCTTTGTGCTCATCATTGCGGGCATCGATTTGTCGGTGGGCTCGGTGATGGCGCTGGCCGCCGCCACCTCGGCCGCCGCCATCCTGCAGTGGGGCTGGACAGTGCCCGCCGCCGCCGCGCTGGCACTGGCCACCGGCCTGGTGTGCGGCACCATCACGGGCGCCATCTCGGTGGCCTGGCGGCTGCCCTCGTTCATCGTGTCGCTGGGCATGCTCGAAGCCGTGCGCGGCAGCGCGTATGTGGTCACTGACTCGCGCACGCAGTACGTGGGCGATGCGATCTCTTGGCTGTCGGCGCCGTTTTTCGGCGGCATCTCGTTCGCCTTTCTGCTGGCGGTGCTGCTGGTGGTGGTGGCGCAGCTGGTGCTGTCGCGCACCGTGTTTGGACGCTGCGTGGTGGGCATCGGCACCAACGAAGAAGCCATGCGCCTCGCAGGTGTGGACCCACGCCCCATCCGCGTCATCGTGTTTGCCATGACCGGCCTGCTCGCGGGTCTGGCGGGCCTGATGCAGTCGGCCCGGCTCGAAGCCGCCGACCCCAACGCGGGCACCGGCATGGAGCTGCAGGTGATTGCCGCCGTGGTGATCGGTGGCACCAGCCTCATGGGCGGGCGCGGCTCGGTGGTCAACACCGCGTTTGGTGTGCTCATCATCGCGGTGCTGGAGGCGGGCCTGGCCCAGGTGGGCGCCAGCGAGCCCAGCAAGCGCATCATCACGGGTTTTGTGATCGTGGCGGCCGTCATTGTGGACACGCTGCGCCAGCGCCGCGCCAAGGTCTGAAAGACTGACCCCGCATCCAGCCGCCCCACCACCAACGACCTCATTTTTCTTTTTGCATGGCTACTATCAAGGACGTTGCGCGCCACGCCGAGGTGTCGGTCACCACGGTGTCGCACGTGGTCAACGGCACACGCCGCGTGAGCCCCGAGGGGCGCGAACGTGTCGAGGCCGCCATCCGCGCCCTGGGCTATGTGCCCAGCGCCATTGCGCGCAGCCTCAAGAGCAACAACACGCGCACGCTGGGCATGCTGATCCCCAACAGCTCCAACCCCTACTTTGCCGAGATCGTGCACAGCGTGGAAGACCGCTGCTTTGGCGCGGGCTACAACGTCATCCTGTGCAACACCAACGACGAGGCGCACCGCCAGGGCACCTACCTGCAGGTACTGGCCGAGCGGCGCATCGACGGGCTCATCGTGGTCTCCACCGGGCACGACGCCACGCTGGCCACGCAGCTCGCGGGCCTGTCCATCCCCACCGTGCTGGTGGACCGCGAAATCGAGATCGCCGAACAACAGCCCTGCGACCTGGTGGAAACCGCCCACATGCAAGGCGGCCTGCTGGCCACGCGCCACCTGCTGTCGCTTGGCCACCGGCGCATTGCCTGCATTGGCGGCCCGGCAGGCATTGCCCCCAGCGAGCAGCGCATTGCGGGCTGGCGCACCGCGCTGGCCGACGCGGGCTGCGGCACGGGCGAGGGCCTGCTGTGGCATGGCAACTTCACCAGCCAGGGCGGCTACGAAGCCATGCACGCGGTGCTGCGCAACCGCGAGTTACCCACCGCCGTCTTTGTGTGTAACGACCTCATGGCCATGGGCGCACTGTGCGCCGCGCATGAGCGCGACCTGCGCGTACCCGAGGCCCTGTCCGTCGTCGGCTTTGACGACATCGAGCTGGCGGCTTTTACCAGCCCACCGCTGACCACCGTGGCCCAGCCCAAGCAGCGCATCGGTGCGCTGGCGGTGGACATGCTGCTGGAGCGCATCGACGGCAAACGCCAGGACGCGCGCAAGGTGATGCTGCAGCCCGAGCTGCGCGTGCGCGCCTCCACGGCCCATGCGCCCGGAGGTGCTGCATGAGCAACTCCCACACGCCCCGCATCGCTGTCGTCGGCAGCCTGAACATGGACCTGGTGCTACAGGTCCAACACGCACCCGGCCCCGGAGAAACCATGCTGGCCGACGCCCTGCACCTGGTGCCCGGCGGCAAGGGCGGCAACCAGGCCGTGGCCTGCGCGCGCCAGGGCGCCCAGGTGGCCTTGTTTGGCCGCGTGGGCGATGACGGCTACGGCCACACCCTGCGCGCTGGGCTCGACGCCGATGGCATCGACCACAGCGGCGTGCAGACCGACACCGAAACCACCACCGGCGTGGCCGCCATCACCGTGGAAGCCACGGGGCAGAACCGCATCGTGGTGGTGCCCGGCGCCAATGGCCGGTTTGTGCTCGATACGGCCGCGCTGGGCACCGCACTGCAAGGCGCAGGCGGTCTGGTGCTGCAGTTCGAAAGCCCCCTGCCCCAGGTACTGGCCGCCGCCGAGATGGCCCATGCGGCGAGTTGCCCGGTGGTGCTCAACCCCTCGCCCATCCAGCCGCTGCCCGATGCGCTGTGGCCGCTGGTGCACACGCTGGTGGTGAACGAAGTAGAAGCCGCCGCCTTGGCAGGCCAGAGCGTCGCCACACCCGCCGACGCCGCGCAGGCGGCACAAGCCCTGCGTGCCAAGGGCCCCGCCCAGGTCGTAGTGACCCTGGGCGCTGCAGGCGCCGTTGCGGCCGACGCCGCAGGCTGCCGCTACCACCCCGGCCTGGTCGTGTTGGCCGTGGACACCACGGCTGCGGGCGACACCTTTTTGGGCGCGCTGGCCGTCGCGCTGGCACGCGGCGAGCCGCTCGATGCCGCCGTGCACGATGGCATCCGTGCGTCCGCGCTGTGCGTCACCCAGCCCGGTGCCCAGCCTTCCATCCCCACCCGCGCCGCCGTGGCGCAAAGCCCCCAACCGCCCGCCTGGAGCCCCCTGTGAAACGCACCGCCCTGCTGCACGCCGAACTCTCCCACGCCATCGCCACGCTGGGCCACGGCGACATGCTGGTGATTGGCGATGTGGGCCTGCCCATCCCCCCCGGCCCGCGCCGCATCGACCTGGCCCTCACACCGGGCATCCCGGCCGTGGCCGATGTGCTGCGGGTGGTGCTGGAAGAAATGCAGATCGAGAAAGCCATGATCGCCACCGAAGCCGTAGAGCGCAACGGTGGCCAACTGCCCACATGGTGCCAGCTTCCGGTGGAGCCTCGCACCGTATCGCACGATGAGTTCAAACGCCTGACCCAGCAGGCCCGCGTGATGGTGCGCACGGGCGAGTGCACGCCATATGCCAACGTGATCCTGGTGGCGGGCGTGACGTTCTGATGCCCTCTGTCAGCCCCTGGCTGTGACAAGCGATCAGTCCAGAAGATCCGCGCAGCGACTTTGTCGCGGCCCACAACCCTCTTAGAACCATAAAGCGCCAGATCCGACTTGCAACGAATTGAAACGCCGACCGTGTCTCTTTGGGTGCTTACGCATAATCATTTCCCATGCAAAAGCACCACATTGGTGCAAATTGCTTACACCACATCGGGAGATTCCGTTCATGACAACTTTGCAGCAGCAGCGCCTGCCCACTCGTGCGTGGCTGACCGTTCTTTTGGGCGCGTCTGTTCTGGTCACCTCGTGCGGCAGCGGGAGCGATCCTGAGACGGCGGTGACTCCACCCGCTGCCAAGGCTTTGCTCAGCTTGCTCGCCGGGGCCACCAGCGGTTCTGGCTATCTAGATGGCCCCGCTGCTGACGCACTTTTTGCCAGTGCGCCTGCACTGGCGCTCTCCTCCACGGGCGACTTACTGCTGGCCGACACGGACAACCACGCCATCCGCAAGTTGACGGCCTCCGGCATGGTCAGCACGGTGGCTGGCGGCAAAAGCCCCGAACCATCCCCGTCCATACAGGGGCAATACGCTGATGGACCGGGTACTACAGCCCGCTTCTACTATCCATCGGCGATCGTGTCGGACGCTGCAGGCAATACCTACGTAGCAGATACCGCCAACCACCTGGTGCGCAAGATCGACAACACAGGCGCAGTCACCACCTTCGCGGGCAAAGCCGGGGTGTGTGGCAACACAGACGGTGCGCCACAGGACTCGACAGTCTGCGCCCCCCGGGGGCTGAAGCTAGACAGCGCCGGAAACCTCTATGTCGGCCAAAGCTCCTACACCTATCCGAAAATTCGCAAAATCACACCCGCGGGTCTGACGAGTACGCTGGACGCTGCATTGCCGATACCGGAACGCTCCAGCTTCGTCGTGGATGCCTCCGGCACCATCTACGTCACGGATGACAGTTCCATCAAAAAATATGCCCCGACTGGCGAACTGACCCACGTCTCCGGCGACAAAGACATCCAAGGAACAACCGATGGTGATGCAACAACGGCCCGGTTCGGCATCCTCCAGGACCTGGCAATCGATGCTGCCAACGAGCTCTACGCGCTGGATGGACTCCGCTCCGCCACCATTCGCCACATCGCCAAGAACGGGACAGCGTCCACAGTAGCTACCACGGCTCCTGAGGCGCTGGGCGGCACCAGCCTGGTGATTGATCGCAGCGGCAACTTCATTGCCAGCCTCTCCAACGGCCTATCCACGTGGGTCCAGAAGTATCAGCGCGACGGCACCCGCACCATCCTTGCCGGTAAGCCGACGCAACCAGATCTCGAAGGCCCCCCGCCCGATGGACCCGGCGTGGATGCACGATTCAGGGCACCTCTGGCCCTGGCATTGGCAAAGTCCGGCTCTTTGTATGTGAGTGACTACGACAAATCGAGGATGCGCATCGTCAACCCGGATGGCACCACGAGGACCCGCGCGCTTCAGTGGCCCGCAGGCACTGAAGGCCCTTCCTGGCGGGCCATGGCCGTGGACGGACAAGACAACATCTACGTTGCGTCGACGGCCAGCATGCGGGACTCGCCCCATCTCATTTACCGGTTCACCCCCGCAGGCCAGGGCACTGTATTGGCAGATGTGTCCACATGGATCGCCCCCTTTGTCTCGGGCGGTCGGACCTACAGTTACTTTGCAGGCATCAATGGGATTGCGGCCGACGACGCAGGCAACGTGTACGCAAATGGCGTCAATGGCGTTATCCTCAAGATCACTGCAGCGGGCTCGGTCAGCGTGCTGGCCGGCAGTCCCGGCACTCTGGGCCATGTAGATGGGCCGGGCAGCACCGCACGCTTTGCCATCCTGGGGAACATGACCCTGGATCAGGCAGGTAACCTGTACGTGGTGGATGGACTCAACGACGCGTTCACCGGCATTGGCCCAACCATCCGGAAGATCACCCCCGCAGGCATGGTGAGCACCATCGCCGGTCGAGCCGATCTGCCTGCGGGCCTGGTGGATGGCCCCGCCGGTAGTGCACGCTTTGCTGTGGCCAGTTACAGCACCTATACGGCCGGCGGGGTCTACCTGGGCCAGGACTTCGGCTCCAGCCATGGTGAGAATGGCGCAACGGCCAGTCTTGCCGTGGACTCCAAGGGCCATTTGTACCTCACCGACCCCGTCAATAGCGTGATCCGCAAGATCTCCGCAGAGGGCCAGGTGACGACCTTGGCGGGCCAAGCAGGGCAAAGAGGATTCGTGGGCGGAGATCTCCCAGGAGTGATCCACACGCCTGTGGGCGTCGCGGTGCGCGACTCGAAGCTGTACTTCACCACGCGCAATGCGGTATCACAGGTGAGCCTGCCGCAGTAGCGACGCGCTGCCAGTTACCGCCACCCGGCCGCAGCAGCCATCGCAGGCCGGGCTGCGGGTTTTGGAGGACTTCGGGCAGGCACGACCTGCGGTACGCTGGGCAGCAGCCCACGGCGCAGCGTTGATGCACGCCACCGAAGCCCTGAATTCACGCCCCCATGCCCACCACAGCGCCCCACGATCTCCTGCCCCCTGAAATCACCGTTCTCGAACGCGGCTGGCTCTCGGCCAATAACATCCTCTTCATCGGCCAGCACGACACCGCCATCGTGGACACCGGCTATTGCAGCCATGCCGAGCAAACCGTGGAACTGGTGCGCGACGCCCTTGCAGGCCGCAGGCTGGACCGCCTGCTCAACACCCATCTGCACAGCGACCACTGCGGTGGCAACGCAGCACTGCAAAAAGCCTGGCCAGGCGTGCTCACGGCCATCCCGCCCGGACAGGCGGACCATGTACGCCAGTGGGACGCCTACGCGCTGAGCTACACCCCCACGGGGCAGGAATGCCCGCCCTTTCGGGCCGACACGCTGCTGGTGCCAGGCTCATGCGTGCTGCTGGGCGACAAGCCCTGGCAGGTGCATGCCGCGCCGGGGCACGACCCGCATTCGGTGGTGTTGTTCGAGCCCCAAGGCCGCGTGCTGATCTCGGCCGACGCGCTGTGGGAAAACGGCTTTGGCGTGGTGTTCCCCGAGCTGGAGGGCGACGATGCCTTCGCCCATGTGGCCGCCACGCTGGATGTGATTGAGCAGCTGGCGCCGCAGGTCGTGATTCCGGGCCACGGGCCGGTGTTTGCCGATGCACCCCGCGCCATCGACGGCGCACGCCGCCGCCTGGACGGTTTTGTGCGCAACCCCGGCAAGCACGCGCTGTATGCGGCCAAGGTGCTGCTCAAGTACAAGTTGCTGGAATGGCAGCAGATCAGCATCCCCGACCTCACGGCTTGGGCACAGGCCACGCCGTATTTCGGCATGCTGCGCGAGCGGCACTTTGCGGCGCAGACCGAGGCTGAATGGCTGCAGAGCCTAGCGGATGAGCTGGTGCGCTCGGGCGCCGCAGCGCGCCAGGGCGAGGTGTTGCACAACGTGTGAGGCCTTGGTGACGCCTGGCGCTCCTGCCGGTCCATACCACGTACTATTGACGAGGCGCTGCGGATTGCAGCAAAAGGGGCAGCCCAGGCACAACGCGCAACGCGCCTGAACGGGTCAGGGCAATCCCATCAATGTTTGTATTGCTTGTCGCAGCCCGTCACGTGGTTCTTGCTGCTGGACATGCACTGGTAGAACGACTTCTTGTTGCCCGAGGCGCCCTGGCAGTCCGACACGCTGTACTTGCCCTTGGCCTCGCGGATTTTGGGGGCGGCGGAATCAAACGCTGTCTGCGTCATGTAGCCATCCCGCACGTTCTTCTGGCCCACCTCCAGCATCAGGTCGGCCTGGTAGTGGATGTTGTCCACGGCCACGGTGCAGTTCAGGGGCGCCTGCTTGCTGTCCACGGTGCCCAACGACTTCTTGAGCCCTTCGCCAAACTCCTCCACGTCCTTGGAGACCTTTTTGGTGCCGTCCGGGTTGTACTGCTGGGCCGCCTTGGCGCTGGCGCCCTTGCTGCCGGATGAGGCGCTGCCACTGCCACCACTGGAGCCACTGGTGCCGTTATTGCTCTGCAGCTTCAGCGGCTCGGCGTCCTGCTTGGCGGGCGGGGGCTGCGAGCCGTAGTGGGTCTTGCCATCGGCATCCACCCACTTGTACACGGGTTGCGCCTGGGCACCCGCACCCCACAGCACCATTGCGGCCACGCAGGCCATCCACGCCAGTTTGTTCATCCCACCCCTTCCTTTTATGCGAAAACACGATGAAGCGCATATTGGGCATGCGCTTTCAGCTCCTCTATTGATAGCAAACCTACCAACCTCCAAGTGGCAGAGCTGCGAGCAGGTGTCACGGCAAATCTTTGTTCACCTCGGGCAGCGCCGCGTCGCGCGGGCCGATGGTGCCCAGGCGGCCCTTGAGCGACTGGGGCAGGCCGGTGAGCATGGCCGCGTAGTTGGTGGTGTTGGACAGCACCTTTTTCACATAGTCGCGCGTCTCGGCAAAAGGCACGTTCTCGGCCCAGATGGCGGCGTCCAGCACCGGGCCGTTGCGCCAGCTGCGTGGGCGGCCCGGGCCCGCGTTGTAGGCCGCTGCGGCCATGGGCATGGAGCCCGCAAAGTCGTCCAGCGCCAGCTTGAGGTAGGCCGTGCCGATGGTGATGTTGGTGTCGCGGTCGGTGATCTGGTCGGGCGTGAAGTTGGTCAGGCCGATTTTCTTGGCCGTCCAGCGGGCCGTGGCGGGCATCACCTGCATGAGGCCCGAGGCACCCACATGCGAGCGGGCATCCATCACAAAGCGGCTTTCCTGGCGGATCAGGCCGTACACATAGGCCGGGTCAATACCAATGCCCTGGGCTCGCTCCACCACGGTGTTGCGAAACGGCATGGGGAATCGTTGGCTGACCTCGATCACACCCTTGGTGCGTTCGCTGGTGTTGATGCAGCGGTCCCACACCTCGCGCTGGCACGCGAAGTCGGCTGCGGCCAGCAGCTCGCGGTCTGGCATGCCGCCGCTCTGGTGCAGGTTGGTGGTGTAGTTCCATTCACGCACACCTTCACTGCGCAGGCCCAGCAAGATGGCGTACAGCGCGCGGTTCAGGCCCGGGTTGGCGCGGGCGGCAGCTTTTTCTTCGGCCGTGAGGGGGGCAGGTGATGGCGGCACGGTGATGCGCTGGCCGAGCTCCTCCAGCGCCAGTTGTTCATAAAACCCCCGCGTACCGGCAATGCCTTCGAGCAGTTGGCGCGCCTCGGCGCGGTCAGCGTCGCCGGGCTTGCCCGCCAGCAGCGCACGCGCCTTCCAGTACACCCAGGTGCTGTCCTGGCGGGCTTCGGGGCCCATGGCGTCCACGGCCTTGGCCACCGTCTTCCACTGGCCTGCGCGCAGGGCCGCGCGCACCTTCCAGCCCAGCAGGTCGTCGTTGAGGTCGCTGTCCTTGGTGACGTTGCCAAAGTAGCCCACGGCATCGCTGGACAGCTTTTGCGCGGCCGCCTTGCCGATCACGCCCCAGGCCCAGTTGCGCTCCTCGGGCGACAGGTGCACGCTCCACTTGCTGTCGAGCTGGCGGGCGGCGCCGTCGGGGTCGCTGCCCGCCAGTTTGACCAGGGCCAGCACGATCAGCTCCTGGCGCACCTTGCCGCGTGCGGTGACGCGGCCCAGCAGGTATTTGCTGGGGGTGTCGAGCGACTCCTTGAGCTGGGGCAGCGCATCGGGCGCCACAATTTCGACCGCATTGCGCGTCACGCGAGGCCGATTGGCCTCCACCCCGAGCCGCGCCTTGCGCCAGATGTCGAGGGCCGAGAGCTTCTTGGCGCTGTACAGCTCGCCCGCAGCGTGGGTACAGCCGTCGTCGGCATCGCGGATGGCGTACCAGTTGCTGCGCACATCGTCTGACACCGTCGCCGGTGCCGTGCCCTTGATGTGGTCGATCAGCAAGGCGTAGCAGCGCACCTCGCGGTCGTCCGACATGCGGTAGCTGGGGTGTTGTTCGGCAAACTGGCTCCAGTCGCGCCGCTGGCCCAGCAACAGCAGCCAGTCGTTGCGCAGGCGGTCTTCCTGGTAAGTTCCGGCGTAGCGCTGCATGAAGGCCTGAATCTCCTGCGGCGAGGCCTCGCCCAGGCGCACGCGCAGCTCCCAGTAGGCGGCCCAGGGCTCCAGCGCATGGCCGCGTGCGGCGGGCTGCAACTGCGCGAGCTTGTTGCGGTCACCCTTGCGGAAGGCCTGTTGCATCTCCAGCAGGGTATCGTCACCACGGTTTTGCGCCATGACAAGGGGCGCGGCGGCGGCCAGCAGGGTGGCGGCCACAAGGGGTGTCAGAATCGCTCTGAGAAATTGCATGGGGGAATTATCTGATGGACAAAGCAGCCCTTCGGCGCGCATTGATAGAAGAACGCCTCAATCTGCCCGACCGCCTACAGCGGGCCGACCTGTTACAGCAGGTGATGCGCATCTGGCTGGTCAACCGGCCCGATACGGTGATCGGCGCCTACTGGCCCATCAAGGGCGAGTTTGACCCCCTGCCTGCCCTGCACCGCTGGAAGGAAGACGGCGAACTGCTGGACGAGCCCCTGCGCCGCCGCATCGGCCTGCCGGTGGTCAACAAGCAGCACAAAACGCTCACCTTCCACGCCTGGTACCCCGGTTGCCCCATGGAAGAAGACGCCTACGGCATCCCCAAGCCCAAGGACACCGAAGTCATCGTGCCCACGCTGCTGTTTGTGCCCTGCGTGGGCTACGCACCCGGCGGCTACCGGCTGGGTTATGGCGGCGGCTTTTACGACCGCACGCTGGCCACGCTGCAGCCCAGGCCGTTCACCGTGGGCCTGGGCTTCACCAACGGCTACCTGGACGACTTCGAGCCCGAGGAGTTCGACCTGCCACTCGACGCCATCCTGAACGACAACGGCGTGGTCTGGCCGGTCTGATCGCACTGCCAGGTCTGCACGATGGTCTGTGATGCCTGCCGCGCATCATTCAGGCCGGTTTTTGGCATCGCTGGCGCGCCCGGCAGCCGCTAGCATGGCGGGCTGGCCTCTTCATTTCAGGTACCCACCATGCTCAAGCTCTACATCGGTAACAAGAACTACTCGTCCTGGTCCATGCGCCCCTGGGTGCTGCTCAAACAGGCGGGCATCGTATTTGAAGAAGTGCGCGTGCGCTTCGACAGCTTTGATGCCGACTCGGAGTTCAAGCGCGCGATTGGCGCCGTGAACCCCACGGGCAAAGTGCCCGTGCTGGTGGATGGCGACCTGGTGGTGTGGGACACCCTGGCCATTGCCGAATACGTGGCCGAAACCCATCCCGACAAAAAGCTCTGGCCCACCGACACCAAGGCCCGCGCACGCGCCCGCAGCATCTGTGCCGAGATGCACAGCGGCTTCACCGCCCTGCGCGGCAACTGCCCTATGAACATTGAGGCCCACCTGGCCGACACCGGTGCCCTGATCTGGCGCGACAAGCCTGGTGTGCGCGCCGATGTGCAGCGCCTGGTGGAGATGTGGAGCGCGTTGCTGGAAGAACATGGCGGCCCGATGCTGTTTGGCGAGTTCACCGTGGCCGACGCCTACTTTGCCCCCGTGTGCATGCGCCTGCACACATACGCCCTGCCCCTGCCACCGCACATCGCCGCCTATGTGCAGCGCGTGCGCGAGTTGCCCGGCGTGAAAGCCTGGATCGACGAGGCCCTGGCCGAAAAGGACTTTCTGGACTTCGAAGAGCCCTACCGCCTGCGCCATACCGAAGGCTGAGCACCACCATGGCCGTCACCATCTACCTGCGCTATGTACTCAACACCAGCAAGCTGAAAGAGTTTGAGCACTACGGAAAACTGTGGATTCCGCTGGTCGAGAAATTCGGCGGCCAACACCACGGCTACTTCATGCCCAGCGAGGGCGCCAATAACATCGCGCTGGCGCTGTTCACGTTCGAGAGCCTCGCCGCCTACGAGCGCTACCGCGAGGCGTCGATGCAGGATGCGGACTGCCAAGCGGCTTTCCGCTATGCCGAAGAGACGGGGTGCATCGTGAGCTACGAGCGGAGTTTTTTCCGCCCCGTTTTCAAGTGAGCGTTCAGGGCCAATCGATCGGGAGCCCAGCGCGCGCCCCGGCTATTCGCGCTGGATCAGCTTCCCCTCTTTGTCGTACTCGTTAGCCCAGCCAATGTGTATCGCTATCTGGCCCAACCCCACCAGCGCAACAATGGCCGCCATCACCAACACAAATGCCCGGCCGCTGTAAATGTCATCGTAGGGGTGAATGACTCTTTCCTTGTCAGCGATTTGGAGAACGCGCGCGCCATCGTGCCACACGGTGAGCTGCGCTTGACGCGCCTCCATTCGAACCAAGTGTTCTATAGGGCATCCCCCCGATTTGTGTCCACGCGAGCAGGACACCTGCGCGCCCGACGCTGTCCTAAAGACGGCCTCGCGCGCCATCGGCCCCGGGTGCTTTACTTCGACAGTGGCACTCTCCACCGTCAGTGTTTCAAGCGGGGGAGCGTACGGCCATAGAGCCATTCCCGTCAGCAAAGCCGCAAAGGCAAAAGTAAACACCGTCACACGTTTTTTCATCGCCCGCTCTACCTAAACTGCTTGCGCAAGAACGCCTTGTGCCGCGCGATGTGCGCCAACTGCGCAGGGGCGATAGAACCGCCCAGGTCTTCGTCCTCGGTGTTGAGCACCTGGTTGGCGTAGGCCATGGCGCGGGCCACCACCTCTTCATCGCTCACGCCCTGTGTGGCCGCCAGGTCCATTGCCACGCGGCGCATGGCGCGCTGCGACAGCATCCACATCGCGCCGAAGGAATCCCACGCGGCCGCCACCTCTTTGAACTTGTCGTGCTCGGCCAGGATGTCATTGAGCGGCTTGGCCAGGATCTCCTGCAGGTCGTCTACCTTGGCCTTCAGAGCCTCGAACTGCGCCTCGCGCTGCAGGGCCTCGGCGGCAGCATTGGCGGCGGCGTCAGGTGCCTGGGGCACGGGCACGCTGCCGTCGGGGTTGAGCTGGGCGATGGTGAGGTCAGACGATAGAGACATGGTGGGCTGGACTATACGGCGCAGAGCAAGTTCTAAACTCGCACCATGCAAATCTACATGGTGGGCGGCGCCGTCCGCGACAAGCTGCTGGGCCGGCCGGTGAATGACCACGACTGGGTGGTGGTGGGCGCGACGCCCGAGCAGATGCTGGCGCAGGGCTACCTGCCCGTGGGGCGCGACTTCCCCGTCTTTTTGCACCCCGAAACGCGCGAGGAATACGCGCTGGCGCGCACCGAGCGCAAGAGCGGGCGAGGCTACCGGGGCTTTGTGGTGCAAAGCTCGCCCGACGTGACGTTGGAAGAAGACCTGTCGCGCCGCGACCTTACTATCAATGCAATAGCTACCAGCGCTTATGGAATAAGCGCTGGAGGCATATTTGACCCATATTCTGGCGCCCAAGACATCGAGAACCGCGTGCTGCGCCACGTGACGGACGCGTTCCGTGAAGACCCGGTGCGCATCCTGCGCGTGGCGCGGTTTGCGGCACGCTTCACCGACTTCACGGTGGCGCCCGAGACCATGCAGCTGATGCGCGAGATGGTGGCGCATGGCGAGGTGGACCACCTGGTGGCCGAGCGCGTGTGGCAAGAGCTGGCGCGCGGGCTGATGGAAGAACAACCCTCGCGCATGTTCGAGGTGCTGCGCGAGTGTGGCGCGCTCCAGGTGCTGCTGCCCGAGGTGGCGCGCCTGTGGGGGGTGCCCCAGCGCGCCGACTACCACCCCGAGGTGGACACGGGCGTGCACCTGATGATGGTGCTGGACATGGCCGCGCGGCTGCAGGCACCGCTGACGGTGCGCTTTGCCTGCCTGGTGCACGACCTGGGCAAGGGCACCACAGCCGCCGATGTGCTGCCACGCCACATTGGGCATGAGGAGCGCAGTGCCGAGCTGCTGAAAGACGTGGCCGAACGCCTGCGCGTGCCCGTGGACTGCCGCGAGACGGCTGACGTGGTGGCACGCGAACACGGGCACATCCACCGCAGCACCGACCTGTCTGCCGGTGCCTTGGTGCGCCTGCTGGAGCGCTGCGACGCCATCCGCAAGCCCGAGCGTTTTGCCGACATTCTGCTGGCCTGCGAATGCGATGCGCGCGGACGGCTGGGGTTTGAAGCGTCGGCCTACCCGCAGCGCCCTCGCCTGATGGCGGTGCTGGCCGCCGTGCAGTCGGTGGTCACGCGTGATATCGCTGCACAGGCAGCGGCCAAAGGGGTGAGCGGCCCGCAGGTGGGTGCGCTGATCCACCAGGCGCGGGTCGAGGCCGTGGCGCAGTGGCTGCAAGCCCACGGCGACGTTGCCTGACCCCTCGAACAGCGTCCCAAGACGCGGCAGAACACTTCCTACAATCCGCGTCCGCTCGCAGCCCATCCGGGGGATCCGTTTACCAAAAAACTGGGCGCTTGTTCACGCCCTCCTATCATCCCAACGCCTTCATGACCGCTGTGCACATCCGCCCCACCACCGCGACCGACGCCGACACCATCGCGCCGCTGTTTGATGCCTACCGGCAGTTCTACGAACAGGCGCCAGACCTGGCCGGAGCGCGGGCCTTCATTGCCCAACGGCTGGAGCGTGAAGAGTCGGTGATCCTGCTGGCGCTGGATGCGTCGCAGACAGCAGTGGGCTTTTGCCAGCTCTACCCCACGTTCTGCTCGGTGGAGGCAGCCCCCATCTACACGCTGTACGACCTGTTCGTGGCTCCCACGGCACGCAAGACAGGCGCTGGGCGCAGCTTGTTGCAGGCGGCAGAAGCCACGGCCCGCGCCCATGGCAAGGTGCGCATGGACCTGACCACGGCACACACCAACACCACGGCGCAAGCGCTCTACGAATCGCTGGGCTGGACGTTGGACACGGTTTTTCGCGCCTACAACAAGCGGGTAGCGGCCTGAGCGGAGCCGCCAAAGCCCGCAACTACCAGCGCAACAGGCGCGGCCCCAGCACAGCCCCCAGCGCGGTCGGGATGGCCATGCCCGCCACGTACCACACCGCCAGAAACGGTGTGGCCATTTCGGGGCAATGCAGGGCGTACACCAAAGCACCCAGCGCGCCCGCCAGCAACCCGGCACCCGCACCCGCCCACGCCAGGCGCGTGGGGGCAGCGCCCTTGAGCGCCCAAAACCCCGCGACGAACGCGGGCACCGACAGTGCCGCGATATTGAGCGGGCAGGTGCGCCAGGTGCTGCCCAGGATGAGCGGCACGCGCTCTGCCGCAGGCACCTGCGACAACGTCCACAAGGCCATGGCCCACAACACCAGCGGCGGCACCGCCAGCCACAGGGCTGTGTGGCCCAGCGCCATGCCCGGGCGGGCCATGCGGCGCAGCAGCGCCAAGCCTGCGGCTGCCAGGGCAGCGGCAAACACCAGCTTGCCCCAGAACATGGGCAGCGCCACGGTCGCCAGCAGATCAGGGCGCAGGCCGAACAGGGTCAGCATCAGCACGCCAGCACCCGCAATGCCCACTGCGCTCGCGATAGCAAACCGTTGCTCAATGGCGGCGGGCTGCACTGGCTGGTCATCGGTGGCCAGCAGGTGGATCAATTCATCGGTTTTCATGTCATTCCTCCTGGGACTTGCGCAAATCACGATGCAACGATGAACCGCCCGCTGTACCCAGCGATTTGCTTGAGCCCTGTTTTGCGTAAGTCATGTCCCTGATCCTGGCGGCCAGGGCCTTCAGCCCCCGGTGCACGCCAACTTTGACGGCCGACTCCGACAGCCCCGTGAGCCGCGCCGTCTCGACCACCGACAAACCTTCCAGCTTCACGTACTCAATCGGCAGTCGCTGCTTGTCGGGCAGCGTGCGCAGCAGTTGCCCCAGGTCCCGCCGGGCTTCGGCTGCCTCGCTGTCGCTGCTGGCAAACAACTCGTCGGCATCGTCCAACGGGTCGTTGCGCGCCTCCTTCACGGCGTGTGAGCGCAGCCAGTCGATGAGCTTGTAGCGCGCAATCGCGTGCGCCCAGGCCGTCACTGGCATCTCGGGCCGGTAGGTGTGGCGCTGGTTGTGCACGGCCAGCAGCGTCTCCTGCACCAGGTCTTCCACCTCATCGGGCCGCTGCGCGAGGCGGCGGCGCAGGAAGGCACGCAGGTGCGCGCTCAGCTCCTTCAAAAAGCGCTGGTAGGCGGCTGCATCGGCATCCAGCCCCTGCAGCAGCAAGCCGCGCAGGCGCTCTTCCACTATCTCCATGGTGTCTCCCTACAGGCAATTCGTATGCCGGGGCCAATGGGTTACAGGCAACACAAAAATATTTTTGCCATGTCGCCACGATTTTTTTACACAGCGCTGTAACCCGCTCGCTGCGCAGCGCGAATTACAACGCAGATCGGGCAATTCAACGCGGCCTCTGCGCAGCACCCCGGTCGGATTCAACCCTTACCCAACCTTCGGAGAACCGTACCATGATCACTCGCTCCCTCAGCCTCGGCGCCCTCGCCCTCGTTGCCCTGACCTCTGGCGCCGCCATGGCCCAGACCGCCCCCATGGACGGCGCCAAGCCCGCCATGGAGAAGTGCTACGGAGTTTCGATGGCCGGCAAGAACGACTGCGCCGCTGGCCCCGGCACCACCTGCGCGGGCACGTCCAAGATGGACCACCAGGGCAACGCCTGGAAGTACGTACCCGCAGGCACCTGCACCACCATCAAGACCCCCAAGGGCATGGGCTCGCTGGCCCCCATCAAGGCCTGAGCCATGACACGGTCACCTCTCACCGCAGGCCTCGGCCTCAAGCCCCAGCACTATGACGAGGCGCTGCATTGCTCGGCCTCCGGCCTGTGGTGGGAGGTGCACCCCGAGAACTACCTGGCCGATGGCGGTCCGCGCCTGGCCTGGCTGGAAGCCATCCGCGCGCGCCACCCCGTGGCGCTGCACGGCGTCTCGCTGTCACTCGCGGCCGATGCACCACCCGACGCGGCCCATCTGGCGCGCCTGGCAGCCCTTGCAAGGCGGGTGGAGCCCGCCATCATTTCGGAGCACCTGGCCTGGTCCACCTGGCGCGGGCAGTACCTGCCCGACCTGCTGCCGTTTCCGCGCACGCACGCGGCGCTGCAGCGCATTGCGGACAACATTGCCCGCACACAAGACGCACTGCAACGCCCCATCGCCATCGAGAACCCCACGCACTACCTGCACATCGACGGCCATGACTGGGCCGAAACCGACTTCCTGGCCGAACTGGTGCAGCGCACCGGTTGTGCCCTGCTGCTGGACGTGAACAACGTGTACGTCAGTGCCAACAACCTGGGCTTTGACGCGCAGACCTACCTCAACGCCTTTCCCCTGCACGCCGTGGCCGAAATCCACCTGGCGGGGCACCATGCCGACCCAGTGCATGGCAATGCACTGCTCATCGATAGCCACGATGCGCCCATCGCCCCGGCGGTGTGGGCGCTGTACGCGCAGGTGATTGCGCGCACCGGCCCCGTGCCCACCCTGATCGAGCGCGATGACCACCTGCCCGCCTTCAGCGAACTGCTGGCCGAGCGGGAACTGGCCCACAGCACGCTGGCCTCGGCGCCCCCCCAGGAGGCCACATGCAGTTGACTGCATTCCAGGACGGATTCTCCGCCACGCTGCTCGGCCATGCGGTGCAAGCGCCGTGGCTGTCTGCGCTGGAGTCTCAACCAGGATTTGCCGTGTACCGCAACACCGTGCTCAAGGGTTGTGTCGATGCGCTGCAGGCCAACTACCGCACCGTGTGCCAGTTGGTGGGCGAAGACTGGTTCCGCGCTGCCGCTGCGGTGTATGCCCGCGCTCAGCCGCCCGGTGATGGGCTGCTGATGGACTATGGCGCGGGGTTTGCCGATTTTCTGGCCGGGTTTGCACCCGCGGCTGAGCTGCCTTACCTGCCCGCCGTGGCACGTCTGGACCGCGGCTGGACCGAATGCCATCTGGCGGCAGACGCCACCACCGTCGGCCGGGACTGGCTCGCACGGCAGACACCCGATGCCTTGCCCCTGGTGCAACTGCGCCCCCACCCTGCCGCCCGCTGGGCCTGGTGCGACGAGCATCCTGCCTACGCCCTGTGGCAGAGCCACCGCGACGGCCTGGCCCTGTCCATGTCACTGGACTCGCTGGACTGGTCGGGCGATGGCGCCTTGCTCACCCGGCCCCACGCGCAAGTGACATGGCGACCGCTGTCGCGCGCCGGGGTTGCATTTTTGGACGCCTGCGCCCAAGGCCAGGCGCTGGAGGCCGCCGCCACCAGCGCCCTGGATGTCGACCCTGCCACCGACTTTGCGGCCCTGATGGGCACCCTGCTCGACGCAGGCGCCCTGGCCCCCACCGATTCACACACAGGCTGAGGAGCCGCCATGACGACCACCACCCACATCCCCACAGCCCCCGCGAAGGCCCCACGCGTGCTGCTGGCCCGCCTGGCCGACGCTGCCATCTGGCTCACCCCGCACAGCCTGCTGGCCCTGGTCAACCGCATCGCCTTGGCAGGTATCTTTTGGCTGTCGGCACGCACCAAGGTGGAGGGCTGGTTCACCGTGTCCGACAGCGCCTATGCGCTGTTCCGCGAGGAGTACAAGCTGCCCTTGCTACCACCCGAGCTGGCCGCACAAATGGCCACTGTGGCTGAGCATGTGTTCCCCATGCTGCTGGTGCTGGGCCTGTTCACGCGCCTGTCCGCGCTGGCCTTGTTGGGCATGACGCTGGTCATCCAGGTGTTTGTGTACCCCGACGCCTGGCCCACGCACCTGTCGTGGGGTGGGCTGATGCTCTACCTGGTGGGGCGTGGCGCGGGCAACATGTCGCTGGACCGCGTTCTGCAAATCCGCTGATTCTTTCGCGTCAACCTGCAGCCGTCTGCACCCAGCGCACGATGTCCGCAGCGCCCAGCGCACCCGAGATGCGCGCCACCTCGCGCCCCTGCTGGAACAGGATCATGGTCGGAATGCTGCGGATGGCATAACGCGCCGCGATGGCCTGGTGGTCTTCGGTGTTGAGCTTGGCCAGGCGCACGCGCGGCTCCAGCTCGCGGGCGGCCTGCGCAAAGGCCGGGGCCATCTGGCGGCACGGCCCGCACCAGGGGGCCCAAAAGTCCACCAACACGGGGATGTGACTGCGCGCCACATGCTTGTCAAAGCTGGTGGCATCCAGCTCCAGCGGGGCTCCTGCAAAAAGGCGCTGATGGCACTTGCCGCAGTCGGGCGCGCTGCCCAGTTGGGCGGCCTGCACGCGGTTGGTGGTGTGGCAGTGGGGGCAGACGATGTGCAGGGCTTCGGTCATGGCGTGGCTACGGCTTGGTGCAAACAGGATACAGAACACATTGCGACGCAGGCCCCACGTTTCAAGGGCGCACCTGGCACGCTTGGGTTGCCAAAGTTGCAACAGGTCGCAGACCTTGCGCGCATTTACCCGCCTTGTATCACCCTTGTGTCCAGGTCAGTTTTGCAGCGTCTGCTATGGTTTCGCGGATGCAGCTGCTCCCCACACTGACAACTGCCCATGCGCTTTTTCTGGATTTCGACGGCACGCTCACCGAACTAGCGCCGCGCCCCGAGGCGGTGCGCGTTGCATTGGGGCTGGTCCCCACGCTGTCAGCGCTGCACACCCGCCTGGGCGGCGCGCTAGCCATCGTGACCGGGAGGCCCGAGGCCGACATCGACGGTTTTCTGGCACCGCTGCGCCTGCCGCTGGCCAGCGAGCATGGGGCGCAATACCGACTGAGCGGCGCCTCCGTCCCCGCCACGTCCCGACCCGCCCTGGAGCCCGTCTTGCGGGCCGCACAGGACCTTGCAGCCCGCCATCCCGGCCTGCTGGTAGAGACCAAGCGCGTGAGCCTGGCCCTGCACTACCGCCTTGCCCCTCAGCTGGAGTCCTTGTGCAGCGAAACGCTGACGCACGCCATGCGCCATGTGGAGGGCGTGGAACTGCTGCGCGGCAAATGCGTCTTTGAAGTGAAGCCCCGTGGCATTCACAAGGGCCAGGCGATTGCCGACTTCATGACCCAGGCCCCTTTTGCAGGGCGCACACCCGTCTTCATCGGCGATGACGTCACCGACGAGGCCGGCTTTGCCGCCGTGCAGGCGCTCGGCGGCTGGGGCATCAAGGTGGGCGAAGGGCCGACCATGGCACAACACCGCTGCATGACATCTGCCGCGCTGCGCGGCTGGCTGTCTTCTGCACGCACGACCCTGGAGCGCGAACGATGAACACTGCAGCCAACGCCCCCCAAGCGGGCTCGCTCAACCTCGGGATGATCGGCAACTGCGCGATCAGCGCGCTGATCGACAACCACGCCCGCATGGTGTGGTGCTGCCTGCCCCGTTTTGATGGCGACCCGGTGTTCAACGCCCTGCTCCAGCCCGGTGACGAAGGCAGCCACTTCGCGATCGAACTGGAAGACCTGGCCTCGGCCCACCAGTGGTACGAGCCGAACACCGCGATCCTGCGCACGCAGCTGTTTGACAAGGCCGGCCACGGCATCGAAATCACCGACTTTGCGCCGCGCTTTTACAGCCGCTCGCGCTACTTTCGGCCGATGACGCTGGTGCGCCGAGTGCGTCCCATCCAGGGCGCGCCGCGCATTCGTGTGGCGCTCAAGGTGCGCTACGACTGGGGCCAGACCGCACCCGAGATCACACGCGGCAGCAACCACATCCGCTACGTGGGCGAGAGCATGACGCTGCGCCTGTCCACCGATGCACCGGTCTCGCACGTGTTGTCAGGCCAGCCGTTTGTGCTCACGCGCGAACACAACTTTCTGCTGGGGGCGGACGAGACGCTGGTGGAGGGCATTGCTGACACGGCACGCCTGTTTGAGCAGGAGACGACCTCCTACTGGCGCAGCTGGACCCGCGCCCTGGCCATACCGCTGGAGTGGCAAGAAGCCGTGATCCGCGCGGCCATCACGCTCAAGCTGTCGCTGTACGAGGACACCGGCGCCATCGTGGCCGCCATGACCACCAGCATCCCCGAATCCGCCCACAGCGGCCGCAACTGGGACTACCGCTACTGCTGGCTGCGCGACGCATTTTTTGTGGTGCGCGCGCTCAACAGCATCTCCGAAGTCGGCACCATGGAGGACTACCTGCGCTGGCTGAGCAACGTGGTGGTCGAAGGCGGCGACGGCCACATCCAGCCGTTGTATGGCATCGGGCTGGAGAAAGACCTGCCCGAGAGTTTTGTGCCGCAGCTGGCGGGCTACCGGGGCATGGGCCCCGTGCGTGTGGGCAACCAGGCGGCCGAGCATTTTCAGCACGATGTGTACGGCAACATCGTGCTGGGCGCTGCCCAGGCCTTTCACGACCACCGCCTGCTCCACCGTGCGGGCCTGGCCGAGTTCACGCGGCTGGAACAGGTGGGCGACAACGCGGTGCGCGTGTATGGCCAGCCCGACGCGGGCATGTGGGAGCTGCGCACGCGCGCCCGGGTGCACACCTCGTCCGCGCTGATGAGCTGGGCAGCCTGCGACCGGCTGGCCAAGATCGCCGCCACCCTGCAACTGGCCGACCGCGCCAGCCACTGGCAGCAGCATGCCGACCGCATGCGCGCCGAGATTCTCGACAAATCCTGGTGCGAAGCGCGCCAGGCCTTTGCCGAAAGTTTTGGCGGTCATGAACTCGACGCCAGCGTGTTGCTGATGGCCGAGGTGGGCCTCATCGACCCCAAAGACCCACGCTTCGTGAGCACCGTGGAGGCCATGGAAAAAAGCCTGTGCGACGGCCCCTACATGCGCCGCTACGAGGCGGCCGACGATTTCGGCAAGCCCGAGACAGCTTTCAACATCTGCACCTTCTGGCGCATCGACGCGCTGACGCGCATCGGCCGCAAGGCCGAGGCGCGCGCCATCTTCGAGACCATGCTGGCCGCCCGCAACCCGCTGGGCCTGCTGTCCGAAGACACGCACCCCGAGACCCGCGAGATGTGGGGCAACTTCCCACAGACCTATTCGATGGTGGGCGTGATCAACGCCGCCGTACGCCTGTCGGCGCCCTGGGACAGCGTGATTTAAGGTGATGTCCGACACATCACCATCCCCTGTGACAAGGAAGATTGCGAGATGAGCAGGCTTGTTGTTGTCTCCAACCGCCTTGCAGATCCCCGCAAGCCCGCAGCCGGTGGTTTGGCCGTCGCCCTGGGCGAAGCCCTGAACCAGACCGGCGGGCTCTGGTTTGGCTGGAGCGGCACCGTGGTCGAAGGCGGCACACCCGGCGAGGGCGAACTGCACACCCGACAGGCGGGTGCTGTGACCCTGGCCTCTGTGGACCTGTGCCGCGAAGACCACGACAGCTACTACCACGGCTACAGCAACAGCGTGCTCTGGCCGGTGTTCCACTACCGGCTGGACCTCGCGGACTTCAACGCCAGCTACATCGCAGGCTACCGCCGCGTGAACCAGATGTTTGCGCGCAAGCTGCTGCCGCTGCTGCGCGACGACGATGTGATCTGGGTGCATGACTATCACCTGATCCCGCTGGCCGCCGAGTTGCGCGCCATGGGCTGCAAGCAGCGCATCGGCTTCTTCCTGCACATCCCCGTGCCACCGCCGCTCATCATGGCGGCCATCCCACAGCACGAGTGGCTCATGCGCTCGCTGTTTGCCTACGACCTGGTGGGCCTGCAGAGCGAGGCCGACGTATCGCATTTCACGCGGTATGTGCGCAACGAAGGCAGCGCAGAAGCACTGGACGAAAAACGTGTGCGCGCCTTCGGGGCCACCGTGGTGGTGCAGTCGTTTCCCATCGGCATCGACGTGGACGAATTCACACGCCTCACGCACGCACCCGACGCGGTGGAAACCTACGAGAACATGCGCGACGAGTATTCACGCAGGCGCCTGCTGCTGGGCATTGACCGGCTCGACTACTCCAAGGGCATTCCGCAACGCGTGCGGGCCTTTCGCGAACTGCTGGACCGCTACCCGGAAAACCGCGACAGCGCCACGCTCATCATGATCGCCTCGCCCACGCGCGACGACGTGAACGCCTATGGCGACCTGCGCCAGGAGCTGGAGGGCCTGTGCGGTTCGGTCAATGGCGACTATGGCGAGCTGGACTGGATGCCGGTGCGCTACATCCACCGCATGGTGGCCCGCAAGCGGGTGCCGGGCCTGTGCCGCGCCGCCGCCGTGGGCCTGGTCACGCCCCTGCGCGATGGCATGAACCTGGTGGCCAAGGAGTACGTGGTGGCGCAAGACCCGGACGACCCGGGCGTGCTGGTGTTGTCACGCTTTGCCGGTGCGGCCGAGCAGCTGAAAGAAGCGCTGCTGGTGAACCCCTACGACACCCAGGGCATGGCCGACAGCATCCAGCAGGCGCTGCAAATGCCGCTGGCCGAGCGGCAGGCGCGCCACCAGAAGCTCATGGCCCGCATCAAGGAGCACGACGTGCACTGGTGGCGCAAGGCGTTTCTGAACGCCTTGCAAGCTGCGGAGCAGTAAGAGCGGCTAACAAAACTCCCCTGGCGTCGTTGTCCCGCCTTGTCGTACTACTTGTACTGCCTGCGGCGGAACGTCTAGCCAGGGCCGCTTCGCTGAGTTTTGTTAGCCGCTCTAAGCGCCTGTTTACAGCAGTTTGGTGAGCAGGCTGACCACAAAGCTCAGCAGCAGCGTGGACGCCAGCGGCACATCCCAGTCGCGCCCCAGCCAGCGAAACCGGAAGTCCCCCGGCAGGCGCCCAAAGCCCAGGCGGCGCAGAAAGGGCGACAGCCAACTGATGAGCATCAGCGCCAGGAAGATGACGAGGAGCCAGCGGAACATCTAGAGCCGGTGTGATCGATCGCCGTGCGCAAACCCCATGGGCTCCCACGCTTCGCCCGCGCCCAGGGCCAGCACCTTGAACAGCTCGCCCATTTCGTGTTCCATGATCAATTTGGCAGCTGTCGCCCGCTGTGCTTGCGGTAGCAGCTCCATTTTTGGTAGCAACCCGCAGTTGATGAGGAAGTGGGCCTGCGTGGTGTAGCCCAGCACCTGCAGCCCCGCATCCTGCGCGGCCAACGCCATGGCGGTGAAGTTGACGTGGGCCGTGATGTCCTTGCGGCCCACCGCCACCAGCGGGTCGCCATCGGCCAGGTGGCCCTGGTGACACATCACCGTGCCCATGTGGCGCTGGGGGTGGTAATACTCGTCCTCGCCAAAGCCGTAGTCCAGCAAAAAGGCGGCGCCGCGCTCCAGGCGGTCGGCCAGCATGCGGATAAAACCTTCGCCCTGAGCGTGAATCTCGGTCAGGTAGTCCTGCGGGCCTTCGATGTCCACAGGCGGGCGCAGGTCGGTGGGGCGGTCGGCCCAGGCAAAGCTGCCGTCGCCATCCACGACCACGCCGCGCTCGTACCAACCATCGCCGTCTTTGCCGCCCTGCTGGCCACCGTGGCGCGCGAGCAGTTGCACGGGCATGGCGTCGAGCACCTCGTTGCCCACCACGACGCCGCTGAATTTCTCGGGCAAGGCATCCACCCAGCACACTTTGTGCGAATGCGCCACCAGCTTGGCCTGCTGGCGCGCCCGCAGGCTGCCTGACAGATCGACGATGGTGTAGCGCTGCACCTGGTCGCCTAAAGCGTCGAGCAGCTGCAGCGCCAGTGCGCCCGAGCCCGCGCCAAACTCCCACACCTCGTCGGTCGCGGTCTGAGCCAGGGCCTCGCCCACCTGCGCGGCCAGCGTCTGGCCGAACAACGGCGTCATCTCGGGCGCAGTCACAAAGTCGCTGCCCGACTCGGGCATGGCGCCGAACTTGGTGGAATCGTTGGCGTAGTAGCCCAGGCCGGGGGTGTACAGGGCCAGTGCCATGAAGCGGTCAAACCCCAGCCATCCACCCTCGGCGGCAATGGCCTGGGCAATGTGCTGGTGCAGGGCGGTCGTTAAACTGTCGGGTCTTTGGGTCACGGCCCGCATTGTCTCCCAGCCCACATGTCTCACCCCTCCCACCCACGCACCGTTCTGGTCACGGGCGCTGCCAAGCGCCTGGGCCGCAGCATTGCACTGGCCCTGGCGGCGGGGGGCTGGCAGGTGGCGGTGCACTACCGTTCGTCGGAGCAAGATGCTATCGATACCGCAGCTGCTTGCGCACGACTGACAAGCACCAGCGCCCATTTTGATGCTGATTTTGAAGACGAGGCTGCCGTGCGCGGCCTGTTGCCCCGTGTGGTGGCGCACTTTGGCAGCGTGGATGCGGTGGTCAACAGCGCCTCACTGTTCGAGCACGACAACACCGCCACCTTTGGCTTTGCCGCGCTCGAAAAACACCTGCGCAGCAACACCGCCGCCCCCGTGCTGCTGGCCCAGGCGCTGCACCAGCATGTGGCCAGCCGCGCTGCGGCAGGCGAGGCCGACGCGCAGGGCGCCGTGGTCAACCTGCTGGACCAGAAGCTCTGGAACCAGAACCCCGACTTTGTGAGCTACACGCTCTCCAAGGCCGCGCTCGAAGCCGCAGGCACCATGCTGGCCATCGCCCTGGCCCCGCGCGTGCGCGTAGTGGGTGTGGCGCCCGGCCTCACGCTGACCAGCCACATGCTCAGCGACGAAAAGTTTGCCCAGTTGCACGCCCTCTCGCCCCTGGGCCGCTCGTCCACCGCCGGGGACGTGGCGAGCGCGGTGAAATTTGCGCTGGAGAACCGGTCCATCACCGGCACCACGCTGCTGGTCGATGGCGGCCAGCATCTGATGAAGTTTGACCGCGATTTCTCGTTGATGTGAGCGCACGCACACACGCGCACAAACACGCCCACTCAATCTAGGACCTATTCATGACCACCGCTGCAGGCACCCAGATCCTCACGCTCACTGGTTTGCGCTTTGACGCCAACCTGGGCATCCTCGACCACGAAAAGACCGACCCGCAGCCCATCCAGGTCGATGCCGAACTGAGCCTGGGCGTGCAGCCGCTGGCCCCGCGCGACGACGACATCGGCCATGTGCTGGACTACCGCCGTGTGCGCCAGATCATCATCGACGAGTGCACGGCCGAGCATGTGAACCTGCTGGAGAGCCTGATCGGCAAGCTGGCCAACCGCCTGATGCAGCTGCCCGGCGTGTTGGGCGTGCGCGTAAAGATTGCCAAACTCGAAATTTTTGACGACTGCGAAGTGGCCATTCGCGTCGAGACAGGACAGTGGTGACCCCATGAGCACCGTATTGAACGAAGCCCCAACCTCCATCCCCACGCTCGCCAACCCCTCCCACTGGACCGACGAGCCCGCAGAAGCCGCAGCGAGCGGCGCCGCTCGCATGAAGATCGAGCGCGAAACCCACAAACTCGAAAAGCGCCTGTGCCGCGAGGTCGGCAAGGCCATCGTGGACTTCAACATGATTGAAGAAGGCGACAAGGTGATGGTGTGCATGTCGGGCGGCAAGGACAGCTATGCGCTGCTGGACATTTTGCTCAAGCTCAAGGCCCGCGCGCCCATCCACTTTGACCTGGTGGCTGTGAACCTCGACCAGAAACAGCCCGGATTCCCTGAGCACATCCTGCCTGAATACCTGGCCACCACCGGCGTGCCGTTTCACATCGAGAACGAAGACACCTACAGCATCGTCAAGAAGCTGATCCCCGAGGGCAAGACCACCTGCAGCCTGTGCAGCCGCCTGCGCCGGGGCATTCTGTACCGCGTGGCCGATGAGCTGGGCTGCACCAAGATCGCGCTGGGCCACCACCGCGATGACATCCTGCAAACGCTGCTGCTGAACATGTTCTTTGGCGGCAAGATGAAGAGCATGCCGCCCAAGCTGGTGAGCGACGACGGCAAGCATGTGGTGATCCGCCCGCTGGCCTACGTGGCCGAGAAGGACACCACCCGCTGGGCCGCGCACCGCAACTTCCCCATCATCCCGTGCAACCTGTGCGGCAGCCAGGAGAACCTGCAGCGCAAGCAGGTGGGCGAGATGCTGCGCGATTGGGAAAAGCGATTCCCGGGCCGGGTGGAGAACATGTTCAACGCGCTGCAGAACGTGGTGCCCTCACACCTGCTGGACGGCAGCCTATACGACTTCCAAAACGCCAAGGCCACGGGCATCGCCAGCGAAGACGGCGACAAGGCCTTTGACAAGGAAGAGTTTGTGGCACCGTCGCCATCGCTGCCAGGCGTGCAGGTGGTGCAGCTGTCGTGAACCCCGGCGAGCTGCGGCACTCTCATGGAGACTTCTTTTTCTGGAGCGTCTCACCATGACAACGCAACGCCGATGGATCCACGCCCTCGTTTTGGGCTTGGCCACCGCCCTGCTCGTGGGCTGCAGCACCACGCGCGTGGTCGAGGGGCAAGTGCAGAGCTTCTCCACCCTGGCGGCCGTGCCCGCGCCCGCCACTTACCGCATCGAGCGCCTGCCTTCGCAGCAAACGCCATCATTTGACGCCATCGCCGCACTCGCTGAACAGTCGCTGGCAAGCGCCGGCCTGCAACGCGACGATGCCGCCCCCCGCCTGCTGGTGCAACTGGGCGTGCAGGCCGACGCCGTGCCGCGCTACGACCCCTTCCGCCCTTACGGGCCCTACGGTGCGTATGGCCCTGGCCCTTGGGGCATGGGCGGCTGGTATGGCAGAGGCTGGGGCGTGCATGGAATGTGGCGTTTTGGCGAGCCCACGCCCCTGCACCGCCGCGCGGTCAGCGTCGTGATGCGCGACGCCAGCACCCAGGCCGTCGTATACGAAACCTCGGCCGTGCACGAAGATGTGTGGGTGAGCGACCCGGCCGTCTATGGCGTGTTGTTCGACGCCGCGCTCAACGGCTTTCCGAAGCCGCCCCAGGGGCCCCGGCAAGTGCGCCTGCCGCTGGTGCAAAAATGAAACCTCCCATTGAGCGGCTGCGCGGCGCTCCCCGCCGGTTTCATCGGCTGCGAGCTACATCCAACGCCATCGAAAACTGACATGCAAGCCACCCGCATCGTTGCCATCCGCCACGGCGAAACCGCCTGGAATGTGGACACCCGCATCCAGGGCCACCTGGACATTCCTCTCAACGATACGGGCCTGTGGCAGGCCGACCAGGTCGCGCAGGCCCTTGCGGGCGAGCCGATAGCGGCCATTTACTCCAGCGACCTGCAACGCGCACACGCCACCGCCCAGGCCGTGGCCCGCGCCACCGGCGCCCCGCTGACGGCCGAGCCCGGACTGCGCGAGCGCAGCTTCGGGCACTTTCAAGGCCGCACGTTTGCCGAGATCGAGGCCGAGCTGCCCGAAGACGCTCTACGCTGGCGCAAGCGAGACCCACACTACACGCCCGAGGGCGGCGAGTCGCTGGTCACGCTGCGCGAGCGTATCGAACGCACCGTGACCACCCTCGCGCAGCAGCATGTGGGCGAGCAGGTGGTGATGGTGGCGCACGGCGGTGTGCTCGACGTGCTGTACCGCCTGGCCACGCGCCAGGACATCCAGGCGCCGCGCACCTGGCAACTGTCCAACGCCGCCATCAACCGCCTGCTGTGGACACCCGACGGCCTCACCCTCGTCGGCTGGGCGGACACCCAACACCTTGACCAAATTGTCCTGCGCGATGAAAACCACGCCTGAATTGCAATCCACCATCGGCCAGCGGGTGGACGCTATCGACACCCCCGCCCTGGTGGTAGACCTGGACGCCATGGACCGCAACATCCAGCGCATGGCCGACTTTGCGCGCAAGCACCAGGTGCGCTGGCGCCCCCATGCCAAGCTGCACAAGAGTGCCGAAATCGCGCTGCTGCAGCAACGCGCAGGCGCCCAGGGCGTGTGTGTGCAGAAGGTGGCCGAGGCCGAGGCGCTGGCGGCCGGTGGCGTGGATGACATCACCATCACCAACCAGGTCATCGCCATGCCCAAGCTGCACCGCGTGGCACGGCTGGCCGCGCAGTTGGCAGCAGGCGGCGGGCGCCTGGGCGTGGCCGTGGACCACATCGACGGCATTGAGCGCCTGGCCGAAGCCATGGCGCAATCCGGCAGCGATGCGGGCATTGACGTGCTGGTCGAGATCGACGTGGGCCAGGGCCGCTGCGGCGTACCCCCCGGCGAAGCCGCCGTGCCGCTGGCACTGGCCGTGGCGCGCAGCCCGCGCCTGCGTTTTGCGGGGCTGCAGGCCTACCATGGCCGCGCGCAGCACCTAGCCAGCAGCGTGGGCCGCCGTGAGACCATTGCCGCCGTGGTGCGCGCCGCCGACCACACGCGCCAGCTCATCGAAGCCGCTGGGCTGCCTGTGCCACTGATCACCGGCTCAGGCACCGGCACCCTGGTACACGAGGCCGCCAGCGGCGTGTTTGGCGAGTTGCAGGCAGGCTCCTTCCTCTTCATGGATGCCGACTACGCCCGCAACGAGCGCGAACCCGCTCAGCCCGCGTTTGAAAACGCGCTGTACGTCAAGACCCAGGTGGTGTCGGTGCGCGACACCCACGCTGTGTGCGACGCAGGCCACAAGAGCCACGCCATCGACTCCGGCCTGCCCACGGTGGCCCTGCTGCCCGCCGACCGCACCCTGCGCTACGCCAATGGCGGCGACGAACACGGCCTTCTGTACGCCGACGGCCCCGACGCCCGCCTGCCCAGCCTGGGTCACATGCTCTGGCTCATCCCCGGTCACTGCGACCCCACGGTCAATCTGCATGACTTTTTGATCGGTGTGCGCGGCGGTTTGGCGGCTGGCACGGTGGAGCGCATCATCAGGGTTGATGCCAGAGGCGCGCTGACCTGAGCGATCGACTGAGCACTGCCAGTGCAGGGGCTGAATCTGCCAAATTTTCCGTGATGTACCTGCCGTTTTGGGCAAAACTGATGCGATGGAAGCCATTGCATCATCTGACCTGAAGACCATCCTGCACTCCAAGCGGGCCAATCTCTACTACCTGGAGCATTGCCGCGTCTTGGTCAATGGTGGCCGCGTGGAGTACGTCACCGACATGGGCAAGCGCAGCTTGTACTGGAACATTCCCATTGCCAACACCACCAGCATCCTGCTGGGCACTGGCACCTCGATCACCCAGGCGGCCATGCGCGAGCTGGCCAAGGCCGGCGTCCTGGTGGGTTTTGCGGGCGGAGGTGGTACGCCGTTGTTCAGCGCCAACGAGATGGATATCGAGGTCGCTTGGTTCGCGCCCCAATCCGAATACCGGCCCACGGAATACTTGCAGGCCTGGGTACGCTTCTGGTTTGACGACGATTTGCGCCTGATGGCGGCCAAGGCACTACAGACCGCCCGCTTGCAACGCCTGCGGCAGCAGTGGCTGGCGCGGCCCCTGCGGGAGGCTGGCTTTGCCGTGGAAGCAACGCGCCTGGACGCGCTGGCAGGGCAGTTCACACAACGCATTGCCACGGCCCCAGACGTGACCGCCCTGCTCACGGACGAAGCCCAGCTCACCAAAACCCTGTTCAAGTTGGCGGTCGATGCCACACGCTACGGCGAATTCACGCGCGCCAAGCGTGGCAGCGGCACCGATGCCGCCAACCGCTTTCTGGACCATGGAAACTACCTGGCCTACGGCCTGGGCGCCACGGCCACCTGGGTATTGGGCTTACCGCACGGTCTGGCGGTGTTGCATGGCAAGACACGAAGAGGTGGCCTGGTATTCGATGCTGCAGATCTGGTGAAGGACGCAGCCATCTTGCCCCAGGCGTTCCTGTCGGCCATGCAGGGCGACGACGAGCAGCAGTTCCGGCGACGCTGCATTGAAACGTTGACGCAAAGCGAATCGCTGGATTTCATGATCGATACTCTCAAAGCCATCGCTATCGCCACCGCGCAGCAAGCCACGGCCCGCCCCACACCATGAATGTGTTGTTCATTTCCCAGTGCAACAAGCGCGCACTGGCGGAGACGCGCCGCATCCTCGACCAATTTGCCGAGCGGCGCGGCGAGCGCACCTGGCAAACACCCATCACCCAGGCCGGGCTGGACACCGTGCGCAAGCTGCTGCGCCAGACAGCGCGCAAAAACACTGCCGTGGCCTGCCACTGGATTCGCGGGCGCGACCACAGCGAGTTGCTGTGGGTGGTGGGCGACGCAAGCCAATTCAACGACCAGGGCGCCGTGCCCACCAACACCACGGCCAGCAACGTGCTGCGCGCCGGTGACGAAAACGCCTGGCACCACCTGCCGCTGATGACCGCCCTGGCCGCGCTCGCGGCCCTGCTGCATGACCTGGGCAAGGCCACGCAGGCGTTTCAAGACAAGCTCAAGAACGTCGGCGTGCGCGAGCGCAACCACTACCGGCATGAGTGGGTGTCCGTGCGGCTATTCCAGGCCTTTGTGGGGCAGGACGACGATGACGGTTGGCTGCAGCGGCTTGCGGCATGTGCCGAGGCGGAGGGGGATGCCCAGGCATTCGAGACACCGTGGTTGGACCACGCTGGCGGGCGGCTGCTGCGCGATGGGCTGGACGAGCCTCAGGCCTCGCAACGCTTGCCGTTCGCCCGCCTGCCGCCGCTGGCCCAGGCCGTTACCTGGCTGGTGTTCACTCACCACCGCTTGCCCTGCCTGCCGGTGAAGCAGGCACAAGGCATGGATGCCGAGGACCAAGAGGACAGCAGACACACCTACCGCCGCTTTGGTGCACGGCCCAGTTTCATCAACACCAGCGAACTCAACGACGTGCTGCTACGCGTTAGCGCCGACTGGAACGAGCCACGCGAACACGCAGAACCCGCCACGGTGCGTGCCCATTGGCACTTCCCGCACGGGCTGCCCGTCATCACGCCCGCTTGGCGCAAGCAGGCAGCACGCTACGCACGCAAGCTGTTGGACCTGTCGCAGGCACCCGGTCAAGACACGGTGCTGCACGACCCCTTTGCCATGCACGTCGCCCGCCTGTGCCTCATGCTGGCAGACCACCACTACTCCAGTCTTACCGACAAAACCGTGCGGACGCCGTACCTCAACGAAGGCTACCCGCTGTACGCCAACACACGCAGCAATCACTATCAAAACAATAGCTGCTCGCGCTTATTAGACAAGCACCAGAGCCCAATTTTCAATCAAACACTGGACGAACACCTGCTGGGCGTGCAGGCCCACGCCACGCTGGTGGCACGGTCTCTGCCCAGCCTCACGCGCAGCCTGCCTGCGCTCAAAAACCACAAGCCCCTCAAAAAGCGCAGCGCTGACCCACGCTTTGCCTGGCAAGACAAGGCCGCCGACCTAGCCGCCAGCGTGCGCGCCCGCGCAGCGCAGCAAGGTGCGTTCATCGTCAACATGGCCTCCACCGGCTGCGGCAAGACGCTGGGCAACGCCCGCATCATGAACGCGCTGGCCGACCCGGCCGCTGGCATGCGCTGCGCCTTTGCCATGGGACTGCGCACGCTCACGCTGCAGACAGGACGCGTGTTCCAGCACGACCTGCAACTGAGTGACGAGCAATTGGCCATCCAGGTCGGCGGCGCGGCCAGCCGGGCGCTGTTTGAATACTGGGAGCAGCAGGCCGAAGCCACCGGCTCCGCATCGAGCCAGGCGCTGCTGGACGAAGCGGGAACGGTGCTCTACGAAGGCAACGACCAGCACCCGCTGCTGCAGCGCCTCACG
Source organism: Acidovorax benzenivorans (assembly GCF_028680575.1). Lineage (GTDB taxonomy): Bacteria > Pseudomonadota > Gammaproteobacteria > Burkholderiales > Burkholderiaceae_C > Acidovorax > Acidovorax benzenivorans. The sequence continues at coordinate 252,874 of NZ_JAPCKI010000002.1, read as the reverse complement.
GATGACGCCAAGGCCCGTGCCCTGATTGCCGCACCGCTGCTGGTCTGCACCGTAGACCACCTCACCCCCGCCACCGAAAGCCTGCGTGGCGGCCGTCAGATCGCGCCGATGCTGCGCCTGCTGACGGGCGACCTGGTGCTGGACGAGCCCGATGACTTCGATATGGCCGACCTGCCCGCGCTCACCCGGCTGGTGCACTGGGCGGGCCTGCTGGGCAGCCGCGTGCTGCTGTCATCGGCCACCTTGGCGCCCGCGCTGGTGGAAGGGCTCTTCCGTGCCTACCGCGCCGGGCGGGCCGTGTACCAGCGCCACCGCAGCGAGCGGCCCAGCGAGCCCGCCAACATCTGCTGCCTGTGGGTCGACGAGTTCCACCAGACCGCGCAAGACTGTGCGGATGGCGCTGCCTTCCGCAAAGCACACACCCAATACGTGCAAAAGCGGGTAGCCAAGCTGAAACACGCTGAGGTGCGGCGCCTTGCGCAGATCGCACCCTTACCCGACGCCTGGCACGGCATGCAAAAAGCAGAGCGCCGCAAAGACTTTGCCCGCCTAGTACTGGAGCAAGCGTGGGAGCTGCACCAACGGCCCCACAACCACAGCACGGATACCACCACCCACGCCGCCAGCGAAAAGCGCGTGAGCCTGGGCCTCATCCGCATGGCCAATATTGCCCCGCTGTATGACGTGGCACTGGCCATGTACGCAGCCGATGCCCTGCCGCCAGCGCTGCAAGGCAAGGTTCGCGTCCACCTGTGCGTGTACCACTCGCAGTTTCCCCTGCTGCTGCGCTCGGCCATCGAACAGCAGCTGGACACCCTGCTCAACCGCCATGGCGCGAAGGACGGCCAAGACCCCGCGCTGCAACGCCCGGGCCTGCGCGCGCTCATCGACGCCCACCCCGAGCCCCACCACCTGTTTATCGTGCTGGGCAGCCCCGTGACCGAAGTAGGCCGCGACCACGACTACGACTGGGCCGTGGTGGAGCCTTCGTCCATGCGCTCGCTCATCCAGCTCGCCGGGCGCGTGCGGCGGCATCGGCCCGGGGCTGTGGGCGGGGTGAACATGGTGGTGTTGGACAGCAACCTGCGGCACTTCAAAGACAAGAGCAAAGCGGCGTTTTGCAAACCAGGCTTTGAAATGGACCCACAGCCGCCAGGGTCGAGCGACGCTGCACAGAACTTCTACCTGCACAGCCATAACCTGAGCCAACTGATGACGCGCTTGGTCAAAGACGATGAACCGTGGGCAGTGGATGCCCAACCGCGCATTGAAGTGGCCACCGCGCAATACCATCCCCGCCGTCATTGGGCCGACCTGGAGCACGAGCGCATGCGCGATGCCATGTTGCAACGCTCTGGAACCAGCAAACACACCACCGCCCCCGAGCGCGCGGCCTTCCTGCATTGGGCGCACCCCGGTCAGCTCTGGCTCACCGGCCTGCTGCCGCAGTGCCAGCGCTTTCGCTACGACCCACAACAACGCGACGACGTGGCCCTGCTACCGGACGAGGAAGAAGAAACGCTGTGGCTGCACCGCGTGCAAGACGGAGAACGACGCTACGAAAAGCTCTATGTGCCCATCCACCAAAGTCTGTGCCACCCCGTGCCTGCGGCGCAACTGGCATCACCCAGCGTATCGCCCTGGCCGCAGATGAGCTTGATGGGGGAACTGGCTGCACTGGCACAAGCGCGGGGCTTGTCGCTGGAGCACTGCGCAAAACGCTATGCCACCGCCAGCCTGCCTGAATCTCAGGCGGGCTGGTGGTGGGATGAGCGCTTGGGCTTTACGAAGAAAACCTGAGCTGCCTGTGCGGCAGTGGATCGACAGCCAAATTGTCTAGCTGACTTTTCTGAGCTGCTTTTCAGCAGATGTTGCAAAGATAGCACGCCACCTTTATGATTGACCAATAGCAGATAAATTGACTACGTCAAAAATATCAAGTTGACTGGTTATTTTTTAATAAACAAAAAAACCGTGGTGCAAGTACCAGTTGCACCACGGTTGATTCAGCAACGTGCCCAGCAGGCACCAGAAGAAAGGAGGCTTTGTGCTTAGCAACCACTTGACCTTATTAGTCGTATGACGGCTTGCCGTCCAAACCTATCCCCCGGTTGGCTTTGTGCTGACCGGGGAATTCTAGCTTCCAACCCTTTTGGAAAGGTATTCCCATGTCTGAAGCCCCTGCAACAGGTGGCAAGGCAGGCTACCGAGCGGCCATCAGCGCCTTCCTGCAAGAGCGACTGCAAGCCAAGCTCGACAAGCTCAAGCCTGACGATCCCCAACACAATGAAGTGATTGCTTCATTCGCCCATGATGTGTGGCTGGCCAGCGCGGCCAAGCGCGTGGAGCAAATCCAGGCCGTTACCCACTCCCTCAAACCCATCCACCCCGATGCGCGGGGCACCAACCTGTATGTGGAGCCCCGCACCCTTCCCCCGCTGGCCGAGCTGGGCAGCCACGCACTGGGCGAACGCTTTGTGGGCGATGTGGTGGGCAACGCTGCCGCGCTGGACGTGTACAAGCTGCTCAAGCTGGAAGTGAACGGGCGCAGCCTGCTCACCGCCTTGCTGGCGCAGGATGCTAACGCCCTGGCTGCGCTGCACGCCGACCCGGCGCAAGCCCAGGCACTGCGCGATGCATTCGTGTCATTGACCCAGCCGCGTGCCGAAGGCCCCAGCAGCCACACCCTGGCCAAGCAGCTGTACTGGCTGACGGGCAGCGACGCCGGCGAGGATGCCGACTACACCCTGCTGGCCCCGCTGTACGCCACGTCGCTGGCGCATGCGGTGCACGCCCAGGTGCAAGAAGACCGTTTTGGCGAGACCAACAAAGCCGCCCGCCAGGCACGGCGCGAACGCAAGGCACATGACGGCGTGTTCCACGACTACCCAGGCCTGGCCGTACAGAACATGGGCGGCACCAAACCGCAGAACATCAGCCAGCTCAACAGTGAGCGGCGGGGCATGAATTACCTGTTGTCGTCGCTTCCGCCGCAGTGGCAGGCCAGCGCGGTGCGGTTGCCGGTGCATGCAGCTTCGGTGTTCGACCGGCTGTTCATCGCCCGCCCCGAAGCGCGCCGGGCCGTGCGGGCGCTGCGGGTGTTTTTGGAGTCCGCCCCCGACGCCAACCTGGCGACCCGTGAGCGGCGCGAAGAGCTGCTGGACACTCTGGTAGACGAGCTGGTCTCGCTGGCCGCCGAATTGCAACAAATCCTGCCCCCGGGTTGGAGCCGGGATGACGAGCGCTTTGAAAAGCTCGATTACGAAGAGACGCTTTGGCTTGACCCTCTGCGCACAGAGATACCCGAAGAAGCCCAATTTGCACATGACTGGCTGTACATGGATTGGCCCGCAGCCATCGGCAAAGCCTTCGGCAACTGGCTCAACGCACAACTGCGCGGCAAGCTGCCGATGGGTGATGCCGAAGCACGCGAGTGGAAGAAAGTGCTGCTGACCGATGAAGATGGCTTCAAGCAACAACTGCGCGAACTGCGCGACAAGTTGGATGCGCCGCACTACATCCCCATCCGCAAAACACATGCGGAGTTGGTAGCACTGCGGGAGGAGAACCCATGAGCCCGCTGCAACCCCAAGCCATCCTCGTTTTGCCCCACCTGCGCATCCAGAACGCCAACGCCATTGCCAGCCCGCTCACGCACGGCTTCCCGTCCATCACGGCCTTTACGGGCGTGATGTGGGCGCTAGAGCGCAAGCTGGCCCAGGCTGGCGTGCCGCTGCAACTGCACGGCGTGGGCGTGGTCTGCCACCACCACCAGGAGCAGGTCACACAGGGCTACGTGCGCAGCTTCAACCTCACGCGCAACCCGGTGGACAAAGACGGCAGCACCGCCGCCATCGTGGAAGAAGGCCGCATGCACCTGCAGATCACGCTGGTGCTGGCCGTGTCAGAAAAGCGCACGCCCGGCACCCCGGCAGCGCTGGTGCAAGGCAACCAGGCGCAGCTGGACGAATGGGCTGCGAAAGCAGGCCACATCCTGGCGGGCATGCGCGTGGCGGGCGGCAGCGTGCTGCCTTCGCGCCCGGTGCCGGGCAAGCGCGTGCGGCCCTGGATGGCCATCGTGCCCGAAGACCCCGTGGCGGCAGAGAAGGCGTTTCGCCAATGGCGGCGGCAATGGCTGCCAGGCTTTGCCCTGGTGGGGCGCGACGACCTGCTGGCCCAGCGCCTGCAAGACCTGCTCACCACACAGCCCGATGCCACACTGCTGGATTCCTGGCTGCATGCGGCCCGTTTTAACTACGAGCCTGTGGTGCCTGACGGCGGCACACCAGCACCCGACGGGCAGGTGCCATGGGCAGACCCGTGGCGGCCCAAGGGCAGCGGCTGGGTAGTTCCCATCCCCGTTGGCTATGCCGCGCTGACGCCCACACACGCCCCTGGCGCCGTACGCAACGCACGCGATGCGACGGTACCGCTGCGGTTTGTGGAGTCGGTCTATGCGCTGGGCGAGTGGATCAGCCCGCACCGCCTGACCCATCTGGGCCAGTTGCTGTGGCATGCCGAAGCCGACGAGGCCAAAGGCTTGTACCGCTGCCGCAATGCCTACAAGCCCGCACACGCGGACGACGCCAACGCAAATGCCGCGGCGCGCACTGACGCATTGGACGAATGGGACGACGCCGAGGCCTATGACTACACCTGAGCCCCGCGTATCAGCCCCTTCGCATTCAACACACCCATTTTTGAAGGATTGACACCATGACCGACAAACTCACTACCGCTTCCGTCCTGGCTTTTGAACGCAAGCTGGACCCGTCCGATGCCGTGTTCCATGCAGGCCGCTGGGACGACCGCGCACAGTCGCACGCGTGGCAGCCCGTCACCATCAAGCCGAAGTCCGTGCGCGGCACCATCAGCAACCGCCTCAAGGCCAAAGACCAGGACCCCGCCAAGCTGGACGCCGCCATCGAGAACCCCAACCTGCAAACCGTAGATGTGGCCGCCCTGCCCGCTGAGGCCGACACGCTCAAAGTGCAGTTCACGCTGCGCGTGCTGGGCGGCGCAGGCACGCCATCGGCCTGCAACAGCGCGGCCTACCAGGCCAAGCTGCTGGCTACCGTGCAGGGCTATGTGCAGCAACACGGCTTTGGCGAGCTGGCCCGGCGCTACGCGGCCAACCTGGCCAATGGCCGCTTCTTGTGGCGCAACCGCGCCGGGGCCGAACAGGTGGAAGTGACTGTGGACCAGATGCAGGGCGGGCAGTCCGCACATACATGGTCTTTTGATGCTCTGGCGCTTAATACACGGGCGGTAGGCGCTATCAATACAGAAGCAGAAGGCCTAGACGAACTGGGCCAAGCCATTGCCGCCGGGCTGGCCGGTTCGCAACATGTGCTGCTGCGGGTGACGGCCTTTGTGCGCCAGGGTGCGGGGCAAGAGGTGTTCCCATCGCAAGAGCTGATTCTGGACAAAGGTAGCGCCGGCAAGAGCAAGACGCTGTACCACGTGGACGGCGTGGCCGCCATCCACTCGCAAAAAATCGGCAACGCCATCCGCACCATCGACACCTGGTACGAAGGCGCTGAAGAACTGGGCCCCATCGCGGTGGAGCCCTACGGCTCCGTTACCACCCAGGGCAAGGCCTACCGCCAGCCCAAGCAAAAGCTGGACTTCTACACCCTGCTGGACAACTGGCTGCTGAAAGACCAGGTGCCCCCCGCAGAGCAACAGCACTTTGTGATGGCGGTGCTGATCCGTGGCGGCGTGTTTGGCGACGCCAGCTGATGCGCGAGGCCCCATGACCACGCACTACATCAACATCACCCTGCTGCCCGACCCGGAGTTCAGCCACGCGCACCTGCTGGGTGCGCTGGTGGCCAAGCTGCACCGGGCACTGGTGCTGGGGCAGACCACCGACATTGGCGTGAGCTACCCGCAGCACATCGGCCAGCCACTGACACGGCGCACCCTGGGCGCGGTGCTGCGCCTGCACGGCACGCCCGATGCACTGCAGCGCCTGATGGGGCAAGACTGGCTCAAGGGTATGCGCGACCACACCCAGGTCAGCGAACTGCGCCAGGCCCCTGCCGATGCACCGCACCGCACCGTGCGCCGCCGCCAGTTCAAAACCAGTGTGGACCGCCTGCGCCGCCGCCGCATGCAACGCAAAGGCGAAACCGCCGAACAGGCTGCCACCGCCATCCCCGACACCGTGGAGCGACTCCCCAACCTGCCGTTTGTGCAACTGCGCAGCAGCAGCACAGGCCAGCCGTTTTGCCTGTGCGTGGAGCACGGCTCGCTGCAACCGCACGCGGTGGCGGGGGCCTTCAACGCCTACGGCCTGGGTCACGAAGCGACCGTGCCCTGGTTTTGACCCTTTTTTCGGGGCCGGTGACGGGCCCTTTGGAATCAAGCACTTACAGAACACCCCAGGAATTGGGGTGTTTTGGCTTGGAAGGGGAATGTTCTTTAAAAATCAGGAAGTTACGGGGCTAGACTGATAGTTCACTGCCGCATAGGCAGCTCAGAAAACCGAATCATTCGCACTCTTCAAAATACCGGCGTTCACTGCCGCATAGGCAGCTCAGAAAACAGACCGGCCAATTCGTCGCCAGAGGATGAAGTTCACTGCCGCATAGGCAGCTCAGAAAAGCAACGGCAGATGCGGTGGACGCGCAGCGGTGTTCACTGCCGCATAGGCAGCTCAGAAAGCCAGGACGACATGCGCAACCGGCCAGAGCAAGTTCACTGCCGCATAGGCAGCTCAGAAATGTGGACTCAAGACAACGGGCGATGCGCTCAGGTTCACTGCCGCATAGGCAGCTCAGAAATTTGCTGGTCTGGATAGAAACATTGCCTCCATGTTCACTGCCGCATAGGCAGCTCAGAAAAGACACCTCGGCCAGGCCTGCGGCTGCATCGAGTTCACTGCCGCATAGGCAGCTCAGAAAAATCAAGTCCGCTACATCGCCAACCACGCTTTGTTCACTGCCGCATAGGCAGCTCAGAAAACTCAGGACGGTGTTGATATGCGCTTCAACTCGTTCACTGCCGCATAGGCAGCTCAGAAAACAGAGCCCGCAACCCAGCGGGCTCGCTTGTTTGTTCACTGCCGCATAGGCAGCTCAGAAAATGCGCGTCTGGATGGCTTCGGACATTCGCAAGTTCACTGCCGCATAGGCAGCTCAGAAATTGCCCCGACCTTGGCCCTGCGCGGTCACTCTTGTTCACTGCCGCATAGGCAGCTCAGAAATTTTCGTGCGCGATTCGCAGCGCCTCCTTGGCGTTCACTGCCGCATAGGCAGCTCAGAAAACCCAGCGGGCTCTTTCGTTTCTGGCCCGCCCGTTCACTGCCGCATAGGCAGCTCAGAAATGCACCACCGGCCCCGTTCCCGAGCTGCGACCGTTCACTGCCGCATAGGCAGCTCAGAAAACTCATACCAACCCTCGGGGCAAAACCACTCAGTTCACTGCCGCATAGGCAGCTCAGAAAAGTCAAAGGTGCGTCATTCAGCACAGACCGAAGTTCACTGCCGCATAGGCAGCTCAGAAATTGGATCGTTCACCAACAAAGAGGATGCGTACGTTCACTGCCGCATAGGCAGCTCAGAAAAAAGACCCTGCGCGTTATGCGCAAGCGCCGTGGTTCACTGCCGCATAGGCAGCTCAGAAAAGTCGCTTTCGTCTGCTGTGCCGGTGCGGAACGTTCACTGCCGCATAGGCAGCTCAGAAATTCGTGCCGCGCGTGCGCGTGGTGTACGGGTGGTTCACTGCCGCATAGGCAGCTCAGAAAACGTAGCGGAGGGCGTCAGGTTGGACGAAACAAGTTCACTGCCGCATAGGCAGCTCAGAAATACGGCACCATGAAAGACGGCGCCGAAAGCTACGTTCACTGCCGCATAGGCAGCTCAGAAACTCGACGGCGCAATTTTTCGCTGAGAGTGGAGGTTCACTGCCGCATAGGCAGCTCAGAAAATCACGCCAGGGCAAGCGCTGGCCACCGACCTGGTTCACTGCCGCATAGGCAGCTCAGAAAATCACGCCAGGGCAAGCGCTGGCCACCGACCTGGTTCACTGCCGCATAGGCAGCTCAGAAATATCCCGAGATCGAACAGGGCAAGCTCAAGGGCGTTCACTGCCGCATAGGCAGCTCAGAAAACCACCTGGTCCACGCGCGGGTTGATGCCTGCGTTCACTGCCGCATAGGCAGCTCAGAAACCATCGCTATCACGCTTCACAACTTCAGAGAGGTTCACTGCCGCATAGGCAGCTCAGAAAAAGAGCACATCCTTGCATACACCCGCGAAATCGTTCACTGCCGCATAGGCAGCTCAGAAAAGCCGCCCTGCCATGGTGGAGACCCTTTCAGCGTTCACTGCCGCATAGGCAGCTCAGAAATACGGCATCAGCGTAGACCAGGTGCGCGAGAAGTTCACTGCCGCATAGGCAGCTCAGAAACAAGGGCTGATGCTGCCGCTGCCAAGCGTACCGTTCACTGCCGCATAGGCAGCTCAGAAATGGTAGCCATCGCCCATCAGCTTGGATGGGTTGTTCACTGCCGCATAGGCAGCTCAGAAAGTCAAGCAAGCGACTGATGACCGGGTGCCGGAGTTCACTGCCGCATAGGCAGCTCAGAAAAATAACGTCGCAAACTACGCCTTGACTCCATACGTTCACTGCCGCATAGGCAGCTCAGAAACCAGACCGAGGTTGCCCATGCCGAGGTTGTAGGTTCACTGCCGCATAGGCAGCTCAGAAATTGCCTTGCGTATGTCCTGCAGCGATCCATGGGTTCACTGCCGCATAGGCAGCTCAGAAATTGCCTTGCGTATGTCCTGCAGCGATCCATGGGTTCACTGCCGCATAGGCAGCTCAGAAAAATCTCAACCAAACGGGTGATTTCCACCCGGCGTTCACTGCCGCATAGGCAGCTCAGAAAGAAACAGGAGGGCATCCCCCATCGGCGTCTGGGTTCACTGCCGCATAGGCAGCTCAGAAATAGGAGCGGTGAGATGACAGGCCAATACCCACGTTCACTGCCGCATAGGCAGCTCAGAAAACGAACAGGCGCGGAACATGGATTGCAAAGAAGTTCACTGCCGCATAGGCAGCTCAGAAAGCCAGGCCCAGCGCGTCCACCGTCACGTATGAGTTCACTGCCGCATAGGCAGCTCAGAAACGCCGTGAGGCCTAGGCCCGTGCTGCCCGCGCGTTCACTGCCGCATAGGCAGCTCAGAAATGTTCACGAAGGCGCGTAAGGCCACCAGTATCGTTCACTGCCGCATAGGCAGCTCAGAAATTTCGCTGCACGTTGCCCTGGCCCCAGTTGTAGTTCACTGCCGCATAGGCAGCTCAGAAATGCTCACGCACGAGCAGTTCATCCGGCGATTCGTTCACTGCCGCATAGGCAGCTCAGAAATACCTGCGCGACAGCGACACCGGCCGCGCCGCGTTCACTGCCGCATAGGCAGCTCAGAAAAGCGTGGATTTCCACCCCTCGGTGAGCGTGAACGTTCACTGCCGCATAGGCAGCTCAGAAACTTTCCTGCGGGCCAAGGGTGAAGCGGGCCGCGTTCACTGCCGCATAGGCAGCTCAGAAAAATAGGCTGCAGCGTTCGTGCTGCCTGGCACGGTTCACTGCCGCATAGGCAGCTCAGAAACAATGACTGGCCTGCTTTCGCCTGGGGTGTTCGTTCACTGCCGCATAGGCAGCTCAGAAATGATTACGCCACATTGGCAGTAGTAAAGGAAAGTTCACTGCCGCATAGGCAGCTCAGAAATATTCCTTCGCGGAGTCGGCCACGGAATACCCGTTCACTGCCGCATAGGCAGCTCAGAAAACGGTTGTGCCCTTTTTCGCCAAGCCAACACCGTTCACTGCCGCATAGGCAGCTCAGAAAACCGGCTCCCCGCCCGCCACGGCCTGCGGTTGGTTCACTGCCGCATAGGCAGCTCAGAAATCTGCCTGGGCGCAGGATGCGAACTACCCCAATGTTCACTGCCGCATAGGCAGCTCAGAAATTGCTGCCGATCTTCGGATCTGCCACGTAAGGGTTCACTGCCGCATAGGCAGCTCAGAAACTTGATAGCGAATACTTCTCAACCATGGGGAAGTTCACTGCCGCATAGGCAGCTCAGAAAATCCAGTCCGCCGCGATATGGTGGTGGCTCTGGTTCACTGCCGCATAGGCAGCTCAGAAATGTCCTTGCGCACTATGCGCGCTCCAGCCACCGTTCACTGCCGCATAGGCAGCTCAGAAAATCACATTGCGCAGTCCGGCACAAGGCCGGGGGTTCACTGCCGCATAGGCAGCTCAGAAATGCTCAACGCGGTGCCCGGTAGCAGCGACACCGTTCACTGCCGCATAGGCAGCTCAGAAAACGCAGCACCTGGCAATTTCCAGCCCATCCCCGTTCACTGCCGCATAGGCAGCTCAGAAAGTGACGGACTCTTGCTGGTTGATGCCGGTCACGTTCACTGCCGCATAGGCAGCTCAGAAAAGGTGGTGGAACAGGACTGGGACAAGGTGCTGGTTCACTGCCGCATAGGCAGCTCAGAAAACGGATCTGATCCCGCCTGTGGACGTTGAGCTGTTCACTGCCGCATAGGCAGCTCAGAAAACCTGCAGGGCGGCGCTGCCCACGGCCTCCTGGTTCACTGCCGCATAGGCAGCTCAGAAAAGTGCATGGCCGGGGCTTAGGCGCTGGCCGGGGTTCACTGCCGCATAGGCAGCTCAGAAAAGTTTGTGGGCCTGGGCGACGACACAATCAACGTTCACTGCCGCATAGGCAGCTCAGAAAATTGCCGATGGCAAGGTGGATGGCCTGGAGGCGTTCACTGCCGCATAGGCAGCTCAGAAACCAGACCTCCAGCGCCATCGCCCCCCGTGTAAGTTCACTGCCGCATAGGCAGCTCAGAAAAGTCACCGAGGCGCCTGCAGCCAATGGGCCAGGTTCACTGCCGCATAGGCAGCTCAGAAAATGCCGGGGTGATGCGGGGGGAGGTCAACGATGTTCACTGCCGCATAGGCAGCTCAGAAAACACCAGGCGCTTCTTGCGGCGGGCGAACTTGGTTCACTGCCGCATAGGCAGCTCAGAAAGGTGCCGCTTGCTTTGAATGAGTTCTCGGGCAGTTCACTGCCGCATAGGCAGCTCAGAAAAGGACACCGAGACCCGCGCCACGGCCCGCATTGTTCACTGCCGCATAGGCGGCTCAGAAAGACCTGCAGGCGATCAACCCCAAGTTCAAAGCGTTCACTGCCGCATAGGCAGCTCAGAAATCAAAGACACCCGGCGATGGCTGGCGGTCAAAGTTCACTGCCGCATAGGCAGCTCAGAAAGTCGCCTGCCGATGACTTCGTGGTGGAGCGGCGTTCACTGCCGCATAGGCAGCTCAGAAACAAAAGCGCCTTCTTATGAAGTGCATCAAACTGTTCACTGCCGCATAGGCAGCTCAGAAAATCAGGGATCGCCCCTCTTTCAAGGGGCTTCGGTTCACTGCCGCATAGGCAGCTCAGAAAACCACCGGGCAGCCGCGCGCGTTCACGTAGTGGTTCACTGCCGCATAGGCAGCTCAGAAAATGAGCCGTCGATTGCGCGAGCGCCGCGACAAGTTCACTGCCGCATAGGCAGCTCAGAAAACGCTCACGCCGTCGATGGTCTGGGCGCCGGAGTTCACTGCCGCATAGGCAGCTCAGAAATTGCGGCCGGGGCCAGGGCGGGCGCCCTGGTGGTTCACTGCCGCATAGGCAGCTCAGAAAATCAAATAGCGACCCGCCGGGCCATCCTGAAAGTTCACTGCCGCATAGGCAGCTCAGAAATGCGCCAGCCCAGCCGGGGCAGGAGGGGGAGCGTTCACTGCCGCATAGGCAGCTCAGAAAGTATGGCTGAGAACACGAATACTGAGCGCGATGTTCACTGCCGCATAGGCAGCTCAGAAAACGCGCGGGAAGGTGCGCGGTGCTTTGCTCGGGTTCACTGCCGCATAGGCAGCTCAGAAAAGCTTCTCGTCGCGCAGGTACACCTCCCAGTGGTTCATTGCCGCATAGGCAGCTCAGAAAAGGATACAACTCGCTGGGGGCGGTTTTAGTGGTTCACCGAATCAGGGTTGATGCCAGAGGCGCGCTGACCTGATTGGGGCAAAAATCGGCGGACATTTTGGTGTCCCCCATGAGCCCCAGCCAGATCATCGTCCTTGCCACACCCGTTTTCTTGCTGCTGATCGCCGTTGAGTTGGCCATCGGCTACCAACGTCGACGCAACACCTACCGGCTGGCCGATGCGGTCAGCAGCATCAGCCTCGGTATGCTCAGCCAGACCAGCGCAGTGTTCACGCGACTGCTGCGCATCGGCATCTACACGGCCCTGTTCGAGCACGTGGCGCTGTGGCGCGACGATGCGTTCTGGACAAGCCTGCCCGGCTGGTTGCTGGCGCTGGTGTTCTACGACTTCTGCTACTACTGGCTGCATCGCATGGGGCACGAGTCAGCGGTGCTGTGGGCCGCGCACGCGGTGCACCACCAGAGTCAGGACTACAACCTCTCCACCGCACTGCGCCAGACCAGTTCGGGCGCGCTGCTGGGCTGGATCTTTTATGTGCCGATGGCGCTGGCGGGCGTTCCGCCTCTGGTGTTTGGTGTGGTGGCGCTCGTCGACCTGCTCTACCAGTTCTGGGTGCACACCGAGCAGGTGGGGCGCCTGGGCTGGTTCGACCGCTGGTTCTGCAGCCCCAGCAACCACCGCGTGCACCACGCCGTCAACGACGCCTACCTGGACAAGAACTACGGTGGCATCCTGATCCTGTGGGACCGGCTGTTCGGCACCTTCAAGGACGAAGACCAGCAGGAGCGGTGCGTGTACGGCACGCGCGGCCTGCTCAATAGCTGGGACCCGTTGTGGGCCAACGCGCAGGTGTATGCAGCGCTGGCGCACGACAGCTGGCACGCGCGCAGCTGGCTCGACAAGCTCAAGGTCTGGATCAAGCCCCCCGGCTGGCGGCCCGCCGATGTGGCGGAGCGTTTTCCCAAACCGGCCTTCCGCATGGCGCAGATGGCGCTCTACCACCCGCCGATGTCGCACGCCGTGCAGTGGTTTGCGCTGGTGCAGTTTGTGCTGCTGCTCGCGGGCGTGGCGGCCTTTTTGTGGCAAGCCGATGCGGCGCCACTGGTGCACAACGCCATCTGGTTTGCTGTGCTGCTGACGATGCAATGGTCGCTGGGCGCTGTGATGCAGAGGCGCATTGGCATGCTGATGGCGCTGATGCTGCAAAGCGCGGCGCTGGCCACGGCCACCAGTGCGCTGGGGTTCACGCAATGGCATTGGCTGTTCAAACCGCTGACCATGGTGATTGCTATTGTTTTGATAGCTATCAGTGCATATTCAACGGGCGCAAGGGGTGCATTCGGCTCAAAAATGCCCTGGATCTTGCTGATCGCCGCCCTGGGCGGGTCGTTGGCAGGCGATGCGTTCCTCATGTTCCAGGGCTTCTTCATCCCCGGCTTGGTGAGCTTTCTGGTAGCTCATCTGTTCTATGTGGCGCTGTTCAAAAGCGGACAGGGGTGGTTTCCGCACCGGGGTGCACTGGCCGCTACGTTGGGCATTGGAGCGGCCATGTACGCCTTTCTGTGGGCCGGTGGCCTGCCACCTGCGCTGCGATTGCCGGTCGCGGCCTATGTGCTGGTGATCGCGCTGATGGCGGCTCAGGCCATCGGCCGGGCCACGGTGTTGCGCGACGCCCCTTCACTGCTGGTCGCCATCGGCGCCGGGTTTTTCATGCTCAGCGACTCGCTGCTGGCCACCAACCGGTTTGTGCACCCCTTGCCCATGGCGCAGGTGTGGGTGCTGGCGACTTACTACGCAGCGCAGGCACTGATCGTGGCGGGAATACTGCGGGGGGCAGCCCGCGCAGAGCCAGCCCCAGCCACCGCCCTCACACCCCAAACAGATCTTGCCCGCTCGCCTTCGGCGGCGTAACCCCCAGGTGGCGGAACGCCGCCAGTGTGGCAATGCGCCCACGGGGCGTGCGCTGCAAGAAACCTTGTTGGATCAGGTAAGGCTCGATCACGTCTTCGATGGTGCCAGCCTCTTCGCCAATGCTGGCCGCAATGTTGTCCAGCCCCACGGGACCACCGTCAAAGCGGTGAATCACGGCTTCGAGCAATTTGCGGTCCATCACATCAAAGCCTTGCGGGTCCACATCGAGCATGGCCAGAGCCTTGTCGGCAATGGGTTTGGTAATGCGACCATCGCCCTTGACCTCAGCGTAGTCGCGCACCCGGCGCAGCAGCCGGTTGGCAATGCGCGGTGTGCCGCGCGAGCGGCGGGCGATCTCAAAACCGCCTTCGTCGTCCATGGGCGCGTTGAGCAACCCCGCGCTGCGCTTGACGATGCGCGCCAGCTCTTCGGCCGTATAGAACTCCAGCCGCGCCACGATGCCAAACCGGTCGCGCAACGGGTTGGTCAGCATGCCCGCGCGCGTGGTGGCGCCCACCAGGGTAAAGGGCTGCAGGTCGAGCTTGATGCTGCGCGCTGCAGGCCCTTCGCCGATCATGATGTCGATCTGGTAGTCCTCCAGCGCGGGGTAGAGGATTTCCTCCACCACGGGCGAGAGGCGGTGGATCTCGTCGATGAAGAGAACGTCGTTTTTTTCGAGGTTGGTCAGCAGCGCCGCCAGGTCCTTGGGCTTTTCCAGCACGGGGCCGCTGGTCTGGCGCAGGTTCACGCCCAGTTCGGCCGCGATGATGTGCGAGAGCGTGGTCTTGCCTAGGCCAGGCGGGCCGAACAGCAGGACATGGTCGAGCGCCTCGCCGCGCTTCTTCGCTGCGCCGATGAAGATCTCAAGCTGCTCGCGCGCCTTGGCCTGGCCCACGTACTCCTGCAGGAGCTTGGGGCGCAGGGCACGCTCAATGGCCTCCTCTTGCGGGGATACGGGGACTGCGGAGATGACGCGTTTGGCGGAGGCGGGGGCGAAGTCGTCGGTCTGGATGGTCATGTCAAGGCTTACTGGCTGGCCCACGCGTAGTAGCCCACACCTTCATAAACATATTCAGGGTTGTTGACGATGATGGAGTCACGTTCTGCCAAACTGATCGTGTAGAAGTGGACCTGCTTCGAGGGCCTGTAAAAACGGTACACGGGGGATGAGCCGGCAGTCGGACTGGGTACGGCATACCAGGCAATGCCCTCATAGCGGAATGACGGCATGCTATTCAGCACGGTGTCTCTTTCCTGTGCACTGCTGGTGTAGAAATGCGCGCCGCCCACGAGACCATAGAAACGATACACCGCAGTATTGCCAGTCGCGGGGGCCGCCTGCGCAAAGAAGGCAACGCCTTCATAAGAAAAGCTGGGCGCCGTCTGTATCGTATTGTCGCGCTCAGCCACGCTGGTGGTGAAAAAATGGGCGCCGGTCGTACCGTTGAAGAATCGGTAGACGGCAACGCGTCCATTGGACAAAGGAGCGGGAGACACAGGGGCGAGCCAGTTCTTCAATGCCGTGTTGAAAGCAATGTCAAACCGCCCATAGAACTCGGGGGAGGCTGCGGATGAGCAGGTCGAGCTGCCGCCATACAAAGTGCCAATCACCTGGTTGGCACTGTTAAACAGGGCGGACCCGCTGCTGCCGCCCTCCGTTGTTCCACGGCTCCAGTTGATCTGATAGTAGTTGCCAGAATTGCCTATGCACTGGAACTCCGTGCCTGAGCCTGAAGGAGTGCAGAAGGTCTGCCCGCCGATGGAGCCGAAACTGATCTTGAGCATGTCCCCGCGCGGGTGATGCAGCCCTGCCACGGCCGAGCCCACCGCCTGTACACCCGCATCCCAGCCGGCAAAAAATGCGCCTGCCGGAGGAGCCTCATTGAGCTTGAGCAACGTCATATCGAAGCCGTCGGAAGCGTAGAGCAAAGTTGCCCCACCCAGCCGTCTCTCCGACGTGGAAGACAAGATACGGCTATTGCATATCGGAGTCCTGTAAAACCAGTCTGTTTGCAGCGACTCAGCTTCCGCGGCGGACGAAATGCAGTGATTGGCAGTCAAAAAATAGGGCGTACCCGAAGAAACGCTGTCATTCAGCAAAGTGCCGGTGCACAGGTAGGTATTGGCCCCAGAAGTAAAGATCATCCGTGCGACCGCGTTACGCTGATTTGCATATGCGTCGTAGCAGGAGGCGTCCAGTTGGCAGGCTGCTGACTCGTTGATCTTCGTGGAGAAATCGTCCTCCGTCGGAAGCGATAGATTCTCAAAGATATGGGACACGCGAGGAATGGCAATGTCGAGTGCGCCCAAGGGTGCCCCCGGAGGTAACTCTACCTCCAAGGTGACTTCGTCAGAACCCAAGTCGGGGGTCCACCAAGTCTGTCCGTCCAGGCCGGTATCCCCTGCCAGCTTCTGTCGTTGAATGCGCTGCAGCACCTCCTGGCCAGGGATCTGAAACACCGTGCCAGCGTTTGCCGGACTGTAGACGCGCAGCACGGAGCCCCCGGGCAACTGCTTGGCCACCACACCGAGACGCAAACCATGCGCCCCCTCTGAAGAAAAGTTGATGGCAGCCACCAGCCCTCCCGAATCGGTCGGTCTCCAATGAAACTGCTGCAGTGTCTGGGCTGATGCGCCCGTGGCATTCACATCGCGGGCCAAGCCGATCAGACGAGGCGCTACGCCACTCTTCAACGTGAAAGGTACTGCCTTCTCTTGTGCAACGGCACCAAGCCGGATTTTTGCAGGCGTTGGTAGATCCATCGCCTCGCGCGACTTGACATACGGCACGCCCTGATCAGCGCTGGAGGGCTGCACCCAGCCTTCCACGCGGGTGGTCTGAAACGTCGTAGCCGACTCCGCGCCCCCCCCTCCGCAGCCTGCCAGCAGCGAAAAGAGGGTCACAGCACCCAGCGCGCCCATCAGATTTCTAAAAACAGTTCTCATGGAATGCCCCAACAACCGGAAAAGATGCCAATACAGAGAACCCAATGGTCTCGCAAAGGCGCCACAGTGCTACTTCGCCAACGCCTTCAGCGCCATCTTGATCCCTTCACTCACCCCCACCTCCGCCGGCAGGGCCTTGAGCGCCGCCGCCGCTTCCTTGTCGTTGTAACCCAAAGCCAACAGCGCCTGCAGAATGTCGGCCTGTGCATCGCTGGTGGCCGCGCCACGCGCCGCACCCATATCGGCCCCCAGCTTGCCCTTGAGCTCCAGCAGCAAACGCTCGGCCGTCTTTTTGCCGATGCCCGGCACCTTCACCAGACGACCCGCCTCCTGCAGCGAAATCGCTTGAGCCAGATCGCTCACACCCATGCCGCTCAGTATGGACAACGCCGTGCGCGGCCCCACGCCTGAAATCTTGATCAGCTCGCGAAACGCCTGGCGCTCGGGGGCGGTCGCAAAGCCGTACAGCAGTTGCGCATCCTCGCGCACGATGAACTGTGTCAGCAGGCTCACGCGTTCGCCCACTGCAGGCAGGTTGTAGAACGTGCTCATGGGCACATTCACCTCGTAGCCCACGCCGTGGCAGTCCAGCAGCACCTCGGGGGGATTCTTCTCCAGCAGGGTGCCGGTCAATTTGCCTATCATTGATGTCCTTTGACGACGCGGGCATGACATGCCGCGCCGTCGTTCTTGCCGTTTTCCGTTGCCTGACTGGAATTATCCGCGTGATCCTGCGCCACACCTTCACCCCCCACAACAACACCCGGCTCACCAACCTGTGTGGCCCGGCCGATGCGCACCTGCGCACCATCGAAGTGGCCTTGCAGGTGAGCATTGCGCACCGCCACGAACAGTTCAAGGTCGATGGCCCCAAGGCCAAGGCCACGCAGGCGATGGAGCTGCTGCAGGCCCTCTATGAAATGGCCGAGCGCCCCATTGGCGAGGACTATATCCAGCTGATGCTGGCGGGCGACAGCGAACTGCTGGAGGCCCCGGACGACGCCATCATCCTCAACACCCGCCGCGCCGACCTGCGCGGCCGCACGCCCACACAGAACCTGTATCTGCAGAACATCGCCACACACGACATCACCTTCGGCATCGGTCCGGCCGGCACCGGCAAGACCTACCTGGCCGTGGCCAGTGCGGTGGACGCGCTGGAGCGCAGCAGCGTGCAGCGCATTGTGCTGACCCGCCCGGCTGTGGAGGCTGGCGAGCGCCTTGGCTTCTTGCCCGGCGACCTGGCGCAGAAGGTGGACCCCTACCTGCGCCCGCTGTACGACGCACTGTACGAACTGATGGGGCATGACAAGGTGCAAAAGGCGTTCGAGCGCAACGCCATCGAGATCGCGCCGCTGGCCTTCATGCGCGGGCGGACGCTGAACAACGCCTTCGTCATCCTGGACGAAGCGCAGAACACCACGCCCGAGCAGATGAAGATGTTCCTGACCCGCATCGGCTTTGGCGCCAAGGCCGTTGTGACGGGCGACGTGAGCCAGATCGACTTACCCAAGGGGACGCTGAGCGGCCTGATCGACGCCGAGCGTGTATTGAAGCGCGTCAAGGGCATCTCCATCACCCACTTCACCAGCGCCGACGTGGTGCGCCACCCACTGGTGGCCCGCATCGTGGACGCCTACGACACCCCCCGCCGTGCTGCGGTGGCACGTACACGCGACTGAACTCCTATTTTTATAGCTACTCGCGCTTATTCATCAGGCGCCAGAGGCCAAAAACACTCCAAATGCCATTGAACCAACTCTCCCTGTCGCTGCAGTTCGGCACCTTTGACGGTGCGACTGCACACCGTGCCGTACTGCCACGCCACAAGGTCACGCGCTGGATCCGCCATGCGTTGGCCACCGACGCCGAGATCACCGTGCGCATCGTGGGCGCCGACGAAGGGCAGCAGCTCAACCGCGAGTACCGCAAAAAGGACTACGCCACCAACGTGCTCACCTTCGACTACACGCAGGAGCCGTTGGTGACCGCCGACCTGGTGCTGTGCGCACCCGTGATCGAGCGCGAGGCACAGGAACAGAACAAGAGCCTGGAAGAACACTACGCCCACATGCTGGTGCATGGCACGCTGCACGCACAAGGCTGGGACCACGAGACCAGCGAGGCTGACGCCGAGGAGATGGAGGCGTACGAAACGGCCATCCTGCAAGAGCTGGGGTTTGCAGACCCGTACGCGCCTGAATAGCGCCGCCCAAGTAGAGCGGCCAAGGCATAGAGCGCCCTGGGCTTGGCGCTGCGCGAGCCTCACCACGGGTCACATCTTGCCCACCAAGTCTCCTACAGAGATCCGGAAACAAATCGAATCTCTTGCTGTTTATTTTTTACTGAATGGTATAAAAGCCCGACCTAAGGGAGAGGCTAGGGATCAGGTTCGGGATAAGCGTTTGTAACGCTACACGGCACTGGCTACAGCACTTGGGGGCACACATCTGACATCTCCCCGCCCCCATCCTCCTCCGTTCGCACCGCTTCCTTTTCCACTTCAGGACAACAGGACATTGCCCATGATCGGACACTCCACATCTCGCAGGACACCTACCACCCCGAGGCCGACTCACCTGGCGCGGGCACTGATGATGGCCGTCCCTGTGATGCTGGCGGCCTGCGGTGGGGGCTCAGGTTCGGACGCTCCATCCACGGGCCTTGCAGCACCGTCGGGTTTCACCGTGGGCTATGGAACCAAAGATTACAAATTCCAATGGAACACCAGCGCGGGCGCCTCCCGCTACGAGCTGTTCGAAGATCCCGACGGCCCCACTGGCCCGCAGCCGGAGGTGATGGTGGGCGGCGCCAACGACCACACCATTACCGCCTTTTTTCACGAGATAAAGTCAGCGCAGCTGCATGAGCGAGTGAATGCCACCTATCGCCTGCGCGCCTGCGACGGCACTGGCTGCGGAGCATTCACTGCCGCCATCACCCCCGATGTGACCCGGGCCATTGGCTACTTCAAAGCAAGCAACGGCGAGGCTATCGACGCATTTGGGAGTGCAGTGGCCCTGTCGGCCGATGGCAGGGTAATGGCTGTGAGCGCAACCGGCGAACGCAGCAACGCGACCTGCCCCACAACCACCTCCTGCGACCAAGCCGACAACTCCATCGTGAACGCAGGCGCCGTCTATGTTTTCTCGCGCAACAATAGCTACGGCTTGTGGACACTGGCGTCCTATCTCAAGGCCGGCAACAACCGGGCCTACAACAACGGACGCTACCTGGATAACGGCCCCCACTTTGGCGCCAGCCTGGCACTTTCTGCCGACGGATCCACACTGGTCGTAGGCGCCCCCGGCGAGACCAGCAGTGCCAAAGGAGTGAACGGCGACGCATCCGACACCCAGACCCAGGGTGCAGGTGCCACATACGTATTCAAGGCTGTCGGTAGCTCCCTACCTCACGGCCTTTCTACGAAATGGGTGCAAGAGGCCTATCTCAAAGCCAGCAATACACGCCCCAAGGCCGACTACAGCGTTGACATCATGGGCTACTACGTACGCGACCCACAAAGCTTCGGAAGCAGCGTGGCGGTGTCTTCCGATGGCAACCTGGTGGCCGTTGGCGCACCCGGCGAAGGCAGCAAAGCCAACGGAATCAATGGCGATCAGAGCGACAACTCGGCCATCCGCGCAGGCGCGGTGTACACCTACTCCCGCAGCAGCGGTGCTGGAGGGGGCAACACCTGGGCCCATCAGGCCTACCTGAAGGCCAGCAACACCCGCAGCGCAGGTTGGCAATACTTTGGCGAATCCATTGCACTCTCGGGTGATGGGAGCACGCTGGCAGTGGGGGCTCCGCAGGAGAGCAGCGGCGCCACGGGCATCAATGGCAATCAGCAGGATCAATCGGCCAGCGGCTCCGGTGCGGTCTACGTCTTCACCCAGAACAACAACGGCTGGGGCCAGCAGGCCTATGTCAAGGCATCCAATACAGCCGCCCGCGACAGGTTTGGCCTCAAGCTCGCACTTTCGGCAAATGGCAACACACTGGCCGTGGGAGCCCAGGATGAGAGCGCGTCTGGAACGGGCATCAACAACCCGCCCGGCGCTCGCACCCTGGCACGTGCGGGCGCCGCCTATCTGTTCACCCGCAGCAACGATGCGTGGAGCCAGCAGGCCTATCTGAAAGCCAGCAACACCGGCCAGGACCACTGGTATGGATCCAGCCTCGCACTGTCCGCCGACGGCAATACGCTGGCCGTGGGCGCCATGGCTGAAGCCAGCAGCGCCAGGGGCATCAATGGCAAGCAGGCGGACAATTCTGCGGGCGGTGCGGGCGCTGCCTACGTATACAAGCGAAGTGGCGGTACCTGGAGTCAACACGCCTACTTGAAGGCCAGCAACACCGATGCGGGGGACCTCTTTGGCGCAAGCATCGCCTTGTCAGGCGACGGCACCACCCTGGCAGTGGGAGCAACGGGCGAAGACAGTCTGGCCAAAGACATCCAAGGCAACCAGGCGGACAACTCGGGCAGCCCCGCCTACCCTGCAATGCCCCTTCCCGTCAGCGTCGGGGCGGTGTATCTGTACTGACCATTGATCCTGGGCACGCCCTCCAACTCCACGCGTCAAAACCCAACACTCTGAGGAAACCCTTCATGCCTCGCATTCTTCAACCCCTGAACGGCTTGTTTCTCGCTATCCCGCTGGTACTGACAGCCTGCGGCGGCGGCTCCGGAAGCTCGACCTCCCCTACACCTTTCAGCCTCACCGTAGGCTATGGGATCAAGGGCTACAACTTCAGCTGGAATGCCAGCGCCGGAGCCACACGCTATGAATTGTTTGAGGACCCCGATGGACCGACAGGCTCCCTGCCCGAGACACAGCTCGGCGGCGCACTGAGCAGCAACTCTTACGCCCATAGCCTCGCCCCTCAGCTACTGCACGAGCGTGTGAACGCCAGTTACCGACTGCGTGCCTGCGATGCGAACGGCTGTGGCCCGTTCACGGCCACCGTCACCCCCGACCTCACGCAGGCCATTGGCAAGTTCGAACTCGCCGGCGGCAATGCCGCGCGATTTGGCAGCTATACAAATGCGATTGCCCTGTCGGCGGACGGAGCAACAATGGTTGTTGGATCTCCGAGCGAGGGCAGCTCAGGTGGGTTGGCCGGGGCAGGCGCGGTGTATGTCTTCAGTCGCAGCACGGTGGGCGGTACCTGGAGCCAGCAGGCACGCATTGAAAGCACCAGCGCCGCCGCAAAAATGGCCTTTGGCGCCAGCTTGGCATTGTCTGCTGACGGTAACACGCTGGCCGTGGGTGCCCCAGAAGAACGAAGCAATGCCCGGGGTATCAATGGCGATGCATCCAACCGCGATGCGTATGGCGCAGGAGCGGTCTACCTGCTCACTCGCAGCGGCGGCACCTGGAGCCAGCAGGCTTACATCAAGGCACGCAACACACCGGAGAAAGTTGAAACCTGCAGCCGCCTGGACATCTCGGGCACGTATGTGTTTCCGTGCACCCCCCAACACTTTGGCTTCGGCGTGGCTCTGTCGGCCGACGGGAACCTGCTCGCAGTGGGGGCACCCGAGGAAGGCGCCAACTTCGCCCCGGGGGCTGCCCCCAGCGTCGGAACGATCTTCACCGGTAGCGAAACCATTTTTGGGGGCGGCGTAGGGGCCGTTCACACCTTTGCCCGCAACAACGGCGCCTGGGCCGAGCAAGCGTATCTGCCAGGCAGCAGCGCAGACCCAAGCATGACCCGCTTCGGGGCGGTTGTAGCCCTGTCCAACGACGGCACACTCCTCGCGGCGAACACCGACAAGGACGTGTCGGTCCTGACTCATTCCGGCAACACGTGGAGCGCCCCCACGCAGGTGTGGAGCAAGCCCGCCGGGCTGCTGGGTTTGCACAATCCCTTTGCACTGTCTGCGGACGGAACCACACTGGCAGTCGTGGACCGCTCTGCAGGTTCTGACGTTCAACTGCGAACGTTCACACGCATGGGGGACGCTTGGACGCAGCAGCCCGCGCTGTCGGTCAAGGCTGCCGACCAGTTCTATTCAAACAGTGTCATGTTGTCACTTTCTGCAGACGGCCGCACGCTCGCCTTGGGCAACCTCGACGATGCCAGCAACGCCTCTGGCATCAACGGCGACGCCAACAACCAGGCCATCAATGTGGCCGGCGCCGTCAACATCTACCGCCGCAGCGGCACCAGTTGGGGCCACAGCGCCTATCTCAAGGCGCCCCACCCGCAAGCACTTGCGCGCTTCGGCGCTGGCGTCTCCCTGTCTGGTGATGCCAGCACTCTGGCCGTTGGCACCAGCAGCGCCACGGACGGCGTGACACCCGCCGCGGCCAACGCGGCCTATCTGTACTGATCACACTAGGAGTACGCCCCCCACTGGCGACTGGCGCGGAAACCTGACTGGACTCACGGCAGGCAAAAGTGTTGCACCCGCGCCGTAGCCATTGGCGATGGCACCACCGCCTACCATTGGTGGATGTTAGACACCCCTTTGCTGCTCACCGCCGCCTTCATCGCTGGCGCCCTCAATGCCGTTGCCGGTGGCGGTAGTTTTCTGACCCTGCCCGCCCTGGTCTTCACCGGCGTGCCTCCCGTGGTCGCAAATGCCACGGGCACAGTGGCGCTGCTGCCGGGCTACATGGCGGGGGCCTGGGGGTTTCGGGAAGACATGCAGCCGCCGCCCGGCCTGTCCATGCGGGCGGTGGTGCTGCTGGCCCTCATCGGCGGATCGGCCGGGGCGGGGCTGCTGCTGATCACGCCCGATGCCACCTTCCGCAAGGTCGTGCCCTGGCTGCTGCTGGCGGCCACGGCGATGTTTGCCCTGGGGCCTCGGCTGCGCCAGTGGGCCGGCGCGTCGGCCCATGGCCTCGCCGCGCCGTGGAAGGCGGCCCTGGGCATGCTGGCCGTGGCGGGGTATGGCGGCTACTTCAACGGCGGGTTGGGCATCTTGCTGCTGGCACTGTTCGGCCTGCTGGGGCAAACCCAGCTCAACGCCATGAACGGCATGAAGAACCTGGTCTCTGCGCTGCTCACCGCGATTGCGGTGGCCATCTACGCAGCAGGCGGTATCGTGCTGTGGCCCCAGGCGCTGATGATGATGGTGGCCGCCACCGCAGGCGGGTATGGCGGTGCACGCGTAGCGCGCAAGCTGCCTGCCAACGTGCTGCGCTGGGGCATTGTGGCTACCGGGCTGGTAATGGCCGCTCTGTTCTTCTGGCGGCAGTGAGCAGCAGCCCCTTGGCCTCGCCGCCAACGCCTAGGTCCACGCCTACGGCGGTACCGGAACCCACACCAGCACCAGCACCAAGGGCAGGCAGCGGCCGCCCACCGCCCCGCGTGCTGTGGGCCATGCTGCTCACGCTGCTCAGCGGGTTCGCGCTGAGCCAGGCGTTTCGCACCACCACTGCCATCCTGGCCCAGGGGCTGACGGCAGAGTTCGGACTTTCGCCCGGGTCGCTGGGGGCCTTTGCCGGGCTGTTCGGCCTGTCGTTCGGTGTGGCCCAGTTGCTGATGGGCGTGGGGCTGGATCTGTGGGGCCTGCGGCGCACGGTGCTGACCGCTTTCCCGCTGGCGATTGGCGGGGCCGCGCTGTCGGCGGCAGCGCCCGGCTATGCGTGGCTGATGGTGGGCCAGTTGATGATCGGCGTGGGCTGCTCGCCCGCGTTCCTGGCCTGCACGCTGTTCATTGCGCGACATTTCCCTGCTGACCGGTTTGCCTACCTGTCGGGCGTGGCGATGGGAGTTGGCGGTCTGGGCCTGCTATTCACCGGTACGCCGCTGGCCTGGCTGGTGCAGCACGGTGGCGGCTGGCGCACGGGCTATGCCGTGCTGGCGGTGCTCAGCGCGCTGTCGTGGCTGCTGATCTGGCTGCGGGTGCACGAGCCTGCCCCGCTGGTGCCGCCCCCGGCGCAGCGCGAAACCTGGGGCCGGGCGCTGCTCGGCTTTGGCCAGCTGCTCACGGTGCCGCACACCTGGGGCATCCTCCTGCTGGGCATGTCGGGCTACGCCGCATTTTTGTCGCTGCGGGGCCTGTGGCTGGCGCCGTTGCTGATGGACCGCTACTACCTCACGCTGGTGGACAGCGGCAACGTGGCGCTGGGCCTGTCGTTGATTGCGCTGTTTGCACCCGGTTTGGCGGGCCGGCTGGACCCGGGCGTCAAACGCCGCCGGCGATGGATTGGCAACGCCTCGCTGCTGATGGCCGGGCTGTTCGCGCTGCTGGCATTTTTGCGGGTGCACCCTGCCGCCAGCGTGGTGCTGATCCTGCTGATGGGGCTGCTGTCGGGCTACGGCGTGCTGCAGTACGCCGATGTGCGCGCCTCGTACCCGCCCGCACTCACCGGCCGGGCCTTGTCGGCCTACACGATGGCAATGTTCCTGGGCGTGGCGCTGATGCAGTGGTTCACCGGCATCGTGGCCAACGGCGCCCAGCGCCAGGGCTGGGATGCGCACACGGCCGTCATGTTGGCCATTGCGACCTGGCTGGCGCTGGCGTCCATGGCGTTCCGGTTTCTGCCTGTGTCGCCATTGGTTTCTCTGCAAACATCAGAGCCTAAATAGGCTCTAGCGCTTATATATCAAGCGCAAGCAGCTATCAATTTTGATTAACTGCAGGCGGCATTCGCAGCGGAATCGTCACCGGCCCGTCGTTGACCAGGTGCACCTGCATATCGGCTGCAAACTGGCCGGTGGCCACCACAGGGTGAATCTTGCGCGCCTGGGCCACCAGGTAGTCGTACAGCCGCCGCCCCTCGTCGGGCGCAGCCGCCTGGGTAAAGCTGGGGCGGTTGCCACCGGTGGTGTCTGCCGCTAGCGTGAACTGGCTGACCAGCAGCAGGCCGCCACCGATGTCCTGCACGCTCTGGTTCATCTTGCCAGCAGCATCCGAAAAGATGCGCAGCTTGAGGATCTTGGCCAGCAACTTGTCGGCCTCGGCCTCGGTGTCGCCGCGCTCGGCGCACACCAGCACGAGCAGGCCCGCACCGATGGCGCCCACGGTCTGCCCATCCACATCGACTCGCGCTTCGCGCACACGTTGTAATACGCTGATCACTTCACGGCTTCCCTGGTTTCGTCATGGGGGTCATCAAAATGCGCTTCCACATCGGTAGGCAGCAGTTCGATGGTGGCGCGCAGGCCGGGCACGGCTGTCATCAGCGCGAGCTCAACCTGGCCGCGTAGCTCGGCGGCGTGCCGCAGGGTCCAGTGGGCGGGCATGTGCAGGTGCATGTCCACAAACTGGCGCTGGCCCGCACGGCGGGTGGAGACATGGTCAAAACGCACGGCACCGGGCGCCTGCGATTGCACAAACTGCTGCAAGGTGGCGTCGATAGTGGCTTGCACCTCGGGCTCCACAGCCGAATCCATGAGGCCCTGGGACGATCGCCACACCAGCTCCACGCCCTCTTTCAGGATGTTCAACGCCACGGCAATGGCCGCCACCGCATCCAGCCACAACCAGCCCGTGAGGGCCGCGCCCGCAATGCCCACCAGCACACCGGCCGAGGTCCACACATCGGTGACCAGGTGGCGAGCATCGGCCTCCAGCGCGATGGAGCGGTGCTCGCGTGCCGAGCGGAACATCACCCAGGCCAGCAGCCCATTGAGGGCCGAGCTGAGTACCGACAGCGCGAGGCCCCAGCCCACCTGCTCGATGGGTTGTGGATCGAACAAGCGGTGCCCAGCCGCCCACAGGATGCCCGCCGACACGCCCATGATGAGGATGCCCTCGAACCCCGAAGAAAAATACTCGGCCTTGTGGTGGCCATAGGGGTGGTCATCATCGGCCGGCCGGGCCGCCACCGTCACCATGGCCAGCGCAAACATGGCGCTGGCCAGGTTCACAAACGACTCCATTGCGTCGGACAACAGGCCCACCGAGCCCGTGACCACCCAGGCCAGCGTCTTGAGCGCGATGGTGACCACCGCCACGGCCACCGAGGCCCACAGCAGGTTGCGGGGCGAAAGCCAGGGGTGGGATGCGGGAGAAGAAACGGACATGGTGGGCAGGGGAAGGAGCGGCAAACAGGCGAGTCGGAAATTACACCAGAGCCAGCTTAAGCGCCGTTTAACGGAAGCCCCGGGCGCAGACCCTCGTGCCAGAATCTGCGCATGTTCCCCGCCTGGCGCCGCAGTCTTCATTCGCGACACACCCCGCACCTGCCCAGCCTGCTGCTGTGGGTGGCGGTGGCATGCGCCGGTTGCGGCTGGCTGGTGGTCAACCGCCTGCAGCAACTGCATGCGGCGTTTGAGACCGACGCACGCATCGTGCACCGGCTGCTGAGCCAGCGCGTGGTGCAGCACGACGCCATCATGGCCACGCTGGCGCTGCTGCAGCCCGCCGCTGCGGCGGATGACCTGCACAACGCGGCATCGCCCCTGCCCCGCCTGACGTCGGTGTACCCGCAGATCCTGGCGGTGCTGCAGCGCTCGGCCCACAGCGACTGGCCGCCCGCGCTGCAGGCCGAGCTGACAGCAGCCGAGGCCACCTCACGGCGCACCGGCCACGCCGCTACGGCGGGCCTGAACCTGCCCGCAGGCCGCTACTACCTGGTGCTGGCGGGCACGCCAGCCAGCTATGCGCTGCACATCGACCTGCGCACCACCATCCCCACCGACGAGTGGCCCATGGACATGGCCACCAGCCCGGTGCGCGTGACGCTGGAGCATGGCGGCACGGCCTTTGTGGTGCAGCCCGGCCAGGCCGACCGGGGCAGCGGCATCCGCACCTACGACTTTCACAAACTGCTGGCCGCCGCCAGCCAGCCGCTGGACGTGGTGGCCCGCCGCACCGTGGACCTGCACGAACTGCCCTGGTGGCGCATGCTGGGCTGGTGCCTGCTGACCGCCGCGCTGTGGGCCGCAGGCCGCGCACTGTGGCGCCAGCGCGTGGCGCGCCAGCGGGCCGAAGAGCTGCTGCGCCTGGGCCAGGTGGCGCGGCTGAACACATTGGGCGAACTGGCCGCAGGCATGGCCCACGAGCTGAACCAGCCGCTGACCGCCCTGCTGTCCAGCACCCAGGCCGCCCAGCGCCTGCTGGCAGACGACCCACCCGACATCGACACCGCACAGACCGCCATGGCCCGCGCCGTGGAGCAGGCGCGCCGCGCATCCACCGTGGTGGGCCGCCTGCGCCGCCTGGTAGAGCGGCCCGACCTGGCCGGTCAGTCCCAGCCCCTGGCACTGCCCACTGCCGTGCAGGACGTGCTGCACCTGCTGGAGCCCGAGCTGGCGCAGCGCGGCGTGGTGCCCGAGGTGTCTGCCGCACCGGACTTGCCCAGCGTACTGGCAGAACCCGTGGCCCTGCAGCAGATCATCCACAACCTGCTGATGAACGCCCTGCAGGCACTGGAGCAGGTGCCGCCCGCAGAGCGCCAGCTGCGCCTGAACATGGCGCGTGCGGCAAGTGGGCAGGTGACCCTGTCGGTGCGCGACCATGGTCCGGGCATCCCGCCCGAGGCGCGCCAGCACCTGTTCGAGCCCTTCTACACCACGCGCACCGGAGGGCTGGGCCTGGGCCTCACGCTGTGCGAGAGCCTGGCGCAGGCCATGGGAGCGCAGCTCGCCCTGGCGCCCGAGGCCACGCCCCCATCCACCGCCCAGCGGGGCGCTGAGTTTGTGCTGACCCTGCAAGCCGCACCACCCACCGATGACCGATAGCGCCCCCTCCCTCTCGCCCCTGATCCACCTGGTGGACGACGATGCCGCCGTGCGCGAGGGCCTCTCCCTGCTCATCAGCACCGTGGGCCTGCGCGTGCAGGCCTGGGCCGACCCGCAGTCCTTCATGGTCGGGTTTGACCGCGCCAGCATCGGCGCCATCGTGCTGGATGTGCGCATGCCGGGCATCAGCGGCCTCACGGTGCTGGAGCAACTGCTGGCGCAGGGTGTGGACCAGCCCATGATCTTGCTCACAGGCCACGGCACGGTGGAGATGTGCCGCCGCGCCTTCAAGGCAGGGGCAGCGGAGTTTCTCGAAAAACCCGTGGACGACGAAGTGCTGATCGAGGCCCTGCAGAACGCCGTGCGCCAACATGTACGGTCCCGTGAACGCCACCAGGCCGATCAGCAGGCGCGCGAGCGTTTTGTGCAGCTATCCGCCCGGGAGCGCGAGGTGCTGGGCCTGATCGTTGAGGGGCTGACCAACAAGGAGATCGGCCGGGCGCTCGAACTCTCGCCGCGCACGGTGGAAACACACCGCGCCAACCTGTTTGCCAAGCTGGGAGCCGAGTCGCTGGCGCAGCTGATCCGGCGCTACGCGGCGCTGGTGGACGCGGCAGCGTGAGCTGCCCCTTGGCGGGCTTTCCGTAGTTCTACGGAGGGCCGCGCGTAGCCACACGAATGGCTGAAAACGGCGGCAATTTCTACAGTTCTCCCACGGCGCCACAAAGGGTGGCACCGACCCAGAAACACCGGAGAACACCATGCAAAACCGCCTCGCCACCGTCGCCCTGTCCCTGATCGCCACCGCCGCCAGCGCCGAAGGCGTGCGCACCGAAAAGAACATGTCGCTGGACCTGGCCACGCAGATCGCCGCGCAAACCGTGGCCACCTGCAGCGCCAACGGTCACAACGTGACCGCCACCGTGGTGGACCGCGCAGGCACCGTGCGCGCCGTGCACCGCGCCGACAACGCAGGCCCCCACACGCTGGAAGCCAGCCGCCTCAAGGCCTACACCTCGGCATCGGCCAAGAACACCACGCTGGCCATGATGGAAGGCGCACAGAAGAACCCCGCTGCAGCCAACCTGGTGAACATTCCCGGCTACCTGCTGCTGGGCGGCGGCGTGCCGGTGAAGGTGGGCAACGAGGTGATCGGCGCTGTGGGCGTGGGCGGTGCACCCGGCGGCCACCTGGACGAGCAATGCGCGGTGGCGGGCATCGCCAAGGTGCAGGATTTGCTGAAGTAAGCCAGCCCAACCACAGGCAACTGAGCATTCAACGGAGGCCCCCATGAAGCCGTGGAATCTTGTTTTCGCCCTGGCCGCTGCACTGGCCTGTGCCACCGCGGCCCAGGCTCAGGTGCCTCCCAGTGCGGCAGAAACAGCGGCCCATCAGGGCCTGCATGCAACTGCGGCGCGGGGCGATGTGCCCAGGCTCACCCAGCTGATCGCAGCGCGGGCCGACGTGAATGCCCGCGATGGCTACGGCCGCACACCACTGCATGTGGCCACCTATGCGCGGCAGGCCGATGCCATCCGCGCCCTCGCCCAGGCTGGGGCCGACCTGAATGCGCTGGAGAACGACCGCTACGACGCCGTGACCATCGCCGCCGTGGCCGACGACGAGGCCACGCTGCGCCTGCTGCTGCAACTGGGCGCAAGCGCAAAACAGGTGACCAGCCGCTACGACGGCACCGCCCTGATTGCCGCCGCCCACCTGGGGCACGACGGCGTGGTGCGCCAGCTGATCGCCGCCGGGGCGCCGCTGGACCATGTGAACAACCTGCACTGGACGGCGCTCATCGAGTCCATCGTGCTGGGCAACGGCGGCCCGCGCCACCAGGCCACGCTACAGGCCCTGCTGCAGGCAGGGGCCAGCCAGACGCTGACCGACCGGCAAGGCAACACGCCCTTGCAGCTGGCGCGCCAGCGGGGCTTTGGCGAGATGGTGCGACTGCTGGAGGCCGCTGCTGCAAAGCGCTGAGCGCCGACGTCAATGCAAATTTGATAGCTACTAGCGCTTTACGGGTAAGCGCCAGCGGCCAATTTCACTCAAAGTCCTGGGTTCCGGTCACCAGCCGCGCCTTCACGGTCTTGCCCTTCACCCGGCCCTGGTTCAGGCGTTGGGCCGCTTGGGCGCCGATGGCGCGGTCCACCGCCACATAGGTAGAGAAATCGTTCACGTTGATCTTGCCGATCTGCTCGCGGGTGTAGCCCATGTCGCCGGTCAGCGCGCCCAGCACGTCGCCCGCGCGGATCTTCTCCTTGCGGCCACCGATGATCTGGATGGTGACCATGGGCGGCACCAGCGGGCCACTGCCCGTGGGCGTGAGGTCGGTCACAGGGAACCAGCGCGACTCGCGGCCCTGCAGTTGCTCGATCTTGCCCACACTGCCCATCTCGTCCAGGCTGGCCAGGTTCAGCGCCAGCCCTTCGGCATCGCCCCGGCCCGTGCGGCCGATGCGGTGGATGTGCACCTCGGGGTCGGGCGTCACGTCCACGTTGATGACCGCGGCCAGGTTGGCAATGTCCAGGCCGCGCGCGGCCACGTCGGTGGCCACCAGCACCGAGCAGCTCTTGTTGGCAAACTGCACCAGCACCTGGTCGCGCTCGCGCTGCTCCAACTCGCCGAACAGCGCCAGCGCGCTGAAGCCCTGCGCCTGCAGCACGCCCACCAAGTCGCGGCACTGCTGCTTGGTGTTGCAAAAGGCAATCGAAGATTCGGGCCGGAAGTGGTTGAGCAGCTGGGACACCGTGTGCAGGCGCTCGCTGTTCTTCACCTCGTACCAACGCTGCTCGATCTTGCCTTCGGCATGCTGCGCCTGCACCGTGATCTGCTCGGGCGACTTCATGAACTGCGCACTGAGCTTGGCGATACCTTCGGGGTAGGTGGCAGAAAAGAGCAAGGTCTGACGCTCTTTGGGGCACTGCTTGGCCACCACAACGATGTCGTCGAAGAAACCCATGTCCAGCATGCGGTCAGCCTCGTCGAGCACCAGGGTGTTCAGCGCCTCCAGCGTGAGGTGCTGGCGCTCCAGATGGTCCATCACACGGCCGGGGGTGCCCACCACAATGTGCGCGCCGTGCTCCAGGCTCAGCATCTGGCCGCGCAGTGGCACGCCGCCGCACAGGGTCACGACCTTGATGTTTTCTTCGGCCCGCGCCAGGCGGCGGATCTCGGTGGTCACCTGGTCGGCCAGCTCGCGCGTGGGGCACAGCACCAGGGCCTGCACCGCAAAACGGCGGGGGTTGAGGTTGGCCAGCAGGGCCAGGGCAAACGCAGCGGTTTTGCCGCTGCCCGTGCTGGCCTGGGCAATCAGGTCTTTGCCCAGCAGCGCGGGCGGCAAGCTGGCTGCCTGGATGGGCGTCATGGTGGTGTAGCCCAGCTGCTGCAGGTTGGCCAGCGTGGCGGGGCTGAGGGCCAGCGCGCTGAAATCAGTGCGGGCTTGGTTTTCTTTGGAGGTCATGGGCCGATTATCCGGCCCCGCCTTCACCAGCCGCTATGCCTGCAGGGCCAGCACCCCCACAAAGGCCAGGGTGTGCGCCAGCACGCCCGGCGCCACGGCCAATGCGTAGCGCCAGCCGCCACTGGCCAGGGCCACCACACATTTGCTGCCCGCATGCACCAGCAGCGCGGCCATCAGGGCTTGCGCAATGGCGGGGGCGAACGCGCTGTGCGGCCCGCCTCGCACCAGCACGGCGGCGGTGGCGGCGTGCACGTCGGCCAGCGCCGCCAGCAACGCGCCAGCCAGCATGCCTGCATCGCCTTGCCACGCCGTGAGTCCCTGCACACCGACCTGGATACCCGTGAGCAGGGCTGCAATCAGCAGGGCATCACGCAGCTTGAACATGGGGGTATCGGGGGGCACGGCAGCAGCCACATCCGCCCCGGCATCCGCAGCCTTTGCGGACAGGCGCGCAGCACCCCGACCGCCCCACCACCCCACGGCGGCCGCCACACACCCGCCCGCCAGCGCAGGCAGCCACAGCCGCGCCAGCCACTGCGGCTGCACGGTGGCAGCCACCACCACGATCTGCGCCATGGTGGCCACACACGACAGCACCCCTGCGCCCGCGTTGGTGCGCGCCGTGGCCCGACCCGCACGCACCTCCATACCCAGGCTGCCGATGGTGGCGGTGCTCGACACAAACCCGGAGGCCAGCGCCGACAGCGCCACCGCATGGCGCGCCTGCATCAGCCGCTTGGCCAGATGCGCCAGCGACTGGATCACCAGCAGCACGATGACCAGACGCACGACCACCTGTGGGTTCAGTCCCCCTTGCCACAGGGGTGTGTTGGGGGCGAGCGGATACACCAGCAAGGCCAGCGCAGCCAGAATGAGCCCGCTGCGCACCTCGCCGGGCTGCAGCCACTGGTTAGAGAACTGGTGCAGCGCGTCTCGCAGCGCCAGCAACCCTGTCACTACCACCGCCAGGGCGGCGGCCAGCAACTGGTCGCGCGTGCAGGTCACCCCGATCACATAGGCCACAAACAGGGCGATCTCGGTGGTCACGCCCGGGTCGCCGGACCGGTCGCGCGCATAGGCCACCACGGTCAGTGCCGCCACCAAAGCAGCCCCCACCGCCACCAGTGCGTGCAAGCCCGTCAGGGCTGCTGCGGCGCCCCCCAACGAGGCCAGGGTGAACGACCGCACCCCTGCCAGCGCCCGGTCGGGCCCTTCGCCCTTGCGGCGCTCGCGCTCGATCCCCATCAACAAACCGCACCCCGCCGCGCTCGCCAGCACGGCCAGCGCGGCGGAAAAACCTCCGAACTCCTGCATGGGACTCCCGCACCTTTCCTGTTGATGGTTCTTCTGGCAACGCAGCATGGTGACAGAAAGACCAGCCACGTACCGCCTTCGCGCAGCGAACATGCGGAGTTGCCCCAAGCCTTGGCGTCAGGTGGATCGGCTATAACGAATCCCATCCGCGCCTGCCTATGCAAGACCCCCACAATGCAGCCCCCACCCCTGGCCCCGGCGGATCCAGCGATGCCCTGCTGCGCCTGATTGCCGACTCTGTCCCGGCCATGATGGCCTACTACGACCTCCCCGGCCTGCGCTGCCGTTTTGCCAACCAGGGCTATGCGGCCTACAACGGCCACAGCACCGAATCCATTCTGGGCCTCACGGTGCAACAGGCCATCGGCGACAAGGCGTGGCTGGCGATCCAGCCGCATGTAGAGCGGTCCACGCAGGGCGAGCATGTGAAGTACACACGCGAGCAGACCTTGCCCAATGGCGAGGCCCGCATGATCGAGGTCAACCTGATCCCGCACTTTGACGCAGACCGGCGGCAGATCGGCTCGTTCGTGCTGATCACCGACATCACCGAACGCTGGCGCGCCGAACGCACCGTGCGCCAAAGCGAAGAGCGCATGCGCAAGTTCACTGAGGCCACGGACGAGGCCATCGTGTTCCACCGCGACGGCATCATCACCGACGGCAATGAGGCGCTGTACCGCCTGACGGGCTTTGCCCTGCACGAGGTGCTGGGCCTGTCGATCTTCAATTTCATCAGCCCCGAATGGCGCGCCACCGCGCTGGAGTACACCCGCAGCGGACGGGAGGACCCGTACGAAGTCACCATCCGCCACAAGGATGGCCATGCCATCCCCGTCGAGGTCGTCGGCAAGACCATGCCCCTGCACCACGCGGACTACCGCATCGTGGTGGTGCGCGACATCACAGCCCGCAAGCAAGCGCAGGAGCGCGAGGCCTTCATTGCGCTGCATGACCCCCTCACGCAGTTGCCCAACCGGCACTTCCTGATGGAGCAGCTGTCGCAGGTGCTGTCGCTGGCACGCAGGCGGCATGGCCGTGCGGCGGTGCTGTTCATGAATCTGGACCACTTCAAGACCGTGAACGACTCGCTCGGCCACCATGCGGGCGACCAGTTGCTGTGCAACGTGGCCGAGCGCCTGCGCCAGGGTGTGCGCGATGCCGATGTGGTCGCACGGATCGGCGGTGATGAGTTTGTGGTGGTGCTGACCGACGTGCAGACACCCGATGACGCGGCCATGGTGGCCGACAAGCTGCTGGACTCCATGCACGGCGTGTTCACGGTCGATCAGCTGCCGCTCACCATCTCCCCGTCCATCGGCATCAGCCTATACCCGGACCACGGCGGCAGCGCCGACGTGCTGCTGCGCCGCGCTGATGCGGCCATGCAGCACGCCAAAGACAGCGGGCGCGGCAACCGCCAGTTCTATGCCACCAGCATGGAAGCCAGCGCACTCGACGTGCTGCACCAGGAGCGCCTGCTGCGCGACGCCATCGCCCACAACGACTTCGTGCTGCACTACCAGCCGCAAATAGGCCTGGCCGACGGTACGCTGCAAGGCCTGGAAGCGCTGGTGCGCTGGCGCCACCCCGAGCGCGGGCTAGTCGGGCCCGATGAGTTCATCACGTTCTCGGAGTCGCGCGGCCTCATCACACCCATCGGCCGCTGGGTGATGCGCGAGGCCTGCCGCCAACTCAAGGCCTGGCAGGACCAGGGCCTGGCCAGGGTGCCCGTGGCAGTCAACCTCTCTGCCCTCGAATTCCGCCAACGCGATGTGGCCGCCGAAATCGCCGCCGTCCTCCAGGAAACAGGGCTGGCCCCACAGTACCTGGAGATCGAACTCACCGAGTCCGTGCTCATGCACCAGACCGGCCAGACCCTGAACACCCTGCACGCCGTCAAGGCATTGGGCGTCGGCATCTCCATCGATGACTTTGGCACGGGGTACTCGTCCCTGGCGTATCTGAAGCGTTACCCCATCGACAAGCTCAAGATCGACCGGTCATTTGTGACCGACATCCCCGACAAAGCCGACGACGTCGCCATCGTCACCGCCATCATCCAGATGGCCCGCAGCCTGCAGCTCAAGACCGTGGCAGAGGGGGTGGAGACGCAGGGGCAGATCGAACTGCTGACGGAACTGGGATGCGATGTGATCCAGGGGTTTGTGGTGGCGGTGCCCATGGATGCCCAGGCCACCGGCAGCTGGCTGCAGCGGTAGCTGCAGCCATAGCGGCCTATTGCCCGCGAACCCCCTCGGCTTGTGGACAATAGGGGCATGCCCCTCATCCCCGACTTCATCGCCCCCACCCGCCACACCGACCCGGCCGATGCGCTGGCCCAGGTGCAACGCATCTACCAACAACAAATTGGCCACCTGCGCGACGCCATGCAGCGTTTTGTGGCGGGCGAGACGCCCGAGGGCCCGGTGCGCGCGTTCTACCCGTTTGTGCGGGTGCACACCACCACCGTGGCGCGGGCCGATACCAAGCTGGCCTATGGTTTTGTGGAAGGCCCCGGCCGTTACGAGACCACGCTGACCCGGCCCGACCTGTTCGCCAACTACTACGCCGAACAGTTCCGGCTGCTGCGCGCCAGCCACAGCGTGGAGCTGGAAGTGGGCACCAGCACCCACCCGATTCCGATCCATTTCTCGTTTGCCGAGCACGACCACATCGAGGGCACGCTGACCCAGGCCCGCCGCATGCTGATGCGCGACGTGTTCGACCTGCCCGACCTGGCCGCCATGGACGACGGCATTGCCAACGGCACCTGGCAGGCCGCACCGGGCGAGGCCCAGCCGCTGTCGCTGTTCACCGCGCCGCGCGTGGACTACTCGCTGCACCGCCTGCGCCACTACACGGGCACGGCGCCCGAGTGGTTCCAGAACTTTGTGCTGTTCACCAACTACCAGTTCTACATCGACGAGTTCGTGCGCCTGGGCCATGCCGAGATGGCCAAGCCTGACAGCGAATACATCGCCTTCATCGAACCCGGCAACGTGGTCACCCGCCGCGTGGGCCTGAGCGCCGAGGCGGGCGATGACCTGGGTGCTGCCCCGCCCCGCCTGCCCCAGATGCCCGCCTACCACCTGGTGCGCAAGGACGCGAGCGGCATCACCATGGTCAACATCGGTGTGGGGCCCGCCAACGCCAAAACCATCACCGACCACATCGCCGTGCTGCGCCCCCACGCCTGGATGATGCTGGGCCACTGCGCCGGCCTGCGCAACAGCCAGCAGCTGGGTGACTACGTGCTGGCGCATGCCTATGTGCGCGAGGACCATGTGCTCGACGAAGACCTGCCGCTGTGGGTGCCCATCCCGGCGCTGGCCGAGATCCAGCTCGCGCTGCAGCAGGCAGTGGCCGATGTCACGCAGATCAGCAGCGCGGACTTGAAGCGCGTGATGCGCACCGGCACCGTGGCCAGCACCGACAACCGCAACTGGGAGCTGCTGCCCGACAACACGCCCCAGCGCCGCTTCAGCCAGAGCCGTGCCGTGGCGCTGGACATGGAAAGCGCCACCATCGCCGCCAACGGTTTCCGCTTTCGCGTGCCCTACGGCACTCTGCTGTGCGTGAGCGACAAGCCCCTGCACGGTGAAATCAAGCTGCCCGGTATGGCCAACCACTTTTACCGCGAGCGCGTGGACCAGCACCTGCGCATCGGCATGCGCGCCATCGAGATCCTGCGCAATGGTGGCGTAGACCGTCTGCACAGCCGCAAGCTGCGCAGCTTTGCCGAGGTCGCTTTTCAGTAAACGACAGGCCCGGGGCCACTGCGCATGCCACTGGATTTCCTCACCCTGATCACGGTCATGGCGGCCAACCTGTTCATGATCTCGGCCGCGCTGCCGCTGATCATGGGCCGGGATGTGAGCCGCGCGGCCCGCCATGCGCAGGCCAGCCTGCTGCTGCAGGCCGTGGCCTGGGCGACCATCATTGCTTCTTCCTCCCTGTGGAACCAGGCTCTCGCCACCTTGTCGATTGCCTGCAACGCCGCCGCGCAGTGGATGCTGTACCGGGCGCTGGAAGAATGGCTGGGCCCCCGCCCCTTGCGCCGCACGCTGTTGGTGTTGGTGATTGCCGCCCCGCTGGGCTACACACTGGGCTTTGACCACTACGCCTGGCGCGTAGGCTGGGCCAACTTTTTATTGACCGCCATCCTGTGCATCGTTGCGCGCGCCACCCTGGCGCCCGTGATCGAAGCCAACCTGCGCTGGCGCAGCCTGTTGTTGGGCTGTCTGCTGACTACGGCTGCTTTCACGCTGGCGCGGGGAGTGCTGGGCGCCTTCACGGACCAGTACCCCAGTTTTCGCGCGCCCAACCCCGTCAACCTGGCGGCGGCCGTGGCCACCAACGTGAGCCTGGTGCTCGGCACCGTCGCCCTGCTGGTGGCCTGGCGGTCGGAGGCCGAACACAAGCTGCGCACACTGGCAATGACCGACGGCCTCACCGGAGTGCTCAACCGGCGCGGCTTCACCACCCAAGGCAGCACCATGCTGGCACACGCCGCGCGCCACCTGTTGCCCATGACGGCGCTGATGCTGGACCTGGACCACTTCAAGCGGGTCAACGACACCCACGGCCATGAGGCGGGCGACCGCGCACTGCAACTGTTTACCCGTCTGCTGGGCGAAACCTGCCGCAGCGGCGACCTGGTCGGACGCCTGGGTGGCGAGGAGTTTGGTGTGCTGCTGCTGCACAACGGCGAACCCGCCGGGATCGCCCTCGACCGGCGGCTGCGGCGGCGCCTGCAAGCGGCCAGCGTGGCCGAGCTGGGCTTTGTGCTGGACTACAGCGCCGGGATGGCCGTCCTGCAGCCCGGCGAGGCAGGACTGGCTGAACTGATGGCCCGAGCCGACGGCGCCCTCTACGCGGCCAAAACGGCGGGCCGTGGGCGGCTGGTCGCTGCGGATTGAATCATTCGATCCATTTTTGATAGCAGCCAGCGCAATATCCACCTGCGCTCAAGGCAGATTTGAGCCACGACGACTGCCAACAACACCGGGCAAGCCCGCGTCGCACACAATTCCCCCATGACCGCACTTTTTGAAGCCTTGCACCTGCGCAAATGTTATGGCGAGACCACGGTGGTGGACGACGTATCGTTTGCCATAGCCCCGGGCGAGTGCCTGGGCGTCATCGGCCCCAACGGCGCGGGCAAGACCACCACCATCCGCATGTGCCTGGGCCTGGCGTCGCCGGACGGCGGCGAAGTGCATTTCACGCCCACCCCTGGCACCGCCCCACTGCACATGCCACGCGATGCGCTGGCCATCAAGGCACAGCTGGGCGTGGTCACGCAGTTCGACACGCTCGACCCGGACTTCACCTGCGCCGAGAACCTGCGCGTGTTTGGCCGCTACTTCGGCCTCAAGGGCCCGGTGATGGACGAGCGCGTGCCACAACTGCTGGAGTTCGCCGCCCTCACCCACAAGGCCGATGCCAAGCCCGGTGAACTGTCGGGCGGCATGAAGCGGCGCCTGTCGCTGGCGCGCGCCCTGGTCAACAACCCGCGCCTGTTGCTGCTGGACGAGCCCACCACGGGCCTGGACCCGCAGGCCCGCCATCTGATGTGGGAGCGGCTGCAACTGCTGCTGCAGCAAGGCAAGTCGATCTTGCTGACCACCCACTTCATGGACGAGGCCGAGCGCCTGTGTTCGCGCCTGCTGGTGCTGGACCACGGCAAGAAAATCGCCGAAGGTAAGCCACGCGAGCTGATCGCCCAGCACCTGGAGCCCGATGTGGTGGAAGTGTTCGGCGTGGGCGCCGTCCAGATGGCCGACGACGCCGCGCTGCGCTCCCTGGCCGCGCGGGTGGAGATCAGCGGTGAGACCGTGTTTTTCTACACGCAGAACGCACAGCCGCTGCTGCAGGCGCTGGGGCAGCATGGCCACCTGCGCACGCTGCACCGGCCGGCGAATCTGGAGGACTTGTTCCTCAAGCTGACGGGGCGGCAGATCCGCGAATAAGGGGCGCTGGCCATGAGGTCATGCGGGAGGCGTGGAGCAAGGCAGGGCGCATGCAAGGCCCCAATTGCTCCCAAAAACATAGCTACCAGCGCTTATCAAATAAGCGCCAGAGGCCAATTTTCTTTAAATCTGCAGCATCACGCCTCGCGCGGTTTAACCTTGCTGGCCGCGAGCTTGGCATTGGAGCGCGCCGTGTCCACATCGGCCGCACGCGCCAGCGCCACGCCCATGCGGCGCTTCACAAAGCTCTCGGGTTTGCCGAAGAGGCGCAGGTCGGTGTCCGGCACGCGCAGGGCCTCTTCCACACCGTCGAACACGATGCCTTGGGCTTCCACGCCGCCGTAGATCACGGCGCTGGCACCGGGGTTGCGCAGGCTGGTGTCCACCGGCAGGCCCAGGATGGCGCGGGCGTGCAGCTCGAACTCGCTCTGGTGCTGGGTGCACAGGGTCACGAGGCCGGTGTCGTGCGGGCGGGGGCTGACCTCGCTGAACCACACGTCTTGCCCCTTCACAAACAGTTCCACACCAAACAAGCCCTGGCCGCCCAGGTTGTCCGTCACGGCCTTGGCGATCTGGCGCGACTTGTCGAGCGCGGCGGGGTGCATGGGGTGGGGTTGCCAGCTTTCCACGTAGTCGCCGCTCACCTGCACATGGCCGATGGGGTCGCAGAAGCTGGTGGTGATCTGGCCGTCGGCTCCGACCGAGCGCACGGTGAGCTGGGTGATTTCGTAGTCAAAGTCGATGAAGCCCTCGACGATCACGCGGCCGTGGCTCACGCGGCCACCGGCCATGGCGTAGTCCCAGGCCTTCTTGACGTCGGCCGGGCCGTCGATCTTGCTTTGGCCCTTGCCGGAGCTGCTCATCACGGGCTTGACGATGCAGGGGTAGCCGATGCCTGCATCAATCGCGGCCTGCAGCTCGTCCAGCGAGTTGCAAAACTTGTAGGGGCTGGTGGGCAGGCCCAGCGTTTCGGCGGCCAACACGCGGATGCCTTCGCGGTCCATGGTCAGGCGGGCGGCGCGGGCGGTGGGGATCACGCGCACGGTGCCAGCGGCTTCCAGCTCTTCGAGCATGGGGGTGGCGATGGCTTCGATCTCGGGCACCACCAGGTGGGGGCGCTCGGACTCGATCAGCGCCTTAAGCTGGGCCGGGTCGCTCATGGTGATGGTGCGCGCGTGGTGGGCCACCTGCTGGCCGGGCGCGTTCTCGTAACGGTCCACCGCGATGGTTTCCACGCCCAGGCGCTGCAGGGCGATCAGCACTTCCTTGCCCAGCTCGCCCGAGCCCAGCAGCATGACTTTGGTGGCATGGGGGGACAGGGGGGTTCCGAGGGTGGTCATGGTGGCGGGCTTTCTAGAAAAGAGAAATATCGGGATAAGGCAGAACGCTGGCGACTTTAATGCACCTGGGCGCAGAACTTGCAATCGCTCTTGGCATGCCCTCACCGCCCCCGCCTTCCCCCTCCAGCACGGCCCGCCCGCACAGCCCCACCGACTGGCACGCCCAGGAGCTGCTGCTGATGCGCGAGGTGATGCGCCTCATCGGCCGCAGCCTGGCGCCCGGCCTGGTGCTGCGCGAGATGCTGCACCTGATGAGCGAGCTGCTGGGCCTGAACCGGGGGCGCATCGTGCTGGTGGACGACGCTCCCTCATCCCCAGCCGGTGCGCCACGCACCGCCTCCATCCAGCATGCGTACGGACTCACCCAGGCCGAGGTGCAGCGCGGGCGGTACGCCTGGGGAGAAGGCATCACAGGCCGCGTGCTGGCGACGGGGCAGCCTGCCATCGTGCAGGACATCGATGCCGAACCGCTGTTTCTGGCACGCGCGGTGGAGCGCAGCCAGCTGCCGCCCGAGACGGTGGCCTTCATCGCCCTGCC
The DNA here is from genome assembly GCF_028680575.1 of Acidovorax benzenivorans. Lineage (GTDB taxonomy): Bacteria > Pseudomonadota > Gammaproteobacteria > Burkholderiales > Burkholderiaceae_C > Acidovorax > Acidovorax benzenivorans. The sequence continues at coordinate 211,719 of NZ_JAPCKI010000002.1, read as the reverse complement.
CATCGAGGTCAACAACGCTCCCATCGGCGTGCTGGCCTGCCACCGCATCCGCAGCCGCCAGCGCCACCTGAACGACGACCTGGCCGTGCTGCGTGTGCTGGCCACCCTGGTGGGGCAACTGCTGCAGCTGGAAGCCCTGGTGGCTGAGCAGACGCGGCAACTCCAGGCACGCAACGCCGTGCTGGCCAATGCGCTCAACACCAAAAGCGCGCGCTACGGGCTCATTGGCAGCTCGCCACCGCTGCTGCAGGCCTTGAGCGAGCTGGAGCGCGTGTCGCAAACCCAGGCCACCGTGCTGCTGCTGGGCCAATCGGGCACGGGCAAGGAGCTGTTCGCACGCGCCGTGCACCTGGCCAGCGGGCGGCGCGACCGGCCCTTCATCAAGGTCAACTGCTCGGCCATTCCGGACGCGCTGTTCGAATCCGAACTGTTTGGCTACGAGAAAGGCGCATTCACCGGCGCCAGCACTGCCCGCGCGGGCTGGTTCGAGCAGGCCGACAGCGGCACCATCTTTCTCGACGAAATCGGCGAGTTGCCGCTGGCCATGCAGTCCAAGCTGCTGCGCACGCTGCAAGAGGGCACGCTGGTGCGGCTGGGCGGGCAGCGCGAGGTCAAGGTCAACGTGCGCCTGGTGGCGGCCACCAACCGCGACCTGGCGCAGGAGGTGGAGCTTGGCCACTTTCGGCAGGACCTGTACTACCGCCTGAACGTCATCCCTATCCGCCTGCCCTCGCTGGCCGAGCGGCGCGAGGACATCCGCGCGCTGGCGCTGCACTTTGTGAGCCGTGCCAACCAGGCACACCAGCGCAACGTGAACCTGTCGCCCGACGCGCTGGCGCGGCTGGAAGAACACCCCTGGCCCGGCAACATCCGCGAGCTGGGCAATGTGATCGAGCGGCTGGTGCTGCTGGCCAACGACACGCTGGTGGCGCGGGCGGAGCTGGACCGGTTTCTACCTGCTGCGTCCGTGCCTTTGCCTTCGCCTCCCGCACCACCGCTCCCTGCTGCCATCGGGGCAGCAACACGGCCTGCCACTGCCCCGGCGCCGCTGGTGCGTGACTACGCGCCCGCCCAGTCGCACAGCGTGTTGGTGCTGCAGGCAGCACTGGCCGAGCACCACGGCAACCAGTCGCGCGCCGCGCAAAGCCTGGGGCTGACGTTGCGGCAGTTCAGCTACCGGCTGCGCAAGGCGGGGTTGAAGTGACACCAGACACTGTGTCGACAATTTGTAGACACAGTGTCTGGCGCGGTCTGCTCCATGCAGGCCACCCACACATGGTCGCACGCCACTCACTACCAAATTGATAGCTAACAGCGCATATTCCACTTGCGCTACTGGCCATTTCTATTCAAATCCAACCAATACAAAGCGCTCTGGCACACCTGTTGCGATAAGGGAGGCAGGCATCCCGCCCACCACCGCATCGAAAGGTTTCCCCATGAGCACCGTGACCGCCTCTGCCTCCGACGCCGTCCTCATCTCGCCCACCCAACTGCAAGCCCTGCAAGCCCTGCAAGCCGCAGAGCCTGTGGTGCTGATCGACACCCGCGACGCTGACACCTATGCCCTAGGGCACATCCCCGGCGCGGTGAACCTGCGCGAGACCTTCACCTATCTCGCCACCTCCACGCCCCAAGGCCTGCAGGAGCTGAAAGACACCTTTGCCGCGCACCTGGGCGCCATCGGCCTGTCGGGCGCGGAGACGGCCGTGTTCTATGAGGATGCGCTCAACAGCGGCTACGGCCAATCCTGCCGGGGCTACTACCTGCTGACCTGGCTGGGCTATCCCAGGGTCAAGGTGCTCAATGGCGGCTACTCGGCCTGGAAGGCCGCCGAGCTGCCCATCTCCACCGAAGCCGTGGTGCCCACGCCCGCCATCTTCCCCACCCAATTAACCACCACCGATGTGATGCTGACCAAAGAGGACGTGATCGAGGCCCTGGGCACCGACACCGTGCTGCTGGACGTGCGCGACGTGGACGAGTGGATTGGCGACAGCTCCAGCCCGTACGGCAAAGACTTTGCGCCGCGCAAGGGCCGCCTGCCGGGTGCCAAGTGGCTGGAGTGGTACCGCTTCATGAAGCCCTCGCCCCAAGGCCCCGTCTTCAAGTCGCCCGACGAAGTGCGCGCCGAATGCGCCACGGCGGGTATCAGCCCTGCGGACACGGTGTACCTGTATTGCTTCAAGGGCGCACGCGCGTCCAACACCTTCCTGGCGCTCAAGCAGGCGGGCTTTGCCGATGTGCGCATGTACTTCGGCTCGTGGAACGAATGGTCGCGCGACGACAAGTTGCCGATCGAAAGCGGGCTGCCGCTGGTCAAGTTCCCCAAAAAGCCTGCGCTGGCACTGGCGGCCTGAGCCCCGTGCGTTGTTGCAGCGGGCGTGGCCCGCTGCGAACCCTGTCCTTCTTTTTTTGCATTCCCTTCTCTTTCTCCAAGGAACACCATGTCCACCGATCTGCTGGAACCCTCTGCCCCCGTCACCACCGTGCACACGCACCTGCGCCCCATCGACCGCGACGGGCTGATGGCCTTTGCCGACAAGGGCCGCAACAACCCCGCCAGCCGGGGCACCAACAAGGTCCACACGGTGATGGAGGGGCAGTACCGCTCGCTGAGCTATGTGGGCAACCATGCGCCGGTGGTGGTGGACGAGCCCCTGCACCTGTTCGGTCAGGACACGGCGCCTGCGCCCGGCGAGATCGTGCTGTCGGGCCTGGGCGGCTGCCTGGCCGTGGGCATCACGGCCGTGGCCACCTGGAAGCAGGTCAAGCTCAGCAAGATCGAGGTCTTCATGGAAGGCGACATCGGTAACCCCGCCGCCTGGGGTGCGGGTGGCGCATTGCAGAAGACGCCGCCGGAGATGGGCTTTCAGGCGATCCGCGTGAAGGTGCTGGTGGAGGGCGATGCACCGCGCGAGGTACTGGACGAGATCGTGCAGCACGCCAACTTCTACTCGCCGGTGGCGAACAGCATGCGCAACCCCATTCCTTTCGAGATCAGCCTGGCGGACTAAAAGCCCACCGCTATCGACCCCGCCCCGCGCACCCAAGGAGCCCCATGAACCCCGCCGACCTCCCTCCCCAACTCCACCTGGACGGCGCCCTGCGGGGCGATGCGCTGCTGGCCGCCGTGCGCGAGATTGCCCAGGGCCCGCTGGCCGCGCAGGTGGAGGCGATTGACCGCACCGGCTACTACCCCTGCGCGGAGCTGCAGCAGCTGGCCGCCGTGGGCGCGATGAGTGCACACCTGGACAGCACCGCCGGCCCGGCCGACTACGGCCTGGCCATCCGCGCCATGGCTGAGGCCTCGCGCGTGTGCGGCGCCACCGGCTTCATGATGTGGTGCCAGGCGGTGTGTGGGCTGTACCTGCAGCAGTCGGGCAACCCCACGCTGATGGGCGATGTGCTGCAGCGCCACGCCAGCGGCGCAGGCATGGGCGGCACGGCGCTGTCCAACCCCATGAAGAGCTATGCGCAGATCGAAAGCCTGCTGCTCAAGGCCACGCCGGTGGAGGGCGGCTACCTCGTCAACGGCACCCTGCCCTGGGTGAGCAACCTGGGGCCCGACCACTACTGCGGCGCGATTGCGGCGGTGGTGGAGGCCGACGGTGCGGCCAGCCAGCGCGAGGTGATGTTCCTGCTGCGCTGCGACGCACCGGGCGTGGAGATGCGCGAATGCCCCAGCTTCTCCGCCATGGAGGGCACGGGCACCTATGCGCTGCGGCTCAAGGACCATTTCATCGGCACGGCCGACACCATGGCCGACCCTACCCGGCCTTTCATCGCCCGCATCCGCGCTGCGTTTGTGATGCTGCAATGTGGCATGGCGGTGGGCATCACCCAGGGCGCCATCGACTCGATGTGGGCGGTGGAGGCTCAACTGGGCCATGTCAACCAGTTCCTGGAAGACCGGCCCGACGCGCTGCAGGCCGAGCTGGATGCACTGACCGCACGCGTCATGCAACTGGCCCAGACCCCGTTCGACACAAGCACTGATTTCTTCATTGACGTGCTGGACGCCCGTGCCCACGGCGCGGAGCTGTGCCTGCGCGCCGCCCAGTCCGCCCTGATGCACCAGGGTGCGCGCGGCTACCTGATGAGCTCGGACGTGCAGCGGCGCGTGCGCGAGTCGCACTTTGTGGCCATCGTCACGCCCGCCATCAAGCACCTGCGCAAGGAGATCGCCCGGCTCAGCACCGAGGAGATGCCTGCATGACGTCTGCCATCACCACCGCCACGACCACGCCGCCGGTGTCCGGGTTTGCGTTGAGCGTCACCTCGCAGGCGCTGTGCGATGCGTTTACCGACGCGGCGGCCCAGGCGCCCTGGCAGAGCTACATCTGCAACGCTTGTGGCTACATCTACCACGAGGCCGACGGCGACCCCGACGGCGGCCTGCCGCCCGGCACGCGGCTGGCGGACATTCCCGACGACTGGGCGTGCCCGCTGTGCGGCGTGACCAAGGCCGATTTTTCGCTGTACGAAGCCCCCACGCTCGAGGCATTGCGGGCGCAGGCCAGCGCAGCGCCAGCCGCCTCCATCCGCGTGCGTGGCGAGCCGGGCGTGGTCATCGTCGGCGCAGGCCGCGCAGGCTGGCAACTGGCCGAAACCCTGCGCCAGCACAGCGCCACGCTGCCCATCACCCTGGTGACGGCCTGCGCGGGCGACCGGTACGACAAGCCTTTGCTGTCGGTGGCCATGGCGCGCCAGCTGGCCCCATCGGCCCTGGTGTCCGAAACCGGCAACGCGGCAGCACAGCGCCTGGGCGTCACCTTGCTGGCCCACACCCACGCCGTGCGCATCTGCGCCGACACGCGCCAGCTGCGCACCACCCGGGGCACGCTGCGCTATGGCCACCTGGTACTGGCCCACGGTGCGCAGGCTGCCTTGCCGCCGGGCTTGCCCGCCAGCCTGTGCTGGCGCATCAACCACCTGGACGCCTACCAGCGCCTGCGCCAGCACCTGAGCGACCAACCCAAGGACGTACTCATCATCGGCGCGGGTCTGATCGGCAGTGAGCTGGCCAACGACCTGGCGCTGGGCGGGCACCGCATCACACTGCTGGACACGGCCGCCGAACCGCTGGCGCGCTGGCACGACCAGCAGGCGGGGCCGCAGCTGCTCGACGCCTGGAAAGATCTGTCCATCCGCTTTGCGGGCGGTCTGCAGGTGCAACAGGTAGAGCGCGTGGGGTCACGCTACCGCGTCACCACCACCAGCGGGCAACGTTTTGCGGCCGACGAAGTGGTGGTGGCCGCGGGCCTGTTGCCACCCCTCCGCCTGGCACAGAGTGCAGGGCTCGATTGGGCCCACGGCATTGCGGTGAGTGCAGACACGCTGCAGACCAGCGTGCCCGGCATCCATGCGCTGGGCGACTGCATCAGCATCGACGGGCAATGCAGCCGGTACATCGAACCGATTGCCCGGCAGGCGCGCACCCTGGCGGCTGCCGTACTGGGCCAGAAGGCCAGCCCCTACGAGCACCGGGCTGCGGTGGTGCGGGTGAAGACCACCACCCGGCCGCTGACGCTTCATTGACAAAGGGGGTTCAGCGCCCCAAGCCGGGTCGCGAAAAATTTTTGCACCCGGCTGAATCCAACCGGCGTTTTGGTGAGTAGTCATAGATAGCAGCAACGCAAGTGGCTGCTGCCTTTTCAACCCATCGACACAGAGAGAAACGCCATGACCACCACCCCGTCCACCATCCACCGCCTGATCCCCTTGACCGGCGCGGTTGCCGCCGCTGTGTTGCTGACCGCCTGCGGCTCGATGATGTCGCCGCCCTCCCAATCCATGTATTCGCAAGACAGCCTGCCCGACGCCATCAAGGTGCCTGCAGGCAACAAGGTCGCCATGGAAACCGTGGGCGTGGGCGAGATCACCTACGAATGCCGCGACAAGACCAACATGCCCGGCCAGACCGAATGGGTGTTTGTGGGCCCCAAGGCCGCGCTGAACGACCGCAGCGGCAAGCCCGTGGGCACGTATTACGGACCACCCGCCACCTGGGAATCCAACGATGGCTCCAAGCTGACCGCCACACAGCTCGCCGTGGCGCCCTCGGGCACGGGCAACCTGCCCTACCAGTTGGTCAAGGCCAACCCCGCCATGGGCACGGGCGCCCTGACGGGCGTCACCTTCATCCAACGCGTGGCTTTGAAGGGCGGCGTAGCCCCTGCGGCCGCCTGCACCATGGCCAACAAGGGCGAGCGCCAGATCGTGAAGTACCAGGCCGACTACATCTTCTGGAAGGCGGCGTAGGCCTCATGCCCGACCGGCCCCAGCAGACGTGCGTGTTGCCGGTAAACCTTGCATTCGAACGGCGGGACTGTGCGAGACGCGTGGCCGACGCACCCGCACAGCCCATGTCAGCGACCGCCGCGCAAGGGCCGTCCCGCCGCGCTGGCGGTGTCCCCCTTCCCAAATTGCGCAGCAATTTGAGAGAAAGGGGGAAGGCGCAAAGCGCCTCAGGGGGTTAATACTGCTTATAGGGCAGGAACTTGCCGGACAGGACCACATTCACGCGGTCGCCATTGGGATTGGCTTCGCGCTGGATGTCCATGCTGAAGTCGATGGCGCTCATGATGCCATCGCCAAACTCCTCGTGGATCAGCTCCTTGATGGTGGTTCCGTACACGCTCACCACCTCGTACCAGCGGTAGATCAGCGGGTCGGTGGGCACGGGCGTGGGCAGCGAGCCCTTGTAAGGCACCACTTGCAGCCACTTCTGCTCCTCGGCCGTGAGGCCGAAGATCTTGCTCAGCACCTTGGCCTGTTCGGCTGTGGCGGTCATCTGGCCCAGGCACAGGGCCGTGGTCCATTCCTTAGACTGGCCGACCTTCTTGGCAATGGCCTCCCATTGCAGGCCCTTGGCGACCTTGGTGCTGATGATCTTTTCGGTAACGTCGTTGCGGTTCATGGTGATGGCTCCTTCGGTTGGATGGGTTTTGGAACAGGGAACAGAAACTTCAGGGTGCAGCACTCCCTGCCCCCCAAGGGGCAACACGACAGTGCTGGGCTATTCAGGAAATCAGTGGGCTTTGGCTCGGGTGACGAGAAAGTCCACGATGTGGTTGCGCAGCGCGTAGTAGCCGTCCAGGTGGTGCAGGCTAGTGCGCGTGCGTTCGCGCGGCAGCGGGTTCACCACCACCTCGGCGATGCCGCCGGGGCGATAGCCGTCGGCTGTCTCATTGCCGTTGCTCATGAGCAGGATGCGGTCGGCCAGCAGGATGGCTTCGTCCACGTCGTGGGTGATCATGAACACCGTCTGCTGCGTCTGGCGCACGATGGCCATCAACTCGTCCTGGATGGTGCCGCGCGTGAGCGCATCGAGCGCGCCGAAGGGCTCATCCAGCAGCAACATCTTGGGCTGGATGGAGAACGCGCGCGCAATGCCCACGCGCTGTTTCATGCCGCCTGAGAGTTGCGAAGGCTTTTTGTCGATGGCAGGGCTCAGGCCCACCAGCGCCACGAACTTCTCCACATGCGCATCGACCTGGGCCTTCTTCCAGTCGGGCCAGCGCGACTTCACGGCAAACGCGATGTTCTGGCGCACCGTGAGCCACGGCATGAGCGCGTGGCTCTGGAACACCACGCCCCGGTCCAGACTGGGGCCAGCCACTTCGCGCCCGTCCATGATGACGGTGCCCGAGGTGGCGGTGTCCAGCCCCGCCAGCACGTTGAGGATGGTGGTCTTGCCGCAGCCCGAGTGGCCGATGATGCAGACGAACTCGCCCTTGTCGAGCGTGAACGACACATCAGCAAACACGGGCTTGGCGAGCACAAAGGCTTTGCTCAGCCGGTCGATCTGGAGGAAGCCTTGGGTCACGGCAGAGGCCTTTCGTTGCGGGGCGTCAGTGGCATCAGTGGCAAGAGGGGCTGGAACAGCCGGGCGCTGGGCGACATCACTCCACATAGGTCACCACCTTCTGCAGCTGGCCGAAGACCAGGTCGAGCAACATGCCCACCACGCCAATCACCAGGATGGCAAAGATCACGTTGGTGAGCGACAGGTTGTTCCACTCGTTCCACACGAAGTAGCCAATCCCCGTGCCGCCCACCAGCATCTCGGCAGCCACGATCACCAGCCACGCGATGCCCATGCTGATGCGCATGCCCGTGAGGATGGTGGGCGCTGCGGCGGGCAAGATCACCAGGAAGGCCTTGCGCAGCGGGTTGACCTGCAGCGTGGCCGATACGTTGAGCCACTCGCGCTTGACCGACGCCACACCAAACGCCGTGTTGACCAGCATGGGCCAGACCGAGCAGATGAATATGACGAAGATGCCCGAGATCGACGAGTCCTTGATGGTGTAGAGCGCGAGCGGCATCCACGCCAGCGGGCTGATGGGCTTGAGCACCTGAATGAACGGGTCGAACGCACGGCGCAGCAGCGGCGACATGCCGATGATGAAGCCCAGCGGTATCGCCACCAGGCAGGCCAGGCCGAAGCCCAGCGCCACACGGCCCAGCGAATGCGCCAGCTGGATGGCGATGCCCTTGTCGTTGGGGCCGTTGTCATAAAACGGGTTGGACACGTGCCCCCACACGGTACGGCCCATCTCTGCCAGTGAGGGGAAGCCGCTGCCCTTGGCGCTGGCGCCCGGGTCCTTGCCCATCATCTTGGCGTACTCGATCTGCTCCGCCGTCATGCCCGCCGTGCTGGTGGCCGCACCAGACGACGCCGTGGCGATGTACCAGATGCCCAGCAGGGCCAGGAAGATGAGCACGGACAACAGGCCCGCGCGCAGGTTGAGGTTCTTGGTCGTGCCCATATCACGCGACTTTCCGAATGGGGAAGCTCTTGGCGTACTCGCTCGCCTTGGCAGCATCGAATTCGCGCCCCATGATCTTGAACTTGGGGTACGCGCCCTCGGGCACCTTCTGGTCCAGTGCCTTCATCTGCTTTTTCGCATCGGTGATGAGGAACACCTTTTCGGCGATCTGCTTGTAGTCCACATCGCCCTTGATGTAGCCCCAGCGCTGCATCTGCGTGAGCATCCACACAGCCATGCTCTGCCACGGCATGGGATCAAAGTCCGCGCGGTCGGGCACATTCTGGATCTTGCCCAGGCCGTCGGCAAACTTGCCGGTGAGCACCTGGTTGAGCACCGCCTCGGGCTGGTTCAGGTAGGCCTGGGGTGCGATCACTTTGGCGATCAGTTCGCGGTTCTTGGGGTCGCGCGCCATCGCAGCCGAGGTGAGCACGGCGCGGTACAGCGCGGCGAAGGTGTTGGGGTTCTTCTGGATGAACTCGGTGCTGGTGCCAAAGGCGCAGCAGGGGTGGCCGTTCCACAGGTCCTTGGTCAGCAGGTGGATGAAGCCGACCTCCTCGAACACGGCGCGCTGGTTGAACGGATCGGGGCCGAGAAAGCCGTCGATATTGCCCGCGCGCAGGTTGGCCACCATCTCGGCCGGTGGCACCACGCGCAGTTGCACGTCAGTGTCGGGGTTCAGCCCCGCCTCGGCCAGGTAGTAGCGCAGCAGGAAGTTGTGCATGCTGTACTCGAAGGGAATCGCGAACTTGAAGCCCTTCCAGTTCTTGGGGTCGCGGTTGTCCTTGTGCTTCAGGGCGAGCGTGATGGCCTGGCCGTTCACGTTCTGAATGGTGGCCACGTTCATGGGCGTGGCGTTCGAGCCCAGGCCCATCGAGATCGCCAGCGGCATGGGCGACAGGAAGTGTGTGGCGTCGTACTCCTTGTTGATCATCTTGTCGCGGATCAGCGCCCAGCCCGCCGTCTTGGTCACCTCCACGTTCAGGCCCTGCTTGCTGTAGAAGCCCAGCGGGTGCGCCATGATCAGCGGCGTGGCGCAGGTGATCGGGATGAAGCCGATCTTGAGATTGGTCTTCTCTAGCGCGCCTTGTTTCTCTTGCGCCATGGCCTGCATGCTGGCCACGGGCAGCACGCTGGCAATGGCTGCCATGGCCGTGCCCTTGCCCACCGCCTTGATGAAGCGGCGGCGCACCGCGTCTTGCGGAAACAGCGCCTTGACCAGCGTGGCCTCGATGAACTCGTTGCTGTAGAGCTCGAACTCACGGGTCTCGCTGCGCTGGCGCAGAGTGGCTGCGGCGGCATCGGCCGACACCTCGGCGTGGTGGTCGGCCACCGTGTGGTCGCGGCCACAGCTGCATTTCAGCATCAACGGGCGGTCGGCATCGTAGGGCGAGAAGAATTCGGACATGGCACACCTCGAAGAAGTTGGTGCTAGGCATTACGCAAAGCGCGGGCCAGTTTTTGCCGGTGTCGGCCCGCTGTCATGAATTCGCGGGTGTTGTGTCTACAACGTGTAGGGGCAGCACTACAAATCAGGCGAGCAACACCCTCAAATCACTCTGCAGGCGTTCCGCGCGCCAGCAGCGCCAGCTCCACATCGTTGCGCGCGCCGGTCTTTTCGAGGATGCGAGCGCGGTAGGTGCTCACCGTGTTGGGAGCGAGCTTGAGCTGCGCACCAATTTCGCTCACGCTCTGCCCGGCGGTGAGCAGGCGAAATACCTGGTGCTCCCGATAGGAGAGCGCGTCCACCCCAGCGGGCGTTCCCTGCTGGGCAGTGCGCACCACCCCGGTGCGCTCCACAGCCCCCGCCAGCGCCAATGCCGTGGCTTCGGTCAGATAGCGCCCGCCCGCAGCCACCTTGCGCACGGCGGCCACCATGTCGTCGGGGTCGGCGCTTTTGTGCAGGTAGCCCGCCGCGCCCATCTGGATGCAGCGCACCGCGTATTGCCGCTCGGGGTAGGTGCTGAGCATCAGCACCGGCAGCGCAGGCCATGCCTTGCGCAGCGCCTGCAGCACTTCGAGGCCATCCATGCCCGGCATGGCGATGTCCAGCAGCACCAGGTCCAGCCCCGGTGTTCCCGGGGGGCCTTGCAGGGCAGCGACCAGCTCCAGCACCTCGCTGCCCTGCGTGGCCTCGGCCACCACGGTGATCTCGGGCATGCCATTGGCCGGATCGCCCAGCACCTGCTTGAGCCCCTCCCGCACGATGCGGTGGTCATCACCGATCAATACCCGAACCACGGAATTCATGACAGCTCCAGAGGAATCAGCAATTGCAGGCACGAGCCCTGCCCCGGCTCGCTGGTGATGCTCAACCGGCCCCCAAGCTGCCGCGCCCGCTCGCGCATGCCCATCACGCCATAGGCGGTGGGCGCCTCCAGGGCCTGGCGCGTGGCGCCCACGCCGTTGTCGCGCACACGCAGTTGCAGCATCTCGTCGTGCACATCGATGGCAATGTCGATGGCGCTGGCCTGCGCGTGGCGGCCCACATTGCTCAGCATCTCCTGGAAGATGCGGAACACGGCGATGGCCGCAGGCTCTGGCAGGTGCAGGGTGGCGGGCACCTCCATCTGCCACGCAAGCTCCAGCTCGGCCGACTGCACGAACTCCTGTGCCTGCCACTCCAGCGCCGCCCACAGACCCTGGTGGTCCAGGATGCTGGGGCGCAGGTCGGTGATGATGCGGCCCACGTTGTCTACCGCGTTTTCGATCAGGCGGCTCATGTTCTGGCATTTGCAGCGCATCTGGGTGCGCATGTCGCCCGCGGCCTCGGGCGTGCGCTCGCCCTGCTCGCCCAGGCGCTTGTGCAGCCAGTTCACATCCATCTTCAGCGCCACCAGCAGGCTACCCAGCTCGTCGTGCACTTCGCGGGCGATGCGCGTGCGCTCGTCCTCGCGCACCTGCTCTGAATAGGCCGACAGCTCCCGCAGCTGCGCCAGCGCCTGCGACAGCTCGTGCGTGCGGGCGGCCACGCGGCGCTCCAGCTCGTCATTGGCGCGGGCCAGTTCATCGTGCGCGCGCTGCAGCTCATCGGCGGCACGCTTGCGGCTGGTGATGTCGACAAAAGCAATCACGGCGCCCTGCACCTGGTCGCCTTCCAGGATGGGGTGGCTCGAATACTCCACGGCAAACGCCGAACCATCGCGGCGCCAGAACACCTCGGTGTCTACCCGGCAGGGCAGGCCCTGGCGGAACGCGTTGAAGATGGGGCAGTCACTGTCGGCATAGGGGCTGCCGTCGGGGTGGCTGTGGTGGGTGAGCGCGTGCATGTTGCGCCCCATCACCTCCTCGGCTGCAAAACCCAGCATCTGCGCGCCCGCCCGGTTGATAAACACGCAGTTGCCCGCCAGGTCGATGCCGAACACCCCCTCGCCCGTGGACTCCAGCAGCAACCCCAGGCGGTTCTGCCAGAGGGCACTGGCACCGGCAGGCAGGTTCAGGACATGGGTGGGCATAGGGGCACCCAAGCAATGGCCGTGCCCAGGTGACGGTCAACTGCGCATCAAGGGCTGTGCGCCCGCCCGCCAACATCGCACAATAAGCGGATGCAAACCGTTACCCCGCCCTCCGTGGCCGCCGTGGCCCCGCCGCCGCCGTCGGTATGGCGCCTTCCCAGCCTGTCCGTGCGTTGGTGGCCCGTGTTCATGCGCAACCTGCTGGTCTGGCGCAAGCTGGCCATCCCCAGCCTGGTGGGCAACATTGCCGAGCCGCTGATGTGGCTGGTGGCCTTTGGCTACGGCATGGGGGCCCTGGTGGGGCAGGTGAATGTGGGCGGCGCGGCGGGCGATACCAGGGTGCCCTACATCCTGTTCCTGGCCAGCGGGTCCATCTGCATGAGCGCCATGAACGCAGCGAGCTTTGAGGCGCTGTACTCCGCCTTCTCGCGCATGCATGTGCAAAAGACCTGGGACGGCATCATGAATGCCCCCATCAGCCTGGACGATGTGGTGCTGGCCGAAATGCTGTGGGCGGCGTTCAAGGCCCTCTTCACCGTCACCGCCATCCTGGGCGTGATGCTGGCGCTAGGCATCAGCCACAGTCCCAAGCTGCTGGTGGCTTGGCCGGTGCTGCTGTTTGTGGGGGTGATGTTCTCCAGCATCGCACTCATCTTCAATGCGCTGGCCAAGGGGTATGACTTCTTCACCTACTACTTCACGCTGGTGCTCACGCCCATGATGTTTCTCTCGGGGGTGTTCTTTCCACGCGAGCAACTGCCGCCCATCGTGCGCGCCATCTCCGACTGGCTGCCGTTGACCAACGCCGTCGAGCTGGTGCGACCGCTGTTCATGGACCAGTGGCCCGCCCACCCATGGCGCCATGGCCTGGTGCTGGTGGTGACCACGGCGGTGGCGTTCTGGGTGGCGCTGGCGCTGACCCGCAAGCGCTTCAAGGCATGACCGTGGTGCTGGACCCAGACCACATCGCCATGGTGGCCAAGGGCGTGTCGGCCATCGTCGCGTCGCGCGACGCAGACCTGCGCCCGAGCATCATGCGGGCCGTGGGCAGCCACATCAGCGCCGATGGGCAAGAAGTCACCGTGTACCTGCGGCGCAGCCAGTCCGGGCAGTTGCTGCAAGACATTGCGCACACCGGAGAGATTGCCGTGGTGTTCAGCGTGCCGTCCACCCACCAGACGCTGCAGGTCAAGGCCCGCCGGGCCACGCAGCGCCCTGCCACTGATGGCGACCTGCCGGTGTTGCAGGCCTACCTGCAGTCCATGGTGCAGGAGGTGGGCCGGGTCGGCTATGGCCCGCAGTATGTGGGCGCCATGCTGGCGGCGCCGCTGCAGGATGTGGTGGCGGTGACCTTCACCCCCACCAGCGCGTTCGACCAGACGCCGGGGCCACGCGCAGGCGCGGAGTTGTGTGCACCACCCACGCCAACCGTTTCACTGCCATGAGCACTGCAGCGCCTTCCCTGCACAGTATCCGCCCCTGCCTGGAGGGCGCAATTCCCGCCATCATGGCCACCTGCGACCCTGACGGCACACCCAACGTGGCCTACATCTCGCAGGTGGTCTATGTGGATGCAGCGCGTGTGGCGCTGTCGTTCCAGTTCTTCAACAAGACCCGCCAGAACATCCTGCGCAACCCACGTGCGTCGGTGCTGGTGCTAGACCCGCTCACCGCCCATTTCTACCGGCTGCACCTGCTGTACGAACACACCGAGGACAGCGGCCCGGTGTTCGAGAGCATGCGCGCGCAGTTGGCGGGCATTGCGTCGCATGCGGGCATGGCCGAGGTGTTTGAACTCAAGGGGGCCGACATCTACGCCGTGGAGCACATCGAATCGGTGGCGGGTGAAGGCCTGCCGGCACCGGCACCACGCTCCGGGCTGCTGCACACGCTGCGCTTGTGCAGCGAAGGCATCGCGCGCTGCTCGGGGCTGGACGAATTGCTGCAAGGCGCGCTGCAGGGCCTGCAGGACAAGCTGGGCATCCAGCACGCCATGGTGCTGATGCTGGACGCCAGCGCCCAGCAGCTCTACACGGTGGCCAGCTGCGGCTATGCCACGTCGGGCGTGGGTTCAGAAATCCGGCTGGGACAGGGCGTGATCGGTATGGCTGCGCGCGAGCGCACGCCGGTGCGCATCAGCCACATGACGCACGCTGCGCTGTACAGCCATGCCATCCGCGAGAGCATGGACGCGCATGCCGCACCGGATGCGCCCCCGCTGCGCGGGCTGGACATCCCCTACCCCGGCCTGCCTGAGCCCCACAGCCAGGTGGCGGTGCCCCTGCTGTCGGCCGGGCGCCTGCTGGGCGTGCTGTTTGCCGAGAGCCCCGAGGACATGCGCTTTGGCTTCGAGGATGAAGACCTGCTGGTGGCCATTGCAGGCCAGCTGGCCGCCGCCATCGACCTGCTGCAGGCGGCGCCCGATGTGACCGAGCCCCTGCCCGCCCCCACGGCGGCACCACCGGTGAGCGGCAGCGCGCTGCGGGTGCGCCACTTTGCGGCCAACGACAGCGTGTTCATCAACGACGACTACCTGATCAAGGGCGTGGCGGGCGCCATCGTGTGGAAGCTGCTGCGCGACCACCAGCACACCGGGCGCGTGGACTTCACCAACCGCGAACTGCGGCTGGACCCCGCCCTGCGCCTACCCGATGTGGCCGACAACCTGGAGGCCCGCCTGCTTTTGTTGCACCGCCGCCTGCAGGAGAACTGCCCACACATCCACATCGAAAAGACGGGGCGCGGGCGCTTTCGGCTGTGCGTGCTGCGCCCCGTGGTGCTGGAAGACGCCTGACGCCTCAGAAGGTGTGAATGAATCCGGCGTGCCCGAGCAGGCCGTCAAAACGCGCCCGATCGAGACACAAAGCGCAGCCATAGCTCGGGCTATGGCGAGCATTTGTAACGACGAACGGGTGTGTTTTGGCGGGATGAGCGGGCATGGCGGGTTCGTTCACACCTTCTTATTGCACCAGGCCTGGCACCACCGGCAGGCCCAGGCTGCGCATGAGCTTGGTCCACTCGGGCTGCGTGAGGTGCGGCTGCACTTGCGCCAGCACCGCTGCCAGCACAGGGGCAGGCGCATGTTGCTTCATGTCCGACAGCATGGCCGTGCGCTCTGCGGGTGACATGTAGGGCACCATCCAGCGGGCCACCACCATCATTTCGTGCGGCGGGATCGAGGCCACCAGCGCGTCGTGCACGCCCGCCAGTTCCGCGTCGGTGTAGCACTGCCAGAGCACGCGGTTGTGCGCGGTCTCTTCCTCGTGCATGTGCTCGAAGTTGTGTGCCACGAACAAGGCCAGCTGGCGGTACAGGGCCAAGGTGGCGGCCGGGCGTGCGGGCTTGGCGCAGGCCATCAGGTGGTTCACGCCGTCTGCCAAGGCCGTGATGGCCTGTTCGTGCTCGACATGTTCGCCCGCAATGGACTGGCTGGAGCCAGGCTGGCGCGCCTCCATGGCGGCGTGCACAAACTGGTTCTCGTGGTGCAGGTGCGCGCGGCACAGGTCCAGCAGCTGCATCACACGGTCGCAGGTCTGGGCAAACTCCAGGTCTTCCTCTACATCCATGCGGCCGAGGCCCAGCAGCGTGTCGGCCATGAAGGCGCGCAGTGCCTTGTGGATGCTGGCGTACATGTCCATGCGGGGGGCTGTGGGTTGGGCTTGGGTCAAT
Organism: Acidovorax benzenivorans; assembly: GCF_028680575.1. Classification (GTDB taxonomy): domain Bacteria; phylum Pseudomonadota; class Gammaproteobacteria; order Burkholderiales; family Burkholderiaceae_C; genus Acidovorax; species Acidovorax benzenivorans. Next base: position 195,818 of record NZ_JAPCKI010000002.1, on the reverse strand, counting down.
ACGGCAATTTCGCGGGCATCAATCTTCATCACGTTCTTTCGTGGCCTCGGTGGGCTCTTTCAGCGCCTTTTTGATAGCGCCGGGCCGGGTGCACCATGCACCCGTTTCCATGCCAAGAAGTCTAGAAACGCGCCACGTTTTTGCCTGTTAAAAACTCCTTAAACAGACCCTTCAAAAACCTTAAAAATCACGTTCTGCGCGCTAAACGTGAAATCGTTCACGCGGCTGTGCGCAGCAAGTCCACCGCTTTTTCCGCAATCATCACCGTGGGCGCGTTGGTGTTGCCGCTCACGATGCGCGGCATGATCGATGCGTCCACCACGCGCAGGCCCGACAGGCCGTGCACACGCAGCTGGGCGTCCACCACATCCAGAGGCCCAGGGCCCATACGGCAACTGCCCACGGGGTGGTAGATGGTGTCGGCGTACTGGCGAATGAACTGCTCGATCTCGGCATCCGTGCGCGCGTTGGCCGAGACTGCCAGCTCTTTGGCGCCGAACTTCGCCAGCGCGGGCTGCGCCAGAATCTCGCGCGTGCGCTGAAAGCCACGCACCATGCGAGCCATGTCGTCCGGGTCCGAGAGGAAGTTCGGATCTACCAGCGGCAGGGCCATCGGGTCACGGCTTGCCAGCGTGACCGCCCCCCGGCTCTTGGGCTGCAGCAGGCACACGTGGGCCGAGTAGCCGTGGCCAAACACGGTCTTGCGCCCGTGGTCCACCAGCTTGCCAATCACAAAGTGCAGTTGCAGGTCGGGCGCGGGCTCGGACGGGTCGCTCTTGATGAAGCCCCCCGCCTCGGCGAAGTTGGTGGTCAACATGCCGGTGCGGTGCTTGCGCCATTCGGCCATGCCGCGCAGTGTCTGCGCCATGCCCGAAAGCGACAAGCCGAACAGGTCCTTGAGTTCGGGCGCATCCAGCACCTGCACCACATCAGGGTGATCGTGCAGATGCGCGCCCACCCCCGGCAGGTCGTGCAGCACCGGGATGCCGTGTTGCTGCAGCTGCGAACCCGGCCCCACGCCCGACAACATCAGCAGCTGCGGCGACAGCAGCGCGCCCGCGCTCAGCAGCACCTCGCGGCGGGCCTTCACCTGATGCAGCGTGCCGCCTTGGCGGTATTCCACGCCTACGGCACGCTTGCCGTCGAACAGGATGCGCGTGGCATGCGCACCGGTGATGACCTGCAGGTTGGGTCGCGCAAGATGTGGCGTGAGGTAGCCCTTGGCAGCGCTGTGCCGCTCGCCGTTCTTGTGCGTGACCTGGTAAGGGCCTACACCCTCTTGGGTGGCGCCATTGAAGTCGGCGTTGTACGGATGCCCGGCTTGCACACCCGCGTCAGTGAAGTATTGGCTGAAGCGATTGGGCGAGCGCAGGTCCGCCACGTTGAAGGGGCCCCCCTGGCCGTGCCAGGCATCGGCGCCGCGCTCGTTGTGCTCGGCACGCAGAAAGTAGGGTTTCACATCCTCCCAACCCCAGCCCGGGTTGCCCTGCGCGGCCCAGTGGTCATAGTCGGTATGTTGGCCCCGGATGTAGACCATGGCGTTGATCGAGCTGGAGCCCCCCAGCACCTTGCCGCGTGGCTGGTAGCCGCACCGATGGTTGAGCGCAGCCTGCGGTGTGGTGTTGAAGCCCCAGCCGTTCAGCTCGAACTTGGCCATCACGGCCAGCCCTGCGGGGCAGTGGATGAGCACGCTTTTGTCTGCGGGCCCCGCCTCCAGCAGGCAGACGCGCACTGCGGGGTCTTCGGACAGGCGGCCAGCCAGTACGGAGCCTGCAGAGCCGCCACCAATGACGATGTAGTCGAACATGTTGTCCTGTCTCCTCCGCCATGCTGTGTGGCGGGTTGGTTATGTCGAGTAAAGAGAGCGGCTCACACAACTGAGCCAGGCGGTTCTGGCCCGGCGCAATGCCGCAGGTCGTACGGGTCGTAAGACAGGGCGCAGCAATGGCGCCCGAAGAGTCTTGTGAGCCGCGCTGGGCCACGATAACCGAACGGTCGTGCGATTCGCTTTACCATCTTGCCCATTCGTTTCACTTTGAAGAGGGCTCTCTATATGACGATTCAGACCGTAGGCATCATCGGCGCAGGCACCATGGGCAACGGCATTGCGCAGGCGTGCGCGGTGTCGGGCATCAACGTGGTGATGGTCGATATCTCGGATGCTGCAGTGCAAAAAGGCCTGGCCACCGTGGCTGGCAGCCTGGACCGCCTGATCAAGAAGGAAAAGATCAGCGCCGCCGACAAGGACGCCGCCTTGGCGCGCATCAAGACCTCCACCAGCTACGACGACCTGAAGGCCGCGCAGCTCGTGATCGAGGCCGCCACCGAAAACTACGAACTCAAGCTCAAGATCTTGAAGCAGGTGGATGCGCTGGTGGCACCCGAGGTGCTGATCGCATCGAACACCTCGTCCATCTCCATCACCAAGCTGGCCGCCGCCACCAGCCGCGCCGACCGCTTTATCGGCATGCACTTCTTCAACCCCGTGCCCATGATGGCGCTGGTGGAGATCATCCGCGGCCTGCAGACCAGCGACGCCACACACGACGCCGTGAAGGCCCTGGCCGAGGCGCTGGGCAAGAGCCCCATCACCGTGAAGAACGCGCCCGGCTTTGTGGTCAACCGCATCCTGGTGCCCATGATCAACGAGGCCTTCTTCGTGCTGGCCGAAGGCCTGGCCACACCCGAGGACATCGACGCCGGCATGAAGCTGGGCTGCAACCAGCCCATTGGCCCGCTGGCACTGGCCGACATGATCGGCCTGGATGTGTGCCTGGCCGTGATGGACGTGTACCTGACCGAGTTTGGCGACAGCAAGTACCGCCCCTGCCCGCTGCTGAAAGAAATGGTGGCCGCAGGCCGCCTGGGCCGCAAGACGGGCCAGGGCGTGTATAGCTATTGACCCCCCTGAGGCGCTTCGCGCCTTCCCCCCGAGGGGACGCCCCCAGCGCGGCGGGGCGGCCCTTGCGCGGGGGCACTGGCAGGGCGCTGCGTCGGTGGTTGAGGCCGCCGACGCATGGAAGACCTGCGCGCATGTGCTGTCCCGCTTGAGACGGAGTGCACGACTGAATACGTTTTCAATCATGGGCAAGGAGACACAACACCATGCCCACCTTCACGTCCAACACGCCCCCGCCCGAGGGCTGCATTGACACCCTGGTGCTCGGCCACGTGCTGCTGATCGGCATCAACCGCCCGGCCAAGCGCAACGGCTGGACGCCCCCCATGTTCCGCCAGTTGGCCGAGGCCTACACCCGCCTTGATGACGACCCCGACCTGCGCGCGGGCGTGCTGCACGCCATGGGTGACCATTTCACGGCCGGGCTGGACCTGCCTGCAGTGAGTGCCTACATGCAGCGCGGCGAGAAGGCCGTCCCCGAAGGCCTGGTGGAGCCACATGACTACGGCCTGCCTGGCTACCGCCGCCGCACCAAGCCGATGGTGGTAGCGGTGAAGGGCATTTGCTTTACCGTGGGCATCGAACTGATGCTGGGTGCCGACATCGTGGTGGCGGCCGACAACTGCCGCTTTTCGCAGATGGAGGTACAGCGCGGCATCATGGCCACCGGCGGCGCCACGCTGCGCATGGCCGAGCGCGCGGGCACGGGCAATGCGCTGCTGCACCTGCTGACGGCCGACGAGTTCGGCAGCGCCGAGGCGTACCGGCTGAACTTTGTGCAAAAAGTGGTGCCTGCGGGCCAGGAACTGGACGAAGCCCTGGCCATTGCCCAGCGCATTGCCGCCCAGGCGCCGCGCGCGGTGGTCGCCACGCGCCTGAATGTGCTCAAGGCCATCGAGCAGGGCCAGGCGGCGGCGGTGGCGGACTTCATCCCGGTGCAGAAAGCGCTGGCCAACAGCGAGGACGCGGCCGAAGGCGTGCGCGCGTTTGTCGAGCGCCGGCCCGCACAGTTCAGCGGGCGGTGAGGACGTGGCAGTCATTGCCACCGCATTTTGAGCAAAAACAGCCGCTAGCGCATGCCCCATATGCGCCAGCAGCTCATATATCTATAGCAAACCTACCAAGCAGCAGGAGCGGCGTCCTTCCGAGCACGCTTGCGCTGCGCCCCCGTGTAGCACCGATGGCGCAGCACTGCCCGCCCATCGCTCCAATCCCACGCATTAACAAAGTTTTTCACAATTCAATTGCACACAATTTAATTTACATCCACAATTCACCCCATGCCCAGCCACAGCACGCCCCACACCCCCAGCCCCGCCGCCCTGCGGCTGGACAACCAGGTCTGCTTCGCGCTGTATTCCGCATCGCTGGCGATGACCAAGCTGTACAAGCCGCTGCTCGACCGCATCGGCCTGACCTACCCGCAGTACCTCGTGATGCTGGTGTTGTGGGAGCAGGACGGCGTCACGGTGTCCGAGCTGGGCGAGCGCCTGTTCCTCGACTCCGGCACGCTCACGCCGCTGCTCAAGCGCCTGGAGGTGCAGGGCCACATTGCCCGGCTGCGCGATGTGCAGGACGAGCGCCGTGTGCGCATCACCCTCACCGCTGAGGGCCGCACACTGCGCACCCAGGCCGAGGCCATCCCGCAATGTGTGCTGCAAAGCAGCCAGTGCTCGATAGCCGAACTGACGGCCCTGACCACCGAACTCAAGCAGCTGCGGGACCGGCTCAGCCAGCAACGCTGACGGCCTGCAGACAACACAAAAACCGATTCCCTCCACCGCCCGCCAGTGGGCAACAACCGCAAGGAAGACACCATGACCACACTCGAAAAAGTCCTGTACACCGCCAAGTCGCACGTGACCGGTGGCCGCGATGGCGCCGCCAAGACCGATGACGGCCGCCTGGAAGTCAAGCTGTCCTCGCCCGGCACCTCCGGCACCGGCACCAACCCCGAGCAGCTGTTTGCCTCCGGCTACGCAGCCTGCTTTATCGGCGCCATGAAGGCTGTGGGCGGCAAGATCGGCATCCCCGTGCCACAAGACGTGTCCATCGACGCCGAAGTGGACCTGGGGCCCATCCCGAACGCCTACGGCATCGCCGCGCGCCTGAACATCAGCCTGCCCGGCCTGGACAAGGAAACGGCGCAGAAGCTGGTGGACGCAGCCCACCAGGTCTGCCCCTACTCCAACGCCACGCGCGGCAACATCGACGTGACCATCACGCTGGTGTAAGCCATGGGCCGCCAGTTGCTTCCCCGCATCGCGGTGGCCCTGGTGGCCATCGAGCATGCGTACATCCTCGTGCTCGAAATGTTCTTTTGGAACAAGCCGCTGGGGATGAAGACGTTCAACCTGACCCAGGAGTTTGCGGACGCCACCACCACGCTGGCGGCCAACCAGGGGCTGTACAACGGTTTTCTGGCGGCCGGCCTGTTCTGGGGGCTGTTCACAGGCAACCGGGTGTTCAAGATCTTCTTCCTGACCTGCGTGATCGTGGCCGGGGTGTTTGGTGCCGCCACCGCTGCGCCCAAGATCTTCTTCAGCCAGGCGCTGCCCGCGATCATTGCGCTGGGCCTGGTGCTGGCGCTGGACAAAAAGCCCGCCGCACAGCGCAGCCTCTGAACTATCAAAACCATAGCTGCCAGCGCTTTACCCACAAGCGCTGGCAGCTATTTTGCTTTGAATGCGTGCGGATGCTGCTGCCTGCAAGCTGGCATTCAGCGACACGAGCGATGATGGGGCTGGAGACAACCCCATGAAAATAGCCCTGCTGTCCGACATCCACGCCAACCGCCAGGCCCTCACCGCCTGCCTGCAACACGCCCGCGCCCAGGGCGCCGAGCAGTTCGCGCTGCTGGGCGACCTGGTGGGCTACGGCGGCGAGCCCGTGGCGGTGGTGGAGCAGGTGCGGGACCTGGCCCAGCAAGGTGCCCTGTGCGTGCTGGGCAACCACGACGCCATGGCCCTGGCCCCCCCCGCCAACCCGCGCAACCGCAGCGAGCTGGGCGCGCAGTGGACACACGACCAGCTCGGCAACAGCCACATCGCCTTTTTGCAATCGCTGCCGCTCACCGCACGGCTGGGCAGCAGCGCGCTGCTGGTCCACGCCAGCGCCGATATGCCTGCGCAATGGCGCTATGTCGAAGACTCCAACTCTGCCGAGCGCAGCATGACGGCGGCCCAGGGCATCGACCCCGCCATCCGCTACGTGTTCTGCGGCCATGTGCATGAGCAGGTGCTGTACTTCCTCACCCCCACCGCCAAGCTCATGCGCTTTGCGCCCGAGCCCGGCGTGCCCGTGCCCGTGCCGCCGCACCGCCAATGGCTGGGCATCGTGGGCTCGGTGGGCCAGCCGCGCGACGGCGACGCGCGCGCCATGTACGCCCTGTTCGATGACCAGGCTCGGCAGATCACCTTCTACCGCGTGCCGTATGACCACCTGGCCGCCGCCGCCGCCATCCGCGCGGCGGGCCTGCCCGGGTTTTATGCCGACAGGCTGGAGCATGGTCAATGAAACTGCTCGAACCCGGCACCGAGATCGACGGTTTTCGCGTGGTGGACTGCATCCACGCGGGCGGCATGGCGCACATCTACGCCGTGGAATACGCGCAGGCAGACCGCAGCCCCGGCTTTGCCATGGCGATGAAGATCCCGCGCATGACGGCGGGCGACGGGGCCGAGAACATCGTGAGCTTCGAGGTCGAGCTGCAGATCCTGCCCGTGCTCAGCGGCCCGCATGTGCCGCGTTTTGTGGCGGCAGGCGACCTGGTGCGCCTGCCCTACTTGGTCATGGAATACATCCCCGGCCAGACGCTGCAGCATTGGCTGGACGCGCCCGAGCGCTGCGACATCGACGCCATCGCCCGCCTGGGCGCGGCCACGGCCCACGCCGCGCACAGCCTGCACCAACAGAACGTGTGCCACCTGGACCTCAAACCCGCCAACGTGCTCATCAAGGCCGACGGCACAGCCGTGTTGCTGGACTTTGGCCTCTCGTGCCACGCCCACTACCCCGACCTGCTGGCCGAGGAGATGCGCCAGGCCGTGGGCTCGCCCGCGTGGATCGCGCCCGAGCAGGTGGTGGGAGTGCGCGGCGATCCGCGCAGCGACATCTTTGCCATCGGCGTGATGCTGTACGAACTGGCCACGGGCGAGCTGCCGTTTGGCGCGCCCACCACCAGCGGCGGCATGCGCCAGCGCCTGTGGATGACACCCGCGCCGCCGCGCAAACACCGGGCGGACATCCCGCCTTGGCTGCAAGAGGTCATCCTGCGCTGCCTGGAGGCCGAGGCCTCCCACCGCTACCCCTCAGCCGCCCACTTGGCATTTGACCTGTCCCACCCCGAGCAGGTGCCTATCACCGAACGCGGCGAGCGCACCGAGCGCACCCCGCTGCGCACACACTTCAAGCGCTGGCTGCGTGCAGCGGGCATGCACTACACCCCCAGCCCGCTGCCATCGGCGCAGATCGAAGACACGCCCATCCTCATGGTCGCCGTGCCCCATGCCGACGTGACGGACGCCACGCTGTATTCGCTGCGCCAGGCGGTGGCGCGCTCACTGGGCATCCGCCCCGGCGCGCGGCTGGCCTGCGTGACGGTGGTGTCGCCCGGCGCCAGCAGCACCAGCGACAGCGAGCGCAGCGAAACCACGCTGCACCGCCAGCACATGGCCCGCCTGCGCCAGTGGGCCCAGGGGTTGGACCTGACCGGACATGCCGTGAGCTACCACGTGCTCGAATCGGGCGACGTGGCCCACGCGCTGGTGCGCTATGCGGCCAGCAACCACGTGAGCATGATGATCGTCGGCGCCGCCACGCACGGGCTGCAGACACAGCGCTTTTTTGCCACGGTGCCCATGCGCGTGGCACGCGATGCGCCCTGCACCGTCATCCTGGTCAAGCAGGCGCTGCCGTTCGAGCAACTGGCCCAGCCCACGGCCGACTGAGCACTCCGGCACGCAACGCGCCTGTCGCTCAGGTGGCGCGCCCTGCTTGAGCACGAGCCCGCTTTGGTTTAGCGTGGCGGCATGAGCACCACCACCCTTCTCGTACGCCAGGACCAGTTGGCCACCACCCGCCTGTTGACCACCGACGACACCCCGCTGGCCGACGGCCAGGTCCGCGTGCGGGTCGAGTCCTTTGCCCTCACAGCCAACAACATCACCTATGCCGCGCTGGGCGACATGCTGAACTACTGGCAGTTCTTCCCCACCGGCGAGGCCGGCTGGGGCATCGTGCCCGTGTGGGGCTTTGGCACCGTGGTCCAGTCGCTGCACCCGGCCGTGGCGGTGGGCGAGCGGCTGTATGGCTACTGGCCCATGGCCAGCCAGGCCGTGCTGTCGCCCCAGCGCGTCAACCCCACGGGCTTCAGTGACGGCGCGGCCCACCGCGCGGGCCTGCATGCGGTCTACAACCACTACCTGCGCACCAGCACCGACGGGCTGTACCGCGCCGACAACGAGGACGTGCAGGCGCTGCTGCGGCCGCTGTTCATCACCTCATGGCTCATCGACGACTTTCTGGCCGACCAGCAGTTCTTTGGCGCCCGGCGCATGCTGCTGTCCAGCGCATCGAGCAAAACCGCCTACGGCACGGCCTTCCAGCTCGCGCAACGCGAAGGCATAGAGGTCATCGGCCTCACCTCGCCCGGCAATGTGGCGTTTTGCGAAAGCCTGGGCTGCTACAGCCGCGTGGTCACCTACGACGCACTGGACCAGATCGACGGCGCCACGCCCAGCGTCTACATCGATTTTGCAGGCAGCGTGGGCCTGCGCCAGCGCATCCACGCCCACTTCACGGGCCTGGCCTACAGCTGCTCGGTGGGCGCCAGCCATGTGCAAGACCTGGGCGGCGCAGGCCAGTTACCCGGCCCGCGCCCGGTGATGTTCTTTGCGCCTGCCCAGGTCAAGAAGCGCCACGCCGACTGGGGTGCACAGGGCCTGAACGACCGCCTGGTGGCGGCCTGGAACCAGTTCAGCGCCGCCGTTTCTTCGGGGCCGCAGCCCTGGCTGGTGGTGCAACACTATGCGGGGCCCCAGGCCACACAGGCGCTGTTCGCCAGCATGCTGGCGGGCAGCGGTGATCCGCGCGCGGGGCATATCGCGACGCTGTTGCCGGGCTGACGGCCCCGCGCAACTGAAGGCAGGGCGGGCAGCGACAATGGGGCATGACCCCATTGCCCCCCGATACCGCCGCCAACGCTGCCAGCGACCAACACCCCTACGCCCGCCTCACCCCCGACCAGGTGCTGGACGCACTGGCCAGCGTGGGCCTGTATGGCGATGGCCGCCTCATGGCCCTGTCGTCGTACGAAAACCGGGTATACCAGGCCACGCTGGAAGACGGCGAGCGTGTAGTGGCCAAGTTCTACCGACCCGGCCGCTGGAGCGAGGCGCAGATCCTCGAAGAACACACCTTTGCCGCCGAGCTGATGGCCGCCGAGGTGCCCGCCGTGGGCCCGCTGGTGCTGAACGGCAGCACCTTGCACCAGCACGACGGTTTTGCGTTCTCCGTCAGCCCCTGGCGCGGCGGGCGCCAGCCCGAGCTGGACGACTTTGAAGTGCTGGAATGGATCGGCCGCTTTCTGGCCCGCATCCACACCGTGGGCGCGGCCCAGCCGTTTGTGCACCGGCCGACGCTGGACCTGGAAACCTTTGGCACGGCGTCGCGCGACTGGCTGCTCACGAACGAGATCATTCCGCTCGACATGCAGGCCACCTGGAAGACCCAATGCGACAAAGCTCTCGATTTGATAGCTACTCGCGCAGATGGTACAGGCGCTACGGGCCGATTTGGTTTAAAAGATGCCACTCCCATCCGCCTGCATGGCGACTGCCACCCCGGCAACATCCTGTGGACGCCGCTCGACGAATGGGGCCGGGGCGGCCCGCATTTTGTGGACCTGGACGATGCGCGCATGGGCCCGGCCGTGCAGGACCTGTGGATGCTGCTGTCGGGCGACCGGCGCCAGCGCACCCACCAGCTCGGCGCCTTGATAGACGGCTACGAACAGTTCCGCAGTTTTGACCGCCGCGAACTGGCACTCATCGAACCGCTGCGCACGCTGCGCCTCATCCACTACAGCGCCTGGCTCGCGCGCCGCTGGCAGGACCCGATCTTCCCGGTGAACTTTCCGTGGTTTGGCACCAGCGACTACTGGCGCGGGCAGGTAGACATGCTGATCGAGCAGATCGAAGCCATGGAGGAAGAACCGCTGGTGGCCTGAGAACGTGTTGACGATCTGAGCAGGTGAACGGAGCGGGGACAAGCCCTGCCAGCGCAGGCCCGACTATTGCAAACGATTGTCAACCCACACGCACAGCAGGCAGATGTCGGGCAACATCAAAGCGCTCCCCAATGGCGGGGGTGTTTTGTTGATTTGCACGGGGCGCCATCCCCGAGAGACTCCCTTCATGCGCATCGCAGTCCTTGACGACGACCTTCTCCTTCTGGAGCAGATCAAGGGCACCCTGGAATGCCACCAGCATGTGTGCCACACCTTTGCCGACGGCGCCAGCCTGCTGCAGGCGCTGCGCAACGACACCTTCGACCTGCTGATCGTGGACTGGCTCCTGCCAGACATGGAAGGCACCGACGTGGTCCAGACCGTGCGCAGCACCCACGGCATGCAACCGCCCATCCTGTTCATCACCCGCCGCAGCGACGAGCGCGATGTGGTCGAGGCCCTGTCGCGCGGCGCGGACGACTTCATGAGCAAACCCCTGCGCATGGGCGAACTGGTAGCCCGCACCACCGCCCTGCTGCGCCGGGCCTTCCCCCAGTCCATGGGCGCCCGGCTGGAGTTTGGCGCGTACCGCTTTGACGCGGAGCAACGCATCTTGAGCCTCCAAGGCCAGGCCATCGGGCTCAAACACCGCGAATACGAACTCGCACTGTTCCTGTTCCGCAACGCGGGCCGCCTGCTGTCCCGCTCGCACCTGCGCGAGGCCGTCTGGGGCGACGCCACCGACACCCCCTCGCGCTCCCTGGACACCCACATGTCACGGCTGCGCAGCAAGCTGGAGCTGACCGAGGCCAATGGCTACACGATCACGGCGGTGTATGGGTCGGGGTATCGGCTGGATGCGGTGGCTTGCAGCACCACGGTCGAGGCCCAACCAGCCTGCGCGGCCGAGCTATAGCCGGTCCATTCCGCACAACCACCACCTATTCAAGGCGAAGCTGTGGGCAAGGACGCGCGCCACCCGCGCACCAGCACATCGCTCACAAATGAACGATCCATCCACAACCAAAGCAGGATGGGAGCCAGCGTGGGAACAACTAGAGAGCCCCATTGGTAGCCGTAGATGATGGCCTCCATCTGCCACTGGGCAATGCGCAGCAGCCGGATATCGGTCTGCGCAGACTGCACCATCTGCATGAGCGCCGACATCGTGAGACTGAATGCCTGAAACGGCAGCAGCAGCACGTACCCGCCCAACACCCGAACCCAACGCCCCTTGCCACGGGCTGCCAGCACAAGCGCCAGAAAGATGGGTAAGCCGTATGCATATTGCGCCGGGCGCACCCACAGCAGCCAGACAATCAATACGTCCAGCATGATGAGCGCCCGCCACAGGTACTCATGGGCGAACTTGAACACAGGGGTGCTCCACGGCCCCAGATAGAAAAGGCTGATGGCCCGCACCACATTCAGCCCCTGCACCGCCACAAAACCCACACCCAGTCCCACGGGCTCGTGGCGCCAGCTAGACGGAAACGCTATCACCGCGCAAACAACACGATGCAAGCCTCAATGCCATTGCAACCGGGTTCGATCGACACCCCAAACCCGCTGACGGTGTTCTATAGCACCTTGCCCGCTGCAGCGGCCGATGCATCAAACAATGTCACCAGCGCAGCGCAACCACGCGCCAGCAGTGCCGTCCAGGGCAGCACCACATGCTGCTGTACCACCCCAGCATGTTGACGCCAAGCAGCGTGAGTTGCAGGACCACAAAGGTAAGGAAGAAACGCAGCAGGCCAGCACGCCGATATCGCCGTGCTGGCCTGTGCAGAGAATGGCGGTGGCCCGCTCGCGCGAGCCGCAAGGCGCCCTGCCTACCTGCGACGGACGGCGCCAGCGTGGCCAAAGGCCATCAATGCCAACAGCGCCGACAGGACAATGAGCCCCCACTCCGACAGTGTGGGGATACTGCTCACCCCGCCTGACGCAGTCACCGTGGTGCTGGCACTGGAGGTGTTGTTGGCAGGATTGGTGTCCCCTGGGGCATCCAGGCTGGCATTGTTCACCAGCGGTGTGGCTCCGGTGAAGGGCGAGCGCAGGGTCGTGCGAATGGTGAAGGTGCGCGACGCACCCACTGCCAGCGGGCCAATCGCGCAGCGCACCGTACCGGCAGCGTTCACGCAGCCCACGGCCGAGACAAAGTTCACGCTGACGGGCAGGGTATCCACCACCTGAGCACCATCGCTCGCCAGGGAACCGTTGTTGGTGACCACCAGCGTGTAGTCCAGTGTTGCGCCGGGAGCCAGAGGGCCAGAGGGTGCTGACTTGACCAGCGCAAGGTCGGTGGCCACGGTGAAGCGGCGTGCGGTGGTGTCATGCGTCACCACGTTGTTGGCCAGCGTGGTTTCGGTTTCGTCCACCGTCACGCTCGCACGGTTGAACGCAGTGCCACTGGTGGCGCCTGCCACCGTGAGGGTCTCAGCGCGCATCACATAGGTAACCGTGGCAGTCTGCCCACTGCTGAGCCCAGGGAACACGCAGCGCAGCGTACCGCTGGAGGCGCCCACCGAAGGCTCGGTACACACACCGCCGGCGTTGACCGTGAGGGCACCCTGGTAGCTGAACGTGGCCGTGGGTGCAGAGCCGGGCGCAGGAAAGATATCCGTCATCACCACGTTGGTACCGAACGACGGGCCGCTGTTGTTGATGGTGATGGTGTACGTCGTGGGCTGCCCCAGGCCCACAGGGTCTGCGCTGTCTGCCTTGTTGATAAGAATGTCGAGCTGCGCAGCCGTGACAGCCGTGGTGGTGGTCGCACTGTTGTTGGCCGCATTCGACTCGGCCGTGACCGTGGTCGCCGCCAGGCTGTTAACCACAGTACCGCCCGCCGCCGTACCCAGAGGGCGCATGCGGTAGGTCACCGTCTGCTGCGAACCTGCACTGATGCTGCCCCAGTTGCAGGTCAGCGTACCGCCCACAGCCCCTGCAGTGATGGGCGTGCAGCTGCCGCCGCCGCTCACCGAGACGATGTCGATGAAGGCCGCGTTCGATGGCAGCGTATCCACCATCTGTACCGTTTGTGCGGTCGAAGGGCCGGTGTTGCCGATGGTCGCGACGAACGTGATAGGAGCGCCGGCGGGCACGGACGCAGGGGTCGCGGTCTTGGCGGCCGTCACATCCACGATGGCCGTGACCTGGCTGGTCACGCTGCCACTGTTGTTGCTTTGGACCGGGTCGCCCACATCGGTGGAGCGGACCGTTGCGGTGTTGGTACGCGGGCCAGTCGTGGCGATGCTGGGACGCACAACCACCGTCACGGTAGCCTGCGCGCCCATGGCGAGAGCGCCCAGGCTGCAGCTAAGGTTCTGCGAGGTGCCATTGGTCACGCTGTTGGGCGTGCAGGTGCCCTGCGATGCCGCGGCGGACTGAAAGCCTCCGGTGTTAACCAGGCTGGCCAAGGTGTCGGACACCACCACGTTGGTGGCGGTGGCCGGGCCCAGGTTCTCCACGGTGATCACGTAGGTCAGGTTCACGCCAGCGACCACTGGGTCGGGTGCGGCCGTCTTGGACACCACGCGCAGGTCCGCCTGCGTGGCGGTGGAAGACACGGTGACGCCGGTGCAATTATTGCCCGCGTTGCCGTCAACACGCCCCCCGCCGCCCAGGGCTACGCAGGCATTGTTGGTGGCCGTGCCCGTGCCGGTCAGCACCGCAGACACGGTGATGGCGGGTGCATTGGTGTTGGCCGCAAGGCCCGTGCTGCGCGTGCAGCTCCAGGCGCCGGGGCCGGTGAAGGGCAGCGCATCGCAGGTCCAGCCGGAGGCATTCAAGGGCGCACTGAGCGTGACCCCTGCTGGCACTTGGTCGGTGACGGTGATGTCCTGGCCTGCTGGCACAGCCAGCGGCCCGGTGTTACGTGCGGTCAGGGTGTAGTTGAACGCCTGGTTGGGCACGACGGGGTTGATGCTGGCCGTCTTCGTGAGCTGCATGTCCGCGTCGTTGCTCGATGTCACATTGACCGAGGCGCTGTTGTTGGCAGGCACCGGGTCGGGCAACGCGGTGCTGATACCCGCAGTGTTGGTCAGCGCGCCCAAACCAGTTGCAGTGGCCACCACCGTGATGACAGGCATGTTGGTGAAGTTGGCACCGGTGTATTCCGTGCGCGTGCAGGCGATGGTGGCATCGCACGTCCACCCGGCCCCGCTGGCGGAGACGAATGTGAGGCCGGCACCTAGCGTGTCGGTCACCGTGATGGGCTGGCCGGTCAGCAAAACGCCACCGTTCAGGCGTGGTGTGAGCGTGTAGGTGACATCACTGCCCAAGGCCACATTGGTGCCGCCCGGAGCGGATTTGGATATCTGCACATCGGCCCCGGATACAGAGGTCACGTCGGCAGACACGGTGTTGTTGGACACATCGCTATCGGGCATGGCAGAGTCGTCAGGCTTGATGCCGGCCACCGCGAACGCGGCCGTCACCGTCCCGTTCACATGGGAGACCGCAGGCACCGTGAGCACGGACGATGTGGCACCGTTGGCGAGCGTGCCGGCACGCGTGCAAGCGACTGACGCACCGCTGGCCAGCGGATAGCCTCCCGAAGGGGTGCACGTCCACCCGCCGCCGGAAGGCGCCGAGGTGACCGAGCCCCCCGCAGGCACGGTGAAGCTGATGCGCTGGCTGCCGGTGGCCGCATCCGGGCCGTTGTTAGCGACCTGCAGCGCATAGCTGTAGTTCTGCCCAGCCGTCACGTTGGCCAGCGACGGCGTGGCCGTGAGCGCCAGATCCGCCGCCTGCGTGGCCGTGGTGTCCTGGATGCTGTTGACGTTGTTGCTGGTGTTGGGGTCGGGCGTAGTGCTGCCCGCGGTGGCGGTGTTCGTCCACACGCCAGCAGAGGGCAGGCGCACGCGGATGGTCACCGTCTGGTTCGCATTGAACGGGATATTGCCCAAGGCGCAGTTGACAGTCCCGCCCGCCTGGTTGCAGCTGCCAGCGGTGGCGTTGACATCAATGAAGGTCGAGCCTGTGGGAAGGGTATCGGCCAAGGTAACAGCGGTCGCGCCGTCAGGCCCGTTGTTGTCGATGCGCAGGGTATAGGTGAAGATGCCGCCAGCAGGGCCCGGGTCCGGAGAGTCCGCATGGTTCACCACCAGGTCGGCAGACTGCGCCATTGCAGCCCCCGCGCACAAGCCACCCGCAAGCAGCAGCCAGCGCAGACGCCGCACGGCGCGCGGCTTCACTGCGGCGCCCGGGGTGGGAAGCAAGGTATCGCCCGACGCCAGCGTACGCCGGCTGGGGGATTGTTCTCGCGCGAACAAGCGCGCCAATGAACTGAACAACATGAATACTCCTGGGAGTGAATGGCTCAAGCCTTTTGGGTCACGCCGCAACCTCACCAAGCCCCTTTCGGGTTGGAAAAAAGTCGGTGCAAAGGGAGTGCGTGGAGTCTGCCTTGAGCACAGCGGCTGAAGGCTGGGACCGAATCTATCGGCGCTACGGCCAGCAGGCCGCGTTACAACAATCGTTGACGTTCTACCGGCTGGTAGCGTTGGGGTTGTGCCACGCTGCGGCGAGCAGTGGCCCATTTGATCGGTGCAATCTGCCGCTGGATGGGGTCATGGCCCCTGAGCTATGCTGCGGTTATCACGACCTTGTGAACTGCCCACCGCCCCATGAAAGACTGGATCCGCAACGCCCTATCGATCCGCCAACCGCGCAGGCCAGCGCCGGTGGGCTCGTTGCCTGCGGTGGGGGTGTTCGTCGTTCGGGGGCCGGTGAAGATGCTGGTCACACACCCAGTGCCCGCTGAGTTGTGGGACTGGCTGGTGCTGTCGGGCTGGCGCAACATGCCGGTCAAAGCCGATCGCCGCAAAGGCATGCTGCTGCCTGACGGGGCGCTCAAGGCGCTGATCGATGCAGACCCGGTGGAGCGCAACCAGGCGCATGCGCGGATTCTGGAGCTGGCAGAGCCCCAGGACTGACGGGCCGCCGTACAGGACGCACGCATCCTATCGCCCTGGCCGCCCGGGCAGGAAGCCCGGCAGCAGCACACACCACAGTCCTTTCGCAACAAAAAACCCCGGCGGCGCATGGCACCACCGGGGTTTTCACATTTTGATAGCAGCCAGCGCTTATGACACTTGCGCTGGCTGCCGTTTCAGCTACAAAACGCCCAGAATCAGACCAGCAAGGCGTTCACGCGCTTCACGTAGGCTGCAGGGTCTTCGGGCAAACCGCCCTCGGCCAGCAGCGCCTGGTCGAACAGGATGTGGGCCAGGTCGTGAAAGTGCACGCTGCCGTCCAGCTTTTTGACCAGCGCGTGCTCGGCATTCACCTCCAGCACCGGCTTAGTCTCGGGCGCCTGCTGGCCAGCCTGCTTGAGCATGCGGGCCAATTGGGTGCTCATGCCGTCGTCTTGCACCACCAGGCAGGCGGGCGAGTCGACCAGGCGGGTGGTCACGCGCACGTCTTCGGCCTTGTCCTTCAGGGCTTCTTTCAGCTTTGCCAGCACGGGCTTGAAGGCTTCGGCGGCCTCTTCGGCGGCCTTCTTTTCGGCTTCGTCCTGCAGCGTGCCCAGGTCCACAGCGCCCTTGGCCACACTTTGCAGTGGCGTGCCGTCAAACTCTTGCAGGTAGTTCAGCGCCCACTCGTCCACGCGGTCGGTCATGAGCAGCACTTCGATGCCCTTCTTCTTGAAGACTTCGAGCTGCGGGCTGTTTTTGGCTGCGGCCAAGGTGTCGGCGGTGATGTAGTAAATCGCCTCCTGGCCTTCCTTCATGCGGGCCTTGTAGTCGGCAAAGCCCACGGTCACCGCGTCGCTAGTAGTGGATGCAAAGCGCAGCAACTTCGCCAGGCGCTCGCGGTTGCCAAAGTCTTCGCCCAGGCCTTCCTTCAGCACGGCGCCAAACTCGCTGTAGAAGGCGGTGTACTTGCCTTCCTTGGCCTTGTCGTCGGCGTCCACCACATCGGTCACGCCGTCGGCGCCTGCCGTGGTGTCATGCTTATCGTGTTTGGCCAGGTCTTCCAGCATGCTCAGCACGCGCTTGGTGGAGCCTTCGCGGATGGAACGCACGTCGCGGCTTTCCTGCAGCAACTCGCGGCTCACGTTCAGCGGCAGGTCGGCCGAGTCGATCACGCCCTTGACGAAGCGCAGGTAGGTGGGCATCAGCGCCTCGGCGTCGTCCATGATGAACACGCGCTTCACATACAGCTTCACGCCCGCCTTCTTGTCGCGGTTCCACAAATCGAACGGCGCCTTGGCAGGGATGTACAGCAGCTGCGTGTACTCGGTGTTGCCTTCCACGCGGTTGTGCGCCCAGGTCATTGGGGCCTCGTGGTCGTGGCTGATGGCCTTGTAGAACTCGGCGTATTGCTCTTCGGTAATGTCCTTCTTGGGGCGGGTCCACAGGGCGCTGGCCTTGTTGATGGTCTCCCACTCGCCGGTCTTGACCATGCCGCCGGGCTGGCGACCACCGTTTTCGTCGGATGGATTGATGAGTTCGCCGTCTTTCCACTCTTCCTTTTCCATCAGGATGGGCAGGCTGATGTGGTCGGAGTATTTGGCGATGACCTGCTTGAGCTTCCAGGCGTTGAGGTATTCCTCGGCGTCGTCGCGCAGGTGCAGGATGATGCTGGTGCCACGTGCGGCGCGGGTGATGGTCTCCACCTCGAAGTCGCCCGTGCCGCCGCTGATCCAGCGCACGCCTTCGTCGGCCGCAAGGCCCGCACGGCGCGACTCCACGGTGATCTTGTCCGCCACGATGAAGCCCGAGTAAAAGCCCACGCCAAACTGGCCGATGAGCTGAGCGTCTTGCTTCTGGTCGCCGCTGAGCTTGCCCATGAAGTCCTTGGTACCGCTCTTGGCGATGGTGCCCAGGTGGTCGATGGCCTCTTGCTGGCTCATGCCGATGCCGTTGTCGGCGATGGTCAACGTCTTGGCATCTTTGTCGAAGCTCACGCGCACTTCGAGGTTGGGGGCGTCTTCAAACAGGGCGGAGTTGTTCAGCCCTTCAAAACGCAGCTTGTCGCAGGCGTCCGACGCGTTGGAGATCAGCTCGCGCAGGAAGATTTCCTGGTTGGAGTACAGCGAATGGGTGACCAGGTGCAGCAGTTGGGCCACTTCGGCCTGGAACGACAGGGTCTGTTTGGTGCTCATGATGTCTTGGGGGTTGCTGTGTAGGAGGCAAAAAGAACGCCTTTTGCGCGCCGAGGGTCGGCAAGGAAAGGCGTTCGCGCGTGTTCACCTCGGGGCAGACTGGTTGATTTCAAGGGCAGGCTTGCGCAGCAAACGCCCGTGCCACCCGAGCACCGTTGTCGGAGCCCACCTCCACGGCGGCCCAACGCTGAAAATTGTTAACAATTTGCAGGGAGTTGGCCGCATTTTTTGTCATTTAACCCCCATAAGATGCACGCAACCGAAGCCGCTCTGCGATGGGTGGCCTTCCAATCCTTTGCACCTTCCCTTCGGCGCCTTCCAACCATGCCCACTTCACTTCAAAAATGGTCCGCCGAGTTCCTCGGCACGTTCTGGCTGACCCTGGGGGGCTGCGGCAGTGCCGTGCTGGCCGCCGCCTTTCCGCAGCTGGGCATTGGGTTTGTGGGGGTGTCCTTGGCCTTTGGCCTCACGGTGCTGACCGGGGCCTATGCGCTGGGGCCGATCTCGGGCGGGCATTTCAACCCCGCCGTGTCGGTGGGGCTGGCGCTGGGGGGGCGGTTCAAGGCGTCCGAGCTGCCCGGCTACGTGGTGGCCCAGGTGCTGGGCGCCATTGCAGCAGCGGGCGTGCTGTACCTCATTGCCACGGGCAAGCCGGGCGCAGACATCGGCGGCTTTGCCACCAACGGCTATGGTGAACACTCCCCTGGCGGCTATGGGCTGATGGCCGCCGTGGTGACAGAGGTCGTGCTGACGGCCATCTTCCTCATCGTGATCCTGGGCGCCACAGCAAAGCGCGCGGCCAGCGGCTTCGGCGGGTTGGCGATTGGCCTGTGCCTCACGCTCATCCACCTGATCTCCATCCCGGTGACCAACACCTCGGTCAACCCGGCCCGCAGCACCGGCCCGGCGCTGTTTGGCCCGGCCTATGCGCTGTCGGAACTGTGGGTCTTCTGGGCCGCACCCATTGCAGGCGCACTGCTGGGCGCCGCCATCTACCGCGCACTGCTCAGCGACGATTGACGGTGGCGGGGTGGCGCACATGCACAGCCCTGCCGCCCGCCCACTGCGGTTTTGCCGATCAGCCTTCGGCGGTGATGCGCTCGATCAGCGTCTTGAGCATGGTGTCGGCCTTGTCGTTGGCCACCTGGCAGGTGCCCGCCGCCGCATGGCCACCGCCGCCAAACTCCAGCATCAGGTTGCCCACATGGGTCTTGCTGCCGCGGTCCAGGATGGATTTGCCGGTGGCAAACACCGTGTTCTGCTTTTGCAGGCCCCACATGACGTGGATGGAGATGTTGCACTGGGGGAACAGCGCGTAGATCATGAACCGGTTGGTGGCCCAGATGGTTTCCTCGTCGCGCAGATCCAGCACGACCAGGTTGCCGATGCGAATGGCGCAGCTTTGTAGCTGGGCCTGGGCCTTGGGGGCGTGCTCGCGGTACAGGTTGACGCGCTCCTGCACATCGGGCAGCGCCAGGATCTCGTCGATGGTGTGGTCGCGGCAATACTGGATCAGGTCCATCATCAGCGCGTAGTTGCTGATGCGGAACTCCCGAAAGCGCCCCAGGCCCGTGCGCGAATCCATGAGGTAGTTCAGCAGCACCCAGCCCTGGGGGTTGAGGATGTCGTCGCGTGAATACTGGGCCGAGTCGGCCTGGTCCACGGCCGCCATCATCTCATCGGTGACGCGCGGGAACGCGGCCTTGCCGCCATAGTGGTTGTAGACCACGCGCGCTGCCGAGGGGGCGTGTGCTTCGATGATGTGGTTCTCGTCGCGGCGGCCTGAGTTGCGGATGGTTTCGGACTCGTGGTGGTCAAACACCAGGTGCGCGCCCGGCACATAGGGCAGGTTGGTGGTGATATCGCGGCTGGTGATCGGCACCTTGCCGTCCTGCATGTCCTTGGGGTGGACGAAGGTGATCTCGTCGATCAGGTTCAGCTCATTGAGCAGCACCGCGCAGACCAGGCCGTCAAAGTCACTGCGGGTCACCAGGCGGTATTTCGCATCACTCACTAAATTCTCCTTGTTACGTGGCGCACCGCGACATGGTAGCCGCGCCCCGCCACCTGGCAAGCGCCGACTGCGTCAAAAAGCAGGCCGCTCAGGTACTCCCGCATCAATGGCCCTGCATCCAGCCTTGCAGCTGCCGAGCCACGCCCGCATCCGCCAGCAGGTCCAAGTGCCCCAGGCGGTAGAACACCGCCTGCTGCGCCTTGGCAAAACCCAGCGTTCGGCCGGAATCATCGTGGATGCCCAGCGCACTGTGCAAGGGCACCAACCCGTCCCCTACCAACCGCTCCCCCACCGGGCTGCGCCGCGCAGCCAGGGTCGCCGCCACCGCGTGGCAAGCCACCCCGGCGGGCAGCGGCACCGGGGTGCGCTGGTCGGGGCTTTTGCGAAAACGGTCGCGCCCCAACCAGTCGGTATCGAGCACATGGCCGTAGCGCAGGTCGGTGATGCCCGCGCTGCGCAACTGGGCCAGGCGTGCAAAGGGGCGCGAATACGCTGTACTGCCCAGCAGCACATCCACCCAATGGCCTGCGCGCTCCAGGGGCGCGCCGTGGTGTGGGGTGCCCAGAAAGACCAGATGGCGCAGCCGGGGCAGCCAGCCGCTGACGCCTGCCGCCGCCTGGGTGGCATGGTGGCAGGCGCTGCGCGCCACCAGGCCGCCCATGCTGTGGGCCAGGATGGACAGCTCCGTCACTGGCACGGGCCAGGAGGCCACCAGGGATTCGAGCAGGGCCGACAGCTCGGCCCCGTTGGTGGACGTGTGCTGGCCCGTGTTGTAGCGCAGGTACACCGGGGTGTAACCCAGGGCCTGGGCCAGATGGGCGCCATGGTCATGGCCGTGGCGAAGCCACTGCAGATCGTTCATGCACAGGCCATGCACCAGCACCAGCAGCTTGCCTGTGGCAGCGCCCGGTGCGGCCAGCGCGCGCAGATCCAGTGGCAGACCTTGCTGGTACCAGCCCATCTGCGTGCACAGCGGGTTGCCGTCGCGCTGCAGGCGGTCGCCCATCACGCCATTGAGCGCGGCAACGACCGCCTCGCGCTCCCAATGCACCGTGTCGGCCGGGGTGGACGAAGCAAAAAACGGCTCCAGCCGCGCCAGCCCGGCCTGCAGGCCCGCATCCACCAGCTGCGTCACCCCCCGGATGCTTTGGTACACCAGCCCGGTCAGCCCCCGCGTGCGGCCCGGCTGGGCGCCGCCCGGCAGCCCCAGCGTGCCCAGCACCGACTGGTGCACGCCCTCAGCCACCCGGCTGATGCCGGTGGTGGCCTGTGTGGCCAGGCGGGCCACGCCACGCAGGTCTGACGCACGCAACTGGCGCAGCGGGTTGGCCGGAGCAGGCGCTGCGCCCGCGCGGCGCTTTCCGCCAGGCGCAAGAGGCCCTGGGGGCGGTGGTGAGGGTGGCATGGGAGGCTCCGTTCAGACAATGCGATGCAATGCGCCGTGTGCGTTGCGCGGGGAGCCCTCGGGCTCAGAACCGCTCGTGGGGCGACAGGTAGCGCCACTGGCCCACGGGCAGGTTGCCCAGGGTCACGCGGCCGATACGAATGCGCTTGAGGCCCACCACCTTAAGCCCCACTAGCTCGCACATGCGGCGGATCTGGCGCTTCTTGCCCTCGGTCAGCACAAAACGCAGTTGCTCGGGGTTTTGCCAATCGACCTTGGCGGGCTTGAGCGGCTCGCCGTCCAGGCTCAGACCATGGCGCAGGCGCTCCAGCAACTCTTTGGGAAACACCGCCTGCACGTTGGTGCTGACAGGGTCACGCTCGTCAATTTCCTGCAGCGGCGCGGAACGCTCGCTGGGGTGGCGTGGCACCGCCTGGCCCGGTGCCTGGTAGACCACGCGCACCAGGTACTCCTTTTCCATCTCGGAGTCCTCGCCAATGATCTGCCGGGCCACGCGCCCGTCCTGCGTCAGCACCAGCAGGCCCACCGAGTCGATATCCAGCCGCCCTGCAGGCGCCAGGCCGCGCAGCTGCGGCGGCGAAAACCGGTTGCGGCTGGGGTCGTCGCGCCAATGGGTGCGGGGGTTGATGAGCGCCACTGCGGGCGTGTGACCGTCCTCGGCCTGACCACTCACGTAGCCCATGGGCTTGTGCAGCAGGATGGTGACGCGCTGCTCCTGAAAGCCTTGCGCCACCTTGTCCACCTCGATGCGGTCCAGGGGCGTGACTTGCAGCCCCATGGGCGCGACCTCGCCATTGACCTTGACCCAGCCCTGGGCGATCCAGTCGTCGGCCTCGCGCCGCGAACACATACCCAGCTCGGCCATGCGCTTGTTCAGGCGGGATGTGCCTGAGGTGCCCGCCGCTTTGGTGGCAGGCACTGGCTTGGGCGGTGCCTGGCGCACCGGGGCCACATAGGGCGCGCCTGACGATATGCGGTAGCCCGTGGGCGGCGGGGTTCGAGAAGGCCGCTCGGATGACGGACCACGCCGTGCGGCGGACGGGGCTGGCGGCGCCGGCTTGGCCGCCACGGCAGGACGTCGCAACACCGGACGGGGTGCGGGGGCCGGGGATGCAGCACCACCGGGTGCAGGCGTGGAGGCGGCAGCGGGGCCGATAGGCGGACGGGAACTGGAGGAAGACATTGCGGGTATTTTCGCCTGCGGGGCGGCAAACCCCAACCTCAGGGGGATCGAGGGCCTGAAAAGAACAGAAAGAGCTTACCCCTGGCGCGCCTGCCAGGCCAGGAAATCATCCACCGCCAGGGGCCGCGCGATGTGATAACCCTGCGCCTCATCGCAGGCCAGGATGCGCAGGCGCTCCAGGATGGCAGCGGTCTCCACGCCTTCGGCCACCACCGTGAGCCCGAGGTTGTGCGCCAGGTCGATGGTCGAGCGCACGATCATCGCGTCGTCCTCACCCGTCTCCATGCCCATCACGAATGACTTGTCGATCTTGAGCTCATCGACCGGCAGGCGCTTGAGGTAGGCCAGCGACGAATACCCCGTACCGAAATCGTCGATGGACAGCTTGAAGCCCTGCTCGGACAGGCGGTTGAGCATGGCCTCGGCGCGTTGCGGGTCGTCCATGATGGCGCTTTCAGTGATCTCCAGGCAAAAGGCACTGGCCGCCACCCCGTGGCGCGCCAGGATGTCGGCCAGCCGGTGGCTCAGTTCAGGGTCGAGCAGGTCACGCGTGGAGAGGTTGACCGACACGCGCAGCGGCAGGCCCTGCGTGCGCGGGCCGGCCAGCAGGCGAGCCACCTCTTCAAACATCCACAGCGTGAGGTGGCGCACAAACCCGGTCTGCTCGGCAAACGGAATGAACTGCATAGGCGGCACCAGCCCACGCTGCGGGTGCTGCCAGCGCACCAGTGCCTCGGCCGCCAGGCCCGGCTGGCCATGCAAAGACACCTTGGGCTGCAGGTACAGGCGCAGTTCATGGTGCTCCACGGCGTGGCGCAGTTCGGTCAGCAGCGACAGGGTCTGCGCGCTGGACGAGTCAAACGCCGCGTCGTACTGCAGCGCCCCGCTGAGCTTGCGCTTGGCGGCATACATGGCGATTTCAGATCGACTGAGCAGCGTGTCGGCGTCACCGGCATCGCCCGGCCAGCAGGCAAAACCAATGCCCGCGCTCAGGTCCACCGTCTGGTCCTCAAAGGCCAGCGCTTGCTCGAACGACTGGTTGATGCGTTGGGCAATTTCGTGCGCGGCTGCGGCGTCGGCGCGCTGCAGCAGGATGGCGAATTCGTTGCCCCCCAGGCGCGCCACCATGTCATCGGGCGACCGCACCTGCTGGCTCAAGCGCTCGGCCACGGCCTGCAGCAGGCGGTCGCCAAAGGCATAACCCAGCACGTCGTTGACATGCTTGAAGCGGTCCAAGTCCAGCGTGAGCACTGCCAGCGGCTGCGCTGGGTTGGCCGTGTCGGCAATGGCCTGCACCACGGCGTCACGAAAGCGCTCCCGGTTGGGCAGGCCCGTCAGGCGGTCCCAGTAGGCCAGGCGGCGGATCTCGGTTTGCTGCGCGCCGATGTCCACGCGCATGTGGTCGAACGAACGCGCCAGGTTGCCGATCTCGTCGGTGCGGCCGGTGTGCTCCAGCGGCACATCGTATTCACCACGCGACAGCCGCTGCGTGGCAGCCAGCAGCGAGCGCAAGGGCGTGGTGAGCCGCTGCGCCACCAGGCCCGTGCCCACCGCAAACAGCAGCACACCCGCCACGGTGATGATGGCCAGCAGCACCTGCAGCTGCCGGTACGGCGCCACCACCTCGTCCACCGAGCGCAGCAGCAGCGAATGCACCTCGCCCCCCACGCTGTCAAGCGGGCTGGAGCGCGCCAGCAAGGTGCCTTCGGCCGTCTGCAGCTCGCCCGCCGCGCCCCCGCTGCTCAGCAGCAGGGCCCGCGCATCAGGGGGCAAGGTGCTGACCGGCAGGGTCATCGCGCCTCCCGGGGCCTTGGTCAACAGGGCCACATGCACCGACAAGAGCTGTCGCATTTCGTCGGCACGCGACTGGTCGATGCGAAAACCCATCAGCACCCAGCCAATGACCACCGGCGCCCGCATGGGCACCATTACAAACTGGTAGGGCACGCCGTCCATCACGGCGATCTGGCTGCCCTGGGGCTGTTGCTCCAGGCGCGGCACCACCTGCCGCAGCGTGGCCGGGAACTGCTCCATGCCGCCCGTGAGGCTGACCGCACGCAGCTGCAGGTCGGTGCCCAGCAGCGCAGTGACCGCCGCGCCGATGCGGCTGCCATGGTTCTCCAGCACCGACTGGATGGTTTCCTCGTCCCCCGAGTTGACCGCCGAGCGAAACCCGTAGTCGGCCGCCAACAGGGCCGAGCCCTGGCGCAGTTGCTCGGCATTCTGGTCCAGCAGGCGGCGCCAGATGTTTTCGTCCAGGTCCAGGGCGCGCGCAATCTGGGCGCGTGCATTGCGGTCGATGGAGGCCCGCACCACGGCAAACCCTGCCGCCTGCACGATGAGCAGCAGCAACAGCGACAACCCCACCAGCCGCAGGATCAAACTGCGCCGGACCAGGCGCAGCCGCATCAAGGCTGCAACCCCGTCATGCGCACCGACGCCATGGCGGTACCCGTGGCGGGCACGGTCAGCGCCTGCTCCAGGGCCGGGGTGCCCACGGGCAGGCGGGTGTGCCAGGTGCGCAGCGTGTAGGTGCCGGGCGGCACGTTGTCGAGCTGCACCTTGCCCGTGGCGGCTGGGGTGCGGGCGTAGTGCGGCGAGTCCACCACCAGCACCCAACCCACCATCTGGTCGTGGATGTTGCAGCCCAGAACGACCACGCCGGACTTGTCAAACAGCACCGGGTTGGACGGCGTACCGCTGTAGAGCTTGAGCTCGAACTTCTTGGCGGGCGAGAAGGAGTACACATGGTGCCGTACCGAATCGCGGTTGGGGAACAGCACCTCGGTGCCCACCGGCACCACCAGCACGCCGGGCACAAACTGCCGCTTCTCCTGCGCCATCTCCACACCGGCCAGCGGCCTGACCTGTTTGCGCGCCTCGGCGGAGTCCAGAAACACCACAGCGTCGGCCAGCGGCTTGCCCGCAGCGTCGGACACTTCAACCTGCACCGCGCCCGCATGGGCGCCAGAGGCCAACAACGTCAGTACGGCCAGCACGACGGAGCACAGGGCACCGCGCCCCGCGCTTGCCCCCAGCCTCGGCGCACCGCCCTGCCTCATGGTTCGATCGCCAAGCCCACCAGCGGCGCGCCGTCGCCCACCAGGCCCAGGGGGCGGGTGGCGCCCGTTACCAGGTCCACCTGGTGCAGCCGGGTCTGGGTA
The DNA here is from genome assembly GCF_028680575.1 of Acidovorax benzenivorans. Taxonomy (GTDB): domain Bacteria; phylum Pseudomonadota; class Gammaproteobacteria; order Burkholderiales; family Burkholderiaceae_C; genus Acidovorax; species Acidovorax benzenivorans. The sequence continues at coordinate 169,812 of NZ_JAPCKI010000002.1, read as the reverse complement.
TCGGCGGCGGTGCGCACGGCGATGAGGGCGGTGTTGCCCACGTCGGCGATGTCAAAGCTCACATCCGTGAGCGGCCCCAGCCCCAGCGGGCCCACGGTGCGCAGCTGCCCGGTGTTGGGCGACACCACGGGCTGGGAGCCTTCGCGCGAGCCCTGCATCACCAGCGCGCCCAGGGCACGGTCGATGGCGTAGTTGGTGGTGATCTTGCTGTCGTTGGGGTTGTAGGTGTAGGCGGCCCCGGCAATGTCGGGCTTGCGGCGGGCATTCATGTCGCCCCAGGCGTAGCGCAGGCTGGGGTCGGGCTGCACACCCTCCACACCAGCGTCACCATCGACGGCCGCCCCGGTGTCGGGGTGCAAGCGCAGGTTCTGACCGGTGCTGGACACCACCCGGATGCGGTCGGCCGCCGGGTTGAAATCGAAACCGAACACCGCACCCTGCAGCGCCAACGCGGCGGGCGCGGGGCCCACCGGGCGCAGCGCGCCGGTGGGGATGTCGAGCGTGTACAGGCGCCCTGCCTGCGACAGCGCATAGAGCACGCCCTTGGCCACGCGAAAGTCGATGCCCACCAACCGCTCGCCGGGCGCAAGGCCCGTCACAGGGCGCCGCTCCAGGATGCGCTCGGGCTGCGCGGCCTGGAAGGTGATGAGTTCATGCGAAGCCGTCACGGCCACCAGGGTTTCTCGCAAACCCGTGTGGGGCTGGGGGGCCGCACAGCCGACCAGCCAGACCAGGGCCGCAGCAGCGGCGGCCGCGCGCAACGCGCAAGAAGGACAAAACGAATGCATGGAGGGCCTCGCAAGTGTTACAGGCTTATACCTGATCGATAGCGCCCGCGGTGTGGGCGAGGGCAAACCCCAGGCTTGGCATTTACTTTGTTTTTGATAGCAACACAGGCATGTTTTACCGGCACTACTATCGTTTTTACCAATGATTTTTGCAGCGCCTTCTGTTGCACTTTGACTCCAGTGCACCAGGGCCGTGCACTGCCGCATTTGTAACAACAGCGACTATGCAGATCGGGCATAGGACCATCCTCAACGCTCATGACACATTCAGTTGTTATTGCCTACACTGCACCGACCTCGGCGCCGACCCATCAGGCGCACTGCGGCCGGCGGGCACCGTTATTGCTTCGTGCCAAGGCCCACCGTTTGATCACGCTTTGATCTTTTTCGAGACCCAAGGACCCCCATGTCGGCTGCTTCCACCCTCAAATCCCTGTCGATCTCCAGCCGGCTCAGCCTGGGCTTCGGCTGCATGCTGGTGCTCGTCGTGGCGGTGGCGGCACTGGGTCAGCTGTCCGTGGGCAAGGTGCACGAGCAGATGATCCAGATCACCGGCGTGGGCGCCAACAAGGCCAAGCTGGTCAACGGCATGCTGGAAAGCGTGAGTGCCATCGGCATCCAGAGCCGGTCGGCCGCCATGCTCAACGACATCGACCCCAAGCAGGCGCGCGAGCAGATCGTGGCCGTGGGCAAGACGCTCAAGGAATACGCCACCCAGGAAGCCGCCCTGACAGAGCTGCTCACCCCCACCACGGCCACCCCCGCAGAGCTCAAGCTGCTGGGCGAAGTGCAGGCCCTGGGCAGCAAGACCCGCCCCGAGCTTGACAGCGCCATCAAGGCAGCCGACGACGGCGACACGGTGAGCGCCACCCTGGCGCTGATGACACGTGTGGCCCCCGCAGAAACGGCCTGGCGCGCCAAGCTGCGCGAGTTGATCGAGCTGCAGAACACCCTGAACGCCGAAGCCACCGCCTCCACCGAACAAACCCAGAGCAGCGCCCGAGTGGTGGGTGGGCTGCTGGTGCTGCTGGCCATCGGGCTGGGCGCGCTGATTGCCTGGCGCATCACAACCAGCATCACCGCCCCCATCGGCCGCGCGGTGGTGGTGGCCGAGCGCATTGCGCGCGGCGACCTCACCTCACAAGTCGAAGTGCGCATCCACGACGAGACCGGCCGCCTGCTCGAAGCCATCGCCGCCATGCAAGAGCGCCTGCGCACCCTGGTGGGCGAGATCGGCCAGACCGCCGACTCCATCCTGGTGGCCAGCTCCGAAGTGGCCTCGGGCAACCTGGACCTGAGCCAGCGCACCGAACAGACCTCGCACAACCTGCAAAGCGCGGCCAGCTCGCTGGTGGACCTGACCGGCACGGTGTCGCAAAGCGCCGACTCGGCCCGCCAGGCCAACCAACTCGCGTCCACCGCGTCCGATGCGGCCACACGCGGCGGTGAAGTGGTAGGCCAGGTGGTGCGCACCATGGACACCATCAGCGCCAGCTCGCGCAAGATCGCCGACATCATCAGTGTGATCGACGGCATCGCGTTCCAGACCAACATCCTCGCGCTCAATGCCGCCGTCGAGGCCGCCCGCGCGGGTGAGCAGGGCCGGGGCTTTGCGGTGGTGGCGGGCGAGGTGCGCAACCTGGCCGGCCGCTCTGCCAACGCCGCGCGCGAGATCAAGGCCCTGATCGACACCAGCGTGGACCAGGTGCAAGAGGGCAGCACGCTCGTCAACCACGCAGGCAAGACCATTGAAGAACTGGTGCAGTCGGTGCGCCGTGTGTCCGACATCATGGGCGAGATCACCGCTGCCACGCAGGAGCAAAGCCAGCGCATCGGCCATGTGAGCCAGTCCGTGGGTGCGCTGGAAGAAATGACCCAGCAAAACGCCGCGCTGGTGGAAGAAGGCGCCGCCGCTGCCGACAGCCTCAAGGACCAGGCCGGGCGCCTGACGCAGATGGTGGGCACCTTCCGCCTCACGCGCGGCGGGGGCGACGACAACAGCTGGGGCACAGCCAGCCCCTCCGCATCGCCCGTGGCGGTGCCAGCGCCCACACGCACGGCAGCCCCGCGCCATCTGGCCTCAGCCACATCCCGCGCTCCCGCACTGCCGCGCAGCTAACTGGCATCGAAAACTGGCGCGCCCCAAGCGAGGGACGCCAAGCAAGGGACGCCCCGCACCGAGGCGCGCAGCGCCTCAGGGGGGAGTCACACTCGATCGCAGCGCCGCCAGGTCCAGCACCCGCAGGCCGCCATACTCCACCCGGATCGTGCCCTGCGCCTCCAGCGCCGCCAGCGCCTCGTTCACCCGCTGGCGCGACAGGCCCACCAGGTAAGCCAGCTCCTGCTGCGTGATGCGCAGCACCTCGCCCACACCCGGGTACAGCACGGGGTTGAACAGTGACGCGAGGCTGCGCGCCACGCGCACATCGGGGTTGTTCAGGCGGTCAATCTCGCGGGCCGCAATGAATTGGCCCAGGCGCTCGTTGAGCTGGTTCATCACAAAGCGGTTGAAGCCGATGGAATGGTCCAGCAGCCAGTGGAAGCTGTCGATGGGCAGCCCCGCCACCACGCTCTTGCGCAGGGCCTGGATGTTGTAGCGGTAAGGCTCGCGCTTGATGGTGGTGCCCTCGCCAAACCAGCCGCCGGGCGGCAGGCCCGCATAGGTCATGGTCTGGCCCTGGGCGTTGTCGGTGCTCATCTTGAGCAGGCCCTCCACCACCCCAAACCAATAGGTGACCGGGCGCCCCACGCGGCACACGTAGTCGCCTGCCTTGGCGTCACCCACCAGCAACGAGGCCACGGCGCGCTCTCGCTCGGCGGGCAGCAGCAGGTGGAGCCACGGAATGCCATCGAGCTCCTGCGGCGTGGGTGACCGGCGGCGTTGGTGCAGCGACAGATCCTGGTGGGTGCGTGGGTCCATGGCGCAAAGGTTCTCACGAAAAGGGGCATCCCACAGCCGTCCTGAGATGCGGGAATACCACGACCCCAATTGTCGTCAGAACGACAAAAAAATGCCAATCGTGACGGGATGATGTCGCTTCGCGCCCCGGCCGCACAGGGCCACAGCCCCCCCGAGGAGACAAGCACCATGACCCAACACCCTTCAACCACCACCCGCACCAGCGCCCCGTTGCAACCCGCCGCGCCCCCCCTGGCCCGCCGACAGGTGCTGGCCGCCGCAGCAGCCACCGCAACGGCCGTCGGCCTGCCCGGACTGGGCTGGAGTGGTGCGGCCCGCGCGCAGGAGGGCGCAATCAAGATTGCGCAATCCACCGCCCTCACCGGCCCGCTGGGCGATCTGGGGTCGGCCATGCACCAGGGCGCCAAAGCCGCGTTTGCGGGCATCAATGCACGCGGCGGCATCCACGGCAAGGCCATTGAACTCGTCACACAGGACGACACGTACGACGTGCCCAAGGCGCTGGCCAATGTGGAGCAGTTTCTGGCCGAGCCGGGGTACTTCGCGCTGTTCAACTGCATGGGCACGCCCATGATCGACGCCATGCTGCCCAAGGTGATCGACAGCGGCATCCCGTTTTTTGCGCCCTTCACCGGCGCACAGCTCAGCCGCACCAAGAACGCCCGCAACGTGTTCAACATTCGCGCCAGCTATGCCGACGAGGCCGAGAAGCTGGTGCAGCACCTGTCCACCATCGGCATCCAGCGCATTGGCATCGTCTACCAGAACAACTCGTTCGGCAAAGAGGTGTTCAACGCGGCCAAGCAGTCCATGGACCGGCTCAAGCTGCCCGAGGCCGTCACGGTGACGGTGGAGAACAACGCCTCGGACGCGGGCAGTGCCGCGGCCAAGCTGGCTGGCGGCAACCTGGAGGCCATCGTGATTGGCCTGGCGGGCAAGCCCACGCTGGAGTTTGTGAAGGCGTTCCGCGCGCTCAAGCGGGGTGTGACGTTGTATGCGCTGTCGGTCATGGGTACCCCGGCCACCGTCAAGGCCCTGGGTGCGGACGCCACCGGCATGGCGATTTCGCAGGTGGTGCCCCTGCCCTCCAACGTGGTGATGCCCGTGGTGCGCGAGTTCCAGGCGGCCTGGAAGGCCTCGGGCGCCACGGCCGAGCCCTCGCACCTGGCGCTGGAGGGTTACATCAACGCCCGGGTGTTTGCCGAGGCCCTGCAGCGCGCAGGCCGCAACCCCACACGCGCAGCCTTCATCGACGCCACCTGGAACCTGAAAAAGTGGGACCTCGGCGGGTTCGAGATCAGCGCCAGCACGCCCGACCGCAATGCCTCGCGTTTTGTGGAACTGACGCTGGTGGGCCGCGAGGGGCGGTTTTTGCGGTAACGCCTGCGCACCGTGGCGCCTTTGCCAGCGGGTGCAAACCACGCGCCACCAAGCCATGCCGGTTCTGCACTGGCTCCAACTGGGGCGCTGGGACGTCGGGGCTTCCTCTACAGGGCCCAGCCACAAAACTATCAATTTGATAGCTATCAGCGCTTATTACACGGGCACCACATGCCGATTTGACTCAAAACCGGCTATTGCGAAGCCAGTCCGTACCGGTAGCCCTTGAACGACCAGATGGTGCGGCTGGGCTCGATCTTCTCCAGCAGCAGGCCCGGCCCGGCGGGGTCGCCCTCGTGCAGCACCTGGCCGTTGACGATGGCCATGCGGTACACCGGGTTGCTGGAATAGGTGACGCCAGAGATCTTGAGCGACGGCAACTGCGCCCGCACAGACTCGGGCAAGTCGGCCTGAGCGAACACCGTGCCTGTTGCTGCAGGAGCCGTTGTCGCTGCAGCCGCCGGGCTGGCGGCGGCAGTGTCCGGCGCGCGTGGGGCGGGGGCCACCGGTGCGCGATCGCGGGGGGCAGGCTCTGCAGGCCGTGACCGGGTCGGCTCTGGCGCGGCGGGGCGCGCTGTCACGGACGCACTGGGGGGCGACACAGGTCGCTCCCGCTGCGCCGCCGCACGGGCCGATGGGGCAGGCACCAGGGCAGGCGCTGGAGCCAGCACTGGTGCGGCGGGAGGGGCCGCCGCAGGCTCGGGCGCGGCGGCCGCTGCTGGGGCTGCCGCCGTAGACGCAACCGCAGGCATGGCCGGTGCCACGGCAGCGGACGTAGCGGGAGCAGCCGCCACCACCACAGCATCCACGGGTGCAGGCCGCTGCAATAGCCACCAGGTACCGCCTGCCGCCACAGCGGCCACCGCCGTCACCGCCACCGTCAGCAGCACCGGGCTGATGGCCGACCGCCCTGCCACCGGCACGGCACCGGGCACAGGCACCGCCTGGGTGTGGATGCCGGGCACAGCGCCACGGCCCCGCTCAGCTTCTGCGCGCCGCAGCGCGTCAAGGATGTAAGACACAGGGTTCAGCCTCCGGTGCGCAAGCGCGGTTCGCTCACACCGTTGACACGGTTGAGCAGCATGAGGGTCAAGGGGCCCGCCCGGCCGTCCGGGGTCACCCCTTGGGCCAGCTGGAAGCGCTGGATGCGCGACTGACGCTGGGCAGGCGTGGTCGCGCGGTTGGGCGCAGCGACTGCAGCGCGCGTGCCCCCGGCCGCAGCCGTGGCCAGTTGCTGGTCCAGCCAGACGGCGCCTGCAGGGGTCTCTGCCAAGTCACCCTTGTCGGGCATGTCGGGCGGCGTGCGCCACAGCGTTGCGATGTCGCCGCGCCACACCTGGGCCAGCTCGGCCACGGGCACACGCACGGTGTGGCCCGCGCCTTCCAGCGTGGCCGTGTCGCCATCCAGGCGGCGCAGCACGGCAGCCACCGCCACGTCACCCTCTTCGGACGGGAACAGCGTGAGCAGCACCGGGCGGTCCATCTGCCGCACCAGGTTCAGGCCCGCGCGGCGGTTGCGGTAGCAGCGCAGGCCGTCGCGGGGCAATGCGGCACATGCATCAGCGCCATCGGCAACACTGGCACCCCAGGCCGAGGCCAGCGCCTGCCAGGCGGCGGTGTCGCTGGCGGGCAGTGCGGCCACAAACTGCTGCAGGTCCGACATGGCCACCGGCACCGCGCCGCGCGGGGCCGAGGCCCCTGCCGCAGGGACTGCGGGCGTTAACCCCGCTGTGCGGGCAGCACCGCTCGGTGGCGCGCTGGCTTCCGTTTTGCTGACCATGGCGCCCGAAGTCCCGGCAGATGACACGGCGCCTTGCCGAGACCATTGCGGCCAGGCCCCCAGCGCCCAGCCGCCCGCCACCAGCGCTGCACCCGCCATCACGCCCAGGCCCGCCACCGCCCAGCGCGGCCACAGGCCCCAGGCGTTGCGCGCGGCAGCGGCCGACGCGGGCGCATCAAACACCTCAGCCGCCGCGCGCTGGACGATCCGGGCGCTGACCTCGCGCACCCCGGCGGCATAAGCGCCCAGCAGTGCCCGGTCGCACAGCAGGTTGATGCGCCGGGGAATGCCGCGCGACAGCGCGTGCACCCGCCGGATGGCGCTGCGGCTGAAGGGCAGCGGCCCTTGCAGGCCCGCCACGGCCAGGCGGTGGGCAATGTACTGCTGGGTCTCCTGCGCACTCAGCGCGTCGAGGTGAAAACGCGCAATTACCCGCTGTGCCAGTTGCTCCAGGGCGGGGCTGGCAACCATGGTGCGCAGCTCGGGCTGGCCGATGAGGATGATCTGCAGCAGCTTGCGCTCGCTGGTTTCCAGGTTGGTCAACAGGCGCAGTTGCTCCAGCACGTCGGCCGACAGGTTTTGTGCCTCGTCGATGATGAGCACGGTGTTGCGCCCGGCGCCATGCGCCGCCAGCAGCGAGGCGTTGAGCGGATCGATGTAGTCCTTGACCGTCTCCACCCCCGCCACCGAAGGCTGGTGTGGCACACCGAACTCATCGCAAATGGACCGCAGCAGCTCACCCACCGTGAGCTTGGGGTTGAAGATGTAGGCCACATTGCAGTGCGACGGGATCTGCTCCAGAAAGCAGCGGCACACCGTGGTCTTGCCCGCGCCCACCTCGCCGGTGAGCAGCACAAAACCGCCACCTGCGTCCAACCCGTACAGCAAATGCGCCAGCGCCTCGCGGTGCCGCTCGCTCATGAACAGGTAGCGGGGGTCGGGGGCAATGGAGAACGGCGGATGCTGGAGGCCGAAGAACGGGACGTACATGCGAACAAGCATACCGCCGGGCCAAGGCAGGGTTTTACCCGACAGGTAGTTTCCCGTAAATTGTCGTCAGAAAGACAAGATAACGTCAAAGTGCGTCCTAGCATCGGGCCCAACACGCAAACACAAGCTTGCGAGCCCGGCAGTCACTGGGCTGACACCTTCTCACTTTCAGGAACCAGCAATGTTGACCACGTTCCCGCAACTGCTGCTCAAGCACGCCGCCGAGCGCCCCGATGCCCCGGCCCTGCGCGAAAAAGAATATGGCATCTGGCAAACCCACAGCTGGGCCGACCTGGTGCGGCTGGTGGAACAGGTGGCGGCCGGCCTGCACCAGGCGGGCCTGAAAAGCCACGAACACATGGTGGTGGTGGGCGCCAACCGCCCCCGCCTGTACGCCACCATGCTGGCCGCCCAGTCGCTGGGCGCCATCCCCGTGCCGCTGTACCAGGACGCCGTGGCCGCCGAATGTATTTTCCCGCTCAACAACGCCGAGGTGCGTTTTTGCCTGGTGGAAGACCAGGAGCAGGTGGACAAGCTGCTCGAAATCCGCGAGCAATGCCCGCAGATCTCCAACATCTACTTTGACGACCCGCGTGGCCTGCGCAACTACGCAGAGCAGGGTCTGGCCTCGCTGGATGCCCTGATCGAGTCCGGCAAGGCGTTCGCGGCGAAGAACCCCGGCTGGTTCAAGGCGGAGGTGGCCAAGGTCCAGCCGAGCGACGTGGCCGCGATGTTCTTCACCTCGGGCACCACAGGCAACCCCAAGGGCGTGGTGCACACCCACAGCACACTGCTCGACCGCGCCAGCGCGGGCGCCGAGTTCGACAAGCTCACCAGCTCCGAGGAAGTGCTGGCCTACCTGCCGCCCGCATGGATCGGGCAGAACATCTTCAGCTACGCCCAGTGGCTGGCCTGCGGCTACGTGGTCAACTGCCCCGAGTCGGCCAGCACCGTGACCATCGACCTGAAGGAAGTGGGCCCCACCTACTACTTTGCGCCCCCCCGCATTTTTGAAGGCCTGCTGACCAGCGTGATGATCCGCATGGAAGACGCTGGCACCCTCAAGCGCAAGATGTTTGAGGCCTGCATGAGCGTGGCCAAACGCGTGGGCCCGGCCTTGATGGACGGCGAGCCCGTGGGCACGCTGGACCGCATCAAGTACGCGCTGGGCAACCTGCTGGTGTACGGCCCGCTGCGCAACAACCTGGGTTTCAGCCGCGTGCGCGTGGCCTACACGGCAGGCGAGGCCATTGGCCCCGACCTGTTCACCTTCTACCGCTCCATCGGCATCAACTTGAAGCAGCTGTACGGCTCCACCGAAACCGCCGTGTTCGTGTGCCTGCAGCCCGACAACCAGGCGCGCGCCGACACCGTAGGTGTGCCCATCCGTGGCGTGCAGATCAAAGTGGCCGACAACGGCGAGATCCTGGTCAAGTCGGCAGGCTTGCTCAAGGAATACTACAAAAACCCCGCTGCCACAGCCGAGGTGCTGACGGCCGATGGCTGGTACCACACCAGTGATGCGGGCTTTCTGGACGCACACGGCCACCTCAAGATCATCGACCGCGTGAAGGACGTGGGCCGCATCCAGGGCGGCGCCAACGACGGAGCCATGTTTGCGCCCAAGTATGTGGAGAACAAGCTCAAGTTCTTCCCGCACATCAAGGAAGTGGTGGCGCTGGGCGACAAGCGCGAGAAGGTCTGCGTGATGGTCAACATCGACTTCGACGCCGTGGGCAACTGGGCCGAGCGCCGCAACCTGCCCTACGCGGGCTACACCGACCTGGCCCAAAAGCCCGAGGTGTATGAATTGATCCGCGAATGCATCGAGAAGGTGAACGCCGACCTGGCCAACGACACCATGCTGGCAGGCAGCCAGGTGAGCCGCTTCCTGGTGCTGCACAAGGAGCTGGACGCCGACGACGGCGAACTCACCCGCACCAACAAGGTCCGCCGGGGCTTCATCGCCGACAAGTACGGCGTGCTGGTGGACGCCCTCTACGCAGGCCGCGCCGAGCAGTACATCGAGACCCAGGTCAAGTTCGAGGACGGCCGCACAGGCAGCGTGAGCGCCACGCTCAAGATCTCGGACGCGAAGACCTTCACCCCCGTCAAGACCGCCGCATGAAACCCGCGCTCTACCCGCTGGAGAAGCCCCCCACCATGACCACTAAGAAGATCGGCGACGTCATCCTCGACGTCAAGAACATCAGCCTCCGGTTTGGCGGGGTGAAGGCGCTCACCGACATCTCCTTCAACGTGAAGGAGCACGAGATCCGCGCCATCATCGGCCCCAACGGCGCAGGCAAAAGCTCCATGCTCAACTGCATCAACGGCGTGTACACGCCGTCCGAAGGCTCCATCACCTTCCGGGGCAAGACGTTTGACCACATGAACTCGCGCCAGGTGGCCGAGATGGGCGTGGCCCGCACGTTCCAGAACCTGGCACTGTTCAAGGGCATGAGCGTGATCGACAACATCATGACCGGCCGCAACCTCAAGATCAAAAGCAACCTGCTGATGCAGGCGCTGCGCATCGGCCCGGCCGAGCGCGAGGAGATCCGCCACCGCGAGTACGTCGAACACATCATCGACTTCCTCGAAATCCAGGCCTACCGCAAGACCCCCGTGGGCCAGTTGCCCTACGGCCTGCAAAAGCGCGTGGACCTGGGCCGCGCCCTGGCCATGGAGCCGCAGGTGCTGCTGCTCGATGAACCCATGGCCGGCATGAACGTGGAAGAGAAGCAGGACATGTGCCGCTTTATCCTGGACGTGAACGACGAGTTCGGCACCACCATCGTGCTCATCGAGCACGACATGGGCGTGGTGATGGATATCAGCGACCGCGTGGTGGTGCTGGACTACGGCAAGAAGATCGGCGACGGCAGCCCCGACGAAGTGCGCAACAACGAAGACGTGATCAGTGCCTATCTGGGCACGAGCCACTAAGGGCGGGAGAAAAACAATGGCATTCTTTCTCGAAACACTGATCGGCGGCCTCATGGCCGGCATGCTGTATTCGCTGGTGGCGCTGGGTTTTGTGCTGATCTACAAAGCCTCTGGCGTGTTCAACTTTGCGCAGGGCGCGATGGTGCTGTTTGCAGCGCTGGCCATGGCCCGCTTTGCCGAGTGGATCCCCAAGTGGACCGGCATCGACAACCCCATCGTGGCCAACCTTGCTGCTTTCGTTATTGCAGGCGCCATCATGTTTGTGGTGGCCTGGCTGATTGAAAAGCTGGTGCTGCGTCACCTGGTGAACCAGGAGGGCGCCACGCTGCTCATGGCCACGCTGGGCATCACCTACTTCATGGAAGGCCTGGGCCAGACGCTGTTTGGCAGCGACATCTACAAGATCGACGTGGGCATGCCCAAGGAGCCGATCTTTGCGCTGGAGTCCATGTTCCAGGGCGGCATCCTGATCAACAAGGAAGACGTGATTGCCGCCGCCATTGCCGCTGCGCTGGTGGCCCTGCTGTCGGTGTTCTTCCAGAAAACCTCCACCGGCCGCGCACTGCGTGCCGTGGCCGACGACCACCAGGCGGCGCAATCCATCGGCATTCCACTCAACCGCATCTGGGTGATCGTGTGGTGCGTGGCGGGCGTCGTGGCCCTGGTGGCCGGGATGATCTGGGGCAGCAAGCTGGGTGTGCAGTTCTCGCTGACCACGGTGGCACTGCGTGCACTGCCGGTGGTGATCCTGGGCGGCCTGACATCTGTGCCCGGCGCCATCATCGGCGGGCTGATCATCGGCGTGGGCGAGAAGCTGTCCGAGGTGTACCTGGGCCCGTTCGTGGGCGGGGGCATCGAGATCTGGTTTGCGTATGTGCTGGCGCTGGTGTTCTTGCTGTTCCGCCCCCAAGGGTTGTTTGGCGAGAAGATCATCGACCGCGTGTAACCCATAACAGCAAGAACAGGAGACTTCCATGCTCTACCGCGAAAACGGCCAGTTCAAGACCAGCTACCGCGCCGACCAGCAGATCTTCCCGATCGCGCAGGACCGCATCGCCATTGCGGTGCTGCTGGCTGTCGCCTTTCTGGTCGTGCCCATGCTGGCCAGCGACTACATCTTCCGCGCCATCCTGATCCCCTTCGTCATCATGGCGCTGGCGGCCCTGGGGGTGAACATCCTGGTGGGCTACTGCGGGCAGATCTCGCTGGGCTCGGGCGCCTTCATGGCGGTGGGCGCCTACGGGGCCTACAACTTCTTTGTGCGCTTTCCAGGCATGCCGCTGATTCCGGCACTCATCCTGGGTGGGCTGTGCGCCACGTTCTTCGGTATCCTGTTCGGGCTGCCCAGCCTGCGCGTGAAGGGACTGTATCTGGCGGTGGCCACGCTGGCAGCGCAATTCTTCAGTGACTGGATGTTCCTGCGCATCAAGTGGTTCACCAACAACTCCGACTCGGGCTCGGTGTCGGTGAACAACCTGCAGGTGTTCGGTTTGCCCATCGAGAGCGCCACCAGCAAGTACATCTTCTGCCTGGCCCTGCTGGTGGTCGTGGCCCTGCTGGCCAAGAACCTGGTGCGCGGCGCCATTGGCCGCGAGTGGATGGCCATCCGCGACATGGACGTGGCCGCCGCCGTGATCGGTATCCGCCCCATGTACGCCAAGCTCAGCGCGTTTGCCGTCAGCTCCTTCATCGTGGGCATGGCCGGTGCACTGTGGGCCTTTGTGCACCTGGGGGCGTGGGAGCCTGCGGCCTTCTCGGTGGAGATTTCGTTTCGCCTGCTGTTCATGGTGATCATCGGCGGGCTGGGTTCGATCATGGGCGGCTTCTTTGGTGCGGCCTTCATCGTGGTGCTGCCCATCGTGCTCAACCAGTTCCTGCCCGCCTTCATGGGGTTGTTTGGCATCGAGGTGTCCACGGCAGGCGTGTCGCACGCCGAGCTGATGATCTTCGGCGCGCTGATCGTGTGGTTCCTGATCGTGGAGCCTCATGGCTTGGCCAAGCTGTGGTCCACCGGCAAGCAGAAGTTGCGCCTGTGGCCCTTCCCCCATTGACCGGTCCGCGCTGCAGGAAACCCCTTACTCGCAAGTCCCGATACGTGCCTGTCGCATTGCCGCGTTCACTCACTGTCTATCCGTCCTGTTTTCCCCCGTGCTTCAACACATTCATCCAAAGGAGACATCCATGAAGCTTTCGAAACTCGTGATCGCCGCGGCGGTGGTTGCTGCCGGTGCATCGTCCGTCACGACGAGCGCCTTCGCGCAAGCCAAGGAGCAGTTCTTCCCGCTGCTGTCCTACCGCACCGGTCCCTATGCCCCTAACGGCGTGCCATGGGCCAACGGCAAGCAGGACTACATCAAGATGATCAACGCCCGCGACGGCGGTATCAACGGTGTGAAGCTGACCTTTGAAGAATGTGAAACCGGCTATGCCACCGACCGTGGCGTGGAATGCTACGAACGCCTCAAGAGCCGTCCCGGCGTGTCGCTGTTTGACCCCCAGGCCACCGGCATCACGTTTGCACTGACCGAAAAAGCCCCCGTGGACAAGATTCCGCTGATGACGCTGGGCTATGGCCTGTCGGTGGCGCAGGACGGCCAGGCGTTCAAGTGGAACTTCCCCTACATGGGCAGCTACTGGACCGGCGCCGACATCCTGATCCAGCACATTGGCAAGGCCAATGGCGGCCTGGACAAGCTCAAGGGCAAGAAGATCGCGCTGGTGTACCACGACAGCCCGTTTGGCAAGGAACCCATCCCGCTGCTGCAAGAGCGCGCCAAGATGCACGGCTTTGAGCTGCAGATGCTGCCCGTGACCGCGCCCGGCGTGGAGCAAAAAGCCACCTGGCTGCAAGTGCGCCAGAGCCGCCCCGACTACGTGCTGCTGTGGGGCTGGGGCGTGATGAACTCCACCGCCCTCAAGGAAGCCCAGGCCACCGGCTACCCCCGCGACAAGATGTACGGCGTGTGGTGGGCCGGTGCCGAGCCCGATGTGCGTGACGTGGGCGACGGCGCCAAGGGCTACAACGCGCTGGCACTGAACACCTCGGGCCAGCAGCCCAAGGTGATCCAGGACATCCTGAAGAACGTGCACGACAAGGGCCAGGGCACGGGTCCCAAGGACGAAGTGGGTTCGGTGCTGTACACGCGTGGCGTGATCATCCAGATGCTGGCCGTCGAAGCGGTGCGCCGTGCGCAGGAGCGTTTTGGCAAGGGCAAGGTCATGACCGGCGAACAAGTGCGCTGGGGCATGGAAAACCTGGCCCTGGACCAGAAGAAGCTGGACGCACTGGGCTTCAAGGACGTGATGCGCCCCTTGTCCACCAGCTGCGCCGACCACATGGGCTCCACCTGGGCGCGCGTGCACACCTGGGACGGCAAGAAGTTCAACTTCTCGTCCGACTGGTACCAGGCCGATGAGCAGATCCTGAAGCCCATGGTCAAGGCCGGTGCGGACAAGTACCTGGCAGACAAGAAGATGACGCGCCGCGATGCGGCGGACTGCCAGTCTTGAGGACATCCCCCTGAGCGGCTGCGCCGCTTCCCCCTTCTCTCTTAGCGCTTCGCGCTGCGGGAAGGGGGACGCCACCAGCGCGGCGGGGCAGCCCTTGCGCGGTGGCGCTGGCCTGGGCAGCGACAGTTTCAAGGGCCAGTGAACAGCGGTTGCCTCTTTGGCAGCCGCCAATCCAAAGGGTTGTGCAACAGCTCTTTGGATTGGTACAGGAAGGCAACACCATGGACTCCAACAGCAATATTGTTCTCAACGTCAACGGCATCGAGGTCATCTACAACCACGTGATCCTGGTGCTCAAGGGCGTCTCGCTGCAGGTGCGCGAGGGCTCCATCGTGGCCATCCTGGGGGGTAACGGGGCGGGCAAGACGACGACCCTGCGCGCCATCTCCAACCTGCTGCAGGGGGAGCGCGGCGCGGTCACCAAGGGCTCGATCGAGCTGCGTGGCGAGCGCATCGAAAACCTCTCGCCGGCCGACCTGGTGCAGCGCGGTGTGGTGCAGGTGATGGAGGGGCGGCACTGCTTTGCCCACCTGACCATCGAAGAGAACCTGATGACGGGCAGCTACACCCGCACCAGCAAGGCCGAGATCGCGGCCAACCTGGAGAAGGTCTACAACTACTTTCCGCGCCTCAAGACACGCCGCACCTCGCAGGCAGCCTACACCTCGGGCGGCGAGCAGCAGATGTGCGCCATCGGCCGCGCGCTGATGGCCAACCCCAGCATGGTGCTGCTTGATGAGCCCTCGATGGGCCTGGCCCCACAGATCGTGGAGGAGGTGTTCAACATCGTGAAGGACCTGAACACCAAGGAGAAGGTCACCTTCTTGCTGGCCGAGCAGAACACCAACATGGCGCTCAAATATTCGGACTACGGCTACATCATGGAAAGCGGCCGTGTGGTGATGGACGGCGCTGCGAGCGACCTGGCCAACAACGAAGACGTCAAGGAGTTCTACCTGGGCGTGGGCGGTGGCGAGCGCAAGAGTTTCAAGGATGTCAAAAGCTACAAGCGGCGCAAGCGCTGGTTGGCTTGAGGAGCCCCCTGTGGCGCTGCGCGCCTTCCCCCTCAGGGGGACGCACCCGGTGGCCTGGCAAAGCCAGTTCCACGGGTGCGCTGGTGGGTTAGCGCGGGCGACCAGGGCCGTGTTCCTTTTCAGACCTCAAACGGAATCACTCTCAATTTCATAGCTGCTTACGCTTGATAGAAAAGCGCTAGAGGCATATTTCACCCAAACAACCTCACAAGGAAACCCAGGCATGAGCACGTTTTATGACGCCCTGGAAACCCGCAGCCCCGCAGAGCGCGAAGCGGCCCTGATGGCCGCGCTGCCGCAGCAGATCGCCCATGCCCAGAAGGCATCGCCCGCGTTTGCCAGCATTCTGGCGGGCGTGGATGCCGCCACCATCACCAGCCGCGCTGCGCTGGCGCAACTGCCCGTCACGCGCAAGTACGAGCTGCTGGAGCGCCAGCAGGCGGGCCGCGCCGCCAACGTGTTTGGCGGCTTCAGCGCACTGGGCTTTGGCGCGGGCATGACGCGCGTGTTTGCCAGCCCCGGCACCATCTACGAGCCCGAGGGCACGCGGCGCGACTACTGGCGCATGGCGCGGGCGATCCACGCGGCGGGCTTTCGCGGCGGGGAGCTTATCCACAACAGCTTCAGCTACCACTTCGTGCCTGCGGGCTCGATGATGGAAACCGGCGCCCACGCCCTGGGCTGCACCGTGTTCCCCGGTGGTACCGGCCAGACCGAGCAGCAGGTGCAGGCCATGGCCGAGCTGCAGCCTGCGGGCTACATCGGCACGCCCAGCTTTCTGAAAATCATTGTCGAGAAGGCCACCGAGATGGGGGTAGCGCTGCCCACGGTAACCAAGGCGCTGGTGTCGGGCGAGGCCTTTCCGCCCTCGCTGCGCGACTGGTTTGCCGAGCACGGTATCGCGGGTTACCAGTGCTACGCCACGGCCGACCTGGGGCTCATCGCTTATGAAACCTCAGCCCGCGAAGGCCTGGTGCTCGACGAGGGCGTGATCGTCGAAATCGTGCGCCCCGGCACCGGCGACCCGGTGCCCGAGGGCGAGGTGGGCGAGTTGGTCATCACCACGCTCAACCCCGACTACCCGCTGGTCCGCTTTGGCACGGGCGACCTGTCGGCCGTGCTGCCGGGCCAGTGCCCCACGGGCCGCACCAACACCCGCATCAAAGGCTGGATGGGCCGGGCCGACCAGACCACCAAGGTGCGCGGCATGTTTGTGCACCCAGGGCAGATCGCCACCATTGCCCGGCGCTTTCCGCAGGTGCAGCGCGCACGGCTCGTCGTCAGCGGCGAAATGGCCAACGACCAGATGGTGCTGCAGGTAGAGACCACCGAGACCGCTGAGGGCCTGGCCCACCAGCTCAGCGACGCCATCCGCGAAGTGACCAAGCTGCGCGGCGAAGTGCAGATGGTGCCGCCCGGCACGTTGCCCAACGACGGCAAGGTCATCGAAGACGCCCGCAGCTACAAGTAGCTCCACCGGAGCCGGTTGGCGATCTCGCAGGAGATCGCCAACCGGCCCTCAGTGCCCGCCAGAAAGAGTGGCACATGCCCGCGCTGACACCACAATGTGCATACACATCAATGACCGAGGCGGTCCAAAGCCTTGCGGCAGCGCAAAACATGCCCACTGAGCGCGCCGGGGCACCGCAGTGTTTACCCTAACAAACGCTACATATTCAATAGCACAAAAGGCAATATATACGGGCGCCACAGGCCCATTTAGTTCAAAGACCATGCGACTGGTGTGCTACGTACTATCCGCAATGTTGCCGGAAATGCCCCTCGCTATCATGGCCCGTCATTTACAGGAGCATCCATGAAAACAACGCTGAGACTCGCCGTCGTCGCTGCTGCCGCAGTGGCCGCCTTTGGCGCCCACGCCCAGGACTTCCCCGCCAAGGACAAGACCGTCACCATCGTGGTGCCCTTTGCGGCAGGCGGCCCCACCGACCGAGTGGCGCGCGACTTGGCCGAGGCACTGCGCAAGCCTTTGGGCGCTACCGTGGTGGTGGACAACACTGCCGGCGCAGGCAGCTCCATCGGCGCAGCCCGCGTAGCCCGTGCAACACCCGATGGCTACACGCTACTGCTCAACCACATTGGCATGTCCACCATGCCTGCGCTGTACCGCAAGCTGCCGTTCAGCGTGCCCAACGACTTTGAATACCTGGGCATGGTCAACGATGTGCCCATGACGCTGATCGCTCGGCCCACCATGCCTGCGAACAACTTCAAGGAACTCTCCGCCTGGATCCAGCAGAACAAGGGCAAGATCAACCTGGGCAACGCCGGCCTGGGCGCAGCGTCGCACCTGTGCGGCCTGATGTTCCAGAGCGCCATGCAGGTGGACATGACCCCCGTACCCTACAAGGGCACGGCCCCCGCCATCACCGACCTGATCGGCGGCCAGATCGACCTGCTGTGCGACCAGACCACCAACACCACCAGCCAGATTGAAGGCAAGAAGGTCAAGGCCTACGCCGTGACCACCCCCAAGCGCCTGACCACCCCGGCCCTGAAGGATCTGCCGACCCTGGCGGAGTCTGGACTGAAGGACTTCAACGTCAGCATCTGGCACGGCCTGTACGCGCCCAAGGGCACGCCAGCCCCCGTCGTGACCAAGATCAATGAAGCCCTCAAGGTGGCACTGAAGGACCCCGACTTCATCAAGAAGCAAGAAGCCCTGGGCGCCGTGGTCGTCACCGACAAACGCATGGAACCCGCCGAGCACAAGAAGTTTGTGCAGTCCGAAATCGACAAGTGGGGCGCTGTGATCAAGGCTGCAGGCACCTACGCGGACTGATCTCCCTTGCGCCTTGGGCAGGCCTGCCACGCAGTCCTCCCCTGCCCTTTCAAAGCCGCCGCATCACACGATGCGCTGCGGCTTTTTTCATGCCTGTTCGTTGGGGCCGCTGGTGGGTCGTGCACGGGGCCAACACACGGCCCGCAGCACCGCCGCACCTTAGTAGCCCGATTGGGGTTATCCATCTGCACCAATGGCGACAGCACGCGTAGAACCGGGGGACAACAACGTACACCTCATCAAGACAAGGAACCCCATGGCACACCGTCCCGCTCACACCACCACCCACCCGACCCACCCCATCGCCACCACAGCCACGAGGGGCGCTGTGCAACAACAGTCCGCACGCCGCAAGGCACTGGCCCTCACCGCCAGTGCCATCGCGCTGGCCTGCGCTGCAGCATGGCTGCCTGCAACCGTACGCGCCCAGGGTGCATGGCCCACCAAGCCCGTGCGCATCGTCGTGCCCTTTGCCCCCGGTGGCACCACCGACATCCTGGCCCGCGCCATGGCGCCCGAGCTGTCCAAGGCCTTCGGCCAGCAATTCATCGTGGACAACCGCGCAGGCGCGGGCGGCAACGTGGGTGCAGAGATCGTGGCCAAGTCGCCCGGCGACGGCTACACGCTGCTGATGGGCACCGTGGGCACCCACGGCATCAACCGCGCGCTGTACGCCAAGCTGCCCTACGACCCCATCAAGGACTTCGCGCCCATCACCCTGGTGGCCGCCGTGCCCAACGTGATGGTGATGAACGCCGACAAGGCCAAGGCCCAGGGCATTCACAACGTGCAGGATTTCATCCGCGTGGCCAAGGCCAACCCCGGCAAGATGAACATGGCGTCCAGCGGCAATGGCACCTCCATCCACCTGGCCGGTGAGCTGTTCAAGAGCATGACAGGCACCTTCATGCTGCACCTGCCTTACCGGGGCTCAGGCCCGGCCCTCATGGACATGGTGGCGGGCAACGCCGACGTGATGTTCGACAACCTGCCCTCGTCGATGGCGCAGATCAAGGCGGGCAAACTCACCGCACTGGCCGTGACCAGCTCAGAACGCTCCAGCGCTCTGCCCGACGTGCCTACCGTAGAGCAAGCGGGCGGCCCCACGCTCAAGGGCTACGAGGCCAGCTCCTGGTTCGGCCTGCTGGCCCCGGCAGGCACACCCGCTGACGTCGTCAACCGCATTCAGCAGGAAGTGGCCAAGTCACTGGCCACGCCTGCCATGAAGGAGCGGCTGCTGGCCCAGGGCGCCATCCCCGGCGGCAACACCCCGGCCGAATTTGCCAAGCACATCGACAACGAGCACAAGAAGTGGGCGCAGGTGGTGAAGACGTCGGGGGCGAAGGTGGATTGATGGAGCCGTCACGCAGGCCATTCTGGCCACGCGCGCACCGGCGGTAGGCCCCGGCCCATGCCGGGCATGTGTGCGCACAACGCGTGCCCGGCGCCCACCTGAATGAAGAACCGGCTCAAAGCGCCTGCGATCAGGTCACGCCCCCCACACCACATCCACATCGGCCGCCGCACTGCGCTTGAGCATCTCGATGAACGGCGCGGCGCGCTGGCGAAGGCGCACAACATCGCTGCGCTCCTCGACCGCCGCTTCATCGTTTTCCTGGGCCTCGGGCTGTGCTTCGTCGGCGATCACGGCCGCCTCCAGCGCGGCAATGGCGACGGGGATCTGGGCAGCGGTCACGATGCCGCTGGCGCCGGGAGTCTTGCCGATGATGGCCACGATCTGGCGCCCCTGGGGTTCGAGCATGATCAGGTCGGCGGTGGCGCGGGATTTGAACTTGTAGAGCATGGTCAAGGGCCTATCGGAGAAGGTTGCCGGGGTCCGCGTACATGTGGTCGCGGGTGAACGGATAGCCCGATTGTGCGCCGGGCAAAGAGCCCCTGGTCGTGTCGCCGTCCGGCTTGATGGCCAGCATCTGATGCAGCGCCATCCAGCCACGTTCAAACCCCAGGGCGCTGCCCGCAAGGTACAGGCGGTACGCACGCAAGACCTTGTCACCCTGCAGCGCCCCACCTGGTGCGGCCAGCACCTCACGGGCTGCAGGCAATCGGGCTTCGAGCCCGTCGGACCACGCCCACAGCGTGCGCGCGTAGTGCGGGCGCAGGTTCTCGGTGTCCACCATTTCCAGGCCTGCGCGGGCCATGTCATGCAGCACCGTGCTCACATGCAACAGCTCGCCGCCCGGGAAGATGTACTGCTCGATGAAATCACCCATGCCCGCGCCCAGTTGCGCGTTGTCTGCGCCACCCGCCGTGATGCCGTGGTTCAGCACCAGCCCGCCGGGCCGCAGCAGGCGGGCCACGGTGTCGAAATAGCGGCCCATCTGCGCGCGGCCCACGTGCTCGAACATGCCCACCGAGGCAATTTTGTCGAACGGCTGCTGCACTTGTAGCGCACGGTAGTCCACCAGCTGCATGCGTACGCGCCCCTGCAGCCCACGCCCTTCAATAAGCCGCAGCACATGCGCATGCTGGTTGCGCGACAGCGTGATGCCCGTGGCATCCACGCCGTAGTGTTCGGCCGCCCACAGCAGCAGACCGCCCCAGCCCGCACCAATGTCCAGGAACCGGTCGCCGGGCTGCAGCTGCAGCTTGCGGCAGATGTGGTCGAGCTTGGCCTCTTGCGCCTGGGCCAGTGTCAGGTCTGGTGAGCGGTAGTAGGCACACGAATACACGCGGCGCGGGTCCAGCCACAGCGCGTAGAAGTCGTCCGACAGGTCGTAGTGAAACTGCACATGCCGCGCATCATGCGCCAGCGTGTGTACGGCCATGGAGCGCGCTCGCGCCAACACCCGCTGCCACCAGCCGTGGTGCTGGTCGCGGGCCGGGTCGCGGGTCAACAGGCCCGCAGCGGCGGCCATCAGGTCGCGCATGCCGCCTTCCAGCGCCACGCGCCCTTCCACGATGGCCGCCCCCACATTGCCGATCTCGCCCGTGGCCAGCGCCACCAGTGCCATGCGGTCACGAAAGCGCAGAGTTACAGCAGGCTCGGACGCGCCCAATTGCTGGCCCGCAGGCAACTGGACGGCCATCGGCACCGGCAAGGTCGCCAGCCGCCCCTCCAGGGTGTGCAGCAAGTGCTTCATGCTGCGCATCTTGAAAAGTTTGCTGCACTGCGTCAACACCCCGCGATGGCATCAGGGGTTTCGCCGGGAAGGCCCCATTGACAGCAATTTGTTTAAGCCTAAACTATTTTGGCATGAACATCCTCTGCATTGGCGGTGGGCCCGCCGGTCTCTACTTCGCCCTGCTCATGAAGCAGCAAAACCCCGCGCACCGCGTCACGGTGGTCGAACGCAACCGGCCGTTCGACACCTTTGGCTGGGGCGTGGTGCTGTCGGACCAGACGCTGGCCAACCTGCAGGCGGCCGACGCCCCCACGGCCGCGCTGATTGGCGATGCGTTCAACCACTGGGACGATATCGAAGTGTTCTTCAAGGGGCGCAGCGTGCGCTCCACAGGCCACGGTTTTTGTGGCATTGGCCGCAAGCGGCTGCTCAACATCCTGCAGGACCGGTGCCTGGCGGTAGGCGTGGAGCTGGTGTTCGAGACCGATGTGGCCGACGACCAGGCGCTGGCCGCGCAGTACAACGCTGACCTGGTGATAGCGAGCGACGGCCTCAACAGCCGCATCCGCACGCGCTACGCCAGCACCTACCAGCCCGACATCGACCTGCGTGCGTGCCGTTTTGTCTGGCTGGGTACGCACAAAAAACTGGATGCTTTTACGTTTGCTTTCGAGCAGACCGAGCATGGCTGGTTTCAGGCGCACGCCTACCAGTTCGACGCCGACACCTCCACCTTCATCATCGAAACGCCGGAGGCCGTGTGGAAGGCCCATGGCCTGGATGCCATGGAGCAGCCCGAGGCGATTGCGTTTTGCGAGAAGCTGTTTGCCAAGTACCTGGACGGCAACGCGCTCATCAGCAACGCCACGCACCTGCGCGGCTCGGCCAACTGGATTCGTTTTCCGCGCGTGATCTGCAACACCTGGGTGCATCGCGAGACCATCGGCGGCAAGCAGGTGCCTATCGTGCTGATGGGCGACGCAGCGCACACGGCACATTTCTCCATCGGCAGCGGCACCAAGCTCGCGCTGGAAGACGCCATCGACCTCGCCAACGAGTTCGTCACCGGCTTGCCTATCAACGAGGTGCTGCAGCACTACGAGGCGCGGCGCAGTGTGGAGGTGCTCAAGATCCAGAACGCCGCGCGCAACAGCACCGAATGGTTCGAGAACGTGGGCCGCTACACCGGCATGCCCATCGAGCAGTTCACCTACTCGCTGCTTACGCGCAGCCAACGCATCAGCCACGAGAACCTGCGCCTGCGCGATGCAGCGTGGCTGGAGGGCTACGAAGCTTGGCTCGCGGGCGGCAAGGCAGCGATTCCGCCCATGCTCACGCCGTTCACGCTGCGCAGCGTGACGCTCAAGAACCGCATCGTCGTCTCGCCCATGGCCACCTACAGCGCGGTCGAGGGCGTGCCGCAGGACTTCCACCTGGTGCACCTGGGCGCCCGCGCGCTCGGCGGCGCCGCGCTGGTGATGGTGGAGATGACCAGCCCCACGCCCGAGGGCCGCATCACCCCCGCCTGCCCCGGCCTGTGGAACGACACGCAGCAAGCGGCCTTTGCGCGCATCGTGAACTTTGTGCACGGCAGCAGCACAGCCAAGATCGGCCTGCAGCTGGGCCACAGCGGCCCCAAGGGCTCCACACGCGTGGGCTGGGAAGGCACGGACGAGCCACTGGAGACGGGCAACTGGCCTCTGCTGGCCGCCAGCCCCATCGCCTATGGCCCACAGAACCAGACGCCCGCCGCCATGAATCGCGCCGACATGGACCGGCTCACTGCCGCATTTATCGCCAGCGCCCAGCGCGCCGTGGCCTGTGGCTTTGACTGGCTGGAGCTGCACTGCGCGCACGGCTACCTGCTGGCCAGCTTTTTGAGCCCCGCCACCAACCAGCGCACGGACGAATACGGCGGTAGCCTGGACAACCGCTGCCGCTACCCGCTCGAGGTGTTCACCGCGCTGCGCGCCTTGTGGCCCGCCGACAAACCGATGAGCGTGCGCATCTCGGCCCACGATTGGCTCCCCGATGGAAATACCGCTGACGACGCGATTGCCATCGCACGCTTGTTCAAGGCTGCGGGCGCCGACCTGATCGATGTGTCCTCCGGCCAGACCACACGCGACTCGCGCCCGGTGTATGGCCGCATGTACCAGACGCCGTTTGCCGACCGCATCCGCAACGAGGTGGGCATTGCCACCATGGCCGTGGGCGCGATCACCGAGGCCGACCACGCCAACAGCATCATTGCGGCTGGCCGTGCCGACCTGTGCGCCATTGCGCGCCCGCACCTGGCCGACCCGGCCTGGACGCAACACGCCGCCGCGCAACTGAGCCCCGTGGCCGCCGCGCACACCGACTGGCCCGTGCAGTACACCAGCGGCCGCGACCAGATGCTGCGCGAGATATCCAAACAAAAACAGCTTGCAGCGCTTACCAATCAAGCGCAGACAGCTACCAAAAACAGAGCACCCGAGGAAGAAGGCTAGCCATGGACCTCGAAGCCCGCCTGCACGGCGCCGCCCCCAGCGAACACCCCGAGGCCTTGCGCCTGTGGCTGCGCCTGCTCACCTGCACCCAGCTCATCGAAAAGCAGGTGCGCAGCCACCTGCGCGCGCAGTTCGACACCACGCTGCCCCGCTTCGACCTGATGGCGCAGCTGGAGCGCGCGCCGGACGGCATGAAGATGAAGGAGCTCTCGCGCCGCATGATGGTGACGAGCGGCAACATCACCGGCATCACCGACCAGCTCGTGGCCGAAGGGCTGGTGGAACGCATGGACGTGGAAGGCGACCGCCGCGCGTACCTGGTGCGCCTCACGCCGCAAGGCCGCGAGCAGTTCAACACCATGGCGCGCCAGCACGAGCAATGGATCGTCGAGGCCTTTTCCACGCTGGGCGAGCGCGACATCGCCACCTTGTACCGCTTGCTGGGCAAGGTCAAAGAACACACACAAAACAACTCTTTGGAGACAGCCGAATGAAGCACTACATCGGGGCGAGCAACCCTATGCGCGAGCAGTTCAACCCGCAGGCCAGCTACGTGGCTGAGCACTTCGCATGGAACTTTGCCGATGGCGTGGGCACCGTCACGCTGAACCGGCCGGACCGCAAGAACCCGCTCACCTTCCAGAGCTATGCGGAGCTGCGCGACTTCTTCTACGCGCTGCGCTTTGCCACCGATGTGAAAGCCATCGTCGTCACCGGCGCGGGCGGCAACTTCTGCTCGGGCGGCGACGTGCACGAGATCATCGGCCCGCTCACCACCATGACCATGCCCGAACTGCTGGAGTTCACGCGCATGACCGGCGACCTCATCAAGGCCATGCGCGCCTGCCCGCAGCCCGTGCTGGGCGCCATCGACGGCATCTGCGCCGGTGCGGGAGCCATGATGGCGCTGGCCTGCGACATGCGCTACGGCACCGAGGCGACCAAGACCGCGTTCTTGTTCACCCGCGTGGGCCTGGCCGGGGCCGACATGGGCGCCTGCGCGCTGCTGCCGCGCATGATCGGCCAGGGCCGCGCCAGCGAGCTGCTGTTCTCCGGCCGAGCGATGACCGCGCACGAAGGCCTGGCCTGGGGCTTTTTCAACGACCTGTATGAAAGCGCCGACCTGCTGGTCAACGTGCAAGCCACGGCGCGCGCACTGGCGAGCGGCCCCACCTTCGCCCACGGCATGACCAAGACCATGCTGGGCCAGGAGTGGAGCATGACCATCGAGCAGGCCATCGAAGCCGAAGCGCAGGCCCAGGCCATCTGCATGCAGACCGAAGACTTCCGGCGTGCGTATGAGGCGTTTGCGGCCAAGCAGAAACCCGTGTTTCAAGGAGATTGAGCGCATGCATGTCGCCACGCCCCCCGCCCCTTGCCCGCCTTCGACAGCGCACCTGGCCCTGCCCTTCTTTGACGACGCTCACCGCGCGCTGGCCAAGGGCCTGGTGCCCTGGGCCGCCGCACAAGAGGTCGATGAAACCGACGACCGCGCCGCCTGCCGCGACTGGGTGAAACGCCTGGGCGCGGGCGGCTGGCTGCGCTACTGCGTGCCTGCCGCGCACGGCGGCGCGCTGCCCGCGCTGGACTCGCGCGCGCTGGTGCTGCTGCGCGAGACACTGGCCTACCACTCGCCGCTGGCGGACTTTGCGTTTGCGATGCAGGGGCTGGGCAGCGGCGCGATCACGCTGGCGGGCAGCCCCGCGCAGCAGGCGCACTACCTGCAAGGTGTGGCGCGCGGCGAACTGATCGCGGCGTTTGCACTGAGCGAGCCCGAGGCGGGGTCCGACGTTGGCGCTATGCAAACGATAGCTATTAATGCTTATCCATCAAGCGCTAGCGGCCAAAAAGACTCATATTCCCTGACCGGCACCAAGACCTGGATCAGCAATGGCGGCATTGCGGACTTCTACTGCGTGTTTGCCAAGACCGACCCGGCGGGTGGAACGCGCGGCATCAGCGCGTTCATCGTCGATGCGAACACGCCGGGCCTGGACGCCTCGCGCCATATCCATGTGATGGCTCCCCACCCGCTGGCCACGCTGCAGTTCACCAACTGCAGCGTGCCCGCCACCGCGCTGCTGGGCGACGAGAACGGCGGCTTCAAGCTCGCCATGCGCACGCTCGACATCTTCCGCGCGTCGGTCGCCGCCGCTGCCCTGGGCATGGCGCGCCGCGCGCTGGCCGAGGCCGTGCACCACGCCCGCCAGCGCCGCATGTTCGGCCAGACGCTCGCGGACTTCCAGCTCACGCAGGCCAAGATCGGCGAGATGGCCGCGCTGGTGGACAGCGCCGCGCTGCTCACCTACCGCGCGGCCTGGCTGCGCGACACCGGCCAGGCGCGCGTGACTGCCGAAGCGGCGATGGCCAAGATGACCGCCACTGAAAACGCCCAGCGCGTCATCGACATGGCGCTGCAGCTGCACGGCGGGCGCGGCGTGGAAGTGGGCAGCAAGGTCGAATCGCTGTACCGCGACATCCGCTCGCTGCGCATCTACGAAGGCGCCACCGAAGTGCAGCAGCTCATCATCGGTAAGGCCGTTTTGCAGGAGTAATCGCATGAAAGCCCCCTCCGCCCAGCCCGACCACTTTGTGCACGACCGCCTGCCTGCACGCGATGCATGGCCCACGCTGCACTACGACCTGCCCGAGCTGCAGATCACAGACCAGGCCAACCTGGTGCAGGCCCTGTTCGACCAGGCCGAACGTGCTGGCAACATCGACCGCCCGTTGCTGCGCGGCCCGCACCGCACGTATACCTACCGCGACGCCCGCGCCGAGGCCGCGCGCATTGCCGAGGTGCTGACGCAAGACCACGGCCTGGTGCCCGGCAACCGCGTGCTGCTACGCGGCGGCAACACGGTGGAGATGGCGCTGGCCTGGCTGGGCACGGTCTACTCGGGGCTGATCGCGGTGGCCACCATGCCGCTGCTGCGTGCAGGCGAGCTGGGCAGCATCATCGACCGCGCCCAACCCACCTTGGCGCTGTGCGACGGCCGCCTGTTGGCAGAACTGCAGACGGCGCAAACCCAGCACCCGGTGCTGGCCACCATCGTGCCCTTCCACACCGCGCCCGATGCGGCCGACCTGCTGCAACGCGCACAGGGCAAGCCCGGCACCACGCCGCCCTGCCCCACGTCGGCGGACGACATTGCGCTGATGGCGTTCACCTCCGGCACCACCGGCGCGCCCAAGGCCGCTGTGCACACACACCGCGACGTGCTGGCGGGCTGCGAGGCCTGGCCGCGCCATGTGCTGCGCGCCACGCCCGACGACATCGTGGCGGGCTCGCCGCCGCTGGCGTTCACCTTTGGCCTGGGCGGCTTGCTGGTGTTTCCGATGTGGGCGGGGGCCAGCGTGTACTTCCCCGACCAGCCCTACACCCCCGAGACCATGGTGCGGCTGATGCGCGAAGCGGGCGTGACCATCTGCTACACCGCCCCCACCTTCTACCGGCAGATGGCGCCGTTTGCCAAGCAGATCGGCCTGCCGCAGCTGCGCACCAGCGTGAGCGCGGGCGAGGGCCTGCCCGACGCCACGCGCCAGCTGTGGAAGGACGCGACCGGCCTCGACATGACGGACGGCATCGGCGCCACGGAGATGTTCCACATCTTTATTTCGTCGCCCGGTGGTGAGAGCCGGCCCGGCGCCATCGGCAAGGTGGTGCCCGGCTACGCCGCCAAGGTGGTGGACGACGACGGCAACGAGGTGCCGCGCGGCACGGTGGGCAAGCTCGCGGTGATCGGCCCCACGGGCTGCAAGTACCTCGACGACCCACGCCAGGCCAAGTATGTGAAGGACGGCTGGAACTACCCCGGCGACGCCTTCACGCAGGACGCCGACGGCTACTTCTTCTACCAAGCGCGCGACGACGACATGATCATCACCGCAGGCTACAACGTGGGCGGTCCCGAGGTCGAAGACGCCCTGCTGCGCCACCCGGCCGTCGCCGAGTGCGGAGTGATCGGCGTGCCCGACGAGGAGCGCGGCATGGTGGTCAAGGCCATCTGCGTTCTGAAGCCCGGCCACACAGGCGATGCGGCCATGGTCAAGACTCTGCAGGACCACGTGAAAGCCACCATCGCCCCGTTCAAATACCCGCGCGTGGTGGAATTTGTGACCGCACTGCCGCGCACCGAGACGGGCAAGCTGCAACGCTTCAAGCTGCGCCAGGGCGCTGCGGCTTCATCCCCCTCTGCATCGCCCACTTCCGCCAAAACAACATGACGATGAAAAACACCCTTTTGCAGCCCGAGGGCTGGGTCACCCCCAAGGGCTACGCCAACGGCGTGGCCGCGCGCGGCACCATGGTCTTTACCGGCGGCCAGATCGGCTGGAACGCACAGCAGCAATTTGAGAGTGATGACTTCATCGACCAGACGAAGCAGACGCTGCTGAATGTGCGCGCGGTGCTGGAGGCTGGCGGCGCGGGGCCTGAGCACCTGGTGCGGCTGACTTGGTACGTGGTGGATCGCAAGGAATACAACGCGCGCTTGAAGGAGCTGGGCGCGGTTTATCGCGAAGTGCTGGGCAAGAACTTTCCGGCGATGGCGTGTGTGCAGGTGGCGGGGTTGATGGAGGAGCGAGCGAAGGTGGAGATTGAGGCGACAGCGGTGGTGCCGGATGCTTGAGGGGCCATCTTCTACAGGGATTTGAACGAAATCGCTGCCTGGCGCTTATTCGGCATGCGTAGACAGCTATTATTTCAATAGCACCCTGCATTTTCAATGCCGTTCGACCTCAGCCCAAACGGCTTGGGGGAGTAGCGCCCACAGCCTTCCCCCTCAACGACGCCCCCCGCCCCACCCACCAAGCCTGCACCTGCTTGCCATACAAAATGAACGCCAACGCCGCGCCAATCAAAGGCAACGCCGCATACACCCACCCCGTGAGCAGCTCCCCACCCAACGCCACCCCCACCAACAACGCCACCGCAGGGTTCACAAACGAATAGCTGCCCGCCAGCGCCGCCGACGTGTTCTGCAGCAGCCACAGGTACGCATTGAGCGCCACCAAGGTGCCAAACACCAGCAGGTACACCCAGGCCGCCCACGACTTGGCAGTGACCTGGCCCAGGGCGCTCAAAGGCTCGAACCACAACGCCACCACCAGCCCCATGGCGCCACCGGCAAACCACTGTGCGGCCGAGGCCATGGCCGGTGCGGGCAACGACAGCTTGCGCGATGCATACGAGCCCACGCTCCAGGCCAGCGGCGCACCAAACGCCAACAACGCCCCCAGCCAGGTGGCCGAAAAGTCGCCCTCCAGTGCCAGCAGCAGCGCGCCCACCACGCCCAAAGCCAGGCCGATCCAGCTGGTGAAGGGCACGCGCTCTCCGCCCCAGCGCGACCACAGCGCCAGCCACATGGGCATGGTGGTGACCACCGTGGCCATCAGGCCCGAGCCGATGCCCAGCTTTTGCGCAAACCCAATGAAGTTCATGGCCAAAAACACCATGAGCCCGCCCACCAGGGCGGAGTTGCGCCACTGCACCCGCGTGGGCAGCGCATGGCCTTGCCACAGTGCAATCAGCAGCATCACGCCCCCTGCGCACAGAAAGCGGATCGCATTCATAAGCAGCGGCGGCATGCTCTGCAGCGCAATGCCGATGGCGAAATACGTGGTGCCCCAGACGATGTAGACCAGCAGCAGCGCGACTGCCACCGCCCCGTTACGCTGTGCACGGGCTTGCGCATTGAAAATTGCCGGCATATTCTTCACCTGACCGAATAATTTATGGAAACCGCGAGGTTTTCGGAATTTTTACCAAAATCAAGCGGCTATGCAAGCAAATATTCAGACAGATGACATGGACGCCAGAATTATTTCGGCACTGGGCGCAGATGGCCGGCGTTCGTACGCCGATGTAGGGGCTGAAGTGGGACTGTCCACTGCCGCCGTGCACGAGCGCGTGAAAAAGCTGCTGGACAAGGGTGTGATCCGCCGGTTTTCGATCAGCGTGGACCCGGAACGCGTG
The DNA here is from genome assembly GCF_028680575.1 of Acidovorax benzenivorans. GTDB lineage: Bacteria > Pseudomonadota > Gammaproteobacteria > Burkholderiales > Burkholderiaceae_C > Acidovorax > Acidovorax benzenivorans. The sequence goes on along the minus strand of NZ_JAPCKI010000002.1, from coordinate 140,106 downwards.
GGTCTGAACTTCACCGCGTTCGTGGCCATCCGCAACGATGGTGGCATTCACTGCCGCGATGTGGCGCCCCGCCTGCGCGCCATGCCGCAGGTCGAAGAGCTGCACAGCGTGGCGGGCGAATACGACTTTCTGGCCAAGATCCGCACCACACATGCCCGTGCGCTGGAAGATGTGATCTACGAGATCAAGGCCATTGCGGGCGTGGCGCGCACCACCAGCACGGTGGTGCTGAACACCGAGTTTGAAGACCGGCCGCTGGACCTCAGCTGGGTGAATGGCGACAAGGGCGGCTGACGCGAAGCGCCCGCCCTGGGCTCGCAGTGCGGCTGTTTACGCCACCACAGGAACGCGGTCGGCCGCAACAACGCCAACGGCAACACCAACCGCAGCAGGAGCCTGCGCCAGGCGCTGCAACAGCGCCAAGTAGTAGCCCAGCGGCTGCGTGGCCAGCCCCGGCACCTTGGCATGGTCGTCATAGCGGCGCAGGCGAATGGCTTCCTGCGCAAAGGGCTGGGCCGCAAACTGCATCGCTTCTTTGGGCGTGAAGGCGCCACCTTGCAACACCAGACTGTGCTGCGACGCGGGCGACAACGTCTCCCAGTACCCCGGCTCCATGGTGCACAGGTAACGCTTGGCATCCACATGCAGGCGAATGGGCTCCAGCACCGCGTCGGGCAGCAGTCCACGCAAGAACGGGATGGCCATGTACTGATGCAGGTCGTCCTGCTCGGCCGTGTCGCCACCTGGCGCCAGCAGGTGCCCCAGGTCGTGCAGCAGCGCAGCGACGATGGTGGCAGGGGTTTCGCCCGATTTTTCGGCCCACTGCGCGCACTGCAGCGCGTGCTCCAGCTGGCTGACCGCCTCGCGGCCGTACTGGTTCACGCCCCGAGTAGCGAGCAGGTGGGCAATGTCTTCAAGACTCAATGCCATGAGGTACTCCTAGCCCCTTTAGATCAGTGCCTTGCGGATGCGCGCCGACACTAGGTCGATGGCACTCACCGTGACCACAATGATGAGCATGACCGCGCAGGTCTCGGCGTACTGGAAGCCCCGGATGATTTCCCACAGCACCACCCCAATGCCGCCCGCGCCCACCATGCCCACCACCGAAGCCGAACGCACGTTGGCCTCAAAGCGGTACAGCGTGTACGAGATCCACAGCGGCATGACCTGCGGAATCACGCCGTAGATGATTTCGTGCAGTGCGCTCGCACCGGTGGAGCGGATGCCTTCCACGGGCTGCGGGTCGATGGCCTCCACGGCTTCAGAGAACAGCTTGGCCAGCGTGCCCGAGGTGTGGATCCACAGCGCCAGCACCCCCGCAAACGGCCCCAGGCCCACAGCCACCACGAACAGCATGGCAAACACCATTTCGTTGATGGCACGGAACGCATCGAGCACGCGGCGCACCGGCTGGTACACCCACCAAGGCACGATGTTGGACGAGGCCAGCAGTGCCAGCGGCACCGCCGTCACCACGGCCAGTGCCGTGCCCCACAGCGCAATCTGCAAAGTGACCAGCATCTCCTGCACATAGATCTGCCACTGCGCAAAATTGGGCGGAAAGAACTCCGCCGCATAGCTGACCATGTTGCCCGAGTCGTTCCACAGGGCGAGCGGGCGCATATCGGCGCCCTTCCAGGAAGCCGCCAGCAACACCAGCAGGATGCCCCACGACAGGTACCAGGCCAGGCTGCGCTTGGGCGACGAGGTGCTGGCCAGTGTGGCCAGCGAGGGATTCAAAGCAGAGGACATGGGGACACCTGGGCAACAAGGACAAACCGGCGGCTTACTTCAGCGACGCGAGTTGCTGGTCAATCTCTGCCAGGCGGGTCTTCTTGTCGGCATCGGCCAGCGTGGCGTCGGCCTCGATCTTGTTGCGCTTGCCGAACAGGTCGAGCTGGCGGATGGGCGTGAGCTGGGCGTTGGTCGAAGGCTTGAAGCCCGACAGCTTGGAGATCTTCATCACGATCTCCTTCTCACGTGCATCGGTCTTGGCGTAGTTGTAGAAGAAGTTGCGGATCTTGGTCTTGGTGGCGTCCGGCAGGTCCTTGCGCATCACCAGCGGGTCGAGCGGAATCAGGGGCGAGGTCCAGACGATCTTGATGTCCTTGAACTTCTCGGGCTGGCGCTCCTTGATCTTCTCCAGGTTCTCGCTGTTGTTGGTGGCCACATCCACCTGCTTGTTGGCTACGGCCAGCGCATTCGTTTCGTGGTTGGCACTGCGCGCGATCTTGAAGTGCGTCTTCGCGTCGATCTTGTTCTGCGCAAAGGCGTAGTAGCCGGGCACCAGGAAGCCCGAGGTGGAGTTGGGGTCACCATTGCCAAAGCTCAGCGACTTGCCGTTCTTGAGCACGTCGTCCAGCGTGGCCAGGGGGCTGTCCTTGTGCACGATGAGGTGCGAGTAGTAGCCCTGGGTGCCGTCGGCGTTCACCATCTGCGCAAAGACTTCGCCACTGGCGCGGTCCACGGCCTCCATGGCCGACTTGTTGCCCAGCCATGCCACCTGCATCTTGTTGAAGCGCATCGCTTCGATGAGGCCAGCATAGTCAGACGCAAAGAAGGCGTTGATCTTCAGGCCGGTCTGCTTGGCCATGTCGTCCAGCAGGGGCTGCCAGTCGGCCTTGAGGTTTTGCGAGGCCTCGGTCGAGATCATGCCGAAGTTGATGTCTTGGGCCAATGCGCCCGTGGTCAATCCCAGCCCGAGCGTCAGGGCAGCACACAGTTTCTTGAACATGTTGAAATCTCCAGAAAAAGGAAAGAAAAAGAACCGAAAGGCCGTTCAGGCAGCCTGAACCATGGCGGGCGACCACTGCGGCACAGGCGTTGGCGCCTGCACAGGTGCGGTGTGAGCACCCGCTGCATCCGACAGAATTTCGTCGGCGTGTACGCCATACAGGCTGCGCAGCAAGGCAGGCGTGAGGGCGGACGAAGGGCCGTCGTACACCACCTGACCGTGGTGCAGGGCCACCACGCGCGGGCAGTATTTGATGGCTACATCCACCTGGTGCAGCGACACGACGACGGTGCAGCGGTCTTCGCGGTTGATGCGGGCCAGGATGTCCATGACCTTGCGCGAGGACTCGGGGTCCAGCGAGGCAATGGGCTCGTCGGCCAGCACCACCTTGGCACCTTGCACCAACGTGCGTGCAATGGCCGCAGCGCTGCTGCTGCCCGCCCGACAGCGTGGAGGCGCGCTGCGCATGGCACTCGGCAATGCCCACGCGGCCCAGCGCTTCGAGCGCCAGCGCACGCTCCTGCGGCTTGAACATGCGCAGCCAGCCACGCCACCAGGGGGTGCGGTGCAGCAGACCCACCAGCACATTCATCAGCACGGGCAAACGGTCCACCAGGTTGAACTGCTGGAACACAAAACCCACCTGCGAGCGCACCTTGCGGATGTCACTGTGGATGCGGCCGCCCTGCTGCACGCAGCAGCCGTCCACCTCGATCAGCGAATGGCTGGCCGCATCGGCCACCACCAGGCCCGCCACATGGCGCAGCAGCGTGGACTTGCCGGAGCCTGAGGCTCCGATCAGCGCCACCATCTCACCGCGCTGCACGGTGAGGTTGATGTCGCGCAGGGCGTGTTTGCCGTTGGCGAAATGCTTGTTCAGCTGCTGGATGTGCAGGGCTGCTGGCATGAAGGGTCTCCTTGCTGGCGTGAAGTCGTCTAGACAACCGAAGTGTGGTTGCCACGCGTGACAGCGCTTTGACAGTTGAAAGAAGTTTGGGTGTCAGTCAGCGCGATGGGCTGACCGACACCGGCTCGGGCTCTGGCTCTGGCTCGCGCTACAGCACGCGCTGCCCTTCGCGCCACACGCCACGCACCACGGCCTGGTGGCCGCCACACGGCAGCTCGGCCATGTGCACCTGCACCAGGTCGGCGCGCAGGCCGGGCGCGAGAACGCCCCGGTCCGCCATGCCTGCCGCCTTGGCCGGGTTGAGCGTGACGGTGGCCACAGCCTGCGGCATCGTCAGCACTTCGTCATGCACCAGCCGCATCACCGCGCTCAGCAGGCTGCCGGGCACATAGTCGGACGAGAGGATGTCCAAGAGCCCCCGGCGCGCCAGGTCGGCCGCCGCCACGTTGCCCGAGTGCGAACCGCCACGCACCACGTTGGGCCCACCCATCACGGTGAGCAGGCCGCGCTCGTGCGCCGCTTGCGCGGCTGCCAGTGTGGTGGGGAACTCCGACATCGCGGCCCCCTCCGCATGGGCCTGCTCCACATGGGCCACCGTGGTGTCGTCGTGGCTGGCCAGCGAGATGCCGTGCGTGCGGCAGTAGTCCACAAAATACGCACGGTGCGGCTCGGCGTATTGCGCCTGCAGCGTGGCCGCGTGGGCCACCTGGCGCTCGAACTTCTCGGCGCTCCAGCCCTTCTTGCCGGTGTAGTAGGTGCGCGCCTGCTCGATGTTCTCCCACTGGCGCTGGCCCGGGGTGTGGTCCATCAGCGAGATCAGCGACAGGCGCGGGTGGCCGTGGAAGGGCTCGAACAGATCGATGGTGTTGGGCGCGGGCAGTTCGCAACGCACATGCAGGTGGTGGTCCGCACGCAGCAGGTTGCGCGCTGTGCAGGTGTCGATGGTGTCGAGCACGCGGTTCCAGGCGCTGCCGCGCAGGCTGTCCACATCGGCCTCGCCCACGCCCAGCGCGTCCAGCACCGTCGTGATGCCTGCAGCGGCAATCTCGGCGTCGTGGGCCAGCAGCGCGGGCATCTCAGCCCATTGCACCTTGGGGCGTGGCATGAGGTGGCGCTCAAAATTGTCGGTGTGGACTTCCACCAGTCCGGGCAGCAGGTAGTCGCCTCCCAGGTCAATGCCCTGCAGGGCCGCAGTGGCCCCGCTGTCCAGCGCCGCGATGCGCCCGCCATCCACGTGCAGGCTGCCCAACACCACTTCACCCGGCAGCACCATGCGGGCGTTTTTGAACACGGCGGCGGTCATGCCGATGCTCCCCGAAAGTCACCCACGTTCACGCGGCGCGTGGCCACGGCAGCGCCCACCTGTGCGTCGTGAAAGATGCCGACCAGGGCCGCGCCGCGCGCCACGGCCTCGCGGATCATGGCAATCACGGTCTCGGTGTTGGCCGCATCGAGCGACGCGGTGGGCTCGTCCAGCAACAAGAGCGGCTTGGGCTTGATCATGTTGCGGGCGATGTTGATGCGCTGCTGCTCGCCGCCCGAGAAGGTGGCGGGCGGCAGGTGCCACAGCCGCTCAGGGATGCGCAGGCGGGTCAGCCACTGGCGGGCGGCCTCACGCGCTGCCTCGATACCCGCAGGGTCGTCCCCGGCGTCTTCGGCCAGCGGTTCGGCCACCACATCGAGCGCCGACACGCGCGGGATGACCCGCAAGAACTGGCTCACATAACCCACGGTGTCGCGCCGCAACTGCACCAGCGCGCGCGGCGTGGCCTGGGTCACGTCCACCAGGGCGCCACCGGCCGAACGCACGGTGATGCTGCCCGCGTTGGCGCGGTAATTGGCGTAGATCATCTTGAGCAGCGTGCTCTTGCCCATGCCCGATGGCCCGTCGAGCACCACGCATTCGCCGGGCTGCACGGCCAGGTCCACGCGCTCCAGCACGGGCAGCTCCATGCTGTTCTGGTGGTGCAGGGTGAAGCGCTTGGCCACCCCTTTCATCTGAAGAATGGGGGTAGAGGAAGTCTGGTTCATGGCTGCAGTACCGAAGAGACGAGGAGCTGGGTGTAGGGGTGTTGCGGGTCGTCGAGCACCTGGTCGGTCAGGCCCGCTTCGACCACGCGACCGCGCTGCATGACCACCATGCGGTGCGCCAGCAGGCGCGCCACGGCCAGGTCGTGCGTGACCACAATGGCGGCCAGTTGCATCTGCCGCGTGAGCTGGCGCAGCAGGTCGAGCAGGCGCGCCTGCACCGACACATCCAGACCCGATGTGGGTTCATCCATGAACACCAGGCGCGGCTGCGTCACCAGGTTGCGGGCGATCTGCAGGCGCTGGCGCATGCCGCCCGAAAACGTGCGCGGTGCGTCGTCGATGCGCGCAGCATCGATCTCCACGCGCTGCAGCCACTCCGTGGCCGTGGCGCGCAGACGGCCATAGTGGCGCTCGCCGAGGCCCATCAGGCGCTCACCCACGTTGGCACCGGCAGATACATCCATGCGCAGGCCGTCCGCCGCGTTCTGGTGCACAAAGCCCCAGTCGGTGCGGGCCAGCAGGCGTTGCTGCGCTTCGGACATGGCGTAGATGTCCTGCAGCTCGCCGCTGCGCTGGCGGAACTGCACCGTGCCTTCGTCCGGGGCGCTGCGCGCCGCAATAGCGTTGAGCAGCGTGGACTTGCCGGAGCCGGACTCGCCGACCACGGCGAGCACCTCGCCCGGCCACAGGTCAAAGGACGCGCCTTGCAGCGCCACGCGGTCGCCATAGCGCTTGCTGACGTTGCGCACGCTCAGCAGCGGCGCAGCAGGTTCGGGGTGGTTCATGTGAGGGTCTCGACGACAAAGCTCAGGCCATGCTGCGCAAAGCCCAGGGATTCATAAAAGGCATGGGCGCCCGCACGGCGGGCGTTGGACGAGAGCGCGAGCTTGTAGCACCCCGCATCGCGCGCCTGCTGCATGGCGTGGGCCATCATCTGGCGGCCAATGCCACGGCCCTGCTGGTCCTGCGCCACCACCACGTCTTCAACGATGGCCGATGGCGCGCCCCGGTGGGCCAGGTTGTGCATGATGAGCAGCGCATAGGTGCCCACCACCGCACCGTGCTGCGCAGAGTCGCAGGCCACCCACAGGCGGTAGCTGGGGTAGCGGACAAACTGGGCCCACACGGCCTGGGCTTCATCCAGGGTCAGCACGTCTGCGGGGCTGTCTTCAATGGCGGCGTACAGGGCCAGCACGTTCTCCAGGTCATCGCGCTGGGCTTCGCGAAGGTGCACCGTACTCATGCTGCGCCGCCTTCCACCAACGCCAGTTCGGCTTTTTGTGCCTGGCGCTCCTGGCAATAGTCCGAGTCGGAGCACACATGCATGCGCCCGCCCTGGTCGTCGGTGATCACCTCGTCCAGAAAGCTGTCGGTGGCGCCGCACAGTGCGCAAGCAGCGTCCCAGCGCTGCACTTCGAAGGGGTGGTCCTCAAAGCCTAAACTTTCGACCGGCGTGTAGGGCGGCACAGCGTAGATGCGTTTTTCGCGGCCCGCGCCAAACAGCTGCAGCGCGGGGTTCATGTGCATCTTGGGGTTGTCGAACTTGGGGATGGGCGATGGTGCCATCACATACCGGCCGTTCACCAGCACGGGGTAGTCATACGTGGTGGCGATGTGACCGTAGCGTGCGATGTCCTCGTAGAGCTTGACGTGCATGAGCCCGTACTCGGCCAGGCCGTGCAGCGTGCGTGTCTCGGTCTCGCGCGGCTCCAGACGCTGCATGGGTTCTGGCACCGGCACCTGGTAGACGATGACCTGGCCTTCGGCCAGCGGCGTCTCGGGGATGCGGTGGCGTGTCTGGATCAGCGTGGCCTCACGCGTGCGGGTGGTGGTGGCCACGGCCGTGGTGCGCTCAAAGAAGCGGCGGATATTGACGGCGTTGACCGTGTCGTCCGAGCCTTGGTCAATGACCTTGAGGCAGTCTTGTGGCCCGATGATGGACGCCGTGACCTGAATACCGCCCGTGCCCCAGCCATACGGCAGCGGCATTTCGCGGGAGCCAAAGGGCACCTGGTAGCCGGGGATCGCCACCGCCTTGAGGATGGCGCGGCGGATCATGCGCTTGGTGCGTTCGTCCAGATAGGCAAAGTTGAAGTGGCCGTCCACCGGCGCAGCGTCGGCGGGCAGACCCATCACGGCGGGTTCCATGGGTGCGTTCATGGGGCTTCTTCCTCCAAAGGGGTTGCAGGGTGGGCGGCAGCGGCGCGCATCTTGCGCACCAGCTCCAGCTCGGACTGAAAGTCCACGTAATGCGGCAGCTTCAGGTGCTGCACGAAGCCCGAGGCTTCCAGGCTGTCGCTGTGGCCCAGCACAAACTCCTGCATCTGCGCGGGGGATTCGACCGGCTCACCCAATTCGTCGGCGCGCAGGGCACGGTCCACCAGGCTCATGGCCATCGCCTTGCGCTCGCTGTGGCCAAACGCCAGGCCATAGCCGCGCGTGAACTGTGGGGGCTGGCTCTTGCTGCCCGCAAACTGGTTCACCATCTCGCACTCGGTGATCTCGATGTCACCGATGTCGATGGCAAAGCCCAACTCTTCGGGTTCGATCTCCACGGCCACGGTGCCCAGTCGCACCTCGCCCACAAAGGGGTGCGAGTGTGAATAGCCTCGCTGGGTGGAGTACGCCATGGCCAGCAAAAAGCCTTCGTCTCCCCGCGCCAGGTTCTGCAGGCGCGTCGCCCGGCTGGCCGGAAAGCGCAGCGGCTCGCGAGTCAGGTCTGTGGGGGCCGGGTCGCCCGGGGGCACGGGGCGGGTTTCGATCAGGCCTTCCTGATTGAGCAGATCCACTACGCGCGGCGTGGAGCCAGTCGGCACGGCGGCTGCCGCTGCAGCAGGCGGCGCCACCGGGCCTTCGGCCAGCAGCTTGAAGTCCAGCAGGCGCTGCGTGTAGTCGTAGGTGGGGCCCAACACCTGTCCACCGGGCAGGTCCTTGAAGGTGGCGGAGATGCGCCGGTCCAGCGCCATGCGGCTGGTGTCCAGCGGGCAGGTGGTGCCCAGGCGCGGCAGCGTGGCGCGGTAGGCGCGCAGCAAAAAGATGGCTTCCACCAGGTCGCCAGCGGCCTGCTTGATGGCCAGCGCGGCAAGCTCGGGGTCGTACACCGAGCCCTCGGTCATCACCCGGTCCACGGCCAGCTTGAGCTGCTGGCGGATCTGCGCCACCGACAGTTCGGTTTGTGAGGTATCGCCCCGGCGCTGGCGGGCCAGCAGCTGGTAGCTGTTGAGGATGGCGGCTTCCCCGCCCTTGACGGCAACGTACATGCTCAGACCTCCTGGGACTCAAGGGTGGCGGCTGCGGCGATCCGCGCGACCCGCGTAGTGCGTGGCAGGCCAACGATGTGCCCAACAGTGCCCAGCACCACATCCACACCACACGGGAACACGGTGTGGTTGGCGGCCCACTGGACCTCGAAGTCGTCGGGCAAGCCATCCACTTGCAAAGCCGCCATGTCCTGGATGCCGGGTCCGCGCAACTGCCATGCACCAGGAGCCTCTGCCGTGGTTGCGATGGCGCGCACCACGTCCACCACGCAGGTCGCCGACTGGTCGGGGTAGATGTCACTGCCCTGGGCCAGGCTGCGCAGCGCGGGCAGGGCGTCACCCTGCGCCACCCACACAAATCGGGCCAGCGCGGCGTCGGCCACCAAGGTGCAGCCCGTGTGAAAGCGCAGCCACGCACCCGCATCGCTGGCCGCCAGGCGGGGTGAGAGCCACAACGTGCAGTCGCTGTCGAGCAGCGCCAGCAGCACGGCCGCCGATGCAGCGTGCCCCACAGCCGGGGTCTGCGCGTCGTGTTCTACCGCCACAGCTCGGCCGGGGTGCGACAGCGCCTGCAGCACGGCGCGGAACACCGCCTGGCTGCCAAAGGCTTCGTTCGAGAATCCGGCACCCAGGGATGCCAAGGGGGTCGTGCTCATTCGGTCTCCTCCTCGTTGTCGGAACCGCTCTCGCGCGCCACGGTGAAGAAGTCCACCTTGGTGCTGGCTGCACGCGCCTGGCGCTCGGCCTGGGTGTTGCGCAGGTGGGCGCGGATGGGGTCCAGCAGTTGCGCGTCCAGCACCGGTTGCTGCACAGGGTCTTGCAGCAGCGCATCGGCCAGGGCCGCCAGCTGCACCTGGCGGTGGGAGCGGCCCAGCACGTAGGCCACGCCCACGGTGGCCTCTGCGGCGTCCGATGGGTTCGCCACGCGCAACGCACAGCGGGTCACGGTGGCCTCGCCGAGGTTGAAGCGTTCGCCCGTGCCACCGGCGCGGCCTTGGACCATCATCAGACCGGTCTCGGGCGCACGCAGCCAGCGTGCGGGGCGCGTGGCATGCTCTTGCAGCGCAGATTCGAGCAGTCCCAGCGGCGCCCGTGCCAGCAGCGCCATCCACTGCGCGCGGCCCAGGGGGCGGTCCGGTCCCGGGTTGTCAAAGGCTTGAAACATGAAAGTGATACCCTGAAAGTTGTATAGACAAATTGAACAACTGGCGCCAGCTTAAAGAGCGCGCATGTAGGTTTCATGACAGCCAGCACCACCTCCCTTTCGTCCCCCTTGCAGGCCCCACCCGCACCGTCTTTGCGCCCTGCGCGCGACAGTTTCTGGACCCGCATTGCCGCTGAGCTGGCCGATGCCATCGGCAGCGGCGTTTACCCGCCGGGCCAGCGCCTGCCCTCGGAACACGCGCTGGCCGAGCAGTTCGGCGTGAACCGCCACACCATCCGCCGCTCTCTCGCCAGCCTGTGTAGCCAGGGGCTGGTGCGCATCACGCAGGGCAGTGGCACCTATGTGGAAGACTTTGCAGTGGACCTGGTGCTGGGCAAACGCACACGCCACCAACAGGGCCTGGCGCAAGCGGGCCTGCGGGGTAGCCTGGTGGTACTGCAGGCCCAGACCACGCGGGCGACGGCAGCGCTGGCCAAGGCATTGCAGGTGCCCACACGCAGCCCACTGCTGGCGCTGCGTGTGCGGGGCGACGCCGAAGGCCAGCCGCTGCATGTGAGCGAGCGCTACTTTCCCCTGCCGCGCTTTGAAAGGCTGGCAGCGGTGGTGCACGAAACGGGCTCCATCACCGCCGGGTTCACCGCCCACGGCGTGGCCGACTACACGCGCCGCGAAAGCCGCATCACCGCCGAGTTGCCCAGCGCAGAAGTGGCGGCACAACTGCGCCAGCCCACGTCACGCCCCGTGCTGCAGGTGGAGAGCCTGAACGTGGACCTGGCGGGCACGCCCATCGAATGGGCGCGCGCCTGGTTTGCTGGCGACCGCGTGAAACTGACCATTGACCACGATGAACACTCCTGACGCTCCCTCCACCCACCATCGCTATGCGATCTATTTCGCCCCCAACCCTGGCAGCCTGGGCTGGCTGGCGGGTAGCCATTGGCTGGGGCGCTGCGCCGCACTGCTGCAACCCCTGCAGCAGCTAGCCATCGAAGGCGTTGCGGCGGACAACCTGCACCGCCTGACTGCGGCGCCCCGCCGCTATGGGTGGCACGCCACACTCAAGGCGCCGTTTGCCCTGGCGCCCGGCACCGACTGGATCACGCTGCACCAGGCCGTGCAGGCCGTGGCGCGCGGGCTGCAACCCTTTGTACTGCCGCCCCTGCAGGTGCAACGCATCGATGACTTTCTGGCGCTGGTGCCCCCGGCGTTGCACCCTGCCAATGCGCAGATCCAGGAGACCGCCGCCGCCTGCGTGACGGCACTGCAGCCCTTGGCCGCCCCCCTATCCGACGCCGACCTGGCCCGGCGCCGGGCGGCCAGGCTCACCGCCCGGCAGGATGCCTTGCTGCAGCAATGGGGCTATCCATTTGTGCTGGACGAGTTCCGATTTCATATGTCCCTCACCGGCAGTCTGGCGCAAGTGGACGCGCGGACACAGGCCCTGGTGTTCGATGCCGCGCAGGAGTTCTTCTCGGACCTGCCCATCCTCAAATTCAACAGCCTCGCCTTGTTTGCAGAGCCCACGCCCGGCGCGGACTTTGTGCTGCTGGACCATCTGGAGATGGGCACATGACCACCGGCAGACTGATTTACTGCATGGGCCCCTCGGGCGCGGGTAAGGACAGCCTGCTGGACTGGTTGCGGGCACACCTGCCCACCCCGTGCCCCGTGCACTGGGCGCAGCGCACCATCAGCCGTGCCGCCATGCCTGGCGGCGAGGCCCATGAAAGTGTGTCGCCCGAAACGTTTGTTGCGTTGCGCCACGCGCAGGCGTTTGCTCTGCACTGGGACGCCAACGGCCTGAGTTACGGCGTGCGGCATGCGCAACTGGCGCCGCTGGCCCAAGGCAACTGGGTGCTGCTCAATGGCTCGCGCGCCTACCTGCCCGAGGCGCTGGCGCGGTTCCCGGACCTGGTGGCCGTGCACATCACCGCCAGCCCACAGGTGCTGCGCGAGCGGCTGCTGTCGCGGGGCCGCGAAACGTGCGAAGAGGTGGAGGCCCGGGTGCAGCGCGCGTTGGCCTATACACCGCCCCCGGGTGCGGCCAGCCTGGAAATCCACAACGACGGCGCGCTGAGCGATGCGGGCCAGCGGTTGCTGAACGCGCTGGAAGTTTTGCCGGGCTGGCCCCGGCGCAGTGGCACACTTTCCGGCCTGCACACAGCCTGACACAGGCCTGCCCCTAGCCATAGCCACGCCATCCCCATGACCACCATCACGATCTATCACAACCCCAAGTGCGGTACGTCCCGCAACACCCTCGCCATGATCCGCAACAGTGGCGTGGAGCCCGAGGTCATCGAATACCTCCAAACCCCGCCCGACCGCGCCACGCTGGTGGCGCTGATTACCGCCACAGGCGAGCCGGTGATCCACGCCGTGCGGACCAAGGAGGCGATTTTCACCGAGCTGCAACTGGACGCACCGGGCGTCACCGATGCGCAGCTCATCGACGCGATGCTGCAGCACCCCATCCTCATCAACCGCCCCATCGTGGTCACGCCCCTGGGCACGCGGCTGTGCCGCCCCTCCGAGAAGGTGCTGGACATCCTGCCCGCGCCCCAAAAGGGCTCCTTCACCAAGGAGGATGGCGAAGTCGTCATCAACGCGCAGGGCCAGCGTGCCTGAGGCCACCGCACACCCCCATGCCGTAGCGCGCCGCGCGGCATGAGCGCCGCCTCTCAACGCTGGACCGTGGCACGCCTGGGCACGGCCCAGACCCTGGCCTGGGCCTCGTCCTACTACCTGCCCGCCATGCTCGCCGCGCCCATGGCGCACGACCTGGGCGTCACCACCCCTACCGTGTTCGCGGCGTTTTCGGTGGCCCTCATCGTGTCGGCGCTGCTCGGGCCCTTCGCGGGCCGGGCCATCGACCGCCATGGCGGCCGCCCGGTGCTGGTGGGCACCAACTTGCTGTTTGCCGCCAGCCTGGCGGGCATGGCGCTGGCGCAGGGCCCCGTGGGCCTGTTTGCCGCCTGGGTGCTGATGGGCGTGGCCATGGGCTCGGGCCTGTACGAGGCCGCCTTTGCCACGCTGGTGCGGCTGTACGGCCAGGGCGCACGCGGCGCCATCACCGGCATCACGTTGATTGCAGGGTTTGCCAGCACCGTGGGCTGGCCGCTGTCGGCCTGGATGGAGGTGCAATGGGGCTGGCGCGGCGCGTGTGCGGGCTGGGCCGCATTGCACTTGCTGGTGGGGGTGCCGCTGAATGGCTGGTTGCCACACGCTGATGCGGCAGAAAAAGCCTCTGAACCGCCCGCAGGCGCACCCTCCACGCTCACTACAGAAAAAGCGGCATCTGCATCGCCTGCTCCCGTACATCCGCTGCGCACCACGGTGCTGCTGTCCTTTGTGTTTGCGGTCACCTGGTTCACCAGCACCGCCATGGCGGCCCACCTGCCCCGCCTGCTTCAGGCCAGCGGCACATCGCTGCAGGCCGCTGTGGCCATGGCCGCGCTGGTGGGCCCGGCACAGGTGGCGGCGCGGCTGCTGGAGTTTGGTTTTCTGCGCCGCCTACACCCACTGCTGTCGGCCCAGTTGGCTGCGGCGGCACACCCAGTGGGTGCCGCCTTGCTGATGGTGGTGGGCGGGCCTGCAGCAGCGGTGTTCACGGTGCTGCACGGGGCGGGCAACGGCATCCTGACCATTGCCAAGGGCACGCTGCCGCTGGTGCTGTTTGGCCCTGCGGGCTACGGCGCCCGACAGGGCCTGATGATGGTGCCTGCCCGCGTGGCGCAGGCCTTTGCGCCGGTGCTGTTTGGCATGCTGCTGGACAGCGCCGGGGCGGCCGCCCTGTGGCTCACCACGCTGCTGGGTCTGGCTGCGCTGGCTGCACTGTGGCTGCTGCGGCCCGTGGCGCGGGCTTGATCGATCAGCCGCGCGGCAGCACAAACGCCTTCCGCGCCGCGAGCGCTGCAGGGCGGGAATGGCAGCCCTCCAGATGGTCGTTGACCAGCCCCATGGCCTGCATGAAGGCGTACACCGTGGTGGGCCCCACAAAACTCCAGCCGCGTTTTTTCAGGTCCTTGGACATGGCGATGGACGCGGGCGAGGTGGACAGGGTGCGCGCCACTTCGCGGGTGATGCGCTCGGGCCGGTCGGCGGCGGCGGGCTCGTAGCGCCACGCGTAGTGCGCCAGCGAGCCGAACTCGCGCCGCAGCTCCAGCAGGCGGCGCGCATTGTTGATGGTGGACTCGATCTTGCCCCGGTGGCGCACGATGGCCGCGTCCTGCACCAGGCGCTCGACATCCGCCGGGCCGAAGGCCGCGACCTGCTCGGCATCGAAGTTCGCAAACGCGGCGCGAAAACCCTCGCGCTTGTTCAGGATGGTGAGCCAGCTCAGGCCCGACTGAAAGCCCTCCAGGCAGATCTTCTCGAACAACCTGCGGTCATCCGCCACAGGGAAGCCCCATTCCTGGTCGTGGTAGTGGCGATAGAAAGGCGTGGCCTGGCACCAGGTGCAGCGTGGGCAACCGGTCTGGTCGGCAAACAGGCCGGCAGGCAAGTCGGGCAGGTCATGCGGCTCGGGGGTGGTTTCAGCGGTCATGCGCTGCATTCTAGAAACGGCTGCGGCCAGGCTGCTGACAGCCCTTCAGACGCTCCGCGCGATCTGCCCATAAACTGCCCGCATGCGCCAGCTTATCCCCTGCCTGCGGGCCTTGCCTGCCCTGCTGACCAGCCTTGCCCTGGCGGGCTGCGCCAGCACCACCGGCCCGACCAATGCGTTGGGCTACTACTGGCAGTCGCTGCGCGGGCACATGCAGATCATGCATGCTGCGGAGCCCATCGACGACTGGGTGGCGCGCAAAGACATCTCGCCCGCCCTGCGCGAGCGCCTGCAGCTGGCGCAACGCGCCCGTGCGTTTGCAGTGGCCGAGCTGGGCCTGCCCGACAACGCCAGCTACCGCCGCTATGCCGACCTGAAACGCCCCTCTGCCGTCTGGAACGTGGTGGCCGCGCCACCGTACTCCCTCACGCTGCACACTTGGTGCTTCCCGGTCACGGGCTGCATTGGCTACCGCGGCTACTTCACCAAGGCCGACGCGCAGGCCGAGGCGGCAGAGCTGGCCGCGCAGGGACTGGAGGTGGAGGTGTATGGCGTGCCCGCGTACTCCACGCTGGGCTACATGAACTGGGCGGGGGGCGACCCGCTGCTGTCCACCTTCATCGCCTGGCCCGAGGGCGACTTTGTGCGCTTGCTGTTCCACGAGCTGGCGCACCAGGTGGTCTATGCCAAGAACGACACCTTGTTCAACGAATCGTTCGCCACGGCGGTGGAGCGCATCGGCGTGGCGCAATGGCTGGCTACCCAGTCCACCCCACAGGCGCGCGAGGCCTTTGCCACCAGCGAAATGCGGCGCAGCGCCTTCCGCGCACTGACGCGCACTACGCGTGCCCGGCTGGCAGCCATTTATGAGCAAAAAGAGGCCTTAGCGCTTGATAACAATGCGCTTATAGCTATCAAAACAGAAGCAATGGAGACCTTTCGCACCGACTACGCAGCCCTGCGCGCACGTTGGCTGGGCACCCCGGGCGGCCCCGCCCCCCAGGCCACCACGGCCCAGGTGGCTGGCTACGACCGCTGGGTGGCCCAGGCCAACAACGCCAGCTTTGCAGCCCAGGCCGCGTACGACGAACTGGTGCCCGCGTTTGAAGCCCTGTTCGAACGCGAGGGCCGCGACTGGCCCCGGTTTTATGATGCCGTACGACAACTGACGCAGCAGCCGCAGCCCGAGCGCCACGAGGCCCTGCGAGCCCTTTTACCTGACCCCCAACACCTCAAGGAGACAGCCGGTGCCTGACATTCATATCCACCGCGACCACCACCTGGGCTTCAAGGAAGCCCGCAAGGTCGCCTTCTCTTGGGCCGAGAAGGCCGAAGAAAAATTCGACATGGAATGCACCTACGAAGAAGGCGAGAAGGAGGACCTGCTCACCTTCACCCGCACCGGCGTCAAAGGCACGCTGCTGGTGGACGCCCACCAGTTCGAGATGAAGGCGCAACTGGGCTTTCTGCTCGGCGCGTTCAAGGACCGCATCGAGGCCGAAATTGGCGAGCAACTGGATGCGCTGCTCAACGCCCCTCACCCCGGCGCCAAGAAGCACGCCGCCGACAAAAAGAAGCACACAGCGGAGGCCGGTGCAGACAAGCCCAGCACCAAGGCGGCGGCCAAGCCTGCCGCCAAAGCCAAGAAGGCATAGCCGCCGGGGCCCTGACCATGACATCCACCGCCACGGACACTGCCGCCCACAGCCCGGCGTTCGACACGCTGTCCGCTCTGCTTCACACCCGCTACAGCTGCCGCGCCTTTCTGCCCGAGCCGCTGCCGCGCACCACCATCGAAGCCATCCTGGCCACCGCACAACGCACGGCCTCGTGGTGCAACGCGCAGCCCTGGCAGCTCACCATGGCCAGCGGCGCCACGCTCGAGCGCCTGCGCGGCGCACTGCAGTCGCACATGGCCACAGCAGCCCCCAACCCCGACCTGCCCTGGCCTCGCGAATACCGGGGCGTGTACCAGGAGCGGCGGCGCGAATGCGGCTGGGGCCTGTACGAAGCCCTGGGCATTGCCAAGGGTGACCGCGAAGCCTCGGCGCAACAGGCGGCGCAGAACTTCACGATGTTTGGGGCACCCCATGTGGCCATCATCACCAGCGACGAGGCACTGGGCGTCTATGGTGCGGTGGACTGCGGCGCCTACGTGAGCAATTTCATGCTCGCAGCACACAGCCTGGGCGTGGGCTCCATTGCGCAGGCAGCGCTGGCGTCGTACCCCAGCGTGCTGCGCGAGGTGCTGGGTATTGGCGAGGACCGCACCATCGTCTGCGGCATCTCGTTCGGCATGGCAGACCCCGCCCACGCGGCCAACCATTTCCGCACCACACGCGCCGATCCAGCCAGCAGTGTGGTGTGGCGGGACTGAGTGAGAAGGCGTGACCGGGCAGACGTCAGGCGGCAGCGCGCAGCAGAGGGTTGCGCGTGCGCAGCAGCCCGAACAAGTTCTTGGGGTCTGACAGCTCCGGGATGAGTTCGATGGGCTGGCCAATGCCCAGCTCGGTGGCCGTATCACGCAAGAAGCGCAGCGCAGAAAAGTCCTCCAGCGCGAAACCCACGGAGTCGAACACCGTCACTGCCGCATCGCTGGCCCGGCCGGTGTGTTGACCCGCCAGCACCTCCCACAGCTCGGTCACGGCAAAGTCGGCAGGCAGTTGCTGGATGTCGCCTTCGATGCGCGTTTGCGGCGCGTATTCCACAAACACCTGTGCCTGGCGCAGCACGTCGGCATGCAGCTCGGTCTTGCCGGGGCAGTCGCCGCCCACTGCGTTGATGTGCATGCCCGGCGCCAGCATGTCGGGCGTGAGGATGGTGGCGTTGGTCTTGTCAGCCGTCACCGTGGTGACGATGTCGGCGCCGCGCGCGGCCTCGGCCGTGCTGGTGCAGACCACGGTGCGCAGGCCCGTGCCTTGCAGGTTGGCCTGCAGCTTGGCGGTGGCGGCCGGATCGGTATCAAACAGCCGCAGGGTGTCGATGCCCAGCAAGTGGTGAAAGGCCAGCGCCTGGAATTCACTCTGCGCACCGTTGCCGATCAGCGCCATGGTGCGGCTGCCAGGCCGCGCCATGGCGCGGGCGGCCACGGCCGACATGGCAGCGGTACGCAGGGCGGTGGTGAGGGTGAGTTCGCTCAGCAGCAGCGGCGCACCCGTGGCCACATCGGCCAGCACGCCAAACGCCATCACCGTGGACAGGCCCCAGCGCGTGTTCTTGGGGTGGCCGTTGACGTACTTGAACGCATAGGTCCGGTCATCCGCAATCGGCATGAGTTCGATCACGCCATCGCGCGAATGGCTGGCCACGCGCGCCGATTTGTCAAACGCGCCCCAGCGCAGAAAGTCGGCATGGAGGTAGTCGGCGACGCCGCGCAGGCAGGCCTCGACGCCTTTGCGCTGCACCATGTCGATGACATCGGGGGCACTGAGATAACGGGTGGAAAAGTGATGGTGTGAAGGCATGGCGCTTGTCTCCGAATAGGAATGGATGTGACTACAAGCAGTGTCCCGAAGCGCCAAAACAATAGGAATCGCCCAATCTGCCGCATATTGCTGGCCCGTTTGCCGGTATGGCAACCCAAACTGCCACTTTGCGCAGAAGCCCCAAGACATCCTCCGGCGGCGCCAGCGCGCTATCCTCGGCTGCTTCACCCGTCCAGCACCATGACGCTCCCCCAAATACTCATCAGCGAAGTCGGCCCGCGCGATGGCCTGCAGTCCGTGAAAGCCACCATGCCCACCGCAGACAAGCTGCGCTGGATCGACGCCTTGATGGCCGCCGGCCTGCGCGAGATCGAAGTCGGCTCGTTCGTGCCCGCGCGCCTGCTGCCCCAGATGGCCGATGTGGCCGAAGTGGTGCGGCACGCGCTCACCCACCCCGGCATCACTGTGATGGCGCTGGCCCCCAACCTGCGCGGGGCCGAGGCGGCAGTGGCGGCAGGTGTGCACAAGGTCACGCTGCCAGTGTCAGCCAGCGCCGCCCATTCGCTGGCCAACGTGCGCAAGACGCGCGAGGCCATGGTCGAAGAGGTGCGGGCCGTGGCCCAGCTGCGTGACGCGCAAGCGCCCGGTGTGCTGGTGGAGGTGGGACTGTCCACCGCCTTCGGCTGCACGCTGCAGGGTGTGGTGCCCGAGGACGACGTGATCTGGCTCGCAGGCCTGTGCGCCGAGGCCGGGGCCGACGAGGTGGGCCTGTCCGACACCACCGGCATGGCCAATCCGGCCCAGGTGCGCCGCCTGTTCACGCGCTTGCGCGCCGAGCTGGGCGCCAAGGCCGGTGCGGCCCATATGCACAACACCCGGGGCCTGGGCCTGGCCAATTGCCTGGCGGCTTACGACGTGGGGGTGCGCACGTTTGATGCGTCGCTGGGCGGGCTGGGCGGCTGCCCCTATGCGCCGGGCGCGTCGGGCAATGTGGTGACCGAAGACCTGGTGTTCATGTTCGAGGCCATGGGCATCACCACGGGAGTGGACCTGGAGCGCCTGATGGCCGCGCGCGCGCCACTGCAGGCGGGGCTGCCGGGCGAGCCGGTCTATGGCATGACGCCCGAGGCGGGGTTGCCCAAGGGGTGGGCCCAGGGTTAACGCACCTGCGACCCAAAGAAAAAGGCGACCGAGGTCGCCTTTTTCTTTGGGGGTCTTCGCCGTATCAGCTCAGCGAGGTGATCAGGTCCACATACTGCTGCTTGGCCTCGTCGGCGCCCGTGCCCTTGAGCTTTTCCCAGGCGTCCCACTTGGCGCGGCCCACCATGTCGGAGAAGCTGGGCTTCTTCTCGGTGTTGTCGCCGGCGGTGGCTTGCTTGTACAGCGCGTAGATCTTGAGCAGCGTGGCGTTGTCAGGACGCTCGCTCAGGTTCTTGGAATTGGCCACGGCGGCTTCGAAGGTGGCGTTGAGGTCGGCCATGTCTGTGTGCTCCTTGGGATGTTTGGGGGGAGGGAAAGAACGGTGTCGGCAAGGGTTTGCTGCGTTGTATCTTACGGGCTGAGCATGGCCCGGGGCCGCTCAATCCATAGAGGCAAGTCCCCAAAAATCAAACAACAGGTGTACATCCGATGGTGACCCGCATTCCAGCCCCCAGCAAAGCCACTCCGGGCAAAGGCTCCAGCCCCCTGCGCACGATGCGCGACCAGGCTCCCGAGGTGGCGCGCAAGGCGGCCCAGGCCCTGCCCCCCGCAGCCCGCAAAGCCGCCACCGTAATGCAGAAGAACGTACGCCGCGCCGCCACCGGCATGCTGGGCCTGTCGGGTGAGCGCATGAGCAAGGTTGATACCGCCTGGCTGCGCATGGACTCGCACAGCAACCTGATGATGATCAACGGGGTGTGGACCTTGTCGCCCGGCATCACCTGGGCGGCGCTGTGCGAACGCGTGCAACAGCGCCTGCTGCAGTACCCGCGCTTTCGCCAGCGGGTGGTGGAAGATGCCGCAGGCGCCACCTGGGTGGAGGACCGCAACTTTGACATCGCCGCCCATGTGCTGCGTGAGAAGCTGCCACACCGCAAAGGCCACAGCATGCAGCGCGCACTGCAGGACCGCGTGGGCGAACTCGCCATGCAGCCGCTGGATACTCGCCGACCCCTGTGGCAAATGCACCTGATCGAAGACTTCGTGGGTGATGACGGCGCGAAGGGCAGCGCGCTCATCGTGCGCATCCACCACTGCATTGCCGACGGCATTGCACTCATCTCGGTGACCATGTCGCTGATCGATGGCGGCTCGGAGCCCCCCAAACGCAAAGCGCGGGCCGACAAAGAGGCCGCCACGGCCGAGGACTGGATTGCCGACGCGCTCATCAAACCCTTCACCGGCCTCACCATCAAGGCGCTGGACCTGGCGGGCGACAGCGCCGCCAAGTCGTTGCAGATGCTGGGCGACCCGGAAAAGGCCATGCACCACGGGCTGGCCGGCACCATGGACATGGCCCGCGTGGCCTACCAGTTAGTGAGCGATGCCGCTGCCCTGGCGCTGATGCCCGACGACTCACCCACACGCCTGAAGGGCCAGCCTGGCAGCGCCAAGCGTGTGGCCTGGTGCCCGCCGATTCCGCTCGAAGAGGTCAAGGCCATCGGCAAAGCACTCAACTGCTCCATCAACGACGTGCTGCTGTCATGTGTGGCGGGCGCCATCGGCGGCTACCTGCGCAGCCAGGGCGACGACCCCACGGGCCAGGAGATCCGCGCCATGATCCCGGTCAACCTGCGCCCCATGGAAGAGGCCTGGAAGCTGGGCAACCGCTTCGGGCTGGTGCCGCTGGTGCTGCCGATTGGCGTGGCCAACCCCGTCGAGCGCGTGTACGAGGTGCGCAAGCGCATGAACGCGCTCAAGGGCAGCACTCAGCCCATCCTGGCGTTTGCCATGCTGGCCGTGGCGGGCCTGATGATCAAGCCCGCGCAGGATGCGCTGCTCAACCTCTTTGGCCGCAAGACCACGGCGGTGATGACCAATGTGCCCGGGCCCAAGGAGCAGCTCACGCTGTGCGGCTCACGCGTCACGCAGTGCATGTTCTGGGTTCCGCAGTCGGGCGACATTGGCCTGGGGGTCTCCATCCTGAGCTACGGCGGCGGCGTGCAGTTTGGCGTGATCACCGACACCACCCTGTGCCCCGAGCCGCAGCAGATCATCGACGCCTTTGCGCCCGAGTTCGACCAGCTATCGCTGCTCACGCTGATGCTGCCGTGGGGCGAGTGAACGGGCGAGCCACGGTGGCGAAGGCACGCATGACGGGCTTTGCCGGGGTGCTGGTTGCCCTGGTCTGCGCGGATGCCGCCCAGGCCGCCGTCGCAGAAGAACACATCCAGCAGCCCTACCCCGTGCGCGCCCAACCCGGCGAGACCCTGAGACAAGCGCTGAACGCTGCCACCCCCATCACGGTCAATGGCCAGCGCTTTCACGGCTATACCCGCTGGAACGTGCGCTGGACCTTTCGCTGGTGGCGCGAGGCATCGGGCCGCTGCACCATTACCGAAGTCACCACGCGCCTGCGCACCGAGGTGCAATTGCCCGAACTGCGCAGCGCCACACCCGCCCAACAGGCTGTTTTCGACCGGTACCTGCCCGCCTTGTCCCGCCACGAACAAGGCCATGTCCAGTTCGGGCGCGACGCGGCACAGGCGATTGACCAGGGCATTACCGCACTGCCCGCAGCCCCAGACTGCGCGACGCTAGAGCGCCAAGCCAACGCACTGGGCCACCGCCTGCTGCGCGAACATACCGAGCGCGAGAAGCAGTACGACCGCGACACCTACCACGGTGCATCGCAAGGCGCCAAGCTGGAGTGACTAGCCGCGCACCGCGCTGCGGAAGGCCGCAGACAACGCTGTCAGCGCATCGCGCGGGCGGCCGTCCTTGGTGCGTGTGTGCAGCAGCACCGGCAGGCGTGCTAGCGCGGGCAACCCCAGGCGCGCGCCAACGTCCACCGCCCCCAGCGGCAGCATGCGCGGCGCCAACGCCGCCACACCCAGCCCGGCCATCACGGCCGCAGCCACGGCAGCGACACCCCCGCCGACAAACACCTCGGCCCAGGCAATGCCCGCCGCGTCCAGCGCCCGCCCTGCCATCGCCCGCACACCACAGGGCTCGGCCAGCGTGGCCAGGGGCAAGGGCTCGTCCGCGCGGTGCAGCCAACCGGGGGCCGCGAACCAGCCGAAGGGCTCCTCGGCCAGCAACTCGCCATCGCTGCGACCCACGTGCATGCGGGCCAGCACCGCATCCAGCTCGCGCCGGTCGTAGCTTTGCAGCAGGTCGCCCGACGAGCCGATGCGGATCTCGATGAGCAGTTGCGGGTCCTGCGCGTTCATACGGGCAATGAGTGCGGGCAGCTCCGGCCCCGCCACATGGTCGCTGATGCCGATGGTCAGGCGTTGGCGGGCCTGCGCAAACGTGGCGAGCGCCCGGTCGTGCGCGGCCAGAAGCTCGCGGGCATGCTCCAGAAAGGCCGCGCCCCGGGCCGACAGCTGCACGTGGCGCGGCGTGCGCTCGATGAGGCGGCAGCCCAGGCGGTCCTCCAGCCGCTTGAGCTTCAGGCTCATCGCGGCCTGCGCCGTGCCCATGGCTTCGGCCGCGCGCGTGAAGCTGCCCAGCTCGGCAATGCGCACAAAGGCTTCAACGGCATCCAGATCCAGGGATCGCTCAACCATTTGAATTTGATATTTCTGAAATAGATATCCATAGCATATTCATATGGATAGGATTTCGCCAGCATCTTGTTCAGAAAGGATCTTGCAATGCCCCTCATCCACATTGCCATGCGCGCCGGAAAGCCAGAGACCTACCGGCAAGCGATCTTCGACACGCTGTACCGCGCCATGCGGGAGACCTTCAACGTGCCCGAGGACGACCAGTTCATGACCATCACCGAGCACGAGGCCGCCAACTTCCGCTATAGCCCCACCTACCTGGGCGTGGCCCGCAGCGACGACGTGGTGTTCATCCAGATCTCCGCCAACAACACGCGCAGCCTGGAGCAAAAGAAGGCGCTGTTTGCGCGCATCGCGCAGCTGCTGGGCGAGAGCCCGGGCCTGCGGCCTGAGGACGTTTTCGTGAACATCGTTGAAGTGGCCAAGGAGAACTGGTCCTTCGGCCACGGCCTGGCGCAGTACGCATGAGGTGATGCGCAGCACCACCGGGCAGGCTTATGGGGCAAGGCCTGCCAGCAGGCGCTCCACGCTGCCCAGCACAGCCTTCACAGGCTCGCCCATCTGCACGCGCACGATGGCGCCTTCCACCACCAGCGTCACGGCCTGCGCGTCCCGCGCCCGCTGCGCGCCAGGGGGCAGCAGGATGGCCAACAGGCCGGTCATCTCACGCTTGTGGCGCTGCGCAATCTCCATCACCTCCGGCACCGTGCCGCCCAGCTCCCCCACGCTGTTGATGAAGGCGCAACCTCGAAAGTCATCGCGGCCAAACCATTCGGCCAGTGTGGCAACCAACGCATTCAGGCCTGATGCACTACCGCGCCCTGTGCCCCCATGCCGCTCCAGGGCTGCAGCGAACCAGGTGATCCAGCCTGCGTGACGGTATTCGAGGTAGGCGCAGATGAGATCGGTCTTGCTGGGGAAATGCCGGTAGAACGTGACTTTGGTGACCCCCGACTCGGCGATCACGCGGTCGATACCCGTGGCACGGATACCGTCGCGGTAAAACAGCGTGTGCGCGGTCTGCAGCAGGCGGTCGCGGGCGGGCAAGTCTTTCCAGTCAGAAGGGGGCAGAGGAATCATGCAGGCATTGTAGACAAGTCTGTCTACATACCGTTATGATGCGACGTAGACAGATCTGTCTACGCCTCATCCTTCTTCACCCCTCCTCCACAAGGTGCCGCCCATGGAATCCCGTCCGCCTCTTCCGCCCTTCTCCCTGCAAACCGCCACCCAGAAGGTGCGCCTGGCCGAAGACGGCTGGAACTCGCGCGACCCTGCACGCGTGGCCCTGGCCTACACGGAGGACACGCGCTGGCGCAACCGGGCCGAGTTTCCGCTAGGGCGTGCTGCAGCACAGCAGCTTCTGGAACGCAAATGGGCGCGCGAACTGGACTACCGGCTCATCAAGGAACTGTGGGCGTTCAGCAGCCACCGCATCGCCGTGCGGTTTGCCTACGAATGGCATGACGACGCTGGCCAGTGGTATCGCAGCTATGGCAACGAGAACTGGGAGTTCAACGACGCGGGCCTGATGGCCGTGCGCCACGCAAGCATCAACGACCGCCCCATCCAGGCGACGGACCGGCTGTTCTTCTGGCCGCTGGGGCGCAGGCCGGACGACCATGCGGGGCTGAGCGAGCTGGGGCTTTAACGCCAGGGACGCGACGTAGCCCCGCCGTCTACCGACTGGGCCACCGCATCCCAAAGCGCCTGCGCAGCGTGCCCCAGTTGCGCATGGGCTCGGTACAACCTGATCTCCAGATCCACATTCCAACTGTCGGGGCCCGCGGCCACCAGCCTGCCCGCCGCAAGGTCCGCGTCGATCAGGCTGCGCGGCAGCCAGGCAATACCCCGGCCGTCCAGCGCCATGGTCCGCAAGACGGACGCCAGATGGGCGGTGAATACGGTGTGCGTGCGATGCGCCTTGATCGCACCGTCGATGGTCTTGTGCAGGATGTTGCCCAGCCCTGATTCCACGCTATAGGTCAGCAGAGGCGCCACTGCTGCCAGGTGCTCCAGCCGGTGAAGGGCCTGGCCATCAGGCCCCGCAGCGCAAACGGGCAGCAGGACATCGGCCCCCACACCGAGCGACGGATACCCCTGTACCTCCAACGGCCCTGGCGCCTGGGCATGCGCGTGGCACAGCACAAACTGCACCTTGCTCTGGGCCAGCAGTGCCTCGCACCGGTGCAGCATGTCGGACTCCAGCTGCAGCGTTCCCGCCATGGTGTGTGCTTCAAAACTGCGCAGCCAGCCCGGCATGAAGGTGAGCGACAGGGCATGTGTTGCGGCAAAACGCAAGCTCTTGGAATTCGCTTCGGCCACGGCACGCGCCGCACCGGGCAAGCGCGCCACTTCGGCGAGTAGCTCGGGCGCCACGCCCTGAAACCAGCGCCCCGCTTCGGTGAGCCTGACCGGCTGCGTACTGCGGTCAAACAACTCTGCACCCAGCCACTCCTCCAGCGCCCGCACACGGCGGCCGAACGCGGGTTGCGTCATGTGCCGATCTTCCGCCGCGCGCGAGAAGTTTCCGACCGATGCCAACACCATGAAATCTTCGAGCCAGGAGATGTGCATAGCCGGTGCCTTGAAAGCATTGAAGAGAAGAAAAACGGCATTGGTCAAACGCTGCGCGGCTGCGGATCATACCGATCCCGACATTCGTTTCGAGACACGGAGCACCCCATGAAGATCGTTGAAATCAGAGAGAAGACCATCCCCATCAGTTCGCCCATCCGCAACGCCTACATCGACTTCAGCAAGATGACACTGAGCCTGGTGGCCGTGATCACCGACGTAATCCGCGATGGCAAACCAGTGGTGGGATATGGCTTCAACTCCAACGGCCGCTATGGCCAGGGCAAGCTGATGCGCGAGCGCTTCATCCCACGTGTGCTCGAAGCCAATCCCGACTCCCTGATCGACGACTGCGGCAAGAACCTTGACCCGCACAAGATCTGGAACGCCATGTTCACCAACGAAAAGCCCGGCGGTCATGGCGAGCGCTCGGTAGCCATCGGCACCATCGACATGGCCGTGTGGGACGCGGTGGCCAAGATTGAAGGCAAGCCGCTGTTCCAGCTGTTGGCGGACCGCTATGGCAATGGCACGCCCAACCGCAAGATCTTCGTCTATGCGGCGGGCGGCTACTACTACCCAGGCCAGGACCACGGCAAGCTCAAGGACGAGATGAAGAGCTACATCGACCGGGGCTACACGGTGGTCAAGAAGAAGATTGGCGACGCCTCGCTCGACGAGGACCTGCGCCGCATCGACTCCATCCTCAGCGTGCTGCAAGACGGCCAGAAGCTGTGCGTGGACGCCAACGGCCGCTTTGGCCTGGACACCGCCATTCAGTACGCCAAGGCGCTCTCGCAATACGACCTGTTCTGGTACGAGGAGCCTGGCGACCCACTCGACTTCGAACTGCAAGCCACGCTGCGCAATTTCTACAAGAACCCCATGGCCACGGGTGAGGACCTGTTCTCGATGCAGGACGCGCGCAACCTGATCCGCTATGGCGGCATGCGCCCCGACCGCGACTGGCTGCAATTCGACTGCGCGCTGAGCTACGGCCTGGTGGAGTACCTGCGCACGCTCGACATGCTCAAGGAACATGGCTGGTCCGCCAGCCGCTGCATTCCGCACGGCGGGCACCAGATGTCGCTGAACATCGCTGCCGGCCTGGGCCTCGGCGGCAACGAGTCCTACCCCGATTTGTTCCAGCCCTTTGGTGGCTTCCCGGACGGTGTGAAGGTAGTGGACGGCCATGTGACGCTGCCTGACCTGCCCGGCATCGGCTTCGAAGGCAAGGCCGACTTGTACGCACAGATGCAGGCGTTGTCCGCCTGATCACCGCCCCACAAACACAATAAAAGGAGACAAAGTCATGGGCATTTTGAAGCAAGGGGTTGCAGCCGCAGCCATAGGACTGGTCGCGGCCAGCAGCACCACGAGCGCGTGGGCGGAGTTCCCGGACAAGCCCGTCACGCTGGTCGTCCCGTTCTCTGCTGGAGGCCCCAGCGACAAGATCGCCCGTGACCTCGCCGAGGCTTTGCGCAAACCCCTGGGGCAGACCGTCATCGTGGACAACACCGCTGGAGCAGGTGGCACGATAGGCGCTGCCCGCGTTGCGCGCGCCGCGCCAGACGGCTACACCCTGCTGGTGCATCACATTGGCTTCTCCACCGCCCCCGCGCTGTACAAGAAGCTGCCCTACAAGACGCTGGAGGACTTTGAGTATCTCGGACTCATCAACGAAGCCCCCTCGACCCTGATCGGCAAACCCGGCCTGGCAGCCAACCACTTTGCCGATCTGCGCCAATGGATCAACGCCAACAACGGCAAGGTCAACATTGCCAACGCTGGCGTGGGTTCGGCATCGCACCTGTGCGGACTGGTCCTGCAGGCCAGCCTGCCATCGAAGATGACCTTTGTGCCCTACAAAGGCACGGCGCCCGCCATGACCGACCTGATGGGAGGACAAGTGGACCTGATGTGTGAACAGGCCACCAACGCCGTGCCCCAGATCGAGGCCAAGAAGGTCAAGGTCTTTGGCGTGACCAGCCAGCAGCGGATGGCGCTGCCTGCATTGGCGCAGACGCCCACCTTGGCGGAGGCGGGGTTGGCTGGCTTTGAGATGTCGGTGTGGCACGGGGTGTACGCCCCCAAGGGCACGCCTGCAGCCGTGCTGGCCAAGCTGAATGCGGCCATTCGCGCTGCACTCAAAGACCCCGATCTCATCCAGCGTGAAGAAGCCCTGGGGGTGCGCGTGGTGACCGATGCGCGCCTTGCGCCTGCAGAGCACAAAAAGTACGTGGAAGGCGAAATGCGCCGCTGGGCCAAGATCATCAAGGACTCTGGCGAAACTGCCGATTGATGCGTGCGACATCGCAGCAAGGGCGACCCCCTCGGCACGCCCTTGCTCTTCATCGTTGACGATGGCTCAGGTCGCGGAGCAGCTAAAGCTCTCGGCCTTGCTCGGATCACCCGTGCCGTTGTAGCGCGGGAATTGGGGGTACTCGCACACCGGGCGCTGGGCCACGGGTGTGCTGGTGCCGGGGGCGAACTTCGTGGCGACCAGCTTGTCAGGCGCCGCGCCCTTTTCCACCCAGGCGTCCATGGCGGCGAGCAGGTCGATGGAGCGCGGCTCGGTGCCCGCGCCGTCCAGGTCATGCCCGTTGGAGGGCGAAGTAACCATGCGCGCAAAGCCCCGCACCTTGCTGGCGCCCAGGCGCTGTTTCACGGTGTCGAAGTAGTCCGCCGTCCTATACAGCGACACGCAGGTGTCGCCCAGGCCGTACCAGATCAGCAGCTTGCCGCCGTTGTCGGCAAAGGCGGAAAGGTCCAGGTCGGTCGCGTCGATCATCTCGGCGAGCCGCAGGTACTGCGCCTGGTACTGCGTGGGGTCGTGGCTCAGGATGTTGGCGTTGGGGTTGCTCTCCACCAGGCGCGCGGCTTCCGTCACGGCCATGTGGTTGAACGAATCGGGCGCGTCGAAGCTGGTGCCGAACATGTACGACTGCCAGTCCGACGTGGACGCGCCGCCCCGGCCGTAGCGCGGGTAGCCCACGGCGCCGCGCGACAGGGTCACGGGCGTCTGGTGGTCGCTGTAGATGAGGCGGATGGATTCGATCTGCCCGGCGGTGAGGCAGCTGTCGTTGTCCGCGCCCTGGCACAGCAGCTCGGTGGGCACGTAGTGGCAGGCCTCGATGTTGCCGATGATGCCGTCCTTCAGGCCGTCGAGACCATCACACGCAGCGGTCTCGGCCTTGGCATACAGCGCGATCTTGGCGGGGCTCATCCAGTTGTCACGACTCTTGAAGATGTGGCGCAGCACCGTGGGGCCCAGGTTGACCTGGTGCGCCTGCTGGCTGATGGCGGGCTCCATGGCCACCACGCCGTCGTAGTCCTTGGGGTACTTCTGCGTGGAGATGAGCCCCGATCGCCCGCCGTTGGAATGGCCCATGTGATAGCGCCGCACGGGGCGTTTGCCGTAAAACTCCGTGGCGATGGCGGTGCCGACCTCCAGCACGAAGTGGTTGGCGTCGAATGCATGGTTGCGCAGCGCCACATCGCTCTTGCCCCAGGCAAAGCCGCGCACCTGGTGGCCGGAGTCGGAGCTGATCTTCACGAACGGGTTGGCCGAGGGCCCCACCAATTGCTGGTACCACGGGTCGTCGGTAGGGATGAAGCCGTCGAAGCCGCCACCACCAATGGTCAGCGTCTTGCTGTTCCACTGCGCCAGCGTGGGCAGCTCCACCGCCCAGTGGATGGTGGACTCGGGCGACGACACGATCTGCCCGCGCACGATGCAGGCATCGGGCAACGTGCCCTCGGCCTTGCGCAGCTCGGTGCGGGTGACCTTGGCGCCATGGGGCAAGGCGGTGGATGCGTAGGCCGCGCAGGCCTCGGCCAGGGGCTTGCTGGCCAGCGGGGGGTTGGCGTCGCTGCCGCCGCCGCAGGCGGTCAGGGCCAGGGCTGCCACAGCACCCAGGGTGCAGGCAGCGGTCCAGCGCCCTGCGCGTGCCAGGGAGTGAGGGTGAGGTTCGGGGTGGCGTCGGGGCGCCACGGCGAAGGGGTGTGGGTTCGGGAACATGCAAGGGTCTCCTGTTATGACGGTTCTTCAGGAGTCCAGGCTGGGCGGCGCGTGACCGGCACCGGCGACTGGACTCCGGTGCGGACGATAGGAAAAGGCGGCGTGGTTGCAGCCTCTGCAAATGCAGAGGGAGCGGGAAACTACCGAGCCCTGCAAACCCGCGCGGGGCACCCCCGCAGCCGTTCGCTACTGGTGGCGCAGCGCGGCCACCAGCTCCAGCTTGTTGCTCACGCTCAGCGCGGCATAGGCCGTGCGCAGGTAGGTGCGCGCCGTCGCGGGCGTGAGGCCCAACGTGGCCGCAATGTCTTTGTGCGAGCGGCCCTGGGCATACAGCATGGCGGCACTCAGCTCGCGCGGGGCCAGGGCTTGCTTGTGCTGGCGCGACGCCAGGCTCACCGCCACCAGTGGGCCGCAGGGCTCCAGCCGCAGGCGGCAGGCTTTGCCCACCGACAAGGTGCAGGGCGCGCCCGCCAGCGCCTGCGCCACCACCGGTGGCAGGTGGGTGCCGTTCCAGCCGGGGCTGGCCTCGCCCAGCGCCAGGCTGATGCGCAGGCCTGCGAAAAGCAACTCGCCCGACGGCCGGGCCAGGGCAAAACTATCCCACGGGCGGCCGGGCGTGTCGCTTTGCAGGCGTTGCAGACGGTGGTGCCATTGCTGCAGCAAGTGCAAGACAAACTCGCCGAACAACACGGTCTCGCCGTCCGAGAATTCCGGCCGGGTCGGCGGGCGGTAGATGGAGACAAAAAACATCAGCCCGCTGTGCGGCAGTTCGGCCGTGAGGGCCATGCAGTGGTACAGGCCATGGCGCTGGCTGAAGGCCGCCACCTCCGGGTGCTCGGGTAACGGGCCCACCACATCGCGTTCACGGATCACCACCCCCAGCTGCTGCATGGACTGAAGTCCAAACAGGTCCACCGCCGCCAGCGCATTCCACTCCTCGGCAAAGCTGCGGCTCAGGCCAATGCTGCCGTGCAGCCAGTTGCGGGGTGCCACCTGCACATCGCCCGCCGAGACCTCGCCCCACCAAGCGGAATCAAAAGGCACCAGCCCCTGCAAGGTCTGCATGGCCTGGTGCAGCAAGTCCTGCGGGGCCACCTGCTGGGCTTGCTCCGACAGCCGGAGCAGGCTGCGGCTCAGCGCGCGCAGAGGGTCAGAGGCCATGGTGTCTCCTGGTTTTTGGGGCGATGGTAGCCGCCCCACGGTGGCAACCCCAACGCTCCTGAACCCGTACTACCCGCCAAACCCCTGCGCACCCACTACCATATTGATAGCATCTCAGGCATATAGCACTAGCGCCTGAGGCCTCTGGAGCAAAAAATCAGGCCGTCAACCCGTTCACCGCCTGGAACATCGACTGCCGTGCCTGGCTGATGATCTGGCCCTTCCACGCGTCCGTGTCGGTGTAGAAGGCCGCCAGCATTTGCGCCTTGATCTGGGCAGCCTTGTCAGCCGGAGTTTCGGGGTGCAGTTGGAGCCATTGCTCGGCACGGATGGCGTTCATCACGTCGAGCACGGGCACGGTGCCGTACTCCATGGCAATGCCGGTGTATTCGGCATGGGGGCACTCGTCGTAGATCGATGTCCACATCAGGCCGGTGAGGAAGGCCGAGGTGGACGAGCCGTCGTAGATCGACGTGACCGGCGTGGCGCCGCCGCCGTCCCACCAGGCGCGCGCGCGGGCCACGGCCACGGCGTTGTCATTGCCCGCGTAGATGCGCTCGCCATGGCCGCTGGGGCCCAGGCCCGTGTGCAGGTCGATCCAGGCGATCTTCGACGCGGCCACACCGTGCTGGCGCAGCACCTGGCGCAGCGTGCGGTTGCTCCAGGTGGGCTCGGTGCCGCCAAAGAACACGCCCTGCGGAAACTCGTGCTGGCCTTGCGAGATGGCGGCCTGCCACGCGGCCTCGCCCTTGGTGGCGATGTACTCCGCCACCGCTGCCTGGTTCTCAGGGCCGGGTGGCCACTGCTCGGGCAGCAGCAGGGGCTGCACCTCGCGGTAGGCGGTGTTCACGGGCAGGGGCTTGCTGAAGTCCTGGAAGTTGCGGTTCAGGTCCACGTTCTCGTGTGTGAAGCGGCGCACGTGCGAGAAGCCATAGGGGTTGAGCGCGTGGATGTAGAGCGTGGCCACACCGGCATCGCGCGCCTTGGCGCGCCACTCGGCATCGTGCAGCGCAAACACCTGCACGCCGCTGCCGCAGTAGCCCTCGACGCCATGGCAGGCGCTGCTCACGATGAGCAGCTTTTTGGCATCGGCCGGGCCGTCGCGCACCACGTCCATGGCCAGGTCTTCGCCGTCGCGGCCCTTGAGTGGGTGGGCGTGCGATTCGATGGACAGGCCGGCGGCTGCGGCGGCCTCCAGAAACTTTGTGCGCGCCTGGGCGTAGCTGGGCGAGAAGGCTTCAACGATTCCGGTCATGGGCAGGGCTTTCAGGAGTCAGTGGGAAGACAAAAAGAAAACCCGGGCACGCGCGCTGCGCACGCCCGGGTGGAAGAGGATCAACGGCGCGCCAAGCTGCTTCAGGCCGCTTTGGCGGGCTGGGCCAGCCATTCCTCGGCCAGCTTGACCCAGTAGGTCGCGCCCAGCGGGATCAGGTCATCGTTGAAGTCGTAGCTGGGGTTGTGCAGCATGCAGGGGCCGCCGCCGTGGCCCATCTCGCGGTGGGCGCCGTCGCCGTTGGCAATGAAGCAATACGCACCGGGCTTGGCCTGCAGCATGTAGGCAAAGTCTTCAGCACCCATGGTGGGCTCCTGGGGCAGCACACGCTCTTCACCCACGATGCCGACCATGACCTTGCGGGCAAACTCGGCCTCTGCGGGCGAGTTGATGGTGGGTGGGTAGTTGCGCACGAACTCGAACTCGCACGTTGCGTCGTGTGCGGCGCAGGTGTGCTCGGCCACCTGGCGCATGCGCTTTTCAATCAGGTCCAGTACCTCCACGGTGAAGGTGCGCACAGTGCCCTGCAGCTCGACGCTGTCGGGCACCACATTGGTGGCCTCGCCCGCGTGGATCATGGTGACCGAGATCACGCCCGCGTCCACCGGCTTCTTGTTGCGGCTGATGATGGTCTGGAAGGTCTGCACCATGCCACAGGCAATCGGCACCGGGTCAATGCCCGTGTGTGGCAAAGCCGCGTGGCCGCCCTTGCCACGCAGGGTGATCTTGAATTCGCTGGTCGATGCCATCACCGGGCCGGGGCTCACGGCAAAGGTGCCCACCGGCATGCCGGGCCAGTTGTGCATGCCGTACACAGCCTGCATGGGGAACTGCTCGAACAGGCCGTCTTCGATCATCACGCGGGCACCGCCGCCGCCTTCTTCGGCCGGCTGGAAGATCAGGTACACGGTGCCGTCAAAGTTGCGGTGCTTGGCAAAGTGCTGGGCCGCCGCCAGCAGCATGGCCACATGGCCGTCGTGGCCGCAGGCGTGCATCTTGCCCTGGTGTTTGCTGGCGTGGGCGAAGGTGTTGAACTCCTGCATGGGCAGGGCGTCCATGTCGGCGCGCAGGCCAATCGCACGGCCGTTGGCGCCGCCATCGCGCCCCTTGACGATGCCCACCACGCCCGTCTTGCCCAGCCCCCGATGAATGGGAATGCCCCATTCGGTGAGCTTTTTCGCCACCACATCGGCGGTGCGCACCTCTTCGAAGCACAGCTCGGGGTGGGCGTGAATGTCCCGGCGCACCGCTGCAATACTGGCCGCCTGGGTGACGATGGAGTCAATAACGTTCATGATATGTGTCCTTACGATCTCACAGTCTAGCCCGACAGCAACACACGTGCCAACCCGGGTTATTCGCTAGCCACTCCATGATTTCTGCCCACGCCCTCGAACTTGCGCAAACCCTGGTGCGCATGAACACCGTCAGCCATAACTCCAATCTGGAGCTGATCCATTTCATCCGCGATCACCTGGCCCGGCTGGGTGTGAAAAGCCGCCTGACCTTCAACGACGACAAGACCAAGGCCAACCTGTTCGCCACCCTGGGCGAGGGCAAGCCGGCGGGCGTGATCCTCTCGGGCCATACCGACACGGTGCCGTGGGATGGTCAGGACTGGACCATGGACCCGCTGAGTGCCCTGGTCAAGGACGGCAACCTGTACGGGCGCGGCAGTGCCGACATGAAGGCCTTTATTGGCATTGCCGTGTCGCACGCAGAGCAGTTCCTGAACAGCGACGCGCCTTTTGCGGTCCATCTGGCGTTCAGCTACGAAGAAGAGATCGGCTGCTTTGGTGTGAAGGAACTCATCGCCGACCTGCGCGACGCGAACATCAAGCCCCTGGCCTGCATCGTGGGCGAGCCCACCAGCATGATCCCCGCCATCGCGCACAAGGGCGTGTACCGCTACAAGTGCTGCGTGCGCGGCAAGGAGGCGCATTCGTCCCTCACGCCGCATTCGGTCAACGCCATCGAGATGGCCGCCCGCGTGGTGGGCCGGGTGCGCGACATGGCGGAAGACTTTGAAAAGAACGAGCCCCGCTTTGAGGGCTTTGACGTGCCGTTCTCGACCAGCAGCGTGGGCCAGTTCCATGGTGGCATTGCCGACAATGTGGTGCCGCGCGACGCCGAGTTCCGCTACGAGTTCCGCGACCTGCCCACGGCCAACGCGGGGCAGATGCAGTCCGAGGTGGTGGCCTACGCCAAATCGCTGGAGCCCGCCATGAAGAAGGTGGCGCCCGGAGCGGGTTTCGAGTTCGAAACCATCTGCGAGATCCCGAGCTTTCTGGGCAGCAAGGACGACCCGGTGACGCGCCTGGCGCAGGAGCTGTCGGGCGAAAAAGGCACCACCTTGGTGGCCTTTGGCACCGAAGCGGGGCTGTTCAAGAACGCGGGCATCTCCACCGTGGTGTGTGGCCCCGGCAGCATCCAGCAGGCCCACCAGCCCGACGAGTACGTGAGCCTGGAGCAGCTGGGACGCTGCGAGGCGTTCATGCAGGGGCTAGCGCGCACGCGCACGCTGAGCTGATCGCTTTGGAGCGGCGGGGGCCGGCGCACGCCCGCCCCCCGTTCGGAATCAGGTCCTTACCCGGCCGTCCCCGGTCAGCATCGACATCTCGACAAACTTCGAGGCTGCGTGGCTGGTGCCACTGAACGACACCGGAAAGCCCGAGATCACCTGGTTGCCGATGGACTCGGTGCCGGTGATGAAGCTCTCGCGCGTGATCTTGCCGCTGGCCTGTGCCTGGCGCAGCCCTTCGGTGAAGACACGGGCGGCCAGGTAGCCCTCCATGCTGGAGTAGTTGGGCTGCACCTTGTCACCGCCCTTCTTGATGGCTTCCAGAAACTCGCGCGTGATCTGGCGTGAGGGCTGGTAAGGCGAGGGCACCACCTGAGACACCACCACCCCCGCACCGTCCTTGCCCAGCTCGTCGGCCAGCGCCTGGGTCCCCACAAACGACACGTTGTAGAACGTGCCACCAAAGCCTGCCTTGCGCGCTGCACGCACAAACGCGGCGGCCGACGCGTAGGCCGTGATCTGCACCACCGCATCGGGCGTGGCGGGTACCAGCTTGTCCACGGCCGCTTTCACGTCGGTGGAATTGCGCTCCACCGTGGCCGTTGCCACAGGTGTCAGCTTCAGCTCGGCCAGCGCACGGGTCACGCCGTCGAGCCCCGCCTTGCCGTAGGCGTCGTTCTGGTAGAACACCGCAATCTTCTTGAGTCCCAGATTGGTGAGTTGGCGCACGATGAGCGCCGTTTCGTCGTAGTAAGACGCACGCACATGAAAGATCAGCCGGTTGAACGGCTGGCGCAGCGCCTCGGCGCCCGTGAAGGGGCCAAAAAACGGCACCTTCTCCTTGGTGAACAGCGGCAGCGCGGCCAGGCTGGTAGGGGTGCCGATGTAGCCAAAGAGGGCAAACACCTCGTCGGCAATCAGCTTGCGGGTGTTCTCGGCGCAGCGGTCCGGCTCGTAGCCATCGTCCATGGTGCGGATCTCGACCAGCCGCTTGCCCACGCCGCCTTGGGCGTTGATCTGGTCAAAAAAGAGCTTGGCGCCCTGGTTGAACTGCACGCCCAGTTGGGCCGCAGGGCCGGTGAAGGCAGCCGACTGCCCCAGCACGATGCGGCCCTCGCCCTGCGCACGCGCCAGGCCAAAACCGCCCAACGCTGCAGCCCCCAAGCCCACCGAAAACTGCCTGCGCCCCAATACTGAGTGGTTCATGGTGAAATCTCTGCTCTTGTAAGAAGAAAGAAGGGGCATGCCCCTCTGCGCTGCCGGTAGGCAGCCTCCTTGGAACTGCGGCAACTTATGCATGCCCGTTCCAACCCTGAGTGCCAGTTTAACGATCAAGCCCCCGAATGCACACGCCTTCTGCCGCAAATACCCCTTCATCTGCACCGATTCTGGTGCGTGGAGCCTGCCCGCACGATTGCCCTGACACCTGCGCCCTGCTGACCACCGTGGACGAGCACGGCGTGGCCACCCGTGTGCAAGGCAACCCCGACCACCGCCACACCGACGGCGCGCTGTGCGCCAAGGTGAGCAAGTACACCGAGCGCAGCTACCACCCCGAGCGCGTGCTCACCCCGCTCAAGCGCACCGGCGCCAAAGGCAGCGGGCAGTTCGCCCCGGTCAGCTGGGACGAGGCGCTGACCGACATCGCCCAGCGCCTGCAGTCCATCGCCGCACGCGCGCCCGAGGCCATCCTGCCCTACAGCTACGCGGGCACCATGGGCATGGTGCAGGGCGAGAGCATGGACCGGCGCTTCTTCCACCAGTTGGGCGCATCGCAGCTCGACCGCACCATCTGCGCATCCGCCGGGGCCGAGGCGCTGGTGCAGACGCTGGGCGGCAAGGTGGGTATGAAGGTGGAGTTTTTTGCGCAAGCGCAGCTCATCCTGATCTGGGGCAGCAACTCCATCGGCAGCAACCTGCACTTCTGGCGCTACGCCCAGCAGGCCAAGCGCAACGGCGCCAAGCTGGTGTGCATTGACCCCCGCAAGAGCGAGACGGCCGACAAATGCCACGAGCACATTGCCCTGCGCCCCGGCACCGACGCCGCGCTGGCCCTGGCGCTGATGCACGAATTGATCGCGCACGACTGGCTGGACCACGACTACATCGCCCGCCACACGCTGGGCTGGGACCAATTGCGCGAGCGCGCCCTGCAATGGCCGCCCGAGCGCGCGGCCGAGGTGTGCGGCATTCCCGTGGAACAGATCCGCCAGCTGGCCCAGGACTATGGCACCACCCAGCCCGCCGCCATCCGCCTGAACTACGGCATGCAGCGCGTGCGCGGCGGCGGCAATGCCGTGCGTGCCGTGGCCTGCCTGCCTGCGCTGACCGGCGCATGGCGCCACCGCGCGGGCGGCGTTCTGTTGTCCAGCTCGGGCCAGTTCCCGGCGCAGCGCGCCGTGCTGCAGCGGCCCGACCTGATGCCCGCCCAGACACCACGCACCATCAACATGTCCACCATTGGCGACGACCTGCTGCGCGAGGCCTCGCCAGCCTTCGGACCGAAGGTGGAGGCCATCGTGGTCTACAACAGCAACCCCGTGGCCGTGGCACCCGACTCGGGCAAGGTGGTGCGCGGCTTTGCGCGCGAAGACCTGTTCACCGTGGTGCTGGAGCACTTTCGCACCGACACGGCCGACTACGCCGACTACATCCTGCCCGCTACCACGCAACTGGAGCATTGGGATGTGCACCTGAGTTACGGCCACACCGATGTGCTGCTCAACCGCCCCGCCATTGCACCCCAGGGCCAGGCCCGCAGCAATGCGCAGATCTTCCGCGACCTGGCTGCGCGCATGGGTTTCACCGAGCCTTGTTTTGCCGACAGCGACGAGGCGCTGTGCCGCCAGGCCTTTGGCGACGCCGTGGACTACGCATTGCTCGAATCGCAGGGCTTTGCCACGCTGGCTTTGCCCGATGCGCCGTTTGCCGAGGGCAACTTCCCCACCCCATCGGGCCGCTGCGAGTTCTACAGCGCCCGCCTGGCCGCGCAGGGCCTGGACGGGCTGCCCGACCACCTGCCCAATTACGAGCTGCAGGGCACGGATGCGCGCTACCCGCTGGCAATGATCTCGCCGCCCGCGCGCAACTTTTTGAATTCCACCTTCGTCAACGTGCAAAGCCTGCGCACCATCGAAGGCCGCCCGGTACTGGAGATCCACCCCGACGACGCCGAAGCGCGCGGCATTGCCAACGACGCCGTGGTGCGCGTCTTCAACGACCGGGGCAGCTACCTGTGCCACGCCACCGTCTCGCGCCGCGCGCGGGCCGGCGTGGTCAACGGCCTGGGCATCTGGTGGCGCAAGCTCGGGCTGAACGGCACCAACGTGAACGAGGTGACCGGCCAGGCGCTGACGGACCTGGGCCGTGCGCCGACGTTTTATGACTGCCTGGTTCAGGTGGAGGCATGCCCCACCGAGGCGGCGCTGCCCGCCTGAGCGGCTGCAGCAAACCATGAATTGCTATTAATTTCATAGCAAAAAAGGCATGCCCATTGAGCGCAGACGGCCATTTTTCTTAAGAATCCGCTGCACTCACCGCCATTGCCGCCCCAGAAACTCCGCCACCTGGTTCTCCAGCGTGGCGTGGTAGGCCACCCGGTCAAAGCCCTCGGGATTGGCGGCGGCGTCACCGGCGTCTGACACCAGGGGCCAGACCGACTGGGCCATGAACGCGAAGTGGCCAGCGCCCGGCACGGTGCTGGTGTCTGCCCGGGGCAGGTGGGCCGCCACATGCTGGCCGTGGTACTTGCCCTGCAGCACCACGTCGCGCTCGGCCATGACCACCTTCACCGGCACGGTAATGGCGGCCAGGCTCTGGGGCGTCAGGACCACGGCCATGGGTGCCAGGGCCACCACGGCGCGGATGCGGGGGTCTGCCACCGAGACCAGCGGGCCGTCCAGCGGGCCAACCGCTGAAGACGCCGAGGCCACGGGGCTGTGGGCGCCGTTGGTGCCGTTGGTGCCCTGGGCCGAAGAGAGTTTGCCCAGGCTGCAGAAACCCGGATCGTCCGAGACGCTGCGGCAATGCTGCGCGGCACGGGCCGGTTCGGCCTGCGCACCGGCCAAGGCCAGCACGGTGTAGCCGCCCGCCGAATGCCCCACGGCGGCGATGCGCTCGGCCGGAATGCGGGGGCCCCACTCGGGGCTGGCCAGCAGCGCGTCCAGCACGCGGCTCACCTGGCGGGGGCGCTCGCTGAAGTAGCGGCCCGAGGTGATCATCGACCGGTCCTCCCAGTTGTCGCCCGGGTGGCGCAGCGCCGCCACCAGATAGCCGTCGGCCGCCAGGCGCGTGGCCAGGTTGTGGTGGCCCAGTTCATGGCCGCCCGTGCCGTGCGATATGAGGACCAGGCCCTTGAGGGGTGCGGCAGCCACCGGCGCTCCCGGCGTGACCTGGGGCCGCCACGGCCCCATGGGTTGGGTGCGCGCCACGGCGGGGGAGGGATAAAACAGCGCCACGGTCACAGGCTCGGCGCCAGGGACCACCAGGGTGCGCAAACCGGCATGCTGCGCCGATGCAGGCGTTGCCCAGGCCAGGAGCGTCACCAGGGCCGCCAGCAGCGGAGCGCGGGCTGCCCGCCATGTGGAGTGGAGGGCCAGGATGAGGGTCACGGTGCGCCTTTCGTCAAATGCCGCCCAGGGAGGCGGCTTGACGGCACTGTAGGCGGCGCTGGTGGCGGGCTCCAGCACCCTGCGACGAAACGCCGCTGCGCGGCGCGAAATGCAGCGCAGGAGATGCGAGCGTATGCCCGCCCTCCCCTCCCCTCCCCGCCCCGCAGCCGGTTACAGCGCGGCTTCTAGGATGCGTCGGCTCACGGCAGGCGTGATCTCGCGCTGCTCGCCCAGCGTCACCATGCCGTGCGCTTCGAGCTGCGCCACCACGGTGCCGACCACCTCGGCGCCCAGGCCGTAGCCCGAAAGACGGGTGGCGATGCCCATGCTTTCAAAGAAGTCGCGCGTGCGCTCGATGGCGGCGGTGATGCGTTCGTCCTCGCTGCCCGTGGTAATGCCCCACACGCGCTCGCCGTACTGCAGCAGCTTGGCGCGCTTGGCAACCCGGCGCTCGTTCAGCAGCGCGGGCAGCACGATGGCCAGCGTGCGCGCGTGGTCGATGCCGTGCAGCGCCGTCAGCTCGTGGCCGATCATGTGCGTGGCCCAGTCCTGCGGCACGCCCGCGCCGATCAGGCCGTTGAGAGCCATGGTGG
Source organism: Acidovorax benzenivorans (assembly GCF_028680575.1). GTDB lineage: Bacteria > Pseudomonadota > Gammaproteobacteria > Burkholderiales > Burkholderiaceae_C > Acidovorax > Acidovorax benzenivorans. The sequence continues at coordinate 100,567 of NZ_JAPCKI010000002.1, read as the reverse complement.
CGGCCCACATGAGGTTGGCACGGTCGTCGTACACGGGCTCAGGCGCCGCCAGCAGGCGCGGGCCGATCTCGATCAGCGTCTGCAGGATGCCTTCGGCAAAACGGTCCTGAACCGGTGCATTCACGGGGTAGGTCAGGTACTGCTCCACCGTGTGCACAAACGCATCGACCACGCCGTTGGCCAGCTGCTGGGGCGGCAGGGTGTAGGTCTTGGTGGGGTCGAGCACCGAGAACACCGGGTAGGTGTGCACGCTGCCAAACGACAGCTTGGCGCCCTTGGCGCGGTGGGTGATGACGCCGCCGTTGTTCATCTCCGAACCCGTGGCTGGCAGCGTGAGCACAGCGCCAAACGGCAGGGCGCCCTTGATGTTGCGGCCGTGCTTTTCGAGGATGACCCAAGGGTCATCGCCCTCGAAGCGGACAGCGGCGGCGATGAACTTGGTGGCGTCAATCACCGAACCACCCCCCACGGCCAGCAGAAAGTCGAACCCGCCTTCGCGGATTTGCGCCACGGCCTTCATGGAGGTTTCGTAGCTCGGGTTGGGCTCGATGCCGCTGAAGGTGGCGTGCTGGCGCTCGCCCAGCGCCGCGCGCACCTCGGCCAGGGTGCCGGTCTTTTCGGCACTGGCGCCACCCACCAGGATCAGCACCTTGGCGCCAGCGGGCACCAGCTTGGCCAGGTCAGCAATGCGGCCTTGGCCGAAAGCGATGTGGGTGGGGTTGTGGAAGTCGAAATTCAGCATGGTGTTTCTCCGTGGGGTGGCGGCCCCATCGCGGGGGATGGCGGGCCGCATGCAGGGCGAGATTGTGCGTCGCCCCCGCCCGCCGCGCCGGTCGCGCGTGCGATAGCCCTACCCCGAAGCGCCGGTTGGCAACGGCCCGGCGTGGGGCTGGTCGGGTGCCCTGCGCATCAGCGCCTGCAACCGCTCGGCCATGAAGTCTCGCAGCGCGCGCACCAGCGGCGTGAACTGGCGGCGGCTGGGCGCCACCAGGAAGAGTGGCACGGCCTCGGTGGTCCAACCGGTGCACAGCGGCACCAGACGGCCTGCCGCCAGATCGTCGGCCACGTCGAAGTACGACTTGTAGGCAATGCCCCGACCCAGCACGGCCCAGCGGCGCACCACATCGCCGTCGTTGGCCACGTTGCGGCTGCGCACGCGCACCACCACCTCGCGGCCCGCAGCGTCCCAAAAGTGCCACCGGTCGTGTACGTCCTCACCGAGCATGAAGCACAGTCCGTCGTGCTCAGTCAGCGCGTGGGGCGTGTCGGGTGCGCCGTGGGCCTGCAGGTAGTACGGTGCGGCGCACAACACGCGTCGGTGCTCGGCCGCCAACGGCAGCGCCACCAGGCTGGAGTCCTGCGGCTTGCCATAGCGGAAGGCGGCATCCACCGGCTCGCTGTAGACATTGGCCACACGGTCCGAGAGCTGCAGGCGGATATCGACGCCGGGGTGTTGGGCCTGGAACGCATCCAGCCACGGCAGCAGCACGTTGCGTCCCAGATCGGACGGCGCAGCAAGCTGCAGCGTGCCACGCAACCCACCCGCGTGGCCACCGGCCAATTGCCCCTGCACCTGCTGCAGCGACACCAGGGCCGGGCGGCAATGCTCCAGGAACAGGGCGCCCTCCTGGGTGAGGCGCAGGCTGCGCGTGGAACGCACGAACAGCGACACGCCCAGCTCGGCCTCCAGCCGCTTGAGCGCGGCGCTGGCGGCGGCGGGCGTGATGTCCAGCGCGCGGGCCGTGGCAGACAGGCTGCCACTGTCCACGGTGCGCACGAAGATGTCGAGGTCCTTCAAGCTTTTCATGGGGGCTCCGGGTGTGGCGGGCTCCATCGCGGAGTGCGATGAGAAGCAAAGGCGCACCGCACGCGCCATTTTCAAACATTGCTTGAAGATCTATTCAAAGGATGATCCATTTAAAAAGAAACCGATCAAGTCAATCATTCGGGCATCTGTTCGGTTTGTTTTCTTTTGACCCAGGACCTTTTCATGAAAGCCATTGGCTACCTCCACGCTGGCCCCATCGGGCGCGCCGACTCGCTGATCGACATCACCCTGCCTGACCCGACGCCCACGGGCCGTGACCTGCTGGTGGAAGTGCGCGCGGTGTCAGTGAACCCCGTGGACACCAAGGTGCGCAACAGCAGCTCGCGCAGCGGCGATGGCCCCGACTACAAGGTGCTGGGCTGGGACGCCAGCGGCGTCGTGCGTGCCGTGGGCCCCAACGTGACGCTGTTCCAGCCCGGCGACCGTGTCTGGTATGCGGGCTCCATCGCGCGCCAGGGCACCAACAGCGAGCTGCACCTGGTGGACGAACGCATCGTGGGCCATGCGCCGAAGTCGCTGGACTTTGCCGAGGCGGCTGCGTTGCCCCTGACCGCCATCACCGCCTGGGAGATGCTGTTCGACCGGCTGGGCGTGGCGCCCGGCAAGCAGCCGAGCCACAAGACATTGCTCATCATCGGCGCCGCCGGTGGTGTGGGCTCCATCCTCACGCAGTTGGCAGCGCGGCTGACCAGCCTGACCGTGATCGGCACCGCATCACGCCCCGAAACGCAGGCCTGGGTGCGCGAGCTGGGCGCCCACCATGTCATCGACCACAGCCTGCCGATCACGCAGGAGCTGGCCCGCATCGGCCGCCCCACGGTGGACATCATCGTGAGCCTCACGCAAACCGACGCGCACTTCGACCAGATCGTGGAGGCCATTGCACCGCAAGGCCAGTTCGGACTGATCGATGACCCGGTGTCGCTCGACGTGACGAAGTTCAAGCGCAAGTCGGTGTCCGTGCACTGGGAGCTGATGTTCACGCGCGCCCTGTTCGGCACCGCCGACATGATCGGCCAGCACCGGCTGCTGAACGAGGTGGCGCAGTTGGTGGACGCGGGGCTGATCCGCACCACGCTGGACCAGCGGCTGGGGGGCATCAACGCCGATAACCTGAAGCGGGCGCATGCGCTCATCGAAAGCGGCAAGGCGCGGGGCAAGCTGGTGCTGGAGGGGTGGAACTGAGCGCCCCAGGACCACATGAACAGAACGGGGTGGCGGCAGGGGCATGGGGGCGTGGGTAGCGGTTTGTTTATTGGCACGAATTACTGTGTTTAAAACCAGTAACTCATGTATAAAACAAGGTCAACAACCTGACCAGGAGTCCCCATGCTCGACCACATGACTTTCCGCGTGACCGACATTGCCCGCGCCAAGGCGTTCTACAGTGCCGCCCTCGCACCACTGGGCTACAGCCTGTCTTTTGAAGGCAATTACGGCATGAACATTCTGGGCTTTGCCTACCCGGATGCGTCCGAGCCCGACGGCAAAAAGGCCGATGTGTGGTTCATCGACGGCCCCTCGCCCTACGGCGGACCGCCTGCCACCACAGGCTGCCACCTGGCATGGCGGGCTGCAACACAGGCCCAGGTCGATGCCTTTTACCGCGCCGCCATGGAAGCCGGAGGCAAGGACAACGGAGCCCCCGGCCTGCGGCCTGACTACCACCCGCACTACTACGGCGCGTTTGTCATCGACCCCGAAGGCAACAACATCGAGGCGGTGTGCCACCAGCCTGCGTAGGCCAGCAGCCTGCGAGGGCAGAGGTGGCTGGGCCCGGTAAAGCGTGGAGCCTGTGGACGATCTCCCAGGGGTCGCCTGGGGCCCTGTGATCAGTCCAGCTTCACGCCTGCTGCCTTGATGATCTCGCCCCAGCGCTTGGACTCGGCGCGCGCCATCGCACGGAACTGCTCGGGCGTGCCGGGCAGGGCTTCCATGCCGAAGTCGTTCATGCGTTTGACCACGGCGGGGTTGAGCAGGGCCTTGTTCAGGTCGCCGTTCAGGCGCGCCGTTATGGCCGCAGGCAGGCCAGCGGGCGCCAGGATGCCCTGGAACGCGAACACCTCGGTGTTGGGCACACCGGCCTCGGCCAACGTGGGCACGTCTGGCAGCGCGGCCACGCGCTTGGCGGAGCCGATGGCCAGCGCGCGCACCTTGCCCGAGGTGATCACGGGCAGGCCAGCCGCCAAGTCCAGGAACATGCAGGGCACCTGGCCACCCATCACGTCCTGCAGCGCAGGCGCGGCGCCCCGATAGGGGATGTGCGTGAGGAAGGTCTTGGTGCGGTTCTTGAACATCTCCATCGCCAAGTGGTGCGGCGAGCCGTTGCCGGGCGAGGCGTAGTTGAGCTTGCCGGGGTTTGCGCGGGCGTAGGCCAGGAATTCTTTCACCGTCTTGGCTTCAAACGCCGGGTGCACCACCAGCGCCAGCGGAAAGCGGCTGATGCCGCCCACGTAGGTGAAGTCCTTTTCGGGGTTGAACGGTAGCTTGGTGAACAGGTGCTCGTTGTAGGCCAGCACGGCGTTGTCGGCCGACATGAAGGTGTTGCCGTCGGCCTTGGCCGTGGCGACCATCTGCGCGCCGATGTTGGTGGAGGCGCCGGGGCGGTTGTCCACCACGATCTGCTGGCCCAGCGTCTGGCGCATGGCTTCGGCCACGGTGCGCGCCAGCACGTCGGTGCCGCCACCAGCCGGGTAGGGCACCACCCAGCGCAAGGGCTGGTCGGGCCAGGTTGATTGGGCAGTGGCCCAGGGCGCAGCGGAGGCGGCGCCAGCGGCGGCCAGGGCGGACAAGAGGGTTCTGCGTTGCATGGGGTTGTCTCCGATAGATAACTATTGAATTGATAGCTACTAGCGCTTATCTAATAAGCGCTAGAGCCTGTTTTTGCTTGTATTTTTTTGCCCAACGACGACTACGCCCTCACACTTTGCGCCCGTCGAGAGCCATCTCCCGCAACGCCCAGGCGTCGACAAGCCCAGCGCGAACGGGTGGGATGGAACGACCCGCGTGTGGGGTGCGCGGTTCAGCTATTCAACCGATCAGCTGTCGGCGCTTTAGACCGCAGGGGCTGCGATGGCTTGGTCAATGGCGCCGAAGATGCTCGCACCGTCCTTGCCCTTGACCTCGATGCGGATGGTGTCGCCAAACTTCATGAAGTCGGTGCTGGGTTGGCCATCCTGAATCGTCTCGATGCAGCGCTTTTCAGCGATGCAGCTGTAGCCCTTGGGCCATTCGGTGCGGCCGCTGGCGTCGGTCACGCCCTTGTTGCTCACGGTGCCGCTGCCGATGATGGAACCGGCGCGCAGGTTGCGCGTCTTGGCCACGTGGGCAATCAGTTGGCCAAAGTGGAAGGTCATCTCAGGGCCGGCGTCGCACATGCCGACCTTGCGGCCGTTCCAGGTGGACTGCACGGTGAGGTTCACGCGGCCGTGGTCCCAGGCGTCGCCCAGCTCGTCCAGCGTCACGGCCACGGGGCCGAAGGCGGTGGCGGGCTTGGATTGGAAGAAGCCGAAGCCCTTGGCCAGCTCGGCCGGGATCAGGTTGCGCAGGCTCACATCGTTGGCAATCATCACCAGGCGGATGCCGTCCAGCGCCTGGTCGGCGTTGGTGCCCATCTTCACGTCACCAGTCACTACCGCGATCTCGGCCTCAAAGTCGATGCCCATGGCTTCGCTGGGCACCACCACGTCGTCGCAGGGGCCGATGAAGTCATCGCTACCGCCCTGGTACATCAGAGGGTCGGTGTAGAAGCTCTCGGGCACTTCGGAGTTGCGTGCTTTTCGCACCAATTCGACGTGGTTGATGTAGGCCGAGCCGTCAGCCCATTGGTAGGCGCGTGGCAGCGGGGCCATGCACTGGGCCGGGTCGAACGGGAACGCGTGGCGCGCGCGGCCGCTGTTGAGCTGGTCATACAGGTCCTGCAGCTGGGGCGAAATGAAGCCCCAGTCGTCCAGCACCTGCTGCATCTTGCTGGCAATGCCGGTCGCATAATGGGCCGTGCCCAGGTCGCGGGAGACGACAACCAGTTGGCCGTCGCGCGAGCCGTCTTTGTAGGTAGCGAGTTTCATGGTGGCAGGACCTTTGTCTCAAGGGGTTGAAAGTCTTCACCCAACACGAATTACGCTTGGGTAAATTGATTTAACTAAACAAAACTCGCAAATTTTAGTGCACATGGACAAAGAACGTGCAGGAATTCAGTCGGTCGAGGTGGGTTTTGCCCTGCTGGAGGGGCTGACGCGCTCGCGCGGACCGCTGATGCTCAAGGATGTGGCCGCCTCGGCGGGCATGAGCGCAGCCAAGGCGCACCGGTATCTGGTGAGCTTTCAGCGCCTGGGCCTGGTCACGCAAGACCCACGCACCGCACGCTACGACCTCGGCCCCGCCGCACTCAAGCTGGGCCTAGCGTCGCTGACGCGGCTCGATGGCGTGCGCCTGGCCCGTGAACGCATGCCCGCGCTGATGGAAACCATCGGCCATACGCTCGCGCTGGCGGTGTGGGGCAACCACGGCGCCACCATCGTGCACTGGGAGGAGTCGCCCCAGGCCGTCACCGCCAACCTGCGCCTGGGTGACGTGATGCCGTTGCTGTCGTCGGCCACCGGCCGGTGTTTTGCGGCCTTCATGTCGCCCGAGGTGGTGGCGCCGCTGCTGAAAGAGGAACTGGCCCGCGCCGTCAAGATGCGCCGTACCGACCTTCCCGCGACCATGGCCGAGGTGAACACTCTGCTGGCCGAGGTGCGCACGCGCGGCGCGGCCCGCGTGGTGGACACGCTGCTGCCCGGCATCGTCGCCTTCTGCGCGCCGGTGTTCGACGCCGACGGCCACCTGGAGCTGGGCATCACCACGCTGGGCTCCATCGCCACGTTCGACCCCGAATGGGATGGCGCCATCGATGCCCCGCTGCGCGCTGCCGCCGCCCAGCTGTCCAGCGATCTGGGCGCGGGCAGCGCCTGACGGCCCCCGACCCCACACACGCAAGCAGCGACGAGATGCCACGGCGCGCGTTGGTTCTCATCACGGCCCTGGTGCTGGCCCTGCACTGGCTGGTGCTCAGTGGCGTGCCCTTGGCGTGGGACAGCCCTGCACAACCGACCCACCGTGTATTCAGCACGCGCAGCATTGCGGCGACGCCCCCACCACCGGCAAACGCCGCCCCGATCGCGTTGCCCGCCACAGCCACAGCCCCCCTGCCGCCAGCCCGCAAAAAGGTGGCAGCACCCAAGCGCCCACCGAATCCACCCGCCACTGACGCCTCCCCCCCCCAGCCTGCGGCCGGCCCCGTTGCCGAGTCCAGCCCCCCTGCCGATGCTGGTGTCGTATCCACCGTGGCAAGTGCCGCCTCGGACGTGCAGGACACCGATGCCTTCCCGGTCGCATCGCAAGCCACCCCCGCCGCCGCACCCGACGCCCCGGCCTCCGCTGCGCCACCGGCGCCACCGGTCGAAGACACCCCACCAGGCTCGGGCGTGGACATCAGCCCCCCCGGGGGCACCGGCCGCAGCGCCAGCACCACACCACCGCCCGTGCGCATCCCCAGCCCCACGCGGCTCGCGTTCGATGTGAGCGGCCAGGCCAAAAAGTTTGCCTACAGCGCCCGTGCCGAACTGCTGTGGCAGCACGATGGCAATCGCTACGAGGCACGCCAGGAGATCAGCGCTTTCCTGGTAGGCACCCGCACACAGCGCAGCGTGGGCACGGTCACGGCCCAAGGTCTGCTGCCCGAAAAGTTCTCCGACAAATCCCGCAGCGAGCAGGCCGCTCATTTCGACTACGCCAAGGGCCGCGTCACCTTCAGCGCCAATACGCCCGAGGCAGCAGCAGGCCCTGGCGTGCAGGACCGCCTGAGCCTCTTCATCCAGCTGGGCGCCATGCTCGCCGCAGACCCAGGCCGCTTTGCGCCAGGCACCCAGATCACGCTGACCACCGTGAGCGCCCGCAGCGCCGACCGCTGGACCTTCACCGTAGAAGGCCCCGAAACCCTGGACCTGCCCGCCGGGCCCACGCCCGCACTCAAGCTGCTGCGCCTGCCCCGCAAGGACTACGACCAGAAGGCCGAACTCTGGGTGGCTCCAGGGCTGGGCTACCTACCGGTGCGCATCAAGCTCACCCAGGCCAACGGGGATTTTGCCGACCTGCAGCTGCGAGCCAGCGCCCCACCCTGAGCACTTGCCCCCTCTTGCGCCGCACGGAGTGTTGCGCCCAAACGCCATCCGGGCAAAAAAGCCCCACGAACCCGGCGTGCTCCGTTTTTCATGAAATACTGCAACGCAGCAGGGGGACAAAAGCCACGGGCTTTACCCGGGCCCCTTGAACTCTGCGTACCCGCTGTCATCTGACATTTATATCGACAAGGGGAACACGATGCACATGCTCTACGACTCAGAATCCTTCGTGGTGGTCCACATGCTGCCCGACGCCGTGGAGAAAAAGAGCGCCCAAGTGCTCAACGACACCGCCCCCGCCATCCCCCAGCTTGCGCGCCACGGCTTTGAAATCGTGGACAAGCGCTCTGGCAAAGAGGTGTACCTGGACGGTTCCTGGGCCGAGATGTTCCAGGAGCAGATCCTGGCCTGGCAGCGCGACACGCCGACCCAGGAAGAAGTGGAAGACGCACTGGACCGCTACGCGGGGCTGGCGCAAAACCCTGTCGTGGTGCACTGACACACGGGGATAGCGCGGCCCTGGTGGCTCAGCCCACCGAGCCCTGATCTACGTCGGGCGGGTAAATGCGCCGGTACAGCGGGTCCACCAGCATCAGCACCGCAATCAGTCGACACACCTGAAACGCCGTCACCACCGGCACCCCCAGCTGCAGCACTTTGGCCGTGATGGCCATCTCGGTGATGCCGCCGGGCGAAGTGCCCAGCAGCAAGGTGACCCAGGGCAGCCCCGTGGCCCAGGCCAAGGCGCCTGCGAACAGCGCGCACACGCCCATCAGCACCACGGTGCCCAGCGCCACTGACGCCAGCCAGCGCGGCGCAGTGTGCAAAAACTCCGCGCGAAACCGCACGCCCAGGCTCACCCCGATCACCAACTGGGCCGCATTGACCATGCCCTGGGGCACTGCCGACAGGCTCTGGCCCGCCATGGTCAGGCCCATGGACACCAGCATCGCCCCCATGAACCAGGGGTTGGCGCGGCCCAGCCGGTCCATCAGCAGCGCCCCTGTACCGGTCAGCAGCGCCATCAGCGCCAGCCCCGACCAGTTCACCACCCGCAGCGTGGGCGGCAGGATATCGAGGCCGTGCAGGCCGCTGAACTGCAGCGCGAACGGAATGGTCACCGTAACGATCAGCAGCCGCAGGCTGTGGCTGGCGGCCACCAGATCGGTGCGCGCGTTTTCGCGCTCGGACAACAAGGTCATCTCGGACGCCGCACCTATCGCACCGGCAAAGTAGCTGGTGGCGCGCAGCATGGAGGCGGGCACGCCATGCATGCGTGGCGCGTGCACCCGGTACAACCACGCACCAAACAGCCAGCCCAGGAACAGCGCCCACACAATGCCCAGCACAATGGCCCACCACAGGCCACCGATCAGCGCGACCACCTGGGGCGTGAAATACAGGCCCAGTGCAGCGCCAATGGTCCATTGCCCGGCATTGCGCAACGGCCCCCAACTTTCGGTGGGCCCGCCAGCCATCGACACGACGGAGGTGGCCAGCAACGGGCCGATCATCCAGGGCAGCGGGGTCTGCAGGGCTACACAGGCAGCGGCAGCGGCCCACGCCAGGGCAAGGGTGGCCAGGGTGCGAACAACAAAGAGGGGGCGCATACGAAACAGAGAACAAACAGGCCGCGCCAGCAGCGCGGGCAACACCGCAGTATCGCGCGAGCAACGTCCCCTGCAGCCACAGCGGCACTGCCCACACGGAACGGCAGGCATCGCCACCGGGCAACGGCCACACTGCACAAGGCGCCCACTGGCGTTTCAGGGCGCGTCAGGTCTCTGCCGGGCAGCAATCGCCGGAATTTCAGCCATATCAGCCTATTGCGCCCGTCGAATATGCGCCGTCAGCTATATTTTTAATAGCATCAGACAGCGCCACGCCGGGCGGCCATCTCCCGCCCCATCGTGGCGAGGGAGGCGGGTGACAGTAAAGCAGCGGCGGCGGGGTAGGCCGCGCCTTCTTCGGCTGCGATGTGGGCGCCGTACCGCCCAGCAAAACGGTCAAACGCCGCTTCGTCCTGGGGCGTGAAGCCCGTGGCGCCTCCGTCCACCAGCGCCTGCAGGCCAACCCGGGCTGCCGCCCAGTCAGCCGTCATGGCCACGTGGTCTTGTTGCAGGCGCAAGACCAGCGCCCGGACCTCGGGCGTGGCCTCGGCAAGCAGCAGCGGGAACACATGCAGTTCTTCGTCCTGATGGTGCAGCGGCGCCGCAACGTCGAAGTAGCGCAGCACATCGCGTGCGGCCTGGCGGGCATCGTTGTCCGCCCCGTGCGCCTGCACATGGGCGCGCAAGCGGCCTAGCAAACCCAGCGTGCGCTGCACGCGCTCGTGGCAGGCTTCCAGCATGGCAAAGGGCTGCTCGAAACCCACAGCGGGCGCACTGAAGCCCGGGAGATGGCGTGGAGCGGCACTGACCGGGGCGGGCGCCGATACCGGTGCAGATGCGGGGGCAGAGGCCATGGCCCGCCTCACCCAAACCGCACGGGCTGGCCCTGGCGGTCGAACGGGATGAACGCGCCGTGCGCACCGCCCTTGATGGCGTCCACCATGCGCTGCAAAGGCGCCTCGGCATCGGCGCTGGTGGGGGCCTTGTTCAGCGTGCCGGACATGGCCGCCGCAAACACGATGGCCCAGTCGTGGCCAGGGGCCGTGAACTGGCGGGCCTCGTCCACCAGCGCGTCGAACGAAGCAAGTTCCTGCGGCGTCTTGTCCACACACATCAGCGGCACCAGCGCACCGCCCTGCCCGGCTTCAAAGCGTGCGCGCTGAGCGGGGGTGGCGTCATCGGGCAGCTCTACAGCCGCAAAGACAAACAGCAGGCGCTGCGGCTCCGGCTGCATGCGGGCAGCCTGCAACAGGTCGTCAAAACTGGAAATATCCATGAAGAAGTCTCGCAAACAAAAAATGGGCGGGATGTCAGAACCCAGGCACTATGCCTCGTTTGGCATCCAGCGTACTCACATAGGCACCCGCCGCAGGACGAGCGCGCGCCGCCTTGCGCGACTGTACGGTGCCGATGCTGATGAAACACAAGGCCTGCTCGGAGGCCGCCAGCTGGAACAGGTCGCGCAGGCTGGCCGCCTTGAGGGCCTTGCCGCTGGTCAGCGCCGAGCCATAACCCTGCGCAGTTGCCATCAGCAGCATGTTCTGCACGGCACAACCCGCAGAGACGATGCGCTCGGCCAGGTCGATCTCGGCATCGCCCCGCTCTGCCTCCACCACCGCCAGCAGCAGCACGGGAGACCGGTACGCCTTCTCGCGGGCCTGCTCCGCCTGCTCGGGGGTGGCTTCAGGGTCGCGCTCCAGCAGCGCCTGGGCAAACACGTCAGCCAGCATGGGGCGTGAAGCCTCTGGCACCAGCACAAACCGCCAGGGCACCAGTTGGCCATGGTCCGGCGCGTGGGCCGCCGCATGGAGGATCTGCGCCAGTTCGGCAGCGTTGGGCCCCGGGGCGCCCAGTCGCTTGGGCAGAATGGTCTGGCGCGACTGGATCAGCGCCGCCGCCATGCCCGCCACATCGTCCGCCACCGGCGTGCGCGGAGAGGAGGTGGGCGGTTTGGATACGTGGCTCAAAGGCCAAGGGATGACAGCCATTGCAAGTCCTTGAAAAGGCTCAGCCCGGTCGACCATCGGCCCGCAGGCAACCATACCAGCGGCCGAGGCGCACGCCCCAGGCCCCCATGGTGCCCGCCCACAGCACAGCGGCCAACGGCAGCAACCAGAGCAACACATCGCCGGGGATACCCGGCACCGCAGCCACAATGCGCAGCACAGTCGCGGCTTGCAGCAACCAGAACAGCGACCACGCCATGCGGTCAGCCACCAGCGCCCGCCCGCTGTGCCCGCAGGACACCCGCGTGACCATGGCCAGCATCAACGACGCCAGGCACCCCATGGTGAGCGCGTGCAGGGCCCCCAAGCCCAGGCCGCCAACGCCCATCCCCCAGGCCAGCCACGCGGACACACCACCGAGCAAGAAGGACACTCCCAGCCACAAAAAGCCAATGTGCAGCATGGCCAACAGCTTGTTTTTGAGACTCTGCACCAACCCCCACACACAGGCCAGCCAGACCAGCACGCCCCCCACCACCAACTGCAGCGAGCCATGCACCAGTCCCCAGGCGGGCCCCGCTGCACTGGCGGATACACCGGCCCATTCGAGCCACACGGCCAGCACCTGCAGCAGCGCCGCCGCCAGCATGAGCCAAAGCACCCAGAAAGGGCGCCACGCCTGCACCATGGGCATGGCGCTGGAGGTGAAAAAGGGAATCATGCGGTGTGCCACCGTGACATACACCACGACCACAAACCCCCAGAGACCCGTGAACACCCAGGCCCTTGCCACTGCGGGGGCGCCCAACACCAGGCTGAGCCACAGCCCCACCACGCTGGCGCTGCCGAGCAGGCAGGCGCTGGCAATCACGCGCGCATGAAGCTGGTCTTGCGCCTGGCTCAGCCGCACACGGCCCCAAAACTGTGCAGTCATCCACACCAGGCCGCTGCAGGCCAGCGCGAGCCCCGCCAGCGCCAGAGCGGAATGCCAATGGGCCCCTGCCAGCCACAGCAACCAGCCCGCAGCCTGCGCGAGCAAGGGAAAACGCAGCGCATTGACAGGCAGAGGCTCCACGCCCAGCCACTTGGGGCCCGCCGTAAAGAGAAAACCCGAAAAGAACAGCGGGATGAATCCGAACACCATCACGGCGGAGTGCACCAGCGTGGGCGGCAACGCGCCAGGCAACCCCCACCATTGGGTGGACCGATCCACCTGCACCAGCGCCCACCACACCCCAGAGGTCACCAACACCACCATGGCGAGCAGAAAGCCCAACCGATGGGGGGCCAGCATCACATAGCGCCAGCGCCAGTGCCTGTCCATCTGTGCGAGCGCCTCGGCAGAGGGTTTGCCGGATGCCACGCGCAGGGGAATGGTGGGCCGAGAGGTGGTCACCCGCAGCTTCCCAGATGCCCACACTGCGTGCAGTAGTCGCAACCATCCTTGCGGATCACGGCGTGGGCGCCACATTCGCTGCACTTCTTGCCCGCCATGGCCTGCGGCACGGCCACCGGGGGTGGAGCAGGCTCATCCAGCGGCAGTTGCTGCTGCACGGGGTCAGCCACACGGCGCGCCAGGATGTTCTGGATGGCGTAGGCCATGGCCGCCACTTCGGAGTCGTGCCACATGGGCACCAGCGTGCCGTCGTCCTTGCGGTGTTGCCCCAAGCGCACGGGGCCACGGTCCCAGGCCACCTTGCGCATATCGGACAGCGCCCGCTCCAAAAAGCCGCCACGCGCTGCCAGCGACAACATGCGCATGCTGGAGGTGATCCACTGCTGCGACTCGCCGCTCTGGCCCACGGGCATGAAGAACTCGATAGCACGGTCCACCGTGCCGTTGCCAACCCCCGTGGGGACCGGCAGGAACGAGACGATGAGGTACAGCGTCTTGTGGCCTTCCTGTGTCCAGTATTCGAGCTTTTCGGCCACCGCCGAGAGGCCACCTTGGGGGCGGCTTTCGATCACGGTGCGCATGGGGTCCACCGGCGGTGCGGGGGGAGCCACAGGCGGTGCGGCAACGGCTGCTGGCTCAGGCGCTGCATGGGTCTCCAGCACCGATCCCAGGATGGCGTTGGGCCGGTAGGTGGCCAGGCCTTTGAGCTTGGCGCGCCAGGCCTGCAGGTACAGGTCCTTGAACCCCTCGTAGGGGTAGTCGGCAGGGATGTTGACCGTCTTGGAGATGGCCGTGTCCACAAAGGGCTGCACGACTTCCATCATGGCGATGTGGCCTTCGGCGGGCATGGCAAGGGCCGAGACGAAGTAGTCGGGCAGCACATTCACATCGCCACCCAACTCACGGTACAGGCGCCAGGCGTGATCTTCCACCGCGTACTCGGTGGTGCTGCCATCGGACTCGCGCTTCTTGCGCTTGTACATCCACGAGAACGGCGGCTCGATGCCGTTGGAGGCATTGTCGGCAAAGGCCAGGCTCACCGTGCCCGTGGGGGCGATAGACAGCAGGTGGCTGTTGCGGATGCCGTGCTGGTGGATAGCCGTCTTGAGTGACTCGGGCAAGCGGCTGGCGAAGGTGCCTTCGGCCAGATAACCGTTGGCGTCGAACTTCGGGAACACCCCCTTCTCGCGCGCCAGGTCCACAGACGCGGCGTAGGCGGCATCACGCATGCACTCGGCAATGCGTGCGGCCATGGTGCGCCCCTCGGGCAGGTCGTAGCGCAGGCACAGCATGGCCAAGGTGTTGCCCATGCCGGTAAAGCCCACACCAATGCGGCGCTTAGCCATGGCCTCGTCGCGCTGCTGCGGCAAGGGCCAGTAGGTCACATCGAGCACGTTATCGAGCGCGCGCACCTGCAGCGCCACTGCTTTGGTAAAGGCGTCGAAGTCAAATGCGGCCACGCCCCCAAAACCGAAGGGGTGGCGCACGAAGCGGGTGAGGATGATGGGGCCCAGGTCACAGCAGCCATAGGACGGCAGAGGCTGTTCACCACAGGGGTTGGTCGCCGCGATGTCCTCGCAATAGTGCAGGTTGTTGTCTTCGTTGATACGGCCCAGGAACAGGATGCCAGGCTCGGCAAAGTCATAGGCCGACTTCATGATCGTGTCCCACAGCTCGCGCGCGGGCACGGTGGCGTAGATCCACAAGCCATCGGCGCGCTGCCGGGCGCCCTGGGCCAGCAGGGCAGCGCCAGGGCGTGCCTTGTGCACCAGCTCCCACGGCGCGTTGTTCTGGACGGCAAGGATGAACTCGTCCGACACCCCCACCGAGACATTGAAATTGTTCCAGCGGCCCGGCGTGCGCTTGGCGGTGATGAACTCGTGCACATCGGGGTGGTCGATGCGCAGCACGCCCATCTGCGCACCCCGGCGCGCGCCTGCACTCTCCACGGTGGAGCAGGACTGGTCGAACACGTTCATGTAGCTACAGGGCCCCGACGCCATGGAGGCCGTGGCCTTCACCTGCGCCCCCTTGGGTCGGATGCGGGAGAAGTCGTAGCCCACGCCACCGCCCCGGCGCATGGTTTCTGCGGCCTCGCGCAGCGCTTCGTAGATGCCTGGAAAGCCCTCGTCGTCCACACCCTGGATGCAGTCGCCCACGGGCTGCACAAAGCAGTTGATCAGCGTGGCCTGGATATCGGTACCCGCCGCGCTCATGATGCGGCCCGCGCCAATCGCACCCGCCTTCAGGTTGGCCAGGAACAGCGTTTCGTATTTTTCGCGGAGCTCTGGTTTTTCGACCGATGCCAGGGCACGCGCCACGCGCTGGTACAGCTCGTCGGCGGTGGTTTCGCCGGGTTTGAGGTATTTCTCGCGCAGCACATCCAGGCTGATGGGCTGCAGGGACGAGGCGAGGTGAAGAGGGGGCTGGGGTTCGCGTTTCATGGGGGCCGATGATTTGGGTTTCACACTGAAACGGGGTTGCGTTCCGTCAAGGAGCGCTCATTCCACTCCGAATGATGGCTGCTGGCAAGCAGACGGCAGATCACTCATCCACCAGCACTTGCCCGTCATGCTCCACATAGGGCTGGTAGGGGCCGGTGCCGCTATGGTCCGACTGCGACGCAGGCACGAAACCGCCGGTCTGGACATCGAAGACATGAACTTCACCATCCTCAATCACGTAGTGCCAACCGTGCAGGCTGATCTGGCCGGACTGCACCCGGCTGCGCACCATGGGGTACTCCATGAGGCGTTCAAGCTGCAGCACCACAGCGCGCTGCTCGGTGCGGCGCAATACCTCGGGGCCCGGCTGCATGGGCAACAGGGCCTCGCGCCCCAGATCCAGCCAGCGGTTCAGGTTGGGCGCCTCGGGAGAGACCTCACCATACATCGCCTTGATAGCCCCACAGTGACTGTGGCCGCACACCACAATGCGGCGCACCTGCAGGTTGAGCACGGCAAACTCGATCGCCGCCGTAGTGCCATGGTGGCCGTGTGATCCGTCATAGGGTGGGATGAAAGCCCCCACATTGCGCACCAAAAACAACTCGCCCGGCTCCGCCCCGGTGAGCAGGTAGGGCACCAGGCGGGAGTCGGAGCAGCCGATGAACAAGGTGGTGGGGTGCTGCCCCTCATCCACCAGCGTCTTGAACTGCTCGCGGTACTGGGGAAAGGCGTCGTTGTGAAAGCGGCGCAAGCGGTCCAGCAACTCGTCGGGCATGGGCGGGCAATCGGGTAGCGGTGGTGTGCCGCGCAACTACTGTACGAGCGGCGTGTCGGCCGCGTCCAGCGCCACACCATCCACCACGGCAGCGCCTGCCAGCAGTTGCAGGTACTGGCGCAGCGCATTCACCCACGCCTGCTGGCGCAGCGTGAGCGCGATGGCCTGGCGCACCTCTTCGAAGGAGGGCTGCTGCCCGATGTCGCGGGCCACCACCTCCACCACATGCAGGCCAAAGCGGCTGTGCACCAGGCGTGCCAGCACACCGATCTCGGCGCTGCCAAACACCTCGCGGGCGAACTCGGGGGCGCAATCGGCGCGAGTGAGCCAGCCCAGATCGCCGCCCTGCTGGCCACTGGGGCAGTTGGACCACTGGGCTGCTGCCTTGGCAAACTGGGCGCCGCCATCGTCCGCGCAGCGCAGTTCGATCAGCATGGCCTCGGCCCGCAGGCGTAGCTGTTTCACATCCACGCCCGGCGTCACGGCAAACAGCACATGGCGCAATTGGGCGCGTTCGCCCTGGGCGTGCGCCGCAGGGTGGGCCTCGTGGTAACGGCGGCAGGCTTCCTCCGACGGATCGGGAATGGGCAGCTCGCGGTCCAGCAGTTGCTCAATGGCATTGGAGGCCTCCGTGCTGATGGCGCCCTCGATGCCCGGCACATCGTCTGCTGACAGCAAGCCCGCCTGCTGAGCGGCCTGGCGCAGCAGCTCGGTGCAAGCGCGTTGGCGCAAGGCCTCTTCGTCCAGCAACTCGTGCGGAGCATTGAGTGCCACGCCGTTGATGCGTGCAATTCCAGCCACCGCGTCGCTCACTCCGCCGGTCACGGGTGCCGACGTGGCCTGCAGGGGCACGTCAGCCACCGTTGCTGCCAGTGCCTCGTAGGCCGCTGTCTGCGTGGGGGTCAGTAGGCTGGCAGGGGCGGCTGCCGCGCTGCTCTCAGTAGAGCCGCATCCGCAGCTCCCGGTTCCACATCCGCTCATGGTGTGCTCCTTGGGTCGGTGGGTTTCAGGCGCGGCGGTCTTGCGACTGCATATGGCCTGGGGGCAGGTTCAAGCGGCGCGCACGCACCACCTGATAGGGGCGCAGCACATAGGCCAACGTGCCAAAGCCGCTCCACACGTGCACCAGACGGGTGAACGGGAAGATCAGGAAGATGCTCATGCCCAGGAACATGTGGGCCTTGAAGATCCAGCCCGCTTCGGCCAGCAGCTCCACACCCCCGCTGCGGAAGGTCACCACGCGTTGGCCCCACTCGGCCAGCTTCATCATCATGGAGCCGTCCAGATGCTGTGCCGACAGCGGGATGGTAGCCAGGCCCAGCGCCAGTTGCAGCCACAGGAGCACCAGGATCAGGATGTCGCTGACCTTTGACGTGGCGCGGATGCGCTCATCCGACAGGCGGCGGTGCAGCAGGATGGACAGGCCGATGAAGCCCAGCGTGCCCGCAATACCCCCGGAGACCATGGCCATGAGCTGCTTGGCACCCGCACTCATGAAATGCTCATACAGAAAGTGCGGCGTGAGCATGCCCACGGTGTGCCCGAAGAACAGGAACAGCACGCCGATGTGGAACAGGTTGCTGCCCCAGCGCAGGCTGCCGGTGCGCAGCAGTTGCGATGAGTCGCTCTTCCAGGTGTACTGATCGCGATCGAACCGCGCCCAGCTGCCAATGAAGAAAACGGCCAGGCAAATATAGGGATAGATGCCAAACAACAGGGTATCAAGCCAGGCGGTCATACGGAGACTCCTTCTGGTGCCCGCTCGGCGCGGGGGGTACGAACAAAATGCATCGGCTGCGGCTGGTCAGGCTTGGACTGACCCTGGGTGCTGCAACCGCCAAACGCTTCGGGCTCGGCCCAGACCTCGTCCATGGGGGGCTCAGGCGTGAGCGCCACCGACTGCACGCGCTGGCCCGACACTTCGAGCACCGCAGCAATCACGCTGGCATAGGGGCTGTTGCGCGCCACCAGCGCACTGAACAGCGCGTTGAGGATGTGGGCCATTTCGCCCAGAAACTCCTTGGCCACTTCAGGCGGCTGGGTGGATGCGAACTCCAGCACCACCGGCAGGTGGTCGGGCAGCTCGTCGGCCTGGAATTGCAGGCCGGCCTTTTCATAGGTCTGCATCAGATCGATGAGCGCAGGCCCCCGGTCGCGCGAGTCACCGTGCACATGCTCGAACAGATGCAGCGAGGTCTGGCGGCCCCGGTCGAAGTTGTCCACGTAGCGGGCTTCGGCTTCCAGCGGGTCGAGTGCAGCCAGGTGCTCGCACACAGCCTTCAGCTCGCCCATGCGGTCGGCCGTCAAGGCCTGCTCCGCCTGCAGCGCGTCGATGAGCTGCGGCATCACGCTGCGCAGCTGCGCATCGGGGTAGCTCAGCAGGTAGCCCAGGGCGCGCAGGGTCAAGCGCACGGAGGTCGGGTTCTTCTTGAACATGGTGATTCCTTCCGTTGCACTCAAACAGTGGCCTTGATCGGGATGGTTCGGGGCTTCTTGCCACCGAACATGCTCGTCTCGGTGGCCCCATCGGAGCACCCGTTGCCAAACGAGAAGCCGCAGCCGCCGCGAATGTCAAAAGCGTTTTCGGCGTATTCGCGGTGGGCCGATGGGATCACGAAGCGGTCCTCGTAGTTGGCAATCGCCATCACGTGATACATCTCCTCGACCTCGGACATCGACAGACCGGCCTGCTTGAGCACGGCCAGGTTCTGGCGCTGTTCCACATGCTTGTCGCGCTGGTAAGTGCGCATGGCCAGCATGCGTTCCAGTGCCCGCACCACGGGCCCGGTGTCGCCTGCGGTCAGCAGGTTGGCCAGGTACTGCACGGGGATGCGCAGCTGCGATACGTCCGGGATCTCGCCATTCACGCCCACATGGCCCGCGTTGGCGGCGGCCGTGATGGGCGAGAGCGGTGGCACATACCAGACCATGGGCAGCGTGCGGTACTCGGGGTGCAACGGCAGGGCCACCTTCCATTGCACGGCCATCTTGTAGACGGGGCTGTTGCGCGCGGCGTCCATCCAGCTGTCCGGGATGCCGTCGATGCGGGCCTGCTTGATCACGTCCGGATCGTTCGGGTCCAGGAAGATGTCGAGCTGGGCCTGGTACAGGTCGCGGTCGCGCTCTACGCTGGCAGCTTCCTGGATACGGTCTGCGTCATACAGCAGCACGCCCAGGTAACGGATGCGGCCCACGCAGGTTTCTGAGCACACGGTGGGCTGGCCCGCTTCGATGCGGGGGTAGCAGAAGATGCACTTCTCTGCCTTGCCCGACTGCCAGTTGTAATAAATCTTCTTGTAGGGGCAGCCGCTGACGCACATGCGCCACCCACGGCACTTGTCCTGGTCGATCAGCACGATGCCATCTTCCTCGCGCTTGTAGATCGAGCCGCTGGGGCACGATGCCACACACGCCGGGTTCAGGCAGTGCTCGCACAAGCGCGGCAGGTACATCATGAAGGTGTTTTCGAACTGGCCGTAGATGTCCTTTTGCACATCGTCGAAGTTCTTGTCCTTGCTGCGCTTGCTGAACTCGCCGCCCAGGATTTCTTCCCAGTTCGGGCCCCACTCGATCTTCTCCATGCGCTTGCCGGTGATCAGACTGCGTGGACGCGCCGTGGGTGCGGCCTTGCTTTCAGGGGCGGACTGCAGGTGGTCGTAGTCGAATGTGAAGGGCTCGTAGTAGTCGTCGATCTGCGGCAGGTTGGGGTTGGCGAAGATGCGCATGAGCAGCTTCCACTTGCCGCCCTGGCGGGGGGCGATGGAGCCGTCAGGGCTGCGTACCCAGCCACCGTTCCACTTGTCCTGGTTTTCCCATTCCTTGGGGTAGCCAATGCCGGGCTTGGTTTCGACGTTGTTGAACCAGGCGTATTCCACCCCGGGGCGGCTGGTCCAAACGTTTTTGCAGGTGACGGAACAGGTGTGGCAACCAATGCACTTGTCCAGGTTCAGCACCATGCCGATTTGTGCGCGAATTTTCATCGTGTTTCTCCTTGTCTTCGGCTTCAGGCATGCGCGCCGCTGTGGGCCGATGCGGGGGCTTCGTCGTCGAGCCAGTCCACGCGGTCCATCTTGCGCACCAGCACGAACTCGTCGCGGTTGGTGCCGATGGTTCCGTAGTAGTTGAAGCCGTAGCTGTACTGTGCGTAGCCACCAATCATGTGGGTGGGCTTGAGCACGATGCGGGTGACCGAGTTGTGGATACCGCCACGGGTGCCGGTGATCTCAGAGCCGGGGGTGTTGATGATCTTCTCTTGCGAGTGGTACATCATCACCATGCCGGGGTTCACACGCTGGCTCACCACCGCGCGGGCCGCAATGGCGCCGTTGGCGTTGAAGAGTTCAACCCAGTCGTTGTCCACGATGCCAGCGACCTTGGCGTCGTCTTCGCTCAGCCACACCACCGAGCCACCCCGGTTCAGCGTGAGCATCATCAGGTTGTCGCTGTACGTGCTGTGGATGCCCCACTTCTGGTGCGGCGTGATGAAGTTCAGCTGGATCTCTTTGTTGCCGTTGGGCTTCTTGCCTTCGACTTCATGCAGCGTCTTCAGGTGCACCGGTGGGCGGTAGCTCACAAAGCCTTCGCCGAAGTCACGCATCCACGGATGGTCCTGGTAGAACTGCTGGCGCCCCGTAAGGGTGCGCCATGGGATGTACTCGTGCACATTGGTGTAGCCCGCGTTGTAGCTGACCTTCTCGCTTTCCAGGCCCGACCAGGTGGGCGAGCTGATGATCTTGCGCGGCTGCGCCTGGATGTCGCGGAAGCGGATCTTCTCGTCTTCGCGGTGCAGCGCCAAGTGCACGTGGTCGCGGCCCGTCTGCTTGCCCAGGGCCTCCCAGGCCTTGCAGGCCACATGGCCGTTGGTTTCGGGGGCCAGCATCATCACCACTTCGGTGGCATCGATGTCAGTCACGATGCGGGGCATGCCTTGCGTCACGCCCTCTTCCTTCACGCGGCCGTTCAGGTCGCCCAGCTGACCGACTTCGGTCTGCGTGTTCCAGCCGATGCCCTTGCCGCCGTTGCCGGCCTTGTCCATCAAGGGGCCCAGGGCGGTGAAGCGCTTGTACAGGTTGGGATAGTCGCGCTCGACCACCGTGACCTGGGGCGCGGTCTTGCCGGGGATGAGTTCGCACTCGCCCTTCTTCCAGTCGCGCACGCCATAAGGCTGGGCCATTTCACCGGGGGTGTCGTGCATGATGGGCGTGAGCACCACATCCTTTTCCACGCCCAGGTGGCCCACGCTGACCTCGCTCACGGCCTTGGCGAAACCCTTGTAGATCTCCCAGTCGCTCTTGGCCTGCCAAGCAGGGTCCACCGCTGTGGACAGCGGGTGGATGAAGGGGTGCATGTCGCTGGTGTTGAGGTCGTTCTTCTCATACCAGGTGGCGGTGGGCAGCACGATGTCGGAGTACAGGCAGGTGGTGCTCATGCGGAAGTCGAGCGTGACCAGCAGGTCCAGCTTGCCTTCGGGCGCGTTGGCGTGCCACTGCACTTCCTCGGGCTTGGCTTCGTCCTTGCCCAGGTCCTTGCCCTGTACGCCGTGCGTGGTGCCCAGCAGGTGCTTGAGGAAGTATTCATGTCCCTTGCCCGACGAGCCCAGGATGTTGGAGCGCCACACGAACATGTTGCGCGGCCAGTTGTCGGGATGGTCCGGGTCCTCGCAGCTCATCGTGAGACTGCCGTCTTTGAGCGACTGAACCACGTAGTCCTTGGCGTCCATGCCCTTGGCTGCGGCATCCTTGGCCACCTGCATCGGGTTGGTCTTGAGCTGGGGCGCCGAAGGCAGCCAGCCCATGCGCTCGGCGCGCACGTTGTAGTCGATCTGGGCGCCGTGGTAGGCGCTGGCATCGGCCAGGGGCGAGAGGATTTCCTCCATGCCAAGCTTCTCGTAGCGCCACTGATCGGTGTGGGCATAGAAGAAGCTCGTGCTGTTCATCTGGCGGGGGGGACGGATCCAGTCCAACGCAAAGGCCAGTGCCGTCCAGCCGGTCTGGGGCCGTAGCTTTTCCTGGCCCACATAGTGCGCCCAGCCGCCACCGCTTTGGCCAATACAGCCGCACAGCATCAGCATGTTGATGATGCCGCGGTAGTTCATGTCGCAGTGGTACCAGTGGTTCATCGCCGCACCGATGATGACCATGGACTTGCCATGGGTCTTGTCGGCGTTGTCGGCGAACTGGCGCGCCACGGTGATGATTTGGTCACGCGGCACGCCGGTGATGGCCTCTTGCCATGCGGGGGTGTAGGGGCGGTCGGCGTCATAGCCGCCACCCGGTTCTTCGCCGGGCAGGCCACGGTCGATGCCGTAGTTGCCGGCCAACAGGTCGAACACGGTAGCCACCATCACTCGGCCCTTGGCTTCGTGCCCAGCCAACTCCAGGTGGGACACCGGCACGCGGCGCACCATCACGTCGCCGCCTTGCTCGTTGGCCGTGAAGTTGGGCGTTGCCACGCCGCCAAAGTAAGGGAAGGCGACATCGGCCACATCGTGCGCCTGCTCGCCATCTTCGATCACCGACAGCTTGAGCTTGACGGTGTTGCCGGTGCGCGCTTCCTTGTTCTCCAGGTTCCACAGACCCTGGTCGGCGCGGCCATCGGTACCCCAGCGGAAACCGATGGAGCCGTTGGGCAGCGTGACCTGGCCCAGCTCGTCGTAGCCCACGGTCTTCCAGTCGGGGTTGTTCGACTGGTCAAGTTGGCCGGGGAAATCGCTGGCGCGCACATAGCGGTCGGGCACCATCACCGTGCGGCCATCGGGCAGCGTCTTTTCCTTGAGCACCACCAAGAGCGGCAAGTCGGTGTAGCGGCGTGCGTAGTCGTCAAAGTACGCCGAGCGGCCCTTGCCGCCGTCCTTGAAGTAGAACTCGTTCAGGATCACATGGCCCATGGCCATGGCCACGGCAGCGTCGGTGCCCTGCTTGGGGTGCATCCACAGATCACCCAGCTTGGCTACTTCGGAATAGTCGGGCGTGATGGACACGACCTTGGTGCCCTTGTAGCGCACCTCGGTCAAGAAGTGGGCATCAGGCGTGCGCGTCTGGGGTACGTTGGAGCCCCAGGCAATGATGTACGAGCTGTTGTACCAGTCGGCCGACTCGGGCACGTCGGTCTGCTCGCCCCAGGTCTGCGGGCTGCTGGGAGGCAGGTCGCAGTACCAGTCGTAGAAACTCATGCACACGCCACCGATCAGGCTCAGGTAGCGTGAACCAGCGGCGTACGAAATCATCGACATCGCCGGGATGGGCGAGAAGCCGATGATGCGGTCCGGGCCATGCTTCTTGATGGTGTAGACATTGGCCGCAGCGATCATCTGGTTGACTTCGTCCCAGGTGCTGCGCACGAAGCCGCCCAGACCCCGCTGCTTTTGCCATTCGCGCTTGGAGGCATCGTTTTCGACAATGCTGGCCCAGGCATCCACCGGGCTCTTGGCCAGGGCAATGGCGGCGCGCCAGTGCTTGAGCAGGCGGCCACGCACCATGGGGTACTTCACGCGGTTGGCGCTGTACAGGTACCAGCTGTAGCTAGCACCGCGTGCGCAGCCACGGGGTTCGTGGTTGGGCAGGTCAGGGCGGGTGCGGGGGTAGTCGGTCTGCTGGGTTTCCCAGGTCACGATGCCGCCCTTGACGTAAATCTTCCACGAGCAGGAGCCCGTGCAGTTCACGCCGTGGGTGGAGCGCACGATCTTGTCGTGCGCCCAGCGGTCGCGGTAGGCGTCTTCCCAGGTGCGGTCTTCACCGTTGGTTTCGCCGTGGCCTTGGGCAAAGGTCTCGCGGGGCTGCGAGAAGTACGAAAGGCGATCGAGGAAATGGCTCATCGGGGGCTCCTTTTTCTGTTCTGTCTAAAGGTGATCAGCAAGGCATCTCGGCGTGTTTGCGCGCGTAGTACCACCAGGTGATCACGATGCAAGCGATGTAGAAAACGAAGAACGTCCACAGCGCGGCATGGGGGCTGCCCGTCAGGGCAATCGAGCTGCCATAGCTCTTGGGAATGAAGAACCCGCCGTAGGCAGCCATGGCGGCAGTGAAGCCCAACGTGGCAGCGCCCAGGGTGTTGCCTTCCTTGTTGGCCTGGGCCACGGCGGCGGTGTTGCGGGGGTCCACGCCCCGCATGGCTTC
The DNA here is from genome assembly GCF_028680575.1 of Acidovorax benzenivorans. Lineage (GTDB taxonomy): Bacteria > Pseudomonadota > Gammaproteobacteria > Burkholderiales > Burkholderiaceae_C > Acidovorax > Acidovorax benzenivorans. The sequence continues at coordinate 76,290 of NZ_JAPCKI010000002.1, read as the reverse complement.
GGTCAGGAAGATCACGGGAATCATGCGGAAGGTGGAGCCGTTGCCAATGCCGGTGGTGAGGAACAGCACCAGGAAGCACACGAAAAAGCCCGCAAACTGGCCTTCGTTACCAGCGGAGGGCAGGAAGAACGTGACACCCGCCACTGCCATGGCCATGACGATGAAGTTCCACAGCGTGACGCGCGCACCGCCGAGCTTGTCGGCCAGCCAGCCGCCAAACGGACGGATCACGGCACCTACCAGCGGGCCCAGCCAGGCGTAGGCCAGGGGGTTCACACCGGGGAACTGGCTCTTGATGAGCAGCGGAAAGCCTGCGGCATAGCCGATGAACGAGCCGAAGGTGCCGAGGTACAGCACGCACATCAGCCAGTTGTGCTTGCGCTTGAAGATGGCGGCCTGCGCAGCGAACGAGGCGCGGGCGTCGGCAATGTCGTTCATGCCAAACCAGGCGGCCAGTGCCGTCAGCGCGATCCATGGCACCCAGATGAAGGCAGCGTTCTGCGTCCACACCTGCACGGTCTGGCCGTTCTTCACAATGGTCTGGCCTTCGCCGCCAAAGATGCCGAAGATGCCTGCAGTGACGACCAGCGGGCTCAGGAACTGCACCACCGACACGCCCAGATTACCCAGGCCCGCATTCACGCCCAGCGCCGAGCCCTTGCGCTCCTTCGGAAAGAAGAAGCTGATGTTGGCCATGCTGGAGCTGAAGTTGCCGCCACCCAGGCCACACAGCAGCGCCAGGATGAGCATGGTGGGGTAGGCCGTGGTGTTGTCCTGCACCGCAAAGCCGATGCCGATGGCAGGGATCAGCAGCGAAGCGGTGGAGATGGCCGTCCAGCGGCGGCCACCGACCAGCGGCACCATGAACGAGTAGAAGATGCGCAGCGTGGCGCCCGAGAGCGCGGGCGCCGCCGCCAGCCAGAACAGCTGGTTGGTCGAATACTTGAACCCGAGGCCCGGCAGGCTCACGGCGACCACGCTCCAGACCTGCCAGATGGCAAAGGCCAGGAACAGCGCGGGCACCGAGATCCACAGGTTGAGCTTGGCGACAGCCTCGCCTTCGCGCTCCCAGAACGATTTGTCCTCCGGGGCCCAGAGGGTGAGCAGACGCCCCTGGCGCCCGCTGTTGTTGGTGGCAGACATGGTGAGGTTTCCTTAAAAAATCAGCGGGTGGCAGGCTGTGCAGCAGCGCCCTGCGAGCCCATGAGACGGGTGTTGCGCACTTCGGTGAAGTACATCCAGATGAGCGAGACCCACACCACGCCGTACATCAGCATGAAGGCGCTGGAGCGGATGCCCGTGAGGTCCATGAGCGCACCAAACAGGATGGGCAGAATGAAGCCCCCAAGGCCACCAGCCAGGCCCACGATGCCGCTGATGGCGCCAATGTTGTGGGGGTAGTCATCGCTGATGTACTTGAAGACACTGGCCTTGCCGAAGGCCCACGAAATGCCCAGCAGAAACATCAGGCCGGTGAACGCGTAGACGTTGAGCCCCAGGTGAAAGGTCTTGGGGCCGTTGACGGTCAGGATGGTGAAATCAGTCTGTGGATAGCTCAGCAGGAACAGGCAGATCCAGCTCACCCACATCACCCACCAGGTCACGCTGTGGGCGCCGTACTTGTCGCTCAGCATGCCGCCGATGGCGCGCAGCACACCACCGGGCAGCGAGAAGCAGGCCGCCAGCAGAGCCGCCACGCGGATGTCCAGGCCAAACTCGCCCACGTAGTACTGCACCATCCACAACGACAGCGCCACATAGCCGCCGAACACGATGCTGTAGTACTGGCAATACTTGAGTACCTTGGGGTCCTTGAGCGCCTTGAGCTGGTCGGTGAACTTGACGCTGCTGGGCACCAGGTGGGCCGGGTCGCTATAGCTGAAGAGCCAGAACAGCACCACGGTGCCCAGCATGATGGCCGCATACACCTGCGGCACCATGGTCCAGCCAAAAGCCACCAGCAGCACCGGGGCCACGAACTTGTTCACGGCTGCGCCCGAATTGCCAGCCCCGTACACACCCATGGCCGTGCCCTGGCGGTGCTTGGGGAACCAGCGGGCCACGTAGGGCGTCCCCACCGAGAACGAGCCCCCCGCCAAGCCCACGAACAGGCCAATGGTGAGAAAGTGCCAATACTCCGTGGCATAGCCCATCATCCAGATGGCCGGCACGGTGGTGGCCATGACGGCGGTCATCACGATGCGACCACCGAACTTGTCGGTCCAGATGCCCAGCGGCACCCGCACCAGCGAGCCCGTGAGCACGGGCATGGACATGAGCAGCCCGAACTGCGTGGAGTTCAGGTTGAGCATCTTCTTGATGGGGATGCCGATGACGCCGAACATCATCCAGACCATGAAGCAGACGGTGAAGGCGAAGGTGCTGACGATGAGCACCGACCAGGCTTGGCGGGTGCGCTGCGGACTGTCGCCCGGGGGCAGGGTTGCGTTGGCCATTGCGCGGTTCCTCTCTTTTTGGATGGGAGGAATGGTCGCGTATGCAGGGCTTTTTGCACATCCTTCGCTAGAGGGTGTGCGGCGCGGCAGAGGGAGTAGTCACTGGGGGCAGGGCATCGTCCGAAAGAACTATGGAGTGCCCTTTGCATGGCGGTGCCCCCCTGCTCCACCACTTCTGCACCACCACCTGCCCGTGGCGAGTGCAGGCCTGCGCTATTCAGCGCGCTGCCGGTCCGAGGCGTACACCGCCGCCTGCACGCGCGAGCTGAGACCCAGCTTGCGCAGGATGTGCTGCACATGGATCTTCACCGTGGTCTCGGCGATATCGAGGGTGCGCGCGATCTCTTTGTTGCTCGCGCCGCGTGCAATCTCACGCAGCACGTCTTCCTCGCGCGGCGACAGGGGCGTGAAGCCGTTGGCGGCGACCACAGTGGCATCGGAGGGTGCGGGCGGCGCAGGCACAGCCTCCGGTGCGCCCTGCAACTGGAACGCTGCCACCAGCTTGCCCATCAGCTCGGGGCTGACCACAGGCTCGCCCCGGGCCGCTCGGCGAATGGCCTGGGCCAACAGGTCGCCATCAATGGTCTTGAGCAGGTAGCCCTGCGCGCCGTTGCGCAGTGCGGTAGCGAGGTCTTGCGCGTCTTCGCTCACCGTAAGCATGAGCACACACGAGGTGGGCGACACTTCGCGCAGCCCCCGGATGGCGTCCACCCCCATCACGCCGGGCAGGTGGTTGTCGAGCAAGATCACCTGCGGCTTCAACTGCGGCGCAAGCCGCAGGGCCTGCGCGGCATCACCCGCCTCGCCCACCACAGACAGGCCGTCGTACTGCCCAAGCAGCGCGATCAGTCCGCGCCGGAACAGCGTATGGTCGTCCACCACCAGCAGCGTGACCGGCAGTGCAGTGGGAGCCGGCAGTGTGGCAGCGGGCGAAGCGGAGGGCATCATGAGGTGAAGACAGGTTGTGGAACGGCGACAGGGGCCGATGCCGCGGCCTGGGTGGATGCGACGGCCTGGGCTGGCGCCACCGAGGGCAGCTCAACGCACACGCGGGTGCCCTGCCCCGGCGCGGACTCCACCTGCACGACGGCGCCAATGTGCTGGGCCCGTTCGCGCATGATGCCCAGACCCACGTGCAACGAGTCGGGCGGCACGGAGGCGGTGTCAAAGCCCGTGCCGTTGTCCTGCACCTCAAAGCGCCAGCGCGGGTGGCGGTGCACCAGCACATCGACCCGCGTTGCGCCCGAATGCTTGCGTACGTTCGACAACGCCTCTTGCACCATGTGCAGCACCTGAATCTGCACGTCCTGCGCCAGCGGCAGGCCATGGCCCACCATGCCCAGCGTGGTGGCCATGCCGGTCTGGTGCTCAAACTTGGACAGCGTGGCGCGTAGCGCGGATTCGATGTCTTCTTCGCTGGTGCGGGTGCGAAAGTGCACCAGCAACTCGCGCACGTCGGAATAACACTCGCGCACGCCCACGTCCAGCTCGCCAATGCTGCGGTCTCGCTTCACCTCGTCGCCACGCGCCACGGCATCGCGCAGCAACTGGGTCTGGATCTTGAGGAAAGCCAGCGACTGGGCGATGGAGTCGTGCAGCTCGCGCGCTAGCAGGCTGCGCTCCTCGGCCACCGCAGCCTCGCGCTCCAGCGCAGTGGCGCGCAGGCCCTCCATGGCGCTGGCCAGGTGACGCGTCATGGCTTCGAGCAGGTCGCGCAGCTCATCGGTCATCTCCACCGGCGAACGGAAGAACAGGTCGACCTCACCCAGCAAGCGCTGCTGCATCTGCACCGGGATGGTCACCATGGTTTCAAAACCCGCCTCGCGGCAATGCGGCAAGGCGACGGCGGTCGATGGCGTGATGGGAATGACCCGGGTGCGCGCCTGCGCCTGTGGCTGGCCGCACAGGCAGGTGCCGGTGTGCAGGCAGTGCTCGCCCTCGGCCATGGTGCGGGGCAGGCCATCACCGGCCAGCAGCACATAACGTTCGTTGGCCTCGTTGGACCAGCGCACCGCCGCCGCATCGGCCCCCGCCACGCGGCGGATTTGCTGCACAAAGCCCTGAGCCAGCAGTTCCAGGCTGCCCGCCGTGCTGGCCAGCGCGCTCACCTCGTACAGCGCTGCCAGGCGCTGGTTCTGCACGGCGATGCTGGCGGTCTTCTCGCGCACCTTGTGCTCCAGCTCGTCGTGCGAGGCCTGCAGTGCATGCGCCATGAGGTTGAAGCCCGCCGAGAGCTGGCCGAACTCGTCATCCGTATCGACCGGCAGGCGCGTGCCGAGCTCGCCCTGACGCAGCCGGGCCTGGGCCTGCTGCAGGCGCGCCACGGGGTTGATGACCAGCAGGTAGCTCACGGCCATGAAGGTGACGGCGGCCACGATGGCCAGCGCCATCATGAACAGCTGGAACAGGTGCAGCGCGGCGGTCCAGCCCGCGATCTGGATCTCGATGGCGTCCACAAAACCATCGACCTGCTGCACAAAGGCATCGGCTTCCGCCAGAATTTGTGCGCGGTCTGGGGGCAAGGAACTGACCCACCCCGCGCGCGCCACCGCCCACTGGCTGCGAATACCGTCAAAGCGGGTGCGTGTCTCGTGACTCCACGGCACAAACAAGGGCCGCGATGGATCGCCCGTGCGCAGCAGATCCAGGCTCACGTCAAACTGGCGAGCGCGCTCCTGCACCGCAGCGGGGGGCTCTGTCTGCAGCACCAGCACCATGCGCAGCATGTTCATTCGCAGGCGGCCAGCCTCATTCACCGCAGCAGCACCCCCTTCAAGTTTCCAGGTCACCCACAGCGTCAGGCCGATGGATGCCAGCGCCACCAACAGGAAACCCGCGCCCATGGCGAGGAGCTTGGTGGTTAGCGTGGGCTTGGTGCGCATGGCGGCAGTGTAGGCACCGAGCCTGCACTGACTCTTGACTTGAGTCAAGGCCAACACGCGTAGCATGGCGCCATGCGACGATCACCCGACACCCGCCTCTGTGTCCACTGGCTGCTGGCCGCGGCCCTGGTAGCACTGGCGGGCTGCGCCAGCACGGGCACCATGCTCCCCAGCATTCCGCTCGCTGACTGGCCCGGTCGCCTCCAGACCCTGCTCCCCGCCGATGTGCTGCTGCTGGGCGAGCAGCACGATGCGCCCGACCACCAGCGCCTGCAGCGCGAGACCGTGGTGTGGCTGGCGGCACGGGGGCAGCTGACAGCCGTGGTGATGGAAATGGCCGAGCGCGGCCACAGCACTCAAGGCCTGCCGCACGATGCCAGCGAGGCCCAGGCCCAGGCCGCCCTGCAGTGGGACAACACCGCCTGGCCATGGCAGGCCTATGGCCCGGTGGTGATGGCGGCCGTGGGCGCCGGGGTGCCCGTGCTGGGTGGCAACCTGCCCCGCGCCCGCATGCGGGCCACCATGGCCAACCCCGCCTGGGACCAGCATCTGCCCGCCCCGGCGCTGGCCCAGCAATACCAGGCGCTGCGCGACGGCCACTGCGGGCTGCTGCCGGAGTCACAAATCGCGCCCATGGCCCGCATCCAGATCGCCCGCGACGCCAGCATGGCCCAGACCGCATTGGACGCAGTGCGCCCCGGCCAGACTGTGCTGCTGGTGGCGGGCGGCGGCCATGTGCTGCGCCACCTGGGCGTGCCCACCCACTGGCCCGCAAATTTGGTGTCAAAAGTGGCTCTAGCGCAGGTGGAACATGCGTCAGCCGCTATCAAATCAGGTGCAGATGCCGATGCAGTGATCAACACCCCCGCGCTGCCCCCGCGTGATGTGTGCGCAGAGTTGCGCGAGCAGTGGCGCCCGGCGGCGCCCGGACAAAAGGTCTGAGTTTTCAGCCCTGAACGGTGGCGACAGGCACCGCCTGCGCGCGCAGCAGCGCCACAAAATCGTCGGCAGGCACAGGGCGGCTGCACAGGTAGCCCTGGTAGGCGTCGCAGCGCCGCTCGCGCAAAAAGGCCAACTGCCCCTCGGTCTCCACCCCCTCGGCCAGCACCGACAGGCCCATGCTGTGCCCCATGGCAATGATGGCGGCGCTGATGGCCATGTCGTCCTCGCTTTGCGGAATGTCGCGGATAAAACCCTGGTCGATCTTGAGCACGTCGATGGGAAACCGCTTGAGCTGTGCGAGCGACGAGTAGCCGGTGCCAAAGTCGTCCACCGCAATGCGCACACCCAGCTCTCGCAGGCGCACCAGCACCTGGCGGGCCTCATCGGTGCGCTCGGCCAGCGCGCTTTCGGTGATCTCCAGCTCTAGCAGCGCCGCCGGGAACCCGCTGGCCTGCAGCGCGGCCGCAGTGCTCCCGGCCAGGTCGGTCAGGTGGAACTGGCGCGGCGACACGTTCAACGCCAGGGTCAGCTCGGGCAGCCCCGCCTCACGCCATTGCTGGCCCTGTCGGCAAACCTCGCGCACCACCCATTCGCCCAGCGGTCCGATGACGCCCGAGGTCTCGGCCACAGGGATGAAGCGGGCGGGCGAGATCAGCCCCTCCTGCGGGTCGTTCCAGCGCACCAGGGCTTCGGCACCCTGGATGCGCCCGGTGGCAATGTCGATCTGGGGCTGGTAGTACATCTGCAGATGGCCCTGGGCCAGCGCCAGGCGCAGGCGCGACTCCAGCTCCAGCCGTTCGCGGGCGGCCTGGGTCATGGCCTCCTGAAAGAAGCACCATGCACCCCGCCCTTGCGCCTTGGCCCCATAGACCGCTGCGTGGGCGCCCTGCAGCAGCAGCTCGGTGGTGTTGGCGTGCTCCGGGAACATGCAAATGCCCACACTGACGCCCGCCACCACCTCCAGCCCGTCGGGCGAGCGCCAGGGCTCGGCCACGGCGCGGATCAGGTGGCGCGCCACAGCGGCGGCGCCATCGGCATGGCGCAAATTGCGCGCCACCACGGCCAGCTCGTCCCCCGCCATCCGCCCCAGCACATCCCCCGGCCGCAGGGCCGACTGCACCTGCCGCGCGATGTGCTTGAGCACCTCGTCGCCCGTGGCATGGCCATAGCTGTCGTTCACGTCCTTGAAGCGGTCCAGGTTGAGCAGCAGCACGGCAATGCGCTCGCCACTGAGCTGCGCCTCCTGCACCGCGAGCTCCAGCTGGTGCCCAAACCAAGTGCGATTGGACAGGCCGGTGAGCGAGTCGTTGTGCGCCAAATACTCCAGCTGCCGCTGCTGGGCTTTTTCTTCGGAGATGTCGGAGAACATGCACACGTAGTGCGTGATCTCGCCCGCCGGGTCGCGCACGGCCGACAGGGACATGTGCTCCGGGAAGATCTCGCCGTTCTTGCGGCGGTTCCAGATCTCGCCTTGCCAGTACCCCGTCTCGGTCAGCGCCGCCCACATCGCCTGGTAAAAAGCCTTGTCGTGGCGCCCCGACTTGAAGACGCGGGGCGTCTTGCCCAGCAGCTCCTCCTCGGTGTAGCCCAGCAGCCGGGTGAACGCGGCGTTGACTGACAGGATGCGGCTGTGGGCGTCGGTCACCACCACGCCTTCCATGGTGTTGTCCACCACCGCAGCCGCCAGGCGCTGGCGGGCCTCGCTGCGCTGCAGTGCGGCGCGGGCAGCCTTGATCTCGTCCAAGTCCTGCACCACACACACCAGGTGCGCGGGCTCGTCGCCCACGGCGGGCGCCAGCGTCACGGTGCACAACACGGTCACCCGGCAGCCGTTGTCCAGCCGCAGGCAATGGCGTTCGCCCACGTAGTGGTCAATCTCGCCTGCCAGCAGGCGCTCCAGCTGCGACGCGGCCCAGTCACGGTCCTGGGCAATCATCACATCGCGAAAATTGAGGCCCAGCGCCTGCTCGGGCGTTGTGCCCAGCAGATCACACAGGCGGGTGTTGACCCACAGAAAGCTACCGTCCAGCCCCACCCGCGCAAAACCGGCGGGCGCATGGCGCACGATCTGCGTCAGCTCCTGCGCCATGGCCATGCGCACCTTTTCGGCCCGGCGCATACGCCGCAGCAGCCACCAGGCCAGGCCGCTGGTCAACCCCACATAGCACCAACCCTTCCAGGTCTGAAAACGGGTCAGCAGGGCCGGGTCGGTCACCCAGTGGGCCAGCAACACATCGCCCACGAACACCCAGGCCACCCCCAGCACCAGGTACAGCAGCATGCCCCGCCAGGGGACCAGCGATGAGGCGTAGCCCTCGTTGCCCATTGCGCTTCTTGCGCTCCTTGTTGGTTCCACGGTTCCACAGCCATCGGCCCTTGCTGCGACAATTGCACAGCTATGACCAACGCCTACATCCTTACCCTGTCCTGCCCCGACCGCCTGGGGCTGGTGCACGCCGTCTCGGGCTTTCTGCTGGAGCACGGCGGCAACATCGAAGAAGCCGCGCAGTACAACGACCACGCCACGGGCCTGTTCTTCATGCGGGTGCAGTTTGCCTGCGACCAGCACGACCACCCCACCCTCAAAGCGCGCCTGACCAGCTTTGCCGAGCCCTACAACATGAACTGGAGTCTGCACGCCACGGCAGCCCCCATGAAAACCGTGCTCATGGTCAGCAAGGAAGGCCACTGCCTCAACGACCTGCTGTTTCGCTGGAAGAGTGGCCTGCTGCCCATCGACATCCGCGCCATCATCAGCAACCACCGCGACTTCTACCAACTAGCGGCCAGCTACAACGTGCCGTTCCACCACATCCCGATGACGGGCAGCACCAAAGCCCAGGCCGAAGCCAAACAGCTGGAGATTATCGAGGCCGAAGGCGCCGAGTTAGTGATCTTAGCTCGTTACATGCAGATACTTTCCCTTGACCTATGTCAAAAATTAGCAGGTCGGGCCATCAACATCCACCACAGCTTCCTGCCCAGCTTCAAGGGCGCCAAGCCCTACTACCAGGCGCATGACCGGGGCGTGAAGCTGATTGGCGCCACCGCCCACTATGTGACGGCCGACCTGGACGAAGGCCCGATCATCGAGCAGGACGTGGCCCGCGCCGACCACACCGACACGGTGGAAGACCTGACGGCCCGGGGCCGCGACACCGAAAGCCAGGTGCTGGCCCGCGCCGTGAAGTGGCACAGCGAGCACCGCGTGATCCTGAACGGTCACAAGACCGTCATCTTCCGCTAACCCGTTCCGCCCCATGGCCACGGCAGCCCCGTCTTCCTTCCTCAGCAGTGCAGCACGGCGCATTCCGCCCATCCAGTGCCTGCTGACGTTTGAGGCCCTGGCCCGCCTGCGCAGCGTGACGCAGACGGCTGACGACCTGTGCGTCACGCCCAGCGCCGTGAGCCACCGCGTCAAGCAACTGGAGCAGATCCTGGGTGTGCGGCTGTTTGGCCGGGCCGATTTTTCGCTGACCACCGAGGGCAGCGCCTACCTGGCCCATGTGCGCGAGGGGCTGGGCGCTCTGCAGCGGTTTCCGGGCCAGGCGGCAGCGCCCGGGCGCCGGCGGCTCAAGCTGGCCGTGACACCCACGTTTGCGCGCACCATCCTCATCCCGCGCCTGCGCCAGTTCACCGAGGCCTACCCCGAGATCGACCTGGCCCTGCAGGTGTCCATTCCGCTGCTGGACGTGGTGGCCGAAGACGCTGACCTGATGGTGCGCTTTGGCCCCGGCCACTATGCCGATGTGGAGCATGTGGAGCTGGCGCGCGACGTGGTCACGCCCCTGGCCTCCCCCGCGTTCGTGCGCGAACACGGCCCGTTCGACCGGCCGGAGGACCTGGAAGGCGTGCCCCTGCTGCGCAGTCCGCTGGAGCCCTGGCGCACCTGGTTTGCCGCCACGGGCCTGGACTGGGCCGAGCCCAGCGAGGGCTCGCAGTTCAACGACATCGGCCTGATGTGCGACGGCGCCGCCGCTGGCATGGGCGTGGCGCTGGTGCGCCTGAAGCTCGGGGCGCCGTGGCTGGAGAACGGCACGCTGGTGCGCCTGTTCGACACCGATACGACCAGCCCCCACGCACACTACCTGTGCTGGCGCACGGGCACCATGGACCGCTGGGAGTGCGCGGCGTTTGCCGAGTGGCTGCGCAAAACCATGGCCTGAGCCCTCCTGCATTGACGATTTTGGCCGCAAGCGCTTATCCATAAAGCGCCAGAAGCTATATATTTAATAGCACCCAAAGTACCCTGCCCTCCCCCTGTGGCGCGCAGGGTTCCAGCTTCACACAGCCCGCCTGCCGCCATCACCCGGCACGCGCCTCTCGTCTGTCCTGTCTCTTGACCTCTTGACCTCTCCACCACCTCACCACGCCGTGCTGCAAGACGCCCACTTCAAGAAGAGATACCCCACGCTGGAGCAGAACGCGGTGCTCAACACCACGGCGCGCGCAGTGCTGGTCAACGCGCTGGCTGGCACAGGCAAGACCACCACCCTGGCCATCAAGGCTGCGGACCTTATCCGCACCCAGGGGGCCAGCCGCATCCTGATGCTCGCGTATTCGGAGGCGGGACTGGCCGCCATAGCGCAGCGCCTGGAAAAGTTCGTCCCCACCATTCCCCGCCAGGTCCAGATCATGACCGTGGAGCAACTGTGCTCCACTGTGCTCAAGGAGCAGGGCGACCCCCTCGTGCGCGTGACCGAGCCCCTGCACAAGAGTCTGCTCGTGCGCCAGGCCCACGCCGCGCTGCTCCAGGACCACGTGCTGGACAAGGCGTCCGAGACCGATGACTTTCTGTCGCGCGATCTGGACGTGCAGGCCTTCATCGACTTTGAAGCCCAGGCCAAGCAGCGGCTGCTGCTGCGCGCCATCGACCAGTCAGGCGTGGGCGCCTTGCCCTACTGCCGCGAACACCAGCTCGACTACGGGCTCTATCAGCTGCTGGCCAAGTACGAACGCCTGCGCAGGGGGCTGAGCAACGAGCCGCTGTTCTACGCGCCGGGCGACTGCACGTATGAAGTGGCCACACAGCTCGGGGAGCTGGATTTCGACGATGCCTATGCACCGCTGCAGGGCCGCTTCGACGCGGTGTTGTTCGATGAGCTGCAGGACCTGGACGAGGCCGCCATGCGGGTGCTGCGGACTCTGGTGCAGGGCGGCAATGGTCTATTCGTCGGCGCGGGAGACTTCAACCAGCACATCCTGCCCGGCGCGTTCTCCGTCTTTGGCGACAGCCTGGCCCGCATCCGGCAAGAGCTGCCTGCAGACACCCAGGTCGTCGCCCTCAACACCACCTACCGTTTCGGCAACGCCATCTGCCAGGGGCTGAACCCCTTGTTCGGCGTGGAGTTTGCTGCGCACTACCCCACCAAAGCTTCCGCCTTCGAGCAGCGCCGCTACACCGACGACGAGGACTGCGCCCGGCAACTGCTGGCTATCCATGACACCGTGCTGCAGCAATTGCCCCAGCGGCCCCAACAGCCGCAGTCGCCCGGCAGCCACACGCACCCTCCCTGCCTGAATGTGGTCCTGCGGTCGCCAGAAGACTCGATCCTGCTCGAATGGATGTTTGCCCATGAAGGCGTGCACTACGCCTGCAAGGGCATGAAACGCTTCTACCAGCGCCGCGAGATCGCCCTGGTGCTGGCCATCATGGGGGCCATGCAGGGCTGCAGCGACGGGGTGCGGCTCACGCAGGGCATTCTGAGCAGCGCGATGGAAGGTCTGCTGCGCTACGTGCGGCGCGGCAGCCAGCCCGACCAGGACGTGCTGGCCAATGGCGCGTTCGACATGCAAGCGCTGGTGGAAGACTCCCCCGCTGAAGTGGACACCCGCGTTGTGGCCGCAGAACTCATCGGCAAGCGGGACCTGATGCGCCGGTTTCTGGTGCGTGCCAGCTTCAACCCCCAGGCCCCGGTGGCATCCCCTCTGTGCGAACAATTGCTGGCCTTGCCCCCCGAGGCCTGTGCCGATGCCGGACTGCTGTGCGCGCATCCGCTGGTGCTTCAGCTCTTTGCGCAGGCGCCCATCAGCCCGGACGAATTGCGCTACTGCCGGGACAGCCTCGCGGCGCTGGCCCGCATCTGCGCCGGGTTGTCGGTGGACGAATTCCTGGGCCGGTTGGCGCTCATGGTCCAGGCCAGCATCCACCAGCACTCCCAGCAAGAGGCCTCCAGCCTGCAACTGCTGACGGTGGAGCGCTGCAAAGGGCATGAATATGAGTATGTGGCCGTGCCCCTGGTAGAACGCGGGCGCTTTCCGCGCAGTGCCGCCCGGCAAGACGCCTACCGCGAACGCAACATGCTCTATGTCGCCATGACGCGCGCCAGCAAACGCCTGTGGCTTCTGGAAGGCAGCCAACGCCCGGTCAGCCCCGGGCCTGTGTGAGGGGGCTGCGGGCCATTTGCTCAGAAATTCAAGCCCAATTGGCCTCTAGCGCTTTATTCACAAGCGCCAATGGCTCACTAATTGATAGCAAACAGCCATATCCAGGCCATTTCACAGACTGCTGCAAGAAAACTCACGCCCCTGCACGCAACCTTCCTCTACAGTGGCGGCCATGAACACTGCCGCCGAACCCACCACAGCCTTGTCCGAACGCGCCGCGCGCCAGGCCGAGGTTGTCCAGGCCCTGAGCCGCGTGGTGCCAACACACGCGCTTCTCTGGCACACCGAAGACACCACGCCCTACGAATGCGACGGCCTCACCGCCTACCGCCAGCGCCCGCTGGTGGTGTGCCTGCCCGAAACGTATGACGAGGTCCAGGCCGTGCTGCAGGTGTGCCACCAACTGCAGGCGCCCGTGGTGGCACGCGGTGCGGGCACGGGCCTGTCGGGCGGCGCCATGCCCCACGCCATGGGCGTGACGATGTCGCTGGCCAAGTTCAACCGCATCCTCGACATCAACCCCGAAAGCCGCACGGCCGTGGTGCAGTGTGGCGTGCGCAACCTGGCCATCAGCGAGGCGGCGGCACCCTACAACCTCTACTACGCGCCCGACCCCAGCAGCCAGATCGCCTGCACCATCGGCGGCAACGTGGCCGAAAACTCGGGCGGCGTGCACTGCCTCAAATACGGCCTCACCGTGCACAACGTGCTCAAGGTGAAGGGCTTCACGGTAGAAGGCGAACCGGTGGAATTCGGCAGCGAGGCACTCGACGCCCCCGGCTACGACCTGCTGGCCGCCGTGATCGGCAGCGAGGGCATGCTGGCCGTGACCACCGAAGTGACGGTCAAGCTCATCCCCAAGCCCCAACTGGCGCGCTGCATCATGGCCAGCTTTGACGACGTGCGCAAAGCAGGCGACGCCGTCGCCGCAGTGATCGCCGCCGGCATCATCCCCGCAGGCCTGGAGATGATGGACAAACCCATGACCGCCGCCGTCGAAGACTTTGTGCATGCGGGCTACGACCTCACGGCCGAGGCCATCCTGCTGTGCGAGAGCGACGGCACACCCGAAGAGGTGGAAGAAGAAATCGGCCGCATGAGCGAGGTGCTGCGCGCCGCAGGCGCCACCGCCATCAGCGTGAGCCGCGACGAGGCCGAGCGCCTGCGCTTTTGGAGCGGCCGCAAGAACGCCTTCCCCGCCAGCGGCCGCATCAGCCCCGACTACATGTGCATGGACTCCACCATCCCGCGCAAGCGCCTGGCCGACATCCTGCTCGCCATCCAGGAGATGGAAAAGAAATACCAGCTGCGCTGCGCCAACGTGTTCCATGCGGGCGACGGCAACCTGCACCCTCTCATCCTGTTTGATGCGAACGATGCCGACCAGCTGCACCGCTGCGAGCTGTTTGGCGCCGACATCCTGGAGACCAGCGTCGCCATGGGCGGCACGGTGACGGGGGAGCATGGCGTGGGCGTAGAGAAGCTCAACAGCATGTGTGTGCAGTTTTCTGCGGCGGAGAACGCGCAGATGTTTGGGCTGAAGCATGCGTTTGACCCGGCAGGGTTGCTGAACCCGGGGAAGGTGATTCCCACGCTGAACCGGTGTGCGGAGTACGGGAAGATGCTGGTGCGTGGGGGGCAGATCAAGCATCCTGATTTGCCGCGGTTTTGAACGATGCCGCCCCCGGCGCCGCCCGAAGTGAGCCCAGGACCGCCGTCCAAGTGAGAGTTACAAAACCATCACTCGCGTTCAACACGAAGAATCCCAAGTTATGCCGACAGTCGCCCGCCGACATCATTTTCTCCCCCAGGGTTATCTAGCCGGCTTCACTGATTCCGGGCGAAAAGATGGAATGCTGCACGTCCTGGACCTCCAGGAAAGTAGGAGCTTTCGGACGTCGCCATTGAATGTTGCGGTCGAGAAGGACTTCAAGCGCATAGATACTGAGGGTCTACCACCAGATGCAATCGAAAACGCCCTAGCCCCAATAGAGGATAGAGCCATACAAGCAATTCGTCGTGTGACTGAATCGAGGGAGTTCCCAAGTGATGAGGACCACAATCTGATACTCAATCTTCTGAGTTTGGTGATCGTGCAGAACCCAAAATCTAGACGAAACTTGAACAGTGCTCGAACACGCGTCGCAGACGAGAAACTTAAGTGGCTTGTAGCATCTCAGGCCAATTGGGAGCACCATCTCTCGTTGGCTCAACAGACTGACGAAGAGTTCAAAGGAGATGTGAGCTACGAGCGCGCACGTCAGTTCGTCGAAGGTCGACACTACATCATCGACTTTGGGAACGAAGGTACTTTGCGTGAAGAGTTTCGCGCGCATGATGAACTCTTGACAGCGCTCGGCAAACGCACTTGGACTGTACTGGTAGCTCCAGAGGACAGCTCGTTCATCACCTCTGACTACCCGTTCTCCTTAGTTATGGAACACGGCTTCCACGGTCACCCATCGTTCCTAACGCAAAACACTGAATTGTTTTTCCCCATTAGCAAGAAGGCGGGCTTCATTGGAATTCTCGGCACACCATTGAAACCAGTGATCAACGTGCGCGCCGACGTAGTCGCCAGGATGAACACCCGGGTATCGCGCCAAGCGGATCGACGACTGTTCCTTGCCGAAGACAACTTCCTGGCATACGGGCGCGGAGGCGTTGTTACTGTGCGGGCCTAACGGGTTGCTCAAACGTACGAGTTCTGCAGCGGTTCCGCATGCTACCGGCGAGTAGCAATTCTCTCTGGTGCCATCGGCTGCTATCACCCGGTAGCATCCAGTAGAACCATCGACAATCCGCCCCTCCATCCGCGCTCCAAACCCATGCCCAGCGACTCCACCACCACCCTCCTCCATTCCGGCAACGCCCTCGTCGCCCAGGCACAGGCCGTGGCCACGCAAGACTTTGCCGCAGCGCGGGCGTTGTGGCGGCAGGCGGGGGTGTTGTTTCAACGGGCGCACGAAGCCGCCCCCGGGCAGCACGCGGCGGCGTTTCGGCTGGGGCAGGCGTGGGTGGCCGAGGCCCATGCGCTGCAGAAAGAAGGATCTGAAGATGCGACGGCGATGTGGCGCCAGGCGGCGCTGCAGTGCGAGGTGGCCTTTGCGCTCGACCCGCACCATGCGGTGACGGCCATGCACATTGCCAGTTGCTACGCCTGGGCGCAGGACGGCGAGGCCAAGCAGGCCTGGGCGCAGATTGCGCAGCACCTGCAGGAAGAACACGCGGCCAACATGGCTGCGGATCAGGCGGCACGCTAGGCCCAGCCCCACGTGGTCGGCACACGGCCGAGCAACGCGATGGCCCGTGTGGCTGTTCGGCTGTTGGCTGTTAGGCTCCCCACCCCTGCTGGCTGCGCCTGCGGCGGGGCGGTTGCGGGGTGAGCATGCGCGTCGGAGCGCGCATGCCTCGTGAACTGACTCGCCGTGGTTGTCCGAGCGGCGCGCGCCAGCGCAAAGCGAGTTCCACGGCGCACCCCGCAACCGCCCCGACGCAGGTTTGCCCCGTAGCGCAGCGAAGGGGTCGCAGACTGGGGGTCGCCCTTTCTTTGGTGACTTTCTTTCGGCGACGCGAAAGAAAGTTACTCGCATGCCGGGCGACTCCCGGCCTCTGCCCTCAACCTGGGCATGCTTCCCGTTCGAACACGCTCAGGCTTCGACAAGCTCAGCCCGAACGGTTGGGGGTGACACTCGGACTTCGCCCGACTCAGCCACCCACCATCGCCCGCCCAATCTCCCCCGCATGCGACACCCCAAACAGCACCAGCCCAATCACCCCCCCCACCAAGGTGCCGTTGATACGGATGTACTGCAGATCCTTGCCAATGTTCAGCTCAATCAGCTGCGTCATCTCCTCGGTATCCCATCGCCGCACGGTGTCCTCAATGTGCTGCGCAATGAACGCCGACACATCCGGCGCCAGGCCCTCCACCCACCGCTCCAGCCGGTCATTGAACGACTGCCGCAGCGCCGCATCACCCGCCAGCGACTCGCCCAGCCATAGCCCCAGCTTGCCCACCTGCCGCGCCAGCACCGAATCGGCATCTGCCAGATCGCGCTGCAACGCACCGCGCAGGTCCAGCCACAAGGTCTGCACATAGCCGCCCACCGTGGCGTCGGTCTGCAGCCAGGTGCGGATCTCCTCGCCCTTGCGCTCCCATTCCGGGTCGCTGCGCAGGCGCTCGATGAAGCGCTGCACCGCCACATCGAACTGCGCGCGCAGGGCGTGCTGCGGGTTGGCGGCTACGTCGGCCATCACGCTCTCCAGCGCGCGGGCCAGCAAGGCCGAACCCTTGTCGCCCAGCCAGTCGCTGGGCAGCAACTTCTCGGTGCGCGGGTGGTCCTTCTTGAGCCAGGCCACGATGGACTGCGCCACCCAGGTGCGGGTCTGCTCGTTCTGCAGCAGTTCGATGAGCTTGGCCAGCACATCGTCCAGCAGCGCCTGGTGACGGCCGTTGTGCGTGAGGGTATCGAGCACCGCCGCCAGCGCACGCGACATGTCCACCTGCCCGATCAGAGCACGCGCGGCCTTCTGGATGAAACGCTCCACCTGCGCGTCCTGCACCGTCTCCAGCGCAGCCGACGCCAGGCGCGTGGCTTGGTGCCCCAGCAGCGCGGCGTTGCCCGGCGCCGTGAGCCACTGCGCCAGCCGCTCGGCCGAGTCGTGCCGGCGGATCAGCGACACCAGCGAAGGCACGTCCAGGAACTTGTCGCGCACAAAGGTGGCGAGGTTGCGGCCGATGCGCGCCTGGTTGCGCGCAATAACCGCCGTGTGCGGAATGGGCAGGCCCAGCGGGCGCCGGAACAGCGCCACCACCGCAAACCAGTCCGCCAGCGCACCCACCATGGCGGCCTCGGCCATGGCCTTGATGCAGTTGAGCAGCAAACCGCGCTCGACCACGCTGGTGGCGATGAACACTGCCGTCACCAGCAACAACAGGCCCAGCGCCTGCCGCTTGGCGCGCCGAAGGGCGAGGGTTGCGCTGTCAGTCTCGGGGTTCATCCGGGCAAGCCCGCCGACCTCGACCGCAACCCGTCAAGCCGCCGCCGCAATCTGGTCCAGCGCCTTCGACAAATGGCCCACCGTACGGTCCACGTTGTGCCACTTCTCCAGGCCAAACAGGCCGACGCGAAAGGTCTTGAAGTCCGGCCCCTCGTCGCACTGCAGCGGCACGCCGGCGGCGGTCTGCAGGCCCACTTCCATGAACTTCTTGCCGTTCTGAATGCCGGGGTCGGTGGTGTAGCTCACCACCACACCAGGGGCCTTGAATCCATCGGCCGCCACGCTGGGGAAGCCGCGCGATTCGAGCAGTGCACGCACCTTGGCGCCCAGTTCGATCTGCTCATCACGCACCTTGGTAAAACCGTAGGCGCGCGTCTCGGCCATCACCTCGCGCAGGCGCACCAGCGCATCCGTGGGCATGGTGGTGTGGTACGCGTGCTGGCCCTTTTCGTAGCCCTCGGCGATCTGCATCCACTTCTTGAGGTCGCACGAGAAGCTGCTGCTCGTGGTGCCTTCAATCGCCTGGCGCGCACGCTCGGACAGCATCACCATGGCGCAGCAGGGTGAGCCGCTCCAGCCCTTTTGCGGGGCGCTGATGAGCACATCCACGCCCGTGGCCTGCATGTCCACCCACATGGCGCCCGACGCCACGCAGTCCAGCACAAACAGCGCGCCCACCTCGTGGGCAGCCGCCGTCAGCGTGCGGAGGTAGTCGTCAGAGAGGATGATGCCGCTGGCCGTTTCCACATGGGGCGCAAACACCACCTTGGGCTTTTCAGCGCGGATGGTGGCTGCGACTTCTTCAGCGGGGCATGGTGCCCAGGGCGCCTGCGGGCCGCTGCCCTGCTGGCGCGCCTTGCAGATGACCGAGCCGCCGCCCAGGCCCTTGTCGGCGTCAAAGATCTGCGTCCAGCGGTAGCTGAACCAGCCGTTGCGCACGATGAGCACCTTTTCCTTGTTGGCAAACTGGCGGGCCACTGCTTCCATGCCGAAGGTGCCGCTGCCGGGCACCAGCACAGCGGTGTGGGCGTGGTAGACCTCTTTGAGCGTGCCCAGAATGTCCTGCACCACGCCGGTGAAGCGCTTGGACATGTGGTTGAGCGCGCGGTCGGTGTAGACCACCGAGAATTCGAGCAGGCCATCAGGATCGATATCGGGCAAAAGGCCGGGCATAGCATCTCCGTGTTCAATGGGGGTACAGCATACTGCGAGGCTACTCAATATTTGAAAGCATGCTTACATGCCTATGCTGACGCCTCACAAATCATGCAACGACTCATAAGTTGGTTCAAAGAGGTGTTTTCGTTTCGCGGCTTCACCATTTTGACCAGCACAACGGTCATCGTCCTTGTACTAGCGAAGCTAGGGGGCGCAGCTGCTTCGTTCAACCCAATGACGACGATGGGCCGCCAATGGAGCGCCCCGTTATGGGCCAACTTTCTTGTGCTGACAGCGATCCTGCTGCCGTATGCGGCAAGTAAAAGCGTGGCGTCACCGCGCAGCAAGCGCGCTCTGCAGGTCTTGAGCGCATCCTATGCAATTGGCGGCTTCGCCTGTGCGGCCCTGTGGGACGTGGGTCTGGGGCTCCTGTTCATGGCACTTGGACGTTGCCTGAGACAGTTAACGAAAGAGTCGCAAGAGCACTCCTAGTCTCGACACTTCGGTCGAATCACCAGGTATCCACAAACCGGTGCCCCAACGGCCCCACCTGCGCCGACGCCAGCCCGCGCGCCAGCCACGCCCGCGTGTCGGCCGGGTCGATCACTGCGTCGATCTCCAGCGTGGTCGCCATGTGCAGCGCCTCGCCGTTGGCGTAGGACTTGGCCAGCAGCTTGGCGAACAGCGCGTCGCGCTCGGCGCCCTCGGGCAGGGCCTCCAGCTCTTTGCGAAAGCCCAGGCGCACGGCGCCTTCGAGCCCCATGGCGCCGAACTCGCCCGTGGGCCAGGCCACGGTGAACACGGGCGCGTGGAAGCCCCCGGCCGTCATGCCCATGGCACCCAGGCCGTAGCCCTTGCGCAGCACCACGCTGAAATATGGCACGCGCAGGCTGGCGGCGGTGACGAACAGGCGGCTCACGTGGCGCACCTGGGCCGTGGCTTCGACCTCGGGGCCGACCATGAAGCCGGGCGTGTCCACCAGGCTCACGATGGGCAGGCCATGCGCGTTGCACAGCTGCATGAAGCGCGCGCCCTTGTCGGCCGCGTCGGCGTCGATGGCGCCGCCCAGGTGTTGCGGGTTGTTGGCCAAGATGCCCACGGGGCGGCCTTCGATGCGCGCCAGCGCCGTGTAGATGCCCGCGCCAAAGCCGGTGCGCAGCAGCAGCAAGCTGCCGTCGTCCACCAGGCCAGCCATCGCCGCGCGGGTGTCGTACACGCGCAGACGGTTCTCGGGCACCACGGCGCGCAGCAGGCGTGGGTCGGGTGCGGACCACTGCGATGTGCGGCCCTGGAAGAACGACAGGTAGTGCCGCGCGGCGGCCACGGCCTCGGCCTCGTTCTCCACCAGCACGTCGATCACGCCGTTGGCGTGCTGCACGCGGCTGGGGCCGACCTGCTCGGGCTTGAAGACGCCCAGTCCCCCGCCTTCGATCATGGCCGGGCCGCCCATGCCGATGTTGCTGCCACGCGTGGCGATGATCACGTCGCTGCAACCCAGCAGCGCCGCATTACCCGCAAAGCAGCGCCCCGCCGCGATGCCGATCACCGGGACCAGGCCCGACAGCGCGGCGTAGCTGGCGAAGGTGTGCACATGCAGCCCCGCCACGATGGGCATGTCGGTATCGCCCGGCCGACCACCGCCACCTTCGGCAAACAGCACCACCGGCAGCTTTTGCGCCAGGGCAATGCCCAGCATGCGGTCGGTCTTGGCATGGTTGCGCGCGCCCTGCGTGCCAGCGAGCACGGTGGCGTCGTAGGACATGACCACCGCGCGGGCCTTCTCGGGCCCGAACAGTGCGCCGTTGATGCCACCAATGCCCGTGACCATGCCGTCGGCGGGCGTGTTGGCGATGAGGTCATCCAGGCTGCGGCGGCGCGTCTGCGCGGCGATGGCCAGCGTGCCGTACTCGATAAAGCTGCCGTCGTCGCACAGGTCGGCAATGTTTTCGCGCGCGGTGCGACCGCCTTGTGCGTGGCGCTTGGCGATGGCTTCGGGGCGTGCGGCGTCGAGCGTGAACGCGTGGCGGTCCCGCACGCGCTGCAGGTCGGGGCGGATGGCATCCAGGTCCTGTTCCGCGCCCTGCGCGTCCTGGGCGGCATCCGCCCCCTCCACGGCATCGAGCACCAGCAGCGGCTGGCCCTGCACGAGGTAGCCGCCCGGCACTGCCAGCAGTGCGCGCACGCGGCCCGCATGCGGCGCCAGCAGCATGTGCTCCATCTTCATCGACTCCAGCACGGCCAGCTCGGCGCCTGCGGCCACCACATCCCCTTCCGCCACGCTGAGCTGCACCAGACGCGCGGGCATGGGAGCAAGCACGGCGCCTTCGGGTGCGGGCGCTGATGGATTTGGATCATTTGGGCCGCTAGCGCTTGATTCATAAGCGCCATCAGCTATATTTTTAGTAGCAATCAGAAGTTCTGGCAGCACTGATTCCAGCCAGCGTGTGTGCACCTGCTGGATTTCCATCTCGGGCCGTGCGGCCAGTGCCTGCAGCAGCGCCAGGTTGGTGGCCACGCCGTCGATGCGGCACTCGGCCAGCGCACGCTGCGAGCGGCGCAGCACATCGGCAAAACGCGGGCTGCGTGTGTGCACGATGAGCTTGGCCAGCAGCGTGTCGTAGTGTGGTGACGGCGTGGCGCCCGCTGCGCCGTGCGAGTCCACGCGCACGCCGGGGCCCGTGGGCAGGTCGAAGCGGCTGAGCGTGCCGCTGCCGGGGGTGGCGCCGCCCTGCGCGTCCAGCGTCTCGGCGTTGATGCGCCACTGCACGGCAAAACCCAACACGGCGGGCGGAGCGGCGGGGTCCAGGCCAATGTCCTGCAGCGTGCGCCCCGCGGCCAGCGCGATCTGCCCCTGCACCAAGTCCACGCCCGTGACCTCTTCGGTGATGGTGTGCTCCACCTGCAGGCGTGGGTTGCATTCGATGAACACAAAGGGCAGGTCGGCGGAGGCTAGGTCCACCAGAAACTCGAACGTGCCCAGGCCTTCGTAGGCCACGGCCCGCGCCATGGCCAGCGCGGCAGCGGTAATGCGTTCGCGCAGCGGCGCGGGCAGCGAAGGGCTGGGAGCAATCTCCACCACCTTCTGAAAGCGCCGCTGCAGCGTGCACTCGCGCTCGCCCAGCGCGATCACCTGCAGCCCATCGCCCAGCACCTGTACCTCGATATGGCGGGCGTTGCTCATCAGGCGCTCCACATACACGCCGTCCACACCAAAGGCGGCCTGCGCCTCGCTGCGGCAGCGCGCGTAGGCAGCAGGCAGTTCATCGGCCGACGACACCGCACGCATGCCGCGCCCACCGCCGCCACCGATGGCCTTGATCACGATGCCCGCATGGGCGTGCTGCGCAAAAAAGGCTTGGGCCTCCGGGAGCGACACCGCCGCCTGCGTGCCGGGCATCAGCGGCACACCCTGCTGCTGCGCCAGCGCACGGGCCTGCGCCTTGTCGCCGAACAGCGCGAGCTGCGCAGGCGTGGGGCCGATGAAACGCAGCCCGGCCTCGGCGCAGGCGCGGGCGAAGTCGGCGCGCTCGCTCAAAAACCCGTAGCCCGGGTGCACGGCATCGCAGCCCTGCGCCTTGGCAATGGCGATGAGGCGCGCGCCGTCCAGATACGCCGCAGGGCCGGTAGCGCCCAGCGCCACGGCAGCGCTGGCTGCGCGCACATGGGGGCTGGTGGCGTCGTCGTCGGCAAACACGGCCACGCTGGCAATGCCCAGGTCATGCAGGGCGCGCACGGTGCGCAGTGCGATTTCGCCCCGATTGGCAACCAGCACTTTGGTGAACAGAACAGAAGATGGCATGGGGCAGTCGCTATATTTTGTATAGCTGCCAGCGCATATTCATCCTGCGCCAGCAGCCAATTTCTTATCCAATCAGGCAATATCCCGAAGCAGGCGGCGCAGCACCTTGCCTGCGCCCGTGGCGGGCAGTGCGTCGATAAAACGCACCTCGCGCGGGGCCTTGTAGGGCGCCATGTTGTCCCGGCACCAGGCCACCAGCGCAGCGGCGTCCATGTCCTGACCAGGCTTCTTGACGATGAAGGCACGCACCACCTCGCCCTTTTCCGCATCGGGCACGCCGATGACGGCGGCCTGGGCCACGGCAGGGTGTTTGATGAGCAATGTCTCGACCTCTTCGGGGAACACGCTGTAGCCCGAGACCTTGATCATTTCCTTGAACCGGCCGATGAAGGTGAGGTAGCCATCCGCATCGATCTTGCCCATGTCGCCGGTGTAGACCCAGCCGTCACGCAGGGTCTTGGCCGTGGCCTCGGGCTTGTTCCAGTAGCCCTTGAAGTTGCCGGGGCCGTGGATGGTGATCTCGCCCACCTCGCCAACGGCCAGCGGTGTGCCGGTGTCGGGGTCGACGATGCGCAGGGTGTTGCCCGGCACGGGCTTGCCCTGGGTGCCCCAGCGGATCGCGTCCACCGGCATGGCGGTGTCCACGGTGTGGGTTTCGGACAGACCATAGGCCGCCTCGTGCGAGATGCAGTGGGGCGCGAACTGCTGCCACTGTTGGGCCAGCGCCTCGGTGAAGGTGATGCCAAAGCTGGTGACCGGGTTGCGGCGCAGCGCGCTCCAGTCCATGCCGCGCGCGCCGGGCACCTGCATGAGTGCGCCATTCATGGGTGCAATGCTGTACCACCAGGTCACGCGGTGGCGCTCCAGCGCCTGGGCCACACCCAGCGGGTCAAAGCGGTACAGCAACACCGCCGTGGCGCCGGTGTAAACCGGCAGGTTCACGCCCATCACCATGCCGGCGATGTGGTACAGCGGCGCCACGGCCAGCAGCGTTTCGTGCGGCGTCATGCCGTTGCAGTCGGCCGATGCAGCGGTCTTGAACGTGGCATTGCCGTAGCTCAGCATGGCGCCCTTCGGTAACCCGGTGGTGCCCGAGGTGTAGGTCATGAGCGAGACGTCATCCATCGACAGCGCCACGGGCACAGGCCGCGCGCCGGTGCGGGTGGCGGCCAGAAAATCTTCGCAGCCCGCAGGCACCGGGCCCATGGCTGCGCGCATGGCCAGCAGCTCGGCAGGCACGTCGATGCTGGGCGAGCCCTCGGGCAGCAGCTCGGCATAGCGCACCACAAACACCTGCTGCAGCGCGGTCTTGGCGCGCACCTTGTCCACCACGGGCAGCAGCACATCCGCTGCGATGATCACGCGCGCCTGCAGGTCGGTGAGCTGGTATTCCAGCTCGTGTTCCTTGTTCAGCGGACCACAGGGGCAGACGATGGCACCGATCTTCTGGATGCCGTAGTGCGCCATCACGTACTGCGGGCAGTTGTTCATGAACAGCGCGACGGGCTCGCCCTTCTTCACACCCAGCGCCTGCAGGCGCGCCGCGAACGCATCGCTGGCCGCGTCGAGCTGCGCCCAGGTCAGGGGCTGGCCGTACCAGAGGTAGGCGATGCGGTCGGGCGTTTCGCGCGCGTGGCGGCGCAGGTGTTCGTGCAGCGGCAGCTGCGGTGCGGTCTGTGGCATGGCGTTGTCTCCGAGGTGTCTGGAATCGCTGGTTCTTAGTGGCCACTCAGGGTTTTTGCTGAGTGCCCGCACCCGCCAGCGTCTTGCCAATATATACCGACCGGTAGAACAATGCTACCCATGGGTATAAATCAACCGTCGCATAAAGGACAGGCCATGAGTCAGCAGCCGCCCGTACAGGCCAGCGGCCGCCAGAAGGCCGCCACTGCAGGGTCGGACGAGAAGCGCGAGCGCATCCTGCGCGCGGCCGAAGCGCTGTTCGATGCGCAGGGCTACGCCAACACCACCATCGAGCAGATCGTGCAGCAGCTGGGCGTGACCAAGCCCTTTGTGTACTACTACTTTCGCAACAAGCAGGAGATCTTCGAGACCCTGTCGTGGGCGCCTGCGGTGGCGTGTTTCACCGCCATGGACTTTGCGGCTGACAATGACCGGCCCGCGCATGTGAAGGTGACAGAAGGCATCGAACGGCTGATCCGCGCCACGCTGGAGCACCACCCGTCGGCCTTCTTCCCGTACC
The DNA here is from genome assembly GCF_028680575.1 of Acidovorax benzenivorans. Classification (GTDB taxonomy): domain Bacteria; phylum Pseudomonadota; class Gammaproteobacteria; order Burkholderiales; family Burkholderiaceae_C; genus Acidovorax; species Acidovorax benzenivorans. Next base: position 51,459 of record NZ_JAPCKI010000002.1, on the reverse strand, counting down.
GCGAGCCGCAGGTGTACCGGCCCGAGTACCTGGCGGCACAGAAGGACCTGGCCAACCACTTCTACGACCGGCTGTGTGCGCTGCTCGAACAGGGCCGCCAGGACGGCATGTTCGAGTTCAACGACACCAAGATCACCGCCCTGGCCGCCTGCAGCCTGCCCGGCTTTCTCTACAACTGGTACCGCCCTGATGGCCGCCTGTCGCAAGACGAGGTGGCGCAGGAGCTGGCGCAACTGGCCTGGCGTGTGCTCGGGCTGCGGCGCACCCGCAAGCGGAGCGCGGCATAGCTGGCTAGACACATGACAACGACCCCCACAACCACCGGAGACAAGACACCATGAAGACCGCTTTCCTCACTCCCCTGGCCACTGCCGCAGCCCTGTTGATCGGCACGGCCGCCAGCGCGCAAGAGACCTTCAAGGTCGCCTACATCGACCCGCTGTCGGGCCCGTTCGCCAACGTGGGCGAGCTGATGCTCACGCACACGCAGTACGCCATCGAGGACATCAACGCCAAGGGCGGCGTGCTCAAGGGCACCAAGCTGCAGCTGCTGCAGTTCGACAGCAAGCTCTCCGCGCAGGAGAGCCAGAGCGCACTGCAGGCGGCCATCGACCAGGGGGCCAAGGCCATCGTGACCGGCGGCTCGGGCTCGTCGGTGGTCACGGCGCTGGTGCAGGCCGCAGCGCGCCACAACCAGCGCAACCCAGGCAAGGAGATCCTGGTGCTGAACCACTCCTCCATCGACCCGGATCTGACGGGCAAGGCGTGCAACTTCTGGCACTTTCAGTTCGAGGCCAACACGGCCATGAAGATGAAGGCGATTGCCAACTACATCAAGAAGCAGCCCGACATCAAGAAGGTGTACCTGCTGAACCAGGACTACGCCCACGGCAAGCAGTGGGCACACTATGGCCGCGAGATGGTGGGCCTGGCGCGGCCCGACATCCAGTTTGTGGGCGAAGCGCTGCACCCCATCGGCCGCGTGAAGGACTTTGCGCCCTACCTCGCCAAGGTCAAGAGCACCGAGGCCGACTCGGTCATCACCGGCAACTGGGGGCAGGACATGACGCTGCTGCTCAAGGCCGCAGGCGACGCGGGCTACAACCTGCGCTACTTCAACCACAGCGCGGGCTCCATCCCCGGCACGGTGCTGGCCGTTTCGCAGGCCAAGCAGGGCCAGCTGACCTGGGTGGCCGAATGGCACCCCGGCCAGGCCGACACCCCCAAGGTGGACGCGCTGGCCAAGGCCTACAAGGCCAAGACAAGCAAGGACTTCCTCGCGCCGCGCATCGAAATGACGCCGCGTTTTCTGGCCGCCGCCATCAACAAGGCCCAGTCCACCGACCCGGTGAAGGTGGCACGCGCACTGGAAGACCTGACCATCGATTCGGTAGTGGGCCCGGTGCGCATGCGCGGCGAAGACCACCAGCTGCTGCTGCCGCAGGTGGTCAACACCATCGCGCCGGTGGACGGCAAGGCCGTGAAGGTGGGCTGGGAAGGCACGAACTACGGCTTCCGCACCGACGCGGCCTACACCGGCAACGAACTGGCACAAGGCACGGACTGCAAGATGACCCGGCCTTGATATCACGGCGCCACAGCGCGCCGTTACCCCCACGGCGGCAACCACCACAGGCCGCCGCTACCATGGCCGGTCATTGCCTTCATTGACCCGACCCACAAGGACCGCGCCCATGCCCGACTTTCGCAGCGACACCGTCACTCAGCCCACGCCCGCCATGCGCGAGGCCATGTTCAAGGCCCCGCTGGGCGACGATGTGTTTGCCGATGACCCCTCGGTGAATGCACTGCAGGACCATGCGGCCGAGTTGCTGGGTTTTGAGGCCGCGCTGTTCGCCCCCTCGGGCACGCAGACCAACCTGATTGCGCTGTGGGGCCACTGCCAGCGCGGCGACGAAGCCATCGTAGGCCAAAGCTGGCACACCTACCGCTGGGAGGCGGGCGGCATGGCGGTGCTGGGCTCCATCCAGCCCCAGCCCGTCGAGACCCAGCCCGACGGCTCGCTGCGTGTGGCCGACATTGCCGCCGCCATCAAGCCCGACGACCCACACTTTGCGCGCACCCGCCTGGTGGTGCTGGAGAACACGACCGGTGGCCAGGTGCTGCCGCCCGCCTACATCGCCGAGGTGGCGCAACTGGCGCGCAGCCGGGGGCTGGCGATGCACCTGGACGGCGCACGCATGTTCAACGCCGCCACGGCCAATGCCGCGCGCCACGGCACCGATGTGTACGAAGAGGCGCGTGCACTGTGCAGCCACTTTGATTCGGCATCGCTGTGCCTGAGCAAGGGCCTGGGTGCCCCTGTGGGCTCACTGGTGCTAGGCTCGCGCGACTTCATCCGCCAGGCGCGCCGCACCCGCAAGATCCTGGGCGGTGGCATGCGGCAGGCGGGTGTCCTGGCGGCTGCCGGTCATTACGCGCTGCAACACCATGTGCGGCGCCTGGCGGAAGACCACGCCCGCCTGGACCGGCTGGCGCAGGGCTTGGCCGACGCCAACCGCAGCCACCCCGTGCTGCAGGGCAAGATCACCGTGCTGCCGTGGCAGACCAACATCCTGTTCACGGATCTGCATGCGGATGTGGCCCCGGCCTTCACTGCCTGGCTGGCGCAGCACGGCGTGCGCGTGACCAGCAGCCTGTATGGCGGCGCCACGCGGCTGCGCTGGGTGACGCACCTGGATGTGAGCGAGGCGGACGTGACGGCGGCGTTGGACTGCGTGGCGCGGTTCGAACGGCAGGGCTGATACCCCCCGGTTCAAGCGGCGGGGTAAGTCCGACCGCCAAAGATGCCGGTGCCCACGCGCACCAGCGTGCTGCCCGCCTGGATCGCGGCCTCCAGGTCGGCGGTCATGCCCAGGGACAAAGTGTCGAACTGCCCAAGGCCTGGTTCACCCACTGCAGATATTTGGTCAAAAAGCCTTCTGGCGCTGGTGTGGATTGCCAGTTGCGCTTCCAATTCAGGAGCATGATCAGGAATGCTCATGAGCCCCCGCACGACAAGCCGTGGCAGTTTTGCGACAGCGCGCACCAGGTCCAGGGCCTCGGCCGGGGCCACGCCCGACTTGGTGGGCCCACCGTCGATATTGACCTGAATACATATCTGTAGCGGCGACAGGTGATCGGGCCGCTGGGCCGACAGACGCTCGGCGATCTTGAGCCGGTCCACCGTGTGCACCCAGTCAAAGTGCTCGGCCACCAGGCGGGTCTTGTTGCTTTGGATGGGGCCGATGCAGTGCCACTGCAGTGCCACATCGGGCAAGGCAGCGCGCACGGCGGCGATCTTGTCCACGCCCTCCTGGATGTAGTTCTCGCCAAAGGCATGCTGGCCTGCGGCCACCGCCTCCAGCACCGCATCGGCGCCAAAGGTCTTGGAAACGGCTAGCAGGCCCACCTGGGCCGGGTCGCGCCCGGCGGCCTGGCACGCCTGGGCGATCCGGCCCATAACCTGTTGGAGGTTGTTAGCAATCGTGGTCATAATGTTTGGCAAGCGTACCAAACGATAGAGGGACTCCGTGGACATTACCCAATTGCTCGCGTTCAGCGTGAAGAACAAGGCCTCCGACCTGCACCTTTCCGCCGGTCTGCCGCCCATGATCCGGGTCCACGGCGATGTGCGGCGCATTAATGTCGATGCGCTGGACCACAAGACCGTACACGCCATGGTGTACGACATCATGAGCGACGCGCAGCGCAAGACATATGAAGAGTTTCTGGAGGTGGACTTTTCTTTCGAGATCGAAGGCCTTGCACGCTTTCGCGTCAACGCCTTCAACCAGAACCGGGGCGCGGCCGCCGTGTTCCGGACGATTCCGAGCAAGATCCTGACGCTGGAGCAGCTCAACGCCCCCAAGATCTTTGGCGACCTGGCCTTGAAGCCACGGGGCCTGGTGCTGGTGACTGGCCCCACGGGCTCGGGCAAGTCCACCACGCTGGCGGCCATGGTCAACTACCTCAACGAATCCGAATACGGCCACATCCTCACGGTGGAAGACCCGATCGAGTTCGTGCACGAGTCCAAGAAGTGCCTGATCAACCAGCGTGAAGTCGGCCCGATGACGCTGTCGTTCGCGGCGGCCCTGAAGTCCGCACTGCGTGAAGACCCGGACGCCATCCTGGTGGGCGAAATGCGCGACCTCGAAACCATCCGCCTGGCCATGACGGCTGCGGAAACAGGTCACTTGGTGTTTGGCACGCTGCACACATCCAGCGCCGCCAAGACCATCGACCGGATCATTGACGTGTTCCCGGCCGAAGAAAAGGAAATGGTCCGCGCCATGTTGTCCGAATCGCTGCAGGCCGTGATCTCGCAGACACTGTGTAAGACCAAGGACGGATCTGGCCGCGTGGCCGCGCACGAGATCATGCTGGGCACCAGCGCCATCCGCAACCTGATCCGGGAGGCCAAGGTAGCGCAGATGTACTCCACCATCCAGACCAGCAACAGCGTGGGCATGCAGACGCTGGACCAGAACCTCACCGACCTCGTGCGCCGCAACATCATCAGCCCGGCCGAAGCACGCAGCAAGGCCAAGATCCCCGAGAACTTCCCCGGCTGAGCCCCCGACAGCACACCCCCATGAACGACTTTGCGGCGCCAGCAGGTGCCGCATACCGGAGCGCGATATGAAAGGCATTCTGAGCCTTCTGAAAATGAAAGCCCGCAGCGGCAAGCCATCGGACGACCACACGGATTCCGTGCTGTTTTCCACCGCGTTTGCGGGCCAGGGTGTGGACGACTCCATGCTGGTGCCCTGGGAGGCGCGTGCCGTGGAAGTAGGCGCCAAGCGCCTGCCCACCAGCCGGGGCGGCAAGCTGCTGCAAGGCCTGTGGGCCAAGGACAAATACATGGCACACCTGGACAAGGATGCCGTGGAGCGCATGGAGCGCTTTTTTGAGTTTGCGGCTGTCCCGTCCAACCGCGACGTGATCCGCCAGGACGAGTACGGCAACTTCATGGTCGTGCTGCTCACCGGCACCATCGCCGTGGACCGCGTGCAGCCTTGGGGCGAGCAACTGCGCCTGGCCGAAACGCGCCCAGGAGACATCCTGGGCGAGATGTCGCTGCTGGACAGCGGCATCCGCTTTTCGGCCTGCACCACGCTGACCGACTGCGAGATCGCCGTGCTCTCCGCCGAGGCCATGGACGACATGATGACCAAGGACCCGCAACTGGCAGCCAGCCTGATTGCGCTGCTGGCGCGCAAGCTGTCGCTGCGCCTGCGCGTGGTGAGCGCACGCCTGAGCGACAACCAGAAATGATGCACCTATCCATGACCCCAGATCGTCCGGTAGACGACTACCCCCGGGAGAACTTCTGATGGAACGCGATCAGGCCAGTAAATTCATCAATGACCTGCTCAAGCTGATGGTGAGTCGCAATGGCAGCGACTTGTTCATCACGGCAGAGTTTCCGCCTGCCATCAAGGTCGATGGCAAGGTGACCAAGGTGTCGCCGCAACCCCTCACGTCCAACCACACGCTCACGCTGGCGCGTGCCATCATGAGCGACAAGCAGGTGGCCGACTTCGAGCGCACCAAGGAGTGCAACTTCGCCATCTCGCCTGCTGGCATCGGGCGCTTCCGCGTCAACGCCTTCATCCAGCAGGGCAAGGTCGGCATGGTGCTGCGGACCATTCCGCTCACGTTGCCCACCATCGACGGCCTGGGTGTGCCGCAGGTGCTCAAGGAAGTGACGATGACCAAGCGCGGCCTGTGCATCCTGGTGGGTGCCACGGGCTCGGGCAAGTCCACCACGCTGGCCGCCATGGTGGACTGGCGCAACGAGAACTCGTTCGGCCACATCATCACGGTGGAAGACCCCGTCGAGTTCGTGCACCCACACAAGAACTGCGTGGTGACACAGCGCGAAGTGGGCCTGGATACCGACAGCTGGGAGGCCGCGCTCAAGAACACGCTGCGCCAGGCACCCGACGTGATCCTGATGGGCGAAATCCGCGACCGTGAGACCATGGAACATGCCGTGGCGTTTGCCGAAACCGGACACTTGTGCCTGGCCACGCTGCACGCCAACAGCGCCAACCAGGCGCTGGACCGGATCATCAACTTCTTCCCGGAAGAGCGCCGCGCCCAGTTGCTCATGGACCTGTCGCTCAACCTGCGCGCCATGGTGTCGCAACGCCTGATCCCCAAGCAGGATGGCAAGGGCCGAGCCGCTGCGGTGGAAGTGATGCTCAACACCCCGTTGATCTCCGACCTGATCTTCAAGGGTGAAGTCTCCGAGATCAAGGAGATCATGAAGAAGAGCCGCAACCTGGGCATGCAGACCTTCGACCAGGCGCTGTTCGATGCCTATGAGGCCAACGTCATCAGCTACGAAGACGCGCTGCGCAATGCCGACTCGCTCAACGACCTGCGCCTGCAGATCAAGCTCAACAGCCAGCGCGCCAAGTCACCCGACCTGGCACAGGGCACCGAGCATTTCGCGATCGTTTGACCCCAGAGCCAGGTCCATACACCTTCGCACCGCTTCACCCGCCCTCCTGGGCGGGTTTTCGTTTTCACGCATACTTTTGCATCATCTTGCCGTCACACCATGCCAAGCACTAACCCCCGCAACTACGACACCACTCCCTCCCGCAAAGTCGCCTTTCTGGGCCTGGGCGTGATGGGCTACCCCATGGCAGGCCACCTGGCGCTGGCTGGTCATGAAGTCACTGTGTACAACCGGACCGCTACCAAATCCGCAGCATGGTGCGCAGAGTATGCGGGCACCAAGGCCCCCCAGCATGCAGCCACGCCCCGCGAGGCGGCTGCAGGTGCCGACATCGTGTTCTGCTGTGTGGGCAATGACGACGACCTGCGCTCGGTCACGCTGGGCGCTGACGGCGCCTTTGCAGGCATGAAGCCCGGCGCCATTTTTGTGGACCACACCACGGCATCGGCCGAGGTCGCGCGCGAGCTGTATGCCGCCGCCCAGGCACTGGGCCTGCAGTTTGTGGATGCCCCCGTGTCCGGCGGCCAGGCCGGTGCGCAAAACGGCCTGCTGACCGTGATGTGCGGCGGCGATGCCGCAGCCTTCGAGGCTGCTCAGCCCGTGGCCATGGCGTTCTCGCGCGCCTTCACGTTGCTGGGTGCCAGCGGCTCGGGCCAACTGGCCAAGATGGTCAACCAGATCTGCATCGCCGGGCTGGTGCAAGCCCTGTCGGAAGCCGTGGCGTTTGGCCAGAACGCCGGGCTGGACATGAAGCAGGTGCTGGAAGTGATCGGCAAGGGCGCCGCTCAGAGCTGGCAGATGGACAACCGTGGCAAGACCATGGTGGACGGCAAGTTCGACTTTGGTTTTGCCGTGGACTGGATGCGCAAGGACCTGGGCCTGGTGCTGGACGAAGCCAAGCGCAACGGATCACGCGTGCCCGTGACGGCGCTGGTGGACCAGTTCTATGCCGACGTGCAGAAGATGGGCGGCCACCGCTGGGATACGTCCAGCCTGATTCAGCGCTTGAAGTAACCCCTCTTCAATCACCTGCTGCGCCTTCACCCTACAAGGGCGACCACCCGGTGGCCCGGTGAAGCCATCTGTGCAGCTGCGTTCGTGGGTGCCGCGCCCCAAGAAAAAAGTCCCAGGCCACGCAACGCGGCCTGGGACTTGGAGTCCGGCGGTCTAACCCTGCCGCACTCAGCCCCCGGCAGGCTTGGTATCGGTGGTCACCGGCGCGGGCTGGGGCGCAATGCGGCGCAGTTCTTCTTCCGACACGATCTCGAACACGCGCACCACCTTGCGCACATCGCTCACGCCACGGGCAATGTCCGTGGCCCGGTTGGCCTCGCGCTGCGAGACGCGGCCCATCAGGTAGACGATGTTGCGCTCGGTCACCACCTTGAAGGAGTTGGCCGAAATGTCCTGCGCGTCCACCAGACTCGCGCGTACCTTGCCGGTGATGAAGGTGTCGGTGGACCGCTGACCCAGCGTGGAGCTGGGCATCACGGCCAGGTCGTTGACCACGGAGCGCACGTTCTCTACCTGCGACACCATCTGCTCCACCGCCTGGCGGTCCTGGGCCGTGGCGACTTCACCGGTCAGCAGGGCCTGGCGGTTGTAGCTGGTCACGTTGACATGGGCACGGTCACCCAGGGCTTCGCGAATGCGGTTGGCCGCGCGCAGCTCGATGCCCTCGTCTTCGATCTGGGTGCCAGTTGTGCGGCGGTCTACCGCCATCACGCCGCCGACCACGGCGCCGCCGACGATCAGGGGCGCGCAGGCCGATAGCCCGGCGGCCAGTGCAGCAGCAGCCAGGGCAATACCCACCACGCGGCGGGTTCGGTTCAGGGTTGTCGGGTTCATAGTGGAATCTCCTGTTCACCAAGTAACTGTGCGTCCACGCCATCGCTCAGGCAGTGCAGTACCAGCGTATGGACTTCGCGCACGCGCGCCGCACGGTCGTGGGGCACGCTGATCAAAACGTCGGTCTCCCGCAGCATGGCGGCCAGCTTGCCGCCGGTGCGGCCTGCCAACACCACCACCGTCATATCGCGCTCGTGCGCGGCTTCGGCGGCGGCCAGCAGGTTGAGGTCGTTGCCGTGCACCGTCAGGGCCAGCAGCACATCGCCCGCCTGGCCCAGGGCTCGCACCTGGCGCCCAAACTGCTGGGTGGCATCGTTGTTGCCCGCAGCCGCCGTGAGCAGGGTGCTGTCCGACGTGAGCGCCAGCGCAGCCAGCTCGGGGCGTTCGCGCTCAAAGCCAGCCACGCAGAATGCGGCGAACTGTTGCGCCTCGGCGGCAGACGGGCCGTTGCCACAGGCCAGCACCTTGCCGCCACTGGTCACGCAGGCCAGCACGGCCTGTACGGCAGCGGCGATGGGGTGGCTCAGGGTTTGCGCGGCCTGGTACTTCAGGTCGGCACTGTCGATGAAATGCTGTTGGATACGTTGCTCAAGCATGAGGGCCCGATGATACCCGCCGCGTGTTACAGCTTTTGTAGCAAACCGTAGCCATCTGCATTGCGCTGGCGACCGGTACAGCGCCCGCTGCTACTGCGCATCGAACGCCGCCCGGAGCCACTGCACCCCCTCCTCCACCAGCACGACATCAAACCGGCAGGGCGGTGGCGACGGCAGCCGCAGCAGGTAGTGCCGCGCGGCGAAGATGATGCGCTGCTGCTTGGTGGCACTGATGCTGGCACCGGCGCCACCAAAACCGCTGTGCGCGCGGCTGCGCACCTCCACAAACACCAGGGTGCCGTCCCGGTCACGCATCACCAGATCAATCTCGCCCCCGCCGCGCCCGGGCGTCCGATAATTGCGCACCGCCAGTTGCAGGCCCGCCGCCTGCAGATGGGCCAGAGCCTGGTCCTCAGCGGCGTTGCCCCGCTCACGCGTGGTGGCTTTTTTGGCAGCCCCTGGGGTGGCAACGGCGGGTGGTCTTTTTCCAAGGAAATTCATTGAGCGCATCTTTCGCTTCAGCCCAGGGTGCGGCGCACGACGCCGCTGCTGCGCAGCATTATCCGCAGGGCGCACTGTACGTGGTGGCCACGCCCATCGGCAACCTGGCCGACATCACCCTGCGCGCACTGCATGTGCTGCAACTGGCCGACACGGTGGCCTGCGAAGACACACGCCATACGCAGTCGATGCTGCGCGCCTACGGCATCGACAAGAGCGCCAGCCAGTTGCTGGCCGTGCACCAGCACAACGAGGCCGAAGCCGCACAGAACGTGGTGCACCGGCTGCAGCAAGGCCAGCGCGTGGCCTATGTGAGCGACGCGGGCACCCCCGGCGTGAGCGACCCCGGCGCACGTCTGGTGGCCGCAGTGCAGGCAGCGGGCCTGCGCGCCGTACCGCTGCCGGGTGCCAGCAGCATCACCACCGCACTGAGTGTGGCCGGTGCCGTGGCCCACAGCACCGAGCATGGCGGCTTTGTGTTTGCAGGCTTCCTGCCCGTCAAGAACGCGGAGCGTGCCAACGTGATTGCCCAGCAACTGGCCCAGGAGCCCCGGTGCGTGGTGCTGCTCGAAGCGCCCCACCGCATTGGCGAGCTGGCCCAGGCCCTGGCCGTGCTGGGCGAGCGCCCCGTCACCCTGGCGCGCGAGCTGACCAAGCAGTTTGAAGAAATCACCACCCAGCCAGCGCAGGCGCTGACCGCATGGCTGGACGGGTCGCCCCAGCGCTCGCGCGGCGAATTTGTGGTGCTGCTGCACCCGGTGCCCGTGGTCAGCGACGCGGGCGACAGCCACCGCGTGCTGCGCCTGTTGCTGGCCGAGCTGCCCCTGAAGACCGCCGTGCGCCTGGCCGCCGAGATCACGGGCGCGTCGCGCAACGCGCTGTACGACACCGCGCTGGAGTGGAAGCGCAAGGACGGCGTACAGGACTGACTCCAGGTGCCCCTGGGCAGTGTTTGCGATGTTTTCGGGCAGTAGCGCTAGTGCAATATGCCGTATCAGCTATTTAATTGATAGCAAACTGAATGTCGTGACTACTCCGAAACCGCCAGGCCCGCAGCCACCCCGCCAAACAGATCGCCCTCCACCTGCGGAGTCGCCGGAAAGGCCGTGCGCAGCGCCTGCCGCAGCGGCCGCAGCGCCGACGAGCCCCCGGTCAGGTAGATCGCATCCACGCCCCCATCGCCCAGGCCCGCCAGCTGCAGACAGTCGCGTGCGCAGGCCACCACCTGCTCCAGCGGCTGCGCCAGGGACTGCGCCAATCCGGGCGGCGTGATGGCGGCGCTAAGCCCGGCCTCCACCCAGTCCAGCGGCATGGGCGCCTCGGCATCGGCCAGCGAAGCGGCGATCTTGGCCTGCTCCACCGTGTTGGCCAGGCGATGGCCTAGCCGCTCGTTCAGCACCCGCATCAGCCGGGCGTGCAGCGCAGCGTCGGCATAGTCGGTGCGCAGGTTCTGCGCGTCGCGCAGTGCGCGCGGCGAATACAACCACTGGATCAGATGCCAGGTCGAGAGGTCAAAAAACACGCGGCTGGGCACCTCGCGCCCCGACGGGCCGATGTGGCGAAAGCCCAGCAGCGGCATGAGCAGGTCCAGACTCAGGCGCCGGTCAAAGTCTGTGCCGCCGATGTGCACGCCGGTGGTGGCCAGCACATCGCCGCTGCGGTCGGCGCGCGCCATGCGATCAGGCCCCAGGCGCACCACGGTGAAGTCCGAGGTGCCGCCGCCAATGTCCACCACCAGCACCAGCGACTCCCGGTCGATGCGCTGCTCGTAGTCCAGCGCGGCCGCAATGGGCTCAAACTGGAAGCTCACGTTCTCGAACCCTGCGCCCAGCGCGGCCTGACGCAGCGCGTCCTCGGCCTGCTGATCGCGCTCGGCGTCACCGTCCACAAAATGCACCGGCCGCCCCATCACCACCCGCCCCGGCATGCCACCCAGCTCGTCGCGGGCCTTTTGCGCCAGCATCCGCAAGAAGAGGCCGATGATGTCCTGGTAGCTGACCAACTGGTTGTGCACCGCCGTCTTGTCCTGCAGCAGCGCACTGCCCAGCAGGCTTTTGAGCGAGCGCATCAGCCGCCCTTCGGTGCCAGCGAGGTACTGCGCCACCGCATCGCGCCCAAAGTGCGTGCGCTGGTCTTCGGCGTTGAAGAACAACGCGGTGGGCAACGTATGTGCATCGCCCTCCAGCGCCACCATCCGCGACGGCCCCACGCCCTGACGCACCGCCATCGCAGAGTTGGAAGTGCCAAAGTCGATACCAAGGGTGGTGTCCTGCAGGAGGGGCATGGGAAGCGTGGGGAAAGACAACAAAGAATGCGGCGCGCGGTGCCAGCGGCAGCCCGACCAGGGCAACAGCGGGACTGCGGCATGCCACACCGGCCATGTAGGGCGTGACCCTGCTTTGGCGACGCGAAATTGAAAAAGCCCTTGATTCTTGCAAATCAAGGGCTTTTGTTTGGTGGCCTGGGGCTGGTTCGAAAAATCGTCCGCAACCCGTGCCAACACTAGCTTTTCTCATCTCTCCTGTTCTCTGGGTACATCGTTGGGTACACCAGACCAACCAAGAGGAACTGTGGAATCGAACCACGAGTCTGGATGTGATTGTCTCACGATTCAGGCGGTCCGTGTACCCTGAAGAAGGGCATCCCAGCGGAGGGCATGCCGGGCCACCAGAGAGGGCGGCGGCGAACCCCGGCAAGCGCCCTGGCGGGCGTCCGCGCCCCCCAGAGGCGGTTGCGTGGTCCTCCCCGATGCGCTATCATCGATGCATCAGCGTATGAACGGAGCAGCGAAAGCTGTGCGTTGATCCCACCCCGTAAGGGGCCCCCACCCAAGCGTAGGGATAGCCAAGAGGTCCGATTTTTTCCAACGCCCTCCCCTGTGGAGGGCGTTTTCATTTCGGCGCCTTGATCGGCCGGCCGTTCAGCGTGTTGTGCAGGATCACGAAGAACCCGATCTTCTTGCGCGACGGCCTGTTGGTATGCAGCCTGTCGCGCACGTAGGCGCTCTGCACGAACAGGTTCAACGGGACAGCCTTCGAGCTGGACCGCGAGGCGGTGAAGTACACCTCGTAGGTGTCCTCCTGTCCAGTCGCCGCGTTGAGCAGCCTCACTGTGAAGAAGTTGCCGTGGTCCGTGTGGAAACACGGTGATGTGGGCAAGGCACGCACGATCTCGGGCAACTGCTGGGACTGTGCGTAGCGCCCGAAATCAAAGACGCGCGTCTCGCGCGAATCCGCGTACCCCAGTGGCCCCTTCGGGTCCTCAATCCCGTCCGCGCCGCGCGTGAAGCAATGCAGGCTGAAGATCACCTGGACCGGATAAACGCGCGCCGGTTTGCCGGCCTGTGCGGCCTGCTCGAACGTATGCACGAAGGGGTGCAGGTGGGACAGGTCGTAGTTCGTGCCCTCATGGACGAATGGCCTCCATGCGATCATGGTTTGACCACGGACACGAGGCCCAGTCCCTTCTTGACCGCACGCGCCTTCCGGTAAGTCTTGCCCTCGGCGCGCTTGGCGATTTCCTCCTTCGCAAGCGGCTCCGCCCCAGCAATCAGGCCAGTCAGTCGATACTCATTGGAGTTGTGGCGCCCGCCCGGCTGCGGCCGCAGGATGCGCTCGATCATTCCGTCCTTTTCCAACTTTGCCAGCCGCCGGCGCACCGTGGTCGGGTCTTTGCCGATCGTGTCGGCGATCAGCTTCTTGGACGGAAATGCGAGCTGATTGGCCTTCCACCAGTGCGCCGCGATCACCAGCACGATATTCATGTCAACCGGGTCCAGGCCCAGCGCCTGCTGACGCAGGATGATGGTGCTGGGAATGCAGGTCCAGCCGGCATCCATCAGGGGCTTGCCCCATTTCTTTTCGTTTTCTCGCACCGCGGCCTTCGGATCGGATTCCAGCTCGGGTACAGGTGCGACTGCTGCAACGCTCATGACAATCTCCAGTTCGTTCGATGGCTCTCAGCATAAGCAAGCCAAGGCCGCGATCCCGGAGATCAGGCCGTACCCCAGGGAGGCACCTGCACCTCCCACCCGCTTATCTATGTTCCGTGTGCTATCGCTTGATGTGCTTACCCTGCATCCTTCTTCGGGGGGCGCACACACCGCCCAGGTGGGAGGCGACGCCACCTTCCACTGGAGGGCATCAACACCCCCCATAGGCGAAATTCTAGATGGTGGCCAGCGCCAGAAAACAACAAGCCAGCTCACGCCGCAGGCGTCTGAGCCTTGGCCGCTGGGTTTTTGCCATTCAGCCTCGACTTGAATCCCCGGTCCCGCGCGATGAACGCCGCCAGCATGTGCGGGATCAGCGCCACCGCATCCACCGGTGCCTGGTGCATCCGTCCATGCACCTCCGCGTAAGCATCGAGCTGCGCTTTCAGCTCCGCCGACAGCGTGATCGTGAGCTTGACCGCATCGGGCCTCGGTATCGGCCCCAGGCTCAGGCGATGGCCTGCCTTGCTCATTGACTTCCTCCCCTCTGGAAAAACAGCGGCTGGTAGGGTCGCAATACGATGTCTCGGCTCACAAGCAAGCGCACCGGCAACCCCGGCCGCGCGGTCAGCGTCGGCTGGATGTTCATGTTGCGCCGGGTCATCTCCTGTCCGACCTGGTTCACGCTGTCCTGCAGGCCGTCGCGCCCGGCAATCACCACCCGGTTGCCATCCTGGCGGTTCTCGGGTGCCGCCAGCTCGGCTCCGATGCCCAGCAGCGTGGTCAGCGCTGCGCCGGCGAACACGCGGTCCCAATGCCAGTCCACACTATCCTCCAGGCCGGCATAGCCGGCCGGGTCCGTGCCCACGAGGTTGTCCAACTGGAACGAGGACATGTCCGGCAGGATGACCCGGCTCCACACCACTTGCACGCGACTCTGACCGTAGCTCACCTGACTGTTGTACTTGCCCAGGATGCGCGAGCCCTGCGGGATCAGCAGGTATTTCCCCGTGGCCGTGTCGTAGACCGGCTCGGTCACGGTGGCGATCACGTCACCCGGCAGGTCCGACTTGATGCCCGTCACCAGCGCGCCCGCGATCACCGTGCCTGCCATCACCTGGTACGGTGAGGCCGGCAGTTTGAGGCTGCCGGAATTGCGGGTCTCCGTGGAGCCGGTTTTCAGGAAAGCCTCTTTCTGGTCCTGCCGGTTCTGCACCGCTGTCGGATCTGCCTGCGCGGCCGTCGAAGCCGGACCAGCCTCCAACGGGTCGAAGCCCGCGAGGCGGGAAGCTGGCGCCGCAGCGACCTGCGCCGGTACCGCAGCCGCGCGTTGGTTGCCCGACCGGAAGAACACCGACGAAGCCGCCGCCGCATCGGCCTCCTTGCGCAACGCATCGCGCTCGGCGGCAGCCGGGTCATGACCAGGCGGCGAATAGCTGGCCACCACCGGCGACTGCGACCTCACGATGGCCGGCCCCAGATCGCCCGGCAACGGTGGCCCCAGTTCGGGCACCGAGGGCGGCAGCTTCGAGTAGTCGGACGGAAGCTGGCTCAATCCATCGGAGCGCGAGACGCGATCCACGTTGTAAAGCTCGGTGTTCTCACCGGCGCCACGCTGGCGCGGCTGCAATGACCACATGGTGGCGCCCAGCACGGCCACGGCAACGCCACCGGCCAGGACCGCCAGCATGCGCCGGTTCAGGCGCATCACCGGGCGCGGCTGGGCGCGCAGCGCCACCGCCTCGGGTGCCACCTTGCCCGCCGGCGGCGCGGCAATTCCGGAAGTGTCGTCCTGGCTCATAGTCAGTCCCTTTGCACCGAAGCCGACGCAGCGGACACACCATCGGTGCGTTCAATGCGCACCACGTCGCCCTTGTCGGCACCCAGGCGCAGTTCGGCCGCGCCGAACAGCCGGTCCACGACGTAGTACGGCGAGCGGAAACGGTAGTTCACCAACTGCCCGTCGCCCTGCGCGCCAATCACGAACAGCGGCGGCAACTCGCCCTGGGCAATGCCCGCCGGGAACTGGATGTAGACCTTCTCGCCATCGTCGAAGGCGCGCAGCGGCTTCCACGACGGATTGCTGCCGCTGACCGCGTAGCGGAAACGGATCTTCTCCAGCGACAACCCGGTATCGACCGGCGCGCTCGCCTGCGCTGCGTGCGCCTGTCGCTGCAGGGCCAGCATGCGGTCCTTGGGGTAGTCCCAGGACACCGAGGCCATCCAGACCTTCTCGGTCGAGGTCAGTTCGATCAGGTAGGTGCGCCGGTTGGTCGTGATGACCAGATTGGTCTTCAAACCCGAGCGCACCGGCTTGACCAGCACGTTGACGCGCAACGCATCGCCACTGCCGCTGGACGTGTCGCCCACGATCCAGCGCACCGTGTCGCCGGCGGCCACTGTCACAAGCTCCTCGCCGGCCTGCAGCGAGACCACCGTCACGCGGCCTGGCGCCGCATAGACCTGGTACAGCGCACCGTCGCTGTACGGCCAGACCTGGATCGCATTGACGTAGCCCTCGCGCGTGGGCGCCACGCGCGCTTCCTCGTTCGCGCGCGACACCCGTATCTTCTCGTCGGCCGATTCGGGCACAGGCCTGGTTTCCGCGATCTCCGGCAAGGGCTTCAACTGCGCTGGCAGCGCCAGCGGCTGGGGCACGGCAACCACCTCCATCGGCTTGGGTGGGTCGGGCAGCGGCTGTGCCGTAACGGCCACCGGCTCATCGAGCGAGATCACCGGCGGCGGCTTGCCCTGCGTGGCGCAGCCGACGAGGAACATGAATGCGGCCAGCGGGATCCCCGGCAGTACGGATTTGTGCAAATGTGTCTTCATGGCTTTGCTCCTTGCGAGGCGTCGAGTTCACGGCTCCACGACAGCCCGTTGACGTAGATGCCCAGGGGGTTCTTGCGCAGCCGCTCCTCGGTACGAGGCGTCTGCAGCACGATGGACAGCACAGCGGTCCAGTGCTCCAGCCCGGCGGCCGCGCCGTTGACGTAGCGCCGCTCGGCCCAGCGCACCTGGAACGATGAATCGCTCGCGCGCACGACGCTGTTGACCTGCACCGTGACGGACTCCTGCCCCACGCGCGAGAACGGGTCGGCCGCGCGGGCGTAGTCGTTGAGCGTGGCCGCCCCCCGGTCGGTCGTGTAGTCGTAGGCATCGAGCCAGCTCTGCCGCACGATGATGGGATCGATGGACAGGGAGCGCACCAGCGAGATGAAGCGCGCCAGGTGGTGCGCCGTCTGCGCGTCGCTGGGCTTGTAGGGCGTAGCGGCTTCTCCCACCGCCCGCACCTGCCCGGCTGGGTCCACCTCGATGACGTACGGTGTGACGATGGACTGCGCCGAGCGCCACAGCAGGCCGCCAGCCATCAGCAACGCGAGCGACAAGGAACCGAAGGCCATGAGCCGCCAGTTCCGTGCCTGCACCCGGGCCGAGCCGATGCGCTCGTCCCACACCTGGCCGGCAGCTTGGTACGGCGTGGCAGGCACGGGGCTGTCCGAATACCGCACCAGGGGGCGTTTGAAACGCATGGAGATTCCTTTCAAGTCAAGAACTGGAGTCGTCGCGCAGGCTGGGGCCAGTCCCGCCGCCCGCGTGGTCGCCCGAGCGCAGCACGTGCGCGGTGGTCATGGCCGCATGGGTCGCCTGCTGCTTGCGGCGCATGCGCTGCGCCCAGGCGGGTTCGGAGGCAGAAGCCGGCGAGGCCTCGACCTCGGCACTGGCTGCGGAAGCGGTGGCCGGCGCCGCCGTATCGGCCACGAAGTTGACTGCGCGGTCCTTGACCGCCTTCGCACCGGAAGCGATGCGCTGTCCCACAGCTGCGGCGCCGGCCTTCGCCACATGGGCAACGCCAGCACCGGCTGCGCGAACCGCCCCCCCGCCTGATGCGGCCGCGCCGGCCTGGTAGGCGCCCTTGGCGCCGCTGGCCAACGCGGAAGCCGAACGCGCGGCCGCTGCACCGCCGCCGATGGCCGCGCGCGCAGCTCCTGGCGCCATGCGGGCTCCCGCGGCGACGGCGGAGCCCGCCCCCGCCACGGCGGCTCCGCCGGCCACAGCGAGTCCCGCTGCCGCGATGGCTGTCCCGGCTGCGGCCCCGGCGCCGAGCTGCGGTGCGCCGGACACCAGCCCGGTCGCGATCCCCGGCCCGAAGATCCCCAGGCCCAACATGGCCAGCGCCGCGAGCATGATGACCAGCGCATGATCGATGCTGGGGTCCGCACCTGGCGCCACGGTGAACTCGCTGAAAAGCCCCGTCCCGATGCCCACGATCACCGCGAGCACCAGCACCTTGATACCGGACGAGATCACATTGCCCAGGACCTTCTCGGCCAGGAACGAGGTCTTGTTCCAGAGCGCGAAGGGCACCAGCACGAAGCCCGCGAGCGTGGTCAGCTTGAACTCGATCAGTGTCACGAAAAGCTGCACCGCGAGGACGAAGAAGCACACGATCAGCACCAGCCACGCGAGGAACAGCACGGCGATCACGTCGAGGTTGGCGAACACCTCCGGGAAGCCCGTCAGATCGCTGAGCTGCGCCATGATCGGCCGGCCCGCGTCGATGCCCACCTGCGCCAGACGTCCGGGCTGCAGCAGTTGTCCCTGCGACAGGCCTGAACCCGAGGCCGTGAGGCCCAGGCTCGCGAAGGAGTTGAAGACGATGCCCGCGAGCCGGTTGAAGTTGCCCAGGATGTAGGCGAAGGCACCCACGTAGAGCACCTTCTTGATGAGCCTGGCCATCACGTCGTCACCCTGGCCCGAGGCGTGGCCCATGGCCCAGAACAGGCCCGCCAAGGTCATGTCGATCGCCACCAAGGTGGCGGTGAGAAAGGCGACCTCCCCGCCCAGCAGGCCGAAGCCCGAGTCGATGTAGCGCGAGAAGACGTCCAGGAAGCGGTCGATGACCGAGACGTCGTTCACGGCGGTCCGTCCTTCGCCGCCGGTGGCGACGCGGGCGGCGGCGGTGGCTTCACGGGGTCGTTCGCGTACGGCGAGGGCGTCGGCCGCATGAAGCGCTGGCGCGTCGCCTCGGCCACCGCGTTGCACTGCGCATCACCCGCCTTGGCGTGATCTGCCTTACAGGCGGCGCGCAGTTCCTTCAGGCGCTCGGGATTGGCGACCAGCGATTCGACCGATTCGACGGGGTCGGGCTTGCTGCACGCAGCGAGCGTGAGGGCTACGGTAAGGGCAAGAAGTCTGTTCATGGTGTCCTCACGGGTTGCCGTAGAAATTCACCGGCTGGGGCGTGTACGGCGTGCCGCTGCCCAGGAAGCGGCGCCGCACCTCCCGGGCCCGCTCGTGCACGGCCACCTGCCGTGCCTGCTCCAGCGCGACGGCCCGGTCCTGCGTGAGCTGCAGCTGCTGCGCCTGGATCGCCTGCCGGGACTGCAAGGCGAGCAACTGGTTCGTCGCCTGCATGGCCTGCAGCGCGCCCACGGCGGACTGGCTGCGGTTCACGAGCTCCGCCAGCGCCTGCTCGTCCGCCGCGAAGTTCTGCACCGCCTGGGACTGCACCTGGGTCGCGGTGCGCAGCGCTTCCAGCGAGTTGGTCCAGCGCCTGCGCGCATCGAACACCATCTGGGCACTGGTGACGGAAGCGCTGAAGGACTCGGGATACAGCTCGCTGAACTGCACCTCCATCTGCTGCACGTTGAACGCCAGGCCCTGCGCCTGCCGGATCAGCCGGTTCGTCGCCGACAGCGCCGAGCGCAGTTGCGACAAGGCGCTGAAATCCAGCCCGGTCAGGTTCCGCGCCTGGTTCATCAGCATCTGGGCCTCGTTCTGCAGTTGCTGGATCTGGTTGTTGATCTGCTCCAGCGTGTTGGCGGCGGTGAGGATGTTCTGCGCGAGGTTCGTGGGGTCGATCACAACCCACTGCGCATGCGCGGCCGGAGCCGCCGCGAAGAGCGCGGCAGCGGTGAGGGAAAGCAAAGTCTTCTTCATGGCGTGTTCTCCTGAAGTGGTGAAGGAAACGAAGGGATGAGATCGGCGGCCCAGTCCAGGCCACGATGGCGCAGCCAGGCCGATGCGAAGCCAGGCACACCGGCTGCGGAGACCACCGCATCGATGGCCCGCTGGTCCTCTGGCGTGGATGCCCCGGCGAAGGCCAGCGCCACCGGCCCCAGGCCCAGCTCGAAAACACGATTGCCCAGCCGCGACTGGTAGTAGTAGTCGCGCTTGGGCTGAGCCGTAGCGACGATGTCGATCTGCCGGCTGTTCAGCCCGAACCCTTCGTAGATCACCCGGATCTGTGGCTCGGTCGCCTGCGAGTTGGGCAGAAAAATGCGGCTCGCACAGCTTTCGATGATCGCGGGCGCGATCGCGGAATCCTTGATGTCCGCCAGGCTCTGCGTGGCGAAGATGACCGACACGTTCTTCTTGCGCAGCGTCTTGAGCCACTGGCGGATGCGCGCCGCGAACACCGGGTCATCCAGGAACAGCCAGGCCTCGTCGAGGATCAGCAGGGTGGGCGCGCCGTCGAAGCGCTCGCCGAAGCGTGCGAACAGGTAGCCCAGCACGGCCATGACCGCGGCCTTGCTGGGCATCAGTTCCTCCATCTCGAAGCCCTGCACGTCCGCCGTGCCGAACCGGTCGGCATCGGCATCGAGCAGCCGCCCATGGGCGCCGCCCAGCACGTAGGGCGCCAGCGCCTGGCGCAGCGCGTTGCTCTGCAGCAGCACCGACAGGCCGGTCATCGTGCGCTGCTCCACCGGGGCGCTGGCCAGGCTGTTCAGCGCCGACCAGACAGCATCCTTCTCGGGCGGCCCCACGGCCACGCCCTCCTGCAGCAGCCGCCCTTCGATCCACTCGGCCGCCCAGGCGCGGTAGCCCTCCCGGTCGATGCGCGCGAGCGGCTGGAAGGCGATCGCTCCACCATCCTCCGGATCCGTGCCCAGGTCGTAGTGATCGCCGCCCAGGCCCAGCACGGTGGCGCGAATGGAACGGCCCATGTCGAAGGCCAGGATGCGCGAGCCGGGATAGCGCCGGAACTGCAGCGCCAGGGTCGCCAGCAGCACCGACTTGCCCATGCCGATGGGGCCGACCAGCAGCGTGTTGCCCACGTCCCCGATGTGCGTGACCAGCCGGAACGGCGTCGCGCCGTCGGTGCGCGTCACGATCAGCGGCGGCCCGTCGAGGTGTGCATTGCGCTCCTGCCCGGCCCACACGGCCGACAGCGGCATCAGGTGCGCGAGGTTCAGCGTCGAGATGATGGGCTGGCGCACATTGGCGTAGACGTTGCCCGGAATCGAGGACAGCCAGGCCTCCACGGCGTTCAAGGTCTCGGGGATGGTGACGAAGCCCCTCCCCTGGATCGCGCGTTCGGCCTGTCGCAGCTTCTCATCGGCGGCAGCAGCATCCCGGTCCATCACCGTCACGGTGGCGGTGACGTAGCCGAAGGCCACCTGGTCGCTGCCCAGTTCCTGCAGCGCCGCGTCGGTATCGGACGCCTTGTTGCTCGCGTCAGTATCGACCAGCGGGCTCTCCTGGTTGAAGATCGTCTCGCGCAGCAGCGCGACGATGTTCTTGCGCTTGGCGAACCACTGGCGGCGCAGGCGGCCCAGTTCCTTCTCGGCTTCTGCCTTGTCCAAACAGAGGAAGCGCGTGCTCCAGCGGTAGGCGAAGCCCAGGCGATTGAGGTCGTCGAGGATCCCTGGCCAGGTCGAGGTCGGGAAGCCGCGGATCGTCAGCACGCGCAGATGGGCATCGCCCAGCATGGGCGCGAGCCCTCCCACCAGCGGACGGTCCGCCAGCAGCGCATCGAGGTGCATCGGCACCTCGGGCACGGTCACCGGATGCCGGGCCGTCGAGATGCAGCCATGCAGATAGGTCAGCGTTTGCGCATCGTCCAGCCAGCCGATCTCAGGCATCACGCCTTCCAGCAGCCCCAGGAAGCGCTCGGACTCGGCGACGAAGGCTTCGAGACGCTCCCGCCAGTCCACGCCTTCGGTCTTGCGGTTCTCGTACAGCAGCCGGCCCGCGCGCGCCCTCGATTCCTCCGGCGGCAGGTACAGCAGCGTCAGGTGGTAGTGGCTCTCGAAATGGCTCCCGGCATCCTCGAAGCCGGCGCGCCGCTCCTCGTCCACCAGCCATGACAGCGGCTCCGGGAAGGACGATTCGGGGTAGTCCGCGGCTTCGCACCGCTCGGCTTCCACGAACAGCGCCCAGCCCGAACCCAGGCGGCGCAGCACGTTGTTCAGCCGCGCCGACGTGGCAACGAGTTCACCCCGCGTCGCGCTGTCCAGGTCCGGTCCGCGAAAGCGCGCCGTGCGCTGGAACGAGCCGTCCTTGTTCAACTCGACACCCGGTGCGACCAAGCCGGCCCAGGGCAGCCAGTCGGCCAGCAGCGCCGGGCGCTGGCGGTATTCGGTGAGGTTCAGCATAGCGGCCTCTCCTTCACACGTCCAGCAAGGGACGGTGCTTGATGTGCCGCGCGAACACGGCCATGAACTGCGCATCCATGCGCGCGCCCCAGACCGCCAGCGAATGGCCGGCGATCCAGAGCACCAGGCCCGGAATCCACAGCTGCAGCCCGAGGCCCACGGCGGCGGCCAGCGTGCCGTTGGCGATCGCCACCGTGCGCGGCGCGCCGCCGAGCAGGATGGGCTCTGTCAGCGAACGGTGAAGAGGAACCTCAAAGCCCTGCACCTCGAACCCAGGAGCGATCCCCTGCGCGCTCATGCCAGCACCGCCCCGCCCGAGAACGAGAAGAACGACAGGAAGAACGAGGACGCCGCGAAGGCGATCGACAACCCGAAGACGATCTGGATCAGCTTGCGGAACCCGCCCGAGGTATCGCCGAAGGCCAGCGCCAGCCCCGTGGCGATGATGATGATCACCGCCACGATGCGGGCCACCGGCCCCTGGATGGATTCGAGGATGGACTGCAGCGGCGCCTCCCAGGGCATGCTGGAGCCGGCCGCGTGCGCGGGCAGCGCCACGACCAGAAGCAATGCGGCCAGAGCCGCTGCTGGCAGATACGGCTTTACGGATAGACGCGGAATCGTCATGTCGGTTCTCCTGTGGTGGATGACGGTGGTGTGGAAATAGAGGGGAGCGCAGGCCCCAGAGAGGCATCGAGCTGGTAGCCCTGGCTGCCGTGGCCGATCACGCGCACGATCTCGCGCACGCGGCGCGCATGGCCGCGTCCGGCGATGAAGACGATCACGTGCACGGCTTCGGCGATCAGTGCGCGCGGCACGGTCACGCTGACCTCCTGCACGAGCTGTTCGAGACGCGTGAGCGCGCCATGGGCCGAGCCCGCATGCACGGTGGCGACGCCGCCGGGGTGGCCGGTGCCCCAGGCCTTGAGCAGGTCCAGCGCTTCGGCGCCCCGCACCTCGCCCACCACGATGCGGTCCGGCCGCAGCCGCAGCGTGGCGCGTACCAGGTCGGCCATCGTGCTGACGCCCGGTTCGGTGCGCATGGCAACAAAGTCGTCGCTGCGGCATTGCAGCTCCACCGTGTCTTCGAGGATCAGCACCCTGTCGCCGGTGACCGCGATCTCATCGAGCAGCGCGTTCGCCAGCGTGGTCTTGCCGGTGCTGGTGCCGCCGGCCACGACGATGTTCTGGCGCTCCCGCACGGCCTGTCGCAGGAAGGCCGCCTGTTCACCGGTCATGACGCCATCGGCCACGTAGTCGGCCAGCGTCATGATGCGCAGCGCCCGTTTGCGGATGGCGAAGGACGGCGCACGCACGATGGGCGGCAAGGCACCCATGAAGCGCTCGCCCGTCTCGGGCAGTTCGGCCGACAGCAGCGGCGCGCCAGAATGCACCTCGGCGCGCACGTGAGCGGCAACCAGACGGATGATGCGTTCGGCCACCGGCGGCGGGATCACGTGCCCCGTGGGCGAGCGGCCGGTGCCCAGCCGGTCTACCCAGAGCGAGCCGTCCGGGTTCAGCAGCACCTCGACCACCTCAGGATCTTCGAGCGCTTCCGCGATCTCTTGCCCCATGGCAGTGCGCAGCATGCGAATGCGGCGCTGAGCGGGTTCATCGCCAGGCAAACCGTCGATGCGTTTCATGCGATACCCTCCCCATTGCCTTCGTTTCCAACTGGCGCAGCCTCCTCCGACGGGCCCATCTCCTCATGGATCTCGCGCACCAGGCTGCGCCCACGCTGGATGTGACGCGCGAGCTGTTCGATGAACTGGGCATAGCGCGCTCGCCCCTGCGCGCGCAGGGCGTCTTGCTGGTGCTCGGGCACCGGCAGTGCCAGGGTGAGGTAATGGCGCAGGTACAGCGCCAGGGTCTCGATCAGGATGGACTGGTCGCGCTCCAGTCGGTCGAACTGGCGCGAGAGCCGGTCCAAGCGCTTGGCCATGGCCGCCTCGCGCTGGTCCATGGCATCGGGCGACAGGAACGAGGCCAGCGCTGCCGCGATCACCGACGACTTCGAAACCCCGCGGTGCGCGGCGAAGTCCTCCAGGCGCTTCGCATGCTCGGGCTCAACGAAGATATTCAGGCGAGCGCGGGTCATAGGGCGATCCCGTCGTCAGGGTCCAGGGCGGCCAGACGCGCAGTGCGCACCAAGTCGCGCTCCAACTGGCGGTCGAAATCACGCGGCAGCAGCGGCGCGCCATCGTCATCGCGCTCGTCGTCGAGCAGGATCAGGTCGCCGGCATCGGGCTCATGCATGGGTTTCTCCACCACCTCCAATTCCGGCTTGAGCTGGTGGCCGCCCTCGTCGGCAAGGCCGGCAGCGTCGCCGGCCCCTGCAGCTGACTGAACCACAAGCACGGGCAGCGTGCTCCAGTCGTCCAGGCGCACCACGGGCCGATCCGCATAGACCCCACCCGCGAGGACCGGTGCTGGCGATACTCTGGCCGTGAAGTTGCGGTCCAGGTAGTAGCGCAGCTTCTTCGCACGGATTGGAGGGTGGCCCGACACCATCACCACCGCATCGTCGGGCGGTAGTTGCATCACCTCGCCGGGCGTGAGCAGCGGGCGCGCCGTCTCCTGGCGCGACACCATCAGGTGCCCCAGCCACGGTGCGAGCCGGTGCCCCGCGTAGTTGCGTTGCGCACGCAACTCGGTCGCGGTGCCCAGCGAATCCGAGATCCGTTTGGCCGTGCGCTCGTCGTTGGTGGCAAACGCGATGCGCACGTGGCAGTTGTCGAGGATGGAGTGGTTCGGGCCATAGGCCTTGTCGATCTGGTTGAGCGATTGCGCGATCAGGAAGGCCCGCAGCCCATAGCCCGCCATGAAAGCCAAAGCCGACTCAAAGAAATCCAGGCGGCCCAGCGCAGGAAACTCGTCGAGCATCAAGAGCAGCTTGTGGCGCCGCGCGATGCCGTCCGAGCCGTCCAGCGATTCGGTCAGGCGCCGGCCCACCTGGTTGAGGATCAGCCGGATCAGAGGTTTGGTGCGGCTGATGTCCGAGGGCGGCACCACCAGGTACAGCGACACCGGATGCTCGGCCGAGATCAGGTCTGCGATGCGCCAGTCGCAGCGCGAGGTGACTTCGGCCACCGTCGGATCACGGTACAGGCCCAGGAAGCTCATGGCGGTGGACAGCACGCCCGAGCGCTCGTTATCGCTCTTGTTGAGGACCTCACGCGCGGCCGAGGCCACGACGGGGTGCACCTGATCGCTCAGATGCTGCGTGGTCATCATCCGGTGCAATGTCACCTCGAACGGGCACGCGGGATCGGACAGGAAGTTGGCGACGCCGCGCAAGGTCTTGTCTTCCACGGCGTAGAGCACGTGCAGGATGGCGCCGACCAGCAGCGCGTGCGAAGTCTTCTCCCAGTGGTTGCGCCGCTCCAGCGCGCCTTCGGGATCCACCAGGATGTCCGCAATGTTCTGCACATCACGCACCTCGTGCGCGCCGCGCCGCACTTCGAGCAGGGGGTTGTACGCTGCCGACTTCGCATCGGTCGGGTTGAACAGCAGGCAGTGCGAGAAGCGCGAGCGCCAGCCGGCCGTCACCTGCCAGTTCTCGCCCTTGATGTCATGGATCACGGCCGAGCCATGCCAGGACAGCAGCGTGGGCACAACCAAACCGACGCCCTTGCCCGAGCGCGTGGGCGCGAAGGCCATCACGTGCTCCGGGCCCTCGTGGCGCAAGTAACTGCCCTCCTTCGATGGCGCACGTCCCAGAAAGACACCTGCCGGGCCGGTCAGCCCGGCCTTGGCTATCTCCTCGTGCTCGGCCCAGCGGGCCGAGCCGTAAGTGGTAACGCGCCGGGCCATGCGCGAGCGCCATACCGCCATGCTGATGGCCACGCCCGTGGCCAGCAACCCGCTAGACGCCGCGATGACACCTCCGCGCAAGAACACTTCTGGCGCATAAGCGTCGTACCAGTACCACCATTCGAAGAGCTTCCAGGGTTCGTAGACCGGCACATCCGCCGCGAAGAACCACGGCGGCCCCAAGCGCGCCTGGTAGCCCAGCGCGTGTGCGCTCCACTGCGTGGCGGCCCACACGCCGCCCAGGGCAACAGCCGTGACAGCCGCGATCTGGCCGAACAGGATGCCCGTGTGCCCGCTGGATGCGCCGTGCTCGCCGATATAGGATCGAGATGCCATGCCCGCTGGTTCCTTCGGCGCCTGCGCGCGCCATGTGCGTGCGTGCCCACAGCACGCATCGCAGGAGTTTGGAATTGATGCGTCGCACAGGCCACCCATCTGGGCGTAGCGCAGCGCAGGCTGGCGGATGCGTCAGAGAAAACGCAGGTGGCTGGCTGGAATCCTGGGAGCAGATGACATGGTGGCCCGCGGCTTCGCAGGCTATGAAGCATCTCCGCTGCGAGCCATACAGTCCAAGGCCGATGGAGAGGCGACCATGCCCTGGAGCACCGGGTTGCGTAACGTTTATGACAGAGTGCTGACGTGGGTAAGGAAACGTTGCACCGGCCCCGCGATGCCGAAGCGCTGATGCTTGTGCAGCACGTAGGTGACGATCTGCTCCTCCTCCGCGAGCGGGATCACCACGACGTCGCTGCGATGCAAGGTCTGGGCATGGCCCGCATCCGCAAGTCCCACCCCCACGCCAGCAGCGATGCGGGTGACATAGCCCTGCGCTGTAAATGCCACGTCGGCGACGGTGGTCTGCTCCGTGTGGCGGCGCACGATATCGCGCATCTGCGCAAACATGCCCGGCAGGCGGTCTTCACTGCACGACAGCAGCGGAAACGCCAGCAGTTCCCGCAGCGAGACCACCGAGCGGGAAGCCAGTTCATGGGTACAGGGCAGCATCGCCATGAGCCGGTACCTCCATGCCGGCCGCTGGGCGATCGCGTCATCTTCGGGAACGCCAAACGAGAAGCCGATATCCAGATCTTCGTGCTTCAAGGCGGCCGCCAGTTCGCGCGCCCGCATCTCGATCAACTCCAGCGGCACTTCCGGTGCAACGCTCTGCCAACGAAGGAAGCACTCCGAAAGCAAAGGCTGCGAGATCCCATCGGCCACGCCGATGCGCAGCGGTGCCTGGTAGAGGGAGTGGGTCTGGCGCACAGCGCGTTTGGTCCGCTCGAAGCGGATGAACAGCTTGCGCGCTTCCTCCAGCAGCCGCGCCCCAGCCGGGGTCAGCAGCAGCCGGCGCGGCTTACGCACGAACAGCTGCACGCCCAGTTCATCCTCCAGGTCGCGCACAGCGCGCGACAGCGGCGTCTGGTCGATGTGCACGCGCTCGGCCGCCCGAGTGAAGTTCAGTTCTTCCGCCACAGCGATGAAGTAGCGCAGGTGGCGAAGTTCGATCACGCACTTTTCCCCCTTAGATCAAAAACTCAAAAGTCCACACCCTGAACCTTCACCAATGCTTCGGGGGAACCTATTCTGCGACTACCCAATCTGCATGTTGGTGACCCCATTTCGGTCGCCTCGTGATAAGGCCTTCTCCGGCTTTCTTCTCGCGCCTTCTGTGTCAGCGGTTTACGTCCACCACAACGCGACCACGGACTTGCCCGGCGAGTAATTCGGAGGCAGTGGCAATGGCCTCGCCGAGACCAATCTCACGCGTCATCAACGCCAGCTGTGTCACATCAAGGTCGCGCGCCAATCGCTGCCAAGCCAGCAGGCGCTCTGGCAGAGGGCACATCACACTGTCAATACCCACCAGCGTCACGCCGCGCAGAATGAACGGAGCGACCGTCGCCGGAAAATCCCTGCCTCCGGCCAACCCGCAGGCGGTCACAGTGCCGCGATACTTCATCTGCGCGCAAATATTGGCCAGCGTGTGGCTACCGACAGTATCAACGGCTCCTGCCCAGCGCTCCGCTTCCAGCGGCTTTCCCTGCGCACTGAAGTCAGTCCGCGCCAGAATCTCCTTGGCTCCGAGTTGCTTCAAATAATCGGCCTCCTGTGGCCGCCCGGTTACCGCTGCTACCGCATAGCCAAGCCGGCTGAGCAAAGTCACCGCAACACTGCCGACACCACCTGCGGCGCCTGTGACCACCACAGGCCCATCTATGGGCTTGACGCCATGCCGTTCCAACGCCAGCACACACAGCATCGCGGTGTAGCCGGCAGTCCCGATCGCCATCGCCTGCGCCGGTGTGAACGCATCTGGTAGCGGGACAAGCCAATCGCCGCTCAAACGCGCACGCTGTGCCAAACCGCCCGTATGCGCTTCACCAACGCCCCAGCCATTCAGCACAACGCGGTCACCTGACTGCCAGCGCGGGTGCTGACTTTTGATCACCGTGCCAGATAGATCGATGCCTGGCACCATTGGAAAGCGCTTGACGATGGGTGCCTTGCCAGTGATGGCGAGCCCATCCTTATAGTTCAGCGTAGAGCGCTCAACCTGCACGGTCACGTCGCCTTGCGACAGTATTCCTTCGTCTATGTCACGCAAGGTGGCGCGATAGCCGGATTCGTCTTTTTCGATGAGGATGGCTTTGAACATTGCCTACTGCCCTGACAAAGTGATTGAAGAGTCGCGACGTGCACAAGAAGGATGATCAATGCTGCAAGGCGAGTAGACCGGCGCTTCGCCCCCGGCCACCTCGCGAAACAACGCAACGGTCTTTGTTGGATCCAATCCGTCATCTCTGGTGACAAAGCGAATCTTGGCCCCACGCACACCGCCCTTCGCGTTGACAGCTGAGAAATAGGCCGCCGCGCCCAACTGAGTTTCTCGTGCGTAGAACGACACAGGACCGCTGAAAGGCGCGACTTGGGCAACGACGATTTCTTTCTCTGCCGCGTACACGCTGCACACGAGAACTGCGAAGAGAAGCGCCGCACCCAAGGCTCGGATGCGCTGCCGCACGCCCCTCACGACCGGGAGGGAGGTCAAATGAGAATGGAGTCCGTCCATCTGAATGGAACCAATCAGAAGCGCCAGCTAATGCCGGCATGGACCAGCAGCGGGTTCAGGCGTATCGAGGCTTCCGCGGGTGGGCCACCGAACGCAGGAACCGTGCCCCTGGCCGTCGTCTTCACGTAGATCTTCTTGATATCGAGAAAGAGCCCCCATCCGTTGGACAGTGGCACATCGACCCCCACCTGCAGCACGCTGCCCCATGCACTCTTCACGTCCAGCTCCGCGACCGCACCGTCCTTGGACTCCAGTACGGCCGTGTAGTTGATGCCGGCTCCCACATAGGGTTTGAACGAACCGGCGTCAAAGTGATAGTGCGCGGACAGCACCGCAGGACCGTACTTCACTCGGCCCAGTTGCAAGCCATCGACTGGGCCGCCCTTTCCGATCAAGGTGGTGGTCGGCGGCAAGCCCGCGGTCAGCGACACGATGACGGACGGAGCCACTTCGTAGCCTATCTCGACGCCCAGCGAAACATTGTTCTTGGCATCGGCGTTGGCGCCATTGACAGGGGCGCCCGCGACAACCAGTCGCGTATCGGTATTGAACTGAACCCCGACCGGGCCGACGTGCGCCCAGAACTTCTTGTCGGCCGATTGCGCGTGAGCGGTCAGGGTGAGCATCATCGAGAATGCGGATGCAATGCGCATCCAGAACAGCTTTGACATAAGGTGCCTCCTTTGTGTGATATCGCTTCGAAAGAGCGATGCTGATGAACCTGTTTGAATGACGCGGACCTGCATTCCGTCTGCAAGCCGGCCTTGACTTGAAGCGTTGGCGCAGACTGTCGTAAGGCAGATCAAACGTCGATTGCGTGCACCGCCTTGATCTTTTCGCGCAGCACGGTCTTCTGGACCTTGCCGGTGGACGTCTTGGGCAATTCACCGAACTCGAATCGGCGCGGCAACTTGAATCCGGCTAGGTGAAGGCGGCAGTGATCTCGCAATTCCTCCGCCGACACCGAGGCGCCGGGAAGCAGCTCGACGAAAGCACCGGGCGTCTCGCCCCAGTGCGCGTCAGGACAGGCCACGACCGCAGCCATCAGCACTGCCGGGTGAAGGCTCAGCACATCTTCGACCTCGATGCTCGAGATGTTCTCGCCGCCGGAGATGATGATGTCCTTGCTGCGGTCTTTGACCTTCAGATAGCCGTCTGGATGCTTGACCGCCAAGTCCCCGGTGCGGAACCAGCCCCCGGCGAATGCATCCGCAGTGGCTCCGGGGTTCTTCAGATACCCCTTCATGACGATGTTGCCGCGGAAAACCACCTCGCCAATCGTTTCGCCGTCCGCCGGCACAGGCGCCATGGTCTCTGGATCGACCACATCCACGGCGTCCTGCAAGTGGTAGCGCACCCCTTGCCGGGCGTTCAGGCGCGCCAGTTCGTCCGGATCGAGACCATCCCATTCGAGTTGCGGCTCGCACACGGCGGCGGGACCATAGACCTCCGTCAGGCCGTAGACGTGCCGCAGTTCGAAGCCCATCCTCGACATCTCCGCCAGCAGTGCAGCAGGCGGCGCGGCGCCTGCCACCATGGCATGTACCCGATGACTGATGTGCGCGCGGCAGGATGCGGGAGCGCTGGCCAGCAGCTTGTGCACGATCGGTGCGCCGCAGTAGTGCGTCACGCGATGCTCTGCGATCAGTGCCAGCGCTTTCTCCGCATCCACCCTGCGCATGCAGACATTGACGCCGGCCCGCGCGGCGATGGTCCAGGGAAAGCACCAGCCGTTGCAGTGAAACAGAGGCAGCGTCCACAGGTAGACGGGATGCCTCGGCAGATCCCACTCCAGGATGTTGCTCACCGCGTTGAGGTACGCCCCGCGGTGGTGGTAGACCACGCCCTTTGGCCGGCCCGTCGTGCCCGACGTGTAGTTCAGGCAGATCGCATCCCATTCATCAGCGATGGGCACACCGTCGAAACGCTCGTTGCCGTCTGCCAGCAGCGTTTCATAGTCGACTGTGGCACTCGCGGCCGGCTCGCCGCCAAACGATGCATCAGCCACATCCACCACGAGCAGCGACTGCCCGCAGCCTCGGATGGCTTCGTCGGCCAGCGGCGCGAACTCGCGATCAACCAGCAGTACTCGTGCCTCGGCGTGTTCGAGCATGTAGCGGATGCTGTTTGCGTCCAAACGCGTGTTGAGCGCATTGAGCACCGCGCCAGCCAACGGCACGGCGAAGTGGAGTTCAATCATCTCCGGCGTGTTCGGCAGCAAAGCCGCCACCGTGTCGCCGGGCTCGATGCCACGCCGACGAAGGGCCGATGCAAGGCGCCGCACACGGGCCCAGGTCTCGCGCCAATTGCGCCGCACGTTGCCATAGACGATGGCCGTGCGGTCACCGTGAACTTCGGCCGCACGACGGATGAAGACGAGGGGAGTGAGCGGCGCATGGTTGGCCGCGTTGCGTTCCAGTCCGGTAGTGTCCATGATCGTGCCCTTGACGGCGTCATCCCGCCTCGCTGGAAACCGGCTCTGCATGGATGCGCTCGTGCTTCTGCAGCTTGAGCAGGTCCAGCGCGACATCGACGATCATGTCTTCCTGGCCGCCGACCATGCGGCGCTTTCCGAGTTCCACCAGGATGTCCACGGTCTTCAAGCCGTACTTCTGGGCCGCCACCTCCGAATGGCGCAGGAAGCTGCTGTACACGCCGGCGTAGCCCAGCGCCAGCGTCTCGCGGTCCACCCGCACCGGGCGGTCCTGCAGCGGGCGCACGATGTCGTCGGCCGCATCCATCAGCTTGTACAAGTCACAGCCATGAGCCCAGCCGAGGCGTTCCGCGGCGGCGATGAACACCTCCAGCGGCGCGTTGCCAGCGCCAGCGCCCATACCGGCCAGGCTGGCATCGACGCGGTCGCAACCTTCCTCCACGGCCACGATGCTGTTGGCAACGCCCAGGCTCAGGTTGTGGTGGGCGTGAATGCCGGTTTCGGTCTCGGGCTTGAGCACGTCCTTGAAGGCGCGGAACCGCATCCGCACGTCATCCATGCACAAGGCGCCGCCGGAGTCGACCACGTAGCAACAGGTTGCCCCGTAGCTTTCCATCAACTGTGCCTGCTTGGCCAGGCCCTGCGGGGTGTTCATGTGGCTCATCATCAGGAAGCCAACGGCCTCCATGCCCAGGTGGCGGGCGTACTCGATGTGTTGTTTGGAGATGTCGGCTTCGGTGCAGTGCGTGGCCACGCGCACGATGCGCGCGCCGGCGTCGTAGGCGGCCTTCAGGTCGTGGATGGTGCCGATGCCCGGCAGCAGCAGCGTGGCGATCTTCGCGTGCTTCACCACGCTGGCCACGGCCTCGATCCACTCCAGGTCGGTGTGGGCGCCGAAGCCGTAGTTGAAGCTGCCGCCCTGCAGGCCATCGCCGTGGGCGACCTCGATGGAGTCCACCTTCGCCTCGTCCAGCGCGCGGGCGATGGTCCTGGCGTTCTCAACGCTGTACTGGTGGCGGATGGCGTGGCTGCCGTCGCGCAGCGTCACGTCAGAGATGTATATCTTCTTCTGTGTCATGGAAGTGTCCTCAGGCAACCAGGGTGGCGAGCAAGCGCTCGGCCATCTTCTCGGCGGTGCGCAGCGCGGCGCTGGTCATGATGTCCAGGTTGCCGGCGTAAGCCGGCAGGTAGTGGGCGGCGCCTTCGACCTCCAGGAAGATCGAGGTCTTCAGCCCGGTGAGACGGTCGCCCACGCCGGGGATGCGAATCGGCCGGTCGGATTCGATACGGTCGAACTGCACGCGCTGCTTCAGGCGGTAGCCGGGCACGTAGACCTGCACCGCGGCGGCCATGCGCTGCACCGAATCCTCGATCTTGTCGGTGTCGGCGAAGTCGCTCAGGGTATAGACCGTGTCGCGCATGATCAGCGGCGGCTCGGCCGGATTCAGGACAATGATGGCCTTGCCCTTGGCCGCGCCGCCGACCACCTCGATGGCCTTCGACGTGGTTTCGGTGAACTCATCGATGTTGGCGCGCGTGCCGGGGCCCGCGCTCTTGCTGGAGATGCTGGCGACGATCTCGCCGTAGTGCACGTTGGCCACGCGCGACACCGCCGCCACCATCGGAATGGTGGCCTGGCCGCCGCAGGTGACCATGTTGACGTTGTTGGCGTCAAGGTGGGCCTCGCCGTTGACCACCGGGATGCAATAGGAGCCGATGGCCGCCGGCGTCAGGTCGATCATGCGCAGTCCGGGCTTGTGCTGGCGCAGCAGGGCGTCGTTCTTCACGTGCGCGCCGGCGCTGGTGGCGTCGAACACAACGTCGATGTCGGCGAACACCGGCAGGCGCGTCAAGCCTTCGGCGCCTTCGTGGGTGATGGCCACGCCCATGCGCTGCGCGCGCGCCAAGCCGTCGGAGGCAGGGTCGATGCCGACCATGGCGCCCATTTCGATGTGCTGGCCATGCCTGAGGATCTTGATCATCAGGTCGGTGCCGATATTGCCGCTGCCGATGATGGCAGCCTTGAGTTTTCGGGTCATGGTGATGCTCCTTGGAATCAGTTCGCCATCGCGTCGGGTCGCAAGGCCTGCTGCTGTATGCGCGAGACCGGGATGACCCCGGCAGTGAATGGGATCGTTCGCACAGACTTATTCCTTCGCGAAGGCGGCGGTCACCGATCCAAGTCCGGCTATGCGTACATCGAATACATCGCCCCCCGCCACGGCGACCATCGGCCCCAGCGCACCGGAAAGCACGGTATCGCCAGCACGCAGCGGACGACCGGCCCGGGCCATGACCTTGGCCAGCCAGAGCGTTGCGTTGAGCGGCGAACCCAGGCAGGCCGACCCTGCGCCAGAGGACACCGGCGTGCCTTGCCGTTCCATCACCATGCCTGCCTGGCGCGCATCGAAGTCACTTAGCCGCTTCGGCGTGGAACCCAGCACATATAGGCCCGACGAGGCGTTGTCGGCAATGGTGTCGGTGATGCGGATCTCCCAGTTCGCTATCCGCGAGCCCACGATCTCGATCGCCGGAACCGCGAACTCGATGGCGCGAAAGAGGTCAGCCACAGTCAGTTGATCACCTTCGAGGTCACGGCCGAATACAAAGGCGATCTCGGCTTCGACCTTGGGCTGCAGCACGTCCTTGAGGGAGACTTCTTCACCCTCGGTTCGTGCCATATCGGCGAACAGCATGCCGTAGTCCGGCTGTCCAACCCCGAGTTGTTTCTGGACGGCCACGGAGGTCAGTCCGATCTTGCGTCCCACCAGGCGCCGCCCCGCTGCCAGCGCCCGCTGGGTGTTGATCTCCTGCACCGCATAGGCCGCGTCGAGATCCCTCTCGCCGATCAGATTGCGTACCGGCGCCACGGCCACCCCGGTCCGGGCCGCCTCGTACAGCAGGTTGGCGGCTTCACTTACCGCACTGGTCAGCACCGTATCCGGTTTGCTCATTCGATATTTCTCCTCAGTTCATGTCTTCTGCGATTTCCGTGTGCGCTGCCCTGCCGCTCGGGATCGACGGCATATGCGGGTGCGAGCGGGGGGGTCAGCCTAGCGTCCAGCCAGGCTGGCGGTTCATGCGGGCGGCTGGAACTTGTGCCCCCAGATGCTGATGCGGTCGTAGCGCACGACCGACCAGCGGGGGGGCATCTCACGGGCACCCCAGCCGTACTCGACCGCAAAGCCCGAAGGCGTGGCCCCGTAGAACGAAACCATGTGGTCGTTCGTATGCCGGCCGAGCGTCATGACGATCGCGCGTTCAGCATCGAATCTGTCGTAGGCCAAGCCAACGTCGTCCATGCTGTTGGTTTGCAGCATGAAGTGATGGAGCTTCTTCGGCCCGGGCAGCTTGCCAAATGCGAAAGTGTGGTGGCGGCCGTTGCAGTAGAAGAAGTAGACAGTCAGGGTCATCCCTTCGCCGACCGTCCAGTCGATGACGTCGGCAAGCTGGAGACCCAGCCCCTTGGTATAGAAGGCGAGCGCTGCGTCCACGTCCGGGACACTGAGTACATAGTGACCGATACCCTGGTCGCCGGTCTGGAATCCCGTGACGCCGGTGGGTGAAGCGAACGGCCGCTCGAACAGCTCGGTGCCGCCGTAGTAGACCTCGACGCGGTTGCCGAACGGGTCGCTACAGGAAATAAGCCCAAGCACACCGCGCTTGGCGGCCAGTTCCCGACCTTCGACCTTGACAGCAACGCCGTGGGCCTCCAGGCTTTCCTTGACTTCTTGCAGTCCTTTCTCGCTGTCCACCTCGTAGCCGGCAAACAGGTAGTCGTCCGCAGTGCCCTTGCTGACCGATAGCCGCCAGGTGCGCGAGTCGATCCGGAACGTGGCCTCCGCCTCGTTGGCGGAGGCTTCCATCGCCCCCAGCTTGCTGGTAACGAAGGAGCGCCATGCCGGCACATCCGCGACTTCGAAGCCCATATAGCCAAGCCTTTGAATGCTCATGTTGTCTCTCCTTCAAGCGAAATGCTTGTCGAGCTGTGCACCGAGACTGGCTTCGAACAAGCCGCGCACGCCCATGCCGCCGTCGAAGTTCAGCACGCTGCCGGTGAGCGGGACGGTATCCGCGCGCGTGGCGAAGAACACGTAGGCTCCGGCGTATTCCTCGGCGGTGGCCACCCGCCCGGTCGGAAGGACAGGACCCAGCATGTCGGCCAGTGGCATCGTCGCAATGGTTTGGTCTTGCAGACCCAGCGTCTTGAGCCCGCGCAGGTCGCTGCCGAGGATCCCTCCAGGGGCGATGCCGTTGACACGGATGCGAGGCCCCCATTCATGCGCGAGCTGCTTGACCAAGCCGATCACGGCATGCTTGCCCGCGGTGTAGAGAACGCCTCCGCCACCAGGGTAGAAGCCAGCGTTCGACACGGTGAAGATCGCGCTGCCTTTGCTCTTGTACAGCGCGGGCAACGCGGCCTTGGCGGCCAGGATGTAGCCTTTGACGTTGATCGCGAACATTTCGTCGAAGGCTTCCGAGATGCCGTTGTCGGGAATGTCCGCCAGTTGGGTCAGGTAGTCCCAAACGCCGGCGTTGCCGATCAGGCAATCGAGCTTTCCGAAGGTCTCGACGCAGCGCGCCACGGCTTCACGATGGCTGTCGAGCGACCGAACATCGCCCTCGATGCCGACCACGGCATCGCCGTGGCGCTTCCTGATTTCCTCCAGGCCTGCTGCCGACTTGTCCAGCACCGCGACGCGGGCGCCCTCTGCGACATAGCGATCGACGATCGCTCGCCCCAGTCCGGCGCCTCCGCCCGTCACCAATGCCACTTCACCTTTGAGTTTCATGCTGAGTCTCCTTGTTGTGCACGCACGAGATCGCGCATGCTGTTTGAAAAATCTGCCAGCCGCGCCGGCTCGATGGCTGCACGCGCTTCCACCAATCGGGCCGCCATCGCGAAGTCACGCGGCGCGTCGACCGCGACGACGGCCTGAATCCTTCCGTCCCGCAGCCGGAACAGCAGCGCCGCGCCATCCCCCAGCGTGCCGCGCAAGACGAATTCGCCCGGCCCTTCGATATCGCCCGCCATCTGCATCCGATGCCCGGCGATCTCCGTCCAGGACACGGGCACCTGCGGCGCCGATCCATGCTTTCCCAGAATGGCCGCTGCCACCGCGGCGGCCTGGCGCTGCGCGTTCATGTAGGTTTCGAGCGAACGCCTGCCGCCATCGCGCAGCGGCCAACTGGCCGCATCGCCGACTGCGAATACCCCTTCGGCATGCGTCGCGCCGTGGTCATCGACAATGACGCCCCGGTCGCAGGACAGGCCCGCCTGACGCGCGAGTTGATCCTCGGGCTCGGCGCCGATGCAGACAAGCGCGTTGTCGGCGGCGAAGCGGCGTCCATCGCTGGCCAGTACCTCTTCGAGCCGGTCGTCGCCAGAGAAGCCGGCCACGCCTGTTCCCAGCTCGACCCGTACGCCGAGTTCCGTCAACAGGCCGCGCAGCCAGGCGCCGATGCGCCGGCCCAGCACACGCACCAGCAGTTCGTCGGCGGATTCCAGAATCGTCACCGCCAGGCCGAGCTTGCGCGCCGTCGTCGCGACTTCGCAGCCGATCAATCCGCCGCCTGCGATCACCAGTCGCGTTGCAGGCGTCCAGCCACGGCACAGCGGCCGCACGTCGTCGTAGGTGCGAAGCGTGACAACGCCGGTCAGTTGGCTGCCAGGCAACGCAAGCGTTCGTGCCCGGCTGCCCGTGGCGATGACTATGGCGTCTGCAGCGAACGTGCTTCCATCGTCTAGGCTGATCGTTCGAGCGTCCACGTTCAGGTTGGTGACACTTCGGCCGGACAGCATGTCGATGCGCGCCTCGCCGTACCAGTCGGCTTCCGCCAATACGGGCGGATGCTCAAGACTGCCGCCGAGCACGGCCTTGGACAGAGACGGTCGGTCATAGGGCAGATGCGGTTCGTTCCCGATCAGCGAGATCCGCCCCTCAAAGCCTTCAGCACGCAGGGCTTGCGCGGTCGTAAAGCCCGCCACACCATTGCCGATGATCGCCACATGCGTCGCCATCACTTCACCTCGCCGGCGTCAAGATCGACATGCACGTCGCCGCCTTCCACTTTGATGGGAAACACCTTGATCGGCTTGCAGGCTGGCAGCGCCTTCACCTTTCCGGTTCGAACGCAGAACTTGCCGAAATGCAGCGTGCATTCGACGACGCCACCGTCCAGATAGCCATCCGATAGCGCCCAGTTTCCATGCGTGCACGTGTCCTGCACGGCGAAGAACTCCCCGTCGACGTTGCAGACCATCACCGGCTCGGGGCCGCCTTCATGGCGCTGCATCTCGCCTGGCGGCAGGTCGGACTGCCGCATGATGTACGTCCAAGCCATGACCCGCCCTAGAAGAAGAAGCTGAGGTTGTTCGCCAGGATGGTGCTCTGGTCGATCAGGATGGTCCGATTGACAATCTCGAACCCGGTCTCGGTCTTGTTGCGGCGCAACGTGTCGCGACGTTCGCCGGCAAAGATGTCGAGTTGCCGTTCCAGGCGATTGCGATACACGATGAAAGCGCTGGAAATCTCGTACTCGCCTTCTACCGGTCCGTCGGCGATCATCACGTTGCTCACGAGGTGCCGGGTGCGCGAAGCGGGGTTCTCCGACCAGCTCACGTCGGATGTGACCTTGCGCAGCCGGCCTTTCATCATCGCGGCATCGTCGTCGAAGTGCGCGTACTCGCCGGTGCCCGAGTACTCCAGGCGTGCGTCCCGCATGATCCGCGTGGTGCGGATCGGCATGAAGTAGTGGATGTCAGCCGCCAGCAGGGCGAACCACTCCTCAAAGCGGCGATCGTTGAGCAGCTTGGCTTCCCAGTAGTAGAACTGCTCGATTTCGTGTTGCAGCTCGGGCGCCACCGGCGCGGGTTTACGGAGAAAGACGTCGGCTCTCTTGACGGAATCAAGCATGGTCATTCCTTGATAATTTCAAATCGAAGAAGGGTCGCTAAATCGGCCTCGGCCCGAAATCGGACGCGGCTCCTGGCCAGCGCGACTTTGCGGCGTGAGGTGTCGTGATTCAGCGTGTGGCGTTCAGCGCGGCCCAGTCAGACGAGGTCATCATCCGCAGCCACTGGGCATACATCCCGCGGGCCGCTTCCTCGCTGTAGACGTTGTTGCTGATGCGCCCGGGGTAGACCGGATCGTCGTCAATGGTCTGGCCCATGCTCATCTCCGCGTTGAACGGTCGGCTGCGTGCCTTGTGGCCGCGCAGGATGTGCTGGATCTCGACCCAGTTCTCCCCGTCGTCCTGCTCGAACACCCCGCCAGCGGAGAAGGTGCGCAGCGTCTGGCGGCGGAACTCTTCCTTGATGTCGTCGGGAGCATCGGCGTCGACCACCGTGAACGCCCACACCTCCACCTCGTTCGGCCCGCGTGGATGCCATGTCCGAACCGTGTTGATGCCTGGAAGGAAGGAGCACGTGGGAAACACAGTCATGTGCTCGGCCATGAGTTTGGAGCCGCGTTCGACGCTGCCCAGGCGCTGGGCCGCCTTTTCAGAGGCGGGGCCTTCGGTCCAGTAGCTGGTGATCTTCGGCCCCATGATGGCGAGCAGGAGATTGGGTTCTCCAATATAGAAACCGGTTCCGTGTCCGCCCCACGGCGCACGGTATTGCTTGCCGACCGTCGGCGGAGCGAGATCGGCCAGCTCAACGCCGTCCGGCAGACCGGCCAGGATGCCGGACAGATGCGAGGTCGTGCCGGCGTGGTACATGTCGCTGCAGAACTGTTCGGCGGCGAATTTCCAGTTGCAGGGGATGACCCACTTCTGCACACCCGGGATGGCTTCGGTGCCGGCCTCGGTACGGTCGAGCATGTGGTCCATGTAGAACTTCGCCTCGCCCAGATAGGTGTCCAGATCCGGGGCGTCGTGGTCCCAGTTGGCGAAGATCAGGCCCTTGTAGGTCGCGACCCGGGCCTTCAAGGGGCTCCATTCCTTCTTGTCCAGGCAAGGGAAGGATTCAGCCTCGAAGG
Source organism: Acidovorax benzenivorans (assembly GCF_028680575.1). GTDB lineage: Bacteria > Pseudomonadota > Gammaproteobacteria > Burkholderiales > Burkholderiaceae_C > Acidovorax > Acidovorax benzenivorans. Next base: position 12,428 of record NZ_JAPCKI010000002.1, on the reverse strand, counting down.
GGACGTTGACCAGGTTGCCCGCCGTGTCGTAGGCCCAGCCGTGGTAGCTGCACGTGAAAGCCTTCGCGTTGCCGGCATCCGAGCGGCAGATGCGCATGCCGCGGTGGCGGCATTGGTTCAGGAATACAGCGATGCTGCCGTCCTTCTGCCTCACGACCAAGACGGGGTCTTCGCCCATATAGTTCGTGGTGTAGTCGCCCGGTTTCTTGATCTGGGTTTCATGCCCCAACAGAAGCCACGACCTGCCGAAGACGCGCTCCAGTTCGATCTGGTACAGGTCTTCATCGGTATAGATACGCGGGTCGATACGTCCGGCGCGCTCGTCAAAGAGCGCCTGCATCTCGCGGGCGTTCCAGTTCTTGCGCAGCTTGATAGGGGAGGTGTCGGTGTGATTCATTGTCTCCTCACGTTTCATGGTGGTGGATGGGTGGGTGGTGGGTGATTGCGCGGTTTCGAAATCAATGAGCGCTTCGGTCTTGAGATCAGTCCTCCGTGTCGAGGAAGTCGTTGACCAAACGGATGAAGCCTTGGTTTTGCTCGATCTGCACCCAATGGCCACATCTTCCAAAGACATGCAACTGCGAGGGCTCGATCAGCTGGTTCAGGCGCAACGACGTTTCAAGGGGAACCACGCGGTCGTCACGGCCATGCAAGATCAGCGTTTCATGCCGGATCGCCCGGATGTCCTGATCGGTGCTGGCCAGCGCATCCACCCATCGCTGCCGCGGGGCGGGGAACATGGACGCGAAGGCCTCCTGGAAGCCGGGCCTGATGCTCGCGCCGTAGCGCAGTTCCGCCAGCTCATCGGAAACGAGGCTTCGGTCGTAGGCAAAGTAGTCCATGACCTTGCGCATGTTGGGCACGGACGGCTCATAGCCCCACACGGCGTCCAGCCCATCGGTGAGCTTGAAGCTCACGCCCGCTGATCCCATCAGCACCAGCCGGCGGACCCGGTGCGGAAACCGGATGGCAAAGGCCAGAGACAAGCCGCCTCCGAACGAATTCCCCACGAAATCGACACGGTCGAGTTCCATGGCGTCAAGAATCCCGACCAGATGCTCGACCCACGTATCGAGGCCATAGCGAATCCCTTGCGGCCGCTCCGTGAAGCCGAAGCCCACCATGTCCGGTGCGATGACGCGCCGGCGCCGGGACAACTCGGGCATGACCGTTCTCCAGTTCGCCCAGGCGGTCACGCCAGGGCCTGAACCATGAACGAGCAGGACCGGCTTGCCGGCGCCGACGTCATGAAGATTGGTGTCGATGCTGCCGGCTCGCACCATGCGACCGACTTCTGCGTTTGCATTCGTCATCTGCGGGACTCCAGGTGCGGTGCGACCCAGCAGTCGGCCGGAGGCAGCGCGCTGCCTCCGATCGCCGCAATGTGGTTGCATGAATGAGCGCCGCAGGGCACTATTGCCTCCATACGTAAGCGTCTTTTTTCAATCAGCATGTCGTCACTTTCAATAAATAACGTTATTCTTTCAATGAGACGATTTTGCATGCATGCTCGAATTTTCAGCTACAGGGATAACCCTATGACGACCCTCCACTTCACGCCTAGAGTCCAACGACGGGCCAACTTGGCATTCAGTGGGGTTCCGCCGAAGTGCAGAGGCGCTGCGGCGCATCAGCCGGGGAAGAACCCTCTCGGCACAGACATTCAGTCGGATGGGAACGAGCAGACCGGCAACCCCGCGTTGTGGCCAACTCAGAGCACATGCCCGCCCGTCTGGCTACCCGAGGCTTCAACGGCATGTGGGCGGCCGTTGCCGCTGCTTCGTGTGGCTGCCGGCACGCTGGTCCTGCGACGCGGCGTGTGGCATGCGGCGGCTTTGGCTTCTACGGCGGACCTCGGGTGGCACGGACCGACCCACGGCGACCATGCGGAGCGGTCTTGCGGCCTGCGTCATCGCGCGTACAGGGGGCCACTCCATCCGTTGATCGCACAACCGGGAAAATGCCGATAGCGGCCAAACAACGAAACGAAAACCATGACACAGCAAGATCAAGCAGTTCTGACTCGATTGGTTGAGTCGGCAAAGCTGGCCGAAGGGCCAGCAGCGGAACCCGACCTCGGCCCGAAAAGGCGAAAAGCCTCAACCGCCATCGAGTCCACCTATGCCACCCTTCGCAACCGGATCATCAAGGGAAGCTACCCCCAGGGATCAAAGCTCCACCTCGAAACGCTCAAGTCGTCGCTGGGTGTCAGCGGAAGCACGCTGCGCGAAGCATTAACGCGCCTGATTGGAGAGCATTTCGTCGTCGCCGAAGGGCAGAAGGGGTTCAAGGTCGCCCCGATGTCGCTTTGCGATCTCGACGACCTGACGAACGCACGCATCACGTTGGAAACCACGGCCCTCGTCGAGAGCATCCAACTCGGTGGCGGCGACTGGGAAGACCAGCTTGTCACCAGTTTCCGTCGACTGGCTCGGGCGCAGGAGTGGCTCGAAGCCGATCCGGTAGAGGCCTTCGACGCTTGGGAAACGAGGAACCAGGAATTCCACAACGCGCTCGTGGCCGCCTCTCCGTCCAAATGGCTCGCGAACTTCAGAGGAATCTTGCTTCACAACTCCGAACGCTATCGCAGGTTGTCCGGTGCGCAAGGCCCACTTCCTGTCGAAGTGCACGAGGAGCACAAGGCAATCTTCGAAGCCGCGATGGCCCGTGATGTGGATCAGGCGGTTTCGGCGCTTTCGCAGCACATTCGCCGAGCCGCCAATGTAATCCGTTCCAACGGATTGCTAAAGGAGCAGGAAGAATCCAGATGACGCTTCTCGCGCTCGGCCTCGTGACCATGTGCATGGTGGCCGCGAAATATCCGGGTTAACGCAACACGGCGAGTTCGAGCCATCACGGATTGACAACGATCCACGAGACGACCGACTCAACGAGAAGCGCCGCGCTGAAGACCAAGGTTCCAGGTTACCGACGATCCCCGTACCACGGCGCTGAGCTGCTGTCCCAGGCGCTGCTCGATCACGGGCTTCCACGGCACCAGCTGGAAGCCCATGCCGTCGTCGAGCATGGCGAAGCGGCCACTGGCGAGCTGGATGGACTGGCGGTAGACGCCGCTGGCGAGTTGACCGTCCTGCACCGGGCGCCAGGCCTTGCCGGTTTGCTGCTGTAGTTCCTGGCCCACCTGGGCCAGTTCGCGGTCGCGCAGGATGGCCAGCAGGCTGCGCGCCAGGATGACGCGCTGGCCCCGACGCTCGGCCATCCCCTGCCGGACCAGGAAGTCCACACGCTGGTCCATGGCCTCGCGTACCTGCGCGCCGAAGCCCTGCCCGGCCGGTCGGCTGTTGGCGTCGTCCGCCACCAAACCGCGGTCCAGCCAGGTCGCGCCCATCGCCTTGACTTGCTGCTCGATAGGCAGGTGCGAGCGCAGTTCGATGGCATGCCCTGCGGCCTTGTGCGCATCGTGCTGCCGGGCCTTCTGCAGCAGATCTGGCGGCACGGCCCAGACGCCATCAGCCACGCGCTCCACGATGCCGCTGCGGCGCAGCGCTTCGAGCCGGCGCACGTGCACTTCGGCCGTGGCCTGCGGATCGCGGTCGCCCATCTGCGCGAGCTGGTCCTGGTGGCTGGCCGTGGTGTAGATGCCGTCCCTGGCCACCGCCAGGATCTTGCGGTCCACGGCCCTCACCTGCGCAGGTGGCCTGGCCTCCACGATGCCGTCGATGGGCAGCTCGGCCAGATCGGTGCCGGCCGGCAGCTTCAGGTAGTGCGCCCGGCCGTCGATGCCATCGACCACCAGATAGGGCCGGTCGTGCAGTTCATCGTCCAGGCCCTTGGCCGCGATGCGCCCGATGACGGGTGCATCCGCCGGCGGGTCCGTCACCAGCTCCCGCTGCTCACCCTTCATGGCGCGGTGCATGGTGCGCAGGATGTCGTCGCGCTCGCCCATGGCGGCCAGGGTCTGTTCCATGCTGGGCGAGAGCTGCCAGCGGTTGGCATCGATGCGCTCGGCCAAAGCCATCGCTTCGAGCCGCTGCAGTCGCGCGCGCAGCAGGGTCTGGCGCTGCGCTCCCTGGGCAGTGCCCGGCGCCTCAGTCAGGTCCACGACGTTCACTGTGGCCTGCCGCTGCAGTTGCCGGTCCAGGCTGGTCAGGCGATGCTGGTCCACCTCGCGCTGCAGGCTCCGACGCATCTCGGCCTCGGTGCGCGGGCCCAGCCATTCGGTGGTGATCTCGCTGGCTCGCAGCCGCATGCCGTGGGCCATGTAGTCGGGCGCGATCACCAGGTCGCGGCCCTGGCGCCCGCTGCCGATCCAGCCCCGCAGCACGATGTGGGTATGCGGGTTGTCGGTATCCCAGTGGTCTACCCCCACCCAGTCCAGCGGCGTCTCCAGGTCGGTCTCCATGCGTTGCATGAGCTGGCGGGTAAAGCCCTTGAGGTCTTCCAGGTCCACGGCGTCCTCGGGCGAGACGATGAAGCGGAACTGGTGGCGGTCGCCCCGGCCGCGCTCCTCGAAGCCCCTGAGGTCCGCCGCGTCGGTGTCGGCACCGTAGGCCTGGCCCTTCTGGCCGTCCCGGGTGACGCCCTCGCGCTCGATGTAGCGCAGGTGCGCCGAGACGGCGGTTGCGCCGGCGCGCCTGAGCACCACGAAGCGGGACTTGATGACCACTCGCCGGGCGTTCGCGCCCAGGCCGCGGCCCGCCATGCCAGCGGCCACGCGGCCCCGGCCGAAGGTCGATGCCGGGCGCGCGCCGCGTGCGCCCGAGGCCTTGGCGCCGGACTTGGAGACGGCCTTGAGCACTTGCGACACGAAGCCCTTCGGCTTCGCTCCGGAGCGCGCCTTGGGCGGGCTCGGGCGGACGCGGAAGTGGTCTTCGTCAGCGGATGCCATGGTGGAACCTCCAGCGCATCAGGGCGCAGTGCATCGGGAACGGCACGCGCAGGCAGCCCGCAGCGATGGCGAAACGGCTCCCGCACGGCACACGCGGCCGCAGGCGCGGTGCCGTGCCCAACCCACGTGCAGACTGGGCAGGCGGGCGAAGACGTGCCGGTCCTTTTCTCTTGCCCTCCGCCTGCGCCCCCGCATCCGCTCCCGGCTCCGGCGAGCCGCCAGCCGCGCACGGGGCACGCAGCGCAGCCCGTAAGGCCGCGCGGGTGCAGCGTCCGCTGCACGCTGGCGCCGGGATCCCTGCACGTTGGAGTGCAGGCGAAGCGCGGCTTCGCCTGCAGTTCGGCGGCAAGGCTGACGCACGGATGGATGCAGCATCGGCGCACGGCCGGTGCATGGCTGGCGACAGGCTCATGGTGCACCCCATGTCCACAGTGGCCGCGCAACGCCGAGTACGGCGGACGCATCGACAGGCCCGAAGTAGCGGCTGTCGAACGAGGCCGGATGCGTGTCGCTGAGCAGGAACAGTTCGCCCTCGGCCAGTGCGCGGCATGGCGCCCACGGCTGCAGAGGCCGATGCGCGCCGTCGTGCGCGAGCACGGTTGCGACGACAGCGCCATCGACGTGCACGATGCGCCCCCGAACACACACCGGCTGCGGCGCTACGGCGCCGACGCGCTTGAGGATGGGCACGCCCGCAGGCAGGTAGCCGCGCTGCGCCGCGAACGTGGCCACACTGGCGGGAAGCCGGACCAGCACGATGCTGCCAACCGGCAGCGAGCCGGGATGGGCAAGCGATGCGATGCGGTACCAGCCGCGCGCCACGCTGGCGCTGGGGTTGTAGACGATGCGCGCGGAAGGTTGCATCAGGGCCGGCGCGCACAGCGCCGCCAGGCCGATACCTGCCACGGCCAGCAGCGCCGCCCGAGACATGCGCGGCGTCATCGCAGCGCCTCGCGCGCGAGATGCGCCGCATGGCGCTCTGCCGTATACGCCGGTAGCGGCCGGCGTGCCGCCAGCCGGTTTCCCACCATGCGCCAGTAGATGGTGGCCACCACGCACGGATCAATGCCGTCCGTCTCGATGGCATCGATGGCGGCGAGCACCGCCTTGACGGCCGGTTCACCATCGGCGCGCAGCAGAATGCGCGCGCCGGGCGACACGCCGGCCACGCGCTGGGCGTCATCAAACGACATGGGCGCCTGCAGCACCATGAGCTGCCACAGTGCCGTGCCGTAGTCGTTGCCCAACCACTTGATGCGACAGCAGACCGCGCCCGGCGCGAACAGCGCGGCGCGCCGCCAGCGGTCCAGCACGGTTTCGCGCACGGGCCGGCCGAAGCGCAAGTAGACGTTCACGCGGTGCTCGACGAAAGCGAGCGACACGCGCATAGGAGTGAAGCGCGGCGGCAGCGCCGCCCGCGCCGAGGCCTGCATGCCAGGTGCCCGCGCCGGCATCATGGCCGTGCCTCCGGGTATTCACGCTCCAGCAGTTCGCGCAGCATGTCGGCGGCCGTGACGCCGCGCTGGAACGCGATCACCTTGATGCGTCCGCGCAGCGCTGGCGTCACGTCGATGGTCAGCCGGGCGGTGAAGACCGCCGCCTTGGCCTGCGCAGCGGCGGCATCTTCACGATGCACCCAGGCCGTGGCCGGATCGGCCGCAGGCCGGCGGCCGATCGGCGCGCGGCGCCGCTTCGGGGAATCGGCGGTGCCTGTCATCGCAGCACCTCCCTGCTCTCTTCCAGTGCATCGCCGAGCACGTTCTGCACGTTCTGCACGGCCTGTGCGAGCGCCGCGATCTCGCGCGCGGCCGCGCCCTTCGGCGACACCTCCCACACCAGCTTGCCCGCCGCCACGCAGTCGGCGAACGCGATGCGCTGCGCAATGTCGGCGTGCAGCGTTGGAAACGGCTGATCCGCGAGCGCGGCACGCGCCTCGCGTCCGATCACGGTGCCGACCACGCGCCGGTTGATGACGAAGGCCGCGCGCAGCGCAGGCCGGAACACCCGTGCCTCGGTGATGAGACCCACCATCTCCTGCGTCGCCCATACGTCGTAGGCGCTGGGCTGCACGGGGATCAGCACCAGGTCGGCGGCCAGCAGCGCGGAGCGCGCAAGCGCCGCGACCCGGGGCGGGCCGTCGATCACCACGTAGTCGGCCTGCAGGGCGATCTCGGGCACTTCCCGGTGCAGGGTGTCGCGCGCCAGCCCGAAAACCCCGTAGAGCCGCCCCTGGGCGCTCTGCAGGCGCCGCTGTGCCCAGTCCAAGGCCGAGCCCTGGGGATCGGCGTCGATCAGCGTCACGCGCCTTCCCTGCCTGGCGAACTCGCCGGCCAGGTGCGTGGACAGCGTGGTCTTGCCTGCGCCGCCCTTCTGGTTCAGCAGCGCGATGACCTTGCCAACCCCATTGGCCGGAGTTTCTGGGAAGCTGTTTTCAGATACACCGGATGCGAGACTGCCTGTTTTTTGCGCAGCGGTGTTGGCGCCCCATCTTTTATTCATAGAGTTAGTCCTTGTTATGGATAAAAGTTAAGGAAGGCCCAAACCGTTGCAGGGCGCGGCTTGCGGAAGGTTTTGCGCCGGTGATTTCCCGATGGCGGCGTCGGCGATTTCCCGACTCCCGCGCCGGTGATCTCCCGAGTCCGTCCCCGCGCTATCCACAGCTTCTTCAACAGGTGCTGTGAATAAGTCGCCCCGGTCGGGTGTGCCGGGATCGGGCCGGAAGGTCAGCCACTCGGTGCGGCCGGCCCATTCGATGGCGAGCCGGTAGCCCGGCAAGGCCTGGCGCAGCACCAGGCCGCGCAGGTGCAGCGCGAAGTCGCGGTAGCGCTGCAGGCTGCCGGACTTCTGGTGCAGGTGGCGCATGTCGAAGCGCCACCCGTTGCGCTGGCGCCCGCCGTGCTTGCGCACGAGGCGGTACAGCCAGCGCTCGATGCCGCCAGTGAGCCGGAAGTACGCGGGATCGAGCGTGAGCACCAGCGCGTCGTCCATCACGCCGCAATAGAACCAGTCCGGCAGGATCAGCTCGATGCCGTCGGAGCGGCCATCGGGCCGCACGTGCTCCTGCCATTCGTTGATCCACGAGAAGCGGTGCATGCGCTTGCCGGCCTGTCGGATCGAGGTGAGCACCGTGGTGGACTGCAGCCGGTCCAGCGATGCGCGCAGCCCGAGGTATTCGGTCCGGCCCGTGGCGCGCTGGGCGAAGCGCAGGATCTCGTAGGGCGTGGCGGCCATCAGGCGCGAGGTGGGCCGGCCCTCATCGCGCGCCTGCACGATCTGGCTGGCGGCCCAGATCAGCACGTCGGCGTCCCAGATGGTGGCGATGCCGTGCTCGGGCACGCCTTCGACGGTAAGCGAGACGCCACCGGCATCGAAGCGGATGGGCACGGTGCGCCGGGACTTGGCCAGGCTGAAGAAGGGATAGGCCATCAGGTCCTGCGCGTCGCGCAGGGCCATGTCGTCGCCCGGCAGCGCGCGGAACAGCGCGAGCTGTTCGCGTTCGCTGGAGCGCCGGGACATGGCAGACACCTTCGATTTCCGCTCAGCGCACCGAATCCCGCATCACGTAGCCGGGGTCCGAGGTCATACCGTAGGTGTGGCTGTCGGCCCAGGTGCGCAGGTCCGCCATGGCGTAGACCACGCGCGCGCCGAATTTCCGAAAGCGCGGTCCGCCGCCCAGCACGCGGTGCTTCTCCAGCGTGCGCGGCGACAGCCGCAGCAGCGCGGCTGCCTCGTCGGTGGTCAGGAATTCAGGTTTTGCGGCTGCAGCCGGCACCGCAGGGGCGGGCTGCGGCGCAGCCGCTGCCGCGCCGCGCGAAGGGATCGAATGTCCTGCTGCCATGAAGGCCTCCATCTCGGTGGATGGGCCGCAAACGATTCGCGGCCCGATGGAGGCAGTCTGGGCAAAGGGGGGTGGGCTGCGAAGGGAGATTCGGTGGCCAGTCTCGTCTCCGTGGGCAGGCGCTAACCGGGGCGCACGCCAGCGAGCCGGAGGTAGCCGCCCGCCATCAAGGCCTTCGCACGGGAGAGGATGTGGCGCATCTGGGCGCGCAGGTCGCTGTCGGCGTGCCAGCGGCCGGCAGCGGCATCGGCGCCGAAGACCGCTTCCGCGATCTCCCGGTGGCCGCAGCCGGCCTGCAAGGCATCGAGTGCCTGCAGGCCGCGCATGTGCAGCAGGTCCATGCGCGAAACATGGCGAAAGGCCGGTGCGTGGTGTTCGCCGCGCAAGACCTGCAGCGCGGCGGAGGCCGCCGCGGCTTCGCCGCCAGGCGGCAGGGAGAGTCGGCAAGCCGAGCCCTCGGCCAAGGCGGGAGACACGCTGGTCTGCAACCTTTGCCGGCCGTCCAGTGCGCAAAGAATCAGATCGGCTCCCGCATGCAGCAGGTGCTTGCGGCCACGGATGCGCCACAGGCCGAAGACCGGACCATCGCCCACGCTGCCGCGCACCTGCGCGAGGCGCAGGTGCGGCAACCGGTCTTCGGCGCCGATCCAGACCGGATGCGCCTCGCGCGCATCCAGGCGCGGATCAAGATCGACATCGCAAGCCCCAGCGTGGTGCGATGGCGGCGCGCCGCTTGCGGGGCGCGCCGAGCCAGGCCACGCGGTAGCCGGGATGCCGGCGCAGATACTCCCATGCCAGCGTCGGCCCATCCAGGTCCAGCGCATAGAGGTAGGCGGCCGAGGCAGCCCAGGGCGCGGGGGTGAGATCGCTGTGCATCGTCATGGCGGCAAGCTCCTTCGGTTGAAGATGGCAAGCTGCCATGGATCAGGCCGGTGTGGGCCGCTTTCCCGTCGGGGCAGCGCAGCGCGGTGCGCCTGCGCGGTAACTTCGGCATCCGAGCGTATCCGCCGGAAACCAGTGGCCCTTAGTCTGTGATCATGCCGTCGCGCTGCGCGTCCGCCACGTAGGCGGACAAGGTCTTGCGTGGGCGGTACTGCGGCTCCACCGCCACGGGCAGGCCCTTCGGACCCTTGATGCCGGCCAGCATGGCCAGGCTCACCTCGCCCAACTCAGGGAACCCGGTACCCGCGTCGATGAGCCCGTAGGCCAGGTCGCCATCGGCGGCCAGGGCCGTGAGCACCCAGGCAGCGCCGGCATCCGGCGTGTAGAGCTTGACCACCGGATACGGATCGCTGTCTTCGCCGCGCGCCCTGGCAACACCGTTGGCCAGCATCCGGCGGCGCTGCTCATCGGTCAGAAAGGCCATGGAAGCTCCAGGAGTCAAAGAGGGCCGGCCTCTAGGCCGGGCATACCGTGGGGCATGGGTGAGCGCTGTGCCTGCCTTTGCATAAGCGGGAATTCTAGGTCCGTCCCGCGTGCATTGGTGAAAAATAGTTATCTTTAACGTGGTTTTAATAGGCATCCATCGCGACGCTTGCTGCGATGCAAGCAAAGCGAGGAATCCAGCGTGGAAGACCCGTCGGCGCAACGACCTTCGAGGCCGCGCCGGCCCTGGCCTTTGGCGCAGCCGTGCGCGCGATCCGCACGGAGGAAGGCATCGCCCAGGAAACCCTCGCGCATCTGGCCGGCATCGAACGCTCGCACATGGGCAAGATCGAGCGCGGCGAGCACATGCCCACGCTGGCGGTGATCCTGAAAATCGCACGGGCACTGGGGCGTAGTGCGGGGGAACTCATTCTTGAAACCGAGGCCCGGCTACCCGGCAATTGACTGCGATACAGATGCACAGCAATCGCAAGAGCAGCCTGCGTATCCCGCAGAAGAAACTGCGAAAGCCCAGTTCCCTTCGCGCGACGCCCAAGAACAAGAAATGGTGGCGCTTCGGTCTGTCAGAAGGCGCTTTGACCAAAACAAAGCTCTTCGTCGGCGTGCTGGTCACCTTGGTTGCGTTGGTCACCGGCCTCCTGACACTGCTGAAGGTTCATGCCAGCGACGAGGAGACGTTCAAGCGCTATGCGGATCGTATCGTCGCGTGGCACTACAAGACGGAGCTTTGGCACGGCTACTTCAGCAACTTCTTCGAAGGCATCGTGAACCTAGAGGAGATGAATCTTTCCAACGACTCATCGATGACACTGGCATTGCAGGCATCAGGCAACACCATTGACGGTGGTATGTCGGAAAAGAGGCTGTGCGGAATCTTCCCTCCAAAGGACTTCAAACTTGTACGGGGCACCATTTCTCATTTCGGAAACAGCGCAGAGATTCAAATTTACGAGTTTGTGCAGGGGCACACGAAGGTCTACGCGGAGTTCAAGCTACATCATGATGGCCTGGTCCTTGAAATCACACCGAAATGGAACTCGCGTTGGTTCGGGCGCGACACCATTCGATTGATTCAACACCCTGAATCCACCATCGATACCGGCTTCAAGGAAATGGAGGGCACCTGCAAGGAAGAGCATGCCCGGTTCCGTGAAATGCTGCGGGAAAGCTATGAGCGACTCGTCGAGGAAGGAGCACTGAAGCAGCGCACTCCTCCCGATGAGACGTCAAGCGGTGCGAGCGCACCGCATCAATGATCAGCCCTTGAGCCGACGCATCTCCTCGGCCAGCATCCACAGCGCCCGGTTGAGCTTCAGGTTCTGGTCGATGCCCTGCACCGCCCGCGTGCGCATCCGGCGCCCGGTCGCGCTGCGTCCCGGAATGCCTCCCTGCAGCAGGTTCTCCTGGGTCCGGTTGAACGTGGACCACAGGTCGGAACGCGCATCGGCGCTGCGCCGGGCTTCCAGCACCTGCGTCTCGGTGATCGGTGCCGGCCGCACCGGATCGGGCTCGTACTTCAGCGCCAGCGCCGCCCGCGCAAAGATCGCCTGCTCCTGGGCATCCAGCGTGATCGCACGCATTGCGTCACGGCGTTCGCGCACCAGGTCGAACCCGTCGAGCACCTCGTAGGCGCCCTCGATCACGCGGTCCACGATCTGCCCCTTGTGGTGCACGCGCACGTCCGAGAACGTGTCGCCGAACACCAGTCCGTTGCTGCACGCATAGCGCAGCAAGCCCGCGATCAGCTGGTAGCTGCTGGTGCCGTCGTGCGAGTTGAGCAGCACGATCTCGTTGGCCTCGGCATCGCCGATGTGCCGCGCATGGCGCAGCCGCACCATGTGCTTGGTGAAATCGCGCCGGTCGTCCTGCCGCACGCGCGTCTGGCAGACCATGAACGGCTCGAAGCCTTCCCTGCGCAGCGCGGTCAGCACCTCGCCGGTCGGGATGTACGTGTAGCGGTCGGACCGGCTCGCGTGCTTGTCCAAGGCGAAGATGGACGGCGCCACCGCGCGGATCTGGTCGTCGGTCAGCGGCGAGCTACTGCGCAGCGACGGGGAATGATGAGCGAAACGGGATGCGAGTTGCATGATGGATCTCCGAAAGGAAGCCGGGCGGGATTGCCCGAGCCCTCCGGGTCACGGCGCAGCGCAGCAGTCAGGGTTCGCAGACGGCCATCCTGCAAGGTGGCCGCCAGCGTGCAAGGCACGCGCAGACCTTGACGGCGAGACCGTGCGACCTGCAAGTCGCTTGAATTTCTGTTTCACGGAGGTAGATATGACCTGATGAAACCGGCTGTTCCATCAGCCGTTCCCTACCCGGACATGCGGAGCTGGCAACGGCTCGGTGTGAAGCTCC
>NZ_JAPCKI010000029.1 GCF_028680575.1 Acidovorax benzenivorans | reverse complement strand
GCGGGGCGGTTGCGGGGTGGCACGCGCGTCGGAGCGCGCGTGCTTCGTGATCTGACTCGCCGCAGTTGTCTGAACGGAGCTGCAACGCAGCGCAGTGAGTTCTGCGGCGCACCCCGCAACCGCACCGACGCAGGTTGCCCCTTCGCACCGCGAAGGGGTCGCAGACTGGGGGTCGCCTTTCTTTTGGGTACTTTTCTTTGGCGAAGCAAAGAAAAGTACCTCGCATGCCGGGCGACTCCCGGCCTCCGCCCTCAACACAGGCACGCCTTTCAAATCAGCACGCCCCGGCTTCGACAGGCTCAGCCCGAACGGTCTTCATGATCAGGTCACCAGATCGAACACTACAAAATCAATAGCTACCAGCCCATATCCCACAAGCACCAGTACCCAAAATCACCCCAAAACCCCAGACACCAACCTCACCACCCGATCACACCGCGCCGCAAGCGACTCGTCGTGCGTCACCATCACAAACGCCGTGCCCTGATCCCGCGCCAGTTGCAGCATCAGGTCGAACACCCCGTCAGCAGTGCTCCGGTCCAGATTGCCCGTAGGCTCATCCGCCAGCACGCACGCAGGCCGCGTCACCAAGGCCCGCGCAATCGCCACCCGCTGACGCTCACCGCCCGACAACTCGGCTGGCCGGTGCATCAGCCGCTCCTTCAAACCGACCGACGCCAGCACCCGCTCCGCCTCCGCATGGCACTGCGCCAGCGGCAGGCGGCGGATGCGCAGCGGCATGGCCACGTTGTCCAACGCACTGAACTCCGGCAGCAGGTGGTGGAACTGGTAGATAAAGCCCAGGTGCTGATTGCGCAACTGCCCCTGGCGCTCTGCCGACAGCGACGACATCTCCTCGCCCTTCAGGCGCACGGTGCCTGCCGTCGGTGCGTCCAGCCCGCCCAGCAGGTGCAGCAAGGTGCTCTTGCCCGAGCCCGAGGCACCCACAATCGCCAGCGTTTCGCCCGCATGGATCTGCAGGTCCACGCCCTTGAGCACGGTCACGTCCAGGCGGCCTTCGGTAAAGCGTTTGGTCAGGCCCTTGGCCTCCAGCACCACCTGGTGGTGGTGGTTGTTGTTGTTATGGGGGGTGGGGTTACTCATAACGCAGCGCCTCGGCAGGGTTCACACGGCTGGCGCGCCAGCTGGGGTACAGGGTGGCCACAAAGGCCAGCACCAGCGAGATGACCGCAATGGGCACGATGTCGCTGCTCTGCGGCTCGCTGGGCATCTTGCTGATGAGGTAGATGTCCTTGGGCAAAAAGCTCGCGTTCAGCGCGCGCTCGATGGCCGGCACGATCACATCGATGTTGAACGCAATGCCAAGGCCCAGCAGCAGGCCGACCAGCGTGCCAATCACGCCCACCATGGCGCCCTGCACCACAAAGATGCCCATGATGCTTTTGGGGCTGGCGCCCAGCGTCCGCAGGATGGCGATGTCGGCGCGCTTGTCGGTCACCGTCATCACCAGGGTGGAGACCAGGTTGAACGCCGCCACCGCCACGATGAGCGTGAGGATGATGAACATCATGCGTTTTTCGAGCTGCACGGCTGCGAACCAAGTGCGGTTTTGTTGCGTCCAGTCGCGGATCAGCAACTGGCCGCTCAGGCTGCGGGCCAGCTCCTGCGCCACCTCGCGGGCCTGGTGCAGGTCCTTGAGCTTGAGACGCACGCCCGTGGGGCCTTCCAGGCGGAAGATGCGCTGTGCGTCCTCGTGGTGCAGCAGCACCAGGGCCGAGTCGTATTCGTAGTGGCCCGAGTCAAACGTTCCCGCCACCGTCATCTGCTTGAGGCGTGGCACCACGCCAGCCGGCGTCACTTGGCCGGCGGGCGCAATCAGCGTCACCGCGTCACCCACCCGCACACCCAAGGCGCGGGCCAGTTCGCCACCCAGCACCACGCGGAACTCGCCGGGCACCAGCAGGTTGAGCGTTTTCTCGTTGGTAGCGGCCAGGTCGGTCACCGCACCTTCCAACGCCGGGTCGATGCCACGCACCAGCGCGCCCTTCATGTCTTCGCCACGCGCCAGCAGGGCCTGGGCCGACACAAAAGGCGCTGCCCCGATCACATTCGGATTCTTCTTGGCCTCGGCCAGGGTGAGCGCCGGGTCGGGCAGTGCAGCCCCCAGGGGCGCAAAAATCTCGATGTGCGAGACCACGCTGAGCATGCGGTCGCGCACGTCCTTCTGAAAGCCGTTCATCACCGACAGCACGATGATCAGCGCCGCCACCCCCAGCGCGATGCCCAGCATGGACACGCCCGAGATGAACGAGATAAAGCCATTGCGCCGCGTGGTGCGGCCCGCGCGCGTGTAGCGCCAGCCCAGGGCCAGTTCGTAGGGAATTTGCATGGATATGGGAAGAAGGGCCTGCGCGGTGCGGAATGCGCGCCACAGGCGGGGCAGATTGTGGCATCCCGGACAATAGGGGGATGTCGGACACCACCCATTTGCTCATTCCCTACGCCGCCAGCGCCTCTCCGGGATGCCAGCAAGCCCAACAGGGCCTGGCCCTGCCCCACCTGGACCGGCTGCTGACCCGGCTCAGCCCCCGCCCCGAACACAGTGACACCGGCGAAGAAACCAGCTTCTCAGCCCCCCACGAACGTGCCCTGGCCCGCGCCCTGGGCCTGCCTGCGCAGGACGGCCGCATCCCCTGGGCCGCGTGGCACCGCCACCAGCTGGGACAGCCCCTGGATGGCGAGGCCTGGGCCTTCGTCACCCCCTGCCAGTGGCAGGTCAGCACCGACCACGTCACCCTGCGCGACCCCGAACAGTTGGGCCTGGACGAAGCCTCGTCCCGCGCGCTGCTGGCCATCGTGGCGCCCTGGTTTGCCGAGGACGGCATCACCCTGCACTACGACCAGCCCACGCGCTGGCTGGCCAGTGGCCCGCTGTTTGCCAACCTGGCCACCGCCTCGCTGGAGCGCGTGCTGCAACGCGACGTGCGCGCCTGGATGCCCGATGTAAAACAAGCCCGCACCCTGCACCGCCTGCACAGCGAGATGCAGATGCTGCTGTACACCCACGCCTTCAACGACGAGCGCTCGGCGCGCGGGCTGCCGATGATCAACTCGTTCTGGGTGTATGGCACCGGCCCACTGCCTGCGCCCACCCCCTCCGCCGCCACTGCGCCGACGGTGCTGGCGACCCTGCGCAACGCGGCGCTGAATGAAGACTGGCGCACCTGGGCCTCCGCCTGGGCCGCGCTGGACGCAGGCCCCGTGGCCGACCTGCTGCGCCGGGCCGAAGGCGGCGTGCCAGTGCAACTGACACTGTCTGGGGAGCGCAATGCGCTGGCCTTCCGCAGCGCACCCCGCACGCTGGCCCAGCGTTTTCAAAGCCTTTTCAGGCCCCAGCGCTTTACAGATATGCGCAATAAGCTATGAAAATAGTAGCAAGAGACATCCCTCCCCGCGCCGCCTGGGCGCTGGAGCAGGCGGGCGTGCACCCGCTGCTGGCGCGCCTGTACGCCGCGCGCGGCGTGCGTGCCAAAGACGAACTGGACGATGGCCTCGGCCGCCTGCTGCCGCCCAGCGGAGACCAAGGCTTGAAGGGCATTGACGCCGCCGCCCGCCTGCTGGCCGACGCCATGGCGCAGAACAAGCGCCTTGTCATCGTGGCCGACTACGACTGCGACGGAGCCACCGCCTGCGCGGTGGGCGTGCGTGGGCTGCGCCTGCTGGGCGCCCAGCAGGTGGACTACCTGGTGCCCGACCGCGTGACGGACGGCTACGGCCTCACCCCCCCCATCGCCCGCCGCGTGGCCGAGCGTGGCGCCGATGTGCTCATCACCGTGGACAACGGCATCGCCAGCGTGGACGGCGTGGCCGAGGCCAAGGCGCTGGGCCTGCAAGTGCTGGTGACCGACCACCACCTGCCGGGCCCCGAGCTGCCGGCGGCCGACGCCATCGTCAACCCTAACCAGCCCGGTTGCCCGTTCGAGAGCAAGTCCATGGCCGGGGTGGGTGTGATGTTCTACGTGTTGCTGGCGCTGCGGGCCGAGCTGCGTGCGCGCGGCGTTTTTGATGCCGCCACGCAACCCAAGCTCGACCCCTTGCTCACCCTGGTGGCGCTGGGCACCGTAGCTGACGTGGTCAAGCTCGACGCCAACAACCGCCGTCTGGTCGCCCAGGGCTTGAAGCGCATCCGCGCGGGGCAGATGCCCGCAGGCATCGCCGCACTGTTCCACTCAGCAGGCCGCAAGGCGCCCGTGGCCACCACCTTCGACTTTGGCTTTGCCCTGGGCCCGCGCATCAACGCCGCTGGGCGCCTGGCCGACATGACGCTGGGCATCGAATGCCTGCTGACAGACGATGCGGGCCGCGCCGCCGAACTGGCGGCCACGCTGGACGGCATCAACCGCGAGCGCCGCGAGATCGAGGGCGGCATGCGCGACCAAGCCATGCTGATGGCCGAGAGCCTGTTCCAGGAAGACGAAGAGCCGCCCCCGGCCATCAGCGTGTTCGACCCCGACTTTCACGAAGGCGTGGTGGGCATTGTGGCCAGCCGCATCAAGGACAAGCTGCACCGCCCCACCTTTGTGTTTGCCGCCAGCAGCGCGCCGGGCAAGGAACATGAGCTCAAGGGCTCGGGCCGCTCCATCCCCGGCTTTCACCTGCGCGACGCGCTGGACCTGGTGGCCAAGCGCCACCCCGGCGTGATCCTCAAGTTTGGCGGCCACGCCATGGCGGCGGGCTGCACGGTGGCCGAGGAATCGTTCGACGTGTTCGAGCAGGCCTTTGCCCAGGTGGCGCAGGAATGGCTGGACGCCGCCACCCTCACCCGCCGCATCGAGACCGACGGCCCGCTGGCCCCCGAATACTGCCGCGCCGACATCGTGGACACCCTGCACCGCGAGGTCTGGGGCCAGGGCTTCTTGCCCCCCACGTTCAGCGAAGAAGTGCAGATCGTGAGCCAGCGCCTCGTGGGCGAGGCCAAGAACCACTTGTCGATCAAGCTCATCCACCAGGGCAACCCCATCGACGCCATCTGGTTCGGCCACACCGAGCAACTGCCCGCGCGGGTGCTGCTGGCTTTTCGCCTGGATGTAAACGAGTGGAAGGGCGAGCGCAAGGTGCAGTTTCTGGTGGAGGGGGCCCAGGTCTGATCAAGCCTGCGCAGGCCCCTTGCTTCGCTGGCCATAGCGGCCGTACCGGCACCGTCGCCTTCAAAAAATCCACCAGTGCTGGATGGGAAGGCGCCAGCAGTTATCCGGTCAGAAGCTCTCCCAATCATCATCGCCACCCTGTGGCGGCGCCTTGGCGGCGGGTGCAGGGGCTTTGGCGGCGGGCAGCCGGGCAGGTGCTGGCGCAGACGCCTTGGCGCCAGCAGATGGGGCCCCAGCCACACGGGGAGCGCTGGCCGCCGCCTTGGCCACAGCGGGCCGTGGTGCAGCCACCGGTGCTGAACGAGGCGCCGCCGCAGGTGCCCGCGTAGCTACCGCCCCCACATTGAACACCGACACCACCTGCGCCAGGTGCTGGGCCTGGTCGCGCATCGAGGCGGCTGCAGCGGTCGATTCCTCCACCAGCGCCGCGTTCTGTTGTGTCATCTGATCGAGGTGCGTCACTGCCTGGTTGACCTGCGCAATGCCGTCGCGCTGTTCCGTCGAGGAGGCCGTGATCTCGCCGATGAGGTCGCTCACGCGCTGTACGCTGGCAACAATCTCTTGCATGCTTTGCCCGGCCTGCGCCACCTGGGCCGAGCCTGATTCCACGTTCTCCACGCTGGTGCTGATCAGGGTCTTGATCTCTTTGGCCGCTTCGGCGCTGCGCTGTGCCAGGCTGCGCACTTCGCTGGCCACCACCGCAAAGCCTCGGCCTTGCTCGCCTGCACGGGCGGCTTCTACCGCTGCGTTCAGCGCCAGGATGTTGGTCTGGAACGCGATGCCGTCGATGGTGCCGATGATGTCGCTGATCTTTTTGCTGCTGTCGGTGATCTGCTGCATGCTGGTGACCACCTGGCCCACCACTTCGCCACCCCGCGCTGCTGCCTGGGCTGCCGTGCCCGCCAGTTGGTTGGCCTGGCGGGCCGTGTCGGCCGACTGGCTCACGGTGGCCGTGAGCTGTTCCATGCTGGCCGCCGTCTCTTCCAGGTTCGAGGCTGTCTGCTCTGTGCGTGCCGACAGGTCATGGTTGCCGTTGGCAATCTCTACCGACGCCGACGATACCGAGTCCACCCCCTGGCGCACTTCGCTCACCACACCGCGCAGCCGTGCCGACATGGCCGACAGCGAACGCAGCATGTGGCCAAACTCGTCCTTGCGGGTGGACTGCAGCTCGCGCGTGAGGTCGCCAGCGGCGATGGCATCGATGGTCGCTACCGCTTCGTTCAGCGGCAGGGTGATGGAGCGCACCAGCTTCCAGGCCAGAAACAGGCCCGCCGCCATCAGCACCATGGAGCTGATGATGCCGGTGATGGCGTATTGGATGCGGCGCTGGGTGGCGTCGGCGCGGATCACGTCGCGGCGCTTTTCGAGCGTGGCCACAAAGTCGTCCTGCGCCTTGAGGTACTTGGTGACCAGGGGGGCAAACTCATCGTCTGCATAACGCTGGGTGGCCACGGCATCGCCCGCGCCCTTGAGCTCCCAGGTCTTGGCAGTGGCCGCCAGCACGGCCTTGCGCGCCTCCAGCACCTTGTCGAGCGAGGCTTTCTCCTCGGGCGCGGTGGCTGCCGCCACGATGCCCTCCTGCACCTTGTTGATGTTGCCGATGATCTCCTTGACCTTGGCGCCGTACTGCTCGGCCAGCACCGAATCGGTGGTCACTGCGCCGCCCATGACCATGGTGACGGCGGTTTCGGTGGCGCCACGCCAGCGCACGGCAGCCGAGATGCGGGCCTCGATCTCGACCACGGCGTCCAAGGCGGCCGACATCGACGAGTTGCCCCGGTTCTGCGCAAACGCAGACAGCAGCAACATGGCAATCATGAGCCCCAAAAAGGCGCCCCACAGCTTGCGGGAGACGCGGATATTGTCAAATTGCATGGTTTGTTTTTCCTCGTGGACCGGCGATGTTTCCATGGTCTGCGCATGGCGTGCAAGACACATTCGATTACATCAACAACAGGCCATAGCCTACGCCAGCCCGAGGCACTGGCGGATTTGCGCCCCACCGGGAAAAACCCGCATCCGGAACCTGCCAGAAATGCGCGAACGAAGATGCATCGAACAGGGGCCGGGCCACAGGACCTGGCGGCGGCGGGCCTGTGCGCCCCGGACACCCCAAAAAACCTCTTGTCACGCTATCGGTGGCCCAGACGGGGCCCAACCCAAGATCCGTCAGGGCGCGCAAGGGCCAGGAATCAGAAGCTTTCCCAGTCGTCGTCCCCGCCCTTGGCCGCCGCCTTCGGTGCAGGGGTTGCCGACTGCGCGACTGCGGGGGCAGCTGGCGGCGCCAACCGCGCCGCCGCCGAGGCCTTGGGCGCGCTGACGGCCGCCTTCCGGGCCGTTGCAGGCTTGTTGCCCAGTGTGGCCTGGGCGGCGGATGCAGGCCGGGGTGCAGGTGCTGGAGCGGCCCGAGGCGCCGCAGGTGCCCGCGTAGCCACCGCCCCCACATTGAACACCGACACCACCTGCGCCAGGTGCTGGGCCTGGTCGCGCATTGAGGCGGCTGCAGCGGTCGATTCCTCCACCAGCGCCGCGTTTTGTTGTGTCATCTGATCGAGGTGTGTGACCGCCTGGTTGACCTGCGCGATGCCGTCGCGCTGTTCCGTCGAGGAGGCCGTGATCTCGCCGATGAGGTCGCTCACGCGCTGTACGCTGGCAACAATCTCTTGCATGCTTTGCCCGGCCTGCGCCACCTGGGCCGAGCCTGATTCCACGTTCTCCACGCTGGTGCTGATCAGGGTCTTGATCTCTTTGGCCGCTTCGGCGCTGCGCTGTGCCAGGCTGCGCACTTCGCTGGCCACCACCGCAAAGCCTCGGCCTTGCTCGCCTGCACGGGCGGCTTCTACCGCTGCGTTCAGCGCCAGGATGTTGGTCTGGAACGCGATGCCGTCGATGGTGCCGATGATGTCGCTGATCTTTTTGCTGCTGTCGGTGATCTGCTGCATGCTGGTGACCACCTGGCCCACCACTTCGCCACCCCGCGCTGCTGCCTGGGCTGCCGTGCCCGCCAGTTGGTTGGCCTGGCGGGCCGTGTCGGCCGACTGGCTCACGGTGGCCGTGAGCTGTTCCATGCTGGCCGCCGTCTCTTCCAGGTTCGAGGCTGTCTGCTCTGTGCGTGCCGACAGGTCATGGTTGCCGTTGGCAATCTCTACCGACGCCGACGATACCGAGTCCACGCCCTGGCGCACTTCGCTCACCACACCGCGCAGCCGCGCCGACATGGCCGACAGGGCCCGGGTGAGCACGCCCAACTCGTCCTTGCGGTCATCGTGAATTTCCTGCGTGAGGTCCCCTGCCGAGATGGCTTCGGCCAGCACCACCGCCCTGTCCAGCGGACGCGTGATGGAGCGCACCAGCAAGGCCGCCAGCAACATGCCCAGAGCCACCACCGCGATGGCTGCAGCAGCCCCGATCAACACCAGGTTGCCGCGCATGGCGCGTGCGGCCTGCACCGCATCGTCGCGTTGGCGCTCTTGCACCACGACGAACTTGTCAATCGACTCCAGATAGGCCACCACCTTGGGGCGGTACACATTGGCCAGATAGGCTTGCTTGGCGGCAGCGTCGCCGGCATCGGTCAGCTCTTTGAGCTTGTCGGTCTGGCCACGAACATCGGCACGCGCAGCGGCCACTGCGGCCAGCGCTGCCTTGTCCTCAGGCGAGACGGCCTCTTTGTTTATTTTTTCCTGCACCGGGGTGATGCGTGCGGTGAGTGCAGCCACCCGGGTATCAAAATCCGCCTTGAGCGCCTGGTCGGTGGTCACAAACCCGGCCATCGACATGGTGACCGCCACTTCGGCCAGGCCGCGCCAACTGACCGCCGTGGTGATAGCGGACTCGTATTTGTTGACGGACTCTTCGGTCACGGCAGTCACCTGCCGCCCATACCACTGCGTCCAGACAGCGGCCACCAGCATCAGCGCCAGCAGGCCGAGAATCACGCTCCACATCTTGTGTGCGACGCGCAGGTCATTGAATTTCATGGTTGCTCCTGATGCTCTGCGAAAACCCCAAGGCTTCGCGCTGTTGATTCTTGCCCAAGGAAAACCACCGCCACACTGCCGGTGTTTGCCCCGGCTGGACACCCGCCAGCCAAGCGCAATGCAAATGTAACAAGTGTTAATGGATTCCGTGGGGCGCATTATCAGTACAAGCCCTAAAATGAATCGGTGACCTCCATACTCAACGCCGACCTGCACTGCCATTCCGTCGTCTCCGACGGAACCCTCACGCCCGAAGACCTGGCCGCGCGGGCCAAGGCCAACGGGGTGGAGCTGTGGGCGTTGACCGACCATGACGAAATCGGCGGCCAGCACCGCGCAGCCGCTGCCGCCCAGGCCCAGGGCATGGCCTATCTCACAGGCACCGAGATTTCGGTGACCTTTGCAGACACCACCGTCCACATCGTGGGCCTGGGCTTTGACCCCGACGACGCCCGGCTGGCCCAGGGCCTGGCCACCACACGCGGCGGACGCGGCGAGCGGGCGCAGGAGATGGCGGCGCAACTGGCCCAGGTGGGTATCCAAGGCGCCTACGAGGGGGCACTGCAGTTTGTGGGCAACCCGGCCCTCATCTCCCGCACCCATTTCGCGCGTTTTCTGGTCGAAACCGGCGTGTGCAAGGACACCTCCGAGGTGTTTCGCAAATTTCTGACCGAAGGCAAACCCGGCTACGTGCCCCATCGCTGGGCCAGCCTGAGCGATGCCGTGCGCTGGATCACGCAGGCGGGAGGCATGGCGGTGATCGCCCACCCGGCGCGCTACAAATTCAGCGCCAATGAAGAATTTGCGCTGTTTTCCGAGTTCAAGCAGCATGGCGGGCGCGCAGTAGAAGTGGTCACCGGCAGCCACAGCGCCGCCGAATACGTGACCTACGCGGCCATGGCGGAAGAGTTTGGCCTGGCTGCATCGCGCGGCAGCGACTTTCACAGCCCCGACGAATCGCACACCGACCTGGGCACGCTGCCGTTGCTGCCTGGCGCATTGACCCCTGTGTGGGAACTGCTGGCCGACCGGATCTTGCGATGAGCCTGCGCGCCGCATCGGGCCGCCCCACGCACCACTGAGAACCTGTCCCTATGGCCCAGTATTTCGAAGCCCACCCCGACAACCCGCAGCCACGGCTGCTCAAGCAGGCCGCCCTGCTGCTGCAAAAAGGCGGCATTGTGGCCGTGCCCACGGACTCCAGCTACGCGCTGGTCTGCCACCTGGACGACAAGGATGCGGTGGACCGCCTGCGCCGCATTCGCCAAGTGGACGAAAAGCACCACCTCACGCTGCTGTGCCGTGACCTGTCGGAGCTGGCCAACTATGCCCGCGTGGACAACCGCCAGTACCGCCTGCTCAAGCTGGGCACGCCGGGCCCGTACACCTTCATCCTCGAAGCCACCAAGGAAGTGCCCCGCCGCGTGAGCCACCCCTCACGCAAGACCATTGGCCTGCGCGTACCCGACCGCAAGGGCCTGCAGTTGTTGCTGGAGCTGCACGGCGCCCCGCTGCTGGCCACCACGCTGATCCCTGGGGGCGAAACCGAGCCCCTGAACGACCCGCAGGAAATCCGCGAACGCTATGAAAAGCTGGTGGATGCCATTGTGGACGCAGGGGCTTGCCCCCTGGAGCCCACCACGGTGGTGGACCTGACCCCCATGGGTACGGGCGGCGACCCGGTGGTGGTGCGCGAAGGCCGAGGCAGTCTGCAGGCACTGGGGTTGTAAAACCCTGCTGAAAGAACAGCGCAGCGCTCAATACTGGCGCTGCCAGAGACCAGCGACACCGTGGAACTGGCTTTGCCAGGCCACCGGTGACGCCCCCCTGAGGGGGAAGCCGCGCAGCGGCTCAGGGGGCTACAGCTTGAACGCCCCGACCGCCTGCTCCAGATCACGCGCCTGAGCCGACAGCGCCGACGCCGTGGTCACCGCGTGCTGTACCAGAGAGGCTGTCTCCTGCGTGCTGCCGTCCATGTGCGACACCGCCACGTTGACATGGCTGATGGCCTCGCTCTGCTCGCGCAGGGCGGTGGAGATTTCACCCAGCAGCGCGCTGACCTGGCCCACGGCGCCGACGATCTCTTCCATGGTCTTGCCCGCCTTGCCCACCTGGCCGGCGCCACTCTCCACCTGTTCGACCGACGCACTGATCAACGCCTTGATCTCGCGCGCTGCGACTGCGCTGCGCTGGGCCAGGTTGCGCACCTCGCTCGCCACCACAGCAAAGCCCCGGCCCTGCTCGCCTGCGCGTGCGGCCTCCACGGCCGCGTTCAGCGCCAGTATGTTGGTCTGGAAAGCGATGCCCTCGATCACCTGGATGATGTCCACGATCTTGCGCGAGCTGCCGCTGATGGCCTGCATGGTCTGCACCACCTCGCCCACCACCGAGCCGCCCTGCTCGGCAATCGCCGACGCCTGCACGGCCAGGCCGCTGGCCGAATGGGCGCGCTCGGCGTTCTGGCGCACGGTGGCGGTGAGCTGCTCCATGCTGGCGGCCGTCTCGGTAAGAGACGACACCTGGTCTTCCGCCCGGCGCGACAGGTCTGCGTTGCCGTGATCGATGTCCACGGCCGAGGCGGTGATCGAGTCGGTGCTTTGCTTGATGCGCGAAACCAGGTCGGTCAGTGTGTCCTCCATGGTGCCCAGCGCGCCCAGCAGGCGACCAAAGTCACCCTGCAGCTCGGAGTTGAACTCCTGGCTCAGATCGCCCGAGGCCACGGTTTCGGCAATCAGGATGGCCTGGTTGAGCGGCGCCACGATGCTGGCGCGCAGGCTGAGCGTGGCCACCAGGGCCAGCACAAACACCACCACACTGCAACCGATGACCCAGGCGCGTGCGCTTTGCAAGTGCGCCAAGGCCGCCTGGGCGGGGGGCGTGGAACCCTGCAGCGCCTGCTCGGCACCGCCGATGCCGGACAGCACCATCGCCATCAGCAGCAGCACGACCAGTGCAATGCCGCCAAACGCCAGCAGCAGGCGCGTTCCGATCTTCAAGTTGTTCCACATGGCGTCAGTGTCTCCAGGCCTGTTGTATGTCGTTGTGAGAGGGACCGCCGCACGGCGCCGCGCACTGAATGACGCGGGCCGCAGGCAAGAGGCAGATGCTAGCAACGAACACCCCTGCCTAGAGTCCCATCGGCATACGTACAACCCACAACCAACCCACAAAACCACCCTGCCCTGGAACGCACGGACACCCACGGGTCACCCCGGCAACGCCGGGGACAGCGGAGCGTCTGAGACAATCCCGCCGTGGACACATCCAATCTCATCCAAACCGTTCTGATCTACGCCCTGCCGGTGCTGTTTGCCATCACCGTGCACGAAGCGGCCCATGGCTATGCGGCGCGCCACTTTGGCGACAACACCGCGTACATGATGGGACGCATCACGCTCAACCCCTTCAAACACATCGACCCGGTCGGCACCATCCTGATGCCGCTGCTGCTGTACTTTGCGACCTCGGGCGCTTTCCTGTTTGGCTACGCCAAGCCGGTGCCGGTCAACTTCGGCAATCTGCGCAATCCCAAGAAGCACATGGTGTGGGTGGCACTGGCCGGGCCAGCGTCCAACTTCATCCAGGCGGTGGCATGGGCCGTGCTGCTGGTCGTGCTGGTGGGCACCGGCGTGGACGAGCGCTTCTTTCTGGAAATGGCACGTGCCGGGGTCATGGTCAACCTGGTGATGTGGGCCTTCAACTTGTTTCCGCTGCCGCCGCTTGATGGCGGGCGCATTCTGGTGGGCCTGCTGCCCTGGAAGCAGGCCCACATGGTGTCTCGCATCGAGCCCTGGGGCTTTTTCATTGTGATGGGCCTGGTGATCGCGGGGGTGGTGGGCACGCTGTGGCTGCGCCCCCTGATGGCCGTGGGCTACACCGCCATCAACCTCCTGCTCACCCCGCTGACGGCCCTGCTGCGCTGAGCGCAGAAGCAGCCCGCCACGTCCTGTTCATTTGATTTGCTGAGTTTTTGTTTCCCATGAGCACCACACGTTTTCTCACCGGCATCACGACTACCGGCACGCCCCACCTGGGCAACTTCGTCGGCTCCATCCGCCCGTCGGTGGCGGCCAGCCTCACGCCCAACGTGCAGAGCTTTTACTTTCTGGCCGACTACCACGCGCTCATCAAGTGCGAAGACCCAGTGCGCATCCAGCGCTCCACGCTGGAGATCGCGGCCAGCTGGCTGGCCGCAGGGCTCAACCCGGAGAAGGTCACGTTCTACCGCCAGTCCGACATCCCCGAGATCCCCGAGCTGACCTGGCTGCTGACCTGCGTGACGGGCAAGGGGGTGCTCAACCGCGCCCACGCCTACAAGGCCAGCGTGGACAAGAACACCGCCGCCGGGCGTGAGCAGGACGACGGTGTGACTGCAGGCCTGTTCATGTACCCCGTGCTCATGGGCGCGGACATTCTGATGTTCAAGGCCCACAAGGTGCCCGTGGGCCGCGACCAGATCCAGCACATCGAAATGGCACGCGACATGGCGGCCAGCTTCAACCACCTGTATGGCGAACACTTTGTGCTGCCTGAGGCTGCCATCGACGACCATGTGGCCACGCTGCCTGGGCTAGACGGCCGCAAGATGAGCAAGAGCTACGACAACACCATCCCGCTGTTCAGCTCGCGCGCCCAGCTGCAAAAGCTCATCGGCGGCATCCTGACCGACTCGCGCGCACCCGGCGAGCCCAAGGAGGCCGAAGGTTCGGCACTGTTCCAGATCTACCAGGCGTTTGCCACGCCCGAGGAGACCGAGGCCCTGCGCAAGGCCTACGCCGACGGCATTGCCTGGGGCGATGCCAAACACACCCTGTTCGAGCGTGTCGACCAGGTGATCGCCCCCATGCGCGCGCAGTACGAAGAACTCATCCACAACCCCGCCCGCATCGAGCAAACCCTGTTGGCCGGTGCCGAGCGAGCCCGCACGCTGGCCACGCCGTTCATTCGCGAACTACGCAGCGCTGTGGGCCTGCGCAGCCTGGTGCAGGCCAGCACGGCCGCCAAACCGGCCAAGGCTGCCAAGGCCGCACTGCCCGCGTTCAAGCAGTACCGCGAGGCCGACGGCAAGTTCTACTTCAAGCTTGTGGCAGCCGACGGCCGCCTGCTGTTGCAGAGCACTGGCTTCGATGCGCCCAAGGAAGCAGGCCAGGCGATTGCCCAGTTGCAAAAGGACAGCACTGCGCTGCAAACCTTGGCCCCGCGCCTTGCACCGGTGGATGGCGTGCAGGCTGCCGAAGTGACGGCCGCGCTGCAGGCGCTGGCCGAGGCAGCCGCTGCGGCATAAACCAGGCACTCTGGCTGCGACTGCACCTTCGCCTTGCACAGATACGCTCATTTTTTTATAGCAATCAAGGTATGTACTGATTGCGCCCTGAACCTCAATGAGCAAAAAATGACACTACGTACCGTCTCTTGACGGCTAGAAGCGGCCTGGAATGCAGGCATGTCCGTAAACTGGGTTCCCTGATCTACTCGGGAGACTTTCATGAAACTGCTGTGTGCCTCGGTGTCGGTGCTGGCCTTGCTGGTCGGCTGCAATGCGACCAACCCCTACGGCCCCTCTGGCCCCATGGCCTCCGGCCGCGACCGCACCTTCAGCGTTCCGGTGTATGGGCCCGACACCTCCCAGGCCTACGCTGCGGCCAGCCGCGAATGCCAGCGTATGGCCCTGCACGCCAAACTACTTCGCAACGACGGCTCGCGCCTGGTGTTTGAATGCGTGAGCGAGTTGCAGGACAAGCCTTGAGGCTACGTGCCCCCGCCAACCCACAGCCCACCTCACTGTCGGCCGTGCGGCGTGGGGCACTCGCGGCAATGGCAGCGCTGCTGGCCGGCTGCCAACACCCGCCCCCGCCCGCAGCGCAGGAGGTAACCGCAGTCACGCCCGCCTGGGTCAACAGCCTGGGTATGACTTTTGTCCGCGTGTCGGCGGGTAGTTTCTGGATGGGTGGCGTCCCGCCGCTTGAAACGCTCGAAAAAACCTTCCCGCTGCTGGAACGCAAGCGCCTGACCGACCTGGCGGACGAGTCCCCGGCCCACGAAGTGCACATCACCCGCGACTTTTACCTGGGCCAGCATGAGGTCACGGTGGGGCAGTTCCAGCGCTTTGTCGAAGCATCCGGATACCAGCCCGAGTCCGAGGCCGATGGCACGGGCGGTTATGGCTACAACCCCACATACGACCCCGCCACCACACGGCGCGGCGATGCCTTTGAGGGCCGCGACCCACGCTATTCGTGGCGCAACCCAGGCTTTGCACAAAGCCCGGACCACCCGGTGGTCAACGTGACCTGGAACGACGCTCAGGCCCTGGCGCAGTGGCTCAGCCGCACCGAGGGCCATCGCTATCGACTGCCCACCGAGGCCGAGTGGGAGTACGCCTGCCGCGCCGGTAGCCGCAGCCTGTACCCCCACGGCGACGACCCGCAGGGACTTGCCACCACGGGCAACACCTTTGACCAGTCAGCCGCCCCGCTGTGGCCACGCTGGCGCCAGCATGCGCTGGCGGGCAACGACGGGCATGCCTTTACCGCACCGGTGGGCCGCTACGCGCCCAACGCATTCGGCCTGCACGACATGCTGGGCAACGCCTGGGAGTGGACGGGCGACTGGCATGGCGATACCTACTACGCCCAGTCTCCCCGCACCGATCCGACCGGCCCGGCAGAGGGCAGCGTGCGGGTACGCCGGGGTGGATCGTGGCACACATGGTCGTTTTATGCGCGCTGCGGCTACCGCAACTGGAACAGCCCGCAGACCCGCTACACGCTGGTGGGCATGCGGCTGGTGCGCGAGATTCACCCTGCAGCTGCAACGCACTGACACAGAAGCAAAGCAGCAGGAAAGATGGAGGGTTAACAAATGTCAAAAGCCCTTTCAATCCGCGCCGCAAAACCCCAGGCCGTGATAGTTATCGCCAATAATTCCAAGTTGTACTTTGGACGGGGAGAACCATGCGCATAGCCGCTCTGGACGACGATGCGCTTCAGCTGGATCTGATCAAGCAGGCCACGGAGGCGATGGGCCATGTGTGCCACACCCACCAGACGGGTGCGGATCTGATGCGCACGCTGCGCCGCGAAACCTTTGACCTGTTGATCGTGGACTGGCACTTGCCCGACACCATCGGGCCCGAGGTGGTGCGCTGGGTGCGCCAGAACGTGGTGGCCCGCGTGCCCATTCTGTTCGTCACCCACCGCCAGGAAGAGCGCGATATCGTCGAAGGCCTGGGCAGCGGGGCTGACGATTTCATGATCAAACCCGTGCGCATCGGCGAGCTCAATGCCCGCGTGGCCGCCCTGCTGCGCCGCGCCTACCCCGACAACACAGGCGGCGTGATGGATTTCGGCCGCTACCGCTTCTTGCCCGAGACCCGGTCCATCGAAGTGGACGGAATGGCAGTGGAGCTAAAGAACCGCGAATACGACCTCGCCCTGTTCCTGTTTCAGAACATGGGTCGGCTGCTGTCACGCGACCACCTCAAGGAAGTCGTCTGGGGTCAGGTGGCCGACGTGATGTCGCGCTCACTGGACACCCATATCTCGCGCCTGCGCACCCTGCTTGATCTGCGCCCCGCCAATGGGTTCATCGTCACGGCGGTGTATGGCGTGGGCTACCGTTTTGAAGCCGTCGAAAGCCAACACAAAGGCTGAAAGACCACGATAGAGTCCGGCGGACTACGCCACCAGCAAGTCTGCCCATTCTGTACCCCATGAAGGAGACATGACTTGATCACCCACCTGCCAATTCGTATGCCCTCCGGTGCTGCAGCCCTGCTGTACCTGGCAACGACCACGGCCTTCTCCGCCCAGCCGGTCGCCACGGCCCCTGCAGCCCGCCAACAAGGCGATGAAATTGCCCACGCCGTGAAGGAAGGCGACACCCTGGAAGGGTTGGCCCGCACCTACCTGGCCAATCCGCGCCAGTGGCCGCTGCTGCAGGCCCGCAACAAGGTGGCCGACCCCAGGCGCCTGCAGCCGGGCTCATTGATCTTTATCCCCGTACGGCTCCAGCCTAGCGAGTCGGCCACGGTGCAGTTTGTGCAGGGCACGGTCACGGCGCAGGCACGGGGTGGCGACACGCCCGCCCAAATTGCGACTGGCAGCAAACTGGAGGAAGGCACGGAGCTGAAGGTAGGCCCCGAGTCGTTTGTGGCCGTGCGACTGGCCGATGGCACCGTGGTGCGGGTGCAGGCGCAGTCCGAGCTGCAGCTGCGCCAGTTGCGGCGGAGAGGCCGAGCAGGCAGCGTGCAGTCGGTGTTGGAGATGCACAAAGGAGGTGTGGAATCCACCGTGCCACCCAGCCCCGAGCCCCTGCGCCGCATGGAGATCCGCACGCCGCTGGCCGTGACCAGCGTGCGGGGCACCCAGTTCAACGTGGCCTTGGCCGAGTCGGGCCAAACCACAGCATCGGTAGAGCACGGCTCGGTGGCGGTGCAATCGCGGCGCGACACCGACAGCGCACCCGGCGCCGCGCTCAATGCGCCCGCAGCGCTGCTCGCGCCCGGCCAAGGTCTGGCGGTAGCCACCGATGGCACGGTAGGAGCCCCCCGCCCTTTGCTGCCCGCGCCCGACACCTCGGACGTACCCAGCACGCTGGGGGATGCGAGCCTGCTGGCCATCGACCTGCCGATGGCCCCTGGTGCTACCCGCTACGTGGCGCAGGTGGCGCAAGACCCAGAGTTCACGCAGGTGCTGCGCCATGGCAGCTTCGCCGACGGCCGCCTGCGCTGGAGGGCACTGGACGACGGCCGCTACTACTTGGCCGTGCGGGCGCTGGACGATGCAGGCATTGCAGGCCTGCCCGCCATACGACCATTTACCGTCAAGACTCGCCCGGTGGCACCGCTGTACCAGCACCCGGCGCCCGGTGCCGTCGTACCCAGTGGCGCGGCTGAGTTGCGCTGCACGGAAGTCCCCGGCGTACGCTGGTACCGCGTCCAGGTGGCAACCGACGCAAAGTTCACCCAGCCATTGCGCGATGAGCAGCGCCTGACCGAATGCCGCCTGCCACTGGGGGCCTTGCCTGCAGGCAATTACTTCTGGCGCATTGCCAGCCTGCTGGCTGTGCCCAATGGACAGACCGAGCAGGCGGACCAGGGGCCGTTTGCACCACCCCAGCCCTTTGCCGTGGCAGATCGGCCGCCTGCGCTGTCCTCGCAGGCACTGCAGGCCGAGGACGGAGATCCGACCGTGCGCCTGCACTGGCCCGCCCAGGCCGGTCAGCGCTTCAGGCTGCAGCGCACCTCGGCCACCGACCTGGACTTTGCCCAGGTGGCCGAGGACACCGTGCTCGACACCCCCACCTGGACCGCCAGCAACCTGGCCGCCGGGGAGTACCTGGTGCGCATCAAAGTGCTGGATGCCAGCGGGCTGGAGAGTGATTTCTCCCCACCCCGCAAGATCCGCGTGGGCACCGGCATCCGCACCGGCGCAGGGCTGCCGGTATCCACCAGCAGCGGTGTGCCCGTGGGGCGTCCTTGAGCGGGGCGCAGCGCCCACCCAATGCAGCCCTGCGTGTCGCACCAGCGGGCGCAGCAGCCCTGGCACGCGGTGAGCGGACGCCCCGCAGCCCACCACCGTCATGCTGACCATCGCCCACTTGCGCCGCCGTCGGCGCCGCCTGGAATGGGCGCTGCTGGCCTGCGCGCTGCTGACGCTGGTGGCCTGGCTCAGCACGGCCGATAGCCTGGACCGCGTCAACCACCTGGTGCAGGATGCGGGCATGCGGCTGGTCTCGCGCGCCGCGCACCCCGACATAGTGATCGTGGCTATCGACGACGCCAGCATCGCCGCCATTGGCCGCTGGCCCTGGCGCCGGGCGCTCCATGCGGAGCTGATCACCCGCTTGACGGCCCAGAACCCACGCGCCATTGGCATGGACGTGCTCTTCAACGAAGCCGACCTGGACTACCCCGAAGACGACCTGCTACTGGCCGAGGCCATCCAGCGCAGCGCACGTGTGGTGCTGCCCGTGCTGCGGCGCGGCTACGGCCCTGCCAGCAACCAGGCCGACCTGCCCTGGCCTGCCTTCACCGGCGCAGCCGCAGGCCTGGGCCACGTGCATGTGGCGCCCGACAGCGATGGCGTGGTGCGCAGCCTGTATCTGCTCGAAGGCCCGGCGGCAGCACCCTGGCACCACTTCAGCAGTGCGCTGCAATGCGTGGCACAGCGGCGGCCCGCTGCCACCTGCGCCCCATCGCCCGCCAGCTCGCCCAACAACAGTCCCTGGTTGCGCACCGACCCCACACTCATTGCCTATGCCGCCGGGCCCTCGCCGTTCACCACCTATTCGTACATCGATGTGCTGCGCGGTCTGGTGCCGGCCGGAGCGCTGGAAGGCAAGTACGTGCTGGTGGGCGCTGAGGCCTCGGGCTTGGGCGACATGTTTGCCACGCCCGTCAGCCAGCAGTCCCGCCTGATGCCGGGCGTGGAGGTGGTCGCCCAAGTGCTGGATGCCCGACTGGCGGGCGAACACATGGTGCGGGCATCGCAGGCTCTGAACATCGCCTTCAACCTGGTGCCGGTGGCCTGCGCCCTGCTGGCCTTGCTGCTCATCGGCCCCCTGGCCGCCTTGCTGACCAGCGCCGGGCTGGGCCTGGCCACGTTGCTGCTGAGCATGGCACTGCCCTGGTGGGCAGGCCTGCAGTTCGCCCCGGCTGCCGCCTTGCTAGGCCTGGCATTTGCCTACCCGCTGTGGAGCTGGCGGCGTCTGAGCGCGGCTGCGCACTTCTTGCGGCTGGAGATGGAGAACCTGCAGCGCCAAGGCCTGGCCATGCGGTTGCGCAGACGGCCCGGAGACTCGGCCGACTTTCTGGAGCGCCGCATCAACGCCGTGGAACGCGCGTCCCGCCAACTGCGTGACTTACACCACTTCGTGAGCGAAAGCCTGCAGCAGCTGCCCTCACCCACCATCGTCTGCGACCCCGCTGGTGAAATCCAGCTAGCCAACCAGGCCGCCCGCCAGCACCTGGGCGGACCCGCCCAGCCTTCCCTACAGGGCCTGTCGGTGGTGGACCTGCTGGCCGACCTGGTGCAGGTGGGCACCGACCAGCCGATCATCACCCAGGCCAGCCTGCACAGCGCCGCACTGCCCGAGCAGACCGAAGGCACAGACGCCCGGGGCCGTCGCCTGCTGGTGCAGTGCAAGCCTTTTACCGACCTGGCCAATGCGGGCTGGCTACTGACCCTGGTGGACCTGACAGAGATGCGCCGCGCACTGCAGCAACGCGACCAGGCCATGCATTTCATCTCGCACGACATCCGTGCGCCCAACGCCTCCATCCTGACGCTGCTGGAGATGCAGCGCGCCTACCCGGGCCGCCTGTCGGACCAGGAACTGCTGGAGCGCATCGAGCGCTACGCACAGACCTCGCTGGGTATGGCCGAGAGTTTTGTGCAACTGGCCAGCGCGCAGACGCAGGAATACCGCATGGCGCCCCTGGACCTGGCCGCCGTGCTGTCGGAAACCTCCGACGACCTCTGGACCCTGGCCCGCGATCGCAACGTGGACGTGCACACTGTGGCCACCCCAGACACTGCTCCATGCCTGGGTGACCGCGCCCTGCTGTCCCGTGCGCTGACCAACGTGATCCACAACGCCATCAAGTTCAGCCCCGATGGCGGCACGGTGCAATGCGCCATCGTGGCGCGCGGCACGCAGTGGGTGGTGTCGGTACGGGACCAGGGCCCCGGCATTGCGCCCGAGCAGCAAGGCCGTCTGTTCACTCCCTACCAGCGGCTGCACGACCACAGCCACCCCACCATCGCAGGGGTAGGCCTGGGCTTGGCGCTGGTACAGACGGTGGTACTGCGCCACGGCGGCACGCTGGAGGTGGACAGCGAAGTAGGGCGCGGCGCCGAGTTCCGGCTGGTGCTGCCCCAGCGACCGGATGCGCCGTCGGACGACAACGCGCCCTAGCTAGCCGGGGGTGGACTGTGCCCGTAGAAAGTCGAGCACCGCATGCCGGTCGCCCTGGAACACAATGCGGTCCGCCCGGCTTTGCCGTTGGTAGGCATACATCGGGTCGTAGTAGTCGCGCATGAGTGCCGCAATCCAGTCCCGGTGCAGCGACAGGTCCCCATGGCTGCGTTGCTGCGCAAGCGCTGCCTGCATCGACGCACGCAGCGCCTGGTAGCGGTCGCCCCCTAGACGCTTGGCGAGTTTGCCCAGGCTATCGAGCAGCCGCGCGACAAACAGGTCGGCGCCCGCCTCCTCGCCGTGGGCGGTCACAAAATCCGCACATTGCTGCTGCACATAGTCGCGCAAGATGCGCTCGACACGGGCATCGAAAGGATCCTCCAGACAGACGATGGGCACCTGCTCCAGCCGCTGCCGCAGCTCCAGGGGCACCGAGCAACTGCCCACATGGCGCCCTTCGTCCTCCAGCACGAAGGTCTCTTGTCCCCCAGCACGTTTCTTGAGCACATCGATGGCCAGTCGATTCTCAAAATCGATCTGCGTGGGCTGGCCGCTGACGCGCTGGCCAAAACTGGAGCCCCGGTGGTTGGCATGCCCTTCGAGGTCCAGGCCGTTTGCCAGTTGCGCAATCACCTCGGTCTTGCCGGTGCCGGTCAGGCCACTGAGCACCACAAACCCGCATTGCGCCGCAGCAGCCTGCGTAGTGCCGATGAGGAACCCGCGCATGGCCTTGTAACCACCCACCACACGGGGGTAGTCAATGCCCGCTTCGTTCAACAGCCACTGCTGCACGATCTGGGAGCGAAGCCCCCCACGAAAGCAATACAGCACGCCCTGCGGCTGCGCCCGCGCAAACTGCGCCCAGGCCTCAATGCGTTGGCGCTTGATGCTGCCCGACACCAGCTGATGCCCCAGCGCAATCGCGGCCTCCTGGCCTTTTTGCTTGTAGCACGTGCCCACCTGCTGGCGCTCGCCATCGTCCATCAAGGGGTGGTTGGCGACGCCAGGAAACGCGCCCTGCCCAAACTCCACCTGCGCGCGCACATCCATCATGGGCACATCGTTCAGGAAGATGTGCCGGTAGTCCGTCAGGTTGATTGGCATCAGCGCAACTCGACAGCAAAGGCCTGTCGGGGAGTGAGCTGACCGATGGGCTGCAGCGCCAGGCCCAATTCCGTGGCCACCCGCAGAAACTCGGGCTCCCCTTCCGGACTCACGGCCACCAACAGCCCACCGCTGGTTTGGGGATCGCACAGCAGGTGCTTCTGTACATCGGTCAGGGGCGCAATCTTTGCGCCATAGCTGTCAAAGTTGCGCAGCGTACCTCCGGGCACGCAGCCCTGGTCCATGTAGTAGTCCACACCGGCCAGACGGGGCACTGCCGCGTAGTCAATCACAGCGCTCAAGCCACTGCCTTCTGCCATTTCGACCAGATGCCCCAAAAGACCAAAACCGGTGACATCCGTCATTGCCATCACACCCGCCAGTCGGCCAAAACGGCCCCCTGGCCGGTTGAGCGTGCACATCAGATCGCGAGCCACACCCACATCCTGCGGGCGCAGCTTGGCCTTTTTCTCTGCAGTGGTCAGGATGCCGATCCCGAGGGGCTTGGTCAGGTACAGGCGGCAACCCACTGTGGCCGTATCGTTGCGCTTGAGGTGACGCTTTTCCACGATGCCCGTCACCGCCAGACCGAAGATGGGCTCCGGCGCGTCAATAGAATGCCCGCCCGCCAGCGGAATGCCCGCTGCATCGCACACCGCTCGCCCGCCCCGCACCACCTCACGCGCCACCTCCGGCGGCAGCACATTGATCGGCCACCCCAGGATGGCAATCGCCATCAACGGATCGGCCCCCATGGCGTAGATGTCGCTGATCGCATTGGTGGCCGCAATGCGCCCGAAGTCATACGGGTCATCCACGATAGGCATGAAAAAATCGGTGGTGGACACCACCCCGCGCTCGTCATCCAGGGCATATACCGCAGCATCGTCCCGCGAGGTGTTGCCTACCCAGAGCCGGGGGTCCAGGTGTTGGGCCCCACTGCCCGCCAGGATCACATCCAGCACCTTAGGGCTGATCTTGCAGCCACAGCCTGCTCCGTGGCTGTACTGGGTCAAACGGATGGGCGGGTTAGCGGTTGGGAATTCTTGGGTCATGCAGGTTTCTTTCGGGGCCGCAGCCGCAAGCTGCGCAGCCCCCCATTCTGGCTTACGCGCCCGGCACCCGAGCACGAGGAGGTGGAACGCAGCACATCAACCCACTGTGATCGCCATACAGGACCGGACATAGGCCGACACAGCCCCACCAGGAATCGGCATCGCCATGGGCGCAAGCAGGGCCTGCGCCACAACAACCCCGCATCCATCCGTGGTGTGCGGTGCTGTGGCACTGCGCCCTTGACGACGCAGACACCCAACGCCTTGCTTCATTCCTAAGCCAGCCCTTGCCCGTCACGTACATCCTGCCTGCCGAGGCTGGGGCAAGCCGCTACCCGCAACTCGCCAGTCAGACCGCCGAGGTGGCGAGCTGACTTCAACAACACAGCCGCCGCAGAACCCAGGGCGATCCTTTCCCGCCAGACCGCAACTCGGCGGGCGCCCCATTGAATCAATCTAAGCAGAGCAGATGCGATTGCGACCGGTGCTCTTTGCTTGATACATTGCGCTGTCCGCTCGACGGATTAAATGCTGATAATCTGGATGTCCATCAAAAACCGCCAACCCACTGCTAATTGTTACGTTTACAGTCTGACCACCGCCAACCAGAAATCGGTTTTCTTCTATACGCGATCTAATATTCTCAGCAACTTGCAATGCCGCTTCTTGCGTAATCTCAACAAGCAAAACAAGCATTTCTTCACCACCATAGCGAAAGACGAAGTCACCGCTGCGCACAGTATTGATCAGCAAGGCTGCGGTTTGTTGCAAAATCATATCACCCGCTTCATGCCCATGCGTATCGTTTACCACCTTAAAATAATCGATATCAATTAATACGAGCGCAAACGGCTCGCCACGCCGGTTCGCGAGTGTAATTTCGCGACTGAGGACAGAAGGAAGAAATCGACGATTAAATAAACGAGTGAGGGTATCCCGGCCATTTTCAACTTCCAATTGGCGATCAAAAATCGACGCAAGCTGAAATTTTATGACGTCGACTTCTGTCTCCAATGCTTCCAGAAGAGTGGGTATCTGCTCGTCGGCCGCTTTGACAACCTGCAATTGGGGCAAAATAGTTTCATCTAGCCTATCCATGGATGCGCGAATTTCTCCCAACTCGGGAGACGCTTCAAACATGGAACTGCCTTTATGAATCAGCCATAGACCGAATTCCGAAGAAACGATACGCGGCAGAGCGGCAGCATGCGAATTTCGATAGATCGAAAGCAGTACGCTCTGCCCCCATTCCAGCAAATTGGAACGCTGGCGCTCACGTTCTGCGGCCATATTTTGCCCAATGGCATGTTGGCGATATGCCTCGTCAGTACGAGATTCTCTTTCGGCATTTCGCTCATAGGCTGCACTCATCACTTCCAGCGCAATATCCATCAATTGTCCGATGTATTTGATGGCAACAGATAGCTGCATCTTGTCTGGAAATCGCACATCAAGTTCGCTGTAAGCGCGTTGCTTCAAAATGCGTGCGCCGCGTGCAACAAGGTAGAGGGGCAACCGTATGCGCGCATGAATTTCGCCAACTTTGCGCTGATGTGCCACCAAGGCAGACAGGTCTGGATGAGGATATTGATACAGCTCGCGCAGCCATCGTGCCAACGACGGGTGAAGCCGCTCTTTCACCGTACTATGGTCCAAGAAGCCTTTGGCCAATTGGTTTTGCAACATGGCTTCATAGAAGACTGTCGCCAACGACTCTGCGCAGTCATTAATGGTTTTTGAAATATCTACACGAATAGACTCTGGCGTTTGAGATATCAAGCCATTGAGATCAGAGATTACTTGCTCAGAAAGAATCATAAAATAAAAAATAATCAGAAATTTTTCTCAATGGATATCCAGCATTACTACACGGTACGAACTCATTTCAACGCGAGGCGTGTCGCACCGATCTTCTATGCATCCAACAATGCGAACCCCAGAAGCCACGCCATCAGTGATATGGGTACTCTCAAGAGTGGTCCTCGAAATGCTCTGCACGAATCTCTTTTTGAGCGCACCACTATGGTGCCTGATCTAAAACCCTGCACGCTTTAAGCCAATAGCGCGCTCAGTGCCCATTCGAGCGCTGTGTGGCGGCCATTTGCCCCATGTCTTGGAGCATTGCGCCCCCTGCATGCGCACTTGCCTCAGGCCAGCCAACAATTTGCGCCTTGCCATCCACAGATTGCCCAGCGCAAGCAGCGTGACGATCTGGGTCGCATTCTTCTTGAGCCTCCGGGGTCGCGCACCCTCACTTACCCGAACTGTTGCTTGAGCACCCAGAAGGGTTCCTTGCTTGCGTTGGTGCATCTCGGGGCAGCGCTCGCCGCCTCGATTCTTGGTAGCACTGGGCACAGCCATCAGCTGTGGCATCCAGCACGGTGCCCACCTTCAGCGGTAGCCCCTTGGCTTGCAGCAGGGCATTTGACGGTGGCCACGATTTGATCGGCCAGCTTGTGGCGTTCCAGCAGATGCCAAAAGTGCAGGATGCTCGACTCACAGGGGATCTCTTCACCCCTGTGGGACAGGCCCGCATAGTCACTAAAGGCTGGCGCGTCGTGCAGACGCTTCTTCCATGGCCGGAGCGCTGAGCTTGAACCACTGCTGCGTGAAATGGATGCGCATCAGGGTCAATACGCAAAGGGCTGTTGGCCCCGGCGTCTGCTCTCGGAGGCGTAGTGCTCTATGAGCGAGACAAGCCCTGCCCAAGGAACCACCAACTCCACGGCATCCAGTAATTCGCGGTGGCGCGTATTGTCTGCGCTTCAGGTTTGTTCAAGCACATCGCCGAGGGACTCGTGCAGAGAAACCCTAGCAATTCGATGCCAGGGCCGCCCGCTCCAGCATGGAATACAGCAGCACATTGCACCCCGCCTCGATGTGCTCAGGCTTGGCATCCTCGATCTCGTTGTGGCTGATGCCG
The DNA here is from genome assembly GCF_028680575.1 of Acidovorax benzenivorans. Lineage (GTDB taxonomy): Bacteria > Pseudomonadota > Gammaproteobacteria > Burkholderiales > Burkholderiaceae_C > Acidovorax > Acidovorax benzenivorans. The sequence continues at coordinate 259 of NZ_JAPCKI010000029.1, read as the reverse complement.
TCCTTGCAGGGGATGAAGATCATCCCGCTGGGCGCCAGCTTGGCCATGTACACCGCATCGTGCCCCGCGCCGGAGACTGCGGGCATGTGGCTGTAACCGAGCTTGGCGGCTGCGCGGCCCACGGCCTCTACACATTCGGGCTGGAAGAGCTGTGCGGGGTAGCTGGACACCATCTCGATGTGCACTTGTACGCCGTGTTCCTTGGCCACCTGGTCGGCAAAGGCCTTGACCTCGGCGGCCATGGCGTCCACCAGCGCGT
>NZ_JAPCKI010000028.1 GCF_028680575.1 Acidovorax benzenivorans | reverse complement strand
CACCATCGCCTGCTCGAACCCATCGGATACATCCCACCGGCAGAAGCTGAGGCAAACTACTACCGGCAACTCGCCAGTCAGGGCACCGAGGTGGTGGTCTGACTTAAACCAAACAGCCTCCTCGAAAACCGGGGCGATTCAGAAGTGCCTTGAGAGTTGTAAGCCAGCATCTTGACTGAGCAACACACTTCTGACAGATACGCATGTCACACCTATCGCCGATGAAATTCACCGAACGATAGTCGTCTGGCGTGGAATAGAGCAAAAAAAACCCCGGCTTAGCCGGGGTTTAGTCAAAGGGTTCAGATAAAAAGTGCCACCAGATGCGCAGCTATTGCACCGCGCAACCGGGGATCAAATCCATCAAGGGCAAGCGAGAGCAGGGGTGCTGCCGCTCACTACTGTGATGCTAAGTGTGCGGGTCACAGTAGCTGCCCCCTTCGTAGCCGTCACCAAGAACTGCCGGGCACCACAGTCCGCCACCGTAGGCTTACCGTTTAGTACACCAGCCGAGCCGGTGGTACCACTGGCCAACCAAGCGGGCAAGCTAGTAAAGGTCCAAGTCACATTGCTCACAGAGGACACAAATGAGTATGTGTAGTTGGCACCCACAGGGGCAGTTCCAATTGAACACACTGCGTTCGAATTGCAGTCTCCGATTGCAAAGTCTTCCGGCAGTCCACCCACCAGTTTCAGCCTAACAACTCCCGTGGCAGACACCTTGTTTTTGTCTGTCACAGTGACCGTCCCACGATACTCCCGCTCCTCTGCATCCTTACTAGGCTTTCCACTGAGCAGCCCGGAGCTCGAATCGACACTCAACCCAGCAGGCAAGCCAGTAGCCGACCAAGTGTAAGGGGGCAAACCTCCGCTCACCGTCAACAGCGAGGTAAAGGGGACTTCTTTGGTCACATCGCCCAAATCGACGTCAGCCAGCGTGGGAGGCAGCGTCAACGCTTCCAACACGGATACCGGGTAGATTGCAGTGATGGGGTCTGTAATGCCGTTGCTTACGTTGTTGTCAAAACGATCCGTCGACAGTTCCAAAAAGATTCGTCCAGTATCCACGCCACTGAGCAGTGCAAACGTCGCAACACCGCCAACAGTTGGCAACTGGAGCACGCTCCCACTCTGGGAACCAGATACTAAACGAGCACCCAGTGCCGCTTCCGTGCCGGAGAGAATACGGACCTGGACATTACCCCCAGACACGCTGGAGGCAGGCTGATTAGCATCATCCAAAACGAAAGCTTGAATGGCCATCTGTGACAAGAGGCCCTTAATATTATTCTTAGTACCAAGATATCCCGGTATTTGAGCCTCTAAACGAACACTCGCAGGCTTGCCCGTTGCTCCACCCACCGAAATATCAGCACTGGCAAATTTTTGTTGCTTATCGCGCGGATCTGTAACTGAGCAAACGATACGCGCAGTGCCGGCTTGGTCGGCCGACGAAAAGTGGAAGGAATTTCCACCAGAATTTGAACCTAAAGTGATACTGCGATAAGCATTCGGGACCTTAATCTTCCCCCCATTACCATCATCAACTTCTTTCTCGTGTTCAGCCTTCCCATCCAAGTAATACAGCGCACCAGTATCCAAGCCCGCCGCGAGGTTACAGCCAAATATATTCTCGCCTCCGGGAATTGGGAACCCCCCCTTGCGAGCATCCACATACACAGTAGTGCTATAAGGACTGTATACGCCAATACCAGGCTGAATTCCGGCCACATTCAAAGGCAATTGACTTTTTTCGGCTCGCAAGGTAATGGTATAAGATTCTTGCGTTTCACCAGAGCTCCCCCCGCCACCTCCACAAGCCGTTATAGCAACCGTCAATGCAATGGGTAAGAGTTTAAAATATTTCAACATTGGCCATCCTAACTAATATATCAAATTTCACCGATTCACGGTACGCTCGTTGATTACTTTAGGGCTAATAAATATCAACATCTCACGCTTAGTTGATTCCTTCGTCCTGTTTTTGAATAAATTACCAACCACAGGAACATCCCCGAGCAGAGGTATCTTATTTTCCTGATTGGTTTCTTCCATTTCAAAAATACCGCCAATCACAACAGTACCACCATTCTCAATTAAAATCTGAGTTTTGACGTGCTTGGTATCAATCGCAACCCCTTGCGTTGTCGTCTCACCACGACTGTCTTTATTCACATCCAGATCAAGAATAATATTACCCTCGGGAGTAATCTGCGGGGTAACCTCAAGTTTCAACACCGCCTTTTTGAACGCCAAGGTTGTGGCTCCATTCGGAGCAGTGACGGCATATGGATACTCCGTGCCTTGTTCGATAAGTGCTTTGGTCTGATCCGCTGTAATAATTCGTGGACTAGACACAATTCGACCTTTACCATCAGCCTCCATGGCCGAAAGTTCCAAAGTCAAAAATCTGTTGGCAGCAGAGTTGAATATCGACAACGCAAAGCTGCCAACACTGCTGACATTTGAGAGACTGGCAGGCAAATTCACAAAGTTGCCGCTAGTGCTGGTCGTTCCACCAGCGCCACTCGACGCCACCGCATTGCTGTAGGACGTGCCAAACGCTACACGGTTGTCCCCCCCAATGCCGTATCCCCCATCTCCACCTCGATTAGCTCGCAGGTCTGTTGCCCCCAAGCGTACCCCCAAAGATCTACCGAACGTATCACGCGCCTCAACAATACGCGCCTCGATCAAGACCTGGCGTACGGCTACATCCAGACTCGCTAATAAAAGACGAACCTCTTCAAGCTTACTTGCGGTATCCGTCACAAATAATTGATTGGTACGCGGCTCAGAAATTGCATTTCCACGTTCAGAAAGAAAGCGCGTGGAAGCCCCCCCCGTAGCTGCACCAGTCCCCGCAGTGAGTTGGGCGACGATGTCTGCTGCCTTAGCGTAGTTAAGTTGAAACGCCTGAGTTTTGAGTGGTTCCAGCTTCTGAATTGCCTGGACTGCCTCAAAATCCTTTTTTGTGCGAGCATCTATTTCATCTTTAGGAGCAATCCACAGCACGGACCCAGTCTTACGCATGCCAAGCCCCTTGGCATCCATGATAATTTGCAGAGCTTGATCCCACGGTACATCTTTGAGCCTGAGCGTGAGAGCACCAGTCACGGTATCAGATGTAACGATATTGAAATTAGTGAAGTCAGCAATTACTTGAAGGAGCGATCTCACTTCGATATTTTGAAAATTTAAGGAGAGCTTTTCACCCGAATAACCTGGGCCTTGAGTCAACTTACTCAGGTCAATTTTCTTCTGACGGATCTCGACGACAAACTGGTTGTCACTTTGATAGGCGCTATGCTCCCAATCACCATTGGATTCGATAAGCATTCGAACACGCTCACCATGCTGAGAAGTAGTCACCGTCTGTACCGGCGTGCCGAAATCAGTAACATCCAAACGCCGACGAAGTCCCTCTGGAATTGATGACTTCATAAAGTCTACAACAATTCCTTTGGTTTGCTGCTGCAAGTCGACACCAACTTGATTGCTTGCGAGATTGACGACTACCCTTCCGGCCCCATCCGAGCCACGGCGAAAATCAATATCCTTCAATGGAAGAATATCAGCATTCTGGCTTTCAGAAAATGCAATCGGTTGCGCATTTAGAGAAGAAGCATTGGCAACAGGATCCAAAAACAAATACAGTGTTTTCCCCTGCAAATCGACCCTGTATGACGCAGGCAATTTCAAATTCAAAACAACACGAGCTCGCTCTCCCGCCTGAACCACATTGACGGATTTCAAATTTCCAAAATTAATCTCAAATGCCGATTTTCCAGCAGCATTCACAGTCCCAGGAAAATCAAGGGCAATACGAGCGGGCGATTGCGTCGCAAAACCAGTTGGCGAAGAGAGTATCGGGTCTGAGAAGTCAATTTTTAATGTTTCAACTCCGCCCTGAACACTAGCAGAAACTGCGCTAATGGCCCCTTGCGCGAGAGCGCTAAAGGAGAGAAAAACAATCGAAACGCCAACAGCAGCGCTACGGCAGTGATTCAAGAAATTGCCACTATTATGTTTCATTTTTTACCCTCTTGCAGATCAAGCGACGCAAGTCGCTCTATCCAATCTCCGGTTGCATCTTGCGCTATCTCACGCAGCTGAATTGAACTCTCGGTAATTCGAACTACTTTTCCGTAATTCTGCCCAAGATAATTTCCGACCTTCACCTGATAAATTAAATTATCAACCTTGATCAGCGCAGTCGGTGCTCCAGATTTATTCAGACTTCCCACCATCGCCATAGAATCCAGCGGAAAAGCCTCCAGCGGCTCTTTACGACGAGCCATTTCCGGAGCAATCAGGGCCGCATTTGATGCAACCTGATTGGAATCGCGTTTCAGCGCCTGCGTCAATTTAACTTGATTGAACGGCTCTATTGCCCCATCTTGGGCATAAGGTTCGGGAATAAATTTCTTCGGTTCAGTCAATGGCTGAACACTTGGTTTGGTATTCGCCCGCTGCTCAGCCATCCAAACTCTCAACTCATCTTCCCCTGAAGGCCCGCAGCCAACAAGAATCACAGAGCTACAGACAAGAAGCATTCCAACGTAAGCTCTCATCATTTAGCTCCCCCGGCTTTCTTTTGCGCCTGAATTTCCTCGGGATCCAAATATCTGAAGGTGCGAGCCGTCGCATCCATCACCAGAGCATCGCGGGCCCCTGGTGTAATCGTCATATTGTTGAGTGTCACAATGCGAGACAGGTGCGCAATATCCGATGCAAAGGCACCAATATCATGATATTTTCCAGTCACCCGAATGGAAATAGGCAACTCAGCATAATAATCTCTCGCGACCACTTGACCAGGCCTAAAAAGCTCAAACTGGAGACTCCGCCCTAAGCCAGATTGATTGATATCTGAGAGCAGAGCAGCCATCTCCGCCTTGCTCGGAAGTTGTTTTTCTAGCTGTATAACATATTGCTGAATTTGCTCCCGCTGCTTCTTTAGCGCATCCAGACTCACAGCCTTAACGAGTTTTTTCTGGTAGTCGGCCCGCAAAGCCAACTCCTTGTTACGCTCGCCATCCAACTGCACTTCATAGTCTTGCAAAAATGCATACCATGAAACTGCGGCAACAGCACTTGCGATAAAGATACAAAGGATCACCTTCGGCAACACTGGCCAAACCGAAGGATCCTTAGTATCCAGATTCTTAAACTGCCGCTGAACAGCTTCCAACCGCTCTGCAACGCTTATCGACTTTTCTTTTGCTTTCGCCATCTCATTTACCCCCTGGCGAAGAAGCAGCAGCACTTGCGGCCGCTATGGACTTCTGGGCATCGCTAGCGCGGACCAACTGGAACCTCAAATTAAACGCAGAAACCCGTCGCTGATCTCGCTGACTCAGGGCCACCGTACTAGCAGTAATTTCCGCCAGTTCCGGCTTGGCAAGCCATGGCGTGTTACTTGCCAAATTGCGTAGCAACTCAGAGACACGTTCATTAGACTGCGCCATACCCTGCATCGAGATCGTCTGTCCAGCCTGCCGAATGGCCGTGACATACACCCCGTCAGGCAATTGCTTGACCAACTCGGTGAGCAAGTGAACGGGCAGGTTTCGGTCGGACTGAAGATCTTCCACGGCTTTCTGGCGCGCACGTAAAGCGGCGATCTCATCTTCAATCGAGGCAATTTCTTTAATCTGCCCTTCCAGCACCTTGATCTCCTGCTGGAGAAAGGCGTTCTTATTCTGCTGATCCGTGATCATGATCTGGAACCACCAGTAAATGGCTCCGGCAATGGCGAGCCCCAACAGAAACGATGCAAACATCGTCGCCTGGAATGCCTCCTTGCGGCGCTTACGCGCCTCCTCGCGGTGAGGTAAAAGATTGATCAGAATCACTGCAAGAACCTCCGCATAGCGAGACCGCAAGAGGTCAAGTACGACGGTGCTTCACGCACCATTTTTTTCAATCGCACGGAACTTCCGATTTCCATACCATCAAATGGATTGACGGCACTGCATGCAAACCCGGTTTGTTGGGTGACCGCCTCCGTGAGCCCCGGCAATGGGGCAGAACCACCTGCCAGCATGATGTGATCCACACGGTTATGCGGCGTGCTGGTGAAGAAGAATTGCAAGGCCCGGCCGATTTCTTGGGCCATGCTGTCCACAAACGGACGAAGGACCGCCGATTGATAGTCTTCAGGCAAATCACCGCTGCGCTTTTTGCTCTCGGCTTCTTCTATGGAAAAACCATACTGACGAACAATCAGTTGGGTGAGTTGCGCTCCGCCAAAGGCTTGATCGCGGTCATACAGAACTTCTTCGTTTCGAATCACCTGCATGCTGGTGGTCAAGGCGCCCACTTCAAAAAGCGCCACCATGGCGTCGATGCCCTTATTTGGCAACGCTTCAATCAGGCGCCCCGCAGCCAGGCGAGATGCATGAGACTCAATATCGACCACAACAGGCTTCAATCCCGCGGCTTCTGCCAAACCTTGCCTGTCTTGCACTTTTTCGCGACGGGAAGCCGCGATCAAAACATCAACGTCCCCCGGCGCGTTCTTACTCGGGCCAATGACGCAGAAGTCCAAGCTCACTTCATCAAGTGAAAACGGGATGTACTGATTGGCTTCAGATTCAACCTGAACCTCCAACTCCTGTTCTGTCATACCGCCGGGTAGCGTAATCTTCTTGGTGATCACGGCGGACGGAGGCAGGGCAAGGGCCACATTTTTGGTTCTGGTGCCGCTCTTTTTGACCAGCCGACGCAGTGCGTCCGCTACTTCGTCGAATTTTTCGATGTTGCCATCGGTGATCCAGCCTCGCTCCAGCGGCTCGATCGCGCAACGCTCTAGGACCAGACTGCCTGCCTTATCGCGCCCCAACTCCACCAGCTTGACACTGGAAGAGCTGATGTCGATTCCCAGCAGCGGAGCAGACTGGCGACTGAACAAAGACCCCATTGAGATCAAGATTGGTCCCCTGTAACTTGCCAAAATGAGGCAACAAAACTTAACACTTCACATGAATGCTATCAGTAAGATAGTTCTCCGGCAAAGATTTTTCCCCCTGTAACGTCCAAAGAGCGTTGCCAAAAGCAGACGAAATTTCTGGGTGTTGCAATACCACTTGGCCAGTACAGGAAGCCTTTCGGCGGCGTCTTGCCAAGTGCGAAATCGGATTTCGGCCCCCTTGTGGCGGACATTTTTATAATGGGCGGTCTTACCCCATCGGAGCGATATGCCGCCCTCTCCCTCGAAGTCCTCCGACAAATCGGATACCTCTCCTGCTCGCCCCCGGCCCGGTTGGCTTCGCTGGTTGGTTCGCATCACACTCTGGATCACGGGGCTGGCGGCTGCTGCAGCGGTAGGCCTGGCGCTCACGATTGCAGTGGCATTGTCAGTGGCCTACCCCAATCTGCCGGATATCTCTGACTTGGCGGACTACCGCCCCAAGTTGCCGCTGCGCGTGTACTCCGCTGAAGGGGCTTTATTGGGCGAGTTTGGTGAAGAGCGTCGCAACCTCACTCCCATCGCCGAGATTCCGCAGGTCATGAAAGACGCAGTGTTGGCGATCGAAGACTCTCGCTTCTTTCAACACGGTGGTGTGGACTACAAGGGCGTGCTGCGTGCGGGTCTCGCCAATTTAGGGCGTGTAAAAAGCCAGGGCGCATCGACGATCACCATGCAGGTAGCGCGCAATGTTTATCTGTCGTCAGAAAAAACATTTACTCGCAAGATTTACGAAATCTTACTAACATTCAAATTAGAGCACTTGCTGACCAAGGACCAGATTCTTGAGATATACATGAATCAGATTTTCCTTGGCAATCGTGCTTATGGTTTCGCCGCTGCGTCCGAGGCATATTTTGGCAAGCCGCTGAAATCCGTATCCATCGCCGAAGCAGCAATGCTTGCAGGGTTGCCCAAAGCCCCTTCGGCCTACAACCCGATCAGCAATCCCAAGCGCGCCCGCACCCGTCAGCAGTACATCATTGAACGGATGGAAGAAAACGGCTTTATCACTGCGCAGCAAGCCGAACAAGCCAAGAAAGAGGAGCTGAAAATCCGGACCGGGCCCGACAACACGCGCATCCATGCCGAATACGTTGCAGAGATGACCCGTCAGCTGATCTTTGCCCAGTATGGCAACGAGGCCTACACGCGCGGCCTCAATGTCTACACCACCCTCAATGCGGCGGAGCAAGAGGCTGCCTACGTTGCCTTGCGACGCGGGATCATGGACTATGAGCGGCGCCAGCAGTATCGGGGGCCAGAAAAGTTCGTAACGTTGCCCACAACAGCCCAGGAAGTGGAGGACGCCATTGATGACGCCCTCGCTAACCACCCCGACAACGGTGATGTGCTCTCTGCCGTGGTGCTGGAGGCATCCACCAAACGCATCCTGGCCGCTCGTGCCAATGGCGACTCGCTGGAGGTCACCGGCGACGGCCTCAAGCCTGCGCAGTCCGGCCTCAGCGACAAGGCGCCACCCAACATCAAGATCCGGCGCGGGGCTGTCATCCGCGTGGTCAAGACGCCCAAGGGCGCCTGGGAGATCACGCAACTGCCTGAGGTAGAAGGCGCCTTTGTAGCCCTCGACCCCCGCAATGGGTCCATCCGCGCACTGGTAGGCGGTTTCGACTTTGACAAGAACAAGTTCAACCACGCAGCGCAGGCCTGGCGCCAACCGGGCTCCAGCTTCAAGCCGTTCATTTACTCCGCAGCACTCGAAAAAGGCTTCACGCCTGCCACCGTGATCAACGATGCTCCACTGTTCTTCGACGCGGGTGTTACCGGGGGTCAGCCATGGGAGCCCAAGAACTACGACGGCAAGTACGACGGCCCCATGAGCATGCGCACCGGTTTGGCGAAATCCAAGAACATGATCTCTATCCGTATCCTGCAGGCGGTAGGACCTAAAACCGCGCAGGAATGGGTCGGAAGATTCGGATTCGACCCTGAAAAACACCCGGCATATCTGACCATGGCGCTGGGTGCGGGCTCGGTCACCCCCCTGCAAATGGCGTCTGCTTACTCTGTGTTTGCCAACGGAGGCTATCGCGTCAACCCCTGGCTGATCGCCAAAGTGACCGACCACAAGGGGCGGGTCATTTCAGAAATTACGCCCCCTGCACTCAATGAGCAACCCCGGGCTATCGATGCACGCAACGCCTTCGTAATGAGCAGCCTGTTGCAGGAGGTGACCCGCACCGGTACCGCAGCCCGAGCCCAGGCGACTCTCAAGCGCCCCGATCTTTATGGCAAAACCGGCACCACCAATGATTCAGTGGATGCGTGGTTCGCGGGGTTCCAACCCACCATCGCGGCCGTCACCTGGATCGGGTATGACACGCCGCGCAATCTGGGCAGCCGGGAAACCGGTGGCGGCCTCAGCCTGCCAGTGTGGATCAGTTTCATGGAGCGGGCGCTCAAGGGCGTGCCAGTGATGGAACCCACGGTGCCGCCTGGCGTCGTGAATGTGGGCGGCGAGTGGTTCTACGAGGAATACGCGCGCAACGCGGGTGTTTCGAGTGTGGGGGTGGATGATCGCTCTGCATCACCCGCTGTCGCGCCCCAAGCACCGCCGCCCTCCGAAGAGCGCAGTCGCATCTTGGATCTGTTCCGTAACTAAGCCTCTCCGCGCTCCACAGCGCGGTCCCCCACTGGCGGGTGTGGAACACGTCAGGCAGCAAACTGCAGCGGCATCCCGGACTGTTGCGACGCATCGCGCGTGAGGCACGCAAAAAATTCGCCTGCGCCCTTGGTGTCCTGCCAGTGGCTGCCATCAAAACGATAGTGATAGCCGCCAGACCGGGCGGCCATCCACACCTCGTGAAGCGGCTTTTGGAGGTTGATCACGATCTGGCTGCGGTTAGGAAAGGTCAAGGTCACCATGCCCCCCGAGCGCTGGCTGTCCACATCGGCATCCGAAGTGTCGTTGATACGATCACAGCTGTGCTCGACGGCAAGCAGCAATTGTTCGGCGTGGTCCATGAATTCGAGGTCGGTCATTACAATTTGCGCATGTTGAAAGCTCCCCAAATTCTAGTCAGGACGCTTGTCCTTGCTGCCAGTGCGGCAGCCCTCCTCGGCTGCGGTCAGCGGGGGCCGTTGTATCTGCCGACCGGCCCCTCTGCAAGCCAGCGCGCCACGCTGCCGCAGACACTCACTCCGGGCAACGACGCCAGCATTTCGCCAACACCCGTCACCACAGCCTCCCAGCCCCGCTGATGCCTCCGGCCGCCTGCGCGGAGCGCCAGGCAATGCGGTTTCGCTTGATTTCTATCAAGCACAAACCATAGGGGCACTCGTACAGTCTGCGCTTTATTGCACCGCAGGATGGCCATGGCCCTGGAACTCTACCGCGACAAAAATCATGCTTGCCTGATGTTCACCGACCTCATCGAGGAGGATGGACAGGCCGTGCAGGCCAATCAGTTCCTGATCGTGGACGATGACACCGGCGCCATCATCGATCCGGGCGGCAACCTCGCGTTCAACGAGCTGTTCATGGGGATGACCAAACATTTCCCGCCGCACAAACTCTCGTACCTGATCGCTTCGCACGCGGACCCGGACATCATCGCCTCGCTGGACCGCTGGATGACCAGCACCAAGGCCGACCTGGTGATCTCACGCGTCTGGGAGCGGTTCGCCCCCCACTTCACCAAGGTGGGCAAGACAGAAAACCGCGTGATCGGCGTGCCGGACGGCGGGGGTCACCTGCCCCTGGGCCGCCATGAACTGGTGCTGCTGCCCGCGCACTTTATGCACTCCGAAGGCAACTTTCACTTCTACGACCCGGTCAGCCGCATCTTGTTCACGGGCGACCTGGGGGTGTCCATGATGTCGGGGGCGGAAGCCCGTGTGCCAGTGACGGACCTTAAGGCGCACATCCCACGCATGGAAGGTTTTCACCGCCGCTACATGGTGTCCAACAAGATCCTGCGCCTGTGGGTGCGCATGGCCCGGCAGCTCGACATTGCCATGCTGGTGCCGCAGCACGGCGCGCCCATCATGGGCAAAGGAGCCATCAATGACTTCTTTGAATGGATCGAGAACCTGATGTGTGGCATTGACCTGTTCGATGACCGCGCCTACCAGATCCCGACCGCGCACATCGACCCTGTGACCCGGCAAATGCGCCCCGCGCTGCGGGCAGTCAACGGCTAAAAATATAGCCAAATCGGCTGCTAGCGCATGATGTACATGCGCTAGCAGCTATCATTTTTGCAGCATTCAAAAAATCAGGGTGACCCCACCGCAGACTGCCCTGCAGAAGCACCCGTCGGTGCGGTGGCACGCTTGAGCAGCCGGTGCCAGAGCCGCCAACCCAGCAGCACGCCCAGGATGCCCGCGTAGACCGCCACTTCGCCAAAGTTGTTCTTGCCAGCACGCATCCAGAAAAAGTGCATGACAGCCAACCCGGCCACCGCATAGACGGCGCGGTGCAGCGCCTGCCAGCGTTTGCCGCCTAAAGCCTTGATGGCACGATTGAACGATGTGGCGGCCAGCAAGGCCAGCAGCGCCAGGGCCAATGTGCCCACCAGGATGAATGGCCGCTTGGCGATATCGCGCAGGATGTCTGGAATGTCGAAACCCATGTCGAACCAGCTGTAGCTCAACAAGTGCAGCACGCCATAAAAAAACACGAACAGCCCCAGCATGCGCCGATAGCGCGCAAGTTGTGGGGTAGAGGTGATAACGCGCAGCGGCGTCACGGCAAGCACCACGCACAGCGCCCGCAGCGTCCAGTCTCCGGTCGCGCGGATCAAGGCCTCCGCAGGGTTGGCTCCCAACTGGTTTGCCACCGCCGCATAAACCAGCCAAGCCAGTGGCAGCAAACACAACGCAAACACCACCGGTTTGGCGGCGGGATGGAGCAATAGTTTCCGCATCACGATCAAGACAACACCCTGGCCCGGCCCCCACCGAAGGTGGTCGCCAGACCAGAAGGGTCAGTAAAACTTCTTGAGGTCCATGCCCGCGTAGAGCTGGCCCACCTGGGCTTCATAGCCGTTGAACATCAGCGTCTTGCGCTTTTTGGCAAACAAGCCGTCTTCGCCGATGCGGCGCTCGGTCGCCTGGCTCCAGCGGGGATGGTCCACATTGGGGTTCACGTTGGAATAGAACCCGTACTCCTGCTGGGCAGCCTTGTTCCAGGCGGTGCCGGGCTCTTTCTCGACAAAGCGGATCTTGACGATGCTCTTGGCGCTCTTGAAACCGTACTTCCACGGCACCACCAGGCGCACCGGTGCGCCATTCTGGTTGGGCAGCACTTCGCCATACATGCCAAAGGCCAGCAAGGTCAGCGGGTGCATGGCTTCGTCCATGCGCAGGCCTTCCACATAAGGCCAGTCCAGCACGCGCGAGCCGACAAATGGCATGGTGGCCTGGTCAGCCAGCGTGACGAACTCGACGTACTTGGCGCTGCCTTGTGGTTCCACGCGCTTGATCAGCTCTGCCAGCGAGTAACCCACCCAGGGGATGACCATGGACCAACCTTCCACGCAACGCAGTCGGTAGATGCGTTCTTCCTGTGCGCTGAGCTTGATCAGGTCTTCGATGCCGTACTTGCCGGGCTTCTTGACCAGGCCTTCGACCTCCACCGTCCACGGTGTGGTCTTGAGGGTGTGTGCATTACGGGCAGGGTCGGCCTTGTCCGTGCCAAATTCGTAGAAGTTGTTGTAGGTGCTCGCGTCCTTGTAGTCGGTGAGCTTCTCCATCGAGACCGCTCCGGCTACCACCGACTTGGCGCCCGCCAGCGGAGCCAGCTTGCCAGGGCGCGTGACCACAGCCTGCTGTGCGAGTGCCTCACGGCCCGCCCAAGCGGCCATCGCTGCACCTGCGGCACTACCCGCCATGAGTCTGAGCATTTGGCGGCGGTCTTCATAGACCGAGCGGGGGGTGATTTCGGAGGAGTGCGGGTGGTTAAAACCCGAATCGCGCGATGGGATCAGCATGAGAGGCTCCGGTCATGGTCTGGTGGAAACAGCTGCAGCGGTAGAGCAGAACAACTGTTAGTTCGTTCCCAGGACCATTCAGGTTACACCGAAGACGCAATAGTTGCCGCCCCGATGCCCGACCGCCCCCCGAGCGGCACCTACCCCTTTACAGCGTGCCGTAGCTGTGCAGGCCGCTCAGGAACATGTTGACGCCCAGGAACGCGAACGTGGTCACGGCCAGACCGACCAGCGCCCACCAGGCGGACACGGTGCCGCGCAGGCCCTTCATGAGCCGCATGTGCAGCCAGGCCGCGTAGTTGAGCCAGACGATCAGCGCCCAGGTCTCCTTCGGGTCCCAGCTCCAGTAGCCACCCCAGGCCTCGGCAGCCCACAGCGCACCCAGCACCGTGGCGATGGTGAAGAACGCAAAGCCCACCGCGATGGACTTGTACATCACGTCGTCCAGGATCTCGAACGAGGGCAAGCGTGCCGCGATGCGCTTGCGCCCCAGCAGGATGCCCGCCACGATCAACGCCGAAATGCCGAAGTACACCATCCAGTAGCTGCCGCCGTTCTCCGTCGCACCTTGGCGGAACACGATGGGCTCAAAACACAGTACCACGCCCAGCAGCCACAGCGGCGCCAACTTGTACCAGCGGGTTTCGGTGGCCTGTTGCTTGATCAAGTAGGCAAACGCCACCATGGCGGACAGGGCAAACGTGCCATAGCCGATGAAATTGGCGGGCACATGCAGCTTCATCCACCAGCTCTTGAGCGCAGGGACCAGTGGCTGGATCTCATGCGCCTCGCGCACCACGGTGTACCAGAGCAAGAAGCCCACGGCGGCACTGACCACCAGCATCACAAAGCCGCCCAGCGCGCGCGTGTCGTACTGCTGTTCGTAGTACAAATAGAACGCGGCGGTCATCCAGCAAAACAGCACGAACACTTCGTACAGGTTGCTGACCGGGATGTGGCCGATGTCCGGGCCGATCAGGTAACTTTCGTACCAGCGCACCAGAGTGCCAATGAGCGCCATGGCCACCGCCACCCACGCAATGCGCGAGCCCAGCATGCTCATAGTCTTGCCCTCGCCGCGAGCGAACATGCCCACCCAGTAGAACGCCGTGCTGATGAAAAACAGCATGCTCATCCACAGGATGGCGGATTGGCTGGACAGGAAATACTTGAGACCGAACACCGCGTCCGCCCGCGCCAGGCTGCCCGCACCGTCTTGCTGGTACAGCCCAATGGCCATGAGCGCCACGGCCGCCACCACCAGCATCAGCACCCGCAACGGGCGCCAGAACCAGCCCAGCCAGACGGTGCACGGAATGGCCCCCAGCAAAATGCCTTTTTCATAGACATCCATGAAAGCGCCGTAGCGCTGCAGCGCATACAACCCGCCCACGGCCACGATGGCCGCAAACAGCCAATCGAGCCAATTACGGCGGGAGAAGAATCCCTCGTTCAGGGTGATCGTAGTAACGGTCGAGGAAGAAGTCGCGGTGTTCATGCGGTGCCTTCGCGGGGCTTGGCCCCGATCAGTTTCTGAGCGAGCTGGACAAACTCCTGGTCGCCGTCCATGGTCTTGCGGTTGGTGGACAGGGCCATAGTGGCGTGGGTGCTGCCATCCTGGGGGGCCACCCAGACCCACACGCGCCGCTCGCGCACGTAGAGCATGGCAAAAACGCCCAGAATCAGCAAGGCGCAGCCCAGATAGACAACATTCTTGCCAGGGGCTCGCGCCACCTGGAACACGCTGGCCTGCACCTGGGTGAAGTCCTTGAGCTCAAACGCCATCGGCGCCGGGTAAATCTGCGCGTCGCTGAGCGAGAGCACCGCCTGTGTCATGAAACCCCGGGTCTGCTCGTCCTGCGGCAACGGCGGCAGGCCCTCCCGTTGGCGCGACAGCTGGGCCAGCTCGAAGAGCGTGCCGTTCAGGATGCGTACCAGTACCTCGCCAGCGCGCGCGCGCTCGGCCTCTGGCACATTCGCCTCCATGAAGTCCGACACGGCCTGCAACCCGCCCGTGGGCTTGCCATCGACCATGCCCCGCCCCGCAAACAGCGCCAGTGCACGCACGGCAGACTGCTGCAGTTGCTCGGCCAACTCGGGGCGCGAGGCGTCCATGGCCTGCGACACGTAACGGCGCACCGCCTGCTCCCGGGCCTGGGGATCGGCCAGCGCGGCCTTCATGCGCATGAAACCATCGACGCCGCCCTTGTCGTCTGCCGGCACACGCAGGTAACGGAAGGGCTCGGCCGGAGACTCGCGCACACCGAGCAGGAACACGGGCACGCCATCGCCCGTGTCCACCGGCAGCATGTAGTTGTGGAACTCGCGGGCCTGACCGGACGCGTCGCGCAGCTTGTAGCTCACGCTCGGGCCCACGTTGCGCAGCTCCTTCTTGGTGACGGTCTTGTTGGCAGCGCCCAAACGCGATTCCACCGACTCGCGAAGGTCCACCTTGCGCACGTCCGCGCCGCTGCCGCCGAGGCCAGCGCCACCAAAATTCTCGACGTTGATGGTGCGCAGCGCCGTGAATTCCAGCGTCAGCGTGTCACTGCCAGAGCCACCGCCCTTGTTGGTGAGCTGGGTGGAGTTGCCGACCACACCCTCCACGTCAAAAGCCTTGGCACCCGCCACCATGGGCACGGCACGCAGTTTGAGGTGCGAGCCGCCGTCATCAAAACTCGACTGGTAGATCTCGATGCCCTTGTAGCTGGCCGGGTGGTTCACCTCGACGCGGGCGGGCGTCTTCTCGCCGGTGGCCTTGTCGTGGATGATGATCTCGCTGGCGAACAGCTTGGGCATGCCGGTGGAGTAGTGCTCCACGATGAACTTCTTGAGCTCGATCGCAAACGGCAGATCCTGCAACAACACCCCGTCGGACTGGCTCAGGATCGCGGTGCTCGACTGCGTGCCCTCGGCCACCAGCAGGTTGCCCCGGAAGGTGGGGTTGCGCTCAGACAAGCGGTGCTCAGGCTTCACGTCAGCGATCAGCCCGCCACCGCTATAGACCGACTTGCCGCCCAGCAGCATCTGCGCGCGCACGATGAGGTCGCCGTCCAGCAGCCCGCCCACACACACCAGCACGATGGCGCTGTGCGCGGCGATATAGCCGATCTTGTTGGCGGCGCCCGCCTTGGCCGCCACCATCCAGCCGGTGCCTGGCCCTGCGGCCGTGTCGCGCTGCTGCAGGCGCACCTTCCAGCCGCCACCGGCCAACAGTGTGCCAACGCGGCGGGCCTCGGCCTCGGCCGATCCCGACAGATTGGCCTGCGCTTTGTGGTGAAACGCCTTGAGGCTTTGCTCGCGGATGTTTTCCTTGTAGGCCTTGAGGTCCACCAGGATCTTGGGCGTGTTGCGGGCAATACACAGCGAGGTGCTGATCACCAGAAACGCCAGGATCAGCAGGAACCACCAGGCGCTGTACACCGCGTTGAGCTGGATGGCGCCGAACAGCTCGGCCCAGAACGGCCCGAACTGGTTGACATAGTTGGCTGCCGGTTCGTGCTGCTTGAGCACCGTCCCGATCACCGAGGCGATACAGATCACCGTCAGTAAAGAGATGGCGAACCGCATCGAAGACAGCAGTTCGACCCCGGCGCGCAGGGCCTGGGAGCCGGACTTCATGCGAAGGCCCTGGGTGTTGTCGGACATGGGTGGGAGCGGTGTCTGCGAAGCGCGAAAGAAAAAGGGCGGGGCCATCGCTGCGATGGACCCGCCCTTTTTGGGGTTGTTATTGGCGGTAGGTTCCGTGCGGCCCGGTCAATCAGGCCGGGCTTTGACAAGAATCAATCAACGCAGGCCGGCGATGTAATCCGCCACGGCCTTGATTTCCTTGTCGTTGAGCTTGGCAGCCACCTGGGTCATCTGGATGCTGTTGGCGCGCGAGCCGTCGCGGAACATGTTCAGCTGCGACACGGTGTAGTCGGCATGTTGGCCCGACAGGCGGGGGTATTGCGCAGGGATGCCAGCACCGTTGGGGCTGTGGCAGCCAGCACAAGCGGCGATCTGCCGGTCGGCAATGCCACCGCGGTAGATGCGCTCGCCCATGGCGACCAGGTCCTTGTCCTTGGCAAAGCCCGCCTTGGCAGGCTTGGACGTGACCCAATAGGCGATGTTGCGCATGTCGTCATCCGACAGGGCGGTGGCAAAGCCCTTCATGATGGCGTTGTTGCGCTTGCCGGACTTGAATTCCTGCAGCTGCTTGACCAGGTATTCGGGGTGCTGCTGCGACAGCTTGGGGTTGGCAGCAATGGCGGAGTTGCCGTCTGCGCCGTGGCAGGCCGCACACACCGCAGTGAAGCTGGCCTCGCCCTTGACGAGATCCGGCTTGGCCGCTTTGGGTGCATCACCCGCTGCAAAGGCCGAAAAAACAGGTGCTGCCAGTGCGGCAGCCGTCAGCAATGAGGCGAGCAACTTCATATCGAGGGTGTGTGTTTATGTGCGCAAAACCTCGCGATTCTACAATGATGGTTCTTTCTCTCCCAACTCCCCATGACGACACCCCCCTCCGCGCCAGTTGCTGGCTCTCTCCCGCCCGCACCTGACGCCAAAATCGCCATGGGCTGGATGCACACCGCCAAGTTCTTAACCACGGCGGCGCAGCTGCACCACCTGCCGCCCATCGATGTGCCCGAAATCGCCTTTGTGGGCCGCTCCAACGCAGGCAAATCCACCTGCATCAACACGCTCACGCAGCAAAAGCAGCTGGCGTTTGCCTCCAAAAAACCGGGGCGCACCCAGCACATCAATCTGTTCTCACTGGGCAAACAGGGTGTGATGGACGCCGTGCTGGCCGACCTGCCTGGGTACGGCTATGCCGCAGTATCGCGCTCGGACAAGGTGCGCTGGCAGCAGGTGATGGTGAACTACCTGGTCAGCCGTCCCGGCCTCACGGGCATCGTGCTGCTGTGTGACCCGCGCCTGGGGCTGACCGAGCTGGACGAGGCGCTGCTGGAAGTGGTGCGCCCGCGCGTGGAAGAAGGACTCAAGTTCCTCATTGTGCTGACCAAGGCCGACAAGCTCACGCGCGCCGAACAGGCCAAGGTGCTGTCGATCACGCGACTGCACGCCGGCGGCGGCGAGGTGAAGATGTTCTCGGCCCTCAAAAAGCAAGGGGTGGATGACGTGGCCCAGCTGCTGTGGCAGTGGGCGCACCCGGTGAAACCCGTCGCCGAGGAGCGCCCAGCCGATGCGACCGACGGCAGCCACCCCGCCCAGCCCCAGCCCACCGGCGACTCCGAGTCCAACTAGCCGCAAGCGCAATCTTGTCATGCGCTGGCCGCTACAAAATGCATAGTGCCATGATCCAAGATTGCCCTGTTGACCTTCCCCACGGAATCACCCTGCATTGCCGCGTGAGCGGCGTGCCCGGACGCCCGGTGCTGTTGTTTCTGCACGGGTTCCCCGAGGGGGCCTTCATCTGGGACGAACTGCTGCTGCACTTTGCCCGCCCCGAGAACGGCGGCTTCCGATGCGTGGCGCCGTACCTGCGCGGGTTTGGCCCATCCAGCAGCCCCCAGGCGGTGGACGCGTACCGCGCCAAGCACCTGGTACAAGACCTGGTGGCGCTGATTGCCCACGAATGCCCCGGCAGCGCGTTGGAATGCCTGGTGGCGCATGACTGGGGCGGCGCCGTGGCGTGGAACCTGGCCAACCAGCAGCCGCAGCTGATGAAGCGGCTGGCCATCATCAACTCGCCCCACCCTGGCGCGTTTGTGCGCGAGCTGTCGCACAACGCAGCCCAGCAGGCGGGCAGCCAGTACATGCATTTTTTGTGCAGGCCCGACGCCGAGGCCCTGCTGGCCGAAGACGACTTCCGCCGCCTGTTTGCCTTTTTCAACACCCCGGATGGCAGCGCCCCTACATGGCTGACCGACAAGGTGCGCGCCCAGTACCGCACCCTATGGCAACAGGGCTTGCAGGGCGCTTGCAACTACTACCGCGCCAGCCCCATCCGCCCGCCGCGCGAGGGTGACCTCGGCGCCCAGGCCATTACCCTGCCCGAATCGATGTTGACGGTGGATGTGCCCACACTGGTGCTGTGGGGCATGGACGACCCTGCCTTGCTGCCCGGCCTGCTGGACGGCCTGCCAGGCTGGATCCCTCGGCTGCAGGTGCAGCAGGTGGAACAGGCATCCCACTGGGTCGTGCACGAGCACCCCGAACGTGTGGCCATGGAGCTGCAGCGTTTTTTGCTATCTAAACAATAGCTGTCTGCGCTTTATGGATAAGCACCAGAGGCTGATTTGACTGAAATTTTCAGAAATACACCGAAGGCGCCCCCTCCGGGCGGGTCTTGAAGCGCTTGTGCACCCAGTAATACTGCTCGGGCATGGTGTCGATCACGGCCTGCAGCTCAAGGTTCATGCGGGCCGTGTCGGCCTCGGCATCGTCGGTGGGGTAGTTGGTCCAAGCCGGTGAGACCTCGGCCACGTAGCCCGTGGGTGTCATGCGCGAATACACGCCCACCACCTTGGCGCGGCCCAGGCGTGCAAACCGCGACAGTGACGGAATGGTGGCGGCCGTCACACCGTAGAACGGCACAAACACCGAATCATTGCGGCCGTAGTCCATGTCGGGCAGCAGGTACAGAAGCCCCCCCTTGCGCAGGTTGGCGATGATGGGCTTGACGCCATCCGAGCGGTTGAGCATGCGCACGTCACCAAAACGCTGGCGCCCAGCCATGAACCAGGCGTCCACCGCCGGATCGGGGTGGGTGGCAAAGATGGAAGTGAACGCACGGCCACTGCGCAGCGGCAAGGCCAGGCCACCCGCGTCCATGCCGTAGAAATGCGGCGCAAACAGGATGGTGGGCGTATCGCCGTCGAGCTCGTGCACGGCGCCAGCCAGGCGCACGCGCTGCTCCACCACCGCGCGCGGCGCGGCCCAAAGCCAGCTGCGGTCCAGCCAGGTCTGGCAGAACACCACAAAACTGGCGCGTGCCACGGCGCGGCGGCGCGCCTCTGTCCAGTCGGGGAAACACAGCGCCAGGTTACGCAGCGCCACCTTGCGTCGGGGCGCCACCAGCACAAACGCCACCTGCCCCAGCAGCCAGCCCAGACCGCGCAATACGGGCAGCGGCAGCAACGCCAGCACCCGCATGAACCACACGCCCAGCCGCCCCGTCATGCTGCGCCCCCCGCTGCGGGAGCGGCCTCGGCACGCGGCTGCTTGTAGCGGGCATAGCCCCAAAGGTACTGTTCGGGGCACTGGCGGATGAGGTGTTCCATGGCCTGGTTGATCTGCGCAACGGCAACGTCCATCTGCTCCGACAGCGGTTGCGCCAGCGGCTCGAAATGGGTGACAAAACCACGGCCCCAGGACAGCCGCTCGCAGCGCACCAGCACAACGGCAGCGCCCGTCTGCTGCGCCAGCCGCACGGCCAGGGTCATGGTGTAGGCGTCGCGGCCAAAAAAGGGCGACCATTGGCCCTGCCCTTCGGGCGGCACCTGGTCAGGCAGCAGGCCCACGGCCTCGCCCCGGCGCAGGGCCTTGATCATCTGGCGCACGCCCGCCAAGGTGGTGGGCACAGCCAGCATGCCGGGCCGGTTGCGTGCGGTCTCCATCACCTTGGCCAGCCAGGCCTGGCGCGCCGGGCGGTACAGCACAGTGATGGGGCCGCGCTCCGCGCTCCAGCGCCGCGCTGCCGCCTGGGCCGAAAGCTCAAAACACCCCTGGTGCGGGGTGAGAAACACGATGCCGCGGCCTGCGGCGTAGGCCTGTTCCACACAGATTTCGCCGGTGAGCGCGCAGGGCATGGCGGCGCCCAGCCACAGGCGCGGCAGCTCGGCCACCATGCGGCCGGCGTGAGCCACGGCAGCATGCACATCACCAAACGCATACCCCGCCAGCGCCGAGTTCGCGAGAAACCGGCGCTGGTACGTGGGCGATGCAACAAACGCCACCCAGCCCATGGCAGCTCCCATGATGTGCAGCAACCACAGTGGAAATACGGAAAAGAATCGGAAGACGACTGGCATTAAAATGGTGGGGTCGCTGAGTTAAATGAGCAACTTGCAGGGCGACGTTAAAAAAATCTGCTAAAGCGTTCGCCAAAGCTCCTTCGGGGTGAGGGCAACGCCCCAAATGCCGGAACACAGGAGTTTATTCAAATGGCGAACGACTTTCTCTTTACCTCGGAATCCGTCTCCGAAGGCCACCCCGACAAGGTAGCCGACCAGATCTCGGACGCGATTCTCGATGCGATCTTCAAACAAGACCCCCGTAGCCGCGTCGCCGCTGAAACGCTGACCAACACCGGTCTCGTGGTGCTGGCGGGCGAGATCACCACCAACGCCCACGTGGACTACATCCAAGTGGCGCGCGACACCATCAAGCGCATCGGCTACGACAACACCGACTACGGCATCGACTACAAGGGCTGCGCCGTGCTGGTGGCCTACGACAAGCAGTCCAACGACATCGCCCAGGGCGTGGACCACGCGAGCGACGACCACCTGAACACCGGCGCCGGTGACCAGGGCCTGATGTTTGGCTACGCCTGCGACGAAACGCCCGAGCTGATGCCCGCGCCCATCTATTACGCACACCGCCTGGTGGAGCGCCAAGCCCAGCTGCGCAAGGATGGCCGCCTGCCCTTCCTGCGCCCTGACGCCAAGTCGCAAGTGACGATGCGCTATGTGGACGGCAAGCCCCACAGCATCGACACCGTGGTGCTGTCCACCCAGCACCACCCCGACCAGAGCGAAACACAAACCAAGATGAAGGCCTCGTTCACCGAAGCCATCATCGAAGAGATCATCAAGCCCGTGCTGCCCAAAGAATGGCTGCAGGACACGCGCTACCTGATCAACCCCACCGGCCGTTTCGTCATCGGCGGCCCGCAAGGCGACTGTGGCCTGACCGGCCGCAAGATCATCGTGGACACCTACGGCGGTGCCTGCCCCCATGGCGGCGGTGCCTTCAGCGGCAAGGACCCAACAAAGGTGGATCGCTCGGCCGCCTACGCCGCGCGCTACGTGGCCAAGAACATCGTGGCCGCAGGCCTGGCGCGCCAGTGCCAGATCCAGGTGGCATATGCCATCGGTGTGGCCGAGCCCATGAACATCACGGTGTACACCGAAGGCACGGGCGTGGTGTCGGACGAGCGCCTGGCCGCACTGGTGCGTGAGCATTTCGACCTGCGCCCCAAGGGCATCATCCAAATGCTGGACCTTCTGCGCCCAATCTACGAAAAGACGGCTGCCTACGGCCACTTCGGCCGCGAAGAGCCCGAGTTCAGCTGGGAGAAGACCGATAAAGCTGCGGCCCTGCGGGCAGCAGCCGGGCTGTAAGCCCGCCGCGCACCAGCGCGGTTTTCGGTCTTCGGGCGCAGTTCATATCGCGCCAGCGATGTGAACGAAGACCAAGGTACGGACAAGGCTCATATCGCACAGGGATGTGAGCGCAGGCCAAAAGACCGCCAGAGCCGCCCCACCTCCCAAGCCGCAACGCCCCGCGTTGCGGCTTTTCTTTTGGCGCTTCACCGCAGCCCGCCAGCGGCACTCTCCTACACCCGCCGCCCGCCTGCGCTGACGGCGCACCCCCACCGCCCGCCGGTATCGTTCCTGCACACCCTTTCGCAGCCCCGCGCTGCCTGAACATGCATTGCAAGGAGCGAGCACCATGCTGAAGTACGCCATCGTTTTTGCCCTGACCTCCCTGGTGGCCGGGGCCCTGGGGTTCAGCGGTATCGCTGCGGGCGCAGCGGGCATCGCCAAGGTGCTGTTTGTGCTGTTCCTGGTGATTGCCGTGGTGTTTGTGGTGCTGGCCGCCATTGGTGTGGGTGCCGCGCGCAAGGTGCTCAAGTAGTCCACCACACCTTTGTCACAGCCCCAAACTCCCTCACAGCCACACCATGACCGACACCACCAACATCTTTGAAGCCTTGCGCGAGAGCCATGAACGCCAGCGCGCGCTGTACTCAGCACTCACCGACACCAGCGGAGACACCCTCGAACGGCGCGAGTTGTTTGACGAACTCAAGACCGAGCTGGCCGCCCATGCCATGGCCGAGGACCGTCACTTTTATGTGCCGCTGATGGCGCACGACGCGGGCATCGACCTATCGCGCCACGCCATTTCAGAGCACCACCAGATCGACGAACTGGTGGAGTCACTGGAAGAGACCGAGCCGTCAAGCTCCGCCTGGTTGCCCCTGGCCAAGAAGCTGGCCGACAAGGTGGCGCATCACCTGAAGGAAGAGGAACACCGCTTCTTCCAGATGGCCGGCAAGCTGCTGACGGAGAAGCAGAAAACCGCGCTGGCGGCGAGCTACCGGGCAGACTACGAGGACGCCAAGGCGACCCCAGCCTGAAGGTTTTTTCGAAAACTCAGACCGCCTCTTCGGCCTGCACCACGCAATTACGGCCACTGGACTTGGCCTTGTACAGCGCCGTGTCCGCGCGCTTGATCAGGGCGTGGCTGTCTTCCTTGTGGTCCCAGGTGGCCACGCCAAAACTGGCGCTGACATGGCCCACCGCGTCGAAAGGCACGCCTGCAATGCGTGCGCGCACCGCCTCGGCCATCGCCATGGCGGCGTCTACCGGGGTCTCCTTGAGCAGGATGATGAACTCCTCTCCCCCGAAGCGCGCAGCACAGTCGGACGACCGCAGCAGTTCGCGCACGCGCAGCGCCGTGCTCTTGAGCACCACATCCCCCGAGTCATGCCCAAAGGTATCGTTGATGCGTTTGAAAAAGTCGATGTCAAACATCACCACCGACAGGCTGCCCTTCTTGATGCGGGTGTCAGCCATCTCGGTCTCCAGCCTCTCAAAGAAGCGGCGGCGGTTGACCAGGTCCGTCAAGAAGTCCTTGGTGGCCAGATCTTCGAGCTTGCGGTTGAGCCGCGCCATGGGCTCGATCACCAGCGACGACAGCGACAGGTTGAGGCCCACGAACAGCAGCACAAAGCTGCCCACCAGCGCCGCCATCACCGTATTGAAGGTCTGACGCGCCTTCTTCAGCGGGAAGTACATCGGCACCTTCACCACCTGGATGCCCACCGTCTCGTTCATGCCCCAGCCAAAGCCGTTCTTGTCGCCATAGACCTTGAGCATGGTGGGTGGAGCCACGGCCGGTGTGCTGTGGCAAGCCATGCACTGCGGCTGCTTGATGGTGATGGGGCGAGCCACATACAGGGCACGGTGCATGCCCTCGCCCACCTCGCCGGTGACCTCCTTCTTGAGTTCGGCGCGGCCTTCACGGAAGTCGCTGATGATGCGCTCCTCCCACTCGTTGGCGCGGTCGCGCAGGTTGGTGGGGTTGAGCACCGCCTCCTTGTACTCATAGCCCGGAAACCGGTTCTGCAAGCGGCGCAGCGTCTCGGTGGCTGCGTAGGCGGGAACGGTTTGCGGTAGGAATTTTTCGGCCAGCGTCACGTCCAGGTGGGGCTTGACCAGCTCGGTGGTGTAGTCGCGGATGGCCATGGCGGCGTGCATCATGATCTGCGAGTTGTGCTGCACCTCCTCGATGGCCGACTGCTGAAGAAAGCGGTGCACATAGGCGCCCGCGCCCAGTACGGCCAGCAGCAGCACGCCCGCCAGCACCAGATTGAATTTGAGCCGCAACGACATGGATCTCCCTCGGTGGCCCGCACACAACGGGGCCTGTTATTGGCGGTGCGGACACGCCACAGCAGACGCAATCCCCCGGTTCACACAAGTGGGCCTTGCACGCCGACTCACAGGTCCACAGCCTCCGAGGCGACTGGGCCCCGCTGAAAACCACTGGGCTCAGCCTGCAAGCGGCGCATTGTCGCCACGTTTGCGTGAACCGGTCCACCTCTTTTTTGCCACGCCGTTCTACAGCCCCCGCGCTGTGCGCGGCATGAACGGCCGGGCCACACAATAGCGACTTCAGAGGCAATAGCAGGGGCGGTTGCAACGCGCTCCACCCGCAGCCGCCTGGGTGCCCTGCCACGGCCATCCGACCACCCACGCCCCGACTGGCAGTAAAATCACTACAAAAAAGATAGCTGCCAGCACATATAAATCCTGCGCATCCAGCCAAAAAGCCTAAAAGACCTGCTCTCTGTCCGCTTCAGCGCCCAGATCAGACCCAGGCAAGCCACGGCCACCGCAAGAACCCTGGCGACCCCAACGCCAGCGAATCGAAAGGCCCCGATGCGCACCACCCGCCGGAGACACATGGTCGATATCGCCATCTACATCGGACGCTTTGAGCCCGTCCACAGCGGCCACATGGCGCTGCTGCAACGTGCGCTGGACAGCGCCCCGCAGGTCATCGTGGTGATCGGCTCGGCGTGGCAGGCGCGCTCGCCCAAGAACCCCTTCACCTGGCAAGAGCGCGAGGCCATGCTGCGCGCAGCCCTGGCTCCTGCAGACAGCGCCCGCGTGCAGATGCTGCCCATGCGCGACTACTACAACGAGGCCGTGTGGGTGCAGGCCGTGCGCCAGGGCGTGGCGCGCATGACCACACCAGGCGCAAGCATCGGCCTGGTGGGCCACTTCAAGGATGCGACCAGTGGCTACCTCAGCGCCTTTCCTGGCTGGCAGCTCATCCACGTAGAACGCCAGGGCCGCATCGACGCCACCGCCATCCGCGACGCGTACTTTGGCGCCACGCCCGCCACCGCGCGTGCCGCCGTGGCGCCGCTGGCTGAGGAGATCCCTGAGAGCACTATCGCCACACTGGAACGCTTTGCACAAACCCCGCACTACCCCGCGCTGCAGGAAGAGTGGCGCATGCTACGCGGCTACCGCGAAGCATGGGCCAAAGCCCCCTACCCGCCCGTGTTCGTGACGGTGGACGCCGTACTGCGCTGCCAGGACCAAGTGCTGCTGATCCGCCGCGCCCACGCGCCCGGCAAGGGCCAGCTGGCCGTGCCCGGCGGCTTTATCGAGCAGCGCGAGACGGTGTGGCAGTCCTGCCTGCGCGAGCTGGAGGAAGAAACCCATTGCAACCTGCCCGAGGCCTCCATGCGCGCCGCGCTGCAGTCCGTGGCGGTCTTCGACCACCCCGACCGCAGCCAGCGCGGGCGCACGATCACGCATGCGCACTACTTCGACCTGGAGGATGCCCCCTTGCCAGCGGTGCTGGCCGATGACGATGCAGCACTGGTGCAGTGGACGCGGATTGACCAGCTCGCAGGCCTGGAAGAGGAGTTCTTTGAAGACCACTTCCACATGCTGGATCACTTCCTGGGGTTGACCGGTTCGATTACGCCCCACCACTAGGGAACAAAAAAAGGCAGGGCGAACCCTGCCTTCGCAAACGCCCTGCCCTGAGTTCAAGCGACGCGGAACTTCCCCACCGTCTGCGACAGGGTTACCGCCTGCTGGCTGAGCGATTGCGCTGCGGCCAGGGCTTCTTCGACCAGCGCCGCGTTCTGCTGCGTGCTCTGGTCCATCTGAGAGATGGCCTGGTTGACCTGGGCAATGCCCGCACTTTGCTCGCCGCTGGCGGCGCTGATCTCGGCCACCATGGCCGTCACGCTCTTCACGCCGTTCACCACTTCGCCCATGGTGCTGCCCGCGCGCTCCACCAACTCCGCGCCCACACCCACCTTGGCCACGGAGTCGTCGATGAGTGCCTTGATTTCTTTGGCTGCTGCGGCGCTGCGCTGGGCCAGGCCACGCACTTCGCTGGCCACCACGGCAAAGCCACGGCCCTGCTCGCCCGCGCGGGCGGCTTCCACGGCGGCGTTCAGCGCCAGGATGTTGGTCTGGAAGGCGATGCCGTCGATGACGCTGATGATGTCCACGATCTTGCGCGAGGACTGGTTGATGGAACTCATGGTGCCGACCACTTCGTGCACCACCTCGCCCCCGCGCACCGCCATGTCAGAGGCAGCACGCGCCAGCTCGTCGGCACGGCGCGCATTGGCGGCGTTTTGCTGCACGGTGGAGGTGAGCTGCTCCATCGACGCCGCAGTCTCCTGCAGTGCGCTGGCCTGCGATTCGGTGCGGGCAGACAGGTCGCCGTTGCCCGCTGCAATTTCTGAAGAGGCCGTGGTGATGGAATCGGTGCTGTCGCGCACTTGCGTCACCAAATGCGAAAGGTTGTCCCGCATGGCACGGATGGCGTGCAGGATGCTGGTGGTGTCGCCGGGTAGCGTGTTCACCTCTACGGCCAGGTTGCCCTCGGCGATCTGCGTGACCACGTCGGCGGCGTACTGCGGCTCGCCCCCCAGTTGGTGCACCAGCGTGCGCAACATCTGCCAGGCCATCAGCGCCACGATGAACATCAGCGCCGCGCCGATGGACAGCAAGATGGCCGTGTTGCGCCAGAACGCGGTCTGGATATCGTCCACATAGTCGCCAAAGCCGATGATCCAGTCCCAGGGCTCGAACTTGATGATGGCGTAGAGCTTGTCCACCGGCTCCTTGGCGCCGGGGCGTGTGCCGGGGGCGGTGACGGTTCCGATGGTGACGCCTTGCAGTGCCGCGCGGTAGCGCACGCCTGCCTCCTTGCCGCCCTTTTCATCGACGATACCGATGCGCTTGGGGTTGGGGTGCACGTAGTTCACATCGTTGCTGTAGCCGCGCACAAAAAAGTATTTGTCCTTGTCCACAAAGCTGCCGATGGTCTGGGTGGCCTCCTTGATGGCGTCTTCGCGCGAGAGTGCGCCGCTCTTTTCTTTTTCGTGCGCCTTCTGGGCGGCCGCGTGGGCCAGCACCACCAGGTTGGAGAGCTGCGCCGTGCGCTCTTTCATCATCGACTGGTAGAGCGTGGTCAGCGCCATGGCCGACAGCACGACCAGGCCCAGGAGCGTGGCGGCGCACAGCCACAGGATGCGGGTTTTGAGTTTCATGACGGAGCCTGCAATGCTTGGTAAGTTAGTTACCAAACGATACACCGCAGACCCCTCCCCGGAGGAACTGGCCGTCTGCTGTTACAGGCCTTGCGACAGATTTGTGTCAAAAATCCATCACCACCAGTGGACCAATGCACCAACACACCAGCCCTGGCCCGCCCTGAAAGACGCCACCTGCGCCATCCGCACGCGCAGTGCCAGAATTCAAGAAAAAACAGGCTCTAGCGCCCATCCATCAAGCGCTGCCAGCTATCAATTACAGAGCATCACGTGCCCGCCCGCTCCAGCATGGCATGCAACAGCACATTGCACCCCGCCTCGATGTGCTCAGGCTTGGCATCCTCGATCTCGTTGTGGCTGATGCCGTCCTTGCAGGGGATGAAGATCATGCCGCTGGGCGCCAGCTTGGCCATGTACACCGCATCGTGCCCCGCGCCGGAGACTGCGGGCATGTGGCTGTAACCGAGCTTGGCAGCTGCGCGGCCCACGGCCTCTACGCATTCGGGCTGGAAGAGCTGTGCGGGGTAGCTGGACACCATCTCGATGTGCACTTGTACGCCGTGTTCCTTGGCCACCTGGTCGGCAAAGGCCTTGACCTCGGCGGCCATGGCGTCCACCAGCGCGT
>NZ_JAPCKI010000027.1 GCF_028680575.1 Acidovorax benzenivorans | reverse complement strand
AGCCTCATGCGCCTGACCTTGCCAATCATGTCCATGGTGATCACCTTGAATCCCTGCTGAAATTCTCAGCAGGTCAGTGGAACACCCTGGTCAATATTGGATTGGCACTTTGCCGTTTAGCTGGTCAGGTTTGCATCGGCACCAACAGGGCAACAGCACTGCCAGCAACGCAAAGGTCAGAAAACTGCGAAGTGCAATACGGCGAGAAAACATGGGAGGACAAGTGGCGTACAAGCGCGGTGGAATGCCATAAACAACCGCACGAGCGCCGTGCGCCTGACTAGGATTCAATCACACCTGTGCATCCTAGGTGTACTGCACGACCTTCCCGACTCATGTTCGCGTCGAAATCAGCGACCTATTTCTGTAAGCGTCGCGCAGTTCTCGCTTCAAGATTTTTCCTATCGAGCTTCGCGGTAGCTCATCGACAAAGCACAAATCAGACAAGCGCTGAGTCTTGCCAACTCGCTGGTTGCACCAGATTTTCAGATCAAACGACAGCACAGATTGCCCTGCTCGAAGCACAACAAACGCCACGGGTGTCTCGCCCCACTGCATGGAATCAACGCCTACAACTGCGACTTCTGAAACTGCAGGATGCCCTCGCAACAACGACTCAAGATCGCTGGGGTAGATATTGAAGCCTCCACTGATGATCATGTCCTTACGCCGATCGATGAGGACCAGAAAGCCATCGGAGTCAAAACGCCCTACATCGCCTGTTCGAATAAAGCGCTTGCCTTGCGCATCCAGCCACTCAGCTTCTTTTGTCAGTTCTGGCTTTTTGAAGTACCCCGTCATCATTCCGGGCGAATTTCCGACCACTTCCCCCGACTCCCCGGGGACTACTTCATTTTCGTGCTCGTCAATCAATCGGATATCGTGCCCATCGGCGGGCTTTCCTACGGTATGCAATTTATCTGGATGCAAACGCATATCAAGAATGCACGTTCCACCTCCTTCCGTCATGCCATAGAACTCAACCAGGTTACCCGGCCAACGCCGAAGCACATTGGACTTCAACGCTGCGCCAAATGGCGCACTTGTGCAAAACTTGAAGCGGAACGACGATAAATCATGGTGCTCGAAACTGGGCACGGAGAGGATCCTTTGGTACTGCACGGGTACTAGCATGGCGTGTGTAACTCGATACCTCTCCGCCAACACGAGATACTGTGCCGCATCAAACTTGGTCATCAACACCACACATCCGCCAAGAGCAAGGGTTGGGAAGAACACCACGAGGGTTGTATTGGAGTACAAGGGTGTAGCCAACAACGTAGTCGCTGCTGGCCCGTATTCGTACTTCGCTCCGCGACAGATATGCGCCCATCGCATCGCGTGGGACTGCACAATTCCTTTTGGAACTCCCGTAGTTCCGGATGAATAAATGATGTTGAAGGCGGCATCAGGCTCTATATCTACTGACTGCGGCTGAGTACCTTCAGGACAAAGCCACTCGTCGAACGGAATTCCATCCGTATCGCCATCCAGCGAAATCCGTTGAATCCCGGCGAACTCTTCAATCTCTGGGGCTGCGCTATCCCAAAAAAGAAGACGAACTTGCGCATCTCGCAACATGCTCACGAGGCTATCTGGCGACGAGGAAGGAGCCAACGGTGCTACGACGAGACCCGCTCGCAACGCACCAAGGAAAATGCAGGCATAACGCACTGAGTTCATCGCACAAATCGCGATGACTTCGCCGCGCCTCAAGCCTGCTTGCTGGATAGTTGCAGCGATCCTGTCCATTGCCCGGTCCAGTTGCAGATAGCTCAGTACTTGCGCATCATCGCGTAGCGCGGGCTGATCCTGCAGCAACTCAGCATGTTCTCGAATCAAGTTAGATAGAAATTGGACTGGACTGCCCGAGGAAAAATTGGGTTGAATCATGTTTTAGTCTCCATCGATCAGAGGGCTTAGGGTTGCTGATCGGCACAACGCTGGCCGCTCCACGCGGCCAGCGATTTACCGTGAGGAGCTTCTAATAGCCCAGTGCAAGACACCCTTGCAGAATCGCCGTGCGACATTGGCCCACCACCATGCCACGCCACTCGTCGTGATCGACATAAAAGGCATCAAGTAGATCCTTCTTAATGCGGTTTTTTTGTGCAGCACTTGCTGCGCGGGGATAACGTTGAAGCCAGCTCTCAGCGCGCAACGCGTCTAGTGCTGAACCTTGTTTTGTGCCGTACTCAAGTGCGATAGCCAGGTGTTCTGCTTGTGGACACTCCTCAAACATGGCAGCTGTCGCCTGGCCAAGAACCTGCCTTGAGGCAGACTCACCTCGCCAAGCTGCCACCACATCCGCACCCCAAACAGTACGTGTCGCGCGTAGGTTGTCTAGCGCCCCCGTACGGCCAGCATGAATTTTCTCGCCATGACCAAAGCGGCCAAGCCCTGTGTGTATGTCAATCCAGGCGATGCGCTCGCGCCGTGCGCCGTGAGTCCGAAGTATTCGCCGCAGTGTCCAATTGCTCCAGCTGGGAGATACGCCAGCATAAAAAAGCCCGCCGGGTACTTCAGACTGCCCCGTCGTCAGTGCATCACGGAACCCAATCTCCCCATGGGTGGCTCTGTAAGTTGCCATTGCTCGTATGTTGTCCTCCGACGGAGGCCACTGAGCAGGGATCAATAAGTCATGCAATTTCGCGTAGGCTGAATTGCGTGTTGGATTTGAGAAGTCAATGAAGTTGCGATTCAAATCAACGTTGTCTTCATTGGTGCGGCGGATGTGCGAAAAACCGTATGGGTTGACTGCGTGTATCAGCAAGAGCGCAACCTCACGCTCCTCAGCCAATCGCAGCAGTGCGTCGTCATGCAGCAAACTGATTTGGCACCCCGATCCGCACAGTCCTTCGGGGCCATGGACACCCGAACTCAAGATGAGGAGTGACTTGGCATTGGTCGGCCCCACAAGAGCGACATTGGTTGACAGGGTCTCCCCCTGCGCTCCAAAGTGGATGGGGAGTACATGGTGTTCGACAACAGCACTGACTTTTGCACTCGCAGCGATGAACTTAGCACGCGCCTCTGTATAGCTGGTTGAGAAAAACGGGCGAACAGACGTCGAGGCTTCTGAAGAGATTTGATGCATGGTTTTAGCAGCCTTGGGCCCATTACTCTGGCTGGTGGCCTGATTGGCGAATAACAGGCCCCCAGGTATCGGAAATCCGTTGCATGCCTTTTGCCAAAGCTTCGGCACTCCCATAGTTCGGCGATGCACCCAGCGTGTGCATACGCTCCTTGACTTTTTCTGAAGCCAGAGCAACACGTACCGCATTGCTGTAACGCGCAATGAGGTCGGGAGGCGTGCCCGCAGGCGCATATATGCCAACAATGTTGGTCGTTTCAAAACCCTTGACTCCAAGTTCACTGAAGGTTGGCACATCAGGAAGATAGCGGTGTCGTGACGTACCAGACACCGCCAAAATACGCACCTTTTGATTCTTAGCGAACGGCAGTAACTCGAATGGTGAACTGATGCCGAACGGTATTTGACCCGAGGCAAGGTCCATCACAACTGGGGCTCCCCCACGGTACGCCGCAGCCGCGGCATCGAACTGCAGCTCTTTGGACAATAGGCCAACCGCAAACTCAAACATGCTGCGCGGCGCTGGTATGCCAATGTTTGACTTTCCAGGGTTCTGGCGAGCCCACTCGGTGATTTCTTTCAAATGAGTGATTCTTGTGCCAGAGTTGGTCGCCAATGCAAAGGCCACCCTGTCACTCAGCAAGGCCACAGGAGCGAAGTCACGCGCGGTCTCAAAGCCAGGATTCTTCACTGTGTGCGGAAGAATGGCGACGGTATGGTCGTTGGTAATCAACAAAGTGTTGCCGTCGGGCTTTGCCGCCTTGAGCGCCTGTGCAGCGAGCATCCCCCCTGCCCCGGGACGGTTCTCCACCATGAAAGGCTGCTCGAGCACTTGGCTCATGCTTTCAGCCAGAATGCGCGCAGTGACATCCAAGCCTCCACTTACCGGAAAACCCACAAGAATCCGCACAGGAGCCTTGCTGTCTGCCATAGCACTGCAAGTGGCTGCCAAACCAAGGGAGAGAACTGCTATGCGAAGCGCTCGGAAATTGTTAAAAAGCTGCTTGAAGCAGCGTCGGCGTAGCAGCGAAATTGTGCGTCTCATTGAGTGATCCTGACTGTGTTGCAAAGGGATCTGGCTACTTTAAAAAGAGACGAAGCCGAAGAGAAGACAGATAGTTTTTGCTGGTGATAAACGGAATTGATATATGCCTGATGCGCTCAATTCATCAATGCACCTGAACCTTCGCCAGCTAGAGATTTTTCGAGCAGTTGCGGAGTCAGGAAGTATTCGAGCTGCGTCGCGCCGTGTGCATCTGACCCAACCCGCCGTGACGCACGCGGTGCGCGAACTCGAGCGATGTGTGGGAGCGCCCTTGTTCACGCGAGATGTCAAGGGCGTGATCCCTACGGATGTCGGGGAAGCATTGCTACGCCGCACTCATCTTTTGTTCAACGAAGTCCAGCGGATGAAAGACGAGATACTGCAAGTGCGCGACGGTACAGGTGGGCGTCTTTCAATCGCTTTTAGCTCGGCCTCTGCCCAACTTTTGCCTGTGGCGCTTGAGCGGTTTCGGGCTCTACGACCCAGCGTGACGTTGGACCTGCATGAAATAAGTCAACCTGACGTTGATGCGAAGATGCGCATTGGACGCTATGACTTCGCAGTGATCAGCGACTGGGGAGAAACCGCTTATGACGGATTGGTGAGCGATTTTTTGTTTGAACAACCGCTTGCCGTTGTTGCACGCACTGGCCATCCATTGGCACAAGTTCGATCCGTGTCGCGTCTGCAGCATTGCACCTGGCTTATCTCGCCCGGCTACGGCTTGCCAATGTTGCGGAAAATTTTCGCCGCCAAGCGCCTGAAGCCACCGACAGACGTGATTACTTGTCAGTCAGCGATCCCCTTGATAACCCTGCTTTACAGGACTGACGCTGTTGCTCTGATTTCTGGGGGCAGACAAGGCCTGCGTGGTGCAGCGCAGGGCCTGACAAAACTTCCAATCATGGGAGCACTAGACAGCATTCGGATTTCCGTCATTTACCCGGAAGTTCAGGCGCTGTCTCCCGCTGCAACTGTCTTCATTGACTGCCTGCGAATTGCATCCACGCTGCCGAAGAGATGACGTCAAGGCTCAAGTTGTAGCGTAGCGTTACCCCGCCCCCAACGCCAACCTCCCCTTCCGCGTCCCACAGCTAATTTTTTCCCAGACGGTTGGCATCCGCAATCAGATAACAGCCGCAAATGAGGCTGATTCGGCATTCGGGGAATGCCCGGGAACCAAGTCCATTTTTCGGGCGGGAAAGTTGGCAGCCTTGACGATAGGGAGTGAGGGACGACTGCTTAGCAGTCATCGCAGGTAGGTCAGTGCATTCACGGTCTTTTCCACACAGCGGTCATCCGCGCAGTGAGCGCGAAAACGTCAAGCGCTGAGGTCAGACCACGACTCTGACAACGGCCATGTAATGGCTCGCCGTTCCACCCAGTACAAACAAGTGCCAAACTCCATGTGCATGGCGATAGCCAGCGCGATTGACGTAGAAGATAGTGCCAGCCGTGTAGAGAGCTGCGCCGGTAAGCAACCACTGTAGCCCCCAGACGTCGATCTGGGCAAGCAGCGGTACGGCAGCGACGACCATGATCCAACCCATTCCAACGTAGAGCGCTAAGGGCGGTTTTGGGGAAGCGGCACCAAGTTCGCGCGCTATTCCCAGCAGGGCGATGCTCCATACTGCCGCCAGGAGGGCCCAGTCCCAGACACCCTGCACCGTAACCAATGCAAAGGGCGTGTAGCTGCCAGCGATGAGCAAGTAGATAGCGCAGTGGTCGGCACGTTGCCACCACAACTTCGCTTGCCCATGCGTGCCATGGAAAAAGGTGGATGCGGCATACAGTGCAACGCAGGACAGCGCAAAAACCAGCCCCCCGACGATCTTTCCCACGTTGCCAGTGGGCAGGCTGGCCGCGAGCATGAGTGGAACGCCCAAAACAGCCAACGCAAACCCCAACAAATGGGTGCAGGTGTTGAAGCGTTCGCCGGGGCGCATTCGATTGAGTGCTTTGCTGGGCCCAGTGAATCAGCTGGGCGTGACATGGGCGTGAAGAAGAGGTGAAGCACTTCATCTAGGGCAACGCTGAACAAGTCACCGCAATCGTTCATACGCTGAGGGATGACACAGTTTTGCGGTCTTTAGCCGCGCCCCTTTGGGCTATTTGCGGGGCCTTGAGGCCCAATCTGTGCCCTTACGGGCGCACCTTTGCCTGCAGATGCCATCGGCACAGGTAGATGTTGGCCAATGCCAGCGCAGTGAACGCACGCGTGGCGTTCTTCTGCAGGCCTCGGTATCGAACCTTGGTAAATCCCCACAGCCGCTTGACCACCGCAAAGACGTGTTCGACCCGAGCACGCACCCGCGACTTGTTGCGGTTCTTGGCCCGTTGCACTTCGTCTACCTCGCCTGCGCAGCGCGTGCGCTGGTTGGTGAAGTCCTTGGCCTTTGGAGCCTTGCTCGCTATCAGCGCCTTCTGGCTGGCATAGGCCGAGTCGCCATAGACCCGTTGCTCATTGCCGTGCAGCAAAGCAGGCAATGGGTGCTTGTCATGCACGTTGGCCGCAGTGACAACCGCGCTATGGCTCAGCCCCGTTTGGCTGTCCACGCCAATGTGCAGCTTCATGCCGAAGTACCACTGCTGCCCTTTGCGAGTCTGGTGCATCTCGGGGTCTCTGGCTTTGTCGGCGTTCTTGGTCGAGCTGGGTGCGCCGATGATGGTGGCGTCCACGATGGTGCCGGTATTGACCCTGATGCCGCGCGCCTGCAGTTCCTTGCCCACACGGGCGAACAAGGCTTCACCTAACTGGTTGTCGTTGAGCAGCCGCCGTCCCCGCGGCGCAGCTGGTTGGCGCTGGAGGGGAGTGCGACGTCCTTGCCTTCCAGGATTCTGCTCAGGAGGCAACGGCGCTCGCGACGCTGATCAACAAATGGGTGAACGTCGAGCACCTACCGCCGGCTGAGGTCGCCATATTGGTGAGATACAAGCCACCGCTCTTCACCGCGGAGCTAGTCGCACTTCTGCAGCCTCTTGGAATTCCCGTACGCGACGAAACGGTAGCGAACGATCTAGAGTCCGAGCCGGTTGCTCAGTTCATCGTCGACATCCTCGCGGTAACCACTCTGGAGCGGCAACCGGACGCGTACGAGCGGATCATGAACAACGCCACGGCTTGGTGCAAGGATGACGAGGACGTGGCAACCCTGCGACAGCGATGGCAGCGCGCGATCGAGAACGCTCGGACAACGTTCGCTGCAGCATATCCGGGCACCTTGACCGCTGACCAGCTGTGGCCGTTCGTCAGGCCATTCTTAGAGCTCCTGGGCATTGATGCTCTTCGATCGATGTCCACGGACTACGCAACCGTTCCACCCCTTCGTGCTGTCCTCCAAAGAGTCAAAGACAGGTTTCGAGACCTGCTGGCAATCGATCCGAGTATCGGCGTTGCAATCGAGCGCTTTGCCGAGCAAGGCGCAGTGCGGATCATGACGATCCACAAGAGCAAGGGGCTCGAGTTCGATTCTGTGATCGTTGTGGCAGTTGAGACCGAGTGCTACTTCGGAGCACCCGAAGACGCACGGGCAGAGTTCTTCGTAGCAATCTCGCGGGCGAAGCGACGGCTCGTCCTCACGACAGCCGCCCGACGTCCGCGACCTGCCGGTGCGCAAGGCAACTGGCGAGAGGTCCGCACGCCGATCGCCGAGTTCTTAACCTACGCGGCAACTCCCTGAGCATCGAAGCGCCGTGAGGGAGTCATTCTGCTGGACAGAATCTCTTACCCCGGAGATAGCCTCGAACGGTCTGGGGGGAATTGATCTCCAGCTCGTGCCAGGCGTCAAAGCCTCCGTGTAAAACACATAAAGAGACGAAGGGAGGCAAGTCTTGGGTATCGATGCTGGCCAACGCACTCGCTCGGCGGCTGAGCGGTCGCGCCGTGCTTGGGCCATCAGATGGCCGGTGATGGGCGGTGCTGTCGTTCAGGCGATCGACATCGAAGGACTCAGTTCAGCCTGAAGCGGCCCCGAGCGCAGCATCCGTGAAGGACATCGCCCTGAGTTCAACAATCACTGAGAAAGCTTGTCAATATTGAGTGAGTTAGCGCGACCGCAATTGCATCAACACGCTTTGAAGAGCTTTTCTGAACCTCGGGTCCATCACCGCTCCCACGTTGTAGCGCGACCATGGCGAGGCCGTTGAGGCATCGACGCTGAAGATCATGCCCGGCGCCAGCCGGACGTTGTGTGGCAGCAGCGCGTCTGCAAGGGCCATCGAATCATCCACCCCCGGCATGGATGCCCACAGGTAGAGAGACTGGGCGTTCTTTGCGAAGATGTTCGCTCCGACAGATTCAAACAGCGCCCGCGCACCTTCCGTCGCTTCGCCGAGCCGACTGCGCAACCGGGTCAGATGCCGTTGATAGTGGCCTTCGCTCAACATGACATCGACGGTCCGTTCGCAATACTCAGAACTGCTCACGTGGATCAGTGCTTTCAGATCGGCAAGGTCACTGGCCAAATCTGCACCACAGGCAATGAATCCCACACGCAGCGCGGCCGAGAACGACTTTGAGAAGCTGCCGATGTAGATGGTGCGCTCAAGTTGGTCCAAAGAAGCCAGGCGCGGCGACGATGTCGGTTTGAAGTCCGCAAGCGGATCGTTTTCAACAATCAGCAAATCGTATTTCTGCGCCAGTTGCAGCACGCGAAATGCTTTTGCGGCGGACAGATCCGAACCTGTCGGGTTGTGCGCGAGCGACTGCGTGAAGAAGAGCCTGGGGCGCTGGGTGATCAACAACTGCTCCAGGACTTCCAGGTCCGGCCCATCGTGCAGGCGAGGCACGCCCAGCACCTCAGCACTGGCCATCTTCAACTTGCCGAACAAAGGGTAGTAGCCGGGGTCGTCCACCAGAACCTTGCCACCGGGCGGCACGAAATAGCGAATGACGATGTCCATCGCCTCGTTGGCACCGTGCGTCAAAACGATCTGCCGGGGTTCGGCATCGATCCCAAAGTCCGCGAGTTTGCGCACCAAATGCTCTCGCAGAGGGGTGTACCCAAAGCGGCTGCCGTAGCGGAACAGAGAGCCCAGTCCAGTCCGCACGACCTTCTGGTGGTATTTGTCCAGCCTCACATCAGAAAGCCATTCGACTGGCGGAAAGCCATCCGCTATTGCCAAGGCGCCAGGCTCGGTCTTGAGTTGCTCACGCATCAGCCAAACGATGTCTTTTGCCCGCCCCAAGCTTCCCGCCTCGTCGTCGGCCGCCTTGGACGGAGGCTTTTCGACCACGAAGTATCCGGCACCTCGACGAGGCTCGATCAGTCCGCGCGAGACGAGCAGTTCAAAAGCCGTGACCACTGTGTTCTTGGCGTACTTGTGGAGTTCGGCCATCTCGCGCAGCGAAGGCAATTTGTCGCCGATCTTGTAGGCACCGTCGCGTATCTGCCTCTCGATGGCATCTGCGACCGAGACCGGCAATGTGGCGGGTCTGGAGCGACGTATCCGGGAGCTTCCTTCGGCTGTCATTTTTTACCTCTGGCGCATCACTGGCCTTTTCCAGAACAGAAACTGTTTGTCCAAACTGTACCTTTTCTGTTTGGTACGGTGGTCTTAAAGTTTACCCATACCGTATCCACTACTGAGCAGACATCCAATGGTCGATTCACGACTTCCAAATTTTCGTTCTCTCACCCCTGCGCAGCGCTTGGAGCATGTCGCGCGCATTGCCAACTTGTCCGAGGGAGATGTTGCCCTCATAAGCCGGCCCGGTGCGCTCACCGTAGAGCGCGCTGACGGCATGGTGGAGAACGTCATCGGGACTTTCGAACTTCCCTTCGGCATCGGCGGCAACTTCCAGATCAATGGTCGCGATGTCCTGGTGCCAATGGTGGTCGAAGAGCCTTCAGTCGTTGCTGCAGCTTCGTTCATGGCCAAGCTCGCTCGCGACGGTGGAGGTTTCGAAACCTCCAGCACGGGACCGCTGATGCGTGCCCAGGTACAGGTCATCGGCATCACCGACCCCTATGGCGCCCGCCTGGCGCTTCTGAAGCACCGCGACGAGATCCTCGCGGTCGCCAACAGCCGCGACAAGGTGCTCATTGGCCTGGGTGGCGGCTGCCGTGACATCGAGATCCACGTGTTTCCTGACACGGCCCGCGGTCCCATGATCGTTATGCATCTGATTGTTGATGTGCGCGACGCGATGGGTGCCAATACCGTCAACACCATGGCCGAGTCGGTTTCGCCCTTGGTGGAGAAGCTCACCGGCGGCACCGTGCGGCTGCGCATCCTGTCCAACCTGGCCGACCTGCGTCTGTCGCGCGCCCGCGTGCGGCTCACGCCCGAAACGCTCACAACCAAGGAGCGCAGCGGGGAAGAGATCATCGAAGGCGTGCTCGATGCCTACACGTTCGCGGCCATCGATCCGTACCGCGCAGCGACGCACAACAAGGGCATCATGAACGGCATTGATCCCGTCATCGTTGCCACAG
Organism: Acidovorax benzenivorans; assembly: GCF_028680575.1. Classification (GTDB taxonomy): domain Bacteria; phylum Pseudomonadota; class Gammaproteobacteria; order Burkholderiales; family Burkholderiaceae_C; genus Acidovorax; species Acidovorax benzenivorans. The sequence goes on along the minus strand of NZ_JAPCKI010000027.1, from coordinate 19,424 downwards.
GCAACGACTGGCGTGCGGTCGAGGCTGGCGCCCATGCCTATGCCAGCCGAAACGGCCGCTACACCTCGCTGACAACTTGGGAGAAAGACACCCGGGGCGCGCTGGTAGGCACCATCGAAATGCCCATGCCTGTGGGCCTAGTGGGTGGCGCGACCAAGACACACCCGCTAGCCCAGCTGTCCCTGAAGATCATGGGCGTCAAGTCGGCGCAGGAGCTGGGTGAGGTGGCTGTCGCCGTGGGCCTGGCCCAGAACCTCGGGGCGCTGCGCGCCCTGGCGACAGAAGGCATCCAGCGCGGCCACATGGCATTGCACGCCCGCAACATTGCCCTGGTCGCCGGTGCCACGGGCGACGAGATTGATGCCATCGCCAAACGCATGGCTGCTGAGCACGACGTACGCACCGACCGGGCGCTCGCCTTGCTGGAAGAACTGCGCCGCAAATAAGACCGCCACCGTTGCCGACAAGGTGGCTGATTCAGCCGACCCCGAAGCCAGTCAGACCTTTCACCCATCTAATAACTTGGAGACTATAGAAATGACACAACCTCAACTCAAGCGCCGCACCGTGCTCGGCTCCCTCGGCGCCACGATGTTATCAACGCTGGCATCCCCAGCGCTCGCCCAGAGCGCTGCGTTCCCCAACCGTCCTATCAAGATCATCGTCCCCTGGGCCGCAGGGGGTGGAGGGGATGTGATCGTGCGTCTCATGGGAACGAGTCTTCAAAAGCGGCTCGGCCAGGCCATTGTGGTTGATAACCGACCAGGCGCCGTCGGAACGATCGGCAGCGTCGCTGCAGCGCGCAGTCCAGCCGACGGCTACACGCTCGTCTACGGCGGCATGGAGTCTCACACCATCGCGCCCCATGCGATGAAGAAGACACCTTACGACCCCAAGAAGGAATTCGTCGCCATTGCACCGCTGGGATTCTTCCCGGCAGCCCTGGTGGTGAACGCTTCACACCCAGCCAAGAACTTGAGCCAGTTCCTGCAGATGGCCAAGGACGCCAAGACCCCGATGAGCTTCGGCTCATGGAGCACCGCCACTTCCGGACACCTCATGATGGAGGCGCTCAAGGTAGCGAAGAACGTTGATCTCCTGCATGTGCCCTACAACGGCACAGCGCCCCTGCTGAATGCCCAACTGTCTCAACAGGTGGACTGTTCCATCAACGTCTTGTCAACCGTTGAGCCTCATATCCGCAGCGGCACGCTGCGTTTGCTGGCCGTCTCGATGCCCCAGCGCCTGCCGGAGTTTCCGGATGTTCCGACCTTGAAGGAAATCGGTCTCAATGTCGAACGGGGACCATGGGTAGGAATTTTCGGCCCGGCTGGAATACCTGCAGACATCATCGCGCGCGTGCACGAGGCAGTCGATGCAACTCTCAAGGAGCCCGCCATCGTTGAGCAGACCAAAAAAATGTTCTTCGTCGTCGAGCACATGGATCAGCGCGCGTACCAGAACTTCTATTTCAGCGAGATCGATCGCTGGGGAGAGTACGTCAAGACTGCCAAGGTAGCGATTGAGTGATCGCATCAGCGTCGCATTTAGGCACAGGTAGACAACCCCGGGGACCAGTGCCGCATGCGCCTCGGCGGGGCGAACGCCCGTTTTGGGGGCGACGCCCCAAGCCGGTTGCAGTCCGTTGTAGATCAAGCCACTTCAGCACCAGCAAACCACATGAGCGAGTCCGTCAAGATTATTGAAGTCGGTCCCCGAGATGGTCTACAGAACGAGAAGCAGCCCATTAGCGTGGACACCAAGGTCGGACTGATCGAGCGGCTGGTTCATGCAGGTGTCAAACACATCGAGGCGGCGTCTTTCGTTTCTCCGAAATGGGTGCCGCAAATGGCCGGCAGCCCGGAGGTCATGCAGCGGGTGCCGCGCACGGCAGGCGTGCACTACAGCGCGCTCACGCCCAATCTCAAAGGACTGGAGGCAGCCATCGCGGCCGACTGTGAGGAAGTGGCGGTCTTTGGCGCTGCCTCGGAAACGTTTTCGCAGCGCAATATCAACTGCTCGATACGCGAGAGCCTGGAGCGCTTCCGCTCTGTCATTGAGGTTGCTCTCGACAACAAGCTGCGGGTCCGCGGCTATGTTTCTTGTGTCCTGGGGTGTCCGTATGAAGGGAACATCGCACCAGAAAAGGTCTCGGACGTGGCGCTCCTGCTGAGCGAGATGGGGTGTCATGAGATCTCACTTGGAGACACCATTGGTCGTGGAAACCCGATCACCACACGCCGCATGCTGGAGTCCTGCATTCGTGTGGTTCCTGCATCTCAATTGGCCGGCCATTACCACGATACCTACGGGATGGCCATTGCCAACATTGTTGCGTCTCTGGAACTGGGACTTCGTACCTTCGACAGCTCCGTTTCGGGACTGGGAGGCTGCCCCTACGCCACCGGCGCTTCTGGCAACGTCGCCACCGAGGACGTGGCGTACCTTCTTCACTGCATGGGATACGAGACCGGCATAGATCTGCCCAAGCTTATCCAGGCGGGGATGTGCATCAGTTCTGTCTTGGGGCGCGAGACCTCTTCGCGCGTGGCACGGGCCATGTCCAGCGACTGCTCATCAACATCGGCTGATTGAGCTGGTGAGGGGGCCGGTGCCCGCAGCCACTTCGACACCGTGTTGCGCGACAGCCCGGTCATGCGCGCTATCTCGCGCTCCGACAGCTTGTCCCTCACGTGCAGCCGTCGGATCCTGCCAATCATGTCCATGGTGATCACTCCTCGAACCCCGCTGCTTAAATAAACAGCAGGGCAGGTTGAACACCTGGCTCACTTTTACTTCGGCACTACCTACAAAACTGGCTCAGTTTCCGGTCGGCGCCAACATCGACGGAACCAGGAGCCAAGCGCAGACGCGAAGAATATCTCGGCAAGACCGAAGCTCCACGCTCCAAAACAGTCCAAAACAACCCAGCTAAAGTTTGGTAGGTTGCATGGTAGATACAAACAAAAAAGCGCCTCGAAAGGCGCTTGATTGCTTGCTTACTGGCGGAAACGGAGTCCGCCAGAATAGTGTTTTATGAGTTCCAGCGAGATTCAAATAGACACCGTAATCCATTGTTTTATATAAGTATTTTGTTCAAAGACGTCCAAGAAGTATCGATGAGAGCAAATACTCAGTGGCATACTGGATGGCATACCCAACCAGGCACACCGAATGACCATCATTACCGACACCAAAGCGCGGAACATCAAACCAACGGACACGGCAATTCCCCATGGGGGTATCACCGGTCTGGCCCTGCACCCGTCCAACACGAAGGGCCACGGCAAGTGGGTCCTGCGATACGTCAGCCCCGTGTCGGGAAAACGTCGAAATGCCGGCCTGGGTTCCTACCCTGAGATCAGCATCGCGGAAGTGGGCAAGCACGCTACCGTCATGCGCATTGAACTGGCCGAGGGCAAGGACCCGCTCGAAGAGAAGGCAAAGATCGAAGACAAGCCCAAGGTTCCTACCTTCAAAGAAGCCGCACACACGCTCCATGGAGACCTCCTTCCTGGTTGGAAGAACCCCAAGCATGGCCAGCAATGGATCAACACCTTGCAGGAGTACGTCTTCCCAAAGTTGGGGAGCAAACTTCTGCACGAGATCCAACCAGGCGACGTTGCCGAGGTGCTGAAGCCCATCTGGCTAACCAAGGCAGAAACAGCCAGTCGGGTAAAACAGCGCATCCATGCAGTGATTGGCTGGGGTTGGGCCCACGGTTACTGCCAATCAAATCCCGTTGACGTGGTGGGACACCTGCTCGCGCAGCAGCCAGGCAAGGCTGTGCGGACGCAACACCATCCCGCCATGCCCTGGCGAGACATTCCAGAATTCGTGCAAAAACACCTCAGGCCGGGCAGCCGGCCTGAGGTGACGCGCACATTGCTTGAGTTTGTGATTCTGACGGCCTGTCGCTCGGGCGAAGCGCGGGGAATGACCTGGAACGAGGTCGATCTCAAGAGCAAAGTCTGGACGATCCCTGCCGAGCGCATGAAGGCAAAGTTTCCCCATCGCGTTCCCATCTCCCCACGGGTGATGGCAATCCTTGAAGAGCAGAAGGGCCTGCACGAAACCCTCGTGTTTCCTTCGGTTCGGGATCGGGTCGAACTTTCCGACATGGCCATCACATCGCTTCTGCGCAGGTTAAAGGCCCACAGCGACACCCCTGGAAGGGTTGCGACGGCCCATGGCTTCCGATCCAGCTTTCGGGACTGGTGCAGCGAGAAAGGGGTTGCACGTGACCTTGCGGAACGTTCACTGGCACACACCATCAAAGACAAGGTTGAGGCGGCCTACCATCGCACTGACTTGCTAGAGCAACGGCGGGAACTCATGAATGCTTGGGAAGCGTTTGCAATCGGGAAGCTACCTGAAAAAGCTGAATCGGAGACACCCACCAGAAGGTGAATTCGCTTCATTTCGGGATCCACGTTACCGGCCGATTTTGGAACCAACCAATAGGTGACAACTCACCCGCAGATCAAGGCAATCCAACCCTGCGTATTGGGGAGCGGGCAATTTATGCAAGGCGTACAGCGTTTGGGCCAAGCGAGGTACTCACGCTCGACCTTAGAAGTCACCGAGAGGCTGAGACACCGCAGTATCTCTATCTAAACAAATCGCACTCAGGTCTGCGCGGTACCTAGTCTTACTTAACTCAAGCGAGGTAAGTAACGCCTTGGCTGCAGGGCACTGCCCGCTCTCCCTTAGTGCGACTGCCAGATTTCGGTCGACCACTTGTTTAAGGTCAGCGAGCTTCTGGCGACCAGAATCAGAAATGGTAGATTGCTCAATGCTGCGAGTCAGTTCGGTAGACGCCGTCGCGAGAACCGGCCCTGCAGAGCGTAACTCGCCAAGGCTTGCATTGGCCAGTCCTATTTGGGCGGCCGCAGAGGCTCGTTCTGACGCCGACCAGCCCTCGTTTCCCAACACACTAGCGAACTCCAATCTTCTCTCAACAACAGAGAGATTTCGCAACCTTGCCTTCCTATAAGTAGTTGTGCACAGAGGGGTGGTCCGACATAGATCTACACGGAAGCCGTCAGCCAGCGCAACCATATCGGCCCCCAATGGCGACCGAGGTGTCGTGCCGACGCCATTGGGGGCCACTACATCCAAAGCACCCTTGAATTCGTCCACGACAGGAACGCCCCCTCCAGCCTTAGCGTAGGCCGCAATCGCTGCAGGGTCCTTTCCGTGTTCCAAGATAAGTTCATAAGCCGTAAGCCCTTGGACTAGCTTTGGGAGGCGTCCGACCAAGAACATTTCCTGGAAGATTTTGTCCTTTGGCAAACCACCGTGGACGCTGTTGACCGGTGTGTATCCAGAAAGCCACGAACTCTCCGGGCGAGAGCCTCCAGCTGGTAATGGCACTCGACCATCGCCGTCTAGATCAATCCACGTCTTATCCCTTCTAAGATGCCCTTCATTCCCCAGATGTGCCTTCTCCGGAGTGAACCAGTACATCGAATAGTACGCATATAGAGGAGCACGGGGCCTGGCTAGACTGAAGCCGTCACGGAACTCTTTTGCCTTCGTGAGTACCGAGTTGAAATTGGCCGGAGGGGTAGCCCCTCGAAGCACATCTCGCCCCGTTACCGAAGTCCAAAATTCTGGTTGAAAATGACTAATAAGGCCTGGCCCACCCGGTTGTTCAGGCTGATAAAGTGGAACGCAGGCGCGACCCGCTTCATCTGTGTTTGTTGCTTTGGGCGTAAGTCCAAAAGCACCCGGCCAAGTCAGCAAGGCGTCGCGCACCCCATCTGTAGCCCAGCCGGTCAACGAGTTGACCAATCCTCCTCGCAAGTTGTCCCACTTTTCGTAGACGTATTCGGCGCGCTTTCCAGCATTAAGTGAATTTTCAACCGGTTGTTTGTATCCCTCGTGAATCATTCGCAGAACTTCGCAGCTGCCTTGCAGCGGAGACCCTAGCAGCACGATACCGCCTACTAGATGTTGCCGGGAATACTGCCGAGCATCATGCTTTGCATTCCAGACCGCAGTAACAACTCCACCCATGCTGTGCGATACAAAAATGAGCGTCCGCCGCGTGGTCCCAAAGGTCCTATATAGACAAGCTTCTAGGTCAGCGGCGCCGGATCGAAGATCGCGACGCCAGTCATAACCGCAGGCTACCGCATCAATTCCAATCTTTTTCGCTGCATCTTTTATAGCAGCGAAGGCATCGCCGTATTGATCACCGAAGTAATTCTCGAGCAATGTGGCCTGAACATCAGACGGCGCGGTCTCATCGACGAGTTGAGGCGGCAGCTTAATCTTCGCAAGATCCGGTATGCCGCTTCCCCAAATGTCGCCGACAGTAGGTGATGTGAGTTTTGAACCAAGAATTCCCGGGACTAGAACGACTACAGGTCGTCGGCGAATAGCCGTAACGCTGGTTGCAATCTCTGGATTGAACGCTGCCGCCCGCTCAAATCCGTCAATGACTGCACTGGGCGACGCCCTGGCCGCAAATGATGCTACGACTGCAATCAATAGAGCAAAGGCGATGAGCTTCTTCATAAGACCCCTATGACTATTCAAGAATGAACAGCAAATCCCGACAATGTTGCAAGTTGGCACTGCCCCTCCGCCAGACTACTGCGCCGACACCCTGCAAGTAACTCCATTGCCAATACACCATCAACAATACAATCTCCCGCTGTAGTGGCCATCTCAGGCCATCGCGTTAGCAGGCTGCTGAAATACTGATTTCGGATCGAAAATTTGTTCAGGTTGAGGGTGCCTTACCCCTTGCCCGCATCAGAAACGTCGCTTGTAGCGCGTTCTACGAGGTCGAAAACTTTTGGGAGACGCCTGCGGTGAGGTATTTCAGCAGCCTGTTAGGTATCTTGAACCGACAATTGATCCGTGCAACTTGTGCGTTGGGTTCATCGGGCGCCCAATTGCCTACAGTGCGGACAAATCCAAACTTCGGTGCGTTGCGCTGCAACCACTCGTAGGTTATGGATCCGATCCAATCAACATTCAAACCTTTTCTGCGAGCGCCTTGAGTCGTTTACTCGGGCCACGCACTTTGATCTGAGTCTTGCCTTTTTTGCTAACTCGAACCGAGGCGGCATGTTGAATGATGACGTCAAAAGCCTCCTTGCTATTCGCTTCATACCAGCCGGATTTATAAGACAACTTTCCCTCAGCAACCATACCGCCCAAATCAGGGTAGTTTTCTATTTGGTCTCTGATCAGCTGCTTCATATTGGCTATCTCTTTTTCGGTCAGCGGCATAGTCTCACTTCTCGTCGTGGGTCAATCGGAAGGGAACAAGTGAAGGTGTCCAGCCTTTCACTAGGCGCTCGGGGATATCTGTTCACCGTGATCGAGCAAGCTGCGCAAGTTGCACCGTACTGTCTCTGCGATCGTCGCCGGTAGAACATTGTGCAAGCGGCTCAACAGCTCAACGACTACCGTTACATCTTCTGGCCTCGACGGCCTCAGGCCTGTCTTGGTGAACGGACCATCAGTCTCCGTCAGCAACTTGTTGAGAGGGAGCGCTGTGACCATAGCCACATGTCGCGGGGTATCCAGCATCGCGGCATTGATCGAAAAGTAACACCCAAGCTCAAGTGCACGCGTTGCCTCAGCCTTAGTCCCCGTAAACCAATGGAGCACAACCTTGCCTCGTGCTGGCGGGAGATAGGACTCGATATGATCGAGCACGATCTTGGCAGCGCGAACACTGTGGACTGTGATGACCTTGCCCCCAGCTTCTGCGCACCGCTGCAGGACATGCTGAAAGACTCGCTTCTGAATGTCGATGGACTTATAGAAGCGTGGCCCCGCATCAAGGCCCACCTCCCCGACGTACCGTGTCTCTGACAGGTATCGGTCCCAAAGATCGAGTTCGCCTGCCCGTTCCGCAACCAACTGCGGATGCAGTCCGAGCGCCGCGCGCACGTGACGCGTTCTCTGAGCGAGTTCATGGTTCCGAGGCCACGCCCTTGGAGTCGTCGTCACTGCCAGCGTAAAGACCCCCGCATTCTCCGCCTCTTGAACCGCGACCTGATGATCGGGATACAGGTCCAGGTGGCAGTGAAAATCTACGAGGCCTTTCGTGGTCACCATTTTCGATCCAGACATCAACTTGGCCTTGTCTCGACACCGTCGACCAAATCGGCAACTTCTGCAAGACCGCGGCGATAAACATCTGCGAGCTGATCGAGATGCGTGACCTCATCCGCAAGCGAGCCAGGTTTGTGGATCAGGAGGTTTGCAAGCTGTGGCCGACCACGCATGCGTTCGATCGCATACTGAAAGGATCGCACCTGCTTTCCAATGGATTCTCGCGTGTCCAGAGCCTTGGCGCGAAGGTCCTGCACCGTATAGGTTGTCTTGTCCTCTCCTGCTCCCCAGGCGCTGTCCAAGGCAGCACGCCGAATCAGGCATGGCAAACAGTATCCGCAATGCTCGATGCCGAGCCCCTGCCACCGCCCCTTTGTCGGAGATGAACACGACAGGGAATTCGGTGCAAGCTTGGTCAGCAGCGCCTGGTTGCCACAACTAGCAGCCATCTCCCCCTTCGTCTTGTCCCAACACGGATTCTCGATACGCCCGTTGATGCCCAGTTCTATCAGCAGTTCATTCCAGCGCGCCATGTAGTAGGGGTGCGTGGTACGTGTGCTGTTCGAACCGAGTCGCAATGGGTCAAGAGGTACATTCAACGCGATCAGTCCATTTTCGGGTACCCGCAGGATGAATGCCTTATTCAGTCCGGACCCAGCGAACACACCGAGTGCAAAGAACAGGAATGAACGCCCCCGCGTGCTGTTCTCTGATCCGACGTCCTTTACCAGGCCGTCGACGAATGTCATACCGACGCGCAAGCGCTCGAACGAGGACTTATCGTAGTGCTTCTTCAAAGCGGCGAAGAGCTTGCCCTGCGCATCGCTAGTAGCGCCTTCACCAAAGTGACTGACCAACAATGGCGTCGCACCGGCTTCCAAGAGATCGATAGCACCAATCAAACTGTCCAGGCCACCCGAGAACAGGCTCACGGCATCAAACGGCGGCGCAATCAAAGTGGGTGGGGCCACTTGGGCGATGGTCGCAAACCTCGGCGGTCGAGCCCGGAACCCAATCGTCCAGCGATCGCCGGTCAAGAAATTCAGGGCTTTCGTCAGCGTTGAGGCAGCGCCAGTCCAGCGTACCGGGTCACTGACCGGAATGACCAAGCGGATCTCCCGCGTCCACGAGTCCTGAGACTGTTCCGCACGAGAAATACGGGTATCAGCTGCGTGGACATGTGCAGCGACCACCAGCAGATCAATACCAATTTCAGATGGATAGACACCCAGCTTCTTCAAGCTCGTCAGCGCACCACCGATGCCGTGGTCCAATGACTTCTCGCCGGCGACCATCTGGAGTAAGGTGCGCTGTTCATCTTGACCAGTCGGGATATCCGCTTGATCATCAGGGCCGAAGCGCCCCGCCAGAAGTTGTCGTTTCATTGGTCCGCCTCCGCTTGCCCGAGAGACTGCAGGATCGCAAACGCGGACTCATACACCGTGTCCACGAACGACTGGATGCGCTCGGGGGGCAGATTCGGAGATTCGGAACGCGCCCTCGTGAGCGCATCGCTGACACCGCCGCGAATGAAGTCGCGCAGTTGTGCTTCCACGCGATGCGCGGCCTGCACGTCCGTCGGCATTGTCACGGCCTTCGTGCCGATGTCATTGCAGATGCGCGCCTCGATCGCATGCGTCACATACAGCTCAAACACGGTTTGCATCTGGTCTGGCGTGAAGGTCGAAAGGTCGGTCAACCCTTCAGTGGTCAGTTCAATGATCGTCTCGATGTAAGCTTCCCGTGCGATGCCCTCGTCAACGGTGCCAGCTCCAGGGCAGATGACGTCGGCCAATCCCACAAAAATTTCTGTGATCGGGCGACCCGCAAGCGCCTCAAGATTAAACTCGCGCAGCGCTTCCCGTACGCCACGGGCCTGTGCGTCCGCCAAGAATCCGAGCAATCTCGCACCCGATGCGCGCGATGCGCCCATTCGTTGAGCCGCCTGCCGCGCTCCCCCGGAGGACGTCGATACGTATCGCGAGACGGCGCGACCAAGGCTAGGCCGGTCAGTTCCCCCTGAACCAGCGAATCGAGTGAAGCTGTTTCGCGCGCCGGAAAAGCGTTGGGGATCGGCCGCAGCGGGAATGGCCGGTCGCTTAGGCGCGGCAGGCGGTGCGGCGCCATCGCCGTTCGTGCCATCGCCAGGCGAAGGCGACGCTGGCGACGCTCCCCCGCCGTCCGCATCTCCCAACCATGTAGGTACCAGCGGCGTACCGCCGCCTGGACCGCCATATGCTGTTGACGTTCCCATCAGCGCGCTCCCTTCGTATCCTTTAGTGCCAATTCGGCGGCTGCTTTGAGGGCGGGGTTGTTGGTCACTTTGCTCCATTCCGTGAGCAATGCCGTAAGGCGACCGACACAGTCCGCGTCCTTGACGACACCCTGCCAGCCGCTGACCGCCCACGGGCCGCACTTGCTGCTTGGCAGAGCCTCCAGAAAGTCCAGCAGCTTGCTCTGCAGCCCCGGTTGCGCCTTTACCAACACGATGAGGCCATTGACGCCCGCGGGTAGGGTTTCAAGAGCACCGGTGCCCATGATCTTGGTGCGCACAGCCTCGAACACCTTGTCGGCTTCAGGCTGAGCCAATTGCCTTAACTCGGACTCATAACCCTGAACGGTCATCTTTCCGCCGAACAGTTTCTCCACCACTGTGGCCAGGTGCCCCAATATAGACACGGGGCCGAAGTAATCCTTCTTGTCCTTCGTCACGAAGAGGTACGGACGTAGGTCAATGCCGGAGAGCAAGGGCTGCACCCGAGCCCAATCGCGAACCGTTTCCGACGACACCCATTCCGACAGGACGGCGCTCTCTGGTTCCGACGCTACGGTTTCCGTCGTCTTGGATGCTTTGCGCACATCCGTCGCCGCCTTACCGTCACCCCTACTGTTTGCACCTTCGGCCACAAGTCCCTTCTCAAGGTGCTCCAAGTCATCACAAATCCCCTTAGGATGCACGGCCGAGACGAAAGCAATCTGCTCGAAGAGGCGAGGAATGAAGCGCTCAGCTAGCATCAGCTTCGCCAGCACGGGTAAGGTGATGTCTGCACCGAATCCGCGCGCGTTTGCCGTGCGCTCCCGCAGTAGCAACGTATTAAGAAAGCGCTTGATCTGGCGAGGATTGCCTTTGGTACCGCTCGCCAGGATCGGGCCGATCTGCTCGCTGAGCGCGAGAGCGTTGTTGGCCTTATCTGCTTTTGCTCCAAGTGCGGTCTTGACGGCCGCAGCATCGAGACCGGCGTTTTCCCAAGGCCGTTTTAGTCGTTCCCGCGCTGCTGCAATAAGCTTTGCGTAGTCAGCATCCCCTTCGCCTATCTCAGCGCCCGTCAACAACAGCGTCACGTACATGCGCGTTTCCGTCTCCCCCAAGGCCGGGATCCGGAATGGCACCTGGATCAACTTCTCCAGATAGCTTCGAGCGTAATCGCGCGGCCCCGTGGTCTCAGGTAGATCGGGGAAGTGCTTACGCACCGCATACTCGATCATTGCCTCATCCGCGGCAACGACAAACGCCGTGCGCGCGGTAAACACAAAAAGTCGGATCGCTTCGAGTGTGTCTATGGCCGTATCCGGCAAGCAGCGGTCAAGGTCATCAATCAGCACAATGAGCTGCTTGATGCCAGCATCCTTCAGGAGCTTGTCGAACGCCTTGCGAAAGGCCTCAACCTCCTCCGGAACATTCTTGGTTTCTGCCGGCTTCAACATCGACTTCACGCCTTCAATTGCAGACGTGAGGTTCTCTTTCGTCGCCAGCTGGCCGGGGTCGGCGAATATCCCTTCGAGCGTCCCCACGACAGCGCTGATTTGATCCGGTGTCGGGATGCCAGTGAATGCGGTGACCGCCAAGCCCCCTGCGCGCTTCGCGACCTTCAACCAATCGATACGATTGAAGACATCCTTGAGTGCTCCAGCAGCCTTGGTCATTGCCGGACGCTTCTCGACCAGGCCGGTGACGATTCCCTCGATCAACGCGATCTTGGCATCCTCGAAACCTTGAAAACGCCAACCGTTGAACTTGAGGCACAGCACGTCCTCCTTACCCGCGAAGCCCGCTTCGATCATCTCCAAAACACTGGACTTCCCGGCCCCCCAGTCACCGTGGACACCAATCGTGACTGGATGATCTGGGTTTTCGCGCAGCAGTTCGATGATGGTCTTCGAAATCGCCTCGTTGTTGAGCAGGTCAACTTTGGTTTCGTTGTCGGTCAGGATCATTAGCCTCATCTCCCCATAAGCCACACTGTGGCACCAACAGTTCCGAAAAAATGTGGCGTGAGACGATTCGTCTCGCGACCATCTCGCCATGGTTTTCTTAGTTAGCACGCCCTACAGGTTCACATCAAGAAAATCTTGAGTCCCAAAGTCGCGGTGGATCGCACTACTGCGCCGAACTCAGTTGAACGCCCTCCACTGCTCCAGAGCAAACTACCAAAGAGAGCGATTCTTGGGTGGAGACTATGCTCACCGTACAAAAGAAGTTGGCGACTTCGATCCTGCAGATTCACGGTTGGCGATACCCGCCAGTAAGTCGAGGGATCCTGCAAATTGCTCTGCAGCAAAATGTTGAGGTAGTCCCGACCCAACAGACGCGACTGACCACCCCGTCGCAAATCGACGGCAATTTGCGAACTTGCCAAAGACGCCTCGATAGCTGAAAAATATGCAGCCTGCGCAGCCCGGCTATAGCCACGCCCATCATGCAGATACTCAGCACCGAGCGAAGCTCCACCTTCGAATGTGTACGCAGCACCAATCGTGCCTACGGTTGCTCGAGCAGCCGCAGGCAATGTGCTCGAAGTTGTAGTTATATTTGAGGTCGTAGTCGAACTCAGTTCCCCATACAGGAGCCATGCATCTCCTATAGAAAACTGTGCATACCCCCCCACAAAGCTCCGCCTATTTCTTGGTTTGCTGAGGATGCCACCAACCAAAAAATCGTTGCCCCGATAAGCGAGCTTGAGCAAGGAACTTTGACGCCATTCTTCATCGTTCTGCCGTCCCCCACTAACGAAACCTACGGTGGATGTCCACCGCCCGGCCGACCAGTCTATCCGGGCGATGTCCACCCCGGGAACGTCCTCCAAGGGCCGCGTTTTCCCGGAATCGTAGTAGTACGGATTGCTGGGTGATCGAAAGTTGGCGGGTCCCCAAGTCAATAGCTCCCTTCCCAGCGTCGCCGTTAAGTCTGGGCGAATTCGGAATCTCCCGAAAGCTTGACTGAGATACCCTTCGGCAGTAGATGACGTCCCACTGCCCCCCTCTCGAACTTCACCAATCAGCCGCGGCTTGAGTACCAGATCAGCATCGCTGTTCTTCAGAGAAAAGTCCAACCGCGTGTCGGAAAGATACTGCGCTCTAGCGATCTTCAGTATTGAATTTCTGGGGTTCAGGACACTGTCGGCAAAGGGGCTCGAATGAGTAGCATATGTCCACGTCTGCAGCGATGTCGATTTCTCCCAATCGTTACCACTGGTGGCCGTCTGCACTAGCGACTCTTGAGCCAAAGCAGTGGAGGTGGCAAAACAAAGTGAAGCCAGTGCATACCCAAAGCCTCGACGACTGATGCAGCGACACGGCATATCACTCCAGGTGCGAAACATCGAATTCGGACGAGGGGATCGACTGGACCTTGGTCTGTCCGTACTCAAGAATAGTCTTGGCGTCCGTGAGGGCGTCAGAAATGACCATCTTGCTAATGAACGGCGTCGTCTTGCCCTCAATGGCCACGCTGTTTTCGTAGGAGAACTCCGCCGTCTTGAGGCGCTTTCCGCTCAGTGAGAGGAATTCCGCAAAGACCCCAACACCCCGTTTGGTGGAAACCCAGTAGATCAATTTATCGTACGTAGCTTGGCGCTCCCGCGCGGAGAGCTCCAGAACATGACAAGGCTCCCCCTTGAAATCGTCTTGTCGGAGAAGCACTGCCTGATAGTCTTTGGCGTAGTTCGTCGCTGCGATATCACCGATTGCAGCCAGACCCGAGAGACGCTGGCGAGGTGAGATCGCAATGGGCTTCTTCAGCCCCGGCTTGCTCAGCCACATGTTGCGATCCATCTGCAGCATTTTGGCGCCCTTGCTTTTGAGTGGTTCCAGCGTCTCGGCCAGGCTAGCGGTCTCGGCCGCCTTGATCCGCATGCGCATATCCTGGTCCTGAGCCCCTCCGCCAGTGCTTCGCACGCTCACCTCCCAAGTCAATCCTGGCGCACCACCCCCACGAGCTGCATCGGAACGCTTTAGCAAAACTGCCGCGTCAGAATTCTCGGTGGCATTGGCCGCGGAAAGAGCGGCAACGAGTCCACCAAGCACGATGGTCAATCCAATCCAGAAATTGCGCATGTTGATGTCCTAAACATGTGTCAACGAGATGACGATGGGCTGCGCCGCTGCACGTCGCGCCGGAAAGAGCGAGGCCAAAGCGCCAATACATGTCAGCGCCAGCGCGCCAAACCCGGCCTTGATCAAGTCGAAGCCGATGACAAATGGCACCTCCTCGGTCGCATTGGGCGGCCGATAGGAAATGTCGAGCTGGTTCACACCGTAGGTAATGCCAACAGTCAGTACAGCACCTAGCAGACATCCCACTGAGACAAGTACGAGGGCTTCTGCAATGAAGATGCGGATGACTCCAGATCGACGTAAGCCCATCGCCCGAAGAGTACCGATCTCTCGCGTGCGTTCAATCACACTCATACCCATCGCGTTCGCCACACTCATTGCAACGATGACAAGCACAATGGCCAGGACAAACGCAAATACCCTGTCGAACAGGGCCTTGACCTGCGCATAAAAAATGGAAAGATCCTGCCAAACTTCAACGGTAAGGCCATCCTCCTTGGTAGCAAGTCTGTCGGCAAGTTGGTGCCTCGCGGTGTTCACATCTGTGCCCTCCGGCAACAGCACCGTTACCCGATCGGCCTGCCCCTGGACATCCATAAGGGACTGAGCCAAGGAAAGAGGCGCAAACATGAATTTGTCATTGGTTGCGACATTTCCTGTACTGAAGGTATCAACGATCTGGACATCCGACGCATTTGCTTGTCCCGTTACCGTGCTCACCAGAACCGCGCCATCACTTCCATCGCGAAGATTCAGAATCTGGGCAAGTCCGCGGGACAATGTCACGCCCTGAGGTGACTTCTCATCGAGCCCTCCAGATGCCCGCGCGCGCGGTCCTCGGAGGGCCCGCATTGCCTCTGGATCCAGGCTTTCGGCGACAAAGATGCTGCTCGCCCGGCCGTTAGACAACAGTCCACTGAACCCCAATCGCACGGCGACGGTAGAACCAGGAAATTCTGACTTCACGATAGAGGAAATGCTCCCGACCTGTTCCTTTCCCAACAGGAACCTTGTCGGCTCCTGCCGACTGGCCTCAAAGTAGGCGGGACGCGCTATGGTCAGATGACCCAATAGCTCCCCATAGATGGCCTGGGATTTCAGACTCTCGTAGACGGTTGCCGTATAGCCTGCAAACAAGGCGATGGCTGCAAATCCCACGGCCAAACTCAACGCAGTCACTGCCGTCCTTCTCGGATTCCGCAGGAGATTTCGTACGCTCAACTCCAGCACATTCATTGGGCACACTCCTGATCATGCTCGATGATCCCGTCCCTTAGCTGCACGGCTCGTGGGACGTGGTCCAGAAGACGCTGGTCGTGCGTAGAGAACACGAATGTCGTCCCCGTGTCCCGGTTGAGTTCCCGCATGAGAGAAATCACGTTCTGGCTGCTTTCGGAGTCCAAGTTCGCCGTCGGCTCATCCGCGATCACCAGTTCTGGGTCAGCCACCAGAGCTCGTGCGATGGCAGTTCGTTGGCGCTGCCCCCCACTCATACGATCCGGTCGATGATTCAGATGGGCTCCCAATCCCACGGCATCCAAAAGTCCCTGTGCCTTGGCACGAGCCACCTGCGCACCGACCCCCTGCAATTGAAGGGGAAGCATGACGTTCTCCAACGCAGTGAGGACGGGAACGAGATTGAAGGACTGAAACACAAAGCCGATGTTCCGGCTGCGGCAGTCGCTGAGTTCATCATCGCTAAGTGCCAACACCTCAATGCCCTTGAAGCAAACGTTACCGGTATCTGGTCTATCAATCAATCCGATCATGTTCATCAGAGTGGACTTACCACTCCCCGAGGGTCCCCAGACTGCTAGCATTTCACCCGCATGGATCTTCAGATCCACTCCACGAAGCGCCTTAACCGTTGTGTGGCCAAGTGAAAATGATCGGTGCAATCCACTGATTGCGACCAAGGGCTTTGCTGGTACGGCGACCGAGGTTTCAACCCCTTCGCCATGTAGCAGCGCAGTCATGGCCGTCCCTTCGACAGTTCGATCGTGAGTTTCGTCCCGGAAGAACCCACCGCAAAAGCTGCGTCTTCGAAGGTTGGAGGTCCCATACGACCCTTGGCGCTGCGGCTGAAGGCATAGGGTTCGGAAGGAATTCCCATCGAATTAGTGTCAAGCTTGTTGTTGCCATTGGCGTCCAGATAAGCCGAGATTGCGTAGTTGCCAGGTGCCAGGTTCGGGAAACTAAGTATCGCGACACCGTTCTTCAGGTCACCTCCGCTGGAAGCAACCGTCTTGCGAAGGAAGCTTGTGGCACTGTCATAAAGCGCAACATTGACTCGCCCCGAGGCTTGCGAACTTTTGACCTCAAGCACCAGATCAGCAGCGAACGCCGCATGCTCACTGAGAAGGGCGACTAGCATGAATGCAAGTAAGTGAGCCGCCTTCATTGAGAAAGCTCCACGCTTTGCGGCAGCTTGCGCTGCTCGAAAAGAGACAAAAGATTTCGAGAGGAAATCTTCTTGAAATCCTCGCCACCAGCAGTCATGCGGATTTTCTCGAGCTCGACGTGGGGGTGCTGCATGGGGAACTCCGATCCATAGATGAGTTTCCCTGCTCCCAGCCGCTCCAGCGCCATCTTGATGATCATGAAAGATCCGCCGGATGTCTCGAGCATGACGTTGTCACAGGTCGCAGCCACCTCAATGGCTTGCACATCAGCTGGACCGAAGCCCATGTGCCCCAATATGAACTGCGTGTCAGGAAACGCCTTGGCGAGTTCGCCAAACTTTTCAGTAGTGGCGCCAGGGCTGAAGACAACGTGCGAATACAGTGGAACGCGAAGCTCGCCACATGCTCGCGCCAACTCGAAAACTCCCTCAGAGCACAGCGCGAACTTGTG
Source organism: Acidovorax benzenivorans (assembly GCF_028680575.1). Lineage (GTDB taxonomy): Bacteria > Pseudomonadota > Gammaproteobacteria > Burkholderiales > Burkholderiaceae_C > Acidovorax > Acidovorax benzenivorans. The sequence continues at coordinate 2,156 of NZ_JAPCKI010000027.1, read as the reverse complement.
AACGATCGGGGCAAGCTTTAGCCCACTGAACCCTCTCGCGATCGCTGCTCGAAATGCCGCAGTGCTATCGCCCGCGCTATTGGGATTCACACAGTAGAAGCCAAAATACCGGTCACGGTCCTTCGTGAAAATGGATTCGACCAAGTCATTGGGGATCTGATCCGTATCAGCAGTGGCTGCGCCTCGCACGTACTGCGACATTTGACGCACATCGATCATGCCCCCCGGAAAAAGAACAGCCTTGTCAATGCCGTGCTTGTCCATCAAAGCAGATAGCCGATCGATAGAGCCGTAGTCCGCACGAGTCACGTGCGCATGAGCGTCAATGATCATTTAATTTCTCCTTGTGTTGCACGAATAACGCGCATGAACTTTCCACCCGAGTAAGAACGGGCTGGACCATGCTCGACCTTGCAATCAAGGCCCAAGTAGGTAACTGCCCAATGCTGAACCCTTCGAGCTACAGCGGCTGCATCCACCCCCTTCTGAGCAGGTAGCACAATGCACAAGACATCCCCTTCGGGGCGCAATTGGAACCACGAACTCACTTCGGGAATATCCAGAAGGCCCTGTTCAATGTCCTGGACATGGAGAACTTTCCCCGCCACGCGCACAACATCCTCCAACCGTCCATGCACGCGCAGCCGTCGAGCACATCCGCCGGAACCCGATGACTGCTCATCCCAGCGGCCAAGATCGCCTGTCCTATAGCGAATTAGTGGGGTGGCGTAGCGCCAGAGCGTGGTTACCACAATTTCGCCGAGCGCCGCTCCAGTCGCATCAGTCATCGGCTCGTCGAGAGGCACGATCTCCACAGCAGTGAAATTGGTCGCGGGGTGATAACCATCCTGCTCAGCGCATTCCACTCCTACTGGCCCACACTCCATAGTTCCGTAGTAGAGGAACACTGGAGCCCCCCACAGTTGCTCAATGCGCCGTCGCAAAGCATCTGAGCAAAGTTCACCAACAAGCCAGATGGACTTGAGACCAAACATCTCCTTCAACTCCGCTTGGGGTGCTCCTGCAAGCTCCGCCAAGTACACGGCATAAGACGGAGTGGTGAACAAATGATCGCCACCAATCTCGCGCATCATCTTCAGGGCTTTCAGTGGCTCGGAATAGAAACCGCCTTTGCCCAAAGGCACGACACATGCTCCGATCCCGTCCTGTACGGAGCGGTGGATAGCCAAGCCAGTGACGCTGACTTCGTACGGCAGTGCATTGAAGACGATCTCGCCAGGCTCGATGCGAAGGAGCCGTGGGACGGATTTATCGGAACTGAGGGGCATTAGCCCCCGCGTGTACAGATCCTCCCAGTCGTAAGCGACATACAGCGGATTGCGCCCTGTTGTGCCGGTGGACATATGGGCCTGCACCAAGGTCGAACGGGGAACACAAAGCAACGCCCAAGGATCCGATCCGAGCTCTTCCCGTGTCGTGAAAGGAAGCTGCGGCAGGTCGTTTTCCGTGTCAATTTGGTGCGGAGCGACGCCGCGACTCTGCATCTTCTTTCGATACATCGGGCTACGGTCATAGGCATGCGCGACCACCCGATGAAGCGTGCTGGTGGTTGGCCTGAACTTTTCATGAAGAAAACGCATCTGGTTCTTTCAAAGTTACGCGGCGGGCTGGATGACTCGGATCGTCTTCCCACCGGTGCGGGGAATGCTGTCCACGAACTCAACGGTTGCCTTAATACCCGTCGAGAATTCAAACCGACTCGCTATGGCGCGAGCCAGCCGGTCCCTGTCTTCTGATCCGTGATTCGCCTCCAGACGTATCAGCAATTGATCTCCCTGAGGCAAGAACTGATACCAGTTTCCAACTTCTGGAATCTCAAGGAGAAACTGCTCCAAGTAATAGGGGCCATATGTCTTTTCTCCGATTCGGACCTGATCACCTGCCCGACCTCTCAGAATGAGACGGTCCAGCGTGACGCCACAAGAGCACCTGGACTTTTCGACATAACCGATGTCGCCAGTCCTATAGCGAATCAGCGGAGAAGCCATCCGTGTGAGCTCGGTGACCATGTCGTGGTCAAGTTTTTTCAGACATTCCGATAGGGGAAGTTCGTTCAAGCTGAGTGAGCTGCCAAGGCCTGCTGCATCTCGTAGCTATTGGGTGACTGGTATCCCAGCGTGGAGTGCAGCCTGATA
>NZ_JAPCKI010000026.1 GCF_028680575.1 Acidovorax benzenivorans | reverse complement strand
GGTGACAACGTGTCGATCACTGTGAAGCTGATCAACCCCATCGCCATGGAAGAAGGTCTGCGCTTCGCTATCCGCGAAGGCGGCCGTACCGTGGGCGCTGGCGTCGTGGCCAAGATCATTGCTTAATCAAGCAAGGTATATAGGGGTATAGCTCAATTGGCAGAGCGTCGGTCTCCAAAACCGAAGGTTGTAGGTTCGATTCCTACTGCCCCTGCCACTTGAATGTGGCCCCCAACAAGCCCGCCAGACCCTGGCGGGCTTCGGTGTCTTAAGTGGCGCCGTGACTCGGAAGCAGGAAATACTCAAAGATGGCCACTTCACAGGTTGAAACTGTCAATACAGGCGCAGACAAGGCCAAGCTCGCAGCGGTGGTGGCGTTGGTCATTGCGTCCGTTGCGGGCTTTTATTTGTTGAGCAAGCAAGGTGCTGTCGTTCAGTGGGCAGCATTGATCGTCGGGCTGGTTGCGGCTGCGGCGGTGTTTCTGGTGTCGGAGTCTGGGCGCCAGTTCGTCGCGTTTGCCAAAGATGCATGGCGCGAAGTGAAAAAGGTGGTCTGGCCTACGCGCAAGGAAACTTTGCAGATGACGGCGTATGTGTTTGCCTTTGTGGTGATCATGGCGCTTTTCCTGTGGCTCACGGACAAGACGCTGGAGTGGGTCTTGTACGACTTGATTTTGGGTTGGAGAAAGTCATGACGACCGCTGCGGAAATCACGGGAGCACAAGCTCCTGCAGGCGCTTCTGCCTCGGCCAATCCAGACCTGCGCTGGTACATCGTCCATGCCTATTCGGGTATGGAGAAGGCGGTAGAGCGCAACATCCAGGAGCGCATCAGTCGCTCTGGCATGCAGGACAAGTTTGGTCGCATCTTGGTGCCGACCGAAGAAGTCGTCGAAATGAAAAACGGCCAGCGCAAGACGACGGAGCGTCGTTTGTTCCCTGGCTATGTGTTCGTTGAGATGGTGATGGATGACGACACTTGGCACTTGGTGAAGCACACCAACAAGGTGACGGGTTTTGTGGGTGGTGCCAAAAACCGCCCAGCGCCAATCTCGGAAGACGAAGTGCAAAAGATCGTCAGCCAGATGCAGGAAGGCACCGACAAGCCGCGCCACAAGATCGAGTTCATGGTGGGCGAGTTGGTGCGCGTCAAGGAAGGTCCTTTCACGGACTTCAATGGCTCCGTCGAAGAAGTCAACTACGAGAAGAGCCGCGTGCGCGTTTCCGTGATGATCTTCGGTCGCTCGACCCCGGTGGAGCTGGAGTTCGGACAGGTCGAAAAGACATAAGTCTGTCGATCACAAGCCTGACCGGCCTCTGTGGTCAGTGCAATAGTTTTGGATGCCGCACTTTTCGACTCGGTGCGGACGTCGTCACAGTGAGTCGTTAACCCCCGGGGAGCTGGTGGTTGCACGGTGCAACACAAGCGTTATGACCCGTCAGGAGTAAAGCATGGCGAAAAAAATCGTCGGTTTTATCAAGCTGCAAGTCCCAGCTGGTAAGGCCAATCCATCCCCACCCATTGGTCCAGCACTGGGTCAGCGCGGTCTCAACATCATGGAGTTCTGCAAGGCATTCAATGCGCAGACCCAAGGTGTGGAACCAGGTCTGCCGTTGCCCGTGGTCATCACGGCGTTCGCAGACAAGAGCTTCACCTTCATCATCAAGACGCCGCCTGCGACGACTCTGATCAAGAAGGCGATCAAGCTCGAAAAGGGCTCTTCCAATGCCCTGAAGATCAAGGTCGGCAAGATCACGCGCGAGCAGCTCGAAGAGATCGCCAAAACCAAGATGAAGGACATGAACGCCGCAAACGTCGACGCTGCTGTCCGTACGCTGGCTGGTTCCGCACGCTCGATGGGCGTGACGGTGGAGGGGTTGTAAATGGCCAAGTTGACGAAAAAGCAAAAGGCCCTGCAGGGCAAGGTTGACAGCACCAAGCTGTACGCTTTTGCAGACGCAGTGGCTCTGGTGAAAGAAGCCGCAACGGCCAAGTTCGATGAGTCCATCGACGTGGCAGTGCAATTGGGCATTGACGCCAAGAAGTCGGACCAAGTGGTGCGTGGCGCCGTGGTGCTGCCCAATGGCACTGGCAAGACGACCCGTGTGGCCGTGTTTGCACAAGGCGCCAAGGCGGAAGAAGCCAAGGCTGCAGGTGCTGACATCGTCGGCATGGACGACTTGGCTGCCATGGTGAAGGCTGGCGACATGCCTTTCGATGTGGTGATCGCAGCCCCTGATGCCATGCGCGTTGTGGGTACCCTGGGCCAGATCCTGGGCCCTCGTGGTCTGATGCCTAACCCCAAGGTGGGTACCGTGACTCCTGACGTTGCCACAGCTGTGAAGAACGCCAAGGCTGGTCAAGTGCAGTTCCGCGTGGACAAGGCCGGTATCGTGCACAGCACCATTGGCCGCCGTTCCTTCGACAACGAAAAGCTGCAAGGCAATCTGGCTGCGCTGATCGATGCACTGAACAAGGCCAAACCAGCTTCGAGCAAGGGTCTGTACCTGCGCAAGGTCGCTGTGTCTTCCACCATGGGCCTTGGCGTCCGCGTGGATACGCAATCCATCGCAGCGTAATTGCGATAAAAAATCTTCGGGCCTTTTCAAAGGGCCTGATGTGGTGGGCTGTAGGTGGTCAACACCTGCCTGCAGGCCATCCAAGACCGTTGGTGTGCGGTTAGCCGCACTTAATCCCCTCGGGGGCCAACGCAGATGGCGATCCCGCTGCAGATGGAATCCGTTCCGAAACAGTTGGTCGCTGCAACAAGAGCGCGCAGGAGGGTGCAAGCCTGAATGCGCAATTTAAGGAGTAGACCTTGAGTCTTAATCGCAGTGAGAAAGAAGCGGTCATCAGTGAAGTGACCAGCCTCGCCGCTAAAGCTCAAACGCTTGTGATCGCGGAATACCGTGGCATCACGGTCGCCGACATGACCAAACTGCGCGTTGATGCTCGCAGCAAGGGTGTGAGCCTGAGTGTTCTGAAGAACACCCTGGCCCGCCGTGCTGTGGCAGGCAGCCAGTTTGACGTGGTGGCTGACCAGATGACTGGTCCCCTGATCTATGGCTTCTCCGAAGACGCCGTGGCTGCCGCGAAAGTGGTGGCCGACTTTGCGAAGACCAACGACAAGTTGGTGATTCGCGGTGGCGCTTTCGGTGGTAAAGCCCTGGACGTCAACGGCGTGAAGCAACTGGCCAACATTCCTTCCAAGGAAGTTCTGCTGGCTCAGATTTGTGGCTTGCTTATGTCCCCCATGTCGCGTACGGCCGTTGTGCTGGGCGCACTGGCGGCGAAAAAAGGCGAAGGCGCAGCCGCACCGGCCGCCGAACCTGCAGCAGCTTGATAGCTGGGCAGTCAACCAACACAATTGTTAGGAAATCAAAATGGCATTCGATAAAGACGCATTTTTGACCGCGCTGGACAGCATGACGGTTCTGGAACTCAATGACCTGGTGAAGGCCATTGAAGAGAAGTTTGGCGTGAGCGCTGCAGCCATGGCTGCTCCTGCTGCCGCTGGTGGTGGCGCTGGCGCCGCTGCTGCCGAAGAAAAGACGGAATTCAACGTGGTGCTGACCGAAGCTGGCGCCAACAAGGTGTCCGTCATCAAGGCAGTGCGCGAAATCACCGGTCTGGGCCTCAAGGAAGCCAAGGACCTGGTGGACGGCGCTCCCAAGAACGTCAAGGAAGGCATTGCCAAGGCCGACGCCGAAGCAGCCGTCAAGAAGCTGGTGGAAGCCGGCGCCAAGGCCGAACTCAAGTAATTCGGTCTCTTTCAAGGGCTGGAGTGCTCCTCAAAGGGCCTCCAGCCTTTGGTGCTTTCAGAGAGCACCCGCAAGCCCCGTTTTCAACGAGGCTTTCGAGTGTCTTCTGACAACCCCGACAGCAGAAGACGCCTTGGTTCGGGTGATGTGCAACGCATCACCGTCCGCCATGGTTGGTAGTGGCCAACCGCCAAGCCCACAAGGACCACGCTCCTTGTGGGTCAGTCGTCGAAGACCCAGGACTCATGTCTTTGCCCGGAGATCTCATGGCCTATTCCTACACCGAACGCAAGCGAATTCGCAAAAGTTTCGGCACCCGCGATAGCGTGCTCGAAGTTCCTTATCTGCTGCAGATGCAGAAGGACGCATACACCGCTTTCTTGCAGGCTGATAAAGCACCCCAGAAAAGAACCATCGAAGGCCTGCAGGCTGCATTTGACGCAGCCTTCCCCATCGTCTCCCACAACGGTTTTGTGGAGATGAAATTCATCGAGTACAACCTGGCCAAGCCCGCCTTCGACGTGCGCGAATGCCAGACCCGTGGTCTGACCTTTGCCTCGGCCGTGCGTGCCAAGGTCCAACTGATCATCTATGACCGCGAATCCTCGACCTCGCAGTCCAAGGTCGTCAAGGAAGTGAAGGAGCAAGAGGTCTACATGGGCGAAGTGCCTTTGATGACCGACAAGGGCTCGTTCATCATCAACGGTACCGAGCGGGTGATCGTGTCTCAGCTGCACCGTTCGCCAGGCGTGTTCTTCGAACACGACAAGGGCAAGACGCATAGCTCGGGCAAGTTGCTGTTTTCGGCCCGCATCATTCCCTACCGCGGCTCGTGGCTGGACTTCGAATTCGATCCAAAGGACATCCTGTACTTCCGGGTGGACCGCCGCCGCAAGATGCCGGTCACGATCCTGCTCAAGGCCATCGGCCTGAACCCGGAATCGATCCTGGCGAACTTCTTCGTCAACGACAACTTCCGCCTGATGGACAGCGGTGCACAAATGGAGTTTGTGCCTGAGCGCCTGCGCGGCGAAGTGGCGCGTTTCGACATCACTGACAAGTCCGGCAAGGTTGTCGTGGCCAAGGACAAGCGCGTCACCGCCCGTCACACCCGCGAACTGGAGCAGTCTGGCACCACGCACATCAGCGTGCCCGAAGACTTCCTGATCGGTCGCGTCGTTGCCCGCAATATTGTGGATGCCGATACGGGCGAAATCATCGCCAAGGCCAACGAAGAGCTGACCGAAGCGCTGCTCAAGAAGCTGCGTTCTGCCGGTGTGCGAGACCTGCAGGTCATCTACACGAACGAGCTGGACCAAGGCGCTTACATCTCGCAGACCCTGCGCATCGACGAAACGGTGGACGAGTTCGCTGCCCGCGTGGCTATCTACCGCATGATGCGCCCCGGCGAGCCGCCGACTGAAGACGCCGTGCAGGCCCTGTTCCAGCGCCTGTTCTACAACCCCGACACGTACGATCTGTCGCGCGTGGGGCGCATGAAGTTCAACGCCAAGATCGGCCGCGACGAATCCACCGGGCCCATGGTGCTGTCCAACGAAGACATCTTGGCCGTGGTCAAGATCCTGGTGGACCTGCGCAACGGCAATGGCGAAGTCGATGACATCGATCACCTGGGCAACCGCCGCGTGCGCTGTGTGGGCGAGCTGGCTGAAAACCAGTACCGCACGGGCCTTGCACGTATCGAAAAGGCTGTGAAGGAGCGTCTGGGCCAAGCCGAGCAAGAGCCACTGATGCCCCACGACCTGATCAACTCCAAGCCGATCTCTGCGGCCCTCAAGGAGTTCTTCGGTGCGTCGCAGCTGTCGCAGTTCATGGACCAGACCAATCCGCTGGCAGAAATCACGCACAAGCGCCGTGTGTCTGCCCTCGGCCCAGGCGGTCTGACCCGCGAACGTGCAGGCTTCGAAGTGCGTGACGTGCACGTGACCCATTACGGTCGCGTCTGTCCTATCGAAACGCCCGAAGGCCCCAACATTGGTCTGATCAACTCGCTGGCTCTGTATGCCCGCCTGAACGAGTACGGTTTCATCGAAACCCCGTACCGTCGCGTGGTGGATGGCAAGGTCACGAACGAGATCGACTACCTCTCGGCGATCGAAGAAGGCAAGTACGTGATCGCGCAGGCCAACGCCGTGCTCGACAAGGACGGCCGCCTGACGGGTGATCTGGTCTCTGCCCGTGAAAAGGGTGAATCCATCCTGTGCGGCGCGGACCGCGTGCAGTACATGGACGTGTCGCCTGCGCAGATCGTGTCGGTGGCTGCCTCGCTGGTGCCATTCCTGGAGCACGATGATGCGAACCGCGCGCTGATGGGCGCCAACATGTCGCGCCAGGCCGTGCCTGTGTTGCGTCCTGAAAAGCCATTGGTGGGCACGGGCATCGAGCGCGTGGCTGCCGTGGACTCGGGCACCGTGGTGACTGCCACTCGGGGCGGTATCGTGGACTACGTGGACGCTACCCGCATCGTGGTGCGCGTGAACGACGACGAAGCCGTGGCCGGTGAAGTGGGTGTGGACATCTACAACCTCATCAAGTACCAGCGTTCCAACCAGAACACCAACATCCACCAGCGTCCTATCGTCAAGAAGGGCGACAAGCTGGTCAAGGGTGACGTGGTGGCCGATGGTGCATCGACGGACTTTGGCGAAATCGCCATCGGCCAGAACATGCTGATCGCCTTCATGCCCTGGAACGGCTACAACTTCGAAGACTCGATCTTGATCTCTGAGCGCGTGGTGTCTGAAGACCGCTACACCTCGATCCACATCGAAGAACTGGTCGTGATGGCCCGTGACACGAAGCTGGGCGCCGAAGAAATCACGCGCGACATTCCGAACCTGTCGGAGCAGCAACTGAACCGCCTGGACGAGTCCGGCATCATCTACGTGGGTGCCGAAGTGCAGCCCGGCGACACGCTGGTCGGCAAGGTCACGCCCAAGGGCGAAACGACGCTCACGCCAGAAGAGAAGCTGCTGCGCGCCATCTTCGGCGAGAAGGCTTCCGACGTGAAGGACACCTCTCTGCGCGTGGACCAGGGCTCCTCTGGCACCGTGATCGATGTGCAGGTGTTCACCCGCGAAGGCATCCAGCGCGACAAGCGCGCCCAGCAGATCATCGATGATGAACTCAAGCGCTTCCGTCTGGACCTGAACGACCAGCTGCGTATCGTGGAGGCCGACGCGTTCGATCGTATCGAAAAGTTGCTGACCGGCCGCGTGGCCAACGGTGGCCCACAAAAGCTGTCCAAGGGCACCAAGCTCGACAAGGCTTACCTGTCGTCGGTGGAGAAATTCCACTGGTTCGACATCCGTCCTGCAGAGGACGAAGTCGCGACCCAGCTCGAATCCATCAAGAACGCTCTGGAGCAGACGCGCCACAGCTTTGACCTGGCTTTTGAAGAAAAGCGCAAGAAGCTCACGCAAGGCGACGAGCTGCCAGCGGGCGTGCTGAAGATGGTCAAGGTGTACCTGGCCGTCAAGCGCCGCCTGCAGCCTGGCGACAAGATGGCCGGCCGCCACGGTAACAAGGGTGTGGTGTCCAAGATCGTTCCGGTCGAAGACATGCCTTACATGGCCGACGGCACCCCTGCCGACATCGTTCTGAACCCGCTGGGCGTGCCTTCGCGGATGAACATTGGTCAGGTGCTGGAAGTCCACCTGGGCTGGGCCGGCAAGGGCATTGGTCAGCGCATTGGCAACATGCTCCAAGAGCAGGCCAAGGCGTCCGAAATGCGCACGTTCCTGGAAGAGGTGTACAACTCGCGTGGCCGCAAGGAAGACCTGTCGCAACTGAGCGACGAGGACCTGATGGCCATGGCGGAACACCTGACGAACGGTGTGCCTTACGCCACCCCTGTGTTCGATGGTGCTTCGGAAGAAGAAATCAAGGACATGCTCAAGATCGCCTACCCAGACGACATTGCAGAGCGCAAGGGCCTGACGCCGACCCGCACGCAGGCTTACCTGTTTGACGGCCGCACGGGCGAGCGCTTTGAGCGCCCGACCACCATCGGCTACATGCATTACCTGAAGCTGCACCACTTGGTGGACGACAAGATGCATGCCCGTTCGACCGGTCCTTACTCGCTCGTCACGCAGCAGCCGCTGGGTGGTAAGGCGCAGTTTGGTGGCCAGCGTTTCGGGGAAATGGAAGTGTGGGCGCTGGAAGCTTATGGCGCCGCCTACGTGCTGCAGGAAATGCTGACCGTGAAGTCCGATGACGTGGTGGGTCGTACCAAGGTGTACGAATCCATCGTCAAGGGCGAGCACGCCATCGAAGCCGGCATGCCGGAATCGTTCAACGTGCTGGTCAAGGAAATCCGTTCGCTGGGCCTGGACATCGAGCTGGAACGCTCCTAAGCAGAAAAGGAAAGAGTCACTATGAAATCGCTACTCGACCTGTTCAAGCAATTCACGCCGGACGAGCATTTCGATGCCATCCGCATCGGCATGGCTTCGCCCGAAAAGATCCGTTCGTGGTCTTTCGGCGAAGTGAAGAAGCCTGAAACCATCAACTACCGCACGTTCAAGCCTGAGCGCGACGGCCTGTTCTGCGCCAAGATTTTTGGTCCCATCAAGGACTACGAATGCCTGTGCGGCAAGTACAAGCGCCTCAAGCACCGTGGCGTGATCTGCGAGAAGTGCGGCGTTGAAGTCACGCAGACCAAGGTGCGCCGCGAGCGTATGGGCCACATCGATCTGGCCGCTCCTTGCGCCCACATCTGGTTCCTGAAGTCGCTGCCATCGCGTCTGGGCCTGGTGCTTGATATGACGCTGCGCGACATCGAACGCGTGCTGTACTTTGAAGCTTACGTGGTGACCGACCCTGGCATGACGCCGCTGAAGAAGTTCAGCATCATGTCCGAGGACGACTACGACGCCAAGCGCAAGGAATACGGCGACGAGTTCATCGCCAAGATGGGCGCCGAAGGCATCAAGGACCTGCTGGAATCCATCGACATCGACCTGTCGATCGAACGCCTGCGCGGCGATCTGACCGGCTCCGAAGTCAAGGTCAAGAAGAACGCCAAGCGCCTGAAGGTGCTGGAAGCGTTCAAGAAGTCGGGCATCAAGCCCGAGTGGATGGTGCTCGAAGTGCTGCCCGTGCTGCCACCGGACCTGCGTCCGCTGGTGCCGCTGGACGGCGGCCGCTTTGCGACGTCTGACCTGAACGACCTGTACCGCCGCGTTATCAACCGCAACAGCCGTCTTCGCCGCCTGCTGGAGCTGAAGGCCCCTGAAATCATCGCGCGCAACGAAAAGCGGATGCTGCAGGAAGCCGTGGACTCGCTGCTGGACAACGGCCGCCGTGGCAAGGCCATGACGGGCGCCAACAAGCGTGCCTTGAAGTCGCTCGCCGACATGATCAAGGGCAAGTCGGGCCGTTTCCGCCAGAACTTGCTGGGCAAGCGCGTGGACTACTCCGGTCGTTCCGTGATCACCGTGGGCCCAACGCTCAAGCTGCACCAGTGCGGTCTGCCCAAGCTGATGGCCCTGGAACTGTTCAAGCCGTTCATCTTCTCGCGCCTCGAAGCCATGGGCATCGCGACGACGATCAAGGCCGCCAAGAAGGAAGTCGAATCCGGCACCCCCGTGGTGTGGGACATCCTGGAAGAGGTCATCAAGGAACACCCCGTGATGCTGAACCGTGCGCCTACGCTGCACCGTTTGGGTATCCAGGCCTTTGAGCCCATCCTGATCGAAGGCAAGGCCATCCAGCTGCACCCGCTCGTTTGCGCGGCCTTCAACGCCGACTTCGACGGTGACCAGATGGCTGTCCACGTCCCGCTGTCTGTGGAAGCGCAGATGGAAGCCCGCACGCTGATGCTGGCCTCCAACAACGTGCTGTTCCCCGCCTCGGGCGAACCCTCCATCGTTCCTTCGCAGGACGTGGTGCTGGGCCTGTACTACGCCACCCGTGACCGTATCAACGGCAAGGGCGAAGGCCTGGTGTTCGCTGACACCGGTGAAGTGCAGCGTGCCCTGGACGCTGGCCAGGCCGAACTGGCCGCCAAGATCACGGTCCGTATGACCGAGTGGACCAAGGACAAGGCCACGGGCGAATTCGTGCCCTCGACCTCGTTGGTGGAAACCACCGTGGGCCGTGCACTGCTGTCCGAGATCCTGCCCAAGGGCTTGCCGTTCTCCAACATGAACAAGGCGCTCAAGAAGAAGGAAATCTCGCGCCTGATCAACGTGTCCTTCCGCAAGTGCGGTCTGAAGGAGACGGTGGTGTTTGCCGACAAGCTGCTGCAAAATGGCTTCCGTCTGGCGACCCGTGCTGGTATCTCGATCGCCATCGACGACATGCTGGTGCCGCCGCAAAAGGCCGGCATCATCGAGCGCTCCGAGAAGGAAGTCAAAGAGATCGAACAGCAGTACGTGTCCGGTCTGGTGACTTCTGGCGAGCGCTACAACAAGGTGGTGGATATCTGGGGCAAGGCCGGCGACGAAGTGTCCAAGGTGATGATGGCCCAGCTGTCCAAGCAAAAGGTCATGGACCGCCACGGCAAGGAAGTGGACCAGGAGTCCTTCAACTCCATCTACATGATGGCTGACTCCGGCGCTCGCGGTTCCGCAGCCCAGATTCGCCAGGTGGCCGGTATGCGGGGTCTGATGGCCAAGCCTGACGGCTCGATCATCGAGACGCCTATTACCGCGAACTTCCGCGAAGGTCTGAACGTGTTGGAGTACTTCATCTCCACCCACGGTGCCCGTAAGGGTCTGGCCGACACGGCGCTGAAGACGGCGAACTCCGGTTACCTCACGCGCCGTCTGGTGGACGTGACGCAGGACTTGGTCGTGACCGAAGAGGATTGCGGCACGGCCAATGGTTCGCTGATGCGCGCCATCGTCGAAGGCGGTGAAGTGATCGAATCGCTGCGTGAACGTATTCTGGGCCGTACTGCGGCTGAAGACGTGCTGCACCCCGAGAACCGCTCGGTGCTGGTCGGAGCCGGTGTGATGCTGGACGAAGACCTGATCGAAGAGCTGGAAGCTGCTGGCGTGGACGAAGTGAAGGTGCGCACGGCGCTGACCTGCGAAACCCGCTACGGCCTGTGCGCCAAGTGCTATGGCCGCGACTTGGGTCGCGGTGGCCTGATCAACCTCGGCGAAGCCGTGGGTGTGATCGCTGCCCAGTCCATTGGCGAACCCGGCACGCAGCTGACCATGCGTACCTTCCACATCGGTGGTGCCGCTTCGCGCGCTGCCATCGCGTCGAGCGTGGAAGCCAAGTCCAACGGCGTGATCGGCTTTAACGCCACGATGCGCTATGTGAGCAACACCAAGGGCGAGCTGGTGGTGATTGCGCGTTCGGGTGAGATCATCATCCAGGACGAGCATGGCCGCGAGCGCGAGCGCCACAAGGTGCCTTACGGCGCGACGCTGACGGTGAAGGCCGATCAGGCCATCAAGGCCGGTACCATCCTTGCCAACTGGGATCCGCTGACGCGACCCATCATCACCGAGTTCGCCGGTCAGACCAAGTTCGAGAACGTCGAAGAAGGTCTGACGGTGGCCAAGCAGGTCGATGAAGTGACCGGTCTGTCCACACTGGTGGTGATCGATCCGAAGCGCCGTGGTGCTGCCAAGGTGGTGCGTCCGCAAGTGAAGCTGATCGACGCTCAAGGCAACGAAGTGAAGATCCCTGGCACCGACCACTCGGTGACCATCGGCTTCCAGGTGGGCGCTCTGATCCAGGTGCGTGACGGCCAGGACGTGGGCCCGGGCGAAGTGCTGGCGCGTATTCCGGTCGAAGGCCAGAAGACCCGCGACATTACCGGCGGTCTGCCCCGCGTGGCCGAGCTGTTCGAAGCTCGCACACCCAAGGACAAGGGCACGCTGGCCGAAATGACCGGTACCGTGTCGTTCGGCAAGGAGACCAAGGGCAAGGTCCGCCTGCAGATCACCGACCCCGAAGGCCGCGTGTTCGAAGAGCTCGTGCCCAAGGAAAAGAACATCCTGGTGCACGAAGGCCAGGTGGTGAACAAGGGCGAATCGATTGTGGACGGCCCTGCCGACCCACAAGACATCCTGCGCCTGCTGGGCATCGAAGAGCTGTCGCGCTACATCGTTGATGAAGTGCAGGACGTGTACCGCTTGCAGGGCGTGAAGATCAACGACAAGCACATCGAGGTGATCGTTCGCCAGATGCTGCGCCGCGTCGTGGTCGAGAACGTCGGCGAGTCGAACTACATCGGTGGTGAGCAGGTCGAGCGTTCCGAGATCCTGAACACCAACGATGCACTGCAGTCCGAAGGCAAGATCCCCGCGACCTACAGCAATCTGCTGCTGGGTATCACGAAGGCATCGTTGTCCACCGACTCGTTCATCTCGGCAGCTTCCTTCCAGGAAACCACCCGCGTGCTCACCGAGGCTGCCATCATGGGCAAGCGCGACGAGCTGCGTGGCCTGAAGGAAAACGTGATCGTGGGTCGCCTGATCCCCGCAGGTACCGGCATGGCCTACCACCAGGCACGCAAGGCCAAGGACGCCATGGACGACGCCGAGCGCCGCGCCATCGCCGAAGCCGAAGCCGCTGAAATGGCTGCACAGTCGGACGCCTCGGATGTGGACAGTGGCAGCGTTACTGCCACCGACGCAGCGGCAGACTGATAGAAAACAGCAAGGTCTACCCCAGGCCTTGCTGCGGTCGCCACAGCGCCCCCGTCCTGTCCCAGGCAGGCCGGGGGCGTTTTTGATGGGCGTGTGTCTTTTCACCGCCCGTCGTTTGTTTCAACTTTCTGTTTTTCGGGCCGGGACGGGTGCAGCAGCATCCATCCCGGCAACTGTGCATGCTGTGGTCGTCGCCCCTTTTCTGGATTGCTTTTGCCATCTTTCTGTTTTGGGCCCTGGGGGCCTACAACCGTCTGATGCGCTTGCGCTCGGCCGTGGTTCAGTCGTTCGGCAGTTTTGACGCGCACATGGTGCGGCTGGTGGCTTTGCTCGGCGAGTTTGGGGCGGCGCAGTCGGTACAGCGCGGCAGCTTGCTGGCCGACGAGGATGTGCAGGCACTGGCCGCACTGCAGGGTGCCGTGACGCAATTCAGCGCATCGCTGGCAATGGCACGCGCCCGTCCGCTGCAGGGCGATGCCGTGGCCGCGTTGTCGGCCGCCCGCGAAGTGCTGCGAGCTACCTGGGCCACGGCCTTGCAAAAGCTGCTGGCCGATACGGCGCAGCCAGCCGCCCTGGCCTCGGCGGGCGACCCAGGCGTTGCCACCGGGTCTACCGGGTCTTCGCCCGTGGTGTTGTCGATCTGGCAGGTTCGCTGGGAAGAGCACACCGTCCAGAACGAGCAAGCGATTCGCGTGTTCAATGAGGCCGTGGTGCAGTACAACAGTGCCATCGCCCAGTTTCCGGCCAGCTTGCTGGCCTGGGTGTTCGGCTTCAAGGCGGCGCGTGCGCTCTAGGGTGGTGTTGCGCGCTCTCTGGCACTTGAAACGGCGTCTTTTCGGCCAGGACCGCATTGTCAATCTGCGCGACACCTACAGGTATCGCTGTGGGTTGTGCCTTGCCTCGACCAAAGATCCATCGATTTTCAATGTGCCGTCCAGCGTGCAACATCACACCAGCCCGTTTTCAGGATCACGATGACTCCACCTCCCCACAACCGCCCCCGCCGCTCTGGCGGCAACGCGCCACGCCCCGTGCGCGCGGGCTCCGGCCAATCTCCGCAGCAGGCTGATCCTGCCGCGGTCCCACGCAGCACAGCGACTTCGTCGGGCTCCGCGCCGGTGCCCCTTTGGCGGCTGCTGACGGCAGTGGCCGGCGCCTTGCAGGCGATCCGGGGTGGGCAGTCGGGCACGACAGCGCTGGCGGCAGTGGAGACCGCGTTGCGCCCCGGTGTGCAGGCTTTGCTGTTCCAGGTGCTGCGCCAGGCCGGGCGGGCCGAGGCCTTGCGCCGCCAGCTGGCCACCCGCGCCCCTGCACCCGCCGCCGATGCACTGCTGTGCAGCGCGCTGGCGCTGTGCTGGGATCCGCAGGCATCGCCCTACGAACCCTTCACCCTGGTGAACCAGGCGGTGGAGGCTGCCAAGCACCACCCAGCCACACGCGCGCAGGCGTCGTTCATCAACGGCTGCCTGCGCCGGTTTTTGCGCGAGCGCGATGTGCTGGTGGCAGCCACCGACAAGGACCCGGTGGCACGCTGGAACCATCCGGCATGGTGGATTCAGCGCCTGCGCAAGGACCACCCCCAACACTGGGAGCAGATCCTGCACGCCAACAATGCCCACGCGCCCATGGTGCTGCGGGTTAATCAACAAAAATGCACGGTGGCGCAGTATCTATTTGCCTTGAATGCTATTGGTTTAGGAGCGATCGCCGTCGGTGACCACGGGGTTGCCCTGCAGCATGCCGTGCCCGTGCAGTTGCTGCCGCACTTCGCCGAGGGCTGGGTGTCGGTGCAGGACGCCGCCGCACAACAGGCGGCCCCTTTGCTGCTGCAAGGGCTGGACCTGACCCAGCCCCTGCGCGTGCTCGACGCCTGCGCTGCCCCTGGCGGCAAGACCGCGCACTTGCTGGAGATGGCGGGTCCGCAGTCCGCCCTGCAAGTCACGGCGTTGGAGATCGATGCCACCCGCAGCGCCCGCATTGGCGAAACCCTGCAACGCCTGGGGCTGACGGCCCAGGTCTTGGTGGCCGATGCCGCTCGCCCGCAAGACTGGTGGCAGTCGCAGTGTGGCGGTGCGTTGTTCGATGCCATCTTGCTCGATGCACCGTGCACAGCTTCAGGCATCGTGCGGCGCCACCCGGACGTGCGCTGGCTGCGCCGGGAGTCCGACATCGCGCAACTGGCGACCTTGCAGGCAGCCCTGCTCAAGGCCCTGTGGCCGCTGTTGCGCCCTGGCGGGCGCCTGCTGTATTGCACTTGTTCCGTGTTCCGTGCAGAGGGCGATGCCCAGGTGCAAACGTTTCTTGCAAACAACACCGATGCGCAATTGCTGCCTTCGCCGGGCCATTTAATTCCCGGCAACGCGGACAAGGGCGGGGCTGTCCCGGACAATCTGAACGGTGACCACGACGGCTTTTTTTACGCACTGTTGCAAAAATCGGCGCAATGAGCCCCGTGGGGCGCGCTGGTTACTGGTGTGCGCGTGGGTTGTACTGCTTTTGGGGGCGATGTTCTGCCTTGCGCCACAGGCTGGTGCCGCGCAGGCGGCCCCCACCGAGGTCGGCGATCTGCGCCTGGACCGGGGAGATGATGGCCTGTACCTGAGTGCCAGCCTGCAATTTGAACTGCCCGAGCTGGCCGAGGATGCCTTGCAAAAAGGCATTCCCATGTTCTTTGTGGCCGATGCGCAGGTGTTGCGCGACCGCTGGTACTGGTCGGACCGGCTGGTGGCCGAGACCACCCGGTACTTCCGCCTGAGCTACCAGCCGCTCACCCGCCGGTGGCGGCTGAACATATCTTCAACGCCCTTCACCAACAGCGGCCTGGGTGTGGTGTTGGGCCAAAACTTCGACAACTATGCCGATGCCCTGTCGTCGATTCAGCGATTTTCACGTTGGAAGATCGCCGAACGCGATGTCATCGAGTCAGATGCCGTGCATACGGTGAACTTCCGCTTCCGCCTGGACATGTCCCAGTTGCCCCGGCCCTTCCAGATCGGCGCGGTCGGCCGGTCGGGCTGGAACCTGTTGGTGTCCCGCAGCCAGCGCCTGGGCGCAGAACCCGCCAAGTGAGCACCAACCCCTCGTCATCCGGCGTCTCGGCGTCTACCCATGCCACCGCCCGCCAGTCCCGCGCGGTGCGCTGGGCCGTGGGCGTCGGTGCCGCCATCATGTCGGCCATCGGCATGGTGCTGCTGTTCTTGCTGACGCTGGCCACCAACAACCGGGTGCTGTACGAGCGCAACTACGCCTGGCTGTTTGGCGTCAACGTGTTTGTGGCGCTGCTGCTGCTGCTGGTGTTGGGCTGGGTGGCCGTGCGATTGGGGCTGCGCCTGCGCCGAGGGCGTTTTGGCAGCCGCCTGCTGGTCAAGCTGGCAGCGATTTTTGCGCTGGTGGGGCTGATGCCGGGGCTGCTGATCTATGTGGTGTCTTACCAGTTTGTCACGCGCTCCATCGAAAGCTGGTTTGACGTGAAGGTGGAGGGGGCGCTGTCTGCAGGCGTCAACCTCGCCCGTGTGTCGCTGGACTCGCTGGCCACGGACATGGCCGCCAAAACTCGCAATGCCAGTGCCCAGGTGGCCCAGGTGCCCGATGCCGCCGCAGGCCTGGTGCTGGAACGCATCCGCGATCAGCTTGGCGCGACCGACGTGGTGCTTTGGAACGCGTCCGGCCAGGCGGTGGCCAGCGCGGGGCAGTCGCGGTTCAGCCTCAACCCCGAACGGCCAGGTGCCGCCTTGCTGCGCGCGGCGCGCCAGCAGCGCGTCACGGTGCAGATCGAAGGGTTGGACGACATTGCCGACCCTGCCGCCGCGCAGAACGCTCGGGTCAAGGTGTTGGCCCTGGTCAGCAGCCCCAGCGTGGGCCTGCTGGTCGAGCCGCGGTACCTGCAAGCCACCTTGCCCCTGCCGCCCGCACTGGTGGCCAATGCCATTGCCGTGCAGGAGGCCAACCGCGAATACCAGGAACGCGCGCTTGCCCGGGGCGGGCTGCGGCGCATGTATGTGGGCACGCTCACGCTGAGCCTGTTTCTCGCCGTGTTCGGCGCGGTGCTGTTGGCCGTGCTGCTGGGCAACCAGCTGGCTCGGCCTCTGTTGGTGCTCGCCGAAGGGGTGCGTGAGGTGGCGGCTGGCAACCTGAGCCCCAAGGCCGCGCTGCAAAGCAAGGACGAGCTGGGCGGGCTGACGCGCTCGTTCGCACTCATGACGCAGCAACTGGCGGACGCGCGCCAGGCCGTGGAGCAGAGCATGGGCGAGGTCGATGCCTCCCGCGCCAACGTGCAGACCATTCTGGACAACCTTACGGCGGGCGTCATCGTGCTGGACGCGCAGGGGCTGATCCGCTCGTCCAACCCAGGCGCTACCCGCATCCTGCGGGCGCCCATGGCCGTGTATGAGGGGCGGCCACTGTCCGAAGTGCCTGGCCTTGCAGAGTTTGCGGCGTCGGTCCAGGGCCACTTTGATGCCTTTCTGGGCGACAACGAACGCCACGGCCTGGATCATTGGCAGCAGCCGTTTGAGCTGCATGCCTCATCCGGTGGGGCCGGACAACACGCCACCAGCCTGGTCGCGCGGGGCGCCGAGCTGCCAGATGCCACTCGACTGTTGGTTTTTGACGACATTTCGGAGATCGTTTCGGCCCAGCGCGCGCAGGCCTGGGGCGAGGTGGCGCGCCGGTTGGCGCACGAAATCAAGAACCCGCTGACCCCTATCCAGCTCTCCGCCGAGCGGCTCGAAATGAAGCTCTCGGGCAAGCTGCCCGATACGGAACAAGCCATCCTCGCCAAGTCCGTCAAGACCATCGTCGATCAGGTCGATGCCATGAAACGACTGGTCAACGAGTTCCGCGATTACGCCCGTTTGCCCGCAGCCGAACTGCATGCGCTGGACCTCAACGCATTGGTTACCGACGTGCTTCATCTGTATGGTTCAGAAAACGCAACCGTGCCTGTAGAAGCCGAGCTGGACGCGCGCTGCCCCTGGATTGCGGGCGATGCGCAGCAGTTGCGCCAGGTCGTGCACAACCTGCTGCAGAACGCCCAGGACTCGACCGAGCAGGCCCGCGCCGGGGCCTCCGAGCCAGTGCCGTCGGTGCGCATCAGCACCCGCTGGAGCGAATCCTCTCGGCGTGTGCGGCTCACGGTGTCGGACAGCGGCGGGGGCTTTCCGTCGCACATCTTGCAGCGCGCGTTCGAACCCTATGTCACCACCAAGCCGCGTGGCACCGGCCTGGGTTTGGCCGTGGTCAAAAAGATCGCAGATGAGCACGGTGCGCGCATCGAACTGTCCAACCGCACCGAAGACGGCGTGGTGCGCGGCGCCCAAGTGTCGTTATCATTCGCCCCTGAACCAGCGGTGGCGTCATAACAACACCGCCCCGCAGTACCTCCAAGGCGCTTCAACACACATGGCAAACATTCTGGTGGTCGATGATGAGCTCGGCATTCGTGACCTGTTGTCGGAAATCCTGAACGATGAAGGTCACAGCGTAGACCTCGCAGAAAACGCCACGCAGGCCCGCACGGCCCGGGCGGGCAACGCCTATGACTTGGTGCTGCTGGACATCTGGATGCCCGACACCGACGGTGTCTCCTTGCTCAAGGAGTGGGCCACGGCCGGCGTGCTGACCATGCCAGTCATCATGATGAGCGGCCACGCCACCATCGACACAGCGGTCGAGGCCACCCGCATTGGCGCCTTCTCGTTCCTCGAAAAACCCATCACCCTGCAAAAGCTGCTCAAGGCCGTGGAGCAAGGCCTGGCCCGCAACGCAGCCCATCAGGCCGCCCCCGTGGCTGCCACAGCTGTGCCTGCAGCCACCCCGGCCGACCCGACCTTTTCGCAGCTGCCAGCCGTCTCGGCGGTGATGGTGGGGGTGGACCCTGGCCCCCACGCGCACCAGGGCTTCGACCTGGACCGCCCCCTGCGCGAGGCGCGCGATGGTTTTGAGAAGGCCTACTTTGAGTTCCACCTGGCCCGTGAAGGGGGCTCCATGACCCGCGTGGCCGAAAAGACGGGCCTGGAGCGCACACACCTGTACCGCAAACTGCGCCAGCTGGGCGTGGACCTGGGACGCGGCAAGCGCGGCTGATCAATTAATTTGTGCCTTTTTGCCAGAAAGGCAGATTTTTCTGGCTATAATTTGAGGCTCAGGCCCGGTAGCTCAGTCGGTAGAGCAGAGGATTGAAAATCCTTGTGTCGGTGGTTCGATTCCGCCCCAGGCCACCATCTTTCTTTCTCAGACGATCCCAAGTCAGCTCAGAAGTCCTTGTAAATCAAGGGCTTAGCCCGAAAAGGCGGCTCAAGCGGTATCGTTTAATCTCACAAAATCCTGTTCTTGCGTGTACCCAACGGTGTACCCCAGACTGCTTTTCAACCGCAGTCATTTTTGGGTACACCATGGGTCAACTCAACGAGCTTCAGATCAAGGCGGCAGCGCCGCGTGACAAGGAATATTTGCTGGCGGACGGCGATGGTCTTTACCTTCGCGTGCGGCCGACCGGCAAGGTGTGGGTCTACCGCTACAAGCAGTTCGGCAAAGAAGCCAAGCTGACCCTCGGCCACTACCCGGTGGTCTCGCTCGCGGCGGCGCGCAAGAAGGCGCGCGCCGAGGCCGAGAAGCGCGCTGACGGTATCGATCCCCGAGAGGCGCGGCGTGTGGAAGAGGAGCGCGAGCGCGTTTCTCGTCTGAACACCTTCGAACTCACGGCCCGCGCTTGGCACGCTCAGGCGAAGAAGGATCAGGAATGGTCGGACGGCTATGCCGTCAAGGTGATGCGCCATCTGGAACTGCACATCTTTCCGTGGATCGGCGCACTGGCGATGGAAGCCATTGCCCCCACGGAAGTGGTCCGGTGCCTGCACCGCATCAAGGAGCGCGGCCATTTGGAGACGGCGCAGCGGGTGCGCGAAGCGGTGCAGCACGTGTTCCAGTATGCGGTGGATGTGGGGACGCTGGGGGCGGGGCAAAACTTCGTGAACAAGCGCACCGGCGGTTTGCCGGCGCCGCGTGCCCGCCACTACGCGGCCATTACCGATCCACAGAAGCTGGGGCAGTTGCTGCGAGACATCCAGGCCTACAGCGGCAACGTCATCACCCGTGCGGCCCTGCAGCTTTCGCCGTTGCTATTCCAGCGCCCCGGCCAGTTGCGCCTCGCGCATTGGGAGGACGTGAACCTCGACCAAGCCGTGTGGCGTTGCCCACCGGAGAAGATGAAGCTGCGGGAATGGAAGAAGCGCGACAGCCGCACGCCGACCCACCTCGTGCCATTGCCTACCCAGGCCGTCGCTATCCTGCGGGATCTTCTCCCGCTGACCGGCCCCACCGGACCGATCTTCAAGAGCATGGCCAAGCGCTCGGAGAAGACGCGCTACATGAGCGACAACACCGTCAACAGCGCCTTGCGAACGCTCGGCTACGACACGAAGGAACAGATCACGGGGCATGGCTTCCGTGCCACGGCGCGCACCCTGATCCGCGAACTGCTGGGCTGGGACCGCGAGGTGATCGAGCGGCATCTGGCGCACGTGTCGGACGAGGAGCTGGGCGGCAGCTACGACAGGACGACGCACTTCGAGCAACGCCGCCGGATGATCCAGGTCTGGGCGGACCTGCTGGATCACCTTGCTGCGGGCAAGCCGGTGGGGCCGGTGCGCGACCTGCGTCAGACCGACCCGGTGCCGCAGGAACTCAAGGAATGCTTTGCCTCGTTTGCAAGTGCTGAAAACGGGGAGGGCTTTCTGGCTGAGGCGTAGCCGTCCGATAGCCTGCTGGATCGTCGATCCATGCCTGAAGCTCGAAGCTGGACCACGCGGAAGCCCGACCTCCCAGGTGAACCGGGGCAGGAAAGCGCCCTTCCGCAACACGTCGGTAGATCGTCGAGCGGCTGAGAGCAGAGATCCGCATCACGTCGCGCAAGCGGTAGTAGGCGGGCGGAGCCTTGGAGGTGTTCGGCTTGGGGAGGGTCTGGTGGAAGAGCATGGCGATTCCTTATCGGGCAATGCCGAAAGGATGCGTCTCATCAAGGCCCAGACCAACCCAGGGGAGAGAGGCTAAGCGTACGCGGTACGAAAGTAGGGCATCCGCAGCCACGTTTACGACCACTTGCGCGGAGCCGTTGACCCAACGCCCAAGCGCCAATGACAGCAACCTGAGCCGTCTGCGAGAAAAAGGCCTACGGTGCTGCTGTGGTCTGTATGGCCGCGGGCCGGGCCTTACGCTTCTTGATCGTGTCTGCGCTTCGCTTCTCGATCTGCCCACGCCATGTTTCCAGCGCCATGATGTCGGCGAGGAGTTCATCAGGTTCCGGAATGGCGACGCCACCCATGAGCGCTTTGTCGTGCGCATAGTTGGAGCACTTCGCCATGCCCGCATTCACCTGGGCGTAGTCGTCATCCTCGACCACCACACCTACCAGCCGCTGGGTCTCGACACCTGTAAGCGCACGGTCATCCCACCCTTGAGGTTCACGACGTAAGCGGCAACGATGGTGTCCACCAAACGAGTGAACCGACCCCCAAACCTTGGACAGTTATGGTTTCATGCGGGCGCCGCGGCGGCCTGCGTCCTGTACGCCACTGGGCTCAGGCCTCCGAGCCCGATCTTGATGCGATCCACGTTGTAGTAGCGAATGTAGTCGTGAAGGGCGGCCTTCAACGTCTCGGTCGTGTCGAACTTGTTGAGATGGAACAACTCGCACTTCAGCGTTCCGAAGAAGCTCTCCATGGCTGCGTTGTCATAGCAGTTGCCCTTCCGCGACATGCTCTGAACGACCCCGCTTTGATGCAGGCGTTGGCGGTACGCGGGCATGCGGTACTGCCATCCTTGGTCCGAATGCAGGATCGGTCGCTGGCCTGAGTCGAGCCGGTTGAACGCCTTGGTGAGCATGTTCTTGATCATGACCGGCAGTGGACGCTCTGCAATCTCGTACGACACGATCTCGCGGTTGTAGAGATCCATCACCGGCGACAGGTACAGCTTCTGGTTGTTCACCTTGAACTCGGTCACATCGGTCACCCACTTCTGATTGGGCTCATCAGCCGTGAAGTCGCGCTCCAAGCGGTCCGGGGCCGTCTCGGAAGCTGCGCCGTCATAGGCCTTGTAGCGTTTTGGGCGGACCAGCGACTTCAACTGCATCTCGACCATCAGCTTTTGGACCGTCTTGTGGTTGACGACGAGACCTTGCTGGCGCAGCTCAGCGGTGACCCGTCGATAGCCATATCGGCCTTTGTGACGGTTGAAGATCTCGCGGATCTTCGCTTTCAGGTCGCAGCGTTTGTCACCCGTGCGGATAGCCTTCAGCTGGTAGTAGAAGCTGCTGCGCGCCAGCTCAGCCGCGCGCAGCAGATCGGCGAGAGGGAAGTGCGGCCTCAACTCGAGCACGATCAACGTCCTTTCACGGGCGCCGAGCGCGACTTGGTTCGAGTCAAGGCCTGCACTTTTTTTAGGTAAGCATTCTCCGCGCGCAGTTGCTGGAGATCGCGTAGCAACTCTTCGCGGCTGCGTTGGTCGTTCGTCACCGCCTCGCGGTCATCGTGCCTGCTCGGCGGCTTGCTCATCCTCGTCTGTTCCCATTTCCAGCCAGGCTGCAAAGCTGCTGCCCCATGAGCGGCGTACAACCGGCTCCACTCCGCTACCAGGTCGAGGCGCCGGATGTTGAAGAGGGCCGCAACCTGCCTACACGACAGACCCTTATCCTGCATCCGGCGCAGGACCTCGAGCTTGAAGTTCAGATCGTAGATGACGCGCCTTTTCGCCACCAGACCAGCTTTCCCATTGGCCTCGTACGCGGCGATCCACGCCCTCAGCGAATCAACGCCGACGTCGTGCGCGCTGGCGGTGGCGCGCAAGCCGCCAGCGCCCTTCCGGTAGGCCGTGACGGCAGCAAACTTCTGTTTCTCTGTGTACCTGGTCACTTCGATTCCTCGAATTCGTCCAGGTTTCGGGGGTCAGATCACGAGATAGGTGGACACCATGAACGAAGCCAAGAACAAGACCCGTCGGCGCCACAGCGCCGAGCTCAAGCAACAGATCCTGGCCGAGTGCGCCCAGCCCGGTGCATCGGTGGCCAGGGTTGCGCTCTCGCACGGCATCAACGCCAACGTCGTGCACAAGTGGCGCCGACTGGCCCATGCCCCCAGCACAGATGTGCAAGTCCCCACCTTCGTGCCGGTGGCGCTGCCTGCGCCCAGTTGCGCGCCGGCCCCGGACATCCGCATCGAGTTGCGCCGTGGCGCCACAAGCGTCTCGCTGACGTGGCCGGTCGGTGCTGCCGAGCACTGCGCAGCCTGGATGCGGGAGCTGCTCAAGTGATCCGCATCGATGCCCTGTGGCTGGCCACCGATCCACTGGACATGCGTGCCGGCACAGACACCGCTGTGGCCCGAGTGGTGGCCGTCTTCGGTGCTGCGCGCCCGCATCACGCCTACCTGTTTGCCAACCGGCGAGCCAACCGCATGAAGGTGCTGGTGCACGACGGCATCGGGGTGTGGCTGGCAGCACGGCGCCTGAACAGCGGCAAGTTCGTCTGGCCTCGTGAGGGTGCGTTGACCGCCACGCTCAGTCGCTCGCAGTTCGATGCGCTGGTGCTGGGCCTGCCCTGGCAGCGTCTGGGCGATGGTGGCGTCATCACCGTGATCTGACTGGCCTGTGCGCAAGCACTTGCCAATTGGGGCATGCGCCGATGGTGCGGCTGCACCGGCGCTGGCACAGTCCTGCCCATGGTGGTCGCTCCGCAATCGCTGGAGAGTCTGAGTGCAGAACAACTGCGCGAGCTGACCGCTCGGCTGATGGTTCAGGTTCGCCACCAGAGCGCGCTGCTGGACAAGCTCACCCACGAGAACGCGCTGCTCAAGCGCATGAAGTTCGCCGCCCAGTCCGAGCGATTCAACCCCGAGCAGAAGAGCCTGCTCGAAGACGAGATTGAAGCGGACCTGGCGGCCGTGGCCAGCGAGATCGACGCCCTGGCGCAGACGCAAGCACCGGCCACCTCCGAGAAGAAACAAGCCAAGCGGCTGCCCTTGCCAGCGCACCTGCCACGCCGCGAGATCCGCCACGAACCCACGTCCACCAAATGCGCGTGTGGGTGTCAGATGAAGCGCGTGGGCGAGGACGTGGCCGAGAAGCTGGACTATGTGCCCGGCGTCTTCAGCGTCGAGCGCCACATCCGCGGCAAGTGGGCCTGCGCCCGGTGCGAGACCATTCAACAGACACCGGTCGACGCGCACGTCATCGACAAAGGTATCCCCACCACCGGCCTGCTGGCCCAGGTGCTGGTGGGCAAGTACGCCGATCACCTGCCGCTGTACCGGCAGGAGGCGATCTTCGGCCGCGCCGGCCTGGCCATCCCGCGCTCGACCCTGGCGCAGTGGGTGGGCACCTGCGGGGTGCGGCTGCAGCCGCTGGTCGATGCACTGAAGACCGAGAGCCTGGGCCACCGGGTGCTGCACGCCGATGAGACACCGGTGGCCATGCTCAAGCCCGGCGAGGGCAAGACGCACCGCGCTTACCTCTGGGCCTATGCGCCGGGGGCCTTCGAAGGCATCAAGGCTGTGGTCTACGACTTCTGCGAGTCGCGCTCGGGCGAACACGCCCGGCGCTTCCTGGGCCACGGCACCGACAAGGCCTGGAAGGGCAGCCTGATCTGCGACGACTTCAGTGGCTACAAGGCGCTGATCGCCAGCGGCGTGACCGAGGTGGGTTGCCTGGCCCACGCAAGACGCAAGTTCTTCGACCTGCACGCGGCCAACCAGAGCCAGATCGCCGGATTCGCGCTGCAGCAGTTCGCCCGGGTCTATGAGATCGAGCGCGGGGTCAAAGAGTTGGACACCGAGCAGCGGCAAGCCGTTCGGCAGCAGCAGACCCGGCCGATCCTGGACGCCCTGCATGAATGGATGACGCTGCAACGGCGCCAGGTGCCCGACGGATCAGCAACCGCCAAGGCGCTGGACTACAGCCTGCGGCGCTGGGATGCGCTGACCCGATTCGTGGATGACGGACAACTGCCGGTGGACAACAACTGGATCGAGAACCAGATCCGGCCCATTGCCATCGGTCGCAACAACTGGCTGTTTGCCGGCAGCCTGCGTGCGGGCCAGCGAGCGGCCGCCGTCATGAGCCTGATTCAGTCGGCCCGCATGAACGGGCATGACCCATACGCCTACCTCAAGGACATCCTCACGCGACTGCCCACGCACAAGGCCAGCCGCATTGACCAGCTATTGCCGCACCGCTGGAAACCCGCCGACGCCTGATCATCAGCCTCTGTGGACCTGTGTTTGCCGGACGCTTACCGACACCTTTGCGGAAGCGAAGGATGACCTCACGCAGCAGCACCTCTTCGACGGCGCGCTCCCACGCCATGCGCAAACGGAAATAGGCTTCAACGGTCAGTCTCCGGCATTCCTGTTCTTCGCCGTCCTTGTGGAGCTTGGCGACGGTTTGATGCTGGGCCTTCAGGGCACCGATCCGCTTGCTCGCGGTTTTTCCCTCGAACGGCAGATCCGGATCGGCAATCCCAAAACCTTCGGCGCGCCGGATCAGGCTTTGGGTGGCAATCGAGACGCCAGCCAGTTTCGCCTCCTCGGCGAGCAGGCACAGGAAGTAGATGTCATGGGTGAATACGATGACTTGGCGTTGTGCTGCCTCGACGGCCAGGCGCCTCGCGACACGCTCGCGCCGGCGGTGGTCGAGGGATGACACTGGATCATCAAACACGATGCCGCCCTTGCCCCCGCTCAGTCCCACTTCGGCCAGAAAGGAGCCGATCGCGATTGCGCGTTGCTCCCCCTCGCTCAGGATGTCGCCCGGACTGCGGCTTTGCGGCAACTCCAGCTTGAGTTTGTGCAGGGCTTTGCCCCGGTCCGAACGGCTCTGCAACGTCACGCGCAGTGTCCCAACGCCCAGCGCCTTGAACTCGCGGTTCAGCGCCTCGGCCAATTCCTTGGATACCACCTTTTCCGCCAGTTCCGATGCCTTCAACGAGATGGCGTTGGTCTTCACGGCCGATAGACATTTCGTGAGTTTGGCTTGATGGGCGAGCCGAGCGACGGCCGTGACGACGGCATCCTTGACCTGGCTAAGCCGCACCCGTGCATCCAGTTCCACGAACTGCTTTTGCAAGGCTGCTCGGGCCTTCTCATCCGAGGCCTTCTCCAGGGTCTCGGCTTCGGCATTCAGCTTGTTCGCCAACGCCTGAAGCCGCTCTGCCGGATTGACCAGGGCCTGATCGAGGCTGTCCCACTGGTGCGAGAGCACGGCCGCTTTGATGGCCTCCTGGCGAGCCGTCAGAAGAGGCTCGAAAGCCTTGGCATCGGTGGCAAGTTGCGCGTCCAGGGCTTCGATCTCTCCATGCGTCACATCATCGAGGTTCAGCGTCAGGATCTGTGCAATGAACGGCTTGTATTCGGCGTACAAAGCGACACGGCGTGCCTGGGATGTTTTCTCCGCTTCTTGTTGAATGAAGGCTTCGAAGCGCAGCAAGCGGTCAGCACCTTCGGCGAGAGGTTGCTGGCAAAGGGGGCAAGGAGCTTCCGCGCCCAGCTCGGGAAACGCCTTGTCCGGATGGGATTCGACCGCGAACTTGCGAGCTGCATCGAAAAGTTCGCGCCATGCCTCGCCGCCGGTGCCCGGCAGCAAATTCTCACCTTCCTTGAATTGCTTCGCCGCGAGCGCGGCCGCAGCCTGCGCCGTGCGATAGCTGTCCGCCAGGCCTTTCAGTTTGGCGACAACGGCTTGATCTACCAGCGCGCCTTTGTTGGACGCATTCGTCGCGATGGCCGCCACACGACGGGCACGCAAGCGCAGTTGAGTGGCTTTCTCCTTCGGGTTGTTCTCCTTCAGACTTTTGTCCAGGGACACATGCTGGGCAAGTTCCTCCGGGGTCAACGTAGCGAGTGCATCGATCTGGGCTTGGGTCGTTTTGGCAGAAAGAGACGCGATCAGCTTGCCGACGAGCGTGTCGCCCTGCAGGGGCGCGAACGCCGTGAGATCGGCGGCGGAATGTGCATACTCAGTCTCTACCGCCGCCTTGAGCTGCTTGCAGATCTTCGCCAGTCCCTCGAACACATCAAGCCCGTAGGGCACATAGGAAAAATCGTCCTCGCTATCGAGGTACGCACGAGCGCAGCGCGAGTCGAAAATCGCAAACGATGACAGCGCAGCCGGAGCCGGCTTTCCATGCACCCAGTGTGCATCCTGCGCAACTCCGTCGATGGCAATCTGGAAGATGGCTTCGGGGTTCCCGGCCTTGCCTGCAGGCAGATTGGCGTTCGGATGAATCGGTTCCGTCCGGTCGCGCGCACGACATGCGCGTTTGAGCACGCGCGAGTATCCCGATTTGCCTGAACCGTTATCGCCATAGATGACTGTCATCCCGGAAGCGCCGAAAGGCAGATGCTGATTCTCCGCAATCGCATTGACATGCCGCATGTTCTTCATGGCATGCAGTTCAACGTGGGTTGTCACTTTTACCGGAGCTGGAATCTGCTCGGCTGTGAGTGGCTGGGGCTTGCGGTCCTTGGGGTCCGGAATGCCATGCGCGGCCTTGAGCAACGCGAACAGGTCGTCCTGGTCTTCTATCGTGAGCGCTTGCTTGGCCAGCAGGCGTGCCACGGCATCGCTCTGCCAGGCAGGCAATCCCTTCGTCCAGTCCAGTATTTCCTGCAGTATCGACATGGGTCTCCTCCAGTCGTCGCTGTCTTACCGTCCAGAAGGCACCCACCTGATTGCGGAATGGCGTAGAGCGACGTTCGATGTTTCAAGTAGAAACATTATGGTGTCCCGGCGTTCCGCCGTCGGGCTCGCGGGCTGCGCCCCGCGCTTCGTGCCGAATCGCGGCCATCCGGCTTTGATCCCTGACACCTCCGGCCCTTGAGGCCTGCGCGCTGCGCTTGCCAATGCAGGTGTGGTGTGTGGTGGGCTGGCTTGCTGGTCCCCTTCATCCTTGCACACCGTTCTCGCGCTCAAGGTCTACGCGTGCCTTGCACGCTGGCGTCCTGTCGGCCGTCTTCGAACCTGTGACCGCTGCGCTGCGGCGTGCCGGGTGCCGGTTCCGGGCAATTCCGCCCGAGCAACCGGAGATCGTCATGAACGACAAATCACACGTTTCGCTGGAACAACACGTCTGCCTGGTCTGCGGCGTGGCTTTCGACACCGGCGCCATCCTGCTGGACAAGCGCCTGCGCGCGAGCCTGGAGCGCCACACGGCGACCGGCTGGGGCCTGTGCGCCGAACACCAGAAACTGGCCGATGATGGCTTCGTCGCGCTGGTCGAATGCGATCCGCAGCGCAGCGGCTCGCCGGCGAGCAACGGCAACCTGAAGCCCGAGCAGGCGTATCGGACGGGACGGCTGGCCCATCTCAAGCGCGAGGTGTTCTCCAGGCTGTTCAACGTGCCGATTAAGGACAAGCAGGCTTGCGTCTTCGTCGAGCCAGGCGTGATTGAGCAGTTGCAGTCGATGGTGGCGTCGGCGGCGGATTGATCGACCGCTGACACCATCGGTGCGTCGTCTCGCGGGACGGCGCACTTTTTTTGCTGCGCCTGGTGTCGATGACTCCGCGCCTTCGGCGCTGCGCGCTGCGCTTGCCCTCCAGGGGATCGGCCAGTGGCCCATCCCCGCCGCGCTGCGCTTGGCGCCCCTGCAAGCCCGCCGAACCGGCTGCGCCGGATCGGCCACCCCACTGAACAGCCGAAGCGCACCCCGCACACAGGGGCGTGCAGTGGAGGCCGGTCTATGCCCGGCCTGGGTGACTTCTGTCCTCCCGCTCGAACGTGTTCTCTCCGGTGGCGGGACCCGCCACCTGCGCGCCGCCCTTGGCGGCTTGCCTGGCCTCTGCGGGTGCTCCTTCCGTCAAGGGCCGCTACGGCGCCCGTGTCCTCGGCTTCGCCTGCGGGCCGCGCCAGCGCCTTCGCTTCCTCCCTTGACGGCGCACCCGCGCCGGCCCCAGCCGGCCCTCAAGGCCGCGAAAGCGCTTCGCGGCCCCTGCGGAGCCCGAACTTCCAAGGAGAGCGCCTATGCAGAGCACCGAGTGATCCACCCACCCCTGTTTCTTTTCTTTCCATTCCTGTTGAACGTCCCCGAGAGGGACAAGGAGTCATCATCATGAATACCGTTTCCCATTCCGAATCCCAGGCCCTGCATGCCGTGGCCGCTGCTGCCGCTGCAGCAGCGGCAGGCGAAGCCATCACCTTCCCGGTGGCCGCGCCCTATGAACTGCACCTGATCGCACTGTCCAAACTGCGGCCCTCGGCGCGCAACGTGCGCAAGAGCGGCGGCACCGCGATTCCCGAACTCGCGGCTTCCATCGTCCGGGTCGGGCTGCTGCAGAACCTCACCGTGATCGCAGCGCCCGATGGCGAGCACTTCGAGGTGGTCGCGGGCAAGCGGCGGCTGGCGGCATTGAAACTGCTTGCCAAGCGGCACAAGCTCGGGAGGGACCATCCGGTGCCCTGCCTGCTGGTGCCCGATGCGTCGGCGCGCACCGTCAGCCTCACGGAAAACGTGCACCGCGAATCCATGTCGCCGGTGGATGAACTGTTCGCATGGAAGGCGCTGGCGTCGGAAGGGCGGGCGCTGGAAGACATCGCGGCGGACTTCGGCGTCACGCCGCTGGTGGTCCGACGGCGGCTGAAACTCGCCAACGTCTCGCCGCGTCTGCTGGCGGACTACCAGCAGGGGTCCGTCTCGCTGGAGCAGTTGATGGCACTCGCCATCACAGACGACCATAAGGCCCAAGAGGCTGCGTTCTATGAAGCCCCGCAGTGGCAGCGCAGCGCGGAATCGCTGCGCGATCACCTGACCTGCGAAGAGATCGACGCCAGCCGCGATGCGGTGGCGCGCTTCGTGGGGGTGGAAGCCTACGAAGCGGCGGGCGGCGGCATCCGGCGCGATCTGTTCTCGGACGAGCAGAACGGGGTGTTTCTCACCGATGCCGGGTTGCTGGACTCTCTTGCGCGGGACAAGCTCAGCGCCGTGGCCGAATCCGTGCGGGCCGAAGGCTGGGGCTGGGTGGAGGCCGCCCCGCGTGCCACGGCAGCGGAACTGCATGGCTTCCAGCGGGTGCGGCCCACGCGCCGGGAGCCGGGCAAGGCCGAGGCCAAGCGCATTGCCAAGCTGGAGGCCGAGCAGAGCCGCATTCAGGACAAGCTCGACGACGAGGACGCCGACCTGTCCGACGATGGTGTGCAGGCGCTGCACGAGGAGCTGGACCGGCTAGGCGATGAACTGGACGCCATCGAGCAGACCTTGATGGTGTACGCGCTGGGTGTGGTGCCGGTGGCCGGGGCCGTGGTGTCGGTCGATCACATGGGCGCGGTCGTGGTGCATCGTGGGCTGCTGCGCGAGGAACAGGCCAAGGCGTTGCGGGCGCGGGAGCGGCAGGAGGCCGGGGGGACGGCCAGCGAAGGCGCCAGCGGCGGCGCAGATGCGGAGGATGCCGAACCGGCCAAGCCGGGCATTTCGGAGAGGCTGGCGAAGCGGCTGAGTGCGCACCGCACCGCCGCCTTGCAGGCTGAGGTGGCCCGGCATCCGCACATCGCGCTGGTGGCCGTGGTGCATCAACTGGCGCACCGCGTCATCCTCGGCGGCTATGGCGGCACGCCCATCAACATCACGGCATCCGCGCAGGACAGGCTGGTGCAATACGCGCCGGACGTGGACGAGGCCCCAGCGGCGGTGGGCCTGCGCGAGGTGCGGGAGGCCTGGGCGGCACGCCTGCCCGGCAACCCGCAAGCGCTGTTCACCGAACTGCTGGCGATGCCGCAAAGCGAACTGCTGTCGCTGCTGGCCGTGTGCGTGGGTTACACCGTCTCGGCCATCGCCTCGCACGAAAGCGAGGTTCCCGCTGCCGCGCTGGCGCAGGCCGTGGGCCTGG
This sequence comes from Acidovorax benzenivorans, assembly GCF_028680575.1. Lineage (GTDB taxonomy): Bacteria > Pseudomonadota > Gammaproteobacteria > Burkholderiales > Burkholderiaceae_C > Acidovorax > Acidovorax benzenivorans. The sequence goes on along the minus strand of NZ_JAPCKI010000026.1, from coordinate 1,903 downwards.
ACATGCACGGCTGGTGGACGCCGACCGCTGCGGGTTACTTCGATCACGTGTCGAAAGCCAAGGCACTGGAGGCGGTGCAGGTGTTCGCGCCGGGCGAGGTTCACCGGCTGGCCAAGCTCAAGAAGGCGCAGATCGCCAGCGAGGCCGAGCGGCTGGCGGCGGGGTCGGGGTGGCTGCCGGTCATGTTCAGGCAACCGGAGGCGGTTGCCGCCGTAGAGCAGGCCGGGGTTGACGCGGATGCGGACAGCGTGGAGCTTGACGCAGACGAAGGAGCGCATGCCACGGCGTGAATCGGTGCCCCGGCTTCGGCCGGGGCTTTCCGGTCTTGTCCCGCGCCTCGGCCTGCGGTCTCGGCGCGGCGCGCGCGGCGGGTGTGCCGCGCGCGTTTGAACTTCTGGATTCCAGCGGGCTTTGCCCGTGCCTCCTGGCAAGGCGCCTCGCCGTGTGGTGCGCGGGCTTGCGATCGGCCTTGCTGCACCCGGTTGTGCGTGAGGGCGCTGTCCTCGATGCTGGCAGGGCGCAATCGCCGTGATCGACGGTGGCTCGCCGACAGGCCGGATGCCATGCTGACTTCTCTGCCGCTGCTTTCTTCCTCTCTGCTGTCGGGCCGATGCGGCGGGGCGTTCTGCCCTGTCCCTGGACTCTCTGGTCAGCCGGCTTGGCGTTCGGCGGGGCCGAACCCATGCCGGAAGGCGGTTGCCGTGTGGATGTTGCCTGTGCTCGTGGTCCTTTGCGAGGCGTTGGTCCGCTCCCACGGCCTTGTCTTTGAGCGTGAATCCTGGCGCGGGCACGGCACCCCTTCTCTTCGCTGCCGCTGCGTTGCGGTGCGCCTCGGGCTTGTTCGCCGCAACCGGCCTGCCCAACAAATTTCCCCTGCGCTGCGCGCATTCCTCGCGAGGCAAATTTCCCGGGCCTGCCGGTCCTCCACGTTGTTTCGGCCCTTCGCTGCGCTGCGGGTGCGGCGCGCCCGGCACCTTGCCTGACCGGATCACCGCACAAGGCCGCGATGGGCGCGGACCTGGCACCACCTCGAAAGGAAATCATCATGAGCACCATCGGCAACTTCACCGTTTCGGGCAACGGCTTCACTGGCACGGTTCGCACCCTGACCTTGAACGTCAAGGTCCGCATCGTGCCCAGCGACAAGGGCAGCGAGCACGCCCCGGACTACCGCATCGTCGCGTCGGCGGGGCTGGAGATCGGCGCGGCCTGGAAGAAGGTCAGCAAGGCCGACCGGCCCTACCTGTCGGTGACGCTGGATGACCCGTCGTTCCCGGCGACGATCTACGCCCGCTTGGTCGAGGGCGAGGACGGCACGCACAACCTGATCTGGACGCGCAGCAAGGGCGACTGATTGCCGCCCCGGCGCCCCGCTTCGGCGGGGCGCCTTGTTGCGTTCGGCATCGACCTGGCGTCTCGCTCGGCGGTGGCGGGCGTTGTGTGGGGTGTGCTGGATGAAGTGGCTGGAGTTTCCCGTGGCCGTCGTAAAGATGATTTTGCTGCCTTGTGCTTTGACGGGTCGTCGTAAAGGCGTACAGCCGATTTCACTCTTCGTCGGGTTTCGGAGAAAGAGGTTCTGCGGTTCAACGATTCCGTGCGTCTCCGGCGATGCCGGACCGCGCTCTTGTGCTGCGCATCGAGCCGCCAGGCGTCTCGACCCATTCGGGCGCCGATCGCTGACGCCTTCGCGCCTGCGGCGCTGCGCGCTTCGCTTGCGGAAAACCGTGGCAGGCTGAGGGTGTGTGTGGGGCTGGCTAGCTGGTGAGCCCATCGTGCCACGGCGTCGGGTAGCAGCGGCGCATTGCTGCGCCGCCGCCCCCTAAGAACCGGACGTGCGAGTCACCCCGCATCCGGCTCAAGCCATTCTTCAGCACCATGGGGTGGCACCGAACAATCTGACGGA
>NZ_JAPCKI010000025.1 GCF_028680575.1 Acidovorax benzenivorans | reverse complement strand
TGCCCAGGCTGCTGAAGCCCTGCGTACCGGCCAGATCTCTGCTGGCGAAATCGGCAACGCCATGTAATTGCGAAGGCTCCATGCGCACTGCATGAGGGCTTTGTGAGAAATGCAAATGCAAAAGGCCGGGGCCCCGTGAGGGGCCCCGGCCTTTTTTGCTGACCAGAATCCAGAGATGCTCGCAGCAGAGCCAGCCCATTGCACTCCCGCCGAATCTCTCTTTGAAACAGGTTCCCAGAGAGCACTTGTTGATTGAATCGCTGCCGCTGAGCGTGCGCTCACAGCCCATAGCGCGTGCCTTTCTGAGCAGCCGCCAGTTGTTGAAGGCAGATGCAGGGGCCCTGCTCACATTGACATGTGAAGGTCTGCAGATTCGCCTAGTGGAGGAATCCCCCGCCCAGCCTTGAGTCTCCCTTCCACGGCTACTTGCGTCTCACGCAATGAACGGGCGTAAAAAAACCCGGCATCGCCGGGTTCTTGAGAGCAGATCCGCAAAAGTCTGAATCACTTCTTCTGGCGGAACTTGCGCAGTGCCGCAATCTGGGCTGCCATGACGGCCAACTCAGACTGGGCCTTGGCCAGATCGATATCGCTCTTGGCATTCTTCAGCGCTTCTTCAGCAGCCGCCTTGGCCGCAGTAGCCTTCTCGTCATCGAGATCTTTGCCTCGGATGGCGGTGTCAGACAGCACGGTCACGCAGTTGGGCTGCACTTCCAGAATGCCACCGGCCACGAAAACGAACTCTTCGCCACCGTCAGCCATTTCGATGCGCACCGAGCCCGGCTTGATGCGGGTGATCAGCGGGGTGTGGCGGGGATAGATGCCCAATTCGCCAGCTTCACCGGGCAAAGCGACAAAACGCGCTTCACCGGAGAAGATGGACTCTTCGGCACTGACCACATCAACGTGGATGGTGTTCATCATTGCTCCTAGGAAAAGGTGGGTTGCTTGATTGCTGAAGGCCGAGCTGCTACGGGCTGCCCGGCCGACGGCTCATCAGGCCACCTTCTTGGCCTTTTCGAAGGCTTCGTCGATGGTGCCCACCATGTAGAACGCTTGCTCTGGCAGGTGATCGCATTCACCGTTCACGATCATCTTGAAACCACGGATGGTTTCCGACAGGGGAACGTACTTGCCTGGCGAGCCCGTGAACACTTCGGCCACGTGGAAAGGCTGCGACAGGAAACGCTGGATCTTGCGCGCGCGGGCCACGGCCAGCTTGTCTTCAGGAGCCAGTTCGTCCATACCCAGAATGGCGATGATGTCGCGCAGTTCCTTGTAGCGTTGCAGCGTACCCTGCACGGCGCGGGCCGTGCTGTAGTGGTCTTCGCCCACCACGTTCGGGTCCAGCTGGCGGCTGGTGGAGTCCAGAGGATCCACGGCGGGGTAGATACCCAGCGAAGCGATGTCACGCGACAACACGACGGTGGAGTCCAAGTGGGCGAAGGTCGTGGCAGGCGATGGGTCGGTCAAGTCATCGGCTGGCACATACACGGCCTGGATGGAGGTGATCGAACCGACCTTGGTGGACGTAATACGCTCTTGCAGGCGACCCATTTCTTCAGCCAGCGTAGGCTGGTAGCCCACGGCGGAAGGCATACGGCCCAGCAGGGCGGACACTTCGGTACCGGCCAGCGTGTAGCGGTAGATGTTGTCCACGAAGAACAGCACGTCACGGCCTTCGTCGCGGAACGACTCGGCGATGGTCAGGCCGGTCAGCGCCACGCGCAGACGGTTGCCTGGGGGCTCGTTCATCTGACCGTACACCATGGCGACCTTCGAGTCTTCAAGCTTCTCAAGGTTCACCACGCCGGAATCGGCCATTTCGTGATAGAAGTCGTTCCCTTCGCGGGTACGCTCGCCCACACCAGCGAACACCGACAGACCACTGTGTGCCTTGGCGATGTTGTTGATGAGTTCCATCATGTTCACGGTCTTGCCCACACCGGCACCACCGAACAAGCCCACCTTGCCGCCCTTGGCAAACGGGCAGACCAAGTCGATCACCTTGATGCCGGTTTCCAGCAGCTCTTGCGAAGGCGACAGTTCGTCGTACGCAGGGGCCTTGCGGTGGATGGAGGCCGTCAGTTCCTGGCTCACGGGACCACGTTCGTCGATGGGCGCACCCAGCACGTCCATGATGCGGCCCAGCGTCGCCTTGCCCACGGGCACGGTGATGGAGTTGCCGGTGTTGGTCACCATGATGCCGCGGCGCAGGCCGTCGGACGAACCCAGGGCAATGGTACGCACCACGCCGTCGCCCAGCTGCTGTTGCACTTCCAGCGTCAGCGACGAGCCTTCGAGCTTCAGGGCGTCATAAATCTTGGGCATCTGGTCGCGGGGGAACTCAACGTCCACCACAGCGCCGATACATTGAACAATCTTGCCTTGCACTTGAGCCATTTTTCGCTCCAATAAAGTAGTTTGTTGAGCTGCTTACACAGCAGCGGCGCCAGCCACGATTTCCGAAAGTTCTTTCGTGATCGCTGCCTGGCGCGTCTTGTTGTAGACCAGCTTCAACTCGCCAATGACGCTGCCGGCGTTGTCGGTGGCGGCCTTCATGGCCACCATGCGTGCCGACTGCTCGGACGCCATGTTTTCCGCAACCGCCTGGTAGATCAGGGATTCGACATAACGGACCAGCAGCTCGTCGATGACGCTTTGCGCATCGGGCTCATAGATGTAGTCCCAGCCGTGTTCCGTCTTCTCAGCCTGCATCTGCTCGGAGGACAGGGGGAGCAGCTGCTCCACCACCGATTCCTGCTTCATGGTGTTGATGAACTTGGTGTAGCTCAGGTACACCGCGTTGATCTTGCCTTCTGCGTATGCATCGAGCAGCACCTTCACCGGGCCAATCAGCTTGTCCAGGTGGGGCGTGTCGCCCAGACCCGTCACGTGCGAAACCACCTTGGCACCCACACGGTTCAGGAAACCCAGGCCCTTGTTGCCAATCGCCACGGCTTCGGTCGAAACACCAGCACCTTGCAGTTCACGCAGTTTGGTCGTCACAGCACGCAACACGTTGGTGTTCATGCCGCCGCACAGACCTTTGTCCGTAGTGATGACGATGACGCCAGCAGTCTTGGCATCGTTCACTTTCATGAACGGATGCACGTACTCTGGGTTGGCCTTGCCGAGATTGGCTGCAATGTTGCGGATCTTCTCGCTGTATGGACGGGCTGCCCGCATCCGGTCCTGCGCCTTGCGCATTTTGGATGCGGCCACCATTTCCATGGCTTTGGTGATCTTCTTGGTGTTTTCCACCGATTTGATCTTGCCGCGTATTTCCTTGCCTGCTGCCATGATGGCTCCTCGTCCGGTTTAAGCGAACGACTTCTTGAACGCGGCGACAGCGGCGGTCAATTCAGCTTCTGCGTCCTTGTCCATGGCCTTGGCCTGTTCCAGCTTGGCCAGCAAAGCGGCGTGGCTGGTCTTCAGGAACTGGTGCAGGCCGTGTTCGAAGTCGAGCACCTTCTTGACGTCGATATCGTCCATGAAGCCCTTGTTCACAGCGAACAGCGTCGCGCCCATCAGCGAGATGGACAGGGGGCTGTACTGTGCCTGCTTGAGCAATTCGGTCACGCGGGCACCGCGGTCCAACTGCTTGCGGGTGGCTTCGTCCAGGTCAGAAGCAAACTGCGCGAACGCAGCCAGTTCACGGTACTGGGCCAGGTCGGTACGGATACCACCGGACAGGTTCTTCACCAGCTTGGTCTGGGCAGCACCACCGACGCGCGACACCGAGATACCGGCGTTGATGGCGGGGCGGATACCGGCGTTGAACAGGCTGGTTTCCAGGAAGATCTGGCCGTCGGTGATCGAAATCACGTTGGTCGGCACGAAAGCGGACACGTCGCCGGCTTGCGTTTCGATGATAGGCAGAGCCGTCAGCGAACCGGTCTTGCCCTTGACTTCACCCTTGGTGAAGGCTTCGACGTAGTCGGCATTCACACGGGCTGCGCGCTCAAGCAGACGGCTGTGGAGATAGAACACGTCGCCAGGGTAGGCTTCGCGGCCTGGTGGGCGGCGCAGCAGCAGCGACACTTGACGGTAAGCAACCGCTTGCTTGGACAGGTCGTCATACACGATCAGGGCGTCTTCGCCACGGTCGCGGAAGTATTCGCCCATCGTGCAGCCCGAGTAGGCCGACACGTACTGCATGGCTGCCGATTCGGAAGCCGATGCGGCCACCACAATCGTGTAGTCCATGGCACCGGCTTGTTCCAGCGCGCGCACCACGTTCTTGATCGACGAAGCCTTCTGGCCGATGGCGACGTAGATACAAGTCACGCCCTGGCCCTTCTGGGCGATGATGGCGTCGATGGCCACGGCCGTCTTGCCAGTCTGGCGGTCACCAATGATCAGCTCGCGCTGGCCACGGCCCACGGGCACCATCGAGTCGATGGACTTCAGGCCGGTCTGCAGAGGCTGGTCCACCGATTTACGGGCGATCACGCCCGGAGCGACCTTTTCGATCACGTCAGTGAGCTTGGCGTTGATAGGACCCTTGCCGTCGATAGGCTGGCCCAAGGCGTTCACCACGCGGCCAATCAGCTCGGGGCCGACGGGCACTTCCAGAATGCGGCCCGTGCACTTGACGGTGTCGCCTTCGGAAATGTGCTCGTATTCGCCCAGAATCACGGCGCCCACGGAGTCGCGCTCAAGGTTCAGCGCCAGGCCGTAGGAGGGCTGACCGTCCTTGGTGGCGGGGAACTCGAGCATTTCGCCCTGCATCACGTCCGACAGGCCATGAACGCGCACGATACCGTCGGACACGGACACCACGGTGCCCTGGTTGCGGATATCGCTGCTGGCTGCCAGACCTTCGATGCGGCTCTTGATGAGTTCAGAAATTTCTGCGGGATTGAGTTGCATGACTCTTTCCTTCTTTCTTTGGTTCGCTGTCCTCGCCGCGCATTACGCGATGAGGGCCGCTTTCATTTGTTCAAGACGGGCCTTGACCGAAGTGTCCAGCACCTCGTCACCCACCACTACGCGAATACCGCCGATCAGGGACTCATCCAGCTTTACAGCGAGATTGAGCTTGCGGCCGAAGCGCTTTTCAAGCGCCGCGCTGACCTCGGACAGTGCAGCACTGTCCATCGGAAATGCGCTGTACACCACGGCATCCGAAGATCCGTTGCGACGATTCACGAGGGCACGAAACTGCGCAGCCACTTCCGGGAGCGCATCAATGCGTCCGTTGTCGATGACTGTGCGCAGGAAATTTTTGGCCATATCCGGCAGGGCCGAGCGGGCGACCCCGGTGAATACGGCGAACACCTGGTCTGCCGTCACCTTGGGGTTGTCCGCCAACTGACGCAGCTGGGGGTTGGCGGCAATCGCCGCCAGTTCGTCCATCCAGGCAGCAGTGCTGCCCAGATCGACGCCCGCGCCCGCTGTGGCAGCCTTGAACAAGGCATCGGCGTAAGGGCGGGCAATGGTGGCGAGTTCAGCCATGTGTGTCCCCTTACAGCTCGGTCTTCAGGCGGTTGAGCAGGTCGGCATGGACGCCAGCATTGACTTCCTTGCGGAGAATCTGCTCGGCACCCTTGACGGCCAGCGCTGCCACCTGCTCACGCAGGGCTTCGCGGGCTTGGACCGTCTGCTGCTCGGCTTCGGCACGGGCGGAGGCAACGATCTTGTTGCCCTCTTCCGTAGCGCGTGCCTTGGCTTCTTCGATGATGGCCTGGGCACGACGGTCGGCGTCCGCAAGACGCGAGGCCGTCTCGTTGCGCGCCTGTGACAGTTCCTTCTCGACGCGCTGGTTGGCAGCGGTCAGTTCGGACTTGGCACGGTCGGCAGCTGCGAGGCCATCGGCGATTTTCTGGGCTCGTTCATCCAGCGCCTTCGCGATCGGAGGCCACACGAATTTCATCGTGAACCACACGAGGATCAGGAAGACGATGGCCTGAACGAACAGGGTCGCATTGATACTCACGGCAACACCTTTCTAAAGTGGCGTTGAACGGGAATTACTTGGGCAGGTTGGCCAAGAGCGTAGAAACGAAGGGGTTGGCGAAAGCGAACAGCAGGGCGATAGCCACGCCGATCAGGAACGCAGCGTCGATCAGACCGGCCAAGATGAACATCTTGGTTTGCAGTTCGTTGATCAGTTCGGGCTGACGTGCCGACGATTCGAGGAACTTGCCACCCATCAGGGCGATGCCGATGGAAGCGCCAATAGCGCCCAGACCAACGATCAGACCACAAGCCAGAGCGACGAGACCGAGAATGTTTTCCATGATGACTCCTGAGTTAAAAAGAAAAGTTAAGGAAAGAAAAAACGAAAGAGAAACTTAGTGCGCGTTGTGCGCCTGACCGAGGTAGATCAGCGCCAGCATCATGAAAATGAATGCTTGCAGCGAGATCACCAAAATGTGGAACAGCGTCCAAATGGTGCCAGCAATGACGTGGCCCACAGGCAGCAGCACACCCGACAGCGACAGTGCCGCCGCACCACCCATCAGGGCGATGAGCATGAACACCAGCTCGCCAGCGTACATGTTGCCAAACAACCGCATGCCGTGGGACACGGTGTTGGCGACATATTCAATGATCTGCATGAGCAGATTCACCACGCCCAGAATCAGGGCGAAGATGGGATTCTTGCTGGTACCGAAAGGCGCAGACACCAGTTCGTGCGCCCAGCCGCCAGCGCCCTTGATCTTGACGCTGTACCAGAAGCGAAGGATCAGGATGGCGAAAGCCAGGCCCAGCGTGGTAGACAGGTCAGCCGTGGGCACGACACGCAGATAGGCGTGGTGAGGGTCATGACCGGCGGCACCATAGATCTGAGCCCAGACGGCGGGCAGCAGATCCACAGGCAGCATGTCCATGAAGTTCATCAAAAAGATCCAGACGAACACCGTCAGACCCAGGGGCGCAATGAACTTGCGGCTTTCAGCATTGTGGATGTTCGCCTTGGCCTGGTTATCCACCATTTCGACCAACATCTCGACCGCAGCCTGGAAACGCCCGGGCACACCCGAGGTTGCCTTACGGGCAGCTGACCACAGAATCAAAAGGGTGAGGGCACCCAGAACCAAACCTACGATGATCGAGTCGTAGTTGATGACGGTGAAATCAACGATCTTGGTCTGGTTGACGTTTTGAAGATGCTGCAGGTGGTGAACGATGTATTCACTTGCAGTCGGAGCGTGCGCTTCTGCGGCCATCGGACAACTCTTCTCTCTATCAATCGGTTTTTCGGACACTAGGCCGCACCCAAAGTGCCACCCAGTACGTTTTCATTGCGACCACCATGCCAATCAGCAAGGCAATCCAGCTCAAGCCCGGCACCAGCCGAGGTGCCGCCGCCAGCAGCGCCACCGTCAACATGATCTTGGCGATTTCCCACCCAAAGAACCCCACCATGGCAGCCCGCGGATTCGATGACGCCTTGTGGCGCAACACACCGCGGGCAAACAGCGCAGCCGGAGCCACCACTGCCAGGGCACCGTAGGCTGCAGACCAGCCCACCACCGCCCTGCCCGTCAGAACCCAGGCCACCAGGGCCACCAGCATTCCAACCAGCGCCTGACCTGCCACCACCTTCCACACCGAGAGGGGCGGATGGCGACTGCGCCACTGCTGCGCCTCTTGGGCCGTCAGGGGCTTGAAGTCAGATTCTTCAGCCTCAGTTTCAGTCTCAGGCGGGATTGTTTTCATTGTTGAATGACGCCCGCGTTACAGACCGCAACTTTTACAAAGCCTCTAATTATAAGTAAAAACCCATGGCACCAGACAAAAACCCGCAAACGCGCTTGCGGGCTGCGTGCGCGCTTGCCCTATTGTGGTGACCTGCCAACGGCTTTGGCGCCCCCAAAAACTCGTGCAACGCACCGATTTAGAGCAGACTGAACGCGCGATGCGGACACCCTCCATCTGCCTGTGGCGCACAATGGCAGTGCATGGCCAGCTATTGAAACCGCAGCATCCCACCCACCGCTATCTACCATGACATCCTCCAATCCGCCCCCCGCTAACGGCATTGATACACAGGCCACCGATCCACGCAAAGACTCGCTGATCGAATACCCCTCCAAGTTCCCGATCAAGGTCATGGGCGCCAAGGTGGATGGATTCGTGCACGTGGTGACCGAACTGGCCCGCCAGTTTGACCCCACCTTCGACGCCGCCACCATTGAACTGCGTGACAGCCGCGCAGGCAATTACCTCGGAGTAACCATCACCATCACGGCGACCAGCCGCGAGCAGCTGGACGACCTGTACCGTGCGCTGTCATCGCATCCGCTGGTGAAAGTGGTGCTGTAACCGCTCCCCTGCAAATTGCGCCATGACGATTGACATCCTTGACATCCGCCTGCTGGGCCGCGTGGACTACGCCAGCACTGTGCAGGCCATGCAGGACTACACGGCCACCCGCACGCCGTCCGACTCGGACACACTCTGGATTTGTGAGCACGCTCCGCTTTACACACAAGGTATTGCGGGCAAAAGCGATCATGTTCTCCGCCCAGGCGACATCCCCGTGATCGCGACCAACCGGGGCGGGCAAGTCACCTTCCACGGACCGGGCCAGGTGGTGGCCTACCCGCTGATCGACTTGCAACGTGCAGGTTATTTCGTCAAGGAATACGTCTACCGCGTGGAAGAGTCCGTGATCCGCACGCTAGCGCACTTCGGCATCACGGGCCACCGGGTCGCAGGCGCACCCGGCATTTATGTGCGTCTGGACGACCCACACAGCCACGCCCTGCTGCCGCAGCGCCCCCAAAAGCGCGAGGGTGCGGCTGCGCCGGTGCCGGATTTTGAAGGCCTGGGCAAGATTGCTGCGCTGGGCATCAAGGTCAGCCGCCACTGCACATACCACGGGGTGGCGCTGAACGTGGCCATGGACCTGGAGCCCTACGGCCGCATCAACCCTTGCGGTTACGCAGGATTGAAAACGGTGGACCTTTCTACAATCGGGGTCCACACCACCTGGGAAGAAGCCGCACAGGTACTGGGCCAGCAGCTCAGCATCCGGTTGGCGCCCTGAACTCTGCCTACAGCCATGAGCACCCCTGAAGTCGTCCGCGAAGCGCAATCCACCGAAGCCTACAACCCGCTGGCCAAGCAAAAGGCTGCGGCCAAGCTGTCGCGCATTCCGATCAAGGTGGAGCAGGGAGAGGTGCTGAAGAAGCCCGAATGGATCCGCGTGAAGGCGGGCAGCCCCACCACACGCTTCTACGAGATCAAGGACATCCTGCGCGAGCACAAGCTGCACACGGTGTGCGAAGAAGCGTCCTGCCCCAACATCGGCGAATGTTTTGGCAAAGGCACGGCCACCTTCATGATCATGGGTGACAAGTGCACGCGCCGTTGCCCCTTCTGCGATGTGGGCCACGGCCGCCCCGACCCGCTCGACAAAGACGAGCCGCTGAACCTGGCCAAGACCATTGCCGCGCTCAAGCTCAAGTACGTGGTGATCACCAGCGTGGACCGCGACGACCTGCGCGACGGCGGTAGCGGCCACTTTGTGGAATGCATCCAGAACATCCGCGAGCTGTCGCCCCAAACGCAAATCGAAATCCTGGTGCCGGACTTCCGTGGCCGCGATGACCGCGCCCTGGAGATCCTGAAGGCCGCGCCGCCCGATGTAATGAACCACAACCTGGAAACCGCACCCCGCCTCTACAAGGAAGCGCGCCCCGGCTCCGATTACCAGTTCAGCCTGAATCTACTGAAAAAGTTCAAGGCCTTGCACCCCAACGTGCCCACCAAGAGCGGCATCATGGTTGGCCTGGGCGAGACAGACGAAGAGATCCTGCAAGTGATGCGCGACATGCGCGAACACCACATCGACATGCTGACCATCGGCCAATACCTGGCCCCCAGCAACAGCCACCTGCCCGTGCGCCGCTACGTGCACCCCGACACGTTCAAGATGTTCGAGGAAGAGGCCTACAAGATGGGCTTTTCCCACGCGGCAGTGGGCGCCATGGTGCGCAGCAGCTACCACGCCGATCAGCAGGCCCACGCCGCTGGCGTCTGATATCTATTGACAGTCGATTCTCTTACTGCAGGGCCGCCGCAGGGTGCGCTTGAAATGAATCAGCAACCTGCTATCGATTCGCGGCAGGTTTGGCCGCTCCTGCGGGAGTTCCTGAATTGGCCGTAGCTGGCAGCGGCAAGACGGCCCGGGGACGAGCAGGCGTATCCGCTACTGCCTTGACCTTGTCAATCACGATAGATACAGGAGCCTCTGCAGGACACAACTCCGCAAGGTCAATGCCGCTGCGCTGCTGCCCGGCATCTGCGGGTGAGGGCATGTCGGCGCGAGTTACGTTAAGCGCGGGAAGTAACTGCCCCATGGCACTCAATGTCCGAGCCTGAGCTACTACCTGATCGTACCGCGCATTGACGTACGCCCGGCTGGCTTGGAACGCTTCGTTCTGAGTATCGAGCAAGTCGAGCAGTGTGCGCTGTCCGAGATCAAACTGCTGCCGATAAGCCTCCCGTGCTTTCTCGGTGGAAAGTCGGTGCTGGTCCAAATACGTCATCTGTTCGATCAACCGTCGCACGTCATTGAACGCAATCACCGTAGTCTGCCGCACATCCCGGCACGCCTTTTCCTTCAACTCACGTGCCTGAAACTTGTTTTCAACAGCCTGCTGCTCCCGAGCCTTGTCTGCACCGCCTCGGTAGAAGTTGTACGTCAGCACCAGCTCGACCGTGCTATCCCTCGATCGCCCCTGCTCCCCAATCAGATTGCGGTCCCAGGACTGGCGGGCCCGAAAATCAATCCGAGGGACAAACCCTGCCTTTTGCGATGCAATGCCCGCCTCGCTAGCGAGCATATTCTCGATGGCGGCGTTGATCGTAGGACTGTTGTTCAAGGCGAAATTCACTACTTCTTCAGTTTTGGGAGGCAGGGCGCCAAGCTTGAACCCTTCCGGCAATGGCGCCAAGGCGCCGGGGGGCAACTCGCCGATCAATCGCTGATACCGAGCGCTGACATCGTGCAGATTGGAAATCTCCGTCAGCAGGTTCGACTCCGCCAAAGCCAGGCGACCTGTCGCCTGCTCGAGATCGACACGGCGACCGACACCAGCCGAGGTGCGCTCATCGATCTGGTTGGTGGTCAACTTGTGTTCGACGTAATTTTGCTTGGCCTGCTCGACCAGCTCCCGATAGCGCGCAACGTCAGCATACGCGCGCACGGCCTCCAGGGCTGCCGCTTCCGACGCATCCACCAGTTCGTAGTAGCGCGTCAGCTTGGCATGCCCCAGTCGCTTGACTTCGTTACTGGTGAAAAAACCATCGAACAACATCTGATTCAGCGTCAGCGCCGCTCCAGTGTGATGGTATGAACCCGTGGATCCGGAAGGACGCACACGGTTTTCTCGTCCAGTGCTGGCCACCGCGTCCAACTGGGGCAAAAAACCGGCCCGCGCGACTCCGCGTTCGGAGTCAGCAGCGCGAAAACCAAACCATCGCGCTTGCACATCCGGATTGTTTGTCACGGCCTTGCGAGCCGCCTCGACCAGTCCTTCTGGAAGTGTTTGCGCAACAGCGCCCGTACTGGCGACAACAGCGGCAGCGATCAGGGTAAGGTGCAGTTTCATGGCGACTCCGAATCGTTTGTGATGCAGAATCGAAACGTAACATTTACCTTGAAACTCGCACAGTTTTTTTTTACAAAGAAGTCACTGCGCCCCCGACCAGGTACTTTTCAGCAAGGTAGCCGCGTCTTCCGCGTTCCATGCCCTCCCTGCCGCCCCTTTTAAAGCGCGCGCCCCGAGTCACTACGCAACTTCGGGCGCTGATGGCGCTCACCATCGCCTTGGTGCTGGGAGTTGTATTCAGCGCACCGGATCTGGACAGGATTCAGTCTGCAGCGCTGCAACGCTACGGCGCCAAGGGCTCCAATCTTGTCATTGCCTGGAGAGCCATGATGGCCGAGGGAAGCCATCTGAGCGAAGCCGAGAAGCTGGCCCACGTCAACAACTTCTTCAACCGGCGCATGCTGTTCGAAAACGATATGGCGGTCTGGCAGCAGGACGACTACTGGGCCACCCCCCTGGAGTTCATGGGAAGAAACGCGGGCGACTGCGAAGACTTCTCCATCGCAAAGTACATCACACTGTTGCACATGGGGGTCCCCAACGCCAAGCTGCGCATGATCTATGTCAGAGCGCGGATCGGGGGCGCAGGCAGCACCAAAAGCGAGGCGCACATGGTGCTGGGCTACTACCCCCAGCCGTCGGACGAACCCATGGTGCTGGACAACCTGATCACCAACATCCGCCCCGCATCGTCCCGATCCGATCTTTCACCCGTCTTCAGCTTCAACAACGAAGGCCTCTGGGTCTCTGGCGCCACCACTTCTTCGGCAGACCCGACGGCCCGCCTGTCGCGCTGGCGCGATGTGCTCGAGCGCATGCGGCAAGAAGGCTTCTGAGCGCTGCGCCCTTTCTTGGAGATACAGCACCATGTCACTCACCAAACAACTCTGGCTCGCCATCGGCCTGGTCATGGCGCTTGCGTTTGGGGGCAGCATGCTGGTCAGTGTGCTGTCTGCCCGGCACTACCTGCAGCAGCAACTGCAGGTCAAGAACATCGACAACGCGACCTCGCTGGCGCTGGCGCTGTCGCAGCTGGACAAGGACCCCGTGACGGTCGAACTGCAGGTGGCAGCACAGTTCGACGCGGGGCACTACCGCTTCATCCGGATTGTGTCGCCCACTGGTCAGACGCTGGTCGAACGCAGCTTCTCAGGCTCCTTGCAGGGCGCACCGGCCTGGTTTGCGCGGCTGATTCCCATGAACGCCGAGCCCGGCCGGGCCCAGATCCAGGACGGCTGGAAGCAATACGGCACCCTCACCCTCGCCAGCCACGACCAGTACGCCTACCAGAGCCTGTGGACGGGCACCCTGGAGCTGCTGGCCTGGTTTGTTCTGGGCAGTGTCGTAGCAGGTGGCATTGGCACCCTGGCCGTCAAGCGCATCACCAAGCCCCTGCGCGACGTGGTGGCACAGGCCGAGGCCATCGCAGACCGGCGCTTCATCAAGATTGCCGAGCCGAGCACGCCGGAGCTGCGCAGCGTGGCCCGGGGCATGAATGACATGGTCACGCGCCTGCGGTCGATGTTCGGAGAGGAGGCCGCGCGCCTGGACGGCCTGCGCAAGAAGGTCAACCGCGATGCGGTGACAGGGCTTTCCAGCCGGGACTACTTCCTGTCGCACCTTCAGGAGGCGCTGGAAGGGGAGCAGTTTCTCTCTGCAGGCAGCCTGGTGATCCTGCGGCTGACTGATCTCGAAGGGCTGAACAACCAGCTGGGGCACCAGAAGGCCGACGCACTGCTCAAGCACCTGGGCACCGTGCTGTACAAGAGCGGCGAGGGCAAACCCGGCCAGCGGGCTGGTCGCCTCAAAGGGGGCGAGTTCGGGGTGTTGTGCCCCTCCACGCCATCGCCCCAAGATGCGGCACAGGACATCTTCGCCGCCCTGTCCTCGCAGTGGCTGCCGCACTGGTCAGCAATCGTCCCGGACCTGTTTCACATGGGCGCAGTGGGATACCGCAGGCAGGAACCTGTGGGCGAACTTTTCAGCCGCGCCGATGAAGCGCTGGCCCGTGCAGCGTCCCTTGGGCCCAACAGCATGTATGTGGACGAGGGCACGCACGCGGCCGACGCGCGGCCTGCCGAACAGTGGCGCACCCTGCTGACCGAGGCCGTCAGCGGCGGCCGGTTGCAGCTGGCCTTCTACCCCGTGGTGGACGGCAGCGGTGATGGTGCCATCCACCAGGAAGGCGTGATCCGCCTGGTGGCCGATGCCTCCGGTGCGCTGCTGTCGGCAGGCGACTTCATGCCCATGGCGGCCCACCTCAACCTCACCGCCCCCATCGACCTGCGCGTGGTGCGCTTGGCTATCGATCACCTGCGCAGCTCGGCCGGAGACATTGCAGTCAACCTCTCGGCGGAAACCATCGCGGACTTCCGCTTCCGCAACGAACTCACCCAGCTGCTGCATGCCTACCCCGACATGTGCGCACGCCTGCTGTTCGAGGTGCCCGAATACGGCGTGTTCCGCGCGTTCGACGCCTTCAAGGAACTGGCCCACACCCTGCAGCAACTGGGCTGCCGTGTGGGCATCGAATACTTCGGCCAGCGCTTCACCGAGGGCAACAAGCTCGCCGACCTGGGGCTGGACTACATCAAGGTCCACCCCAGCTACGTGCGCGGCATTGGCGACAACCTGGGCAACCAGGAATTCTTGCGGGGCCTATGCAACATCGCCCACGCGATTGGTATCCAGGTCATCGCCCTGGGGGTGGAATCGCGGGACGATCTGCCGCTGCTGGCATCCCTGGGCTTCGACGGCGCCACTGGGCCGGGTATCCGTTAAAACGGCTCGCCCTACAGCAGGGCGGTTGCCGCCCGGAGCCCCGCTGCCTGTCCGCAGGGCTTGAGTTTAAGCACCCGTAGCACTCGCCTGCAGCGCTAGCGAGATACCAAAATTGATAGCAAACTCTGCCTCACCACAGGCTCAAGCGGCCATTTTTACTGACTATTCAATAGAAAGGGGCCTCACGCTGCGAAGCGCAAGGGCCTTGGGCAAGGACACAGCGACCAACGACGCCTGGAACACCGTCCCAGGCGTGCGGCTTGGTCAGTCGTCGGACGGCTTGACTTCGATGGTCGCCACGCTGGGCGCCCCCAGGGCCAAGTCCACCGCCAGGGCCGCAGGTGTAGTGTCCTCCACCACAACCGTCTGAGACGCACCGCCACCCGCAGACCCGTTGCTGTCGATCGCGATGGTGGTGTCGCCTTCGGCGTCAGCGGCGGGGGCCAGGCTTGCCAGCAAGTCGCCGCCATCGTCCGCCAGGAGATCCGCCACTTCGATCTTGTCACCCTCGGCCAGGTCCGTGACGACATCCTTGTCGGAGCCGCCAGGGGCGCTGTCCGCTAGGTTGATCTCGATCGTGTCATCGCCATCCCCGCCGGTGATCGTATCGCTGCCCTTCTGGCCGTCGATGGTGTCGTCGCCGTCGCCTCCCACGATGGTTTCGGAAGCATCGCCGCCCTGGATGGCCAGGCCGCCCTTCGCGGGATCAGACAGGTCCACCTTGTCACCGTCGAGTGTGTTGTCGGTATCGATGACAACCTTCACGTCGATCGGTTCGGCCAGCTGATCTCCGTCGCCATCCACGACCACCGCCTGGAAGTCGATCCACATCTGGTCTGCATAGACCGGCTCGATGACCGGGGGGTTGATCACGGTTTCGGTATAGGTCAGCGTCATGGCGTCCGTCACGCGGTACTCCGTCCCATCCTTGGCCGCAAACTGCACCGTATTAAAAGTCGCCGAGCCACTAGGATCCACCCCGACAGGCGTTTCCACATTGGCGTTCCCGCTGTTCGTGTTATTGCCCGAGGTCGTCCCCTGGATGTCCATCGACGCCCCCACGGGAGTGGTAGTGGTAGCAGCGGTAACGATGGCAGTTTCCTTCTTGCCCAGGTGATCCAGTTCAAAGCCCGCTGATGTCACGTTCAGGCGTGTGCCATCGGGCTTGAAGAACTCGATGACCAGCCGCTCTCCGGCGCCGTCCCCCTCCTTGATGGCATCGGACTGCGAGTCTTCCTCTTCGCCCACCGAACTCTTATTGCCGATGTAGTTGTCTCCCACACCAAAACCCCCGCCACCGTTGCCACCGCCCGTGGACGACCAGTTGACCTCTTCGTCGCTGGTCGAAGGGCCAAAGGTTGTGTCGTCTTTCTTCACCTTCCAATCGCCGTCCCATTGCCGCTCGACCTCGTTGACGATGGTCTTGTCCTTCTCGGCAGAAATCTGCATGTAGATACCCGTGGCGGAATCCACATACCGGGCCGAGTCCGCGACCCCCCCGGCAGATGTCTGCATGTAATTGTCGGGCTTGTACACCTTGTCCTGCGTGCTGTTGCCAAAGGTCACCGTCTTGTCCACGGTCGTCGTGCCGCCAGGAACTTCCGTCGTGCCCACTTGCACCTTATCGGCCACAGCCACCATGTTGGTCACATAACTCGTGGTGCCATCGGCGTTCACAACTCCTTCCACTGTGAAGGCGGTCTTGATCTCGCCACAGTCGTTGTACACCGCCTTGATGGTGCCATCGCTGTTGGCCTGGTAGTACACCTTGTTGCCGTCCACCGTCATCACCGTGGACTGCACCGAGCCCCCTTGCATGTACGACAGGGAGACGTAGCGCAGCGACGAGCCGCCCACAGACGCCGTCGTGGTAGCCGCCATGTTCACATCGGCCCCCACCACATCGGCCCCCACACGGGCGCCAAGGTCGGCAACGACCTCGCCCACACCGCTGTTGGCGACTAGCGTGTCCTGCGTGCCCCCCACGTAGACGGGAGCATCGTCCTGGATTTTGACGTTGAAGCCCTGCACCTCAGTTTCACCGCCCTCAGTTTTGTTGGCCACCAGTTGCAGATACAGGTTTTCTTCGCCACTTTCGGTATAGGCGTGGTCCACCTGGCCCTTCAGCTCCAACTTGTACTGGCCGCT
Source organism: Acidovorax benzenivorans (assembly GCF_028680575.1). GTDB lineage: Bacteria > Pseudomonadota > Gammaproteobacteria > Burkholderiales > Burkholderiaceae_C > Acidovorax > Acidovorax benzenivorans. The sequence continues at coordinate 25,439 of NZ_JAPCKI010000025.1, read as the reverse complement.
GTCATCGATGGTGGCCACGGCCACCGTGCGTATGTCAGCGCCCGCACCTGCCTCGCCGGTCAACGTCTTACCATCTCCCGACACCGTCCAGCGCACCTCGTCGCCTGCTGAGGTGACCTTTTGCACCGGCACACCCAGGGTGTAGCTGGCACCGCCCATGCCCAGCGTGCCTGTGGTGTCAGTGGTATGCGGGCTGCTGTCCACGTTGCCTGTAGCGAGGCCGTCTTCGTAGACCATGCCCAGGCCCTGGGTGCTCAGCTGGTGGCCCGCGTCGATGGTCAACGTGGCGCTGTCGGTGTCGCCGTCGCCATCCTTCATCTGGTAGCTAAACTGGTCCTTGGAGCCGGTCTCTACATACTCCTCAAAGCTGACGGCCTTGACGAAATAGTCCGAGCTGTCGCTGCCCTTGTCGCCCGCAAGGTAATCCACGCCAGTAAACACCACGTTCTGGAAGGCAATCGGGTTGCCATCGGCGCCCAGCACCTCGATCTCGACCTGGCCCTGGTGCACGTTGGTGTTGGCAAACAGCGTGCCGCCAATCATCCCCTCGCCCACTTTGTTGCCAGCTGCATCAAAGGCCTCCCACCGACCGGTTTCGCCGTTGTTGCCAACCTGGCCGGATTCGTCCTGGTACAGGTTGGAGATGTCCACCACCGCCCGCACAGCCATCTTGCCCAAGTCCACCGACAAGGCTTCCGTGCCCTGGCTGGGTGAGTAACCCACCTGCTCGGGCGTGCTCGCACCCACGTCACCCGGCACGGGTTCGCTCGGGTCGTCCACGCCCACACCGTTGCCCTGGCTGGTCACCACGGCACCACCGGTCTGCGTAGAGTCGGGGTTGGTGATGAGCTGCTCACCCAGGCTCGTGGTGTAAGGCTTGCCGTAGTCGAAGGCATCCATGCCTGCCGGTACACCGGCACCATCCCCTAGCTGGATGGTCGTCTGGTGGCCGGTGTAGGCGTAGTCGCCGTCAGACTCCATGGTGAGCGAGCCGTACTGGCCGGCCACCGTAGCGCTGCCACCGCTGGTGACCGCCGTACCGGGGGTCCACACGGCCCCTTCAGCGCCTGCACGCACCTGTACCACCTCGGCTTTGGCGCCGTCCTGCATGCCTTCGTACTGATCTTTTCCGGCAGGGCCGGAGGTCGTCCCTGCACCGGTCAGCACGTTGCCCGTGGCCACCAGGCGGTCCACCACCCACTGCGCCCCATCGGTATCGTCCAGTGCCACCGGGCCATCGTCGGCAATAAAGAGCATACGGCCCACGTCGATGCTGGCGTGCACCTGGTCACCATCTCCATCGATGGCCGTGAGCTTGAGCCCGATCTTGTCCGCCAGCGCCGACTGCACCTCGTTTGAATCACCTGGTGTGGAGTGCACCACGGTGCGCTGCTGGTCAAAGGTCACCTCGCCGGTCGCAGCATCAACGGACAATTTGAAGACGGTCTTCTCCACCCCGTCCACCATCACAAAGCCGATCACCGAGCCGCCAGGGCCGTTCTTGAGCAGCACATCCGAGGGCTGGCCATTGGAGTACAGCGCTGTATCGCGGAAGCCCGAGGGACTGCCCTCGCCGCCATTGAGCACCAAGCCAAATACCTTGCCATTCAGTGCTGCCGCACCGTCTGCCCCGTAGCTCACGCTAAAGCGTGTGGACCCCAGGTCGGACTCTGCATCGACATTCAGGAAGCTGTCGTCCACCAGCAGGGGCATGGAGACATTGAGCATGACGTCGTTGTAGTCACGGTCGCCACCGCCGTAGATGTCCTCCCAGTTCTGATTGCCTGTGACGGAGCCCACGGCCACTGTGTTCACATGCGACAGGCCGTCGAGATTCAGTGCGCTGTTGTCGAACAGCGCGGGAGCCCCCTGGCCCGAAAGCGGAGAGCCCCCCACGTTCGCCACCCACTGGCCACTGCCGTCCTTGGAGAAGCTCACCGGGATGCTGTTGCCCAGCGAACCGTTGAGGCTGTCGCCATTGGGGATCATGAAGAAACCGACCTGGCCAGGCAACACGCCGGGCGGCAGGGTGACGCTGGTCACCGGCTGGTTCTTCACGTTGTCCCAGACCACCATGCCGGCGGTGGGCTCGCCACTGCCGTTCTTGATGTAGTAGCCCCAGGTGTTGTTGTACCCGGCGTCGCTGCCCACCAGTTGCACCGTGATGCCCGGCACGGGGTCGGGATCCACCGTGGTAATGACGGGAGTGTCGTCCTTGACGCTGACGCCCAGCTCCACACCGATGGCGTCGCCATCGCCGTCCTGGCCCCACAAAGTGATCTTGGGCAGGGTCAGCAGATCCTCGCCCTGCGAGGAGTGCTTGAGCGCCGACAGCACCTCAAACTGGTAAGCCCCGGTGTCTGCATTCACCGTCAGCACTGCGGCACCACTGGTGGCACCCGCCGCCAGTGCCTTGCCGTTCTGATCGAAAAACACGGTCACCACGCCGCCCGAGGGGCTGTAGCTGTTTTCGAAGATCCCGTTCTTCACCTTGACGCTCGTGAGGCCGCCGAACTGGTCAGCGCCCCACTCGACCGCACCCTGGAAGCCGGTGGAATCCGACTTCACATAGCTCAGGTCGGGGCTCTCTGTTTCGTTGTTGCCCAGTGTGCCGCCGCCCGACACCGGCACCGACTCTTCCTCGACCAATGCACTGAGCTTGACGACCTTGCCATCCACCTTGTCGTGCTCGGGAACGTCATCCTGGATCTTGGCGTAAAGGTTCACGCCAATTTGGTCACCATCGCCATCCACCCCCACAAAGGTGACCGTGGGCAATAGCATCAGGTTCTCACCACCGCCCGCTTCATGGTCCAGCGGACCGACAACGGTGAGGCGATATCCGCCACTTTCGCCGTTGATCTCCAACATCACCGAGCGGGGGGTGCTGGTATCGCCTTCGGCAATGGGCTGGCCATTGCGATCCAGGTACACCGTGGCCACCGCGCTGCCCACCGCATATTCCTGCCCGGCAACGCGCACGGCCTCCACGCCGCCAAACTGATCGGCCCCCCAGCGCACGACGCCCGTCATGGACTCGTGGCCCGTAGATGCATTCAACGAGCCCAGCGGCAGCAGGCCCAGCCAATCCAGCGATTCGTTGTTGCCAATCACACCACCATCGCCGTCCGATGCAGACTCTTCTTCAAGCAGCGCAACCAGTGGCACCGGGACGCCCAGCACCTTCACATGTAACGGGACATCGTCCTGAACCCGGGTCTCCAGGGCCACGGTGATGGAATCGCCGTCTGCATCTTCACCTATCAAGCGCACGGTTTCAAGATTCAGCCAATCCTCACCTTGCACCACTTCGCCACCAGCCGCATGGTTCATGGTGGTCAGCACGGTCAGGGTGTAGTTGCCGGAAGCCTCCACCAGCAAGCTGGCGGCGGCCCCATCGGGCCGGGCACCCCCGGGGCCTGCAGGCATCACGGAGCCATCGGCACCGAACCAGACGGTCTGGCCAACAGGAACCACGCTGGCACCTTCTCCACTACCCACACGCACGCCGGTAAGCTGGCCAAAACCATCAGCCCCCCAGTCGATGGCACCGTTGATCTGGGTGAGACCGCCATTGGCTGTGGAGGTCAGAGGCAGGTCGTTCTCGTCATTGCCAATCTTGTGGCCATCGACGCGCACGGATTCTTCCTCGGCCTCCAGCGCCAGGCTGGGCTCCAGCCCTGGGCGCAGGTACTGTGTTCCGTCGCCCTCCTCGGACCACTCTTCCTCGTCATCGCCATGTCGGTAAACGGGCTCGTCGTCGCCAAACAGCAGACGCCCTCCCAGGTCCAGTTCGGCCATGACCGTGTCGTCGTCGTTGTCCGTAGCAGCCAACACCACGGAAAGCACGCCCTTGCCCAGGGCCTGCAGCTCGTCCAGGCCACCGTCCTCGTCGTCGGGCGCAGTGTGGCGAATGGCGCCCGTCTGGGTCATGACCACAGCGCCCGTCTGCGGATCCATCTGCAGCGTAAGGACTACGTTGCCGCTGCCGTCACGGCCCACCACTTCACCAGGGTTGCCGGTGGCACTCAGCACGATCTCGGTGTTGGTGCCGGTGGCATACAGCCCCGTTGCGCCACCATTACCAATCTGGAAGGAAAACGCGTAGCCGTCGGGCGTCTTATCGCTCTGGCCCTCATCCCCACCGCTGCCAGGGCGCAGCTTGGGGCCATCGGCGCCAAACGACACGACAAACGCCGTGCCGTTGAAGGTGTTGCTGTCGGTGTCCGCGTCGGGCCCTTGGGGATCATTTTCCGTCCCCTCGGAACCGGTGTTGGAGGCCTGATTCACGCCACGGTCCGAGGTCATGAGCGTCGGGATGCCTTCGGTGCTGGAGTCGATCACAGGGATGTCATCCTGCACGGACATGCCCACCTCGGCCGTGAATGCGCCACCCTCGCCCGTGACGCCATTGATGGTTACCGTGGGCAGAGCCAGGAAGTTCTCACCGCCGCCTGGTGCATGTTGCAGCGGACCAACCACGGTCAGTGTGTAGCTACCGCTAGAGGTGATGACCAGCAGGACCGCCGGGGGCGTAGGGTCGCCCTGGGGAATGGGCTCTCCCTGCGCATTGAAATAGATGGTCACGCCTACTGTGGTGACAGGCACAGGGGCAAAACCCGGCACGCTGATGGAGAAGATGCTGCCACCACCCAAGTCAAACGTGCCTTGCTGGTAGCTATATAGGCTCTCGTCCTCGTCGTTGCCAATCACCCCGTTCACACTACGACTCTCGCGACCAGAAGGGACGGACTCTTCTTCGAGTGTGATGCTAAGGCTCACCCGCACCGGATCGGGCGGAGGGGGAGGAGGCGAGACGGGAGGGAGGCCGGGTGGGGGCGGCGCAGGCGGTGGCGGCGCAGGCACGGGGGGGTTCGGGGCCGGTGGCGGTGCGGGCGGTAGAGGCGCAGGAGGCGGTGCGATGGGTGCCGGCGCAGGTGCAGGAGGCGTACCCAGTGCCAGCACAGCCAGGGGGTTGACATCGATGTCCGGCGCCGACTGGGGCGTGAAGCTGTAGAGGTAGGCCAGGGGATCCACCCCTTCGAAGATGCGCAGCAGCTGCACAAAGCTGCTGCCCTCTCCTTCGCCACCGCCACCACCGAGACCCGCCGCCGTGGCTTCCAGTTGCTCGTTCAGGTCACCGCCACGCTGCAGCGCTTGGATCACAGTATCAATGGTGCCCTGGGCCACGCTGGCGTCCTGCGCCGTAGGGCGCTCCGCCGTCTGCGTGACACTCTCGTCGAGCTTGATGCTCCGCTCAGGCGCCACGGCCAGCAACTTGCCGTCGTCCATCAGCAGCTCCACCCTGGAGTCCACAGGGGTCTGGACAACCTCCCCTTTTTGCAGAATGTCCCCCGCTTTGAGGGCACGACGATTGCCATTGGCATCGACCGCAAATGCTGTACCAGACACAGCTACGACGGTAGCGATTTGAGACATAAGCATGCTCCAAGGAACCAGATACTTCTGGGCTTTTCGTCCAGAAGAACGGCAGTTGACTGATAGCTGTGAAGGCTACCGTCAGAGCCTGTGGATCACCATTGGACTTAGGTCCACTTTTGAGGATCGCCCCCCTGGACGCTCAAATCGTTTCGTTACCCGAGTCGTCGCCCAATAGATCCAGACTATTACTAAGCCGCGCACGGGTCTCCTTGCGCTCCAGCAACTTGTTCTGCGCAGCCAGCGGCAGGTCCGTGAAACGGATGACACCCCGTGCGATCAGCAATTCGATCAGGTCCTCCGTGACCCGGGCCAGCCCCGCATCTGAGGAACTCAAAGGATGAATGTTCTTGTCAGACATGACCATTGGACCCTTGGTTGAGGCGTAGCACCAGTTGTACGCGGTCACGCACATGGAGCTTTTCAAAGGTGGCGCCGAGATGGGCCTTTACCGTCCGCTCTGAAATAAAGAGTTTCTCTGCAATTTCCCTGTTCGAGAGTCCGCGAGCGACAGCCTGGGCCACCTCCAGTTCGCGCGAGGAAAGTAACCGCTGCAGATCTTCTTGACACGGCAGCGAGGCCTGCGAGGCCGTCAGGCTCCAGGTGGCGGCCGCCAGCCGCGCCACCAGCGTCGGCCCCACCCACAGACCACCATGCTGGACCACCACAGCTACCTCCTTCAGCATTTCAGGGACGGCAAAAAGGTGACAATACGCCCTCGCGCCCTCATTGATGGCACGCAAGCCCTCGCGGTCATCAGGCACGCCGGACACCACTACCACGCGGGTGGCGGGTGCTTGTGCAAGAACGGTCCGCAGCAGCTCTGGCCAATCGGCATACTCCGTGCTCAACCACGCTATGGTCGGCGCATCATCAGTCTTCCGCAAAGCCTCCATCAGCGCAGGCCTATCGGCTCTGCCAAAACAATTCCCAAAAGGGAAGGCCGTGCACCAACGGTCCGACGGCTGTACGGTGTCGCTGGCCAAGTAGTGGTGCATGGATTTCACCTCTCCGACAAGGCGTTGGCCTTGGCACGAAGCACAGGCTTGAGAAGATAGGCCAGCACGGTCTTCTTGCCTGTGAGGATGTCCACCTGCGCCACCATCCCGGGAATGATGGGCAGATTCGGCCCCAGACTGGCCTTGCGCGTGCGCACTCGCACCAGATAGTTGGCATTACCCTTTTCATCGACCACCGAATCGGCACTGATATTCACCACATCAGCCACCAGCCCCCCATAGATGGAGAAGTCGTAGGCCGTGAACTTAACCACGGCCTCCTGGCCTGGGTGCAAAAAGGCGATATCGCGAGGGCTCACCTGAGCCTCCAGGATCAACGCGTCATCCGAAGGCACGATTTCCACCACCTCCTTGCCCGGCTGCACCACCCCGCCCACGGTGTTGACCAAAAGGCGCTTGACCGTGCCACGCACGGGCGAGCGGATGTCGGCGTGCTTGACCTTGTCGGCCAGCGCGCGCCCACCCTCCGACATGCTGGAGAGCTTGCTCATGGTCTCCGACAGCTCGGCGCTCATCTGGTTGCGCGCCGTGAGCTGCACCTCCTCGATGCGCCTAGAGGCCTCCTGGATAGCCGCCTGAACCCTCGAAATCTGCGCATTCGCCTGTTCGCTATCACCTCGCAGCCGAGCCACCTCGCGATCAAGCCTCAGCACTTCCACCTCAGAAACGGCGCCCGTTGCCACCATCGGCTTGGTGGCATTGAGTTCTTTCAATATCAGCTCCAGCCCCCTTTCGGCCTGCTCCCTGCGCGCACGTACCTCGTTGAGTTCCTGCTGTCGCTGCATCAGCTGGTTCTGCGAAATGAACACCTGCGCGCTGATCTCGTCGCGCCGTGAGCGGTACAAGCGCATCTCCTGCGCCACGATGTCCGGAGCATCGCGCAACAGCTCTGGCGGGGGGATAAAACTTCCCCCTTGGGTCAGGGCCTGCAGGCGCAAGGCCTTGGCCTGCAGGGCCAGCAAGCTGGCCTTGCTTTCGAGCATGGTGGACATGAACCGGGTGGAATCCACACGCAGCAGCAACTGGCCGGCTTCCACGACCTGCCCTTCACGCACCGGCAACTCTTCCACAATACCTCCGTCCACACTCTGGATCACCTGCACCTGACTGGTAGGCACCACCTTACCGTCGCCCCGTGTCACTTCGTCCAGCTCGGCATATGCCGCCCAAAGCACCAGCAGCAGCAGAAAGAGAACCGCTAGGCGTAGCAGCGCACGGGCGCGTAGGGGTTCCTGCTGCAAGCGTGCCCAGTCTGCATCGTCCGCCCAGTCCAACGATTCGGCAGGCCCTGCAGGCGTGAGCCGCTTGACCATGCGGCCGAAGATGGAGTCGCTCGCTCCCCCACCCGTCTTGACGACGCGCCCGATCTGGTGGAAGGCTTTCTCGTTGAGTTCGGCCATGTCACACCGCCTTCCCGATGCGCCCCTGCCGCAAGGCCTGCACCACCTGCTCCTTGGGCCCGTCGGCCACCACACGGCCAGCGTCCATCACGATGATGCGGTCCACCAGCTCCAGCAGCGAGGTCCGGTGGCTGATGAGCACCATCGTGCGGCCCTTGGAAAAATCCGCCAGGCGGCGCTTGATGTCTTCTTCGCTCGAATGATCCATGGACGAGGTGGGCTCATCCAGCAGCAGCACGGCAGGATCGTTGATCACGGCCCGGGCAATCGAGACCCCCTGGCGCTGCCCCCCGGACAGCGACTCCCCCCGCTCCCCCACCAGCATGTCGAATCCCTGCGGGTGGGCATTGATGAGGGGCAGGATGCCGCCGATCTCGGCGGCCCGGACCACCGACTCGTCATCCACCAGCGGCGCCCCCAACGTGATGTTGTCACGCAGCGAGCCATAGAACAGCATCACATCCTGCTGCACATACCCCATCTGCCGCCGCAGCTCGGCGGGGTCCAGCTGGCGCAGGTCAATCCCGTCGATGAGCACGGCACCCGACGAGGGTCGGTACAACCCCAGAATCAATTTCTGCAACGTGGTCTTGCCCGAGCCGATGCGCCCCAGAATGGCAACGCGCTCTCCGGGTTTGATGTTCAGCGTCACATTGCGCAGAGATGCCGCCTGCTGGCCCGGGTATGTAAAGCTCACATCGCGGAATTCGATGCCCCCCTGGAGCCGTCCCCGGCTGATGAAGCTGACACCTTCGGGTCGGTCCACCTCACGCTTCATCATTTCATTGAGCGAGGTCAGCGCAGTGGACGCGGTGTGGTACTGCACCAGCAGCCCCGCCACCTGCCCCACCGGCGCCATGGCGCGGGAGGCCAGCATGGTGCAGGCGATCAGTCCCCCCATGGTGAGCTGGCGCTCGCCAATCATGTACACGCCCAAAATCACGATCACCAGATTGATGAGCTGCTGCAAAAAAGCCGAGCTGTTGCTGGCCGTCGCAGAGAGCAGGCGCAGCTGCACGCCCACTCGAGCCAGCAGGGCCGTGCTGCGCTCCCACTTGCGCTGCAGCGACGCCTCGGCGCCCAGGGCTTTCACGGTTTCGAAACCGACCAGCGCCTCGACCAAAGTGGCGTTGCGCTGTGCGCCCGCGCGGTAGGTGGTCTCGGACAGCTCATGCATGCGCCCCTGAACCGCCAAGGCATACAGCAGCATCACCAACGCCCCGATGAGCAGCGGAATCAGCATGGGCCAGGAAATCCAGCCAATCACCCCCACAAAGATCAACGCGAAGGGCAGATCGATGAACGCCACCACCGAGGCCGAGCTGATGAAGTCCCGCACCGATTCAAAAGACCGCAAGTTCGACGCGAACGACCCTGCCGATGCAGGCCGGTGCTCCATGCGCGTACCCAGCACCTTTTCCATGATGTGCGTCGACAGCTTCACATCCGCACGGCTGCTGGCCAGATCCACAAACCGCCCCCGCAAGGTGCGCAGCACCAGGTCGCCCACCAGCATGATGGACAGCCCCAGCGCCAGCACCCATAGGGTGTCCACCGCGTTGTTGGGCACCACGCGGTCGTACACATTCATCGTGAAAATGGGCATGCCCAGGGCGAACAAGTTGGCCAGCAGCGCGGCCAGCAGCACGTCGCGGTACAGGCCGTGGTTTTCTGCCAGCACCGACCAGAACCAGTGCCCATGCCGCCCAGCTTTCACCTGCGGCGCGCGCGCATCAAAGCGCTGGGACGGGCGCACATACACCGTGGTCCCCAGGTAGTCCGCTTCCAACGCGGCACGCGAAACCTGGATGGGAGCATCTCCCAGCTCAGGCAGCACGACTAGCGCCTCGCCGCGCCCTTCACTCCAGCCCAGCAGCACGCACGCGCGCTCCCCCTGCAACAGCAAAATCGCAGGGAGCAGCACATCCTTGACCCGCACCAGGGGCTCTCGTACCAACCGACTGCTCATGTGCACACGGCGCGCAGCACGTGCAAACAGGCTGGGCGTTAGCCGGTGCCGGTCTGCGGGCAGACCTGCCATTACCGCCTCGGGAGTGGACGGCAGCCCATGCGCCTTGGCGACGATAAGCAAGCACCACAATAACTCGTCGGGACTGCTCCCTGCAAGCTGCTCTGCAGGCGCCGTCACACCTGCATTTGAAACCATATGAATTCCTTGTTGCTCAATGTTTAAATTCACTCTAGCAACATAAATTCAAACCACGAAGCACTAAATGGCAGCTGCGGCTGCGTCTGCCCCCATGGACACCCCAGACCAACTCTCCCTGCGACGCTACGGTACCGCCCCTGGCAGCCACAGTCACGACCACTTCCAAATCCTGTTCGGCCTGTCGGGGGCCCTGGAACTGGAAGTGGAAGGGCGCGGCGTGCGGGTAGCGACCGGGGGAGGCTATGTCATCTCCCCGGGGGATCGGCACGATTTCGAGTCCGCCGGAGGCAGCCTGTGCCTGGTGCTCGACAGCGCCCACCCCGGTTGGGCCCTGTGCTCCAGCCCACTCCGCACCACCACGCTGCCCGCCGACACCCGCCCCCTGGCGCACTACCTGGCCAGCGCGCTGCAACAGGGCCTTCCTTTGGCCCAGACTCATGGCCCGGCCCTGCTGCTGGAGGCGTGGCTGGCTGACTCAGCTCCACACGCACCCTTGCCCCGCTACGCACGCCAACGCGCCATCGATTGGACTGCTCTGCAGCAATGGGCTGCACAACAGTGGCACCGCGAACTCACCGTGGCCGACCTGGGGGCGCAGGTGCACCTGAGCCCCAGCCAGTTTGCCGCCCGCTGCCGCGAGGACCAGGGCCTGAGCGCCATGGCCTGGCTACGCAGCCAGCGCCTGGCGCAAGCCCGACTGCTGCGGGGCACCGGCATGGCCGTGGCCGAGGTGGCGCGGCGCACCGGGTACCGCTCGCCCTCGGCCCTCACGGCCGCGCTGCGCCGGGCTGAACATCGCTAGTGACGGCGGACAACCGCTGACGACCATCCAAGAGCCTTGGTGCGCGACGACGGACCGGCGTTGCGCGACGATTCACGGCGGCGCGCGCGCGTAAGCTCGGCGCCATGCAAGCCAATCTGTACGCTCTGGGCGCCATCGCGCTATGGGCCTCTCTCGCCTCCCTGGGGGTGTCACTCACCCACATTCCGCCCTTCCTGCTCACGGGCGTTGCGCTCATCATCGGCAGCGTGCCAGCCTGGCCGTTTGTGCTGCGCGATCCTTCGCAGTGGCGCATTCCGCTGCGCACGCTCGCGCTGGGCGTGTATGGCCTGTTTGCCTACCACTTCCTGCTGTTCATCGCACTGCGCCATGCGCCGCCGGTGGAGGCCAATCTGGTCAACTACCTGTGGCCGCTGTTCATCGTGGTTCTCTCGCCCGTGGTGCTACCCGGTGTGGCGCTGCGCCTGCCGCATGTGCTGGCGGCGCTGCTGGGTTTTGGGGGCGCAGCCATCGCCATTGCAGGCGGGCGCGAGTTGAGCGGCACGCCGGCCTGGGGCTACCTGCCCGCACTGGCCGCGGCTTTCATCTGGGCCACGTACTCGCTTTTGACAAAACGCGTGGCGGCCTTCCCGACCACGGCCATCGGGCTGTTCGGGCTGGTGTCGGGGGTGCTGTCGCTGCTTTGCCATGGGGCGCTGGAGCCCGCTGTGACGCTGCTGCCGCGCGACTGGGCCTTGCTGGCAGTGCTGGGCCTGGGGCCGCTGGGGGCGTCGTTTTTCATGTGGGACAAGGCCCTCAAGCTGGGGGATGCCCGGCACATAGGCATCCTGAGCTACATCACGCCCCTGGCATCCACCATGCTGCTGATCCTGGTGAGCGGCCGCGCATTCACCTGGAGCATTGCGCTGGCCACCGTCATGATCATCAGCGCGGCCGTGATCGGGATGCGAGCGCGCTGACACACAAGAATTTAGCCAAATCGACCAATAGCGCTTAGAGAACATGCCTCAGCAGCTATCATTTTTGGAGCAATCAACAGAGCCCCTCAGGCCGTTAAAGCGCTAGGCCGTCAGTAGCACGGCAGGTGCGTCGCCTTCCAGCACCTGCTGCGCCCAAGGCGCGAGCTTGCGCGTGTCGGCACGCAGCACCTCCTGCTTGACGGCCAGGATCTGCGCGGGGTGCATCGAAAAACTGCGCAGGCCCAGGCCCAGCAGCAGGCGGGTCATGGCCACGTCGCCCGCCGTCTCGCCACACACACACACGCTCTTGCCCTGGCGCTCACCCTCGGCGATCACATCGCCCACCAGGCGCAACACTGCGGGGTGCAGCGGGTCGTACAGATGGGCCACGGCCTCGTCAGCGCGATCGATGGCCAGGGTGTACTGGATCAGGTCGTTGGTGCCGATAGACAGGAAGTCGAAATACTTGAGGAAGGTGCGCACCATGAGCGCGGCGGCAGGCACTTCGATCATTGCGCCCAGCTGCACAGGCCCGTAGGGCTCGCCACGCGCATCCAGCTCGGCGCGGGCCAAATCGACCTGGGCGAGTGTCTGCTGGATCTCGTGCGTGTGCGCCAGCATGGGGAACAGCAGGTTCACCTTGCCATGCGCCGCCGCCCGCAGCACGGCGCGCAACTGGGTGCGGAACATGGCCGGGTCAGCCAGGCTCCAGCGGATGGCGCGCAGGCCTAGCGCGGGGTTCAGGTAGCTGTCCTTGTGGGCCTTGTTGTCCAGCGGCTTGTCGGCGCCCACGTCGATGGTGCGGATGGTGACTGGCAAGCCCTGCATGCCGTCGATGGCCTCGCAGTAGGCGCGGTACTGCTCGTCCTCGCCGGGCAGGTTGCCGCTTTTGCCCATGAACAAAAACTCGCTGCGGAACAAACCCACGCCCACGGCGCCTGCGCGCACGGCGGCGACCGCGTCGCCCGGCTGCTCGATGTTGGCCAGCAGCTCGATCTTGTGACCATCAATAGTGACGGCGGGCGTGTGGCGCAGGCGGGCAAGGCGCTCGCGTTCCAGCTCGACCTGGCGCTGGCGAAATCCGTATTCGGCCAGGATGATGGGCGACGGGTCGACGATGACCACGCCCGCATCACCGTCGATGATGACCCAGTCGTCCTGCCGTACCAGCTGGCTGGCTGCGCGCGCGCCCACTACCGCCGGGATGTCCATGCTGCGCGCCACGATGGCAGTGTGGCTGGTCTTGCCGCCCACGTCGGTCACAAAGCCCGCGAACACGCTTTGTTTGAACTGCAGCATGTCGGCGGGCGAGAGGTCGTGCGCCACCAGCACCAGAGGCACATCCACCGTATCGTCCAGCAGCAGGTCTTGTTGCGTCTTGCGGCGCGGGCTGCTGGCCGGTGGCGCCACGGGGCTGGCCACACCTTTCATGTAGCGCAGGATGCGCTCGACCACCTGCTCCAGGTCGGCCTTGCGCTCGCGCAGATACTCATCCTCCATCTCGTCGAACTGGCGCGCGATCACTTCGAGCTGCGTGGTCAGCGCCCACTCGGCGTTGTACAGGCGCTCGGTGATCCAGTGCTTGACACCACCCGTGAGGGCCTCGTCCTGCAGCAGCATCAGGTGCACATCCAGCAGCGCGGCCAGCTCGTGCGGCGCATCGGTAGGCATGTCGATCTGCAGGCGCTGCAGCTCCTCGACCACGGCATTGCGCCCCTGGCGCACGCGTTCGATCTCGCCTTCGACCTGAGCGGGCTCGACAAAGTAATGCGCTACATCCACACGGCTGGACGCCACCAGCACGGCCCGGCCAATGGCAATGCCGCGTGCGACTGCGAGGCCGTGGACGGAGAAGGTCATGGTGGTGCGATCCGGTACAAACGTGCGAGAAGGGCCACGTCAGCCCGCCGCCCGGCCGCCCGAAGGCGGGCTGGGCCCCCTTGGGGGGCAGGGAGCGACACGCAGTGCGCGACCGTGGAGGCGCTATTCATTACTCACCCTCGCCAAATTTGTCGGCGATGAGCGCCAGCAGGGCATCCATGGCCTCCTGTTCGCGGTCGCCGTTGGTTTCCAGCTCTACCTCGGAGCCCAGGCCAGCAGCCAGCATCATCACGCCCATGATGCTCTTGGCGTTGATGCGGCGCTCCCCCTTGCTCATGAAAACGTCACACGGGAAGCTGCCAGCCAGCTTGGTGAGCTTGGCCGATGCGCGGGCGTGCAGGCCCAGTTTATTGCTGATGGTCGTACGAGTCTTGATCATGTCGGTTACGGCGGTTCTGGTTCTGCGGTGCGGAGATGGCCACCTGCATCACCCCTTGGGTGCCCCCCACCACGGCGCGGGTCACCACGGAGTCGAGCGGCTCGTTCCGGTAGCTCACGGCGCGCAGCAGCATCGGCAGGTTGACGCCCGTCACCAAGCGCGAGCGCACGCCATCTACCAGGCGCTGCGCCACATTGCAGGGCGTGGCACCAAACACGTCGGTCAGCACCAGGGTGGTGTCAGTGCCCAGTTGGTCCAGCATGATGCGCGCCTGGGCCAGCGACTCTTCGGGGGGCTGGTTGGGCTGCACGTCCAGCGCCGCCACGCTGTTGCCGCAGTCTGAAAACACGTGCAGCGCACATTCACGCAGCGCGTGGGCCAGTGGGGCGTGGGCAATGATGAGGATGCTGGTGGGGGTCATGGTCATGACTTACGCACAGCAGCGCATCAACGAATCGCTTGCCACAAGGACGCGGCCCGTTGTTGCAACTTGATTTGCGTAAGTCTTCATGGTGCAGAGGTTTGCAGCACATTATGGCGCCGCCCCCGCAGCATGAACCACGCATAGGCACTCGCGTTGCATGCCAGGTACACCGCCATGGCCGCCTGGAACGCTGGCACGGTGGCCAGCCCGGCGGCTGCAAAGGCGTCCACCGCCAGGCCAATGCCCCACTGCACCACAAACACGCCCGCAAAAATCACCAGGTTGTAGGCCGACAGCGCGCGCCCTGCCAGCGCCTGCGGAAACGCCATGGCCACGGCCGGTTGCGACAGCGACACAAAGGTGCAAGACACACAGAACAAGGCCCAGGCGCCGCCCCCTGCCTGGGGCCCGGCCAGGATGATGCCCAGCAACACCACCAGGCACAGCGGCAGGCCCATCGCCATCAAACGATCGGCACCAAACCCCTTGCGCAGCAGCCAGGGATTGACCATGCCCCAGGTCCAGAAGGTGCACAGCATGGAGACGTTGATCCAGAACAGGCCCGTCGCCGACTCCAGGGCGGTGTAGCCCGCTACACGCTGCATCCACGGCCCCGCCCACAAAGTCTGCATGGCCACCATGCCGCCGTAGCAAAAGAAACCCAGCGGTGCGAGGCGCTGAAAGTACGGATGCCGCCACACCACACCATAGCCCTGGGGCGCAGGCGCCACATCGGCACTCGCTCCCACAGGTGCGGAGTTGGCCGGGCCCCAGCGGGGCACCCAAACAGCGATGACCACCATGGCCACCGCGATCAGCACTGCCAGCGCCCAAAACAGCGGGCGCCAGCCCACCAGCGGCAGCGCCCATTGCACTGGCAGCGTGGACGCCACCATGCCCAGCGAGCCTGTCATCAGCATCCACGAATTCGCCCGCATCTGCGCCACGGGCTCCAACCAACGGCGGTAGCCGGTGAGCGGTGCCATCAGGCACGCGCTGACGCCCGCACCACACAACACCCGCCCGGCGAGCAGACCCGAAAACCCCGTGGCCGCCGAGAACACCAGGCTGCCCACCACGGCCACGCCCAGGAACCCCAGCGCAACCTTCTTGGGGCCATGGCGGTCCAGCCACGTGCCCAAAGGCAGCTGTGTGGCCGAGAAGCCCAGAAAGTACCCGCCCGCCAGCAGCCCCAGATCCCGCGCCTGCAGCGAGAACTCCTGGGCCAGCGTCGGCGCCAAGGTGGCCGTGACGGCGCGCACCAGCGCCGACAGGAAGTACGCAAACGCAAACGCCAGAAAGACAATGACGGCGGCCCGCCGTGGCAACACGCTGCTGCTCATGGCAGCGCCAGACCGGCAAAGAACTGGTCGGCCACGTCCGGCCTGGGCTTGGCGGTGTAGACGACGGCGTGGTATAGCCGCACTTGCGGGCCTGCCGCACGCGCAAACCACACGGCCTGTGCCGTGACTGCGCTGCCATCAGGGCGCTGGCCCTGGGCCACCGTGCGCACCGATTGCAGCAGGGGCAAGGCGCCACGCGGCGCGTAGGGAACATCTTTGGCCCCCGCCTCAGCGCCCGCCCCCAGGCGTGCCAGCATGGCAGTCCGCCAGTGCGTGAGTGCTGCGCCCACCTGGGCCGGGTCGGCCAGGGCTGCGTGAGACACCGCAAAGGTCGCGCCATCGGCATCGCAGCCCACCATGGACAACTCCACCGGTGCGCCAGCCAGCTCCACGGAGCGGGTGGCCTGATCGGGCTTGCACGGCAGGGTGATGGTCAGGCCCGCTTCAGGCAGCGGCACGGTGCGCCAATTCAGCGCGGGGCTGCAGCCCGCGATCAGCAGGGCGGCGGCCCCGGTCAATGTCCATTTCATCGGGGCATTATCGGCAGAGCAGCCCCGGTCGGCTGGCCGATCCGTTTTGTGGCGAACTTTTCGCGGCGCGTCGAGTCCAGAAAGGGTGTTGCAGGCGCCCTGGCGCGGCGCACGGGTAGCTCCGGCACAATGCGGGGGTGGGGGCATAGGCCCCGTGTTTCCTTTTGGATGGGTGGTGAAGTCATGGCGATCAAGCATTGGGCAGCAGGTGTGACAGTGGCAGCGTTTGCCGCTGTGGGCGCCTATGTGTACCTGGACACGGGCCGCGCTGAAGCCCCCGCATCCACCTTTGTGCTGCTGGACGGCTCCAGCAAATCCACATCCGACCTGAAGGGCAAGGTCACCCTGGTCAACTTCTGGGCCACCAGCTGCACCACCTGTGTGGCCGAAATGCCCGAGATCGTGGCCACCTACAACAAGTACAACAGCAAAGGCTTTGACACCCTGGCCGTGGCCATGAGCTACGACCCACCCAGCTACGTGGTCAACTTTGCCGAGACGCGCAAGCTGCCTTTCCAGGTGGCCATCGACAACACTGGCAATGTGGCAAAGGCCTGGGGCGATGTGCGACTCACGCCCTCCACCTTCATCGTGAACAAGCGCGGTGAGATCGTGAAGACCTATGTGGGTGCCCCCAACTTCCCCGAGTTGCACCAGTTGATCGAAAAGCTCCTGGCAGAGACCTGAGCCGCTACAACATCTCCTAAAACAAAAGGCCAATTTCAAGCGAAATTGGCCTTTTGTGCTTATGGATCCAGCGCGAGCAGCTATCAAATTTGAATACTGACGTCCATCACTGACGTAGCGGCAACCCAGCGGATACCGCGCAAGGGCGGCGCCGTCGCGCTGGCGTCGCCCCCAGTCCAGGATGCGCGGCAATTCGAGAGAAGGGAGAGGCGGCACAGCCGCCCACTCAGGGGGTTGCTTTTACTTCGCGCGGAAGTTGTCGTGGCAGGCCTTGCAGGTGCCAGCGGCAGCGCCAAAAGCGGTCTTGAGGTTGTCCAGGTTGCCCGTCTTGGCGGCGGCGGCCAGCTTGACGGACTCGGCTTCCAGCTTCTCGGCATGGTCCTTGAACTTGGCTTGTTCGGTCCAGATCTCTGGCAGGGCCTTGGTGGATGCGCCCTTGTCGGTGCCCGGGCCAAAACCTGCCCATGGCAACTTGGCCATGTGGGCCACAACATCGGCGTTCTCCTGCGCCACCTTGGCGTCGAAAGGCACACGGCCGTTGGCCATGGCGCCCAGGCGACCGAAGTGCTGCCCCATCACAAACAGCGCGCTTTGGCGGTATTTGATGGCGTCTTCAGCCTTGGCAAATTGGGCGGAGGCGGGGGCTGAAAGGGTGAGGGCAGCCGCCGCCAAGGTCAACGCAACAAGTGCTTTCATCGGAACTTCCTTTTTTCGTGGGTGGAACAAAATGGTGCCTTCCAAGCCTGCGCAGTATGCCGGTTTGGGCACCGTTGTGCTGAGGCAGGGTGGTTACAAGCCCTGCCGCACAATGCCGCATACACCTCCACCCATCCCTCACTTCGGCGCACCGCCCTTGACCACCATGACGCAGCACACCGTACGCATCTGGGACCTTCCAACCCGCATCTTTCACTGGGCCCTGGCGGCCTGCATCGTGGCACTGGCCATCACAGCCAAAGTGGGCGGCAATGCCATGGTCTGGCACTTTCGCCTGGGCTACACGGTGCTGGCGTTGCTGGTGTTCAGAGCAGTCTGGGGGCTGATGGGCGGTCGCTGGTCACGCTTTTCAGCGTTCCTGTATTCGCCTGCGCGCTTGCTGCGGTACTTGCGCGGCACGCCCCATCCCGAAGACAGCATTGGGCACAGCCCGCTGGGCGGGCTGTCAGTGTTTGTTTTGCTGGCAGTGCTGGTAGCCCAGGTTGGCACCGGCCTGCTGAGTGACGATGAGATCGCCTTCGCTGGGCCGCTGACCTCTTATGTTTCGAACGCGGTGGTGGGGCTGGCCACGAGCTATCACAAGGACATCGGGCAGTTCCTGCTACTGGGGCTGGTAGGCCTGCACGTGCTGGCCATCATCTTTTATGTGCGTGTGCGCAAGCAACAGCTCATCCGGCCCATGCTGGACGGAGACAAGACGCTGCCCCAAGCTGCCACGCCCTCCCGTGACGACGCAACGAGCCGCACCGTGGCATTGGTGGTGCTGGCCCTGAGCGCGGCATTGGCCTGGTGGGTGTCTTCATTGGCTGCGCCAGCGTTCTGACCGAAGTCGCTACACTGGCGGCTCCCTCGTTTGCATGCTCTGCGCTTTGGACAAGCCTTCCATCTCCCTGAGAACCCCTGCCTCGCCCGCCGAATGGGATGCGGTCAGAAACATCTTTCGCGAGTACGCCAGCACGCTGGGCGTGGACCTGTGTTTTCAGGACTTTGAGTCTGAACTGGCACAGTTGCCCGGCGACTACGCCGAACCCCGTGGCGCCCTGCTGGTCGCCGAAGTCGAAGGGGCCGTGGCAGGCTGTTGTGCCCTGCGCCCGCTGGACAACGCCGATTACCCCAACGCCAGCGAAATGAAGCGCCTGTATGTGCGCAAGGCATTTCGGGGCTTTGGCTTGGGCCGCGAGCTGGCCGAAGCCATGCTGGACCGGGCGCGGCAGGCTGGCTACGCCTGCGTGTTGCTCGACACGCTGGACGATATGGAGTCGGCCCGTGCGCTATACACCGACCTGGGCTTCGAAGAAATCCCGCCCTATTACCATAACCCCATACCAGGGGCGCATTACCTCAAGGCCGATATTTCTTGACCGATTGGGTCGCTGGCGCACGATGTACATGCACCAGCCGCTATCCATTCAGTAGCATTGACCGCGACGTATCAAGCCTTGGCCTGCGCCAGCAGGGTGTCGGCGTCGCTCACTTCGAACTTGCCCGGCGCTTCGACGTTGAGCGCCACCACCTTGCCATCGCGCACCAGCATCGAGTAGCGGTTGCTGCGCAGGCCCATGCCCTTGGACGTCAGGTCCAGGGTGAGGCCCGTGGCTTGCGCGAAGGCGGCGCTACCGTCACCCAGCATGCGCACCTTGCCATCGGTCTTCTGGTCGCGCGCCCAGGCGCCCATCACAAACGCGTCGTTCACGCTCACGCACCAGATTTCATGAACACCCGCCGCCTTGAACTCGGCAGCCTTTTCCACAAAACCAGGGACATGTTTGGCTGAGCAGGTGGGTGTGAAGGCACCAGGCAATGCGAACAGGGCAATTGTCTTGCCCGCCGTGGCCTTGTCCACCGCCACGGGATTCGGACCAATGCTGCAGCCTTCGCCCTCGACTTCGGAATATTCCATCAGCGTGGCTGCGGGCAGGGTATCACCGACTTTGATCATTGTTTTCTCCTAGGGATGTTGGGATGGGATGTTGGGATGGGGTGTTGGACCCCGAGAACGCCGTGCCTCGTAACGTCCCTCTCCTGGGCACTTGGCATCGTGCGCACTAAAGGGGAGCCCATAAAGCAAAACGACCCACATTGTGGGTCGTTTTGAAGGGCTTTGCCGCCCAGGGGCTTGCCCCGGGGCGCCATGGTCAGCTGCTTACAGCAGGCCAGCCTTTTGCACCAAGCGGGTAGCCACCCAGTTCTTGGTCTTGGAGAGCGGACGGCTCTCGGTGATTTCGATCACGTCGCCCAGCTTGTACTCGCCATTTTCATCATGGGCGTGGTACTTGCTCGACTTCGCAACGATCTTGCCGTAGAGCTCGTGCTTCACACGACGCTCAACCAGCACGGTCACAGTCTTTTGACGCTTGTCGCTGACCACCTTGCCAATCAAGGTGCGCTTGAGGGATTTTTTAGGTTCCGTCATATGGGCTCCTTACTTGGCGGCTTGCTTTTCAGCAAGAATGGTCTTGGCACGTGCGATATCACGGCGGGTGGTGCGCAGCGTGTTGGTGTTACCCAGTTGCTGCGTAGCCTTTTGCATGCGCAGGCCGAAATGGGCCTTTTGCAGTGCCTTGATTTCGGCTTCGATGCCGGCAACGTCTTTTTGGCGCAGTTCAGTAGCTTTGGTCATTTTCATGGTCTCCTGAATTACGCGCCAAGGTGACGGCTGACGAACGTGGTGCGCAGCGGCAGCTTGGCAGCAGCCAGGCGGAAGGCTTCGCGGGCCAGTTCTTCGGGCACGCCGACGATCTCGAACACGATCTTGCCGGGCTGGATTTCGGCCACGTAGTACTCGGGGTTGCCCTTACCGTTACCCATACGCACTTCTGCGGGCTTGGTAGAGATTGGCTTGTCCGGGAACACGCGGATCCAGATACGGCCGCCACGCTTGACGTGACGGGAAATCGCACGGCGCGCAGCTTCGATCTGACGGGCCGTCAGACGGCCACGATCGGTGCACTTCAGACCGAAATCACCGAACGCAACGGTAGCACCCCGTGTTGCGACGCCAGTGTTACGGCCCTTTTGCTCCTTGCGGTATTTACGGCGAGCAGGTTGCAGCATAGTTATTCTCCTTTACCGTCCGCTGCTGTAGCGGGCGCGGCGACTTTGCGTACGCGCTTAACGGCATTGTTATCAGCGCCACCAGCTTCCGCTGGCTTATCGCTGCCGTCGGCTGGAGCAGTGTTGCCACCGACAGGACGACGTGGGCCACGGCCTGCGCCTGGACGGTCGCCACCTGGGCGGCCATCACGGCGTGGACCACGTGGGCGGCGCTCTTCGTCTGGACGAGGCGTTTCCACGGCAGGCAGGTCATTGCGGCCCAGCGTGTCACCCTTGTAGACCCAGACCTTGACGCCGATCACACCGTAGGTGGTCTTGGCTTCAGAGGTACCGTAGTCGATGTCCGCACGCAGCGTGTGAAGTGGCACGCGGCCTTCACGGTACCACTCGCAACGAGCGATTTCGATACCGTTCAGACGACCGGACGACATGATCTTGATGCCCTGGGCACCCAGACGCATGGCGTTCTGCATGGCGCGCTTCATGGCGCGGCGGAACATGATCCGCTTTTCGAGCTGTTGCGTGATGCTGTCGGCGATCAGCTTGGCATCGATTTCAGGCTTGCGCACTTCTTCGATGTTCACTGCGACAGGCACGCCCAGGCGAGCAGCGAGTTCCTTCTTCAGGTTCTCGATGTCTTCACCCTTCTTGCCGATCACCACACCAGGACGTGCCGAGTAAATGGTGATGCGGGCGTTCTTGGCAGGACGCTCGATCAGGATGCGCGACACGGCCGCATTCTTGAGCTTGGCCTTCAGGTACTCGCGCACCTTGATGTCTTCAGCCAGCATGCCCGCGAAGTCGCGGTTGCTGGCGTACCAACGGCTGGACCAGTTGCGGCTGACCGCAAGGCGGAAGCCGGTAGGATGGATTTTCTGTCCCATAGTCTTCCCGAGCCTTTAGTTGCCAACCGTCACGTACACATGGCACGTGGGCTTGCTGATGCGATTGCCGCGGCCTTTGGCGCGCGCGGTGAAGCGCTTGAGCGTGGTGCCTTGTTCGACGTAGATGGTCTTGACCTTCAGTTCGTCGATGTCAGCGCCATCGTTGTGTTCGGCGTTGGCGATGGCCGACTCCAGAACCTTCTTGACGATTCCCGCAGCTTTTTTCTGCGTGAAGTTCAGGATGTTCAGAGCCTGGTCCACTTTCTTGCCGCGGATCAGATCGGCGACCAGACGGCCCTTGTCGACCGACAGACGGACGCCCCGGAGGACTGCACGTGTTTCAGACATGGTCGTTCCTTACTTCTTCGCTTTTTTGTCAGCGGGGTGACCCTTGAAGGTGCGCGTCAGGGCGAATTCGCCCAGCTTGTGGCCCACCATCTGGTCGGTGACATAGACAGGTACGTGCTGCTTGCCGTTGTGCACGGCAATGGTCAGACCGATGAACTCGGGCAGAACCATAGAGCGACGCGACCAGGTCTTGACTGGTTTCTTGTCCTTGGTGGCAACGGCCTTTTCGACCTTGGCCAGCAAGTGATGGTCAACAAATGGACCCTTTTTAAGAGAGCGAGTCATCTGTTACCCCTTACTTCTTGCGACGCGACACGATCATGATCTGTGTGCGCTTGTTGTTACGGGTGCGATAACCCTTGGTCAGATTGCCCCAAGGATCGACTGCATGGCGGCCTTCGCCGGTGCGGCCTTCGCCACCACCGTGAGGGTGATCCACTGGGTTCATGGCAACGCCGCGAACCGTAGGACGAATACCCATCCAGCGCTTCACACCGGCCTTGCCCAGTTGGCGCAGGCTGTGCTCTTCGTTAGCCACTTCACCAATGGTGGCGCGGCATTCGATGTGGATCTTGCGAACTTCACCGGAACGCATACGCACCTGGGCGTAGATGCCTTCACGGGCCAGCAGCGTTGCCGAAGCACCTGCCGAACGAGCGATCTGAGCACCGGCACCGGGCTTGAGCTCGATGCAGTGAATCGTCGAACCCACGGGAATGTTGCGAATCGGCAGTGTGTTGCCAACGCGGATCGGGGCTTCCGAACCGCTCATCAGCGTTGCGCCAGCTTCAAGACCGCGGGGAGCAATGATGTAACGACGCTCGCCGTCGGCGTAGCACACCAGAGCGATGTGGGCCGTACGGTTGGGGTCGTACTCGATGCGCTCAACCTTGGCCAGAATGCCATCCTTGTTGCGCTTGAAGTCCACCACGCGGTAGTGGTGCTTGTGACCACCGCCCTTGTGGCGAGTGGTGATGTGACCATTGTTGTTACGACCGGCCTTCTGGAATTGTGGCTCCAGCAGGGGGGCGTACGCTTCACCCTTGTACAGGTGGTCACGCGTGACCTTCACCACAGCACGTTGGCCGGGCGAGGTAGGTTTCATCTTAACGACAGCCATGATTACGCGGCCTCCCCGGAGAGGTTCAGCTCTTGACCTGCCTGCAGCGTGACGTATGCCTTGCGAACATTGTCGCGGCGGCCGACGGTCTTGCCGAAACGCTTGGTCTTGCCTTTGGTGTTCACCACAGAAACGCCCTTGACTTCTACCTTGAACATCAATTCCACAGCGGCCTTGATTTCGGGCTTGGTAGCGTTCTGCAGCACCTTGAACGTCACTGCATTGGACTTCTCAGCAACCATGGTGGCCTTTTCGGACACGATGGGAGCGACCAGCACTTGCATCAGACGACCTTCGTCAAACTTGAGTGTGCTCATGCGAACATCTCCTTGAGTTTGTCGATCGCACCCTTGGTGACGAGCACTTTCTTGAAACGCACCAGCGACACGGGATCGGCGTAACGGGGCTCAACCACGAGCACGTTCACCAGATTGCGCGAAGCCAGGTACAGGTTTTCGTCCACTTCGTCGGCAATCACCATCACCGATTGCAGATTCATCGCCTTGAACTTGTCTGCCAGGACCTTGGTCTTGGGGGAATCAAGCTTCAGCGAATCGACCACAGCCAGACGGCCTTCGCGGGCCAGCTGCGACAAGATGGCAGACATACCGGCGCGGTACATCTTCTTGTTGATCTTCTGCGTGAAATTTTCGTCAGGCATGTTCGGGAAAATCCGACCGCCCCCGCGCCACAAAGGCGAGGAAGTCATACCTGCACGTGCGTTACCCGTACCCTTTTGCTTGAAAGGCTTCTTGGTCGAGTGACGAACTTGCTCACGGTCTTTCTGAGCGCGAGTGCCTTGGCGTGCGTTGGCCTGATAGGCCACCACGATCTGGTGAACCAGATCTTCGTTGTATTCACGACCGAACACGGTTTCCGGAACATCCAGCTTGGATGCACCTTGGCCCTGGTCATTCAGGAGTTCGAGCTGCATTAGTTCGCTCCTTTGGAGGCTTTGGCCTTGACCGCTGGACGCACCGTCACGAACCCACCCTTGGAGCCCGGAATAGCGCCCTTGATCAAGAGCAGTTGACGCGCTTCATCGATGCGGATGACATCGAGGTTTTGCGTGGTCTTGGTGACATCGCCGAGGTGGCCCGTCATGCGCTTGCCGGGGAACACGCGACCTGGGTCTTGTGCCATACCGATAGAGCCAGGCACGTTGTGCGAACGGCTGTTACCGTGCGACGCGCGCTGCGAGCTCATGTTGTGACGCTTGATGGTACCGGCGTAGCCCTTACCGATGGAGGTGCCTTGCACGTCCACCTTCTGGCCGACAGCAAAAACATCAGCCACAGGCACTGCAGCACCAGCGGCGTACTTGCCGGCGGTTTCTGCGGTCACGCGGAATTCCTGGATGACTTCACCGGCTTCCACACCTGCCTTGGCAAGGTGGCCGGCTTCTGGCTTGGTCACACGCGATGCTTTGCGCGAACCGAACGTGACCTGCAGGGCCACGTAGCCATCGTTCTCTTGGGTTTTGACCTGGGTAACGCGGTTGTTGGATACATCCACCACCGTGACAGGCACTGCGTCCCCATCATCGGTGAACAGACGCATCATGCCCACTTTGCGACCCAGCAACCCGAGGGAGTTGCTCAGACTCATTGGTTTTCTCCAAAACTCTCACCGCCGCAACTTCAATTGGCTACGGCGTTTCCGCAAGCTCTCGCCTGCGTGCATGAAAGAAGGTTAATAAAACTCCGCTGACAAGCGCCGTTTGACGGACGTAAATCGAGCGAAGCCCTAAAGTATAACGCGAACTGCTTTTTCAAGCAAGTTCGCGTTATTTCAGTCACTGCAAGGCGGGTGAACCCACCTCGCAGCAGCCATTGCTACATCACTGCAGCTTGATTTCGACGTCCACGCCAGCAGGCAGGTCGAGCTTCATCAGGGCGTCCACGGTCTTGTCCGTAGGATCCACGATGTCCATCAGACGCTGGTGCGTGCGGATTTCGAGCTGGTCGCGGCTGGTCTTGTTGACGTGCGGCGAGCGCAGGATGTCGAAACGCTTCATCCGCGTCGGCAGGGGCACGGGGCCCTTGACGATGGCGCCGGTGCGCTTGGCGGTGTCAACGATCTCGGCAGCGGACTGGTCGATCAGCTTGTAATCAAACGCCTTCAGGCGGATACGGATTTTTTGCTTGGACATGGCAAGTTCCTTGTTCTGCTTGTGAATTAAGCAATGATCTTGGCCACGACGCCAGCGCCCACGGTACGGCCGCCTTCGCGGATAGCGAAGCGCAGACCTTCTTCCATGGCGATGGGGTTGATCAGCTTCACAGTGATCGACACGTTGTCACC
>NZ_JAPCKI010000024.1 GCF_028680575.1 Acidovorax benzenivorans | reverse complement strand
GCCAATCATGTCCATGGTGATCACCTTGAATCCCTGCTGAAATTCTCAGCAGGTCAGTGGAACACCCTGGTCAATTTTGGATTGGCACTTTGCGGTTTAGCTGGTCAAGATTGCATCGGCACCAACACGGGAGTACTTCAGGCCCTTGGTGCATGAATTCTCCATGGCAAAGAACGCACCTCAATTTCCCAGCGTGTCGAACGGCCTTGGCTTGCAGCGACCTGCTCAGCTTGGGCTACCCACCGGGTACCGGCCGTCTTTTTAGTCTCCGTGCGATCTTGCCATGGATCGGTGACGTTCCGCCCTTTGACTAAAACGGCATCGATTTGAGAGGAGACCCCCCTGCAAACCCGCCAGTTCAGCAGGTTTGCAGGCCCCCCTTCGTCAAAAAACGTCACAAAAATGGTCTCCGCCTGATCCGCAAAGAGCACCTTCCCCCAAAACCTGTTTAAGAAAGAGTATCAACATGACACTTGAAGAGATGATGGCATCGCGCATGACTCAAACCGCACCGTCCGAGGAATCTGTGTTGGCCCAATACTTGGCCGTTGCCGAAGAGAAGCGAAGTGTGGATGACAAGCTGTCCAGTCTACGCAGAGCAATGGTCGCTGAAGGACTCCAAATAGTCGCTCAGTGCATTGAAAAGTACCAACTCACTGCCGAGGATCTGAAAGAGGTACTGCCCTCTCCAGCGCCACCGAACTCATTTCAAAAGAGTGGACCGTCTGCTCGCCGCAGTTATCGTGATCCCACTACTGGAAGAGTTTGGAATGGTCATGGGAAACGCCCCAATTGGCTGCACGAGCACGGCCCAGAAGCGTGCCTCATCAGCTGAGTCCGGTGGGCTTGACTCAGAACACACGCCATCATGAGGCCTCCCCCTGGAGGGGGAGGGCTTGTATTGCTTCATCGTGGCTGCTCGGCGCTGACTTCTGGTCTCATTGACGCCGCCACCTCTTTCGAAGCAACCCAGACAACGTTGAGTTCGTACTGCTGAAAGGCCATCCATTGCTTGGAGCGAATGTCTGCCAATACCGGCGTATTGCCCATGGGTGAGATTCGCTTCAAGTAGTTGCCAATCACACTATCGTTCTGAAGGGCCACTCTTGAGAAGAAGTTTTCATTCGAGTGCGGCTGTATTGAATTGCTGGCCACAGCCTGCGATTCAGTATGAGTGGAGTGTCGAGCAACCCAGGGTGAAAATTCTTCGGATGAGTAATCCTGCTTGTATCCATTCAGCGCGCGTAACTCCAGGCAATCTTTCATCGCGATCTGCCACGCCAATAGATCACCTGGGTGGCAGAGAGCGCGTAATGGAAAAAGTCCTTCTTTGATCAGATAACTCGCTTGATCTGGAATCAGTTTGCCGCTGTACGTGGGCTCTAGTTCAGTGTCTGGCAGAAAAGGAATATCGACAATTGATCCAGGGCCAAAGTGCTGATCGTTTTTCTGCCAATACTTCAGTTCAAGTGCAAGAAAGTTGACGGGTTTCTTTGTCTCACTCGCTATGCAGTCAATGGGTGCCCTTCGATAAAAGACCTGATAGAGCAGATCGAGCAAGCGATAGCCAGTCAGTGCAATGATCGATTGACGTTGATTGGCCTGCGGAATCGCCTCTTGTAGGAAAAGGAAAGAGGGCAATGGCAGTCCCTCGAACAGCACCTTTTGGAGGATGTCAATGGCCTCCGCATATGACCATTTCTGCGGCTTGTACTCGTGAGAAGGAAGAAGTGATTTGTCGTCCATCCATGCCAGCACTTCCACTAGCCGTAGCGAAGAGTTCTTGAAAGGTCTATTAATGGAAATGCGGCTATCGATTTGGCGAAAGAACATGACTGGTGTTGTCGCAGTGAGTGGCTGAGGGCTATTCAGCGAATGATGTCTTACTCAATAGCTTTAGACATCTCAATGAAAAGTCTTCGAAGGTCTAAAAGCAGTTGTAGAACGGATGTAACTCAAATGCTTCCTTTTGCAATTGGATCTGATATTTCTCTATGAAAAGCTTGGTTTTATGCAATTTTTCTGATGTGAGATGGTATTTTATAAGCGGAGTATATGTTATGTGATGTGATTATTGTGATGTGTATTGCAGCTATATAGGTGATCCCTCATTGAGTAGGTGTCTCTCAAAGAGGCTATCGCTCTCTATAAGGTGACCATCGGTTCTCTCTTGTATATGTGATCTTGGTTGCAATCGAAACACAGTACCCAACATTTTTTCAAATAACAGCAATGGAGTAAAATTAATGTTTATGGACCTAACGGATTCGCACATCGACGGTGCAATCCAATCATCCGATCCTTCAGTCAATGTAGACAAGGGCTCGCTTCTATGGATGACGCAATTGCAATCTGCACTGCAATCCATTTGCCCGATTGGAAGAGGTAAGAAAAAGCTCTCTACGGCTCCTCATGCTCGTGTGCGAAGAGCCCAAAAGCTAGCAGATCTTCTGGAGGGTATGGCTCTCTATGAGGTGATTGAGCGAGTTCGACTCGCCAAAAGTGACCCACACATCGCATGCCTGGAACGGGCGCTTCCGCCAGTCTTAATTGGAAGAAGCATGACTGAGCATCTGTCGGGTGAGGCGGCACTGTTTTTGGCCATGAAGATACTGGAATCGCTCACCGTGGTGTATGCGAGTTGGTTTGGCAGATCAAAGATTGACAACGCGCGACGAGAGCGAGAGCGTGCCAGTGGGGCATTGGTCAAAAGAATGCTGGCCTTCAAAAGAAGATACCGCAAGCTCATGGTGATCAGGCTTGATGTGGGTTACGGCAATCAATACGCGGCGCAGGCTGATCCCAAACTTGAGATCCTAGACCACTGGAGTGAACTATTGGCCGCGATCAAAGACCGCTTTGCAAATAGCTTTCTCGGCTATGCCGCCAAGTTGGAGTACGGGGTCCGGAAGGGCCCTCACATGCACCTTATGCTGCTTCTCAATGGATCAGAAGTGCGCCAAGATGTGACGATTGCTCGAATCATCGGCGAGCTATGGAAGACCAGGGTGACGAAGGGTGCGGGTCTGTACCACAACAGCAATGAGCCGACATACAAGGCTCGCTTTAGTTACTGCGGCGTTGGCGTTTTTAGCGGACTCGATGACGCGACGATTGCGGGGTTCCAGCGGGTTGCTGATTACTTGGCTAAACGAGACCTTCTCGTTAGGGTGGCCATGCCGCATGTGGGGCGAGTGCTTAGGACGGGACTGACTCTTCCTCCAGCGCGTGTCTCGCGATGGGGGTAGAGAGGCGCGATCTATTTTGGCGCTTGAGGGGGCGCTCGTCTGCATCTTAGGGCGGATTCAACCGGCCTTTGCAACTCACTAATCACCGCGCAGGCGGAAGGAGTGTTGCATATGAAGCAGCGACCGAGAATCTACTATTCGGCCAGCCAGAAGGCACTGTTGAGCCGTCTGGCTTTTGACGCTATTGCTGGCAATGAATCGCCCCGGGTTCCGTGGAGGCTGTTTGGTTTAAGTCAGGCCGCCGTTGTGGTGGGCTGACTGGCGAGTTGCCGATAGTAGTTTGCCTCAGCTTCTGCAGGCGGTATGTACCCGATGGGCTCAAGCAGGCGATGGTGGTTGAACCACGATACCCATTGGAGCGTGGCGAACTCGACTGCTTCCTTCGTTTTCCAGGGAGCTCGGCGGTGGATGAGTTCGGCCTTGTAGAGCCCGTTGATCGTCTCTGCCAGCGCGTTGTCATAGCTGTCTCCCTTGCTGCCCACCGAGGGCTCGACGCCAGCTTGTGCCAAGCGTTCGGTGTACCGAATGCTGACGTACTGAGAGCCCCTGTCGGAGTGGTGAATCAGGCTGCTGTCCCGCTCGGGTTGGCGCGCGTATAGCGCCTGTTCAAGCGCATCGAGGACGAAGTCAGTTCGCATTGAGCTGCTCACGCGCCAGCCCACGATGCGCCGGGCAAACACGTCGATGACAAAGGCCACGTACAACCAGCCTTGCCAGGTCGAGACATATGTGAAGTCACTGACCCACAACTGGTTCGGCCGCTCGGCTCGGAACTGGCGGTTAACTCGGTCCAGCGGGCATGGCGCCTTGCCATCACTGACGGTGGTTCGCACGACTTTGCCGCGCATCACACCGCGCAGCCCCAGCTTGCGCATCAGCCGCTCCACTGTGCAGCGGGCTACGGCTGTACCCTCCCGACGAAGTTGACGCCAGACCTTGTCTGCGCCGTAGACCTGCATGTTGGCCTGCCAGACACGTTCGATTTGCAATGCCAGCAGTTCGTCGCGACGGGCCCGAGCGCAGCGCCTGCCGGGCTCGCGCATCAGCGCTGCGTGTCTTCGATACCCCGACGGGGCGATCTGCAACACCTTGCAGATCGGCTCGACCCCGAAGGTGCCACGATGCCTGTCGATGAAATCCCTCAGGACTTCAAACGGCGGTCGAGCTCCGCCTGGGCGAAAAACGCGCTGGCCAGCTTCAGTATCTCGTTGGCCCGGCGCAGCTCCTTGTTCTCGCGCTCCAGTTCCTTGACCCGTTGGGCTTCGGCTGTGGTGACACCTTCTCGCGTGCCGGCATCCACTTCGGCGCGTTTGACCCATTCGTTCAGGGTCTGCGGCACACAGCCAATCTTGGGGGCAATAGATTCGATGGCTGCCCACAGGGATGGGTACTCCCCGCGCTGTTCCTGCACCATCCTCACTGCGCGCTCACGCACCTCAGGCGAGAACTTGTTTGTCTTCTTCATGGCTCAATCCTCTCAGAGTGTTGAGCCTCCTCAAAAATGAACTGACCCCCAGAAGTTGGACAAACTTCAAGGGGTTACATGAAGAAGTACAAAACGGAGTTCAAGCTGGAAGTGGTCCAAAGCTTCTTGGCAGGCGAAGGCGGCGCGAAGCTCTTGGCTCGGCGGTGGTCAGTTCCCGAGGAGAAGGTTCGCACGTGGGTGAGCCACTACCGCCTGCACGGCATCGATGGTTTGCGCCCCAAGCGCAGCGCGTACAGTGTGCAGTTCAAGTTGCAGGTGCTGGCTCATCAGGATCGCGAGCAGCTTTCCAGTCGTCAGGTCGCGGCGCTGTATGACATCCGCAATCCCAACCAGATTGTGGTCTGGCGGCGCAATCTCGATCAAGGCCGCCTGCAGGCGTGCGAGACCAGGAATGAAGAACAGCCCAAGATGAAGCCAGAACGACGCTCTGCCGCACCGTCGAGCACGGTCGTCGCCGATGCGGAGAAAGCCCTGCGGGAAGAGAACGACCGACTGCGCGCGGAGGTCGCGTACTTAAAAAAATTGCAGGCCTTGATCCGGTCGAAGAGATCAGCTGCGCCGACAAAGCGCGACTGATTGCCGGGTTGAGGCAACACCATAAATTGGCGGATCTGTTGCAGGTAGCAGGCTTGGCGCGCAGCACGTTCTACTACCAATGCCAGGCGAGCCAGCGCGCCGACCAGCAAAGCGCCATGGAAGCCAGAATCCGCACTGTCTATGACGAGCACAAGGGCCGCTACGGATACCGGCGGATCACGGCAGCGCTGTGCAATTCAATGGCACAACCGGTCAACCACAAGTGCGTGCAGCGTCTGATGCAAAAGATGGGGCTACGTGCGTTGATCCGGGCGAAGAAGCGCTCCTGGCATGTCCCGGGCACCAGCGATGCGCACGTACCCAACGTTCTGCAGCGCGACTTCTGCGCGACCGCGCCGAACCAGAAATGGGCGACCGATGTCACCGAGTTCAATGTAAGCGGCCAAAAGCTCTACCTGTCGGCCTGCATGGACCTGTACAACGGCGAGATCGTCGCGTACCGCATGGCAAGGCGGCCGGTCTTCGAGATGGTTTCCAGCATGCTTGAGGCCGCGCTATCGCGGACCAATTGCGTCGCAGGCCTGATCGTGCATTCTGACCAAGGTTGGCACTACAAGATGCAGCCCTACCGAGCGATGCTCGTGCGACGCGGAGTCGAGCAAAGCATGAGCCGCAAGGGCAACTGCTTTGACAACGCGGCGATTGAAAGCTTCTTCGGCACACTGAAAGCCGAGTACTTCCATCTCGAAAGGCCCGATAGCATTGATACGCTCGAAGCGGGCGTGCATGATTACGTCCACTACTACAACCACGAGCGCATCAAGCTCAGATTGAACGGACTCAGCCCGGTGGGATACCGGCTGAGAAACACCGCCTGATTGGCGGCGAGGCAACCGTCCAACTTCTGGGGGGCAGTTCAAAACCGGGGCGATTCACTACAGCGGCGGCGCTGAGCGCATCAGCACCGTTTTCAACGCGAAACTCGACTTGATGTGCGCCACGCCGGGAATGAGCGTGAGCGAACGCCTGAGAAATTGGTGGTAAGCGTCAAGGTCCCTCACGACCACACGCAAGTTGTAATCGGAGTCGCCAGTCATGAGGAAGCAGCTCATGACCTCAGGCGCCAAGGCAATCTCGCTTTCAAAGCGTGCGATGGCCTTGTCGGATTGTTTTTCAAGTGTCACCGACACGAAGACGCTCATTGAGCCCGCTAGCCGAGCCTCGTCGAGTTCTGCCACGTACCCTTTTATGTACCCGTCTTCTTCCAGTCGCTTCACCCGGCGCATGGTAGGAGTGAGCGATAAGCCGATCCGCTCGGCCAGGTCGCGCCAACTCAGGCGGCCGTCGGCCGCCAGTTCGCGAAGGATTCGGATGTCCAGACGATCGAGTTCCATGAAATTGGAGAAAAAAGCTGATTCTTGGCCGAATCGTAGCGCAAACAGCCTATCGAATAAAGAGATGGTGATATAGATTGGTGACAACGACTGCGCTCCAGAGCCAATACTTACGAGTCGTAAATCAGCTATTTTCTGGAGCAAACGCGTGGCCGCAAATGAACAAATTAGAGGCGCGGAAGAACGATATGCCCAAGCCGAGGGTCGGACTTTCCTGACCGGAATCCAGGCACTGGTTCAGTTGCCAATGTTGCAACGCCAGCTGGATCGAAAGCACGGTTTGAAAACTGCGGGCCTCATCTCCGGCTACCGCGGTTCGCCGCTAGGAGCCTACGACCAGCAACTGTGGAAAGCGGCCAACGAGCTCAAGGCTCATGACATCGTCTTCCAGCCCGGCCTCAACGAGGACTTGGCCGCCACGGCTTTGTGGGGCGCGCAAATGCACCGGGCCTACGGCACTACGCGCGTGGACGGCGTATTTGGCGTTTGGTATGGAAAGGGCCCCGGTGTGGACCGCACAGGCGACGTGTTCCGGAGCGCTAATGTGCTGGGCACGTCACCTTTGGGTGGTGTGCTGGCAGTGTCCGGCGACGACCATGCAGCGCAATCGTCGATGTACCCGCATCACACGGACGGAATCTTTCAATCTGCGTCGATACCGGTAATTCAACCTGCGAGTGTGGAAGATGTCATCTCCTTTGGGCTTGCCGGCTTTGCTCTGTCACGGTTTTCTGGTTTGTGGGTCAGCCTGAAAACCATTGCCGAAGTCGTTGAGACGGCGGCTTCTATCGACCTCGGACCATTGCCTAGCTTCGTACTGCCACAAGATTTTCAGGTGCCTGCACATGGGCTCAATTGGGATCCAAACGTCGCCTGGCCGGGGCAGCGGGCAGAACTTGAGCGGCGCCTTCTCGAAGAGCGTTTGCCTGCTGCGCGCGCTTGGGCGCGTGCCAACCAACTCGATCGGGTGGTGATTGCAGCCCCGCAGCGCAGGCTGGGCATCATCAGCGTAGGCAAGGCGCACCAAGACCTCATGCAGGCCATCGCCGATTTGGAGTTGAGCCAATCGGACCTGCAGGCGCTCGGCATCTCGATCTACAAGGTGGCGATGAGCTGGCCACTGGAAACCGTAGGGGCTCTGGATTTTGCACAGGGCCACCAGGAGCTGTTCATCTTGGAGGAAAAACGCTCCAACGTCGAAACCCAGTTGAAAGATGCGCTTTACCACCGCTCCGCGTCGGAGCGCCCACGTGTCACGGGCAAGACCGACGACCGCGGCGCGCCGGTCGTCCCTGAAGTCTCGGAGTTCAGCGCACTGATGATCGCCAGAGCGCTGGTGGCCCGCGCTCATGCAAATGGCATCACGGCACCGGTGTTGGCGCAGCGACTGGCGAAGCTTGAGGAACGCGTTCAGCCTGTGGTATCCGCCGTCATTCCCATTCGGCGTCCGTACTTCTGTGCTGGTTGTCCGCACAACACGTCAACGCGCACGCCAGATGGCTCCGTGACGGGCGGGGGCATCGGCTGCCACGTCATGGCCTTGTCTCAGCCAGAGTTGCGCACGAGCACTTTCAGTCAGATGGGCGGTGAAGGCGCGCAGTGGATTGGTGCCGCGCCTTTTTCGAACGTGGATCACGTGTTCCAGAACCTGGGCGACGGAACCTATCAGCATTCCGGCCTGCTGGCGATTCGTGCGGCCGTGGCCGCGAAGAGCAACATAACCTACAAGATCCTCTACAACGATGCGGTCGCGATGACAGGTGGGCAGACCGCCGAGGGCCTGATCGAGCCAGCGCGGGTGACGCGGCAACTGAAGGCCGAAGGCGTTGAGCGCATCGCGCTCGTGTCGGACGATCCGCAACGTTGGCGTGGTCACCCGGAATTGGCCGATGGTGTCGAAGTCCACCACCGTGACGAACTGGACGCAGTGCAACGCGTGTTGCGCGAGGTACCCGGCGTGAGTGCCATCGTTTACGAGCAAACGTGCGCGTCCGAGAAACGCCGCCGCCGCAAGCGCAACGTATTCCCGGACCCTGACCGCCGCCTGTTCATCAACCAGAGCGTGTGCGAAGGGTGTGGCGATTGCTCAGTGCAATCCAACTGCATAGCAATCGAGCCGCTGGAGACGCCGCTTGGCCGCAAACGTGCCATCAACCAAAGCAGTTGCAACAAGGATTTCTCGTGCGTGAAGGGCTTCTGCCCCAGCTTTGTAGAAATTGACGGTGTGGCCCTGCGCAAACCCGACGATCAGCGTCTGAAGACCATGGAGGCTGAGCTCATGGCGCGTCTTCAGGCACCTGTTCTTCCACCTCTGCGGGGTGTGTTCAATGTGTACGTGACGGGGATTGGCGGCACAGGTGTGTTGACCATGGGTGCCTTAATCGGCGGCGCAGCGCATCTCGAAGGGAGAGGTGCCACGGTTCTCGACTTCACCGGGCTTGCGCAGAAGAATGGCGCGGTTGTGAGCCAAGTGCGCATCGCTCCCTCGCCATCGGATTTGCACGCCGGACGTATCGGCCATGGCGCGGTGGATCTGCTGCTTGGAGCGGATCTTGTCGTGTCAGCCGCCGCAGACACCCTGATTCGGCTCTCTTCAGAGCGCAGCGCGGCCATTGTCAACCTGGGAGAAACGCCCACCGCAGACGTCGTGCGCCAGCGCGATGCCAGCTTGCCGACGTCTCTCATGCACAAGCGGCTGGCTAAGCACTGCCGCGACGATGCCTTTCATGCGTTTGATGCCGCCGAACTCGCGCAGAGACTGTTTGGAGATACGCTCACCACCCACACCTTGATGCTGGGCTACGCATGGCAGCTCGGTCTGGTCCCGCTGTCGCACGAAGCAATCGAGCGAACTCTGGAACTCAACGGCGCGGCCGTGGCGCTGAACAAGCGCGCGTTCGCGTGGGGTCGAATCGCTGCGTCGAATCCGAGCGGGTTGGCGAGCATCGCCGAGCCGAAGGTTCACGTACCCAAGCAAGACGACATGTCACTCGACGAATTGGTGCAGCACCGCGCTGATGAGCTGACGGCCTACCAAGACGCGACCTACGCCCAGCGCTACCGCGACATCGTTGCACGCGCGGCTGGTGCCGAACGAAGGATGTTGCCGGGCAGCAGCGAGTTTGCGCGCGCAGTGGCAATCGGCGCTTACCGTTTGATGGCTTACAAAGACGAGTACGAGGTCGCCAGACTGTACGCCGCGCCAGAGTTCAAGGCGACCCTCGAAGCCCAATTCTCGAAAGCCGAGAAGCTGTCGGTCTGGCTGGCCCCGCCCTTGTTTTCTCCGATCGACCCCGCAACTGGCCGTCCGAAGAAGCGAAAGTTTGGGCCCTGGGTGTTCACGGCCATGCGTGTGTTGTCGGCCATGCGTGGCCTGCGAGGCACCGTTGCTGATCCTTTTGGCTACACACACGAACGCCGGTCCGAGCGCGCGCTCGCGGCCGAATTTCTGGCCGACATGGCGACGTTGAGCGACGGGCTAACCGAGAGCAACCATGCGCGAGCTGTTGCACTCGCCAAACTCGCTCAAGAAGTACGCGGCTTCGGCCCTGTTAAAGAGGCCGCCATGAAGCTGTACGCCTCTCAACGCGCCGCGTTGCGCACAGCCCCAATGCCTTCGGTGGCGACAGATACGGTGGTCTCTATCAAGTCTGCCTGATGACTGACCCGATGGCCGCGCCTGCGCTCATCCACAAGACCACGTTCCAAGGAGATTGACATGCAGATTGAAGGAAGAGTTTTCATCGTGACCGGTGGTGCGTCAGGCCTGGGAGAAGGCACGGCACGCATACTGGCCGAACACGGAGCCAAGGTAGTTATAGCCGACATGCAAGCCGACAAGGGCGAAGCAGTTGCTAAAGAAATCGGTGGTGTGTTCGTCAAATGCGATGTTAGCCAGGAAAGCGATGGCCAGGCTGCGGTGGCAGTCGCGCTCAAGCTTGGCAAGCTGGTTGGTCTCATAAGTTGCGCCGGCATCGCCCCGGCGGAGAAGACTGCAGGCAAGAACGGACCGCACGCGCTCGCGTCCTTCAGCAAGACCGTCAAGGTCAACCTGATTGGCACTTTCAACATGATTCGTCTCGCGGCCGATGCCATGAGTCACAACGAACCGGAGCCCACAGGCGAACGCGGCGTATTGATCTCGACGGCCTCAATTGCTGCCTACGATGGCCAAATGGGACAGGCCGCGTACAGCGCCTCAAAAGGCGGCGTGGTCGGGATGACCTTGCCCATCGCACGCGACCTCGCGCGCAGTGGAATTCGCAACGTGACGATCGCCCCTGGCATCTTTGGCACGCCCATGTTGTTCGGCATGCCAAAAGAGGTGCAGGAAGCGCTGGCCGCAAACGTGCCATTCCCATCACGGCTTGGTACTCCCCAGGACTACGCGAAGCTTGCCAAGCACATTATCGAGAACGACATGTTGAACGGCGAAGTCATCCGTCTCGATGGCGCCATCCGATTGGCACCAAAGTGAATTAAATCCCTCGTCAGCAGAGAGACCCATGACCACACAACATCAAGACCCCATCGTTATCCTAAGCGCTGCGCGCACACCCATGGGTGGCTTCCAGGGCGACTTCGCCAGCCTGGCCGCGCATGACCTGGGCGGCGTCGCCATTAAGGCCGCAGTCGAGCGCGCTGGTATCAGCCCCGAACTGGTGGGCGAGGTGCTGTTCGGCAACTGTCTCATGGCGGGCCAGGGCCAGGCCCCGGCCCGCCAAGCGGCTTTCAAGGGCGGGCTGCCCAAAGGAGCGGGCGCGGTCACGCTATCCAAGATGTGCGGCTCTGGTATGAAGGCTGCGATGATGGCGCACGACATGCTATTGGCCGGCGCGCACGATGTAATGGTGGCGGGCGGCATGGAGAGCATGACCAATGCACCGCATCTCTTGATGAAGGGGCGCTGCGGCATCCGCATCGGTCACGACCGCGTGATGGACCACATGATGCTGGACGGCTTGGAAGATGCCTACGAAGCCGGTCGTTCCATGGGTACATTCGGCGAGGACTGTGCTGCCAAGTACGGCTTCACGCGCGAAGAACAGGACAAGTTTGCCATCGCCAGCGTGCAGCGCGCGCAGGCCGCCACGCAATCTGGTGCTTTCGCAAAGGAGATCGCGCCCGTCACAGTGAAGGGCCGTAGCGGCGAGATCGTAGTCAGCGTGGACGAAGGCCCCGGCAAGATCAAGCTCGACAAGATCCCGGCGCTCAAGCCCGCGTTCAAGAAGGACGGCACCATCACCGCCGCCTCCAGCTCATCAATCAACGACGGCGCTGCTGCGCTGTTGCTGGCGCGCGAATCAACTGCCAAGCATTTGGGCAGCCAGCCCCTCGCACGCATCGTGGCCCACACCACACATGCACAGGAGCCTAACTGGTTCGCCACCGCTCCAGTCGGTGCCACGCAGAAGCTCTTGGCCAAGACTGGTTGGAGCGTGGCCGATGTCGACCTGTGGGAGATCAACGAGGCTTTCGCAGTCGTGCCTATGGCGCTGATGTCTGAGATGGGCCTGTCTCACGACATAGTCAACGTCAACGGCGGCGCCTGCGCCCTGGGTCATCCCATTGGCGCCAGCGGCGCGCGTATCGTTGTCACGCTGATCCATGCGCTGCAGGCGCGTGGCAAGAAGCGCGGGATTGCCACGCTGTGCATCGGCGGAGGCGAGGCGACGGCGCTGGCGCTGGAACTGATTTGAGGACGTAGCCATGCTGCTGACCCAAGACCAGGAAATGATCCGCGACGCGGTGCGCGACTTTGCACAGACCGAACTGTGGCCGCACGCCGCGCGCTGGGACAAGGAACACCACTTCCCCAAGGAGGCCCACCAGGGCCTCGCCGAGCTGGGTGCCTACGGCATCTGCGTGCCCGAAGAGTTCGGTGGTGCCAACTTGGACTATGTGACGCTGGCCCTGGTGCTGGAAGAAATCGCCGCCGGTGATGGTGGCACCAGCACCGCCATCAGCGTGACCAACTGCCCCGTCAACGCCATCCTCATGCGCTACGGCAACGCGCAGCAAAAACGCGACTGGCTCACGCCCCTGGCGCGTGGCGAGATGCTGGGCGCGTTCTGCCTGACCGAGCCGCATGTGGGCTCCGACGCCTCTGCCCTGCGCACCACGGCCGTCAAGCAGGGCGACGAATACGTGATCAACGGCGTCAAGCAGTTCATCACCAGCGGCAAGAACGGCCATGTGGCCATCGTGATCGCCGTCACCGACAAGGGCGCGGGCAAGAAGGGCATGAGCGCCTTCCTGGTGCCTACCAGCAACCCCGGCTATGTGGTGGCGCGGCTCGAAGACAAACTGGGCCAGCACAGCAGCGACACCGCGCAGATCAACTTTGACAACTGCCGCATCCCGGCCGAGAACCTGATTGGCGCCGAAGGCGAGGGTTACAAGATTGCCCTGGGCGCACTCGAAGGCGGGCGCATCGGCATCGCCGCCCAAAGCGTGGGTATGGCGCGCAGCGCGTTTGATGCGGCGCT
The DNA here is from genome assembly GCF_028680575.1 of Acidovorax benzenivorans. GTDB lineage: Bacteria > Pseudomonadota > Gammaproteobacteria > Burkholderiales > Burkholderiaceae_C > Acidovorax > Acidovorax benzenivorans. Next base: position 33,181 of record NZ_JAPCKI010000024.1, on the reverse strand, counting down.
GGCGTATTCCAAAGAGCGCGAGAGCTTCGGCACCGCCATCTTCAACCACCAGGCTGTGGGCTTTCGCCTGGCCGAGTGCGCCACGCAGATCGAGGCCGCGCGCCAGCTCATCTGGCACGCCGCCGCGCTGCGCGATGCCGGCAAGCCCTGCCTGAAGGAAGCCGCCATGGCCAAGCTGTTTGCCAGCGAGATGGCCGAGCGTGTGTGCAGCGCCGCCATCCAGACGCTGGGTGGCTACGGTGTGGTGAACGACTTTCCGGTGGAGCGCATCTACCGCGACGTGCGCGTGTGCCAGATCTACGAAGGGACTTCTGACATCCAAAAGATGCTCATTACGCGTTCACTCGCCACTTGAACTAAGACATCGTGCGAGAGACGCCAAATCGCCCTCAGGGGATCCGTATCTCTTGTCAGCAAAGCAGCATCGGGGCCTGCCAATTGCGCTTTGCCGCGCAGGACGCCCAGCGACACCTCGTCGCCGGTGCGCTCAGCCAAGTTCACGCGAACCCCTTGATGGATTCGCATAAAAGCAGCCTGATCAGACGGCAAGAAATGAGCTATGGATGCGTGATTGGCGAGAACTTTCCCGTGCCAAAGCCTTCCGCTCGCATGCTCTCGCAACTCGGCGTCAAGTCGGTCGCAGTCCGGCAAAAATCCTGCGCGCCTCGACAGAAGTTCAACAGCAGCCGTCCGAGTGACCCTGCGTGACCGTCGCGTGAGCATGGGCGTGCCCACTTCCGCTTCGATCTCTGTCACCCATCTTGCTGATGGCGGAGGCTGTGAACGCTTCCCGCTCCGCTGCACCTGCGATCGAGCCCTCCTCACAGGCGGAAATGAAAATTCGCCGAGACTTAAGGTTGATGGACGTGCGCAGTGGTTGCCTTTTGTCGTTCTCCGAGGATTCTCTCATCAGCCACACGATCGGTGCGCCACGAAAAAAGGCGTTCTGACGTCCATCGTTGTTTGCGATAACGCAGTGAAGAAAATCGAAGGCTGAATTCTTGGCGCTCAAGATCATCGAATGACCTCGCTCAATCAGGCCGAGGCTTTAACAAGGAGGCAACTCGATGACTTGGTCACTGAAGGACTGGATTTCTCAGAAGGCTGCCTTGGGCGCCTCTGCGTCACGAGACAAAGAGCCCGGCGCAAGGTTTCCTTTTCTTCTGCTAGCGACCGTTTCTGTTTCGGCGGCATTGGTCCTCGGATGCGGCGGTGGTGTCACCCGTTTGGTGCCAACCGCGGCGGAAGCCAAATGTCAGGATTTGGCGCACAGAGCCTTCAGCGGCGCGAAACTGCTCAAGGTCTCGCACCACCCAGCCAGTACCTTCACGACTCCGTCTAACGCGGCGATTCCGAACGTGCCCGCGTTCTGCCAAGTCTCAGCCTCTTTGCAACCGTCGGCCGACAGTGATATTCGCGTCGAAGTTTGGTTGCCCGCGGAGGGGTGGAACGGAAAGTACCTGGGTCTGGGCAACGGCGGGTACGGCGGGTCTTTGAACTACAGTGCTTTGTCTCAAGGCTTGGCAAGGAAGTACGCGGTGGCCCACACTGACATGGGCACGGCGCCTTCAACGAGTAGAGACGGGTCGCCGCTGCTGAACCATCCTGAGAAATGGGTGGATTGGGGTTACCGCTCTACGCACCTCATGACACTTTTCGCGAAGGAGGTGTCCTCAATGTACTACGCCCGGGTTCCAAGTAAGTCTTACTTTATGGGGTGTTCGACGGGCGGAGGGCAGGGAATCCACGAGGCCGTTCGCTTTCCTGACGACTACGACGGAATCATCGCGGGTGCTCCCGGCAGCAATCGCCTGGGTGCACACCAATCGGTGTTGTGGAGTTGGGCGTCTTCAAAGGCAAGCCCCGAGTCCGCGTTGCCAGCGGCGAAACTGACACTGCTCGCCGACAGTGTGATGGCCGCATGCGATTCGCTCGATGGCGTGAGCGACAAGATCATCAGCCGTCCAGAACGCTGCACCTTCAACCCGAAAGTTCTGCAATGCAGTGGCGCAGACGATGCGTCCTGCCTCACGACATCGCAAGTGAGCACCGTAAATGCCATTTATGCAGGACCACGAAACAGGCTCACTGGCGAGCTCATCTTCCAAGGACCCCTACCTGGCTCGGAGGCGAGTTGGGGCATGTACGTCGGTGCGGCGCCGCCCGAGGCACTCGTTCCTTTTGGCGCGATCTTTCACTGGGTGTTCGGCAAAGAATGGGACTGGCGCACATTTGACTGGGGCCAGGACGTGATAACGATGGAAAGAACGATCGGGCAGATGGTCAGCGCCGTGAACCCGGACGTCAGGGCTTTCCGGGATAGGGGCGGAAAGCTCATCTCGTTTCAGGGTTTGGCCGATTCACTCAAGCCGCCGAATGACATGGAGCGCTACTTGCACAACGTGGAAGTCGTTACGGGCCAGTCCTCCAGCTTCGTGCGATTGTTCAATGCACCGGGAATGGGGCACTGCAGCGGTGGTTCCGCTCCCAACGCCTTTGGTAACGACCTCACCAGCGGCAGCGTCGCCCCAGGCGATCCGACGCGGGACCTTCTGACTGCGCTTGAGCACTGGGTGGAGAAGGGAGTCGCGCCTGACCGGATTGTCGCGACCCAGTTCAGTGGCTCCGATCTGTCCACCCGAACGATTGTTCGCACGCGTCCGCTTTGTGCCGCGCCCAAAATCGCGCGGTACAACGGTTCGGGAGACACCAACATCGAGTCCAGCTTCACCTGCTCAGCCGCCGACTAGCGCATTGCGGGAGTGCAATAGACATCGGTATTAATCGCGTGGCTTGAACGCGCGTGGCCCGCGCTGACGCGTTTGAGATGCGATCTTCAAACCTGTGCTTGGCAGTTGCCTTTCGGGTCTGGCGATGCATCTCGCTGCCAGTGGCCGGGTCGATGGGGGCGTGGCGGCAACTAGGCAGGGCCCAGCGATCCGGGCCGGCCGGTACGCATCGTTTGCCCAAGTGCCTGTTCACTGAAGGCGTATCGCGCCCGGCGATGCCGTCGCGAAAAATGCAGATGGCGCAGGCGGCGCCGCCGACGATGATTTGGCCACTCCGCTCCTCAAGACGGAGATAAAAAAAGGAGACAGTTCTATGGTCACCCACAGCCACCTCACGCGTCGCGCCTTCGCCGTTGGCACTGCGTTGTTCGGTCTGACTGCAAATGCTCTGCCAGCCATGGCGGCAGATTTTCCCACCAAACCCATCCGCATCATCGTGCCGTGGCCTGCGGGTGGAGGCGGCGATGTGGTCGTTCGTCTGATGGCGCCTGCGCTGTCCGAGCGATTGAACACACCTGTTGTCGTTGAGAACAGGCCTGGCGCGACAGGGACCATCGGCAGCACTATCGCAGCAAAAAGTCCGGCGGACGGGTACACGTTGGTCTACGGAACAGCTGACTCGAATTCCATCATGCCGCATCTGCTGAAGGGTGTGAGCTACGACCGTAGGTCATTCGTGGCTGTTGCGCCAATTGGGTACTTTCCGTACGCGCTTGCGGTACACCCCTCGGTGAATGCCAGCAATTTGAAAGAGTTCGTCCAACTGGCCCGTGTGTCGGTGGCACCGCTCTCCTACGCTTCCTGGGGGATCGGCAGCTCAGGACATGTGCTGGGCGAGTCCCTGAAGGCTGCAACAGGCATCGACATGCTTCACGTGCCCTTCCAGGGAACCGCACCTGTCTTGAATGCGCTCATCAGTGGGCAGGTCAAGGCCGCCATTCTGCCGATGCCCCTCGTCGAGCAGTACGTGAAGTCAGGGAGTATCAAACTTCTGGGCGTAGCAGCGTCAGAGCGGCTTCCTGGCTTAAACGAGCTCCCTACGTTGAAGGAGCAAGGGGCGAACGTCGACCTGACGACCTGGGTCGGATTCCTGGCCCCCGAGAAGGTGCCTGCCGACGTCGTGGCACGTCTTCACAAAGCCATCAATGAAGTAGAGGCCCGGCCCGATGTATCGGCCAGATTGCGGCAACTGCAGGTGATCTCCCAGCCGATGAGTCAGCCTGACTACCAGACTTTTGTCGACAGTGAGTACGAGCGCTGGGGAAAGGTGGTTCGTCAATCCCGTATCACTTTGGAGTAACTGCATGAGCACCCTGCCTTCACCGCTTCCCGTAACCGGGACCAACTTGAATCGGCCTGAATCGGTCATCGCATTGGCCGATGGTCGTCTGTACGCAGGCGACAAAGAATTTGGAGTGATTCGAGTTGGCGAGCGGCGTGACCCATCTGCACGTGTCGATTGGCCATTCGCGGAGTTCGTCCCGAACGGAATTGCACTCCTGAAGGATGGAACCTTTTTGATCGCCAATGTGGGCCCAGAAGGAGGTGCGTGGCGGTTGACTGCGCCAGGCAAGGTCGAACGCTTCCTAGGCGAGCAACAAGGCGTGCCAACGACTCCGCTGAACTTTCTCTATCCCGATCTGGATGGGCGAATATGGCTCTCACTTTGCACCCGAAACGTGCCGCGCACACTCGCCTTTAGAACTGAGACCGCCTATGACGGCGTGATTGGCGTAGTGGGAACCAGTGGCCGAATGGACATTGTTGCCACTGGACTCGGTTTCTGCAATGAAGTGCGAGTTGATCCCAGCGGGCATTGGCTCTATGCCAACGAGACCTACGCTCGACGCCTCTCTCGCTTCGAGATCCTTCATGGCAACCGCCTTGGGCCAAGGCAGACGGTTGCCCAGTTCGGCGTTGGCACTTGGCCCGATGGCCTGGAATTTGATAGTGCCGGTGACGTGTGGGTTACCAGCATCATCAGCAATCGCCTTCTCCGCGTTGATGCTGACACCGGGACGAGCGAAATCTTCCTGGAAGACTGCGCAGATGACGTTATTGCTCACGCTGAAGAGATGTTCGGCGCAGATCGCTTTGGTTGGGAGGAGCTGAGCCTTGGCAAGAACTTCAGCCTGCGCAATATCTCAAGCCTGGCTTTTGCCGGCGCTGACCTGCGCAGCGTCTACTTGGGCAGCCTGTTCAACCACGGGCTTTCTACTTGGCGCGCACCCGTTGCTGGCCATGCGCCCGAGCACTGGAATTACGGACCTACTGTCCTGGATTGAATCACAATGAAACAAGCAACTTCCAACACCGCGCAACCGCCTGGCCAACTCGAAGGCGTGCGCGTAGTCGATCTCAGCCGCATCCTCTCCGGCCCGTTCTGCACCATGCACCTGGCAGACCTGGGCGCCGAGGTGATCAAAGTGGAGCCGCCCGAAGGCGACCCCATCAGGCAGCAAGGCCACAGCATCGAAGGGCTCAGCTGGTACTTCGCGGCTTTCAACCGCAACAAGCGGTCCGTCCGGCTCAATCTGCGCTCGGCTGAGGGCATGAAGGCCTTGCGCAAACTGATCGCCACCGCCGATGTCGTCGTGGATAATTTTCGACCCGGTGTGATGGACAAGATGGGGCTTGGATGGGATGCCTTGCAGGCGCTGAAGCCCGGGATCATCTACACCAGCATTTCCGGCTTCGGTCAGACCGGCCCGTACGTGCACCGGCCGGCCTTCGATTTCATCGCTCAGGGCATGAGTGGGTTCATGGCTCTGAATGGAACGCGCGAATCTGGCCCTTTGCGCACCGGAATTCCGATCAGCGATCTGGTCGCGGGCACTTATGCCGCACTGGGCACGGTTGCCGCGCTGATGCGCCGCGATCGCACGGGTCGGGGCGAGCGAGTGAGCGCTGCTCTGGTGGATGGCCTCTTGAGCTACGGTGCGTTCTCATCGGCCCACTACTTTGCCACCGGCGAGGTACCTGAGGCGGTGGGAAATGACCATTCCTTGGTGGCGCCCTACGGTTTGTTCACCGCGGCCGATGGCGAGATCACGATCGCGCCCTCCAACGAAGGTGTCTACAACAAGCTGATGAAGGCGTTAGAGCTGGAGCACTTGAAGGACGACGTGCACTTCCAGACGAATGCAGCTCGCGTGAAGAACCGAACGCACGTCAACGCTGTGATCAACGAGGTTGTGCGTACGAAGACAGTTAGTCACTGGATCGACGTGTTGAACGCAGCAGGCGTGCCGACAGGCATGGTGCAGGATCTTGCGGGTGCGTATGCGGATCCCCAAGTCCTTTCGCAGGACATGCTGATGGAAGTGGAGCACCCAGGCCATGGCAAGGTGAAGATGACTGGATTCGCGCTGAAGTTTTCCGAAGCGCCATGCCAAGTGCGGTTGCCAGCGCCCGATCTCGGATCCGACAACGCGAGCGTGTTGCGCGAACTTGGTTACGGAGATGCCCAGATCGCGGCGCTTGCCGCCGATGCAGAACGCGCCGGTCATGGCGCAAGCGGAGAAGCAGCATGAAACAACGTGTCGGCATCATCGGTGTGGGCCTCATGGGCCACGGCATCGCGCGCAACATCCTCAAGCATGGTCACCCCTTGGTGGCCCTGGAGCATGCAGGCAACCAGCCAATGGACGATCTGCTCGAGGCAGGCGCCAAGACGGAAAAGACGGGCCGCGCGCTGGCAGCGCAGAGCGACGTGATCATTCTGTGCGTCACGGGCAGCCCTGAGGTCGAATTGGTGCTCTCCGGTGCCGATGGCGTCTTGAAGGGGCTTCGGCCTGGAACCATCGTGGTGGATTGCTCCACCGCGATTCCCGCCTCCACGGAGCGCATGGCTGCCATGGTCGTGTCGGCCGGCGGGCTGTTCGTCGACGCGCCCATGACGCGCACCGCGCAGCACGCGCACGAGGGCCGCCTGAATCTGCTGGTGGGCGGGGACGCCGCGGTGTTGGAGCAGCTGATGCCAGTGCTGCGCTGCTTCGCCGAAAACGTGTCCCACGCTGGCGTCATCGGTGCTGGCCACCGTCTCAAGTTGCTGCACAACTTCGTGTCGCTGGGCAGCGTGTCTTTGCTCGCGGAAGCGGCCGCATGCGCGGCACGGGGCGGCATTCGGCCAGAGCTGTTTGTGGAGGTTCTGGCCTCTGGCGGTGGAGCGGGTGTGGCCCTTGATCGGTTAAAGCCCTACATCCTCTCTCGTGACAGCTCGACCTTGCAGTTTTTCATGTCAAACGCGCTCAAGGATTTGCGCTACTACGTGCAGATGGCGGGCGACAGCAGCGCCGTGCATCGCATCGGCGACGCCGTCTCGGCGACCTTCGACGCCGCCGTGCAGCAGGGCGGTCCACGGGCCATGGTGCCAGAACTGGTCTCGCTGTTGATCGAGGCCGAGCCCGCTGACGTGTCTAAAACCTGATCGGAGACTTTTTATGAAAACCCATCGCATCGCCGTCATTCCTGGTGACGGAATCGGCCCCGAGATCATGCCCGAGGGCGTGCGCGTCCTGGATGCCGTCAGCCGCAAGTTCGGCATCGGCTTCGCCCTCGACCATTTCGACTGGTGCAGCCGCCACTACGTGCGCCACGGCACGATGATGCCGCTGGACTGGAAAGACAAGATCGGTGGCCACGACGCCATCTACTTCGGCGCAGTCGGTGCCCCCGACATCGTGGCCGACCACACGGCGGTTTGGGAGTCACTGATCAAAATCCGCCGCGAGTTCGATCAATACGTCAACCTGCGCCCGGCCCGCCTGATGCCAGGAGTGGCGTCCCCGCTGGCGAACCGTCAGCCAGGTGACATCGACTTCCTGATCGTGCGCGAAAACACCGAAGGCGAATATTCCTCGGTAGGCGGTCGGATGTTCGAGGGCACCGAGCGTGAGATCGCCATCCAGGAGTCGATCTTCACGCGCTACGGCGTCGATCGCGTTCTGCAGCATGCGTTCGAGATGGCGCGGAGGCGCCCCCGTAAGTCGCTGGTCGCAGCCACCAAAAGCAATGGCATCTCGGTCACGATGCCGTTTTGGGACGAGCGCCTTGCCGAGATGGCAAAGCGTTACCCAGACGTCAGTGTTCGTAAGTATCACATCGACATCCTGACGGCCCACTTTGTGCAACACCCGGACTGGTTCGACGTAGTCGTGGCATCTAACCTGTTCGGGGACATCCTCTCCGATCTGGGCCCTGCTTGCACAGGGACGATCGGCATTGCCCCCTCCGCCAACCTCAATCCAGAGCGCAAGTTCCCCTCGCTCTTCGAACCGGTCCATGGGTCAGCACCAGACATCGCCGGCAAGGCGATTGCAAATCCGATCGGTCAGATCTGGTCGGCTGCGTTGATGTTGGAGCACCTTGGTCGGGGTGACGCTGGTCACCAGGCCGCCGCAGATGCCATTGTCCAAGCCATCGAGACGGTGCTGCGCGACGGGCCACGCACGCCCGACATGGGCGGCAGTGCAAGCACGGCCGACGTGGGCCGTGCCATCGCTGAATGCATCTAGCAGCCGTAAATCATTGAAAGAGTTAGACATGAAGAAGCAACACTACATCGCCAATGCATGGATCTCCCATGGTCAAGGTGAGCCGATTCCCGTCACCGATCCTAGCGACGGCAGCATCCTGGGCGAGATCGCTCGTGGCACCCAAGAGGATGTAAACGCGGCAGTGGAGGCAGCGCGCTCGGCTATCGGCGACACGTTCGACGGCCCGTGGGGCCGCCTGAGCGCGCTTGAGCGCAGCCGGCTGATGCACCGCTTCGCAGCCGCAGTGACGGAACGCGCAGAAGAGCTCGCTGCCCTCGAGGCCAAAGACACGGGTAAGTCCATGAAGACCGCTCGAGCGGATGCGGTCGCACTCGCTCGCTATTTTGAGTATTACGCGGGAGCTTGCGACAAATTGCACGGTGAAACGTTGCCTTACGAACAGGGGTATATGGTGGTGACCGTGCGCGAGCCGCACGGCGTAACCGCCCACATCATTCCCTGGAATTACCCTATGCAGATTTTCGGCCGCACGGTCGGGGCGTCGCTGGCGGCGGGCAATGCCTGCGTTGTGAAGCCCGCCGAGGACGCCAGCCTGTCCTTGCTGCGTCTGGCCGAGCTGGCTGCGGAAGTGGGCTTTCCGGCCGGCGCACTCAACGTCGTGACAGGGTTCGGGCACGAGGCTGGGGCTTGGCTGACGGCTCACTCCGGCGTTGACCACATCTCGTTCACAGGTTCCACGGTCACAGGCCGTCTGGTCGCAGAAGCCGCCGCAAAGCGCCACTGCCCGGTCACCTTGGAACTTGGTGGTAAGTCGCCCCAAATCGTTTTCGATGATGCTGACCTCGATACGGCGTTGCCGGTGATCGTGAACGCCATCGTTCAAAACGCGGGCCAAACGTGTTCTGCAGGCAGCCGCCTGCTGGTGCAGCGCGGTGTCTATGAGAAATTTATGGAAGCGGTTGCCGACAGCTTTCGCGCACTTCGCACGGGCCCACCGGCTCTGGGTCTTGACATGGGGCCGCTCGTGAACCGCAAGCAGTTCGACTTGGTCAAGGGCATCGTGGCCCGTGCCGAGGCGGATGGCATCCAGGTGATGGCGCGCGGCCAATTGCACCCGGATGCAGCTGCCGCAGGTTTTTATCAGGCGGCTGTGCTGTTCCGCGATGTGCCCCATGAGCACAGCATCGCACAGCAAGAGGTCTTTGGACCTGTGCTCGTAGCCATGCCTTTTGCAGACGAGGCTGAAGCCATTCAGCTGGCCAATGGCACCGACTACGGACTGGTTGCAGGGGTGTGGACGCGGGATGGAGCGCGACAACTTCGCATGGCGCGAAAGCTTCGATGTGGTCAGGTTTTCATCAACAACTACGGCGCAGGCGGCGGCGTGGAGTTGCCCTTCGGCGGAGTTAAGGCCAGCGGCTACGGTCGCGAGAAGGGATTCGAAGCCTTACTGGGGTTCACCGTGTTGAAGACCATCGCAGTCAAGCACGGCTGATCATGAAGACGTTGAACATTGTCGGTTGCGGCAAGGTGGGGCAGACGCTCGCTCGCGTGTTTCATGCCAACGGTGTCTGCACTGTGCAGGATCTGAAAGGACTGGACTTGTCGGAGGCGAGCCGAGCGGCAGAGTTCATCCAGGCGGGCCAGGCGGTCGGGGGTTGGCAAGACATGCGGCCGGCTGATTTATGGCTGATCACTGTACCGGACACGAAAATCGCAGAGGTGGCCGAGGAAATGGCAGTTGCAGTGCCGCCGGTTACCGGTACCGTGGCGTTCCACTGCAGCGGTTTTCTGCCGGCGGCCACGCTTACGCCTTTGCGCACGCTAGGTTGGACGCTTGCTAGCACCCACCCAGTACTCACGTTCGCCGATCCAGCAGCTGCGGTTGCCCAGTTCTCTGGAACACCTTGCGGATTGGAGGGTGACGAAGTTGCTCTGGCCGCGCTGCGCCCGTTGTTCCAGGCCGCCGGCGCTCAGTGCTTCTCAGTTGAGACGGCTTCCAAACCGCTGTACCACGCTGCTGCCGTCTTTTCGAGCAATTTCACAGTGGTGCTGCAAGCGATCGCTCGCGAAGCATGGGCCAGTGCGGGCGTTCCTGACGCGTTGGTGCCGCAAATTGAAGCATCGCTGATGGCAGCAACCGTGAAAAACATTTCGGAGTTCGGGCCCCGGGCCATCACAGGTCCTGCAGCACGGGGAGATCACAAAGTCGTTCGGTTGCAAGGGGCCGAGGTGTTTCGATGGCATCCGGAAGCAGGGATCCTTTATCAGGAACTGAGTCGACTGGCGAGGCGTCTCGCAATTCAACAAACAACGCAAGTATCGGAAACGGGAAACTAGCATGAGCGAAACCTATCCACCACGCGTTACCATAACTGAAGTGGGCTTACGCGACGGACTTCAGATGGAATCGAAGTTCCTCCCGACGGAGCAAAAGCTTAGGCTACTGCATGCATTGATCGACGCAGGCGTGCGCCGATTTGAAGCGACATCGTTCGTGTCTCCGCGTGCCGTTCCGCAACTCGCGGATGCCGCGGATCTCATGCGAGAGGTCAAGCGGCGCGGTGACGTGACGCTGGCAGCGCTTGCACCCAACGCCAAAGGGATCGAGCGCGCTTTGCAGGCCAATGTCGATGAGGTCGTGGTCTTTCTCTCTGCATCCGAGACGCACAATCGGACCAACCTCAACCGCTCTCGCGCTCGCTCGTTGGAAGACATGCGGGAAGCGGCCGAGCTAGTGCGTGGCACGAGTGTCCACCTACACGCGGCCATTGCGGTGGCGTTCGGTTGTCCCTTCGAAGGCGAGGTCGCGCTGGAAGAGATCGAGCGCTTGGCTACGGCGTTTGCGGAATTCGGCTTCCAAGGCATAACGCTTGGCGACTCGACGGGCATGGCCACGCCACGCCTGGTCAAACAGCGGGTCGACATGTTGCGCCACAAGTTGCCCGGTCTGCCTGTTACCTTGCACTTCCACAATACTCGTGGCATGGGCATGGTCAACGTTGTGCAAGGGCTGGCAAGCGGCATTACGTCCTTCGAATCGTCGCTCGGGGGCATCGGTGGATGCCCGTTCGCGCCTGGAGCCACTGGCAACATTTGCACCGAGGACACGGTCCACATGTTGCAAGAATTGGGGGTAGACACCGGGATCGACCTTGCAGCGCTGTGTGAGGTCGCCAAGGAATTTGAGAATCTGCTCGGACATCCGCTTCCAGGACAGGTGATGCACGCCGGCCCCAGGCTGCGCCGTTTTACAGTTGAAGAGGCACTGTGCGCATTGGGAAGTTGAAGACGACCAAGGATGGAGGTAGCACAATGCGATCTACCTCTTTCTTTATCAGAACCTTATGCGACTGAATCTGCATTCCTTGAAATTGTTTGTAGCAGTCGTGGAGGAGGGGAGCATAACGGCTGCGGCCGAACGCGAATTCATCGCCGCATCCGCGCTTAGCAAACGCGTCACGGAGTTGGAGCGCGTTCTGGGGACGGCGTTGTTACTTCGTCAAGCGCGCGGAGTCGAGCCCACGGCTGCTGGAAGAGTTCTGGTTCGGGGCGCCAGAACTTTGTTGCACCAGGCGGTCGATCTGGAAGTGAAGGTTCGTGATTTCGCAACGGGAGCATCAGGCCACGTGCGCGTAGCTGCAAACCTCTCTGCGATCACACAGTTCCTAGCGACCGATCTCAGCAACTTCACGCAGGCCTACCCGCGCATTCAGATTGATCTGGAGGAGCGCATCAGTTCAAGCGTGACCCGGATGGTCCTGGACAACGTTGCCGATATCGGCGTCTTCATGTTCTCCGAGGACGAGCAGCAACTTGATGTCCACCCCTATCGCGAAGACGAGGTGGTCATGATCATGCACAGGTCTCATCCACTTGCGCCTCGTGGTCGAGCCAGTTTTCTCGATACCTTGGACTACGAGCACATCGGCATGCAGCGTCACAGTGCTATGGGAACCATCATGCAACGAGTTGCTACGAGTGCTGGTCGCGAATTGCGCATGAGGTTTTTCGTACAATCCTACGACGCGTTGATCTCGATGGTTCGCCAACGACTTGGCATCGGACTGATGCCTTTGGGTGCTGTTCCTCTATACGAGCAAACCGAACTGGTGACCATGCAGCTCACAGAAACTTGGGCCCGCCGCCGAATCAAACTCGGGGTGCGGCGCGGAGAAGCTCAATCCGCTGCAGGGCAGATGTTGCTTGACCACCTCCTCTCCTCTGGACGTCGATAAGGAATCGGGCACATATCGGTTATCGGCTCACAATTCGACAATCCGATCCGTCTATTCGTTTCGCCAGCCTATGTTGAACGTTCAGGGGGGGGTCAATTGATCAAGCCAGTGCACGAGCCAGGATTAGTCAGCACGCTTCAACTTGCGCCGTCTGGCGCCAGCTAGGCGCCCCTGCTTGAGAGAACTACGGCGGCGTGCATTGATCCAGACCTACTGCGGCTCTACGCCTGCTTTCTTGACCAGCGTCGCGTATTTCGCAAGCTCAGAGCGGAAATAGGCTTTCGCTTGATCGGGCGTGCTCAGAGCGACCGTAATACCTTGCTTTGCCATCGAGGCGATAACATCGGCCGATCTGAACGTTTCGGTCAATGCCGAATGGATGTGTGCTACTTCTGCTGGCGGGATGCCCTTGGGCCCAATGACGGCGAACCAGGCATCAATCACAAAATTCGCCAGACCTTGCTCCTTAAATGTCGGGATTTGTGGTGCCGCTGCGCTCCGCTCTGCGCTGGCGACGCCGATGGCGCGCAGGGCACCACTCTTCAGCTGTGCGTGGATGGCCCCAAGAGAGAGGATCCCAAAATCCACTTGACCGCCGATGAGATCGGTGACCATCGGGCTTACCCCTTTGTAGGGAATGTGGCTCGCTTTCACACCTGCCTCGTCGACAAACATCGCCGCTGCCAAATGCGGAAGGGTGCCATTGCCTCCTGATGCGTAGTTAATCAATCCAGGCTTTGCTTGCATTAGCGCAATCAGTTGTTTCGAGTCGATTGCCGGAAGCTTGGAGTTCACCACTAGGACCATTGGGGCGGTACCGATGATGGAGATGGGCGTGATGTCGCCCAATGGATCGAACGGAACTGACTTCAGAACGGAGGGAAAGACCACGTGGTTGTTGGAAACGATGCTTAGGGTGCGACCGTCGGGCGTGGACTTTGTTAGAGCCAAGGTCCCAATGATGCCTCCAGCGCCTGGTAGATTTTCAACCACGATCGGATGTCCCAGAGATTTCGACAGCGCTGGGCCAATGGCACGGGTCAGTGCGTCCACACCCGAACCGGCAGCGACAGGCAAGACGAGACGAACGGGACGATCTGTTTGGCTGATAGCTTGAGGGCCCATTGTGACAAGAACGCCAGAGGCGGCTGCATGGCGCATGAGTTGGCGCCGAGTGATATTGCGCAAGGTCATAGGTTGTCTCCTGGAGGGCGATCGCCGCAGCAGATTTCGAATCTCCGCAGCTCTTCGGCCCGGTTTATTGATGGGAAGCCAATGTTGTGGCGCCGCCATCGCACAGGCATCTCAAATCGACTCGGTGCCCTCGGAATTCGCGATGAGTGTCTTGCTCATCGGTTGAAGTTCATCGCATCACCTCCATGCGATCTACAAAGGAACTTCTTCATTCTTTCAATTCGCATGAGCTCGTGGATCGCAAGTTCAGACATTCGCTTTTGAAGGCAAGGGCACGCGAGGAGTTGAACAGGGTGGACGCACTGACTGTTCTTGATGTCTCGCGTCCAGCGATGGCAGTCGGAAAATTTTGGATCGCTCCGGTGTCGGGCTGGCGAACACTCGCCGTCACCACAACTAACCATACCGGAGACACATGAAAATCAGAGACCAACTTTTGCTGTCGGTTCTTGTCGGCACCGTCGGCACCGCTTTCGGGCAAACAAGCTTGACGCTGTTTGGCATCGCGGACGCTTCCATTAGCCACGGTTCAGGCTCGACGTCAAATCGAACGCAGATTTCACGGGGAGGCTTGAGCTCCAATCGCATCGGATTTCGTGGAGCCGAAGATTTGGGCGGCGGTCTGTCGGCCAACTTTTGGCTTGAAGCGGGCTACAACTTAGACGATGGCTCAGGGGTTCCGACCAATACGAACAATCAGGCCGGCAGTGGCGCCACCCAAAGTCAAGGTCTTACATTTGGACGTCGTTCCACGGTTTCATTGGCTAGCGTAACGTTGGGCGAGATTCGTATCGGGCGCGACCTTGTGCCACAGTATCTTAACCATGCAGCTGGTGATCCCTTTGGGAACGTGGGTGCGGGTGCTGCAGCTTCGTATGTGGCGAACATCTCTGGGGTCACCAATACCCGGGCCTCCAACAGCTTAGGTTATTTGTCGCCAGTCGTTGGTGGATTCGGTCTGCAGTTGATGCACTACTGGGGCGAGAACGCACGAAATGCACCCAACAGCAACGATGGCAACGGCGACGGCATTCGCCTTGCTTACACGGCGGGACGCATGACGCTCGGCGCAGCTTGGGGACGTACCCACTACCTTGCCGGAGATGCAACTCAACGAAATCTGAACGCGGCGTACGACTTTGGCATGGTCCGACTGATGGCCACGCTAAACCGGGACAGCACTGGCGTTGCTTCCGGTCGAGGAGGCGTCATCGGTGTTGTCGTCCCAGTGGGGGTGAATGAACTGAAAGCCTCGTTCTCTACGTACAAGACCAACGCAGCGATCAACTCGGAAGCCAGGAAGGTGGCTTTCGGCTACGTCCATCAGCTGTCTAAGCGCACTGCCCTCTACGCGACGTACGCGCACGTACGTAACAGCGGTGGCTCCACGATGGCTTTGAACAACGCTGTGACGGCACCAGGTTCGAGCTCCAATGGGTACGACGTGGGCCTTCGCCACATCTTCTGAAAGCTGCTGCACCAGAAAATTCGCTCCGCGGTGTGCTGAAAGAACTCGCGGGAGTTGTGCGAGCGGCGCAATCATTGGCCAGGCCTGACGTCTGGCGCCAACGATTCGGTCGACGCAATGCGCTGCGCCCCGCGCCATCGCTTCTTTTGCCGCGAACTCTTCAACTGAGAGCTGACCCCTGGTTCCAGCCTAATTTGAGACCATCAATATGTCACGTTTTGCGTTCACTCGGTTTCTGATTGCAGTGTTCGGCCTTGTTCTGTTCCCTGTCTGCCAAGCGCAGTCCTTTACGGACAAACCTGTCACCATCGTTGTTCCGTTTCAGGCTGGTAGCCCGACGGATATTGTCGCAAGAGCCCTAGGAAGCGATCTCGCTGAAATCATTCGGTCGCCAGTGATTGTTGAGAACCGACCAGGTGCCAGTCAAACGGTGGCAGGCATTTTTGTAGCTCGTGCGCCTAAAGATGGGCACACGCTGCTTCTGGCGAACCTGCCTGCAGTGGTCGCGGCTTCCGTCCAAGAAAAGCTGCCATATGCGGGTATACGCGACTTTGCTGCGATCTCCCATGTTGCGGACGTCGGATTGGTCTTGGTAACTGCACCTTCCATTGCAGCCAATGACTTGAAGGAATTCGTGTCTTTATTGCGCGCAGATCCTTCCAAGTACCCCTATTTTTCTGCTGGTCTGGGTTCTCCGATTCACATGCTCACAGAGATCTTCAACCTAGAGGTGGGAGTGCACACGACGCACGTTCCCTACAAAGGCGTGCCTTCAATACTTCCTGACTTGATGGCCGGCAGGGTCGCCTATGGATTTTTGCAGGTGGGCGCCATGGAATACGCGAGGGCGGGAAAGATCAAAGGCTTAGCGATAGTTGCTAGAAACCGTGATCCTGTGTTCACCGAGACTCCAACAATGGCAGAGGCGGGGCTTTCGAATTTTTCTTACACGGTCCCTTACGTTCTGGTTGCGCCGAAGGGCACGCCCGTATCTATCGTCGAGACATTGAATGCTGCTGTGTCGCGTGTCATCGGTAGCGATCAATTCCGTACCAAGCTCAAGAGCTTGGGCGTCCAGGCGGCAGAGCCAAAAGGCCCTTTGCAGTCGGCACACTTCATCGCGACGGAGGAAAAGCGCTGGGATCAAATCGTGAAAGCGACTGGCATCAAACTGGAGTAGTGCGGGACTATGTTCCGCTGACCGAAAACTAACACTAAAAAAGGGGGCGGATAAAACTAGACTGGTTTTATACCGCGATTTCAAGGCTCACCCGGTACTAGCGAGGCGCTCGCACGTGGTTTTAGAAGCTTGGGTAAATCAGCTTCAACGACTTAAACTGCCAAGCCCTATGCCCTTGAGCACGTGCAGCATCTGCTCCGGCAAAGCATCGGTTTGCGCGACCATAGCAGTACCAGCGTTTTGCAAGATTTGCTGTCGCGCCAATTGCGCCGTTTCTTGGGCAATGTCGGCATCAACGATGCGTGCGCGGGCGGCAGCGGTTTTTTCTGACGAGATTTCAAAGTTGGCAATCGTGGCCTCTAAGCGCGACTGCACGGCATCTAAGTTTGCCTGAGAGCGCGAAACCGAATTGATCGCCGAATCAAAAACCTGCAGTGCCTCGTTTGCTTTTCTGGTTGAAAAAAGAGACATCATCCAGTCCTACCTGCTTGATTGGGTGGCACCAGCGCGGTGGGCGAGGATGCGATACAGCGCTTTGCAGGCATCTACGCAGTCGAACGTGAACTCGCCGGCTTTAGCGACGAGGGGCGTCGCAGCGGGCGGCAGGCACTGATGCGGCCGCTGTGGGACCAGCTCGGCGCATGGCTGCAACTTGAGCGCCGGCGCTTGGCAAATGGCGGCTCGACGGCATCTGTCATCGACTACGCGCTCGAGCACTGGACGGCACTCGCGCATCACCTCGAAGACGGTGCGGTACCTATCGATAACAACCACATGGAGCTCCAGATCAAGCCATGGGCTACGGGGCGCAAGGCCTGGATGTTGGTGGGCAGTGAACTTGCCGGGCAACGCGCGGCCGTGATGAGGAGCTTGGTGCAGTCGGACCGCATGTGTGGCCACGAAGCGACTCACCCCGACGGTTCGCGCTTGCCAACACTCCATCGTCTTGATGGACACTGACATGCAATAGGAGTTCTCAAGCGACGCGGAGATCGTTTTGTTGCCCACCATGAGTCCCCATAACCAAGGCGCCATCGACGGGCCCTCGGGGCGCTTTAGTACGGGAGGGATCCGGAGGTGCGCAAACCTGCCCACGCCGTCATCACTGCAGGAAGGTGAGATCGCCCAGGTGAGCCGGTGGCTCGCTGAAACCCGCTGGAGGCCGTGATTCGTGCCGCGGCCCTTTGTTGGGATCGCACGCTTTCAGGAAGAAACGGCGGAAACTCTTGGCCTCGTCTGCGCATATAGGGTGTAGCGTCAGATCCACAGACTCACTTGTTAACCGTGACCGATTCAACAACCCCGGAGTGGCAGTCCTTCCTGCGAAGGTTCGTGACCCGCCGCCCGATAGACATTCTTCGACTCGAAGACCATCAATACGGCGCCCTCCTGGGTTCCAGGAAGGGCATGAGGGAGTTCACGCTCAACATCCCGCACGATCACCTGCGCGAGGTCGTCGCTCCCTGCCTATGCCTGACACCTGAACGCGTTGGCGAGGCCTCTAGGATCACGATGACGGGGAGGAGATGCTATACGTGGGTGTCATCAAGTCCAAGCAGGTTACTGCCACGCTCGACACCCGGATCAAGGTCGACAGAACCGCGCGCGTCACACCGTCAGCGTCGCAACTGGCTGGTCTGATCCAGGAGGCACGCGCTGCAGAGCGATTCTCCAAACACCTGGCGGACCCGTCGCCGGTGACCAAACTGTCGCCCAAGCTAAGCGCGATCCTCCTGGACACGATGGCCAATTCCCAGGGCAATCATGACGCGCTGCGCATGGTGTCCGTCGGGCTCGAACCACTTCCCCTCGAACCTTCCGCACGACTGCAGGGGGACGCGATCGACATGGCGCTGAAGGTCTTCGGACTGTCGGGCGATGCGCCCGCCGCGCATCTCGAACTCGTCAAGGGCAAGGAGAGCTGACTGGTCGGCGCACGGTTCATGGAGGACTCGGTGATCGAGCACGATGCGCGCCGGTTCCCGGATTTCGAGCTCGTCGGCAGCGATGCCACCAGGCGCGCGATATTCCACAAGGGCCAGCAGACCCTAGAGGTCATCACGGCCAATCGCAAGAAGCTCGAGGAAGTGTTCGGCGTCGATCTCATCTACATCAACCACTTCCACGACAACCTCGTGATGGTCCAGTACAAGATGCTTCAACACGACGGCGCGGGCGGGCGCGACGACTGGACTTACACTCAGGATCGTCACCTTTCCAAGCAACTGGGCGCGATGCATCGGTTTTCCCGACGCGCAGTGAGTTCAAAGAAGACCTATCGGCTTTCCGACGACTTCTTCTACCTCAAGTTCGTCCGCCGCTACGGTGATTCGGAACCGAGCTTCCTCCTCCCGCTGGAGCATTTCGAAGCGCTGGTGCGTGGTCCAGCGAAAGCACCAAGGTCCAAGAAGGTCCACTTGAGTTCTGTGGCCTTGGAGGGGTGCTACATGCGCCAGACAGTCTTTTACAGTCTGCTGCAATCGGGCTACACCGGTACGGACAGCAGTACGACCGCGGCACCTCAAACGCTGATTGAAGATCTGATCGCGGGAGGCGATGCGCTGGTCGTAGCCATCCAGCGCGAAACTACTCCTGCCGAAAACGAAACTCATCGCGCTCGGCACATGCAGGACTGGGACGACACAGAGGCCGGCTACCACTAGGCAGATATCGACAGCAGTTCGTAGATGCGCAGGCTGAAAATCGCGGCGGAGTCAGGGGAGTGAGCGACTACGGGCATGGAAACTTTCGAGACCGTGAATTTTTCCTACGCGCCCGGAGTAGTCGAGCAAAGCGAATGACGCGAGAATGTCCCTGGCGGCTTTTCCTCGCAGCAGTCAGCTATCGGGGGCGTGGCGACCGACTGCTTACAGCCTGAACAAGTCGGTCATAACTCGCCGGCAAACGACAGCTCCGTACCGATGATGTTGGCCAAAGCGGGCCACCATTAGTCCATCATGCTGATGGTCATTGAGGATCTCACCTGCGCCGGTCCAGCCAGTTGTTCACCAACCGGCTCCATGCCGCCATGCGACCACCTGCCGACGTACCGGCCGTCCCGGAGTTGCTGGCCACCAGCCGATCGATCATGGCCTCCTGCTCATGACTAAGCTCCTGCGGAAACATCGGTACGACGGTGATAAGGCAGTCCCCAGCCTCTGTCTCATTCTTCCACGGTAGGCCCGCGTTTTTGATGCGGTAGTTCAGATGGCCTCGCCGCAGCTTCATCTGTTGCAGCCCGCGGGGGCTCGGAACCTCTATCCAGCGATTGGCCATCCATGCAAACCCATCGACGGGCAGCTCGCACTTCAAGGCCCCATCGGCTTCAGCCGTGAAGAATTCGTGCGGCCGCAGTTCTACGCGCACGCGCAGCGCCAGCTTGTGCTGGCGTCGATTGCCTTCCACCCGGGCGCTGATATCAAGCAGGTCGCCACCGCGCGCGCCAGGCGCGACCGGCACCCGACAGCGGTACTTCCTCGCCGGTGCCTTACCGCTCGCTGCGCAGGCAGTGCAACTATGGCGCGTCTTCCCTTGTCCCCGGCAGGCTGTGCATTTGTCCGTTGACGCGATCCAAGCGAACCAAAGATTCTGCCGGCTGTGGCCAGCGCCACCGCATTCACTGCACTCGGTAGCCTGCAGTTGCAGGCCGCTGCCGGAGCACTCGGCGCAGTCTTCGATCACCTCGCCTCGAACTTCCTTGACGCAACCGGTCACCACTTCCTCGAGTGTGAGGTTGATGGTGTGCTCGACAGTGGAAGGTTCCGCACCCGGGGCGGGACCCTCGGTATCAGCCTCTGGTTCGGCCTGGGCGTTGCGGATCATTTCCAGCGCTCGATTGATACGCTGAATCTTTCTCAGGGCATGCGGGCTGTTGTTGCGATCCGGGTGCCAGCGTGCGGACAGGCGGCGCCACGCAACCTTCACCTCGGCATCGCTGGATCCTGGCGCCAAGCCAAGTTCGTGGTAAGGGTCGTCGAGGTCCTTGGTCTGATTGGTGCAAGCTATGTTGCAGTGCAGCATGTTAGCAGGCGTAGCGGGCCCGCCGGATCCTCCGGCTGTGCGAGTTGGTTTGGCGTTCGCTCTGCACGGCCAAGTTTTCCCGATCTCAGGGATATGTGCTGTCGGGGCTATTCTGTTGAAGAACTCGGAAGCTCCCAAAATGTCCAACGCTGGCAGAGAAACAGACGCGTCCTAGGTTCGGAGAACTCACATGCGAGAGGGGGTGGAGACCCCCCGGAAAGCACGGCTCAAGTTGCTCCCTTCAGCAAGCTCCATCAATGACCCATCGAAGCAAACTTCTTTTGGTGTATTTGATGGTAGAAAAAACAAAAAAGCGCCACGGAAGGCTCATGTTTGCTGGTATCTTGGCGGAGACTGTGGCCGAAGGGACACCGTTTCATGCGCGTTACCATGCGCAAGAAAAGCATCCAGGACGCCAAGCTGGCGAAACGCACGCAAGGTCGGGCCGGCGAGGCTGATGCCAGCGCCATAGTTGCGCCACTCGGGGTCGATCTCGACGAGGTAGACTTCCGCACCGTTCTTGCGCAGCTCGATGGCGGCCGCCATGCCGGAGAAGCCATAGCCGATGATCAAGATCCTTTCTGGGGTCATGGGTTTACACCGCCTTCCTGTCGCGAACGCCGCTGGGCGGCGGGCCACCCGGCGCCCATTTCTCGCTGGACTTGAGCAGGAAGTATTGGGAGTTCTCGGCGCCCATCGGCAGGTCGCGCGGTGTCCAGGAAGGGTCGTGCAAATCCATGTCGGCGTCGTACTCGACGTGGCAACCCAGCGGGCTGTTGAAGTACCAGAACCAGTTGCTTCCCAGCTTATGCCGCCCCGGGCCCCAGAAGGACTCGTATCCCTTCTGAACGAAACGCGTTCCGGCGACCATGACTTCGGTGGGTCCGCCCATGTGGAAGGTGAAGTGCTCGACACCCTTCCTGAACGGTGGGGTCTGAATGAGGAACAGCGTATGGTGCTCCGACGTGCCCGCTGGGCGCAGAAAGGGGCCGCCGCCCAAC
Organism: Acidovorax benzenivorans; assembly: GCF_028680575.1. Classification (GTDB taxonomy): domain Bacteria; phylum Pseudomonadota; class Gammaproteobacteria; order Burkholderiales; family Burkholderiaceae_C; genus Acidovorax; species Acidovorax benzenivorans. The sequence continues at coordinate 11,793 of NZ_JAPCKI010000024.1, read as the reverse complement.
CGGTCGGTCACAGTGAACCCTAGCCGGACGTAGAAGGCTTCGGCTTTGGCCGCATCGGGCACGAAGTAAACGACGTGCGACAGGGTACGAGGGCACGCCGCCAGCTCATCGTCCATCCCCAACTCATTCGCCGCTCTGCCCGTCGCGCCTGGAACATTGACCAGCTCGGCCGGCAGGCCAAGCGGCTTGCGCACAGTGACTTGAAACGCCAGGGCGAAACCCATGTCGTCGAAAGCGCCCACGACGCCCTGGGTACGTGTCACTTCCCGGTCTCGGCGCAGCTCAGGTTTGAAGCTGCCAGAGTAGACGCTGATGAGGTCATCACAGAGGGCTGTGTACCTGTAGTACGCGCGCCTCTCTTGCCATGAACGAACTGATCATCATTTGCAGCCTAAGGCGTCGAGCATTGCCTCTAGAGGGCTGCCAAATGACTTGGACACAGTGATGTTAATCGCCTGTAAGCGATGCGGCATGATTCGCAGAGATCCGTGGTCTGCTTGGCTCCTCTGATGTAACTGCCACAGGTGTTTTGCCTGTTACGAATGCCGCCCAAGCATTCATAACTCCTCGCCGTTGTTCCAGTAGGTCCGTGCGATGGTAGGCGGCTTCAACCTTATCTTTGATGCTGTGGGCTAAGGAGCGCTCTGCCAGATCGCGGGAGTAACCTATCTCGCTGCACCAATCTCGAAAGCTGGACCGAAATCCATGGGTTGTCGCGACCCTTCCTGGCGTGTCGCTTTCTGCTTTCAGCTTGCGAAGAAGTGATGTAAGAGCCATATCTGAGAGCTCAACTCGATCTCGAATTGATGGAAAAACGAGGGTTTTATGTTGGCTCTTCTGCCCCTCAATGATAGTCATTGCACGAGGGGAGAGGGGGACGCGATGGGGAAGCTTTGCCTTCATTCGCTCCGCAGGAATCGTCCAGACTTTGTTTTGTAGATCTAACTCGCTCCAGGTCATGCCTCTTGCTTCCCCTGAGCGACTGGCCGTCAAAATGACAAACTCAAGTAAGGTGCGTGTCACCTCTGGCCTTGTGCTGTGCTTGAGGTGTGTTTGCACAAACTTCGGAATGTCTCGCCAGGGCATTGCCGGATGATGTTGAGTCCGTATGGCTTTGCCAGGCTGCTGCGCGAGCAGGTGTCCAACCACGTCAACAGGGTTTGATTGGCAGTACCCGTGTGCCCAGCCCCAGGCAATTACGGCGTGGATGCGTTGTTTGACCCGGGTAGCTGTTTCTGCCTTGGTGAGCCAGATGGGTTTCAGTATCTCCGCAACGTCACCCGGTTGGATCTCCTGCAGCAGTTTGTCTCCAAGCTTTGGAAAGACGTACTCAACCATGGTGTTAATCCATTGATTGCCATGTTTCGGGTTCTTCCAGCCAGGAAGCAGGTCACCGTGCAACTTCAGAGCGGCCTCCTTGAATGTGGGAATCTTGGGCTTGTCTTCAATCTTTGCCCGCTCATCAAGGGGATCCTTTCCCTCTGCCAGTTCGATACGCATCGCGGTCGCGCGCTTGCCCACTTCCGCAATGCTGATCTCGGGGTAAGAGCCCAGGCCGGCATTGCGACGCTTGCCCGAAATGGGGCTGACGTATCGAAGCACCCACTTACCGTGGCCCTTAGTGCTGGAAGGATGTAGGGCTAGACCAGTGACGCTGCCATGGGGAATGGCTGTGTCTGTGGGTTTGATGTTTCTAGCTTTGGTATCGGTAATGGTGGCCATTGGATTCGTAGTCCGGTATGCCATTCAGTATGCCATCCAAAAATTGCTCTTGTTGATGGCCTTTGAGCTATATTGAATTTTTATTTATATAAAACAAAGACTTAGGTTCTTATTTTGGATGCCATTGAACATCTTTGTATACTAAACAGGCAGACACCCTCTCCGCCAGTACAAAGGAAACCCTGCTATCAATACGGTAGCGGGGTTTTTCTTTTTCCAAGTCGTGTAGCCATCATGTAACCAGCGGTGCAGGGTTTTGTCCCGTACAGCCAGCATGTGGCCACCATCCCTAACAAGCAAGTGATGACAGGCCTTGTACACATTTGCAGCGGTTAGGGTGCCGTTTTCTCCCAGGCCTCGGCTGGGGATGAACGCTCGCCAGCGCGACTCAATGAACAGGTCGGCGGCGGAGATGCCCTCGTATGGCGTGTGTACCTAGCCTCCCCAATCAGCAGGGTCAAAAGGCAATCCACTTTCTGGCCCACAGAGCCAGGGACTGAGCGCTCGTTGAGGGTGGCAGCTTCGACAGTGCGTCGCCTGAAGTTGGCATCCAATTGCATTGCGCATGTGTGCATAAGCGCACTGGCGGTATGAGGCGCACAGTCGCGCCTGGCAAAGGTCGGTCGCGCCATCCTTGGCACTTGTGATTGAATCCAATACAAGGCGCCCAGTCGCTCGTGCGGGTGTTTACCTGAGGTCGAGGTGCCTACACACTCTTGAACGCCCATGTTTGTGCGCCGTATCGCTCTTCGCAGTTTTCTGACGCTTGCACTGCTTGCGGTATTGCTGCCTATTGTGCTTGCCAGCGGCAGCCTGTTCTATCGCTCGGCTGTTGTGGCCATGGAGGAGTTTGCGCTGCAATTGGCCGATGAGGTCTCGGGTCGTGTGCGGGAGAAGGTAGTGTCGTTCTTTGACGTCCCGCAGCGGGTGGTGGCGTTCAACGTCGAGCAAGTGCGCGCCGGGTACCTGATGGTGCAGCAGCCCGATGTATTGATGCGCCAGTTCATGCTGCAGATCGATCAACAGCCCCAACTGACCTTCATCTCCATGGGCATGCCCGATGGTCAGTATTACGCCGGTAGCCGTCCTCCCTTGGGCGACGACCGGGCATTGCGAATGCTGCGCGCACGAATCAGCGATGGGCGGGCCATGGAGGTGCTGCGTATTGACCCCGAGAACCGTCAGCCGACGCTGATCTCGCGCAGCGAGGTGGGCTTTGATGCGCGCAACCGTCCGTGGTACCAGTCTGCGATCGCCAACGATGGGGTCTCATGGTACGCACCCTATCGCTACATGATCAACGATGCGCAAGGTGCATATGCTGCGATCGGCATGGGCATCTCTGCACCGGTGCGCTCGCGCGACGGGCAACTGATTGGGGTGGTCACTGCCGATGTGGCGCTGTCCCAGCTCAACGAGTTCCTGGCGGCGCTGGCTTTGGAGTCGGGAGGTCGGGCTTTTTTGGCAGAGGCCTCGGGAGAATTGTTGGCCATGTCCTCGCACGATCCGTCCGCCGGTGTGGCGGCGCTGGCCGATGGGCACCGCATGCGCATCGACCAGAGCCGTGACCCCGTGATGCGTGCGCTGGGGGAACACATCCTGCAGAGCGGGCAAGCCGAGGGCAACCAGTTCATGGAGGTTGATGGCGTGCGTCACCTGGCGCGTTGGTGGACGCACGCCCTGCACCGAGGTCCCGTGCTCACCATGGCGATCATCCTGCCCGAGAGTCGCTTCAATACGCCGTTGCGCGGGGTTTTGCGCAACACGATCTACACCACGGTGGCGGTCATGCTGGCATCGGTGCTGTTTTCGCTGTTCGTGGCCAGCCGGGTAGTGAGACCCTTGCAGGTGCTCAGCGATTGGGCGGTCAGGCTGACCCAGGCCGACTGGAACGCACAGGCACCGAAATCGAGCCCGATCCGCGAGCTGCGGTCTCTGGCTGATTCCATGGGCTACATGGCTGGACACCTGAAGGAGCATGCCGAAGAACTGGAGCAAATGGTTGCACAGCGCACGCAGGAGCTGGAGAGTGCGGTAGCCTCCATTGAGCAGACATTGACCGACCAGCGCCATTTCATCGCCATGCTTTCCCATGAGGTGCGTTCTCCGCTGGCGGTGATCAATACCGCTGGGCAAGTGCTTGCGCTGCGGTCCAAGGAGGTGCCAGCGCAGCTGGCTTTGGCGCAGCGCATCTTGCGAGGCTCTGCGCGGCTGAGCTATTTCTTTGACAACTGCCTGACCCAGGACCGTATCGACAGCCACAACTTCGCGGTGGAACCGGTGCCCGTCGATGTGGGGGAGTTGTGCCTGTGGGTCACAGAAAACGGTGGGCAGTTGTCCGTGGAGCACCTTCTGACTCTGGCCGTGGAGCCCGGGTTGCCCGCGTTGAACGGTGATCCGGTGCTGCTGCGGGTGATGCTGATGAATGTGTTGTCCAACGCATTTAAGTATTCCGATGCCGGTACAACGGTGTCTCTCAGTGTGCTCCGGGAGGGGACGACGTGTCGTTTTGCCGTTGAGGATGAGGGCCCAGGCATTCCGCCGGAAGAACAAAAGTTGGTGTTTGAAAAGTACCGCCGTGGGCGCACGGCAGAGGGCAAACCCGGTGCCGGACTGGGACTGGCTTTGGTAAAACGGATTGTTGACTTGCACGGCGGGGCTGTCCAGCTGCAGGCACGGCAGCCCCAGGGCATGCGTTTTGTAATCAACATTCCGTTGACAGTGACACCGGTGGCCTGAATGTTGCATTCCGGTCGGTGCCGGAGGTATTTGCAACATGACCCAATCTAAGCCCAGCATCGCCATCGTGGAGGATGACTCCGACCAACTGCACAGCATCGAAGAGTTTTTGCTCGATTCGGGCTACAGCGTCTGGGGTGTGTGCAGCGCCGAGGCGTTTTACAAAGGGTTCACTGTTCAGCCTGTCGATGTGGTTCTCTTGGACCTGGGTCTGCCTGGTGAAGATGGGCTCAGCGTGGCGTCGCTGCTCAAGTCCAGGCCCGAGGTGGGGGTGATCATTCTGAGCGCCCGCGATTCACTCAATGACCGCCTCGCAGGCATGCGCGCCGGGGCAGATCGTTATTTGGTCAAACCGGTCAACCTGCTGGAGCTGGCTGCCAATATCGACGCTACGGCGAGTCGGCTGACCCCTAGGGCCGCTGCCGACACCCTTGGATCGCTGGGCTCCATGGCGGCACCTGCGGCGCAGCCAGCGTGCTGGGTGCTCGCGATGAAGGACTGGGCGCTGTCTTCGCCGCAGGGAAAGTGCCTGCAGCTGACCACCCACGAGTTCATGTTCTTGCAGCAACTCATGCGAGCAGATTGCCAACCGGTGTCCAAGCGCGATCTCAGTAGTCACCTGTTTGGTGCCCGTGCCCAAAACGGGGCTGAGCGGCTCAACTTGCTACTCACGCGGCTGCGGAAAAAGGCAGCAGAAGCGTTCTCCGAGCCTCTGCCGGTCAAGACTCTCCACCAGATCGGCTACGCCTTCACGGCCGCAGCTCAGCTCGTACAGGACGCGCAGCAGCTGCATTGACCCCCTTGCGATCATTCCGTTGCGGTGCTCACTCGGTCCGGGTGCGCGCCGGGCTTGGCTATGTCTGCTGGAAAGGCGTGGTGGGTTAACCCTGTGCTTGCATGAATGTAAATGAAAGATTTGGAAAGATTGAGAAGGCAATTTCCTGCCCACCATGGAGGTTGCAACTCTTGATCTCCCACATCTATCACTGGAGTCCTCCATGCAACGTCGTCATCTCCTGCAAGTATCGGCACTGAGTGCGCTATCCGCTTCCATCGGTCTGACCCGGGGCGCCTTTGCGCAGGCCCCAGGTGCCATCCAGTTCGGCTGCCCGGTCCCGATGTCCGGCCCGTTCGCCGCCAATGGAAAATTCGCAGATATGGGGATGCGACTGGCCATCGAGCAATATGGCAAGGCCCTCAACCGCCCCCTGGCTTACACGCTGCTGGATACTGAAGGAAAGCCTGCCACCGCCGTGCGCAAAGTGCAGGAAGCTGCGCAGCAGCAGGGCGCTCGCTTCTTCGCGGGCGGCATCCTGTCGGGCGAGGCCTTGGCCATGGGCAAGGAGGCCGAGAAGGCTGGCGGCTTGTTCGTGACCACGGCGGGGGCTGACGAAATCACGGGGTCGGATTGCAATGTGGCGACCTTCCGCTGGTCTGTGCCCACGTTCGGTGCCATCGAGCAGACGGTGCGTCCGCTGATCGAATCCATGCCCAAGGCCAAGCGCTGGTACACCATCACGCCACAGTACGTGTTTGGCGATGGCCTGCTGTCGGCGGCCAAGAACATCTTCAAGGAAAAGGGCGTCGAGCACGTGGGCAACAGCTACCACTCGCTGGCCGAGAAGGAGTTCAGCGGCTATATCACCAACGCGCTGGCCGCCAAGCCCGATGTGCTGCTGCTGCTGAACTTTGGTGCGCAGTGTGCCGACACCCTGCGCCAGGCCGTGAGTTTTGGCATGCACAAGAACATGACCATCCTGGTGGCCTGGGCCTCTGGTCTGGAGCAGTTCGAGTCGCTGGGTGCCGACCTGTGCGACGGCATCTACTTTGGCGCCCAGTATTGGCACACGGTGGATTCCGAACTCAACCGCGATCTCGTCAAACGCACCAATGACAAGCTCAAGATGAACCCCAACTACAGCCTGGCGGGTTCCTACATCTGCACCAAGCTGCTGATTGACGGGATCATCAAGGCCGGTTCTGTTGAACAAAAAGCCGTGATCGCAGCGCTGGAAGGCCACAAGTACCAGGGCCTGACGGGCGAAGAAGAGGTGCGTAAGGCGGACCACCAAGTGCTCAAGAACTACTACCTGCTCAAGGGCAAGGCCAAGTCCAAGATGAAGAACAAGGACGACTACGTGGACGTGCTCAGCTCGGGCAAGTCGTTCCTGCCCATCGACCAGACGGGCTGCAAACGCGCCTGACCCTCACAGCGGCCGCCGGGCTGGGTACAGCCCGGTGCGCGCGCTGTGGATGCCCTTTGTTTTGAGAACCCCAGCGGCACCGACAAGTGTGGCTGGCGGTTGTTCGGCCGAGCACTTTATGAACATCTACCTACTACAGGTCATCAACGGGATCGGCATTGGCATGCTGTACTTCCTGTTGGCGGTGGGCCTGTCCATTGTTTTTGGCTTGCTGCGATTCGTGAACTTCGCGCATGGCGCGTTCTATCTGATCGGGGCTTACTTTTGCTACCAGATGACGCGCTGGGGCATGAGCTTCTGGCTGGCCTTGGTGGTGGTGCCGCTGGTGGTTGGGGCGATTGGCTGGGCCACGGAGAAGCTGGTCCTGCGCCACGTGTATGCCTCGGACCACGAATTTCACATCCTCGTGACGGTGGGCTTGGCACTCGCAGTCCAGGAGTTGGTGATCCTGCAATGGGGCCCGCTGGGTGACAGCGTGGCGGTTCCCGACGCGCTGCAGGGAGTGGTGATGTGGGGCAGTTTCATCTACCCGAAGTACCGCCTGTTTGTGATTGGCTTCACTTCGGTGCTGGCAGTGCTGCTGTGGTGGGTTCTTGAGGGCACGCGACTCGGTAGCGCTGTGCGAGCCGGTAGCGAGTCGACCGAGATGGTTTCGCTGCTTGGCATCAATGTGCTGCGTATTTTCAGCTTGGTATTTGGCTTAGGCGCTGCCACCGCTGCACTGGCCGGTGTGCTGGCATCCCCCATTCGTGGAGCAGAACCTTTCATGGGTATTGAAGCCCTGGCCGTAGCCTTTGTCGTGGTGGTCGTGGGAGGCCTGGGCAGTTTCAGTGGCGCACTGCTGGGCGGATTGATGATCGGCATCGTGCAAAGCGTCATGAGCACGCTCTGGCCAGAAGGGGCCCGCTTGATGATCTATGTGGCCATGGCGGCGGTGCTCCTGCTGCGTCCCCACGGCCTGCTGGGCCGCAAGGAGTGAATCCCCATGAAGAAATACACGCATTTCCTATTTGCAGCAGTGGTGGTGGCGGCTATGCCTTTGCTGATGCAGTCGGGCTCGTTGGCTAGCGAGGTCCTCATTTTTGCGCTGGCGGCCATGGGCTGCAATCTGCTGCTCGGATTCACTGGCTTGCTTTCGTTCGGGCAGGGCATCTTCTTTGGTTTGGGCAGTTACACCGTAGCCTTACTGCTCACTCGCTGGCCTATTCCCATGCCGCTTGCGTTGCTGCTAGCCACGGCGATGGGGGCGCTGGGCGCCGCCGTGGTGGGCTGGGTAGCAATTCGCCAGCGTGGCACCTACTTTGTGATGCTGACCTTGGCCTTTGCGCAGATGTTCTATTTCATCGCCTATACGGCCACTGGCCTGACGGGTGGCGACAACGGGCTGATGGACATCCCGCGGCCCAACCTGTCCATTTTGGGCACCAACCTGTGGACGCTGGCATCGCCATGGCAGTTCTATGGCTTCGTCTCGGCGATCTTCCTGGTGGTGTTCTGTCTGCTGATCAAGGTGTCGCGCTCCACCTTTGGCCGCACTCTGCTGGCCGTGCGTGACAACGAGGAACGCGCGGCGGCCATTGGGTACAACCTCCGGCTGCTCAAGTTGCAGGCGTTTGTGATTTCGGGCGCTGTCACGGGCCTTGCAGGCGCGCTGCACGCGATGATGACCGGCCTGGCGCCACTGTCCAATGCTGAGTACCACACAAGCGAGATGATCCTGGTGATGACCGTGATCGGGGGTACGGGCAACCTGTTTGCGTCGCTGCTCGGATCGGCGTTCTATCTGCTGCTGGCCGACTGGCTGTCACAACTGTGGCCGCGCTGGCTGCTGCTGCTGGGCATTGCGCTGATGGCGGTCAGCCTATGGATGCAGCGGGGCCTGTGGGGCCTGGGTGAAACCATCTGGAACAAGTGGCAGGGCTATCGCAAGCCATCGGCAGACCCGCTGGCGCCATCGGCCACTGCGGCGGCCACCAAAGGAGAACAGGCATGAGCCCCAAGGCCCCCATCCTGCTGGAAGCCATTGACGTCGAGAAGCACTATGGCAAGTTTGCTGCGCTGGGCGGTGTGAGTCTGAGGGTGCGCGCGAACACGGTGCACTCTGTGATTGGCCCCAATGGGGCCGGAAAGACCACGCTGTTCCACATGCTCACGGGGACCAAGGCGGTCAGCGGCGGGCGCATCCTGTTTGACGGCCAGGATGTCACGCACGAACCCGACCACCGGCGTGTGCAACGCGGCATCGCGCGGTCGTTCCAGGTGACCAGCCTGTTCCTGAGTCTGCCCGTGCGCGAAAACCTGCGCCTTGGGGCGCAGGGCGTTGCCCCCGCACATGCCCTCAATCCCTGGCATGAACCCATCGGCGCCCGCGCGCAATCGCAGGTGGTGGAGGCGGTGCTGGCCAAGGTGGGCCTGGAGAGGTTCGCGGACATACCCGCCGGCAACCTGTCGCATGGTCAGCAACGGCGACTGGAGGTGGGCATGGCCCTGGCCGCCCGGCCCAAGGCCATCTTTCTGGATGAGCCCACGTCCGGCATGGGCATTGATGACCTCGACGACATGAAGCGACTGATCAAGAGCCTGCGTGATGAGCACACGGTGGTCTTGATCGAGCACAACATGAACATCGTGATGGACATATCGGACACCGTCACGGTGATGCAGCTGGGCCGAGTGCTGGCCGAAGGTATGCCGCACGACATCCGCAGCGACGACCGGGTGCGGGCCGCGTACTTGGGCAACATGATCACCGGAGGCAAGGCATGATTCTCGATGTTGACAACCTGCATGCCCACTACGGCAAAAGCCATGTGCTTCAGGGCGTGGGTTTCACGGTGGGTGATGGCGAGCTGGTCACACTGCTGGGGCGCAACGGTGCGGGCAAGACCACCACGCTCAAGAGCATTGCAGGCGCGGTCACTCCCACACAAGGCCGCGTGGCATTTGCTGGCAAACCGCTTCAGGGGCAGGCTTCACATGTGATCGCCCGGCAAGGCGTGTGCTTGGTGCCGGAGCACCGGGGTATCTTCAAGCTGCTGACGGTGGAAGAGAACCTGATGCTGGGCCTGCGCAAGCGATCTCCCTGGCAGTTGGATGATGTGTACCGCATCTTCCCCCGGCTCAAGGAGCGGCGGCGCAACGGTGGCGGGCAACTGTCGGGCGGTGAGCAGCAGATGCTGGCCATTGGCCGTGCGCTGATGAACGACCCCAAGCTGCTCATGCTGGACGAGCCGGTGGAAGGACTGGCCCCCGTGATCGTGGAAGAGATCGTGGCCCAGCTCAAAACCATCAAGGCGGCGGGTGTCGCCATACTGCTGGTGGAGCAGAACCTGGAGGTGTGCACGCAGTTGGCAGACCGCCACTGCATCCTGGAGCAGGGGCGCATTGTCTACACCGCCGACAACGCAAGCTTCCTGGCAGACGAAGAGGTCAAGGACCGCTACCTTGGCGTGGGCCTGGCCTGAGCGCCAGCCCTTGCCGCATTGAATCCCAAAGGCCACTTCATGAAGTTTCTGATTGCTCGTCTGAACCACGAGACCAACACCTTTTCTCCCGTGCCCACGCCGTTGGAGGCGTTTGCTCCTGACTACGATGCTGCGGCTTTCCAGGCCAATGTCGGCATGCGAACGGCGATGGCTGCTTTTATTGATGCAGCAAAGCGGGTGGGAGCGCAGTGCGTGACGCCCGTCTCTGCCACGGCCAACCCTAGTGGACCGATGGATGCCGACGCTTACAACCAGTTGACGGACCGCATCGTTGCCGCAGCCGCGGGCTGCGATGCCATCCTGCTCGATCTGCACGGTGCGATGGTCGCCCAGAACACGCCAGACGGAGAGGGAGACCTGCTCGCCCGAGTGCGGGCGGCTGTACCTGGCGTCCCGCTGGGCGTGGCCCTGGACCTACACGGCAACATCACGCAAAAGATGATCGACAACGCCGATGTGATGGTGGGTTTCAAGACCTACCCGCATGTGGACATGTACGAGACGGGTGAGCACGCGGCGCGCCTGGTGCTGCAAATGTTGCAGCAAGGGACGAGGTACGCTGTGCGCTGGCGACAGTTGCCGCTGCTCAGTCACACCCTGCGCAGCACGACCTTGGGCGGCGCTATGGCCGCCGCCGTGTCCTCGGCGCGGCAGGCCGAAGGGGAGAGTGTCCCGGCCATGACCATCTTTGCGGGCTTCTCCTTGGCCGACATCGCCGCGCCGTGCATGAGCGTGGTGGCCACTGCGGAATGCACTGCCGAGGGGGAGGCGCTGTGCACCGCTGCGCTGGACCGCGTGGCTGCCCAGATTTGGGCGGAGCGCGAGGGCTACGTGTATGCCAGCGAGCCCTTGGCCGACGCCTTCGCGCGGGCGCAGCGCATGGCCGAGGGGGCGGGCAAGCCCTTGCTGTTGCTGGACCACAGCGACAACTGCATGTCCGGCGGAACCTGCGACACCATGGACGTGCTGCAGGCCGCCTGGCGGCATGGCCTGACCGGTATTGCCACGGGGCCGTTGTCTGATCCGGAGGCTGTCGCGCAGCTCGTGGCAGCCGGTGTGGGTGCGCAGGTGTCGGTACGTCTGGGCAACAAGGTGCCGCTGGCCCGGCTGGGCATTGTCAAAGAGCCCGTGCTGGTGCATGGCACCGTGCGTGCCATCAGCGACGGCAGCTACACCGTGACTGGGCCGATCTACACCGGCCAGCGCTGCTCCATGGGGCGTGCCGTCTGGCTGGATGCCGGCGGCACGCAGATCGTGGTGGTGGAGCAGCCGCACGAACCGTGGGATCTGGGCGTTTTTTCTTGTGTGGGCCTGGACCCCACGGCATATCGTTACCTGCTGCTCAAGTCGCGCATGTACTGCCGACCGGTGTTCGTGCCGCTCTCTGCTGGATTGGTGGAGTGCGACAGCCCTGGCGTGACCAGCTCGGACTACCGGCTGTTCCCGTTCGAAAACCTGCGCCAGCCCGTCTACCCGCTGGGCGATGTGCCAGCGTACCCCTGACTGACTCATGTCTCCGGAGAACACCATGGACACCCAAGTGAAGACCAACACCGAAAACCTGCGCATCAACGGCGAACGCCTGTGGGCCTCCCTCATGGAGCTGGCCCAGATCGGTGCCACCCCCAAAGGCGGCGTGTGCC
>NZ_JAPCKI010000023.1 GCF_028680575.1 Acidovorax benzenivorans | reverse complement strand
AAACCCCGCAGGCGTCAACGAGGCAAACTATAGCTCGCTATCAATCAGGGCCCAGGCACTCAGCCAGTAGGTATTGGCCTGTTAGGCAGCGGGTAGCGAATGAACGGCAGCTATTGGAGGTGTGTTGCCCAACGTCGGGTCAGGGCCCAATACAGTCATCTCCAGACGCGCACTTTGTAGGTGAGAATGAGGAATGACCGATAGCAATCTCCCAGAACGGCCCTTGTATGAAGCCGCATGTCATTGCGGTACTGTGCGTTTTTCATTGCGTTTAAGAGATGGCCTGAAAACAGCCCGTAGATGCAACTGCTCCTATTGTCGGATGCGAGGGGCAGTAGCGGTATCAGCCAACCTAGACGATATTCAGGTCACGCATGGTAGTGAAGAGCTCACCCTGTATACGTTTAATACGGGAGAGGCCAAGCACTATTTCTGCTCAAAGTGCGGCATTTACACCTTCCACCAGCGTCGCTCAGCGCCAGACCAATACGGAGTCAATGTGGCGTGTATCGAAGGGATGAGTCCTTTTGACTTCGCAGAAGTGCCAGTCAACGAAGGCAAAACACATCCGAAAGACCGAATTGGAGGAGGCTCTGCGATTGCAGGATGGCTTAGATACGAAGCCAACCCCGAATCCCGCGAGAGAGCCTCTGGGTAGCAAGTTCTGCGTCCGGCTGTGGCCGTTTTTGCCCCACGGCGAGACACACTAGCGGTCGTTGATGCGCGTTAACAGAAGCCTATTTCAATCTTGAGCAACACTTCCAGCATTACAGTGCAATTTAAGAGAGACCGCACAGACGCTCTCGTACGCGAGCGCTTCAATTCGTATTTCATGAGCGACGCAAAATGGGTTCGTTTGCTCGAAGCACTTGTCGGCGTTCGTTCTCTCTTCGAACTCTGCAAAGTAAAACTTGTGTGGGATGAATCCACGAGAGACATGTGGATTCCTTCATCCAGTTCGCTCGGCTTTTCTTACTACCGGAGTTCGATGGAGGGAATGATCTCTGGGACACCGCGCGGTTTTTATAAGTACAAAGAGGTGGAGTGGATTGAGCTTTCTGCAGAGGGCGAGAATGCTGAATCCATCGTCCTCAAACTGAAGGCTATTGGTAATTTCGAGCTGGAGCGCAGTGACAAAGGGATAAAGCTCTACGCCTATCGCTGACGCAGTCACTCCACCGACTCTGAAAAAATTCATCGGGAAAAAGCCTATCGCACAGCGAAGTCCAGGCCTCCCCTTTGTGCGAAACGTTGACAATCGGCCTCTTCAACCTGCATCCACAAGTACTGTTGAAAGCAGGCGTAGACCAGCCAAATCGCCGCTGTGGAACTGCGGCTTGCCTACGCTACGTTCGAACGCGCATTCAGCCAAGCCACAACATCCCCCGTCACTTCATCCCGATTCGTCTCATTCAAGATTTCATGCCGCGCCGCCGGGTACAGCTTGACCGTGACATCGGCCACACCGGCATCCCGATACCGCTGCCCCAGTTGCTCCAACAAGACCCCGCCTGCGGCCAGCGGGTCTGCGTCGCCGGACGCGATCAGGATGGGCAGGTCGCTGCGGATGCGCGCGAGTTGTGCAGGGTCGGCCAGCCGGGGCGCGGGGGCGAAGAGTGAGGGGATCACATCGGGTGGCACGTCCCAGCCGCACCACGGGTCTGCCACGTAGGCGTCCACCTCTGCAGCGTCGCGCGACAGCCATTCGTAGCCGGTGCGGTGCTCAAAGCCTGCGTTGAATGCCGCGAGCCCGGCGGGCGCGTCGGCGGGGGCGTTGGCCATGGCGGCGGCGAACAGGTCGAGGGTGGTGGAGCCTGACAGGATGACGCCGGACCAGGTGGATGAGTGGTCCAGGATGGCCGCCTGCGCAGCGAACGAGCCCATGGAGTGGCCGAACAAAAAGAGCGGAAGCTGCTGCTGCCCATGCTGCGCACGCAGCAGTGCTCCGAACTGGGCCACATCGGCAATGAGCCCGTTGAACCCAGCGGCGCCAAAGTCTCCCAACCGGCCATCGGCGGTGCGCCCGTGGCCGCGATGATCGACTGCGTGGACGATGAAACCTGCGGCGTTCAACGCCTTCGCAAAACGGTCGTAGCGCTCGCCGTGCTCGGCAAGCCCGGGAGAGATTTGCACGACACCAACAGGTTGGCCGGGGGTTTCGGCCCAGGTGTAGGTGGTCACCCGGGTGCCGTCTGCATTGGATTGGAAGGAGGAGGTCGATGTGCTCATCGTTTCATTCTGGCACGGTGATCTGGTCCTTGTGTCGCGGGTGCATCACCCCCGGCCAGCCCTACCCTTTCAGAGATCATGAACTCCAAACCGTTGCCTGCAGGCTCTCCACCATCCCCTGCTGGTTGGCCGTCTGCCTGCTGCGAAATTCGGTTGGGGTGCACCCGGACTGCTGCTCGTGCGCCATGCGCAGCCGCGTCAGCAACGTGTAGAGCTGGTAGCGCAACAAGGCATGGGCGTGCAGCGATGCGGCGCAGGAAGACGCGTTCTGGGGCCGGTGATTGCCCATCCCTAACAGCGCAGGCGCCCCGCCAGCTTGGGCGGCGCACGCGGGCACTCTTTGAGTCAAATTGGCACCTAGCGCCCATCCACATTGCCTATTTAGCTATTTAATTGATAGCAATCAATTCATCTCTCCGTGGCGCACGGCCCGCGCCTGACGCGTGATGGCCCACAGCGGCTCCCCCCGCCATGGCGACATCTGGTACAGGCGGCTACTGCGCCTTGTGCACATCGCGGGATGCGCGAGCGGCCCGCACCGCGTCCCGGATCGCGCTGACCACCGCCTCGGGCTTCTCCAGCGGGACACCGTGGCCGCTGTCCACCCACACCTGGGTGGAGCCTGGGTACAGGTGCGCGATGTCGGCCCGCTTTCGGTTGGCATCATCGGCCACCGCAGAAGGCGCACCTGTGGCGCGCAGTGCGCTGAGCACCCACACGGGCACGGACGGGTCCACTGGCAGGTTGGACACCTGGTTGCCTGTTGCGTCCAGCGCTGCCAGCTCCTGCTTGGCCGTGTCCGATGTGGTTGCGCGGAACACCACCTTCAGCCACGTGGGCCAGTTCTCCGGGTTGCCCGCACCCTTAACCTGGTCGGGGTGGGTGGAGTCAACCAACACCAGTGCAGCCACCTCGCCGGGGTATTTGCGCGCGAACAACTGCATATACAGGCCGCCCAGAGAATGCCCCACCAGAACATACGGCGGGGGCAGATTGCGAGCCCGCAGCAACGCCCTCAACTCGTCCACCACCTGCGCACCGTCGCGCGGCGACAGGGGCGCATCGCTGTGACCATAGCCCGCGCGGTGGTAGGCCAACGAACGGGTTTCGGCCACCGTGTCGGGCCAGACCTTGGCCCACCAGTCCAACGTTGCACCCAGCCCGTTTTCGAACACGACCACCGGTGCACCTTGGCCCGCCTGCACGTATTCCACCTTGCGCCCATCCACCCTGTCGGTGGTCGTCCCTGGCACTGTCGCGCAGCCGCTTAGAGCCAGCGCCAGCAGCAGGCTGGCCCAGTGCCAGCTTTTCATTTTTTCTTGTCCCTATTTCTATTTGTCTGTTGGTGCAAAATGGCCGCGCTCGCGGCAGCAGGCCAGGCTAGGCTTGATGAGGGCGCGCAAAACCAGTATCTGTCAGGCAGCCACAAAAGCACCGTGAAGCCCCAAAGGCAGTGCATACGGCAGGACGGCCTGGGCCACGGGGCCTTCTGTCAGCGCATCCGCAGCAAAACACGACAGCACGGTTTTCTTCTGCGCGTAGTCCAGGTGGGTACCGATCACCCAGCCGGGAGCGCGCCCATCGGGCACCCACACATGTTCTTCCACGATCGTCTCGGACCCGTGGCTGAAGCGACGGGAGACTCCGGTTTCCACATGCGTGGCCGCCACGGCGCTCCACAGCGGCAAGCCCCCGGAGGTTTTGGTGGCGTGTATCACGTGACGATGCCGCAGCCCGACATGGCGCGGATGGACGTGTGGAAACTCCGCCTCCACGCCCAGGTCTGCCTGCGTTGCCTTGCCTGTGCGCAGGTGCAGACGTGCAACGGTCAACACAGGGCCTGCCGTCCCCGCCAGACGAGCGCGCATCACCTCGCGCGTATCCTTGAAAAGACCCGATGCATCGTCAGCGCGGGCATAGTCCAGGTGGATCACCGTGCCGGTGGTGGTTTCTTCTTCCCACGCATTGCCTATGTGAAACAGAAAACCGGTGGGCAACGACAGCGTCTGTTGCTGCTTCCAATCGTGCTTGTTCACCACCAACACGCGCATCCCCAGCTCCGGGCGCCAGACGTAGGAATCCAGCATGCTCGCACCGGCTGACCTGCGCTGCGCGTCGTATACCAGCGGTGGCAACAAGAACACCAGGTGCTTGGCCGTCATCGCAAAGTCATGAACCATCGGAATGTTGCTGACAGGAAACGCATCGGCACGTCGCAGCACGCCACCTGGTCCGATCTCATACAGCAGCAACAACCCCGCGTGCGGGTGGACGCCAAAGTTCCAGATCGTGCCGTCGGCCGCCACCCGTGGGTGGGCCGAGAACGGCGCACCCGCCAAATCCGGGCGCCAGGTCTTGAGCCCCCGGGTCTCCAGCGACTGAGGGTCCAGACGTGTAGCAGAGCCCCCTTCCCACAACGCCAGCACGTCGCCGCCCACGGGCAGTACGCTGATGTTGGCGGCATTCATGCTGTCGGGCGAACTGGGTTCATCCCTGCCTTCAAACACCGTGCCAAAGCCCTCGGTAAGACGGCGCCCGGCGTTGACCTCTGCCATGCGCTTGCTGGTTGCCACATAGCGGCCCTGATGGTGAACCGTGTGGCCCTCGATCACAAAGCGATGGGCCATCCCATCACCATCAAACCAGTGCTGGTTGCGCTCCCCACCCAAATCGTGCCCCGCAGGGCCGATGCGGTACAGCGTGCCGGTCACTGCATCCGGAAACCGCCCACGCACCCGGGTAGCCGTCAGCGGCAGGTCTGCGGGCGCCGTCGCAAATGCCGACTTCCAGGGCGCACTTGACGCATCGAACTGCGCCTGCCAGCCGGTGGGAGTCTTTGCCTGCGCGCCCCAGTGCGCCAGCAAGGGAGCACCACCCCCGGCCACTAGTCGCTGCAGCAGATCACGTCGTTTCATGAGAATTCCCTCCAAGATATTCAACGCAGCTGAACGGTGATGCTGGTGCTGCCACCATCCAGCTGCACCGCAGCCGCATCAAACGTGGGCGGCCCCATGCGGCCCCGGGCGTTGTTAGAGAACCCATAACGCTCGGTGGGCAGACCCAGCAGATTGGTATCGAGCTTGGCGTTACCGTTCTCGTCTGCAAAAGATTTGACTGCATAGCGCCCAGCAGGCAAGCCACTGAACACCAGCTGCGCAGCCCCGTCATGCAACTCGACCTTGTGCGACGCCACTGCCTGGCTGTTGGCAAACGCATCGGCGGTGTCGAACAGAGCCAGGTAAAGCGTGGCGGGCGCGGCGGGGCCGTTAATCACGGCGACTTTGAGGTCTGCGGCGCTGGCCAGCGGGGGTAGCAGCGTGGCTGCGAGCGAAAAGAAGATCGACGTCCACTTCATGTGATGTCTCCGTAGTGAGGGTTGACCCGCAACGTTCAGCAGCGTCCCGCCGTGCGCAGCAGCGCATTGCACTCTTTGCCCGCACTGCGGCCCCGCTGCTCTGCGGCCGCCGCTGGTGCCGGGTTACCGCTGTTGCCCGGGCTACCCACCATGGCTGTGCAGATGGCGTCGGAATGGGGTGTTTGCCCAAAGCTCATGGCTTTTTGAAAGCCCGTCGCGCCGTACAGGTAGCACCGGTAGGTCGCGCCGTCGCGGGTGTTGACGGTGTAGTTGATGCGGCCGCCGGTTTCCTCCTGGCGGTCGGTGATGGTGAACTGGCCCGCAGTCCGCCCTATGGCTTGCGCGGTGCGCTGCTCCAGGCCCGCCTGGTCGAGGGTGGAGGCGCATCCGGTGAGCAGCGCCACGGTCGCCACGATGCCAGCGACGGGGATGAGGGATAGCGGGTAGTTGCGAGTTTTCATGGTGGGAGTGGCAGTCATGGGAGGTAGGAAGTCAGCGGGCAAAACAGGCTCTGCAAGGAGGGTGGTGATGACAGCGCAGCCAGAGCAGAGCAGCGCTGAAATGAGCAAGTGGCAAGACGGACTCCTTGGGTTAACGGGATGAACAAACGATTCGACAGCGCCCCATGGGCAACACTCCGCCCTGCGGCCGCTGTGGGGCCGCCAGCAAGGGATGCAGGGGTGGGAGAAGAATCAGCCCGGTTTGCGGGCCACGACAAAGGCGCGGATATCTTTGCCGCGCGTGCCATGCCGCTCGGCGCAAAAGATCTGCAGGCCCTGCTGCACCATGGCCGCCCGCAGCCGCTGTTCGTCAAAGCACAGCACCGGTGGGGCCTTGCCGATGGCGCGCATCAGGGGCACGGCGAGGTAGGGGATCAGCGGGTTCATCTCGGCAACACATGCCGTCTTGGAGATCAGCAGCCCGCCCGGCCGCAGCACCTGCACCACCTGCTTGAGCGCTTCGTCCAGGTCGCTCATCAGGTGCAACACGTTGAAGGCCAGCACCGCGTCATACGCCCCTTGCCCCAAGGCCGCAGTCTCGGCGTCGGCCACGGCAAAACTCAGTTGCGGCGAGGGCTGCGCGGCCAGCCGCTGGTGGGCAATGGCGATCATCTGGGGCGAGACATCGGTGGCCAGCAAGCTCCGGGTGAAAGGTGCCAGGCGCAGCGCCGTGCTGCCCGTGCCACAGCCAATCTCCAGCACGTCATGCTGAGTAGACAGCAAGCCCTGAACGCGCCGCAATGTGGCCTCATACCCCGCCAGGTCAGCAATGGGGTCGGCAGCGTACTTGGGTGCGATGCGGTCCCAGAACCGCGCTTGGGACGCCACAGCCGAACGGGCCGCCGCAGAGGGTGAAGCACTGGAGACAGGAGCAATGGCAGGAGAAGACATGGGGTACGGACCGTATGAAGTGCGGAGGCCGCGAGGCAGTAAAGCGCAGAAGTGCAAAGAGCAACACCCGGATGCTATCCATGCATTGAAGCGCAGGAAATTGCGGTAAATTGCAGCGAACATATACGTTTATGCATGGATAACCTCGACTGGAATCAGCTAAAGGCGTTTTTGCAAACCGCGCAGACCGGCTCGCTGTCTGCCGCCGCCCGCAAGCTGGGCCTGACCCAGCCCACCCTGAGCCGACAGGTGGCCGCCATTGAGCAGCAGATGGGCGTGACCCTGTTCGAGCGCGTGGGCAAGGCCATGGTGCTCACGCCCACCGGGCTGGACCTGCTGGAGTACGCCCGCGCCATGGGTGCTGCCGCAGAGGCCTTGGGCCTGGCAGCCAGCGGGCGGTCGCAGGCCGTGGGGGGCGTGGTGTCGGTGTCGGCCAGCGACGCCGTGGCCGCCTACCTGCTGCCTCCCATCGTGCAGCGCCTGCGCGTGCAGGAGCCAGGCATTGCCGTCGAGGTGATTTCATCCAACGCACTGAGCGACCTGCTGCGCCGCGAGGCCGACATTGCCATCCGCCACGTGCAGCCCGAGCAGCCGGACCTGATCGCCCGCCTGGTGCGCGAGGCCCGGGCCTGCTTTTATGCGTCTGAGGCCTGGGTCCAGGCCCACGGCCATCCGCGCAGCGCAGAGGATGCAGCGCACCTGCCGTTTGTGGGCTCAGACCGCAACGGCCAGTACCTTGCCTACCTGCGCCAGTACGGCTTGAACCTGAGCGAAGACAACTTCAGCTGCTACTCCGACCACACCGTGGCCCACTGGGCGCTGGTGCGCCAGGGCATGGGCATTGGCGCCATGATGGACGAGATCGCCCGCGAAACCCCGGACATGGTCCGCGTGCTGGACGACGTGACGCCGGTGCGGTTTCCCATCTGGCTCGTCTCACACCGCGAACTGCGCACCTCGCGGCGGATTCGGGTGGTGTTTGAGGCGCTGGCCGAGGGGTTGGCAGGCAAGGGCTGAGAGCAGGCGATGGGCGTACCGCCCTACCCTGCGCAGTGCGCTGCTGCGCGGCGATGAACCGCGCTGCCTGCCCCAGCGAAGCCAGCGCTTCGTCCAGCACGGGCGCAAACAGCTGCCAGCAATGCACCATGCCCATCTCGGCAAGCTAGCCGTTATAGATGGCGATTTGGATTTGGCGAGGGCGGAGTTTGAAGTGGCGTTGACACTTCACGAGTCGATCGATTATTTGCCTGGGGTCGCAGCCACACGGAGTGAGATGCTGCGCCTAGATCAAGCCGAAACAGACGCACAGGGCTGTTGACCCGGGAGGTGCTGACAGCATGGCCGGGCCGCCCCAATGCCTGCGCGCTGGTGTGACACACAGGCGAATCCCATCTTCATGCCAAATGGCCCGCCAGCGCTTTCCACAAGCCGATAGTCGATATCAAAAACATAGCATGGCGGGGTGGATGCAGGTGGACGATGGCGAGCATGGTGCGGCCCCGTAAACTCGCACCATGACCTTTCAAATCACCGTGTATTCCAAGTCCGCCTGCCCGCAATGCGAGTCGGCCAAGATGCTTCTCAAGTCGCGCTCGCTGCCCTACGAGGAAATCAAGATCGACGACGAGGCCGAGCGCCTGGCGTTTTATGCCAAGTGCGGGCCCTCGGTGCGGCAGATGCCGCAGATTTTCATCAACGACCAGCGCGTAGGTGGCCTGGCCGGGTTGCAGGCGGCGTTGGCGCAAATCGCCCCGCAGAGCCCGGCTTGATTAGCGGTACTGCGCAGCGGTGATGAACTGGCCGAAGGTTTCGCACCATACGATCACGGTGTTGAACCGTGCGGGGTCCACGCCCTGCGGCACCGCAACGATGAAATTGTTGAACGTCTTCACATCCCCCACGCGCAGCATTTGCGGCTTGAGGCGACTGAAGTCGGCCTCTGTCTCCACAAACGCGGGCGACAGATAGAGCTTGTAGTCCGGCCCCGGTGCCAGCTTGCCCGCCAGGCCGATGGCTTGCGGGCCAATGGAGACCACGCCCTCGCCCCAGTGCAGGGCGTCGCTGTCCTTCAGGTCACGGCGAAAGGTGGCCTTCCATTGCGCCGTGAGCACGCTTGCCTGGACCTCCTGCAACGTGGGGGCTGCAGGCGCGATCAGGATCGGCAAGCAGTACACACCCGCCGCAAACCCCACGGCCAGGGTGAGCAGGTGCGAAGCGATGAACAAGAGCGGTTTCATGGCGGTAGGCAAAAAGTGATGCCAATGTACCGCCAGCCACCTTACCCCGCCCGCGCCAAAAACCCGTCCACCAGTGCGTAATGCTCGGGCACGTTCAGTGCTGGCGCATGGCCGCAGCCGGGCACCTCGACCACCTGAGCCAGGCCCCGGGCACCGGGGCCGCGTATCAGCATTTCGGCCGCGACCTCGGGGAGCACCAGGTCAGACTCGGCCCCGCGCAGGCACAACACGGGGATGTCGAGCGCGTCGTAGTGGTCCCAGATCAGGTAGTCGTTGGCGTGGTGCGTGAACTGCTGCACCATGGCGGGGTCGTAGTGTGGCGTCACACGGCCGTCGGGCAGGCGGCGTGTGCTGCTCTCGGTCAGCAGGCGCCATTGCGCATCACTCAGCCAGCCGTACGGCTTGTACACCTGCCGGAAGAACACCTCCAGCTCCATCACCGAGTCAAACGCGGGCGGGTTGCCTGCGTAGGTCTTGATGCGCTCCAGCGCGGCGTCGGCCAGGCGGGGGGCGTTGTCGTTGAGCAGCAGGCTGGCGATGCAGCCCTTGAGCTGCGGCTCGAACAGGCCCGAGGCGCACACGGTGCCAATGGCGCCGCCCATCGACGTGCCCACCCAGTGCGCCTTCTCGATACCCAACTGGTCAAACAGGCCGGCCGCAATGCGCGCGTAGAACGACAGGCGGTATTCGTCCAGCGGCGCGCGCGCCCACTGGCTCAGGCCCCGGCCCAGGGTGTCGGGGCAGATCACGCGGTAGCGCGGGGCCAGGTGTGCGGCCAATTCGTCCATGTCGCGCCCTGTGCGCGCCAGGCCGTGCCATGCAATCACCACGGGGGCATCGCGCGCGCCCCACTCCATGTAATGGATTTCATAGCCAGCGCAGGTGGCATAGCGCGAGGTGGGGGACATGATGGCGACCTTGTGGGACTGAGAAAATGAAGAGGATCGGCGGCTCACTTCATGAGGCGGCCATTGCTGCCAATGACGGTGACCTCAACATAGCGCGAGCCAATGCGGTTGGTGGGCGAGTAGCTCAGCGTGATACCGCCGAGGTCATAGCTTTGCAGCGACTCCAGCGCCTTCACGACCTTGGCGCGTGTGGGTGCAGGCCCGGCGCGGCGCAACGCCTCGACGAGCACCTTGGCACCCAGGAACTGCTCGAAGCTGGTGTAGTTGACCTCGGCCTCGGGCGCGTACTTTTTGAGCAGTGTTTGATATTCACGCACCACCGGCAGCTGAGGCCGGTAGGGGTATGGCACTACCTGGCTGATGCCCAGGCCATGCGCGTTCTTCAGGCCCGCGAGCTTGACCAGCTCGGTCGGGTCCACCACCGAGATGTTGTACAGCTGCGCGCCGCCGCCCTGCTCGCGGTAGCGCTGGATGAAGGCCGCAGCAGGCTTGTTCACCGCGATCATGATGACTGCATGCACATCGGTGGCCTTGATGGCCTTGACGGCGTCATCCACCTTGTCGGTGTTGCGTTCATAGCCTGCAGACACGACCAGCTTGAGGTTGCGCTTGGCGAGGGCCGCCTCCACACCCGCCAGGCCCGCTTTGCCAAATCCATCATCCTGGTACATCACTGCCACACGGTTCATGCCCAGGGTGGTGAGCTGCTGCACCATGTGCTCGGTTTCGTCCACATAGCCCGCGCGCACATGAAAGATCCAGGGGTTGAAGGGGTTGCGCAGCGACTCACCCCCTGTATAGGGCGCCACCAGCGCGGCGCCGCCCTGCTCCAGCACGCCGTCGGCCAGCAGTTGGGTGATGTTGGCCGTGCCCGCAAAGCCGTACAGTGCCACCACCTCGGGCCGGGCCAGCATTTCGCGGGTCCGCGCTACGGTGTCTGCGACCTTGTAACCATCGTCGGCCACCGCATGGCGAATGCTCGCGCCGTGCACGCCGCCTTGTGCGTTGACCCAGTCAAAGTAAATCTTGCCGCCCAGCACCATCTGCGCCCCGGTGCTGGCCAGCACACCCGACAGCGGGGCCACCTGCCCCACTACCACCTCGGCAGCCCGCGCGGGCGCCGCCACCCCTGCGGCCACTGCCACGGCCAACGCTCCACTCACCCCCAGGGTGGCCGACGCGCGGCGCACCCACATCTTCACAGCGTTCATTGCATCCATCCTTGTTTTGACTACACCTTGATTGGCCCGGAGCCCACGCACATGGGGTGCGCAAGCCGCCGGGTAGTTGTGTCCGCCGCAGGGCGTGTGGGTCAGTCAGGGATAGAAATGGCTCCGGCTGTGATGGCGATGGCGTTGGCAGCCGCAGGCGTGGTAGCCAGCGCAGGCACATTGGCGGCCGTGATGGCCGGGGCGCTGCCCGGTGTGCCACCGCGTGGCACCGTGCGCACGACCTGGCTGCCCGGCAGGGCCTTGCCGTTTGCGAGGTGGTCGTACACCGCATCGAGCGCGTGGTTCAGGTACACGTGCAGCGGCACATAGCGCGTGTCATAGCCCGGCAGCACCGTGGGCAGGCCGATAAAGCTGTCGAAGTGCTGGGCGTTGGCCACCTCCACATAGCTGAGCTTGCTGGCGGCGCCTTCGACCTTCTTGTTCAACGCAGCGTAAGGGCGCGAGGTATGGCTCACGGGCAGCAGCGCATCGGCGCGGCCGTGCACGATGACCGTGGGCTTGCCGCGCAGGTTGCCGCTGCGGCGGGTTTCGTCCACGCCCGCCTGCAGCTTCTTGGCTGCAGCGTCATTGCCGGTGACGAGGTTGCGCAGGCACAGGGCGCCAGCCGTGTTCCAGTCGGCCACACCGGCGTCCGACACGGACATGAAGTCACGCGCCGGGCCCAGCTTGCCCAGGTTGTTGACCAAGTTGATGCCGCCCGATGGGGGCACGCCGTTGCCCGTGGCAAACATGCCCACCAGCGCAGCAGGCGCCAGCGGCGTCACCGCACCCGCAGCCGTGGTACTGGCGTAGCTGAAGCCGCACAGGTGGTCCTTCACGCTGGCGCGCGACAGGCTGTTGGCAAAGGTCACCGACACGGCAGGAGCCACTTCAAACGCAGCCAGCGACGCATGCAGGTCGTTCGATTCGGGCTCCCAGCCGTAGGCGCGCAGCTTTTGCAGGGCCTCTTCGGCCTGGGTGGCCGTGGTGGTTGCCGTCAGCAAACCCGCTGTCTTGAGCGACGCGCAGCGGTTGGGTGCAATGGGCAACGCGGCACTGGCAAACCCGGCCGCGAACGCTGCGGCAAAGGGACTGGTGCTGACCGAGGGCGCCAGCGATGCACAGGCCTGGTACAGGTTGGCGTAGGTGGTGAAGTCCACCAGCGTCTTGCCAGTGACGGCCACCTCGGTGCTGCCACGGCGCACGGTGACACCGGGGTTGGCGGGCAGCTCCAGCGCGGGCTCGGACACGGCCACACCGCTGATAAGGCCCTGGGTGTCCAGCTCGGCCGCGGCAATGGCGGAGCCACCGCCGTTGGAGATGCTCGATGCAATCACGATGGTGTTGGCCGGGGTCAACGTCTTCAGGCGCTGGCCCGCTGCATCGGTGCTGCCATAACGCTGGTTGAGCACGTAGTAGCCGAACTCCACCGCCTGCAGCGTGGTGGTTCCCCAGTCCTTCTCCGCGTTCTGGCCCGAGTGGGCGTGCTTGAAAGCAAAGCGGTTGGGTGTGGCGGTGTTGAAGGCCGCCAGCTCGGTGGCCGTGAGGCCCGCGTTGAAGGCTGCGGCCTTGCCCGCAGCGGTGGCCGCGGTGCGTGTGCCGTCGATCAGCGGCACGGTGTCGTTCTGCAGATCGTGCGGCGCACCGCCGGTGCCCTTGTCGGAGTAGGCCACGGCGCAGCCGCGTTTGAGGCCCCACTCGCCCGTGGAGATGCCGCCATACACCCCGCGGGAGCCCGAGGCCGTGGCGGTGATCATGCAGGGCTTCTTGGGATCGAAGCTGGCAGGCACCTGCACCATGAGGGTGACGTTCTTGCGGCCTGTGCCGTCGTCAGCAAACGCGATGTACTCGGTGCCCGCCACCTTGCCCTCGCCGGTGGTGACCTTGCCTTGCGCATCCACCCTGGGGCCATAGAGCGTGCCGTAGCCGCCTGCGGCCGTCATGTCGAGCATGGCGCGGTAGTTGGTGTGGATGGCCGTGCGGCGCAGCTCGGCCGCCGTGGGCTTGAGCGGGTCGGCATAAGCCGGTGGCACGGCTGCGGCCAGGCCGGTGGCGCCCAGGCCAGCGGTCAGCAAGTCGTTGCTGGTGCCGTCGTACGTGGCCTCGCTGATCGTGCCCAGGTAAGCGGGCTTGGTGTTGGGTGCGGCGCTGTCGCCATCACTGCCGCCGCAGGCAGCCAACACGGCCGCAGCCAGCGCTGCGGGTACGAAAGGACGAAAACGCGGGTTCTTCATGCTCATCTTCATGTGCTTGTCTCCTGGAGTTTTTTCTTTGCGTCTTGTTGCACAGCTCACCCACACACCCTGGCCACGCCGGTCACCCGGCGTGGCCGGGGCCACTCACCCCGCCTTGCGCGCAGCTGCCGCGCGCAGGCGCCCCACCACACCGGTGGGGAAGTAATAAACGGACAGAACAAACAGCACGCCCAGCCACAGCAACCAGCGGTCGGGCGACAGCAAGGCCGACAACCAGGGCAGACCCGACGTGGCTTCGCTGCCCAGGCGCAAAAGGTCTTGCAGGTAGCTTTGCGCCACCAGAAACAGCACAGCGCCGATGGCCGAGCCGTAGATGGTGCCCATGCCACCGATCACCACGATGAGCAAGCAGTCCATCATGATTTCGAAGCTGAGCGAGGTATCTGGCCCGTTGTAGCGCAGCCAGAGCGCCAGCATCGCACCCGCCATGGTGGCGAACAGCGCCGACAGCACGCTGGACGTGGTGCGGTACACCACCACACGGTAGCCAATGGCTTCGGCGCGGAACTCGTTCTCGCGGATGGCCTGGAGCACGCGGCCGAACGGCGAGTTGACGATGCGCAGCAGCGCCAGCACGAGCGCCACCGCCGCGACGAACAGCAGGTAGTAGCAGATCAGCCGCCCGTCGATGGTCACGCCCAGAAAGGGATCGTCAAACGGCTCAAAGCTGGGCGACAGGATCTCGGGTACCTTGAAGGTCAGGCCGTCCTCGCCACCCGTGATGTCCGACAGCTGCGAGGCCAGCGTCTGAAACGCAGCCGCCACCGCCAGCGTGATCATGGCGAAGAAGATGGCCCGCACGCGCAGCGAAAAGAGCCCCACGGCCAGGGACAGCAACAGCGAAAGCACCAGCGCCCCGGCGAGCCCCACCAGCAGAGCAGACCATGTAGGCCCCATGCGTGTGGTGGCCACGGCAATGCCATAGGCGCCGATGCCAAAGAACATGGTGTGCGCAAAGCTCACGATGCCGGTGTAGCCCAGCAGCAGGTCAAAGCTGGCGACCAGCACCACAAAGATCAGCACCTTGGCCGCCACGGACAGCGCCTTGACACCAGGAAACAGAAACGGCGCCAACGCCAGGCCCAGGAAGATGGCCACAAGGATCACCGCGAGCACCTTGCTGCGCGGGTAGTCGCCGGAGAGAAGTCGGTTCAGCATGTTGTTGGGCTCCTCTTCAACGGTTGGCGACCGGGTAGACGCCTTGCGGACGCCACAGCAAGATCGCGACCATGAGGGCAATGTTGGAGAACAGCGCCACCTTGGGCACCAGAAAGCCGGTGTAGTTGGCCATCAGCCCCACCAGCAGCGCGCCGATGAGCGCCCCGCCCGTGCTGCCCAGGCCGCCGATGATGATGACGATGAAGATCAGGACGTTGACCTGCGCGCCCATCTGCGGCACCACGTTCTGCTGGTACAGGCCCCACATCACGCCGCCCAGGCCCGCCAGGGCCGAGCCCACCACGAACACACCAATGAACAGGCGGCGAATGCGATAGCCCAGGCTCTCAACCATCTCGCGGTCTTGCACGCCCGCACGGATCAGCAGGCCGACCTTGGTGCGCGACAGCGTCCAGGCCAGAACGCCAAACACCAGCAGGCCCACGGCCACTGCCACCAGGCGGTACTTCTCGATGGCGGCATCGCCGATGAGCAACGACCCGCGCATGCCCTCTGGCAAAGGCAGCGGGATCTGCGCGGGGCCCCAGATGACCTTGATGAGTTCTTCACCAATGATCATGCCGCCCATGGTGATGAGGATCTGCTTCAGGTGTTGGCCATACACGGGCCGCACGATGAAACGCTCGAACGCCAGGCCCACGGCGCCCGCCACGGCCATGGCCACCAGCATGGCGGGCAGCACGGCCAGCAGGTTGCGCCACAGCTCGGCGCTCTGGGTGTAGTCGGTCATGCTGCCCAGCACGCTGGTGGCCACAAAGGCGCCCAGCGCAATGAACACGCCATGCCCAAAGTTGAGCACGTCCATGAGGCCAAACACCAGCGTGAGGCCCGAGGCGATGATGAAGATGATCATGCCCATGGCCAGCCCCGCCACCGTGAGCGTGAGCCAGGTGCTGGGCGAGCCGATGAAGGGCAGCACCAGCAGCGCGAGCGCAGGCACCAGTGCCAGCGGCTTCCAGTCGAAATCGCGGGTGATGCTCATGCCCAACCTCCAGCGGCTGCCGCCGCACAACGCACATTAGCTACATATTTAATAGCTGCCAAGGCAATAGATACCGGCGCCACTGCCCCAAAAGGCCTCAAATTTTTCCAACCACTCATAGCGCCAACCCCAGCAGCGAGCGCTGCAGTTCTTCGTCCTGCGCCAGCGCGGCCATGCTGCCCGCATGCACCACCTGGCCGTTGTCCATCACGGCCACGGTGTCACCGAGCCGCTTCGCAAAGTTGATGTTCTGCTCGACGAGCAGGATGGTCACGCCGCTCTTCTTGAGCTGGTCGAACGCGTCGATCATGTTGTTGATGATGGCGGGCGCCAAGCCCTTGCTGGGCTCATCGACGATGAGCAGGTCGCGCGGCTCGACGATGGCGCGGCTCACGGCCACCATCTGCTTTTGCCCGCCGCTGAGCTTGCCGGCGGGGTGGTTCCAGAACTTCTCCACGGCAGGGAAGAGCTTGAAGATCCACTGCAGGCGCTCCTGGTCCATCTGTGTGGCGTTGCTCGCGCTGCGCGCGGCCAGCAGCATGTTCTCCTTCACCGTGAGGTCGGCAAAGATGCCCATGTTCTCGGGTACGTAGGCGATGTTCAGGCCTGCGATGGCGGGGGTGTTCATCGCGGTGATGTCTTTGCCGCCAAAGTGGATGGAGCCTTGCGACGCATGCCACAGGCCCATGATGGTGCGCAGCGTGGTCGTCTTGCCCGCACCGTTGCGGCCCAGCAGCATGGTGAGCTGGCCCTTGGGCACGGCAAGGTCTACGCCGTGCAGGATGTGGTACGCCCCGATGTGGGTGTGCACGCCCTTGAGTTCGAGCAGGTTGGGGGTTGCAGTCGTCGTGCTCATGCGGCCTCCTTCTCTGCGTCCTTGTCAGCGTCCTTGCTGACGCCCAGATAGGCCTCTTGCACCACGGGCGATGCGATCACCTCGGCCGGTGGGCCGTCGGCCACCAGCGTGCCGTTGGTCAGCACGATGATGCGGTCGGCCAGTTCGCGCACCACGTCCATCTTGTGCTCCACCAGCAGGATGATCTTGGTCTTGTCCTTCTTCAGCTCGCGGATCAGGTTCAGGATCACGGGCGCCTCGTCATGGCTCATACCAGCCGTGGGCTCGTCGAACATGTAGACCTGCGGCTCCAGCGCCATGAGCAGCGCCACTTCGAGCTTGCGCTGGTCGCCATGCGGCAGGCTGGCCACGGGCGTGTCGGCCCGGTCGGTCATGGCTACGGCCTGCAAGATCACACGGGCGCGCTGGGTGAGCGCATTGTGGTCGCTCCAGATGCTCCACAGGTTCATGCCCCGGCGGTGCTTGCCCTCTTGCGTGGCCTGCACGGCCAGGCGCACGTTCTCCAGCACGCTGAGGTTGGGGAACAAGTTGGTGAGCTGGAACGCCCGGCCCAGGCCCGCATGCGTGCGTGCCGAGACGGACTGGCCCGTAAGGTCCTGCCCGCCCAGCGTCACGCTGCCGCTGGTGGCCTTGAGTTGCCCCGAGATCAGGTTGAAGTAGGTGGTCTTGCCCGCGCCATTGGGGCCCACGATGGCGGTCAGCGTGCCGGGCTCGAAAGAGCAGGTCACGCCGTTGACCGCCACGTGGCCGCCGAAGCGGATGGTCAAGTCCTTGGTGGCCAAGGTGCTCATGGGTGGGGGTTCACTTTCACGGTCTGAGTCAATCGATGGAATGGGTGGGGCGCCCTGCCCTGCGGCAGCGCGCCCCGGCACTTTAAGGACAAGTGCCGATCACGTAGTAGCCGGGGCTGGTCTGCTTGAGCGTGGTCGTCACGAACACGTTCCACCAACCCATGCCCTGGTTGGAACCCAAGGCATACGCAAAACCGGCATAGGCATAGGCCCGACCCGCAAGGGTATGCGCATAGTTGCTGGCCGTGGTGCAGGTGCCCGTGCTGCCACCCGATGCAGCCAGCGTGGTGCCCGAGGCAGCGGCAGACGTTGCACCCTCGGCACCGTTGGCATCGGCAGCGCGCACGGTCCAGCTGTAGGTGGTGGAGGCGGCTAGGCCGGTGTCGGTATAGCTCGTGGCAGTCACAGGCAGCGCGTTGACCTTGTTGGCGTTGCGGTACACGTTGTAGCTGGCAGCGCCGGTGACGGCGGCCCAGCTAATGGCCATGCTGCTGGCCGTGGCGCCCGAGGTGCTCACGCCCGTGGGGGCTGGCAGGGCGACAGGGTCTGGGGGCGTGGTGCCGCCGGTGCCGCTGGAGATGCGGTCCACCATGGCCTTGACGGCGGCCATCTGCGGGCCGGACTTCTTGGAATAGTTGGCGCTGTCATAGCCCCACCAGTCCCAGCAGCTGTTGGTGGCGGCGGTACTGGTCTGCGGGTACAGCATCACGATGTTGTTGCTGTCAGCCCAGCGGTTGTAACCGGTGTTGCGCACGTACTGCTGCTGCACATCGCTGATGTTCTGCTTGCAACCATGCAGCACCACGTGCAGCTTGCAGGTGGCAGTGCCACCGGCCTGGCAGGCCTGGGGCACATAGGCCCAGCCCGTGGTGGCCATGCCATGGTTGGTGATGAATTCGCTCTGGTTGAACTCGATGTAATTGCCGGTGGGCAAGGTCGCGTTGTTGCGTGCGTTCAACGTACCGTACAGGTGCTGCAGCATCGCACCGGCCAGGTCGAAGTTGCAGTCGCTGATGTAGGGCGCGCCCTTGGTGGAGCAGGCATTGCCATAGTCGTCCGTCACCATGGCGTGTTCGGCCGCGATGTCTTTCTTGTAGACCACGTTGGCCGCTGGCACGAAACTGTTGTAGTAGGTGCGCAGCGCGTCCATCACACCGGTCTTGACCACACTGTCGAGCGTGCCAGAGAACAGGTAGACCTTGGAGCCCTGCAGGTTGGCCACAGGGTCGATGGCGCCCTGGCTGGCCCAGGTGTTGGTGGTGCTCACCAGCGTGCTGGTGGGAATGCCCGCGGGGCTGGCCATGCAGCGCCCGGTGGCGTTGACGACCGAACCCTCGGCGCAATAGAACGGGCCGCCCGCGACCACCCCCGCACCCTTGGCAAACGTGGCCGAGTACGCCACGTGCAGCTGCACGGCCATGAAGCCGCCCGATGACAGGCCCGATACCGTGGTCTGTGTCTTGTCGATCTTGAGTGCTGGCAGGTTGACGGCAGCGTAGACACTGCCCACGCCGCACAGTGCCATCGCAGCCCCTGCTGCGGCCGCCCGGATGAAATTGAAAGCCATGTTGTCTTGTCTCCAAATAATTTTTGAGAAAAACCGACCCAGCCCCCGTGTAGACCCGGGGGTTCATGCATCAATTCACTGGAAAAAGAGGGGCGGCCGCCCCTGCGGGATGGACCCCGAAGGAGCAGGACGGTGGTCCTGTCCGACGGGCCTCGCTAACTCGCTATCGGAATCGAAAGACCGGCTTATCGCTTGTTGCGAATCGGCACGTTCATTTCTTCAGGCTTGATCTCGCGCACCAGCTCGGGCACGCCCCAGGCGAAGGCCGGGTCCACCTTGATCTTGAAGTGGTACATGCTCTGCATGGCCTGGTGGTCTTCCTTGCGGAAGGTCATCTTGCCCTTGGGGGTCTCGAAGCTCATGCCCTCCATGGTCTTGATGAGCTTGTTGGTGTTGGTGTCGCCACCCGTAGCCTTGAGTGCAGTGACCAGCGCCATGGCCGAGCTGAAGCCGCCTGCGGTGAAGAAGTCTGGCGGGGTCTTGAACTCCTTGTAGTGCGCGGCCACCAGGGCTTCGTTCACGGGGTTCTTGGGGATGCCAAAGTAATAGTACGTGGCGCCTTCCATGCCGGGGAAGTTCTTGTACGCAGCCATGGCAGGCAGGATGTTGCCGCCCGTGGCGATCTCAATGCCGTAGCGCTTCAGGTCCATGTCGGCGATCTTGAACGGGTTGCCCGCGCCGGCCCAGATGATGAAGATGACCTTGCGACCGGGCACGTCCTTGAGCTTGTCGATCAGGCGCTGGGCACCGGCGGTGAAGTCGGTGGTGGTGGTGGGCAGGTACTCCTCATGGGCGAGCTTGGCGTTCTTGAGCGCGTCCTTGAAAGCCTTCACACCGTCGCGGCCAAAAGCATAGTCTTGCGCCAGCGTGGCCACCGTCACGCCAGCCTTGTCAATGGCAACGGCGTTGGAGATGGCGTCCTGGCTGCTGTTGCGGCCGGTGCGGAAGATGTACTTGTTCCACTTGTCGCCGGTAATGGCGTCAGCCACGGCGGGCTCGACCAGCAGGATCTTCTTGTATTCCTCGGCCACGGGCAGCAGGGCCAGCGCCACGCCGCTGGACGTTGGGCCCACGGCAATGTCGGCCTTGTCATCCGAGTAGGCCGAGGCCAGCAGGCTCTTGCCCAGGTCGGGCTTGCCCTGGTCGTCCTTTTCGATGACCACAAGCTTCTTGCCATTGACGGTCATGCTGCCGCCAGTGGCGTAGTTCAGGCCCATCATCAGGCCCGTTTGAGTCTGCTTGCCGTAGGCCTCCAGAGGGCCTGTCTTGCTGTAGACGTGGGCAATGCGGATTTCACCGGTCTGCGCGAACGCGGGGGCAGAAAGTACGGCGGCGGTAACGGCTGCGGAAGCGAGGGCGACCAGAGTGCGACGGTGCATGGCGATGTCTCCTGTTGTGATGCCTGAACATTGCACAGTTCATGCCAACACGCAAGCCATTGATTTTTATGAAACTTCTGCTGACACCTGCGCGACACAGTCTAATTTATAGACAAATAAATTGCCCAAAAACCAGACAAATGTTCAATATTTATTCAGGGTTTTCCAGGCGTCCATAGAGCGTGGCCCGCGAGATGCCCAGCTGACGCGCCGTGGCGAGTTTGTTGCCACCATGGGCCTTGAGGGTTGCGGCAATGGCACGCCGCTCCAGCTCGGCCACCTGTTCGGACAGCGGCCGCAAGTACCGGCTTTCGTCCTCGGCATCGTCCATCGGGGCGGAGTCCTGCACGGGGGCGGGGGCTGCAGGCTCCACGCCGGCTTCACGCAACACGCGCTCCAGCTGCGCCGCATCGATGGACGGGGAGTCGCTGCGCATCACGGCCTGCTCCAGCACATTGCGCAGCTCGCGGATGTTGCCGCGCCAGGGCTGGCCCGCCAGCAGCGCCATGGCGTCGGGCAGCAACTCGGGAGGGGCTGTGCCGTTGCGCAAGGCCAGGTCTTCACCCAGCGCCTCCACCAGCGCCGGGATGTCGGTGCGTCGCGCCCGCAACGGTGGAACACGCACGGGCAACACGTGCAGGCGGTAGAACAAATCCTCGCGGAACCGGCCTTCGCGCACCAGGGTCGCCAGGTCGCGCGAGGTGGCGGCCAGGATGCGCACGTTGAAGGGCACCAGCTTGTTCGAGCCCAGCGGCTCGATCTCACCCTCCTGCAAGGCCCGCAAGAGCTTGGCCTGCAGGCTTTGCGGCATGTCGCCAATCTCATCGAGGAACAGCGTGCCGCCATCGGCCAGCTTGAATTTGCCATCGCGCCCCTTGCGGTCGGCGCCGGTGTAGGCGCCGGGGGCGACGCCAAAGAATTCGGATTCCAGCAGTGTGTCAGGCACCGCCGCGATGTTGACGCTCACGAAGGGGCCGCTCGCGCGGCTCGACGCCGCGTGGATGGCATGGGCCAGCAGCTCCTTGCCCGTGCCGGTCTCGCCCAGCAGCAGTACCGGGCTACTGGACTGCGCCGCACGCCGCGCCTGGCGCTTGACCTCGGCGGCGGCAGGACTCGACCCGATGAAGCTGGCAAAGGTGTACTTGGATCGGCGCTCGCCATCCCCCGCCACCGCCAGGCTGCGGCGGCGCTGGCTGGCCAGCTCGCGCCGGGCATCGTCCAGGTCGCGCTGCAGCAGCGCAAACTTGCTGATGAGTGGCTGCAGCGTGGTCTCGGGGTGGTCGAACAGCACGATGCCGATGGCGCCGATCACGCGATCGGCGTCGTCGCGCAGCGGGATGCGGCTGACCACAAAGGTGCCCGCCTTGTTGGTCAGCAGGTCGATCAGCACGGGCTGGCCGGTCTCCAGCACGCGGCGCATCTGTGTGTTGGGGATCACCTCCTCCACAGTGCGGCCGACAAATTGGTCCACCGACGAGAAGCCGAGATCGGGCAGGAAACGCTGGTAGCCCTCGTTCACCCACACGATGCGCCCGCTGCGATCCACCAGGAACATGCCCTGGCTGACGCTGGAGAACAGCTGGAACATGGAACGTGCCGCCAATTCAAGAATGCCCTGGGCATCCAGCGGCAGTGCGGGGGCGTCATCAGCAAGCAAGGGCATCTGCGGATGGTAGCGCGCTGGCAAGCCGCAGGGGCTGCCCCCAACAAGCAGCGGACGCCCATCACAACAGCGTTTTGCTATAAATTACATAGCTACTCAGGAAAGTAGCACCTGCGCTATCAGCCATTTTTATCTAAAACAGGGGCCAAAGAGGCATACGGGGGGGCATCACCTGTCGCCAGCGGCTGGTCCACCAGGATGCAAGGTTTGCCCGTGCGACGGCAATGGTCCTGCACGCGCCAGTAGGCATCGTGGCTGATACAACCCGTCTGGCAAATCACCAGGTCCGCAGCGGCCAGGCTCGCATCAAAGGCCCTATCGGCGTCTGCGTCCGACACGGCCTCGACGACCACGGGCACGAGCACCCTGCGGGAACGGGCCGGGGCATTCAGGGGCGCGGCAACGGTTGACCCACCCGGCCCCATGCCACCCAATGCCCCTGTGTCGGCCTGCGCGGCCAGTCGCCAGCGCAGGCATTCCCGCGACAAGGAGGCAATGCGCTCGGCCAGCGCGGCAATGTGGCGCGCCATGGCCTGGCGGCGCGACAGACCCGGGATGGCGGCCCGGGTCTGTGCCAGCTCGTCATGCGCCATGGCCAGCCGCGTGTCGCGCAACACCACGGCACCGCGCAGCCGTACCACCTCGGCCTGCAGCGCCTGGATCTCGGCGGCCTGCGCAGCCAGGGTGGCGCTGCAACGCCGCTGGACCTCACCCAGTTGGCGACAGAGCACCAGAAACTCCTGCGGAAATGAAGACATGCGCCCATCCTGCAAATAAGAACTATTCGCATTTTATGGTAGGATTCAGCCTGAGTTCACAGCAAGTCGCCTGGTGGGGAGGGCATCGGGAGCACAGCGCCCCGGAGTCTGGCTTGCTACACAATTCGTCGGCACGGATCCACCCGTGCCGTCTGGACGAAAAAAAACCGCGCCACCCGGCGCGGTTTTTTTATGGATGCGTGTCAGGGGCCACGCCACGGGCTCAGGCTTGCGCCAGCGCCATCTTGCGGGCCGCCCAGCGGCGCAGCAGACGCGGCACGATCAGCACCGCCAGCACGATGACGATCAGGGTGACCGAGCCTGGGCGCTCCAGGAAGATCGTCCACTTGCCCTCGCCAATCGACACCGCATTGCGCATCTGCGCCTCGGCCAAGGGCCCCAGGATCATGCCCACCACCACCGGTGCGGCCGGAAAGTCAAACCGGCGCATCACCACGCCCAGCAGGCCAATCGCATACAGCAGCACCAAGTCGAACGCGCTTTGACGCATGCCGTACACACCCAATGTCGAGAACACCAGGATGCCCGCGTACAGGTACGACTTGGGAATGTTCAGCAGCTTCACCCACAGGCCCACCAGCGGCAGGTTCAGGATCAGCAGCATCACGTTGCCGATGTACATCGACGCAATCAGCGCCCACACCAGCGCACCGTTGGTGTCAAACAGCTGCGGCCCGGGCTGGATGCCGTAGTTCTGGAACGCGCCCAGCAGGATGGCCGTGGTGTTCGATGTGGGGATGCCCAGCGTCAGCAGCGGAATCAGCGTGGCCGTGATGGCCGCGTTGTTCGCAGCCTCGGGGCCTGCCACCCCTTCAATGGCACCGGTGGTGCCGAACTCTTCCTTGTGCTTGCTCAGTTTCTTCTCGGCGGCATAGCTCAGGAAGGTCGGGATCTCGCTGCCGCCTGCCGGCACGGTGCCGAAGGGAAACCCGATGAATGTGGCGCGAATCCAGGCGGGCCAGGAACGCTTCCACTCTTCCTTGGTCATGTGCGTGCTGGTCAAGCGGTTCTGGGTCTCGTCGGTGCGGCCTTCGTACATCACGTTGTACAGCGCCTCACCCACGGCAAACAGCCCCACGGCAATCAGCACCACTTCAATGCCGTCCATCAGTTCGGGTACGCCACCGGTGTAGCGCGCCTGGCCCGTGATCTGGTCAATGCCGATCAGACCCATGGCCAAGCCCACAAACAACGCCACCATGCCGCGCAGCGTGCTCTTGCCCAGCACCGCACTCACGGTGGTGAAGGCCAGCACCATGAGCATGAAATACTCCGGCGGGCCCAGGCGGACAGCGTACTCGGCCACCAGCGGCGCACAGAAGGTGACCAAGATAGTGGCGATAGTGCCCGCCACAAACGAGCCAATGGCCGCCGTGGCCAGCGCCGCACCAGCGCGGCCATTCTTGGCCATCTTGTTGCCCTCCATGGCCGTGACCATGGACCCGGCCTCACCCGGGGTGTTGAGCAAGATGGAGGTGGTAGAGCCGCCGTACATGGCACCGTAGTAGATGCCGGCAAAGAAGATCATCGAAGCCGTGGCCTCGACCTTCACGGTAATGGGCAGCAGCATGGCCACCGCCACCGCCGGGCCAATGCCAGGCAAAACGCCCACGGCGGTGCCGATCATGCAGCCCACAAAGGCCCACATCAGGTTGATGGGTGTTGCCGCCGTGGCAAAACCCTGCATCAAAAGGTTTAACGTATCCATGACATGCAGGCTTTACAGCCACCCCGTGTTGGTCAGGCCGGGCAGGTTGATGGCCAGCAGTTGCGTAAACATCCAGTACACCGGGGCCGCTACCGCGATGCCGATGAAGGAATCCTTGATCCAGGCCTGCAGGCGCAGGTCCAGTTCGCCTTCCGAGCTCTTGAAACCC
Source organism: Acidovorax benzenivorans (assembly GCF_028680575.1). Classification (GTDB taxonomy): domain Bacteria; phylum Pseudomonadota; class Gammaproteobacteria; order Burkholderiales; family Burkholderiaceae_C; genus Acidovorax; species Acidovorax benzenivorans. Next base: position 51,832 of record NZ_JAPCKI010000023.1, on the reverse strand, counting down.
CGCACCGACAGCACAAAGCACAAAGCACAACTCAGGATGAAGCCCAGCGTGGTGATGAGCAAGGCATTGAGCAGAAGCCCTGCCGACACCCAGATGAAGCCCTTCCAGTGGGCGCGCTCATCGCCAGAGCCTTCTTCCATCTCGCGAAAACCGCCATTCAGCGCGTGCACCACACACAGCACGCCACAGATCAGGATGGCAATGCTGACCACCCAAGGAAAGAAGTTGGGGCCCACGCCGCCATAACCGGCCTCGGAACTGACCGAGCTGGCTCCCCAGGCCAGGCCCAGCGCCAACACCACCAGCCCCACCCCGATCAGGGTCTGCAAGGGCTTGGAGCGCGATGAATGTTGTTGTGTCATGTTTTTTCCTTCGCACCAACCAATGCACGGCGGCGCCAGACGCCCACCCACCCCACCCGGCAAGAGGGAGGGCGAGAAGACGGCTGCCGCGCCTTGCTTCGGGATCAGATCATTCCGGACTTGGCCATCGTGGCGCGCATGCTGGCGAACTCGGCATCCACGAAGTTGGCGAACTCGTCGCCAGCCATCCATGCGGGGGTCCAGCCGTTCTTTTCCATCGCGTCCTGCCAAGCCTTGTGCTTGAAGGTCTTGGCCAGCGCATCGATCAAGGCCTTGCGCTGTTCGGGCGTGATGCCTGGCGCGCCGTACACGCCGCGCCAGTTGCCGATTTCCACGTTGATGCCTTGCTCCTTGAGCGTGGGCACGTTCACGCCCTTGAGGCGGGTGCCCGATGTCACGCCCACTGCACGCATCTTGCCGGCCGAGATGTACTCGGCAAACTCGCTGTAGCCGCTGCCGCCCACAGTGACATTGCCACCCAGGATGGCGGCGGTGGCCTCACCGCCCCCACGGAACGCCACATAGTTGATCTTGGCAGGGTCTACACCCACTTCGCGGGCGATCATGGCCGCCGCGATGTGCTCGGTGGAGCCGCGCGAGCCGCCGCCCCACTTCACGCTGCCGGGGTCTTTCTTGAGCTGGTCCACCACGTCCTTCATGGTCTTGAAGGGCGAGTTGGCGGGCAGCACGAACACGTTGTATTCGCTGGTCAGGCGCGCCAGGGGCGTAACCTTGTCCAGGCCCACCGGAGGCTTGCCGGTGATGATGCCGCCCAGCATCACGGCGCCCATCACCATCAGGGCGTTCGGGTCGCCCTTGCTGGCATTGACGAACTGGGCCAGGCCAATCGCGCCCGCTGCGCCGCCCTTGTTGTCGTAGGACACCGACGATGCGGCGCCTGCATCCTGCATCGCCTTGCCCAGCGCGCGACCGGTGGAGTCCCAACCGCCCCCGGGGTTGGCGGGGATCATCATCTTGAGGGCGGCTGCCGTCTGGGCCGACACGGGCAACACGCCCGCGGCGGCCATGGCAGCCAGTGATTTCAGAAAGGTATCGCGACGCATGGTGTCTGTCTCCTGATAAGGTTTGCGAACCGCCTGATGATGCGCGCGCAGCCTGTCAAACGGCTGTCCTCAGACTCAGGGAAAACACTCATGCGCCTGTCCCAACGAGACGATGCTATGGTCCCGCGCATGCAATTGCTCCTCGTAGAAGACGACCCCACCATGCAAGCTACGCTGCACCGCGCACTGACCCGGCGTGGCATGGAGGTGACCGCCGTGGGCGACGGACGCGCAGCGCTGAGCCAATGGACCGCCCTGCTGCCCGACGCGGTCATCCTCGACCTCACCCTGCCCGGCCTGGACGGCCTGCAGGTGCTGCAACAAGCCCGATCGCGCGGCCTGCGCACGCCCGTACTGATCCTCACCGCACGCGGCACCGTGGGCGACCGCGTGGTGGGCCTGAATGCCGGTGCCGACGACTACCTGCCCAAACCGTTTGATCTGGACGAGCTGGAGGCACGCCTGCGCGCACTGGTGCGCCGCAGCGCAGACCCTGCTGTTACGCCGCTGGCGCCCAGTACCGTGCAGATCGGAGCCATCCGCTACGACAAGGACAGCGGCGCGCTCTACCTGAACGGTGAGGTGATGGAACTCACCCCCCGCGAGCTGGCGCTCATGCACGCACTGCTCGCGCAACCCGGGCACGCAGTGACCAAAGAGCGACTGTATGAGCTGGTGTTCCCAGGCCAGCTGGACGTGCAGTACGAAGCCATCGAGGTCGTGGTGTACCGACTGCGCAAGAAGCTGGCGGGCACAGGCCTGACCCTGATGACGTTGCGCGGACTGGGCTACCTGCTGCGGGCCGACACATGAGCCAGGACAGTGTGCGCCACCATTCGCTGCGACGGCGCCTGCTGCTGGGCATTCTGCTGCCCGTGGCTTTGTTCATCGGCTTCAACACCTGGAGCCTGTACCACCAGACGCTGGCGTCGCTCAACACCGCCTACGACCGCACCCTGCTGGCATCTGCCAAAAGCATCAGCGAGCAACTCGATGTGAAAGGCTTTGACGATACGGCGCAACTGCGCGCCATCGTGCCTTACTCGGCCCTGGAGGCCTTTGAGGCTGACAACCAAAGCCAGATGTTCTACCGCGTCTCGACCCTGAAAGGCGAGATCGTGTCAGGCTTTGAAGACCTGCCGATGTGGCACGGCAGCATCCCTGCCCGCCCGCCCTACGCAGCCCTGGTGGACTTTTACGACGATCGGTTTCGCGACCGCGATGTGCGCGTGGCCGTACTGCTGCAGCCGGTGGCCAGCTCTCAGGGCCGGGCCATGGCCGTGATTCAGGTGGCCGAGACGCTGGAGGTGCGCGAAACCCTGGCCCTGCAAATCTTGCGAAACACCCTGCTCCGCCAGGCCCTGCTCATTGCGGTGATCGCATTCACCGTGGTGCTGGTGGTGCAGCGCGCAACCCAGCCTGTGCGCCAGCTGAGCCAGCAACTGCAGGCCCGGCGTGAAGGCGACCTGAGCCCCATCGCCGCACCCCTGGCCCCGCGCGAGCTGCAGCCACTGGTGGACGCCACCAACGAGGTCATGCAGCGCCTGCGCCATCTGCTGCGGCACCAGAAGCGTTTTGTGCGCGACGCATCGCACCAGTTGCGCACACCGCTAGCGGTGCTCAAAACCCAGGTGCAATCAGCCCTGCGCGGCGACGTCGAGCCACAGCAAGCCCTGCACGAGATCAGTGACACGGTGGACCGCGCCACTCAGCTCGCCAACCAGATGCTGGCACTGGCCAAGGTGGAGCAGCTACGCCAGCAAAGCGCGCCCCCCACCACCCGGTTCGACGACATCCTGCGTGCCGTGGCGCTGGAGATTTCGCCGCTGATTGCCCAACGCGATCTGGACTTCGGCATCCACACCGAGCCCGCACTGGTGCAGTCCCACGAGTGGATGCTGCGCGAGCTGAGCCGCAACCTGCTGCATAACGCCGTGCGCCATGCGCCGCCGGGCAGTGAACTGACGGTGGACCTGCGCAGCGACGGACGGCATGTGGCGCTCACGATCAGCGACCACGGCCCAGGCATTGATGACGAGCTGGCGGCCCGGCTGTTCCAGCCCTTCTCGGCGGGCGACGTGCGCACGGGCAGCGGCCTGGGTTTGGCCATCTGCCACGAGATCGTGCAAGCACTGGAAGGCAGCATCGCCCTGACCAACCGGGTGCAGGGCCACAAGGTGACTGGGCTGGACGCCATCGTTCGCCTGCCGCTGCCTGCGCCTCTGACTGACAGCACACCGGTGGCATAGACGGCACAATCTCGTCCATGAATACCTTGGAGACGATGCGGCTGGACAAGTGGCTCTGGTGCGCCCGCTTTTACAAAACCCGCAGCCTCGCCACCGAAGAGATCGGCAAGGGCCGCGTCACCGTCAATGGCCAACTGACCAAACCCGCGCGCGACCTACGCTGCGGCGACACGGTGGCGTTGCGACAGGGGCCGGTTGCCCGCACGGTGCGGGTGTTGGGCCTGAGCGGCGCCCGTGGCCCAGCGCCCGTGGCCCAGCAGCTGTACGAAGAAACGCCCGATAGCATCGCCGCCCGCGAAAAAGCCGCAGAACTGCGCCGCCTGGCACCCGAGCCTGCAGCGACACTGCAAGAAGGCCGCCCTACCAAACGCGACCGCCGCGAGCTCGACAAGGTGAGCAACAAAGGAAGCGATTGGGGCAGCCGCTGGAGTGCGTCGATCGACGAGTGAGGGATGAAGGCGCCGGACACCGATCCCGTGTCCAAAGGTGACGGCTCACTCACGGCCACTCAGGGTACTGCGGGGCTGTTCCTCAGTGGCCATGGAGGCCCACTGGCCGACGTATCCTGAGTTTGAAACGGGACATCACCAACACAGCGTGGGGCGCACTGCGTGGCAGCAACTCTTCCACGCAACCCGTGGCGGCTGGAGGCACAAAACCAGCAGCAATACCACCCATTGCGGCCTTGGAGCCTCCCATCCAATTCCACCCCCACTCAGCCCCCTCAATACCTCCTGCAAACAGCAAACTGCTCTTTGCCGATCCACCCGCGCGGATCTCAACCCACATGCTGTTGGCAAAGGCCCCACGCCGATAACCCGCTGTGATGCGCAGCGTAAACACAGGGTGCTGAACCGGATCGAAGCCCGCACCCGAGGTGTTGGCAATGGCGGCCAATGTCGGCATGGCAGTCCCGTTCCATCCCTCGGCCATCACCACACCATCGCCAAAAACGATGACACCACGCGCAGCCGACCACAGGTTCTTGCCGTAACGGAAGATGGGCCCGCAGTGGGGGTTGTAGCTGCCCTGCCCACCCTCGCAATCGAGCGCAAAGACGATGTGGTGACCGCCGTTGGCAAAAAACCTGGAAGCATCGACGGTGCACAACAAGTCGGCGCAATGCGAAGGCGCTAAGCCCTCAGCCCGAGGCAAATAACAAAAGGCCAGATCGTTAAACGCCAAGCTGAGCTCGCGGGATGGCACTGTGCGGTGGTACGTCATGGAGCCCCTCTTCTTCCGTGCATGCATTGACCACCAGCATACCGGGCGATGCCATCACGCTCTGCCGCGTTGCCTGCCTCGCGCCGCCATCGCCTCGCAGCGCGAGTGCGCCTCGCCTTGAAAGGTTCACAAACGAAAAAAAGCCCGCACAGGGCGGGCTGAAACCTTGCCAGAGTTCTCCAGAACATCGCTCCACAACAATACAAAGCAAAGGCTGGCGAAGTGTGATGAATATCCCGAAAAACGGACAAGGCTCTTAGGACCAGATGATTGGGCACGAAACCCGGTCCGTTGGGTATTCGGGAATCACCTATGCACAGGGCGAGTCCTGCAGAATTTCTGCGAGTTGAGTGGACTTTCCAAAGAAAAAGCCCCAAATGTGTCCGCGCCGAAGTAGATCCGCACCCCCTACCTACAAAACTGGCTCAGTTTCCGGTCGGCGCCAACAGACAGGGTTTTGTTAGCCGCTCTTAACAGGTATCAGATGCCTGATGGCGAGGCATGTACGCAGCGGACACGGTCAAGCCTGGCGTGTGGCGCTGCCATTGACCAACACACTTTGCTGATAAGCGCCCAGGGTCTTGCCGGTCCAGCGCTTGAACGCCCGCCTGAAATTGGTGACGTCCGAAAATCCCAGGGCGGCGGCGATATCGTCGTGGTGCAGGTAGCCGGTGTGCAGGTAGTCGATCGCCAACGCCTGGCGCACCTGGTCGAACAGGTCGCTGTACGAGGCGTTTTCAGCATCGAGCTTTCTGCGCAGGGTACGTGAGGTCATGCACAAGGCGCTGGCGACCTGTTCGATGTCGGGGAACTGCCCCGGCGTGCGCGTCAGTTCGCCGTAGACCAGGCTACTGATGCCGGACTTGCGCTGCAAGTCCTCCAGCATCGCGGCGCAGCTTCTGGACGCCTGGGCGGCGGCGATGGGGTTTGCCAGTGGCGGTGCCAGCGTCAGCCAGGCAGCCGGGTAGTGCAGCTCATTAACCCCCTGGTCAAACTCCACCGGGCAGTTGAACACCGCGGCCATCTCCTGCACATACGACGGGGCTGGACCTTCCATCCGGACCCGTGCCGGGACGCACCAGTCGCCCATGATGTCGCGCGTGATCGTGACCTGGCAGGCCAGCTGCAGATCCACCAGAAAGCGGTAGTGCTCGGCGCTCAGGCGGTCCAGCGCAACCTTGCTGTTTTTGGAGAACTGCCAGACGACGTCGGCGCCCTGCTGCACCCAGTCGACCTGCATGGTGGCGTTGGCAAGCTGGTGGTAACGCACGCCGGTGTCAAACGCATGGCGCAGCGACACAGCGCAGAGCAGTGCGTAGCCGAACATGCCGATGCTGGACGCATGCAGATGCTGCCCGGCACGCAGGCCGGCCGCAGTATCGGGACGTAAGCGTGCGGCATGGCGCGTGGCGGTCAGGTACTGTGCCGACGAGGTCAGCGTATCCGGGTTGGTCAGGTCATCGACTCGCAGCCCCGTATCCGCCAGCACATCCGCCGCTGCGACGCCGAATTCGTGCATGGCCAGCACCACTGCGTAGAGCTTGGCCGGGGAGTAGACGTGCGACTCGGACGCAGCGGCGTGTGCATTGGCATTGCCGGTGCGCGCACGTGCACGTGGGTGAGCTGCAGTTTCAGTCCGCATTTTTTCTCTTTGCCTCCAACACCTGGGGCCTGCACAAATTTCTGGCGCAGGTGCAGGCCGCATTTTGTCCGAAATGGACACCGTCTGTCCTGCGCGCACCTTGAGCGTCCTTGTTGAACCAGAGATATTTCTTGGAACGTGTAACCCATAACAAAGACGGAGACAAGGCATGCAGCAAACCCTCGCCGAAACGGCGCCGAGCAACACGCCCCTGGCAAACCCGGACGTGAAGTTGGACGATAAGTACCGCAAGCAGCAGGGCCGGATCTTTGTATCGGGCACCCAGGCCCTGGCGCGCCTGCCGATCCAGCAGCGCATGCGCGACGCGGCCGAGGGCAAGAACACCGGCGGCTACATCTCGGGCTACCGCGGCTCCCCGCTAGGCCGCTACGACATGGACCTATGGCAGGCCAAGGCCGTGTTGAAGGAACACAACATCGTCTTTCAGCCCGGCATGAACGAGGACCTGGCGGCCACCGCCATCTGGGGCTCCCAGCACGTGGGCAACTTCCCCGGTGCGCGGGTGGACGGGGTTTTTGGCATCTGGTACGGCAAGGGTCCGGGGGTGGACCGCAGCGTCGATGCGCTGCGCCACGCAAACACCGCAGGCACCTCGCCGCTGGGCGGTGTGATTGCCCTGGCCGGGGATGACCACGGCGCCAAGTCCTCCACCATCGCCAATTTCTCCGACCAGCTGTTCATAGCCACCGGCATGCCGGTGCTGTACCCGTCGAACACCCAGGAACTGCTGGACTTCGGGCTGCACGGCATTGCCATGTCCCGTTTTTCGGGCTGTTGGGTCGGCATGAAGGTGGTGACCGATGTGGTCGAAGGCGGCGGCACCATCCGCGTGGCGCCCGATTGGCCGCCCATCACCCTGCCGCCCGTGCCGTCGCTTCCGGCTCCCAACCCGTTTGGCGCACCCAGCCTGAATATCCGCACCTTCGACATGCCCCTGATCGGCGAAGACCGGCTCTACAACCACAAGCTCGCCGCCGTGATGGCCTACGCACGGGCCAACGGCCTGAACCGCGTTACGCACGCTGCGGCCCAGCCGCGCCTGGCCATTGTGGCGGCGGGCAAGGCCTACCAAGATGTGTTGCAGGCCGTCATGGAACTGGGCTGGGACGACGCGCAACTGGCCGCCATGGGCATACGCATTGCCAAGGTCGGCATGCTGTGGCCGCTGGACCCGGAGTTCGTCCGCGAAGCGGCACAGGACGCCGCGATGCTGGTGGTGGTGGAAGAAAAGCGCCCCCTGCTCGAAGACCAGATCAAGTCCATCCTCTACGACCTGGGGTTGCCAATCGCGCCAAAGGTCATCGGCAAGAGCGCGGGCGCTCCCACCTATGGCGGCACGGCGGCGCGCGTGTTCCCCAACAACGCCGAGATTTCGCCGCTGATCGTGGCCAAGGTGCTGACCGATCTGCTGCGCCAGCTGGACCCGGCCTGCGGTCTGGCGCCCATCACCCTGCCCGGCCCGAAGCCGCCGCAGCCGCAACGCAATGCCAGCTTCTGTTCGGGCTGCCCGCACAACCGATCCACCAAGGTGGTGGACGGCTCGCGCGCGCTGGCCGGCATCGGCTGCCACACCATTGCCATGCTGCTCGACCCCAAGAAGACCGGCACCGTGTCGCAGATGGGCGGTGAAGGCGTGATGTGGCTGGGCCAGTCGCCCTTCACCGACGAATCGCATGTGTTCGCCAACATGGGCGACGGCACCTATTTCCACAGCGGCTTCCTCGCCATCCGCCAGGCTATTGCCGGCAAGGTCAACATGACCTACAAGCTGCTGGTCAATGGCTTTGTGTCGATGACCGGGGGCCAGCCCATCGACGGCGACCTGGGCATTCCGCAGACCATTGCCGAGCTGCTGGCCGAAGGCGTGCGCGAAATTGCGCTGGTCAGCGACGAGCCTGAAAAATACCAGGGCAGCCAGTTTGGCCCCCAGGTCTCGGTGCACCACCGCGACAACCTGGAGGCGGTGCAACTGCACCTGCGCACGGTCCAGGGTGTGACCGTGATGATCTACGAACAGCCTTGCGCCACGGAACGCCGCCGCCTGCGCAAGCGCGGCAAATGGGCCGACCCGGCCAAGCGCTCCTTCATCAACGCCGCGGTGTGTGAAGGCTGCGGCGATTGCAGCACGGCCTCCAACTGCCTGTCCATCGAACCGCTGGAAACACCGCTGGGCCGCAAGCGCCAGATCAACCAGAGCAGCTGCAACAAGGACTACACCTGCGTGGAAGGTTTTTGCCCCAGCTTCGTCACGGTGCACGGCGGCACCCTGCGCAAGCCGGTCAAGGCTGGCGCAGGCACGCAGCCGGCCCTGCCCGTGCCACCCATGCCAGATGTGCAACGCCCCACGCGCAGCATGTCGGTGCTGGTGGCGGGCATCGGCGGCACCGGCGTGGTCACCATCGGGCAAATCCTGGGCATGGCCGCGCACATCGACGGCCTGGCCTGCTCGATCCTGGATATCACCGGCCTGTCGCAAAAATACGGTGCCGTGCTCTCGCACGTGCACATCGCGGCCGACGCCAGCCAGTTGCACGCCACGCGCATCGCACCGGGCCAGGCCGACACCGTGATCGGCTGCGACCTGATCGTTTCCGCCGGTGACGAAGCCTTGTCCCGCATGCAGAGCGGTCGCACCCGCGCCGTGGTCTGCACCGATGTGATTCCAACCTCGGATTTCTCGCGCAACCCGGATTGGTCGGTGGACGGCGACGCCATGCTGAAAAACATCCAGGCGGCCTGTGGCGACGCGGTGTTTGCGGCCAATGGCATCGAGCTGGCCAAGGCCCTGCTGGGCGACAGCGTGGCGGCCAATATGTTCATGCTGGGCGCGGCCTGGCAGCGCGGCTGGATTCCGGTCTCGCTGGCCGCGCTGGACCGGGCCATTGAACTCAACGGCACGCAGGTGGAATTCAACCGCAATGCGTTCCTGTGGGGCCGCCGCGCCGCCACCGACCTGGCCTCCGTGCGCGACCAGGCTACCCCGACTGCGGTGGTGAAGTTCGTGCCACGGGAGCGCGAAACACTAGCGCAGTTGACCGCGCGCCATGCCAAGTTTTTGGCCGAATACGACGGCGTCGCCTACGCCCAACGCTACCGCAGCCTGGTCGAGCGGGTGGCCGCGCTGGACTCGCGTTTGAAGGCTCACGGGCGCTTGGCCCAGACGGTGGCGATCAGCTATTTCAAGCTGCTGGCCATCAAGGACGAGTGGGAGGTGGCGCGGCTCTACACCTCGGACGCCTTCGCGCAACAGCTACAAAGCACCTTCGAAGGTGACTTCAAGCTCCACTTCCATCTGGGAGCCTGGCCTTTCGCCCGGAAGGACGCCGTCACGGGCAAGGTGCGCAAGACCGAGCTCGGCCCCTGGGTGATGAGCGTATTCAAACTGATGAACACGTTGCGCGGCCTGCGCGGATCATGGTTGGACCCGTTTCGCAACAACGCCGAACGCCAGCTGGCGCACCGGCTTCTGGATGAATTCGAACATGACATCGAAGACCTGCTGGCCCAGCCCGGCAAGCGTCCGCTGGATCTAGTGCTCAAGCTGGCTGCCTTGCCGCAAACGATACGCGGCTATGGCCATGTGCGCGAGGCGGCTGCCCAGAAGGCCGCCGCCGAGCGGGCTGAACTGCTGGCAGCCCCGGTTGAGCAAACCATTCAAGCGGCCTGAGCGGGCGCACAAGGAGACGGTATGAACATTGTCGAATCTCTTCGTGCGCTGGTGGACGAAACCGCGGTGTTGGACGCCACGACGCTGGCCACGCGCAGCGCAGGCGCTCACCGTGCGGACACGCTGACGGCACAGGCCATGGTGCGGCCGTCCACCACCGAGGAGGTTTCCACGGTGCTGGCCTGGTGCCATGCGCAGGGCATTGGCGTGGTGACGCAGGGCGGGCTGACCGGCCTGGTGCACGGTGCCGATGCATCCACGGCAGAGGTCATTCTTTCCCTGGAGTCCATGCGCCGCATTGAAGACATCGATGTCCGTCAGCGCACGGCAACGGTGCAGGCGGGTGTGGTGCTGCAAGCGCTGCAAGAGGCCGTGGATGCCCATGACCTGATCTTCCCGCTGGACCTGGGGGCCCGCGGCTCGGCCACGCTGGGGGGCAATGCCGCGACCAATGCCGGCGGCAACCGGGTGATCCGCTACGGAATGATGCGCGATATGGTGCTGGGCCTGGAGGCCGTGCTGGCCGACGGCACGGTGGTGTCGTCCATGAACCGGCTGATCAAGAACAACACCGGCTATGACCTGAAGCAGCTGTTCATCGGCTCGGAAGGCACCTTGGGTGTCATTACGCGGCTGGTGCTGCGGCTGCGTGAAAAACCGCAAAGCCACCAGGCGGCGCTGGTCGCGGTCGAGAGTTTCGATGCGGTGGCAAATCTGCTCAAGCACATGGACCGATCCTTGGGCGGCGCGCTGTCGGCCTTCGAGGTGATGTGGCAGTCTTTCTACCAGCTGGTCAGCACTCCGCCGGCCAAGGGCCAGCCGCCTATTGACGCAGGCTTTCCGTACTACGTGCTGGTCGAAAGCCTGGGCGCAGACCGTGAAGCCGACAGCCAGCGTTTCAATGCGGCGCTGGAAACGGCCCTGGAACACGGCCTGATCGCGGACGCCGCCATCGCGCACTCCGATGCCGATGTGCAGGCGTTCTGGGCGCTGCGCGACGATGTCATGCAAGTCACCGTGGGTGGCGCGCCGGTGGTCTTCGATGTGTCCTTGCCGATCGTGGAAATGGAGGCCTTTGTCGCCAGGCTACGCGCGGCCCTGCCGCAGGAGATTGGTGAACACCGGCTGTGGGTGTTCGGGCATTTGGGCGACGGCAATCTGCACGTGATCGTCCAGGTTCCCGCACCGGACTACCTGGCTCTGCGGCCCCGGATTGAAGCCCTGGTCTATGAGGGCCTTCGGGCGTTTTCCGGTTCGGTGTCGGCCGAACATGGCATCGGCCTGGAGAAAAAGCCCTGGTTGCCCATCAGCCGCAACCCCAATGAAATCGCATTGATGCGCACGCTGAAGCAGGCGCTCGATCCAAAGCACATCTTGAACCAGGGAAAGATTTTTTGACCGCCTCCCGGACTCAATTTGAAGTTCACTTGATTAACAAACCAATAACTATTTAGGAGATACCCCCATGCAAAGCGATATTGTTTCTACCATTTTCTTGCCGGCCAGTCTGGCATTCATCATGCTTTCACTCGGGCTGGGGCTTACCCCGGCCGATTTCCGGCGCATCGTGGCGCAGCCGCGCGCCCTGCTGGTTGGCGTGGGCTGCCACTTCGTGTTGCTGCCGCTGGTGTGCTACCTGATGGTGCAGACCTTCGGCATCACCGGTGCGTTTGCGGTCGGTTTCATGATTGTGGCCTCGTGCCCAACTGGTGCGACCTCGAACATCCTGACCTACATTGCGCGCGGTGACGTGGCGCTGGCCGTGAGCTTTACCGCCGTGGCCAGTGTGCTGACCATCTTCACGCTGCCCTTCATCGTGGCCTGGTCGCTGGGCCATTTCATGGGTACGCAACAGACGGTGGAGGTGCCCGTGCGCATGATGATGGGACAGGTCTTCATGATGCTCGCCTTGCCGGTGGGCGTAGGCATGCTGCTGCGCCACCTGTGGCCTGCCGCAACGCAACGCCGTGAGCCCGTGGCGACCCGCATTGCGACGGTTCTTTTCCTGATCATTCTGGTCCTGGCGATCATCAAGAACTGGCCCTTGTTGCGCGACAACTTCACCACCCTGGCGCCATTTGCCCTGGGTCTGAACCTGACCATGCTGGCCATTGGATTCATCGTTGCCTGGCTGGCACGTTTGTCGCGTCGCCAGTCGGTGACTTTGGGCATCGAGACCGCCATCCAAAACGCCGCACTGGCCTTGGTGATTGCCACCACGGTGCTCAAACAGGACGCCATGGCCGTGCCAGGCGTGCTCTATGGGGTGCTGATGTACGTGGGTGGATTGCTGTTCGCCAACATCATGCGCCGCTTCACGACAACAGCCTGAGAAAGAGACATCTTCCCCCCCCCACTGAAACGCACCCGTTCCAAATCTGTTCCCGATAAAAAATGATAAGAGGAGACATCCAATGAAGACAAAACAACTTATTTCCGCGGCAACACTCGCGCTCTGCGCCGCCATGGGCAGCGCCCAGGTTCCGGGCGGCTCCGATGCACCCGTGACGGTGTACACCGCCAAGAAGATCATCACCATGAATCCCGGCTGGCCGGAAGGTACAGCCGTGGCCGTGCAGGGAGAGCGCATCGTGTCAGTCGGCCGCACGCTGGAGGACCTCAAGCCCTGGACTGATCGCCACGCCACCATGATCGACCGCAGCTTTGAAGGCAAGGTCCTGGTGCCGGGTTTCGTCGATCCGCATCAGCACGTGCTGCCCATGGCCATCGTCGCTTCGCTGCCCAATGTCGCGTATTACGACACCGTCATGCCCTATGGCCCGGCGAAGAAGGGGCTCAAGACCAAGGAAGCGGTGATCGAGCGCCTGCGTGAATACGACCGCAACATGAAGAATCCCAACGACGTGCTGGTGGCCTGGGGCTACGACGCCGTGGCCAGTGGCGGCCACCTTGACAAGGCACAGTTGGATGCAATTTCGACCACACGGCCGATCTATGTCTGGGACGCTTCCGAGCACAACGGCTACCTGAACACGGCCATGCTCCAGCGCGCCAAGCTCACGGAAGCCTTCAAGAAGGTGCCGGGTGTCGAACTGGATGCCAATGGCGATTTCACCGGAATCTTCATCGGCAACAACGCCAGCTTGCCCATCCTTCTGCCGCTCGTTGGTGCCATGCTTTCACCGGAGAACCTGGGGCCCTTGCTGCAAAGCGGGGCGGACCTGATGCGCCGTGGCGGCATCACCTCCTACGGTGACCTGGCCTGGGGCATCGTCAACCGCAAGCTCGAAGAAGGCAAGGTGGCCGAATTCCTGCAACGGCCCAATGTGGCCTTGCGCACCAATGCCGTCATCAACGCAGCCACCTATGCGGCCTTGCCGAACTACATCGACTATGTCCGCGATCTGCAAAAGTCCAACACCAACAAGTTCCGCTACAGCGGCGCCAAGTTCTTCAGCGACGACTCCTTCGTTGCACTGGGCATGCAGATTGGCAGTCCGGGCTATGTCGACGGGCACAAGGGCATCTGGCTGACGCCACCCGAGCGCCTCGCCGCCGACATGGAGCCCTGGTGGAACGCAGGCTTTCGCATCCATGTGCACTCCAACGGGCAGGACAGCCAGAAAGCAGTCGCGGACACGTTGGCCAAGCTGCAGGCCGAGCACCCGCGCTTTGACCACCGCTTCACGGTTGAACACGTGGGCATCCTCGGTCAGACCGAGGCGGAAAAATTGGGCGCACTGGGCGCACAGGCCAGCGTCAACGGCTGGTATCCCTACCTGCGCGGTGAGTTCAATGCGCCACACTTCGGCACCGACCGCTCGCACAGCAGCTCACCCCTGCGCACCATGCTCAACGCCGGCATGAAGGTCGGTTTGCACCACGATACGCCGGTGGCCGCACCGCTGCCTCTGACCTCTATGTGGGTCGCCGTCAACCGTTTCGGGCAAAGCGGAAAGGTGATGGCAGCCGAGGAACGCGTCACGGCCCAGCAGGCCTTGCGCATGGTCACGCTGGATGCGGCACGCATGATTGGCATGGAAGACATTGTCGGCAGCATCGAGGCCGGTAAGATGGCCGACTTCACGGTGCTCGAAGAGAACCCGTTGGCCGTCAAGCCCGCGCACATCAAGGACATCAAGATCTGGGGCGTGATATTTGGCGGCAAGAAGCTGCCTGAAAGCGAGATCCGTCCGATGGCGTCGGTACAGGTGAACCCGCCGCAGGCCGCATTTGACCTGAACCAGGCCTCGCTCGTTCTGACATCGCACGCCAACCATGACGACATCCACGAGGTGCTCTACGAAGTGTTGGCGCAGGCCATTGCGTGGCAGGAAACCATGGCGCATTGATCGCCAGCGGCTCGCTATCCCATCGGATTCACGACAACCAGGACGTTCTAAACCGGCCTTACGAGATCAGCGACGAATTCAATCGGCAGTGCGACTTGCGTACCTTGGAGCTGTGGCAGGCGGGCCGCTGGGCGGAGTTCACGGCGATGCTCCCGAGCTATGCCAAAGCTTGCACTGACGAGGGATGGATGCACGACACGGCGATGCTTCTGGGTGCTCTGGGCTGGGGGAACTACAAGGCGCACGCAAACCTAGTCACGCCATATTTGTGGCCTCAGGGACCGGACAGGTTATCGCGCAGTTGCCCGTGGAGCCCGTGTCCGCCGAACTTGATCGACTTGCCACTGCTGAAGCCACTCCTTGAGAAACTCGGCAAACGCTTCCGCCGCCGGAGGGGCGGCGCGCACCGTGGACCGATAAATGCAGACCTGCCGAATCGCTTCCGGGTCTTTGACTCGCCGCATGACCAGGCCCAACGGCATTGCCATGACGGAGATGTAGGCCGGAGCCAACGTCGCCGCCAGACCTTGGGCTGCAATGCCTAGGGCGGTGGAGACGTTGTCAACCACGTCCACTGGAAGCACTCGCGAGCCTTCAGGGGCATTAAGGCGCATTTGCGCAACGCTTCGCTCATGGTCTCGCCCCGCAGCAACGATGTGAGCATTGCGCAAATCAGCCCATTTCAGGGACTTGCGCTGCGCCAAAGGATGCGCAGGCGAGCACCACAGTACCCACGGACTGTCAAAGACGGGAATGGTCTCAACGTGTTCGATGCCGCTGCGATCCGGCCCCACAGCCAAGTCCAAATCACCGCTGGCGACGCGATCCAAAAGGTCATCAACAGGGGTATCCCTGACACGAATGACGACCTTCGGACGGGTCTCGCAGAAGGCTTTGATTGCGGCAGGAAGAATGGCCCCCGCGAGCACCAGGGGCGCGCCGATACGCACGACGCCGGAGGCTCTGTTTCTGACGTCAGAAGCCGCTGATTCGGCCATGTGAACGTGTCTCAGCACTGATTTGACCGAGCCGAGAAAGTCTCTACCAGCACTGGACAGCTCTACACGTCTTGTATTGCGATCAAACACGCGAAAACCAATGGTGGACTCGAGCTCAGCAACGAGTTGACTGACTGCTGATGAAGACAACCCCATCTGTTCGCTCGCAGCTGCAAAGCTGCGCATTTCAGCAACGCTTGAGAAGGCTTCGAACTGCCTGAGGGTGAACCGCGTGAGAGCCATGCGTGAATTTTGCAGCTTGCGCCTTGCACCAGGTCAAATCAATTAGCCATTTTTACTTATTAATTCACCATTATTTGTCGATTGTCAATCGCAATTCGCAGCCAGATACTCCGGGCCTGCCATCAGCACCGACCAGGCCCATACCGTGAATCTCAGCCCCGCATTGCATACCGCGCTGGCGCGTCAGCTGCACGAGTCTCAGCGTACGCGCATCCAGCTTGAACACTTCTCGCGTCTTCAACCCACCATGGATATCGAAGACAGCTATGCCATCCAGAGCGCCTGGATGGCACTGTGCAAACAGGACGGCCGCAAAGTCATTGGCCACAAGATCGGGTTGACCTCCCGGGCCATGCAGATCTCGTCCCAGATCACGGAGCCTGACTATGGGACTCTGCTTGACGACATGCTGATCGCTGACGGATCGGAGATTCGTACTGACCGCTTCATCCTGCCTCGCTTGGAGGTGGAATTCGCGTTCATCCTGTCCAAACCCCTCAAAGGGCCGGGCATCACCATGTTCGATGTTCTCAACGCGACCGACTATGTTGTCCCGGCGCTGGAGCTCATTGATGCGCGCATCGAGCAATTCGACCGGCACACGCGCGCGCCGCGCAAGGTGCTGGACACGATTGCGGACAACGCAGCCAATGGCGCAATCATCCTGGGTGGCCGCCCCATGCGCCCGAACGAAGTGGACTGGCGTTGGGCCGGCGCCCTGTTGTTTAAGAACGGAGTGATTGAAGAGTCTGGCCTCGGGGCGGCCGTGCTCAACCACCCCGCCAACGGTGTCGCATGGCTGGCCAACCGGCTCGCGCCCTATGGGCAATCGCTCGCAGCCGGTGAAATCGTCCTGGGTGGCTCTTTCACGAGACCTGTCGCGTGTGCCGTGGGCGATGTGTTCCACGCGGACTACGGTTCCCTGGGCTCGATCTCTGCGAGGTTTTTATGACCCAGACGCCACGCAATACGTTCAAGGACGCGCTCCAGGCGAGTCGCCAGCTTGCAGGCCTGTGGCTCGGTCTCGCAGACCCCTATGCGACGGAGGTGTGCGCAGGGCTCGGTTACGACTGGCTGCTGATCGACGGAGAGCACGGCCCGAACGACCTGCGTTCCATGCTGGGCGCACTTCAGGCGGCGGAGCCCTACGACACGGAAGCGGTGGTGCGCATTCCGCACGGCGGTCCCGCGCTCATCAAACAAGTGCTGGAGATCGGCGCACGCACCCTGCTGGTCCCGATGGTGGAGACCGCAGAAGCCGCAAGCGCGCTGGCATCTGCCATGCGCTATCCGCCGCAGGGCATTCGCGGTGTGGGCAGCGGCCTGGCCCGGTCCTCCCGCTGGAGCCGTTATCCCAACTATCTGCACGAGGCCAATGACCGGATCTGCCTGCTGGTCCAGGTCGAGACGGCGGATGCCCTCGTGCAGCTGGATGCCATTGCGCAGGTCGAAGGGGTGGACGGCGTGTTCATCGGCCCTGCCGATCTGTCCGCTTCCATGGGCTATCTTGGGCAGCCATCGCACCCCGAGGTCAAGGCCGCTATCGAGAAGGCCATCCAGACCGTCCGCTCGCACGGCAAGGCCGCTGGCATCCTGTGCACCGATGAGGCCTTGGCGCGCCACTACACCTCGGTCGGTGCACAGTTTGTCGCCATCGGAGTTGATACGACGCTGCTTTCGCAGGCCGCCCGGGCCTTGCTGCAACGCTATCGCAACGACCTTGTGCCTACCAGCCCCGAGGTGCGCAATGGCTACTGAGCTGCACGCCGCTCTGCGGGCCGCATTTTCCGGACGCCTCTTCACGGAGGCTGAAGAGATGGCGCCGTTCCTCACGGACTGGCGTGGCAAATGGACGGGAACTGCGTTGGCCGTAGTGCAACCCGACGGCCCCCAGGACGCAGCGCACGTCATGCGGTGGTGCCATGAGCGGTGCATTCCGGTGGTACCCCAAGGGGGTAACACCGGATTGTCCGGAGGGGCTACGCCCGACGCTTCGGGCCGCTCCGTCGTTCTGTCGCTCTCCCGGCTCCAGAGCGTCCGCTCCGTCGATCTCCAGAACAACACCATCACCGTCGATGCGGGCGTCACGCTGCTGGCGCTCCAGGAGGCCGCACAGGCACAAGGCCGGATGTTCCCGCTGAGCCTGGCCGCCGAGGGGAGCTGCACGATCGGCGGCAACCTGGCCAGCAACGCAGGGGGCGTGCAGGTGCTCCGCTACGGCAACGCGCGCGAGCTTTGCCTGGGGCTGGAGGTGGTGACCGCGGAGGGTGAGCTGTGGGACGGTCTGCGAGGCCTGCGCAAGGACAACACTGGCTATGACCTGCGCGACCTGTACATCGGTAGCGAAGGCACGCTCGGCATCATCACCGGAGCGACCCTGAAGCTCTTCCCCCAGCCCAGGTCCCAGGTTGTTGCATGCGTGGCGGTGCCTGCACCCGCACAAGCGGTCGAGCTGCTGACCTTTGCGCAGGCACGCTTGGGTGCCATGCTCACCGCTTTCGAGTTGATGAGCGGCACCAGCCTTCAACTGGTCGAGAAGCATGTTCCGGGAAGCCGTATTCCGTTCGAAGAACGCAGTCCGTGGTACGTGCTGATGGAGCTTTCAGGGGAGCTGGATGACGCGCAGGCCACATCCAGCATGGAGTCGCTGCTGGAGGCTGCGTTCGACCAGTCCCTGATCACGGACGCAGCGCTGTCTTCCAGCTTGTCGCAGTTGCAGGCCCTGTGGGCGTTGCGCGAGAACATCTCCGAGGCACAAGGCGCTGAAGGCAAAACCATTAAGCATGACATTGCATTGCCTGCGTCGCGCATTGCTGAATTCATCGAGTCAACGGATGCGGCCATCCGGGCGCAGTCCAGTGGGGTCCGCCTTGTTGTCTTTGGCCATTTGGGCGACGGAAACCTGCACTACAACCTGTCTCCTGCCGAAGGCGACTCCCCCGCCGATTTTCTGGCCCTTGAGTCGGCGATGAATCGATTGGTTCACGACGCCGTGCATGCGCGTGGCGGCTCCATCTCTGCGGAGCACGGGTTGGGCGTGCTCCGGCGCGACGAGTCGGCTCGCTACAAGTCACCGGTGGAGCTCGACCTGATGCGCCGCATCAAGAGCGCGCTCGATCCGCATGGCTTGCTCAACCCCGGCAAGTTGCTGCCCTGATCGTCTTCTCTTTTTTCCAACCCGGATGGGAATCCCAATGAATAGCGCACCCCTGATCGTGGCCGGCATCCCCGTGTCACCAGACCACTACATCGATGGCCAAAGAATAGGTTCCACCGAAACCTTCGAGCTGCATTGCCCGATTGACCAGCACGTGCTGGGCCACGTGTCGGAAGGACTTGCCGAGCATGTGGCCCAAGCGATCCAGGCAGCGCAACGTGCATTTCCAGCCTGGGCAACGTTGGGCGCCAAGGGCCGCAAGCCCTATCTGGACCGGTTTGCTGAAGAAATCGGCAAGCGCGCAGACGCCTTGTGCCAGTTGGAAAGCAACGACGCGGGGGTTCTCCTCTCGCGCATGCGCCACGGCGTGGTCCCACGCGCCATGCTCAACATCAAGTGGTTTGCAGAACATGCGCTGGGGCTGCAAGACCGCACGCTGGAAACGGAGCAAGCCACCCACCTGGTTCGTCACGACCCTGCGGGGGTCGTCGCCATCATCACCCCTTGGAACGCACCGCTCATGCTGTCCACCTGGAAGCTGGGGCCTGCCCTGGCGTCAGGCAACACCTGTGTGCTCAAGCCACCAGAGTGGGCACCCTTGACTTGTTCGCTGCTGGCCGATGCCGCCCACGCTGCGGGCCTGCCCCCCGGCGTTTTCAACGTGGTACAGGGAAGCGGTGCAAAGACCGGCGCCAAGCTGGTCAGCGACCCGCGCCTTGCCCGTATCTCGTTCACGGGCTCGGTGCCGACCGCCAAGTGGATCGCCGGGGCCGCAGGTGCCAACTTGGTGCCTTGCAGTCTGGAGCTGGGCGGCAAAAGCGCCTTCATAGTGCTGGAAGACGCCGATATCGACAGCGCTGCAGCCACCGGGGCTCTCATGTACCGAAACGCTGGCCAGGTGTGCCTCGCAGGTACCCGCTTCCTGGTGCATCAGAAGATCGCCGACCGCTACATCGAGGCTCTGCGCGGCCATGTGGAGAAGCTCAACATTGGCGACCCGCGCGAAGAAGCGACAGAAGTGGGGCCGCTGATTCATCCCCGGCAGTTGGAACGTGTCGGCGCGTTTGTGGAGCGGGCCGTGGCCGGGGGGGCGCGCGTGCTGTGGGGAGGTGCTCGCCATCCATTCGGCGCGCAGTACTACCAGCCCACCATGCTGACCGACCTGCGTCAGGACGACGAGATCGTGCAGAACGAGGTGTTCGGGCCGGTGCTCACGCTGCAGACATTCAGCTCCGACGAAGAAGCCATCGAGATGGCGAACAGCACCGACTACGGCCTCGGGGGCGTTTGCTACGGCGAGCAGGGACACGCCGTGGCCGTGGCCGGGCGAGTGCGCACCGGCTTCATCTGGGTCAACAGCTTCGGCATCCGCGATCTGGCGGCGCCGTTTGGCGGCATCAAGCGCTCAGGGGTGGGCCGGGAAGGCGGCGAGTGGAGCTTCGAGTTCTTCTGCGATGTCAAGGACATCGTAGTGCCTAAGAAGCCCTTCAAGGCCAGTTTCAGCCACCGCTGAGTCGGCCCATCCTCTCATCTGACTAATCACACAAAGGTACTCCTATGGGCAAAATTCTCGGCGCTGCCATTGTTTCCCACCACCCTGGCTTGATGCAGTGCGAAGAGTTTCGCGTGTTGCAAGGCGCGGGTTCGGACTCCGATCTGATATCGGGCTATGCCTGCCTTCGGGAACGAATCAAGGCCGCCAAGCCAGATGCAATCCTGATCTTCGATTCGCACTGGTTCACCACCGGTTACCACCTGGTGGATGGGGGCGAGAAGTTCGAAGGTAGCTATATCTCAGACGAAATGCCTTGGTATCTGCATGGCGTTCCCTACAGCTACCTGGGCTGCCCTGACCTCGCCGTCCAGGTGGAGGCTGTTTCGCGGGAACGGAAAGGTTACGTGCGCAACATCCGCCATCCAGAACTGGGAAAGCAGTACGCAACGATCAACCTGGTCAAGCACCTGCACCTGGAACTGAGCAAGACCCCGGTGCTGACCGTCAGCTCCTGCCAGAACTGCGAGTGGCCTCAGTTCCTCCAATCGGGCGAAGACATCGGCGAAGCCATTCGCCGCAGCGACCTCAATGTGGTGCTGCTCGCCTCAGGAGCGCTGAGCCACAAGTTCAACGGCATTGATTGGCGCCCGAACCACCCGCGCATCTTCCACGAAAGCAATGTGTCTCGTCCCGAGAACATTGAAAGCGACAAGGCGGCCATTGAACTCATGCGCCAGGGGCGCCACGACGAGATCCTCGCGCGCTGGGACGACGACTACCGTCGCAAGCCATGGGAAGCGTTTGGAGCGCACTACCTGCAGATGCTCGGAGCCATGGGCGGTGCGACCTGCCGGGCCAAAGGCGAGCCCCTTTCAGCCTACGAAAACGCACGCGGCACCGGAAACATCCACGTCTGGTTCGATGTCTCCGAGACAGCCAGCCAGGGCAACTCCGGCGCTGCGGGCCAGCTTGCTGCCGCCTGATGCATCGAGACCCTTCAACACCTCCGACAGATTGAGCACCATGAATTTCGAGTTTCCCATCTCTGAGCTCCCCGCTGTCATGCGCGGCCCCCGGGTGGAGCGCCGTCGCGCTCTGGTGGGCGGCAGCGCATTCTGGGGAACCCTGATCGAGGGTGGCGCTGACGCTGGCCGCTTGCAGCTGGACGACGGCCGGGTGCTGGACGCCCAGACGCTGACCTACCTGCCACCCGTCAACCCCAGCAAGATCATTGCCGTACATATCTCGTACAGCTCGCGCAGCTACGAAACACGCCAGAAAAGCAAGCCAACAGAGTCCCCTACGTATTTCACCAAACCGCCCACGTCGCTGAACGGGCATGGCGGGCAAATCCTCAAGCCAGCCGATTGCCAGTACCTGAACTACGAAGGCGAATATGCAGTGGTGATTGGCAAGACCTGCCGCAATGTCACGCCCGACGAGGCGTGGGATTACATCGAGGGTTTCTGCCCCGCGCTCGACATGGGCCTGCAGAACTTTCGCGATACCGACCAGGGCTCGATGCTGCGCGTGAAGGGTGCGGACACGTTGTTACCCATCGGCCCCGGACTGGTGCGTGGGGTCAACCTGTTTGAGCAGACCCTGCGGACGTATGTGAACGGCCTGGTCGTGCAGGAGGCCCACATCGGCGACGAAACCATCTGGGGTCCCCACTACGTGATCGCCGATCTGGCGCGCCACATCACGCTGGTGGCGGGCGACGTGATCCTGATGGGAACCCCTTGCCACTCGCGGTCCGTAGACCCCGGCGATGTCGTCGAGTGCGAGATCACCGGTCTGGGCCGCGTGGCCGGAACGGTGGTGGAAATTGCTGCTCCCCGCGCCAGCGCCCTGGGCGTGGGGCATCAACCCACCGATACGGCAGAGGTCCGACGCGTGGCGCTGGGATTCGACGAGCGCGTGCCCGACCGCTTCAAGCAGAACCTTGCCGACGCCAGAAAGAGCAAGAAGGGCTGAGCCCTTGCCACTCAAAGATCAACACAAGGAGACATATCCAATGCAAACACGTCGACAACTCATCTCGCAGATGGCATGGGGCCTGGCCGCCACCGCCGTACCTTTCGCGGCCCGCGCAAACACGCTGGAGAGCGCCAAGATCATTGCCGGCTTTGCCCCCGGCGGAACGATCGACACGGAAGCCCGCCGAGTCGCCGCTCGCCTTACCGGCACCTATGCCAAGGCGGTCATCGTTGACAACCGCCCGGGTGCTGGCGGGCAAATCGCGATCTCCGCACTGAAGGCATCGCCCGCCGATGGCAGCACCCTGCTGGTGACGCCGATGTCGATGCTCGGCATCTACCCCCATACCTACAAGAAGCTGCCCTACGACCCGCTGGTGGATCTGACGCCAGTCTCGACGGCCGTGCAGGTGGACATGGGTTTTGCCGTGGGCCCCCTGGTTCCCGCCTCCGTCACCACAGTCCCTGAGTTCCTGGCCTGGTGCAATGCCAATCCGACACAGGCGAACTTCGGCTCTCCCGCGCCCGGTTCCGTCCCCCACTTCGTCGGCGTACTGATCGGACGTGCGGGCAAGGTGGACCTTCGCCACATCGGCTTCCGTGGTACGCAGCCAGCCATCATGGACCTGGTGGGCGGACAGATTGCCGCCGTGTCCGCGCCCGTGGGCGAATTTCTGCCCCATCTGCCCGGCGGCAAGCTGCGCATCCTGGCGACCAGCGGCGCCACGCGCAGCAAGTTCGTCCCGCAAGTTGCCACCCTGGCTGAGCAAGGATACAAGTCGCTGGTCTACGGCGAATGGCACGGCTTCTTCCTGCCCGGCAAGGCCAGCGCGGCAGTGGTCAACCA
Organism: Acidovorax benzenivorans; assembly: GCF_028680575.1. Classification (GTDB taxonomy): domain Bacteria; phylum Pseudomonadota; class Gammaproteobacteria; order Burkholderiales; family Burkholderiaceae_C; genus Acidovorax; species Acidovorax benzenivorans. Next base: position 28,571 of record NZ_JAPCKI010000023.1, on the reverse strand, counting down.
GGCCAACGCTGAAATCCGCACGGCGCTTGGGGCGAAAGAAGTGGTGGACGGACTCGCCGCCATGGGCCTCGAAGTCCGTGCCTCTTCGTCTGAAGAACTCGCGGCAGCCTTGAAGGCCGATCTGGAGCGTTGGGGCCCCATCGTCAAATCCATCGGTTTCACGGCCGATGCTTGAGTCGCCAGCAGGCCTCACTTCCAGTCTAGCCACTCCGAAAAGGCAAACTGTATGCATCGCCAGGGCTGGAGCGATTTGACTTGTCCCCTATATTGCGCGCCATGTGAAAGTATGCTGAGCCCGTCTTTAGGGGAAAAACGGACATGCAGAAGAGCAAATTCACCGGCGAATAGATCATCGGATTTCTCCAGCAGGCCGATGGTGGGACGGCGGTGAAGGAGCCTTGCTGGCGGGGCTGCTTCAGTGACGCCACCTTCTACAAGCGGCGCGCCAAGGTCGGCGACATGCTGATCAGGGAGGCTACCAGGATGCGCGAGATCGAATCAGAGAACGCCAAGCTAAAAAAGCTGCTGGCCGAGGCCCATCTGAACATCGAGGCGTTGAAGGTGGCTTCGAGGTAAAGCCCTGACCCCGGGGCTAGGCGTGAGGCGGCCGCCCGATTGGTCGAGCAGTTGGCCATCGGCGAGCGCCGCGCCTGCCTCTATGCGGGGTTGTCCAGAACACGTTACCGAAAGCTATCCCAGATGACCGCCCGTGGCTTCAATGTGACACAACTGGTCTTTGGGGAAGATGGCCATGCGGCGGAGTCGAACATGCAGGAGCACTTCGAGTTAACCGCGAACTCGCTCATGCGGTAGTTGAAAATCGCCAACGGACCTAGCCTCCGACAACGAACCGGCTCACCTTACCCCCCGCACTATTACAAAATCTCCACATGCGTCACGTCGATCGTGCGGCACGGGTGCACCTAACGACCGGTGTTGGCACTTGCTGTCGTTCAGACGCTGGACTGTGAATGACTTAGATCAGCCTGAAGCCGCCCTCTAGATATTGGTCGCGACGGTCGCTCTATGCCCGGCATGTCACGCCCTTGACGCAGTCACCGCCCATGCTCCCGTGCTTTCTTCACTACAGCAGAAAGACATTCAGCATGGACTTCGCACTCAACTCCTTCTGGCGCCGCTTAGCCACCGGTTTTACTCTGGCCGCACTGACGGCCGCGCTGGTTGCTTGCGGCGGCAATGACGATGACAACGCCAGTGAATCCCGCGTCGCGTCGCTCAAGTTGGTCGGGGCAGCGTCCATCCCCACTGGAACCCTTTTCGAGGGCGTGGAGCTTGGCGGTATCTCGGGACTGGATCAAGCCTCTGACGGAAGCTACTGGGCTATCTCGGACGACCGGGGCGGAGAACGCGGCACGCCCCGCTTTTACAACCTGTCCATCGACTACGCCGCTACTGGTCCAGTGACCGTCAAGGTCAATCGCCAGACCTTTATGCAGCGCGAGGACGGAACCTCTTTCCCCGCATCAGCGCGCACGGTGGACCCGGAGGCCATCCGCCTAGCGCCCAACGGCAACTTGTACTGGTCGTCCGAGGGCAACTGGGGCACTACGGTCACAACGTTGTTCCAGCCCTTCGTTCGGGAAATGACCACGTCGGGCAAGTTCGTGCGAGAGTTCAAGCTGCCGACAATCTACAACTACGCAGACACCACCACAACGGGCGCACGCAGCAACAAGCTCTTCGAGGCCCTGACCGTGGCGCCCGACGGCACGGTATTCGTTGCCAATGAAGACGCGCTGATCCAGGATGGACCGCTCACGACCGTACAGGCTGGCAGTGTCGTACGCGTGACGGCCCTGGATCCAGCAACCGGATCGGCCAATGCGCAGTACGCCTACCAGCTACCGAAGATTCCCGTAGATGCGCCTGCCGGAGCTCCCTTCGGCCCGGACAATGGCTTGTCGGATTTCTTGGCCATTGGCAACAAGAAGTTCATCGCGGTGGAGCGAGCCTTTGCTTCTGGTATCGGGAACACCATCCGCCTTGTCCTGACCGAGATCACCGATAGCACGACTAATGTGTCCAACATGGCGAGCCTTGCGGGCGCGGCGACCCATACGCCCATGACTCGCAAACTGCTGCTGGAGATGCCCATCAACTACCAAGGTGTGAAGCTTGACAACATTGAGGCCATCACCTGGGGAAAGACATTGCCAAACGGCCACCGAACCATCGTGCTGGCGGCAGACAACAATTTCACGGCAAATACGCAAGCCAATCAGTTCATCGTCTTCGAGGTCATTCCTGATTGAGTGGGTACCCAGATAGGGTTTGGAGGCAGGGTACGCAATGAGTGCGCCTTTCCTCCCAAATCTTTTCCGCAGTCTGCACTCTATTCATTCGTGCAGTCCACAGCAGTCGCAATGACTTCGGTTGAAGTCCAAAAATACTTAGTGCTATGGATATCTAGTCAGGAGGCCCAGCGCTGCTGTAGCCAACTCCGCCTTGACCGCCAGGAGATCGGGTATGGCTATTGCTTGTCAATCGCAACGCAAATTTCCGAGATGTGAAAGACTTGGCCCTATGTGCCAAAGTCCAATCGCTTGCAGTCAGGAAACTTCGCGTGCGGCGATTTACTCAGAGGTCTGCCTATGCGCCAGGTTGCCAATGTTCTATTTATCTCGGTGGAGAACGCACTTCGTAGTCAGCTTGCAGAGGCGTGTCTTCGGCATGTGGCCAAAGGCCACCTGAACGCGTTTTCCTGCGGCGTTCCCGGAAGGCTGGCCCACGCGGTCAGTCCTATCGCGCTGGAGGTGCTGTATAGAGCCGGGATGCCGATCGCGCAGCTGAAACCCAAGAGTTGGGATCTTTTCAAGGCGGCAGGCTCCCCCCGCATGGACTACGTCATTTCACTGGATGAGCAGACGGCCAGAGAGCACCCTGCCTGGCCGTCTCAGCCGGAGTTGGCGCTTTGGAGTTACCCTCCCCTGCTTTGGACCCTGGCACCCGTATCTGATCGAGAGCGACAAGCTGAACATGTCCTGCTTTCGCTGCAACGCAGAATTGAGTTTCTGGTCAGCTTGCAAGCGAGAGTCGCGCATCGGAGCGAACTCCGAGGCGATCTGCGCGATCTTGCGCACATCTGAGTTGGGACCGCTCGCTTCTTGCGCCCATCCGCGCCACGAGGCACTCCAAGCTGGACTCAGAACCGAGAGGATTTCCCGCCGCTATGTGCCTCAGCGATCTGTCGATCTCTGAAGCCTGACCTGGAATTCGGCTGCGCACCAGTTGTTTGAGCAACGATTCTTCCAAGCCGTTCATACCGGACTCCTGCCAGGACGGGTCTCTAGCACTCTGCAGCGGTCTCCAAGGAGACTGCCGCTGCTTGATGACATTCCCCGTCGCCGCAGTGAGCGCGAATGACTTGGCACCGGGGATCAAGCTCGAAGGGCGAAGTTTCTAGCGTCCAGATTTTTCAGCCTAGGTTGCGCCCAGTAGTGATCTGTCCATTTGTAGATCACCGAAACCCATAGCCGACGTCACAGCCGTGTCACGGAGGGCGCCAATGATGTAAACGTTTTCACAACGATTGCATTACGGCATGCCGAACCCCAGACCGTCAGGTGACAGCGCCTTCGCGAAGGCCCCGACCATCAAGGAGGTTGCCGCTGCCGCTGGAGTTTCTGTGGCGACCGTATCGCGAGCGCTCAACGCCAGTGGCCCGGTGCACGGCACAACCTCGGCGAACGTCCTGGCCGTGGCCAGGCGACTGGGTTTCCGTCCCAACCTCATGGGTCGAAACCTGCGCACTACCCGCACATGCACCCTCGGAGTGATGTTGCCTACGCTCAATCACCCGGTATTCGCCGAGTGTCTGCAGGGTATCGAGGCGCAAGCGCAGTCGCAACAACAGGTGATCGCCGTGAGCGCGACGGGATACCAGGTCGATGCAGAGGAACGAGCCAGCGAGCGCCTGCTGCAGCAACGTGTGGATGGACTGATCCTCACAGTGGCAGACGCGGCCCACAGCTCGGTGCTCGACAAGCTCGATGCCGAAGGCGTTCCCTATGTGTTGGTGTTCAACCAGCCTGGAGTGACGTCTCCATCTCTGGCTGCGCGCCCCTTCGTCAGTGTCGATAATTTTCTGGCAGGCAAGAAGATGGTGGAGCACCTTCTGTCTCTGGATCACCAGCGCGTACACATGCTTGCAGGGCAGTTCCAGCAGTCTGATCGATCGCTTCAGCGGTTTCTGGGTTACCAAGCGGCCATGAGCGCTGCAGGCCTTCCCTGGAGCCCGCCTTTGGAGTTGCCGTTCACCACCTGCGACACGCGCAGAGAACTTCAAGACCTACTAGATCGGCGTTCGCCGCCCACAGCGCTTTTCTGCTCCAACGACCAACTGGCCATGACGGTCATCCGCGACCTGCGTGACCTGGGGTTGCGTGTCCCGGACGACATCAGTCTTGCAGGCTTTGATGGTGTGCATATGGGGGAATTGCTGAGCCCTGTGCTGACCACAGTGGTGCAGCCCACCGCTGAGATTGGACGTGCAGCGGTGGATCTTCTGCTGCAGCTGATTGACGGTGAGTGCTACCTGGGTCCCGCCTTGCTGCATCACACACTGCGCCTGGGAGGCACTGCCTCGCGCCGCACTCAGGAACACCAAGCAGCTTTCGCTTCGCCCCCTGGACCAAGAACCCCGTAACCCTTCCCTCATGCAAAAGGAAACTCTGATGATGAATCGCCGCGATCTTTTCCTGGCTGCTGCCGCAGCTGGCGCCAGTGCTGCCTTGCCAGCGTTCGCCCAGCCTTCCCGGGCCATCTGCTACAACTGCCCGCCCGAATGGGCTGACTGGGGTGGCATGCTGCGGATGGTCAATCAGCGCCTGGGCATCCAGGTGCCGCCTGACAACAAGAACTCCGGCCAGTCGCTCGCAGCCTTGATTGCAGAAAAAGCCAAGCCTGTAGCGGACGTCGTATACCTGGGTGGGCAGGTTGGCCCTCAAGCCAAGGCGGCTGGCGTCATCGAAGCCTACAAGCCGAAGCGCTGGGCTGACATTCCAGCGTCTCTCAAGGACGCCGAGGGAAGCTGGTTCACGATCCACTCCGGCACCCTGGGCTTCTTTGTGAATACGCAGGCGCTGCGTGGCAAGCCCGTTCCACGCAGCTGGGCCGATCTTCTCAAGCCTGAGTACAAAGGTTTGGTGGGCTACCTCAACCCCGGCAGTGCGGCAGTGGGCCAGGTCGGCGTGATTTCGGCCAATCTGGCACTGGGCGGCAGCTATGAGAACCTGGACCCAGGCATCAAGTTTTTCAAACAGTTGCAGGCCAACAGCCCCATCGTGCCAACACAGACCGCGTACGCGCGGGTGCTGTCGGGAGAGATCCCGATCCTCATCGACTACGACTTCAACGCCTATCGCGGGCAATATGGCGACCAAGCGCCCACGGTGTTCGTGATCCCGCAGGAAGGCACGCAGCAGTTGCCGTATGTAATGGGCTTGGTCAAGAACGGCCCCAACCCCGAGCAGGGCAAGAAACTGCTCGACTTCGTGCTTTCGGACGAAGGCCAAAGCCATTGGGCCAACGCCTACCTGCGTCCGGTGTTCTCAGCTGCCATGTCGGCTGACGTCAAGAAACGCTTCCTGCCGGATACCGAATACCAGCGTGCCCAGGCGATTGATGTGCAGAAGCTGTCGGTGGCATCCAAAGCCATTGGCGAGCGCTACCAAAAGGAAGTGGGCTGATGAAATCGGACCGCGCCTGGCTGCTGGGGCTGATGCTTCCATGCGCGGCCGTTTTTCTGGTGTTCTTCGTGATTCCCTTGACGCGGCTGCTTCTGATCGGGGGAAGCGGGGAGCTGGGATGGGCAGCCTACAGTGCAGCATTCACGGAGCCACGCTATTTGCGCAGCATGTTCTCCACCGTCGTGCTGTCTGCTCTCGTCACGCTGACAACTCTGGTGATCTCCGCCATTGCAGGGGTTTTCCTGGCGCGCCACGAGTTCGTTGGTCGTCAGGTGCTTACTGCAATGCTGACCTTGCCGCTGGCATTTCCGGGTGTCGTCATCGGGTTCATGGTCATCATGCTGGGAGGCCGACAAGGCCTCATCCCACTGGTCACAGAACTGCTTGTCGGTGAACGCCTGGTGTTCGCCTATTCCATGGTGGGTCTGTTTGTGGGGTACATCTACTTCTCCATCCCCCGCACCATCCTCACGGTCATGGCTGCGGCAGAGAAGCTGGATCCGCAGTTGGTAGAGGCTGCCCGGTCCCTGGGAGCCTCGCACTGGCGAATCCTGCGCGATGTGCTCATTCCCGGACTCCAACCTGCGCTGCTGGCTGCTGGAGCCATCTGTTTCGCAACTTCGATGGGTGCCTTTGGCACTGCCTTCACGCTGGCTACCCGCATCGACGTACTTCCCATGATCATCTATACCGAATTCACGCTGCAGGCGAACATCGCCATGGCAGCCGCGCTCTCGTTCGTCCTGGGCCTGCTGACTTGGGCTGCCCTGGCGTTTGCCCGAACCCTGACAGGCAACAGCGTTGCCGCCGCCGCATGATGCAGTCGCAAAACACGTCGGTTTCCAACGCTGCGCGCACGCGCCGCACACCTCTGTTCTGGGCGCTACTCGCGTTCACAGTGTGCGTGGCAGCTTTCTTGATCGTGCCAGTGATCCTGTCGGTGCTCACCGGGCTGACCAACAACCAGTTCGTAGGCTTGTCCAGCGGGCTAACGTTCAAGTGGGTGGCCAAGGTCTGGACGGAGTACCAAAGCAGCTTGTGGCTCTCCATGGGTATCGCCATTGCGTGCCTGGCCTGTACCTTGGTACTGGGGGTGCCTGCGGCCTATGTACTCTCTCGAACCCAAGGGCGACTCGCGCGGACCATTGAGGAGCTGCTCATGCTGCCCGTGGCCCTTCCTGGGCTGGCAACCGGCCTGGCACTCATCGTCACCTACGGCGCCGTGGGAGAGTTTCGGACGCATTGGACTTTTGTGCTGGTGGGCCATGTGCTTTTCACGCTGCCGTTCATGGTCCGTTCGGTCCTTGCCGTGCTGTTGTCGGTGGACATGCACACGCTGGAGGAAGGTGCGCGAAGCCTTGGCGCATCGTTTTACCAACGCTTTTTTGGTGTGGTACTGCCCAACTGCCGCTCCGGCATCCTCGCGGGGGCGCTCATGGTGCTGACGCTGTCGATCGGCGAGTTCAACATGACCCTGCTGCTGCACACCCCGCTGACGCAAACGCTGCCAGTGGGTCTGGCTGACGCATATGCCTCTTTGCGTATCGAGGTGGGCAGCGCCTACACGATCGTTTTCTTCATGATGATTGTTCCGCTCCTGATTGCCTTGCAGTTCGCAGGCGCAAAGAAAGTGTCCCCATGAGTTTGAGCCATCAGGATCACGGCGTTCGAGTTCGCCTGAACGCCAGCACCAAAACCTACAAACAGCAGCGGGTGCTGGAGCCTACCGATCTTCAGATCGAGGCCGGCGAGACGCTGGTCCTTCTTGGCCCCTCGGGCTGTGGCAAGACGACCACCTTGCGCATCATTGCGGGCCTGGAGTCGCCCGATGCAGGATCTGTGCACTTCAACGATGAAGATGTGACACACCTACCGATCGAGCAGCGCAATGTTGGCATGGTGTTCCAGAGCTACGCGCTATTCCCCAACATGACGGTACAAGAGAACATTGCCTACGGACTCAAGGTGCGGAACATGCCCAGCGCCGAGCGCGACATCCGAGTCAGGGAGATGCTGGCCATGATGCACATCGAGCCGTTGGCCACACGCCAGATCAACCAGTTGTCAGGTGGGCAAAAACAGCGGGTGGCCTTGGCCCGCGCCATCGCTCCGCGCCCCCGCGTTCTGCTACTAGATGAGCCTCTCACCGCGTTGGATGCGCGTCTGCGCGAAACGCTGCGCTCGGACATCAATGCACTGCTGCGCAGTCTCGGCATCACCACCGTATACGTGACGCATGATCAGGCGGAGGCCATGGCCTTGGGTGACCGCATCGCCGTGATGGATCGGGGGCGAATATCGCAGATCGGCACTCCAAAACAGATCTACTTCAACCCTGCCAACGCGTTCGTGGCGGATTTCATTGGCACGCTGAACGTTGTGGGGGCCCTGCGGTTTAGGCCCGAAGACGCTGTTCTGGTGCCTGCTGCACTGGCGGATTTGCAGGGCACCGTTGTCTCCTGCCTCTTCCTGGGAGACCACCACCGTGTCCAGGTCCGTTTGCAGGAAGGTGAGGAAGTCATCCTGAAGTTGCCACCCCGTACATCGCTGTCGCAAGGGCAGGCTGTGGGCTTGCGGGTGGACGCTTTTTCTGAGAACGCCCTATGCTGATTGCGCAGATCTCTGACATGCACATCAAGGCTAGCGGCAAGTTGGCTTACGGCGTGGTTGATACAGCGGGCTTGCTTCGTCAGTGCGTGACCCATATCGTGAGCTTGGCCACACCACCTGACCTGGTTCTCATCACTGGCGATCTGGTGGACTATGGACGAGGAGAGGAATACGCGTTGCTTAAGGAATTGCTGGCTCCACTCACCATGCCGATTTACGTCGTGGCGGGTAACCATGACGAGCGGACGGCGTTGCGAAAGGCCTTTGATGGCCCCCGTTTCGACTACCTTTCGCAGGCGACGGAGTTCTTGCAGTACGCCGTGGACTTGGGGCCACTGCGGCTAGTCGTGCTCGATACGGTGGTCCCCGAGGAAGGGCGCGGGCAACTGTGCGACAAGAGATTGGCCTGGCTCGATGAGCGCCTGGCAGAGGACAGTCGCCCCACAGTGATCGCCATGCACCACCCACCTTTTGCCACGGGCATTGCCCACATGGATGCCGTCGGATTGGAAGGTGCCGATGCATTGGAAGAGATACTGCTCAAGTACAGACATGTCGAGCGTGTGATGTGCGGCCACCTGCATCGGTCCATTCAGTGCCGCTTTGGAGGCACGATTGCGTCCACTTGCCCGAGTCCGGCGCATCAGGTGGCGCTGGATCTGAGCCTAGATGGACCCGACTGCTTCGTGATGGAGCCTCCTGGCTACCAGCTACATGCGTGGCTGGGAGCGAGGCTCGTGACGCACACCTGCGTTGTGGGAAGTTTTGCGGGGCCTTACAGGTTCCGAGAAGGCGGCGTACTTATTGACTAAGCAGCTACGAAGAAAGAATTGGCCGACGGCGACTTCGCAGCGATTGCAGTCGTTCATCCTGTCGCCACAGATAGTGCGCTGCCGACCTCTCATCCGACGTTCGGGGTGGGGGGCTATTTTTTTGGATGACGATGGAGAACACCAATCTGCTGGCTCCTGACACGGCTTGCGTCTTGGCGCCAGCTCAAACAGGGTCGCAAGCTTCACAGGCGGCTCGGTAAGACGTTAAGCGCCTCTCAGCATGCAGCTCGCTAAGCAATATCGAGCCGGCAGAGCCTTGCCTGCCCAAGCGATTGCCACAATCGCTCTTGGTGTCCGGTTGATCTTTGCGAACGAACTTGACCTTCTCATCGTGGCAAGGTTTAGAGTCAAAACGTGAATCAACAAAAGGAGGCTCACATGGTCCATTTCAATGTTCCTGATATGACGTGCGGTGGTTGCGCCCAGCGCATTCGCCGAGCAATAGCTCAGGCCCAACTGCCAGCAGGCGTCGAAGTAGAAATCGATGTGGCCGCGCGTAAGGTCCGCATTCTTGGGCAAGCCGGAGACAGCGCTATGGAGCTTGTCCGCTCAGCGATTGAGCGTGCGGGATACAAAGCAGACGCAGTGATAGGTTCTCTACCGCGCCGAACCACTGGTGGTTGCTGCTGTGCGTCTAGGCCAGCAACCTCTGTTGACGTGAATCAAGACGATGCAACGCAGACGTTGTCATGCTGTAGTTGAGCTACCAAGGAGACCATCATGCGTCTGAACATCGTCGCTGGGCTGTTGACAACCCTTTTCGTGGCGGGCTGTGCCATCGCGCAATCTCCAAAACCTGCGGACGAACACGCAGGCCACCACCCCGGTGATACACAGAATGGCGTTGCCACCCAGCCCGCCCCGGCAGCTACTGCCGTGCCTGCACCGGACGCCTTTGATCGCCAGATGAAGGCGATGCAGGAAATGCACAAAAAAATGCAGGTGGCCAAGACTCCCGCCGAACGATCCGCGCTGATGGATGAGCACATGAAGCTCATGCAATCCGGCATGGACATGATGGGTGCGGTTAGTTCTGGTGGCATGGGCATGGGGATGATGCAGCACGGAGCACAGGCCAAACCTGGCGCACCTGCAGCCTCTGGAAACCCGGGCATGGGAGGCATGATGGATATGCACGCTCAAATGGAGCGCCGCATGGCCATGATGGAACAGATGATGCAAATGATGGTGGACCGCCAGGCGGCCATGCCATCCAAATAGCCCCCGCGAGCGTCCTGAGGGGCGCTCGCCACAAAATCTCATTGAGATTCTTTTGTAGATTGCCTTCCTGAATCGACCAGCGCAAGGCGCGTTGTCCCTGAGCCCGTTACTGCCGCCCCCCAGGCACGACGCATTTCATGAGTGGGCATGTGTTCGGTTCTTTTGCATCCATGGTTGATCGATAGCTCAACTGGCTGCCGTTGATATCGGCGACGGTGCTCTTATCGGGTTTTCAGCGACAAGGGTGCGCCGCTGACCCGGTGGCGCCGCTTTGAGCGACACCCAGGCCATGGAGACCAGCTCGATTGAGGCTGCATTGCCTGGCGTCGCCATGCAGCCTCTCGATTTGCAAACTTGATTCCCTCCAAGGGCCCCCCAAAGCCAGCCTCACGAAGCCTCAGTGTCCAGCAGATCGCGTTTTCTCGGCTTTCTCATAAGCACATAGGCCGCAGGAATCACGAACAAGGACAGCAGAGGCGCGGTCACCATACCGCCCAGCATGGGTGCAGCGATGCGGCTCATGACCTCAGAGCCCGTCCCACTGCTCCACACGATGGGCACCAAGCCCGCCAGGATGACTGCCACTGTCATAGCCTTGGGTCGCACGCGCAGTACGGCACCTTCCCGAATCGCGTCCAGCAGCTCTTCCAGCGTAGGCTGCCTACCTTCCGGACATCTCTCACCGAGTGCCTGCTTGAGGTAGATGAGCATGACCACTCCGAACTCTGCGGCGACCCCAGCAAGTGCAATAAAGCCCACACCGGTGGCGATGGACAGGTTGTAGTTCATCAGGTAAAGGAACCAGATGCCCCCGGTCAACGCGAATGGAAGCGTCGCCATGATCAGTCCCGCCTCGCCCATGCGCGAGAAGGTCAAGTACAACAGCACAAAGATGATCAGCAAGGTGGCTGGCACCACCACTTTCAGGCGGGCATTGGCCCGCTCCAGGTACTCGAACTGACCTGAGTACGTGATGCTGACCCCGGGCTCCAGCTTGATCTGGCGGTTCACCGCATCGCGCAGGTCATTGGCCACGGAGGCCAGGTCGCGCCCCCGCACATCGACATACACCCAGCCCGAGGGGCGGGCGTTCTCGCTCTTGAGCATGGGCGGTCCATCGGTGATGGAGATGCTTGCCACCGTGCCCAGCGTGATCTGCTGCCCCATGGGGGTGGAGATGGGCAACTGGGCCAGACGTTCTGGCGAGTCTCTCCACTCACGCGGATAGCGCAGGTTGATGGGGAAGCGGGCCAGGCCCTCGACCGTTTCCGAGACGTTTTCACCACCGATGGCCCCGGAAACAACGGCCTGGATCTCGCTCACGTTCAGCCCGTAGCGCCCTGCGGCCGTGCGATCAATGCGGACATCGATATACCGCCCGCCTGTCAGGCGTTCCGCCAAAGACGAAGTCACGCCTGGAATGCCTTTGGCGACTTGCTCGACCTGTGCCGCAATTCCATCGATCACCTGCAGGTCGTTGCCCGTCACCTTGACACCGATGGGACTCTTGATGCCGGTTGCCAGCATGTCGATCCGGTTGCGAATGGGTGGAATCCAGATGTTGGACAGGCCGGGGATCTTGACAGCCTTGTCCAACTCTTCGATCAGGCCCTCGGGCGTCATTCCTGGACGCCATTGGTCTCTGGGCTTGAGCTTCACCGTGGTCTCGAACATTTCCAGCGGCGCCGGATCGGTGGCGGTCTCTGCTCGGCCAGCCTTACCGAAGACGCGTTCGACCTCGGGCACCGTCTTGATCATCCGGTTGCTCAGTTGCAGCAGTTCGGTCGCTCGCTGTGCTGACAGGCCCGGGAGCGCCGAAGGCATGTACAGCAGATCGCCTTCGTCCAGCCTGGGCAAGAACTCGCCGCCTAGCCGGGAGAGCGGCCAAATCGTGGTCGCCAGCGCCAGCACGGCGATAGCCAAGGTGGATTTGGGACGATGCAAGACCCACTCCAGGCAGGGCCGGTAAACCGCGATCAGCACCCGCGTGATGGGGTTCTTCTGCTCATCCGGGATGCGCCCTCGGATCCAGTAGCCCATGAGGACCGGAATCAGTGTGACGGAAAGGCCCGCCGCAGCCGCCATGGCGTAGGTTTTGGTAAACGCCAGCGGCCCGAACAATCGGCCTTCCTGGGCTTCTAGCGTAAAAACCGGCACAAACGACAGCGTGATGATGAGCAGCGAGAAGAAAAGCGCGGGCCCAACTTCCTCGGCAGCTTCGGTGATCACTGTCCAGCGTTCTTCACCGGCCAACTGCTGGTGGGGATGCTTGTGCTGCCAAGCCTCCAGCTTCTTGTGGGCGTTCTCGATCATCACGACCGCTGCATCGACCATGGCGCCCACGGCGATTGCAATCCCGCCCAAGGACATGATGTTGGCGTTGATGCCCTGGTAGCGCATCACCAGAAACGCCGCCATGATCCCAAGCGGAAGAGAAATGATGGCGACCAGCGCAGAACGCAGGTGCCAGAGGAACAAGACACAAACCACAGCCACCACAATGAACTCCTCTACGAGTTTGGTTGTGAGGTTCTGGATCGCCCGCTCGATGAGCGCGCTGCGGTCGTAGGTTGTGACGATCTCTACGCCCTTGGGCAGGCTGCTTTGAAGCTCGCGGAGCTTTGCCTTGACGGCTTTGATGGTCTCCTGAGCATTTTTGCCAGAGCGCAGAATCACCACGCCGCCGGCCACTTCACCATCGCCGTCGAGTTCCGCGATACCGCGCCGCATTTCCGGCCCGATCTGTAGCGTTGCCACATCGCCCAGGCGCACGGGAATCCCGGCGCGCGATACCAGCGGGATGGCCCGAAAATCATCCAGCGTCTTCAGGTAGCCACTGGCGCGCACCATGTATTCCGCTCCAGACAGCTCCAGCACCGACCCACCTGTTTCCTGGTTGGCGCCCATGATGGCCTCGCGCACCTGCCCCTGGGTCAGCCCTTGGGCTGCGAGCTTAATGGGATCGAGCACGACCTGGTACTGCTTGACCATGCCACCGACCGATGCCACTTCTGCGACGTTGGGCAGGCCCTTGAGTTCGAACTTCAGGAACCAGTCCTGCAAGGCTCGAAGCTGCGCCAGATCGTTCTTGCCGGTGCGGTCTACCAGGGCGTACTGGAAGATCCAGCCGACCCCGGTGGCATCTGGGCCCAACGACGATTTGGCCGTGGCGGGTAGTCGTCCCTGCACCTGGTTCATGTACTCCAGTACCCGCGAACGCGCCCAGTACAGGTCCGTGCCATCCTCGAACAGGATGTAAACGAAGGAATCGCCAAAGAACGAGAAACCTCGCACCGTCTTGGCGCCCGGGACGGACAGCATGGTGGTGGACAGTGGATAGGTGACCTGGTTCTCCACGATCTGTGGCGCCTGACCGGGATAGGAGGTGCGGATGATGACCTGGACATCGGACAAGTCGGGAAGAGCGTCCACCGGGGTGCTGCGCACGCCCCACACGCCCCAAGCCGTGAGCATCACGGTCGCCAGCAGAACCAGGAACCGGTTCGCCACCGACCAGCGGATCAGACGCGCGATCATGGCTTGATCCTTTCCACGGCAATGATCACGAAGTCCTTGCCTTGCTGCTGGAAGGTGAACTTGACCTGCTGCTCAGGTTTGAGTGTCTTTGCCAGCTCCGGGTTTGTCAGCTTGAATGGCATGGTCATGCCGGGCCACTTCAGTTCAGGCACTGCCTCATGGGTAAGGGTCAGCTCGGTGGGCGTGACCTCATCGACCACCCCTCGCACCGTAAAGCTCTTGGACGCAGGAGCAGCAGAAGTCGATGACCCCTGTTCGCTGATCTGCTGTACGCCGCTGCCTTGAGGCTGTGCAGGCATGATGCCTCGCAGGCTGGCTTCCGAGTCGATCAGGAACTGTGCCGAAGCGACCACCTGTTGCCCTGCGGTCAGTCCGCCTTGAACGACGAGGCGGTCATCGATTTCCGCACCGAGCTGCACCTGCACGGGGTGGTACTTTTCAGGGCCATCCAGCACGTAGACCAGCGCCCGCTTGCCGGTACGGATCACCGCTTCGCTGGGCACCAGCAGCGCTGGTTGTGTGCGTCCAGCCAGGACGATCTGCCCGGACATGCCTGCCTTCAGCCGCTGGGTGGGGTTGGGAAGCTCCAGGCGCACGCGCACTGTACGGGTGTCGCGGTTAGCCTCTGGCAGGATGCTCACGACCCGGGCTTTGAGGGTTTCGCCCGGAAACGCGGCCAGGCGCACCTGAGCGTTTTGGCCCAGTTGCAAGGGGCCGCTTTGCGCTTCGGGAACGGCGGCCTCGATCCAGACGCTGGCCAGGCCGTTTACGCGTACCAGGCTGGCGCCCGCAGAAACCGTCATTCCCTGGCGCACCATCAATTCGGCCACCATCCCGGCTTGTGGGAAGGACACCGTGTAGCGCCCCTGGGGTTCGCCCGTTCGCTCCACCTGGGCGACCAGCGAGGTAGGCATGCCCAGCAACGACAACCGCTGGCGCGCCGCAGCCGTCAGTGACTCGTCCTTTAGCGCACGAACCGCAAGAAACTCGCGCTGCGCAGCCACCCACTCGGGTAGCAGTAGATCGACCAACGGCGCGCCTGCGGTCACCACGTCGCCCGGAGCCCTGGCATAGACCCGTTCCACAAACCCGGCTGAACGCGCCTGGACGATGCTCACATCCCGGTCATTGAGCTGGACCGTGCCCAGAACGTCCACATCGGATCCAATGTCGCGTTGCTCCACCGTGGCGGTACGCAGGCCCAGGGCTTGCACTGCCTGCGCAGAGACGCTCAGGCCGGAGCTTTCCTGAGTATCCTCATCCGCATACTTGGGAACCAAGGCCATGTCCATGTAGGGAGACTTGCCTGGCTTGTCGAACTTCTGAGTCGGCGACATCGGGTCGTACCAGTACAGCACCTTGCGGTCGGCTTTTGCTGCTTCTGTCGATGCGGGACTGGCTCCCAGTGCGTGGTTGTTCGCGGTGCGCCATTGGGAGACGGTCCAGCCGAGGGCGATGCCAGCAGCCACCAGTGCTACGGCCACAGCGCTCTTCTTGAAAACGGTATTGGTCATGTTGTTCTCCCTTCAGTCGGCGATCAGGCTGTTCAGGCGGGCAATCACGGTGTCCCGTTGCGCCTGCAGCTCAATGAGACGCCAGTGCGACTCCCGCACTTGAGCTCGAGCCGCCAGCACGGCGCTCAAGTCACCTTTGGCAGCCTGGTAGTTGGCCAGCGCGAGTTCAGCGCGCCCCTGTGCAAGGCCGATACCGGCCGATTGCAGCCGCTCGATCTGGTTGTTCAGCGCCACCAGCTCTGAAGCGCTGTCCTCCAGCTCCTGCAGGTGCCTGCGGGTCACATCTTCCTGCTCGGCTTCCAGGCGCTGCAGCTCCAGCTGCTTGGCCTTGATCTGGGGTCCCTGGCGCCGCTCCTGTTGCCAGGGCAGGTCAAAGGTCACCTGGAAGGACACCATGTCACCCCAGCGGCGGTCGCGGCGGCTGTAGGCGACTTCCCAGGACCAATCACCCTTGGTTTCTGCCTGGGCTTCGCGCGTTTCCGCCAAGGCCATCGCCTGCATGGCCGGGTACTGCGCCAGTTCCGCGTGGCGGTGTACCTCAGAGCGCAGCTGATCCAAAGGGCGGCTCAGCGGCCCAGGAGTTCCCTGCAGCGTCTCGTCGGCTCGGGCGCCGACCCAGCGCCGCAGCATCGCCCTGGCCTTGGAGCGGTCCCGCTGCAGATCGTCCTTGCGGTCCGACAGCGCAAGCGCCTCCTGCCTGGCCATCAGCAGGTCTGCGGCCTGGGCAGTGCCTCCGGCGATGCGGGCAGGAAGGCTGTCCTGCAGGCGCTGGTTCTCTCGCAGCAGATCGGCGAGTACCTGGTCGCGCTGGTCGATGGCCTGGGCCATGATCCAGGCTTGGCTCAGCTCCTGGCGGATCTGCAGACGCTGGACGCCCAGGGCTGCGCGCTCGCGTTCCACCTTGGCCTCGGCGCCGGCAATCTGGGCATCTCGCTTGGCCCGGTTGGGCACCTCCTGCATCAGCGCCAGGCGCTGCATCGTCATAGACTCGCGTGTGAGGCTGAAGCGGTCCATGCCGCTGATGGGAAAGTTCTCGATACCGACCGAGAGCTTTGGATCAGGCAGTGTTCCTGCCGACTTTTGGGTGCTACTGGCAGCGTCAACCTGCAGTCGCTGGGCCGCGATGCGAGGACTTTGCTGCTCCGCCAGGGTCAATGCCTCGGCAAAGCCCAGGGCGTGTGCCTGGTTGCCAGCCAAGCCGATGCCAGCCAGCATGAGCCACGAAGCTGCCAAGCGCATATTCCTGGGGTTGGGCACCAAGATGCGCTGGGAGATATGAGAAATGCGCAGGTGCGCAGTCAGGCGCCCGCATGGAGCGCCGAAGGAGATGTTGGGCATGATGGTCCTCGAAATGAAGGGGCACGAAGTCAGACCTGCGCACACGCTGCAAGGCAGCGCACACGCCGTGCACGATCAATTCCGAAAGACCTGGTGTGTCAGATAGATGGGAGGGGTCCCTGCTCGACTGTCAAGCTCCGCGTAGACAGCCCGGGGGTCTATATGGCGCTCTGAGTCCAGGATCACAGGCAGCACATAAGCAACCCAGATGGCGTGCGCCGCCATCGCCTGCAGATCGAGACCCTGGAGCGAGGGGGAGGACAAGCTGTCGCCATCACAATGGGCTCGGCACAGCTGCGGGTCCTGCTCATCCATGGTGCCCGCCATCGCATGGCAATCGGGCATGGAGGGCATGCCAACGACACCTTCCATGGCCATGCCCGCTTGTTGCATTGATGCCTCATGGGCGGCGGAGTCCAGCTTCGGACAGGCATAGGCGGCCAACGCGAACTGCATCAGAAGCAACGCCGCGACCAGAAAGCTGGCTATCCAGCGTCCTTGGCGCGAAAAAATGCTTCTGACAGAAATCATAGGGTGATCGTACCGAAGATCGTCGGCGCGTGGTTAACCCAGATCAATGCTTCTAGTCTGTTCGGAGCTGAGTGCCAGCCCACCCAGTTGGCAAATCTTCAACCCGTCTTTTAGGCGCAAGATGGCCCCCTGGCGCTGCAGGCGAGCAAGTGCCCGGTAAAGCGCTTCGTGGGTGAGGCCGATGTCCTCGGCAAGATGCTTGAGCGTTCCGTGTTGAGTCCAAAAACCGGAAGCGTCACAGTGAAGTCCTAAGAATTGCAGGATCCGCTCTTCGGCGGAGCGCGTCTGCTTTATCTCCAACTTGGTCCGTAGTCCCTGTACGCGTCTTGCCAACTCGGCTGTGAATGTCCACAGCAGCTCGGGAGACTCGCGCAGCTGACCGATCAATTCCTCCTTGCGAAAAACTAGCACCTCCGAGGGTTCCAGTGCTACCGCGTCGCAGTGGTACTTTGCGGAGAACAATGACGCTTCGGCAAAAAAATCGCCTTGACGCACTGTGTGCATCGTGATTTGCCCTCCTGTCAAGGTGCTGCGAACCAGGCGCACACAGCCTGACCGTAGGTGAAACACTCCTGCGCTAGCAGCGCCCTCACGAAAAAGCACCTGCCCCGACGCCAGCCGACGCAGCGAGGGTGTTACTCCAAACGCGCAGTCCGAAGGTTCAACGCAGTCTTCAGTGGTCTGACGTGATGATGCTCTCATATGACTGTAATCATATTCATCTCGTGAGTACCGAAGGATGATTTAGGCTCAACTCCCTTAATATCCGACATGAAAACGCAACTCGCTTATTTGCTTTTGGTGAGCGCCGCCTCCGTTGTCGTGGCCCAACCCCACACGCCTCCTGATCCAAGCAAACCTGCCCAGCTCGCTGCGCAAACTGGCTCCTCGCGATATGCCGGCGAACAAGAGCGCGAAATCAAAGCGTTTTCCGCTCAACAAATGGAAGACTTACGAGCTGGAAGGGGCATGTCGCTCGCGCTTGCTGCTGAACTCAACGGCTACCCCGGACCCGCCCACGTCGCGGAGCTGGGCGGAAAGTTGCGTCTGACGCAAGACCAACTACGAGAAACGACGGTGCTTACGGATCAGATGAAGGCCGACGCTCAACGACTTGGGAAAGCCGCAATTGAGACCGAAAGGGAGCTGGACCACCTCTTCAAGACTGGACGGCCCAGCGAAGTCAGCGTGGCTCAGGCAGTCGAACGCACTGCGCTCGCCCAAGCAGCGCTTCGCGCGTCGCATCTGAACTACCACCTTCGGACGGTCGCGATCCTCACAGCACAGCAAATAGCGCGCTATCAAGAACTGCGCGGCTATGCAGCTTCTGCCAGCGCCGTCCCCAAATACGAGGCAAATTGACCCTGCTGCCCAGCGGACCTACTGTCTCCTTCATCGGCCGCTACGCAATCGTAGGGCGTTGGTGATCACCGACGCAGAGCTCAGGCTCATCGCCAAGGCCGCGATCATCGGCGACAGTAGCCATCCGGTGAAGGGATACAGCAGCCCTGCGGCAATCGGTATGCCCAGCGCGTTGTAGAGGAAGGCAAACATGAGGTTCTGCTTCATGTTTCCCACGGTAGCCTCAGACAGTTCCCGCGCTGTGGAGATACCCCGCAGATCGCCCTTGACCAAGGTGACCTGCGCACTGTTCATCGCCACATCGGTGCCGGTGCCCATCGCGATCCCCACATCCGCCTTGGCAAGGGCGGGCGCGTCGTTGATCCCGTCCCCCGCCATGGCAACAACACGGCCTTCGGCCTGCAGCCGCGACACCAGGGCCAGCTTGTCCGCAGGCTTTACCTCGCCATGGACCTCATCAATCCCCAGCTTTGCCCCCACCGCCTTGGCGGTGGTCATGCCGTCGCCCGTGGCCATGACAATGCGCAGTCCCGCCGCATGCAAGGTCGCCAGCGCTTCCGGCGTGCTGGTCTTGATGGCATCGGAGACCACCAGCAGGCCTTGAAGCTGGCCGTCGGCCGCCAGGTACATCACACTGGCGCCTGCGGCGCGCAAGGCCTCTGCCTGCGCAAGCAGCGGATCCGCAGAAACGCCCACCTGCTCCATGAAAATCGTGTTACCCAGGGCGAGCTGGCGCCCGGCGACCCGTCCGCGTACGCCTATGCCCGATCCGGACTCGAAGTCCTCGGGCTTGTCCAGACCTAGTCCCTTGGCGCGGGCCGCCTGGACAATGGCGTCGGCCAGCGGATGCTCGCTGCCTTGGTCCAGGCCGGCCGCCAGGCGCAGAACCTCGTCCTCGGACAGACCGGGCATGGCGACAACCCGTTCGAAGGAGGGTTTGCCTTCGGTGAGCGTGCCTGTTTTGTCCACGATCAGCGTGTCTACCTTGCGCAAATTTTCGATGGCGGCCGCGTCCCTGAACAGCACACCACTGGTCGCCCCCCGACCGGTGGCCACCATGATGGACATGGGCGTTGCCAAGCCCAACGCGCAGGGACACGCAATGATCAGCACGGCCACGGCATTGACCAGACCATAGACCCACCGAGGCTCCGGCCCAAACAGGCCCCACGCAAAGAGCGTGAGCAACGCGATACCCACCACGGCCATCACGAAGTAGCCCGCCACCTGGTCGGCCATGCGCTGCATGGGGGCCCGTGAGCGCTGTGCCTGGGCAACCATCTGCACGATCTGGGACAGCATGGTGGCGGCGCCCACCCGCTCAGATCGGATCACCAGTGCCCCGTTGGTATTGAGAGTGGCACCTATAACTGCATCACCAGGCCCTTTGACGATGGGCACCGGCTCGCCAGTGAGCATGGCTTCGTCCACTGCACTGCTGCCCTCCACCACCACACCATCCACGGGGACCTTCTCGCCGGGCCGCACGCGCAGCAGATCGCCCACATGGACGTGGGACAACGGGACATCGCTCTCCTGGCCACTGGCATCGATGCGCCGGGCTGTCTTGGGAGCGAGGCCCAGCAACGATTTGATGGCGGCCGAGGTCTGCGAGCGCGCCTTGAGCTCCAGCATCTGGCCGAGCAGCGTGAGCGAGATGATGACGGCTGCAGCTTCGAAGTACACCGCCACGCGGCCCATGGCCTGGAACGAGGCTGGAAATACCCCAGGCGCCACGGTGGCGACCACGCTGTAGACGAAAGCGGCACCGGTGCCCAGGCTGATCAGTGTCCACATGTTGGGACTGCGGTTCGCGATGGACTGGGCACCACGCACAAAGAAGGGCCAGCCAGCCCACAGCACGATGGGAACCGTCAGCACCAGCTCGATCCAGCTCTGGGTAGCCATTTCAAACCACTGCAGCCGGTGCCCCACCATAGCCAGGACGGTGACCACCACGGTAAGTGGCAACGTCCACCAGAAGCGATGCCGAAACTCCACGAGTTCGGCGTTTTCTCCCTCATCTAGCGTAGGCAGCATCGGTTCCAGTGCCATGCCGCATTTGGGGCAGTTTCCGGGATGGTCCTGTTGCACCTCTGGGTGCATTGGGCAGGTGTAGGTTGTGCCCGGTTGCGCCGCTTCGGGCTCGGACTGAGGCGCGCTCTCACTGATAGGAGTAGAGAGAAATTTTTGCGGCGCTTCCATGAAGCGTGCTTTGCATTTGGCGCTGCAAAAGTAGTAGGGATGTCCTTCGTGCTCTGTCGAGTGATGCGACTGTTCCGTCACCCCCACCCCACACACGGGATCCTTCAGTCCCACGGACGGCGCAGCTGGGTTCCCGTGTTGCCCATCATGATGATGATGTTCGTGATGGGAGTGCTCGTTCGATGTTGGGGGCGACATGGATGGAACTCCGGTTGATGTGTTGGGTGTCCTGAGCAGGGTTACTTTTGGCCCGAACTGCCTTTATGTGAGCTGTGGCCCCCGTGTCCATGGAGAAGATGCATCAGGGGACACGCCAGCAAGAGCAGGTAGGGCCAATAGCCAGCGATATGCGACCAGTGCTCTCTGAGAAGAAAGAAGACACCGATGAACGCAAGCATGATCACTGCTCCGATCAATTTTTTGCTGCACCCGGTGGAGGCTGCAGCGTCCAAATGCTCTGCGGTGTGGTCGTGGTTCATAGTGCTCTCCAAGAGGGGGCAACGAAATCGTGTGGGACCTTGTAGGAACGATAGGACTTAACACGAGGGGAAGGTCAAGCGCTTAAGTGAACGGGTCTTGACGTTCACACCTGGGCGGTTCGTGAGGTGGTGCCTATTGAGGCCTTCAGGTTTGGGCGTCAATGAGCTTTGCGGTGGTCATCCATCTGTGTCGCATGCTTTACGGCGCTCAGCCCATCAGGGAAAAACATGGAGAAGCACGTCTTGCCATGGCTTGACGTCACCGAAATGTGGCCACGATGCGCATGAACGATGGCCTGGGTGATAGATAACCCAAGACCTGCTCCATCTGAATCCAGTTGCTTTCGTGACTTGTCGGCCCGGAAAAAACGGTCAAACAGCCGAGGAATCATCTGTTCATCGATAGTCAGCCCTGTGTTGAGGACATTCACCGTGGTTCCTTGAAGGTCCCCCTTGATGTCAACGACTACGTCTTCGCCAGACGGCGTGTATCTGATCGCATTGGATAGAAGATTGCTAAGGGCCCGCCGAAGCATCAGCCGATCGCCGGAGATCTCGGCCTCTCCAGATAGCCTTAACTGCACCCGTTTTTCTTCGGCGAGCGCCTCATAGAAATCAAACAGAGCCTGTGCTTCATCGTGAACTGCGATTTTTTCCAAGCTGGGTAGGATGAGCCCGTGGTCAGCCTTCGCCAGGAACAGCATGTCGGCGATCATCCTGGCCAGGCGCTGGTATTCCTCGGCGTTAGAGGCCAGGATGTCCCGGTATTCCCCTGGCGACCGGGTCTGGCTGAGCGTTACCTGCGTCTGCGTCATCAGGTTGTTAATGGGCGTACGCAGCTCATGGGCCAAGTCCGAAGAAAATTCGGATAGACGATCAAACCCTTCCTTCAGTCGGCGGAGCATTTCGTTGAGAGTGGTAGCAAGGTCTGCCATCTCTACAGGAAACTCTTGAGTGGGCATCCGCTCGTCTAGCCGCTGCGCAGTAATAGCCATAGCGCGGGACCGCATGGCGCGAAGGGGAGCCAAGCCATTCTTGGCGGCCCACCAGCCCAGGATCCCGGCCACTAGCGTTGCCAATGCCACATAGCCCACGAGCACCCAAATGAGGTCTTGCATGAAATGCTTGTGGTGTGCAATGTCCAATGCGACCCAAATCTGGAGCGGTGTAGCAGTGGTGCCCGGTAACGACACGGACTCGGACATTCCCCGGTACTCGCGGTCCTTGGTTTGCCACGACGCAACTCCCAAGCGAGCTGTTTGGGTCCGGGTGGTCAGGTCCTGTGGAAACTGGAAGTTTGGTGTCGAGTAAAGCGGTTGCGCCCCCTGCAGCACGCTGACGTATAGACCTTCATGGCTATGCAGAACGTCGTCCAGCCGTACTTGCAGATCCTCAGGCGATTGGGCTTTTCCAATCACTTCGCGTGTCAGGTGAATCTTGTCACGCAGTGCATCCCGGTCCAGTTCCACGAAATGCTGGTCAATCGAGATGGCTACGAGGGTCCCCAGCCCGACGAGCACGACACATGAGGCCAAAGTGAAAAAGACCGTCAGTCGTGTTGTGAGCGAGTAGCCAACTCTCACACAGGCTCCTGAGGTGCCTCAAGCACATATCCCATGCCCCGTACCGTCTGGATCAGCTTGGTATCGTAGGCGTCATCGATCTTGGCCCGAAGCCTTCGCATTGCCACCTCAATCACATTGGAGTCGCTGTCGAAATTCATGCCCCACACCTGAGATGCGATCAGGGAGCGAGGTAGGATTTCCCCTTGGCGGCGCATCAGCAACTCCAGGAGTCCGAACTCCTTGGCAGTGAGGTCGATGCGCTTGCCCGAGCGGTTTACGCGCCGGCGCAGAAGATCCAGTTCGAGGTCGGATACCTGCAGGACCGTCACCTCCGTGCCATTCCGCCCGCGTCGCAGGATAGTGCGCACGCGCGCCAGCAATTCGGCAAAGGAAAACGGTTTGATCAGATAGTCATCAGCACCGAGTTCCAGGCCATTCACCCGGTCTTGCACTTGGTCCTTTGCTGTGAGAAACAGAACGGGCATCTCCCGGCCGTGACGGCGCAGTTTGGAGAGCACCTGCCATCCGTCCATCCCTGGAAGCATTACGTCCAGGATCACCAGGTCGTAATCACCGCTCTTTGCCAGGTGCAGGCCATCCACGCCGTTGCGGACCAGATCGGCATTGAACCCCGCCTCGCGCAGCCCTTGGCGCAGGTACTCGCCCGTTTTGATTTCATCCTCGACTACCAAAATTTTCATGCGGTCTCCCCAGCACTGCGCGTGGCCGCAAGTGTGCTCGCAGATCGCAGGCTTTCTTGAACATAACAAAGATGTAATGAAGCCGGTATGTCGTTGGAAGCCAGCGGCTCACACAATGACCGGCATCAAGAACGCATGGTGAATCTATGAAAATTTTCTGGCTTTCACGTCCTCGCTCAAGCCGCTGGCTGGCCGCCGCCGCAATGACGCCATCCCTGGCATTCGCACAAATGACAGGGGGCGATACCGCGAAGGTGGACTACCAGTTTTCGTACCGATCAGTCCTCTCGGGCTACGAGGCCTATAAAGAGCAATCCGTCCAGCCCTGGAAGACAGCTAATGACAAGGCGGGCGAGATCGGAGGATGGCGTACCTACGCAAAGGAAATGCGCCAGACAGCACCGACAACCGGGCAGGATCAGCCCGCACAGGGCCACGACGCGCACCATGGGGGCAAGCAATGAGCCGCCCCTTGCACATGCCTCGCACCAAACTCGTGATCGTCGTGGCGGCAGTTGCGGTCTTGTCTGGCTGCGCCAGCGTGAATCTGGAGCAGAACCTATCCAGCGCCAATGCAACAGCAAGCAACTTCACGGACGGCCAGCTCACCTTGGCCCGGGACCAGAACGAACGCGATGCCTTGCGCCAGCGCGCCTCGGACCTGCTGGCCAAACCGCTGAGCCAAAAGGATGCTGTGCAACTTGCATTGGTCAATAGCCCATCCATGCAGGCCCTCGTGGCCCAAAACTGGGTGGACGCTTCCACAGCAGCCCAGTCCAGCCGCATCGCTAACCCCATTTTGAGCCTGGAGCGGGTTCGCCTGGGTAGCGAGACGGAGATCGGTCGACTCCTGTCCTTCGGCCTGCTGGATCTGCTGACCTTGCCAACACGCAAAGGTATTGCCGAGCAGCGAATCAAGCAGACCCAGTTACGCTTGAGTAGCGACGTGGTGGACCAAGTGACGCAGGTGCGCCAGGCCTGGGTCCGCGCTGTCGCCGCACAACAGACGCTGACTTACACCGAGCAGGTCTTCGCCAGCGCCCAAGCCAGTGCTGAACTGGCCAAGCGCATGCAGTCAGTGGGCAATTTCAACAAGCTTGACCGTGCACGCCAGCAAGCGTTCTATGCCGACACAGCGACCCAGTTAGCCACCGCTCAGCACCAAGTCACCGCAGCCCGTGAGGAGCTGGTGCGGCTGCTGGGCCTGGACGACAACCAAGCCCAACAGCTCAAGTTGCCTGAGCGCCTGCCTACACTGCCCAAGGAGCCGCTATCCCCATCGGACGCTGGCCGCCAGGCGTCCAAGGGACGGCTGGATCTGCAGATTGCGAAGGCCGACTACGACGCAGCCGCACGCACACAAGGCTGGAACGCGATCACGACCTTCACGGACATCGAACTGGGTGTACGGCGCGACTCTGTCTTCGATGCAGCCGAGAACACCCACTCCACACGGCGCGGCTTCGAGATCAGTCTGCAGCTGCCGATCTTCGACTGGGGTGGCATGCGACGCGATTCCATGAGCGCGCAAACCCTGGCCGCAGCCAACCGCCTGGAGGCCACAGCTCGCGCTGCAGGCTCGAACTTGCGCGAGAGCTATTCCGCGTACCGCACGGCGTATGACATCGCGCGCCACCATCGCGACGAAGTAATCCCACTACGAAAAACCATCTCCGAAGAAAACCAGCTTCGCTACAACGGGATGCTGATCAGCGTTTTCGAGTTGCTTGCTGACTCCCGCGATCAGGTGAACTCGGTGATGGCAGCCCTCAATTCCCAACAGCAGTTCTGGCTGGCGGACGCTGCTCTTCAGGCTTCTCTTATTGGCAAGCCCACCAGCGCTGGCGTCTCGGGCGGCGGTGCATCCGCTGCCGAAACTGGTGCAGGCCACTGATTCCCTCAAGGAAACCAACATGAATTCAAGAAGAGATTTTTTCCGGTTTGCTGGCATTGCTGGAGGGGCCGTGGCGGCAGCGAGTGTGAGCCGTCTGGCGATGGCCGCTCTGCCTGAGCCAGTTTTCCAGACCAGCGCGGACACCATGGCACCTCTAGTGCCCAACTCCGGCCGCCCCTACAACCCGGTGGTCACGCTCAATGGCTGGACGCTGCCCTGGCGCATGAACCAAGGGGTCAAGGAGTTCCACCTGGTGGCAGAGCCGGTGGTGCGAGAAATGGCCCCAGGTATGAAGACCCATCTGTGGGGATACAACGGCCAGAGTCCCGGCCCCACCATCGAAGTCGTGGAAGGTGATCGAATTCGCATTTTCGTGACCAACAAGCTGCCCGAGCACACCAGCATCCACTGGCATGGGCAGCGCTTGCCCAATGGCATGGATGGCGTGGCAGGCCTGAACCAGCCCGCCATTCAGCCTGGCAAGACCTTTGTCTACGAATTCGTGGCACGCCGTCCTGGCACCTTCATGTACCACCCGCATGCCGATGAAATGACGCAAATGGCCATGGGCATGATGGGCTTGTGGATCACCCACCCCAAAGCCAAACATCCTCTTATTGATGAGGTGCAACGCGACTTCTGTTTCCTGCTGAGTGCCTACGACATTGAACCCGGCGCCGCGACCCCCCGGGTTGCGGAAATGCTGAACTTCAATCTGTGGACATGGAACAGCCGCATCTTTCCTGGCATCGATTCATTGAACGTCCGGCTCAACGACAAGGTACGCATCCGCGTCGGCAACCTGACCATGACCAATCACCCCATGCATTTGCATGGCCATGAGTTTTTGGTCACAGGCACGGATGGTGGTCCTACGCCAAAGAGCACCCGTCTCTATGAGGTAACCGCCGATGTGGCCGTGGGCCAGATGCGCCAGATCGAATTCGTCGCGGACGAAGAAGGCGACTGGGCATTTCACTGCCACAAGAGCCACCACACCATGAACGCGATGGGACACAACATACCCACCCTGATTGGCGTAGACCACCGGGGTGTTGCCAAGAAGATCAACGACCTGATCCCTGATTACATGGTCATGGGCGAGCGGGGTATGGCAGACATGACGGAGATGGAGATGCCCATTCCGGATAACACCATTCCCATGATGACGGGAGAAGGCCCCTTCGGATCAGTCGAGATGGGGGGCATGTTCAGTGTCTTAAAGGTGCGCCGCGACCAGAAGCCTGGAGACTACAAGAACCCGGGTTGGTACAAGAACCCTGTGGGCACGGTTGCGTACGAATACACCGGCCCGATCTCTGAGCCTGCGCGCTTCCAGGCCGAAGGCGGTCAGTCCATGCCCCTCAAAGAGAAGCGCAGTTCGGACACCGTCGTCAAGGTCAAAAAACCCTCGCCGCACAGCGGCCACTGATCACCCAGTTCCTGACCACTACACAAGGTAAAAATGAAACGCACACTTTCCCTGATCGCAGCCTCCGCCCTGATGGCCTTGTCTTTCAACAGCTTTGCAGGTGGTGCCCACAGTGGTGGCCATGGCCATGGAAGCGAGGAGTCAGCCATAGGTCAACCCGGCAAGGCTGCCAAGGTGACCCGCACGATCAACGTAGACATGGCTGACACCATGCGCTTCACACCTGCTGCCATATCCGTCAAACAGGGAGAAACCATCAAGTTCGTGATCAAAAACAGTGGTCAGGTCAAACACGAATTCAGCTTGGGAACCGAGGCCGAGCTGAAGGAACACTACGAAACGATGAAGAAATTCCCGGATATGGAGCATGACGAACCCAGCAAGCTGTCGCTTGCTCCCAGCAAGCAGGGCGAAATCATCTGGCAGTTCACAAAGGCGGGTGAAGTCAAGTTTGCCTGCCTTTATCCGGGCCACTACGACGCTGGCATGAAAGGTCAGGTCACTGTGGTCAAGAAGTAAGCAGCTATTTCTCTCAGCCACTGAATAAGGATTTCATATGAAAAACGCACATACCTTTCTGCTCAGCATTGCGCTGTCGTTGACCACTCTTTTGCCAATGTCCGCGATTGCGCAGGCCTCGGCCGAAGCCGGTAAACCCTCAGCCATGGCATCCGCCTCAATGACGGATGGAGAGGTGCGCAAGATCGATAAGGATGCGGGAAAGATCACCATCAAGCACGGTGACATCAAGCATTTGGAGATGCCGGGTATGACCATGGTTTTCACAGCCAAGGACAAGGCGCTGCTCGACAAGACGCAAGCTGGTGACAAGATCCGATTTATGGTGGTCAGCGAGGGGGGAAAGATGGTTGTTACCGCCATTGAACCTGCCAAGTAAGAAGGTTGAAACAGAGAGCGCCCTCGAGGGGCGCTTGTCGCCATATGTACGGAGCGAAAGCAGCAGCGGAAAAAGTCGCTTCCAAATGCATCGACGTTGCGATGGTGGCCGCGTCGCGTGCGTTCCCGTTAGCAGGACTTCTCAAGTCAGGCGTCCCGCCAATTCCCGGGCTCAAGCGCTGGCAAGGACCACAAAAAATCAAGCCCCTCGATACTCGGGCTCGTAAGCACGGCAGCCGGTAGCAACCGTGCGCTATCTCGGCATTGAGGTCGATGATGCGCTTGAAATCTCCGAGCAGACTGAAATCTAGTCGGCAATTCAGTCGCTCCGGCGGTCGCGCAATTGCACGTCCACGGGCGGTAGTACCCACTTCTAACCACAGGTTACGTGAGTTGGTAAATTTCCACTTTTTAACCCGACCGGTCATTCGGCGACTCGCACTGAACGACCGCAACAGCCTGAAGCCGACAGCCACAACGCGGTCGCTTGCAAGCTTTTTCCGCGAGGAGGATAATTCTTCCTTATGAAAATTCTCACCAACATGATCAAGGCATCGTTCGCCACTTAGTTGCGCCCCTCGATTGCGTATCGGAGGGCTGCGCGCCTTCCGGTTAATAGAACCCCGGCAGGCTCCCCTTCCGGGGTTTTTTGTTTTTCACACCACGGACCAACCCATGCGTACCTACGACAAGTTGATTGCCACGATTCCCGACCGCCGGAGCTTGAGTTCCGTGCGCCCGGGC
>NZ_JAPCKI010000022.1 GCF_028680575.1 Acidovorax benzenivorans | reverse complement strand
GACTTCGCCCGCTGGTGCAAGGACAACCAATTGGTGCCAAGCATGAGCCGACGTGGAAACTGTTGGGACAACGCGGTAGCAGAGTCCTTCTTCAGCAGCTTGAAGAAGGAGAGAATCAAACGCCATATCTACGCCACCAGGCAAGACGCCAAGTCAGATGTGTTTGACTACATCGAAGGTTTTTACAATCGAATCCGTCGGCACAGTCACCTAGACCAACTGAGTCCGCTGGCATTCGAACAACTCCGAAACGGAAGTTGAAATATGTCTACGAAACCGGGTGAAGTCCACCTCGCTATCGCACCGGTAATTGAGGTGATTCACGCTGCAGTCACGGGAAAGCAAACAAACAGCAGCACTCGCTAATCGAAGGCGATTCGACTGATACGCCAGTTCGGCTGCTATCGGCCAATAGCAGACTTCCAGTTTCTATCGCTCCCAGCTTCGATGAAGAACATTCAGGTTATCGACGGCGCAGTGAACTGCGTGTACGACATCTTTGCCGCCACTGATGAAGAGTTCGCACTCATCTTCCCTGACGGGCAAGACATCGCGTTCATTGACGAGGTCTATGAGCGCAGCAGCAACGATGCATCGCTCAACCGTGCGTTTGAAGCGATTTGGGCGCGTCGCATAGTCAAAGCTGATGCGATGGGAATCCAGGGGCAACTGTTCTACGAACTCGAAGCGAAAAAGGTGTTTTATCCAACTCGGCGCGACGAAGAGGCAGCGAACCCAGACGGCTCCAGCTTGAGATAAGAACCTGCGCGGCAGGATGCGGCCAGGAGCGGCCGAAGGCTTCAGGAAGAAGCCGTCAATCAATGTTGGAATTGAACGGCGCAATGCGGCTGCGCGTCCGCTTCTGACGACCCATTAGGCATCACTTCCACTCTTCCGCGACTTTTCGAAGCTTTTCGAGTTCGTCAACAACCGGATCGCGCTCGCCTTCGCTGCCTATATACGGACGGAGGTCGATGCGGTGGGTTTCAATTACCTGCTTCCCAGCGAAGCTGTGGGTGGCCGTCACGGAAAATTGCTGCGGAACGACGGTGACATCTGCACCAGGAGCAAAAATGACGAAGCCTTGAGCTAACGCGAATACTAGCGATCCACCCGGCGGCAGACTTTGTATCGTATCGACGAACGCCGCTTTCGTACGAAGGTTGTGATCCGGTCGCTTTGCTTCCCCGAATTGAAAGAAGTCCTTGTCCATGGATAGTTGTAGATTCTCAGCGCTCGTACGTCCCGTATTCTCAATACGCAGGTACAGAACAGTCGTGTGCGGCCTCACGTATGGAGAAACGCTGACGTACGGCCTAAGCATTGCCTCTGACTGCTCGCGCACGGCCTGAACCGAAGCTTCGCTAGCTTTCGCCATCTTGTAGGTCAAATACGAATAGATCGACGTGACGAAGACAAGAATGGCCGTGAGGTAGTCGATGGTTGTCATGAACGCTCCGTGACGTGTAATTTTATGTAGATGACATTAAGTTGCGGGCTATATCCGGCGGCTTTGCAACTTTGATCTGGATGACTGTTCAGGGCCCACACCAGACTCTCATTTTGGTCTACAAGCAAACACATACCGACCACTTGCGTTAAAGCACTGGAACACGGCTTCCCGCCCGCTTCCACACTCTGCGTTGGCCAAGATTCTTGGCGTCTTCTTCTGTTGCAAAAGCGGGCCTGGCGATCTGCACGCACGCCGAAGCCGTAAGACTCCGCAACGCCTCCACCACTCGCGGTTGGCAACCTGTCGATGCCGCCGCAATGCACCAGCAACAACCATCTCACTGCGGCACCAACTCCACGCGCCGGTTCTTGGCTCTGCCTTCGTCGCTGCTGTTGCTGGCTACGGGTGCGAGCGACGCCACGCCGTTGCCCACCAGGCGGTTGGCGGCAATGCCGTAGTCCTTGGCCAGCATGGCGGCCACGGCATCGGCGCGGCGTTTGGACAGGGCCAGGTTGCTGTCGAAGCTGCCCACGCTGTCGGTGTGGCCCACCACGTGCAGCTTGACGGTGGGCTCGGCCTTCAGAAAGGCGGCGATCTGCTCCAGCGAGGGTTTGGACTCTGGCTTGACGTCGGCCTTGCCGGTGTCGAACAGGATGCCGTAGATAGCAACCTTGCCGTTGGCGGTGATGGACTTGCTGATGTCGGACGCGCTGACCACCACCATGTTCTGCTCCATGGCCTTGGTCTCCAGGATGTCCACGGCGATATACGCGCCCTGCCTGGATTTGTAGGTGGCGTCTTCCTTGGGCCAATCGATGGAGATCAGGCGCACAGTGGTGCTGCCCTTCTGGAAGGTACCCGTGCGCACGGTGCCCGCGTCAGCGCCGTACATCACGTATTCGCTGCGGTTGTTCTTGATGAAGTCGCGCTGGCCGCTGCTGAAGTTGGCCAAAAAGTTGGTGTAGCTGCCCGCTGCACCGTCGCGGGTGGAGTCGTACAGCGCCGCAAAGCCGCTGGCCATGAGGTCATTGGTGTAGTTGCGAAACAGCTCCAGCGACCGCGTGGCGCCCGGGGCCTCATACCACAGGCGGGTGAGCTTGCCTTCCAGCGCGAGCGGCGGTTGCGCATAGCGCCGCTTGTAGGTCTGCAGGTCAAACTCCTTGAACGTAGAGGTCTGGAACTCCACGGCGTCGAAGTTGCGCACCTCGTAGCCCACGATGGTGCTACCACCAAAACGTTTCACTGCGGGGTGATCCTTGGCCCCGGCAAGGTCTTGTGCCCACGCCGGTACCACACTGACCATGGCCAGGAACCCGAGGCACAGCGATGCGCCCCACTGACGAAACAGTTTCATGCTCATGGGCAATCTCCAGTTGAAAACACGTATCGCAAAGTGGTGCAGTACCCGGCGCTGCAACAGGCGGCGGGCCCACAGTCATCATAGGCGAGCACCTGGCGGCAAGCCACCCAACCCGCGTGCGACGCCATGGTGCAGCACGCTGCTTTTACGAAATACATCACGGTTTCACACTGGCTCTCTGTTTCGCTCATCACGCAAGATGGCATGTCACCCGCCGAAAACCGAGCGGGATGCCGATGAAAGTCGCGGCCCAGGCCATGGTTCATGGCATGAGCGTTGCATGCGCCCCCAAAGCCGCACATCCACCATCCATGACTTCATCCCTCCACTCTGCCCTGCCCCTTGCGCTCACCCATCCAGACGCGCCGCCACCCAGCGCCCCCGGCCTCAGTACTCCCGTGCTCTTGCTGATGGCGGTGGCCTGCGGCCTGTGTGCGGG
The DNA here is from genome assembly GCF_028680575.1 of Acidovorax benzenivorans. Classification (GTDB taxonomy): domain Bacteria; phylum Pseudomonadota; class Gammaproteobacteria; order Burkholderiales; family Burkholderiaceae_C; genus Acidovorax; species Acidovorax benzenivorans. The sequence goes on along the minus strand of NZ_JAPCKI010000022.1, from coordinate 77,785 downwards.
CAGCAACTACTTCAACCAACCGCTGCTGCACTCCATTGCCACGCAGCTGCAAGTGCGGGACGCGTCGGCGGCACTCATCGTGACGCTGGCGCAGGTGGCTTATGCGGCGGGGCTGCTGCTTTTGGTGCCGCTGGGCGACCTGCTGGAGCGGCGACGGCTCATCACCACGCTGATGCTGCTGGCCGCGCTGGGGCTGTTTACCAGCGGGTTTGCGCACAACTACGCCATGCTGGCGCTGGGCACGCTGCTCACTGGCCTGTTTTCGGTGGCGGCGCAGGTGCTGGTGCCGCTGGCAGCCACCCTGGCAGCGCCGGGCCGCAGCGGGCGGGCGGTGGGGTTGGTGATGAGTGGGCTGCTCACCGGCATTCTGGCGGCGCGCAGCGTGGCAGGACTGCTGTCGGAGGTGGGCGGCTGGACGCTGGTGTACCGCGTGGCGGGCGTCGCCATGGTGGCCGTGGCGCTGGCGTTGTGGTGGGTGATTCCCGTGTCGCGCAACGCGGCCTCGGCACAAACGCAGGGGTACGGGCAAGTCTTGCGGTCGCTGGGCACGCTGGCGCTGCGCCACCCCCGGTTGCGCAGCCGGGCCTTGCTGGGCGGGTTGTCGTTTGCCTCGGTCAGTGTGTTGTTCTCCACCATGGCGCTGCTGCTGGCGGGGCCTGCGCACCGCCTGGGCGATGCGGGAATTGGCCTGGTGGGGCTGGCGGGCGTGGCCGGTGCGCTCATGGCCAATGTGGCGGGCCGCATGGCCGACCGTGGGCAGGCGCAGGTGGCCACTGCCGCGTCGGTGGGTTTGCTGCTGCTGGGCTGGGGCGCGCTGTGGCTGGGCGCCAGCAGCCTGGTGTGGTTTGTGGTGGGCATGCTGGTGGCAGACCTGGCGCTGCAGGGCGTGCACATCAGCAACCAGAACGTGATCTACCGGCTGGACCCCACGGCCCGCGCGCGGCTGAACGCGGTGTACATGACCAGCTACTTTGTGGGTGCGGCCACGGGCTCGGCGCTGGGGTCGGTGGCCTGGCTGTGGGGCGGATGGAGTGCCACCTGTGCGCTGGGGATGGGCATTGCCGTGCTGAACGCGCTGGCACTGGCCTACGACCAGCGGCTGGCCGTGCGGGCACGTGGTGACGTTGTGCGGGACGCCTCAGAAGGTGCCGGGGCGTAGCCCCCTGCAGCCGCCAACGGCGCAAATTGTGACGTACCATCCTCGCACGGTCCCATCCCGAGACCTTTCAAGGAGGCCCCATGGCCAAAGGCGAACAGCGCAGCAACAAGATGGCGAAAAAACCCAAAAAGGATACCTCGCCACCCAAGGAACACAGTGCATCGGACCGACCCATGCCACCGATGACCACCGTCCTGCCCAAGGGCAAAGACAAAAACAAATAAGCCACCACAGCCCGCCGCCTTGGTCGGGCGAGGTTGCTATAAAAACAATAGCTGTAGGCGCTTATTAAATAAGCGCCTACAGCTATTTTTGTTTCAAAACTCGCAGACGGAAAAAAATGGACTGCTGCGGTCAATTTGCAGTCGGCGATTTCCAAGTCTGACAGGCTTCTAGCCACTGGGCATCGGGCTCGGGCCGACCAAACAGGTAGCCCTGGTACACGATGTCCGGCGCGCGCTGGCGCAGGAAGTCGGCCTGTGCCTGGGTCTCGACCCCCTCGGCCACCACACGCAGGCCAAAGTGCCGGGCCACCGACAAGATGCCTTCTACCAGCACACCATCGTCGGCATTGGTGGGCGCATCGCGCACAAACGACCGGTCGATCTTGATCTCCTGGATCGGCAAGCGCTTGAGGTAAGCCAACGACGAGTAGCCCGTACCAAAGTCATCCAGCGATATGTCCACGCCCAGCGCCGCCAGCTCGTGCATCTTGGCGACGGCATCATCAAAATCGTCGATCACCAGGCCTTCAGTGACCTCCAGTGTGAGCAGCCGCGGGTCGGCGCCGCTGGCCGCCAGCAGGGCACGCAGTTGCGGGACAAAACGCGGCTGGCGAAACTGTCGTGCACTGAGGTTGACGGACAGCCGCAGCCCCCGCGCTTTGAACACTGGCTGGGCCAGCAGCGCGCAGGAATGGGCTAGCACCCAGCCGCCCACGCTGACGATCAGATCGGACTCTTCGGCAATGGGGATGAACAGCCCCGGCGGCACCAACCCGTCGCGCGGGTGCTGCCAGCGCACCAGCACCTCGGCCCCCGTGACCCGGCCCGACACATCCACCTGAGACTGCAGGTGCAGCCGCAACTCGCCCGCGCCAATGGCATGGCGCAGTTCACGCTCCACCCGAAAGCGCTGCTCGGCCGCCTCGCCCATGCCCTGCTCAAAAAAGGCAGCCCGGCCGCCACCGGCCTGCTTGGCCCGGTGCAGGGCCGTGCCTGCGCGCCTCAGCCCGTCGTGCGCGCCATCGTCGGCCGTCTGCGGGTACAGGGTGATGCCCACGCTGGCGCCCAATTGCGCTTCCTGCGCGTCGCCCTCCAGGCGCAAGGGGCGCAGCAGGGCAGCCTGCAGTTTCTCGGCAAAGGCCAGCGCATGGCGGCCCGCCAGCGAGGCATCGGCCCCCAGGCCATGCAGCACCACCGCAAACTCATCGCCAGCCACGCGCACCAGCAGGTCCTGGGGCGGCAGGATCTCGGCCAGGCGCAGCGCCACGGCACACAGCAGGCGATCGCCCATTTCGCTGCCGCGCGCGTCGTTGAAGGTCGTGAAGCGGTCCAGGTCCAGCAGCAGCAAGGCATGCTGGTTGGACGGCACACGGCCGGGGCGCCCGCGCAGCGCATGCAGGCGCTCCATCAGCGTGGAGCGGTTGGGCAGGCTGGTGAGGCCGTCGAAATGTGCCAGGCGGTGGATTTCGTCGGCGGCGCGCTTGCGTTCGGTGATGTCTTGCTTGAGCTCCACGTAGTGGCTCACCCGGCCGTCAGGCTGGCGGATGGGGGCCACAACCACGGACTCGGTCAATGCCTGGCCATCCTTGCGGAAGTTGACCTGCTCGCCCGCCCAGGTGTCTCCACGTGCCAGCGTCGTGCGCAGGCCCTCGCGTTGTGCGGCCGCCAGGCCGTTGCTTGAATAGTCCGCCGAGGCGCGGCCCACCACCTCGTCGCGCGCATAGCCCGTGCGGCGCACGAAGGCCTCGTTCACGTATTCGATGTCTTCGCGCAGGTCGGTGATGACGATGGCCTCGGGGCTCTGCTCCACGGCCCGCAGCAGCTTGCGCAGCGATGCCTCGCTGGCCGCGAGGTGGGTCGCGGCCTGTTGGGCCTCGCGCATCCTGCTGATGTAATTGCGACGGGACAGCAGCGTGGCTGCGGCCGTCAGCACCAGAATGCCCGCGAGATACACGGCCCCCACAAGGTGGCTTGCCACTTGCACGGGCTTGATCAGGCCCTGGAAGTCCGCCCAGATGAAGCCCAGGAACAACAAGGCCGTGAGCCCCACCAGCGTGAGCGTCGTACGCGCCCCCAATAGCCATCCGGACAACACGATGATCACCGGATAGTTCAGCAGGTTGGGGCCGTTCACGCCGCCGTTGCGGGCGGCCACCAACGACACAGACACCCACACGCCCCACACCAGCAGATGGGTGGCCAGCGTCCAGCGCCGCCAGTGCGCCAGCAGCAGGGTCGCGCCACCAATGCAGCCAGCCGCAAAGTTGAGCGCCACACGCGACGCAGGCATGGACCCGTCCCACCACAGCAGCGCGCCAATGGCAAAACCCAGCAACATCACCGACCAGCCCGCCACCCGCACCAGGTGGCGCGTCGTGGCGTCTTCGTGGTCAGGCAGCGGAACAGCAGGGGCTTCGGCCATGGCAATGGGAAGTGCGGGGAAGGAAACCATCGTAACCGCAGGCATAGAAAACGCCTATGAGCAAAACACGGCCGGCATGGCCGCACTGCCCGGCCCACCGCACCACCGCTGCCACACACACTGGCACGGCAGGCGCAGGGCAGTTGCCGCAAGGCCTGAGAGCCCGAGGCAGGCCCCGCCGTTCAGTCCTGGTCACTGTTCGGGGCGGGCTCTCGCACCCCCGAGCCCTTGCCCTTGGCTTTGGCGCGCGCGTCTTTTTTGGCCTGGCGCTTGGCGTCCTCCGCCAGGCCTGCCGCGCGCCAGGCTTCAAACTCTGTGGGTGTCTCCAGCGTGATGCGGCCCAGGATGGCGGTGCGAAAGTCCGTCATAACAATCTCGGCCGTCTTTTGCAGGTTGACCCGGCCGCCGCCCAGCATAGCGCCGCGTTTGCGGCCAATGGCTTCGAGCAGTTCTTCATCGTGCATCTCGGCCACGGCACCCGCAGACAGGCCCAGCTTGTAGCGAGCCTCCAACAACGGAGCGTAGTTTTTCTGCAGACGGCGCAGCAGCTCCAGCGCGACCAGCTCTTCGTCGTAGGCATTGCGGCCCACGGCGCCGCTGGCGGCCAGGTTGTAGCCGCTCTCGGGCACCACGATGCGCGGCCACAACATGCCGGGCGTGTCCCACAGGTAAAAGTCGTCGGCCAGGGTGATGCGCTGCTCCAGCTTGGTGATGCCCGCCTCGTCGCCCGTCTTGGCCTGGCGCTTGTTGCTCAACGTATTGATCAACGTGGACTTGCCCACGTTGGGCACGCCGCAGATCAGCACCCGCATGGGCTTGGCCATGCCGCCCCGGTTGGGCGACAGCAGGTGGCAGGCGTCGATGAGCTTGCGCGTGGGCGCAGGGTCGGACGCATCCAGCGGCAAAGCGCGCGTGTCGCTCTGGGCGTTGTACCAGTCCACCCACAGCGCCGTGCGTTCGGGGTCGGCCACGTCCTGCTTGTTGAGCACCTTGAGCGTGGGCTTATGGCCCGTAATCTCGGCCAGCAGCGGGTTGGCGCTGGAGCCAGGCAGGCGCGCGTCCAGCACCTCGATCACCACGTCAATGTCCTTGATGCGTTCGGTGATGGCTTTGCGGGTCAGGTGCATGTGACCGGGGAACCACTGGATGGCCATGCGGGGGTACTTTCTTCTTGATTCAACAGGTTCTAAGGGTGGCAAGGATAATCGCGGTCCCACTTGCCCCACGCCACGGCGCTATTTGACCTCCATGCCAGCCCCTCTTGACACCCCGCGCAAAGCCACCGCCACCAAGGCCGACAAGGAGCTGCTGTTCAAGGGCGTGACCCTGGCCCTCATCGGACTGGTCATCTTGCTGGCGCCCTATGTCGCCCGCTCCAGCAGCGTACGCGACCTCATGAACCAGGCGGCCCTGGTGGGCTGGTTTGCGCTGGTGTTGGGCATTGCGTTCGGGGTGCAGTACGGCCTGCGCCGCGCCAAGGCCGGGCGCCATCAGCCGTGACGTTGCCCGAGGTGATGGCCCCGGCACCGGCTGTGGACGGTGCCACGGCGCAAGCCATGTTCACGGCGCTGCAGCAGCGCGCGGCCGCTGCGGGCATCACGCTGCGCAACCCGCCGCCCGAACCCACCACCTGCTGCGGACGGGGCTGCAATGGCTGCGTGTGGGAGGGATTTCTGAGCGCCGCCGAATACTGGCGGCAAGAGGCCTTGCTGCAGCTGCCAAACTGACTTTGAAGTCTTTTTGGCCAGCAGCGCTAGTGTGATATGCCCCGGCAGCTACCAAATCAATAGCACGCCCATGCCACTCGGCACGGGTCGCACTCTCAGCCCAGTTGCTCCACCGCCATGTACTGCTCGCGCCATTCTTCAAACGGCAGCGTGTCTGCAGCCTCGATGGCCTTTTGCGCGGCAATCGACTCGTCGGCCATCGCCAGGTAACGCGCCTGCTGCTCCGCCGTCCAGGGCAGGGCCAGCAACGCATCGCGCGCGGCAGCGGACTGCTGGCGGGCAAAGGATTCAAAGCTGTGGTGATGAGCCTGCACGATGCTGTCGAGCACGCGGGCCGACGGTGTGCGCTCTGGTGCTGCCATCAGCGCGCGGGCGTCGCGCAGCGCGGCGCTGTAGTCGTTGGTGCCATGGGTGGCATCCAGCGCTGCGGCCAGTGGCTCGCAGGCGGCCAGCACCTCGGCACCCCATTCGGTCAGCGGCACGCTCTGGCCGTTGCGCGACAGTTGCAAGCCGGGCTCGCGGCCGCGCTCTGCGGTCAGGTGCTGGTTCTGCTTGAGTTCGGCAATTTCGGCTGGCGTGTCGGGCGGGCTATCGGACAGCAGGCAGTGCAGCAAGAACACGTCCAGCAGGCGCATGGTGGGCGCCGTGATGCCCACTGGCACGAACGGGTCCAGGTCCATGAGGCGCACCTCGACGTATTCGACCCCGCGCTCGCGCAGCGCGTGCAGCGGGCGCTCGCCCGTGCGCACGGTGCGCTTGGGGCGGATGGTGCCGTAGAACTCGTTTTCGATTTGCAGCAGGCTGGTGCCCAGCTGGTTGTAGTCGCCACCCGGGTTGCGCACGCCTACGGTTTCGTAGGCGGAGTAAGGCTTGGTCAACGCCTCGTGCAGCGAGTTGGCGTAGCCCGTGAGGCCGTTGTAGCTCACGGCCAGCGTGGCTTGCGCGTCGCTCTGGTAGCCCAGGCGGCCCATGCGCAGCGACGTGGCGTGGGGCAGGTACAGCGCGCTGCCGCCCTCCATGGGCTGCAAACGGTGCTCGCGCCCTTCCACAAAACACGGACACAGCGCGGGCGAGGCGCCAAACAGGTACAGCAGCACAAACGCGTGGCGGCGGAAGTTGCGGATCAGCGCGAAATACTGTTCGCTGTCCACGCCCGGCAGGGACCAGTTGTAGTGAATGCCCGAAATAGTCTGCATGCGCCGGCCATAGCGGTGGCCCAGGCCCATGCGGTACACGCTCTTGGCACGGCCCACGTTGGAGCTGCCGTAACGGCCAATCGGAATCGTCTCGTCGGTGGGCAGGCCGCAGGGCATGCTGGACGCCCAGAGCAGCTCGCCGCCGCTGTCCTTCAAGGTGTGGTGCACAAACTGGTGCACCTCGGTCAGCTCATCCAGGCACTGCTGCACGCCCTTGTGGGCGCCGGTGATCAGCTCCAGCTGCGACTCGCTGTAGTCCGTGGTGACCAGGGGGTGAGTGAGGGCCGAGCCCAGCGCCAGCGGATGGGGGGTGAGGGCCAGGCCACCGGTGGGCAGCACGCGCAGCCCTTCTTTTTCAATGCCGCGGCGAATCCCTCCCAGGGCCTCCGCCGGGTAGGCAGCCAGTCTCTCGTGCAGTTTGCTCATATGTATGTACCGATCCAACTTCTGTCGGCCCGGAACTTAGCACGTTGAGCGCTGGCCCGCCTCTGGGGAAATCAAGCCCTTGCGGCCAAGGCCTTTCCAACTTCGTTGGTTCCTTGGGCTGCGCCGCTTTGTGGTACTTGCTCGCCCGCACGCTCCGTCACCTCGGCCAGGCGGGCTGCCAGCTGCTCGGGCACATCGGCACCGATGCCCAGATGAATGCCCTGCGTGAGGGTGATATGGGCCGCCTCGAACGTGCCCGCACCGGCACACAGGATGGTGCGCGTGGGCGCGCTTTCGTGCGCCAGCACCAGCATGGCGGGCACCACGGCCTCGGGCTTCAGGGCGTCCAGCACCTCCTGGGGCATCAGGCCCTCGGTCATGCGCGTGGCGGCCGTGGGGGCCAGGGCGTTCACGTGGATGTTGTACTTGGCGCCTTCGATGGCCAGGGTCTGCATCAGCCCCACCTGGGCCAGCTTGGCCGCGCCATAGTTGGCCTGGCCAAAGTTGCCGTACAGGCCGGTGGACGATGTGGTCATGACAATGCGGCCGTACTGCTGGGCCACCATGTGCGGCCACACGGCCTTGCAGCAGTTGGCAGCGCCCATCAGGTGGACTTGCACCACCAGGTTGAAGTCGTCCATGCTCATCTTGGCAAACGACTTGTCACGCAGGATGCCGGCGTTGTTGACCAGCACATCCACCCGGCCCCAGGCATCGATGGCCTGCTGCACCATGGCCTCGACCGCAGCAAAGTCGGTGACCGACGCGCCATTGGCCAGCGCCTCGCCGCCCGCTGCGCGGATCTCATCGACCACTGCCTGCGCCGCGCCCACCGTGGCGCCGCTGCCATCTACCGCGCCACCCAGGTCGTTGACCAGCACCTTGGCGCCGCGCTTGGCCAGCGCCAGTGCATGCTGGCGGCCCAGGCCGCCGCCTGCGCCCGTCACGATGGCCACGCGGCCTTGGAAATCAATACCCATGGTGAAGGTTCTCCTGTTGTCTCAATCGGTCAATGAATAAATAGGAAGCAAGGAAATGGGCTGAACCACGCCGAATGACGCTGGCGCCGCGCGGTGCACTGTAAGCCACGCCGGACGGCGCGCAGGTTGCACAGGCGACTGGATGCGCTGCCGCCCGCTCCAGCGCTTTGCATGCGCTGCGCACACCAGCACCGCACATTGGGAATAATCGGTGGCGGCGCAAGCCAGAAGCCAGCGCCGCACAGCCCTCCGACACTCATCTTTTGATAGCTGTCAGAACACCAAACACTGGCGCTAGCAGCCATTTTTACCCAAGGATCTCCCATGAAAGCAATCTGGAACGGCGTAGTAGTTGCCGAAAGCGACGACACCGTGGTGGTGGAAGGCAACCACTACTTTCCTGAAACCGCGCTCCACCGCGACTACTTCACCTTCAGCAACCACAAGACCACCTGCGCCTGGAAGGGCCAGGCCAGCTACCTGTCGCTGCTGGTCAACGGCGAGATGAACACCGACGCCGCCTGGTTCTATGCCGACCCCAAGCCCGAGGCCGAAGAGATCAAAGGCCGCGTGGCGTTCTGGAAGGGCGTAAAGGTCACCCCCTGAACATCAACCTGCGGGTTATCCCTGCCAGCACTGGACAATCATGTGGATAAGTTTTGACAAGTCCTGTATGACAACGCCAAGTGCTTGATTTGTAAGGAAACACCCTGCATTGCATTATTTTTAGGCAACACAGCAAATCATGGCGACGGTTATCCCGTTCCGCACTGGACAATGGTGTGGATAACCTTGGATAAGCCTTGTATGACCTTGTTAAGTGATTGATTTACAAGGACTATCCTTGTGACGCTCAAAAAACAGGCAATTACAACAACCGACCCGCCCCCGCTGCCGACACCCATCAAACGGCCCCAAAACTCCCGGTTATCCCTGCCCGCACTGGACAATCTTGTGGATAACTCTGGACAAGCCTTGTATGACAGTCTTAAGTCATTGATTCACAAGGAAACTTCTTGTACCGCTTAAAAAACAGGCAGCATGAGCGGGTGAAGCGTCTGCGGTACAGTCCACGTCGGCGTGCTTCGGTTCGCTCTTTATTTCATAGCTACTAACGCTTACCAGATAAGCGCTAGATGTCAAAAACACCAAAACATTCCGTGTCCACCACCCCACTCCGGCACAGCCCCGCCGCCGAGCGCAACCAGGGCCCCATCCTGGCGCAGCTGCTGGCCCTGTTGCCGCCCACCGGTGCTGCGCTGGAGATTGCCAGCGGCACCGGCCAGCACGCCGCGCACTTTGCCGCCGCCCTGCCCGGCTGGACCTGGCAGCCCACGGACCTGCACCACACCCACTTCGCGTCGATCACCGCCTGGGCAGCGCAGGCCGGTGCCCGCAACGTGCTGGCGCCGCAGCAGTTGGACGTGTTGAACGACCGCTGGCCCAACGAGGGCCCGGCGTTCGGTGCCGCTTCGTTCGACCTGGTCTACTGCGCCAACATGCTGCACATCGCGCCCTGGGCCTGCAGCACCGGGCTGATGCAAGGCGCCGCGCGACACCTGGCGCCGGATGGCAGCCTCGTCACCTACGGCCCATACCTGGAAGACGGCGTGCCCACCGCCCCCGGCAACCTGGCCTTTGACGCCAGCCTGCGCGCGCAGGACGCGAGCTGGGGCATCCGCCGCCTCGAAGACGTGGCTGCCGTCGCCGCCCAGGCCGGCCTGCAACTGGCCGCGCGGCATGCAATGCCCGCCAACAACCTGCTGCTGGTGTGGATCCACGCAGCCCGCACCCCCTGAAGTAACACGCCCCATGACCACACCCACCGCCGTTCCCTTCTTCATCGCCAAGGTCGAACCCGACAGCCAGCAATGCGACGCCTGGCCCGAGCAACCCCTGCTGCTGTCACTGGAGCAAGGCGGCATCGACTGGCCCAGCTCCTGCCGCAACGGCACCTGCCGCACCTGCCTGGGCCAGCTGGTCGAGGGCACGGTGCGCTACGCCATCGAATGGCCGGGCCTGACAGCCGAAGAAAAGGAAGAAGGCTGCGTGCTACCCTGCGTGGCCTACCCCACGTCGGATGTGGTGCTGCAGGGCTCAGCCATTTGAGCTGCGGCAAGGGCCAAGCGGGGCAAGACCTGCCGCGCTGGGCCTGGGTGAACTAAAATCGCGCCTTTGTTTCTGCAGAGGCCCTGCATACCAGTTGGCCCCTGTGACGTGCGGCAGCGCCGCATCGCATGTTCTTTGGGCGGTTCTGGGGGCTCGCTGGCAATACAGCCGGGGCCCCGACCACAGGAACCTGCGCTGCGCCGCACCGCTAACACGCAAGCGGCCCCAACGAAAGCCTCCTTTTCATGACTTCCCCCCTCACCCCCGTGCCGATCTCGCCCGTCGAGGACATCGTGGCCGAGATGCGCGCCGGGCGCATCGTCATCCTGGTGGATGAAGAAGACCGCGAAAACGAAGGCGACCTCGTCCTGGCCGCCGACCACGTCACCCCCGAGGCCATCAACTTCATGGCTCGTTTTGGCCGAGGCCTGATCTGCCTGACGCTCACGCGCGAGCGCTGCGAGTTCCTCAAGCTGCCGCCCATGGCCGCACGCAACGGCACGGTGTACAGCACGGCCTTCACGGTCTCCATCGAGGCGGCAGAGGGCGTGACCACCGGCATCTCGGCCGCAGACCGCGCCCGCACCGTGCAAGTGGCGGTGGACCGCAAAAGCCAGCCCAGCGACCTGGTGCAGCCCGGCCACATCTTCCCGCTGCAAGCGGTGGACGGCGGCGTGCTGATGCGCGCGGGCCATACCGAAGCCGGTTGCGACCTGGCCGCCATGGCCGGCTGCAGCCCCGCATCGGTGATCTGCGAGATCATGAAGGACGACGGCACCATGGCCCGCCTGCCCGACCTGCAGCTGTTTGCGGCAGAGCATGGCATCAAGATCGGCACCATTGCCGACCTCATCGAATACCGCAGCCGCAACGAGTCGCTGGTGGAAAAAGTGGGCTCGCGTACGCTGCACACCGCCTATGGCGAATTCACCGCCCACGCGTTCCGCGACAAACCCAGCCAAGCCGTGCACCTGGCGCTGGTCAAGGGCCAGTGGAGCACCGACGACGTGGTACCGGTGCGCGTGCACGAGCCACTGTCGGTGTTCGATGCGCTCGAAGTCAACCGCTCCATGCACTCCTGGGGCCTGGACACCAGCCTGCAGTACCTGGCCAAGCAGGGCCAGGGCGTGGCGGTGCTGCTGAACTGCGGCGAAAGCGCCGCCCAGTTGCTGGCGCAGTTTGATGGCACCGCCCGCTCCGCCCAGGCCCCCGAGCGCGGCCGCATGGACCTGCGCACCTATGGCGTGGGCGCGCAGATCCTGCGCGAGTGCGGCGTACACAAGATGGCCCTCATGGGCCAGCCCCGCCGCATGCCCAGCATGACCGGCTACGGCCTCGAAATCACCGGCTTCATCCCCAAGGAATAACGACTATGTTTGGCGCAGAAAAAGGAAGCTCGGACCACCTGGACGGCAAGAAGCTGCACATCGGCATCGTGCAGGCCCGCTTCAACGAGAGCATCACCAACACCCTGGCCACCGCCTGCCGCGCAGAGCTGCTGGCCCTGGGCGTGCAAGAAAAGCACATCAAGCACGTGCTGGTGCCCGGAGCACTCGAAGTGCCCGTGGCCCTGCAGGCCATGGCCGAAAGCGATGAGTTCGACGCGCTGATTGCGCTGGGCTGCATCATCCGGGGCGAGACCTACCACTTTGAACTGGTGGCCAACGAATCCGGCGCGGGCGTGACGCGGCTGGCACTGGACTACCAGATCCCGATTGCCAACGCCATCATCACCACCGAGAACATGGAACAAGCCATTGCCCGCCAGACCGAGAAGGGCACTGACGCTGCCCGCGTTGCGGTGGAAATGGCCAACCTGCTGGACGAGCTGTCATGAGCGAAAACACCCCTACGCCTTCGTCGGCACGCCCACCCAAGCAGTCCCGTACGGGCCTCAAGAGCACGGGCACGCGCAAGGCAGCCTCCAAGTCCAACCGCAGCCGCGCGCGCGAGTTTGCGTTGCAGGCGCTGTACCAGCACTTGGTGGGCGGCAACGACGCCCATGCCATCGACGCGTTCACGCGCGACCTGGCGGGCTTTCACAAGGCCGACTCGGCGCACTACGACGCGCTGCTGCATGGCTGCATCGAGCACGCTGCCAGCATGGACGCATTGATCACCCCACTGCTGGACCGCAAGATGGCCGAGATATCACCCATCGAGCACGCCACGATGTGGATCGGTGTGTACGAGTTCCAGAACTGCCTGGACGTGCCGTGGCGCGTGGTGCTCAACGAGTGCATCGAACTGGCCAAGGAGTTTGGCGGCACAGACGGGCACAAGTACGTGAACGCCGTGCTCAACGGCCTGGCCCCCCAATTGCGCGCGGTGGAAGTAGCCGCCGACAAGGCCTCGGGCGCGTCGTCATCGGCCCCAGCGCCCACGGACGAAGCCTGAGCGCACCGCGACCGGCCCCGCGCGTGCACCCGACTGCCACGCCCGGAGCCTTCTCCCTTTTGGTTGTGAACCAACGCCCGACCTGCAGCGGGCAGGACGCCTTCCCATGAAGTTTTCCACGCGCGCCGAGCGCATTGAACCGTTCTACGTGATGGAAGTGGCCAAGGCCGCGCAGGCCCTGGCCCGCGAGGTGGCAGGCACGCGCGATCCGATGATCTTTCTGAACATCGGCGAGCCCGACTTCACGGCACCGCCGCTGGTGCAAGAGGCCGCCGCGCGCGCCGTGCACAGTGGCGCCACGCAATACACCAACGCGCTGGGGCTGGATGCCCTGCGCGAGCGCATCAGCGGCTGGTACCAAAGCCGCTTTGGCGTCAACGTGCCTGCGCGCCGCATCGTGGTGACGGCAGGTGCATCGGCCGCGCTGCAACTGGCGTGCCTGGCGCTCATCGAGTCGGGCGACGAAATCCTGATGCCTGACCCGAGCTACCCCTGCAACCGCCACTTCGTGAGCGCCGCAGAAGGCAAGGCCGTGCTGCTGCCCACCACCGCCGCCGAGCGCTACCAGCTGAGCGCCGACAAGGTGCGTGCCGCCTGGGGCGAGAAGACGCGAGGCGTGTTGCTGGCATCGCCGTCCAACCCCACGGGCACCTCCATCGCCCCCGACGAATTGCGCCGCATCCACGACGTGGTGCGATCGAACGACGGCATCACGATGATCGATGAGATCTACCTGGGCCTGTCGTACGAGGAAGAGTTTGGCCACACGGCCCTGGCCATCGACGACAACATCATCAGCATCAACAGCTTCAGCAAATACTTCAACATGACCGGCTGGCGCCTGGGCTGGATGGTGGTGCCCGAGGCGATGGTGCCGGTGGTCGAGCGCCTGGCGCAGAACCTGTTCATTTGCGCCAGCACCGTGTCGCAACACGCAGCGCTGGCCTGCTTCGAGCCGGAAAGCATTGCCGAATACGAACGCCGCCGCGCCGAGTTCAAGGCCCGGCGCGACTTCTTCATCCCGGCCTTGCAGTCCCTGGGCCTGGATGTGCCGGTGATGCCCGATGGTGCGTTCTACGCCTGGGCCGACTGCACACAGGCCGCGCAGCACCTGGGTGTGACCGGTAGCTGGGACTTTGCGTTTGAGCTGATGCGCCGCGCGCACATCGCCGTCACGCCAGGGCGCGACTTTGGCACGGCCGAGCCCGAGCGTTTCATCCGATTTTCCACCGCCAACTCCATGGCGCAGTTGCAAGAGTCCGTGGCGCGGCTGAAGGGCCTGCTCGGGTAAAGCACCATGGCCTTCGAGTTTCCGATCCGCGTGTATTGGGAGGACACCGATGCGGGCGGCATCGTGTTCTACGCCAATTACCTCAAGTTTTTTGAGCGGGCGCGCACCGAGTGGCTGCGGTCGCTGGGTGTGGGCCAGCAGCGATTGCGGGAACAAACCGGCGGCATGTTTGTCGTAACCGACGCGCAGCTGCGCTACCACCGGCCCGCGCGGCTGGACGATGAACTGATTGTTACCGCCGCCCTCCAAAGCAGTGGCCGCGCATCATTGACAATAGTGCAGCAGGCGCTCCTGAAACCAGAGCAGATGACCGACCAGTCCCCCACCTTGCTGACCGAAGGCAGCATCCGTATCGGATGGGTTGATGCCGACACCCTGCGCCCCACCAGAATTCCGAGCACCCTCCTGGAACAACTCACACCATGAATTCCCAAAACATGTCCATCATCTCCCTGGTGCTGCACGCCAGCTGGGTGGTGCAACTCGTGATGCTGCTGCTGCTGGGCGTGTCGGTGGCCAGCTGGGCCGCCATCTTCCGCAAGCTGTTTGCCTTGAAGCGCGTGAAGACACTCAACGAGGACTTCGAGCGCGAGTTCTGGTCGGGCACCAGCCTCAATGACCTGTACGCCGCCGCCGCACAAAACGCCAAGCAGGCGGGGCCCATGGAGCGCATTTTTGCTAGCGGCATGCGCGAATACCAAAAGCTGCGCGAACGCCGCATCACCGACCCCGGCACCTTGCTGGACGGCGCGCGCCGCGCGATGCGCGCCAGCTTCCAGCGCGAGATGGACGTGGTCGAATCGAGCCTTTCGTTCCTGGCCTCGGTCGGCTCCGTGTCGCCGTACGTGGGCCTGTTCGGCACCGTGTGGGGCATCATGCATGCGTTCACCGGCTTTGCAGGCATGGAGCAGGTCACGCTCGCTACCGTGGCCCCGGGCATTGCCGAGGCACTGGTCGCCACTGCCATCGGCCTGTTCTCGGCCATCCCTGCCGTGATCGCCTACAACCGCTTTGCGCGCGACATTGACCGCTTGGCCACGCACCAGGAGACCTTCATCGAAGAGTTCTCCAACATCCTGCAGCGCAACCTGGGCGCCCAGCCCGCACCCACAGGCCATACGGCCTCGGGCCACTAAGGGGTACGCCCATGCCCGCCATGGCATCCCGCGGCCGAGGCCGCCGCACCATCAACGAGATCAACATGGTGCCGTTCATCGACGTCATGCTGGTGCTGCTCATCATCTTCATGGTGACAGCGCCCATGCTCACGCCCGGCGTTATCGATGTGCCTAGCGTTGGCAAAAGCAAGAACATGCCCAAGGTGGTGGCCCAGGTCATCGTCAACAAAGACGGCACGCTGCAGTTCAAGACCCCCGAAGCCACCCGCAGCCTGAACCAGCGCGAGATTGGCGACGCCGCCAGCCGCTGGCAAAAGAGCCAGGGTCCCGAGAGTGCCGTGGTCATCAGCGCCGACAAAGGCGTGCAATACGAAACCGTGGTGAAGGCGATGGACTCCCTGCAAAAGGCAGGCGTGCAACGCGTAGGCCTGTCGGTCAAGCAAGGCGGTTGAACCGAACCCGCCCGGCACCGCTCAGACGCCCATGCACGCTCACTCCGACCGCGACCAGTTTGCCCCGCCCCGCCCACCGGCGCGCCTGCGCGCCATCACGCTGGCGGTGCTGGTGCATGCGGTGCTGATCGGCGCATTGACCTGGGGCGTGAACTGGAAGAACACGGCCGACCAGCCCGCCGTAGAGGCCGAACTGTGGGCCGCCGTGCCCACCCAGGCCGCCCCGCGCGCCGTGGAGCCCCCACCGCCCCCGCCACCACCTCCGGTGCAGCAAGTCACCCCTCCCCCACCCCCTGCGCCCCCCGTGCGGGCCGCAGAGCCACCCGACACGCGCGAGGCAGACATCGCCATCGAACGCGAGAAAAAGCGCCTGGAGCAGGAAAAGAAAGCCCGCGAGCAACAGCAGCTGCGCGAAAAGCGCGAGCGTGAGCGCAAGGAAGAAGAACGCCGCGACCGCCTGGAGCAGGAGAAAAAAGAGCGCCTGCAAAAGGAACGCGACAAAGAAAAGGAACAGCGCGAAAAGCAGCTGGCCGAGCAGAAAAAGGCCGAGCAGGATAAGCAGAAGAAGCTGGCTGAAGACAAGCGCAAGGCCGACGAAGCCGCCAAGCGCAAGGCAGAAACCGAGGGCAAGCAACTGGCTGAACAGCGTGAGGCCAACCTGCGCCGCATCCAGGGCATGGCAGGGGCCACGGGGGGCGAGAACGCCACAGGCACAGCTCAGCGCAGCGCAGGCCCCTCGGGCAGCTACGGCGGCAAGGTGGCCGCCAAGGTCAAGCCCAACATCGTGTACCCGGACGCGATCTCGGGCAACCCGCGCGCCGAGGTGGAAGTGAAGCTGGCGCCCGACGGCACCATCGTGGGCAAGCGCCTGGCGCAGTCCAGCGGCAACAAGGCCTGGGACGATGCCGTGCTGCGGGCCCTGGACAAGACCGAGACGCTGCCGCGCGATGTGGACGGGCGCGTGCCCTCCTCACTGACCATTGGTTTCAGGCCACAGGACTGACACAGACTTGCGTTCGAACATTCACAACCGTTCGGGCTGAGTCCTTCGACAGACTCAGGACGGGCTTATCAAAGCCCTGCAGGCGCTCCGACAAGCTCAGCGTGAACGGTTTTATGGCGTTTGAAGCGCTACGGCCCCCCCCAAAAAAAACAAAGCGCCCGGTAGATACCGGGCGCTTTATCCAAACCATTTTAGCCTCTAGCGCTTGATATACAAGCGCCAACAGCTATCTATTTAATAGCAAAACTACGACACTGCTACCGGTCGCGACGCTCCATGCGGCGGTTCAGGTTCAGCGCACCCAGCGTGCAGGCCACACCCGACAGCAGGTACACCGTCACCGCCAGCAGACCAAACTGCGACGACAGATACAGGGCCACCAGCGGTGCGAAGGCTGCACCAATGATCCAGGCCAGGTCGGCGGACAGGGCGGCGCCGGTGTAGCGGTACTGGGGCGAGAAGTTGGCCGTGACCGTGCCCGATGCCTGACCGTACGACAGGCCCAGCAGCACAAAGCCCAGCAGCAAAAACATGGTGCTGCCCACTTCGCCAGTGTTGAGCAACACCGGCGCCATGAAGCTGAACACGCCAATCAGCACCGCCATGCCGCCCAGCAGCTTGCGGCGGCCCAGGTGGTCCGACAGCCAGCCCGACACCATGATGGCGCCCGCCGCGAGGAACGCGCCGACGATCTGCACACCCAGAATCTGGGTGACAGGCTGGTCAGAGTACAGCGTGATCCACGACAGCGGAAACACCGTGACCAGGTGGAACAGCGCAAAGCTGGCCAGCGCCGCAAAAGCGCCCAGCAGCACGTTGCTGCCTTCGTCACGCATGACGCGGCTCACGGGCACGGGCTGCAGCTCGCGGTCCTTGAGGAGTTCGGAGTACGACTGCCCCACCACCAGACGCAGGCGCGCAAACAGGGCCACCACGTTCACGGCAAAGGCCACAAAAAACGGATAACGCCAGCCCCAGGCCAGAAACTCTTGCACCGTGAGGCTGCTGTACAGGTAGGCAAACAGGCCCGCAGCCAGCACAAAGCCCAGCGGCGCGCCCAGCTGGCCGATCATGGCGTACCAGCCCCGGCGCTCCTTGGGGGCCGACATGGCCAGCAGCGACGGCAGGCCGTCCCACGAACCACCCAGCGCCAGGCCCTGGCCCACGCGCAGGATCAGCAAGGCCACGATGGCGGCGGTGCCCACATCCTTGTAGCCAGGCAAAAACGCCATGCCCACCGTGCAGACGCCCAGCACAAACAGTGCAATGGTCAGCTTGGTGCCCCGCCCCCAGCGCCGCTGGATGGCCATGGAGATGGCGGTGCCCACCGGGCGGACCACAAAGGCAACGGCCAGCAGCGCAAACGCCATCAGCGTGCCGTCCAGGCGGGACAGGAAGGGAAACAGGAAGGACGGGAAGACAAGAACGCAGGCGATCCCGAAAACGAAAAAGTCGAAATACTCGGACGAGCGCCCGATGATCACGCCCACAGCGATTTCGCTGGGGGTGACGTCTTCATGCGTATCAGCCCGCGAGAGAGAGGCGGCGCTTTCTTGAAAACCGGCCGCAGGGTAAGTGGCAGTGGCGGGGCTGCTCATGAACATGACTCCTTGACGTTGTGTAGCTAAGACCACCTCGTTCTACACGCAACTTCTGCGGGCCACAAGTGCGCTTTCACTATGCCCGATGCCGAAAATGTTCTGCAAAACCCCGATTTGCACCCAATTGGGGCGGCTTGGTTTGACCTTGGACAAAATGTCCAATCGACAAAAAAGCTAGCGCAAGTACATTCGCACACATTCCGGTATCCGCGTTTACCCTGAAAAAACGCACTGATCGCGCTCTTCACATGCTCAAACTTCCCCAACTTCGTGGGCCCACCTGGCTGCTCGCTCTGGCTGCCCTGGGCAGCCTGGCAGGCTGCAGCAAGGCTGTCGTGCTCAACCCCGCCGGTGACGTCGCTGCCCAGCAAGGCCAGATGGTCATCACCGCCACGCTGCTGATGCTGATCATCATCGTGCCGGTCATCGCCCTCACCCTGCTGTTTGCCTGGAAATACCGCCAGGGCAACACCGAGGCCGAGTACGACCCGGAATGGCACCACTCCACCACGCTGGAGCTGGTGATCTGGACCGTGCCCTTGCTGATCATCATTGCACTGGGCGCCATCACCTGGATCGGCACCCACAAGCTCGACCCCTACCGTCCGCTGGACCGCATTGATGCGCAACGCGCCGTCCCCACCGACGTGAAGCCGCTTGAAGTGCAGGTGGTGGCCATGGACTGGAAATGGCTGTTCTTCTACCCCGAGCAAGGCATTGCCACCGTGAACGAAGTGGCAGCCCCGGTGGACCGCCCCATCCTGTTCAAGCTGACGGCCACATCCACCATGAACGCGTTTTATGTGCCAGACCTCGCCGGCATGATCTACGCCATGCCCGGCATGCAGACCGAGCTGAACGCTGTGATCAACCAGCCTGGCGTGTTCAAGGGCATGTCGTCGCACTACAGCGGCGCGGGCTTCTCGGGCATGACGTTCAAGTTCCACGGCCTGAGCAATGACGACTTTGCGCAGTGGGTGCAAAAAGCCAAAACCGAGGGCAAGCCCCTGGACAAGGGGACCTACCTGAACCTGGTCAAGCCCAGCGAGCGTGACCCAGTGCAGCGTTTTGCCTCGGTGGAAGAAGGCCTGTACGACAAGGTACTCAACCGCTGCGTGGAAGACGGAAAGATGTGCATGCACCACATGATGGCTATTGACGCCAGCGGCGGTGACGCCTATGTGCGCGCCGTGGGGCTGAACCTGTCTCAGGACGTCTGCACCGTGCAAAACGCCGCCCAGGTGGTGGCCGCACTCGAATCCCGCAACGCACCGGCATCCAATTCCGGCGCCAGCATCCGTCAATGAGCCTCCCTATGACCTCCGAAACCCTTTCTCCATCCCACTGGGCGCTGGGCCGTCTGAGCTGGGACACCGTGCCAATGGCGCACGAGCCCATCGTGTTGTGGACCTTCATTGCCGTGGTCCTGGGCGGCATTGCCGTCATGGCGGGCATCACCAAGTTCCGCCTGTGGGGGCCCCTGTGGCGCGACTGGATCTGCAGCATTGACCACAAACGCATCGGGATCATGTACATGATCCTGGGCCTGGTGATGCTGCTGCGCGGCTTTGCCGACGCCGTGATGATGCGCTTGCAACAGGCCATGGCCTTTGGCGACAACATGGGCTACCTGCCGCCGCACCACTACGACCAGATCTTCACCGCCCACGGCGTGATCATGATCTTCTTCGTGGCGATGCCGCTGGTCACGGGCCTGATGAACTACCTCGTGCCGCTGCAGATCGGCGCGCGCGACGTGTCCTTCCCGTTCCTGAACAACTTCAGCTTCTGGATGACCACCGCTGGCGCTGTGCTGGTGATGGTGTCGCTGTTCCTGGGCGAGTTCTCGACCTCCGGCTGGCTGGCGTTGTCCAACCTGGGGGCACAGAGCCCCAGTACAGGGCTGGACTACTACATCTGGGCGCTGCAGATCGCCGGGGTGGGCACCACGCTCTCGGGCATCAACCTGATCGTCACCATCATCAAGATGCGCGCGCCGGGCATGAGCCTGATGAAGATGCCCGTCTTTACCTGGACGGCTCTGTGCACCAACGCGCTGATCGTGGCGTCCTTCCCCGTACTCACGGCCGCGCTGGTGCTGATGTCGCTGGACCGCTACGTGGGCACGAACTTCTTCACCAACGAGCTGGGCGGCAACCCCATGCTGTACGTGAACCTGATCTGGATCTGGGGCCACCCCGAGGTGTACATCCTGGTGCTGCCCGCCTTCGGCGTGTTTTCCGAAGTGGTGGCCACCTTCAGCAAGAAGCGCCTGTTCGGCTACACCTCCATGGTGTACGCCACGGTGTGTATCACCATCCTGTCGTACCTGGTGTGGCTGCACCACTTCTTCACCATGGGCTCGGGCGCGAGCGTGAACACCTTCTTCGGTATCACGACGATGATCATCTCGATCCCCACGGGCGCGAAGATCTTCAACTGGCTGTTCACCATGTACAAGGGCCGCATCCGCTTTGAGCTGCCCATGATGTGGACTGTGGCCTTCATGGTGACGTTCGCCATCGGCGGCATGACCGGCGTGCTGTTGGCCGTGCCCCCAGCCGACTTCGTGCTGCACAACAGCCTGTTCCTGATCGCCCACTTCCACAACGTGATCATTGGCGGCGTGGTGTTTGCCATGTTCGCGGGCATCAACTACTGGTTCCCCAAGGCGTTTGGCTACAAGCTGGACCGCACCTGGGGCGTGTACTCCTTCTGGCTGTGGCTGGTGGGCTTCTGGGTGGCGTTCACGCCGCTGTATGTGCTGGGCCTGATGGGTGTCACGCGCCGTGCCAACCACTTTGAAGACCAGTCGCTGCAAATCTGGTTCGTGATCGCTGCCATCGGTGCGGCCATGATTGCCGCAGGCATTGGCTGCTTCCTGATCCAGCTGGTGGTGAGCTACCTCAAGCGCGAGCAACTGCGCGACTGGACGGGCGACCCCTGGGACGGCCGCACGCTGGAGTGGGCCACCTCATCGCCCCCGCCCAACTACAACTTTGCCTTCACCCCCGTGGTGCACGAGATCGACGCCTGGTGGGACATGAAGAAGCACGGATACAAGCGCCCGCTGGGTGGTTTCCGGCCCATTCACATGCCCGCCAATACCGGCGCCGGTGTGGTGATCTCGGGGCTGTCGTTGGTGTTCGGCTTTGCGCTGATCTGGCACATGTGGCTGCTGGCAGGCGTGTCGTTTGCCACGCTGCTGCTGGCCGCCATCGTCCACACGTTCAATTACCAGCGTGACTTCTACATCCCGACATCCGAAGTGATCTCCACCGAAGAAGCCCGCACACTCCAACTGGCCCGCCATGTCTGATATCCGCATCCACGCTGGCGCCGCAGCAGGCGCCCTGGCCCCGCGCGCGTACCACCTCGCGCACGAGCCCCATCCCGAAAACGGCACCGCCCTGGGCTTCTGGCTGTACCTGATGAGCGACTGCCTCATCTTTGCCGCCCTGTTTGCCACCTACGGCGTGCTGGGCCGCAGCTATGCGGCAGGCCCTACCGGCGCCCAGCTGTTTGACCTGCCTTTGGTGGCCATCAACACGGCCTTCCTGCTGCTGTCCTCCATCACCTTCGGCTTTGCCATGCTGCGCAAGCAGCTGGGCGACGTCAAAGGCACGCTGCTGTGGCTGGGCATCACGGGCCTGTTTGGTCTGTGCTTCCTGGGGCTGGAGCTGTACGAGTTTCAGCATCTGATCCACCAAGGCGCTGGCCCTCAGCGCAGCGCCTTCCTGTCTGCCTTCTTCACGCTGGTGGGCACCCACGGCTTGCACGTCACCTTCGGCCTGGTCTGGCTGGTGGTGCTGATGCTGCAGATCAACAAGCACGGCCTGATCCCCGAGAACAACCGCCGCCTGATGTGCCTGTCCATGTTCTGGCACTTCTTGGACGTGGTCTGGATCGGCGTATTCACCTTTGTGTACCTGATGGGGGTGCTGTAAATGAGCGCACAACACGCAACACACGCGCACGATGCGCACGGGCACGACGATCACCACCATGACGCGGGTCCCCACAGCACCTTCTCCGGCTACATGATCGGGTTTGTGCTGTCCGTCATCCTCACAGCCATCCCCTTCTGGCTGGTGATGGCCAAGGTGATTGCCGACCGCAACACCGCCGTGCTGGTGCTGGGCGGCTTTGCCGTGATCCAGATCCTGGTGCACATGGTGTTCTTCCTGCACATGAACGGCAAGGTCGAAGGCGGCTGGACTCTGCTGTCCACCATCTTCACGGGAGTGTTCGTGGCCATCGCCATTGCGGGCACCTTGTGGGTGATGTTCCACATGAACGCCAACATGATGCCGGAGCACCCCACCCCCACGCCTCCCACGCCTCCCACGCCTCCCACGCACGAAGCATCAGGGCACGCCACACCTTGATGCCTGCAGCCCACGCCACCATGGCCCTACCGCGCCGGGGGTTGCGCCGCGTGGTCCTGCTGGTGCTGGGCATTGCCTTGTTCCTGGGCTTTGTGTCACTGGGTACCTGGCAGGTTCAGCGCCGTACCTGGAAGCTGGACCTCATCGAGAGGGTGGACCAACGGGTGCATGCCGCTCCGGTCGCCCTGCCCCCCGTGGAGCAATGGCCGGACATCAACGCCGCCCGGCATGAGTACCTGCCCGTGGTCTTTCAGGGCCACTGGTTGCCCGGCAAGACGGTGCTGACGCAGGCAGTCACCGAGCTGGGCGCGGGGTTCTGGGTGATCACCGCTCTGCAACGGGGTGACGGAACCCAGGTGCTGGTGAACCAGGGCTTTGTGCCCCAAGAGCAGCGCGCCCAATGGCTGGAAGCCCCGCCCTCTGCCGGTAGCCCGGCCTCCGTGCAGGGGCTACTGCGCATGTCCGAGCCGGGCGGTGGCTTTCTGCGCACCAACGACCCGGCGCAGCAGCGCTGGTACTCACGCGACGTGGCGGCCATCAGCCGCGCGCTGGATCTACCTCAGGCCGCTCCGTTTTTTGTAGACGCCGGACTTCCGGCTGCAACAGCGGCTGCCTCAGCCGCCCCTAGCTGGCCCCGCGCGGGCATGACCGTCATCCGGTTTCACAACAGCCATCTGGTGTACGCCCTGACCTGGTATGGTCTTGCGCTCATGGTTGTGGTGGCGAGCTGGTATGTGGCACGCTACGAGCGCCGCATGGGCGCGCAGGCTGCCAGCCGCCTACCGACCAACGATGAACACCCTCCCACAACGCCCTGACCCCGTCCCGCCCCCCGCGCAGCGCAATGCGCGTTCAGCCGACGCGGCTGCCGGTATCAAGAACCTGCAGCAACTGATCGAGCTGCGCTGGATTGCAGTGGTGGGCCAGGTGTTCACCATCGAAATGGCGCACTACAGCCTGGGGTTGAAACTGCCGCTGCAGGAGATGCTGCTTGTCGTCGGCTGCCTGGCGGTCTTCAATGTGGTGAGCTTGCTGCGCCTGCGCACGGGCCGCGTGGTGCGCAACGTAGAGCTGTTCCTGGCGCTGCTGATTGATGTGGCAGTGCTCACCGTGCAGCTGTACCTGAGCGGCGGCACCAGCAACCCCTTTGTGTTTCTGTACCTGCTGCAGATCACGCTCGGCGCCGTGCTGCTGCGCGGTGCCTACATCTGGTCCATCGTGATCATCACGGCCCTGTGCTTTGCGGCGCTGGCAGACCATCACCTGCCGCTGGCCCTGCCCCAAGACCTGCACCAGGGCCTGTCGAGTCTGTATGTGCTGGGCCTGCTGGTGTGCTTTGTGCTCAACGCCACGCTGGTCATGGTGTTCATCACCCGCATCAACCGCAACCTGCGCGAGCGTGATGCCCGCCTGGCAGCAGCGCGCCGCCGCCGCGTCGAAGAGGAACACATCGTGCGCATGGGCCTGCTGGCGTCTGGCGCCGCGCACGAGCTGGGCACACCGCTGTCCACTCTGGCAGTGATCCTGGGCGACTGGCAGCATGACAAGCGGATGGCCACCAACGCAGCGCTCAAGGAAGACATTGCCGAGATGCAGACCCAGGTACAGCGGTGCAAAAGCATCGTGAGCGGCATCCTGCTCTCAGCCGGTGAAACGCGCGGCGAGGCATCGGTGCAGACCACCGTGCGCACGTTTGTGGATGCGCTGGCGCAGGAATGGCGCAGCACCCGCACCATTCCCCAGTTTGACTATGACAACGACTTTGGTGCCGACACCCCCATGGTGTCGGACACCACCCTCAAACAAATGGTTTTCAATGTGCTGGACAATGCACGTGACGCTTCACCTGGCTGGGTGCGGTTGACCGTCACGCGCAATGCAGACGCCTTGCGCATGACCGTGACCGATGCAGGCCCCGGTTTTGCACCCGACATGTTGTCCAAGTTGGGTACCCCGTACCAGTCTTCCAAAAACCGCCCCGGCGGTGGTCTGGGTCTGTACCTGGTGCTCAATGTGGCCCGAACCCTGGGAGGCAGCGTCGCAGCACACAACCGCCCCGAAGGGGGCGCGCAGGTGACCATCGAGCTACCCCTGGCCGCCATTGCGCTGCCCGAGAAGGTATGAATGAATGAAAGAACCCGCCGTGGACACTGAAGAAGCGCAACGACAGCTGCTGATCGTCGAAGACGACGAAGCCTTTGCGCGCACGTTGACACGCTCGTTTGAGCGGCGCGGGTACAGCGTGTTGCAGGCCGCGAGCTTTGCCGATGTGGAGGCACTGCTGACGCAGCACCAGCCCGGCTATGCGGTGGTGGACCTCAAGCTCAAGGGCGAGGCCTCCGGCCTGGCCTGCGTGCAGACGCTGCACGCCGCTGACGACGAGATGCTGATCGTGGTGTTGACCGGTTTTGCCAGCATTGCCACGGCCGTAGAGGCGGTGAAACTGGGTGCCTGCCACTATCTGGCCAAGCCCTCCAACACCGACGACATCGAAGCTGCTTTTGGTCTGAAAGCAGGCAATGCCGAGGTGGAGCTGACCAACCGCTCCAGCTCCATCAAAACCCTGGAATGGGAACGCATCAACGAGGTGCTGGCAGAGACGGGCTTCAATCTGTCAGAAGCCGCGCGGCGCCTGGGCATGCACCGCCGCACGCTCACGCGCAAGCTCGAAAAAAAGCAGGTGCGTTAGCGCCAAGGGCCCACGCGCCCGTGTACAGCGGGGCAGGCGCGGAGCGCACCGCTGCTGAACAGCAGCATGCACCGCTATCGCGCGCTCCGGCCGGCTCCGTCACGGCGCTCAAGCAACCTCCGGCACCGCCTTCAGCATCTGCTGCTCAAAAGCGCGCAGGCGCTTGTAGATCGAGATCTGCTCCACCACCGTGCTCCAGTTCAGCACCAAAAACTGGAAGGACTCCAGCACCTTGTCAAAGGCCCGTGCAATCTGCTGCATCACGCCCAGGGTGATCACGCCCGCAATCAGTGTCGGGCCCAGAGCCACCAGGGGCACCAACACGCTGACCTGCAGGTAAGACCACTTCACCACATCGAAATACAGGTAGTGAAAAAACAGCCGGAAGTAGTTGCGGCGCACGCCCGCGAACAGCTCGGCTGCGGTGGGTGGCGAGGCACGGTTCGGATCGTCCTCACCCAACACCAGCTCCTTGCGGTACGCCGCCTCCACGCGCTGGTTATGAAACTCCAGCCCCGGCAGCTTCACGCCCACGCAGGCCAGCACCAGCGTGCCGCCCAGTGACCAAGCCAGTGCCACCCAGACCAGAGAGTGCGGAACGGCACCGATCAAAGGCAATGCCGTGACTTTGTCGGAGAGCGTCCACAGCACCGGTAAAAAGGCCCCCAGCGTCATGAGGCTGCGCATGAAGCTCAGGCCCAGGTCCTCCATGGTGCGGGCGAAACGCATGGTGTCTTCCTGCACACGCTGGGCCGCGCCCTCGATATGGCGCAGGCGTGGCCAGGCCGCCATGTAGTGTTCGTTCATCGCCTGGCGCCAGCGAAAGATGTAGTGTTTGCTGAAAAAATCCACCAGCACCGCCGTCGTCACATAGATCATGGCAATGCGCGCAAAGGTCGAAAGCTGTCCCCAGAATTGCTCTGCGGTGATGCTGCCAGGTTTGCCCAGAGCCTCCTGAATGAGATCGTAAAAGCTGCCAAACCAGTCGTTGATCTGCACGTCCAGTTGCACACGGTATGCCGTGGCCAAAAGAATGACGACAGAACCCAGGAGAGACCAAGCCCACCAGCGGCGAGCAAAGAAGAATGACTTGAACATCGTGATGCCGTGTTGGTATGGTTCTTCGGAATCTGAGTGCAACACGGAATGAACGTTCCGCGAAGAGCTCAACCTGGTAGCGAGTGATCTGTGATCAGGCACTGCCGACTCATTCGCCATGGCCATCCACTGCATTGGGGCATAACAACCCAGATTCGCAGTGCACAGCGCCACTGATTTGGGCGGCGACAAAAAAAAGCGGCCCCGAGGGGGCCGCTTTGCGCACCTGCATCAACGATGCAAATGCAATCAGGCAGCGACGCCCTTGGCCACGTCCGCGTACTCTTCGATCTGGTCGAAGTTCAGGTACTTGTAGATCGAAGCACCATCCTTGTTCACGATGCCCATGGCGTCGTGGTACTCGGCCACCGTGGGGATCTTGCCCAGCTTGGACGCGATGGCGGCCAGCTCAGCCGAGGCCAGGAACACGTTGGTGTTCTTGCCCAGGCGGTTGGGGAAGTTGCGGGTGGAGGTAGACACCACCGTAGCGCCTTCGCGCACCTGGGCCTGGTTGCCCATGCACAGCGAGCAGCCGGGCATTTCGGTACGGGCGCCGGCGGCGCCAAAGTTGGCGTAGTGGCCTTCCTTGATCAGCTCGCTCTCGTCCATCTTGGTCGGTGGTGCCACCCACAGCTTGACGGGGATGTCACGGCTGCCGCCCAGCAGCTTGGCTGCAGCGCGGAAGTGACCGATGTTGGTCATGCACGAACCGATGAAGGCTTCGTCGATCTTGGTGCCAGCCACATCCGACAGGGTCTTGGCATCATCAGGGTCGTTCGGGCAGCACAGGATGGGTTCCTTGATGTCGGCCAGATCGATCTCGATAACGGCAGCGTATTCGGCGTCCTTGTCGGCTTCGAGCAGGTTGGGGTTGGCCAGCCAGGCTTCCACCTTTTCGATGCGGCGCTGCAGCGTGCGCGCATCGGCGTAGCCATCAGCGATCATGTTCTTCATCAGCACGACGTTGCTGGTGAGGTATTCCTTGACGGGCGCGGGGTTGAGCTTGATGGTGCAACCGGCAGCAGAACGCTCTGCGGACGCGTCAGACAGCTCAAACGCTTGCTCGACCTTCAGGTCTGGCAGGCCTTCGATTTCAAGGATGCGGCCGGAGAACACGTTCTTTTTGCCAGCCTTGGCCACCGTGAGCAGACCCGCCTTGATGGCATACAGAGGAATGGCGTGCACGAGGTCGCGCAGCGTCACGCCAGGCTGCATTTCGCCCTTGAAACGCACCAACACCGATTCAGGCATATCCAGGGGCATCACGCCCGTCGCAGCGCCGAAAGCCACCAGACCGGAGCCAGCAGGGAACGAAATGCCGATGGGGAAACGGGTGTGCGAGTCGCCACCAGTGCCGACCGTGTCAGGCAACAGCAGGCGGTTGAGCCAGCTGTGGATCACGCCATCACCAGGACGCAGGGCCACGCCGCCACGGTTGCTGATGAACGCAGGCAGTTCGCGGTGGGTCTTCACGTCCACAGGCTTGGGGTAAGCGGCCGTGTGGCAGAACGATTGCATGACCAGATCGGCCGAGAAGCCCAGGCAGGCCAGGTCCTTCAGCTCGTCGCGGGTCATGGGGCCGGTGGTGTCTTGCGAGCCCACGGTGGTCATCTTGGGTTCGCAGTAGGTACCGGGGCGCACGCCCTGGCCTTCCGGCAGGCCGACGGCGCGGCCGACCATCTTCTGCGCCAGCGTGAAGCCTGCGGTTGTGGCCACAGGCGCGGTAGGCAGGCGGAACAGGGTGGAAACGGGCAGGCCCAGGAATTCGCGGGCCTTGGCGGTCAGCGAGCGGCCAATGATCAGGTTGATACGGCCACCAGCGCGCACTTCGTCAAACAACACGTCGCTCTTGAGCTTGAACTCGACCACGGTCTCGCCGTTTTTCACGATCTTGCCGTCGTAAGGCAGGATGTCGACCACGTCGCCCATTTCGAGCTTGGACACATCCACTTCGATGGGCAGTGAGCCAGAGTCTTCTTGCGTGTTGAAGAAGATGGGGGCAATCTTGCCGCCCAGCGTCACACCACCAAAGCGCTTGTTAGGCACAAACGGAATGTCCTGGCCCGTGGCCCAGATGACGCTGTTGGTGGCCGACTTGCGGCTCGAGCCCGTGCCCACCACGTCGCCCACATAAGCCACGAGGTGGCCCTTCTTCTTGAGGTCTTCGATGAACTGCATCGGACCGCGCTTGCCATCTTCTTCAGGCTTGAACGCCGCGCCTTCGCGGGTGTTCTTGAGCATGGCCAGGTAATGCAGCGGGATGTCGGGGCGGCTCCAGGCATCAGGCGCTGGCGACAGGTCGTCGGTGTTGGTTTCTCCGGGCACCTTGAACACGGTGACGGTGATCTTCTTTTCGACTTCAGGGCGGGTGGTGAACCACTCGGCATCGGCCCAGCTCTTGATAACTTCCTGTGCCTTGGCATTGCCAGCCTTGGCCTTGGTCGCGACGTCGTTGAAGAAGTCGAACATCAGCAGGGTCTTCTTCAGGCCTTCAGCGGCCACACCGGCCACCTCTGCGTCGTCCAGCAATTCAATCAGCGGATGCACGTTGTAGCCACCGACCATGGTGCCCAGCAGCTCAGTGGCCTTGGCCTTGGAGATCAGGCCCACCTTGATGTCGCCGTGCGCCACAGCGGCCAAAAAGCTGGCCTTGACCTTGGCAGCATCGTCCACGCCGGGCGGTACGCGGTGGGTCAGCAAATCGAGCAAAAAGGCGTCTTCACCGGCAGGTGGGTTCTTGATCAGCTCGATCAGTTCAGCAACCTGCTTGGCTTCCAGGGGTAGCGGGGGAATGCCCAGGGCGGCGCGCTCGGCTACGTGGTCACGGTAGGCTTTCAACATGGTTTTCTCCGGTTGTTTTCTAAAGTGGGGCGTCGTGTGTTTCGAAGGGTTCGGCACCAGGGCCTGCGAACTCCGCACACACTGAGTCGTTGGTTTATCCGTGCGGTTTATTTGGCGACGGGCAAGGGTTCCAGCACGCTCACGGGCGGGTTTTTCTTGATGGCTTCTGCCACCACCACCTGCTCGGGGCTCATGCACTCGTCGGCAAGGCGCTGGCCTGCACGCTGGTTCATCAGCATGGACTTGTTGGCGATCTGCAGCCACACGGCACCACCCTTGGTGTCCTCCAGGCGCACCGTGCCCGTGGTCGTGGCCACTGGCGACATGTAGTACTTGAAGCCCTTGCCTTCCACATGGAAGTGACCTGGGGTTGCGGAGTCAGCCGTCACAGTGACAAAGGCTCCCAGCTCGCAGGGCATGCGCCCCACATGCACGCGCTCGGCAATGGCCAGTTCGGCGGGCGACAGCGCAGCCTCGGCGGCGATGATGCCAGCCGCCACCTGGTTGGTGGCGCTCTTGAGCTGCGTGCGGCTGCTGGTGGGTTCGGACTTGGCGACGGTGCGGCTCTTGGCTGGAGCCTTGGCCGCAGTCTTGGCGTCTGCTGGCTTGGCAGCCGACTTGGCTGCGGGCTTGGCCGCAGGTTTGGCGGAGGCCTTGGTGTCAGACTTGGCCGCTGGCTGGGCCGATGTTTGAGCCAAGGCGAAGGCCGGAGCCAGCAGCATGAGGGCGGAGGCAATGACGAATTTCATGGGAAGTCCTGCGTGGAAATATCCAAGGGTGTTCACGGTGGAACGAGAGCCGATGCGTCAAACCAGTGACGCACCGCAAAGGGTAGCGCGCGCCCCGTACTGTGGGCACGCGCCAGAATCTGCCAATAAAAGCGGTAGCTGGCGCGGTCATGCAGCACGCCATCCACACTGATGGGAGCCCAGTCTGCCAAGGCGGCTGCTGAAATGATCCGGGACGCGGCATCGATATCGTCCTGCTGAGGCGCAAAGGCCTGCAAGATGGTGCGGATCTGTGCCGGATGAATGCTCCACATCCGCGTGTAGCCCAGTTCACGCGATGCGCGGCCAGCAGCACCTTGCAGGGCCGCCATGTCCGAAAACTCGGTAACGACGCAATGGGAAGGCACCTTGCCATGTGCGTGGCAGGCCGAGGCGATTTCGAGCTTGGCGCGCACCACCAGCGGGTGCGCAAACTGCCCAACAGAGGTCATGGCTTGCGCGGGAATGGCGCCCCCATGGGCCGACACAAAGTCCATGAGGCCAAAACTCAGGCTCTGCACGCGGGGATGGGCAGCGATTTCGAAGGCACGCTGCACGGCGGCAGGGGATTCGATCAGCACATGCAGAGGCACATGGGCCGCCGACGCGCGCTCCAGCGCACGCTCGGCCAGCAGCACATCGTCCACTGACTCGACCTTGGGCACCATGAGGTGGCACAGCCTGTGCCCTGCCTCGCCCGCAATGGTGGCGACATCATTGGCAAACGCGGGGTGGTCCACTGCATGAACGCGGGCCGCTACCCGAGCCTCTGGCGCCGCAGTGGCTGCCAGGCTTGCCACCAGGGCCGCATGCGCAGACTCCAGCCCAACGGGCGCGCCATCTTCGCAATCAAGGGTGACATCAAAAACGCAGGTGCCAAACTCCTGCGTCATCTCGGCCTGCAACTGCAGGCTTTTGCGCATGCGCACTTCCACGCCACTGTAGTGGTCGCAGACCGGCAAAAAACCGGTCTGCGCCTGTGCGCCAAGCAACACATCGCGCGGATGGACGGACGCAGCGCCCCGCCCCAGTGCGGGGGCTTGGGCGGCCCGAAGGCCCGATGCCACAGGCGTCGGCTGCATTGCGTCGTTCACCGGCTTGCTTACAGCAGGTGCTTGACGCCGTCTTGCTCGCCTTGCAGTTCGGCCAGCGTGATGTTGATGCGCTCTTGCGAGAACGCGTCGATTTCCAGACCTTCAACGATCTTGTACTCGCCGTTTTCGCATGTCACGGGGAAGCCGAACATCGTGTCCTTGGGAATACCGTATTGGCCGTCCGAAGGAATACCCATGGTGACCCACTTGCCGTTGGTGCCCAGGGCCCAGTCGCGCATGTGGTCGATGGCAGCGTTGGCGGCCGAAGCTGCCGACGACAGACCACGGGCTTCAATGATGGCGGCACCACGCTTGCCCACGGTGGGCAGGAAGGTGTTGGCGTTCCATTCCTGGTCGTTGATCATCTTGGCGACGCTTTCGCCGTTGATGGTGGCAAAGCGGTAGTCGGCGTACATCGTGGGCGAGTGGTTGCCCCAGACGGTCAGCTTTTCGATGTCAGCCACAGCCTTGCCGGTCTTGGCAGCGATCTGGCTGGCAGCGCGGTTGTGGTCCAGGCGCAGCATGGCCGTGAAGTTCTTGCGTGGCAGATCAGGGGCCGACTTCATGGCGATGTAGGCGTTGGTATTGGCAGGGTTACCCACCACGAGCACCTTCACGTTGCGCGAAGCCACGGCATTCAGGGCCTTGCCTTGTGCCGTGAAGATGGCGCCATTGACAGCCAGCAACTCGGCACGCTCCATGCCGGGGCCACGTGGGCGCGAACCAACCAGCAGTGCGTAGTCGGCATCCTTGAAGGCAGTCATGGGGTCGCTGTGCGCGGTCATCTCGACGAGCAACGGGAAGGCGCAGTCGTCCAGTTCCATCATCACGCCCTTGAGCGCTTTTTGAGGACCTTCGACAGGGACTTCGAGCAATTGCAGGATGACCGGCTGGTCCTTGCCCAGCATTTCGCCGGAGGCGATACGGAACAACAGTGCGTAACCGATTTGGCCAGCGGCGCCGGTGACAGCTACGCGAACGGGCTTCTTGCTCATGGTGAAAACTCCAGGAAGTGAGGAAAACAGGTGTGAGTGCAACGCAAGCACCAGCGCCTGTCACCAGTAGCCCGTGCCCCGCAAAACAGCATTGGAGTTTACCCCTGATTGGACGCCTCGGTCAATTTGTCTTATGTCTTATATAAGATATGATTGCACCCCGTTTGTCGTCCGATTGTCATGTGGCAACCGCACCGCCACAGCACAACCCACGCACAACCAACAGACCTCACACCATGTCATCGCTTCCGTTCGCAGCCGACAACCCCGCCGCCCCGCAAGGCACGGCGGGGGTCGCCACGCCAGCGTTCAGCCCGCTGTACCAGCAGATCAAGGGACTGATCCTGCAGAGCCTGCAGCAAGGCGAATGGAAGCCTGGCGAGGCCATTCCGAGCGAAATGGAACTGGCAGCGCGCTTTCGCGTGAGCCAGGGCACGGTGCGCAAGGCCATTGATGAGCTGGCGGCCGAAAACCTGGTGATGCGTCGGCAGGGCAAAGGCACCTTTGTGTCCACCCACGCCGAGCAACATGTGCAGTACCGCTTCCTGAAGCTGCTGCCCGACACCGGAGACGCCCGCGTGGAGGGCCCTGCGCAGCGCCGCGTGATCGACTGCCGCCGCGTGCGCGCCAATGCCGATGTTGCCCGCGCCCTGGCGCTGCGCAGCGGCGATGCTGTGACACAGGCCCGACGCATCCTGTCGTTTGCCGGGGTGCCCACCATTCTCGAAGACATCTGGCTGCCGGGGCAGGCCTTCAAGGGCCTCACGGCCGAGCAGCTCGCCAACTACCAGGGCCCCACCTACGCCATGTTCGAACTCGACTTTGGCGTGCGGATGGTGCGGGCCGAAGAAAAAATCCGCGCCGTGCTGCCCGACGAGGAGCAAGCCCAACTGCTGCAGATCACCCCCGTGACCCCGCTGCTGAGCGTGGAGCGGATTGCTTACACCTATAACGATGTTCCCATGGAGTTACGCCGTGGGCTGTATCGCACGGATACCCACCATTACCGCAATGAATTGAGCTGACAACAGGCTGGCACCCGAGCATTAACGTCGAAAATTTCAAGCCCGGCGAAACCCTTGTGTTGCGTTGCAATAGAATTTTGCGTTCTTTGCATCTTCAAATTACAAAGCAGTTACATCCACGAAAGCACCAGAAATGACAGAACTAGCCAAAAAACGGCCTGAATTCCGCAACATCAATGCCTTCAAGGACTTGACCACCTACCGCATGCCACCTGCAGCGTGGGTTTCGATCTTGCACCGCGCCAGCGGACTGATCATGTTCCTGCTGCTGCCTTTCATCATCTGGATGTTCGACACCTCGGTGTCCTCCGAAATCTCGTTTGCCAAATTCTCGGCGGCCTTCAACATCGGCCTCGGCTTCGTGCCCGGCTGGTTCATCAAGCTGGTCGCCCTGGCTCTGATCTGGGCCTACCTGCACCACTTCACTGCCGGCCTGCGCCACCTGTGGATGGACGTGAGCCACAGCGCTGTGAACAAACAATTCGGCAAGTCCTCGGCCTTTGTCGTCCTGGCCATCAGCATCTCGCTGGCTCTGGTGCTGGGCGCCAAGCTTTTCGGCCTGTACTGATCAACCCACAAAACCAGCGGGCTCTGCCAGCCAGTGCCCGCTGAAGAACGAGAGGAAATTTCCATGTCCGTCAATTACGGTTCCAAGCGCGTCGTCGTCGGCGCCCACTATGGCCTGCGCGACTGGCTCAGCCAGCGCGTCACGGCAGTCCTGATGGCCCTGTTCACCCTGGCCTTGCTGGCCCAGGTCATTTTTTCCAAGGGCCCCATCGGCTACGACAAATGGGCCGGCATCTTCTCGGCCCAGTGGATGAAGGTGCTGACCTTCTCCGTGATCATTGCGCTGGCCTGGCACGCCTGGATCGGCCTGCGCGAAATCCTGATGGACTACATCAAGCCCGTAGTCCTGCGCCTGGCGCTGCAAGTGTTCAGCATTGTCTGGCTGGTCGGCTGCGCCGGCTGGGGTATCCAGGTTCTGTGGCGTCTCTGAATCCCGCGACTGAAGGCAAAAAATAATGAGCTACACCAACGCTAACATCACCAAGCGCAAGTTCGACGTCGTCATCGTCGGCGCAGGCGGCTCCGGCATGCGTGCCGCGCTTGAACTCTCCCGCGCGGGCCTGAACGTGGCCTCGCTGTCCAAAGTGTTCCCCACCCGCTCGCACACCGTGGCGGCACAAGGCGGCGTGAGCGCATCGCTGGGCAACATGTCCGAGGACAACTGGCACTATCACTTCTACGACACCATCAAGGGCTCCGACTGGCTGGGCGACCAGGACGCCATCGAGTTCATGTGCCGCGAAGCACCCAAGGTGGTGTATGAGCTGGAGCACTTCGGCATGCCGTTCGACCGCAACCCCGACGGCACCATCTACCAGCGCCCCTTCGGCGGCCACACAGCCAACTATGGCGAAAAGCCCGTGCAACGCGCCTGCGCCGCTGCCGACCGCACCGGCCACGCCATGCTGCACACGCTGTACCAACAGAACGTGAAGGCCAAGACCAATTTCTTTGTCGAATGGATGGCTCTGGACCTGATCCGCGACGCCGACGGCGACGTGGTGGGCGTGACCGCCCTGGAAATGGAAACCGGCGACCTGTACATCCTGGAAGCCAAGACCGTGCTGCTGGCCACCGGTGGCGCAGGCCGCATCTTTGCGGCATCGACCAATGCCTTCATCAACACCGGTGACGGCCTGGGCATGGCGGCACGCGCCGGCATCGCGCTGCAGGACATGGAGTTCTGGCAGTTCCACCCCACCGGCGTGGCCGGTGCTGGCGTGCTGCTGACCGAAGGCTGCCGCGGCGAAGGCGCCATCTTGCTCAACAGCAATGGCGAGCGCTTCATGGAGCGCTACGCGCCCACGCTGAAAGACCTGGCACCGCGCGACTTCGTGTCCCGCTCGATGGACCAGGAAATCAAGGAAGGCCGTGGCTGTGGCCCCAACAAGGACTACGTGCTGCTCAAGCTCGACCATCTGGGCGCAGACACCATCCACAAACGCTTGCCCTCGGTGTACGAAATCGGCGTCAACTTCGCCAACGTGGACATCACCAAGGAACCGATTCCTGTGGTGCCCACCATTCACTACCAGATGGGCGGCGTACCGACCAACATCAATGGCCAGGTGGTGACGCAGGCCAACGGCATCAACAACTCCGTGGTGAACGGCCTGTACGCGGTGGGCGAATGTGCCTGCGTGTCGGTACATGGCGCCAACCGCCTGGGCACCAACTCGCTGCTGGACCTGCTGGTGTTTGGCAAGGCCGCTGGCCGCCACATCGTCGAGTTCAACAACAAGAACAAGGAGCACAAGCCCCTGCCCAAGGACGCGGCCGACCGCACGCTGGAGCGCCTGAACCAGCTCGACCAATCGAGCGAAGGCATCTACGCGCAAAACCTGGCAGGCGACATCCGCTCCACCATGCAGCAGCATGCCGGCGTGTTCCGCACCCAGGCCAGCATGGATGAAGGCGTCAAGAAGATCGCCGACATCCGCAGCCGCGTGGGCAGCGTGACCCTCAAGGACAAGTCCAAGGTGTTCAACACCGCCCGCATCGAAGCCCTGGAAGTGGACAACCTGATCGAAGTAGCGCAAGCCACCATGGTGTCGGCCGCTGCCCGCAAGGAATGCCGTGGCGCCCACACCGTGTACGACTACGAGCACCCGGCCGACCACGCCGAGTTCCCGCTGGGCCGCAACGACCAGGAATGGATGAAGCACACCCTGTGGTACAGCGAAGGCAACCGCCTCGACTACAAGCCGGTCAACCTCAAGCCCCTGACGGTGGACAGCGTGCCCCCCAAGGTCCGCACGTTCTAAACAGTAGCCCCACGAGAGAAGAAACATGCAAAAGCGCACATTCCAAATCTACCGCTACGACCCGGACAAGGACGCCAAGCCTTACATGCAGACCATCGAGATCCAACTCGACGGCCATGAACGCATGCTGCTGGACGCGCTGGTCAAGCTCAAGGAACAAGACCCAACGCTGTCGTTCCGCCGCTCGTGCCGCGAAGGCGTCTGCGGTTCGGACGCCATGAACATCAATGGCAAAAACGGCCTGGCTTGCCTCACGAACATGAACACCCTCCAGGGCACCATCGTTCTGAAGCCCCTGCCCGGCCTGCCGGTGATCCGCGACCTGATCGTGGACATGACGCAGTTCTTCAAGCAGTACAACTCGATCAAGCCTTACCTGATCAACGAAGAACTGGCCCCCGACCGCGAGCGCCTGCAGTCGCCCGAAGAGCGCGAAGAGCTCAACGGCCTGTACGAGTGCATCCTGTGCGCCAGCTGCTCCACGAGCTGCCCCAGCTTCTGGTGGAACCCCGACAAGTTCGTGGGCCCTGCCGGTCTGCTGCAGGCCTACCGCTTCATCGCCGACAGCCGCGATGACGCCACCGCCCAACGCCTCGACAATCTCGAAGACCCGTACCGCCTGTTCCGCTGCCACACCATCATGAACTGCGTGGACGTGTGCCCCAAGGGCCTGAACCCCACGAAGGCCATCGGCAAGATCAAGGAACTGATGGTGCGTCGCGCCATCTGACCAGGGTCCAGGACCGTCATGGGTGCAACCGCCATCACCGCCCCCTCGGCAGCCTCTGTGCTGCTGACGGAACGCGAACTCAGCAAGCTGCACTGGCGCTGCCGGCGCGGCCTGCTGGAAAACGATTTGTTCATCGAACAGTTCTTTACCCGTTTCGAGCCAGAGCTGAACCAACGCCACGCCCAGGGCCTTGCGGCCCTGATGGACCTCGCCGACAACGACCTCCTGGACCTGCTGCTTTGCCGCAAGGAACCCAGCGAGACGCTGGATGCGCCCGAGGTGCATGAAGTGCTGGGCATGCTGCGGCAAAGCGGCGGCGCCCCCGTGCTGGGAACCTGACGAGCGGGCTTTCTCACTCTGAATGGCTCCCAGCCCCACCAGACCGGATGATCATCGGCAAACCAAAGGAAAGTAACAATGAAGCTAGCTGACAACAAAGCCACCCTGTCGTTCAGTAACGGCAGCCCCAGCGTGGACCTGCCGGTCTATCAGGGCAGCATCGGCCCGGACGTCATCGACATCCGCAAGCTGTATGCGCAGACGGGCATGTTCACCTATGACCCGGGCTTCCTGTCCACAGCAGCCACCCAGTCGGCCATCACCTACATCGATGGCGACAAGGGCGAACTGCTGTACCGCGGCTACCCCATTGAGCAGTTGGCTGAGAACTGCGACTTCCTGGAAACCTGCCACCTGCTGCTGTACGGTGACCTGCCCAACGCAGCCCAGAAGACCGACTTCACCAGCCGCGTGACCAACCACACCATGGTCAACGAGCAGATGCAGTTCTTCCTGCGTGGCTTCCGCCGTGACGCGCACCCCATGGCCGTGCTGACCGGCCTGGTGGGCGCCCTGTCGGCCTTCTACCACGACAGCACGGACATCAACAATCCGCAGCACCGTGAGATCGCCGCGATCCGCCTGATCGCCAAGATGCCCACGCTGGTCGCCATGGCCTACAAGTACGGCATGGGCCAGCCCTACATGTACCCGCAGAACCACCTGAGCTACGCAGGCAACTTCCTGCACATGATGTTCGGCACGCCCTGCGAAGAGTACAAGGTCAACCCCGTGCTGGAACGCGCGCTGGACCGCATCTTCATCCTGCACGCTGACCACGAGCAAAACGCCTCGACCTCCACCGTGCGCCTGTGCGGCTCGTCGGGCACGAACCCGTTTGCCGCCATCGCCGCTGGCGTGGCCTGCCTGTGGGGCCCCGCACACGGTGGCGCCAACGAAGCTGCGCTGAACATGCTGTACGACATCCAGGCCCAAGGCGGCGTGGAAAAGATCGGCGACTTCATCAAGCAGGTCAAGGACAAGAACTCCGGCGTCAAGCTCATGGGCTTTGGCCACCGCGTGTACAAGAACTACGACCCCCGCGCCAAGCTCATGCAAGAGACTTGCAATGAAGTGCTGGCCGAGCTGGGCCTGGAAAACGACCCGCTGTTCAAGCTGGCCAAGGAACTGGAAAAGATCGCCCTGGAAGACGACTACTTCGTGCAGCGCAAGCTCTACCCGAACGTGGACTTCTACTCCGGCATCGTGCAGCGCGCCATCGGCATCCCTGTGAACCTGTTCACCGGCATCTTCAGCCTGGCCCGCACCGTGGGCTGGATCGCCCAACTGAACGAAATGATCGGCGACCCCGAGTACAAGATCGGCCGCCCACGCCAGCTGTTCACCGGCTCCGTGCGCCGCGACGTGCCACCACTGGCCAACCGCTGATCGGTACGGCGCCCCGCGCCGTCCGCTCGCAACCATCAAGCCCGCAGGCAGTGCCTGCGGGCTTTTTTCATGGTCTATCGGTAGTGGTTGCCAGCAGAAAGGCCAGATACTCCCCCTGAGTAATAGGCCTTTTACCGCCCATAGTGCAATAGGAATGTGCGCTTGTCTTTTATACTACTACCCAGTACACCGTTGATCACTGGCCATCCATCGCCCGCTCATGCCCCACACGCCCGAAGACAAGCAACGCGCCATCACCCGCCTGCGCCGTATCAAAGGCCAGGCCGAGGCGCTGGAACGCGCTGTGGAAGCCGGCAGCGACTGCGCGCCCATCCTGCAGCAGTTGGCCGCCATGCGCGGCGCCGTGCACGGGCTGATGGCCGACCTGCTCGACAGCCATGTGCGCGAGACGCTGGCGGAAAAACCGGCACCGTCGCAGCAAGCCATTGACGAGACTCTCGCCTTGCTACGGTCGTACCTCAAATAAACCACCCCACACCCCACCCGATTGACCGAAAGGACCACCCCATGAAATCCCGCGCCGCCGTTGCCTTCAAAGCCGGAGAACCCCTGCAGATCGTCGAAATCGACGTGGCCCCGCCCAAAAAGGGCGAGGTGCTCATCAAGATCACCGACACCGGTGTGTGCCACACCGACGCATTCACACTGAGCGGTGACGACCCCGAAGGCCTGTTCCCCGTGGTGCTGGGCCATGAAGGCGCGGGCATCGTGGTGGAAGTGGGCGAAGGCGTGACCAGCGTGAAGCCTGGCGATCACGTCATCCCGCTCTACACCGCCGAATGCGGCGAATGCCTGTTCTGCAAGAGCGGCAAGACCAACCTGTGCGTCGCCGTACGCGCCACACAGGGCAAGGGCGTCATGCCCGACGGCACCACACGCTTCAGCTACAACGGCCAGCCCATCTACCACTACATGGGCTGCAGCACCTTCAGCGAATACACCGTGGTGGCCGAGGTGTCGCTGGCCAAGGTCAACCCCAACGCCAACCCCGAGCAGGTCTGCCTGCTGGGCTGCGGCGTGACCACCGGCCTGGGCGCGGTGAAGAACACGGCCAAGGTGCAAGAGGGCGACACCGTGGCCGTATTCGGCCTGGGCGGCATCGGCCTGGCGGTCATTCAAGGTGCCAAGCTGGCCAAGGCGGGCCGCATCATCGCCGTGGACACCAACTCATCCAAGTTCGACCTGGCACGCACCTTCGGTGCCACCGACTGCGTGAACCCCAAGGACTTCGACAAGCCTATTCAGCAGGTCATCGTGGAGATGACGACCTGGGGCGTGGACCACAGCTTTGAATGCATTGGCAACGTGAACGTGATGCGCGCCGCGCTGGAATGCGCACACCGGGGCTGGGGCCAGAGCGTGATCATCGGCGTGGCCGGTGCGGGGCAAGAGATCAGCACCCGCCCCTTCCAGCTCGTCACTGGCCGCAAGTGGCTGGGCACGGCGTTTGGCGGCGTCAAGGGCCGCAGCGAGCTGCCCGGCATGGTCGAAGACGCGATGGCCGGCAAGATCCAACTCGCGCCGTTTGTCACGCACACCATGGGCCTGAAGGACATCAACGAAGCGTTTGATTTGATGCACGAAGGCAAGTCGATCCGCTCGGTCGTCAAGTACGCCGCTTGATCCTGGCGGAGATGCGCTGAAGGTCAAATCAACCTCCAGCGCCCTTCCATCAAGCGCTACTAGCTATTATTTTAAGAGCATTCGACATGACCACTCCCCTGGACCTGCTCAGCCAGCACGCCTGTTTTGGCGGCGAGCAGCGCTTTTACCAGCACGCCTCCACCACCATCGGCCTGCCGATGAAGTTCTCGGTGTACCTGCCGCCCCAGGCGCAGCAGGGCCCTGTGCCCGCCATGTTGTACCTGGCCGGGCTGACCTGCACCGAGGAGACCTTTGCCATCAAGGCCGGAGCCCAGCGCCTAGCCGCCGAACTGGGCCTGGCCCTGATCGCGCCCGACACCAGCCCGCGCGGCGAGGCCGTGTTGGCCCTGCCTAGCGCCACGGCCAGCTGGGACTTTGGCGTGGGCGCGGGCTTTTACCTCGACGCCACGCGGAGCCCCTGGGACACCCACTGGCGCATGGAGAGCTACCTGCTGCAAGAGCTGCTGCCCCTGGTGGGCCAGCACCTGCCCATCGACCTGCAGCGCCTGGGCATCTTCGGCCACAGCATGGGCGGCCATGGCGCGCTCACGCTGGCCCTGCGCCACCCCGGCCGGTTCAAGACGGTGTCGGCCTTTGCGCCCATCTGCGCCCCCACCCAGTGCCCCTGGGGCGAAAAAGCCTTCACCGGCTACCTGGGCCCCGACCGCACCACCTGGCTGGAACATGACGCCACGGTGCTGATGCAGCACCAGCCCATCGCGCCCTACCCTGCGGGCATCCTCATCGACCAGGGGCTGGACGATAAATTCCTGCCCGACCAGTTGCACCCCCACCTGTTCGAGGCCGCGTGCCAGGCCATCGGCCAGCCGCTCACGCTGCGCCGCCACGCTGGCTACGACCACGGCTACTACTTTGTACAGAGCTTTGTGGCCGACCACCTCCGCCACCATGCCCAGGTGCTAGCCCCATGAATCTGGGAAATCGGGGGTATGCCGGTGCTGCACTGGACCAGGGCGTAGCACCGTGCAATGGCCCCAGGCAAGAACGGAAAGGTGACCGGCTCTTGCACCCCCTAGCCGCCTGTTGAGGCCAGCCAACGAGGTCGAGGTTTTCGCTGGATGGTTGAGGCCTCGCCTTAAAAATCACATATTTATCAATTTCAATGCTAAATATGATTGATAAAAACCACTGAAAGCGCATAATCGGGGGCATGCGCGGTCTATCCCGAAGGCGGGTGCGACGAGTTACCGCGCGGGGAGAACCCGACATGCCCACCGTTCCGCTCTTGAGCGCCCCCTCAGCGCCGCAAGATTCCGGGGATATCGCCAAGGCACTCAAGAGCCGGGTTTTCGATGCCGTGCCCTTCGGGCTTTGCCTGATGGTGGATGGCCAGCCGCAGATCATCAACCGGCAATTTGCGCAACTGATGGGAAGCGTGGACGACGATCTGGCCATTGCGCGACTTGCCCCGACGGCACTGGCCGGGCATTGGCCCGAGCTGTGGCCACAGTTGCAGGGCGTAGGCCGGACACCCCGACATGTCACTGCGCGCCGCCCCTCGGGCGGTGTCTTCAACGGCCGCGCCTATGCACGCCCTCTGCTGGCACTGGGGCCTGCGGCCGAGCTGGTCACGCTGGTAGACGACCCGCACCGGGCGCAGATTGCGTTTTCATCGCAGTGGAAGGCCCGCATGCTGGAGCAGATCGAAAGCATGGGCCGCAGCGGCTCAGCGGAGATCGATCTGCAGGCGGGCAAGGCCGTGCTGTCCAAGGGCATGCACACGCTGCTAGGCACCCCCTTCCACCCTGAGCCCCGCCTCAGCTGGCGTCTTCTGCGCTGGGTGCCAGCCAAAGAAAGGGGATACGTAGCCTCGATCTGGCGCGGTGCGCTCGCTGACGAGCCTTTCGAGTTTCAGCACCGGCTGGTGCGCGCTGATGGCACCCGGCTGGAGGTACTGCAACGTGGCATGGTCGAGACCGACGCCTCCGGGCGGCGGCATGGCTACCTGATCGTGCAGGACATTACCGTGCAGCGCGACGCCGAGCAACGGATTCAAGAGCTGGCCAACCAAGATGAAGTCACAGGGCTGGCCAACCGCACCCACTTGCTCGACAAGATCGACGCGGCGGTGCACAGCGCTCGCTGGAATCCGCAAACCTTCCTTCTGCTCTCCATCCAGGTAGACCAGGTGGACCACCTCAAGCAGGCCATGGGCTATGGCGCGGGCGACGCCATGGCGATGGCCGTGGCAGCACGCCTGAGCGCGCTGGCCGAGCCTGGCGACGCGGTGGCGCGCATTGATGGCGGCGAGTTCGCCATCCTCGTGTCGCCGGATGGCTGCGCCCAAGACCCCATGGGCTTGCAGCACGCCCGCGCCGTGGTGCAAGCCCTGGCCAAGGCTGAGCGCCTGGGGGCGGCCGAGATCGTGCCTGGCGCCCGAGTCGGCGTGGCGCGTTTTCCAGCCGATGCCGACAACGCGGGCCAGCTTCTGGAAGCCGCACAAACGGCCCGTCTGGGCATTCGCACCGGGGGGGAGCCCGTCGCCATATTCACCCCTCAGACCCGCTTGGCCAGCTTGCGCCGACTGGCCATCGAGTCGGGCCTGCGCCATGCGGTCGAGCGCGCTGAACTGCGTCTGGTCTTTCAACCACAGGCCGACCTGAACACGGGGGCTGCCGTGGGCGCCCAGATCAGCCTGCGCTGGCACAGTGCTGAGCTGGGCGCGGTGGACGAAACCGAATACCTGCCCGTGGCGCTGCAGACAGGGCTGATCGTGATGTTGGGCGACTGGCAACGCGACGCCGCCTGCCGACAACTGGGCGACTGGGCAAAGGCCGCCCTGCGGCCGCCCCGCGCGTGCCTGAAAGTCTCTCCCCTGGAGCTGCAGCAGCCCGAGTTCGTGGACAAGCTGCACCGCAGCCTGTCCAGCAACGGGCTCACGCCCCAGGCACTGGGGGTCGAGATCAGCGATCAGGCCCTGGCACAGATCACCCCACAGCTGGCCCGCACATTGGCCCAACTGCGGGCGATGGGCATTGAGCTGTCGCTGGGAGACTTTGGCGCAGGCGCGACCAACCTCAGGCTGCTGGGCACCCGTCCGGTGGATGTCATCAAGATCCACCCGTCCTGCGTGCCCGACGTGACGGCCGCCACGGGCGATGTGTCGCTGACACGCGCCATCATCACCATGGCACACAGCCTGCAGATGAAGGTACTGGCCGAGGGTGTGGAAACCACCGGCCAGTTGGCGTTACTGATCGCCAATGGCTGCGACCGCATGGAAGGCCCCGTGTTTGCCGCACCCGCAGAGGCCTCGTCGCTGGAGCAAATGCTGAGCCAACAGCTCCGTCTACCCGAAAATTTGCTGACGCGCCGACGGGAGCGGACCCTGCTGCTGGTGGACGACGAGCCCAACATCGTGTCCGCTTTGCGCCGTCTGTTCCGCCGTGCGGGCTATCGCATAGTCACAGCCGGCAGCGGCCACGAGGGCTTGCAGCGCATGGCCGAATACGAGGTCGATGTCGTGCTGTCCGACCAGCGCATGCCCGGCATGACCGGGGTTGAGTTCCTGCGACGCGCCAAGGAGCTGTATCCCGACACCGTGCGCATGGTGCTGTCTGGCTACACCGAACTACAGTCCATCACCGACGCGGTGAACGAAGGTGCCATCTACCGGTTCCTGACCAAGCCGTGGGACGACGAGCGACTGCTGGAGCATGTACAAGAGGCCTTCGCCCACAAGGAGCTGGGGGATGACAACAAGCGCCTGGCCACCGAGGTCATCGCGGCCAGCGAAGCACTGGCCCACGCCAACGAACGACTGGAGCAAGTGCTGGGTAGCCAGCAGCAACAGATCGACCTCGAAACTGCGCGGGCCGATGCAGCACGCGACATTCTTGAAGCCCTGCCCACAGCGGTTCTGGGGGTCGACCCGGACGGCACCATCGTGCTGGCCAACCGCGAGGCCGAGCGCCTGCTGCAGCGCGGCGCTCCCCTGCTGGGCGAGGCCGCTCACAGGGTGCTGGGCCTGCCCGAGCCACTGCTGCA
This sequence comes from Acidovorax benzenivorans, assembly GCF_028680575.1. Lineage (GTDB taxonomy): Bacteria > Pseudomonadota > Gammaproteobacteria > Burkholderiales > Burkholderiaceae_C > Acidovorax > Acidovorax benzenivorans. The sequence goes on along the minus strand of NZ_JAPCKI010000022.1, from coordinate 33,821 downwards.
GACCATCACGACAGCCACTCCACCCGTCCATCTGTCAGGCCACCTGGCCGCCTGGCAGATCCGTGCACGCGCCATAGGTGGCACGCCTGCGCGCGGGCTGTTACTCACCCTGAACCCCATCGCAGATACACAGGAGGGCCCCCTATGACCCACCTTCCAAACCCATCCCGAGCCGTGGCAGCCGCCACTGCGCCTGCTGCGCCTGCTGCGCGCACGCAGCCCATGCCAGAACAGCAAGCCGATCTGGTTCACCACCAGGGTGTGCGGTCCCACCACGGCAACAACACCTTGCAGCGCGCCATCTACCGCCATCGCGGGGTGACCCCATGACCACACTGGCACAAGCACCCAGCGCCCTGCTTCTGAACCGGGAAGCGCTGGCCCGCGACATCCGTGCGCTACCGTCCCTGCCGCCTGTGGTCATGGAGCTTCTGTCGCTGATGCAGAAGTCCGACACCGCACTCGACCACTTTGCCGACACACTGCGCCTGGACCAGGCACTCTCCGTCATCGTGCTGCAACTCGCCAACTCGCCCTTTTATGGCCTGTCGGGCCGCATCAGCTCGGTGCGCGACGCGATCAATGTGTTGGGCCTGCGTCAGCTAGGCACCCTGGTGGTGGCAGCGGCCCTGAACGCACAGCTCGGTACGCTCGGCGCCCGCTCGCGGGAGATGCAGGTGTTCTGGCGCCATTCCATCGCCTGCGGGGTCGCTGCACGCCACCTGGCGCGACTGCAGGGGTGGAACGAGGCGGTGGCCTTCACGGCCGGTCTGCTGCATGACATCGGGCGCCTCGTGGTAGACAGCCACTATCCAGATCGGGCCGCACAGGTCATGGCTTGGGCAAAAACCCACGACATGTCCCACAGCGAGGCGGAACGCCAGCTTACCGGCGTCGACCACACCGAGCTGGGGCAGTGGGTGTGCGAGCACTGGCGGTTTCCTACAGAAATCACCCAGGCAATTGCCCAACACCACTGCCCGCCGGAGAACGGCCCAGCCACCCTGGCCGACGTAGTGCACGTGGCCGATGCCATGGCCCATACCCTGGATCTGACCGGGCAGGACCATGAGGCCGAACCACCAGCACGGCCCTGGTCCTGGCAGCGGTTGAAGCTGTCCGAAGAAATCTTGTCAACCTTGCTGCAAAGCGCGGAAGAGGAATTTCACCAGCTTGAGGCTGTACTGCAGCCTGCAAAGGAAACCCCATGAGCACCGCCCACAACACACCCACAGACCAGTCGTTGGAAGCCCATCCGTCCGCCCGCGCTCGCAGCGCAGCCCACGCCCCTGGCGAGCTCACGCTGGCGGAGATGTCGGACGCGCAGATCAGAGCCATCGTGGGCGAGCTTTTGCAGGCGAACAGAGATCTCAAGATGCTCAATGGCAAACTGTCCGACACCCAGAACAAGCTGGTGCAGTCGGAGAAGCTTGCCTCCATCGGGCAGCTGGCGGCCGGGGTGGCGCACGAGATCAACAACCCCATCGGATTCATCTTCTCCAACTTCGGCACGCTGGAGCAATATCTGCAGGACCTCTTCGAGATGCTGGATGCGTACGAGGCCGCCGAACCCAGCCTGAAGCAGGACGAAGGAACACTCCAGCGGCTGCAGCAGTTGCGCAAGGACCTGGACATTGACTATCTCAAGCAGGACATTCCGAACCTGATGCGCGAATCGCGGGACGGTATCCAGCGTGTGCGCAAGATCGTGCAAGACCTCAAGGACTTCTCGCGCGTTGATGCGCGCCAGGAATGGGAATGCGTCAACCTGCATCACGGCCTCGAATCGACGCTCAACATCGTCAACAACGAAATCAAATACAAAGCCGACGTTGTCAAGCAGTACGGCGACCTGCCGGAGGTGCAGTGCCTGCCCTCCGAGATGAACCAGGTCTTCATGAATCTGCTGGTCAATGCCGCCCATGCCATCACCGCTGAACGGGGCACCATCACCATTCGCACCGGCGTGCAAGACCCTCACGTGTGGGTCGAGATCGCAGACAACGGCCAAGGCATTGCACCGGAGAACCTGCAGCGCATCTTCGACCCCTTCTTCACCACCAAGCCCGTCGGCCAGGGCACGGGGCTGGGCCTTTCGCTGTCATACGGCATCGTGCAAAAGCACCACGGACGCATGGAGGTAGACAGCGCGCCAGGGCGCGGCACCACCTTTCGCATCACCCTGCCCATACAGCACGCACCCGAGCCACAGGCGCAGACACCCCCACGGACCGACACGACGGTAGCCACACCATCCCCGAACGGCTCCACCTCGCCCATCGCACCATGACCGCCACCATCCCGCCCTCCGATCAGGCAACACAGGGGCAGTCGCCCCCGCCCGCCGAATCAGACGCACCACCGCAGCCTTCGCCCCCCCAGCTCACCTGGACGGTGTTATGCGTGGACGATGAGCCCAGTATCTTGTCCGCACTGCGGCGCGTGCTGCGTGCAGAAGACTGCCAAGTGCTGCAAGCGGGGAGCGGCGCCGAGGCCCTGGCCCTGTTGGCTGAGCACCCGGTGGACGTGGTGCTCAGCGACATGCGCATGCCGTGCATGGACGGCGCGCAGTTGCTGGCGCAAGTGCACCAGCGCTGGCCGGATACCGCCCGCGTGCTCCTGACCGGCTACGCGGACATGAACGCCACCGTCGCCGCAATCAACGAAGGCCAGATCTACCGCTACATCCACAAGCCCTGGGACGAAACCGAGCTGCGCCTGACCGTGCGGCAGGCTGCCGAGCGGCGCATCCTGCAAACTGAACGCGCGCGGCTGCAGGCGTTGACCACCACGCAGAACGAAGAGTTGCGCACCCTCAATACGACCTTGGAGCAACGCGTTCTGGAGCGCACCAGCGCCCTGCAGGAGGCCAACGAGCAGCTACGCCGCAACTACCTCACCAGCATCAGAATCTTCTCCAGCCTCATGGAGCTGCGCAGCGGCGTGCTGGCCGGGCACGGCAAGCGCACCGCCAGCCTGGCCCGCAAGGTCGCACAGGCCATGGGCCTGGCCGAGGACGTTCTACAGGACGTGTTCGTAGCCGGTCTGCTGCACGACGTGGGTTTTTTGGCTTTGCCCGACAGCATCCTGAACAAGCCGGTCGGCAAACTGAGCGCCGAGGAAATGGTCAGCTACCAGCGCCACCCGGTGCTCGGTGCGCAGTCCTTCATGGCCCTGGACGAACACCAGCCGGTGGCCAGCATCATCCGCTCGCACCACGAGCGGGCTGACGGAAGCGGCTTTCCAGACCAGTTGCAGGGTTCGCAGATCCCGGTGGGGGCACGCATCCTTGCCGTGGTGGACGCCTTCGATGACCTGACCCATGGCCACCTGACCGGAGCCCCGCTCACCGAAGCAGAGGCCCGCACCATCCTGCAGCGGGGACGGGGAACGCAGTTTGATGCCGAAATCATGGACGTCTTTCTGCACATCACCCAGGTGGTCAAGCCTCCTGCCGTGCGGCTGGAGTCGGTGGGCACAGATTTGCTGAAACCTGGCATGACACTTGGCAAAGACCTGTTGTCCCAAGAGGGTGTTCTGCTCCTGTCGGCCGGCCATGTGCTGACCGCAGAGCTGATCGGACGCATAAGCCGCTACGCCAAGGTGGAGGGGCTGCTGCTGAAGCTGGACATTCGCATGCCCCCCGGCCCCGCCGGGGGCGACCCGGACGGTCGCTAAGAGCATGTTGACGATCTCGCAGGGGTCAGGCAGCGGGCTGGCGGGTGGTCTGCGGCGTTGCAGCGTTTGCAGCGCTTGCAGATCGCCTGGGGCACCAATCGGCCCTTGGGTGCGATGTCCTGTACGGCACAGCATGTTTTAGCCCAACCAGTACAGGGTTAAGCTAGGACGGGTTAATGCACGCTTAAGCCACCCTAGGCAAACTCCTGTTCATGCTTTTGTCACTGCGGCGCCTGCTGCCCTTTGTTTCTGCCCCCCGTATGCAGCCTCCCGCTGCGCCTTCTAACGCTTCTGAACCCCGTCCCCTTCATCCTGCCTGGGTGGTGGTGCTCGTCAGCACCTGGCTGGCCACGGCCTGCAACGTGCCGCTGTGGCAAGAAGTGGCCCAGTTGCCTGGCCAGGGCAGTCTGCGCGGCTGGGGGTTTGCGCTGGCATTTGCGCTCATCGTCGCGGCGGGCAACGCAGCACTGCTGAGCCTGCTGGCTTGGCGCTGGACGCTCAAGCCCGCCGTGCTGGTGCTGGTGCTGATGGCCGCGTTTGGCGCGTACTTCATGCTCGCCTACGGCATTGCCATCGACGCCAGCATGCTGGTCAATGTGATGCAGACCGACGTAAAGGAAGCGGGCGACCTGCTCAACCTGCGCATGCTGGGCACCGTGCTCATCCTGGCCGCACCGCCGCTGCTGTGGCTGTACCGCCGCCCGGTGCAGCGCCTGACCGCGCTGCGCCACGTGGCGCACAACGGGCTGCTGCTGGTGGGCTCCATCGCGGTCATCGTGGTGTGCCTGCTGCTGGTGTTCCAGGACTTTGCATCGACCATGCGCAACCACACCAAGCTGCGCTACCTGATCAACCCGCTCAACAGCGTGTACGCACTGGGCAACATCGCCACCAAGCCCCTGCGCATGGACACCAGCAAGATCATGCCGCTGGGCCGCGACGCCCAGTTGGGCGCCAGTTACACCGGCCAGGCCAAGCCCCCGCTGCTGGTGCTGGTGCTGGGCGAGACGGGCCGCAGCGGCAACTTTGGCCTGAACGGTTATGAGCGCGACACCACTCCCCGCCTGTCGGCCCGCAAGGACCTGGTGAGCGCACGCAATGCCTGGTCTTGCGGCACGAGCACCGCCGCATCGGTGCCCTGCATGTATTCGCACCTGGGCCGCACGGGCTACGAGGGCCGCTCGGCCAACTATGAAAGCCTGATCGATGTGCTGCACCATGCAGGCCTGGCCGTGCTGTGGGTGGACAACCAGTCGGGATGCAAAGGCGTGTGCGACCGCGTCGGCGAGACCATCACCAGCACCCAGAAAGACCCCGCGCTGTGCGCCGACGGCGAGTGCCTGGACCGCGTGATGCTCAAGGACCTGGACGCCCGGATCGCCGCCCTGCCCGCCGAGCAGCGCCAGCGCGGCACCGTGGTGGTGATGCACCAGATGGGCAGCCACGGCCCCGCGTACTACAAACGCTCTGCCCCCGAGAACAAGAAGTTTGGCCCCGAGTGCACCTCCACGGCCCTGCAGGAATGCCAGCGCGAGCAGGTGGTCAATGCCTACGACAACAGCATCGTCGAGACCGACCATTTCCTCGATTCAGTGCTCCAGTGGCTGGGAGCGCAGGAGCAATCTACCCAGACAGCTATGATTTACGTAGCAGACCATGGCGAGTCGCTGGGCGAGAACAACATCTACCTGCACGGCCTGCCCTACTCCATTGCGCCCGACGTGCAAAAGCACGTGCCCTGGATCACCTGGCTGTCGCCCGCCATGCAGGCCCGCACCCACCTCACCACGGGCTGCCTGCAGCAAGACCTGGGCGAGCGGCGCATCACGCACGACCACTACTTCCACTCGGTGCTGAGCCTGATGGATGTGAAGACCGAGGCGTACAGCGCAGAGCTGGACATGTTTGCCGGGTGCCGCAAGCCTGCGGCTGCGGGCTAAGGCGGGCCGAAAGCCGGGCGCAGGGCCCTGCCAGCTCAACGGGCCTCGGGCAGCAGCAGGATCTTGCCAACACTGGCGCCAGACTCCATGCGCCGATGGGCCTGCGCGGCATCGGCCAGTGCAAACGTGCTGTCGATCACCGGCCGGATCACCCCGGCGGCCAAGGCTGGCAGCCACTGCCGGGCAAACCGCTGCACCATGGCCTGCTTGACCTCGGGAGGGCGGGACTTCATCACGGTGCCAAAGATCTGCAGGTGGCGGTACAGCACCACATCCATGGGCAGCTCCGCACCCTGCGCACCACCCAGCAGCCCCACCGACACCAAGCGCCCGCCGTCAGCCAGCGACCGCACGTTGCGCTCCAAGTACGGAGCCCCGATGAAGTCGATCACCACATCCACGCCCTGGCCCTGCGTTTCCTGCGCCACTACCGACTGAAAGTCTTCGCTGCGGTAGTCGATGAACACATCGGCTCCACAGGCCAGCACGGCGCTGCGCTTGTCGCCACCCGCTGTGGCAAACACGCAGGCTCCCGCCGCATGGGCCAATTGCACGGCGGCAGAGCCCACGCCGCCCGCAGCGGCATGAATCAGTACCGACTCGCCAGCGTGCAGGCGGGCCAGGTGGAACAGCGCCTCGTGCGCAGTCACAAACACCTCTGCCACGGCGCCTGCGGCCACCAGGTCCATGCCATCAGGCACCTGCATGGCCATGCGGTGGTCGATGCGCGACAGCTCGGCGTAGGCACCGCCGCCCACGATGCCCATCACACGGTCGCCCACGGCAAAGCCTTGCACCTCGGGCCCCATGGCGACCACCGTGCCCGCAATCTCCAGCCCCATGGTGTCGGCATCGCCAAAGTAAGCGCGGCCATAAGCCCCCTTGCGGTGCAACAGGTCGGCACGGTTGACGCCGATGGCAGCGTTGCGCACCAGCAGGTCGTGCGGGCGCACCTCGGGGGTCGGGATCTCGCGGGCCACCAGCACTTCGGGCCCACCGAAGTCATCGAACACGATGGCTTGCATGGTGCGTCGGATGGTTGCAGGTTGTTCGGCCGCTGGTGTGGACATGGGTGTTGCTCCTCAAGCATTGATTTCAGTGCCTTGAAGGATAGGGCGCCACGCAGTGTTTTAAATGCAGCAATTTCGCTCTACAGCGATGCAAATTTGCATCACACTCATCCCTCATCCGCAAACTCCATACAGCCATGAACTGGGACGACACCCGCATCTTTCTCGCCCTGACCCGCGCCCCCTCCTTGCGCGCCGCCGCGCGCAGCCTGGGCGTGGACCAGGCCACGGTCGGGCGGCGCCTGAACGCGCTGGAGGCCGAACTGGGCACCAAGCTGTTTCTGCGCGCCAAGGACGGATACCTGCTCACCGCAGCGGGCGAGACGGCGCTGGCCGCCGCCCGGCGCATGGAAAGCGCGGCCCTGGACCTGCGCACCCGCATCGAGGGCCAGGACACCAGCCCCGGCGGCCTGGTGCGCGTGACCAGCACCGACTCGATTGCCATCGACCTGCTGATGCCCGCCATCGGGCGCCTGCAGCAGCACTGGCCCCACATTCGCGTGGACCTGGAGGTCTCCACCCAGTTGCTCAGCCTCAGCCGCCGCCAGGTGGACATCGCGTTCCGCAACGTCCGGCCCGAAACGCCCGATCTGGTGGTGCGCCGCGTGGTGTCGTGGCCCGTGGGCCTGTTTGCCAGCACGGGCTATGTCGAGCGCTTTGGCATGCCCGTACCGGAGGACGAACTGCGCGGCCACCACCTGGTGGCCTACGCCCCCTACCTGGAGCAAAGCCCGTTTTTGACCATGGCGGGCGTGCCCGCCCGCCAGGCCCGAATCGCGCTGGCCGTGCGCTCCAGCCTGCTGGTGCGCAAGGGTGTGGCAGCGGGCATTGGCCTGGGTGAAATGCCGGTGTGGATGGGCGAGCGCGAAGGCCTGGTGCGCATCTGGCCCGAACGCCGCCGGACGACCGACTACGAAGTCTGGCAAGTCATGCACCCCGACCTGCAGCGCACGGCCCGGGTGCGTGCCACGGCAGAGTTCCTCTCCGAAGCATTCCAGGTTCAGTAGGTGCTACAAGCCGATGAAGCCGCCCCGCCAGGCTGCAGCATCAGCATCAGCATCAGCATCAGCATCAGCATCAGCATCAGCATCAGCATCAGCATCAGCATCAGCATCAGATGCACCATACTCTGACGCAGACCTATTCACCCTTGTGACCCGCCATGCCACACACCATTCACCACCAGGAACAGGACGCCAAAGGCGCGTTCTATATCGAGCACACCGGCCAGCGCTTGGCCGAGATGACCTACAGCCGCACCAACGCCACGATGGTCATCGTGGACCACACCGAGGTGAGCACGTCGCTCGGCGGCCAGGGTGTAGGGCGCGCGCTGCTCGGCGCGCTGGTGCAATGGGCGCGGGCCACCAACACCAAGGTGGTCCCGCTGTGCCCGTTTGCCAAGGCGCAGTTCGACAAGGACACGTCTTTGAGCGACGTGCTGGCATAAGCGAGCCCGCAGACCGGCGCGCCCGTGAAGGGAGATCAGCTCCAGGCAATGGCAAAGAGCGCCATTTGCTATTAATTCGATAGCTGATTGTGCGACCCCATATGCGCCAGGGATAGGCTGCACAACCCTCGCGCGTCGGTGGTGGTGTGATCTCTGCTGCGGCAGCCAGCAGCGATTGAAGACGCCAAGCACCTTCAGGTAGAAAATCCCTTCATGAATCAAAGCGTCATTTACGCCCTGGGCGCGGCTGTGCTGTTTGGCGCAAGCACCCCTTTTGCCAAGCTGCTGACCGGAGACCTGCCACCGGTGCTGCTGGCGGGCCTTCTGTATTTGGGCAGTGGCCTGGGTCTGGCTCTGGTGCGTGTTGTGCGCGATGGCGGGCTCAAGCCCTCTGGCGTTCCCTTGAATGAATGGCCTTGGCTCCTGGGCGCCATTGTGTTTGGAGGCGTGATGGGGCCTGTGGCCCTGATGTTTGGATTGCACTCCACCAGCGGCGCCACGGCTTCGCTTTTGTTGAATCTGGAAGCGGTGCTGACTGCGGTCATTGCCTGGGCGGTGTTCAAAGAAAACGCCGACCGGCGCATCGTAGGGGGCATGCTTGCCATCGTGGCCGGAGGCGTCGCATTGGGCTGGCAGACTGGTTCTTCGTTGCAACCCAGTGGCACGGGCCCCTTGCTGGTGGGCCTTGCCTGCTTGTGCTGGGCCATAGACAACAACCTCACACGCAAGGTTTCTGCCTCAGACGCGCTCTTCATTGCAGGTATCAAGGGCCTGATGGCGGGGTCGGTGAACACCGCGCTGGCTATCAGCATGGGCGCTGCCCTGCCCCCCCTGGCAACACTGTCTGCCACGATGGCTGTCGGGCTGTTGGGCTACGGCATCAGCCTGGTGTTGTTTGTGCTGGCATTGCGCGGCCTAGGCACAGCCCGAACGGGGGCCTACTTCTCCACCGCGCCCTTCATTGGGGTGGTTGTGTCCTTGTTGGTGTTCTCGGAAACCACGTCCTGGGTGTTTTGGATGGCCGCTGCGCTGATGGGCCTGGGTGTGTGGCTGCACCTCACTGAGCGCCATATCCATGAGCACCTGCATGAAGCGCTGGAACACGAGCACGAACACGAACATGACGAGCACCACCAGCACGCGCATGATGCGGGGCACAGCGGCAACGGCAAACACAGCCACCGCCATACGCACATCCCCCTGCAGCACACGCACCCCCATTACCCGGACATTCACCATCGGCATGTCCATTGAGTTTCGTTCGCCCCCTCCGGCTCTGGCCGGTACCCCACGCAAGGAGTCAGCCCATGCAGAACCCCAAGGAACACTGGGAAAAGGTGTATCAGACCAAGCAACCAGATGCCGTGAGCTGGTTCCAGGAGCATGCAACACGGTCACTTGAACTCATACGTTCGGTGGGACCGTCGTTGCAAGCGAACGTGATGGATGTCGGTGGCGGCGCGTCAACCCTGGTGGATGACCTGCTGAGCAACGGCTTCCACAACGTGTCGGTGTTGGACTTGTCGGCCAGTGCCCTGGAGATCGCTCACCAACGACTTGGCGCCGCAGGCGACTGCGTCACTTGGCTTGCAGGGGACATTTGCACCGTGGACCTTCCAGATCACGCGTATGACATTTGGCATGACCGCGCCGTCTTTCATTTCCTGACCGACCCGGCTGACCGTGCTGCTTATGTTCGGCAGGTCATGAAGGCTGTCAAACCCGGCGGGCATGTCATCGTTGCGACCTTCGCACCCGACGGCCCCGAACAATGCAGCGGTCTGCCCGTGGCCCGATACGCCCCTGGAGAGCTGCACCAGGAGTTTGGGCCTTCCTTTGAGCTGCTGGAACACATGAGTGAAGAACACAAAACGCCGTGGGGGGCCGTGCAGCATTTTGTCTACTGCCACTGCCTTAAGCCTCATTGAACGTCGCTGAGCGTCATTGAACGCCACTGAACGCCCGCTTCTGGTGGCGCCATCCCTTGCCTATAAGCAGCATTCTGCGTTCAGTGGCCCATTCAGCAGGCATCACGAGGCCACAGAGTCACCTGGAGCCACGCCCCACAAGCCAGCCCGCAGGCCACGCAACGACCGCCGTCCCATCCCCCCCTCCACCGACTCCTTGATGGCTTCGTTGCTGCCCAGCTCCAGCACGGCGCTGCCCCAGCAGCACGAACGGGCAACGCACCGCAGCCCGACGGCAAGGCATAAAGGTCCCTGACCAGGGAGCCTTGTGCTTGCTGTGGGAACCTCGGGCTCGTCCGGCCTTCAGCTGTAGCCCCGAGGAGCGCTGCCTGGCGAGCTCCCGCACGACGGCAGGTCTGGCGATACTGCGACGGCCGCAAGCCAGGGCCCAGGCCTCCAGCCAGCGAGCAAGATCAGGCAAACGAATCCGCCATCAGCGCCTTGAACCACGTGGACATTTCACCGAAGTTGCGCTTGTCCCATCCCGCAGAAGCCGCAGAAGACGCCGGAACCACCTTCATCGCCTGCGTGGCAGCGTCGTACTGGAACGCCGCAGTCAGCCACGACGCCTGCGTCATCGTGATGGTCGAGTAGCACGCCGAATTGGTCACCGGTGCGACGTCGGGCGTCATGCCGGACAGCAGGCGACTGATCGCATCGGCACACACCTTGGCCTCTTGGTTGGCAATGTGGCCTGCCTTGGGCTGCGTGGTGGCACTGCTGTCGCCAATGATGTGCACCTTGTCCGCGCCAGCCACCGTGCTGGCATAGCTGAGCACATTGACCCCGGCAAAGCGCCCCTCCGTGGCGTTGGCCAGGCCGCTGCCGACAATGAGCTTGCCCGCCTTCTGGCGCGGGATGAGGTTGACCACATCGCCGCGAAAAACGCCCTGCGTGGTGCTCACTCGCATGCTGGCCGGGTCCACCTGGGTAACGCTGGCATTGGTGACGTACTCGATCACGCCGCCATGCAGCCCATGGAAGGCGCTGGAAAAATTGTCTTTCTCTGCCACGAAGTCGGGATTGGCGTCCAGCACCACCAGCTTGCCGCCGGGGCTCTTGGCCTTGATCCAGTCGGCCATCAGGCACGCTCGCTCGTAAGGCCCCGGCGGGCAGCGGTAGGGCACCTGCGGAATGGTGAGAATGACCGTGCCATTGCGGGGCAGGGCCGCCAACTGGCTGGCAAGCAATGCCGTCTGCGGGCCCGCACTCCAGGCATGGGGCATCTTGTTGGAGGCCCCCATGCCGGGCACGTCGTCAAAGTCGATACCCGGCGACAACACAATGCGGTCAGCGCTCAACACCGTGCCCGTGCTCAACGTGACTTTGACGCCCACGGGGTCGATGTGAACCACATCGCCCAACATCACCTTCACGCCGTACTTGCGGATCAGGGTGTCGTATCTGAAGTCCTGACTGGCCAGAGTGCGCTGCCCTGTCAGCACCAGGCTGCTCATGATGTTCGAGGTGTACGAGCTGGCCCGCTCCACCAGTGTGACCTCGACTCCGTCACCCCACAGGCGCAGGTACTTGGCCACCGTCGCGCCGCCCATGCCACCGCCCACCACGATCACCCGGGACTTGACGGGCCCGTTGGGCACGGTCACGGGCCGCTCCGGCGAATCGTGGGCCGAATCCGAACCGTCACCTCGTTGTTCAGCTTGTGTCTCCTCCCCCCCGCCGCCACCACCACAAGCTGCCAGCATGCCGGCCGTCACACTCGCAGCCGTGGCGTTCAAGAAATTGCGTCTTTTCATGGTGTTCTCCTGTGTGATCATTTCTGCGCAGCAAACCACACCGAGATCAGGCGGAGCTGTTCATCGGTGTACGCCATGGCGTGTTTGGCCATGATCCCGTTGCCCTCTTTCCCCGCCTGGAACTGCTTGAGTTCTTTGTAGATTTCGGCAGTTGATTCACCCGCTAGGCGATCAAACCCCGGCCCTTTGCCATTGGTGCCGTGGCACTGGAAGCAGTTAGACGCCAGCAAGCGGCCAGGCTGGGCGACCTGGGCCTGGGCAATCTGTCCGGATGACAGCGCCAACCCAGCCAAGGCTGCTGTTGCGGCAATACATTTCCACATCTGAGTCTCCTTTGAAACGTCACGCGTCGTCGAGGGAGTCGAATCGTTCGCGGACAGTCCAGACAGTAGGAGCCCAAGATGAAGAATGGCTGAAGAAGGCGAGAACGCGTTGTCGTGGCCGCCGCAACCACCGCGCGGTTCGATGCGACCTGCCCACTCACTCCCGCAGGGCCCATCCCTGCGCCTGCGCCACCAAATGCCCTCGGAACACCTCGGCAATGGGTAACAGCTGCTTGCCCTTGGGCCAGACCAGGTGCCATTGCGACTGGATGGGAAAGCCCTGCACGTTGAGCACGGCAAGCCCCTCGTGGCGCGGGCCCAGGGCGTGGCGGGAGACGATGGAGACGCCTAGCTGGCCCTCCACCGACTCCTTGATGGCTTCGTTGCTACCCAGCTCCAGCACGGCGCCGGGGGCAAAGCCCAGCTGGCGCAGGTGGGCGTCGGTGGCCATGCGGGTGCCGGAGCCTTTTTCACGCAGGATGAAGCGCTCTGTCTGCAATTGCGCGAGCTGGACGCGCTTTTTGGCGGCCAGGGGGTGGCCTGCGGGGGCGATGACAACCAACGGGTTGGGCATGAGGATCTGGTCCTCCAGCGGCAAATCCGCAGGCGGCATGGACATGACGTAAAGGTCGTCCAGGTTGCTGCGCAGGCGAGTGATCACGTGGTCGCGGTTGAGCACCTCCAGCGAGATATCGATCTGCGGGTGCAACTTGCAGAAGCTGCCCAGCAGGCGGGGCACAAAGTATTTGGCAGTGCTGACCACGGCGACCTTGAGGCGCCCGCTGGTAAGGCCCTTGGCGCCCGACACACGCTGCTCGAACGCATCCCACTCGCCCGCAATGGCACGTGCAGTGCGGGCCAGGGCCTGGCCCGCCTCGGTGATGTGCACGCGGCGCGAGACCACTTCATACAGCGGCAGGCCCACGGCCTGGGTCACCTCGCGCAACTGCATGGAGGCGGTGGGCTGCGTGACATGCATGACCTTGGCGGCGGCGCTGACGCTGCCCGTCTCGGCCAACGCCAGGAACAGGCGCAGCTGGCGAAAGGTGATGTTCATAGGTTTTTATCTATAGATAACCACATTCGAATCGATTTTACTTAGCAGACACACATCCCTAGCATCGCCCCCCAACAAGGAGTTGAATGATGCAAAGCTTGCTGGACCCTGCGATTTTGTTTTTTGCCCTGGGGGTGTTTGCGGGCCTGGTCCGATCCAACCTGGAGATGCCCGCGGCGATCTCGAAGTTCTTGTCCATCTACCTGCTGATGGCGCTAGGCCTCAAGGGTGGGTTTGCGCTGGCGGCCTCGGGCCTGACGCCCAGCGTGGCCAGCAGTCTGGGGCTGGCGGTGCTGCTGGCCGTGGTGGTACCGCTGGTGGGCTATGCGCTGCTGCGGCGGGTGCTGTCGGGCTTCAACGCGGCGGCGGTGGCGGCCACGTACGGATCGGTCAGCGCGGTGACCTTTGTGACGGCCACGCAGTACCTGGAATCGCAGCACATGGCCTACGGTGGCTATATGGCGGCGGCGATGGCGCTGATGGAGTCGCCCGCCATCATCCTGGCGGTGATGCTGGCCAATGCGATACGGCAGCGGCAGGCGGTGGCACAGTCGGTGGCAGTCACTGCCTCAAGCTCCCTGCTGCGCGTGCCACCGACAGTGGCCATGGCATCGGCTGGGGGCCCCGTGCTGCATGGCAGCAGCGCAGGTGGCGCAGGCGGCGCACCTGGCCAGCCGGGACCACACCTGTCGGTGGGCAAGGTCCTGCACGAGTCGTTCACCGACGGCACCCAGCTGCTGCTGCTCGGCGCCATGGTGATCGGCATGGTGACCGGCGACGCAGGCAAGGCAGCCATGCAGCCGTTCTCGGGCGACCTGTTCAAGGGCATGTTGTGCCTGTTCTTGCTGGACATGGGCCTGTCCACCGCGCGCAACCTGCCTGCGGTACGCAAGCAGTCGCCCTGGCTGCTGGCCTATGCGGTGCTGGGGCCGCTGACGCACGCCAGCCTGGCCCTGGCGCTGGCCTGGCTGCTGCAGGTACCCACGGGGGACGCGGTGCTGCTCATGGTGCTGGCCGCCAGCGCCTCATACATCGCGGTGCCTGCGGTGGTGCGCTACGCCATCCCCGAAGCCGACCCATCGCTGTACGTGAGCCTCTCGCTGGGGGTGACGTTTCCGCTGAACATCCTGCTGGGCATTCCGCTGTACACGCAGGTGGTGCAGCGGGTGTGGGTGGTTTGAGGGAGCGCAAGGAACAACCCGCACCTTGTCTCCGTACATGCCACAAATAGCTACCAATTTAATAGCTACTAGCGCTTGATTTATAAGCGCCACAGCCCCATTTGCACAATATTCTTACGCCATAGGCCACCGACCCACCGGTGCATGCCCGCGTGCCTACGGACATTAAAACAAGCTGCTTTTCCCGCGCAGCGCCCCGGACCGAAACAGCGAGAGGTCCATGCGAGAGGTCCAGCTCCATACGCTCGCAATTCATGGCGAATCGCTGGGCGAGTACAACCTGTACCTGCACAGTTTGTTCTACACCTACAGCATCGCCCCGACGTGCAAAAGCATGTGCCTGGATAACCTGGCTGTCGCGCGCCATGCAAAACGCGCGCGGGCGCACAAATCACCTGCTTGAAAAGCGCAGTCCCAGAGGACGGCAACCCTTCGGGATGTGCGCCGCATTTGCCCCCCTCTCCGGTAGGACCGCAGCATTGGCGAGTGTGGGCTCCTCCGTTCACCGCCCTCTCGCTCCTTGATTGGCAGGCCACAGGGCTCAAACGCGGGCATTTATAAGTTGCAAGAATCTTTTCCTGCAGATAACTTCAATGCCCAGCAAGTTGCTTTCGGCAACCCGTCTGAGTTCAGTTCAACCCCCGTCCCGCGCACATCTTGCCGCCCAGCTCTCCGGCAAAGCGCTGCCGTGCGTGCTCTTCCACTTCCTCACTTGACGACTGATCACATGTCTCGAATTTCAGGACTCCCGCTTGTGCTCACCACACTCCTCGGCTTTGCCGCTCAGAGCCAGGCTCAAACCATCCTTTATCAGGAAAATTTCGGCACTGCCTGCTCTTCTTCCCCGGCAGCCGTGCCAGCGCCTTTGATCACGCACAACGTCGATGGACGCACACCGGCGGCCAACGTTTCCTATGTCAACAATGCGTGGATCGTGCGCGATGATTTCGCACGCGATGCTGGTAACTGCGCGGCTTTCAGCACCTCCTGGTACACCTCGCCCGGCAATGCGGACGACTGGTTGGTCCTTCCCCCGGTCACCGCTGCGGCGGGAACGCGCCTGTCTTGGAGAGCCGTCGCTTACGACCCCGACTTCCGCGACGGCTATGAAGTTCGCCTCTCTACTGGAGGTAGCAACCCGAGCGACTTCACTACCGTGCTGCTGACTGTTGGGCAAGAAGCAACTGCCTGGACCCCACACGAGTTGTCACTGGCTGCATATGCTGGGCAGACAGTCCGCATCGCATTTCGCAACAACTCCAATGACAAGTTTCTGTTGCTGCTGGACGATCTGCTGATTCAGGACCTTCCGGTAGGGGCCTGCGGTGCGGCTCAAGGCGGGCTCTTTTCATCGGCTCCCGCAGCGGGTCTCTGCAGCGCGGGGACGGCATCCGTAGTCACAACAAACCTGGCGACCTATAGCTGGACCTGTGGTGGCTCTGGGGTGATCTCGACTGCGAATTGCTCCGCAGACAAGGGCTATGACGTAGTTTTGACCGCATCGCCGCCCGGCGGCGGTTCTGCTGCCTGTACAAACAACCCGGTCATCCACGGCGGCAATACGACCTGTACACCCACGGCATCCACAGGCTATTCGTTCACCAACTGGTCGGGCGACTGCACCGGAGCCTCCTGCGTGCTTGGCAACGTCACCAGTTCGCGCAGCGCCCAGGCCAACTTCGCGCTGAACGCTTATGGCATCGGCACCCAAGTGCTTCCTCCTGGGGCAGGCACCGTGAGTTGCACAAACAACCCAGTGAATCATGGAGATAGCACGTTATGTACCTACACCACGAATCCGGGCTACACGTTCATGAACTGGAGCGGGGATTGCTCAGGTGCCACATGCAACATTGCCGCAGTGACCAGTCCCAAATCAGTGGCTGCCAACTTCAGCTCCCAGTCACAAACCATCAGCACCCCAAGGGGGAACGTCGTACTGGCGGTCGGTGGAACATGGGGTATCACCAGCACCAACCAGACACCTGCGGCCACCCCTCTGCCTAGCGATAGTTCCTATCCATATGGACAAATGGGGTTCCGGGCTGCGGGCCCGGCAGGCGGGTCGTTGACAGTGACGCTCACCTTCCCATCACCGATCCCAGCGGGGTCGAAGTTGCTCAAGTACACGGGGAGCGCCTGGGTGGAATGGCCAACGACTTCTGCAGGGCCTAATGCGCTGAGCTTTACCGTCAGCGATGCACAGAATTTGGGCTCCACAGGAGCCGCCACAGGAGACCTCAACGCAACTCCGGGAATCATTGATGATCCGGTGGCGCTGGCAGCGCCATTGGGAGCAGGGGCGGCGGCGATCCCTGCGTTGTCTCAGTGGGCCCTCATTGGTCTTTCTTCTCTTGTTGGGGTTTTCGGATTTGCTTGGATGCGACGACGCGAAGCCTGATCAAGTAAACGGTCTGTTGGTCGTTGGTGCATGCGGCCAGGGCATGCATTGCTTGACGACCTCGACGGCTACTGCATGAAGCAGCGCATTGTGGCGCAGCGCGCCCGGACACTGAGGGGGGTCAAAACAAGCTGCTCTGCCCCCGCAACAGCCCCGGCCGAAATTGCGACAGATCCAGCTCAACCCGCTCGCGGTTCAGGCCCAGGCGGCGGCAGGTGGTGGAAAACCGCTGGCGCAGCAGATCTGCCCACAGGCCGCTGCCTTTCATGCGGGAGGCAAAGTCGCTGTGGTAAACCTTGCCCGCACCACGCTGTGCATCCGTGAGTTGATGCAGGTCTTGCACGCGCGCCATCACGCGGGCGGCGCGCTGCGGGTAGTGCA
Source organism: Acidovorax benzenivorans (assembly GCF_028680575.1). Lineage (GTDB taxonomy): Bacteria > Pseudomonadota > Gammaproteobacteria > Burkholderiales > Burkholderiaceae_C > Acidovorax > Acidovorax benzenivorans. The sequence continues at coordinate 16,616 of NZ_JAPCKI010000022.1, read as the reverse complement.
CCGCGAGCCATTCGCGAAACAGCGCATCCAGCTCCCACGGCAGGCGCAGCACGGTGTAGAACGCGGTGCGCGCACCGGCATCGCGCGCAGCCTCCAGCACATGCTCCATGTCTTCGGTGATGAACGGGATCTGGGGCGCCACGCTCACGCCCACAGGCACACCGGCCTCGGCCAATGCGCGAATGGTGCGCAGCCGCCGGTGGGGCGCTGCCGCGCGTGGCTCCATGCGGCGGGCCAGCGTGGCATCAAGCGTGGTGATGGTGACATACACCGCCGTCAGGCGCTGCGCTGCCAGCGGAGCGAGCAGATCGAGGTCACGCTCCACGCCGCTGGATTTGGTGATCAGCGAAAACGGGTGGCGAGCCTCGCGCATCACCTCAATCACGCTGCGCGTGAGCTTCAGGTCGCGCTCCACGGGCTGGTAGCAGTCGGTGGCGGAGCCGATGTTGAGCAAGCGCGGCACATAACGTGGCTGCGCAAGCTCCTGGCGCAACACCTGCGCAACGTTGTGCTTGGCCACGATCTGCGTCTCAAAGTCGAGCCCAGGCGAAAAATTGAGGTAGCTGTGCGTAGGCCGGGCGTAGCAGTAGATGCAGCCGTGCTCACAGCCCCGGTAGGGGTTGACCGAGAGTTCAAAGAAGATATCTGGCGAGTCGTTGGCGCACAGGGCGCTGCGTGCCGTCTCGAAGTGCACGCGGGTGGCGGGTGAGGGGCTGGCACAAGCGTCTTCGCCTTCGTCATCCGCATCCCATCCAGCGCCCGCGCCGCTCGACCCGTCATCCCACGCTGCCACCATACCGCCAAGCCCCAGGCCCTCTGCCCCGCCAGGGGCCCGAAGGTGGCTCCACCCATCATCCGCACGTTCGCGCTGGTCTTTGGCAAACCGGTGCGCCATGGCCGTAGCTGCGCCTCGCCCACGGATGGCCTGCAGCGGGATGCGGATTTCCTGAGGCTGCTCGGGCAGGTCGTCGTCGGGGGCGAGAGGTGGACTCATGGCGAGCAGGGGGTGGAATGGGACGCGCGACAAAAACTGTTTATTTATACAGTATTTATCTACCACCAAAAAACCCACCCATTCAACAAAGCCCCAATTCAGTGCAAAGTATTGCACCAACTATTGGCGCACTTCTTGCTTCATGTTGGTGCAAATCTGTGGCGTCGGATAAAAACGCACCAGAGTCGATCAATCACTATCGCGAGGACGTTATGGAAGCACTCAAACAGGGCACAGATGCCTTGTTCATCTTGCTCGGGGCGATCATGGTCTTGGCCATGCACGCCGGGTTTGCGTTTTTGGAGCTGGGCACTGTCCGCAAAAAGAACCAGGTGAATGCGCTGGTCAAGATCCTGGTGGACTTCTCGGTGTCCACCGTGGTTTATTTTGTGGTGGGCTACACCGTGGCCTACGGCACACATTTCTTCATCGGGGCAGAGTCGCTGGTGCAGCAAAGCGGCTATGCACTGGTCAAGTTCTTCTTCTTGCTCACGTTTGCGGCGGCCATTCCGGCCATTGTGTCGGGCGGCATTGCCGAGCGCGCCAAGTTCTGGCCTCAACTGCTGGCAACGGCGGTCATTGTGGGCTTTGTGTACCCGTTTTTTGAGGGTATCGCCTGGAACCAGCATTTTGGTGTGCAGGGCTGGATCAAGGCGCTGACGGGCGAAGAGTTTCACGACTTTGCGGGCTCGGTGGTGGTGCATGCCATGGGTGGCTGGATTGCGCTGCCGGCGGTGATCCTGCTGGGCTCTCGCGCCAACCGCTACCGCAAGGACGGTGCGATTTCGGCCCACCCACCGTCGAACATTCCATTCCTGGCGCTGGGCGCCTGGGTGCTGGTGGTGGGCTGGTTCGGCTTCAATGTGATGAGCGCGCAGACCGTGGACAAGCTCTCGGGCCTGGTCGCGGTGAACTCGCTGATGGCCATGGTGGGCGGCACGCTGGCCGCCCTGGTGCTGGGCAAGAACGACCCCGGCTTTGTGCACAACGGCCCGCTGGCGGGTTTGGTGGCCGTGTGTGCGGGCTCGGACCTCATGCACCCGTTGGGTGCGCTGGTGGTGGGCGCAGTGGCCGGTGCCATCTTTGTGCTGATGTTCACCCTGACGCAGAACAAATGGAAGATCGACGACGTGCTGGGCGTGTGGCCGCTGCACGGGCTGTGCGGCACCTGGGGTGGCTTGGCTGCGGGCATCTTTGGCAGCAAGGCATTGGGAGGACTGGGCGGGGTCAGCCTGTCGGCCCAGCTCATCGGCACGGGCCTGGGCGTGGTGTGGGCCCTGGTCGGCGGCGTGGTGGTGTACGGCATCCTCAAGCAGACGGTGGGCATCCGCCTGACGCAGGAAGAAGAATTTGACGGTGCCGACCTCAGCATCCACAAGATCAGCGCCACGCCTGACCGCGAAGTGAGCTGGTGACCGGCTGACCCGGCGACGGCCTATCGCCAAAACTGGGCCCTGACGCGGGCCCAGGCCGTCGCTTTGGCGCGCTGTCCGACATCGCATGGACCGGCACGCGGCTATACCTGAGCCCTGCGCCCCAGCGGTTCCACGATCACAATCGCGCCATGTTTTCTTTACCCCCCACGTCCCCCACCCTGCCCCGGCGGGCCCGCCCTGGCTGGCTGGGCATGGCACTGGTGGTGGTCGCCATGGCCCTTACAGGCTGCACGGGGCTACCCAAGGACGTGGACCGACCGGTGTCGGCAGCCTGGTCGGCCCCTGGCGATACCCCCTTGGGCCAGCTCGTGGCAGCACGCAGGGCCGCCGAGGGTGCGCGGCACGCGTCGGGGTTTGCACTGCTCAGTGGCCCACAAGCCGCCTACAGCAGCCGACTGGCACTGGTGGATGCCGCCCAGAAAACCCTGGACCTGCAGTATTACGCGATTCACGCAGACGCCAGCAGCGAACGCCTGCTGCTCAGCGTGGTGGAGGCGGCCCAGCGTGGCGTGCGCGTGCGCGTGCTGCTGGACGACTTTCACAGCACCGGGCGCGATGCGCAGGTAATGCGGCTGGCATTTGTGCCCAACATTGAAATGCGCATGTTCAACCCCCTCACAGGCGCAAGGGGGTCGTCCATCGGCCGCATGCTGGGCCTGCTGGGCGACTTCTCGCGCGTGCAGCAGCGCATGCACAACAAGCTGTTCATTGCCGACAACGCCATGGCCGTGACGGGTGGGCGCAACCTGGGCGACGCCTATTTCGGCAATGCCGATTCGGGCAACTTTGTGGACCTGGACGTGCTGGCTGCTGGCCCCATCGTGCGGGACCTGTCGCGCAGCTTTGACAGCTACTGGAACAACGAGCGCGCCTACCCCGTGCAGTCGCTCATCACCCAGAGCGAGCTTGACCACCTGCGCGACAGCATCCGCGCGGCAGACGCGGGGCGACGAGGCCGCCCCGCAGGCCAGGGCAACACTACGGCCCCCGACCGCCAGCCACCACCCACAGGACCGGGCACCACGGCAGCGCAGCGCGCACGCATCTGGAACTACGAGCCCATGGACCTGGAGCGCACGCCCTTCGTCTGGGCCGCTGCGGCGGTGCTGGTGGACCAACCGGCCAAGATCCCAGCCGACAGCGCCGGGGCGGGCAACGGTGCGGCAACAGCACCGGCGCCACTGACTCTCCCCGGGGCACACGCCAGTACCGCAGCAGACACCAACAACGGCCCCAAGGCCGCAGCAGCCGCCTTGGCCTCGCGCTCCCGAGTGGCACCGGTGGCTGACCACACGGTGGTCACTTCGCACCGCGTGTTGCCGGGGGGCGCCAACACCTCAACCGACACCCCCACGGACAGCCCCCGCGCGAGCCCCGAGGCCACCGAGGCGCAGACCGACACCGTGGTGGACGGGCTGCTGCAGCTCATGAGCCAGGCGCGGCGCGACCTGCTCATCATCTCGCCCTACTTTGTGCCGGGACCGGATATGGAAGCCGCCTTTGCGGCGGCAAGGGCACGCGGCGTGCGGGTGCGGGTGCTGACCAACTCGCTGGCCTCCAACGACGCGCCCATTGCCCACGCGGGCTACGCGCGCCACCGGCCTCAGTTGCTGGCCATGGGGGTGGAGCTGTATGAGATGCACAGCGAACTGCCAGGCGTTCTGCGGGGGGCGCTGGGCGTATCGGGCAGCATGGGCGGCAGCGCGGGTGCCGTAGGTTCGCAAGGCAGCTCGCGTGCCATGTTGCACTCCAAACTGCTGATCGTGGATGGCCGACTGCTGGCCGTGGGGTCGATGAACCTGGACATGCGCTCGCAGCGGCAGAACACCGAGGTGGCGCTGCTGATTCGCAGCTCGGAGCTATCACGCCGAGCCACCGCACAGATTGACACGGCACTGAAAGAATCCGCCTGGCAGGTGCAGGCCACCGACCAAGGCCTGCGCTGGCGCGCGCCGCAGGGCAGCGGACTGCCCGATGCCACGACCGAGCCCGACGCCAGCGCCCCGCTGCGGCTGATGCTGCAGCTACTGGGCCCCCTGGCGCCCGACCACTTGCTGTAGCGGTGGCCTAAGCGCCTTTGGCGCTATGGGCTCGCGCCTGCAAGTCCACCACCCACACGGTGATCGCCCGTTGGTCCGTCATGGTGCGCACATGCTGGTACGCCACTTCGGCCTCGGCAAACCGGCGGCGCAGCAGGTTGAGCCACTGCTTGAGGCGCCCCGCGCGCTGGCGCGGCTCCAGGTCGTCGCACACCAGTTGCCAGAAGGCGGCCAGGTGCGGCACAAGATCGGCCCACACCACCGTGTCAGCGCCCGGCTGGCCTGCATCGGCGGCGCGGATGGCGCGTGCGAGGCCTGGGTCCGCCACGATGCCGCGCCCCAGCATCAGCGCGTCGCAGCCTGACACTTCACGGCAGCGCTGCGCGTCGGCCACCGTCCAGATCTCACCATTGGCCACCACCGGGATGGACACGGCGGCACGGACGGTGGGGATGTGCTCCCAGTAAGCGGGCGGGCGGTAGCCGTCGGCCTTGGTGCGCGCGTGCACCACCAGCTCGGTGGCGCCGCCTGCCTGCATGGCCTGGGCACATTCGCGCATCAGGTGGGTGTCGTTGAACCCCAGGCGCATCTTGGCCGACACCGGCAGGTGCGCTGGCACGGCCCGGCGCACCGCTGCCACCACGGCCGCGATGTGCTCGGGTTCCTGCAGCAGGGCCGCACCGCCGCCGTGGCGGTTGACCACCTTGGCCGGGCAGCCGAAGTTCAAGTCGATGCCTTCGGGGCCCAGCGCAGCCAGGCGCGCGGCGTTCTCGGCCATGCAGACGGGGTCTGACCCCAGCAGCTGCGCACGCACCGGCACGCCCGCCAGCGTGCGGCTGCCGTGCTGCAGCTCGGGCACATAACGCAGGAACACCTTGTCGGGCAACAGGGTTCCCGTGATGCGGATGAACTCCGACACGCAGCGGTCCACGCCGCCCACGCGGGTCAACACGTCGCGCAGCACAAAATCAAGAAGCCCTTCCATCGGGGCGAGCAACAGGGTCATCACAGTGAGGCTGCCAGCACGACGTGCCCCCAAAAGAGCTTGCACAGGCATGCAGCAGAAAAAATCAAACAAAACCGAACCAAGCGCATGTGCAATATGCGTCAGCAGCTATCAAATAAGGAGCATATAGACAGGCATACGGTGCCGCTGCCCGCAACAGGCCAGCCCACGATTGTGCGGCAAGGGGTCATCACGGCGTCATGCCCGGCTGGTGCAATGCTCGCTCCAGAGACCGACCGCCACGGAGACCCCCATGCTGCTGCAGAAAACCGAAAAAGCCCGCCTGGAACTCTCGCCCGGTGTACGCACCCTGAGCCTGCGCGAACGCTCCCTGCTCCTGCTGGCCGACGGCAAGCCGTTGTCAGACCTGCAGGCCATGTACAACGGCATTGGCGCGCAGATTGTCGAGAACCTGATGCGCCAGGGCTACCTGACCGGGCCTGCAGAGCTGCCGCCCACACCAGAACCTGCCGCACCCTCCATTGAACGCCCGACACCCGGTGAATCCCTGCGCTCGCTGGCCGGTGCCCGCATGTACCTGTTTGACACCTGCGAGCGCCTGTTTGCGCGCCGCGACCCGGTGCTGGCGCAGCACTTTCGCGAGGCATTGCGCGCAGCCAAGGACCGCACCAGCATGCTGGATGTGGGCGAAGCCATGTTTGAAGAAGTGGCGCTCGCGGCAGGTGCCGAGCGTGCCGCCAGCCTGCGCGAGCGACTGGACCAGCTGCTGCCGACGAGCCCGGTTACTGAAACCTTTGCCTTGACGCAGCCCGCGCTGCTGGGTTGAGCAGTTCGACGCGGGCTCAGGCAGCGGCAAGCCGCCACAGGGACGTGACCTCTGCCGCGCGCGCGGCATGCAGCGCGTCCTGTACATCTACAGCTTTGGCATGCACCGGCTTCACATCGTGGCGGCCACGCACCACCAGGCCCGCCTCGGCAATCCAGGCCAGCAACTGTTCGCGCGGGCGCAGGCCCAGGTGCTCAGCCAGGTCCGACAAGATCAGCCAGCCCTCACCGCCGGGCTCCAGGTGCTCAGGCAGCCCCGCCAGAAAGCCCTTGAGCATGCGGCTGCCTTCGTCGTACACAGCATGTTCGATGGGCGAGTTGGCGCGCGCAGGCACCCAGGGCGGGTTGCACACCACCAGCGGGGCGCGGCCCGGCGGAAACAGGTTGGCCTGTTGCAGCTCCACGCGGTCGAGCAGCTGCAGGCGCTGCAGGTTCTCGCGAGCACAGGCCAGCGCCCGGGGATCCTGGTCGGTGGCCACCACACGCTGCACACCACGGCGCGCCAGCACGGCCGACAACACCCCAGTGCCCACACCGATGTCAAACGCCAGGGTCTTGCTGGGAAGCGCAGCGGTAGCCACCAGGCCCACATATTCGCCACGCACTGGCGAGAACACGCCATAGTGCGGGTGAATACGGTTGAGCGGTGGGGCGCCCAGCGCAGGGATTTCGACCCCTTTCTTGCGCCACTCGTGCGCGCCCACCAGCCCCAGCAGCTCACGCAGCGTGGCCACAGAGCGCTCGCCCGTCGCTGGCCCCCAGGCCTCGGTACAGGCCTGGCGCCAGTCGGGTGCGCGGCGCAGATCGATACCGTAGTCGCCTTCCAGCGGAATCAGCACCGACGCCAGCACCCGTGCGCGCTGCGCTTGCGCCTGGCGGTGCAGGTGAAACGCCTCGGCCGCAGTGGCAGCCGCCAGCTTCTGGGACGCCTTCGCTGCTGCCTTGCGAGGCTTCTTGTCAGCCCGGCGCATCAGCGCCTGCAAAAGATGCCGTGCGTTCTGAAAATCGCCCTGCCACAACAACCCCGTGCCCTCACAGGCCATGCGGTAAGCCGTATCGGCAGCCAGCGTGTCGTCAGCCGTCTCAACCCGGCGCGGTGCCAAAGCGCCACTTTCGGAGCGCCACAGGGCTTGCTGGGGTTGGCCCTGATGGGACCAGTGGATGGAGGGAGTGTGTGTGAGCATCGAATGGGCGTAACGCCCTCTATTACCGGAAGCCTATGAAACCGGCGCGGCCTATACCAGGGCCGCCGCGCGAGGTCCGCCCCGCCGCGCTGGCGGCGTCCCCCTTCCCGCGCGCAGCGCGAGAGAAGGGGGAAGCGACGAAGTCGCTCAGGGGGTTGTCGTTCATCTCATGCGTTGATGGGGCGCTTCAGGCGCACTTCTTCGATCTTCACGCCACCGATCACGGCCGTCTTGGCGGTGGACAGTTCGCGCTTGAAGCCAGCCAGCTCATGAAAGCGCAGCGCGCGCTCGTTGCGCAGCGGCACCCAGGCCGTGACGTTGGTGCAGCCTTCTTCGTGCAGGCCGTCACGGGCGGCGTCCCACAGGGCCAGGCCTACGCCCTGGTTCCAATGGGTGGGCGCGGCGTAGATGGCCCAGATTTCACCGGTGGTGGGGCGGGACTTTTCATCGCGCGAGCGGTCGTAGCCGACAAAGCCGACGATCTTCTCGCCATCGACCGCCACCTGGACCTGTGGCTCGCAATATTCAATGGCCTCGCGCCAGTAAGCCTGGCGCTTTTCGACCGACATGGATTTCAACTGCTCGTCTGGCACCAGCCCTTTGTAAGCCTCTTGGGCAGAGACAGTGTGGATCTGGGCAATGGCTTTGGCATCGCGAAGCGTAGCGGGACGAACCTGGATACTTGACATGAAAAAACCGAACGAAAACGGGGAATGAAAAAACAAAAGGACCGGCATTGTCGCCGCAAACGGTTTTTCTACCCTGACAGGTGGGTAGCGCAGCCCTGTAGGTCACGCCTCCCAACCCCGTTTTTCGCCCCATCGAGCCCCCTGCACGCGTTGGTGTGCAGGCAGCCCAACACCCCCTCAGAAGGTGTGAATGAATCCGGCGTGGCCGAGCGATCCACACAAACACGCCCCATCAAGGCACAAAGCGCAGCCAAAGCTCGGGCTATGGCGAGCATTTGCAACGCCGAAGGGGTGCGTCTTTGCGGAACGAGCGGGCATAGAGGGTTCGTTCACACCTTCTCAGGCCATGGCCATGGCGCCCGACAGGGCGCTGCCCGCAGCCGCTGTGGCCGCTGCTGCTGCGCGCTGCACCATCGCGCGCTTGTTGCGTGGGCGGGGCACATGCACGGCCGGCGGCGCGCCATTGACGGCCGCGAGGCTGAGCACCAGAGTGACGGTGCGCGAACCACCATCGCGGTCTTCGCTGGCATACGCGCGGTAGCTGCCGTTGCCCTGCCCATGGCTACGCTGCACGGTATGAAACGCCACCCGCGCACCCGTCACCCGGTGTCCACCAAAGGGCAGCACCCGCAGGCGCGCATCACGGTCCAGCGCCAGGCCCAGGTTGCCGGGCCGGTTAATGAGGTCGGTGCGGACGGCACGCCAAGTCTGCCCTGCATCGGCAGAGAACTGCCAGGTCCCGGCCTGGGCGTCCAGGTGCTCAATCACCACCCCCTCGGCTGCGAGCATGTCAGGGCAATGCTCTTGCACGATGTGCGCCACGGTATTGCCCCCCAGGCCCGTGCCCGCATGGGCTGCGCCAGGGGTGACGGTCGGTGGTCGTTCGCTATGGTGCAGGCCTGCTGCGGAGGTGCTGGCGCCATGGGTGTGTGCATTGATCGTCATGGGAACCCTTTGAAAACGGAAAATGGTTACGAAGGTTTGCGCATTGGTGCGCACCCCAAGTGCTTTTCAATGCTTGACGGAAAGTCTAGAAAGTGCACATCCGTGCGTCCATCGCACAAATGGACTAGCCCGCAACACCCGGTTGTGCGCAATACTTGCCTGTATGACTGCCCGCCTTTTGCTTGTGGATGACCACACCTTGTTCCGCACAGGGCTGCGCCTGATCGTGCAGGACCACCCCAGCGTGGGCAGCATTGCCGAGGCCGGATCGATAGCCGAGGCCTGCGCACTGCAGCAGGCCGAGACCGACCTGGTACTGCTGGACATCCAGTTGCCCGGCATGAGCGGCCTGGACGGCCTGCGACTGCTACGGCACGCCTGCCCCCAGGCGCGCATCGTTCTGGTGTCAGCCAGCGTGGCGCCCGATGCCATCCACGAAGCGCGCGCGCGAGGGGCTGATGGGTTTTTGCCCAAGTCCGCTAGCGCCGAGGACATCCTGGAGGCCATCACTTGCGCGCTGTCCGGTCGGCCGTGTTTTCCGATCAACAGCGGTAACAGCGCCACGGTACGGGGGCCTGACACGCCATCGCTCACGGCGCGGCAGCTTGACGTGCTGTCGCTGCTGTGCACGGGCAGGCCCAACAAGGTGATTGCCCGCGACCTGGGGCTGAGCGAGAACACGGTGCGTGTGCATGTGGCCGCCATCTTTGCGCAGCTGGGTGTTAACAGCCGCAGCGCTGCGCTGCTGGCGGCCCAGCGGCTGGGCCTGTCCACCCCGCAGCTCCATGACTCCCTCTGAGAGCAGTCCGCTGCCTTTCGACCCAGTGATTCCGCCCACGCGCTGGGGCTGGCCGGTGTGGGAGCGCGACGAGGTCCTGCGCGAGCAGGTGGCCCTGTTGCGGCAGAACTTTCCGATGACGCTGCTGGCATCGCTGGCCACGGCCCTGGGCACCCTCTGGGTCATGGCCCGCGTGGCGGACACACAGGCCACTACGGTGTGGCTGCTGTCGCATACGCTGGTGGTGGCTGGGGTGTACCTCACCCTGCGCAGCATTGCCCCGTTTGTGGACCCCGCGCCACAGGCCGCGCGCAAGCTCATTGCCTGCATGGCGGCCATGGGCCTGAGCTGGGGCAGTCTGGGCTATGTGGTGCTGTACTGGGGTACGTCCGACAGCGTCATCTACGCCATCGGCATCATCAGCACCGTGTCGTCGGGAGCGCTCGGGCTGGGCGCGCCGCTGTACCGGGCTTACGTCACCTACCTCACCAGCGCCATCGGGGGCGTGATGCTGTCGGTGGCACTGGCGGGCGGGCCTGTGATGTGGCCTGCGCTGTTCTTGACCGGGGTGTACTACGCACTCACCTGCCTGCAGGCACGCACGGCCGACCGGGCCACGCGGCGCAGCATTGCGCTCAAGCTCGAAAACGAACGCTTGGTCAGCCAGTTGCGGGCCGAGTCGCAGCGGGCCCTGGCGGCGCAAGAGGCCGCCGAACAGGCCGACCGCGACAAATCCCGCTTTCTGGCAGCCGCCAGCCACGACCTGCGCCAGCCCTTGCATGCCATGGGGCTTTTTCTAGAATCGCTGCACCGCAGCCCGCTCAACGACCACCAGCGCACCGTGCTCAAGCACGCACATGCAGCATCAGGTGCCGCAGCCGAGATGCTCACCACATTGCTCGACTACTCCCGGCTGGAGGCTGGCGTGGTCAAGATGCGGCCTGCCGCCTTTGCCGTGCAGCCCCTGCTCACGGCCCTGGAGCAGGAGTTTGGCGCGCAGGCGGACACGGCCGGGCTGGTGTACCGCACCCGCGAGACCTCTGCCGCCGCGTTTGCCGACCGCTCTCTGGTCGGCCTGGTGATGCACAACTTCATCTCCAACGCGCTGCGCTACACAGCCAAAGGCGGTGTTCTGATTGCCTGCCGCACACGCGGCAAGCGGCTGGCGCTGGAGGTGTGGGACACCGGTGCAGGCATCCCCGAGCACCAGTGGGAAGACATCTTCAAGGAGTTCCATCAACTCGGCAATCCAGAGCGTGACCGCCGAAAGGGCCTGGGCCTGGGCCTGGCCATCGTGCAGCGCCTGGCGCGTGAAATGCGCACATCCGTAGAGCTGCGCTCGCAACCGGGCCGTGGGTCCGTCTTCAGGCTGTGGCTGGACCGCTGGCAGGGTGCACTGGAGGACGATGCCACCGTGCCCCAGGACGCCCACAGCCTGCTGGGCCTGAAGGTGCTGGCCATCGATGATGACGAGGCTGTGCGACTGGGCATGCAATCACTGCTGCAAAGCTGGGGCTGCCAGTGCATGACGGCTGAGTCCAGCGCGGACGCCCTGGAAGCGCTGGACGATGTAACGCCCGACATCATCATCACCGACTTCCGCCTGCGGCACGAAGAGACCGGCAAGCAGGTGCTGCAGGCGCTGCGCGCCTATCTAGGCACCAACGTGCCCGCGATCATCATGACGGGCGACACCTCGCCCCAGCGCCTGCGGGACGCGCAGACCACCTCCGCCCTGCTGCTGCACAAGCCGGTCTCCACCGGCCAGTTGCGCGATGCGATGGTGCAGCTCATCACCCAACCGCCTCTCCTCGCCATCGTGGCCGACGACGAGCACGATGGCGTACATGAACCGCTCGCGCAGTCCGCGCAGTCGCAGCGAAGCACTACAACCAGCGGCGCAGCAGCCCCATAACCTGGTCGAACTTGGCCCCATAGGGCGGGTAGAACAGCGACCCCATGGCCCAGCGCGACTGCACCAGCACCGACTTCTGGTGGCAAAAGCGCAAAAAGCCCTGCTCACCGTGGTAAGCCCCCCAACCACTGTCGCCCACACCACCAAACGGCAGATTGTCATGGGCAATGTGCATCAGCGTGTCGTTCACCGTCACGCCGCCGCTCACGGTGCGGCGCAGTACGTCGTCACGCACAGCCTCGCTCTGGCCAAACCAGTACAGCGCCAGCGGGCGCGGCCCGGCATTGATGTGGGCGATGGCATCGTCCAGCCGTTCGTAAGAGATCACCGGCAGGATGGGACCAAAAATCTCTTCCTGCATGAGCTGCATCTGCGACGTAGCGCCAAACACCAGCGTGGGCAGCATCTGGCGGCTGGCGCCGTCGCCCAGGGTGCCCACCGTGTTCACAACGGGCTTGCCAGCAGCGGGGTCAATGGTCTGCACTTCGGCCCCCTGCGTCTGTGCCTGCTGCAGCATGGTGCGCAGGCGGGCGTGGTGGCGCGGCGTGATGATGGATGCGTAGTCGGCGTTGCCCTCGATGGTGGGGAACAGCCGCGCTACCGCGGCCCGGTAGGCCTGCGCAAACTCGCCCTCGCGGCCGCGCGGCAGCAGCACATAGTCGGGAGCAATGCAGGTTTGCCCCGCATTGAGAAGCTTGCCGTGCGCAATCTTGAGTGCCGCATCCGCCATGTCGCAGTGACCATCGATGATGCAGGGCGACTTGCCACCCAGCTCCAGCGTGGTGGGTGTCAGGTTCTGCGCCGCCGCCTGCGCCACCTTGCGGCCCACGGCGGTGGAGCCGGTAAACAGTAGGTGGTCGAACGGCAACGAGGCAAACAGGGCCGACAGATTGGCGTCGCCCTGCACCACACAGAATTCGTCGGGGGCAAAGAACTGCGCCACCAGCAACGCCAATTGGGCCGAGGTATGGGGCGTCAACTCGCTGGGCTTGAGCATCACGCGGTTGCCCGCAGCCAGCGCGGTGATGGCGGGTGCCAGGGCCAGTTGCACCGGGTAGTTCCACGGGGCAATCACGCCCACCACGCCCAATGGCTGGCGCTGGATGTGTGCACTGGCGGGCTGCAGGAAGATGGGGGTGTGCACCTTGCGAGGCTTCATCCACTTCGCCAGATGGCTCAATGTGTGCGACAGCAGGGTACGCAGCACGAAGAAGTCTGCCACCTCAGTCAGGCGGGGCGAACGCATCCCAAAATCCGCCTGCACGGCCGCGGCCAGGACCGGGCCGTGCTCGTCGAGCATTTTGGAGATGCGCAGAAGCCGCTCACGGCGCACAAGCAGCGGCACATCCACATGTGCGCGGCTGGCTTGGCGTTGAAGATCAAAATGGGCGTGGATGTCGGCTGGTGTCATGGTCGGATCATAGGAGACACCCCGACGGGCGCGTCACGAAAAAAGCAGAGGCGACACCGGTCTAGGCTCCCTGTGGCTCCGCGCTGGATGGGGCATGGTGCGGGGCAGCGCCCGGTCAGAAGCGCCCCTTCAGCGCCCCCTCAGCGCACCTCGCGCGCCTCGACGTCTGTGACCTCAGCGGCGCCAGGCAGGATGCCACCTCGGCGCGATGCTGCGGTCTCTTCGCTGGCGTCAGGCGCCGCTGGCGCGGCGCCACGGCGGCCTGCGGACCAGCGCTCGGTAGAGCGAAACACCGTGCTGAAGCCCGTGCGCGGGTCCATGCGCATGACCCACGGGGTCACGGGGCGGCCAGTCAGTCGAGCCCAGCCCGCGCGCAATGCCCAGACCAGCGCGAGCACCATCACCGCCACCAGCAGGCTGGCAAACAGCACCAAGCCCATGGCGACGACCACTACCTGCAGCAAAAGGCGCACAACGCCCGCAACAAAATCATTCAAACGTCACCTCTCCTTCACATCTGGGAAGAGGGAAAAAGGGGTTACCCCCTTTTCCCCTGGTCCCGATCAACCCTGAGGCGCAGCGCTGAACTGGAACACCCCCGGTTCCAGCACTGGGTTCACGCTCACTGCGATCACGCTCTTGGGAGGGAACTGTCCTTCCAAGAGCAGCTTGGACAGCGGGTTCTCAATGCGCTGCTGGATCGCCCGCTTGAGCGGCCGCGCACCAAACACCGGGTCGAACCCCACCTTGGCCAATTCTGCCAAGACAGCATCGGACACCTGCAACTCCAAATCCATCTTCGCCAGCCGGGTTTGCAGCAGTTGCAGCTGGATCTTGGCGATGGAGGCGATGTGCTGCGCATCGAGCGCGTGGAACACCACGGTCTCGTCGATGCGGTTCAAAAACTCGGGTCGGAAGTGGTTCTTGAGCTCGCCCCACACTGCTTCCTTGATGTCGTCAGAGTCCCGCCCCACCATGGCCTGGATCAGGTGCGAGCCGATGTTGCTCGTCATCACAATCACCGTGTTCTTGAAGTCCACGGTGCGGCCCTGTCCGTCCGTCAGGCGGCCATCGTCCAGCACCTGCAGCAGCACGTTGAACACGTCGGGGTGGGCCTTTTCCACCTCGTCGAGCAGCAGCACGCTGTAGGGCTTGCGGCGCACGGCCTCGGTCAGGTAACCGCCCTCTTCATAGCCCACGTAACCCGGCGGCGCGCCGATCAGGCGGGCCACGGAGTGCTTCTCCATGAACTCGCTCATGTCGATGCGGATCAGGTGGTCCTCGCTGTCGAACAGAAAGCCCGCCAGCGCCTTGCACAGCTCGGTCTTGCCCACGCCCGTGGGGCCGAGGAACAGGAACGAGCCCGTGGGCCGGTTGGGATCGGACAGGCCCGAGCGCGAGCGGCGGATGGCGTTGGCCACGGCGGCAATCGCCTCTTGCTGACCCACCACACGCTCGTGCAGCTTGTCTTCCATCTGCAACAGCTTGTCTTTTTCTCCCTGCATCATCTTGGCCACCGGAATACCCGTGGCGCGGCTCACCACCTCGGCGATTTCTTCGGCACCGACCTGCGTGCGCAGCAGGCGGCGCGCGGCAGGGGCGCCGTCTTTGCCAGCCTCTTGGGCCTGCGCTTCCTTGAGCTGCTTTTCCAGCTCAGGCAGCTTGCCGTATTGCAGCTCGGCCACCTTGTTGAAGTCGCCCTTGCGGGTGAATTCTTCGATCTGGAACTTGAGCTTGTCGATGGCCTCGCGCACATGCGCGCTGCCTTGCGCCTGGGCCTTTTCGGACTGCCAGATTTCGTCGTAATCGGCGATTTCCTTTTGCAGCTTCGTGATCTCTTCCTCAATGAGCGCAAAGCGCTTTTGCGAGGACTCGTCCTTCTCGCGGCGCACGGCCTCGCGCTCGATCTGCAGCTGGATTAGGCGGCGGTCGAGCTTGTCCATCACCTCGGGCTTGGAGTCCATTTCGATCTTGATCTTGGACGCAGCCTCGTCGATGAGGTCAATCGCCTTGTCGGGCAAAAAGCGGTCAGTGATATAGCGGTGGCTCAGCTCGGCCGCCGCCACGATGGCCGGGTCGGTGATGTCCACGCCGTGGTGTACTTCGTACTTTTCCTGCAGGCCGCGTAGGATGGCGATGGTGGCCTCCACCGTGGGCTCACCCACCAGGATCTTCTGAAAGCGGCGCTCCAGTGCGGCGTCTTTTTCGATGTATTTGCGGTACTCGTCGAGCGTGGTTGCGCCCACGCAATGCAGCTCGCCACGGGCCAGCGCAGGCTTGAGCATGTTGCCTGCGTCCATCGCGCCTTCGCCCTTGCCCGCGCCCACCATGGTGTGCAGCTCGTCGATGAAGACGATGGTCTGGCCTTCGTCCTTGGCCAGTTCGTTGAGCACGCTTTTCAGGCGCTCTTCAAACTCGCCCCGGAACTTGGCACCCGCCAGCAGCGCGGCCATGTCGAGGCTGAGCACGCGCTTGCCCTTGAGGCTCTCGGGCACCTCCCCCGCCACAATGCGCTGAGCCAGGCCTTCTACGATGGCGGTCTTGCCCACGCCGGGCTCGCCGATGAGCACGGGGTTGTTCTTGGTGCGGCGCTGCAGCACCTGGATGGCGCGGCGGATTTCATCGTCGCGGCCGATCACGGGGTCGAGCTTGCCCATGCGGGCGCGCTCGGTCAGGTCCAAACAGTATTTGGCCAGGGCGCCGCGCTGCCCTTCGGCCTCGGCGCTGTCCATCTTCTGGCCACCGCGCACGGCATCAATAGCAGCCTCCAAGCTCTTGCGGGTCAGGCCATTGTCCTTGGCAATTTTTGCGGCCTCGCCTTTGCTGTCGATCACAGCCAACAAAAACAGCTCGCTGGCAATGAACTGGTCGCCGCGCTTGATGGCCTCTTTCTCCGTCGCTTGCAGCACACGGCCCAGCTCGGGGCCGCCCTGCACCTGGTCGTTGCCCTGTACCTGGGGCAGACGCTTGACGGCGGCTTCCGCCGCTGCCAGCAGGCCGGGCACGTTGGCGCCCGCACGCTGCAGCAGTGCCTTGGGTCCGTCGTCCTGCTTGAGCATGGCCACGAGCATGTGCACAGGCTCGATGTAGGCGTGGTCGTTGCCCAGTGCAATGCTCTGGGCATCGCTCAGGGCTTCTTGAAACTTGGTGGTGAATTTGTCGAGACGCATGGTCTATGTCCTCCGAATTGCACTGAACTTGAGGCAGAAAGTGCCTGATTTCAAGACAGTACATATGACGGAGAATTGATTTGGCGCAGCAATGAGCCACAAGGGAGCAAGTAGCAATGACCCGCATGACCACAACGTGAATCGCCCCGGTTTTCGCGGAGGCTCAACACTCTGAGAGGATTGAGCCATGAAGAAGACGAACAAGTTCTCGCCGGAGGTGCGTGAGCGCGCAGTGAGGATGGTTCAGGAGCAGCGCGGGGAGT
>NZ_JAPCKI010000021.1 GCF_028680575.1 Acidovorax benzenivorans | reverse complement strand
GGAGCTTCACACCGAGCCGTTGCCAGCTCCGCATGTCCGGGTAGGGAACGGCTGATGGAACAGCCGGTTTCATCAGGTCATATCTACCTCCGTGAAACAGAAATTCAAGCGACTTGCAGGTCGCACGTTCTCGCCGTCAAGGGCGGCGCGCCTTCGGCTCTTGCGGCCATGGCCGTCTGCGACCCCTGACTGCTTGCGCTGCGCCGTGCTGCAGCCGGTTCCGGGCAATTCCGCCCGAGCAACCGGAGCACGATCATGTCGCAACTTTCCCTGTCACTGGATTCCTCTCTGCTGGTGCGTGACGACCAGGGGCGCTACCTCATGGCGACGGCCGACCAGATTCTGGAAGCCGCACGCCAGGTCATCGACCAGAAGATCCGGCGCGGTGCCTCGTTCACGTCGCCGAGCGAGGTCAAGGACTATCTAAAGGCCAAGCTGTCGGGCTACGAGCGCGAAGTGTTTGCCGTGATGCTGATGGATTCCAAGCATTGCCTGATCGAGTACGTTGAGCTGTTCCAGGGCACCATCGACCAAGCGGCTGTCTATCCGCGCGAAGTGGTCAAGCTGGCCATGCAGCACAATGCGGCCGCCATGATCATCAGCCACAACCATCCGAGCGGGAATCCCGACCCTTCACGGGTCGACGAGATGCTGACCAAGCGCCTCCAGGATGCGCTGGCGCTGGTGGACGTGCGCGTTCTGGACCACATTATTGTGGCGGGCAACGACACGGCGTCGTTTGCTGAGCGGGGCTTGATCTGATCCATGGGGGCTTCGGCCCCCTTTTTTGCTGCGCCTTGTGCATCGACCTCCGGTCCTTGGCGTGCCTCCAGGGGATCGGCTGGAAGCCCATCCCCGCCGCGCGTTGCTTGGCGCCCCTGCAAGGCCGCCGAACAGGCTGCGCCTGATCGGCCCCAAACCGACGTCGCCGGAAGGCCCGTCGGTAGGTACTTGAATCCGTCGCGCTCACGCTGACGGAGCCGCTTCACGTACGGGCCATCGACCAGGTCTTCGGCACTCAGGTCCAACACGCAGCTCGCGAGGCAAGCGAGCGTGTTGTCGGCGGCTTTGAAGTCGTTGGGCAGTTGGCCGTGGTTGCGCCCACTGCTCTCTTCGATGGCTGCGAGCAGCGCCTTGATGAAATCGGCCCGGGACGGACGCGAGGCCATGGTAGCGGCAGCGGTCAAGGGGTCTGTGGCTTCCATGACTGCGTCCTCGGCATCGGAGGCCAGCTCTTGCAGGAAGTCGCTCAGCGACGGCCAATACTTCAAATCGAACTGACCGTGAAGGTCATCGAGACGCTCCTGGACGTACGACGTGAAAAGGTAATTGCTCTTGGCTGCCGCCTCAATCACATCGCACACGTGGTAGTGGGTGTCGGTGCTGAAGCCGGAGGTGTTGTGCAGATCGGAGCGCTGCTGCAGCAGACCGGCCAGTTCTGCCGCCTTCCTCGCAATCTGCTGGTTGACGTTGCCGAGATCGCCGCGTGCGGCACGCGCCACCGCAATCTTCTCCGGGTTCCAGAATGCGGCGGTGCTCAGCACCAGCCCTAGGAAGTTCTGCAGCGCGCGCGGGTGCGCGTGGAGCTTGCCATGCAGTTCATCGTAGGCCTCGGTTAGCTCAATGCCCCGAGCGAGAAGCCGATCGGCAATAGCGTTTTCGCTGGGCAGAATTCGGTGCTCGATGTTGTAGCGCTTCCCGTCGACGAGGATGTTTTCGCAGATCTGCTTCGGGCTATCGGATGGGGGTGCGCTCATGGCCTTTCTTTGATGGTGAAGATGCCTGGTAGCGGATTTGACCAAGCCCGTTCTGTCGGTACCCCGGAGCCCGCCATCGAACAGGTGCTCAGGTACCCGAATGCCGATTCGGGTCTGGGCGTCTCCGGCCAAGAGACACGGCCGGTCGCGCTGTCGTGCTGCGCATCGAGCCTCGCTGCGCGAGTCTCGCCCCCTTCGGGCTTCCATCGTTCCCTCGCTCCGCTCGGCTGACGCCTCCGTCCCGGCTTCCAGCTTCGGGCCTGCGCGCTTCGCTTGCGTGCGGTCGGCACAAAGGGATGGCCGTTGCCTTGTTCAGCCGTCTTCCTTGACTCCATCACCTTGCTCGCGACTGTAGCCCGCGGCCGTGTGCCGTCAAGGCGCGCAGGGCCGTGTCCTCGGCTGCGCCTGCGGGCCGCACCCACCCTGCGCTTGTCTCCTTGACGGCCACCGTCCACGGGCTCCTTTTCGTCGCGGGCGATGAACTCAGGAAAGACGGTGGCAACGAGGCCAACCGGGTTCTTCGTGCCGACCGCACCGAACAGCCGAAAGGCTGGGCTTCGAATCTAGGAATCCGGTGTGCGGCTTCTTCAACAGCCAACTTTTTCAGGAGAAAGACCATGGAACTCGCATCCCGTTTCGCAAACCACTCCCCCGCACTGCGCAGCGATTACCCGCTGTCCGATGACCAGATTCGCAGGGTGGCTCCGTCCATCTTCGCGGACGCGCCGCACCAAAGCCGTTCGCAGCGGTACGCCTATATCCCCACTTCCGCCGTACTGACCGAGCTACGCAAAGAAGGGTTCCAGCCCTTCATGGTGACGCAGACCCGCGTGCGCGATGAAGGCAAGCGCGAGCACACCAAACACATGCTGCGCCTGCGCCACGCCAGCCAGATCAACGGCGCGGAAGCCAACGAAATCGTGCTGTTGAATTCGCATGACGGCACGAGCAGCTATCAGATGCTGGCCGGAATGTTCCGTTTCGTGTGCAGCAATGGGCTGGTGTGCGGTGACACCGTGGCCGACGTGCGCGTGCCCCACAAAGGCAATGTGGCCGGGCACGTCATCGAGGGCGCTTACGAGGTGTTGAGCGGCTTCGAGCGGGTCAAGGAATCCCGCGACCTGATGCGCGGCATTACCTTGGACGATGGCGAATCCGAAGTGTTCGCGCGCGCCGCGCTGGCGTTGAAGTACGACGACCCCGACAAGCCAGCCCCCATCACGGAATCGCAAATCCTGATGCCGCGCCGCTTCGAGGATCGCCGCCCCGACCTGTGGAGCGTATTCAACCGCACTCAAGAAAACCTCACCAAAGGCGGATTGCATGGCCGCGCCGCCAATGGCCGCAGGCAGCAGACCCGCCCCGTGCAGGGCATTGATTCCGACATTCGCCTGAACCGCGCCCTGTGGCTGCTGGCCGATGGCATGCGCCAGCTCAAGGCCTGAACCCTTTCCGACATTTCCCCGCCGGAGGGGCGGTTCCCCTCCATTTCCTTGTTTCACTTTGATTGGAGATTCACCATGAACGCCGTTACCACCACCGAAGCCCGCGCCGTCAATACCGCAGCCAGCACCGCCCCCAATGTGCTGCAAGCCGCCGACCCGAGCAAACACATGATTCTGGTTCCGCTGTCGCGGCTGGTGCTGCGCCCCACGGGCCGCAACGTGCGCAAGACCCCGCGCATGTCCATCCCTGAACTGGCCGCGAGCATTCAGCGCGTGGGCCTGTTGCAAAACCTGATCGTGATTCCTGCCGCCGATGGCGAGCATTACGAAGTCGTGGCCGGTGGCCGCAGGCTGGTCGCCCTCAAGCTGTTGGCAAAGAAACACCGCATCGCCAAGGATTGGGAGGTGCCTTGCCTGCGGGTGGCCGATGGCACGGCCCGCACGGCCAGCCTCACTGAGAACGTGCAGCGCGAAGCCATGCACCCGGCAGACCAGTTTGAAGCGTTCGCTGCGCTGGTGGCCGAAGGCCGACCGATTGAAGACATTGCAGCGGATTTCAGCGTCACGCCGCTGGTGGTGCAGCGCCGCTTGAAGCTGGCGAATGTTTCGCCGCGCCTGATGGCGGACTACCGGGCCGATGCCGTCACGCTCGATCAACTCATGGCACTGGCCGTCACTGACGATCATGCTTCGCAAGACGCCGCGTTCTACGATGCGCCGCAGTGGCAGCGCGGTCCGTCCGCGCTGCGCGAACGCCTCACCGAGCGCGAGATTGATGCTTACCGGCATCCGCTGGTGCGATTCGTCGGGCTGGAAGCCTACGAAGCCGCAGGCGGCGGGATTCGCCGGGATCTGTTCGCGGAAGGCGATGCGGGTGTGTACCTCAACGATGCGGCCTTGCTGGAACGGCTGGCGCAAGACAAGCTGGCGGGCATCGCCGCCGAGGTGAAGGCCGAAGGATGGGCCTGGGTGGATGCTGCACTCGCCGCCACCTATGCCGATCGGCAAGCGTTCCAGCGCGCCCCGAGGGAGCGGCGCACGCCGGGCAAGCGCGAAGCCCTGCGCATCGAGAAGCTGCAAGCCAAGATGCGGGATGTAGCCGAAGCCTTGGATGCCGCGATGGATGCCGAGGACGAGGACAAGGCCGAAGCCTTGCAGGAGGAAGGCGAAGCCCTGGGCGAGCAGTTGCAGGCATTGGAGGATGGTTTGCAGGGGTACGCCCCGAGCGTGAAGACCGCAGCCGGCGCCATCATCACCATCGACCGCAATGGCGAGGCCGTGATTCATCGCGGGTTGATGCGCGAAGCGGAAGCGAAAGCCCTTCGCACGCTGGAACGGCTGCGCCAAGGCTTCAACGGCGAGGATGGAACGAACGATGAAGAAGACAAGGACGCCGACGAAGTACCCACGGCCGCAACCATTTCCGACCGGCTGGCCCAGCGCCTGAGCGCCCACCGCACCGCCGCGCTGCAAATCGAAGTCGCCCGGCATCCGCAGGTGGCGCTGGCCGCGCTGGTGCATGGCATGGTGCAAACCGTCCTGCAGGAACGCCACTATGGGCACGACCTGCCGTTAGGTGTTCGCCTCACGGTGCAAGACCGGCTGGAGGGCATGGCCCCGGACTGGCCGGAATCGCCCGCTGCCGTGGCGCTGCGCGAACTGCAACAGGTGGCAGGTGTTGCCTTGCCGGAGGACAGCGCCGAACTGTTCGTCGCGCTGCTGGCGAAGCCGCAAGATGAACTGGTGCGGCTGCTGGCGGTATGCGTGGCATCCACGGTGGACGTGGTGACGCTTCGCACCACCCGGCGCCAGCCCGGCGAGGAACTAGCGCAGGCCGTGGGCCTCGACATGGCTGCATGGTGGCAGCCGACCGCTGAAGGTTTCTTCAAGCACGTTCCGAAGGCAGCGATTCTGCAAGCCGTGAGCGAGTACGCGCCCGAGCACGTCACCCGGCTGGCGAAGTTGAAGAAGGCCGACATTGCCAGCGAGGCCGAACGGCTGGCCGATGGTACGGGCTGGATGCCCGCCGTCTTCAAGGCCGAAGGCCCGCAGCGGGCAGCGCAGGAAAGCGCGCAGAAAGAAGGCCCGGAGCAAGACGCCTCGCAGGGTGCCGAGGCAATGGCGGATGAACCCGCCGTGGCCCTGGCCGCTTGACCCACGCCGAAGGCAAGCGCCCCGGCCTCAACCGGGGCGCTTCGCAGGAAGGAGAAGCCCCATGAACCACACCACGACCAACCACCCGCGCATGGTGGCGATCTATGCCCCCGGCACGGTGCGCGCCCGCCGCTGGCACGGTGAAGGTGACGTGCGCGGCTACCGACCGCCTTCAGGCAGGACGGCCCGCGCTGACCTCACCGACATTCATCCCATCACAGGCCGCACCTTGCTGCGTGCCGTATGGTGGCTCATCGAGACGAAGGAATAACCGCGATCCGCACCGGCCCCAGCGTTTCGCGCTGGGGCCGGTGGATTCAAAAATCCGGGCGCGGCAGTGGCCGCGCCCGGTCTTCAGGCCCAGCAGCCCCATCAGAACGCCGCCGCCTTCGCACTGGCTCGCAAGGCCAGCGCCCAGGAACATCCAACTCCCACGCTCGTCAGCGTATGCTCATTCCCGCGATCACCGCAGCCAGGATCAATATGCCTTGCTGGATCTGCTCGATCGTCAGGCTGGCGTATCCCAGGATCAGCCCGGCCGACCGGGGCTGTTCATCCAACGCTGACGGCGCAAACAGCGGCCCCACCGGATAGACGCCCACACCCTCGCGGCGGGCTGCGGCCACCAGCGCAGGCTCCTGCTGTATGTTGAGGAAGGGGAGCCACAGCACCACATGCAGGCCAGCCGCTGTGCCGTCGATCCGCACATCCTTGGGAAGATGCTGCGCGATCGCCTGCAGCAGGGCTGCGCGGCGCCGTTCGTTTTCGCGGCGCATCCGCCGCACATGGCGCTCGTAGGTACCGCTCTCGATCAACGACGCCAACACCTGCTGCTCCAGCAGGGGGGCATGCCGGTCGGCCAGGCGCTTGGCCTGCCGGAACACCGGCACCAATGCCTGCGGCAGCACCATGTAGCCCAGTCGAAGCTGAGGGGACAACACCTTGGAGAAAGTGCCGACATAGATCACGCGGCCCTCCGTGTCGATGGACTGCAGCGCGTCGATCGGCCGCTGGCCATAGCGGAATTCACCGTCGTAGTCGTCCTCAATGATCCAGGCGTCATGACGCGCTGCCCACTGCAGCAGTGCTTGGCGGCGGCCAATCGGCAGCACGCCCCCAAGCGGGAATTGGTGTGAAGGCGTCACATAGGCCAGACGGGCACGCTCAGCCTCGGGCAAGCGGTCCGTGTCAAGGCCATGTCCATCGACCGGGGTCGCCAGCAGGTATGCGCCCGTGGCCTCGAAGCAGTACCGCGCCATCACGTAGCCCGGGTTCTCGAAGACAAAGGCATCCCCCGCATCCAGCAGCAGCCGCGCGCACAGGTCGATGGCCTGCTGTGACCCATGCACCACCAGGATTTGTTCGGTATCGCAGGCGATGCCTCGGGCACGGCGCAGATAGCCTTGCAGGGCACGCCGTAGCGCAGGATCGCCTTCGGACTGCATGTAATACAAGCTGTGCTGCTGGTGCAGCAGTGCGGCCTGGTAGGCCCGCCGCCAGGCCAGGCTCGGAAAATCCCGGGAGGCGACGGCACCGTATAGGAAATCAAAGCGGGCCCGCTCGGCATGGGGCAAGGCCGGGGCGCCGATGTCCGCCACCCGGCGCCCAAACCCGGACAAGGAAGGCGCAGCTTGGGCCTGTCGCCTGGGCGCCTCGCCGCTGGACACGCCTGCCGCCAATGGGCTGGCGACCCGGGCAGTCCGCCCGATGGACGTCACCAGAAAACCCTCGGCCGCCAACTGCTCATAAACGGCGGTGACGGTGGTTCGCGAGACACCCAGCTCGGCAGCCAGCTCCCGCGTCGACATCACTCGTACGCCCGGCAGTAGTGTGCCGTCGGCGATCTGGCCGCGCAGCAAGTCGTAGATGCGGCGTCCCGAGCCAGTAGCGCCCGGATGGTGGCCGCTTCCCTTATGAAACTGGCCCATTGAAAATCCTGAAAACTGGATCTTCTAATTATGCCGGTTTGCCACGAAAGTAAAGATCATTCATACCGTCTCATTCGCCTACCTACGATGTACACCCCTCCACACTTCGATGAAACCCGACCTGAAGAACTGGCCCGCATCATCCGCGAGCACTCGCTGGGCGTGCTGGTCACGCACGATGCCGAGGGGTTGGACGCGAATCACCTTCCCTTCGAGTTTGATCCCGGTGCGGGAACGCATGGGATGCTCACGGCGCATGTGGCCCGCGCCAATCCGGTGTGGCAGCGCTGTGCTTCGGGCAGCCCGGTGATGGTCGTATTTCGCGGGGTCGAGGGCTATGTCTCACCCAATTGGTATCCCAGTAAGCACGAGGCGCACCGACAGGTGCCAACCTGGAACTATGAAGTGGTGCACGCGCACGGCCTGCTGACGGTGCGCGACGACGAGCGCTTCGTGCGCGGTATGGTCGGGCGGCTGACGCGCCGGCACGAGGCCGGCGAACCACGGCCCTGGAAGATGTCGGATTCCACGCCCGAATTCATCGACGGCATGCTGCGGAGCATCGTAGGTATCGAGATCGCCGTCACCTCGCTGGTGTGCAAACGCAAGCTCAGCCAGAACAAGGATGAGCGCGATCGGCTGGGAGCCGCCGACGCGTTGCAGGCGGCTGGAAATACCGAACTGGCGCAACGCATGCGCGAGGCCGAATGAGCAAGCTGCAAGGATAGTATCGACCCATGCGAACGATCTATGCCTCCACGTTCACCTTCGCCATGCGCGAAGTGGACGAAGAATTTCATGCCCTGGACAAAACCATTGCCGATGCCGCGAAATCCATTCCTGGCTACCTTGGCGAAGAGACTTGGGAAAACCCCTCATTGGGATTGATCTCCAACGTCTATTACTGGGACAGCCTGGAGGCCCTGCAGGCGCTGATGACCCATCCCTCCCACCTTGAAGCCAAGCGGCGGCAGGCCGAATGGCTCAAGGGCTATCACGTGGTGATCGCACAGGTGGTGGGCTCCTATGGTGATGGCGGCATTGCCCATCCTCTCGCGAACTTCCGGCAGCCCTTGCACAGCAGGGATGCCAATGCTGCTCTGAACCCCTGAAATCTCCACGCGCCTATGTCATTCCTTGCTTTCCTTCTGGCGGCAGTTCTTCTGGCCGTCACTCCCGGCCCCGGCATCGCCTATGTCGTCGCCCGCACGGCGGCGGGCGGCCGATCCGAAGGGCTGGCCTCATGTCTGGGTACCGGCTTGGGGGGAATGCTGCATGTGCTCGCTGCCGCATTCGGCCTGTCCGTGCTCATTGCCCAATCGGCGGTGGCGTTCACCCTGCTCAAATACCTGGGCGCTGCCTATCTGGTGTATCTGGGTATCCGCTTATGGCTGCGCCGGGAGCCGGCAGCCGCGGTGGAGGCGGTGACGCCCCAAGGCGCGCGCCGCGCACTGGTCGAAGGCATCGTGGTCGAGGCATTGAACGTCAAAACCGCGCTGTTCTTTCTGGCCTTTCTGCCGCAGTTCGTCGATCCGGGCGCGGCCTTGGTGCCGCAACTGGTGCTGCTGGGCAGCCTCTGCGTTGCGCTCAATACGTCCGTCGATGTGGTAGCGGTCTTTGCCGCCCACCGCCTGCTCAGCTCGGGTGCGGCCCGTGTTGCCCGCGCCCGCATGATGACCCGCATGTCGGGGGCCACGATGATGGGGCTGGGGGCCTTTCTGGCGCTGACACGGCGCGAGGCCTAGGGTCGGAGAGACTGACAGTGAACCATGCAGCTGACACGCTACTCGCAAGCAATTAGATCCATATTGACCTCGGCGTGCCGACGCCATGCGCCGCCGGGCTTTCGGGCTGCGCCCCGTGTCGTCTTTGCCGTCACGGCCATTCGGCTCCAATCCCTCACGCCTTCGCGCCTGCGGCGCTGCGCGCTTCGCTTGCCTCCAGGGGAAAGCCCTGCGGACTATCCCCGCCGCGCAGGCTTGGCGCCCCTGGGGAGAGCCGAACCGGCGTGCGCCGGATCGGCCAGACAGCAGCCGCATCAGGCTCACGATGCCTTGCTTGCGTGTGCTGTATTGATCTTGTTATGACCAAATCCGTACCGTGGCCCCGTTCATCTTCGCGGAAGCACCGCACGAAAGCCGCTCCGAGCGGTACAGCTACATCCCCACCGCGACCGTGCTGCAAGAACTGCGCGGGGAAGGCTTCGAGCCTTTCATGATGACGCAAACCCGCGTGCGCCACGACGACCGCCGCGACTACACCAAGCACATGATCCGGCTGCGCCACGCCAGCCAGATCAACGGGCGCGAAACGAGAATGCCTCTTGCCGCAGCAAGGCGGGGCGTAGCCCCACAAGTCCCGCCCATTGCGGCGTGGCGCTCTCGAAACCCTGTCCGCGCAAGCGGGCACCAATCGCCGTGACTACACGCCCTTTACGAATGGAGCGACGTGGGCCTGCAGCGCTTGTTTGGGCATCGCACCAACGATTTCCCCGGCGACTTTACCGTCCACGAAGACCTTTAACGTCGGGATGGACCGCACCCCAAAGCGCTGAGCCAACTCGGGGTTCTGATCAATATCGACCTTGATCACCTGGAGTCTTCCTTCGAGCTCGTCGGAGATTTCCTCCAGGGAGGGGGCAATAGCCCGGCAGGGCGGGCACCACGGGGGTGAACCCCAAAGTGAAAAGACACGCCTAGATTGCGGAAGCTGACATCGGGCAATTACTACGGCCTTTCGGCGAAGGCTAGCCGCGCGCCAAATCCGATCAGCAATGCCGCAAATGTCCAGCGCTGCACTGTCTGCACCACTGGATTCCTAGCTATCCAATAGCCCATGGCGACGCCGGCGATGGCGTACAAGGCGTCGAACAGCAGCCCCATCGCCACCAGCACCGTACCCAGCAGCAGGAACTGACCGGCCACGTTGCCAGCTTCGGCATGTATGAACTGCGGTAGCAGCACCGAACAGAACAGCAGCGCCTTGGGGTTGGTGATGTTGGTCAACAAGCCACGCCATGCCGCCCCGCGATAGGCGTGTGCCGAGATGGCTTGCGTTGCCGTGGAGACTTCCGGCGCAAGGGATGAGGCTCGCGCGATCTTGATTCCAAGCCAAACCAGATACGCCACCCCGGTCATCCTCACTGCCTCGAAGGCCCACGGTATCGTCTTGAGGAGCGTGGCCAGGCCGACTGCCGCCAACGTAACGTGCGCTGCTCGCGCCACGCCCAGACCGATCGCAGTAGCCAATGCGTATCCGCGCCCTTGTGTGCTGGAGGTCTGGAGCACCAGCACCATGTCTGGGCCAGGCAGCAGATATACGGCGATCAATGCGCCAATGAACATTCCGAGATTCGCCATGCCCGCAAGCCTTCCTGCCATCAAACTCAAGAGCCAAAAGTTTAGCTTTTACAGTGGCGGGACGCATTGCGATTTTCGCTTTATAAGGATAGAATGTTGGCACATTACGCTAATACTCATGGGGCAAAATTTATTTCATGCCAATTTTTAAACCAGACAATCTTGACCGTCGAATCCTGGCCTCGCTCCAGCGTGATGCCCGACTGAGCAATGTGCAACTCGCGGAAGAAGTGGGTCTGTCGCCATCTCCGTGTCTGCGTCGCGTACGCCTGCTCGAAGAGGCCGGCATCATCCGCGGCTATCACGCGGATGTGGACAAGGCAGGCATTGGCCTGGGATTGACTGTGTTTGTCGGAGTGAAGGTCGAACGTCACCAAGACGAGACATCGACCGCTTTTCGCAAGGCGGTGGTTCTGTTGCCCGAGGTTGTGTCCTGTCACCTGGTTTCTGGCGAATCGGATTTCCTGTTGCAGGTCGTCGTGCCAGATTTGGCGGCTTACGAGAATCTCCTGCTCGGCTCGCTGCTAAAGCTGCCGGGGGTTAGCGACATCCGCAGCAATTTCGCCATTGCAACGGTCAAACCGCAGACGGCCCTGCCGCTTGGGCATTTGCCGCAAGCGACGTAGCACCAGAAATGCGCCCCACCGCAATGGGCGGGGGGCGGTGGCGGCGGTCAGGCTGCCTTCGGCTTGCCGCGTGCCGTGTGGTGGCTCATCGAGACGAAGGAATAACCGCGATCAGCACCACGCCCAGGCCGTTCCGTCCTGGGCGTGGTGAAATGCAAATCTGGGCGCGGCAGTAGCAGCGCCCGGTGTTCAAGGCCAACAGCCGAATCGGAACGCCGCCGCCATCACGGAAGCTCAGGCGGCGTGGCATTGGCGTGATCGGGCTTCGCTTGCCTCCAGGGGAAAGCCCTGCGGGCTATCCCCGCCGCGCGGTGCTTGGCGCCCCTCGATGCCGCCGAACCGGTTGCGCCGGATCGGCAGGGCCAGCGCCCCACCGCGATAGGCGGCGCGCTGGCGAACACGCTGGCGCTCGCTGCGGCAGGTTGTGCAGGTGCGTGCCGTCCTCAACGCTGGTGGTTCCTGCCCATCACGTCACGAAGGACGGTTCACGGACAACCCGCCCGGCATTGCTATGGAGCTTCCACGCCACGCCTCAAGAGCGGCGCCGCCAGGTGCAGCGGGGGCGTTCTCGCTTGTCGTCGGGGGGTTGACTTGGCCTGCGTCAATGGGCGAGCCGGAGAAGCCTTAGGGCAGGGATGCCGAGTCGGCCCCATCTCCTTTCGGAGCGGTTCGGCCCAAGGCGTCCTTGTGTTGTTGTGAATCCTGGCGGGGGCGCGGCTGCGCCTCAGGCTTCATGGCAGCAACCGTCCAGCGAAAACAATTTCCCCGCCGCTACGCGGCTTCCTCGCGCAGCAAATTCTTTTCGCCTCCCGGCTCTCCACTGCGTTGCGCCCGCAAGCGGTGCAGCCAGCCCGTCCCCCGCCGGTCGGATCACAACAAGGACGCGATGGGCGCGAACCTTGTTCAACCGTAAGGAGATTCATCATGGCAACCATCGGCACCTTCACCGCAGACAAAGATGGCTTTACCGGCACGCTGCGTACCCTGACGCTCAACGTCAAGGCCAAGCTGGCTCCCAACGACAAGGGGGACAACGAACACGCCCCCGACTACCGCGTGCAGGCGGCAGGCTTTGACATCGGCGCGGCGTGGAAGAAAGTCAGCAAGGCCGAGCGGCCCTACGTGTCCGTGTCCCTCGATGATCCTTCGTTCCCGGCGACGGTCTACGCCCGCCTGATCGAGGAAGAGGACGGCACGCACAATCTGATCTGGTCGCGCAGCAAGCCGCAGGCGGCCTGACGGCCGCGGCGCCCCGCCCGTTGCGGCGGGGCGCTGTGCTGCTTTCGCGCCACTGCAAGAGGCAGGGCTATATCGGCAGCCTCTATCTGCATGGCTTGAATCTGTGGCTGCGAGGACGGCATGGCGTGTCGGCGCGATGCGCCGTCAGGCTTTCGGGCTGCGCCCCGTGCCGCCTTTGTCGTCACGGCCATTCGGCATCAATCCCTCACGCCTTCGCGCCTGCGGCGCTGCGCGCTGGCGCTTGCCTCCAGGGGAAAGCCCAAGGGGCTATCCCCGCCGCGCAGAGCTTGGCACCCCTGAATGCCCCGAACCGGCTGCGCCGGATCGGCCAGGTCAGCGCCTTGTCACAAGGGCGGGCTTCCTATCGCTACGACCGGGCCGCAGCAAGCTGGCCTTCGGTCGTGCTCATCAGCACTGCCGTGCTGCATTCGAGCGCGTCGGCGATCTTGAAGATGATCGCCAGCGTGGGCATGTGTTCGCCGCGCTCGATCTTTCCCATGTGGGAACGCTCGATGCCGGACTGGTGCGCCAGCGATTCCTGCGCAATGCTGCGCTCCAACCGCAGCGCACGCACCGCCGCGCCGAAGGCCTGGGCCAGCTCGGCGTCGAAGGTGGTGGCGCCGGCCGGTCGGCCGCGCTGGACAGTTCGCTTCTGCATGGACAGAAGCGTCAAGTCGCAGCACAATTAAAACCACGTTATCTTTAACTCATTCGTGGATATGATCTTTTTCGTTTTTCTGCGTTATTACGGAAATCCGCGTTTGTAGATTCCGATAGAACCGCAAAATCGCATCCGTGCTTTTCCTCAAATCCATCGATACGGCTTTACGCTTTCACGCTTTGGCGGATTTTTATCAATGAAGGGGCCATCCATGAACCGACTCATCACCGAGGACGAGCGCAGGCAGTTGCTGGTTCACGGTCAGGCCCGCGCCGCTGGCCAGGTCATTGACCCGTTGCCCGTGGTGCGGCTGTTCACGCCGGACGCGCACGCCACCTGGCTGCTGGCCGCGCTCGATCCCGCCGATGGGGACACGGCCTACGGCCTGATCGACCTGGGGATCAGCATGCCCGAGCTGGGCCACGTGAAGCTGTCCGATCTGGCCTCCATCGTCGGGCCGCGCCAGCAGCCCGTGATGCAAGATCGGTATTTCCAGGCGGCACGGCCCCTGTCAGAATACCTGCTTCTGGCACAGGAGAACGGTTCCATCGTGGATTGAACCGTTCGCGCCCCGGCCAAGCCGGGCGCATTGAGACTATTTCCGTCTTGTTCCAGACCTGACCAGTCTGAATCCGTACTCTTGCTTCAAACCTGTGTATCTGTGGCTAAAACAGTCACGATCTTTCATGCGGGCTGGGGCACGGTGCTTGTGCCGCATGACATTTTTAGGTCATGAGGCCGTCGCATTCGAACGGATTCAACACCCCGGAGCCCATCGGCCTTGACTACCAATGGTTACAGCTTACCCCGACTCCGATGATGCTTTGATACGGTAGCTCCCGGATTTTTTCGTTATGGCGACGTTCCTGATCTTCGACAGGAGCCTTCGCCATGGCCGAGCATCGCACCGAACCCTGGTATCCGACAGCCGCGTATCTATACACACTGCACCTCGATGGCCCGGCGCTGGCCTGGGAGTACCTGCGCCGCAATCCCGATTACCGGCTCGACTGGCTGCGCCGTCGTCGCCGATCCGATACGGCGCATCGCTGGGGCTTGCGCCTGCTGGAAGACCCGGAACTGGATGCGCGTGACGCGCATCCAGCCTGGTTTCCCGACCACGATGGCGTGCTCCAGCTCTACCTGGACGCTGATCCGCCAATGGACGCCATCGTCTTCGCGTTCTGGAGTCTGCCCGGCAGCAAGTGCCTGATCCATGACGGCAAGCGACTGATGCTGGTGCTGCGCTGGCCGGGCTACAGCCTGCGGCTGGCCATCGCGCCTGGCCTGGCCGATGGCATGGCCTTCGCCTATGCCATCCGCGCCTGCGCGCAGTTGCAGGGGCTGGCCGCCATGCTGCAACAGCTCGCGACCGCCGCTGATGCCTCGCCTGCGGCTGCGGCATCGGTGCGGCCATCGCTGTCGGCATTGCAGGAACTGCACACCTTGCAGGCGCTCGATGCGGCCCAGGCGGGCGCCTCTTTGCGCGAGATCGCCGAAGGACTGTTCGGCGAGGACGCGGCCGCCGACTGGTACAGCGACGGCGGCCTGCGCTCCAAGGTACGCCGCCTGGTGCAGCGCGGCGATGCGTTGATGCGCGGCGGCTATCGCCGCTTAGCACAACTTCTGCCGCTTGAGAAGGGTCGTTCTGCATCCAGCGCAGATCGACCCTGAGCAGAACAGCCGCGTTTTCTGAGACTACCTCCATCCGGTTGCGCTGTGCGGCCGGAGCTTTGACACCGATGGAGGTTCACACCATGCGTCCTGCTCCCTTGCGGCCCGCCGCCACTGTCTCGACCGCTGCCGCGCAGCCCCAGCGCTATCTGACCAACGACGAAGCCGCCGACTACTTGCGGCTGTCGCCGCGCACGCTGGAAAAGCAGCGCGTGCTGGGTGGGGGCCCCAAGTTCCGCAAGTTCGGCCGCCGCGTCATGTACGCCGTGGCCGACCTCGATGCCTGGGCCGCCGAGCGCAGCTTCGAGAGCACATCCGATCCCGAGTACGCCGAGCAGCATTCGGCGGACAGCCGTGCGCGCTGATCGCTTGCGCGCGGGTGGCCTTCGCCATGTCCAGCCCTGCGCTGCCGTCCCGGCAGCGGCCCGTGCCAGAGCGCGAACAGCTCGACCTGTTCCGCGCCCTGCCGGGCGACATGGCGCCGCGCGACAGCCAGGACTTGATGGCCTTTCCATTCTTCTCGCTGGCGAAGTCGCGGCGCATCGCGCCGATCGACTTCCGCGCCAGCGGCATAACGATCCGAGTGGAGGGCACGCAGGAGCACGGCATCGCCACGATTTGGGATGCGGACGTGCTGATCTGGGCGGCCAGTCAGATCGTGGAAGCGCGCGACGCGGGCTTGCGCCCGTCGCGGCTGATGCAGGCCACACCCTACGAGATCCTGCGCTTCATCGGGCGCGGTACGTCGCTGCGCGACTACCAGCGCCTCAAGGCCGCGCTCGACCGGCTGCAATCGACCACGGTGGCCACGTCCATCCGCGAAACCACGGGAAGGCGGTTGCACCGCTTCTCATGGATCAACGAATGGAAGGAACTGGCCGATGCCAAGGGCACGCCCTTGGGGCTGGAGCTGATCCTGCCGGACTGGTTTTACGCGGGCGTCATGGATGCCGCGCTGGTGCTGACCATCGACCCAGCGTATTTCCGGCTCACGGGCGGGATCGAGCGATGGCTGTACCGGCTGGTGCGCAAGCACGGCGGCAGGCAGGCACACGGCTGGCAGTTCGACTTCCGCTACCTGCACCAGAAATCCGGCAGCACCGCCAAGCCCTACGACTTCGCCTGCGACCTGCGCGCGCTCGTCGCGCGTCAGTCGCTGCCCGGCTATGTCCTGGGCATCGAGCGGATGCCGGACAACGGCATGGAATTGCTGACGTTCCGGCCAGTGCCGCAAACGGCACGGGGATAACTCTTGGACAACCTGTGAATGGTGTCGTGCTATCAGGCGTGCGGGGTATCGTGCTATCAGGCGTGGGACTATCGTGCTATCAGGCGTGCCAATCGGCCGCAAACCTGCGCCAGCATTGGGTTTGCGCGCCATCTAACTTCCCTAACTTAATTTCTCTAACTTTTAGTAGAGAAGCGCCGCTGCGGTGGACAACCACCCTGCGGCCAGAAACGGCAGGCAAAACCAGCCACCAGCACACAGGTTTCGCAGGCGAATCGACGCAAGGCTTTCCAGCAAGGAGGGCCACGCCATGATCGTCGCTCTGCTCAACCAGAAAGGCGGCGTCGGCAAGACAACACTCGCCACGCACATCGCGGGAGAACTCGCGCTGCGCGGCCAGCACGTCATTCTGCTGGATGCCGATCCGCAGGGTTCATCGCTGGACTGGACGCAGCGCAGAAGCCAGCAAGGCTTGCCAAGGCTGTTCAGCGCCGTAGGACTTGCACGCGAAACACTGCATCAGGAGGCGCCAGAACTCGCCAGGCGGGCCGATCACGTCGTCATCGACGGGCCGCCTCGCATCGCGGCGCTGGCGCGCTCCGCGCTGCTGGCGGCCGAGCGGGTGCTGATCCCGGTGCAGCCCAGCGCCTACGACCTGTGGGCCAGCGCCGAGATGGTGGCGCTGATCCGCGAGGCGCAGGTTTTCCGGCCGCTGCTCCGCGCGGCCTTCATCATCAATCGGCGCGTCAGTACCACCATCATCGGCCGCGAAGCGCGGCAATCGTTGGCCGAACAGCCGCTTCCTGCGCTGCGCGCCGAAGTGCGCCAGCGCATCGTCTTCGCCGACAGCGTGGCCGCTGGCCGGCTCGCCCGCGAGACGGCGCCGGACAGCGCCGCCGCGCGCGAAATCACGGCGCTGGTGGACGAACTGTTGCGGTGGCCGACATGACAGCGAAGCCGCCACCGAGCAGCAAACGCACAGCCAATCGCGTCGGCATCGGCATGCGCCCGCCAGCAAATCCGCACGCCGAAGCGTGGATTCGCCAGGGTGACGCCGATGCACTGGGCAAGGGCGACCTCTACACCGCTCGCCTGACCCTCGACATCACGCCCGCCATGCGCTCGCGCATCAAGGTGTCGGCCTTCACGCAGGGCGTGACCGTGGCCGACCTGCTGCGCGGCTTGCTGGAGCGGGAGTTTCCAGAACACCGCAGGGAGAACACGCCATGAACGCATCCGCTTTGCATGCCATCCCACCTGTTGCCATCGCGGCCACAGCTGCACCGCCGCCGTCCTTCGCATCGCTCGCTGGCCGGCCGGCCTCCACACCGCTGACGCGCGTTTCTCTGGCGTACGTGGAGCACCGGATCAAGCTCTATCTGCGCTTTGGCGAACCTACGCGCACGCTGCGGCTCGACCGCTGGCGCAGCGTGGCGGTGTTCCTACCGAACGCGGTGTTCTGTCGCATCCGCTGGCAGGCCAACGACTACGGCACGATCCGCTGGCAGCTCATGGCGATGCAGGCTTGCACGCCTTTGGATGACGTGCAGCGCATCCCCGGCGTGCAGCCGGGCGCGCGCCTGCTGCTGCACGCCGAAGGCGACAACCAGGTCCGCGCCGTGCTGGAGCGCATCGACGCCATCGAGGCGCTGGGCATCGCGGCTGCCGGCGTCTCGCCCGCGTACTGGCGCACGCTGGGCAACCGGCTCGCTGCGCGCTTGCCGCTGCCCGAGTACACCGCTGAACGGCATGCCGCCTGGCTGGCTGGGAGGGTGCTGCCATGACCGCCGTTTCCACTGCCGGCACCGCGTCGCATCCTCGCTCGCCCCGCGCACGTTTGCCCGCTCGCTTCGTGCTGGCGGGCCTATCCGCCTGCGGCCTCGCTGCGCTGGCCTGGGCGTCCTTTGTGCAGCCGCTGCCGCGCCTGATCTACAACCCGTCTGACAGCGTGGCGGCCGGTTGGTATCGCATTGATCCGCTCGACCATCGCGCCGGCTCGCTGCCACGTCCGTTGTCCGTGGGCAGCATCGTGCTGGCCATGCTGCCGCCAGACGCCGCCGCGCTGGCCGCGCAGCGTGGCTACCTGCCGACACGCGTGCCGCTTCTCAAACGTGTGGGTGCGGTTGCGCCGCAACACGTTTGCATCTTCGATGCGCTGGTCTGGATGGATGGCGTGCCGGTGGCCGCCTTGCTGCCTGCCGACCGGCTGGGCCGCCCGCTGCCATCCTGGCCGCAGTGCCGACAGCTTCGTCCTGGCGAAGTGTTCCTGTTGAGCACGACCAATCCGGCGTCGTTCGACAGCCGGTATTTCGGGCCGGTCAGTGCATCCGCCCTGATCGGTATGGCGCACCCGGTCTGGCTGGAGACACGCCCATGATGGCCGCCGACTCGCTGCACGCAAGCGTGCATCTCATCGTGCCATCGGGCGTGTCGTTCTGCTGTCCGCCGCCATGTCGTCGCGCGAGCAGTGCGGGTGCCAATCCTGCGCATTGGGCACCGCACTTCGCGCTGCCTCCGGCGCAGCCGTCCCACGTGCAGGCGTCTTGCCTCGAACGCGCCCGGCCTGCAGCCCTGGCCACGTTTGCCGGCGGGCTGGCTGCCAACAGCGCAGCGCCACCGGACCGCCGTTGCCCGGAGCGCCAGCGAGGGGCAACGGCGGAAGGCAAGACAAAAGGACGCGGCACCGGGCCGCGTCGAAAGCCAGTCTGCACATGGTGGTGGCGCGGCACACAGCGGCTTCGCCGCCGTGCCGCTTGTGGCGCGAGGCCCGCGCCAATGCGGGTGTGTCCGCGTGCTTTGCACGACCGGACACGCCAGAGCTTGCAGGGAGCACAGCCATGAGTGACCGCCGAGACGACGATTTCCGTATCCGCCCGAACCCTCCAAAGGCCCCGAAGAACCGGGGCCAGGGCTTCGTCTCGAAGGTGCTCAAGCAGGCGGGCAAGGCCAGCGGCGGCAAATCGGCGATGCGCCGTCCTCGCACTGGCGGCAACGGACAGCACTCCGGCCAGCGGCCCGGCTCGCGCCTCGGGCGCGGCCACACGGCGGCGCGCTTCGCGGGCGCGAAGCTCACTCCCATGTCGCGGCGCGTAACCATCAAGACGCTGCTGGTCAATCAGCGCCAGGCCAGCCCGCAGTCGCTCGCCAAGCACCTTCGCTACATCGAGCGCGATGGCGTAGGCCGCGATGGCGAGCCTGGCCAAGCCTACGGGCCACAGACCGATGCTGCCGACCTCGACGCCTTCACGGAGGGCTGCGCCGACGACCGGCACCACTTCCGCTTCGTCCTCTCGCCTGAGGATGGCGCGGAGCTGGAAGACCTGCGCACCTATACGCGGCACCTCATGGGTCGCATGGAGGCCGACCTGGGCACGGGCCTCGATTGGGTAGCCGTCAACCACTGGAACACCGACAACCCGCACACGCACATCGTCGTGCGTGGGCGCGACGACACCGGCAAAGACCTCATCATCGCGGGCGACTACATCGCCGATGGCTTCCGCCATCGCGCTGCTGAGCTGGCGACCGAATGGCTGGGGCCGCGCACGGAGCTCGAAATCCAGCAGACCTTGCAGCGCGAGGTGGAACAAGAGCGGTGGACGAGCCTGGATCGCACCCTGCAACGCGAGGCCGGCGAGGACGGCCGAGTGCAGATCGAACGCTTCAACGAACCGCGGCTGCAACGCCAGCGCCTGTTGCTGATCGGCCGCCTGCAACGCTTGCAGCGCCTGGGCCTGGCCGACGAAATGCAGCCCGGTACCTGGGCTGTCCATGCCGATGCGGAAAAAACCCTGCGCGCCCTGGGCGAGCGTGGCGACATCATCCGTACCATGCAGCGGGCCATGCGCGGCGAGCCGCGCGAGCTGGCGGTGTTCGAGCCTGGCCCGAATGCCCACGGAAGCGGCCACACCATTCTCGGCCGCGTGGCCGCGAAGGGGCTGGCCGACGAGCTGCGCGACCGGGGCTATCTGGTCATCGACGGGGTGGACGGCAAGGCCCACTACGTCGCGCTCAACGCCCATGACGAGCTGGCGAACTACCCGACCGGCGCCGTGGTGGAGGTGAAGGGCTCGGCCGACGTGCGCGCGGCCGACAGCAACATCGCTGCGCTGGCGAGCGATGGCCTGTACCGCACCGACCATCACCTGGCGATTGAGCAAGGTCGGGCCGTGCCCGACCGCGATCCGCGGGAAGTCGTCGCGGCCCACGTCCGCAGGCTGGAAGCCCTGCGCCGGGCCGGCATCGTGGAGCGCGTGGCCGAGGGGCTGTGGAAGGTGCCGGACGACCTACCCGAGCAAGGCCGCCGCTACGACGCGCAGCGCCTGGGCGGCGTGGCGGTGGAGCTGAAATCGCACCTACCCATCGAACGGCAGGCCCACGTGATCGGGGCCACCTGGCTCGACCAGCAGTTGATCGGCGGCGGCTCGGGCCTGGGTGACCTGGGCTTTGGCAGCGAGGTCAAGGATGCGCTGCAAAAGCGGGCCGACTTCCTGGCCGAACAGGGTCTGGCCGAGCGGCGCGGCCAGCGCGTGATCCTTGCACGCAACCTGTTAGGCACGCTGCGCAGCCGAGAGCTGGCGCAGGCCGCGAAGGACATTGCCGCCGACACCGGCCTAGAGCATCGCCCGGTGGCCGATGGGCAGCGCGTGGCCGGTATCTACCGGCGCTCCGTCATGCTCGCCAGCGGGCGCTACGCCATGCTCGATGACGGCATGGGGTTCAGGTTGGTGCCGTGGAAGCCAGTGATCGAGCAACGACTGGGACAGCAGATCGCCGCGACGATCCGGGGTGCCGGTGTGTCGTGGGATGTAGGGCGGCGTGGACGGGGGATGTCGATCGGCTGAATCTACCCCAAGAGAAAGATCACCGCGACATCTCGGAGACATATTGCCGGATAACGCTGTCGGCGCACTTCGTGACCGGTACAGCGTTCGCGCGCCCGACTCACGGGTTCAGCAAATCACCTGGATCGCCGGTGCCATCAATGGCTGCGCGCTGTGCGCGGTCGAGCAGCACCTCGCGACTCCAAGCGGCCACGGTCGCTGCTGCATCCACCACATGTGCCCAGGTGCAGCGGTTGGCGAACAGCATGCCAGGGACATCGAAGGTACCGCCGCGGCTGATGTAGCCAAGGGCGCGAGTCTTGGCGGGGCCACTGTCAATGCGGCGCAGAATGCCAAGCATGGGTTCCGGGCGAGTGTGCGTGACAATCACGCGCGGCAGGCCCGATGGGAACAGTGTGCTAACGGTTACGTCGTCATCGACGAATTCAGCTTCGATGGCATCGCGTGGAATACGCAGGCGGCCGGGTTCCAGGACGACGGTGACACAGGCGCACTTGCCCAGCTCAGCAAGGTGCTGCTGTGCCTTGATTGCCTCGTCCAACTGGTAGGCGCCCAGCGCGATGAGTTGCACCTCGGCATTGGCGGGATTGCCTATCAGATGGGCTGCGCCGTCACTGATCAGACGTTGCGCCGATTCGGCGTCGAAGCGATTCTCCACGTCGCGCTTGGAGACGATCAGGCAAGCAAGCTGGCCGCGTCCAGCATAGACGTCACGCAGTGCGGCGACGGCGGTATTGCCATCCACCGGGAACAGCACGCGCGAGGTGTCTGACATTTCGCCGAGCAGGGCTTCACCGATGGTCGGGTCTTGGTGCGACTGTTCGTTCTTGGCGTTTTCCCAGGTGTGCGAGGTGACGATGAGCGGCACCGACAGCCAACCGGCGGGCTGGCCGGCCTGGCGCTGGTGGCGAGCGAAGATGATTTCCTGCCGCATCAGGCCGAGCATCTTCACTGCGAAAGCTTCGTAGCTGACGATCAGGTTCAGTCCGCCCTTGTTGCCGAGTGCGGCGGCGGCCACGGCTTCTTCATTGAGCGCGGTGATGACGGCGCCGTGCAGATCCTCGGGCACGCCCGGTTCGGGCTCGTTGACGCGGTGCTTGAGCAGCGCCAAGGTGCCACCCATCTTGTTGCTGGCCAATTCGTCAGGGTTGCCGATGCGCATCCGCATCTCAGGATTGGCCTTGGAAAATTCGACGAACCACTGGTCCAGTGCCGTCATCGCACTGCCTTCGCTGCCCGGCGTTTCCCAGCACGGTTCGGGCAGCTTGGGCGCAGCGGGATGGCGGTGTGCCATCGGATGCGCGCTTTCCAGTGGACGCTGCTGGGCGGCGTGGGTCGCGAAGGCGGCGAGCGCGGCGTCGAGTTCAGCCGGCGCAACGAACAGCGCAGCCGCACTTTTGTTGAACAGTTCACGCATCGAAGCATCGGTGTGGGGGTTGCCGCCCAGCGGCAGGTTGTGCGCGGCATTGCTGCCTGCACCGGGAAAGCCGAAGCCCTTCTCGGTCTCGGCGATCACGTAAGGCAGAGGCGCCGGATAGCGCCGATCCGGATCGGCGGCGAAGGCATGCAGCGTGTCCTCGGCTTTGATGATCGCCCAGGCGATCGCGGACGGGTCGCGACCATCGACGATCACTGGATCAAAGCCATTGTGGCGCACGTCTTCAGCCAGCCATTGCGCACCGCCTTCTTGCATGATCTGAGTACGCTGCTCGATGCGGCGGCCATTGAGAATCATCACCGGCACGGCGAAGCCGCTGTCCTGCGCGCGCCACCAGCGTGGTGCCCAGTCCGGGCCGCGCTGTTCCTCGAAGGCACCGTCGCTGAGAAAGGCAACCAGCGATTCGCCAGGCAGCGGCATGTGGATGTACTGCAGTTCGGCAAAGCCGAGGTAGCCGCCTTCGGACACGGCGCCGGCAGTGTTGGGGCCGGCATGGCTGCCCAGCGGCACAGCCGGGAGGCCCTGCGCATTGATGGCATAGGAATAGAAATCAGCGCACAGGCGCGACAGGCCTTCCTCACTGCGGTCGTAACGGCCCCGCTGCGCGGGCGAGATGTCGCCGGTGAGCGCATTGACGGCTTCGATGGCGGCGACGCAGTGGCCTTGGCCCATGATCCAGCCGCGCCTGCTGCCGGTGAGCGCGTTGGCGAGCAGGTAGCCGACGAAGGCCTGCACCATGTTCAGCGAGCCACCGGTGTGGCCTTCTGGCGTCAGCTTGAAGTCCTCCTCAGCCAGCAGCGCGCCGGACAGGTCAATGCGCTTCGCATAGGTCATGTGCGCGACCACGTTCATTGCCACGCAACCCAAGCGGTCGGCGGCAGCAAGGAAGGTGTAGGCCGTCGCCTCATCGGCAACGCGGCCATCGGCGATCAAACCGGCTACCAATGCATCTACACGTGCGACGGTCTCCTCGTGATGGACGATGGGGCCGTGGCCGGCAAACCAGCGCTGGCGAATGATGGAACCGGTGGTCATACGATTGTCCTTCTT
Source organism: Acidovorax benzenivorans (assembly GCF_028680575.1). Classification (GTDB taxonomy): domain Bacteria; phylum Pseudomonadota; class Gammaproteobacteria; order Burkholderiales; family Burkholderiaceae_C; genus Acidovorax; species Acidovorax benzenivorans. The sequence goes on along the minus strand of NZ_JAPCKI010000021.1, from coordinate 71,688 downwards.
TGGTGCCGATGAACCCTGCGTGGGACATCACCCGGCGATCATGAGTTTCTGCGTACAGCGTGCTGCGATCCATTCCTCGTTGGTGGGCTCCAACGCGACACGCACGCGGCTGCCAGTGGTGGAGATGACGGGGGCATTAATGGTGTTGGCATCGGCATCGAGCTTGATGCCGAGGAAGGCCAGGTCGCGGCAGACGCGCTCGCGCACGAAGGCGTTGTGCTCACCGACACCGGCAGTGAACACGAGCAGATCCAGGCCGCCCAGGACTGCGGTCAGCGCGCCGATCTCGCGCACGATACGGCGCACGTAGAGCGCCAGCGCGATGCGGGCGCGTTCGCCAGCCTCACCGGGATCATTCTCGTGCTTCACCACCACGCGCGGTTCGGCCGAAATCCCGGAAACACCGAGCAGGCCGGACTGGTTGTAGAGCGTGCTGCCCACTTCTTCCAGCGAAAGTCTTTCGACCTCCATCAAGTAGAGCAAAGCGCCGGGATCGAGCGAGCCCGTGCGGGTGCCCATCATCAGGCCGTCGAGCGCGGAAAAGCCCATCGTGGTGGCGACGCTTTCCAGGTTCTGCATAGCGCACAAGCTGGCCCCGCTGCCGAGGTGCGCAACAATGGTGCGGCCTCGTGCCAGCTCACCATGGCGCTCGGGCAGAGTGTGGCTCATGTAGTCGTACGAAAGCCCGTGGAAACCGTAGCGGCGCAGACCACGTTCCCAGGCCGAATACGGTAGCGGCAGGATCTGCTCCACCTTCGGCATCGTCCGGTGAAACGCCGTATCAAAGCACGCCACTTGAAGAACTCCAGGCCACTGCTGGAACAACAGGCTCATGGCCTTCAGAGGAAAGGGTTGGTGCAGCGGCGCCAGAGGGATCAAGGCTCGCAGGTTCGCGATGGTGTCGGCGGTCACCACGGTGGGTTCGAAGTACCTGCAGCCACCATGGACGACACGGTGTGCAATAGCCACGATGTGGCAGCCGTCAAGTCGGGCCGCGACGCGTGCTTGAATCAACGCGAGGGCGGCAGTGTGAGGATGTTCGTGATCCAGGTTGATGAGCTGCGTCGCAGTCACGCTGTCGCTGTACTCAGGTGCAGGACCGGCTATTCCTTGCACTTTGCCCTGCCACAGTGGCTTGCGCGGCAACGGGTCTGCCTGCGCATCGAACAAGGCGAACTTGATGCTCGATGAGCCGCAGTTGAGAACCAGGATGAGGCTCGGCTGCGGGGTGCTCATCGTGATGATTTTGATCGTGATGGCATATGCGAACTGGCCTCGGACCAATATCTATCAGCGTTTCCCATAGAACTGCTCCACGAACGATTGCCGGAAGCTTTGGTGGCAGGCCAGGCAGTTTTGCTGCGTTTTGGAAAACGCTGTAATCACGGCCTGGCCATCGCCCCGCTTCGCGGCATCCCCCATGGCGGTCGCGGCGTCGTGGACGTGGCCATCGAAGTCTCGAAACTTTCCAGCGTCAGTGCCAAGCCAGCCGAGGATGCGCATCTTTTCCGAAAGGGGCGGTTCGGCGTGCTTGGCGATTTTTGGCGCCAACTCGGCGACCAGCGCCCATTCTTCCTTGGAAATCGCGCCAGTGACGGCTTGCATGTCACGGCCAAGCTTCTCCATGACGGTGCGCAGTGCCATTGGTTTCGTGGCCTCTACGGACTGTGCGCCAAGTCCTGTTGCGGTAATGGCCAAGGCCACGGACAAGGCGACTGTGAAAAGCGAGCGGGTGTTCAAGGGGTGGCTCACGGGATTCTCCATGGGGGTCGTTGATGAATGTTTTGCAAACGGGCTGATGGTGGCTGGCATGCTCAAAATTCGATGCTCAGGGCAATCGATCCGAAGGCGTGGCGGCCGATCTGCTGGTCGAACTCGCGGGTTCTCCAGACGCGCATGACTGCAAGCCGCACGCCGTGCCCGGCAACAATCCATTGGCTGCTGATGCCGATGGCCGCCTGAACGACCCAGGGCCGACGGCTGACGTGGTGACTGTGGCGAAACAGGTTTCCGTCGAGCGAGAAGTCCCAGGCGACCGCCTTGGCCTCGAGGTTCAGGAAGACATGCGCGCCAGGTTTGGGCGCCAAGGCTGATTGCGGTGTTGTCGTGCGCAAATCGGCAACCGCTGAAGGTGGCCGGTTTTCCGCGCCAGGGCGGATTGGATAGCTGCCGAAGTCGTTCGGAATGTTCCAGCCGGCCCGCCATTCCAAGCCGGTGCTGGCCGCGGTTTCAATGTTTCCGATCCGCAGGGCATAGCTGCCGATCACGTCGCTGTCCCATCCTGGCTGGACGGCACCCTCCGTGTACGACTTGAACTTGCGCTCCATGGCCATCTGGAACGCAGGCTCGTTGCGCAACTGGTTGTCCCAGCCGCGAAATCGCTCGATGCCACGCACCCGATGCACCAGATCCTGCGACTTCTCTGCCAGCGACCAGGGGCCGATCACGCCCAGGGTTAGTTCGCGTACGTCCAGCATTTCATAGCTGGCAGCCTGTGGGTGGATTCGGCGATTCCACGCCAGGCCCAGGTAGAGCAGGCCAGCGTACGGCCGATCGTCGGCAATCAGATCGGTACGCGTCTTGTCCTCGGGTGTGTACATAGACTGACCAAAGCGAACGACAAGGTTTTGCGACGATGCCTGGGCGCCGGAGTCTCGCCAGAACTCGGGATCAGCCCAACCGATGAAACGGGCGTACCAACCGATCGGCCGGGGCAGGCACTCCGGGCGGAGCGCACCTTGCAGATCGCGCGACACCAAGGTCAACGCCACCCCATTGGTGTAGTTGCGGTCGGTGCCGGTGAACAAATCGTTCTCCAGGCGCAAGGTCCCGCCCCTCCAGCGCAGGGATTGCTCGGGCGGACAGTGGGAAAGATCAATCGAGAGCGGGAGTTCCGCGCTGCGGGCAGCGTTGGAACCGAGCGCCGCGCCGACAAGCAGCAACGCGGTGGCGGCCCATATCGGCCGCGGCGTCTTGGTGCCGCGCAGGCGCGCATTCTGCTTGCCCATCCGCATCACGCTGGCCCGCCATCCACTGCCCGATCGACGTAAAAACGTTCGAGGGCGTCGATGATTTCCTCGGCTTCGTCCACGCAGGTGAACAAGTCGAGATCCGATGGTGATACATAGCCTTCGTCGAGCAGAAGATCAAAATCGACGGCGCGGCGCCAGAATGCGCGCCCCGCAAGAATCACCGGAATCCGCTTCATCTTGCCGGACTGGATCAAGGTCAGCACCTCGAACAGCTCATCAAGCGTTCCATAGCCGCCGGGGAAGGCCACCAAACCTTTTGCGTGCAGCAGGAAATGCATCTTGCGCACCGCGAAATAGTGAAACCGGAACGCCAGCTCCGGACACATATAAGGGTTCGGCGCTTGTTCGTGCGGCAGCGTGATGTTGAGGCCGATCGAGCGTGCGCCAGCCTCGAAGGCACCACGGTTGGCCGCCTCCATGATGCCCGGCCCGCCGCCAGTGACGACGACGAAGTCACGGCAGTTCTGCTGCTGAAATCGTGCCGAGATCAGGCTTGCGAAGCGTCGCGCCTGCTCATAGTGGCGCGCTTGATCCACCCGGCGTCGGGCCTGGGCGAGTTCCCGCGCCAGCTTGGCATCGGACGGCGCGGCGCGTGTCTGTCGCTCCAGCGTGTCGCGGCGCGCAGCCGCGGTTTCGGCGTCGCTTACGCGGGCACTGCCGAAGACCACCACCGTCGAATGGATCCCTTGTTCGTGCAGGATGCGTTCGGGCTTGAGCAGTTCGAGCTGCAGCCGCAATGGCCGCAGTTCTTCCTGGCCAAGCAAGTCGATGTCCTCGTATGCGAGGCGGTAAGTGGGTGAATCGAGGATGGCGCGCAGGCGCTCGTCAGGATTTGCCGACGGGGTCATCGCTCGACCGCCAGAAAATCCGGCCAGCGCAGCACATGACCATATTCGGGCACCGTAACCTGCCAGCCGAGTTGCTGTTGCAAGAGTTCGGCGAAGGCCTGCGCGGCGGACAGTTCCCCATGCACCACGAAGGTTTGCGCCGGGGGTTGAACAAAACCCCGAGCCCAATCCAGCAACGCCTTCTGGTCGGCATGCGCGGAGAGGCCGTCCACGCTGTGGATCGCCGCACGTACCGGGATGTCCTCACCGAAGATGCGTACACGTTCGGCACCCTCGATCAGGCGCCGACCAAGCGTCCCCTGCGCCTGAAAACCGGGAAACAAGATGCTGCATTCCCGGCGCGGCAAGTTGTGGCGCAGGTGGTGCCGGATACGCCCCGCATCGCACATGCCGCTGGCAGAAATGATGATGGCCCCGGAGCGGATCCGGTTCAGCGCCATGGACTCCTCAGCGCTCGCTGTGAAACTCAGGTATGGGAGGTTCTCGCCGCGCGCGTGCCATCCTGCCAACCGTTTCGCCTGTTCGTCGAACAATTCGAGATGTTCTCGCGTGATGCGCGTGGCCTGCGTGGCCATTGGCGAATCGACGAATACCTTCGGTTGCCGCAGCCGCCCCTCGCAGGTGAGTCGGTGCAGGTGATAAAGGATTTCCTGGGTTCGGCCGACCGCGAAGGCCGGCACGATGACATTGCCGCCGCGTTCGAACAATGTCTTTTCGACGATGCCGATCATTTCCTCTTCGGTCGCCGAGAAATCCTTGTGCTGGCGGTTGCCGTAGGTGGACTCGATGACGAGGATGTCGGCGTCCTCGATGGTTGTCGGGTCGCGCAGTATCGGGCGCGCCGGTTGGCCGAGGTCGCCACTGAAAACGAGCTTTGTCGGGTAGCCATATTCGGTGACCCAGACCTCGATGATGGCCGACCCAAGAATGTGCCCGGCATCGCGGAAACGGGCGCGCACCCCGACGCGGGGCGCGAACTCCCGGTCGTATTCGATGCCTCGCACCTGCTGCAAGCAGTCGCTGGCATCCTGCAGCGTATACAGAGGCGGCAGTGCGTCCTTTCCGCGGAGTCGCTGCGCATTGCGTTTTGCATCGCTCTCCTGGATGTGGGCACTGTCGGGCAGCATCACGCCCAGCAGATCAACCGTGGCGGGAGTGGCGTAGATGGCCCCCTTGAACCCGGCGCGCGTGAGTTTTGGCAATAGCCCACTATGGTCGATATGGGCATGGGTCAGGAGCACGAAATCAATCGACGCCGGGTCGAACGGGAATGGCTCATGGTTGCGGGCCGCCGCCGTGCGGCCGCCCTGAACCATGCCGCAATCCACCAGGAAGCGTACGTTGAGCCCTTCCACCAAGAAACACGACCCGGTGACTTCGCGCGCAGCGCCCAGAAAATGCAGTTTCATGGGATGCTCACTCCGGTTTTTTCTTTTGTATCGGGCAAGTGCTCAGGCCACGCAGACGGTAGCCCGGACAGCGGCCAGCCAGGCCGGTGATGAGGGGCATGATTCCGATGAGTCCCAGCCAACGCCAGGATGAATCCAGCCACAGCGGGAGGCTGAGCAGAACCAGTCCGACGACGATGCGGACAATGCGGTCGAGACTTCCAACGTTGATTTGCATGACGGTCTCCTTGTGTTGAGTCAACGGCTTGAAAACGCGAGGGGGGCGGTAGCGCCACGAAGCGAATGGGTTGCGGTCGGTGCCGCCGTGGATACGTCCCAGCCACCACCAAGGGCCTTGTGCAGCGCCACCAATTGCACGGCGGCGTTGGTATGTGCCCGCGCGGCTGCGGTTTCGGCCTCGTGCAGGCTGCGCTGGGCGGCCAGCAGTTCGACCAGCGCGATGTCGCCTGCCGCGTAGCGCGTCCTGGCGTGGCCGTAGCTGGTGCGCGCCGCATCCAGTGACATGCCGCGGCGCGCCAAAGTATCCAGCCCGCCGTGGTAGTCGACCAGCGCGCGTTCGGCGTCGCCCAGCGCCGCTAACACGGCCTGCTCATAGGCCAGCGCGGCCTGGCGCTCGGCGGCCTCGCGTGCCCGAATTTCGGCTCGCACGCGGCCGCCGTCGAACAGGCGCCAGGAAATCAGCGGCAGGATGGAGAAGCGCGCACTGGAGGCATCGAACCAATCGCCCGTACTGAGCGCTTGGAACCCGCCACCCACACCGATGGAGAGTTTGGGAAACAGCTCGGCCGTGGCCACGCCGATGTCGGCGGAACTTGCCGCCAGGCGTCGTTCTGCGGCCAGCACGTCGGGGCGTCGGCGCAGCATGTCGGCGCGCTCGCCCACCGGCAGCGCCCGCAGCGTGCTCGGCGCCAAGGGGCCATCAAGCAGTGCCAACTCCCGCTCCGGCGGTGCGCCCAGCAGCACGCCCAGGCTGAGCACCGCGGCGCGCTGGCGCGCCTCGATATCCGGGATGAGCGCGTTGACTGCCGTCCATTGGGCGTACGCTGTCTCTACATCGGCGGCCGACGCGTCGCCCAGCGCATGCCGCAGGCGCACCAACTCCCAAGTCTGCTGCAGCGTGTCCAGCGTGGCCTGTTGTGCGTGCAACTCATAGCGGGCGCCGACGGCGTTGAACCAGGTGCGCGCGACCTCGGCCACGATGCGCATGCGTACGCCCTGTGCCTCGGCTTCGGTCGCCTGCAGGCGGGCGCTGGCGCCTTCCAGGGCGCGCCGCTTGGCCCCGAACAAGTCGGCCTCCCAGGCCGCGTCGAAGCCCGCGTCGTAGATGGTCTGCGTGGCGTCAAGACCGGGGATGGAGCCTACGGGCAAAGGGCCGTTCTCGCTTTGACGGCGCCGGTTGACGCTCGCGCCAGCGGCGGCGGTGGGCAATGCTTCGCCGGCCACACGATCGCGCAGGGCGCGCGCCTCATCGATGCGTGCCGCAGCCTGGCGCAGATCCAGGTTCTGTGCCAGCGCCGTGACCATCAGGCGATCGAGGACGGGATCATCCAGTGCAGACCACCATTGGCTTAAGTCTGCGGATTGGGATGCGCTTGCCAACGGCAGAGTCCAGCCGCTGCCGATGTCGACCGGCGGTGGCTCGCGGTAGTCGGGGCCCACGGTTGCGCAGGCAGTCAGCAGCACGCAGGACAGTGCCAGCGCGAGGGGACGTACGCGCCCAGGGGTCAGGCCGGTGGCGGTTGCGCGAAGAAAGGGTGTGCGGGTCTTGGATTTCATTGCAGGCGTCCTCGGACGAATACGGTGGCCATGGTCAACGTGGCGAGGGAGATGACCGCCAGCGGCCACAGGCTGGCGAGAATGTCACCGGTCGGCATGGCCTTGAGAAAGCTGCCTTCGACGATGATCAGGAAGTGGGTCAGCGGAATGGCCTGAGCCAGCCATTGCAGGACGACGGGCATGTTTTCCACAGGCGTGGCAAAGCCGGACATCAGCACCGCCGGAATACCGACGGCAAACGCGCCCAGGATGGCCTGCTGCTGGGTCATGCTGACGGCGGAAATCATCAGGCCGATGCCAACCACTGAGGCGATGAACAGCACCAGGCTGGCAAGCAGCAGCGCGAACGAGCCCGTGAACGGGATGCCGAACAGGAAGACGCCCGCGCTGATCATGAACAGGCCCAGTAGCGTGCCGATGGCCAGCGCCGGCAGGGACTTGGAAATGATGATTTCCGGCGTCGAGGTGGGCGACACCAGCAACTGGTCGAAGGTGCCGAGCTCGCGTTCGCGCGCTATCGATAACGAGGTGATCATCAACGAACTGAACAGCGCCAGGATGCCCGTGAGGCCGGGCACGATGTACCAGCGATAGACCAGGTTCGGATTGAACCAGTGGCGCACGACGACCGGCGTCGGCGCTTGCGCGTCGGGCACGACCTCAGCGCCGACCTCAGCAGCGATGGTGGACAGATAGGCCACAGTGATTTGGCCCGAGTTGCTGCGCCGGCCATCGACCAGCACCTGCGCGCGGCCGCTGTCACCGGCGGCGATGGCGCGCGAGAAATCGACGGGAATAGCGAGCGCGGCGATCACCTCGCCGCGGTCGATCAGTTCGTGCAGCTGCAGCTGGCTGTCGACATGCCGGACGTGGGTGATGAAGCGGGCACTGTCGAGGCGCTGCACCAGTTCGTGTGACCAACGCCCGGCGTCCTGGTTGTAGACGGCAATGTCGACGTTGCGCACCTCCAGCGTCGCGGCAAAGGCGAAGACCAGCAGTTGCAGGATGGGCGGCGCGAACACCACCATGCGGCTGCGCGGGTCGCGCAGCACGCTGAGCACTTCCTTGATGAACTGGGCGCGCAGGCGGGTGAACGAGAATGCAGCGAAGAACATCGGTTCACTCCAGGTTTTTGCGCGTGGCGCGCTTGGCGATCACGAAGAACAGCGCACCGATCGCCGCCATGGCCGCCAGGTTGGGCAGGAAGACGGCCCAGATGTCGCCGGCCAGGAACACTGTCTTGAGCGAATCGACGAAGTAGCGCGCCGGAACCGCCCGGGTGATGGCCCGGATCGGTGCGGGCATCGCGTCGATCTCGTACAGGAAGCCCGACAGCATGAAAGCCGGCAGGAAGCCCGAGAACAGCGCGATCTGCGCCGCCAGGAACTGGTTGCGCGCCAGTGACGAGATCAGCAGACCCTGGCCCAGCGCCGGCACCATGAACACCGCCGACAGCAGCAGCAGCGCTGCCAGCGAGCCCCGCATCGGCACGCCGAACACGAACACCGCCAGCGCCGCGGCGCCAAGCGTGGACAGCATGCCGAGCACGAAGTACGGCAGCAGCTTGCCGATCAGGATTTCGGCCACCGAGGCCGGTGTGGACAGCACCGCCTCCATGGTTCCGCGCTCCCATTCGCGCGCCACCACCAGCGCCGTTAGCATGGTGCCGATGATGGTCATGACGATGGCGATGGCTCCGGGAATCAGCGCTTGACGGCTTTCCAGCTCAGGGTTGAACCAGTAGCGCGGCTCCAGCACTACGGCCTGCGGCGGCGCCGCGACATCGAGCCCGGCGCGCCAGGTCTGGACCACGCCGCGCGCATAGTTCTCGACGTAGTTCGCGGTGTTGGGGTAGGAGCCGTCGGTGATGATCTGCACCAGCGGTTCGCTGCCACGCTGCGCCAGGCGCTGCTCGAAGTCCTGCGGGATCACCACGTAGCCGCGCAGGTCGCCGGAGATCAGTTGATCGGCCACTTCGCGCCGGTCATGGGCGAAATAGGTATCCAGGAAGCGCGTACCGGCAAAGGCCGCCGCAAGCTCTTGCGCCGCAGCGCCGGGCGACTCCAGCACCACGCCGACACGGACATTCTTCGCATCCAGCGACACCGCATACGCGAACAGCAGCAGCAACACCACAGGCAGCACGAACGCAATCAGCAGCGTCGAGGGATCGCGCAGCGCCTGGTAGCTTTCCTTGGTGACCAGAGCGATGAGGCGCCGCAGGTCGAAACGGCGCAAATCAGCCTGCGCGGTGCTATCCGCATTTTTGTGAGGTGCAGCGACGCTCATTTGGCGACCTCCATTTCACGTTCGGCGGACTCCACCAGATGAATGAAGGCATCCTCCATGGTCGGATCAGGACGTTCCGAACTGATGGCGATCCGCTTGAGTGCGTCGGGCGTGTCCAGCGCAATCAGGCGCGCGCGCGACAGCATGGCCACGCGGTCGCAATACTCGGCCTCGTCCATGAAGTGGGTGGTGACCATGATGGTCACGCCCTTTCGCGCCAGGCCGTTGATGTGGGTCCAGAATTCGCGCCGGGTGATGGGATCTACCCCTGAAGTGGGTTCGTCCAGAAACAGCACCGGGGGCCTGTGCATCAGCGAGCAGGCCAATGCCAAGCGTTGCTTGTGCCCCAGCGGCAGGGAATCGGGTGTCGAGGACAGCCAGCCGCCCAGATCAAAGGTGGCGATCATTTCCTCGATGCGTTCGCGCCGGGTTTCACCTTCCAGCCCGTAGACGCCGGCCGAAAATTCCAGGTTCTGCCGCACCGAGAGCAGGCCGTAGAGTGAGAACTTCTGCGCCATGTAGCCGAGTCGGCTCTTGGCTGCGCCGGTGGCGCGGCGCAGATCGTGCCCCACCACTTGCGCCTCGCCCGCAGTGGGCTTGAGCAGGCCGCACAGCATCTTGAAGGTAGTGGATTTGCCGGCGCCATTGGGCCCAAGCAGGCCGAAGATTTCACCCTTTTGCACTTCGAAGCTGACGTTGTCGGTGGCCGTGAATTCGCCGAAGCGCTTGGTGAGATTGCGGCAAGACACCGCAATGTCGGAACCCAGCTCGACCGGCGACAGGCGCTCGGCGAGCTGCGATGTACCGCCGGGGCCGCCGCCGAGAAGATCGATGAAGGCGTCTTCGAAGCGGGCCGGCACTTGGGCCAGGCGCACTTGGGCCTGATCCGCCAGCTGTTGTACGTCCTGCACGGTCGCGCCCTCGCGCAGCACCACGCGGACACCAGCGCCCTGAATCACACCATCGCTGACGCTGGGCAAATCCAGGACTTTCGTCAGGACTGCTCGGCGTTCGGTGCCGACATCTTCGAGACGGAAGCTCCGGCCTTTGAGCTGCGCGGTCAGCTCTTGCGGTGGGCCGTCGAAGAGCAACTGGCCTTCGTTGAGCAGAAGCACGCTTTCGCAACGCTCGGCCTCGTCCAGATAGGCGGTGGACCAGACCACCGCCATGCCCTCATCGGTCAGGGCCTGCACCATGCGCCACAAATCCTGGCGGCTGACCGGGTCCACCCCGACTCCAGGCTCGTCCAGCAGCAGCACCTTGGGTCGCGCCATGAGCGCACAGGCAAGGCCGAGCTTTTGTTTCATGCCGCCGGAGAGCTTGCCGGCCAGGCGCTTGGTGAAGGGCGCGAGGCGCGTGAAATCCAGCAATTCGGCGAACAGCGCGGCGTTGCGATCCGCATCCATGCCGCGCAACTGCGCATACAGCCGCATGTTCTCCATCACCGACAGGTCTTCGTACAGGCCGAAGCGCTGCGGCATGTAGCCGCTGGCGACGTGGATCGCGTCGTTGTCCTTGACCACGTCGAAGCCGGCCAGAGTGACACGGCCAGCATTGGGCACCAGGAGCCCGGTCAGAATCCGCATCAGCGTCGTCTTACCGGCGCCATCGGGGCCGACCAGTCCCGTCAGCCGCCCATAGTGGATGCGTGCGCTCAAGCTCCGCAGGGCCTTTACGTCGCCAAAATGCTTGTTCAGGCCTTCGATGACGACGGCGGCGTTATCGGCGCTGGCGCTTGTAGGCGTGGTGGCCATGGCCGTGTTCGCCTGCATCTCAACGCTCCCCCACGCGCGCGCCAGAGACTGGTTTGGCATCGACCGCTATCGTCACCGGCATGCCCTGGCGCAAGGCGGCGTCGGCATCGGCTTCGTCGATGACGATGCGCAGGCGATAGACCAGATCCGTGCGCAAGTCCGTCGTCTCCACCGTCTTGGGCGTGAACTCGGCGCGCGGCGAGATGAAGCCGATCTGGCCGCGATAGACCTTCTCCGAAGAATCGCTCTTGACGCGCACCGCCGTGCCGGGCGCGATGCGCCCCAGATCCGGCTCACCCACGTAGGCGCGCACATACACAGGCTTATCCAGACTCAGGCTGTAGACCGTGCTCTGGCTCGCGACCATGCTGCCGGGTTCGCGCACCCGCGCGATGACGGTTCCGTCGCTGGGCGACGTCAATTCGGTGTCCGCCAGGGACGTAGTGGCTTGCGCTGCTGCTGCCTGCGCGGCCGCCAGACGAGCCTCTGCCGCGGCGATGTCCTCTTTGCGAAAACCTTCGATTGCTTGCGACAAGGCGGCCTTGGCTGCTTCGGCGCCCGCGGCGGCCTGATCCCTTGCGGTGCGGGCGGCATCGACCGTACGCTGGCTGCTGGCGCCTGATGCCAGCAGGCCGCTCTGGCGCTGAAGATTGCGCTCGGCCTCGGTGACGAGCGCCTGAGCTTTCTTAAGCGCCTCGCGCGCCTGGGTGATCTCCTGCGGCCGCAGGCCACGGCGCAGCTTGGCCAGTTCCGCCTGCGCCACCTGCACCTGGGCCTGTGCCGCCACAAGGGCGTCCCGATACGGTTGCGCGTCGAGCGCGGCCAGGCGCGCGCCGGCGCGGACGGCATCACCCTCATCGAAAGCCATCTGCATCACGCGCCCGGGCTGGCGGAAGGCCAGTTGCACCTCGCGGATGTCTACGTTGCCGTAGAGGCGCAACGCATCTTCCTTGTTACGGTCGCGCGATAGCCAGAACGCCAGTGCGCCGCCAAGAGCGATCACGACGACAGCGATCACGGCCCAACGAATTTTTTTGATGGAGAGGTTTGGAGTGGTCATTGAAGGGTTTCCGCTAGATAAATATGTTCAGTGCTCGCGCGCGGTCGGCACATTCGCCGCTGACCGGCGCCAAGCCATGGCCGCTATGCCCGCCCACACCAGCGTGCGCAGCGTCATGGCCGCCGCCGTCCGCCGCTCCCAGGCGCCACCCAGAACCACATGCACTCCGAAAGCCAGGAACACGAGCGCACTCGCCACCGCGATGGCAACCGCCAACCACATAGCCCAGCGCCGGCGCATCCACAAGCCAACGCCCGCGACGATGTAGGCGAAACCGGCCAGAAAATTGAACCAGAGCACGAACGGCACATAGTGGCCGGCTGCCTGGCGCGCCGCACCGTCGACAAACAGCACTGCGCCACCTTCCTGGAGGGTCAGCAGGCCAAATCCGATGGCAATCAAGGAAATCACACGCATCCAGATCGCGCGTCCGCTGTGTGCCGTCATGTTTGTTGCTCCCGATTTATCGAAGGGTTTGGAGGTCGCAGTCGCGCTTGCGGAGCAGACGGATCCTTCATTTGGTGCTTTCGATGCCACGCCGATAGATGGCAAACACGCCCGGCGCGTCTCGCCGAATGCGACTGACCTTGCCGGCCAGCAGCGACTGCATGACGAGTCCCTGGATCGTGCCGATGAACAACACGGCGGCGGCATCCACATTCAGATCCGCATCCAACTCGCCCTGCACCTTGCCGACTTCCATCAAACGGCGCAGGCGCTGTTCGTATTGACGAATCAAGGTCTGCACCATCCGCTTGGCGAGTGTCTCGCCGGAGCGCTGCAGCTCTCCGAACAGCATGCGCGGCACGCCGGGATGCTTGGCCACGAAGTCGATGTGCGCCATGAACATGGCTTCGAGCGCCGCGGCAGGTGACTTAGCGCCTTCGGCCGCCTTGTCCACGCGTACCAGCAGACGCTCGCCGACCCAGGTCAACGTTGCCTCCAGGATCGCGTCCTTGTTAGGGAAGTGACGAAACAACGCGCCCTGCGTCAAACCCATTCGATCGGCGATGGCCGTGGTCGTGATATCGGCCGGGTTTTGCTCCGCTGCCAAGTCGACCACGGCTTGCACCGTGGCTGCACGCCGCTCTTCGGCGGACAGATATTGAGGACGTTCGCTCATCGCTCAGACTCCATAAAGTAAGTGACCTATTACTATCCTAACACGCAAATTAACCATGACGCAAGATCAGAAAGCAGACAGGCTGTGGCGGTAAGGGCCAGCTCTTTTCCATCCGGTGCGCTCAACGACCGACTTTGATGAATCTCAAGAAGCGAGCGCGCCATTCAAGCGGTTGACGAGGCATTCGACTGACAAGTCGGCTAGTTCGTTGAGGGTGCGGGAAGTTGATTCGCCGGGGCGCCAGTGGAAATTCATCCCACATGGCCAGCAAGGCTTGCATCTTTTCCTGCAAGCGATAAGATAGTAATAAGTCACTTGCTAAATGAGATGATCAAACATGAACCCCCTTGCCACGTCTGACAAGTCCGTGCCGGCACCATCCGAAATCTTTCACCCCGATGTCCTGGATACGCTGGCGAACGCCTGGCGGGCGCGCGCCACTGGCGGGCTGTCGCCGGCTGCGGGTTTGCTGGCTTGGTACGACTGGGCGCTGCACCTGAGCCTTTCACCGGGCAAGCAGCGCAGCCTGATCGAAAAAGGGCTGCACAAGCAGCAACGCCTGGCGCGCTACGCCGCGCACGCTGCAAGCGCTCAGGGCTGCCCAACGTGCATCGAACCGCTGGAGCAGGATCGGCGCTTCGCGGCTCCGGCCTGGCAGCAGTGGCCGTTCAACGTCATTCACCAAGGGTTCTTGCTGCAGCAGCAGTGGTGGCACAACGCCACCACCGGCGTGCGTGGCGTGTCGCGCCATCACGAGAACATGGTCACTTTCGCGGGGCGGCAGTGGCTGGACATGTGGTCGCCTTCGAATTTCGTCTGGACCAATCCGGAAGTGCTGGAAGCCATCAGAGCCAGCGGCGGCGCCAACCTGTGGCGCGGCGCCATGAACTTCTTCGACGATGCGCAGCGTCTCGCGCTTGAGGATGCGCCGGCCGGGGTCGAAGGCTTCGAGGTTGGCAAGGACGTGGCGGTCACGCCGGGAAAGGTGGTGTTCCGCAACCACCTCATCGAGCTGATCCAGTACACACCCACGACGCCCGATGTGTATGCCGAGCCGGTGCTGATCGTGCCCTCGTGGATCATGAAGTACTACATCCTAGACCTGTCGCCACACAACTCGATGGTGAAGTACCTGGTCGACCAAGGGCACACGGTGTTCATCATTTCATGGAAGAACCCGACCGTGGTCGATCGTGACCTTGGCCTGGAGGATTACCGGTGGCTGGGGGTCATGGATGCGCTGGACACGGTCACGGCCATCGTGCCCGAGCGCAAGGTGCAGGCGGTTGGCTATTGCCTGGGCGGCACCTTGCTGACGATCGCCGCTGCTGCGATGGCGCGCGACGGCGATGATCGGCTGCACAGCTTGACGTTGCTGGCGTCGGAGACCGATTTCCGCGAGTCGGGCGAAATCGCACTGTTCATCGACGACAGCCAGTTGGCTTGGCTAGAAGCCGGGATGTGGGACAAAGGCTATCTCGACGGCAAGCAGATGGCCGCATCTTTCCAGATGCTCAACTCGCGCGACCTGATCTGGTCCCGCCGCGTGCGCGAGTACCTGCTGGGCGAACGCCAGCAGTTCAATGACCTGATGGCCTGGAACGCCGACGTGACGCGCATGCCATATCGCATGCACAGCGAGTACCTGCGGCGCCTGTATCTGAACAACGATCTGGCCGAGGGGCGCTACCAGGTCGGCGGACGGCCGGTGGCGATCGCCGACATCGAAGCGCCGATGCTCATCGTCGGCACGGTGCGCGATCACGTCGCCCCTTGGCCATCCGTCTACAAGATGCACCTGCTCAGTGATGCGGAGCTGACCTTCGTCCTCACCAGTGGCGGGCACAACGCCGGCGTGGTCAGCGAGCCGGGGCACCCGCGGCGCAGCTACCAGATGGCGACTCGCAGCACCGGCGCCCGCTACGTTGATCCACAAACATGGCGCGCCGAAACCCCACTGAACGAGGGCTCCTGGTGGCCGGCCTGGCAGCAATGGCTGGCGCGGCGCTCGACCGGGCGTGTGACGCCGCCTGCGATGAGCGGCACGCAAACACCGCTTGGTGATGCGCCGGGAACCTATGTGGCAATGCGATGACATGACGCCCCGAGGCCTCAATTCAGCCACCCGACTTCGACCGGGACACTCCTGCGGGATGGACCATACCCGCCCTATTGGGGCATCTCATGACCGTGGAGCAATGAAATGAACAGTGAACTGCCCATCCAACTTTACAAGGCCAATGCCGAACTGCAGCTTCAGATCACCCGTTTGCTGCAAGAAAGCGGCCATCACTGGCTGGAAGCCATGCAACAGCTCAGCGCTGGCAGCATGCTAGAGACCACCTCGCGCATCCAGAACCTCCAACAGGCGGCCGACTGGCAGGCGCTTGCAACCTTGCCGACCGAGGTGTTCTGGCGCCTGTCCCAGGGCCGCATGGGCGATACCCAAGCGGTCGGCCAGGCCGCCGCGAAAAGCCAGGCAGTCTTTGCCGATGGCTTGCGCCAATCGCTCTCGGCCTGGCAGGCATCCGTCTCCGAGGCATTCGGCGCCAGTGGTGACACAGCCTCTTTTGCCCAGCTTTGCCAGCAATGGGCCCAGCCCTGGACCGCGCCATCCACTGCGCCCCAGGGCAAAGCCAAGAAGTGAAGAGGTTGCCATGAGCATCCCTCAACGAACGGCCTTGGTGACCGGAGGCAACCGGGGACTGGGCGCTGCGATCGCCCGTTCCCTGCACGATGCCGGCCACCGCGTGATCGTCACGCATACGCCAGGCAACCCCACGATTGACCAGTGGCAGCACACGCAGGCGGCGCAGGGCTACGGATTTGCGGCCTACGGGGTGGATGTGTCCGACTACGAGTCGGCGCAGGAGCTGGCGCGGCGCATTCATGTCGATGGACATCGTATTGACATCCTGGTGAACAACGCCGGTATCACCCGCGACGCGACCTTGCGCAAGATGGACAAGGTCGGCTGGGATGCCGTACTGCGTACCAACCTGGATTCCATGTTCAACGTCACCAAGCCGTTCATCGATCCGATGGTCGAGCGTGGCTGGGGTCGCATCATCAACGTCTCGTCGATCAATGGCAGCAAGGGCCAGTTCGGGCAGACCAACTATTCGGCGGCCAAGGCCGGGGTCCATGGCTTTACCAAGGCGCTGGCGCTGGAAGTGGCGCGCAAGGGCGTGACGGTCAATACCGTCTCGCCGGGTTATCTGGCCACCGAGATGGTGATGGCGGTGCGTGAGGATGTGCGCCAGAAGATCATCGATGCGATTCCGGTCGGGCGCCTCGGTCAGCCAGCCGAGATTGCGGAGCTTGTCGCCTTCATCGCCAGCGAAGCCGCCGCCTTCATGACTGGTAGCAACGTCGCCATGAATGGTGGCCAGCACATGTATTGAGCGGCCATGGAATCCGCGCCACAAGCAATCAATTTCTGACGCTGCAATCCCCAAGACCAATCGACTTCGGACGGAATGCCATGTATTCACGACTCCTGGTGCCGCTGGACGGCAGTCCCACATCGCTTCTGGCCCTCGATCATGCCCGCGCTTTGGCCCATCTGAGTGGCGGCACGGTGATCCTGCTGCATGTCGTCGAGCCGACCCGACACAGCACGGGTTTCGAACGTCCGAAGGTCTACATCGAGGATGTCCGTCCGCGCTTCATGGCGGCTGGACAGGCCTTGCTGGATGAGGCCGCCAACGGATTGCGTCAGGACGGACTTGCCGTGGAGACGGTGCTTCTTGAAAGCGGTGCCGAGCGCGTGTCGGAACAAATCGCCAAGCAGGCCGAGGCAAGTGCGTGTGATCTGGTCATCCTGGGCACCCACGGGCGTCGCGGCGTGGATCGGCTGCTGCTCGGCAGCGACGCGGAGCAGATCGCGCGCATCGCGCCGGTTCCCGTGATGCTGGTACGCCAACCGCACCGCAAAGGAATCACATGAACGAACAAACTTCTGAACACGTTAGTGCCGTTGCTCCCAGTGGTGTCGCGCGTCTCATCGCCCATGTCAAAGCCGTGGCCCCGGTGCGCACTGCCGTCGTGCACCCCTGCGACGCGCTCAGCCTGGGCGGTGCACTGGACGCACGCGATGCCGGCATCATCACGCCAGTGCTGGTGGCGCCGCTTGCCAAGCTGCGCGCCGTTGCAGCCGATTTCGGGCTGGATCTGGGGGACAGTGAGATCGTTGATGTGCCGCACAGCCACGCTGCCGCGGCCACCGCCGCCCGGCTGGCTGGCAAGGGCGAGGTGCAGGCACTGATGAAAGGCAGCTTGCACAGCGACGAGTACCTGGGCGCCATTCTGGCCCCCGAGGCTGGCCTGCGCACCGAGCGCCGCTTGACGCACTGCTACATCATGCAGACGGCCAGCTACCCCCGGCCCTTCATCCTCACCGACGCCGCCATCAACATCGCTCCGTCGCTTGAGGACAAGGCCGATATCGTGCGCAACGCCATCGATCTGGCACACGTCATCGGTGTGCCCGAACCCAAAGTCGCCATCCTGGCGGCGGTGGAAACGGTGAACCCTCGCATGCGCTCGACGCTGGATGCGGCAGCCCTGTGCAAGATGGCCGATCGCGGCCAGATCACAGGCGGCCTAGTCGACGGGCCGCTGGCCTTCGACAACGCAGTCTCGCCCGAGGCCGCGCAAGTCAAGGGCATCCGGTCGGCCGTGGCAGGGCAGGCTGACGTGCTTGTTGTGCCTGATCTGGAAAGCGGCAACATGCTGGCCAAGCAGCTTGAGTTCCTGGGCGGTGCCGAAAGCGCCGGCATCGTCATGGGCGCGCGTGTGCCCATCGTGCTCACCAGCCGCTCCGACTCGCGCACCACGCGCCTGGCATCCTGCGCCATTGCACTCATGCTGGCCGAACGCAGGCGCGCCGCGCCGCCGTGAGGCGCTTGCGCCACCGATTCAACCCGCATTTCAAAATGGAGTCTTCACCATGAAATACAGCTTCAAGGGCAACAGCGCCATCGTCAGCGGCGGTGGCTCCGGCATCGGCGAGGCGACGGCCCGTCTGCTGGCCGCCAACGGCGTGCAGGTTGTTGTCTCCGACATCGACCTTGAGGCCGCACGGCGCGTGGTGGAGGCCATCGACGCCGCCGGCGGCCGCGCCGTGGCGCACGCCGGCAACACCGCCCGTCCCGACGACGCACAAGCAGCGGTGCAGTGCGCACTCGAACATTTCGGCGCCCTGGATCTGGCATTCAACAATGCCGGTATCAGCGGTACGCTCAAACCTGCGGGAGAACTGGCGGCGGACGAGTGGCAGCACGTCATCGACGTCAATCTCTCTGGTGTTCAATATGCCCTGCGGGCGCAGATTCCGGCCATGCTGGCCGCCGGTGGTGGTGCCATCGTCAACATGTCGTCCATCCTCGGCCTGGTTGGCAGCGCCACCGCCCCAGCCTACGTCGCCGCCAAGCACGGTGTCACCGGCCTCACGCGTTCAGCGGCGCTGGCCTACGCGGCGCAGGGCATCCGCATCAACTCCATCCACCCGGGCTATATCGATACGCCGCTGCTCAAAGTGTTGGACGAGGCGACGTTGGCGGCGCTCAAGGGCATGCACGCAATCGGGCGCCTGGGCCAGTCCGAAGAGATCGCCCACGCTGCCTGCTTCCTGCTCTCCGAGGGCGCCAACTACATGTGCGGCAGCGCGCTGGTGGTCGATGGCGGCTATACCGCCGCTTGAAATTACGGTCGCGGCTGAGGTCGGCAACGCCGGTGCAGCATCAAGGTGTGAGACAGGTGGCCTTTGCATTCTCTTTGCGGTGGTCGATCGTGATCGTTGCCGTGTTCGCACTTGGCGGCTGCGCGATTGTCAGCGAGTTCAAGCCCTCTGTGACTGTACGCGCAATGGCACCGGATGAATACGTTGCGCTACGGCGGGGCGATGTCCTCGGCACGGGAAAACTAAGTGCGTTGACTGTGCAGGCCCTCCGCGTCGCCGAAATTGATGAACGGGCCTGCGCAAAGAGCACCTCACTTGCTTGTATTGCGGCGATAGCCGCGGTCAAGGACATGGACGAAGAGACTAGGACATCGGCTCTGGCTGAGCTTTGGTTGCAGCATGCCGTGTCCATTTCAATTTCGGCTCCTTACACCGAATCCTCCTCCACTTCAGCTTGGATCGAGACGGCACGGTATGCGTATGCCTATCTCTTCTTTACCAGGCGCGCACCCGGCGAACGCGCGTTTGAGGAGCGGCAGACGCAGGTGCGCGACTGGTACAACTACGCAGTACAAAAAACGGTCGCACAGCTGTTTGGCGTACGCCAAGGGAAACCGGATGCGAAGGCTGTCAAGGCCAAAGGTGTGCTGCGTTTGGGTGATTGGACTTTGCGAGTTGACCTGAATGCTCGCCTGCCGAACGGCGCGGCAATGCCGCGCGAGTTGTTGCCTGCCAGCGCGCTGAGATTCCAAGGTCTGCGCGGCATCTACCGTAGGGATGGCCTGGGCGCTGAACTGGTGGCCGTAACCGATGCCCAGTCGTTGATCAATCAAAACGGGTTACCCACCGGAGATGATTTTTCGACGAAATCCAACGCCTGGAACGAAATGCCCACCCCCAACGTGACGGTAGTGCTCCGCTTCGACGTGCGCTCTATGGAGGAGCTGCTGGCCTCGCACGAACTCGTCGTTGCGGTATATGACCCGCTGGTGCAAGACTATTTGTCGCTCCATGGGCAACGCGTTCCGCTGGCTGGCAATTTCACAGCTGGCTATGGTCTGTGGCTGGCACGCTCGGAGTTCAATCGGCAATCGTTGTTGGGTCTGCTTGGGCGTGACCGTGGAATCGATCAGCCGCGCCTGTATCTGATGCAGCCATTCGATCCACAGCGGCGCATCATCGTGATGCTGCATGGACTGGCGAGCAGCCCCGAGGCTTGGGTCAACCTGGCCAATGAACTTCTGGCCGACGAAGAACTGCGGTGCGCCTTCCAAGTCTGGCAGGTCTATTACCCCACGAACATGCCGCTGCCAGCCAATCATGCGGCAATCCGACAAGTTCTGCTGGCCGCTTTGCATCACTTCGACCCGGAGGATAAAACCGCAGCTTCACACGGGCTGGTGTTGGTTGGGCACAGCATGGGCGGAGTGCTCGCGCGGTTGATGGTCTCCACGTCGGATCAGCAATTGTTGAAATGGGCCGAATCGGATCCGAGGATCGATCTGAATCGTCTTGGCAAGAGCCGCGCCAAAATTGACCCTCTCCTGCAATTTCAGCCATTTCGAGGTGTTGAGCGGGTGATATTCATCGCCACGCCCCACCGTGGAACCGTGGTTGCCGGCCAAGGGTTTGGGCGCTGGGTAGCCGGATTGGTCCGCTTGCCGCTGACGCTGCTGGAAGCGCTCGCTGGCGCCATTCCGGCTCGCGCCTACACCATGGGAACAACCCAGGAAACGCTCCTGGAGCGCATTCCCAACAGCATTGATCAACTCGACGAAAAGGATCCTTTTGTCAAAGCCGCAGCGGAGCTTCCTATCTCGGGTCGGGTGTTATATCACTCGATTATCGCCAGGCAGAACACCGATGGTTCTCTTGCGGACTCCGACGACGGCCTGGTTCCGTACAGAAGTGCCCATTTGGAGGGGGCCGCCTCGGAAAGAATCATCGTGTCCGGGCACAGCGTGCAGGAGACCGCTGCTTCAATCGCGGAGATCACGCGAATCCTGCGTGAAGACATTGCAAGGCATCAGCTGACAACCGCAGACCTCCCTCCCGCCGAAAGGAGGGGGACTTGCCTCGCCTATTGATCGATTCAGTCATTGTCTTTTGATAATTTAGTGAGTAACATACCACTAGCTTTTGCAATTCGGATTGGACTGCTTGCATCGCAACCGGGACACTTTCGGTTCGGAGGACAGCGTCCCTGGTGTGCTCATATGAATGAAGCATCAGACCGCACCCCATAGAACATGGACGATCTGAAACGCTAGGAAGGGCATAAGTGGAATTGCGCCAACTTCGATGTTTCATCGCTGTCGCGGAGGAGCTTCATTTCGCTCGTGCCGCTGAACGGCTACACATCGACCAATCGCCGCTGTCTCGCACCATCAAGGAACTGGAGGAAGAACTTGGTGCGCGCCTGTTCGTTCGCACTACCCGCAGCACGCAACTGACCCGTGCAGGTCGATTGCTCTTGGAACACGTACCGCGCATCTTTACTGCGCTGGAACAAGCCCGCGATAGCGTCAGGTCTGCCTCCAATGGCTATCACGGGCAATTGCGCATTGCCTTGTCCGATGGCATCACGCCATCACGCTTGCCGGCGCTGCTTGCGCAGTGCCGCGAAGAAGACCCCGAGGTCGAGGTTCGATTATTCGAGGTTCCGCTTGCCCAGCAGATCAAAGGCTTGCACGATGACCTATACGATGTCGGCTTTTCGATGGCCGATGATGTGGGCGATGGCATCGTGGCCACATCTGCCTGGGAGGACGAATTGATGGTCGCAGTACCTGCTCGCCATCCCGTGCTCTCCTTCAGGCAGGTTCCGCTGGAGGAAGTGCTGCACTATCCGCTGGTGTTGGGCGATCCGGCAATCTGCGAAGGCCATGCGCGTCAGGTCGAGCGCATCCTGCGCAGGCACGAGCAGGAGCCGCTGATAGTCCAGCACGTTTCCACCTTTGACCTCATGATGACTCTGGTTTCCGCCGGGTTGGCCTTGGGCCTGGCTGGCGCGGCGCACATCAGCTCCAGTCGCGAGCTTGGTGTTGTGGCTCGACCCTTGGCGGGTAAACCGCCGATGCTGACAACCTATCTGCTGCGTCGTGATGCGGAGACTCCTGAGATGTTGACCCGGTTCATTGAACGAGTGGCCTTCATTGACTCGGCAGGTAATCTGAGCAATGCCAAAAATTCCCGACCCACCCGATGAAAGGATTGGAACCATGAATAAGGTGATGCTGCTGATGCTGGCTGCCACACTGACTGCATGTGGACCCTCTCAACTTTCAGAAACGGTAGACGCGCTTACAGCCAATCCCGAACGCATCAAGGAGATTCAACGGCTGTGCAAGGAAGATCGCGCGAAGGTCGATGATGAACTTTGCCGACGCGCCGCAGAAGCCGCCAAGCGGCGTTTCTACGGTGATCGGCCGGAGCAGAAACCCAGGTAGTCACCCGCGCAGTCGCTTCGCTTTGGAAAAATCCTTCCGTTACCTCGCCACGCTGAAATGCGCTCGTGGTTGCAACGCCTTTCTTCCCGTCGCTACAGCAGGAACTCCTGCTTTTTTAGCCTCAATTCCTGCCATAACGGCCTTTGACCGACACTGATCCGGCACCGATCCTGACGCCTGCGGCACGTCCTTGTGCCGCTCTTTCCATGGGGAAGCAGCGCAGGAGAAATCGGAGGCCCGGTCATGCAAGGAACGAACGTGCTGTTCGGTCAGATCGCCGTGGTATTCGGCATCGTGATCGTTGGCGTGTGGGGCGCCACACAATGGACAGCCGCTACCCTTGGTTATCAACTACGCCTTGGCTTGCCTTGGTTTGATGTTCTTGGGACGCCGGTCTACCACCCGTGGAAGCTGTTTGAGTGGTGGTTCTTTTTCGACGCTTACGCGCCGCGCGTGTTCGATGCCGGCGGTGCCATCGCGGGCGGCAGCGGCCTGCTGGCGGTGGCGGTCGCCATCGGCATGTCGGTCTGGCGCTCGCGGCAGTCGCGCCTAGTCACGACCTACGGCTCTGCGCGATGGGCCAACGCGCAGGACATTCGCAAGGCGGGTCTCACACAACCGTCCGGCGTGTTCCTTGGCCAGCACGACCGCCAATACCTGCGCCATGAAGGCCCGGAACACGTCCTGACCTTCGCGCCCACGCGCTCGGGCAAGGGCGTGGGCCTGGTGGTGCCGACGTTGCTGTCCTGGTCAGCCTCGGCCGTCATCCACGACATCAAGGGCGAGAACTGGCAGATCACGGCAGGCTGGCGTTCGCGCTTCTCGCATTGCTTGCTGTTCAACCCCACCGATGCGAAATCGGCGGCCTATAACCCGCTGCTGGAAGTCCGGCGCGGCGCGCATGAAGTGCGCGACGTGCAGAACATCGCTGACATTCTGGTCGATCCCGAAGGCGCGCTGGAGAAACGCAACCATTGGGAAAAGACCAGCCACGCGCTGTTGGTCGGGGCCATCCTGCATGTGCTTTACGCAGGCGAGGACAAGACACTGCGCGGCGTCGCCAACTTCCTGTCCGATCCGGCCAGCCCCTTCGAGATGACCTTGCACCGGATGATGACCACGCCGCACCTCGGCGATAGCCCGCATCCGGTGGTGGCCTCCGCTGCGCGCGAAGTGCTCAACAAGTCGGACAACGAGCGTTCCGGCGTGTTGAGCACCGCCATGTCGTTCCTCGGCCTGTACCGCGATCCCACGGTGGCCGAAGTCACCTCGCGCTGCGACTGGCGTATCGCCGACCTGATCGCAGCCGAGCATCCGGTGTCGCTGTATCTGGTGGTGCCGCCTTCGGACATTTCGCGCACGAAGCCGCTCATCCGCCTGATCCTCAACCAAATCGGGCGACGCCTTACCGAATCGCTCGATGGCTCCGACGGCATCGAGCGCCGCCACAAGCTGCTGCTGATGCTCGACGAGTTTCCGGCACTGGGGCGTCTGGACTTCTTCGAGACGGCGCTGGCTTTCATGGCGGGCTACGGCATCCGCAGCTTCCTCATCGCGCAGTCGCTCAACCAGATCGACAAAGCCTACGGTCAGAACCATTCGATCCTGGACAACTGCCATGTGCGCGTGACGTTTGCCACGAACGACGAACGCACCGCCAAGCGTATCTCCGAAACACTCGGCACCGCGACTGAGCTGCGCGCACAGCGCAACTACGCGGGCCACCGGCTGGCGCCATGGCTGGGGCACCTGATGGTGTCGCGGCAGGAGACGGCGCGACCGCTGCTGACGCCAGGTGAAGTGATGCAGCTTCCGCCCGACGAGGCGGTTGTGATGGTGTCCAGCGTGGCGCCGATCAAGGCCAAAAAGCTGCGCTACTACGCGGACGCCAATTTCAAGCAGCGCGTGCTGCCGCCGCCGGCGCTGGCGGACGGGCAATACGCCGATGCGCCGCCGACTCGCCCGGACGACTGGAGCGGGCTGGCGATTCCTGCCGTGCCTGCGGCGTCTGTGATCGATACCGCCGAAGGCTTCGGCGCATCTGCCGACGACGGCGGCCCGCGCCGTCAACCCGAACTAACTGAGACCGTCGCCTACGACCCCGAGCTGGCCGCTCCCGCGGCCGACCTCGCGCTACTCGATGACGACGACGACCTGCCGCTTCCCCTTCCTCGCCAGCTTGATCCAGCCATGCAGCGCACGGCCCGGCTGGCATCGCTGAATCCCAACGACGGAATCGAGCTATGAGCCACTACCGCCTCAACCTGTTCATCCAGCCAGAGCACGCCAAGCGGCTCGATGAGCTGGCCGCCAAGAAAGGCGTGTCCAAGTCATCCATCGTCGCGGCGGCGCTCGCATCGTGGCTGTCGCCCGATGCGGCCGACCAGCGCGAGGCGGCCATCGCCAAGCGGCTTGATCGCCTCTCGCGGCAGGCCGAGCGCATGGAGCGCGACCAGAACATCGCCATCGAGACACTGGCGCTGTTCATCCGCTACTACCTGACCGTGAGCACGCCGGTTCCCGAGGCGCACCAAGACGCGGCTCGCGCCCAGGGCAAAGCGCGCTTCGAGCAGTTCATCGAACAACTCGGCCGCCACCTGCTGCGGGGCCGGAGCTTAGTGCGCGACGTGGTGGAGGAGCTGCATCCCGACCCAATGCGGATGGAAGACGCGGCGGCAACCGCGCAAGCGCAAGAGCGTGCGTCATGAGCGCCGCTCGGCAGTCCATGAGCGCCACGTCGCTCGACCGTCGCATCCAGATGCTGCGCACGGCCATGGGGCCGTTGATCGCTGCCGCGCTGGAAGACCCGGACGTGGTGGAAGTGATGCTGAACCCTGATCGCACCTTGTGGATCGACCGGCTTTCGTCAGGCCGCGCACCGATGGGTGTGGAGCTACCCGAGGCCGATGGTGAACGCATCATTCGCCTTGTCGCGGCCCACGTCGGTGCGGAGGTGCATCGCGGCCAACCTCTGCTGTCGGCCGAGTTGCCGGAAACAGGAGAACGCTTCGAGGGCATCTTGCCGCCGGCCGCACCGGGGCCGGCCTTCGCGCTGCGCAAGCGCGCCATCGGCGTGATCCCGCTGGAGCGGTACGTCATCGACGGGATGATGACCAGCGCCCAGGCGGGCTTTCTGGTGCACGCTGTGCGCGAACGCCAGAACGTCTTGATCGCCGGCGCCACCAGCAGCGGCAAGACCACGCTCGCCAATGCGTTGCTGGCCGAGATCGCCGCCACGGGCGACCGCGTGCTCGTACTCGAAGACACGGTGGAACTGCAATGCGCGGCCCGCGACCACGTGCCGCTGCGCACGCGGCAAGGCGTAGTGTCGATGACCGAGTTGGTGCGTTCGTCCATGCGCCTGCGACCGGATCGCGTCGTCGTCGGCGAGGTGCGCGGCGCCGAGGCGCTGGATCTCATCAAGGTCTGGGGCACGGGCCACCCCGGCGGCATCGCCACGATCCACGCCGGCTCCGCGCTCGGCGCGCTGCTGCGCCTGGAGCAACTGATTCTCGAAGTAGCCGTGAACCCGCCCCGTGCGCTGATCGCCGAGGCGGTCAACGTGGTGATCCACATCACCGGGCGTGGACGCAAGCGCCGCATCGAGAGCATCGCCCGCGTCGTCGGCTTCGACGGCCTGGGATACCGATTGGCGGATTGGGAGACGGACGCGCAGGACATGCCGTTTCCCGAGTTGCTGCCACTTCCCGATGCCGGACCCACTGCGGCGACTTCCCCGTTTCCTGACTCACTTGGAGAACTGCCATGACGCATGCCTATGCCTTCCGTTTTTCCGTAAATCCGGCTTTGCGCCTTGCACGGCTGCGCAGCCTGGCCCGCCCTGCGGGGCAAGGGCTGCTGCTGGCCGCGCTGCTGCTGTTTCTGGCCGGAACCGCACAGGCCGCCGGCTCCTCGATGCCCTGGGAAGGCCCGCTGCAATCCATCCTCGAATCCATTCAGGGGCCGGTGGCGCGCATCGTCGCGGTCATCATCATCATTGCCACGGGCCTCGCGCTCGCCTTCGGCGACACGTCGGGCGGCTTCCGCAAGCTGATCCAAATCGTGTTCGGTCTGTCCATCGCGTTCGCGGCTTCGAGCTTCTTCCTGTCGTTCTTCAGCTTCTCCGGCGGGGCCGTCGTATGAGTGCCCCGGATAGCTTCGCGGTCGGCTTCGAGGTGCCGCTGCATCGCTCGCTGACCGAGCCAATCCTTCTGGGTGGCGCACCGCGCACCGTGGCGATTGCCAACGGGACGCTGGCCGCCGCCGTCGGGCTGGGCCTGCAACTGTGGATTCCGGGCGTGGTGCTCTGGATCGTCGGCCATTCGCTGGCGGTGTGGGGCGCGCGCGTCGATCCGCAGTTCATGGCCGTATTCGCGCGGCACATCAAGCACCGCCCGCTGCTGGACGTGTAGGGGGACGCCGCCATGCTGAACCTCGCCGAATATCGCCAGCGCCCGGCCTTTCTCGCCGACTGGCTGCCTTGGGCCGGACTGGTCGCGCTGGGTGTCGTCTTGAATAAGGACGGTAGTTTCCAGCGCACGGCGAGCTTTCGGGGGCCTGACCTCGACAGTGCCACGCAGGGCGAGTTGATCGCCACGTCGGCGCGCTTGAACAACGCGCTGCGCCGGCTGGGTTCGGGTTGGGCGCTGTTCATCGAGGCCGAGCGCCGGCCAGCGGCGAACTATCCGCACTCGGAGTTTCCCGAGCCGCTGTCGTGGCTGGTGGACGAGGAACGACGGGCCACCTTCGAGGATTCGGGAAATCACTTCGAGAGCGGCTATCACCTGACGCTGGTGTATCTGCCACCCGAGGAATCGCGCGCCCGCGCGGCGGGGATGCTGTACGAGAACCGGCCGACCGAAGGCGTGGACTGGCGCGAGCGGCTGCAAGCCTTTGTCACGGAGACGGATCGCGTGTTTGACCTGCTCGATGGCGTGATGCCCGAGATTTCATGGCTGAATGACGCCCAGACGCTGACCCACCTGCACGCCACCGTCTCGACGCGGCGCTATTCGCTGGCGGTGCCTGAGGTGCCCTTCCACATCGACGCGCTGTTGACAGACTCCGCGCTGGTCGGTGGCCTGGCGCCCATGCTGGGCGACCAGCACCTGCGCGTGGCGTCGGTGCGGGGCTTCCCGACCTCGACCTGGCCGGGGATTCTGGACGATCTCAACCGCCTCGGTTTTGCTTACCGCTGGAGCACACGCTTTCTCTGCCTCGACAAAGCCGAAGCGGAACGGGAGTTGGGACGCCTGCGCCGCCAGTGGTTCGCCAAGCGCAAGAACGTCATCGCGTTGCTGCGCGAGACGATCTTCCAGCAGGAAAGCCCGCTCGTCGATACCGACGCCAGCAACAAGGCGGCCGATGCGGACGCGGCTCTGCAGGAGCTGGGCAGCGATCAAGTCGCCTTCGGCTACCTCACCGCCACGGTAACTGTGCTCGATACCGACCCGGCCGTGGCCGACGAAAAGCTGCGCATGGCGGAGCGCGTCATTCAGGGACGGGGCTTCGTCACCATTCCCGAGACCCTGAATGCCGTGGATGCGTGGCTTTCCTCGCTCCCCGGAAACGCCTACGCCAATGTCCGACAGCCCATCGTCTCGACGCTGAACCTGGCGCACATGATGCCCGTGTCCGCGGTGTGGGCCGGGCCGGAAAAGAACGACCACCTGGACGGCCCGCCGCTGATCGTCACGCGCACCGATGGCGCCACGCCGTTCCGCCTGGTGACGCACATCGGCGACGTGGGCCACGCGCTGGTCGCGGGGCCGACCGGCATGGGCAAGTCGGTCTTGCTCGCCACGCTGGCGATGCAGTTCCGCCGCTACCCTGGCTCGCGCATCTTTGCCTTCGACATGGGGCGCTCGATGCGCGCCACGATCCTCGGCCTGGGCGGCGAGCACTACGACCTGGGCATGGACGGGGAAATCGCCTTCCAGCCCTTGGCACGCATCGACCGCGAGGGCTACCGCACCTGGGCCGCCGAATGGATCGAGGGCCGCTTGCTGCACGAAGGCGTGGCGGTCGGCCCCGACGAGAAGGCTGCCATTTGGTCGGCGCTGGCAAGCCTCGCCGGTGCGCCGGTTGAGCAGCGCACGATGACGGGCCTGTCGGTGCTGCTGCAATCGAACGCGCTGCGGCAGGCGCTGTCGCCGTATGTGCTCGGCGGTGCCCACGGCAGGCTGCTGGACGCCGACCATGACCGGCTGGAGAGCGCCGATGCGAGGTCAGCCGACGTGCAGTGCTTCGAGATGGAGGAGTTGATGCACAGCAGAGCCGCCGTCATGGCCGTGCTGCATTACCTCTTTGCGCGTTTTGATGAACGCTTTGACGGTGCGCCCACGCTGCTGATCCTCGACGAGGCGTGGCTGTTCCTCGATGACCCGGTGTTCGCCGCGCGCATCCGCCAGTGGCTTAAGACGCTGCGCAAGAAGAACGTCAGCGTCATCTTCGCCACGCAGTCTCTCGCGGACATCAAGGATTCAAGCATCGCGCCCGCGATCATCGAGAGCTGCGCGAGCCGCTTCTTTCTGCCGAACCCGCAGGCCACCGAGCCGCAGATTCGCACGATCTACGAGGGTTTCGGACTCAACAGGAGGCAAATCGAGATCGTCGCCACGGCCGTTCCGAAGCGCGACTACTACTACCAATCCCGCCTCGGCAACCGCCTGTTCGACCTCGACCTGGGGCCGGCGACGCTGGCCTTTGCGGGCGCTTCCACGCCGCAAGACCAGCGCGACATGGATCGCGTGCTGCGGGACGCCGGCGTGCCCAGCTTCGCGGGCGCCTGGCTGCGCCATCGCGGCCTAGATTGGGCGGCTGACCTGCTGCCCTCGTTCCCCGGCCTCGCACCGGGTTCCCTCCGTACCGCTGACCACCCACAGGAGAACCTGTCATGAAACTGCATACCCCCAAGCTCGCCGCGCTGGCCGTGGCCTGTACGCTCGCCTTCGGCGCCGTGCAGCCCGCCCACGCGCTGTTCGGTGTCGGCGACATCGTGCTCGACCCGACCAATCTGGTGCAGAACACGCTCACGGCCGTTCGCACGCTGGAGCAGATCAACAACCAGATCCGCCAGCTCCAGAACGAAGCGCAGATGCTCATCAACCAGGCGCGCAACCTGGCCAGCCTGCCGTCCAGCGTGGTGGGCCAGTTGCGCGCCAATCTGGCGACTACTGAGCGGCTGATCGCCCAAGCTCGCGGCTTGGCCTACGACGTGACGAATCTGGATCGGGAGTTCGCGCGCCTGTATCCCGAGCAGTACGCCGCCACTGTGAGCGGCGACCAGATGTACCGCGATGCACAGGAGCGTTGGAAGAACACGCTCAATGGCCTGCAGACCACGATGCAGATGCAGGCCCAGGCATCGCAGAACCTCCATGACGATGAAGGCGTGCTGGCCAATCTGGTGAGCAAGAGCCAATCCGCCGTCGGCGCGCTGCAAGCCATCCAGGCCACGAACCAACTGCTGGCCTTGCAGGCCAAGCAGTCGATCCAGACGCAGCGGCTCCAGATCACGCAAGACCGTGCGGCCTCGCTGGAGCTAGCGCGGCAATCGGCTGCAACGGAGCGCGCCCGCGAAGTGCGGCGCCGCTTTCTGGGTGAGGGCACCCCGTACACGCCGCAGTCCATCAACTTCTACCGCGACTGACGGGAGGCTCCATGCGATGCGTCCTCGCCCTGTCTGTTCCGTTGCTGGTCGTGCTGCTGGCCGCCTGCGGCGAGCAGCCGGCCACCAACCTTGCCGAGGCCCTGGCCGCCGACCCCGTGCGGCTCAAGGCATTGCGCGCGCAATGCGCGGCCAATCCACAGGTAGTCATGCAGGCCACGGGCGAGGACGTTTGCCGCGCCGCCGCCGAAGCCTTCCGGCGGCGCTTCTTTTCCGGTGAGGCCGGGCCGGACGAATACCGGACGCTGGCCGACCTGCCGCCGATTCCGCTCAGCTTCGATGAACCCGCCAAAGAAAGCGAGATGGTGGCCGTGGCCCTGCCTGGGCAGGAGGACTCGCCATGAATGACGTGACCATCATCGACCAGTTCCTTAACACCTTCTCCACCTACATCGACTCGGGTTTCGGGCTGCTGCGGGGCGAAGTGGCGTTCTTGACCGCCACGCTGATCGTCATCGACATGACGATCGCCGGGCTGTATTGGGCCATGAGCCACGCCACCGGCCAAGGCGAGGACGTGATCGCCAAGCTGATCCGCAAGGTGCTCTATGTCGGTGCCTTCGCCTACATCATCGGCAACTTCAACTGGCTGGCCGGCATCGTATTCCGCTCGTTCGCCGGGCTCGGCATCATGGCCACTGGCTCGGCCATCACGATGGAGAATTTCTTGCAACCGGGCCGGCTCGCAAAAACCGGCATCGACGCCGGAGCACCGATCTTGAAGCAAATCGGTGACATGGCCGGGTTCCCCGAGGTGTTCGCCAATCTCGACCCCATCGTGGTGATGTTCCTCGCCTGGCTGGTCGTGGTGCTGTGCTTCTTCGTGCTGGCGATCCAGCTGTTCATCACGCTGATCGAGTTCAAGTTGACGACATTGGCTGGCTTCGTGCTGGTGCCATTCGCACTGTGGAACAAGACCGCATTCCTGGCCGAGAAGGTGCTGGGCAACGTCGTGTCCGCCGGCATCAAGGTGCTGGTGCTGGCCGTGATCGTCGGTATCGGATCGGGCCTGTTCGCTCAGTTCCAAATCCATCCCGCCGAGCCGTCCATCGACCACGCGCTGGTCATCATGCTGGCCTCGCTCACCTTGCTGGCGCTGGGCATCTTCGGTCCCGGCATCGCCACGGGCCTTGTGTCAGGTGCGCCACAGCTTGGCGCGGGCGCGATGGCCGGCGCTGCAATCGGTGCAGCCGGCACGGCTGTCGCCGTCGGCGCTGCGGCGACGGGCGTAGGTGGTGCCGTCATGGCCGGGGCGCGCATGGCGCCGGCCGCCACCAAGCTGGCCGGCAGCGGTGCGCGTGCCGCCACGTCGGCGGCCAGCAGCGCCAAGTCGGCGTTCCAGGCCGGTTCCGCCGCCGCAGGTGGTGGCGCGAAGGGGGTGATGGCTGGCCTGGGTAACGTCGCCAAAACCGGTGCACAGTCCACCGGGCGCGCGGCTGCATCCCGCGCTGTCGCTGCCGGGCAGCACATGGCGGCGCCGTTCCGCGCTGGCTGGAACGGCCCAGCCGCTGACGAAGGCGCGGCAGCCGGTGGAGCTGGGGCATCCGGCCATGCCGCCGCAAGCGAAGCCACTTCCGGCGCAGCCAACGCACAGCCCGCTTGGGCCAAGCGGCTGCACCGCCGTCAGCAACTCACCCATGCCGCGACAACCGCCGCCCACACGCTGCGCGGTGGCGACGGTGGTGGCTCCGGGCAAGGCCCAAGCCTGCGCGGCTCCGACGAATAAAGCGATTTCCAAGGAGAACTGAGCATGCGATTCAAACGACCGCAGGTGCGCTATGCAGACACGCCGCAGCCTGCCACACCGTACCAAGCTGCCGGTCAGGTGTGGGACGAGCGCATCGGCTCATCCCGCGTGCAGGCGAAGAACTGGCGCTTCATGGCCTTCGGGTGCCTCACGCTGGCGCTGCTGATGGCGGGCGGCCTGGTGTGGCGCTCGGCGCAATCCATCGTGACGCCCTACGTCGTGGAGGTGGACAACGCGGGCCAGGTGCGCGCCGTGGGTGAAGCCGCCACGCCGTACCGGCCCAGCGACGCGCAGACGGCACACCACATCGCGCGCTTCGTGACGCTGGTGCGCTCGCTGTCCATCGATCCGATCGTCGTCCGCCAGAACTGGCTGGACGCCTACGACTACACGACCGACAAGGGTGCGGTCGTGCTTAACGACTACGCGCGGATCAATGACCCGTTTGCGCGCATCGGCAAGGAGTCGGTGACGGTGCAGATCAGCAGCGTGACCCGTGCCAGCGATACGTCATTCAACGTGCGCTGGACGGAGCAGCGCTTCGTCAATGGCGCAGCCGCCAGCACTGAGCGCTGGAACGCCGTGATTTCCATCGTGCAGCAGACCCCGCGCACCGAGCAGCGCCTGCGCAAGAACCCCCTGGGCATCTACGTCAACGGCCTGTCGTGGAGCCGCGAACTGGATTCTTCCGAAGGAGCAAAACCATGAACTTGTCTTTCCGCCTTTACGCTTTGCCATTGATGCTCGCTGCCTTGGCGGGCTGCGCCACGCAGGGCAAGCCGCCGCCCGTGATCTCGCTCGATGAGCCGGTGCAGGCCCAGCCGCTGCCGGAGCCGCCTGCGCCGGTGGAAGTGGTCAAGGTGCCCGAGCCGCTGGCGCTGCCAGCGCAGTTGAAGCCGTTGCCCGAAGCCGAGGACGCCAAGCCTGTGCCGGAGCCGGCAGACGAAAAGGTGCGCGTCTCGCGCGCCAATTCCGAGGCGCGTGTCGCGCCCACGCGCGAGGGCTACGTCAACGCAATTCAGGTCTGGCCTTTCACCGATGGCGCGCTGTATCAGGTCTATGCGGCCGTCAGCCGCGTGACGGTGGTTGCCCTGCAGCCGGGCGAGGAACTGGTGACGGTGGCCGCCGGCGACACGGTGCGCTGGATCGTGGGGGACACATCTAGCGGCGCCGGCGATGCGCTGCGCGTCAACGTGATGGTCAAGCCGGTCCGATCCGGCCTCAAGACGAATCTCGTCATCACCACCAGTCGGCGCACCTACTTGCTGGAGCTGACCTCGACCGAAAAGACATGGATGGCGTCCATCTCGTGGGAATACCCGAAGGACAAGATG
The DNA here is from genome assembly GCF_028680575.1 of Acidovorax benzenivorans. GTDB lineage: Bacteria > Pseudomonadota > Gammaproteobacteria > Burkholderiales > Burkholderiaceae_C > Acidovorax > Acidovorax benzenivorans. The sequence goes on along the minus strand of NZ_JAPCKI010000021.1, from coordinate 38,515 downwards.
CTGGCCTTGCAGCGCCAGGCGCAGGCCGCGCAGACGGCCGCGCCGGTCGATACCGGCCTGTCACTGGCGAAGATCCGCTTCCGCTACGCCATCAGCGGCAGCAGTCCGCCGTGGAAGCCGCTGCGCGCCTTCGATGACGGCGAGAAGGTCTATATCCAGTTCCCTGCCGGCATTGCGCAAGACGAGCTGCCGCCGCTGTTCGTAATCGGAGCACAGGGCGACGGGCAACTGGTGAATTACCGCTTCCGCCCACCGTACTACATCGTGGATCGGCTGTTCGGCGCTGCCGAACTGCGCCTGGGCGGCGACAAGGGCGACGTGGTGCGGATCGAACGCACGGATGGCACGCGGAGGAATTGACCATGAGCCAGGACGACACTCCCGTCCGTGCCGCGCCGCAAGCGGGCAAGGTCGCGCCCGAGGCGGTGGCGCTGCGCGCGCAGCCGCGCCCGGTCACGCGGTTGAACCGGCGCACGCTGGCGATGCTGATGGGCGGCCTGTCGGTCGCCGTGCTCGGGGCCACGATCTGGTCGCTGCAACCGCACCGGCGCGGCGCGGGCGAGCAGACCGAGCTTTACAACGTCGATCGCGTCTCCAAGTCCGAAGGGCTGGACGGCTTGCCTTCGGACTATTCCAAACTGCCGCCGAAGGTGCCCGAGCTGGGGCCGCCGCTGCCCGGCGATCTTGGGCCGGCCATCGTGAAGTCGCAGCAGCCCGTGACGCCCACCTATGCGCCGCCGGGCCATGACCCCGAGGATGCCTTGCGCAAGGAGGCGGACGCGGCGGCAGCCTCGGCGGTGTTCTTTCGCTCGGGCCAGCAGGGCAAGGCCGCGGCGCCTGCCGCAGCCCAAGTCGCGGCGGCTGCGCCCGGCAGTACCTTGGCGAGCTTCGATCCGTTGGCGGCCGGGCCTGCCTCGACGGCGGCCCAGCCTGCCGACCCGATCGCCACGCAGAACCGGCAAGACCAGAAAGAGGCTTTCCTGAAAGGCGGCGCTACGGAGACCCGTAATTCCGGCAATCTGCAAATGCCGGCTTCGCCCTATCAGGTGATGGCCGGGACAGTGATCGCGGGGGCGCTGGTGACGGGCATCAAGTCCGATCTTCCAGGCGACGTGATCGCCACGGTGACGGAGCCGGTCTATGACACGGCCACGGGCAAGTTCCTGCTGATCCCGCAGGGATCGCGCATCCTGGGCAAATACAACAGCCAGGTCAGCTACGGGCAGAGCCGCGTGCAGGTGGTGTGGAACCGGATCATCCTGCCAGACACGTCTTCACTGACCATCGACAACCTCGTGGGCACCGACCCGGCAGGCTATTCCGGCCTGGAAGACAGCGTGGACTACCACTGGGGCCGCATCGTCGCCGGCGCGGCGCTGACGACGATGCTGGGCGTGGGCGCTGAGCTGGCCGCGCCGGAAAACCGGCAGGACGGCAACCGCATCGTCATCGCGGGGCGCGACAGCGCCCAGGACAGCATCAATCAGGTGGGTCAAGAGATGACCCGCCGCAACATGAACATCCAGCCGACCTTGACCGAGCGGCCGGGTCTGCCAGTGCGGATCATCATCAACCGCGACCTGGTATTGCGTCCCTACCAACCGCTCTTTTTCAACAAGGAAACTTCACGATGAGCACAACCAAGAAATTGCGGCTTGGCCCTCTGCCTCGCCATGAAGCCATCAAGCTGACCTTCTCGTGCCCGGCCAGCCTGAAAGGCGACCTCGACCGCTACGCCGCACTGCACGCGCAGGCGTATGGCGAGACGGTCGATGCGGCAACGCTAATCCCGCACATGCTGGAAGCGTTCATGGCACGAGATCGCGGCTTCAGAAGATCCGATGCTGTTAAACCGGCGAGGCACAAACCTTCCGGAGTCAGCCAAAGAGAATCGATTGCAAATCGTTCATCCGACTAAAAAAGCCGTCCCCGCAAATGCGAGAACGGCTTCCGCATTGGTGCCCGAGGCCGGAATCGAACCGGCATGACCGTGAGGTCGAGGGATTTTCTTACCACTTCGACTTTCGCCGCCAGCGCAAGCGCTGTTCGTGGTCTGGAGCACGCCTTCACCATAGCCTTGCGGCCGTAGGTGCCCGCCGTCTGCTCTCTACACCTTCCCACGAACCTTTCGATTCAGGGCTTGGCTCGGCGTTGGCTCGAACGCTTGCGCGTCCAGGGCATTCACCGAATTTGACGGGCTTCACCTTCGGAGTTTCCTCCGGAGGGCTCAAATTTCTTCAAGTCCCTTGTGTCTACCAGTTTCACCACTCGGGCTGGTTTGACTCGTTACTCAATCCATTTTCGCCCGACTACCGCCGGGCTTGCTCTAACTGTACCGCGCGCTTGGCTCCTAGCTGGCTCCTAGCCGTCCAACAGACCAACTCAGGCTGCGCACCTGAATGCCTGGAAACCCGCGCCAATCCTAGCTTTGCGGGCCACTCCCTCGCAAAGAAGAAGACTTGACAAAGGAGGTTTTAAGTCCGCAGTGTCTACCAATTTCACCATCGGGGCGCCGGCTGCTGAGCGCACACCTGCGTCGCAGCGTAACCCGGGCCGCGCACGCGCGCAATGCCCTGTTGTCTCTCTGGCCACGGCTGCTGCTTGAAAACAGCACGCCCTGCACCACCAAGAAAAAAGGGAAGCCTAAGCTTCCCTTTTCAAATATGGAGCGGGAAAAGAGTCTCGAACTCTCGACCTCAACCTTGGCAAGGTTGCGCTCTACCAACTGAGCTATTCCCGCATTTGCTTGAGTTCACCAGCGTTTCCGTCAGCGCTTATCAGCAAGCCTCAAATTATATCGCTATTTTTGGCCGTATTCGATTGCAAGCCAAAAAAATCTAACCATCCAACGATACGACCCTTGTTTGCGTTGAGCCCTGAGGGCTTTATCGCACTACCACTGCAGATCGTATCTGGAGGCGCGGTCCGGAGTCGAACCGGACTAACCGGATTTGCAATCCGGGGCATAACCGCTTTGCTACCGCGCCAGGAATTCGCATTCCTTTGACAAAAAAGGGAAGCAACTGCTTCCCTTTTTTGTGGAAATTGGAGCGGGAAAAGAGTCTCGAACTCTCGACCTCAACCTTGGCAAGGTTGCGCTCTACCAACTGAGCTATTCCCGCATTTTACCGAAGCCTCACATTGTACAACGTTTGCTGCGATGGAATGAATTGTAGCGCATTTTTTGGGGGTCCCCAAAAAATTTTGCGTCAATGTTTCAATCCATCGGCAGCGGCGGACGACACGGTCGCCTTGTCCGTCGGCACAGGTACCGCAGCGGCCGCCACGGCAACCTCTTCATCCGTCAACGGCACAGGCTTGCTCTCCAGCGCTACCTCCAGCACTTTGTCGATCCACCGCACGGGCACGATCTCCAAGCCGCTCTTGACGTTGTCCGGAATCTCGGTCAGGTCTTTCACGTTCTCTTCAGGGATCAGCACGGTCTTGATGCCACCCCGCAACGCGGCCAGCAGCTTTTCCTTGAGGCCACCGATGGCCGTGACCTCGCCACGCAGCGTGATCTCGCCCGTCATGGCCACGTCACCGCGCACCGGAATGCCTGTGAGCGCCGAAACAAACGCCGTGGTCATCGCAGCTCCCGCACTCGGGCCATCCTTGGGCGTGGCACCATCTGGCACGTGAATGTGAATGTCGCGCTTTTCGAACATTTCGTCCTTGATACCCAGCATGCGCGCGCGGCTACGCACCACGGTGCGAGCGGCCTCCACGGATTCCTTCATCACATCCCCCAGCGAACCCGTGCGTGTGATCACCCCCTTGCCAGGCATGATCGCCGCCTCGATGGTCAACAGGTCGCCACCCACCTCGGTCCAAGCCAGTCCCACCACCTGCCCTATCTGGTTTTGCAGCTCGGCACGGCCGTAGGAATACTTGCGCACGCCCAAAAAGTCAGGCAGGTTGTCAGCCGTGACGATCACCTGTGGCTCCAGCTTCTTGAGTTGCAGGCCCTTGACCACCTTGCGGCAAATTTTGGACAGCTCGCGCTCCAGCGAGCGCACGCCCGCCTCACGCGTGTAGTAGCGCACCATGTCGCGCACCGCAGGCTCGGTGATGAGCAGCTCTTCGTCCTTTACGCCGTTGTTCTTGAGCTGCTTGGGCAGCAGGTACTTCATGGCGATGCTGGTCTTCTCATCCTCGGTGTACCCCGACAGGCGGATCACTTCCATGCGGTCGAGCAGCGCAGGCGGAATGTTCATTGAGTTTGATGTGGCAACGAACATCACATCGCTCAGGTCGAAGTCCACCTCAACGTAGTGATCGCCAAAGGTATGGTTTTGCTCGGGGTCCAGCACCTCCAGCAGGGCACTCGACGGGTCGCCCCGGAAGTCGGTGCCCAGTTTGTCGATCTCATCCAGCAGGAACAGCGGATTGCGCGTGCCCACCTTCGAAAGGCTCTGCAGCACCTTGCCCGGCAGCGCGCCGATGTAAGTGCGGCGGTGCCCACGGATCTCGGCCTCATCGCGCATGCCACCCAGCGCCATGCGCACGTACTTGCGACCCGTGGCCTTGGCGATCGACTGCCCCAACGAGGTTTTGCCCACGCCAGGAGGTCCCACCAGGCACAGGATAGGCGCCTTGACCTTGTCCACGCGCTGCTGCACCGCGAGGTATTCAAGGATGCGGTCCTTGACCTTGTCGAGGCCGAAATGGTCTTCGTTGAGCACGCCCTCGGCATTCACCAGGTCGTGCTTGATCTTGGTCCTCTTGCTCCATGGCAGCGCGGTGAGCACATCGATGTAGTTGCGTACCACCGTCGCCTCGGCCGACATGGGCGACATCAGCTTGAGCTTCTTGAGCTCGGCCTCGGCCTTCTTGCGAGCCTCGGCAGGCATCTTGGCCAGCTTGATCTTTTTCTCGATCTCCTCGATGTCGGCGCCTTCGTCGCCCTCACCCAGCTCTTTCTGGATGGCCTTGACTTGCTCGTTCAGGTAGAAGTCGCGCTGGTTCTTCTCCATCTGGCGCTTCACGCGGCCGCGGATTTTCTTGTCCACGTTGAGGATGTCCACCTCGCGATCGAGCTGCTCGAACAGGTTTTCGAGGCGCGCCTTCACGTCCGACAGGTCCAGCACCACCTGCTTGTTCTCAAGCTTGAGGGGCAGGTGCGCGGCGATGGTGTCGGCCAACCGGCCGGGGTCGTCAATGCTGGAGATGGAGGTCAGGATCTCGGGCGGGATCTTCTTGTTGAGTTTGACGTACTGGTCAAACTGCTGCATCACCGCGCGGCGCAGGGCTTCGATTTCGCTGGGCTTGTTGGCTTCAGGTGTCGCCTCCACCGGCGTCACGGTGGCCATGAAATGCGTCTCGGCATCTTCAATGGAAGTTACGAGGGCACGTTGCTGGCCTTCCACCAACACCTTCACGGTACCGTCGGGCAACTTGAGCATCTGCAAGATGGTGGAGACACATCCCACATCAAACATGTCTTCCACCGATGGCTCATCTTTGGCGGCGGCTTTTTGGGCCACCAGCATGATGCGGCGGTCGGCCTCCATGGCCATCTCCAGGGCCTTGATGCTCTTGGGGCGACCCACAAAAAGCGGGATCACCATGTGGGGGAACACCACCACATCGCGCAAAGGCAATAGGGGCAGGTCGATGGGGGTGGCTGGCAGGGGGGTATGTCCGGACATGGAAATCCTCAAAGTGCTCTGTGGAAGTGGGTCCACATGTGGGGATTTTCAACCCTTGCACGCAGCCGTACTGGCGCAAGGGTTGATGGTTCAAAGGGCGACAACAAGGCGCCCGCTCCGGTCTTCTCAGGCCTTCTTGGCCGCTTCGCGGTATACGAGCAGCGGCGGCTTGTTTTCTTCGATGGTGGATTCGTCCACCACCACCTTCTCGACATTGCTCGTATTGGGCAGGTCGAACATCGTACCGATCAGCGATTGCTCCAGGATGGAACGCAGGCCCCGGGCGCCTGTCTTGCGTGCCAGCGCCTTGCGGGCAATGGCTTTCAGGGCTGCGGGGCGGATTTCGAGGTCCACACCTTCCATCGCCAGGAGTTTGCTGTACTGCTTGACCAGCGCATTCTTGGGCTCGGTCAGTATCTGCACCAAGGCGTCTTCGCTCAGCTCAGCCAGGGCCGTCACCACAGGCATACGTCCCACCAGCTCAGGAATCAGGCCGAACTTGATCAGGTCTTCGGGCTCGATCTCGGTGAACACCTCGGTCAGCGAACGCTGCTTCTTGCTCTTGACCGAAGCGCCGAACCCGATACCCGAGGCCTCGGTGCGGTTCTCGATGACCTTCTCCAACCCTGCGAACGCACCACCGCAGATGAACAGGATGTTGGTCGTGTCGATCTGCAGAAAGTCCTGGTTGGGGTGCTTGCGACCACCTTGTGGTGGCACGCTGGCCATGGTGCCTTCGATGAGCTTGAGCAGCGCCTGCTGTACGCCCTCACCCGACACATCACGCGTGATGCTGGGGTTATCCGACTTGCGCGAGATCTTGTCGATCTCGTCGATGTAGACGATGCCACGCTGAGCGCGCTCGACCTCGTAGTTGCAGCTTTGCAGCAGCTTCTGGACGATGTTTTCCACATCCTCGCCCACATAGCCGGCCTCGGTCAGCGTGGTGGCGTCGGCCATCACAAACGGTACGTCCAGCATGCGCGCCAGGGTCTGGGCCAGCAACGTCTTGCCAGAGCCCGTGGGGCCAATCAGCAGGATGTTGCTCTTGGACAGCTCCACATCGTCCTTGTGGGCCTTGTCCTTGTGGCGCAGGCGCTTGTAGTGGTTGTACACCGCGACCGCCAGCGTGCGCTTGGCCACGTCCTGGCCAATCACGTAGTTGTCAAGGTTGGTCTTGATCTCGACCGGCGTGGGCAGGTCGCTGCGACCTTCGCGGGCCAGATCACCGGCCGGCAGTTCGTCGCGGATGATCTCGTTGCACAGGTCAATGCACTCGTCGCAGATAAAGACCGACGGACCGGCGATCAGCTTCTTCACTTCGTGCTGGCTTTTGCCGCAGAAAGAGCAGTAAAGGGTTTTTTCGCTGGAAGAGCCTTTTTTCTCGGCCATGGGGGCAATGCCTTGCTTGTTTCGGAAAGTTGTCGGGATGATAACCAAATAAAAAACGGCGTCTTCCCCACGGGAAAACGCCGCTTCATCGCCCTCGGGCGATCAGGCGCGTTGGCTGATCACCTGATCGACCAAACCATAGTCCTTGGCCTCGTCGGCCGACAGGAAATAGTCACGCTCGGTATCACGCTGGATCTTCTCCAGAGGCTGGCCGGTACGCTCGGCCAGGATCTTGTTGAGCTGCTCGCGGGTCTTGAGAATCTCACGGGCGTGGATCTCGATCTCGGTCGCCTGGCCTTGCATGCCACCCAAAGGTTGGTGGATCATGACCTTGGAGTTGGGCAGCGCAAAACGCTTGCCCTTGGCCCCAGCTGCCAGCAGGAACGCGCCCATGCTCGCCGCCATGCCGGTGCACAAGGTCGAGACATCGGGCTTGATGAAGTTCATGGTGTCAAAAATCGCCATGCCTGCGCTCACCGAACCGCCCGGGGAATTGATGTAGAACGAAATGTCCTTGTCAGGGTTTTCGCTCTCCAGAAACAGCAGTTGCGCCACCACGAGGTTGGCGGTCTGGTCATTGACCGGACCCACCAGAAAAATCACGCGCTCCTTGAGCAGGCGCGAGTAGATGTCATAGGACCGTTCGCCACGGCCCGACTGCTCGATGACCATGGGGACCATGCCCAGGCCTTGTGTTTCCAATGCGCTCATGTATTTCTCCAGTCAAGCAGGTACTGTACCCAGAAATGAATTGGGGCTTGTGCACGAAAGCACAAGCCCCTGGTGTGTCTTGACAACCAAAACTGGGCGATTGCACAAGGCAAGCCGCCCAGCCAGGGCCTATCAGCCCTGTTGCGCCATCAGGTCGTCGAAGGAGATGGCCTTCTCGACCACCTTGGCCTTGGACAGCACGAAGTCGGTCACGTTGTTTTCGATGACAACGGCTTCGACTTCGGCCAGGCGCTGTCGATCACCGAAGTACCAGCGCACCACGTCTTCGGGCTTCTCGTAGCTGGCAGCCAATTCGTCGATGTGGGCCTTGAGCTGCTCAGGCTTGGCCTGCAGTTCGTTGGCACGCACCAGCTCGGCCAGCACCAGGCCCAGGCGCACGCGGCGCTCAGCCTGGGGGCGGAACACGTCTTCAGGGATTTCGGCCTTGTCGGCGTCTTTGATGCCGCGTTGCTTGAGCTCCGCGCGGGCACCTTCGAGCAGACGGGCGATCTCGGCCTGGATGCTGGAGTTGGGCAGATCCAGCTCAGCCTTTGACACCAGGGCGTCCATCACGGCAGCCTTGTTGCGGGCCAGCAAGCGGAACTTGACTTCACGCTCCAGGTTCTTCTTGATGTCGGCGCGCAAGCCTTCAACGGAACCGTCGGCAATGCCCAGCGACTTGGCCAGGGCGTCGTTCACTTCAGGCAGGTGGGCGGCTTCGATCTTCTTGATCGTCACGAGGAAGTCGGCCGTCTTGCCGGCGACATCCTTGCCGTGGTATTCGGCGGGGAATGCCAGGGGGAAGGTCTTGCTTTCGCCAGACTTCATGCCACGCACGGCGTCTTCGAACTCCTTGAGCATCTGGCCTTCGCCGACCAGGAACTGGAAGTCTTCAGCCTTGCCGCCGTCAAATGGCTCGCCGTCGATCTTGCCTTCGAAGTCCACGGTCACGCGATCGCCGTCTTGGGCAGCGGCGTCAATGGCGCGCTGGGCGAAGCTGCGGCGCTGCTTGCGCAGGATGTCGATGGTCTTGTCGATGGCGCTGTCCGTCACTTCGGACGACAGTTTTTCGACTTCGGCGTCCGACAGGTCAGCAATCTTGACTTCGGGGAACACTTCAAAGATGGCGTCAAAAGTCACCTGACCTTCGGGTGCGCCTTCTTTTTCGGTGATACGGGGCTGGCCAGCTACACGCAGGTTGGCTTCGTTCGCAGCCACGGCAAACGCCTCACCCACCTTGTCGTTCAGCACTTCGTACTGCACCGAGTAACCATAGCGCTGGGCCACCACGTTCATGGGCACCTTGCCGGGACGGAAACCGTCCATCTTGACCGTACGGGCCAGGCGCTTGAGGCGCGTGTCCACTTCGGACTGGATCAGGGTGACGGGCACGCTCAGAGTGATCTTGCGCTCGAGCTTCTCAAGGGTTTCAACAGTAACGGCCATGGCTATTCCTCTTATGAATGTGGATCGTGCTGGCTGCAGCGCAGCAGCGCCGTGTTCCGCAAAGTCTCACATGGGTGGTGCGCGGGGGGGGACTCGAACCCCCACACCATTGCTGGCGTCAGGACCTAAACCTGGTGCGTCTACCAATTTCGCCACCCGCGCGGTTCTACAAACAAACAGGCGGCAACCTCAGCTGCCGCCTGCGTGAAATCGGTCAACCTTCTATTTTACCTGATGCGGACGCCCCATCGGTCAAGCAACACCAGGAACGTCTGGCGCAGGCCGTTTGACGCGGAACCAGGCAGCGTACATCGCAGGCAGCGCCAGCAATGTGAGCACCGTGGCCACCACCAGCCCGCCCATGATCGCCACGGCCATCGGGCCCCAGAACACGCTGCGCGACAGCGGGATCATGGCCAGTACGGCGGCAGCGGCCGTGAGCACAATGGGACGCAGACGGCGCACGGCCGACTCAACGATGGCATCCCAGGCAGGCACGCCCCGAGCGCGGTCTTGCTCGATCTGGTCGATCAGAATCACCGAATTGCGCTGGATCATGCCCATGAGCGCAATCACCCCCAGCAGCGCCACAAAGCCGAAGGGACGGTTGAGCAGCAGCAGTGCGGCCGACACCCCCGCAATTCCGAGGAACCCGGTGATGTACACCAGGAACGCACGGCTGAAGCTGTGCAATTGCAGCATCAACAACGTGAACACCAGGAACAGCATGACGGGAACCCCCGCCACGATGGAGCTGGTGCCCTTGGAACTCTCCTCCACCGCGCCGGCCACTTCGATGCGATAGGCCCCCTGCCCTGCAGCGTGCCATTTGCCCTCGATCTCCTTCAGTGCAGGCTGCAGCGCCGCCGTCACGGTCGCGCCCTGCAGGCCCTCGGTCACGTCGCCCTGCACGGTGATAGCGTAGTCGCGGTTTTCGCGCCACATCACGCCCGGCTCCCAGGTGAACACGGGCTTGGCGATCTGCGTGAGCGGGATCGACTTGCCCGAGGCCGTGGGCAGATAGGCGTTGGCAATGTCGGTGATGGCGTTGCGCTCATCCAGCGGCTGGCGCAGCAAGATGTCGATGAGCTTGTCACCCTCGCGGTACTGCCCCACCTGCGTACCCGACAGAATGGTTTTGGACGCCTGCGCGATGGACTGGCTGGTCACGCCCAGGGCGCGCGCCTTGGCCTGGTCCACTTCCAGGCGCAGCACCTTCACGGACTCGTTCCAGTTGTCGTTCACGCCACGCATGTTGGGGTTCTGCCGCAGCTGGGCCTTGACCTCGTCCGCACGCTCGCGCAGCACCAGCGGGTCGGGGCCCACCACGCGGAACTGCACGGGGTAAGGCACTGGCGGGCCGTTGGGCAACAGCTTGACGCGCCCGCGCACTTCCGGGAACTCCTGCGCCAGCAGCGCGGGCAGCTTCACACGCAGCGATTCGCGCACCTTCAGGTCCTGCGGCACCACGATGAACTGCGACACGTTGCTCTGCGGGAACACCTGGTCCAGCGGCAGATAAAACCGTGGCACGCCAGAGCCCACCCACGTGCTTACCGTGTTCACGCCTGGCTCGGACAGCAGGCGCTGCTCCACGCGCTTGGTGACGGCCTCGTTGCCCGCGAACGATGTGCCTTCGGGGAACCAGATGTCCACCATGATCTCGGGCCGGCTGGAATCCGGGAAGAACTGCTGCTGCACCTTGCCCATGCCGACAATGCCCAGCGCAAACGTCAGCACCGTGGCACCAATGGTCAGCCAACGGTGCTGCACGCACCAGTCCACCAGGCGGCGGAAGCTGCGGTAGAACGGGCTGTCAAAGACCTCGTGCGGGTCGTCCGTGATGCCCTTGTTGGCCTGAGCGGCCAAGACGTGAGGCGGCACCTTGAGCAGCAGCGTGCCGAGGTAAGGAACGAAGTAGACCGACACGAACCAGCTGAGCACCAGCGCAATCACCGTCACGGCAAAAATCGCAAACGTGTATTCGCCCGTGGTGGACTTGGCCAAGCCGATGGGCAAAAAGCCCGCCGCCGTGATCAGCGTGCCGGTGAGCATCGGCATGGCCGTGATCTCGTAGGCAAACGTGGCGGCGCGCACCTTGTCGTAGCCCTCTTCGAGCTTGAGCACCATCATCTCCACCGCAATGATGGCGTCGTCCACCAGCAGGCCCAGCGCAATGATGAGCGAGCCCAGCGAGATCTTGTGCAGCCCGATGCCCCAGTACCACATGGCCAGGAAGGTCACGGCCAGCACCAGCGGGATGGTGATGCCCACCACCAGCCCCGGGCGGGGGTCGATGTACCAGCGCTTCCACAGCGGCTGGTTGCCGGGGCGTTTGTGCAGGCCCAGCGCAATGAAGCTCACAGCCAGCACGATCACCACGGCCTCGATCAGCACCTTGACGAACTCATTCACCGAGGTGGATACGGCCTTGGGCTGGTCTTGCACGTTGACCAGCTTCACGCCCGCTGGCAGCGTGCCAGCGATGCGGTCGGTGGTGGTGTGCAGGGCCTTGCCCAACGCAATGATGTCGCCGCCCTTGGCCATGGAGACACCCAGCGCAATCACCTCGCGCCCCTGGTGGCGCACCTTGACGGTGGCCGGGTCCACATATCCGCGCTTGACTTCAGCGATATCTCCCAGGCGCAATTGCGCACCCGACGGGCCACGGATCGGCATCGCGCGCAGGTCCTCGATGGCGTTGAACTGGCCTTGCACGCGCACCTGCACCTGGTCTTGCGGGGTCTGAATGCTGCCCGCGCTCTCCACGGCGTTTTGCTGGCCCAGCTGGGCCAGCACCTGGTTCATGTCCAAGCCCAGTTGCGACAGCCGCTTTTGCGAGATCTCGATGAAGAGTTTTTCGTCCTGCACGCCAAATAGCTCGACCTTGGCCACATCAGGCACGCGCAGCAGCTGCTGGCGCGCGTCATCGGCAAACTGCTTGAGCTCTGCGTAACTGAAGCCCTCGGACTCCAGCGCGTAGATCACGCCATACACATCGCCAAAGTCGTCGTTGAAGAACGGGCCCTGGATGCCCTGCGGCAAGGTATAGCGCATGTCGCCCACCTTCTTGCGCACGCTGTACCAGACGTTGGCCACGTCGCCGGGTTTGGACGAGTCCTTGATCTGGAAAATGATCTGCGACTCGCCGGGCTTGGAGTAGCTGCGGATCTTGTCGGCATACGGCACCTCTTGCAGCGTGCGCTCGATCTTGTCGGTGACCTGCTCGGCCACCTGCTGCGCCGTGGCGCCGGGCCAGTAGGTGCGCACCACCATGGCGCGGAAGGTGAACGGCGGGTCTTCGTCCTGCCCCAGCTGGAAGTAGGCCGCAAAGCCCAGCAGCATCAACACCACCATGAGGTAGCGGGTGAGCGCGGGATGGTCGAGCGCCCATTTGGAGAGGTTGAACCCCTCTTTGGGTTGGATTTGCGTCATGGCGGGCCTCAGTTGGCGGCGGACGCCGTGGCGGTGGCGGGTGCTGCGGGCGCCACAGGGGCGGCCGGGGCGGATGGCACCGCAGGCAACGCTACAGATTCAGGAGCTGTTTGCGCTTTATTCACGGGCTCTTGCGCCACTTTTGGCTGGTATACCGCCACTTTTTGACCTGGCGACAACACATGCACGCCGGTAGCCACCACCTGCATACCTGGGGTCAGGCCCCCAGCCACCACCGCGTCGTTGCCGTCGGCCGTGGCAATCTGCACCACTTGCGACTTGACGGTGCTGGTCGCGGGGTCGTACACCCACACGGCCGTGGACTGGCCCTCTTGCCGCAGCGCGCTGGTGGGCAGCTTGATGGCGGCAATGCCCGCATGGCTCAACGCCTTGGGCGTAGCGTACACGGTAGCGCCCAGCGCAGGGGCGTCGGCAGCGTCAATGGCCACCTTGACCTGGAAGGTGCGGGTGGCAGGGTCGGCGCTGGCAGCCACTTCGCGCACGCGGCCCGTCAGGGTCGCGCCGCCAGACCAGCCGCGCACGGCGACCTCGGAGCCTGTCGTGATCTGCGCCACCTTGTCCTCGGGCACGGCAAACACCACGTCACGCGGGCCGTTCTGCGCAATGCGCACCACCGGCGCACCGGCCGACACCACCTGGCCCGGCTCTGCGTCAATGCCCGTCACCACGCCCGACACATCGGCCACCAGCGTGGTGTAGGCCGTCTGGTTGCCCTGCGACGACAGCTGCGCGCGCGCCTGGTCCAGCGTGGCCTGCGCCGCCTTGAGCGTGGCCTCGCGGCGCTCCAGTTCGGCGCCGCTGATGAAGTTCTGGTCCTTGAGCGCCTGGTAGCGCTTGAGGTCTGCCGCCGCCAGGTCACGCTGCGTGGTGGCCGATGCCAGTTGCGCACGCGCCGCATCAGCCGCCAGTTGGTAGTCCTTGGGGTCCAGTTGCGCCAGCACCTGCCCCGCCTTCACACGCTGGCCCAGCTCGGCCTGGCGCTGCACGATCTTGCCCGCTACGCGAAAGCCCAGGCGCGACTCCACCCGCGCACGCACCTCGCCCGAATACTCCAGGCTGGACTGCAAGGCACCCACGCCCACCGTGAGCAGCTTGACGGAGCGCACAGGCTCCTCGGGCGGTGCGGGACGCGAACAGGCGGCCAGCACGGTAGCGGTGGCCAGCACCAGCAAAAGCCTGGAATGCCGTGAAGAGGGCCGCAAGGCGGAGGATGTGCGCATGGGAAATCCGGTGAATAAAGAGGGGGCCACAAGGATCAACAAGCAAAACGCAGGCCGGAACGCCTGCGCCGCGACGGTACACCAGGCGACTGCTGACAAACTGCCCGCCGTCGCGCAGGGAGCTTGTGAACAAACGCAGGGGCCAGCCGCCTTGTCCCCCATTAGATTGGTTCTTACGGTTACTGACTGACCGGTTAGTAATCTATGAGAAGCCCCTGACCTTGTCAAGCGACAATCCAGGGTGTGAACGACCGTCCTAGCCCCTCCCCCCATTCCGGCGCAGCCTCCACGCCGCAGCCCACTGCGACTGACGCGGTGGCCCCCCCTGTCACCCATTACGAAAACTTCCCCGTCGCGTCGCTGCTGTGCCCACCCCACCTGCGCCAGCCGATTGCCGCCATCTACGGTTTTGCGCGCACGGCGGACGACATTGCCGACGAGGGCGATGCACCAGCCGCCGCCCGCCTGGCGGACCTGGCAGCCTACCGGACCGACCTGCACGCCATCGCCCAGGGCGGTGCCCCCTCGGCCCGCTGGGCCAGCGTGTTCCTGCCGCTGCAAGGCGTGTTGCGCAGCCACCAGTTGCCCGTGCAGTTGCTGGAGGACCTGCTGAGCGCATTTGCTCAGGACGTCGAAAAAACCCGTGACGGCGAAGGTTATGCCGACCGCGCCGAGCTGCTGGACTACTGCCGCCGCTCGGCCAACCCCGTGGGACGGCTGCTGCTGCACCTGTATGGCGTGCACGACAACGAGGCGCTGCACCAGAGCGACGCCATCTGCACCGCGCTGCAGCTCATCAACTTCTGGCAGGACCTGTCCGTGGACATCCCCCGGAGCCGCCATTACCTGCCGCGCGCCGACTGCATGGCCCACGGTGCCAGCCAGGCCGAGCTGCTGGCCCTGCAAAGCAACCGCGAAAACGCCCGCCTGATTGCCGACTGCGCCCACTGGGCCCGCGCCACCATGCGCAGCGGCGCCCCGCTGGTGCACCGCCTGCCCGGCCGGGCGGGCTGGGAGCTGCGACTGGTGGTGCAAGGCGGCCTGCGCATCCTCGACAAGGTCGATGCCCTCCAGGGAGGCAGCCTGCACACCCGGCCCAAGCTCCGTGGGTGGGACTGGTGCGTGATGCTGGGCCGCGCGCTGGTGATGTAAGAAAGATTCATGGGCCACAAGGCGGGCTCGCACTCTGGCGCGCAAGGGAAAAAATATTGCCAAAAATGCCTGTAGCGCAATACCTACCTGCGCTACAAGCTATTTAATTGATAGCAAAATACTGCTATATCCCTTGCCCTTGGTCCGTGGGGGCAGGGATAGCGAGCATGCCCCGGCCACCGCACCCGGTTAGCCTCGCGGCCACCGTGGCAGGGCGGCGGCCAGCGCCCCACCCTGCCGGCCCGTGCCCGCACGCCACAAGCGCTGCGGCACTCTCCAGAACCAACGGGTGCTACCCACCATGTCTGTCAGCGTTTTCGACCTCTTCAAGATCGGCATCGGGCCGTCCAGCTCCCACACCGTGGGGCCCATGATTGCGGCGCGGCAGTTTGCCTGCCATGTGCGCGACACCGTCGGCCTGGCGGCGGTGCACCAGGTGACGGTGGAGCTGTTCGGCTCTCTCTCGGCCACCGGCGTGGGCCACGGCACCGACCGCGCCGTACTGCTGGGCCTGGCCGGGTACGAGCCAGACCACATCGACCCCGACCAGATCGACTCCACCATCGCGCAAATCCGCCAGAGCGGCACGCTAACGCTGCTGGGCGAGTACCCCGTGCCGTTTGTCGAAAAAGACCACCTGCTGTTTCGCCGCAAAAGCCTGCCGCTGCATCCCAATGGCATGGCGTTCCACGCGCACAATGCGCAGGGTCAGGCCATTGCACAGCGGGACTACTACTCGGTGGGCGGCGGCTTTGTGGTGGATGCAGCGGGCCAGCGCGTGCTCAATACCGCCGCCAGTGCCGGGCCCGACGCCGCAGGCCACGGCCAGGGCCTGCCGCACCCATTTCGCACCGGGGCCGAGCTGCTGGCGCAGTGCCGGGCCACCGGCCTGAGCGTGGCCCAGCTCATGGCCGCCAACGAGCAACACTGGCGCAGCCCGGCCGAAGTGCGGCGCCAGCTGCTGGCCATCTGGCAGACCATGGCGGGCGCCGTGCAGCGCGGCTGCGCCAGCACCGGCACCCTGCCCGGCCCCCTGCATGTGCGCCGCCGCGCAGCCGAGCTGCACAAAAACCTGAGCCGCTCGCCCGAGGCCGCGCTGCGCGACCCGCTGTCGATGCTGGACTGGGTCAACCTGTACGCCATGGCCGTGAACGAAGAAAACGCCGCAGGCGGCCGCGTGGTGACGGCGCCCACCAACGGCGCGGCGGGCGTGATACCGGCCGTGCTGCACTACTACGTCAACTTTCTGCAGGGCCCCATCCCGGCCAACGACGACGGCATCGCCACCTTTTTACTCACCGCAGGCGCCATCGGCATCATCTACAAAGAGAACGCATCGCTCTCCGGGGCCGAGGTGGGCTGCCAGGGCGAGGTGGGCGTGGCCTGCTCCATGGCCGCTGGCGCGCTGGCCGCCGTGATGGGCGGCACGCCCGAGCAGGTGGAGAACGCTGCCGAGATCGGCATGGAGCACAACCTGGGCATGACCTGCGACCCCGTGGGCGGGCTGGTGCAGATCCCCTGCATCGAACGCAACGCCATGGGCGCCATCAAGGCCATCAACGCCGCCCGCATGGCACTGCGCGGTGACGGCCAGCACGTGGTCTCCCTCGACAAGGTGATCAAGACCATGATGCAGACCGGCGCAGACATGAAGAGCAAATACAAAGAGACGTCGCGCGGCGGGCTGGCAGTGAATGTGGTGGAGTGTTGAAGGGCTTGGCAAACATTCACTCCCAATTTCATAGCTACTAGCGCTTATCCATCAAGCGCTAGAGGCCAAAAACACTTCAAATCCGTGCACCCCGCCAGCCTCGGTGCGCCATGGGACAATCCCGCCCCATGACACCGCAGCAGTACGTACAGCAAAAAGCCGTGGCCTCGGGCAGCAGCTTCTATTACGCCTTTCTCTTTTTGCCCGCACCGCGTCGCGCGGCCATCACGGCGTTTTATGCGTTTTGCCGCGAGGTGGACGATGTGGTCGATGAAGTGAGCGACCCCGGCGTGGCCCGCACCAAGCTATCGTGGTGGCAGGCTGAAGTGGCCAAGGCCTACGCAGGCCAGCCCACACATCCCGTGATGCTGGCGCTGATGCCGCTGGCAGCGGACTACGGCATCGAGCAACGCCACCTGCAGGCCGTGATCGACGGCTGCCAGATGGACCTGGAGCAGACCCGCTACCTCGACTTTGCAGGCCTCAAGGGCTACTGCCACCTGGTGGCCGGCATCGTGGGGGAGGTGGCGGCGCGCATCTTTGGCCAGACCGACCCGCGCACCACCGAGTACGCCCACCGGCTGGGCCTGGCGTTCCAGCTCACCAACATCATCCGCGACGTGGGCGAAGACGCCATGCTGGGCCGCATCTACCTGCCAGTCAGCGAGCTGCAGCAGTTCGATGTGAAGGCGCACGAAATCCTCAAGCGCCAGTATTCAGACCGCTTCACCGCGCTGATGCGTTTTCAGGCCGAGCGCGCGCACAAGCTGTACGACGAGGCCTTTGCCCTGTTGCCCGATGTCGACCGCCGTGCCCAAAAACCCGGCCTGATGATGGCCAGCATCTACCGCACCTTGCTGCGCGAGATCGAGCACGAGAACTTCCAGGTGCTGCACCAGCGCATCCGCCTCACGCCGCTGCGCAAGTTCTGGCTGGCCTGGAAGATGCAAGCCCTGGGCAGGATGTAGCCGCAGCGTGGCCCCCCAGAAAATTGCCGTCATCGGTGCGGGCTGGGCCGGCATGGCCGCCGCCATCGCCCACGCGCAGGCAGGCCGCCAGGTCACCGTGTTCGAGGCTGCGCGCACGGTGGGCGGCCGCGCCCGCGCCGTGGCGGGTGTGCTGCCCGACGGCACCACGGCCACGCTGGACAACGGCCAGCACATCCTGATTGGCGCGTATGCCGAGAGCCTGCGCCTGATGCGCCTGGTGGGCGTAGACCCTGCCACCGCGCTGCTGCGCCTGCCGCTCACCCTACAGTTCCCGGACGGCCAGGGCCTGCAACTGCCCGACCTACCCCCGCCGCTGGATGCGCTGCTGGGCATCGTGCGTGCCAAAGGCTGGGGCTGGCCAGACAAGCTGGCCCTGCTGCGCACGGCCACCGCCTGGCAGTTGCGCGGCTTTCGCTGCGCGCCCCACACCTCGGTGGCTGAACTGTGCGCACCGCTCACGCCCCGGCTCATGGCCGAGTTCATCGATCCGCTGTGCGTGTCGGCACTCAACACCCCGGCACACGAGGCCAGCGGCCAGGTGTTTTTGCGGGTGCTGCAGGACAGCCTGTTCAGCGGGCGCGGCGGCTCCAACCTGCTGCTGCCGCGTGCGGACCTGGGCGCGTTGTTCCCTGAGGCCGCCGTGCGCTGGTTGTTGCAGCAGGGAGGCCAGGTCGTCACCGGCCAACGCATCCAGCGGCTGTTGCCCTTGCCCAGTGGGCGCTGGCAATTGGCAGGCGCGGCCCTTGGTGCGGACGAACCCGAAGCCTTTGATCACATCACCCTGGCCTGCCCGTCCTGGGAGGCCAGTCGCCTCGTCGAAGGCCTGGCAGGCACTGCAGGCCTGGCCAGCGCAGCCCGCTGGAGCGCCACCGCCAGCGCCCTGCGGTTTGAGGCCATCACCACCGTCTATGCCCACACCAGCGGCGCGCGCCTGCCCCAGCCCATGCTGGCGCTGCGCAACACCGCTGCGCACCCGGCGCAGTTCGTGTTCGACCGGGGGCAGCTCGACGGCCAGCACGGGTTGCTGGCCTTTGTGGTGAGCGCCAGCGACGGCGACCGGGCGCTCATCGAACAGCAGGTGCTGCAGCAAGCTGCCGTGCAGCTGGACATGCCCGGCCTGCGCCCCGTGCAAACCGTGGTCGAAAAGCGCGCCACTTTTGCGTGCACCCCCGGCCTGCAGCGGCCTGCCATGCAAGTGCTGCCGGGGCTGACGGCCTGCGGCGACTATGTGGAGGGCCCCTACCCGGCCACGCTCGAAGGCGCCGTGCTCAGCGGCACCGCCGTAGCGGCCTGCGCGGCAGCGGGTTGAGGCCAATCCGGCGGGGCCAGAGGGCTACCTCGGGTAACTACCAGCCCCGCTGACAGCATTCCGAAAGCACGGTCCAGGCACCATGGCGCCACACGCATACCGCATGCGCCTTTTTGGTCTTTTGGCCCTTTGGTCTTTTGGCCTTCTGTTTTGACGGAGACACCCCCATGCTTTCACACGAACACCCCGCCCTCTGGTCCCCCACACGCCGCCACCTGTTGGGAGCCAGTGGCGCCCTTGCATTGGGAGGCCTGCTGCCCGCCGGTGCCTCCGCCCAGGCCGCCTGGCCCTCCAAGTCGGTGCGTTTTGTGGTGCCGTTTGCACCGGGCGGCAGTTCGGAGATCGTGGCCCGCTCCACCGCCGCCGAGCTGGGCAAGACGCTGGGCCAGAGCGTGTACGTGGACAACAAGCCTGGTGCGGCCGGCAACATCGCCATGGGTGAAGTGGCCCGCTCCGACGACCAGCACACGCTGATCCTGGGCCACATCGGCACGCTGGCCGTCAACCCCTTCATCTTCGACAAGCTGCCCTACGACGCCAACAAGGACTTCAAGCCCGTGAGCCTGCTGGCCAAGGTGCCCAGCCTGTACGTGGTGCACCCCGACGTGCCCGCCAAGAACCTCAAGGAGTTCATCGCCTATGCCAAGAAGAACCCGGCCAAGCTCAGCTATGGCTCGGCAGGCAACGGCAGTGCAGGCCACCTGGCGTTTGAATACCTCAAGATGACCGCCGAGATCTTCATGCTGCACGTGCCCTACCGTGGCACCGGCCCCATGATGACGGACCTGCTCTCGGGCCGCCTTGACGCCGCTGCCGTGGGCGCCGCAGCCCTGCTGCCCTTCATCAAGGCGGGCAAGGTGCGCTGCATCGCTACCGGCTCCACCCAGCGCCTGCCGCAGCTGCCCGATGTGCCCACCGTAGCCGAGCAGGGCTTCCCAGGTTTTGAGATGACGCAGTGGTACGGCATGCTGGCCCCGGCCACCCTGCCCAAGGAGCACCTGGACAAGCTGGCCATCGAAACCGCCAAGGCCGTGAAGGCGCCCGACGCCCTCAAGCGCCTTAACGGCGACGCCGCCGAAGCCATTGGCGGCACGCCAGCGCAATTTGCCCAGTTCATTGCGTCAGAGCAGGCGCGCTGGCAAAAGGTGATCAAGCGCGCGCAGGTGAAACCAGATTGAGACAGGGGGGTAGTTGCGTTTCAGCGCAACACCCCCCATCCAATGGACAGCCCCAGCACATAGAAAGCTCCCACGATGACGCAGGCCTTCAACCAGCCTTCATGGGAGATGGTGTCAGCGATGTCCTCTCCGCCCAAAGCGGAGAGCAGTCCTGCAAGGAAATACGCCAGACCTGTGATGGCATGCAGCAGGATGTTGGGCGTCAGCGCGCCACAAGCGGCGCCCGACATTGCGCCAGCGGCCAGCAAGGTCCCCATCGCGTCAGAGTATCCGCCCAGCGCAGCCCCCGCCACGCCGAGCAACAACGCCAGCAGGCTCCCTGTGGCAACGCCCAACAGCGCGCAGGAGATTCTGAAAACCAAGCTGGACGACCACCAGCCGTCTGCGTCTTGCGCCCTGTCTTCAGCACGCCATCTGCGGGACAGCCCCCGCAAAGACTGCTTATCACGCTTGTTCATGCGCTCTCCCTCTTTTGTCTTGCGCATCGTAGTCGCACGCCACAAGCAAGCGCAGCAAAAACCGAAACAAGCACCGCAGTAGCATCCTCCCATGCGCATCCTCCTGGCCGAAGACGACCACAACCTGGGCACCTGGCTCAGCCGAGCGCTGGAGCATGCGGGCATCCAGGTCGAATGGGTGAACGATGGCCGCCTGGCCGACCGCGCGCTGCAGCAGCACGACAACTACGACGCACTGGTGCTGGACCTGGGCCTGCCCGGGCTGGACGGGCAGGCCGTGCTGCAACGCCTGCGCGACCGCGACCAGCGCCTGCCCGCGCTGATCCTGACCGCGCGCGACTCGCTGGACGAGCGCGTGCGCTCGCTCAACGCGGGGGCCGACGACTTTCTGGCCAAGCCCTTTGAGCTGGCCGAGCTGGAGGCGCGCCTGCACGCCCTGGTGCGCCGGGCGCGCGGCAACGAGCACCAACGCCAGGCCTGTGGTGCGCTGGTGTATGACAACGCCCGCAAGCAGTTCACGCTGCGCGGCGAGCCCCTGGCCCTGTCGCCACGCGAGCACGCCGTGCTGCGCGTGCTGGTGCAACGCAGCGGCGAGCCGTTTTCCAAGCAGCAGATCCTGGACCGCGTGTTCACCGACGATGACGATGTGCACCCCGAGGCCGTGGAGGTATTTGTGCACCGCCTGCGCAAGCGGCTGGATGGCAGCGGTGTGCGCATCACCACGCTGCGCGGCCTGGGCTATGCGCTAGAGGCCGACTGAACGATGGGCCTGACTGCACGCCTGCGCCGTGCCAGCCTGTGGCGGCTGCTGGCCGTGTTGCTGCTGCCGCTGCTGGCGATGGTGACCGGCGTGGAGCTGTGGATGACCCGGCACGATGCGCTGGAGGCCGCCAACGCGGCCTACGACCGGTCGCTGCTGGGTGCGCTCAAGTCCATCGATGCCAACATCTCCACCGCATCGGGCGGGCTGTCGGCCGAGCTGCCCTACAGCATGCTCGAATTTTTTGAACTCACGGCCAGCGGCAACGTGTACTTTCGCGTCGCGTCGTCGGACGGACTGGTGGAGCTGGGCAATGCCGACCTGCCCCTGCCACCAGGCCCGCTGGAGCCCGGCGTGCCGCGTTTTTATGACGCCACTTACTTTGGCGAATCGGTGCGGCTGGCGGCCTACCGCCGCGCGCTGGACCGCGCGGAGCCCGCATCCACCGTGCTGGTGCAGGTGGCAGAAAGTACGCGGTCGCGGCAGGACTTCACCGACCGCTTTGTGCGCCGCGCGGTGCAGCGCGACGCGCTGGTGCTGGCCCTGATGGTGCTGGGCACAGCAGCGCTGCTGGCCGTGGCCCTGCGCCCGCTGGCGCGGCTGGCGCGCGAGGTGCAGGCCCGCAGCAGTGACGACATGACCCCGCTGGCATCCACAGACCTGCCCGCCGACATCCGCCCGCTGGTGGACGCCGTCAACCAACAGATGGCGCGCACGCAGGGCCTGGTGGCCCAACAACGGCAGTTTCTGGACGACGCCTCGCACCAGCTGCGCACCCACCTCACCACGCTGCAGATGCAGATCGACTACGCGCGCCGCGAGGGCGACAGCACGCAGGTGCAGCACACACTGGCTGCCATTGGGGGCGAAATCGCCCGTGCCACCCGCAGCACGCAGCAACTGCTGGCGCTGGGCCGCAGCGACACAGCGGCGGTAGAGCTGACGCCCTTTGACCTGGCCGCACTGCTGCGCACGGTGGCGCTGGAGCTGCTGCCCCAGGCACGCGCCAAGCAGATCGACTTTGGCATCCATACGCCCGCCGCTGGCATCGAGGCCGTGGGCGACAGTGGCCTGCTGCGCGAGGCCCTGACCAACCTGGCGGCCAACGCCATCGCCTACACCCCAGCGCAGGGCACCGTCACCGTATCGGCAGCCGGTGACAGCCTGGGCTGGAGCATCAGCGTGGAAGACAACGGGCCGGGACTGCCCGCCGAAGAGCGCGACGCCCTGGGCCAGCGCTACCGGCGCGGCTCGCAGGCCACGGCGGGCGGCTCGGGGCTGGGGCTGGCGATTGCGCGGTCGATTGCCGAGCGACACCGGGGCAGCCTGCGGCTGCAGGCGCGCGCCGAGGGGCCGGGGCTTCTGGCGATACTCTGGTGGCCCCGCGCCTGACGCAGCCCGCTGAACCACGACACGCCCCACGCCCACGTCACATGCCGCTGCACACACCCGCCACAGATCGCCTGCTGACTGCGCATTGCAGCCGCCGCCAGGTGCTGCAGGCCCTGGCGGCCGGCGCCAGCGTCAGCGCGGGCATGGCGCCCTTCACGGCAGCGGCAGATGCATCCCGCGAACCTGCTGAATGTATTGCGCCGTCACGGCCCGGCGGCGGGTTTGACCTGACCTGCGGCCTGGCTGGGCAGGCCTTGCAGGCCGTGCGCCCCGGCCGCACACCGCTGCGCACCCGCTACCTGCCCGGTGGCATTGGGGCAGTGGCGTTCGACCAGGTGGCCACGGGCCGCCTGGGGGGGCCTGGCACGCTGGTGGCATTCTCCAGCGGCTCACTGCTCAACATGGCGCAGGGCCGGTTTGGCCCGCACCCTGTGAACGCGGTGCGCTGGATTGCGACGCTGGGCAACGACTACGGCGTGGTGGCGGTGCACCGCGACGCCCCGCACCAGCGCCTGCAGGACGTGGTGGCCGCGCTGCAAAAAGACTCGGCCCGCGTGGTGTTCGGCGCCGGTGGCACGCTGGGCAGCCAGGACTGGGTCAAGGCCGCCCTGCTGGTGCGCGCGGCGGGGCAAGACCACAAGCGCATGCGCTTCGTGTCGCTTGAAGGCGGCGGCGAAGCGCTCAAGGCGCTGGGTGGCAGGCACATCGACATCTTTACCGGCGACGCCGCCGAGGCTACCAAGGCCGCTGCCGACGGCCTGCCGGTGCGCATCCTGGCGGTGCTGGCCCCCACGCGACTGCCCGGTGCACTGGCCGCCCTGCCCACAGCACGCGAGCAGGGCATTGACCTGCTGTGGACCACCGTGCGCGGCCTCTACATGGCCGCCAGCGTGCCTGACGCCGACGCCCACGCCTGGACGACCGCCCTGGAGGAAGCCCAGGCGGCACCGGGCTACGCCGCACTGTGCGCCCGCCATGGCCTGTACCCCTTCGCGCTGAGTGGCGCTGCGCTGGATGACTATGTGCAGCGCAGCCTGGCCGACTACCGCCGCTTGGCGCAGGGGCTGGGGCTGCGGTCCTGGCCGCGTTGAACACCGCTGTGCAGCCGCCCGGTTGCAATCGCTCTCTCGGGGCGACGCCAGCAGTCGCTACGCCGGCATGGCACCGGTGCCATGCAATCCCGCCAAGCCGGTGGGTCGGCCCTCGGCGGGTGAAGCCGCCATGCGGCGTTCGGGCTCTCCATCCCCTGCTGCGGGTGGAGACGACTGCGCCACATAGGCCGTCAACGTGTTGCGCCATTCTTCGTTCGACGCGTCCGTAGCGCGTCGCATGCGCATCAGCACCCAGCCTGCAGCGCCCACCGTCAAGGCCAACAACGCCAAGAGCCCATACACCAGCGACGCCGGAAAATGCCCTGCATTCAACTGTTCCATGCGCGCCAGCAGTGCCAGCGTGGCCTGATGGTCCCGCTCGGCCTGTGCGCGCATGCGGTCGATTTCCGCCTGCAGGGCCTGCAAGCGCTCGCTGTGGGACCCTGCACCGTCTGGCGTATGCCCCTCGGAGGCCGAAGGTGCGGCCTGCATGGCGCCTGCACTGTCGAGCAGGGCCGCTTCGCCAGAGGCTGGCATGACCAGCGCCGTCAGTGGCTCCATCACCAGCCGGGGCTTGGCCGGGCCTGGTGCGGCGGGCGCGGCTGGTGCCGCTGCCGGTGCCACGGAGGACGTGGACGACGCCGATGCCTGCGCGGCGGAAGCTACTGCGGCCTCGGCATTCGCGGTGGGCGCTGCGCTGGATGGCTCCAGCGGCCTGGGCTGCGCAACGCTGGCGGCGAGTGCAACGGCCGCCGTATCACTGGAGAGACTGCGCGCAACGGGCGTTGTCGTGGGCTTCGCGGCAAGTCGCGTGACCTTGCGCGATGCCCGCCCGGTGGCCGAAACCCTGCGCTGCCACGAGGGCCCCATCTCGGGTGCGGATACCGCCTCGCCAGTGGCGACGCCCCTTGCCCGCGAGGGGGACACCTCCGCCATCGGCACGCTCCAAGGAATCGCGACCGGCCGGACCCCAGCCGCAACAGTGGCGGGAAGGTCGGCCAGAAAGGTGTATTCGCGCGTTACCCGGCCCGTGCAATGGACGGAGACCTGGGCAGTCAGCACCGGCTCGTCTGCCAGATGGGAGGACTGCACGCGCAACACGGGATTGCTCGCCACCTCGCCCTGCCGCACGCTCACCTGGACATGCCCTGCCGGCACTGCCATATCGCCGGACACCAGCCGCGCTTGCGGGCACAAGGCATCCACCGACATTCCAGGGTCCAGCTGGACTTCAAAGCCCAGGTCGATAGGCTGCCCCAGCCAAACCCTGCCTTGCGGCGCCCCCAGGGACAGGGCTTCAGACGCCTCGGCCACCAGGCCCAGGATGAAGACGATCAGCGAGTTACGAAGCATCACAACCACCTCCTGCCATTGCAATTGGTTTCTACATGAAACAAATCACAACGGGAAGAAATGAATGCGCAGACTTCAATGCATAGGCCAAGACGGGCTGTGGGCTGGTGTGTGGCGAGGTAGATGACGGGCAGTGCCGCCCACTATCGCTCCAGCCACCACTGGATCACGACCTTGGCCAGGAACCCCAGAAACCCCACGCCCAGGCCCAGAAAGATCACGAAGGTGCCAAAGCGCCCGGCCTTGGATTCCCACGCCAGCTGCCCAATGATGAACAACATGTAGGCAATGAACGCCCCCACCCCGTAGGTGAGGAAGAAGCCCGAGATCTGCGCCTCGGTAAATCCAAAAATCACGATATCCCTCCAGGCCGACGCACAGGGGCAGCCGGTACAGCGGGGGCCCCTAGGTCGCGCTCGGGCAGGCCAGATGCGTCCACCAGGTCGCGGTAGGCGTGCCAACTGGCATGCCCCAACATGGGCATCACGGCGATCAGGCCCAGCAGCAGCGAGCCCAGCCCCAGCAGGGTGAAGCCCAGGATGATCGCCGCCCAGAACGCCATTGGCAGCGGGTTAGTGATGACCGCCTGCCAGCCCGTCAGCACCGCCTGCAGCAGCGTGGCGCGGCGGTCCAGCAGCAGCGGCATGGCTACCACGCTGGACGCAAAAATCGGCGCGGCCATCAGGCTGCCCAGGGCCAGCCATATCTCAAACAACCAGCCGTCGCGGGCCATGACCACGTGGCGCAGAAAGTCGAGCGGCGTCTCGATCGGCACCGGCGCCAGCAGCGTGATGAGCGCTGCCGACGTCATGACCCAGCCTGATGCCGCCAGTGCCAGCAGGGAGCCAAACTGCACCATGCACCAATAGTCGTTACCCCATTTGTTCACATGGCTGTTCTGCCAGTTGAACCAGGTCTTGAGCACCACGCTCAGGTTGGCGGCCTCACCACGCTCCAGCGCGCGGCTCAGCGCATACAGGCTGGTGGCCAGCACCGGCGCCACCACCAGAAAACCCGACAGCGCCCCCGCCAGCAGCCAGAAGCGGTGGTGCCCCACGGCAAAGATGGCGGCACCAAACAACGTGAGCGCCAGGCCATGCGCAAAGCTGATCCAGCCCGCCCGCGCCATGTCGCGCCAGGCCAGCACGAGCCAGGTCATGGGCTGCATCAGACCGATGGTGCGGATAGCGGGTAACAGTGGGGGATTACGGGGCATGGTGTGGGGGTCGCACAGCGACGGGTGAGTGTGACGTCATCGGGCTGCGGCATCAACCACCGCGCGCCCAAACCTTGACCTGCGGCAAGAAACAACTCGGGAGCCTGTCAATGCGCAACCTATGGTGGCCTGCTGCAAGCGCCCTTGATGCTGGCGCGGCCCCAGCGAGGGGCGCCGAGCAAGGGCCGCCCCGCAGCGAAGGTGTCGTCCCTCGGGGGAAGGCGCCGAAGGCGACACAGGGGGTATCCAATTCAGGCCAACAGCCGACACAGTGCGGTGAGGCTGTCGACCGTGGCATGCGGCTGCACATCGTTGTGCGGCCAGGGGTGGTTGGCGCTGTTGATCCACACGGCCTGCATGCCCGCGTTGAGCGCGCCTTGTGCATCCAGCGTGGCGTCGTCGCCCACATGCAGCACCTCGTGGGGCAACACATCCGCCGCACTGGCGGCGGCGTGGAAGATCCGCGCATCGGGCTTGGCCACACCGAAATCCGACGCGCTTATGCTGCGGCGAAAGTAGTGGCCGATGCCGATGCGGTGCACATCAGCATTGCCGTTGGACACCGCCACCACCGGGTAACGCGCCGACAAAAAGGCGAGCGTGTCGTGCGCGTCGTCAAACAGCTCCACGCGCATGCGCTCGGCAAAAAACAGGTCAAACGCCGGATCGGCCAGCGCGGGCTCGTCACCGGCCTGCGTCAGCGCCAAGCGGATCGACTCGCGCCGCAACGCGCTCAGGTCATGAATGAGATCGGGCCGCAGCGCCACCATCTGGTTGCGGATGGCGCGCAGGGATTCGGCGCTGGAGAACAAGGCCGCCGTGGCAGGCGCATGGTGCGTGAGCCAGTCCAGCAACACGTTTTCAGCCCGCGTGATGGTGGGCCAGATGGGCCAGAGCGTGTCGTCCAGGTCGATGGAGATGGCGCGGATGCGAGAGGTGTCCAGAGAGGGGGTTGGCACAGTGCGCACTTGAATGTGAAAGCGGTGGGAGAGAGCCCCGCGAAGCACCGGGGTGATGGCCGCAAAGCATACCGCAGGCCTTGTCGCTGCGGGGGGCCTCAGCCGGGCGCCGCTCGCCCGCCCGGCCCGAGGGAAGAACCGCGCACTACCAGCAAGCCGGGCAGCAGACTCTCGCGTGCAGGCCCTTGCAAGCCACCGATCCGATCCAGCAGGCACTGCGCCGCGCATTGCCCGATCGCGTCGGTGGGCTGCGCCACGGCGCTCAGGCCGGGTCGGATCAGCGACGCCCATTCGGGGTCGTCAAAGCCCACAAAACCCAGCTCTTGCCCAAACGTCCACCCCATGCGCGAGACGGATGCCGCCACACGCAGCGTGACCACCGAATTGCCCGCCACCACCGCGCAGCGTTCGCCGGGTGGGGCCTGGCGGAGCAAATCCGCCAGCGCCTGGTCCAGCACCTCGTCGCCCTGCTCGGCAGCCAGCTCCAGTACCTCGCCGTGCACCTGGGTGCCCTGGGCCGCCGCCAACGCGCGAAAAGCCTCCGTGCGCTCGACGCGGGAGCTCACGCCCAGCAGGGGCTGGGTGATATACAGCAAGCGCCGCCAGCCCTGCTGCCGCAGATGGGTGCAGGCGTCATGCATGGCGCCACGGTTGTCGAGCGAGACAAAGTCTGCCGCCAGCCCGGCATGGCGTCGGTCCACCAGCACGGCGGGCTTGCCATGCAAGGTGTGTACATCGGCCTGCCCCTCGCCCTGCCCCAGGGTGTTGAGGATGAAGCCATCCACCTGGTAGCTGGCCAGCGCGTCGATGGCTGCCCGCTCGCGCTCGCGGTCATTGCCCAGGTTGAACAGCATGACCAGGTAGCCCGCGTCCTGGCAGGCTTTCTCTGCGCCGCGCAGCACGGCCACTGAATAGGGGTTGGTGATGTCAGCCACCACCAGGCCGATGAGGCGCGACCGGCCATGGCTCAGCGCCTGGGCCATGGGGCTGGGCACATAGGCCAGCTTGCTGATGGCCGCCTCCACCCGCGCCGCGATGTCGGGGCTGAGCAGGCGTTCGCGGTGGTTGAAGTAGCGCGACACCGTGGCCTTGGACACACCGGCCTCGGCCGCCACATCGGCAATCGTGGCGCGGCCACGCGCACCGGGGGACGAAGGCGGTGGACTCATGCGTGTGCGGGGGGGTACACCGCTGCCGGGCGCTCGCCCGCCAGCGCCTGCAGCAGGTTGGTGGTGGCCAGCGCGGCCATCGCATGGCGCGTGTCGTGTGTGGCCGATCCGATGTGTGGCAACGGGGTCACGCGCGGGTGGGTACGCAGGGGCGACGCCAGCGGCAGCGGCTCGGTCGCAAATACATCGAGCCCCGCCGCGCGCAGCGGGCCATGGTCCAGCGCATGCAGCAGGTCTTGCTCCACCACGGTGGCGCCCCGGCCACCATTGATGAAGATGGCACCCGGCTTCATCGCCGCAAAAAGATCGGCATTAACCATGCCCCGCGTGCTGTCGGACAACGGCAGCATGGCCACCACAAAGTCTGCCTGCGCCAGCAGCACAGGCAACGGCGCATGGATGGCCTTGCCCTGCAATTCAGGGGCCTGGGTCGCCAGGTCCACCGGGCGACGGGCGTGGTACATCACGGGCATGCCAAACCCCAGTGCCGCACGGCGTGCCACGGCCTGACCAATGCGGCCGAATCCGAGCAGGCCCAGCGTCTTGCCATGCACATCGCTGCCAAACAGGTCTTCTCCAATGTTGTGGGTCCACCGGCCCTCGCGCACCAGCTGCGACAGCTCCACCAGCCTGCGGCTGGTGGCCATGAGGAGGGCAAACACCGAGTCTGCCACCGTTTCGTCGAGCACTCCCGGGGTGTGGCACAACACAATGCCACGCGCCTGCAGCGCATCCAGCGCGTAGTTGTCCACGCCCACCGAAATGCTGGACACCACCTGCAGCCGGGGCGCACGCGCCAGCACGGCGGCGTCGATGGGGAAGCTGGAGCCAATGAGCCCATGAGCCTGCGCCAGCGCTGCATCAAACAGCGCGCGTTCGTCGGGCTTGCGCGGGTTGGCCACCGTCACATCGTGCACGGCGGTCAGCCGTGCCAACTGGTCCGGCGGCAGTTCGCGAAACACCAGCACCTGTTTGCGCACCGCGCTGCCGTCTGTTGAAGGTGGTGCCAGGCTCACAGGCCAGCCTCCTGCAGTTGTGCGCGGGTGGGTAGCCCCTCGGTATCTCCCAGCACCTGCACGGCGCGCGCACCGATCCAGGCGCCACGGCGCACAGCAGCGGGCACGGGCAGGCCTTCGAGCAGCGCGCTGATCACGCCCACCGCAAAGCCGTCGCCCGCGCCCACGGTGTCCACCACCTGGGCCACGGGCACGCCGGGCACGCGGCCCGTGCCGGCCACGTCGCTGTCGTAGTAGGCGCCCTCGGGGCCGAGCTTGACCACCACCAGCTTGGCGCCCCGCTCACGGTAAAAGCGTGCCACCCCCTCGGGGGTGGTTTCGCCAGTCAAAAACACGCCCTCTTCCATACCCGGCAGCACCCAGTCGGCATAGGTGGCCAGGGTGTTGATCCAGTGGCGCATGGTGTCGGGCGACGACCAGAGTGTGGGGCGCAGGTTGGGGTCGAACGAGATGGTGCGGCCCGCGGCGCGCATCACCTCCAGCGTGCGGATGGCGGCCTGCAGGCTGGTGTCGGAGATGGCGGCAAACACGCCCGTGGCGTGCAAGTGGCGTGCGGACCGCAGCCAGGGCTCGTCCACATCGGCAGGCCCCATCTGGCTTGCGGCAGAGCCCTTGCGGTGGTATTCGACCTGGGGGTCGCGCCCGTCGGTCACGCGCTCCTTGAACTGAAAGCCCGTGCGCTGCGTGGCATCACACACCACGTGCGAACAATCAATGCCCTCACCCTGCATGGCGGCCAGCAGCGCGCGGCCCATCGAATCGGTGCCCAGGCGGCTGGCCCAGCCCACCTTCAGGCCCAGGCGCGCCAAGCCAATGGCCACGTTGGTCTCTGCACCCGCCGTGCGCTTGTGAAAGCCGGTGGCGTTCTCCAGCGGGCCGGGCTCATTGGCCACCAGCAGCAGCATGGCCTCGCCAAACAGCGCGACATCGAAAGCCGGGTTGCTCATGCTGCCTCCCGCGCAGCGCGGATAAAGGCCACCTGCTCGCGCGTGACGGCCACCAGGTCATCACCCACCAGCGGATATTCGATGGCGTGCGGCACATCCGCAGGCAACGCGCGCAACACGGCACGCCAGGGCGCCACCGAATCGGCCAGCGGCACCGCCACCCACTTGGCGGGCAGGCGCTGCACGCCTTTGCAATGCACATAGCGCACATACTGCGCCAGGGCCTGCGCGGCCTGCAGCGGGCATTCGCCCTGCCAGTGCCAGTTGCCCATATCAAAGGTCATGCCCAGGTCGAGCCCCGCCTGCGCCTGGGCCGCAAAAAAGGCCAACATGGCAGCCAGCGTGCCTGCGGTGGCGGTCTGGTCGTTCTCGATCACCAGCTCCACCTGTGGGGCTGCCTGCAGCAGAGCCTTGAGGCGTTGCAGCGATGCCTGTGATGTCAGAAGGACCGCGCCGAAGCCGCCAATCGACATCTTCAGGCGCGGCGCGCGCAGCACCTGGGCAGCCTGCACGCCGCGCGCAAGGGCTGCTTCATCGAGCTGGCCCTGTGCGGTCCACAGGCCTTCAGGGCTGGAGTACACCGCCGCCCGGCCCGCCAACGCGGGCAGCTCGGTCGCCGCATCGCGCAGCAGCTCGCCACGCACCTCCACACCGTCCGCGCCCGCTTGCTGGGCCAGGTCGGTGCACCACAGCTGGCCGTGGCGACCGGTTTCGGCCGCGCCGAAGGAGGACAGGGAAATCAATACCTTCATGTGTTTCTTTCAGGCCGCGCCCCCAAGGGGCGAAGGCCATCAACCGCACGACCTGCCAGGTCTCGATGTGCGTGGGTCTCAATGTGCGTGGTGGGAACTCAGGATCTGGCCCAGGAACTGCCGCGTCTTGTCGTGCTGGGGCTGGCCAAAGAACTGCTGCGGTGGCGCCTGCTCCAGGATCTTGCCGTCGGCCATGAAGATCACCCGGTCGGCCACGCTGCGGGCAAAGCCCATCTCATGCGTCACGCACAGCATGGTCATGCCGTCTTCAGCCAGGCTGATCATGGTGTCCAGCACTTCCTTGACCATCTCGGGGTCCAGCGCCGAGGTGGGCTCGTCAAACAACATCACCTTGGGCGCCATGCACAGTGCGCGGGCAATGGCCACGCGCTGCTGCTGCCCGCCCGACAGCTGGCTGGGGTGCTTGTGCGCCTGCTCGGGGATGCGCACGCGGGTCAGGTACTTCATGGCCACTTCTTCGGCCTGGGCCTTGGTCATGCCGCGTGAGCGCATGGGCGCCAACGTGCAGTTTTCCAGAATGGTCAGGTGCGGGAACAGGTTGAACTGCTGGAACACCATGCCCACTTCGGCACGCACGGCGTCCACGTTTTTGCCGCCTGCGGTTAGCTCGATGCCATCAACCTCAATGCGTCCCTTCTGCACCGTCTCCAGCCGGTTGATGCAGCGAATCAGCGTGGACTTGCCCGAGCCCGATGGCCCGCAGATCACGATGCGTTCGCCCGGTCGCACCGACAGGTTGATGTCGGTGAGCACCTGGAAGCTGTCGTACCACTTGTTGACCCCCTCCATGCGGATGATCGGCGGGGTGCCGGGGGCGGTCGTGACTGCGTCGCTCATCAATGGCTCCTTATCGTTCAGGCAGGCTTACTGCAGCTTGGGCAGGTCGGCGCCCAGCCACTTCTGGTACAGCTTGTTCAGCTCGCCGTTGGCGGTGTTGCGGGCCACAAAGTCGTTCACGGCCTTCACCAGCTCGTCCTGGCCGGGGCGCATGGCAATGCCCATGGCCTGCTGCAGCAGGTTGAACTTGTTCTCAAAGGTGTTGGCGGGCACGCGCTTGGCGATCTGCGCCGCCACGGTGACCGAGCAGCCGATGGCATCGACCTGGCCCGAGATCAGGGCCTGCATGGCCGATGCGTCGTCGTCAAAGCGGCGGATCTCGGTGCCTTCAGGGGCAGCCTTGGTCACGGCCACGTCCTGCGTGCTAGCACGGGCCACGCCCACGCGCACGGTCTTGAGGTCTGCCGCGCTCTTGATGTTGGCGCCCGTCTTGCCATACAACACGATGGTGGCTGCCGCATACGGCTGCGAGAACTGCACCTGCTTGGAACGCTCGGGCGTGATGGCCAGCGAGGCCACCAGCACATCGACCTTGTTGGTCAGCAGGAAGGGAATGCGGTTGGGGCCAGTGACGGGCACGATGTTGGCCTTCACGCCCAGGTCCTTGGCCAGCAGCTTGGCCACATCGGCGTCGTAGCCGTCGGGCTGGTTTTGCGCGTTGGTAGTGCCGTAGGGCGGAAAGTCCACCAGCATGCCGATGGTGATCTCGCCCTTTTTCTTGATGTCGGCAACGGACTGGGCCGAGGCCAGCGGCGCAAAGGCCGTGAGCGCGGCGCCCAGGCCCAAGGCGGCCAAAGCGGCGGTAGCGGTGCGGCGTTGCAAAGAAAAAGTCATCGAATGTCTCCTGGTGGTTGGTGTGAACGAGAAACAAAAAAAGAGGGTTGCTGCGCGTAGGTCAGCGCGCCAGTGCACGGGCGCGCTTGCGCTCCATGCGTGCGGCCAGCAGCGACAGCGGCCAGCAGATCACGAAGTACAGCGCGGCCACGGTGGTGAACACATGCAGCGGCTGGAAGGTGGCGTTGTTGATGATCTGCCCTGCCCGCGTGATCTCGGTGAAGCCGATGATGGCCGCCAGCGACGTGCCCTTGATGATCTGCACCATGTAGCCCACCGTGGGCGGCAGTGCAATCTTGAAAGCCTGGGGCAGCACCACAAACCGCATGCGGGCCACGTACTTGAGGTTCAGGGCCTGGGCGGCCTCCCACTGGCCACGTGGCACCGCTTCGATGCAGCCGCGCCAGATCTCGGCCAGAAAGGCCGCGCTGTTGAGCACCAGCGCCACACCCGCCGCCACCCAGGGGTTGATGTCAAACCCCAGCACCGGCGCACCAAAGAAGATGAGGAACAGCTGCAGCAGCAGTGGCGTGCCCTGGAACACCTGGATGAACACGCGCGCCGCATTGCGGGCCATGGCGTTCTCGGATGTGCGCAACAGCGCCACCACCAGGCCCAGCAGTGCACCGCCTACAAAGGCGATGGCCGACAGTGCCAGCGTCCACTGCGCGGCCTGCACGATGAAAAGAAACTCGGAGAGTCCGAAAGTACGCATGGGTGCAGTCCTGGCTCAGCGGCGGTCGGGGTAGTTCAGGGCGCGCTGATAGATCAGCTTGAACAGCGCCGAGAACGACAGCGCCAGCGCCAAATAAATGGCTGTCACCACGATGTAGATCTCAAAGCTGCGGAAGGTCTGCGACTGCAGGTTGGCCGCTACCGAGGTCAGGTCGTCTGCCGAGATCACCGACACCACGGCCGAGCTGAGCATCAGCAAGATGAACTGGCTGGTAAGCGCCGGGTAGATCGCCTTGAGCGCGGGCTTGAGGATGACAAACCGGAAGATCTCCCAAGGCTTGAGGTTGAGCGCCTTGCCCGCCTCGATCTGCCCCTTGGGAATGGACTCGATGCCCGCCCGCACGATCTCTGCCGCATACGCCCCCAGGTTGACCACCATGGCGGTGAGCGCCGCTGTGTAGGGCGACCAGCGCAGTCCGATGGACGGCAGCGCAAAGAAGAAGAAAAACAGCTGCACAAGAAACGGCGTGTTGCGGATGACCTCGATGTACGCATTGATCAGGAACCGCAGCCAGCCCTGCCCACCGGTCTTGCCCCAGGCGCAAAAGATGGCCACCACCAGCCCCAGCAGGGTGGCGGTGAGCGATAGCTGCACGGTGATCCAGGTGCCCTTGAGCAACAGGGGCCACGCGGCAAACACGGCATCGAACTGGAACTGGTAATTCACGGTGAACAGTCGTTATTCCGAAGTGGCGCCAGTTTATGAAACCGGTTTCATAACCACATCGGGGAATACCCGATACCCCCAAAAAACCGCTTCCCTCCTCTCCAAAGACCCCGTGTCGCAGGGGCCGGGCGTGTGGGAGAAAATGCCGCATGCCTTCCTTCCACCGCGAACCCCCTTTCACCCACGGCCAGGCCGAGCGCACCGCCGTGCTGCTGTGCAACCTGGGCACGCCCGATGAACCCACGGCCCCGGCCGTACGCCGTTATCTGGCGCAGTTTCTGGGCGACCACCGCGTGGTGGAGATCCCCAAGCTGGTGTGGTGGCCCATCCTGCACGGCATCATCCTGCGCACCCGCCCCGCCAAATCCGCAGCCAAATACGCGAGCGTGTGGACACCCGAGGGCTCACCCCTGGCCCACTGGACGGCCAAGCAGGCCACGCTGCTGCGCGGCTGGCTGGGCGAGGCGGGCCACGCGGTGCTGGTGCGCCACGCCATGCGCTACGGCAACCCGTCCATCGCCAGCCAGCTCGATGCGCTCAAGGCCGAGGGCGCCACGCGCATCCTCATCCTGCCGCTGTACCCGCAGTATTCGGCCACCACCACCGCCAGCGTGTTTGACGCCGTCTACACCTGGGCTGCCGCCACGCGCAACGTGCCCGAGTTGCGGTTTGTGAACCACTACCACGACGCGCCCGGCTACATCGACGCACTGGCCCGCACCATCGAGACGCACTGGAAGCACCACGGCCAGCCCGACCAGCTGGTGATGAGCTTTCATGGCGTGCCCGAGCGCACGCTCCACCTGGGCGACCCCTACCACTGCGAAGCCCGCAAGACCGGCCGCCTGCTGGCCGAGCGCCTGGGCCTGCGCGAAGACCGCTACCGCATCACCTTCCAGTCGCGTTTTGGCAAGGCCAAGTGGCTGGAGCCCTACACCCAGCCCACCATCGAGGCGCTGGGCAAGGCCGGCACGCGGCGGGTGGACGTGGTGTGCCCCGGCTTCACGAGCGACTGCCTGGAGACGCTCGAAGAAATCAACATGGAAGTGCGTGAGGCCTTCTTGCACGCAGGCGGCAAGGAGTTTCACTACATCCCGTGCCTGAACGACAACAACCACTGGATCACCGCGCTGAGCCGCGTGGCGCAGCAGCACTTGGCGGGCTGGCCCACCGAGGCGCCCACTGCCGCAGCGCTGGCCGATGCACGCAGCCATGCGCTGGCGGGCGGCGCGCCCAAAGGCGTGTGCCCCGTAGCGCACTGACTGCTGGAAACTACTATTTTTATAGCTACTTGCGCTTATCTATCAAGCGCTAGCGGCCAATTTGACTCATATTTTGAGATAGCAGACACACTGTGGTGACCTGCCCTCCTCCAACACCTGCACCGATGCCCGCCTTTGCCCTCGCCCCTCACCAGCTGCGGCTGACCATCGCCCCCGAATCGCTGGGCTTTGCCAGCACAGCCGAGCTGCAAGACCTGCCCCTGCCCTGGATCGGGCAGGAGCGCGCCCAAGCCGCTGCGCAGTTTGGCTTGGGCCTGCAGCAGCCCGACTACCACCTGTTTGTGCTGGGCGAAGTGGGCAGCGGGCGCGCGTCGCTGCTGCGCCAGGCCATGCAGGCGGCAGCGGCCCAGCGTGCCGTGCCGCCCGACCTGTGCTACCTGCACCACTTTGACCAGCCCGACCGCCCCCGCGCGCTGCGCCTGCCCGCAGGCCAGGGCCGCCTGCTGCGCCAAGGCATGGCAGACATGGCGCGCAGCCTGCAAGCCGACATCCCCAAACGCTTGGCCAGCCCCGACTTCAAGGCCGAGGCCGAGCGCATCGAAAAAACCTGGCAAACGCAAGAGAGCGAAGCCTTTGCGGTGCTGGACGCATTTGCCGAGGCGCGCCAGTTCCGCCTGAGCCGCGAGGCGGGGCACATGGTGTTCACCCTCACCGGCCCCAAGGGGCAGCCACTCACCGAAGCCGAAGCCCGCGCCCTGCCCCGCGAGCGCCGCGCGGAGATCGACACAGCCGAGCAAGAACTGCGCACCGAAATCGCCCGGTTCCTTGAAGCCACCCGCCCGCTGGAGCGGTTGCGTGACGATGCCCTGGCCGCCCTGCGTCGCCAGACCGTCAAGCCACTGCTGGAGCACGCGCTGCACGACATCCGCCAAGGCCTGCGCAAGCAGATCAAGGACGCCGTCAAGCTCACGCAATGGCTGGACCAGGTGGAGCGCACCGTGCTGGACCACATCGACCTGTTTGAGCCCGGCGACACCGAACAAGGTCCGGACGCCGAAGACGACCGCAAGGACGCACTGGACGACCTGCTTGCGCGCTGCCAGGTGAACGTGGTGGTGGACAACCACGGCCGCAACAGTGCGCCCGTGGTGGTCGAAGACAACCCCACGGCACGCACCCTGTTTGGCAGCATCGAACACGGTGCCGACGCAGACACCGTGCAGGCCGACCACGCCAGCATCCACGCGGGCAGCCTGCTCAAGGCGCATGGCGGCTTCATCCTGCTGCACCTGCACGACCTGGCCGCCGAAGAGGGCCTGTGGCCGCGCTTGCGCCGCTTTCTGCGCTGCGGGCGCCTGCAGATCGAAGACGGCAGCAGTGGCGGTGGCCCAGCGCATGGGGCCGGCGGGGCCATGGCACTGCAGCCCGAGCCGGTGGACGTGGATGTGAAGATCGTGCTGATCGGTTCGGTGGAGGAGTACTACGCCCTGCAAGAGGCCGACCCCGACGCCGCGCGCCGCTTTCGCGTGAAGGTGGACTTTTCAGACCGGTTCATCGCCACCCCCGGCACCCACCAGTCCTCGGCCATCCTGGTGGCGCATTGCTGCAAAAAGCGCGGCCTGCCCCACTTTGCCGCCGACGCCGTGGCCCTGCTGCTGGAGCAATCACACCGCGAGGCCGACGACCAAGGCCGCCAAAGCGCGCGCTTTGCCCACACCGAAGCACTCGCCATCGAAAGCGCCGCACTGAGCCAGGCCCGCGCAGGCACCCTGGTGCAAGCCGCCGACGTGCAAGCCGCCCTGGCTGCCCGCACCCTGCGCCACAACCAGCCCGAAGAAGAACTGCACGAGTCCATCACCGAGGGCGAGCGCCTGATCACGCTGCAGGGCTCCATCACCGGCCAGATCAACGCCATGACGCAGATCGACCTGGGCGACTACCGGTTTGGCTTTCCAGTGCGCATCACCGCGCGCACCTTTGCCGGGCAAGAGGGCCTGCTCAACATCGAGCGCGAGGTCGATATGTCCGGCCCCATCCATGACAAGGGCGTGCTCATCCTGCACAGCTACCTCACCGCGCTGTTCAGCCACGTGGCGCCGCTGGCACTCAACGCCTCCATCGTATTCGAGCAGGAATACAGCGGCGTGGAAGGCGACTCGGCCTCGTGCGCCGAGCTGTACGCGCTGCTGTCCAGCCTGTCAGGCCTGCCCCTGCGCCAGGGCATTGCCGTGACGGGCGCTTTGAACCAGCACGGCGAGGTGCTGCCCGTGGGCGGCATCAATGAAAAGATCGAAGGCTGGTTCCGCGCCTGCGCGACGGCGGGACTGGACGGCACCCACGGCGTGCTGATCCCCGCCCGCAACCAGCGCCATCTGATGCTGGACCGCAGCGTGCTGGACGCGGTGCAGCGCGGGCTGTTCCACGTCTACACCATGGGGCACGTGAGCGAGGGGATTGCGCTGTTGACGGGCGAGGCCTCGGGCATGAGCCCGGCGGAGTTGCTGCAGGCGCAGGCTGATGAGCTGGCCGGAGGGGCGGCCACGGTGGAAGACACGGTAATGCAACGTGCGGAAGTGACGCTGCGGGCGTATCGGAGGGCTTGTCAGGTGGCGGGGGGTGCGCGGAGGGGGCGAGGGGTGCGGGGGCGGTAGACGGGTTGGTGGACCGCGAAATCGACTACTCAGAGTTCTGACGTTTTCGTAACGATTGCGCCAAACCAAGCGATGCTACCGACCGCGTACTGTCGGCCAAGAGCAGCCGGTCACCGCAAATGAAAGCGGACGCTCAACGCCGCCGCTCAGCCGACGCCGCAGGCGGTCGGATGCAGCGGCCTGTTAAAGGGAATCTGCGCATAGCTACGAGTACAGAAC
>NZ_JAPCKI010000020.1 GCF_028680575.1 Acidovorax benzenivorans | reverse complement strand
CGAACGACGCGGCGATCGTGCGGACGATCCTGGCACTGGCCAAGAGCCTGGACCTGGAGGTGGTGGCGGAGGGGGTGGAGACGACGGGGCAGTTATCGTTCCTGAGGCTGCATGGGTGCGAGGGGTTCCAGGGGTATCTGTTTGGAAGGCCCGGACCGGCGGAGGCTATCGATGCATTGCTGTATCCCGCAGGCTGACGTTGCGTTCATGGGCTCCTGGGCCTGCGTGGCAAGGGCATAGGCATGTGGTTTGACAAGCTTCTGGACCGCAAGACACCCGGCGTCCGTGGCCTGCTGCTGGTTGCAGCATTGGCACTGCTTGGCGCCGTGCTGGCGGTGCAGGGCGTACAGCACTGGCGTGCCAGCGAGCGAGCGACCGAGCGCTCACGCTTGTTGCTCCAGACGGCAGACACCCTGCAGGCACAGATCACGGGCGGCACCATGCTGGGGGCGGTGTCGCTGATGGGCCTGAGCGAGCCACTGCTCAAAGACATGGCCCTGGGCCGGTTGCCCCCCGACCATCCAGAGGCGCTGTCCCGCTTGGCCGTGGCCCGTGGGCGCTTTCTGGTGCAAGGCGTGTATGTGATGTCCGCAGACGGCACCGTGGTGGCGCACGAGACCCCTGGCGAGCGGTCCACGGGACTGAACCTTGCCTTCCGCCCCTATTTTCAGCAGGCCATTCGGGGGGCCACCAGCGTGTACGCTGCCATCGGCAGCAACACCCAGGAGCGCGGGCTGTACTACGCGGCCCCGCTGTACGAAAGCGACACACCATCGAGCACCATCATTGGTGTGGTGATGTTCAAGGTGGGTTTTGAGCCGGTGGACCTGCTCCTCAAGCGTGTGGGCCTGCCCATGGTGCTGCTGTCCCCGCAGGGCGTGGCATTTGCCGCCACCCGGACC
This sequence comes from Acidovorax benzenivorans, assembly GCF_028680575.1. Taxonomy (GTDB): domain Bacteria; phylum Pseudomonadota; class Gammaproteobacteria; order Burkholderiales; family Burkholderiaceae_C; genus Acidovorax; species Acidovorax benzenivorans. Next base: position 99,795 of record NZ_JAPCKI010000020.1, on the reverse strand, counting down.
GATTGGCAGTTTGCGGTGGCGCCGCCGCTTACGCAGGCGCGCATCGATGCCATCCGCGCCACACGCCAATTCGGCCGCCACTTTGACAATGGTGTGGCTTCGGCATTGCCCTTTGCCGCCGATGCCGGCGAGGTCCAGATCAACGGTGTGACCCATGCGGTCGAACGCCGGACCGTTGACTGGCCCGACCCGGGCGGCCAGTGGCAGCTGGTGGCGCTGGACGACATCAGCGCCTTGATGCCGTCGGCGCAGCGCGTGCGCATCGGAGCCGTGACTTTTGTGCTGCTGTGTCTGCTGGGCCTGCTGCTGCTGGACTTGCTGCGCAGCCGGGCCCGAGTGGCCAGTGCGCTGGAGCGTTTTCGGGTGCTGGGCACGGCGTTGGAGAGCAGCCCCGTGGCGGTGGTGATCACCGACGGCGATGGCCGTATTGACTGGGTCAATCCCCAGTACGAGCGCAACACCGGGTATTCGCTGGACGAGGTGCGTGGCAAAAAGCCCTCGGTGGTGGCCAGCGGGCAGACGCCCGCGCAGACTTACCAGCTCATGTGGTCGGCCCTGCTGTCGGGCAAGTCCTGGCAAGGCCAGTTCATCAACCTGCGCAAGGACGGGAGCACTTACCACGACGAGGCCACGCTGTCGCCTGTGTTTGACGAGCGGGGCAAGCGCATCGGCATCGTGGGCCTGCACGAGGACGTTTCCGAGCGCATCCAGTCGCAAAAAGAGCTGGAGCGCCGCGAGCGCCTGCTCAACGAACTGCTGGAGCAGCAGACCGCCATTTTTGACAACGCGCCGCCTATCGTGCTGGTGTGCGACGGGCAGTTCCGCCAGTTCAACCCGGCGTTTGTAGACCTCATGGGCGGCACGGCCTCGCAGCTGCTGGGCCTGGGGGTGTCGGTGCTGTTCGGTGGGGCGGGCCGGGCCGACTTGTTCACCGCCCGCGTCACGCCCGCACTGGCCTCGGGCCAGGCCTTGCGCGAGACCGCTACCCTGTACCGGCTTGATGGCAGCCAGTTTGAGGCGCGCCTGGCGGGCCGCAGCGTCAAGATGGACGACTTTGGCTCCGCCTCGATCTGGGTCATTGAAGATGCCAGCGAGCAGCGGCGCGCCGAGCGTGTGATCCAGCAAGCCCAGGAGCGCCTGGAGCTGGCGCAGGAGGCGGGCAAGATCGGGGTGTTTGACTTGAGCCTGGTCACGGGCGAGATTCTCTGGTCGGACAAGCTGGCGCTGATGATGGGCCTGCCGTCCGGAACCCAGCCCGATGGCCGCGACTTCTGGCTCAACTGCTTGCATCCAGAAGATCGCGACCAGGCGAGCGCCTATTTCGACAGTTGCCTTGCAGGCCCCGAAGACTACTTGCGTGATTCCTGGCGCATCGTGCGTCCTGATGGCGAGGTGCGCTGGTTTCTGGAGGCGGCGCGCATTTTCCGTGATGCCCAAGGCCAGCCTGTGCGGGTGGTGGGCGTCAATGTGGATATCCACGACCAGAAGCTCCTGGAGGAGCAGGTGGCCGGGCAGCTCGATTTTCAGCAGGCGTTGATTGACGCCATTCCGGTACCCCTGTTCTACAAGGGCGCGGACGGGCGTTACATCGGCGTGAACCGCGCCTACGAGCAGGCCTTTGGCGTGTCGCGCGAAGCGCTGATCGGCAAGACGGTGATGGACCTGGACTATCTGCCGCAGGAGACCCGCACGCGCTTTGAGCAGGACGCGGTGCAAGCCATGGAGGGCGAGCGCAAGGTCCACCGCGAGGTCGATCTGCCCTATGCCGACGGCGAGCTGCACCACACGTTGTTCTGGTTGCACGGCTTTGCGCGCCCTGACGGCACGGCGGGTGGCTCCATCGGCACGTTTGTGGACATCACCGACCGCCAGCGCGCGGAGGAGGAACTGCGCCGCGCGAAGGAGCTGGCCGAGGAGTCCACCGCGCTCAAGTCCAACTTTCTGGCCAACATGAGCCACGAGATCCGCACGCCCATGAACGCGATCATCGGCATGTCTCACCTGGCGCTCAAGTCGGGCCTTTCTCCGCGCCAGCACGACTATGTGAGCAAGATCCAGCAGGCAGGCCAGCACCTGCTGGGGGTCATCAACGACATCCTGGACTTCTCCAAGATCGAGGCGGGCAAGCTGGTGGTGGAGCGCCAGCCATTCTTGCTGGACCGCATGCTGGAGAGCGTATCTGACGTGGTGGGCTATAAGGCCGGTGCCAAGGGCCTGGAGCTGGTCTGCGATGTGGCCAGCGACGTGCCCCCCAACCTCGTGGGCGATGCGCTGCGCCTGGGCCAGATTCTCATCAACTACGCCAACAACGCCATCAAGTTCACCGAATCCGGCGAGATCAGCATTGCCGTGCGGCTGCTGGAGGCTGCGGGGAGCCAGGTCCGGCTGCGTTTTGAGGTGCGTGACACCGGCATAGGGCTGACCGAGGAGCAAATGGGGCGCCTGTTCCAGAGCTTTCAGCAGGCGGACACCTCGACCACACGCCGCTACGGTGGTACGGGCCTGGGCCTGGCGATCTGCAAGAGCTTGGCGGAGCTGATGGGCGGAGAAGTGGGGGTGGAGAGCCGCTTTGGCCAAGGTTCCACCTTCTGGGTGTCGGTGCCGCTGGAGCGTGGCGCTCCGGCACGGGTTCTGCTGCCTCCACCCGATCTGCGGGGCACCAGAGTGCTGGTGGTGGACGACAACCATACTGCGGCCACCGTGCTGTCCGACATGCTGCTGGCGATGGGTTTTGTGGTGGAGCAGGCGCATTCTGGCCTGGAGGCGCTGGACCGGCTGCGCGAATCCATGGCCCAGCACCAGCCGTTTGGCCTGTTGCTGCTGGACTGGCATATGCCGGGCATGGACGGCGTGGAGCTGGCGGGCCATATCCGCAGCCTGGGCATGCCCAAGGTGCCGCAGATGCTCATGGTCACGGCCTATGGCCGCGAGGACGTGATGCGGGCTGCCCGTGCGCAGGGCATCGAAGCCGTGCTCATCAAGCCCGTCAATGCCTCGTTGCTGTTCGACACCCTGATGCAGCCGCTGGAGGCATCGGGCACGGAGGGGCACCGCACGGTCACTCCCGCGCCCGCAGCCGATGAGCTGCCCTTGGACATCCGTGGCGCCAGCGTGCTGCTGGTGGAGGACAACGAACTCAACCAGATGGTCGCCATGGAGCTGCTGCTGGATGCGGGCTTTGCCGTGGATGTGGCCGAGAACGGGCAGATCGCCATCGACCGCATTGAGCGCAAGCACTACGACGCCGTTCTCATGGACATGCAGATGCCCGTCATGGATGGCGAGACCGCCACCCGCCTGCTGCGCAGCAACCCGCGCCATGTGCAGCTGCCCATCATCGCCATGACGGCCAATGCCATGGAGGCTGATCGCCAGCGCTGCTTTGGGGCCGGCATGAACGACCACGTCGCCAAGCCCATTGAGCCTGCGGCCCTGTGGGCGGCGTTGTCCCGCTGGATCCGCCCGCGCCAGGGGGTGGGCGCTGCGGCAGTGCCCGCGCGCAGCAGCGCCTTCCCTGTGGAGGCATCTGTGGCACCCGCCAGCGCTCCTGCGGTTGGGGGGGCATCGGTGAGTGTCCCTGATCTGCCGGGGCTGGACACCCAACTGGGTCTTCAGCGTGCACTGGGCAAGCCGGGGTTGTACGCGGAGATGCTGCGCCGATTTGCGCAGGGGCAGGCCCCGGTGCTCGCAGAGCTGCAGCAGGCGCTGGCGGTGCACGATGTGGCGCTGGCCGAGCGCCTGGCCCACACGCTGCGTTCGGTGGCGGCCAACATTGGCGCGCAGGCCGTGTCGGACCACGCCCAGGCGCTGGAGCATGCCCTGCGCTTTCACCATGGCAACGAGGCCATCGTGCCGTTGTTGGCCGAACTGCGGGGGGCGCTGCAGCCCCTGTTGCTGGGCCTGCAGGATTGGGCGCTGCAGGCGGCGCAGGCGAGCGTGACACCTGTACCAGGGCCAGCGGCGGCTGCAGCGGCACCGGGGCCAGGCTCTACGCCGACCCAGGCGGAGCAGCATTTGCGCCACCTGCTGGAGCAGGACGACCCAGCAGCCACTGAATTTTTCCAACACAATGGGGTGGTGCTCAAGGCGGCGCTGGGCAGCGCCTTCCAGGCCGTTGAGAAGCACACCCTGAATTTTGATTTCGAGCAGGCGCTGGAGGCCATGGCTGCGGTGCCAGGCCCAGAATCCCCAGCCCTCGAAACCCCCTGAACGGCACTTACCAGGACATTGCATGGACAACGCGCCTTTTGCCTCCAGCCCCGCGACCCTGGTTGACAAGCCGATTGCCACGGTGCTCGTGGTGGACGACACGCCCGAGAACCTCACTCTCATGGGTAGCCTGTTGCGCGAGCACTACCTGGTCAAGGTGGCCAACCATGGCGAGAAGGCGCTCAAGATTGCGCAGTCAGCCGCGCCGCCCGACCTGATCCTTCTGGACATCATGATGCCCGAGGTGGATGGCTACGAGGTCTGTCGCCGCCTCAAGGATGTGCCGGCCACGCGCGACATCCCGGTGATTTTTCTCACGGCGCGTTCCGACACCGACGACGAGCGCATGGGCCTGGCTCTGGGGGCCGTGGACTACATCACCAAGCCCATCAGCCCGCCCATCCTGCTGGCGCGGGTGAATACGCACCTGGCGCTCAAGGCCACGGCCGACTTCCTGCGTGACAAAAGCGCCTACCTGGAGCGCGAGGTCGCCATGCGCACGCTGGAGGTGCAGGCCATCCAGGACGTGACCATCATGGCCATGACCTCATTGGCTGAAACGCGCGACAACGAAACCGGCAACCACATCCGCCGCACCCAGCTGTATGTGAAGACGCTGGCCGAGCGGCTGCGCCACAACCCGCGTTTTGAGCCTGTGCTGAATGACCGGATGATCGAGTTGCTGTACAAGTCGGCCCCGTTGCACGACATCGGCAAGATCGGCATCCCCGACCGCATCCTGCTCAAGCCCGGCAAGCTCACGGTGGAAGAGTTCGAGGTCATGAAGACCCACACCACGCTGGGCCGCAACGCCATTGACGAGGCCGAGCGACGGCTGGGCATGCGCGTGGCGTTTTTGAGCGTGTCCAAGGAGATCGCTTACAGCCACCAGGAAAAGTGGGACGGCTCGGGCTACCCGCAGGGTCTGGCGGGCGATGCCATTCCGGTGTCGGCGCGCCTGATGGCGGTGGCCGATGTGTACGACGCATTGATCAGCAAACGCGTGTACAAGCCCGCGTTTTCGCACGACCAGGCCTGCAGCACCATCGTGCGGGGCAAGGGCACGCACTTTGACCCCGACATGGTGGATGCGTTTGTAGACATTGCGGAAGACTTCCGCCGCATCGCCCAGAAGTACCCCGACCCGGCCTGAATGCCTCGCCCCATGGGGCGAGGTCATGGAAAATTAGAACGGCGCGTCTTCGCCCTTGGCGGCGTCGGCCTGCGGGTTGGTTGGTTCCGCTGCGTCCGTGCCTTCGTCAGTGTCGTCCTGGCTGCCGGTGGCAGGTGCGTCTGTCGCAGCCGCCTGGCGCACTGCCGCCTTGTCGCCAGCGCTCGCAAACTTGCTGTATTTGCTCAGGATCGGCACCAGCTGGCCATAGATGCGGGGGCTGCCGGCAAGGCACTCGCGCTGCTCCAGAAAGTCGGCCTCGCCCGTGAAGTTGCCCACCAGGCCACCGGCCTCGGTCACCAGCAGCGAGCCAGCGGCCACGTCCCAGATCGACAGACCGGTTTCGAAGAAACCATCGGTAAAGCCCGCAGCCACATAGGCCAGGTCCAGCGCGGCAGCGCCGGGGCGGCGCAGGCCGGCGGTGCGCTGCATCACGTCGGCCATCATGTTCAGGTAGCTCTTGAAGTTGTCGCCTGGGCGGAAGGGGAAGCCCGTGGAGATCAGGCAGTCCTTGAGCTGGGTGCGCTTGCTCACGCGGATGCGGCGCTCGTTCAGGTAGGCGCCGCGGCCCTTGGTGGCGGTGAACAGGTCGTTGCGCGAGGGGTCATAGATGACGGCCTGCTCGACCTTGCCGCGCACGGCCAGCGCAATGCTGACGCAATAAACGGGAAATCCGTGGATGAAGTTGGTGGTGCCGTCCAGCGGGTCAATGATCCAGACGAACTCCGAATCCTTGGCGCCGTATTCGCTGCCCGACTCTTCGGCCAGGATGCCGTGGCCGGGGTAGGCCGTCAGCAGCGTCTCGATGATGATCTTCTCGGACGCGTGGTCCACTTCGGTCACAAAGTCGTTGATCTGCTTTTGCGAGATCCGCACCGATTCCACGTCCAGGGCCGCGCGGTTGATGATGGCGCCGGCGGCGCGTGCGGCCTTGATGGCCACGTTGAGCATGGGGTGCAGATTGGACGACATAAATTGTGGTGGTTGGCAGGGCGCGGCCATGGTGGCACGGGCGTCTGCGTATCAGGATGAGCGAGGAGGTCGGGCCCGTCCCGGCGATGCGGGCGGCGACAATAGAGGGCGGGATTTTACCCGCAGTGCCCCTTTTTCGCCTAACCGGCCGTTTTTCCCCTCCCGTTCATCCCGTCCATGAAGACCCGTTTTGTCCTGATCAACACCAGCCACGCCGGTAACGTGGGCGCCGCCGCCCGCGCCATGAAAACCATGGGGTTTGACGACCTGGTGCTGGTTGCCCCGCGCTGGGCCAATGTGCTGCGGCGCGAGGAAACCATCCAGCGCTCCAGCGGTGCCCTCGATGTGCTGAACAACGCGCGCATCGTCGCCACGCTGGACGAAGCACTGGACGGCATGAGCCACCTGTGCGCCACTGCCATGACGCCGCGCGACTTTGGGCCCCCCACGGCCGCGCCGCGTGCACACTTTGAAGCGCTATTAAAAAGTGAGCTACTCACGCATGATTCACTGGCGCTAGAGGCCAAAAATGCTCAAAACCCAGGTGAAGCCCCCCTCGCAGACCCTGGCGCAGCACCGCAGGCCGGTGTGGCCTTTCTCTTCGGCTCCGAGCGGTTTGGCATGACCAACGAGGACGTGTACCGCTGCCACGTGGCGCTGTCGATTCCCACCAATCCAGGCTTTGGCTCGCTCAACCTGGGTGCGGCCATCCAGGTGGTCGCCTACGAATGGCGCATGGCGCTGGGTGGCTTTGCGGTGCAGGATGCCACCCCGGCGCGCGCGGTGGCCGATGCGGCCCAGGTGGCGGGCATGCTGGGCCACTGGGAGCAGGCGCTCACGTCCATCGGCTTTCTGGACCCCGCCGCGCCCAAAAAGCTCATGCCCCGCCTTAACCAGCTTTTCAACCGCGCGCAGCTCAGCCCTGAAGAAATCCACATCCTTCGAGGTGTCGCCAAAGCCATGATCGAGGCGAGCCAGTCAAAACGATAGACTGTGCAGCCCATAAACACATAACCATAACAACGATGTTCGCCCGCCTGCGCTCCGATATCCAGTGCATCCTCGACCGCGATCCTGCCGCGCGCAGCACGTGGGAGGTGATCACCTGTTATCCGGGCCTGCACGCGATCTGGCTGCACCGGCCCGCGCATTGGTGCTGGCACCACGGCCTGAAGTGGCTCGGGCGCTTCATCTCGCACTTCGCGCGCTGGTTCACGGGCATCGAGATCCACCCTGGCGCCAAGATTGGCGAGCGCGTGTTCTTCGACCATGCCATGGGCGTGGTGGTGGGCGAGACGGCTGAGATCGGCGACGGCTGCACCATCTACCAGGGCGTGACCCTGGGCGGCACCTCGCTCTACAAGGGCACCAAGCGCCACCCCACGCTGGGCAAAGATGTGGTCGTGAGCGCGGGCGCCAAGGTGCTGGGTGGTTTTGAAGTGGGCGATGGTGCCAAGATTGGCTCCAACGCGGTGGTCATCAAACCCGTGCCCGCTGGCGCCACGGCCGTGGGCATTCCGGCGCGCATCATCCCGTCCAAAGAAGGCCAGAGCGCCGACGTGACCGAGCCCCAGCCGTCGCGCAAGTTCACGGCCTATGGCATCACGCAGGAGGATGATCCGCTCTCCCAGGCCATGCGGGGGTTGATCGACAACGCCTCGTCGCAAGAGCACCAGATTGCACTGCTGTGGCAGGCGATCGAAAAGCTCTCGGCCGCCAACCAGCAGGCCAAGGACTGCGTGCCGTGTGATGCGGCACTCAAGGAGCAGTTCGAGGCGGGCAAGTTCAACGAACTGGTGGGCAAGTAGGCTTCCCAGCCGTTGCTCCCGGGCACTGCGGGCTCAGCGTTTGGGCTCAGCGCTTTCCGGGCTTGCCGCTGTTCTTTTCGTAGAACGCCACGATGGGTGGGTCAAACTTTGCGTGGTCCAGTTGCCACAACCCCAGCGGCCCGTGCATCAACGGAATGCGGTGTTCGCTGCCATCGGGCCATTGCTGCCAATAGTCCTGCATGCGCGGAAACTTCAGTGGCGGCAGGCCCCGCGTGGTGTCGATGGGTTCAAAGCGGTAGGTGCCCGACAGGCGGTACGCGTGGTCTTCTGACACCGAGCCTGCCAGCATTTGGTCCACGCGCTTGAGCACGGGCAGGGCAGCCGCTGCCGACATCGCACTCAGCATCAGGGCCAGCGCCAGCGATTCCCGCGCGGGGATGCGCCCGGCGGCGAAGAACCGGTAACACAGTGCCACCAAAGCCGCGAGGCCCACCGATGCTCCCAGCCAGGTCAGCGGCGAGCGCAGGATGCTGAAGATCTGCGCATCCGTCAGCTCGTAGCTAGAGAACACAAAACTGTCGAGCAGCGCAAACAGCATCAGGCCCAGAAACACCGCTGTCGCGCCCAGGCTGCGGGGGTTCTTCTCCAGCGCGAAATCGTGGGTGTTCTCCTCGTCCAGCGGGTAGTCAGGGAACGCCGAGCGGAAGATGTCGCACAGGGCCTCGCGCGATGGCCCTGCGCTCCAGCCGGTATCGGCGGTGAACAGCACCTGGCCCTTGGGCGTGTCCAGCCGAGCCCAGTGGATGTTGCCTGTCCTGATGGATGGGTTGCCCAGCCACTCGACCTTCAGCCCTTGTTTGGGCACCACCGACTCGAATGCCTTACCGGTTTTGGCCCAGTGCCCCCGGATGCGGAACACCTCTCCGTCGTCGATGAGCACACCCTTGGCTTCGAAGGCCATGAGCCGTATCCACCGGCCAAAAAAAGCAGGGCGGGCCAGGTTGATGCGCCAGTAGTGCCGGCCCTTGAGGTCTTTCACCAGCGCATCCTGGCGCTGCTTCATGGCGCGGATGCGTACATACATCCACAGCGCCAGGGCGACCAACAGCAGATGGGGGAGGGCGAAGGCAAGGTTCTTCATCGTCGGTGTACTGGGCGATGGTGGGAAGCTTCAGCCTGTGGGCCAGCGCTGGCCCGCAGACGGTACGGGAGGTTCAGACGGTCGTGGTCTTGGCCCGCACCGCGTTCTTGGGCCGGAACGCCTTGCAGACCTCGTCGCGTGTTTCCATGTACGGCCCGCCGATCAGGTCCACGCAGTACGGCACGGCGGCAAAGATGCCCGGCACCATCTGCTTGCCGTCGGCGTCTTTCAGGCCCTCCAGCGTCTCGGCAATCGCCTTGGGTTGGCCGGGCAGGTTGATGATCAGGCTCTGGTCGCGCACCACGGCCACTTGGCGCGACAGGATGGCGGTGGGCACAAATTTCAGGCTGATCTGGCGCATCTGCTCGCCAAAGCCCGGCATCTCCTTGTGCGCCACGGCCAGCGTGGCCTCGGGCGTCACGTCGCGCAAGGCAGGGCCGGTACCGCCGGTGGTCAGCACCAGGCAACAGCCTGCGTTGACCAGCTCAATCAGCGTGGCGCTGATGCCGTCCTGCTCGTCGGGGATCAGGCGCGACTCGAAGGTGATGGGGTTGTGCAGCGCACGCGTCAGCCAGTCCTGCAGGGCGGGCAGGCCCTTGTCTTCATAGACACCGCTGCTGGCGCGGTCGCTGATGGAGACGATGCCGATCTTGACGGCGTCGTGCAGGGCTTCACTCATCATCGTTTGCCTCGTCCGCATTGCTCGCTTCTGCCGTGCCGGTGCCACCCAGGTGCTCGCGCACCAACTGGAACAGCTCGCGGTAGGCGCGGCCCTTGCGGGGCGCCAGGCCTTGCGAGACCTGGACATTGGCCTCCTTGCCCGCAGGCTGTGCATCCTTGCGGGCCTGGCGGATCAGCGCGCGCAGCTGCTGCGTGTCGGTGGTGGGGTGGTCGGCCATCCAGGCGGCCAGTGTGTCGTCATCGGCAATCAGGCGGTCGCGCCATTGCTCGGCCAGGTGCAGCTGCAGCTTTTCGGTGGCCGAGCCCTTGTGCTGCTCCTCCAGGGCCTGGCGGGCGGCCTGCACCAGCTCGGGTTCGAGCTTGCGCATGAGCTTGCCCACGTACTGCATCTGGCGGCGCTTGCCTTCAAAGTTGGTGATGCGTTTGGCCTCGGCCAGCGCATCCACCAGTTTGTCGGGCAGGCCCACGGCGTCGAACAGGTCGGCGCGCAGATTCAAAAGCTCCTTGCCCAGGTCCTGCAGTTCGTCGCTCTCGCGTTTGAGATCGGTGCGGCTGGCATCGGGCGTGCCTTTGAGTTCGGCCTTGAGCTGAATGTCCAGTTCGCTGCCTTCGGCAACGAACTGGCCTCGCACAAAGTAGCCTTTTTTGGGTTTGCGTGACATGGGTGGTGGGGGCAAAAAACAAGTGGCGCAGAGCGCGCCACAGCGGCAAGTATCATAGCTGCCGCTATGAATAAACCCTCCACCCGCGCCGCACGCGCCCAAAGCGCGGCTGCCGCTGCGCCCGCGTCTGCCACCTCCCGCACCCCTGACAGCGGCTTCAGCTACAGCCGCCCGTTTTTTGAAGACCTGGTGGACCGCGCCCTGGCCCATGCCAAAAAGCTCGGTGCCACCGATGCGGGCGCCGAGGCGTCCGAGGGTTGTGGCCTGTCGGTCAGCGTGCGCAAGGGCGAGCTGGAGAACGTGGAGCGCAACCGCGACAAGTCGCTGGGCGTGACGGTCTATATCGGCCACCGCCGGGGCAATGCCAGTACCTCGGACTTCTCCAACAAGGCCATCGAGCAGACCGTGCAGGCGGCCTACGACATCGCCCGCTTCACGGCCGAAGACCCCGTGGCCGGTCTGCCTGACGCCGACGATATCGCCTCTGCAGACACGCACCGTGACCTGGACCTGTTCCACCCCTGGGCCATCACGAGCGAAGAGGCCGCTGAAATCGCCAAGGCCTGCGAGGCCGCCGCGCTCAAGACCCACCGCCGCATCACCAACAGCGAAGGCGCGGGCGTGTCGGCCCAGCAAAGCCATTTCTTCAGCGCCCATACGCGGGGCTTTCGCGGTGGCTATGCCAGCTCGCGCCACAGCTTCTCGGTCGCGCCCATCGCCTCGCTGCCCGGCAAGAACGCCGAGATGCAGCGCGATGCCTGGTATAGCTCCATGCGCAACGCGGCCGACCTGGCCTCGCCCGAGGCCGTGGGCCGCTACGCCGCACAGCGCGCCTTAAGCCGTCTGGGCAGCCGCAAGATCCCCACCACCCAATGCCCCGTGCTGTTTGAATCGACCCTGGCCGCAGGCCTGCTGGGTGGTTTTGTGCAGGCCATCAGCGGCGGCTCGCTGTACCGCAAGAGCAGCTTTTTGCTCGATTCGTTGGGCAAGATGGTCTTCCCCAAGCACATCGACATCCTGGAAGACCCCTTCATCCTGGGCGGCAAAGGCAGCTCGCCGTTTGACGAAGAAGGCGTGCGCGTGGCGCCGCGCAAGGTGGTCAAGGGCGGGCGGGTGGAGGGGTACTTCCTCTCCAGTTACTCGGCCCGCAAGCTGGGCATGAAGACCACAGGCAATGCCGGTGGCTCGCACAACCTGCTGATGACCTCGCGCCTCACGCAAGCCAGCGACAACCTCGACGCCATGCTGCAAAAGCTGGGCACGGGCCTGTTTGTGGTCGAGCTGATGGGGCAGGGCGTCAACTACGTGACGGGCGACTACTCGCGTGGTGCGAGCGGCTTCTGGGTCGAGAACGGCAAGATCGCTTACCCCGTGCACGAGATCACCATTGCGGGCAACCTGAAAGACATGCTCAAGGGCATCGAGGCCGTGGGCGCCGATGCCTACAACTACGGGGCCAAGACGGTGGGCTCGATTCTGGTCAACCGGATGAAGGTGGCTGGGAGCTGACACCAAGGCCGTGGCGCAATCCAAGCGAACCGCCGCGCAGCCGAAAAAGAAAAGGCCCTCGTTCACTGCGAGGGCCTTTTTGTTTCTGAAGGGGACGTTGTTCCCGTTGCTCTGCTAGGCCCTGTCAGCCTGGGCACCTGCCAGCAAGGCCTGTACCGCTGCCTGCAGCACGGGCGTCGCTTCGTCGCCGCTGAGCAGGCCCGAACTCACGAACGCCCCATTGATGAGCACGGCCAGCTGGGCGGCCAGCTGCTCGGGCTGGGGCACGCCCAGCCGCTGGGCAATGCCGTACAGGCGGCTGCGCAGCGTCACCATGTGCTGCTGCGCCACTTGGCGGGCCGGGTGGTCCTGCTCGGCAAATTCGGCCGCCACGTTGATCTGAGGACAGCCTCGGTAGTTGGAGCGCCCCAGCCGTTCGCCAATCCACTGCATGTGGGCCTGCAATTCGCCTGCGGGGTCCTCGGCATGCTGCGCCGCCACCGCATCCCACAGGCCCCAGAAGTCCACGTCTTCACGCTCCAGAAACGCCACGATGAGGTCGTCCTTGGTGGGGAAGTAGCGGTACAGGCTGGTCTTGGCCACGGCCGCTTCGGCCACCACCAGGTCCACCCCCACGGCGCGCACGCCGCGTTGGTAGAACAGGCTCGATGCCGTGTCGAGGATGCGCTCGCGCACATCCTGCACGGGCTCCGTGGGGGCCTTGGCCGCGCGCCGTGACGCGGGCGTGGGGCGGGCGCCCGGTGAGGTTTTCAGGGCGATGCCGGGAAAAGAATGTGCAGTCATACTTGACATGCTACAGACCTGTCTGTAATCTTAAAAGAACAGACAGGTCTGTATCGTTAATTTTCATCCCTTATTTCATCCTCGAAAGGCTGCCCATGACATCCTCCGTTTCTTCCATTGCTGTGTACGGCGCCACCGGCCACACTGGCCAGTTCGTGGTGCAAGAGGCCCTGCGGCGCGGCCTGCGCGTGGTGGCGGTTGGGCGTAACGCCGCCCGGCTGGTTGCGCTGTTTCCATCGGGCGTGGAGTGCCGCGCGGCGGAGTTGGACGACCCGGCTGCACTCGTTCAGGCCTTTGCCGGTTGTGGCGTGGTCATCCATTGCGCGGGGCCGTTCATGGACACTGCGCCCCCGGTGGCGCAGGCCGCACTGCGCGCCGGTTGCCACTACATCGACGTCACTGCAGAGCAGCCCAGCGCCCAGGCCACCTTTGCCGATATGCAGCAGCCTGCCGTCGCTGCCGGGCGCGTGGTGATTCCCGCCGCAGGTTTCTACGGCGGCCTGGCCGATCTGCTGGCCAGTGCGCTCGCCGCTCCCGGCCCCATTGACGAGATCACCGTGGCCATGGGGTTGGACCGCTGGTGGCCCACCGAAGGCACGCGCCTAACGGGCGAGCGCAACAAGGCACCGCGCCAGGTCGTGCAGGGCGGGCGCCTGGTGCCGCTGGTGCCCTCGGCCGATGTGCCGGACTGGACCTTTGCCGCGCCCCTGGCGACCTATGCGATGGTGGAACTGCCGTTCAGCGAAACCATCACCCTGGCGCACCACCTGCAGGCCGACACCATCCGCTCGCTCATCAACCGCTCGGCCCTGGCCGACATCCGCGATGCCAGCACCCCGCCGCCCACGGCGGTGGATGGCAGCGGCCGGTCGGCCCAGCGTTTTGAGCTGGTGGTGCGGCTGGTGCAAAACGGCGTGGTGCGGACGGCCGGTGTGCGCGGCCAGGACATCTATGCCGTGACGGCGCCTCTGGTGCTGGAGGCCGCGCAGCGCCTGATGGCCCCGGCGTACCAGCGCAGCGGTGCACTGGCCTTGGGCGAGGCGGTGGACCCTGCCGATACGCTGCGGGCGCTGAACGGCCAGGCGCTCGAAGTCTTTGGCGATGTGCGGGTAGCCTGAAAAGCGACCCCGAGTGCGGGTGTCAGCCGCGATCCATGCCCGGGAAAATAGGGCGGGTCGCCAGACCCAAGGCGATATGCTTCGCGCATGCCCTCTGAGCGCCCGCACCCATTGCCCTCCAGCGCGCCCGCCGCGCCGTCCAAACAGACGTCGGGTGCGGCTATTGCGCCGCAGGACCCGGCCCTGTTGCGCCGTTTGCTGCGCGCCAAGGACCGCATGGACGCTGCGTCGCACGAGGCCTGGCCGGTGCAGCGGCTGGCCGAGGTCAGTGGGGTGTCGGAAGCGCACTTCGCCCGCTCGTTCCGGCAGGCGTTTGGCATTCCGCCCCACCGCTACCTGCTGACCCGCCGCATCGAGCAGGCCGTTACGCTGCTGCGCGATACAGATCTGCCCATCACCGAGATTGCGTTTGCCACTGGCTGGGAGAGCCTGGGCACCTTCGGGCGCATCTTTCGCGACATCACGGGGCAGAGCCCCAGTGCGGTGCGGCGGGACGCCCAGGCTACCGCCACGCCCCTGGACCAAGTGCCCGCCTGTGTATTGAAAGCCGCACAGCGCCCCGACCTCACCACAGCAGTTTTGGAGAAGCGCCGCCGCCAGGCCGAAGGTACAAATCCGTCCTAGAGCCTGTTCAAGGTCTTTTTGGAGTCGCACAAGTACCTTGCCGGGATGGGGTGAAAGGCGCGGGGTGCAGTTGATAGCTTGGCTATCAACAAGCGCCGCAACGCCGCAGACCGCCCGGCAAGGCACTTGCCCGAAGGGTTGGAGTGAAATCGGGCGATTGGACGCCCCGGCTGCTTGCATGGGCATGAGCCCATGCGGCGCATCCGAAGCATCCACTCATCCCGATTGCACTCCAATGCGATTTCCAAAAAGACCTTGAACAGGCTCTTAGCAACCAAGGAGATCTGATGACGAGGAACCAGGGCATTGGTGTGGTGGGTGTGTATGTGGACGACCAGGACGAAGCGTTCGCGTTCTATGTGGGCAAACTCGGGTTTCAGGTGCACACGGACGTGCGCAATGGCCCCTACCGCTGGCTGACGGTGCAGCACCCTGAGCAGCCGGGCTTTCAGTTGGGGCTGTTCAAGCCCGGCCCGCCCATCCACGACGAGGCCACGGCGCAGACGCTGCGCGCCATGGTCGCCAAGGGCGCCATGGCGCCACTGGTGCTGCACGTGGCTGATTGCCGCGCCGCGTATGCCCGGCTGCGCGACCTGGGCGTGGAGTTCACGCAGGAGCCCGTGGACCGGTATGGCAACGTGGATGCGGGTTTTCGGGACCCGGCGGGCAACGGCTGGAAGATGATTCAGCTCGCCGGAGATGCGAAATGAGTGCCGGTGTGGGCATCCGGCGCTTTCATCGCTGGGTGTCGATGGCATTCACGCTGACCGTCATCGCCAATTTTGTAGTCCGCGCGCAGGTCCTGGGAAACCCGCCGGATTGGGTCACGTATGCACCTCTGCCACCGCTGGCGCTGCTGCTGTTGACGGGGCTGTATTTGTTCGTGCAGCCCTACCTGCGGCGGTTCGCGGCGCGGCGTGCCCCAGGCACTTCGGGCTTACCGCCCGTGTGATGGCGAGCGGCGGCGCACAGCCATCACTCCGCGAAGTCCGCAAATTCGGCCAGCAGCTGCAGCACGCCCTCCACCGCAGGCGAGGGCGGTGGCATGTGGCGGTGCGCCACGGCCATGGGGCGCATCAGCGGTGGCTGCAGGGGGCGGATCTGTACGTTGGGCGTGCCCTGCAGGTCCTCCACCTCCTCCATCGGTAGCAGCGCGGCGCACTGACTGGCCACCGCCAGGCTTTTGAGCGCGCCGGGGTAGCTCAGCGCCAGAAAAGGGCGCGGGTGGTGGCCCGCCTGACCAAACCAGTTGGCAATCAGCCCGTGCATCTGCGTGGCGGGCGCAAACGATGCCCAGCGGCGGCTGGCCAGCCAGTCGGGGCCGACCTGGCCGGGAGCGTCCCAGGTGGCGGGCAGCAGCGCCACCATGGGGTCGTTGCGCCAGGGCGTTTGTTTCACTTCGGCCAGTGGCGGTTGGGGGCTGGCGATGATGGCGATGTCCAGCGTGCCGGCCTTGAGCCGCTGCATCGACTCGGCCGAGCCCACGGCCTCCAGGCGTATTTCCACACCGGGGCTGCGCGCTGCCAGCGCCTCCAGCATGCGCGGCAGCAGCCGGGTGCTGACGCCCGCAGAGACGCCTACCCGCACGATGCCCTCGCGCCCCGAGGCGTGGCGGCGCACACGTTCCACCAGGTCGTCGCTGGCCAGCAGTAGCTGGCGGCCCTCGCGCACCAACACCTCGCCCGCAGGCGTCAGGTCGGCCTGGCGGCGGCCGCGCACCAACAGCGCAGCGTCCAGGCGCGACTCCAGTTCCTTGATGTGCATGCTGACCGTGGGTGGCGCCAGGTGCAGCGCCTGTGCGGCGGCGGCAAAGGTGCCCAGGTCGGCGATGGCGATCAGGGTCTGCAGCTGGTCGAGGTTGAGGTTACGCATCAGGTTTTGTGAAGTGAATCATCATTGAATTCAACTTTACAGATGGTAAGCCGTTGGCGAGCATCCGTCGCCATGAACTCGCACACCGCGCAACACAAGCCCCCTGAACAACTCGTCACCGCAAAGCCGCCGTCGGCCGCGCACTCCGCAGGGCGCGTGCGCCTTGGATCATGGCTGCGGCGCTGGGTCGAGCGTGCTGTCGCAGCGTCGGAGCGCGCGCAGGCGCACATCACAGCCCAGTTCAGGGTGCCACCCGGTGGTGGCTGAGGGTTGGATGGCGTCTGTTTATTTGATGAAATCAGCCGCTAGCGCTTATCCATCAAGCGCAAGCAGCTATGGTTTCAGGAGTAACCGGCGCTTCAGCCCTGCGCGACCCGCGCCGCAATCGCCTCGCCCACCTGTGTGGTGCTGGCCGTGCCGCCCAGGTCCGGCGTGCGTGGCCCGCTCTTGATCGTCTCTTCGATGGCGCCCACGATGGCATCGTGCGCCAACCTGCCCGCGCCCTGGCCCTGGGTGAGGAAGTCCAGCATCAGTGCGCCCGACCAGATCATGGCAATCGGGTTGGCAATGTTCTTGCCGTAAATGTCCGGGGCCGAGCCGTGCACAGGCTCGAACAGACTGGGGAAGGTTCGTTCGGGGTTGAGGTTGGCCGACGGGGCCAGGCCAATCGTGCCGGTGGTGGCGGGACCCAGGTCGCTCAAGATGTCGCCAAACAGGTTGGTGGCGGCCACCACGTCAAAGCGGCCGGGCTGCAGCACAAAGCGGGCGGTGAGGATGTCGATGTGCTGCTTGTCCAGCGTGACCTCGGGGTAGCCTTTGGCGACATCGTCGGCACGCTGATCCCACCAGGGCATGCTGATGGCGATGCCATTGCTCTTGGTGGCCAGGGTCACGTGTTTCTTGGCGCGGCTTTGGGCCAGGTCGAAGGCGAACTTCAAGAGACGGTGGGCGCCGTGGCGCGAGTAGACCGATTCCTGGATCACGATCTCGCGGTCGGTACCCTCGTACATGATGCCGCCGAGCGACGTGTATTCGCCCTCGGTGTTTTCGCGCACCACGTAGTAGTCGATGTCGCCGGGCTTGCGGCCCGCCAGCGGGCAGGGCACGCCCTCGAACAGGCGCACGGGGCGCAGGTTGATGTACTGGTCGAACTCGCGGCGGAACTTGAGCAGCGAACCCCACAGCGAGACATGGTCGGGCACGGTGGCGGGCCAGCCGACGGCGCCGAAGAAGATGGCGTCCATGCCCGCAAGCTGTGCCTTCCAGTCGTCGGGCATCATTTTTCCGTGGGCGGCGTAGTAGTCGCAGCTGGCCCAGTCGATGGTGGTGGTCTCCAGCGCGATGCCAAAGCGCGCCGCAGCGGCCAGCACCACGCGCAGGCCTTCGGGCATCACCTCCTTGCCGATGCCGTCTCCGGCGATGAGGGCGATGCGGTAGGTTTTGGGGGCGATAGAGGCTGTGGAGGCAGTCATGAAGCAGTCCTTGGGATGGGGGCGAGAGGCTGCTGTGGAGGGGCAGCCAGCCTTGTAGGGTGCATTGTTTACAGCGCCACCAAAAACTACAATCCGCCAACTGTGGCTTCATATTTCACACATCGTGCATAAAAATCCTGCGGCTGAAGACCTGCGCGTGTTCACTGCGGTGGTGCGCAAGGCGAGCTTTGGCGGGGCCGCCACCGAGCTGGGCACATCGCCGGCCTACGTGAGTAAGCGCATTCGCCTGCTGGAGCAGGACCTGCAAGTCAAGCTGCTGCACCGCACCACCCGCCGTGTGGCGGTGACGGAAGAGGGCGAGCGCGTCTTCCACTGGGCGCAGCGCATCCTCGATGACATGGAGCAGCTGATGCAGGAGGTGGCCGTGACGC
This sequence comes from Acidovorax benzenivorans, assembly GCF_028680575.1. Classification (GTDB taxonomy): domain Bacteria; phylum Pseudomonadota; class Gammaproteobacteria; order Burkholderiales; family Burkholderiaceae_C; genus Acidovorax; species Acidovorax benzenivorans. Next base: position 81,420 of record NZ_JAPCKI010000020.1, on the reverse strand, counting down.
GCAGCGAGCCGCGCGGGCTGCTGCGGGTGAGCAGCAGCTTCGGCTTTGGCCGCCAGATCGTGGCGCCAGCGTTGTCGCGGCTGGTGGAGCAACACCCGGGGCTGCAGGTGCGGCTCGAAGTGTTCGACCGGCTGGTGGACGTGGCGGGCGAAGGGTTTGATCTGGATGTGCGCGTGGGCGACGAGATTGCGCCGCACCTCATCGCCCGCCGCCTGGCCGACAACCACCGTGTGTTGTGCGCAGCGCCCGCTTATCTGCAGCGCAAGGGCACGCCGCGCAGCGTGGCCGACCTGGCCGCGCACGACTGCCTGGTGATCAAGGAGCGCGACCACCCGTTTGGCGTGTGGCGCTTGCGCAGCGGTGCGCAGGAAGAGTCGGTGAAAGTGCGCGGCCCGCTGTCAGCCAACAACGGCGAAATGGCCGTGCAGTGGGCGGTGGACGGGCGCGGTGTGGTGTTGCGCTCGCTGTGGGATGTGGGCGCGCACCTGCAGGCGGGGCGCCTGGTGCAGGTGCTGCCGCAGTGGCAGCAGGAGGCCAATGTGTGGGCCGTGTACCCCACGCGGCTGGAGCGGTCGGCCAAGGTGCGGGTGTGTGTGGAGTTTCTGCAGGCGCACTTTCGCACTGGGTGGGGTGCGCAGCGGGCAGGCGCCCATGGCGAAGGCTCGGCCTGAAGCAAAAATAGCTGCTAGCGCTTATGGAATAAGCGCTAGCAGCTATCAAAATGATACCGGTCCATGGCCGGTCGCCGTGATCGGCGGTAGCCCTTGCGGTGCAAGGGCAGAGGGCGTGGGGCTCAGCCTGCCAGCGCGGCCTTCACCGCAGCCGACACCTGGCCCATGTCGGCCTTGCCTGCCAGGCGGGTCTTGACCACGCCCATCACCTTGCCCATGTCGCCGGGGCCTGCTGCGCCCAGCTCGGCCACGATGGCCTTCACGGCGGCCAGCGTTTCTTCGGCGGACATGCGCTCGGGCAGGTAGGCCTGCAGCACGGCCATCTCGGCCTTTTCCTTGTCGGCCAGGTCTTGGCGGCCCGCGCCTTCAAACGCGGTGATGGAGTCCTTGCGCTGCTTGATGAGCTTGTCCACGATGGCGACCACGGCTACGTCGTCCAGCTCGATGCGCTCGTCCACTTCCTTTTGTTTCATCGCGGCCTGCAGCAGGCGGATGGTGCCCAGGCGCTCGCTGTCCTTGGCGCGCATGGCGGTTTTCATGTCTTCGGTGATCTGGTCCTTGAGGCTCATGGCGGCTTCCTTGGTTGGTTTTAGACAAGAACAGGGGTTTGCCAAAACGCTTTCTGGCTAGGCGTCAACGCCGCAGGCAGTAGTGTGGCTACGACAAGGCGTTGCAACGACGCTAGAAAGCCTTTTGGCAAACCCGAAAAAACAAAAACCCGCGCTTGGCGTCCCTAGCGCGGGTTTGGCGGCTGTCGTCCGTATGGGACTGACTGGGCCGAAGCGGTACTTAGTACAGCTTCTTGGGCAGTTGCATGCTGCGAACGCGCTTGTAGTGACGCTTCACGGCAGCAGCCTTCTTGCGCTTGCGCTCGGCGGTGGGCTTTTCGTAGAACTCACGGGCGCGCAGGTCGGTCAGCAGGCCGAGCTTTTCAATGGTGCGCTTGAAGCGGCGCAGTGCAACGTCAAAGGGTTCGTTTTCTTTTACGCGGATCGTAGTCATTAGCTAATGTTTTCCAAATGGTGCCTGCAGAGGGGCTTGGGGAGATCGGGCCTCAAGTCCGTACAAAGCGGTTTCCCCGTCTGTAACTAGTATTTGGCCGACGGGGCATTGCCAGCAAAGCCGGAGATTATAGCCTTTATCCACGCCCGTAGCGCAAGGGTTGCCCGTCTGCCCCCAGACAGGGCACCCGGTTGGCTTTTCACGGGCGGGCCGCACCGCAATGGCGCGGAAGTTGCTTCATGTTGTAACACTCCTATTCACCGGTGGGGAGCCCTGGCCATCCGCCTGGGCGGCCCTGCCGCAGACACCATGGCATTCATGCACCGCGTATCGGGTTGGCTGGGCCGGCTCAGTGTGGGCCGCAAGCTCATGCTCATCTATCTGCTGGACCTGACGGCGGTGATCTACGTCTCCAGCATCCTGATCCACGAAAAATACCTGGCCATCGACTTCACGCGCAAGGAAGTGGTGGGCACCACCTATGCCGCCGTGGTGCGCGACGGGCTGATGGGCCAGTTTCTGGACGCGTCGCAGCAGCCACCGCTGGTGGCCGATGTGCTGACCAGGCTGGACGCTGTGCGTGCGGCGCACGACGAGCAACTGCGCACGGCCGATGTGGGCCAGCGGTTTGGCGCGGCGCTGCAGCAGCTGGCGGGCCAGCCTCAAGGGGGTGCTCCAGCCGCCGATCTGCAGTCGCTCACCCAGCTGCGCAGCCTGTTGCTGCGCGAGGGGCGCGAGCTGCTCACCTCGGTGGGCAACCAGTCCAACCTGATCCTGGACCCGGACCTGGACAGCTACTACGTCATGTCGCTGGTGGTGCTGCGGTTTCCCGAGCTGCTGCAGGCGGTGCATGACACCGTGAGTTTCTTGAACGCCACGCCGTCGCGGCGCGGGCCGCAGTGGTCGTCCGAGCTGCTGACGCTGGTGGGGCGGCTGGATGCGGTGATGCTGGGCATCGAGTCGGACTACAACCAGGCCTTCATTGCGGGATCGCCCGAGATGCGTGCCGCGCTGGTGCGCCAGCGCGAGGCGCTCAAGGCGGCACAGGAGGGCTTTCAGGCCTTGCTGCAAGGCATTGCGGCGGGCGAGTCGCGTGTGACGGTGGCGCAGGTGGGCGTGCAGGAGGCGCAGGTGCTGGGCGCGCTGCGCGATGCGTGGTCGGTGGGCATTGTGGACCTGGAACGCTTGCTGAACCAGCGCGCAGACAGCCTGTTTGCCCGCATGTGGCTGCACCTGGGCACGGCCCTGGTGCTGCTGGGTTGCATCCTGAGCCTGGTGACGCTGGTGGCACGGCAAATCGCCAAGCCGCTGCAGCAGCTGGCCCGCGTGGCCGACGAGGTGCGCAAGAGCGGCGACCACACGCTGCGCGCGCATTGGAGCAGCCGCGACGAGATCGGCCGACTGGTCACGGCCTTCAACGAGATGCTGTCCCAGCTCGACCGCGACCGCCTGCTGCAGCAGGAGCTGGCCGCCAGCGCCCGCGCGGCCGAGGCCCAGCGCGAGCTGGTGGAGGCCTTCCCCATCCCCATGGTCGTCACGTCGATTCCCGAGCACGAGGTGCTGCACTCCAACGCGCCCGCCGCCCACTGGCTGGGTGGCCGCAAGACCGACCCCTGGGCCGTGGGGCTGGAGCCTGGCGTGCGCGCGCGCTTCTTCCAGCGCCTGGCGGACCAGGGCTCGGTCGATGAATTTGAAGTGCGTTGGAAGGGCAGCCCCGAGCCCTCGTGGGCCGTGCTGTCGGCGCGGCGCCTGCAGTTCCAGGGGCGCGACTCGGTGCTCACGGCGTTCACACCCATCAACGTGCTCAAGGTGATGGAGCAGCGCCTGGAGCTGTGGGCCAAGGTGTTCGAGGCCTCGTCCGAGGGCATCATCATCATGAACGCCGAGCAGCAGATCATCAGTGTGAACAAGGCGTTCTGCCGCAGCACGCACTACGACTTCTACGAGGTCATCGGCGAGGACCTGGGCTTTTTGCTGGAAGAGGCGGGCGCCGAGCCGCTGTCGGCGCAGATCCAGCGCACCATGCTCGACAAGGAGTCCTGGCAGGGCGAGGTGCGGTTTCGCCGCCGCTCGGGTGAGACCTACCCGGCCTGGCTTATGGTGTCGGCCGTGCGCGAGGGCAAGGGCCATGACAACAATGGAGGCGTGGCCAACCACATCGGCATTGCCATCGACATCACGGACCGCAAGCTCAACGAGGAGCGCATCCAGTTCCTGGCGCACCACGATGTGCTCACCGAGCTGCCCAACCGCTCACTGTGCGTGCAGCGCCTGCAGATGGCGCTGGCGCAGGCGCCCATCACGGGCGAAAAGGTCGCGGTGCTGTTCATCGACCTGGACCGCTTCAAGGCCATCAACGACACGCTGGGTCACCACATTGGCGACGGCCTGCTGCGCTCGGTGGCCGCGCGCCTCACGCAGGCCGTGCGCAGCCGCGACACCGTGAGCCGCCTGGGCGGCGACGAGTTTGTGGTGGTGATGCGCGACGTGGCCGGGCGTGAGGATGTGCAGCAGTTGGTGGAGCGGCGGCTGATCCCGCTCATCCGCCAGAGCCATCCGGTGGAAGGGCACGAGCTGAATGTGTCCTGCAGCGTGGGCATTGCCGTGTACCCCGAGGACGGCAGCGACATCGACGAGCTGATGCGCCGCGCCGACGCTGCCATGTACGAGGCCAAGACCACCGGCCGTGACATGGCGCTGTTCTATTCGATGGAGACCGACCAGCGCGCCGTGGCGCGCCAGGCCATGGAGCAACAACTGCGCCGCGCACTGGAGCGCAACGAACTGAGCCTGTACTACCAGCCCCGCCTGAGCGCCCAGGGCGCCCAACTGCTGGGCGTGGAGGCGCTGCTGCGCTGGACCAGCCCGGTGCTGGGCTCCATACCGCCCAGCGAATTCATCCCCATCGCCGAAGAGACCGGCATGATCCGCGCCATTGGCAGCTGGGTGTTGCAGCAGGCCTGCGAGCAGTGGGTGCGCTGGCAACAGTTGGCGCTGGACACGGGGCCGGGCGACACCGTGGTGCCACACCCCCTGGCCCAGGTGTCGATCTCGGTCAACCTCTCGGCCGCGCAGATGTCTGACCCATCGCTGGTGACCGACATCGAGGCGCTGCTCGCCCGCACCGGCATGCCCGCCCATCGGCTGGAGCTGGAGATCACCGAGTCCCAGTTGATGGACAACGCCCATGCGTCCGAGCTGCAGCTGGCGGCGCTCAAGCTGCTGGGCGTGCAGCTGTCCATCGACGACTTCGGCACGGGGTATTCCAGCCTGGCTTACCTCAAGCGGTTTGACATCGACCGGCTCAAGGTGGACAAGTCCTTTGTGCACGACATGCTGAGCAACCCCGCCGACATGGCCATCACCCGCGCCATCATCGCCCTGGGCCACACGCTGGGCCTCAAGATCGTGGCCGAGGGGGTGGAAGACCTGGCCACGGCGCAGGTGCTGAGCGCGCTGGACTGCGAGGAGCTGCAGGGCTACCACTTCAGCCGACCGCTGCCTGCGCTAGAGCTGGAGGCCTGGGCCTGCCAGCACCAGCCGCCGGGAGTATCGGTGCGGGACGTTCTGGCGGCCGCTTGACGGACTGTTGAAGTGTCAGTGCACGGTGCCCGCTGGCTCTGCCATCGGCAATGCCTGCGCGCACGCATGGGCACTGGCCCAGGCCCACTGGAAGTTGTAGCCGCCCAGCCAGCCCGTCACATCCACCACTTCGCCAATGAAGTACAGGCCCGGCTGCGTCTTGCATTCCATGGTCTGCTGCGACAACACCCGCGTGTCCACGCCGCCCAGTGTGACCTCGGCCTTTTTGTAGCCCTCGGTGCCGGTGGGCGTCAGCTCCCAGCGCGCCAGCTGCTCGGCCAGGCGCGCCAGGGCCTTGTCAGATGCCTCGTTGATGGGGCGTTGCCAGTCCGCCTCGCGGCTGGCCCAGGCGTCGGCCAGCCGGCTTGGGACCAGGGTGGCCAGCTCGTTGGCAACCAGCTTGCGCGAGCGGGCCTTGCCCTGTGCCAGCGCGGCGGGCAGGTCCACCGTGGGCGCGAGGTTGATGGCCAGCGGGGTGCCCTCTTGCCAGTAGCTGGAGATCTGCAGCACTGCCGGGCCCGACAGGCCCCGGTGGGTGAACAGCAGGTCTTCATCAAACGCCATGCGAGCTTTCTTGGCTCCGGTGCTGATCTGCACCGGCAGCGCCAAGCCTGCGAGTTGCGCATAAGGCGCCCAACCCGCACCGTCAAAGGTCAGCGGCACCAGGCCCGGCTTGCGCTCGATGAGCGGGATGCTGAACTGCTGTGCGAGCCGGTAGCCAAAGTCAGTGGCGCCGATCTTTGGGATGGACAAGCCGCCGGTGGCAATGACCAGCGCACCCGCCGACACCGGCCCACGATCAGTATCAATTTGATAGCTGCCCCGGCATGATTCACTAGCGCTTGATGCCAAAAAGTCTATTTTTTTGACGCTACAGGGCTGCCAGCGGGTCACACCACCCGCCTCGCACTCGGCCAGCAGCATGGCAATGATGTCCTCGGCCGAGCGGTCGGCAAACAGCTGGCCCTTGTGCTTTTCGTGAAACGGGATGCCGTGCTTTTGCACCAGCGCGATGAAGTCGGCGGGTGTGTAGCGCGACAGCGCCGAGCGGCAGAACTGCGGGTTCTGCCCCACAAAGTGTTTGTGCGGCGCGGCCGGGTCCAGGTCGCGGTTGGTAAAGTTGCAGCGCCCGCCGCCCGAGATGCGGATCTTCTCGGCCACCTTGTCGGAGTGGTCGATGAGCAAGACCTTCAGCCTCCGCTGGCCTGCCTGGCCCGCGCAGAACAGGCCGGCGGCGCCGGCGCCGATGATGACAACGTCGAAGGAGTGAGGAGCAGTGGGGGACGACACGGTAGGGCGGGAGGGGGCTGGCGGTGGCAGGGCCGCCATTGTCGCCGCTGCGTGGGGGGCTACGTATCGTGCGCGTCCATGGCACGGCTACTGCCGGTACACCCCGCCCGAGCCCACCACCGCAATGTCCACGTAGTTGGATCCATGGTGGTTCTGCGCGCTGAACTGGTAGCTGAAGCCGCCCAGGTCCAGGTTGCCCAGTCCTTCCATGGCCTGGACCAGGCTGGCGCGCGTGACGCCGGGCCCTGCGGCGCGCAGGCCTTCGATGAGCACGCGTGCGTCCATGTAACCCGTGTAGCGGTCGTAGTCCACCGGCTTGTCGTGGCGCTTCATGGACGCCTGAAAGTCCCGCGTGAGTGCCATGGTGGGCTTGGTGGGCGAGGGGCCTGTGCGCGCCACGGCCAGGCCACGCGCATCGTCGCCCAGCGCCTTGAGCACGGCGGTGCCTGCGCCCAGCGACAGGGTGTAGATCGGCACGCCCAGGTGCGCGCGGTTGGCCCGCACATAGGCCACCACCGACGGGCCTGCCGCCACCAGCAGCACGGCCTGGGGCTTCTGTGCGGCCAGCGCCTTGGCTGCATCGTTGGCGTCTTCGCCCGACGAGGCCAGTGCGTGCGACCCGGCCAGCGTCGCGCCTTCGGCGGCAATGGTCTTTTCGACCAGAGGCAGCAGCAGCTTGCCGAAGTCGTTGTTTTCGTAGGCCACGGCAATGCGCGAGGTCTGCACGGCCACCAGGTTGCGCACGATCTTCACCAGCTCGTCGGCATAGCTGGCGCGGGTGGTGAAGAGGTAGGGGTGCTGTTGCGCGCGGACGGCGGGGCTGCCCGTGTACACGGAGATCAGTGGCAGCTTGGCCTGCGCCAGGTAGGGCAGCAGCGTCATGACCTGCGATGTACCGGCCACGCCAAACAGCGCCAGCACGCCGTCCTTTTCGTTCAGCTGCTTGGCGTTGTCCAGCGCACGGCGTGCGTCAAAACCATCGTCCAGCGAGACCAGCCGGATCTTGCGGCCGCCGACGCCGCCCTTGGCGTTGACGTCCTCTACGGCGGCCTCTTGCCCCTCGTGGATGGGCGAGAGGAACGGCGCCATGCCGCCTGACAACGCCGTAGAGCGGCCGATCAGGATGTCTCCCTTGCTGCCTGCGGCGGGTTGTGCGCGGGCGGGCAGACTGGCCAGGGCCGCTCCGCCGGCCAGCGCGAGCACCAGGCTGCGGCGGCGCGCCAGGGGCGGCCGCTGGTCGTTGGGCCATGCATTCGCATTCGGGGTCTTCATCAAACAGCGTCTCCAGCAAAGAACCGATTCAAAGAGCGGCGATGGTAGGAGGGCGCTGAGCGCTGCGCTTACCGGGTTTGTACCGGGGGCGTGTGATGTTAGGGGCGTGCATCTATCTCGGGGGGCGCAGTCTGCGCGTCCCCCAAAGCGGTGTGGGCCAGCCCGCTCTATGCGGCGCGGTAGCATGTGGCATGGACCTGCCGAGGACAACATCATGACTTTGATCCGCTACGCCTTCTGTGCCCTGGCGCTGGGCTGTCTGGCCCCGGCCTGGGCCATCAACAAATGCACGGACGCCAACGGCAAGGTGTCGTTTCAGGACGCGCCTTGTGTGGGTGAGGGCGAGAAGATTGACGTGCGCCCCACCACGCGTGGCGCGACCCCTGTGCAGCCCTCTGCGGCACCGTTGGCCGAGGGCGCGTTTGGCGCCGCCTGGCAGCGCAAGAACTACCTGCAAACCAAGGGCATCCCCCAGGCGCGTGCGGCCATCGAGCGCAACCAGCGCGAATGCACGGCCCCGCCCAGTGCCGTGGCCAAGGCAGGCCCGCTGCGGCGCGGCAACCTGCCGTCGGGCAACCAGTTTGTGCAGGAGGGTGCGGAAAAGGCCGCTGATGCCAAAGCCGCGTGTGAGGAACGGACCGAGGCTTTGCGGGAGCAACTGCGGGTGCTGGAGAGAGAGCTGGCCGCTATGCCCTAACCCTGCGACCGCCGTGCTCTAGGTGGTGCTCACCCCTTCCAGGTGAACGGAAACTTGAACTGCTTCACAAAGCCGTTGGGCACGTAGTCGCCCAGCACGCCGTAGTGCTCGGGCCAGAGCTTGGTGCTTTTGACGGCGGTGCCAAACAGGTAGTCCAGAAACGCGAAGTGCGCGGCGTAGTTCTTGTCCAGCGCCTCCTGGTCCTGGCTGTGGTGCCAGTGGTGGAAGTTGGGCGTGACCAGCACATAGCGCAGTGGCCCCAGGCGCACGCTCACATTGGCGTGGTTGAACACGGCTTGGAAGCCCACGACGACGATGTACGCGTCGATCACTTCCTTGCTGAAGCCGAAGACGTAGATGGGGGCCAGCACCAGCGTGCGGGTGATCAGCAGCTCCAGGATGTGCTGGCGCGAACCCGCCATCCAGTCCATGCTTTTGACGCTGTGGTGCACCGCGTGCAGGCGCCACAGCAGGGGCACCTCGTGGTAGGCGCGGTGCGTCCAATACTGCACCAGGTCGGCCACCAGAACGATGAGGAAAAGTGCCACCCAGAAGTTCAGGCCCTGCACCCAGCCGCGAATACCGTCGCTGGCTGCCCAGCCAAAGAACTTGTGCACGATGAGGTTGGTGGCCAGCAGCACAAAGCCCACCACCATGTGGTTGACGATGAAGTGGTGAAAGTCCGTCTGCCATTCGGCGCGGAAGATGGGCTGGTCCTTGCGCAGCGCAAACAGCTTCTCGATGAAGATGAAGATCAGCGAGCTGCCCAGCAGGTCCAGGATGAACCAGTCCAGGCCAATGTAGGGTGTGTTGTCGGGGAAGTTCGGGTCCACCTCCACCTTGTGGCCGCCCAGCAGCGCGGCCATCGCCACGATGGCAAACGCAAAGGTGGCCAGCCAGCGTGCGCGGTTGAACAGTATGTTGACCAGCGAGATGCCGCCTGCGATGGCCATGGCCACCAGCAAAATGTTGCGGATCACCGCCACGTCGTAGCTCTTGCGCAGCTGCGGTGTGGTCAGGTACTCAGGGAAGTGAAAGGCCAGCACGCCCAGCAAGCAAAGGATGGCCAGCGTGAGTGCAATCACACCCGACACCAGCCCCTTGCCCGTGCGCAACGCGCCGTGGCTTTCGGTGAATTCGTTGAGTTTTTCTAGTTCGATCATCGGTTCCTCCTCGCACCCGGTCAGCAGGTGCTGCGCGAGTGTAGCGAAGCCGCCACCTGCAGTGCATTGGGTCCAATTTGCGTGCGACGCAGCACACGGGGCTTTCTAAAATCGCTGCATGAACATCCCTTCACACCAACTGAGCATGACCGTGCTCATGTCGCCCGACATGGCCAACTTTTCGGGCAACGTGCACGGCGGCGCCATCCTCAAGCTGCTGGACCAGGTGGCGTACTCGTGCGCCAGCCGCTATTCGGGCTGCTACACCGTGACGCTGAGCGTAGACCAGGTGATGTTCCTGCAGCCCATCCATGTGGGCGAGCTGGTGACCTTTCTGGCCAGCGTGAACTACACGGGCAGCTCGTCGATGGAAGTGGGCATCAAGGTGGTGGCCGAAGAGATCCGTTCGCAGGTGGTGCGGCATGTCAACAGCTGCTTCTTCACCATGGTTGCGGTGGACGAGGCCCGCAAGCCCGTGCATGTGCCGCCGCTGTCGCCTTCCACCCCCGACGAGCGCCGCCGCTGGGACGCTGCGGTGATCCGCAAGACGCTGCGCAAAGAGCTGGCCCAGCGGTTTCAGCAGGTGCGCGAAACCGCCGGGCAATAACCAGCCAGACAACCCGAGGCCCGAGGCATCTTGTCTGGGGCTTGCCTGATCCTTCAGGCCGCGCTGCGGTTGCGCCCGGCCAGCGACACGGCCTGCAGCGACAGGCCATCGATCTCATTGGTGATGCCCGACAGCACATTGGCCACCACGGCAAATTCGCGCCCGTGCTGCCCGGCACGCGCGGCCATCACCTGGGCGTTGAAGCTGACCACCTTGGCCTCGCGCGCCACGGTCTGGATCGACGCCACGATGCCCGCCAGCTCTTTCATCAAGGTTTCGGACTGCGCCTTGCTCACCTGGTCGAATGCGGTGGTGGCGTAGTTGAGGGCTTCGAGCACGCCGTCGGTGGTCTCGACCAAGCGGGCCAGGGCGTCTTCCACACGTGGGCTCTGGCGCTCGGCCAGGTCCAGTGCCGTGCCCACCTGCTGCGCAAACGCATCGATGGTGGCGCCTACGCCCTGGGGGCCACGGTAGGCCTTGCGGATGATCTCGCCGCTGTTCGCATCAAGGTGGCGGGGCGTGTCCACCAGCCGGGCCTGGCTGTCGGTGAACAGGGTGAGTGAGCTGCGGGCGGCCTTCAGGTGCAGGTCGCTGCCGCGTGCGGCCAGCACGGTTTGCAGCACCATGCGTTGCGACAGCATGCGTTGGCGTGCCGCCAGGTTGACGAGCGACATGCCCGCGTCGCGCGACGCGGTGGGTGCGGGGGACGACAGCGTGGGCATGCTGGAAGTGCGTGCGGAGAGGGGGTAGGCTGCCATGGTGTTCCTTGTGCGTGTTGCATTCAGATGCATGTCTTCAAGCAATACCTGGGCCAATGTGTGTGTTGCGGCGTGACCCAATGCGGTGCTGTGCGATGGTGTGCAGTGCTTTTGGAGATACGTGATAGCGCAGCGACTGGGCGCGCTGGGGCGTGTGTGGTGTTGTGTCGTGTTTCGGCTGCGCGCAGCACCACACCGCCTTGCGCAGCGCGCAGGCGTTGCGGTCAATAAGGTTGGGGCTCGGGGTGTGCTCAGCCCGCGCGGCGGGCCTGCAATGGTGCAACGCTGGCGTCTTGCACGGCCAGTGCAACACCGCGCACCACATCGCCCACCACGATCACCGAGGGGCTGGCCAGCCCCTCGCGCGTGATGGTGGCGTGCAGTGCGCCCAGGGTGGTGACGGCATGCCGCTGGTGCGGCAGGCTGGCGTGCTGGATGACAGCGACCGGCGTGTCTGCAGGCAGGCCGGTGAGCAGCTCTTGCTCAATGGTGGCAGCGCCGCTCACGCCCATGTAGATGACCAGTGTGAGCTTGGCGTCGCGCGCCGTGGCGGCCAGCTGGCGCCAGTCGGTGCCAGCATCACCGGGTTTGGCGTGGCCGGTGACAAACACCACGCCATGTGCGTGTTCGCGGTGAGTGAGCGGTGCGCCCAGCGATGTCAGACCTGCAAGGCCCGCCGTGATGCCGTTGACGACGGTGACCTGCACGCCCGCTGCACGCAGGTGTTCCACCTCTTCGCCACCCCGGCCAAAGATGAACGGGTCGCCGCCCTTGAGGCGCACCACGTTCTCGCCTTCGTTCACGGCCATCAGCATCAGCTTTTCGATGAAGGCCTGTGGCGTGCTTTTGCAGCCGCCGCGTTTGCCCACGTACACGATGCGCGCTGTGGGCGATGCGTGCGCCACGATGGCATCGCTCACCAGGTCATCCACCAGCAGCACGGTGGCCGCCTGGATGGCCTTGAGCGCCTTGAGGGTCAGCAGTTCCGGGTCGCCCGGGCCCGCGCCCACCAGCGTGCAGCTGCCGCCGGTACCCAGGTGGGGTGTTGCCGTTGTGGCTGTGGACGGTGTGGTGGAAGGCGTGGGGCGGCTCATGGGGATGTCTCCGAAACGGTTTGATCTGCAAGTCGCAAGATATGTTCCACCTGCCGTTCGATGGCGAGTGGAATGGGCAACTCGCCAGCCAGAACGCGGCGCGTGTAGGCGGCCGTGGTGGCCACATCGATCTCGGCAGGCAGGCCAGGCACCTCGCTGGCGGTGCCAGGTTGTTGCGCCTCCAGCACGGTATGCACGCCGTGCACAAAGCCGTCGTAGCGGGGCGTGCGGCGGGGGTCGGTGGCGACCTCGCCCTCCAGGCCGCGCGAGAGCAGCGCGCTCATGCCCAGCGTGTGGAAGGTGGTTTGCAGCATCTCGAAGTATTCAGGATGGGTGTAGGCAGTGACCACCACCGAGGGTCCAGCGCACGGGCTCATCAGCTTGACCACGCTGTGCCCCGGGTTGCGCAGGCCCACCACCTCGCGCACGGCCAGCAGGCGTGCCAGGCCCGCATGCAGGTGCTGGGTGTGGATGTGGCGTACTGCGCCATTTGCTATCTTTTCAGGAGCTATCAGCGCAGTTACATCAAGCGCTAGCAGCACATCTGATGCCAAAACACGCCGCGCCTCGGTGCGCATGCCGTGCAGCAGCACAGGCAAGCCCTCGCGCGCCAGCAGCAGCGCCAGCAACGGCGTCAGAACGGGCAGTTTGCGTGCGCCGTTGTAGCTGGGCAGCACGATGAGCGGGCGGTCGGTGGCGGGCAGCAGCGCCAGGCGCTGGTGGGTGGCATCCAGAAAGCCGCACATCTCCTCGGATGTCTCACCCTTGATGCGCATGGCCAGGCAAAAGGCGCCGATCTCCAGGTCGGTCACAGTGCCGTCCAGCACCTGGCCGAACAGATCCGCGGCCTGCTCGCGCGCGAGTGGCTTGGCGCCGCGCGCGCCGCGCCCGATCTCTTTGATGTACTGGCTAATGCCCATTGGGGGTGTGGCTCGGTGGCTTCGTGGGTGGGACGCTATTTTCCTGCAACCCAGACAACTTTTGGTTATATGACGGCCTGCGCCAGCGGTTTGGCAGCTAGCGGCCCTGTGCTGCGCACCATGCGCTTGAGTTCGGGCACGCACGAGCCGCAGTTGGTGCCGCAGCGTAGCTTGCCCTGCAGTTGCGCCAGGCGGTCGTCGTCGGTGCCGTGGCAGTGCGTCAGCTCGGCGGTGATGGCGGCGTCCGTCACGTTGAAGCAGGTGCACACCGGTTTGCCGCGCGACTGCACGGCCACGGGGGCCTTGGCACCGGGCACCAGCAGCAGGCGGCCGTAGGTTTGTGCGGGCAGTTCTTCCTGCAGCAGGGTCTTGAGCCAGCCTTCGGCGCTGGTGTCGCCTGCGAGCACGATGCCTTCCAGCGTAGTGTTGTCGCCCTGGCGCGCCAGGCGTGCGGCCCGGCGCTGGCCGCGCTTTTTGTCGGCATAACGCAGTGTGTCGGCACCTGCCATGCCCAGCAGGGCTTCGATCTGGGCGATCAAGGTGTCGGGCGGCGCCTCGTGGGCGGCGGCGCGCAGCAGCACGCCGGTGCGCTCGCGGCCCGGCTCATTCAGCGGGGTGTTGTTGCTGAAGGGCACGCAACTGGCAAACGGAAACTGCGCCATCAGTGCGGACAAAGCCTCGCGCGCAGCCAATGCCCCCTCAGCGGGCAACCAGGCCATGGCCAGCAGCGTCCAGGGCAGTTCGGCCTTGAGCACCTTCACGGCCGCGTGTTTCAGCTCGGGCTGTTTGGAGGTGGGGCAGAACGCGGAGGTGGTGAGCGCATTCACGCCCGCCAGCCGCTCGCCGGTGGACGAGATGCCGCTCAGGTACTCGCTGCCCCAGTGCATGGCCATGAACACCTGCGACAGGCCCAGTGTGGTGTCGGCCTGCACAGGCACCACGATGGAGCCGCGCTTGCTGGTCACATGCACCAGGTCGCCGCTGGCCAGCTTGCGCCGTTCCATGTCCTGCGGGTGCATCTGCAGGCTGGGCTCGGCCACATGGCCAAACAGGCGGCCCAGCGTGCCGGTGCGGGTCATGCCGTGCCACTGGTCGCGCAGGCGGCCCGTGGTCAGGCTGAAGGGGTAGCGCGATTCGCGGGGCTCGGCGGTGGGTTGCCAGGCATGTGTTGCAAAACGCGCACGGCCATCAGCGGTGGGGAAGATGCCGTCTTCGTACAAACGGGCCTTGCCCGTGGTGGCGTCCGCAGCGAACGGCCACTGCTGCGGGCCTTGGGATTCGAGCAGCTCCCACGACAGGCCGGTGATGTCCAGGTCGCGTCCGCGCGTGCTTTCGCGGTGCTCGTTCCACACGGCCTCTGCCCCCACGTCGGCAGCGTCTGTGGCGTAAGGAAACAGCGTCGGCGTGCCGGGCCGCAGGCGTGCCTCCAGTTGGTGCGCAAACTGCACCGCAATGGCCCAGTCGTGGCGCGCCAGGCCGGGCGCGGGCACGGCAGTGCGCACGCGCGAGATACGGCGCTCGCTGTTGGTCACGGTGCCGGTCTTCTCGCCCCAGGTGGTGGCGGGCAGCAGCAGGTCGGCGTAGTCGCACGTGGCGGCGGTGGCAAAGGCCTCTTGCACCACCACAAACTCGGCGCGCTGCAGCGCGCGGCGCACCGTGGCCTGGTCGGGCATGCTTTGCGCGGGGTTGGTGCAGGCAATCCACAGGGCCTTGATCTCGCCGTCGGCGGCGGCCTGGAACATCTCCACGGCGGTCTTGCCAGGCTTGCTGGGCACATCGGCCACGCCCCACAGCGCGGCCACTTCGGCGCGGTGCTGAGGGTTTGCCAGGTCGCGGTGGGCACTGAGCAGATTGGCCAGGCCGCCCACTTCGCGCCCGCCCATGGCGTTGGGCTGGCCGGTCAGGCTGAAGGGGCCCGCGCCGGGCTTACCGATCTGTGCCGTGGCCAGGTGCAGGTTGATGAGCGCGGCGTTCTTTGCCGTGCCGCTGCTGCTTTGGTTCAGGCCCTGGCAGTACAGGCTCAAAGTAGCCTTGGACGTGGCAAACCACTTGGCGGCCGTGGTCAGGTCGGCCACCGAAATGCCACACACCTGGGCCACGCGCTCGGGCGTGGCGTCGCGCACCAGGGCCTTGAGTTCGTCGAAGCCCGTGGTGTGTGCGCCGATGTAGGCGGCGTCGATCCAGCCCTCCCACAGCATGATGTGCAGCATGCCGTTGAACAGCATCACGTCGCTGCCGGGCTGGATGGGCAGGAACAGGTCGGCCATGCCGGCGGTGTCGGTGCGGCGCGGGTCGGCCACGATGACCTTCACGCCCGGGTTGGCTGCGCGTGCGTCTTCGATGCGGCGGAACAGGATGGGGTGCGCCCAGGCCGCGTTGCTGCCCACGATGAACAGGCATTGCGCGTGCTTCACGTCGTCGTAGCAGGCAGGCGGTGCGTCGGCGCCCAGCGTCTGCTTGTAGCCCGCCACGGCGCTGCTCATGCACAGGCGCGAGTTGGTGTCGATGTTGTTGGTGCCGATCAGGCCTTTGGCCAGTTTGTTGAAGACGTAGTAGTCCTCGGTCAGCAACTGGCCGCTCACGTAGAAGCCCACGGCGTCAGGGCCATGCTGCGCGATCGTGTGGGCGAATCGGTCTGCGGCCAGGGTCAATGCGGCGTCCCAGGTCACGGGCAGTGCGGCCTCGCCGCGTTGCGCACGGCGCAGGGGGTGCAGCAGGCGGGTTTGCAGGGTGACGGGGCTGGTGGCGGTGAGGTGCAGGGTCGAGCCCTTGGTGCACAGGCGGCCGAAGTTGGCGGGGTGGGTGGGGTCGCCGCGCACGCCAGTGATCTGGGCGCCTGTGCTTTCGATGATCACGCCGCAGCCTACGCCGCAGTAGGGGCAGGTGGATTGGGTTTCTTGCATGGCGTGGGTTGGGTTGTTTTAGGCCTCAGGCGCCGGTAAATAAAGCGCTATTAGCTATTATTTTTATAGTGTGATTGTGTTCCTGTCGGCTGGGCGTGTGATCTCAAAGACGCAACGCGCTCTAGTGTCTTAGACCCCCACCGACCTGCGCGCAGGCCCCGCAATCGGCCGCGTCAAGTCCGTCGCCACCGTTGCCAGCTCTCCTGCATCCAGGTACACCGCACCGCCCTCCACCTTCACCGCAAACTTCGGCGTGCACCCTTCGTCAGGCGCCGAGGCCTGCCCGTCGCACAGCCCGATGGTCCAGTTGTGCAGGGGGCACGCCACATGCGTGCCAAACACAATGCCCTGGCTCAGCGGGCCGCCCTTGTGGGGGCAGCGGTCCAGCAGCGCAAACACGCCACCGGCGTCGTTGCGGAAGATGGCCACGTCCAGGCCCTGGGGGCGCGCCACGCGGCGCGAGCCCAGCACGGGGATGTCGTCCACCCGGCAGATGAGCTTCCATTCGGGGGTTGGGTTGTGGGTGGTCATGGGAAGGGTCCTTGGTTTTGTTCGGTGGGGTGTCGGTGTGCGGGTAGGGGCCGTCGTCAGGCAGGTCTCAGCTGCTGCCCAGCGCCGCGTACAGGCCTGTCACGCGGTCCATGCTGGCCAGCAGGTTTTCGCTGCTCACAAACACTTCAGACACCTGGCGGAAAGTGTTGCTACCGTTGCCCAGGCGTTGCAAAGCAGCGTCAAAAAACACCCACTGGCCGTCGGCCAGCAACAGCTCTTGGCGGATCCGGGTGCTGGCCTCCGGGGCGTTGCGCAGCAGCTCGGTGGCGCTGATGAACTCGTCGCGTGCCTTGGCGATTTCGGTGGTGGCGGTGGAGGTGTCCACCCCCAGCATGGCCGACAGGCAGAACTTGGCCATGCGCTGGCTCAGCATGCGCTGGCGGCCTGCCACGTTGACCAGTTTGCCCACGGGCTTGCCCGAGGCGGCCTCGTACTGCACCGTGCCCTGGTGGGCCAGGGCCAGCACTTTGGCGTCGGCCTGCAGCAGCGCTGCGGTGCCGTCGCGCGACGGGGTGGTGCCCAGCAAGGCAGCCCGGTGGTCAGCCCAGGCAGCTTCGAGCTTGGTGTAGGTGTCGCGGATGGTGGGCGAGGGCGCGTAGGCCTTGAGTTCGCCCAACTGGCGCTCGAACAGCGCCAGCGATTGGTCCAGCACGGCGCGCGCGGCGGGCGTGTCGGGCTTGTGGGCCAAGGCCAGCCAGGCCTTGCCCATGCGCTGGCTCAGCATGCGCTGACGGCCTGCCTTGTTGATGGCGTCGTTCAGGTCCGTGACCTGGGCGTGGGCGGCGCTCAGCGACATGATGCCCAGAGTGCTCCAGGCCGTGGTGTAGCCGGCGGCGGTCAGCAAGGTGCGGCGTTGCATGGTGTGGGGCTCCGGGCGCTTCAGGCAGCGGTCAGCGGGGCAAACTGGCGCGTGTCCACGGCGGCCTTGTCGAAATCGAACCAGGGATCGGGCTCGCCATCCAGCGCAAACTGCAGTTGCTCCCACAGCGCCTTGCGACCGGCTTCGTCTTCCAGAATGCGCTTCTTCACATAGTCCAGGCCTACGCGGCTCACGTAGTGCACAGTGCGCTCCAGGTACCAGCCTTCCTGGCGGTACAGCTCGCAGAACGCGCCGGTGTACTCCAGCACCTCTTCGGCGGTCTTGAGCTTGGTGAAGAAGTGCGCCACCTCGGTCTTGATGCCGCCGTTGCCAGCCACGTACATCTCCCAGCCGCTGTCCACGCCGATGATGCCCACGTCCTTGATGCCTGCTTCGGCGCAATTGCGCGGGCAGCCGCTCACGGCAAATTTGACCTTGTGCGGGGCGTACATGCGCCACATTGCGCGCTCCAGGTCCTTGCCCATCTGGGTGCTGTCTTGGGTGCCCATGCGGCACCACTCGCTGCCCACGCAAGTTTTGACGGTGCGCAGCGCCTTGGCGTAGGCATGGCCGCTGGGCATGCCGATGTCCTTCCACACATTGACCAGGTCTTCCTTCTTCACGCCCAGCAAATCGATACGCTGGCCGCCCGTGACCTTGATGGTGGGGATGTTGTACTTGTCGGCCGCATCGGCAATGCGGCGCAGCTCGTCGGCCGTGGTCTCGCCGCCCCACATGCGGGGGATAACGCTGTAGGTGCCATCCTTTTGGATGTTGGCGTGGCTGCGCTCGTTGATGGCGCGGCTTTGCGGGTCGTCCTTGGCGTCCTTGGGCCAGGTGCTGATCAGGTAGTAGTTGACGGCGGGGCGGCAGCTGGCGCAGCCGTTGGGCGTCTTCCATTCCATGAATTGGAAGACATCGGCAATGGACAGCAGCTTGTGGGTGCGAATGGCTTCGCGCACGGCCTGGTGGCCGTGGTCGGTGCAGCCGCACATGGCCTTGGTCTTGGGCGTGGCGCTGTAGTCACCGCCCGCCGTGAACATGATGATCTGCTCGACCAGGCCCGTGCACGAGCCGCACGATGCGCTGGCCTTGGTGTGCTTACGCACTTCATCCAGCGTGAACAGGCCCTTGTCCTTGATGGCCTTGCAGATGGCGCCCTTGGTCACGCCGTTGCAGCCGCAGACTTCGTCGGTGTCAGCCATGGCGGCGGCCTTGTTGTGGCCCTGGTGGCCCACGTCGCCGATGTTGCTCTCGCCAAACATCAGCTTGTCGCGGATGTCGGTCACGCTGCGGCCGTCGCGCAGTAGCTTGAAGTACCAGCTGCCGTCCACGGTGTCGCCATACAGGCAGGCGCCCACCAGCTTGTCGTCCTTGATGACCAGCTTCTTGTACACGCCGCCAAAGGGGTCGCTCATCACGATTTCTTCGGTGTTGTCGCCGCCCTGGAAGTCGCCCGCTGAAAAAAGGTCGATGCCCGTGACCTTGAGCTTGGTGGACGTGAGCGAGCCCTGGTAGCGGCCAATGCCGAACTCGGCCAAATGGTTGGCCAGCACCTTGCCTTGCTCAAACAACGGAGCCACCAGGCCATAGGCGATGCCCCGATGCGCAGCGCATTCACCCACGGCGTAGATGCGCGCGTCGGTGGTGGTTTGCAGCGTGTCGCTCACCACAATGCCCCGGTTCACGTGCAGGCGCATTTTTTCGGCCAAGGCGGTGTTGGGGCGGATGCCCACAGCCATCACCACCAGGTCGGCGGGCACTTCGGTGCCGTCTTTGAACTTGACGCTGGCCACGCGGCCCTCGGCGTTGCCCACCAGCTCTTGGGTTTGCGCTTTCATCAAGAACTGCATGCCGCGCTCTTGCAGCGACTTTTGCAGCATCTTGCCGGCCACATCGTCCAGTTGGCGCTCCATCAGCCAGTCGCCCACATGCACCACGCTCACTTGCATGCCGCGCTTCATCAGGCCATTGGCGGCCTCCAGGCCCAGCAGGCCGCCGCCGATGACCACCGCGTGCTTGTACGTGGCGGCTGCGTCGATCATGGCCTGGGTGTCGGCAATGTCGCGGTAGGCCAGCACGCCTTGCAGATCTTTGCCGGGGATGGGCAAGATGAAGGGGTTGGAGCCCGTGGCGATGATGAGGCGGTCGTACTCGGCGGTGATCACATCGCCGTCTTTGCTGGTGGCGCTCACCACGCGGCGCACGCGGTCCACATCATTGACCGTGAAGCCGGTGTGCAGCGTGATGTGGTTGTCTGCGTACCACGACCAGTCGTTGAGGATGATTTCGTCGATGGTCTGCTCGCCAGCCAGCACGGGCGACAGCAGAATGCGGTTGTAGTTGGGGTGCGGCTCGGCCCCGAAGACCGTGATGTCATACAGATCGGGGGCAATCTTGAGCAGCTCTTCCAGCGTGCGCACACCGGCCATGCCGTTCCCCACCATCACCAGTTTGAGCTTTTTCATCGTGACTCCGTCGGTTCCATCGCCTGAGCGATGCAAAAAACAAAAAAGGCGTCCACACGATGCAGCTCCGACATTCCATCGAAACCGCATGTGGGGACGCCTTCGTCCATACAACCCCTTGGTGCGCCGTTGCACCGCTGAATTGCGTGGCCCTGCTGGGCCGTTGTTTTGGTTAAGCAATGCCCGTGCCAGAGTTTGTGCACTGATGTGGGGTGACCTTGCACTGTCCGCACGGCATGGCGCGTGGCTGGGTGGGGTGACCGGGGTCGGGACCGTGCGGGGCGGTGCGTGCGTGCACCACCTTGGGCATGGAACCTGCATGGAGCTGGTGCATGAGCTTTGAACTGGACATCGGCCACACCTCGCAGGCCGGGCGCAACGAAGTCAATGAAGACTTTGCCGCCCTGGTGCTGGGGCAGGGGCGCGACCGCGAACGCGGCGCCATCGCAGCCATTGCCGATGGCGTGAGCACCGGTGGCAACGGCCGCGAAGCCGCACAGACCACGGTGAACACGCTGGTGAACGACTACTTCGCCACGCCCGACACCTGGGACACCACCGTGGCGCTGGACCGCATTCTGAGTGCCCACAACGGCTGGCTCGCGTCGATGAACCGGCGCCGCCAGCCCGCCGTGGGCCTGACCACGCTCACTGCCGTCGTGTTGCGCGGCCAGTCGTACACGCTGGCCCATGTGGGCGACACCCGCGCCTATTTGCTGCGCAGCGGCCGACTGCAGCTGCTGACGACCGACCACGTTATGGCGCAGCGCGACTTTGCGCACCAGCTCACCCGCGCCATGGGCCTGGACGACCATGTGGTGGTGGACTACAGCCAGGGCGAACTGCACAGCGGCGACCTGCTGGTGCTGCTGTCCGACGGCGTGCACGGCAGCCTGCCCGAACGCGAGCTGCGCCAGCTTCTACAGGTTGGCGCGAGTGCCCAGACTCTGAGCGAGGAGATCACGAGGGCTGCGCTGCGCAGGGGCAGCACCGACAACGTGACCGCGCTGGTGGTGCGGGTGCAAGGGGCGCTGGAAGGCACCTTGCAGGACGAGTCCCGCCGGGCGCAGCACTTGCCGGTGTTGCCGCTGCTCAAGGTGGGCGAGCCGGTGGATGGCCTGGTGGTGACCGCGCTGGTGGCCGACAGCGGTGTGCACCGCATCTACCAGGTGCGCGACCCGGCCACGCAGCGGCTGTATGCCCTCAAGACGCTGGTGCCCGCCCGCGCGCACGACGCACAAGAGCGCGCCACATTGGCGCACGAGGCCTGGGTGGCCCGGCGCATGCAGTCGGGCCACGCGGCCGTGCACCTGGCGCGCCTGAGCATCTGGCCCCCGGAGCAGGGCGGCGCAAGCCCGGGTGCCAGCGCGTTTTATCTGTTGTATGACTGGCATGCGGGCCAGACCCTGGGCCAGCGCTTGCGCGGCCGCCAGCACCTGGGCGTGCCGCAGGCCGTGTCGGTGGTGATGCAGGCGGCGCAGGTGCTGGGCTGGCTGCACCGGCAAGGGGTGGTGCACCGCGACATCAAACCCGACAACCTGCACCTGGGCGATGACGGCGTGCTGCGGGTGCTGGACCTGGGCGTGGCGCTGTCAGGCCGCGAGCCCGAGGCCACGCGCCGCCTGCACGCAGGCACCCCCAGCTATATGAACCCCGAGCAGTGGCCGGGCTATGAAAAGAACGGTGACTCGGAGGGCCAACTGCCCGATGCGCGCAGCGATCTGTTTGCCCTGGGCGTCACGCTGTACCAGCTGTTGAGCCATGGCCGCCTGCCTTATGGCGACGTGATTCAGTACCAGTTGGGTCGTTACCACCGCGACCCGGTAGCCCCCAGCCGCCACAACCCCAGCGTGCCCATCTGGCTCGACCAGATTGCATTGAAGGCCGTGGCTCGCCAGCGCACGCAGCGTTTTGAAACCGCTGAAGAACTGCTGCTGGCGCTGGAGCGGGGGGCTTCACGCCCCCTGTCAGCTCCCGGCCCACAGCCGCTGATGCAACGCGATGCCACGGCGTTGTGGAAGATCGCGCTGGCAGTGAGCGTGCTGGTGAACCTGCTGCTGGTGTACTGGCTGCTGTTTCTGCCTCGGTGAGGCGAATGCGTTTGCTATTTAAAAGATAGCTGTCTATGCATATGGGTAGGGCGCTTGATGGTGGTTTTGCTTGAAATCAAGGCGCGCAGCGCATTGGCTGGCTATCGCCAGCTCAGGCACTGCGTGCCCGACCACCCTTCTCCGCCCAGGTGCGGGTCCAGCGGATCTGCATTACGCGCAACAACACCAGCATGGCTGCGGCGCACACCGCGATGCCCACGAAGCCCCAGAGGTAGGTGCCGGTGTATTGGCGAGAAAAACCCATGCCGTTGGGGATGAGGCCACCGCCCAGTGCGCCGATCTCGCCAATCATCGAGCCAGCCACCGCAGTAGACAGCGGCCAGCGCAGTGGCACCAGTTGGAACAGCGCGCCGTTGCCTGCTCCCAAGGCGGCAAAACACACCAGAAACAACAGCATCGTCACCGGCAAGGAGTTTTCGGCCAGGCCACACAGCACCATGCTCACGGCCGTCACAGCCAGCACGCCCGTGAGCGTGTTGACGCCACCCCAGTGGTCCGACAGCCAGCCGCCCATCACCCGCAGCGCTGCACCCAAAAAGGCCGCCAGCATGGTCAGTTGCCCCGCCTGCACCTTGCTCACGCCAAACTGGTCGTAGAAGTAGCTGGGCAAGAAGGCCGTCAGGCCGATGAAGCCCCCAAAGGTCACGGCGTAGATCAGGCTGAAGGCCCAGCCGTCTTTTTCAAACAGGCAGGCGATGTGCTCGCGGAACGTGGCGTGGGGCGCGAGGTCGGGTGGCTCCTTGGCGTACACCGCCATCACCACGGCGGGCACGGCCACGCTCACAGCGGCGAAGCCATACACCGCCTGCCAGCCAAACTTCTGGGCCAGTGTTGGCGCCAGCAGCGCGGCCACGGCGGTGCCCACATTGCCCGCGCCGACGATGCCCATGGCCAGGCCCTTGTAGCGCGGTGGAAACGAGCCAGAGCCCAGCGACAGCGCCACACCAAAGCTCGCCCCCGCCACGCCCAGCAGGATGCCCAGCGCGAGCAAGTCGTTGAAGGTGTGCACGAACAGGTAGCCATAGCCCATGGCCAAAAAGATGCCCGCCATCTCGACCAGCGTGGCGCGCTTGCGCCCGATGTACTGCGCCAGGATGCCCAGCGGAAACCGCAGCAGCGCCCCCGCAAAAATGGGGATGGACAGCATCATGCCCATCTGGGTGGGCGAGAGTTGAAAGCTCTCGCGGATGAACGGCGCCATCGCGCCGTTGATGACCCACACCGCGCACGAAAAGCCGAAGTACAGAAACGACGCCCACAGCGTGGGTGCGTGGCCGGATTGGAGGAACTGCCGAAATGGAAGCATGGGATGTCGCACAAAAAAGGTAGCGGTGTTCATGACCCTCGTCGGCCACAAAACAAAAAAGGCGCCCTACCGGGCTGCGTCGGTATGCCGAAGCAGCAGGTGGGGACGCCTTCGTCCTTGCCGCCCTTGTGTGCGCCGTTGCACAGGGCATGCGCAGCCCCTGCAAGGGCCGCAGTGGAACGGCTTGCAATGCTTGTGCCAGATGGATTGCACCAGCTTGGTGCCTCTTGCCCGCCTTGGTTCTTCTAGCCCTGAATGTCTTGCGTGTGCGCGCCCAAATCTGCGCGACGGTGGTGCCTTTTTCTGTAGCGCCTTTTATTGGTGCATGGCGCGACCGAGAGGCATCGCGGAGGATGGCATCGCTCTTACCGATAAAAATGTTTGAGCAAATATTGCATAAATGATATTAATGATTTATAATTGTTCATAAATATCATTTATTCGCAATTCTATTGACCAAAGGGGCTTGTGCAGTTGCGCAATAAATGTTTGCTTTTGTCACAGCTGCTTCTATAAGATGGCTTCAGGTGGAGCCCGCAGCAGTGCAGAAGTAAGACTTTTTCTAGGAGTTTCCGATGAGAATGAATCTTCCGGTCAGCCAGCATGAGTATCCTTTTCCCCAGGGCCAGACCCTGGTTTCCACCACCGACCTGAAGGGTCGGATCCTGTACTGCAACCCGATGTTCATCGAGGTGAGCGGGTACGAAAAGGAAGAGCTGCTTGGCCAGCCCCACAACATCGTGAGGCACCCCGACATGCCCGAGGAGGCCTACCGGGACATGTGGGACACCATCGCCAAAGGCGTCCCTTGGTCGGCCCCGGTCAAGAACCGGCGCAAGGACGGCACGTTCTATTGGGTGATGGCCAACGTCACCCCGCTCATGCAGGGCGACCAGCCCACGGGCTACATGTCGGTGCGTACCGAAGCCACACGCGAGCAGATTCAGGGGGCCGACGCGCTCTACAAGCAGATGCAGGCCGAGAAGCAGGCGGGCACATTGGTGCACAGGCTGTCGGCCGGGCAATTGATCAAGAACACGCTGTGGGGCCGCGTGGGCCGGGCTCTGGCGCTGGGCCCGCGGGGCAAGATGACGGTGTGCACCATGCTGCTGGTGGTGACCTCGTGGTGCGCTGCCTGGCTGGGTGGGAACACGCTGTCGTTGGCATCGGGCGCTGCGTGGCTGGGGGTGGTGTTGCTGGCGCTGGGCATGGCGGTGTACCTGCACCAGGTCACGGTGGCGCCTTTGTCGCAGATGCTGCTGTGGGCCAACCGCATGGCTGCGGGCGACCTCACGCAGAAGTTCTCGGCATCGCGTAGCGATACCGTGGGCCAGTTGCAGAAGGCATTGGCCCAGCTTAATGTGAACCTGCTGTCCATCGTGCGCGACGCCCGGCAGGAGAGCGAGCACATGCAAGTCTCGACCCGCGAGATTGCCCAGGGTAACCAGGACCTGTCGTCCCGCACCGAGGCGCAGGCCAGCAACCTGGAGCAGACGGCCGCATCGATGGAGGAGATCACCGGTACCGTTAAGCAAACTGCCGAGTCCGCGCGCCAAGCCACGGTGCTGGCCACCCAGGCCACCCAAGTCACCGAACGCAGCGGCGCCGCTGTCGATGGCGTGGCCGACACGATGAAGCAGATCCAAGCCGCGTCGGGCCGCATCAGCGAGATCACGCAGCTGATCGACTCCATCGCCTTCCAGACCAACATTCTTGCGCTCAACGCAGCGGTGGAGGCCGCGCGGGCTGGGGACCAGGGGCGGGGCTTTGCCGTGGTGGCGTCGGAGGTGCGCAGCCTGTCGCACCGCACGCTTTCGGCCGCCAAGGAGATTCGTCAGCTCATTGACGACTCTGCCGCCAAGGTCACCGAGGGCCATGAAAAAACCGACGCTGCGCAAAAGACCATGACCGAGTCGCTGGATCTGGTGCGCCGGGTCAACACGCTGATCGGTGAGATCCACAGTGCGTCCAACGAGCAGCTCAGCGGTATCTCGCAAGTCAACTCGGCGGTGGCTCAGCTGGACACCATCACGCAGCAGAACGCCGCTCTGGTGGAAGAAAACGCCGCCTCGGCCATGCAGCTCAACGGCCAGGCGCAGAGCATGACCGAGACCGTGCAGGTGTTTCGCATCGACGCCGCAGCGCCCGCCCAGTCGCGGGATGCAGTGGCGCTGCGCAAGGAGATGCGGGCCGGCAAGGGCGCATCGTCGTCCAGCCGCGCCCTGGCTGCGGTCTGAGTCGGATTCGCTTTCGACCCCTCCGAACCGTTCTGGCTGGACCTGTCGAAGCCTTGCGCGGCGCTTCGACAAGCCCAGTGTGGACGGCTTTTGTATCTTTGGATGCTGATGGGGCTGGGGTGCCCTGCATTTTGCACAGTGCTGGAAACTGGCACGACGCCATCGCCAGTGCCACCGTGGAACTGGCTTCGCCAGGCCACGGGTGGCGTCCCCCTCGGGGGAAGACGCGTAGCGGCTCAGGGGGGCTTACGTACTCTCGCGCACCGTCAGCTCAAACCCCAGATTGACCGAGTTGTGCTCTGGCACCTCGCCGCGCATCAGCGCCAGCAGCATGCGCGCGCTGGCCTCGCCCACGGCAGAGCGGGGGGTGTGCACGGTGGTCAGCGGCGGCAGCATCTGGTCGCTGCCTGCCAGGTCGTTGAAGCCTGCAATGGCCACCTGGCCGGGCACAGAAATACCCAGGCGCTGTGCGGCCAGCAGGCCGCCCTGGGCCAGGTCGTCGTTGCAGAAGAACACAGCGTCCACTCCGGGGCGTGTGCGCAGCAGCTCTTCCAGCAGTTCACTGCCTAGCCGCATGGATGAGGGCTGGGGGCTCAGCAGCTCCAGCTTGGGGTCGTACAGGCCTGCTTCGCGCAGGCAGCGGCGGTAGCCCTCGGCGCGCTGCATGGTGCGCGGGTCCAGTTGGGCCGCGACAAAAGCGATTTTTTGGTAGCCCCGCGCCAGCAGGTGGGCCGTCATGCTGTGGCCTGCGTCCTGCTGTGAAAAGCCCACGCAGAACACGCCGGGGGCCGAGGTCATCTCCATCAGGTGCACGCAGGGCACGCCGCTGGCCGCAATCAGGTGGCGTGCGGCTTCGGTGCGGTCAAAGCCGGTCACCAGCAGACCCGCCGGGCGGTGCGCGAGATAGGTGCGCAGCAGTTGCTCCTCCTCCTGCGGGTCGTAGTGCGTGACGCCGATCAGCGCCTGGTAGCCCTGCGGGAACAGCGTGCGGTGCACGGCCTCCAGCACGTCCACAAACAGAGCGTTGGACAGCAGGGGTACCAGCACCGGCACTTGAACGCTGCGCTGTGAAGCGAGTGCACGGGCGGCCGGGTCGGGCACATAGCCCAGTTGCTCGGCGGCGGCTTTTACGCGCTGTACCAGTTCTTGCGCCACGCCGCGTTCGCCACGGAGGGCGCGGGACGCCGTGATGGGGCTGACCTCTGCGGCCTTGGCCACGTCGCTCAGCGTGATGCGGCCGCTGGAGCGGCGTTTTGTCTCGGATTTGCTCAAGGGTTAACCCTCATGGGGGTTGGGGTTGATCTGGTTAGGATAGCGCTGTCCAAACACGGAGGCAAGGCAATGCCAGCCATTTTGGACCAAGTTGCAGAACTTGCCACAGTTTTTGCGGCATCCAGAGCGGATGCCTTTTTTATGGATTGTTTGGATAGCGCTACCAATATGAGTTTTCAAGCGTCACCGGCTTTTTTGGTCGTCATGGGTGTGGCGGGCTGTGGCAAGTCCAGCCTGGGTTCTGCCTTGGCCCAGGCCGAAGGCCTGCCGCTGATCGAAGGGGATGACCACCACAGCCCCGCCAGCCGCGAAAAGAT
Source organism: Acidovorax benzenivorans (assembly GCF_028680575.1). Taxonomy (GTDB): domain Bacteria; phylum Pseudomonadota; class Gammaproteobacteria; order Burkholderiales; family Burkholderiaceae_C; genus Acidovorax; species Acidovorax benzenivorans. The sequence continues at coordinate 54,339 of NZ_JAPCKI010000020.1, read as the reverse complement.
GCGCCAGGGCATTGCATTGACCGATGCGGACCGCGAGGGCTGGCTGGCCACGTTGGGGCAGCTGTTGCAGGGCCAGCCCCAGGGCGTGGTTCTCACCTGCTCCGCGCTCAAGAGAGCCTATCGAGATCGCTTGCGCAACGCCTGCCCTGGGCTGCGGTTCGTTTTTCTGGAGATTGACCGCGCCAATGCAGGCCAGCGAGTGGCCGCCCGCGCGGGCTCCCACTTTTTCTCCAGTGCCTTGGTGGACAGCCAGTTCGCCACGCTGGAGTCGCCTGTGGGCGAGGCCGGTGTGTTGCGCCTGGATGCGTTGCTAGACCTGCCCACGCTGCAGCAACAGGCCTCGGCCTGGCTTGCAACGAAGGAGACCGCATGAGTTCCCCTGCACAACATGCCGTGCCGCAGAGCCGTTTTGCCCGGATATCCCAGGTGCTCATGGCCAGCTGCCTGGGCGTGATGGCCGTGGCCGTGTTCATCAACGTGGTGCTGCGCTACGGCTTTGGCAGCGGCGTTGCGGCCAGCGAAGAGCTGTCTCGCCTGCTGTTTGTCTGGATGGTTTTTATCGGCGCCGCAGCGGCCTACCCCGCAGGCGAGCACATGGCCTTCACCAGCCTGGCCGGTCTGCTGGCCAAGCGCCCTGTAGCGTTTGGCGTGCTCACCGCCGTCATCCGCCTGCTGGTGATCACCGCCAGCGCCATGCTGGCCTGGGGCGCCTGGCAGCAGGTGGTGGTGGGCATGGGCAGCCGCTCGGTCGTCATGGCCTACCCAGTGGCCCTGCTGCCACTGCCCGCCTTTTTGTGCGCGGTGGCCATTGGCGTGATGGCGACCATCGAATTGATTCAACGCAAGCCATTGGACCTCGGTCATGGCGCTGAGGTGGAGTAAGCAATGATGGCCATGGGACCTGAAGCGCAGGCTTTTCTTGTTTTTTCGCTGGGCATGCTGGTGCTGATGGGCACGGGCATGAACATGGGCCTGGCCCTGGTGCTCACGGGCGCCGGGATGGCCTGGGTGCTCGACTTCTGGGACGCGCAGTTGCTCGCACAGAACCTGGTGGCTGGGGTGGACAGTTTTCCGCTGCTGGCCGTGCCCTTCTTCATCCTGGCGGGTGAGTTGATGAACTCGGGCGGCATCAGCCGCCGCATCATCGACATGGCGCAGGCCTGGGTGGGGCATATCCGGGGTGGGCTGGGCTACGTGGCCATCGGCGCTGCGGTGCTGATGGCGAGCATGAGCGGGTCGGCCCTGGCCGACACGGCCGCGCTGGCCACCATCCTGCTGCCCATGATGCGCCAGCAAGGTTATCCCATGAACACGTCTGCCGGGCTGATTGCCTCGGGCGGCATCATCGCGCCCATCATTCCGCCGTCCATGCCGTTTGTGATCTACGGCGTGACGACCAACACCTCGATCTCGGCACTGTTCGTGTCAGGCATCGTGCCGGGGCTGATGATGGGCGCAGGTCTCATCTTTGCCTGGCGCTGGGTGCTGCGCGGTATGGACTTGCCAAAAGGCGAGCCGCTGCCCATCAAGGATCGCCTGCGCGCCACGGTGCGCGCCTTCTGGGCCATGCTGATGCCGCTCATCATCATCGGCGGCATGAAGACCGGCGTGTTCACCCCTACCGAGGCCGCCGTGGTGGCTGCGTTCTATGCGCTGGTGGTGGCACTGTTCATCCACCGCGAGATGAAGCTGGCCGACATCTATGGCGTGCTGGTGCGTGCGGCCAAGACGACCTCCATCGTGATGTTTTTGTGCGCAGGCGCCCAGGTGGCCAGCTACATGATCACCCTGGCCGATCTCCCCAATGTGCTGACCAGCTGGCTGGGCCCGCTGGTGGAGAACCCGCGTCTCCTGATGGCCGTGATGATGATCGTGCTGGTGCTGATCGGCACGGCGCTGGACCTCACGCCCACCATCCTGATCTTCGCGCCCGTGATGCTGCCGATTGCCGTCAAGGCGGGGATCGACCCGGTGTACTTCGGCCTGATGTTTGTGCTCAACGGCGCCATTGGCCTCATCACCCCGCCCGTGGGCACCGTGCTCAATGTGGTGGCCGGGGTGGGGCGCATCTCGATGCACAGCGTGATCAAGGGTGTGAACCCGTTCCTCTTCACCTATGTGCTGATCCTGGCGCTGCTGGTCGTTTTTCCCCAGATCGTGACTGCACCTGTGGTGTGGCTGCGCTGACTTGCCTTCACTCATTTTCCCTTCCCCCTCGCCAATGGAGACAACCATGAAAACTTTCCGCCGTACCTTGCTCGCCGCCCTGTCGGTCGCTGCCATCGCCTGCTCGTTCCAGGCCGCAGCGCAAGACTTCAAGCCGCGCATCATCCGTTTTGGCTACGGCCTGAACGAGGACTCCAACCAGGGTCGTGCTACCAAGCTGTTTGCCCAGGAAGTGGAAAAGGCCTCGGGCGGCAAGATGAAGATGCGCGCCATTGGCGCTGCCGCGCTGGGCTCGGACGTGCAAATGCAGCAGGCCCTGATCGGCGGTGCGCAGGAGATGATGGTGGGCTCCACCGCCACGCTGGTGGGCATCACCAAGGAAATGGCGATCTGGGACACGCCGTTTTTGTTCAATAACGCCAAGGAAGCCGACGTGGTGCTGGACGGCCCCGTGGGCCAGAAGGTGATGGACAAGCTGCAGGAAAAGGGCCTGGTGGGCCTGGTGTATTGGGAGAACGGCTTTCGCAACCTCACCAACAGCAAACGCCCGGTTAACAAGCTGGAAGACATGGACGGCATCAAGCTGCGCGTGATGCAGAACAACGTGTTCCTCGACAGCTTCAAGACCCTGGGCGCCAACGCGGTGCCGCTGCCGTTCTCGGAACTCTTCACTGCCCTCGAAACCAAGACGGTGGATGGCCAGGAGAACCCCTACAACACCATCTTGTCGAGCAAGTTCTATGAGGTGCAAAAGTACCTCACCGTGACCAATCACGTCTACAGCCCCTGGATCGTGCTGGTGAGCAAGAAGTATTGGGATGGCCTCTCGAAGGCCGAGCAGAAGGTGCTGCTTGATGCCGCCAAGAAGAGCCGCGATTTCGAGCGCCAGGACACACGGGCCGAGGCAGACAAGGCGCTGGCCGACCTCAAGGGCAAGGGCATGCAGGTCAACGAACTGCCCGCTGCCGAAGCCAACCGCATGCGCGAAAAGCTCAGTGCAGTGAACGCCAGCATCGCGGCCAACGTGGGTGAAGGCCTGTGGAAGGAAGTGCAGGCAGCGGTGGCCCAGGCGCGCGCCGGCAAGTAGTTCTTGGCGGAGGGCCTTGGCGGCCTTCACGCTGCGATGGCGCTCTTCTTTTTTTGACGAAGCGCCATGAAAAAGGCCGAGGCCCCCACAGGGGCCTCGGCCTTTTTGGCATTTGCAATCTTCCACCTGCACCGTGGTGCAGGCCGAGCGAATTACATGGAGCCGATTTCGCCGGACGAAATCTGGCCAGTGCGCAGGGCTTCAGCAGCTTGGGCACGCACAGCAGCGCGGTCAGCCGTGGACTTGTAAGTCACCACACGCGAACCTGCTGGCTCAATGCTGCGGGTCTGGGCCACGGTAGCGGCTTCAGCAGCCACTTCAGCGCGGGTGCGGTTGGTTTCAAACTTGGTGGCGAACTGCGAAGCATCGGCTTCGTCAGCCTGGGCACCAAAGGAAGCGAAAGCGGCCACAGCGGCGATAGAGAGGAAACGGGCAGTCTTGTTCATGATGAAACTCCTGTGAAATTCAAAAAATATTGACGAGGTATCTGGAATACGCGAAGGGTGAAGCCGTGGATTCAAAAAGTTGAATCAACCGCCTTCAGCAGGGCCCACGCGGCCAGTGCGCATGGCTTGAGCGGCCGCTTCGGCACGCACAGCGGCGCGGTCAACCGTGGACTTGTAGGTCACCACGCGGGAGCCTGCGGGCTCCTGGCTGCGCATCTGCACTGCGGTGGCGGCTTCGGCGACCACTTCAGCGCGGGTGCGGCTGGTTTCAAACTTTGTGGCGAACTGCGAAGCATCGGCTTCATCAGCCTGGGCACCAAAGGAAGCGAAAGCGGCCACAGCGGCGATAGACAGGAAACGTGCGGTGTTGTTCATGATGGAAATCCTTGAAGTTAAAAAAGCGTCTCAAAAAAACCGGGTGAAGATCAAAAACGACTCGCTTCGCACCGGGTTCGGTGAGTCGCCTTGCGGGTTCGGCTCATCGATGGGATGAACTGTACGCCGGTGCTGTTCAGAGAAAAACCACTGAGTCGCGAACTAACTGTTCCAGTATTGGAAACAATCCTCTGAGGCTTCCGTGTCGCCTGGTCGCCTTCGCAATACCGACGGGTTACCGTGGATACCGCTGGGCGCCGGTGGGTTGCAGAAGCCGGTGATGGATGTGTGGCCGGTGCGTTGAACATGGGCTCCATCGTGCCGGGCTGGGCCGGTGGCGTCGTCTCGCTGCGGTTTCGCTTCTTTTCAGTTTGTTTCGGGTAAGGCGGGATGCAACGGGGCAGAAACATCCGTTGCATTCGCCGTGCAACAAGATGATCAAAAAGCGCCGCAAATGGGGCTTGCGTGGGTTGCGCGCACGGGGCTTATGGGCTGAAATCTCTCTGTGCCCGTTTTCGTTCTCACGAGGGAGGTTTCCATGACCGCAGTCGCCAAGATTCTTCAGTCCAAACCCGACGCCACCGTCCACACCATCACCCCCGCAGCTTCTGTGCTGGATGCCCTCCAGCTCATGGCTGACAAGGGCATTGGTGCGCTCATCGTGACCGAGGGCACGGCCATCGCCGGCATCTTCACAGAGCGGGACTACGCCCGCAAAATTGCCCTCATGGGGCGCACCTCGGCCGTCACGCAGGTCAAGGATGTGATGACCTCGGCCGTGATGTTCGTGCGCCCCGACCAGACCAGCGAGCAGTGCATGCAACTCATGAGCAACAACCGCCTGCGTCACCTGCCCGTGGTGGATGGCGGCAAGCTGGTGGGCATGATTTCCATCGGTGACCTGGTCAAGGACATCATCTCCGAGCAAAAATTCATCATTGAGCAGTTGGAAAACTACATCACAGGCACGCATTAACGGTAAGGGGCCGCCCCCTGAGGCGCTGCGCGCCTTCCCCCCCCTTCTGTCGTACGGCTGCGCCATTCGAAAAGGGGGGCCACCCCGGCGCGGCGGGGCGGCCTTTGCGCGCGGGGGCACTGGCTTGAGTCAGCGCGCGTTCTGTCGGCGGTTACCTTTGACGTTACGCTGTAAAAAGGGCTCTGACCGATCTGGTCAGAGCCCTTTTGTTTCGGGTGTCTGGGGCGTCGCCGACCCGGCCGCTCAAGCGGCTTTTTCGACGTGGCCCTGCCGCGTGTAGAGGAAGTCAATCACCGCCTTGCGGTAGTGCACGTACTGCGGGTCTTCGGCCAGTTCCACGCGCTTGCGGGGGCGGGGCAGGTCCACGGCCAGTACCTCGCCAATCGTGGCTGCAGGGCCGTTGGTCATCATCACGATCTTGTCGGACAGTAGCACGGCTTCGTCCACGTCGTGCGTCACCATCACCACGGTGCTTTGGGTACGCGCGACGATCTCCAGCAGCTCGTCCTGCAGCTTGGCACGGGTGAGTGCGTCCAGTGCGCCAAAGGGCTCGTCCATCAGCAGCACCTGGGGTTCCATCGACAGGGCGCGGGCAATGCCCACGCGCTGCTTCATGCCACCCGAGATCTCGCCGGGGCGCTTCTGGCCTGCGGGCGTGAGGCCCACCAGGGCCAGTGCGGCGTCGGTGCGTGCTTTGAGCTGGGCCTTGCTCTCCTTGCCGCCAAACACGCGCTCCACCGCCAGGTAGATGTTGTCGAAGCAGGTAAGCCACGGCAGCAGCGAGTGGTTCTGGAACACCACGGCCCGCTCGGGGCCCGGGCCCCGGATCTCCTTGTTGGCGCACAGCAGAGCGCCGTTGGTGGGTGTGGTCAGGCCCGCGATCAGGTTGAGCAAGGTGGACTTGCCGCAGCCCGAGTGGCCGATGAGCGCCACGAACTCGCCCTTGGCAATCGTGAGGTTGATGTCGCGCAGCGCCGGGAACAGGCCCTTGGCGGTCTTGAAAGTCTGCTCGACGCCGTGGACCTCGATGAACTTGGTGCTCATGGAGGGGTGTGCGGATGCTGCAGTGGTGGTCGTGTTCATGCTTTTACCTCTTCGAACGTGAATGCAGTGGCCAGCTTGATGAGGGCGTACTCCAGCACGAGGCCCACGATGCCGATCACGAAGATCGCGATGATGATGTTCTTGACGTTGAGGTTGTTCCACTCGTCCCACACCCAGAAGCCAATGCCCACTCCGCCCGTCAGCATCTCGGCGGCCACGATCACGAGCCACGCGGTGCCCACGGCCAGGCGCACACCGGTCAGCATGTAGGGCAGCACGGCGGGGAAGAGGATTTTGGTGGCGATCTTCCATTCGCTCAGGTTCAGCACGCGGGCCACGTTCATGTAGTCCTGCGGCACGCGTTGCACGCCTACGGCGGTGTTGATGATCATGGGCCAGATGGAGCAGATGAAGATGGTCCAGATGGCGGCCGGGTTGGCGCCCTTGAACACCAAGAGGCCAATGGGCAGCCAGGCCAGGGGCGACACAGGGCGCAGCAGGCTGATGAGCGGATTGAACATGCGCGACAGGAAGTTGAAGCGTCCGATCACAAACCCCGCCGGAATGCCCACCAGCGCCGCCATGCCGAAGCCGATGGCCACGCGCTGCAGGCTCATCAGCACGTTCCAGCCCACGCCCTGGTCGTTGGGGCCGTTGCGGTAGAAGGGGTTGCTGAACACTTCCAGCGCCTGCAGCCAGGTGTCCCTGGGGCTGGGGATGCTGCCGCCCGTGGTGGTGGATACCACCGCCCACAGGCCCACCAGCAAGCCCAGGCCACACAGCGGCGGCAGCACCGCCATCCAGAAGCTGCGCGACAGCGCAGCCCAGTCGCGGGCTGGGGCCGCCGGGGTGGCTGTCCCAGTGCCTGCGGTTGCAGGCTTTGAGTGTTTTTGGCCTCTAGCGCTTGATGGTAAAGCGCTGCTAGCTACATTAGTCATAGCATTCTGTGCAGCCACGGGGGCTGCATCCAATGGGGAGTGAAAGACGGCACTGACCATGGTTTTCTCCTGTGCAGGGCTTGCTTGCGGGGATGGGCCGGGTGGGCGCTGGGGTGGGGCCGTTGTCAGGCCTTGATCTTGAAACCGTCGGCGTACTTGGCGGGGTCCTTGCCGTCCCACACCACACCGTCGATGAACTTGCTGGTGCGCATCACGTCCTTGGGTACGCTGATCTTCATGGCGCTGGCCACCGACTTGTACAGGTCCACCTGGTTGACCTCCTTGGCCACGGCCAGGTAGTCGGGATGGCTCTTGAGCAGGCCCCAGCGCTTGTGCTGGGTCAGGAACCACATGCCGTCCGACAGGTAGGGGAAGTTCACCGCGCCGTCGTTGAAGAACTTCATGTGGTTGGGGTCGTCCCAGGTCTTGCCCAGGCCGTTCTGGTAGCGGCCCAGGATGCGCTGATTGATCGCGTCCACGCCGGTGTTTACATACGCCTTGCCCGCCACGGTTTCGGCCATCTTCATCTTGTTGGACAGGCTGGCGTCGATCCACTGGCTGGCTTCCAGCACGGCCATCATCACGGCGCGGGTGGTGTTGGGGTACTTCTTGACGAATTCGGCCGTGGTGCCCAGCACCTTTTCGGGGTGGTCCTTCCAGATGTCTTGCGTGGTGTTGGCCGTGATGCCGATGCCGTCCATGATGGCGCGGTGGTTCCAGGGCTCGCCCACGCAAAAGCCGTCCATGTTGCCCACGCGCATGTTGGCCACCATCTGTGGCGGCGGCACGGTGATGAGCTTGGCGCCCGACAGCGGGTTGATGCCTGCCGCTGCCAGCCAGTAGTGCATCCACATCGCGTGGGTGCCGGTGGGGAAGGTGCCCGCAAACGTGTATTCGCGCTTCTCGCTGGCCATCAGTTTGGCCAGGGACGGGCCATCCACGGCGCCCTTGTCGGCCAGCGCCTTGGAGAGGGTGATGGCCTGGCCGTTGTTGTTCAGGTTCATCAGCACTGCCATGTCCTTCTTGGGGCCAGCGGTGCCCAGGTGCACGCCATAGACCAGGCCGTAGAGCACATGGGCAAAGTCCAGTTCGCCGTTCACGAGCTTGTCGCGCACGCCGGCCCAGCTGGCTTCCTTGTTGGGGACGATGGTCACGCCGTATTTCTTGTCGAACCCCAGCACCGAGGCCATGACCACGCTGGCGCAGTCGGTCAGCGGGATGAAGCCGATCTTGACTTCCTTCTTCTCGGGGGCGTCGGAGCCCGCTGCGTGGACGAGCGCGCGCAGCGCGGGGCTCACACCCGCAGCGCCCACGGTGGCGGCCTGCAGCACGGTGCGGCGGTTGAGGCTGGTTTTCAACAGATCGGTCATGGGGCATCCCTGGTGGCGTGAAAAACAAAAAAGGCGTCCTCACACCGCGCCTGGCTGCTGCAAAGCAAAGCCGGGTGCGGGTGGGGACGCCTTTGTCCTTGGTGGAGCCTGGAACGGGTCCGGGGCTCCTTGTCAGCACCGGCCCGCCGTTGGGTCAGTGCTGTCAGTGGTCAGACCTGCATTGGTCTTGCACTGAGCAATGCAAAGCGCGTGCCAGCGCGCGCTGCGCCATGTTGGAGCGTTGGGTGCTATGGAATATATAGCTGCCTGCGCTTGATTAATAAGCGCAAGAAGCCCATCGAGCTTAAAAACTGGCATGCACTCATCAATGTGAGGGTGATCGCACCGCCTTTGTGCGTTGCACCATTTGGAGAGGGCTGTAGCCTTGGGCGCGGCCTAGGCGAGTGATGCCGAGCAAGGGCCGCCCCGCAGCGAGGGCATCGTCCCCCTTCCCGACTTGCGCAGCAAGTCGAGAGAAGGGGGAAGCGGCGCAGCCGCTCAGGGGGATGTTCCCTACCTCTACCCCAGCAGGTCCATCACATCCAGCATGCGCTGGGCCACGTCCACCAGCTTCAGGCCCTTGTCCATGGCCGTCTTGCGCAGCTTTTCGTAGGCGGCCTGTTCGGTCAGGCCTTGGCGCTGCATCAGCAGGCCCTTGGCGCGGTCGATAGTCTTGCGGTCGCGCAGTTCGGTCTTGGCGTCGGCCAGCTCGGCGCGCAAGGCCTGTTCGTGCTGGAAGCGCGCCATGGCCACGTCCAGAATGGGGCGGATGCGCTGCGGTGCCAGGCCCGCCACGATGTAAGCAGACACGCCTGCCGCCACCGCATCCTTCACGTGCGAGGTGTCTTCGTCGTTGGTGAACATCACGATGGGGCGGCGCTCGTCGCGCGTGGCCATCACCACATGCTCCAGTGCATCACGGGCTTCGCTCTCGGCGTCCACGATGATCAGGTCGGGCTGCAACTGGGCGATGCGTTCGCTCAGAAACACGTCGGCGGGCAGCGTGGCCACCAGATTGAAGTTGTTCTCCAGCAGCCCGATGCGCAGCGCCCGCGACCGCTCCGCCTGCTCCACGGCGTGTTCGTCGTCAGGGTCGGTGACTGCCAGATCCGGGGCAACCACCACGATGCGCAAAGCCTCATTCATACCCGCGAGCATAAGCAATTTTTACGCCACAAATTGGTGCGCCGGGGTGGTGCATGGCCCCGTGCGGCCCCTGGGGCGGCCCTTCACTCAGGGAAATAGTGGCCCCAAGCCCGCCACGCCTGGGTGTCATGGCCCCCGTTACGGGGCCTGAAAGTTGCTAATACTGACGCCGTGGGAGGGCATACCCGGTAGCTCACCTAGCGGGGCGTCGCATATACATCTGCACACACAGACACACTGAAATGGAGTTTTTTGCATGAACAAGCACATGAACCGGCGCCGCTTCTCGGCCAGTCTGGCCTTGACCGCAGTGGCGACTGCCGCACTCCTGACCGGATGCGGCAAAGTGCCGGACACCATCAAAATTGGTGTTGCACAGCCTCTGAGCGGCCCTCTGGGCGCGCTGGGGCAGGATCTGCTCAATGGCGTCAAGCTGGCGGTGGACGAACTCAACAAGTCCGGCTACACCGTGGACGGCAAGCGCGTGACGCTGGAGGTCGTGTCTGTGGACGATAAGGCCGACGCTGCCACCGGCAAGGCTGTTGCTCAGCAGCTGGTGGATGTGGGGGTGGTGGCGGTGGTGGGGCACCTCAATTCGGGCGTGAGCATCGAAACCGCCCCCATCTACGCCGCCAAGGACATCGCGCAGATCGCCATCTCCACCAACCCCAAGTTCACGCAGCTGGGCTTCCCGACCACCTTCCGCATGGTGGCCAACGACACCCTGCAGGCCCGCGCCATTGGCTCGTTTGCTGCCACGCAGCTGGGCGCCACCCGCTATGCCGCGCTGGATGACGGCACGCCCTATGGCAAGGGCCTGGCCGACGGCGCGGCCCAGCAGCTCAAGGCCGAGAAAAAAGAAGTGGTGGTGCGCAAGTCGTTCGACGACAAGACCGTTGCCTTTGACGCGCTGGCTGGTGAACTCAAGGCGGCCAATGTGGAGGTGATTGTTTCGACCCTCAACGACTTCCAGGCCCTGGCGCTGCTCGAAGCGCTCAAGAAGGTGGACCACACCAAGGTCAGCCTGCTGGGCGGCGACACCATCAAGACCACCGACATGACCAAGGGCGCGGGCATTGTGCAGGGCCTCTACGCCACCTCACCCGTGCTGGAGGCCAAGGAGTTCACCACAGGCAAGCCTTTCCTTGAAAAGTACATCGCTGCTTTCAAGAAGCCCCCGGCCTACGGCGGCCACTACAGCTACGACAGCACCTATGTGCTCTCTGCCGCCATCCAGAAAGCCAAGTCCGCCGACCCCAAAGACATCACCAAGGCCCTGCACAGCATCAACGGCTACGCCCCGGTGATCGGTACCATGACCTGGGACGACAAGGGCGAACAACGCTACGGTGCGGTGGGGGTGTACGAGTTGCGCAGCGGCAACTGGGAACTGCGCATGCGGTCGGACCGCTGGTAAGCAGGGTTGCCGTGGCGGGCCAGCCCAGGGAGATCGTAAGCAGGCTCTTACACTCGGGGCATGAGTTTGCTGATCCTGGGTATTGAATCTTCGTGCGACGAAACGGGCGTGGCATTGGTCCGTACCACGGGCAATGCTGTGCCCACCCTGCTGTCGCATGCGCTGCACAGCCAGATCGAGATGCACCAGGCCTATGGCGGCGTGGTGCCAGAGCTGGCCAGTCGTGACCATATCCGGCGTGTGCTGCCGTTGGCAACACAGGTGCTGACGGAGTCCGGCCAGTCGCTGGCCGATGTGGACGTGGTGGCCTATACACGCGGCCCTGGTTTGGCGGGTGCGTTGCTGGTGGGGGCAGGAGTGGCCTGTGCGCTAGGCGCTGCATTGGGCAAGCCGGTGCTGGGCGTGCACCACCTGGAGGGGCACCTGCTGTCGCCCTTCCTCAGCGCCGACCCGCCGGAGTTCCCCTTTGTGGCCCTGCTTGTATCGGGCGGCCACACCCAGTTGATGCGTGTGGACGGCGTGGGCCACTACGAGATCCTGGGCGAGACCATTGACGATGCGGCTGGCGAGGCGTTCGACAAGTCCGCCAAGCTCATGGGCCTGGGCTACCCCGGTGGCCCTGCGCTGTCGCGCCTGGCTGAGCAGGGCGATGCCACGGCCTTCAAGCTGCCGCGCCCGCTGCTGCACAGTGGCAATCTCGATTTCTCTTTTGCCGGGCTCAAGACGGCGGTGCTCACGCAGGCCAAGAAGCTGGGTGACGAGCTAGAGGCGCGCAAGGCCGACCTGGCGGCGAGCACCGAGGCCGCGATTGTCGAAGTGCTGGTGAAGAAGACGCTGGCCGCGCTCAAGCAGACAGGTCTGCGACGTGTGGTGGTCGCCGGTGGTGTGGGGGCCAATCGGCACTTGCGCGCCCAGCTCAACGCCGCCTGCGCCGCTGCCAAGGTGCGGGTGCATTACCCCGAGCTGCACCTGTGCACCGACAATGGCGCCATGATTGCCATGGCGGCGGCCATGCGGCTGCAGGCTGGGCAGCAGCAGGCCAACACCGATTACGCCTTTGACGTGAAGCCGCGCTGGCCACTGGATGCCATCACCGTGGATTCCGAATAAAAATGGCACCTGGCGCAGGTGGATCATGCGCTGGGTGCTATATTTTTTGATGTTCAGAACGGATAGTGACGCGGCGTTGTTTGCACCGTGATCCAGCGCAGTTCGGTGAATTCACGCACCCCGGCCATGCCGCCAAAGCGGCCGTAGCCCGAACTCTTCACGCCCCCAAAAGGCATCTGGCCTTCGTCGTGCACCGTGGGGCCATTCACGTGGCAGATGCCCGACTCGATGCGTGCCGCCACGTTCCACGCCTTGGCTACATCGCGGCTGAACACGGCGGACGACAGGCCGAATTCGTTGTCGTTGGCGCAGGCAATGGCTTCCTCCATGCCGTTCACGCGCACCACGGGTTTGACCGGGCCGAACGACTCCTCGCGGTAGATCAACATCTCGGCCGTGACGTGGTCGAGCACGGTGGCCTGCATCAGCGTGCTGTCGCTCTTGCCGCCGCAGACCAGCTTGGCGCCCTTGGCCAGCGCGTCGTCGATCATTGCGTTGCAGCGGTGCACGGTGGTCATGTCCACCACCGAGCCCAGCACCACCGGGCCCTTGCGCGGGTCGCCCAGGGGCAGGGCCTTGGCGCGCTTGCCGAGCTTGGCGACGAACTCGTCGGCCACGACGTTGTCCACGATGATGCGTTCGGTGGACATGCAGATCTGGCCTGAGTTGGCGAATGCACCAAACACCGTGCCTGCGACTGCGGCGTCGATATCGGCATCATCCAGCACCAGCAGCGGGGCCTTGCCGCCCAGCTCCAGCACCACGGGCTTGAGGTACTTGGCGCAGGTTTGCGCAATGATGCGGCCCACCTTGGTGGAGCCGGTGAAGTTGACGCGGCGCACTGCGGGGTGGGCCACGATGGCCTCGACCACGGCGCCTGCATCGGCGGGGGCATTGGTCACAAAGTTCACCACACCTGCGGGCAAGCCTGCTTCTTGCAGCGCCTCGATGATGAGGCCGTGTGTGGCCGGGCACAGCTCCGATCCTTTCAGGATCACCGTGTTGCCGCAGGCCAGTGGCGTGGCGATGGCCCGCACGCCGAGAATCACGGGCGCGTTCCACGGTGCGATGCCCAGCACTACGCCAGCGGCCTGGCGCACGCCCATGGCCAGGCTGCCGGGCACATCGGACGGGATCACCTCGCCAGCGATCTGTGTCGTCAGTGCCGCAGCCTCTTGCAGCAGACCCGCAGCCAGGTGCACGTTGAAACCGGCCCACATGCCGGAGGCGCCGGTTTCTGCGGCCATGGCAGCGGCAAAGGCTTCGGTTTTGGCTTCGAGTGCGTGGGCGGCCTTGAGCAGCAGCGCCCGGCGGGCACTAGGGCCCAGGGCGGACCAGGCGGGGAAGGCCTTGGCGGCCGCGTCTGCGGCTGCCACGGCATCGGCCACCGTGGCAGCGGGCGCGATGGTGGCGACAGAGCCATCAAGCGGGTTGCGGCGCTCAAAGGTAGCGCCGCCGGTGGCTTGCACGCGCTCGCCGTTGATCAGCATGGAAATGGCAGTCATGGAAGAAAGCTCCTGAAAAAGAAGAGAGAAAAAATGGGAGGAGGTGTTCAAGCGACGCCGAGGTAGGCCTGGCGCACCACGTCGGACTTCAGCAAATCAGAGGCATCACCAGACGCCACGATGCGTCCGCGCTCCAGCACATAGCCGCGCTGCGCAATCTGCAGCGCCTTGCGCACGTTCTGCTCCACCATCAGCACCGTCACGCCCTGCGCGGCAATGCGCTGCACGATGGCCAGCAGTTCATCGACCATGCGCGGTGCCAGGCCCAGTGAGGGTTCGTCCAGCATCAAAAGGCGCGGGCCGCTCATCATGGCGCGGGCCACGGCCACCATCTGCTGCTCGCCGCCGCTCATGGTGCCCGCCAGTTGCTGGGCCCGTTCCTTCAGGCGGGGGAAGTCCTCGAATGCCTGGTGCAACCGCTCTGCGCGTGTGCGCGATGGCACCAACCAGCCGCCCAGCTCCAGGTTCTCGGTCACCGTCATCTGAGGGAAGAGTTGGCGGCCCTCGGCCACCAGCGCCAGGCCGCGTTGCACGCAGGCCGTCGCATTCATCGCGGGCACGCTCTGGCCGTCCAACTGCACCGTGCCCTGGCGCGGCAGCAGGCCCGCCAGGGCCTTGAGCAACGTGGTCTTGCCCGCGCCATTGGGGCCCACGATCACAGTGATGCCGGGCGCGGCCTCCAGCGTCAGGTCCTGCAGCACCTGAAAGCCGTGGTAGCCCGTGGTCAGGTTCTGTACTTGCAGGTGGGCGCCGCTCATGCCGTGGCTCCTTGTTCCGCGTGTTCTGCGTGTTTTGCGTGTTTTGCGTTCTGGGTCATCTCGTCACCCAGATAGGCCTCGATGACGTGCGGGTCGCGCACCACCTCGGCGGGCGTGCCGTCGGCGATCTTGCGGCCCTGGTGCAGCACCAGGACGCGCTCCACGTACTTGAGCAGGGTGGTCACCGCATGCTCGATCCACACCACGGTCAGCCCCCAGTCGTCGCGCAGGCGGCGGATGCGCTGGGCCATGGCGTCCACCTCGGCCTCGGTCAGGCCGGCGGCCACCTCGTCGAGCAGCAACAGGCGCGGGCGCGTGCCCAAGGCCATGCCGATCTCCAGCAGGCGCTGCTGCGAAGGCGTCACGTCGGCTGCAGGGCGATCGGCCAGGTGGGCAAGGCCCAGCATCTCCAGAATCTCGTCTTCATTGCGCAGGCCCACGGGCCCCTGGCGGTGGCGGCCCGCGAATTGCATGCCAAAGCGCACGTTGTCGCGCACCGTCATGTCGGGAAACACGCGGGGCGTCTGGAAGGTGCGCGCAATGCCGTGGGCCGCGTAGTGGTGCGGGCCTTTGCCGGTGAGGTTGTCGGTGCCGCTCACCAGCGTGCCCGAGGTGGGCGGCTGCACGCCCGAGATGGCGTTGAAAAACGTGGTCTTGCCCGCACCGTTGGGGCCGATGATGCCGATGAGCTCGCCCGTGTGCAGCGTGGCGCTCACGCCATCCACGGCAGTCAGGCCGCCAAAGCGCACGGTCACGCTGTCAATGGTCAAAAGGGCTTCAGCCATGGTGCGCCTCCGCAGCAGGCTTGCGCCGTTGCCACAGTGTGGCCAGGCCATTGGGAAGGTACATCACGCACAGGATCAGCAGCAGGCCCAGCACCATCATGTAGCCGTAGGGCAGCTGCAGGCGCAGCGTTTCGGCCAGCAGGCTGAACACGATGGCCGCGAGGATGGGGCCGCCCAGGCTGGTGGCGCCGCCGATCAGCGCGATCAGCACGGTCTGGAAGCCGATGAAGGGGCTGAACACGGCTGCGGGTTCGATGTACGTCCAGCGCACCGCCATGGCCGCGCCCACGGCGCCTGCGAAGGCGGCAGTGATGCCAAAGCCCGCGATCTTGGCCAGGCGCGTGTCCACGCCCAGGGTCTGCGCGCGCTGCTCGTCCGCACCAATGCCCGATAGCGCCAGGCCAAAGCGGCTGCGCTGGATGGCAATGGATGTGGCAATTGCGGCTGCGGCGATCAGCAGCACCGTGAGGTATACCGTCTCATTGCTGGGCACCACGGTGAGCACGCGGCCTACGGTGCCGGACACCTGCTTTTCGACAAAGGTGACGGCGTGGCGGATCAGCTCCGTCATGCCGAAGGTCAGCACGGCAAAGTAGGTGCCGCGCAGGTGCAGCACAGCAGCGCCCATCACGACCGCCACGATGGAGGCAATCAACGCACCGGACAGGATCACCAGCGGCCACGGCAGTACGGTCAGCAGCGTGGCACTGGTGTACGCACCAATGCCGAAGAAGGCTGACGTGGCGAGTGAGAGGTAGCGGGTGGCACCGCAGAACAGCGACCAGCTGGTGGCCAGCGCGATGTACATCAGGCAGCTGAGAAGCACCGAGGTGGCGAACTCGGACACCAGCCAGGGCAGAGTGGCGACCACCGCCACCCCCGCAGCCAGTGCCAGCCAAGGCTTGTTGGAATGAAGGGAAGTCATTTTTTGGAGAACAGTCCGTTGGGGCGCCAGATCAGCACGCCGATGAACACCGCGTAACTCAGCAGCATCTTGAGAGACGGGCTGCTGAAGTGCATGCCCAGGGCTTCGACTACACCGAGCAGCAGACCACCGGCCAGGCTGCCCGCCAGGCTGCCAAAGCCGCCCAGTGTGATGACGATGAGGGCGGTCACGGTGTAGGGCTCGCCCATCGATGGCGAAATCTCATACGTCATGGACAGCAGCGCACCCGCCACGCCCGACAGGCCCAGGCCAATGCCGAACATCATCGGGTGCAGCCGCCGGGTGTTGATGCCCACCAGCTGCGCCCCGGTGGGCGACTGCATCAGTGCCCGCACGGCCTTGCCCAGCAGCGTGAGCTTGAGCAGCGCGATCAGCGCGGCCGACAGCGCCAGTGCCACGCCAAACAGCACCAGCTTGTTCTCGGTGAAGCGCATGCCCGCAATCTGCACCGGGTCGGCCAGGTATTCGTACCCGCGCAGGTCACCGCCCCAGATCAGGAGTGCGGTGTTCTGCACCAGGAACATCAGGCCGAAGCCCACCATCAGGCTGCGCGCCTCGAACACGTCCACGTTCGGCGCGCGCGCCGCCAGGCGCTTGAAGCACAGCGCGTGCACCACGACCCCCAACACAAACAATGCGATGAAAGCCAGCGGCATCAGCAGCAGCGGCGAGATGCCCCACAGGGTGTGCGCCGACCAGGTGAGGAAGGCGCCCAGCATCAGAAACTCGCCATGCGAGATGTTCATGATGCGCATCAGCCCATATTGCAGGTTCAGGCCCATGGCCACTAGCGCATAGATGCCGCCGGTAATGAGGCCACTGGCGACCAGTTCGGCCCAGGAGGTCAAAGACACTTTGTTATTTCCAGGCGGGTTTGGATGTGTTGAGCTGTGCTGTAGCACGGTCCTTGGGCCACACGACCTCGAAGTCGTTGCCCTGCCACTGGCTCACGGTGCCAGGAATGGAGGCGTTTTCGCTGCCCTGGAAGCGGATGCCGCCCAAGATGGTCTTGAACTCGTTCTTGGCGATGTGCTCGCGCAGTGCCTTGCGGTCCAGCCCCGCCTTTTCCACCGCCTGCTGCAGGATCTGCAGGCCCGCCCAGGCGTGGCCACTGGCCCAGCGGTCGGGCTCCTTGTTGAACTTCTTCACGTGGGCGTCGAAGTACGCCTTGGCCTCGGGGCTGGTCTTCACGCTCCAAGATCCCATGCCAATCACGCCCTCGGTGTTGGCGGCCATCACGTTCTTGTAGAGCTGGAAGGCCGTGCCCACCGCGGCGTAGAAGAACTTTGGGGTCAGGCCCACTTCGCGTGCCTGGCGGCTGGCCAGGATGGTGTCGGGCGGATAGGTGATGCCGATGAAGGCGTCGGGGTTCTGGTCCTTGATGCCGCGCAGCACGGGCGCCAGGTCCTTCACGCCCAGCGGGTAGCTCTTGCGCTCCTGCACCTGGATGCTGGTCTTCTTGAGCGCGTTGTTCAGCGCAGCAAAGTTCTCCAGCCCAAACAGGTCGTCCATGTAGACGATGGCAATGGTCTTGACGTTGTTGGCCACCAGCATGTCCACCAGCGCGCCCATCATCTTGTCGGGCTGCTGCAGCAGGGAGAAGAAGTAAGGCAGGTTCATATCGATCAGCTTGCGCGACAGCGCCGTGGGCGCCAGCAGCGGGTAGCCGAAGCGGTTGGCCAGCGGTGCGATGGCGAAGTTGGCACCCGAGCCCCAGGGCGGCAGGATCAGGTCCACCTTGTCGCTGCCCATCAGCTTTTCGTAGGTGCGCACGCAGGTTTCGGTCTCGCTGCGGTCGTCATATCCGATGAGTTCGATGGGACGCTTGGTGCCCTTGATGTTCAGGCCCCCTGCTACGTTCACCTGTTCGGCCCACAGCAGGTAGTTGGGCTCCTGGCTGACCTGGGCACCGGCCGCCCAGGGGCCTGTGCGCGCGATGGCGTAGCCGATGCGCACGGGGCTGGCACTGCTGCCTTGGGCCCACAGCTGGGGTACCACAGCCAGGGTGCCGACCGTGGCGGCGGCGCCTTTGATCCACTGGCGCTTGGAGGGTTGGTGTGCTGTCATTGTGTGTCTCCTCGGATGGGGCCTGCGTGGTGCACGCCGTGCTGGGAATCGTAGGTAGACGGGCTCCTGCGCGCTGCGCTCAGCGTGCACAAAACGCTTGCCTCAGCGTGCAAGCGGCAACGGGTTTACCCGGATTTCCCTTGGTGGCGCGGGGTACCTGGGCGTCCGATAATTCAGCCGCATAACCATCAGGCTTGCGCACCCCCGCACTGGAGACACCATGGCCCACCCCCTGACCGAGGTATCGACCGACGCTGTGCCTGCGCGCGACCGCCTGCACCTGTGGGGCGATGCGGTGTGGCGCCTCATTGGCGGGCTGGAGTCCGATGCCTTTGGCGACGAGGCCTTTGCGGGCCACATCACCTCCGGCAGGGCGGGGTATGTGAACCTGTGCCAGCTGAACGTGAGCCGCCACCGTGTGGTGCGCACCCCCAGCCTCATCCGGGGCAGCGACCGCGCCTACATCAAGGTGGTGGTGCAGTTGGAAGGGCGCGCGTGCTTTGAGCAGAACGGGCGCCAGGTGTGGCTGTCGCCCGGCGAGTGGAGCGTGTACGACACCACGCGCGCCTATGCCGTGAGCAACCCCGAGGCCGTGCGCCAGATGGTGCTGATGATTCCCAAGGAGCAACTGCCCGAGCGCAAGCTCAAGCTGGACGACCTGATGGTGCAGCGCTTTTCGGGCACCTCGGGCGTGTCGCGTCTGGCCTGGGACACCATGCGCGCTGCATTTTCCGAGTTGCCCACCATGTCGGATGCCGCCGCCGATGGCGTGGCCGATGTGATCACGCACCTGGTGCAGCTGTCGCTGCTGGAGCGCAACGGGCAAGAGAGCCTGCTGTCGCAGCGCGAGGCCCTGCGCGACCGCATCAGCCAGTACATCGACCGCCACCTGGGCGACCCGGACCTCACCATCGACCGCATGGCCCAGGCGCTCAATTGCAGCAAGCGGCACCTGTACAACGCGGTGGCTGATGACGAGGAAACCCTGGCCGCCATGATCCAGCGCCGCCGCCTGGAGGCCTGCCTGCGTGACCTGCGCCACCCGGCGCATGCACAGCGCTCGGTCACCGACATTGCGCTGTCCTGGGGTTTCAGCAACAGCGCGCATTTCAGCCGGGCGTTCCGCTCGCATGTGGGGTACAGCCCCAGCGAATACCGGGCTCGGGCATTTGCGCCCGTGGTGCTGTTGCGCGACGAGTCGCTGCACGCACACTGAGCGGAGCCTGGGCCAACGGCGTGTTGAGCCGTCTGCGCGGTGCGGCGACAGGCGGTGGCGCAGTCGTCGCCTTGCATCAATTCTTTACGCGGGCTTGACCCAGTGGGTACGTTGTGAGCGCAATCGCTGCTCACAATGGGGTTTTCCCTTGCGTAGCCCTTGCCCATGCGTTTTCTCTACCCGGCCTCTCCAGGCGCACCCACCGCCCGCGCAACGCGCACCTTGCGCGCGGCGCCCTGGAGGCATGCGGCCCTGACTTTGTGTGTGCTGGCCGCCACCGGGTGCGCCAGCCTGGCACCCACAGACGGCACGTTGCCCGTGGTGGCTGTTCCCCCGGCCTGGGCAGGCAACGGGGCCAGCGGCACCGTGCAAGGTGCAGCGGCCACGCCCCTGGCCCTGTGGTGGCAGCGCCTGGACGACCCCTTGCTGACCACGCTGGTAGAACAGGCCCTGCAGGCCAATACCAGCGTGCGCACCGCGCAGGCTGCGCTGCGGCAGGCCCGAGCCCAGGTGGATGTGCAGTCGGCCAGCTTGTTGCCCAGCGTGGGCGCATCCGCCTCGGCGCAGCGCAGCCGGGCCAGCAACGGCACGGACAATACCTTTCAAGCCGGTTTTGATGCGAGCTGGGAGCCCGACGTGTTTGGCCGCCTGCGCAGCGGCGTGAACGCCAGCGAGGCCGATGCCCGCGCAGCCGAGGCCAGTCTGGCCGACGTGCAGGTGTCGCTGGCCGCCGAGGTGGCCGTCAACTACATCGAGCTGCGCGGGCTGCAGCAGCGCCTGGCCATTGCGCGCAGCAACCTGGCCAGCCAGCAGGAGACCCTGCAGATCACGCAGTGGCGTCTGCAGGCCGGGCTGACCACCTCGCTCGTCACCGAGCAAGCCCGCGCCGCCGCAGAGCAGACCGCCGCGCAGATTCCCACCCTCGAAGCCAGTCTGGCGCAGTCGCGCTACAGCCTGGCCGTGCTGACGGGCCAGGTGCCCGGCGCGCTCGACGCGGCCCTGGCCGCCAGCGCGCCCGTGCCGCAGCCCACGGCAGAACTGGCGCTGGCGATCCCGGCGGAGACGCTGCGCCAGCGCCCCGATGTGCGTGCGGCCGAGCAGCGCATTGCTGCCGCCCTGGCGCGCGTGTCGCAGGCCGATGCGGCGCGCTACCCCAGCTTCTCCCTCGGCGGCTCGCTGGGCCTGCGTGCCCTCACGCTGGGCGCGCTGTCGGGCGGTGGTGCGGTGACCAGCGCCTTGCTGGGCAGTGTGTCCATCCCGCTGCTGGACGGTGGTGCCGCCCGCGCCCAGGTGCGCGTGCAGTCGGCAGCGCTGGAGCAGGCTCGCGTGGCCTACGAGGCCACGGTGCTCACGGCCCTGCAGGATGTGGAGAACGCGCTGGTGGCCCTGCGTGGCGACCGCGAGCGGCTAACGCGCCTGGTGGCCGCCGCCGATGCAGCGGGCAATGCGGCGCTGCTGGCGCAGCAGCGCTACAGCAGCGGCCTCATCGACTTTCAGGCGGTGCTGGAGACGCAGCGCACGCTGCTGTCCACGCAAGAAAGCGTGGCCATCACCACCGCTGCCGTCGCGGCGGACCATGTGCGCCTCTACAAGGCACTGGGCGGTGGCTGGAAGACATGAAGCACCCCCCTGAGTCGCTGCGCGCCTTCCCCCCCGCTCTCGCATTGCTGCGCAATGCGGGCTGGGGGACGCAGCCCTCGCTGCGGGGCGGCCCTTGCTCGGCTGCCTGCGCTTTGGCCGCGCCAGTTTCATGCGCTATGAGTAACTGATTTGATCTTATGACTGATAAACCTTCCTCTCCTTCGTCCAGCCTCGAAGCACTTCTGGGTGCGGACCGCAGGCGCCGTTGGTGGCAGCGTACGTCGTTGTGGCTGGGTGTGGCAGCGCTGGCCATCGTGGCGGGCGGTGTCTACGCCTGGCAGACGCGCCAGAGCGCCAGCACTGCACCCACCTATGTCACCGAAGAGCTGCGCCGGGGCAATCTCACACTCACCGTGTCGGCCAACGGCACGCTGCAGCCCACGCGCTCGGTCACCATTGGCAGCGAGCTGTCGGGCACCGTGCGCAACGTGCTGGTGGATGTGAACGACAAGGTCAAGAAGGGGCAGCTGCTGGTGGAGCTGGACACCGCCAAGCTCGAATCCCAGGTGCTGCGCTCGCGCGCCTCGCTGGCGTCGGCGCAGGCCCGCCTGGCCCAGGCCGTGGCCACCACCAAGGAGGCTATTGCCAACTTTGGTCGGCTCGAAGAAGTCGCCCGCCTGTCCGGCGGCAAGGTGCCATCGGCCTCCGAGCTGGACGCAGGCCGGGCCACGCTGGACCGCGCCCGCGCTGATGAAACCAGCGCACGCGCCACGGTAGAGGATGCACGCGCCGCGCTGTCCACCGACGAGACCAACCTGTCCAAGGCTTCCATCCGTTCGCCCATCGACGGCGTGGTGCTGACCCGCACGGTAGAGCCCGGCAACGCGGTGGCCGCATCGCTGCAAGCGGTGACGCTGTTCACCGTGGCCGAAGACCTCACGCGGCTGCGGCTGGATGTGAGCGTGGACGAGGCCGATGTGGGCTCGGTCAAGGTGGGGCAGGACGCTAGCTTCACGGTCAGTGCCTATCCCTCTCGCCGCTACCCGGCCCAGGTCACGCGGGTGTCGTTTGGCTCCACCAAGACGGACAACGTGGTGACCTACATCACCTGGCTGGAGGTGAACAACAGCGACATGAGCCTGCGCCCCGGCATGACGGCTGCAGCCACCATCACCTCCACCGAGCGAAAGGACGTGCTGCTGGTGCCCAACACGGCGCTGCGCTTCACGCCCGCGCAGGCTGCGGGTGCGGAGGGCAAGCCGGGTGAGGGTGGTGCCAAGCCTGCTGCATCGGGCGGCAGCAGCAGTAGCGGCGGCATCATGTCGCAGCTCATGCCGCGCATGCCCCGCTCAGGCTCGGGCCCACGCAAACCGGGTGCGGGGGGCGAGGCGGGCAAGACGCGGCAGGTGTGGGTGCTGCAGGACGGTGCCGCTAAGCCCATCGATGTGCAGGTGGGCATCAGCGATGGCCGCCACACCGAGGTGACTGGCGAAGGACTCACCCCCGGCATGGCCGTGATCACCGACCAGCGCGCGGCAGGGGCCAAGCCATGAGCGTGGCGGGCGACACTCCCATCATCCGCCTGCGTGGCGTGACCAAGGTCTATGGCGAAGGGGCACTGGCCTTTCAGGCGCTTAAGGGCGTGGACTTGGACATCGCGCAGGGCGACTTCGTGGCCATCATGGGCCCCAGTGGCTCGGGCAAGTCCACGGCCATGAATACCCTGGGCTGCCTGGACCGGCCCACCACGGGCGAATACCTGTTCAAGGGCGTGCATGTGGAGTCGCTCTCGCGCGACGAGCGGGCGCGGCTGCGGCGGCGCTACTTTGGCTTTGTGTTCCAGGGCTTCAACCTGCTGGCACGCACCTCGGCGCAAGAGAATGTGGAGCTGCCCCTGCTGTACCGGGGTGAGTCGGCCACCGCACGCCACGCTGCGGCAGCGCGCGCGCTGGCGGCCGTGGGCCTCACGGGCTGGGAGCACCATACCCCCGCCGAGTTGTCGGGCGGGCAGCAGCAGCGCGTGGCGATTGCACGCGCCATCGTCACCGAGCCTGATGTGCTGCTGGCCGATGAGCCCACCGGCAACCTCGACACGCAACGCAGCTTCGAGATCATGGAGCTGCTGTGGCGCCTGAATGTGGACCATGGCATCACCGTGCTGATGGTCACGCACGAGCCCGACATGGCCCAGTACGCGCGGCGCATCGTGCGGTTCGTGGACGGGGTGGTGGACAGCGACGCGCCGAATCCGCACCCCAAGGGCCTGGACACTGCTGCGGTATCTACCGCACCGGCCGTGGTCTCCTCGGATTCAGGGGACCACTGATGCTGCTCAACACATTACTGCTGGCGCTGCGCTCCATCCGGCGCAACCTCATGCGCTCCTTCCTCACCATCCTGGGCATCGTAATCGGCGTGAGCGCAGTGATCACCATGGTCACGCTGGGCAACGGCGCCACGTTGGCCATCCAGAACCAGATCTCGGGCCTGGGCACCAACCTGTTGCAGGTACGCCCCGGCCAGCGCATGGGGCCCGGCGGCGGCACCGGCGCCCCGGCCTTCAAGGACACCGATGCCGACGTGATCGCGCAGCAGATCGGCGGCATCCTGGCCGTGGCGCCCGAGGCGCGCGCCGCCGCCACCGCCGTGGTGGGCGGGCGCAACTGGACGACCAGCGTGATCGGCAGCACCAACGCCTGGCTGGAGACCGGCAACTGGACGCTGCGCAGCGGCCGCGTCTTTACCGATGCGGAATTGCGCGCGGGTGCCGCCGTCTGCCTGATCGGAGAAACCGTGCGGCGCGAGCTGTTTGGCACCGCCGATGCCGTGGGCGGCCAGCTGCGCGTGAAGGCGTTTTCGTGCGAGGTGGTGGGCGTGCTCGCGTCCAAAGGGCAGGGTGCGTTTGGCAACGACCAGGATGACACCGTGCTGGTGCCCCTGCGCACGCTGCAGCGTCGCGTGACCGGCAACACGCGGGTGAACACGCTGCTGGTGTCGATGAAGGATGGCAGCGACCCAGAGAGGGTGAAGGCCAGCCTGACGCAGCTGCTGCGCGAGCTGCGCAAGCTCTCAGACTCGGACGAAGACAACTTCAACGTGCTCGACACCAAACAGCTGGCCGACACGCTCTCGGGCACCACCAAGGTGCTGACCACGCTGCTGGGCGCCGTGGCCGCCGTGAGCCTGCTGGTGGGCGGCATCGGCATCATGAACATCATGCTGGTGAGCGTGACCGAGCGAACCCGCGAGATCGGCCTGCGCCTGGCCATCGGCGCGCTGGAGCGCGAGGTGCTGCTGCAGTTCCTGATCGAGGCCGTGGTGCTGGCTGCACTGGGTGGGCTCATCGGCATCGTGCTGGCCACGGGTGCGTCGCTCGCGCTGTCGGGGCTGATGGGCGTGCCCTACCTGTTCAACCCCGGCGTGAACCTGCTGTCGTTTGTATTCTCCGCCGGGATTGGCGTGGTGTTTGGCTACTTCCCGGCGCGGCGCGCTGCGCGCATGGACCCCATCGATGCGCTGCGGCATGAGTGAGTAGGGCCCTGGGCGGCTGGAGGGATGCCTTGGCGTGTCTCACCAAGCCTGCGCAGGCCTGTGGGAGAAAAACAAGCAAAAAAGGCATGAAGCGCTAGTGCATCATGCCTTGATTGCTATTGAAAATATAGCGATGGTCGCCATGCGCCATCGCCCTGGGGGTAACCCGCTTCAGTGGATGGTCAGCGTGGTGGCCTTGCTCACAGGCTCCAGGCGGACCAGTGTCAGGGTCAACACGCCGTTTTCCAGCTTGGCGGTGCTGGCGCTGGCGTCAATCTCGGTGGGCAACTCCCATGCGCGCTGCACCTTGCGCGGCGCGCCTTCTACGCTTTGCACCTGCACCACTTGGCCTTCAATGCTGATCGAGAGCTGCTCGCGGGCCAGGCCGGGCACATCCAGTTGCAGGGTGGTGGCCTTGTCGTCCTGCGTCACGCTGCAGCCAGCGGCGGGTGCTGTGGCTGCAGGCTGTGCCAGCGCGCCCATCAGAAAACGTTGCAGCGCCAGATCGGCGGAACGGGGGGCTTGGGCATAAGCGGCGCGGCGGATCATGGGGGCGAAGATCATGGGTAACTCCTATACACTGCGCGGCTCTCGACGTGGTCGCCGCATGGCAGAGAGGTGTGTGCGGCCACGCCGCATTTCAAGGGAAAAATGCCATGAATAAATTGCAATCTGTGGGCTTGAAATCAGGCGCTGCGGCATTACGTCACGCCGTTTGGGCGGCCGCCATCGCCGTATCAGGCGCTTTGGCTCCGGTGACTGCCGCATGGGCACAAGCCCCGGCCCCCGCAGCGGTGGCCCAGGCCAAGCCGGTCAAGCTGGCGCTCATCGAAAGCCTTTCCGGCCCGTTCGCCAACACGGGCGAGGCCGTGTACCGCAACATCTACTGGGCCTTGGAGCGCGTGAACGCGCGCGGTGGCGTGCAACTGCCCGCCGCCGTGGGCGGCCCCCGCCAACTGGTGCTGGAGCGCTAC
Organism: Acidovorax benzenivorans; assembly: GCF_028680575.1. Taxonomy (GTDB): domain Bacteria; phylum Pseudomonadota; class Gammaproteobacteria; order Burkholderiales; family Burkholderiaceae_C; genus Acidovorax; species Acidovorax benzenivorans. The sequence continues at coordinate 28,901 of NZ_JAPCKI010000020.1, read as the reverse complement.
GACAGCAAGGGCCAGAACGAAGAGGCGCTGTCGGCCCTGCGCGCCGCGATTGACGATGGCGCGCAGGTCATCCTGCAGGGCAATTCGTCGTCCACGGCCGCCGTGCTGATCGAGGCCATCAACAAACACAACGAGCGCGAACCGAACAAGCGCGTGATCTTTCTGAACTACTCGGCGGTGGACCCCATCCTCACCAACGAGAAGTGCAGCTTCTGGCATTTCCGCTTTGACGCCCATGCCGACATGCGCATGGCGGCACTGATGGAAGTGATGCGCGAGGACAAGTCCTTGAAGAGCGTGTACCTCATCGGCCAGGACTACAGCTTTGGTCAGGCCGTGCTGCGCGAGGCCAAGAAGCAATTGGCCGCCCAGCGCCCCGATGTGGCGGTGGTGGGCGAAGAGCTGCACCCCATCGGCCGCGTGAAGGACTTTGCGCCCTACGCCGTCAAGATCAAGACCAGCGGCGCGCAGGCCGTGGTGACCGGCAACTGGGGCAACGACCTCACGCTGCTGGTCAAGGCCGCGCGGGACGTGGGCTACGAGGGCAGCTTCTACACCTTCTACGGCAATGCGCTGGGCGCTCCGGCCGCGATTGGCGATGCAGGCATCGGCAAGGTAGTGGCCGTGGCCGACTGGCTGCCCAACGTGCCGGGCGCGCAGAGCGAGGCGTTCTACCAGTCGTTCCGCACGCGCTTTCCCAAGCCGCAGGACGACTACGTGCACATGCGCATGCAGCTCATGGTGGAGGTGCTGGCGCAATCCATCGAACGTGCGGGCAGCACCGACGCAGTGGCTGTGGCGCGGCAGATGGAAAACGCCAAGGTGCAGCTCTCGGGCCAGGGTGGCAGCATGCGCGCGGCGGACCACCAGTTCCAGCAGGCGCTGGTGGTGGGCGTGATGGACAAGAAGGGTGTGCCGGGTGTGAGGTTCGACGTCGAAGGCTCGGGCTACGGCTTCCGCGTGGTGCGGCAGATCGCAGCCGCCAAGGCGCAGCAGCCGCACAGCTGCAACATGCAGCGGTACTGAGCCTTCAACAACACACCCTGAACCGTTCACGCTGAGCCTGTCGAAGCGCCGCGCAAGGCGTCGACCCTTCGACGAAGCTCAGGACAGTCAAGCTCAGCCCGAACGGTTTTGCTGGATCAGCCCGAAGAGGTTCTTTCGGGCCCAGGGCTCAGCGCCGGATGCGGTGCCCGGTCTTGAACACCCACCACACCACACCCAGGCACAGGGCCATGAAGACGAGCGTCATGCCCGTGCTCACGCCGATGTGCACATCGGCCTGGCCGTAGAACGCCCACCGCAGCCCGCTGATGAGATAGACCACCGGATTGAATAGCGAAACCGTCTGCCAGAACGGTGGCAGCATGTTGATGCTGTAGAACGCACCACCCAGAAACGTCAGCGGCGTGATGACCAGCAGGGGGATGACCTGCAGCTTTTGAAAGCTGTCCGCCCACAGGCCGATGATGAAGCCGAACAGGCAGAACGTGATGGCCGTGAGCACCAGGAAGCCCACCATCCACACCGGGTGCGCTACTTCGTACGGTACGAACACCCGGGCCGTGGTGAGGATGAGCACCGACACCAGCAGTGATTTGCTGGCCGCCGCGCCCACATAGCCCAGCAGCACTTCCACCCAGTTCACCGGCGCGCTGAGCAGCTCGTAGATGGTGCCGGACCACTTGGGCATGTAGATGCCGAAGGCCGAGTTGGAGATGCTCTCGGAGAGCAGCGACAGCATGAGCAGGCCGGGGATGATGTAGGCGCCGTAGCTTACGCCGCCGATGTCGCCCATGCGCGAGCCGATGGCGGAGCCAAATACGATGAAGTACAGCGCCGTGGAGAGCACGGGGGCGATCAGGCTCTGCATCCAGGTGCGAAACGCGCGGTTCATTTCAAAACGGTAGATGGCGCGCACGCCATGGAGGTTCAGGCCGGTCATGCTTGGGGCGCTTTCTGTGCGGAGGGGGCCTGGTTCTGGTCTTGGTGCACCAGGCTCACAAAGATGTCTTCGAGCGAGCTTTCGCTGGAGTGCAGGTCCTTGATGTCAATGCCGTGTTCGGCCAGTGCGCGCAGCAGGGCTGCAATGCCCGTGTCTTCCTGTTGCGTGTCGAAGGTGTAGGTGAGCATGGTGCCGTCCTGGCCCAGCACCAGCGGCCAGCGGGCCAGCGCTGCGGGCACCTGCTGCATGGGCTGCTGCAATGTGAGGGTCAACTGCTTCTTGCCCAGCTTGCGCATCAGCACGGCCTTGTCTTCCACCACGATCAGTTCGCCCTTGCGGATCACGCCGATGCGGTCGGCCATGTCCTCGGCTTCTTCCAGGTAGTGTGTGGTCAGGATGATGGTGGTGCCCGCATCGCGCAGCGCCCGCACCAGGCGCCACATGTCATGGCGCAGTTCCACGTCCACGCCCGCGCTGGGTTCATCCAGGAACAAAATCTTGGGCTCGTGCGACAACGCCTTGGCAATCAGCACGCGGCGTTTCATGCCGCCCGACAGCGAGAGGATCTTGTTGTCCTTCTTGTCCCAGAGCGACAGGTCCTTGAGGATCCTCTCAATGAACGCGGGGTTGGGCGCCTTGCCAAACAGGCCCCGGCTGAAGTTGACTGTGGCCCACACCGTCTCGAACGAATCGGTGTGCAGCTCCTGGGGTACGAGGCCAATGGTCGCGCGGGCTGCGCGGTAGTCCCGCACGGTGTCGTGACCGTCGGCGGTGATGGAGCCGGCCGTGGCATTGCTCATGCCGCAGATCACGCTGATGAGCGTGGTCTTGCCCGCCCCGTTGGGCCCGAGCAGGGCAAAAATCTCGCCGCGGCGGATGTCCAGGTCGATGTTCTTGAGCGCCTGAAAGCCGCCCGCGTAGGTTTTGCTCACGCCGCGCACACGAACGATGGCGTCTGCAGCGGGCGTTGAAGAAGGTGATGCAGGCATGGGGAAGGTGGGGGCAAAGATGCGTGCCGCTGCAGCTGTGCTGCCGGGGGTGCGGTCCAAGCCGGGCATTGTGGACTGACTTGCGCAAGTGCGCTTGCGGGCGCCGCCAAACCCCACCTCGGCCGTGCGGCCGTCCTCCTGTCGGCCTGCGGTGTGTAGCAGCCCCTCCCCGAAAGCGCTCCGGTGCGCGTATGCCGGGTCAGCGTGCGCGCGCCGCCGCCACCTCGCGGCCCAGCTCGATCACGGCCATCGCGTAGTAGCTGGACCAGTTGTAGCGTGTGATGGCATAGAAGTTCTCGGTGCCCGCCACGTAGCTGGGGGGCTCGCTGCCGTTTTGCAGCTCCACCAGCGCCAGCGGCCCGGTGTGCTGCGCGCCCTGGGCGTCCAGCACCGCGCCTTTGGCCAGCATGCTGGCCGCGCTGAAGGTGGGCAGGATGTCGGGGGCGAGCAGATCATCGAGCTGCAGGCGCGCGGCGTCGAACTGCACGCCGTAGTACGTGGGCATGTCGGGCGTCCAGCCATGGCCCCGGAAGTAATTGGCCACCGAGCCAATGGCGTCGGCCGGGCTGTTGAACAGGTCCACACGGCCGTCGCCGTCGAAGTCCACCGCGTAGCGCACCCAGCTCGACGGCATGAACTGGCCGAGACCCATGGCACCGGCGTAGCTGCCGCGTGGCTCGAAGGGGTCGGTGTTGCTGCGGTTGGTGAGGCTCAAAAACTGTTCCAGCTCGCGGCGGAAGAATTCGGTGCGCTCCTTGGCGCGAGGGTGGGCCGACGGAAAGTCGAACGCCAGCGTGGCCAGCGCGTCCATCACGCGGTAGGTGCCCATCTGCTGGCCGTAGATGGTCTCCACGCCGATGATGCCGACAATGATCTCGGCGGGCACCCCAAACTCGCGCTCGGCCCGCTCCAGCGTGGCCTGGTTCTCCTGCCAGAAACGGGCGCCTGCACGGATGCGGATGGGGTCGATGAAGCGGCTGCGGTACACGCGCCAGTTCTTGGCCGTGCCCTTGGCGGGCGGCAGCATGAGGCGGGGCACCTGGGGCAGAAAGTGCGCCTGACCCATCGCCTGGCGCACCCATTCGCGATCGAGGTCGCGGCGCGCGGCCAGGTCGTCGGCAAAGTCCATGGCCTCGGGGCGCGATGCGTAGAGCACCGGGGCCCTGGCGTTACCTCCACTCTGGCCATTTTTTGCGTTGTGCCTAGTGGTGGCAGGCTTGGAGGGTTTTTCGGGCTTTGCGCTAGCGGGTAGTGCACAAGCAGCTATTAAAAATATAGCTGCCGTGGTCCATCGTGCTGTCTTCTTCATGTCAGTTGTTCGTCAAGTTGTTGCTCCCTGTAGCGTCCGATACCGGCGCGCACCAATACCAGGGATGCCAAGCAAGGGCCGCCCCGCCGCGAGGGCATCGTCCCTCTGGGGGGAAGCGGCAAAGCCGCTCAGGGGGGATTCAACTTTTTCGGCCAGGCCATACGGCGGAACTCCCGCCGCAAATCGCCCAGAGCGGCTTCGGGGTGGGGGGCGTAGCGCAGGTGCTCCAGCCGCAGCAGCCAGTCGGCCACGGCAGCGGCGGGTGCGCCGAATTGTGCCTGCACCCGCTCTGCCATGGCGCGTGGTGGCAGGGTATCGGGCAATACCAGCCCGGCGCGGGCCAGGCGTTGGCGAGCGCGGGCCAGCAGGCGCAGCCAGGGGTCGTGCTGGCTGCGCTCCCACAGCGTCCAGGCCATACCACCCAGCGCGGCTACGATGATCAGGATGCCCAGCACCGTGGTGAGGTCCTGCCAACTGGGCGATTCAAAACCCAAGGACTTGAGCAGGTCTAGCTGGCGGCTTTGTGTGTAGTTGAGCACCCACTGGTTCCAGCTGTTGTTGACGGCCTCCCACACGGCGCGCAGGTTCTGCGCCAGGCCCGGGCTGATGACCGTGCCCACGGCGGTGGCAAACGCGCTCTGGGGTGCTCGCAGCCGCTGAAAGGCGCCTGTTCGGCCGGGTGACACGGCGCCGGTCGGGTCTACCCGCACCCAGCCGCGCCCCGCAAGCCAGACTTCGGCCCAGGCATGTGCGTCGCTCTGGCGCACGGTCCAGAGCCTGTCCACGGGGTTGCGGTCGCCGCCCTGGTAGCCTGTGACGATGCGGGCCGGGATGTCGAGCGCGCGCATCAGCACCACAAACGCCGAGGCGATGTGCTCGCAAAACCCCTCCTTGCGGTCAAACCAGAATTCGTCGGCTGTGTGCTGGCCGTACACCCCCGGCTCCAGCGTGTAGACGTACCCACCGGTGCGCAGGCGGTTCAGGGCGGCGTTGATCAGGGCCTCGGTGTTGTCCTGCGCGGGGTTGGGGTTGAGCTGGGGGTCATTGCGCAGTTGCAGGGCCAGCGCCAGGGTGCGGGGGTTGAAGCCGGTGGGCAGCTCGGTGTAGGTGCGCAGGCCCGCAGTGGGTGCGCTGGGGCCATGCGCAAACTGCGTGTAGCTCTCTGCCTTGTAGCGCACCACGTCGGTCACGGCGCGGCTGGTCAGCCACTGCAGGTCCCGCGTCATGAAGGTGTCCATGCCCGCGACGGCAGGTTTGTCCACGGCGGCGTCGAGCAGCAGCAGCCACGGGCGCTGGTGGGGCTCCAGCGTCACCTCATAACGCACAGGTTGGCCGCTCACACGCAGGTTGGCTGCAGCGCTGGCGCGTGCCTGCGAATAATCGCCGGGGCGGGGCGACACCGGGTGCCATTCGACGCCGTCGAAGGTGCCGAACACCGGGCCGCGGAAGTACAGGTCGCTCTGCGGTGGCGCGGCGCCGTCAGAGGTGTCAAACCGCACGCGCATGGCCACGCTGTCGTCCAGTGCCAGTTCGGCAATGTTGCCCACCTTCATCACACCCGACAGGCCGCTGCGCCCGCTCATCGTGTCGCTGGGCATGCCCCACAGCGGCGCCATGCGCGGGAACAGCATGAACAGCGCTGCCATGATGGGCGCGCCCAGCAGCGCCATGGTGCCTGCGGTGCGCAGCGCCTGCGACAGCGGTGGTCGCCCCACGGGCATGTGGGCGTTGACCAGGGCCGCGAGCAGCCCCAGCAGCGCCACCAGCATGGCGGCGGCCGTGAACAGCGACTGCGAGAAGAAGAAGTTGCTGAGCATCGTGAAGAAGCCCAGGAAGAAGACCACCAGGGCATCGCGCCGTGCGCGCAGCTCCAGCATCTTGAGCGCCAGCAGCATCACGATCAGCGTCACCCCGGCATCGCGGCCCAGGATGGTGCGGTGGGTGTACAGCGTGCCCGCCACTGCGATCACCAGCGGAATGGCCAGCACCCAGCGCGTTGGCAGCGGGCGCCCCTTGAAGGCCAGCCAGCCGCGCCACAGCATCAGCCCGGCCGCCAGCAGGCTGGCCCACACGGGCAGCACATTGATCTGGGGCGCAATGACCCAGGCGATCACAAACAGCAAAAACAGCGTGTCGCGCGCGTCACGGGGCAGGGAGTCGAGGGTTTGGCGCAGGGTCATGGCAGCGCGGCGATGGTGGGGGCAAGGGGATGCATGGCGCTATTCAAATGATAGCTTTCGAGACAATAAGGATGGGCGCTTGAGGCCAATTTTTTCTGAAGTTGGTCGCAGTAAATCAACACAGCGCCAAGGCCTCCAGGCAGCGGCGGCGGTGGGCTGCACCGGCGTCGGGGGCGATCTCGGTGCCGGGCAGGCGCAGGCCATAGTCCAGGCCCAGGCGGTCGGCCTGCAGCACCCAGGCCGTCAGGCGCGACACGCGGGCTTCATGGTTGGGCAGGGCCGCGTGGGCCAGGTCCAGCCACAGTTCATGCCGCTGGGCTTGCTGGGCGTCGCGGCTCACCAGGTCGTCGGTGCCGGTGGCCAGCGACTTGGCCGCCTTCTTCCAGACCACCAGTTTGAGTGGGTCGCCACGCCGGTAGGCCCGCACGCCGTCGAATTCGCCAATGCCCTGCGATGGCGCGTTGCCGGTGCCGCCCGCGCGGGGCTCGCCCGGCGGCAGGGGCGGTGGTGGCACCTCGGGCGCTGGGTACACCAGCACCTCGGAGGCGGGGCGCCAGTAGGTCCACACCCTGAAGGTGCCGAGCGGAAACCGCGTCTCGGCCGTCAAGCTGGGCACGCGGTGCAGCCCCCGGCGCCCAGGCTGGAAGGCGACCTGCACGCTGGCCTGGCCCTGGCCGGGCACATCCGTCCAGGCCCAGTGGTGTTCAGCCTTGCCCGTGCCGTGCACCGATAGGGCAATGCCATAGCGCGGCGACTTGCGCTCGCTCGAAAGCTGAATCTCAAAGGCCGTGCTGGTGCCCAAAAAATGCGGCTCCGGCGCCTTCAGGTGCAACGTCAGGCCGCGCAGGTTGGCGTGGCAGATGTGTATGCCCACCACCGCGCTGCCTGCCAGCAAAAAGGTCAGCAGGTAGCCCAGGTTGAGCTGGTAGTTGATGGAGGCCACCAGCAGCACCACGAGCGTGAGCGCCAGCATCCAGCCCGAGCCGGTGGGCAGGATGTAGACGTTGCGCTGGGTGAGTTGCAGCGTGTCGGACAGCGGCAAACGCGCCTGCCACCAGCGCTGAAACCGTTTGCGAAGGGGGGCCATGGGGTTGAGCCGCGCGGCCATGCTGCGCCAGCCCGTGGCCGTGGTGAGGGGAGGGGGGGCAGCGGATTCCATTGCTCAGGGCAGCGGCACGGCATCGACCATGGCGCGCACCTGTTCGACCGCGCCGCGCCCGGCGTCGCCCACGGGCACCAGGCGGTGGGCAATGGTTTGTGGCAGCACCGCCTGCACATCGTCAGGGGCCACGTAGTCGCGCCCGCTGATGAGCGCCTGGGCCTTGGCGGCGCGCAGCATGGCAATGCCCGCGCGGGGCGACAGGCCCTGCAAAAACCAGCGGCCCGAGCGGGTGGCGGCGATCAGATCCTGCACGTAGTTGAGCAACGGGTCGGCGGTGTGCACGGCCTGCACCTGGCGTTGCAGTTCGGCCAGTTCTTCGGCGGACAGCAGGGGCAGCAGGCTGCTCACCATGTCGCGCCGGTCAGCGCCCGACAGCAGCAGGCGCTCGGCCGCGCGGTCGGGGTAGCCAATGGAGATGCGCATCAAGAAGCGGTCGAGCTGCGACTCTGGCAGCGCAAAGGTGCCCAGCTGGTCGTGCGGGTTCTGGGTGGCGATCACAAAGAAGGGGTGGGGCAGGGCGCGGGTTTCGCCCTCGACCGACACCTGCTTTTCCTCCATCGCTTCGAGCAGGGCGCTTTGCGTCTTGGGGCTGGCGCGGTTGATTTCGTCGGCCAGCAGCACCTGGGCAAACACCGGGCCGGGGTGGAACACAAAGGCTTCCTTGCCCCGTTCGTACACCGACACGCCGGTCAGGTCACTGGGCATCAGGTCAGCGGTGAACTGTACGCGCGAAAACTGCAGCCCAAAGGTGTGGGACAACGCGTGCGCCAGCGTGGTCTTGCCGACGCCAGGCACGTCTTCGATGAGCAGGTGGCCGCCCGCCAGCAGGCAGGCCACGCAGTCCTGTACCTGGGCCTTTTTGCCTACGATCACCGTGTTAAGCTGATCCAGAAGCGATTTGATCTTGTGCTGTGCATTCATGGCGCGACGTTATCCGAAAAACTGCAAAAAATGCGAGACGCGGGGACAAGACTGTGAGCAAGACGGGCTATTTCACCCACCGGGATTGTTGGAAACACGAGATGGGCCCGGGCCACCCCGAATGCCCCGAGCGGCTGGACGCGATTGAAGACCGTTTGCTGGTCACCGGCGTGGGGGACGCGCTGGAGCGCTACGAAGCCCCCGAAGCCTCGCTGGCCGATATCGAACTGGCCCATGGCCGCATGCACATTGCGGCCTTGCGTGGCCTGTCGGACCGGCTCAACGAAGAGCTGATGGCCGGCGGCCCCAGTTATGCGCAGATCGACACCGACACCTCCATCAACGCCCACACCTGGAAAGCCTCGCTGCGCGCCGCTGGTGCCGCGTTGGCGGCTACCGACGCCGTGATGGCGGGGGAGGTCGAAAACGCTTTCTGCTCCGTGCGCCCCCCAGGGCACCATGCCTGCCGTGACAAGGCCATGGGTTTTTGCTTTTTCAACAACGTGGCGGTGGCCGTCAAATATGCGCTGCAGCGCTACAACCTGCAGCGCGTGGCGGTGGTGGACTTTGACGTGCACCACGGCAACGGCACCGAAGACATCCTGGCGGGCGACTCGCGTGCGCTGATGGTCAGCATCTTCCAGCACCCGTTCTACCCCTACAGCGGCGACCACGATCCCGCCCCCAACATGGTCAACGTGCCCGTGCCCGCCTATACGCGCGGCATGGACATCCGCGAGATCATCGAAATGATGTGGATGCCCCGGCTGGAGGCCTTCAAGCCCGAGATGATCTTTGTGAGCGCAGGTTTTGACGGCCACCGCGAGGACGACATGGGCCAACTGGGCCTGACCGAGCAGGACTACGCCTGGATCACCCAGCGCGTGAAAGATGTGGCCCGCCGTTACTCAAAGGGTCGCATCGTGTCGTGCCTGGAGGGTGGCTACGTGATGGGGCCGCTGGCGCGCAGCGTGGAGGCGCACTTGCGCGTTCTGGCTGATCTTTGACTTCCCCCTGAGCCGCCTGCGGCGTCTTCCCCCCAAGGGGGACGCCACCCGTGGCCTGGCAAAGCCAGTTCCACGGTGGCACTGGCCTGGAGCCGCGCCGGTTTCGGCGGCCTCGTGTCGCGCAAACACTGGAGAAATAATGACGACGAATGCCCATGAACTGCTGCAGACCACCCGTGATGCGCGCGGCGTGGTCACCTTGACCCTGAACGACCCGGCCCGCTTCAACGCCCTGGGTGCAGAGATGCTGTCTGCGCTGCAGCAGGCGCTGGACGATGCGGGCCGCGACGAGTCGGTGCGTGTGGTGGTGCTGGCCGCAGCAGGCAAGGCCTTCTGTGCCGGGCACAACCTCAAGGACATGGCGGCGAACCCGGAGCTTGCGTACTACCAAAAGCTGTTTGCGCAATGCAGCCGCATGATGCTGACCATCCACAAGCTCAGCGTGCCCGTCATTGCGCGGGTGCAGGGCATGGCGACGGCCGCAGGGTGCCAGCTGGTGGCGCAGTGTGACCTGGCCGTGGCGGCCGACAGCGCCAGCTTTGCCACCAGCGGCATCCACTACGGCCTGTTTTGTGCCACGCCCAGCGTGCCGTTGGTGCGCAACGTGTCGGCCAAGCGGGCGATGGAAATGTTGCTCACCGGCGATTTCATTGATGCGCCCACTGCGCTGGCGCAAGGGCTGGTGAACCGGGTGGTGACTGCGGATACGCTGGATGCCGAGGTCGAGCAACTGGTGCAGTCCATCCTGCAAAAGCCCCGCGTGGCCGTGGCCATGGGCAAGGCGCTGGTGTACCAGCAGCGTGAGCTGGGCATCGACGCCGCGTATCAGCTGGCGGGCCAGACCATGGCCACCAACATGATGGATGCGGCCGCCCAAGAGGGCGCTCGCGCCTTTGCCGAGAAGCGCCAGCCCGCCTGGAAGCGTTGAGGTCTCGCACGATGGACAAGCCAATGCTTGACGATGTGGGCCAGTGGGTGCGGGCCTTTCTCAGCCCCACGGTGTTGGTGGAGCTGGCTGCCTTGGCGGTTTGTGTGGGGCTGGCCTGGGGGCTGGTAGCGCTGCTGCAGCGCGGCCTGCGCCGGGGGGACCCCCGCTCCATCCTGTTTGGCGTGCGGATCGTGGATGGCGCGCTGTTCCCGCTGGTGTTGCTGAGTCTGGCCTACATCGCGCGCACGCTGCTGCACCACTGGGTGGCGCTGGCCGCCTTCAAGGTTGCGATTCCGGTGCTGGTGGCGCTGGTGGTCATTCGCATCGGCGTGAAGGTGCTGCAGGTGGCCTATCCGGACGCAGCCTGGGTGCGGCCTATCGAGCGCTCCATCTCCTGGATGGCCTGGCTGGGCATGGTGCTGTGGGTTACCGGGCTGCTGCCGCTGGTGCTGGACGAGCTGGACCAGATCCACTGGAAGGTGGGCGGGGCTACGCTGTCGGTGCGCACCATCATCGAAGGGGCAGTCACCGCCGGTGCGGTGCTACTGATTGCGTTGTGGATATCGGCGGCCATCGAGTCGCGGCTGCTGCGCTCGGCCACGGGCGCCGAGTTGTCGCTGCGCAAGGCGGTGAGCAATGCGGTGCGGGCGCTGCTGGTGTTTGTGGGTTTGCTGGTGGCCTTGTCGTCGGTGGGCATTGACCTGACTGCGCTGTCGGTGCTGGGCGGTGCGGTCGGTGTGGGCATTGGCTTTGGCCTGCAGAAGCTGGCGGCCAACTACGTGAGCGGGTTTGTGATCCTGGCCGAGCGCAGCATGCGCATTGGCGACAACGTCAAGCTCGATACGTTTGAGGGGCGCATCACGCAGATCAATGCCCGCTACACCGTCATCCGCTCGCCCTCGGGGCGCGAATCCATCGTGCCCAACGAACTCTTGATCACCCAGCGGGTGGAAAACCTGTCGCTGTCGGACCCGCGCGTGTGGATGTCCACCGTGGTCAGCGTGGCCTACGAGAGCGATGTGGACCAGGTGGCCCAGTTGCTGACCGATGCCGCCCTGGTCAGCCCGCGGGTGCTGCGTGACCCCGCCCCTAGCGCCGCGCTGTCGGCCTTTGGTGCCGACGGGCTGGAGTTCACCGTGGGCTTCTGGATTGCAGACCCTGAAAACGGATCGCTGGGACTGCGCTCGGACATCAACCGGGCCATCTTGAGTGCGCTGCGAGCCCACCAGATCGAAATCCCCTATCCCCAGCGGGTCATGCATGTGCAGGTCGATGGCGCAGTCCCTGCAGCGATGTCGCCGGGTGGGGCTCCCGCGCCAGCACCGGCTTCGGCGAGTTGATCCGGTTGCAGGGTGATACCCCGGCGGGTGCCCGGTAGCGCAGGCGACAGCAAACTCTAGACACTGTCCGGGTTCACTCGCCTATAATTCGCAAAAAGCACGATCGTTCTTTTTTGTGATTGTGCAGTCTGTGTGGTGGCTCCGTAGCGGTTTCGCTGCAGTGCGACATAGAATGTTCTAGTTTACGTAAACGTCAATTCAACCAACTCTAGGAGCCGCAGCAATGAAGGTCTTGGTCCCTGTCAAGCGCGTGGTGGACTACAACGTGAAGGTCCGCGTGAAGTCGGACAACACAGGTGTAGACATCGCCAACGTGAAGATGAGCATGAACCCCTTTGACGAAATCGCCGTTGAAGAGGCCGTGCGCCTGAAAGAAAAAGGCCTGGTGACCGAAGTCATCGCAGTCTCCTGCGGCGTAGCCCAATGCCAGGAAACCCTGCGCACCGCCATGGCCATTGGTGCCGACCGCGCCATCCTGGTCGAGACCGACGCCGAGCTGCAGCCCCTGGCCGTGGCCAAGCTCCTGAAGGCCCTGGTGGACAAAGAGCAGCCCGGCCTCATCATCCTGGGCAAACAAGCCATCGACGACGACGCCAACCAGACCGGCCAGATGCTGGCGGCCCTGGCCGACTTGCCCCAGGCCACGTTCGCCAACAAGGTGGAACTGTCGGCCGACAAGGTCAGCGTGACCCGTGAAGTGGACGGCGGCCTGGAAACCCTGGCCCTGACACTGCCCGCCGTCATCACCACCGACCTGCGCCTGAACGAGCCCCGCTACGTCACCTTGCCCAACATCATGAAGGCCAAGAAGAAGCAGCTCGATACCGTCAAGCCCGAAGACCTCGGCGTGGACGTGGCTCCGCGCCTGAAGACCCTGAAGGTGACCGAGCCCGCCAAGCGCGGCGCTGGCATCAAGGTGGCGGACGTGGCCGCCCTGGTCGAGAAACTCAAGAACGAAGCGAAGGTGATCTAAATGTCGGTACTCGTTATTGCTGAACACGACAACGCGTCCATCAAGGGCGCCACCCTGAACACCGTCACGGCCGCTGTGGCGTGCGGTGGCGACGTGCATGTGCTGGTGGCTGGCCACAATGCCGCCGCAGCCGCCGCTGCTGCTGGCCAGATCGCTGGTGTCGCCAAGGTCATCCACGCAGACGCCCCCGGCCTGGCACACGGCCTGGCAGAAAACGTGGCCGCCCAGGTGCTGGCCATCGCTGGCAACTACAGCCACATCCTGTTCCCCGCCACCGCTAGTGGCAAGAACGTGGCCCCCCGCGTGGCGGCCAAGCTCGATGTGGCTCAGATCAGCGACATCACCAAGGTGATCGCAGCCGACACCTTCGAGCGCCCCATCTACGCTGGCAACGCCATTGCCACGGTGCAAAGCGCCGACAGCGTCAAGATCATCACCGTGCGCACCACCGGCTTTGATGCCGCTGCCGCCACCGGTGGCTCTGCTGCCGTCGAAACGGCCGCTGCCACTGCAGACGCCGGCAAGAGCACCTTCGTGGGCAGCGAAATCGCCAAGAGCGACCGCCCCGAGCTGACCGCAGCCAAGATCATCGTCTCCGGTGGTCGCGCGCTGGGCAGCAAGGAAAAGTTCGACGAAGTCATGACCCCGCTGGCCGACAAGCTGGGCGCCGCTCTCGGTGCCAGCCGTGCGGCGGTGGATGCAGGCTACGCACCGAACGACTGGCAAGTGGGCCAGACCGGCAAGATCGTGGCACCGCAGCTGTATGTGGCAGCCGGTATCTCGGGTGCGATCCAGCACTTGGCCGGGATGAAGGACTCCAAGGTGATCGTGGCGATCAACAAGGACCCTGAGGCGCCGATCTTCAGCGTGGCCGACTACGGCCTGGAAGCCGACCTGTTCACGGCCGTGCCTGAACTGGTCAAGGCCCTGTAAGAACGCCCCTGTGCGCACAAAGGCATCGCTTGCGATGCCTTTTTTTTGACGAAATTTCGATTTTCTGGAGACATCCATGAGCTACACCGCCCCCGTCAAGGACATGTTGTTCGACATCGAGCACCTGGCCAACATTGAACAAATCGCCCAGATCCCCGGCTTTGAAGATGCAGGCCTGGACACGGCGGCCGCTGTGCTGGAAGAGTGCGCCAAGTTCAATGAAGGGGTGTTGTCTCCACTCAACTTCGAAGGCGACAAGAACCCATCGAGCTGGAAAGACGGCGTGGTCACCACCACCCCCGGCTTCAAGGAAGCCTTTCGCCAGTACGGCGAAGGCGGCTGGCAAGGGCTGCAGCACCCATCCGACTTCGGCGGCCAGGGCCTGCCCAAGACCATTGGCGCAGCCTGCATCGAGATGACCAACAGCGCCAACATGAGCTTTGCGCTGTGTCCGCTGCTGACCGACGGCGCCATCGAGGCGCTGCTCACGGCGGGCAGCGATGAGCTCAAGGCCACGTACCTGGAGAAGCTGGTGACCGGCGAGTGGACCGGCACCATGAACCTGACCGAGCCCCAGGCGGGCTCGGACCTGGCCCTGGTACGCACGCGCGCCGAGCCGCAACCTGATGGCACCTACAAAATCTTCGGCACCAAGATCTTCATCACCTACGGTGAGCACGACATGGCCGAGAACATCATCCACCTCGTGCTGGCCCGCGTGCAGGGCGCGCCCGAGGGTGTGAAGGGCATCAGCCTGTTCGTGGTGCCCAAGTTCATGGTCAACCAGGACGGTAGCCTGGGCGCGCGCAACGACGCCCACTGCGTGAGCATCGAGCACAAGCTGGGCATCAAGGCATCGCCCACGGCCGTGCTGCAGTTCGGCGACCATGGCGGTGCGGTGGGTTACCTGGTGGGGCAGGAAAACCGCGGCCTTGAATACATGTTCATCATGATGAATGCGGCGCGCTACGCCGTGGGCATGCAGGGCATTGCGATCTCCGAGCGCGCCTACCAAAAGGCCGTGCAGTACGCGAAGGACCGCGTGCAAAGCCGCCCTGTGGACGGCTCCATTGCTGCCAGCGCCGCCATCATCCACCACCCCGACGTGAAGCGCATGCTCATGACCATGCGCGCCACCGTGGAAGGCTGCCGCGCCATGGCCACTGTGGCGGCTGCCGCGTTCGATGCTGCCCACCACCACCCCGATGCCGAGACGCGCAAGCAAAACCAGGCGTTCTACGAATTTATGGTGCCGCTGGTCAAGGGCTACAGCACCGAGACCAGCCTGGAAGTGACCAGCCTGGGCGTGCAGGTGCACGGCGGCATGGGCTTCATTGAAGAAACCGGCGCAGCCCAGTACTACCGCGACGCCAAGATCCTGACCATCTACGAAGGCACCACCGCCATCCAGGCCAACGACCTGGTGGGCCGCAAGACGGCACGCGATGGCGGCCAGGTGGCCAAGGGCATCGCTGCGCAGATCGAGAAGACCGAGGCCGACCTGCTGGCCAGTGGCACGCCTGCTGCGCTGGCCGTGGCCAAGCGCCTGACGGCCGCACGCAAGGCGCTGCTCGACGTGATCGACTTTGTGGCCGGTGGCACCAAGGCCCAGCCCAACGCCGTGTTTGCGGGCAGCGTGCCCTACCTGATGCTGGCGGGCAATGTGGTGGCGGGCTGGCAACTGGCGCGCAGCCTGCTGGTGGCGCAAGACCTGTTGCAAAAGGGACAGGACGAAGCCTTCATGCGCGCAAAAATCACCACGGCCCAGTTCTACGCCGACCACATTCTGGTGAAGGCACCCGGCTTGCGCGACAGCATTGTGGAAGGCGCTGCCAGCGTGACCGAGCTGGCTCTGGACGCCTTCTGAGGGCGAGCCCCATCGCCCGTGGATGAGTGAGACAAGGCCTGTGCAGGGTGCAGGTCTTTACTATAAAAATAATAGCTTCTTGCGCATATTGAATAAGCGCTAGAGGGCTATTTCAATCAAAACCTGTTCCTGGAAGTTGTTGCCATGTCCAAACTGCCTCCCGTGTTGCAAAACCTGTCGCTGCCCGTCATCGGCTCGCCGCTGTTCATCATCAGCAACCCCAAGCTTGTCATTGAGCAGTGCAAGGCCGGTGTGGTGGGCTCCATGCCCGCGCTCAACGCACGCCCTGCCGAGCTGCTGGACGAATGGCTGGCCGAGATCACCGAGACCCTGGCCGCTTACAACAAGGCCAACCCCGACAAGCCTGCCGCGCCTTTTGCCATCAACCAGATCGTGCACAAGAGCAACGACCGCCTGGAACACGACATGCAGGTGTGCGCCAAGTACAAGGTGCCAATCATCATCACCAGCCTGGGCGCGCGTGAGGACGTGAACCAGGCCGTGCATGCTTGGGGTGGTGTGGTGCTGCACGACATCATCAACAACAAGTTTGCGCACAAGGCGATTGAAAAGGGCGCCGACGGCCTGATCGCCGTGGCGGCGGGCGCAGGGGGCCACGCGGGTACCAAGAGCCCGTTTGCACTGATTCAGGAAATCCGTCAGTGGTTCGACGGCCCGCTGGCCTTGAGCGGCTCCATCGCCAGCGGCGGCGCAGTGCTGGCTGCGCAGGCCATGGGCGCGGACTTTGGCTACGTCGGCTCGGCGTTCATTGCCACACACGAGGCTCGCGCCAGTGACGCCTACAAGCAGGCCATCGTGGACGGCAACTCGGACGACATCGTCTACAGCAACCTGTTTACCGGCGTGCATGGCAACTACCTGGCACCATCGATCCGTGCAGCGGGCATGGACCCAGACAACCTGCCCGAGTCCGACCCCAGCAAGATGAACTTTGGCGGCGATGCCAAGAAAGCCTGGAAGGACATCTGGGGTTGCGGCCAGGGCATTGGCTCCATCAACGCGGTGACCAGCACTGCCGAACTGGTCGCCAAGCTGCGCGGCGAATACGAGGCAGCCCGGGCCCGCCTCAAGCTCTGAACCCGCGTTGCGTGATGGTGTGGAGGTGGTCCCGCGCATCCAGGGCCACTTCGCCACTCCCACCTCACAACACCTTGTAGCTTGTTTCGCCCGCCATGTGCGCCAGCACATGGCGGGCGAATGTCTTTGAGGGGGCTTGACGTGGTGCATTCAAGGGGAAACCCGCGTGAGGCGGTGAGGGGCTCTGCAGATAATGGTGATGAAAAATAATCAAAGATCGGTGTTGTTCTTGCCGGTTTACCACCATTTTGCGAGGGAGATGCCTGATGTTCCGTGCTTTTCTGTGCCTGCTGGCCGTGTGCGCCACCACCTTGGTACACGCCCGCAATGAAGGCGTGACGGCCGACGAGATCCGCCTGGGGGCCTCGGTGGTGCTGTCGGGGCCGCTGGGCGCACAGACGGCGCAATACGGCGAGGGCTCACGCCTGCTGTTCGATGCGGTGAATGCGCAGGGCGGTGTGCATGGCCGCATGATCCGCTACACCACGCTCGATGATGCTTTCGACCCGCAAAAAGCCGTGGAGAACACGCGCCAGCTGCTGGAAACCGACAAGGTGTTCATGATCTTCAACAGCACCGGCACGGCCCAGACGGCAGCCATCCTGCCGTTGATCAAGGAGCAGCGCACCCTGCTGTTTGGCCCCGTCACGGGAGCCTCGGTGTTTCGCGATGCATTCAATCCCTACGTGTTTCATGTCCGCGCGGGTTACGCGAGCGAGGCCAACAAGGTCGTGTCGCAGCTGCGCCAGCAGGGCATCACCCGTGTAGCGGTGTTCTTTCAGGACGACGGCCTGGGCAAAACGCTGATGGCCGAGCTCAAGAAGGCATCGGACGAGGAGAAGTTGCCCTTTGTGGCCGAAATCAAGGTGGACCCCAAGCAGCCCGACTTTGCCGCAGCCGCGCAGGCGACCGAAAAAGCCCAGCCCCAGGCGGTGATTGTGGCCACTGCGGGCACCACTTTCACCAGCTACATCAAGGCCGTGCAGGCCACCGCAGCGCGGCCGGCGTACTACGGGTTCTCTGTGGCCAGCATGGATGTGATCCAGCGCGAGCTGAAGGACAAGGCGCGGGGCATCATCCTTGCGCAGATCATGCCTTCACTGCGCAACACCACTATCCCGGTGGTGGCCGAATACCTGGGCCTGCTGCGCGCCAAGTCGCCCGGCGCCCAGCCATCGGCCTCGCAGTTTGAAGGTTTTGTCCATGCGCGTTTGCTGGTGGAAGGGCTGCGCCGTACGGGGCGTAACCTGACCACCGAGTCGTTCTCCAAAACGATGGAAGACGCGGGTGAAATTGCCTTCGGCCGTTTCGGCGTGAAGTATTCGCCACGCAACCACAATGGCTCCTCTTATGTAGAGCTGGCCATCGTGGATGCGGAAGGCAGCCTGCGGTACTGAGGGCTTCCACAAGCCGAGCGGTAGCCGGGCTCTTGGTCATCCGGCCCGCTGCCGGTGACGGCAGACCAGCAGGAGACAGAGCCATCGTGCAAAAAAATCTCTGTCGGAGGACAATAACGGGTTTTGTCACTCCCATCCCGTGTGCAGTCCGTCTTGGCGCTAGACCCAATAGACGGGGCTAACGTGGGTGGATTGGGATGTCCGGTGGCGTTTTGTCCGCCGGAGTCCACGCCGAACCACATGTCTTCGTCCACCTCCCGCACGCCCCTGATCGACATGATCAAGGGCATGGCTTGCGCCACCATCGTGTGGCATCACCTGGCCTTCTATGGCCCGATGTCCGACATCGCCCATCCCTTGGCACCGGCCCTCATGGCCTGGTTGTATGACTATGGGCGCATGGCGGTGCAGGTGTTTCTGGTGCTCGGGGGCTATCTGGCTGCTGCCAGTCTGGCGCCACAAGGCGTGGCGCGTTTTGATCATGCTGGCACCGCCATCGCCAAGCGTTTTGTCCGGCTGGTAGTGCCGTATGCCGTGGCGCTGATGCTGGCGGTGGTGGTCTCGGCCCTGGTGCGACCTGGGATGGAGCACCACTCCGTACCCGACCAGCCCACCTTGTCTCAACTGTTGGCGAATGCTTTACTGCTGCAAGACATCATGGGTGAAGACGCGTTGTCGGCGGGCGTCTGGTACGTGGCCATCGACTTCCAGCTCTTTGCGCTGACCGTGCTCATGTTGGCGGGTGTGCGCGCACTGCCAGCGCGCTGGGTTCAGCACCACGCGGCAGCCCTGTCGCAGGGGCTGGTGCTGCTGATGGCGGGTGCCTCGTTGTGGGTGTTCAATCGCATGGCGGGGTTGGACATGTGGGCACTGTATTTTTTTGGTGCCTACGGTCTGGGCATGCTGGCCTACTGGGCAGCGCGAGCGCCTCGGGCGCAGGCGTGGATAGGGGTCATGGTGTTGTTGGCGGGGGGGGCGCTGGCGGTGGACTTTCGCGCACGTATTGCCGTGGCAGCGGTCACGGCCCTGTGTTTGGTGGTGGCCATGCGCTCTGCTCGCATGCGTGGCTTCTCCGGTGTGTCACCTCTCGTCAAGCTCGGCCAGATGTCGTATTCGGTGTTTCTGGTGCACTTTGCGGTGTGCCTGGTGGTGAACGCGGTGGTCAGCCACCTCTGGCCAGCCTCCCCAGTGCTGAACGCAATGGGCATGTTGCTGGCATTTGTTCTGTCGCTGGCAGTCGGCCGATTGCTGTACTTGCGCGTGGAACGTCACGTGCCATCATGGTCCACGGCCCTGCGCTGGCAACTGGGGCTGGTGGGGGCGGGCATGCTGGTCGTCATCAGCAGCAACTGGGCCTGAGCGTTTTTAGCCGTCTTTCTACGGCTGTCGTTAGCTATCTGGCGTGCTCTTGGTGTGAGCGCGGCGCTACCGCAAAAGTTGGCGTTCCCGGCGTTTGCGCTGCTTGTCCAGAAACCAGGCCATGAAGGGCAGCAGCAGCATCGAGCCGGGAATCACCCAGATGAACAAATAGGGGCTGACCGAAGACGCTGACCGCATCACATCGCGCAAATGGGCACGCTCTTTCGCACTCCAAGTGCCCTGACGACGCTGCTGCACCAGCCAGACCACCGAGCCTTTCATGGTGGCCATCTCTCGTCGCAAGCGGCTCTTTTCCCTGCTGTTACCCGCCAAAAAAGAGCAAAACCACTCCGGCGCCCGCTCCATCCGGCGCTGGAATGCCAGGGTTGAATCCGGGTCGAATGCGTCGGTGGGCGAGGGGTTGTCAGAGCGCTGCGGTGTGGTCATGGCGAGCGCCATTGTCTCTGCAGAAGCTGACAACATCAAACTAGGGGAAGCCCAATGTGATGCGGAAAAAATGGACACCTGAGGCAACTCAGAACGACCGACGGTACGGCTGGACATCCGAGTGGCTACTTGCACAGGGACCGTGGCGCGATAATTTAGACATGACTATGCACGCTTACCGTTCGCGTCTACATCAGGCGCAAGGTTTTACATTGATCGAGTTGCTGGTAACGATTGCTATGGCCGCAATCTTGGCCAGCCTCGCCGCGCCTTCGGTGCGAGATTTCATTGTGCGTAGCAAGCTAACGAACCTGGGCGGTGAGTTCACTGCCAGCGTGCTAAAGGCCCGGAACGAAGCTGTGAATCGCAATACCTGTGTGACGATGTGTATGAGTAGCTCGGCAGGCGGCGTGGCGCCTGCTTGTACCACCTCGGGTACAGATTGGCAGGTGGGGTGGATCGCATTTTTAAATCCAAGCTGTGATAGTGGCGCTAGTGCCCCGGCTGATTCGGTAGATATGCTTTTAGCTCGCCCGACCACGGGTAGTGATTATCTTTTGCAAACTCAAGATAGCAAGAAAAAATTTCTTTTTAATGCCAGAGGGGCTCCAGGTTTGAGCAGCGCAGGCCAATTCAATATTGTCTATCAAGACGTCAGCAATCCACTGAATGATAAATTTTCTATAAATATATGCATGGACGGGTTAGGTCGTACTCGAACTATTCCTTCGGATAAAACTTGCGCAGGGTACAAGTGAAATGCCAAAAGAAAAATTACTCTCAGCCAGAGAAAATCCATCATTGTTGACGAGATCTCGTGGAGTAACATTGGTCGAGATGATGGTGGCTGTTCTGGTTCTTTCGATTGGCCTACTGGGAATCGCCGGGCTTCAAGCTGCAACGAGCAAGTACAAAATCAACACGTGGGCGCGCTCATCGGCATCCATGTTGTTGTCTGACTTTTCTGAGCGTGTACGCGTAAATGCAGATGCGGCGGGTACGAGTTTTGCAGAAGAGGGTGTTGTAAAAACTTCACTATATCTTCTTGGCGACAATTGGACCACTCAGCAGGCAGATCCGCTAACCATAAGCAAAAACTGCGAAACATCGGTATGCACCACGGCAGAGCGGGCTACCTATGATTTGAAGATATGGCGTCAGCGTGTACGAGCCGGTTTGCCGCAGGGTGCTGGTTGGATAGAGGGAGACCGTCGCGATGGTTTCAATGTGACGATGATGTGGTTTGATAAGAATCAGGTAGACGATCCCAATGCAGATACTCCTGTCCTAGTTGCGCCGCCTATATGTACGGGTAGTGAGGCGGGCATGGCGCAGCAAACTTGCTGCCCTGAGGACGCAGCAGTTCCTGACGGAGCTCGTTGTATTCGTTTTTCTTTTATACCCTGATATGCTTATGTATAAATCCAATAATTATCAGCGAGGTCTGACGATCATCGAATTGTTGGTAGCCATGACCATTAGTTTGGTAATCGTAATTGCTGCGGCATACACTTACTTGGCCTCGCGCGAGTCGCAGCGTTCATTGGATCGCAATAGTAATAGTCGGGAGACTGGTGCATACATAATGCAAATGCTAGGGCGTGAAATCATGAATGCCGGATTTTATCCAGCTAATGCACTTCCCATTGCTCCAGACGCTACGCAGCAAGGTATGTACGACACCTATCCTCCGCTGCCCACTGTGCCAAAGGCCGTTACAGATTGGCAGAATATAGATACGGGCTGGCCGCCGGTTGCTTTTCAAACCGGAATTTATGGGTGTGACGGTGGCAAATTTGACGTTGCTACGAGTACCTGCCCTTCGGTCGACGCGACTGCACCTGACACGATTGTTATTAATTACTTCACATCTGACACTGCAGAGATGGGGAAAAGTACTGGGAGGCGCGCAGATTGCACGGGCGCCGACGTAGCGCCTGCCGGGGCTGGAGGTGATCCTAGCAATGCGGAGAGAAAGAAGAATTCTGGAGGGGCTCCACCTGCGACTCCTCATACGGCGACCGTTGAGAATATACCACCGCAGCTGCCCGTGTTTGTGTCTAATCGATTTACGTTAAGTGAAGTCAAAATTTCAGTAGATCAAAATGACGTCACCACTAAAAGCTTGGCCTGTAGTGGCAATGGGCAAAGCCCACATGGTACAGCTGATGCAACTGCTTATCAGCCAATTATTCCGGGGGTGGAGAACATCCAATTTACATATGGTGTGTATGACACAGACGCCTCTTTGTCGCCGTCCCGTTATTACACCGCAACTGAAATGAATGCGCTGGCAAACGTGACTTTGAATGGTCTGACTTTGACTTCTTGGCAGCGTGTTACTGCTGTAAGGGTTTGTGTGCTATCGCGCACGATGGGTGGAAATACTCGAATTGCTGACAAAGCAAGCTCGCCACGAACTTATCTTGATTGCAGTGATGCGTCTAAAAACCAGCCGTCTGGTGACACCATAACACGGTATGTAGAAGTTTTTGGATTGAGAAACAATCTTAAGCAGTATTATTAGGATATAGATAATGCAATATATATGCAAATCTGTGTCGTCGCGTGAATGGATGTCGCAAATTTCGTTTCGGCATAAGGAGCGAGGCGTTGCCTTGGTAGTTGTCCTTCTGTTTTTGGTGGCTATTACAGGGATTAGTGTGTGGACGGCTCGTCAGTCTATGCTTGCGGAGGGAATGGCGCGGAATCAAATGGATCAAGAAGCCGCTCGCCAAGCTGCAGAGTCTGCGCTGAGAGACGCAGAGAGAGATATAGACAATGCTCCTCTTGGGTTTTTGATGACCAATGCCTCTTGCCAGAGAAATACTACTACTGTGGATACTGACGGCATCAATCCTAGTAGTTTCACCAGCGATTGCGCTCAAGGACTGTGCCTTAAAGACGACGCGAGTTATTTTCTGACTGACTGGGCTGCCGCTACTGCAGTGAATTCTGCTGTTGCCGAGCCATGGTGGCCCGTAGGCAAGGGTGGTCTTTGGAATGACAATGAGGACGATAAGCCAGGGCGCAACCCAGTTAGCAGTGACCACTGCGATACTTTTACAGGAGGTGTTCCGCTAGGCACCTATACCGGAGTACCTCCGATGCGCGGTGTTGCTAAACAACCCGAGTACCTGATCGAAGTTTTTCAGCGCAAGCATGTGCGAATTAATATTGCAGAAACGCAGGTGACGTCTACCGGAGAGAAAGCTAATCAATGGTCAACGATGTACCGTATTACAGCTCGAGGTTTTGGATATTCGCAAAGGACGCAGGTTGTTTTGCAGTCTGTATTTTTCCCTTAGGCTTATGTCGATAGTCTACTGTTGCTTTGCTTAGATTGTTTTGGGGGTGTGTCGTGAAATTTGAAAAGTTTTTTAGAATTGCGCTGCTTGGCATTGGTTTGTCCAGCGCTCCCGCTGTGTTTGCAAGCCCTCAAGAAGTATCTACGCCCCAGCCTGCGATACCGCCAAATATAGTAACAACGGCTAATAAGCCGATGATTATGTTGACGGCATCTAAAGACCACTTGATTTTCGGGCCGGTCTATACAGATTTTGAAGATCTTGATGGCGATGGAATTATAGATACAACATTTAAACCGACATTTAAGTATTACGGATACTTCGATGCGACCAAGTGTTATTCCTATAGCACTTCCACTGGTCAGTATGAACCCAGCGCTCTTGCTATTCAGACTTCAGTTACTGTAGGGACAGTGACGTCTATCAAATATAGTTGTTCGTCTGCGCAGTCGCACTGGAGTGGCAATTTCCTTAATTGGGCCACGATGACACGGTTGGACACGGTTCGTCGTATGCTTTATGGTGGTTTTCGCTCCACAGACACAAACGGTTCTACTGTGCTCATGGGTTCTAGGCTTGTGTGGGATGCACATTCATTTGTTAAATATTACAAAGAAGCTGATATCCGGGATTACACGCCATTCACACAAGCGGATCTGACAAAGACTACAGGTGCCAATGCGAATGTATACGCAGGTTTAAGTATTTGTGTCACTGGGAGTAGTGAAGATCCCAAGGCGTCTGTGCCGATCATGCGGCTGGTAAAAGGCAATGTACGTTTCTGGTCAACAGTAGAAATCCAATTGTGCCGGTGGCGAGATAGCCCAGACAACTACAATAAAGGGACTTTTGGTCCTAAGCTTGCTCGTTTTTATTCAGATGCGGACAAAGGTAATGGCGTTGTAAAACATGAAATTACGATTCCATCGCGCACCGCAGATGGGGCCACATATTCAGGGATTGGGCCTGATTTAAATGTGCGCACTAAAGTCTGCGACCCCGCATTTCTTGGAGAAGAGCATTGTCAAGCTTTCCCGCCGACCTCCACGACCAATTTTAAACCCTATGGATTATTACAAGAATTTGGTTATCCGAAAAATTTGGGTGATGCAGCGCGTGTTGAATTTGGACTAATTACTGGAAGTTATGATCGTAAAAATACTGCCGGAGCGTTGAGAAAAAATGTTCGCGATCTGGAAGATGAAATAAATCGAAATACGGGAGTGTTCTGTCACAGTCCGTCATCAGGTTGCTCGGCTACACTCCCTGCTCCGGATGGTCGCGCAACAGGTGCGGGGGCTATCAAAGCATTTGACTCGATCGTTTTATATGGTAGAACTTCTGGTAATAGTTATGGTGGGGGTAGCACTCCGAGTGCTTCAAATGAAACTAATTTACCTGCTTGGGGAAATCCAATCGGGGAAATGGTAGTACAAGCGTTGCAATATTATGCTTACAACGGATCAACTCCTACACCAAACAATCCATCGACTACTACCGCTGATACAAGTGTTGGCATGCCCATTGCCACTTGGAGCGATCCATTGGCCAGTGCCACTGCGCGCGCCAAATACGGAAACGGCGTGTGCAGACCTCTCAATGTTCTTGCGTTTTCCTCTAGTGGCTTGAGTTTTGATGGGCAAGCGGGCTCGCTGTTTGGCACTTTGCCAAACTCAAGCGCCGGTTTGGACTCGTTTGTGAACAAAATTGGAGATGCGGAGGGAATCACTGGGACATTGCGGTCCGTGGGATCTACATCGGGCAAGGGCTTAACGACTGCAGATGACAAAAATTCTTGTGCTGCGAAAACAGTGGGGCAGTTGTCGGATGTTAACGGTATCTGCCCAGAAGCGCCTGCAATGGGTGGAACCTATCAAATTGCCGGTGCAGCACTTTATGGAAATACAACAAAAATCCGAACTTTAGCCACCCCGCCGGCTGATTTGAATAAAATCGAAAATGCACTCAAAGTAAAAACCATGGCGGCATCGCTTTCCGGTGGCGCTCCTCGTATTGATGTCCCGGTCCCTGGGACTAATCCTAAAAAGTACGTTTACATAACACCTGAAAGTGTGCAGGGTGGGGGCAATGTGAGCGCGCCTTTGACATTTGCTTCGATAAGTTCCGGTCCAACATACGGTGCATTTATAGTCACCTGGAATGATATTTTGATGGGTGGTGACTATGATATGGATATTACGGGATTTCTTAGATACGATCTAATAGCTAATGCTGCATCCCCTTCTGGGTGGGATATTAAAATAACCACAGATATCCCTGGTGTATGTGGTGGTGCCGCCGGAACTCACGGGTTTAGTGTGATTGGTGTTCAAAAAAGTGGGGTGAACGCTAACGGCCGCTACCTTACGCATCAACATGGTGGAGGTAGTTCGACATTCAACCTTTTGTCTGGCATGCCTGCCACATCAGAATATCTATGTGGAGATGCTGCATATCAAAATACTATTCTGACGGGCACTACGAAATATAAGGATACTGTTTGCAGTGTCACTGGCACCGGTGCAACTGGAGATCCAACGATTCCTACTTTGGCGAATTACTGCTCGGTCAAAAATGCGGACTATTTGGTGGGCATGACATTTAATATGGTTGGGGAAGTCGACGCCTTGATTAAGGATCCACTTTGGTACGCTGGAAAATATGGATCTTTTAAATCTAGCGCAAAAAACGCGGATGGGACGTTCAGTAACGTCGTTATGCCATCCACTCAAGAGTCTTGGGATAGTGTTCGTGCCGATGGCAGCATTGGGTCCGATGGTGTGCCCGATGGATATTTTCTTGCACGTCGCCCGGAATTGTTGGAAGCACAATTGCGACAAGCGTTAGATAATGCTGCTAAAAACTCGAATGCGGCTCCTGCTGTTTCGTCGGCTCAGTTGGTCGCGAACGGATATAAATATGTTGTGAAGTTTGATAGCACTACTGTGACCGGCGCCTTGGAGGCTTATAAAGTTGACTCGGAAGGCGAGTTTGCTGAGCTGCCTACGTGGGAGGCTGGTGCGCTTCTTGAAGCCGCAGCAGGCGCTAATGCTGGTGCTAACAGGAAAATTATTACCAATAGTGATAATGGCGCATCTGCCGGGGTTCCGTTCAGGTGGGCATCTCTGCCTGCTGCGTATAAAACCCAAATGACAACTGCCAGCATTAACGTGTTGTCTACCTCGAATGCCCAACTGGCCCTGAATTACATCCGGGGTGATAAAAGCCTTGAGGGTTTGAATGGACTTCGGCAAAGATCTGGTGGTCTGCTTGGACCAGTGGTCAATGGAACACCATGGATACAGAGTGCTCCGAGCGCTACCATGCCTGGCATGACTGCAGATGGATATGCCGCATTTTTAAGTGCCCACAAAAGCAGGGGGAAATTGCTTTGGGTTGCAGCTAACGATGGAATGTTGCATGCCTTCAATCCTGAAAGTGGGGCTGAGGTCTTTGCCTATGTGCCAGGCGCTTTGGCTAACAGACTGGCCGAGATACCCCTGCAGCGGGCCACAACAGCAAGCACTAAACTCAATGGCGCTAATTTTGTAACAGGTACAGAAGACAGGCCAACCGGGACAGTGTGGCCATATGTCGATGGAAATCCATTCACGGCAGACGTAAAGGTCGGATCGGATTGGAAGACGTATGCATTTGGCACTTTAGGGAGGGGTGGTAGGGGTGTTTTTGCCCTCGATGCGACTCAGCTTGACGATCTGGTTGAATCTAATGCTGCTAGTGTATTCAGGTGGCAGTTCACTTCGGATGATGATAATGATTTGGGGTATATCACCGGTGATGTTTCTGTTCACTCTGCTTCTAACCAGGCTCTACCTGTCGTTAAGTTAAATAATGGAAAATATGCGTTGCTTCTTGGTAACGGGAATAAATCAATTACTGGTAAAGCGGTATTGTTTGTGCTATTCATGGAGGGGCCTAATGGTAATAGTTGGTCCGGTCGATATGTGAAAATAGTGGCAGATGCTGGGGCGGGTAATGGTTTGTCTGCGCCTCGTTGGGAAGATGTTGATGGTAATGGGACCGCTGATGTTGTGTATGCTGGGGACCTTAAGGGCAACTTGTGGAAGTTTAATATCGGGTCTAGTAATCCTGTTACTTGGGATGTTGCATTCAAAAATTCCGGGGTGAACACGCCTCTATACAAGGCAACTTACACAAATATATCCAATCAGGTTATTCCATTGCCAATCACTACTGCTCCTCAGGTTTTATACATGGGGAAGGGTGGCTTGATGGTGACTTTTGCTACGGGGAATGCTTTTGAAACCGGTGATTTTCCGAGTGCTGGCGTCATTCAACGCGCGTACGGTATTTGGGATCGCCCAGGTATGGGTGCATCGGGTGGCAGAGCGTTACCGACTGGCCTTACGACGCTGATTGCTCGGAGTTATACTCGTGCTGCGGATGGCGTGCTGACTTTGAACACAGGTGCTACTCTCGATTGGGAGGTGCACGATGGTTGGTATTTCAATTTGCCGGCGACTTCAGAGGCTGTATTGTCGGACCCATCGTTAGATGCTGGGGTAATGTCATTTGTCACAGTGCGCCCGAAAAGCGACGTCAATGAATGCACGGCCACTCCCAATGCATCTCTTTACACTGTTGATCCGATCTCCGGTAGGCCTGAACGGAACACCCAAGGCACCATCACTGTTTCTTCGCAGAAAGTGATCATTGCGGGTAAAGAGATCGGAGATCAAAAGGTCAAAGTGGTTAACGATAGAACAAAAAAGCCATTTACAAAGTCGTGCAAGGCTGGTGAATCTGGCTGTACCTGCGTGGGGGCTACGTGTACTAAGGACACGCCTATTTGCAGCCCTGGCCAGCGCGCCAAGCGAGTTACTGGGCGCAGTGCGGATGCAGTCTTGTGTACGAGCAGTTCTCCACGATTGCAGTGGCGTGAAATCCCAGGATTGAGGACTAACCAATGATTAAAATCAGAAATCATGCGGGATTTACTTTGATTGAGGTAATGGTGGTGGTGGCTATTATTGGTGTCTTGGCTTCTGTGGCTTATCCATCATACCGGGAGTATGTTGCTCGCTCGCGAAGGGCAGAGGCTAGGGTGATATTGATTGCGGCTCAGCAGTGGATGGAGCGTTTTTATACGGAGAATTTTCGGTATGATCAGAATAGCGCTGGTACCGCCGTTACTGACTCTTCTCAGTTTCCATCGCGATTTACGGTGTCGCCAGTGCCCGGTCAGGGTACACCGGTTTATGATTTATCTGTTGTGGTCACGGCGGGAGTTCGAGATGTCTACTCTGTAAAGGCTGCTCGAAAATCGGGTGCATCAATGGCTTCTGATCGTTGCGGTGATTTTGAAATTGATCATTTGGGTCGAAAAAATTTAATCAATTACACTGGGTTCTCAAATAAGGCCGCTGCCATTGAAGCATGTTGGAAGTGATGTTGTAAATACGAATCAAGTGCACGATGCCCGTCTGCCGCGTCTTGGCTAGCTGTCTCATCCCGGACGATCATATGGTCGCTTGTGAAACAGGTGCGGGTGGGTCTGGTACCACTCTTTCATCGCCTGCATCGGCGTACTGCTCTTGAGCGCTGACTGCGGCAACTGAATCGCCCTGGGTTTCGAGGAGGCTGTTTGGTTTAAGTCAGACCACCACCTCGGTGCCCTGACTGGCGAGTTGCCGGTAGTAGTTTGCCTCAGCTTCTGCCGGTGGGATGTATCCGATGGGTTCGAGCAGGCGATGGTG
>NZ_JAPCKI010000001.1:411780-741996 GCF_028680575.1 Acidovorax benzenivorans | reverse complement strand
TAAACTTTCTTCATCCACCGTTTCAGCAATCCACAGCAGCACAAAGCACCACCACAAACCGCCCCATCAACCTGATCACTTGCGCTCTCAGGTCTCAGTAGCGAAGCCCTCGACTATAGCACGGTTTGTACAGGCAGCAGGGGAAACCCGAGGACTTTATCCGCACCCGCTCAACCTCCCACCAATCCCGCAACCCCAGCCTCCAAAGCATCTATGAACAGATACGCCACGTCGCACCCGGTCTGGTCGAAGATCTCCTGGAAGCAGGTCGGGCTGGTGACATTGATCTCGGTGACGCAGTCGCCGATCACATCCACCCCAGCCAGCAGCAGGCCGCGCGACTGCAGTACCGGGCCGAGCGCCTCTCCAATCTCACGATCCCGCGCAGACAGGGGGCGAGCTACACCCTTGCCGCCAGCGGCCAAGTTGCCCCGCACTTCGCTGCCCTGGGGAATGCGCGCCAGGCAGAACGGCACAGGCTTGCCGCCAATGATGAGAACCCGCTTATCTCCCTCAACGATCTCGGGCAAGAACTTTTGCACCATCACGCTCTGCGCGCCGTGGCGGTTGAGGGTTTCGGTGATGCTGCCAAGGTTGAGGCCATCCGGCCCCACGCGGAAGATACCCATGCCTCCCATGCCATCCAGGGGCTTGAGGATGATGTCCTGATGCTCCGCATGGAAGCGGCGAATGTCTTCCGCATCCCGCGTGACCAGCGTCGGCCCGATGAACTGCGGAAACTCCATGATGGCCAGCTTTTCCGGATGATCTCGCAAAGCGCTGGGTTTGTTGAATACCCGGGCGCCGTCGCGCTCAGCCTGTTCCAGCAGATGGGTGGCGTAAAAGTACTCGCTGTCAAACGGAGGATCTTTACGCATGAGCACCGCGTCAAAATCTGCCAACGCCGCACTGCGCTGCGGCTGAGCCTCGTACCAGTGGGTCGCATCACCCGTGAGGCGGATGTCCTGCACCCGGGCGGTGACCTTGCTGCCGCGCTGCCAGGTGATGTGCTGCGGTTCGCACACCGTGAGGGCGTGGCCGCGCCGCTGCGCCTCGCGCATCATGGCAAATGTGGTGTCTTTGTAGATCTTGAAGCTTTGCAGCGGGTCGGCGATGAAGAGCAGTTTCATGGTGTCAGATCAAAGAGAGAGGGAGCCAGTGGCCCAGGCAGCCGGGACGCGCTATGCGCCGCTGGCCCGCGAACGCCTGTACTGTTGCACAAATAACGCAATGCTGCCGGCCGCCACGCCCCAGAACGCCGACCCGACCCCAGCGACCACCACTCCGCTGAGAGTGACCAGGAAGGTGATAAGCGCGGCCTCCCGGTGCGATTCATCCCGCAGCGCCGCCGCCAGGCCGTTGCCGATGGTTCCGAGGAGTGCCAGCCCCGCGATGGCCACCACCAGCTCTTTAGGAAAGGCTGTCAGCAGCCCAGTGATGACAGCGCCAAACAGGCCAATTCCCACATAGATAGCGCCACACGCCACAGCGGCCGTGTAACGTCGGCTGCGGTCCGCGTGTGCCTCCGGCCCCATGCACATGGCGGCGGTGATGGCGCTGAAGTTGAGCGCGAATGCGCCAAAGGGCGCTAGCACCAGGGTCGCCAGACCTGTGAGCGTGATGAGCCTGGAGATCGGCAGGTCGTAGCCCGAGGCCCGGATCACCGCCACACCGGGCAAGTTCTGCGACGCCATGGTGACCACAAACAAGGGGATCGCCAGACTGATAGCTGCCGCCACACTGAATTGGGGCGGGGTGAACATCGGCATGGCCAGCTCCAGTTGCACGGCAGACCAGGCCATCTGCCCCTGGACGGCCACAAACGCCACCGCTACTGCGAGGGTGATGACCACCGCATACCGCGCTGCCAGACGGCGGCTGACCAGATACACCATCAACATCAGCAGCACCAACGGCAGCGCGGTCTGGGCTGCCGCAAACGCCTGCAGGCCAAAGCGGGCCAACACCCCGGCCAGCAGGGCTGCGGCGATTTCCATGGGAATACGGTTCATCACGCGCTCAAACCAGCCGGTGACGCCCGCCAGGGTGATGAGCAATGCACTGAGCATGAAGGCACCGATGGCCTCGCCCATGCTGAAGCCACCCGCCAATCCGGCCGTTGCCAGCACGGCGGCACCCGGTGTGGACCAGGCCACCATGACGGGCTGGCGCAGGATCAGCGAAGGCACCAGCGAACACAGCCCCATGCCCAGCCCCAACGCCCACATCCAGGAGGTGATCTGCGCAGGCATCGCGCCAAACGCCTGGGCGGCCTGGAACACGATGGCCACCGAACTGGTGAAGCCCACCAGCACGGCCACGAAGCCAGCCACCGCCGTCGAAAGGCTCAGGTCTTTGAAAAATTGCATGGGCGCGATTCTGTCACCGCGCGCGCCGAGCACTTAGGCAGACCTCCCGTCAACCCCAATCACTACACTATTGATAGCAGCTTAGGCAATTGACACTAGCGCCACCAGGCCAAAACGCCCCAATCCGGGCCCACGCTTGCGGGGTGCCCGGCGAGCGCCCCAGCGGTCAGATCTCGATCTTGGAACCCAGCTCGACCACAGCGTTGTTGGGCAGATGCAGGAAGTCGGCCGCACCGCTGGCGTTGTGGTGCATCTGGGCAAACAGCTTTTCGCGCCAGGGCGCCATGCCGCTGCCGATGGTGGGAATGACGGTGTCCCGCGACAGGAAATAGCTGGTGGTCATGGGCTCCAGTTCACAGCCGCGCCCCCGCAGCAACTCTAGCGCGCGAGGCAGGTCCGGGTCGTTCTTGAAGCCGTAGTGCACCACCACCTGCCAGCAATCGTGCCCCAGCGGCTCCACCTGCAGCCGCTTGTCCAGGCCAATCCAGGGCGTCTCATGGTTGTGCACCGTGACAAACAGGTTTTGCTGATGCAGGACCTTGTTGTGCTTGAGGTTGTGCAGCAAGGCGTTGGGCACAGCACCGGTTTCGGCGGTCAGAAAGACGGCGGTACCGTCCACCCGCATGGGTGGGCTGATGAAGATCGACTCCAGGAAATCCTTGAGGTCAATGGCATCGGCGCGCAGCTTGTCGTTGAGCAGGCGGCGCCCTTCCTTCCAGGTCATCATGAGCGAGAACACGATGCCGCCGATCATCAGCGGGAACCAGCCGCCCTGGAACAGCTTGAGCAGGTTGGAGGCGAAGAACGCCAGGTCCACCACAAAGAAGCAGCCCGTGGCGGCAATGCACAGCGCCAGCGGATACCGCCAGCCGTAACGGATCACGAAGAAGGTCAGCGTGGTGGTGATCAGCATGTCCAGCGTCACCGCGATGCCGTAGGCCGCCGCGAGGTTGCTCGACGAGCGAAACATCACCACCGCCAGCACGATGGCCACGAACAGCCCCCAGTTGACCAGCGGCATGTAGATCTGGCCTGTGTCGCGCACGCTGGTGTGCTGAATGTTCAGGCGCGGCAGGTAGCCGAGCTGGATGACCTGCTTGGTCACACTGAAGGCGCCCGTGATGAGAGCCTGCGACGCAATCACCGTGGCCATGGTGGCCAGTATCACCAAGGGGACCAGTGCCCAGTCCGGCGCCATCATGTAGAACGGGTTCTTGACAGCCTCCGGCTCGGCCAGCAGCAGCGCGCCCTGGCCAAAGTAATTGAGGGTGAGTGCCGGCATAGCCACGCCAAACCAGGCCAGGCGAATCGGGCGCTTGCCGAAGTGGCCCAGGTCGGCATACAAGGCCTCCGCCCCCGTCACGCACAGCACCACCGCGCCCAAAATGATGAAGCTGATGCCAGGGTTGGCCCACATGAAGCCCAGCGCGTGGTGCGGGCTCAGAGCCCACAGGATTTCGGGGTGGCCCACGATGTGCGACAAGCCCAGCAGCGCAATGCAGGCGAACCACACCAGCGTAATGGGGCCAAAAAACTTGCCGATGCCGCTGGTGCCACGCTTTTGCACGGCAAACAGGCAAAACAGCACCACCAGCGTGATCGGGATCACATAGTGCTTGAACTGATCGGACACCACCTCCAGCCCCTCGACCGCCGACAGCACCGAGATGGCCGGGGTGATGACGCCGTCACCATAGAACAGCGAGGTGCCAAAAATACCGACACCCAGCAAAACGCTGCGCAGCTGGGGTTTGTCTTTGACGGCCTGCGAGGCCAAGGCCAGCATGGCAATGAGCCCGCCTTCGCCGTGGTTGTCGGCGCGCAGCACCAGCACCACGTACTTCAGGGACACGATGACCGTGAGGGTCCAGAAAAAGATGGAGAGGATGCCGTAGATGTTGGCGGGCGTAAAAGGCACATGGCCGGAGCCGAACACCTCCTTGACGGCATACAGCACGCTGGTGCCGATATCGCCATACACAACACCGATGGCGCCCAGCGTGAGCGCTGCGAGCGATGACTTGGAGCTTTGCACTGACCACCCCCGGG
The DNA here is from genome assembly GCF_028680575.1 of Acidovorax benzenivorans. Taxonomy (GTDB): domain Bacteria; phylum Pseudomonadota; class Gammaproteobacteria; order Burkholderiales; family Burkholderiaceae_C; genus Acidovorax; species Acidovorax benzenivorans. The sequence continues at coordinate 737,578 of NZ_JAPCKI010000001.1, read as the reverse complement.
CGCGCGGCCAGACGGGGTTCCGTTACTTTTGGGAACGCTATTGTGCGCCTAGTCCCATCAAGCGTTTGGAGGCGAAACCCCATGTTGCAACGCAACAACTTGCCCTTGGCAACCGGGCGCAGACATGGCATGCCGAGCGGTGCGCTCACCCCACGGGCCGATTACACGGGTCAATCCAGGGCTCCGCAAACCCGAACAAGCCCACGCCGCAAAGTCGCGCAATGGCTCAGCGGCCCACCGGGTTGAGGGCAATCCGCGCGACAGAACTGGCGCCGCATTGCACCGCCTGGGCGGTGTTGAATGGTGACGCGCCCTAGTCGCCCTAGTCGTACACCTCGGCGTCGGGGTTGGTCGCCTCCAGTTCGTAGCTGGCCGCCAGCATCGCCAGCCGGGCCACCACGCCGTACATATAGAAGCGGTTGGGCGCGCTCACCCCTGGGCGCACGCCGGGCTGGGGCATGTGGGTGCTGTGCTCAAAGGCCAGCGGCACAAAGCTCGCGCCAGGGGCGTTGAGGTTTTCGTCCACGCCGCGCTCGGCATGCATGCGGTAAAAGCCCCCGACCACATAGCGGTCCATCATGTAGACCACCGGCTCGGCCACGGCGTCGTTCACGCGCTCTTGCGTCAGCACCCCTTCCTGGATGATGACTTCGCTCACCGGCTGGCCGTCCTTGATGACCGCCATCTTGTTGCGTGTCTTGCGGTTGACGGCATCCAGCTCCTTGGCGTCGCGCACGGTCATGATGCCCATGCCGTAGGTGCCGTTGTTGGCCTTGACGATCACGAAAGGCTTTTCGTTGATGCCGTATTCCTTGTACTTGCGGCGCACCTTGGTCAGCAGCGCATCCACACTGGTCTGCAACTGGTCCATGCCGGTGCCTTCGGTAAAGTCCACCTCGCCACACTGGCTGTACATGGGGTTGACCAGCCAGGGGTCGATGCCCAGCATCTTGCCAAAGCGCTTGGCCACCTCTTCGTAGTTCTTGAAGTGGGTGCTCTTCTTGCGCACGCTCCAGCCTGCGTGCAGCGGGGGCAGCAGGTACTGCTCGTGAATGTCTTCCAAGATGCCCGGCGGCCCGGCAGAGAGGTCGTTGTTCAGCAGAATGGTGCAGGGGTCAAAGTCCTTGAGGCCCAGGCGGCGCTTGGTGCGCACCACGGGTTCCAGCGTCACGGTGTCACCGTTGGGCAGCTCGATCAGCGTGGACTTCTTGATTTCGGGGCTGATGGAGCCCACGCGCACGTTGAGGCCTGCCATGTTGAAGATACGCTGCAACTGCACCACGTTGGACAGGTAGAACGTGTTGCGCGAATGGTTCTCCGGGATGATCAGCAGGTTGCGCGCTTCGGGGCAGATCTTCTCGATGGCAGCCATGGCGGCCTGCACGGCCAGAGGCAGCATCTCCTTGGTCAGGTTGTTCCAGCCGCCAGGAAACAGGTTGGTGTCCACCGGCGCGAGCTTGAAGCCGGCATTGCGGATGTCCACCGACGTGTAAAACGGCGGCGTGTGCTCCATCCACTCCAGCCGGAACCAGCGTTCGATGGCGGGCATCGAGTCGAGAATGCGCTGTTCGAGTTCGTTGATCGGCCCCGTGAGGGCCGTGATGAGATGCGGAACCATGGAAAGCCCTCGGGAAGCGATTGCGATGAATTGTAGGATGTGGGGTCAGGCCGGGATTTCGCAAGTCAACGCCTTTGCGGCAGCCGCCATGCCGACTATCGGCGCCAGAACGCCGGGGTGAGCAAGGCCATGAAGCTCAGAATCTCCAGCCGCCCCAGCAGCATGGCCAGCGTGCACACCCACACCTGAAAGTCCGTCAATACGGCGTAGTTGGAGGCGGGCCCCACGCTGCCCAGCCCCGGGCCCATGCAATTGACGCTGGCAATCACGGCCGAGAACGCCGTCACCGGGTCCAGGTCGGTCAGCAACAGCACCATGCTCAGGCCAATGATGGTGGCGCCGTACACCAGCATGAAGGCCAGCACCGAAAAGATCACCCGGTTGTCCACCACCGCATCGCCCAGCCGTACGGGCTGCACGGCGCGGGGGTGCACCAGGCGGTTTATCTCACGCCGCGCCTGCTTGAGCAGGATGAGCATGCGGACCATCTTGATGCCACACCCGGTGGAGCCCGCACTGGTGGCCACACCCGACAGCAGCAACATGAACACCGGCGCAAACACGGGCCAGCTCAGGTAGTCCACCGTGGCATAGCCGGTGGTGGTGGCAATCGACACCAGGTTGAACATGCCGTAGCGCAGCGCATCAAGCGGTGCATACACACCTTTCACCCACAACAGCGCGGACACCAACAGCCCCCCGCCCACCAGCGTGAACAAGGTGGCGCGCAGTTCGGGGTCGCCCCAGAACCCCTGCCAGTGGCCTTTGCGGATGGCCACAAAATACAGCGCAAAGTTGCAGCTGGCCACCAGCATGAAGCCCACGGCAATGGCTTCGAGCAAGGGCGACTGATAAAACCCGAAGCTCGCATCGTGCGGGGACAGTCCGCCCAGGCTCACGGTGGAGAACATGTACATCAGCGCGTTCACCGGGTCCATGCCCCCAGCCCAGTAGGCCAGCGCACAGGCGGCAGAAAACAGCGCATACACCCCCCACAGCCCCTTGGCGGTTTCGGTCATGCGCGGGGTGAGCTTGGCGTCCTTCACCGGACCCGCCGCCTCGGCCTTGAACAGCTGACTGCCACCCACGCCCAGCAAGGGCAACACCGCCACAGCCAGGATCAGAATGCCCATGCCACCTACCCACTGCAGAAATGTGCGCCACACATTCATGGACACGGGCAATGCATCAAGCCCGGTGAGCACCGTGGACCCGGTGGTGGTCAGGCCCGACACCGCCTCGAAGTAGGCATGGGTGAACGACATGGGCCGCCCGATCTCATGGGTGGCCAGCATCAGCGGCAGGGCGGCAAACAGCGGCAGCAGCACCCACACCAGGGTCACCAGCATCACGCCGTGGCGTGGCTGCAGCTCGCGGCGGAACAGCCGCAGCGTCCACCACAGGCCACAGCCCACGGCCAGGGTCGCCGCCATGGCCACCGGGTAGATGTGCCACACCCCATCGCGCCCAAACCACGACACCGCCAGCGGCAGCCCCATGGTCAGCGCAAAGATCATGATCAGGATACCCAGCACCCGCAGCACGGGAAACATGTCCGTCATGATGAACGCCTGTTATCCAGCACACCACCCGCCGCCCGCAGCGCCTGATACTGGCGCGGCCAAGGCGAGGGCAGCCGCGCAAGGGCCGCTCCACCGCTCTGGCTGCGTCCCCCTGCCCGCATTGCGCAGCAATGCGAGAGCGGGGGGAAGGCGCGAAGCGACTCAGGGGGGTGCATCAAAAGTACGTCGCACTGACGCGGAAGAGCTTTTCCACGTCGCGCACCAGCCGCTTGTTGGGCAGGAAGAACACCACATGGTCGTTGCTCTCGATCACCGTCGCGCTGCGCGGAATGATGACCTCGGGCTCGCGCAGGACTGCGCCGCCTGAGGCATCCGGCAGCCCGCGCACGATCAGGCCCATGTGCACATCGTGCGGCAACTGCAACGCGCTGACCTCGCGGCCCACCACGCGCGAACTTTTGCGGTCGCCACGCGCCACGATCTCCAGCGCCTCGGCCACACCCCGGCGCAGGCTGTGCACTGCCTGCACATCGCCCTGGCGCACATAGGCCAGCAGCTCGCCCAGCATGGCCTGCGCGGGCGACAGCGCAATGTCGATCTGCGTGCCATGCATCAGGTCGGCGTAGCTGCGCCGGTTGATGAGCGCCAGCACCCGCTTGGCCCCCATGCGCTTGGCCAGCAAGCAGGACATGATGTTGTCCTCGTCGTCATCGGTGAGCGCCAGGAACAGGTCCACCTCTTCAACGCCCTCATCGCCCAGCAGGTCTTCGTCGGTGGTGTCGCCTTGCAGCACCAGCACGTCAGACGGCAGGGCCGAGGCCAGCTCCACGCAGCGGTCCGCATGGTCTTCGATGATCTTGATGTGAAAGCGCCCACTCGCCTGGCTGAGCTGCCGGGCCAGCCGCAGGCCCACACGGCCACCGCCCGCAATCATGATGCGGCGCACGGGCTGGGACTGCTGGGATGCCGGGCGGTGCAAGGCGGCCAGCACTTTCGCGATGTGTTCATGCGCGGCCAGGACAAACACCTCGTCCCCCGGCTCGATGCGCGTGCTGCCATCGCAGGCGATGAACCGGTCGGGCTCGTCCGGGAACCGCCGGTAGATCGCCACCATGCGCACGGCCAGCTCCGGCGCACTCTCGCGCAGCGCCCCGATGGTGTGCCCCACCATGGGCGCCCCCACACGGGCCCGCACCGACACCAGGCAGGCGCGGCCCCCCGCAAATTCGCGCACCTGCATGGCCTCGGGGTATTCGATGAGCTTGCCGATGTAGCGGGTCAGGGACTCTTCGGGGCAGATGATGCGGTCCACGCCAAAGCCCTCGGGGCCGGTCAGCCGCTCATCCAGCGTGAATCCGTTGGAACGCACCCGCGCGATGCGCTTGGGGATGTTGAACACCAGTTGCGCCACCTTGCAACACACCAGGTTGGTCTCGTCCTGTGCAGCACAGGCGATCAGCAGATCGGTGTCCTCGGCGCCCGCCTCGGCCAACACGGCCGGTTCGATGCCATTGCCCACCACACCGCGCAGGTCAAAGCGCGACTCCAGGTCGCGCAGGCGGGCGGCATCGGTGTCGATGACAGTGATGTCGTTGCGCTCCGACACCAGGCTGTCCGCCACGCTCTGGCCTACGCGGCCGGCGCCGAGGATGATGATTTTCATGTGGAATATGCCGCAAGCGCTAGTGAAACATACGCTAACAGCTATTGATTCAGGAGCACATCAACCCCGCACCTCACCCTCGCCCAGCACCACGTACTTGAGTGAGGTCAGCCCCTCGATGCCCACCGGCCCGCGCGCATGGAACTTGTCGGTGCTGATGCCGATTTCGGCGCCCAGGCCGTACTCGAAGCCATCGGCAAACCGCGTGCTTGCGTTCACCATCACGCTGGCCGAATCCACCTCGCGCAGAAAACGCTGGGCGTGCACGTGGTTGGTGGTCAGGATGGCGTCGGTGTGGTGGCTGGAATAGTGGTTGATATGGGCGATGGCCTCGTCCACACCGGCCACGACCTTCACGCTGATGATCGGTGCCAGGTACTCCTCGCTCCAGTCCTGTTCGGTGGCGGGCACCAGGTTAGCACCTTGCACCGACTGCAGGATGGCCAGCGACTCGGGGCAGCCGCGCATCTCCACGCCCTTGGCGGCATACACCGCGCCAATTTTGGGCAAGAACTCTGCTGCCACACCACGCGCCACCAGCAGGCCTTCGCTCGCGTTGCAGGGGCTGTACTTGTTGGTCTTGGCGTTGTCGGCCACCTTGACGGCCATGGCGATGTCGCAGGGGTCGTCCACATAGGTGTGGCAGTTGCCGTCCAAGTGCTTGATGACGGGCACCTTGGCGTCGCGGCTGATGCGCTCGATCAGGCCTTTGCCGCCGCGCGGGATGATCACGTCCACAAACTGCGGCATGGTGATGAGCTTGCCCACGGCCTCGCGGTCGGTGGTCTGCACCAGTTGCACCGCGTCTTGCGGCAGACCGGCCTCGGCCAGCGCCAGTTGCACGATCTTGGCCAGCGCCTTGTTGGAATCGATGGCCTCGGAGCCGCCACGCAAGATGCAGGCATTGCCGCTCTTGATGCTGAGGCTGGCCGCCTCGATGGTCACGTTGGGGCGGCTCTCGTAAATCATGCCGAACACGCCGATCGGCACGCGCATCTGGCCCACGCGGATGCCGCTGGGCTGCTGCTTCAAACCCAGGATCTCGCCAATGATGTCGGGCATGGCGGCCAGCTGTTCGCAGCCTTCGGCACAGGTCTCCAGCACCTTGGGGCTGAGCTTCAAGCGGTCCACCATGGGCTCGGCCAGCCCGGCGGCGCGGGCGCGTTCCAGGTCGCGGGCGTTGTCGATCTGCAGCGCATCCACGTTCTCGCGCAGCAGCCGCGCCAGCGCCTTGAGCGCTTTGTTTTTGATAGCTGCAGGCGCTTTGGCCATCAGCGCAGAGGCCGTTTTGGCCTGGAGACCGAGAGAATGCGTGTATTCAGCGACGTGGAGGGCGTTCATCCAGCGATTTTGCCGCAGATGGCTTTACCCTTGCGGCCTTGCCCCACTCGCATCCCCCAGGCCATGACCACCACCGCCTCCGCCCAGCTCGCCACCCTGACCGAAGCCCTGCAGGCCTTTGAACGCGGCGACCACACCGCCGCCACCCTGAGCACCCTGGCCCGCCAGCAGACGGCCCTGCTCGCCGCCCTGCCCCCGCGCTATGGCAAGGTGCTGCTGAACCTGCTGGACCGGCTGGAATCGAGCGCGCTGTTTTCGGAGGAAAGCTGCTCGTTCAGCCAGAAGGATCTGGTGGCGAATTTGCAGATGTGGGTGGAGAAGGCGCGAGGGGTTTTGGGACAGCGGTGACTCCGATCATCAGACCCAATAGCCTGTCACGGCTGTCGCTCCACACGCACTTCCTCTACGAACAGCCCCAGGAAGGAACTACGGCCACGCACCGAAACCGTATCTCCAGCTTTTGGCAATTCGCCCACCGAACGGCCTTCAATGCATATGCGCGCAGAAGTCCCGTCAATAACCAGCGCCGCATGCTGGTCGCACTTCCCGTACTTGGGCTTTGCCACCTCGACGGAAAGAACTTTCGCCTGCCGAGCCGGTGCATCTGCGCCCACCATCCAACCCGCCAAGGCAGACCATCCGTAGGGTGACAGCAGCACCAAAAAGGAACACGCCAGCACCATGGCTGGAAACACGAAGATCCAACGTACGCCCCAGGAGGGAAAGCGGCCAGCAAGAGTGTTCTGTTGCCTTTCGATGCGGAACAGGAGAAAACCGAAGATCGGCACCGCCAAAGCCAAGAGCATGGGAAATACCCGCTGGTAGGCTCCGCCAAACGAAGGGATAAAGTAGGTCCCCACAGCAATTTCAAGCACCCCGCCCGCCAAAGCGAGCAAGAACAGGGAAGCTACATACAGCTTCCACCGAGGCTCCCGGCACTGGCGGCCCATTGCGGGCGCACTGGAGAGTTGTTGCACGACCTGCTGACCGAGCTGATCAGAAATCTCTCGCAACCGCGCATCAATCTGCGCCTTGACCCTTTCATCCAGCTGTCCTTGGCACTCAAGCTGTATTCCCTGCTGGAAAACTTTGGCCATGTCGGCCTCGGCGCGCGCGAAGGGGCTGTGGTCTGCCGAGGTCTTGGGCTCCTGGAAGTCGCTCAACGCATTGATCGATTTTTTTCTCTCCGTGTGCAGAGCCTGCCAAAAAACCCAGTAGACGCACGGGGCCAGCAGCGCGAGCCCCACAAACCGCTCGGGCCCCACCCGCACAAACACAAGCCAGCCACACAGCCCCAACAAAGCTACGCCTACGGCGAGCAGCACCGCGCGTTCGACAACCTCCCAGCGCTCCATCACCCACGCCTTTCATACAAGGCCACAGGCCACAGCCGATGGACCCACGAAGGGCAATAAACCGCAGAGCACAGTCTGGACGGTTCTCGGGCGCTCATCACCTACCGCACCGCCTGCGTCAACCGGCACAACTGAAACGCCAACCGATGCAGCGCCTGCCAGCCGTCCTGCGGCCAGTCGGGCTGCTTGAGGCCTTTGACGATGCCATCGACCGTGTGGGCAGACTGCAGCAGGCGCGCCAGGGCCGCATCGCTGGCCTTGGGCAGGATGCGTTCAAACAGCCGCTCCTTGGGGCCCCAGATGCGGTTTTCGCGCAGGGCCATGGGCAGGGGGCGGCCCGCGTTCATGGCGTCTTTCACGCGTTTCAAGGCACGGATGTCTTCGGCCAGGGCCCAGTGCACCAGCACTTCGGCCTCGCCCTCGGCCTGCAGGCCGTCGAGCATGCGCTGCACGCGGGCCGTCTGCCCGGCCAGCACCGATTCAGACAGCTTGAACACGTCGTAGCGCGCCACGTTGAGCACGGCGGCTTCGACCTGGGCTTGGGTCAGTTCACCCGCCGGGTGCAACAAAGCCAGTTTCTGGATTTCCTGGTGCGCGGCCAGCAGGTTGCCTTCCACGCGGTCGGCAAAAAACTGCAGCGTGCGCTGGCCTTCCTCGCCCGCCACCACGCGCTGGTCCTGCGCGGCCAGGCGCTGGGCAATCCACTGCGGCAACATGCCGCGCTCGATGGGGTCGATCTGGATAGACGTGCCGTTGCCCTCCAGCGCGGCAAACCAGGCGCCGGTTTTGGTGGCTTTATCGAGGCGCGGCAGCATGACGATGGTGAGTGTGCTGTCGTTGCCCCGGGCCGATTCGGCCACATGCTGCAAGGCCACGCTGCCATCTTTACCGGGCTTGCCCGAGGGGATGCGGATCTCGACGATCTGCTTGTCGGCAAACAGGCTCAGGGAACCACCGGCCGCCAGCACCGCACTCCAGTCGAAATGGGCGCCAGCCACGGTGTAGCTGCTGCGCTCGGTGTAGCCCTGGGCGCGGGCCGTGGCGCGAATGGCGTCGGCGGCCTCCTGCTGCAGCAAGGGTTCGTCGCCATGCAGGACATAAAGCGGCGACAAGGCCCGTTGAAGATGCTGAGAGAGTTGGGCCAGGGCGACTTGCATGCGGCAAAGTTTATCGCCTGGCCAGGCTAGCCACTGCGCACATTGCCAGCAAATGCCCTCACAGTGCACAAGAGAGACCACGAACTGATCAGCCAAGGCGCTATTCATTGGCGTCCAAAGCTCCGAGAATTCCCCGGGGTGCGTGCACGCGCCCGCACCGACATCGACTGCCTTTCCAGAAAGCCCCCACACCATGCCCCCCACCGCCTTGCGCAGCGCCCAGCCCACCAGCCTGATCGGCGCCCCCACCGACATCGGCGCAGGCGCGCGCGGCGCGTCCATGGGGCCCGAGGCCCTGCGTGTGGCAGGCCTGCAGGCAGCGCTGGAGTCGCACGGGCTGCAGGTGTTTGACCGGGGCAACCTCAGCGGCCCCGCCAACCCTTGGCAGCCGCCCTTGGACGGCTACCGCCACCTGCCCGAGGTGGTGGAGTGGAACCAGCGCGTGTTCGACGCCGTGTATGCCGAGCTGCAACTGGGCCACCTGCCCATCCTGCTGGGCGGGGACCACTGCCTGGGCCTGGGCAGCATCAGCGCCGTGGCCCGCCATTGCGCGGAGGTGGGCAAGAAGCTGCGGGTGTTGTGGCTGGATGCCCATGCCGACTTCAACACCAGTGCACTCACGCCCAGCGGCAATGTGCATGGCATGCCCGTGGCCTGCCTGTGCGGGTTTGGCCCCGAGGCGCTGACCGGGCTGGCCCGTATGCCGGGCGGCGGCCCGGCGCTGCACCCTTCGCAGATCCGGCAGATCGGCATCCGCAGCGTGGACGCGGGCGAAAAGCGCTTTGTGCACGAGCAGGGCCTGGAGGTGTTCGACATGCGCTACATCGACGAGGTGGGCATGCGCCAGACCATGCAGCAGGCGCTAAGCGGGCTGGATGCCCACACCCATCTGCACGTGAGCTTTGACGTGGACTTTCTGGACCCCGACATCGCACCCGGCGTGGGCACCACGGTGCCCGGTGGCCCCACCTACCGCGAGGCGCAGTTGTGCATGGAGATGATTGCCGACAGCGGGCGCCTGGCCTCGCTGGACATTGTGGAACTCAACCCCGCGCTCGATGTGCGCAACCGCACGGCCGTGCTGGCCGTGGACCTGGTGGAATCGCTGTTTGGCAAGAGCACGTTGATGCGCGTGCCCTCGCACGGCCAGGGCCAGGGCCCGGTGCTGAGCGCCTGACCCGCGCCGAGCGGGCCGAGGAGCCCTAACGCTTGGCCGCTGCGAGTCGGCGCATAAGCTGCTGCACTAGGTCGGTCCGCATGTCGCGGTAGAGCAGCGCCTCTTCGGCCTCCTTGGCCAGCGCAATGGTTTCGTTGTAGCTGATGTCGCGCTGCTGCAGCAGTTCGGTGTCGGGGATCAGCTCCACCCCCGTGGGCGTGCGCAGACGAAACTTGATGCGCAGGCGCAGTTGCAGCTCGCGCACCTGGCCCGACGCATTGAGGCCCACCACCACGCGCTCCTGCTGCTCCTGCAGCAGGTCGAAGATGGCCTCTGCTGTCGGCATGCTGGCCGGGTCGCGCAGCAGCTTGAGCTGGCTGCCCGACCCATCGAGCGTGCGCTGCAGCTCGCGCGCCAGCGGCGAGGTGGCGGGGGCCACAATGTAGAGCGAGCCAAACCCGAACTCCGGCACGCCACGCAGCCGGAATCCGCAGGCAGACAACAGGGCCACGGGGGCCAGGCTGAGCAGGGTGCGTTTGTTCATGGGGTCAGACCACCACGTTCACGAGACGGCCCGGCACCACGATCACGCGCTTGGGCGCCGCACCGGCAGCCTGGGCTGTGAAGGCCTCGCTGGCCAGCGCAATGCGCTCGATCTCAGCCTTGTCGGCCTGGGCGGGCACATGGATGGAGCCACGCAGCTTGCCGTTGACCTGCAGCATGAGTTCGATCTCGTCCTGCACCAGGGCGCCTGCATCCACCTGCGGCCAGGGCGCATCGAGCAGATCGCCCAGCGCACCGGCGTAGCCCAGGCCCGTCCACAGACTGTGGGCGATGTGGGGCGTGGCGGGGTACAGGCAGCGCAGCAGAATGCCAAAGCCTTCGATCAGCGCCACCTGGGCACCGGCCGAGTCGGTGGCCTTGAAGTCTTCGAGCGCGTTGATCATCTTCATCGCGCCCGAGACCACGGTGTTGTACTGCATGCGCTGGTAGTCGTAGTCCACCTGCTTGAGCACGTTGTGGATCTCCAGGCGCAGGGCCTTGGCTTCCTTGCCAAATTCAACATCTTTCAGGCTGCTAGCGCTTGCCACACTTGCGGTAGCAGCTCCCATGTCCATAGCAGACAGCTTGACGCCGAAATTCCACACCCGGCGCAGGAAGCGGTAGCTGCCTTCCACAGCCGCGTCGTTCCACTCCAGCGTGGCTTCGGGCGGGGCGGTGAACATGGTGTACAGGCGGGCCGTGTCGGCGCCGTACTTCTCGATCAGGTCCTGCGGGTCCACGCCGTTGTTCTTGGACTTGGACATGGTGCCCACGCCCTCGTAGTCAATGGGCGTGCCCACGGGCAACAGGCCGTCGCCGCTGGTGGCTTCGTTCTTCAGCTTGGCGCCAATGATCTTGCCGCCTTCGTCCAGCACGTGCTCCACGTCGTGCGGCCAGAAATAGTCCTTGCCGCCCTTGGCGGTGCGACGGCTGTAGATGTGGTTGAGCACCATGCCCTGCGTGAGCAGCTTGGTGAAAGGCTCATCGACCTTGACCAGGCCCAGGTCACGCATGACCTTGGTCCAGAAGCGGGCGTACAGCAGGTGCAGGATGGCGTGTTCAATGCCGCCGATGTATTGGTCCATCGGCATCCAGTAGTCGGCACCGCCCGCCACCATCGCATCGGCGTTCTTGGGGTCGCAATACCGCATGAAGTACCACGAGCTGTCCACAAACGTGTCCATGGTGTCCGTCTCGCGGCGGGCGGGCTTGCCGCACACAGGGCAGATCACGCCCGCGTGAAAACCTTCGTGCTTGTGCAGCGGGTTGCCCGAGCCGTCGGGGATGCAGTCTTGCGGCAGCACCACGGGCAGGTCTTTTTCAGGCACGGGCACAGCGCCGTGTTCTTCGCAGTGGATGATCGGGATCGGCGTGCCCCAGTAGCGCTGGCGGCTCACACCCCAGTCGCGCAGGCGCCAGGTGGTCTTCTTCTCGCCCAGGCCCTTTTGCTCCAGCGCATGGGCCACAGCGTTCACGGCTTCCTTGCAGGAAAGACCACTGAAGCTGTCGGAGTTGATGGTCACGCCGCGTTGCTTGTCGCCGTACCAGTCATTCCACTGGTGGTAGTCAAAGTGCTCGCCATCGACCAGCACCACCTGCTTGATCTCGATACCGTACTTCAGGGCGAACGCGAAGTCGCGCTCGTCGTGGGCAGGCACGCCCATCACGGCACCGTCGCCATAGCCCATCAGCACATAGTTGCCGACCCAGACCTCGACCTTTTCTTCGGTCAGCGGGTGGGTGACGAACAGGCCCGTGGGCACGCCCTTCTTCTCTTGCGTGGCCAGCTCGGCCTCGGTGGTGCCGCCGCTCTTGCACTCTTCGATGAAGGCCTTGAGCGTCGGGTTGGCTTTGGCGGCGTGGGCAGCCAGCGGGTGCTCGGGCGCCACGGCGCAGAAGGTCACGCCCATGATGGTGTCGGCGCGCGTGGTGAACACGTACATCTTGCCGTCGCCAATCAGCGCGCCGTCATCGCCCTGGATGTCGTGCGTGAAGGCAAAGCGCACGCCTTCGCTCTTGCCGATCCAGTTCTCCTGCATCAGCTTCACGCGCTCCGGCCAGCCGGGCAGCTTGTCGCCGGTCACAAAGCCCAGCAGCTCTTCGGCGTAGTCGGTGATCTTGAGGTAGTAGCCAGGGATCTCGCGCTTCTCGACGGTGGCGCCGGTGCGCCAGCCCTTGCCGTCGATGACCTGCTCGTTGGCCAGCACGGTCTGGTCCACTGGGTCCCAGTTCACGACCTGGGTCTTGCGGTAGGCAATGCCCTTGTCCAGCATCTTGAGGAACAGCCACTGGTTCCACTTGTAGTACTCGGGGTCGCAGGTGGCCACCTCGCGGCTCCAGTCGATGGCCAGGCCCATCGCCTGCATCTGCTTCTTCATGTACGCGATGTTTTCGTAGGTCCACTTGGCCGGTGGCACACCGTTTTTGAGCGCCGCGTTTTCGGCGGGGAGGCCGAAGGCATCCCAGCCCATGGGCATCAAGACGTTGTGGCCGTTCATGCGCAGGTAGCGCGTGAGCATGTCGTTGATGGTGTAGTTGCGCACGTGGCCCATGTGCAGCTTGCCGCTGGGGTACGGCAGCATGGAGCAGGCGTAGAACTTCTTCTTGCTCGTGTCTTCCGTCACGCGGTAAGCGTCGGTGGCGGTCCAGTGGTCGTGCGCCGCGCGTTCGACGTCTTGGGGAGAGTATTTGTCTTGCATGGGGGCTCGGGGGTGAGAGAAGAGTGCAGCCGCAGGGCCGCGCTGCAGGGATTTTAGGCGGTCAGGCATCGCCCACGGGCTGCGGCCGCGCAATACGGCAGACCGTGCGGCAATAAGCGGCCCTCGCGCTCAGGCCTACCGCCGCTTCAGGGTGCCTTGGCGGGGGCGGGCGGGGTGCCAGAGGCAGAAGGCTCGGCCACAAATCCGATGCGCTGCAGCCCTGCGAGGTGGGCTGCGCCCATGACCTCGACCACGCGACCGTAAGGTACAGACGCATCAGCGCGCAGCTGCACCTCGGTGTCTGGCCGCTCGGCGCCGACGCTGCGCAGGCGCTCTGCCAGCGCGGCTTGCGACAGGGGCTGGTCATCCAGGTAGACCTGCCCGGAGGCGTCCACCACCAGCGTGACGAACTGCGGTGCTGCACCGGGCGTCGCCCCTTCGGTACGCGGCAGGTCCAGCCGGATGGAGCTGGCCAGCAGCGGTGCCGTGAGGATGAAGATGACCACCAGCACCAGCATCACGTCCACCAGGGGCGTCATGTTGATGTCGCTCATGGGCTGCGGCCCGGTGGTGCGCTCGAGTCGTCCGAAACTCATGCCCCCACGCTCCCCGCTGCGCGTGGTTCGCTGCCTCCCAAGGGGGCTGACCCGCCTTGGGGCGGCCCGGCAGCGGGTCGGCTCGCATTGCTCAGGCCTTCTGCGGTGCCCGCCAAACTCTGGACGGGCGCCGTGTCGATGACCAGCTCGCGCAGATCACGCGCAAACCCTTCCAGGTCGGCCTCGATGCGGCCGATCAGGCGGCCAAACACGTTGTAGGCCAGCACGGCAGGGATCGCCACGGCCAACCCGGCAGCCGTCATGACCAGGGCCTCACCCACGGGGCCGGAGACACGGTCAATGGTGATCTGCCCCGCGCCAGCCATGGCGGTAAGCGCATGGTAGATGCCCCACACCGTGCCCAGCAGCCCCACAAACGGCGCTGTGGAGCCCACCGTGGCCAGCAACACCTGGCCAAACTGCAAGCGCCCCAGCACGTCGTGCAGGGCGTCGCGCAGCACCCGCGTGAGCCGCTGCGACAGGCTACCCGCCGTAGCCAGCGTTGGCTGGGCCACGTCGCCTTCGTGATTTGCTATTGAATTTGCAGCAACCACCAAAGGAAGCACTAGCGCATCGCTGTCAAAAGACTGCAAACGCTGCTGCGCCAGGGCCAGCGAGGGCGCCTGCCAGAAAGCGGCCGTGCAGCGGGCCACATCGACACTGGCGCGCCGCATGAGCCGCAGCTTCCACACCATGACCACCCAGCTCGCCACCGACATGGTCAGCAAGACCAGGGCTGCACTTTGCGTGACGGCATCGCCCTGGCGCCACCAGTGGAGGGCGTCCATACATCAACCCCTTCTCAAGTGGTCAGGGCACCCTGCGTCGCCCAGAGAGGGTAAACCGCATGCGGCCCATGCCAGCGACCGCCGCGCAAAGGCCGCCCCGCCGCGCTGGCGGTGTCCCCCATCCCGAATAGCGCAGCAATTCGAGAGAAGGGGGAAGGCGCAAAGCGCCACAGGGGGTTGCCTCACTTCAAGCCCAGCACGTCGAACATGTCGAACATGCCAGTCTTGTGGGCCGCCAGGAAACGCACGGCACGCAAGGCACCCTGCGCATACGTGGCCCGGCTGGAGGACTTGTGCGTGACCTCGATGCGCTCGCCAATGCCCGCAAACAGCACGGTGTGGTCGCCCACGATGTCGCCACCACGGATGGCAGCAAAACCGATGCTGGAGGGATCACGCTCGCCGGTGACACCTTCACGGGCGTACACGGCGCAGTCCTTGAGGTCACGGCCCAGGGCCTCGGCAATCACCTCACCCATCTTGAGCGCAGTGCCCGAGGGCGCATCGACCTTGTGGCGGTGGTGGGCTTCGATGATCTCGATGTCGTACCCCGTGGCCATGGCCTTGGCGGCCATTTGCAGCAGCTTGAGCGTGACGTTTACACCCACGCTCATGTTGGGCGAGAACATGATGGCGGTGCGCTGTGCGTAGGCGTCGAGTTCGGCTTTTTGCACATCGGTGAAGCCGGTGGTGCCAATGACGGCCTTCACGCCGAGCTGGCTGCATACGGCCAGGTGGGCCAGCGTGCCTTCGGGACGGGTGAAGTCAATGAGCACCTCGGCGTTCTTCAGGCCGCCCGCCACGTCGGCCGTGATGGCCACGCCGCTGGCGTAGCCCAGAAAGGCGGTGGCGTCAGAGCCGATGGCAGGGCTGGCGGCTACGTCCAGTGCACCGGCCAGTACGCAGTCGTCACTGGCGCGAATGGCCTCTATCAGCATGCGCCCCATGCGGCCCGAAGCACCAGCAACGGCCACACGAAGAGGGGATGCAGCGGGGGCCGCTGGCGAAGAAGTCGCGGTCATGAAAAATATCCTGTTCAATGAAAGGGCCGCGAACGCACCAGGCGCGCGGCCAAGCCGCAGGGGTCAGCGCGCAGGCGCTTCGAGCGGCGGGTAACTGGTGGTGGCAGGCAGCGCAGGCGTTGCTGCGGCGGCCGGTGCGGTGCGTTCCTTGACCGGGTATTTGGCCAGTTGCTCCGGCGTGGCATCGAGCACCGGCGCCTTGCCCTTGGCACCGTCGCGCCCACCCAGCGTGGCGACGAATTCGGTTTCGGTCGGCATTTCATCGCCTTCGGAGCGTTCCAGGCCATCGCCTTTGAAGAACACGGTCAGCTTGCGGGTCTGGATCTCTTCGCCAGGGCGTTTGAGCGTGAACACGTACTCCCAGCGGTCCGCATGGAACAGGCTGGTGACCAGGGGCGTCCCGAGAATCTCCCGCACCTGCTGGCGGCTCATGCCAGGCTGCAGGGCTTCGACCTGCTCGCGGGACACGAAGTTGCCCTGCACCACGTCCACCCGGTAGGGCTTGACGATGCTGGCGATGCGGCTGCTGGCACCATCCAGACTGCCGCAACCGGTCAGGGCGGCCATGCTGGCACCGATCAACACAACCAGGCCCAGACGGGCGCTGTAACGGGCTTGGACGGGCATGGGTAAAAGGCCAAAGGATATGATCGTCCCATTGTAGCGGCAGCCCCTCCAGCCCCGGAGGCTGTTGCCCGCCCCCGAAAGAGCCAGCCATGACCAATATCGACGAACTCAAAAGCACGGGACTCAAAGCCACGCTGCCCCGCCTGAAGATTCTGGAGATTTTCCAGAAGGGTGCGCAGCGCCACATGACGGCGGAAGACGTGTTCCGCGTGCTGCTGGAGGAGCGCTCGGACATCGGCCTGGCCACTGTATATCGGGTGCTCACGCAGTTTGAGCAGGCCGGCATCCTGATCCGCAGCAACTTCGAGAGCGGCAAGGCGGTGTACGAGCTCAACGAGGGGCAGCACCACGACCACTTCATCTGCACCTCGTGCGGCAAGGTGGAAGAGTTCTATGACCCCGAGATCGAAAAGAGGCAGCATGCCGTGGCCAAGGCCAAAGGCTGGCTGGTGCAGGACCACACGATGGCCCTCTACGGGCAGTGCGCCGGCTGCGCGAAGAAGGGCTAACCCCCTGAGGCGCTGTGCGCCTTCCCCCAAGGGGGTCGCACCTGGTGGCCCGGTAAAGCCGGTTCCACGGGTGCATTGTTCCTTGATCGCGCCGACTTCAACGGCTTAGGGGGGGAAATCGACCTCCAGCGCTTGCGCATCAAGCGCCAGCAGCTATCAAATACAGAGCAGACTAGCCACCCGTGTCGCGTTCCATTGCGCGGCGATGGCGTTCGACGAACTCCTGGTAGGTGTCGATGCCGCGCAACTGCAGGATGGTGTTGCGCACGGCAGCCTCGACCAGCACGGCGATGTTGCGGCCGGCCACCACCTGGATCACGACCTTGAGCACGGGCACACCCAGCACGTCCTGGGTGAGCGGCTCGTAGGGCAGGCGCTCGTAGTCGCGCTCCAGAGTCTCTTTGCGCACCAGGTGCACGATGAGCTTGAGGCGCATCTTGCGGCGCACGGCCGTCTCGCCAAAGATGGCGCGGATGTCGAGCAGACCAATGCCGCGCACTTCCAGCAGGTTCTGCAGCAGCTCGGGGCACTTGCCTTCGATGGTGGTCTGGTTGATGCGGAACAAATCCACCGCATCGTCAGCCACCAGGCCGTTGCCGCGCGAGATCAGCTCCAGGCCCAGCTCGCTTTTGCCCAAGCCTGATTCGCCGGTGATCATCACGCCCAGGCCCAAGATATCCATGAACACGCCGTGCATGGTGGTGCGATCAGCGAAGTGCTTGGACAGGTAGGCGCGCAGCACGTCGATAACAAACGCCGACGACTCGTGCGTGGAGAACATCGGAATCTGCGCACGTTCGCACATCGACACCAGCGCATCGGGCGCGGTCTGGTTGTCGGCCAGCACCAGCACTGGGGGCTCCAGCGTCACGATGCGGGCAATACGGCGCTTGCAATCGTCGGGGGACGCGTTGCTCAGGTAGGCAATTTCGCGCTCACCCAGAATCTGAACCCTGTAAGGGTGGATGTAGTTGAGGTAGCCAACCAGATCGGCCCCGGACCGCGCGGAGCGCACGGCCACTTCATCAAAACGGCGCTCGGAGGCACCAAGGCCCGCCACCCATTCCCACTTCAGGGGGCCGCGGAATTCCTCGAAAAGGACATCGGCACTGACAACATTGGGCTTCACGGCAGGTCAGTCAGGAGTGCGCAGCGCGAACGGCGGGGGGAGGAGGAGATTGCTCAGGCCGCTTGGGTGGACTGCCAGCCTGCGATCATGCCGTGCAGTTCGGCTGCATCGGTACAGGCCTTGAGCTTTTCACGCAAGGCCGAATCGCTGAGCAACTCGGCAATCTCGGAGAGGATTTCCAGGTGCTTTTGCGTGGCCGCCTCAGGCACCAGCAAAAAGATCAGCAGGCCCACCGGCAACTCGTCCGGCGCATCGAACCCGATGGGGTTGAGCAGCTGGAACACAGCCGCCATCGGCGCCTTGAGGCCCTTGATGCGCCCGTGGGGAATGGCCACACCATGACCCAACCCCGTGGAGCCCAGGCGTTCGCGGGCAAACAGGCTGTCGGTGATCAGCGCCCGGGAGAGTCCGTGTTGGCTCTCGAACAGCAGACCCGCTTCTTCAAAAGCACGCTTCTTGCTGGTGGCGTCCACGCTCACAAGCACTTGAGCGGAGGGCAGGATGGAGGCGAGTCGGTTCATGGTCAAGGGTAACAATTATGCACATATTGGCGAAAACCCTGAGCGCGGCACGCCAGGCAACAAAAAAACCGCCCAAGAGGGGCGGCTGCTGTGCCAGGCTCAGGGCTGGCGCATCAAGCGTGCAGTTCGCGCTTGACGGCTTCGTGGTGGTGGTCTTGCAAACGGTCCTTGTGGCGCACCACCTGGCGGTCCATCTTATCGACCAGCTCGTCCACGGCTGCATACAGGTCGGCGTGGGAGCTTTCGGCAAACAGGTCGCTGCCCTTGACGTGGATGTTGCATTCCGCTCGCTGTCTCTTTTCCTTTTCCTTTTGCTTCTCTACCGTCAGCAGTACCTTGACATCGACAACTTGGTCAAAATGGCGGGTGATCCGATCCAGCTTGGTGGTGACGTAGCTGCGCAAGGCGGGAGTAACTTCGAGGTGGTGACCGCTGATCGTCAAGTTCATAAATAAGTCTCCTGTGGCTCTCGGTGGAAAAACGCCGTCCTGGATCAGAGGAGCGGCTCGGCGGACTTGGATGCATCTGTTGTTGACGTCGTGGGTTCACTATGCCCCCGCCCTCCCCGAAATGCAATCCCATACCGCCGCAGGCCGCTGGGTTATGCCCGGCAAGGTGCCAAGCGCCCGAAAAGCGCGCACAATGGGTTGGCTCAGAGAGCGCCAGCTTGCCGGCACAGCCCCAGGGCAAACTTCATCGGGCAGACGGCGTCGCACCGTGCAGCTGCAGGCGCCCCGCCACCAACATTGACAGCGCGCTGGCGCTGATCCCCACCAGTGCAGCCACCCAGTAGTTCTGTACCAGCCCCTGCGCATCGCGGCTGATCAAGACCCCGCCCACAAAAGACGCCACCCCCATCGCAGCCGATTGCACGGAGGCATTCAAGGTCATGAAGGTCCCCCGCAAAGGCGCATGCGCCGCCGAGGCAATGATGGCCATGCCCGGGATCATGCGGCCACTGACAAAGGTGAACATCAGCGTGGACACCACCAAAACGCCCCACAGCGGCAACCCCTGCACAAGGGTGATGCCCAGGATGCAGGGAAGCCCCGCGAGAGCCAGCCACCGAAAAGTGAGCACCTTGCCATTCCGGTCGGTCATGCGCCCGAACAGTCGCGCCGTGAACAAGGTCACCACCCCGCCACACAGGTACACCAACGGCACCTGATCGGCCCGCACGCCAGCATTGGTCTGCATGTAGATGGTGATGTAGGGGATCACGGTAAAACCCGTAAACATCAGCAACGCCGAGAACAAAAACGCCCAGCGGTGATTGCCGTCGGCCAGCACCTGCTTGATGCCGCCCAACACAGACCGACCATTGGCAGCCTGAACATGACCCGTCATGGCGGGCATCGTGCGCGCAGCCAGCACAGCCAGCACACCCACCATCGCAGCAATCGCAATGAACGGCAGATTCCAGCCTCCATACGCTGCCAGGATCAGGCCCAGGGGCACACCCGCCACCGTGGACACAGAGAACGACGTCATCACAATGCCCATGGCACGGCCGCGCCGCTCAAAGGGCACCACGTCCGCCACGATGGTCTGCGACAGGGCAGACAGCACGCCACCAAAAGTCCCCGCGAGAATGCGCGCCACCATCAGCGTGCCGTAGGTGGGCGCAAGGCCGCAGGCCAGCGTCGCCAGTCCGAACAGGCCATAGAGCACCAACAGCAGCCGCTTGCGCCCTAAGCGGTCGATGTAAGTCGAAGCCAGCAGGCCTGACGCCCCGGCCGACAACGTATAGGCCGACACCAGCAAGCCAAACTGCGCGTCGCTGATCGCAAACAGCTGCGTGAGCTGCGGCCCCAGCGGCATCATGATCATGAAGTCGAGGATGTGGGTGAACTGGATGCCTGCCAGCGTCAGCAGCAGCCACAGCTCGCGGCGGGGAGAAATCTCAGGGTTAGGAGAAGACACAGCAGACGGCCGTGAAGGCCCAGGCAGGTTCAGGGCCGCCCAGTGTGCCGCATGCATACCCGGCGCGCCCCCCTGCCGCCGCATTCCCTTGGGAAACCGACGCGCTCCAGACCGGCGCGTAAAATCCGAGGGTTGCGCCCAGGCCTCACCTGTCGCACCCCCTCCCCCTACGTTCTTCGGACTGCCCGCAGCGGATACCCACCGCCCACACCGACACCATGACCCAGCCCAGCTCCACCGCCCTGCACACTTCGGCCCTGACTTCGCTGCCCCTGTTGGCACGCGGCAAGGTGCGCGACAACTACGCCGTGGGCGACGACCGCATCCTGATGGTGGCCAGTGACCGCCTCTCGGCATTCGACGTCATCATGGGCGAGCCCATTCCCGGCAAGGGTGAGCTGCTCACGCAGATGGCCCTGTTCTGGTTCGACAAGCTTGGGCATATCTGCCCCAACCACCTCACAGGCGACGCCCCCGAGAGCGTGGTGAGCCCCGAAGAGGCCCCCCAGATCCGAGGCCGCTCGATGCTGGTGCAGCGCCTCAAGCCCATCCCGGTCGAAGCCGTGGTGCGCGGCTACCTGGCTGGCAGCGGCTGGAAGGAATACCAGGAGTCGCGCTCGGTCTGTGGCGTGCCCCTGCCCGAAGGCCTGACCAACGCCGCCAAGCTGCCCGAGCCCATCTACACGCCCGCCGCCAAGGCCGCCATGGGTGAGCACGATGAGAACATCACCTTCGAGCGCACGGTAGAAATGATCGGTCTGGACCTGGCCACCCGCATCCGCAACCTGAGCATTGCCATTTACAAGGCCGCCGCCGAGATCGCCCTGGCCAAGGGCATGATCATTGCCGACACCAAATTTGAGTTCGGCCTGGCCCCCGATGGCGCGCTGGTACTGATGGATGAGGTGCTCACGCCCGACAGCTCCCGCTACTGGCCGGTGGAAGGTTATGCCGAAGCCCTGGCCAAGGGCGAGAACCCTCCCAGCTACGACAAGCAGTTTGTGCGTGACTGGCTGGAGCAGGCCCAAGTCAACGGCAAGCCCTGGGACAAGACAGCGCCTTCGCCCCGCCTGCCCCAGGCGGTGATTGAGAAGACAGCCGCCAAGTACCGCGAGGCGCTGGAGCGGCTGACGAGCTGACCCGGACAGCTGTCAGCTGTTTGCGCGCATATAAAAAAGGCCCTTGATGGGCCTTTTTCTTTGGAAATGCGCCTTTTCAGCTCAGTACCACACTCGACAGCCGTCGGCGGTACGTGGCCACCACCGGGTCTTCGGGCGGGATCTGGCCCTCGGCGACCTTGGGCTTGGGCGCCTCGATCAGTTCGAGGATGGCGACGTAGGTCTTGCGGGCAATCTCTTCGCTCCACGCCTTGTCGCGCATGAGGATTTCGAGCAGCTCGTCCATGGCGTCGGTCCAGCGCTGCTGGGTGATGAGCCAGCGGGCGCGGGCATAGCGGGTGTCGAAATCCCGCTTGTTCGCGGCAATTTTTGCCTCAAATCCGGCCTCAGCGGAGGCGTCATATGCGCCAGACGCTACAAAATCAAGAGCATCCATCCAGGTCTTGAGGGCGCCCAGCTTGCGTGACATGGCGGCCTTGGCGATCACGGGGGCGAAAGCCACCTTGGCATCGTCCTCGCGCCCCAGCTGCAGCAGCAGCTTGACGTAGTCAAAGCGCGCGTCGTCATTGGCTGGGTCGGTCACGACGGCATGTTGCAGCTTCTCCAGTGCGGTGCCGGTATCGCCCTCGGCCAGTGCTTCCTGCGCCTCTTCTTCCTCCGCCTCGGCCACCATTTCTTCGGCGGTGGGCACGTGCTTGTCGAGGAAGGCACGCACCTGGCCTTCGGGCAAAGCGCCCATGAAGCCGTCCACAGGCTGGCCGTTCATCAGCAGCACGCAGGTGGGGATGCTGCGGATGCCGAACATGCCTGCCAGTTGCTGCTCCTGATCGGAGTCGATCTTGGCGAGCTTGAAGCGGCCGACATACTCCGTCTCCAGCTTCTCCAGCACCGGGCCCAGCGACTTGCAGGGGCCACACCAGGGCGCCCAGAAGTCCACCAGCACGGGCACGTTCATCGAGGCGGCAACCACCTCGGCTTCAAAGTTCTCTACGGTGACGTCAATCATGATTGGTGTGGGGCTTAGAACCAGTGGAACAAACAGTTTGCGCGCTATTTTGGCCGATCGAAACAGCCCCATGCCGGGAAGGGAGGCGCAAAAAGTAAAATCGCGGGTTCCACCCACAGCGGCACAGCAGGCGACGCCTGCCAGCCAGCACCCTCCACACCATGAAACCCATCCAGATCGGCGTGGTCATGGGTTCCAGCAGCGACTGGGACACCATGCAGCATGCAGTGCAAATCCTTGAACAGTTCGGCATCGCCCATGAGGCCCGCGTGGTCTCGGCCCACCGCATGCCCGATGACATGTTTGCCTACGCCGAGGCCGCCGCTGTCCGGGGGCTGAAGGCCATCATCGCCGGGGCCGGCGGCGCTGCCCACCTGCCCGGCATGATCGCCGCCAAGACCACCGTGCCCGTGCTGGGCGTGCCCGTGGCCAGCCGCCACCTGCAGGGGGTGGATTCGCTGCACAGCATTGTGCAAATGCCCAAGGGCATCCCTGTGGCGACGTTTGCCATCGGCACCGCTGGTGCGGCCAATGCCGCTCTGTTTGCCGTAGCCCTGCTGGCCAACGAAAGCCCCGAACTGCGCCAGCGCCTGGAAGCCTTTCGTGCCGAGCAGACGGAAGTGGCCCGCAACATGACCTTGCCACCCGCTGCATGAGCGCCAGCATCAACCCCCTCCTGCCGGGATCGACGCTGGGCGTGCTGGGTGGCGGCCAGCTGGGCCGCATGTTTGTGCACCAGGCGCAGGCCATGGGCTACTTCACGGCCGTGCTTGACGCCGACCCGACCAGCCCCGCCGGGCTGGTGAGCCACCACCACATCCAGACGGGCTACGAAGACCCGCAAGGCTTGGCCGAGCTGGCCCGCCTGTCGGATGCGGTGACCACCGAGTTCGAGAACGTGCCCGCAGCCGCGCTGGCCGCCCTGGCTGCGCAGCGCCCCGTGTCACCCGCCGCCAGCGCAGTCTCTGTGGCGCAAGACCGCGCTCGGGAAAAGGCCCACTTTGTGGCCTGCGGCGTGCCCTGCGCGCCGTATGCCGTGATCGAGTCGGCAGACCAGTTGGCTGCTGTGTCGCCCGACCTCCTTCCCGGCATTCTGAAAACGGCCCGCATGGGCTACGACGGCAAGGGCCAGGTGCGCGTGAAGACGCCCGCCGAGCTGGCCGCTGCCTGGGATTCCGTGGGCCAGGTGCCCTGCGTGCTGGAGAAGATGCTGCCCCTGCAGCTGGAATGCTCCGTCATCGTGGCGCGCGGTGCCGATGGGGCGATGGTGCACCTGCCCGTGCAGCGCAACCTGCACCGCGACGGCATCCTGGCCGTGACCGAGGTTTATGAAGGAAATCTGCCGCAAGCGCTAGTGGATCAAGCGGTGAGTGCTGCGAAATCTGTAGCAGAAGGCCTGCAGTATGTAGGTGTGCTGTGCGTGGAGTTCTTTGTGCTGCAAGACAACAGCCTCGTGGTCAACGAGATCGCCCCGCGCCCGCACAACAGCGGCCACTACAGCCAGAACGCCTGCGACGTGTCGCAGTTTGAGCTGCAGGTGCGCACCATGGCCCGCCTGCCGCTGACGCAGCCGCGCCAACACAGCGCTGCCGTCATGCTGAACCTGCTCGGCGACCTGTGGTTTGCCCACGGCGACGCGGCGCAGACCCCGCCCTGGGCCCAGGTACTGGCCCTGCCCGGCACCCATCTGCACCTGTATGGCAAGCGCGACGCCAAGCGCGGCCGCAAGATGGGCCACCTCAACGTGACCGGCGCCACCCCCGAGGCTGCGCGCGCCACGGCCCTGCAGGCAGCAGCGCTGCTGGGCATCGAGCCCTTCTGAGCCGGGCTGTTTCCATGATTCTCGACGGCAACGACTCCCAGGCCATCGCCACCGCTGCGCGCGCTGTGCGCGGCGGCGCCCTGCTGGGCCTGCCCACCGAAACGGTGTATGGCCTCGCGGCCGATGCCAGCAGCGATACCGCTGTGGCACAAATCTTCGCAGCCAAAGGGCGGCCCAGCGACCACCCGCTGATCGTGCACGTGGCCAATGCCGAGGGCATTGCGCATTTCGCCAGTGCGGTACCGGACTTCGCACAGAAGCTGGTCGATGCGTTCTGGCCGGGCCCGCTCACGCTCATCCTGCCGCGCCTGCCCGGTGTGGCCACCGCCGCCACCGGCGGGCAGGACAGTGTGGGACTGCGCTGCCCCGCGCACCCCGTGGCCCACGCCCTGCTGCTGGCCTGCGCGGCTGCGGGCGATGGCAACGAAGCTGGCGGCCCGCCCGTGTGGGGCGTTGCAGCCCCCAGCGCCAACCGTTTTGGCCGCGTGAGCCCCACCACCGCCCAGCATGTGCAGGATGAGCTGGGTGCCGACCTGCTGGTGCTGGACGGCGGGCCCTGCGACGTGGGAATTGAAAGCACCATCGTGGATTGCACGCGCGGTGTGCCTGTGCTGCTGCGGCCCGGCGCCATTACCCGGGCGCAGATTGCGGCGGCTTGCGGCATGGCCCCGCTGTCCAAGGATGAATTCCCCACGGCCACACCCCGCGCCTCAGGCACGCTGGAGGCCCACTACGCCCCCAACGCCAAGGTGCGGCTGATGGACGCGAAGGCGCTGCAGACCAGCCTGGACCTGCTGGGCGCTGATGCCGCCCGCATCGCGGTCTATGCCCGTGCGGCGCTGCGCACCCAGTCCTCCAGGCTGGTCATGCGCCGCATGCCCGATGACGCGGCGGCCACGGCGCAGCAGCTGTTCGCCGTGCTACGCGGGTTTGACGACGAGGGCGTGAAGCTGATCTGGATCGAGACCCCTCCGGCCAGCCCCGATTGGGAGGGCGTTCGCGACCGCCTGCAGCGCGCCTCCGCCGCCTGACCCGGCACGATGGCGCCGCTTTACATCCGTTGACTTTGCGTCGTTAAACTACCCCCACTTTTCTGGAGAAATACATGGCAGCAAATTGGATGCGCCGCACCATCATGGTCGCCGCATGTGCGTCGGCCGCGTTGCTCGCGGCCTGCGGTTCCAGCACCACCGAATCGGCCATCTCGCCCCAGCGCTTCATTGCGTTCGGCGACGCCATGAACGATGTGGGGCAAAACGGTTCGCGTTACACGGTCAATGACGGCAGCGTCAACAACTGGACCCTGCAACTGGTGGCCAACTACGGCAAGTCGCTCGCCCCGGTCTCCGCAGGCGGCCTGAGCTACGCCACGGGCAACGCCCGCGTCAGCGCCAAGCCCGACGCCGCAGGCAATGCCAGCACCCGTACCGTCACCGAACAAATCGATGCCTTTCTGGCCAGTGGCAGCTTTGCGGCTACCGACGTGGTGATCGTGAGCGGCGGCGTCAGCGACGTGATCGCCGGAATGGCCGCTGTGAACGCGGGCACCCAGACCCAGGACGCCATGGTGGCCGCCGCCCGCAAGGCCGGTGAAGACCTGGCCGCGCAGGTGCGCCGCCTGGTGACGGCAGGCGCCAAGTATGTGGTGGTGACCGGCACCTACGACCTGAGCAAGACCCCCTGGGCCGAGACCATCGGCCGCGAGGCCCTGCTGACCAACGCCAGCAGCCGCTTCAACGAAGGCCTGCTCGTAGGCATCGTAGACCTCGGCGCCAACGTGCTGTACGTGGACTCGGCCTACTACGTGAACCTGTACACCAGCGTGCCCGGCAACTATGGCTTCAACAACTCCACGGCAGCGGTGTGCACGTCGGTGGACGCCACCAACGGCATTGGCATTGGCGCGGGCCAGGTCAACTCGGCCCTGTGCACATCCTCTACGTTGCTGTCGGGTGCCAATGTCACCTCGTTCGTGTTTGCCGACACCGTGTACCTCACGCCGTCGGCCCAGCGCCAGTTTGGCACCTACGCCTACGACCGCCTGCGTGCACGCTGGTAAACAGGCGCAACTCAGGCGCCAAAAACAAAAGGCCGCCCACCGGGCGGCCTTTTTTGTGGGCGGATGGTCTGCCCCCTTGTAGGGGTCAGAACCGATACACCACGCCCAATGCCACCACGTTGGGGTTAAGCTTGACGTTGATGGTCTGGCCGGTAGACAGCGTGTCGCGTGTCTTCACAAAGGTCTTGTAGTACGCCAGGTCCAGCGACCACTGATTGTTCAGCGCAATGCTCACGCCCACTTGCGGCGTCAGGCCAAACCGCGATTCAGCGCTCAGCGTGGTGGGGCGCGAGGGGTTGCCGCCGGTCAGCCCGGTCAGCGCGGCGGTGCCCCGCTCCTTGAAGAACTTGGCGTAGGTCACGCCCAGGCCCACATAGGGGCGCACCCGGGCATTGGCCTCCAGAAAGCGGTACTGCGCAAACACGGTCATGGGCAACACCTTGACCTCGCCGATCTTGCCCACACCGCCGATGGCGCCCGCCCCCATGACGTCGTGCTTGAAGGGCAGTGCGAGCGGCACGTCCAGCGCCCAGTGGTCGGTGACCATGTAGGTAACGCCACCCGCCAACTGCGTGTCGGCACGCACGTCGACCTTGGTGCCGGTGAAGCTGGGGGCTGACAGGTCGCCACTGGTGACCTGCGGCGAAATTTGCGTGACGCCAGCCCGCACCAGCCAGCTGCCTGCGGTCTGCGCCTGGGCGCTGCCGGACAGCGTGAGTACCAGTGCCGCCACAGCACCAATCAAGGAAGGGGTGATGATTTTTGTTTGCATGATGTAGTGAACCCTTCAACAGCCGATTACAGCCAGCCAGCGCGGGCCAGCGAACGCGACACCAGCTGGCTGACCAGTTGGTGGCCGTACGGCGTGGGGTGGAAGCTGTCGGAGAACGCGTAGGTTTTCCACCAGTCCGCACCGCCCGTGGCGCCTGCGGGCGGAGTCTGCGCCGACAGGGCTGTTGCCGTGCAGGTGGGGAAGGTATAGGTGGGCAGACCGTCAGCGCCCATTCCGGTGATGGGACATGCGGTGTTCTTGGCGTTGGTCAGGCCGAATTGCGCGGGGTTGGCCATCTGGTCGTTGAACGAGGTGTAGAAGTCCACGACCACCACCTTGCTATTGCCCGCAAAACGCTTGGCCAACTGAGCGTTGAAGGCTTCGAGCCAGGCCTTGAGCAGGCCCTGCACCTGCGCACTGGCTGCGGCGCCCGCTGACGCCGTGATGCCGCCAAGCACGTGCTGCAGGCGAGGCGTCTTGTCAATGGCCGGCATGTTGAGCACCGCCACACGCTGCGCGCCCTTGCTCAGGGCATTAGCTTCGATCGCGTCGTGGAACTTGTCAGCCAGCGCCACCATGTAGGCACCGCCCACCTGGGCCTGGCCCGTGGCGCCGCCCGCCAGACCAGCGCTGACCGTAGCCGCAGGCAGCAGAGTGGAAAGCAGGGCGCCGAAGGACTTACCGCCGTCCTTGGATGCCAACAGGTAGGCACCGATGAGGTCGGCGGCATCGTTGCCACCGCCGTCAATCAGCAGCAGGTCACCCGCACCGAAGCCGTCGACGCCTGCGTCAGTCAGTTGCTTGACGATGGACGCAGGCGATGCGGGTGCCGCGAAGTTGTTGATGCGCCCGCCACCAATGGCGTAGTTGGTGCAGCCCGCCGCGTTGTTGAAGGCGCTGCCGGTGGACACATAGCGGGGGCAGAGCGTGCTTCCGTAGCTGCTGGCCACCAGCTCGGGCCAGATGGGGGTGGACGACGGGCCCGTGGGCGCACTGCCTTGCACCGTGAACTTGAAGCCAAAGGTGCCGCTATCGGCAATGCTGTCCCCCATGACCTTGACGGTCTTGATGGGCGCCACAGGGGAGGTGTCGGCACCGCCGCCTCCGCACGCGACCAGCAGCGACGCTGCCGCCAAAGAAACCCACAAAGCCTTGCGCTGGAAAACCATCGGTATCACTCCTGTTATCGTAAAAATAGAACGACCGTGCTATTCCATGCAAATCTTATTCGCCAAAACAAAAAAGCCCCACCGGGTAAACACCGGTGGGGCTTAGGGGGTGGGTTCTAAAAGCCTGTGAGCCCGTTGGGCGCTTCACACAAGCCTTGGGCCGATCACTTGACGGTATCGAACACCGCCTTGGCCTGCGCGTGGCAGAACGGCGGCTCATAGGTGCCGTGGTAGTTGCTGTAGTAGGTGGCAAACGCGGCCGAGTTGGGGTCGGTCGGTGCCTTGCCGCCGGGGCCATAAGTGGCCTGAATGGCGGCGTCTACATCGACGGACGTCACGTTGGTCACGCCACGGCTGTCAAAGTCTGCCTTCATGACGGACTGGTGCACGGCAGGGGGCACGGTGGGGTCACCCACGCCACCACACAACATCACGCGCGCCTTGGGGGTCCAGCCCAGCAGGTCGTTCTTTTTGGCGGCCAGGTACAGCGGGTGGGTGGTGCTGGTCTGCGATCCGGTCGTGAACGCTGACTGGAACAGTGCGTCGCGCGCCTGGTTGGGCGTACCCGAGGGCAGCGTGCCCGTGGTCACCAAGGTGGTGTAGTTGAGCGTGGGGTGGGGCAGCAGGTTCTCGATGTAGCCGGAGTACGGTGCCTTGAACACGTCCTTCACGTCGGTGTAGACGGTGCCATAGACCTTCTGCCAGGACGTGACGAGGTAGGGCACAAAGAACTGCACACCCGCGATGGCGTCTGGAATGCGCAGCGAGCCCGACAGGTTATACGGGCCTGCCAGGTGGGCGCCTGCGACCACGTTGAATTCGGTGCCATAGTCCCGCTCGGCTGCGCGCTGTGCGGCCATGGACGAGTGACCACCCTGCGAATAGCCGGTGAACATCACCTTGCCCGACAGCGTGGCGCCCACCGAGCTTGCCGCGTTGCGTGCGGCACGCACCGAGTCGACGACCGAGGTGGCTTCTGAATCGGCATGCAGATAGGGGTGGTAGCTGTAGCCCGACTTGGCAAAGCCCAGGTAATCGGTGGCCACCACGGCATAGCCCTGCGCGGCATACATGGCCGCCAGCAGGAAGGTTTCGTTGTCCTGCGGGTTGGCCAGGGTGCGGGGCTTTTGCACATCGGTGCCCTTGGCATAGGCCACCAGCGGGGCGGCCGTAGTGCAAGTACCGGCCGGCACCAGCATCACGCCAGAGGCGTTGGTGCTCTCGCCACTCTTGGCACCCACGGTCGCATAGTTCAGCGACACCACCTTCACATCGCACTTGGCCTTGCCGCTGAGCGCCTGCAGGCCGCTGCTGGCCGTGGCCGCATCGATCTGCGCCACGGTGAGCGTGGTCAGTGTGGCGGGAGGGTCAATCAGCGCGCCGCGTGCCGGGTCGTCGGAGCCACCGCAGGCAACAAGCAAGACCGCAGCGGCGGCCACACAGGTAAGGCGGAAATAGGTCATGGATGGATACCTCGGTCAGTGAAGAACGACGCATCGTGCGCGCACCTGCGCTGCAGCATCCATAGGGGATAACGCGGGAGACCACGCGTCGCCAGACACCTAAGCGACAACACTCCGGGGCCTCCCGGCCCGATCAATCGGGACGGCGCGCGCCGTACAGCACCTTCATACCCAGAATGGTGCCCGCCAGGGCCAACGTGATGGCATTGGCCACCACGATGGGCCAGGCCACGAGCGCCAGACCGTAGGCCAGCCACAGCGCCACGCCCACCGTAAAGACGCTGTACATGCCCAGCGAGATACCGCTCACGTCGCGCGTGCGAAAGGTGTGCAGGGCCTGCGGCACAAAGCTGCAGGTGGTCAGGCAGGCGGCCAGGTAGCCGATCAGTTCATGGGTTTGCATGGTGGGGAGGGCACAGGGCAGTGCTGATTATTCACCAGGGCCTGTTCACACTATTTCTGCCAGTGCGGACGGCCCCTAGTCGCGCGCCGCCCAGTCGATGAGGCTGTCGAGCACGGGCCGCGCAGCCCCTGCATTGGCATGATTGACCACCGCCACCAGCACATAGCGGCGCCCGCTGGCGGCATGCACATAACCCGCGATGGCCATCACGTCGCGCAGGCTGCCGGTCTTGAGGTGGGCGGTGCCCGCCCGGCTCTGGCTGCGGCGCAGCGTGCCATCCACGCCGGAGATCGGCAGCGACGCCACCAGCTCGGGCATCACGGGCGAGGCCCAGGCCACCTGCAGCATGCGGGCCAGGGCCTGCGCGGTCAGGCGCGCGTCGCGGCTGAGCCCAGCGCCGTTGTCCACCTGTGGCAGATCCACATCGCCCACACGGGCCTGCCACCACTGGCGCAACACCTCGCGGGCGCCGTCGAACGTGGCCACGCCGTTCTTTTCCAGCGCCAGGGTCAAAAACACCTGCTGCGCCATCACGTTGTTGCTGTACTTGTTCACATCGCGCACCACCTCGGCCAGCGTGGGCGATGGCACAACCAACACGGGCTTGAGGCCGGTGGGCACCTTGCCATCGCGCACGCTGCCCGTGAGCTTGCCCCCCAGTTCGCGCCACATGCCCTCCACCGCCCGCGCCGCAAAACCCCGCGGGTCGGCCGCAGCCACCGGCCACACGCGCTCGCCGCACGCGGCGGGGTACACGCCCTGGAAAGACACCCTGGAGGGGTCGGACAGCTCCGCCCGCAAGGCCGTGCGCCAGTCTCCGCAGTCTGCGCCCGGCGCTGCCAGCGCCACCGTGGTCTGGCGCTGCACCCCGGCCAGAGGCGGGTCGTACTGGATGCGTGCCAGACCCGCAGCCCCATCGGGCACAAAGGTCATCACCGACGATTTGTAGTTGAGCAGCAAGGCGTCGGGTGAGGCGTTGTAGGGCCGCAGCGGCTCGCCATCAAAACGTGCTGGGTCCTGGTCTGGCACGTTGAATGCACTGCGGTCCAGCACGATGTCGCCCACGATGACCTGGATGCCCTGGCCCTGCAACCGCCGCATCAGCAGCCACAGTCGCTCCATGACCAGCTTGGGGTCGCCCTGGCCCTGGATATAGACATTGCCCCGCAGGCTGCCGTCCTGGACAGTACCCTGCACGTACACCGGCGTGTTCCAGACATAGGCGGGGCCCAGCTGCTCCAGCGCTGCATAGGTGGTCACCAGCTTCATCACCGACGCGGGGTTCACGGGCACCTGGGCGCGGTGCGAAAGACGCGGGCTGGTCTTGCCAGCGGGTTGAGCGTCCACCACCATCACCGACAGGGCCTCCCGGGGCAGCTTGGCGCGGGCTAGCGCGGCCTCCACCTCGGGTGGCAGAGGGCCGGTTGCTGGCGCCACCGTCTGCGCACCCGCCACACCCGCCGCCCCCGCAACAACCAGCCACACGGCAGCCCAACCCAACACACCACGCAGCGCACGGCAGCGCCAGAGAGCAGAAACAGACAACATGGCGGGAGTCTATCGCCCACCCGCAGGCCCCACGGCCCCTGCCAGCACGGTACGCAGCGGGCGCCGATAATCGCGCGATGCGTTTTTCTCCTCGCACCATCGGCCTGCTGGCGGCCGTGGTCACCGTCACCATCTGGACGGGCTTCATCATCATTGCCCGCGCTTCGGCCCAACGCACGCTTACCCCGTTCGACATTGCGCTGCTGCGCATCATGGGTGCCAGCCTGGTGCTGCTGCCCTGGGGCTGGTGGATGGTGCGGCGGCGCCAGGCGGCACTGGGGGCCTCGGCACCGCCTTCCAGCCTGGCGGGTATTTCGCCCTTGCCCCTGCGCACCACGGCGCTGCTGGGCAGCTTTGGCGGGCTGTTGTATGCGCTGCTGGCCTATGCAGGGTTCTTCCACGCACCGGCCACCCATGCGGCGGTGCTCATGCCGGGCAGCCTGCCGCTGTGGACGGCTTTGCTGGCCGCCTGGCTGCTGCGCGACCACATCACGCCGCTGCGCGCTGCAGGCCTGGCGCTGATCGTGGCGGGCGACCTGCTGGTGGGTGGGCGCAGCCTGCTGGCGGCGTTTTCGGGCGGGGACGTCTGGAAGGGCGACCTGCTGTTCATGCTGGCTGCGTCGTCCTGGGCCACCTACAGCGTGCTGGCGCGGCGCCATGCGGTGGATGCGGTACAGGCCACCATCGCCATCACGGCATTTGCCTGCGCGGTGTACCTGCCCAGCTATGCGCTGCTGGTCTCGCTGGGTGCGGTCACCAGCCACCTGGCGCAAGCGCCGTGGAGCGAGATCGCGTTCCAGATGTGGTTCCAGGGCGGCGGCTCCGTGGTGGTCTCAGGCATTGGCTTCACGCGCATGATCCAGCACTATGGGCCCGTGCGCTCGACCATGATCACAGCCCTGGTGCCTGGCCTGTCGGCCATGGGGGCGGTGATTTTTCTGGATGAGCCGATGCACTGGAACCTGGTGGCTGGCCTGTTGCTGGTCACCGCCGGTATCCTCGTGGGCGTGCTGCGCAAAAGCCAGGCCCCGGCGGCCCCTGCCACCGCCACCTCCTGAGCGCCTATCCACCGACCGCGCCGCCACAGACCACCACACCCTGCCCATGAATTTGCTTGCATTCGACACCAGTACCGACACCCTCTCCATCGCCGTGCAGCATGGCGATGGGGTCTGGCAGCACCAGGGGCCGGGGGGAGCGCAGGCGTCGGCGGCGCTGATCCCCACCGTGCGTGGGCTGATGGCGCAGGCGGGCCTGAGCTTCGACACGCTGGATGCGGTGGTGTTCGGGCGCGGCCCCGGCTCGTTCACCGGGCTGCGTACCGCCTGCGCCGTGGCCCAGGGGCTGGCCTTTGGTGCCAAGGGCGGTCAGGGCGTGCCGGTATTGCCCGTGGACACCCTGCTGGCCGTGGCCGAGGAGGCGCGCCAGCAACACGGCTGCACCCAGGTGGTGGCGGTGCTGGATGCACGCATGGACGAGGTCTACCACGCGCACTGCGAATGGCTACCCGCCGAAGCCCGCTGGCACGCAGACGAAGATTTTGGCCTGGGGGCGCCCGAATCGGTGCAGCCTCCCACCGGCTGGACGGTGGCAGGCAATGCCCGCGCACCCTATGGCGACCGACTGGCCCCCACCGCCCCACATGTCACCGCCCTGCCTACGGCCACGGCCCTGCTGCGGCTGGCACCCGCCCTGATCGCGGCAGGCCAGGCCGTGGCCGCCAACGAAGCCCTGCCGCGCTACATCCGCGATAAAGTGGCGCAAACCACCGCCGAACGCGCCGCATTGCGCGCCGCACAGGCGGCTGCCACGCACTGAGAAGGCGTGAACGAATTCAGCATGAGTGCACTGCCTACCTCCTCCACATCGCCGTCCGACGCCAGCCAAAACCGCCCCGAGGCGCGCTTTGAGGCCCTGACCCTGGCCCGGCTTGATGCCGTGCTGGCCGTGGAGCAGCGCGCCTATTCGCACCCCTGGACCCGTGGCAACTTCACCGACGCCATGGCGTCTGGCTATGAGGCGCAGCTGCTGATGGCCGATGAGCACCTGCTGGGCTACTTTGTGGCCATGATGGGGGTGGACGAGGTACACCTGCTCAACATCACCGTCACCCCCGAATACCAGCGCCAGGGCTGGGCCCGCGTGCTGCTGGACGCCCTGGCCCTGTGGTCACGGGGGCGCGGTGCACAATGGCTGTGGCTGGAGGTGCGGGTGAGCAACCTGCGCGCCCAGCAGATCTACCAGACCCACGGGTTCCGCCGCGTGGGCGACCGCAAGCGTTACTACCCCGCAGAGCACGGACAGCGCGAAGACGCCGTGGTGATGAGCCTGGCCCTCTGACCACCCGCACCCCGTGCCTGTTGACCCACTGATGGCCTGTTTTCTTTCTGTATGAGCCTCCACCTCGATGCGCGACAGCGCGCCATGCTGCAAGAAATGGGCGTCACCGTGTGGGGACCGCCACCGGCGATAGAGGCACCCCAGCAGCCCCCGACAAGTGCCCCCGTGGCCGCCGTCGCAGCACCCACCGTGGCGCCGCCGCGCGCCCAGCCACAGCCACAGCCACAGCCACAGCCACAGCCACAGCCACAGCCACAGCCACAGCCACAGCCACAGGCACACGCACACGCACCGGCCCCCACGCCCACCGAGCGCCCCCAGGCGCCGCCGGTCAACGCCACCAGCCGCACCGCACCGCCTGCCCCTGCTGCCACGGGCCCGGTCACGCCCGCCCTGCGGCTTCACCCGGCGCAGGCGCTCTACCCTGCCGCCGACCCGGCACAAACGCCCACCGGGCTGGGCAAGGGCTGGCTCATCGTGGCCGAGAGCATGACCCCCGCCGACCCCCTTGGCGGCAATGCAGGCAACGATGCAGGCCGCTTGCTCGACAACATGCTGCGGGCCATGCAACTGCACCGCCACCCGCGCGTGTTCCTGGCCGCGCTGGAGCGGTCTGCGCCGGGCACCGAAGCCAGCCCTGACATCCCGGCCACCCTGGCCGACACCGTGGCCCGCTTGCAGCCCGCCATGGTGCTCGTGCTGGGCCACGTGGCGGCGCGTGCGGCGCTGGGCCGCACCGAACCCCTGGGCCGCCTGCGCGCGGGCCCGCATGTGCTGGCCGGGTGCCCGGCCGTGGTGACCTACGACCCCGCCTTTTTGCTGCGCTCGCAGGACAACAAGGCCGCCGCCTGGGCCGACCTGTGCCGGGCGCTGGCCATGGTGCGCAGTGCCGAGGCCGGGAGCTGAGAGTCTGTTCGCGGGGCCCCGGCCCCACGCCATGCCACACCCCGAACCGGCGAAGCCATCGCCCGGTGCCATAATCCGCCGCTTGCCTATTTTTTACGGAGACAGCTCCTTGGAAACCTACCCGAGTTGGTAGCTTTCAGCTCCCCGGCGTATTTGACTGCTGAGGGGTTGAAAGCACCCCTACCCCCCACACCGCAGACGCCAAAAACAAGGGAGTGAGCCCATGCTCAACATCTTTACGCTCGCCAATGGTCGGCTGTTCCAGGAAGAAATCGAGTCCCTGGAAGAACTGACCCGCTTCCAGCCGATCTGGGTGGACCTGGAAGCCCCCACCCTCGAAGAAAAACGCTGGATCAAGCAGCACTACGGCCTGTCTATCCCCGAGGATGCGATGGACGAGGACATTGAGGAATCCGCCCGCTTCTACGAAGAAGACAACGGCGAGCTGCACATCCGCAGCGACTTCTTGATCGATGACGACGAAGACCCACGTTCGGTGCGCGTGGCCTTCATCCTGAACCAGCACAACACCAACCTGAAAAGCCGGGGCGTGCTGTTTTCCATCCACGATGAAGACGTGCCCGTGTTCCGCCTGCTGCGCATGCGTGCACGCCGCGCGCCCGGCCTGATCGAGGATGCCAAGGAAGTGCTGCTCAAGCTGTTCGATGCCGACGCCGAGTATTCGGCCGACACGCTGGAGAACATCTACGACGAGCTGGAGAAAGTCAGCAAACAGGTGCTGGCCGGCGACGTGACCGACGCCCTGGCCGGCGAGGTGCTGGGCGCCATCGCCCGCCAGGAAGACTTGAACGGCCGCATCCGCCGCAACGTGATGGACACGCGCCGCGCCGTGAGCTTCATGATGCGCTCCAAGATGCTCAACTCCGAGCAGTTCGAGGAGGCACGCCAGATCCTGCGCGACATCGAGTCACTGGACAACCACACGGCGTTTTTGTTCGACAAGATCAACTTCTTGATGGACGCCACGGTCGGTTTCATCAACATCAACCAGAACAAGATCATCAAGATCTTCTCGGTGGCCAGCGTGGCCTTGCTGCCCCCCACACTGATCGCCAGCGTGTACGGCATGAACTTCAAGTTCATGCCCGAGCTGGACTGGTCGCTGGGCTACCCGTATGCACTGGGCCTGATGCTGGCCAGTGCGCTGGGGCCGATGTGGTACTTCCGCAAGCGGGGCTGGTTGAAGTAGCCCCCCTGTGGCACTGCGCGCCCTCCCCCCCGAGGGGGGACGCCTCCAGCGGCCCGGCAAAGCCGGTTCCGCGGTGGCGCTGGTAGACGCGTCGCGCCGGTTTTAGAGCATTGTGGCCAATGGGATATGCGCCGGAGTCCTCTTTAGAGGGAAAGTCTGCCGCAAGCGCTAGTGCAACATGCCTTAGCCGCTATCAATTTCATAGTTTTTGTAAAAACGACAGCACCATGTGCTCGGCGTACCGGCTGGCCACGGTCTGCACGAACTGGGCGAAGTCGCCGTGGGCTGCGTCGTCGGCCCGGTCGGAGATGGTGCGCACTGCGGCAAAGGGCAGGCTGTAGTCATGGCACACCTGGGCGACGGCGGCACCCTCCATCTCCACGGCCAGCACATCGTGCCCGGCCGCGCGCAGGGCGGTGCGCAGGCGCTCGGACTCTTGTGCGGTGGACACAAAACGATCGCCGCTGGCCACCAGGCCCTGGTGCGCCTGGTGGGCACCCCCATGGGTATTTTTCAAGCCCCAGAGGCTGCTTGCGCTAGTAATGCATAGGTTGGCAGCTTCCAAAAGCATAGCAGTCAGCACCGGATCGCACGCCAAGCGGGTGCGTGCGTATCCCGGCAGCTCCCACCGAGGGAACAGCGGCGAGGCATCCATGTCGTGCTGCACATAGTCTTGGGCCACCACCACATCGCCCCGGTGGACCCCATCACCCACGCCACCGGCCACGCCGGTGAAGACGATGCGCGCAACGTTGAAGCGCTCGATCAACGCCGTGGCTGTGGTGGCAGCCGCCACCTTGCCAATGCCCGACAGCGCCAGCACCACCGGGCGGCCATGCAGCTCCCCGCGCCAGAACGCGCGGCCTGCGTGCATCAGCCGCTGCGGGTGCGCCAGCTGTTGCACCAGCGAGCTTTGTTCTTCGGGCAGCGCGCTCAGAATGGCAGTGCTCATGCAAAGGTCCTCTTGGTCATGTCATCGGGCCACAAAACACCCGCGTCAGCATCGCCGCGCGGTCACAAAAAAGGCGGCCGAAGCCGCCTGGGGATTGTGGCGTGCCAGAGGCCGCGTCACTTCTTGTCGCGCAGCTCGCGGCGCAAGATTTTGCCCACGGGCGTCTTGGGCAGCTCGGTGCGGAACTCGATCACCTTGGGCTGCTTGTAACCCGTGAGTTCGCGGCGGCAGAACTCCTTGACCTGCGCCTCGGTGAGCGCAGGGTCCTTCTTCACGATCACGAGCTTCACAGCTTCGCCGGTCTTTTCGTCGGGCACGCCCACCACGGCACATTCGAGCACGCCGGGGCAGTTGGCCACCACCTCTTCGACCTCGTTGGGGTACACGTTGAAACCGCTGACCAGCACCATGTCCTTCTTGCGGTCCACGATCTTGAAGTAACCGCGCGCATCCATCACGCCGATGTCGCCCGACTTGAAGTAGCCGTCTTCGGTCATGACCTTGGCGGTTTCATCGGGGCGCTGCCAGTAGCCCGCCATCACCTGCGGGCCCTTGATGGCGATTTCGCCCGGCTCGCCCAGCGTGGTGACCTCACGGCCGTCGTCATCCAGCAGCTTCATGGAGGTGCTGGGCAATGGCACGCCGATGGTGCCGGTGTATTCGGTGCTGGTGGTGGGGTTGCAGCTGGCAGAGGGGCTGGTCTCCGACAGGCCATAACCTTCGCAGATAGGGCAGCCCGTCTTTTCGAGCCAGAGCTTGGCCACAGCACCCTGCACCGCCATGCCGCCGCCCACCGAGACCTTGAGGTTCTTCCAGTTGACGGTGTTGAAGTCCGGGTGGTTGGCTAGGCCGTTGAACAGCGTGTTGACGGCCGGGAAGCTGTGGAAGGTGTGCTTGGACAGTTCCTTGAGCACTGCAGGCAGGTCACGCGGGTTGGGGATCAGGATGGTCTTGCCGCCCGTGCGCATGCTCAACATCATGTTCACGGTGAACGCGAAGATGTGGTACAGCGGCAGCGCGCAGATGCTGGTGGGCTGCTCGCCCGCTGGCACCTTCTTCATCACGGGCTCGTTCCAGGCCTCGGACTGCAGCACGTTGGCGATCACGTTGCGGTGCAGCAGCACGGCGCCCTTGCTCACCCCCGTGGTGCCACCGGTGTATTGCAGCAGCGCGATGTCGTCGGGCTTGATATCGGGCTTCTTGAGCGTACCCCGTGTGCCCTGGGCCACGGCGTCATTGAAACGCACCGCACCGGGCAGGCTGTAGGCGGGCACCATCTTCTTGACGTTGCGCACCACATAGTTGACCAGCGCACCCTTGAGCAGGCCCAGCTGGTCGCCCATGGCGCACAACACCACATGCTTGACGGGCGTGTGCGCAATGCACTGCTCCAGCGTGGTAGCGAAGTTCTCAATGATGACGATGGCCTTGGCACCCGAATCCTTGAGCTGGTGCTCCAGCTCGCGCGGGGTGTAGAGCGGGTTCACATTGACCACCACAAACCCGGCGCGCAGCACGGCCGCCACGGTCACAGGGTACTGCGGCACGTTGGGCATCATGATGGCCACGCGGTCGCCCTTGACCAAGCCCAGGCTCTGCAGATAGGCAGCAAACGCGCTGGAGAGCGAATCGGTCTGGGCATAGGTGACGTCCTTGCCCATGAAGCTGTAGGCCACGCGGTTGGCGTACTTCTTGAACGCCTCATCCATCAGCGCCACAAGGGAGCTGTACTGCGTGGTGTCGATGTCTGCGGGCACACCTTGTGGATAGGCGGCCAGCCACGGGCGGTCGGTCATTGGGGTTGTCTCCTGATAGGTTTTATGGGGGGCCAGAAAGCACGCCGACGCTTTTCAGCACGATCGTGCTTTTCTTATAAGGGAATTATGCCCGTCAGCTCTTGAGCGCGGTCAGCACCTCGTCGAGCATTTTCTTGGCGTCGCCAAACAGCATGCGATTGTTGTCCTTGTAGAACAGAGGGTTGTCCACCCCCGCATAGCCCGACGCCATGGAGCGCTTCATCACGATCGAGGTCTTGGCCTTCCACACTTCGAGCACCGGCATGCCAGCGATGGGGCTGGACGGGTCGTCCAGCGCGCTGGGGTTCACGATGTCGTTGGCGCCAATGACCATGGCCACATCGGCAGCCGGGAAGTCGTCGTTGATCTCGTCCATCTCCATCACGATGTCGTAGGGCACCTTGGCCTCGGCCAGCAGCACGTTCATGTGGCCGGGCATGCGGCCTGCCACGGGGTGGATGGCAAAGCGCACATCCACGCCCTTCTCGCGCAGGGTCTTGGTGATCTCGTACACCGTGTGCTGGGCCTGGGCCACGGCCATGCCGTAGCCGGGCACGATGATGACGCTCTTGGCATCGCGCAGCAGTTCGGCAGTCTCGGCGGAGCTGACGGGTACGGCCTCGCCCTGAGGCTCGGCGGCTTCGCCCTTCTTGGCAGGAGTACCTGCGCCCGAGCCAAAGCCCCCAGCGATCACGCTGATGAAGTTGCGGTTCATCGCGTTGCACATGATGTAGCTCAGGATGGCGCCCGAGGAGCCTACGAGCGCGCCCGTGACGATGAGCAGGTCGTTGGAGAGCATGAAACCCGTGGCCGCCGCCGCCCAGCCTGAATAGCTGTTGAGCATGGACACCACCACTGGCATATCCGCCCCGCCAATGGCCATGACCATGTGGATGCCGAACAGCAGCGCAATCACTGTCATCACCATCAGCGGCACCATGCCTTGCTCCACGGTCTCGGCACGCAGGAACTCGCGGCCGAACCAGATCACGATCAGCAGCGCGGCCAGGTTGAGCCAGTGGCGGCCAGGCAGCAGCAGCGGCTTGCCGCCGATCTTGCCGTTGAGCTTGCCAAAGGCGATCAGCGAGCCGCTGAACGTGATGGCGCCGATCAGGATGCCGACATAAATCTCCACCTCGTGGATGATCTTTTCCGCGCCCTGCAGCTTGATCGAGGTATCGACATAGCTGGCAAACCCCACCAGGCAGGCCGCGAGGCCCACCAGGCTGTGCATGAGGGCGACCAGCTCGGGCATCTGGGTCATCTTGACGACCTTGGCGGCATACAGGCCGATGCCGCCGCCAATCACCAGCGCGCCGACGATCCAGGCCACCCCTGCAGGGCTCACGCGGGGGCCGAATACCGTGGCCAGCACGGCCAGCGCCATGCCGACCATACCGAACAGGTTGCCCCGGCGCGAGGTTTCGGGGTTGGAGAGCCCGCCCAGGCTCAGAATGAACAAAATGGCCGCGCCCAGATAGGCGACGGTAGCGAGACTTTGGGACATGTTCTGTGCTCCTCGTGTTCTTGTTGTTGTGGAGTTACTTGCGGAACATGGCGAGCATGCGGCGCGTGACTGCAAAGCCGCCGAACATGTTGACAGCCGTGAGCACCAGCGCGGCAAACGCCAGCCACAGGATGAGCCCGTCCGGGCGCCCGTTGATGCCCGCATCGGGCGGCGCAATCTGCACCAGTGCGCCGATGGCGATGATGCTGGAGATGGCGTTGGTCACGCTCATCAGCGGCGTGTGCAGCGCGGGCGTGACGTTCCACACCACCATGTAGCCAATGAAGCAGGCCAGCACGAACACCGTGAAGTGCCCCAGGAATGCCACAGGCGCATAGGCGCCGATGGCCCAGAACAGCACGGCCAGCACGGCAAAAACAATGGTCAGCGTCTTGGCGGACATGGGGGCACCGGGGCCATGGCTGGATTTCTTGGCGGCCACGGGAGCCGCCGCTGCCTTGGGCGCGGGCGGTGGGGCCTGCTTGAGTGGCGGTGCGGGCCAGGTGATGGCGCCGTCCTTGACCACGGTGAGGCCCCGGATCGCATCGTCCTCCATGTTGACCACGGCCACGCCGTCCTTGGCCTTGCACAGCTCTTCGGTCAATCGCAGCAGGTTGGTGGAGTACAGCGTGGACGACTGCTTGGCCAGGCGCGAGGCCAGGTCTGTGTAGCCGACGATGGTCACGCCGTGGCGCACCACGGCCTGGCCGGGCACGGTCAGCTCGCAGTTACCGCCTTGCTCGGCGGCCATGTCCACGATCACGCTGCCGGGCTTCATGCTCTGCACCATCTCGGCCGTGATGAGCTTGGGCGCGGGCTTGCCGGGGATCAGTGCGGTGGTGATGATGATGTCGGCGTCCTTGGCCTGGTCGGCGTACATCTTGCGCTGCGCGGCCTGGAAGCCCTCACTCATGACCTTGGCGTAACCGCCGCCGCCCGAGCCTTCTTCCTCGTAGTCCACCTTGACGAACTCACCGCCCAGCGACTTGACCTGGTCGGCCACCTCGGCACGTGTGTCGTTGGCGCGCACGATGGCGCCCAGGTTGGCCGCCGTGCCAATGGCCGCAAGACCCGCCACGCCCGCGCCTGCAATGAAAACCTTGGCGGGCGGCACCTTGCCTGCGGCCGTGATCTGGCCGTTGAAGAAGCGGCCAAAGGCGTTGGCCGCCTCGATGACGGCGCGGTAGCCGCTGACGCCTGCGGTGGAGGTGAGCGCGTCCATCTTCTGAGCGCGGGAGAGCGTACGTGGCAGGCAGTCGATGGCGAGCACCGTGGCCTTCTTCGCGGCCAACTGCTGCATCAGTTCCGGGTTCTGGGCGGGCCAGATGAAATCGATGAGCGTCGAACCCTCGCGCATCAGCGCCACTTCGTCGCTGCTGGGCGGGCGCACCTTGAAGACGATATCGGATGCGGCCCACAGCGCGGCAGCGTCGCCCACGATCTGGGCCCCGGCGGCGCGGTAGGCGTCATCACTGAAATTGGCGCCATCCCCAGCCCCCGACTCCACCGTGACCGCGAAGCCTAGCTTGATCAGCTTCTCCACCACATCGGGCACTGTGGCCACGCGCTTTTCACCGGGGAAGGTCTCCCTGGGCACGCCGATACGCTGCGGCTGCGGGACGGGGGTTGTCTGCATCAGAGGTCTCCTCGAGTTTCGTAATCGTTATGCAAGGCCGCCAGGCAGGGGAGAACTGGCGAGCTAGGGCCTGGATGTGGGCGTGGGGAACGGGAAAGGCGGAATGGCCAGGTGGCCGTCCATCATGCCGGCGCTCAGGCGCGCAGCCTGGGCCAGGTCATAGGCCCACTGCTGGAAGGGCAGGCCTGCGACCAGGAACTCTTCGTTGTTGCGCGGCCGGACGCTGATCAGCCGCTGGTCCACCAGGGCATCCACCGCCACCCAGACACCCGCTTCGGTGACGTAGCGGTAGCTCACATGCGCATAGGGGGTGCTCAGCGCGATCTGGCGGCTGGCCATCCATTGGCCCAGATCGGGTCGGTTCTTTTCAAGCCACTTGGGGCTGCTCGCCCAAAGCTTGAAGCGCAGGCAGTCGGCGCGCACGGGACTGCCATCCGCGGGATCTTTGACCACGACGTCCTGTTGCGGCGGGCAGTACCCCACCCCTTGCGGAGACCCGCGCAGATCGCCGGTGCGGTTGGTCTGCACGCGCACCGCAGCCAGCCACTCACCTTGCGCACCCCGCAGCGCCACCGCACGCGTCTGGAGCGGGGTACGGCCTGCGGGGCTGGATGTGGCTTCATCGGAGGTACCCAGGTCTTGCCATGCCCCTGGCGGCAACACCAGACGGGCGCGACCCACGGGATATTCGGACTTGGGAGGAACGGTCAATGGCGCGCACGCCACCGTGAACACCGCCACAGCCAACAATGGCAACAGCCGCCGGAACTTCGAAATAGTCAGAGTCATAGAGAAAGGTTCATACGAATTCGCCTTCAATCATCCCACGGCATCCCGGTCCGTCTGTCGACGGCTTCTGCCATGCAAAAACCAGCTCGGTGTCGCTGGTAAAAAATGTGTTGAAAGCGCCCTGGTATCAGACACTTCTTGCGGCGCTGCCGGTGGGCAAGCTGACCGCGAGCTTACATGAAGAATTTCTTATCGCTGTCGCCTTTGTCTGATGTAGAGGGAACTCCCCAGTCTCTGCATGCAGACAGGCAAAAAAAAAGCCTGGCAGCACAACGCAGCCAGGCTGGGCAGCGGCCCCGCAGGGCCTCATGCCAACGATCAGTTCACCACTTGGGCCAGCGTACCCGCAGCGTACTGGGCTGCCACAACCTGGAGGCTCAGGCCCTTGATCTTGCTGCCCTGGCCTTCGCAACCGAACTCTAGGTAACGCTGCTTGCACACCTGCTTGGCAGCTTCGCGGGCAGGCTTGAGCCATTCGCGGGCGTCGAACTTGTCGGGGTTCTCAAACAGGAACTTGCGCACCGCGCCCGTCATGGCCAAGCGGATGTCGGTGTCGATGTTGATCTTGCGCACACCGTGCTTGATGGCTTCCTGGATTTCCTCGACCGGCACGCCGTAGGTTTCCTTCATCTTGCCGCCGTACTGGTTGATGATGGCCAGCAACTCGGCGGGCACCGACGAGGAACCGTGCATCACCAGGTGGGTGTTGGGAATGCGCTGGTGGATTTCCTTGACGCGGCTGATGGCCAGGATGTCGCCCGTGGGCTTGCGGCTGAACTTGTAGGCGCCATGGCTGGTGCCGATGGCAATGGCCAGCGCGTCCAGCTGCGTGGCCTTCACGAACACGGCGGCTTCTTCGGGGTCGGTCAGCATCTGGCTATGGTCGAGCTTGCCGACCGCGCCAATGCCGTCTTCCTCACCAGCGTCCCCGGTTTCCAGGTTGCCCAGGCAGCCCAGTTCGCCTTCGACCGTGACGCCCACCTTGTGCGCCATGTCCACCACCTTGCGCGTCACTTCAACGTTGTAGTCGAACGACGAAGGCGTCTTGCCGTCTTCCATCAGCGAGCCGTCCATCATCACCGAGCCAAAGCCCAGGTCGATGGCACCCTGGCAAATCTTGGGCGAAGTGCCGTGGTCCTGGTGCATGACCAGCGGGATGTGGGGGAAGGCCTCGACCGCCGCCTGGATCAGGTGCTTGATGAAAGGCTCACCCGCGTACTTGCGTGCGCCAGCGCTGGCCTGCAGGATGACGGGAGCGCCCACTTCGTCCGCAGCGGCCATCACGGCCTGCACCTGCTCCAGGTTGTTGACGTTGAAAGCGGGAATACCGTAGCTGTGGGCGGCGGCATGGTCGAGCAGTTCGCGCATCGAAACGAGGGGCATGGTCGTGGGGTCCGTGGTGGGTTGAAGAAGCAGGGGCGAGGCGCTGTAGCACCTGGCAATGCGGCGGTAACCGCTTGGTAACTCCCAATTTTAACCGGGGTACGCCACCGAGGGCGATGGCAAATCCAACCGGTAACAGGTGGTAAAGGGCACGGGCGCAGGTGCCGAGCCAAAGAGCCCCCCATGGATGTCCGCCACGCGGCGCAAGATTTCGTGCCCCAGGTGCAGGCTGTCGACCGGCGCCGCCCGTCCCGGCGCGCTGCCTGCCTGCGGGCGTGCGCCGTCGTCAC
Source organism: Acidovorax benzenivorans (assembly GCF_028680575.1). GTDB lineage: Bacteria > Pseudomonadota > Gammaproteobacteria > Burkholderiales > Burkholderiaceae_C > Acidovorax > Acidovorax benzenivorans. The sequence goes on along the minus strand of NZ_JAPCKI010000001.1, from coordinate 693,239 downwards.
ACACCTGCAGCCACGCGCCGCCGGAGTCGGCAGTGCCCAGCTGGACGGCGATCTGGGTGCCCTCGGGCGTGTGCTTGAGCGCGTTTTCCACCAGATTGCGCACCGCTATGTCCAGCAGCACCGCATGGCCGGGCACGGTGAGTGCGGGCGGGGCGGACAGGGCCAGCTCGTCGCCACGCTTCCATGCCGCCTGGGCATAGTCAGCGCACACGGCCCGCGCCAGTGCGCTCAGGTCCACGGGCGCCTTGGCCTCGTGCAGTTCGGCCCGGCTCGCACGGGCCAGGGCCAGCAACTGGTTGAGCACATGGCCTGCGCGCAGTGCATCCTGGCCGATCCGCGCCAGCGCCTGAGCCCGGGCTTCTTCCGTCAGCTCGCCCGCCAGGGCACTGGCCTGCAATGCGATGGATGACAGCGGCGTGCGCAGCTCGTGAGCCACCTCATTGGCCAGGCGGCGCTCTCGCACCATGGCGACCTGCTGGCGGTCCAGCAGGGTGTTGATCGACGCCACCACCGACTCGAACTCACTCCAGGCGTGGCGCGAGGCCAGGCGCTGGGCATTGGCCGGGTCCAGCGCCGCCACGTCGGCCGACAGCGCATACAACGGCCTCAGGCCACGCCACAGCGCCAGCCCCAAGGCCAGCGACACCACGGGCAGCAGCCACAGACCAGGCTCGATGAGCTGTCCGGCAATGTCGTCCGCCAGCTCATCCCGCTCGCGCAGCTGCAGCATCACCATGATCTTGCGGGTGCGCCCGGCATCCCACTGCGAAAAACTACGCCAGACCACCTTGTCCGGTCCCAGCGTCAGGTCGGCAAACCCTTCGGCATCACTGAAAGGAGGCTCGGGCACCGAGCCGGTGAGAGTCAGCAACCGCTCCTGCGCGTCCCACTGCACCACGCTGATGGTCTGCTGGTAGTCGTGCGACTTGAGCCAGGGCGTGGGGGTACGCTCGGTGCGCCGCGGGCCCTCCATCGCCTCGGTGGCCCGCAGGTTAAGCAGCAACGCGGCCACGCTGGCCAGGTGCCCGTCGGTCAACTCATCGGCCTCATGTACGCCGGTCTGGTAGCCAATGAAGACGAAGCTGCCCCAGACGATGGCCAGCGCGCCCAGAGACCACAGCAGCAGCTGCCGGGTGAGCGAGGGGCGGCGCGCTGGCGCCGGGCGAGGAGCGGTGGGTGCGTTCACGCGGGCGTCTCCTGCGGCATGAAATAACCCACCCCGCGCATGGTCTGGATACAGGCGCTGCCCAGCTTGCGGCGCAGGTGGTGGATGTGGACCTCGACCGCATTGCTCTCCACAGCGGCATCCCAGCTGTACAGGCGTTCCTCGATCTGCTGGCGCGACAGCACTCGGCCCCGCGCCTCCAGCAGCACCAGCAGCACCGAAAACTCGCGCGGAGACATCTCCACGAGTTTGCCCTGCTGGCGCACCGTGCGGGTTGCGGGGTCCAGCTCGATATCACCCAGGCGGATGGTGGGCGACGCCCGGCCCGCCGCACGCCGCAGCAGCGCCCGCAGGCGAGCGTCCAGCTCGTCCACATCAAACGGCTTGGTCAGGTAGTCGTCGGCGCCCTGGTCCAGCCCCGCGATGCGCTGGTGCACCTGGTCACGTGCGGTGACGATCAGCACTGGGGTAGAGGGGTCTGGCAAGGCGGCCGACGCGGCCCCGGTGGCGGGCGGGCTCAGACGCAGGCGTCGCAGCAGTTCACTGCCGTCACCGTCCACCAGCCCCAGGTCCAGCAGCACGGCGTCGAACCGCTCTGCGCGCAGGGCCCTCCAGGCGCTGGCGACGCCGTCACTGACATCCACCGCATAGCCGCGTTGCTGCAGATTGCTGCGCAGGCCACTGGCTATGCCCGCATCGTCTTCGACCACGAGTATTCGCATGCAGGCATTGTCGCAGCCCATCGGGCCGGGCGAGACAAGGGCAGCACCGGCTTTAAGACGGCGTTAAGTACGCCCGCCTATCTTCCGGCACATGCAGCCTTCGCCCGTCACGCCGTCCACCCCACCCCACGCCCCCTCTCACCGCCATACGCTGCTTTTCTGGACTCTGGGCGCACTGGCCTGTGTAGTGGCCTGGGACGCCGCAGGACAAGACCTGGCATTTGCCCAAGTGTTTGGGTCGTCCAACGGGTTTCCGATGCGGGACCAGTGGTTTTTTGTGCAGGTGCTGCACGAAGGGGCCCGCCGCCTGGGATGGCTTTTGGTGTTGCTGCTGGCCCTGGGCGTGTGGTGGCCACGCAGCTTTCTGCGGCAACTGGACGCCAGCGAGCGCCTGCAGATGGCCGTGAGCGCCCTACTCTCGCTGGCCGTGGTCAGCATCACCAAAAACCTCAGCGCCACCAGTTGCCCCTGGGACCTTGCGCAGTTTGGCGGCGTGGCGCGCCACGTGTCGCATTGGGCGCTGGGCGTACTCGACGGCGGCAGTGGCCGCTGCTTCCCGGCGGGCCACGCGTCAGCCGGGTTTGCGTTTCTGGGGGGTTACTTTGCCCTGCGCCACAAGGCGCCCACCGCAGCCCGCTGGTGGCTGGCAGGCTCGTTGCTGGCCGGATTTGTATTGGGTGCTGCACAGCAGGTGCGTGGCGCGCATTTCATGAGCCACACCCTGTGGACGGGCTGGCTGTGCTGGACCACGGGCTGGCTGTGCGACCTGGCGGCCACGGCGCTGCGTCCACGCTTCCCGCATTTCGCCAGCACCACCACGCCACCGAACGGCTCCCATGCTTGAACTCGATCTGGCCTTGTTTCAGGCCCTCAATGCAGACGCCGCCACCTTGCCCGCCGTGGTGGCGGTGGCACGATGGGTATCGCAGCAACTGCCCACCGCCATGGGCGGGCTGCTGCTCGGCAGCTTGGTGCTGGGCAATGCGGCGCAGCGGCGCGCATTGGCGCTGGCGCTCGCGTCCATGGCGCTGGCGTGGGTAGGGGTGCAGCTGTTGCGGCTGGCGGTCCCGGCGCCGCGCCCGGCGCAACTGGGCATTGGTGTGCAGTGGATTGAGCACGCCGCGCGGGCGGGCTTTCCCAGCATGCATGTGGCGGGAGCCGCCGCGCTGGCGGCCAGCCTCGCCCTGCGGCCGGTCACGGGGCTGACCTGGCTGGCCGCCGCAGTGACAGCGGCCATGGTGTGGAGCCGCGTGTGCCTGGGAGTGCACTTTCCGTCCGACGTGCTGGCGGGCCTGGTCACCGGTGGTCTGGCGGCGGCGGCCGTCCATGCACTGGCCACGCGGGCGCCGCGCTGGCAAACCCTGCTGCACAAATCGCCGCAAGGCAACGTGCACTGAGCGCCGACCGGCCCCACCTTGGCCCAGCTCCGGGGCGCTGCTGCCCCGCAGGTCAGTTGGCCACGCAGATCTTCAGCATGTTCGTGCCGCCTGGTGCACCCATGGGCTCACCGCAGGTGATGGCGTACACGTCGCCCTTTTGCACAATGTTGCGGCTCTTGAGGTGGCGCTCGGCCTGGTCCAGCGCGGTGTCGCGGTCGGCGCTGGTGTCCATGAGCAGAGGGCGCACATTGCGGTACATGGCCATCTTGCGCTGAGTGGCTACCTTGGGCGTGAGGGCATAGATCGGGATGCGGATGCTGTGGCGGCTCATCCACAGGGCCGTGGCGCCGCTGTCGGTCATGGCCACGATGGCCTTGGCGCCCAGGTGGTGGGCGGTGAACAGCGCACCCATGGCGATGGACTGGTCGATGCGGCCAAAGGTCTGGCCGGTGAAGTCGGCGTCCAGCTGATGGTCTTCCGCCGCCTCGGCAGCAGCGCAGATGGTGGCCATTTCTTCCACGGTTTCGAGCGGGTAGCGGCCAGCGGCTGTCTCGGCACTCAGCATCACGGCATCGGTGCCGTCCAGCACGGCATTGGCCACGTCACTCACCTCGGCGCGTGTGGGCACGGGGTTGGTGATCATGCTTTCCATCATCTGCGTGGCAGTGATGACGACCTTGTCCAACTCGCGCGCCATGCGGATCATCTTCTTTTGCAGCGCGGGCACGGCCGCGTTGCCCACTTCCACCGCTAGGTCGCCGCGCGCCACCATGATGCCGTCGGAGACACGCAGGATGGCTTCCAGATGCGGGATGGCCTCGGCGCGTTCGATCTTGGCGATCAGGCCCGGCTTGTGGCGGTACTCGGAGGCCGCCACGTTGCACAGCTGGCGCGCCATTTCCATGTCGGTCGCATTCTTGGGAAAGCTCACCGCCACGTAGTCAGCCTGAAAGCTCATCGCCGTGCGGATGTCTTCCATGTCCTTGGCCGTGAGCGCCGGTGCCGTCAGGCCGCCACCCTTCTTGTTGATGCCCTTGTTGTTGGACAGCTCGCCACCCACCTTGACGGTGGTGTGCACCTCTTCGCCGCGCACCGCATCCACGGTGAGCACGATCAGCCCGTCGTTGAGCAGCAGCAGGTCGCCCGCCTTCACGTCACGCGGCAGTTCCTTGTAGTCCAGGCCCACGCCGTCGATGTCGCCCAGCTCCGTGCGCGAGGCGTCGAGCACGAACTTGGCGCCCGGCTCTAGCTGCACCTTGCCCTCGGCGAACTTGCCCACGCGGATCTTGGGGCCCTGCAGGTCGGCCATGATGGCCACTTCGCGGCCCGCGCGCTGGGCTGCGGCACGCACGGTGGCGGCGCGGTCGATGTGGTCCTGCGCCTTGCCATGGCTGAAGTTCAGCCGCACCACGTTCACTCCCGCTCGGATCATTGCCTCCAACAGTGCCGGGTCGCTGGATGCGGGGCCCAGGGTGGCAACAATCTTGGTGGCGCGGCGGGTAGGCATGGGTTTGTCTCTTTTCTCTAGGTCGTTGGAGATGTAATCGAGTTTCAATTCTCACACGAAGCGGTTACATGCGAGTTACCCCTTGCATCTGCCCTGTGGCCTGGGGCCCATCAGAGCAACGGGTAAGACAGCAGATGTGCCAGCACATGCGCAATGATCGCCGCCTCCAGACCGTGGCGCGCATAGAGCCAGCCCGCCACCAGGCCAAAGGCCGTGTTGCCCACCAGCACGAACACCACGACGGGCGCCGTCAACGCGCCCGCCAGCGCCTGTGCGGCAGGCAGATGCCCCAGCGCAAACAGCAGGGCGCTGAGTAGCACTGCCACAGCCACCAGCCCCTTGCCCGGCTGGCCCCGCCCACGCTGCAGCACGCGCCAGCCCAGCCACAGCACCAGGGTCATCACACCCCAGCGCACCAGCAGCTCTTCGGTGACGCCGCCATACAGCAGCTTGGCCACCAACGGCATGGCGCTGGCAGGGTCTGACGGCTGGAGCGCTGTGGGCGCCGCCTGGGCCAGCGCCCACAGCCACGCAGCCCCCGCCACGCCGCCCCACACGCCGGGCACGACCTGGGCACGCAGCGCGGGGCCGATGGGTTGGCCGACCAGCCAGGAAGACACAGCGGGCACCCGCAGGCCCACGCGGGGCGCCAGCCACACGCCCAGCGCCACGGCCAGCGCCAACAGCACGGCCGTTTGCAAACCGCTGAGCAGCACCACCGCCCCAAGCGGCAGCGGCAGCAGGGCCTCGTTGGCCTTCAAGGTGGGCAGCAATGCCCAGACCACCGCCACCACGCCCGGCAACCCCAGCAACCACAGCGCACCGGCCAGTCGCCACCTCGCGGGTTGCACCGGGGCCTCTGCCGATTCCACCAACACAGCGTTGTCCACGGCCATGAATGTGTCCGCGTTCAGACGCGCATCAAGGCTTCGATCTCGTCGGCCTTCACCGGCACACCGCGCGTGATCAGTTCACAACCCGTGTCCGTGACGATGGCATCGTCTTCGATGCGGATACCGATGTTGTGGAACTGCTCGGGCACGCCCTCGGCGGGCCGCACATAAATGCCGGGCTCGATGGTCAGCACCATGCCGGGGCGCAATACGCGGCTGGGGCGGTTGGTGATGGTCTCGCCCGAAAGCGGGTCCTTCCGCTCGCTCACAGCCCCGACCTCATCGGGCTCCACGTAGCTGCCGCAGTCGTGCACGTCCATGCCCAGCCAGTGGCTGGTGCGGTGCATGTAGAACTGGAAGTAGGCGCGCTTGTCGATCACGTCCTGCACCGAGCCCACCTTGTTCTTGTCAAGCAGGCCCAGGTCCAGCATGCCCTGTGCCAGCACAGCCACCGTAGCGTCGTGCGGGTCGTTGAAGCGGGCGCCTGCCTTGGTGGCGGCCACGGCCGCATCCTGGCTGGCCAGCACCAGGTCGTAGAGCGCACGCTGGGGGCCCGTGAATTTTCCGTTGGCAGGGAAGGTCCGCGTGATGTCGCTGGCATAGCTGTCCAGTTCGCAACCCGCGTCGATCAGCACCAGCTCGCCATCACGCACGGGAGCTATATCGGCGCGGTAGTGCAGCACGCAGGCATTGCCCCCCGCCGCCACGATGGAGCTGTAGGCCGGGTACTGCGAGCCCGCTTCGCGAAACGCGTGCAGCAGCTCGGCATCGAGGTGGTATTCGCGCACATCCTGGCCTGCGCGCAGCATGCGAGCCGAACGCTGCATGGCGCGGATGTGGGCCTGCGCGCTGATGGCGCTGGCGCGACGCATGATGTCCTGCTCGTGCGCGTCCTTGAAAAGGCGCATCTCGTCGAGCAGCGTGCACAAGTCATTCTGCTCGGCGGGGCACAGCGCGCCATAACGCACGCGGCCGCGCACCACGTTCAGCCAGCCCTCCACGCGCGCCGCCAGCCCGCTGTGTGTGGCAAACGGGTACCAGACGCAGCCCGTGTTTTCGAGCAGGCGCGGCAGCTTGCTGTCCAGTTCGGCCATCGAATGCGCAGCATCCACGCCCAATGCAGCGGGAGCGGCAGCCGGGCCAAGTCGGTAGCCATCCCAGATCTCGCGCTCCAGGTCCTTGGGCTGACAAAACAGCGTGCTGCGGCCATCGTGGGCCAACACCAGGCAAGCGCCGGGCTCGGTGAAGCCGGTCAGGTAATAGAAGTAGCTGTCGTGGCGAAACAGAAAGTCGCTGTCCCGGTTGCGCGGACGCTCCAGCGCCGTGGGAATGATGGCGATGCCCCCAGGGCCCAACTGGGCAGCCAGATGCGCGCGGCGCTGAGCGTAGACGGAGGCAGGCACTGTGGTGTTCATGGCGCGTCGGAAGAAAGGGAGTTGAGTTCAGCCAGCCGTTCGGGCGTGCCCACATCGGTCCAGCGGCCGGTGTAAAGCTGCGCGCTGACGCGGCCATTGTCCATCGCTCGGCGAAGCAGCGGCGCCAGCGGGGCTTTGATGCCACCGGGGTTGCCTGGCGGAATGTCGCACCAGGGCGCTGCAAACAGCTCGGCGCGCAGCAGGGCGATGGTGCTGTAGGTGTAGCGCGGCGCGGGGTCGTCGGCGGGCAGGTTCAGAGCCAGGCCGTCGGCCGACAGGCCAAAGTCGCCGCGCGGGTTGTGGGCCGGGTTAGGCACCAGCCACAGGTGGGCCAGGTGGTGGCTGGCTTCAAAGGCCGACACGGCGGCGCTGTCGAACACGAAGTCGGGCGCAAACACATCGCCCGCCGCCAGCCAGAACACGGGGCCAAGCTGGGGCAACGCACGGGCGATACCGCCAGCGGTTTCCAGTGCACAGCCAAAGTCCACACCTTCATGCGAGTATGAAATTGATAGCTTCTCGCGCTTATCCATCAAGCGCTGGAGGCCAAAAACACTTGAAAAATGGTCGCTGATCTGCGCCCCCAGCCACGCCGTGTTGATCACCACCTGCTCCACACCTGCCTCCTGCAGCGCCGCCAAATGCCACTGCAGCAGTGGCTGGCCCTGCACCTGCAGCAGGGGTTTGGGGGTCACATCGGTCAGAGGGCGCATGCGCTCGCCACGGCCTGCGGCGAGCAGCAATGCTGGAACCTGGTGGTGGGCGGGACTCATGCCGCGCCCCCGCTCACAGCACCCCGCTGCAGCGCATGGCGCTCCACGGTGGTGGGGTCGAACAGGGCCAGCAGGGCGTCCATCAAGGCGCGCGCCTTGGCCGAATGGTCGGCGCCGAAATTGCACACATACACATCCAGCGTCACGCCGCGTTGCTCGGGCCAGGTGTGCACGCACAGGTGCGATTCGGCCAGTAACACCGTGGCAGTCACCCCGCCCGGACCCTGCGCGGTGGCCGGGAATTCGTGGAACAACTGCCCCACGGGCTGCAGCCCGGCGGCGCGCACCGCATCGGTACAGGCGCGGCCCAGGGCGGGGGCGTCCAGCAGCCAGGCGGGGGCGCAGCGGCAGCCATGGAGATCGGCGGTGAGATGCAGTCCTTGCATGGCCCGCACTGTAGTGCATTGCCACCGGGCTTCAGGCTTGCAGCCCTGCGAATTCAGGGGGGAGAAAGACACCCCGGTAAAATGCCGGGTTTCCCCTGAACCTCCCACCCTGAACCCTCCCCCCATGGCCAACACCCAGCAATCCCAACAGATGGCAAATGCGATCCGCGCATTGGCCATGGACGCCGTTCAACAAGCCAACTCAGGCCACCCCGGCGCCCCCATGGGCATGGCCGACATGGCCGTGGCACTGTGGAGCCGCCACCTCAAGCACAACCCCACCAACCCCCAGTGGTTTGACCGCGACCGGTTTGTGCTGTCCAACGGCCACGGCTCGATGCTGCTGTACGCGCTGCTGCACCTCACCGGCTACGACCTGCCCATTGGCGAACTGAAGAACTTCCGCCAGCTGCACAGCAAGACGCCCGGCCACCCCGAAGTGGGCTACACCGCTGGCGTCGAGACCACCACCGGCCCGCTGGGCCAGGGCATCACCAACGCCGTGGGCTTTGCGCTGGCTGAAAAGCTGCTGGCCGCCGAGTTCAACCGCGAAGGCCATGCCGTGGTGGACCACCACACCTACGCCTTCCTGGGCGACGGCTGCCTGATGGAAGGCATCAGCCACGAAGCCGTGTCGCTGGCGGGCGCCTGGAAGCTCAACAAGCTGATCGCGCTGTACGACGACAACGGCATCAGCATCGACGGCCAGGTCGCACCCTGGTTTGCCGACAACACCCCCCTGCGTTTTGTGGCCAGCGGCTGGAACGTGATTGGCCCCATCGATGGCCATGACGCCGACAAGGTGGCCGCCGCCATCGCCGAAGCCAAGAAGCAGACCGAGCGCCCCACCCTGATCGTGTGCAAGACACACATCGGCAAGGGTAGCCCCAACCGCGCCAACACCGCCAAGGCCCACGGCGAGCCCCTGGGCGCTGAAGAAATCAAGCTGACCCGCGAAGCGCTGGGCTGGGCCAGCGAGCCTTTTGTGATCCCCGAAGACGTGTACGCCGGCTGGGACGGCAAGGCCAACGGCCAAAGCGCAGAAGCCGCCTGGAACGAGCGTTTTGCCGCCTACAGCAAGGCCTTCCCCGAGCTGGCCACCGAGCTCACCCGCCGCATGAACGGCGACCTGCCCGCCAACTTTGCCCAGGTGGCCGTCGACACCGTGGTGGCCGCGCACACCAAGGGCGAGACCGTGGCCAGCCGCAAGGCCAGCCAACTGGCGCTCGAAGCCTTCACCGCAGCCCTGCCCGAGCTGCTGGGCGGTAGCGCCGACCTGACCGGCTCCAACCTCACCAACACCAAGAGCACGCCCAACCTGCGCTTTGACATGCAGGGCAACGTTGTGAAGAACGAGGCTGGCGTGGGTGGCCGCCACATCAACTACGGTGTGCGCGAGTTCGGCATGGCGGCCATCATGAACGGCGTAGCACTGCATGGCGGCTTCATCCCCTACGGTGGCACCTTCCTCACGTTCAGCGACTACAGCCGCAACGCCATCCGCATGGCCGCGCTGATGAAGCAGCGCGTGATCCACGTGTTCACGCACGACTCTATCGGCCTGGGCGAAGACGGCCCCACGCACCAATCTATCGAACACGTTGCCAGCCTGCGCCTGATCCCCAACCTGGACGTGTGGCGCCCCGGTGACACGGCCGAAACCGCCGTGGCCTGGAGCGTGGCACTGTCCAACCGCAACAAGCCCACCGTGCTGGCCCTGTCGCGCCAAAACCTGCCCTACGCGCCCAAGCGTGACCTGGGTGACATCTCGCGCGGCGCCTACGTGCTGTCCGAGCCTGCCGACGTAGGCATCAAGAAGAAGGCCGTAGCCGTCATCATCGCCACGGGCTCTGAAGTGCAGCTGGCCCTCAAGGCCCAACGCCTGCTGGCCGACAAGAAGATCCCCGTGCGTGTGGTCTCCATGCCCAGCACCACCACCTTCGACCGCGAAGACGCCAAGTACAAGAGCAGCGTGCTGCCCGCCGGTGTGCCCCGCGTAGCCGTGGAAATGGGCGTGACCGATGGCTGGTGGAAATACGGCTGCGCTGCCGTGGTGGGCATCGACACCTATGGTGAATCGGCCCCTGCGCCTGTGTTGTTCAAGCACTTCGGCTTCACCGAAGAAAACGTGGCCGACGCCGTGCTGGTGGCCATCGGCGCGGCGCGCCTGAAGCCCGCCAAGAAGGCCAGCAAGGCCAAGGCCCACTGAGACTCCTCCCTCCCGCTGCGCGCCCACTGCTGCAGCGGGCGCGCACTGGCAGATTCCTGATTTCGACTTTGCAACTTTGAAGAGGCTCCCTATGACGATCAAGATTGGTATCAACGGCTTTGGCCGCATCGGCCGCAACGTGCTGCGCTCGGCCATCCAGAACTTCAGCGACATCGAAGTCGTGGGCATCAACGACCTGCTGGAGCCTGAGTACCTCGCGTACATGCTGCAGTACGACTCGGTGCACGGCCGCTTCAAGGGCGAAGTGTCGGTGGAAGGCAACACCCTGGTCGTCAACGGCAAAAAGATTCGCCTGACGCAAGAGCGCGACCCCGCCAACCTCAAGTGGAACGAAGTCGGTGCCGACATCGTGATCGAATCCACCGGTCTGTTCCTGGACAAGGTCTCGGCGCAAAAGCACATCGACGCTGGCGCCAAGAAGGTCATCCTGTCGGCCCCCTCCAAGGACGACACCCCCATGTTTGTGTTTGGTGTGAACCATGACACCTACGCCGGCCAGGCCATCGTGTCCAACGCCTCGTGCACCACCAACTGCCTGGCCCCCGTGGCCAAGGTGCTGAACGACAAGTGGGGCATCAAGCGCGGCCTGATGACCACCGTGCACGCTGCAACTGCTACGCAAAAGACCGTGGACGGCCCGTCCAACAAGGACTGGCGCGGCGGCCGTGGCATTCTGGAAAACATCATTCCCTCCAGCACCGGCGCCGCCAAGGCTGTGGGCGTGGTGATTCCTGCGCTGAACAAGAAGCTGACCGGCATGTCCTTCCGCGTGCCCACCTCCGACGTGTCGGTGGTGGACCTGACGGTGGAGCTGGACAAGGCTGCCACCTACGAAGAAATCAAGGCCGAGATGAAGGCCCAGTCCGAAGGCGCCCTGAAGGGCGTGCTGGGCTACACCGAAGACAAGGTGGTGGCCACCGACTTCCGTGGCGACACCCGCACCTCCATCTTTGACGCTGACGCAGGCATCGCCCTGGACGGCACGTTCGTGAAGGTCGTGAGCTGGTACGACAACGAATGGGGCTACTCGAACAAGTGCCTGGAAATGGTGCGCGTGGTCGCCAAGTAAGCTGTTTGGAAGTTGAAAAAGCGCGAGGGATCCTCTGCACGAATCGAGCGGAAAGTGTGCGCTGCGGATCGGGATGGACTGTCAGGCACAAAGCGCAGCAGACCGCCCGAGACCGCAGATGCACACGACGCGGTGATGCGTGCAAAGGATCCCCAAAAGCAACTACCCTGTTCAAGCCGGTCGCCTGCAAAGGCCACCGGCTTTTTTTTCGTCTGCGTGTTGGTGCTGCCTCGCCCCGCCTCAGGGCACGGCAACGGCAGGCGCTTGTGGCGGTGCGCTGGCAATGTGCACCGTGCGGGTGGGGAAGGCAAACTCCACCCCCATGGCCTTGAACTCGCGCAGCAGCCCCAGGTTGATGGACTGCTGCAGATCCATGTAGAGGTTGTAGGCCGGGTCTTCGACGATGTAGACCACCTCGTAGTCGAGCGAGCTTGCCCCCAGCGCCTTGAAATGCGCGCGGTCAAAGCGCAGCTGCGGATGGGCTTCGATGAGCTTGCGCACGACGCCCGGAATGGCCTCGGCCTGCTCGGGGGTGGTGTCATAGGCCACGCCAAACGTGAACACAATGCGCCGCCGCTCCAGCGTGCGGAAGTTGCTGATGGTCTGCTTGAGCAGGTCGGTGTTGGACATCACGATCTGCTCGCCCTGCAGGCTGCGGATGCGCGTGGTCTTGAGACCGATCACCTGCACCGTGCCCGACACATTGCCCACCACGATGAAGTCGCCCACTTCAAACGGCTTGTCCACCGCGATGGCCAGCGAGGCGAACAGGTCGCCCAGAATGTTCTGCACCGCCAGCGCCACCGCAATACCGCCTACACCCAAGCTGGCGATAAAGGCGGTGATGTTCACCCCCACGTTCGACAAAATGGCCAGCAACACCACGCTCCACAGCAGCGTGCGCAGCCCCCAGGACATCAGCGTGGCCGATGCACTGACCTGCGTCATGCCACGGGACGAGTGCCGCTCCACATAGCGGCGCACGCCAATGCCAATTGCGCGCATGCCCCACAAGCCCATCTGCAAGGCCACGGCCACAAACCACAGCTGGCTCAGGCGGCTCTCCCAGCGGCCGGGCAGGTCCAGCAGGCTCGCCCCCACCAGCAGCGCCACCACCAACATCAGCGTGCGGCTGGTGCCCTCCAGCACGTCCACCATGGTCAGCGCCATACCGCTGTGCGACTGCGTCGCCCACACCTTGGCACGGCGGGTCAACAAGTGCAGCACGACAAGGATGCCCGTGTAGGCGGCCGTGGCGGCCGCCAGGGCTACGCACAGGCTCCACAGCGGCACGCCCGCAAAGGTAGTCCCCTGGACCCAGGTGAAAAAGGTGGATGGCGGCATGCAGTGACTCTCCTCTTCGTTGTGCAGCAGTGATGATGGTGTGGGTGTGCGCGGGGCCCACACAGGGGCCAGGGCGTGCGCCTCGGCGGTGGGGGGGGGCTAACTACCCGCAGCAACACGCTGGGTGCGCGTGTTGCCCTTGATCGAGACCTTGCGCAGGTGAGAGTTCCCCAACGCGACCAGACACCAGCGGCTGCGCAGAGGGCCCGAACACGTTTGCAACGTGTTCGTCAGACATGACCTCCCACAACGAACAAGGGCGACTTGCGAGACCGTTGAAACCCGCAATACAGCCCGTACAAAAACTGTACGGAAGCCAACAAAGGCCGCGCCGCTTACGCCGCGCGGTCTTCAAACGTTTCGGTATCCACTTCGCTCACGGCCTGCGCGTTGTAGCGGTTGCCCACCACCGTGCGCTCGTTGATCAGCGCGTCCAGTTGCGCCATGGTGGCCGCATCCAGGCGCACGTTGGCAGCGCCCAGGTCGTCGTGCAGATGCTCCACGCTGGTGGTGCCCGGGATGGGGATGATGTGCTCTGCCTTATGCAGCAGCCACGCCAGCGCCAACTGCGCGGGCGTGCACCCCACATCGCGCGCAATGGCCTGGTAGCCATCGAGCAGCTTCAGGTTGGCGGCATACGCATCGGGCGCAAAACGCGGCATGGCACGGCGGATGTCCTTGGCGTCCAGCGTGCTCACATCGCGCAAGTCCCCACACAAGAATCCGCGCGCCACGGGGCTGAACGCAACAAAGGCCGCGCCCAGTTCGCGGCAGGCGTCCAGCACGGCAATCTCGGGGTTGCGCGTCCACAGCGAATACTCGGTCTGCACCGCCGCGATGGGATGCACGGCGTGCGCCTTGCGCAGCGTGGTGGCAGACACCTCCGACAGACCAATGCTGCGGATCTTGCCCGCACGCACCAGGTCGGCCAGCGCGCCCACGCTGTCTTCAATAGGCACCTTCTTGTCCCAGCGGTGCAGGTAGTACAGGTCGATCACATCGGTCTGCAAGCGGCGCAGGCTGTCTTCGCAGGTCTGGCGCAGCGTGGCGGGGCGGCCGTCGATCACGCGCACCAATTTGCCGTCGCTATTCACATCCACGCCCTGCATGCCGCACTTGCTGGCCAGGGTAAAGCGGTGGCGGTGCGGCTTCATCACACGGCCCACCAGCGTTTCGTTGGCGCCAAATCCATAGAGCGTGGCGGTGTCAAACAACGTCACGCCCGCGTCGAGTGCGGACAGCAGCACGCGCTCGCCCTGCTCGGCAGACACCGGCGCGCCATAGGCGTGCGAGAGGTTCATGCAGCCCAGGCCGATGGCCGAGACGGAGAAAGGTCCCAAGGTTCTTTGTTGCATGCCGCGAGCTTACGGCAAGCACGGCAACCCACCGGGGGGCTCGGACTTGAGGGCAGGCCTAGGTCTTTGCAACGGGTGGCCGCTTGGCCCACAGCTCGATCCGCTCGCCCACAGCACAGGCGGCCACCAGCTGCGCAAACCGCGCCTCCCGGGTGGCATCGCGCTTGGCAGACGTGACCCAATGCAACATCACCTTGCGGTAGCTGGGCGGTGTGGATTCCTGAAAGTACCGCCACGCGGCCTTGTTGCGCTGGAACGCGCGCTGCAGCGCAGCGGGCAGCTCGGCCACCCCCGCCTGCTCGTGCGAGTAGATGGCCGACTTGTCGGCCTTGCGGTGGGCAAAGGCCGCCAGCCCGGCCTGCGTCATGCGGCCGGCCGCCTGCAACTGTTCCACCTTGGCGATGTTGACGGCGCTCCAGATCGACGACGGCTTGCGCGGGGTGAAGCGGATCGAATACATGTGCTCGTCAATGCGCCTGCGCACCCCATCAATCCAGCCAAAACACAGGGCTTCGTCCACCGACTCGGACCAGCCCATGCTGGGGCGGCCCGAGCCCACTTTGTGAAACCCCACCAGCAACTCCGGCGCGCTGGAGGCATGCCGTTCCAGCCACTGGCGAAACGCCTGCGGCGTGGCAAAGAATGTGGGGGTGGACTGCTGAGCCATGGTGCTGCGAACGTCCTTCCGTCTTGCCTTCTTCCTGACGCTGCAACTGCGGATGCGCGGGTTAGACCACCATGGCTTCTTGCGCCTGCTCGGCATGGGGCCCCAGTGGCACCACGCACAGCGTCACCCCATCGAGCGTAAGCACCAGCCCCAGCTGCCCGCCCACCTGCACCACGCCACCCACCGTGGCCGGTGTGCGCTGGGCACTAGGCTGCACCGGCTGCACGGCCTGCGCAACACCCTGCATCGCCAGCGCACTGACAGGCGGCTGGCGCAGCAGGGCCCACAGGGTCTGCGGATCCCGCGATTGCAGCGACTGCAGGTACAAGCGCAGCACAGCGGGGGCGTTGTCCTTGGATTCGTCTCGCCCATCGCCACGGCGGGCTTCGTCGCCCTCCTGGGCCTGCCGCAGGCGCTGCAACGCGCGGCGCAGTTGCTGGCGACAGGCCGCTTCAGACCGGCCGCTGGCCTGCGCCAGCTCGGCATGGCTGGCCTCAAACACAGCGTGCAACAGCACTGCAGCGCCCTCGGTGGGCGTCACGCACGCCGCCAGCCTGCGCAGCGCCAGCGTGGCCTGCTGCGCCAGGGCGGCATCGGCCTCCGCCGAGGGCGCGACCGTGCCAACGGCATCGCCCTGCGCCGTCTGCACCGCTTCGGCCAGCCACTGCGCCATCCACTGCCGCCGCCGCAAGCGGTCGATGGCCAGGTTGCGCACCACCGTCAGCAGCCAGGCCTGGGCAGCATTGAGCGCAGGGGCGTTGGCCTCCAGCGCGCGCACATAGGCGTCCTGCACGGCGTCTTCGGCATCGGCGGGGCCCAGCAGGCGCGTGGCGGCGCGCACCAGGGCGCTGCGGCTAGCGCCCACGAGCGCCAGGGTGTGTTCGTCTTGCATCGGCGCATGGTGCCACAGGCTGGTGGGAACAACACGGCAGCAGACGATGGTGGCCGGTTGCGTGAATGATCTCTCGTCATCCGCAGTGGCTGGCCCCAGTCAATTTTCTCGACGACTTGCCGATAATCAGAGATGCAAGTCTCCAGCACATCCGCGTCAACCAGCAGGGTTTCCTCATCCAGCGGCGGCGACATCGCCAAGCTGCAAAAACAGTTGCGCGAGCTGACGGATGAGCTCAAGGGCGTAGCCAGCTCCAACCTGGACGCGAAGGCGAAGCAGGAGAAGTCCAAGTTGCTGCAGGCCAAGATCCAGATGGTGCAAGCCCAGATTGCGGCAATACAGCGTGCGCAGCAGCAAGAGCAGCAGAAGGCCCAGGTGGCGAAAGCTGAGGGCGCAGCCGGGGCTGCGCACAAGCAAAAGGCTGCATCCGCTGAAGACCGAACCTCTGGCCTGGGAAGCAACGTCGATACCTACGCCTGACAGAGCTGGCTGAACCGGCACAGCCCGCAGCAAAAGCCACCCGCCATCCACAGCAGCGCCATCCGTGACAAGTCCCGCAGACCATTGCATGGACAATCTCCGCATGTCTGGCGCACCTACTCCTTCACACCCCTCTTCGCCCCGCCCTGTGCTGATCGCCGGTGGCGGCATCGGTGGCATGGCCACTGCCCTCACCCTGCACCAGATCGGTGTGCCCTGCATCGTCTTTGAATCGGTGCCAGAGCTGCAGCCGCTGGGCGTGGGCATCAACCTGCAGCCCAACGCCGTGCGTGAGCTGCACGACCTGGGGTTTGGCAACGAGGTGCTGGACACCATTGGCCTGCAGGCGCGCGAATGGGCGCTGGTGGGGCGCAACGGGAACGAGGTGTACGCCGAGCCACGTGGCCTGCAGGCGGGCTACCACTGGCCGCAGTATTCGGTGCACCGGGGGCAGTTGCAGATGATGCTGTTCAACGCCGTGAAAGAGCGCCTGGGCGACGATGCCGTGCAGCTGGGGCAGCGTGTGGTGGGCTACCGGCAGGATGCGGAGGGCGTGACCGCACTCATCGAGACCCGCGACGGAGAGCGGCGGGAGGTGGCAGGCTCGCTGCTGATTGCCGCCGATGGCCTGCACTCTGCCGTGCGGGCGCAAATGCACCCCACGCAGCCGCCCATCCAGTGGGGCGGCGCCATCATGTGGCGAGGCACCACGCCGGGGGTGCCGGTGCGCACGGGTGCTTCGTTTGTGGGCGTGGGCTCGCTGCGGCACCGCGTGGTGTGCTACCCCATCACGCCGCCAGACCCGGTCACGGGCCTGGCCACCATCAACTGGATCGCCGAGATCACGGTGGACAACCAGGGCGGCTGGCAGCAGGGCGACTGGAACCGGCGTGTGGCGCTGGAGGAATTCGCTCACCACTTTGAAGGCTGGAACTACAGCTGGCTGGACGTGCCCGCCATGTTGCGCGGCGCCAAGGACATTTTTGAGTACCCCATGATCGACCGCGACCCCGTGCCCACCTGGGTAGACGGCCGCGTGGCGCTGCTGGGCGATGCGGCGCATGTGATGTACCCCGTGGGCTCCAACGGTGCCAGCCAGGCCATCGTGGATGCGCGCGTGCTGGGGGCGCAGTTGATTGCGCATGGCGTGGGCCCGCAGGCGCTGTGCGCCTACGACGACAAGCTGTGCAAGGACATCTCGGCGCTGGTGCTGCGCAACCGGGGCTCTGGCCCCTTTGGCCTGCTGGGGATGGTGGACGAGCGCTGCGGCGGTGTGTTCGACCACATTGACGATGTGCTGCCGCGCGAGGAACGCGAGGGCTTCATGGCCCGGTACAAGGCGGCGGCTGGGTTTGCGATCGAAACGCTGAATGCGGCGCCGCCCACCATTGCGGCGGGTCAGCGCGTGGCTGCGGTCTAAGGAGTGTCACGCCCGGCGCGTCTCGTTCGTCAAGGCAGTCCTCTCACTCTTTTCAAGGACTTGGCCCTATGGATACGCTAGACACGCTGGACACCACCGCACCCCCTTCTGCCCCCACCTACGGCACCGAGCCGCGCACGTCTTACCTGGAAGAAAAAGCCTTCAAGGCCCGCACCCTGCTGGTCTTCGGCACCATCACCGACACCCTGGCCGCCGATGTGGCGCGGCGGCTGATTGCGCTGGATGCCGACAGCGCCGAGCCCATCGACATGCTGGTGAGTTCGCCCGGCGGGCACCTGGAGTCGGGCGACACCTTGCACGACCTGGTGCGCTTTATCACCGCGCCGGTGAACATGATCGGCACCGGCTGGGTGGGCAGCGCGGCCACGCACCTGTACCTGGCCGCGCCGCGCGAGCGGCGGTTTTGCCTGCCGAACACGCGCTTTCTGATCCACCAGCCCAGCGGGGGCGCCGGGGGCCCGGCCAGCGACATCGCCATCCAGGCGCGGGAGATCGTGAAGGCGCGCGAGCGCATTGCACACACCATCGCCCAGCAGACCGGCAAGCCGCTGGACGTGGTGCTGGCCGACATTGAGCGCGACCACTGGCTGTCGGCCGAGGAGGCGGTGGACTACGGCCTGGTGTCGCGCATCATTGAGCACAAGACCGCGTTGCGCCCGCAGTAAGGCCACACAGAGGCCACACAGCAGTCGGCAGCGGATGCGCGCTACGCCCACGCCCGCATCTGCGCCAGACGCAGCCCCACCAGCCGCCCCCAGGCCGGGCAGCCATACCCGGCCACCAGGTCGCGGCCCAGAGCGGCCCATGCGGGGTCCTGCGGGTTCAGGCCCAGCTCTGCCACAAACTCCGCCTGCACCAGCATGCACTGCCGCCGGTAGGGCAACACGAAGGCGCCGGGGTCTTGCGCGTGCACCGCGCGGGCCTCGGCATGGCTGGCAAACCACTGGTTGAGCAGGATGCCCGTGCGCGGGGCGTGCCAGAAGGTGCCAAAGTCGTCCCCCGGCCGCGCAAAGCCGCCCAGCACGGTGCGCGCATGGTCCCAGTGCACAAACCCCACCTGGCGCGCCGCATCGTTCAGGCAATGGCGCAGTTTGGCGTCATGGTCGCCAGCGCGCCGTGCCGCATTGAGCGCAATGCGCGCGCGGGTCTTGAGTTCATCGAGCGGTGTGGAGGTGGTGCTCATGCAGCATCCACTCCCAGCTCTTCGCGCCACAGTGCCAGCAGCGCGGCCAGGTCGTCGCGCCGCTCGGCCTCGGTGGCGTCTTCGCGGCGTTTGAGCACGTCCAGCACCTCAAAGCTGAACGCGGCCTCGCCGTGCTGCTGCCACTGCTGCTGCAGGCGCTTGTCGGTGTGGCTGCGCATGCGCAACTGAAACCGGGCGCGGTTGATGGCGCCAGCGACATTCATGGACGCATGCACCTGCACCCCGGCGTGGCCGCTGGCGGTGCAGCGGATGGCGTACACACCCGCATCGGGCGGGTTGTCCTTGTAGTGGCGCAGCAGCTCGCGCTTGCGTTCGCCACGGGGCACAAGCGGCGCTGCGCCGTCCTGCGAGGCTGGCGGGACGTGGGGGGACGATTCGGGACGGGAGGAGGGAGCTTCCATGACAGGTTCCTGGTTTGCATAACCGGCCCTTCCCGCAAAGGGCCGATGAAGGCAAAGGTCTGTCAGGGTCTGCAAGACAGTGACGTGAGGGTGAGAGCCTCTTGTGCGGGCAGGCGCCCCTCAGCACCTGTGGCGCGCATTGTAGTGCGCCAGCCCGTCAGCGCAGATAGCTATCATATTAATAGCTGTCTGCGCTTTATTTATCGGCGCCACCGGCCAATTTGGCTTGAAATCAGCCCGCGTTGAGCTGCTGCTCCAGGTCGTGCAGCACCTGGTAGCACGGCAGCACCTGCGCCACGCTGGCGTTGGGCTCGCGGCCTTCCTGGATGGCGGCGAAGAACTCGCGGTCCTGCAGCTCAATGCCGTTCATGCTCACATCGACCTTGCTCACATCGATCTTTTCTTCCTTGCCATTGAACAGGTCGTCATAGCGCGCGATGTAGGTCGCCGTGTCGCCGATGTAGCGGAAGAAGGTGCCCAACGGGCCGTCGTTGTTGAAGCTCAAGCTCAGCGTGCAGATCGCACCATTGGCGGCCTGGAGCTGGATGCTCATGTCCATGGCGATGCCCAGGTCCTTGTGGATGGGGCCCTGGATGGCATTGGCTTTGACGATGGGGCTGCCCGCCTGGTAGGCGAACAGGTCCACGGTGTGGGCAGCGTGGTGCCACAGCAGGTGGTCCGTCCAGCTACGGGCCTGGCCCAGCGCGTTCATGTTGGTGCGGCGGAAGAAGTAGGTCTGCACATCCATCTGCTGGATGTTGAACTCGCCCGCCGTGATTTTCTTGTGCACGTACTGGTGGCTGGGGTTGAAGCGGCGCGTGTGGCCACACATGGCCACCAGGCCCGTCTGCTTTTGCAGGGCGACGACCTTCTCGCCATCGGCCAGGATGTCGCACAGCGGGATCTCGACCTGCACATGCTTGCCAGCCTCCAGGCAGGCGATGGTCTGGCTGGCGTGCATCTGCGTGGGTGTGCACAGGATGACAGCGTCCACTTCTTTGATGGCCAGGCTGTCCTTCAGCTCGGTGGTGACGTGCTTGATGCCGTACTTGTCGGCCACTTCCTGGGTCTTGGCCAGGTCGCGGCTGATGAGGGAGACGACCTCGACGCCGTCGATGTTTTGGATGCCGTCCAGGTGCTTGATGCCGAAGGCGCCAGCGCCTGCGAGTGCGACTTTGATGGTCATGGTGTGTGTCCTTTTACGTGTTCTCGAGAATCAGGTGGCCCACGGCGGTGTTGGACGCGGGCACATGGTAGAAGCGGTGCGCCAGTTTCGGCGGCTTGCCTCCGGCCACATCGGCCATTGCGCCGCGCGCGATGAGCCACATCACCAGCTCGATGCCCTCGCTGCCCGCTTCGCGCACGTAGTCGATGTGCGGGATGCTGGCGGCGGCCTCGGGGTCATTGATGAGCTTGTCGAGGAAAGCGTTGTCAAACTCTTTGTTGATAAGGCCAGCGCGCGGGCCCTGCAGCTGGTGGCTCATGCCGCCCGTGCCCCAGATGTGCACGTTCAGGTCTTCGTCGTAGCTCTCTACCGCCTTGCGGATGGCCTGGCCCAGGTTGTAGCAGCGGCGGCCACTGGGCACGGGGTACTGCACCACGTTCACGGCAAACGGGATCACCGGGCAGGGCCATGCGCCCTTGACGGGGTCTTGCTCGCCAAACATCAGCGACAGGGGTACGGTAAGACCGTGGTCCACCGCCATCTTGTTGACGATGGTGAGGTCAAAGTCCTGCTGGATGACCGACTGCGCAATGTGTGCGGCCAGGTCGGGGTGGCCGATGACCTTGGGCACGGGGCGCGGGCCAAAGCCCTCGTCGGCCACTTCGTAGTCGGCGGCGGTGCCGATGGCGAACGTGGGGATCAGGTCCAGGCTGAAGGCCGTGGCGTGGTCGTTGTAGACCAGGAAGATCACGTCAGGCTTGTGGTCCTTGATCCACTGCTTGCCAAAATCGTAGCCCGCGAACACGGGCTTCCAATAGTCTTCGTGGGTCTTGCCCAAGTCCATGGCCGCGCCAATGGCAGGCACGTGCGAGGTGAACACGGAGGCGGTGATTTTGGCCATTGTCAAATTCCTTTCTTGCCCGCGCTACCTTGCGGTTGGCGGTGCGCCTGCGCGTCGCCGTCTTCACCAATCACGCGATTGCCGTTGGCCGAGCGGCCGCCGTTGATCATCATGTTGCGGTATTCCTCTTCGGTCATGCCGGTCATGCTGCCCGCCATCTGCTGAAAGCTCTTGCCGTCGGTGGAGCCGATCTTGGCCAGAAAGTAGATGTTGCCGCCCAGGCGAATGCACCAGTTCAGGTCGCGCGCCAGCACGGCCTGTTTCTGCTCTTCGGTCATCGCCCACTCGTCCAGATAGGCGCGTTCGTTGGCCTTGAAGCGGACGCGGTTCTCGGCCTTCATCAGGCTCATGCAGAACTGGTTGAGCCAGTAGCCCTTGCGGCTTTGCTCGGCGTCGAAGATGGTCGTGCCGGGCACGTCGAGGTAGGGTTTATCGAGAGACATGGTGTCAGTCCTCCACGGTGACTTCTTCGGGCCAGTACAGGCGCATGGGGTTGTCCACCAGCAGTTTCTTTTGCAGCTCCGGTGTCGTTGCAATGTGCGGGATGAAGTCCACCAGCAGGCCATCGTCAGGCATGTGGTCCTTGAGGTTGGGGTGCGGCCAGTCGGTGCCCCACAGCACGCGGTCGGGGAACTCTTGCACCACCCGGCGGGCGAACGGGATCACGTCGGTGTAGGCGTTCTGCTCACCGTTCAGCGCCTTGGGGCCGGTCACAGAGAGGCGCTCTGGGCAGCTCACCTTGCTCCACACGTTGGGGTGCTGGCGCATGAACTTGAGGAACAGCTCAAACTCTGGTCCGTCCACGGGCTTGTTCACATCGGGGCGGCCCATGTGGTCCACCACCACGGTGGTGGGCAGTGCGGTGAAGAAGTCCCACAGCTCGGGCAGGTCTACCGCCTCGAAGTAGATGACCACATGCCAGCCCAGCTTGTGGATGCGCGCGGCAATCTCCATCAGCTCGTCCTTGGGCGTGAAGTCCACCAGGCGCTTGACGAAGTTGAAGCGTACGCCGCGCACACCAGCGTCGTGCATGGCCTGCAGCTCTTCATCGGTGACCGAGCGCTTGACGGTGGCCACGCCGCGCGCCTTGCCGCCGGAGTGCACCAGCGCATCGACCATGGCGCGGTTGTCCGCACCGTGGCAGGTGGCCTGCACCACCACATTGCGCGCAAAGCCCAGGTGGTCGCGCAGCGCGTACAGCTGCGCCTTGCTGGCGTCGCAGGGCGTGTACTTGCGCTCGGGGGCGTAGGGGAACTCGGCACCGGGGCCAAACACGTGACAGTGGGCATCGACAGCGCCTGCGGGCACCTGAAAGCGGGGCTTGCTGGGGCCGGTGTACCAGTCCAGCCAGCCGGGGGTTTTAGTGAACTCAGACATGGGCGACTACCTTGCTATGCAAATAATAGCTACCAGCGCTTTATAGATATGCGCCAGAGGCCAAAAACACTTGAAACTTGTGTTCAATCGATGTACTTGAGGCCCGCCTTCTCCAGGCCGGGGCGCATGTTGTACATATCCAGGCCCAGCACGCCGCTGGCCAGCTTGGCGCGTTTTTCGCCTTCAAAGCTCTCGCGCTTTTGGGCGGCAGCCAGGGTCTCCACCGCGCGGGCGGCGGGCACGCACACCACACCGTCGTCGTCGGCCACGATCACGTCGCCCGGCGTGACGAGTGCACCGGCGCACACCACGGGGATGTTGACCGAGCCCAGCGTGGCCTTGATGGTGCCCTTGCTGCTGATGGCGCGGCTCCACACGGGGAAGTTCATCTCCTGCAGCGTCTTCACGTCGCGCACACCGGCGTCGATGATGAGCGCACGGGCGCCACGCGCCTGGAAGGACGTGGCCAGCAGGTCGCCAAAGTAGCCGTCGGTGCACTCCGAAGTGACGGCTGCCACCACGATGTCGCCGGGCTGAATCTGCTCGGCCGCCACATGCATCATCCAGTTGTCGCCCGGCTGCAGCAGCACGGTAACCGCCGTGCCACTGACCTGCTGGCCGCCGTAGATGGGGCGCATATAGGGCTTGAGCAGGCCCACGCGGCCCATGGCCTCGTGCACAGTGGCCGAGCCGAGGGCGGCCAGACCGTCGGCAGCTGCGCGGTCGGCGCGGGTGATGTTGCGGTAGACAACGCCAAGTTCAAACATGTCAGAGCCCCTTTGCCTTCAGGCGTGAATCGAGTCGAGAAAACACACGGCGCGTGTTGGCTTCGTAGATCTGGTGCTTGTCTTGCGCACTCAGGATGGTGGAGGCCTCGATGTAGCGCTTGGTGTCGTCGTAGTAGTTGCCGGTGGTGGGGTCGATACCGCGCACCGCGCCGATCATTTCGCTGGCAAACAGCACGTTCTTCACCGGGATCACGGTGTTGAGCAGGTCGATGCCGGGCTGGTGGTACACGCAGGTGTCGAAGAACACGTTGTTCATCACATGCTCGTCCAGCAGAGGCTTTTTCATCTCCTGCGCCAGGCCGCGGAAGCGGCCCCAGTGGTAGGGCACCGCACCGCCACCGTGCGGAATCAGGAACTTGAGCGTGGGGAAGTCCTTGAACAGATCGCCCTGGATGAGCTGCATGAAGGCCGTGGTGTCGGCGTTCAGGTAATGCGCGCCGGTGGTGTGAAAGCACGCGTTGCAGCTGGTGCTCACGTGGATCATGGCGGGCAGGTCGTACTCCACCATCTTTTCGTAGATGGGGTACCAGTGTTTGTCGGTTAGCGGGGGGCTGGTCCAGTGGCCGCCAGAGGGGTCTGGGTTGAGGTTGATGCCCACGGCGCCGTATTCCTTCACGCACTTTTCCAGCTCGGGGATGCAGGTGGCGGGATCGACACCGGGCGACTGCGGCAGCATGGCCACGGGCACGAAGTGGTCAGGGAACAGGGTGGAGACGCGGTAGCACAGCTCGTTGCAGATGGCGGCCCAGGTGCTGGACACGTTGAAGTCGCCAATGTGGTGGGCCATGAAACTCGCGCGCGGGCTGAACAGCGTGATGTCGCTGCCGCGCTCTTTCATCAGCTTGAGCTGGTTGGTCTCGATGGACTCGCGCAGTTCGTCGTCGCTGATGTGCAGGTCTGCCACTTTGGGCATGGCCGCCGGGTCTTTGATACCGGCGATCTGCGCATTGCGCCAGTTCTCCAGCGCCTTGGGGGCCGTGGTGTAGTGGCCGTGGCAGTCGATGATGAGGCTCATGTGTTGGTGCTCCTGGAAGGTGTTCTTGTGATCGGTCAGGCAGGCTCCATGCCTTGCTTGCGTTTGGCGTCTTCTGCGGCGGGGGAGGCCAGGTAGGCCAGCAGCGCACGCGCTGCATCCACCTGCTGCGACAACGTGCTGATGCCTGCTGAAAACGTGGTGGTGATCTGGATGGCCGGTGGCAGCGGGCCCACGATGGCGATGCCCTGCACATGCAGCAGCTCGCTCAATTGCTGAAAGCCCAGCGCCACCTCGCCCTTGGCCACCAGCGAGCCCACGGGCACGCCGGGGGGCGCCTGCACCATGCGGGGGGCGATCTGGTCGGCAATGCCCCAGCGCTCGAACAGTTTGGCCAGCGCCACGCCGCTGGGGCCGGTGGACAGGCTGATACTGGACGCGGCCAGCACGGCTTGGCGCACGGCGTCTTCGGTGCTGATGTCCGGCAGCGGAGCGCTTGCAGGCACGGCCACGGCCACGCCGGAGTGCACCCAGTCCACCTTGCTGCCAGGCAGCAGGTGGCCCGCAGCCAAAAGCTTGTCGATGGCGTCGGACGCAAGGATGACCACGTCGAACGCCTCACCGGTGGCCACGCGCTTGGCGGCGTCCACACCGCCCACCGATTCGATGGCGGCCTGCGTGCCCGACTGCTGCGCAAAACCGGCCACTAGGTCGGCCAACACCTGGCGCGTAGCCATGGAAGAAATGCCTCGGATCACAGGCGCCGTCATGCGTTGTCTCCTGCCGGGCTGCGGATGGCCCAGGCGGTGCGTGCAGTTGTATACATGCCGCCGATTGTGGGCAGCGGCGGCCCAAACATGAAGGCGGCACCGGCACTACCAGATATATCATTCCGTGATCGTTGACCCACAGCTATAGCAGAGAGCCTTGCCCATGGACCTGAAGCAGATCGAATACTTTGTGCGGGTGGCCGAGCTGGGCAGCTTTACCCGCGCCTCGGTGGTGCTGGACATTGCCCAGCCCGCGCTGAGCCGCCAGGTGCGCCTGCTGGAGGTGGAGCTGCGCCAGAACCTGCTGGTGCGCAATGGCCGGGGCGCCACGCCCACCGAGGCGGGCAAGCTGCTGCTGGAGCACGGGCGCGGCATCCTGCACCAGGTGGAACGCGCGCGTGAGGAGCTGGGCCGCGTGCGCGGCGCCCTCGCCGGGCGTGTGGCCATCGGCCTGCCGCCCAGCATTGCCAAAGTGCTGACGGTGCCGCTGACCCGCGCCTTCCGCGTGAAGATGCCTGACGCGGCGCTGGCCATCAGCGAAGGGCTGTCGGTGGCCATGCGCGAGTCGCTGACCACCGGCCTGCTCGACATTGCGCTGCTCTACAACACCACGCCCGCGCCGGGCATCGAGACCACGGCGCTGCTGGAGGAAGACCTGTTTCTGGTGCAGCGCCGCACCGTGGGCCAGAGTGAGGCAGAGGCCGATGCCCTGGCCCGCACGCCCCTGCCGCTGGATGAGCTGCCGCGCTTTCCGCTGGTGATCCCCACGCGCCCCAACTCGATCCGCATGCTGGTGGAGTCTGAACTGGCCGCACGCGGCAAGCGCCCGCAGATCAGCCTGGAGATCGACGGTGTGGCCGCCATCCTGGACCTGGTGGCCGATGGCGCGGGGTGTGCCGTGCTGCCCATGAATGCGGTCACCACCTCGGGCAAATCCGAGGTGTTCAGCACCCGGCCCATCCACGGTGCAGGCAGCGATGGGGATGGTGAGGAGGAAGGCGGCAGCACCCGTCTGCGCAGCAAGCTGTTCATGGCCGTGAGCTCGCAGCGCCCGGCCACGCTCACGCAGCAGGCGATGGCGGAGCTGATTCGCAGCACCCTGCAAGCGCTTTACAAGTCCCCCCCCTGAGCCGCTGCGCGGCATCCCCCCGAAGGGGGACGGCGCCCTCGCTGCGGGGCGGCCCTTGCTCGGCGCCACTGGCATTGCGCCGCGCCAGTTTCATGGGCTCACAGCGATTCGCAGGGCTTAGTCCTTCGCGGGTGGGGAGGGCAAACTGCCCAGCAGCCGGTCCGCATAGTCCTGCCAGCGTGCGTCCTTGGGCAGCCCTTGAAAGGCGCCTTCGCGCGCCAGGTCGGCCACCCACTGCTGCTTGGCAGCGATGGCCGATGTCATCACAGGCTCCATATCTGCTTCGCTCACGGTGCGGGCCGACTCGCGCATTTCCTCGGCGCGGCGCTGGCCGTGTTGCACCACACGGCTGAAGAAGTAACGGCCCTGTTCGTGCCAGTCGATGGACGGGAAGGTCTCGGCCAGTGTGGGCAGCACATGGTCTTCCACGCCATAGTGGCGGGCGGTGGCGTAGCTCTCAATCACCAGAGCCTCCAGGCCCTTGATCATGATGCTGCGGCACATCTTGATGGCACTGGCCACGCCCAGTTGCTCGCTCACGGGTTTGGCATCCATGCCCCAGCCGGTCAGCACAGCGGCCAGCGCGGTGGCCTGCGCGCCGCCCAGCAGCATGGGCACGCGGATACCGTAGGGAGGCACCGAGGTCATCACGCCCGCCTCGACATAGTGCGCGCCGCGCGCCTCGACGAGCGCAGCGGCCTGTTGCTTGGTGCCGGGCGATGCGGAGTTCAGGTCCAGGAACACGGTGCCGGGACGGATGTGCAGCGCAGCCTCCTGCGCCACGGCGAGCGTGTTGGACGCGGTGACGGCCGAGATGACGCAATCGCAGCGCGCGCACAGTGCCCGCATCGAATCCACCGCCACCACACCCGCTTGCGCGGCATGCTTCTGGATGGCGTCGCGTTGCGCGGTGTCGGCCAGCTTCAGGTCCCAGGCAGCGACAGAAGCCACGCCGGGTTGAACCCGCAAGCCCGCACTGAAGATCTTGCCCACCTCGCCGTAGCCGACGAGGCCGATGTGTGTGATGTTCATTCGGTTTGCCTTTCGGTCAAAGAAGCCGCCGCGCGGCGCCCGTCACTGCCGCGCGATCTTGGCCCGGGCGATCACATCGCTCCAGCGGCGTACATCGGCCGCCAGGTGCTCGCCCAGCTGGGCGGGGGTGCTGCCCTGGGCATTGAGGTTCAGCTCCAGCAGGCGCTTTTTCACATCAGGCTGGGCCAACGCGGCCTGCACCTCGCGCGAGAGGCGCTCCACCACGGCAGCGGGTGTCTTGGCGGGCACGGCCAGGCCGTTCCACGACGTGACGTTAAAGCCCGACAGCGAGCCCCCGCTTTCGCGCACCGTGGGCACATCGGGCAGCTGCGGTGCCCGCTGCGCGCCCATCACGGCCAGCGGCCGCAAGGCCTTGGCGCCGATCTGCGGCATGAGGCCTCCGAGGATGTCGATCATCACATCGATCTCGCCGCCCCGCAGCGCCGTGATGACGGGCGGCGTGCCGTTGAAAGGAACGACCTGTGCGTCGATGCCCGCCGTCACCTTGAACAGCTCGGCCGCCAAGTTCTGTGTGGTGCCGATCTGCGGCGTGCCGATGTTGAGCTTGCCTGGGTGAGCGCGGCCGTAAGCCAGCAGCTCGGCCAGGGTGGCAAAGCGCCCGCCCTCCTTCACCACCACGGCCAGGTCGAACGTGGCCAGCAGCGAGACGGGCGCAAAGTCCTTGAGCGTGTCGAACGGCAGCGACTGGAACAGCGCCGCGCTCACCGCCGTGCCGCTGCTCACCAACAGCAGCGTGTGGCCGTCAGGCTCGGCGCGTGCCACCAGGTCACCCGCCACCACACCGCCGGCGCTGGGCTTGTTTTCAATGACCACGCTTTGCCCCAGCGGGCCGGCAATCTTCTGGCCCACCGTACGCGCCGTGATGTCGGCCGCTCCGCCCGCCGCATTGGGCACAACGATGCGCAGCGGGCGTGATGGAAAAGCCGCCTGCGCGCTGGCCGCACCGCCCAGGGGCGCCGCCAGCCAGGCCAGGAGGGTTCTGCGGTGCACGGTGTGCATGGCAGTAGCGCCCGTGTTTACCGCGCCACGCCCAGCAGGCGGTCCAGCAGCTCGGGCTGCGCGCTCAGCTCGGCAGCGGTGCCGGTGTGCACCACCGTGCCCCGATCCAGCACCGCAGCGCGGTCCGAGATGGCCAGGATGGCCTGCGGGTGTTGCTCCACGATGATGGCCGAGAGGCCCTCTTCGCGGGTGATGCGGCGGATGGCGCGCAGCAGCTCTTCCACAATGATGGGCGCCAGGCCTTCGAGCGGCTCGTCGAGCAGCAGCAGGCGCGGATTGAGCACCAGCGCGCGGCCCACGGCCAGCATCTGCTGCTCGCCACCGGAGAGCTGCGTGCCCAGGTTGGTCTTGCGCTCGGCCAGGCGCGGGAACATCTCATACACGCGCTCAGGCGTCCACTGCCGCGCGGTCGAGCCTTTACGGCCCGGGCGCGCCACGGCCGTGAGGTTCTCGTGCACGGTGAGCGACTTGAAGATGTTGCGCTCTTGCGGCACCCAGCCGATGCCCGCCGCAGCACGCTCATGCGGAGGCAGCTTGTGCAGCGCCACGCCACCCAGGGTCACCGTGCCCGCATGCTGGCGTGTGGCACCGGCCAGCGTGTTGATGAGCGTGGTCTTGCCGGTTCCGTTGCGGCCCAGCAGGGCCAGCGTGTCACCTTCGGGCAGGGCCAGTGAGATGCCTTGCAGCACCACGGCTTCGCCGTAGCCTGCGCTCAGGCCTTCGATGCGCAGGAGTTCTGTCTTAGACATGGGCGTCCTCCCCATGCCCCAGATACACCGCCTTCACCTGCGCATCGTTGGCAATGGTGTCCGGGTCGCCCTCGGTGAGCACGGTGCCGTTGACCAGCACCGTCATGCGGTTGGCAAAGCTGAAAACCAGGTCCATATCGTGTTCGATCAAAAGCACCGACACATCGGCGGGCAAGGCTGCCACGGTCTGCAGCAGTTCCTCACGCTCGCCAGCAGGCACGCCGGCCACGGGCTCGTCGAGCAGCAACACGCGTGGCTCGCAGGCCAGCGCAATGGCTATCTCCAGCAGGCGGCGTTTGCCATAAGCCAGCACGCGCGTTTCCTCGGCCATCACCGAGGTCAGGTGGAACTGCTCCAGCAGTTGCTCGCAGCGCTCGTTGACGGCCTTGCGTGCACCCAGCGGCTGCCACCATTTGCCACCCAGGCCCTGCTGCTGCGACACGGTGAGCGCCAGTGTCTCCAGCGGCGTGAGGGTGTCGAACAGCTGGTTGATCTGGAACGTGCGCACCATGCCGCGCTGCACACGCTGGTGCGGCGCCAGGCGCGTGATGTCCTGGCCTTCGAGCGTGATGGAGCCTTCAGTGGGCTCCAGCACACCGGTCAACAGGTTGATGAGCGTGGTCTTGCCCGCGCCGTTGGGGCCGATGAGCGCATGGCGTGCGCCCTTTTGCAAGTTGAGCGTGACGTTGTTGGTGGCCGTGATGCCGCCAAAACGCTTGACCAGTCCTTGGGCCGAGAGCACGGTGTTGGACGTGTTGGAGGAGGTGGTGTTCATGTCAGTGGCCTCCCGTGTTGGAGGCAGCACCGGCCTTGCGGCCGGTGCCAAACCAGCTCCAGGGGCGGAACAGGCGGTCGCGCCCCACCAGCACCAGTACAACGAGGAACAGGCCGACCCAGAACGTCCAGTACTGCGGCGTGATAGACGAGATCACGTCCTGCAGCAGCTTGAAGCCAATGGCCCCCAGGATGCCGCCGTACAGCCAGCCCACGCCGCCGATCACGAGGATCAGCATCACGTCGGCCGAGCGGTGGAACTCGAACAGGTCGAGCGAAGCAAAACCCGTGGTCTGCGTGAGCAGCGCGCCCGCAGCCCCGGCCAGCGCAGCTGCCAGGGTGTACACCTGCGCGAGCTTGGCCGTGACCGGGATGCCGATGGCCATGGCGCGCAGCCGGTTGTCGCGGATGGCCTTGAGCGTGGCACCAAAGGGCGACTGCACGATGCGGCGCGCCAGCAGAAACAACACCAGCAGCACCGTGAGCGAATACCACGCGGCCGTGCGGCCATACAGGTCGAATTCAAACTGGCCGAGCACGGGGCCCAGCACTACGCCCTGCAGGCCGTCTGCGCCGCCGGTCAGCCAGTCGAGCTTGTTGGCCAGCTCCAGCATCACCAGGCCCACGCCCAGCGTGACCATGAGGCGGGTGAGGTCGGTGCCGCGCATGATGGTGAGCGAGGCCACAGCCCCCAGCACCGTGGCCGCGCCCATGCCCACCGCCAGGCCCACCAGCGGGTCGGGCATCACATGCTTGGCAAACAGCGCGGCGGCATAGCCGCCCAGCCCGAAGAAAGCCGCATGGCCCAGCGAGACGATGCCGGTGTAGCCCAGGATGAGGTCCAGCGAAATCGCGAACAGCGCCACGATGGCGATCTCGTTGATGATGAGTGCGTGGCTCGGCAGCGCCAGCGGCGCGGCAAAGGCCAGCAGCCACAGCACGGGCTCCCACCAGCGAAAGCGCCGGGCCTGCAGCAAGGTGTTTTGCAGGTTTGACATCACTTGCCCCCCTTGCGCACAAAGAGGCCCTGGGGGCGCCAGATGAGGATCAGGATCATGAGGCTGTACACAATGAAGGCGCCCAGCTTGGGGATGTAGTACTTGCCTGCCACGTCGGCAATGCCGAGCAGCAGCGCGGCCAGCAGCGGGCCGGTGATGGACGAGGTGCCGCCCACCGCCACCACGATCAAAAAGTAGATCATGAACTTGAGCGGAAAGCTCGGGTCGAGACCCAGCACCTCCGCGCCCAGCGCACCGCCCAGGCCAGCGAGGCCGGACCCGAAAGCGAAGGTGGACAAAAACACGATGTTCACGTTGATGCCCATGCCAGCGGCCACGCGCTGGTCATCCACACTGGCGCGCAGGCGGCTGCCGAAGCGGGTTTTGGTGAGCACATACTGCAGGCCCACGGTGAGCGCAGCGCACACCGCGATGATGAACAACCGGTAGTGCCCCATGCCCAGCATGAGGGCACCGCTGCCGATTTCGGTGCGACCCTTGAGCCATTCAGGCAGCTGCATGATCTGCTGCGTGGAGCCCACGAAATAGTCCACGCTGGCCACGGCCATGAACACCAGGCCGATGGAGAACAGCACCTGGTCCAGGTGGGCCTTGTGGTACAGCGGCCGGTACAGCGTGCGCTCCAGCGCACCACCCAGCAGGGCCGTGCCCACAAAGGCAATGGGCAGGCAAACGAGGAAGGGCACATCCAGCCGCTGCATGAGCAGCACGGTGATGTAGCCCCCCGCCATGGCAAAGGCCCCGTGCGCCAGGTTGATGAAGTTCATCAGCCCCATGGTCACGGCCAGGCCGACTGCCAGGATGAACAGCAGCATGCCGTAGGCAACGCCGTCGAAAAGAATGGTCAGCATGAAATCACTTCATTGAAGACAAAAGTGCACCACCCTGCTCAGGGCTGTGGAAGTGCGACGAATCACCAAAGCCGGACGTTCAACCTGCGGCCCCCGGTTTCGACAGGCCCAGCCCGAACGGACCGAGAGGGAGCCTGCCCGTAAATACTGGCGCGGCCCAGACCAGCGGCCGCCGCGCAAGGGCCGCCCCGCCGCGCAGCGGCTCAGGGGGGCTTATTTAGTCTTGCCGGGGTCCTTGACGTCCTTGATCACGTCGAACTCCACGTTGTACAGCTGGCCGTTCACACGCTCCACCTTGCGCAGGTACACGTCCTGCACGATGTCGCGGGTCTGCGCATCGATGAACACCTTGCCGCGCGGGCTTTCAAAGATCTGGCCCTTCATGGCGGCCAGCAGGGCGTCACCGCCGCCCGCACCCTTGGTTGTCTTGAGCGCTTCGTAGATCACGCGCATGCCGTCATAGCCACCCACGGCCATGAAGTTGGGGCGCAGACCCTTGTTGGCCTTCTCGAACGCTTCCACAAACTTCTTGTTCATGGGCGAGGGGTGTGCGGCAGAGTAGTGGTGCGAGGTGACCACACCCAGGGCGCCGTCGCCCATGTCGTTGAGTTGATCGTCGTCCGTCACGTCGCCAGTGCCGATGAGCTTGATGCCGGCCTTGTCCATGCCACGCTCCAGGAACTGCTTCATCACCGCAGCGCCCGCGCCCGAGGGCACGAAGACAAACAGCGCGTCGGGCTTGGCGTCGCGCACCTTCTGCAGGAAGGGGGCGAAGTCAGGGTTGCGCAGGGGCACGCGCAGGGCTTCGGTCACCTGGCCGCCATTGAACGTGAGGCGCTGGTTGAAATACTTTTCCGCATCGATGCCTGGGCCGTAGTCGCTCACCAGGGTCACGACCTTCTTGATGCCATTCTTGGGCGCCCAATCGGCCAGGGCCACCGACACCTGGGGCAAGGTGAAGCTGGTGCGTACCACATAGGGCGATGCCTCGGTGATGCTGGAGGTGGCGGCGGCCATCACCACCAGGGGGGTCTTGGACTGCGTGGCCAGCGGGGCGGTGGCCATGGCCGAGGGAGTGATGCCCATGCCCGCGAGCACGTTGACCTTTTCGTTGACGACCAGTTCCTGGGCCAGGCGGCGGGTCACGTCGGGCAGGCTGGTGTCGTCCTTGATGATGAGCTGCACCTTCTTGCCACCCACCATGTCGCCGTTCTGGGCCATGTAGAGCCGCGCGGCGGCCTCGATCTGGCGGCCCGTAGTGGCTTGCTGGCCGGTCATGGGCAGGATCAGGCCGATCTTGAACACGTTGTCCTGAGCGGCGGCGGGCACAGCTGCCAGGCCGGTGGACAGCACGATGGCGGCAGCAGCCGAGGCACGAAGAAGGTGGCGTTTTTGCATCGTTGTCTCCTGTGGAAAGTCGTTGTATACAGAAAATGCTGGCGGGAGTTTGGCGTGGGCTGGGTTATTTCACAAGCGCAAATTCAAGCATTCAGGTATCGCCAAATGAAATAACTGGCGAGGATACCGACGCCCAAGCGCCAGCCGTTATGCCCGCTCGCGGATCAGCTGTACACCGGGCAAGCCCTGCACCTGCGACGCCTGCACAGCCGCCAGTAGGTTGCGCCGGGTGATGCGCGAGTGCTCCCGCAGGATGGCTTCGGCCCGCGCGCCTTCGCGCCGCTCGATGGCGTCCAGCGCCTGGCGGTGCTGGTCTTGTGCCACCACCAGCATGTCGCGCGCCTGGGCAGAGTGCGTCTGCACCACCACAAACGCCGAGGGCGACGCAAACGGCAGGCCCTTGACGCGGTCCAGCTCGCGCGCCACCACATCGCTGCCCACCATGCGACTGAGCAGCAGGTGAAACCGCGCATTCAGTTCCACATAGCGCGAAAACCCCTCGTCATCCAGCATGGACGGGGCCAGCGTGGCATCGATGGCATCCAGGCAGGCATGGGCCTCGGCCAGCAGGGCAGGGGCCACGCCACGCTCGGCAGCCAGCCGGGCGGCCAGCCCTTCCATGGTGCCGCGCAGCTCAATGGCATCGGCCACATCGGTTTCAGAAAACGTGCGCACGGCGTAACCGCCGCCGGGCAGCCGGTGCAGCAGGCCCTCCTGCTCCAGCCGCATCAGCGCGGCACGGATGGGCGTGCGCGACACCCCCAGCTTCTCGACGAGGGTCAGCTCGGCAATGCGGGCACCGCCGGGCAACTCACCCGCCAGGATCATCTCGCGCAGGCGCAACTGCGCCTTGACGGCCTGCGAGGCTCCTGCTTCGAAAGCCTCGGCCGGCAGGGCAATGGTCAGGGGTTCGGGAGGGTTCATGGCGGCGGTGGTCGGTGCGGCAATCGATGGGGTGCAAGTCAGTCAACGCAATGTATACACAAATCAAAATAGCATCCACTCAAAAATATACCAACCACTTACAAAACAACAACTTACCAGATATGCCAGAGTGAAATATCTGTTTTATACCTTTTTTATGTATACATAAACCCGTCTTTTTCACACAATTGCGGCACCACACCTGAGATCTGCGAGCGGGCTGTATACCAAGCCTGCAACGACACCATCCACCCACGGAGAGAGACAACCATGTATCCCAAGAACGCCTGGTACGTAGCCTGCACCCCCGACGAGATCGCGGACAAGCCCCTGGGCCGCACCATCTGCGGCGAGAAGATCGTGTTCTACCGCCCCGCCCCCGACCAGGTCGCCGCGCTGGACGACTTCTGCCCCCACCGGGGCGCACCGCTGTCGCTGGGCAGCGTTTGCGAGGGCCAGCTGCAGTGCGGCTACCACGGCCTGCGCGTGGAATGCACGGGCAAGTCGGTGTCCATGCCGGGCCAGCGCGTGCAGGGCTTCCCCAAGGCACGCAGCTTTCCGGTGGTGGAGCGCTATGGCTTCATCTGGGTGTGGCCCGGCGACGCCGCACAGGCCGACCCCGCCACCATCCACCACCTGCCCTGGGCCAACAACCCCGAATGGGCTTACGGCGGCGGGCTGTACCACATTGCCTGTGACTACCGCCTGATGATCGACAACCTGATGGACCTGACGCACGAGACCTATGTGCACTCCACCAGCATCGGCCAGAAGGAAATTGACGAGGTGCCCTGCAAGACCCGCGTGGAGGGCGACGAGGTGATCACCAGCCGCTTCATGGAAGGCATTGAAGCCCCGCCGTTCTGGAAGATGGCGCTGCGCATGAACGGCCTGCCCGACGACCAGGTGGTGGACCGCTGGCAGATCTGCCACTTCGCCCCCCCCAGCCATGTGCTGATCGAGGTGGGCGTGGCGCTGGCGGGCAACGGCGGCTATGACGCGCCAGCGGACAAAAAAGCGTCGAGCATCGTGGTGGACTTCATCACGCCCGAGACGGAAACGTCGATCCACTACTTCTGGGGCATGGCGCGCAACTTCAAGCCGCAGGACCCGTCGCTCACCACCCAGATCCGTGACGGCCAGGGCAAGATCTTTGCCGAAGACCAGCAGATGCTGGAGCTGCAGCAAGAGAACCTGACACGCTACCCCGACCGCAAGCTGCTCATGCTCAACATCGACGCGGGCGGCGTGCAGTCGCGCAAGATCCTGGACCGCCTGCTGGCCGCCGAGCGCGCGCCTGCCGCAGCACAGGCGGTGAGCGCATGACCGCGCAGGAAACCCTGCAAGTCCGCGTCGTCAAGAAGCAGACCGAAGCCGAGGGCATCGCCAGCTATGAGCTGGCGCGGCTGGACGGTGCCGCATTGCCTCCGTTCAGCGCTGGCTCGCACATCGATGTGCACCTTCCCAACGGCCTGGTGCGCCAATACTCGCTGTGCAATGCCTCGCACGAGTCGCACCGCTATCGCATCGCCGTGTTGCGCGACGCGGCATCGCGCGGCGGCTCGGTCGCCATGCATGACAGCGTGCACGAGGGCGATGTGATCACCATCAGCACCCCGCGCAACCACTTTGCGCTGCACCCCGCACAGCGCACGCTGCTGCTGGCGGGCGGCATTGGTGTGACGCCGCTCTTGTGTATGGCCGACCGGCTGGCGCGCACGGGCGCTGACTTTGCACTGCACTACTGCACCCGCTCTGCCGAACGCACGGCGTTTGCTGCCGACATTGCCGCATCGGCCATTGCGCCCCACGCCCACTTTCACTTTGATGCAGGCGCCCCCGAGCAGAAGCTGGACGCCGCCGCCGTGCTGGCCAACCCTGGCCCCGACAAGCGCCTGTATGTGTGCGGACCGGCAGGCTTCATCGACCATGTGGTGACCACCGCCAAGGCCCTGGGCTGGGCGCAGGACCACATCCACCTCGAATACTTTGGCGCGCCCGCACAGGACACCTCGGGCGACCAGGGCTTTGACGTGCGCATTGCCAGCACGGGCAAGGTCTACACCATTGCGCCCGATGTGTCGGTGGTGGAGGCGCTGCGCAAGGAGGGCATCGACATCCTGACCTCGTGCGAGCAGGGCGTGTGTGGCACTTGCCTCACACGCGTGCTGGAGGGCGAGGTGGACCACCGCGACATGTATCTGACCGATGAGGAAAAGGCGGCCAATGAGCAGTTCATGCCCTGCTGCTCGCGCGCGCGCAGCAAGCTGCTTGTGCTGGATCTGTAAACGCCCCAAAACCAAGAGGCGCTAAAGAGGCGCTGCAACCTTTGGGCTGCAGCGCCTCTGAATACTCCTGAATTAATAGCTACTAACGCATATAAATAGGGCGCCAGCAGCCAATTTCACCCCAACTACTCTTCTGCCTCCGCCGCTCGGATGGTGTCGCGGCCGTTGCGGTCCTTGGCGCGGCCCAGGTCGGCGTCGAGGGCGCGGGCCAGCTTGTCGGCCGCGCCGATGAAGGCGTTGGCCATCTTGTCGGCCTCATCAGTCACGGTGATGGGTTGGCGGCCCGTGACGCGTGCCTCGATGCGGCAGCGTTTGTCATTGGCGCCGGACTTGCCTGCATCCAGGTCGGAGAGAAACACCTCCAGCCGCGTCACATGGTCCTGAAAGCGGGACAGCCGGCCCTTGCACTCGTCCGTGATCCAGCGGGCCAGTGACTCGCCGCCGTGGATGTGGTCGTCTGTGTTGACTTGTACTTGCATGGGGAGGGTCCTTCCTGATGAAGTTGCGAAGCCCCCATCATGGCACCGGCGTCCATACCCCCGGTAAATACATGTCAAAGGATGTTCACAGCTTGTCTAGCGCCACGGCGGGCTGCCAGGGCGCATCGGTGGGAAGAGCCCGCGCTTCGATCACACGCGCCAGAAGGCGCGTGGCAGCCAAGTCCCTGGGCAGCAGCTGCAGCACCGTAGTCAACTGCGCCTCGGCCCCAGCCCAGTCGCGCGCATGGAAGGCGGTCAGCGCTGCCAGGCTGGCATCACACACCACCGCATCGTCGCAGGGTGTGAACACGCGCACGGGCTCGGTCTTGCCTTTGACGATCACATCGTCCAGCGCGCGCAACGCCACCGTGGGCGGCAGTTGCGCTGCGGTGGCAGCCGACAGCAGGATGCCGGTGCCAAACGCCTTGTTGGCACCCTCCAGCCGCGCAGCCAGGTTCACCGCGTCGCCAATGGCGGTGTACGAAAAGCGCTGGTCCGAGCCCACGTTGCCCACCACCACGCGCCCCGTGTGCAGACCAATGCGCATGTGGATGGGCGGCAGCCCGCGCGCACGCAGGTCGGCCACCAGCGCCTGCATGGCCTGCTGCATGGCGATGGCAGCGGCCACAGCGTGTTCGGCGTGTTGCGGGTCGGAAAGCGGCGCGCCCCAAAAGGCCATCACCGCGTCGCCGATGAACTTGTCCACCGTGCCGCCCGTGGCGTGCACGATGGGCGTCATGGCGTTGAAGTAGCCGGTGAGCACGTCCACGGTCTGCTCGGCACTCAGCTGTTCAGACAAGGTGGTGAAGTTGGCCAGGTCGGTGAACATGAGCGTGACCTCGCGTGCCTCGCCACCCAGGCGCATCAGCTCGGGCTGTGCAATGAGGCGCGCAACCACAGCGGGTGGCACGTACTGCGCAAACATCGCCCGCGTCTGCCGCGCACGCTGCCGCGCCACCGCATAGCCCACCAACGCGGCCGCCCCATAGATGGCCACCGCAGCCACCGCAGGCAACAGCGGCGGCCACCACAGGCGAAGGCTGGCAAACAACCCCCACGACACGGCCCCCATGGCCACCACCAGCCCCGCTGTCAGCGCCGCCGCGCCCGCCGGGTGCAGCCGTCGGCTGGCCCACAGCAGCACCGGCAGCAGCAGCGCGGTGATCGCCAGGGTCCATGCGTCCGACACGCTGCGCAGCCCGCCGCCGGTGAGATAGTTGTCCAGCAGCGTGGCTTGAAGCTCCACCCCCGGAAAAAGCCGCTCACCGCCTGCTGTGCCAAACGGCGAGTTGAACAGGTCGGCCTGCGAGTGCGAAAGCTCGGTGGCGGTGCGCGCCGAGCGCCCCACCAGAACGATCTTGCCTTTGAAGAAACCCGCAGGCAGCAGGCCCGGCTCCAGCGCCTGGTAGTAAGACCGGGTGTCCAACGTGCCGCGCGGGCCCCGGTAGCCGATCCAGTCGAAGTGGTGCAGCGCCGGTGCCAGCCCCCGCGCCTCGGCCGCACGCTGGGCCAGCCGCAGCGCAAAGCCCTCGCGCGCAACGGGCGCGCGGCGCACCACGAAGTCGTCGTCCGGCTCCACCCCGGCATCACCCGCATCGGCACCAGCGTCCAGAAACCGCTGCAGCGGCTGGATGTCCATCCACAGCGCGGCGTTGGCGCTGTCGATCTTCTCGCGGGTGGAGGCCAGCACCACGGGCAAGCCCTGCCCCGCATGGGCAATGGCGCGGTCCAGCGCGGCGTCTTCGGCCTCGGTGGTGGGGTCGGCAAAAACAATGTCCAGCCCCACGGCCAGGGCGCCGTCTGCGCGCAGCCGCTCCAGCAGGGCCGCATGCACGCTGCGCGGAAACGGCCAGGTCTGTTGCAGCTCCTGGAACGTGGGTTCGTCAATCGCCAGAATCACCACGGGCAGTGCAGAGCGCTGCGGCGCAGTCCAAGCCGTGAGTACATCGAAGGTCTTGTACTCCAGGGCATGCCAGGTACGGCTGAAGGTGGCGGCCCCAACCAGCAGCAGCGCCAACGCACCGGCTGCCAGCGCATAGAACTGCTGCCGACGCCAAGCGGCGGACGATGCCATGTCAGAACCGGTAGCGGGCGTCCAGGACATAGCGGGTCTTGCGGCGGTCCGACTTTGGCGCCCACAGGTTCAGCGCGGCTGCGCCGACCACCCAGCGCTTGTCCTGCGATTCCCAGAACCCCATCAGGTCCACACCCCAGCCCGACGCCAGGCGCGTGAGGTTTTCCTTGTCTTCAAAACGCTCGGACCGGTACACGGCCCGGCCGCTCAGGTACAGACGGTGCGGGCTGGCCCAGGTGGCGCCCAGCACGGCCGTGTGGCGCGGGATGTAGGGGATACGGCCCAGGGCGACATCGGCATCGAAGCTGCGACTTTCACTGCCCTGGTAGAGGTATTTGGCATAGCCCGACCAGCGTCGGCTGAACATGTGGTTGACGCCTGCGCCCAGGGTCTTGAGCGTGCCCGTGTCAAAAGTTGGTGTGTCTTCCAGCAGGTCGGTGTTGGAGAGGTTCACCATCTGGGTGTTGCGCATTTCCTCCAGGAACGGCAGGCTGGGCGTGCGCAGGTCCACACCTACGGTGCCCGGGTTGCGCACCCGCAGGTGGTCGGCGCGCAGGCTCACGAAGGTGTTGGCGCCGATTTCCATGCCCACCTGGGCCACGGTGCGCTTGTGGCGCCCGCCCGCTTCGACAAGCCGGTCCTCGACGGGGATGCCTGCAGTCTCCACGCTGGTGAGCGTGGAGACACTCAAGGGCCGCAACCAGTCCTGGTAAGCCATGCGCACCGTCGTGCCCGACGCGGGCTGCCACACCAGGCCCACGCGTGGCGTGACTACCCGCTCCATGTCAGCACGGCGTGCCTGTACTTCGCTGAGATGGTCCAGGTTCACGAGATAGCTCTGGGTCAGGCCGTCCACACGGTGGCGGATCTGTTGCAGGCCCAGGGTGGCGTCCAGGCTCAGTGCCGGGTCCAGGCGCTGGGTGGTGGCCAGGGTCAGGCCGGTATAACGCCGGTCCACATGGTTGTAGCCCGCCACATAGAGATCGTCCCGGTAGGTGCCCACACCGGGGATCTCCGCCGCCACGGCCGCCTGCCCGGCGATCAGGTTGTTCTGGCGCTCACGCACATGCTCCAGCGCCACGCTCCAGCGGCTTCCCGGTGCGGTGTCTACCGTGTGGCGCAGCTGCAGGTCGTTGAACTGCTTCTTCGGCAGACTGCTCACTCCCATGAGGCTGATGAACGGGGGCTCCAGGTACAACGTGGGATAGCGCTGCAGCAGGATGCGCTCCACGCTGCGACCGATCTTGATCCAGGTCTGCTCGGTGGGGCCCCAGCGGTAGGACATGCCCAGCGCGCCCTGGGTGCTTTGGTTGTCCATGGCCGTCTCGAACAGGTTCTGGCTGCCCAGGCGCATGTCGAAGTGGTTCGCATAGGCAAACAGGTTGATGCGTTCGGTCGGCTGCATGCCGGCGCCCACCGTCACAGCGTGCGCACGTACATCACCATAGCCACCGCGCACGGCGGGCGAGTTGTTGACTTGCAGGTCGAACGGAAATTCGGCCGCATGGGCCGACTGCGCCTTGAAGAACCACGACACGGGCACGTGGGTGTTGTCCATGCCGTTGAGCGTGACCGCCGGTGCGCGCATGCGGTAAAGATCCCGGTCCAGCGTCACGCCCACCGCGCCGTGCGCCCCCGGCTGCTGCAGCAGTGACGAATACCGCTGGCTGGCGCCAAAGGCCATGGGGTCGGTCAGAAAGCCCTGGAACAGCGCCGAGTTCTTGTTGAACTCGCCCGCATAGCGGTCGGCCATGAACAGGTGGCTGCCGCCCCAGTAGGGATAGAAGCTCTGCTGCGCCATCTCCAGCGCCCAGTCCTCCATGCCAAAGAACGCCAGCGATGCGCCCAGGTTGGCGCTGCCCTTCTGGTCATTGGCCACCTGGTTGAGCGACTTGAGGTAAGGCATGCGCGCCACGGCGGCGCGCGCGGCCTCCACCGCTTCGCCGGGCTGGAACAGATCGGTGTGGATCTGCGCGAGCAGCATGTGGGGCACCGGGTCCTTGTCGTCCAGCACGATGGCTTGTTGCAAAGTGGTCAGCGCATCCTGGTGGCGGCCCAGCTGGTAGTAGGCCACGGCGGTCCAGGTCTTGGCGCGGGCATAACGCGGCTCCATCACGCCCGCCCGCAAGAACGCATCCAGCGCGGCGTCCGGCTGCCCCTGCTTGAGGTGCAGCAGCCCCTGACCGGTGAGTGCGACATAGTCCGCCGGGTTGTCGCCCAGCGCGGTGGCAAAGGCCTGGCCCGCCTCGGTGAACTCGTTCACAAAGGTCTCCAACGTGCCCAGCTCGCCCCAGGCGCCAGGCGACTGCGGCGATAGTTGCAGGGCGCGTCGCAGGTTCTCGCGGGCGGGGCGCGGGTCTTCGCGTTCGGCGTGTGCACTGCCCAGGCCTTGCCAAGCGCGCGCATCGCCAGGTGCCAGCGTCTGGGCCTCGGCATAGGCGGCCAGCGTGCCGGGCGCATCGCCCCGGCGCCGGGCCAGCTCGGCGCGCACCAGCGCCAGGTCGGCATGGGCCGTGCCTTGCGCCGGGGCCAGGGTGGCGACGGCTTCGTCCACACGGTCGCTCAATATCTGCACCCGCGCCAGTTGTGCCACCAGTGCCGGGTGGGCAGGCCAGCGCTGCAGCGCAGTGCGCAGCGTGGTGGCCGCCGCAGCCCCTTCGCCCTCCATGAGCTGTACGTCGGACTGCATGAGCCACGCGGGCAGCGGCGCGGCGTCAGCGCCAGCCACCTGCCGCGCCAGCGACCCGCGCGCGGCCAGCAGGTCGCCCGCCTGCAGCGCCACGGCCGCATCGAACACCTCCACCCATGCAGGCGCTGCGGTGGTACGCGCTTGCGCCAGCGCAGCGCGGGCCGCCGCCAGGTCGCGCGCCGCCAGGGCATCCCGCACGGGCGCCAGCGCCGCAGGCACGGGCTCGGCAGACAGGTGATGCACCGGGTCGGCCCGCAATGCATTGACCCACTGAATGCGGTCGCGCGGCTGGCTCAACACCAGCTTGACCGGGGCCTTGCCCACTTCGGCCAGCGCCGCTTCGTTGGCGCCCACCGACACCGAGCCCTGCGCGTTGGAAAACTCCACCGTGCCCGACAACACGGTGATCAGCGTGCGGCCATCGTCCTCCACACTGATGTCCCAGTCGGTGCCCCGGATGGCCGCCGTGGCGGCCGGTGTCTCCAGGTTCAGGCGGCTGCCATCGGCGCGCTTGGTCTGGGTCCACGCACGGCCGGCATTGAGCAGCAAGGTGGTCACCGGCTGCGCCGGAGTGGCCACGCCCTTGACCTGCAGCACCGTGTTCTGGTGCAGGCGCAACTGGGTGTCATCCGCAAACAGCAGCGCCATCTTGGCGGCCTGGCGCGTGCGCACAAAGTCGCCCTGGGCCAGGGCCTGGGCCAGGCGGGCAGGCCCCCAGTCGGCTGCCGCAGCAGCGCGCTGGTCGCCTGTGCCTTGCAGGCTGATGATCTCGGCAGCAGCACCGGCCGGCACGGTGGCCTGGGCCATCAGCGGGCAGGCCGCTGCAACCAGTGCGGCCAGCACGGACAAACGGAATCTTGGATGGGACATTTTTTTGCTTTCCGGGAAGGGGGCATCGCGCCACCGGGCGCCCCTCCCTGGCGCCGGGTGAGCCGAAATTATGGCGAGCACCTCCACAAAATTCGCCCGATCCCCAGGGGCATACAGACACATTTCATGAAGAAAGCCACATTTCGTAGCACGTTGTGACAGATGGCGCGCGCCCGCCAACCATGGCGGTGCTGCGCCGCTCTGCACGGCCCTTTCCTACAGACGCCATGGGGGCGCGGTGCTACAACTGCGTCAGTCCTCCATTCCACGACTGCACTGATCACGCGCACCAAGCGCTGCCTGGAGCTTTCCCACATGCCCGCTACCCCCCGCCTCAAGATCGGCCTGTCCGCCTGCTTTCAACATGCCGACGCTGCGCGCCCCCTGTTCACCGGCAAGACGCTGCAGTACGTCGAGCAGTCCATCGCCCACTGGCTGATGTCGGCCGGTGCCATGGTGGTGATGGTGCCGTGCCCCACGGGCGAGACGGCGCGCGGCGACGTGACGCTGGACCACTACGCCGAGTGGCTGGACGGCATCGTGATGCACGGCGGCGCCGACGTGTGGCCGGGCAACTACGGCGAGGAGCCCCTGCGCGAGGAGTGGGTGGGCGACCGCGTGCGTGATCTGTACGACCTGGCCGTGGTCAAGGCCTTTGCCCAGGTGGGCAAGCCCATCTTTGGTGTGTGCCGGGGCCTGCAACTCATCAACGTGGCCTTTGGCGGTGCGCTGTACCAGGACATCGAGACCCAGCACCCCGGTGCCCAGCAGCACCGCAACGCCACCACCTACGACCAGCATTTCCACGACATCCAGATCGTGCCCGACTCGCACCTGGCCAAGCTGTACCCCAGCATGCCACGTGCGCGAGTCAACAGCATTCACCACCAGGGCATCAAACGGCTGGCCCCCGAGTTCGAGGTCGAGGCACTGAGTGAACCCGATGGCGTGCCCGAGGCGATTCGCCTGAAACCCGCACCGGGGCGCGGCTACATCGCGGCCACGCAATGGCACCCGGAGTTCCACAAGCAGGGCTCGAATACGCTGGACGACACGGCCATCCTCCATGACTTTTTGGCGGCCTGTGTGGAAGCACGCAAGCACCCGGTGCGGCCTGGCACGCCGGTGGGGTTGCGGGACCGGGCGACGCGACTGTTGCGGGGGGCGTTGCTAAGAGACCGGCCCCAGGAAAAGTGAGAGCGGTGGCTGCAGCGCCGCCAGCCGGTTGGCTCATTCGCGGATATCGGAATGTGTGTGCGGCACTGGAACTGCCATCGCCAATGCGTCAGCGACTCGGCCTTTCTTGACCGCAGTCCACACCATGGCAAGGCTTATGAAGCCAATCATCAGGAAACCACACACGCTGGCCCACCAAATTTTCGCGTGAGCGTTGCTCAAAACGCGGCTGTTGTACCGAATGGTTCGCAAGGCTTCATTCACCATCTCTTTGTCCAGCTCACCCAAACGCGTTGTATCTATTTGACGTTGCTCCAGAAACTCAACGGCACCCTCCGTGGATTTTTTAATAAGGGGAATATGGGCAAAGCAATAAGCGGCCAAGGTGAATGACAGGCACGCCAATGCAGTGAAAAGAAATTTGAGTAGGTACATGACCAATTTGATGTGACGGGCTCTGGAGGAGCCGACGCTATCGTACTCAAGCCACTTGCAATCGCCTGGGTACCGGGTTCAAGCAGCACCTGCCAGTCTCACTAGGCGGCCTCCAACAACACCGGCCCCACCACCCCTTCGACCTCCCCCCTCAACCACCTATGCGCCGCGTCCTGCTGATACCGCGCATGCCAGATCAAGTACATCGGCATGGCCGGGCACACCACCGGTACGGGCGCGCTGGCAAGGCTTGCCAGGGCCGTGCGGGCCAGTAGCGATGGGGCGGTGGTAAGCAGCGCCGTGCCACGCACAAACGCCGGTAGCGCAGCAAAGCCCGGCACACGCACGGCAAAGCGGCGGCGCACGCCACGGGCCAGCAGCTGGCGGTCCAGGTCCAGCCCCCGGTGCGCCTCATACGCCA
Organism: Acidovorax benzenivorans; assembly: GCF_028680575.1. Lineage (GTDB taxonomy): Bacteria > Pseudomonadota > Gammaproteobacteria > Burkholderiales > Burkholderiaceae_C > Acidovorax > Acidovorax benzenivorans. The sequence goes on along the minus strand of NZ_JAPCKI010000001.1, from coordinate 648,614 downwards.
CGGTGGCATGGTCGGCAGCCAGGTAGTCGGCCTCGGTGGCGGGGGCGCTGCGCACGCTGGCGTCGTAGAACACGCGGTACTGGTCTTCAAACAAACGCTTTTGCACGATGTCGGTGCCGTCCGGCGGGCGGGGGCTGATGACGAGCTGGCAGGCGTCCGAGCGCAGCAGCTCGGCGCTGGGCGCGCCGCTGGGCACGATGCGCAGCGTGACACCCGGTGCGGCGCTGCGCAGGCGTGCAGCCAGGGCGGGCAGCAGCAAATCGCGCTGGAAGTCGTTGGCGGCAATGGTCAGCTCGGTCTGCCACGCTGCTGGATCAAACTCCGCCCCTTGGGCAAACAACTGCATCTGGTGCAGCATGTCGCGCGCGGGCTGGGCCAGCGCCTCGGCCCGCGCAGTGGGCACGATGCCGCGCCCGCGCTTCACAAACAGCGGGTCGCCCGTGATGGCGCGCAGCTTGTCGAGCAGGTGGCTCACCGCCGACTGGGTGACGCCCAGGCGCTCGGCCGCCGCCGTGATGCTGCCCGTCTCCAGCACGGCCAGCAGCAGCTTCAGCAGGTGGCCGTCCAGGCCCGATCCATCGAATTTGCTCATGCATTCGATGATCTTTGCCCCCTTCATCTTTGGCAATGGCATCACGACACTGCGGACTGACTCAGATCAAGACCCGGAGACTTCCATGCCTTCCAAACACCCCCCGATCCCCGGCACCACGCCGTTCGATGGCGACCAGGCCCGCAAGGGCTATGCCCTGAACAAGATGTGCTTTTCGTTCAACGACGAGGCCAACCGCAAGGCCTTTGTGGCCGACGAAGAGGCGTACATGCGCAAGTACGGCCTGAACGAGCAGCAGGCCGCCGCCATCCGCGCCAAGAACGTGCTGCAGCTCATCGCTGCGGGTGGCAACGCCTACTACCTGGCCAAGTTCGCGGGCATCTTCAAGCTGGACATGCAGGACATCGGCGCGCAGCAGACGGGCATGAGCAAGGACGAATTCAAGGCCATGCTGGTCGCAGCGGGCAAATAAGGAGACATCACATGGCACAACTCATCGGCGGCCTCGGCACTTCGCACATTCCGGCCATTGGCAACGCCATCCACAAGGGCCTGCAGAACGAGCCTTACTGGAAGCCCTTCTTCGACGGCTTTCCGCCCATCCGCCAATGGCTGGGCGAGAAAAAGCCCGACGTGGTGGTGATGTTCTACAACGACCACGGCCTGAACTTCTTCCTCGACAAGATGCCCACCTTTGCGGTGGGTGCTGCCGCCCAATACAACAACGCCGATGAAGGCTGGGGCATCCCCACGCTGCCACCGTTCCCAGGCGAGGTGGACTTGTCGTGGCACCTCATCAACACGCTGATCGATCAGGAATTTGACGTGACCACCTGCCAGGAGATGCTGGTGGACCACGCCTGCACGCTGCCGCTCAAGCTCTTCTGGCCCGAGGGCGATTGCCCCGTGACGGTGGTGCCGGTGTGCATCAACACCGTGCAGTTTCCGCTGCCATCGGCCAAGCGCTGTTATGCGCTGGGCAAGGCCGTGGGCCAGGCGATCCAGAGCTGGAACAGCGACAAGAAGGTGGCGGTGATTGCCTCGGGCGGCCTCAGCCACCAGCTCGACGGCGAGCGCGCGGGCTTCATCAACAAAGCGTTTGACCTGCAGTTCATCGAGAGCCTGAGCACCAACCCTGAGTGGATCACGCAGTTCAGCGTGCACGAGCTGGTGGAAAAGACCGGCACCCAGGGCGTGGAGCTGCTGATGTGGGTGGCCATGCGGGGCGCCTTGGCCACTGCCAGCGCGGGCGTGCGTCGGGTGCACAGCAACTATCACATCCCGATCTCGAACACGGCGACCGCTGTCATGGCGCTGGAAACTGTGTAAATTCGAGCCGAGACGTCGGGATTTTTAGCATTTTTGGCCTCTAGCGCATATGAATCATGCGCTAGCAGCTATCAAATTGGAAGCATTTCATGGATGCCTTTTGGGCCCAGGCTGATGTCTGGCGCCCAAAAAAAACTGCAAATTCACCCGGTGAATTTGCAGGCCAAACCGCCATCCTGACCGACGCCGCCAAGTACGACGCCTCATGTGCGTCGGGCGGCACCACCGCCTCGCTCGCTGCCCATCGGTGGTGCGGCCCCTAGTGTCCCAAGTTGGAAATCCGTCTCACAAAGGCGCCTCGCGCATCACCTTGAACTGAGGGGCCGACACCGGCGGTGTCCAGCGCCAGGGCAGCACCTGCGGCCGCCACAGGGCACGCAACACCGTGAGGCGCAGCACCCGCTGCGCACCGGGCCAGGGCGCACGCGCTACGTCGTCCCACAACACCTCCGCCTGCGCCGCGATGTGGAGCAAACCGCCCTCGTCATAGTCCACCACCAGCAAGCCGGCCAGCGGGTGCAAGGTGAGGTTGCCCAGGGTGTTGAAGAACTGGTTGCCGGGGTAATCCGGCAGGCTCAGCACCACACCCCCAGCCGTGTGCGCCACATGCACAAAGCCCGGCTCTCCGCCCCGGTGCGACACATCCACGCCTTCGCTGTGCCCGGCGCCGGGTTGCGGCGCCGAGGCACTGGCGATAAACAGCGTGTCGGCGCGCTGCACGCGCGCCAAGGCGGCGGCATCCAGTTCGGCACCCAGCCACTGCACCGGGCCTGGAGCGACCAACGCGGCGCGCAAGCCCGGTTCGCGCGCCTGGATGTACTTGGGACAGTTGCCAAAGCTCTGCACCACCTGAACGCCCAGGCCGTGGCCGCCAAACACTGTCACCCGCCCGTTCATGCGGTTGCGCCGCCGCGTGTGGGGTTCCAGCCCCAACACGCCCACGGCCGCACCGGGAGTCAGTTGCGTCAGCACCGGGTCCGCAGGGCTCGGCGCCGTGGCGATCTGCATGTGCTGCCCATCGGGGGTGTGCACAAAACCGGGCGGTCCCGCGAGCATCGTGGCCCACGGCTGGCCTTGTTCATCCAGCGCACCCAGCAGCAAGGTGGGCAGCTTTTCAAACAGCTCTCGGTGCTGGTCGGGCATGTGGTCGCGCAGCACCATGGCACCCACCGCCGCCATCCGCTCGCGCACGCCCACGCGCGCCTGCAGGGCCTGCTCACCGGGGTGGAAAGCCTCTGGCGGCACCGGCGCAGTTATCGATGCAGTGGGTACCGTGGCTGTCACGCCTCCACCTGCTCGTCTGTGGGCAGATGGTCGGCCAGCAGCGGGTAGCCCGGCAAGGCCTGCATGCGGGCCACCCAGGCGGCAATGCGCGGGTACGCATCCAACGGCAGCCCCGCCAGGTGGGCCTGCGAGGTGTAGCTGACCATGGCCACATCGGCCAGGCTCGGCGCCGAGCCCCCGAGCAGCCAGGCCCGCCCCTGCAGCTCGTCCTCCATGAAGGCAAGCAGTCGCTTGCCGGTGGCCTGCGCCACCTCGTTCACGGCGCGGCCGGTCAACGTCGCAAAGCGCGGCCCCCCGATACCAGGCGCCAGAAAGCCCGCCGCCAGGCTGAACCAGCGCTGCAACTGCGCCTGCCCCACGGCGTCCTGCGGCAGCCAGGCACTGCCGGGGGCATAGCGCTGCACCAGGTAAACCAGAATGCCATTGCTGTCGCTCAGCACCTGGCCAGCGTCCACCAGCACGGGCACCTGGCCCAGCGGGTTGAGTGCCAGGAACTCCGCGCGCTGGTGTTCGCCGCGCAGCAGGTTCACATCGATCAGCACACAGGGCAGACCGAGCAGGGACAACATCAGTTCAACGCGATGGCAATGGCCCGAAATGGGCATGCGGTACAGCTGCAGCGGGGTGGAGGGGAGCATCGAGAAACCTCGTCTGTGGTTGGGGGTGAAAGATGGCTCAACGATAGCTATTGCGAATTGCGCCGTGAATAGCCAACAACCGCTTTTCATAATTGCGCCATTCGCAATAATTGGCGCATGGACTATCTCGACACCCTGCGCTGTTTTGTGACCGTGGCCGATGCTGGCGGCTTTGCCGTGGCGGGGCGGCGGCTGGGCTGCTCGGCCACGGCCGTCACGCGCGCCATTGCGGCGCTGGAGGCCAGGTTGGGTGTGTTGCTGTTCCAGCGCAGCACGCGCATGGTGCGGCTGACCGAGGCTGGCGAGCGCTTTTTGCAAGACTGCCGCCCCATCCTGAACGACCTGCACGAGGCCGAGCAGGCCGCCAGCGGGGCACAGGCCGAGGCGCAGGGCCTGCTGTCCATCACCGCGCCGCAGATGTTCGGCATCCAGCATGTGGCGCCCATCGTGCAGGGCTTTCTGCAGGTGCAACCGCGCGTGCAGGTGCGCACGCTGTTCGTCAACCGGCTGGTGCACTTGCTGGACGAAGGCATGGACGTGGCCATCCGCATCGCGCAACTGCCCGACTCGGGCCTCACCGCCGTGCAGGTGGGCGCGCTGCGCCGCCTGGTGGTGGCGTCACCCGCGTACCTGACGCAACACGGCAAGCCACGCCACCCGGCCGACCTGAGCAGCCACCGGGCCATCGGCTTCGCCTTCGACGCACGCGCTCCAGCACCCTGGAAGTTTCGTGACGGCGCCACAGGCCAGCCGCAGTTCACATGGATCAGCAACAGCAATGAGGTAGACATTGCCGCCGCAGAGGCCGGCATTGGCCTGACCCGTTGCCTCGCCTACCAGGCAGCTGCCAGCCTGCGCGCCGGGCGGCTGCGCATCGTGCTGGCCGAGCACGAGCTGCCACCCGTGCCCGTGCACATCGTGTACCCAGCAGGGCGGCGGGCTCCGGCAAAGGTGCGCGCCTTTGTGGAATGGGCACGCGAGCACCTGGCCAGGGAGCCGGTGTTGAACGGCCGAGGACTGGGGCGCGGTAACGCCTTGTTGCCAATGACTTCGTAAGCTGTCATCGCACTGCATCCGTGCGCCGTTGCATAGCTAAGTCCGACGCTGTGTCGGGCGGGTATCCGATCTGAAAGGATTTCTCATGAACAAGCTCCTCGCTGCCCTGCTCGCCGGTTTCTTTGTGACCGCATCGTTTGCCCAAGCCCCTGCGGCCCCCGCAACGCCAGCAACTCCCGCGAAGGCCGCGACGCCTGCGACCCCTGCCACATCGGCCATGCCCGCCACCCCTGCCACACCGGCCGCGCCCGCCACACCTGCGGCCAAAGCCGAGGCCAAGCCCGCAGTAACGCCAACCGCCACCGCGTCGGCCCCTGCAGAAAAGAAGGCAGAGAAGAAGGCAAAGGCCAAGAAGACCAAGGCAACGGCAGAGAAAAAAGCCGACGCTGCCAAGCCTGAAGCGGCCAAATAATTCACCAGACAACCACAACAAAAAGCCCGCAGTGCGGGCTTTTTTACTTTCCACTCCATGGCACGTAACGCCACCGCGCGGCAACCCCAGAGATACGCTGATAAACAGAGCAAGGTGCAGCGCGCGCGCTGGGTTGCAAACGCCGTGAGCCCTCAGCGCGAGGCCGGCTCCGGCAAGCGCAGCGAGACTGCGGTTGCGTGCAGGATTTCGTTCGACAGTGCTTCATCGTCCACCGCGCGCGCCAGCACCATGGCGCCCACCAGGCTGGCATAGTCGGCCAGCGCGCGCTGGCGCCTCGCGGCCTTGGTGCGGACGGGTGCCAGGGTAGCCAGTCCTTCCACCTGGGCACGCACTCCCTCGGTCACGGCCTGGCGCACGGCCGTACCCTGGCGCGCGGCATCGCCGCCCAGCGCGGCCAGCAGGCAGCCTTGCCCGGGTGCATCACGGTGGCGGGGCGAAAGATAGGCGGTCTCGATGGCGGCCAACGGATCCTGCCCCCGCTCCGTGGCCTCGCGCGCAATGGCCGCCCACGCGCTCTGCAACCGCTCCAGGGCCCGTCCACTGGCCTGCGCCATGAGCTCGTCCTTGGACGCAAAGTGCCCATAAAACCCGCCATGCGTGAGCCCCGCACTCTTCATGAGGTCGGCCACGCCAATACCGTCAAAACCCTTTTCGCGGAACAACTGCGCAGCCGCATCGAGGATGCGCTCACGGTTTTCCGCCATCTGCTCCTTGCTGACTTTCATTGCCGATTTCTCCCCAGGGCTGCCCGCCCTGAAACACTGTCTTGACATTTTAAATGATGATCGTCATATAATTTAAACGTGACGATCATCATCTAAAAACCTTTTCGGGACCACTCCATGACCGCCTCAGCAGCCACCCATTCTTCGCGCCCCTCGCTGGGCACCGCCCTCATCACCGGCGCTTCGTCTGGCATCGGTGCCATGTATGCCGATCGGCTGGCACGGCGTGGCTACGACTTGATCCTGGTGGCCCGCGACGCGACGCGCCTGGCTGCACTCGCCTACCGCCTGACGCAAGAGACCGGGGTACGCACCGAGGTGCTGCAGGCCGACCTGATCGACCGCAGCGACCTGGCCCGCGTGGAGCAGCGCCTGCACAGCGACGCCAGCATCACACTGCTGCTCAACAATGCGGGCATTGCGGTGACGGGGACGCTGCTGGACGCAGATATCGATGCCGTAGAGCGCATGGTGGCACTCAACGTGCTGGCGCCCACCCGGCTCGCTGCGGCGGCAGCCAAGGGTTTTGCGGCGCGCAAGGCAGGCACGCTGATCAACATCGCCTCGGTCTTGGCATTGCTGCCAGAGATGTTCAGCGGCACGTACAGCGGCACCAAGGCCTATGTGCTGAATCTCACCCGGTCGCTGCAGCAGGAGCTGGGCCCGATGGGCGTCAGGGTGCAGGCCGTGATGCCGGGTGCGACACGCACCGAGATCTGGGACCGCGCGGGCACACCCATCAGCCACCTGCCGCAGGACATGCTGATGGACGTGGACGCCATGGTGGACGCTGCGCTCGTTGGCCTGGACCGTGGCGAAGCCGTGACCATCCCATCGCTCGAAGCCGTGCACGAGTGGCATGCGCTGGATGACGCGCGCCGCGCGCTCGGGCCTTTCCTGTCGCTGCGTCAACCGGCCCCGCGCTACGCGGCCACCCCCAACGCCTGACCCTTTCCACCGCACACCCGAGGTTTGACCATGCAAGCACTGATTTCTGCCTACGCCCGATCTCCGTTTCACTTCGCTCGCAAGGGAGCGCTCGCCGAGGTACGGCCCGACACCCTGGCCGCACAGGTGGTCACGGGCCTGCTGCAGCGCACTGGCATCGATCCCGCCACGCTCGAAGACGTGATTGCCGGTTGCGCCTACCCTGAAGCGGCACAGGGCAACAACATTGCACGCATCGTGTCACTGCTCGCGGGTCTGCCACACGAAGTAGGTGGCATGACGGTGAACCGCTTTTGCGGATCGTCCATGTCAGCCATCCACATTGCTGCCGCGCAGATTGAGGCAGGCCTGGGCGAGGCGTATCTGTGCATCGGCGTCGAGTCCATGACCATGGTGCCGCAGGGCGGTTTCAACTTCTCGGCCCACCCCACGCTGTACGAGCACAGTGATGCCTACATCAGCATGGGTGAGACGGCCGAGAACGTCGCCCACCGATACGGGGTGACCCGCACGGACCAGGAAGCCCTGGCCGTGTCTTCACACCACAAGGCTGCGGCCGCGCGCGAGGCCGGGTTGCTGCGGGACGAGATCGTGCCCATCACCCTGGCGTCGGGCGACCAGGTGGTTCAGGACGGCTGCATCCGCCCCGGTACCACCCTGGAGGCACTGGCCGCACTGCGGCCCGCCTTCCGCGAAGACGGGTTGGTGACCGCAGGCACCTCGTCGCCCCTGACCGACGGCGCAGTGGCCGTGCTGGTGACCACCGACGCATATGCCGCGCGACACGGCCTTGCCCCGCTGGCGCGCATCCGCGCCATGGCCACTGCGGGCGTGGACCCGGCGTACATGGGCATGGGCCCCGTGCCCGCCACACGCAAGGCCCTGGCCCGCGCTGGGTTGTCGGCCAGCGATCTGGATGTGGTGGAAATCAACGAAGCGTTTGGATCGCAGGCCCTGGCCTGTATCCGCGAACTGGGCCTGCGCGAGGAGGCACTGAACCTTGACGGAGGCGGCCTGGCCATTGGCCACCCGCTGGGCGCCACGGGCGCACGCATCACGGGCAAGGCTGCGGCGCTGCTGCAGCGCGAGAAGGGCCGCTATGCGCTGGCCACCCAATGTATTGGTGGTGGCCAGGGCATCGCCACGGTGCTGGAGGCGCTGTAACCGGCGGGGGAACACCCGCCACCCGGGGCCTCAGCGGCCTCGGGCCTGGGCATCAATGGTGATGACCGTGCGCACCATGCACATGGCGGTGCGCAATTTCTTCGGGGCTGGCGGCGCGCACTTCGGTGACCTTGCAGCTGAAGGTCAACGCCTGGCCTGCCAGCGGGTGGTTGCCATCCAGGTGCACCTCTGGGCCCTTGATCTTGACCACGTTGAACACGGCGGGTTGGCCGTCGTTGCCCACGCCCTGCAGCTGGCCGCCGACCTTCACGCCGGGCGGGAACTCGCTTTTGGGGATGGTGCGCACCAGGCTTTCATCGCGTGCGCCAAAAGCGTCTTCTACCGCCAGCTGCAGCGTGGTGCTGAAGCCCACGGCCTGGCCTTCGAGCGCGGCCTCGACTTTGGGGAAGATGTTCTCGTAGCCGCCATGCAGGTACGACAGGTTGCCCGCATCCAGCGGTTTTCCCTGGGGGGTGGTGACCTTGTAGGTGATGGTGACGGCGGAGTCTTTGATGATGGTGGTGGCCATGGTGGTGCTTGCGCTTTCAGGCGGTGAAAAATCGGCGCGGGGCTGGCAGGGGTGGCCGCCAGCCGCCGCGCGGGTCAGAACAAAACCCCGGATTGTCCACGAGGCGCCCGATGACTGCCGGGCGCCTCGCTGGGGGCTTTGTGGGCAAACTTACGCGCCTGCCGGGGCCTCGGCCGGGCGCTCTTCCTGCGCCTGGCCGGGGTAGCGCGCAAAACGCCGCGCCTCGGTGCCATGCACCGGGTCCTGGTCGGGCCAGGGCCAGCCGCCGAACTGGGTGCGGCGGTAGTCGTTCATGGCCTGCATGATCTCGGCCTGCGTGTTCATCACAAACGGGCCGTACTGCGCCACGGGCTCGGCGATGGGCTGGCCTTGCAGCAGCAGGCATTCCAGCGGCGTGGCGCCGGTGTTGGTCAGCAGCCAGTCCTGGCCGGCCACCAGCTCCAGCGCGGCGTGTTGGCCTACGTCCTGCGGTCCCACGCGCAGGCTATCGCCCACAAAGAAGTACAGCATGCGGCGCGTGCCCTGGCCCTGCGCGGCGGGCAACGTCCACTGCGCACCGGGGTCCATGTGCAGCGTCCAGATAGCCACATCGCCCTCGGACTGGGAGGCCCAGGACTCGGGCGGTGGCGCCAGCGGCGCGGGCGCGCCGGGCAAGGCACCTGCCACCACCGTCACCGTGGTGGCACGGCCTGCGTCGTCGTGGTGCACCAGACGCGGAATGCGCTCGTTCCACAGCATGGTGAAGTGCGGCGCCACCATCTTGTTGCGCGCGGGCAGGTTCAGCCAGATCTGGAAGAGCTCCAGCGGATTGGGCTCGGCGGCGTTGAGCAGCGGGAACATCTCGGAGTGCTGGATGCCCTTGCCCGCCGTGACCCACTGCACATCGCCCCCTCCAAAACGCGCGGCGGCGCCCAGCGAGTCGGCATGGTCGATGAGACCCTTGCGCACCAGGGTCACGGTTTCAAAGCCTCGGTGCGGGTGGCCGGGAAAACCGGGCACGGTGTCGCCGTGGTACATGCTCCAGCCGTCCTTGCGGCTGAAGTCGCTGCCGATCTGGCGGCCCTCCAGCGACACGGCGGGCGCAAACGCGCCATTGCCTGCGGGGTAGGCGTCGTCATGGTGGGCGCAGAACAGGAACGGGTCCATCGTGGGCCACAGCGGACCCAGCGCCTGGGCCTGCACGACGGGCAGGCTGGCGGCAGACGAAGACACGGTGGGGGAGGACGACATCAAGGACTCCTTGGGTTTGCGCCACCGGCTATCGGGCAGCACGCCCTCCAAAGATAAGGCCAGAGGCCGCTTTCAGAAGTGCGCTGGGTGGAACAGTGCGGTGCGACGTGCAGGACAGTGCAGCACAGCGTACGCACACAGGCTTGCCATCATTTCAAGCCAAAATAGCCGCATGCTCTAGTGCAATATGCCTGAGCAGCTATCAACTAGATAGCAAACCATCTCCTCACGCAGCACCCGCGTGGGAAGGCGCGGCGGCGGACGGCGGCGATGCCGGCCGCAAAACGAAGCCGCCCAGCGCGGCGGCCACCAGCGAACACAGAGCCGACACCCAGAACGCCAGCTGGTAGCCCGCATTGAGCGCCTGCTGCACGCTGGACCCGGCTTGGCGCAGGTGGTCGGTGCGCGCATCGGCCAGGCTGGCCAGAATGGCCAGGCCCAGCGCGCCGCCCATCATGAACGCCGTGTTGACTACCCCCGAGGCCAGCCCCGAGTCTTCGGGCTTCACGTCGCCCATGGCGGCCAGCAGCAGCGGGTTGAGCGCAATGCCAGCCCCCACGCCCAGCAGCAGCATGCCGGGCAGCACATGGATGACAAACCGCCCCTCGGTGGGCGCCAGCGCAAACAAGGCCAGGCCCACCGCCGCCAGCAGCAACCCCCAGCCCAGCGTGCGGCAAATGCCAAAACGCATCACCACCCAGGCCGACAGCCCCAGCGAGCAGCCCGCCATGATGAGGTTGGACGGCAAAAACGCCAGGCCCACCTGCATGGCGTCGTAGCCCAGCACCAGCTGCATGTACAGCGCCGACAGAAAGAACCACGCAAACATCGACGCCGCCCACAGCACGCCCACCACATTGGAGATGGCCAGGTTGCGCAGGCGCAGCAGCGACAGGGGCACCAGTGGCGCAGCCACATGCGACTCGATGAACAAAAACGCCGCCAGCAGCGCTGCAGCAGCCCCCAGCAGCCCCAGCGACTGCAACGAGGTCCACCCCGCCGCGTTGCCGTTGACGATGGCGTACACCGCCAGCATCAGCGACGTGGTGATGGTGACGGCGCCCGCCACATCCAGCCGCTGCCCGTGGGCCTGCCCCTTGCCGCCCGGCAGCAGCGCCAGGCAGGCCAGGTAGATGGCTACGCCCACGGGGATGTTGACCAGAAAGATCCAGTGCCAGCTCAACACGCTGGTGAGCACCCCGCCCAGCAGCACCCCAATGCTGCCGCCACCGGCGCACACAAAACCATAGACACCCATGGCGCGCGCACGCTCGCCGGGCTCGGTGAACAGATTCATGATGAGCGACAACGCCACGGCCGACACCACCGCGCCGCCCACGCCCTGCACCGCGCGCGCCGCCACCAGCAGCCCCTGCGTATTGGCCAGCCCGCAGGCCAGCGATGCGATGGTGAACAGCGTGATGCCCGCCAGAAACAACCGCCGGTGGCCATACAGATCGCCCAGCCGCCCGCCCAGCAGCAGGCAGCCGCCAAAGGTGAGCATGTAGGCGTTGACCACCCACACCAGCGAGGTTTCGGTAAAGCCCAGGTCGGCTTTGATGCTGGGCAAAGCGACATTCACGATGGTGGTGTCGAGCACGATCATCAGCTCGCCCAGGCACAGCAGGATGAGTGCGGGCCAGCGTGCGCGGCCTTCGATGCGGAGGGTCATGGGACAGTGGAAATCAGAAGAGATTGACAGCGCAGTGTGTCACGCGCGTTGCGCTTGCGACTGGCGGAGTGCAATGCCCGTGCGCTCGTGGAGCGGGCTCCGCCAGTCCACCGCGTGCGTCCCCCTCCAGGGGGAAGCCGCGCAGCGGCTCAGGGGGTTCTCGTGTACTTGGCTTGCATGAACTGCTTCCAGCTGCCGTCCGGCTGCTGGCCGAATGAGGTGAGCGTGCGCTCGTTGACGCCGACGAGGGTGATCACGTCCCGGTAGCGTGTGGTGGCGCCGTCGTTCTTGAAGCTGGGGCCTTCGGTCTCCAGCGTCAGTACCTTCTGGTTCGCATCGAGCGTGCCACGGTACACCCACATATGGGTCATCATCGAACCCACCCAGGTGCCAACGAATACGTTCTTGTCCGGGTCGTAGCCCAGCGTCATCAGCATGCGGGCCTCGCCCCCGCCGCCGGGCATGGCGCCAGCCCCTTCACACAGCACCCAGAGGGCGCCAAGCGCACGCACATGCTCGGTGCCCTGGCTTTGTGCGGGCGGCTCGCCGGGCCCCATGTCGGCCGAGGACTCGCAAGTCCAGTCGCCCAGCAGCTGCTGCAGCCAGCGGTGCATGGCGTGGGGTTCAGGATTCATCATGGAAGTGGCTCCTTGTCCTGGGTGGGGGATGGATGGCAGCGCTGTGGCACGCCGCCCCTTCGGGCGCTCAGTCGCGGTCGGGCGCCCCGAGCGGAAAGTAGTGGCGGTACGGGCGCCCCCCCTCCACCGCGCGTGCAAACGAGGGGCGCGCGAGCAGCCGGGCGCGATAGGCCCGCAACTGCGGGTAGGTGGCAGCGATGGGGTGCGTCCAGTCGGCATAGAACAACGAGGGCGCAGCGGCGCAGTCGGCCAGCGAAAAGTGGTCGCCTGCCGCCCAGGTCCGCCCTGCCCAAGCGCCCTCCAGCCAGGCATAGGCTTTTTCCAGCTTGTCGGCCGCCCAGGCCACGCCTTCTGCACGGCGCTCGGGGTCGCCGGTCAACGCGGCGTTCACCGCGTGCTGCATGGGGGCCATCACGTGCAGGTCAAAGAAGCGGTCCATGAACCGCACCTCCAGCGCCGCCATGGGGTCCTGCGGGATCAGTGGCACAGGCCCCGGGTGCGCAAGCTGCAGGCGCTCGATCACGATGCTGCTTTCCACCACCGTGTGGTCACCATCCACCAGCACCGGAAACTTGGCCAACGGCCAGCGTCGCAACCAGTCGGCAGCATGGCTGACGGGCTCTGCGGGGTCCAGATTGCGCAGCTCAAACGGCGTCCCGTTCTCGTACAGCGCGGTCAGCACCTTCTGGGTATAGGACGAAAAAGGGTGGCCGTAGAGGGCGAGCATCGCAGCGCCCGCATCAGTGGTGGTGGGAGCCGTCGCGCTCATTCGGGGGCCACCACCATCCATGGCACGCCGAAGCGGTCGGCCACCATGCCAAAGGCCTGCGAGAAGAACGTCTTACCCAGCGGCATCTGCACCTTGCCGCCATCGGCCAGCGCATCGAAATAGCGTTTCGCATCGGCCGCGTTCGCAGGGCTCAGCGCCATCGAGATGCCCTGAAAGTTGGCGTGGCCCGAGCCCATGCCGTCAGACGCCATGAGCTGCGTCTCCCCCACGGTGAAGGCTGCGTGCATGACCATGTCGGGCTTGGGGCCCGGGCCACTGCCGTCGGCGCAGCCCTCGCCTGCGGCGGGCTCGGGATTGTCCTTGTAGCGCATGAGCATGGTGACTTCGGCGCCAAGCGCGCGGCGGTAGAAGTCCAGCGCTTCATCGCAGCGGCCTTCAAACATCAGGTAGGGCTCGACTTTCATGAGGGTCTCCTGGGGAACGGTGACGGAACGGGAGGGGTTTCGGCGCACAATTGTGAACACCGTCCACAAACCATAGCAAAGATAATGGACAGTGTCCACATCCAAGTTGTCCATGACAGTAACCACCCGCAACAAAGCCGCCAGCTCCAGCGCACCCACCGCACGCACCACCTACCGCCACGGCGACCTGCACCGTGCGCTGCTGGACGCAGGCATCGAACTGGCGCGCCAGGGCGGCCCGGATGCGGTGGTGCTGCGCGAGGCCACACGCCGCGCGGGCGTGGCGCCCAATGCGGCGTACCGCCATTTCGCCAACCGGGACGACTTGCTGGGTGCCGTGCGCGCTGCTGCCGTGGCCGCCGCCGCGCGGTCCATGGAGGCCGAGCTGACCCAGGTGCCCACCACCGGCACGCCCACCGAGCAGGCCCATGCCAAGGTGCGCGCCGTGGGCGCGGGCTACCTGCGGTTTGCGCACGCAGAGACGGGGCTCTTTCGCACCGCCTTCGGTGGCCGCTTCACGGTGCAGCAAAACCCAGACCCCGCCATGGGCGGGGCCACGGGGCTCAACCCCTTCCAGCACTTGAGCGCCGCGCTGGACGACCTGGTGGCCGCTGGCGCCCTGCCGCCCGCACGCCGCCCCGGCGCCGAATACCTGGCCTGGTCCACGGTGCATGGCATGGCGCTGCTCGCCATCGACGGGCCGCTGCGTGGCACGCCCCAGCAGATGCTGGACCTGCTGAGCCAGCGGCTGCTGGACATGGTGGAACGGGGGCTCTGAGAACCTGTTCAAAGTCTTTTTGGAGATTGCATTGGAGTGCAATCGGGATGAGTGGATGCTTCGGGTGCGCCGCATGGGCTCGTGCCCATGCAAGCAGCCGAGGCGGCCTTGTCGCCCGATTTCACTCCAACCCTTCGGGCAAGTGCCTTGCCGGGCGGTCTGCGTTGTTGCAACGCTTGCCAATAGCACGGGCTATTGGGCGCGCGCTGCGCCTAGCAGCCCATCCCCTAGCCGGGCGCCCGGCAAGGCGCTTGTGCAACTCCAAAAAGACTTTGAACAGGTTCTGAGCCCCCGCGCACGCGCTGGGCCAAGTCCAGGAGCCTGTTGACGATCTCCCAGGGGTCGCGCAGCGGTCTTTGCGAGCGCCCGGCCAGGGGAAGGGACGCAAGGTACTTGTGCGGCCCCAAAAAGACTTGGAACGGGCGTTTATGACGTTATGGGCCGGTAGCGCTTATCCATCATGCCGATGCAGCTATTTATTTAATAGCAAAACTCACACACCCTCATCCCCCAAGCAGCCCATACAGCCGCGCCGTGGCCTGCACCCGCTCCACCAGTGCGCGGCGCAATGCCACGGGCCGCAGCACTTCCACCTGGGGCGACAGCCGCATCAGCTGCCCGCAGGCATGCTCCACCGACTCGATGGGAATCGTCACGGCTGTGCGGCCATCCTTGCGGCGGGACGGTGGCGCGGCGGCCACTGCGCGCGCCACGGCGCTGCTCAGGGCACGCAGGCCCCGCAGGCCAGCGGGCGTGGCCAGCAGCGCGGCCTCACCCGTGTACAGGCCCGACTCAAAACGCAGGATCGACGCGGCCCAATAGGCGGGCAGGTCAAAGCGCGCGGGGCGCCTGGCCGACTTGCCCAGCACGGCGGCCGCCAGGATGTTCGAGACCCGGTAGGTGCGTGGCCCGCGCTCGTCCGCGCCCGTGGGCAGGGCCACCAGGTACCACACGCCCGCCTTCAGTACCAGGCCCAACGGGCTCACGGTGCGCTCCACGGTGTCCGTCCAGCTGGCGTAACGCATCGCGATCTGGTGGCCGCTCCACACCGCTGCGGCCACCGTGGTCAGGTGTGGCGTGGGGTCGCTCTCGCGGTACCAGTCCACCGGGTCCAGGTGCAGGCGGGCACTCACGCGCTGCGCGTCCTCACGCCAGGCGGCGGGCAGCGCGGCCAGCAGCTTCAGGCGCGCGCCCTCCACGTCGCTGCCCAGGCCCAGGTCCTGCGCAGGGCCCGGCAGGCCGCTGAGGAACACGGCCTGCGCCTCCGACGGCGTGAGGCCCGTGAGCGTGGTCTTCCAGCCCGGCAGCAACGCAAAGCCGCCGTTGCGCCCCCGCTCGGCATAGATGGGCACACCGGCCGCGCTGAGCTGGTCCACGTCGCGGTAAAGCGTGCGCACCGACACCTCCAGCGCCTCGGCCAGCGCCTGCGCACTCATGCGGCCGCGCGTTTCCAGCAGCATCTGGAGGGACAACAAGCGGCTGGCGCGCATGGGATCTGGCAAAGGTGGGGGAAAGAGATGGACAGAAGGGGCAGAAAGCGAAAGATAGCGCAAATACCTGCCATGGGTTGGCAGGTATAGCCGCACACACTGCGGGCTTGTCTTTGCCTTGTTGCCATCACACCTTTTCAGGAGCCCGCATGCCCGCCACTGACCTCAGCCCCATCGTCGAACTGCGCCAGTACACCCTGCACCCGCAGCAGCGCGACGTGCTCATCGACCTGTTCGACAGCGAGTTCATCGAGCCCCAGGAAGCGCACGGCATGCGCGTGCTGGGCCAGTTCCGAGACCTGGACCAGCCCGATCTGTTCGTCTGGCTGCGCGGCTTTGCCGACATGGACTCGCGCCGCCGCGCGCTCGAAGCCTTCTACGGCGGGCCCGTGTGGGCCGCACACCACCATGCAGCCAACGCCACGATGATCGATTCCGACAACGTGCTGCTGCTGCGCCCTGCGTGGCCCGGTGCGGCGTCCGCACTGCCGCATCACGCGCGGCCAGAACCCGGCGCCACAGACACCGTTGGAGGTGTGCTGGATGCCACCGTCTTCTATCTGCATGAGCCCGCCACCCCGGCGCTGCTGGACTTTTGCCGCCACCGCATGGCGCCCACGCTGCAGCGTGGCGGCGCGCACGCCACGGCGTGGTACTGCACCGAAGCCAGCGCCAACACCTTTCCCCGCCTGCCCGTGCGCACCGGCGAGCATGTGCTGCTGGGGCTGGCGCTGTTTGGCGATGCGGCAGCGCTGCAGGCTTTTGCCGACAGTGGTGCCTGGGCGCGGGAGGTAGCCCCGGCACTCGCGCACTGGCTGGCCCGCGCACCCGAGACCCACCGGCTGCAGCCCACGGCGCGCTCCGCGCTGCATGCCTGACCAGAGCGCAAGACACTCCATGCCGACAACCCCATACCCCTCCCTGCTGCTGTATGGCAGCGCAGGTTCCGGCCATTCGTACAAGGTTCGGTCGCTGCTTTTGCTGACGGAAACCCCGCACCGCTACCAGCCTATCGCGCTGGATACGCCCCGGGCCCAACGCCCGGCAGACTTCGTGGCCGCCAGCCAATTCGGCGAAGTGCCGGTGCTTGTCGATGACGGCACCGCCTATTGCCAATCCGACGCCATCCTGGTCCATCTGGCGCAACGCACCAGCGCCTTCTGCGGCGCGCCCTCGGAGCAGAGCGCCATCCTGGAATGGCTTTTCTGGGAGACCAACCGCATCGGCTTCAGCGTGCCCAACCTGCGCTTTGCGCTGCGGTGGGCGCCACAGCCCGCCGAGGTTCTGGCCTACCTGCGCGAACG
The DNA here is from genome assembly GCF_028680575.1 of Acidovorax benzenivorans. Classification (GTDB taxonomy): domain Bacteria; phylum Pseudomonadota; class Gammaproteobacteria; order Burkholderiales; family Burkholderiaceae_C; genus Acidovorax; species Acidovorax benzenivorans. The sequence goes on along the minus strand of NZ_JAPCKI010000001.1, from coordinate 631,649 downwards.
TGCCATGGCAGACCTGGCCACGTTGAACGAAGCATTTGCAAGCTCGGAGTTCCTGGTTCCCTCCGGCCCCACCATCGCAGACCTCGCCTGCTCGGCATATCTCTTCTGGCTGCCCGAGGCGGGCCTCGCCGCCGAAGACTTCCCCCACGTGGCGCGCTGGCTGAACTCACTGCGCGCACTGCCCGGCTGGGTTCATCCCAACGAGGCCATGGCATCGGCCTGAGAACCTCTCACCACCACCATCCCCATCACCGAACACCATGCAAGACACCGCCACCGGTACAACCCCGGCCATCGGCCCCCACGCCGCACACGATTTCGACTTCCTGATGGGCCCCTGGCGCATCCGCAACACCCGCCTGGTGCAGCGCCTGGCGGGCTGCACCGACTGGGAGAGCTTTGACGCCACCGGCACCGCGCGCCCGCTGCCTGGCGGCATTGGCAACTACGACGACTTTCTCCCCGCCACCTGGAAGCCCGGCTTTGTGGGCATGTCGCTGCGCGTGTTCAGCCCCGCGTCACAGCGCTGGAGCATCTACTGGCTGGACAACGCCACCGGCGGCGTGGACCCTGCCACCGGCATGCTGCTGCCGCCCGTGGTGGGCGGCTTTCAGGGCGGCGTGGGCCTGTTTGAAGGCGAGGAGCTATTCGAGGGCCTCCCGGTGCGCGTGCGGTTTGAGTGGTCCGGCATGCACACCGCCGCGCCACGCTGGCAGCAGGCGTTTTCGGCAGACGGCGGGGTCACCTGGGAGGTGAACTGGGTGATGGAGTTCGCGCGGCCCGTGTAGCGGGCGTGCGGGCGTCAGCGGGCGTCCTGCATTACCTGGGCCAGCCAGTCCACAAACACGCGCACGCGCGGCGAGAGCTGGCGGCTGTGTGGGTACAGCACCGATACGGGCATGGGCGCGGGGCGGCAATCGGCCAACACCTCGCACAGGCTGCCATCGGCCAACCGGGGCGCGATGTGATAGCGCGGCACCTGGATGAGCCCCAGATGCGCAGCGCAGCAGGCGTGGTACGCATCGGCATCGCTCACGGCCACCAGGCCCTTGAGCTGCACGCTGCGCGCCACGCCCTCCACGATGAAGTCGAACGGCAGCGGCTTGCCCGTGCGCTGCGACAGGAAGTTGACGGCGCGGTGCCCACGCAGCGCGTCCACGGTGGTGGGCGTGCCGTTGCGCCGCAGATACTCGCGGCTGGCGCAGGTCACCTGCTGCAGCACTGCCACGCGCCGCGCCACCATGGTGGAATCACTCAGCTCGCCACCACGCAGCACGCAGTCCACGCCTTCGCGCACCAGATCCACCAAACGGTCCCCCAGGCCAATTTCCAGTTCCACATCGGGGTAGCGCTCACAGAACTCGCCGATGCGCGGCAGCACAAAGTGCCGGGCGAGCGTGCCCTGCAGGTCCACGCGCAGCTTGCCTCGGGGATTGAGCATGGCGCTGCCGAAGGCGGACTCGGTCTCCTCCAGGTCAGCCAACAGGCGCTGGCAGCGGTCGTAATACGCCTGCCCATCAGGCGTGGTGCTGACGTGACGCGTGGTGCGCTGCAGCAGGCGCGTGCCCAGGCGTTTTTCCAGGTCCTGCACGGCCAGCGTGACGCTGGCGCGCGGCAGCTGCAGGTCTTCGGCCGCACGCGTGAAGCTGCCCAGCTCGACGATGCGGGTGAACAGCTGCATGGATTGGAACCGGTCCATGGGCAAGGCCTCCTTTGCCCTGTGACCCACTGCGGAGCGCCACCGGACATGGCGGCCATCGCAAGGACCATTGTTATTACTGGATGAATAGTGAAGGCAATTTTATGTATTTATCCAGACAAACAACAACAGAACAATGCCGCTATGGCCCCACGGCCTGAAAACACGCCAGAGCCCGCACCCGCAGCGGGCCCTGGGCCCATCACCTTTTCCAGGAGATTTGCCATGCCCACCACCCACAGCACTGCCACCCCTTCGCCATCCACCGCCACCGCCACCACGATGTCCTCAAGCGCCAGGGTTGCCATCGTCACCGGCGCATCGCGCGGCATTGGCGCCGCCATTGCCCACCGCCTGGCACGCGACGGGCTGCGCGTGGTCGTCAACTACGCCGGGCGCGCCGCTGACGCGCAGGCCGTGGTCCAGTCCATTGCAGCCGAAGGCGGGCACGCCGTGGCGGTGCAGGCCGACGTGGCCGACAGCCAGGCCGTACGGCGGCTGTTCGACAGCGCGGTGCAAGCCTTTGGCCGCATCGACGTGCTGGTGAACAACGCGGGTGTCATGCCCTCCACCACGCCTCATTTGGCCGACACGGACGACGCCACCTTTGACCGGCTGGTCGCCATCAACCTCAAAGGCAGCTTCCACACCCTGCGCGAGGCCGTGCACCGGTTGCAACCGGGCGGTCGCATCATCAACTTCTCGACCAGCTTGGTGGGCACTGCGCTGCCAGGCTACGCGGTCTATGCCGCCACCAAGAGCGCGGTTGAGACCATGACGCTGATCCTGGCGAAGGAACTGCGCGGACGCAACATCACCGTCAACGCCATCGCGCCCGGACCCACGGCCACAGAGCTGTTCCTGGACGGCAAGACGCCCGAACTCATCGATCGCCTGGCCCAGGCCAACCCGCTGCAGCGCCTGGGCACGCCACAGGACATCGCCAGCGCCGTGGCGTTTCTGGCGGGGCCAGACGGTGCCTGGATCAACGGGCAAACCCTGCGAGCCAATGGCGGGATGGTGTGACCGGGCCGCGTCTTCTCAGGCCGCAAAGCCGCCATCGATCAGCAGGCTGGCCCCCGTCACCATGCCCGACTCGGGCCCGGCCAGGTAGGCCACCATGCCGGCGATCTCGTCCGGGTGCGCGTGGCGGTCCAGCGCCATCAGGCCGTGCATGTTGCTGGCCATGGGGCCGTCGGCCGGGTTCATGTCGGTATCGACCGGGCCGGGCTGCACGTTGTTCACGGTGATGCCGCGCGGGCCCAGGTCGCGCGCCAGACCCTTGGTCAGCCCCACGATGGCGGCCTTGCTCATGCCGTACACGCTGAAGCCGGCCCATGGCACGCGGTCGGAGTTGGTACTGCCGATGGTGATGACGCGGCCGTACGCGCCGCCCTGGCCCATGTGGCGCACGGCGGCTTGCGTGGCGACGAACACGGCGCGCACGTTGACGTTCACCGTGTGGTCGAAGTCCGCCAGCGAGAAGCTGTCGATCTCGCCCGCCACCGCCACACCCGCGCTGTTGACCAGAATGTCGATGCGGCCCAGCGTGCTGGCGGCTGTGTCGATGGCCTGGGTGAGGGCGGCGGCATCGGTGCTGTCGGCCCGCAAAGCCAGCGCACGCCCACCGGCGGCTTCGACAGCCGCTGCAACGGACTGGGCCGGCGCTTCGGAGCTGCTGTAGGTAAAGGCTACCGCAGCGCCATCGCGCGCCAGGCGCCGCACGATGGCCGCGCCAATGCCGCGCGAACCGCCGGTGACAAACGCCACTTTGCCAGCCAGGACGCCAGCGGTGGATGAGGGGGACGAAGAAGACACGGAGGTGTGAGTCATGGTGTTCTCCAGAAAACCAGTGGATGAAAAAGGATGGGGTAGACACTGCGAACATCTGCAGTGTCGGCAAACCATTGCATGGGCGGTAGCCATGAATCAGCCACATTTATTTCAACCCATGGTTGAAAATAGAAAACCAAGCGAGACCCACCATGCAGCCCCTGAGCCACCTCGAATCCTTCGTCAAATCTGCCGAGTCCGGCAGCTTCTCGGCCGCCGCGCGGCTCATGGGCCTGACGCCCGCCGCCGTGAGCAAAAACGTGGCACGGCTGGAGGCCAACCTGGGCGTGCGGCTGTTCCAGCGCAGCACGCGGCGCCTTACGCTGACCGAAGGCGGGCAGCGGCTGCTGGCGCAAGTGGGCCCGGCGCTCAGCGCCCTGGCCGATGCCGTGGACCACGCGGCCGAGGCCGAGCAACAGCCTGCGGGCACGCTCAAGGTCAGCATGGGGCAGGCCTTTGGCCGTGCGTACCTGGTGCCGCTGCTCACCGACTTTTTGCAGCGCTACCCAGCCATCCAGCCCGACTGGCGCTTTGAGAACCGGCAGGTGGACCTCATCGGCGAGGGCTTTGACGCCGGCATTGGCGGTGGCCTGAACCTGAACCCCGACATGGTGGCGCGCACGCTGGGCCCCATCCACCTGGTGGTGGTGGCTGCCCCGACGCTACTGCAGGGTCACAAGAAGGCGCCGCGCCACCCGGCAGACCTGGCGCAGTGGGATGGCATTGCACGGCGCAACATCCGCACGGGGCGCATCAACGTCACCACGCTGCGCAACAAGGCGGGCGACGCAGCGCCGGTGGAGATGCGCACACGCGTCGTGTTCGATGACCCCGAGGCCATGTGCCAGGCCGCGCTGATGGGCCTGGGCCTGGCCGTGCTGCCCATGCCGTTTGCGCACCCCTGGCTGGCGCGCGGCGACCTGGTGCGCGTGCTGCCCGGCTGGTGGGCCGACGCAGGCCCGACCTCGCTGTACTACCCCAGCAAAAAGCTGCTGCCCGCACGCACCCGGGTGTTTGTGGACTTTGTGCTGGAGCAGTTCAGCGCGCGCGGCTTTGCACAACGGGTGCGAGGGGACTGACAAGCTCCGCCGGGGCGCCGCTATTTCAGCCGCTGCGCCACCACGGCGTCCAGCGAGGCCATGAAGGCCTCCACGGCCCGTGTGTAGGCGCTCTCCAGGCCCAGCTGGGCATTGATCTCGCCATGGGTCAACTCCTGCGGCAGCACCTCGGCACGCCCACCCAGGTCGCGCACGCGGCGGGCCATGCCCTGGGCCTGCAGGCAAGGGTGGTCGGGGCGCTCGGTGGAGCAGACGAACTGGAACGGCGGCACCGGCCCCGACAGCGCGTGGTAGGGCGACACAGCCGTCCAGAACACCGGGTTGCTGCCCATCACCTCGTCGTAAAACGGATAGTGCGGTGCGGTCATCACGGCAGGCACATTGAGCGCCGCGCTGTCCAGCGACACGGTGCCGAGCCACGGCCAGGCCCCCTCGCGCTGGGCCAGGGTGGGCGAGGCATTGATGAGCGACACCAGGTGCGCACCCGCCGAGTGCCCCATGAGGATGAACCGCGACGCATCGCCGCCCCAGCTGGCAGCACGGCTTTGCGCAGCGGCCAGCGCGGTGGCCACGTCCTGCGCCTCCTGTAGCACGTTCACCGCCGGGTACAGGCGGTAGTTCACCGAGATGAACACAAAGCCCTTGGGCACCCAGCGTGCCACCTTTTCCTGCACCACACGGGACATGGCTTTGTCGCCCGTGCGCCAGGCGCCCCCATGCACCATGAAGATCACCGGCGCGCGGGTGCCGCTGGCCACGGCGGCGCTGCTGGCGGTGCTGCCTGCGGCCTGCAGGTAGACATCCATGCGCTGCAGCGGGTCCGCGCCATAGGGCACATCGGCCATGCGCTGCACGCCAGCGGGCAGGGCGGCAGCGGTGTCGCGCAACTGGGCGAAAGGCCCCAGACCCCGCAGTTGGGCGTGGGCTGGCGTGGTCAACACGGCGGCCAGCGCACACAGCGCCGCGCCCAAGCCTGTGCGCAGGGGGGCCAATGCGAAGTGTGGGATTGAAGGACGGGACATGCGCGATCTCCTGGCTCAATGAATGGAAGGTGATGAATCAGGGCCGCGCAGGGCAGGCCATCAGGGCGCCGCTGGCGTCAAAGCAGCTGGCGCTGCGGGTGCGGCCGGTGTCTGCGTTGTACGAGCTGCTGGTCTGCACGCTGTTGCCGGTGGCCGCGCTGGTGGCTGTGGTGGTGCGGTTTTGTGTCACGCTGCCATCGGCGCTGCGCGTGGCGGTGCCCGAGCTTTGCAAGGTGCCCCGGTCACCCTGAGCGGCGATGGCGCTGCGGTGGCTGGCCGTGCCATCAGCGTTGCGGGTGCTCTGGCCCTGGCGCACGGCGGCAGTACCGTGGGGGCCCACCACGGCCGCGCCGGTGCGGGCGGTAGTGCTGCCATCGGCGCCGTGCTCCACCACGCGGCGGGTGCGGGCGTTGGCGTCAGCGGATGTGAAAAGCAACGGCACCGCCACGGCAACGGCCATCAGCAGCGCAGCGCGCGGGGTCGCAAGGGCCTGAGGGCGGTGAACAGAATGGAACATGGCGGTCAACTCCTTGAACATGAAAAGGGGTCAGAGCAGCAGGGTGCTGCACTGCTCTGAACTGTGGCCGCCAGGTGTGAGCCAGTTGTGGCGCCCGCAGCGCCATGTATGACAAAGCATGACAAAACCACCGGGGCGTGTCATGCCTTGTCATGCCCCAGATGGGTGGGCGCCCGGGGCGCACCGCGTTTTCGGCCCTACCATTGGCACGCAGCCTTGGCTGCATCCCCCCCCGCTGCCATCCACCCCCACTGCCCCATGACGGAAGCCCTGGCCAAGATCCTGGTCGCCGATGACGAGCCCGACCTGCGCGCGCTGCTGCAGCGCTACCTGAGCGACCAGGGCTACACCGTGCGCACGGTCGATGGCGCAGGCCCGCTTGACGTGCTGCTGCAGCGCGAGCGCTTTGACGTGCTGGTGCTCGACGTGATGATGCCGGGCGAGGACGGCCTGGCCATTTGCCGCCGCCTGCGTGCGCAGGGCGAGACCATTCCCATCCTGATGCTCACCGCGCGCGGCGACCCGGTGGACCGTATCGTGGGCCTGGAGATGGGCGCCGACGACTACCTGCCCAAGCCCTTCAACCCGCGCGAGCTACTGGCGCGCATCCAGGCCATGGTGCGCCGCCAGCGCCTGCTGGGCGCCCACGCCGGGCCGCGCCAGGCGGGCGGGCGCATAACGTTTGGCGCGTTCACGCTGTGGCTGGACGAGCGCCGGCTGGAGCGCAACGACAGCAACGACGGCCAAGGTGCGCAAGATGTGCCCCTGACCACGGGCGAATTCGCGCTGCTGCAGGCGCTGGCGCAACAGCCGCACCGGCCCCTGGGGCGCGACCGGCTCATCGCACTGGCCTATGGCCCCGACCACACCGCCACAGACCGCAGCATTGACGTGCAGGTGATGCGCCTGCGCAAACTCATCGAGGCCGACCCCGCTCAGCCGCGCCACATCCGCACCGTGTGGGGCGTGGGTTATGTGTTTGTGCCCGACGGCGCAGCGCCGAGCGGGGGCAGCAAGCCATGACGGCCCCCACCACGCCCCACAGCACCCAGGGCTGGTGGCCGCGCAGCCTGCTGGGCCGCAACCTGCTGCTGATGGCCGCGCTCATCGTGCTGGGGCAACTGGTGGCGGCTGTGTTGGTGCGGCAGATGATCCTCAAACCCCGCGTGGCGCAGGTGGCCGATGGCGTGGCGCGCAATGTGGCCGCACTGCGCGCAGGGCTTCAGGCGCTGCCCCCCGCACAGCGGGCCGCGTTTGTCGATGCGTTCAACCAGCAGGCCATGCGGTCGGCTCCGCCCGTGGCAGCGGAGAGCGCCGCGCGGCGTGCGCTGCTGTCGCCCATGGAGCGGCAGTTCGTGCAGGCAGTGTCGCGCCGCCTGGGTGCAGACGAAACGGCAACACACACCCCGCAACCCGTATGGCGCCGCGACAGTACCGGCGTGCTGGCCCTGCGTGTGGTGCACCCAGGCCCGGAGGGAGCGGAGACCTATTGGCTCAACCTGCCCAGCGTGTTCCCCACGCGCGAGTTCACCGGCGCCTGGCTGGCCGCCACGCTGGCCAGCATGCTGCTGGCGCTGCTGGGGGCCTGGTGGCTGCAGCGCCACATCAACCGCCCGCTGGCCCAGGTGGTAACAGCGGCCCGGCAGCTGGCGGATGGCCAGCCCCCTGCGCCGCTGCCCGAAGACGGCCCCGAAGAAATTGCCACGGTGGGCCGCAGCTTCAACCACATGGCGCAGAGCCTGGCCGCTGCCGACCAGGAACGCACGTTGATGCTGGCCGGTGTGTCGCACGACCTGCGCACACCGCTGACCAAGCTGCGCCTGGGCGTGGAGATTGCCGGGCCGCAGGTGGCCCCCCCCCTGGCCGCGAGCATGGCGCGCAGCATCGACGAGATGGACGCCATCGTGGGCCAGTTCCTTCAGTTCGCGCGCAGCGGCGAGGCCGAGGCGCCCACCAACGCATCGCTCAACGACCTGGCCCAGGCCGTGGCCGAGGCGCAGGCCGACCACGGCCGCACGGTACGACTGGAGCTGGGCGCTTTGCCCGAGGCACCCGTGCGCCCCCAGGCCCTGCGCCGCGCGCTGGACAACCTGGTGGAAAACGCCTGGCGCCACGGCACGCCGCCCGTGCTGCTGCGCACGGGGGTCGATGCAGACAGCGTGTGGCTGGAGGTGCAGGACCAGGGCCCCGGCATCACCGCCGACGAGATCGACCGCATGCGCCAGCCCTTTGCACGCGGGGGCGGCCAGGCGCGCACCGGCGCACCGGGCGCAGGCCTGGGCCTGGCCATCGTGGAGCGCGTGGCGCGCAGCCACGGCGGTCGGTTGGAGCTGCACAGCGCGCCGGGCGCTGGGCTGCGGGCGCGACTGGTGCTGCCGCTGGGTGAAGGTGTCTGATGGCGTGGACCGGGCCCTGAGCATTGCTTGTCAGTGCAATTGGAGCAAAAGTGCCGTCAGCGCAAGTGGCATATGCGCCATCAGCTCTCAAATGCATAGCAAATTTTATTGACAGCAGCAAGCCCTCCGCCGTCAGGGCGCGGGCATCTTCAGCTTGCGGTACAGCGTCTGGCGGCTGATGCCCAGCTGGCGCGCCGCCTGCGACATGTTGCCGCGCGCGGCTTGCAGCGCCTGGTCGATGGCGGCGTGGGACAGTTGCTGCAGGCTCAGGCTGGCGGGCAGCCCCTCCGCGCCAGGGCCCGCTGCGGCTTCGCTGCGCGGGCTGGTGGGCGCCACCGTGAGCGCCTGCACCAGGTCGTCGGGCATGTGTTCCCAGCCCAAGGTGTCTTCGCCCTCGGCCAGCATGGCGCAGGCCGTGCGCAGCACGTTGGCCAGCTGGCGCAGGTTGCCGGGCCAGGGGTAGGCGGCCAGGCGGGCCAGCAGGTCGGGGGCCACCAGCACGTCAAAACCCAGGCCCTGTTCTGTGGCCAGGTCGGCCAGCAGGCGCTGCAGCAGCGCCACAAAGTCGCTGCGCTCGCGCAGCGCGGGCAGCTGCACCGTGAGGCCGTTGATACGGTAGTACAGGTCCTGCCGAAAGCGCCCCTGCTCTGCGGCCTGCATGAGCTGGTTGTGCGTGGCGCAGACCAGTGCAAAGTCTACCGGCACGGCCTTGCTGGCGCCCACGGGCGTTACGCTGCGCTCTTGCAGCACGCGCAGCAGGCGGGTTTGCAGGGCCAGCGGCATGTCGCCAATTTCGTCGAGGAACAGCGTGCCGCCGTGGGCCTCGCGCAGGCGGCCCAGGTGGCCCTCTTTGCGTGCGCCGGTGAAGGCGCCAGCCACATGGCCGAACAGTTCGGATTCAATGAGGTGCTCGGGGATGGCCGCGCAGTTGATGGCCACAAAGGGCGCGTCGCAGCGCGGGCCGCTGGCGTGCAGGGCACGTGCGAACACCTCCTTGCCCACACCCGATTCGCCTTGCACCAGCACCGCAATCGGCTTGCCCACCACGCGGCGGGCCTTGTCGGCGGCCGCGCGCCAGCGGGCGTCGCCGGTGTCCAGCAGCGCCAGTGCGTCCTGCGCGGGTGCAACGCGGGCCGCCGTGGCGGGCTGCGACGGGGTGACCCACGCGGCGGCATCCATCTGCACCTGGGCAAACAGCAGGCTGCCTTGGGGTGTGCGCAACGCCTGCGGCTGCTGGGGACGGCGCTTGTGGTGCGAGAGCAGGTCGTCCAGCCGCACATCCAGCACACGCTCCAGCAAGGTGGCGCCCACGTCGCCCGCGTGCAGGCCCAGCTGCGCCAGGCCCACGCGGTTGGCGCCCACGATCCAGCCGTCGGCAGACACCGCCACGATGCCCTCGGCCACGCTGCCAATGCCCTCGGGCGCGCTGTGCAGGTGCAGGCGGATGTTGCGTTTGCAGGTGGCGGCCAGCAGGCGGTTTTCGATCATGCGTGCTGCGGTACTGACCAGGCCCAGCGTGTGGGCGTGGCCGTTGCGGTAGTCGCCCGAGATGTCGAGGATGCCCAGCAACTCGCCGGTGGCCGACAGGATGGGCGAGGCCGCGCAGGTGAGAAAGCTGTTGCGCTCCAGAAAATGCTCGCCGCCATGCACCTCCACCGCGCAGGCCTCGGCCAGGGCCGTGCCGATGGCGTTGGTGCCCCGATGGGCCTCGTGCCACGATGCACCACTGGTCAGCGCCACGCGCTCGGCCTTGTCCACAAAGTAGGGGTCGCCCAGCGTGTGCATGAGCATGCCGCGCCGGTCGGCCAGCACCACCACACTTTGGCTGTGGCGCACCTGCTCGAACAGGTACTCCATCACGGGGCGCGAATGTGCGAGCAGCTCGGGGTTGCTAGCCAGCACATGGCGCAGCGTGCCGCTGCTGGGGTGATCGATGGCCTGGGGCCGCCCGGTGGGAACCAGGCCAGCCGCCATGCTGCGCGACCAGGAGCGCGACAGGCGCTCGTCCACCAGGCCGCTGGGGCACTGGCCAGAGTCCAGCAGGTGCTGGCGGGCCTGTCGCAGGGCGACGGGAGAAGTGTTGGGGCGCACGCTTTGTCTCCGTGCAGGCTCAGGACGGCCTGCTTGTGGGTTTGGGACGAGTATGGCGGTCGGCAACGCTGGGGGCAAGGGCGCGGGCGCAAGGTCTGCGCCAACTGTTCCATTTCGTGACAGGTGTCGCGGCACGGCACAGCGCGGCGGGGCCCGCTGCGACAGGTGCACCACCTGGGCAATCCCAAAAGTCCAATGAAATCAACACTCCGAGTGCCTCGGCCTGCTGGCATGCGTTTTGAGTAGGGGGTTGGTATCGGACAGGCCCCTGGGGCCCGCCCGATGCACACAACCATCGCAGGAGACAACACCATGACCGTTTACGCAGCCCCCGGCGCCGCTGGCGCCAAGATCGCCTACAAGCCCCAGTACAACAACTTCATCGGCGGCAAATTCGTGCCCCCGGTCAAGGGTCAATACTTTGATGTGATCTCGCCGGTCAACGGCAAGGTCTACACCCAGGCCGCCCGCTCCACCGCCGAAGACATCGAACTGGCGCTGGATGCCGCACACGCCGCTGCCGACGCCTGGGGCAAGACCGACGCCGCCACACGCGGCAACATCCTGCTCAAAATTGCCGACCGCATTGAGCAGAACCTGGAGCTGCTGGCCTACGCCGAGACGGTGGACAACGGCAAGGCCATCCGCGAGACGCTGAATGCCGACATCCCGCTCACCGTCGACCACTTCCGCTACTTTGCGGGCTGCGTGCGGGCGCAAGAGGGCGCGCTGTCGAACATCGACGAGAACACCGTGGCGTACCACATCCAGGAACCGCTGGGCGTGGTGGGCCAGATCATTCCGTGGAACTTCCCGATCCTGATGGCGGCCTGGAAGCTGGCCCCCGCGCTGGGCGCAGGCAACTGCGTGGTGCTCAAGCCCGCAGAGTCCACCCCCATCTCCATCCTGATCCTGGCCGAGCTGATTGCCGACCTGCTGCCACCCGGCGTGCTGAACATCGTCAACGGCTACGGCCGCGAGGCGGGCATGCCGCTGGCGACATCCAAGCGCATCGCCAAGATCGCGTTCACCGGCTCTACCAGCACGGGCCGCGTGATTGCGCAGGCCGCCGCTAACAACCTGATCCCTGCCACGCTGGAGCTGGGCGGCAAGAGCCCCAACATCTTCTTTGCCGATGTGATGGACAAGGACGATGCCTTCCTGGACAAGGCGATCGAAGGTCTGGTGCTGTTTGCCTTCAACCAGGGCGAGGTCTGCACCTGCCCATCGCGCGCCATCATCCAAGAATCGATCTACGACAAGTTCATGGAACGTGTCTTGAAGCGCGTGGCCGCCATCAAGCACCAGAACCCGCTGGATACCGACAGCATGATGGGCGCACAGGCCAGCAAAGAGCAGCTCACCAAGATCCTGAGCTATCTGGACCTGGGCAAGCAAGAAGGCGCCGAGGTGTTGGCCGGTGGTGGCCAGGCGCACCTGGGCGGTGACTTGGAAGGCGGCTACTACGTGCAGCCCACGCTGTTCAAGGGCCACAACAAGATGCGCATCTTCCAAGAAGAAATCTTCGGCCCCGTGCTGGCCGTGACCACCTTCAAGGACGAGGCCGAAGCCCTGGCCATTGCCAATGACACGCTGTACGGTCTGGGCGCAGGCGTATGGAGCCGCAACGGCAACGTGGCCTACCGCATGGGCCGCGCCATCAAGGCCGGGCGGGTGTGGACCAACTGCTACCACGCCTACCCGGCGCACGCAGCGTTTGGCGGCTACAAGGAGTCGGGCATCGGGCGCGAAACGCACAAGATGATGCTGGACCATTACCAGCAGACGAAAAACCTGCTGGTCAGCTATAGCGAAAACAAGCTCGGCTTCTTCTGATCTTGGGTAGCGGTCCAAAAACCGCCCCTGGCGTTGTTGCTTCGTCTTGCCGTAGCGTTGCTACTGTCTGCGACGAAGACGCCTAGCCAGGGACGGTTTGTGGACCGCTGGAAACGTTTCTGCTGACGCGGCTCGTTGTTCCAACTTGCCGCGTTTTTTGCATCGCACGCTGGAGACACCCATGGTAGACAAAGTCATCGCCACCCCCGCCGCGCTGGAGCTGGTGGCCTTTCTGCAAGCCAAACACGGGCCCGATCTGATGTTCCACCAATCGGGCGGCTGCTGCGACAACAGCGCGGCCAACTGCTACCTGCCGGGTGAGATCACCATGGGTGCGGGCGACGTGTACTTGGGGGACATCGGCGGCTGCCCGTTCTACATCGGGCGCGCGCAGTACGAGACCTGGAAACACACGCAGCTCATCATTGACGTGATCGAGGGCACGGGCGGCACCTTCTCGCTGGAGGGACCCGAGGGCAAGGCCTTCCACACCCGTTCTCGCGTCTTCACCGATGCGGAGCTGGCCGCGCTGGGTATGGAGCGCCCTCTGGGCTGATGGCAACGCCCCACCAGGAACGGTGGGGCATTTTCAAGCAAAAATGGCTTGTAGCGCTTTATTCATAAGCGCCAAATGCTATTTAATTGATAGCATTCCGTTGTGACTGCGCTCATCGCCCAGGCGGAACACCGACACCACTTGCACCAGGTCTTCGGCCTGGCTCTTGAGGCTGCTGGCGGCGGCGGCCATCTCTTCGACCAAGGCGGCGTTCTGCTGGGTGACCTGGTCCATCTGCGTCACGGCCTCGCCCACCTGGGCCACGCCCAGGGATTGCTCGTGGCTGGCGGCGCTGATCTCGCCCACGATGTCGGTCACGCGGCGGATGGCGCCCACCACCTCGCTCATCGTGGCACCTGCGCGGTCCACCAGGGCGCTGCCCTGGGCCACGCGCTCCACGCTGGCGCTGATGAGCGTCTTGATCTCGCGCGCGGCCTCGGCGCTGCGCCCGGCCAGGCTGCGCACCTCGCTGGCCACCACGGCAAAGCCCCGGCCCTGCTCGCCCGCACGGGCCGCTTCCACAGCGGCGTTGAGCGCGAGGATGTTGGTCTGGAACGCGATGGAATCGATCACGCCGATGATGTCGGAGATCTTCTGCGACGAGGTGTTGATGCCATGCATGGTGTCCACCACCTGCGCCACCACCTCGCCGCCCTGCACAGCCACGGTGCTGGCGCTGGCGGCCAGCTGGCTGGCCTGCTGGGCACTGTCGGCGTTCTGGCGCACGGTGGCGTTGAGCTGCTCCATCGACGCGGCGGTTTGCTCTAGCGCGCTGGCCTGACTCTCGGTGCGGGCCGACAGGTCGATGTTGCCCTGCGCGATCTGCACGCTGGCGGTGGCCACGCTCTCCGACCCGCCGCGCACGTTGCGCACCACCTGCGTGAGTTGCACGCGCATCTGCTGCAGCGCCTGCAGCAGCTGGCCCACCTCGTTGGTGCCATGGGCAATAGGGGCACCGCTCAGGTCGCCCTGTGCCACGGCGCGCGACAGCGCTACGGCCTGCGACAGCGGCCCGGTCATGGAGCGCACGAACACCAGCGCCATCGCACTGGTGGCCGACAGCGTGGCGACCAAGGCCAGCGCCACCCACAGCAGGCTCCGCTGCAATGCAGCCACGCGGGCCTGCAGGGCCTGGTCCAGGCTGACCATGGAGAGTTTGTTGAGCGCGTTCAGCGCTTCGATGGTGCGGGTGAACCCGTCGAAGTAGTCCTTGGAAGGCAGCTGCAGCTCGGTGGCGTTGATCACGTCACGCTCGACCATCTGCAGCGACTGCTGGATCTGCCCCTGCACCGCCTGCGCACTGCTGCCCAGCGTGCGTTGCAGTTCGGTGTTGGCCTGCAAGGCGCGGTCCAGGCCCCGGAAGGTATCTGCCTGCAGTTCGGCCACGCGCTGTTGCAGCACCAGCAGTTGGCCCTTGCCCTGGGGCGTGAGCTCGTGCTTGCCCAGTGCACTGGCGCCTTGGGCGCGCAGCATGCCCAGCTTTTCGCCCAGCATGGGCGCCTGCGCCAGCGAGGCCTGCACCAGCGCGTGGGTGTCTGCCTCGGGGTCGATCTGCAGGCCATAGGCGTGCACCAGGGCCTCATTGAGCTGCAGCAGCGCCGCGATGAGCTGGGTGTGCTGCGCGGTGCTCTGCGCCTGCTCGATGCTGCGTGCGGCCACGGCCTGCTCCAGCGCGCGCCAGGTCTGCTGCGCCTGGGTCCACGCCGCCATCTGCGGGGCGGGCACCTTGGCGGCGGCAAAGCGGGCGCTCACATCGTCCAGCGCCGCGTTGACCGCATCGCGCGCGGCGGGGCGCCGCGCAGCCAGGGACTCATCGCCGCCCAGCATGCCCACCGACAGCCCCCGGTGCACCTGCATGTGTTGCACCAGGAGCGTGAGTGCCTGGGCGGGGGCCACGCCCTGGGCCTCCAGGCGCGCGTGGTCGATGGCGTGGAGGGAGTCGCGCACCACCAGGTAGGTGGGCAAGGCGCTCATCAGGAGCCCGATGGTCCCCAGGATGAGGAATTTTTCGAGCAGGTTCAACCGGTGAAGCAATGACATGGCAATGGGCGCAGGCAACACGGCCTGCGCAATGGAATAGGCCCCAGGGGCGGGTGTCGGCACCGCCGACTGGAAGGTAGCCCTTCTTCGGGCAATGCGGAATGGTTCTCAATATAGGGGTGTGTTTCCGGCATGGTTTTGACCCAGGTCAAGTCTGACAGAGCTTCGCCCTGCGGTCCATGGCCGGGCACAGGGGGAGGGCCCATTGGCGCTCGGACGCTGCGGCCGCCGGGGCGCTGGAGAATAATGAACGCTTCCCCATCCTTTGGAGCCCCTGGTATGCACTCGACGACCCTGCGTTTCCTGGCGTACCAGGCCACCCTGCCCCAGGCAGGCCGCGTGCCCGGTGGCACGGTGCTGCGCTGGGTGGACGAGGCAGGTTTTGCCTGCGCCAGCGCCTGGGCCCAGGGGGACTGCGTGACCGAGTTTGTGGGCGGCGCCCACTTTGTGCGCGGCATCCGGCCGGGCAATATGGTCGAGGTGCATGCGCGCCTGGCCTACACCACCGACACCAGCATGTGCCTGGCGGTGGAGGTGCGCAGTGGCGCCGTGCACGGCGCGCCGCTGGAGGACGTGATGCACTGCGTGGCGGTGTACGCCGCCGTGGATGCGAACGACCAGCCGCGCACCGTGGACAAATGGAGCCCCGAGACTCCGGGCGACATTGCGCTGGCCCAGCGCGTCAAGGCACACATCGACGCGGCACGCGCGGCGCAATGACTGCCGCAGCGCAGACAGCGCCGTCGGCTGGGCCCCTGCGTGCGCGCGACCTGCTCGCCGCGCTGGTGGTGGTGGTCCTGTGGGGCGTGAACTTTGTCGCCATGAAGTGGGGGCTGCGCAGCTTCAGCCCGTTTCAGCTGGGCGCTGCCCGCTACCTGTGTGCCGCCCTGCCACTGGTGCTGCTGGTACGCCCGCCGCGCATGCACTGGCGCTGGGTGCTGCTGTTTGGGCTGTTCCAGGGCGTGGGGCAGTTCGGCTTTTTGTTCATGGGCCTCAAGGTGGGCATGACGGCCGGGCTGGCCAGCGTGCTGCTGCAGACGCAGGTGTTCTTCACGGCGCTGTTTGGTTTTGCGCTGTTGCGCGAGCGGCCGGGTTTGCCCTTGCGCGTGGGCATGGGGCTGGCCGCGCTGGGGCTGGTGTGTTTTGCGATGAACTACGTGGGCCCTGGGGCCGGTGTGGGCGTGGCGGCGGCCACCACGCTGGTCGGCCTGCTGCTGACGCTGTGTGGTGCCGCCATGTGGGCGTCGTCCAACATCGTGGCGCGGCTGGCGCAGCAACACAGCCCGGGGTTCGACCCGCTGGCGTTCGTGATCTGGAGCAGCCTGGTGCCCGTGCTGCCGTTCATGGCGCTGTCGGCCGTGTTCGACCCCGACGCCGCGCGGTGGCTGCAGTGGCAGACCCTGGCCAGCGTGCCGCTGCTGTCGTGGGCCGCCGTGGCCTACCTGGGCTGGGCCGCCACCATCGTCGGCTATGCGCTGTGGACCAACCTGCTGCAGCGCTACCCCGCCAACCGCGTGGCGCCGTTCAGCCTGGCGGTGCCTGTGGTGGGGCTGACGGCGGGCTGGCTGCTGCTGGACGAAGGGGTAGCCCCCTGGCAGTGGGCGGGCATTGCGCTGGTGGTGGCGGCACTGGCCTGCGTGGTGCTGGGGCCCAGACTACAAGCCAAAATGGCCGATAGCGCTGACTGAATATGCCGTGACAGCTATCAATTAGATAGCAAACAGCCGCAGCACCGGCCACAACACCGGCCACAACACCGGCTACAGCAACCTGCGCCGCGCAAAGCGCACCACGGTCACCCCGGCACGCGCCTGGCGCACCGAGGGCATGACCAGCACGCAGTCGTCGTAGGGGGTGGTGACAGGCACGCCGTCGTTGTCACCCATCACCGTGCCTGCTTTCTCGAACACCTCCAGCCCCGTATAGGGCGCCACGAACCGGAAGGCGCTGCTGGTGGCCACCACGGGGCCGGTCACCTCCAGCGCCCACTGGCGGGGCGCATCGGGCAGGCGCCAGCCGGGCAGTTGCTGCGCCAGCGCCTCGGCGCTCAGGGCACCGGACTGCTCGATGAAACGCACGCACTGGTCCTGCGCCACGGCGCGGCTCGCCGGGTCGCCATGGAAGCCACATTCGATGAGCAGCGAGCGGGTGCCGTTGTCGTCCAGGGCACCAAACCGGCCGTAGTCGCGCATGCGCACGCCGTCCTTGTGGCCTGCGTCCACCACGATGTGCTCGGGCGAGCGCATGGCACGCGCCAGTGCCAGGTTGCGCGGCTGGATGCCAGTGAGCAGCAACGGCGCCGAGGGCTCGTGCATCGAGTGGATGTCGAGCAGCCAGTCGGCTTGCGCCACCCACGGGCGCAGCGCGGCGGCGCGGCGGCGCTCGTTGGTGTCGGCTGCATCGATGCGCTCGTCCAGCCACTGGCGGTTGAGGTCTTCGTCGGTGAAACGCGAGGCGTCGTGGTTGCCGGGGTCAAACCGGTCGAAGGCGTCGAGGTTGCAGAACGCGAGCGTGAGCGTGCCCTGCTGCGGGCGCACCCCGGCGTCAAGCAGCCCTTTGAGCGCCCAGGCACCGCACAGCTCGTTGCCATGCACCAGGGCGCTGATCATCACGTGGCGCCCAGGCTGGCCCGAGTCGAAGTGCCACACGCCTTCGGTGCCGGTGTTGCCCGCGCGCCAGGCGCTGATGTCGGGTGCGGGCAGTGCAAAGACGAGGGGTTGCACGGACGTGGGAGAGAGGGGGCTGCTGCTCATTCTTCGATCTTGGCGAATTCAACGATCTTCTTGTACTTGGCCACTTCCGTGGTCAGGAACTGGTCGATGTTCACGGTGGGCGAGGCCACGGTGGACCCGCTGGCTTCCATCTTCTTGCGGAAGTCCGGCGATTGCAGGCTATCGGCCAGTGCCTTCTTGAGCTTGTCGGTCACCGGCTTGGGCAGGTTGGCAGGCGCCATGAGCGCAAACCACACACTGATGTCCACGTTCTTGTACTGCGGCGACTCGGCCAGCGCCGGGATGTCGGGTGTGATGGCGGAGCGCTTGGCCTCGGTGGTGCCCAGTGCAATCACCTTGCCGCTCTTGATGTGCGGCAGGCCGCTGGAGAGCACGAACACGCCGTACTCCAGGTTGTTGCCCATGAGGTCGCTGGTGAGCGGCGCCACGCCCCGGTAGGGGATGTGCGTCATGAACAGCTTGCCTTGTTCCTTGACGGCCTCGCCCGCCAGGTGCAGTGCCGTGCCCACGCCCGAGCTGCCGTAGCTGAACTTGCCGGGGTTCTTGGACACCTTCTGCGTGAACTCCGCCATGTTCTTGACGCCCGCCCCGGTGGAGGCCACCAGCACCAACGGCTGCGAGGCAATGAGGCCGATGGCGGTGAAGTCCTTGATGTCGTACTTGACCTTCTTGGTCACGAGTTTGTTGATGGCGATCTCGTTGTTGGCACCGACCAGCAGGGTGTAGCCGTCCGGTGCCGCGTTGGCCACCTTCTGCGCGCCGATGGCGCCACCCGCACCGCCCAGGTTCTCGATCACCACCGGCACGCCGAGCTTGTTGCCCAGCTCGGTGGCCACCGTGCGTGCGGTCAGGTCGGTGCTGCCGCCCGGTGGGTAGCCAACCACGATGGTGATGGGCTTGCTGGGGTAGGCGTCTTGCGCGATGGCAGGGGCAGCGAGAATGGCCAGGCCGCACAACAGTGCAACGCGGCGCAGGGGATGGACAGTGGTCATGGCGGAACTCCTTGGCAAAGACGGGGGTGGCTAGATGGAGTGGGTGGGGTATGGACTCAATTGTGAAAAGCTGGCCCTTGGCCGTTGTTGCCAAAACGGCACCAGGTCGTGCCGATTCAGGATTCCTGGCAGGGAGAAACCCGCAGAGCGCCCACGGTGGGCTGAGGCACATCAGCGCTGCGCCAGGGCCTTCCACAGCGCCTCGGCCAGCGGCCCCAGGCGGCGCTTGGGGCGGTACAGGCGCACGTCAAACCGCACCTCCATGCGGGCGTCACCCGCCAACGCGAGGCGCTGCGCCTTGCAGTCGGCAAACACCATGGACCAGGGCAGCCAGGCAACGCCCAGGCCTTTTTGCACGTATTCGTAATGGGCATCGGCCGAGTCGCACTCCACCACGCGCTGTAGCCGGGGCGCATGGGGGTTGTTCGCCAGGTGGTCTTCTACCAGCCGCCCCAGGGCCAGTTGGGGCGCGTAGGCCAGGTAGGGCACCAGCGTGGCATCGGGCCCGAACCGGTGCAGCGCCTGGCCTTGTGCCGTGGCGCGCGACACGGGCACCAGGCGGTCGGAAGCCACCGTGAGGTGCGTGAACTGGCGCGCATCAAGCCGGATGGCCAGGGCCGGGTGGTGGTACACGAGCGAGAAGTCAGCCTCGTTGCGCTCCAGCATGCCCACGGTGTCGGCCAGCGCCCGGGTGCGAATGCACAGCTCGCCGCCTTGCAAGATGGGCTGCAGGCGCACCAGCCAATCTGCCACCACGGTGCGCGCCAGCGTGCGGCCCGTGGCCAGCGTCACGGTGCGGGCCTGCCGCCCGGCCAGGCTTTGCAGCTCTTCGTGCGACTGCGTGAGGCTGCGGGCCAGATGGCCTGCGGTCTCCAAAAAACTTTGCCCCGCAGGCGTCAGGGTGACGGGGCCACCATTGCCGCGCTCCACCAGCGGCGTGCCGGCCCAGGCCTCCAGCGCGCGGATGCGGCGGCCAAATGCGGGGTGGGTGACATGCCGCAGCTCGGCAGCGCGGGTGAAGCTGCGCTCCTGCGCCAGCACGATGAAGTCTTCCAGCCATTTCAACTGCATCGTCGGCTCCTGGAGGGGCGGCTGTCAGGCGGGTTTGGCAGGTGCTGGGGGCCGTGCCAGCCCCTCAGGGCTACGCACTGCGGTCTGAATTGGACGCTCAGCCCCGCGCGGCTTCCAGAACGCCGCGTGTGCGCATGGCTTCTGCACGCGCGGCCGCAGCAAAGTCCTCGCCTTTGGACGCGTAAAGAATGGCCCGCGACGAGTTCACGATGATCGGCCCGTCACTGCGCAGCCCGGCGCGCACAGTGGCGGCGGCGTCACCGCCCTGAGCACCCACACCCGGGATCAGCAGCGGCAGCGTGGGCGCAATGGCGCGCACGCGCTCGATTTCCTGCGGGTAGGTGGCGCCCACCACCAGGCCCAGTTGGCCGTTCTTGTTCCAGGGGCCTTGCGCCAGACGCGCCACATGCTCATACATCAGCGGCTGGCCCTCGACGCTGGCCAGGCGCTGGGTCTGCAGATCGTCACCGCCCGGGTTGGACGTGCGGCAGAGCAGAAATGCACCCTTGCCGTGGTAAGCGAGGTAGGGCTCGATGGAGTCAAACCCCATGAAGGGGGACAGCGTGACCGCGTCGGCGCCGTAGCGCTCGAAGGCTTCCTTGGCGTACTGCTCGGCCGTGGAGCCGATGTCGCCGCGCTTGGCGTCCAGGATCACCGGCACCTGCGGTGCATTGGCACGCATGTGCTGCATCAGGCGTTCGAGCTGGTCTTCGGCACCATGCGCAGCAAAGTAGGCGATCTGCGGCTTGAAGGCACACACCAGGTCAGCAGTGGAGTCCACGATGGCCGCGCAAAAGTCATAGATCTTGCGCGGGTCGCCCTGCATCGCGGCGGGGAACCGCGTGGGTTCTGGGTCCAGGCCCACGCACAGCAGGGAGTTGTTCTGCGCCGTGGCGTCGCGCAGCATGTCGGTGAAGTTCATGGGGCGTGATTTTAGGTGGGTGGGCACAAGGTGCCCCTACCGGGGTCGCGATCGACCGGTGGAGGCAACGTGAAGCGCTGCATGCGTGCGATCCGGCAACGTGCCAACAGGCAACAAAAAAGGCCGTCGAAGCGGCCTTTTTTGCGGACACACAGAGGCTGCAAACCCCTGGTGAAAACGAGAGATCAGCGGGGAACGGCCAGCAGGCGTTGCACGTCGCGGTCGTTGGGCAGCGCGTAGTCGTAGCCACGCACGATGCGGCTGTCTTCGGTGCGCACCAGCTTCAGGCTCACGTAGGTGTAGTTGGCGGCCGCAGAGTAGGTGCCCACCA
The DNA here is from genome assembly GCF_028680575.1 of Acidovorax benzenivorans. Lineage (GTDB taxonomy): Bacteria > Pseudomonadota > Gammaproteobacteria > Burkholderiales > Burkholderiaceae_C > Acidovorax > Acidovorax benzenivorans. The sequence continues at coordinate 610,553 of NZ_JAPCKI010000001.1, read as the reverse complement.
GCACCAGCGAGGCGTTGTGGTTGCGGGCAATGTCCTTGATTTCGCGCGACAGCAGCAGCTCGCCCTGACCTTCGCGCACGAACACGTCACCACGCAGCTTGATTTCCTTCACGTTGAAGCCGCTGGCCGCCATGCTGGTGGCGTATTGCTCAGACAACGTGCGGCCCAGAGGGGCAGCGCGGCTCAGGTCGTTGACGTTGACCACGGTGGCCACCAGCACAGGCCCGCCGCCCAGGGAGTTCATGTCGAAACCCGTGGTCAGCTTGGTCACTGCGTCGCGGCTGCTCTGAATGAACTGGCTGCTGGCGGCTTCCTGGTAGGTGGGCTCGACGCGCACCGGGGCGGGGTTGTTGGCGCAACCGGCCAGCACCACGCCGGCCAGCACCGTCAGAAGAAGTGCGGGGGTTTTCATTGCGAGACAACCTTCATGTTGACGTTCTTGTACGAGGGGCGCGTGAACAACGGGGTGTCAGCGTTTTCCAGGTAGTACACGTCTGTCTTGCGGGCCAGGTACTGGCCACCGCGCGTGACGGTGGTGGTCAAAATCAGCTCGGTGTTGGTCGGGCCACCCGAATTGATGCTGTTGGCATAGTCGGCGGCAGCCGTCAGACCCAGCCCTGCAGCCAATTGGGCATCGATGTGCTGGTTACGCAAGCCGTATGCTGCAAACAGCCCCGCAGCAAGCATGGTGAACTGGCCAGGAATGAAGTGCGGGCGGTCGCTGTTGTGGCGCACCACCTGGATACCGTAGGAGACTTCCAGGGCTTGGCCCAGGTTCTGCTGCACCACGGCGCCGTTCTGGACCAGCTTGGTGATCAGGAACTCGCGGAAGCCGGTTTCGAACTGCGTGGCGTTGGCAGGCAGGGACACATGCAGGGGGGTGTTGGGGGCCACACCAGCCTTGTCCAGGGTGCTCAGCGTCTGGTTGACCACATCGCGCGAGACCAGGTCCCAATGGCCGGCGGAGCGAACCTTGGGCTGCGAGGTGTACTCAAAATTTTCCGCGACGGGAATAGGCGCCCTCTGTGCGCACCCCACCAAAGTTGCCACAGCGCCAGCCAGCACGGCCAAGCTGATTGCCTTTGAAAACGACATGATTCCCTCCTACGGACTGAATTTGCGAGGACCCGAACAGATGCGACCCGCACGATTGAAAAATAATTCTGGGCGGTATCCTCAACAAAAACAAGAAAAAATTACGCTAACTACGCTCCGGCGTACACAGTTCGTTGTTTTTGGTCACAGTTGTGTGCCGATGCAAGGCGTGTAAGCAGGCAGAGCCACCTTTGCGGTGGCCCGCCTTGCATTTGCTTACACGGAAGCGGCTGCGCGCTGCTCCAGGATGTCGAAAGCGGGCAGCTTTTTGCCTTCCAGCACTTCCAGGAAAGCGCCGCCACCGGTGGAGATGTAACCCACCTGTTTGTCGATGCCGTACTTGGCAATGGCGGCCAGCGTGTCGCCACCGCCCGCGATGCTGAAGGCTGAGGATTCGGCAATCGCCTTGGCGAGTTGCTTGGTACCGTTCTCAAAAGCGGCAAACTCGAACACGCCCACGGGACCATTCCAGACGATGGTGCCAGCTGACTTGAGCTGGGCCGCGAGGCGGGCGGCCGTCTCGGGGCCGATGTCCAGGATCATGTCGTCAGCCGCCACATCGGTAGCCGCCTTCACGGTGGCGGGCGCATCGGCGGCAAAGGTCTTGGCCACGACCACGTCGGTAGGAATCGGCACCTCGGCGCCACGCGCCTTCATGGCAGCCATCACGGACTTGGCGGCGTCCAGCAGATCGGGCTCGGCCAGGCTCTTGCCGATGGGTAGGCCGGCCGCCAACATGAAGGTATTGGCAATGCCGCCGCCCACGATGAGCTGGTCCACCTTGTCGGCCAGGCTTTGCAGGATGGTGAGCTTGGTGGACACCTTGGAGCCCGCCACGATGGCCGCCAGCGGGCGCTGAGGATGGGCCAGGGCCTTGGTCAGGGCATCGATCTCGGCCGACAGCAGCGGGCCGGCGCAGGCGATGGGGGCGTACTGGGCGATACCGTAGGTCGTGCCCTCGGCGCGGTGGGCGGTGCCAAACGCGTCGTTCACGAAGATGTCGCACAGCGCGGCCATCTTGCGTGCCAGCTCCTCTTTGTTTTTCTTCTCGCCCACGTTCAGGCGGCAGTTTTCCAGCAGCACGATCTGGCCGGGCGCCACTTGCACACCGTCCACCCAGTTGGCGACCAGCGGCACTTCACGGCCCAGCAGTTCGGCCATACGCTGGGCCACGGGGGCCAGGGAGTCTTCGGGTTTGAATTCGCCTTCAGTCGGGCGGCCCAGGTGGCTGGTGACCATGACGGCGGCACCAGCGTCCAGCGCCATGCGGATCGCGGGAATGGAGGCACGGATGCGGGTGTCTTCAGTGATGTTGCCGGCATCGTCTTGCGGCACGTTCAGGTCGGCGCGGATGAAGACGCGCTGGTTGCGGGCCTTGCCCTGGGCGCACAGATCGGAAAAGCGAAGGATGTTCATGGGGGAAGGTTTCCTGGAGGGGCCGGTGGATCAGGGGCGCCATTTTAGGCGGCCCTGCTGACGCGGCCGGCCTCCGCCAGCACCTACCAGCCCCAGCCGATGTGCAGTGGCAGATACACCGCCATACCCACCAGAATGGTGCCCAGGATGCCCCGGCGCCAGAAGTAATACACGCTGGCGAACAGCACGGCCGGCAGGCGTGCGTCCATGAAGGTGTCGATCAGCTCGCCCTGCACCATGAGGATCTCGGGTGCAATGACGGCGGTGAGCGCGGCCAGCGGGGCATATTTGAGGCCACGCTTGAGCCAGTCGGGCAGGGGCAGCTCACGCTCCGGGATCATGAAGAAGGAGCGCGACACCACCGTGATCACCGCCAGGCCCACAGTGGCCAGCAAGGGATAGATCCAGGACCAGCTCATGGGTGGCGTTCCTCGCGCAGCGGCACCACATCGCCCGCCTCGACATGCTCACGCTCCTCGGGCGGCATGACGCTGTCAGCGGGCACCAGCAGCAACTCGGGTTGGCGACGGCGGCGGTCCACGGCCTCCATCAGCAGTCCCGCGGCCACGGCGGCCGCCAACGCCACCAGGATGTTGAGCTTGAGCGGCAAGGCAAACGCAGCAATCGCCGCAGTCGCTGCAACGCCCGTGGCGAGCCAGGTGGCCCGGTCGAACAGCAGAGACAGCAGCACGCCCAGCAAGGCCAGCACCCCCGCAAAACCCAGCCCCCAGGACAGGGGCACCGCGTTGGCCAGCAGGATGCCGGCGATGGACGGCACCTGCCAAGCCAACCAGTTGGTGGAGGCCGCGCCCCAGAAATACGGCACCTGCTCCGGGGCCGGCCGGGGTTCCGGAAAGCGCTTCATGAACGCCACATAGATCACGTCCCCGCTGAAATACCCCACGGCCAAGCGCTGGCGCAGCGGCAGGTGCGCAAAGTAGCTGCGCCACATGCTGCTGAAAATCACAAACCGCAGGTTGACGCAGGCGGCCGTGAGCCACACCACCCACAGCGGCGCGCCCACGGACAGCAGCGGAATGACGGCGAGCTGGGCGCTGCCGGCATACACCAGCAGCGACATGAACACGGCCATGCCGACCGACATGCCACTTTTGACCATGGCCACCCCGGTGACCAGCCCCCAGGCTGCAATGCCCAAGGAGGTGCCCGCCATGTCGATGGCGGCCATCCGGAAGGAGGGGTGGCGCAGTGTCCTGCCCAGCGCAGCAGACACGCTCATGTAGGGTTTGCGCCCAGCACCATGCCCGGCTGCAGGTCAAAACCACGCAAAAAATCTGCCGCCGCCAGCCGCTTGCCACCCGCCCGCTGCAGCGTGGTCAGGCGCAACGCCGTGCCGCTACCGCACGCGACGGTCACTCCCGCGCCATCCGCAGCCAAAATCTGCCCGGAGCGCTGATCGGATATGCCTTGAACGCTATCAATTGCATAGTTCCAGATCTTGATCGTCTCGCCGTTGCACTCGGTGCTGGCCCCCGGGAAGGGATCGAACGCGCGAATGCGCTGGCCAATGACTGCGGCAGGCAGTGTCCAGTCGATCGTGCTCTCGGCCTTTTCGATCTTGTGGGCGTAGGTGATGCCGTCTGCCGGTTGCGGCACGGCAGTGAGGCCACCGCAGGCGGCCAGCTCCAGCGCCTCGACGAGCATGCGACCGCCCAACGCGGCCAGGCGGTCGTGCAGGGTAGCTGTCGTATCGCCCGGGGCGATGGGCAGGCGCTCGGTCAGCAGCATGTCGCCCGTGTCCAGCCCTGCATCCATCTGCATGATGGTGACGCCGGTTTCGGCATCGCCTGCCTCGATGGCGCGGTGAATGGGGGCGGCGCCGCGCCAGCGCGGCAGCAGGCTCGCGTGGATGTTCAGGCAGCCCAGGCGCGGCAGATCCAAGGTCCACTGCGGCAGGATCAGCCCATAGGCGGCCACGACCATCACATCGGCCTGGGCGGCCAGCAGGGCCTCGCGAGCTGCGGCGGCATCGTCGGGATATTTGCCGTCCAGGCGCAGGCTGCGGGGCTGGGCAACGGTGATGCCGTGCTCCAGCGCGCATTGCTTGACGGGCGAGGCCTGCAGTTTCATGCCACGGCCTGCGGGGCGGTCAGGTTGCGTCAGGACCAGCGGGACGGTGAAGCCTGCGGACAGCAGCCGCTCCAGCGCCACACGGGCAAATTCGGGCGTACCGGCAAAAATGACTCTCATGAAAACGGATCTCGGCTCAGGTGGGACGCAGGACTCAGTGACTCATGGTGACTCAGCCGGTCCATCTATCAGTCGCGCGCGTTGTCAAAATTCGGGAGTTCGTCGGTGAACAACACTTGGCGCACCACACCTTGGCGGTCCAGGTGAACATGGGCCTGCCGCAGGTCCGCGTTCTGCCGGAAGCGGTAGGTCCAGATGTCGCCGTCGAAACGGGCCACCTGCTCGACACGCAGGGGCATTCCGAAAGTGTTTTGCAGGTCGGTACGGGTCCAACGGCCGACGGCCAGGCTCTCAAACCGTTGCTGCGTCAGCACCTGCTCGTTGCGCACCAATCGGCCGCTGGCATCAAAGTCGAGGTTGTAGGCCGCAAACCCGGCTGGCAGTTCGGAATACAGAAGGCGTTCACCCGAGGCCAGCGCAACCGTGGCCGTGGGCGGTCCCAGGCGGGCGATCACCTCGCCCCGCAAAGCGCCAGGCTGTTCGCGGGCCGGCAGTACGCAGCCCGCCAGCTGGCACACCAGCGCAACAAGCGCCAGCACTCCGACGCCCCGACGGACGCAGAGCGCTGCGCGCATCACTCGCGAGCCTCCCGCTGCTGCTTGACCATCTTGGTCTTGATGCGGTTGCGCTTGAGCGGCGAGAGGTATTCCACAAACACCTTGCCCATGAGGTGGTCCATCTCGTGCTGGATGCAGACCGCCAGCAAGCCATCCGCCTCGATCACGCGGGACTGGCCCTGGGCGTCCAGCGCCCGTACATGCACCGCGTCAAACCGCTCCACCCCGTCGTAAATGCCGGGCACCGAGAGGCAGCCTTCTTCGTTCAGGTGTTTTTCGGCGCTGGTCCAGACCAGCTCGGGGTTGATCAGCACCAGGGGCTGGTCGCGCTCCTCTGACACGTCGATGACCACCAGCCGCTCATGCACATCCACCTGGGTTGCGGCCAAGCCAATGCCGTGGGCGTCGTACATGGTGGCCAGCATGTCGGCAACCAGCGTGCGAATGCGGTCGTCCACCGCCTGGACAGGGCGGGCGACCTTGTGAAGCCGGGGGTCCGGGTAACAGAGAATGGGAAGGATTGCCATGGCTGCAGGTAAGAGATGTCGCTATTTTCGCCACTTTTGCGGCCCACTGCCGCCTTGCGAGCCAATAATCGTTGCCGAATCAAGGGCTTGAGCAGAGAATCTGAGAAGCTTTGTAACGTATTTGCCCGGCTGCACGCCTGCTTTGTGTGCCGAGGTGCCAGCGAGGGGGCGTTTCCCAATGCATGAGAAAAGGAACAACATGACGGCATTCACCAGCGTGCGGCGGACCGCCCTGGGCGCGCTCACCATCATTGCTGGCGCCCTGCTGGTCATGCCGGCTCAGGCGCAGAACTACCCCATCTCCAGCAGCCAGCGCGCCACGGCACAGCAGGTGTCTGAGCGTGGTGTACCACTGGAAGAGCTGGCCCCTAACGCCCCCGACACCTACACCGTCAAGCGCGGCGACACGCTCTGGGGCATTTCGGGCATGTACCTCAAGCGCCCCTGGCGCTGGCCCGAGCTCTGGGGCATGAACCTCAAAACCATCCCCAATCCGCACCTGATCTTCCCGGGTCAGACCCTGTACCTGATCAAGGAAGGCGACTACGCCCGCCTGAGCACCAGCCGCTCCAGCGAGCCCGAAACCGTGCGCATCTCTCCGCGCACGCGCAGCGATAGCCTCGCTGATTCGGCGCTGCCCACGCTCAAGCAACACCTGATTGAGCCCTTCCTGGTCGAACCCCTGGTGGTGGACGAGCAAGTGCTGTTGCGCGCCCCGCGCGTGATCGCAACGACCGACGAGCGCGTATTGATGGCGGCCGGTGACCGCGCCTATGTGCGTGGAGATGCTTCGGCTCCCATGCTGGCCGAAGCGGGCGAGCCCCGCTACTACCGCGTGTTTCGCAATGCCGTAGCCCTCAAGGACCCCATCTCAGGCGAGGTGCTGGGATACGAGGCCCAGTACCTGGGCAAGGCGGAACTGGTGCGCGGCGAGTCGTTTGAGGAGATCCCGAATGGCAAGGGTGGATACACGGCGGAATACATTCCCGCCACCGTGGATCTCTCCGCCACCAAAGAGGACGTGCGCGCGGGGGACCGCCTCCTGCCAGCCCCGGCCCGACCCTTCATGAGCTTTACCCCGCGAGCGCCCCAGATCGAAGTCGATGCGCGCGTGGTGTCCATCTATGGCAGCTCTGCGGTGGCCTATGCTGGTCAAAATCAAGTGGTAGCCATCAATATGGGCTCGCAAGACGGCCTAGAGCCAGGCCATGTGCTCAACCTGCTTACCAAGGGTGACCGCATCAAGGACATGACCGACAGCAACAAGGCGATGGTCAAGTTGCCCAGTGAAGTCAATGGCACGGCCATGGTGTTCCGCACTTTTGAGCGCGTGTCGTATGTGCTGCTGCTCGAAATCCGCAACGGCGTGCGCGTCGGCGACCGCCTGATCAACCCCAAGTAAACGCTCCACGGGCCGGTGGCACACGTGGCAGTGCGATGGTTTCGCACTGCGGCGACAGTACCGGCGCGCTTCATCGGTACCCATGGACCACGACGAGCTTGGCGCCTGGCTGAGACTGACCTTGACGCCGGGCGTGGGCAACGGCGCCGCGCGGCGACTGCTGGCACGCTTCGGTCTGCCGCAATCCATCTTCCGGCAGACCGAAGCGGCACTGCAGCACTGTGTGCCCGCTGCGCATGCACGGGCCTTGTGCGAGATACCGCAAGGATGGGAAGCCCTGTGGCAAACCACGGCCCAATGGCTTGCCAGCGCCACGCCGCAAGGCCCGGCACGTGCCATCGTGAGCCTGGGCGACCTGCGCTATCCGCAGGCCCTGCTGGGCACCGAAGACCCACCGCTGCTGCTCTACCTCATGGGCCCGGCATCACTGCTGGAGCACCAGCCTTTTCCCACTGATCGCTGCCTGGCAGTGGTCGGCAGTCGCAACCCCACCGCCCAGGGCACAGAAAACGCGCGCCAGTTTGCCCGGGCGTTATGCGGCGCAGGCTTGACCATTGTGTCGGGCCTCGCTCTGGGCGTAGACGCTGCAGCGCACGAAGGCGCGCTCGACACGGCAACGGACCACTCCTCCGTGGCCGCCACCATTGCCGTAGTAGGGACAGGGCTGGACCGCGTCTACCCGCGCAAAAACCTTGGCCTCGCCCATCGCATTGCCGCGCACGGGCTGATCGTCAGCGAGTACCCGTTGGGCACACCACCGCTGCCAGCCAACTTCCCCAAACGCAATCGCATCATTTCGGGTCTCTCACAAGGCACCCTGGTCGTGGAGGCGGCACTGGCATCCGGGTCATTGATCACCGCTCGAATGGCCGCCGAGCAGGGCCGCGAAGTGTTTGCCATCCCGGGCTCCATCCACGCACCGCAGTCACGTGGCTGCCATGCACTGATCCGCCAGGGTGCCAAGCTGGTCGAGTCGGCCCAGGATGTGCTGGAAGAACTCAAAATCCCTGCCACCACCATGCCCGGCCTGCCCCAGGGTGCCGATATGGAGGAAGTGGCCTCGCCCGCCGAAACCGAGGGCCCCGTGCTGGCGGCACTGGGTTACGACCCCATGGGCCTGGACGCCCTGGTCGCACGCACGGGCATGGACGCATCGGCCCTGCAGGTGGCCTTGCTGGAGCTGGAACTTGACGGCAGCATTGCGCGGTTGCCGGGGGGCTTGTTTCAGAGGATCGGCAGAGGCTAGTCGGTCGGCCTCTGATAGCGTACGGACTCACAGACTTTGTGCCAGCCCCATACGCGGAGTAGCACACGGCATCTTTGAAAACCCGCTCAGTCCAACAGGCGTTCTGGGTTGGCGTCCAGCTTGGCCAAGGCATCCCGTGTGGCGCGCAGCGTCAGGCCTTCTTCGTCCTGGGCCACCAGCAAACCAGCCTGCAGGTACGCAGCCAGGCGGCGCAACTGGATCAGGTAGCTGCTGCCATCCACGGCCGCAAAAAGGTGCAACTGCTTGCGCTGGCTTTGCCAGGCGTACTGCACCTGGGCCGATGCACCGTTGTGGTCCAACGTGTACCAAGTGCCTGGTTGCAACTCCTGCGCCCACACCACCATGGCATCGTCCACCGGGGCGCCGTTATCGGCGACCACATGGATGGACGAGGCATCGATGCCCAGCATCATCTCGATGTTGTCCGCATTGAGCGGCATGTCGCCCAGCGTGGCATCACTGATGAAGTCTTCCAGATTGGCCAGGCGCTTGGCCATGGCGTCGATGTGGGCCTGCGGGATGGACGCGGTCTTGGACAAAAAGGCGTCAGCCAGGGTGTCCGTCAACACCTTCACCTGTGCGTCCTGCGCAGCCCCATTCACGCCCAGCAGGGTCAGCCCCTGGCGCAGGTGCTGCAGCAGCGCTGGCAGGCTCTGGATGACCTGAGCCCGGTCGCTGCGGTTGGGCTTGGCGCTGGCCGCCCACACCAAGTCGGCTGCGGTGCGCTTGAACGCCACCGTATCGGCATGCTGCGGGCCGTCGCGCACGGCCGATAGCGCCAACACCTCGGCCCAGGTCTTGAACAGGAACTCGCGGATCTCGTCGCGCACCGGCATGTCGCGCAACATGGTGCGCAACTCGATGGTGTACTGGATGGCCAAGGTTTCCCGTTGCTCGACCTGCTGGGCGACGCTGACCAACCGCGAGGTGACCTGTTTTTCGGTCAGGAACTTGGCCAGGAATTTTTCGAACTCGTCATAGACCAGCTGGAAGACACGGCGTCCGGTCTCGGGGTACTGCTCAATCACCTGCACCACACGGCGAATTTCGGCTTCCAGTGCGCTGCCGTTGATGCTGGTTGCGTCAAAACCCAGCACACAGGCGCCCATGCGATCGATCAGCTTGCGCGCGGGATGGTCTAGATTGCTAAAGAATTCGGGCTCAGCCAGGGCCACGCGCAGCACAGGCACCTGCAGCCGGGCAAACCACACCCGCACGGCGGGCGGGATACGGTCTTCGGCTAGGATGCTCTGGAACATCAAGGCCACCACTTCGATGATCGCCTTCTCGCCCGTGGTGGTCGCCTTCTTCTTGAGCTCGGTGGAGCGCTCGCGCACGGCCCCCACCAGTTGCACCACCGCAGCGGGGCTGTAATCTTCCATCAGCGTGGCTACACCGCTGTAGTAGGTATCTGCATGCACGCGGTGCGCGGTCAGGGCATGGGCCAAGGCGGCCGATGCGGGAGGCGCATTGACCATGTCGAACCCTGTGGCGGGCTGCGTGAGCAGGCGCCGCAGTTGCCCCATCACACCCTGCGCACGCTGGCGCGCTCTGGCCAGGGGCGTCATGCCAGTGGGAAAGGCTGCGGGCATGCCGTGCGGACGCGGGTAGCCGCCATGCCCAGGTGGCGGCATCTGCGTACCCGGCGGCCCCATGGGCCGGCCTCCGGCAGGCATGCCGGGAGGCTGCATCCCTGCACGCGCTGCAGCCATGGCTTGACGGGTCTGCGCCAGGGCTTGCGAAGCCAAGCCCCCAGAGCCCGAATCGCCACCACCACTGCCCGTTGCCACGCCGCCCTGCGTACGGCGCACTTTGGATTTGAGATCAACCTGCGGAGTGATGCCTTGCTCCACGTAGAACACGTTGACCGTCTGGTAGTGCTTTTGCAGCAGGTTGGCCAGCTCGCGCTGCAGGGGGTCCACCACGACTTGCAGGTCCGTGCGAGGCAGACCGGCATCCACCCATTGCTCCACCAACAACAGACAAACGGTGTCAGGCCGCAGGATGTCGCTGCTGTCCAGCTCCTGGCCCTCCAGCGACTGGGTGCGCTGGCGCAAGGTGTCAAACTGGTGGCTGACCTGCTCATTCACGGTCAGCGCCATGCGCGAGGCCAGGATCTTGTTCTCAACCACATCGTCGCTGAGCAGCTCGAACTGGCTGAGTCCACCGCCGCCGCCCGCCGCCAGTTGGCCGCGCGTCGAACTGACGTGGGGCGCCAGTGCCTCTTGCCACGCCTTGCCGGTGCGTTCCGTCCACGCAGAATGTTTTTGCTGATACAGCAGCCACGCATCCCGACGCGACTGCATTTCGCGGGCCGTGCCCGTCTGGTTCATCAACGCGGTGAGGAAGTCCTGAACGGTTTTGTCCAGGTCCGCCAACCCTCCACAGATCCCCTCTACGAACCGCTGGCGCGCCTGGCGGGCCAGGCGGCGTTGCGGAACAGAAGGGGGCGTGGTGTGCATGAACAGATATTAGCGGGTCAAACGGTAGCTCCAGCATGGGGATCGTTGGGATCCCCATCCTTTTTGGCGGGCTTGACAAGGTCCTCGCGCTTGACCCCCAGCCACATGGCAATGGCCGCCGCCACGAACACCGAGGAATAGATACCGAACAAAATACCGATGGTCAGCGCCAAGGCAAAGTAGTGCAGGCTGGGGCCACCAAAGAAGAACATCGACAGCACCATGGCCTCGGTGGAGGCGTGGGTGATGATGGTGCGGCTCATCGTGCTGGTGATAGCGTGGTCGATGACCTCGTGCGTAGTCATCTTGCGGTACTTGCGAAAGGCTTCACGGATCCGGTCGAAGATCACCACCGATTCGTTCACCGAGTACCCCAGCACTGCCAGCACCCCCGCAAGCACCGACAGCGAAAACTCCCACTGGAAGAACGCAAAAAAGCCCAGGATGATCACCACGTCGTGCAGATTGGCAATGATGGCCGCGACACCGAACTTCCACTCGAAGCGAAAGGCCAGGTAGATCACGATACCCACCACCACCATGGCCAGCGCCATCAGGCCACCGTGCACCAACTCCTCGCCCACCTGCGGGCCCACAAACTCGGTGCGGCGCAGGGTCACCGCAGGGTCTGCCGCCTTGAGGGCGCCCAGCACCTGCTCGCTCTGCTGCGCAGACGTCACGCCCTTTTGCACTGGCAGGCGAATCATCACGTCACGCGAGGTGCCGAAGTTCTGCACCTGCACATCGGGGTAGCCCAGCGCCGCCACGGTGTCGCGAACCTTGGCGAGCTCGGCAGGCTGGCTGTAGGCCACTTCCATCACGGTGCCACCTGTGAACTCCACCGACAGGTGCAGCCCACGCGAGAACAGAAAGAACACCGCCAGGGCGAAGGTGATGAAGGAGATCGCGTTGAAAACCAACGCGTGCTTCATGAAAGGGATGTCTTTGCGGATACGGAAGAATTCCATGGTCTTCCTCCTTTTATTGCGATTTGGCCACGGTCGTGGTGTCGGCCTCGGGCTTCCAGACCTGGCCAATGGCCACGCTCTTGAGCTTCTTCTTGCGGCCGTACCACAGGTTCACCAGGCCGCGTGAGAAGAACACGGCCGAGAACATGCTGGTGAGAATGCCGATGCAGTGCACCACGGCAAAGCCGCGCACCGGACCAGAGCCAAACGCCAACAGCGCCAGGCCCGCAATCAGCGTGGTCACGTTCGAGTCCAGGATGGTGGCCCAGGCTCGTTCATACCCCGCATGGATGGCCGCCTGAGGCGACACACCTTCGCGCAACTCCTCGCGGATGCGCTCGTTGATCAGCACGTTGGAGTCAATCGCCACGCCCAGCGCCAGCGCCATCGCAGCAATGCCGGGCAGCGTGAGCGTGGCCTGCAGCATGGACAAGATGGCCAGCAGCAGCAGCACGTTCACCGCCAGCGAGACGGTGGAGAAAATGCCGAACAGTGCGTAGTAGATGCACATGAACACCGCAATGGCCACCATGCCCCACACCACGCTGTGGATGCCGCGCTCGATATTGTCGGCGCCCAGGCTGGGGCCAATGGTGTATTCCTCGATGATCTCCATGGGCGCGGCCAGCGAGCCGGCGCGCAGCAGCAGAGCAGTGTCATTGGCCTCAGCCGTGGTCATGCGGCCCGAGATCTGCACGCGGCCGCCGCCGATTTCAGAACGGATCACCGGGGCCGTGACGACTTCGCCCTTGCCCTTTTCGAACAGCACGATGGCCATGCGCTTGCCCACGTTCTCGCGCGTGATGTCCTTGAAGATGCGGGAGCCCTTGGCGTCCAGCGTGAGGTTGACGGTCGGTTCCTGCGTCTGGCCATCAAAGCCCGGCTGCGCGTCGGTCAGGTTTTCGCCGGTCAGGATGACCTGCTTCTTGACGATGACGGGCTGGCCGTTGCGTTCCAGGTAGCGCTCGGAGCCGAACGGCACGGGGCCACGGCCTGTCTCTGCCGAACGGGCTTCTGTGCCCTCGTCCACCATGCGCACTTCCAGCGTGGCCGTGCGGCCCAGAATGTCCTTGGCCTTGGCGGTGTCCTGCACGCCGGGCAACTGCACCACGATGCGGTCCAGGCCCTGCTGCTGGATCACGGGCTCGGCCACGCCCAGCTCGTTGATCCGGTTGTGCAGCGTGACCATGTTCTGCTTGAGCGCCTGCTCCTGCACGCGGCGCGTGGCCTCGGGCTTGATCGATGCGCGCAGCTTGAACTCAGTGCCTTCTGGCGCGGTGGTGACCTGCAGATCGGCGAACTGGTCGGCGATCAGGTTGCGCGCGGCCGTGGCCGTGGCTTCATCGCGCACCTTGATGTCGATGGACTGGCCGTCGCGGCTGATGCCACCATGGCGGATGTTCTTGTCGCGCAGTGCCGTGCGGATGTCACCCGCATAGGATTCGGCCTTCTTGGTCAGTGCCGCCTGCATGTCCACCTGCAGCATGAAGTGCACGCCACCGCGCAGGTCCAGCCCCAGGTACATCGGATTGGCGTGCAGGGCCTTGAGCCACAGCGGGGAACGCGACACTAGGTTGAGGGCCACGATGTAAGAAGGATCGTTGGCGTCGGGCACCAGCGCCTTCTGGATGGCGTCCTTGGCCTTGAGCTGGGTGTCGGGCGTGTCAAAACGCGCTCGCACCGAGTTGCCCTCCAGCGCCACAAAGTCGGGCGTCACGCCTGCGGCCTTGAGCGCCTCTTCCACCCGCTGCTGCACGGCGGTGTCCACCTTGATGGTGGCCTTGGCCGACGACACCTGCACGGCAGGCGCCTCGCCAAAGAAATTGGGCAGGGTGTACAAGGCCCCCACCAGCAACACGATCACCAGGATCGCGTACTTCCAGACCGGATAACGGTTCATGATCGCGCTCTCACCTCAGTTGTGCAGGCGCCCTGCGCGCCAGCGCCCCCTGACCCCGCGCCCGGCCGGGCCGCGCAGCGCCTCAGGGGGATGGTTCATGGATTACTTGACGGAGCCCTTGGGCAGCACCTGCACCACGGCGCTGCGCTGCATCTGCACTTCCACGCCGCTGGCGATCTCGATGTGCAGGAAACCTTCGGACAGGCGCGTGACCTTGCCGACGATGCCACCGGCGGTGGCCACTTCATCGCCCTTGGCGATGGCGTCGATCATGGCGCGGTGTTCTTTCTGACGCTTCATCTGGGGGCGGATCATGACGAAGTACAACACCACAAACATGAGCACCAGGGGCAGCATGCCGGTCAGAGAGGACATGATGTCACCGCCGCCAGCGGCTGCGGCAGGTGCGGTTTGGGCGAAAGCGGAAGAAATAAACACGGACTGGACTCCACAACGGATGGTCAAAATTCACACAACCCGCCCACACCAAGCGCCGAAGCGCTCGCCGGGGCAGAACAGGGCATTGTATGCGGCGCCCTGTGCACCGCCCAAGGGGTAAGACCCAAGCCCGCAGCGGGTGTTTGCCACCCACAGGGCCCACCAGTGTCTCCACGCAGAAATACGGGTCAAAAACGGCCGATGCGCTAGTGATACATGCCCGAATAGCTACACTATTAATAGCAAAAACCCGCTCAGATGCGGGCTTTTGTAAGGGAAGCGACCGCGAAAGGACCGCTCAAGCCGCCTGGCGCTGGGCCGAAGCGCCCGTACGCCACTGGGCCATCAGACCATCCCACTTGGGGCGAGCAGCCTTCAGGTGCCGCTCTTTCACGTGGCCATACCCGCGGATCTCTTCGGGGATGCGGGCAATCTCCACGGCCAGCGCCAGGTTGTCGGCGCTCAGGCGGGCCAGCAGCTCGTCGATGCAGGCGCGGTATTCGACAATCAGAGCACGCTCCATGCGGCGCTCCTCGGTCTTGCCAAAGATGTCCAGCGCCGTGCCGCGCAGGCCTTTCATCTTGGCCAGCACGCCAAACGCGCTGCGCATCCAGGGACCAAACGGCTGCTTGACCAGCTCGCCCTTGTCGTTCTTTTTGGCGGTCAGGGGCGGAGCCAGGTGGTGCACCAGCTTGTAGTCGCCTTCAAACATGTTCGCGATCTTGTCCGTGAAGGCCTTGTCGGTGTGCAGCCGCGCCACTTCGTACTCGTCCTTGTAGGCCATGAGCTTGAACAGGTAGCGGGCCACAGCCTCAGACAGGCGGGTGCCGCTGCCCAGCTTCGCTTCCACCGCCTTCACTTTCTCGACAAAGGCCTGGTACTCGGAGGCGTACGCGGCATTCTGGTAGCCAGTCAGGAACTCCACGCGCTTGGCCACCATCTCGACCAGCGACGGCTTCTTGACGAACTGGATCACCTGCGCGGCCTGGAATAGCGCCTGCACAGCCGCCAGGTCATGCGCGCAGCGGCGGCCCCATTCAAACGCGGCCTTGTTGTTCTCGACCTGCACGCCGTTGAGCTCCATGGCGCGCATCAGCGACGCGTAGGTAAGCGGCACGCGGCCCTTTTGCCAGGCGTAGCCCAGCATCAGCGGGTTGGTGTAGATGCTGTCGCCCAACAGTTGCGTGGCCACCTGCTCGGCATCAAAGCTGCCCACGCCGCCCACGCCCACGGCAGACGCAATGGCGGCGTCGCAGTTGCCGCCGGGGAACTGCCAGTCGGGGTTGTTCACAAACGCCGCCGTGGGCGTGCCGTGGGTGTTGAGCGCCACAAAAGTGCGGCCCGGCTGCATGACAGCCAGGGTGTACTTGTGGGCCGCCACGATGGAGTCGCAGCCGATCACCAGGTCGGCCTTGGCCGTATCGACCTTGGTGGTGTAGATGGCGTCAGGCCGGTTGGCGATCTGGATATGGCTCCAAGTGGCGCCGCCCTTTTGGGCCAGGCCACCGGCGTCCTGGGTGATGACGCCCTTGCCATCGAGGTGCGCTGCCATGCCTAGCAGCGAGCCGATGGTGATGACCCCTGTGCCCCCCACGCCGCCCACCACAATGCCCCAGGCGGTTTCGGCCACGGGCAGCACAGGTTCAGGAATAGAGGGCAGCGCCGACAGGTCGCCCTTCTTCTCCTTCTTGGGCTTCTTGAGCTGGCCGCCTTCCACCGTCACAAAGCTGGGGCAGAAGCCGTTCACGCAGGAGTAGTCCTTGTTACAGGTGCTCTGATTGATGCGGCGCTTGCGGCCGAATTCCGTCTCCACAGGCTCTACGCTCAGGCAGTTGGACTTGGTGGAGCAATCGCCGCAGCCCTCGCACACCAGGTCGTTGATGACCACGGTCTTGTCGGGGGTTGCCAGGGTGCCGCGCTTGCGGCGGCGGCGCTTTTCGGTGGCGCAGGTCTGGTCGTAGATGATGGCCGTGGTGCCCTTGATCTCGCGGAACTGGCGCTGCAGCGTGTCGAGCTCGTCTCGGTGGTGCACTGTCACGCCCTCGGCCAGCGGCACGCCGTCGTACTTCTGCGGCTCGTCGGTCACGATGATCAGCTTGACCACGCCTTCGGACTTGAGGCTGTTCATGATCTGCAGCACCGAATGGCCTTCAGGCCGCTCGCCCACCTGCTGGCCGCCAGTCATGGCCACAGCGTCGTTGTAGAGCACCTTGTAGGTGATGGTGGTGCCCGCCGCGATGCTCTGGCGAATGGCCAGCAGGCCACTGTGGAAGTACGTGCCGTCGCCCAGGTTGGCAAACACATGCTGGTCGGTAGTGAACGGCGCCTGGCCCACCCAGGTCACGCCCTCGCCACCCATCTGCGTGAAGGTGGAGGTGTTGCGGTCGGGCATCCAGTTGGCCATGTAGTGGCAGCCAATGCCCGCCACAGCGCGCGAGCCTTCGGGCACGCGGGTGCTGGTGTTGTGCGGGCAGCCGCTGCAGAACCACGGGGCGCGCTCGCCCGTGTCTACCTTCAGCTCCGTCATGGCGCGTTCGCTGGCCTCGATGATGACCAGGCGTGCCTCCATGCGGGCCACGATGTCGGCGGGCACGCCCAGCTTCTTGAGGCGCTTGGCAATGGCCTTGGCGATGATGGCCGGCGTGAGGTCGGCCTTGGCGCGCAACAGCCAGTTCTGGCTGGGGTTGGGCATGCTCCATTCACCACCGGTGGCGTCGCCCTCGGGCTCATCGAACTTGCCCAGCACATTGGGACGCACGTCGGCGCGCCAGTTGTACAGCTCTTCTTTCAGCTGGTATTCGATGACCTGGCGTTTTTCCTCCACCACCAGGATCTCTTGCAGGCCCTGCGCAAAGTCGCGGGTGATGGTGGCTTCGAGCGGCCACACCACGTTGACCTTGTGCACGCGGATGCCCAGGCTGCGGCAGGTGTCGTCATCGAGGCCCAGGTCCACCAGGGCCTGGCGCGTGTCGTTGTAGGCCTTGCCGCTGGCGATGATGCCGAAGCGGTCGTGCTGGCCTTCGATGACGTTGTAGTTGAGCTTGTTGGCGCGGATGTACGCCAGGGCCGCGTACCACTTGTAGTCCATCAGGCGCGCCTCCTGCTCCAGTGGCGCATCGGGCCAGCGGATGTGCAGGCCGCCGGGCGGCATCGCGAAGTCTTCGGGCATCACGATCTTCACGCGGTCGGGGTCGATGTTGATGCTGCTGGACGACTCCACCACTTCCTGGATGGTCTTCATGCCCGACCACACGCCCGAGAAACGGCTCATGGCAAACGCGTGCAAGCCCATGTCCAGGATCTCTTGCACGCTGCTCGGGAAGAACACCGGTGTGCCGCAAGCCTTGAAGATATGGTCGCTCTGGTGCGCGGCCGTGCTGCTCTTGCTGATGTGGTCATCGCCTGCAATAGCGATCACGCCGCCGTGCTTGGCGGTGCCCGCCATGTTGGCGTGCTTGAAAACGTCCGAGCAGCGGTCCACGCCTGGGCCCTTGCCGTACCAGATACCAAACACGCCATCGAACTTCTTGGACTGGGGATACAGGTCCAGCTGCTGCGTGCCCCACACGGCAGTAGCGCCCAGCTCTTCATTCACCCCGGGCTGAAAGACGATGTTGTTGGCCGCCAGGTGTTTCTTGGCCGCCCAGAGCGCCTGGTCGTATGTGCCCAGGGGCGATCCCCGGTAGCCGCTGATGAAGCCCGCTGTGTTGAGCCCGGCCGCCGCATCGCGCTGGCGCTGCAGCATGGGCAGGCGCACGAGGGCCTGCACGCCGCTCATGAAGGCGCGGCCCTCGCCCAAGGTGTATTTGTCATCCAGGGAGACAGTCTCCAGGGCTTTGCGGATGGACTCGGGAAGAGGGGCGTTCATGGCTATGTCTCCAATGGCTTTTTTGTGGGTCCGCGCCTTGTGGGCACGCTGGGGCAGCACCATGCGGCCCGTTTAGGGCTGCGGCACTAGTGTGCGGGTAAGTGTATGTCTGCGTCGTTGATATGTCTTTGCTTTCTGTGCCGTGTTTAGGCTATTCTGAGAAAGGATCTTTCTCTTTACCGCCATTTTGTGAACACTCTCGACAAATTCGATATCGCCATCCTCAACGAGTTGCAGGCTGACGCTCGTCTGACGAACGCCGAGCTGGCCCAGCGCGTGGGCCTGTCGGCCGCGCCCTGCTGGCGCCGCGTGCGGGCGCTGGAGGAACAGGGTTTCATCAAGGGCTACCGCGCCGAGATCGACCGCCACAAGATCGGCCTCGGTGTGCTGGCCTTTGTGCGGCTGGATGCGGACCGCAGCACGGGCAACCTCACGCGCAAGATGGAAGAGGCCATTCGCCAAATCCCGGAGGTCGTGTCCTGCCACTACATCAGCGGCACCGGTACCTTCGAACTGCAGGTGGTGGCGCGCGACCTGGACAGCTTCTCGCAATTTGCGCGCGATGTGCTGCTGAACCTGCCCAACGTGAAAGACATGCACACCAGCTTCTCGCTGGGCGAGGTGAAGGCCAGCGGGGCGCTGCCGTTGACACACCTCACACGCACACGTTCTTGAGGGCCCATCGCCATCACCCCACTCCAGCGGGGCTGACGGATCAAGGCCGCGCCCGCAACCGTGTCGCGTCAGCGCGGCCACAGCGCCCACAGGCGCAGGTTCTGCTTGAGTCGGCCCGCGACGTCACCGGCCTCGGCCCCCCAACCCGTGAAATAGTCCGCACGCACCGCACCGAGGATGGCGCTGCCCGTGTCCTGTGCGAGCACCAGGCGGTTGAGCTGCACCTGCGGGCCGGACGACGCCAGCCACACGGGGGTGCCGTAGGGAATGCTCTGCCGGTCCACCGCAATCGATCGCCCCGGCGTCAAAGGCACACCCTGTGCGCCGCGCGGGCCAAAACCAGCATCCAGCGGGCTCAAGGGCTCTTCGCGGAAGAACACATAGCGCGGATTACTCCACAGCAGCTCATTGGTGCGCTGAGGGTTGGCTGCTACCCAGGCGCGGATGCCTGGCCAGGTCGCATCGCGCGTGAGGCCTTGGTCCAGCAACCAGCGGCCCACGCTCTGGTAGGGCTGGTCATTGGTACCTGCGTAAGCCACCCGCACCAGCGAGATAGAGCCATCGGGCTCGGAAATGCGCAAACGACCAGACCCCTGGATGTGCAGCACCATCGACTCGATGGGGTCGCGCAGCCACGCAATGGCCCGGCCCGCCAGCGCGGCCTGGGCCTCCGGCAGGGTGTCGATCTGCTGGCGCGTGTACCAGGGCTTGCGGGCCCCCAGGCTGGCGGGCACACGGTAAATGGGCACCGTGAAGCCATTGCCGGGCTGGCGTGCCGCGTCCATCATGGGCTCGTAGTACGCCGTGAGCAGACCATCGGGATTGCCGTCGGTGGCCTCGACACGGTAGGGCTGCAGGCGTGCGATGAGCCAGGCGCGCTGCTCATCGGCCGTGGCAATGCTCAGCTGGCGCACTTCGCTGCACAGGGCACTAAAGGGCGGCTGGGGCCGCTCGCAGCTCTTGATCCACGCGTTCCAGGCTTCGTGCAGTGCATCGTCGGCAAAGCCCGGCAGCTCTGCCCAGCGCACGGGAATCCAGCGGCTTTTGGGCTGCGCCATGGGGGGTGGCAGCGGGCCGGTGTCACCCGGCAGCACCACGGCGCTCGGCGGCAGCGGCGCGGGGGAGCCCCCAGGGCGTGCGGGGACAGGGGCAGGTGGCGTGGAGCAGGCGGCCAGCGTTCCTACAATCAGCGCGGTCAACGCAACGCGCAGGAGTGTCAATTTCATGGGGCTGATTTTGCTTGAAGCGCTGCTGGCGCTGGTGGTACTGGTGGCTATCGTGTGGTGGACCATGTTCTCGGGCCGCAAGGGAGGGGAACTGAAGTCCCCACCGCCCGCCGACAGCGACAAGCATCCGCCATCGCCTTGAACGGACAGTGAGTTGCGCCCCAGGGACGGCCCTGTCCTACAACCGATGGGCCAGCGCGCCGATGGCACAGCTTCATCACCGGCCCCACGATGGCGTGAGCTGGGTGATGCCACTGCACGGGACGCGATAACGCTCCGACAGCGCGGCGGGTGCAAGGCCCGCCACCCAGCGCCACCGCTTTTCAAGGAGCACACACATGCGCACACACGTTCAAATTCTCGGCGCTGCCGCCGCCATCGTTCTGGTCACCGGATGCGCCAGCATGGATGACACACAGCGCCGTACGGCCACCGGAGCTGGCATTGGGGCGCTGGCAGGCGCGGTCATCGGCTCCGCGACCGGCGGCAGCGCCGGGACCGGCGCCGTGGTGGGGGCCGGTGTCGGGGCACTGGGCACCTACATCTGGTCGCAAAACATGGAGCGCCAAAAGCGCGAGATGGAACAGGCCACCCAGGGCACCGGTATCGCCGTGACGCAGACG
Organism: Acidovorax benzenivorans; assembly: GCF_028680575.1. Lineage (GTDB taxonomy): Bacteria > Pseudomonadota > Gammaproteobacteria > Burkholderiales > Burkholderiaceae_C > Acidovorax > Acidovorax benzenivorans. The sequence continues at coordinate 589,918 of NZ_JAPCKI010000001.1, read as the reverse complement.
GCCGACAATCAGCTCAAACTCAATATCCCCAGCGACATCTCGTTTGCTGTAGGCCGTTCAGACATTCAGCCCAATTTCGCCCCCGTGCTGGACCAGTTTGCCGCAGGCCTGCGCAACAACCCGAACACCGACGTACGCATCGTGGGACACACCGACAGCACGGGTAGCGATACCGTCAACAACCCTTTGTCGATGGACCGCGCCGCCAGCACCCGCAGCTACCTGGCAGCGCGCGGCGTGGATGGCCGCCGCATCGTGATCGAAGGCCTGGGCGAGCGTTACCCCATTGCCACAAACGACACCGTCGAAGGCCGTGCGCGCAACCGGCGGGTCGAGATTTTTGTGGGTGAGCGACCACGGGGCTGATCGCCCAGGCTGCGAACGCCAGGCCAGACAGGCGGGCTCAGTGCCCCGTGCGCAGCAGGTTGGCCAATTCCACGGCGGACTTGACCTGCATCTTGTCGAACACCCGTGAGCGGTGAACCTCGACCGTGCGCACGCTGATGTCGAGCTGGTCAGCGATGAGCTTGTTGGGAAGACCGGCCACCACCAGGTCCATCACATCACGCTCCCGCTCAGTCAGTTCGCTCAGGCGCACCTGCAAGTCGCTGCGTTCGCGCACCTGAGCCAGCCGCTCGGCCGATTGGGCGAGTGCCTGCTCAATGCGGTCCACCAGCGCGTTGTCGGAAAATGGCTTCTCGCAAAAATCAAAAGCGCCACGCTTGACGGTGTCCACCGCAGTGGGCACGTCGGCGTGGCCCGTGAGAAAGATCACGGGCATGGTGGCCAGATCGCCACGCGCGGCCAGTACGTCAAACAGTGCCAGCCCACTCATGCCTGGCATGCGCACATCCAGCAGCAGGCAGCAGGGCTGGCGCTGGGGAGGCCGCTTTTGCAGCATGGCGTCAAAGGCTTCGGCCGAATCAAAGGATTCGCTGGGCAGTCGGCGCGAGCGCAGCAGCCAGGCCAGCGCCTCGCGCACGCTGGCGTCATCGTCCACGATGTACACGGTGGCGTTGGTGATTGGCTCCATAGATCCGTTCAGTTGTCCATTGCAATGTCTGTCACGCGCAGATGATGAAACCACCACGGCCCCAGCGAGGGCTGCCACAACGCGCCTCAGGGGGTGGTTCCATTGTTCACGGGCAGCGTGAAGGTGAATACCGTACCACGTGGCTCATTCGGCGCAAATCCGAGATAACCGCCGTGCTGTTCGATGACCGTGCGGCACATGCTCAGCCCCAGCCCCATGCCCTCCGGGCGGGTGGTGAAGAACGGGGTGAACAGCCTTTCTGCGACTTCGGGGGGAATCCCGGTTCCTACATCAGTCACTGCAAATTCAATCCAGCCGTTGTGCTGGTTCGAGGCCGCACGCTGCACCCGGATATCGAGCACACGCGTGCGCACGCTGGAGTCATCCATGGCCTGCATGGCATTGCGCGCCAGGTTCAACAAGACCTGCTCCACCATCGTGCGGTCGCACAGCACGGGCGCCAGGCCCGGCTCCACCGATGTGTTGACGCGCACACCCAGCTTGCGGGCCTGCAGGCTCACCAGCGGCAAGATGGCATCCAGCAATTGCTGCGCGTGCACGGCCTCACGGGCCTGATCGCGGCGCCGCACAAAGTCATGCACGCTCTTGATCACGCGGCCCGCGCGCTCGGCTTGGCGGGCGATCTGGCGCATGGCCATGCGCACATCCTCCAGCGCATCAGGCTCGGGTGCAGACGCACTGACAGGTGTGACATGTTCCAGCAAGTTGATGGAGCCGTTGGCATAGCTGGAGATAGCGGCCAGCGGCTGATTGAGTTCGTGGCTGAGCAAAGACGCCATCTCGCCCACAGTGGCCAGCCGCGCAGTGGCCTGCAGCCGCTCCTGCGAGGCGCGCGACAGCTCCTCGACCCGGCGCTGCTCGCTGATGTCCAGGAACGCGCTCATCCAGCCTGTGTGCTGGCCCTGGGCGTTGATGAGCGGCGCCTCAATGATCAGCACCGGAAACCGCGTGCCGTCCTTGCGCATGAACTCGGACTCGAACCCCTCGCGCGGCGGCATGGTGCCTGCAAAGCGAATGGCCTGGCGCTGCTGGTATTCCTCCACACGCTCGGGCGGCCAATAGGGGGCCGACATGCTCAGGCCCAGCAGCTCCTGAGGGTTAAAGCCCACCATCTCGCAGAAGGCGGGGTTCACGTAGGTGATGCGCCCTTCCAGGTCGCGCGCGCGCAAGCCGGTGACCAGCGAGTCCTCCATGGCCTTGCGAAAGGCCAGCGCATCGGCCAGGTCGCGCTCGGCGCGCAGGCGGCGGCGGTTGTCGCGCACCAGCACCACCATCACCGTCACCAGCGCAATCGACATGGCCGTCACAAGGGCCGTCAGCACATTGGGAAACAGGCTGGGCGCGCTGTGCCAGCTGTCCATGCGCAGCACCAAAGTGCTTCCCGGCAGGTCCAGCAAATGCTGCGCTGAGAACATGCGCGAACCTCGCCGCGCCGCGCCCAGCACGGCCAGCCGTGTGCCATCGGCCTCGGTGAATGAGGCCTCCTGGCTGCGCGTGAGGCTGTGCCCCACCAGATTAACCAGGATGTCCTGCAACGCATACGTAGCTACCAGGTACCCAATGGTGCGCCCACTGGCAGACAGCGGAACACACAGCTCCATCATCTCTGAGCCCAGTCCATCCCCATGGGGCTGGAAGTAGCTGCTGGAGTACGCAGGCCCGCCCAGGCGGCGCGCGTTGGCGCAGGCGATGGTGAGGTCCGACTGGCCGCTGTCGCGTGCCCGCATGTCCCAGGCCACCGGGCGGTAGGGCGACTGCACATGGGTGCGCATGCGCAGGTTGGCGTCGCGCAGCTCAATGCGTACCAGCTCGCGCCGGTTGCGCAGCAGGTCGGAGGCATCGACCTCCCAGGCCAGCTGGCTCGGGTTGTCGCTGGGCAGTGCCTGCAAGCTCTGCAGGTTGTGTGTCAGCGCCGTGCGGATGTCAGAGACTGCATCGGCGGTGTCGCGCTCCAGGCGGCTCTGCACCTGGCTGGCCTCGTAGCGTCCGGCCAGCCACACCATGGTGGCCAGCATGGATACCACCAGCAGCACCAGCGCAGTCCACAACGACCAGCGCCGCCAGGCGCCGCGCCAGCGCTGCAACAGGGTGCGTTTGGCGGGGGTGGCCGTCACAGTACGCGGTGGGTCAATGCGGGCAGCTGGGCACGCACGGCTCCCAAGCGTTGCGCGTCCAGCTCGCCGATGACCACGCCAGCGCCCTGGTCACGCTGCGCGACGATGCTGCCCCAGGGGTCTACCAGCATGCTGTGGCCCCAGGTGTGGCGGCCGTTGGCGTGCACACCGCCTTGGGCAGGGGCCAGCACGTAGGCCAGATTTTCCACCGCGCGGGCACGCAGCAGCACCTCCCAGTGCGCCTGGCCTGTGGTGTAGGTGAAGGCGCTGGGCACCAGCATCAGGTCCGCCCCCGCGCGGGCATGCGCACGGTACAGCTCCGGAAAGCGCAAGTCGTAGCACACAGACAGCCCCACACGCCAGCGCCGTCCGTCCCGCGCTTGCAGATCAAAGTGCACGAGGGTGTCACCGGCATCGATGATCCGGCCTTCGTCGTACTGCTCTGCGCCGTTGTGAAAGCGAAAGAGGTGGATCTTGTCGTAGCGCGCAACGCAGGCCCCCTTCGGGTCGAAGACCAGCGTGGTGTTGCGCACCCGGTCCGGCGCATCAGTAGCCATCGGCAGCGTGCCGCCCACGATCCACATCTGCAGCGCGCGTGCGGTGTCGGCCAGAAATTGCTGGATCACGCCGGAACCGGCGGTCTCACGCAGCGCCAGCTTATCGGTGTCCTTGTGCCCCATCAGGCAAAAATACTCGGGCAGCACGGCCAGCTCGGCGCCGCCCTGCGCAGCTTGCTCCAGCAGCTCGCGTGCGGCGCGCAGGTTATCGTCCAGCGCGGTGCCAGACACCATCTGGATGGCGGCAACTTTCATGAGGGTTCTCCGGTCTTGGTGGACGGACTGGCGCGCGGCGTCGCCTCGGTGGCGGGGCTCGATTCGCGCCCCCGGCGGGCCACGCGCACCACCCGCGGGTCGGCCCAGGTGCCATCGATGCGGAACTCCTGGGTGGCAGCCTCGATGAGCGGGCCACGCAAAAACACCTGGGCCAAAAAGCTGCCCAGGCCAATCACAGGGTTGATGGCCGTGGCCACGAGCGAGGCGGTCATGGCATTGATCTCTGGCACCACCACCACACGCAAGTCCTGTGTCTCCTGGTCAACGTTGGCGCTGCCTTCCATCAACACGGCCGCATTGACGCCCTTCATCTGCAGGTTGTTGGTGGTGGCCACGCCACGCTCAATACGCACATCACCCCGCACAAAATCAAACGCAAAACCTTCGCTGAACACATCGCGAAAATCCAACGTCAGGCGGCGCGGCAGCGATTGCAGACTGAGCACGCCCAGCAGTTTGGCCAGGCCGGGGTCGGCCTTCAGAAACTGGCCGGATTCGACATTCAGGTTGATCTGCCCGGTCATGCTGCGGTAGTCAGGACTGAACGGTGCGCCAATCCAGCCCACCTGCCCTTCCATGCGGCCTTTGCCGCGCCGCACCACGTTGGCCGTGCCCAAGCGGGCCAGCAGGTCGCCCGAGTCGCGGATATCGAGCTTGAAGCTGAGCACGGTGCGCCGCTCGGTAGAGCGGGGGTCCGCGGCTGCGGCATTGAGCACCGCCCAGTTGCCGCTGGCGGTCAACGTGGCCTCGGGCGCGGTGATATTGAACTTGGACAGGCGCCATTCGCGCTGCGGCCCCTCGCCGCCCCGGTTCTGGGCCTCCACCTCCACCCGCCCCAGCCGCTTGCCCCGCAGCTCGAAATCTTCCACCACGATGTCCAGCGCGGGCAGGTTGCCCGGTTGCTCGTTGAGCAGTTGTTCGACCTGAGTCACGTCGCTTTGCGGCATGTTCACACGCGACAGGCGGGCATACAAGCGGCCGTCGCTGAACTCGGTTGATCCGGGCTGGCGGTATTCGAGGTACCCGTTGAGTTCGGTGGCGTCAAGGTTGGCGCGCCAGGTCGTGCCGTCGCGCAGGGCCCCCGCCACCACGTTGTGCAGGGTGCGCCCTTGCAAAGTGAGTTCACGCGCGCGCAGCGCCAGCGTGGTGGGCAGATAGTTCTGGGCCACGGCCTGCCCGGCAGGCGCCGTCGCCGCTGCGGGGCTGCGGGCGGCGGGCTCGACCGCCGTGGCCCGCGTCAGCACCTCATCCCAGGCGTCCACATCCAGCTTGCCCTGGTTGATGTTGGCGGCCACGCCCTGCGCAGGCATGGGGGCCGACTCGCCATTGCTCAGGCCTACCCCGATCGCGCCCCGCAACACAAGGGGCTGGGGGCCGCTCAGGTCGCGCAGGTAAGTGGCCGAGCCGAGTGGGCCCAGGTCCAGCGTGATCTGGTCCCGCAGCGGAGGGGCATTAGTGCCGTTGGTGTTGCCGTTCCCACCGCCGCTGTTGCTCGCCAGGCCCACCAGCGATTCGCGCGCCACCTGATTGTCGAAACGCAGGGCCAGACTGCTGTCCGCAGCCTTGCCCAGCGGGGGCGGCAAGGCCAATGCCAGGCCCTGCAGGCTGGTGTTGACCTGCAACTCGGGCACCCCCCGGCGGAAGGACAGGGCCAGCGTGTACGGTGCGCTGCCTGTAGCCCGGTGCGCCAGTTGCGACAACATGCCCAGCTGCGGGGTTTGCTGCAGCCCTTCGGCCGTGGCGGTGCCCTGTGCACGGATCTGCACTGCCGACTCGGTGGCCGGGGCATTGGCCGCCAGCGCGCGCATGCCCCCCTCCAGCCGGACCGGGCCGCCCAGCGCCTGGGCCTGCACGTTGGACAGCGAAAAACCGGTCTCGCTGAACTGGACGGCGCCCCGCACACGCGTGAGCGCGGGGGTGTCAGGCGTGATGCGCAGCTCATTGCCTGCCAGCGTGACGCTACCCTGCACCTTGGATTTGTTGATGTCGCTGATGGGCAGACTCAGCCGCAGCTGGAAGTCAGCGTTGCCCGTGCCGCTGGCCTGCTCCAGTGCGTTGCCCGTCATGCGCCCGAGTGGCGAGGTGGCCATGAGCGTGAGCAGCTCTGCCAGCGGGCCGCGCGCGTCGGCGCTGACACCGACCACGGTGTGCGCCAGGTCTGGAATACGCGCTTCGACCTTGGACAGCCGCAGGCCCTTGCTGCCCGCAAAGCCACCGCTAGCGCCGCGCACCTGCATGGAGGAGCGCTCAAAGATCAGTTCGCCCCCCAGGTCGGTCAGCGCAGGCCAGGGCAGGGTACCCGCAGGCTGTAGCGCGGTGGGTACGTAGGCATAGGTGACATCCTTGACACGCGCAGCAATCCGGAATTCGCCTTGCTTGGGGTCGTTGAAGGGCAGGTCGTTCAGATCACCCTTGACGCGGAACTGCACATTGCTGGCGCTACCGGCCACCACCGCATCACGCACATAGTGGCGCGAATCGGCGGGGATGGACAGCGGAAGGTAGCGGTGCACCTGGGTGCCGTCAGCGCGGTGCAGCGTGCCCGTGAGGTCCAGCACACCCGGAAAGCGTGACCGGTGGGGCACCTTGGCTGCATCGCTGGTGTGCCAGGTGGCGCGGGCCTCGCCCTGGGCATCTGCGTTGGCAAACTGCACGTCATTGGCCTGCACGGCGATGCGGCCGCCGTCCAGCTGCCAGCGCACATCGGCGCTGAGCCGGTCCAGCGGCAGGACGGGCTCCTCGAACACCCCCGGCAGCACCAGCGCGCCCGACGCCATGGTCAGCGCCGCCTTGCCACCCGCCTGGGTCATGTCGATGTTCAGATTGGCGCCGCGCAAGCCCAGGTGGGCGGGGGCCTCGCCATCGGTAGCACCTGCCAGCGCCAGCCCCTGGATGCGCCCTTTGACCTGGTACTGCTGCAACGCGTCCAGTGGACCTTTCCAGTTGGCCTGGATCTCGTCCACCAGGCCCTGGGGCGTGTAGGTGCGCAAGGCATCATGGGCGACCGGCCCCAGCGGCAGACGGCTGGCCACTTGTGCCAGGGCCGCCAAGTCCAGCCGGTCGGCACGCAGCTCGCCCTGCGCCGGGGCCTTGCCGTTGGCATCGGTATGCACCAGCCGCAGGTTGCCGCCCGGCCAGGTCAGGCCATCATCGGTCTGGAACTGCAGCGCCTGCGTCGAAAACTCAAAGCCACCACTCAAACGGCGCCCTCCCAGGCGGCCCTGGATGGAGGGCAACACCAGCGGACGCAAATCAGAGGCCAGGGTGGTATTGACATCAGCCAGCGCTAGGTCGGCAGTGCCACCCACCACCTGCCCGCTGCGCACATCGGCCCAGGCCCGCAGCGCGCCCCGGCCCCGCGCCACTTCGATGCCCACGTCGGCGTGGTGCCGCAGGTGCGAGACATCCACCCGCGAGAAATCGGCAAACACCTGGCCGCTCCAGTGCTTCCAGTTGCCATCGCGGGCGCGCAGCAGCGGCGCGCGAAACAGGCCCACCAGGGTGAAGCGGTCACCCCATTCCGGCGGCGGGGTGGCATCCACCCGAAGGTTGTGGCGCCAGTTGCCGTTGCGCAAAACCAGGTCCACCTTTTCCAGCGCCAGCTCGGGGGCGCCGCGCTGCTCATCGGTCCAGCGCACCGTCCCATCCTTGATGTACACCTCGCCCTGCGAGAACAACCAGTCGGCCGCCGCACTGCTGTCGCCCTGGTTCTGGGCAAACTCCAGGCCCGCCACATAGATGCGCCCGTCGCTCGCCCGGCGCACATCCAGGTCGGGGCCTTCGATGTAAAGCTGCTCAAAGCCCCACTGCAGCAGCGAGCGGGGCGACAGCGCCACCACCACCCGGGGCAGGTGCAACGCAGTGCGGCCCGAAGCATCCAGCAGCGCCACATCGGAGAGTTCAATGGATGGGATCAACCCCTCGGTGCGGGCCACGATGGCGCCGATCTGCACGGGAACCCCCAATACCCGTGCGGCCTGCGCCTGCAACTGTGGGCGGAAATCACCGATTCGCGGCACAATCCAGCCATGAAGAGCCCCCCATGCGATGGTCAGCAACAGCCAGAAGGCGAGCAACAAGCCCAGCGACCACCGCGCAAAACCTGCGACTATTTTCAGCAGGCGTGAGGGGTGCGAAGTGGGATCGATCATGGTGAGATGGAAAGTGGCAGGAATTATGACCCGCAGTCCTGGCGTGGGTTCACTCGCGACCCGCGCGCCCAGTGACCTTTTGTACACGGCAGGGCACCCGGCCCAGCCCCCCGCTTCCCGTCCAACATCCGGCTGTGGCTGCCATGCACCCTTCTTTGTCTGACCCCCGCTGCCACCAGCCCCTGCCCGAGGGGCCCCTGGCGGAACACTCCCGTTTTTACCAGCGCCTGCACCGCCGCTATGCCAACGACCTGCCCCTGCTGCCACCGGGCGTGCCGGTGCTGGCCACCATGGAGCAGGCCTACGACGCACTGCGCGCGCGCGGCTGCGACACGGGCACCGCGCTGCGTGTGCTGCGCCAGCTGGTCATGGAGCGACTCATCCAGCTCGACTGCGAAGCGCAGACACCACTGGCCGACATCACCCGGGCAGTGACCGAACTGGCCGAGCTGGCCCTGGACCGTGCCTGCCACCAGGCGCGCCGCGAATTGGACGAGCGCCATGGTGCCCCGTGCGGCCCTCAGGGCCAGCCCGTGCAGCTGTGGATCATCGGCATGGGCAAGCTTGGGGCCCGCGAGCTCAATGTCTCCAGCGACATCGACCTCATCTATGTCTATGAGCACGATGGCGAAACCGCGGGCATGCCCGATGGCCGGGGCCGCATCTCCAACCACGAATACTTTGCACGCGCCGTCAAGGCAATCTACAGCCTGGTGGGCGACACCACCGAGCATGGCTTTGTCTTCCGGGTGGACCTTGCCCTGCGGCCCAACGGCAACTCGGGCCCCGCATCAGTGTCCCTGGCCGCGCTGGAGGAATACCTTCAGGTGCAGGGCCGCGAATGGGAGCGTTTCGCCTGGCTCAAAAGCCGTGTGGTCGCCCCGCGCGACTGCATTGGCAGCCCCGAGGTGCAAGCGTTGCGTGGCGTGGTGCTGCCATTTGTGTTCCGCCGCTACCTGGACTACAGCGTGTTCGACGCGCTGCGCTCGCTGCACAGCCAGATCCGGGACCATGCCTCCAAACGCAGCGCCGGGCACCCCGAGCGCGCCAACGACGTCAAGCTCTCGCGCGGCGGCATCCGCGAGATCGAGTTCACCGTGCAGCTGCTGCAAGTGGTGCGTGGCGGGCAGTTCCCCGAGCTGCGCCGCCGCCCCACGCTCGATGCGCTGCAGCGCCTGGCCCATGCAGGCCTGATGCCGCAGGAAACCGCCGACGCGCTGGCCCGGGCCTATGTGTTCCTGCGCCGGGTAGAGCACCGCATCCAGTACCTGGACGACCAGCAGACCCACGTACTGCCCACGCGCGACGACGACCTGGCCTGGATCGCCAGCACCCTGGGCTACAAAGACTGCTGCGCCTTCCTGCACGAGCTGGATGCACACCGCGAGCTGGTGGCCCAGGAATTCGACACCCTGCTGGGTGGCAACGGCAAAAAACAATGCAGTGGCGGCGGCTGTGGCGGCCCACGGGCAGCAGCACCGCCCCCTCCCGAACTGGAAGTCCTGCTGGAGCAACTGCCGCCGGGCTTTCGCGAGCGTGTGGCCGAGTGGCGCAACCACCCACGCGTAGCCGGGCTGCGCGACGAAGCGCGGGCCCGCCTGTTCCGCCTGGTGCTGCGCACGGCCCAGTGGCTCAAGGAAGGGCGCGTCACCGAAGAAGCCACCCTGCGCCTGGCCAACTGGCTGGAGCCCTTGCTGCGGCGCGAAAGCTACCTGGCGCTGCTGCTGGAGCGGCCTTCCGTGCATGAACAACTGCTGCACCTGCTGGGGGCGGCCAAGTGGCCCGCGCGCTACCTGCTGCAGCACCCCGGCGTGATCGACGAACTGGTGGGCGACGCGCTGTTGTCCGAGCGTTTTGTGGTGGCCGACTTTGAACGCGAACTGGGCATGCGCCTGGCATCTTTGCGCTCTACGGGCGAAGACGACGACGAGACCCTGCTCAACCTGCTGCGCCGCGCCCAGCATGCCGAGACCTTCCGCACCCTGGCGCGCGACGTGGAACGCCGCATCACCGTCGAGCAGGTGGCTGACGACCTCAGTGCGCTGGCCGACAGCGTGCTGCGTATCACCAGCCAATGGTGCTGGAGCCGCCTCAAGAACCGCCACCGCGACGAGCCCCAGTTCGCCATCATTGGCTACGGCAAGCTGGGCGGCAAAGAGCTGGGCTACGGCAGCGACCTCGACATCGTCTTTGTGTTCGACGACGATGACGAACGGGGCCCGGAGGTCTACGCCGCGTTTGTGCGCAAGCTCATCAACTGGCTTACCGTCAAGACCGGCGAAGGCGATCTGTACGAGATCGACACCGCGCTGCGTCCCAACGGAAACTCGGGCCTGCTGGTGACGAGCTTCGAGGCCTACGCCAACTACCAGCAGCAACGCGGCAGCAACACCGCCTGGACCTGGGAACACCAGGCCATGACGCGCGCCCGGTTTGTGATGGGCAGCGAGGCCCTGCGCGAGCGCTTTGACGCCGTACGGGAGGCCGTCATCACCTCCGCCCGCGACCCGGTGGCACTGCGCGGCGAGATCGTGACCATGCGCGAGCGGGTACGCTCGGCCCACCCCACACCTGCCGGACGCTTTGACGTGAAGCACAGCGCGGGCGGCATGGTGGACGCCGAGTTTGCCGTGCAGTACCTGGTGCTGTCGCAGTCTGCCGCCCACCCGGAGCTGCGTGGCAACCTGGGCAACATTGCGCTGCTGCAGCGGGCCGAGCAAGTAGGCCTGCTGCCCGCAGGGGTGGGCTACGCTGCGGCCGACGCTTACCGCGAACTGCGCCGAGTGCAGCACGTGGCGCGCCTGGACGAGGCGCCGACCCAGGTCACGCCACCCGCACTGCAGGCCGAGCGCGACGCCGTGCTGGCACTCTGGACGGCGGTGTTCGGCACAGCGCCCTAGTTGCGACGGCCCTTGCCGCGGTGACAACCGGTTGCACTTTGGTGCGGCAGCGGTTTCTGAAAAATTCATTAATTCAAACAACTGTTTGAATTCTGGTGATTTAATCCGGGACCATGAGTTCTGGCACCCACCCCCTTCCCGCTGCCGCCCAACGCACGGCGCGCAGCGATGGTGAAGACACGCGTGCACGCCTGCTGCAAGCAGCGCTTCAGCTGTTCTCCGAAAAAGGCTTTGCCCAGACGTCGGTGCGGGCTATTGCGCAGGCGGCGAGTACCAACGTGGCGGCCATTGCCTACCACTTTGGCGACAAGGCCCAGCTGTACACCGCCACGTTCTACGAGCCGTTTGGCAGCGGCAGCGACCTGATCCCTGTGTTTGCCAACCCGGCGCTGGATCTGCCGGGCGCGCTGCATCACTATTTCGCCGGGTTCCTGGAGCCGCTCAAGCACGACGACCTGGTGACGCAATCGCTGCGCCTGCACGTGCGCGAGCTGCTGGACCCTACCCATGTCTGGCCCGAACTCATCGAACGCGAATGCCGTGCGCCGCACATGGCGCTGATCCAGGTTCTGTGTCGGCACATGGGCGTGCCGGTGGTGGACGACGACATGCACCGGTTGGCCTTCTCCCTGGCCGGCCTGGTGATGCAGCTGTGGACACAGCGCGACCCCCTGATGGCCATTGCCCCTCAACTCGCAAGTGCAGAAGCAGTGGACCCATGGGTGGAGCGGCTGACTGGCTACGCGCTGAGCATGGTGCAGGGAGAAATCGCCCGGCGACAGGCCACACAACGGCCTGAGCGTCGCACTTTGAGGACTTCACACAAGAAGGAATCCAACGCATGAACATGCGCAAGACCCGTTTCGTATGGGCCGCTTTGCTGCCTCTGGCCCTGGGCGCCTGCGCGGTCTCCGCGCCGCCCGCCCAGGTGCCCGCGACTCCACCCGTGGCCTGGCAGGCACCGCTGCCGCACCAGGGTTCGCTGGGCGACATGGCCCGGTGGTGGACCCAACTGCAAGACCCGCTGCTGGTCGAACTGATCGACGCAGCCCAGGCCGTGAGCCCCGGCATCGCTCAGGCCCAGTCGCGCATCGCACAGGCCCGCGCCACGCGGGTTGCCAGCCGGTCCGCCTTGTTGCCATCGCTCGACGCGCAGGCCAGCGCCAGCCGGGGCTTCAACGATCAATTGGCCCGCGTGGCCACCACCTCACAGGCCGGGCTGCAGGCAAGCTGGGAGGTGGACCTGTTTGGCGCCAACCGCGCCGCCAAAACCGCCGCTGATGAGAGGCTGGCAGGCGCACAGGCCCTGTGGCACGAGGCGCGCGTGAGTGTGGCGGCCGAGGTGGCGCAGCAAACCAGCAGCATCCGCACCTGCCTGGCCCAGGTGCAGGTGGCCGAGCGCGACGCGCAGTCCCGGGGCGAAACGTCACGCCTGTCCCAGCTCAGCGAACGCGCGGGTTTTACTGCACCCGCCACAGCGGCACTGGCACGCGCCAGCGCCGCCGAGGCCCAGGCCCGTGCCTCGCAGCAGCGCATGCAATGCGATGTAGAGATCAAGGCCCTGGTGGCGCTCACCGGCTGGGAAGAGCCCACGCTGCGCAACCGGCTGGCCCAGCCGGTGGCTGCGGCCCCCGACGCGCTGTTTGCCGTTGCCGTGCTACCGGCCCAGGTGCTGGCCCAGCGCCCCGATGTGTACAACGCCGAGCGCGAAGTGGCCGCCGCCAGCGCGGACGTCGCCAGCGCCCAGGCCCAGCGCTACCCGCGGCTGACACTCAGCGGCAGCGTGGGTGCGGCCCAGGTGCGCACGGGGGGCGTGACCACCGACCTGAGCACCTGGACCATCGGCCCGCTGGCGCTCAGCGTGCCAATTTTTGACGGTGGCCGCCGCGCCGCGCAGACCGACGCAGCGCAGGCCCGCTACGACGAAGCCGCGTCGCAATACCGGGCCAAGGCACGCCAGGCGGTGAGCGAGGTGGAACAAGCGCTGGTGCGGCTGCAAAGCACCGCCGAGCGCAACGTCAGCGCACGCACGGCGGCCGAGGGCTACCGCACTTCGTTCGACGCGACCGAGGCGCGCTGGCGCGGTGGCCTGGCCAGCCTGGTGGAGCTGGAAGATGCCCGGCGCACCGCACTGGCCGCCGAGAACGCGCTGGTCGCGCTGCAGCACGAGCGCCAGACTGCCTGGATTGCGCTGTACCGCGCCGCTGGCGGTGGCTGGAAGCTATGAGACACCCCCCTGAGGCGCTCTGCGCCTTCCCCCCGCTCTCGCATTGCTACGCAATGCGGGCAGGGGGACGCAGCCCTCGCTGCGGGGCGGCCCTTGCTTGGCAGCCCTCGTCTGCGCATCGCCAGTTTCGAGCGCAGTGGGCCACCCCCAACACCATGCACAGCTGATTTGAATTCTCCAGGACAGATGCACATGCAACACTCCTCTTTCTCCTTCAAGTTTTCCCCTACCACCTTCGCCGTGATCGCCGCCTGCGTGCTGGCAACAGGCGGTGCGCTGGTTTTCTCGGGCGCATCGCGTGCGGCCGATGAGCCCAAGGCGGGCCAGCCCCGGCCTGCGCTCACCGTGAGCACGGCCCAGCCACAGCGTATGCAGGTGCCGCTGCGCCTGGCAGCCAACGGCAACATCGCCGCCTGGCAAGAGGCCAGCATCGGCGCCGAAAGCAACGGCCTGCGCCTGACCGAGGTGCGCGTGAACGTGGGCGACGTGGTCAAGGCCGGGCAGGTGCTGGCCACCTTCTCGGCCGACACGGTGCTGGCCGATGTGGCCCAGACGCGCGCCAGCCTGCTCGAAGCCCAGGCCAATGCGGCCGAGGCAGCGGCCAATGCCGACCGCGCCCGCTCGCTGCAGGCCACGGGCGCACTCAGCCAGCAGCAGATCCAGCAATACACCACGGCTGAGCAAACCGCAAAGGCCCGCGTGGAGGCTGCCAAGGCCGCGCTGAACGCGCAGCAGCTGCGCCTCAAATACACGCAAGTGGTGGCGCCTGACAGCGGCGTGATCTCGGCCCGCACGGCCACCGTGGGCGCGGTGGTGGGGGCAGGCACCGAGCTGTTCCGCATGGTGCGCAAGGGCCGCCTGGAGTGGCGCGCCGAGGTCACATCCACCGAACTGCGGCGCATTCAGCTCGGCGCCAAGGTCAGCGTTACCGCTGCCAGCGGCGCGGTGGCCGAGGGCACCGTGCGCATGGTCGCGCCCACGGTAGACCCACAGACGCGCAATGCACTGGTCTACGTGGACCTGCCTGCCAACACCGACTTCCGTGCCGGGATGTTTGCGCGGGGCGAATTCGCGCTGGGCAGCAGCGACGCGCTCACCGTGCCGCAAGAGGCGCTGGTGGTGCGCGACGGGTTCTCGTACGTGTTTGTGGTGGGCGGCGACCAGCGGGTGCAGATGCGCAAGGTACAGACCGGCCGCCGCGTGGCCGACCGGGTCGAGGTGCTGTCGGGCCTGGACGCGGGGGCATCGGTTGCCGTGCGCGGTGCGGGCTTTTTGAACGACGGCGACCTGGTGCGTGTGGCGGCCCCTGCAGCAGCGCCCGAGGCTGGCAAGCAGTCCTCCAGCCAGCATTTCATGCAAAAAGTGCCTGTAGCGCTAGTGAATCATGCGCCAGCAGCTATCAATTAAGGAGCATTCCAGATGAATGTATCCACCTGGTCCATCAAGAACCCCATACCGGCGCTGATGCTGTTTGTGCTGCTGACCTTCGGCGGCCTGCTGTCCTTCAACGCCATGAAGGTGCAGAACTTTCCCGACATCGACCTGCCCACGATCTCCGTGACCGTGGCGCTGCCGGGCGCCTCGCCCGCGCAGCTGGAGAACGACGTGGCGCGCAAGATCGAGAACAGCATCGCCACGCTGCAGGGCCTCAAGCACATCTACACCAAGGTGCAGGACGGCGGCGCCGCCATCACCGCCGAGTTCCGGCTGGAGAAGCCCACGCAGGAGGCGCTGGACGACGTGCGCTCTGCCGTGGCCCGCGTGCGCGGTGACCTGCCCGGCGACGTGCGCGACCCCATCGTGACCAAGATGGACCTGGCCGCGCAGCCGGTGCTGGCCTTCACCATCGCGTCGGCCCGCATGGATGACGAGGCGCTGTCGTGGTTTGTGGACGACGCCGTGGCCAAGAAACTGCTCACCGTGCGCGGCGTGGGCGCCGTCAACCGCGTAGGTGGTGTGCAGCGCGAGGTGCATGTGGCGCTCGACCCGGTCAAGCTGCAGTCCCTGGGCGCCACGGCGGCCGATGTGTCGCGCCAGCTGCGGCTGGTGCAGACGGAGAGTGCAGGCGGCCGCACCGACCTGGGCGGCAGCGAGCAGCCGGTGCGCACACTGGCCACGGTGCAGTCGGCGCAGGAGCTGGCGGGCCTCACGCTCGCCCTGTCGGACGGCCGCCACGTGCGGCTGGACCAGGTGGCCACGGTGACGGACACCATTGCCGAGCCCCGCGCGCTGGCCCTGCTCAACGGCAAGCCGGTGGTGGGCTTCGAGGTGGCGCGCAGCAAGGGCGCCAGCGAAGTCGAAGTGGGCTCTGCCGTGCAGGCGGCCCTGCAGGAGATGCGCGCACAGCACCCGGACCTGGAAATCACCGAGGCCTTCAACTTCGTGTTGCCCGTGCAGGAGGAATACGACGGCTCCATGCACCTGCTGTACGAAGGCGCGCTGCTGGCCGTGCTGGTGGTGTGGCTGTTCCTGCGCGACTGGCGCGCCACCTTCGTTTCGGCCGTGGCGCTGCCGCTGTCGGTGATCCCGGCGTTCATCGGCATGTACTGGCTGGGCTTTTCGATCAACGTGATCACGCTGCTGGCGCTATCGCTGGTGGTGGGCATTTTGGTGGACGACGCCATCGTGGAGGTCGAGAACATCGTGCGCCACCTGCGCATGGGCAAGACGCCCTACCAGGCGGCCATGGAGGCTGCGGACGAGATCGGCCTGGCCGTGATCGCCACCACCTTCACGCTGATTGCGGTGTTTTTGCCCACTGCGTTCATGAGCGGCATTGCGGGCAAGTTCTTCAAACAGTTCGGCTGGACCGCGTCGCTGGCGGTGTTTGCCAGCTTGGTGGTGGCACGCCTGCTCACGCCCATGATGGCGGCGTACATCCTCAAACCCATCGTGGGCGGCCACAAGGACCCGCGCTGGATGACGGTGTACCTGCGCTGGGCCGCGTGGTGCATCAAGCACCGGTGGATGACCTTTATTGCCACGGCGGCGTTTTTCATCGGCTCGCTGGCGCTGATCCCGCTGCTGCCCACGGGCTTCATCCCGCCCGACGACAACTCGCAGACCCAGGTATACCTGGAGCTGGCGCCAGGCGCCACGCTGGCGCAGACGCGTGCCGCGGCCGAAGACGCGCGCCAGCGCATCGCCAAGGTGGAGCATGTGCAAAGTGTGTACACCACCATCGGCGGCGGCTCGGCTGGCACCGACCCCTTCATGGGCGGCGCGAGCACCGAAACGCGCAAGGCCACGCTGACCATTCTGCTGTCCGAGCGCGGCGACCGCCCGCGCAAGCAGGGCATCGAGAACCAGATCCGCGCCGCGCTGGAGACGCTGCCCGGTGTGCGCAGCAAGGTGGGCCTGGGCGGCTCGGGCGAGAAGTACGTGCTGGTGCTCACGGGCGACGACCCGCAGGCGCTGACCACGGCCGCATTGGCGGTCGAAAAAGACCTGCGCACCATCCCCGGCCTGGGCAGCATTTCGTCCACCGCCAGCCTCGTGCGGTCCGAAATTGCCGTGCGCCCCGACTTTGCCCGCGCCGCCGACCTGGGCGTGACCAGCAGCGCGATGGCCGAAACGCTGCGCATTGCCACGGTGGGCGACTACGACGTTTCGCTGCCCAAGCTCAACCTGGCCGCACGCCAGGTGCCCATCGTCGTCAAGCTGCAGGACGATGCGCGCAAGGACCTGTCGCTGCTGGAACGCCTGCCCGTGCCGGGCGCCAAGGGCCCGGTGATGCTGGGCCAGGTGGCCACGCTGGAGTTCAGCGGCGGCCCGGCCGTAGTGGACCGGTACGACCGCGCTCGCAATGTCAACTTTGAGATCGAACTCTCGGGTCAGCCGCTGGGCGATGTGACCAAGGCCGTGGAGGCGCTGCCCTCCATCCAGAACCTGCCGCCCGGCGTGCGCCAGATCACGATTGGTGACGCCGAAATGATGGGCGAGCTGTTTGCCAGCTTTGGCCTGGCCATGCTCACGGGCGTGCTGTGCATCTACATCGTGCTGGTGCTGCTGTTCAAGGACTTTCTGCACCCGGTGACCATCCTGGCGGCGCTGCCGCTGTCGCTGGGCGGGGCGTTTGTGGGGCTGCTGATTGCGCAGAAGAGCTTCTCGATGCCCTCGCTCATCGGCCTGATCATGCTCATGGGCATTGCGACCAAGAACTCCATCCTGCTGGTGGAGTACGCCATCCTGGCGCGGCGCGAGCATGGCATGACACGGTTCGAGGCACTGATCGACGCCTGCCACAAGCGTGCACGGCCCATCATCATGACCACGCTGGCCATGGGCGCAGGGATGATGCCGATTGCGCTGGGCATTGGTGCGGCGGATGCCAGCTTCCGCTCGCCGATGGCAGTGGCGGTGATTGGCGGTCTGATCACGTCCACGCTGTTGAGCCTGCTGGTGATTCCGGCGGTGTTCACCGGTGTGGACGACCTGGGCCAGGGGTTTGCGCGGCTGGCTCGCCGCCTGCGTTTTGGGCGGACTGACCCTGGCGCACCGGCAGCACCCGCAGCGGCGGCCACGGCGCAAGCAGCCCCGCCCCCCGCGCCCTGACACCAGGGCGAACCCGGCCACCCCCGGTATGCGCCCAAAAAGCAGGGCAATCACGGGGGTTGCACGGGCTTTGGTTGGGGGTAGCCGTCGGATAATGCAACGCGCACCATGAACCTCGTCAGCCTGAACATCGAATCCATCCAGTTGGGCCACCCACTGCCTTTTGTGCTGCGGGGGGCCGATGGCGTATTGCTGGCGCAAAAAGGCTACGTGATACGCACCCGGGAAGAGCTGGCCAAGATGGTGGGGCGGGGGCGGCAGCTGTGCGTGGATACTGATGAGTCCGGTGACAGCCACCGGGCCTACCTGGCACAGCTGCAGCGCATGCTGATCGCCGACACCAATCTGGGCGAGATCGCAGCCATGAAGATGACGGCGGGCGAGCAGGCTGCCGCCGCCCGCACAGGCAAAACCCTGCCCGACTGGCCAGAGCTGCAGTTGCGCGCCACACAACTGCTGCGCGCCCCGTCGCCCAGCGACTTCGGCGGGCGCTTTCAGTCGCTGCACGACGAGCTGGTGCGCCATTGCGAACAGACGCCCGACGCCACGCTGCTGGCCCTGATCTATCTCTCGACCCAGGAAACGCGCATGTACAGCGCCACGCATTCCATGCTGGTCAGCTGCGTGTGCATGGTGGTGGCCCGCGAGATGCTGCGCTGGCCCAGCGGCCGGGTGCAGCAGTTAGGGCACGCGGCTCTGAGCATGAACATCGCCATGACCGAGCTGCAGGACCAGCTGGTCCTGCAGACCCAGCCCCTCACCGCCACCCAGATAGCCGCCGTGGAAGACCACGCTGCGCGGTCCGAGGCACTGCTGCGCCACCTGGGCGTGGCCGACCCGGTGTGGCTGGAGGCCGTGCGCTGCCACCACCACCGCACGCCCGGGCCCCTGGCCAAGAAGACCGAAGCCCAGCAAATGGCCCGCCTGCTGCAGCGCGCCGACATTTTTGGCGCCCGCATGGCCCCCCGCGCGGCGCGGCTGCCCATGCCCGTCACGGCCGCCATGCAGGCCAGCTACTACGACGAAGAACACCAGGTGGACGAGGCAGGCGCAGCCCTCGTCAAGACCCTGGGCGTATACCCCCCGGGCGCCTTCGTGCGCCTGGCCAGCCGTGAGGTGGGGGTGGTCATCCGCCGGGGCACCACAGCCACCACCCCGCGCGTAGCCGTGGTGACCAACCGCGACGGCATGCCCACGGGCGAACTCATTCCCCGTGACACGGGCATGCCCCCCTGGAAGATCACCGGCGTGGTGGCTTTCAAGGATGTACGGGTCAAGCTGCCGCTGGACCGCCTGCTGCAAATGGTCTGACGCCGCGCCGGGGCCACCGCAGGTGCCCCGGCTCCCTCTGCTGCCGCCGTCGGGCCGGGCAGCGCCGCTGAACCCTCGTTTGTTTCGCCCCCGAGCGGCGCCCCGCGCACGGCGCCGGGGTTGGCGTTGCCAGCGCACTTGTCCCTGCCAACGCCAACAGGGACTGGCACCGCTCGCACTGCCGAAACGGTTTTCGCCCCCTCACCCCACTTCGTTCAGAAATCTGAATCCAAATGCGCTCGCACCACGTAAACCATTCAGTACAAATAAAAACTCATGTGGACAAAAAATGATGGAATGGTTAAATTGCCTGCACTCACTGCCTCCAAACCTATGAACCGCCCTACACGACTCCTCTCGACAGCTGCCGCGCTGGTGGCCTGGCTGCTGCTGGCGCCCACCGCCCAGGCGGCCGATGCACCTGCCGGATGCCCGGCCACGCTGCAGCACACCTTCCCGCGCCTGCAAGACGAAAAGCCCCAGTCGCTGTGCCAATACAGCGGAAAAGTGGTTTTGGTGGTCAACACGGCCAGCTTCTGTGGCTTTACCGGCCAGTACAAGGGGCTGGAGGCGCTGTATGCCCACTACAAGGACAAGGGCCTGGTGGTGCTGGGCTTCCCGTCCAACGACTTCGCCCAGGAAAAAGGCAGCAACCAGGAGATCGCTGACTTCTGCGAAAACACCTTCGGCGTGAAATTTCCGATGTTTGCCAAAAGCAGCGTGAAGGGCCCCGAGGCCTCGCCGCTGTACCAGCAGCTGGCGCAGCTGTCGGGCACGGCGCCCCGCTGGAACTTCCACAAATACCTGCTGGGCCGCGACGGCAAGTTGGTGGATCACTACTCCAGCCTGACCGGGCCTGACAACAAGGGCCTGGTGCGCGCCATCGAGCAGCAATTGGCCCTGCCTACGCCCCGGTGAGTGCCATGATTTCTTTACATTTCTTGAAAAAAAATACAGAGGGCCTCTGGAACTTCGCCAGCGCGGCCCCACTCTATCCATTGCGCAAGACGATTGCGCGGCGTACAGTTTTAACGTTGCGAAGCCTTTCGGGCCCTCGGGTTCCGACTGACCTCCTGGAGCGCTTCTCCTCCCTCCCTCTCTTATTCGTTTCGGGACGCTTCGCAACCTTTTTATTCCGTGCACCGGCCAGAGGGAGCCGGTCATGAAAATCGCCATCATCGGCTCCGGCATCTCCGGGCTCTCCGTCGCACGCCAGCTGCGCGGCCAGGCGGACATCACGCTGTTTGAGGCCGGCGACTACTTCGGCGGTCACACCCACACGGTCGATGTCACGCTGCCCGATGCGTCGGGAACCTCCGTCACCCACGGCGTGGACACCGGTTTTCTGGTGTTCAACGAGCGCACCTATCCGAACCTGATCCGCCTGCTGGCCGAGCTGGGCGTGGAGACCGCCAAATCCGACATGTCGTTCTCGGTGCAGGTGCCGGGCGCCCTGAGCGGCCCTGGCGGTGGCCGCGCGCTGGAGTGGAGCGGCACCAACCTCAGCACCGTGTTTGCCCAGCGCTCCAACCTGGTCAGTCCGCGCTTTCTGGGCATGCTGCGCGACCTGCTGCGCTTCAACAAACTGTGCACGCGCATTGCAGAGAAACAGGCCGAGGCCGCGCTGATGCAGCCGCTGGGCGACTTTTTGCGCGAACACCGCTTTGGCGACGCGTTCCGCGACTGGTACTTTTTGCCCATGCTGGGCTGCATCTGGAGCTGCCCCACCGACCAGATGCTGAAGTTCCCCGTGGCCACCATGATCCAGTTCTGCCACAACCACGGACTCATCCAGGTGAGCAACCGCCCGCAATGGTGGACGGTGGCCGGTGGTGCGCGCCACTACGTAGACAAAATCGTGGCGGGCATTGCAGACAAGCGCCTGAACACGCCCGTGCGCCGCATCGAACGCGATGCAGCCGGTGTGCGCGTGGTGACTACAAGCCACACAGAGCACTTTGACAAGGTGGTGCTGGCCACGCATTCGGACCAGTCGCTTGCGCTGCTGGCCCAGCCCACCGCCCAGGAGCGCGCCGCGCTTGGTGCCATCCGCTACCAGGCCAACCGCGCCGTGCTGCACACCGACACCTCGGTGCTGCCCCAGCGCCGGGCCGCTTGGGCCGCGTGGAACTATGAGCGCGCCCCGCAGCGCAGCCGCGAGTCGGCCCGCGTGTGCCTGCACTACCTCATCAACCAACTGCAGCCCGTGCCGTTTGCGCAGCCCGTGGTGGTGTCGCTCAACCCGGTGCGCGACATTGCGCCTGAACACGTGATCGGCAGCTACGACTACGCCCACCCGGTGTTCGACATGGCCGCCATCCGCGCGCAGCAGCAGGTGGGCAAGTTGCAAGGCCAGCAGCACACCTGGTTCTGCGGCGCCTGGACGGGTTATGGCTTCCACGAAGACGGCCTCAAATCGGGTCTGGCCGTGGCCGAGCAACTGCTGGCCGCCATGCCCGCGCCCCTGGCGGAGGCTGCGTGAGCCACGCCCCAGCCCCACCCGCAGCGCCCCTGATCGGTTTTGGCCAGGTGCGCCACACGCGGCTGCGGCCCCGGCGGCACGCTTTTGCCTACCCCACTTTTTTCCTGATGCTGCCGATGCGCGGCATGCCCGGCATACAGAGTGAACTGGCCATCAACCGGCGCGGTGCCATCAGCTTCCATGACGTGGACCACGGTGACGGCCGCAGCGCCGCGCAGGGCGGGGCGCTGGCCTGGCTGGACGAGCTGCTGCGCACCGAAGGCATCGCCGACGCCACCGGCGAGGTCTGGCTGCACTGCTACCCGCGCGTGCTGGGCTACACCTTCAAGCCCGTGAGCTTCTGGTACTGCCACCGTGCCGACGGCCACCTGCGCGCCATCGTGGTGGAGGTCAACAACACCTTCGGCGAGCGCCACTGCTACCTGCTCGAAGCGCCGCAGTACGGCGTGGAGCAGCGGGCGCGCAAGGTGTTCCATGTGTCGCCGTTCTGCGAGGTGGCTGGCGGCTACCGCTTTCGCTTCCTGCGCACCGAGGCCGGGGCACAGGACGCAGGCCGCACCGTGGTGCGCATCGACCACGACGACGACACCGGCCCGCTCATCCAGACCAGCGTGAGCGGCACCCTGCACGCCATCACCGCACAAACCCTGCGCCAGGCGCTCTGGGGCTACCCGGCCATGACGCTGGCCATCATCGCCCGCATCCACTGGCACGCGCTGCAGCTGTGGCTCAAGCGTGTGCGTTTCCACCGCAAGCCCGAGGCGCCCGCCTCCATCGTGACCCGTTGATCTCCATGCCGTTCCAGCCCCGAGAGACCGCCGCCATGAACTCCACCACAGCCCCTCGCTCCGGCCACGCTCTGCCTGCGGGCACTCCTGCCGCCGCCCGCACGGCGCTCAAGCTGCTGCAGCGCCTGCAGCACGGCCACCTCACGGTGCAGTTGCCCGACGGCACGCTGCAGCACTTTGGGCACGGCGATGGCCCGTCTGCCGCGATCACGCTCAAGAACTGGAACGTGTGCAGCGCAGCGCTCAAGTCGGGCGACATCGGCTTTGCCGAGAGCTACATCGCGGGCGACTGGACCACGCCACACCTCACCGACCTGCTCAAGCTCTTTGTCGCCAACCGCCAGCAGGTCGAAGGCGTGATCTACGGCACCTGGGCCGGGCGGCTGCTGTACCGCATCAAGCATCTGCTCAACCGCAACACGCGCGCCAACAGCCAGAAAAACATCCACGCCCACTACGACCTGGGCAACGCGTTCTACGAACTCTGGCTGGACGACACGATGAACTATTCGTCCGCTTGGTTCGAAGGCGATGCGGACGGCGACATGCGCACCGCCCAGCACGCCAAGGTGCGCCGCGCGCTGCGCATGGCGGGTGTACAGGCGGGCGACCGGGTGCTGGAGATCGGCTGCGGCTGGGGTGCGTTGGCCGAGATGGCGGCCATCGAATTTGGGGCATCCCTCACCGGTGTCACGCTGTCCACCGAGCAGCTGGCCTTTGCGCAGCAACGCATGGCGGCACATGGCGTGGAGAACAAGGCCGATTTGCGCCTGCAGGACTACCGCGACATCCAGGACGGCCCCTACGACGCGATCTGCTCCATCGAAATGGTCGAGGCCGTGGGCCGCGAATACTGGCCCACCTATTTCCAGTCGGTGAACCGCCTGCTCAAGCCCGGCGGCAAGGCCTGCATCCAGAGCATCGTCATCGACGACAGCCTGTTCGACCGCTATATCAGCTCCACCGACTTCATCCAGCAGTACATCTTCCCCGGCGGTTGCCTGCCTTGCCCCCGGGAGTTCCGCCGCGAGGCCGAGGCCGCAGGGCTGCGTGTGGTGGACGAGTTTGCGTTTGGCCAGGACTATGCCGAGACCCTCAAGCGTTGGCGCGAGCGCTTTCTGGCGCAGCGCACGCAGATCCTGCAGCTCGGGTTTGACCAGCGCTTCCTGCACATCTGGGAGTTCTACCTGGCCTACTGCGAGGCGGCGTTTGCGATGAGCAACATCGACCTGGTGCAGTACACGCTGGCGAAAGACCAATCGCTATGAAAAACATAGCAATTACCGCTTTATACATAAGCGCTGGAGCCTGTTTTTATTCAAATACCGCTGTCGCACAGGCCATGCCGATGGCCCAAGCGGCAGAGTCGGCCACCGCCACGCCCCTGTCGGGCGCGCGCCTGGCGGGCCAGGGCGTGCTCCGGTTCCTGGGTTTCGAGATCTACCGCGCCCGCCTGTGGGTGCAGCCCGGCTTTGATGCCGACAACTACGGCGCCCAGCCGCTGGCGCTGGAGCTGACCTACCACCGCGATTTCACGGCCGAGGCCATCGCCAAACGCTCGCTGGAAGAGATGCGCCGCGTGGGCAGCTTCACGCCCCAGCAGGGCACGCGCTGGCAGCAGGCGCTGCAGGCCGCGTTGCCGGGTGTGAAGTCGGGCGACCGCCTGCTGGGCATTCACCAGCCGGGCGTGGGTGCGGTGTTCAAGATGGCGGGGCGTGTCGTCGGTGAGGTGCCGGACGCCGAGTTCTCGCGCCTGTTCTTTGGCATCTGGCTGTCTCCGCAGACCTCCGAACCCGGGCTGCGCCAGGAATTGCTGGCCGCCACCCGCACTGCAGGCCAACCATGACCTCCACGCAGCCCATCCGCGCCAGCGCAGGCTTGGCCTATGGGCTGCTGGGCCTGCCGCTGGCGTTTGTGGCGCTGCCGCTGTATGTGCTGCTGCCCAACCACTATGCGCGCGAGTTCGGCATGCCCCTGGCCACGCTGGGCTCGGTGCTGCTGGCGGCGCGGCTGTTCGATGCGTTCATCGATCCGCTGCTGGGCCGCCTGGCCGACCATTTGTTTAGCCGCTCGGTGCGTGCGGTGCTGGGGGTGGGCGCGCTGTCGGCAGTGGTGCTGGCACTGGGGCTGACCAGCCTGTTCTTTCCCCTGGTGCGCGGGGCCGATGCGCTCATTGCCTGGGCACTGGTGGCATTGCTCATCACTTACACCGCATACAGCCAGCTCAGCATTGCGCACCAGTCCTGGGGCGCACGGCTGGGCGGCGACGAGCTGCAGCGCGGCCGCATCGTGGCCTGGCGTGAGGGCGCCGCGCTGGTGGGCGTGGTGCTGGCTTCGGTGCTGCCTGCGCTGCTGGGCCTGCCGGTGATGCTCAGTGTGTTTGCCATCGCCCTGCTGCTGGGCTGGTGGGCCTGGACCAGAGCCCCGCGCCCTGCAGCGCATGCGGGTGTCGCCGTGGCCGGTGTGTATCGCCCACCACAGCGCGCCAACCTCTGGCGGCCCTGGGGCCTCCCGGCGTTTCGCCGCCTGCTGGCCGTATTCATGCTCAATGGCATTGCCAGTGCCATCCCGGCGACGCTGGTGCTGTTCTTCATCCAGGACCGCCTGCAGGCCCCGCCCGCGCAGGAGCCCATGTTCCTCGCGGCCTATTTTGTCTGTGCGGCGCTGTCCATCCCGCTGTGGCTGCGTGCCGTGGCGCGCTGGGGCCTGGCGCGCACCTGGCTGGCGGGCATGCTGCTGGCGACGGCTGTGTTTGTGTGGACTGCGTTTCTGGGCGCGGGTGATGTGGTGCCGTTCCTGGTGGTCTGTGCGTTGTCGGGTGTGGCGCTGGGCACCGACCTGGCGCTGCCCAGCGCCCTGCTGGTTGGTGTAATCGCCGCCGAGGGCGACAGCGGCCAGCACGAGGGCGCGTACTTCGGCTGGTGGAACTTTGCCACCAAGCTCAACCTGGCCCTGGCTGCGGGACTGACACTGCCTCTGCTGGGCTGGTGGGGCTACACACCGGGTACGCGCAGCGAAGACGGCTTGCAGACCCTGGGCCTGGCCTATGCGGTGTTGCCCTGCGTGCTCAAGCTGATGGCGGCGGCAGCGCTCTATCTCCTCATCCTGCGGCGCCCTCGCAACGCGGCGATGGTTTGCGACCCAAGACCACAAGCATGATGCAAAGACGCCTCCTCCTTTCGGCCGCCGCGGCCGCACCCGTGGTGCTGTCCGGCTGCGCCAGCCAGAACCTCGATGGCTACGCCAGCGAAAAGCCTGCGCTCGACCTGGCCCAGTATTTCAACGGCAAAATCGACGCCTACGGCATCTTTCAGGACCGCAGCGGCCAGATCGTCAAGCGCTTCACCGTGGTCATCGACTGCTCATGGAAAGGCAACGAGGGCGTGCTGGACGAAGCCTTCACCTATTCAGACGGCACCGCGCAGCGCCGCATCTGGCGCCTGACGAAACACGCCGATGGCCGCTATACAGGCACGGCCAACGATGTGGTGGGCAGGGCCAACGGCCAGACACGTGGCAACGCCTTCCGCTGGAACTACACGCTGGCCCTGGCTGTGGACGGCAAGGTCTACCACGTGGACCTGGATGACTGGATGGTTCTCATCGACGACCGCGTGATGCTCAACCGCGCCACCATGAGCAAGTTCGGCGTGCGCCTGGGCGAGATCACGCTGTCCTTCACCAAACGCGCACCATGAGCCTCAACCCTCCATTGCGCGACTGGCATGGCCGCCGGGCCTGGCTCATCGGGGCCAGCAGTGGCATTGGCCGGGCCACCGCAGCCGCGCTGCATGCGCGCGGTGCGCAGGTCATCGTGTCGGCGCGCAGCGGTGATGCACTGAACGCCTTTGTCGTGCAGCACCCCGGCAGCATGGCGCTGGCTTTTGACACCGCCGAACCGGCACAGGTGCACGCCGCCGCAGCGCAGGTGCTCGCGGGAGGGACGCCCGACCTGGTGTGCTACTGCGCGGGCTACTACCGCGACATGCGCGCCACCGACTTCGATCTGGCCGTGATGCTGCGCCACGAGCAGATCAACTACAACGGCGTGCTGCATGTGCTGGCTGGCGTATTGCCCGCGATGCTGGCGGCAGCGCAGGCCGGTCGCCCTGGGCACGTGAGCGTCATCAGCAGCGTGGCGGGCTTTCGCGGTTTACCCAAGAGCCTGGCCTACGGGCCCACCAAGGCGGCGCTCATCCACCTGGCCGAGGCGCTGTATCTGGACTTGCACGGCCTGGGCATGGGCGTGAGCGTGATCAACCCCGGCTTTGTAGCCACGCCGCTCACTGCGGGCAATGACTTCACCATGCCCGCGCTGATCTCGCCGGAGGCTGCTGCGACGGCCATCGTGCGGGGCTGGGAGCGAGGACACTTCGACATTCACTTTCCCAAGCGCTTCACACGCGTGATGAAACTGCTGCGCGTGTTGCCGTATCGGTGGTACTTTCCAGCGGTTCGCCGCTTCACCGGACTTTGACATCCACCATGCAGCCTCCCGCCCCTGCCACCGAAGAAGCCGTCACACGTGTCGTCGCGTTCTTTGAAAACCTCTCACCGGCCGACGTAGCGACCATCGGCCAGTTCTACGCGCCACAGGCGCGCTTCAAGGACCCGTTCAACGAGGTCGTGGGTGTGCCCGCCATCCAGGGCATCTTTGCCCACATGTTCGAAGCTCTGGAGCAGCCCCGTTTTGTGGTCACCGGACGGGTGGTGCAGGGCACGCAGTGCTTTTTGACCTGGGACTTCCTGTTCGCGTTCAAGGACTTTCACAAGGGCGTGACGCAGACGGTGCGTGGGGCCTCTCACCTGGTGCTGGACGAACAAGGTCTGGTGACGCTGCACCGCGACTACTGGGACGCGGCCGAAGAGCTGTACGAAAAGCTACCCGTGGTCGGCGCACTGATGCGCTGGCTCAAGAAGCGCGCCAACAGCTAGGGCCTGTTCACCCCACTTCACCCCACTGCCCGGATGCGCGAATGCCCGGGCAGCGGCACCGCGCGCTGCAGCACACCTTCTGCGAGCCACAGCGCACTGTTCCACGCGCGCTGCGCCACATAGGGCAGGGGCAGCTGCTGGTAGTCGTCGTTGAAGACCTCAAAGCTGTAGTCGCCCTCGTAGCCCATGCCGTCCAGCGTGCGCACCAGCTCGGCCAGGGCCTGGCTGTGTACGCCTTCGCCAGGGAACACGCGAAAGTGCCGCGCGGTGTCGATGCGCTCTTGTACCGTGCGCGTTTCCTGCCACATGAAGTCCGACAGCTGCACGAGGTAGATTTTGGCGGGGTCCACATCCGTGAGCGCCGAGAGCGGCGTGCTGGTGGCGAACTGGTGGTACGAATCAATGGCCAACCCGAGATTGGGGCAATCGGCCTGCTCCACGGCCGCCCAGGCCTGGTGCACCTCGTTGATATGTCGTCCCCACGACAGGCCTTCAAACGCCACGCGAATGCCGTGTGGCAGCGCCAGCAGGGCCAGCTTGCGCAGATCACGCGCTATCGCGTCGGCATCCGCCGTGGCGTGCGACGATGTGGAGCTGCAGGCCAGCAGCACGGGTGCGCCCAGGTCGCGCGCCATCAGGATCATCTGCTTGGCAATGTCCACCTTGTAGCTGTGCAGGTGGCCCGACAGGCCCTCGAAGTCGCGCAGCACCTGAAAACCCGTCACGCGCAGGCCACTGCTGCGCACGGCGTGCACGGCCGCCTCAATGCCCTGCGGATGGCCCACGATGTCGCGCGCGGCCAGCATGATCTGGCCAAAGCCAGCGGCCTTGACGGCAGCCAGCTTGGCCTCCAGCGGGCCGGCCAGGCTGATGGTGTCCATGCCGAAGTCGGCGACGTTGCGTTGCATGGTGGATGTGCGCATGGGGCAGTCTCCAGGCTCAGCGTGCGTCCAGCACCAACTCGAAGCTGAGCGAGCCTGCATCTGCGCGGGTGAGGGCGCCGCGCGTGCCGGTGTGCACGCCCGTGGGTGATTCGACAAAGTCCACACCCCGCGCACGCAGCGCCTGCACGGTGGCCAGCACATCGGGCGTGCCAAAGGCCACGCGCTGCAGCAGCTCCTCCGGGTCGGCATCGAGCGCATCGACCAGCGGCTCAATCAGCTGCCAATGCAGCGTGCCACAAGGGCTGGCCAGGATGCGGCCGTGTGTGAGCACACCAAATGATTGCTCGGGCGACAGCTCGGCAAAGCCGAACAGCTCTGCGTAGAAGTGGATCCAGTCCTGCGCGCGGCCCAGGCCGATGTACTGCACCACGCCAAACAGGTGCAGGCCCTGCAGTGCGGGCGGGCGCGGGTTGACGGTGGGGATGGGCACAAAGTCCACGTCGTAGATCGAGAACTCCTTGTACCGGTCTACCAAGTAGATGCGACTGGACCCCACGCCGTGGATGGCGGGGATGTTCAGCTCCATCACCTCGACCTCGGTGTGCACGGCCCAGGCGCCTAGTTCGAGCACGCGGCGGTAGGCGGCGGCGGCGTTGTTGACGCGGAACGCGATGGCAGCCAGCACCGGCGCTTCGGTCAGCGCGGGCGGAGCATGCACGCCCGTGCGTTCGTTGTCGTGGTGGGCGTTGACGATGATGTTCATGTCGCCCTGGCGGTACAGCAGCACCTCGCGCGAGCGGTGGCGCGCCACGGGCTGAAAGCCCATGCGCTCCAGCGCCTGGCCCAGCGCCTGCGGGCGGCTGGTGGCGTATTCGATGAACTCCACCCCTTGCAGGCCCAGGGGGTTGGGCAGTTCGCCCAGCGCTTCGCGGGCGGCCATCATCGGGGTGCTCATGGATTCAACTCCTTGTGATTTGCTGCAGGGGCGGGGTTCAACGGGCGCTGACCAGGCGGCGGAAATGCGCGTCCATGCGCGCCGCATCCGGCGCCTCGCCGGTGAACAGCTCGAACGCGCCCACGGCCTGGCCCACGGCCATGCCACCGCCGTCGGACACGCGGCAGCCCAGCGCGCGCGCCGCCTGCACCAGGGCGGTGTCGAGCGGGAAATACACCACTTCGGAGACCCACATGGCAGGCCGCAGCAGGGCCACATCAAGTGGCAGCCCTGGCAGCTTGTCCATGCCCGTGGGTGTGGCGTGGATCATGCCGGTGGCCTGCGCCATGGCCGAGTGGATTTCCGCCGCCTCGGCACGGGCTCCATAGAGTGCATTCACATCAGCCGCCAGTTGTGCCGCACGCTCGGGCTGCGCATCGACAATGCTCAGGTGCTCGGCGCCCAGCCGCAGCACGGCATGCGCAATGGCAGCGCCCGCACCACCCGCACCCAGCAGCACCACGCGGCGCAGGTCGGCGCCGGGCAGCGCACGGGTGAAGCCCCAGGCCCAGCCCGATCCATCGGTGTTGTGCCCCACCAGTTGTCCGTCGCGAATGACCACGGTGTTCACGGCGCCCATGGCGCGCGCTTCTTCAGACAGGCTGTCGAGGTGCGGGATCACCGCCTGCTTGCAGGGGTAGGTCACGTTGCAGCCCGCATAGCCCATGATGCGTGCCGCCGACAACAGCGTGGGCAGATGCTCCGCCGAGGAAGCAGAGCGGTCCAGGTCGATGAGCTGGTAGTGCAGGCGCATGCCATGGTGGCGCGCTTCTTCTTCGTGCAGCGCGGGCGACAGCGATTTCTGGATACCGGCACCGATCAGCCCGATCAGCACCTTGCGGGGGCTTGTGGAAGACATGGTGGACGTGATGTTGATGACCGGAGGATCAAGCAGCTGGGTGCTCATGGGGCGGGCGGAATGCGGGGTAGATGCACTGCCGGGCGCGGCGAGGCCACACACGGCAGTGCGGGGTTTGCAGCGTTCGGCTTACTTGCTGCCGCGGAGCTTGGCCAGCGTGGAATAGACCTCTTTCACCGTCTCGGCACCGACCTTTTCGCTGTGTTTTTCGACCACGGGCTTGACCTTGGCGCGCAGCTTGTCCAGCTCAGCAGGAGGGAACTCGGACACCTGCATACCGGCCTTCTTGAGGTCGTCGAGCGCCACGTTGGCCTGCACGCGCGACACACCGCGCTGGAACGTGGTGGCTTCGGCCATGGCGTCGGTCAGGGCCTTCTGGTCGGCAGGGTTCAGGCTGTCCCAGAACTTCTTGCTCATGATCACGGCCTGCGGGTTGTACATGTGGCGCGTGACGGTCAGGTACTTTTGCACCTCGGCAAACTTGGACGACAGGATGGTGGAGAACGGGTTCTCCTGGCCGTCCACCGCCTTTTGTTCCATGGCGGTGTACAGCTCGGGGAAGGGCATGGGCACGGCGTTGGCGCCCAGCGCGTTGAACATGTCGATGTAGATGGGCGACTGGATCACGCGGATCTTGAGACCCGCGATGTCTTCGGCCTTGGTGATGGGGCGCTTGCTGTTGGTGAGGTTGCGAAAGCCCAGCTCCCAGTAGCCCAGGCCCACGAGGTTCTTGGCCGAGAGCTTGTCGAGCAGCTTTTTGCCGAAGGGGCCATCCGTCACGGCATCCGCCTCTTGCGGCGATGCGAACAGGAACGGGAAGTCGTAGATGCCGAATTCCTTGGCCTGCGCGGACAGAATGCCAGCATTCAGCACCGTCATCTCCACCGTGCCGCCCTGCAACGCAGACACGGTCTGCAGGTCACCGCCCAACGTGCCGCCGGGGAAGAGTTTGACGGCAATGCGGCCGCTGGTCTTGGCTGCTACCAGGTCAGCGAATTTTTGCGCGCCCTGGGCCTGGGGGTGATCCTTCTGATTCTGGAACGCGAACTTGATGGTCCGCTCCTGAGCGTGGGCAGCGGGCAGCAGCGATGCCGCCAGGAGGGCGGTGGCCAGCAGGGTTTTGAGCAGCTTCATGGAATAGTCTCCTTGGGTTTTTTGGCAGGCAGAAACGGAACGCGCTGGGTGGCTGGTCAGCCGCCCAACCAGCGCAGAGGCACGGTGACGATGGAGGGGAAGAGCACCAGCAGGAACATCACGATGAACTGCGCCACCATGAACGGCATGACCCCACGGGTCACCTGTGACATGGAAATGCGCCCCACACCCGCCACCACGTTGAGCACCGTGCCCACAGGCGGCGTGATGAGGCCAATGGCGTTGTTGATGATGAACAGCACGCCGAAGTACACCGGGTCGATGCCTGCCGCCTTGACTACCGGCATCAGCACGGGGGTGAGGATGAGAATCGTGGGCGTCATGTCCATCGCCGTACCCACCACCATGACCAACACCATGATCGCGATCAGCAACAGCGTCTGGTTGCCCATGAAGGGCTCCAGCATGCCAATCACGGCAGACGGCAGGTCCGCCACGGTGATGAGCCAGGCCGACACCATGGCAGCAGCGACCAGGAACATCACCACGGCGCTGGTGCGCGCAGCGGACTGGAAGATCCCGGCCAGTTGGCGCAGGCTCAGCTCGCGGTAAACGACTATCGCCACAAACAACGAGTAGACGGCGGCCACCACGGCGGCTTCGGTGGGTGTGAACACACCCATGCGCAGGCCGACCAGGATGATGATGGGCAGGCCCAGTGCCCACACGGCTTCGCGCAGCGCCACAGCCAGTTCGGCGCGGGTGGCACGCTTGGGCGGTGCCACATCTTCGCGCCGCACCAGCCACCACCAAGTCACTGCCAGCGCCATCCCCAGCAGGACGCCCGGCACGATGCCCGCCAGGAACAGCTTGCTGATGGACACGTTCGCCGCGACCCCAAAGATCACAAAACCGATGGACGGCGGTATCACCGGAGCAATGATGCCGGCGGAGGCAATCAGCCCGGCCGAGCGCTCCTTGTTGTGGCCCGCCGCCACCATCATCGGCAGCAGCAGCGACGCCAGCGCCGCCGCGTCGGCCACGGCCGAGCCCGACACGGCGGCCAGGATCACCGCCGCCATGATGGCCACGTAGCCCAGGCCACCGGGCACATGGCCCACCAGGGTGAGCGCCAGTTTCACGATGCGCTTGGACAGCCCGCCCACGTTCATGATCTCGCCAGCCAGCATGAAGAAGGGCACGGCCAGCAGTGGAAAGCTGTCGGCGCCGTTGATGACGTTTTGCGCCAGGATCTGCGCGTCGAACAGGTCCAGATGCCACATCAGCGCCACGCCGCTGATGAGCAACGCAAACGCAATGGGAATACCGATCGCCATGGCGAGCAGAAGGGAGCCGAGAAAGATAGTGACGGTCATGGTGCGGGTTCCGGTACGAAGGGCCGTTCAGCGGCGGGGACCTGCCGAGGAAGAGGTAGCACTCGCGTCCTCCGTGCGGTGTTGCAACGCCGCGAGTTCTTCACTCTCTTGCACCATGACCAGTTCGCGCTCGTCCAGCGGCACGAACAGCGTACGCAACAGGTCGCGCAACAGGATGGCAATGCCCGACGCCCCCATGAGCACACCGCTGGCATAGAAGATGCCCACGGACGCCCCGGTGACGGGTGCTTCGGTCTCGGCATTGATCACCATCTGCGCCCAGCTGCCTTTGAGCAGCAGCCAAGAGACATACAGCATGGCGATCTGGGCCAGCACCAGACAGATCTTCTTGCCTGTGGCGGGCAGTCGCGACACCAGCACATCGGTGCCCAGGTGCCCATGCTCGCGCAGAGCCACCACAGCCCCCATGAAGGTCAGCCACACAAACAACCAGCGCGAGAGTTCTTCGGATACCGTGATGCCGGAGTTCAGGGTGTAGCGCAACACCACGTTGCCAAACACCAGCAACACCATCACGGCCAGGCACAGGCCGGAAAGCATGTCGAGTGCGCGGGTGTATCTCCCCAGCCAGCGGTCGGCCAATGCAAGCATGGTGTCTCCAGTTGTTGTGTGCGATTGGATCAAATTTTGTACGAACTGGTTAGTATTTGACCTAGGTGCAAACCCTGCACCGGATGCGGCGATCAAAACGGGCAGGGGCCCGGTGAATGGGATCGGTGGTGGGTCGATCAACCGCAGCTTGCGCGCGGCGCCCTCCTGCTAGAGCACGGGTGCAGAGTGCAAGGGAAGGCGCAAAGTGTTGCTGCTGCTGCGGCGGCGGCCTGGCCCGCTTCAGGGCCGCAGAAAGCGCACGATCATTTCGATGATCGATTCACGGCGTTGCGCCGTGGCAGCGGGCGTATCCAGCGAGCGCTTGAAGATCGCGCCAAAGGTGTGGCGGTTGGCCACATTGAAAAAACACAGCGCCGAGATCGACATGTGCAGATCGACCGGGTCCACATCGGGGCGAAACACACCGGCGGCTACGCCCCGCTGGTATACGTCGCGCACTGCGTGAATAACGGGGATGTTGAGCTCTTGAATGGTGGTGGAGCGGCTGATGAACTCGCCCCGGTGCATGTTTTCGTTCATGACCAGGCGGATGAAGTCGGGGTTGGCAAGCTGGTAGTCCACCGTAAAGCCGACCAGCGTGCGCAGCGCCTGCTCTGGAGCCAGGTCTTCGAGATGCAGCTCCGACTCAATGCGCCGGATACGGCGGTAGGCATCCTCCAGCACCGCTACATACAGACCTTCCTTGCTACCAAAGTAGTAGTAGATCATGCGCTTGCTGGTGCTGGTAAGGGCTGCAATCTCATCGATGCGCGCACCGGCCAACCCCTTGTCGGCAAACTCCGCAGTGGCCACCTGCAGGATGTTGGCCATGGTGCGGTCCGGGTCATTCACGCGCACCCGATCTGCGCCTGGCGTGGCGGCGGCGTCACGGGCCGCGCGCTGGCGGGTGGCCCTTGTGCCGAGGGCTGAGGGTGGGTTTTGAACCATTTCGTTCATAAGCCCTGGAGCATACGGCAAGCGCAGGCCAAGACTGCACGAAGGCCCATATCTGCCATTGGGCGGGGCGAGGCACCTGCCCGTTCAGGCACCGCCAGCCTGGCT
The DNA here is from genome assembly GCF_028680575.1 of Acidovorax benzenivorans. Classification (GTDB taxonomy): domain Bacteria; phylum Pseudomonadota; class Gammaproteobacteria; order Burkholderiales; family Burkholderiaceae_C; genus Acidovorax; species Acidovorax benzenivorans. Next base: position 555,687 of record NZ_JAPCKI010000001.1, on the reverse strand, counting down.
CAAGAGGGCTTGGTGTCCGCGAAACTCGGGCGCAGCATCAGCTTGTCGAGCAGCTTGCCCAGGTTGGGATACTCGCTGCGCCAGGCGATCTCTGGGAAGCGGAACTCCAGCCAGCCCAGAGCGCAGCCCACGGCAATGTCCGACAGGCTCAGGTGGATGCCGCTGCAGTAGGGTTTGTCACCCAGGCCCTGGCTCATGGACTTGAGGCTGTCATTCACCTTGAGCAACTGGCGGTCGATCCAGGCCTGGCTGCGTTCGCTGTCCTTGCGGTGGACCCAGGTGGCTTCAAGGCGAGCCAGAATGCCAGCGTCCATCACACCGTCGGCCAAGGCCTCCCAGGTCTTGACCTCGGCGCGTTCGCGGCCCTGGGTGGGGATGAGCTTGCCCACGGGTGACAGGGTGTCGAGGTATTCGACGATCACGCGGGAGTCAAACACAGCCTCGCCACCTTCCATCACCAGACAGGGCACCTTGCCCAGGGGGTTGGATGCGGAGATATGGGTGTCGTCTGCCCAGACGTTTTCTTGCACGAACTGGTAGTCGAGCTTTTTCTCAGCCATCACGATACGTACCTTGCGCACGTAGGGGCTGGCGGTGGCTCCGATCAATTTCATGGTGTGTCTTCCAGTGCGCGGGGGATGCTGAACAATTCGGGTTTGATTCTATCGACAGCAGCCCAGCACAAGGCTGACTGATGCGCGGCCCCCACAACCCCCACCGACACACCCCGCCTACAATTGCGCGCCATGAGCCTGTCCACCATCACCGCCCTGTCGCCGCTTGACGGCCGTTACGCCCCCAAACTTGCCGCCCTGCGCCCCATCATGAGCGAACACGGCTACATGCACCGCCGGGTACAAGTGGAAGTGGCGTGGTTCATTGCCCTGTCTGACGCAGGGTTTGCAGAATTCAAGCCCCTCACCACCGGAGCACGTGCTTACTTGCTGGGCCTGGTCAAGAACTTCTCGGAGGCCGATGCCGCCGCCATCAAAGAGATCGAGAAGACCACCAACCACGACGTGAAGGCGGTCGAATACTGGATCAAGAGCAAGTTCGAGGCACGCCCCGAGCTGGAAAAAGCCTCCGAGTTCGTGCACTTTGCCTGCACCAGCGAAGACATCAACAACACCAGCCACGCGCTGCAATTGCGCTCGGGGCGCGACCAGGTCGTGCTGCCGGGCCTGGACCGCATCGTGCTCAAGCTGCGCGAAATGGCCCACGCCTTTGCCGACGTGCCCATGCTCAGCCGCACCCACGGCCAAACTGCCAGCCCCACCACCGTGGGCAAAGAAATGGCGAACGTGGTGATGCGCCTACAAACCGCCTGCGACCGCATTGCCGCCGTCAAGATCATGGGCAAGATGAACGGCGCGGTGGGCAACTACAACGCCCACCTGTCCGCCTGGCCCGACTTTGATTGGGAAGCCTTCAGCAAGAAGGTCATCGAGACGCCCGAACCCCTGGGCCTGGGCCTGACCTTCCAGCCTTACAGCATCCAGATTGAGCCGCACGACTACATGGCCGAGCTGTTCGACGCCGTGGCGCGTGCCAATACCATCCTGATCGATCTGTCGCGTGACATCTGGGGCTATGTGAGCCTGGGCTACTTCAAGCAGCGCCTGAAGGCGGGCGAGATCGGCTCGTCCACTATGCCGCACAAGGTCAACCCCATCGACTTCGAGAACGCAGAAGGCAACCTGGGCCTGGCCAATGCGCTGCTCAAGCACCTGTCCGAAAAGCTGCCCATCAGCCGCTGGCAGCGCGACCTGACCGACAGCACCGTGCTGCGCAACATGGGCGTGGCCCTGGGCTACGCCACGCTGGCCTACGCCTCGCTGCTCACGGGCCTGAACAAGCTCGAAATCAACGAAGAAGCCCTGGCCGAAGACCTGGACACATCTTGGGAAGTGCTGGCCGAACCCATCCAGACGGTGATGCGCCGCTTTGGTGTGCAAGGCGCCTACGAAAAGCTCAAGGAAGTGACGCGCGGCAAAACCGTGACCGCCGAGGCGCTGCATGGCTTGATCGCCTCGCTGGAGATCCCCCAGGCAGAAAAAGACCGCTTGCTGGCGATGACGCCCGGCAGCTACGTGGGCAAGGCGGCCGAGCTGGCGCGCCGGGTGTAGTGCTATCTCCATGCGGCAGAGCTGTACACCCAAGAGAGTACCTGGATGAAAGCGCCTTTCATTCGAGGGCGTTGGTCAAAGGAATCATTGTTTGCTCTGCTTGTTTTTGTCGTAGTTTCGGCATTCGCGGCGGCGCTGTACGGCCCGTACCTGGAAAATCCGTTTGTTTTTGATGACGGAAATCTCTTCTTCACCTCCCGTCTAACGACCGCGGCGGTGGAGCCCTGGGAGCTGCTTACCCGGTCGTTGCCGTACTTCACCCTGGGTTGGGTCCAAACACAATGGGGCACCATGGAAGCGCATCGGCTCATCAGCTTGGTGCTGCACGTTTTGGTCGCCTGGCAACTTTATCAATTGCTCAAGCAGATGCTCATTCTGGACGGGCGCCGAAGCGAGTCGGCTGCCATAGCCCGTGAGCAGGCCGACGCCATTGCAGCATTGCTGGCCGTTGTGTTCGTGGTGCATCCAGTGGCCGTCTATGCGGCGGGATACCTGATACAGCGCACTACCGTCATGGCCGCGCTGTTCTCGCTGATCAGCTTGCGCTATTTGCTGATGGCCCTGCAGGAAGGTAGCCATGTCAGGGCGTTGCGAGCGGCGCTGATGTCATCTCTAGCCATGTTGTGCAAGGAACATTCAGTGACCGTTCCATTTGCAGCCTTGTCACTCGTTTTGCTGCTGGATCGGGTGGATCGACGAACGATACAAGTCTGCTCCACTTTCATTTGCGCGAATTTGCCAGCCGTTGCCTTGGTTTTCAGCGTGGGGATGGGATTTGTTGGCCAGCCGTACGAACCCAGACTGAGCGACCTGACAGGTGAAATCTACGGCCTGCCTGCATTCCAGGGCCGCGGTGATAGGTGGCTATTTTCGGCCTACACGCAGGCCCAGCTGTACTACCAATACTGGCTGCAGTGGCTAATGCCCTCCACCACCAGAATGTCTGCAGACTTGAGGGTCGATTTTCTCCAACCCTGGACTTCCGTTCGCGCTTTGCTGCAACTGGGCCTATTTGTGGCAGTGCCTTCTGTGGTGGCAGGTCTTTCGCTGCGGACGGGCAAGCACCGTTTGTTCGCTTTTGGTCTCGCATTCAGCGCTTTGCTGTTTCTGGTCGAGTTCAGCCTTGTGCGCTTTCAGGAGCCTTACGTGCTCTACCGCAGTTATATCTGGGCCATTGGGTATGCTGCGACTGTCGCCGCTTTGGCACGACACCTTCCGTGGCGTATGACACTTGCACTGGGCGTGCTGGTGATCCCCCTGTTGTTTGTACAGTCGCGAGACCGGCTGGAGAGCTTTTCTTCACGGGCCGCTCTTTGGGAAGACGCCGCAGCCAAACTACCGAAACCTGAAGTAGCTGGAGCGAGCCGGATCTTCTTCAACCGGGGCAACGAGCGCTTCCAGAAGGGCAACGTTGAGGGAGCACTGTCAGATATCGGCAAGGCCATCGAACTGAGCCCCGAGAACTCCAGTTTCTACCTCGCTCGCGCAACGACGCTCACCCGGATAGGCCGCCCCCAAGAAGCACTTTCTGACCTGGAAACCGCCGAGCGGATAACCCCCCACGACGAACCGCGAATTTGGTTTGAAAGATTTCGCGCGCTTTATGCCTTGCAACGCCCTGACGCGGAGGATGCGCTGCAAACTGCCGCAGGCCTGGGCAGTTTTTCGGCCCGATATGTCATTGAAAAACGTCGAAGCAATGGGGCTGACGTAGAAGTACAAATTGAAGGAGCCCGCTGAGAATGGCGATCAAATCAACAATATTCAAAGCGAACCTTGCGATCGCCGACATCGACCACGGCTACTACGCCGACCATGCGCTCACCCTGGCACGCCACCCCAGCGAAACCGACGAGCGCATGATGGTGCGGCTGACAGCCCTGGCCATTCAGGCACACCAGCTCAATGACCTGTGCAATGGCGACGCCACACTCGCGTTCGGCGCAGGGCTGTCGGACCCGGATGACCCAGATGCATCGCTGACGGACTTTACCGGCCGCAAACGCGTGTGGATCGAAGTAGGGCAGCCGGAAGACAAGCCCCTGACGAAAGCCTGCAGCAAGGCTGACTCAGTGATCGTGTACTGCTTCAACCACGCGGCCGAGATCTGGTGGAAGGGCATTGAAACCAAGCTTTCGCGGCTGGACAAGCTGCAGGTCTGGCGCATCCCGACCGAGGCCTCGCAAGCGCTGGCGCAACTGGCCGAACGCAGCATGCAGCTGCAAGCCACGGTGCAGGAAGGGGCCATCACCCTGAGCAGCACGCAGGGCAGCGTGCATGTGGAGCCCGTGCGTTGGAAGTGAGACATTTCAGGCCAAAACGCCCGATAGCGCCAGATTCACTTACCTGATAAGCTATCAAATAAATAGCAAACAGTCGCATACTGTCAGTCGCGTGGCATGAGCGCTCCGCAATGCCAGCACTGTTCAAACCCGCCTTCCACCATCTCGCCGCAGCGGCAGGCCCAATGGCGCTGCGGCAGGTCTTGTAGCTCTTGCAGCAAGGCCTGCGCGCGCGTGGCATGCTCATCGTGGTCCAGCCAGATTTCGGGCAGGCACTGGTCGGGCGGCAGGTGCCCAGCGGCGGCACCCAGGTACTGGCGCTGCACCGAGGCCGTCATGCCGGCCTCACACAGCAGGTCCGCCCACAGGGTGGCGATTGCGATGTTCGGGGCTTGGGTCAGGCGCAGCATGGCACCACCATAGCGGTTTGCCGGGCCCGCGTACAGCCCACCGCGATCTAGTTAGCCCTGCGTGCCGTCGGCAGCCCCCGGCACTACGGTCACCCCCTCAGCCGCGCGTTCGGCATACCGGTTGAAACGCCAGGCCGAGTGCTCCAGCGTGATGCGGCGCCACACTCCCCGCTTTTCCGCCGGAGTGAACGAGGGCCAGAACTGCACCTCGTCGAACGTGCGCCCACATCCCTTGCACAAGTCGTCGCCCTGGCTGGTGGAGCAAATCGCGATGCAAGGCGTGTCGGGCGTCGTGTCATACCAGGCCTGCCATGCGGCCATCGCGGCGGAAGGCAGGCGGTCTTCATCGATCTCTGTGGCGCGACCATAGACCATCAGCGCATAGGCCTCCCCCAGAGCCTGGACCTCGGGCGCCAGGCCCAGCCCGTCAGGGGACGCGGGCGCGCGATGGCGCCAGTGATTGATGGCGGCTTCGATGTCGGTGATGTGAATGGCAGCCATGAAAACGGGGCAAAAGACGCACAAGCGCAGGGGCACAAGAGGGGGCTGGATCATAGCGGCCCGCCACGGGGGAGCTGGCAGTGGTGGTATCCGTCGTATTCCCCGCTGGCTGAATCTCTCGCTCAGCGCACGCAGTGGGGTGTATGGATGTACGCAGTAACCACAACACCCCGGCACTTGCGCTGCCTCGCCGGGGATGTTCCAATCGCTGTCTCGAAGGGGAGTAGCTCCCGTCTTGCCAGCCAACCCACCATGGGTGGGATCTGCGCAATGCAAGACATCGGATTTGTCGTCAATACGAAGCCACGCTTCCGGCAATCCGGGTTCACGCACAACCAGCCTGTGTGGAACTGAGCAAGACCTTTGATGGGCCCACCGTGGGCTGATCAAGGCCGTCCCTTCGCTTGCCATGTCTCCCCGTTCCGGGGCAAGCCTTCCTTGACCAGATCACCGTAAGCCCTCTATCCCTGCGGGGGACTCGGCGCTACAGTGGCGCCAGGATCCTCGTTTCTCGCCACTGACACTGAGGAATTTATGGACTTTTTGGCTTCGCCCGAATTCTGGCTCGCACTCGGCCAGATCATCATCATCGACATCCTGCTGGGTGGCGACAACGCCGTGGTCATTGCCCTGGCCTGCCGCAAACTGCCGCCCGCACAGCGCACCAAGGGCATCATCTGGGGTACGGCGGGTGCCATTGTCTTGCGCGTGATCCTGATCGCCTTTGCGATGACCCTGCTGGCGCTGCCGTTCCTCAAGTTTGTGGGCGCATTGCTGCTGGTGTGGATTGGCGTGAAGCTGCTGGCGCCCGATGAAGAGGGCCATGGCGACGTGCAAGGCAGCGACAAGCTGCTGGCCGCCATCAAGACCATCATCGTGGCCGACCTGGTCATGAGCGTGGACAACGTGATTGCCATCGCGGGCGCCGCACAGAATGCGGGCGAGCACTCCTTCTTGTTGGTGGTGCTGGGCCTGCTGATTTCTATCCCGATCATCGTCTGGGGCAGTCAGTTGGTCATCAAGCTGATGGAGCGTTTCCCCGTCATCATCACGCTGGGCGGCATGCTGCTGGGCTGGATTGCGGGCGGCATGCTGGTCACAGACCCAGCCCTGGCCAATCCAGACAAGTGGCAGTGGATGCTCAAGATGCCCCTGGATGGCGTGAGTGGCGAAGTGACCGACGCGGTCAAGTACGGTGCCAGCGTGGCAGGCGCGCTGCTCGTTTTGCTGGCTGGCAAGCTCATTCTTGCTCGCCGGGGCAGCGCTGGCTCGGCATCGGCAGGGCACTGACCGCTTCACACGGATTGCATTGCATCAGAGGCAGCGCAGGGGGCCATGCCGCCCCCTGTGGCGTGCCACACACCTGGAGGTGGGTATGGACAGAGTCATCGTGTATGTGGACGACGCAGCGTACGCGCAGCAGGTGTTGGCGCCCTTGTGTGGGCGTCCAGCCAGCGCGCGCACCCATTGGGTGCTGGTTGCCTGCGCACCGCGCATGACCCACCGCGTCAGCAAGTGGGTGAGCCACAGCACACGTGAGAACTGGCGCACCAAGTGGGCGGACAAGCTGTTCGCCCAGATTGTGCCGACGCTGCAGGCGCCCTCGGGGGCTGTGACTACCGTGGTGGCGAAAGGGCCACTGGCCGAGCTGACCGCCCAGTTGCAGGCGGATGGCGACAGCATGGCGACGGTCGCTCCCGTGGTGGATGCTCGCCGACCCAAGTCCGAGCCTGTGGGGCGCGTTGACGGGCGCTGGTCGTCAGCGTCGGGCACGCTGGGCAGCGTACTGACCGGCTTTGGTGTGCTGTGGGTGCTTGCGCTCGAATGATTCTGTGGCTGCCTGGCCAGGCCAGCCACATCCAGTGATCACCGTCCCGCAGGCCAGTGCTATTCTCCGGTCATGCGACTTCTTCTGAAATGGCTACTCAGCGCTGCCTCGTTGCTGTTTGTGGCCTATATCTACAGCGGCGTGGAGGTAAAGAGCTTCACCTCGGCGCTGATTGCGGCCTTCGTGATCGGCTTGTTCAATGTGGTGCTGCGGCCCGTGCTGGTCGTGCTCACCCTGCCCGTCACCATCGTCACGGTGGGGCTGTTCCTCTTCGTCATCAACGCACTCATGTTCTGGGCGGCAGCCAGCGTGCTCGACGGCTTCCATGTAGCGGGTTTTGGGGCCGCGCTGCTGGGCTCGCTGATCTACTCGGTGCTGGGGCTGGTGATCGAATCAGCGCTCGGCGGCCTGTTCACGAAGAAGTGATTCCATCGCACGCAGGCGCGTGTCGATGATGGAGGCCTCAATGTGGTCCACCGCCGCACCGCCTCGGCGTGCCATGTCCTGGCCGGCCTTGAACCGGTCTACGGCGGCGGCATAGTCATAGCGCGCCGCCTGGGCCTCTGCCTCGGCACGTATCGCCCTCAACGCCTGCCCCTGCGCCTGCCAGGTAGACGCCAGCAGTTGCCACCCGGTGGCGTCCTTGGGATGGGTTGCCACCCAGGTCTGCAACGCCTGCGTGGCGTCGCTGGCTCGGTTGGCGCGCAACAGGGTTTGCGAGCGAAGCATCAGCTCAGGTCTGCGCGCATTGCCATCCGGGATGAACGTCAGGGCGGTGGCGACGTCACCCGCTGCCAGTTCAATCTCTGCCATCAACAGGCGCACCAATCGGTGGGCCGCCGGGTCCTGCCGCACCAGATCATCCAGTTGGCGAGCCCCCGTGCGCGCACCCGCCGCGTCACGCAACTGGCTGCTAGCGAGCGCTGCCGCATACAGGGCGGCAGCGCGGCGCGGCAGAGGCAGCGACTGAAATCCCGAGCCTCGTGGCTCGGCAATCCACTGGCGCAAGGCATCCACCCCCGGGTTGGACAGCACACGCGCCCGTGCGGCCACCATGGCATGCTCGCTGGAAGCCTGAGTAGCGGCTCCAGTCGCAGATGCTGTGCCCGGCGAGATGCGCGACTGCATGTCTGCCATGCGCTCTGTGGTCAGCGGGTGGCTGCGCAAGTAAGGCCACGACCCGTTGTCATTGAGCCGGTTGGCTTGCTGCAGCTTTTCAAACATGCTCACAAAGCCTTGAGGCGCAAAGCCCGCGGTGGCCATCAACCCGTAGCCTATGCGATCCGCTTCGCGCTCCATGTCCCGCGAGAAATTGAGCTGATTCTGCATGGCCAAGGCCTGGCCGCCCACCACCAAGGCCTGCGTGGCGCCTGGGTTCTTGCTGGCCGCCAGAGCACCAAGCACCATGGCTCCCAGCAGCAGCGGCGTCTGCTTGCTTTGCTGCGTGATCAGCCGCGAGATGTGGCGCTGGGTGACATGGCTCAGCTCATGGGCCAGTACCGAGGCTAGTTCATCGCGTGTGGCCACCACCCCGATCAGCCCCAGATGCACCCCCAGATACCCACCGGGCAGAGCAAATGCATTCACCGTGCGGTCACGGCCCAGCAGGATCTCCCAGGCAAAGCGCTCGTCCAGCTCGGCACTCAGTTCACCCCTCGTCTTGGCGGCTGCCAGGAGTGGTTGCCATATCCCTTGCACATAGTCGGCCACAACCGGGTCATCGACGTAGTCCGGGTCGCGGTACAGCTCACGGATGATGCGGTCACCCAAACGGCGTTCGGCGCTGGTGGTGAGGTCGCTGGAGTCGCCGAGGGTGGGGAGGGAGGTTTGAGCCGTTGCCTGGGGCAAGGTGGATATCAACAATGCCATCAGAAATAGGGCATGCAACGACATTTCCACTGAGGCTGTAAGCCGGTAACGCATCGGAAATGAGAAATCAGAACGAGTCGAGGGGAAGGAATCCCAGAGGCTCGGCAGTAGCTTCGTCAAGTAGGACGGTCCACGCTTGATCGCGACCAACCAGTGGCAGGGTGCGCAATTCGACTGCAGTTCTGCCCGTTTGCTGAACTGCACGAGCGATAAGTACCGAATCATGGGGAAACCGAGCGATTAATTCGCTGACCGGTTTGGCTTCCTTCAAGATATCTCTGGTGCTGTCTGTATAAGGCTGCCAAAGGTCAGCCCGCGCCGAGAGCGGCACGCCGCCTATAGCGGCCATGGTGGAATCAAACTGCTCTGCTGCGTCTTTGAAGGGACGCAATGCGATTGTCGTTGGACCTGCGATCGGCAGCTTTTGCAACGAAGTAGGGGCCTTGCTCAACAGTTCGGCGTCTATGTCAATTGCATGGACCACGCTCATGCGTGAGTATTCAAAAACCAGATGCACGGGCCTTGCCATAAACACGGTCCACAAGCCGTAGATCAGCGCGGCGACCTGAAGCAAGCCCACGATGGTGAGGTCGGTGGCCAGTTCACGCCCAGGTTTTGTGCGATTGAAAATGATCAAAGTGATGAGAGGCCCCATGATGACGTCCACACCTGTCACCAACACAAAGAGCGCCCGTCCCCCCGAAATTTCTCGGTAGGGGTACGGGTACCAAATTCCAAACACCAAGACAGCAGCCAAAGCCGCAATACAAAGGCTGACGCCCAGATGAATGCCACTGGCGCGTAGGCGCCCTTTCCACTTCTGCATGATCGTATGATGTCTTCGTTTGATGAGTATTCAATGAACAATTGTCTCTAACCGCGTTTTTACCTCATGTCCGCCCTCACCCACTTTGATACCAAAGGCCAAGCCCACATGGTCGATGTGGCCGCGAAATCCGCCACCCACCGTATTGCCATTGCCAGCGGGCGCATTGAGATGCAGCCAGAAACACTGGCATTGATTGAAGCAGGAACCGCAAAAAAAGGCGATGTGCTGGGCATTGCACGCATTGCGGGTATCCAGGCGGCCAAAAAAACCAGCGACCTGATTCCGCTGTGCCACCCTCTTGCTTTGACCCGTGTTGCTATTGAATTCGAAGCTGCCAGTGCTCACCAATCAGGCGCTATCGGTATATGTTGCACCGCAACCGTAGAAGCGGTGGGCCCCACTGGCGTCGAGATGGAGGCCCTCACCGCTGTGCAGATAGCACTCCTTACCATTTACGACATGTGCAAGGCCGTGGATCGGGGGATGTCCATCCACGGCGTGCATGTGGCAGAAAAACACGGTGGCAAATCGGGTAGTTTTATCGCGCCTTGAGGGTCACCGGTAGTAAAGCAAATTTTGACTCAAAAATTTGGAGTGGTTTGATCTCACAGAGAAGGGCGGCTATCTGCACATGCTTTTTCTTGAGATTAGGAATTGACATTCATGGTCAAATTTCTCAGGCTGCGGGTTGCGTAAATTTTTTTGTTATGCACGAGATGATTTTCAATGTTTGGTAGCTTTTTCAATACCTCTCACGTAGATACCTTTGCTGCTCTCGTGGTGCGAGAGTTGGTGAAAGGACTTCCTCCGCAGCAATTGGACACGCAATCCAAGCAAGCAGAGAAGACACGTACCCGTATTGATGACAGGATCCGGAGCCATGCCCAGCAGCTTGTCAACAACCATCAATTGAACATTTATCAAAAGGCTAAGTTGGGAAGCCAGCTGCAAGATGGCCTTCTGGCTGCTGGTTACCCTAAAACCTTCAGTAAGTCTTTTACGTATGACGTTGTTCGGCTCGTAGCACTTGCGTCCACGCAGACGCATCCAAAAAAATGATGCTGGCGTGGCTAAAAAAAAAATGGGGTTCTCTCAAAAATGCTGCTTCATTGCCCGCAGCGGATGCGCGTATCGCCTCCGAGCGCGCACCTGTGCTGACGCCTATAGGGTCTTGGGACTTGTACTTGGCGGGGCAGGTCGCTGAAGCCGAGCAAGCGACATTGGCGCAACTGGCCATCGAACCAGACCATGCCGATGGACTTCTGGTGCAAGGCCTTATCGCCCTGGAGCGGGGGCACAGGGCGGATAGTCTGCGTGTTTTGGAGCGAGCGGCATCGTTGCACCCTTCGAACGCCGAGATACATGTCGCGCTCGGTCAAGCGCTGCTGATCTCAGGCCGCAGCAAAGCATCGGCCGCTGCATTCCATCGGGCTCTTGAGGTAGTTCCTGGTCACGCGATGGCCAGTTTGAATCTCGCCAAACTAGCGCTTGCCAGTAGGCAAGAGGAAGATGGCATGAAACTATTGCAGTCGGCGGTGGCCCACGATCCTTCTTTGGCGGAAGCTCAGTTTCATCTCGGCAACTTGTTTCGTGTTCGCGGTAATCTGGATCTGGCAGAACGGCATTATCGCAACGCAGTTTCATCTCGTCCTGACTATGTAGATGCGCTGGTCAATTTGGGTGGCCTCTTGAAAAACCGGGGCCACAATGAGGAGGCGGCCTTACATCTGGAGCACGCTTTGCGGCTGAAGCCGGATATGGCTGAGGCTGCATTCAATTTGGCAATGATGCGTGTGAATCAAAGGATGTGGGGAGAGGCCAGCCATTGGCTTCAAAGTACGCTGGCTGCCAATCCTAAGCAGGCAGATGCGCAGTATTGGTTGGGCAACGCATCAATGGGGCTTGGCGATGCGGCGACGGCGCGAAAAGCCTACCAAGCAGCCCTTCAGGTCAATGGCAACTACGTGCAGGCCAGATGGGGCCATGCCATGGCCCAGTTACCCGCTGTGCCGCAGTCTGACGAGGAGCAAAATAATGCGGTAGAGGCGTTTGGGAAAGAGCTGGACAAGTTAAAAATCTGGTTTAGGGTCCATCGTCCGACGGATGCCTACAAGGCTGTTGGTGCACAGCAACCCTATTACCTTGCTTACATTCCACAAGATCATCGTGCAGCATTGTCACAGTATGGTGAGTTGTGCACGTCTCTCATGGGGACGTGGGCACGCAAAGTGGGAGTGCCGACACCTATTCGAAGTACCGGCTCAAAATGCAAAATTGGTATTGTGTCTGCACATATTCATGAGCATTCTGTTTGGCGTGCCATTGTGCAAGGATGGGTGGAGCATCTCGATCCCACTCAGTTTGAGATTTATATTTTTCATACAGGAACTGGACGGGATGCTCAGACGGAATGGGCAGTGCGAAGAGCCACTCGTTTTTATTATGCCGAGGGGGACTGGGTGGCATGGGCCAAGGTGATTTCAGACGCTCGTATCGATGTCTTGGCGTATCCAGAGATTGGCATGGACTCAACGACTGTGCGGTTAGCCTCCTTGCGATTGGCGCCGGTACAACTTGCCAGTTGGGGGCATCCTATTACCACCGGTTTGCCGACCATGGATGTGTTTGTCAGTGCCAGGGCTCTAGAACCACGAGGTGCTGAAGCACATTACACCGAGAAACTTGTTGAATTACCTGGTCTTGGATGCTGCTATCACCCATTCGCACTTGCGCCAACTCCAATCGATCTCTCGCGATGGGGCCTTAGCAAGATTGATCGAATTTTACTTTGTGCCGGTACATCTTTTAAATACGCGCCACAAAATGATGCATTGTGGGTTGATATTGCAAGACGTTGCCAACCTTGCAAACTAATTTTCTTTCGATCCAAACCAGAATCTCTCCCTACTTTGCTTGAGGCACGCCTTCGCAAGGCATTTGCGGATGCAGACATGGATTTTGATACACATGTACGGTTTATCCCTTGGCTCCCTCAAACAGATTTTTTCGCATTACTTGATCGAGCCGAGGCTTATCTTGATAGCATCGGATTTTCCGGATTTAATACTGCAATGCAAGCAGTCGAGCGATGCACTCCCATAGTGGCGTGGGAGGGGCAATTTATGAGAGGTAGATTTGCAAGTGGTATCTTGCGAGAACTGGGACTTGATGAATGGATTGCCACCTCGACGAGCGAGTACGCAGCTCTGGTGGAGAGGTTGTGCGCGAGCAGTGCGCTTCGCGATGATGTAAGGCATACACTTAGTACACGCCAAGCTAGAGCATTCAGCAACGCTCATGCTGTTGAAGTATTCGCTCAAAATACAACATCACTGAGAGGATAAAACAACCCCGCAATCAGCGATTTTTGATGTATTCAGGAAATGGAATATTTACCAATTCTGGATATTTATCTCTCCCAAGCTCCTCCCAGTGAGTTCTTGCAGCCAGACACACACTCTCAGCTTGCATGGAACACATTTTCCTCAGCGTTGTCAACGCATTTTCTGGTTGGTGACTTAAAGCCAGGGCAAGTGCGTACTTGAACATCGGAGCGGCATAAGCAAAGCGAACAGAATTACGGCGTATTTCCTCCAGCTCATCAGTTGACAAGCCCACTTTTGCCTCATTGCGAGAGAATTTCAAGAATCGCCGGAGACTTGTCAGAATCACGGCAGACGGTGGTTCTGTTGGTTCCGGGTTTCCAATCCTTGCTTCTTGAAAGCGCATCAGAGCCCAATCTGCCTCAAGTGGAAGATATTCCACGACTACAGTTATGGTTAGTATGGCAAGGATGGTGCTTGCTACCACAGCCGCACCGCGGGTCAGTGTGGCGCCAATCGCCTTGTGCTGAAGAGTGGGCCGAAGCGTTGTTGTAGGAGAAAGCCAACCAATGAGAAAGCCAACAGGCAATAGAAAATACGCGTAGTTTAGTGGGTACTCAACCATCGCATGGTTGAACACTATTGCCACCCCCACAAGAGCTACCCACTCTGCCGCAGTGTTGCAGCGTCGGATCTGCCTCAAGAACCAAACTGTCAAGCCCGCTGTTAAGGCAAGTGCTACTGGCAGTCCATTCCACAAGGCAAGATCCAGAAATAAATTGTGTGCGCTTTCAATAACTAGATAAGTTGGGGGGTAGTCCAGTACAACAGACAGTTGCGCGCTACTAATTTGGCCCCAGCCATATCCAAACCAAGGCTCACGCCATATCGCATCGAGCATGGATAGCCAAATCACACTACGAATACCGGGGGATGTCATGCGCTCCAATGTGGAATTTGTTTGAGCCTTTAGCAGTAGCAAATCACCCAGCAAAGGCCCGAGCCACATCATCAAAAAATAAAACCCCACGGCTATGCCGATTACCATCGGCGTCGCCCGCAAGGCGCACCGTTTGCGCATAAACAAAAATGCCGGTATTAACCAAGCAAAAGCCAGCAGAACCGACCTAGACCCAGTCATTGCTAATGCACCAAATAATAAGGCAGCAGACAATCCCGCGATCAAAGTACGCACTCGATGCGTTTCCCAAAAATATAACAAACCAACAGCACCAAGGAGCACCAAGGTCGCTAGTTGATTAGGCTGAGCGAGGTTTCCGAAGGGGCGGGATTTTGGTGGAATTTCCGCAATATAGATCCCCTGATAGCTTGGAATTAACCACTGATGCAGCGCCAGTCCTGCGGAGCATATCGCAGCCACCAGTATCCCCCCCCAGAACGGTGCAATCGGGATACTAATTCTTCCACCACCTGTTTTAGTAGAGCCATTTGCGCAAAGTGCTCCTGCATAGATTGACAATGAAAGCCCTAGGAGATAAAGGCTAGTCATCCATGCATCCGTAGCAAATAAAAGTCGGCCCGTCGCGAATTGCAATAGGGGGACTGCCGCCAGTACTCCGACCCCATAGGCAATAGCAGGGGCACAAGCAGTTTTTGTACATGCCCAGACGAAAAGAGGTACAAATGCCAAAGCCGCGCCCAACTCTTGGTGAAAACTCAACCAAGGGGAGTAATGGTTTGGAAGCAAATAACAGAGGCACAATATACCTCCCATCCATACCAGCATTCTCTTTTCTAGAAAGGCACTCATCACTGAATAAATGGCTCAAAAAAAAGTGCGCCCTTGGGCGCACCGTTGGCTGAAAATATCTGCGAACTAGTCTGCAGATACCAGTAATTTAGCCGCGGCAGGAACCTGGCAGATACTTTGCCTGCATCGGTGTTGCACCACCAGGGCCGCACTTCCATTCATATACAACCTTGTTGACATCAGCATTCGTAATAACGCCCGTCTTCAAGTAGGGAGTCATCACAACAGTAGAGTCCTTCGCATCTTTGAGGCTGGCTTCACTGGTGGTCTTAATTGTGACTTGACCTGCATTGCTTGTGACAATCGAGAAAACATATTTCGTTGGCACGCTATTGGCATCTGCTGCTGTATTTTGTTCACATCCCCAAGCATTAGCTGCAGGCAGCACGGTGCTCGAGATTGTTTGAATCGTTTCTGTAATACTGGTCCGGCAAGCAGATCCCGCCAAGATCACTTCAGACACCTTGGCACGGATGGTGTAGTCCTGGTACGCAGGCAGCGCTACGGCGGCCAAAATACCGATGATCGCCACAACGATCATCAACTCGATCAGGGTAAAACCCTTTTGCAAAGTACGCTTCATGAAAAACTCCTAGGAAAAGTTGCAAATGCACTATTTGCTATGCAATCGCCGTGCCTACTTTGTAGAGTCGGGTTTGGCCGCGCCGGGATGCCGCGGAGACCCGCGAGCAAGCAAGAGAACCCACTAGCGCCCCAACTGCACCACCAAAAGTCAAGTGCAGATTCATCGCTTCAACTCAAAAAAACTCACATTGAGCATTGTTGACAAACCAGCTCTCACTATCAGCCGCAGACACACTTGCCCGCTCCGAAAATGGACGACGCTCGCCGTCACACATTACATTTTTGTCGCCCAGTATTGTCACAACTGTGAGCCCCTTCACACTTCCATCGTCTGCCCCGCACTCAGCCAGCGAACGTCATGCGGGCTGTGGTGGGTGGAGGCAGTGCAGTCCAGCTGTCGAATTTCGTCCATGATGAGCGAGGTTTCCGACGGCTTGGTGTGCGTGATGTAGATGGGATAGCGATCAGCGCCTGAAATGTGCGCCAGTTCCTGCGCCAAAGTCTCGGGCGAGAGGTGCAGGCTGCGGCGAGCCAGGTCTCGTTCGCGGTTGCTGAAAGCTGTCTCGATCACCAGGCAAGCTACCGGCAATGCGTTGACACGGTTCCAGAACAAAGGGTTGCGTTCGGTATCGCCGCTGAACACCCACCAGCCGGTATCGCCTTGCACAGCAAAACCTACGGCAGGTACGGTGTGGCGGGCGGGGAGCACCTCAATCCGGGTACCTGCAATGCTCAGCACATCACCGGACACAAAGGTCTGATATTGCAAAAATGGGGATGCAGCGGACGGTATGGCGCTGAAATCTGGCCAGATGACGTTGTTGAACACATGCGTCTGCAGCGCCGTGATGGTGGCGGCCAGGGCGTGCACCTGCACGGGGTGGCGGCGCTGAGACGACACCGCGTCGAGCATCAGGGGCAGAGCGGCGATATGGTCCAGATGGGAGTGGGTCAACAACACATGGTCAATCTTGCCCATTTCTTCCAGCGTGAGGTCGCCCACGCCAGTGCCCGCATCGAGCAAGATGCTGTCACCGATCAGGAACGATGTCGTGCGACAGTCCTTGGCAATGGCGCCGGAACACCCCAGCACGCGAACCTTCATGTGAAGCCTTTTACTTGGTGTCGAAATTGGTGGCGCTGTCCCAGTCCGGGTTAAAAGGCAACCCGCGCAGGGCTTCGACCCGCGCCGCATACAACTCGTACAGGACGCAGTGAGGTCTGCACACTTTCAACTGCCCCATCAACTGGTCGCATTGTGCCCATTCCTGCGCGACATAAGCACGCAGAAAACCCTCCCACGCCGCCAGTTCTTCGGCGAGTTCGGTGGATAGCTCGCCTTGAGGTGCGAGCGGCTGGTAAATCGGCACGGCCTGTGCCTTGCCCTTGACGCGGACGCGGTCCATGGCCTGCCACACAAACAGAGGAGCGAGCTGCATGGCGGATTCACTCACCACGATCGAAGTGCCGTAGTGCTTGGATAGCCCCTCCAGGCGGGAGCCGAGGTTGACCGCATCGCCGATGACCGTGTAGCTGCGACGGATGTCCGAGCCCATGTCGCCCACACACATGACACCGGTATTGAGTCCAATGCCCACCCCAATCTCGGGCAGACCGCGCTGGCGATGGTTGGCGTTGATTTGCCCAATGGCCTGCGACATTTCCAGGGCCGCAGTCACCGCCAGTTGCGCGTGGTCTGGCGTGGCCACGGGAGCCCCCCAAAAAGCCATGACGCAGTCGCCCATGTATTTGTCAATCGTGCCCCGGTGGCTGCGGATGATGTGGGTGAGCTTGCTGAACACTTCATTCAGCAACCCTTGCAATTGCAACGGCTCCATCCGTTCGGACATGGCGGTGAAACCGCGCATGTCGCAGAACATCACCGTCAGCTCCCGGTTGGTGGCCTGCATGCTGTAGTGCTCAGGTTGCTTGACCATCTCGGCCACTAGCTCTGGTGGCACATAGGCGCTGAACAGTGCGGCCAGCTCGCGCTTGGAGCGGCTTTCGACGAAGTACCCGTACGCCATGTTGAGCGCAAAGGCCAGCATAGCCATCACGACTGCCGTCGCCAGCGGCAACGCCAGCCCCTGAGCGATGTACATCCACAGGTTAAGCCCCACCAGCGCACACACCACGCCACCACTGAGCAAGACCGCAGACGATGCAGACAAGAGCGGCAACGCCACCGCCAACAGCAAGCCCGCACACAGCAGCTGTAGCACATCGAACCCTGCGGCGTAGTCGGGCCGGACAATATTCTTGCCGTCCAGGAATGCCGACAATACATTGGCGTGTGTCTCCACGCCTGGGTACGTTCTGCCCACCGGGGTCACCCGCAAATCCAGCAAACCGGGCGCCGTGGAACCGACCAGCACCAGTCGGTCCTTGAGTTGGCCAGGCGGCAATGCGCCGTCCAGAACGTCCGATGCCGAGATGTACCGGAAAGAGCCCCCTTTGGCGTCGCCCCTCCCCCGGTAGGGGATGAGAGTGGCCAGCTGTTGGTCCACGGGGAGCGCCAGCGCGCGACCATCCTGGCGCAACACAATGCTTTGGAGTAAATCGTGCGTCCCGGAGGGTGTGGGATTCACAAAACCCGGATGAATCTCTGGCAGACCGATCGCGGTACGGAACATGGCCAACGCCAGCGATTCGTAATACTGCCCCTGGTACTCGGCCAACAAGGGTAGGGAGCGAACGACCCCATCCTCGTCCGTGATCGAATTGAAGAACCCTGCAGCCGGTGCCGCGCGGGTGAGGACCTCGATATTGCTGCTGTACCCACGCCACGTAGTTGCCCCCAGGGGCAAGCCCCGCAAGCGCCCTACCGGCAGGGCGGGGTCTGGCAGCATGCCTTTGGTGATGCCGTCGCGGTCTTCGCCCGAAAGGTAGTAACCCAACACCACCGGCTGCCCATGCAGAGACTGCGCAAAAAGGGCGTCATAGTCCAACGATGGCGCCAGGCGTTCCAGTTGCTCCTTGAAGGCGGGTTGGCTGCGCAGAGGGCCCTGGGCGAGCTGTTGCAGCGTGGAGAGGCCCGAACTTTCATCGGCCTCGGCAAACAGCACGTCAAAACCCACCACCGACACTTGCTGGCGCTCAAACAGTTCATGCACCAGCGCGGCCATCTTGTCCCTGCGCCAAGGCCATTGGCCCACTCGCCCCAGGCTCTTCTCGTCGATATCGACGATAACGATCCGCTCGTCCAGCGTTCGTGGCATGGTCACCCGCAAGCGGGTGTCGTAGATGATGTTGTCCAGTCGCTCCAACACCTGCAGGTGGAGTACATCGGCCACGTGCAGCAGCGCAAAAACCAGTGGTATCAGCGTGACCGCAATGCGCTGCCAGCGCCGACGGAACAGATGCGACAGGGACTGCAGCATAGGTCCGCGCGCTGGAAAGAAGGGCTCAGGTCAGCAAGGGCACGCAATGATGACGCGGGCCCTGTGCGGGATGTCAGTTTTGCTCGAACTGCATCTCGGTGCCGGCCAGCTCCAGGCGATCACCGTGCTTGAGCGGAACTGGCGATGCACCAATGGCAGCGCCGTTGAGCAGCGGCATGTCGGGCCCCTCGACATGGGCCAACACAAAACCTTGGTGCCGCTTGGTGATGGAGGCCACAGCGACCCCCGGCTTGCCAATGGTGGTCACGACCTTTTGCAGCGACACTTCACGCCCCGCAGCAGCACCCGACATGACCCGGATCACCGCCGAAATTGGTGCAGGCGCAGGGGCCGCAGGAGCGGGCCTGGACGCAGCCACGGCGGGCGGCACCATGCCGGGCTTGAAGATCATGGTCTTCTCGAAGTTCTGGCCCTCGGCATCTTGCAGGAAGCGGATCTTGTACTTGCCCACCTCCACCGTATCACCATTGCGCAATTCCTGGCGCTTGACGGCTTTGGCGTTCACATAGGTACCGTTGGTGCTGCCCAGGTCCTCAATCTCCACATCCTGCCCCACCATGTGGAGCACGGCATGCTCACCGCTCACCGCGAGGTTGTCGATCACGATGTCGTTGTATGGCCGCCGACCCAGCGTGGTCCGCTCCTTGGTCAGCTGCACTTCCTTGATGACGACGCCGTCGATTGAAACGATCATTCTCGGCATGATCCACTCCTGATGTGATGAATTGTTGTATTTCGGGCCGTTCAAGAGGCCCCTAGCAATCGGGACATGAGGCCACGCTTCTTGCCTCCTGCAGCAGCCTGCACCAGCAGCACGCTCACGTTATCACGGCCGCCGTTGGCGTTGGCGGTGTCAATGAGCAGTGTCGCTTTTTCCTCCAATGGCATGGGCGCCCGCACCATCTCTGCCAAGTCCGAGTCGGACACCATGTCGGTGAGCCCATCGGAACACAGCAGAAACAGATCGTGGGGCGCCACCTGGAACTCGTTCACCTCCATCAGCACATTGGGCTCGACACCCAAGGCCCGCGTCACCAGATTGCGGTTGGACGACAGCGCTGCCTGCTGCGGTGTCAGCAGGCCGGCATCCACCTGCTCCTGCAGCCAGGAATGGTCACGCGTGATTTGCTGCAAAGCACCATCGCGCAGTCGGTAGCAACGCGAATCGCCAATGTGCCCCAGGATCAGGCGGCTACCATGAAACACTGCAACCACCAGCGTGGTCCCCATGCCCGCGTACTGCGGATTGGAAAGGGACGCCCCCAGGATGGCGTGGTTGGCGTTCTCCACACAGATCTCCAGCGCTCGACGCACGTCGGTGGACTGTGGACTCGCGCCCGCCTGGGCCAGCCAGCGCGCCATTTCAGTACGGATGAAGGTGGTGGCCATGCCACTAGCCACCTCACCCGCGTTGTAGCCGCCCATGCCATCGGCCAATATCGCGACCTGCGCATCGCGGTCAACGGCTACCGCGTCTTCGTTGTTGGAGCGCACGCGGCCCTTGTCGGTCCGCGCAGTGAATTCGTAGGTCATGGATGTGGAGGCGTGCGTCATGGGGCGCCCAAAATCGGCGGGGCTGCCGCACCCCGCACGGCGGGGGGCTCCATCACGGTTTCCTGAAAATCCGCCATTTCTTGCCCTGTTGCATCGCGGTCCGCATCATAGACGACTGGTTCAGGGCTGAATCTCACCTCGCCCACCATGGCCTGCCGCAGATCCGCCGCGAACTGCCGCCCAGTCTGGTAGCGCGCTTCCGGGCGCTTTTGCAACGCCAGCGCCGCCACCCTGGCCACAGCGGCCGGGAGTTCAGGGCGCAGCTGGCGCACGTCGGGCGCCTCCACGTTGGCAATCTTGTGCATCAGCTCAGTCATGGACGCGCCCCGCAAAGGAAGCGCACCCGTTAGCAACTGGAACAGGGTAATGCCCAGCGAATAGAGGTCCGAGCGCCCATCAACCTTCTTTCCAGCCAGTTGCTCGGGTGACATGAAGCTGGGCGTACCCAGAACCAGCCCCGTGCGGGTCTTGCTTGAATCCGTGATGCGCGCGATGCCAAAGTCCGTCACCTTGACTGCGTCTGTCGCACTGTCAAACATGATGTTGGCGGGCTTGATGTCGCGGTGCACCACGTTGTGGGCGTGGGCGTAGTCCAGCGCGTCCGCCACCCGGGCCGCAATCGACAGCACGGTGGGCACCGGCAGCAACCGGTCCTGGCCGCAGGCATGGGTCAGATCCTGGCCTTTGAGGAACTCCATGGCGATGTAGGCAAGATCATGCTCCTCGCCCGCATCAAAGATGGTCACGATGTTCGGATGCTGCAATCGGCCAGCGGTTTCTGCCTCGCGGAAGAACCGGGCACGCGCATCAATCAGCGCATCACCTTCAAACTCCTGCCCCAGGGCCAGCGTCTTGATGGCCACCACGCGGCCAATCTTGGGATCCCGCCCCAGATAGACCACTCCCATGGCACCTTTACCAATCTCGCGGTCGATCTGGTAGCGCCCCAGCATGGGCACGCCGACGGTAGCGTCGCCTGGCAGCAGGGGCGCACCAGGGCTGGCCTGCGGCACAGAATCCGCCACGCCCAGCGAGGTTGGCGCGCCGCCGCTTTGGGCCTGAGCACGGGCACGCTTGTAGCGGCTGCGCACGTCCTTGTACTGGCGGTTGTGGCGCAGGATATGTTCGTACACCGCCTGGGCCTTGGCGAAGAGGCGCTTGCGCTCAAAGTCCTCCGCCAGGTGGTAAAGGTTGTCCAGCAACGCATCGCTGGCGGGCACCTTGCGCAGGCGCTCAAAGGCCATGTCCAGTTGGCCCTGGCCATGCAGGGCCAAGCCCATCATGCGGTCAGCCTCAGCGGCTTCGGCGGAACGCCCGGAGACTTCGCCCTGCCGTCCGCGATGCGAGAGTGCCACCACAGCCGTGCCCGCCAACACACCCAGCACGGGCAGCATCAACGGGACCCACAAGCCTCCATAGCGCAGAAGGGTCCATTCGGCGGTGACCACGGTAAACGCGAGCACGGCACCTGCACCTACCCCAACCGGGCGCGCCATGCGCGGCGCCAACAGCACCACATACAGAAATACCAGCACCAACACCAACCAAGCCACCGGCGTGGCCCAGCTTGGCTCCACCACACCCAGCCCGAGGCGAATGGATGACAAGGTTTGCGCCAACATCTCCACGGGGTAGGCGGGGCGCTCCCCCGACTGCGCTGCGGAGGCCCCCAGCGCATCCGCCATTTCACCCACCAGCACGGTCTTGCCCTGGAGGCTGGTGGCAAGGGTGGTTTCATCGAGCACGCTGGCGGCCGACAAGACAGGGAAGGAGCCCAAACCATCGCCAGCCATCTGCCAGCGGGGACGCAGCGCAGCAGCTGCATTGGTGGGAATATTCAGCCCTCCCAGCCGCAGCCCCCCAGAGGCATCCACGACACGAACATCACCCAACCCCAGATGCAAGCTGTGTTGCGCCGCCAGCAATGCCAGGGACGGCACTCCAACGCTGTCGTACCGAAGAAGCAGGGGCACCTGGCGCACGCGGCCATCTTGGTCCGGCTCGGCGTACACGTGGCCCACCCCGGCCGCCACGGAGCCCAGCGACGCGATGGGGTGCTGGGCCGACTGCATCACAGTCGCGCCAGCACCTGGGTCGGGTACCGTGCTGCGGCGCACGTATGACGGCAAAGGCGCCGGAGTCCCCGTGGCTTCATAGCGCGAAGCCAGGAATACGTTGCCCGCCCGCTGGATGGCAGCAGCCAGGCGCGCATCGCCGTCGAGTACAGCCTCGGCCTCTCCCACCACACGGCCCAGCTCAGCTGCCAATGCGGTTCCATCACCCGCTGCTGCAAGGGTTTCGCGGACTTTTCGGAGATAGGTCAAGCCCCTGTCGCTCTGCGGTTGCGTGAATGCGGGGGTGTAAATGATGGTTTGGGCGCCAGCCGCTGACAGGCGGTCAATCAGGCGTGCGTGGATATCACGCGGCCAGGGCCAGGGCCCAACGGTGGCAACGCTCGCGTCGTCGATGCCCACGATGACTACGTCGCCCAACGGGGCAGGGGACGAAGTGCGAACAGCAGCGTCGTAGAGCTTGTGTTCGAGCGACAGCGATGCGCCCGTGATCGCGCACAGGCCCACTATGGCCAGAGCCACCAATCCGCCCCAAAAGCCATCGGTACGCCACCCATCCATCCGCCGTGCCGAGGTTTTTCGTCCCACTTGCTGTTGTTCCACTCAGTATTGGAGGGTTTCAAGCAATAACTGCGCCCATGCTGACCAAGGACGTCGGGACCGCTAAACGATGGCGATTGGCAACGAATGGGCTGCGGAAATGGAGTGGCGTGTCGTTCTTGTCACGCAACGCCGGGACGAGACACCGCCCGGATGCCATTTTTGTCACCCGCTGGTCCGCAAAAAGGTTACGCCTTCGTGCGAGCCCCCGCTTCAACGATCAGGAGGCAGACGCGCTGCGCGCCCCCTTGCGCCAGAACTTGCCCACACCCACCACCAGTGCGGCGCCCAGGGCAGCCGCCACATAGTGCAAAGCGGGGTGCGCCACGGCGTAGTCGTGCAAGATGACATCGCTGGCGATGGTTTCACCACCCACCCAGCCAATCAGCGCGGCGCCCAGCAACACGATGATGGGAAAACGCTCCATGAGCTTGATCATCAGCGTGCTGCCGAAAATCACCAGCGGGATGCTGATGGCCAAGCCCAACACCAGCAGCACCACATTGCCCTGGGCCGCAGCCGCCACGGCGATCACGTTGTCCAGGCTCATCACCAGGTCGGCAATGAGGATGGTGCGCACAGCGGCCATCAGGCTGCCATAGGTTTTGGACTCGCCCTCATCCTCTTCGTCGTCGCTGAGCAGCTGAAAGCCGATCCACAGCAGCAGGCAACCACCCACGATCTGCAGGAACGACAGCTCTAGCAGCTTGGCCGCCACGACGGTCAGCAAAATCCGCAAGACCACGGCGGCGCCGGAGCCCCAGAACACGGCTTTCTTTTGCTGATGGGGGGGAAGGGACCGAGCGGCCAGCGCGATGACCACCGCGTTGTCACCCGAAAGAATGATGTTGATCCAGACGATCTTCACCAGGCCGATCCAAAAATCGGTGCTTTGCAGAAACTCCATGACTGACTCCACTGTTATGAATGCAAGAAGCGCCCGGAACCAGGGTTCCGAGCGCTTCTCTTTTTGTAGGAGCCGCAAGTCTAGCGGTCTGCGCCGTGCGCCGCGTCCGTAATTGTGCTTACGGGCGGGACGGCGCCGGCCAACTTACTTCAGCTGGGCCTTGAGCAGCTTGCCCAGTTCCGAAGGATTGCGGGTGATGATGAAGCCCGACTCTTCCATGATGGCGAGCTTGGCGTCGGCCGTGTCGGCACCGCCAGAGATCAGCGCGCCAGCGTGGCCCATGCGCTTGCCGGGAGGGGCTGTCACGCCAGCGATGAAGCCCACGATAGGCTTCTTCATGTTGGCCTTGCACCATTGGGCGGCTTCGGCTTCGTCAGGTCCGCCGATTTCGCCGATCATGATCACGGCGTCGGTGTCTGGATCGTCGTTGAACGCCTTCATCACATCGATGTGCTTGAGGCCATTGATGGGGTCGCCACCGATGCCCACAGCGCTCGACTGGCCCAGGCCGACTTCGGTCAGCATGGCCACGGCTTCATACGTCAACGTGCCCGAACGGGACACCACGCCGATGCGGCCCTTGCGGTGGATGTGACCGGGCATGATGCCGATCTTGATTTCGTCAGGCGTGATCAGACCGGGGCAGTTGGGGCCCAGCAGCAGGGTCTTCTTGCCGCCTGCGGCTTCCTTGGCCTTCATCTTGTTGCGCACCATCAGCATGTCCTTGACCGGAATGCCTTCGGTGATGCAGATGGCCATGTCCAGGTCGGCTTCGACGGCTTCCCAGATCGCGTCAGCAGCGCCTGCGGGCGGCACGTAGATCACCGACACAGTGGCGCCGGTCTGCTGAGCAGCTTCCTTGACGGAGGCGTAGATCGGGATGTTAAAGATCGACTCGCCAGCCTTCTTGGGGTTCACGCCCGCCACGAAGCAGTTCTTGCCGTTCGCGTATTCCTGGCACTTCTCAGTGTGGAACTGGCCAGTCTTGCCCGTGATGCCCTGGGTGATGACCTTGGTGTCTTTGTTGATGTAGATCGACATGTGTGTTCTCCGGGCTTACTTGACGGCAGCAACGATCTTGGTCGCAGCTTCGGCCATGGTGTCTGCGGCAATGATAGGCAGGCCGGACTCGGCCAGCATCTTCTTGCCCAGCTCTTCGTTCGTACCCTTCATGCGCACGACCAGCGGCACGTTCAGGTTCACGGCTTTGCAAGCGGTGATCACGCCGGTGGCGATGGTGTCGCACTTCATGATGCCGCCGAAGATGTTGACCAGAATGCCTTCGACCTTGGGGTTCTTCAGCATGATCTTGAAGGCTTCGGTGACCTTCTCGGGGGTGGCACCACCGCCCACATCCAGGAAGTTGGCTGGCTCGCCGCCGAACAGCTTGATGGTGTCCATGGTGGCCATGGCCAGACCAGCGCCGTTGACCAAGCAGCCGATGTTGCCATCGAGGCTGATGTAGGCCAGGTCGAACTTGGAAGCTTCCACTTCGGCTGGATCTTCTTCGTCCAGGTCGCGGAAGGCCACGATTTCGGGGTGGCGGAACAGGGCGTTGGCGTCAAAGTTGAACTTCGCGTCCAGGGCCATCAGGTTGCCCTTGGAGTCGCAGTTCAGCGGGTTGATTTCCACCAGCGACGCGTCGGTGTCCATGTAGCACTTGTAGATCTTGGCGAAGATGTCTACTGCCTGGTCGATGGAAGCGCCGGTCAGGCCGATGGCGGCTGCCACCTTGCGGCTCTGCGCTTCGGTGATGCCGGTCAGCGGGTCGATCATCTCGGTGATGATCTTCTCGGGCGTGGAGTGGGCCACTTCCTCGATGTCCATGCCGCCTTCGCTCGAAGCGATCAGGGCCACCTTCTGCGTGGCGCGGTCGGTGACCAGCGACACATACAGTTCGTTCTTGATGTCGGCGCCGTCTTCGATGTACAGGCGGCGGACCTTCTGGCCCTCAGCGCCGGTCTGGTGCGTGACCAGCTGCATGCCCAAGATGTCGCTGGCGCGTGCTTTCACGTCGTCAATGGTCTTGGCAACCTTCACGCCGCCACCCTTGCCACGGCCACCGGCGTGGATCTGGGCCTTGACCACCCACACGGGGCCGCCGAGCTTCTGAGCTGCTTCCACGGCTTCTTGCACCGTGAATGCGGGAATGCCACGCGGAACGGGCACACCAAAATTGCGCAAGATTTCCTTGCCTTGGTATTCGTGAATCTTCATGAGGTCTCTCTCAGGGAAGGGTGATAGTTACCCGTTTACCATGAACAGATGTCTGGCCGCGGGCTTGGGACATGGCAACCTGCGACTGTATCATGCTGCAACGCACCATCCTTGTGCCTAACTTACACCCTGGGCGGGCCTAGCGGCCTTCCCACCCCCATTTCTATCCGGCAGACGCTGCCGCCTTTTTGCAGGAGCACCTCCATGTCCAAAGTCTTTATTGATGGCGAAGCCGGCACCACGGGCCTGCAGATTCGCGAGCGCCTGCAGGCCATGCCGCAGATCGAGCTGGTCAGCATTGCGCCCGAGTTGCGCAAGGATCCGGCCGCCAAGCGCGACCTGATCGCGGGGGTGGATCTGGTGGTGCTGTGCCTGCACGACGATGCGGCGCGCGACACCGTGGCCATGGTGGACGAGATCGAGCGCACCTCGGGCCGCAAGGTCAAGGTGATCGATGCCAGCACAGCCCACCGCACGGCCGACGGCTGGGTGTACGGGTTTCCGGAACTCGCGGCAGCGCAGGCGCAAGCGGTGCGCGACGCCACCCGCGTCTCCAACCCCGGCTGCTACGCCACGGGCGCGATTGCCATGCTGCGCCCGCTGGTGGACGCGGGCCTGATCCCTGCGGACTACCCCTTGAGCTTGCCCTCTGTGTCGGGCTACTCCGGTGGCGGCCGCACCATGATCGAAGCCTACGAGGCAGGCACGGCGGCGCCTTACGAGGCTTATGCGCTGGGCCTGACGCACAAGCACATTCCCGAAATCCTGCGCTACACCGGGCTCACGCGCCGCCCGGTGTTCATTCCTGCCGTGGGCAACTTCCGCCAGGGCATGCTGGTGCAGTTGCCGCTGCACCTGGACCTGCTGCCCGGAGCCCCCAAGGCCAGCGACTTGCACGACGTGCTGGCCAGCCACTACAGCCGCACCAACACGCCCGAACAGTGGGTCAGCGTGCTGCCGCCCACCGATGATTTGAAGCTGGCCGCCGACACGCTGACCGACACCAACAAGCTGGAGTTGCGCGTGTTTTCCAACGAGCAATATCGGCAGGCCGTGGTCATTGCGCGCCTGGACAACCTGGGCAAGGGTGCCAGCGGCGCCGCAGTGCAGAACCTGCAATTGATGCTGAGCGTGTAACGACCCCAGAGCCCACCAGGAAGTGGGGCCGATGCCCTTCTTCCTTCTTGTTAGCTGCGCTCAGCCCTCGTCAGACTCGTCGGCGCCCAGCACCGCGCGCCGCACCACATCGCCTGAAAACCCCCGCACCAGCAAAAACCTCATGTGTTTGGCGCGGGTTTGCGGGTCTGCGGCGGGCTCGCCAAACTTGCGGCGCCACACCTCGCGGGCACGCTCCAGTTCGCTGCCCTGCAACTGCACCACAGCCTGCTGCACGGCCTCTGCCCCCAGCCCCTTGGCCTGCAGCTCTTGCCGGATGCGCGATGCCCCCAGGCGCCCTGCGCGCCGATGCAACACAGACTCCACCACCCTGGCCTCGCTGATGAAGTCTTTGGCCTGCAGGTCGTCCAGCACAGCCTCCAGGTCTTCGCCCTCTTGAACATGGGGGCGGAGTTTGCGCTGCAACTCGGCCCGCGAATGTTCCCGCTGGCTCAGCAGCCGGAGCGCGCGGCCTTTGAGCGAAAGCGCAGTGAATCCCATCGCAAATCAAATCGCTATAATTTTAATAGCTGCAGGCGCATATGGAACATGCGCCTGCGGGTTCTTTGGCTTCAAAGACTGGAGATCACTCGCCCGCAGCCGCCACCGGGGCCTGCAGTGCGCCAGGCAGCAACGCAATGCCCAGGCCTTCGCGCACCTTGTTTTGGTGAAACTGCGATCCACTCGGCTTACGCCTCGTCTGCGGCACTGGCTGCCGCCAATGCCGCAGGCAACAGAGCGATGCCCAGTTGCTCCCGGACCTTGTTTTCAATCTCGCGGGCCAGGTCGGGGTTCTCGCGCAAGAACTCGCGCGCGTTGTCGCGGCCTTGGCCGATCTTTTCGCCGTTGTAGGCGTACCAGGCACCGCTCTTTTCCACGATCTTGGCGGTCACGCCCATGTCGATGATTTCGCCTTCGCGGCTGATGCCTTCACCGAACAGGATGTCGAACTCGGCCGTCTTGAACGGTGGCGACACCTTGTTCTTGACCACCTTGACCTTGGTCTCGTTGCCGATGGCCTCGTCGCCCTTCTTGATAGTGCCGGTGCGGCGGATGTCCAGACGCACAGAAGCGTAGAACTTGAGCGCATTGCCGCCGGTGGTGGTTTCGGGCGAGCCGAACATCACGCCGATCTTCATGCGGATCTGGTTGATGAAGATGACCATGCAATTGGTCTTCTTGATGGTGGCGGTGAGCTTGCGCAGCGCCTGGCTCATCAGGCGGGCTTGCAGGCCGGGCAGGGCGTCGCCCATTTCGCCTTCGATTTCGGCCTTGGGCGTGAGCGCGGCCACCGAGTCGATGACGATCAGGTCCACAGCGCCCGAGCGCACCAGGCTGTCCACGATTTCGAGCGCCTGCTCGCCGGTGTCTGGCTGGCTGATCAGCAGGTCGGACAGTTGCACACCCAGCTTCTGGGCGTATTGCACATCGAGGGCATGTTCGGCATCCACAAACGCGCAGGTGCCGCCTTGTTTTTGCATCTCGGCAATCACCTGCAGCGTGAGCGTGGTCTTGCCCGACGATTCCGGGCCATAGATCTCAACCACACGGCCACGGGGCAGGCCACCCACGCCCAGGGCGATATCGAGGCCCAGCGAGCCGGTGGAGACGACCTGGATGTCCTCGATCACCTCGCCTTCACCCAGGCGCATGATGGTGCCCTTGCCAAATTGCTTCTCGATCTGGGCGAGCGCGGCGGCCAGGGCCTTGGCCTTTTCGGTGTTCACGGGCAATGCGGGATTGGTGCCTTTGACTGCGACGTCCATGAGAAACTCCTTGAAAAACAACAGGTTGGATGCTTGCATCGCTCTGCGGTTAATCACAGGCTGGATGCTTGAACAGTAGTTTATGCGAGCAATGGAATCGAGACAAAGCGATTTTTAGTCAGTTTGCCTGACAATATCGCATGGCCGATTTTTCTCCAGCCACCCCCTCCGCCACGCCACTGCCGGGCGCCGATGACCGCTGGCGCCAAACCCACCTGGGCCGCCTGATGGGCAGTGCATTGCGCCGTTTCGACGCGCGGGTGCTGCAGCTCATGGCGCGCAATGTGGAGGTGCCACTGGCGCTGTCCAACCTGGCAGCGCGCGACCAGGTGACGGCCGCGCATGTGCACATCACCCGGCACCTGGCCTTGCAGGGCGACCGGCTGACCGACCTGGCCCAGCGCGCGGGCATTACCAAGCAGGCCATGGCCAACCTGGTGGACCAGTGCGAGGCCTGGGGGCTGGTAACGCGCCAGGCCGACGCGCTGGATGCGCGGGCGCGCCGCGTGTGTTTTACGCCCACCGGCCTGGCGTGGCTGCAGGCGTTCCGGGACGCGGTGGCGCAGGCCGAGGAAGAGTTTCGCGCCGAGGTGGGTAATGACGTGGCCACCGTGGTGGCCATCGGGCTGGAGGCCTACGCGGGCGGCGACACTGGCGCCTGAGCCGCCACTGGCTCGGCGCACGCCAGCAGCCATTGACGAAAGCACTGCAGCGCGTGCAGCTGCGTACGCCCTTCGGGATAGCAGAACCAGTAGCCCACATCGCTCCGGTAACCGCCGCGCAGGTCGGCATCGGGCAGGGGCTCGCGCACCAGGCCCGCCGTGATTTCATCCTGCACCAGGCAGCGTGGCACCAGCGCCAGGCCCATGCCCGCCATCACGGCGCGGATCATGGTCTGGAACTGGTCGAACTGCGGCCCGGCCAGCGGGTCGATGAGGGCCTCCACCCCGTGCGTCTCGCTCCAGCGCAACCACGCCTCGGGCACGGTCACGTGGCGCAGCAGCGTGTAGCGCGCCACGTCGCGCGGGGTGTGGATGGGCCAGTCGGCCACCTTGGTGCGCGGGGCGATCAGCGCCACGTCGTTGCCCGTGATGTGGTGGGCATGCGCGCCGGGCCAGTGGCCGTCGCCGAACAGGATGGCGCAGTCCAGCTCGGGACGGGTGAAGTCGTAACTGTGCACATAGGGCACAAAGTGCAGCGTGATTTGCGGGTGCTGCTGCTGGAACTGCGGCAGGCGCGGGATGAGCCACTTGGCCGCAAACGTGGGCAGGCTGGACAGGTGCAGTGCGCCACCGCCGTCATCGCTGGTGATCAACTCCAGCGTGGCCGCCTCCAGCTGCGCCAGCACGCCGCGCACCGCCTTTTCATAGCGCTCGCCGGCGGGGGTGAGCGCCAGGCGCTTGCGGCTGCGCTCGAACAGCGGCACGCCCACCCAGCCCTCCAGCTCCTTGATCTGTTTGCTGACCGCACTTTGTGTGAGGTGCAGGGCCTCGGCCGCGCGGGACACTCCGCCGAACCGCGTCACCGTGGAAAACGCTCGCAGCAAATGCAGCGGTGGAGAAAGACGGCGAAGTGACGACATAGTAAGTAATCAAATCATTCCAAATAGGAATGTTATCAGGCATATCCATTGCTTGGTAGAGCGCATTGAATCCATTAACCTCAATGCAACTCATAGGAGAAATGCCCATGCAACGCCGTCAACTGCTCTCAGCGCTGGCCGCCGTATCTTTCGCTCCCGGAATGTCTTTAGCGCAAGAGGGCAAGCCCCTGCGCATCATCGTTCCCTTCCCGCCCGGGGGAGCAACCGACATCACAGCCCGCAGCCTGCAAGAGTCGCTGGCCCGCATCCTCAAGCAGCCCGTGGTGCTGGAAAACCGGGGCGGCGCAGGCGGCTCCATCGGTATGGCCGAAGTAGCGCGCGCCCCGGCGGACGGCCTCACCATTGGTGTGGCCACGCTGTCCACCCACGGTGTGAACCCCGCCGTGTACAGCAAACTGCCCTACCACCCCACCAAAGACTTTGTGGGCGTGACCGAGATCGTGAAGGCGCCGGGCGTCATCGTGATCAACCCCGCCACGCTGCCCGTCAAGGACTTTGCCGACCTCGTGAAATACCTCAAGGCCAACCCCGGCAAGGTGTCGTACGCCACCCCCGGCAACGGGACCATCGGCCACATGTGGGGCGAGCTGTTCAAGAGCAGCACCGGCACCTCCATGGTGCACATCCCCTACCGTGGTGCAGGCCCGGCCATCAACGATGTGCTGGCAGGCCAGGTGGCGGTGTATTTTGACCAGGTGGCTTCGTCGCTCCCGCACGTCAAGTCGGGCAAGCTCAAGGCGCTGGCCGTGTCCTGGCCAGCGCGCCTGGACGTGCTGCCCGATGTGCCCACCTACGGCGAGCTGGGCTACAAGCAGGCCAACGAACCGTCGTGGTTTGGCTTGGTGGCGCCTGTCGGCACCCCTGCAGCGGCGGTGGATCGCATCCAGCAAGCAGTCGCCCAAGCCCTCAAGGAGCCCGCCGTACGCGAACGCCTGGCGGGCCAGGGCCTCTACCCCTCGGGCACCACGTCCAAGGAGTTCACGGCCCAGATCGCCAGCGAGATCGACAAGATGAAGCGCGTGGCGGCCTACGCCAAGGTGGTGCTCGACTGACCAGATTCCCCAGGCCCCAGGCCTGGGGCGGCCACAGCTGGGATGGTGAGACGACGCAGGCACCCCTGCTTCCTGAGCCTGTTCAAGGTCTCAGGGATAACCATAGTCACATCCCGGTCTGGGCGGCTAGGCCAGCCGCCCTCCTTTGCGCACACTCTGCCTATGCATGCAGCCTTGAAACTGATCCACCGCCGCTTTCAGCAAGCCCAACCCGGCGTCACCGGCTCGCCCGGACTTGCCACTCCACCATCACCCGCTACCGTCACTGCGGTGCCCGGCAACACACCGCTGGTGCTCGACTCTCCCCACAGCGGC
Source organism: Acidovorax benzenivorans (assembly GCF_028680575.1). Lineage (GTDB taxonomy): Bacteria > Pseudomonadota > Gammaproteobacteria > Burkholderiales > Burkholderiaceae_C > Acidovorax > Acidovorax benzenivorans. The sequence continues at coordinate 523,521 of NZ_JAPCKI010000001.1, read as the reverse complement.
ACCCAGTACCCCGCAGACTTTGGTTCTGCCCTCGACCTGGCCACGCTGCGCCGGGCCGAAGACACCCACGTCGAGAAGATCTACGCCTTTGCCCCCGCACTCGGCGTGGCCTGGGTCGAAGCCCACTTCCCCCGCATTTACCTGGACGCCAACCGCGACACCACCGAGTTGGACACCAGCCTGCTCGACGGCGCCTGGACCGACCCCATCTCCGCCGACCCCAAGGTGCTCAGCAAGGTGCGCCTGGGCAAGGGCCTGATCTGGAAGTTCACCGACGAGGGCGAGCCCATCTACCAACGCCAGCTCACGGTGGCCGAGGTGCGGGCCCGCATCGACCGCTGCTGGCGCCCCTACCACGCCGCCGTGGCGCAGGCCATTGATACCGCCCATGCGCGCCACGGCTACAGCATTCACATCAACTGCCACTCCATGCCCGCCGTGGCCGGGCGCTTCGCCACCGAATTTCCGGGCCTGGAACACGCCGACTTTGTGGTGGGCGACCGCGACGGCACCACGGCCAGCCCAGCGCTGTCGGCGCTGATCTGCGAACACCTGCGTGCATGCGGCTACAGCGTCGAATACAACCACCCCTACAAGGGCGTGGAGCTGGTGCGCCGCTACGGCAACCCTGCGCAGCACCGGCACAGCATCCAGGTCGAGATCAACCGCAAGCTCTACATGGACGAGCGCACCCTGGCGCAGGTGCCCGAGGGCATGGCCCGCCTGCAGGCCGACCTGACAAGCCTGGTGCACAAGCTGCTCGTGATCGACCCGCGCTGACGGCAAACGCAGACCGCCGCAGGCCGCCCTGGTCTGCGCGGCCTCCGTACGGCGCAGTTATTGCGAGAACGTCACCACGACCTTGCCCAGCGGCCCGCGCGCCAAGTGCGCAAGAGCCTCGTGCAAAGCGGCCGCCGGGTAACGGGCCGCAATCACGGGCTGCAAACCGCCAGCGTCGACAGCACGTACCAGGTCCTGCAGCGCACGCCGGTGCCCCACACTCACCCCCTGCACGCGTGCTCGCTTGCTGATCAGGTCAAAGCCTGACCCGGAAAAACCCACGCCCTCCATCACGCCGATATAGGCCACATGACCGCCCTGCGCCAGCGCCTGCAGCGACTGGTCCAGCGTTGCGCCCCCTGCGGTTTCCAGCACGTGGTCCACCCCGCGGCCGCCTGTCAGCGTCAGCAACTCAGCGGGCCACGGGCCTGAGCGCGGCAGCACCTGAGTGGCGCCCAGCGCCAGCACCGCCGATGTCTTCTCAGGGCTTCCGCTGGTTACGTACACCTGGGCGCCGTGCAGGCGCGCAACCTGAACACCGAACAGCGCCACGCCGCCGGTGCCGTGCACCAGCACTGTCTGGCCCGCCCGCAGGCCACCGTTCTCTACCAGCGCCATCCAGGCCGTGAGCCCGGCGCACGGCAAGGTGCTGGCGGCGGCGGCATCCAGCGTTGTCGGCGCGGCCACCAGCCAATCCTCGTGCACCAGCACGTGGGTAGCCAGCACGCCTGGGCCCGGCACGCCCAGTGGCATGGCGTCTGCAGGGGCTTGGCCGTCCAGCCAACCCGCGGTGAAGGTGCTGATGACAGCCTGGCCGCTCTTCCAGCGGTGCACGTCCGGGCCCGTCGCCACCACCTGCCCCGCCATGTCAGAGCCGGGGGTAAACGGGAGAGCAGCGCCCATGCCGTACTGGTTGTCGATTACCAACTGGTCGCGGTAATTGAGTGAGACAGCGTCCACCCGCACCAGCACCTCGTGGCCCGTGGGGCTGGGCATGGGGGCTTCAACATATTCGAGGTGCTGCGCACCAACGCCTGCCAGTTGCCAGCGCATCAAGTGGGGGGGAAGGGGTGTCATGGCCTGTGTGTTCCGTAGAGAAATAGACAGAGCCGATGGTATTGGTGATAAACAAGGCTTTGTGACGGATAATTTTCCTCTGATTGGTTCCAAAAATTCACCAGTGTCACACAACGAAGCAGAAAGCAGTCTTCCATGAGCGAGCGCCTCCAGGGCCTGGATATCTTTGTCGCGGCTGTCGAATCCGGTAGTTTTGCCCGGGCCGCCACACGGCTGCACCTCACGCGATCTGCCGTGGGCAAAGGGGTGGCGCGGCTTGAATCGCGGCTGGGCGCACGGTTGTTTCACCGCACCACGCGCTCGCAGGCGCTGACGGACGAGGGCCAGCGCTATTACGAGCGCTGTCGGCGGGCGTTGGACGAGCTGGATGCGGCTGAAGCTGCGGTGCAGGCCGGGCGCGAAGAGGTGGTGGGCCGGCTGCGGCTGACCTGCCCCGAACTGATCGGAAGGCGCTGCGTGGGGCCTGTGCTGCTGGCGCTGGCGTGCGAGCATCCGCACCTGGTGGTTGAGGCGCACTTCAGCGACCGCCCTTCACACCTGATCGATGAAGGGCTGGACCTGGCCATCCGCAGCGGCCCGTTGCCCGATAGCACTCAGTTTGCGGCGCGTTTGCTGGGCCACCAATGGATGGGCGTGTACGCCTCGGCAGGTTACCTTGCCACCCATCTCAGGCCCGCAGGCCTCGCTGAACTGGCGGACACACGCGATCAACACACGTTTGTTGTGTATGGCAGTGATGGCTGGGCCAAGCCCTGGCTGTTTACCTGGGCCGGTGGCCGAACGTTCGAACTGGAAGTCACCCCGCGCTTTACCGCCAACAGCCTCGAAGTGCTGGCGCAGGCGGCCACCGAGGGCATGGGCCTGGTGCGCCTGCCCACCTGGTTGGCCGCACCCGCTGTGGCCAGCGGCACCCTGGAGCAGGTGTTTGAAGAAGCCATGCCTTTTGGCTACCCCCTGCACGCGCTGTGGCCGCAGTTACGGTCCATGCCCACACGGCAGCGCATGGTTATCGACACGCTGGCGCAGCGGCTGCCAGAGCTGATCAATGTTGGGCAGGGCATCCCCCGCGCCGGCAAAGCCACGGCCTAAAATCGCACCACAGGCGCGGCGCCAGACCGCTGCCACCCACCAGGAGACACCAGCATGCGCATCCTCATTGCCGAAGACGACCAGGTGCTGGCCGATGGCCTGCTGCGCACGCTGCGCGCCTCGGGCGCCGTGGTGGACCATGTCGCCAGCGGCAGCGAGGCCGACGCGGCGCTCATGACCAACAACGAGTTCGACCTGCTCATCCTGGACCTGGGCCTGCCCAAGATGCATGGGCTGGAGGTGCTCAAAAAGCTGCGCGGCCGGGGCTCCGCACTGCCGGTGCTCATCCTCACCGCAGCCGACAGCGTGGAAGAGCGGGTGAAGGGCCTGGACTTTGGCGCCGACGACTACATGGCCAAGCCCTTCAGCCTGCAAGAGCTGGAAGCCCGTGTGCGCGCCCTCACGCGCCGGGGCATGGGCGGCACCAGCAGCGCCATCAAGCACGGCCCACTGGTGTACGACCAGGCCGGCCGCGTGGCCACCATCGACGGCAAGATGATCGAGTTGTCGGCCCGTGAACTTGGCTTGCTGGAAGTGCTGCTGCAGCGTGCCGGCCGCCTGGTGAGCAAGGAGCAGTTGGTGGAACGCCTGTGCGAATGGGGCGAAGAGGTGAGCAACAACGCCATCGAGGTCTACATCCACCGCCTGCGCAAGAAGATCGAGGGCGGGCCCATCCGCATCGCCACCGTGCGTGGCCTGGGCTACTGTCTTGAGAAGATCCCTGGATAGGAGGCCCCCCTGAGTCGCTTGGCGCCTTCTTCCCAAGGGGACGCACTCGGCGGCTTGGTGGAGCCAGTTCCACAGGTGCACTGGTGTGCGGCTGCGCCAGTTTCGGGGCGGGCGGAAGAGGTGGGCGTTGCCTTCAAGTCCGATGTTATAAAAATGATAGCTGCTAGCGCTTGATGAATAAGCGCTAGAGGCCAAAAAGGCTTGAAACCTTGAAAATCTTCCAGCGAGAGCAGCGCTCCCTCTTCGGCGAGATCCTCGACTGGATGCTCACGCCGTTGCTGCTGCTGTGGCCCGTGAGCCTGGCGCTGACCTGGCTGGTCGCGCAGGGCCTGGCCAACAAGCCGTTTGACCGAGCGCTGGAGTACAACGCCCACGCCCTCGCCCAGCTGGTCAGCGTGGTGGGCGACAAGGCGCAGTTCAACCTGCCCCAGCCCGCCAGCGAGATACTGCGGGCCGACGACTCTGACATCGTGTACTACCAGGTCATCGGCCCGGGCGGCGAGTTCCTCTCAGGCGAGCGCGAGCTGCCTGAGCCCCCCAGCGACGAGCCCCCCCTGTCGGGCGAGGTGCGGCTGCGCGATGCCGAGATGCGCGGCATCGACATCCGCGTGGCCTATATCTGGGTGCGCCTGCCGCTCAAAGACACGCCGGTGGCGCTGGTCCAGGTGGCCGAGACGCGCGAAAAGCGCAGCGTGCTGGCCACCGAAATCATCAAGGGCGTGATGCTGCCGCAGTTCGTCATCCTGCCGCTGGCCGTGCTGCTGGTGTGGCTGGCGCTGGCGCGCGGCATCCAGCCGCTCAACCAGCTGGAGCAGCGCATCCGCGCACGCAACCCCGACGACCTCTCGCCGCTGGACGACCGCACGGTGCCGCTCGAAGTGGCGCCGCTGGTGTCGTCCGTCAACGACCTGCTCACGCGCCTGAACGACTCGCTGGCCACGCAAAAGCGCTTTCTGGCCGACGCCGCCCACCAGCTCAAGACCCCGCTGGCGGGCCTGCGCATGCAGGCCGACCTGGCCCAGCGCGAAGGCACCAGCACCGAAGAGCTCAAGCGCTCGCTGCAGCAGATTGGCCGCTCCAGCATCCGCGCCACGCACACCGTCAACCAACTGCTCGCGCTGGCACGCGCCGAAGGCAGCGGCGTGGGTTTTGCGCGCCAGCCCTGCGACCTGGCACGCTTGGTGATCGACGTGGTGCGCGACTCGGTGCCCCGCGCGCTCGACAAACACATTGACCTGGGCTACGACGGCGCCGAGCCTGGATCGCCGGGCGTGCAGATCGACGGCAACCCCACGCTGCTCAAGGAGCTGGTGCGCAACCTGGTGGACAACGCCATCAACTACACCCCCTCCACACCCGACAAGCCCGGCGTGGTCACGGCCCGCGTGCTCGCCGACACCTTTGGCCAGGTGTTGCTGCTGCAGGTCGAAGACTCGGGCCCCGGCGTGCCCGAGGCCGAGCGCGAGCTGGTGTTCCAGCCGTTCTACCGCGCCCTGGGCAGCGAGGCCGACGGCTCCGGCCTGGGCCTGCCCATCGTGCGGGAGATCGCCAACAAGCACGATGCCGAGGTCACGCTCGAAGACGCCCGGCCTGGCCAGACCCCGCCGGGTGCGCGCTTCAGTGTGCGTTTTGCGGCACGGGACGTGGTGGCGGGCCGCTGAGGCCTTGAACAGGCGCTGAACACCGCCCAGGTCAGACGGCGGCGCAGGGGCAAAGCCGGTGCTGGCGCCAGGGCACCGGTGTCTGCGGCATCATGCGGCGTCCCTTTGCCTGGTGCTTCACCATGACCCCACCGCCCCGCCGTTTTGCCAACACCCACCCTGGCGTTGTCATCGGCAACTTCCCCTGGTACGAAATGGTCTGGCGCTCGCTGCGCGGTGATTTCAAACCGCGCGCCGAGCCTGCGGGAGGCTACGCAGCTTTCGCCCGGCAATGGAGCGTGCCCGTGGACCACGCACGCCTGGCGCAGCACCCACAGATGCCGGTGGTCACCTGGCTGGGCCACGTGTCCATCCTCCTGCAGGTGGCTGGCTTGAACGTGCTCATGGACCCGACGCTGTGCGGCTTTGCGGGCCCCCTGGGCCGCTTTGGCGCACCCCGCCGCGTGCCTACACCCCTGGCCCCCGAGGAGCTACCACCCATTGATGTGGTGCTGATCTCGCACAACCACTACGACCACCTGTGCTACGGCACCTTGCGCCGCCTGCGGGACGCGGGTCAGTCGCCCCGCTTTGTGGTGCCTTTGGGCCTGGGTGACTGGTTCACCCAGCGCGGCATGGGCCCGGTCACCGCGCTGAACTGGTGGGAGCACACCGACATCGCGCCCGGCGTGCGCGTGTTTTTCACGCCCTCTCAGCACTGGAGCCGCCGCACACCGTGGGACACCAATGCCTCGCGGTGGGGCGGCTACCTGCTCGAATGGACGCGCCCCGATGCGGCAATCCCCTGGCGTTTTCTGTTCCCTGGCGACACCGGCTACAGCGACGACTTCAAGGCCATCCGCCAGCGCCTGGGGCCGGTGGACTTTTTGGCCCTGCCCATCGGCGCCTACCTGCCCCGCGACTTCATGAAGCCCATGCACGTGAACCCCGAAGACGCCGTGCAGCTGATGCTGGATGTGGAAGCCAAGCAGGCCATGGGCGTGCACTGGGGCACGTTCATGCTGACACAAGAGGCGTTCGACCACCCACCGCGCGACCTGGCCGCCGCACTGGCGCAGCGTGGCCTGCCGCAGGACCGCGTCTGGCTCATGCGGCACGGCGAGACGCGCGCCATACCGTTGGCGTAGCGCGGTACACGCCCTGGGCGGCCACCCCCCGACACAGCGCTCAGCCGCAGGTGCGCAGCGTCTTGCCCGCCATGGCGGTGCGCAGCACATCCAGCTGCGCCCGCAGCGCGTCGTTCACGGCGGGCAGGCGCAGCGTGAAGCCGGGGGATTCCGCGCGCTCCTGGATCACGCGGGCCGTGCGCACGCCCCTGTTGCCCAGGTTGGCCAACTCGCGCTCGGCGGCCTCCTTGGAGGCAAAGCGGCCCAGCGACAGGCCCAGTTCGAACGTGCCCCCGGCGCGGTCGTGGTCCACCTTGCGGGTGCGCAGTTCGGCGCGCTTGCGGTCCAGCGTTTCCACGTCGTCAAACCGCCCCATGTAGACCATCCAGCGGCCCGGCACGGGCGTGGGCTCCAGCGCCCAACTGCCTGTGGGCAAACCGGCAGCAGCCGCGCGCAGCACCTCGGCCTGGCGGTCGTCAAACACGCCGGCCTGCAGACACTCGGCGGTGTCTGCGGGGGCGGATGCAGCAGGCGGGGGGGAGGGGGATTCGTTGGCGGCGGCGGCCAAGGGTGGGGAAGCGGGAGTGGCGGAGGGCGCGGCAGAGGAGGTCTTGCTGGGGTTGACCTTCAGGATCTGCAGCGTCTCGGGCCGGATCTGCTGGTTCATGCGCTGGGGCTCGGACTGCTCCTGCGGCGCGTAACCCAACGGGCGCAGCAGCCCTTGCGACCACGCGTAATAGCCCGCGTTGGCCAGCAGCAGCACGATCACGGCAAGACGGAGCATGGGGCGCGGCCTTTCAAGAACACTCGCATCGAAAGAGGAAGCTGTCTCACACCGGAGGCACCGCCGTCGGCCGGACGCTGATTTCAGAACTGGTGATGGCCTGCATGCCACCGGCCGTGTGCACGAGCAGCGCGCCATCGTCGCCCACGCCATGCGCGGTGCCGGTGTGGCCATCGCTCAGCGTCACGGCGCGGCCCTGCAGTACGTCGCGTGCCGCAAAGCGGGGCTGCATGGGCGCAAACCCATAGCCCGCAAACGACTGCAGCATGGACACCAGCGGCGGCACGATGCGCAGCAGGGCGGTGGGTGCGTCCAGGCCCGGCTCCACATCCTGCAGGCTGCCGGGGGGCATGCTCATGCCCTCGGGGCTGCGCGGCAGCACGTTGATGCCAATGCCCACCACCACAAAGCGCGCTGTGCTGGTGCCTGCCTGCGAGGCGGCCGTCTGGGGCGTCACAAAACTGGCCGTCTCCACCAGGATGCCGCCGAGCTTGCGGTCGCCCGCAGCGCCGCCCAGCCAGAGGTCGTTGGGCCACTTGAGCCCCACGCGCGCAGGCTGCCCCGCACCCAGGGCAGGCAGCACCGGCTGCAGGCTTTCGGCCACGCTCACCCCCACGGCGAGCGACAGGCCGGACCAGTCCTGGGGCGCCAGCGGCAGGCCCAGCGACATCATGAGGGAAGCACCGACATCGCTTTGCCACACGCGGCCCAGCCGCCCCCGCCCGGCGGTCTGCTGCTCTGCCACCAGCAGGGTGGGCTCGCACTGGCCGTTGCGCGCACGGCGCATCAGCTCGGTATTGGTGGAGTCGATGGTGGGCAGCACCTCGACGGTAAAGCCCGGTAACAGCGGTGACACCGCCTCCCAGATGGCCTCGGCGGGCCAGCGGATGGGGGCGGTGCTCACTGGCTGCGGCCTCGCGGCTTGGCCTTTTGTGGGGCCTTGGGGGCCTTGACCGCTTTGGAGGACAACGGCTTGGACGGGGGCAGCGGCACCGGCGGCGCCCAGCCGCGCTTGGGCGCCAGCAGCGTGCCTCGGCAGTTCTTGCTGCCGCACCAGCAGGGGTATTCGGCCTTGAGCTTCGGGGTGTAACGCTCTTCGATGATCAAGCCGTAGTCGTAGTTCAGCTCTTCGCCCGCCTTGATATTGCGCAGCGCGGTGATGAAGATGCGGCCATCCCGCTCGTCGGCGTAGCAGTTGGGGTTGCAGCTGTGGTTGATCCAGCGCGAGGAGTTGCCGCCGAACTTTGCGTCGATCACGTGGTCTTCATCTACGTGAAAGTAAAACGTGTGGTTGGGTTGCAGGGGGTCGTGCGGGTGCCGGTCCTGCGCCTCCTGCCAGCCAATCACTTCGCCCGTGTACTCCACAAGGACTTCGCCCTCTGCAATATCCTGCACGGCAAACACGCCCTTGCCATGGACGCCCGAACGCCGGGTCTGGATGCGGCGGCCCGGTGCAAGGGTGGGGGCGGCAGGCGATGCGGAGCGGGGCATGGCAAAAACTCTGTTAACTTGATGGTGCACACATGTGTGCGTGCGCGTGTATGCGTGTGCATGCGCGTGAGACCCGAATTGTAGAAGCGCCCGGAACCCGGGCAACCAGAATGACTGGCGAGAGCCCCAAAATGACCAAGACCCTGGTAATTGCAGAAAAACCCTCAGTGGCGCAAGACATCGTGCGCGCACTGACGCCCGTGGCGGGCAAGTTCGACAAGCACGAAGACCACTTCGAGAACGACCGCTATGTAGTCACCAGCGCCGTGGGCCACCTGGTGGAGATCCAGGCGCCCGAAGAGTTTGACGTGAAGCGCGGCAAATGGAGCTTTGCCCACCTGCCCGTGATCCCGCCGTACTTTGACTTGAAGCCTGTGGACAAGACCAAGAGCCGCCTGAACGCGGTGGTCAAGCAAGCCAAGCGCAAGGACGTGACACAACTCATCAACGCCTGTGACGCGGGCCGCGAGGGTGAGCTGATCTTCCGCCTGATCGAGCAGTACGCTGGTGGCGCCAAGCCGCTGGGCAAGCCCGTCAAGCGCCTGTGGCTGCAGTCCATGACGCCCCAGGCCATTCGCGACGGCTTTGACGCACTGCGCTCCGAGCAGCAGATGGCGGGCCTGGCGAGCGCTGCGCGCAGTCGCTCCGAGGCCGACTGGCTGGTGGGCATCAACGGCACCCGCGCCATGACGGCCTTCAACTCTCGCGACGGCGGGTTCTTTTTGACCACCGTGGGCCGGGTGCAGACGCCCACGCTGTCGCTGGTGGTGGAGCGCGAAGAAAAGATCCGCAAGTTCATCAGCCGCGACTACTGGGAAATCCACGCCACCTTTGGCGCACAGGCCGGTGAATACCCCGCCAAGTGGTTTGACCCCAAGTGGAAGAAGGGCGAGGACGTGGAGATGCGCGCCGACCGCGTGTGGTCTGCCGCCGAAGCCACAGCCATCGCCAACGCTGTGCGCGGCAAGCAGGCCACGGTCACCGAAGAGAGCAAGCCCACCACACAGGCATCGCCCCTGCTGTTCGATTTGACCAGCCTGCAGCGCGAGGCCAACGGCAAGTTCGGCTTCTCGGCCAAGACCACGCTGGCCCTGGCGCAAAGCCTGTACGAGCGCCACAAGGCCCTGACCTACCCACGTACCGACTCGCGCGCGCTGCCGGAAGACTATCTGCCCGTGGCCAAGCAGACCTTCGAGATGTTGGCCGACAGCGGCATGCGCCACCTGGCGCCGCACGCCGCCACGGCGCTGAGCAACAACTACGTGCGCCCGTCCAAGCGCATCTTCGACAACAGCAAGGTGAGCGATCACTTTGCCATCATCCCCACGCTGCAGGCACCGAGCGGCCTGAGCGAAGCCGAGCAAAAGCTGTACGACCTGGTCGTGCGCCGCTTCATGGCCGTGTTCTTCCCCAGCGCTGAATACACCGTCACCACCCGCATCAGCACCGTGGCCCCGCACAGCTTCAAGACCGAAGGCAAGGTGCTGGTGCGCCCCGGCTGGCTGGCCATCTACGGCAAGGAAGCGGCCGATGAAGTGGAAGGCGGCAAGGACGGCGACAAGGGCCAGAATCTGGTGCCCGTGAAGCCCGGCGAAATGGTCAACACCCTGGCCGCCGACCCCAAGGGCCTCAAAACCAAGCCCCCCGCACGCTACTCCGAAGCCACGCTGCTGGGCGCCATGGAAAGCGCGGGCAAGCAGATTGACGACGAAGAACTGCGCTCTGCCATGCAGGAAAAGGGCCTGGGCACGCCAGCCACCCGCGCCGCCATCATCGAAGGCCTGCTGACTGAGAAGTACATGCTGCGCGAAGGCCGCGAAATCATCCCCACGGCCAAGGCCTTCCAGCTGATGACGCTGCTGCGCGGGCTGGAGGTGGAAGAACTCTGCCGTGCCGACCTGACCGGCGAGTGGGAGTACAAGCTCTCGCAGATGGAAAAGGGCCAGCTCAGCCGCGAAGCCTTCATGGCGGAGATCGCCGCCATGACCGAACGCATGGTCAAGAAGGCCAAGGAATACGACCGCGACACCATCCCTGGCGACTACGCCACGCTCGAATCGCCCTGCCCCAACTGTGGTGGTGTGGTGAAGGAGAACTACCGCCGCTTTGCCTGCGTGGGCAAGGCGGGCGCCGAAGGCTGCGGCTTCAGCTTTGGCAAATCGCCCGCAGGCCGCACCTTTGAAACTGCCGAGGCCAATGCCCTGCTGCGTGACAAGAAGATCGGCCCGCTGGAGGGCTTCCGCTCCAAGGCGGGCTGGCCCTTCACGTCCGAGATCGTCATCAAGTACGACGACGAGGCGCACAACTACAAGCTCGAGTTCGACTTTGGCGACGACAAGAAGGGCGAAGAGTCCGGCGAGATCGTCGAGTTTGAAGACGCCGCACTCGGCCCCTGCCCCATCTGCGGATCGGAAGTGCACGAGCACGGCAGCAACTACGTGTGCAGCAAGGCTGTGCCCACTGCCGCGCAGCCCACGCCCAGCTGCACCTTCAAGAGCGGCAAGATCATCCTGCAGCAGCCCGTGGAGCGCGAGCAGATGCACAAGCTGCTGGAGACCGGTAAGACCGACCTGCTCGACAAGTTTGTGAGCATGCGCACACGCCGCGCCTTCAAGGCCCACCTGGCGTGGGACAAGGAGGCGGGCAAGGTCAACTTTGAGTTTGCGCCGAGCAAGTTCCCGCCGCGCCCCGGCGCTGCTGCAAAAACAGTAGCTGCCAAGGCAGGCAAGACAAGCGCCACAGCCAAAAAATCCGCTAAACCTGCCGCCGCCAAGAAGGCCCCAGCCACCAAGACTGCTGCTGCCAAGGCACCGCGAAAGGCCGCCGCAGGCAAGGCCCCCAGCGCCGCCCTGGCCGCCGTGATTGGCGCCGAGCCCGTGGCGCGCCCCGAGGCCGTCAAGAAGATGTGGGAATACATCAAGGCAAACAACCTGCAAGACCCCAAGGACAAGCGCACCATCGTCGCCGACGACAAGCTGCGCGCCGTGTTTGGCAAGGACAGCGCGGGCATGTTCGAGCTGGCAGGCATCCTGGGCAACCACCTCGCGTGACGTGAAGCCCCCCCTGAGTCGCCTTCGGCGCCTTCCCCCTCAAGGGGGACGACGCCCTCACTGCGGGGTGGCCCTTGCTAGGCGTCCCGCGCTTGGGGATCACGCCCCTTTGCATCGGCGGCGGGTTCTGCGCAGTGCTGTGTGCGCCCTTGAGAACTGAAGGTGGACGCCTCCGCACTGTCCCTGCAGATCGCCACCACGGTGCACCACCGCGTCCACACCGTCACGGTGCGCATGGATTCGGTGGGCTGGGTGGTGTCGGGCACCAAGCACCTGGTCACACCGGGGGGTGGGCACCGTTACCCCAGCGGACGGGTGTTCGTGCTGCCGCGTGGCGCGCAGTGGGAGGTGGTCAACGACCCCGCCCCGCAAGGCCGCTACGTGGCGCGGCTGCTGTGTTTTTCCCCCGAGCTGGTGGAGCAGTTCCACCGCCAGTTCGGCCAGTTCGCAGCCATTCCACCAGTGCAAGGCTGCGCAGGCCTGGCGGCTGACGCGGCCTTTGAAGACAGTTTCATGCGCGCCGTCGCCGCGCTGGAGAGCGACACCAGCTCGCAGGCGCTGCGCGAACACCGCGCGCTGGAGGTGCTGCTGATGCTGGCCGAGGCGGGCATTGTGTTTTCCCCACCCGGCGAACTGGGCTGGGCCGAGCGCGTGCGCCGCCTCGTCGGCCCCAGCCCGCAGGCCGACTGGACGGTGGAGCGCATCGCCGCTGCATTTTCCACCAGTGCCAGCACCCTGCAGCGCCGTCTGGCGCAAGAGGGCGAAACCGTGAGCCAGTGCCTGCGCGATGTGCGGCTGGAGACGGGCCTGATGCTGCTGCAAAGCTCCACGCTGCAGGTGTCGGAAATCGCTGCGCACTGCGGGTATGAATCGCACAGCCGCTTTAGTGCCGCGTTTCGCGAGCGTTTTGGGTTTCCGCCCTCGCAGCTGCGGCCTTGACGCGCAGCGCACAGCCATTGACGCCGCCGGGCCAACGCGAAGGCGCGGCGCGCAGCACCATCAAGCCCTTGTTTCACACCGCCACTGCAAGGAGCTTTTTGAATGCCACAACCTCTCTCGCGCACCCGTCGCGCTTTGACCTCCATCGCCGCGCTTGCCACCATGGGTCTGGCCTTTGCCGCCCAGGCCCAGGCCTTCACGCTCAGCAGCCCCGACTTTGCCGCTAATAGCACGCTGCCCCAGCGCTTCGAATTCAAGGGCTTCGGCTGCGCGGGTGACAACCAATCGCCTGCCCTGCGCTGGAGCGGCGCGCCTGCGGGCACACAAAGCTACGCCGTCACCGTGTACGACCCCGATGCGCCCACGGGTTCGGGCTGGTGGCACTGGTCGGTGGTGAACATTCCCGCCGGTGTCGCCGAGCTGCGCGCTGATGCAGGCGCGGTGGGCGGCGCCAAGCTACCCACAGGCGCCAGCCATGTGCGCATCGACTACGGTGTGGCCGCCTGGGGCGGCGCCTGTCCGCCCGAAGGCGATGCGCCCCATCGCTACATCTTCTCCGTGCACGCGCTCAAGGTGCCGCGCCTGGACTTGCCCGCCGACGCCACCGCCGCTCTGGCGGGCTACATGATCAACGCCAACAGTCTGGGCAAGGCCACGCTGACGGCGCGCTACGGGCGCCCTGCGGCCAAAGGCCAGCAACAGTGATTGCGCGTGGTTGGTGGTTGGCAGGTGCCGTGATGTTTTAAGCTTGGTGGCCTGAGGCCTGCGCACAGTGGGCCTTGCCACCTCATCCACCCCACGCAGACCTATTCCATGCGCAGCCCCCGCGAACGAGCCTTCTGGTCCATCCTGGCCGCGCTGGTGCTGGCCGCAGCAGCAGCGGCATGGGGGACATCCGACCAGTGGCTGCCCCATGCGGGGCCGTGGATGGAGCAGGCCTGGAAGAAAGCCACGCGCCCCGGCCCCGAGTCCCTCCCCCCCGAAAAACGCGCCGCCGCGCAGGCCCGTTCGGCGCAGGGCGCGGCGTCCCAACCTGTGGCCCCGCAGCCGCGCAAGTGCGTGAAAGACGGCCGCGTTACCTACACCGACCAGCCTTGCGACAAGGGCAGCCGTGAGCTGGCGGTGGATGGCGCCGTGACCTCGCTGCCGCAGTAGCGGTCTGCACATCCGCGCCTTGCATCCCTTCGGGCAAGGTACTTGTGCGACCGTGAAGAGATATTGAACAGGTTCTCGCATGTCACGCCACTGCCACGGCGCGCCGATAGAGTCCGCCTCTTTCATCAGCCTCTGGACCTGTCGCCCCATGAAAGCCTTCTCCCTCGCCGCAGTCTGCCTCTCCGCCCTGTTCATTGCCGGTTGCGGCGGCAGCGACAACGACGCAGCACCCGCACAGCCCCAGGTCATTGCCCACCGCGGCGCCAGCGGCTACCTGCCCGAGCACACGCTGGGCGGCTACGAGCTGGCCATCCGCATGGGCGCCGACTTCATCGAGCCCGACCTGCAAATCACCAAAGACGGTGCGCTGGTCGCCATCCACGACGACACCTTGAACCGCACCACCAACGTGGCCACGCTGTTCGCGCAGCGCAATGGCGGCTACAAGGTGTCTGACTTCACCTTGGCCGAGATCAAAACCCTGACGGTGGTGCCCACCAGCACCGGCAAGACGAGCTACCCCGGTTTCACCCCCAGCGCCGCCAGCCCCTTCACGGTACCCACCTTCCAAGAGGTGGTGGACTTTGCCAAGAAGCAAAGCAACGCTGTGGGCCGCGAAGTGGGCATCTACCCCGAGGCCAAACAGGCCGACCCGGTGATGGAAGACGGCATCCTGAAAACCCTGGCCGCCAACGGCTACAACGCCAACAGCAAAATCTACATCCAGTCGTTCAGCGACGCTACGCTGCGCAGCCTGCGCACCAAGCAGATCGCGCAGAACAACAAGATGCCGCTGGTGCTGCTGGGCGTGGCTACCGCCGCTGCCGACGGCACCCCACGCATGGGCGTGACCGGAGCCACGGGCGTGCAGATGCTTGCGCTGAAAGACGTGGCCGCCTTCAACGAAGGCGTGGGCGTGCTCATCAACAACACCACCTATCCCGTCACTAAGGCCTTCATCGACCAGGCCCACGCCGCAGGCCTGAAGGTGCACGGTTGGACCTTTGCACAGACCGACGCAGCCCTTGCGGCCGCAGAGTTTCGCAAGTACCTGGACATGGGTATGGACGGCATGTTCGCCAACTACCCTGACCTGGCCGTGACGGCGCGCAACGCGTACGTGCAGGGCAAGTAAACCGGGCCAGAGGGCGTGCCGCCGCTGGCTTTTTGCACGGCGGCGCGGCCAACCCGCGCATGAGTGGCGTACACGCTGCGCATGTCGGTTTTTTCCTATCCGGCCGCAGCGCTCCCCGCGTCCAATCGCAGCATTGATTCACTACTGCCAGCCCACCCTTGGGGCTGATCGAACCGATGCAAAAAAAGCACCTGCGCGCCGTCTTTCTGTTGCTGGCCTTTGTGGGGCTGGCTGTGCCCTGGTATTTCAACGCGGTGTACTTTTTGGCGGGTGGCAGCGTGATGCCCGATGTTTTCTGGCGAGACGCATTTGCCAACCCCCTGACCACCGGCATCACCCTTGACGTGTACCTGGCCGCCGTGGCGTTTTCAGTCTGGGTCGCGGCAGACCGTACCCTGGGCGCATGGCGCTGGGCGTGCATCGTGGCCTGCTTTGGCATCAGCCTGGCGTTTGCGATGCCGCTGTATCTGGCTTACCGCCTGCGCGCTGGCGCCACCGGCTGAGTGGGCTGGGGTGGCTCATGCAGCGGTTTCGGCGGTGTCTGCGCCCCTATCTGCAAAGGCCAGTGCGTACTGAGCGAGGTGCGCGTGTCTTGCACCAGCGCCTGCAGCGGTTGGCCCGCCAGCCTGCGCACATCGCGCCCCATGTGTGACTGGTCGTAGTAGCCCTGGTCTGCCGCCAGTTCGGCCCCCTGGCTGTCTGGCGCGTCGGCAAGGGCGTGCCACAGCGTGCTGTTGAGCCGCGCAACCACCTGAAACTGCTTGGGCGCCATGCCCCAGTGCGCGACAAAGCGCCGTTCAAACTGGCGCTTGCTCAGGCCCATGTGCAGGCCGGTGCCTTCATCGGCACGGCTGGCGGCAGCCAGCAGTGCCAACGCTTGCCGCCGCCGCACCTCGCAATCCGACGGTGGTGCAGCGGTGGCGCGGATGAACTGGCACAACACATCCAGCCGGGCATCATCGTCTGCCGCAGCCAGCACGCCACGCTCTACCGCAGCCCACTGGGTGCCCGCCAGTTCAGCCATGGGGCGAATCGCATTCACCGCCCCGCATGCGCCAGCAAACAGCGCCGCCGCTGCCTCGGGCCGCAGCACCAGCCCCACGGCGTGCACGCGGCCCACGTGTGCATACACGGTGGCGCAGGTGCTGGCGCTCATCCAGGCCGCCTTTGGCACTGGCACCCCTTGGTACGTCACTTGCCCTGCCAGCCGCACCACCAGCATGCTCGACACCATCGCCGGAAACTGCGACTGCGCCAGTTCTGCGGGGCAGTCCACCACCACAGCCGCCTCCAGCCAAGGCTGCAAGTCGGGCGGGGCGTGTACAAAGCGCTGGTGGGGCATGCCGCAATTTTGCACATGAGCCACACATGGGCCGCCCGGTAGCGGGGCACAGGTGCGTTACCAACGCGGCAGTCCACCCAGGCACCAGCCACCCGCGCGACAGATGGCAGCCACACAGCCCGACTATCCTGTACCTCCCTCCTCACTGACCGCGTACCTCGCACCATGACGCAGCAAGCCCCCACCCGATCCCTACCCATGATGGGCGCCACCAACTTTCGCGATCTGGGCGGCTACACCGGCCATGGCGGGCGGCAGGTCAAATGGCGGCGCATCTTCCGGTCAGACCACCTGGCGGGCCTCACCGCGCAAGACCAGGCCCTGCTGGCCGACCTGGGCGTGGCCCGCGCGGTGGACTTTCGGGGCCAGGCCGAAAGCGCTGCGTATGCCTACGCGCTGCCCGGCATTGCGTACCACCCCCTGCACATCGAGCCCACCGTAGTGCAGCGCGCGCTGGAGCTGCAGCGCACCGGCCGCCAGCTCACCGCGCAAGACGCCGTGGGCCTGATGCAAGACACCTACCGCGGCTTTGTGCACGACAACGCGCCGCGTTTTGCCGAGCTGTTTCGCCTGCTGCTGGCCAGCGACGCACCCACCGTTTTCCACTGCACCGCAGGCAAAGACCGCACCGGCTTTGCCGCCGCCCTCATCCTGCTGACGCTGGGCGTGCCACGCGACGTAGTCATGCACGACTACCTGCTCACCAACGCGCTCTACCAGCGCCCGCCCGGCATGGGCAGCCACGCGCCAGAGGAAGTGCTGCGCGTGCTGTGGCGCGTGCAAGAGGAGTTTCTGGACGCCGCGCTGCACATGGTGGACACAGACTATGGTGGCCTGCAGCCGTATCTGGTGGACGTGCTGGGCGTGGACGCCGCCGCGCAGCAGGAGCTGGCGGGGCGGTATCTGCAGGCGGTGTGACCACCCATGGGGCCTGCTGGCAGCGCTTGCCCGGCTTACCAGGGGCTGTGTTGTGGCCGCGCTGTCACAGCACGCTGGTAGCGCACCCGCCAATACAGCCACCCCACAATCGACAGGTTCAACAGATTCCACCCCATGCCGTTGATGAACGCCGCCTGGTAGCTGCCCGTCACGTCAAAAATCCAGCCCGACATCCAGCCCCCCAGCGCCATGCCGATCAGCGTGGCCATGATCACCGCGCCCACCCGGGCGCCCGCCTCTTGCGGCGCGAAATACTCGCGAATGATGATGGCGTAGGCGGGCACGATGCCGCCCTGGAACAGCCCGAACATGGCCGATATGACGTACAGCGGCACCAGCCCGTCAAACGGTAAAAACAGCGCCAGCCCCACGCCCTGCAAGGCCGAGCCCAGCAGCAGCGTGCGCACGCCGCCAATGCGGTCGCAGATCACGCCCGACACCAGGCGGCTGACGATGCCGCACGCCAGCATCAGCGACAGCATCTCGGCGCCACGCGCTGCGCCAAAACCCAGGTCGGTGCAATAGGCCACGATGTGCACCTGCGGCATCGCCATGGCTACACAGCAGGCCACGCCCGCCACACATAACAGCAGCTGCGCATGCACCGGGCGCAAGCCAAACGGGCGGCTGCGGTCCAACGACAACGGTAGGGGCGCAGCACCGGATGCAACACCGCGTGCCGATGCGGCTGGTGCAGATGGTGCTGCATCCATCTGTGCCACCGGCGCGCGCTGGCGCATGCGCAGTGCCAGCAGCAGCATGCCCACACCACACACAAGGCCCAGCAGCACGTATGTCTGGCGCCAGCCAATCAGCTCAATGCCGTGCTGCACGATGGGCGGCCACAGCGCGCCCGCAATGTAGTTGCCGCTGGCGCAGATCGCCACCGCAATGCCGCGCCGCTTGTTCCACCACAGCGCGGTGTCGGCCATCAGTGGAGCAAACGTGGCCGAGCTGCCAATCAGCCCCATCAGGCCATGGGCCAGCCCAAAGATCCAGATGCTGCCCGACAGCCCCGCCCACACAAAACCGCCACACACGGCCACCGCGCCCACGCACAGCACCGGCATCAGCCCATGCCGGTCGGCCATGCGCCCCGTCCAGATCCCTCCCAGCCCCAGGCACACCATCATCAGCGTGTAAGGCAGCGACGCGTCCGCACGGCCCACACTGAACTCGGCCTGCACAGCGGGCAGCACCACCGACACCACATACATGCTGCTGTTGCCCAGCACCACCAGGCCCAGCGTGGTCAGCAGGCGCCAGGCGGCTTGGGGGGAATCGATGAGGGAGGCGGGGGCGGCGGCTGGGCGGGACGAAGAGGTGTTCGGCATGCGGGGCAATTTACCCGACGGCACTGCAGGGGCTTGCAGGGCGACGCCAGTGCACGCCGAGGGCCAGTGTGTTGTTAGCTGATTGGTATGAAATTGATAGCTATCAGCGCTTATTGGATAAGCGCTACAGGCCAATATAGTTTGAATAGTCCTGGCTGCGTAAGTCGTTCTGCAGCGGCCCACTCAACCAGCGCCCACCAACACGCTTGGCATCGAAAAGTTGCGCCCCACTGCCACACCACCTAAAGTGCCTTAACAACTGCATACAAAGATATGCAACGCACAGCATAGGGGGGCAACCAGCGACATGGCGACATTGATACCGGCACTGGGTGCGTGCTTACCGCGCATGACCCGTGGAGAAAAACGCCTGGCTGACAGGCCGCAAGAGAAAGCCAGCGACTCGCTCGCGTCGAGGCCGCACCACCGTGGGCGATGCGCGCCCTCTGCTGCGTGATGGACTTCGCCACCATCACGCAATTCGGCGGCGCCTTGGCCGCCTTGATTCCGCTCGTACTGCTCGTCGGCTTTGTCGTTGTCATCTGGCGCACGGTGTCGTTGCACACCCTGCTGCGGCGCCTGTGGCTGCTGGTGCACGGCAGCGATGAAATCTCAGACCCCAAGATCCGTGCGTACGTGGACGAGCAGACCAACCTCATGTCCTTTCGCATGTTCTCTGGCGTGCAGGCCGCCAGCCTGGAAGAAGCGCACCAGCTGATTGCGTGGGCCCAACTCCACCGCGTTGATTTGCGCCAAATCGCCGCTTGCGGTCGCTACTTCGACACCGGGCTGCGGCAGGTGCGCAAGCAAGACTTTCCCTCGCGCCCCTACCTTTTTGCTCAGATTGCAGTGTTTGTCGTGTCCCTTGTCGGATCGATAGTCTGCGCCTGGCTGCTGCTGATTCCGCAAGTGCCGTTCACCTTCAAGGCGAGCGAGCGGACCTTCCTCGCCACAGAGTCCAACGCGCAGACCCTGTGGCCCCCCTTCTTCTTCAACAGAAACCCATTGAAAAAGGGCGACTGCGATCAGCCACTGGCCGCGAACGCAGCGCGTACCTCCTTCACCGAGGCGGAAGTGAAAACGTTGTGCGACCTTTTGCCAGTCGACGAGTGGCCAGAGCATCTGGCGAGCAAGCTGAAAGAGCAGCGCTGGTCTTTGCTTATCTGCACGTTGTTCTTTCTTGCTCTGCTTGCTCGCGCGGTTGTGGTTTTGAACAAGGTCGTCAGTGCCAAGGATCTGTTGGCCCGCGGGTTGCCATCTACCTTGCCGGGGGAGCAGATCGAGCTGGATTTGTATGGTGCAAAAGACTAAAGCCGCGCACGTTGACTACACAAAATGAAGGTGCATGGATATGACGTTGCGTGGGGACATGGCGGTGCTGTGCGCGGACTGGAAAGCCATGGACCTGTGCGCCAGCGCCTTGGCCCAACGCAAGCTGCCGCACCGCGTGCGCAAGAAGAGTGGTGAATACCGGCCTGGCGCGGATGCTATTCAGGTGATGACCATGAAGATCAGCAAAGGCTTTAAGTTTTCCGTGGTGGCGTTACCCGGTGTGTGGTACATGCCTGCGGCGGGGGAGGATGAGAGGGAAGCAGCTCGGGTGTTTTATGTGGCGGCGACTAGGGCAATGCAAAGGCTAGTGTTGGGCGTAAATGAACTAGGGCGTTTTGACAAGACGCTTCTGGAAATTTAGAGAGCATTCAAATGCGACGGAAATTTCCTTCGGTATCTTTTGCAAACAGGAAGTCACTCAAACGGCCAAACTTTAATATCTTCCTAAAATGAAAAATTGGTCGATATGTATATTTTTTGAGATTTGCGGTTACATAAATATTGTGGCTGACAGGCATTTCTATTTCAATATATAGAGATGGAAACGCTTTAAATAACAGGAGGATTTTGCGTGGACACCATTCGTGTGAAAAATTTAAAAAGCATAACCGATTCAGGGGAGATAGAAATAAAGCCTATTACGGTTTTTGTTGGGCAAAATAGCTCAGGTAAAAGTAGCTTAATTCGATGTTTTCCACTGTTCAAGCAAAGTGCTGAATCAAAAATCCTAGGAACCGTGCTTTGGTCTGGGAAGTATGTTGATTACGGTAGTTTTGATGAGTCTGTTAAGCATGGTCTAGATGTTAAAGACTCAAGAGAAATTTCATTCTCTTTTTCATTCAGAATTTCATCGGGTCACGTACGTAGTTCTCTTGCTGCAGAATCATTGGTGAAGTTAACAATCAAAGTTTATGGGGATGAGTATGGCAAGAGTAGCTACACTGATATTTCTTATGAAATGTATGGTAATAAATTTTCCATTCGAACCAATCCTGAATTTAAAATAATATCTCTCCATATAAATGAGGTTGATTTTACCAAGCAGGCGCTTGAGTCGTTTCAGATTTATAAGATATATACGATTATTCCTGTTCTATTTAGGAATGCCAGAACTGCTGTTCAATACGGATCGCATTACGTGACTCTTATAAGAGAAATTACGAATCATGTGCACCATCGAACATCCGAATTTAAGATCCAGCAAATCGCTAGAAACCTTAAGTTTTCAGACGATGAAACAATCAAGAAAAGTCTTTCAAACAAGGCTCTGGTGGGTGATTACGCTGCTGCAAAAATTTCTCAATGGAAAATAACTGATAAAAAATTTAAATCAATTAAGGATCAGATTATTTTTGTGAATCTAGAGCGAATAACGGATGAGATTGCAGATAATTTTCGCGCACATTTTCTTGCTTCGCGCTATATAACTCCATTGCGCGCCGCTGCGGATAGGTATTACCGTATACAAAACACTTCGATTGAGGAGTTGGATCCTAATGGCAGTAATTTGGCTATGTTTTTGTATGCAAAAAAAGAATCTGAAATTGATGAGATTAATTTGTGGCTAAAGAGTGAAATTGGCTTTTCCATTGAAATTGTTGGAAGCCATGGACATGCTTCGATTTTTATTATTGATGGTGAAGAGGGAAGTAAGACAAATATTGCAGATACCGGATTTGGAATATCTCAGATACTTCCTGTTCTTATACAGGTGTGGCAACAGTCGAAGCGAAGTAATTTAGGGATCGGGATCAAAAATACCCCGACCATGATTGTCATCGAGCAACCTGAACTGCACTTGCATCCAAAAATGCAATCTCGCGTAGGTGAGGCCTTTTGTCGAGCGATAAAACTTGCGAAAAGTAAAAATATTGATTTAAGAATAATAATTGAGACGCACAGCAGGGAAATAATTGATGCTATTGGAAGATCAATTGAGCGGGAAACCATTGGGAAGGATGATGCGGGTATTTATATTCTTAGCAAGGGTAGGGATATTAATGTAAGGCGGTCCCATTTCGATGCTGGGGGATTTCTCGAGCAGTGGCCTTATGGTTTTTTTGATGGACAATAAAATGCTGTTTTGCCTGGGAAAATCATTTGCAAATAGTATAGCTGCTGGGGATCGGGATAGTATTGATTGTTTGCTGAGAATGCTGGACTCTCGAAAGCGAGGCTTGCTTTTAATATATTCCTCTAATAAGGCTATTGATTTGATTGTTGCCTATTTTCAGCAAAGTGGCGATGGTGAAACAGTTGAGCTCCTGAGAACGATGTCGAAAAAGTTTCGTCATAAAAAGCAGCTTTTAAAAGATTTAACTGCTTTTGTGCTTGTTGGGTGTTCTGGTAAAAGGAATCCACGCCGAAGAGGTAATGTAATCCATGTTGCACCGGATTTTATTAATAAATCCAATGTTCTATATCCGCCAATTTTGCTTGGTGAAAATTTGACAGATTGCGAACTTTACGCAGAAGGAATATCTAAAAATTTTATTGATGGAATCCCTCAGTCCTTGAGTGAATTGCAGTTGTTTGATCGATTCGAATCCGGTGGAGGAAACAGCACCCATTACTCCTATAGCCGACACAAGCAAAAAAGTATGGATTTTTGTTTTTGTATAGTGGATTCCGATCGTGCGCATCCAAGTAAAAAGCTGGGTGATACTGCGAAATTTGTGGTGAATGTGGACAAAAATCATAAATCGCCACTATGTGATAATTTAGTTATTGATATGTATTCGGCCGAAAATTTGCTACCTATGGATGAAATTGAAAGGCAATTCAACGTAGGTAAAAGCCAGCAACAGATATCCCAATTCGCAATAGCTAAGAAAATTAGGGGAATGAATAGTTGGCGGCATTTGCCGTTGAAGCAAGGTATAAATGGAGGTGATTTAAAGAAGGTTGATATGCGTTCACAGTACTGGGCGGGTGAGTTAAAGGCAGCCGGAATGACCTTGCCTTGTTGTGAAGACCCAAGTTGTAGCTGTAATTTAGTTCCGAGCATCAGTGATAAGACGCTTGCCACTGCCCTTAAGCCAGAGAACGCGGGGTGGAGGTCTAAACTTAATAGAGAGGATAGTCAATATATTCGTTCTGATTATTCGAAAATTTCTACAGAATTAAGGTCGTGGTTATGTGTGGGGGCACCTATCAGATCGTGATTTTTGAGTGCCTTGGCGATCCTGTTATCGCAGGGGAGAAGCCACGTAACCACTTGGCTTTTGATAGCTGCTCTCGCATATTTCCACGAGGGTTACGGGCTAATTTGGCTCACGAAACTAGCGTTTCTACGCCCATCTCGCGGGAGACAAATTTCAAGGGCCTTCGCCCCGCCCCAACTTCGCCAACAACTCCGCCATCCGCTTCTCCCGCGTCTCCGCCCGCTTGGGACTCTGTAACCGGTGGTAGATGGTGAACAGGCTCTGGCGTTTGAGCGTGGCGTAAAAAGCGTGGGCAACCGGGTCTTTTTGCAGCGCCGCCAAAAAGTCTTCGGGTATCTCCATGGTGGCGCTGCCGGCGTAGGCGGCGGCCCAGCGCCCGTCGCTGCGCGCGGCCTCTACCTGCGCCAGGCCAGCGGCCTGCATGTGCCCTTGCGCGATCAGCCGCTCGGCATGCTGCACGTTCTTTTGCGACCAGTTGGATCGTGCGCGGCGGGGTGTCAGGCGCTGCAAGAACGCGGTGTCGTCCAAGCTCTTGCGTATCCCGTCGATCCCCCCCAGGCGATGGCGGCCCCCACGCAGTCGTCCCACGTCACGCTGGGCTGGCCGGTGGCCTTTTTGAAGATGCGCACCCACAGCTCTGTCTCGCTGGCGTGGTGGGCCTGCAGCCATGCGTGGAGCTGTTCTGGCGTTTCAAAGGTGTGGTGTGTCTTGGTGCTCATTTTTTTATAGCTGCCTACGCATATTCCATAAGCGCCAGCCGCCAATTGCTTAAACCTGCGGCAAATACTGGTCTAACAGCACCTGCACCGCATCGGCCTGCAACACATCCCGCCGCCGCTTCAGCGGGTCGCGGTCGGGTTGCTCTGCCATCCACCGCTTGAACGCCACAAACGTAGCCGGGTGCACGGTGTGCATGCGGGCCATGGTGCCGTTGGTGGCGACGATGACGGCAGAGAACCCCGGTGAGTCCAGCAGCACGCTGGCGCGGCGGGCCTGGGCTACCCAGAAGTCTTCGTCGGCGTCGCTGAGCTTGATGGGGTGGGGGTCGTCATCGGTGCGCTCGCGGCGGATGATGTCCACCTCAAAGCCGTCTTTGTTGACGGCGGTGAACTTTTGGCTTTGCCTGATGCGAAAGGTGGGGTCTACTTTTTTGAGCACACCCAGCATGGAGCTGTCCAACCGGGCGAGCTGGGTAGAAAAGATGATGCGTTTGCGGCTGTCCCACAGCAAGTCGATATCACGCGTAGCGAGTGCATCAGCGTCCAGTCGCACCCCGGCTGCGGTTTCGTAGGCGTAGAGGGCGTGGGTGCCCACCACCCGAAAGTGCTCGCTGAGGCGGGTGCTGGCCAGGCGGTCGAGCAGTGCCACCACCAGCGGGTCTACCCTGCCGACCCGCAGGGCGCGGTTCATGCGCTGTTGCTGGTCTAGCGCGGCTTTCAGGCCGGTGAGCCGTTCGGTGCTGGCCTGCTTTCTTTGCATGAATTTGTCGTAGATGGCCTGTGTCTCGGGGGTGCGGGGCCCCAGACTGGTTTCGGCCCCGGCGGGCGAGGTACGCACCAGGTATTGCGCTTGCGGCGACGACGCTGGCCCCGCGTGCCAGTACATGCCGCCGCGCACCTGGGCGGCTTCTTCGGTGGCTTCGGCCAGCGCGTCAAACACGGCAATGGCGTCGATGTACTGGCGGGTGATGGCAGGGCTGAGTTCGAGCATTTCGGTATATTTTGTGTTTTTAGATTTTTTACCGAAAAGTGAATATTGACAATAAGTTAAGTTACTTTTTTCGGTTCATTTTTCGATGCGGTCGCCCTGCATGCCCCAGAGGCGGCGCTAATACGCTACAACCCACCCCTTAGCACATTGATGAGCACAGGCTCCCCCCATGGCAACCGCTCCCACCCTCGGCCTCAGCCACCTCACCTTCATCGTGCGCGACGTAGACCGCACCGCCCGCCTGTTCTGCGAAGCCCTAGGCGGGCAAGCGGTGTACGACAGCCAGGGCCGCAACTTCTCCCTCTCGCGCGAAAAGTTTGTGCTGCTGGGCGGCCTGTGGCTGGCGTTCATGGAGGGTGAGCCACCTGCCGATCGCACTTACCGCCATGTCGCCTTTGCAGTAGCTGACGAAGACCTGCCCGCCTGCGAGGCGCGGCTGCGGGCGCTGGGGGCAGAAGTGAAGCCGCCCCGCCCACGGGTGGAGGGCGAGGGGCAGTCGCTGTACTTCTACGACTTTGACAACCACCTGTTTGAGCTGCACACCGGCACGCTGGCGCAGCGGCTGGCGCGGTATGCGCAGGGGTAGGTGCTGAGGTAGGTGGTGGGGGCTGGCCTGCGGCGTTGCCGTCAGGTCGGTGCGCTGTTTTTAATCGCCGCATTTTGTGCGGTGAATAGTGCCGCAATACGGCTCAAACGCAGATGCGCAAGTGGATTTTGCTGCGCTTTTGATAGCTGCCTGTGCTATGGATAAAGCGCTATCCGCCTATTTGATCAAAATGTAGGCGGTATTCCGCCCACCACCTCCCTGCCGCGCTAGCGCACCCAGGGTTAACAGGTCGTTGATGTCCCGCAGCGCCGTATCCGCAGAGCATTTGCCCATCGCCGCCCACTTGGCGTTGGTCAGCTTGCCTTCCATGCCGTCCAGCACGCGGTTCAGCACCAGCGTTTGCCGCGCGTTCATGGGCGTGCCTGCCCAGCGCTGCCAGAACTGGGCTTTGTCCAGCACGCCTGCCAGCGTGGCGTCTGCGCCCTGCACGGCGCGCAGCAGGCAGCCCAGAAACCAATGCAGCCACGGGGTCACGTCCAGGGGGCCTTTTTGGGTGGCCTCCAGCTGGTCGTAATAGTCTTTGCGCTCGCGCTGTATTTGGGCGCTGAAGCTGTAAAAGCGTTGATGCGTTCCTTCCGCGCGGGCCAGGGCCATGTCGCCCACGGCGCGGCTCAGGCGGCCGTTGCCGTCGTCAAACGGGTGCAGGGTGACCAGCCACAGGTGGGCCAGCCCTGCTTTGATGATGGCGTCGCCCGCTGGAGCGGCTTCAAACCAGTCGAAAAAGGCCTGGGTTTGCGCGGGCAGGGTGGCGGCGGGCGGGGCTTCAAAGTGCACCTTCTCCCGCCCGACAGGGCCGGACACCACTTGCATGGGGCCACTGGCATCGGTGCGCCATGCGGCCACGGTGATGCGCATGCGCCCGCTGTAGCCGGTGGGGAACAGCGCCGCGTGCCAGCCAAACAGGCGCTCGGGGGTCAGGGGCTGGTCAAAGTTGCGGGTGGCGTCCAGCACCACGTCCACCACGCCGTCCACGTGTCGGTCGCTGGGCGCCAGCGCCCCAATGTCGAGGCCCAGCTTGCGGGCCACGGATGAGCGCACGGCGTCCAGGTCCAGCCGCTCGCCTTCAATGGCGCTGGTGGTGATGACTTCTTGTGTCAGCACCTGCAGGGTGGCCTGGTCGCGCTGCGCCAGCCCCAGCTCTGCCATGCGCCCGGCCAGCATGCCTTGTGCGCGGTGCACCTGAGCCAGTGGTGCGGCCAGGGCGGCTGCGTCAAAAGCAAGGTGCGGCCAATCGGGCAACTGCCAGATGTAGCGGGGCGTGCGGGTGGGGCGGTGGTGGCGCATGCGGCGATTATGCAGAGTATTCACCGCATTTTGTGCGGTGAATATCGACGAAAATTGGTTCAAAACGCGAGTGCGGCAATCGAAGATGCTTCGTTTTTAATAGCTACTAGCGTTGATCCATAAAGCGCTGGAGGGCAATCTGGCTCTACATTCAGCGGGAGGCATGCGCAGCAGCCCCTGCTCCGCCTCGGTTTGCAGCGCACCCAGCGGTGCTGTGGGCGGTGCGATGGGGTGACTCCCGCAAGCTCCAGGCCCTTTGCATTGAGCAAGCTGCGTCCGGGGCCGTCAAAGCGCCCTGGCAGGCGCCCCGTACTCAGATCTTGATGAACTGCGTGCTCGACAGAGCGCCAAACGGCAGCTCTGACAAACGGCCGCCCACGGCCAGTGTGCCCAGGTCGACCGGGAAGTAGCCGATGGCGTCCAGCACCTTGCGCACTTCGGCCTTGGCTGCTGCGTCGTCGCCTGCGTAGAACATGGCGCGTTGGCCGCCAGAGACTTGGGGCTGGGCCAGCACGTTCACATCCAGGTGGTTGAACGCCTTGACCACGCGGGCGCCGGGCACGAATTCGCTGAACACTTCGCTGGACGAGCGCCCGCCCAGGTCGATGGCCTTGATGCCGTAGGCCGCCAGCGGGTTGCTGGGGTCTTTGGCGGCGGGCGAGTTGGGGTCGAGAAATTCCACGGGGTTGGTGCCGTCGATGACGATGCGGCCGTTCCAGGCGGGCAGGCTGCCAAGCGCCTGGCCCAGGTCTTCCCAGCGCACGGCGATGAGCACGATGTCTGCGGCGGCAGCCTCTGCCACGGTGCCCGCCTTGATGGTGGGGCCCAGCTCAGCCACCAGCGCGGCCAGTGATTCCGGCCCGCGCCGGGTGGAGAGGGTGGCCGCCAGGCCTTTGCTGGCCAATGCGCGCGCCACGTTAGAGCCGAGTGCGCCAGAGCCGATGATGCCGATGTTCATGATGATTTCCTTGGTCAATGAGTGAAGTGGGTGGAGGGAAGGGGAACGGTGAAAAGTCGAATGCGGAGAGGGATCTGAAAGGGATTAACCCAGCCGCCCGGCTTGGCGCAGTTGCCCTGCAATGCGCCGGATTTCTGCGGTGCCCTGCTGCAGCGCCGCCTGGCTGGTGTGCACCGAGTAAGTCCCCATGACCAGCTCGTGCGGATGCGGCACGGCAGAGCCCAACACGAAGCTGGTGGTTTCGGTGGCCACAAAGTCGATGCTTTGGCCGGAGGGCTCAAACGCCACCAGCTCGCCAGCGGCAATGGCTTCGTCCGCCGTCAGCGCGCCGCTGGCCACGGCCACCCACGCCACGGTGTGGCCTGGGGGCGGGGTGTAGGTCCAGCGCTCGCCCTGGGCCAACTGCACGGCCAGATAGGTCATGCCCTCGGGCGCTGCCACGGGGCTGTGTGCTGCGCCGTACTCGCCCAGCAGCACCCGCACCGGGCCCACCTGGGGCACCAGTTCGGGGGCGAGGTACTGGCTGTGGGCGGGGGCGTTTTCCAGCGCGGCGGGCAGGGCCACCCACAGCTGAAAGCCCCGGCCCGGCGTGTCGCCCACGGGGGCACCGGTGTGCCACACGCCGTTGCCAGCACGCATCCATTCGACGCCACCCGCAGGCAGCAGGCCCGCTTGGCCGGTGCTGTCTTCGTAGCGCACATCGCCTTCCGACAAGAACGTGACCGTGGCGATGCCCGAGTGGGGGTGCATGCCAAAGCCCTGCTGCGCTGCGCCGGGCTGAAAGTGCACCCGATCCAAAAAGATGAAGGGCTTGAGCACCTGGCCCAGGTCCCCAGGGCTCATGAGGCGGGTGATGGGGCCGTGCGGGGTGCCACGGGTGCGGTGGGTGATGGCGCGTGGGGCGGTGGCGGGTGCAGACATACAGAGAACCTTGGAGGTGTTGAACTGATGCCTGCAGCTTAAAAATTCAGCGATTAATTGACTAGATAGCGCAATATGATTGCACTCGTCCATTAATTGAATGAATTGGCGCGACGATGCTGGATCTGAACGACGTGGCCATCTTTGTGCAGGTGGTGCGCTGCGGCAGCTTTGCCGAGGCCTCGCGCCGCCTGGGCGTGCCGCCCAACACCCTGAGCCGCCGGGTGCAGCAGCTGGAAGCGCAGCTGGGCACCCGGCTGATGCAGCGCTCGACCCGCCACCTCACGCTCACCAGCGCGGGCCAGGTGTTTCTGGAGCGTTGCAGCGGCGCGGTAGAGGGGCTGATGGATGCGGGCGAGGAGCTGCTGGCGGTGAACCAGGAGCCCAGCGGCCTGGTGCGGGTGGCGGCCCCGGCTGATTTTTTTGATTTCTTTGCGATGGAGTGGCTGACGGAGTTTCTAGAGGCACATCCCAAAGTGCGGGTGGACTTTGTGCTGAGCGACGGCCGCGCCGACCTGATTGCAGACCGGATCGACGTGGCCCTTCGCGGCGGCATGTTGGAGGACTCAAGCCTTTTTGCCCGCAAGGTGCTGGACGCGGGTACCGACTGTCTGGTGGCCAGCCCGGCCTACATCGCACGCCGGGGTGTTCCGGCCACGTTGCAAGACCTGGTGGGCCACGACTGCCTGGTGTTCGGCCATCCCAGCGGCAAAGCCACCTGGCGCGTGACAGGGCCGGAGGGCGCACCGGCCGAGGTGCAGGTGTCAGGCCGGTTCAGCGGCAACACGGCGCAGGCCTTGCGCAAAGCCGCGCTGGCGGGCTTGGGCATTGCGCTGCTGCCCTCCACGCTGACGCAGCGCGATTTGCGTGCGGGCCTGCTCGTGCCCGTGCTCCCGCAGTACCACCGGCAGGGGCATGGCGTGCACATGGTCTACCCCAGCAGGCGCTACCTGCCCTTGGCGGTGTCGGCTTTCATTGAGCTGGTCATCAGCAAGATGGGGGCGATACAAGAACTGCCGCCGCAGACCTGCGGCTGAGGCGGCATGAATCCACTTGAATCGTTCACGCTGAGCCTGCTGAAGCGCTCCGCGAGGCTGCGACAGGCTCCGTCCGCGCACGCTCCTGCCCGCTATGCTCCCCTACCCACTAAACACGAACAAGACACACAGTAACCGCCATGCACGACATCATCTGCCCTCACTGCAACAAGGCGTTCAAGGTGGACGAAACCGGCTATGCCGACATCCTCAAGCAGGTGCGCGATGCGGATTTCAACGCGCAGTTGCACGAGCGGCTGGAGCTGGCCGAGCAAGACAAGCGCAACGCGGTAGCGCTGGCGCAGGCCCAGGTGGCCAATGAGCTGCAGAAGTCGGCGGCCGCCAAAGACTCCGAGATTCAAGGCCTGAAGGCCCAGCTGGGTGCGAGCGCGGTGGAGCTTGATCTGGCGGTGGCGCAGGCGCTGAGCGCGGTGGAAAAGCAGCGCGATGCCATGGCCAATGAACTGGAGCGGGCGCGGCAAGCGCAGCAAACAGCGGCGCTGCTGGCGGAGGCCCGGTTGGCACAGGAGCTGCAGGGCGTAGCCGCCAAAAAGGACTCCGAGATCCAGCAGCTGAAATCGCAGCTGGAGGCGGGCGAGGTGACACGCAGGCTGGCGGTGTCCGAGGCGGTCACGGTGGTGGCCCGCGAGCGCGATGAATTCAAGAACGATCTGAACCTGGTGGTGGTGAAGAAGCAGCTGGAGGAGGCCGCCATCAAGGAGCAGTACGCCTTGCAGTTGCGCGACCGCGACGGCGAGATTGCGCGGCTGCGGGACATGAAGGCGCGCCTGTCCACCAAGATGGTGGGCGAGACGCTGGAGCAGCACTGCGAGACGGAGTTCAACCGCATCCGCGCCACGGCGTTTCCCCGCGCGTACTTTGAGAAGGACAACGACGCACGCAGCGGCAGCAAGGGCGACTACATCTTTCGCGATGCGGATGAGGCGGGCAACGAGATCGTCTCGATCATGTTCGAGATGAAGAACGAGAACGACGAGACGGCCACCAAAAAGCGCAATGAAGACTTTTTGAAAGAACTGGACAAGGACCGCAACGAAAAGGGCTGCGAGTACGCGGTGCTGGTGTCGCTGCTGGAGCCCGAGAGCGAGCTGTACAACACCGGCATCGTGGACATGTTTTACCGCTACCCCAAGATGTATGTGGTGCGGCCGCAGTTCTTCATCCCCATCATCACGCTGCTGCGCAACGCCTCCATGAAGTCGCTGCAGTACAAGTCGGAGCTGGCGCTGGTGAAGGCGCAGAACCTTGACATCACCAAGTTTGAATCGCAGCTGGAGGAGTTCAAGGGCGCCTTTGGGCGCAACTGGCGGCTGGCTTCGGATGGGTTCGAGGAGGCGGTCAAGCGCATTGACGAGGCCATCAAGGACCTGGAGAAAACCAAGGAGGCGCTGCACAAGTCGGCCAACAACCTGCGCCTGGCCAACGACAAGGCCGAAGACCTCACGATCAAGAAGCTGACACGCGGCAACCCGACGATGGCGGCCAAATTTGCGGATCTCAAGCAGGTGGGGATTTCGGATGGGGAGTGATGCAAAGCACGGCACGCGCTACGCGATGCCTGTGCCGGGGTAGACGCTGCCTGCCGTGGAGTCAGTCTTAACGGCACCAGCCCGCACCGTGACGGCAGCTGCTGCTCTGCAACATCACCGCGGCTCCCCGTGCATTGGCACGGGCCCCTACACCCGCACCGACGCCCCCGTCGCATAAAACTGCCCACCCGCCACGTAGTGCAGCGTGCGCAGTGCATCGGGCGCGGTGTCGAACTCCCAGTGCCCGTTGCGGAACACGCGGTCGTCCGCCCAGGCGGCTATCACTTCACCGATGAAGAGGTCGTAGGTCTGCTGGTTGTGCGGCTCGGGGACCACGCGGCACAGCAGCCAGGCGGCGCAGCCTTGCACCAGCGGGGCGGCGGCGTGGCCGGGCGCGTAGAACAGCTCCACGCCGTGCTGCTGCAGCTTGCCCGGGTGGGTCTTGGCGCTGTCGGTGCCAATCGCCACGGTCATGGCGGCCATGGGCACGGTGGGCAGTTGCAGCGCGAACATGCCGCTGGCTTCGACCAGCTCGCGGGTGCGCGTGGCTTTGTCGAGCACCACGGTCACCTTGGGCGGCGCAAAGTCCAGCGCGCAGGCCCACGATGCGGCCATCACGTTGTGCTGGCCTGCGTGTTCTGCCGACACCAGCACCGTGGGGCCGTGGTTGAGCAGGCGGTACGCCTTGTTGAGCGGCACGGCGGCGAAGTGTTCGGCAGGTGTGGATGGCAGCATGGTGTGGGGGATGGGGGTTGAGCGGCAAACCGACAACGCTCTGCATTTGATAGCTATTAGCGCTTATCGGATAAGCGCTAGAGGCCATTTTTACGTTAAATCATGCCACGCTGCCCGTGCGCGAGATGCCGAGGCGTTGACCGAGGCGCCTTGCGGCCATTTACCAGCAAGTAACATCGCCCAGCCCACAACCCGCCCCACCGGGGCACAACGGAGACAAGCAATATGTTCAGTCATGTGATGGTCGGTGTGAACGACCTGGAAGTGTCGAAGAAGTTTTACGACGCGCTGCTCGGCACCATCGGTGTGCCCGCTGGCGTCGCCAACAAGAACCGCTACTTCTATCGCAGCCCCACTGGCACCTTCAGTATCAGCACCCCCATCAATGGCGAGGCCGCCACCTTTGCCAATGGCGGCACCATCGGTTTTGCCATGCAGTCGCCCGAGCAGGCCGACGCGTTTCATGCGGCGGGTGTCGCCAACGGGGGCACTACGTGCGAAGACCCACCGGGCTGGCGCGAAGGCCCCGGCAGCAAGCTGTACCTGGCGTACCTGCGCGACCCGGACGGCAACAAGCTCTGTGCGCTGCACCGCCCCCCAAAGGCGTGATCAGCGGGCTGGGCGGCTGGCACGGCACCTGTGGCGTTGCAGCCAGCGCGTGGCCCGCTGCACGCCGTGGCATGCGGTGGCGGCCATGGCCCCAGTGGCGGCCAGCATCGCCAGGGTATGAACACCCAGCGCGGCCAGCGCCTGCAGCAAGGGTGTGAAGGGCGCAACACCCCCTGATGCCCCAGCCCCTACGGCACCATCGCCCAGGCACAGCGGTGCCAGCGCGGGCACCAGTGCCAGCCCCGCGCCGTGTGCGGTAGACACGCCCAACGACCAAAACGCCATGCCCACCGGGCCGGCAGGCTTGCGCAGCCGATGCAGAGCCAGGCCCCTCCGGTGCGCAAAGGCCCACACCAGAACCACGGCCCCACACAAGCCACCCGCCGCGGCCAACAGCACAGGCCGGGACAGCGACAGGCCCCACACCACCGCCGCAGCCATCAGTGCCACCGAGGCCAAGTGCCCGGCGGCCATGGGCAGCAGCGCGCACAGCGGCATGCTGCGGTCGTGTGCACGCAGGCTCCAGACGATGGCCAGCCCCCAGCCGGTGAGGGGGTTGAGCCCGTGCAGCGCGCCCATGGCGGCGATGGCGAGCCAAGGCCAGAGGGTGTCCATGGTGGTGGTGGTGCGGTGTTCAGCCCCGTGCAGCGCAGCACGCACCCGGCGCAGGGTGGGATGGGGAGGCCTGAGGTACATGCACAGCGGGCAAAGCAGCAGAACCGGCCGGTGGCTGCGCAGACGCGTAGCGGTCGTGGTGGCGCACCCAATCCATGGGGTAGGCCGGGTTGGTTTCGTGGCGCCCCTTTGGCGTCAGGTCCAGCAACTGGTAGGTGCCCATCATGGCTTCAACGCCGCGCCCGAAGGTGGAGTAGGTGTGGAACACCTCGCCCGCATCGCTCAGCACAAACACGCTGATGCCCGGTGCCTCATCGGCGGGGAACGGCCGCATGCCGTAGTTGTAGAGCACCTCACCGTTGCCGCGCGCACGCTGCTCGGGCGTGAAGCTCACGGCGAAGTCGTGGTTGAAGTCGCTGCCGTGCGATGACGCCCAGCGGAACTGCCAGCCCATGCGCTGGCGAAAGCGCTCGATCTCGGCCAGCGGCGCACGCGAGATGGCGAGCACCGACACGTCGCGGTGTTGCAGGTGCAGCTCCATGCCGCCCAGGTGGTCGGCCATGAAGGAGCAGCTGGGGCAGCCTTGCTCCCACCCCGGGCCGAACATGAAATGCTGCACCAGCAGCTGGCTTCGGCCGTCGAAGAGGTCGGCCAGGGCGCGTGGGCCCTGGAGCGTGTCAAACGTGTAGTGCTTGTCCACGCGGGTCCAGGGCAGCGCGCGGCGCTGCGCGGCGACCTCGTCGCGCAGGCGGGTCAGCGCCTTCTCGCGGGCCAACAGGCTGTGGCGCTGGGCCAGCCATTGGTCGGCGGATACCACGGGGTGGGGGGTGGGTGCGTTCATGGGTGTGCTCCTTGGTGAGGTGGTGGTGTGGTTTGGTGGATGGATGAATTGGGGCGATGGCAGGCGCACCTGTCCCTGGCCTGCGGCATCGCTTGATGCGCGCAGGGCCTGTGGTGGCAAGGGGGGTGGTGGGTGCGGCGGGCGCCGCGTTGCTCAACAGGTTCAGAAGGTGTGAATGAAACCGGCTTGGCCGAGCGGGCATGGCGGGTTCGTTCACACCCTCTCAGGCGCGGTGCGCCTTGGGTCGGCGCACCGCGCGGACCTTGCCGCTGCCGCCGCCCCCGCAGTAGAAAAGGTCTGCGCCGTCGGATTCGAGGCCGCTCACGCCCATGCCCTGCGGCATGTCCAGCTGCTGCAGCACGGCGCCGCTCGTGGAGTCGATGTGGCGCAGGGTGCTTTCTTCGCCCTCCCAGGTGCCGTGCCACAGCTCGCCGTCCACCCAGGTCACACCGGTCACGAAACGGTTCGACTCGATGGTGCGGCGGATGGCGCCCGTGGCCGGGTCGATCTGGTGGATCTTGCGGTCGCGGTACTGGCCCACCCACAGGCTGCCCTCGGCCCAGGTCAGGCCTGAATCGTTGCCACCGCCCGGTGCGGGGATGGTGGCCAGCACTTTGCCCGTGGCGGGGTCGATCTTGTCGATGCGCGATTCGGCGATCTGATAGAGGTATGTGCCGTCAAACGCGGTGCCTGCGTCGCAGATCACGTTGAGCGTGTGCGTGGTAGCGCCGCTGGCGGGGTCGAAACCCACCAGCTGTTCGCCCGTGGCGGCCCACACGCGCTGGCCGTCGTGGGTCACGCCGTGGATGGCGCTGGCCGCGCCGAACGGTCCGTATTCGCGCACCACATCGGCAGGCTGGCGGGCCGCGATGGGCAAGTGTTTGCTGGAGGGCGGGGTGTCGTCCATGTCGCTGCTGCAGGCGGTGTCGCGGGTGGCGGTGTGGGTGGCGGTGGTCATCTCTGTCACTCCTGGTGGGGTGCCGGTGCACGGCAAAAGGCGCTGTGCGTTGGGCGGTGAGGCCACTTTATGGAATTGGCTGCGCCGTGGGGAGTAACAAGATCGTCGTGAATCCCACCAGCGGCGCAGCCAGCCAGCGGCGAGCCCGCGCGTTGCCGATGGCGCGCACGCGGTCGGCGGCTTCCAGATCGGCCAGCGCGCGCTGCACGGTGCGCTGGCTGTCGCCCAAGGCCAGCGCCAGGGCCGATGTGGACCACGCTGCGCCGTCCGCCAGCAGCGCCAGCAGTGCGCCCTGCTCGCCCTCCACAGGCGGTGCCAGCACGGCCACATCGCGCCCACCGTGGGGCCGCAGCACAAAGCCGCGTGCGGTGGCCTCCACGTTCGCCAGCGGCGCGATGAGCTTGCGCAGGCGGCCGATCTCCACCCGCAGGCGGGCGCGGTGGGTTTCGTCGGGGTGGCGGGTGCGAAACACGTTGGCGATCAATGCCTCGCGATCCACATCGCCCGGCCAGGCGGTGGCCAGCGCGCGCACCAGCGCAAACAGCACCGGGCGGCGCGCCAGCGGCTCCCACACGTCGCCCGCGCGCACGCCGTGGCGGCAGGCATCCACCACCAGCGTGGGGGACGCAAGCAGCGCGGCCACGTCGTCCAGCGGCAGCATGTGTTCGGCGCCGCTCGCAAGGCAGCACGCGGCGGGCTGGGTGAGCAGCGCGTGCGCCTGGGCCACCTCGGCCAGCAGCGCGGGCACGCCCGACTGGGCCGCAGCCTGTTGCGCGCGCTGCAGGGCCAAGCGGGCAGTGCCGATGTGCAGCGAGCGCAGGGCCAGTTCTGCCGCGGCAAGCTCGGCCACGGCGATCAGCGAAGGGGGCAGTCGCGTTGTCGCGCCGGTGGTTGGAGCGCCTGCCAGCGCAGCGGTGGCTTCGTTCAGCCTGCCTAGCAAAATCAGCTTGCGCGCTGCCACCAGCCGTGCCTGCAGTGCGTTGGCAACGTCACCGTGGACTTGCAGCGTGGCGACGGCAGCCATCAGCGCGTGCGCCTGCTCGCCCAGGTCCCGCATGGCCAGCGCCACCTCGGCCTCGGCCACTACGCAGCGCGCGCGGGCCACGGGCTCGTGCGCGCCAAAACCCCGTGCGGCGCGGCGCAGCAGCTCACGGGCGCGCGGGTGCTCGCCCAGTTGGGCCATGGCAATGCCACGCAGGGCCAGGGCCGGAGGGTCGTCGCGCAGGGC
The DNA here is from genome assembly GCF_028680575.1 of Acidovorax benzenivorans. Taxonomy (GTDB): domain Bacteria; phylum Pseudomonadota; class Gammaproteobacteria; order Burkholderiales; family Burkholderiaceae_C; genus Acidovorax; species Acidovorax benzenivorans. The sequence goes on along the minus strand of NZ_JAPCKI010000001.1, from coordinate 487,361 downwards.
CACGCGCTGCAGGGCGGCCAGTGCATCGCCTGCGGCCAGCGCGCGGGCAGCGGCGGAGATCAGCGAATCCATGGCGACAGCCTAACGCAGCGTGCTGGTTGCGTGCTGTTTGAGTCGTGTGTGAGAACCTGTGGTGGATACTTGGCGGCTTCGCTCCACCACCCATCAGGTGGTGTGCATCCCCCCAAAGACACCAGGACCCGCCATTGAAATCCGCCAGCGCCACCACTTTTGACGAGGCCTACTACCAGCGCTTTTACTTCGACAAAAAGACCAGCGTGGTGGACCCAGCGCACATGGAGCGCCTGGGCACCTTTGTGTGCAGCTACCTCAAGTACCTGCGCGTGCCGGTGTCGCGCGTGCTGGACGTGGGCTGCGGCATCGGGTTGTGGAAGGGCATCGTGGCGCAGCATTTTCCGCAGGCCAGCTACCAGGGCGTGGAGTTCAGCCCCTACCTGTGCGAGCGCTTCGGGTGGCAGCAGGGTTCGGTGGTGGACTATGCGGCCGATGAGCCGTTTGACCTGGTCATCTGCCAGGGCGTGCTGCCCTACCTGAGTCCGCCAGACCTGAAGGCCGCGCTGCTCAACCTGGGCCGTCTGACGAAAGGCGCGCTGTATGTCGAGGCGGTGTCGCGCGAGGATTTTGAACGCGACATCATCGACGAAGAGATCACCGACAACCGCGTGTTCCGCCACCGCGCCGAGCTGTATCGGCGCGGCCTGCGCGAAGGCGCCATCGAACTGGGCGGCGGCGTGTGGCTCAGCCGCAAGGCCGAGCTGCCACTGTTTGCGCTGGAGCAGGCGGGCGAACAGTGAGCGCCCCTGTCGCGCCAAACGCGCCAAACGCGCCGATTCCGCCGCACGCGGTGTCGCGCCTGCGCGCCGAGCGCCTGGCCCGCAGCGCCAAGCCCTTTCTGGCACGCGGCGGCCCCAAAGGCGAGCGCTGCGCTGACTGCCGCCTGGTGCCCAGCCACTGCATGTGCGCACTGCGCCCCGTGCTGCCCACACGTGCAGGCATGTGTTTGCTGATGGCCGACATCGAGCCCCTCAAGCCCAGCAACACCGGCTGGCTGATTGCCGATGTGGTGGCCGACACCTATGCCTTTGGCTGGGCGCGCACCGAGGTGCACCCCGACCTGCTCGCGCTGCTGGCCGACCCGCAGTGGCAGCCGTATGTGGTGTTCCCCGGCGAGTTCGTGGCGCCCGAGCGCGTGGTCACTCAGGTGGCCACGGCAGAAGGCAAACGCCCGCTGTTTGTGCTGCTCGATGCCACCTGGCCCGAGGCGCGCAAGATGTTCCGCAAGAGCCCCTACCTCAACCACCTGCCCGTGCTGAGCCTGCAGCCCGAGCAACTCTCGCGCTACCACCTGCGCCGGTCTACCCGCATGGACCATTTCTGCACCTCCGAGGTCGGCGCGCTGTGCCTGGAGCTGGCGGGCGAGCTGCGCGCTGCGCAGGCGCTGGAGGCGTACCTGGACGTGTTCACCCACCACTACCTGCAGGCCAAGCACCAGCTGCCAGTGGACTGGGAGGGCGCAGCGCATTTGCGGCTGCGCGGCTTGCGTTGAGCCTGGGCAGGCCCCGCCGCCTGCGCTGGGTTTGCAAACAATGTACAAGCGGTATCCCGCTGTAGAGCACATCTCCTTAGCATGAAAGCACTTGATCAGAGTGACTGTTGCCGGAGGCTCAATGCAGCTTATTCGTTGGTTTTTGGTATCCCTTTTCGCCGTCGGCGCCGCTGCCCTGGCCCAGGCCCAAACCGAAGCGCCCGTGAAGGTGGTTGTGCCCGCATTCACCTTCCCCGCCAAGGCGCAGGTCGGTGGCCGTACCCTGGTATTGAACGGCGCGGGCACCCGCTACCGCGCCGTGTTCCAGGTCTACCAGGCCGGTCTGTACCTCGAAAAGCCCGCACACCATTTTGTGGACATGCAGAGCCCCACCGAAGCCCGGCGCATCCAGCTCGTGATGCTGCGCGAGGTCAAGTCCGACGAGCTGGGCAAGCTCTTCGCCCGGGGCATCCAGGACAACCTGGACAAGGCCTCCGCCGCGCGGCTGATGTCGTCCATGTGGCGCATGTCCGAGCTGTTCACCGAGTACAAGCGCCTGGATGCGGGCGACCAGATCATCCTCGACTGGGTGCCGGGCAAAGGCACGGTGGTCACGGTCAAGGGCAAGGTGTCGGGCGAGCCTTTCAAGGAGCCGGAGTTCTTCAACGCGCTGGCCGGCATCTGGCTCAACGCGGCCCCGGCCGACTGGAAACTGCGCGAAGCGATGCTGGGCGTCAAGGCGGTGGAAACCGCCGAGGGGAGCAGGTAACCGGCAGCAGGGAGTAGGGGCAAGGCGTGAGGGAACGACAATCAGCGCTTCCTTTGCTCGCCACTGCCCCGCATGAAAGCTCCCCCGCGCCTCCAATCCCTCATCGAGGAAGGCCTGATCGACACCGTGGTTCGGCAACTCATGAGCGGCAAAGAGGCCATGGTCTATGTGGTGCGCTGCGGTGATGAAACCCGTTGTGCCAAGATCTACAAAGAGGCCACCCACCGCAGCTTTCGGCAGGCTGTGGACTACACCGAGAACCGCAAGGTCAAGAACTCGCGCTCGGCCCGCGCCATGGCCAAGGGCAGCAAGTTTGGTCGGCAGGAGCAAGAGGCCGCCTGGCAAAGCGCCGAGGTCGATGCGCTCTACCGCCTGGCCGCCGCCGGCGTGCGTGTTCCGCAGCCCTACAACTTTCACGACGGCGTGTTGCTGATGGAGCTGGTGACCGACGCCCACGGCGACGCGGCCCCGCGCCTGAACGATGTGAGCTTTACGCCCGAAGACGCGCGCACCCACCACGCCACGCTGGTGGCCGAGGTGGTGCGCATGTTGTGTGCGGGTGTGGTGCATGGCGACTTGTCGGAATTCAACATCCTGCTGGCATACCTGCCGGGCGCTGGCGGGGTGGATGGTGCAGAAGGCGAAGGGGGCCACGATGGCCCCGTCATCATCGACCTGCCCCAGGCCGTGGACGCTGCGGGCAACAACCACGCCCAGCGCATGCTGCTGCGCGATGTGGCCAACCTGCGCGACTTCTTCGGCCAGTTCGCGCCCGAGCTGCGCACCACCCAGTACGGCCCCGAGATCTGGAGCCTGTACCAGAGCGGGCTGTTGAGCAACGAGACGCCGCTCACCGGCATCTATGCGCCCACACATGCCGATGTGGACATGCAGGCCGTGCTGCGCGAGATTGACGACGCGCGCGACGAAGACGCGGCGCGCAGGCTGCGCATGGCGGCGGGCTGACGTTTTCTCCAACCGCGCAGGGCTGTGGCACCATCGCGGCCTTTTTCTGTACAGCTTGCTCGCCATGCCGTCCATCCACATCCGCAACTTTCGCCCCGGCGACGAACCCGCGTTGCGCGCCGTCTTCCACGCCTCGGTGCATGGCCTGGCTTGCAAGGACTACACCGCCGAACAACTCGCCGCCTGGGCGCCGCAGCACCATGACGCGGCGCAGTGGGCGGAGCGCATGCGGGCCAACCAGCCCTTCATCGCGCAGGCGCTGGGCAGTGGTGCCATCGCCGGGTTTGCAGATCTACTGCCCAACGGCACCATCGACATGTTCTTTGTGGCCCCGGCATTTGCAGGCCGTGGCGTGGCCCGGGCGCTGATGGCACACGTCCACGCGCAAGCTCAGCAGCGTGGCATCGCCCAGCTGCAGGCCCGCGTGAGCCTGACCGCCGAGCCCTTTTTTGCCGCGCAGGGCTTTGTGGTGGAAGCGCGCCAGCAGGTGGAGCGTGCAGGCGTGGTGCTGCACAACGCCCGCATGGCCAAGGCACTGGTGGCCCGTTGAGAAGATACTCCTGATTTGATAGCTGGTTGCGCTTACCCATCAAGCGCCAGAGGCCAATTTGGCTTAAAACTCAGCCACCGCGCTGTGTCTTTGCACCCGCAGGTGCCTTACAGTAGCCGCCCCGCAGCAGACAAACCCACCCACACCGGCCCACGACGGCTGACACCCCATGACCAAAGACCTGGCCCGACAGAACGAACTCAAACCCATGGCCCTGTGCGAGCCCTGCCAGGGCATCCAGCGCAACTGGCGCAAGGCGCCCGGCCACGCCGAACTGGTGCAGCGCGGCAACCGCAAGGAAGACCGTGAGGACGGCTCCGTCACCATCACCCGCTATGTGTGTGACCGCTGCGGCACCGCGTGGGAGTACGAGAACGACAAGAACAACCAGCGGGCGGGCTGGTCGGTGGTGGGGCGCTGAGCACGGCTCACCTGCCGTTGCACCTATTTTGATAGCACTCAAGACATACAAAACCAGCGCTATCGCCCAAGATCTGCAAACTTCTGGTAACAACGCCTGCAGCAAGCCGCCGGGCACCTTTTCACCGCCACGGTGTCACAACGGGTTTGACGGAGAGCGCCCATGCTGCATCGCAGACGATTCCTGACCCACGCCACCCGTGGCCTCGCTCTGGGCGGCGCGGCGCTGCTGGTGGCGCAAGGCGCACTGGCCCAGCCCAGCTACACCGTGCCCCTGGCGCAACTGCAAGCCATGGTGGACCCCAAGTTCCCGCGCAACGTGCCGGTGCAAGGCCTGTTCAACCTGAGCGTGCAGGCGCCCCACCTGCGCCTGTTGCCCGAAGTGAACCGCCTGGGCGCAGCCATGGCGCTGGACGTGGCCGGCCCGGCGCTGCGGCGCAGCCACCAGGGCCGCCTGGATGTGGAATTTGCGCTGCGCTACGAGGCCAGCGACCGCACGCTGCGCGCCCACCAGATCCAGCTGGGGCGCATGGAATTCCCCAGCCTGCGCCCGGAGGTGACAGACCTGCTCAACGCCTACGGCCCCCTGCTGGCCGAACAGTCGCTGCGCGAGGTCACGCTGCACCAGCTGCGCCCACAGGACACGGCCGTGTTTGACGGCCTGGGCCTGCAGCCAGGGCCCATCACCGTGACGGCCAAAGGGCTGACCGTGGCGTTTGTGAGCAAGGCCCCCTGACGGGCCGCTGCGCTCAGACCGGCGCTTTTTTCAGGTAGGGCGCCAGATACCGCCCCGTATGGCTGGCCGGGTTGGCCGCCAGTTCTTCGGGCGTGCCCACGCCCACCACGGTGCCGCCGCCCGCACCACCCTCCGGCCCCATGTCGATGAGCCAGTCGGCGGTTTTGATCACGTCGAGGTTGTGCTCGATGATGACGATGGTGTTGCCCGCATCGCGCAGCTGGTGCAGCACCTTGAGCAGCAGGTCAATGTCGGCAAAGTGCAGGCCGGTGGTGGGCTCGTCCAGGATGTAGAGCGTACGGCCGGTGTCGCGCTTGCTCAGCTCCTGCGCCAGCTTCACGCGCTGCGCCTCGCCGCCTGAGAGCGTGGTGGCGGCCTGGCCCAGGCGGATGTACGACAGGCCCACGTCCAGCAGCGTCTGCAGCTTGCGCGCGATGGTTGGAACGTCCTTGAAGAAGGCGGCGGCGTCTTCCACCGTCAGCTCCAGAATCTGCGCGATGTTCTTGCCCTTCCACAGCACTTCCAGCGTCTCGCGGTTGTAGCGCTGGCCGTGGCAGATGTCGCAGGGCACGTACACGTCGGGCAAAAAGTGCATCTCCACCTTCACCACGCCATCGCCCTGGCAGGCCTCGCAGCGGCCACCCGCCACGTTGAAGGAAAAGCGCCCGGGGCCATAGCCACGCTCCTTGGCGGTGTTCACCTCGGCCATCAGTTCGCGGATGGGCGTGAACAGCCCGGTGTAGGTGGCCGGGTTGCTGCGTGGCGTGCGGCCGATGGGGCTCTGGTCCACGTTGATGACCTTGTCGAAGTATTCGATGCCCACGATCTCGTCGTGCGCGGCCGGCTCTTCGTGCGCGCGGTACAGCTGGCGCGCCACGGCGGTGTACAGCGTGTCGTTGACCAGAGTGCTCTTGCCCGAGCCAGACACGCCCGTCACGCAGGTGAGCAGCCCCACGGGGAAGTCCACTGTGACGCCCTTCAAGTTGTTGCCCGTGGCGCCTGCCACGCGCAGCGCCTGCAGGGCGCCCTGGCGCGCGTGGTGCTCAGCCATGCGCTCGGCGCGGCGTTTGCTGGCCTCGGTTTGCGGAAAGCGCGACTTGGCCTTGGCCTCCACCACGGGCGCGGCCTGCTCCAGCACCGGCAGCCAGGGCGTGCGGCACTGGGGCACGGCAATCGAGCGCACGCCCGACAGGTACTGGCCCGTGAGCGACTGGGTGTTGCCACGCACTTCGTCGTAGGTGCCCTGCGCCATCACGCGCCCGCCGTGCACACCCGCGCCGGGGCCCATGTCGATCACGTGGTCGGCGGCGCGCATCATGTCTTCGTCGTGCTCGACCACGATCACGCTGTTGCCGATGTCGCGCAGGTGTTTGAGGGTGGCGATCAGGCGGTCGTTGTCGCGCTGGTGCAGGCCGATGCTGGGCTCGTCCAGCACGTACATCACGCCCGTGAGGCCCGAGCCGATTTGTGACGCGAGGCGGATGCGCTGCGCCTCGCCGCCAGAGAGGGTCTCGGCGCTGCGGTCCAGGCTCAGGTAGCTCAGGCCCACGTCGTTCAAGAACTGCAGCCGCGTGGCGATCTCGCGCACCACCTTGTCGGCGATCTCGGCCTTGGCGCCGGTGAGCTTCAGGTCGTTGAACCAGGTGTGGGCGGTGTTCAGTGTGGCGTGGCTCACTTCAAAGATGGCGCGGGCCTGCTCGCCTTCGCCCAGCCGCACGTGGCGGGCTTCACGGCGCAGGCGCGTGCCGTGGCATTCGGGGCAGGGCTGGGTGCTGCGAAAGCGCGCCAGGTCTTCGCGCACCACCACCGAATCGGTCTCGCGGTAGCGCCGCGACATGTTGGGGATGATGCCCTCGAACGGGTGCTTCTTGGCATACACCTTGCCCTTGGAGGCGCCGCTGTCCATGATGTAGCTGAAGGCGATTTCTTCCTCGCCCGAGCCGTGCAGGATGGCGTGCTGCACCGGTGCGGGCAGCGATTCAAACGGCGCCTCGATGTCGAACGCGTAGTGCTTGGCTAGGCTCTCCAGCATCGCAAAGTAGTAGCCGTTGCGCCGGTCCCAGCCCTTGATGGCGCCGCTGGCCAGGCTCAGCGTGGGGAAGGCCACCACACGCGCCGGGTCAAACACATCGCGCTGGCCGATGCCGTCACACGCGGGGCACGCGCCCATGGGCGAGTTGAACGAGAACAGGCGCGGCTCCAGCTCGGGCAGCGAATAGCTGCAGACGGGGCAGGCAAACTTGCTGCTGAACAGGTGCTCTTGCCCCGTGTCCATCTCCAGCGCCAGCACGCGGCCATTGCCCTCGTGCCCGCCCACGCGCAGCACCGACTCGATGCTCTCGGCCAGGCGCTGCTGCAGGTCGGCACGCACCTTGATGCGGTCGATCACCACGTCGATGTTGTGCTTCTCGGTTTTCTTGAGCGCGGGCAGGTTCTCGTGCTCATAGATCTGGCCGTCCACCCGAAAGCGGACGTAGCCCAGCGCCTGCATCTGCGCAAACAGCTCGGTGAACTCGCCCTTCTTCTCGCGCGCCACGGGCGCCAGCAGCATGAGCTTGGTGTCTTCGGGCAGGGCCAGCACGGCGTCCACCATCTGGCTCACGGTCTGCGCGGCCAGCGGCAGGTTGTGGTCGGGGCAATACGGCGTACCAGCGCGGGCGTACAGCAGACGCAGGTAGTCGTGGATCTCGGTCACCGTGCCCACGGTGGAGCGCGGGTTGTGGCTGGTGGCCTTCTGCTCGATGCTGATGGCGGGCGACAGGCCCTCGATCAGGTCCACATCGGGCTTGTCCAGGCGCCCCAGAAACTGCCGCGCATAGGCCGACAGGCTCTCCACATAGCGCCGCTGCCCTTCGGCATACAGCGTGTCGAACGCCAGGCTCGATTTGCCCGAGCCCGACAGCCCCGTGATCACCACGAGCTGGTTGCGCGGGATGTCCAGGTCGATGTTCTTGAGGTTGTGCGTGCGCGCTCCGCGGATGCTGATGCGCTGCTCGCGCAGGGCGCGGGCAAGGTAGGTGCCGTCGGCAGGCGTAGCGGGTGACGGGGCGGTGGTGTCGGTCACGGGAGGGCTTGGAGCAGGAAAACCAACCATGATAGGTCACAGCCCCTTCCGGTGCCCTGGCCGGGCCAACGGCTGGACTGGCTGGCGGGCCATGTCGGGCGGAATGCACGGGTAGTCGGGGCATGAATCTGTCGCGCAAGTCATACCCCGTCATTTTTTTCTTGTGTACCTGAAAGGATTCGCAGATAGTCACCCACCACTCCCGCATCCTGTCGATGCGCGCAATGCCATCCCCGCTTTCATGCCGCCCCACGATTTCAACCAAAGCCCACCCGTGATCGCCCCCCAGTCATTTACCGTTGCCCGTGAAGACCGGGAGCTGCTGGCCGGGCACCGGGGCCGGGTCGTATGGTTCACAGGCCTGTCCGGCGCGGGCAAATCCACGCTGGCCAACGCGCTGGAGGTAGCACTTCACCGCACGCAAAAGCGCACCTACATTCTGGACGGCGACAACATTCGGCGCGGCCTGTGCAAGGACCTGGGGTTCTCGGACGCGGACCGCGTGGAGAACATGCGCCGAGTGGCCGAGGTGGCGCGTCTCTTTGTCGATGCGGGCATGCTGGTGCTGGTGGCATTCATCTCCCCCTTCCGCGCGGAGCGCCAGGCAGCGCGGGAACTGTTCACCCCCGGCGACTTCCTGGAGGTCTTCGTGAACGTGCCGCTCGCGGTGGCGGAACAGCGCGACACCAAGGGCCTGTACCAGAAGGCGCGCAGTGGCGCCTTGGCGCACCTGACGGGCATTGACTCGCCCTACGAGCCGCCGCTTGCGCCTGACCTGGCACTGCGCACCGATCTGCTCTCCATCGATGCCTGCGTGGAACGCATGCTGACCCTGCTGGCGTCGTCGCAAGGCACGATGCCAGCCATCGCGCGACCCGTGCCTGCGCCTCACTCTCGGTGTGAGTCTGATCGGGCGCCCCTGCCATGAGCCTGCCCATGGCTCTGGAGGCCCCGCCCGCCGAGACGCACACGCTGCGCGGGCCAGTGGCCTCACGCCTTGATATCCCGGTGCCCATCGCTGCGCTGCAGGAGGAGGTCTCGCACCTGATGGCGCACAACTGGCTGCCTCATGTCAATCACGCTGACTACGAGGGCGCGTGGGATGTGACGCCCTTGCGCTGCCAGCAGCAGCATGTCAATGCGCACCCGGTCCTCCAGGGCTTTGCCCTGCAGGACCCTGCGCAGGAATGGGACGACCTGCCAGCGCTTGACGCGTGCCCTGCCATTCGGCGGCTGCTCGGTCGGCTGGACTGTCCGCTCAAGTCCGTGCGGCTGATGCGGCTGCATGCCGGCGCCAACATCAGGCCCCACCGAGACCACGGCCTGCACCTGGGCTGCGGCGAGGCGCGCCTGCATGCACCGGTCTGGACCAACCCGGATGTGCACTTCCTCGTCGCGGGGCAGGAAGTGCCCATGCGCGAAGGCGAGCTCTGGTACTTCAACGCTGACGAGGAGCACGCGGTGGTCAACCGCAGCCCGGCGCCACGCACCCATCTGGTCATCGACTGCGTGGCCAACCCGTGGCTGGTACGCCGCATTCTGGAGGGCGCGTTCGGTGCCTGACCTGCGCAACGCCTACTACACGCTGTTGTGTTCTGCGGCACAGCTGGCCCTGTGCCGACAAGCGTGTTCGGTGGCGGACTTGCTGGCAGCGCTGCGCCGCCTCTGGGGCGCAGACGGCTACAGCGACGCGGAACTTCTGCAGGCCATCGACGCGCTGAACCGCGAAGACGTGCCCGACCAAGTGGCCATCGGCATGGCGGGACTCTGGCTGCCCCACAGCTACCAGGTACGCAGCCAGCGCATCCTCTGGTGCCTGCCCGATGGCGCTCCCACCGAACCTTTCCACGACGAGTACCTGAGCCGCTGCGGGCAAACAACCGTGCTGAACCAGCTGCTCAGGCCCCGGACCTCCTTGCAGGCACTGGCGGCGTGTGCGCAAAGGGTGCCCCGGGCGCAACCCGCCGGTTTCATCTTTCACCTGTCGCGGTGCGGCTCCACGCTGCTGTCCGGCTGCCTGTCGGAGCTGGACGAGGCGGTAGTCTTCTCAGAGTCCCCCGTACTGACCGAGGTGCTGCTCGATCCAGCGCTGGGCCAGCAGGAAAAGCGTGCGCACGTCCAATGCCTGATCGACCTGAAGGCGAGCCTCTTTCCTGGCCGCCGAGTGGTCGTCAAATGGAACGCGTGGGACATCTTCCACGCGCAGCTGCTGCGTGACGCGTACCCCGCCGTGCCGGTGGTAGCGCTGGTGCGTGACCCGGTGGAAATCCTGGCGTCCCACCACGCGCAGACGGGTCGGCACATGTCAGGGGATCCATCCCTCGCTGCGGTCGCTCCGGTTTTTGGGGTGTCCGCAGCGAGCTCGGTGCTGGAGCATCGCATCCACGTGCTTGGGGCGCTGATGGAGGCCATGTCGGCCCTTCGCGCGGTTTCGGGCACCGTCTACCTCGACTACCGCCAGTTGCACGGCGACTCCGTGCGGCGGATCGCGGGGATGTTCGGCCTGCACTGTGGCGTGCAAGGCCAGCAGCGGATCGCGCAGCGCATGCAGCGCAACGCCAAGCTGCCGGGCGTCCGCTTTGAGCCGGACGGCGCCAGGAAGGCTGCGGTGTTCGATGTCGGCCAGGCGCAGACCATCACGCAGCGGCTGTCCGCGCTGCACCAGGCGCTGATTCCGCCAGCAGAGCACGCAGTGCCGACAACCGAGGCTGCCGATGTCCACTGACACACCAACCCCACGGCCCTTGCGCACCCGCTTGAGCGGCCCGCAGGACGCGCCATTCCTGCGTTCGCTGTTCGACTCGCACTGCGATCATCTCCGTGCGCTGAGCTTGCCGCCGGTAGCCTTGCAGGCACTGATCGACCAACAGTACACCTGCCGGGTGGCCGACTACGAGCGTCGCTTCCCTCGGGCCTGCACCCTTGTTGCGCTGGCGGGGGATGAGCCCGTGGGCTCTTTGGTGGTCAACGAAGACGCCGCCGCGTTGCACATCGTGGACCTGGTGGTGGCGCCTGCAGCGCGCGGCCGCGGCCATGGGCGGGCGCTGGTGCGCCAAGTGCAGGCGCAAGCGCAGGAGCGCGAGGCCGGTCGTCAAGCGGTCACATTGAGCGTGGACCCTATGAATCAACCAGCCCTGCGCCTGTACCTGGCGCTGGGCTTCGAGCCCACAGAGAAGCAGCCCGTCCAGTGGCGGATGCTGTGGCGCCCCCGACCCTGTGCCGCGCAGGAGGGTGCGCACGCGGATTCCTTGTCCCTCACCACCACAACGAAAGGCTGAACCCCATGTCAGAACCTTACCTCGGAGAGATTCGTCTGATGCCCTATGAATGGCCGCCCAAGCGCTGGATGCTGTGCCAGGGGCAGACGCTGCCCATCAACACCAATCAGGCTTTGTTTTCCTTGCTGGGCACCACGTACGGAGGCGATGGCGTTACCACGTTTCAGCTGCCGGATCTGCGCGGCCGGTCCGTGCAGCACGCATCCCCGGCCAACCCGCTGGGGGCCAGGGCGGGGCAGGAAACGGTGGCACTGTCGTCGAACCAAATGCCGGCACATAACCATGCCGTGATGGCGGCCTCGGGCAATGGCAACACCACAGCTTTCGCTGGTGCATTGGTGGCAGACGCAGTGGCATCGGGTAACCCGGTGAACGTGTATGCCGAGGCGGGCGGGCCTGCCCAGCCATTGATTCCGGCAGCCGTCAGCCCCCAGGGCGCCAACCAGCCACACGACAACACGCAGCCCTCGCTGGTGCTGAACTATTGCATCGCCGTCGCGGGGATCTTCCCGTCTCGCAATTGACTAAAACGGAGGCCGAGAATGGAAAGCTTTATTGGAGACATCCGCCTTTTTGCGGGCAATTACGCGCCCCAGGGCTGGATGTTTTGTAACGGAGCCCTGCTCAGCATCAGCGAAAACGACGCCTTGTTCGCGTTGATCGGTACCACCTATGGTGGCGACGGTCAGACCACCTTCGCCGTGCCGGATTTGCGGGGCCGCGTTCCGGTCGGTCAGGGGACCGGCTCGGGCCTGAGCAATCGCGTGTTGTCGCAAACCTACGGCACCGAGACCGTCACGTTGCTCACCACGCAAATGCCGCAGCACAGCCATGCGCTGAACGCCACCACGGCCACGGGAACCAGCCCCCAACCGGGCGGCAGGCTTTTTGGGCAAACGGGTTCGGACAACTTGTATGGCCCCGCACCCGCCACCGATCCGCAGCCACAGGCCTTCGCGGCCAATGCGGTAACTGTGTCAGGCGGCAGCCAGCCGCACGACAACATCATGCCCAGCATGGGCCTGAACTACATCATCGCGCTGCAAGGCGTTTTTCCGAGCCGCAATTAATCCCGGAGGATCGTATGGAACAGTTCATCGGAGAAATCCGGGCATTTCCCTTCAGTTTCGCGCCCAAAGACTGGGCGCTGTGCAATGGCCAGTTGTTGGCCATATCGAGCAACACGGCCTTGTTTTCCATTCTCGGGACGACCTACGGAGGGAATGGAACAACCACGTTCGGTTTGCCCAACTTGCAAGGCCGCGTAGTGGTGGGCGCTGGGCAGGGTCCAGGGCTGAGCCCCTGGACCCTGGGCGAAATGGTGGGGGAGGACAGCGTGACGCTTTTATCGCCCCAGATGCCAGCCCACAGCCACCAGATCACCGGCATGAACAATCCTGGCACCGAGACCGCGCCCAACGCCGCTTGCTACCTGAGCCGCGACGTGCGTGGAGGCAGTGGTGTCATCCAATACATGCAGACGGGCGGCAACCCTTCAACCGCGATGGAGCCCAACACGCTGCTGCCCAATGGCGGGAGCACGCCCCACGAGAACAGGCAGCCCTTCCTGGTGTTGAACTACTGCATTGCGTTGTGGGGCATATTCCCCGCGCGCAACTGACGCTGCCTGCGCAGCGTCCCTGGGTGGCCCAGTGGCTGTCCAGGGGTGCGTCTCAACATCTCCATTCCCCTATGCCGCACACACTGCATTTTCTTTCCGGCCTCCCGCGCTCAGGGTCCACCCTGCTCGCTGGCATCCTGCGCCAAAACCCGCGCTTTCATGCCGCCATGAGCAGCCCCGTGGCCAGTCTCGTCAACGGGGTGCTGGAGCAGATGGGTGCAGGCAGCGAGTCCTATCCCTTTTTCGACACGACCAAGCGTAAAGCCATCTGCCGCGCATTGATCGACGCCTACTACGCCGACAAGACCGAGCCCGTCATCTTCGACACCAACCGCCAATGGACGGCGCGCATGCACCAACTGGTCGAGCTGGTGGACGGCTTCAAGATGATCTGCTGCGTGCGCAACCCCGCGTGGGTGATGGACAGCTTCGAGGTCATCCACCGCAAGAACCCCTTCGACTACAGCCGCATGTACAACGCGGGCAGCCGCCAGACGGTCTACTCGCGCTGCGAGGTCATGATGTCTTCCGGCGGCCCGGTCGGCAGCGCCTGGACGGCGCTCAAGGAGGCCTACTACGGCGAGTATTCCGACCGGCTGCTGCTGGTGGACTACGACCTCCTCACCCAGCACCCCCGGCGCACGCTGGAGCTGATCTACCGCTTCATCGGCGAGCCTTGGTTCGAGCACGACTTCGACAACGTCGAGTATTCGGAGAACGAGTTCGACCAGAACCTGGGCGTCAAGGGCCTGCACGACGTGAAGAAGAAGGTCGCGTTCAAGCCACGCCGCAGCATTCTTCCCCCGGATCTTTTTGCAAAGTACCAGGACATGGATTTCTGGCAAGACCAGACCGGTACCTCGGCCAGCATCGTCGCCCCACGCCGGGCCCCCGTTCAAAACACGCAACCCCACAAGGACACCCCATGAACCGTGCCCTGCTCGGCGGCCTTTCCGCGCTGCTGTTTCCCTTTGCCGCCCATGCTGCCGCCACGGCGGCTGGGGGCTACCTCTTGCGCGGCGGATACCAGCCACGCAGCCACGCGCGTCTACAGATAGATGCCTTGAGCCCCACCATCACGGCGCCCCAAAAGGCAAAACCATCGGCCCGGCATGCCGCTGCGCCGACCGACTTTGCCACGCTGGATATCCTCCAGCCGCCGGTCGCCACCGAACTGGTAGTCATCGACGGCTCCATCGCCGACAAGGCCACGCTGTACCGGGGCCTCAAGCCCGGCGTGGTGGCCGTGGAGATCGACCCATCCCTACCCGGCCTGCCGCAGCTGGCCGATGCCTTGCGCGGCCATCGCAACCTCGCGGCCATCCATGTGGTATCGCATGCCAGCGCTGGTGTACTGCTGCTGGGCAACAGCCGCATCACACCCGAGAACGCCCACGAGGAGTTGGCCGCGCTGTCCACGCTGCGTGAGGCTGTGCGCCCTGGCGCAGACCTGCTGTTCTATGGCTGCGATCTGGCCGCCAGCAGCGAAGGCAGTGCGCTGCTGGACATCCTCCAGCAACAGACAGGCCTCGATGTGGCAGCCTCCAGCAATCTGACGGGCAGCACGACACTGGGAGGCGACTGGAACCTGGAAGTGGTGCGCGGGAGCATTGAAACCACCATGGCGTTCTCTGACAAGGCCATGAAGGACTTCTCGCACGTGCTGGTAGCGTCGGATGGCACCAAGACCTTTCAGACGGGCTGGATGGACAACAACGCCAATCTGACCTCCACCGATTTTGTCGCCACCGGCTGGGACAGCGGTGGTAGCCCCATCTCGAACATCAGTATCTATACTGCGTCGCCTTTTGCTGCGTACCTGCAAACCGGATACAACACAAGCACTACAGGCACCTATTTCCAGGTGGCCGCCGATGGAGTCAACACCGGGGCGTTCGAACTCACGGGCCTCGTGGCTGGTGAATACGGCACGGGGCAATTCACCAATGTGCAAATTGTCGGCATCAAGCCAGACAACAGCACGGTGACATCGTCCATCATCAACGGGACGGGGACCACGGGCGAGACCTTTACCTTTGGCGCGGGCCAGCTCTCAAGTTTCTCGGGCGTGAAGCTGAAAGCGTTCAAGCTGGTGTTCGACACCAACGGCGGCTCCGGTACCAAGCCCTTCTTCGAATTCCGTAGCTTCTCCATCCAGGGCGCCATTGCGCCGTTGCCCAATGTGACCGACGCCCGCATCAGCATCTCGGGCGCGTCCGGTACCAGTGGAGCCTACAAGATCGGCGACACCGTCACCGCCACCTGGAACAACACCGCTGGCGGCGACAACAATAGTAGCTCCATCACCGGCGTGACCGTGGACTTCAGCCAGTTCGGCGGTGGCTCTGCGGTGGCGGCCACCAACAGCAGCAACACCTGGACGGCCACGTACACCATCACTTCGGGCGCCATCGACATCACCAACCGCAACGTCAGTGTCACAGCCACCAACGCTGGCGGTAACACCACCACGGCCGACACCACCAATGCCACGGTGGACAACATCGCTCCCACCGTCACCGATGGCCGCATCAGCATCTCGGGCGCGTCCGGTACCGGTGGGGCCTACAAGATCGGCGACACCGTCACCGCCACCTGGAACAATACCGCTGGCGGCGACAACAACCCCGACATCAGCAGCGCGACGGTGAACTTCAGCCAGTTCGGCGGGGGGGCTGCCGTGGCAGCCACCAACAGCGCTGGCACCTGGACGGCGACCTACACCATCGTGGCAGGCGCCATTGCCGCCGCCAACCGCAATATCGCCTTCACCGCCACCGACAACGCGGGCAACGCCACCAGCACCACGGACACCACCAACGCCACGGTGGATAACATCGCACCGTCCGTCAGCAGCATCGCTGTGAGCGGCTCGCCCGGCAGCGGCGACACCAGCATGGCCTTTACGGTGAATTTCAGCGAGGCGGTGGCCAACATTTCCACCGACGACTTCACGCTCATGAACACGGGGTCGGCCGCTGGCAGCATTGCGAGTGTTTCCGCGAGCAGCGGGACGGCCGTCAACGTGAACATCAGTGGCATCAGCGGCTCGGGAACGCTCAAGGTCAACCTGAATGGAGGCACCGATATCGTCGATGGCGTGGGCAATTCCGTGCCCGCCTACAGCGGTGGCAGCACGCACACCGTCAGCATTCTCACAGCGCCTAGCGCTCCTACCATCGGCACGGCCACGGCGGGCGATGCACAGGCGAACGTGACCTTCACCGCACCGGGCAGCAACGGTGGTTCCGCCATCACCACCTATACCGCCACCGCCAACCCAGGCGGAGCCTTTGGCTCTTGCGCAGGGCCTGCGGCCTGTACAGCAACGGTGACCGGACTGGCCAACGGCACGGCCTATACCTTCACCGTGACAGCCACCAACGGCGTTGGCACCAGCACACCGTCTGGCCCATCCAAC
The DNA here is from genome assembly GCF_028680575.1 of Acidovorax benzenivorans. Lineage (GTDB taxonomy): Bacteria > Pseudomonadota > Gammaproteobacteria > Burkholderiales > Burkholderiaceae_C > Acidovorax > Acidovorax benzenivorans. The sequence continues at coordinate 470,990 of NZ_JAPCKI010000001.1, read as the reverse complement.
TCCGTGATCCCCAAGGGCAGCCAGACGATCACATTCACGAACCCCGGTGCACAGAACTTCGGCACCACACCCACGCTCACGGCGAGCTCCACATCCGGGCTCCCGGTAAGCTTTACCTCATCGACAACTGGCGTATGTACCATCACCACAGGCGGTGCGCTCACCTTCGTGACGGCAGGCTCCTGCACGATCAATGCCGACCAGGCCGGTAATACCGCGTGGAATGCGGCCCCCACGGTCAGCAACACGTTCACCGTGAATGCCATCGTGCCAGGGGCGCCCACCATCGGCACGGCGACCGCAGGCGACACCCAGGCCTCGGTCACGTTCACCGCGCCAGCCTCCACCGGCGGCTCGGCCATCATCGCCGGGGGCTACACCGTCACCGCCAGTCCGGCCGGGGCCACCGCTACCGGGTCCAGTTCGCCAATCACAGTGACTGGCCTGACGAACGGGGTGGCCTACACCTTCACCGTGACCGCCACCAACTCGGCCGGGACAGGGGCCGCGTCTGCCGCGTCCAACTCCGTCACACCGAAAGCGGCCCAGACCATTACGTTCGCCAACCCTGGCGCGCAAAACTACGGCACTACACCCACGCTCACGGCGAGCTCCACATCCGGGCTCCCGGTAAGCTTTACCTCGTCGACAACTGGCGTATGTACCATCACCACAGGCGGTACGCTCACCTTCGTGACGGCAGGTACCTGCACCATCAACGCTGACCAAGCAGGCAACGGCACCTATCTATCCGCGTCGCAAGTAAGCCGCTCGTTCGCCGTCAACGCCATCGTGCCAGGGGCGCCCACCATCGGCACGGCGACCGCAGGCGACACCCAGGCCTCGGTCACGTTCACCGCGCCAGCCTCCACCGGCGGCTCGGCCATCATCGCTGGGGGCTACACCGTCACCGCCAGTCCGGCCGGGGCCACTGCCACCGGGTCCAGCTCGCCGATCACCGTGACTGGCCTGACGAACGGGATGGCCTACACCTTCACCGTGACCGCCACCAACTCGGCCGGGACGGGGGCCGCGTCTGCCGCGTCCAACTCCGTCACACCAAAAGCGACCCAGACCATTACGTTCGCCAACCCTGGCGCGCAGAACTACGGCACCACACCCACGCTCACAGCCACATCGGATTCGGGTCTGAATCCCACCTTCACGTCGTCCACCGCCAGTGTGTGCACCATTACCTCCTTGGGGGCACTGACTTTCGTGACGGCAGGCACATGCACCATCAACGCAGACCAGGCGGGTAACGGTAGTTACCTTGCTGCCACCCAGGTCTCCCGCAGCTTTAGCGTCACCCCGGTTCTGTCAGTGTCCGGCTCTGTCGCTGGAATGGCGGGCACGGCTACCGCCACTTTGTCGGGCGGGGGGGCAAGCTGCACCTTGACCCCTGGTAGCACCGGCTTCATGACTCCTGGCAGCGTACCTGGCAGCCTCCAACTGCCCCATGGCGGCTTTGAGTTCCTGGCTGTGGGCTGCCCTGGCAGCGTGACCCTTACGCTGGTCTATCCAGACCCTTTGCCTGCCGCGATTCAGTTCTGGAAGTTTGGGCCTGCGACCCCCGGAGCCCCCACGTCCACATGGTTTGCATGGTCGGGTGCAAGCCTCAGTCCCGATCGCCGGACTGTGGTCTACACCGTGACGGACAACGGTGTGGGGGACTCGAACAATGCCGTGGGCAGCATCCGAGATCCCTTTGCGCCCGCACTCTTTCTGGGCGCCGCCTCCATTCCCGTGAACAACCCTTGGGCCCTGGGTATGCTGGTCGCGCTCATGGGTTGGCTGGGTTTGCGGCGTCAAAGCCTTCGCAGCTGAAGCACCGAGCTGCGATGCCATCCACCGGAAGTTTGCCTTCGACGGTATTCATGACCGGTCAAAGCGCTGCGGAGGAACGCTTTGAGGCCTGGCGCCAAAGCATCTCGGTGGTGTTTGACGTAGCGCCGCTCGCACCGGAGAGCATCGCTGGGTTCCAGGCCTCCGTGCAGGCTACCCACCTGGGGCATTTGCTGGTGGGCGACCTGCATTTTGCGGGGCAGCAGTTCATGCGCCCGCAGCCGCGCGTGCTGCGCGACGGGCTCGACCACTATCTGGTGCAGTGGTACCGCACGGGCGGCTTTGTGGGTCAGCGGGATGGGGGCACCGACATGGAGGTCCGCCCTGGGGACGTTGTCATCCTCGACCTGGGCCGCACCTTGCGCACGTTTGCGCGGGCGTCGCGCGTCATGACGCTCATTGTCCCGCGCGACTTGATCCACGAGGCCATGGGCGTGCAGGACTCTGACCTGCATGGCACCGTGCTGCGTGCCGATTCCGCGCTGGGCGGTTTACTCAGCGACCACTTGCTGTCGCTGCAGCACCGACTGCCTGGCATTGCACTGAATGACGCGCCAGCGGTGGCACGCGCCAGTGTGCAAATGCTGGCGGCCTGCGTGTTGCCCAGCGCACGCACGCGGCACGAAGCGCGTAGCGCCATCGACGGAGTGACGCTGGAGCGCCTGCAGCGCCACATCCAGCGCCACCTGGCCGACGACCTGAGTGCCGAGGCGCTGTGCCGCCGGTTTGGCATCTCGCGCAGCGTGCTGTACCGGCTGTTCGAGCCCTTGGGTGGCGTGGCCCAGTATGCGCAACAACGTCGGTTGCTACAGGCGTACCACGCATTGGCCAACCCCGCCAACCGCCGCCTGCGCGTGGCCGAAGTGGCTGCGCGCACGGGGTTTGTGAGCAATGCCCACTTCAGCCGGGTATTTCGGGCCAGTTTCGGCATGTCGCCCTCAGAAGCGCGCGCCCCGGAATCCCGGGGTGTCATGGCCCCGGCCGATGACCCTTTGGGCAGCAGCTCGGTCGAATATGCCGCCTGGGTGCGCGGATTGCAGGGGCCCAGCGCCGTGGCTTGAGCCCGAGCCGCCGCTGGCCTCACCAGCGTGGGACACCCAGGCAACACAAAGCGGACACACAGGCAAGCCACGGCAGTTGGCGGCCCATAGCATGGAAAACAGGCACCCGCCTCCGTGGGGGATGGCGCCTGTCGCCCATCGTTGATGCCCTGATGTTTGTTGCCATGTTGTACGCGTCCCGCCCTTTGCGCCCCGGCACCTGCCCCCCTTGGCGCTTCATTTTCAACACCACCAGCCACCGCAAAGCGCGCGCCCACCGGAATACGTGGGTGCTGGCGGCGGCCATGGGGGCAGCCTGGGTGGCGCATGCCGAAGTGCGGCCGCACCCAGTGCCAGCACTTGCCGCCCAGGACTCGCGATGGAAGTCTCCCGCAGCAGTCACCGTGGCTGGCTACACCGCCCAAGCGCATGCCACCGGCGCATCCGTCATGGTCCGGGACATTGAGAACGAGCCTGCCCAGGTCCAGAGGGACACCGCCCCGGCCACCGCTTCCGATGGTCGGATCCCCTCGACCATGCCCACCCCCATCGACAACCCCTGGGCGTTGGGACTGGTGGCCGTGTTGGCGTTGGCAATGCTGTGGCTGGACCAGCGCCAACGGCTGGACACGGTGTGAGGCCAGTCCGAAACAGGCTCTTCGCACCGCAGCCTTGGCCGCCGATGAGCGGGCAGGCGGCCAATCGGCGAAAATCCCGGTTTTGCTTCTTCGGGCCTTAGCGCACCACCGTGCCGGATTCTCCTTCTCTGTCAGCCACCGCCGCCTCCCGGCTCCCTACCCCCAGTAGCCAGATGACCCCGCTGGAGCGCCGCTCCAGCGTCAGCTTGGCGCTGATCTTTGCGCTGCGCATGCTGGGCCTGTTCCTGGTGCTGCCCGTGTTTGCTCTGGAGGCACGCAAGTACCCCGGTGGCGACGACCCCGCACTGGTGGGCCTGGCCATGGGCATCTATGGCCTCACGCAGGCGGTGCTGCAGCTGCCTCTGGGCATGGCGTCCGACCGGTTCGGGCGCAAACGGGTCATCGTGCTCGGCCTGCTGGTGTTCGCGGCTGGCAGCCTGCTGGCCGCGCTGGCGGATTCTTTGACCGGGCTGCTGCTGGGCCGGGCGCTGCAGGGCGCGGGGGCCGTATCGGCCGCCGTGACCGCGCTGCTGGCCGACCAGACACGCGACGCCGTGCGCACCAAGGCCATGGCGCTGGTGGGCGGCAGCATCGGGCTGATGTTTGCTGTGGCACTGGTTGCAGCCCCTGTACTCACCGCTTACATCGGGCTGGCTGGGCTGTTTGGCCTGACCTGCGCGCTGGCACTGGCCGGTGTGGCGGTGGTGGTGTGGTGGGTGCCGCCCGAGCCTGCGCTGCACCACAACGCACCCCGGGGCCGCTTGGCCGATGTGTGGGCCCACCCCGATCTGCTGCGCCTGAACCTGGGTGTGTTTGTGCTGCACACCGTGCAACTGTCCATGTGGGTGGCCGTGCCCGCCATGCTGGTACAGGCGGGCCTCACCAAAGACCACCACTGGCAGGTATACCTGCCCGCCGTGGTGCTGTCGTTTGCCGCCATGGGCGGGCTGTTTGCACTGGAGCGCGCGGGTCGCCTGCGCGCGGCCCTGCTCGGAGCCATTGCCCTGGTGCTGGTGGTGCAGGTCGGGTTGGGCCTGCTGGCGGCCAGCGGCTTGCCTGCCACGCTGTGGGTGCTGGGGCCACTGCTGTTTGTCTTTTTTTGCGGATTCAATGCGCTGGAGGCCAGCCAGCCCAGCCTGGTGTCGCGCATGGCACCTGCCCACCTGCGCGGCGCCGCGCTGGGCAGCTACAACACCCTGCAGTCGCTGGGCCTGTTTGCGGGTGGGGCACTGGGCGGCGCGCTGGTCAAGTGGGCCGGAGCTCCCGGCCTGTTTGCCGTGACCACGGCACTCACGGCCTTGTGGCTGGTGCTGACCTGGCCGCTGCGGCCCGTGGGGCGCGGCGGGCACTGAACGGCAGACCACGCCACGCCGCCCGGGCTTCCATTGCCCCCCGGTTGCGGCACAATGGCGCGTTTGGCGCCTGGAATCTCTCTCCAAATCCGGCGCTTCCATCTTTTTAAGGCAAAGACAGCACCATGGCATCCGTAAACAAAGTCATCATCGTCGGCAACCTGGGCCGCGACCCTGAAATGCGCACTTTCCCCAGTGGCGATCAGGTGGCCAACGTGACGATCGCCACCACCGACAAGTGGAAAGACAAGCAGTCTGGCGAAATGAAGGAAGCCACCGAGTGGCACCGCGTGGTCTTCAACGGCCGCCTGGCCGAAATCGCTGGCCAGTACCTGCGCAAAGGCTCGCAGGTGTATGTGGAAGGCAGCCTGCGCACCCGCAAGTGGACCGACCAGAGCGGCGTCGAAAAGTACAGCACCGAGATCCGCGCCGACCAGATGCAGATGCTGGGCAGCCGCCAAGGCATGGGCGGTGGTGGCGGCGGCGGCCAGCAAGGCGGCGGCTACGACGATGGTTATGGAGGCGACCAGGGCGGTTACGACCAGGCCCCGCGCCGTGCAGCCCCCGCACCGCGCCCCATGGCAGCACCCGCACCGCGCCCTGCGCCCGCCCCTGTGGCCCAGGCACCGCGTGCGGCATCCGGCTTCGACGACATGGATGACGACATTCCGTTCTAACGCCTTCCGGCACCGGATTCCATCCTAGGCCCGCACCCGCAAGGTGCGGGCCTTTTTTTGCGCCCGCGCAGGGCATGCACCAGCCTCCAGAAAGCGTCGAAACGTAGCAACTCGCAACAAGAACTGCTGCGGCTCACCGATCGCACCAGCGCCGCAAGCTGTCACGACGGCAAGCCTTTTACACCGGTGTGCAAGCGCGCCTCTTCTCCATTTTGTCCAGTGCAGCATGGCCGCGACGAATCAACAATTCCTTACATTCGATACGGAAATATCAAAGATCATCGCGGCCTTGTTCGCCAAAGAGGTGCAAAGCCCGACGGCGAGCAATTACCAAAAAACAATATTCCAACTGAAGAGAGAGAGGGTCGTGATGCCTGGGTTTGTCCGCAAGATTCTGATATTTGTTACTGGCTACGCGTGGCTGCTGCTTCTGGCGGGGCCCGGCCTGATCGGGCTGTCGCTGTACAGCGGCTGGAAGGCGGAAGGTGACCACGCCTACGCCGCACGCGAGAGCCTACAAACCGTGTCCGGCACCGTGACGCAAGCCTCCGAAGTCACCGTCAAGCGCAAGCGCCGCGCTACCAAGAAATACTACGAGATCAGCGTCCAGCCCGACACCGCCGGTGCCGAGGTGCGCAAACTGCGCATCGACTACAGCACGCCACAGCAGCTGGTGGGCAACCTGATCGACGAAAAAGTCACTGCCTTGGTGGACGGCAGCGACAACGACCTGGTTTACGAAGTCTCGGCAGGCGGAGCACCCGTCATCAGCTACGACGTCACCAAGCAGCGACTGCAGGTCGAAGCCACCTCATCGGCAAAGTCCTTCAGCGGTGCGGGCACCTGGATCTTCGCCATCCTGCTGACCCTGGTAGGTGCTGCCGGCGTGTGGTCCAACCGCAAGCTGCGCGCCGCAGACGAAGCACAACAGCTAGCCGCCGCCTGACGCGCCATACCCCATAAAAAGAGAGAGGGAGGGAGGGGCAGCGCCCGGGGCGCGCTCCTCCCATTGTTTGCGCAGACCCGCGCTCACTACGGAGGACCACACCATGAACCCCAACGCACTTTCCCCACAAACCCCTGCGGGCGCCCCGATGGAGCGGCGCGATTTCATCGTCTCCACCTACAAGCACCTGGGCGTGGCCATTCTGGCTTTTGTCGTGCTATCGGCGGTGCTGATGGTGAGCGGACTTTCCACCGCCGCGGCCAAGATGCTCATGGCCAGCGGCAGCAAGTTCCTCTGGCTGGGGGTGATGGGGGCCTTCATGTTGGTGGGCTGGCTGGCATCGCACCTGGCCGACAACTCCGACAATCCCCAAACGCAGCTGATGGGCCTGGGCCTCTACGTGCTGGCAGAAGGGCTCATCTTTGCCCCGATGTTCGGCATTGCCCAGCTTTTGGTGCCCGGCGCCATTGGCTCGGCGGCCTTCATCACGCTGCTGCTGGTGGCGGCACTCACCTGGACGGCATTCAGCAGCAAGACCGATTTTTCGTTCCTGGGCGGCATCCTGAAGGTGGCAGGCTTGGTGGCACTGGGCACCATCATTGCGGGCGCCATCTTTGGCTTCAAGCTGGGCATCTGGTTCTCTGGGCTCATGGTGCTGTTTGCAGGCGCCAGTGTGCTGTACGACACCTCGCGCATCATTCGCGACTACCCCGCAGACCGTCCCGCCGGTGCGGCGCTGCACCTGTTTGCATCGATTGCGCTCATGCTCTGGTACGTACTGCGCATCCTGATCAGCCTGGCCACGAACGACGACTGACACACCGGGGCCTCCCACCGACACAAAAAAGCCGGAGCGGCCACCGCACCGGCTTTTTTGCTCTTTCAGCAAGGACTTTGAAATAAATCAGGCGCTGGCGCTTGACTTATATGCCTCGATAGCTATTAATTTTATAGCAATCAGCGTGTAGTGGCTGCCTGGGCAGCTGGCGCACTGCCTGCCTGCTGCGGCAACCCGTCCACGGTGGCAATCACGCCACCGCCCAGGCAGACATCACCGTCGTACAGCACAGCGCTCTGCCCAGGCGTCACGGCCCATTGGGCGTCCGGGAACTGCAGCGCAAAGCCGCCCTCTGCAGCCTCCAGCGTGCAGGCAGAGTCCTGCTGGCGGTAGCGCGTCTTCGCGGCGTAAGCGCCGGGGGCGGGTGCATGGCCAGCGCACCAGCTCACGTCCTGCGCCTGCAGGTGGTGCGACAGCAGCCAGGGGTGGTCGTGGCCTTGCACCACACGGAGCGTGTTTTTCTCCAGGTCCTTGCGGGCCACAAACCAGGGCTCGTGCGCGCCACCACCGCGCTGTGCGCCTTTCTCCTTCACGCCGCCGATGCCCAGCCCCTGGCGCTGGCCCAGCGTGTAGAACGACAGGCCCACATGCTGGCCCAGCTTGCGCCCCCGGTCGTCCTGGATGGGGCCGGGCGCGTGGCTGATGTAGCGGTTCAAAAACTCCCGGAACGGCCGCTCGCCAATGAAGCAGATACCGGTGGAATCCTTCTTCTTGGCGTTGGGCAGGCCAATCTCTTCGGCAATGCGGCGCACCTCGGTCTTGTGCAGTTCGCCCACTGGGAACAGCGTCTTGGACAGCTGCGCCTGGTTCAGCCGGTGCAGAAAATAACTCTGGTCCTTGCTCGGGTCCAGCCCCTTGAGCAGTTCGTGCAAGCCGGAGGTGGCGTTCTGCCGCACGCGGGCGTAATGGCCCGTGGCGATCTTCTCGGCGCCCAGGCGCATGGCGTGGTCGAGGAAGGCCTTGAACTTGATCTCTGCGTTGCACAGCACGTCGGGGTTGGGTGTGCGGCCCGCCTGATACTCGCGCAAGAACTCAGCGAACACGCGGTCCTTGTAGTCCGCCGCGAAGTTCACGTGCTCGATCTCGATGCCAATCACGTCCGCCACAGCAGCCGCGTCCACGAAGTCGATGTTGGACGAGCAGTATTCGCTGTCGTCATCGTCTTCCCAGTTTTTCATGAAGATGCCGACGACCTCATGGCCCTGCTTTTTGAGCAGGTAGGCGGTCACGGCCGAGTCCACGCCGCCGGAGAGACCGACGACAACGCGCTGTTTGGTAGAGGCTGTCATTGCCCTGATTGTATTTTTGATGCCGCCGGGGCACTGCGCGGGCGCGCAGAACGCGTAGCCACCAGCAGGTCATACAGCTGCTGCGCGGCAGGCGACAGGGTTTTGCCCCGGCGCTTGATGAGCCCCATCTGCCGCGTGACGATGGGCTCCACCAGCGCAATGCTGACCAGCGTGGGGTGGTCCTTGCCCGGCATGGCCAGGCTGGGCACGGCCGCCACGCCCAAGCCCGCCTCCACCAGGCCGAGCAGCGTGGTCACGTGTTTGGCCTCGTACAGGCACTGGGGGCGGTCGGGCACGTTGGCCAGCGCCAGGTCCATCAGCAGCCGGTTGCCCGAGGTCTTACCCACCGACATGAAGTCGTGCTGGCCCAGCTCGGCCCAGCTCACTTTCTTGCGCCGCGCCAGCACATGGTCGCGCCGGCAGGCGGCCACAAAACGTTCGGCCAGCACGGGCTTGAACTCGATCTCGGCCTCCTGGCTGCCGATGAAGTTGAGGCCAAAGTCTGCATCGCCCTGCGCCACGGCCACCAGCACCTCGTTGGCGCTGGCGTCGTGCACCTTCACGCGGATCTTCGGAAACCGCTCGTGGTAGCGCTTGACCACCTGCGGCAGGAAGTAATACACGGCCGAGGGCACGCAGGCGATGGTCACCTCGCCCATGCGGCGCGCGGCCACATCGCCCAGGCCCATGAGCATGCCGTCCAGGTCATCCAGCCACACGCGGGTCTTGCGCGCAAAGTCGCGGCCCACGGCCGTGAGCGTCACGCGGCGCGTGGTGCGGTCGAGCAGGCGCACACCCAGCGCTTCTTCCAGCTTGTCGATGCGGCGGCTGAAGGCGGGTTGCGACAGGTGGATGGCCTCGGCAGCGGCACGAAAGCTCTGCAGCTCGGCCACGGCAGCAAAGGCCTGGATGTCGGCAAGGTCGAATTTGTTGTTCATGAGGGCGTCCTTCGGGGGATCTCAACGAGGTCTTCAGAGGTTTTTCAGTATTGCAAGCCGTGCATCAAACGATCAGAACATTGCAATTCACGGCTGTGATTGGAGCATGTACAAGCCGCCAGAGCCTATTGCACAGCATGCATCAATCATTGCCAACAATGCAATTCACAGATCACCCGCAGCGTCGCACCATGCCGACCCATGAGCACCAACATTCCTTGCGTCCTGATGCGTGGCGGCACTTCCCGGGGGCCGTTCTTCCTGGCTGACTGGTTGCCGCAGGACCCCGATGCCCGCGACCGCACCCTGATCGCGGCACTGGGTTCGCCGCATGAGCTGCAGATCGACGGCCTGGGCGGCGGCAACTCGCTGACCAGCAAGGTCGCCATCGTCTCGCGCTCCACGCAGCCCGACTGCGATGTGGACTATCTGTTTGCCCAGGTCAGCGTGCAAGAGGCCCGCGTGGACACACGGCCCAACTGCGGCAACATGCTGGCCGGTGTGGGGCCCTTCGCCATCGAACAAGGCCTGGTGGCGCCTTCGGGCCTGGGAACAACGCGGGTGCGGGTCTACAACGTGAACACCCGCTCGCGCATCGACGTGCAGGTGTGCACGGCGGGTGGCCAGGTGCACTACGACGGCGACGTGCGCATTGACGGCGTGCAGGGCACGGCCGCCCCCGTGTTGATGAATTTTCTGGACGCCTGGGGCGCCGTCACCGGGCAGATCTTTCCCACCGGCCAGCGCATCGACCGCCTCCAGGGCCTGGATGTCACCTGCATCGACGCGGCCCAGGTGATGGTGCTGGTGCGGGCCACCGACCTGGGCCTGCGCGGCGACGAGACGCCCGCAGAGCTGGACGCCAACACCACCTTGCTCACCCGCCTGGAGGCCTTGCGACTCGAGGCAGGCCAGCGCATGGGCATGGGCGACGTGACACACAGCGTGTTGCCCAAGCCGGTGATCGTGTCGCCAGGCGTGCAACCAGGCAGCGTGGTGTCGCGCTACTTCACACCCCACCAATGCCACCGCTCGCATGCGGTGACCGGCGCCATCGGCGTGGCAGCCGCATCGGTGCTGCCGGGCACCGTGGCCACCGACGAACGGCATGCGCCCAGCGCCGGGCTGCGCCGCGTGGAGGTGCAACACCCGGCAGGCCGCATCCAGGTGGATGTCGAACTCAGCGACGTGGACGGCCAATTCAAGCTGGTGCAGGCCGCGCTGGTACGCACCGCCCGAAAGATTCTGGAAGGCACGCTGTTCGTTCCCGAAATCGCCGCTGCGCACTGAGCGGCCTTCCAACGATTCCAACCATTACGACAGGAGACAAACCATGACCCGTTCCATTCACTCCACCACGCGCCGCACGGCGCTGGCCACGGCTGCGCTGGCGCTCGTGTCCAGCGCCTTCTGGGCCGCCGGCACCGCCCATGCGGTCTATCCCGAAAAGCCCATCACGCTGGTCGTGCCCACCGCCGCCGGGGGCGGCAACGACGGCATGGCACGCGTGGTGGCGATCAAGCTCTCCACCCTGCTGGGCCAGCAGGTCATTGTGGAGAACAAGGCGGGGGCCAATGGCGCCATTGCGGCCGAATACGTGGCGCGCGCCGCGCCGGACGGGCACACCATTTTGTTCGGCTACATCGGCACCCACGGCATGAGCCCCGCGCTGCAGAAGCTGCGCTACGACCCCATCACGCAGTTCGAGCCCATCGGCATGGTGAGCTACTCGCCCACGCTGATGGTGGTGAGCCCCAAGGTGCCCGCCAAGACGGTGGGCGAGCTGGTGGCGCTGACCAAGGCCAAGCCCCACGACTTCAACTACGCATCGGCGGGCAACGGCACGGCCCCGCACTTCTCGGCCGAGATCTTCAAGCTGGAAAGCGGCGCCCAGATGGCCCATGTGCCCTACCGGGGCGCGGCGCCCGCCATGAACGACACCATGGCCGGACAAACGCAGGTGATGTTCCCCAGCCTGTTCTCGGCCTACCCGCATGTCAAGGGCGGCAGGCTGCGCGCGCTGGCCCTGGCCGGGCCCAAGCGCTCCTCCCTGCTGCCCGATGTGCCCACGCTGGAAGAGGCGGGCGTCAAGGGTGTGGAGATCACCCAGTGGTATGCGCTGTTCGCACCCGGCAAGACGCCGCGCCCGGTGATCGACCTGCTCAACAAGACCCTCAACACCGCGCTGGCCGACAAGGACGTGGTGCGCCGCATCGAAGAACAAGGCGCCGTGGTGGACACCAGCACACCCGAGCAGCTGGCCCTGACCGTGAAGCAGGAACTCGCCAAGTGGAAGGGTGTGGTGGTCAAGGCCCAACTCACACCGGATTGAGCCACCGCGCGGCAAGTCCGTATTTCAACAAGAGGAGACACACATGAAAACAAGCATCGCAGCAGCCTGTACCGCGCTGATCTGCCACGGCGCCATGGCGCAATCCAACGGGGTCACGCTGTACGGCGTGGTGGACCTGGGCCTGCGCAACGGCAGCGGCCTGACCGCATCCAACGCAGCCGCACCGGGCTCCACCCACAGCCTGGGCAGCGGCATCCACACCACCAGCCGCTGGGGCCTGCGGGGCAGCGAAGACCTGGGCGACGGCGCCAAGGCGTTGTTCAACCTGGAGAGCGGCCTCAATGCCGACACGGGCGCGCCCGCCAATGCCACCAAATACTTCGACCGCGCATCCTGGGTGGGCCTGCAGGGCGGCTGGGGCACGCTGGCCCTGGGCCGCCAGACCACGACCCTGGCCGATGCGATCTCGCCCGTGGACCCGCTGGCCATGCGCTTTGCCAGCTTCAACCCCAACATCGGCGTGACGGCGCTGAGCCAGCATGGCCTGGGCATCGAGTACGGCAGCGCTGGCGCCAGCTCGGGCTCGTACCGTCTCGACAATTCGCTCAAATACACGGGCCGGTTCGGCGGCTTCACGGCGCGTGCGATGTGGGGCATCGGCGAGGTCGCCTCGCAGGCCTCGGCACTGTCGTCGCGCGGTGTGGGCCTGGCCTGGGCAACCGATGGCTTGGTAGTGTCGGGCGCCTACCAGAGCTTCAAGGACGTGAACCAGCGCACGCTGGACGGCAGCACACTGGGCGCCGCCTACCAGTGGGGCGGCATACGCCTGGCCGCCAATGCAGGCCGCAGCAAGGCCGAAACGGCCGCCAACCGCTTCACGGTGCAGCGCGTGCTGTCGGCCGGTGGCACCTGGGCGGCCACGCCGTGGGTGGACCTGACGGCGGCCTACTACAAGGTGGACCGCTCACGCACCGGCGCCGCCGACGACGGCTACGGCCGCCTGGTAGCGTTTGCCGAATACAAGCTCTCGCGTCGCACCAAGATCTATGCCGAGCTGGACAACACGCGCTGGCGCAACGGCTTCCAGGGCGCAGCGAACAAGGCCACAGCCACCGGGCTTTCCGCCGGGGTAGTGCACACGTTCTGAGCCCTGCGCGTCGAGCGGGTGGGCCCTAAACAAACTTGCCGGTGATGCCGCCGTCCACCACCAGCTCGGTGCCGGTCACGTAGGCGGCGGCATCGCTGGCGAGGAAGGCGCAGGCATGCGCCACGTCCCAGGCCGCGCCCATGCGGCCCATGGGCACCTGCCGGGCGCGCGCGGCACGGGCCTCGTCGAGGCTGGTGTCCGAGAACATCTTGGCCACCGTGGTCGCGATGCGCGGGGTGTCGATGAGCCCCGGCACCACCGTGTTGGCGCGCACGCCCTGGCCCGCGTACTGCTGCGCCACCATGCGCGTGAAGTGCGTGACCGCCGCCTTGGTGACGCCATACGCCAGGTGCGGGTAGCCGAGGTAGCGCATGCCCGCGATGGACGAGATCGCAATGATGGAACCCCGCCCGCGCTCCACCATGCCGGGCAGCACCTGCTGGCAGGCCAGCAGCAGGCTGTTCACGTTCACGGAGTGGATGCGGTCGAAGTCCTCGGCACTGGTCTCCAGCGGGCCGCCGGTCTTGCCGATGCCCACGTTGTGGTGCAGCACATCGATGGCGCCGCCGAAGCGTTCGCGAGCCTCGGCAAACAGGCGCTGCACATCGGCCGCCTCGGCCACATCACCCACCAGCGTGGCGGCCGTGCCGCCCTCGGCATGGATGAGTGCCGTGGTTTCTTCGGCCGAGGCGGCATCGCGGTCCGCCACACACACGCTGGCGCCCAGGCGCGCGTAGGTTACGCAGGCGGCGCGCCCAATGCTCCAGCCCGGGCCGGCAGAACCGCCCCCGGCCACAAACACCACGCGGCCCGACAGGTCGAGCGGCAGAGCGGGTGGATGGACTGGCTGCGCGCTCATGCGTCCGTGCCCTGGTCGGCATCACCACCGACGAACGGGATGGCATGCTCCACCGTGTCCCAGATGAAGCGGCCCGAGGGGCTTTGCTGCTCTTCTACGATGTGCGCCACCAGCCCGGCCGCGCGCGAGATCACGGCAAAGCCGCGCATCACTGCCGTAGGCACGCCGATCTCGCCCAGCAGCGCGGCCACGGCGCCCGTGGCGTTGATGGTGATGGGGCGGCCTGCGACCGTATCCACGGCTTTCGAGAGCGTCTCCAGCGCGCGGATCTTGTCGCCCTTCAGTTCGGCCTCGGCACGGCCCATCTCCAGCAGCTTGTAGGCACGCGGGTCCACGGGCTTGTGCAGGTGGTGGCCGAAGCCCGGCACGGGGGATTTGAGGCCCTTGTAGTGGCGCGCAATGGTGAGCGCCTCCGCCTCAGGGTCTTGCGCCGCCGCAATGCGGTCGAGCAGGCCCGAGCAGTTCTCCATGGTGCCCACGAAGGAGCTGCCCACGGCCAGCAGGCCCGCGCTCACGGCGCCCTGCAGGTTCTCGGGCGCGCTCATGTAGATGAGCCGCGTGGCAATGGCGCTGGGCGTGAGGCCGTGCTCCATGAGCACGATGAGCACCACGTCGGTGATGCGCAGGTCCACGCCGCGCGGCGTGCGGCCCAGGATCTGCATGAGCATCACCTCGGTGAAGGTCTTCTTCCCCATCAGGTCCTCCACCAGGTTTGCATCGCGGTAATGCAGGCTGGTGAGGGTGTGAGTGCACAGGCGGGTGACGGGGGTCTTGGAGGCGGTGGTAGTAGTCATATGAATGGTTCCTTCAGGCAGTGGCCAGGGCAGCCATGGCCGCATCGCGCACGGAAGACTTGAGCACCTTGCCCACGGGCGAGCGCGGCAGGCTCTCGTGAAAATGGATGTGTTTGGGCGTCTGCACCGGGCCTAGGCGTTCGCGCACAAAGGCGATCAACTCGGCCTCGCTCGCCTGCTCGCCGGGGCGCAGCTGCACGGCGGCCTGCACGGTCTCGCCCCACTTGTCGTCGGGCAGGCCGAACACGGTGCATTCATGCACCGCAGGGTGCTGGCCCAGCGTGTTCTCCACGTCCACGGGGTAGACGTTGAAACCGCCAGTGATCACCATGTCCTTGAGCCGGTCCTTGAGATAGAGAAACCCCCGCTCGTCGATCAGGCCCCGGTCGCCCGTGTGCAACCAGCCGTCCACCAGGGTCTCGGCGGTTTTTTCGGGCAGGCGCCAGTAGCCGGTCATCAGCAGGTCGCCGCGTGCCACCACCTCGCCCACCTCGCCGGTGGGTAGCAGGCGGCCATCGGGCGCCATGATGGCCACGTCGCTGAACCAGGTGGTGCGGCCTACCGAAGCCAGGTTGCGCTCGTCCTCAAAGTCCTCGGGGCACAGCACGGTGAGGATCTGCGGCGCCTCGGTCTGGCCGTAGGTGGTGCCCAGCACCGGGCCGAAGAAATCGCGCACCTGGCGGATCTTCTCAGGCGGCATGGGCGCCCCCCCGTAGATGAGCCGGCGCAGGCGCGGAAAGTCCGCGCGGGACGCGCCGGGCAGCGCCATCAGCATGTAGACCAGCGTGGGCGGCATGAAGCACACCGTGCCACCGCGCTCGCGGAAGGCAGTGCGCACCGCCTCGGCCCCCGCACCGGCCAGCACCACGTGGCAGCCGCCCTGCGCCAGGATGGGCAGGATGTACGTGGAGGTGCCGTGTGTGATGGGCGCCGCGACGATGTAACGCTCGTGCTCGTCAAAGCCCCAGGCGTGGATCTGGTTGGTGATGTTGGCCATCCACGCGCGGTAGGGCTGCATCACGCCCTTGGGCGCGCCCGTGGTGCCGCCGGTGAACTTGATGGCCTGGGTGGCGTCGTCCGGCAGGCCCAGCTGCGGCCGTGGTGCACCGGCGTGCGCTGCAGCCAGGCCTGCCAGCGTGGCTGCGCTGTCGTCGGTCTGCGTACCCGTCAGCACACGGGCACCAGGCGCGCCTTCGAGCAGGTCGGCACACGCGGTATCCAGCACCAGCAGGGTGGGCTCGGTCGCGTCGATGATGCGGCGGATTTCGGGCCGGGTGCTCTTGGGGTTGAGCGGCACCCACACCTTGCCGCAGGCCAGCACGGCCAGCAGCGCGGCGATGTGGTCGGCGCTGTTGCCCGCACAGATGCCCACGCGGCTTTGCGGTGCGGGGTCGATGGCGGTGAAGCCCGCCGCGAGAGCGGCCACGCGGGCGGCCAGCGCGTCGTAGCGGATGGCGCCCTCGGGCGCGTCGATGGCAATGCGGTCGGGCCAGCGCTGGGCGGCCCGCCAGAAGAAGTCGATGGGGAACATGGTGAGAACAGGGTTTCCTGGGTTGCCTTCAAAGGAGTGCAAACGGTGGGCAAAGCCCAGCGAAGCGGTCCTGGCTAGGCGTTCCGTCGCAGGCAGTACGGTCAGTACGACAAGACGGAACAACGACGCCAGGAGGTCTTTTCCCGCCGTTTACTCGGCCGATGCGCCGGACTCTTTCACTACCTCACGCCACCGCTTGATCTCTGCGGCGGCAAACTGGCGCATCTTGTCGGGGGTGCCGCCATCGGGCGTGGCCGCCAGCTCCTGCAGGCGCGTGCGCACCTCTGGCTGGGCCAGCACCTTGTTCAGGGCCGCGTTGACCTGCTCGACCACGGCGCGAGGAGTGCCCGCCGGTGCGGCCAGGCCAAACCACGACTGCACGTCAAACCCCGCATAGCCCGACTCGGCCAATGTGGGCACGTCGGACAGCAGGGGCGAGCGCTGCGCACTGGTGATGGCAATGGCGCGCAGCTTGCCCGCCTGCACGTGCGGCAGGGCCGACGGCGTGTTGTCGAACATCGAATCCACCTGGCCGCCCAGCAGGTCGGTGACGGCGGGTGCGCTGCCCCGGTAGGGCACATGCAGCATCTTGAGCTTGGACTGCATCTTGAACATCTCGCCCGAGAGGTGGATGGACGAGCCGCTGCCCGAGGACGCAAACGTGATGCCGTCCTTGGACTCCTTGGCGTAGCGCACGTAGTCGGCCAGGTTCTTCACCGGCAGCTTGGGGTTGACCACCAGGATGTTCGGGATCTTGGCGATCATGCCGATGGGCTCGAAGTCCTTGACCGGGTCGTAGCCCAGCTTGGGGTACAGCGTGGCGTTGATGGTGTTGGCGATGGTGTAGACGTACAGCGTGTAGCCATCGGCTGGCGCACGCGCCACGGCCTCGGCGCCCACGTTGCTGTTGGCGCCTGCGCGGTTGTCCACCACCACGGGCTGACCCAGCTGGTCGCCCAGCTTGACGGCCACCAGGCGCGCAATCACATCGGTGGCGCCACCCGCCGCATAGCCCACGACGAGCTTGACCGGCTTGGTGGGCCAGCCCGAGGCACCGGGCTGGACACTGGGCTGGGCATGCAAGGGCAGCGCGGCACCGCAGGCCAGGGTGGCCGCCAGCGCCAGCAGGGCACGGCGCGGCAGAGACGAAGGGGCGCGCTGGCCCAGCGCGGCGGGGGTGTGTTGGCTCATGGTGTTGTCTCCGTTGGTTCTTGGAAATACGGTCTTGGCCCTGCTGCGTGCTCTGCGGCACACTGCGCACTGGTGGCGTTGACGAACAAATTCTTTCCCATGCCTTCCCAACCTGCGAATTCAAACGTCCGCCAGCCGGACAAACGGACAAGCGCGCACACGGCAGACACGCTGGCCGACGACCCCGGCAGCCGCACACTGCGCCGGGGCTTGCAGGTGCTGGACGCCGTGCTGGCCCATGGCCGAGACGGTGCGCGCGTGGTGGACCTGTGCCGCGCCGCCGCGCTGGAGCGTGCCCCCGTGTACCGCTTGCTGGCCACGCTGGTGGAGAGCGGCTACGTGGCGCAGCACGGGCGCTTTCGCTACGTGGCAGGCCCGCGCCTGGCCACCCTGGTCGAGCCCACGGGCCAGCCCAACCTGGCCGTGCGCCTGGCACCGGTGCTGGAGCGCGTGAGCCGCGCCTGTGGCGACGCGGCCTTTGCCATCGTGCGCGAAGGCCCTACCTCGCACTGCATAGCGCGCCATGTGGGCACACACCCGGTGCAGATCCTGGTGATCCAGGTGGGCACGCGCCAGCCGCTGGGTGTGGGCGCTGCAGGCCTGGCGTTGCTGGCTGCGCTGCCCGACGCCGAGATGCAGGCCTGCATCGCCGCCAACGCGCAGGAGCTGCCGCGCTACGGCGGCATGACGCCCGAGCGCCTGCAGATCCTGGTGCGCGCCACGCGCGAGCGCGGCTGGTCGGTGGTGGGCAACCATGCCACGCAGGGCGTGCTGGCGGCTGGCATGGCCGTGCGCAACGCGGCGGGCGAACCGGTGGCGGCGATCAGCGTGGCATCGACCGTGGACCGCATGCCGCGCGAGCGCCAGCAACTCATTGCGCGCTGGATGCGCGAGGCGCTGGCGGCGTTGCTGCCGCACGGGGTTTGAGCGTCGAGCACTATCAAAACAATAGCTATTCAGGCATACTGCACTGGCGCTACCTGCCTTTTTTCTTCAAAAGCAGACGCTGGACCGCCTTGTGCGACCATCTGGCCATCACCTGCCGTGAACCCCCGAGGCCCCCGATGGAACTGAGACAGCTGCGCTATTTCGTGCGCGTGGTGGAGCAAGGCTCCATGAGCCGCGCTGCGCTGGACCTGGACGTGGTGCAGTCCGCGCTCAGCCAGCAGATCACGCGGCTGGAGAGCGAGCTGGCCACGCGGCTGCTGCAGCGCACGCCGCGCGGCGTAACCCCCACTGAGGCGGGGCTGGCGTTCTTTCGCGAGGCGCAGCTCACCCTGCGCCATGCCGACCAGGCCGTGCGCGCGGCGCAGCAGGCGCGCCTGTCGGGCACCGTCACCGTGGGGCTGGCGCCCACCACGTCGGGTGTGCTGGGCCTGCCGCTGATGCAGGCCATGCGCACGCGCTACCCCGACGTGCGGCTGCACATGGTGGAGAGCATGTCGGGCCACCTCACGGCCATGTTGCATGCGCGCGAGCTGGACTTGGCCGTGCTGTTCGACACCCGCCTGCACCAGGCGCAGCAGGCCACGGGCGCACGCCGCTGGGACATGGCGCCGCTGCTGGAGGAAGACCTGTTCCTCATCTGCGCCCGTGACCGAGGGGAGGGCCCCGGCAACCCCCGTGGCCGCCAGCTGCCAGAAACGCTCACGGTGGCCGAGCTGGTGCAGGAGCCGCTGATCCTGCCCACCGGCCCACACGGCCTGCGCAGCACGCTGGACACCGCCTTCGCCCGCGACCGCGTGGTGCCGCATGTGGTGCTGGAGGTGGACTCGCTCGCCATGGTGATGGCGGCCGTGGACGCAGGTCTGGGCTCCACCGTGCAGCCCTGGGCCGCCATGGGCCGCTACCCCGACGCGGCAGAGCGCTTTCAATGCGCGCGCCTCACCGACGCACCCGCACGCCGCGTCAACCTGCTGTGCAGCCTGCCCGACGAAGAACTCTCGCCCGCCGCGCTGGCCGCGCGTGTGGTGTTGACGGACTGTGTGCGGGAGCTGGTCACCAGCGGCCAGTGGTTCGGCACGACGTGGATAGGTGGCTAAGAAATCATCGCCAGAGCGGCCCCACCGCAGCCATCACGATCCGTGATACCCCCATGACCTGAACCCTCTGCACGGCGGGCCTGCGTCTCCCTACAGTCGCCATCACCCCGATGAACGACACGGCAACAGCGCCAGGAGACACCCCATGGGCCCCACACCCCCTTCTTCATTCACCAGCGCGCAGCGCACCGCCTGGAGCCACCGGCCATGAGCGGCGATGCTGTGGTCGATGTGCTGGTCATCGGTGGCGGCAATGCCGCCCTGTGCGCCGCCCTGATGGCGCGCGAGGCGGGCGCCATCGTGCTGCTGCTCGAATCGGCCCCGCGCGCCTGGCGCGGCGGCAACTCGGCCCACACGCGCAACCTGCGCTGCATGCACGACGCGCCGCAGGACGTGCTGGTCGATGCCTACCCCGAAGAAGAGTTCTGGCAAGACCTGCTCAAGGTGACGGGCGGGCTGACCAACGAACACCTGGCGCGCCTGGTGATCCGCGAGTCGAGTACCTGTCGGCCCTGGATGCGCCGCCACGGCGTGCACTTTCAGCCTGCGCTGGCGGGCACGCTGCATGTGGCGCGCACCAATGCGTTCTTCATGGGCGGCGGCAAAGCGCTGGTCAATGCGTACTACCGCAGCGCCGAACAACTGGGCGTGCAGATCCGCTACGAAGTACCCGTGGAGCGCATCGAGATGGACGGCCGCCGCTTCATCGCTGCCCACCTGGCGAATGGCGAGCGTATTGCCGCCAAAAGCTGCGTGCTGGCCGCGGGTGGCTTTGAATCGAACCGCGAATGGCTGCGCGAAGCCTGGGGCCAGAACGAGCGCGGCGAGTGGCCTGCGGACAACTTCCTGATCCGCGGCACGGCCTACAACAAGGGGGTGCTGCTCAAGCACCTGCTTGAAGACCATGGCGCGGACCGCATTGGCGACCCCACGCAGGCGCACATGGTGGCCATCGACGCACGTGCGCCGCTGTACGACGGCGGCATCTGCACACGCATCGACTGCGTATCGCTGGGCGTGGTGGTCAACCGCAACGGCGAGCGCTTCTACGACGAGGGCGAGGATTTCTGGCCCAAGCGCTACGCCATCTGGGGCCGCCTGGTGGCGCAGCAGCCGGGGCAGATTGGTTATTCGATCATCGACAGCAAGGCCATTGGCCGCTTCATGCCGCCCGTGTTTCCGGGTGTCAAAGCCGACACGCTGCCCGAGCTGGCGCAAAAGCTGGGACTGCCCGTGGACACCTTCATGCGCACGCTGAACGACTACAACTCCGCCTGCCGCGTGGGCCAGTTTGACCACACCACGCTGGACGATTGCCACACCGAAGGCATCGCGCCCGCCAAAACCCACTGGGCCCGCCCCATCGACACCGGCCCGTTCTATGGCTATGCGCTCAAGCCCGGCGTCACCTTCACGTATCTCGGCCTGCACACCGACGACACGGCTGCGGTGCGCTTCAACAACCAGCCCAGCCCCAACCTGTTTGTGGCGGGCGAAATGATGGCGGGCAACGTGCTGGGCAAGGGCTACACCGCCGGGGTGGGCATGAGCATTGGCACCGCGTTTGGCCGCATTGCCGGTACGCAGGCGGCCTTGGCATCGAAACAGGCTCTAGCGCACATGAATAAAGCGCAAGCAGCTACAAAAACAGGAGTAAACGATGCAAACGCTTGAAGCCCTGACCCGCGACGCCAAGGCGCTGGCCAACGGCGACATCGTGCTGTCGGCCCCCGAGTCTGAAGTGGCCCGCCAGCTGCAGATCTGCAACGCCTGCCGCTACTGCGAAGGCTTTTGCGCCGTCTTCCCCGCCATGACGCGGCGGCTGGAGTTTGGCAAGGCCGACATCCACTTCATCGCCAACCTGTGTCACAACTGCGGCGCTTGCCTGCACGCCTGCCAGTACGCGCCGCCGCACGAGTTTGCGGTGAACATTCCGCAGGCCATGGCTCAGGTGCGCGGGCAAACCTATGCCGACTACGCCTGGCCGCCCGCGCTGGGCCAGCTGTACCAGCGCAACGGCCTCACGTTGGCGCTGGCGCTGGTGGCGGGGCTCACGCTGTTCTTGCTGCTGGCTGTGGGGCTGCATGGCCAGGGCGTCAGCGCGCTGTGGCAATCGCCAGCGGGTGGCTTCTACGGCATCTTCCCGCACAACCTGCTGGTGGGCTTGTTTGCGCCGGTGTTCCTGTTTGCCGTGCTGGCCCTGGGCCTGGGCGTGCGCCGCTTCTGGCGCGATGTGACACCTGCCACCAGCGGCGCGCCGTTGAGCGCGCCCGCCACGGCCGAGGCCACCGACGCCGTGCTGCGCCTCAAATACCTGGACGGCGGCCATGGCGACGGTTGCCACAACGAGGACGACGCCTACACCCTCTCGCGCAGGCGCATGCACCACCTCACGTTCTACGGCTTTTTGCTGTGTTTTGCGGCCACCAGCGTGGCGACGCTGTACCACTACCTGCTGGCCTTGCCTGCGCCGTACGACCTGCCCAGCCTGCCCAAGCTGCTGGGCGGCCTGGGCGGCATCAGCCTGGCGATTGGCACGGCAGGCCTGTGGCGGCTGAACCTGCGCCGTCACCCGCAACACGGTGATGCCGCGCAAAAGCCCATGGACCGCGCCTTCATCGCCCTGCTGTTCCTCACCGCCACCAGCGGCCTGGCCTTGTGGGCGGCGCGTGGCACACCGGCCCTGCCACTGCTGCTGTGCCTGCACCTGGGCGCGGTGATGGCGCTGTTCGCCACGCTGCCCTACGGCAAGTTTGCCCACGGCATCTTCCGCACCGCCTCTCTGCTGCGCCATGCGGTGGAAAAGCGCCAGCCCAACCCGATCGGCCTGGGTGCGGACTGAACCCAAGACCACAACACCATCCACGATGAAGGAGACTCCAATGAAGAAACGCACCTTGCTGCACCGCGCCCTGGCGCTGTTGGCCTTGCCCCTGGCCCTCGGCGCTGCGGCGCAAGACTTTCCGCCCAAGAAACCCGTCACCCTGGTCGTAGGTTTTGCCGCAGGCGGCGCGGCCGATGCGGCGGCGCGCTTGATCGCCAAGAAGCTCTCCGAGAACATCGGCCAGTCGGTGGTGGTGGACAACAAGGGCGGCGCGGGCGGCAACATCGCGCACCAGTTTGTGGCCAATGCCGCGCCCGATGGCACGGTGCTGCTGCTCGGATCGGTGGGGCCGCTGACCATTGCACCGCACCTGATGAAGCTGACCTACGACCCCTTCAAGGACCTGGCCCCGGTCTCGGGCGGGGTGAACTTTCCGAACGTGCTGGTGGTGCACAAGGGCGCGGGCGTGAAGACGCTGGCCGAGTTTGTGCAGCTGTCCAAGAAGAAGCCCGGCAGCGTGGACTTTGCCTCCACCGGCGCGGGCTCGGCATCGCACCTGGCGGGCGAGCTGTTCAACCAGCGCGCGGGCATCGACATGACCCATGTGCCCTACAAGGGTGGCGCTCCGGCGCTGCAGGATTTGCTGGGTGAGCGCGTCACCTCGTACTTTGCCGCGCCGCCCACGGCGTTGCCGCACATTGAAGCGGGCAAGCTGATCCCGCTGGCCACCACGGGCCTCACGCGCCCTTTCTACATGCCCCATGTGCCCACCGTGGCCGAGGCGGGCTATCCCGGCTTTGAGGCGCTGAACTGGTACGCCTTTGTGGCGCCGGGCAAAACACCGCCCGCGCTGCTGGACCACTGGAACCGCGAGATCGTGAAGGTGCTGAACGACCCAGGCGTGAAAGACGCGCTGAACAAACACGGCCTCACACCCCAGCCCACCACGCGCGCCGAACTCACGGCCTTCATGAAGAAGGAATCCACGCAATGGGCCACCATCATCAAGGAGCGCAAGCTCACGGCAGAGTGAGCGGCCGACCAGCTGCCCTTCGTCGCTGGTAGCGCACCGGGTACGACAAGACGAGGCAATAGCGCCAGGCGCGTTGTGTGGGCCGCTCTTATTCGGGCGCGGGCTCGGTCACGGAGATGTCCGTGTGCACCAGCGTCAGCGGAAAGCGCTGCCCCGCCAGATAGTCCTCCAGGCAGCGCAGCAGCAGCGGGCTGCGGTGCCGCTCGGGGCAGGCGCGGATCTCGTCGGGGGTGAGCCACAGCGTGCGCACGATGCCGGTATCGAGCGTGCGCCAGTCGTGGTGCGTGCCCAGCGTGCCCGCAAACGCAAACCGCAGGTAGGTGATGTCGTCACCCGTGCGTGTCTTGGTGAAGCGGTTGAGGTACACGCCGATCAGCGCCGTGGGCTCGAAGTCGTGGGCCGTTTCTTCCAGCACCTCGCGGGCGCAGGCCTGGATGGGCGATTCGCCTGGGTCCAGGTGGCCAGCGGGGTTGTTGAGCTTGAGGCCGTCGGTCGTCTCTTCCTCAACCAGCAGAAAGCGGCCATCGCGCTCGATGAGGGCGGCCACGGTGACGTTGGGTTTCCAGCGGTGGGGCATGGCGGGCATTATGACGAGGGGCGGTGACAGCGGCCCTACAGGCGGCACGCCATGTACGCGGCGCCTTCGCCATAGCTGGCCAGGCGCGCCTGTTGGGTGGCATCCTGCAGGGGTTGCAGTGCATACCCCTGCCGCTGCCAGTACGCCTGCGAGCCTTGCACCGAGACCAGCGCGCTGTGTGGCAGGCCTTGCGCGCGGGCCTGCGCCCACAAGGGCTGCAGCAACGCGCGGGCCAGGCCCTGGCCTGCGTAGGCGGGCAACACGGCCATGTCGTGCAGGTACAGCGTGTCGGGCTGGTCCACGGCCTCAAAGTCGCCGTGCAACGGGGTGACCTTGCCGCGCACACTGCGGTAGGCCGCCAGGTAAGCGCACACCCTGCCACTCTGCTCCAACACCAGCGAGCAATTGGCGGGGCTGGCCAGGCGGCGCACAAACACCTCGCCGCTCTCCACAAATCCCTCGCCATAGCAGGCCAGTTGCACGGCCAGCAGGTCGACCAGGTCACTCAGCGCCAGCGGGCGCACCACCACGGACATGAGAGGGCTTGGCTTTGTTCAATCAGTGCGGCAGCACGGGCGCCTGCACAAAGTCGTCGAGCGACAGGCCCTTTTCTTTCAGCAGTGCCTCCAGCACGGGCTGCAGGCGGCCCAGGCTCTCCTGCACGGCCTCGCGCACGGTGTCCACCACCACCTGGGTGCTGCGCTCGATCTCGATGTTCAGGCGGTCGCCCACCTGCTTGTTTTCAAACACAGTAGCGCGGCGGGTCTCGGGGATCATCCAGATCTCGAACCAGCCCTCTTGCCGGTTCACCTCGGCCACCGTGAGGCTGGCGCCGTGGATGGCGATGTAGCCCTTGGCGAACACATAGCGGCGAAACGCCTCGGGCACGGCCACGCGCCACACCAGGTTGTTGTCGAACTCGCGGCGCTCGATGAGCGTGCCGGTAAAGTCCACATGGCCCGACAGCGGGTGGCCACCGATCTCGGCGCCGTCCTTGGCCGCGCGCTCCACGTTCACGCGGTCGCCCTGGCCGTAGCTGCCCAGCGTGGTGATGTTCAGGCTCTGCAGCATCACGTCGAAGTTGGCCTGCGTGGGCGACAGGATCTCGGTGACCGTGAGGCACACGCCATCGGTGGCCACGCTGGCGCCAATGGCCAGGTCCTGGCAGAAGCCTTCGGGAAAGTCGAGCGTGAAGGTGCGCAGGCCTGCGCGGTCGTGAATGGCGGCAATGCCTGCCGTGGCTTGGACGATGCCTGTGAACATGGTGGCGCGGCTTTTCGGGTGCGGTGGATGGGGAACCGGGAATTTTGCCACCCGGCCCCACCGCACGTTGGCGCCGGGTTACTTGGCGCGCAAGAGTTCGCCCACTTCCAACAGCACCAGCTCGTTGTCATCCGCCTTGTTGGGGTCGCGGCTGCTGCTGAAGGGCAGGTTGTTGTCGTTGCCCACCACGATGTGCGTGCCGTCCACGATGTCCACGTTCTCGATGGTGAAGAACGGGAAGGTCAACACGCCGTTGTTCAGCGGCTTCCGGGCCAGGCGCTGCGGGTCCTGGATGTTCATGAGGTCGATGTAGCCGACCTTGCGGATTTCGCCACCGACGTTCGCGTCGCTCAGCTCGACCTTGTAGACGCGCTTGAACTTGGCCAGGTCGTGGAAGCAATCCGTGCGCTTTTGGTCTGCGGGGCAGGCCTTGTCGGCCGTGCCTTCGCCGTTGTCGCGCTCGATGATGAGGCCCGTGGTGCCATCGATCATGTTGAAGTCGCCGATGGCGTGGTGGTTGGCTTCCATCACGTACTTCCAGTGGCGGCCCGTCCATTGCTCGGTCTTCACGTCGAACTCCAGCACGCGCAGGTACTGCTTGCCGCCCACGTTTTCATACGCCTTGGCGCCTTCGTTCCACAGCGCGCCTTCGAGCAGCGCATACAGCTTGCTGCCGTCCTTGCTGGAGGCCATGCCTTCGTAGCCCTTGGAGCGCTTGACCTCGAACGGCGTAGGCTTGGCGTCGGGTGCGCCGGGCATCAACACGCCGGGCGCGTCGGGCGAGCGCACGACCTTGCCGTCCACCTGGGTCTCGAAAACACCCAGCACCTTGCCGTTCAGGTCGGCCTTGATCAGGTAGGGACCAAACTCTTCGCCGATCCACAACGCGCCGCCCGCGAACTGAAAGCTTTCAGGGTCGAAGTCTGCGCCGGTCAGGTAGCGCTTGTCGGTGCCTTCGTGGGTGATGCGAAACGGCACCTTCTTGTCGGGGTCATGCAGGAACACCGTGTTCTTGCGGTGGAACTGGCCGGTCTTGAAGTCCACGGTGTAGTGGTTCAGATAAAGCATGAAGTCGGGCGAATTGGCCTTGGCGCCTGCACCGTTGTCGGTGAGGATCCAGAACGATCCGTCCGCCATGCGCTTGATGCCCGAGTGGCCCTGGATGGGCTGGCCCTGGAAGGGCAGCGACACACCCGTGTCGCGCCCGCCCGACTGGCCCATCACGCTGCCCACGGCGTCCACGCGGCGTGGCTTGGTGAACTTGCCAGCGACCTGCAGATCCTGCGGCGCATCCTTGGGCGCGGCAATCACCGTGAGGGCGGGCAGAACGGCGTGACCGGCCAGCGTGGCGGGGTAGGCCTGCTGGGCGTGGGAAGGAACCAGGACAGCGCAGGCCAAGGTGGCGCAAGCAGCAATGCGTGAGAGGTGAAACATGCGTCGACTTTGAAGAAACAAAAGGCGCACGATGCCGGGGCGGCGTGACAGGAGAGTGACGCGCAAAACGCGGGCGCGTTCTGCGGAAAGGAAAAACTGGACAGCCCTGCCGTACAGGCCTGTGGACTGAAGTGACAAAATTCCAATATGATGCACACAAATCCCATTTATTGGAAATTCAATGCCCCTCTCCGCCGAAGACCTCAGCGCCAGGATTGGTCGCCGTATCCACGGGTTACGTACGTCGCGCAACGACAGCCTTGACAGCCTGGCCACCCGTTCCGGCGTGAGCCGCTCGATGATCTCTGCGATCGAACGGGGCCAGACCAATCCGACGGCGGTGGTGCTCGACCGCCTGGCATCGGCGCTGAACGTATCGCTGGGCGAACTGTTTGGCGAGACTCCCCAAACCGCCGCGCGTGCCGCTCCGCTGGTGCGGCACGGCGACCAGGTGGAGTGGATGGACCCGCAGTCCGGCTATGTGAGAAAGCGGGTGTCGCCCCCCGCGTGGCCCTCGCCGCTGCAGCTGGCGGAGGTGCGGTTTCCCGCTGGCGCGCGCGTGGCCTACGAGGGCGGCCGACTGGACGGCTCGTTGCACCAGCAGGTGTGGGTGCTCAAAGGCCGCATGGAGATCTCGCAGGGAGACACGCTCCATGTGCTGCGCAAGGGCGACTGCCTGGCCGTGCGGCTCACGGAGCCCCTGGTCTTTTTCAATCCCGCCGACCAGGAAGCCCACTACCTGGTTGCCCTCTGCGATATGGCCGCCCACAGCCACCGCTGACCGGATTCCCTCCACTTTTGTCCATCCCCGCCACCATGAACTCCACCACCACGCCCTCTCCCGACGTCCATCTCATCGACTGCACCGAGCCAGCACACGCCAGCGCCATTCTGGACATCCTTAACGATGCCATCGTGACCTCGACAGCGCTGTATGACTATGTGCCCCGCCCGCCGTCGGCCATGGGCAGCTGGTTCGCCGCCAAGCGGGCCGGTGGATTCCCGGTGCTGGGGGCCGCCGATGCCCAGGGCAGGCTGCTGGGCTTTGCCTCGTGGGGCGCGTTCCGCGCGTTTCCAGCCTACAAGTACACGGTCGAGCACAGTGTCTATGTCCACAAGGACTGCCGGGGCCGTGGGCTGGGCACCTGGCTGATGCGGGCCTTGATCGAGCGGGCGAAGGCCGCCGACATCCACGCCATGGTGGGGTGCATCGACGCGGCGAACGCAGGCAGCATCCGGCTGCACCAGCAGCTGGGGTTCGTGCACACGGGCACGATGCCCCAGGTGGGTTTCAAGTTTGGGCGGTGGCTGGATGCCGCGTTCTATCAGCTCACGCTGGACACCCCCCGCACCCCCATCGACGGCTGACACAGCGGAGGGCGCCGCCTCCTGGCAAGTGCGAGGCCCTGCGTCATGGCACCCCGCCCCTGTCAGGAGGCGGCGCCCTCTTCGATGCGCACCAGCGTGCCGACGG
Organism: Acidovorax benzenivorans; assembly: GCF_028680575.1. Lineage (GTDB taxonomy): Bacteria > Pseudomonadota > Gammaproteobacteria > Burkholderiales > Burkholderiaceae_C > Acidovorax > Acidovorax benzenivorans. The sequence continues at coordinate 442,965 of NZ_JAPCKI010000001.1, read as the reverse complement.
CGACCCGGTCGAACAGGTCCATCACATCGGCATTGGCCATGCGCACACAGCCGTGCGAGGCAGGCACCCCCATGGGGGTGCCGTCGGGGCAGCCATGGAGGTAGATGTAGCGGCGCAGCGTGTCCACCGCACCGCCCCGGTTCACGCCGGGCTCGCAGCCGGTGAGCCACAGGATGCGGCTCAGGATCCAGTCGCGGCCCGGGTGGGCGGCAGCGAGTTCGGGCGAATACACCTCGCCCGTGGCACGCCTGCCCACAAACACCGTGCCGGGCGCGCAGCCCGCACCCACCTTGGCGCGCACGCGGTGCTGGCCGCGCGGGGTGCAGCCGCTGCCGTTGCGTTCGCCCACGCCCTTCAGGGCGGTGGAGATGGCGTAGCTGCGCTCTGTGACCCCGTCCACCACCAGGTGAAGCCGCTGCTGCGCCACGTCGATGTGCACTTCGGGGCCTGCCATCGGGGGTCAGCCAGCAGCCACCAGCCCCGCGCCATGCCCGCGCGTGAAGGCCTCTTCAAACACCGAGTAGCCCGACCAGTCGCTGTGCGCAAACGCCAGCCGCGCGGTGGCAGGTGTGGGTATCCAGCGCGATTGCTCACCATTTGATAGCTGCTTGCGCTTATTGGATAAGCGCTGGAGGCCAATTTTGCTTAAAAACCCCTGTGTGCCCGGCGTGGGGATGGACATGGCGTGGCCGTAGCGGGTGATGTCCACACGGGTGGCGCGCTGGCGCAGGTCAGGGTGGGGCACGGCCAGGGTCGCCAGGGCGGCGTCGGCCCAGTGCTGCCAGGGCAGAGTGGCCAGTTGCTGGCGGCCATTGGCCAGGTCGCCCAACGCCTGGTAGTAGGTGAGCACCGTGGGACCCGCCAGCGTGGCGCGGGTGTCCAGGCGCTGGTGGCCAGCGTTCACGTAGCCCAGGCCGCCCGCCGTGGGGTCGGCATAGAGCACGTTGTCCCATGCGGGCGCGGCGCCGGGCCTGTCGGTCAGGGCACTGTCGATGTGGATGTTGGCCACCAGCCAGGGCGCCCACGACAGGCGCTGCGCGGCCGCCGCCAGAAATGCCGGTGGGTTTTGCACCACACGCGCCGCCATCATCACCGGCAGCGCCACGATGCACCGCGGCGCCTGCCAGCGCTCCACGCTGTTGGTGGCGTGGTTGAAGGCGTCCACCTCCACGCCGTGGCGGCCTTCGGTGATGCGCAGCACGCTGGTGGCGGTGCGCAACTGGCCGCCCGCGCGCAGCGGACCGGCCAGGCGCTGGGTGATCCAGCCATTGCCCTCGGGCCAGGTGAGCACGCTTTCACGGGCTTCGTCCACGGCCTCGCCAGGTGCATGAAAACCATGGCGGCTGGCAAAGTAATGGATACCCGCCCAGGCCGAGACGCGGTCGGCACCAGCACCGTAGTCGTCGCGGCAGCAGTAGTCCAGGTACCAGCGCAGGTGGGCATCGTCCAGGCCTTCTTTTGTCAGCCAGGCGGCAAATGTCACCGCGTCCAGCGCCAGGTGGCTGGGCGCCAACGGGCGCTGGGCGGTCCACAGCTTGAGCGCGGGCATCACAAACCGGGCAGCGCGGGTCTGCGCCTCCACGGCCTGGGCAAAGCGGCGGTACTGCGCCAGCGTGGCCTCGCCCACGCCCTGCACGGGCAGCAGGCCGTCCTGCCACTCGCCCTCGAAGTACAGGCGCTCTTGCGGGCTGTGGCACAGGTGGCGTTCGTCGTATTGCCAGCGCCCGGCCACGCGCTGGCGCAGGCCCAGTTCTTCCAGCAGGTCCTGCACCTCGCGCGCGTCGTCGCCGGGCACGGGCAGGTAGTGCGCGCCCTGCGGGCAGGTCATGCCGTTGACGGTGGTGCCCCGGCTGTTGCCGCCCGGCATGTCTTCCAGCTCCAGCAGCGCAAAGTCTTGCACCCCCGCCAGGCGCAGCGCGCGCGCCGCAGCCAGCCCCGCCACACCACCGCCTGCGATGATGACCTGCGCGCGCCGCACCACGGCGGGCTCGGGCCAGGTGCCGCGCACCAGCCAGTCGCGCAGTTGGTGGCCACGCGCCATGTCGATGCCGGTGAAGCCGCCCTCCAGCGGCGGCGCGGCGCGATCACACCCGCCCAGGGCCGCCGCGGCCAGGGCGGCAGCGCCCGCCACAAACTGGCGGCGCTGCAGGGTCCATGCGGTCATGCGTTCACACCTCAATCGGCCCAGCGGGCGCGGATCTCCTGCAGCTGCGGCAGCAGCGGGGCAAACAGCGCCACCAGGGTCGGGTCAAAGTGTTTGCCGGCCTGGGCCGCAATGTGGTCCAGTGCCTCCTGCACGGGCCAGGGCTCCTTGTAGGGGCGGCGGGTGGTGAGGGCGTCGAATACGTCGGCCACCGCCACGATGCGCGCCGACACGGGGATCGCCTCGCCTGCCAGACCACGCGGGTAGCCGCTGCCGTCCCACTTTTCGTGGTGGGCCAGTGCAATCTCGCGGGCCAGCTGCAGCACGCCGGACGGGTGCTCGCCAATGATTTCGGCACCGATCTCGGGGTGGCGGCGCATGGTGTCCCACTCCTGGGCATCCAGCGGGCCGGGCTTGCGCAGCACAGCGTCGGGGATGCCGATCTTGCCCACGTCGTGCATGGGGGCGGCGTTGAGCAGGTCTTCAGCCCACGCCGGGCTGTGGCCTGCGGCCAGCGCCAGCAGCTGGGCAAAGTGGCTCATGCGGATCACATGCATGCCGGTTTCGTTGTCTTTGTATTCGGCCGCGCGGCCCAGACGCTGCACGATCTGCAAGCGGGTTTCGCGCAGCTCGTCCATGCGCACCAGCGACAGGTGGGTGCGCACCCGCGCGCGCACCACGGGCGGGCTGACGGGCTTGGTGATGTAGTCCACCGCGCCCGCATCGAACCCGGCCGTTTCGTCCTGGCTGTCGGTGAGGGCGGTGATGAAGATCACCGGGACGGCGGCCGTGGTGGCATCGGCCTTGAGGGCGCGGCACACGGCATAGCCGTCCATGTTCGGCATCATGATGTCGAGCAGCACCAGGTCGGGCCGCTGCTCGCGCGCCACTTGCAGTGCGCGCTCGCCGTCGGTGGCGAACAGCAGGCGGTAGTCGGCCTGCAGGATGTGGCGCAGCACCTGCAGGTTGGTGGGCTCATCGTCCACCAACAACAGGCGGGGCCGCTGGTCAGGGGCCGGGGTCATGCGGGGTTCTCCAGGGGTTCGTCCAGCCAATGCGTGCGCAGTTGCTGCAGCTGCACCACGGCCTGGTCAAAGTCAAAGCGGTCGATGGCCTCTTGCAGCCGCTCGGTGGCATCGGCGGGCAGCAGTTGCACCAGCACGTCCAGCGGCGGTTGGGCCAGCTCGGACTGCGCCAGGGCCTGCTGCAGAGCCTGGGCGGCGGCCCGGGCCTGCCGGCGTTGGTCCGGGTTCAGCGGCGGGTGCTGGCCCACGCCGGGGGCTGGCGCGGCGGCGGCCTCGGCCTCCAGGGCCAACGCCTGCTGCACGGCCTGCAACGCGGTAGGCAGGGCAGCCACCAAGGGCTGCAGTGCCGTGCGGTCCAGGCTGTGGGCGGCCTCCTCGATGCGCTGCGCCAGCGTTTGCAATGGCCCCAGCGCCAGGTTGCCCGCAGCACCGCGCAGGCGGTGGGCCAGCGCGCGGGCCGCGTCCATATCGGGCTGCGCCACCAGGGCTTGCAGGGTGGCGGGGGTGGAGGCATGGTCGGCCAGCAGGCGCGCCACAGCGTCGCGCAGCAGCGCACGCTGGCCCCACAGGCGGGTGCCACGCTCCCAGTCCACCGCAGGGGCGGTGGCATGGGGGGCGGGGGCCATGTCGGGGGACCGCATCGGGGCTTGCAGGTTGCTCCAGCCCGAGGTTTGGGCGTCGGGCTGCAGGTGCAGCACGCGGGCGATCTCGCGGAACAGGCGGGCGGGCTCCAACGGCTTGCTGGCAAAACCGTCCATGCCGGCAGCGCGCGCATTGCGCCGGTCCTGCTCCAGCACGCTGGCCGACAGGGCGATCACCGGCACGGGCTTGCGCCGCTGGGCCTGCTCGAACGCACGGATGCGGCGTGTGGCCTCCAGGCCGTCCATGCCGGGCATCTGCAGGTCCATCAAGACCACATCAAAGCGCCCGCCCACATAGGCGGCGACAGCGCTCTCGCCATCGCGCGCCACGGTAACCTGGTGGCGGCCCCGGTCCAGGTGGATCTGCAGCAGCTCGATGTTGGCCGGCACATCATCCACCACCAGCATGCGCAGCGGCGGCAACTGCACGGCCTGGCTCACGGCGGCCACCGCCGCTGTGGCCTGGCCCACGGGCAGCGGCACGCACACCGTGAACGTGGTCCCCACCCCCAATGTGCTGCGCACGCTGATGCTGCCGCCCATCAGCTCGACCAGCTGGCGCGAGATGGTGGTGCCCAGGCCCGTGCCGCCAAACTGCCGGGTGGTGGAGGCGTCAGCCTGCGCGAAGGGGTCGAAGATGCGCTCCAGGTGTTGCGCGGCGATGCCGATGCCGGTGTCTTCCACCTCCATCACCAGCGTGCCGTCAAGGTAGTCCAGCCGCAGCAGCACGTGGCCGTGGTCGGTGAACTTGAGCGCGTTGCCCAACAGGTTGAGCAGCACCTGCTGCAGGCGCAGCGCATCGCCCTGCAGGTAGGGCGGCACGCGCTCGGCCGTCACACACTGCAGCGCGAGCCCCTTCTTGCCGGCGTGGATGCGCAGCGAGGCCAGTATCTGGTCGCACACCTCTTGCAGCGAGAAGTCGGCAATCTCCAGCTCGACCGCGCCTTTTTCCAGTTTGGCGGTGTCCAGAATGTCGTTGAGCAGGCGCAGCATGGAGCGCGCCGCGTGCTGCACGGTGCCCAGGTGGCGGCGCTGCTGCGCGTCCATGGGGGTGTCGAGCAGGGCCTCGGTGAAGCCGATGATGGCGTTCATGGGCGTGCGGATCTCGTGGCTCATGTTGGCCAGGAAGGTGCTGCGCGCGGCGGCGGCCTGCTCGGCGCGGTCCTTGGCGGCGCGCAGCTCTTGCTCCATGGCGCGACGCTGGGTCAGGTCGGTCGCAAACTTCACGACCTTGAACGGCTGCCCCAGGGCATCGAAGATGGGGTTGTAGGTGGCGTGGATCCAGATGCGCCGCCCGTCCTTGCCCAGGCGCAGGTATTCGCCACCCACAAGCTGGCCGCTACGCAGCTGCTCCCAGAACTGCGTGTAGGCCTCAGTCTTCACGTAGGCCGGTTCGCAGAACATGCGGTGGTGCTGGCCCGCAATCTCATCGAGCCGGTAACCCATGAGTTCGCGGAAGTTGGCGTTGGCATCGAGCACATGGCCCTGCATGTCGAACTCCACCACGGCGAGCGCGCGGTTGATGGCGCGCACCGTGCTCTCAAACTCGGCATTGCGCTCGCGAAAGACGGTCATGTCCATGATGACGCCGTCGATCCACTGCACCTGGCCGTCATCGCCCACCACCGGGCGCCCACTTTCAGACACCCAGCGCAGGCGCCCGTCGCGGTCCCACAGGCCAAACTCCACGTGGTAGGGCCGCTGCTCCTGAATGGCGGCAGAGACTTCCGCCCACAGGCGGTCCACCTCTTGGGGCAGTGTGAGCTGCGTGAAGTTGATGCGGCCCTCCAGAAAGTCCTGCGGCAACCAGCCGGTGAGCGCCGTCACGGCATCGCTGATGAACAGCATGGTCCAGTTGGCGTCGTAGCGGCAGCGGAAGGTCACGCCAGGGATGTTTCCTATCAGCGAGCGCAGGCGCTGCTCGCTGGCCTGCAGCTCCTGCTCCATCGCGCGGCGCTGGGTCAGGTCGCTGATGAAGCCCACAAACACCGGGTCGCCAGCGAGCGGCACGCGCCCCACGGAAATGCGGATGGGCACGGTACTGCCATCGGGCCGCAGGGCCAGCACCTCGCGGCTGTTGGCCCCCACCACGTTGCCGCCTTGCCCGGCCAGATAGCGCTGCAGGTATTCGTCGTGGCGCGAGCGGTCGGGCTCAAGCATGAGCATGGACACGTTCTGGCCCACCACTTCATCGGGACGCCAGCCCAGGATGCGCTCGGCAGCCGCATTGAACGACTGCACGCGGCCCCGCGCATCGATCATCACCATGCCGTCCACGGCCGTTTCGGCAATCGCGCGCAGGCGTGACTCGCTCTGCTGCATCTGCATGTACATCTGCCGGTAGCGCAGGCCTGCATTGATGGCGATCACCAACATCCCGATGCCCAGCGCCACCGCAGCCACCGCCAGGGCCAGCGACGTGCCCTCCGCAGCGGCCAGCAGCTCCAGCTCTTCGGGTACATCGGTGAAACGCAGAGCAGCCATGCCGGTGTAGTGCATGCCCGCAATGGCCAGCCCCATCACCATGCCCGCCACCAGATTGAGCCACCGCGCGCGCCAGCGCACCACCCGCTCTAGCCCAAACCGCACCCACAGGGCCACAATGGCCAGCAACACGGCCACCAGCACCGATGCGGCAAAGCCCCAGGGGTCATAGCGCATGACCGACGCCCACTGCGAGGCCGCCATGCCGATGTAGTGCATCGCGCCAATGCCAGCGCCCACACACACGCCTCCCGCCACCAGGGTGGTGCGGCTGATCTCGCGGCGCATCAGCAGGCCCAGCGCCACCCACGACGCGCCCACGCTGGGCAGCATGGACAACGCAGTGGTCCACGCATCAAACTGGCCCCGCCCACAGACCGTGAACGCCAGCATGCCGATGAAGTGCATGGACCAGATGCCACCGCCCAGCGCCATGGCGCCCGAGCCCCTGGCCATCTGACGCATGAGCAGGGTGTCGGCGCGCCGGGCCAGGCCCGCCATCTGCAGCGCCAGCTCCGAAGCCAGCACCGCCATCCCCACCGACAGCGCCACCAGCCAGGGGTCATGCTGCGCCCAAAGCAGCGGATAGGGCTGTGCGTCAGAAAGGAAAAAAAGGTCCAGCATCTAGGGCGCCCACGGCAATCAGATCATGGCAGATTTGTAGCCGATTGTGGCGCCTGCGCCTGCGGGCAGAACCCTTGCAAATCGCTCGGTGATGCCCAGGCGATCAGCGGCTCAATGCGCTACCACCTTGCCCCATTCGCGCTCGTAGCTGTGCACCAGCGCCTGGTTGGACAGCCGGTTCACATCGCCCGGCACCCGTGCCATGTCGAGCGGAAAGTCGAACAGCAGCGGCAACGATGGCGTGCTCAGAAACCGCAGCCCGCCCGGCAAGTGGTCGGGCAACCGCCAGGGCCTGCGGCTGGCAATGACGTAACCCCATTCGCCAAAGCTGGGCACATGGGCGTGGTACGGCGCCGTCTGCAGCCCCACCGATTCGATGGTCTGCACCACCGTCCAGTAGCTCTGGCGCGCCATCAGCGGCGAGGTGGTCTGCACCACGGCGTAGCCACTGGCTGCCAGCCGCTTATCGAGCAGCGCATAAAAGCTGTTGGTGTAGAGCTTGCCGATGGAGAAGTTGGTGGGGTCGGGAAAGTCCACCACGATGACATCAAAGGTACCTGTCCCTTCTTGCAGCCAGCCAAAGGCATCGGTGTTGACGATGGTCACCTTGGGGTCTTGCAAGGCGTTGCCGTTCAGCCGTGCCAGCGTGGGGTTCTCGCTGAAGATGCGGGTCATGGCCGGGTCCAGCTCGACCAGCGTGACGGACTCGACCGAGGGGTATTTGAGGATCTCGCGCACGGCCATGCCGTCGCCGCCGCCCAGCACCGCCACGCGCTTGGGCGCGCCGTGCGCGGCCATGGCGGGGTGCACCAGGGCCTCGTGGTAGCGGTACTCGTCGGACTCCGAAAACTGCAGGTTGCCGTTGAGGTACAGCCGGTGGCCATAGCGGCCCTGCGTGACCACGATGCGCTGGTAGGGCGTGGCCGTGGTGAAGATGATGCGGTCCTGGTAGAACTTGTCTTCGGCAAGGCTGGTGATCTGTTCGGCCCCCGCCAGCCCGGCCAGCAACAGGCCCACCACCATCAGGCAGGCGAACAAGTGGGCCTTCAGGCGTCGCAGCTCATGCCGAAACAGCCACACGGCCCACAGCGCCACGGCCGCGTTCATCAGCCCGAACAGCAGGCCCGTGCGGATAAGCCCCAGGTGTGGCACCAGCAGCAGCGGAAACGCCAGCGACACCGCCAGCGCGCCCAGGTAGTCGAACGTGAGCACCTGCGACACCAGGTCCTTGAGCACCACGTTGCGCTTCAAGATGCGCATGACCAGCGGAATCTCCAGCCCCACCAGCGTGCCCACCACCAGCACCATGCCGTACAGCAGAAACCGGAACGCCCCCGGCGCATACGCATTGGCCAGAAACAGCGTGGCGGGCAGCGCGCCACCGATCAGCGCCACCAGCAGCTCGATGCGCAAGAAATGCGCGGGCAGCTGCCGCTCGAAGTAGCGCGACAGCCACGAGCCCAGGCCCATGGCAAACAGGTAGGTGCCGATGATGGTGCTGAACTGCAGCACCGAGTCGCCCAGCACGTAAGACGCCAGCGCCCCCGCCGCCAGCTCGTACAGCAGGCCGCAGGCGGCCACGACGAACACGCTGATGAGCAGGGCGATGTCGATGGGGCGAGGGCCGGGGGATCGGTGCGGCGCCGCAGGTGCGGGCTCGGTAGCGGACAAGGTGGGAGGCGACAAGGCAGCGGTCAGCACACCCTGCGGGGCGCGCTGCTACGTTCATTCAGGCGATGGTGGCAAAGAAGCGCGTCAGTGGATGGCAGCCGCCACGATGATGCTGATGCCCAGACACATCGCCGCGACCACCAGGCCCAGGGCCTGGTTTTGCTTCTCGACGATCTCGCGCCACAGGTCATACGGCGTGATCTTGTCCACGATGACGAAGGCCAGCCAGAAAATGATGACGCCAATGATGGCGTACAGGATGGACCCAAGAAACGCTGCGGGTCTGAGCCATTCGAATCCCATCATGGTGTGATCTCCTTGAAATGTGTTGTCAGTGACAGTGACTGGTGAACGGAGGACAAGAACAAGCGGAACAAGCGCCGCGCTACTTGTGGCTGCCGCCCGACGAATATCCACCATACGAGCCCCCCGAGCTGCGGTAGCTGGAGGACGAGGAACAGTTTTCGACCCGGGGGTCGCAACTGGAGCAACGGCTCAGCAAGATCAGCAGGATCAGGATCACCACAGCGATCACGATGATGGTGCCGCAGCCCAGACCGGATTTGGCCACGAATGGGCCCGGATCGTCGCGCTGGAGTGCATCTTTCTTGTCGTCGAGCTTGAAGGCCTTGACCACCGTGTCGCTGGCCAGTTTGTCCCCCGCCGACCAGGTGATCTCGTTCGGGCTCTGCTCCATCGACAGCAGGCCCTTGCTGCTGGCAAAGTCGCGGTTGGTGGTCTTCTGGCCGCGTGTGACCTGCCAGTAAAACTCGCCCAGCACGTAAGTGGTTTCGGCCTCGTAGGTGTACTTGAGGTCGTACTTGGTGCCCATGTACGTGGCCGAGCGCCCGGTGGCCGCCATCTGCGGCGCGCCGGTAGTGGGGCGCACCATGCTCCAGCCTTCTTCGGAATCGACCAGGAACGCAAAACCGCGCTTCTGGTTGTAGAGCAGGTACTCGCTCCAGCCAAAGTGCTCGTCGTCACCGGGCTCCACGCCCATGCGATGCTGAAAGCCCACCACCTGCCAGTGCACGCCCTGCAGCTGACCCTTGCTGCCCAGCGGAATGAGGGGCTGCACGGGTTCGTCCTGCTCCGCCGAGCGCAACTCTCCGCCCACGCCACTGTCCAGGCTGATGATGCTGGCGCACGAGCCGCAGGTGATGCTCTTGGAGGTGGACAGCTGCACCTGCACCGGCGCGCCGCAGTGCGGGCAGTTGAACTGCCGGCCTTTTTCGTCCTTGGCCGATTCGTCCTTGAGGCCCTGCAGCTGCAGGTCTTCCAGCAACACCGCCTTGCCGCGCTCGACGTTGGGCGGGGTGTGGCCATAGTCGATGCTGACCACTTCGCCCTCGGCGCTGCGCAGCTCGACCATGCCGAAGGGCTGGCCCAGCGGCGGCAGCTTGGGCAGCTCGCCCTGGGCCGAGATCAGCTGCGCCTGGCCGGTGTAGGCCACGCTGTAGGGCTTGCCGTTGATGGCCGTAGTGGTGCCGATGCGAAAGCGCTCGGGCGCGGGCATCTCGCGGCCGGGGTCGATGGGGCGGGTGAAGACGTAGGCGCCGTTGTCCTCGCCCAGGGTGGCCAGCGTACCGTCATTCAGGAAGGCGGCCCACTCGGTCCACACACCCGCATCGCCCTTGTATTGCAGGCGGCCGACGAGGGTGAAAGGTACGTCCTTGCCATCGAGCTGGATGCGCCCGCTGGCCATGAGCTGCAGCGGGCTGTGGTCGTCGAACAGCTCGGCCATCTTGCCCAGGCGCGTGAGTACATCGCCACTGCGCACCACGGTGCTCTGGCAATAGCCGCAGACGGCGTGGGTGGACTGCGCGCTCTTGAACTCCACCGGCGCGCCACAGCCGGGGCAGGGCGCGCGGTAATAGCGCTGGGTGGGGTCGGTGGCCATCGTAGGGAGTGTTCTGCCCGCGCCGCGCTACACAGCTTTGAAGCCTTTTTGGCCTCTAGCGCTTATCCCTCCAGCGCAAGCAGCTATTTTTATGATAGCAATCGATCCGATCGATCAGACGAGTTTTTTGAGCAGTTCGGCCTTCTTGGCGTCGAACTCTTCCTGCGTGAGGATGCCCTTGGACTTGAGTTCGCCCAGCTTCTCCAGCGTGGCCATCACGTCCTCAGGCTTGACGCCCACCGCAGCGGCGGCTGCCGCTGCAGCAGGTGCTGCCTGCGCGGCAGCGCCGCCACCTTGCAGGCCTTGCTGCAGGTTCTGCGCCAGCACCTGGCCCAGCGCCACCCCCGCGCCCAGGCCCATGGCATCGCCTGCAATACCACCACCATTGCCCGCGCCTTCGGCGAACTTGGGGATGGCTTGCGCGGTCTGGTATTGCATGAACTTGGCCATGTCGTTGCCGACCATGCCCATGCCGATCTTCTGGTCGAGGATCTTCTGCAGCTCCTCGGGCAGCGAGACGTTCTGCACCGTGAGGGACTCGATCAAGATGCCCAGCTTGGCGAAGATGGGCGCGAGTTCCTTGGTCAGTGCATCGGCAAACATGACCTGGTTGGCCGCCAGGTCCAGGAAGGGCAGACCGCTGCCCGCAATGGCGTTGCTGATGTTCTGCAGCACCAGGCCACGCAGCTGGCCCTCAAGGTCGGCCACGGGGTAGATCTCGCGCGTGCCCGAGATCTCGGTGTGGAACAGCTTGGGGTCGGCAATGCGGAACGCGTAGTTGCCGAACGCGCGCAGGCGCACGGCGCCAAAGTCCTTGTCGCGGATCGTGATGGGCTGGGGCGTGCCCCATTTCTGGTCGATCTGCTGGCGTGTGCTGAAGAAGTACACATCGCTCTTGAACGGGGACTCGAAGAGCTTGTCCCAGTTCTTCAGGTACGTGAGCACCGGCAGCGTCTGCGTGGTGAGCTTGTAGGTGCCGGGACCAAACACGTCGGCCACCTGGCCTTCGTTCACGAAGATGGCCATCTGCGACTCGCGCACCACCAGCGTGCCGCCGTTCTGGATTTCCATGTCGCGCATGGGGAAGCGCCAGGCCAGCGTGCCGTCCCCCTCTTCGGTCCATTGAATGATGTCAATGAACTGTTTCTTGATGAAGTCCATGAGGGCCATGTGTGCTCCCAAAGCAAAAGAGGGGGTTGAAAAGAGCGGCCATCATAGCAACGGGGGCTTTGGTGGCAGCGGCTTTTTTCAGTGGCCGAACGTGAACTAGTTCACGCGCAGAACCAGTCTGTTTGGGATAAATGCGGGGACAAGTGCCCCCGCGCTTCGCAAGGCGCCATTGGATAGTGGCTATCTGCGCTTTAGCGATGATCAATTGGTCTTCGCTATTGAGAATAACTACCATTCAACCATGCCTGCTGCACCACCGCAGGCTCTGTTGAAAACCAGAAGCCAGGAGTCCGCCATGTCCCGCATCCGCCACGTCGCCCGCCAGAACCAAACCATGCTGATGAAGACGGGCAGCTACTACCTGATCCACATCTGCGTGGCCGCCCTGGTGGCCTATGCCGTCACCGGCAACCTGTGGGCCTCGCTCACGTTGAGCCTGCTGGAGCCCACGGTGCAGGCGGTGGCCTTCTTCTTCCACGAAAAGGCGTGGGACCGGGCGGGCCAGCGCGCCGCGCGCCAAAGCGCCACCCCATCGCCCAACAGCAGCCTTGCCACGCAGGGCGCCTGAACACCACCGCCAGGAGCATCACCATGTACACCATTCCACTGCGCAGCCGCACCGCCACAGGGTTGGCCTTTCAACGCTGGCTGGTCCACCGCCTGGCGGGGCTGGCCCATACCGGTTGAGCCCGCTGCCGCACCTTGATGCCCGCTCCAGAAACAGCCATGCCCCGTCCAGCGGGGCATGTGGAGCTACGGGGCGCAAAAAACCCCTTATTGGGCAGCGCTCAGAAGGTGCGAATGAATCCGGCGTGGCCGAGCGGGCATGGCGGGCTCGTTCACACCTTCTTAGGCTTTCACATCCAGCAATGAGCCCATCATTTCGTCCTGCGTCTTGATGGTCTGCAGATTGGCCTTGAACGCGTAGGTGGCCGACATTTGCTCCACCGCCTCCTGCTCCAGCGCCACGCCCTTGGCGTCCTGTTCGCGCTGCACGGTGGCGCGCACACCGGCGCTTTCGGCCACTTCTTCTTGTGCGACCACCTCGCGGCGGTAGCCGGGGGTGTTCATGTTGGCCACGTTGTTGGCCGACGCGTCCAGCCGCAACTGGGCGGCCTGAAGGCCTGAACTGCCGATGGAGGAAATGCTGGCCATGGGCGCTGCTCCCGATGTCACACAATGTTGCAAAGAAGGTGAATTGTCCGCCCCGCCGCAGCCACTGGCAAGCCTTGACCTGGCAATGACCCTGTCAGCGACCGGGCCGGTGTGCATCCTCCAGGCATTGCGCAAACGCTTGGGCCGCGCGGGCAGGCGCGGGTGACCGGCGCATCAGGCTCACAAACTGGCAGTGGTAGTGGAACAGCGCCGGGTTCACGGCCTGCATGCGGCCCTGGCGCTCGAAGGCCTCGGCGTAGTGGTCGGGCAAGAACCCCAGAAAGCGGCCTGACAGGATCAGCGTGGCGATGGATTCCTGGTCAAACCCCGTGGCCGCGCGCTGCAGCCGGGCCTGGTGGCTCAGCTCCATGTTGGGCGAGTGGTAGCCCAGCCCCGCAAACTGGTAGCCGCGCACTGCGTGCCAGTCGGCCGGAGGCGATGACGCCCCAAACAGCGGGTGGCCCGCGCCGCAGTACAGCAGCATGGTCTCGCCAAACAGGTCGGTGTAGGCCAGGCTTTGCGAGCTGCGATGCGCAGGGATGATGCCCACCTGGTAGCTGCCGTCGATGACGCCACGCTCGATGGCGTTGATGGAGCCCACATGCAGTTGCAACTGCACATCGGGCGCCTGGGCAGTGAACGCGGCGATGGCCTCGCCAATGCGGGCCGCCGGGTTGCTGGCGGTCTTGTCGAACACCGCCACCGCCAGCTGCCCGCCCATGCGCGAATGGATGTCGTCGATGCTGTCGCGAAAGCTGCGCACCGAGGCCAACAGGCGCAGCGTTTCGTCGTACACCCGCTGCCCTTCGGCCGTGAGGGCAAACCCCGCCCGCCCCCGGCGGCACAGTGTGAGGCCCAGGCGGGCTTCCAGGTCCTTGATGTGGCGGCTGACGGTGCTGGTGCCGATGTTCAGCTCCAGCTCGGCGGCAGACATGCCGCCGCACTCCACCACCGCCTTGAACACTTGCAGCAGGCGCAGGTCCATGTCGCTGAGCTGGCCCAGCACCGCGCGGTGTTTGGCGGGGTTGGCAGAGGGCAACGCGGTCGGCGCCTTTACTTGCATAAAACCTCAAGTAAACATTGATATTGCATTATTTGAGAGATTAACACCCGCCCCAACAATGGCACCTTCGGCCCGCCTGTCTGGGCCCGATCCATTGCCCACCACTTGCACTTGCCAGGAGAACGCCATGAGCTTCGCCGTCATCGACCCCAATCCCGCCGCCGCTGTGCGCACCGACGCCGCCTGGCTCGACGCCCACTGGATGCCCTTTACGGGCAACCGCAACTTCAAGGCCAAGCCGCGCATGATCGTGAGCGGCCAGGGCGCCTACTACACCGATGCAGAGGGTCGCAAGATTTTTGACGGCCTCTCGGGCCTGTGGTGCTCGGGTCTGGGCCATGGCCGCAAGGAAGTGGCCGAAGCCATTGGCCGTGCCGCCGCCACGCTCGACTATTCGCCTGCGTTCCAATTCGGCCACCCCGCCTCGTTTGCGCTGGCCAACAAGCTCAAAGAGCTGACGCCTGCGGGCCTCGACTACGTGTTCTTCACCGGCTCGGGCTCTGAATCGGCCGACACCTCGCTGAAGATGGCCCGCGCCTACTGGCGTGCCAAGGGCCAGGGCACCAAGACCCGCCTCATCGGCCGCGAGAAGGGCTACCACGGCGTGAACTACGGCGGCATCTCGGTGGGCGGCATCATGGGCAACCGCAAGACCTTCGGCCAGGGCATCGAGGCCGACCACATTCCGCACACCCAGCCGCCAGTGGGCACCTTCCAGAAGGGCATGGCCGAAGAAGGCGGCCGTGCATTGGCCGACAAGTTGCTGGACGTGATCGCGCTGCACGACGCATCGAACATCGCCGCCGTCATCGTGGAGCCCTTCTCGGGCTCGGCCGGTGTGGTGATCCCGCCCAAGGGCTACCTGGAACGCATCCGCGAGATCTGCACGCAGAACAACATCCTGCTGATTTTTGATGAAGTCATCACTGGCTTTGGCCGCTGCGGCGCCTGGACGGGCTCCGAGGCTTTTGGTGTGACGCCCGACATCCTGAACTTTGCCAAGCAGGTGACCAACGGCGCTCAGCCGCTGGGCGGCGTGATCGCCACCAAGGAGATCTACGACACCTTCATCAACCAGGGCGGACCCGAGTACATGCTCGAATTCCCGCACGGATACACCTACTCGGCCCACCCGGTGGCCTGTGCGGCGGGCAACGCGGTGCTCGACATCCTGCAAAAGGAAGACATGCCCGGCCGCGTGAAGGCGCTGGCACCCTACTTTGAGAACGCCGTGCATGGACTCAAGGGCGCCAAGCATGTGGCCGACATTCGCAACTATGGCCTGGCTGCCGGTATCACCATCAGCGCGCTGCCCGGTGAGCCCGCCAAGCGCCCGTACGAGATCGCCATGAAGTGCTGGGAGAAGGGCTTTTACGTGCGTTATGGCGGCGACACCATCCAGCTCGCGCCCCCGTTCATCAGCACCGAGGCTGAGATTGACCGCATGGTCAGCGCGCTGGGCGATTCCCTGCAAGAAACGGCATAAGCCGCCAGGCCCTGCCCATGCGCATCTCCATCCTCACCTTCGACGCCTTCAACGACCTCGACTCGCTGGTGGCGTTTGGCATGCTCAACCGCATCGCCCTGTTGGGCGACAAGAACTGGCAGGTGCGCATTGCCAGCCCCACGCCCCGCATCACGTCCATGAACGGCCTGACCATCGACGCGCATGAAGACCTCAGCCAGTTGGCCCAGGCCGATGCGGTGCTGGTGGGCAGCGGCATGAAGACGCGCGAGGTGGCCAACACCCCGGCGCTGATGGACCCACTGCGCGTGCTCAACCCCGCACGCCAGCTGCTGGCGGCGCAGTGCTCTGGCACCTACCTGCTGGGCCGCCTGGGCCTGCTGGGCGGCACCCCTGCCTGCACGGACCTGACCAGCAGGCCCTGGGTGGTGGAGTCTGGCGTGGACGTGGTGCCCCGCGCCTTTGCCGCCCACGGCAATGTGGCCACGGCCGGTGGGTGCCTGGCATCGCAGTACCTGGTGGCGTGGCTGATCGCCCGTCTGAAGGGGCTGGACGCCGCGCGCGAGGTGCTGCACTACTTTGCCCCGGTGGGCGAGAAGCAGGAATTCATCGACCGGGCCTTGGGGCACGTGCTGCCCACGTTGGAGACCCAGGCTGCTGCGGCTTGAATACTATTAATTTGATAGCTGCTAGCGCTTATTGAATAAGCGCCAGAGGCCATTTTTACTTGAAATCACCATGAACCACGACAAGAACGTCACCACCACCGTTGGCCACCTGATTGACGGCAAGCTCGTTGCCGACACAGAGCGCACGCAGCCTGTGTTCAACCCCGCCACCGGCCAGTCGACCACCAGCGTGGCGCTGGCGAGCAAAGCCACGGTGGAAGCCGCCATCGCATCCGCCGAGGCCGCCTTCCCGGCCTGGCGCAACACCCCGCCGCTCAAGCGCGCGCGCGTGATGAGCAAGCTGAAGGTCCTGCTCGAAGACAACGCCGACAAGATCGCCGCCCTGATCACCGCCGAACACGGCAAGGTGCTGGCCGATGCGCATGGCGAGCTGCAGCGCGGCATTGAAAACGTGGAATACGCCAGCTACGCACCCGAGCTGCTCAAGGGCGAGCACAGCCGCAACGTGGGCCCCAACATCGACAGCTGGAGCGAGTTCCAGGCGCTGGGCGTCACTGCGGGCATCACGCCCTTCAACTTCCCGGCCATGGTGCCGCTGTGGATGTGGCCCATGGCCGTGGCATGTGGCAACACCTTTGTGCTCAAGCCTTCGGAACGCGACCCGTCGTCCACGCTGTTCATCGCCCAGCTCGCGCTCGAAGCCGGTTTGCCGCCGGGTGTGCTCAACGTTGTCAACGGCGACAAGGTGGCTGTCGATACGCTGCTGCGCGACCCGCGCGTCAAGGCAGTGAGCTTTGTGGGCTCCACCCCCATTGCAGAATACATCTACGCCGAAGGCTGCAAACACGGCAAGCGCGTGCAGGCCCTGGGCGGCGCCAAGAACCACGCTGTGCTGATGCCCGACGCGGATGTGGGCAACGCCGTGAGCGCCCTGATGGGCGCGGCCTACGGATCGTGCGGCGAGCGCTGCATGGCCATCCCGCTGCTGGTGGCCGTGGGTGACGCGGTGGGTGATGCCGTGATTGCGGGCCTGAAGACCGAAATCGCCAAGATGAAGGTCGGCCCCGGCACCGACAACAGCAACGACATGGGCCCGCTGGTCACCAAGCAACACTTTGAAAAGGTGAAGGGCTATGTGGACCAAGGCGTGGCCGAAGGCGCCACACTGGTGGTCGATGGCCGTGGCGTGCAAGTGGCTGCAGGCCACGAGAACGGCTACTTCCTGGGCGCCTGCCTGTTCGACAACGTCAAGCCCGGCATGAAGATCTACCAGGAAGAAATCTTCGGCCCCGTGCTCGGCGTGGTGCGCGTGAAGACGCTGCAGGAAGCCATGCAGCTCATCAACGACCACGAGTACGGCAACGGCACCTGCATCTTCACCCGCGACGGCGAGGCCGCCCGCTACTTCACCGACCACATCCAGGTCGGCATGGTGGGCGTGAACGTGCCCCTGCCCGTGCCAGTGGCCTACCACTCGTTTGGTGGCTGGAAGCGCAGCCTGTTTGGCGACCTGCACGCCTACGGGCCTGATGCCGTGCGTTTCTACACCAAGCGCAAGACGATCACGCAGCGCTGGCCGTCGGCCGGTGTGCGCGAAGGGGCTGTGTTCAGCTTCCCGAGCAGCCGCTGACCGATCCGGCTCGGCATGAGGCTGGGCCGCCTGTGCATCCGGCGGGCCTGCCCGCGCAGGCGACTCCCGATCCTTGGCGGGCAGGCGCCGCGTCGTGCAAAAGCGAGTAGCAGCCCCGCTGTCTGCTTGCTGCGTGAACAATGCCACAGAGGTTCGGCGTGGATGCCACAGTTGCTCGTAACTCCTCTAGTGAAAAAACAGCATTCCGATACACTCCGCTGATATCAATATGGGGAGGGCTCGCGCAGGCTTTGCCCACTCTTCATCGCAGCCCCCATTTTCAGCAAGGGTTTCATCATGGCAAACATCAACGGCACAGCGGCGAACAACTCTCTCAGCGGCACGGCGCTCGACGACGTCATTGACGGTAAGGAAGGCAACGACACCCTCAATGGCCTTGCAGGCAACGACATTCTTGTCGGTGGCGAAGGCAATGATGTATTGAACGGCGGCGTAGGTGCCGACCTGATGATCGGCGGCAACGGAAACGACACCTACAGCGTGGACAACGTTGGCGATTCGGTGAGCGAAGGCGGCGGAGAGGGTATTGATCTTGTGCAAGTCACGCTGGCAGCAGGGATCTACACACTGGATGCCAACGTAGAAAACGCGACAGCCATGGGCGCCAGCTTGATCAACATCGCGGGCAACGGGCTCGACAACGTGCTGACGGGCAATACCGGCAGCAATCAGCTCTTTGGCGCAGGTGGCAACGACACGCTGGATGGCGGCACAGGTGTTGACTACATGGAGGGTGGCACGGGCAATGACACCTACGTCGTTGACAACATCAGCGACACCGTCAGCGAAATAGGCGGCGACGGCACGGACTTGGTGCAGGTCAAGCTGGCTTCGGGTATTCATACCCTGGGCGCCGATATCGAAAACGGCCAGGTCATGGGCTCCAGCGCTGCAGGGATCACCGGCAACGCACTCGACAACAAGCTGACTGGCAGCAGCGGCGCCAACACGCTCACAGGTCTTGATGGCAACGACACGCTCGACGGCGGCGCGGGCAACGACCGACTCATCGGCGGCGTGGGCGACGATATCTACATCGTGAATGCCGCAGGCGACGTCATTGTCGAAGCCGCTGGTGAAGGTGCTGACCATGTGCAAGTGGCCTTCACCTCGGCTGGCACCTACGTGTTGTCGGACAACATCGAAACCGCCACCGTCACCTCCGCAGCCCAAGGCGTCAATATCACTGGCAACTTCCAGGCCAACCTGCTGACGGGCAGCGTGCTCAACAACGTGCTCTCGGGCGGTGGCGGCAACGACACGCTGGTGGGCCTGAGCGGCAACGACACGCTGGACGGCGGCGCAGGCGCCGACCGCGCCATCATCAACGGCAATTTCAGTGACTTCGTCATCACCGCCGCTCCCACCAGCACCACGGGCGATATCCAGCTCAAAAGCCTGACGCAGACCATCATCATCCGCGGCCTGGAAGTCCTCCAGTTCAACGATGGCGACAAGATCGTGGCAGACCTGAGCGTTCCCACCAATGGTGACGACTACCTCACCGTAACGCCCGGCGCGGCCATCAATGCGCTGGCGGGCAATGACACTGTCATCGGCTCGGCGGGTGACGACACGATCGACGGCGGCAAGGGCAACGACCTGATGGTCGGCGGCCTCGGCAACGACACCTACTACTTGGACTCCTTGCTGGACAGCCCGGTGGAGAACCCCGGCGAAGGCGTCAACGACGGCATTTTCCTGTCCGTCGCCTCTGGCACCTATGTGCTGCCCACCGAAGTGGAATGGATCCAGGTGACGTCCACGGGCGCGGTGAACGTCACCGGCCACAACGGAGCACCCAATAACATCAAGGGCGGCACCGGCGCCAACATCCTCACAGGCGGCGACGGCGACGACACGCTGGACGGCGGCCTGGGCAATGACAAGCTCATTGGCGGTGCGGGCAATGATTGGTATGTGGTGAACGCGGCGGGCGACGTCATCACGGAAAACGTCAACGAAGGTACCGACTGGGTGGATGTGCAATTCACTGCAGCAGGCACCTATGTCCTGTCGGCCAACATCGAGAATGCCTTTGGCACGGGCTCGGTCAACGTCAACATCACCGGCAACAGCATCGACAACATGCTGCAGGGCAATGATGGCAACAACATCCTCTTGGGTGGTGAAGGCAACGACACCCTGTGGGGCAGCCTGGGCAATGACACCATGGACGGTGGCATCGGCTCCCTGGACATGGCCGACCTGAGCAGCCTCCCGGGCACTTCTGCGAACTGGACTGCCTCGCGCATCAACGCTACGGACATCAAGCTCACGTATACAGGCGCACCAGGCACGTCTGTCGTGCTGCGCAACATGGAGTTCGTCAAGTTCAGCGATATCACCACCTCTCCGACGGAGCTGGTGGCCAACGCGAGCACGCCTTTCGCCGACAATCTCACGGTCATCGGCAGCCCGGGCACGCTGGACGGTGGTGCGGGCAACGACACGCTGCATGGCGGCGCAGGCAACGACACGCTGATCGGCGGCACCGGCAACGACATCATGTATGGCGGCGGTGGCAACGACACCTACTATGTGGATTCGGCCAGTGACGTGATCGTGGAAAACGCTGACGAATTCCCTGGAGACAACGGGGATACGGTCATCGTCACCATGACGACGGGCACCTACGCGCTGGGCCTTGGCAACGACCTCGAGATCGGCATCATCCAGTCCACCGGCGCGGTGAACCTGACCGGCAATGAGCTGGACAACACCCTGACTGGCGGCAACGGCGCCAACATCCTCATCGGAGGAGCAGGCAACGACACCATCAATGGCGGCTTGGGCGCCGACGTGCTCACCGGCGGTGCTGGCAATGACGAATTCGTGTTCAGCACCACGATCAGCAGCACCAACATCGACAAGATCACGGACTTTGTCGTGGGCGAAGACCACATCACTATCGACCTGTCCGGCACCCCCTACGGCGGTGTGCTGGGCGGGGCCGATCTGGACATTACGACCAGCACCTATTTCCGCTACAACGCAGCTACGGGTGCCCTGATGTTCGACTCCGATGGTTTTGGCTTTGGCCAGGCCAGCATCAATATCGCCATCCTGGGCACCACCACACACCCAGCGTTCCTGCTGGCCGCTGACGTCACCATCATTGGCTGACCCGGGCGGTGGGGCTCACAGCCCAGCCTCCCCCCAAAAACTGATTCGGCGCAATGCCGCTTAGCTAAGTCTGAGCGGCATTTTTCTTGATGGGGTACTGTGTCTTGGTCATGCGCACGGCGCGTGGGTATCTTCGTTCGGAGCGACGAAGGGGAAAGACAAAGCGGCGAATGTTCTGACGCATGGCCTGCATGCTTGGCCGGGATCGATCCAGGTGCGGAACGGCTTGAACGCCACAGCCACTCGTCCGTGATCTAACACAGGGCAGTGCTGGTGCTGATGCGACAAGGCTCGACCTTGGCCTCATCCGCAATGCGCGATCTCCAAGCGGATCAAGTTGTACATCAGCAAGGTGGCCTGCCACTGTTGCTCGATGCCATCGGGTGCAGGCTGCGCAGGGTCATGGCCTGGCGCAGCATGTCGGTCTTGATCTCCCAGTATGCGAGCTCTATCGCGCAGCGTTCGTGGTGCAGCGCGAACACCCCACCCAACGCTCCGACGTTCGCAATCAGTCAGTAAGGGCAATAGCGTGCGTGGCTTGCCATCGATTTCACGGGCGATGGCGCGCCATCCCAGCTCAGCAGCAGACTCGGGCCCGTCTTGCACGCCTGCTGGTGCTGCAAGGGCCACATCAGGCCTGCCAAGCAAAAGCCTTTGTCCACGATCACCAGGGAGTAGTCTGCGGGCAATTGCGACCACAGCCGCTGCACCAGCCGTGTACTTGCTGGTGCCATAGGCGTTCAGGCTGGCCTCCACCAGCAGGTGTACGTGCCCGCGCGTCAAGCACGCAGGCCATGCGCACCAGCGAGAACGGGCTCTGATGCTCCGCGTGGTTGCGTTGCCCGCCACAGCGCAGACGATTCTCAGGCGCGTCCAGTCCGAGCAGGTGGGGTGGCAACTACAGGGCACTATCGAAGCAGCCTGTTCACCACGGCAATGCCCGCTCCTTCATCGCTGCCCGCAAGGGCCTGCAAACGTACATAGGCCACAAGCATTTCGTAGCGCGCGCGCGCCAGGTCGCGTTGAGCCTGGGCCTTTTTCTGGTCAGCGTTAAATACATCCACCAGGGTGCGCACACCGCCGTGCATGGATTTGCGGCTGGACTGGGCCAGTCGCTCCGCCGAGCGTTCAGCCTGCTCCAGAGCTGCCACTCGCACACGGCCTTCAGTGACATTGCGATATTCGATCGTGATGCGCAGGGCCAGATCTCGGCGCGCAGCCTCCAGCAACTCCTCGGCCTGGATCCGGCGGGCCACAGCCTCGCGCATGGCAGCGCTCACGTATCCACCCGAGTACAACGGCACGCTGAGCTGAACACCGATGGTGCGATTGAGGTACCGCGTGGCCGGTGAGGTGACATTTTCGCTATCGCTGCGACTCCACTGCGCCACGGCATCCAGTGTGGGCATGTGGCCTGCGCTGGCTTTGTCCACCTCAAGCCGGGCAGTTTCGAGCCGCGCCCGCAATTGACCCAATTCGGGGCTGCGCGACTCAGCCTGCGTTAACCAGTCTTCTATGCTGCTGGAGGGAGGGCTCCAAGTGGTCAGCAGGTCCACAGCCAACGAACGCAGCGCTGCCAGACTCACGGGAGCATTAATGAGCAAGGCTAGCTGACGCTGGGCAAAGCCCTGCTGCTGGCGTGCCTCCAGTTCCTGCGCCAATGCCATATCGAGTCGTGCCTGAGCTTCATCAATGTCGGTGCGGGTGCCGCTGCCGCCCGCGAATTGCTTGAGGGCGGCATCGAGCTGGGTACTAGTGGCCGCCTTTTGCGCATCAATGAAGGCCAGCTGATCACGAGCGAACAAGATCTGAGTGTAAGCCTCGGTCACTCGCACGGCCAAGTTCTGCGTTTCTTTCTGCAGCCCGGCCTCCACGTCGTTGCGCTGGGCTTGAGCCTGCTCGATAGTCACTGCAATGGTCTTACGATACAGAGGCTGGCGCACCGTAAGCGTGGTGTTCCTGCTGGGATAGCGGTCATTGACGGTGACCTCCTGGCCCAGAAGATTGGGCTGCATGCGGTCCAGATTATTGCGCTGGTAGCCCGCACTCATGCTCACGCTGGGATACCGCTGTGCCTTGGCCTGGTTGATGCGCTCATCGCTGGCCTGCAATCCGGCGCGCGCAGCGCGGGTAGTGGCGTCCTGTAACAAGGCGGCCTCATAGGCCTCCTGCAGGTCCATCGCACAAGCAGGCGCAACCGCCAAAATGGCCACACAGGCGAGAACAGCGCAAGCCGAGGGTCGTCGCGCCATCATTCCTCCTTCAGCGAACCGGCCATGCGCTTGAGCAAGGGCGCTGCCAAATAGATCAGCAAACTGCGTTCACCGGTCTTGATGACGATTTCGGCGGGCATGCCAGGCTGCAACTGGCGGCTGCCGAGCACCCTCAGGCCCTCGGGCGTGAGCTTGAGGCGTGCAAGGTAGTAGCTGATATTGGTTTGTGTGTCGGTCAACAGATCGCCCGACACCGAGGTCACTTGTCCCTGCACCACCAGCTGGGGCGCATGCGCAAAGGAGGCAAACCTCACATCCGCAGCGAGACCCGCATGCACACGATCCACCAGATGCGGTGCCACGCGCGCCTCCAGCACCAGTGGCTCGCCCGGGGGCACGATGGACACGATCTGTTGCCCCGGCTGCACCACGGCACCCACCGTCTGCACAGCCAATCCAACCACCTGACCAGCAGCCGGCGAACGGACTTCGGTGCGCGCCAACTCACCCTGCAGCGCGCTGTAGCGCTTGCCTTCGGGTTCAACATCACGCGCAGTCTCGGCTAGGACCGTTGCGACTTCTTTGCGGTATTCTTGCTTGCGCGAAAGAATCTTCTGGCGCAGCTCGGCCACTGTGCGCTGGCTGCGGGCCGTATTGCCCAGTAGCTCGGTGATGGCGAGGTTGGCATCAGCCGTCTGCCGCTCCAGTTCCAGCTGCCGGTTGCGCGGAGCATAGCCCTCCTTTACCAGTTCACGCGTATGGCCCAATTCATCTTGCAAGAGGGCGAACTGGGCGCGGCGACTTCCCACCATGCCCGCGTAGGCCTGTAGGAGTGCATTCAAACCCTGAATGTTCTCCTCCATTCCCTGTACATCGGCGTGCAGCGCTGCGCGGCGTGATTGCAGCAACTGCGTCTGGTTGTCCATCAACTGGCGGATTTGCGCTTCCGATTGGGCTGCCGTCAACAGATCCTGCGCAAAAAGCGGCGTGTCCGAGCCTGCCTTTTCGGCCTCCAGCCGACCTTGCATGGCGCGCAGGGTGAAGTAACGCAGGCGCGACGTCTCGTAGTTCGCGCGGGTGGTGGCATCGTCCAAAACGATGAGAGGTTGGCCATCCCGCACGGTCTCGCCCTCGCGCACAAGCACCTGGCGCACGATGCCACCCGACAGGTGCTGCACTACCTTGCGCTTGGTATCCAGCGCGACCATTCCCTGAGTTGGCACACCTTCGTCCAGCGGAGCGAACGCCGCCCAGAGCAGAAAACCGCCTAGCCCCAGACCCAATGCCCACAAACCAATGCGTGCGGCGCGGCCTGTGTCGGTGGGAGGCTCCAGCAGAGGAGGGGTCGTCAAGGGTGTGGACATAAATTGGTTCGGGAAATAAATCAGGCAGGCAAAGCCTGCGGAGCGGCAGACACGGACCTCAGTTGAGCAAGCACTGCGTCGCGCGGCCCCTGCTCACGCAGGTGGCCTTCGTGCAGTACCCACAGCTGGTCGGCCAGCGCGAGCGCCCCCGCACGATGTGTGATGAGCAAAACAGTGGCTCCACGTGCAGTGAGCTTGCGCAGTGTCTGCAGCAGCGCGGCCTCGCCCGCGTCGTCAAGATGGGAGTTGGGTTCGTCGAGTACGACGAGATCGGGCTCCCCGTACAACGCACGCGCCAGCGCGATGCGCTGGCGCTGGCCACCCGAAAGCGAGCGCCCCCCCTCACCCACGGGCGTGTCGTAGCCCTTGGGCAAGCGTAGCACCATGTCGTGCAGACCGGCAGCCTGCGCCGCGGCCACGACCAGCGAAGCATCAACGACACCGTTCACCACCTGAAAGCGCGCAATGTTTTCCGCAACGGTGCCATTGAACAGCGCGGTTTCCTGCGGCAAGTAACCCGCCGCGTGCAGACTACCCATCACCAAGTCGCCGCCCGTCACGGGCCACGCGCCCGCCAGCACGCGCGCCAACGTGGACTTGCCGGAGCCCGACGCCCCCAGCACCACTGTCAGGGTGCCAGGCTGCAACGTGAAATCCAACCCATGCAGGATGTCCTGAGCACGCCCCCCCGGTGGGGCCACGCGAAGACCGCGGGCAACAACCGGGCCTATCAGGCCAGACGCTTTTCGCACACCATGTGTCGATGCCCCGGCAGGGTAGTCCGCCAGCAGTTTCGCCAGGCGCCGATATGCTGCACGTGCGCCCAGCAGGCCGCGCCATACACCCACCAGTTGGTCGATAGGTGCCAGCGCGCGCGCCATCAGCACATTTGCGGCAATCATCGCACCCGGCGTAAGCTCCCCTTGGATGACCAGAATGGCGCCTACAGCCAATGATGCAGTCTGCTGCGCGTAGCGCACATACTTGCTCCACGCCGTGATCCGGTGCGTGAGCCCCTGCAGCGCCACGTGACGCTCGGCTGCACGGGCGTGAAGTCCAAGCCACCGCTGCCGCAAAGGGGATGCCATGCCCAGTGCCTCGACGGCCTCGGCATTGCGCAACTTACCTTGAAGGTAGCTGTTCGACTCCGCTTGCGCCTGCGACAGCGCCTGGGCGGGCGCGATCGTGCGCCGCTGGCCCAGCCACGCCAGCGCGGCCTGAACGAGCGCGAAGCCGATAGCCACCACGCCCAGCAGCGGGTGCAGCAGGAACAGCGCAGCCACATACACCAAAGCCCAAGGCAGGTCGCAGAACGCCAGAATGCCAGGCCCAGTAAGGAACTGACGCAGCTCGGTCCAATCAGTAAAGGGCTGAGCCCGTTGTGCCTCGGGCTCGCGCGCACTGCGAGCAAAGGCGGCGGAGCATATGCTCGGGCCCAGGGTCGCATCTAGCCTTGCCCCCAGACGTACTAGCAAACGAGCACGCATGGCATCGGCAAAGCCCATGGCGACAAACAGGAAGAGCGCGATCAGCGACACCGCAAGCAGCGTTAGCTCGCTGCGGCTGACCATTACGCGGTCGTACACCTGGAGCATGTACAGCGTGGGCGTGAGCAACAACACACTGACCACCATGCTGAAAAGGATCACCACGATCCATGCACGGCGCTGGGCCCGCACGGCCTGAGCGATCTCATCGCGCGGAGGATTCCTAAAGATACTCATGTCGCAGTGGCCACGGAGTTGTTGTTCTGATTGGCCTTTTGAAGTGCGGCAAGTACCTCATCGCGCGGACCGAAAGCGCGCTGCGCGCCGCCAAACAGCACCAGTGCCTTGTCTGCCACAGCCAGCACTCCGGGAAGATGGGTCATGACGACCACCGTTGCACCACGCGCCTTGGTGTGGGCAATGGCTTGGCCCAGCGCCTGATTGCCAGCCTCGTCCAGGCTCGCATTTGGCTCGTCCAGCACCACGAACGCGGGCGCACCATACAACGCACGCGCTAAGGCTACACGCTGGCGTTGGCCGCCGGAGAGCATCACGCCCTCGTCTCCCACCGGGGTATCGTAGCCTTGAGGCAGGGCCGTGATCCAATCGTGCAGTCCTACTGCACGCGCGGCTTCCTGCAATGCACCGGCGTCCGGTTCGCCAAAGCGGGCGATATTCTCGCCCAGCGTTCCCGCCAGCAGTTCCACGCTTTGCGGCAGATAGCCCAGGTGTGGCCCCAGTTCCTCCTTGTTCCAGGCACTGACATCGGCGCCATCGAGTCGCACATTGCCCGCCAAAGGTGGCCACAGCCCCACGAGCATGCGAGCCAGCGTGGTCTTGCCAGAAGCGGAAGGGCCAATCACTGCAATCACTTCGCCTGGTTGCAGGCTGAACGAGATCTGGCGCAGCATGGGAGGGCCGCCGGCCGATGCTGAAGCCGTCAGGCCCTCCACCGCCACATGACCCCGGGGCGCGGGGAGGGACATGGAAGGCGCTCCAGCGGGCAGACGTTCCAGCAGATCCGACAGGCGCTGCCATGCGAGCCGCGCCTGCACCACCTGGCGCCATTGCGACACCAGTTGCACCAGCGGTGAGAGCACGCGCGCGCCCAGCACGGAACTGACGATGAGCATGCCACCACCACCTGGCAACTCGTCGCGCAGCAACAACCATGCCCCCAAACCCAGCAACGCTGAAGAGAGCGTGGTTTGCAGCCCCCGGCCCAGCGCCTGATACAGGCCTGCGTTGTCTGATGCACGGGCCTGCAGCGCCATTGCCTCCCGGTGCAGACGCAGCCAGCGCGCCTGCAGATCGGGAGCCATGCCCAGCGCAGCCACCACTTCGGCATGGCGCAAAGTGCCATCCACATAGGTTCGCGCCTGGATGTCAGCCTGGTTGGCGCGTGCCAGAGGCTCAGCGGTGCTACGTTCGTTGAGCCAGGAGATGAGCGCCTGGACAAGCGCAAGAGCCAGCGCCACCCAACCAAGGACAGGCTGGATCAGGAACAGGGCCACAAGTGCGACCAGAGCGACGGGAGACTCCAGCGCCGCCGCCAATGCGCCGCCATGGAAGGTATCCCGCAGCGTTCGCAGATCTGCGAGGGGCTGCGTGCCCAGCGTCAGGCCCTTTTTGAGATAGGCGGACTGCGTGGCCTCAAACACCCGCGGAGCCAGCTGGGCGTCGAACGCGCTACCCGCTTCCCGCAGGGTCTCGGAACGTACCCATTCCAGCACCTCCATCACGGCCAATGCCAACAACGCCATCAGGGTGAGCATGGCAAGCGTCATGGTGTTGCGGCTGTCCACCACGCGGCCATACACCTCGAACATGTACACCGTAGGCACCAGTACCAGCACCCCTGCGAGCACGGAAAACACAAAAGCCCGCCGCAATGCGGGCGTCCGCCGCGCAAGGGCCAGCGCGACTTCGGCGGGAGCAGTCATTTACAACAAACTATTTGGAAAAGAAGAGAGCCGCACCCATGGTCTCGTCTGCACTGGTGGTCACCATGCTCAGCGCATTCTTGGCGGTGTTCAGCGTGGCAACGCCGTTGAACTGGGTGGAGGCTCCATCGGAACAGGTCTCTTTGACAGCAGCAGTGTAGGCGCTGGCGTTAGCCATGGCGCCCAGAGTCCCTGTATAGGTACAGCCGGTGGTACTGTTCCCCGACACGGCGCCAGATGCCGCGACGGTCCAATTCACGCTCTGCGCATTGCTGCCGACCGTCGCCTTCCACGCACCTGCCACGTCGGCCTGTACGGCAGAAGTCGTCAATGCGTCGATTTGCGCCAGAGTCAGCCCACCGACCGGCAGGCCGGTCAGGCTCAGGGATTTTGACGCGGACGTACTCCACTGGCCGCTCACGCTCGTGGCTGCCGTGTTCTGCCCCAGCGCATAGGCCTTGCCTGCCAGTGCGCCACTGTCCTGCGCCGTGAGCTTAACGAGGCGACTAGCGTCATTCGCCAGGAGCCATACCGTGGCCGACGCATTCGACGAGGGCAGCCCGATGGCGGTATAGGCTGACGCGCTGCCAGCTGCAGTGGTCCAACGACCTTGCACCTGTGCTGATGGACTTGACTCCGACGCCCCATCCCCGCCGCCTCCACCACCGCAGGCTGTGAGAGCAGAGGCCAGCAGGATAGAGAGGGTCAAAGAGAGGTTTTTTTGCACGGTAGAAGTTCCCTGTGTGTAAGTGTGAAGCATTTTCGGCGACCGCCTGAGCTGGGCAGACGGCTGAGGCTATTGAGACAGTCGTTTCAAAGAAGAGTTGGACCTCAGAACCAAAACCCGTGAGGCATATCCGGCGCCTGCCCCGTAATCGACAGCACCATGTGACCCGGCGCACCAGGGTCCGTGATGATCCCGTCCACCTTCCCGTCTGTATCAAACTGCCCTCCGTCCTCAATGTGGAAGTCCAGCCGCACTCGCCCCCCTTCCATAACCATCTTGCCCCCGTAGGGCTCGCTGGCGATGTTCACCCATTGGCCGCTGGCATTCTCTTTCCAGTATCCATTCACTCCCAGCGCCGGGTCCACGTACAGGCTGAAGTTCTCTCCTGTCTTGCCTTGCCCCAGCTCTACCGTGAAGCTCACCAACCCGATGGGCATTTGCATGCCCGCAGGCAGGTCGGTCGGCGCGTCCTTTTGCGTCAGGCTGGTGATGCGCGCGTTGTCGTTGCCGCTACCTACTTTGCCGTCCTGGCTGCTGGCCACCAGGGTGGTGAAGGTGGGTGGTGAGCTACCGGGGTTGCTCTCTCCTGTGGGACTGAGCACGAACCCGATGGAGCCCACTGAAGGCTGTTCGCTGTCCTTGATTCCGTCTCCGTTGCCATCTCCAAAGATGGTGGTGCCACCGGGGCCAGGGATGCCTGGGGTCTGGTCTTCCACGGCGTTGGGAATACCGTCGTTGTCGGGCACTCCGGGCGTCGGCGTCGGGGTGGGTGTAGGAGGGTCCGGGATCGGGTCGGGGTCTGCAGGGGTGAGGTTGGTCACTGCCCGGGCAGAGAAGCTAACGGCATCATTGCCTGCCGCGTCCTGCACAGCATTGGCATCGTTGCCTGCCGTGGGATCGGTGTAGGCGACGGTGACGGTCTGGCCGGCACCCACGGCGTAGGCGAGGGTCAGGGTGACGGTCTTGGCGGCAGCGTTGACTGCCACGCCGGTGACGGCATTGGCGAAGCCTCCTACGACCACGGCGAAGGCGCTGCCTGGGGCCGTGTTCACTGCGTCCAGTGTGGTCGCTTCCGTGTAGCTCAGCACCAGTTGGTTGGCCGTCACGGTGGCTGTGTTCTCCACGGGGGGGGTTGTGTCCAGTGTGTTGTTGGTGACCGGGGTCACACCCAGGCTGGCGGCATCGTTGCCCTGGACGTCCTGGATGGCGTTGGCGTCGTTGCCTGCCGTGGGGTCTGTGTAGGCCACGGTGACTACTTCGGCAAACCCTACCGGCGTCGCCAAGGTCAAGGTCACAGTTTTGGCGGAGCCGTTCACGGCCACGCCAGTCACGGCATTGGCAACACCTCCGGAGACCACGGAGAAGGCACCAGTGCCTGCCACGTTGACTGCGTCCAGGTCGCTGGCATCGGTGTAGGTGAGGACAAGACTGCTGCCATTGGCGCTGGCCGAGGCCCAGACAGGAGCGTTCGGGTCGTTGCCGGCCACAGTAACACCGTTGCCAAACAGGTCGGCAATGACCACGACAGTGGCCGCACCGGTATTCCAGTCTTCCAGCATGCCAATGTTGTAGGTCGTTGTGTCGGTGGATGACGTTCCGTCCTTGTTCATGCGCAAAGCCAGTGCAGCACGGTCGGTGGCACTCATGGTGAGCGTGAAACTGGTGTTGGACGTGATGTCCACGTTGGACGTGTCGGTCAGGGTGTAGTTGAACGCGCCTTGCCCCAGCAGGCGGATGCGGTTAGCGGTAATGTCATTGTTCGCACCACTAAGACTCAGGAAGTTGCTACCGGTAACAACCAGCACGCCGGTGCCAACGTTGTAGGTGGCGCTGGTGACGGTGGGGGCAACGACATTGCTCACCGTGATGTCGTTGCCGGTGAGGTCGGCGATGACCACCGCCGCGTCGGCACCCACGTTCCAGTCTTCGGCTGCAATGAGGTTGTAGGTATTGGCACTGGTGGAGCTGGTGCCGTTCTTGTTCATGATGAGATTGGCGCCCAGCCTGTCCCCTGCGCTCAGGCTCAAGGTGAAGCTGGTGGCGGAGGTGATCTCCACGCTGGCCGTGGTGGTCAGCGTGTAGCTGGCACCGCCTTCGCCCTGCAGGCTGAATTTGTTGGCCACGATGTCGTTGACGGCGCCCGTGAGGCCGGAGAACCCGGTGCCGGTGACAACGAGCGCTCCGGTGCTTGCTTCATAGGTCGCGGATGTGATGCTGGGTACCGCGACGTTGCTCACGGTGAGCGCATTGGTGGCGTCGGCGATGTTGCCCCCTGTGACCACGCTATTCCAGTCGTCGGCCGCTGCGAGGTTGTAGGTGCTGCCGCCCGTGGAGGTGGTTCCGTTCTTGTTGAACAGCGTTTCGACGGCTGCGATGTCTGCGCCCGAGAGGGTGACGCTGAAGCTGGTGGCCGAGGTCACTTCCACATTGCCTGTAGTGCTCAGAACGCGGGTCGCTGCCCCCTCTCCGACGAGGGTGAGTTTGCTGACGGTGATGTCGTTGGTGACGCCGATGGTCTCGACCAGGCCGGTGCCTGTGACGGTCAGCAGGTGGGTACTGGCATCGTAGGTGGCGCCGGTGATAGTGGGGGCCACGACGTTGCTGACGGTGACACCATTGCCAGTCAGGTCGGCACTCGATGTGGTGGTCGCGTCCCAATTGGCGGCCGCTGCCAGGTTAAAGGTGGTAGTGTCCACCGCGCTGG
>NZ_JAPCKI010000001.1:0-411680 GCF_028680575.1 Acidovorax benzenivorans | reverse complement strand
TTGGTCCGCAGCGTTGAGGGTCACCGCAAATGCGGTCGAGCTGCTGGCAGTGACGTTGGCGCTGGTGAGGGTGTAGCTGCCGCCCTGGCCTGTGAGCGAGAGCTTGCTCACGTCGATAGTGTCGCCGCCCACAATGTTGACGGCCGAGACGGAGAGGATTCCAGTAGCTGCGTCATAGGTCGCGCTGGTGATGCTCGGAGCGGCATTGGAGACGGTGATGCCATTGCCTGTGAGGTCGGCAATGCTGCCCCCCGTCACTACGCTATTCCAGTCATCAGCCACCGCAAGGTTATAGGTGGTGCTGCTGGCCGACGACGTGCCGTTCTTGTTCAAGAGCGAATCCACCGCAGCGATGTCTGCACCGGCCAGGGTAAAGGTAAAGCTGGTGGCCGAAGTGACTTCGACATTGCCGGTGGTCGACAGGGTGCGTGTTGCACCACCTTCGCCTGTGATCGTCAATGTGGAAATCGTGACGTCATTCGTCGCACCAATCGTTTTAACCAGGTTGGTGCCAGCGATGATGAAGACGTGGGTGGTGCCGTCGTAGGTGGCCGATGTGATAGTGGGGGCCACGACGTTGCTGACGGTGACACCATTGCCAGTCAGGTCGGCACTCGATGTGGTGGTCGCGTCCCAATTGGCGGCCGCTGCCAGGTTAAAGGTGGTAGTGTCCACCGCGCTGGTGCCGTTCTGATTCAGGACGCCGTTGATGGCCAGTTGGTCCGCAGCGTTGAGGGTCACCGCAAATGCGGTCGAGCTGCTGGCAGTGACGTTGGCGCTGGTGAGGGTGTAGCTGCCGCCCTGGCCTGTGAGCGAGAGCTTGCTCACGTCGATAGTGTCGCCGGTGGTCATGCCAGCAGCGGTAACCACCAGTGTGCCGGTGCTGGCGTCGTATGTGGCGCTGGTCAAGCTGGAGGGAATATAGTTGGTGACCGTGGTGCCACCATTGGTGGTCGAAACCGTGGAGGTCGCAGAACCGGTATTACCCGGGGTGTCTCCCGTGCCACCAAAACCGCCGCCGCCGGTGTTTCCAGTGGATAGCGAGGTGTTGGTTGCTGCGTCCAGTTTGACAGTGCCACCCTTGTTCCAGATACCGCCAATGCCCACGCCGCCCACGCCGCCTGCACCGGATCCATTGCCAACAATTCCACCGCCACCACCACCACCACCTGCGCCGATATTGTTGGTAATACTGCTGGTGGTGACAGTCAGCGTGCCGGTGCTGTAGATGCCGCCTGCTGCATTTCCACCACGCCCGCCCGCAGCGTCGTACCCAGCCCCACCTCCGCCGCCACCTATTTGCAATGAGCCACCAGCATTGGCGCTACCGCCCGCGCCGCCGTTCGAATAGCCCACTCCATAGTTCGAACCTGCCCCCCCCACAGTAGATCCACCGGCGCCTCCCAAAAAGTTGCTACCGCTGTTGTACCCACTGCCACGTCCGCCCACTCCAGCGCTAGGACCAGCCTGAATACCTCCGCCAAAGTTGTCGCCACCAGCGCCACCGAATGTGGATCCGTAGCCACCGCCACCGCCGCCAGCACCTGCAGCCGAGCCATTGAACAGGTTCCCCCCAGCTCCGCCGCCTCCTGCGGCCTTGTTGCTTGAAATGGTGCTGTTTGTGATCGTCAGGGTGCCCACGTTGTAAATTCCAGCGCCTAGTGCATCTCCCCCCGCTCCCCCTGGGCCCGCAGTGCGGTCACCACCCGCACCGGTTACGAACCCATTGGTGATGGTCAAGTTGTCAATTGAGACCGCACTGCCAGCTCCGCCGGAGGCGACATTGAGAACCCGCGCCAGATTCCCACCACTGAGCGTGAAGCCACCACCCACGATAGACATCGTGTGCCCATCCGTCACATTGATGGCGACGGTGTCCGATGCCCCGACAAACGTGATGTTCCCCGTGAAGGTAATCACGTCATCCGAGCCATCCGAGCTGCCCGACGCAATGGCGGCCTTGAGCTGCGCCACCGTGTTGACACTGGCCGTGTGCAGGCTGAAGTCATAACCCTCCAGCGCCTGCACATCCAGTGCAGCGGTCGCCTCGATCTGCCCGCTGGTGACTTCCAGATCCCAATCGCCTCCACGCACCGCACCTGCCGTGCTGTCGTTGGAGGCGGCCACGTCCGCCCCTGTCAGTTGCGCCAAGGTCTGCAGGAACTGCGCCCCTGCCTCACCCGCGCCCACATCGCACCCATACAACAGCAGGTCACCGTCCGAGCCCAATGCTGCGCCAACGGCTTTGAGCTGCGCTTGGTATTGCTCCAGGTTTCCGCCGAACAGCGAACCGTTGCCCAGCAGCAGCACCCCTTCATCGCCGTGCGAGACCACGCTGATAGACGCCAGGCCATGCAGCCCTTCCAACGCCTTGGCCATCTGCGCCACGCCGTTTTCGCTGGGGTCCAGAATGACCACCTTCACTCCGGGCCGGATGGCTGCCATGATGGCCTGCAAGTCCGGCACCCGACTGTCAATGAAGAGCACCTCTTGCGCAGATGATGAGGGGGCGGAAGGTGTGTGGTCAGTGGTCATGATTTTATGAATGAAAATCGGCTTTTCGCCCGTACTTATTGAAAAATCAGCTATCAATATAGAAGCAATCAACAACTCTCGGTCTAAGCAGCAGGTTTGGCAGTGATCACATTGGCCCTGCTGTGTGCCTGGTCCTGCCAGAACGACAGCTTGCTGTATTGCTCGAACAGGTCCGGCGGCAGGATGCTCTCGCGCCGCTGCAGCCCTACCTGCGGACGTACCTGGTGCAGTCCGTGCAAGCCCAGCGCTTCGTCGAACTCGGGGGCGTCGTACTTCACGCGCTCAAAGTCGTGCGCAAATTCGGGCTCGCCCAGGAACCGGTAGATCAGCGGCAGCACTTTCTGCGGCGCCTGCGCCAGCAGGTCGTAGTCCACAAGCAGCAGTGAGCTGGCGTGTTCGCCATAAAACGCTTCCTTCAGCGCCGTCCATGGGTAGCCCACCATCCGGTTGCGCTGGGCCAGAGTGTCCACACGGCTGTAGACCGTGTTGCGCTCGGTGTCGTCGCTGAACAGGCGGGTGATTTCGTAAGGATTGGCGCGGTATCTGCGCTCTATGCTGTCCATGACCCAGGCCACGTTGCGCACGCAAGCAATCAGTTTGGCCCCAGGAAAGAGGTCCATGAGCGCGGGCATCTGGGCGCTCCACATGCGGTTGGTATCAAAGATGACGTCCTTGTTGCCCGCCTGGTCTGCGTAGTAGCTGTCAAAAAGCCCCCGCAACAGTCGCCGGCGTTGCTCTTTGGTGACCACCGGCCCAAATTCGCTGCCCGCACCCAGCTGGTTGAGCATGTTGCGAAACAGCCCACCTACCGGGCTGGTCATGCCTGCATGAAAGCGGGGGTTCTGGAGCAGCAATGCCGACAGCAGCGTGGAGCCAGATCGGGGCAGGCCTGTGATGAAGTGGTAGCGCAGGGGTTGTGGTTTGTTCATGTGGCTTGTTCGGGTATCACGCTCCGGCCGTTGAGCATCTGCGCAAGGTGCGCTGCACGGCGGACGTTTTCTGCACGGCTGGCTTCGTCAAACCCCAGGTCTTTGCACAAGCCCCCGCGCAGTTCATCGCCGTCAATGACGCAAGTCGGTTCTCCGCGCAAACGCAATGCACCTGCTAAACCTGTGCGAGAGTGGTTTTTCCTGAGCTTGGCAGGCCCGTAAGCCACCAGGTGGTGGCCGTTTCTGGTTTCTTCATAAAAAAGGGCACTCAACATTCCTATGGGTTCAGCAGATATCGCTTGTGGGCACTCAGGGCCTAACCTCAAAGAATTAACAATTTGGAGACCATGGCTTTTAACCAATGCACTCTCCGTTGTCACTCTTTATTTCTCCGAAAAATCATCCCCCCGTACATGCAACACCTCGGCATGTATCAATCCTTCATTGGGAGACCCCAAAACAGAGGCGTTCCTATGGAGCGAGGAGAGTCACAACACCTGCCCCCATATAAGCAGATTCGCTTACTAGGGTTTTCACGGCCCTCGTCCTACAATCGCAGACCCTTACAAAGCTGACAGCCTGCTGCAGACCCGCTGAAGTACGGTTTTAGCCCACCCCTTGAGTTGGAGACACTGAATGCCCGAGAACACCACGGCCCAGAACAACAACAACGATTCCGACAAGCGTGCCCAATTGCGCCGTGCCGCTCTCGAATACCACGAGTTTCCCAAGCCCGGCAAGATCGCCATCGCCGCCACCAAGCAGATGGTCAACCAGCATGACCTGGCGCTGGCCTACTCGCCCGGTGTGGCTGCACCTTGCGAAGAGATCGTGAAGGACCCCGCCAATGCCTTCCGCTACACCTCGCGCGGCAACCTGGTGGCCGTGATCACCAACGGCACGGCCGTTCTGGGCCTGGGCGACATTGGCGCGCTGGCCTCCAAGCCGGTGATGGAAGGCAAGGCCGTCCTGTTCAAGAAGTTCGCGGGCGTGGATGTGTTCGACATCGAGATCGACGAGAAGGACCCGCAAAAGCTGGTGGAAGTGATTGCCGCGCTGGAGCCCACGTTCGGCGCCATCAACCTCGAAGACATCAAGGCGCCTGACTGCTTCTATGTGGAGCGCGAGCTGCGCAAGCGCATGAAGATCCCTGTCTTCCATGACGACCAGCATGGCACGGCCATCACGGTGGCGGCGGCCATCGTGAATGCGCTGAAGGTGGCGGGCAAAAAGATCGAAGACGTGAAGCTGGTCACCAGCGGCGCGGGCGCGGCGGCGCTGGCCTGCCTGAACCTGCTGCTCAAGGTGGGCGTGCAGCGCAAGAACGTGTTCGTCACCGACCTGGCCGGTGTGGTCTATGAAGGCCGCGAAGAGCTGATGGACGACGACAAACGCCAGTTCATGCAGAAGACCGACGCGCGCAAGTTGGCAGAGGTGATGGTGGGCGCGGACGTGTTCCTGGGCCTGTCGGCCGGCAACGTGCTCAAGCCCGAGATGGTGGCCACCATGGCCGAGCGCCCGGTGATCTTCGCGCTGGCCAACCCCAACCCCGAGATCCTGCCCGAGCTGGCCCACAGCGTGCGCAGCGACATCATCATGGCCACGGGCCGCTCGGACTACCCCAACCAGGTGAACAACGTCCTGTGCTTCCCGTACATCTTCCGCGGCGCGCTGGACTGTGGCGCCACGACCATCACCGACGAGATGGAGATCGCGGCAGTGCATGCCATCGCCGATCTGGCCCAGGCCGAGCAAAGCGAGGTAGTGGCGGCGGCCTACGTGGGCGAGAAGCTGACGTTCGGGCCTGAGTACCTGATCCCCAAGCCGTTCGACCCGCGCCTGATGATGAAGATTGCGCCAGCCGTGGCGCAAGCTGCCGCCGACAGCGGCGTGGCGCGGCGCCCCATCACCGACATGGATGCCTACCGCGACCGGCTGCAGACCTTTGTCTACGCATCCGGCACGACGATGAAGCCCATCTTCGACGCTGCGCGCAACGCCGCCAAGAAGCGCGTGGCCTATGCGGAGGGGGAAGAAGAACGCGTGCTGCGCGCCGCGCAGATCGTGGTGGATGAAAAGGTGGCCCGCCCCACGCTGATCGGCCGCCCGGCCATCATCGCCCAGCGCATCGAAAAGTTTGGCCTGCGCCTGAAGGAGGGCGTGGACTACGACGTGGTCAACACCGACTTCGACCACCGCTACCGCGACTTCTGGCAGACCTACCACCGCATGACCGAGCGCAAGGGCATCACGCAACAGGTCGCCAAGATCGAGATGCGTCGACGTCTCACGCTCATCGGCTGCATGATGCTGCACAAGGGCGAGGTGGACGGCCTGATCTGCGGCACCTGGGGCACCACGGCTAACCACTTGCTCTACATCGACCAGGTGATCGGCAAACACGACGGTGGCGCCGACAGTACGGCACAGGACGTGCCGGTGTATGCCTGCATGAACGGCCTGATGCTGCCCGGCCGCCAGGTGTTCTTGGTGGACACGCACGTCAACTACGACCCCACACCGCAAGAGCTGGCCGAGATCACCGCCCTGGCCGCCGAGGAAATGATGCGCTTCGGCATCAAGCCCAAGGCCGCACTGCTGTCGCACTCCAACTTCGGCACCAGCAACAGCCCCAGCGCCGTGAAGATGCGCCAGACGCTGGAACTGCTGCGCCAGCAAGCCCCCTGGCTGGAAGTGGACGGTGAAATGCATGGCGATGTGGCGCTGGACGGCAAGGCCCGCTCGGCGCTCATGCCCAGCAGCGAACTGACCGGCGACGCCAACTTGCTGGTGTTCCCCAACATCGACGCCGCCAACATTGCCTACAACCTGCTCAAGACCTCAGCGGGTGGCGGCATTGCGATTGGCCCCGTGCTGCTGGGCGCCGCCAAGCCGGTTCATATCCTGACACCCAGCGCCACAGTGCGTCGCATTGTGAACATGACAGCTCTCACAGTGGCGGATGCCAACGCCTTACGGTAGGCCTTCGAAGAATAGCAAGCGCTAACTTAAAACCCTTACAAAGCACTTCAGCGTCTGCCCAATCTTTGTGCAGACGCTTGCTTTTTGGGGACCGTTGAGCGACACTAGCGGGTCGAAATTTCGGGTTAACCCGTAGTTTCTGAAAGGTTCGTTGATGCTGAAGGCTGTAGCCACCCGGGCGCGCAAAGCAGGGTTATTGTGTGTTTTGGGTGTTGCTTTCGTGCTGTCTCCGGTCGCGGGACATGCCCGGAAATCCCCGTCCGAGGGCGGGTCCACCACCCCCATCGCACTGGCCGAGTTGCCGACCCAAGGGCGGACAACCTATGCGCTGATCCGTGAGGGCGGACCCTTTCCGTACGACAAGGACGGATCGGTTTTCGGCAATCGCGAGCGGCTGTTGCCCGCCCAAAAGCGGGGCTACTACCGTGAATACACCGTCAGAACACCAGGATCGCGCGACCGGGGAGCCCGGCGCATCGTGTGTGGCGGCAAGCCCCGGACGCCGGACGCCTGCTACTACACCAGCGACCACTACGCCAGTTTTCGCGAGATCGTCGATTGACCCCCAATGTGGTGTACG
The DNA here is from genome assembly GCF_028680575.1 of Acidovorax benzenivorans. Taxonomy (GTDB): domain Bacteria; phylum Pseudomonadota; class Gammaproteobacteria; order Burkholderiales; family Burkholderiaceae_C; genus Acidovorax; species Acidovorax benzenivorans. The sequence continues at coordinate 404,654 of NZ_JAPCKI010000001.1, read as the reverse complement.
CCAGCCAGCCCAACCCGGACAGCGTACGCCGCGCCCCATTGAATTCCCCATTCACAGGCCGCATCCTGCAGCCTTGTGAGATGCCAGAAGTTTGTGGACTTTATAAAGAAAGAGTAGCGGAGATGCAGACGCCACTTCGTAAAGACCTGGAAACGCCACTGCGTGGCGTGCGCACCAACATCGTGCAGTCCATTCGCGCCTTCCGCGTGCAGGACCTGCAGGATGCAGCCACCTCCATGGGTCATCATTTCTTGTACGCCAACCTAGCCCATGCGCAGTCCAAACAGGATGTGCTGGACCTGATTGCCGGGCAATTCACCTTCCCGTCGCACTTCGGCAAGAACTTTGATGCGTTGTACGACTGCATGACGGATCCCTTGCATAAATCGGGCCCGCAGCCTGGTTTCATCGTGGTGTTGGAGCAGATCCCTGCCACGGGCAAGTTCGACAAGGAAGCACGCGAGCAGCTGCTCGACATCTTCCGTGACGCAGCCGATTACTGGGGTGATCGCAAGATCCCCTTCCGGTGTTTCTATTCTTTTCTGTAGCCCGTTCTGCATCCACCAGCCAAGCAGAACGGGCGAACGAGGCTAGCGACGACACCCAGGCCGTGAAAGGCATCGAGATCAACGGCGAACCCGCTGAAAAGATGCCCACGGACAAGCCTGTGGACGTGTCGCCCATGGCACTGCGCATGAGCAGCCCCTTCAATGCCGGGTATTGGCTTTCGGCGGCCTGAATTCGGTTCATCGCCCTGCTGAGGCGCTGTACCGCTCGGTGCTGGCCGCGTGAGGCGGCAGCCCTCAGCCCCTTCTCTCGGCTTCACTGGGACGGGGGACGATGCCCTCGCTGTGGGGCAGCCCTTGCTTGGCATCCCTCGCTCGGGCCACGCCAGTTGCTGGCTTTTTTGATCAAATCAGGCTCTAGCGCTTATCCATCAAGCGCTAGTAGCTATTGATTTAAGAGCATTCCTGCGCCAGCGCCACAAACTCGCTCACCGGCACTTCCTCGGCGCGGCGCTGCGTGTCAAAGGTGCCGGCAAACTGGCGCGTTTCAAGCCAGCGGCCCAGGGTGTGGCGCAGCAGCTTGCGGCGCTGGCTGAAGGCAACCTGCACCAACTCTTCGAGCACAGGCACGGACAAGGCTGCAGGCTCTGCGTGCGGCACCATGCGCACCACGGCGCTGTCCACGCGCGGGGGTGGGTCAAAGCTCTCGGGCGGCACGAACAACACGTTTTCCATGGCGTAGCGCCACTGCAGCATCACTGACAGGCGGCCGTAGTCGCTGGTGGCGGGCTGCGCCACCATGCGATCGATCACTTCCTTTTGCAGCATGAAATGCTGATCTTCGATGACCTGCACATGGCCCAGCAGATGGAACAGGATGGGCGTGGAGATGTTGTAGGGCAGGTTGCCCACCACGCGCAACCGCAAACCGGGCTGTCCTGCCTTGTCACGCAGGGTCTGCGCCAGTGCTGTGAAGTCCACCTTGAGCACGTCCGACTCGATCACATCGAGCTGGCCGTGCAGACGCAGGCGCAGGGCGAGGTCGCGGTCCAGCTCGATGACGGTGAGGCGCCCCAGGCGCTCCACCAGGGGTTGCGTCAGCGCGGCCAGGCCCGGCCCGATCTCGACCATGGGTTGGCCCGGCTGCGGCGCAATGGCCTGCACGATGCCGCCGATGATGCCCTGGTCGGACAGGAAATGCTGCCCAAAACGCTTGCGGGGAATGTGTTTCAACGCGGCCTTACCTGTTGTCGTGTTTGAGGGTGCAGAGGGTGTGGAAGGGAACGGCGTGCGTTGCACTCACTGGGGAGGCTCGCGGTACTCGACATACGCCCGCCCGCGCAGCTCCTGCGCCCAGGTAGCGTAGGCTTCGTCGAGTTTCTTCTCGCGCACCGTGCTGCGCGCCATGTCGCGCTGCTCGCGCTGGGTGAGCTTGGCTTCGCGGCGTTCCAGCAGCTGGATCAGGTGCACACCAAAGCGCGAGACCACGGGTTCGCTGATGCCGCCGGGCTTGAGGGCATCCAGGGCCTGCTCGAACTCGGGCACATACCGGCCAGGGTTGGCCCAGCCCAGGTCGCCGCCCTCTTTGGAGCTGCCATCCTGCGAATGCTCGCGCGCCAAGGCCGCAAAGTCGGCCTGCCCCGCCAGCACGCGGCGGCGGTAGTCGGCCAGACGGGCTGCTGCTGCGGCTTCGGACAATTGGGGGCCGGTGCGCAGCAGGATGTGGCGCGCATGGTTTTGCTCCACCGTGCTGGGCAGGCCCGCCGTCACGCGTTCCACCACCTTGAGCACGTGAAAGCCCGCTGGCGAGCGCACCGGACCCACGATGGAGCCCACCGGCAGGCCCAGGGTGGAGTTCACAAACAGTTCGGGATAACGATCCGCAGGCCGCAGGCCCAGCAGCCCACCGGCACGCTGGCCTTCGGGCGCATCGGAGAACTCGCGGGCCACCGCCGCAAAGTCTTCGCCCGCGCGCACCTTGTCTGCAGCGCGCTGCGCACGGGTCTGCCGCTCGGCGACCTGCGCGGGGGTGGCCTTTTCAGGCACCAGCACCAGCACATGACCGAGGTTGATCTCCATGGCGGCGACATCTGTGCCCTTTTGCTCTTCACGCAGGAACTGGTCCACGTCCAGGTCGCTCACCTTCACCCGCGCTTCGACTTCGCGTTCGCGCAGGCGCTGCTGCAGCAGCTGGTTGCGCAGCTCTTCGCGAAAACGGTCCTTGCTCATGCCATCACGGGCCAGGCGCGCATACAGCGCGTCCACCGTCATGTCGTTCTGGCGGGCCACGCCCTGCTCGGCCTGCGACACGGCGTAGTCATCGACCTTGATACCGGATTCGCGTGCCTGTTGCAGCTGCACCTTCTCCAGGATGATGCGTTCGAGCACTTCGCGCGCCAGCGCGTCACGTGGGGGCATGGCGCCGCCCTGTTTGGCGATCTGCGCCTCGGCCCGTGCCAGGCGCGAGCGCACCTCGTAGTTGGTCACGGGTTCGGAGTTGACCACCGCCACAATGAAATCGGCCGAGCGCGGTGCCGTGCTGGCAGAGGGGGCGGGCAGCGCGATGGAGGGCACGGCAGCAGGGCGCGCAGTCAACGAAGACGGCGAGGAAGACAAGCCTGTTTTGCCCGAAGACGAGGTCCCCGAGGGGCGCAGGCCCTGCGCCGCAGCGCCTTGCGCCACGAGGGATGCCAACGCGGCCGTCAAGGCCAGTGCGAATACACGGTGGTTCATGGTCTAGTCGTAGTTGCTGAAGCGGCTGGGCGTGGAGACCTGCTCGCGCAGGTTCTGGTAACGCGGCACATTTTGCTTGAAGGAGTCGAGCGGGCTGGAGCCCAGGCTCAGGCGGGAGAAGCCCACGAATTCAATCTGGAACAGCAGGCGCGTGTTGGAACTGGTCACGCTGCTTTGCAGGCGCTCCAGCACCACACGGCCGATCCAGCAGCAGCTGTCGTACTCAAAGCCCACCACGGTGTCCACGAGCTTGCGATCCTTCATGCTGTAGTTCAGGCGGCCCACGCTGTACCAGCGCCCACCGCCCTGGCCACGGCCAGCGCCCAGGTCCTTGCCCTTGTCACCCCACAGGTCGTTGAGCGGCCACTGCCAGCCAACGTCGATCTGCTCGCTGGTGCCGCGCTGCAGGCGGTAGGCCGCACTCACGGTGCGGTAGTTGCTGGGGCTGTAGCGCGCGCCAACGGTGGAGCGGATGGACTGGCCGGTCTTGGGGTTGTACTGCACGGTGGAGTCAAAGCCCCACTGCGGTGTCCAGTTGATGCCAGCGCCCAACAGCAGATCCGACAGGCGCTCGCTGACCGGAGTGCCCCCTGGCAGGGTCACTTTCTGGTCCGAGAAACGCACTCGCTGGGCAATGCCAAAACGCGCTGCCTGGGCGCCCGAATCGGGGTCGAGCAGGCGTGTGGTCACGCCCAGGGTCAGCAGGTTGTTGTCGGCCAGCCGGTCGTTGCCGCCAAAGGCGTTCTCGGTGTAGATGGTCGCAAAGTTGAAGTCGTTGGCCGCCGTGTCGTACACCGGCAGCATGCTCTGGTCGCGATAGGGCGTGTAGGTGTAGAACGCCCGGGGTTCCAGCGTCTGCAGGAAGGCCCGGCCAAAGTAGGCGGTGTCGCGCTCGAACACCAGGCCGCTGTCCAGGCTGAAGGTGGGCAGCGTGCGGCTGGCCGAGCGCTGGCCGTTGGACAGGGCCGAATCAAACTGGTACTGCGTGGCATGCAGTTGCAGGCGCGGGGTGATGAAGCCACCGGGCGACAGGAAGGGGCGGCTGATCTGCGCCATGGCGTAGCTGCGATCAGCGTTGGGCTGGCCCGTCAGCGCGCGGGCCGCTTCAAAGCGCGTGGTGTCCAGCTCCACGCTGGCATCGAACCCACCGCCCAGTTGCGAAGGGTTGTAGCGCCACTGCACCTGCGGCATGCGGTCGTACGGTGGCACGATGGGCGAGCTCACGTCTTGCAGCGTCTGCCACTTGAGCGTGCGCACGGTGGCCGACATGTCGTTGCGGCCCCAGGACAGGATCGCATCGTTGGGCAACAGGCGCTGGCGCAATTGGTCTGTGGCACGGCTGAAGTCGCGCCAGTAGTTGTCGTCACTCACCCGGTTGAGGTTGAGGTTCAGACCCAGCCCGCCGATGCCGGTGTCGAATCCTCCTTGATGCTGACCCGAAAAACTCCAGCGAGCGCGATCGCGCAGCCGGTCGGTGGGCATCACATCGGCGCTGATCTGCCCATGGTAGGTCGGCTCCAGATAGCGGAACTCGCCGCCCACGTTGGCGCCTCGCTTGGTCATAAGCGCCGCGCGCAAGGTGGCATCGCGGTTGGGTGCGATGTTCCAGTAGTACGGCTGCATGTAGGTCACGCCGTCGCGGCTGTCGAGCCCGATGGTGGGCGGCAAGAGGCCGGACTTGCGCTTTTCCGACAGCGGGAAGGTGATGTACGGAATGGGCAGCACCGAGATGCCCTTGAACTCCAGCACCGCATCTTCGGCGGTGCCCACCTCTTCTTCGTTGTCGATGCGGATGGTGGCTGCGCGCAGCACCCAGTCGGGCTGCCAACTCTCTTCGTTGCCGCGCTCGCAGGTGGTGTAGGTGCCGTTGTGCACCACGGCGCGGTAGCGGTCCGTGAAGTCGACGCGTGTGGCATCGCCGTGGGCCTGGGTGGCCAGGAAGCGGTAGCGCGCGTCGCTGAAGAAGCCTTCGAAAGCCTCCACCCTCAGCTCCAGCGCCGTGCCTTCATACACATTGCCCGCGCGGTTGATGCGCACCTTGCCGTTGGCCTTGGCCAGGTCCTCGGGCACGTTGTAGTCGAGCCGATCGGCGCGGATGACCGTGTCGCCCCGGCGCAGCTCCGCATTGCCTTCAATCAGCGCATTGAGGTCGGTCTGGCCGCTGATGTGGTCGCCCTTCACAAAAACGGGCAGCTGAGAGCGCACCGCGTCGGGAATCTTCTCTTGCAGCAGGGGCGAAGTGCGCAACACCGGGGGGGCATCCCAGGCGCTGGGCGCGGCTGCAGCCTGGGCCATAGCCGCCAGCGGCAGGCCGCACCAGGCCAGCGCGACGCCCACGGCCAGGGCACGGGGCACGGGGGGCCGCAGCCGTGCAGACTTCGCCATGGCGGGCCGGGTGCGAAGGGAGGTGAGGTTCTGCACGGTGAGGGGCTGGCAGCGTGGCACGTGGGGTGTTGGGGGCGGTAGCGGACGAAGGGACCCACCGTGGCCAGCGCGCGCGGCGCCAGCCCACAGTCGGTTTGTAAAATCGGATTATCCATGAGCCACCCCATCCCCCCATCACCCGTCGGCCAGCCATCGGCTGCCGCCGTGGCTGCACCCGCTGCGCCCGCCGCCTCCACCCCTGTCAGCTGGCCCGACACCGCCCGCCGTGTGGCCTTTGAAGCCTGGTTGGCCCCCCTGGTAGGCCCCCACCAGTTGCTGCCCGCCACGCTGCGCCCCGCGTCGGCCGATGCGAGCTTTCGGCGTTACCTGCGCATCGACAGCGCATCGGGCGCCAGCCGCATCGTCATGGACGCACCACCCGACAAGGAAAACTGCCAACCGTTTGTACAGGTGCAAGGCCTGATGGCAGCCGCCGGGCTGAACGTGCCGCAGATCCTGGCGTTTGATGCGCCAACCGGCTTCATGCTGCTGTCCGACTTGGGTCACCAGACCGTGATCGAGCGGCTGAACCCCGAAAAGCCCCAAGACGCCTACGCCTGGTACCAGCAGGCCACCGACGTGTTGCTGCAATGGCAAACGGCGTCCCAACCCGGCGTGCTGCCCGCCTACGACGACGCCCTGCTGCGCCGCGAGCTGGCGCTGTTCCCCGATTGGTACCTGGCCCAACACCGCGCCGTCACGCTGGACGACAAGCAGCAGGCCACGCTGCAAAGCGCCTTTGATGCCATCGTGGCGCACAACCTGGCGGCGCCCAGCGTGTATGTGCACCGCGACTTCATGACCCGGAATCTGATGGCGCCCAGCAAAGCCGGCGCGCCCCTGGGCGTGCTGGACTTCCAGGACGCCGTGTACGGCCCCATCACCTATGACATTGCCAGCCTGCTGCGCGATGCCTTCATCAGCTGGGAAGAAGAATTCGTCATCGACATTACCGTGCGTTACTGGGAGAAGGCGCGCAAGGCAGGGCTGCTGGGCGCACGCAGCGCCAGCGGCTGGGGCGATGACTTTGGCGAGTTCTACCGCGCGGTGGAATGGATGGGCCTGCAGCGCCACCTCAAGGTCGCCGGCATCTTTGCGCGCCTGACCCTGCGCGACGGCAAGCCCAAGTACCTGGCTGATGCGCCGCGTTTCATGGCCTACATCCGCGCCACGGCCAATCGCTACCGCCAACTGGGGCCGCTGCTCAAGATGCTGGACCAGATCGAAGGGACCGAACCCGTCGTGGGCTTTGCCTACGGCCGCATGTAGCCGCAGCCCCCTGTACACGGCACACCCAAAAATCAAGCAAAAACCGGCTCAAGCGCAGACACATCATGCGCCAGTAGCTATTACAAAGATAGCAAATGCCCCGTTTCCATTGCCCGGCCCCACTGGCCACCGGCGCCGAGCTGGACCTGCCCCCGGGCGCTGCGCGCCATGTCCAGGTGCTGCGACTGCAGCCCGGCGACAGCCTTACCCTGTTCCATGGCGGGCAGGGCGCGGGCGACCCGGGCGGCGAGTTTGATGCCACCGTGCTCAAGATGGGCCGCAGCGACGTGCGCGTGCTGGTGGGCGCGCACCACGCCATCGACCGCGAGGCACCCCGCGCCGTGCACCTGCTGGCGGGCATCACCGCCAACGAACGCATGGACTGGCTGGTCGAGAAGGCCACCGAACTCGGCGTGGCCAGCATCACGCCGCTGGTGGCCGAGCGCAGCGTGCTCAAGCTCAAGGGCGAGCGGGCCGACAAGAAGATCGCCCACTGGCAGGCCGTGGCCGTGGCCGCCTGCGAGCAATGTGGCCGCAATCGCGTGCCCTTGGTGCACCCGGCCATCGACCTGGCAGGCTGGCTGCGCACACCGGGGCACGGCGCCGCCGCCGCCGATACCCCAGGCGCTCCCCTGCGCCTACTGCTGTCGCTGCGGCCCGGCACCGTGCCACTGCGCGAAGCCACTGGCGGCGCAGGTGCCCAGCGCCCGGTGCTGTTCCTGTCGGGCCCCGAGGGCGGCCTGAGCCCTGCGGAAGAAGACCTGGCGCTGCAACACGGCTTTGCCCCGGTCACGCTGGGCCCCCGTGTGCTGCGCGCCGAGACCGCACCACTGGCGGCCCTGGCCGCGCTCACCCTGTAACGCGGCCACCCTGCCCGAAGCCCGATAGCCCGCTCTGGCCGTGCTGGGCGTGCGGGCCGTGCAGTACACACGCCCAACCGGGGTCTGGGGGCTGTACGCGCAGCATTGCCTCGCCGTAAAATTGCCGACTGGTCGGTAACCCGCTACACCAGCGGTTTTCGTGCCCCCGCCCGCGTACCACGCGGCCCCTCCTCCTGGCCGGAGCCCCCACCTTGCGCCCACCCGCCCGCTGGCAGCGCCTCAAGGATGTGATCCTCTCCACCGACCCTCGGCGGCGCACGCTGGTGGGCATGGCCTTGCTGGCGCTCACGCTGATGGCCAGCAGCGCCGGAGTGATGCTGCTGGTGGCGCATTCCAGCACCGCCGTGGACAAGACCGCAGTGCAATGGTGGGCCGCCCTGTCGGTGGGCGGCCTGGTGGTGATGACGGCCTTCATCCGATCAGGCGAAACCGCCCACCTGCGCGACCCTTCGCTCACCATTCCGCAAATGGTCTGGACCATCACCAGCGGTGCCGTGGCCTATGTGCTGGCGGGCGATGCGCGCGGGCTGGTGCCCAGCGTGCTGGCCATGATCCTGTTCTTTGGCACCTTCGGCCTCACGGTGGCCGAGGTGATCGGCATCGGTGTGTACGCGCTGCTGGCGTTTGCCAGCGCCATCGGCGTCAGCTCACGCTTCAATGCCAACGCCTCGGGTTACCTCGACACCGCCTACGCGCTGATGGTGCTCATCGTGCTGAGCGGCTGCATTGCGCTGAACCTGCGCATTCAGCGCATCCGCGCCAAGCTGCAGCAGCAGCGCGAGGCGCTGGCCCAGGCGCTTGAAGTCAACCGCGAACTGGCCACCCGCGACGAGCTGACGGGCCTCCTCAACCGCCGCGCCATGCTGGACCTGATGGCGCTGGAGCACCGCCGCAGCCTGCGCAGCGGCCGCCCGCTGCTGCTGGCGCAGCTGGACATCGACCACTTCAAACCCATCAACGACCAGCATGGCCACGCCACCGGCGACCGCGCACTGCAAGCGTTTGCAGGCACGGTGCGCGCCAGCGTGCGCGACACCGACGTGCTGGCCCGCTGGGGCGGCGAGGAGTTTGTGCTGATGCTCACCGACACCTCGGCGGAACATGCGCGCGAGCTGCTCGAACGCGTCCGCCAGGCGGTGCAGGTGCTGGAGATTGCGCACAGCACCAACGCGCTGCACATGACGGTGTCCATCGGCCTCGCGCAGCAACTGCCCGGCGACACCGTGGAGCACACGCTGGAACGCGCCGACCAGGCGCTGTACCACGCCAAGGCCCTGGGCCGCAACCGCGTGGTGGTGGCGCCCGCAGCCCACCGCACGGCGGCGACAGGGGTTAACGCGCGGGCTTGAGCGTGCCGCAGTCGGCCGCAAGCCACTTGCCGTTTTGCACCATATCGATCTGCTCGGGCTTGCCGTTGGACGTCGTCTTGACCTTGAAATTGCCCGCATAGGCCGTGGGGCCCTGAAAGGTCATCGTCCCCTCGCCCGTGGTGGGCGGCTGGCCCTGGGTGCCCTTGCAGCTGAATGTCATGGCCACCGCGCTGGGGCCAGTGCGTTGCACGTTCTGCGTGCAGCCCTCTTGCGCAGGAATGCGGTCCAGATTGGCCTGCTCGGGGCTGATGCAGACCTTCACGGTGTTGCCGCTGGGGCCCATGCTCACGCCCTGCTGGGCCATGGCCTGTTCCATCTGCTTGCGCTGCGCGGGCGTCAGGCTGACCATGGATTTTTGCATCTGCGCCATGGCGGCCTCCAGCTGGCCGCTCTGGCTTTTCATGGTCACGCTGTTCTCCCACAGACCGGGCCGCAGCTTCTGGGGCTGGGCGTGGGCAGCACTCCACAGGCCGGGCCAGAGCACTGCGGTAGAGAAGGCAAACACGAAAGCGCGGGGGATGGTGATGTGCATGGTGTGGGGGCCTCAGTGCCAGCGGCTGGGACCACAGTATCGGCACGCAGGCCCCGGCTGCCAAGTGGGGACAGAGCCCTCTGGTAGGGGCCACGACCGATGGAACGCACTCTCAGACGCCGATGCACTCAAGCGCTCAGATGCGGTGGCGCACGCAACTGCTCGGGGGTGGTGAAGTAAGCGGCCGAATCACCCAAGCCTGCACGCGCCTGGGCCAGCTCGTGCCGCGCCACGGTGCGCAGGTGCACCTCGTCGGGCCCGTCCATCAGCCGCAGCGCGCGGCCCCAGGTCCAGAAGGCGGCCAAGGGCGTGTCGGGCGACAGGCCCATGGCGCCAAAGACCTGCATGGCGCGGTCCACCACGCGCTGCTGCAGGCGCGCGGCCACCACCTTGATGGCGGCAACCTGGGCACGCACCGTGCGCGCATCCGCAGCGTCGCCCTGGTCCAGCAGCCAGGCCGCATGCAGCACCAGCAGGCGCGCCTGGTCGATCTCGATGCGCGACTCGGCCAGCCATTCCTGCACGTTGGCCTGCTCGGCCAGCGGCTTGCCAAAGGCCGTGCGCTCCAGCGCCCGCTCGGTGGCCAGGCGCAGGGCCAGCTCGCACTGGCCGATGGTGCGCATGCAGTGGTGCACACGGCCCGGACCCAGGCGGGCCTGGGCCATCGCAAAACCGGCGCCCCAGTCGCCCAACAGGTGGTCGGCGGGCACCCGCACGCCCTGCAGCAATATCTCGCAATGCCCTTCGGGCGCATGGTGGTGCAGCACGCTGATGTTGCGCACGATCTGCACACCCAGCGTGTCCACGGGCACCAGCACCATGCTGTGGCGGTGGTGGCTGTCTGCACCATCGGCATCTGCATTGCGGCACAGCACGATGAGCAGCCTGCAATGCGGGTGCGCCGCGCCGGTGATGAACCACTTGCGGCCGCTGAGCACCAGGTGGTCACCCTCGCGTCGCACCGTGGTCTGCAGGTTGGTGGGGTCGGACGAGGCCACGTCGGGCTCGCTCATCGCAAAGGCCGAGCGCATGCGGCCCTCCAGCAGCGGCGCCAGCCACGCCGTGCGCTGCGGGGGTGTCGCAAAGCGGTGCAGCAGCTCAATGTTGCCGGTGTCGGGCGCGTGGCAGTTGAACACCTCGGCCGCCCAGGGCAGGCGGCCCATGGCCTCAGCCAGCGGCGCGTAGTCGAGGTTGCACAAGCGCGTGCCCGGCTCGTCGTCACGCAGCGTGGGCAAGAACAGGTTCCACAGGCCGTCTTCACGCGCCAGGGTTTTAAGGTCCTCCAAAAACGGCGGCGGGTAGTCGCCCGCCACCACGGCCGCATGCCAGGCGGCGTTGTACGGCAGCAGGTAGCGGTCCATGAACGCCAGCAGGCGCTCGCGCAGTTGAAGGGCCAGAGGGGAAGGTGCGAAGTCCATGGGGCCATTGTGAAAACACCGCCCCGGCGCGTCACAACGCAGGCGACATGGGGCTTGACGCACATCACGGCCCGCCCAGGTGCTTCCAGTGAGGGCGCATATCAGCTACAACATTCATAGCTAGCAGCGCATGCTGCACCTGCGCTACCAGCCACTTTTGCTTGAACTTCTTCCGGTACACCTGCGTCGCACAGGTACCATGGCCCCATGAGTACCCACTACGAAACCCTGCAACACGTCGACACCTACCGCGAGGCGTTTGCGGTCGAGCCCCCTGCGGCGCTGGGTGAACGCCACCTGTGGCCCCGCAAGCCGGGCTTTTTCATCGTGCATGCAGCGACGGCGACGGCCCTGGCACAAGGGTCGGCCCCCAATGCCGAAGAAACCGCTCCGGCAACGGCTTCAGACACCCCCAGCGACACTGCCCCCACCCGGGTGCTGGTGCCCGCGCAATGGGGCCTGGTGCCGCACTGGGTCAAGTCAGCATCCGACGCCAAGCTGCGCGCCCCCAAGCTGGTCAACGCCAAGTCCGACACAGCCTCCACCGGCACGGCGTTTCGCGACGCGTGGCTGAACGGCCAGCGCTGCATCGTGCCCATGGCCGCGTTTTATGAAGACGACCTGCGCAGCGGCAAGGCCGTGCCCACCCGCGTGGCGCGCGTGGACGGCAAACCCATGGGCGTGGCGGGCCTGTGGGCGCGCTGGCAGGGCGCCGATGGCGAGGTGATCATCAGCTACTGCCTGCTGACAGTGAACGCCAACAACCACGCGCTGCTGCACCGTTACGGCCAGCCGGGCAGCGAAAAGAGCATGCCCGCCATCCTGAACGAAGGCGCGTACGACGCGTGGCTCACGGCCCGGCCGGAAAAGGCCAAGGAGTTCATGCGCCAGTACGCGGCGCAGTGGCTGCTGGCCAACCCGGTGGAAAAAAAGGCCGATAAGGTGCCCAAGGGCCTGCTGGGCTGAGGCCGCGCCGCGCGGGCGGCGCGGTGGCGCTCAGGATGGCCGCTTCATCTGGCAAGACGTGGGCTGCGCGCTGATGTAGTTGTCCCACGCCACTTCGGAGCGGAAGCCGTACCCGGTCTTCTCGGCGTCGTACTTCACGCCCTTGCTGCCCTGCTTGGCCCAGATGCCCAGGTACAGCGGGGCTTCGAGCTGGTGGTCGGTCTTGCGCATGCGCACCTCGCCCATGGGGCTCTTGTAGGTCATGCCTTCCAGGGCCAGGGCTACCTTCTTGGCGTCGGTGGACTGGGCCTTGCGCATGGCTTCACGCAGCATGTGCATGCTGTTCCAGTGCGCGGCAAACACAAAGTCGTCGCCCGTCTTTTTCTTGTAGTCCACGTAGATCTTTTCCAGCTCGGGGGTGGGGGCGTTGTGCACCCAGTTCCAGATCACCCCCACCTTGCCTTCGCCCCAGGGCCCGATCTGCGCGGGCGTGCCGGGGTTGTTGGCGTTGAGCGTGAAGTAGTTGATGTTCAGGCCGTAGTCGCGGGATGACTTGAACAGCAGCGTCAGGTCGCTGCCCCAGTTGGAGGTGATGACCGTGTCGGCCTTGGCGGCGGCCATCTTCGCCACATAGGGCGCAAAGTCGCGCGTCTGGGCGATGGGGATGAAGTCGTCACCCACGATCTCGATGTCGGGCCGCTTGCGGGCCAGGTATTCCTTTGCGGCCTTGGAGACCTGGCGGCCGTGGGTGTAGTCCTGGTTGAGCAGGTACACGCGCTTCACATCCTTGCGGCCTTGCAGGTAGGTGGTCAGCGCCTCCATCTTCATCTCGCTCGATGGATAGAAGCGAAAGTGCCAGAAGCTGCAGCGCTCGTTGGTGAGCTGCGGGTCCATGGCGGCGTAGTTGAGGTACACGGTGGCGCGCTCCGGGTCGCGCTCGGCGAGCTTGTTGAGCCCGTCCACCAGCGCCAGCGCCACGCCCGATCCGCCCCCCTGGGTGATGTAGCGCACGCCCCGGTCGGTGGCGGCCTTGAGCGCGTTCAGGCTCTCCTGCGGCGTGCCCTTGTTGTCAAAGTCCATCACCTCGAACTTGGGCTCGTTGGGCCCCGCCTTGGCGTTGACCTGCGCCACCACCTCGCGCAGCTGGTTGAGCGAGCTTTGGCCGGTGAGCGCAAAGGGGCCCGACAACAGGTCGATGAAGCCGATCTTCACCGTCTCGGCCGCGCCGGCGTGCGCCGCCATCACCAGCGCGGCGGCGCAGGCACCGGCTTTCAACCATTGGCGTGGCCATTTCCTGGGAACCATGTTCATGTGTGTCTCCGTGGGTGGGGTAAGAAAGGGATGCCGTCAGTCAATAAGGGGCGGTGTCATTCATCGCTGAATACCGAACCATGGCGCTGCCGCAGCTCGTTTTTCTGGACCTTGCCGGTGCCGCCCAGCGGCAGGCTTTCGACAAACAGCACTTCGTCGGGCAGCCACCACTTGGCAACACGCTCTGCGAGGAAGTCCAGGATCTGCGTCTTGTCGAGCGACTGGCCGGGCTTGCGCACGATGAAGAGCAGGGGGCGCTCGTCCCACTTGGGGTGCTTGACGCCGATGACGGCGGCCATGGCTACCGCCGGGTGGGCCACGGCCGCGTTCTCCAGGTCGATGGAGCTGATCCACTCGCCGCCCGACTTGATCACGTCCTTGGTGCGGTCGCGGATCTGCACCACACCCTGCGTGCTGATGGTGGCGATATCGCCCGTGGGAAACCAGCCATCCACCAGCGCCGAACGCTCGGCCTTGTGGTACCGGTCCACGATCCACTGGCCGCGCACCATCAGCTCGCCCTGCGATGCGCCATCGCGCGGCAGGCTGGCGCCGTTTTCGTCGACCAGCTTGAGCTCGATGCCAAACACCGACTTGCCCTGCTTGGCGACCAGCGCGTGGCGGTCCTCGGGCGGCAGTTCGGCATCGGCCGCAGACAGCGTGCTCATGGTGGCAATGGCCGTGGTTTCGGTCATGCCCCAGCCATGGCGCACCTCCACGCCAAACTGGTTGCTGAACTTGGCAATCAGCGCCTTGGGCATGGCCGAGCCGCCCACGCCCGTGCGCCGCATGGTGGTGAACCGCAGCTGGTGCTGCTCCACATGCTGGATCAGGCCCATCCAGATCGTCGGCACGCCCGCACTGACGGTGACGCGCTCGGTCTCCATCAGCTCGTACAGGCTGGCGGCATCCAGGCGCGGGCCGGGCAGCACCAGCTTGGCGCCGCCGATCAGGGCCGCGTAGGGCAGGCACCAGGCATTGATGTGGAACATGGGCACCACGGGCAGGATGGTCTCCTGCGCGCTGATGCTCAGCACACCCGGCATGCAGGCCGACAGCGCACTGAGCACCAGCGCCCGGTGCGAATACAACACGCCCTTGGGGTTGCCGGTGGTGCCCGAGGTGTAGCACAGCGCCGCACCGGTCTTTTCATCGCATTCGGGCCACACAAAGCGGTCATCCTGACGGGCCACCAGCGTCTCGTACGCCTCGACCCCGCTAACGCCTTGCAGATCGATGCTGCCCAGCGTGTCGGCATCACACAGGGCCACCCAATGCCGCACCCTTGGGCATGACGCCGCAATGGCGCGCACCAGCGGCGCAAAGGTGGTGTCAAACAGCACCACCTCGTCCTCAGCATGGTTGACGATGTAGGCCAGCTGCTCGGGGTGCAGGCGCGGGTTGCAGGTGTGCATGACCATGCCGCTGCCGGACACGGCGTAATACGCCTCCAGGTGGCGGTGGTTGTTCCAGGCGAGCGAGCCCACCGTGCTGCCGGGGCGCAGCCCCAACACCTGCAGCGCGTTGGCCAGCTGCCGGGCGCGCCGTGCCAGGTCGGCAAAGCGGTACCGGTGCAGGCTGCCATCGGTGTCGCGCGAGACGATCTGCTGGTCGCCGTATTGGTTCTCACCGTGCTCAAGAATGGCCGAAACCAGTAACGGTCGGTCCATCATGCTGCCGGGCTGCTGCATTGCTGTCGTCTCCTTGTTGTCTGTGCGCGGTGCTGCATCGCGGCATCCATGGGGTGCCGGTGCAGGGCCCTCTTTACCGGGGCAGGCACATCGTCGCAAACAACGCGGGGCGTGCTTGTCTTCTGCGCGACTGGGGGAGTCGTCGCACCGCCGTGGTGCACCGTGGCACCGGCGGAACGTCAGGAGCGCGGTCTGAGCCCGCTACCAATCCAGTGCGGCGAAAAGCGCGTCCATGCGCGCCTGCACGGCGGCTTCCATGGCCATGGGGCGCCCCCACTCCCGCTGGGTTTCGCCGGGCCACTTGTTCGTGGCGTCCATCCCCATCTTGCTGCCCAGGCCGCTGACGGGCGAGGCGAAGTCCAGGTAGTCGATGGGCGTGTGCTCCACCATCATGGTGTCGCGCGCCGGGTCCATGCGGGTGGTGATGGCCCAGATCACGTCTTTCCAGTCGCGCACATCCACGTCGGCATCGACCACCACGATGAACTTGGTGTACATGAACTGGCGCAGGTGGCTCCACACGCCCATCATCACGCGCCGCGCGTGGCCTGCGTAGGCCTTGCGGATGCTGACCACCGCCATGCGGTAGCTGCAGCCTTCGGGTGGCAGGTAGAAGTCCACGATCTCAGGAAACTGCTTTTGCAAGAGCGGGATGAACAGCTCGTTCATCGCCAGGCCCAGCACGGCGGGTTCGTCGGGCGGCTTGCCGGTGTAGGTGCTGTGGTAGATCGCATCCTTGCGCAGGGTGATGCGGTCCACGGTGAGCACGGGGAACTCGGCGCATTCGTTGTAGTAGCCGGTGTGGTCGCCGTAGGGGCCTTCGAGCGCGTGCTGCCAGCCGCTGGCGTGGTGGGCGTCGGGCTGGATGTGGCCTTCCAGCACGACCTCGGCCGTCGCGGGCACCTGCAGCGGCACGCCCAGCGCGGGCGTCACCTCGGTGCGAGCGCCGCGCAGCAGGCCTGCGAACTGGTATTCGCTCAAAGAATCGGGCACGGGCGTGACGGCACCCAGCAGCGTGGCGGGGTCGGCCCCCAGCGCCACTGCCACGGGGTAGGGCTGGCCGGGGTGGGCGGCGCAGTGGTCGGCAAAGTCCAACGCGCCGCCTCGGTGGGCCAGCCAGCGCACGATGACCTGGTTGCGCGAGAGCACCTGCTGGCGGTAGATGCCCAGGTTCTGCCGAGCCTTGCGCGGGCCTCGCGTGATGGTCAGGCCCCAGGTGATGAGCGGGGCCACGTCGCCAGGCCAGCAGTGCTGCACGGGCAGGCGGGCCAGGTCGACATCCGGCCCTTCCCACACCTCTTGCTGGCAGGGCGCGCCGCGCGCCACGGTGTGGGGCGCCATGTTCCACAGGGTCTTGAGCAACTGGCCCATGCCCAGCATGTCCTTGAAGCCTTTGGGCGCCTCGGGCTCCTTGAGGGTGGCCAGCAGCTCGCCCAGAGCGCGCACGCCGTGCAGGTCGGCCACGCCCATGGCACGCGCCACGCGGGCCGGGGTGCCAAACAGGTTGGTGAGCACGGGCATCGGGTGGCCCGTGGGCTGCGTAAACAGCAGCGCGGGGCCGCCTGCGCGCAGCACGCGGTCGCTGAGCGCGGTCATCTCCAGGTGGGACGAGACCGGCTCGCACACGCGGCGCAGGTCGCCCGTGGCTTCGAGCTGGGCCATGAAGTCGCGCAGGTCGCGGTAGGCCATGTGAGGTCCAGAATTTGAATGAAATCGACCGGTAGCGCAGGTATTGATTGCGCCAACAGCTATGAATTAAGGAGCATTCAGTTCCAGGCCCTGCCAGCGCGGCGCCAGGTCGTGCGGCACATCAATGAGGTCGAGCACCCGGGCCACGCTGTAGTCCACCACCTCGCCCACAGTCTGTGGGCGCAGGTAGAAGGCGGGCAGCGGCGGGCAGATGATGCCGCCCATCTCGGTCACCGCCACCATGTTGCGCAGGTGCGTGAGGTGCAACGGCGATTCGCGCACCATCAGCACCAGGCGGCGGCGCTCCTTGAGGGCCACGTCGGCCGCGCGCGTGAGCAGGTTGTCGGCCAGCCCATGCGCAATGGCAGCCAGCGTGCGCATGGAGCACGGTGCCACCACCATCGCATGGCACTGGAACGAGCCGCTGGCGATGGCGGCGCCCACGTTGGCCACGTCGTGCACGCGGTGGGCCAGGGCCTCGACGGCGGGGCGGTCCATGTCCAGCTCGTGCTGCAGGTTGCGCCAGCCTGCATCCGAAACCACGAGGTGCGTCTCGATGCCGCTCTGGCCCTGCAGCACCTGCAGCAGGCGCGCGCCGTACACAGCACCGCTGGCGCCCGAAATGGCAACGATGACGCGGCGGGTGGGCACAGGCTCAGCCATGGGTCGCGTCCTCGGCAGCACGGGTACGCAGGGGTTGCGCCTGCTGGTCGGCCTCCACCTGCTCCAGCACCAGCGCGGCCTGCACGGGGTCAAAGTCTTCGTGCGCACGTTTTTTCACGCCGTACTGCTGCAGCTGGTAGTGCCGGTCGGCAGCCATGCCGTGGCGCGCGAGCGTGCTTTTCACGCAGACCAGCGGGCAGCCGTCGAGCGCAATGATGGGCCGCCCCGAGCGCACGGTTTTCATGAGGTGCGGCACATCACCCCCCACACCGGCGATGCACGACATCTCGGCCACACCGCGCCGGTCGAGCTGCAGCGCCACGTGGTTGGCCAGCTGCGCGGCGCTGGAACAGC
Source organism: Acidovorax benzenivorans (assembly GCF_028680575.1). Lineage (GTDB taxonomy): Bacteria > Pseudomonadota > Gammaproteobacteria > Burkholderiales > Burkholderiaceae_C > Acidovorax > Acidovorax benzenivorans. The sequence goes on along the minus strand of NZ_JAPCKI010000001.1, from coordinate 386,868 downwards.
CGGAGCAGGAATAAACCAGGGGGTGATTCAGGGGATCGGTGTCGGTGATCATGGGTCACCCTCCATGGCGTGGTGCCGGGTCCAGGCGGCGCCGCAAGCGGCCCAGCACCTGGCGCGGCGCCAGCGTGTGCGCCCACTGGCGCGGGTCCAGCACCGGCAGCTCAATGGCGTCGAGCGCGTTCTTCACCACCAGGCCCAGCTCGGTGTCGCCCTCCATCGACAGGCGACGGCTGAAGAACAGCGTGTCGGGGTCTTGCTGGCGCTGGGCGAGCAGCAAAAAGTCATGGGCCGTGGCGCTCAGCGTCACATCGGCCACAGCAGGGGCCACCAGCGGGGCATGGGGTGCAAAACGCTGGCCCGTCCAGGCAAAGTCGAACGCCAGGCGCGCATCGCGCACCTGCACCCGCATCTTCTTGTGAAGCAGCAAGCGGCCCACGTCATCGGGCAGGTGCCGGGCCAGTGCGAGGTTGAGCGCCGTCACCACCAGCATCGAGCCGGGGTAGGCAGGCAGGCGCGACAGCAAGGCCCCCACGGGCGGCGGCACCACCCGCGGGTTCGCGGCAGGAATGGGCGAAGAAGGGAAAGCAGCCATAGGTAGAAGACGGGCCCTCAGGCCACGTAAAAAAACACGGTGAAAAAGTGGCACACACTGCCGCCCAGCACGAACAAGTGCCACAGCCCGTGGCCATGGCGCACGCGGTGGTCCAGCGCATAAAAGACGATGCCCAGCGTGTAGCAGGCCCCGCCCGCCAGCAACCAGCCAAAACCCCCGGGCGTGAGCGCCTGCCACAACGGCACCACGGCCACCAGCGCCAGCCAGCCCATGAGCACGTAGATGACCAGCGACAACACGCGCGCACCCCGTGCCCACCAGATCTCCTGCGTGATGCCCAGCAGGGCCAGGCCCCACACCACGCCCAGCAACGACCAGCCCCAGGGCCCGCGCAGCGACACCAGCGCAAACGGCGTGTAGCTGCCTGCAATCAGCAGGTAGATGCTGCAGTGGTCCAGCTTTTGCAGCACGGCCTTGACGGCACGCCGGCGCACGCTGTGGTACGCGGTGGAGGCCGTGTACAGCGCCACCAGCATGGCGCCATAGATGCTGAACGCGACCACCTTCCACGGGTCGCCCAGGCGCGCCGCGAGGGTGATGAGCACGGCCGCACCCGCCGTGGCGAGCAAGGCGCCCACCAGGTGGCTGATGCTGTTGAAACGTTCTCCGGGGTACATGCGGTGTGCACCTTCGCGCTATGAAGCCATGGCGGTCCGTGCGGCTACACCGTCCGTGGACCCTTGCAACCCCTGCTCCAGGCCCGGGCGCCCAAACCAGTAGCCGTTGCAAGGCAGATCGGGCATGAAGGGCTGCATGCGCTCCACAAAGTCGGGCGTCTTTTCAGCGGCTGCGTCAGCGTCCATGGCGCGGCGGGCTTCGTCGAACGTGGCCACCACCTGCGGCATGTGCTGGGCCTGAGGGCTCAGGCGCACCACGTCCACGCCACAGGCGCGCATCGCCGCCAGTTCGTTGACCAGGTTGTAGACACGGGCCGATTGTGTTTGTGTGCCGTTGAGCACCAGAAAACCTTCGCTCTCGCGCGTGCGCAGCGGCAGGCCGTCGGCGTGCGGCAGGCAGCTGAACTGGCAGTCGTCCTTGGGCAGGTTGCGGTGGCGTGCGGTAAAGCAGCGCGCCGAATAGGCCAGCGGCATGCGCCCGTAGGCAAACACCTCGGTCTGCACGCCTGCAGGCCGCTTCGCCAGCACGGCGGAGAGCGCGTCCTGCGACATTTCAAGCGGCATCACCCAGCGGGTGGCGCCCAGTTGCGCCATCCACTGCAGCGAATGCGCGTTGTACAGGTTCAGGTGCGGGCCCGCCACAAAGGCCTGCGGCCCGCCGGGTGCACGCGCAAGGCAGCTCACGGCGCCCATGTCATTGGCCTCCACCAGAAACTCGCCGTTGCCCGTGATCTTGTGCATCACCCCCACGTCGGCGCTGGACTCGATGAGCACCTGGCTGGACAACACCGCCTCCTTGCCTGCGTCCCGCAGCATGCGCGCCAGCGCCAGCCAGTCGGCCAGGCGCAGCTCATGGCGGCGCGAGCACACCGTCTCGCCCAGGTACACCACGTCCACGGGCGTGGCGGCCATGGCCTCGTAGAACGCGAACACGGTGTCGCGGGGCCAGTAGTACAGCAGCGGGCCGAGAGAGAGTTTCATGGGGCGGTCTCCGGGGTTTTTGTCGTTATGGGGAAGCACTACTTCCACGGGCGGTGATAGGCGCCTAGCGTGTGCTGCTGGCCCTCGGCCACCTGGTCCAGGCTGGCCATCCAGTGCGTCTTGGGCGCGTAGCGGTGGGGGTGGGCCTGGCACTGGTCCATGGCCTCGCGCCAGACCTGGGTGACCTGCGCTACATACGCGGGGCTGCGCTGGCGGCCTTCGATCTTGATGGCGCGCACGCCCATCTTGAGCAGCTGGGGCAGCAGCTCCAGCGTGTTGAGGCTGGTGGGCTCTTCAATGGCGTAGTAGTTCTCGTCGTCCCCCACGTCGAAGCGGCCCTTGCACAGCGTGGGATAGCCCGCGTTCTCGCCGGGCGCATAGCGGTCGATGAGCACGCCGTTCAGGCGCGACTCGCGGCCCTGCGGGGTCTCCACCCAGCGCACGGCCTTCGGGGGTGAACACACGCCGTGGGTGTTGGGCGATTCGCCGGTCACGTACGACGACAGCGCGCAGCGCCCCTCGACCATCACACACAGGCTGCCAAAACCGAACACCTCGATCTCGACCGGCGTGCGATCGATGACCTGGCGCACCTGCTCCATCGACAGCACACGTGGCAGCACGGCGCGCACGATGCCGAACTGCTCGCGATAGAAGTTGATGGCCTCGTAGTTGGTGGCCGAGCCCTGCACCGACAGGTGCAGCCGCAACGTGGGGTGGCGCTGCACCGCGTATTGCATCAGGCCTGGGTCGGCCAGGATGACGGCGTCCACACCCAGGTCCACCGCCTTGTCCAGCGCGCTGCGCCAGGGCTCAGGGTGGGCGGCCTGCGGGTAGGTGTTGAGCGCCATGAAGACCTTGCAGCCGCGCGCATGCGCATAGCCAATGCCCTGGGCGATGGCCGCCTCGTCAAAGTTGAGGCCCGCAAAATTGCGCGCGTTGGTGGCGTCGCGCAGGCCCAGGTAGACGCAGTTGGCGCCATGGTCCACGGCCGCTTTCAGGGCAGGCAGGCTGCCAGCGGGGCAGACGAGTTCCAGGGCAGGGGTTGCCGCCACAGGCAACGCAGCAGCCATCGATTTCAGGGGTTCCATCACAAGCATTCAAACGCTGGCCCCGGTGGGGAGCCATAGCAATGGGCGCCACCATACGGGGGCTGGGCTGCGCATCCGCTGATCTTCATCAACGGCAGTGCACAATGCTGGAGCAAAGCAGTCGGGTTTTGATGTGACCGATCTTTCCTGGCACACCACACTGCCACCCGGCCCTGACTTGCCTCCATCCCCGCCACCCCTTCTGCCCGCCCCGAGCGCTGCCCTGCCGTGAACAAGAACCTGTGGTTGCTGGCCTTGTGCCAAGGCCTTTTCCTCACCAACAACGTTGTCTTCATTGCCATCAACGGCCTGGTGGGCCTGCAGCTGGCGCCCTTTGGCTGGATGGCCACGCTGCCGGTGATGGGCTATGTGGTGGGCGGTGCGCTGTCCACCCCCCTGGTGGCCCGAACGCAGTCGCGCTGGGGGCGCAAGGTGTCGTTCCAGATCGGGTTGGCCGTGGCGGTGGCATCGGCCGCGCTGTGTGCCTGGGCGGCCTTCAGCGCCAGCTTCTGGCTGCTGTGCACGGCCACGGTGGTGGCGGGCTACTACAGCGCCAACGGTGGCCTGTACCGCTTTGCCGCCGCCGAACTGGCCGCGCCAGACTACCGCGAGAAGGCCGTGTCGCTGGTGCTGGCCGGTGGCCTGCTGGGCGCCGTGGCGGGCCCCAACCTGGCCAGCGCCACACGCACGCTGTTCCCGGTGCCGTTTGCGGGCGCCTACATCGCGCTGATCGGCGTGGCGCTGTTGTCCATGCTGTGCATGGCGGCCATTCGGTTCGAGGCGCAGCCTGTGGTGCTCAATGCCGCAGGGCAACGCGAGCAGGGCAGACCTCTCTCGGTGCTGATGCGCCAGCCCGCCTTCATCGTGGCCATTGTGGGTGCCGCGCTGGGCTATGGCGTGATGAACCTGTTGATGGCGGCCACGCCGCTGGCCATGCAGGTGTGTGGCTTTGATTTTGATGCCTCGGCGCTGGTGCTGGAGTGGCACGTAATCGGCATGTTCGCGCCCGGCTTTGTCACCGGCCACCTCATCAAGCGTTTTGGCGTGTTGCCCATCATGGGCACGGGGGTGTTGCTCAACTTCGCCTGCGTGGCCGTGGCGCTGATGGGGGTGGAGCTACACCACTTTGGCATTGCATTGTTCTTGCTGGGAGTGGGCTGGAACTTCCTGTTCACCGGCTCCACCACCCTGGCCATGACGGCCTACCGCCCCGAAGAGAAGGACCGTGCCCAGGCGGCCATCAACTTCTGCGTGTACGCCACGCTGGCGCTGAGCGCGTTTTCATCCGGCGTGCTGGTCACCACGCAGGGCTGGACGCTGCTCAACGCTGGTTCGCTGGTACCCATTGTGGTAACGGGGCTGGCACTGGCCTGGCTGGGTGTGCAGCGCAAGCGCGTTTCACCCGGCGTCTGACAACACGGCGGCGTTTTCCGCTGCCACGGCGGTGCGCAGCCACTGTGCAAAGGCCGCTACCGCAGGGTCTTCCTGACGCCCCGGCGCCACAAACAGGCTGTAGCCGCGCACGCCGCTGTCGTGGTGCGGGTGGGCCAGCACCAGCTCGCCCGATTGCAGTTCGCGCTCGACAAAGTACCGGGGCACCAGGCCTAGCCCCAAGTCGGCGCGCACCGCCTCCACCAGCATCGAGAACAGATCGAAGCGGTGGCCGCCCAACGTGTGGCCGGGGGTGCGCATGATGCCCGCACGGGCCAGCCAGTCGTCCCACGCCCCCAGGCGCGAGCTGAGCTGCAGCAGCGGCACGGCCCGAAAGTCGCCGCGCTCCATCGCGCGCCGGTGGCGCGACTGCGGCGCACACACCGCCACGCAGACCTCGGGTATCAGGGGCGCTGGCACCACCCCGGGCCAGGCCGCGTCGTCGTACTGCACGGCCACGTCGAACGGGATCTCTGCCATGTAGATCTGCGTGGGGTACACCTGCAGGTGCAGGCTGCAGCCTTTGTGCTGTGCAAGGAAAGCAGGCAGCCGGGGCAGCAGCCAGCGCTCGGCAAACACGGGCACGCAGCCCACCAGCAGGCGCGCGCCATCGGGCCGCTGGGCCATGGCTTCGAGCGTGTGGTTCTGCAGCCGCAGCAGGTCGCCCACGATCTGTGCGTGGTAGCGGCGGCCCACGTCGGTGAGCGTGGAGCCGCGTGCGCCGCGCTGCACCAGTTGCAGGCCCAGCTGGCCTTCCAGCAGGCGCAGCTGCTGGCTGACCGCACTGTGCGTGAGGCAGAGTTCTTCGGCGGCCTTGCTCACACCGTGGTGGCGCGCCACGGCATCAAAAACGAGCAGGGCGCGGGTGCTGGGGATGTGTTTTCGCATGTAAGAAAAACTGTCGGCTGGGCAGATTAAAGCAGAGCCCAAGGGCGGGGTTCGGTCCAACAATTGCATGGCACTGCGTACCGGTACCGGGCCCCATCTGCGGCGCTTGTTGTGCCGACCACCCCTTCCGTTTGTGTTCGCTGGATCATCATGACTCTCCCTCTCCATACCTTCCGTGCCACCGCCCTCGTCAGTGCCGTGGTCCTTGCCACCGCTACGTTGCTGCCCTCTGCAGCCCATGCACAGTTCGGTGCCGTGGCACCCACGCCCACCGCGCTGCGTCCCGCCGTGGACAAGGCCTACAGCCAGCTCATGGCTGCGCCCCAGATCCTGCGGCTGCTCGACGCCGTGAAGGCCGACCACGACCGCGCCACCGAAGACCTGCGCATGCTCACCGAGATCGAGGCACCTCCGTTCAAGGAACAAAAGCGCGCCGAAGCCTTCCTGGCCCGGCTCCAGGCCCTGGGCCTGACCAATGCCGCCATTGACGCCGAAGGCAATGTGGTGGGGGTGCGCAAGGGCACGGGCAACGGGCCCAAGCTGGTCATCTCGGCCCACCTGGACACCGTGTTCCCCTCCGGCACCGACGTGAAGGTGAAGGAGCGCGACGGCAAGCTGTATGCGCCCGGCATTTCCGACAACACGCGCGGCCTGGCTGTGCTGCTGTCATGGCTCAAGGTGCTGAACGACCAAAAGATCGCCACCGTGGGCGACCTAGTTTTTGTGGGCAATGTGGGCGAGGAAGAGCTGGGCAACCTGCGCGGCATGAAGCACCTGTTCAAGGAACACCTCGACATTGATGGTTTGGTGGCGCTGGAGCCTGCGCCCGACGGCACCGTCCTGGTGCTGGGCACGGGCAGTCACCGCCACGAGGTGACCTTCAAGAGCCCGGGCGGCCACAGTTACGCCGCGTTTGGCGAGGTGCCCAGCGCCATCCACGGCATGGGCCGCGCCATTGCCAAGATCGCCGAGATCCGCACCCCCAAGAGCCCCAAGACCACCTTCACCGTGGGCACGGTGGGCGGCGGCACATCCGTCAACACCATCGCGCCGGATGCGCGCATGGCGGTGGACATCCGCTCCGACGAGATGGCCCCGCTGCTGGCCACCGAAAAGCAGGTGCTGGGCGCCGTTGACAGCGCGGTGACCGAGGAGAACGCACGCTGGGGTGTGAATACCTTGAGCGCATCGACCAAACTCATCGGCGACCGGCCCGGTGGCCGCACAGCGGCCGACTCGCTGATCGTCGAGGCCGCCGTGCGCGCCAACACGGCCTTCGGCCGCCAGACGGTGCTGGGCGGCGCCAGCACCGACGCCAATGTGCCCATGTCGCTGGGCATCCCCGCCATCGTGATCGGGGGCGGCGGCAAGACGGGCGGTTTTCATGCGCTGTCTGAATGGATCGACCTGACAGACGCCTGGAAAGGCGCACAGACCTCGCTGGTCACTGTGCTGGGGCTGGTGGGGGTGCAGGGCGTGAGCGCACCGCTGCTGGACAAGCGTCCACCCCGCACCAAATAGTCACGCTGCACAACAATTCACGATTGTTGACATGAAGGAGACGCCAAGGTGCGTACCATGGGCGGTTCCGTCCGGGCCGGCACACTGCCGCCTTTTATCCCTCTGCAGGAGAACACCATGGGTTTGCTCGATTCCGTTCTGGGTGCCGTCATCAACAATGCATCGCAAGGCGGCAGCGGCGCCGCTGCATCCGGTGGGGCCGCAGGTGGCTTGGGGGGGCTGATCAGCATGGCCGCTCAAAACCCGCAGCTAGTGCAGGCCGTGATGTCCCTGATCAGCAACGATGGCCCGGTGGGCGGCCTGCCAGGCCTGATGGCCAAGTTTCAGCAAGCAGGACTGGACAACGTGATTGGGTCCTGGCTGAGTGCTGGGCCCAACCAGGCGATCTCGGGTGAGCAGTTGTCCAACGTGCTGGGCAGCGGTCCGCTGTCGCAGATCGCCACACAACTGGGCGTGGGCCCCGGGGCGGCGGCAGGGCAATTGGCCCAGGTGTTGCCCGGCTTGGTGGACCACCTCAGCCCACGCGGCGAGGCCCCGCAGGGCGGCTTTGGCAACGCCAATGACCTGTTCGGTATGCTGGGCGGATTGCTTCAAAAATAATAGCTGTCGACGCTTATCCTGTAAGCGCCAGAAGCTATTTTCTTGAATTCATTGCCCCCAAGGACAACGCCGCACCAGCCATTGCCGCAGCAGGTCGAACACCGGCTCGGCCAGCTCGGGGCTTTCGTTGAACAGCTCGTGGAACAGGGGCTCAAAGCAATGGGAATGCACCACGGCCTTGGGCGCGGCGGCAGCGAATGCGCGGCTGCCTGCGGGGTGCACCAGCTTGTCGCTGCCCGCCCACATCAGCAGCGTGGGAACGCTCCAGTGCGCCGCACGGGCCACGGTGGCGGGGCCGCCGTCGGCAATAAAGCGGGCCAGGCGGGCGCTGATGCGGTCGTGGCATAGCGGGTCGGCCAGGTAGGCCGCCACCACGGCTTTGTCGTGCGAGAGGTATTGCGCATCCAGCCCATTGCCCACACGCAGGTTGGGCGCGATGCGCGGCAGGGTGGCCAGCAGCAGCTTTTGCACAGCGCCCAGGCCTGCGTCGAGCGCGGGGGATGACAGCACCAGCACATCGACCGGCCGCAGGTGCAGGGACACAAACCGCGAGGCCACCAGCCCACCCATGCTGTGGCCCAGCAGCACCAGGGGCTGCCCTGCAGGCATGCGGGCGCGCGTGGCGTCCACCAGGTCCGCCAGATCGTCCAGCAGGCGCATGTCCGACGTGAGCCCGCCGCGCGGCCCGGCCGATTCGCCATGGCCGTACTGGTCGTAGCCCCGCACCGCAAACCCCCAGTCGTTGAGGTGGCGGGCCAGCGCGTCATAACGGCCCACATGCTCGCCCAGGCCGTGCACCAGCAGCACCGTCCCCCGGCACGGCTCGCCCTGCGGCAAGGGCCAGTCCTGCACGGCCAGGTTCTCGCCGTCGCTGGCGGTGAAGGTGGTCAGGGTCGAGGGCGCAAGTTCGTCGTCGTCGAGGGTCATGGTGAAAAGGCAGGCACGGACAAGGGAACAGAACGCGGATCAGGCGGAGCGCAATACCGGGGATGCCGAGCAAGGGCCGCCCCGCAGCGAGGGCATCGCCCCCTTCCCGAAGTCGCGCAGCGCCTCAGGGGGTTGTACCCGAGTTTTTCGCCATGGCGGCCATCACATGCGCCACCGAGGCGGTGAGGCGCTTGGCATACGGCACATGCAAGAACTCGTTGGGGCCATGCGCGTTGCTCTTGGGGCCCAGCACGCCACACACCATCATCTGCGCGGTGGGGAAGCCTTCGCTGAGCATGTTCATGAGCGGGATGGTGCCGCCCTGGCCGATGTAGCCGCAGGGCGCGCCAAAGTGCGCATGCGAGGCCTCGTTGAGCGCCCGCTCGAACCACGGCGTGGTGGCGGGTGCGTTCCAGCCCGTGGCACCACCACCGCTCTGGAAGGTGACCTTGGCCTGGTAGGGCGCGTTGTCTTCCAGCAGTGCCTTCAGGTCCTGCACCGCTTGCGCAGCATCCACCAGCGGGGGCAGGCGCAGGCTGAGTTTGAAGGCGGTGTAGGGGCGCAGCACGTTGCCCGCGTCTTGCAGCGCCGGGAAGCCCTCGGCGCCGGTGACGCTGAGCGTGGGCTCCCAGGTGCGCTTGAGCAGGGCCTGCAGCGGGTCGGTGGTGGTGGGCAATGCGAATGTGGTGGAGCCGCCGCAGTCGTAGTGCGCCCAGGGGAAACGCTTGTACACCTCGTCGCCCAGGATGGCGGCCGTGGCGCGGGCCTGGCCCAGGCGGTCGGCGGGCACCTCGCAATGAAAGCTGGCGGGCAGCAGGCGGCCGGTGGCGCTGTCTTCCAGGCGGTCGAGCACCTGCCGCATGATGCGAAAGGACGAGGGCACCAGGCCCGAGGCGTCGCCCGAGTGGATGCCCTCGGTCAGGATCTCGACCTTGAGCGTGCCGCTGGCCATGCCGCGCAGGCTGGTGGTGAGCCACAACTGGTCGTAGTTGCCGGCGCCCGAGTCCAGGCACACCACCAGCGCCACGTTGCCCATGCGGGGCTTGAGCGCATTGATGTAGGGCAGCAGGTCGCGCGAGCCACTTTCTTCGCAGGTTTCGATCAGGCCCACGATGCGCGGGTGCGGCACGTTCTGGCGCTTGAGTTCCTGCACGGCGGCGATGCTGGCGTACACCGCGTAGCCGTCATCGGCGCCACCCCGGCCGTAGAGCTTGCCGTCTTCGTACTTGGGCGTCCAGGGGCCGAGGTCGCTGCGCCAGCCCGAGAACTCGGGCTGCTTGTCCAGGTGGCCGTACATGAGCACGGTGTCGGTCGCGCCGGGCTGGGTGGCGGCGATCTCGAAGAACAGCACGGGGGTGCGGCCTTCGAGGCGCACGATTTCGAGCGTCAGGCCCTCGACCTTCTGCGACTCCACCCAGGCGGCGGCGTTGCGCACCACGGTGTCGAGCAGGCCCAGTTCGGCCCAGTCGGCAGCGAACGTGGGGGACTTGGCAGGGATGGCGATGTAGTCGGTGAGCTGGCGAACAATGTCGCTGTCCCACGCCTGGCTGACACGCTGCAGGGCGAGCTCAGGCTGAAGGACTTGGGAGGGCACGCGGGCGTTCATGGTGGGGCTCCTGAGGGCAGAAGGTGGTCAATCCGCCATTCCAACACAACCCCCCGCCGGGCGCCATCGATCAATACAGAGACTCGGGCAGGGTCTCGGGATTGGCCTGGGCCACCAACTGGGCGCTGGGGCGGCGCAGGCCTGTGGCCACCTCGACGCGGTTGCGGCCGTTGTTCTTGGCCTGGTACAGCGCGCGGTCGGCGGCGGCGATCAGCATGTCCCAGCTGTCGCCGGACTCCAGCCGCCCGCCAAACACACCAATGCTCACGGTGACAGCGATGCCAGGGCCCGGCACGCCGTCGGCGGGGCAGCGCGACTCTTCGACCGCCTTGCACAGCTCGCGCGCGAGCTGCTCGGCCCCCGCCAGGCCAGTGTCGGGCAGCAGCACCATGAACTCCTCGCCCCCATAGCGGCCCACCAGGTCTTGCGCGCGCACGCGCTGGCGCAGCACGTTGATCACGCCGCACAGCACGCGGTCACCCGCCGGGTGGCCGTACTGGTCGTTCACGTCCTTGAAGTGGTCGATGTCCACCATCATCAGCGCCATGGGCTCGCGCATGCGCTGCGCGCGGGCCACATCGCGGTCCAGCGCAGCGATGAGTGAGCGGCGGTTGGCCACGCCGGTGAGCGGGTCCATCGCCGCCAGCACGCGGTTGGTTTCGTCGGCCCGGTCGCGCGACATGAACACAAAACCCACCGAGCTGACGAGCACCACCGAGAAGGTGGCCAGAAAGGTCAGCGTCTGCAGCGCGCTGCTTTGCAGGATGTGGGTGGCCTCGGAGTGCGTGCTGATGGCCACCAGCGCACGTCCGCCCAGCACCACGGCCTCCAGCGACAGGCCCGCCACCAGCAGCCATTGCCCGCGCCCCACGGTGGCATGCCGGTGCGACAGCGCCGCCAGCAGCGCCCACACGGCCTGCAGCCCGATGACCAGCCCCACAAAACTCACCCGTGCCGGAAAGCTATCGATGAACGCAGTCACAAAAACCAGCACCAGCAACGGTGGTGCCAGCAGCAGCGCCCAGCGCACGGGCCGCCCCTGGAACTGGTAGACCGCAGCGATCATTCCCACGAACACGCAGGACAAAAAGACGTTGGCGACGACGATCGTCAACACATCGGGGATCGAGCCACGCAGCATGAGCAGCAGGTGACCAATGGCATTGACCAGTAGGGCCGCAGCCCAACGGCCCAGACCATCGCGCCGCCGCCCCCAGCCCACCACGGCCATGGAGGCCGCCATCATGAGGGAGCTGGCAATGATCACTGCCAACATGGTGGGGACATGAGCGGCCATGGGTGCAGGTAAACGGGGGGGTTGGGGGGATCAGGCCAGCATAAACCAAGGGCTGCAGACCGCAAACCGCCGGATGACCACCCCGCCAGTTGTCAGGCCTTCGATCCGGTCCTTATTGCAGCTGGGCGGGCGCCCGGGCGCCGCTACCGGGCGCGTACTGCCCCTCGTCCTCACCGGTTTGCGCCATGGGCGCGGCCAATGCCGTCCGCTGGGTGTAGCCCAGGCCACCGCTGGCCGCCGTGTCATCGGACCGCGAGAGCTTGAACACCTGCACGGCGCCAGCCAGGCGCGTGGCCTGCTCGCGCAGGCTCTGTGCAGCGGCGGCAGACTCCTCGACCAAGGCCGCGTTCTGCTGCGTCATCTGGTCGAGCTGGTTGACGGCGGTATTGACCTGGCCAATGCCGTCGGACTGCTCATTCGATGCCGCCGTGATCTCACCAATGATGTCGCCCACCCGTTTGACCGAGCTCACGATCTCGTCCATGGTGCTGCCCGCGTTCTGCACCAGGCGCGCGCCCGACTCCACGCGCTCCACCGAGGCACCAATCAGCGTCTTGATCTCGCGTGCAGCCTCGGCGCTGCGTCCGGCCAGATTGCGCACCTCGCTGGCCACCACGGCAAAACCCCGGCCTTGTTCACCCGCGCGGGCAGCTTCCACCGCCGCGTTGAGCGCCAGGATGTTGGTCTGGAAGGCGATGGAATCGATGACGCCGATGATGTCGGCGATCTTGCGCGAGCTTTGGTTGATGTCGCCCATGGTGGTGACCACCTCGCCCACCACCTGGCCGCCACGTGCGGCCACGGCAGCGGCGGTGCTGGCCAACTGGTTGGCCTGGCGCGCGGCGTCGGCCGACTGGCGCACGGTGGAGGTCAGGTGCTCCATGCTCTGCGCCGTCTGCGCCAGGCTGCTGGCCGTGGCCTCGGTGCGGGCCGACAGGTCCTGGTTGCCGCTGGCAATCTCGGCGCTGGCCGTGGTGATGCTGTCCACCGCGTTGCGCACCTGCTGCAGCATCTGCGTGTAGCGCTGGCGCATGCCTTCCACCTCCTGCACCAGCGCGCCGATTTCGTCGCGCCGCGTGGTGTGGAAGGCCTCGGTCAGGTCGCCCTGCGCAACCAGGGTGATGGCCTGGGTCAGGTCCTGCAGCGGGCGGCTCACGCCCCGGCGCAGCATGACGAACAGGCCGATGGCCAGCAGCACCACAGCCACGGCCATCAGGCCCCACACGGCCAGCGTGACGCGGCGCTGGCTGGCCATGGCCTCGCCGTCTGGCACCTCGGCCACCACCCACCAGCCGCCGCCGGTCTTGCGCACCAGCGCCCAGGGGTTCTCGGCGCCTGCGCCCAGCACGTCCACCGCCTCGCGCACAAAGCCGTCCTGGGAGGCCGCCAGCGCCTCAAAGAAGGGGCGCGCCTGCGGGTAAGCCTCCAGCACGCGCTTGCCGCGCGCGGTGGGGTGGTACACGAACACGGCCTGGTCCAGCGAGGTGCCGGGGTTGATCACGTAGGTGCCGCCGTGCTCGAAGAACTTCGTCTGCGCCACCTGCTTTTGCAGCATGGCGTGGAACACGCTGATGTCGTTGCCAATGAACAGCAGCGCAATGACCTTGCCCGAGGCGTCCTTGGAGGGCAGGTAGTGGCCCATGAAGGGCTTGCCGTTCACCACCGTCACGCCGGTGTAGGGCTCACCCTTGGACACCGTGGCATAGGCCGGGTCGGTGCGGCCGAGCGGCGTGCCCATCTGGCGCTCGCCTTTGTCGTTCTTGACCGAGGTGGTGATGCGCACAAAGTCGTCGCCCTTCTTGGCGAACACGGTGGCGATGCCACCCGTCTCGTTGGCGAATTTGTCCACCGAGCCGTAGTCCTCGTTCACCAGCGCGCCGTAGCTGCGCAGCTCGCCCGAGGCCTCGTCGAGCTGCATGGTGGCTTCGAAGTAGCGCTGAAAGCCCTTCATGGTCAGCTGCACCAGCTCGCGGTTGGTGTTGTCCGCCGCGTCCAGCGACTGCGCCACGCTCTGCGCGGTGTCACCCACGCTGGCCACCACTTGGGCGCGAGTGCTGCGCTCGGTCAGCACGGCAATCGCCAGCCCTACCAGCACCAGCACCAGCGCCACCAGCGCAATGGCGGTCAGCGTGACCTGGCGCGCGACCGATCGGTTGTTGGCAAGGGATGCGGGCATGCGGGGTGTCTCCTGGAATGAATACAAAAGCCGACTGAGCCGGTCTCGGGAAGCGTTCTCCAATCTGCGAGAACACGCTTCTTCACTCTAAGTCCAGAGGCTTGTTACATTTATTCACGCATTCCCTTACGCAAAGCTGCGTACCTGAACGCGGTCGGCACATGGGCCGCAGCACTCAGCCAGCAGAGCCGCCACACAAGAGCCATAGCCTCTGGCGGCGCCACCGAGGCGCTAAACGACTCGGGGAGTCACCCCTTTCATCCAGCCCAGTCCCTGCGATGTCCCCGCCGCCGGGCTGTATTCGCAGCCCACCCAACCCGAGTAGCCCAGAGCGTCGATGGTGTCGAGCAAAAACGGGTAGTGCAGCTCGCCCCGGTCGGGCTCGTGGCGTGCGGGCACGCCTGCCACCTGGATGTGGGCCACACGGCCCGTGGGCAGGTAGCGCTGCAGCTTGCCGTGCAGGTCGCCTTCCACCAGCTGGCAGTGGTACAGGTCCATCAACACCTTCAGGTTGTTGGCTTGCGCGGCATCGAGCAGCTCGTGCGCGTGGTCTTGCCGGTTCAGGAAATAACGCGGCACATCGCGCAGGTTGGTGGGCTCGATGAGGATGTCGCACCCCGCGCGCCCGGCCTGGTCCGCAGCCCAGCGCAGGTTGCCCACACACAGGTCCTTGAGCGATTCGCGCTCCACGCCCGGCGGCACGGTGCCGCACAGCACGTGGATGGCGGGGCAGCGCAGCAGCTCGGCATATCGCAAGGCCTCCAGCACCCCGGCGCGGAACTCCTCCTCCCGCCCCGGCTGTGCGGCCAGGCCGCGTGCGCCCTGCGCCCAGGCATGGGCCATGTCGGCAGGGTCAGTACCGCCCGCCGGGGCGTTGAGCAGCACCAGCTGCAAGCCGTTGTCCTGCAGCCGGACAGCGATCTCGCGGGGGTCGAAGGCGTAGGGGAAGTGCAGCTCCACCGCCCGAAACCCGTCGCGTGCCGCAGCGGCAAAACGGTCAAGCAACGACAGCTCGGTGTACATCAGGCTCAGGTTGGCGGCAAACTGGGGCATGGGCGGGGCAGCTGGAAGAGGCAACGTCAAAGCGCCGCAGCTTATCGTGTAGCCACCGAGCCCAAGGCGCCGCTGGGTCAGGATTGATGCCAAATCCGCCTCTAGCGCCCGTTTTATATACCTTTGAAGCTATATATTTAATAGCACTCATTCAAAATCACACCATGCGCATCGGAGAACTCGCCCACTGCACCAGCACCACGCCCAAGGCCATCCGGCTGTATGAGTCGCGAGGTCTGCTGGGCACGGTGGCACGCGCGGGCAGCTACCGCCACTATGGCGAGGCCGATGTAGCGCGCGTGTTGCTGATCCGCCGGGCCCAGGCGCTCGGCTTTCGGCTGTCGGAGCTGGACGGCTTGCCCCACATCGACACCGCCGCTGGCTGGGACCGCATGGCGCAGTTGGTGGCCGGGCGGCGGGCCGCCGTAGCGCAGGAGCTGACGCGCCTGGCCGCGCTGGACGCACAACTGGCCCTGCTGGAAGCCGAGCTGCACACCTGCGACACGCTGGCCGTACCCGTGGCGCCCGAGGCCTGCGCAGCGCCTTCTGCGCTGGCCCTGGCGGTGGCGCCCCCAGCCCACAACCCCGCGCAATTTGTTGCCACCACCACGGCGGGTGCCACCGGGTTCGGCCACCCTTGATTGACCCGACCGCTTGACTCTGCCCCGTGGGACAAGGTGACCATGGCGCCATCAACAACACCGAGATGGAGCGTCTGTGGCAGAACAACACAACATTCTGGTCATCCTGGGCCACCCCACCGCCGAGAGCCTGTGCGCGGGCATGGCACGTGCCTATGCCGAGGGCGCCCGGCACGCTGGGGCGCAGGTGCGCTTTCTGGACCTGGGTCAGCTCGCCTTCAACCCTCTGTTTCAGGGCTATGGCGCTACCCAGCCGCTGGAACCCGACCTGCTAACCGCGCAGGCCGACATCACCTGGGCGCACCACCTGGTGTGGGTGTACCCCATCTGGTGGGGCGCCATGCCCGCGCTGCTCAAGGGTTTTATCGACCGCACATTCCTGCCCGGCTACGCGTTCAAGTACCGCAAGGGCTCATCGCTGTGGGACAAGTTGCTGGCAGGACGTTCGGCCGAGCTGCTGGTGACCATGGACTCGCCGCCTTGGTACTTCCGCTGGGTCACGCGCATGCCGGGGCACCACCAGATGAAGAAGGCCATCCTGGAGTTCTGCGGCATACGGCCCGTGCGGGTGCGCAGCTTTGGCCCTGTGCGCACCGCCAGCACCGAGCGGCTAGCGCTGTGGGTGGAAAAGGCACGGCAGCTGGGGTTGCGCCAGGGGGCACGCGCCGCAACGGGCAAGCCGTGCCTGGCGCCAGCTACTTCGTCGCCGTCATCGCCTTCCCAGTGAAGGCCTGCACTGCGACACGGCCCACCGCCGAGTCGTCGGTGAAGAAGCCGTCAATGCCCGCGCGCAGGTAGGCCGTGATCTCGGCCACGCTATCGCCGCGCACGATGCCGTCGGCGGTGGGCGCCTTTTTCAAGCTGGCGGGCAGGAAGGCGTTTTCGGGCCGCAGCGTCCAGATGTGCACGGCCAGCCCGGCGGCATGGGCCTGTGCGACCAGCGGCGTGGGCTCGCCGGGCACACCGTCCTTCACCGGCACCACCAGCGTCTTGAAAGGGCCGATGGCATTGGCATAGGTGGCCACCTGCTTCAGGCCCTCAGGCGTGATCAGGTCGGCATAGCCGCGCGTGTTGGCCGCGCCCTGCGCCACAAAGTCATACGGCCGGCCCGAAGGGGCCACCAGTTGCACCAGGCGCACGCTGCTGAGCTTGCGGATCGCCTGCAAGTTAGCCACCTCGAACGACTGCACGAACACGGGCGCGTCCTTGTGGTTCCAGCCGTTTTTCTCCAGCACGGCCAGCAGTGGTGCCTCCAGCGGCTGGCCGATGGACTGGAAATAGGTGGGGTGTTTGGTCTCGGGGTAGATGCCAATGGTGCGACCGGTCTTGGCTGTGGCCGCCTTGGCCAGGTCGATCACCTCCTGCAGGGTGGGCACCTCGAACTGGCCGTTGTAGGCCACGTTGGCGGGGCGCTGCGCGGGGATGCGCTCGCGGGCGCGCAGGGTTTTCAGCTCGGCCAGCGTGAAGTCTTCGGTGAACCAGCCGGTGATGGGTTTGCCGTCGATGGTCTTGGTGGTTTTGCGGCCCGCGAACTCGGGGCGGTCCACCACGTCGGTGGTGGCTTCTTTCACGGAGCCATCGGTGTTCAGAATGGCGATGGCGTTCTCGTGCCGGGCCACCAGCACACCGTCCTTGGTGATGACCAGGTCGGGTTCGATGATGTCGGCGCCATCGTCAATGGCCTGCTGGTAGGCAGCCAGCGTGTGCTCGGGCCGCAGGGCCGATGCGCCCCGGTGGGCGATGACGGTGGGGATGGGTGGCCAGGCCTGGGCCACGGCGCCCAGCGCCCAGGTAGTGAGCAGCGCGGCAGCAGTCACGGCGCGCAGTGCAATGCGTTTCATGCGGGTCTCCTACAAACGGAGCCTGCACCTTAGCCGATGCGGTTGACAGAGGCGTGTCGCCGGGGCGTATGCGCCAGTAAGCGCTATGCGTGTTCGAAGTGAAAGACGGCCGTGCCCGCCCGCGCATTGGGCAGCCAACGCACCTCTTGCCCGTCCTGCAAACCAAAAGAATCCAGGATGCGCAGGCTGTTCTTGGTGGCCAGCACCTCGAAGTCCTTGTAGGTGCCCACGCGGATGTTGGGCGTGTCGTACCACTGGTAGGGCAAGCGCCGAGTGACGGGCATGCGCCCGCGCAGGATGGACAGCCGGTTGGGCCAGTGCGCAAAGTTGGGGAAGGCCACCACGCCGGTGCGGCCCACACGCGCCGTCTCGCGCAGCATGGTTTCGGCATTGCGCAGGTGTTGCAGCGTGTCGATCTGCAGCACCACATCAAAGCTGTTGTCGTCGAACATGGCCAGCCCCTCGTCGAGGTTGAGCTGGATCACATCCACGCCGCGCTGCACGCAGGCCAGCACGTTGGCATCATCAATCTCCACGCCGTAGCCGCTGCAGCCGCGTTCACGCTGCAGGTAGTCGAGCATGGCGCCGTTGCCACATCCCAGGTCGAGCACACGCGAGCCGGGGGGCACCAGGCGCGCCAGGGCTTGCATCGCCGATTTTTCGGTCATGGTTGCAACTCCTTGCCAATGCTATCGAAGTAAGAGCGCATGACGCCCATGTACCGGGCGTCATCGAGCAAAAAGGCATCGTGCCCGTGGGGCGCGTCGATCTCGGCGTAGCTCACGCTGCGGCGGTTGTCGAGCAGGGCCTTCACGATCTCGCGGCTGCGCTTGGGTGAGAAGCGCCAGTCGGTGGTGAAGCTCACCAGCAGGAACCTGGCCTGCGCCCGGGCCAGGGCCCGCGCGAGGTTGCCGGCATGGGTGCGCGCGGGGTCGAAGTAGTCGAGCGCGCGGGTGATCAGCAGGTAGGTGTTGGCGTCGAAGTAGTCGCTGAACTTGTCGCCCTGGTAGCGCAGGTAGCTTTCGATCTGGAACTCGATGTCTTGCGTGCTGTATTTCAGCTCCAGGCCCTCGCGCAGTTGCCTGCCGAATTTTTCGTTCATCACGTCGTCGCTGAGGTACGTGATGTGGCCGATCATGCGAGCGATGCGCAGGCCGCGCTTGGGGATCACGCCATGGCGGTAGAAGTGACCGCCGTGGAAGTCCGGGTCAGTCACGATGGCGCGGCGGGCGACCTCGTTGAAGGCAATGTTTTCGGCCGTGAGGTTGGGGGCGCTGGCCACCACCACCGCGTGGCGCATGCGGTCAGGGTACTGCAGCGTCCAGCTGAGGGCCTGCATGCCGCCCAGGCTGCCACCCAGCACAGCCGCCAGTTGCTGGATGCCCAGGCGGTCGAGCAAGCGGGCCTGGGCGTTGACCCAGTCTTCCACCGTGACCACGGGGAAGTCCGCGCCATAGACCTCGCCCGTGTCGGGGTGGTGGTGCATGGGGCCGGTGGAGCCAAAACAAGAGCCCAGGTTGTTCACGCCGATGACGAAGAAGCGGTCGGTGTCCACGGGTTTGCCGGGGCCGATCATGTTGTCCCACCAGCCCTCGCTCTTGTCCTGCCCGGCGTAAACACCTGCTACGTGGTGCGAGGCATTGAGAGCGTGACACACGAGCACGGCATTGGAGCGGTCGGCATTGAGCGTGCCGTAGGTCTCGTAGGCCAAGTGGTAGTCGCGGATGGACGCGCCGCTTTGTAGCGGCAGCGCATCCGGGAAATGCATGGACTGGGGTGTGGCGATGAACGACATAGTTGGAACTGGTAAGCCCTCACGTTCCACCGCTTGCGCACGCCGTAGCTCCCTGGTGAGCCGCTGTTGCTGGGGGCAGGCCCACGGCAAAAAAATACCCGGCGTCGCTAAAAACGAGGCCGGGCAGGTGTGTCGGACGGGTCTTTAGCAGAATTTATAAAGCGCCCGCAAGCTGTGGCAAATCGGCGCGTTCGGCAAATATACCAAAGCCGCGCCGCGTCGCCCAGCCCGTCGCGTCGATCGGGTCAGCCCGCAGACGAAAAAATCGCCAGCAGCCCCAGCACCAGAAAGATCACGGCCGACACCAGATGCACGGCGCGAATGGGCACCTTGCGTGTGATGCGCTCGCCCAGCCAGACCACCGGCGCATTGGCCAGCATCATGCCCAGCGTGGTGCCCGCCACCACCCAGAGGTAAGCGTTGTATTTGGCCGCCAGCATGACGGTGGCGATCTGGGTCTTGTCGCCCATCTCGGCCAGGAAGAACGCGACCACGGTGGTGCCAAACACCCCCCAGCGTGGCGATCCGTCGGCTTCGCCTTCGTCGAGCTTGTCGGGGATCAGCATCCAGACCGCCATGGCGATGAACGATGCGCCCAGGATCCAGCGCAGCACCTGGGGGCCCAGGAAGGTAGTTACCCAGGCACCCACAGCGCCAGCCAGGCCGTGGTTGACCAGTGTGGCAACCAGAATGCCCAGCACGATGGGCCAGGGTTTGCGAAAGCGTGCCGCCAGCACCAGCGCCAGCAGCTGCGTCTTGTCGCCCATCTCGGCGAGCGCCACGATGGCGGTAGAAATGAAGAAGGCTTCCATGGGGGAGGGGGTCCTATCCGGCCGGATGGGTGGAAAACGCATTGACTGCACCCCGACTCCGGCCATGTGGATCGGTTTGCAGTCAATGGTCTCGCCCAGCTCAAAAGCCGCATACGCCATAGGTTTCAAAGAACCCAAGTGTGTTGACGCATGCCCCCGGCGCATTGCGCGGCCGGGCGGGCTACTCCCCAAAGACTCTGGCATTTTACCCTGTGGTTTGCCCTGGGATTCACCGAAAAACCACGCGAACTCGGCGTTTTGAGCCCATCTGCCCAGAAATAAAACCCCACGAGCCCCATAAAGTGATTAATAATGGATTCGCTTTTCTGCTTGCAGAGGGGCAGTTAGCTTAGCGGTGAATGGTCAGTTTCGCGTCTTTGAAGTCGTCACAGGTTTGTTGATTGCGTCGGGCTCCATCGCGTTTTTGTGTTTTTTCAGGAGTCCTTCATGGGCAACAAACTTTACGTGGGCAACCTGCCCTACTCTTTCCGCGACGAAGATCTGCAGCAGACCTTCAGCCAGTACGGCTCGGTTGGCAGCGCCAAGGTCATGATGGAACGTGACACCGGCCGTTCCAAGGGTTTCGGCTTTGTCGAAATGGGTAGCGATGCTGAAGCCCAAGCCGCCATCCAAGGCGTGCATGGTCAAAACTTCGGCGGCCGTGACCTCGTGGTCAACGAAGCCCGTCCTATGGAGCCCCGCGCTCCCCGTAGCGGTGGCTTCGGTGGCGGCAATGGCGGCGGCGGCGGTTACGGCGGTGGCCGTAGCGGTGGCGGCGGCTACGGCGGTGGCGGCGGTGGTGGTTACGGCGGTGGCCGTAGCAGCTACTAAAAAGTCCTCATCGGCAGTCCTCAGGGTCTGCTGACGGCAAAAAAAGGAGCCTTCGGGCTCCTTTTTGCGTTCTGGCGCGGCATGGGCACCACAGCACGCAAAGCCGCTTGCTTTTTCTGCAAAAGTGTGGCGCATAATGGTCTGGCGGGTTTGGCCCGCATTTCAAGTTTGCGGTGATCCGTCAGTTTCGCGCTGAGAGCGTCATTGAGATTAGCTGGCTGCGTTTTGGGGACTCCATCGCTTTATCCATGTGTTTTTGAGGAGTCCCTCGATGGGCAACAAACTGTACGTCGGCAACCTGCCTTACTCGGTGCGCGACGGTGATCTGGAGCAGGCCTTTGGCCAGTTCGGTGCCGTGACCAGCGCCAAGGTCATGATGGAGCGCGACACGGGTCGCTCCAAAGGCTTTGGCTTTGTGGAAATGGGCAGCGACGCAGAAGCCCAGGCCGCTATCAACGGCATGAACGGCCAACCCCTGGGGGGCCGCAGCATCGTTGTCAACGAAGCCCGTCCCATGGAACCTCGCCCACCCCGCAGTGGCGGTTTTGGCGGCGGCGGTGGTGGCGGCTACGGCGGCGGTGGCCGCAGTGGTGGTGGCGGATATGGCGGCGGCCGTGAAGGCGGCGGTGGCTATGGTGGTGGCCGCGAGGGCGGCGGCGGTGGTGGTTACGGCGGCGGCCGCGAAGGTGGTGGTGGTGGCGGTGGCTATGGCGGCGGTGGCCGCAGCGAAGGCGGCTTCCGCAGCCCGTACGGCTCAGGCTCGCGCAACGGTGGTGGTGGGGGCGGCGGCCGCAATGGCGGCGGTGGTGGCTATGGTGGCGGCGGCAACAGCGGCTACTGAACCCCAACAGCTCTTTCTGTCAAAAGGCCCCTTCGGGGGCTTTTTTCATGGTTGGCCGGATTCCGGTGGAGTGGTTGACCGCGCCCCTACCGGCCAGGGTGCCGCCCTCACTGCACTTCGGTCTGGCGGCGCTTTCGCGGGCGGCCTGCCAGCAGCTTATCAAACAGTGGGTTGGGCAGCATGCGCAGCAGTTTGGCGACCACGCCCATCTGCCAGGGGATGACCCGGTAGCTCACGCCCGCCTGAATGGTCCGGAACGCCCGGTCTGCAAAATCGACCGGCTGCATCAGAAATGGCATGCTGTAGCGGTTCTGCTGCGTGAGGGGTGTGTCGATGTAGCCCGGCGAGACCGTCACCACGCGCACGCCGTGGGGGCGCAACTCACCCCGCAGGCTTTCGCAGTAGCTGATAACCGCCGCCTTACTGGCGCAATAGGCACCATGGCCGGGCAGGCCCCGGATGCCCGCCACGCTGCCGATGCCTACCAGGGTGCCGCTGCCGCGCTGCACCATGGCGTCGACAAACGGCTGGAAGGTGGCCGCCATGCCGATGTTGTTGGTGGCAAAGGTGCGGGCCATGACGTCGATGTCGTCGCGCACGGCTGTGTCCATGCCTACGCTGATGCCGGCGTTGGCAATGACCACGTCCGGCACACCCTGGCGTGCGATGCATTCGCGCCCCGCAGCCACGATGCTGTCGGTCACCGAGACATCGGCACTATAAATTTCATAGCATTCTGGACTTATTCCTTGGGCACTTGCCCATGTTTTGACCTCGGACGTGCGCCGCGCCACCAATGCCAGGCGATACCCTGCGCGGTGGTAGCGGTGGGCCAGGGCCTGGCCGATGCCGCTGGATGCGCCGGTGATGAAAACAAGGGGAGTGGTCATGTGCGTTCCGGCAGTGGGCGGCGAGGCAGGATGGAGCGGCGGGCTACCGGGTGGTGCCCGGCAGGATCATGCCGCGCACCCGCCCGCGCAATTGCAGCAACTGGTCAAGGTTGTCGTAATCCATGTTGTCGGCGGTAAACCGGTCGTTGCCCCGGGTGAGCGTGACGGGCTGGTCGGACCGCACACGCTCGGTGTTGGTGAAGGCATGCAGAAACTCACCCCGGAACTCCATGCGGGGCTGCGCCACCGCCCCCGGTTTGGCGGGCAGGGGCTCACGGGTGACGATGGCGTTGCCAAACAACTGCACTTCCGAGCCGTCGGCGTTGCTCAGGGCCCGGTTGGCCGTGGCCACGGTGACGCGGCCATCCAGGCCCACCGAGCGCATGCGGACCTGGTCGATCTCCAGCGTGTCCGTGTCGGGGTAATGGCGCGCCTCGTCGCCCTGCACCTCGCTTTGCAGGCGGCCCGTGGCGTCGAACGTCTTCACCGAGAAGGACCTCATGAAATAGTCCGGCTGGTGGTGCACGGGCCGGTCAATCGCGGGCAACTGGGGCATGGGCGCATTGCGCACCAGCCACCAAGTGCCCAGGGCCAGCAGGCCCATCAGCACCACGGGCAGGTAGATCGAGAGCTGGTCCCAGCCCTGTCGGATCACGCGGATCATGCGGTGTAGTCCGCCAGCAGCGCCGCATAGCGCCCCGTGGCCACGAGCAGCAAGTCGCACAGCTCGCGCGCCGCACCGTCGCCCCCGCGCGCCTGGGTGACGAAATGGGCCGCGTGGCGCACCTCGGTCTGGGCGTTGGCAGGCGCACACGCAAAGGCGCTGCGGCGCATCACGGGCAGGTCGGGCCAGTCGTCCCCCATGGCCGCCGCCTGCGCCCAGGTCAGGCCCAAGGTGGCAAGAATCTGCTCGGCGGCGGGGCGCTTGTCTTCGGTGCCAAACACGGCGTGCTCGACGCCCAAAGCCTTCAGGCGCACGCGCAGCGGCGCAGAGTCGCGGCCGGTGATCACGGCAGGGGTGATGCCCGCCTTTTGCAGCAGCTTGAGGCCGTGCCCGTCCAGGGTGTTGAAGCGCTTGATGGTCTCGCCCGTTTCGCTGAAGTACAGGCCCCCATCGGTGAGCACGCCGTCCACGTCGAAAAAGGCCACGCGCACGCCCTGGGCGCGCAGCAGCAGCTCGGGGGGGAATTGCAGCACGGGAAAGGTTGCGTCAGAGGTCATTACACAGCGTTTGAACAGGCACGGCCAAAGCGAGTGCACCCGTGGAACCGGCTTCGCCGGGCCAGGGGGTGCGTCCCCCTTGGGGGGAAGGCGCGAAGCGACTCAGGGGGGTCATATGACTTTTGCGCGCATCAGGTCGCCAATGTGGACCACACCCACCAGGGCGCCTGCGGCGTCCACCACCAGCACGCTGGTGATGGCGTGTGCCTCCATCATTTCGGCGGCGTCCACGGCCAGTGCATCGGGGGCAATGCGGCGCGGGTTGTCGTGCATGACCTGGGCGGCGGTGGTGGACCGCAGGTCCGCCCCGGCCTCGATGCGGCGGCGCAGGTCACCGTCGGTGAAGATGCCCAGCACCTGCCCGGCAGCGTCCACGATGGCCGAGGCGCCCAGGCCCTTGGCGCTCATCTCGCGCATGAGGTCGCTGAACGAGGCATCGGGGGCCACACACGGCACCTCGGCGCCCGAGCGCATCACGTCGCTCACATGGGTGAGCAGCTTGCGGCCCAGCGCACCGCCGGGGTGCGAGCGGGCAAAGTCTTCGGGACGGAAGCCCCGGGCGTCCAGCAGGGCCACGGCCAGTGCGTCACCCATGGCCAGTTGGGCCGTGGTGCTGGCGGTGGGTGCCAGGTTCAGCGGGCAGGCTTCGCGCTCCACGCTGCAGTCGAGCACCAGGTCGGCGTGGCGCGCCAGGGTGGACTGCAGGCCGCCCGTCATGGCGATCATCGGAGCGCCCAGGCGCCTCAGCACCGGCAGGATGGCCGTGAGTTCGCCGCTTTCGCCGCTGTTGGAAATGGCCAGCACCAGGTCGTCGCCAGTGACCATGCCCAGGTCGCCGTGGCTGGCTTCTGCGGGGTGCACGAAAAAGGCGGGGGTGCCGGTGGAGGCCAGGGTGGCGGCGATCTTGCGACCTACATGGCCACTTTTGCCCATGCCCATCACCACCACGCGGCCCCGGGCCTGCAGCACCATCAACACCGCCTGGGCGAACACACCATCCACGCGAGCCGCCAGGCCGTTCAGGGCTTCCACCTCGATGTGGAAGGTCTCGCGGGCCAGGCGCAGGGCCTGATCAGCATCAAAGGGGGGCAGCGCGGCGGGGGCGGGAGTCATGCAGGGATTCTATCGACCGGGCATGCCCGCCGGGCCATCGCGCTTGCCAAGTCCATTGGCACGGTCCGTGCATCCGGGCAGAAAAGGCCGTGTCCGGCCCACCCGGCTCGGATAGCATCGAACCCATGTCTTCTCTCGCCCTCACACTGCTTTACCTGCTGGCCGCGGTGCTGGGCGTGGTGACCTGTCGCAGCCTCAAGCTGCCGCCCATGCTGGGCTACCTGGCCGCCGGGGTGCTCATTGGCCCGCATGCGCTGGCGCTGACGCAAAACTCCGAGGGCGTGCGCCACCTGGGCGAGTTTGGAGTGGTGTTCTTGATGTTTGCCATCGGGCTGGAGTTCAGCCTGCCCAAGCTGCGCGCCATGCGCAAGCAGGTGTTTGGCCTGGGGCTGATGCAGGTGGTGCTGACCATGGCCATCGTGTCCGGCCTGGCGCTGGTTCTGTCGCGCTGGGCGGGTGGGGTGTGGGACATGGGCTGGCAGACGGCGCTGGCGCTGTCGGGCGTGATGGCCATGAGCAGCACGGCGATTGTCGTCAAGCTCATGGCCGAACGGGCCGAGCTGGAGAGTGAACACGGCCGACGGGTGATGGGCATCTTGCTGTTCCAGGACCTGGCGGTGGTGCCGCTGCTGGTGCTGATTCCGGCGCTGGGATCGTCGCCCGACCAGTTGCTGACCTCGCTGGGCTGGGCGCTGATCAAGGCCACGGTGCTGGTGGGCCTGCTGCTCACGGGTGGGCAGCGGCTGATGCGCTGGTGGCTCACGCTGGTCGCGCGGCGCAAGAGCGACGAGCTGTTCATGCTGAACCTGCTGCTGATCACGCTGGGCCTGGCCTGGCTGACCGAGGTAGCGGGCCTGAGCCTGGCGCTGGGAGCGTTCATCGCCGGGGTGCTGGTGTCCGAGACGGAGTACAAGCACCAGGTGGGCACAGATATCCGGCCCTTCCACGACGTGCTGCTGGGGCTGTTCTTCATCACCATCGGCATGATGCTGGACTGGCACATCCTGGTGGACCGCTGGGCGCTGGTGCTGGCGCTGCTGGTGGTGCCACTGGTGCTCAAGCTGGTGATCATCCTGGTGCTGGCGCGTGGCATGGGCGCCACCACGGGCGTGGCGCTGCGCACGGGGCTGTACCTGGCGCAGGCGGGCGAGTTCGGTTTTGTGCTGCTGTCGCTCACACAGGGCAACGGCCTGGTGCAGCCGGCGCTGATGAACCCCATCCTCGCGGCCATGGTGCTGTCCATGCTGGCCACGCCGTTCCTTATCATGTACAGCAACCGCATCGTGATGAAGCTGGTGGCCAGCGACTGGTTGCAGCAGTCGTTGCAGATGACATCGATTGCGCGCAAGTCCATCAACACCAGCAAACACGTGATCATCTGCGGCTATGGCCGTTGCGGCCAGAACCTGGCGCGCATGCTGGAGCACGAGGGCATCCCCTACATGGCGCTGGATCTGGACCCGGACCGTGTGCGCCAGGCGGCGGCGGCGGGCGACTCAGTGGTGTACGGCGACGCCACCCGCCTGCAGGCCCTGATGGCCGCCGGCCTGGTGCGCGCCAGCGCCGTGGCCGTGACCTACATCGACGTGCCCGCCGCGCTGAAGGTGCTGGCCAACGCCCGATCACACGCGCCGCAGGTGCCCGTGGTGGTGCGCACGCAGGACGACCTGTACCTCGACAAGCTGCAGGAAGCCGGTGCGACCGAGGTGGTGCCCGAGGCCATCGAAGGATCGCTGATGCTGGCCAGCCATGCGCTGGCCCTGGTGGGCGTGCCCATGCGCCGGGTGCTGCGGCTGGTGCAAGACCAGCGCGATGCGCGCTACAACCTGCTGCGCGGCTACTTCCATGGCGCGGACGACGACACGGTGAACGAACGCGACCAGGAGCGCCTGTCCACCATCAACCTGCCACCGGGCTCCAGCGCCCTGGGCCGCAGCCTGGGCTACCTGGCCCTGCCTGCGATGGGCGTGCGTGTGGTGAACCTGCGGCGCGGCAATGGCCATGTGAGCGCGGCCGTGGACGACGCGCTGCTGGCCGAAGGCGACACGCTGGTGCTGTCCGGGCACCCGGCAGCCCTGGCGCTGGCGGAAGACAAGCTATTGAAGGGGTGACCCCCTCCTGAGCGGCGGCGGGGCGGCCCTCGCTTGGCATTCCTGGCGCAGGACGCGCCCGTTGTATTGGATTTTCGCCAGGATCTAAGTGAAATTGGCCTGTAGCGCAAGTGCAATGTGCGCCAACAGCTATATTTTTAATAGCAAACTACAACAACTCTGCCGGCCCAGGCCGCCCGAAGAGGTAGCCCTGGAACTGGCGGCAGCCGTTGCTCAGCAAGAAAGCGCGCTGCCCTTCGGTTTCCACGCCCTCGGCCACCACGTCCAGGCCCAGGCTGTGGGCCAGGGTGATGATGGTGCAGGCGATGGCGGCGTCGTTGGGGTCGGTGAGCACGTCGCGCACAAAACTCTGGTCGATCTTGAGCTGATCGAGCGGCAAGCGCTTGAGGTAGCTGAGCGATGAGTAGCCCGTGCCGAAGTCGTCGAGCGAGAAGCCCACACCCAGCGTGCGCAGGGCCTGCATCTTGAGGATGCTGTCCTCCACGTCGTGCAGCAGCAGGCTTTCGGTGAGTTCGAGCTTGAGCAGGCGCGGGTTGGCGGCCGAATCGCGCAGCGCTGCCAGCACCTGCTCCACAAAATCGGACTGGCGGAACTCCTGCGCACTGACGTTGACGGCCAGGGTCCAGGCGGCAGTCGCCGGGGCGGTGGCCCACCGGGCCAGCTGGCGGCAGGCCAGGGCCAGCACCTGGCGCCCCAGGGACAGGATGAGCCCCGTTTGCTCAGCCAGCGGGATGAAGTCGGCGGGCGAGACCATGCCGCGCTGCGGGTGCTGCCAACGCACCAGCGCCTCGGCACCCAGCGGGTGGCCTGTGGCGTCCACCACCGGCTGGTAGTGCAGCAAAAACTCGTTGCGCGCTATGCCTTGGCGGATATCGCCCTCCAGCGCTGAGCGAGCCGACGCTGCGGCCTGCATGGCGGGGTCGAAAAAGCACAAGGTGTTGCGCCCCTGCGCCTTGGCCTGGTACATGGCCAGGTCGGCGCGCTTGAGCAGCTCCTGCACGGGCAACTGCGCGTCCTGGAACAGCGCAATGCCGATGCTGGGGGTGCTGTGCATGTCGCAGCCGTCCACCACGTAGGGCTGGTTCAGCGCCGCCAGCACCTTTTGCGCCACGGCTTCGGCCTCGGCGACAGCTTCGACCTCCTGGCTGTGCAGGCCCTGCACCACAACCACAAACTCATCGCCGCCCAGCCGCGCCACGGTGTCGGTGGCCCGCACACTGGCCTCGATGCGCGCGGCCACCTGCACCAGCAGCCGGTCGCCCCACTCGTGGCCCATGGTGTCGTTGATGCCCTTGAAGTTGTCCAGGTCCAGAAACAGCAGGGCGCCGTGGCGGCCCTCGCGGTGGGTGGTGGTTACTGCGCGCTCCAGCCGGTCCATCAGCAGGCGCCGGTTGGGCAGGCCGGTGAGTTCGTCATAAAAAGCCAGGCGCTGGATCTCGGCTTCGGCCAGCTTGCGTTCGGTGATGTCGCGCGCCACGCCCCGGTAGCCAGTAAACCGCCCTTCTTCATCAAAGATGGGCTCGCCGCTGATCGACACCCACACGGGCTTGCCGTCCTGGGACAGGCGCTGCATCTCGAAGTCATGGAAAACCTGGTGCGCCTCCAGCTGGTCGCGGTGCACCCGCCACTGGCCTTCGGGCACAAAGGTGTCCGGCAGCTCCCAGCGGGTCAGGCCATAGTGCATCTCATCCGGCACGCCCTCCATGTGGTACGGGTTGCCGTCCAGCCGCACAAAACGGAACTGGTCGTCCTGCTCCCAGTACCAGTCGGACGACAGGTCTGTCAGGCTGCGCCAGCGCGCCTCGCTTTGGCGCAGGGCCTCCAGCGTGCTCAGGTAGTCGGTGACATCGGTGAACGTGCGCACGCGCCCGCCAGGCTCCAGCGCGCGGGTGCGCACCTCGATGTAGCGGCCCTGCCGGGTGCGCCGTACGTAGCTCTGCGGCATGGCCAGGCGGTCGCCATGGGCCGCGTATTCCGACGCCACGTAGTGGCGCGCCATGGGCTCGATGAGCTGGAACTCGGGGCCAAAGTCGCCCCGCTCGGTCTGAAAGCGCACCACCTCTTCCACCGGGGGCTGCGTGGCCAGCAAGGACTCGGGCAGGTCCAGCAGCTCCAGGTAGCGCTGGTTGTAGACACGGATGTGCCCCTCGGCATCCACGTTGGTGATGCCCTGGGAGATGTTGGCCAGCGTGCCCTCCAGCGCCCGGGTCTTTTCGGCCAGCAGGGCGCTGGTGCGGGCCAGTTCGGCCTCCACATGGCTGCGGGCCAGCTCGGCGCGACGGGCTGTCTCCAGTTGGCCAATGGTGCTCAGCAAGGGCTGCAGAAACTGCACATCGGCATTGGAATAGCCACCGCGGCGGTTGGCCAGCCCCACCATGGCCACCAGCTCGCCTCCTGCGTGGATGGGCAGCCCCAGGTAGGTGCGCAGCGTGGGGTGGCCGGGTGGCGTGCCCGCGCTGCGGGCGTCATGGTTGGCATCATTGGCGATCACCGGCTCGCCGGTCGCCAGGGCCGCGCCCACCAGCGAGTGCAGGTTGTCGAACACCATGCCATCTTCGGCGTGCTGGGCGTAGCGCTGGCGCGAGGCTTCGTCCCAACTGATGTCGGTCATCGCATGCACACGCAGATAGGGGTGGCCATCGTCGGCGCGCTGCACCTGGCCCACCAGGCCGAACGCGCTCTGGGTCAGGGTCATCAGCTCGCTGAGCAGCGCCTCGAACGCGGCACGGGGGCCCGAGCTGGCAATGAACATGCCCTGGGCCTGCGAGATGGCCTGCAGCAGCCGGTGCTGGCGCGCCAGCATGGCCTCGGCCGCACGGCGGGCGCGGGCGCTGGAGCTGCGGTCCAGCACCGCCTCGATCTGCGCGGGCAGGGTGAGCAGGTAGTCCAGCGCCGGGTCCTGCACGGCGAAATCGTCAAACCCATGGCGCATGGCCTGCGCAGCATGGGTTTCTGCCCCCATGCGCACGATGATGATGGCCGGAACCCCGTCAAGCAGCTGCAGCAGGTCGAACGCAGAGCCGTCCATGGTGCGCTGGGCGACCAGCACGATGTCGGGGCGGTTGCGCAGCAGGTGTTCGCGCGCCTGGGTAAGGGACTCCACCACGTCCACCCGCCAGCCCGACCAAGGGTCCGCCAGCGCCCCCGCCACGGCCTGTGCGTGGGGGTGATCACTTTCGATCAGCAGGACGGAGATGGGCATGGGCCGATCGTCGTGGAGGTTTGGGCGCCGCCCGCCGCAGGTAGCGCGCAGTTTGTAACGCCAGTGAAACACATTATGGCGTCTGGTACGGGCGCGCGCCCAACACGCGGGCTGTTTACACTCTCGCACTTTCCGAACCCAACGCCGCCTGCCCGACCCAGGCACCGGCCCTGTCCGGTCCTCCTCAGAGTCTTCATTCCCACACCCGCCCATGCAGCCCCTCAGCGTCAACGAGTACCTTCGCCAGCACATCCGCACCGTCCCCGACTGGCCGGCGCCGGGGGTGCAGTTCCGCGACATCACCCCCCTGTTGCAGGACCCCAAGGTGTTCCGCGTGCTGATTGATGCCTTTGTGCACCGCTACATGGACAAGGCGCTGCGCCCAGACGTGGTGGCGGGCCTGGATGCGCGGGGCTTCATCCTGGGGGCTGTGGTGGCCTACGAGCTGAACGTGGGCTTTGTGCCCATCCGCAAGAAGGGCAAGCTGCCCTTCACGACGGTGGAGGAAACCTATGAACTCGAATACGGCAGCGCTACCGTGGAGCTGCACACCGACGCTGTGAAGGCCGGTGACCGCGTGCTGCTGATCGACGACCTGATCGCCACCGGCGGCACCATGATGGCGGGCAAGAAGCTGCTGGAAAAACTAGGCGCCACGGTCACCGAGGGCGCCGCCATCGTGGACCTGCCCGAACTGGGCGGCTCACAGCGCCTGCGCGAATCGGGCCTGCAGCTGTATACGCTGGTGGACTTTGCGGGCCACTGACCCAAAAGGGTGAAGGCATGGGGGCTGCAATGCAGCCCCGCTCGGCATGCCCCGCACGGATCCTCAGAACAGGTTCTTAGTTGAGTTCGCCGTACTGGGTACTACTCAGGTCGGGGGCACGGCTATCGGCGCCGGGCATCTCGGTGTCCTCAAAGCCCGTGGGCTGGGGCTGAGACGGGGGCAGCAGCGGGCCAGAGCGCACGGGTACGCCCGGCCGGGCAGCGGCGGCCGTGGCCACCGATGCCCCTGCCGCATTGGCCAGCGCGCGCTTGAACGCGGCCACCTCGTCGGCCTCGATGGGTTCAAAGCGGGAAGAGGATGCAGGCCGCGCGGCGGCCAGCGGGGCAGGTGCGGACACCAGAGGCGCGGGGGCCGACACCGCGCCGAGCGGTCGGCGCGCAGCCAGCGGGGCCGGAGCAGTCGATGAAACCGGTGCAGCCGCAGCGGGGCGTGCTCCAGCCAAAGGGGCAGGCGATGGGGCCAGGGGTGCAGGGGCAGTGGCCGCTGCTGCTGGCGGGCGGCGCACCGCTGTGGACGCCGCTTGCAGCGGTAGCGCCGCCCCCTGGGGCGCCACGCCCTTTTGCGGAATGCCTACCGCCACATGGTCGTTGATGCGCCAGTACACGGCCGTCACTAGGATGTCGTAGCGGGTCTTGGCCGTCTGGGCGATGAGTGCTTCGATCTCGCTCAGGCGCACCGTCTCGCCGCCGTATTCCCGGGCCAGGTCCATCATCACCAGGAACTGGCGGCCACGCTGGTCGAGCGACAGCACCTTGAACTTGTAGCTGGCCGACAGCACACCGGCGCGCACCATGGCGTCGCGCACCACGGTGTAGAGCAACTCACGGCGCTCCATGCGCTCGTTCTTGCGGTTGGCGGCGTGCTCCGGCGGCAGGGGCTCCACCAGCGGCTTGCCCTGGCGCCCAGGTTGCAGGGGCACGGTGGCGTCGGCGTTGAGCAGACCGGAGGGCTCGGCCGCTGAGCGAGGCTTGGGTGGAGCGGGTTTGCGGCTGAACCAACTGAACAGGGACATGACTTGCTTTCTTCGGACGGTGCCTGGACAAAATCCAAATCGAGTGTAACGCGCCATCCCCCCGCAGAAGGCGGAAGAAGTCCGATGGAAACCCCCGACAGGAACCGCCTGTCAGGTGGCCGCAACGCGGCGGCGGCGGTTGCCCAGACGCTTGGCCAGCACAGCCCCTGCAGCCATGGCCAAACCCAAGGCAATGGCGGGCTGGCGGTTGGTCAGTTCGGTAAAGCGAATCGCCGTGAGGCTCCACAACTTGCAGGGCGCGCTGGCCTGCACGGTGGCACTGCGCGCACGGTGCGAGAAGAAGGCACCTTCACCCACCACCGACCCGGCGCCCACAATCGCCAGGCGCAGGCGCTCTTTTTCGTCTTGGTAGTGCACGCTCAGGCTACCGCTTTCGACCAGGTACAGGGTGCGGTCCGTGGCACCCTGGCTGAACAGCACCTGCCCGGCGGGCAACACCACCGGCAGCAGGTAGGACGACAGCACCTCCCACTGGGCGGCCGCCAGCGGGTTGGTCATGCTGTCGTCCGCCGTGGTCTGGGCAATGGCGTCGATCAGACCTTTGAGGTCCACCTTGGAGGCAACGGGCATGGGAACATTCATGGTCCGCCGAAAGTAACCCTGTTACAGGTCAGGCACAAGCGCTGTTTACGTCCGTTTACAAGATAGGGCGACCAACGGTCGCTATTTGCCGATGCAGAAGCTGGAGAAGATCACACCCAGCAGGTCGTCGGAAGTGAACTCGCCGGTGATGGCACTCAAGGCGTTCTGCGCCAGCCGCAACTCCTCGGCCAGAAGGTCCAGCGCCGGGCCCTGGGCCTGCAGCTGATCGGAGGCTTCCTGCAGGTGCGACGACACGGCCTGCAGCGCCTGTACATGCCGCGCCCGTGCAATGTAGATGCCCTCGGGCGCCGACTGCCAGCCCGCCACGTCCAGCAGCAGCCGTCGCAAGCCGTCCAGCCCCTGCCCGGTGCGGGCAGACAGGTGTACTGCAGGGCGCTCGGAGCTGGCGGTGGGGGCGACATCCACCGCGCAGTCCAGCTTGTTCCAGACATCAATGACGGGAATGTTCTTAGGCAGTTTTTGCCCCAAGGCGCTTTCGATATCTGCGTCGGCAGCTATATATTCAGGAGCAGACTGCCGCGACAGGTCGTGCAAGAACAGCACGGCGTCCGCCCCCGCAATCTCGTCCCAGGCGCGGGCGATGCCGATGCGCTCCACCTCGTCACTGCTGTCACGCAGGCCAGCGGTATCGATGATGTGCAGGGGCACGCCTTCGATCTGTATGGTCTGCTGCACCTTGTCGCGCGTGGTGCCCGCGATGGGCGTGACGATGGCCAGCTCGGCCCCTGCCAGCGCATTGAGCAGCGAGCTTTTGCCTGCATTGGGCTGCCCGGCGATGACCACCTTGATGCCCTCGCGCAGCAGCGCGCCTTGGCGCGCCCGTTGCATCACCGAGGCCAAGGTTTGCTGCAAACTTGATAGCTGGCCGCGCGCGTCTGCCTTGCGCAGGAAGTCGATTTCTTCTTCAGGGAAGTCCAACGTGGCCTCCACCAGCATGCGCAGGTGGATGAGCGCGTCGTGCAGGCTGTGGATTTCTGCGGAAAACGCGCCGGTCAGCGAGCGGCTGGCACTGCGGGCGGCCGCCTCGGTGCTGGCGTCGATCAGGTCGGCAATCGCCTCGGCCTGGGCCAGGTCAATTTTGTCGTTCAGGAAGGCACGTTCGGTGAACTCCCCTGGCTGGGCCACGCGCAAGCCGCGCAGGTGGGGCTGGCCGGTGGCGGGGTCGGTGGCGGCACCCGCCTCCAGGCAGCGTGCCAGCAGCAGCTGCAGCACCACGGGGCCACCATGGGCCTGCAGCTCCAGCACGTCTTCGCCGGTGTAGCTGTGCGGGCAAGGAAAGTACAGCGCCAGCCCCTGGTCAATGGCCTGGCCCTGCGCATCACGAAAGGGCAGGTAGGTGGCCTCGCGGGGCTTGAGGGTGCGCCCGCAAACCGCCTGCACCAGCGCATCCAACCCGCGCCCTGACACGCGCACGATGCCGACGGCCCCACGCCCCGGGGCGGTGGCAATGGCGACGATGGGGTCTTGGTGGCGGGCAAGCATGTGCGGCGATTTTGGGAAGAGAGCGCCAAAAATTGGCGCGGCCCAAGCGCGAGACACCGCGCAAGGGCCGCCCCGCCGCGCTGGTGTCGTCCCCCTTCCCGCGCGCAGCGCGAGAGAAAGGGGGAAGCGGCGCAGCCGCTCAGGGGGTTACTTAAATTTTGGCAGGTTGAATTGCGGTGGCACGCCCATTCGGGTGTTGATGATCCACTGCTGCGCAATCGACAGGATGTTGTTCGTCAGCCAGTACAGCACCAGGCCGGCTGGGAAGAAGAAGAACATCACGCTGAAGATCAGCGGCATGAACCACATCATCTTGGCCTGCATCGGGTCTGGTGGTGCGGGGTTCAGGGCGGTCTGCAGCAGCGAGCTGGCTGTCATCAGCAGGGGCAGAATGAAGAACGGGTCAGGCGCGGAGAGGTCGTGGATCCAGCCGATCCAGGGCGCGTTGCGCATCTCGACGCTGGACAGCAGCACCCAGTACAGCGCAATGAACACGGGGATCTGGATCATGATGGGGAAGCAGCCGCCCATGGGGTTGACCTTTTCCTCGCGGTAGATGCGCATCATCTCCTGCTGCATCTGCTGCGGCTTGTCCTTCAGGCGCTCGCGCATCTCCATGATCTTGGGGTTGATGGCCTTCATCTTGGCCATGCTGGCGTAGGCCTTGGCGTTGAGCCAGTAGAACGCGATCTTGAGCAGCAGCACCAGGGCCACGATGGACCAGCCCCAGTTGTTCAGGAGCTTGTGCAGGTTGTCGAGCAGCCAGTACAGCGGCTTGGACAGGATGGTCAGCCAGCCGTAGTCCTTGACCAGTTCCAGGCCGGGGTACAGCTTTTCCATCATGGTCTCGACCTGCGGGCCGGCGAACAGGCGCGCGTCGATGGTCTTGGTGGCGCCGGGCTCGATGGTGCCGAGCGAGGTCAGCATGCCCACTGAGTACAGGTTGGTGTCCACCTTGCGGGTGAAGGGCTCGCGTTGCACGCCGTCGGCCAGCAGCCAAGCGGTGGCGAAGTAGTGCTGCACCATGGCGACGTAGCCATTGGGCGAGTCCTTGGGGATGTCGATCTTGCCGTTGTCGATGTCCTTGAACTCAATCTTCTGGTACTTCTTGGCTTCGGTGAAAACCGCTGGGCCGGTGAAGGTGGAGTAGAACGACGACTCTCCGGGCGGCTTGTTGCCGTCACGCACCAGTTGCAGGTACAGCTGGGGCGACACGGCGGCGCTGCCGGTGTTGACGATGTCGTGCTTGACAGCAATGTCATAGGCGCCACGCTTGATGGTCCAGGTCTTGACCAGCTTCACGCCGCCCTGGTCGGGCGACTCGAAGCGGATGCTGAGCTCGTCCTGCCCGTCCTTGAGTTCGCGCGGGCCGGGCACGGCCGTCATCACGGTCTTGTGCGTGGGGAAAGTGCCGCCCACCAGGCCGGTCTGCGCCACGTAGACGCGCTGAGCGCTCTCGTCCAGCAGCAAGAAGTTGTGGGCCTTGTCGGCCATGTCGGCGTGCTTGAGCAGCTCGGCCTGCGTGAGTGAGCCGCCCTCACTGTCGAACACCAGACGGTACAGGTCGGTCTTGACCTCGATGCGCTCGCGCTTGGCGGGCGCTGCCGCTGCCGCGAGCTGACCGGGTACAGCTGCCGCGCCTTGCGCTGCAGCTGTGGCTGCAGGTGCGCTGGAGGCTGGCACACTGGCTGCTCCGGTCGCGCCAGAGGCCGCACCTGCTGCGGCAGCAGGAGCCGTCACTGCAGGGGTGGTCGGGAAAAAGGTGGCCTTGTTGCCGTTGTGCAGTTGCCACTTGTCCCACAGCAGAACCATGGAAAAGCCAAAAATCACCCACAGGATGGTGCGGCGAATGTCGTTCATGAAGACTTCTTTGGTGAGGATGGTGGGGTGGTGGAAGGGGTGAGCCGTGAGAAAAGCCGCATGCTGCGCGGCAGATCTTGTGGGACCGGATCGTGGCCCCCGTCACACCAGGGGTGGCAGCGTACCAGCCTGCGCACCGTGAGATAACTGCCGGCCGCAGCGCCGTGCTGCTCCAGCGCCTGCAGCGAATAGACCGAGCAGGTCGGCTCGAAACGGCAGGCCGAGCCCAGCCAGGGGCTGAGGAACAGCCGATAGCCCTTGACCACGCCAATCAGCAAACGCTGCATCATGGGGTGGCCACCGGTTCTGCCAACGGCGGCACAGGTGCAGCAACGTGAGCCGCTGCAGCGCCTGAATGCCGGGTTGCGTATCCGAACAGCTGCAGCAGCTCAGCACGCACCGCCTGCTTGAGCTGGTCGGACGTGGCGCTCACAAACTGCTTGCGATCAAACGCCGAGCGCAGGCGCACTACATGGGCCGCCTGCGGCAAACGCGCCTCAAACGTAGCGCCTACGGTATAGATCTGCCGCTTGATGGTGTTGCGCGTCACGGCGCGGCGCGCCCAGCGCTTGGGCACCATGGCACCCAGCCAGACGCCCGGAACGACAAACAGGGCCTGCGGCCCTTGCGTGTGCGGCAAGGAGCCGGGCCCTGTGGGAGCGACAGCAGCAGCTTGGACGGCAGCAGCGCTGCCATCGGCGTCCAACACCAAGCGGTGCAACGCAAAATGCGCCGTGCGGGAGACAGTGCCCCCCGCCATGGCAGCCTGAAACTGCGGCCGGGTTTTTAGCCTGTGCATGCGAGCGCCCCGTTTGGAACCTGGCGGTACAAACCGGGAACAGGCGGGGAGCAGGCCGTAGACCGTAACGGCCTTAGACGGCCAGGCGCTTGCGGCCCTTGGCGCGGCGTGCGTTGATAACGGCACGGCCGCCGCGGGTCTTCATGCGGACGAGGAAACCGTGGGTGCGCGCGCGGCGCGTCTTGGAGGGCTGGTAAGTACGTTTCATGGTGCTATTCCTTGAGGTTCAGTTCCGGACTGCTGCTCTTGAACCCCCTGCAATCTGCACACCCACGCTGTATATGAAACACCGCCTGGAGGCAGACCCACGGGGCAGAAATAACGGCGCGCCGGGTCAAATCACCCTGAACACATTCAGGGAAACCCAAAATTATCGCAGGCTTGTGGCTGGCTGGCAATGCCTTTCGGCGGGCAGGCCTTTATCAGCGAACCTCCGAAAGGCCGCGACAGCGTCGCCGGAAGAGGTCCAGACAAGGGGCGCACCCCGCATGACACCCCCGGAATCCCCCAGATGACAGCCGCCCTCAAATTGTGGATAACTCCTTGACAAGCTACAATCCGCCGCCCAGCCCCGTTCCTCCTATCCACAATAAGAATCCCCCTGAAATGATCGAGGAACCCACCCGCAGCTCCCCCAATTCGCCCGGCGCAGATGCCGGTCAGGGCCTGTGGCAAGCCTGCGTTGAGCAACTGGCGCAAGACCTG
Source organism: Acidovorax benzenivorans (assembly GCF_028680575.1). Classification (GTDB taxonomy): domain Bacteria; phylum Pseudomonadota; class Gammaproteobacteria; order Burkholderiales; family Burkholderiaceae_C; genus Acidovorax; species Acidovorax benzenivorans. Next base: position 349,500 of record NZ_JAPCKI010000001.1, on the reverse strand, counting down.
CCAGAACAACAATTCAACACCTGGATCAAGCCCCTGATTGCCCAAGTGGCCGAAGACTTCTCCAAAGTCACGCTGCTCGTGGGCAACCGCTTCAAGCTCGACTGGATCCGTGCCCAATATGCGGGCCGCATTGCCGCGCTGCTCGAAGGCCTGTACGGCCAGCCCGTCACACTGGAGTTAGCGCTCGCTCAGCGAGAATCTGTTGCCCGTACTTATGTACGCCCGGCATCGCAAGAGCCCACCAACGCTGCGGCACCGGCCGAACCCCAGTCCAGCAACAACGATGAAGCCACGGCGGGCGCGTTCCGCAACCGTCTCAATGCCGCCCTCACTTTCGAGACCCTGGTGGAGGGCACGGCCAACCGCATGGCGCGCTCGGCGGCCATGCACGTGGCTGGCATGCCCGGTCACCTGTACAACCCGTTGTTCATCTACGGCGGCGTGGGCCTGGGCAAGACCCACTTGGTGCACGCTGTGGGCAACCGCCTGCTGCAGGACAAGCCCGACGCCAAAGTTCTCTACATCCATGCAGAGCAGTTTGTGTCGGATGTGGTTAAGGCCTACCAGCGCCGCACGTTCGACGAGTTCAAGGAACGCTACCACTCGCTCGACCTGCTGCTGATCGACGACGTGCAGTTCTTCGCCAACAAGGACCGCACACAAGAAGAATTTTTTAACGCATTCGAGGCGCTGCTGGCCAAGAAGTCGCACATCGTGATGACGTCGGACACCTACCCCAAGGGTCTGGCCAACATCCACGAGCGGCTGGTGTCGCGTTTTGACTCGGGCCTGACGGTCGCCATCGAGCCGCCCGAGCTGGAAATGCGCGTGGCCATCCTGATCAACAAGGCCCGCGTTGAAGGCACCGAGATGCCCGAGGAAGTCGCCTTCTTCGTGGCCAAGAACGTGCGCTCCAACGTGCGCGAACTCGAAGGCGCGCTGCGCAAGATCCTGGCGTACTCACGTTTCAACCAGAAGGAAATTTCTATCCAGCTCGCCCGCGAGGCGCTGCGCGACCTGCTGTCCATCCAGAACCGGCAGATTTCTGTGGAAAACATCCAGAAGACGGTGGCTGACTATTACAAGATCAAGGTCGCCGACATGTACAGCAAGAAGCGCCCGGCCAGCATTGCCCGCCCGCGCCAGATTGCGATGTACCTGGCCAAGGAGCTGACGCAAAAGAGTCTTCCCGAAATTGGAGAATTGTTTGGCGGACGCGATCACACCACGGTGTTGCACGCCGTGCGCAAGATTGCGGGAGAGCGCCAGCAGCTGACCGAGCTGAACCAGCAGTTGCACGTGTTGGAGCAGACCCTGAAGGGCTGACGGCGCGTGGGGAAAGACACCGAGCGGGAACCGCCCGGTAAACGGGCAAAATGGCGGGTTAGGCAGCGGGGGGAGGCACAACCTGCGCAGCTGTCCAAGCACCGTCCCAAAAACCACAAGAGGTTGATGACATGATCGTCCTGAAGGCAACACAAGACAAGGTTCTCGCGGTTCTGCAGTCCGTGGCTGGCATCGTGGAGCGCCGCCACACACTGCCCATCCTGGCCAACGTGCTGATCCGCAAGACGGGCAACGCCCTGCAGCTGACGACCAGCGACCTCGAAATCCAGATCCGCACCACCGCCGAACTCGGTGGCGACACGGGCGACTTCACCACCACCGTGGGCGCGCGCAAGCTCATCGACATCCTGAAGACCATGCCCGGCGACCAGACCGTGAGCCTGGAATCGGCCCAGTCCAAGCTGATCTTGAAGGGCGGCAAGAGCCGCTTCACGCTGCAAAGCCTGCCCGCTGAGGACTTCCCGCTGGTGCAAGAATCGGCCGCCTTCGGCCCCGTGTTCGCCGTGCCACAAAAAACGCTGAAAGACCTGCTGGGTCAGGTGTCGTTTGCGATGGCCGTGCAGGACATCCGCTATTACCTCAACGGCATCCTGTTCGTCGCCGAAGGCAAGCAGCTGAGCTTGGTCGCCACCGACGGCCACCGCCTGGCGTTTGCCAGCGCCACGCTGGACGTCGAAGTGCCCAAGCAGGAAGTCATCCTGCCGCGCAAGACCGTGATTGAGCTGCAGCGTCTGCTGTCTGATGCGGGCGGCGAGAACCAGCCGCATATCGAGATGCAGTTTGCGAACAACCAGGCCAAGTTCACCTTTGGCGGCATGGAGTTCGTCACCAAGCTGGTCGAGGGCAAGTTCCCCGACTACAACCGCGTGATCCCCAAGAACCACAAGAACAGCATCACCCTGGGCCGCGCCCCACTGCTGGCCAGCCTGCAGCGCACGGCCATCATGACCAGCGACAAGTTCAAGGGCGTGCGCCTGAACCTGGAGCCCGGCACCTTGCGCGTGGCGTCCAACAACGCCGAGCAGGAAGAAGCCGTGGACGAGCTCGACATCGACTACGGTGGCGACACCATCGAGATCGGCTTCAACGTGACCTACCTCATCGACGCCCTGGCCAACATGGGCCAGGACATGGTGAAGGTGGAGCTCTCGGACGGCAACAGCTCTGCGCTGCTGACCATCCCCGAGAACGAGAGTTTCAAGTACGTGGTGATGCCCATGCGCATTTGAGGTGGCGTGGCACAAGCCACGTCCCACTGTCGCATCGCCCACCGCGAACGCTACTATATTGATAGCTGTTAGCGCATATCCAATATGCGCCTGCAGCCAATTTGACCATTGAACACATTGGAAACCCCGGTTTCCACGGATCCCAAGGCCCACCATGACCGTTGACAACAACATTCCCTCCGAGCCCGATTCCTCCGGCGTCTCCGGCCATGTGGAGCCCATCGTCAACAAGATCGACACGAACCAGGCGGGTGCCAGTGAAAGCTACGGCGAAGGCGCCATCACCATCCTCGAAGGCCTGGAGGCCGTGCGCAAGCGCCCCGGCATGTACATCGGTGACACCAGCGACGGCACCGGCCTGCACCATCTGGTGTTCGAGGTGGTCGACAACTCCATCGACGAAGCCCTGGCCGGCCACTGCGACGACATCGTCGTCACCATCCACACCGACAACTCCATCAGCGTGACCGACAACGGCCGCGGCATCCCCACCGGCGTGAAGATGGACGACAAGCACGAGCCCAAGCGCAGTGCGGCAGAAATTGCCTTGACCGAGCTGCACGCAGGCGGCAAGTTCAACCAGAACAGCTACAAGGTCTCCGGCGGCCTGCACGGCGTGGGCGTGAGCTGCGTGAACGCACTGTCCAAATGGCTGCGCCTGACCGTGCGCCGCGAAGGCAAGGTGCATCAGATCGAATTTGCACGCGGCTTTGTGCAAGACCGCCTGCTCGACACCGTGGACGGCTTTGAAGTCAGCCCCATGAAGGTGACCGGCGAGACCGAAAAGCGCGGCACCGAGGTGCACTTCTTGCCCGACACCGAGATCTTCAAAGAGAACTACGACTTCCACTACGAAATCCTAGCCAAGCGCCTGCGCGAACTCTCGTTCCTGAACAACGGCGTGCGCATTCGCCTCAAAGACGAGCGCAGCGGCAAGGAAGACGACTTCTCGGGTGCTGGCGGCGTGCGCGGCTTCGTGGAGTTCATCAACAAGGGCAAGACGGTGTTGCATCCCAACTCCTTCTATGCCGCAGGCGAGCGTCCAGCCGAAACGTACGGCGGCATCCCCGGCACCCACATTGGCGTGGAAGTGGCCATGCAGTGGAACAGCGCGTACAGCGAGCAGGTGCTGTGCTTTACCAACAACATCCCCCAGCGTGACGGCGGCACCCACCTCACCGGCCTGCGCGCCGCGATGACCCGCGTCATCAACAAGTACATCGAAGAAAACGAGTTCGCCAAGAAGGCCAAGGTCGAAGTGACCGGCGACGACATGCGCGAAGGGCTGTGCTGCGTCTTGAGCGTGAAGGTGCCCGAGCCCAAGTTCAGCAGCCAGACTAAAGACAAGCTCGTGTCCAGCGAAGTGCGCGCCCCGGTGGAAGACATCGTGGGCAAGCTGCTCACCGACTACCTGCAAGAGCGCCCAGCCGACGCCAAGATCATCTGCGGCAAGATCGTGGAAGCCGCCCGCGCCCGCGAAGCCGCCCGCAAGGCCCGCGAAATGACCCGCCGCAAGGGCGTGCTCGACGGCATGGGGCTGCCCGGCAAGCTGGCCGACTGCCAGGAAAAAGACCCGGCGATGTGCGAGATCTACATCGTCGAGGGTGACTCCGCCGGTGGCTCTGCCAAGCAAGGCCGCGACCGCAAGTTCCAGGCCATCTTGCCTCTGCGCGGCAAGATCCTGAACGTGGAAAAAGCCCGCTACGAAAAGCTGCTGACCAGCAACGAAATCCTCACGCTGATCACGGCCCTGGGCACCGGCATCGGCAAGGCGGGTGGCACTACCGGGGGCGACGACTTTGATGTGGCCAAGCTGCGCTACCACCGCATCATCATCATGACTGACGCTGACGTGGACGGCGCCCACATCCGCACCCTGCTGCTCACCTTCTTCTACCGCCAGATGCCCGAACTGGTCGAGCGCGGCCACATCTACATTGCGCAGCCACCGCTGTACAAGGTCAAGGCGGGCAAGGAAGAGCTGTACCTGAAGGACGCGCCCGCGCTCGACGGCTTCTTGCTGCGCATCGCGCTGAACCACGCCAGCGTGACCACCGGCGGCGCCAACCCACAAACCCTGACCGGCGACACCCTGGCCGAGCTGGCGCGCAAGCACCAGATCGCTGAAAGCGTCATCGCCCGCCTGGGCAACTTCATGGACCAGGAGGCCCTGCGCGCGATCGCCGACGGTGTGAGCCTCAAGCTCGACACCGTGGCCGACGCCGAAGTCAGCGCCGTCGCCCTGCAAGCCAAGCTGCGCGAGTTGAACACCACCGGCGCCCCCGCCGAAGTGGCCGGTGAATTTGACGCCCGCACCGACAAGCCCCTGCTGCGCATCAGCCGCCGCCACCACGGCAATATCAAGAGCAGCGTCATCACGCAAGACTTCGTGCACGGCGCCGATTACGCCGCCCTGGCCGAAGCCGCCGAAACCTTCCGTGGCCTGCTGGGCGAGGGCGCCAAGGCCCTGCGCGGCGAAGGCGACAAGCAGAAGGAAGAAAAGGTCGGCGACTTCCGCCAGGCCATGAAGTGGCTGATCACCGAAGCCGAACGCACCACCAGCCGCCAGCGCTACAAGGGCCTGGGCGAGATGAACCCCGAGCAGCTGTGGGAAACGACGATGGACCCCAACGTGCGCCGCCTGCTGCGCGTGCAGATCGACGATGCGATCGAGGCGGACCGAGTGTTCACGATGCTGATGGGCGACGAGGTGGAGCCGCGCAGGGATTTCATTGAGACGAATGCGCTGCGGGCGGGGAATATTGACGTTTGATACATTGCGCCGTGGCATCGCAAGAAAACGCTCCCAAGGGAGCGTTTTCTTTTGACATTCCCGGAACACCGTGGATGAAGCCGACGTCCCCTTGAGTACAGCCATTGCACGCTGAAACAATCCCACCCCCATGCGCTCCCCCATCGCCATCGTTGACGTAGACCGCCTCGACACCTGGACCCGCTACCGCGCAGGCCTGTGCGACACCTGCGCGGCCAACTGCTGCACGATGCCGCTGGAGGTGCAGCTATCGGACCTGGTGCGACTTGAACTGGTGGACCCGTTCGAGGCCGAGCATGAGGAAATCCGCCACATTGCCAAGCGGCTGCAGAAGGCGCGGCTGATCGACCACTTCAACCACAAGAACGCTATCTTCACGATGGCGCGGCGGGCGAGTGGGGACTGCAATTTCCTCGACCCCAAGACGCGGCTGTGCACGGTGTATGAGAAGCGGCCCGAGACCTGCCGCCTGCACCCGCAGAAGAAGAGCCCCAAGCCGGGCTACTGCGCCTATGGAGCGCGGGACCTGCAGCGGCGGGGCTGACTAGACAAGCGCTGAGGGGCCTCACGCCTCTCACCTGCGCAAGCCCGCCGCCTTCTGAAACTGCCCCCCCGCGCGCTCACGCCATGTCGCGCAGCTCGCGGCGCAGTATCTTGCCGACGCTGGACTTGGGCAGGGCCTCCACAAACACGATCTGCCGGGGCACTTTGTAGGGGGTGAGCGCCGTGCGGCAATGGGCGGCAATGCTGTCTGCATCCACCGGCGGCGCAGTACCCGCCGCGCGCACCACGTACAACCGCAGCGCCTCACCCGTCTTGTCGTCGGGCACGCCGATGCAGGCGCACTCCAGCACGCCGGGGCAGGCGGTGGCCACGGCCTCGATCTCGTTGGGGAAAACGTTGAAGCCCGAGACGATGACCATGTCCTTTTTGCGGTCCACGATCTTGAGAAAGCCGCGCTCGTCCAGCTGACCGATGTCACCAGTGCGAAAGTAGCCGTCGGGGGTGAAGGCTGCCGCGTTGGCCTCGGGCTGCTGCCAGTAGCCGCTCATGACCTGGGGGCCCTTCACGCAGACCTCGCCGGGCTGGCCCAGGGGCGCAGGTTGGCCCTGGTCGTCCAGCAACTCCACTTCGGTGGAGGGCAGTGGCAGGCCGGTGCTGCCGCTGAACGTGGTGACCGATGAGGGATTGAGCGCCACCAAAGGGCTGGTTTCGCTCAGGCCGTAGCCTTCGCGGATGAACTGGCCGGTGATGGCCTGCCAGCGGGCCGATACCGAGGGCAGAATGGCAGCGCCACCGCCCCCCGCCAGCCGCAGGTTGGAGAAATCTACCCCCCGCGTGCCGGGGTGCGCTGCCAGCCCGGCATACAAGGTGTTGACGCCCATGAACACGCTGGGGCGCGCGGTTTTCAGCACCTCGATCAACGACTCCAGATCGCGCGGGTTCGGTACCAGCCAGTTGTGTGCGCCCACCGAGAAGTAGGTGATCAGGTTCACCATGAGCGCGAAGATGTGATACAGCGGAATGGCCGTGACGATGACCTCCTGCGCGGGGCGAAGGGCATCGGGGATGAAGGCCTTGAACTGCTCTATGTTGGCCACCAGGTTGCGGTGCGTCAGCATGGCGCCTTTGGACAGGCCAGTGGTGCCCCCGGTGTATTGCAGAAGCAGCAGGTCGCCACCCTCCAGTACGGGCGGCGCAAAAGGCAGGGTGGCGCCTTCCGCCAGGGCCCGCTCAAGCGAGGTGGTGGTGTGCAGGCCCGCATCGACCGGCGGACCCGGCAAGTCGGCCGCTGCGCCGTCGCCAGGCGCCACGGTGATGATGCTGTGCAGTTCCACCCGGTCCTGGATGGCGGCCAGGGTGGCGGTGGATCCGGCATAGATCACCATCACCCGGGCGCCTGCGTCATGGAGCTGGTGCTCCAGCTCACGCGGGGTGTACAGCGGGTTCACGTTGACCTGCACGCAGCCCGCGCGCGCGATGCCCAGCAGCACGATCGGGAAGGCGATCAAGTTGGGGCACATCACGGCGATGCGGTCGCCCTTGCGCACGCGCAGCACGTTCTGCAGGTAGGCGGCAAAGGCACGAGATTGCTGGTCCACCTCAGCATAGGTCAGCGTCTGGCCCAGGCACGTGAATGCGGGCCGGTGTGCATGGCGCTGCATGGCGGCACACAGCAGGTGCACGACGCTGGGGTGGCTGTCAGGGTCAATGTGGGCGGGGATGGCGCCGTAGCTGGCCAGCCAGGGTTGGAGGGACATGGTGCAATGGTCCTAGAGGGGTGAAACGGGAATCTGCGGCCGGGCTCAGCGCACAGCCTTGGCCAGCGCGGCAAATGCCTGCCGGTCCAGCGCGTGGGTGAAGGCGGTGTTGGGCACGGGGTGGCTGGAGAGCTTCACCACCACCAGCTCGGCCGCCGGGTTGATGTGGATGTGCTGGCCCATCAGGCCCTTGGCCTCAAAGGAGCCGTCCGCATCGTGGGGCACCCACCACTGGTTGTGGTACGAGTAGCCAGCGCGCATGGCAGTGCCGGGGGCCTTGCTGAACAGGGCGGGGTCAGCGCCCTTGCGCAGCTCGGCAATGGTGGCAGGCGAGACGATCTGCTGCCCATTGAAGCGGCCGTTGGATCGCAGCATTTCGCCCAGGCGTCCCAGGTCGCGCAACGTGGCGTTGACGCCCACGCTGGTGGCTTGGCCGCCATTGGCGTCGGCAAACACATAGGCGTCCTCCTGCGTGCCCAGCCTGGACCAGATGCGCTCGGACAGCAGCGTGGCGTAGCTCTTGCCCGTCACGCGCTGCAGCAGCCAGCCCAGCACTTCCGAGTCCACCGATTTGTACGCAAACGCGGTGCCGTGCTCGCCTTCCTTCTGCACCGTGGGCAGGTGCTCGGCCATGCTCTTGGCGAGGTTGCTGCCAGGGGGCGCGGGCTGCAGGCCAGCGGCGGCCAGATACTGGAAAACGCCCGAGGTGGGGTCGGCAAAGTTCTCGGCGTATTTCACGCCGGTGGTCATGTCCAGGGTCTGCTGCACGGTGGCATCGGCCCAGGCGCTGCTCGCCAGCTCGGGCAGGTAGCGGGGGATGGGCGCGTTGGCGTCTATGGTGCCTTCCTGGATGAGTTCGGTCACCAGCAGACCCACCAGCGATTTGCTCATGGACCACAGCACATGCGGCTGCTGCGGCTGCATGCCGATGTGATAGCGCTCATACACCACACGGCCCCGGTGCAGCACCAGCAGGGCGTCGGTGTAGGTGGCCTTTTGCCAGTCGGCCAGCGTGGTGGGGGCGCCCTTGCCGTCGGCAAACGCCAGGGTATCGGGTAAGGCGCGCGGCGCTGCAGGCAGTGCGCTGGGCGCGGCGGCACCACGCCAGACGGTGGCCGTGGGCCCGAGTTCGCGCAGGTGCTGCGCGGCCCAGCGCACGTTGGGGTACTTGAGGGTGTTGGCCAGCCGCACCAGCTTGTCGGGCGGCGGAGGGAAGCCCTGCATCAGCTGCAGGGTCACAGGGTTGGTCGCATCCGGCGGTGGCAGCTGCGGGGCCTGGGCCTGACTGGCGGGTGCGGCAACCAGCAAGGTGCAGGCCAGGGCGACGGCGGTGAATGAGCGGGTCAGGTGGCGATGAAAGTGGCGCATGGTGAAAAGACCTCTGTCAAAAAATCGTGGGAAAGGAGAGAACAAAAAAAGGGGAGCGGAATCGACCGGGCCGCTCAGCCCCGGGCTGCCAGCAGCGTGCGAATCACAGACTCGGTGCGCTCGTATTCGCCTTCGCCAAAGTGCTTGTAGCGAATGCGGCCCTGCGCATCGATGAGGTAGGTGGCAGGCCAGTACTGGTTGCTGTAGGCCTTCCAGGTGCCATAGCGGTTGTCCTGCGCCACGGGGTGCTTCACGCCATAGCGGCGCATCGCCGCCTCGACATTGCTGGCCGAGCGCTCGAACGGAAATTCGGGCGTGTGCACACCCACCACCGTGAGGCCCTGGGGCGTGTATTGCTCGGCCCAGCGGTTCACATGGGGCAGGGTGCGGATGCAGTTGACGCAGGCATAGGTCCAGAAATCCACCAACACCACGCGGCCGCGCAGTTGCGCCAGGCTCAGGGGTTCGGAGTTAAGCCAGCGCTCGATGCCGGTGAACTCGGGCGCGGCGCCCAAGTCGGGCAGCGCTCCAGGCGGGCTGGTGGGGCCCGCCGCGTGGGTGAGCCCAGGCGCCACCAACGCGGTGGCCAGCGAGGCCAGAAACGCGCGGCGTTCTGAGAAGAGAGGTGAAGTGGGGTGCAATGTCATGGTGAAAGCTCCTTGCAAGCGGTGACGTGTCAGCCCTTACAGGCCGCCCCAGCCCGAGGGATAAAACTGCGTGAGCCAGGCGGTGATCTGTCCATCCACCTCCCACAACATGGCCAGCGCGACGGTGATGACCACCACGCCAAACACCTGCTGCACGCGGTGCGCGTGGCGGGCAAGGCGGCGCACATGGGTGGCGGCGGCCTGGCCACCGTAGGCAATGGCCAGCATGGGCAGCGCCGCGCCGGTGGAATACGCGAGCAGCAGCACGGCGGTGCCCACGCCGGCAGGCTCGGTGGCGATGAGGGTGAGGATGGAGGCGAGCACCGGCCCGGCGCAGGGTGTCCAGACCGCACCCAGGCTCAGGCCCAGCAGCAGCCCACCCCAGTTGCCGCCCCCGCAGCCCATGCCCAGGCTGGCCATGCGGCTGAGCACGCCGCCAGCGTGTTGACTGAGCCACTGAAACGGCCGGGGCCACACGGTGAGCACGCCAAACACCAGCAGCATCACGGCGGCAAACCGGCGCAGGCCCTCTTGCGACACACCCAGCACCTGCGTGAAGCTGCTGAACAACAGCGCCACCGCCGCGAACGACAGCGCAAAGCCCAGCGCAATGAACAGCGGGCGCGTACGCTGCACTGCACTGCTGCTGCCCACCGACGCCCCCAGCACCACCGGCAGCATGGGCAGCACGCAGGGCGCCCCCACGGTGAGCATGCCAGCGGCCACGGCCAGCCAGGGCGAGGTGGTGGCCATCGTCATTGCCCGCTCCCCTGCTCAGCCGCAGGGCGGCGCCACACCTGCGTCTTGCCGAACAGCGGAATGCCCACGTACGCGTGCACCAGCAGTTGCTCAGGCTCGGCAGGTGTCAGGTTGACGCGGTAGGTCTTGGCGTTCTCGCGGTTGTAGATCTCACCCTGGTACTCGCTGTTGCCGCCATCCGCCTGGCGCAGACCCGACAGCAGCGTCATGCCCAGTGCGGGCCGCGCGTCGGCGGCCACCATGTCGGTGCCCGGCGCGCTCATGGAGCGGTTGGCCAGCACACGCACCACCTTGCCGCACAAGGTGTTGCTCCCACCCGGGTTGCAGGGGGCGATGTTCACCTCCAGGTTGCCGCTCTCGGTGATCCAGCGACCCAGGGGCGCCTTGGGTTGGGCTGCGCCCTGCGCGGTGGTGGCGGGTGGCGCTGCGGTAGTCTCTTGCGCACCGGCAACGTGTGTCAGGCCCAGTGCCAGAAAGACGGCCTGGGCGGCCACGGCGATGGGGAGTTTCATGGCAAGGTCCTCGTGAAGTTCAGGAAGACTGCATTGAAGCCACCGCAGGTATCTGCGATTTGTCCGGCCAGGGCCTTTTGGTATGTGCACTTGTCGGGATGCCAGGCAGACAAGTTCAGATACATACCCGCCAACAACGCCACCACCGCAGCCCCGCCAAAGCCCGGACAATGACCGCCATGACGACGCCCCCACCCGACCACATCCTGATCGTCGATGACGACGCCGGCATCCGCGAACTAGCCGCCGAATACCTGCAGCGCCAGGGTCTGCAGGTCAGCGTGGCGGCCGATGGCCGACAGATGCGCGAGGTGCTGGCCACGCAACGCATCGACCTGCTGGTGCTGGACCTCATGCTGCCCGGCACCGACGGCATCGCCCTGTGCCGCGAGCTGCGCAGCCCGGGCGCGCCGCCGCTGCCCATCATCATGCTCACCGCACGCAGTGACGAGGCAGACCGCATCCTGGGCCTGGAGCTGGGTGCGGACGACTACCTGACCAAACCCTTTGCCGCGCGCGAGCTGCTGGCGCGCATCCACGCCGTGCTGCGGCGCACGCGCATGCTGCCGCCCAACCTGGCGGTGGCCGAGCCCACGCGCCAATTGGTGTTTGGCGATTGGCGGCTGGACACCACGGCACGCCACCTGCTCGATGCCACGGGCGCGGTGGTGGCGCTGTCGGGCGCCGAGTACCGGCTGCTGCGCGTGCTGCTGGACCACCCGCAGCGCATCCTCACGCGCGACCAGCTGCTGCAGCTCACGCAGGGGCGCGATGCCGATGTGTTTGACCGTTCCATCGACCTGCTGGTCAGCCGCGTGCGGCAGCGGCTGGGCGATGACGCACGTGGCGCACGCAGCTCGCGCTACATCAAGACGGTGCGCAATGAGGGCTATGTGTTCTGCGCCGACGTACACGCCGTGTCTGCGCCCAAAGAGGCTGCGCCATGACGCAGCGCTGGTGGCCGCGCTCGCTGTTTGGGCGCATTCTGCTGGTGCTGGCGCTGGGCCTGGCGCTGGCGCATGCGCTGACGTTTGTGCTCGCGTTCACCGAGCGCAGCATGACCATGCGGCGGGCCATGGTGTCGTACTTCGCGAGCGATGTGGCCAGCTCCGTGGCCATGCTGGAGCGCCTGCCCGCAACAGAACGCGCACAGTGGGTGGACCGGCTGGCACGCCGCAACTACCGCTTTGCACTGACCGAACCGATCAACGCCCCCGAAGACCCTTCCCAGCTTGCACGCCTCGTCGCCAGTGCGGCAAAGGCGACGCTGCCCGCAGGCCAGACAGTGCAGGTGATCGACCCTCGCGTGCCCGGCACCGAGCTGCGGCTACAGCTGCGCCTGGCCGACGGCACGCCACTGGCCGTGGACATGGACGAGCCCCGGCTGCAAGTCTCTCCCTGGGTACTGGGCGCGCTGGCCTTCCAGTTGGTGCTTCTGGTGGGCCTGTGCGCCTGGGCCGTGCGCGCGGCCACGCGGCCTCTGAGCACGCTGGCCGATGCGGCCGACGCGCTGGGCGCCGACCGCCCCACCGTGCCCCTGGCCGAGGACGGCCCGCGCGAAGTGGTGCGCGCCGCCGCTGCATTCAACCGCATGCAGCAGCGCATCCAGGCGCATCTGCAGGAGCGCATGCAGATCCTGGCCGCCGTCTCGCACGACCTGCAAACGCCCATCACCCGGCTGCGCCTGCGCGCCGACCTGCTGGACGACACCACGCTGCGCGACAAGCTGCATGCCGACCTGGCAGAGATGCAGTCGCTGGTGGAGGAGGGTATTGCCTACGCGCGCTCACCGCAGGCCGTGCGCGAGCCCACGCAGCGCGTGGACCTGCGCGCGCTGGTGGAAAGCATTGCACACGACTACGCCGATGCGGGCCTGCCGGTGCAGGTGCTGCGGGTGGTGGACGTGACCTGCGACACACGCCCCCAGGCCCTGCGCCGCCTGGTGTGCAACCTGGTGGACAACGCGCTCAAGTTTGCAGGCGCTGCCGAGCTGACGCTGGAGGCGGGCGTGCCGGGCCAGTGGCTCGTGCGCGTGATGGATCAAGGCCCCGGCATTCCCCAGGCCGACCTCGTCGCCGTGCTGCAGCCCTATGTGCGGCTGGAAGATTCGCGCAACCGGGGCACCGGTGGCACGGGCCTGGGCCTGGCCATTGCCAGCGAACTGGCCAAGGCCCTGGGAGGTCGGCTGGTACTGGGGCCGCGCGAGGACGGCGCCCAAGGGCTGGAGGCGCGGGTGGAACTGCCCGAGGTGCTCCCAGCATAGGGTTGCGCACCAGCGCCGCTGCTACAGTGGCCGCTCCGTGGACTCTCGAAGGACAACGCCGTGGACACCTCTGCCAGCAGCCGCCAGAGCGAGATCAGCGCCAGCGACCCACGCATCCGCGTCGGCATCGGCGGCTGGACCTTCGAGCCCTGGCGCGGTAACTTCTACCCTGCGGGCCTGGCCCACAGCAAAGAGCTGCAATACGCCAGCCGCCAGCTCACGGCCATCGAGGTCAACGGCACCTACTACAGCACCTTCAAGCCGCCCACCTTTGCCAAGTGGCACAACGAGACGCCCGAAGGCTTCATGTTCTCGCTCAAGGCCAACCGCTTTGCCACGCACCGGCGCGTGCTGGCAGATGCGGGCGATTCGATCACGCGGTTTGTGGAGAGCGGCATCTCGGAACTGAAGGACAAGCTCGGGCCCATCGTGTGGCAGTTCATGCCGACCAAGGCGTTTGAGCCGAGCGACTTCGAGGCCTTTCTGGCCCTGCTACCGCAGCAGGTGGATGGTCGCCGCCTGCGCCACGCGCTGGATGTGCGCCACCCGAGTTTTGATACGCCGGAGTTCCTTGCCCTTGCGCGCCGCTACGGCTGCGTACCCGTGCACACTGACTCCGAGAAGTTTCCGGCGCTTGCCGATGCCGAGGCTGACTTTGCCTACCTGCGGCTGATGCGCGGCCAGAGCGATGTGCCCACGGGCTACACGCCCGAGGCCATTGCACAGTGGGCCCAGGGCGTACGCGCCTGGACCAGTGGCGACCATCCGCGCGATGTGTTCGTGTACTTCATCAACGGCGCCAAGGAGCGGGCGCCTGCAGGGGCGATGGAGTTGCTGAGACAGCTTGCCCCACGCGCGTAGCTGCAGCGGTCCGGTCAAGCCGTCTCGCGCTGCGCGAAGCCCTTCGGGGCCTCGCCGCCATCGGGCACGTTGCCCACCACCACGCGGTCCACACGCGCATGCTCTGGCCCCTGGTGCGCCCAGTCGATGAGGGCCCGCACGGCTTGCTCCGTGCCCCAGGCGCAGGCCTCAACCCGGCCGTCTTGCCGGTTGCGCACCCAGCCCATCACACCCAGGCGCTCAGCGGCCTGCACCATGGACCAGCGGTAGCCCACGCCCTGCACATGGCCGGTAATCAACAAATGGCGGGTGACGGTGGAGTTTGGTTCTGCGTTCATGGGGGCACTGTAGCGTGCACCTTGTGGAGTGCACGCTACAGCGGCACACTGCCAGCACCACCGCACCACATGACCACCACCGCCCCCAAGGCCCTGCCCGCCATCGACCCCCAGCGCTGCACCGGCTGCGGCTGGTGCATTGCGGTGTGCCCGCCCCATGTGCTGTCGCTGCAGGTGCAAGGCACGGGCCCCTGGGGCCCCAAGTGCTCCACCCTGCACGATGCGCCGGGCTGCACCGGGTGCGCGCTGTGTGCGGTGCGTTGCCCGTTCGATGCGATCCGCATGGTGCGCGTGGTGGCCAGCGAAGCGCGGTGAGGCCATCGCGCTACAAGCCGACCGAGGCGGGTTGACGGGCCCCGGCCCGCATCCGGTACACTGCGCCCTTCATGTCGTACACAGCCATCCCCTTCACCACCGCACGCGCCGCTGCCTTCCAAGGCATGGGCATGATGCCGCCCGCATCCACGCGGGCCAATGGTGAACAGCGGGCACTGGGTGCACGAATGATTACCACCATTACCACCGCGGCCACCTGAGCACGCGCAGGTGGCCGTTTCGGCAGCCACCTGGTAAACGCTCTCTTCTCCCCCAAGACGAATGCACGAAACCCAGCTCTGGCAGCTGGGTTTTTTTGTTTGTTCGTTAGCCGGAGAAGTCCATGTACCGCGATCCCGTCCAGTCCCTCGAAGCCCCGTTGTTGCCGTCGTCCGCCACGGCCATGCGCCCCCTGCGCGTGGGCATGATTGGCATTGGCACCGTGGGCACAGGCACCTTCCGCGTGCTGGCCCGCAACCAGGCGCTGATTGCGGGCCGCGCGGGGCGGGGCATCAAGCTGGTGGTGGTCTGCGCCCGCAGCCTGGCCCGCGCCATGGGCGTGGTGGGCACCGATGTGGCGCTGACCAATGACCCGATGCAGGTGGCCACACACCCCGATGTGGACGTGCTGGTCGAGGCCGCTGGCGGCACCGGCCCCGCGCGTGACTGGGTAATGGCCGCCATCCGCGCGGGCAAGCATGTGGTCACAGCCAACAAGGCGCTGCTGGCCGAGCATGGCAACGAGATCTTTGCGGCCGCGCGCCAGCATGGCGTGGCCGTGGCGTATGAAGGCGCGGTGGCGGTCAGCATCCCCATCGTCAAGGCACTGCGCGAGGGCCTCACGGCCAACCGCATCGAGTGGGTGGCGGGCATCATCAACGGCACCACCAATTTCATCCTGAGCAAGATGCGCGACGAGGGCGTGGGCTTTGCCGAAGCGCTGGCCCAGGCCCAGGCGCTGGGCTACGCCGAGGCCGACCCGACGTTTGACATCGAGGGCATCGACGCGGCCCACAAGATCTCGCTGCTGGCAGCCAATGCGTTTGGCATGCCGGTGCGCTTTGCCGATGCGCAGGTGGAGGGCATCACCGCGCTACAGGGCCTGGACGTGGCCTGCGCTGAGCAACTGGGCTACCGCATCAAGCTGCTGGGCGTGGCCAAGCGGCGCAAAGACGGTGACACCGAAGGGGTGGAGCTGCGCGTACAGCCCGCGCTGGTGCCCGCCACGCATTTGCTGGCGCATGTGAACGGCTCGATGAACGGCATCATGGTCAAGGGCGACGCCTCGGGCGTGACGATGTACTACGGCGCGGGTGCGGGGTCCGAGCAAACGGCATCGGCCGTGATTGCGGACCTGGTGGATGTGGCGCGGCTCGACGGCACCCACGCCGCGCAACGTGTGCCGCACCTGGGCTTCCACCCCCACGCGGTGGACGAACAACTGGCGGTGCTGCCCCGTGCGGCCGTGCACACGCGCCACTACCTGCGCGTGCCGGTGCACAGCGCGCAGCAGATCGAGGCCGTGGGTGCCTGGCTGGCGGCGCAGCAGGTGCCCGTGCTGCAGGTGGCACTGGCGCACGACAAGACCTTGCCCCCCGGCAGCGGCCCCCAGGTGCTGGTGCTGACCGATGCCGTGGCGCAGTCCACCGTGGACCTGGCCGTACACGCGCTGGCCTCACACCCGACCGTGGCAGGGCCCGTGGCGGCGCTGCGGGTGGAGATGCTGGAAGGGTGAATGACGGCGATGCGAGAAATTTGAGCAGAAATAGTCGTTTGCGCCCGTACATCATGCGCAAGCAGCTATTTATTTGATAGCAACCCTCTATGTCATTCAGGCCATCAGCCCACCCAGCACCAGCGCTGCCATGTCCTCTGCCGCTGGTGTGCCCTCGGCCATGAGGCCCTGCACCACGCCAGCACGGTCGGTGTCGGTGCGGTTCTGGCTCACCTTCCAGATGCCCTCCCAGCGCTCCACCGCCAGCTCAACGCCCACGATGACGCGCAGCAGCTTGTCGATGTAGTCGGGCGGCGCGTCGTCGATGCGCCAGGGGTCGGCACGGTGGGCCTCGTGCTGCTCGCTCAGGGTGTGCAGGATGCCGCGCAGGCGCGCGGGGTCGTCAAACGCGCTCAGCGCGCCGTGGGCGTGCACGGTGGCGTAGTTCCAGGTGGGCACCTGCTTGCCGTCGATGGCTTTGGACGGATACCAGGAGGGCGACACATAGGCCTGCGGCCCATGGAACACCGCCACCGCCTGCTGGGGCAGCAGCGGCCACAGCGCGTTGGCGCGGGCCACATGGCCAATCAGCGTGCCCTGCGGGCCACGCGTTGGGTCCAGGTACAACGGGATGTGGTTGACGTGCATCGCACCCTCATGGGCGATGACCAGTGTGGCCAGGGGCTGCGCACGCACCAGGGCCTGTTGGGCGGCGGCATCGGCCACCTGAAACTGCCGGTTGGCGTTGGCCATGGTCAGGCTCCTTCCACTTCGAGCACGGGCGCGCAGTCGATCTGCGTCTTGACCGAGTTGGCCAGAAAACACGACGCGTGGGCGCGGTGGTGCAGGTCGTCCAGCTGTGCAGCGCTCGGTGCATGGGCTGCGTCAAAACACGTGACGGGGCGCAACTGCACGTGGGTGACGACAAGCTGCCCCTCTGCGTTCTTGGCCATGGTGCCCACGGCCGCGTCGGTGTAGCTGTTGAGCCGATAGCCCGCGCGGCTGGCAAAGTCCATGAACCACAGCATGTGGCAGCTGGACAGGGCCGCAACATAGGCTTCTTCCGGGTCCACCGCCGCCGCGTCGGAGTACGGCAGCGGCACCACATGGGGCGACGACGACGCGGCCACGGTGGCGCCGCCGTCAAACTGCCAGGTGTGGGCACGGTGGTAGCGCTTGTCCAGAAAGTCGTCGGTGCCACGGGACCAGGTGATGGTGGCGGTGTGCTCGGCCATGGGGTGCTTTCAAGAGGATCGGACCCGTTGGGGCGCCCGGGTTTCTACAATGGTTCTTCAGTTTATGACCGCATCCCCATATTGAAAGGGCCAATTCGTGCCCAGCCCTGGAGCCAATCGAACCACATCCACCCTGCGCCAGCAGGTGTACGCGCAACTGCGCCGCGCCATCGAGCAGGGCAGCCTGCGCGCAGGCACCCGCCTGCCGCCGTCGCGCGAGCATGCGGCCAGCCTGGGCGTGTCGCGCAACACCGTGCTGTGGGCTGTGCAGCGCCTGCAGGCCGAGGGCTACGTAGAGGCCCGCGTGGGCGACGGCACCTATGTCTCGCAGGCCGCAGGCGCACCGCCCACGCAAGGGCTGGTAGCGCCGCCGCGCGGGCTGTCGCGGCGCGGGCAGTTGATTGCCGAGACAGCCGCCCGCTGGCGCCCGCCGCATGTGGCGGCACGCGCGTTCCGCATTGGCGCGCCCGAGGTGGACACGTTTCCGTTTGCCCTGTGGGACCGCCTCTCGCGCCAGTCCCGCCCCGGCCAGCGCAGCGCCCGCGCGCAGTACCTTGACCCAGCGGGCGACCCCGACCTGCGCCAGGCCGTGGCGCTGTGGCTGTGGGCGTCGCGTGGTATCCGCTGCGATGCGGCGCAGGTGGTGGTGTGCTCGGGCTCGCAGCAGGGCATCGACCTGATCGCGCGGCTGCTGCTGGACGTGGGCGACGAGGTGCTGGTGGAAGACCCGGGCTACCCGGGCATCCGCGCCAGCCTGCTGGGCCACGGTGTGCTGGCGCGGCCCGTGGCGCTGGATACGCAGGGCCTGCGCATCGACGAGGGAGCGGCCCAGTGGCCCAACGCGCGCATGGCCGTGGTCACGCCCACGCACCAGTTCCCCACCGGCGTGTGCATGGGCCTGGCGCGACGGCAGGCGCTGCTGCAATGGGCGCGCACGCACGACGCCTGGGTGGTGGAAGACGACTACGACGGCGAGTTTCAATACGGAAAGAACGACGGTAAGGCCCAGCGCGTGCCCGCGCTGTGCAGCCTGCCGGGCTCGGAGCGCGTGCTGTACGTAGGCACCTTCAGCAAGACGCTGCACCCCGGCCTGCGCCTGGGTTTTGTGGTGGTGCCGCCTGCGCTGGTGGAGGCCTTTGCCATGGCCCGCGCCATCACCGACCGGCACGCACCGGGCGATACGCAGGCGGTGCTGGCTCGCTTTATTGCCGAAGGCCACCTGCTGCGCCACCTGCGGCAAATGCGCGAGCTGTACCAGGCGCGCCAGCGGGTGCTGATCGATGCACTGGCCGACGCCAGCGATGGCGCCTGGCAACTGCAACCCAGCGACCGGGGCATGCACCTGTTGCACGAAGCCGCGTTGGGCAGCGATGACGAGACCCTGAGCCGCCAGGCGCTCACGGCCGGGATCATGCTGGCGCCGCTGTCGCGCTATGCGATGCAGTCGCCGCGCAAGGGGTGGCTGCTGGGTTATGCAGGGTATGCAGAGGCGGAGATCCGCGCTGCGGCGCGGGTGGTAGGCGGACTCGCGCGCAGGTTGCGGTGACTCAATAGGCCTCAGGCTGCGGGGCCAGGGCAGAGCTGCGGTCTGCCAACGTCGAAGCCGAGCCCTGCGGCTCCACCTTGCGCCACCAGTGCGTGGACAGCGCGGGCGCGCGAATGTCCAGCCGCTCACCCATGATGGGCGCCACCAGCGGCACCTGCGCTGCAGCCGCCAGCGCGGTGATGCGCTCAAACGGCTCCACCCACGGGTGCAACGACAGGTCGAACGTGCCGTTGTGGATGGGAAACAGATGGCGCCCCTTCACGTCCAGATGGGCCTGCAGGCTCTCCTCGGGGTGCATGTGGATGTCGGGCCAGTCGGCGTTGTAGGCGCCGGTTTCGATCAGCGTCAGATCGAACGGGCCAAACCGCTCGCCAATGGCTTTGAAGCCGTCGAAGTAGCCCGTGTCGCCGCTGAAGAAGATGCGGATCGGATCGGAGCCTTGACCCGCGATCAGCACCCACGAGGCCCACAGCGTGCTGTTGCCGTCCTGCAGACCCCGGCCTGAGAAATGCTGCGCGGGCGTGGCCACCAGTTGCAGCCCGCCGATGGTGGTGCCCTGCCACCAGTCAAACTGCTGCACCTTGGCCGCAGGCACGCCCCAGCCCATCAGCCGGTCGCCCACGCCCAGCGGCGTGATGAAGTGCTCCACCTTGGGCGCCAGCTTCTGGATGGCGGCGTAGTCCAGGTGGTCGTAATGGTCGTGCGACAGGATCACGCCGGTGATGGGCGGCAGCTCATCAATGGTGATGGGTGGCGCATGAAAGCGCTTCGGCCCCAGGAACTGGAACGGCGAGGCGCGCTCGGAAAACACCGGGTCGGTCAGCCAGAACTGGCCGTTGATCTTGAAGAGCAGGGTGGAGTGCCCCAGGCGCCACAGGCTCCGATCGGGTGCGGCCAGCAGGTCTGACCGCATCACCGCGTACACCGGCACGGGCTGGCGCGGCACCGAGTCGTCGGGCTTGCCGGTGGCAAAGCGCCACATCACCTGCAACGTCTTGAGGGCGCCCAGTGCATGGCGGGGTGCCACGTTGCGAAACTTGCCACCCGCGAACTGCGGCGACTGTTCATAGGCGGCCACCGGCTGGGCGGCGCGGGAAAAGAGGCTGTAGGCCATGGCGATCAGTACAACGAAGGCGACACAAAGTGCCGGGAGCAGACGGCGGCGGGGGACGATGGAGAGTGACACCGGATCTGCGACATAGAAATTACACTGCACAGTGTAGTTCACTTTTTATAAAAGTAAACTACCCGGTGTAAAATTTGCACATGACCGCCTCCCAGCCCAATCCTCGCCTGACCGACCGCAAGCGCGATGCCATCGTGCAGGCCGCCATCGGCGAGTTCCGCGAACACGGCTTCAACGGCACCAGCATGGACCGCGTGGCCGCAGCGGCGGATGTGTCCAAACGCACGGTGTACAACCACTTCCCGAGCAAGGAAGAGCTGTTCGAAGCCATCCTGCTGCTGATGTGGGAGCGCAGCCAGTCACCCGACGAACTGGCCTACACCCCCACGCGCCCGCTGCGCGACCAGCTGCTGGAGCTGCTGGCGCAAAAGATGCGCCTGCTCAACGACGCGAGCTTCATCGACCTGAGCCGCGTGGCCATGGCCGACATGATGCACACCCCCGAGCGCGCGCGCGGCATCACCGCCAAGCTCTCGGCCAAGGAAGAGGGCCTGCCGCGCTGGTTGCGCGCGGCCCAGCAGGACGGCCGCCTGCGCGCCACCATGAATGTGCCCTATGCCGCGCAACAATTGCAGGGCATGGTCAAGGCGTTTGCGTTCTGGCCCCAACTGGCCATGGGGCAGCCGCCCTTGGGCGCCGCACAGCAAGCGCAAGTGGTGGGGGATGCGGTGGACATGTTCCTGGGGTTCTACGCCGCGCCCACCCAGGAGGCCAAGGCGCCCGTAAAAAAATCCCAGGCTGGAAGCACGGGCAAGGCGGCGGCAGCCCCGGTTGCAACCTCTGCGAAACCTGCCCCTCGCCGCGCCCCAGCGCGCTGACCACCACCCTGGCCAGCAAGCCAGCGTGAGGAGCGATTTGCACTACGCTCGCCCGTTCTTTCCACGCAGCCTGACACCAAGATGCCCATCGCCCCCTACCTCGACACCGCCCCGGTCCTAGACACCGGCGTTTTCATCCACGACTCTGCCCAGGTCATCGGCGACGTCACTCTGGGCCGCGACAGCTCGGTGTGGTGCAACGCCGTGCTGCGCGGCGATGTGAACCGCATCACCGTGGGCGTGTGCAGCAACGTGCAGGACCTGACCATGGGCCATGTGTCGCACCGCAACGCCGCCAAGCCCGAAGGCTCGCCGCTGGTCATCGGCGACTACGTGACCATTGGCCACTCGGTGATCCTGCACGGCTGCCGCATCGGCAACGAATGCCTCATCGGCATGGGCTCCATCGTCATGGACGACGCCATCATCGAAGACCGCGTGATGCTGGGCGCGGGCAGCCTGGTCTCGCCCGGCAAGGTGCTGGAAAGCGGGTACCTCTACATAGGCCGCCCTGCGGTGCGCCAGCGCGCGCTCACCGATGCCGAGATTGCGTACCTGAAATATTCGGCCGAGCACTATGTGCGGGTGAAGAACAACTACCAGGGATGAGCTGCATCCCTAGCGGCACACCCCACGCGGCTGCGGTGCCCCCGGCGCCCCCCGCCCACCGGGGATAAAGCCGGGCCAGGATAATCGGGGGTTCCACGACCCCTGCGGCGGCACCGCATCGCCCTATTGCTTTTCCCCACCATGTCCGCCGTCGCCCCTCCCGCCCCACCGCTACGCGTTCTCTCCGTCATCCCCCCGATGACGCAGCTGAACACGCCATACCCCTCCACCGCCTACCTCACGGGTTTTCTGCGTTCGCGGGGGGTGACGGCGTTCCAGGAAGATCTAGCGCTGGCGCTGGTGCTGCGCCTGCTGTCGCCCGAAGGCCTGAAGGCCGTGGCATCCAAAGTGGATGCGCTGCCCGCTAAAAAGCAGAGCCCCGCCGTGCAAAGTTTTGCGGCGCAGAAGGACCGCTACCTCGCCACCATTGGCCCCGCCATTGCCTTTTTGCAGGGACGCGACAGCACGCTGGCACACCGCATCGTGGGCCGCAACTACCTGCCCGAGGGCCCGCGTTTTGCCACGTTGGATGTGTACGTGGACGACGAGGGCGGCGACCCACTGGGCTGGGCCTTTGGCGCGCTGGGCCTGACCGACAAGGCCAAGCACTTGGCCACGCTGTACCTGAACGACCTGGCCGACGTGCTGCGCGATGCGGTGGACGAGCGCTTTGAGTTCGTGCGTTATGCCGAATCGCTGGCGGGCAGCCAGCCCACATTTGACCCGCTGGCCCAAGCACTGACTGCGCCGCCCACGCTGGTGGACGAGATGCTGGAGCAGCTCACGCACGAAGCCATCGCCCGCCACCAGCCCGATGTGGTGCTGCTGTCAGTGCCATTCCCCGGCTCGGTGTATGCGGCGTTTCGCATTGCGCAGGCCATCAAGGCACGGCACCCGCACATAGCCACCGTGCTGGGCGGCGGCTTTGTGAACACCGAACTGCGCGAGCTGGCCGATCCGCGTGTGTTCGACTTCTTTGATTACGTGACGCTGGACGCTGGCGAACGCCCTTTGCTGGCGCTGCTCGAACACCTGCGCGGCGAGCGCGGCCGCCAGCGCTTGGTGCGCACCTTCGTGCGCGGTGACGATGGCGCGGTGCAGTACATCAACATGATGGAAGCCGACATCGCTTTCGCCGAGGTGGGAACGCCCACCTGGGACGGCCTGCCGCTGGACCGCTACCTGTCGCTGCTGGACATGCTCAACCCCATGCACCGGCTGTGGAGCGATGGGCGCTGGAACAAGCTCACGGTGGCGCACGGCTGCTACTGGAAGAAGTGCAGCTTTTGCGATGTGAGCCTGGACTACATCAGCCGCTACGAAGGCGCCAGCGCCGCCGTGCTGGCCGACCGCATCGAGCAGATCGTGCGCGAGACGGGGCAGACGGGCTTTCACTTTGTGGACGAGGCCGCGCCGCCCAAGGCGCTCAAAGCGCTGGCCACCGAGCTGATTGAGCGCAACGCGGGCATCAGTTGGTGGGGCAATGTGCGGTTCGAGAAAACCTTCACTCCCGACCTGGCCGAGCTGCTGGCCGACAGTGGCTGCATTGCGATCTCGGGCGGGCTGGAGGTTGCGTCGGACCGGCTGCTGCAGCTCATGAAAAAAGGCGTGTCGGTGGACCAGGTGGCGCGGGTGACCCGGGCCTTCACCGACGCGGGCATCCTGGTGCATGCGTACCTGATGTACGGCTTTCCCACGCAGACCGTGCAGGACACCGTGGACGCACTCGAATACGTGCGCCAGCTGTTCGCCAACGGCTGCATCCAGAGCGGGTTCTTCCACCGCTTTGCCTGCACCGTGCATTCACCCGTCGGCAAGAACCCCGAGGAATATGGCGTGACGCTGGCGCCGCTGCCCCCCGGTGACTTTGCCAAGAACGACGTGGCCTTCATCGACCCCACCGGCGTGGACCACGACGCGCTGGGTGGCGCGCTCAAGAAGGCCATCTACAACTACATGCACGGCATCGGGCTCGAAGAGGACGTACGCACGTGGTTCCCGTTCAAGGTGCCCAAGACGACGGTGCGGCGCGACCGGATTGAGCGGGCGCTGCAGCAGCGCGGCTGAGCCCGCAGTGTTTCTTCAAGCAGCCGCCATGAAAGCCAGGATGTCGTCGAAGTCCTTGCGGTCCTTGGGCGTCTGGTACTTGTAGGCAGCGAAAGACTGCTGGAGCATTCCGGTCAGCCGGTCACGGCGTTGCACGAGTTCGGCCTTCAGCGCCGGGTCCCGCACCAGCAGTTTCAGGATAGCGAGCTTGCCATCCAGGTTCTCGTACATGGCGTCGAACGAGCGGGCCGTGAGCTCCAGCAAATTGGCCAGCTTGGGCAGGCCGCGTGTTGTGGCGCCCTTGTCCAGCAGCGACTGCACGATCTTGGCTTGGTGGTAGTAGATGGCGATCTCGAGGGGGTAGCTCGTTTCCGATGCGCCCTGAGCGCGCCCATCGGGGTCGGCACCGTGCTGCAGCAGCAGGTCCACGATCTTGGGCGCAGAGAACCGGCAGGCCTCGTACAGGTTGGGATAGCCCTTGTGCGGCAGGTTGGGGTCGGCGCCATGCTCCAGCATGAGCTGCACGACCTTCACGCGCTTGTCGGTGATGGCCTTGTTCAGGCACGAATAGCCTGAAGAGAATTTGCTGTTGGGGTCGGCCCCCTTCTCCAGCAGGGCCTGCACGGTGGCCTGGTTCTTGGAGAACCCGATGGCGCGGATGAAGGCATAGGTCGGGTCGTTCTGCTCGCGCTCGGCAGCCTCGATGATCCTTCTCACCCGGCCGAGCTGGGCGGTCGGGGCCTGGGTCTTCATCAGCGCCACCACATCAGCGGGTGGCTTTTTTTTGCCGTCGATGAAGCCATATTCAAGCTTGCGAGCGACCTCATCGTCGACCAGCTCCGCATGCAGCGCATGGCAGACCTTGGACAAGGGCTTGATGAAATCACCAACATCGGCAGAGCCCGAGGTGAATGCCGCGTCGATCACCAGGCCCGAACGCTCGTAGCGGTCAAAGCCCAGGTGGTCCGTGGGGTGGATGCTGAGCTTGCAGGCCGCGAAGAAGGCCTTGACCGCCGCTTCAAGCCCAGCACCATCGGGAGTGCTGAAAACCGCATGCAGTGCGTCGGCATCGGTATCGTTCTTGCAGACCAGCGTGAATCGCGTCGTGGTTTCCATGTTCCCTCGGATGGACTGAAGCATTGGTTTTTGCAGGCATCATATTTCGATGCAGATACCCCGCCCGCCCTTCACCGCCGCCATCTTCGACATGGACGGACTGCTGGTCGACTCCGAGCGCGTGACCCTGCGCGCCTGGCTCGACGCCGCACGGGCGCGGGGCATTGCACTGGCAGAGGCCGACTACCTGCAGGTGGTGGGGCGCGCGTCCACCGACTCCGACGCCATGCTCACGGCTTTGCTGGGTGGCCCGCAGATGTTCGAACAGGTGCAGTCCGATGTGGCTGCGCGCCTGTGGGACGCAGGGCCAGAGCCCTTGTTTCCTCTCAAACCAGGCGCCGCATCGCTACTGCACGCCTTGCGGCAAGCAGGCGTGCCCTGCGCGGTGGCCTCATCGTCGCGGCGCGACGAGATCGAGCACCGCCTGGGCAGGGTGGACGTGCTGCAGCACTTTCACGCCTGGGCTGGCGGCAACGAGGTACAGCGCGGCAAACCCGACCCCGCCCTGTACCAGCTGGCGGCCGCGCGCTTGGGCGTGGACCCCGCGCAGTGCCTGGCGTTTGAAGACAGCGAGAACGGCGCACGCGCGGCGCAAGCCGCAGGGGTCGCGGTAGTGATCGTGCCGGACCTCAAAGCGCCGGGCATTGAGGTGGTGGAGCGCAGCCACGGCGTGCTCGAATCGCTGGTGCACCCCCATGACCACCTGCCGCGCTGGTTCAGGGCGGCGCGGGTACCGTAAAACTGATAAGAATTGGCCTCTAGCGCTTATCCATAAAGCGCAAATAGCTATCAAACTAGTAGCATTTACCGTTTCTGTTTCTGGTACGCCTTGTCGGCCGGTGGCCCCCGGTCGGTGTCCTGCAGTCCACGTTTCACATCACGGTAGGCCTGCTCCATCTTGGCGTCGGGTTCGCCGTCGGTCATGTTGACCGCCTGGTCGCGCTCGTGGGGCAAGAGGGGTTCGGGCCCGCTCAGGTCTTCGGGTCCGCTGCCGGGGTGCGGCTGGGGCTGGGTGGTGTTCACGCGCCGTTCGGTGCGGGCGGGCACAGGTGCGGAGGGGATGATCTCCTCTTCCTTTCGGAGGCCGGTGGGGGTCGTTTTCATACAGGTCCTTCGTATCTAACATGAAGTCCCCCCACCCTAATATTGCCGACCGCCCCGCGCTGTAGGCCCAGGCCCTGCGCCGCTGCGGGCGGGCGGAGCCTGCTGTCACCAGAACAACCACCGCTCCAGCGCATTGAGCACGATGACCACGATCACGCCGAGCAAGAAGAGGATCGCCTTGCGGCGCGCCTGCGCGCTCACCACCAGCTTGTAGGCCGTGTACGCGGCGAGCGTGCCCACAAAAGGCGCTGCGATGGCGGCACCTGACAGGACGATGGCCACGAGCTTGCCCCAGCCGTCGGTCCCGCCCATGGTCCAGATCGAACGCAAGTAGATCGCGCTCGGAATGGCCAGGCCCAACCACAACACCCCGGACGCCACCGCCACGCTGACGTGGTGCGCGAGCAGGCCATAGAGCACCAAGGCGCCCAGCACCCCGCCCCAGAAGATCAGCCGCTTGAGCCAGAGCGGCTGGGGCTCGGCAGCGCGGCGTGCGGCAGCAGCTTCCTGGGCCTTGCTAGCCGCTGCGGCCGTCGCCTGGGCACGTTGTTGTTGCTGCTGGTTCTCGGCCGATTCACGGAGGCCGCGCAGGAAGCCATCCACCGCCGGGTTGTCCACCTGCACAAGGATGCGCACGGTGCGCGACAGGGCCTGGTCGTGCTGGGGAATGACGGTCTGCAGCGCCGCCCCCTGGCTGAACCAGTGCCCCATCTGCGCCAGCCAGCTGACGCCAGCGGGCGGCAGCCCATAGCCGCCCTCGGCCGCACTGCACAGGTAGTGCTGGGTGCTTTGCGGCGGCACCAGCTGACGCGTGCTGTAGCGGGGCAACGCGCATTGCGTCAGCGGCGCGGCGGGCTGCAGGCCAGGGCGGCCCAGCTGCAGCGCGAATTCCGGCAGGGGCAGGGGTTCGGCCAGCGCGTTGCGCACGCCCAGCCACAGGTACAGCCCCCGGGGCCGCCCATCCTGCGCCCGCCGCACCCACAAGCCCGGCCCTTCCTGCACCAGCTCGGCCCCGAGCGCATCCAGCTCGGGCGGGCGGGGCACCTCGGGGCCATCGCGGTCCCATGCGGCCCGCAACTGCTGTGCCTGCAGGATGGCGGTCCACGCAGCCCGGGCGCGGCGCTCCAGAAAGTAGGGGTCCAGCTCCCGGCCACGGGCAATGGCGGCTTCGATGCTGCTCCCGGCCGGTGCCGGCGCACCTTCCAGCGCCCGCAGCCAATCGTCTGCCAAGGCCAGCCGCAGATAAATCGCATCCGCCCCCTGGCCCACGGCCTCGGCCGCGCGCCCCCAGGCAAACCGCGCCGAATCGGTGGGGTCCACCTGCTGCGCGAGCAGGCGCTCCTGGGTTTTATCTGCCTGCGCCACCGCTGGGGAGGTTTTGGGTTGCGCCCCCGCCCCCCCACTGGCCGCCAGGCAGATCACCAGCACCGCCCAGCCCAGCCATTGCGCCAAGGCTGGCTGCCACGCCATGGCCCCGTGCAGGCCAGGGCCTGCCGCCTGCGCCGTTCTCCCTCGCATCGCATCCCCTTTTTAGATCTCGTCGTGCGCGGATTGTGGGGCCAAGGGGCTGCCACAAGGCCAGAATTCGGCCCCACCGCACGGTTGGCGGCCAGGCCGTCTGGAGCATGCGACACTACTGTATGTCTCAACAGGTATGGGCCGCGCAGGCCCTTGAATCTTTCGATGCGGTGGTGCAGGCCACCGAGGGCTTTCGCAGCCGCGCTGGCCAGCGGCTGATGGCCGAGCAGGTGGCGCGCACGTTCAGCACGGCCACGCTGGGCAAGGTGGATGAAGAAAGTGGTGAAGACGCCCCCACGCGGTCCATCGCCGTGATCCAGGCGGGCACGGGCGTGGGCAAGTCGCTGGCGTACTGCGCGCCCGCCATCGCCCTGGCGCTGTCGCGCGGCACGCGGGTGCTGATCTCTACCGCCACCGTGGCGTTGCAAGAGCAGCTGGTCAACAAAGACCTGCCCGCGCTGGCCGCGCTGATGCCCCAGCCCTTCAAATTTGCGCTGGCCAAGGGGCGCGGGCGCTATGTGTGCAAGCTCAAGCTGGACCGCCTGGCGGGCACGGGCGAGGCGGAAGAAGAGGGCGAAGACGACCTGTTTGCCGAAGAGGAAGCCGCCGCCCGCGCCAAGCGCCCCCGGCACGAAACCGAGGCGCGCATCCAGTTCTATTCGACGATGGCGCAGACGCTATCGAAAGGCGCGTGGGATGGCGACCGCGACAGCCTGGACACGCCGCCCGAGCCCGAGGTGTGGAGCCCCGTGGCGGCCGAGGGTGCCTCGTGCACCGGCAAGCATTGCCCCGCCTTCAGCCAGTGCACCTACTACGACAAACGCAAGGAGCTGGTGGGCGCGCAGGTGATCGTGGCCAACCACGACCTGCTGCTGTCGTCGCTGGGCGCGCGCGTGCTGCCCGAGCTGGACAACTGCCTCCTGGTGCTGGACGAAGCCCACCATCTGCCCTCGACCGCACTGGATCAATTCGCGTGCAGCATGGACCTGTCGCGCATCACCTGGATCGAGCGGCTGTCGAGTCGGGGCCTGCGCATTGGTGCGCTGCTGGAGGTCGAAGAGATTGCCGACATCCCCAAACACTCGGCCCAGCTGCGGCAGACGCTGCAGGACCTGGCGCGCATCGTGATGGATGTGTACGGCGCCCAGCTCAAGAGCCAGCCCAGCGCCTGGGGCCCGGCGCGTGTGCGCGTGCCACGGGGCGAGCTGCCTGAACAGTTGATTGCCCCGCTGGGCCTGCTGGCCGCCAGTGCCGAGGGCTTTCTCGATGCCCTGCGCGCCATCAGCAAAGCCCTGCGCGCCGAGATGCGCGACAAGCCCGACGAGGCCAAGCGCCTGTCCACGCTGTACGCTCAGATCGGCATGCTGGCCCCACGCCTGGAAGAGCTGCACGCCACCGCACAACTGCTGCTGCAGGATGCGCCCGAAGGCGCGGTACCGGCGGCCAAGTGGTTCACGCTGGAGGTGGATGGCGACTTCATCGTGGTCAAGGCGCACGCCAGCCCCATCCTGCCCGGCACCACGCTGCGCAACCACCTGTGGAGCGCGGTGCGCGGGGCGGTGCTGACCTCGGCCACGCTCACCAGTTGCGGACACTTTGATTTCTTCTTGCGCGAGGCGGGCCTGCATGGCGACGAGGCGGCCACCACGCTCGAAGTGCCCAGCCCCTTCAACTACGCCGCGCAAGGCACCCTGATTGCCGCCGAAACGCGTGCCGACCCCAAGAACGCCGCGCAATTCACCGCCGAGATGGTGGACGCGCTACTGCACGACATTGCCCGCGTGGAATACGGCGCGCTGGTGCTGTTCACCTCGCGCGAGCAGATGCGCCAGGCCGTGGACGCACTGCCCACCGCCATGCGCAGCGTGGTGCTGGTGCAAAACGCGCTGCCACGCACACAGCTGCTCAAGCGCCACCGCGAGCGGGTGGAAAACGGCGAGCCCTCGGTCATCTTCGGCATGCAGTCGTTTGGCGAGGGGCTGGACCTGCCCGGGCGCCTGTGCGAATCGGTCTTCATCACCAAGCTGCCCTTTGCTCCGCCTGACGACCCGGTGGGCGAGGCCCGCGCCGAATGGCTGCGCGCCGTGGGCCGCGACCCGTTCAGCGAGCTGGTGGTGCCCGCCACCGCCATCCGCCTGGCGCAATGGGTGGGCCGCGCCATCCGCACCGAAGACGACCAGGCCCATGTGTACTGCTACGACAAGCGCCTGACGCGCACCAGTTACGGCCAGCGCCTGCTCAAGGGCTTGCCGCCGTTTGCGCTGGAGCAACGCGCGCCGCTGTAGCCACAGAAGCCGCTGTAAAGTCGCTAGCCCTTTTCACTACAACTATCAGAAAGCCCCCCATGCCCAACACCGCCCCTGCCTGCCCTCAATGCGGCCTGGAAAACACCTACCCCGATGGCGCCAACTACGTGTGCCCCGACTGCGCGTTTGAATGGCCGCAAGTGGCCGATGCGGCCGACACCGATGCCGCAGAAGCGGGCGATGGCATCGTGCGCGATGCGAATGGCAACCCGCTGGCCGACGGCGACGCTGTGATCCTGGTGAAAGACCTCAAGGTCAAGGGCTCATCGTCCACGCTCAAGAAGGGCACCAAGATCAAGAGCATCCGCCTGGTCGACGGCGCCGACGGCCACAACGTGGACTGCAAAACGGACCTGGGCAGCATGTTGCTCAAGTCGGAGTTTCTCAAGAAGGCCTGATCGGTCGGCGGAGCCCGCTCAGCGCGGCGACTGCGCGAGATCGCGCACCACCCCCTCCAGGCCCTGCACCACACGGGCCAGCCGGTCGTAGTCCACCTTGTCGGGCGTGTCCTCGCGCGTGTGGTAGTGCGGGTAGCGGTAGGGGGCGGTGTCGGTCACCATCAGCGCGGGGTAGCCCGCGTCGATGTAGGCCGCGTGGTCCGAATAGTCCACGCCGGGGATGAAACGCGGCGCCGCAATGCCTTCGGACGGAAACGCCGCATGCGAACGGAACGACCGGACCACCTGGCGCGCCAGCCCCAAGTCCGGCGTGGTCGCGACGAAGGAAATGAAATCACCCTGCGTGGGGTAGAACTGGTTCAGCGGCCAGGGGTACTTTTGGGACCCTGGTGCGCCCGAGTAGTACCCCATGGTCTCCAGCGACAGCATCGCAACCACCGGCGCCCCACGAGCCAACAAGGCCTGGGCGTGCACCTGGCTGCCCATCAGCGGGGTCTTGAAAAAGGGCGGCTCTTCGTTGGTGTAGAGCACAAACATCACGTCCGCCTGCGCGGTGGCGCCCAGGTGCTTGAGGCTTTTGGCCAGCGCCAGCACGGCGGCGGTGCCCGTGGCGTTGTCGTTGGCGCCGGGCGTTTCGTGCGCCGAATCGTAGTGGGCGCCAACCACCACCAGCCGCTGCCCCGGTGCGCTCTGGCTGGGCACCGTGACCTCCAGGTTACGCACCGCCACACCGCGCGCCTTGAACTCGTCGCGCCGGACTCGGTAGCCGTACGATGCCAGTTCCGACTCCAGATAGGTCGCCACGGCCTCCAGGGCGGCAGGGTGCTGGGTGTTGTGTTCCTGCGCTGCAATCACGGCCACATGCTGGCGCAATTGCTGTGCCAGCACCTGCTGCTCTGCGGTGGCGGGCAGGAGCGCGCCGCGGTGCGAACTGCCGGGCATGGTGGTGACTGCCAGGATGGCCGCCAGCAGCAGGCCCAACACGATGGCGAGGGCCCCGGTGATGCGCAGCAGGCTTTGCCCCAGGCGCAGGGCGATCTGTGAAATTCTCATAGCGTTGTATTCATCGGCACTGCGTGCCTGTTACCAAGCACATGCCCCGAGCGCATCCGTCACTTTGATGGACCACTGCGACGCGGGCGCGCCTTGCGATAGCGACGGGTGGCCTCGGCCACCATGGCGTCCTTGGGCAACAGCTGGGTGCCGCCCACCCACAGCTCGGTGGCGGTGCCGCTGGCATCGCGCACGCGGCGCACCGGCTGGCCGGGGCTGGCATAGGCCGAGGCTTTCTGGACCACGCCGGTGTCGCGCCCGGTGATGGCCAGCTCCGTGGTGGCGGCGTTGAACGGCACGAACATGGCGGGCACCACCTTGCCCATGGGCACCAGGTCGCTGGCGCCCCACAGGCTCCACCAGCGCCCCGCCCAGGCGGCTTCCTTTTTGCCCGGCGCACCATGCTGCTGGAACGCGAACAGGATGCTGGCAATGCCTTCCACCCACTCGGTGGACAGGCCGTCCTGCGCGTTGGTGAGCACCGTCACCGTCAAGTCGAGCGCGGGGTAGCGCGCGGTGCGTGACAGGAACCCTTGCAGGCTGCCGGTGTGGCCCATCCATTCACGCGGGCCCGGCGCGCTGAGCATGGTGCCCAGGCCGTAGTGGGACTCGAACAGGTTGCAGGGGTCGCGCCAGCGGCGCTGCGCCATCTCGCGGCGGCTGGCGGGCGACAGGATGCTGCGCTGGCTGTCTGGCGCCAGCTGCGAAAAGAAGCGGGCCACATCCGACGCGGTGGACACAAACCCGGCCGCCGGGGCCATGGCGTCGCACCGGTTGTCGCCCGGCACGATGAGGCGCTGGCCGAACGGAAACTCGCTGCTGTGGCCCACGGCCATCGGGGCGCCCCGGGCCAGGCGCGGCATGTCGGGCACGGTTTCCTGCAGGCCCGCAGCATCGATCACGTGGCGCACCATCCAGCTGGCGTACTCCGTGCCGGTGACCTGCTCCATCATCAGCCCCAGCAGGCCGTAGCCGTGGTTCGAGTACTTGAGCTGCACCCCCGTCTCCAGCGGCGGCTTGTGGCGCAGATCCGCCAGCAGCTCGGCGCGGGAGAGATACGGCCGCCGGTCGAGGAACTGGCCGGCATCGGGCCCGTCGCGCGTCACGCCCGCGCTGTGCGAGAGCAGCTCGCCAATGCGCGCCCGGGCCAGGTCCTTGTGCAGGCCATCGACATAGCGGCCAATGGGGTCGTCGAGCCCGACCTTTCCCTGCTCGCGCAGCAGCATGACGCCCGCTGCCGTAAAGCTCTTGGAGTGCGACGCGATGCGCAGGCGGTGCCGGGGCGTGAGGGGTAGGTGGGTGCGCATGTCGGCCACGCCCAGGGCCAGCTCTGCCACGGTCTCGCCGCCGCGTGCAATGGCCACGGAACACCCGGGCTGGCGGTAGCGCTCCAGTTGCAGGTCCAGCCACTGCGGCAGGTAGTCCAGGGCGGCGTGGAGCCAGGCGGGTTGGGTGGTGTGGTTCTTCATGGGTTGCTCGGCTCCATGCATCCAGAAACGGGGTGGGGCAGTGTAGGCCACACTCCTGGATAGGCAGTTGGACACACAGGCCCGCAGGGCGCACAGGATGGCGGGCAGGTGCGGCGGCACAATCCTTCCTTTTCGCACGCAAGCCCATGCCCCCCATCGCCGTCATCGACTTTGAAACCACCGGCGTCTCGCCCGGCCAGGGCGCGCGCGCGACCGAGGTGGCCATCGTGCTGCTGGAAGGTGGCCAGGTGGTGGACCGGTTCCAGAGCCTGATGAAAACCGGGGTGTGGATTCCGTCCTTCATCACCCAGCTCACCGGCATCACCAACGCGATGGTGAACGCCGCGCCCGACGCGGCGCAGGTGATGCAGGATGCCGCGCGTTTTGTGGGCGATGCGCCCATGGTGGCGCACAACGCATCGTTCGACAGCAAGTTCTGGCAGGCCGAACTGGCCCTGGCCGGGATGCCCGCGCCGCAGCCGTTTGCGTGCACGGTGCTGCTGTCGCGGCGCCTGTACCCGCAGGCGCCCAGCCACAAGCTGGGCACGCTGGTGGACTACCACGGCCTGCCGCGCACTGGCCAGGCCCACCGGGCGCTGGCCGATGCCGAGATGGCCGCTGCGCTGCTGGCCCGCATGCAGCACGACCTGCGCACCCGCTGGCGGGTGGCCGAGCCCAGCTACGCCTTGCTGCAAACGCTGCAGCGCTGCGCCAAGCCCAAGGTGGGGGCGCTGCTGGCGCAGCATGCGGGGATCTGACACGACCTGCGTGCAGGCAATGCAGCAGCAAAACGACTACCAAATTGATAGCTATCAGCGCTTTATTAACTAGCGCCTGGGGCAGCTTTCGCTCGAAATCAGGGCTGGCGACCGCTCTCCAGATCGTCCAGCTGCATCAGCAGCGCGGTGCGTTCCTGCTGGGCCACGCTTTTCCAGTCCCGGCCGCTCAGCACACCCTCCAGCGCCCACAGCAGGTTGAGGCTGGGTTGCTGCCCCGCCTGGCGCACGGCCACAAAAGCAGGCACGGAGCCCAATGCACGCAACGCTGCGGGGGTGTGGATGCCCGCCGCGTGCAGCATGCGTTCGGACGCCGGGCCCAGGTTGGGCAGGGCGCGTAGCTCAAAGGCGTCGGGCAACGGGCGGACAGACATGGGCGGCATGATGGCGGCGCGGAGCCGGCACGGCAAGCCCCCACACGACGAGGGCACAGGCACGCACTGCCGATAATCCGCCCAAGCAAGACCGAGGGGCCACGCCGCCAGATGGCGGCGCGCCAGCCCCTGTTGATTCAGACGACAAGAAAGGCTTGGCCATGGGGTATCTGGTACTGGGACTGGTGTTGTTTCTAGGCGTGCACTCGGTGCGCATCGTGGCCGATGGCTGGCGCACGCAGACGCGGGCGCGCCTGGGCGAGATGCCGTGGAAAGGGCTGTATTCGCTGGTGTCGGCCGTGGGCCTGGCATTCATCGTCTGGGGCTATGGCCTGGCGCGGCAGCAGCCGGTGGTGCTGTGGGTGCCGCCCATCGGCATGCGGCACGCCGCAGCGCTGCTGACGCTGATCGCCTTTGTGCTGCTCGCTGCCACCTATGTGCCGCGCAATGCCCTCCAGGCCCGGCTGCACCACCCCATGGTGCTGGGCGTGAAGGTGTGGGCGCTGGCGCATTTGCTGTCCAACGGCAACCTGGCCGACGTGCTGCTGTTTGGCAGCTTCTTGCTGTGGGCGGCGCTGAGCTTTCGCGCCGCGCGCCAGCGCGACCGGGCGCAGGGCACCGTGTACGCGGCAGGCAGCGCTGCAGGCACGGCGGCGGCTGTGGTGGTGGGTGCAGTGGCCTGGGCGGGCTTTGCGTTCTGGGGCCATGCGTGGCTGATCGGCGTGGCGCCGCTGGGGCGATGATCGAACGCTGGGAAGGCCAGCACCCCAAATGCCGGAGAATCCGCGCTTTGCGTTTTCTCCTTTCTCGCTGAGACCTCTATGACCGAAGCCACCACCCCCAACACCCCCGCCCTGCCGCCCCTGCCCGACCACCTGTCGGTCAACCCCCGCAGCCCGCACCATGTGGCCGCCGTGTTCGAGCACGACATCGGCATCCGCCT
The DNA here is from genome assembly GCF_028680575.1 of Acidovorax benzenivorans. Taxonomy (GTDB): domain Bacteria; phylum Pseudomonadota; class Gammaproteobacteria; order Burkholderiales; family Burkholderiaceae_C; genus Acidovorax; species Acidovorax benzenivorans. The sequence goes on along the minus strand of NZ_JAPCKI010000001.1, from coordinate 314,637 downwards.
CAACGGCAAGGAGCGTTTTGATGTGGAGGAATACTGCATCAGCGAAGGCTGGGTGAAGGTTCCCGCCGGCAAGACGGTGGACCGCAAGGGCCAGCCGCTGCTCATCAAGATCAAGGGCACGGTCGAAGCTTTTTACAAGTGACCGCTGCACGGGCGGCCGCGCCGCTCGCCCCGGGTGCCTGGGTGATCCACTGCGACGGCAGTGCCTGGCCCAACCCGGGGCGCATGGGCCTGGGGGCCTTGCTGACGGGCCCCGACGGGACCGTGCGGCACCAGATCTCCGAAGCCACCACCTTCACCGGCTGCAACAACGAGGCCGAGTTGCGCGCGCTGATGTTGGCGCTGCAGTGGCTTGCGCAGCACGGCATTGCCACATCAACCCCAGTGCACGTGTTCAGCGACAACAGCGTGCTGGTGGAGCAGCTGGGCGGCCATCCCACGGCACCGATCGCGCGGCTGGCAACGCTGTTTGAAGAAGCACACCAGGCACTGCGGCAGTTCCCACAAGCCCAGGTCCAGTGGATTCCCCGCCACCGCAATGGCGCGGCCGATACGCTGGCCCGCGCCGCCCTGGGGCTGGCACCGAAGGCCGCTACGCCGCAAGGCCAGACCATCAAAAAGCGCCGCCGGCGCTGAGCCCCCCGCCCGGCACACGCCGTCAGGCCGGGTGGAGCCCTGCAGCCGCACGGTAGGCCTGGATGCGCGGCAGCACCGCCTGGCGACGGGCGATGCTTTGCGCAGGCCACAACCCCTCGCGTTCGTAATATTCCGCCACGGCGGGTATCCCCGGCGGCAACACCACCCAGGGCTGTTTCGAGGCCGTGAAGATATGGATGTCGGGCGGCAGGTGGTCAGGCGCATCCAGCGTGCCCACGCGCACAAATGCCATGACGGGCCCCGCGCCTGCGTAGTGACTCCAGACCGCCACCTGGCAATGCGGGCAACGCGCGATCTGCTGGCCCAGGCCACTTTCTGACGGGGTGTGCACCATCGCCGGGGTGCCTGCGAGCAGTTCCACACGGTCGGCCTCGATCATCGCGTTCAGCGCAAAAGCAGCGCCACTTTCGCGCTGGCACCAGCGGCAGTGGCAGCAGTGCACAAACAGTGGGGGAGCCAACAGGCGGTAGCGCACATGGCGGCAAGTGCAGCCGCCTTCCAGCGGGTACTCAGGGGCAGGGTGGGGCATGAGGGTGGTGTCCTTGCAGCGGGGTGAGGGTGGGCACAACACCGGCCGTCAGCCGCAGGCGCGGGCCAGCAGCAGCGCCTTTTCCTGCGCGTTGCGGGTGAGGCTGGCTGCGCGCTCGAACTCGGCTCGCGCTTCATCTCCCCGGCCCAGCTTGGCCAACAGGTCGCCGCGCACGCTGGGCAGCCAGTGGTAATGGCGCAGCAGGGGGTCGCTGGCCAGTGCATCGACCAGCGCCAGCGCGGCCTCCGGCCCCTCGGCCATGCCCACGGCCACGGCACGGTTCAGTGCCACCACGGGCGAGGGCGCCACCTGCAGCAGTGCGTCGTACAGCGCCACGATGTGGGGCCAGTCGGTGTCTTGCGCCTGCCGGGCGCGTGCGTGGCAGGCCGCGATGGCGCCCTGCAATGCATACGGCCCCCAGGGCTTGCCGGTGCGCGCGAGCTGCTCGGCCTTGTCCAGGGCGGCCAGGCCCCGGCGCACCAGGAGGTGGTCCCAGCGCGCGCGGTCCTGGTCCATGAGCAGCACGGGCTGGCCTTGTGCATCAGTGCGTGCGGGCAGGCGCGAGGCCTGGATTTCGAGCAGGGCCACCAGGCCTTGCACCTCGGGCTCGTCGGGCGCCAGGCTGGCCAGCACCCGCACCAGGCGCTGGGCTTCGGCACACAGCGCGGGGCGCATCCAGTCGTCGCCCGCGGTGGCGGCATAACCTTCGTTGAAGATGAGGTAGATCACCTCCAGCACCGAGGCCAGGCGCGGCGCGCGGTCGGCCGCCCCGGGCACTTCAAACGGCACCTGCGCGGCCGTGAGGCTGCGCTTGGCACGCACGATGCGCTGGGCCACGGTGGGTTCGGGCACCAGAAAGGCGCGCGCGATCTCGGCCGTGGTGAGGCCGCCCAGCAGCCGCAGCGTGAGGGCCACCCGCGCCTCGGTGGGCAGCACGGGGTGGCAGGCGGTGAAGATCAGGCGCAGCAGGTCGTCGCCAATGTCGTCCTGCTCGGCGTGCATCAGGGTGTCCGCCACATCGGGCGCGTACTGGGCTTCGAGCGCTTCGAGGTCGCGGCCCAGGGCCTCGTGCTCGCGCTGGTGCAGCACCTGCTGGCGCAGGTGGTCGATGGCGCGGCGCTTGGCGGTGGTCATGAGCCACGCGGCCGGGTTGGCGGGCAGGCCGTCTTTGGGCCAGTGCTCCAGCGCGGCCAGCAGGGCGTCCTGCGCCAGCTCCTCGGCCCGGCCCACGTCGCGCGTCATGCGCGCCACGCTGGCAATGATGCGCGCGGCCTCGATGCGCCACACCGAGTCGATGCTGCGGTGCAGGGCATCGCGGTCGGGCAGGGCAGAGGGGTTCACGCGATCAAGAGGTGTGAATGAATCCGGCGCATTCATTCACACCTTCTCAGCCCAGCGCCTTGCTGGCATCCACCATGTGCACAAACTCCCAGGTGTGACCATCGAGGTCGTCAAAGCTGCGCGAGTACATGAAACCCAGGTCTTGCGCCGGGCGTGGCGTGGTGCCGCCTGCGGCCACGGCCTTGTCCACCAGCGCATCGACCTCTTCGCGACTGCTGCACGAGAAGCACACCAGCACCTCCGACGTGGTGCGTGCGTCGGCAATCGTTTTGTCGGTAAAGGTTTGGTAGAAGCTCTTGACCAGCAGCATCACGAAGAGGTTCTCGCCCACCACCAGGCAGGCGCCCTGGTCGTTGGTGAACTGGGGGTTGAATTCATAGCCCAGGGCGCGGAAGAACGCCTGCGAGCGGGCCATGTTCTCGATGGGCAGGTTCACAAAAATCTGTTGGTGCATGACGGACTCCTGAAGGGTGAGGACGGTAATGGGAAACGGAGCGTTTGGCAAAAGGTGGAGGGGCGGTGGACGGCATTCACGTTGCGGGCTTTTGCGCCACCGCCTGCAGGTTGGCCAGGCCATCCTCAAAGTCCTGCCCTACCATGCGGTCCATGTTGAACACCAGGTGGGCGATCTTGGCCAGGTAGGGCACGGGGCCCTGCATGGCCCAGGTGACGCGGGTGGCGCCGGTGCCTTCGGGCTGCAAGGTGAATTCCACTTGGTTGTGCGCTTCAAAAGGCTTCACAAAGTCGAGCTTCATGCCCACGCGCCGGGGTGCAGTGGCCTCCACAATCTCCATGCTGCCCACACCCACCTTGTCGCCCCGCCAGGCGTAGCGCGCGCCAGGGCCGGTGGTGGTAGCGCTGTATTCGCCCTGGATGGCCGGGTCCTTGCGCTCGTAAGGGTTCCAGGTGTTGAACTGGCGCAGGTCGTGGATGAGTCCATACAGGCGCTCGGGCGGTGCCGCAATCACGCGGCTGCGCTCTACGCGGAAGGTGTCGGGGCGGGTGGCGGCAAACGCCAGCAGCAGTGCCAGGGCCGCCAGCAGCACGAGGGCGATGGTCTTGATCATGGGGATGTTGTCCTTCACGCTGGGCATCAGCCGCGCAGGGCTTCGAGGTCGCGGAACTGCTCGACACCATCGACCCCGGCAAAGTCCTCCATCTCATAGAGCTGGCGCACTTCGATCTCGGCATCCAGGCCCTCGCCGCGTGGATTGGGAAAGCGGCGGGTCCATTCCAGCGCTTCGTCGCGGCTGCGCACCTGGATCAGGGTGTAGCCCGCAATCAGCTCCTTGGTCTCGGTGAACGGGCCGTCGGTGACGGTGCGGGTGCCACTGGCGCCGTAGCCCACGCGCCAGCCCTTGGAGGAGGGCTGCAGGCCACTGGCGTCAAGCAACACGCCTGCGCGCGCCAGTTCTTCGTGGTAGCGGGCCATCGCGGTCATCAGGGCTGCAGTCGGCATGCAGCCTTGTTCGGATTCGGCGGTGGCCTGGATGATGATCATGAAGCGCATGGGGTTCTCCTTGGGGTATTGAAAGGCGTGAAAGTGAAATGCCAGCGGTCCTTGCCGGTTGCTTCACTACGACGACGAACGGGAGCGGCCGAAATCGACATCTGGGTGTGCATATCTAAGCCGCCTAGGGTTAACACCTGCCCTCGGGTGATTCGCGCACGGAGAGGGGCAGAGCCCTCGTGGGGAGACGCCGAAACGGCAGCACTTGGTTTTTGCACCCCTTAATTGATACAATTTGTAAAAATTTCCCCTCGTTCTCAAGAGTCCGGTCGTAAAGTGACCGGATCACATGTCCCCCACGGCGACCATCGCCAGCTACCCGCAGCGCTTTTTCCATGAAACGAGGACCGACACATCAACAGCGACCACCCCGCAGGTGGGTGGCGCTGGGCTTGTGCGTCGGCATGGCAACGGCCCACGCGCAGTCCCACATCGCCGCCATGGCCGACCTGCCGCTGGAGCAGCTCATGCAGATGCAGGTCACGACGGCCAGCCGGTATACACAGACGGCCCTGGAGGCCCCTGCGGCCGTGAGCGTGGTCACGGCCGATGACATCCAGCTGTTTGGCTACCGCACGCTGGCCGATGTGCTGGCCAGCATGCGCGGGCTGTATGTGTCGTACGACCGCAGCTACCACTATCTGGGCACGCGAGGTTTTGCCACACCGGGCGACTACAACACGCGGGTGCTCCTGCTGGTCAACGGCGTGCGCTTCAACGACAACCTCTACGACCAAGCGAGCATCGGCACGGACTTTCCGATTGACCTGGACCTGGTGGAACGGGTGGAGTTTGTGCCCGGCCCGGGGTCGGCGGTGTATGGGGCCAATGCCTTCTTTGGCGTGGTCAATGTCATCACCCGCGACGGCCGCCATCTGGGCGGGCCCCAGGTCAGCGCGGAGGCCGGCAGCCATGGCTACGCCAAGCTGCGTTTTTCCGTAGGCACTGTCGATGCGCAGGGGGGCGACTGGCTGCTCGCGGCCACGCGGTCCACCACGCGCGGAGCAGACCAGTACTACCCCGCGTTCGATGCACCCACCAGCAACCAGGGTGTGGCACAGGGCCTGGACTATGACCGCAGCACCCAGTTGTTCGCACGCATGCGACGCGATGGGCTGACGCTCACGCTGGCCCATGGCGAGCGCACCAAGGGCGTTCCGACCGCTGCGTTCTCGCAGGTCTTCAACGACCCACGCTCGCGGTACACCGACACCAGCACCCGCGTGGCCGCCGAATACGCCGCGCAGTGGCAGCCCACACTGGCCTTCACCGCGCGCCTGCATGCCGGGCGCTACCAGTATGTGGGCGACTACGTGTACGACTACCCGCCCGTGACGGTGAACCGCGACGTGGGCACAGGGCAGTGGTGGGGCACTGAGTGGCAATGGGTGAGTACGGCCTTTGAGCGCCACAAGCTGTCCTGGGGTCTGGACTACCGGCGCGACACGCACATCACGCAACGCAACGACGACCTGGACCCACCCGCCCAGTACCTCGATACACGCCGCCAGGGCAATGTGCTGGGCGTCTATGTGCAGGACGAGTTTGCGCTGCGCCCCGACCTCACGCTGCACACCGGCCTGCGCTGGGGGCAGCAGTCGGGCAGCACGGGCGCCCTGCACCCTCGCCTGGGGCTGGTGTACTGGTGGAACGCTGCCACCGCGGTCAAGCTGCTGCATGGCACGGCCTACCGGCCGCCCAACGCCTATGAACGCGACTACCGCGTGGACCTGCCCGGCGGCGTGGTGGATACCGCCAACCTCCGGTCCGAGCGCGTGCGCACCACCGAACTGGCCGTGGAACACGCACCCACCGGGACCACGCGCCTGCTGTTGACCGCCTTCCGGTCGGGGGTGAGCAACCTGATCTCGCTGGACAGCGCGAATCAATCAGACCGGCTCACCTTCAACAACACCCGCAGGGTCAAGGTGCATGGTCTGGAAGCTGAGGCTGAACAACGCTGGGCGGGCGGGCGGCGCCTGCGCGTGGCCTATGGGTGGCAGAAGGCGCGGGACCCGTCCATGGACGGGGAGCTGACCAACTCCCCCCGGCACCTGCTCAAGCTCCAGTGGTCCGACGTGCTGCACGCCCCTGCAGGCTGGGGCTGGAACCCGGGCCGTTACGCCATCGAGGCCATCGGCATCGGCCCGCGCAACACGGTGCTCAATGCCCGCCTTCCCGGACATGTGCTGACCCACCTGACCTATTCCACGCGCATCGCGGACGTGGATGTATCGCTGGGGGTGTACAACTTGTTCAACCGCCGGTACGCCGACCCAGCTTCGTTTGAAGTGCGGGAAGATGCGATCCGGCAGGACGGACGGACCTACCGCGTCAAGCTGACCTACGCGTTTTGAACCATGGCCTATATCCCGCGATTGCGCACGCTGCTAGCGATCTGCTGGTGGGTGGCGTGCGGGGTGGGCACCAGTGTTGCCCGCGCCAATGAGCCCGTGGCCGACCTGGACCTCAAGGCCGCCTACGTTTTCAACTTCATCCAGTTCATCGATTGGCCTGACAGCGACGGCACGCCCGGCAATGAGGTGACCGTGTGTGTGTCAGCCTTCAGCCCGCTCAAGCGCTCCCTGGCCGCACTGGATGGCAAACAGGCCACCAAGGACCGCACCGTGCGTGTGCGGTTGCTGGACCTCCAGGCGATTCGCGGCTGCCGCGTGGTCATCGTCCACAACGCCGAAGTGGAGCCTGTGCTGCGGGTGTTGCGCACCCTGCCTGCGTCACACGGCATCCTCACCGTGTCGGATGACATCACCTTTGTGAACCCCGAAATCGTCATCGCCCTGGCCCAGCAGGAGGGGCGCGTGGTGTTTGGCATCAGCCCCGACGCGGCCACCAAGGCCGGGCTCATCATCAGCTCGCGGCTGCTGCGGCTGGCCAAGGGGGGCCGATGAAAAAGCGCCTTACCAAAGCCGCCGCCGCAGCAGCATCAGCAAGCCCGGCAGCGCATGCCCTGCTGTCATCGCGCCTGGTGGTCACCGGCATCCTGGCCGCAGGTCTGGCGCTGCTGACCGTGGTGCTGGCGCTCACCGGCGTGGACTACTGGAGCACCCGCGCGTCCATGCTGCAAGACAGCCGGGTGGAAGCCGCCATCGTGGCCGACAACATCTCTGCGGCCGTGGTGTTCCGCGACACCAGCACCGCCAACGAAATGCTGGGCGCGCTGCGGTCATCGTCCATGGTGATCAGCGCCGGGGTGTACGACAAGGACGGCGTACTGTTTGCGCACTATGCGCGCGGGCGCGACCCGGACTTTCCCACCACGTTGCGCGCGATAGGCCTGGATGGCGAGGCGGAGCGCGCAGGGTGGCGCATTCTGGAGATCGCCCGACCCATTGAGGCGTCTACCACCACCTGGGGAACGTTGTACATCCGCAAGTCGATGGCTGCGGTGTACATGCGCCTGGGCATCCGGTTTGCCACAGCGTTGTTGATCGCCATTTGTGTGATGGCCATGGCTGCGGCCATGGTGCTGCGCAGCCGCGCCGCCGTGCGCGAGGCTGAAAACCGCCTGCACACTCTGGCCCACACCGACGCCGTCACCGGCACGGGCAACCGGCACGCGTTCAACGAGCAGCTGGCCGCGGAGCTGCAAAACGCACGCAATGCGGACTATCGGGTGGGGCTGGTGTATATCGACCTGGACAACTTCAAGACGCTCAACGACACCTTCGGCCACGCAGCCGGGGATGGCTTGTTGCGCCAGGTGGCCCGGCGTTTGCGGTCCGTGGTGCGCGGCACCGACACCATCTCGCGCCTGGGAGGCGACGAGTTTGCGCTGATCCTGCGGCTGGACATGGATGACGCCGCGCTGGAGAAATACGCGCAGCGCATCGTGAGCGTCTTCCAGGCCGCCTACACCGAAGTCGGCCAGCAAGTGAACGTGACCTGCAGCGCAGGCATTGCCACGTTTCCTGACGATGCCCTGGACATGGACGCACTGGTGAGCAATGCAGACACCGCCATGTACCGCGCCAAGGAGATGGGCAAGAACCGCTGGGTACGCTTTGACGCCTCGATGAACCTGGCCGTGGTGCGGCGCCAGGCCATCGAGCAGGCGCTGCGTGCCGAGCTGGAGCACGGCACCGGGCTGGCGCTGCACTACCAGCCGCTGTTTGCCGCCAGCGACCGGTCCATGGTGGGCGCCGAGGCCCTGCTACGGTGGACGCATCCAGAGCTGGGTTCCGTGTCGCCACTTGAGGCCGTGTCGGTGGCCGAGGACTGCGGCCTCATCGCGCCGCTGGGCTACTGGGTGATGCGCACCGCCTGCCGTGACGCCGCAGGGTGGAAAGGCGGCAAGCCGCTGCGCGTGGCCGTGAACATCTCGGCACGGCAGCTGGGCGACCCGCAGTTCCTGGAGCGCGTGATGGACATCCTGCGCGAAGAAGGCCTGCCCGCGCACCAGCTCGAAATCGAGCTGACCGAAACCGTGCTGATGGAAAACATGGAGGCCGGCGCACACACGCTGCACCGGCTGAGCCAGCTGGGCATTCACCTGGCCATCGATGACTTCGGCACGGGCTACTCGTCCCTGGCGTACCTGCGCCAGCTGCCCATGCGGCGCCTGAAGATCGACCGCAGCTTTGTCAAAGACCTGCCGGGGCAGGAACACAGCCGAGCTATCGTCACCGCCATCGTGGCGCTGGCACACGGCCTGGGGCTGCACGTGACCGCCGAGGGGGTGGAAACGCAGGAGCAGGCCGACTATCTGGTGCAGCAAGGCTGCGATGTACTGCAGGGCTATGTGCTTGCACGCCCCATGCCTGCGCCGCAGTTTCTCGCGCTGCAGGCATGCACGTCGGCCTGATTCAGCCCATCGCGCCGTGGTAGCAGGGCGCCAGCTCGCGCACCTCCACGGTGGCCCACTCGGCGGCCGGGCATTCGCGAGCGATGGCAATGGCCTCGTCGCGCGTAGCGCAGTCGATGAGAAAAAAGCCGCCCACCATTTCCTTGGTCTCGGCAAACGGCCCGTCGGTGAGACGGGTCTGCCCTTCGCGCACCTGCAGCCGCACCGCCTGCTCGGTCGAGGCCAGCGACTCGCTGGCGCGCAGCAGGCCCCGGGCCTGCAATCCTGCGCCAAAACGCTGCATGCGGGCATAGGCCTCCTGGCCTCCGGCCAGGCCCCGCTCGGCGCGCTGGCCGTGGGGTTCCATGATGAGCAACAAATACGGCATGGGGTCTCCTGAATCGGGGCCAATCGTGCCAGCCACCACCGGCACAGGCCTGCAAGCCCGCCATGCTACCAGCCGCATTCGCTATTGTTTTTATAGCTAATAGCGCATATACCACGGGCACCATAGGCAGATTTCATGCAAATTGTTGCGCCCGGCAGCAGGCCTGTGCTATCTTCGACCCCCTATGCAACGCAGCATGCTCCTACCCACCCTATCGCTAGGCCTAGTGCCTGGCCGGGGTCTGCCTGCGTTCGCCACCGTTGCCGTTCTGCGCAACACCTGATCTCCCCCTGACCCCGGCCCGCGAACCAGCCTTTGCACACGCAAAGGGCTGCAGGGGATGTCATTCGTTTTTGATTTCGTTTGACCTGTGCACCGCGCATTTTTCTTTCCGGCGCGCCGCACACACCGTTCGTGGAGCCTCTCATGATTGCCAAGCCCGCTACCAAATACCAGCCCATTGCCCCGGTGGCATTGACCGACCGCCAATGGCCCAACCGCAGCATCACCCACGCGCCCGTGTGGCTCTCCACCGACCTGCGCGACGGCAACCAGGCGCTGTTCGAGCCCATGAACGGCGAGCGCAAGATGAAGCTCTTTCATGAGCTGGTGCGCATCGGCTTCAAGGAGATCGAGGTCGGCTTTCCCGCCGCGTCACAAATCGACTTTGACTTTGTGCGCCGCCTCATCGATGAAAACCTGATCCCCGACGACGTGACCATCATGGTCATGACCCAGTCGCGCGAAGACCTGATTGCGCGCACCGTAGAGGCCGTCCAGGGCGCACCGCGCGCCATCGTGCACCTCTACAACGCCACCGCGCCCGCATGGCGGCGCATTGTGTTTGGCATGAACGTGACGCAGGTGATGCAGCTCATCGCGCACCACGTGGGCTACCTCAAGCAGCTCACCGACGCGCAGCCTGCCACGCAATGGACCTTGCAGTATTCGCCCGAGACCTTCAGCGCCACCGAGCTCAGCGTGTCTCTCAAGGCCTGCCAGACAGCCATCGCCGCATGGAACGCGGGCCCCGGCCGCCCCATCATCATCAACCTGCCCACCACGGTGGAGAACGCCACGCCCAACGTGTTTGCCGACCAGATCGAGTGGATGGACCGCCACTTGTCGCCACGCGAGCACATCGTGCTGTCGGTGCACCCGCACAACGACCGAGGCACGGGCGTGGCGGCGGCAGAGCTGGCAATGATGGCCGGTGCCGACCGCGTGGAAGGCTGCCTCTTCGGCAACGGCGAGCGCTGCGGCAACGTGGACATCGTGACCCTGGCGCTCAACCTGTACACGCAGGGCGTGCACCCGGACCTCGACTTTTCGGACATCACGTCGGTCGCGCGCATCGCAGAAGAATGCACCTCGCTGCCCGTGCACCCGCGCCACCCCTATGCGGGCGACCTGGTGTTCACCGCGTTCTCGGGATCGCACCAGGATGCGATCAAGAAGGGCTTTGCCGCGCAGGACCCGAACGCGCTGTGGGAAGTGCCGTATTTGCCCATCGACCCGGCCGACCTCGGCCGCACCTACGACAGCGTGATCCGCGTGAACAGCCAGTCGGGCAAGGGCGGCATTGCCTTCTTGCTCGAACGTGAGCATGGCGTGGTGATGCCGCGCCGCATGCAGGTGGAGTTCAGCGCTGTGGTGCAGCGCCAGACCGACGCGAGCGAAAGCGAGATGACGGGCGACGCGCTGTGGAGCCTGTTCCAGGCCACCTACATCCAGGCGCCCGCACAACCCTCCATCGTCTGCCACGGCCACAAAATCGATGAGGACGGCCAGGGCATCGAGCTGGATGTGACCATCGACGACATGCGCCAGCATTTGCGCGGCCAGGGCAACGGACCCATCGCCGCCACGGTGGATGCCCTCGGCCTGCCGCTGCGCGTCGATCACTACGAGGAACGTGCCACCGGCACGGGCGCCAACGCCCAAGCAATGGCCATTGTGGAAGCCGCCATGGACGGCGTGGCGGGCTCCACCTTTGGCGCGGGCGCCAGCCACAACATCGTGACGGCCTCGGTGTTGGCCATCGTGAACGTGGCCAATCGCTTGATGGCACGGCGCACAGTGACCCAAGCCGAGGCAATGGCGTAAGCTCGGTGCATTGTTAAAAACGATAGCTGCTGGCGCTTTAAGGACAAGCGCTGGCGGCACTTTTGACCAATATCCCCAGGCAGCCGGTGGAGTAGGGGCCAGCACCGCGCGCCATCCGTTACCCTTCGGCCCATGCGCGCCTTTCACAGCTTGAGCCTTGCCGCCTGCACCGCCGCCCTGCTGGTGCTGGTCGGCTGCGGTACATCGCGGCCTCCGTCACCGTCTTCGCCGCCCTCGGCCTCTGCCCCTCCACGCACCGCTCCGCCGCTCACCCCCGAGCAGGCGCACGACATTGCCATCCACGCGCTGGGCCTGGTGGGCACGCCGTACCGCTACGGCGGCAACACCCCCGACTCGGGTTTTGATTGCAGCGGCCTGATCGGCTACGTGTACCGCAACCAGGTGGGTACGCCGCCGCCGCGCACGGTGGCCCAGCTCAACGCCTGGGGCTACCCCATCGATGGCAGCGAACTGCGCGCGGGTGACCTGGTGGTGTTTGGCACCGGCCGCCAGCCCAGCCATGCGGGCATCTACGTGGGCGAAGGGCGCTTTGTGCACGCACCGTCCACGGGCGGCACCGTGCGGCTGGACCAACTGCAGTCGCGCCATTGGGCACGGCAGAATGCGGCGTTCCGAAGACCTTGAATTCGGACACCCCCCCTGAGCGGCTTCGCCGCTTCTCCCTGCTCTCGCATCGCTGCGCAATGCGGGCGGGGGGACGACGCACTCGCTGCGGGGCGGCCCTTGCTCTGCGTCTCGCGCGAGGGCCGCGCCGGTATCTAGCAACGTGCCTCGATTCAGCCTGTGACCGGGCTCCGCGACAATCGGGGCCACCATGACCCACGCACACCGCTCCGCCACCCCCATTTCCACCCACGACACCACCCGCATTGATGACACGCGCATCAAGGCCGTGCGCCCCCTCATCACGCCCGCCCTGCTGCAAGAGTGGCTGCCCACGCCCGATGCGGCCCTGACGCTGGTTGAATCCAGCCGCGCCGCCATCTCGCGCGTGCTGCACGGGCAGGACGACCGGCTGGTGGTGGTGGTGGGCCCCTGCTCCATCCACGACCATGCCCAGGCCATGGAATATGCGCACCAGCTCAAGGTACTGGCCGACGCGCTGCAGGACGACCTGCTCATCGTGATGCGGGTGTACTTTGAAAAGCCCCGCACCACCGTGGGCTGGAAGGGCTACATCAACGACCCGCACCTGGACGGCAGCTTTGCCATCAACGAGGGGCTGGAGCTGGCGCGCCAGCTGCTGCTGGACGTGCTGGCCACCGGGCTGCCCGTGGGCACCGAGTTTCTGGACCTGCTGTCACCGCAGTTCATCAGCGACCTGGTGAGCTGGGGCGCGATTGGCGCGCGCACCACCGAGAGCCAGAGCCACCGCCAGCTCGCCAGCGGCCTGAGCTGCCCGGTGGGCTTCAAGAACGGCACCGACGGTGGCATCAAGGTCGCGAGCGACGCCATCCAGGCGGCGCAAGCGTCGCACGCCTTCATGGGCATGACCAAGATGGGCCAGGCGGCCATTTTTGAGACCCGTGGCAACCAGGACTGCCACGTGATCCTGCGGGGTGGCAAGCAGCCCAACTACCAAAAGGCCGATGTGGACGCAGCCTGTGCGCTGCTGAAGGCCGCGGGCCTGCGCGAGCAGGTGATGATCGACGTGAGCCACGCCAACAGCAGCAAGCAACACCAGCGCCAGATCACCGTGGCGGCAGAAGTGGCCCAGCAGATTGCCGCTGGCGATGCACGCATCACCGGTCTGATGATCGAGAGCCACCTGCAGGAAGGCCGCCAGGACATCGTGCCCGGCCAGCCGCTGGCGCACGGCGTGTCGGTGACGGATGCCTGCATCAGCCTGGCGCAGACCGTGCCGGTGCTTGAAGGGCTGGCGGCAGCGGTGCGAGCGCGGCGCCAGAAGGCCTGACGGGCGCCGCGAAGCGATCAGCCCTGAGGGGCATGTAGCCCCCAAGTGTGCGAGTTCTGAATCTGCATGGGGCCACGTTAGCAAGCCTCGTGCTGCGCGAAGGTTGCGTGGGTGACTGCCCCAGATCAGAACACCGTGTCTTTTGGGAAAACCCCCATGGGCGCGCATCGCAAGCGAGGGCTGTGCGGTGTAGCATTGACGTTCTTTGCCACACTGGCTGTGCCAAGGACTCATGCGCGCGGTGCGGCAGCATTGCGCGCACCCACCTACTACCCGATTGCCTTGCCAACATTGCCTCACCGCCCCGCTGCTGATGGACTGGTCACACTGACCAGGCTGGGTGGGTGCGCATGCAGCGGCGCCACGGTGGACTGACCATGCCGCCAGCGCAAGCCACCGCAGAAGCCGCACGGCTCCAGGCACTGCAGTCTTACGCGATCCTCGACACTCCAGCAGAAGACAGCTTTGACCAACTGGCCACGCTGGCAGCACGTGTATGCCAGTGCCCGATGGCGGTGGTCAACTTCGTGGACAGCGACCGGCAGTGGTTCAAGGCCGCAGTGGGTGTGCCGTTCAAGGAAACCGAACGCGCGATCGCGTTCTGCGCGCATGCGCTCAGCGGCAGCCGCGAGCCCCTGGTGATCAACGACACGCGTGAGCACCCCGTTTTTGCCCACAACCCGCTGGTCACCCAGTATCCGCATGTGCGGTTTTACGCCTGCGTGCCGCTGGTCACGCCCGAAGGGCTGGCACTAGGCACTCTGGCGGTGCTGGACTCCATCCCCCGGCACATCAAGGCCGAGCAGTTGGAGGGTCTGCGCATTCTGGCCGAACAGGCCATGGTGCAACTGGAGTTGCGCCGCCAAAAGCAGGTGCTGGCCGACCTGGTGCAGCAGCGCGACCAGATGCATGCCGAGCTGGTGGTCCAGAGCGAAACCCTGCGCGTAGCCGGGCAGGTGGCCCGCATCGGTGGATGGATCGTGGAACTGCCCAGCCTGCAGCTGAACTGGTCGCAGGAGATCGCCGTTGCCTTTGGCATCACGGGGCGCATGGGTTCGGTGGAGCAGATCCTGGGGCTGTACCTGCCACCTCACCGGCAGGCGATGCAGACGGCGTTTGAAAACTGTATCCGCCACGGCACGCCGTTTGACCTGGAGGCCGAACTCGTCACGCCGGGTTCACAACATTTCTGGGTGCGCACCACGGGCCAGGCGGTGCGTGATGGTGAGGGCTGCATCGTGCAGGTGCAGGGCGCGTTTCAGGACATCTCCGCCCAGCACCAGGCCCAGCAGGCCCGCCGCGAAAGCGAAGAGCGCTTTCACTTGGTATCGCGCGCCACGGCCGATGCCGTGTGGGACTGGAACCTGCACACCGATGCCATGTGGTGGAACGAGGGCATGCAAACTCTGTTTGGCGAGCCCCTGGACCAGCTGCCGTCCGACAGCACATCGTGGACCTTGCGGCTGCACCCCGATGACAGCGACGCGGTGCTCCAGGGCATCCATGCCGCCATCGATGGCACGGCCAACCACTGGTCGGACGAATACCGGTTTCGCCGGCGGGATGGCAGCTACGCCTGGGTGCTGGACCGGGGCTTTCTGATCCGCGACCTGCAGGGCAAGGCGGTGCGCATGGTGGGCGGCATGACCGACATCAGCGCCCAGAAGCTGGCCGACCTGGACGCCCAGCGCGACGCACAAAACCATGCCGAACTGTTGCAGGTGCAGCAGCGCATCTCGTCACTGGATATGCCGCTGCCCGAGGTGCTGCAACTGGTGGCTGACACCGTGTTGCGCCAGACAGCAGCGCGTGGTGCCATGGTGGAGCTGTTGCAGGGGGGTCCCAGCTGGTGGCGCAGGCCTCGGCCGGTGACCATGTGCGGCCCGTGGGCAACCTGCTGGCGGTGGACGAGAGCCTGTTGTGGCCTGCCCTCAGCAGAGGCCAGACCGTGGTGTGTAACGACACCGAGGCCGAGGGCTGGGACATGGCCTCCATGCCCCACCGCCACGGCGTGCGGTCAGTGATGGCCGTGCCGCTGCGCAGTGGCGATGCCATCGTGGGGTCGCTCAAGGTCACGTCTGACAAGGTCAATGCGTTTTCGCGCCGTGATGTGGCGCACCTGGAGATCCTGACCGAGTCGCTGGGCGCCATGGTGCAGTTGCGGCATGTGGCCGGGCAACTGCATGCGTCAGAGCAGCAATACCGCATGCTGTTTGACGAGCACCCGCACCCCATGTGGGTGTACGACAAGGAGACCCAGCGCCTGGTGGCTGTAAACCGGTCGATGGAAACCCACTACGGCTACACCGAGGCCGAGCTGCTGACCATGAAGATGACCGACCTGTGGCCGGCCCAGCGGCGGGATGCCATCCGTGCGTCCATCGACGCCATCCCCATGAGCCAGCGCAACAAGCCGGTCATCAGCCGCCATGTGAAGAAGGACGGCACCTTCATGGACGTGGAAATCACGGCGGGTAGCATCAGCTTCAACGGGCAACCAGCCCGCCAGGTGCTGGCCACCGACGTTACCGAGCGGCTGCGCACCGAGCGCGAGCTGGCGCGCATGGGCCGTGCCCAGCGCCTGCTGAGCGCGTGCAACGAAACCCTGGTGCGCGCCACGTCTGAAACCGCGCTGCTGCAGGCCATCTGCCAGATTGCGGTGGACATTGGCGGCTATCGCATGGGCTGGGTGGGGCTTGCGCTGGACGATGAGCGCAAGTCCATCCGGCCCGTGGCCCATGCGGGCTACAACAAAAACTACCTGGAAAACCTGGACCTGAGCTGGTCGGCCGACGACCCCTACGGCCGGGGGCCCGCGGGCATAGCGGTGCGGACCGGCCAGCCAGTGATCGTGCAAGACATCCGCACCGAAGGCGACTTTGCCGACTGGACCGAGCGCATGCTGGATCATGGCTTTCACGGCGTGATCTGCCTGCCGTTGCGAGAACATGCGCGCGACCACACCCAGGACCGCAGCTTTGGCCTGTTGTACCTGTATGCGCCCGACGTGCTGCAGATCAGCCCGGAAGAAGCGGCACTGCTGCAAGAACTGTCTAACGACCTGGCCATCGGCATCACCAGCCTGCGCGCACATAAGGCGCAGCAGCGGCTGCAGGCCTCGGTACTCAAGGTGGCGGCGGCCGTATCGGCCAGTACGGGCACCGAGTTCTTTGTGCAGCTGGTGCGCAACATGACCGATGCGCTGGATGCCCAGGGAGGCTGCTTGGTGCAACTGCTACCGCAGTCGCAGGACCAGGAGCCACCCCGGGTGGTCACGCTGGCCGCCGTGCTCGACGGCCAGATGCTGCCCAACGACGAATACAGCCTGGCGGGCACGCCCAGCCTGTTGCTGATGTCGCAACGCACCCATGTGGTGATCGACAAGGTGCAGCAGCTCTACCCCGAAGCACCTGTGCTGCGCCAGTTGGGCGCCCAGGCTTACGTGGGCCAGCAGCTGTGCAATGCCGATGGCGAGGTGGTGGGCATTGTGTTTGTGCTGTTCCGCCAGGCGATTGCCGACACGGATTTCATCACCTCCACGCTGCAGATTTTTGCCGCGCGCGCCTCGTCCGAAATCGAACGCCAGCTGGCCGACACCCGAATCCGCCACCAGGCCTCGCTGCTGGACAAGGCGCAGGACGCCATCCTGGTGCGTGACCTGGAGCACCGCATCATCTTCTGGAACCAGAGCGCCGAGCGCCTGTACGGCTGGTCTCAACTGCAGGCACTGGGCCAGTCCATCGAAACGCTGCTCTACGAAGACCCCACCCATTTCCGGCACGCCATGCAGGCAGTGCTGGAGCAGGGCGAATGGACCGGCGAGATCGTGCAGCGCCACCGCGACGGCAGCACCATCGAGGTGGAAGGCCGCTGGACGCTGGTGCGTGGCGACGGCGGCCAGCCGCAGTCCATCCTGGCCATCAACACCGACATCCGCCAGCGCAAGGCCAACGAGCGCGAGATCCAGCGCCTGGCGTTTTACGACGCGCTCACCGGCCTGCCCAACCGCATGCTGCTCATGGACCGCATGCACCAGGCACTGGCTGCGGCACAACGGCGCCATCAAGGCGGAGCGCTCCTGTTCATCGACCTGGACAACTTCAAGACCCTGAACGACACCCTGGGCCACGACCAGGGTGACCTGCTGCTGCAACAGGTGGCACAGCGCCTGAACACCTGTGTGCGCAGCGTGGACACCGTGGCCCGACTGGGCGGCGACGAATTTGTGGTGATGCTGGAAGAGCTGAGCCCCAAACCCCACGAACTGGCCCTGCACGCGCGGGGGGTGGGCGAAAAGATCCTGGCCATGCTGGCCGTGCCCTATGCGCTACAGGGCTACCAGTACCGCAGCACGCCCAGCATTGGTATTGCCCCCTTCACGGGGGAGCAGACCACAGTGGGAGAGCTGCTCAAGCAGGCCGACCTGGCCATGTACCAGGCCAAAACGGCCGGGCGCAACACGCTGCGCTTTTTTGACCCCGACATGCAGGCCGTGGTCACGGCACGCGCAGGGCTGGAGACCGACCTGCGCTCGGCCCTGGTGCAAGAGGAGTTCCTGCTGCACTTTCAGCCGCAGATCCACCAGTCAGGCCGCTGCGTGGGGGTGGAGGCACTCGTGCGCTGGGCCCACCCGCAGCGCGGCATGGTGCCGCCCGCCCAGTTCATCCCGCTGGCCGAAGAGACCGGCCTCATCCTGCCCCTGGGCCGCTGGGTATTGCACACCGCCTGCAAGCTGCTGGCCAGTTGGCAGAACGACCCCGCACTGTCGCACCTGACCATGGCCGTCAACGTAAGCTCGCGCCAGTTCCGCCATGCCAGTTTTGTGGACGATGTGGCGCGTGTGCTCGCCATCACCGGCGCGCCATCGGCCCAGCTCAAGCTGGAGCTGACCGAAAGCCTGCTGGTGGAAGACATGGAGACCACCATCGCCACCATGACCGCGCTGCGGTCGTACGGCGTGGGCTTCTCGCTGGACGACTTTGGCACGGGTTACTCCAGCCTGAGCTACCTCAAGCGCATGCCACTCGATCAACTCAAGATCGACCAGAGCTTTGTGCACGACCTGCTGACCGACCCCAACGACGCCGCCATTGTGGACACCATCATCGGGCTGTCACGCAGCCTGGGGCTGGAAGTGATCGCAGAAGGCGTAGAAACCCCCGAGCAATGCGCGCTGCTGGCCCGCGCGGGTTGCCAGCTCTACCAGGGCTACCTGTTCAGTAAGGCGCTATCGGTGGACGTTCTGGACAGCTTCCTGCGCACCTCGCAGGGATAACGGCCCCCTGAGGCCCCTCCGGGCCTGCTTTGCACCGCGCCACAGGCCTCGGCCTGTTTTTTTGTCTGCGGTCCTTCACAGCCTTTTCAGGCCCTTCAGTCCATTTGGACCATTGCGGACGATTCGGACGATAGGACGGGTACGTCTGGCGCACCCGTTGCGCCCATCAGCCTCGGCCGGTGGTCCCTCCCCAGTTGTTCTCTGTCTTCTTCTTATTTCTTTTATAAATATATAGTCGTAGTAGTAGAGGGCGGCCTGGCTTGTGGACAACTGCGTTTTTGTCTGCATTGGCGCGCACTTAGCCTGCCGCCAACCCTGTGCACCAAGCCCTGCTCCCGTTGTCGCTCGGGCGGGGACAAAAGCAGCGCATCGCACTTATCTGTGGATAAGCCCCCGGTTGTGCCAAAACTATCCCCAGTTTTACGCACCGGGTGCGAGCGTGCTGTAAATTTTTATCAAAACGGCGGGTAGCGCCTGTATCACGTGCTTTATTTGCTCTCAAATTGATAGTAATTTGAGCGTTTTGTGGCGCACCGCCTTCTGTACCGCAATGGCTCTGGGGCATTGGCGGCATGGTCTCAGCCTGCCCAGACGATGGTTGAAGCTGCGCTGGGCTGCCTTGGGGCAACACATCCCCCTCGCCAGGTATGGGAGCCGTTTCGTCCGATAACGACTTCCTGTGGATGCCCGAGATGGCCTGGGCTGTCGGCGGGGCGGGCCATGCTGTTGCCACCATCTTCTGGTGGTGATGTTCTTGCTGGCAAGGTCTCCCCACCGGCCAAACGGCATGTCACGTGACGTCACAGGGGAGTGATCAGGATCCCGGAGTTAGGGTTCTGTTTATTCTTTAATAGCTTTATATATAAATAGCAGTAGTAGTAGAGCAAGCCTGTTTGTGTGGACAAGCGCTTTTTCTTCAATGCTGGCGCGCACTTGCATCGCTGCAAAGTATGTGGGGCGGCTTGCACAAAGTGCGGGGCTCGCCGACAACAACTTTTGGGCAGCGGTTTTTTTTGTGGATAACTGCCTGGTTGTGCCGGAACTGTGCCCAGGGTTATCCACAATCGTGGTGGGTGGAGCTGTCCCGAGCACCGTATCGGGCTGGCCACCACAACAAAAAACCCGGCGTTCGGTGAAGAACGCCGGGTTGGCGGGTGTGGGCCTGTGGGACTGTCAGCCTAGCCGGGGGGCCTTACTTGGCCGGAGCGGGGGCCGGGCGGCCTTCGCCCCCGCGCATGCCGCCGTGGTGGTCTCCGTGCCCGTGGCGGCCTTCGCCTCCCCGCATGCCACCCATGGGGTGACCCCGGTGGGCCTGGGCGTCAAAGGTTTTTTGCTGCTCGGGCGTCAACGCGGCATAGAAGGCCTTGGTGGCTTCGCCACGGCGGTCGGCTTCGGCCGCGTGCTGGGAGCGCATGGCCCGCATGCGGTCGATGCGTTCGGGGGTGGTCAGCTTGTCCATGTCCTGGTGGTCCAGGCGGGCGGGGCGTTCGCCGGGTTGCATAGCGGTGGTGAAGGTGGTCCAGGCCTGTTCCTGGGCGGGGGTCAGCTTGAGCTGGGTCTTGAGGTCTGTCAGCCGCTTGGCGTGGCGCTGTGCCATGTCGCCATGGTGGCGTTCATGGCGGCCCTCGGCGGCCTTGGCTGAGGCTGCGGGCGATGCCGGTGGGGTGGCAGGGGGCTGCTGGGCCAGCACGGGCAGTGCCATGGCAGCGAGCAGGGCGGTGGCGGCAATACGGTGAGAGATGTGGTGGGAGAAGCGGGATGCCATGGTGAGAGTCCTTTCACGGTGGTGAGCTCGCTGCAACGACCGTTTCAGCGATTGGAGTTCAGTGTCTGCCGCCTACGTGTCGCCACCGTGCGTGTTGGGTGAGGCTGTGTAAAGTTGTGGCGAACGCTTGCAAAGCAGCACAAGGCAGTTTTTGAGCAAATAGCAGACGATGCGCTTGTGTCATATGCTTTGTTTGCTATTGATTGCGTAGCGTTCGAAGTTACCCAGGGGCGGTGTGTTCCCCAGCGGCCCAGTGCCTGGGTGGCGACCGCCGACAATGGCGGGTTCCGTGTCCGTGTCGTTGTTCGCAGCGACCCCAACCAAAGGTTTTCCGTGTTCAAGAACATGATCGTGTACCGCATTGCCCCGCAATGGCAGGTCGAGTTGACGCAAGTGGAAGAGGTCCTGGCCAAGGCCCCGTTTCAGGAATGTGGTGCCACGCAGGAGAAGTCACTGGGCTGGGTGCCCCCCCGGGGCGAACTGCACGGCCCCCTGGTCGAGTCTGTGGGCGGGCAGTGGATCCTGCGCTTCATGGTCGAGACCAAGGTGCTGCCCGGCAGCGTGCTGGCGCGCAAGGTCAAGGAAAAGGCCGAGCGCATCGAAAAGGAAACCGGCCGCAAGCCCGGCAAGAAGGAAAGCAAGGAGCTGAAAGACGAGGCCAAGCTGGACCTGCTGCCCATGGCCTTCACCAAGCAGGGGTCGATGTGGATCTGGATCGACACGGCCTCGCGCTTGCTGGTGCTGGACACCGGTAGCCAGGGCCGTGCCGATGAAGTGGTGACCTTATTGGTCGAATCGCTGCCCGGCCTGTCGGTGTCGCTGCTCGACACCCAGACCAGCCCACAGGCTGCCATGGCCCACTGGCTCAAGGAGCAGGAGCCACCCGTGGGCTTCACGGTGGACCGCGAGTGCGAACTGAAAAGTGCCAACGAGGAAAAAGCCGTGGTGCGCTACGCCCGCCACCCACTCGACATCGAGGAGGTGCAGGCCCACATCGACGCTGGCAAGCTGCCGACCAAACTTGCCCTCACCTGGGACGACCGCGTGAGCTTCATGCTCACCGAAGGCCTGCAGATCAAGAAAGTGTCGTTCCTGGACACGGTGTTTGAAGGCACCAAGGCAGATGACGGCGGCTTTGACACCGACGTGGCGATTGCCACGGGCGAGCTGGTCAAGCTGATTCCGGACCTGATCGATGCGCTGGGGGGGGAGACCGAGAATGGGGTGGCGGGTGCGGCGCAGGCTGTAGCTGTTGCGGCTTCCGCCTCAGTCCCGACCACCGCCACGCCACGGATTTCGGCGCCCACGGCACCTGCACGCAAATCAGCTGGCGGTGGTGTGGTGACCGGGCCCCAGGAGGCCCCGGTGGACACGGATCCGGGGGCGGCGCCGTTTTGAGTTGATCAAGCTCTCTGTGGCTCGGATTGCGGGCAAGGACCGCAGTTTGTAACGGTGCGCTTTATTTTCTGTAAGGGGTGAAACAGCCGAGCTGCCAGTATCACTTGGACAGGCGTTTGTTTTTTTGCGCAACGTTCCTGATTTCTTGGACGAAAAGTTTTCTCCAGGCCCCTTGCGTATGGTCCTCGACAAGCTGTGGCATCAAACCGAAGGCCAGTGTCCGTTCTCCCCGCACCATGATTCCGCTGTCGCGTTGCATGATGTCTGTGGCCAGCAGTTGATAGCCAGCGCGGGGGGTGATGGAGGCATAACCGGTATAGAAGCGGCGCGATGGCTTGAGGCGATAGATATCATCGCCCATCATGAAGATGCCACCTCGTTTTTTCCAGTTGATTTTTTCGATACCAAATACTTCGTGCATCCAGTCGAACGTGGGTTTTCCGTTTTCATCAAACTCTCCCAGCCGCATGTCCTGGATGAGTGCCCCTCCATTTTTCCAGTAGTTGGTGAGTTTTGATTTGATGCTGACTGGTAGTGCAACCTGATGCGGGACTAGTATTGCATCAAAACCATTGATGAGGGGGTCGTCCTGAAGCAGGTTTATTTCCCCGATCAGTTGAACATCCATATCGGGTTGGCTGTTCAATAGTTTGAAGGATTCAAAAAGTGCATCGCGATGGATATTTCTTCCACCGCTCCGTTCGCCATGCCAGACGTAGAAGTTTGTTGCAGAACCCAGGATACCAATCCTGAATTTCTTTTCTTTTTCAGGCTGTTTTTGGTGTGAAGCCTTGGAGAAAATGGCAGCCAGATTTTTCATGTCAATCGCTGCGGACTCATTTTTTGCAGCTTGCTGTTGCTGGAGTCCACCAATCTCGAAACCAATGACATTGTTCTGAAGGAGTGATTCACTGATTGTCTGGTTGATCACAGGAACCAGATCAAGGGTCTTGTTTTTTCTCTCCCACTGCTCGGCATAGGCACCCACCAGAACTTTTTTGTAGCCCAGAGAGCCCATGTAGTTTGCCAGCGTCGGCAATACGCTGGAATCTGGGACAAGCTGGTAGCCATCGTAAAAATTGTAGTCAATGACGGCGATGTCGATGCAGGGGGCCAGTTTCTCTACAACCCCCGTCGCGTAAATGCCATCATGTGACGTGAATGTTTCTGCAAAATAACCCATGGCCAAGGCACCTTGGTCTCGGATGGCCTCGGCGTAGGCGCATGTGGCATCCTTGAGACGATTTTCTCTGTATTCTTTGTGGGCATACAGAAGAGGTTCTGCATTGGCTAGGCCATTTTTTATTTCGTTGTTGTAATTAATGATGGGTTGTTTTTCTCCATACTTCTGCTTGAAGTCAAGTTGCGTTCTGTCGTTATAGTCACGCCATTGATAGCCTGTCTGTCCATACTTGATTTCGTGCTCCTCCTGAAGGCCGATGGCAAAACCCAATATTTTTCCTTGGTATCGTTTGGAGAAATGAGAAACCGTGTTTGCAATGAATTCTGTAGAGTGTTTTCTGACGGGGCCATCTGAAAAATCGGCTTGTTTTTGATGATTTTCCGAGAAGTTCTTCATCAAATAGTCTTGATACTTCGCGTAAATCCATGTGGGCATGGTGTATTCATCTTTCACCACCTTTCCACTTTCGTTGATATATGGACGGCCACCCATATCTAGCACGAGAATGAGTGACATGCCACTGTTGACAATGTTGTCCAGATATTTGTGGTAATGCGAAAAGTCGTATTGAGATTTTTCTCTTTCTATTTCATTCCAGTTGAGATAGAAGGTGATGTGATTGAATCCCTTCTGTTTCAATTCTTTGGGAAGATTGTTGTTGTTTGAAATGTCCCATGGCATCAAGATGATGCTTGAAACGGGGCTTTCATTGACTGGATTGCTCGCGAAAACGGCAGAAGAAATCAGAAGAGCCGCGATGCAAAGTAATTTTTTCATTGGGTAGGCGGTTTATTGAATTCGAAGCGTTGCTTTAGTTGTATGGCAGCATGCAACTTGACGTGCAGAGGTTTTTGAACCTCGAGCGGTTTTGCACTGTTAGAGAACACAGAAAGAGCGTCTGGCCATCATTGTTTCATGGACTTTGAGAGCCTTTGGCTGGTGAATGCTTGGGCGTCCTCTTGCAACAGGGGGGAGTGCAGTGGCGAACAGCGAACAGCGATCAGCGATCAGCCTTCAAGCCTTTGTTCGCACCAGCGCTGCCAACTGGTGCACATACCTATCCACAATCCCTAGCAGTTCACACTGCCGCACCAGCTGCTCCAGATAGTCCCGGTTGCTGCCAACGCGCCCGCAGGCCTTTGCAATGGTCGCGGCCGTGGCCTGCATCGACAGGTCGCCCCGGTAATGGGTATGGGCCGTGTTGGCCACCAACACCAGTGCCTGCACCTCGCCTTGGGGCGTTGGCAGCGGCAGCAGTTGCGGGCAGTAGGCGCCGGTGATCATCTCGCGCCGCCACAGCAGGCGGGATTCGTCATCCACCAGTGGGGCCGGGATGCGAAATACCAGGCCCTCGCAGTCCTGTGGGTCTGCTTCGCCACGGCGTTGCAGCGTCAGCACCAGGCCTGGGCAATCAGGTGTGCCTCGGCCGATGGTGGTGCTCAGCGCAAAGCGGCGCGCAAAACCGGGCAGGCGGGCGCGGCGCACTTCGTCGAAATGAAAGCCCGGGTTCCACATCAGTGAGCCGTAGGCAAACACCCACAGGGGGTCTTGTTGCGCCCGGAGGGCGGCCAGCACCTCGCTGCGGGAGCGCTCTACCTCGCCGTCAGGCAGGCGCCAGTGGGCGGGCAGGCCCTCGCAGCGCGCCTGGGCGTCCCATTCGGCCAGCACCTCGTCGGTGAGCCGCAGGCCCGAGGCGTGGGCAGGGGTCAGTTGGCCTCGCAGCTCGGGCAGGTGAAGGAATGCGTTGTCGGGTGTCATGCAGTCAGTCTCATCAGCTTAGCGGCGCGCCAGGTCAAACACCAGCACCTCGGCGTCGCTGCCGTTGTGCAGGGTCAGCGTGCTCTCGCCGTCCAGCAAGGCGCCATCGCCGCCGGACAACGCGATGCCATTGACCTGCAGCATGCCCTTGGCCACATGCACATAGGCCAGGCGCTCGGGGTTCAGCACTTGCGTGGCGGTTTCATCGCCATCCAAAAAGCCCGCCCAGATAGAAGCGTCGGCGTTCATGCTCACTGAGCCGTCTTCTCCCTTGCGCGAGGCAATGCGCACCAGGCGGCCTCGGCGGTCTGAGGGCGGGAAGTTTTTTTGCGCGTAGCTGGGGCGGATGCCTGTGAACAGGGGCTTGATCCAGATCTGCAGAAAGTGCGTGGGCTGGTCTGGCAGCGCGTTGAACTCGCTGTGTCGCACGCCCCAGCCCGCGCTCATGCGCTGCACGTCACCAGGGCGCAGGATGCCTGTGGGGGCTTCTGTTGGGTCAGGACTTGGTGGCCCCGATGTTGCGGCGGTGCCGGGCCCTTGCTCGGTGCGTTCGTGCAGGTTGTCCTGGTGGGCCAATGCGCCCGTGAGCACATAACTCACGATTTCCATGTCCCGGTGTCCGTGCGTGCCAAAACCCTGGCCGGGTGCCACGGTGTCATCGTTGAGCACCAGGAGGTTGCCATGGCCCTGGTGGCGCAGGTCAAAGTAGCTGCCAAACGAAAAGCTGTGGGCACTGTGCAACCAGCCGGTGGAGGACAGGCCCCGGTCGCTGGCAGCGCGGACGGTGATCATGGTGCAGATGTCTTGGTGTTGGCTGAAGGCTTTTTGCTGGAAGTCTTTTTTGGTGCTGTCTGTCGCAGACTGGACGATGGCATGTGAGAACTTTAACGGGTGGGGCTGTCTGGATAAACCAGGGAAGCGCAGACGGAGTGTTCTGGAATCGAGACCAATACGGGTCTGCTGAAAATGGTGTACGCGCCCCATCAATCTCGCGGTGTGTAAGCGCGATGCGAGACACTGCCGTGAGCAGTGCATTCCTTCAGGTGAAAGCGTGGTGTGCGAAAGGGCTCAAAACTATCGGCCCGCAAACGACGGGCTTTGGCGCTGGTGAAACGCCTCCACCCCCGCGCGAAAGTCCTCGGTGCCCGCGCAGTGCACAAACGCGTCTTTTTCGGCGGCCAGTTGCTCGGGCAGCGCACGGTCCATCGATGCTCGCATCAGGCGCTTCATGGCGCCGTAGGCCACGGTGGGCCCAGCGGCCAGGCGCTGGGCCAGGGCGGCGGTGGCAGTCTCCAGGTCCGCCGCAGGCACCACGCGGTTGACGATGCCCAGGCGCAGGGCGTCGTCGGCGGCGAAGGCCTCGCCCAGCAGCGCAATCTCCAGCGCCTTGCGCAGGCCCACGATGCGCGGCAGCGCCCATGAGGCGCCCACATCGCAGCTAGTGCCCAGGTTGATATACGCCAGGTTGAAGCGTGCGCTTTCAGCGGCGATCACGTAGTCGGCCATCAGCAGCAGGCTCAGGCCCGCACCGGCAGCGGCGCCGTGCACCTGGGCGATGACGGGTGCGTTCATCTGCGCCAGCAGTGGCAGCGCGGCGTTGAGCGGGGTGAGGATGTCGATGGCGCCCTGCACCGGGTTGGCCCGCAGCGTGGTCAGGTCGCCCCCGGCCATGAAGCCTTTGCCGTTGCCACACAGCACCACGGCGCGCACGCCAGGGTCGGCAGCAACGGTCTGCACGGCTGCGAGGAAGGCGTTGGCCATGGGCACATCGATGGCGTTGAGCGCATCGGGCCGGTTGAAGCGCAGCGTGGCGATGGCGCCGTTGCGTTCCAGCAGCAGGGGGGCGGTAGGGGCGGCGGCGGTAGTTTTCATGTCAAATTGGCCTATAGCGCTTATTGATAAAGCGCTAGTAGCTCCTGTTTTGATAGCGATCTGCGCGGTGAACAATGAGTTCTGGGCTAGTGGTACAGCGCCTCGATCTCGGCCGCGTAGGTCTTGTAGATGCTGGAACGGCGCACCTTCATGGTGGCGGTCACTTCGCCGTCGTCGTGGTCCAGCTCTTTGGTGAGCAGGTGGAACTTGCGGATCTGCGAGACCTGCGCCAGGCGCTGGTTGCCCTGGTTGATTTCGGCATCAATGAGGCCGCGCACCTCCGGGTGCTCCACCAGCGAGCGAAAGTGTGTGAACGGAATGCGCCGCGCCTCGGCCCACTTGCCCACGGTCTCGTAGTCGATCATCACCAGCGCGCCGACAAACTTGCGCGCCTCGGCGACGATGATGCATTCCTTGATGAAGGGGCTGCCCTTCATGGTGTTTTCGATTTCGGACGGTGTGAGGTTCTTGCCGCCGGCCGTGATCATGATGTCTTTCAGGCGGTCCACGATCTGGATCTGACCTTGCGATTCGCGCACCACATCGCCCGTGTGCAGCCAGCCGTCGATGATGCTGCTGGCCGTGGCCTCGGGGTTCTTGTAGTAGCCCGCAAACACCATGTCGCCTTTGATCTGGAGTTCTCCGTTGTCGGCAATGCGGTGCTCCACGCCCAGAGTGGGCGCGCCCACGGTGCCCACCACCACGTGGTCCAGCTGATGGCCCGTGACCATGCCGGTCGATTCGGTCAGGCCATACACCTCGATGAGCGGCACGCCCAGTACGCGGAAAAAGCGCACCACGTCGGGCGGAATGGGCGCAGCGCCCGTAAGCGCTACATGCGCATTGCGCAGGCCGATGAAGTTCTGCAGCGCGCGGAAGATGAGCCAGTAGCTGGCGGCATAAATGAGCTTGTCGGCAGCGCTCCAGGCGCTGCGCGGCTTTTCGGCGAGCGGCTTGCAGGCGTTGTAGGCCTTGTGGAACAGCGCGCGGCGCAGGCCACCCGTTTCCTGCAGCTTGATGTGGATGGCGGCGTGCAGCTTTTCCCAGATGCGTGGCACGCCCAGGAACATGGTGGGCGCGACCTCGCGCAGGTCTTCCTGCACGGTGCGGATGGATTCGCCAAAGTTCACCTGCGAGCCGATGTGCACGGGCACAAACGTGGTCAGCATCTGCTCGGCCACGTGGCACAGCGGCAGGTACGACAGGTGCGTAGTGTCCCGCGAAAGCTCCAGCCGGTCCACGATGCCGGGCACCACGCCCCGGATGTTGCGGTACGAAATCATCGCGCCCTTGGGCTTGCCGGTGGAGCCCGAGGTGTAGATCATCAGGCCCACATCGTCCAGCGTCTGCCGCGCCAGCGCGTCGTCAATGAGCGCCCGCTGGCCAGATGCCGCGCCCAGCTGCTCCACCTCGTCAAACGTGGTGATGAACTGGCGCACCTCGGGCGCAAAGCTGCGCAGTCCCTTGGTCTCCATGACCACGATCTTTTTCAGGCGCGGCAGCTCGGGCAGTGCGGCCAGCAGCTTGTCGGTCTGCTCCTGGTCTTCGCAGACCATGATCTCGATGTCGGCATGGCCCACCACATAGGCCACCTCGTTGGTGGGGCTGGTGGGGTACACGCCCACCGTCACCGCGCCCACCAGGCCCGCGCCCATCTGCGCCAGCACCCATTCGATGCGGTTCTCGGAGATCACGCCCACATGCCCGCCCGCAGGCAGGCCCAGCGCCTTGAGGCCCAGGCCGAAGTGGCTGGCGCGCTGGTGGTACTGCGCCCAGGTGAAGGGCTTCCAGATACCGAAGTCCTTTTGCCGGATGGCGATGCGCTGCGCATCGGTGCGCGCGCGCTCGCGCAGCATCTGGGGCAGGGTGAGGTCAGGGAGAGTCATGACAGCCATCTCTTGCGGCGCTTGTAGTGCTTGATGTCCTTGAAGCTCTTGGCCTCGCCACCACCGCCCATGCCCAGGTAGAACTCGCGCACATCCGGGTCGTTGGCCAGGCGTTCGGCGGTGCCGTCGATCACGATCTTGCCGTTCTCCATGATGTAGCCCCGGTGCGCCACGGCTAGGGCCACGGTGGCGTTCTGCTCCACCAGCAGCATGCTGGTGCCACGCTCGGCATTGATGCGCGCGATGATGGTGAAGATGTCTTCCACCAGCTTGGGGCTCAGGCCCAGCGAGGGTTCGTCGAGCAGGATGAGCTGGGGCTGTGCGATGAGCGCGCGGCCGATGGCCAGCATCTGCTGTTCACCGCCCGACAGGTAGCCTGCCAGGCCCTTGCGCCGCTCATGCAGGCGCGGGAAGTAGCTGTAGACCAGGTCGAAGTCCGGCACGGCACCGCTGCGACCCGTAAGCGCATAGGTCGCGGCCACCAGGTTCTCTTCGACCGTGAGGTCTTCAAACACGCGGCGGCCTTCCATCACGTGGCTCAGGCCATTGCGCACCAGCTGCTGCGGCGCCAGCGCCGCCGTGGGCAGGCCGTTGAAGTGGATGCTGCCGCTCTCCACCACGCCGTCTTCCAGCGCCAGCAGGCCCGAGATGGCCTTGAGCGTGGTGCTTTTGCCCGCCCCGTTGCTGCCCAGCAGCGCCACGATCTGCCCACGCGGCACGGCCAGCGACAGGCCGCGCAGGGCCTGCACCACCTTGTTGTAGATGACCTCGATGTTGTTGACTTCGAGGACGTTGGCCGGGGTTGGCTGGGTCATGGCAACAGCAGGGTCAGAGCTTGATCCAGTCGGACGCGGCGACCATTTTTTGCGCCTTCATGTCGGCGCGATAGACACGGCCCACAGGAATGGAGTTGCCGCTGATGGTGATCGGCACGCCAATTAGCCCGCCGGTGTCGAAGTCCTTGATGCTGTTGAGCGCGGCCTTGAGGTTCTTGCCATCGAGGGGCTTGCCTGCATCCAGCGTGCGCTTGGCCGCTTCGGTGAACAGCATGGCGGCCAGGAAGCCCTGGATGTAGGCCGTGCTCTGGTACTCGGGCCGCAGCGCGCGGATCTTCTCCAGCATGGGCGCCTTCTCGGTGTCGTAGTAGTAGCGGTAGGGCATCACGCCCATGAAGCCGTCGCCGTCCGGGCCCATCTTCATGACGGTGGAGCTGTCCATGGTCCAGAAGGTGCCCATCCATTTGCTGGTCATGCCCTGCTGCTTGCCCTGGGTGATGAACTCGGGGATGGGCGCGAGGATGTAGCCGTGAAAGATGGTGTAGTCAGGGGCTGCGCGGCGCAGCTTGATGACCTCGCCCGACACATCCACGCTGCCGGCGGGCGTCATGATCTTGATGGGCACCGACAGGCCGAGCGCCTTCGCTGCGGCCTCGCTTTTTTCGATGGGGTCGCGGCCGAACTCCGAATCGGAATACACGAATGCCACTTTGGCACCGGGCTTTTCCTTGGCAATGTGCTTGAGCAGGATGCCGAACATCTCGGTGTAGTCGGGGCCGACCAGGAACTGGTTCGGGTACTTGGCAGGGTCGTTCAGCTCTGACGCAAACGAGGCCCCGGCCATCAGCGTGGTGCCCGCGCGGTCCAGCTCGGGGTTGATGGTTTTGGAGAAACCCGTGGAGTCCCCGTAATACAGGTTCACCTTGTTCTGGCTGGTGATCTTCTTGTACGCGGCCACGGACACATCGACCTTGTAGCCTGTGTCTTCGGGCACGTATTTGATCTTGCGGCCCTTGATGCCGCCTGCGTCGTTGAGCATCTTCACGTAGTCGCCAATGCCCGCGTTGATGCCCACGCCCGCAAACGCGAACACGCCGGTGAGCGGGATGGAGCCGCCAATCACGATCTCTTCAGCGCCTTGGGCCAGCACCGAAAGCGGGCTGGCGAGCGCTGCGGCGCCAGCGGCTCCGAGCAGCAAATGGCGGCGCTGGATGGAAGTGTGTTGTGTGTCCACGTTGTCTCCTATGGGTTTAGTTGCGGAAGGGCCAGAGATGGAAGAAACGACGGATGCGCCGCCACACTTCGGCCAGGCCATGGGGCTCGAAGACGAGAAAACCGATGATGAGCAGACCAAAGATCACGGTGCGCACGGGCGAGAGGAACACGGTGAGTTCCGCGCCCCCAGGCAGCAGGCCGACCACGAGCTTGAGCAGCTCGGGCACCATGGTCATGAACACCGCGCCCAGGATGCCGCCCAGGATGGAGCCCATGCCGCCGACGATGATGGCCGCGAGGAAGAAGATGGACATGAGCAGCGGAAAACTCTCGGGCGTGACCACGCGAAAGAAGTACGCCCACAGCCCGCCCGCCACGCCCGCATAGAACGACGACAGCCCAAACGACAGCAGCTTGTAGCGCAGCAGCGGGATGCCCAGCACCTCGGCCGAGATGTCGCGATCACGAATGGCGATAAAGGCGCGGCCCACGCGGGTGCGGAACAGGTTGGCCGCGCCCAGCAGCATGAGGAGGGTCACTGGCACGATGAGCCAGTACAGACGGAACGAGGTCTCCAGCGGCATGCCAAACAGCTTGGCGGGCGGCACGCTCAGGCCACCGGTGCCGCCGGTGAACTTCCAGTTGGCAAAGATGAAGTGCGCGATGAACGATGCAGCGATGGTGGCGATAGCCAGGTACAGCCCTTTGACGCGCAGCGACGGAATGCCCACGATGAGCCCGCCGAGCATGGCGACGAAGCCGCCCGCCAGCAGGTTGAGCACAAAGGGCGTGCCCACTTTGGTTTCCAGCACGGCCACGGTGTATGCCCCCAGGCCCATGAACGCCGCCTGCCCCAGGCTCACGAGGCCTGTGTAGCCCGTGAGGATGTTGAGCCCCGTGGCACTGGCCACGTTGATGCTGACCAGGCAGGCCAGGTACAGCCAGTAGTCGCTGGCCATGAACGGGAACAGCACCAGCAGCGCTGCGCCCACGGCCAGCCACACCTTTTGCGTGCGCGAGTCGAACAGCGCCGCGTCGGCGATGTAGGTTTCCTTGAGGGTTCCGATGCGCATCAGAGTCTCTCTATCTCATGGGTGCCGAACAGGCCATACGGGCGCACCAGTAGCACCGCGACCAGCACGATGAAGGTGGCCAGCAGCTTGTATTCGCCGCCCAGGTAGGCCCCGGCCAGCGCTTCGATGAGGCCGATGAGAATGCCGCCGATGAGCGCGCCCAGCACGCTGTCGAGCCCGCCCACGATGACGACGACCAGCACCGACAGGCCGAACACGCCCATGCTGGACGAGATGCCGCCAATCGATCCGACGATGATCCCGGAGACAGCGGCGATCATGGCCGACACCACCCAGGCCAGCGAGAACACGCGCGGCACGTTGATGCCCACCGAATAGGCCGCAGCCTGATCGCTGGCCGTGGCGCGCAGGGCCACACCGCCGCGCCAGAAGCGGAACACCACCAGCACTGCTGCGATGAACACGATGGCAATCACTGCCCCCCAGAACACCTTGGGCGCGAGGAACGCGTCGCCGACCATGATGGGCTGGCTGGGCATGAAGTCGGGCAGGCGGCGCTGGTCGGCCGTCCAGATCATTTCCACCAAGCCCACGAGCACCGAGGCCAGGCCCACGGTGACCATGAAGACGGAGATGGGTGGCTCGCCCAGCAGCGGTCGGATCATGGTGCGCTCGATCACCGCGCCCAGCAGGCCTGTGCCCAGCACGGCCGCCGGGATGGCCAGCCACAGTGGCAGCGCGAACGTGGCGGCAAAAGTGAAGAACAGGTAGGCGCCCACCATCAGCATTTCGCCAATCGCGATGTTCACCACCCGTGTGGCCTTGTAGACCATGACGAACGCAAGCGCGGCCAGTGCGTAGAGGCCGCCACCCGCGATGCCGGTGAGGCTGATTTCAAACAGGTAGGCCCAATCCATCACGCGGCTCCCTGGGTGTTGGTGGGCTGGCCACCGGCCCGCAGCCGTGCGCGCAGATCCCCCACATCGCCCGCACCCAAGTAGGCGCGGATGACCTCGGGGTTGGCCTGTACGGTGGCAGGCGTGCCCTGGGCGATGACTTGACCGAAGTTGAGCACCACCACGTGGTCCGACAGGTCCATCACCATGCCCATGTCGTGCTCCACCATGAGCACCGTCACGCCCCACTCCTCGCGCACGTCGAGGATGAAACGTGCCATGTCCTCGGTCTCTTCGCGGTTCATCCCGGCCACGGGTTCGTCCAGCATCAGGATCTGCGGCTGCATGGCCAGCGCGCGGGCCATCTCCACGCGCTTTTGCAGGCCGTAGGGCAGGGCCGAGACGGGCGCGTGGCGGATGTGGTCGATTTCGAGGAAGTCGATGATGCGCTCCTCGATGTCGCGGCGCAGCTCGGCCTCTTCGCGGCGCGCGCGGCCCAGGTAGAACAGGGCGTCGAGCACGTTGGTTTTGAGGTGCGCGTGGCGGCCCAGCTTGATGTTGTCGAGCACCGTCATGCCGCGAAACAGCGCAATGTTCTGAAAGCTGCGGCCCAGGCCCAGCTTGGCGCGCTGCGGCGCCGGGATGCGCGTGATGTCCTGCCCCTGAAACCGGATGGAGCCCTGGCTGGGCCGGTAAAAGCCCGAGATGGTGTTGAACAGCGAGGTCTTGCCCGCACCGTTGGGCCCGATGACGGCGGTGATGGAGCCGGGCGACACGTCAAACCCCACGCCGGTGAGCGCCTTGACGCCGCCAAACGCCAGGGTCACGCCCTGCACCTGGAGCAGGGGCGTGGCAGCAGCGGGGCCGGAAAGGGTTGTCTCCATTGGTTTTCTAATACGGGTTGACTGCAGCTTTTGGCAGAAATTTCTCTCGGACCCGACAGAAATTTCCTACTTGTGCGTAAACTGTTTACTCGCAAGTAGATTCTGGAAGCCGCGACCCTCATCAGCATCCGTACTTTCCCGAGGAACTGCCATCCATGCCCCACGCCAAAGTGGCACCCCGCCGCCGCAGCGCTACCTCCACCGCCGCAGCGCCGTCTGTTTCACCCGCTGCCAAGCAGGCCAAGCCGGTCAAAACGCCCAAAAAGGCTCAGCAGGCCAAGGCCGTACCTGCGCCTGCCCAGGCCGCAGCGGCGTCCCCCTGGCCCCCGGTGTCGCACCGCGAGCGCCAGCGCGAGGCCAAGCGCAACGCCGTGCTGCAGGCTGCGGCCCAGCTGTTCAATGAACGCGGCTTTCACGCCACGTCGCTCGACGACATTGCCGCGCGCCTGAACGTGACCAAGCCCACGCTGTACTACTACGTGAAGAACAAGGACGAGATCCTGCTGCAGTGCGTGAGCAAGGGGCTGGAAATGATGCTGGAGGGCATCGATGCCTCGCGCGCCGCGGGCGGCAAGGCCATCGACCAGCTCATGACCTGCATGCAGGTGTACGCGCGCATCGTCACGCAGGACTTCGGCATGTGCCTGATCCGTGTGGGCGATGAGCAGCTGCCGCCCGAGAGCCGCAAGGAGCTGCGGCGCCTGAAGTCCGCCATCGACCAGGAGTTCCGCCGCCTGGTGGCCGAAGGCGTAGCCGAGGGATCGCTACAGCCCTGCGACCCGAAGATGACGGCGTTTGTGATTGCTGGCGCGCTGAGCTGGATTGGCCGCTGGTACCAGCCGGGCGGCGAATACACGCCTGAGCAGGTGGCGCAGCAGTGCATTGCGACGCTGTGTGATGGGGTGTTGCGGCGCTCTGTGCACAACACATCGCTGGACGCTGCCGCCGTGCCCGCCCCCAAACGCAGGGCGGTGAGCGGCAAAGCCAAGTCATCAGCCCGGCCCAGCGGGGGGTAATGCGCCTTGTCAGGCCAGAATTTAAGCCAAATTGGCCTGTAGCGCTTGATGGATAAGCGATGGCAGCTATTGATTTGGTAGCGTCTTGCGTGAAGCCCTGGGGGCAGGGTGTTCCGCCTGCCCCGCCGCCAGGTCGTCCAGGATCGGGCAGTCCGGCCGGTCGTTGCCCTGGCAGCAGGACACCAGCGTTTGCAGGCTGCGCTGCATGGCCTGCATCTGCGCGATGCGTTCGCTCAGGTTGTCGATGTGCTGCTGCGCGATGCGCTTGACCTGGCTGCTGGCGCGGCTGTGGTCGTGCCACAGGCCCAGCAGTTCGGCGATTTCTTCCATCGAGAAGCCCAGGTCGCGGCTGCGGCGGATGAAGTGCAGGGCGTGCACGTCGGCCTCGGTGTACTGGCGGTAGCCGCTGTCGGTGCGCGCCACGCCGCTGATGAGGCCCAGCGATTCGTAATGCCGCACCATGCGCGCCGAGATGCCCGCACGCTGGGCGGCGACGCCGATGGGCACGGGCCAGGATGTGGCGCGGGGCATCGCAGTGGTCCTGGCGCTCGAGCTGCCTTGGGCGGGGGGGGGCGCCGTGGTGTGCGTGGGGTGGGGCGTGGTCATGGGGTGGCCCTCGCTGGGTGAATGGTTGCGCAGCGCTCAGGCCGCGACCGTGTAGCCTTCTTCGGCAATGGCGGCGGCCAAGGCCTCGCGTGGCGCGGTGCTGTCTACATCCACCTTGCCGCTGGCGCGGTCGATGCGCACCTGGGCGTTGGGGTCGACCTGTTGCACCGCCTGGGTGACGGCGCGTTCGCAGTGGCCGCAGGTCATGCCTTGAACTTGGAACGTAGTGGTGGTTGTCATCGGGTGTCCTTGGGTTGGTTTTCAAGAGGGTCGTTGTATTGACCGAAATGAATGATGAAGCTTGACATCGTGGCAGAGTCAAACGTTGTTCAAGACACTCATGATGTGAGGGTTGATCAATGTCAATGCTTGACCTTGCCATCACGTCAAGGATCACTATCCCCGCCATGAACACCATCACTACAACCCCCAACACCCCGCCCGAGTCCGTTCACTCGTTGGACCTGGGCATTTCTGGCATGACCTGCGCAAGCTGCGTGGGCCGCGTGGAGCGTGCGCTGCGCAAGGTGCCGGGTGTGCAGGAAGCCTCGGTCAACCTGGCCACCGAGTCCGCCCGCATTGCCTTTGCCACGCAGGTCGGCTCCGACGCTGCCGCCATGGAGGCTTTGCTGCGCCGTGCGGTGCGCAACGCGGGCTACGAGCCGCGAGCGGCGGGGCAGGAGGATGCACCGGAGGACCTCTCGCCCTGGGCGGGGTTCCTGCCTGTGGGCATTGGCCTGCTGCTGTCGGCGCCGCTGGTGCTGCCGATGATCGGTGACCTGTTTGGCCAACACTGGATGCTGCCGGCCTGGGTGCAGTTTGTGTTGGCCACGCCGGTGCAATTCATCCTGGGTGCGCGCTTTTACAAGGCGGGCTGGCACGCGCTCAAGGCGCTGTCGGGCAACATGGATTTACTGGTTTCCATGGGCACGAGTGCAGGTTGGGGCCTGTCGATGTGGCTGTGGCTGACCGCGCACGAAGGACACGCGCCGCATCTGTACTTTGAGGCGTCGGCCGTGGTGGTCACGCTGGTGCTGCTGGGCAAGTGGCTGGAGGCGCGGGCCAAGCGGCAGACCACGGCAGCCATCCGCGCGCTGCATGCGCTGCGGCCGGATGTGGTGCATTTGCTCTCCAAGTCTGGCGAGGTGGATGTGCCGGTGTCTGAGGTGCTGGTGGGCGACCAGCTGGTGGTGCGGCCCGGCGAGCGCATTCCGGTGGATGGCACGGTGCACGAGGGCCACACGCAGGTGGATGAATCCATGCTGACGGGCGAGCCCTTGCCGGTGGCCCGCGATGTGGGCGCGGCGCTGACGGGCGGCTCAATCAACGGTGACGGCCGCATTGTGATGGCCGTGACGGCCGTGGGGGCCGAGACGGTGCTGGCCCAGATCATCCGGCTGGTGGAAGACGCGCAGGCGGCCAAGGCGCCCATCCAGCGGCTGGTGGACCAGGTGTCGGCCGTCTTTGTGCCCGTGGTGCTGGTGGTGGCGGTGGTCACGCTGCTGGGTTGGCTGTGGATGGGCGTGGGCATGGAGGCCGCACTGATTCACGCCGTGGCGGTGATGGTGATTGCCTGCCCCTGTGCGCTGGGCCTGGCCACACCGGCGGCCATCATGGCGGGCACGGGCGTGGCGGCCAAGAACGGCATCTTGATCAAGGACGTGCAGGCGCTGGAGCTGGCCCACAAGGTGGACACGGTGGCCTTTGACAAGACCGGCACGCTGACCGTGGGCCAGCCCCGGCTGACCGCGTTCGAGGTGGTGCCCGGCCTTCATGAAGCCGCCGTGATGGCGGCCGTGGCGGCGGTGCAAAGCGGCAGCGAACACCCGCTGGCCCGCGCGGTGGTGGCGGCGGCGGGCGAGCGGCAGATCAGCGTGGCCACCGCACAGGACGTGCGCGCCGTGCCCGGGCGCGGCACCGAGGGGGAGGTGGACGGCCAGAGCTACCTGGTGGGTAGCCTGCGCTGGATGCAGGAGCTGGGTGTGCCCCTGGGCCCGCTGGCCGAGCGTGCCGATGCTTTGCAACGTGAAGGCGCCACCGTGTCGGCCGTGGCTCAGCGTGTCACTGAAGGGCTGGCGCTGCGCGCGCTGATGGCCTTTGGCGACGAACCCAAGCCCGGCGCGCGCGAGGCGCTGGCGGCGCTGAAGGCGCGTGGCATCCGCACCGTGATGATCTCGGGCGACAACCGGGGCGCTGCCGAGGCCATGGCCCGGCGCCTGGGGCTGGACTCCGACGCAGGCGAGGTGATGGCCGAGGTATTGCCGGGTGACAAGGCCGCCAAGGTGGCTGCGTTGCAACAGGGGCCGGACGGCAAGCGCCATCAAGTGGCGATGGTGGGCGACGGCGTTAACGATGCCCCCGCGCTCGCGGCGGCGGATGTGGGCATGGCCATGGGCAACGGCACGGACGTGGCCATGCACGCGGCTGGCATCACGCTGATGCGGGGCGACCCGATGCTGGTGGCGGCGGCGCTGGATATTTCGCGCCGCACGGTGATGAAGATCCGCCAAAACCTGTTCTGGGCATTTGCGTACAACGTGGCGGGTATCCCGCTGGCGGCCCTGGGCTTTCTGAGCCCCGTGGTGGCGGGGGCGGCGATGGCGCTCAGTTCGGTCAGCGTGATGGCGAACGCCCTCTTACTCAAGCGGTGGCGCATGTGATAAATACGTACGGCTCGGTCATCGATGTCTGGCAAACTGCAACGATTTGTTGCGAATCCGTGGCCTCGGGGGAGGTGCGGTGACCGCATCGGCATAGTTATACCAAGGACGACAGATCATGAATCTTTTCTCGCTCATGCGGCAGTTCACCATACGTTTGCGCATGCTGGGTGCCATTGGCGTGGTGCTGGGACTGCTGGGGCTGCTGGGGGGCGCGGGCATGCTGGGCATGTTCCGCATCCATGCGATGAGCCAGGACTTCATGGACCACTCGTTTGCCAAGGTGGGCTACATGGCCGAGTTGCGGGGCGAGATGGGCGCCATCCGCCAGTTCGAGAAGGACATGATCATCGGTTACGAGAAGCCCGAAGCCGTGAAGGCCGCACATGCCAAATGGCTGGAGAGCCAGGACAAGGCCAAGAAGACGGCAAACAAGTTTCTGGACGGTGAAGAAGACTCTGACAACCCCGTGGTGCGCAACATCGTCAAGCGCCTGGACAGCTACCGCGAGCTGTTTGCGCACGTGGCGCGCCAGCTGGAGGCCAGTGGTTACGACACGGCCACCATTGCCAACCGCATGAGCGGCAAGGCCGTGGCCGAGTTTGCCGAGGCCGACAAGCTGATGACTGAACTGGACAGCGTGTTGCATGCCGAGGTCGCCAAGTCGGTGGAGCAGCAGGGCCTGGTGTCCGACCAGACCAAGTGGCTGTTTGTGCTGGCCGTGCTGATCACGGTGGTGGTGGTGGTGCCCACCACGCTGATGAACATGAACTCTATCTGCCGCCCGCTGGAAGATGCACGCAAGATGGCGCAGGCCATTGCCGGGGGCGACCTGTCGCAGCACATTGCCGCCGAGGGCAAGGACGAAGTGGCCGACCTGCAGCGCGCATTGCGCGACATGCAGCAAGGCCTGGGCTCGCTGGTGGCGCAGGTGCGTGATGCCAGCGGCAACATCGCCACGGCCAGCCAGGAGATCGCCACGGGCAACCAGGACCTGTCGCACCGCACCGAGCAGACGGCCAGCAATGCGCAGGAGGCCGTGTCTTCGCTGTCGCAGCTCACATCCACCGTGCAGCAGACGGCATCGTCCTCGCAGATGGCCAACCAGCTGGCGGCGTCGGCGTCGCAGATGGCCACGCACGGCGGTGGCGTGGTGCAGCAGGCCGTGGCCAGCATGCACGAGATCTCGACATCGAGCCGCAAGATCGGCGACATCATTGGCCTGATCGACTCCATCGCCTTCCAGACCAACATCCTGGCGCTGAACGCGGCCGTGGAAGCGGCCCGCGCGGGCGAACAGGGCCGGGGCTTTGCCGTGGTGGCGAGCGAGGTGCGCAGCCTGGCGCAGCGTAGCGCGGCGGCGGCTAGCGACATCAAGGGCCTGATTCAGAGCAGCGTGACGGCGGTGGACGGCGGCGTGCGCCATGTGGAAGAAGCGGGCACGGCCATGAAGGACATCGTGAGCAGCGTGCAGCGCGTGGGCGACATCATTGGTGAGATCACGGCGGCAGCCTCCGAGCAGTCGGCCGGCATTGGCCAGGTGAACAGCTCGGTGGGCGAGATCGACCGCATGACGCAGCAGAACGCCGCGCTGGTGGAAGAGTCCGCCGCTGCGGCCGAGTCGCTGCGCGAGCAGGCCGCGCGCTTGTCGCAGGTGGTGCAGCAGTTCCGGTTGGCCAACGATCAGCATGCCGTCGGCGTGCGGCAGACGGTCGCCCTGCAGCACGGTACATCCATGGCGCTGGCTGCTCCATCTATCCAGGGTGTCGACCTTGATTCGGCCATCAAGGCCCATGCGCAGTGGCGCACCAAGTTGCGCGACGCCGCCAAGAAGCATCAGCAGCTTGATGCCGACACGATCAGGCGCGATGACTGCTGCGAGCTGGGCCGTTGGCTGCATGGCAAGGGACAGGGGTCTTATGGCGCTGTGCCAGCCTTCCAGTCGCTGGTGGACAAGCATCGCGAGTTCCACGAAGTGGCGGGCGCTATTGCTCAAACCATTAACCGGGGAAATTATGCGGACGCCGAGCAGGCATTGGCTGGCAACACCCCGTTCTCGCAGGCATCCAGCGCGGTCGGGGCTGCCATCATCCAGCTGCGCAGCAGCCTTTGAGGGACCGAGTATCCGGGCCGCCGCTGATAGGTCGGATGATCCTGGCTTCAGGTGAGTGAGTTCAGGTGAGTGAGGCGTCTTGTGGCTCGGGGCGTGGGTAGCCCTTGTATCTCTTGATCTGTGTCAGGCCGTATAGGCGCACATCGTGGCAATCTTGGAACCCCGTATCACCCTGGGGAGTGCGCCATGCCGTCGATCTGTCTGCGAACCATTCGCGAGGAGCATGCGTCACTCGCGGCGGTGCTGCACTCGCTGCGCCTGATGCTGGACCAGGGCCCGGGCGACGAGCCCGCTGCGTTCTTTGATGTGATGCGGGCCATGCTGTTCTACATCGACGAGTTTCCTGAGCGCCAGCACCACCCCAAGGAGTCGCAGTGGCTGTTCCCCAAGGTGGCCGAGCGTTCATCCCAGGCGGCCGAAGTCATCGCGCAGCTGGATCGCGACCATGATGGTGGCGAAGCAGCAGTGCGCGAGTTGCAGCACCTGCTGCTGGGCTGGGAGCTGATGGGCGATGCGCGCCGCGAAGCGTTTGCATTGGCGCTGGAGCGCTACATCCGCTTTTACCTGGAGCACATGCGCCTGGAAGAAACCGTGGTGCTGCCCGCCGCCCAGGAGACCCTGCTGCCAGACGACTGGGCTGCCATCGACGCGGCGTTTGCCAGCAATACCAACCCACTGGCCCCTGGCAAGCCGCGCGATGCGGCGTATGACCGTTTGTTCACCCGCATCGTGATGCGGGCGCCGAGCCCGATCGGGCTCGGTTGACAACCCCCTGAGGCGCTGCGCGCCTTCCCCCTTCTCTCGAATCGCTGCGCGATTCGGGAAGTGGGACGCCGCCAGCGCGGCGGCCCTGGCCTGGGGCGCGCCGGTATCCACCGTTGTGGAGCAGATCCGCAGCGGGGGGGTGTTCAGCTCGCCTGCAGCGCCGGGTAGTCCGTGTACCCCTCCG
This sequence comes from Acidovorax benzenivorans, assembly GCF_028680575.1. Classification (GTDB taxonomy): domain Bacteria; phylum Pseudomonadota; class Gammaproteobacteria; order Burkholderiales; family Burkholderiaceae_C; genus Acidovorax; species Acidovorax benzenivorans. The sequence goes on along the minus strand of NZ_JAPCKI010000001.1, from coordinate 274,083 downwards.
CACCGCCGCCGTACAGCGTGGCCCGGTTCACTTCGTTGAGCGGGGCGTTGGCTTTCAGGCGCGCCACCAGGTCGGGGTTGGCGATGAAGGGGCGGCCAAAGGCCACGATGTCGGCGCCGTTGGCCAGGGCCGCATCGGCCAGTTCGCGGGTGTAGGCGTTGTTGACCATCCACGCGCCCTTGCCACCGGCTGCGCGGTAGGCGGCCTTGAGGGCGGCGTAGTCAAACGGGCGGCCTTCGACTTCGCGCGGGCCGCCGGTGGCGCCTTCGATGACGTGGATGTAGGCCAGGCCCAGGGGCGCGAGCTGGCGCACCACGTGGTCAAACAGCGGCTGGGGGTCGGTGTCCACGATGTCGTTGGCGGGCGTGACGGGCGACAGGCGGATGCCGGTGCGGCCGCCGCCGATTTCTTCGACGATGGCGCGGGTCACTTCCAGCAGCAGGCGGGCGCGGTTGGCAATGCTGCCGCCGTAGTCGTCGGTGCGCTGGTTGGCTCCGGTCTTGAGGAACTGGTCGATCAGGTAGCCGTTGGCGGCGTGGATCTCCACACCGTCAAAGCCCGAGGCAATGGCATTGCGCGCGGCGTGGCGGTAGTCCTGCACGATGCCGGGGATCTCTTCGGCGTCGAGCGCGCGCGGCTGCGAGGTCTCGGTGAACGTGGGCACGCCGTCCTTGATCAGCACGGTCTTGGTGTGGGCGCGGATGGCCGAGGGGGCCACGGGGTGGGCGTTGCCCGGCTGCAGGTCGGTGTGCGACACGCGGCCCACGTGCCACAGCTGCACCACGATCTTGCCGCCCTCTGCATGCACGGCGTGGGTCACTTTCTTCCAGCCGTCGAGTTGTTCGGTGCCGTACAGGCCGGGCACGTCGGCATAGCCCTGGGCTTGCGGGCTGATGGCCGTGGCCTCGGAGATGATGAGACCGGCGCTGGCGCGCTGCGCGTAGTAGGTGGCGACCAGGTCGGTGGGGATGGCCTCGGGCGAGCGGTTGCGCGTGAGCGGTGCCATGGCGATGCGGTTGGCCAGCTGGAGGTCGCCCGCGCGGGTGGTTTCAAACAAAGAGGTCATGGTGAGGGTGTCCTGAAGAGGTACGTGCAAACAAAGCAGCCTTCCAGCTTAATGCTGCGGCGCAAAACGTGCAGCACACCCGCGTCTACAAAGGCTAAGGTTTTGTGTTAGCTCATGGTGTGTGCGACGGCTCGGCGCGGGTTGCACGAGAATGGACCGCCATGCCTTCGCCACCACCTGTCGCCCCGCACCCCGTCTCCCCTTTGCGCAGCCTGTGGCTGGCCGTGGCCTTGTCGATGGGCGCGGCCATCTCGTTGGGCATCACACGGTTTGCGTATGCCTTGCTGCTGCCACCCATGCGTGAAGACCTGGGCTGGTCGTACACGCTGGCGGGCGGCATGAACACGGTGAACGCGCTGGGCTATCTGCTGGGGGCTCTGGCCACGCCCTTGCTGTTGCGGCGTGTGGCACCGGGGGCGGTGCTGGTGGCTGGCGCGGTGATGGCCACGGTGTTCATGGGCCTGAGCGGCTTTTTCACGCAGGCGGCGCCCCTGCTGGTGCAACGCTTGCTGGCCGGTGGGGCCAGTGCACTGGTGTTCATTGCGGGTGGCCTGCTGGCGGCGCGGCTGGGCGCCCAGGTGCCGGGGCGCAGTGGTTTGCTGCTGGGCCTGTACTACGGCGGCACGGGCTGGGGCATCAGCCTGTCGGCCTTGCTGGTGCCTGCGGTGCTGGCGGTAGCACCAGCGCCCCACAGTTGGACCTGGGCCTGGTGGGCGCTGGCGCTGGCCTGCGTGGCGGCCACGGCGGCGCTGCTGTGGCCCGCGCGGGTGTTGAACGGGTTGGCTGCGCCTGTGGCCGCCGCATCCGGGACCACACCGGCGGCTGCAGTGCCCGAACGGGTGCGCTGGCAGGCCCTTGCCCCTGCGCTGTTGGGTTATGGCCTGTTTGGGGTGGGCTACATCGGCTACATGACGTTTGTGGTGGCGCTGCTGCGCGAGCAGGGCCGTGGTGCGGGCGAGGTGACGCTGTTCTATGCCCTGCTGGGGCTGGCCGTGGTGCTGTCGTCGCGCATCTGGGCCGGGCTGTTGGACCGCAGCCGGGGCGGCGAGGCGCTGGCGCGGCTCAATGCGCTGCTGGGCGTGGCCACTATCCTGCCAGCTATCACGGGGGCCTGGCCGGTGGTGCTGGCCTCGGGGCTGCTGTTTGGCGGGGTGTTCCTGTCGGTGGTGGCCTCCACCACGGCGCTGGTGCGGCACAACCTGCCGCTGGCGCTGTGGGCCAGCGGCATCAGTGCGTTCACCATCGTGTTTGCGGCCGGGCAGATCGTGGGGCCCACGGTGGTTGGCTGGATCGCCGATGGCCCTGGCGGCTTGGCGCGCGGGCTGGTGTTCTCGGCCTGCGCGTTGTGGGTGGGGGCGCTGGTGGCGTGGCGGCAGAAGCCGCTGTAGCCTTACTTCAGCAGGCCTTCGGCCTTCATGGCCGCCTGCACCGCAGGGCGCGCACCTACACGCTCGCGGTAGGCCGCCAGATTCGCCAGGCCTGAGATGTCCAGGTTAGTGGGCTTGGTCCAGTTGGTCACGGTGAACAGGTAGCCGTCGGCCACGGTGAACGGGTCGCCCATCAGGTACTGCTTGCCGGCGAGCTGGCCATCCACCCACTGCAGGCGCTGCAGCAGCCGCTCGCGCACCAGCGGCTTGTAGTCCTCAGGCGTGGCGGGGTTGAACAGGGGGCTGAAGCCCTTGTGCAGCTCGGTGCCGATGAAGGTCAGCCACTCCTGCAGGCGGTAGCGTGCCAGGGTGCCGTTGGCGGGGGCCAGTTGCTTGTCGGGCACCTGGTCGGCAATGTATTGCACGATGGCCGGGCCTTCGCGCAGGCGCTCGCCGTTGTCCAGCTCCAGCACGGGCACGTAGCCCAGCGCATTGATGGTGTAGTAGTCGGTGCCGTCCTGCAGCTTGTGGCTCTTGGTGCTGGCCAGCACGGGGGTGTAGGCCAGGCCGGCCTCTTGCAGGGCGATGTGGGGAGACAGGGAGCAAGCGCCGGGGGAGTAGTAGAGCTTCATGGGTCGGTCCTTGAAAACGGTCGAAAACCGCCGATGCTATGCGCTGTACCGGGTTCTTGCAGGCGCCGGGGCACCACCCCGGCGTCCGCTGTGTGGTGCCGCGTGGATGTGCCGCGTTAGCTGTCGTAGCCTGGCAGGTCGCGCTGCACCTTGCGCAGCAGCGCAGGCCAGGCAAACGCACCGCCCAGGCCGCCGGTCTGCACGCGCATGGCCTGGGCCACGCCGCTCACGATCTGGGGGTTGACCTGGGTGAGTTCGCCACCGGCCTGCGCGTCGATCTGGATGCGGCAGGTGTTCTCGAAGGTGTACATGGACAGGAAGGCGTCGGCAATGGTCTTGCCCACGGTGAGAAGCCCATGGTTGCGAAGCATGAGGAAGTTGGCCTCGCCCAGGTCGGCCTGCAGGCGCGGCTTTTCTTCGTCGCGGAAGGCCACGCCCTCGTACTCGTGGTACGCCAGCGAGCCCAACACAAAGGTGCTTTGCTGGCTGATGGGCTGCACGCCGCCCTTTTGCGCGCTGACGGCCACACCGGCACGCGTGTGGGTGTGCAGCACGCAGCCTGCCTCGGGCCGTGCCTCGTGCACGGCGCTGTGGATGACGAAGCCCGCCGGGTTCACCGGGAAGGGCGAGTCATGCAGCTTGTTGCACGCCATGTCCACCTTGATCAGGCTCGACGCCGTGATCTCGTCGAACATGAGGCCGTAGGGGTTGATGAGGAAATGGTGCTCACCCGGCCCCGACACCGATTCGGGCAGCTTGGCGCTGATGTGGGTGAAGACCAAGTCGCTCCAGCCGTACAGCGCGACGAGCCGGTAGCACGCGGCCAGGTCGCAGCGCAGCTGCCATTCTTCGGGGCTGACGCTGCCCTGCAGCGAGGGGATGTTGAGCATGGTGGTGTCTCCGTTGTTGTGGGGTGGGAAGACACCACTGTAGGGTGGGGCCGCCGCCGGGTCTGTCAGGCAGGCTACACCTGGGGCCTGGTGTGGGGTGTTTGTTGCTTCTATATTGATAGCAATAAAGGCATAACCCATGGGAGAAACCGGCCATTTTTACTTAATTTTGTGATGCCACCCCCTGTGGCCGGACCCACGGGCCGACGTGTCCTTCATCGGCCCGTGCCCGCCAGCGGTCAACCGGCCTGCGGAATCGGTGCGCGCATGCCCGCGTTCAGCAGGTTCCAGGCGTTGATCACCGCAATGGCAAATCCCAGGTCGGAAATTTCCGCGTCGGAGAACAGGGCCTTCAGCTTGGTGTACTCGTCATCGCTCGCATCGCTGTGGGGCGTGGCGGTGATGATCTCGGCCCAGCGGAAGGCGGCGCGTTCGCGCTCGCTGAAGAACGGTGCCTCGCGCCAGCCGGCCACGGCATTGAGGTGGCGTGGGTCGGCGCCGTCCTTGACGAGCGCGCTCCAATGCATGTCCATGCAATAGGCGCAGCCGTTGATCTGCGAGACGCGCAAGAAGACCAGCTCGGCCAGGCGTGTGCCCAGGGGGCCTTTCTTGATGGTTTCAGAGACGTTGACCAGGCCCATGAAGGCCTTGGACGAGAGCTGGTGGTAGGGCAGGCGGGCGCTGTGTTGTGACATGGAGAACTCCTGGGTCATGGCAATGGGTTGAACACGGGTGTGAAAGACGGCGTGCGTGTGTTGCCGTCTTCCTACCCTTCAAGACGCCGCGCCCTGCCGGGTTGTGACAGGGCGCCTGTGTTTTTTCAGCCGCCCGCGCGCGGTGGCTTGGGCGAGCGGCGCCATTCAGTCATTGCGACAGCGTGGCCGGGATGCTCGCCAGCTTGTCCGGGTTGCGTACGGTGTAGATGGCCACGATGTGCTCGCCATCCGTCACAAACGCCTGGGCCGACTCGATGCGCCCGTCCACGTAGCGCAGCAGGCCCGGCTCGCCGTTGATGAGCACCATGCGGTACACCACCTGCGCACCCAGGCGGCGGAACAGCGCCCAGTACAGGTTGGTGATGCGAAACGGCCCCACCAGCGGCTTGGGGAACGAGGGCACGATGCCGCCGCCGTCGCCGATGAGCTGGGCGTCTTCGCTCAGCAGGGCCTGGATGGCGTAGCGGTCGCCGCTCTGGGCGGCGTTCATGAAGCGTTGCAGCAGCTGGTGGTGCACTGCCTGCGGCACCTCAAAGCGCGTGCGCGCCTGCTGCACGCGCTCGCTGGCGCGGTGCACCATCTGGCGGCAGCTAGCCTCCGTTTTGCCCAGCTGCGCGGCGATGTCGGGGTAGTCATAGTCAAACACCTGGCGCAGCAAAAAGGCCGCGCGCTCTTCGGGCCCCAGCCGCTCCAGCACGTACAGGAAGGCCACCGACAGCTCACCCGCCAGCTCGGCCGCCGACTCGGGCGTTTGCGTATCCAGCTCCACCAGCGGCTCGGGCAGCCACCAGCCCACATAGGCCTCGCGCTCGGCCTTGAGCGCGCGCAGCCGGTCGATGGACAGGCGCGTGACGATGGTCACCAGCCAGGCCTCGGCCGACTGTAGGGCGTTGATGTCGGTGCGGCTCCAGCGCAGCCAGGCGTCCTGCAGCACGTCCTCGGCATCGGCCCGCACGCCCAGCATGCGGTAGGCAATGCCGAAGAGGCGGGGGCGCAGGGTGGTGAAAGGGTCGGCGGCAGTGGTTGTCATGGTGGTGGAGGCGGTGGAGTGCTTTCAGTGAAGCACAGACGGCGCACGCCTGCGGTTTGTGACAGCGCTCTTGCTTGCAGACTACTATTTTGATAGCTGCTGGCGCATGTTGCACTAGCGCTAGAGGCCTATTTGTGCCTTGAAGCACCTGCAATGCTCCCGGGACTCACGCTGGGGCCAGGTGAAAGGGGGTGAAGGGTGTCGACGGGCGCCCACCGTTTTCGCCGTGGGGCCGCCGAGGCTGGAGAGCCCCGGCCGGTGCCTGGCGTGCAGCGCAGGTGCGCCCCCGCATGACAGGCTACAGGCTGGGTCCTGGCTGTGTGAGCCACTCCAGCCGCGCCAGATACTGCATGGCATGTGCGTTGCTCGTGCCGCACATCTCGGCAGACGGCATCAGCCCCCCACACACCGCTGGGCGCTCCGGCTGCCCAAAGATGCGGCAGCGCGCATCGTCCCCCAGTTGGATGCACCGCACCCCCGCAGGTTTGCCCAGCGGCATGCCCGGAATGGGCGAGCTGATCGAGGGGGCGGTGCAGCAGGCGCCGCAGCCGGGGCGGCAGTCCATGGGCAGGCCGCCTTACTTATTGACCGGCAGCGGGCTGCAGGCGGCTGGCCGCCCATAGCACCTGGTCCACCACGGCGCGCACGCGGTCGCTGTGGGTTTGCTGGAGGAGGGCGCCGTTGTCGTCAAACGCGCTGCCGGCCGAGCCCAGCGCAAACGCCTTGGGTGCCAGCCAGCATTCGGCGTTGATGAGCAGGGGGGCCAGGTGGCTTTGCGAGCGCAGGCCGCCCAGGGCGCCGGGCGAGGCACTCAGCATGCCCACGACCTTGCCGCGAAAGCTCTTGCCACCGTCCTGCCAGTCGGGGTTGCCCTTGACGGGGCTGGAGGCCCAGTCGATGGTGTTCTTGAGCAGGGCGGTGTAGCTGCCGTTGTACTCGGGCGAGCAGATGATCCAGGCCGGGTGCTGCCACAGTACCTCCTTGAGCCGGATCACGTCGGCCGGTGTGCCCTGGGCTTCGAGGTCGGCGTTGTACAGCGGGATGTTGAAGTCGGACAGCTCCAGCAGCGTGACCTGTGCGCCCGCGTCGCGCGCGATGGCGGCGGTGGCGTGGGCCAGTTTGCGGTTGAAGGACTGCTGGCGGGTGCTGCCCGCAAAGATGAGGAGTTGGGTCATGCGGGCCATTGAAGCACAAAGCCGGGGCAGGAATACTGCAAGCTGCCGCCGCCTCCTTGTGCATTGGCGGGTGTTTGTTTCACGTGGAACAGATGCCGGGGCAGGGAGGAGGCGGTTGCGCTGCGGGCAGGGCTTTGCACAAAAAGCATGCAAAGGTGGGAAAATCGTGGGTTTTCCCTTGCACCCCTGCCACTTCGCTTGACCGGTGGTGGTGCAGCCCGCTCCCGTGCGGCTGGCCATCCTCTGGCCATCGCAGGGTGGCGGACGGTTTTGAATGTCGGGCCCGCGCGGCCCCGGAGCACCCCATGTTGTACCCCCAGGAATTTGATGTGATCGTTGTCGGCGGTGGCCATGCAGGCACCGAGGCCGCGCTGGCCGCTGCGCGCATGGGCAGCAAAACGCTGCTGCTGACCCACAACATCGAGACGCTGGGGCAGATGAGCTGCAACCCCAGCATCGGCGGCATTGGCAAGGGCCACCTGGTGAAAGAGGTGGATGCACTGGGTGGTGCCATGGCGCTGGCCACGGACGAGGGCGGTATCCAGTTCCGCATTCTCAACAGCTCCAAAGGCCCTGCGGTGCGCGCTACGCGGGCGCAGGCCGACCGCATTTTGTACAAGGCCGCCATCCGCCGCATGCTGGAGAACCAGCCCAACCTGTGGCTGTTCCAGCAGGCGGTGGACGACCTGATGGTGGAGGGGGACCGTGTGGTGGGCGCCGTCACGCAGGTTGGCATCCGCTTTCGCAGCCGTACGGTGGTGCTGACGGCCGGGACCTTCCTGGATGGCAAGATCCATGTGGGGCTGAACAACTACGCCGCAGGCCGGGCAGGGGACCCGCCCGCCGTGTCGTTATCGGCGCGCCTGAAGGAGCTGAAGCTGCCCCAGGGACGCCTGAAAACCGGCACGCCACCCCGGCTGGACGGGCGGAGTATCGACTTCTCCAAGTGCACCGAGCAGCCCGGCGACGGCATGCCCGGTGGTGTGAACGAGGGCACGGTGCCGGTGTTCAGCTTCATGGCGCATGCGTACGGAGGGGCGGCCATGCACCCGAAACAAATGCCCTGCTGGATCACCCACACCAACGAGCGCACGCACGAGATCATCCGCAGCGGATTTGACCGCAGCCCCATGTTCACCGGCAAGATCGAAGGCGTGGGGCCGCGCTACTGCCCGAGTGTGGAAGACAAGATCAACCGCTTTGCGGACAAGGACAGCCACCAGATCTTTCTGGAACCCGAAGGGCTGACCACGCACGAGTTCTACCCCAATGGCATCAGCACCAGCCTGCCGTTCGACATCCAGTACGACCTGGTGCGCAGCATGCCTGGGCTGGAGAACGCGCACATCCTGCGCCCCGGCTACGCCATTGAATACGACTACTTTGACCCCCGCTCGCTCAAGAGCAGCTTTGAGACGCGGCAGATCCAGGGCCTGTTCTTTGCTGGGCAGATCAACGGAACCACGGGCTATGAAGAGGCAGCGGCCCAGGGCCTGTTCGCGGGTATCAACGCTGCGCTGCAATGCCGTGGCGAAGCCGCGTGGCTGCCGGGCCGCGACGAGGCCTACCTGGGCGTGCTGGTGGACGACCTGATCACCAAGGGCGTGACCGAGCCCTACCGCATGTTCACCAGCCGGGCGGAGTTCCGCCTGCAGCTGCGCGAGGACAATGCCGACATGCGCCTGACCGAAGCAGGGCGCCGCATGGGGTTGGTGGACGATGCGCGCTGGGACGCCTTCAGCCGCAAACGCGATGCGGTTTCACGTGAAACAGAACGCCTGAAAGCTACCTGGGTGAATCCGCGCAGCCTGCCTGCGGCGGAGTCCGAGCGGGTGTTGGGCAAGAGCATCGAGCACGAATACAACCTGTTCGAGTTGCTGCGCCGCCCGGATGTGAGCTACGCCAACCTGATGTCCATGGATGACGGTAAATACGCGTCCAATGATGTTTCACGTGAAACGCTGGGGCCCTTGAGCGAGCCTGTGGTGGAGCAGGTGGAGATTGCGGCCAAGTATTCGGGCTACATCGACCGTCAGAAGGACGAGGTGGAACGCGCCGCACATTTTGAAAAACTGCGCTTGCCACCCGACCTGGACTACATGCAGGTCACGGCCTTGAGCATCGAGGCACGCCAGGTGCTCAGCCGCCACCGGCCCGAAACTCTGGGCCATGCCTCGCGCATCACGGGCATCACACCCGCATCGATCTCGCTGCTGATGGTGCATTTGAAAAAGGGTGGGTTCAGGGAGTTTGCCGTGGCACCGGTTTTGCCTGCCAAGGCAGAAGGCGAAGTGGCAGCGTGATGGCGGCAGTGAACAACGATACCTTGCGCCAACAGCTGCAGGCTGGTGCGGACGCCCTGGCCTTGGGCTTGAGCGACGCACAGATCACCCAATTGATGGACTTTCTGGCGCTGCTGCAAAAGTGGAACAAGGTCTACAACCTGACCGCCGTGCGCGACCCGCAGGAGATGATGTCGCACCACTTGCTGGACAGTCTGGCCGCCGTGGCGCCGCTGCGTCGGCACGTGGCGGGCTTGCTGCAGGAGCGTGGAGTGGCAGCGGTGAAGCTGCTCGATGTCGGATCGGGCGGCGGCTTGCCCGGCGTGGTGTTCGCCATCTGCTGCCCGGAGGTGGATGTGAGCTGTGTGGATACGGTGGGCAAGAAGGCGGCCTTCATCCAGCAGGCGGCGGTGGCGCTGAAGCTGCGCAACCTGCATGGCGTGCATGCGCGGGTCGAGACGTTGGCTACCCCGTTCGACATCATCAGCTGCCGTGCGTTTGCCTCGCTGCCAGACTTTGTGACCTGGTCGCGCGCTGCGCTGGTGGTCCCGCACGGGGTCTGGTTGGCGATGAAGGGCAAACACCCCGAGGAAGAAATCGCGGCCTTGCCTGCCGATGTCTCGGTGTTTCACGTGGAACAGCTTGCCGTGCCCAGCCTCGACGCCGAGCGCTGCATCATTTGGATGAAGCCCGCCTGACCCCTGGGCACCGACTTTTCAGCGGGCGGGGCGGGGGGCTCGCGTAAACTCGGCTCCTCACTTCGGGTGCGTCCCTCATTGCACCCATCCAGCACACCGGGAGAGTTCATGTTCGGCATCGCAGACTACGGCGCCTTTGTTGCCGCCATCGTGTTGTTCCTGCTCATTCCAGGCCCCGGCAATCTGGCACTCATCACATCCACCAGCAAGGGCGGCATTCGCGGCGGCATGGCGGCCACCATGGGCGTGATTGCGGGTGACCAGGTGTTGATGTGGGCAGCAGTGGCCGGTGTGGCGGCGTTGCTGGCTACCTACCCCACGGCCTTCCATGCGGTGCAGTGGCTGGGCGCGGCCTACCTGGCGTGGCTGGGCTTCAAGATGCTCACTGCCAAGCCAGGGGCACAACCCATCCTCAACATCCAGCCGCGCCACTACTTCAAGCAGGCGGGGCTCATCACCTTGCTCAACCCCAAGGCCATCGTGTTCTACATGGCGTTCTTTCCGCTGTTTGTCGATCCTGCGCGCCACCAGGGCCTGTTGACCTTTGGTGTGATGGCGGCCACCGTGGCGGCATTGACGTTTCTCTATGGCCTGACCGCCGTGCTGCTCACGCACCACCTGGCCGAGCGCATGCGCGCCAACCCGCGCATCGGCCGCGTGCTGGAAAAGACCGCAGGCGTCTTCCTGATCGGCTTTGGCATCAAGCTCGCCATCTCTAAATAAAACTACACGAACTGCAGCACCCACATGGCCAAGATCTTTTGCGTTGCCAACCAGAAGGGTGGCGTTGGCAAGACCACCACCACCGTCAACCTCGCCGCCGGGCTGGCCAAGATCGGTCAGCGCGTGCTGATGGTGGACCTGGACCCGCAGGGCAATGCCACCATGGGCTCGGGTGTGGACAAGCGCAGCCTCGACCTCACGGTGTACGACGTGCTGCTCGAGTCCGCCTCGGTCAAAGAGGCTGCCGTGTTGTCTGAAAAGTGTGGCTACTGGGTGTTGGGCGCCAACCGCGAACTGGCGGGCGCCGAGGTGGAGCTGGTGGCGCTGGAGCACCGCGAAAAGCGCCTGAAGGCCGCGCTGGCCGAGGCCGATGGCGACTACGACTTCGTGCTCATCGACTGCCCGCCGTCGCTGTCCATGCTCACGCTCAACGGCCTGTGCAGCGCGCACGGGGTGATCGTTCCCATGCAGTGCGAATACTTCGCGCTCGAAGGCCTGACCGACTTGGTCAACACCATCAAGCAGGTGCATGCCAACCTCAATACCGACCTGCAGATCATCGGTCTGCTGCGTGTGATGTTCGACCCGCGCATCACCCTGCAGCAGCAGGTGAGCGACCAGCTCAAGGGCCACTTCGGCGACAAGGTGTTCAACAGCGTGATCCCGCGCAACGTGCGCTTGGCCGAGGCGCCCAGCTACGGGTTGCCCGGTGTGGTGTTCGACCCGGCCGCCAAGGGCAGCCAGGCGTTTGTGGAGTTTGCGCAGGAGATGGTCGAGCGCGTGCAAACCATGCCTGCGGCAGCATCTTCCATGGCCAAAATGACCCCTGGCGCTTGATATATAAGCGCTGATAGCTATTAAATTGATAGTGATGAATGCTTCCAACACCCTGCTGCTACCCGGCTGGCAGAACTCCGGCCCCGGCCACTGGCAAAGCCTGTGGGAGGCCCGCCACGGCTACCACCGCGTGGAGCAGCACGACTGGATGCGCCCGCTGCGCGGCGACTGGTCCGCGCGGCTGGAGGAAACCGTGGTCGATGCCGACGGCCCCGTGGTGCTGGTGGCCCACAGCCTGGGCTGTGTCCTCACCGCCTGGTGGGCCGCGCACTCGGCCAACGCGCACCGCGTGGTGGGGGCGCTGCTGGTAGCGCCGGGCGATGTGGAGCGCCCCGACCTGGCCGCGCAGATCCACGGCTGGGCACCCATTGCGCGCCAGCTGCTGCCGTTCCCTGCCGTGCTGGTGGGCAGCCGCAACGATCCGTATTGCAGCCTGGAGCGCGCCGAAGGTCTGGCGCAGGCCTGGGGTGCGCGTTTTGTCGACTACGGCGAGCGCGGCCACATCAATGCCGAGTCGGGCCTGGGCGATTGGGACGAGGGGCATGGCTGGTTGATGCGGCTGGCACCACCGGCGTGAACCGCTAGGCCATTGCCGCCCACTCCCTTTCTCTTGAGTGATCCGACCCATGTCAAAAATCAAGCTGTCCAGCATCGCCGACCAACTGCCCCGCGCCTGGAACTCCACGGTGGTGGGTCAGGCGGCGGGCGCCAACGTCAAGGTGCTGCGCATGGACGACGCCGCCTACCCCGACGAATCGCACGACTTTGACGAAGCGCTGCTGGTGCTGGACGGCTGCATGCGCCTGGACCTGCAAGGACAAGTCACCGAGGTGCAGGCGGGCGAGGCGTTCATCGTGCCCGCAGGTGTCCCCCACGCCGTAGCGCCTGGCAGCCATGGCACGCTGGTCATCATCGACCGCTGATTCTTCCCATTCCTTTTTCCCTTTCGCGAGACGCATTTCATGGTCACCAAAAAACCCAAGGGCCTCGGCCGAGGCCTCGAAGCCCTGCTGGGCCCCAAGGTCGAAGAAAAAGTGGAGCAGGCCCAGGCGGCCGAAGCCGGGCTGCCCAGCAGCCTGCCGCTGTCCGAACTGGTGCCCGGCGTGTACCAGCCCCGCACGCGCATGGACGAAGGCGCGCTGTACGAGCTGGCCGAAAGCATCAAGGCCCAGGGCATCATGCAGCCCATCCTGGTGCGGCGCCTCACGGGCGGTGAGCACGCGGGCAAGTACGAAATCATCGCGGGCGAGCGGCGCTTTCGGGCCTCGCGCCTGGCGGGCCTGGCCGAGGTGCCGGTGCTGGTGCGCGACGTGCCCGACGAGTCGGCGGCCGCCATGGCGCTCATCGAAAACATCCAGCGCGAAGACCTCAACCCGCTGGAAGAAGCCCATGGCCTGCAGCGCCTGGTCAAGGAGTTTGGCCTGACGCACGAGCTGGCCGCGCAGGCCGTGGGCCGCTCGCGCAGCGCCGCCAGCAACCTGCTGCGCCTGTTGAACCTGGCCGAGCCGGTGCAGACCATGCTGATGGCGGGCGACATCGACATGGGCCACGCACGCGCGCTGCTGTCGCTGGACCGCGCCGCGCAGATCACGGCGGGCAACCAGATCGCGGCCAAGAAGCTGTCGGTGCGCGAGGCCGAGGCGCTGGTCAAGAAGATCGGCGCTGAGTTCAGCCTGGTGCCACAAAAGCCCCAGAAGGAAAAGTCGCGCGACTTGAAGCGCGTGGAAGAAGAACTGTCGGACCTGCTCATGGCCGAGGTCGAGGTGCGCGTCAAAAAACGCGTCAAACGCCATGGCCGGGTGGAGGACATGGGCGAGCTGGCGATTCAGTTTGGTTCGCTGGAGGCGCTCAACGGCTTGATCGATCGCCTACGGGGCTGACCGGTCGTTGGTCCGGGGTGCGGTTCTGTCGCCGCGCAAGACTGCGTGAAATAGCGCACACAAACGGTTTCCACAAGTAACTTGCGCGGGCAAAATGCGTCGTTGCGGGGCCTACACTGCGCTGCGTTCAACACACCCGGGTTGACCGCAAGGCCTTTTCACAGGGCGGCGACGATGCCGCTTTGTGGCCCACGATGGTTTGCCGGGTGATCCATGTATCTCCTGGAGCAGACCCTCATGACCTCTTTGCGCTTCGTCCTGACCCCCGCCTGCCTGGCCGTTGGCCTGAGCATCGCCAGCCTGGGCGCCCAGGCCCAAACCACCAAAGCCCCAAAAGTCCAGCTGTGGATGGATGTTTCCACCGGCACCATGGCGGGTATGCCCGAGATGGACAGCCTGCCCGGTGGCGGCGGCATGCTCGGCGGTCTCATGGGCGGCGGCGCGCAGGGCAGGGCGGGCAGTGGCAATACGTCGTACGGCAACGCCCGTGCCATGTCCATCATGCCTCCGCGTGTCATCGACATCGCCTTGCACAACAGCCTGCGCCCTGGCGTCGAAGCCAGCCAGGCCATACCGCCTGGCATGCGCATGGGTGAATCCCTTCCGCTGATCCCGCCCCGTGCCCAGCCCACCCAGACTGAGCCGGGCGAGGTGCCCCAGGAATACCAGCAGCACCAGCCCAAGGGCCGCATCCTGCTGTACTGGGGTTGTGGCGCCTCGGTGCGTGCGGGCCAGCCCCGCGTGATCGACCTGGCGCGCGCCAAGTCCACGGACTATGCCCAGGCCTTTGCAGGCCGCGCCGTGCCCGACCGGGGGCCGCGCGTGGGCCCGGCCTACGCGCTGTACCCCAACGAACGCAACCAGGTGAGCCTGTCGCGTGACGCCTCGCTGGTGGGCGAACACCAGGTGCGCGGCGACGGCGTGCCCGCGTCCATGAAGTTCACGCTGGGTGCGGCACAAGACCTCATGCCTGCCATCGACCTGCGCACCACCGGCAAGCCGCAGGACAGCATGGGCACCAGCTGGCAGCCCGTGCGCAATGCGCGCGCCTACTACCTGCATGCCATGTCGCAAAGCGGGGACGACCTCATCATGTGGTCCAGCGCCGAGACGCCCGACACGGGCATGGGCCTGTTCGACTACCTGTCGCCCGCCACCATCGACCGCTGGCTCAAGGAGCGTGTGCTGCTGCAGCCCGAGACCACGCAGTGCGCCATTCCACAGGGCATCTTTGCGGGCGGTGGGCGCGATGCCACGCCCATGTTGCGCATGATGGCCTACGGCGGCGAAAGCCACATCGTGTACCCGCCCCGTCCAGCTGACCCCAAGGCCGCGTGGGAGCCCGAATGGGCCGTGCGCGTGCGCGTCAAGTCGCACACCATGGCCATGTTGGGCGAGGAGATGCAAGGGCGCCGTGGCAGCATGGGCGCGGCACCCGGCGCACCATCGGGCGGCACAGGCGCTTATTCCAGCGGCATGGGCGGTGCGCCCGCAGGCCAGCCGCCTGCTGGCGACGGTGGCACGGACGCAGGCAACGTAGTCAACCCCGTCAATCTGCTGCGCGGCATTTTGGGCCGTTGAGAACCCCCCATGCTGGCCCTGCGTATGCCCTGGCCCCTGCCCGCGCTGGTTGCGTGGGCGTGCGCGTGGCTGATCTTCGTGGCGCTGCAGCGCGCGGTCTCGCCTGTGGCCGCCTTGCTGGTCGCCTGCCTGCTGGGTACGGCGGCCAGTGTGCTGGGCGACAGCTGGTGGCGGCGCGGGCTGATTGCGGCGGGCTTTCCGCTGTCGCTGGCACTGCTCGGTGCGGCCAGCTTGCCCACCTGGGCGTGGCTGGTGCCCTTGGTATTGCTGTTGCTGGTCTATCCGCTCAATGCGTGGCGCGATGCGCCGCTGTTTCCCACACCGCGCCATGCGCTGCAGGCCCTGGCGGTGCAGGCGCCTTTGCCCCTGGGCGCACGGGTGCTGGACGCCGGGTGTGGCCTGGGCGATGGCCTCAAGGCCCTGCGCCTTGCCTACCCCGCAGCCCAGCTCAACGGGCTGGAATGGAGCTGGCCGCTGCGCCTGCTGTGCGCCTCGCGCTGCCCCTGGGCCCAGGTGCGGCGCGCCGATATGTGGAAGGCCGACTGGAGCGCCTACCAGATGGTGTACCTGTTCCAGCGGCCCGAGAGCATGGCCCGCGCGGCCGCCAAGGCCCAGGCCGAACTGGCCCCCGGCGCCTGGCTGGTGAGCCTGGAGTTTGCGGTGCCCGGCTGGCTGCCCAGCGCCCAGCTACGACCCCCCGGTGGGAGGGTTGTGTGGCTGTACCGCATGCCGCAGCAGCAGGAGAAATGACATGCACACCATGCATTCAGTGCGCGGGTCCATGTATCCGTCCGTGTCGCGGGCCCCACACGGTTACAGAAAAGATACAAGCTTTTGCTACATTGCGCGGCTGGCTACAACCCCATACACAACAACCAAGAAACTCACAGCCAGAGGGGGCCGCACACAGCACGTATGCGCACCGGGAGGGGGCGCACGGGCTGCCAGCACCCGCCTTGACCGGATTTCCACCACGCACGCCGTATCTGTAGCGCGCCACCCTCAGGGTGGCCGCTGCGCGGCTGCGCGCGGGGAGCGCGGGGTGTTTCTGGTGAGCAATTGACCGATCTGCAAGGAGCATCCATGACCGCCCACCCAACCCGTTTCCGTCCGCGCCTGCTGTGGGCCCTGGCGCTGAGCGCAGCCCTCACCGGCTGCGCCACCATGCAGAGCCACGACAAGCTGGCCACCGACATGCAAACTGCTGGGCGCAGTGGCGGCATCCCTGCCGCGCTGGCCAGCCTGGAGAGCACGGCCAAGACCGAAGAAGAAAAAACGGCGCTGCTCTACAACATGGAACGCGGCGAATTGCTGCGCATGGACCGCCGCTACCCCGACAGCACCAATGCCTTCCTGTTGGCCGACAACAAGGTCAAGGAATGGGAGGAAACCGCCAAGACCAACCCTTCCAAGCTTATGGGCACCGTGGGTGCTGCGCTCATCAGCGAACGCCTCAAGACCTATGAAGGCCAGGACTATGAAAAGGTGTGGCTGACCACGCGCCTGGCGCTCAACCGCATGGCTGTGGGTGATTTTGAAAACGCCCGCGTGGACATCAAGCGCACGCATGAGCGCGAAGCCATCATTGCCGAGTTCCGCGCCAAGGAAACCCTGGCGGCTGAAGAAGAAGCCAAGTCCAAGGGCGCCACGTCCGGCGGCAAGGAACTCAACGGCTACCCCGTCGAGACGCTCAACGACCCCGAGGTGCTGGCCCTCAAGAACGGCTACTCCAACGCCCTGAGCCACTACCTGGCCGGCTTTCTGTACGAAATGCTCAATGAGCCTGGCCTGGCTGCACCCGGCTACCGCAAGGCCATCGAGCTCAAGCCTGATACCCCGGTGCTGGAAGAAGGCCTGCGCGGCCTGGACAACCGCACCGGCTTCACCTGGAAGCGCCGCCAGCGCATGACCGACGTGCTCTTTATCGTCGAAGCGGGTGACGCCCCCGCACGCAAGCCCAAGGCTTTCACCATCCCTGTGCCCACCGGCCGTGGTCTGGTCACCGCCAGCATCTCCTACCCGGTGATCGATCCCTCCAAGGACGCCCCCCTGACGGTGGTCTCGGCGGCTGGCACCGACCTCAAGTTGGAAAACGTGGTGGATGTGAACGTGATGGCCCGCCGTGCGCTCAAGGACGAAATGCCCGGCATGGTGCTGCGTGGCTTCACCCGCGCCGTGGCCAAGGGCGTGCTGCAAAACGAGCTGCAAAAGCGTGGCGGCCTGATTGGCGGCCTGATTGGTGCTGCCGCCTCGGTGGCCACCGAGCAGGCGGACGACCGCTTGTGGCGCATGCTGCCGGGCCGCGTGTATGTGGCCCGTGGCTACCTGCCCCCTGGCGAGCACACCGTCACCATCAATGGCCGCCAGTTGCCCCAGCCGATCAAGATCGACGGCCAGTACGCCCTGGTGCCTCTGCGCATGTATGACAACAGCGTGCTGATCGGCGATGTGGCCATGCTGGGCCAGCTGCCCACCGTGGCGGCGGCACCGCAGCCCGCCGCAGAGCCTGCCACCACCGTGCGCACGACGACGACGACCACCACCACCCGCACGCGCTCGGTGCCCAAGTCGGCGGTCAAGTCCACCTCGGCCACGCCTGCCGCCAAGAACTGAAACCGAACATGTCCCATTTTCAAGGAGCCTCTGGCATGAGAACCCGTTTTGCCCTTGCCGCCGCCGCACCCGCCGTTGCGTGCGCGGTCCTCGCGATGACCCTGGCCACCGCTGCCCGCGCCCAGCTGCACGACCCCGCCACCCCGCTGGCCGTGGCCTCCAAGGTGGCGCTGCGTGGCGAAGCCAACAGCATCGCCGTGCGCGAGATGCGCATCGTGCGCAAGAACGACATCCTGGTGGTGCAGGCCGACATGGCCAACATGGGCCGCACCGACCGTACCGTGTTCTACCGCTTCAAGTGGCTGGACAACGTGGGCAACCAGGTGGGCGATGGCGAGTCCTGGAAGCAGATGAGCGTGCTCGGCCTGGGCCAGCAGACCGTCAAGAGCGTCGCGCCCACCAGTGCCGCTGTCGATCTGCGCCTGGAAATGAACGTGGAGCCGCGCTGAACGGCGCCGCCCCCTCGAAATTGTTGAGTGAGGAGTTGAAAACTATGACCAAGCACACCATCCAGCGCAGCGCGCTCATCCTGGCCTTCGCAGCCAGCACCCTGGCTCTGTCGGCCTGCCAGAACCTGTCTTCGCCCACCGTGCGTTTTGACCGCCAGGTCAACTACGGCGACGCCAAGGCGGTCGAGCTGGTGACCAACGAGTTCGGCTCCACCGACCTGCAGATGATTGCCGAGAAGATGACCGGCGGCTTGCTCGAAACCGGCATCTTCCAGGGCCGCCCCACGGTGACGATCTCCACCGTGAAAAACAAGACCAGCGAGTACATCGACACCACCAACGTGATGAACTCGATCCAGACCTCGCTGGTCAAGTCGGGCAAGGTGCGTTTCGTGCGCTCCATCAATGAGATGCAGGCCGGGGTGGATGAGCTGCAGCGCCAGAACCAGAGCGGTCTGTACAAGCAAGGCACCACCGCCAAGGTCGGCCAGATGACGGCCGCCAAGTACAGCATGGAAGGCGAGCTGACCAGCATCGTCAAGCAGAACAATGCGACCAAGGACGTGTACTACAAGTTCACGCTCAAGCTGTTTGATGTGCAGGAAGGCACGATCGAGTGGCAGGACGAAAAGGAAATCCGGAAGACCAGCAAGCGCTGATCTTTTCCAAGGAGCACACCATGCAACGCAGAATCACCCTCCACACGGCCCTGGCCGTGATCGCCGCCACCACCATGGCCTGGGGCACGGGCGCCCAGGCGCAGCAGCCCGGCGCGGCGCCCAAGATCGCCGTGACCGACCTGGCCTACGCCCAGCGCGTGTCCGAATACTTCCTGGCCGGTACCTACCAGCGCAGCAGCCAGATGAGCGCGCAGGGCAGCCAGGGCGGTAGCCACAGCCACGGTATGTATGGCGGCGGGGGCTCGTACTCGGGCCAGCAGTCCATGCAGGCGTCAGAGCAGGCTAGCGGCACCTACGTGGCGGGTCGTTACAGCTACATCGAGCAGCGCGAGCTGGGTGGCTACACCAACGACATCAAGGGCGCCATCCTGCAGGGCACGTACTTCCGCTTGGTGCAGGGCAAGGGCTTTGATGCGGGCAAGCCCCAGCCCTCCAAGGCCGAGCAGGTGCTCAACCAGGTGCAGGGCGGCAAGATGGCCACGCCCCAGGCGCAGCCCCAGGTCAACGACGTGATCACCCGCATCAAGAAGGGTGAGTTCAACGGCGCCGACTACGTGCTGTTTGGCGTGGTGTCCAGCATCGAGTTCACCGATGCGCTCTCGCCCCTGCAAGGCACCACCAGTGCCACGCGCCAGTATGGCCTGCAGCTGCTGACCGACTTCTCGCTCATCAACACCAAGACCTACGAGATCAAGGCCGCGTTCTCCGCCCAGGGCGAGGGCAACGACACCAAGATCCTGTCGATCCGTGGCGATATTGCGCCCCCCAACCGGGCCAAGGTGATGCGTGAAACCTCGCTGTCGCTGGCACAGGACGTGTACCAGCAGCTCGCCGTGCAGCTGGGCTACACCGACGCCAACCTGGCGCGCGGCGTGCGTCCACCCGTGGTGTACCAGCAGGGCGGCCAGCCCATGCCTGTGCCGCAGCCGCAGCAG
Source organism: Acidovorax benzenivorans (assembly GCF_028680575.1). Classification (GTDB taxonomy): domain Bacteria; phylum Pseudomonadota; class Gammaproteobacteria; order Burkholderiales; family Burkholderiaceae_C; genus Acidovorax; species Acidovorax benzenivorans. The sequence continues at coordinate 254,529 of NZ_JAPCKI010000001.1, read as the reverse complement.
CCCGAGCAGGTGCTGATCCTCAAGTAAGCCGCAGTGCGCATCGCTGTGCACCACCAGCCCTTGCGGGCCATCGCTTGCGCGATGCGGCCCCTCTCCAAGGCCAGCGTTCTGCTGGCCTTTTTTGCGTCTGGCATCTTGGCCTTTGTGTTGGCCGGGTGCTCGGCCGCGCAACCGGTCGCGGGTGAGGCCATCCCTTTCGTATCGGCAGACCCAGAGGCGCCCGCCACGGTGCAGGACACAGCAGGTTTTGTACTGCAGACCTTGCCCGGCGTTGGCGGCGCCACCCTCCAGGCCCTGCAGCGTGGCGAACGCACCGCACCGCTGCGCTACCGCGTGATCGTTATCCCCGGCTCGGGCTGCGCGGGCATGGGACCGATTGCGGGCCGCTATTTTGCGGGCCTGCTGCACGCCCAGGTGCTGGTGCTGCACAAGCCAGGGGTGGCCCCCCAGTCACAGACGAAGCCTGCCGACTGCCCCCACCGGTTTGTGCTGCAAGACCGCCACTCCACCTGGCTCGCACACGCACGCGCCGCGCTGCGCGCCGATGCCCAGCAGCACCAGGGGCAACCGGCGGTGCCGCAGTTGCTTGTGGGGATCTCCGAAGGTGCGGAGCTGCTGCCCGCCCTGGCCCCCGAGGTGCCGCACCTGGCGGGCCTGGTGCTCATCGGCTCCAGCGGGATCGACCCGCAGGAGGCAGGCGCGCTGCAGGCCCACCGCCTGGGCGCGGAGGCCGACTGGGCCGCGTTGTCGCAGATCGTGGCGGGGGCTCCGCCCGACACTGTGGTGGTGCAGGGGCGCAGCCTGGGCTACTGGCGTGACCTGCGCAACTGGCCGTTGACCCTGCCGCTGCTGCGAAGCCCCTGGCCGCTGATGCAGGTGTGGGGCGCCGACGATGCGCTGGTGCCCCTTGCTGCCTACGAGCGTTTTGCAGAGCTGGCCTCCTTGCGCACCGTGCCCTATTGCGCACGGCGCATCGACGGTGCCGACCACGGCCTGCAGCGCCCCGGTGTGGATGGCGTGCAGCAGCTGTGGGCCTGGACCGAGCAGTGGGCACGAGCGCCCGCCTCTGGCCTGTGCGGGCCGCTGTTGCGGTCGCCGTGATGTCCGTACGGTAAGGCTCGGTTCCCGACGCCTGTCGTCGCGCCTCATCCGGTTCCGTGATGAATCCCGCTACCGTTCGGCCAGAGCTTGCACAAACCGTATGGTGGGCGCTCAGCAAACGCGCGATCGACTTGCCGGGGTGCGCACGCAAGTGTTATCGACCGTGGGCTGCTCGTTGACTGCCATAGACTTTGCACTATGAACTTCCAATTCAGGCGAGCGGCAGAGAAGGACGCGGTGGCCGTGAGATCGCTGACTCACGCCGCCTATGCGAAGTGGATTCCGGTGATCGGGCGCGAGCCGCTTCCCATGAAGGCCAATTACGAATTGGCCGTCAGAGAGCACTTGATTGATCTGCTGGAGATGGAGGGCAGCCTTGCAGCGCTGATTGAGATGATCCCGGAGCCAGAATGGTTGCTCATTGAAAACGTTGCAGTCGCACCATCTTTTCAGGGCTGTGGCTGTGCCCGTATTCTGTTGGATCACGCGCAGAACACGGCGTTGGGGCTGCGACTCAAAGGGGTTCGGCTTTTCACCAACAAGCTGTTTGAGTCGAATGTCGGTCTGTACCTCCGACAAGGGTTCGTGGTGGATCGCGAGGAACCTTTCATGGGTGGCGTCACCGTCTACATGAGCAAGTCCTTGATGGCATAACCTCGGGTCGCCATCAAGCTATACAGCGCCATGGCGAACGCAGCGGCCAACCTGGCATCAGTCCAACTGCTGCCAACCAGGTGGTGCCGGTGTCGCTGCAGCCTGCGCCAGCAGCCAGTCGCAAAACACATCCAGCCGGGGCAGCGGACCGCTGGTGCGGCGGCGCACCACGTAGTCATACCCAGAGGCCACAAAACCCAGCGGTGCCACCAGCCGGCCCGCCTGTACGTCGTCCATCACCAAATGCCAGGGGGACACGGCAATGCCCAGCCCGCGCACGGCGGCCTCCAGCGTGAAGTAGTAGTGCTCAAACTCGGGCCCCGTCTGTGAAGGCGGGGGCAGGGGCACGGTAGTACCCGTCGCAGCCCCCCACATGGTCCAGGCGTTGCGCCGCGTGCGGGTGTGCAGGCGCAGGGGCGCGAGGGCCGGGGCGGCCAGATCGGCGGGCTGGTGCAGCGCCAGCCGCTGCGCCAGTTCGGGGCTCAGCACCGGGCCGAGGTGCTCGGGGAACAGCCGTTCCTTGTTCGCATCCCGCGCTCCGGTCGCCTCTTCGGCGGTGATGGCCAGGTCGCCGTGCATGCGGCCCGCACCGGTGTCGGCGTCGGTGGTGCGCAGGCGCACTTCGATGCCCGGGTGCTGCGCCTGGAAGTCGAACAGCCGGGGGATCAGCCACTTCACGGTGAAGGTGCTGAAGCAGGCCACGTCCAGCGGCCCCCGGCTGGGGTCGCTGACCTCGCGCACGGCATCGGCGATGTGGGCAAAGGCGTTGGTCAGCACCGGCTGCAGCACGTGCGCTGCCGGGGTGAGGGTGGGGCGCGCCTTGCTGCCGTCAAACAGGGCAACACCCAGGTGCTGCTCCAGTTGGCGCACTTGCCGACTGATGGCGCCGGGCGTGACCGACAACTCGTCCGCCGCCGCCGTCATGCGGCCCAGCCGGGCGGCAGCCTCGAACGCACGCAGGGCACTCAGTGGGGGCAAGCGGTGACTCATTTATGTGATTTTAGAGCACATAAAAACAGCCAAATCATCGCTTTTCAGAGACCAAGTTGATAGCAACAATCGGTTGATTGATGGGCGATAAGGCTTGAATCACTTGAAAGCCAGCCGCTGTTCATTTCAATTTTTCTATTTGATTCAAGAGAACATAGGACGAACCCATGCCATTTATCCGCACCAACGTTCCGCAGGACACCCCCGCCGCCACGCGCGATGCCATCGTGCAAGGCATCCACCAAGCGCTGGTGGACGCCATTGGTATGCCGCCGGACGAGCTGTTCAACATGGTGGCGGGCTACGCCCCTGGCGAATTTGCCTGCAGCCGCACTTTCAACGGCGTGGCGCGCTCCGACCGCGTGGTGGTGGTCGAGATCACGCTGCGGCGCGGACGCAGCGATGCGATGAAGCGCGCCCTCTACGCCGCCATCGCGCGCAACCTGCAGGCCACGGCGGACGTGGCTCCTGCCGACGTGTTCATCTTCATGCACGAGAACGACTATTCCGACTGGTCCGTGGGCCACGGTCGGTTTGCGATGGATCTGGTGCAGAACACCGCTGCAGGCTGAGCAGCGGCACGGGCTACCGGGGCCGGTACATCTTGAACAGCTGCTCCGGCCCCACGGTGAAGTAATCGGCCGGGCCCCCGCCGCGCAGGATGTGGCCTGCGTTCGCCGTGTCGTACACGCCGTTTTTGAGCAGCGCCTGGTCGATGTGCACGGCCACCACCTCGCCCAGCACCAGCCAGGTGTCCACCTTGGCGCCATCCACGCCCTGCAGCTGCAGGATTTGCGTGCTGCGGCATTCAAAGGTGACCGGGCTTTCGGCCACGCGCGGCGGGCGCACGCGGGTGGAGGGCAGGGGCGTGAGGCCGGTCAGGTCGAACTCGCTCACTTCGGGTGGCACGGCGGCGCAGCTCTGGTTCATCACCTCGGCTAGGTCGCGCGTGGCCAGGTTCCACACAAACTCGCCGGTCTCCTGCACGTTGCGCACCGTGTCCTTGTAGCCAATGCTGGCAAAGCCCACGATGGGCGGCACGTAGTTGAAGGCGTTGAAGAAACTGTAGGGCGCCAGGTTGGTCGCGCCCGCGGCGCTTTGTGTGGCAATCCAGCCGATGGGGCGCGGCCCCACGATGGCGTTGAACGGGTCGTGCGGCAGGCCGTGGCCCTGGCGGGGCTCGTAGCTGTGGAGGGTGCGAGGGGGTGGGGTGGTGGTCATGGGTGTATGCGGCGCGGGGAGATGTGCCGCCACCTTAGCGGCACTGCGAGGGCATTGCAGGCACTTGGGCATCAGATTGCTACTATTTTTATAGCTGTTTGCGCAATACCATCAAGCGTCAGGGCCCAATTTCGTTCAAATCTCTACCGAAACGGGCTCAGTGCAATGGCCCGGTGCGGCGCGCAGGGCATCGACATCCCACGGCAATTCAGGCAATGCCCTGCGCCGGTTGCTGCTGCCCCAGAAACCGCCCCGGCGGCTGCCCCACCGACTTACGCACCATGGCGCTGAACGCGCTCGGGCTGTAGCCCAGTTCGGCGGCGATCTGGCCCATGGGCATGCGCCCGGCGGCCAGCGACACGGCCTTGGCCAGGATCACCTGTTGGCGCCACTGGGTGAAGGTGCTGCCCAGTTCGGAGCGGAACAGGCGGGCCACGGTGCGGGGGCTGGCGCCGGTGTCCTGCGCCCAGTCGGTCAGGGTTTCGTGGCGCGTGGGGTCGGCCAGCACGGCTTCGCACAGGTGGCGCAGGCGCTTGTCCTGCGGCAGGTCCACGCCCAGCTTCACGGCGGCGGCGCGGGCCAGTTCGTCGCGCACCAGGGCGCTCAGGTGCTGCTCACGCCGCAGGTCTGCGGTCGTGGGGGCCTGGCCGCCATCGGGCGCGGTGGGCATTTCGCGCACCAGGGCGCGCAGCAGGTCGGACACCTCCAGCACGCGGCACTGGCGCCAGGCGTCTTCCTGATCGCGCGGCACGCCGGGGCCGCAGCGCCCCCGGGGCTGGTGAAAGTACAGCGTGCGCAGGTCGGCGTCTTCCACCATGGTCACGGCATGCTCCACGCCGGGCGGAATCCACAGCGCGCGCGAGGGCGGCACGATGTAGGTGCCGTGGTTCACCGTGAGCCGGATCACGCCCGTGGTCGAGATCGCCACCTGCGCCCAGGGGTGGCTGTGGGGCATCACCTGCGTGTCGGCGGCCAGCCAGCGCAGCTTGGCGCGCACCGGGCGGGCGGTGGTGGGCACAAACAGCTCGGGCGTGAGCGAGTCCACGTACGACAGCTCGCGCGACCTTCCGGGCTTGGGGCGCGGCACCACCTCGGCGGCAAAGTGTTGTTCCGCCGCCGGTTCGGGGGGCGAGGGGTGTGAGGCAGGCGTGGAGGGCCTGGCGGGCGGGTTTGGCATGTTTGCGATAGAAATTGGCCGTCTATCGTAAACCTGCCGAGGGCATGCTGCCTAAGATCAAGCCCATGACTGCTTCCACCTCCGGCGCCAGCGCCGCCACCACTGCCAACCCCGTCCCCCTGCGGCAGGACGCTCGCACCATCGGCCTCATCGGCCTGGCCCACGGCAGCTCGCACTTCTTTCACATGCTGCTGCCGCCGCTGTTTCCGTGGCTGATCGGTGAGTTCGGCTTCAGCTATTCCGAGCTGGGCCTGCTGGTGTCGGTGTTCTTCGTGATCTCGGGTGTGGGCCAGGCGCTGTCGGGCTTTCTGGTGGACCGTGTGGGCGCGCGGCCGGTGATGTTTTTTGCGCTGTCTAGTTTTGCGGCCGCAGGCTTGGCGGCGGGCACCGCGCAGGGCTACACGGGCCTGCTGCTGGCAGCGGCACTGGCCGGGCTGGGCAACGCGCCGTTCCACCCAGTGGACTTCACCATCTTGAACAAACGCGTGTCGCCACAGCGCCTGGGGCACGGCTTTTCGGTGCATGGCATCAGCGGCAACCTGGGCTGGGCCACGGCGCCGGTGTTCATGGCGGGCATTGCCACGGCCACGGGCTCGTGGCGCACGGCCTGTCTGTGTGGTGCGGTGCTGGCCCTCGCGGTGCTGGCCATCATGGTGTGGAACCGTGACGCTATTGACGACCGCCAAGGCGCCTGGGCGCATCAGGTCAAGGGCGGCGCCGCGGCGGCGAAGCCCGAGCACCCCATGGCCTTCCTCAAGCTGCCGTCGGTGTGGCTGTGCTTCTCGTTCTTCTTCTGGAGCACCTGCGCGCTCAGCGCCATCCAGAGCTTTGCCAGCCCGGCGTTGCAGTCCATGTACGGCCTGCCGCTCAGCGTGACGGCCATGGTGGTCACGGGCTACATGCTGTGCGGCGCGGCGGGCATGCTGGTGGGCGGTTTTCTGGTGGGGCGTGTGCAGCGGCTGGAGAAGATCATTTCGGTGTGCCTGCTCGGCTCGGCCGCGCTGCTGGTGGTGGTGGCGTCCGGGCTGCTGCCAGGCATGGCGGCGCTGGTGGTGGCCTCGGTGGCTGGGTTGGGCACGGGCCTGGCTGGCCCATCGCGTGACATGCTGATCAAGCGTGCCGCCCCCCCCGGCGCCACGGGCCGGGTGTATGGCACGGTGTATTCGGGGCTGGACCTGGGCTTTTGCCTGGCGGCCCCGGTGTTCGGCGCCATGCTGGACCACGGCATGACGGCGGGCATCTTCTACGGCTCGGCCTTGACCCTGGGCTTGAGCGTGGTGTCGGCGGCGCTCGTGGGGGTGGGGGTTGCGGCACGGGCTGCCAGGCCCTTGGCGACGGCGGCCTGAAGGACGCTGGACGTTTGACGGGCACGCCCGCCGGGTTGGCCTGTCCCCTGCATACTCGGACCATGCCATTTCCTATCGAAGAACGCCGTGCCCTGCTCAATGTGAAGGGCGTGGGGCCAACCGTCGTCGCCCGGCTTGAGCAGATGGGCTATGAATCGCTGGCGCATCTGGGCAAGGCCAATGCCCTGGACATTGTTTCCACGGCCTCGGCCATGGTGGGCTCCACCTGCTGGAAGAACAGCCCCCAGGCCCGCGCAGCGATTCAGGCGGCCATTGCACTGGCCCAGTCGCGGCCTGCTTGACCTTTCAGCTGCAAGCCTGGGTGGGGTGTGTTGCAATGCGGCCCGGCGATGGGGCAACAAGGGGCCCCTGCTGCTGCCTCACACCATTTCCAGGACACCCCATGACCCACCCCATCTACAACGCCAGCATTCCCGTCTTCCGCCAAATGCTGGGCTCCCTGAAAGACGTGCTCGCCAAGACCGAGGCCCATGCCACGGCCCGCAAGATCGAGCCGGACGCGCTGCTGCAGGCGCGGCTGTTCCCCGACATGTTCCCCCTGGCGCGCCAGGTGCTGATTGCCTGCGACTTTGCCAAGGGCGTGGCCGCGCGCCTGGCCGGGGTGGAGGTGCCATCCTTCCCCGACGCTGAGCGCCCCGGTTTTGCCGACCTGAACGAACGCATCAGCACGGTGCTGGCGTTCATCGAGGGCCTGCCGCAGGCTGCGTTTGCTGATGCCGCCACGCGCCAGATCACCATCCAGCCAGGCACACCGCGCGAAAAGCAGTTTGTGGGCGAACACTACCTGCTGCACTACGGCCTGCCCCAGTTCTTCTTCCACGTGAACGCGACCTACGCCATTGCGCGCCACAACGGTGTGGAACTGGGCAAACGCGACTACATGGGGCAATACTGAGCACCCGATTCGTCGCAGCTGCGGCGCTGCAGGGCCACTAGCCGCCGCCGTCCCCGCGCTCTTTGGCGAGCGTGTGGAGCAGAGCGGTGAATGTGGCCGTGGCACCCACGTTGTCGTCTGCGCGGTAGACCAGCGTGAGCGGTACGTCCAGCCGCCCGCTGTCCACCAGGGGCCGATAGGCAATCGCGTGAGGGTGCACCCCCAGCATGGAGGATGGCACCACCGAAAGCCCGTTGCCAGCGGCCACAAGGTTGAGGTTGGTGAGCATGCGTGCCACCTCTGCCACCACGCGGGGGCGCACGCCGTGTTCGGCACACAGCGCCAGCAGGTTGGCGTACAAACCCGGCGCGCCCGGACGGCGCACGAGGATCAAGGGCTCACCCTCCAGGTCAGTGATCCGAATGGGCAGTGGCTTTCCGCGCCGCTGGCGCTGTGCCAGCGGATGGTCGATGGGCAGCGCCACCATGGCGGGCTCGTGCTGCAGCGTGTCGAACACCAGGCCCGCAGGCTGTGCCACCGGCACCCGCAGCAAGCCACAGTGCAGGCGGCCATCGGCCACGGCCTCGGTGATCTCGGCGGCATTGTTCTCGCCAATCTCCAGCATCAGGCCCGGGTGGCGGGCGCGGCACGCTCGCAGTGCAAACGGTGTGAACTCGTGGGCCGCGGCCGAACTCGTGAACGCAATGGCCAGCCGCCCAGTCTTGCCCTCGGCCAGCAACCGCATGCGGCTGTGCAAGGCATCGAAGTCGTGCACCAGTCGTGTGGCATCGGCTTGCAGCGCGCGGCCCGCTTCGGTCAGCGTCACGCCCTTGGCATGGCGTTTGAACAAAGTCATGCCTACCGTGTTTTCGAGCGCCTTGATCTGCTGGCTCAGCGGTGGCTGGGCCATGCCCAGTTGCTCGGCGGCCCGGGTCATGTGCCCGGCCTCTGCGACCGCGAGAAAGTAACGGAGCTGGCGGATGTCCATGTCAGCGGTGCGATGGCGCAGGGATTGGCTTCATATGCAAATCGTATCGGAGATGGTCGATGGTCCTATTTGACGTATCGAAACCCCGTTTCTACGATGCGCGGGAGCTTTCTATAACCACGATCATTTCAACGGAGACTTTTCCCATGACTGCTTTGCTGCAGATTTGCGCCTGGCCGCGCTGGACCGTGGCCGTACCGGCCACCCTGGCGGCGGCCGTTCTTGCCGCTTGTGCCCCGGTTGCCACCCAACCGCGCGCGGTGGCAGAGGCAGCACCCACCGCAACGCCTTGCCCCCAGGATTTGGCGCCCATTGCCCGCTGCTTGTCGGGCAAGGACTCTGCAGGCGCTTACTACCTCATCGCCATGCCGCAGCAGTGGAACGGCCACCTGGTGCTGCATGTCCACGGCGGCCCGGCGCTGGGCGCGCCCAAGATGGAGCGCTCGGTAGAGGACCTGGGGCGTTGGTCCATCATGGTGCGTGCCGGGTATGCCTGGGCGGGCAGCACCTTCCGCCAGGGCGGGGTGGAAGTGCGCGCAGCGGCTGAGGACACCGAACGCTTGCGGCAGATCTTCGTGCAGCACGTGGCGCAGCCGCAGCGCACTGTGCTGCACGGCCAGTCGTGGGGCGCCAGCGTGGCGGCCAAGGGGGCCGAGATGTTCCAGACCACCGCCGACGGAAAACGGCCCTACGACGCCGTGCTGCTGACCAGCGGCGTGTTGGCAGGTGGCACACGCTCGTACGACTTTCGCACCGACCTGCGCGTGGTCTACCAGTACCTGTGCCACAACCACCCCCGTCCCACCGAGGCGGCCTACCCACTCCACATCGGGCTGCCAAGCGATGCCGTGATGATGCAGGCCGACCTGGCCTTGCGTTTGAACGAATGCCTGGCCCTGAACAAGCCTGTGGCAGAACGTACGCCCGAGCAGCAGCGCAAGGTCCAGACCCTGGTGGACGTGCTCCATATCCCGGCCAGCTCTATCCAGGGCCACATGAACTGGGCCACCTTCCACTTCCGCGACGTGGTGCAGCACCGCACGGGCGGCGTCAGCCCGTTTGGCAACCGGGGTGTGTTGTATCGGGGCTCGCCCGACGATGCAGCCCTGAACGCCGCAGTGTTGCGCTACCGCGCCGACCCCGCTGCCGTAGCCCGCTTCGCGCAGGACACGGACCTGACCGGCCGCATCCCCGTGCCCGTGCTCACCGTCAAAGGCGTGAACGACCCTACGGCCTTCGTTGAACTGGACGCGGCCTTCAAGGTCACCATGGCGCAAGGCGGCAGCGCGGAGCGCCTGGTGCAAACCTTTACCCAGCACAACACCCACAGCTACCTGAGCGACCCGACCTACCCCACGCTCATGACGGCGCTGCTGCGCTGGGTGGACGGGGGCGACAAGCCCACGCCCGAGGGCATTGCGCGGCAGTGCGCAGGCATGGAGGCACCGTTTGGCAAGGGCTGCGCCTTCATGCCGGGCTATGTGCCGGCTGCGCTGAACACCCGTGTAGCCGACCGCGAGCGGCCGTAGTTTGGCTTGTACGGGAGTTTCCGCCCCGCCATGAAAAAAGGCCCCGCAGAGCGGGGCCTTTTTTTGTGCTACTGCGACTCAGGGCCGCAGCGGCTGGGGTCTGATTCAGGCGGCCACAGCCTTGAGGGCTTCGTTCAGCGTCTTGCTGGGGCGCATCACGGCGTCCAGCTTGGCGGTGTCGGGCAGGTAGTAGCCGCCGATGTCAGCGGGTGCGCCCTGCACGGCCGCCAGCTCGGCCACGATGGTCTGCTCGTTGTCGGCCAGTTGCTTGGCCAGCGGGGCGAACAGTTGGGCCAGTTCGGCGTCGTCCGTCTGCGCGACCAGCTCTTGCGCCCAGTACAGGGCCAGGTAGAACTGGCTGCCACGGTTGTCGAGCTGGCCGGTCTTGGGCGAGGGGTTCTTGTTATTGCCCAGCAGCGTGCCCGTGGCGGCGTCCAGCGTCTGGGCCAGCACTTTGGCCTTGGTGTTGCCGGTTTTCAGGCCCAGGTCTTCCAGCGACACGGCCAGCGCCAGGAACTCGCCCAGCGAATCCCAGCGCAGGTGGTTTTCTTCCACCAGCTGCTGCACATGCTTGGGCGCAGAGCCGCCCGCGCCCGTTTCGTACATGCCGCCACCGGCCATCAGCGGCACGATGGACAGCATCTTGGCCGAGGTGCCCAGTTCCATGATGGGGAACAGGTCAGTCAGGTAGTCGCGCAGGATGTTGCCGGTGGCGCTGATGGTGTCCAGGCCACGGATCACGCGCTCCAGCGTGTAGCGCATCGCACGCACCTGGCTCATGATCTGGATATCGAGGCCGACGGTGTTGTGCTCGTGCAGGTACATCTTCACCTTGGTGATGAGTTCCTTTTCGTGCGGGCGGTACGAGTCGAGCCAGAACACCACGGGCATGCCGGAGTTGCGGGCGCGGTTGACGGCCAGCTTCACCCAGTCGCGGATCGCGGCGTCTTTGACCTGGCACATGCGCCAGATGTCGCCGGCTTCCACGTCCTGGGACAGCAGCACTTCGCCCGTGGCCAGGTCGGTGATGTTGGCCACGCCGTCTTCAGGGATCTCGAAGGTCTTGTCGTGCGAGCCGTATTCCTCGGCCTGCTGGGCCATCAGGCCCACGTTGGGCACCGTGCCCATGGTCTTGGGGTCGAACGCGCCGTGCCATTTGCAGAAGTTGATGATCTCCTGGTAAATGCGGGCAAAGGTCGATTCGGGCATCACGGCCTTCACGTCCTTCAGGCGGCCGTTGGCGTCCCACATCTTGCCGCCGTTGCGGATCATGGCGGGCATGGACGCGTCCACGATGATGTCGTTGGGCGAGTGGAAGTTGGTGATGCCCTTGGCCGAATCGACCATGGCCAGTTCGGGGCGGTGCTCGTGGCAGGCGTGCAGGTCGCGCTTGATCTCGTCGCGCTGGCTTTGGGGCAGGGTTTCGATCTTGCTGTACAGATCGACCATGCCGTTGTTCACGTTCACGCCCAGCTCTTCAAAGGTCTTGGCGTGTTTGGCGAACGCGTCCTTGTAGAAGATCTTCACGCAGTGCCCGAACACGATGGGGTGCGACACCTTCATCATCGTGGCCTTCACGTGCAGCGAGAACATCACGCCGGTCTTGCGGGCGTCTTCAATTTCCTTCTCGTAGAACTCCAGCAGCGCCTTCTTGCTCATGAACATGCTGTCGATCACTTCGCGGTCGAGCAGGCTGACCTTGGGCTTGAGGACGATGGCCTTGCCGCTCTTGGTGATCAGTTCCATCTTCACATCACGGGCGCGGTCCAGCGTCATGGACTTTTCACCGTGGTAGAAGTCGCCCGCGTGCATGTGCGACACGTGCGAACGCGATGCCTGGCTCCACTCGGCCATGCTGTGCGGGTTCTTGCGCGCGTATTCCTTCACGGCCTTGGGGGCGCGGCGGTCGGAGTTGCCTTCGCGCAGCACGGGGTTCACTGCCGAGCCGGTGCACTTGTTGTAGCGGGCCTTGATTTCCTTTTCCTTGTCGTCCTTGGGCTGATCCGGGTAGTCGGGCAGGGCGTAGCCCTTGGCCTGCAGCTCGGCAATGGCCGCCTTGAGCTGGGACACCGAGGCGCTGATGTTGGGCAGCTTGATGATGTTGGCATCGGGCTGCAGCGTCTTCTTGCCCAGCTCGGCCAGGTTGTTGGGCACGCGCTGTTCTTCGGTCAGGTAGTCAGAGAACTCACCCAGGACGCGTGCTGCCACCGAGATGTCGCTCTCCAGCACGTTGATGCCCACCGGTGCCGCAAACGTGCGAATGATGGGCAGGAAGGAAGCCGTGGCCAGACGGGGTGCTTCGTCGGTCAGGGTGTAGATGATGGAAGGTTGCTGGGTCGTCATGGCTTGTCTCACGAAACAGAGTAGGTAGGTGCCCCCGGCTGCGTCGCAGCGGGGCCAAACGCGGATGCTCTCTGATTCTCCTTGCTCGGGGCTGTCTGCGCCCACTGTTTTTGCAATCGAATCTCACAATGCAAAATTATCATAAGCTCAGGGCACTTTTTTTCATAAAAAGGGTGGTATTACCCCTCTGCCGTGAGCGGTTTGGCCGGGTTGGTGCTGGCGTGCTGTCACTCCGAAAGCGCCATGAAGCGCCATGCTGGGCATGGTCAGACCTCGTGGGCGGCAGGCCAACGCCGGGTAGCAGGCCGGGGATTGCGGGAGGGCGGGTTGCCCTCAATTTTTAGTAAAAATGGCCGCTGGCGCTTATCCTGAATGCGCTAGCAGCTATGAAAATGTGAGCGAATCGTTGATCGCCGCCCTGCAGCGCGACTGCACGTCGTCTCAATCCCATCCTCCTGCGCGCACCCGCCGCAGTTAGAAAGGAGCAGTTCATGTGCCGTGTTTGCGTGTTCCGTCGGTTCCGTCTGTGCTTCATGACGTCGCTGGTGGCCGCCGCCGCCATGGTTTCGTCGCTGGCGTTTGCCCAGGCTGCAGGCAGCCCGGCCCCGCGCTCCCACCGCACCAACGCCTTCAACGATCCCTTCGTTCAGGTCACCTCTGCCATCCCGCAATGCCCCGTGCCAGAAGGCCCGCTGTACACCGAGGCCGAGGTGCGCGAACTGGCGCATGTGCGCTCGCAGCACGGCGGCAGCTGCCACCGCGTAGGGCGTTGCCGCCTGCCCAACTCGTACCTGTACGACGCTGAAATCATTCCGCGCGTGTTGCGCTATATCCAGCAAGACGGCCGCTTTGACGACACCAGCGTATGGGTGCTGGGCGAGCGGCGCCTGGTCACGCTCAAGGGCTGTGTGCAGTCGCAGGCGCAGTCCGACGCGCTGGAGAAGGCCGTGTGGCTGGTGGACGATGTGATGGGGGTGATCAACTTGTTGCAAGTGGGCACGGATGCGGCGGCGGCGCGGTATCCGCTGGTCGTGCCACAGTAGCCCTGACACGCGGGGACGAGATGGCGGCGCATATTGCAGGCGCAGCGATTGCGCAGCCGTCCTCACCCGCGGCCAGACCACCGGATTGCCCGGAGGTTGATAAAAATTGGACGGCCCCTCCGAGCCGCTGCGCACCTTTCTGCCACCCCCTCGCACGCAGCAAGCGAAGCGCCGCGTACGCGGCTTGGCGGCCCTTGCTTGGGGCACTCGCTTGGGTTGCTCCAGCTGCGGAGGCCGAGGGCGGTGCTTGCACAGCACGGCAGAGCTGTTCCTTCCTCAGCGCGCGGGCTGCAGCATGATGATCGCCATGCCCGCAAGCGCCATCAGCACGCCCGCCACATCCCAGGGCGTGGGACGGACGCCATCCACCGCCCACAGCCAGGCCAGTGCCACGCCGATGTAGACACCGCCGTAGGCGGCGTACACGCGGCCTGCGCCGGCAGTGTCATGCAGCGTCAACAGCCACGCGAACAGCGCCAGGCTCAGCGCCGCAGGCAACAGCAGCCACATGGGCTTGCCTTGTCTGAGCCACAGCCAGGGAAGGTAGCAACCCACGATTTCTGCGAGGGCCGTGGCGACAAAAAGCAGCAGCGTGTTCAGCATGGCGCGGGGGGCTGTGTGGCTGTGTGGCTGTGTCGCTCGGGGCGGCTGGGTAGGTGGCCAGCCACTGGCGCAGCGCAAGCTCGCCCTTGGGCGTGAAGTGCACCACGCGCGAACCTTGCGCGCGGTGTGCCCAGCCTCCCTCAAACAGGCGCTGCAGCAGCGCAGCACCCAGCGCGCCACCCAAGTGGTGACGGCGTTCGCTCCAGTCCAGGCAAGGGCGGCACAGCATGCGCCGCTGCAGCGCCAGCGTGGAGGTGTCGATCCCCACCTGGGCAAACCACTGCGCACCGGCGGGCGTTACGGCCGCACCCTGGGGCGTGGCCTGTAGCAGTCCCTGGCGTACCAGTGCCTCGTAGAACTGCACGCCCACTTCGCCGGCCAGGTGGTCGTAGCACATGCGCGCGCGGCGCAGGGCCGGCTCGCGCGGGCTGGAGCGCAGGCGCACGGCGCCCGCCCGGAAGGCCACGTTCATCAGCGATTCGAGCAAGTGCGCCACGTCGCGGTCCGCCAGCCGGAAGTAACGGTGGCGGCCCTGGTGTTCGACGGTCAGCAGGCCTGCATCCAGCAACTTGGCCAGGTGGGCACTGGTGGTCTGCTTGGTCACGCCCGCAATGTCGGCGAGCTCGGTGGCGGTGAGGGCGCGGTCGGTCATCAGTGCAGTCAGCACTTCGGCGCGCGCGCTGTCACCGATGAGCGCGGCAATGCGCGCGATGTGAGGTCCGTCTTTCATGGTTCGATCTTGGGCGAACCATCAACGAGCGTCAAGCGCCTATCGTTGAAGCCTTGTTCAACCCATATGCATTGCGCACTACGCAACCGCGTCACTCACCATGATCACCTGTTTCATCCGCTACGAAATCGACCCCTTCCAGCGTGACCTGTTTGCCGACTATGCGCGTCGTTGGGGCCAGATCATTCCGCGCTGCGGCGGCCACTTGCTGGGGTACTTCTTGCCGCACGAGGGCAGCAACTACGAGGCCTGGGGATTGATCGGCTTTGAATCTCTGGCCGCCTACGAGGCCTACCGTGCACGGCTGCGCACAGACCCCGAAGGCCGTGCCAATTTTGCGATGGCGCAGGACAAGCGCTTCATCCTGCGCGAGGAGCGCACCTTCACACAGGGCGTGGAAGGCACGCTGGGTCTGCCCGCCCACCGCCTGGAGCCTGCCGCATGATGGCCGTGATCTTCGAGGTGGTGCCCGCCCCCGGCCAGAAGGACGCCTACCTGGACGCGGCCGCCGCGCTGCGTCCTGTGCTGGAACAGATGGACGGATTCATTTCCATCGAGCGCTTTCAAAGCCTGAGCGAGCCCGGCAAGCTGCTGTCGCTCTCGTTCTGGCGTGATGAAGACGCCGTGGCCCTCTGGCGCCAGCAAGAGGCGCACCGCGCGGCCCAGCATGAAGGACGCGCAGGCATCTTTGCGGACTACCGCCTGCGCGTGGCGGCCGTTGTGCGGGACTACGGCCTGCACGAGCGCGCGCAGGTGCCGCCGGATGCGCGCGCGGCGCACGGATGACGCGCGAAGCGGCGTCGTCCTAGGTGTTTTGCCGCGCGGCCTCCAGCGCCAGCAGCAGGTACTGCGCCAGCCGCTTGTGCGTCAGGTCGTCGACGGACCGCAACTTCAGGTGCCTGCGCCCCTTGCCCGCGCCTTCCAGAAGGCCAAAGGGGTCGTTGATGCGCGCGCCTTGCCCAAACTCCACCGACACATGCCCCTGGTACGCGAACACACCGCAGAACGACACCCCCTGCGAAGCAAACAGGATGCCGCCGTACTTCACCTCCTCCGTGGGCGCCTCAAAAGGCGGCTGCAGCACCAGGGCGCGCACGGCTTGAACCATGGCGTACTGGGTTTCACCGAGGAAGCGGATGTCTTCAAGCAACGCGGGAACAGAACGGTTGGCCATAGGGCGTGTGTGAGAGCTGCAGATAGGGCGCAGCGTAGGCGAAGTTGCTGACAACGGGGTGGCAGCAGGGAAGACAAGCCGTTTTTGGATCGGGGGCGCTGTTCTCCAGGATCGTTGCTTCAGTGGTCAGGCCGTGCTCCTGCCCCGCGATAGCGCCGACCGTGCCAAAAAGGCCAGCAGGTCGGCGGGGGTGTAGTCTGCGGCGGAGTGGTGGTGCCAGAAGCGGATGGAGAGGTCGCGGAACGCCATAGGCGTGTTGTTGGCAGCGGCTTGCACCGCCTGTCCATTGCCGGGTACCCGCGTTTGCTGGTGCTCAGCGGCCATTGGTTCTTGGGGTGTAAGGGTTTGCCGGTTCAACGTGTTTCGCAGGCAGGTGGCCTCAGCCCGGATGTAGTCAAAACGGTCGTGCTGCAGAGTGTTCAACAGGTCGTCGACGGGGGTTCCGGGTGGGCAGGGGGCCGTGTCCTCGATCGCTTGCAGCGCCGCCCATCGGCAGACGCCCTCGGGTGCTTCGGCGAGCCACTGGATGCGTCGCCAATGGGCACCATCGTCCCACCTCAACCAGCGGATCTCGAACAGGAGGTGGGGTGTCAGCAGTGGGTCTGTGTCGCGCCGTTCCTCCAGGACGCGGATGAGGCGATCCGCGCTGTCGGGGTAGCACAGTTTTCCGAAGGTGTAGGCCGCCTGGGTGCGGAGATGAAAAACCGGCGCACGCAGGCACAGGTCGAGTGCGTCGAACAGGCCTGAGCCCGGCAGCTGTGCGCGGAATGCGCGCGTGATCTCTTGCCGCAAGAGACCGATGGAGACGTCACGAATGAACAGGACGGCGTCATCGAAGCTCTCTGTCTCCAGGCTGCGCACGAGGCGGACGGCGGTAGCGACAAGCGCAGCAGCCCCGTGGCGCACCAGGGCTGCCTCGATATAGGCCTCGTCCTGAATGTGGTCCAGGTACGAAGCAATGACGGCTTCGGGTGTGGTCATGGTGTGTCCCTGCATGGGCCGAACCCACGGCCACTGGAACGGGCGAGGTGAGCCTGAGCGCCCTGCGACCCCAGTGTGCTACCAGAATTTTAGAAAATTCGCCGTTTGCGCCCGACGGTATTGTGCTTTTTGCTATAAATAAAATAGCAATTACAGGGCGAAGATCTTCCCCGGATTCAGGATGTTCTTCGGGTCCAGCGCCCGCTTGATGGCGCGCATCATGTCCACCGCGCCGGTGCCGGTTTCGTCCAGCAAGAAGCCCATCTTGTGGATGCCCACGCCATGCTCGCCCGTGCAGGTGCCGCCCATGGAGAGGGCGCGGGCGACCAGGGTGTGGTTCATGGCTTCGGCCTTGGTGCGTTCTTCGGCGCTGTTCGGGTCGATGAGGTAGCCGAAGTGGAAGTTGCCGTCGCCCACGTGGCCGACGAGGAAGTAGGGGATGCCGCTGGCTTCCACTTCGTCTACCGATTCGAGCAGGCAGTCGGCCAGGCGGCTGATGGGCACGCAGGTGTCGGTGCTGATGGCGCGGCAGCCGGGGCGGCTTTGCACGGCGGCAAAGTAGGCGTTGTGCCGGGCGGTCCACAGGCGGGTGCGTTCTTCGGGCGTGCTGGCCCACTCAAAGGCCTGGCCGCCGAACTCGCTGGCGATGTCTTGCACCATCTCGGCCTGTTCCTTCACGCTGGCGGGCGAGCCGTGGAACTCCATCAGTAGCATGGGCTCTTCGCGCAGGGTCAGCTTGCTGTGCGCGTTCACCATGCGCACGGTGTGGTGGTCGATCAGTTCCACGCGGGCAATCGGCACGCCGATCTGGATGGTCTGGATGGTGGTGCGCACGGCCGCTTCGATGCTGGGGAAGGAGCAGATGGCGGCGCTCACGGCCTCGGGCAGGGGGTACAGGCGCACGGTGATCTCGGTCATGATGCCCAGGGTGCCTTCGCTGCCCACCATCAGGCGGGTGAGGTCGTAGCCCGCGCTGCTCTTTTTGGCGCGGGTGCCGGTGTGGATGACTTCGCCGCTGGCGGTCACCACCTCCAGCGCCAGCACGTTCTCGCGCATGGTGCCGTAGCGCACGGCATTAGTGCCGCTGGCGCGCGTGGCGCTCATGCCGCCAATGCTGGCGTCGGCACCGGGGTCGATGGGGAAGAACAGGCCCGTGTCCTTGATGGCTTCGTTCAGTTGCTTGCGCGTGATGCCCGGCTGCACCGTCACCGTGAGGTCTTCAGCGTTGATGCTCAGCACGCGATTCATGCGGCTCACGTCGATGCTGATGCCGCCCTGCACGGCCAGCAGATGGCCTTCGAGCGACGAGCCTGCGCCGTAGGCAATCACAGGCACGTTGTGATCGCTGGCGAGCTTGACGGCGTCTGCCACGTCCTGCGTGCTTTCGGCAAACACCACGGCGCTGGGCGGGGGGGCCTGCAGCGAGCCTTCGTCGCGCCCGTGCTGCTCGCGCACGGCCTGGGCCAGCGAACACTGCGCACCAAAGCGGGCCTGCAGCGCATCAATGAGTGCCTGGGGCACGTCGCGCAGTTGGATTTCAGGCAGCAGGTGAGCGGCGGCGGTGGGTGCGTTCATGGTGTGTGTCTCCGGTGAGGGCGGTCAGTGAGAAGCATTCTAGATTCGGCCCTGTTGCCGGGCGCTGGGCAACTGGCAACGGGCCCGCCTGGGGGGAGGGTATTCACGGGCTTGATGGTCCGTGTTTGCATAAATACATTACGTTTGAAATGTATATTGTGAAGGTGCCATGAACCACCGTGTTTCCCCGAAGGCCGGAGTGCGCCGCACGCATGCCGAGCGCAGTGCCGCCACGCGCCAGCACCTCATCGCCACGGCCATCGACGTGATTCAGCACCGCAGTCTGGAGGAGATGTCCATCCACGAGCTGGCCAAGTCGGCGGGCATGACGTCGGGCGCGGTGCAGCACCACTTCGAGTCGAAAGCGGTGCTGATGATGAATGTGCTCAGCGAGCTGATCGAGTCCACCGTGCGCTCGGGCGAACTCTGGCCCAGCCCTGCGCAGCCAGCGCGCGAGCGGGCCGCGAAGTTTGTGCAGGCGGTGTGGAGCCTGGTCTATGCGCAGCCGCGCTTCATCGTGGCCTGGAACATCTACCTGGGTTGCCGCAACCAGCCCGAAGTGCTGGGCCACATTGCGGAGCTGCGCCAGAGCGTGCAGGCGCGCATGCACGAAGGCTTCTTCGGCGCCTTCCCCGAACTGGCGGCAGAGCCCGACCGCGATGGCCTGCTGGGCCTAGTGCTGTCGTCGCTGCGCGGGCTGGGGCTGCTGCAGTTGTTTGCCCCCGCACCGCCCACCGTGCCCGATGCTGCCCAGCAGGCGCAACTGGACTGCCTGGCCGACTGGATCGCCACCCGGTGCGAAGCCGCTGCTGTGCCGCCAAAGGCGCGCACACGCCGGCGCTGAGGCCCCTCTTAGTCTGCCCGTGGGGTGTGCGGCATCTCCCGCCTGCACGTTACTCAACCCGGGCGCCCCCCGCAGAAAACATCAACAGGAGACACACCATGAACTCAGCCCCTACGCGCGCTCCGCGCCTCCTCGCGCTCGCCGCACTGGCCTGCGCTGCTGGCAGCGCCCTGGCACAGCAGCCCGCAGCCTACCCGGCCAAACCCATCCAGCTCATCGCCCAGCAGCCGCCCGGCAGCGGCTCGGACGCGATGACCCGGGTGTGGGCCGACTGCGCCGCGCGCGAGCTGGGTCAGCCCGTCGTGGTGCAGAACAAGCCCGGTGCTAACGGCATCCTGGCCGTCAACTACCTCAAGGTCCAGCCTGCGGATGGCTACAACCTGCTGAGCATTGGCATGTCGCAGATGACCATCACGCCGTATGTCTACAAGCAGCCACCCTACGATCCGCTGCGCGACTTTGACGGCGTGGCCGTGCTGGGCACATCGCCGCTGGTGCTGGCGGTGCCAGCGGGGCAGGGCATCGGCTCCCTGGCCGAGTTGCAAAAGCTGGCCCGTTCCACGCCAGGAGGTATCAACTTCGGATCGCCGGGCAAGGGCAGCCCAGCGCACCTGCTCACGTCGGCGTTGGTGGACAAGCTGGGCGTGCCCGGCACCCATGTGCCTTTTGTGGGTGAGGGCGCGGGCCTTACCGCGCTCATGGGCCAGCAGATCCATGCGATGACGTTGGTCATTGGCACAGCTGCAGCGCAGGTCAAGGCGGGCAAGCTGGTGCCGCTGGCGCTGTTTGGTGCGCAGCGCTCGCCGTTGCTGCCCGATGTGCCCACCATTGCCGAAGCCATGCCCGCCGCCAGCGACCTGGCGCGGCCCGCATGGATTGCCGTGGTGGCCAAGGCCGGTACACCGCCCGAGCTGCTGAACCGGCTCAATGCTGTCACGGAGAAATGCCGGGGCGGCGATGCACAGTACAAGTCCCGCCTCGAAGCCATGAACGTCACGCTCACTGCCACAGCACCCGGCGATGCCCGCGCCTGGGCGGCGCGTGATGCCGCTGTGTGGCGCCCGCTGATCGACAAACTGGGCCTGGCCACGGAATGACGAAGAGCACAGCGGCACCACAAGTCACGCTGCCTCACGGCGGCCAGTTGCGTGGCCTGTGGGACCAGGGCGTGCGCGTGTTCCGTGGCATGCATTACGCGCAGGCGCCACGCGGCGCGCTGCGCTTTGCGGCGCCGGTGCCGGCCTCGCCATGGTCCGGCGTGCGCGATGCCACTACGTTCGCGCCCATGGCGCCGCAGCTGGCCCGCACCGCGCGTGCCGAAGCGCCCATGCTGGGGGGCGAGGATTGTCTGGCCGTCAATGTGTGGGCACCGCCCGCCGAACCCGGCGCGCATCTGCCCGTCATGGTGTGGGTGCATGGCGGCGGCTTCTTTCGCGGTGCGGCCAGTGAGCCGCTGTACGACGGGGCGGCGCTGGCGCGGCGGGGCGTAGTCCTGGTGTCGGTGGAGTACCGGCTGGGCATTGACGGGTTTTTGCACTTCGAGGGCGAGGAGCAGGCTGCGCCCGCCAATCGCGGCTTGTTGGACTTGCTGATGGCATTGCAGTGGGTGCGCGACCACGTCCATGCCTGGGGCGGCGATGTGTCGCGCACCACGGTGTTCGGCCAGTCGGCCGGTGCTGGGGCCTTGGCTTGCCTGCTGGGTATGCCCGCGTCGCGCGGGCTGTTTCAGCGCACCATCCTGCAAAGCCCCAGCGTGGCGTGTCAGAGCTTGCAGGAGGCTGCTGCCGCACGCTGCGCCGTGGCCGTGCTGGCGGGTGTGGAGCCCACCCTGGCTGCATTGGGCGCGGCGCCGCAGGCTGCTGTGCTGCACGCCGTGCACCGGCTGGCGTCTGAGCCCGCCCTGCGGCAGCAGTACGGACTGGGCGGGCGCAACTTCTTTCCCTTGCGGCCCGTGGTGGATGGTCAGGTTCTGACAGCGCCGCCGCTGCAGGCGCTCGCGCAGCAGTGGGCAGACCAGCCGCCAGACCTGCAGGTGTTGGTGGGCAGCAATTCGCAGGAGATGCGCCTGTACCACGTGCCCGGCGGTGCCATTGACCGGGTGACAGAGACGCAAGTGCATGCCTTTGCGCAGGATGTGGGCCTGGACGCAAGTGCCGTAGAGGCCTTGCGCATGATGCTGCCGCCCGCGCAGCAAACGCCCGGAGAGCTGCTGTGTGCGCTGCAGTCCGACTTCTACTACCGGGTGCCCGCCCTGCGCATTGCCACGCTGGCCAGCCAGTGGGCCCGCAGCGCCCATGGCTATGAATTTGCCTGGCCCTCGCCCCAGTGGTGGGGGCGCTTGGGCGCTGCGCACGGGGTGGAGCTGCCGTTTGTGTTCGGCAATCTGCACACCCCGACGGGGCACGAACTCGCGGGGCCGATGCCGCCCGTTGCGTTGGCCGAGGCCCTGCAGCAGCACTGGGTGGCGTTTGCCCAGGGTGGCGACCCCGGATGGGCGCCGTATGCGGGCGCGCAGCCGCCGGTCCAGCACTTCGGGGCGTCGCCGTATTGCGCACCCCACCAACAGCCTGCGCGGTTTGCGCTGTGGAATGGCATCCTCTAGGGCTCTGCTCCCAGCAGCCGCGCCCCGGGGTACCGCAGCAGCCGAGGGCTCGCTACACTGACCCGGCGTTTGTCCGCGACTGACCAACTACCGAGAGAGGGATTGCCATGGCTTCAGCCAATGTGGGAGATTGCCTGTCGGGTGCCTGGGGCACCTTCAAGAAAAACGCCATCACCCACGTGGTGTGCACCTTGCTGGTGATAGTGGTCGCTGGCATCAGCGCTGGCCTGCTGGCCGGGCCCATGATGGTGGGCTACATGCGCATGATCGAGCGTGAGACGCGCGGCGAGACGGTGCAGATCGGCGATGTCTTCCGGGGCTTTGATGATTTTGTGCCCGCCTTTGTGGCCGGGCTCATCAGCTCGCTGGTTGTGTCGCTGGGCTTCATGCTGTGTTTCATCCCCGGCCTGCTGGTCATGGCGCTGCCCCCGGTGGCACTGTTCCTCGTGGCGCGCGGCGAGCGCGATGGCGTGGCTGCTTTCAACCAAGCCTGGAGCATCGTGACCAAGAACCTGGGCGCGGCGTTTTTCTGCTCGCTGGTGCTGGGCATCGTGGGCTCGCTGGGTTTCCTGCTGTGCTGGGTGGGCGCGCTGCTGACACTGCCGCTGTCCACCATCGGCTCCTACTACATGGCACGCCAGTTGGTGGGCGATGAGCCGGTGGCCCTTCCTCCCCTCTGAGCCCGGCCCCACGGTGGCGCCTGTGGGCCGCATGCCCGCCTGGCAGCCGCTGGACCGAGACGCGCGGCAGCTGCGGCTGGCGCTCGGCCTGGGCTGGCCGCTGGCCATGGCCGCCACGCCGTGGTGGCTGGGGCAGGGCGGGCTCGGCCTGGGCTGTGGGTTTCGCGCGCTGACGGGCGTGCCCTGCCCGCTGTGTGGTGGCACCCATGCGTGTGCGGCCCTGGTCCAGGGCGATTGGGCCACCGCCTGGGCCGCCAACCCGGGCGCGCTGGTGCTGCTGCTGTGGCTGGCGCTGCTGGCAGGCCAGGCTGTGGTCGAAGGCGCCCAGGGCCGCCGCCGCGTGGCGCGCTGGCCGTGGTGGCACCCAGCGGTTTGGACTGCCGTGGGCGGCGGTCTGGTGGTGTCCTGGCTCTCGCGCCTGGCCGGGCTGGTGTAGCGGCTTGCCGGGCCCTGTGGGGCTTTTGTATTTCCCTCTTTTGTTGGGTGGCGGCCTTTTGCGGCTATCCGGGCGACCTGTACAGCGGACGGCCCGCCAACGCCTGCACCACATGCAGGCACCTCGGCCTCTTTGGCGGGTGCCCCGCAACGGCGTGCATCGTTGCGGGGCAAGCGACCCCGTTGGTGCACAGCCTCCGTGCGCCAGGCTGGTGCATTCAACTTGTATACCAGTTGGCACGGAACCTGCGATACCGCAGGCAATGACCACCGCCACCGAGATCAGCAACCGCATCATCGAAGCCGTGATGGCGCAAAAGCTTGCGCCCGGCTCCCGCCTGGGCGAGCAGCAGCTGGCCATGCTGTTTGACTGCAGCCGCACCATCGTGCGCGAGGCGCTCACACGGCTGGCCACGCGCGGCATCGTCACCGTCAGTGCGCGGCGCGGCTGGTATGTGATCGAGCCGTCGCAGGACGAAGCGCGCGAGGCCTTTGAGGCGCGCCGTGTGATCGAACTGGGCCTGCTGCACCAGCTCAAGGTGGTGGACAAGGCCGCGCTGCGCCAGCTCAAGAGCCACCTGCAGCGCGAAAAGGCGGCGCTGGCGGGCTCCGATGTGGGCATGCGCAGCTTTCTGCTCGGTGACTTCCATGTGTGCCTGGCCGAATGCCTGGGCAACGGCTTGCTGGCCGACACACTGCGCGACTTCACGGCGCGCACCACGCTGATCGCCATGCTCTACCAGTCGTCGCACGATGCAGCGCAGAGCTGTGCCGACCACGTGCGCATCGTCGATGCGCTGGAGGCGGGCGACATCGCCCGCGCCGAGGCGCTGATGTCCGAGCACATCGGCACCGTGCAGTCGGCCCTGCGCCTGCAGGCCAGCAGTGACCCGCTGGCCGGGCTGCGCGATGCGCTGGCGCCCGTGCGCAAGAGCCCTGCACAAGCCACACCACCGGCCCGCCCGCGCAAGCCCCGGGCTGCCACCAAGAGTTCCATCCCCCCAGCGTCTGACCCAGACGCACCCGCCGACGCATCCACCTACCTAGGAGCCCTGCTATGACCACCGTCCGCACCGTCACTTCGTCCACCCGCCGCCTGACCCTGGGCGTGCTTGCCGCCACAGGCCTCGCAGCGGCCCTGATGGCGCCTGCCGCCTACGCGCAAAACGCGCTGGACAACGTCCTCAAGGCCAAGGAAATCAAGATCGCCATCCCCACCGACTACCCGCCCTACGGTTTTGTCGGCACCGACCTCAAGCCCCAGGGCCTGGACGTGGAGATGGCCAACTACATCGGCGCCAAGCTGGGCGTGAAGGTCGAGCTGATCCCCGTGACCAGCGCCAACCGCATCCCCTACCTGCAAACGCAGAAGGCCGACCTCGTGATCTCCACCTTGGGCAAGAACCCCGAGCGCGAGAAAGTGATCGACTTCACGGCCGCCTACGCACCGTTCTTCCAGGCCGTGTTTGCGAGCAAGAGCCTGAACATCAAGAGCTTTGCCGATCTGGCTGGCAAGAGCGTGGCCGTGACGCGCGGCGCCATGGAAGACCAGGAGCTGGCCAAAGTCGCGCCCCCCGGTGTGGACGTGAAGCGCTTTGAAGACCACGCCGCCAGCATTGCGGCCTTTGTGTCGGGCCAGACGCAGGCCATTGCGACCAGCGCATCGACGGCGGGCACCATCATGGTCAAGAACCCCAACCTGGCCACCGAATACAAGCTGCTCCTCAAGGACAGCCCGAACTTCATCGGTGTGGCCAAAGGCGAGGACAAGCTGCGCCTGCGCGTGAACGAAATCATTGCCGAGGCCCGCAAGTCGGGCGACATCGACAAGCTGTCCAGCAAGTGGCTGGGCCGCCCTGCGGGCGACCTGCCCCTGTGATGCTGCGCACAGGATGAACTGCTGAAACCCAAGGGCCTGCGGCGCGACAAGCGGCGCAGGGCACAAGCATGCTGATTGCGCTCGATTTTTCTGCCGTCTTCGCGTCGTGGCCTTTGCTGGTGCGCGGCGTGGCCTGGACCATAGCCCTCACCATCGTGGGCACCGTGCTGGGCCTGCTGCTGGGCACGGCCTGCGCCTGGGCGCGTGCGCGCAACCTGGGCCACCGGCCCACCGCGCTGCGCTGGGCCGTGGCCAGCTATGTGGAGCTGGTGCGCAACACGCCCTTCATCGTGCAGTTGTTCTTTCTGTTCTTTGGCCTGCCCGCACTGGGGCTCAAGCTCTCGCCCGAGTTCGCATCGGTGCTGGCCATGGTGATCAACCTGGGCGCGTATTCGGCCGAGATCATCCGTGCAGGCATTGAGGCCACGCCGCGTGGGCAGATCGAGGCGGCGCACAGCCTGGCACTCACGCCGGGCCAGACCTTCCGCCGTGTGGTGCTGCCGCCTGCGCTGCAAAAGGTGTGGCCCGCCATGGTCAGCCAGATCATCATCGTGATGCTGGGCTCGGCCGTGTGCGGGCAGATCTCCACGCCCGAGCTGAGCTACGCCGCCAACCTCATCTCCAGCAACACCTTCCGCGCGTTCGAGGCCTTCATTCTGGCCACTGCCGTGTACCTGGTGCTGTCCATGCTCACCCGCCGCCTGCTGATGTGGGTGGGCGCACGTTTCTTGGTCGGGAGGTAAGCCGCCATGGTCGAGTTCTCTCTGTGGGACATCCTGCGCAACCTGCTGTTGGCAGCGCGCTGGACGGTGTCCCTGTCCCTCATCGCCTTTGTCGGAGGCGGTCTGGTGGGCCTGGTGCTGCTGGTGCTGCGCCTGTCCAAAGTGCGTGGCGTGGACCGCGCGGTGAGCACCTATGTGCAGGTGTTTCAGGGCACACCGCTGCTGATGCAGCTGTTCCTGGCCTACTTCGGCATTGCGCTGTTCGGTATCAAGACCTCGCCGTGGACGGCTGCTGCGGTGGCGCTCACGCTCTACACCAGTGCCTACCTCACAGAGATCTGGCGCGGCTGTGTGGCCTCCATCCCCAAGGGGCAGTGGGAGGCGGCGCAGAGCCTGGCGCTCAACTTTGGCGAGCAGCTGCGCCATGTGGTGCTGCCGCAGGCGCTGCGCATTGCGGTGCCGCCCACGGTGGGCTTTCTGGTGCAGGTCATCAAGGGCACGGCGCTGGCTTCGGTCATCGGCTTTGTGGAGCTGACCAAGGCGGGCAGCATGATCTCCAACGCCACCTACAAGCCCTTCCTCGTCTACGCCTGCGTGGCGCTGCTGTATTTTGTTTTGTGCTTCCCGGTGAGCCTGGTGGCGCAGTCCCTTGAAAGGAAACTCCATGGCAATCGCCGCTGAAGCCGCCGCAACCAAACCCGCCCCTGCGCACGACGGCATCGTGGTGGGCGAGCCGCCCATTGTGGACATCACCGCGCTGCGCAAGTCCTACGGCAGCAACGAAGTGCTCAAGGGCATTGACCTGAAAGTGCAGCGCGGCGAGGTCATCGCCATCATCGGCAAGAGCGGCTCGGGCAAGAGCACGTTGCTGCGCTGCGTGAATGGGCTGGAGGAGTTCCAGGAAGGCGCGCTCAGCGTCAACGGCCAGAAGCTGCTGCACGACAGCCCCGCCGCCATGCGCGCGCTGCGCCAGCAGGTGGGCATGATCTTCCAGAGCTTCAACCTGTTTCCGCACCTCTCTGTGGGCCGCAACATCATGCTGGCGCCCACGCTGGTGAAGGCGCGCGATGCCAAAACCGCCGAGGCGCAGGCGCGCCAGCTTTTGGCGCGCGTGGGGTTGGGCGAAAAGTTTGACGCCATGCCCGACCAGCTCTCGGGCGGACAGCAGCAGCGCGTGGCCATTGCGCGCGCGCTGGCCATGGAGCCGCAGGTGCTGCTGTGCGACGAGATCACCTCGGCGCTCGACCCCGAACTGGTGGGCGAGGTGCTGCGCGTGGTCGAGTCGCTGGCGCAAGAAGGCATGACGCTGATGATGGTCACGCACGAGATGGCGTTCGCCCGCAAGGTGAGCGACCGCGTGATCTTCATGCACCAGGGGCGGGTGCACGAGCAGGGCACACCTGCCCAGCTGTTTGGCAGCCCGCAGACGCCGGAGCTGCAGCAGTTTTTGTCCTCGCTGCACGACTGACCGACAGGACAAAAATCCCGCCTGTGGTCTGGAGGGTTCCAGTACAGGCGGGAGCGGGGTCAATAGGCGGCTATGTCAAACCATTTGGCTGATGGGTTTGAATACCAAAGCCGCAACCTGGGGACTGTGTGTCAGGACAGTAGACCTTTCTCGAACTCGGTGGGCGAGAGGGTGCCATTGTGGTCGGCGTCCAGGTCCTTGAATCGTTGGCTGATGGCTGGCAATTGGGCGGCTTCCTTTTCGCTGAGCTTGCCGTCCTTGTCGGCGTCTGCGCGCTGGAATGCGGTGGTCGCCGCCTTGGAGGGATTGCCAGTGCCTGGGCCGTACGAGTATGGGACTTCTGACGGGGAGGCGGTTTTTCCTGGTGAAGAGGTTTGTGCCTGCAAGGCACCCACACCCCCCAGAGAGAGGGCGGCGAAGAGCATCACGCTGCGTGTGTCGAACGAGTAGTTGCGTCGTTGCTGTGCTTTCATGGTGAGCCTGGCTCCTTTGAAGTTGAACAGACTTTCATTGCACCGCAGCAAGGCGGGTAACGCCAGCACTCTTGCCTGCTGTTGCCTCACTCAACATTTGCCAGCGTGGTGTAACGCTGCAGGGCTGGTTTGTATGGGTATGTACCTTGGATGTAGCAAGACGTGTGCGTTCTTCGCACTCCGCACCGTCCTCCATACGCGCCGGGGGCGAATACGCACAAGGTGACACGCACAAGGCCGCTGGCGGACAATCGCGCGCTGGCCGGTGCCAAGGCGCTGGCAACACCACCGCAGTTCGACCCATTGGCCTTGCGCGATGGATCGATGTGCCATCGACTCTCCTCTGACCCACCCACCACAAGGCAGCACCATGGGCAACCGACTCACAGAAATCGCCACGCGCACCGGCGACGCGGGCACCACCGGCCTGGGCAACAACCAGCGCGTCTCCAAGAACAGCCTGCGCATCCACGCCATGGGTGATGTGGATGAACTCAACTCCCACATCGGCCTGCTGCTGTGCGAGCCGCTGCCCGCCGAAGTGCGCACCCTGCTGGTCGAGGTGCAGCATCAGTTGTTCAACCTGGGTGGCGAGTTGTCGATCCCGGGTTTTGAGCTGCTCAAGGCCGAAGCCGTGCTGGCACTGGACGAAGCCCTGGCCCACCACAACGCCGCGCTGCCGCGCCTGCAGGAATTCATCCTGCCCGCAGGAACGCGCGCCGCGTCACAGGCCCACGTGTGCCGCACCGTGGCCCGCCGTGCCGAACGCGCCGTGGTGGCGCTGGGCACCGAAGAGGCCTTGAACGACGCGCCGCGCCAGTACCTCAACCGCCTCTCCGACCTGATGTTCGTGCTGGCCCGTGTGCTAAACCGCATGGATGGCGGGGATGACGTGTACTGGAAAAGCGAGCGACTGGCGCAGCAGAATGCTACTGAATAGATAGCTATCAAGGCATGATGGTCGCGCGGTAACGGCCTATTTGCCTTGAATTTCCAACCGCCTTTGAAACCGGCGCGCCCCAGGCCAGGGATGCCGAGCAAGGGCCGCCCCGCAGCGAGGGCATCGTCCCCCTTCCCGAATCGCGCCAGCGATTCGAGAGAAGGGGGAAGGCACGAAGTGCCTCAGGGGGAAGTCCTCTACCGGGGTGCGAGGATCGCCATCGTCAGCCGCGACACACAGGTCAGCTCACCCGCTTCGTTGTGCAAATCGATGTGCCACACATGCGTGGTGCGGCCAATGTGCACGGGCTTTGCGGTCCCGGTCACCCAGCCGCTGGTCGCAGAGCGCAGGTGGTTGGCGTTGATGTCCAGGCCCACGGCGCGGTAGCCCTCGGGCAGGGTGTAGTAGGCGCCGGTGGAGCCCAGCGACTCGGCCAACACCACGCTGACCCCGCCGTGCAGCAGTCCGAAAGGCTGGGTGGTGCGATGGTCTACCGGCACCCGGGCGCGCAGAAAATCGTCACCCACCTCGACAAACTCAATGCCCAGGTGCTCTACGGCGGTGTTGCGGTTGGCGGCCTTCAGCAGGGCCAGGTCGATGGGTTTTTTCCAGATGGGCATGGTGTTCAAGGGGCGGCTGGGCCAAGTCAGTGCAAGCCGCTGATTGTGCCAATGCCCGTGGCCCCGCCCTGTGCCGCAGGTGCCTAGGAGCCTGTCGGACTTGGAAGTCGTCGGCTGCAAATCGGCCGCAGCGGTCCATTTTTTACCGTCTTTTTGCCCCATAGCCGGGCTATGGGTCTGCAAATCCGGCAAAAACTGTCCTCGCTGGGGCCGATTCTCGCTATCGACGCTCCAAGTCCGACAGGCTCCTAGCCTCAGCCCACAAATTTCCCGTTGGCGCCCATCACCCCCAGGTCCAGAAAGCGCGAGCCCACATAGGGTGCACCGCTGGCGTAGTCGATGGACAGGCCACCCAGGTCGCTGCTGCGGATGCTGGCGAGCGCGTTGCGCAGCTTGGCACGGGTCAGGTCGCGGCCCGCGCGCTCCAGGCCTTCGGTCAGCACACGCGCGTTCACATAGCCTTCAAAGCTGCGGGCTGAAAACTCCTGGTAGCCCAGCGCGCGCATGGCCTTCTGGTAGTCACGCACCACGGCCACGCTGGTGCGGGCCGCGTCGGGCAGCACCATCGACAGCGCAATGCCCGATGCCTTGCCGCCCAGCTGGCGCAGGTTGTCGCCCGACAGCGCCACGCTGGTGGCGGCCAGCGGCGTGCTGGGCGAGACTTTCTTGAACTCGTTGACCAGCGTGGCGGTGATGTCGCCCGCCGTGCCCAGCAGCACTGCGTTGGGCTTGGCGGCCACGGCCTTGCCCACCACGTCGGCCACCTGGGCGCCTTGGGGGTCGAGCTTGAAGGCCTTGGGCGCGGGCTGCTTGGCGGCGACCATGGCCTTGGTCACGTCGGCCAGAAACTCGCGGCCAAAGGCGGTGTCCTGGTACACGATGGCCAGGTCGGTGATGCCCATGGACACCAGCTTTTGGGCCAGGCGCTGGGCCTCGTCGGTGTAGCTGGCGCGCACGTGGAACACCGAGCGGTACTCGGCCTTGCGCAGCGATGTGGCGCCGCTTTGCGGGGCCACGTAAGGGATCTGCGCCTCGTCCACCAGCGGCAGGATGCGCTGGTTGTTAGCCGTGCCCATGCACGAGATCAGCGACACCACGTTGGCATCGGCAATCAGCTTGCGAACATTCTCCTCGGAGCGCGCAGCGTCGTAGCCGTCGTCCATGGCTAGCAGCTTGATCTCGCGGCCGTGGATGCCTTTGGCATTGGCCTGGGCAAACCCGGCATCCAGTCCTTGTTTCAGTTCCTTGCCCAGGCTGGCCAGCGCGCCGCTGGTGCCCAGCGAGCAGCCAATGGTCACGCTCTTGGCGTCCATCGGGTCTTGCACGCCCACGGCGCGCGACGGGGTGGCAAGCAGCAGGCCGGTGCTGGCGGCCACAAGGGATTGGGTGAACTGACGGCGTTGCATGGTGAAAAAATCTCGCAGACAAAAGGACACCAGCCCCGGACAGGGGCTGGTGGAGGTGGGTAGGGAGGTCGATAGACCTAGGGTTAACCCTGATTTTATCGGGCCATGCTGGCAATGGGCTGTCGAAGGCCTATGACCCTCATTACCCCCATCGCCCCACGGACCATGTCGCGACGCGGGCGCGCGCTCTTACGCTGCGCTGGCCGGGTCTGCGGGCTTGCGCATGCTGCCCGTCTCCACATACCGCTGGTGCCACGACAACGCCTCGCCCAGCAGGTGCGGCGTGTGCTGGCCCACGGCGCCGCGTTTGGCGCGGGCCACGTAGTCGTGCAGGGCAGGGCGGAAGTCCGGGTGTGCGCAACGGTCGATGATGATTTCGGCCCGCTGCGTGGGCGAGTGGCCGCGCAGGTCGGCCAGCCCTTGCTCCGTGACGAGGATCTGCACATCGTGCTCGGTGTGGTCCACATGCGAGGCCATGGGCACGATGCAGGAGATGCTTCCGTTCTTGGCCAGCGACGGCGTCATGAAGATCGACAGGTAGGCGTTGCGTGCAAAGTCGCCCGAGCCGCCAATGCCGTTCATGATGGCCGAGCCCATTACATGCGTGGAGTTCACGTTGCCGTAGATGTCGGCCTCGATCATGCCGTTCATCGCGATCAGGCCCATGCGGCGGATCAGCTCGGGGTGGTTGCTGATCTCCTGCGGGCGCAGCACGATGCGCTGCTTGTAGTAGTCGATGCGGTCGTTGAAGTCCTGCATGGCCGCAGGGCTCAGCGACAGCGCCGTGGCCGAGGCGCTGGCCAGCTTGCCCGAGCGCAGCATGTCCAGCATGCCGTCCTGCAGCACCTCGGTGTAGGCCGTGAGGTTCTCGAACGGGCCATTGTTCAGCCCCGCCAGCACCGCGTTGGCAATGTTGCCCACGCCCGACTGCAGCGGCAGCAGGTCTTTGGGCAGGCGGCCCTTCTTCACCTCGTGCTGCAAAAACTCGATGATGTGGCCCGCGATGCGGTTGGAGGTGTCGTCGGGCGCGGCGTACACGCTGTTGCGGTCGGGCTGGTTGGTCATCACCACGGCAATCACCTTGCTCGGGTCGCAGCGCAGGTAGGGCTCGCCAATGCGCTCATCAGGCCGTGTCATGGGGATCGGCTTGCGGTGCGGCGGCCGGTCGGTGCCGTAGTAGATGTCGTGCATGCCCTCCAGCTGCGGGTTGTGCCAGGCATTCACTTCCAGGATGACCTTGTCGGCCTGGTCCAGCCAGGTCTTGTTGTTGCCCACCGACGACGACGGGATCAGCCGCCCGTCGGGCAACACGCCCGCCACCTCGACCACGGCCACGTCGAGCTTGCCCAGAAAGCCAAACCACACGAACTGCGCCACGTGCGACAGGTGGATGTCCACATACTGCATCTGCCCCGCATTGATCTGGCGGCGCACCGTGGGGTCGGACTGGTAGGGCAGGCGCATCTCGATGCCGTCCACCTGGGCCAGCGCGCCGTCCAGCTCAGGCGCGGTGCTGGCCCCCGTCCACAGCCCGATCTTGAAACCATGGCCTTGCGCGTTCAGGCTTTCGATGCGGCGCGCCAGCGCGCCGGGCACGGCCTTGGGGTAGCCCGCGCCGGTGAATCCGCTCATGCCCACATGGGCACCAGCGGGGATCAGGGCGGCCGCTTCATCGGCGGACATGGTGCGGGAGAGAAAGTCGGGGTACAGCACCCGATCGGCCAGGGACATGAACAAACTCCGCAAAAAAGAAAAGAGGCCACCCGCCCGGTGAGCGGATGGCCCCGTGGACAAAACCCAGGATGCTAGCCTTCGTTCCTTACAAATTAAGGGTTAACCCTTACGTATGCATTCCGGTCTACGAAGTTACGCCGTTTTGCGGTTGAGCAGCGCGTACAGCAGGATCGCTCCAAACGTGGCGGTGCCGATGCCGCCCAGCGCGAACTGGCCGAACTTGAGCGTGAAGTCGCCCGTGCCCAGGATCAGCGTGATGGCCGCCACGATGAGGTTCTTGTTCTGCGAAAAGTCCACCTTGTTGTCCACCCAGATCTTGGCGCCCGCCACCGCGATCAGGCCAAACACCACGATGGACACGCCGCCCATCACCGGCAGCGGAATGGTCTGGATCAGCGCGCCGAACTTGGGCGAAAAGCCCAGCACCAGCGCAAACACACCCGCCAGCAAAAACACGGCGGTGGAATAGATCTTGGTCGCTGCCATCACGCCGATGTTCTCGGCATAGGTGGTCACGCCCGTGCCGCCCGCGCTGCCGCTCACCATGGTGGCAATGCCGTCACCGATGAACGCGCGGCCCATGTAGCGGTCCAGGTTCTGGCCGGTCATGGCCGTCACGGCCTTCACGTGGCCCAGGTTCTCAGCCACCAGGATGATGGCCACGGGCGCAATCAGCAGCATGGCGTTGCCGCTGAACTGCGGGGCCGCAAAGTTCGGCAAACCAAACCACGCGGCGTTGGCCAGCGCGGTCAGGTCCATCGGCTTGCCCAGGCCCAGGCCGTTGGTCAGCACCGCATAGATGATGCTGGCCACGATCAGCCCCACCAGGATCAAGAGGCGCTGCACCATGCCGCGCGTGAGCACGGCCACCAGGCCCACGCTCACAAAGGTCACCACCTGCATCCAGCTGTCAAAGTTGCTGGCGGCCATGTTCTTGATGGGGATGCCCGCCAGGTTCAGGCCAATCACCGCCACCACCGAGCCCGTGACCACGGGCGGCATGAAGCGCTCGATCCAGCCCGTGCCAATGGCCTGCACCAGCGCGCCGATGAGCGTGTAGACCAGGCCACACGCAATGATGCCGCCCAGTGCCACGCCAATGTTGGCGTTGGGCCCTTGGCCCGCATAGCCCGTGGCCGCAATCACCACGCCGATGAACGCAAAGCTCGACCCCAGGTAGCTGGGCACCTTGCCGCCGGTGACGAGGAAGAAGATCAGCGTGCCGATGCCGCTCATCAGGATGGCCACGTTCGGGTCAAAGCCCATCAGGATTGGCGCCAGCACCGTGGCGCCAAACATCGCAATCACGTGCTGCACCCCCATCACCGCCGTCTGCGGCCAGGGCAGCCGCTCGTCCGGCGCGATCACGCCGCCTTGTTGCAACACCTCAGCGCTTTTCACGCGCCAGTTCATGAATCCCATGTTGTCGGTTCCTTGTTATTGAGGCGTGGATGCTAGTGGATGCGTGATGACGGTCGGCGACTCAGGGCCTGATCGTCAACAGGCTCCCTGCGCATGGGCGGCATCGGCCGGAGGCCGGGTTAGCATTTGGGCCACCACCCGCTCTGCCCCCCGAGGGCACCGCCGCCATGCACCACCTGCCGTCCTGCCCCTCCTGCCGCCAACCCATGCAGGCCCACCGTTTTGCCAGCAACCTGGGCGACTCGCTGGAGCTGGACATCTGCTTTGCCTGCCAGGGCCTGTGGTTTGACCGGCACGAGAACCTCAAGCTCACACCCCATTCGGTGGTCGAGCTGTTTCGTCTGCTGCACGAGCACCGCGTGGACCAGCACCAGCCTCTGGCCGACAGCATGGCCTGCCCGCGCTGCAACACCAGCCTGGCCAAGGGTTTTGACGTGGTGCGCAGCGGCCGCTACATGGTGTACCGCTGTGGGCGCCAGCATGGGCGGTTCAGCACCTTCTCGTCCTTCATGGTCGAAAAGGGCTTTGTGCGCCACATGACGCGCCCCGAGATCGACGACCTGGCCCAACGTGTGGGCGCCATCTACTGCACCAGCTGCGGCGCCCCTGTGGACATCCGCAAGGACCACGCCTGCCCCTATTGCCGCGCGGCGTTCTCCCTCATCGACCCCCAGGCCGTGGTGCGCGCCATGGAGGGCTACGCCCAGGCGGGCGCCCGCGCCAAGGCCTCTGCAGCAACGCCTGCATCGCCCGTGGACATCGGCGATGCCCTGGTGGCCCTGGAGCGAGACCGCACCCGCGCCGAACGGGAGCGCCAAAAGCGCGCGTTCACCAGCAGCAGCGATGCGGATGACAACTCGTTCACCGGGGACTTGCTGGCGGCAGGGGTGGCGCTGGTGTGGGCACTGGTGAAGGACTAGAGAATTCAGCGCCTCGCGGGCGGCAAGCCCCGCCAGCGCATTGACATACCGCAGCATGCGCTGCGGCCATTCGCGACAGACTGGGGCAAACCGTTCAGAATGGGCGAGGCCTGCGCCCTGGGCCACACCGCATTCCACGCAACCGTGGCGCCCGCTGCCACTGGAGGAGCGCTCCGTGCCGCAGTCCCCCACCCGACGCACAGCCCGATCGCCGCGCAGCCCTGCGCCACCGGCGCGTGCGCCCCGCCGCACTGGCAGCCTGCTGCAGCGCGCACAACTGCCCCCCGTGCCCAGCACCTTGCTCATCCCGTTGGCCGCGCGTGCCCATGGGGGCCGCTATTTCCCCTGGCTCGACTGCCACGACGCCGTGGCCCAGGCGTTGCTGACCCAACTGGGCGCCGATGTGAACAGCACCCTGGACGACCTGCCCACGGTGCTGCATGTGCTGTGGCGCACCCGGGCCATCAAGGAGGCGGGGCGCGCCTTTTTTGCCGAGCATCCGCAGGCCCTGGGCGTCAATCTGGGGTGTGGGCTCACGCACCACTTTCAGTGGCTGGACACGGGGGCCAACCAGTGGCTCGATGCGGACCTGCCCGCAGTGATGGCGCTGCGCAAGCCGCTGTTACCCCTGCCATGCCCGCGCGTGCGCCATGCCGATCTGGACCTGTCGCAACCCGGCTGGTGGCAGCGGCTGGGCCTGCCTGTGCAGCGCAATGCATTGCCGGTGCTGCTGGTGTGCGAAGGCGTGCTGATGTACCTGCAGCCCACCCAAGTGCACGCCGTGCTGGCCGAGTTTGCGCAGCACGCGCCGCCGGGCTCGCGCATGGTGCTGGACGTGATGACGCGCCAGGCCGTGGGTTGCGCGGCCCGCCACGCCAGCGTGGGGCCTACGGGTGCAGAGTTTCGGTGGGGCGTGGGCCGCATGGCAGAGCTGGCGGCCGTGCACCCGCGCCTGCGGCTGCTGCGCGAGCAAAGTGTTGCGGAGGGCTATGGCTGGGCGGGTATTGCCATGGACATGTTGTGGCGCCCCTGGCTCGGTGCGCCGCTGTATGGCCTGGCCACGCTGGGGGTAAGGGACGGCTCCCCCTGAGCCGCATCGCGTCGTCCCCCTGAGGGGGCCGTCACCCGTGGCCTGACAAAGCCAGTTCCACGGTGGCGCGGGCGTGGGGCGCGCCCGTTGCAGAGGTTGGCTACGGCCTGAGCGCCAGTGCGCGCATCCATTGGGGTGCCTTGCCCGTAAGCTGGCCCACGATGGCCGCCTGCAGCGGCGGCAGGCGGCGCGCGCCCTGCAGCACCAGTTGCCTGAGCAGGCGCGGCACTGGGCGGGCGTCGGTGTACAGCCGCACGATGGCGTTGGTGCCCTGGTAGATGGGCCAGGCGTGGCGGTGGTGGCCTTGGGCATAGGGGGCCAGCGCGTCGGCGCTGCCAATGTCCTGCCCCCGCTGGCGCGCGCTGACCAGCGCGGCCGTGAGCCGCTCCACCCCCGCCAGCCCCAGGTTGTAGCCATGCGCCGTGACCGGGTGCATGCCCACGGCGGCGTCGCCCAGCAGCGCGCAGCGGTGGCCTGCAAAACGCTGCGCATACACGGCCACCAGCGGGTAGGCGTGGCGTTCGCCCACCAGCGCCATGGGGCCCAGCCGGTCGTTGAACTGGGCCTGCACCTGGGCGGCAAAGGCCTCGGGGTTTTTTGCCATCAGCGCGGCCGCATCGGCCGCGCCCGCCGTGACCACCACCGAGCACAAGGGGTGCCCGTCTTGGGGGTCATTGGGCAGGGGCAGCACGGCCAGCGTGCGGTCGTAACCAAAACACTCGTGTGCCACACCGCCGTGGGGCAGTGCGTGGCGCATGCGGCAGACGATGACGGTGCGGCCAAAGTCGGTCATCTGCGCGCCCAGGCCCAGCTGGCGGCGCGTGGCCGAAAAGCGGCTGTCGGCGGCCACCAGCAGCGGGGCGGTCAGCCGCTGGGGCGGGGCGCTGACAGCCGGTGGCGCGCCTGCAGGACTGGTGGGGACATAGTCCAGCTCCGCATGCCCGGCCAGCGCGGCCACGCGCGTGACCTGGGCGCTGGTGACGAGGTGGACCCCAGGCGTGCGCGCCGCCTCGGCGTAGGCCGTGCGGCGCAGCGCGTGGTTGGGCACGATAAAGCCCAAGGCGCCGGGGGCTGAAACGTCGCCGTGGGTGCCGCTGGCCGCGTTCAGCTGCAGCGCACTGTGCTGCCCCAGCGGGCCGTCGTGCACCTGCGCTTCGCTGATGGCGCCCACCTCATGGTCGGCCAGCAATGCCCAGGTGCCCAGGCGTTGCAAAGTGTCGCGGCTGGGGTGGGTGAGGGCGATCTCGCGGCCATCAGGCGCAGGCGCGGCCAGCGCGCTGTCGCTCTGCTGCTCCACCACGGTGGCGGTGAACCCGGCCTGCGCCAGGGAGATGGCCAGCGACAGGCCCGCCGGGCCTGCGCCGACGATGAGCACGTCGCTGTGGTGTGTGGTCATGGCTGGATGGATGCGGGGTGACAAAGCGCCTGCCCCGGGGCGGGGAGGCCGCGCGCCATTGTGGGCGGGCGGGTGCTGGCAGGGTTTGCCCTGCATCAAGCCGTGGCGTTTTGTGCTATCTATTTGATAGCTTCTCGGGCATATGGTTCTAGCGCTTGATGGCCAAAACGCTTGTATGCCTGCATATTAGTCCTTGGCCGCCTTGCGCGGGGTTTTGGTGGACTTCTTCTTGGCCGGGCCTGACTTCTTGCCGCGCAGGTGCAACACCCAGGTGACCAGCAGCCACAGGTAGCCCGCCGGGATGCTGTACGCCGCAAAAGCCGCCAGCGACAGCGGTGGCGCGGTGATGGAGCGCGGGTTGGCAATGGTCTCCAGCAACTGGCGCGTGCCGGTGCCCAGCGCGGGCGTAGCGTGCTGGCTGCCCGAGCGGGCCATGAGGGCGCCCATGAAGGTGAAGAACTCCATCAGCAGCGCGCCAATCAGAAAGCAGGCCAGCAAGGCCAGCAGCTGCGCAAACGCCCGCCGGTTGCCTTTGGCCAGGAACACGATGGCCGACACCAGCCACAGCACGGGCAATAACAGGACCAGGGCGGGCCAGGCGGACAGGAGCATTTGCATGGAAGGAGGCGTCGTGGGGTGGGGGCGGTCGGTTGCTGCAGGACGGGCGGTGCTGAACATGCCCGTACAGCCGCAGCGACACAGGTGTGGGTGCGGATGATAGACGCACCCCCACGCGCCCTGGCTGCGTCTTTTGTGTCACTCTGTTTTTTATAGCTACCCACACAAAGCAGGCGAGCGCTGGCGGCACAAAACATGCGAAACGCCGGGGTGCCCCGTTGTTCGCCAGCCCCGCAGTCCCCGTGCGGGGCTGCGCCCGCTACCGTGGGGCTGATCGCTTGGTCGTGAGGGTGTCCGTGCCGGGTGGTTGTGCCGAGGCAGGCGATGGGTCCACCATTTCGCGCATGCGCCTGCGCAGGGCGCGGTCGCGGCGCTCATCGTCTTCCCAGTCGGCCTTCACGCCACGCCACAGCGCCAGTGCCATCAGCAAGATGACGCCCGTGAACGGCAGGGCAAACACGATGGTGGCGGTCTGCACCGCCTTCACGCCGCCGGCCAGCAGCAGGCTGATGGCGATGCCCGACACCAGCACGCCCCAGGTGATCTTGACGCGCGCGGACGGGTTCTCCTGCCCGCCCGTGCTCATCATGCCCAGCACCAGCGTGGCCGAGTCGCCCGAGGTGACGAAGAACACCAGTACCAGCACCGTGGCCACGAACGACATGACAGCGCCCCAGGGCAGCGCGTGGAACATGGCGAACAGAGCTGTGGAGACATCGGCCTTGACGGCCTCGGCCAGTGGGATGCCCTGCATGATCTCCATGTGCAGCGCCGTGCCGCCAAATACCGAAAACCATACAAACGCTGCCAGCGTGGGTGCCAGCACGGTGCCCAGAAT
This sequence comes from Acidovorax benzenivorans, assembly GCF_028680575.1. Classification (GTDB taxonomy): domain Bacteria; phylum Pseudomonadota; class Gammaproteobacteria; order Burkholderiales; family Burkholderiaceae_C; genus Acidovorax; species Acidovorax benzenivorans. The sequence continues at coordinate 216,092 of NZ_JAPCKI010000001.1, read as the reverse complement.
GAACTCGCGAATCGTGCGCCCGCGCGAAACACGTGCGATGAACAGGCCCACAAACGGCGACCAGCTCACCCACCACGCCCAGTAAAACACGGTCCACCCGCCCACCCAGCTGCTTTCGCGGAAAGGGGTCATGCGCAGGCTCATGCGCACAAACTCGGTGAGGTAGCTGCCCAGCGTGTTGGTGAAGGTGTCGATGATGGCCACGGTGGGGCCCAGCACAAACACCGCCAGCGCCAGCCCGGCTGCCATCACGAGATTGATGCTGGACAGCCATTTGATGCCTCGGGACACGCCCGTCACCGCCGACGCCAGAAACAGCATCGTGGTCACCACAATGATGCCCACCTGCGAGGCCGCCCCCACCGGCAGCCCGAAGGCCACGTGCAGCCCACTGTTGATCTGCAGCGCGCCCATGCCCAGGGAGGCAGCCACGCCAAAAGCGGTGGCGATCACGGCCAGGATGTTCACCAGTGGGCCAATGCGCCGCAGCGGTGCCCAGGGCAGGGCCATCACCGCGGTACTGACAAGCGCCGAGCAGCCTTTGCGGAACTGAAAAAATGCGATCGCCAGCGCCACGATGCTGTACACCGCCCAGGGGTGCAGCCCCCAGTGAAAGAAGCTGTAGCGCATGGCGGCGTTGGCGGCCTCCGGCGTGTTGGGCAAGATGCCGGGGGGCGGCGTGCCGTAGTGCGAGATGGGCTCTGCCACGCCCCAGAACACCAGCCCAATGCCCATGCCTGCGGCAAACAGCATGGCAAACCAGGCAGCGATGGAGAATTCGGGCTCATCGTCCTCCTGGCCCAGCTTCAGGTCGCCGTAGCGGCTGAACGCCAGGATGAGCGCCATGACCACCAGCCCCAACACCACCCACAGGTAGAACCAGCCAAAGTTGCGAGTGATGGAGGCCAGCGCCGTGTCGAACACGGCGCCCAGAGTGCTGGGGGCCATTACGCCCCACAGCACGATGACGAGGATCAGGCCCGCCGAGATCAGAAGTTCCATGGGATCACCTTTCTGGAAGATCAAAAAAGGGATGCGCACACCGTGTCTACCGCGCCCGTGGCCGCCATGAAGCGCCAAAAGGCGAAAGAACACAAGCCGCCGCGCGCATGTTGATGGCGCTCATGGCGCTGGCGTTGAACGCGGGGCTTAAAAAGACAGCACGGGTTGCGTGCTGTTGCACATCACGAAGGGTGGGCCACACGTCGCGCGCTGGGGCGGGAAGGTGGGCCCAAAGCCGATGCGCGCACGGCGGCGCGGCAAGGCAAGACATCTGCACCGTGCCGATTCAACAAAAAAACCGGCAGCCAAGGGGCTGTGCGCAGACAGGAGAAGCCCGCAAGTGTAGGCAACCGGCGTTGGCGACCGATGGAAATACCGCAGTCAAGCACAGGGATGCTATGCATGCTGTCAATTCGGGGACGGCCCGGCATGGTCAGTCTGCGGGCACGCTGGTACGCTGCGTCGCCATGGAGACAACACAAAAACCCCCACCGTTCATTCCCCAGATCCGTCTGTACCAGAACTGGCTGCGCGACACCCGCGGACTGCAGTTCGACAGCTACGACGCACTGTGGCGCTGGTCCACCACCGAGCTCGATGCCTTCTGGCAAAGCGTTTGGGACTACTTCAAGCTGGAGTCGCCCACCCCCCATTCCGCCGTGCTGGCCAAAAACACCATGCCCGGCGCGTTGTGGTTCCCCGGCGCCCAGGTCAATTACGCGCGCCAGGCGCTGCGGCATGTGGATGCCGCACACGCCGCTGGCCTGCCCGCCATCATCAGCCGCAACGAAAAAGGACAGCACCGCGAGCTGAGCTGGCCCGAGCTGCGCCGCCAGGTCGCGTCGCTGGCGCTGCACCTCAAGGCCCAGGGCATCCAGCCCGGCGACCGCGTGGCCGCCTACCTGCCCAACGTGCCCGAGGCCATGATCGCCTTCCTGGCCACGGTGAGCATTGGCGGCGTGTGGAGCATCTGCGCGCCCGACATGGGCACCCATGCGGTGCTTGATCGCTTCCGCCAGATCGAGCCCAAGGTGCTGATCGGCGTGGACGGCGTGAGCTACGGTGGCCGCGACCACGACCGCCGCCCCGTGCTGGCCGAGCTGCGCGAGGCCCTGCCCAGCGTGCAGCACGCGGTGCTGCTGGGTAATCTGGACGCTTCTGTTTCGATAGCTGGTTGGGCAAGCTGGACAAGCGCTACAGCACAAAATGATGCGGAAACTGCAGCGTTTGAACCGATGTGGCTGCCGTTTGACCACCCCCTGTGGATCGTCTACTCCAGCGGCACCACCGGCTTGCCCAAGCCCATCGTGCACGGCCATGGCGGCACGGTGCTGGTGGCGCTGCAGCTCAAGGTGCTGCACAACGATATCGGCTGCAGCTACGAGCCCAACAGCTTTGGCGAGCGCTACCACTGGTACAGCTCCACCGGCTGGGTGATGTGGAACGCGCAGCTCAGCGGCCTGCTGTCGGGCACCACCTGCGTGATCTACGACGGCAACCCCGGCGGCAGCAAGGACCACCCCGACTGGGGCGTGCTGTGGCGCTTTGCGGCCGAGACGGGCGTGACCTTCTTCGGTGCGGGCGCGGCGTTTTTTGCCAACTGCATGAAGGCGGGCATCACGCTCAAGGACTATGGCGACCTGAGCCGCATCCGCGCGCTGGGCACCACCGGATCGCCGCTGTCGCCCGAGGTGCAGGAGTGGGGCACGGCGCAGTTCGAGGCCATCGGAACCCCGGATATCTGGTGGAACAACATCTCGGGCGGCACCGACTTTTGCGGCGCCTTCATCGGCGGCAACCGCGAGATGCCCCAGGTGCCCGGCGAGATGCAATGCCGCATGCTGGGCGCGGCCGTGGAGTCGTGGGACGCCGAGGGCCGCCCCGTGCAGGATGCGGTGGGCGAGCTGGTGTGCGCACAGCCGATTCCGTCGATGCCTTTGTACCTGTGGGGCGACAAGGATGGCTCGCGCTACCTGTCGAGCTATTTCGACATGTACCCCGCAGGCCATGGCCGCCAGCCGGGCGGTGGCGACGGCCCCGCGAGCATGGGTGCGGTGTGGAGACATGGCGACTGGCTCAAGATCGGTGCCAACGGCGGCTGCGTGATCTATGGCCGCAGCGACGCCACCATCAACCGCCACGGCCTGCGCATGGGCACGAGCGAGATCTACAGCGCGGTCGAGTCGCTGCCCGAGGTGCTCGACAGCCTGGTGGTGGACCTGGAATACCTGGGCCGCGAGAGCTACATGCCGCTGTTTGTGGTGCTGCGCCCTGGCTACGCGCTGGATGAGGCCCTGCGCGCGCGCATCAACGCAGCCATTCGCACAGCGCTGAGCCCACGTTTTGTGCCCGACGACATCTTTGTGGTGGCCGAGGTGCCGCGCACCTTGAGCGGCAAAAAGCAGGAGCTGCCCATCAAAAAGCTGCTGCTGGGCCAACCCATCGAGAAGGTGGTGAACAAGGACGCGATGGCCAACCCGGGGTGCCTGGACTGGTATGTGGCGTTTGCGGCGCAGCGCGTGAGCATGCTGCAAAAATGACAGCTATTGGTGCTTGTTAAACAAGCGCTATAGCCTGTTTTTTGTGCAAGGGTTGGCACGGCGCCATGCCAGTGCCGCCGCGCAAGGGCCGCCCTGCCGCGCTGGCGGCGTCCCCCTTCAGGGGGAAGGCGCGCAGCGCCTCAGGGGGTCAGTCAAGTCTTGCGCCAGATGCCTTGATCAGCCGCTCCCACACCGGGCGCTCCTTGTTCATGGCCGCGGTGAACAAAGCCGGTGAGCTCTTTTGCACGTCAAAGCCCATGGCCGTGATGCGCTGGGCCACATCGGGATGCTCGGTGGCTTTGCGCACCTCGGCCGCAACGCGCTCCAGGATGGCGGGCGGTGTGCCTGCGGGGGCTCCAAACGCCAGCCAGCCCGCCACGCGGTAGGCCTCGTCGTTCAGGCCCTGTTCGCCCAGCGTGGGCACGTTGGGCAGCGTGCCCATGCGGCGCTCGCCGCTTACGCCAATGGCCTTGAGCTTGCCGGCGTCGATGTGCGCCTTGACCTGCAGTGCGCTGGCAAAAGCTATCTGGATTTGCCCGCCCAGCAGGTCCTGCACCATGGGCGCCTCGCCCCGGTAGGCCACGTGGCTCATGTCGGCGTTCTGCGACTGGCTCATGTACGCGCCGGCCAGGTGCGGGTAGGCGCCCGTGCCGTACGAGCCGTAGGCCACCTTGCCTTTGTTGGCGGCGATGTACTTCAGCAGTTCGGGGCCGGTGGCCACCGGCACGCTGGGGTGGGCCACCAGCACCAGGGGCGCGATGGCGATCTGGTAGATGGGCGCGATGTCCTTCTCGGGGCTGTAGGGCAGCTTGGTGTACAGGAACTGGTTGGTGAGCATGGAGTTGCTCAGGCCCAGCAGCAGGGTGTAGCCATCGGGCGCGGCCTTGGCCACGGCGTCGGTGCCGATGATGCCGGCGGCGCCGGGCTTGTTGTCGATGACCAGCGGCTGGCCGAGGCCCACGGCCATCTTCTCGGCCAGCACACGCGCCAGCACATCGGTGGCGCCGCCGGGGGCAAAGGGCACCACCACCTTGATGGGCTTGTTGGGGTATGCGGCCTGCGCCCAGGCGGCGGTGCCGGTGCAGGCGGTGGCGGCGGCCAGCGCGGCAGCGCTGAGCCAGGTGCGGCGGGTCCAGGGGGATGGGTAGGGCATGCGTTGTCTCCGGTTTTGGTTGTTAGAAATCGAACGGGCTCCGCCTTGCATGGTGGCGGGCCGGGGGCTGGCTGTCACGCCATGGGCTTATGCGGTTGGGGGGCTCCCTGTGGCGGGGGTAGTAGTGACGCGGATGGTGAGGGGCAGGGGCGCGAGCACTTCGCGCAGGCGGGACTGCAGCGTGTCTGCGTCAGGGCCTGGGGCCACGGTCACGCGCACCGTGTTGTCGCCGTCGGGCTGCACCTGGGGGTGGGGCAGGCCGGGGGCTTCGGTGGCGCACACACCATCGACCAACGCCTGCACCGTGTGGCACGCTGCGCGCTGGCGCAGCTCGGGCTTGTAGATCTTGCCCACATTGGTCACCGGCATGGTCTCGATTACCTGCACCCAGCGCGGGCGGGCCACGGCCTCGTCCACGCGTTCGGCGGTGAAGGCCATCAGCTTGGCTTCTGTCACCTGGGCGCCGGGCCGCAGGGTGGCGTAGACCACGGGCAGCTCGCCCGCATAGGCATCCGGCGCGCCCACGGCGGCGCACAGCTGCACGGCAGGGTGGGCGCCCAGGGCGTCTTCGATCACCTTGGGGTCGATGTTGTGGCCGCTGCGGATGATGAGGTCCTTGGAGCGGCCGCTCAGGTGCAGGCGGCCTTGCTCGTCCACAAAGCCCAGGTCGCCCGTGGCCAGCCAGCCATCGGGCGTGAAGGCCTTGGCCGTGTCGGCTGCGTCCAGAAAGCCGGAGAACAGGTTGGGCGACTGGAACAGCACCATGCCCGGCTGGCCTTGCGGCAGGTCCTGGTTGGACGCATTGCCCTGTGCATCGAGCGCCACCACGCGCAGCTGTGTGTACGGCAGCCGCCAGCCCACGCAGCCTGCGGGCGCGTTCACGCCGGGGGGCGTGATGGTGGAGATGCCCGCCATCTCCGTCATGCCCAGGCTTTCGTGGATGTGCAGGCCAAACAGGCGCTCAAACCGCGCCGCCAGCTCGGGCGCCAGGATGGCCGCGCCTGTGCGGCAGTAGCGCAGTGTGGAAATGTCGGCCCCATTCAGCGGCACATTGGCCAGCGCCGCCAGCACTGTAGGCACGGCCGAGAGATAGGTGCAGCGGTAGCGCTCCACCAGGCGCCAGTAGTTGGCAATCACCTCGCGGTTGCGGAACAGGCCGGTGGTGGGGATGATGGTTTCCACCCCCGCAGACAGCGCCGCCAGCGAGCCCGGCAGCACGCCCGCCACATGGAACAGCGGGTAGCCGTTGATGCCCACGTCCTCGGGCCGTATACCCTGCATCTGCACGCTGCCCCAGGCGGTGAACACCTGCGCACCGTGGCTGTGGCGGGCCAGCTTGGGCGCGCCGGTGGTGCCGCCGGTGTGGAAGTACGCGGCGATGTCCGTGGCTGCGATGCGGCGGCCGCTCACCAGATGGTCGCCAGGGTGCTGGTGGCGCGCGGCCAGGTCCAGCACGCCTGCGGGCAGGGCGGGCGCTGCTCCCGGCGCCTCATCGTGCGGCGCCACGCGCAGCACCGTGGTCAGCGTGGGCACCAGGGCGCGGAGGCGCAGCGCCTTGCTCCAGTAGCCCAGGTCGCCCTCGCCGCCGTAGGCAATCAGCACCTTGGCGCGGGCCAAGGTCATCATGGCCGCGATCTTCTCGTCGGTGAGCATGGGGTTGAGCGGCTGCACGATGCCCGCCGCCTCGCCGCCCCACAGGGCCAGGTGGTATTCGAGGCAGCCGGGCAGCAGCACGGCCACGGCGTCCTCTGGCCCCACGCCCAGGTGGTGCAGCAGGTTGGCCGTCTGGTGGATGCCGGTGAGCAACTGGGCGTACGACCAGTAGATGGGCTCGGCCGCCAGATCGGCGGTGGGTAAAAAGGTCAGCGCCGTTTTGTCGCCAAACGCCGCCGCCGAGTTCACGAAGATTTCGTAGGTGCTTTGCACCGGCTGCGCATCGGCCAGGGGCCGGGCTTCGAGCCGCTGCACGTCCTGCAGGCTGCGGATGGGGGCGGACCGGGTGAACGGGGAATGGAGAGGGGGGAACGGTTGCAGAGCAGGGGTCGTGGCCATGGACGCATCAGGGGGAGCAGGACAGCCATTGTTGTGGCGACAGGATTTCTTGACAATCCCATGAAGCATTGACACTCTGTATGAAAAATTTTGACAAACCACCGGCCGCAGACCGCCTGGACCTCTCGGCCCTGACCCTGCTGGTGGAGATACTGGACGCAGGCAACCTCAGCCTGGCCGCGCGCAAGCTCAAGATGAGCCGTGCCAACGTGAGCTACCACCTCGCTCAGCTCGAAAAGTCGGTGGGTGTGCAGCTGGTGCGCCGCACCACGCGGCGCGTGGAACCTACCGAGGTCGGGCTGCGCCTGTACGAACATGGCCGCAGCATCGTCAACGAGATCCTGGCCGCGCAGGAGACCATCGCCACCCTGGGCAAGAGCCTGCAAGGCCGCGTGGGGCTGAGCATGCCCGTGGGCTACGGCCAGGTGGTCATGGCCGGGTGGCTGATCGAGTTCAAGCGCCTGTACCCCGGCATCCTGCTGGAGGTGATGTTCGAAAACCGCGTGAGCGACCTGGTGCGCGAGGACGTGGACATCGCTATCCGCATCATGACCGAGCCCCCGCCCACGCTGGTGGCCCGCCCGCTGGGGGCCGTGCGTTATGTGGTCTGCGCCTCCAGCGGTTATGCCCAGGTGCAGGGCCTGCCCCGGCAGCTCAGCGACCTGGGCGCGGTGCCCCTCATCTCCGCAGGTTTTATCGGCCGCGAACTGCGTGTGGCCGCCTACCGCAACGGCCAGCGCGAAGAGGTGCTGCCCCGGCCCACGCTGCTGTCCGAGAACATGCTGTTTCTGCGCGACGCAGTGCTGGCGGGCCTGGGCGTGGGCCTGATGCCCGACTATGTGGTGCAGGACCTGGTGGACCAGGGCCACCTGGTGACCGCGCTGGACGACTACCGCCTGAGCGTGTTCGGCACGCAGATGTTTCTGCTCTACATGCCCAACCGCTACCAGACCAGCTCGGTGCGCACACTGATCGATTTCATTCTCGCCAAGGTGGGCGAAGGCCGTGCGGCTCCCCCCGGCGGCGCGCCCATAATGCCGTTGACCTCCACTGCGCGCGCGATTGCGCCCCTTCCATGAACACACCCCAAGTAGCCCCCAAGCGTTTTTCGATGATCCGTGAGTTCCACCTGGCGGACTGGTTCACTCTGGGCAACGCGTTCTGCGGCGTGGGGGCGTTGTTCTCGGTGATGTCGTACCTGGAGACCAGCAATGTGGTGCATGTGTACTTTGCCTGCGCCCTGGTGCTGGCTGCGCTGATCTTTGATGTGCTGGACGGCCGCATCGCCCGCTGGCGCCAGAAAAGCTCGGCCATGGGCCGCGAGCTCGATTCGCTGGCCGACGTGATCTCTTTCGGCGTGGCTCCGGCCATCATTGCCTACGGCTGCGGCATGCAGGGCCTGTACGACCGCATCGTGCTGGCCTACTTTGTGGCCTGCGGCGTGTCGCGCCTGGCGCGCTACAACGTCACGGCCGAAACCCTGTCGGGCGACGACGGCAAGGTCAAATACTTTGAGGGCACACCCATCCCCACCTCCATCGTGCTGGTGGGCCTGCTGGCGCTGGCGGGTGCAATGGGCGCGGTGCGCGAGCACCTGTGGTTTGGCAAGGTGCTGATTGGCGGCTTTACGCTGCACCCGCTGGTGCTGGTGTTTGCGGTGTCGGGGTCGCTGATGATCAGTCGGATCAAGATTCCGAAGTTTTGATGCTGCTGAGCGCTTTTCGGAGTAAGCACCAAACACTGATTTCATTCACACGGGTGTACGAATTGTCCGTATCCATGTCGTAGGTGGCTGCAGGCATGTGAGGCTCCCACACTGCCCGCAGCCACTGTCACGGATGAACTACCAGGCGGATCAATTGCAAGCCCAGGTTCCGCTGCTGCGCGTGAAGCGTGTGCTGCCGTAGATCAGCGCACCGCCATCGTTGGCAAGAGCCCAAAGGGTCGATGGCCGCGATGTGCCTGTGCTCACGACGGCCTGCCCTTGCAGGTTCCATGCACCACTGGTACGCGCATACAGCGCAATGCGTTGGGTTTCGCCGTTGTCAGCGGCAGAAGCACCGCACGCCACCTGTCCGGATACCTTGGCGGTATTGACGGCGAGCGTGCTGCCGTCGCCAGACAGCACCATGGCCCCGTACTCAGGCCCTCCTGAGATCGGTGGGGAGTATGCGTACAACGTAGCTGGAATCCGTTCCTGCTGTGTCCAGGCGCCGGCGCCATCTTGTGAGAACACAAGGACCAGGGGGTTGGCAGAAGTCTTGAGTAAATCGCGATCGGTCACCGCCAACGTGCGGCCATCGCCCGACAGAGCCATGCTCGCGATAAAGGTACCTTCGCCGCTCAACGAAGTCTGGGGGGCCCAGGCAGTACCCGTGCGGGTGTAGGTGAACACTGCGCTGGAAGAGGTGGCGCCGGAGGAAACCACCGCAGAGACAGCCAGCAGGTTGCCATCGGCGGACAGCGCCATGTGGTCGGCAATTTCGGCCTGGCAGGGCTGTGGGCATGCGGATGGTGCAGAGGTACTGTCCAGGCGGGCTTGCTGGCTCCATGCGCCGCCACTGCGCTGGTAGACATACACCGCGTCTGTGACGACGAGGGAGTTCGTGCTGGTCCTGATTTGCTTCAGGGCCCGTACGGCCAAGGTATTCCCGTCTGCCGACAGCACGGACTGATCGATGTAGTAGTCACCGGAGCGCAGCGAGGCTTGTTGCTGCCACGGCTGATTCTTGCTGCTGCGCGCGAAAACGAGCGTCGTGGTGTTGGCGCCATAACTTACTCCGCGCAACGCCAAGGTGAGCCCGTCCTTGGACAACATGCCCGTGCGCAGTTGACCGCCAGCGGAAAAGTAATTGACGAGGGGCGCATACCCCGACGCAAATTCATAGCTGATGCCTTTGGTGACGTCGAATGCCTTGGCGTCCGTGAAGGCCCCGCATCCGCTGGCGTTGCAAGCGCGCAGGCGGTAACTGGCATTGATCACGTCAACCACATTGACGGTGGTGCCGAGCGAGCCATTGAATGCTCCCCCGTTGGGGGCCGCAGAATAGCTAAACCGTTGCGGCTCGACCTGCGATTCTGGAAGGGGCCCCGTGCCGTCCGGGTCTACAAACAGTTCATAGCGGGTTGCAGCCACCGTGGGGGTCCAGGAAAAGGACAAGGACTGACCTACGGTGAAGTTCTCGGGCGCTGCGAGCGCGGAGGGTGTCGGCGTTGGTGTGGTCGGTGTCTCTGTAGAGTCAGAACCCCCACCGCAGCCCGCGAGGATTAGCGTGGCAACCCCCAAAGCTAGTGCGGCTTTGGTCGGACGGAGGTCGTGTCGTGATCGGTCGGGAGAAGGACGGAAGAAGGCGCTGTCAGTCATGCATGCTCTTTCTTTGGGTCAACAAAGGAAGGCCGTTTTGGCGGCCGCGTGCGGTGTACTTTAGCGAGACAGTTGGGGCTCGCTACCCATGAAATGCTTTGTTACGCACTGCCCTGGCGTTGCTGGATCGCAGGGGCTGCCAAAAGTGCTCCTTTCGACACCTGCTGGTCGGGCGCTGGCTCAATCGCTCGCATGCCTCTTGGTCCATGGGTTGCATCGCTACGTTGCAGCCACCCGCCGATTGACCAGCACAATGCCCGCCGCCGCCAGCACCAGGGCCACCACCAGACCGGGCGTTACCGGCTCACCCAGCCACAGCGTGCCAAACAGTAGCGCAAACACGGGCGTGAGGAACACAAACACCGAGATCTTGGTGGCCGGGTAGTGCGCCAGCATCCACATCCAGGCCAGATAGCTCACAAACGCACCCACCAGCGCCTGCACCAGCAGTGAGCCCCAGGCAAAGCTGCTGAACTGCCAGACCCAGGCCTCGCCCAGGCCCAGCGACAGCACCGGCAGCACCGCAGTGCTCACCGCCACTTGATAGAAAAGTTGCTTGGCAGGGGCCACACGCGCCAGCGGCGTGGTCCGGATGACCACGGTGGTCAGCGCCCACATCAGCCCGGCCGCCAGCCCCAGCAGGTCACCCAGCCAGGCCTGGGGCAGGGCGGCATTGGCGGGGCCCAGCAGCCCGTCGCCCAGCGCCAGCCCCACGCCCACAAACGCGGCGGCCAGACCCAGCCACTGCCAGCCCTGCAGGCGTTCGCCCGGGATGAAACGCGGCAGCAGCAGGGCCACCCAGAAGGGCGACGCATACAAAAACACCGTGAGCCGCGATGCGGTGGTGTACTGCAGGCCCAGGTAGATGCATGCAAACTCGCCCGCAAACAGCGCCCCGGCCAGCAGCCCGGCGCGCGTGGCCCCGGCGGGCTCGCCCGCGCTGGACAGCCGCACGCCACGCCACAGGCACCAGGCCGCCACGGCCACCGTGGCCAGTGCGAAACGCACAAACGCCTGGAACACGGGCGCCACTTCGACCACCGTCGCCTTCACCAGCACCTGCTGAAAGCCCCAGAACATGCAGCAGGCGAGCAGCACGGAGATGGCGAGGAAGTCGATGTGTGTTTTTCGGGTGGAGGGCATCTGGGCATTATCAAAGGGGCGCTGCGTGCGGGCGGTCACCTGCGCGGCGCCGCCCAGACCACTGCCAGAGCAGGTTAAACAGGCGCTTACACAGGCCCACGGTACACTTTGCGCCTTCTGAAACGGTTTCCGCGCTCCTTTCCACACCCCATTCATGGCCCTTACGACGGCGGCGCAGTCCCGCACCAGCTTTGACCTCAAAAGCGCCTCGCTGCCTGTGGTGGCTGTGCTGCTCAAGACCACCGACGCTGCCCAGTTCGCAGCCGATCTGGCCGAGCGTGTGGCCGACGCCCCGGGCTTTTTTGACAACGACCCCGTACTGATCGACCTGGCGCCCGTGCGTGAGGCCGAAGCGCCCATCGACTTTGCCGCCATCGCAGCCGCGCTGCGCCAGCACAACACCTTGCCCGTGGCCGTGCGCGGCGGTAGCCCCGCCCAGATGGACGCCGCGCGCGCCGCAGGGCTGACCGCAGCGCCCGATGCCCCATCTGCTCGTGCCGAAGCCCCGGCCGCGCCCATGCAGCAAGTCGTGCGCGAGGTGATCCGCGAGGTCGAGGTCGAAGTGGTGCGTGAAGTGCCCGTACCCGGCCCCGGCACCGTGGTGGTGGACAAGCCCCTGCGCTCAGGCCAGCAGGTGTATGCGCGCGGCGCCGACCTGGTGGTGATGGCCGTGGTCAGCTTTGGCGCCGAGGTGATTGCCGACGGCAACATCCATGTCTATGCCCCGCTGCGCGGCCGCGCGATTGCCGGTGCGCGTGGCAACACCGAAGCGCGTATTTTTTCGACCTGCCTGGAGCCGCAACTGGTCTCTATCGCGGGCATCTACCGCACCACCGAGACCGAGTTGCCCGCCGATGTGCGTGGCAAGCCGGCCCAGGTGCGGCTAGACGGCGAGAAGCTCATCATCGAGCCGCTGGCCTGAGTTCTTCTTTCATTCGTATCAACCCCACAGAGAATCTGCAACACATGGCCAAAATCGTCGTCGTGACCTCCGGCAAGGGTGGCGTGGGCAAGACCACCACCAGCGCCAGCTTTGCCACCGGCCTCGCCCTGCGCGGCCACAAGACCGCCGTGATCGACTTTGACGTCGGTCTGCGCAACCTCGACCTCATCATGGGCTGCGAACGCCGCGTGGTGTATGACCTCATCAACGTCATCCATGGCGAGGCCAACCTGAACCAGGCCCTCATCAAGGACAAGCAGTGCGACAACCTGTTCGTGTTGGCCGCCAGCCAGACGCGCGACAAGGATGCATTGACGCAAGACGGCGTCGAAAAGGTGCTCAAGGACCTGGCCGAGATGGGCTTTGAGTACATCGTTTGCGACTCGCCCGCCGGCATCGAAAGTGGCGCCCTGATGGCGATGCACTTTGCCGACGAGGCACTGCTGGTGACCAACCCCGAAGTCTCCAGTGTGCGTGACTCGGACCGCATTCTGGGCATGCTGGGCAGCAAGACCAAGCGTGCCATCGACGGTGGCGAGCCTATCAAGGAGCACCTGCTCATCACGCGCTACAACCCCAGCCGCGTGCAGGACGGCCAGATGCTGAGCCTGGAAGACATCCAGGACATCCTGCGCATCAAACTGATCGGCGTGATTCCTGAATCCGAGGTGGTGCTGCAATCGTCCAACCAGGGCACGCCCGCCATCCACGCGCAGGGCACCGACGTGTCCGAGGCGTACAAGGACGTGATCGACCGCTTCCTGGGGCAGGACAAGCCGCTGCGTTTCATTGATGCGGAAAAGCCCGGTTTCTTCAAACGCCTGTTCGGGAGCAAGTAAGCCATGGCTTCGTTCCTCTCCTTCCTTTTGGGCGAAAAGAAAAAAACCGCCAGCGTGGCCAAAGAGCGCCTGCAGATCATCCTGGCGCACGAGCGCAATGGTCGTAACGCCTCCGAGCCCGACTACCTGCCCGCGCTGCAGCGCGAACTGGTGGCCGTGATTTCCAAGTACGTCAAGATCAACCCCGACGACCTCAAGGTGCACCTGGAGCGCCAGGACAACCTGGAGGTGCTCGAAGTCAAGATCGAGCTGCCCGATACCGTGCGTTAAAGCGCCGCGCGCCCGCCGTGATGCGGCTGGGTGATTCGGTGGGTGTTATATCGGGGCGCTGAGGCGCCCCGATGTGTTGGTGTTGTGATCCGAGCGAAAGGCCCTGCCATGCTGTCCCATGTGTTCATCGGCGTGAACGACTTTGACCGGGCGATGGGGTTCTACAGCCCCGTGCTGGAACGTCTGGGTTTGGTGCTGCGCTTTACCGAGTCCGCGCGCCCCTGGGCCGGGTGGCAAACCCCCGGCGTCGCGCGCCCGCTGTTCCTCATTGGTCGGCCTTTTGACGGGCAGCCCGCCACGCCGGGCAACGGCGCCATGAACGCGCTGCTGGCCGCCGACCGCGCCACGGTGGACGCCGTGTACGCGCAGGCCCTGGTCCACGGCGGCACCTGTGAGGGCCCGCCCGGCCTGCGGCCCGAGTACCACGCAAATTACTACGGGGCGTATTTCCGCGACCCCGAGGGCAACAAGCTCTGCGTCTGCTGCCACGGCGACGCCTGAATGATCTTGGCCACTGCCTCTTCCCACATCCGGTGGCCCGATAATTGCTGGAAATTTAGGGTTAACCCTAAGAGGCCTATCGGTGGATACAACCTGGAAACTCAGCTGGCAGCGCGCACGCAACCATGAGGGTGTTACGCGCGGTGCCCGGGCCTTTGTGGCTCTGGCCGTGGTGCTCGCCTACGGATGGTGGGTGGACTGGCAGGCCGAGCTGATGCCGGTGCTGCTGGGCGTGATCGCCAGCGCACTCACCGAAACCGACGACAGCTGGCGCGGGCGCCTGCGGGCACAGTGCCTGGCGCTGGCGTGTTTTGGCCTCATGGCCGGTGCGGTCTGGGCTGCGGTGTCCTGGCCCTGGGGGTTGATGGGGGTGATGGCGGTGCTGGCCTTTGGCATCACCATGCTGGGGGCGCTGAGCGAGCGCTACCGCGCCATTGCCTTTGGCTCGCTCATCCTGTTCATCTACGCGGGGCTGGCCGCGCACAGCAGTCGCGCTGGTGCGGGTGAGGCCATCCCCCGCATGCTGGCGGGCGCTGCCTGGTATGGGGTGGTGTCGGTGTTGTGGCATGCCGTGCTGCCGCGTGCGCCGGTGCGTTACCGCCTGGCCAAGCTCTACGCCATGCTGGGCGAATACCTGCGCCTGAAGGCGTTGCTGCTCGAACCCGTGCGTGATGTGGACCTGGAGCGCCGCCGCATGGCACTGGCGCTGCATAACGGGCGCGTGGTGGATGCCCTCAACGCCACCAAGGAGAGCCTGATCAGCCGCATGGGCCCCGGCACGCCCCCGCTGTGGCTGCAGGCGGCCATGCACCAGTACCTGGCCGCGCAGGATGTGCACGAGCGCGTGAGTTCGTCGCACGAGCACTACGACCTGTTGGCGCAGTCGTTTTTTCACAGCGATGTGCTGTACCGCTGCCAGCGCGTGCTCACGCTGCTGGGCGAGCAGGCGCTCAAGCTGTCGGGGGCCATCGAGGCGCAGACAGTGCCGCAGCACTGGGGCGTCACGGCCCGCGCCATCGAGGACATGCAGGCCGCCGTGGCGCACCTGGCGTCCCAGGCGCAGTCCGCCGGTGCCGCGTCCCTTCCCGCCCAGTCGCGGGCGTTGCGGTCACTGCATGCGTTGGCCGACAACCTGACCGCGCTGGCCGGGGTGTTTGCCGGTGCGCTGGCGCTGCCAGCTGGCAACGCCGAAGTGGCGGTGGACCACGCACTGTTTGACCGCGAGCCCCGCAGCCTGCGCGATGCCTGGACACGCCTGCGATCGCACTGGCAGCTGCAGTCTCCCTGGCTGCGCCACAGCCTGCGGCTGAGCCTGTCCCTCATGGTGGGCTTTGCGATCATGCAGGCCACGGCCGATTCGCACGGGTACTGGATCTTGCTGACCATCGTGTTCGTGAGCCAGCCGCAGTACGCGGCCACGCAGACGCGGCTGATGGAGCGCGCCAAGGGCACCGCCATGGGGCTTGCGCTGGGGTGGGCGGTGATCCAGCTGTTTCCGGGCGAGCTGGTGCAGGCCGCCTTGCTGGTGCTGGGGGGCGCGGTGTTTTTTGGGGCGCGGCACACCCGCTATACCCTGGCTACGGCGGCTGTCACCACCTTGCTGCTGCTCAGCTTTCACCAGATGGGTGCGGCCAGCGGCGTGATCTCCGCGCGCCTGCTCGATACCGTGGTGGGCTGCGTGATCGCCGCCGTGGCCTCATGGCTGGTGCTGCCGTCGTGGCAGTCGCGCCACTGGCCCCGGCTGGCCGCCCAGGTGTTGCAGACCCAGGCGCTGTATCTGCGGGAGATTCTGGCCCAGTACCAGGGCGGCAAGTGTGACCACCTGGCCTACCGCCTGGCCCGGCGCAATGCGCACAATGCCGATGCCGCGCTGTCCAACTCGTACAGCGCCATGCTCAAGGAGCCCTTGCATGTGCGTGGCAACGCCGAGGTGGTGGCGCATTTTCTGTGCCTGTCGCACACCCAGCTCAACTACCTGTCGGCCCTGGGCGCTCAACGCGGTGGCGCGGCGGCCCAGCCCATGGACGAGACCACACGCGAGCTGGCGCAAACCCTGCTGGCGTCCCTGCAGCAGTTGGCGCTGGAGCTGGAGCGCGCGCAGCAGTCAGGCCGGGTTCGCAAGGCCCACAGCGCCCCGGCAGTGGCCCAAGTGCTGCGCGAGTGGGGCACGGTGCCCGCAGCGCCCAGTGCGCACAGCCTCATGGCGGCGCAGCTGCAGTTGGTGGGCAAGGTGTTTCCGCAGCTGCAAGCGCAGGCGCGCCAGTTGGTGACTGCGGAATAGCAGTGTGTAGGGCCTGCGGCGTGCAAGGGCGGCCGCAACGGGGTCATCGCGCGTGTTTGGCGAACTTGCCCGCAAAAGCCTGTGCAATGCTGAGCCCGCGTTGTCCCGCCACCAGCGTGGCGGTCTGCCCGGCGGCGATGGTGCCGGGCCGGTCCACCGCCAGGTAGTAGCCGCAGCAGCCCGCCACCGCCATGGCGCGGCCCGCCTGGGCAAAGCCCATCACCGCCGCGAACTTGAAGCACGGCTCGCGCGGCGCCGTGACGCGCAGCACGCAGTCAGGGAAATGCCATTCGTCGCCCACGAACACTTCATGCTCCAGCGGTCCGTCGATGGTGAGGTTTTCGCCCATGAAGCCCGGTGGCAGCGCTTCGTCGAACAGGCTCACGCCCCGGTCGCGGCGCTGCGCCTGCCAGAACGCATAGTGCGCGGCGGGATAGGCATATACCGCCTTGGCCAGGCCGCCGTGCACGCTCAGGTCGGCCTGCTCGTCGCCCGCCAGCCCCAGCGGGCCCACGGCCACAGGACCAGTGACAGGCGTTTTGTCGATGGCGGTGAGCACCGACCGCTCGCCCACCTGCAGGCGGCGGCCCGTGCCGATGTTCAGGTGGCGCAGGACGACAGAGGGCGTCGTCACAGCGGGTGCTCGGTGTAGAACTTGCCGCCGTGGTACAGCAGGGGCGATGCGCCCTCGCGGTGCTCGCAGCGCTCCACCTCGCCCACGAAGATGGTGTGGTCACCCTCCTTGTACTGGCTGCGGTTGAAGCACTCAAACGTGGCGGCGGCACCGGCCAGCAGTGGCGCGCCGCTGATACCGGGGCGGTGCTCCAGGCCCGCCCAGCGGTCGATGCCGCGGGTGGCGAACCGTTCGGCCAGGTCTTTCTGGTCGGCGGCCAGCACATGGATGGCGTAGTGCGAGCCGTTGGCAAAGGCCGGCATGGTGCTGGCGCCGTGCGACAGGCTCCACAGCACCAGCGGGGGCTCCAGCGACACCGAGTTGAACGAGCTGGCCGTGAGCCCCACCAGTTCGCCCGCCGCATTGCGGGCGGTGACGATGGTCACACCCGTGGCGAACATGCCCAGCGCATCGCGAAATTCGCGGGTCGAAAAGCTCGGCGGCAGGGCGAGGGCGGGGCGGGGGGGCGAAGGGTTCACAAAAGAAAAGCGGCGCCAGCAGTGGCGGCGTGGGGGCAAGCGACAGGACCTATTATCAGGCGCCACCCTCCGCCGCGCTGTTGCGGGGTTTACTTCTGCTTTTCACCGCATGGCTGCATTGCTTCCTACCTTCACCGCCCTGGGCTCCGGCCCCACCGTGCTCATGCTGCACGATGCCGACGGCGACCACCTCACCTTCGCGCCCCAGGTGGAGACCCTGGCCACGGTTGGCTACCGCGCCGTGGCGTGGGATATGCCTGGCTATGGGCGCAGTGCGCCGGTGGAGCCCTACACCTTCAAGGCGCTGGCGCAAAGCTGCCTGGCGCTGATCGATGCCCTGCGCTGCGGTCCGGTCACGCTGGTGGGCCATGGCATGGGCGCCATGGTGGCGCTGGAGGCCGCCGTGCGCGACGCCTCGCGGGTGCGCCGCATGGTGCTGTGCGCAGGCGGCCCGGCGCTGGATGCCCAGGCCGTGCAAGACTGGGTGGCGCCGCGGGAGCACGCCCTCAAGGCCCTGAATGCGGGCGGCAGCATGGAGCAACTGGCGCAGACCCTGGTGCCACAGTGCATTGGCACCGGCGCCCTGCCCGAAGGGGTGCGCCTGGCGGGCCACGCGCTGGGCCGGGTGTTTCCGGGCGCCTACCGCCGCGCGCTGGCGGCTCTGCCCACGTTTGACCGGGGCGCCTCCGCACTGGCGCACCTGGCCATGCCCGTGTTGCTGGTGGGGGGCGACCAGGACCGCTGCACTCCACCCGCAGCCCTGCAAGCCCTGGCCCAGGTACTGCCGGATGCGCAGACGGTGCTGCTGCCGCATGTGGGGCACTGGCCGCAGCTGGAAGACCCCGAAGGTTTTGACGCTGCGCTGCTGGATTTTCTGGCCCACCGGCGCACGCTGCACTGAGAAGGTGTGAACGAACCCGCCATGTCCGCTCGTCCCGCCGAATTCATGCACGCCTTCTGACCCTTCCGATCTCGATGTACCGGGCCGCCGCGCCTGGGCGCGAACGTTGCTTTTCCATGTTGTTTGCCCTCAAGAAAATCCTGTCTGCGCTGTTGTTGCCTCCGGTGTCCAGCATCCTGCTGGCGTTGTTCGGCTTGTGGATTGCGCGCTACCACCGTCGCACCGGCACCACGCTGGTGGTGCTGTCGCTGTTGTCGGTGCTGGTGTTGTCCTGGCCGCCGGTGGCTGACATGCTGGTGCGCAGCCTGGAGCGGTACCCCGCTGTCACTCCGCGCCAGTTGCCCGAGGCGAAGGTGCAGGCCATCGTGGTGCTGGGCGGTGGGGCTGACACTGTCGCACCCGAATACGGCGTGGATGTGCTCAGCCGGGGAGCGCGCGAACGCGTGCGTTATGCGGCCTACCTGCAGCAGCAGACCGGCCTGCCCATCCTGGCCACGGGGGGCTCCACGGGGGGCACGCGGGCCGAGGCTTTGGTGATGAAGGATGTGGTGGAGCGCGAATTTAAGGGCCGTGTGCGTTGGACCGAAGTGGAATCTCTCGATACCCGCAACAACGCCGAAAAATCGGCCGTGTTGCTCAAGGCCGCTGGCATCGAGCGCATCGCGCTCGTCACCCACGGCTGGCACATGGTTCGGGCCGTGAAGGACTTTGAACACGCCGGGCTGCAGGTGCTGCCTGCGCCCATGGGCTTCAAAGGGGGGCAGTCACGCAAGCTCTATCGCGTGCTGCCCCGCGCCTCGGCCCTGTCCGACAGCAGCCTGGCGCTGCATGAATGGCTGGGTATAGTGGCCCAGCGTGCTTCGCTGGACCGCTGAGATCAACCTACAGCGGGGGTGACCAGGAAGCGGCTGGCCGCCTCCACCGCCTGCGCATCGGCCTGCACGGCGCCCGGTGGCCCGCCTTTGCCCCACAGCGCGCCGCCCCAGGTCATGGACAGGAACTGCGCACACAGTGCCACCGAGTCGATCATGGGCTGGGCCTTGGTGCGGTCGCCGCTGGTGGTGATGAGCGCCAGCGTCTTGCGGCCCATGGCGTCCTTGAAGTCCAGGCCGGGAACGCGCATCCAGGCGCTCCAGTGGTCGAGGTAGGTCTTGAGCGGCGACGGGATGCTGTACCAGTAGACCGGTGCCACAAAGATGATGTGTGTGGCCGCCAGCGTGGCGTCGAGCAAGGTCTTCATGTCGTCCTCGGGCGGTGCGTAGGTGCCCGAGGTGTGGCGCTGGTCCACAAAAGGCGGCATGTGCATTTGTGCCAGGTGGTGCCAGGTCTGCGGGGTGCCCGGGGGCAATGCGGCAGCGGCCTGGCGGGCCAGCCATTCGGTGTTGCCGGTGTGGCCCGGTTCGCGGGTGGAGGTGGTGAGAAAGAGGTAGTACGGTGCGGTGGGCGTGGTCATGGCGCCATCGTAGCGCCGCCCCGCAGACCCGCGCCGGGCGCCAGGGTTGCGAGGCAAAGCCCTACCAGCGCCTCCTCGAACTCGCCGCTGTCCAGCAGGGGCGATTGCTCCAGCGACGCCGAGCGCACTGCGCCCATGAAGGCGCGGGTGAGCACAAACAGCTGTGCGGCCGACGGTGCCTGCAGTTGCTGCTCCTTCGCCATGCGCTGCAGGTGCAACGCCAGCCGCTCACTGGTGCCGCGCACCGAGATCAGCACGGACTCCCGGTAGTCGAGTTTCCAGGACAGGCGGGCGAGTGCGCGCCCCTCATGCGGCCCGCCGCCAAAGGCCTGCAGGTAGTGGCGCACATACAGGCGCACCTGCTGCTCGGGCGTCCAGGCCTCGGCGCGTGCCAGCAGGGCGTCCAGCTCCAGCATCACCCGGTCGCAGTGCTGGTCCAGCATCGCCAGCAGGATCGCGTCCTTGCTCGGAAAGTATTGGTACAGCGAGCCCACGGACACACCGGCCAGCTCGGCGATGCGGTTGGTGGTGAGCGCGCCTTCGCCCTGTGTCGCCACGATGCGTGCGACGGCTTCGAAAATGGCATCGACCGTGAATTGCGAGCGTTCCTGTCGGGGCGAGCGGCGGGGGGCAGAAGAGGCAGCGGGCATGGAAAACCTGAGCGCAATGCGAGTAGGCGGCGACAGCGCCGCTGCGTATTCTGCAGCCAGTCCCATGCAACACCCGGAGAAGCCCCTCATGCACGAAACCAGTCAACCCGCCCTGGGCGCCACCGCCGCCGGCCTGGCTGGCACCTGGGCATGGCGCCTGCGCCTTGCGCTGAGGCCCATGCACCGCGCCAGTGCCATCGCGCTGGCATCGTTCCTGGCGACCCATTTGCTGGGTCACCTGGCGGGGTTGGCCGGAGCGGCAGCGCACCAGTCGGTGCTGGAAACCCTGCGCCTGGTCTACCGTCAGCCGCTGGTCGAGGGCCTGCTGCTGGGCTGTGTGCTGTTTCAGGTCGGCAGCGGCCTGACCTTGCTGTGGCGCGGGCGCGGCCAGCGCCGTGGGGGCGTGGCGTGGATGCAGGCCATCTCGGGGGGCTACCTGGCGCTGTTCCTGCTGGTCCACGTGACGGCCGTGTGGGTGGGCCGGTTTCAGGGCGTGGACACCAACCTGCAGTTTGCGGCGGCGGGCATGCACACACCACCCTGGCAGTGGTTCTTTGGCCCGTACTACTTTCTCGCCGTGTGGGCGCTGGGCACCCATGTGGGCTGCGCCTTGTACTGGAACCTGTCAGAGCCCCAAAGTGCGCGGGCTCTGGCGGGTGCCATGCTGGTGGGCCTGCTGCTGGCGGCCTGCCTGGTAGCGCTGCTGGCGGGTGGATTCGATGGGCTGGATCTGCGGGCCGCGGGCGGATTCCGGGACGCTGAGACCCCCACCCGCGTCCTTGCCGTCATGGGTGGGGGTGCAAGCTTTGGATGAGGTCGGGGTCAGGCGGCCTTGGCGGTCAGCGGGCGTGAGCCGTTTTCCATCCCACAAAAACCGAAGTTCATGGCCGGGACCTGGCCGCTGATCAGCTCGGCCATCGCCTTGCCAGAGCCCGCGCCATGCGTCCAGCCCAGCGTGCCGTGGCCCGCGTTGACCCAGAGCTTGCCCACACGCGTGCGGCCGATGAACGGGATGTTGGTGGGAGTGGCGGGGCGCAGGCCGGTCCAGTATTGCGGGTCGCCGCCTTCTTCGGGGGTGCGGGTGTCGCACACACCGGGCAAGATGGCTTCGATGCGGCGCGAAAGCATGTGGCAGCGCGCGCGGGCGAGGGAGCTGTCGAGTGTCAGGTCCCAGCCGTTGAGTTCGATGGTGCCCGCCACGCGCAGATGGTTGCCCAGGCGGCTCATGGCGATCTTCTTGCCGTCGTCGATGGTGGAGACCATGGGCGCGCCCTCGGGCTTGAGCAGCGGGAACGTGGCGCTGTAGCCCTTGCCGGGGTAGATTGGCAGGTCCACGCCCACGCTGCGCAGCAGCGGCGCGCTGTAGGAGCCGCAGGCCACCACAACGGCGTCGGCCTTCAATATGAAGTCTTTTTTGCCGCTTGCGCTAGTGGAATTTGGCATGACTGCTACTGAATCAATAGCATTGCCAATCTTGTTCAGCCGCAGCACATCGTGGCCGTACAGGAACTGCACGCCGCGTGCCGCGCAGCGGCGGGCCAGTTCCTGCGTGAAGACGCGGGCGTCGCCGCTTTCGTCGGTGCTGGTGTAGGTGCCGCCGGTGATCTTGTCGCCGTAGGCTTTGAAGGCGGGCTCGATTTTGAGCAGTTCGTCGCGGCTGACCAGACGGCGCTGCACGCCGTGCTTGCGCATCAGCTCCACGGCGTGGCCCGCAGCATCAAACGATTTCTGGTCGGTGTAGAAGTGGGCGATACCGCGTTCGAGCCGGTTGTATTCGATGCCCGTGGCGCTGACCAGGTCCTTGAGCGCTGCATGGCTGTAGGCCCCCAGCGCCACGATCTGCTGCACGTTGCGCTCAAACGCCGCATCGTTGCACTGCGCCAGGAACTGCAGGCCCCAGCGCCATTGTTGCCAGTCCATCTGCGGGCGAAACAGCAGAGGGGCTTCTTTGTCGAACATCCACTTGAGCGCCTTGAGCGGCGCTTCGCGGTTGGCCCACGGCTCGCAGTAGCTCACCGAGATCTGCGCAGCGTTGGCGAAGCTGGTTTCGAGTGCAGCGTCGGGCTGGCGGTCGATCACGATGACTTCGTGACCGCGCTCCAGCAGGTGCCACGCCGTGCTGATGCCGATGATGCCGGCGCCGAGAACAATGGTTTTCATGGCGCGGAGTTTGCGCGACATTGCATTCAACTAAAAGCAAAATTAAACTTACTCCAAAAACATCAGCGCACCTAATGAAAAGCGCTGTGGAAACAACCCGCATTTGTTCGAGCCAGAGACCATGAGCACCTACGATCCCGCCGCCCTGGAATGCCTTGCCGCCATCGTCGAAGAGGGCGGTTTTGAGCGCGCCGCACAGCGCCTGAATGTCACGCAGTCGGCCGTCTCGCAGCGGCTGCGCGCGCTGGAGGCACAGGTGGGCTCGGTGCTCATCGTGCGCAGCCGCCCGCTGCGGCCCACGTCGGCGGGGCAACTGCTGCTCAAGCACACCAAGCAGATGCGCCTGCTGCGTGCCGACCTGGAGCGCGACCTGCAGGAGCTGGCGCCCAGTGCACCGGGGGGGTCGCGCGAAGACGAGCGCATATCGATTGCGATCAACGCCGACAGCATTGCCACCTGGGCCTTGGGTGCTTTGCACGATCTGGTGCGCCAGCGCTTGCCGCTCGAAATCATCGTGGACGACCAGGACTTTACGCAGGAGTGGCTGCGCTCGGGCCAGGTGCTGGGCTGCGTGACCACGCTCAAGCAGGCGCTGCGCGGCTGCAAGATGGTGCCGCTGGGCGCCATGCCCTACGTGGCGGTGGCGTCGGCCAGTTACGCGCAGCAGTACCTGCCGCAAGGGCTCACGCCGCACAACTTCAGGGAGGTGTCGTTTTTGTCGTTCAACCGCAAGGACGACATGGCGGCCGAGTTTGTGGCGCGTGCATTCGGGCTCAAGCGCGTGGCGCTCAACCACCTGTTTGTGCCGGGCTCCGAGGCGCAGATGCGTGCGGTGGCGGCGGGCTGGGCCGTCGGGGTGATGCCCGAGCTGATGGCGCGGCAGGCGCTGGCCGATGGCAGCATGGTGGACTTGGCCCCGGGGCGTTCGCTGCCGATCCAGCTCTACTGGCATTGCTGGAACCTGGAGTCCGAACTGCTGGATGCGTTGTCAGCAGCGTTGACGGGCGCGGCCGCCCAGGCCCTGGTGTCCTGACGTAGCGTTCGTTCCACCCCGGCGGTGCGGTGCGAGGCACGGTTTGTGCTGGCATAAGCGTGAACGACCAAGTTGCATTGCAACTTGGTCATTTATTTTTTTACTGCGATGTATAAAATGGAAGCCATGCAAACGCCGCAACCCAAAGTCTCGTTCAAGGAGCAGATGCACCAGGCCCGTGAGGATGCGATCCTCCAGTCGGCCTGTCGCCTGCTGGGTGAAAAGGCCTTCGACGCCATGACCATGGACGACGTGGCCAATGCCGTGGGCATTGCCAAGGCCAGCCTGTACAAGCACTTCTGCAGCAAGGAGGAGCTGTGCAGCGCCGCCATGGTGCAGATTCTGGAGCGGGTGCAGGCCTACCTGGCGGGGTTGCCGGCCGACATGCCACCGTTGGAAAAGCTGCATGCGCTGGTGCGCTGGTCGCTGGAGCGTCTGCTGACCAATGAGATGCCTCTGCTGCCCAGCCGCAACTCCACACTGCGTGCCGTGCTCATGGCCAACAAGGACTACCTCAACGGCCTGGTGACTGTGAGCG
This sequence comes from Acidovorax benzenivorans, assembly GCF_028680575.1. Classification (GTDB taxonomy): domain Bacteria; phylum Pseudomonadota; class Gammaproteobacteria; order Burkholderiales; family Burkholderiaceae_C; genus Acidovorax; species Acidovorax benzenivorans. The sequence goes on along the minus strand of NZ_JAPCKI010000001.1, from coordinate 192,117 downwards.
ACCAGATCGGTGAATGGATCACCCAGGCCCAGGCCCAGGGCGTAATCAGTCCCACGTTGCCGCCGCTGGTGGTGCTGTACACCCTGTATGCGCGCGCCTGTGACCCGGTGGTGAGCTTCCTCAAGGAAGGCGGCCAGTATTCGGACGCCGAGATCGTGGAACTGGTGGTGCGCACCTGTTTTGACGGCCTGGCGGCGCGTTGAGCCTCGCAACCGCGTAAGCCGCACCCATAAAAAAGCCCCGCAAAAGCAGGGCTTGATGGTGCTGCGCTGTGGTGCGCAGAGGATCAGTGCGCTCAGCGCACGATCAGCAACGGCACCTTGCTGTGGGCCAGCACCTGGGTGGTCACCGAGCCCATCACCAGCGTGGCGATGGCGCCGTGGCCGTGCGAGCCCATGACCAGCAGGTCGAACTTGCCGGTGTCTGCCACCTTGGCGATGGTTTCGCCCACGGCACCCACCTTGACGCTGCGCTTGGCATCCACACCGTGGCGGCCCAGGAACTTGCACACGGGGGCCAGGATTTTCTCCGCTTCTTCGGCGTGGTAGTTGTCTACCACTTCCTTGCCCAGTGCGGCGCGCGCGCGGGGAGGCAGCGGTGCCTGCACCGTCAGCACGGTGTAGGTGTGGGTGCCGCCCAGCAGCTCTTCGTGGGTGGCCAGATAGGCCAGCATTTTCTTGGTGTAGGCGCTGCCATCGACAGCAAGCAGGATGTTCATGGTGTTCTCCGAAAAGGGATGAGGCAGACTACTCTGCGCGGGTGCCTGTTGTCTTGACCTGGGTCATGTTGTTTTGTCCGGCGCGTGGCGAATTCGTACGAACCGCGCACCGATCATACGGTGACCACGCAGCGCGGCCTGAACGCCACCTGCTCTCCCTTGCGCGCATAACCCAGCGGGTTGGCCACCACCCGGCACTGCCAGGCAGCGCCGTCTTGGCGCGCGCCCTGGGCGGTGTAGTCGCTGGGCGCATGCAGGTGGCCGTGTAGCCACAGCGGGGCGTACATCAGCAAGTCGTCCAGCGCGTTGCAAAACCCCGCCGTGCCAGGCACCAGGCCATAGCGGGGGTCGGCGCTGCGCAGGCTGGGCGCAAAGTGGGTCACGACCACGGTGGAGCCGTCAAACGGCTGCTGCAATGCATCGCGCAGCCATTGCTGGCAGGCCAGCGCCTGCTCGCGCATGGGTTCGGCCAGAAACGGCTCTGCATGGCGCGTGCCACCGGTCTTGCGCAGGTAGAAGTTGGCCGCGCGAAAAGCCTTGTCGCGCAGCTTGAGCCGGCGGGTGAGGTCGGTGGTGCCTTCATGGTCGGCCAGCGCGTCGAAATCGCTCCAGAGCGTCGTGCCGACAAAACGCACGCCTTGCAGCGCCAGGGTTTCACGTTCGAGCCAAGCGATGCCCAGGCGGTCGCAGGTCCGGCGCAGCCGCAGGTGCGCGGCATCGAAGTCCTGGGCGTCGTACTCGTGGTTGCCGGGCACAAACAGCACGGGGGTCGGCCAGCCTGCATATTGGGACAACGGCGAAAACCGGGCCAGGCCGAAGTCGTCGTCGCCTAGTTGTGAGCCTTGCTGGTAGGAGCCCACGTCACCGGCCAGCACCAGCACATCGGCGCCAGGGGCAGGTTCGGGCACAAAGTGCGGGTGCGCCTCCAGATGGAGGTCGGACAAAAGCTGGATATTCATCAGCCTTGCAGTCTAAGGCGTGCCGTGCAGGCCCTGCTCCGGAAAGGTGCGCCGTGCTGACCGTGCAAGCGCCTGCAGCAGCCAGGTCATCGCGGCCTGCTGGGGGCCGCGCCGGCGCCACAGGGCATCCACGTGCACGGCGGGCACGTCCAGCGGCAAGGCCCGTTGCACCAGGGCGTCGGCAATGCCGGTGACCGGGACAAAGTGTCGCGGCAGCACGGTCAGCAAGTCCGATCCCGACACCACCCGCCCCGCCGTGAAAAACTGGTTGACCGTGATCACCACCTTGCGCTCGCGGCCCAGCGACGCCAAGGCTTCATCAATGAAGCCAAAGGGGCGGCCTGAAAAACTCACCAGCATGTGCCGCGCTGCGCAGTAGGTGTCCAGCGTCAGGGGCGCATCGGCCAGGGGATGGCCCTGGCGCATCACGCACACGTATTCGCCGTCGTACAGGCGGCGGCTCTCAAAGGCCACCACGCCGCCGGACTGCGCCCGCGCGGTGAGGTCGGCCAGCGCGGCCGGGAAGTAACCCACGGCCATGTCGGCAGCCTCTTCTTCCAGCAGGCGCCGAGGGTCGCGGGTGGTGAGGGGCAGCACGCGGATGGAGATGCCGGGGGCCTCGCGTTCGATGATTTCCACCAAGGCAGGCACCAGCGTGGCTGCCGTGGCATCGGCCATCGCCAGCACAAAAGTGGATTCGGCCGTTGCCGGGTCAAAGTGCCCGGGCGCTAGCGACTCCTGCAGATGGGCCAGGGCTTCGCGCACGGGCGGCCACAGGGCCAGTGCACGTGGCGTGGGCTCCACACCTTGGCCGCTGCGCACCACCAGCTCATCGCCCACCACATCGCGCAGTCGCCGCATGGCGTTGCTGACGGCGGGCTGGGTGATGGACAGTTTGTGCGCTGCCCGGGTGAGGCTGCGCTCGGCCATCACCTCGTCAAAGACGCGCAGCAGGTTCAGGTCCAGGGAGCGGAAGTTCAAGGGAGTCATGGTGACCCAAGAGCATATTCATCACTAGCATGAATATCAATGATTCAAAATATAAACTTGAACATGCAAAGGGTAAACCCTAATATCACCCCATCGCCCGGCAATCTCGCCACAAGCGTTAGAAAAGGGAAACCGAAATGACCAGCTTTGCACACGTTGAGTACCCCACCGAACACCCCGGCGTTGTCCGCGCCGAAAACGCAGCCGCTGCTCTGAAGAGCGCTGCCGCCCATTTTGACGGCGCGCGTGGCGCAGCCTCTTTGTTGCTGGCCGCCGTGGTCTCTGCGCTGCTGGTGGTAGCCAACCAGGTCATCGACACCTGGACCGAAGGCCACCTGTTGGCCGCGTGGATGGTGCTGTGGCTCGTGGCCTTTGCTGCGCTGGCCCTGCTGACCAGCCCCGCACGTCGCGCTGGTGTGGCGCTGCGCGGCACCGTCCTGGCATGGGCCGAAAGCCGCCGCCGCGCTGCTGAAGATCAGCGCACTTGGCAAGTCGCCTTGAAGGACCCCCGCATCATGGCTGAATTGAACCACGCCATGGGCATCCCCACGGTAGACAGCATTCGCAAGTATTACTGAACCCCCGGCGCGGCCCAGGCTGCGCAAGTAAGAGGATTCGAAGCCGTGGCAAACGCCACGGCTTTTTTTTGCCCTGTTCGGTGGTGTTCTTGCAGCGCGTGGCGATGGGGCAAAAAAAGCCGCCCCGCGAGGGCGGGACGGCTTGGAGTGGGCAGCTTCCTAAATGGGGTGCTGCAGCAGCGTCAGGCAGCCAGGCGCTTTTCCAGTTGTGCCTTGGTATCGAGCAGGGCCTGGGGCAGGTGGTAGGCCAGTTGCTCAAAGTGCGTGGTGTGCAGCTTGAATTCATCCGCCCATGCGGCCTGGTCGATGCTGGTGACGGCGGCAAACTGTTGGGCGCTGAAATCCAGGCCCGTCCAGGTGATTTCGGCGTACTGCGGGGCCACGCCAAACATGGTTTCCTGGCCTGCGGCCTGGCCTTCGATGCGGTCGATCATCCACTTGAGAACGCGCATGTTGTCGCCATAGCCAGGCCAGACGAACTTGCCAGCCTCATCCTTGCGGAACCAGTTCACGCAGAAGACCTTGGGCAGTGCCTTGCCGGTGGCGGCAATTTGGCCTTCCATGTTCAGCCAATGCTGGAAGTAGTCGCTCATGTTGTAGCCGCAGAATGGCAGCATGGCGAACGGGTCGCGGCGCACCACGCCCTGGGCGCCAAAGGCGGCGGCGGTGGTCTCGGAACCCATGGTGGCGGCCATGTACACGCCTTCGGTCCAGGTGCGGGCTTCGGTCACCAGCGGCACGGTGGTGGAGCGGCGGCCGCCAAAGATGAAGGCATCAATCGCCACGCCATTGGCGTCGTCCCACTGGGGGTCCAGCGCGGGGTTGTTGGTGGCAGCCACCGTGAAGCGCGAGTTGGGGTGGGCGGCCTTGGCGCCGGTTTCCTTGGCGATCTGGGGCGTCCAGTCCTTGCCCTGCCAGTCGATCAGGTGATCGGGCAGCTTGCCGGTGTCCTTTTCCATGCCTTCCCACCACACGTCGCCGTCGTCCGTCAGGGCCACGTTGGTGAAGATCACGTCCTTGTCCAGGCTGCGCATGCAGTTGGGGTTGGTGTGCATGTTGGTGCCGGGGGCCACGCCGAAGTAGCCGGCCTCGGGGTTGATGGCGTACAGCTTGCCGTCGGCATGGGGCTTGATCCAGGCGATGTCGTCACCGATGGTGGTGACCTTCCAGCCTGCAAAGCCTGCCTCGGGCGGCACCAGCATCGAGAAGTTGGTTTTGCCGCAGGCGCTGGGGAAGGCCGCAGCCACGTGGTACTTCTTGCCTTGGGGGTTGGTCACGCCCAGGATGAGCATGTGCTCGGCCAGCCAGCCCTGGTCGCGGCCCATGGTCGAGGCAATGCGCAGGGCCAGACACTTCTTGCCCAGCAGCGCGTTGCCGCCGTAGCCCGAGCCATAGCTCCAGATCTCGCGCGTTTCGGGGTAGTGGACGATGTACTTGACCTTGGGATTGCAGGGCCAGCTCGTGGTGTCTTTTTCGCCAGCGGCCAGCGGTGCGCCCACGGTGTGCATGCAGGGCACGAATTCGCCATCCACGCCCAGCACGTCGTACACGGCCTTGCCCATGCGGGTCATCAGCTTCTGGTTGACGGCCACGTAGGCGCTGTCGGTCAGCTCCACGCCGATGTGGGCAATGTGGCTACCCAGCGGGCCCATGGAAAACGGCACCACATACATGGTGCGGCCCTTCATGCAGCCATCGAACAGGGGCTGCAGCGTGGCGCGCATTTCGGCGGGGGCCATCCAGTTGTTGGTGGGGCCAGCGTCTTCCTTGGCGGCCGAGCAAATGTAGGTGCGGTCTTCCACGCGGGCCACGTCGGACGGGTCGGAGCAGGCCAGGAAGCTGCCGGGGCGCTTGGCGGGGTTGAGCTTCTTGAACGTGCCCGCATCCACGAGCTGCTGGCACATGCGGTCGTACTCTTCCTTGGAGCCGTCGCACCAGTAGATGCTGTCGGGCTTGCACAGGGCGGCCATGTCGGCCACCCAGGCGAGCAGCCGGGCGTTTTTGACGTAAGCGGGGGCGTTGAGATTCAGGCCCTGCATCGTGGGTGCGTTCATCGGGGAGCTTCCTAAGTTGAAAAACAGTCTTTTCAAAGGAAGCGGACCCAGCGGATCGCGGCGAGGCCTGGCGCAGTTGCGGTGCTGAGCGCTGCCTTTGAAAAAACGGCTTTCTTGCTCAGTCGGCGGGCGGGAGCGTGTGTCGGCCCCACGGGTGGAGGCTAGTTCCACGGATTCCGCGGGTCGGCTGGGATGTCGATTTTATGAATCTGCCGCCCGTTTGTCTGTCAGACAGGGGGTAAAACCATGCAAAAAAAACATAGGGTTATGCAATAAAATTTGCGCCCCTAGAGCTCTTGGGCTACGTGGCGGTGGCCGCACCGACCCAGCGCTCAAAGCCGGCCTTGCGCAGCGCGCAGGCTGGGCAGGTGCCACAGCCATAGCCCCAGGCATGCAGCGTGTCGCGCACGCCGTGGTAGCAGGTGTGCGAGTCGTTCACGATCAGATCGACCAGCGCCTGCCCGCCAAGGGAGCGGGCCAGTTCCCAGGTCTCGGCCTTGTCCAGCCACATGAGCGGGGTATCGATGGTGAAACGCTGGCCCATGCCCAGCGACACCGCCACCTGTAGCGCCTTGAGCGTGTCGTCGCGGCAGTCAGGGTAGCCCGAGAAGTCGGTTTCGCACATGCCGCCCACCAGCGTGTGCAGGCCCCGCCGGTAGCCCACGGCGGCAGCCAACTGGAAGAACAGCAGGTTGCGCCCAGGCACAAAGGTGTTGGGCAGGCCGGCGGCGGTCATCTGGATCTCGGTGTCGCTGGTCAGGGCGGTGTCACTGATATGGCCCAGCACCGACAGGTCGAGCATGTGGTCGTCGCCCAACCGTGCGCTCCAATGCGGAAACTGCGCGCGCAGCGACGACAGCACCGTCTGCCGCGCCTGCAGCTCGATGTGGTGGCGTTGGCCGTAGTCAAACCCGATGGTTTCGACATGGGCAAAGTTTTCCAGCGCCCAGGCCAGGCAGGTCGTGGAGTCCTGACCGCCGGAAAATAAAACGAGTGCGTGTCCGGGTCTCATGGGAGCTCTCCAGGTCAGACGGGGATAAGGGGTGGTGGGGGACGAAAAAAAGCCCCGCGCTGCGGGGCTGGTGCGATGGCTGCCGAAGCGGTCAGGCCATCATCACGGCGATGAACGCCAGCAGGAACATCATGATGCCGCCCACCACAGGCAGCACCACGGGGACCACGTGAACGACGTTTTCCACGGGGTCGTTCGATGGCGTTGCGGGGGCGTGCGAGGTGTTGTGGTCAGACATGGTGGGCTCCAGATGCTTAAAACTTGCGCAATTCTAGCCGCGAGAACCTGCGCGGCGCGTAAAACCTTGTGGCCTCTCAGATCAGGTCGGCCTGCATGCCCGCAGAGCGCAGCTGGCCCAGCACCTCATCCACATGGGTTTTGCCCCGGGTTTGCAGCACCAGTTCGATCTCCACGTTCTGCGCGGCCAGCATGGTGAAGGCGCGCTGGTGGTGCACCTCCTCGATGTTTGCGCCCGCGTCGGCCACGGTGGCGGTGATGCGCGCGAGCACGCCAGGCACATCGCGCGCGCTGACCTTGATGCGAGCCAGGCGCCCCGAACGCACCATGCCGCGCTCAATGATCGCCGCCAGCAGCAGCGGGTCGATGTTGCCGCCGCACAGCACCAGGCCCACGCGCTTGCCCTTGAAGCGCTCGGGGTAGCGCACCAGCGCCGCCAGGCCTGCAGCGCCTGCGCCTTCGACCAGCGTCTTTTCAATCTCCAGCAGCATCAGCACCGCCTGCTCGATGTCGCCTTCGTCCACCAGCACCAGGTCGTCCACCAGGCGCTTGACGATCTCTTGCGTGATCTTGCCCGGCGTGCCTACGGCGATGCCCTCTGCGATGGTGGAGGTGCCCTGCGGGTGGTGGGTGCCCTTCACCGCATTCACCATGGCCGGAAACCGCATGGTTTGCACGCCAATGATCTCGATGCCGGGCTTGAGCGCCTTGGCCGCCGTGGCCACGCCCGAGATCAGCCCGCCGCCGCCCACGGCGATCACCAGCGTGTCCAGGTCGGGCACGGCCTGCAGCATCTCCAGGCCCAACGTGCCCTGGCCGGCGGCCACGCCTTCATCGTCATACGGGTGCACAAAGGTCAGGCCTTGCGCATCGGCCAGCGCGTAGGCGTGGGCGCGGGCTTCTTCCAGCGTGTCGCCATGCAGCACCACCTCGGCGCCAAAGCCACGCGTGCGTTCCACCTTCACGCCGGGGGTAAACCGCGGCATCACGATCACGGCACGCAGGCCCAGTCGCTGCGCGTGGTACGCCACGCCCTGCGCATGGTTGCCCGCGCTCATGGCCACCACGCCGCGTGCGCGCTCTGCGTCGGTCAGCAGCGTGAGCCGGTTGCAGGCGCCGCGTTCCTTGAAAGAGGCGGTGAATTGCAGGTTCTCGAACTTGAGAAACACCTGCGCGCCCACGATTTGCGAAAGCGTCTTGGATTCAACGCACGGAGTGTCCAGCACGTGGCCTTGTAGGCGGGTGGCGGCGTCGCGGATGTCTTGAAGGGTCAGCATGGGCCGATTGTGGCGCAGTGGCGTTCGCAGCGGCCCTGTGGTGTGTGATTTGGCATCAAATCGGCCTCAGGCGCTTATCTATTAAGCATTAGCAGCTATCATTTTTGAAGTTACTTATTTAATCCCCAGCCTGCGCGCCAGCTTGTGCAGGTTGCTCGCGTCCACCTCCAGCGCACGCGCGGCCTGGGCCCAGTTGCCCTGGTGGCGGGCCAGGGCCTGCGTGATGGCGAGCCGCTGGCAGGCATCCACGGCGTCGCGCAGCGGGCCGTCGGGGGTGGCGGTGGTGGGCGGCTCGGTGGCCGAGGCGGGGGCGCCCGCGTCCAGCGGGGTATGGGCCACGCTGGCGGCGTCGGCGTCCAGGTCAAGCAGCGCGGGTTCCAGCGTCACGATGTCGGCGCGGTTCACGCCCCGGCTCAGGGCCTTGAGCGCGGCGCGGCTGACCACATGCTCCAGCTCGCGGATGTTGCCGGGCCAGGGGTAGCGGCGCAGAGCGTCCTGCGCGCTGGCCGACAGCCGCAAGCTGCGCAGGCCCAGGCGGGCGCGGTTCAGCTCCAGAAAGCGGCCTGCCAGCAGCAGCACATCGTTGCCCCGTTCGCGCAGCGGCGGGATGGGTACGGGGTACACCGACAGCCGGTGGTACAGGTCGGCGCGGAACGCGCCATCGCGCACTTGGTCGCGCAGGTTGCGGTTGGTGGCGGCGATCACGCGCACGTCCACGCGGCGCGGGCGGTCGGCGCCCAGGCGCTGGATCTCGCCGTTTTGCAGCGTGCGCAGCAGCTTGGCCTGCACGGCCAGGGGCAGCTCGCCCACCTCATCAAGGAACAGCGTGCCGCCCTCGGCCGCCTCAAAGCGCCCCGGCCGGTCAGTCACCGCGCCCGAGAACGCGCCGCGCACATGGCCAAACAGCTCGCTCTCGGCCAGCGACTCCGGCAGCGCCGCGCAGTTCACGTGCACCAGCGGGCGGGTAGCGCGCGTGGACTGGCGGTGCAGCAGGCGCGCGAACAGCTCCTTGCCCACACCGGTTTCGCCCAGCAACAGCACGGGCAGGTCCGAGCCCGCCACCACCGTGAGCTCGTGCAGCAGGCGCAGCAGGGGCTCGCTCTGGCCAACGATCTCCATGTCGCCATCGCCCGCGCGGGTGGTGCGCTCGTCGTCGGCGCTGCGGGTGTGGGGGGCACTGCGCAGCGCCTGCACCTCGCGCTCCAGCCGCGAGATGCGCACGGCCGCCTCCACCAGCACCTTGCAGTCGGCCAGCGCGGCGCGTGCGGCCTCGCCAAAGGTGCCGGTCTGCAGTGCGTCGAGCGTCAGCACGCCCCAGGGTTGGCCGTCTACCTGCAGGCATACGCCCATGCAGTCGTGCACAGGCAGGGGCTCGCCCACCAGAGTGTCGAGCAGGCCGTCGTAGGGGTCGGGCAGGGTGCTGTCGTGGTCAAAACAGGTCACCTCGCGCCGCGCCAGGATGGCTGCAAGCCGGGGGTGCTGGCCGACCGAAAAGCGTCGGCCCAGCGCCTCGCGCACCAGGCCCTCCACGGCCACGGGGCGCAGGTGGTCTTCTTCCAGCTGCAGCAGCGCCACGGCCCCGCAATGAAAGCAGGTGCGCAGGTGGTCTACCAGTCGCTGTAGGCGCACGGCCTGGGGCAGGTCGATGGCCAGGTCGGCCAGCAGGGGGCTGTGGTCCATGGTGAAATTTACCTTTATTAGGTGAATTAAACCCTATTTGTGAATGGTTAAAAAAACCATGACCGATGTAAGTGGTTGATTTGATGGGCCTTCAGCCCTGGCCCGGCGCTTGCGATGGGGTCAGTGACACCCATTCACTCGTTCAGAAAAGCCATGACCACAAAACCCCGACCCCATGCCGCCAGCGCACGCTGGCGCCGCCCCTCCGTTGTTGTGCTGCTGAAGCAGGAGGCCCGCCATGGGTAACTACCGCAAGCTCTGGTTCACGCTGATCGGCGTGCTCATCGTCACCTTCAGCCTGCTGGGCTACTACGGCGCCGAGGTCTACCGCACCGCGCCGCCCATCCCCGCCAAGATCGCCACGGCCGGGGGCGAAGTTCTCTACACCCACGACAGCATCCTCGACGGACAGACCGCCTGGCAATCGGTGGGCGGCATGCAACTGGGTTCCATCTGGGGCCATGGCGCGTACCAAGCACCTGACTGGACGGCCGACTGGCTGCACCGCGAGCTGCTCAACTGGCTGGAAGTGGCGTCCGAGCGCACCCATGGCAAGCCGTTTGCAGACATCGACGCCGCCGCACAGGCCGTGCTGCGCGACCGCATGAAGACCGAGTACCGCACCAACACCTACAACCCTGAGACGGGCGTGGCCACGGTGTCCTCGGTGCGTGCGGATGCCATTGCGATGACGGCGCTGTACTACGACCAGCTTTTCAGCGACGTGCCCGCGCTGCACAAGACCCGAGAGCACTTCGCGATGAAGGAGAACACCCTGCCCAGCGCCGAGCGGCGCGCGCAGATGACGGGTTTCTTCTTCTGGACGGCCTGGGCCGCCGCCACCGAGCGCCCCGGAACGACAGCAACGTACACCAACAACTGGCCCCACGAGCCGCTGATCGGCAACAAGCCGACGGCCGAGAACATGGTCTGGTCGGTGATGAGCGTGGTCGTGATGATGGCGGGCGTGGGCTTCCTCGTGTGGGGCTGGGCCTTCCTGCGCAAACACGACGAGGTGGAGCCCACACCACCCCAGCACGACCCGCTCTCGCGCGTGCCGCTCACGCCGTCGCAGCGCGGGCTGGGAAAGTATCTGTTCCTCATCGTCGCGCTGTTCAGCTTCCAGGTGCTGCTGGGCGGCTTCACGGCGCACTACACGGTAGAGGGCCAGCAGTTCTACGGCATCAACGTGTCGCAGTGGTTCCCGTATTCGCTGGTGCGCACCTGGCACATCCAGAGCGCGCTGTTCTGGATCGCCACGGGCTTCCTGGCTGCGGGCCTGTTCCTCGCGCCGCTCATCAACGGCGGCAAGGACCCGGCCTACCAAAAGCTGGGCGTGGACATCCTGTTCTGGGCGCTGGTGGTTGTGGTGGTCGGCTCATTCGTGGGCAACTACCTGGCCATCGCGCAGATCATGCCGCCCGAGTGGAACTTCTGGCTGGGCCACCAGGGCTATGAATACGTGGACCTGGGCCGCCTGTGGCAGATCGGCAAGTTCACCGGCATCGCCTTCTGGCTGGTGCTCATGCTGCGCGGCATTGTGCCGGCGCTGCGCACGCCCGGCGGCGACAAGAACCTGCTGGCGCTGTTGACGGCGTCGGTGGTGGCCATTGGCCTGTTCTATGGCGCGGGCTTCTTCTATGGCGAGCGTACCCACCTGTCGGTGATGGAGTATTGGCGCTGGTGGGTGGTGCACCTGTGGGTCGAGGGCTTCTTCGAAGTCTTCGCCACCACGGCACTGGCTTTCATCTTCTCGACGCTGGGGCTGGTGTCGGTACGCATGGCCACCACGGCCAGCCTGGCCTCGGCCTCGCTGTTCATGCTGGGTGGCGTGCCCGGCACCTTCCATCACCTGTACTTCGCGGGCACCACCACCCCGGTGATGGCGGTGGGCGCAGCCTTCAGCGCGCTCGAAGTGGTGCCGCTGGTCGTGCTGGGCCACGAGGCCTGGGAACATTGGCGCCTGCAGCACCGCACACCCTGGATGGCCCGTCTGCGCTGGCCGCTGATGTGCTTCGTGGCCGTGGCCTTCTGGAACATGCTGGGCGCGGGCGTCTTCGGCTTCATGATCAACCCGCCCATCTCGCTGTACTACGTGCAGGGCCTGAACACCACGCCGGTGCACGCCCATGCTGCGCTGTTCGGGGTGTATGGCTTCCTGGCGCTGGGCTTCACGCTGCTGGTGCTGCGCTACATCCGGCCGCAGCTGGTGTTCAGCGAGCGGCTCATGAAGACGGGCTTCTGGTGGCTCAACGCGGGCCTGGTGCTGATGATTGCCACCAGCCTGCTGCCCATCGGGCTGTTCCAGTTCCACGCCAGCGTGAGCGAAGGCCTGTGGTACGCCCGGGGCGAAGCCTTCATGCAGCAGCCCTTTATGCAGACCCTGCGCTGGGTGCGCACCTTTGGCGACGTGGTCTTCATCGTTGGCGCGCTGGCCATGGCCTGGCAGGTGGTGAGCGGTGTGTTCGGTTCGCGGGCCCCGGCGGCACACGCAGGCGTTTACCTGGCGGAGTCCCGCCGCTGACCCGCGCCACGCGCTGCGGCCACCACCCTCGGCAGCAGCGCAGGCCCTTCATTCATCCCACAAGGACTGACCATGAACCTCGACAAATTCAAGCACCAGCACACCGACATCCTGCGCAGCATCGCCACCTTGCGTGCCTTGGCGCAGGCAGGTGCGCAGGCCAACGCCACGGCCATTGCCCAGGGCATCGTGGCCATGAGCGGCACCATCAAGCTGCACCTGGCGGTGGAAGATCAGGTGCTGTACCCCGCACTGCAGCGCGGCGGCAACGCCGAACTGGCGCGCCTGGGCCGCCAGTACCAGAACGAGATGGCCTCGATAGCCAGCGCCTACGACGCCTTTGCGCGCCGCTGGAACACCGCCGAGGCCGTGCGCCGCGATGCGCAGGGTTTTCGGGACGAGGCCAACGTGGTGCTGCGCCGCGTGTTCGAGCGCATGCAGCGCGAGGACCATGACTTCTATCCCCGCATCGAAGAGGAGGAGACCGCTGGCTGCTTCTGAATCTGGCGTCACCCACCTCCGAACCGTTCGGGCTGAGCTTGTGGCACATCCCTTGTCCCTGAAGGACGCCTGTTCCATCCATTGAATCCATCGGTAGGGCCTGACGGCACCTTCCTTTCGCCGGCCTTTGCGCCGGCTTTTTTTTACCCCTGCTTACCTCCCCGCTTGTGTTGGGTCAAACTACCTATAGTGTTTGATGGGTATCGTGGACACCATAGGTAGTGTTTTTAACCCGTTCCATAGATTGGTCGAACCCATGGCGTCCACCCTTGTCACCTTGCCCCGCGATGTTGTGCTGCGCAGTGGCCAGCGCGTTCCTTTTGATACCGAACGCATCCGCTCCGCGTTGGCCACTGCGGGCCAAGCCTCGGGCGAATATGGCGCCGAAGAAGCCGCGTTGCTCACTGCGCAGGTCACCAAGGTGCTGATCCACCGCTTCCATGGCGAAGCCCCCACGGTGGAGCAGATTCAGGACGTGGCCGAGCAGACGCTCATCGCCGCCAACCACCTGGCCACCGCGCGCGCCTACATCGTCTACCGCGAGCAGCACGCCACGCTGCGCGCGGACAAGCAGACGCTGGTCGATGTGGAAAGCTCCATCAATGAATACCTCACGCGCGCCGACTGGCGCGTGAACGCCAACGCCAACCAGGGCTACTCGCTGGGCGGGCTGATCCTGAACGTGGCGGGCAAGGTCACGGCCAACTACTGGCTGTCGCATGTCTACACGCCCGAGATTGGCGAGGCGCACCGCAACGGTGACATCCACATCCATGACCTCGACATGCTCAGCGGCTACTGCGCGGGCTGGTCGCTGCGCACGCTGCTGCACGAGGGCCTGAACGGCGTGCCGGGCAAGGTGGAGGCGGGGCCGCCCAAGCACATGAGCTCCGCCGTGGGGCAGATCGTGAACTTTCTGGGCACGCTGCAGAACGAGTGGGCGGGTGCGCAGGCGTTCTCGTCGTTCGATACCTACATGGCGCCCTTTGTTCGCGTTGATGCCATGGACTACGCCGCAGTGCGCCAGTGCATCCAGGAGCTGGTCTACAACCTGAACGTGCCCTCGCGCTGGGGCACACAGACGCCGTTCACCAACCTCACCTTCGACTGGACCTGCCCCGAGGACCTGCGCGAGCAGGTGCCCGTGATCGCTGGCAAAGAGATGCCCTTCGCGTACGGTGATTTGCAGGTGGAGATGGACCTCATCAACCGCGCCTACATCGACGTGATGACCACGGGCGATGCCAAGGGCCGCGTGTTCACCTTCCCTATCCCCACGTACAACATCACCAAGGATTTTCCGTGGGAGAGCGAGAACGCGCAGCTGCTGTTCGAGATGACGGCCAAGTACGGCCTGCCGTACTTCCAGAACTTCATCAACTCCGAGCTGGAGCCGAACATGGTGCGCTCCATGTGCTGCCGCCTGCAGCTCGATCTGCGTGAACTCTTGAAGCGTGGCAACGGCCTGTTCGGCAGCGCCGAGCAGACGGGCAGCCTGGGCGTGGTCACCATCAACTGCGCGCGCCTAGGCTACCAGCATGCGGGCGACGAAGCGGGCCTGCTCGCCGCGCTCGACCGTCTGATGGAACTGGGCAAACAAAGCCTGGAGACCAAACGCAAGCTCATCCAGCGCCTGATGGACCAGGGCTTGTTCCCCTACACCAAGCGTTACCTGGGCACGCTGCGCAACCACTTCAGCACGCTGGGCGTGAACGGCATCAACGAGATGGTGCGCAACTTCACGGCGGACCAGCACGACATCACCAGCGACTGGGGCCACGCCTTTGCCGTGCGCCTGCTCGACCACGTGCGCGAGCGCATGACGCAGTTTCAGGAAGAAACCGGCCACCTCTACAACCTGGAGGCCACGCCCGCCGAGGGCACCACCTACCGCTTTGCCAAAGAAGACAAAAAGCGCTGGCCCGGCATCCTGCAGGCGGGCACGGCCGAGCAGCCTTACTACACCAACTCGTCGCAGTTGCCCGTGGGCTTCACCGACGACCCGTTCGAAGCGCTGATGCGGCAGGAGCAGCTGCAGTCCAAATACACCGGCGGCACCGTGCTGCACCTGTACATGGGCGAGCGCCTGTCCACCGGCGCGGCCTGCGGCGAGCTGGTCAAGCGCGCACTCACGCGCTTTCGCCTGCCGTACATCACCGTCACGCCCACGTTCTCCATCTGCCCCACGCACGGCTACCTGGCGGGCGAGCACCCGTTCTGCCCGCGCTGCGACGAAGAGCGCCTGGACGCCAAGCGGCGCCGTCTGGCGGCCTGACCTCGGATTTCAAGCCAAATTGGCCTATAGCGCTTATCAATAAAGCGCTGATAGCTATCAATATAGAAGCATTTTTTAACCCTGAAGGAGTTTACATGAGCCATTTTTCTACCCCCGAACAGGCCGCCCTCGCCGCCGTGCAGCTCACCAACGACGAGCGCCAGCCCTGCGAGGTCTGGACCCGCGTGATGGGCTACCACCGCCCCGTGGCCAGCTTTAACACGGGCAAGCAGGGCGAGCACGCCGAGCGCCGTTTCTTTGCCGAGTTGGGCCGTGGCTGCAGCAGCAACGCCTGCTGAGGCAAGGTCGCCCGCGCCCGCGCCCGCGCTGCGGCTGGGCGGCATGACGCCGCTCACCACCATCGACTTCCCCGGCCGCCTTGCGGCCGTTTTGTATTGCCAGGGCTGTCCTTGGCGCTGCGGCTATTGCCACAACCCGGAACTGCTGGATGCCACCGCCGCGGGGGCGCTGCCCTGGGCGCAGGCGCTGGCCTTTTTGCACAAGCGCCGTGGTCTGCTGGACGGTGTCGTGTTCTCGGGTGGCGAGCCCACGCTGCAGGCGGGCCTGGGCGCGGCGCTGAACGCAGTGCGCAGCCTGGGCCTGCAGACCGCCCTGCACACTGGCGGCATGTACCCCGAGCGGCTGGCGGCGCTGCTGCCGCAGCTGGACTGGGTGGGCCTGGACATCAAGGCCCTGCCGCAGCGCTACGACGCCATCACCGCTACGCCCGGCAGCGGTGCACGCGCCTGGGCCGCGCTGGATGCGGTGCTGGCCCACGGCATCGACCACGAATGCCGCACCACTTGGCACGCCGGGCTGTTCAGCGTGGACGAGCTGCTGAACCTGGCCCAGGCCCTGGCCGCGCGTGGCGTGCGCCGCTGGGCGCTGCAGGAATGCAGCACCCCCGGCGCCCCGGCCTGGGCGCTGACCGGCGCGCACCAGCAGCAGCTGGCCGCGCTGTTTTCCGGATTCACCTTGCGCAGGATGTGAGTGCCGTGCACAAATTTACTGCGTTGCAAATGCACTCTATGAAATAAACATGCAAACATGGCCTCTACTGCGCACGCTTTGATGCGCATCAGAGGCGCTGGGGGTGGCCCGCGCGGATCATTCGCGCCACCGCCGCACAACGGCACCACCTTGTTAGGAAATCCTCCATGAACCCCCTCGGCCTCCAGCTGCTGCACGCGCTCAAACACCACGGCGCGCGCGAGATCTTTGGCATTCCCGGTGATTTCATCCTGCCCTTGTTTGCGCAGATCGAGGAGAGTGGCATCCTGCCGCTGGTCACGCTCAGCCACGAGCCCTCGCTGGGCTTTGCCGCCGATGCCGCCGCGCGCATGCACTGCGGCCTGGGCGTGGTGGCCGTCACCTACGGCGCAGGCGCGCTCAACGTGGTCAACGCCGTGGCGGGGGCTTATGCCGAGCGCTCGCCGCTGGTGGTGCTGGCCGGTTGCCCTGGTGAAGTGGAGGCGCACTCGGGCCTGGTGCTGCACCACCAGGTGCGGCATGTCGATTCGCAGTGGCGCATCTTCCGCGAGATCACCTGCGACCAGGTGCGCCTGTCCGACCCTGCCACCGCGCCTGCGGAGCTGGCCCGCGTGCTGCGCAGCTGCCGTGAATACTCGCAGCCCGTGCTCATCGAGGTGCCGCGCGACATGACGCTACACCCCATGGACAACGTGCCCGTGCTGCCGCCCAGCCCGTTCAACGCAGCCGCTGTGGCCGAATGCGCCGACGAGTGGATGGCGCGCATCGACGCTGCCCTGCGCCCCGTGCTGGTGGT
Source organism: Acidovorax benzenivorans (assembly GCF_028680575.1). Lineage (GTDB taxonomy): Bacteria > Pseudomonadota > Gammaproteobacteria > Burkholderiales > Burkholderiaceae_C > Acidovorax > Acidovorax benzenivorans. Next base: position 175,526 of record NZ_JAPCKI010000001.1, on the reverse strand, counting down.
GGACGTGGAGGTGCGCCGCTTTGGCCTGGAGTCGCGCGTGGCCGAACTCGCGCGCCGCCTGCAACTGCCCGTGCTCACCACCTTCATGGGCCGGGGCCTGTTGGCGGCGGAGGGCGGCGCGGCCGGTGTGCCCTTCCACGGCACCTACCTGGGCGTGGCGGGCGCGCCCGAGACCAGCGCGCTGCTCGACGAGTCCGACCTGCCCGTGATGCTGGGCGCCATCCTGTCGGACAGCAACTTCGGTGTGAGCGCCCAGCGCATGGACTTTCGCCGCGCGCTCATCGCCGCGCACCGCGAGGCGCGCGTGGGCCACCACCTGTACCAAGACATCCCCCTGGCCGCGCTGGTGGAGGCGCTGCTGGCCCGCGCCCCGGCCGCCGCCGCCAAGCCGCCGCGTGCCCTGCCGCCCCCACCCACCTGCCCCGAAGGCCTGGTGGCAGACGACACGCCCGTGTGTGCGGCCGACCTCTCCCGCGCGCTCAATGACCGCATCCGCGCCCACGGGCCCATGCACATCGTGGCGGACATTGGCGACTGCCTGTTTGCCGCCATGGAGCTGCTGCCCACGCCGCTGGTGGCGCCGGGCTACTACGCGTCCATGGGCTTCGGTGTGCCGGCTGGCATCGGCGCCCAGGTGGCCACGGGCCAGCGCAGCCTGATCCTGGTGGGCGATGGCGCCTTTCAAATGACGGGCTGGGAGCTGGGCAACTGTCCCCGCCTGGGGCTGGACCCCGTGGTCATCGTGCTCAACAACCAGACCTGGGAAATGATCCGCGCCTTCCAGACCGAATCGCGCTGCGCGGCTCTGGGCGACTGGCACCTGGCCCAGGCCGCCGATGCCCTGGGCGGGCGCGGCCACCGGGTGCACACACGCGCGCAGTTCAAGGCCGCGCTCGATGCTGCGTTTGCCGAGCGCGGGCGCTTTCAGCTCATCGAGTTGATGGTGCCGCCCGGTGACAGCACACCCACACTGCGGCGGTTTTCGGAGGGCATCCGGGCGCTGCGGGCGCGAGCAGCGTCGGCCGCCTGAGTTCGAGGGATCTGCTCAAGTAGCCCTGCACGCATCGCGGCGCAGCCACGCTCGGCAGCTTGGCTAACCCGCGCGCACCACGCGCAGCACGTCTGCCCCGTACGCCTCCAGCTTCTTCGCCCCCATTCCGCTGATCCCCTGCAGGTCGTCCAGCGAAGCAGGGTTGCGCTCGGCAATCGCTGCCAGCGTGGCGTCGTGAAAGATCACATACGCAGGCAGGTTGTGCTCGCGCGCCACCTCGGCGCGCCAGGCCTTGAGGTTGATGAAGCGCACCTGCGCATCGGGCCCCAGGTTGGCGGCAGCGGCGGGTGGGGCGCTGCCCTTGCGCGTGCGTTTGGCGGGGGCGGAGGACACCGATTCGCGCAGCTGCACCGGCACCTCGCCCTTGAGCACCGCACGCGAGCCCTCGGTGAGGCACAGCGTGTCAAAACTGTGGCCGCTGTCCAGCATCACCTTCTGCAGGCCCAGGGCGCCCGTGGCGATCAGCTGGCGCAATACGCCGCGCAGTTGCGGCTCCGACAGGTCCGCGCCAATGCCGAAGGTGGAAATCTTCTCGTGCCCGAACTGCGTGACCTTCTCGGTCTTCTTGCCGCGCAGGATGTCCATGATGTGCCCCGTGCCAAAGCTGATGCCGCTGGCCTGGTTGACGCGGTAGATGGTGGACAGCAGCTTGCGCGCCGCGTCGGTGGCGTCCCAGATCGCGGGCGGCGTCAGGCAGTTGTCGCAGTTGCCGCAGGGCGTGGAGGCTTCGCCAAAGTAGGCCAGCAGCCGCACGCGGCGGCAGTCGGTGGCCTCGGCCAGCGCCAGCAGCGCGTCGAGCTTGCCGCGCAGCGCCTGCTTGAACTCCTCGCCCGCCGGGCTCTCGTCGATCATGCGGCGCTGGTTGACCACGTCGTTCAGGCCGTAGGCCATCCAGGCATCGGCGTTGAGACCGTCGCGGCCTGCGCGGCCCGTCTCCTGGTAGTAGCCCTCGATGTTCTTGGGCATGTCCACATGGGCCACAAAACGTACATCAGGCTTGTCGATGCCCATGCCGAAAGCGATGGTGGCCACCATCACGATGCCTTCCTCGCGCAGGAAGCGGTCCTGGTTCTTCTGGCGCACTTTCGTGTCCAGCCCCGCGTGGTAGGGCAGGGCGGTGATGCCCGCGTCGCTCAGCGTGGCGGCCAGCTCTTCCACGCGCTTGCGCGACTGGCAATACACCACGCCCGCCTCGCCCGCGTGCTCGCGCTCGATGAAGCGCAGCAGTTGCGTGGTGGCGTCCTTCTTCTCGACGATGGTGTAGCGAATGTTGGGCCGGTCAAAGCTACTGATGAAGAGCCGCGCGTCTTCGAGCTGCAGGCGCTCGATGATGTCGGCGCGCGTGAGGTCGTCCGCCGTGGCTGTGAGCGCGATGCGCGGCACCCCCGCATAGCGCTCGTGCAGCACGGTGAGCGCTCGGTACTCGGGGCGAAAGTCGTGGCCCCATTGGCTCACGCAATGTGCCTCGTCGATGGCAAACAGCGAGAGGTGCCCGCCCTGGTACAGGCTGTCGAGCAGGCCCAGGAAGCGCGGCGTGTTCAGCCGCTCGGGCGCGGCGTATAGCAGGGTGATGTCGCCGGTCTGCAGCCGCAGCTCTACGTCCTGCGCCTCGTCAAAGCTCAGCGTGGAGTTGAGAAACGCCGCGTCCACCCCCGCCTCGTGCAGCGCACCCACCTGGTCGTGCATCAGCGCGATCAGCGGCGAGATCACGATGGTCACCCCGCGCCCCTGCTGCTGGCGCACGATGGCCGGCACCTGGTAGCACAGCGACTTGCCGCCGCCCGTGGGCATGAGCACCAGCGCGTCGCAGCCCGCAATCACATGCTCGACGATGGCCTGCTGCGGGCCGCGAAACTGCTCGTAGCCAAAAACGTCCTGCAGGACGGTGTGGGCGGGGGACAAAGCGGGGGACAGGCGGGAAGACAAGCGGGTACTCTGAAATTGATAGCTGCCAGCGCATGACCAGCAAGCGCCTGGTGCCGATAGGACGGGAATTCTTTGGCGCGCCAGGGGCTGGCCCCGCGCGCGGCAGGCGCATATTGTGCGCTGCACCGCGCACCGGGCCGCACTTTCTACAATAGCGGCCTATGCAAGCCCTTCACTACACCCGCGCCGCGCAGCTGCCCGACATCCTCGCCCAACGCATCGTCATCCTCGACGGCGCCATGGGCACCATGATCCAGCGCTTCAAGCTGGGCGAGGCGCAGTACCGGGGTGAGGGCTACACGGGCCCGGATGGCGCGGGCGACCGGTTCAAGGACTTTGCGTACGACGTGAAGGGCAACAACGAGCTGCTCAGCATCACCCGGCCCGACGTGATCCGCGACATCCACGAGCGCTACCTGGCCGCTGGCGCCGACCTCATCGAGACCAACACCTTCGGCGCCACCACCGTGGCGCAGGAGGACTACCACATGGCCGAGTTGGCGCGCGAGATGAACCTGCGCTCGGCCCAGCTCGCCCGCGCCGCCTGCGACAAATACAGCACGCCCGACAAGCCCCGCTTTGTGGTTGGCGCCCTGGGCCCCACACCCAAGACGGCCAGCATCAGCCCCGACGTGAACGACCCCGGCGCTCGCAACATCGACTTTGAGCAACTGCGCGCCGCGTACTACGACCAGACCGAGGCGCTGGTCGAAGGTGGTGCCGACGTGCTGCTGGTCGAAACCATCTTCGACACCTTGAACGCCAAGGCCGCGCTGTTCGCCATCGACGAGTTCTTTGAAAAGAGCGGCCAGCGCCTGCCGCTGATCATCAGCGGTACCGTCACCGACGCCTCGGGGCGCATCCTGAGCGGCCAGACCGTGACTGCCTTCTGGCACAGCGTGCGCCATTCACGCCCGCTGGCGATTGGCCTGAACTGTGCGCTGGGCGCCACGCTGATGCGCCCCTACATCCAGGAGCTGAACCGTGTGGCCGAAGACACCTTCATCAGCTGCTACCCCAACGCGGGCCTGCCCAACCCCATGAGCGATACCGGGTTTGATGAAACCCCCGAGATCACCAGCCGCCTGGTGCACGAGTTCGCGGCCGAGGGGCTGGTGAACATTCTGGGCGGCTGCTGCGGCACCACGCCCGACCACATTGGTGCTATCGCGAAGGCGGTGGAAAAGGTTCCGGCCCGCAAAATGTTCTACCCCGCGGAAGCCTGAGTTCGGAGTCAAATTGGCCTCTGGCGCTTATTCAATAAGCGCTAGCAGCTATATAAAAAGTAGCAAATGCCGCACTGGCGCAGTGTGGCAGCCCATTGCAGGGCGGTGGCCGGTGCGGCAACCTTGCAGTCCCCAGCCCATCGCGCCTTCCCGTTTCCGTCCCTGGCCCGTTCACCCCATGCTCGACACCGCCACTCCGCCCGCCCAATCCTCCGCTGAAGGCGACGACGCAGCCGCAGTGGCTGCTGCCAAGGGCGCCGCCCACGCTGCGCTCAAGCTCGAAAAGCGCCTGGTGCGCCAGGTGGCCCAGGCCATTGGCGACTTTGGCCTCATCGAAGACGGTGACAAGGTCATGGTGTGCGTCTCGGGCGGCAAGGACAGCTATGGCCTGCTCGACGTGTTGCACAAGCTGCAACAGCGCAACGGCCACCGCTTTGAACTGGTGGCCGTCAACCTCGACCAGAAGCAGCCCGGCTTTCCGGCCCATGTGCTGCCCGACTACCTCGCGAAGGTGGGCGTGCCCTTCCACATCGAAACGCAGGACACCTACAGCGTTGTCAAGGAGCACATCCCCGAAGGCAAGACCATGTGCAGCCTGTGCAGCCGCCTGCGTAGGGGCATCCTCTACCGTGTGGCCGACGAGCTGGGCTGCACCAAGATTGCGCTCGGCCACCACCGCGACGACATGCTGCAGACCTTCTTTTTGAACATGTTCTTCGGCGGCAAGCTCAAGGGCATGCCGCCCAAGGTGCAGAGCGACCGGGGCGACCACCTCATCATCCGCCCCCTGGCCTATGTGGCCGAGAGCGACCTGACCCGCTGGGCCGAGATCCAGCAATTTCCCATCATCCCTTGTTCGCTGTGCGGCAACCAGGAGAACCTGCAGCGCAAGCAGATCGGCCAGATGCTGCGCGACTGGCAGCAGCTCTACCCCGGCCGCATCGAGAACATGGCCGTGGCGCTGCGCAACCTGGTGCCTTCGCACTTCATGGACCCGCGCCAGTTCGACTTCAAAGGTCTGGTGCCCAACGGCGTGCAGGATGCCGATGGCGACAAGGCGTTTGATGCCGAAGAGTTTCCAGCCCAGGCCGTGGGCATGCTCGGCGGCCTGCCCCTGATGCCCCGTTGAACCCGACCCCCGACGATTTTTTTATTGGGCCACCCCATGACCACGCTCAAAGCCCCCGAACTCCTCCTGCCCGCTGGCTCGCTCGACAAGATGCGCGCCGCCTACGACTTTGGCGCCGATGCCGTGTACGCAGGCCAGCCGCGCTACTCCTTGCGCGCGCGCAACAACGAGTTCCGCCTGGAGCAGATCAAGCAAGGCATTGACGAGGCGCACGCACGCGGCAAGAAGTTCTTTGTGACCAGCAACCTGATTGCGCACAACGACAAGATCCGCACCTACCTGCGCGACATCGAGCCCGTGATCGACTGCAAGCCCGACGCCCTCATCATGGCCGATGCGGGCCTGATCATGATGGTCAAGGAGAAGTGGCCCGAGCAGGTGGTGCACCTCTCGGTGCAGGCCAACACCACCAACTGGGCGGCCGTGAAGTTCTGGCAGAAGATGGGCGTGGAGCGCGTCATCCTCTCGCGCGAACTCAGCTTGGACGAGATTGAGAAAATCCGCCAGGAATGCCCCGACATGGAGCTGGAAGTGTTTGTGCACGGCGCGCTGTGCATTGCGTACTCGGGCCGGTGTTTGCTCAGCGGCTACTTCAACCACCGCGACCCCAACCAGGGCACCTGCACCAACGCCTGCCGCTGGAACTACGCCACGCACGACGCCGACATCGACCCCACCACCGGCGAAGCGATTGCGCAGAAGATGGAAGGCGACTTTAACTTCGAGGCCGCGCAGCAAAAGGCCGAGCAGGCCTTCGCATCCACCACCGGCAACGGCGAGCGCCACCCCAAGGCCGACAAGGTCTACCTGATCGAAGAGGCCGGCCGCCCCGGGCAGATGATGCCCATCATGGAAGACGAGCACGGCACCTACATCATGAACAGCAAGGACCTGCGCGCGGTGGAGCATGTGGCGCGCCTGGCGCAGATCGGCGTCGATTCGCTCAAGATCGAAGGCCGCACCAAGAGCCTGTACTACGTGGCCCGCACCGCCCAGGTGTACCGCCGCGCGATTGACGATGCTGTGGCTGGGCGCCCCTTCAACCCCGAGCTGCTGATTGAGCTGGAAGGCCTGTCCAACCGTGGCTACACCGGCGGCCTGCTGGAGCGCCGCCCCAGCAACGACTACCAAAACTACATCAGCGGCCACTCGCTCACGCAGCGCAGCCAGTACGTGGGTGAGGTGCTCGGCACCGAGGGCCTGGTTGAAGCGGGCCTGAGCGGTCTGAACCAGGAATGGGTGCTGGTCGAAACCAAGAACCACTTCGCCGTGGGCGACCTGATCGAAGTGGTGCACCCCAGCGGCAACATCACCGTGCGGCTACAGGAGATGCGCAACCTGGAAGGCCAGCCCGTGCAAGTGGCCCAGGGCAGCCCGGTGCGCGTGTGGATTCCGCTGCCTGCGCTCTACAGCGGCGCCTTGCTGACCCGTGTGATCGAGTCGCAACCACCCGTCGCGCCCGCTGCAACGGCCGAAGCGGCATTGGCCGCGCATTGATCCAGGCAAGGCGGCGATGCCGCCTGGGGCCGCTGTGTGATGCCCGCACGCAACGGTGTGCCCCATGTGCGAGGTATTCAATGTGTCAATGCGGAACTAGTTCACTGCACTGGCGTTTCTGACGGGCGCAGGCCCCTGCGAGCCCGCAGGGGCTGGCAACAATCGCGGCTCTGAGACCTTCCCACAGAAAGCGATCCATGCCCGCCCTCAAACACGCCGATGCCCTGGTGTACTCCAGCCACCAGGTCGTTCTCTCCGACATCTCCTACACCTCGTTCACCTACCCTGGTGACCAGGAGGCCCTGGCCGCGCTCAAGGCCATCCCCGGCGCCGGCCCGTTGCTGGCCTGGCTGGACGCCAATTTCTCCGAGCAGATCACCCACCTCAACAACAACGAGCAGATGGTGCGGGTCAACGCCAACAACTATGGCTCGTTGTTTACACTGGTCGAGCGCTGCTGCGCCATCCTCTCGTGCAAGGTGCCTGATGTGTACATCACCACCAACCCGGAGATGAACGCCTACACCTCGGGCCAGCGGCGCACCTGCATCGTGCTGCACAGCGCCTTGGTCGAGGCCCTCACGCCCGACGAGCTGTGCTTTGTCATCGGCCACGAAATCGGCCACATCAAGGCCGCGCATGGCCTGTACCGCCAGCTGGGCGACATGCTGATCCGCTACTGGGACATCCTGTCGTCCGTCGTGCCCATCCCCGGTGTGGGCCTGCTGCGCATACCGCTGCTGCTGGCCTACTGGGAGTGGTACCGCCGCGCCGAATTCACCTGCGACCGCGCGGGCCTGCTGTGCGTGCAAGATGCCGCCCCTGGCCTGAGCGCGCTGGCCCAACTTTCGGGCAAGGTGGCGGGGTACGAGGACGAGCGCAACATCGAAGAGTCCATTGCACAGACCGAGGCCCACAAAGAGGTCAACAAACTGGTGCTGCTGGTGTCGATCCTCGAAAACTCCAGCACCACGCACCCCTTCATCCCGCTGCGCCTGAAGGCCCTCAAAGAGTACGCGCACAGTGACGCGTACCGCCAGATCCTGGCAGGCCAGTACGACCGCGAGCCAAAGGCCCTGGCCGCCCCGGCCACGGATGCAACCGATGGTGGCACCGATGCCACCGCAGTTGCGGCAGGCGCGGCCGATGCACCCGCAGCCAAGCCCCTGTTGGCGGCAGGCGCTGACACGGTGGACAAGTGGAAGGCCTCAGCCACAGGCTTCTTCAAGCGGTAAGGCGGTGCGCTGAGGCGCCGAGGCGCACACGCAACGCGGCATTGCGGGGTGTTCGCGCCTTGCACTACGATGCCACGGCGCCGTTTACCACGCGCCTGCGGGCCTGTGGGGCGCGTTCCCCTTGCGACCCCCCCCGCGAACCGACCATGCTGCACCCCGAACGTTTCCGTTTGTCTGTTGTTGCCCTCTGGGCGTCCTTGTGTTGCCTGTCGCCCGCCAGCGCCCAGCAGACGGCGCCAGGCGTGGCGCCCGCCAAACCGCGCTACGTGCAGGGCTCATGGGTCAACCTGCGCGAGTCGGCCCAGCCGCAGTCTCGCATCGTGGCCCAGGTGCCCGCCAACACGGTGCTGCAGCAGCTCATCGAACGCGATGGCTGGTGCGCTGTGCTCTACGCAGGCGATGCGCGCTTGGGACCGCCTTTGCCTGAGCCCCTGCAAGCCCACATCGCCTGCAACCTGCTGGCCGACCAACCCCTCACCCTGGCCCAAGCGGGCAAAGACGCTGCCCGTGCCTTCTGGGTCGCCCCATCGCCTAACCGCTTGCGCGCTTACGGCAACGCCCTGCCGCGCCCGCCTGCGCTGCAATTGCCCGCGCTGGTCAAAAGCCACGCGCATGAAATGCCAGTGCAGTACCCCACGCGCCCTGAGTTTGAAGCCGCCAAAAAGCTGCTGCGCACTGGCGTGCTGTTGCGGCCTGAACAAGAGATCGACCGAGGCCGCCCCATCAACCCGCTGGACGATCTGAAACTGGCCACGCGCGGCACGGAGTACCAGCCTGCCGTGGCCCCTCTGGCCACCAAACCTGTGTTGCCTGCGATTGCGCCGTCGTACTTTCGCAGCCACGCCAGCGTGGCCCTGCTGCACGAGACCGATGCCGACGGGCTGGCGGCCGTGGCGGGCACGCGCATCAGCGTCATCCCCACGGGGGCGCCCGTGGGCCGGTTCACCCGCCACCAAGGCCCAGAGATCGACTACATCACCGGCTTCTGGGACGTAGGCACTGCCGACCAGGCCTTTGCCCCCGCGCTCAGCCTCTACGCCATCACCCACCAGGGCCTGGTGGGCGCACACGCCATGCGCCAGCGCTATTGGGACATCAGCAACGAAGCCCACTACTGCGGCGGCCACTACCCAGGCCGTGGGTTCAACGACCCTGGCGAAGAAGCCCAGCCGGTGCGCGGCTACGCCAAACTGCCAGACACCGCCGAAGTGCTTGTGCGCCTCGTGGTACCCGGCAAGCTGCCGCCCGACGCCGTGAAGGTCAAGACCCAGCGTTACCCCACCAGTTGGATGATCCCCGCAGAACCGCCTGAGCGGCCCAAACCCCAGCGCAAATCCACCGCCGTGCTGGTGCATGAAATCGACCTGGACCGCGATGGCATTGCAGACATCCTGCGCATCGACACCCCCGCGCCCGGCGGCATGAGCTTAGAGCCGATTTTTGACTGGCGGTGGTACCTCAATATCAACGGCCAGTGGTTTCGCGCGGGGGCTTGGGAGGATCAAGAGTGCACTTGATGCTTGTGGAGGCTGGGCCACTAACTGGCCCACCGAAAGCACCGCTCAGGCCACTTCGCCTGTCACCACCGAGAGCAGCGTTTCACCGGTGGCGACCAGCTTCTCGGCGCCTCCAGCCTGGGCATACAACTCACAGGCGGTGAAGACCTGTGTTTTGCCCGGCTTGACGACACGGGCTCGGGCAATGAATCGTTCGCCAACTGCTGGGCGCAGGCAGTTGACCGAATAGTGCGATGCCAACACCCGCCCGACCACCGTGGCGGCAGCGAAGCCGCAAGCCGTATCGATGAGCGCGCCGACCAGGCCTGCGTGCAAGAAGCCCGCGTACTGGCCGGCTTCCGGTCGCCAAGGCATGGCGATTTCGACCTTGCCGGGTTCCGCGCTGATGACCTCCATGTTGCACCATCGATTGAAGGCGGCAGTCTGGTTGATTGCGCGAATTTGCGCGAGGGGGTCGTGAAGTGAATGCATCGCGTTGCCTCCAGGCAGGTGGACAACGGCAATGTAGGTTTGGGCGCGTGTGGCGGCTGTCAACGCGGCGACAGGCGATCTTGTTCAATAGCTGTCGCATCCCGGATGATTGCATAGACTCAAACCGCTATCCGCTCTTCATGGCCAGAGCCGTTTTGCAAGAGTTGATAGAGTCGTTGCAATCCACCCGGGGAGTGAAGCCATGTTGATTGCCCTGCACAAGAACGCCCGTACCACGCCTGCCGTGCGCGCCGAGATCGCGGCCAGCGACGAGACAGCCAGTGTCCTGGCCCAGCGCTTTGGCATCACCGAGCAGACGGTTTACAAGTGGAAGAAGCGCTCCGTCTTTGGGGACCGCTCGCACACGGCCCATCGTCTGCAGACCGTGCTCACGCCTGCGCAAGAGACCGTGGTGGTGCACCTGCGGCGTACCTTGCTGTTGCCCCTGGATGACCTGTTGGCGGTCACGCGCGAGTTCATTTGCCCCCATGTCTCACGCTCGGGCCTGGACAGGTGCCTGCGCCGCCATGGAGCGGGCAACCTCAACGCCCTCAAGCCCCAGGAGCCTGCTGTGGCCTACAAGGCCTTCAAGAACTACGAGCCAGGCTATGTGCACGTGGATGTGAAGTACCTGCCCCAGATGCAAGACGAGAGCAGTCGGCGCTATCTGTTCGTGGCCATCGACAGAGCCACGCGCTGGGTGTTTGTGCAGTTCAATGCCAACAAGACGGCTGCCAGTGCGCAGGCCTTCCTGAAGGCACTGCACAAGGCCTGTCCGATCAAGATCAACAAGCTGCTGACCGACAACGGCAAGGAGTTCACGGACCGCCTGTTTGCCAGCAAGGAACGCGAACCCAGCGGCAACCATGAGTTCGACCAGCTGTGCCAGGAGCTGGGCATAGAGCACCGGCTGACTCAGCCCAGGACGCCCAGAACCAACGGCATGGTGGAGCGCTTTAATGGGCGCATTGCTGACGTTCTGAAGACCCACCGATTCAACAGCCGTGAGGATATGGAGCAGACCTTGTTGCGCTATGTGGCCTTGTACAACCACCAGCTGCCGCAATCAGCGCTCAAGAGCAACACGCCGATGCACGCCATAAAGCAGTGGTACCAGGAGAGGCCGGATCTGTTTCACAAGCGGCCATATGATCGTCCGGGATGCGACAAATAGCCCTGCATCAACCACCGCGAGGCCACAGTCAACATGGGGGTTATTGCTTCATTGGCCCAAAGAAATCGGTCGGGTTTTCAATTCGACACGCCATCGTCGTAGCTATTGCAATCAAATCCATTCAGCCTTGCCAGCCTGGGTGCCTCAAAGCGCTTTTCCTTGTTGACTTTGACGCGTCCTTTCACCCGCTCGTAGAGCGTGAGCTTGCCTGCCAGATAGTTGACGCTGGTGCGCCCGTACTCCTTGCCTTGCACCTCCCAAAGGTTTTCCTTGCCGATCAGCTCAAAGTCGCCACGCTGTGGGCTGAAACGGAATTGAAGCGCCGTGGTAGCCGACACATCGCCTTCGGCTTTGTCCACAGCGGTGACAAAAAGCGATGAGCCCTTGGCCTCCAGGTTGAAGAACTTCTGTGCCTTGCAATAGCTGGCAGAGGCAGACAGAAGCGTGTACTGGCCGCCTGGCGTGCCTGTCAGCACCACGAGGCGGATTTCCATCGGCGCATCCGAGGGTCCATTGACTTCGTTGAGGAGCAGGGCCAGGTCCTGGACGCCATCTCCGTTCCAGTCGCCCGTCGTGGAGGTCCATTCCACGAAAGTCTGCTGCGGAAACAGGGCCGCGACCGCCGCTTTGGCACTGGCAAATTCAGGCGGCTGGGCGTATGCCACCGCCGCCATGGCTAGGCAAGCGATGGTGGTGGAAATGCGTTGGATGGAGCGCATGCGGTGCCTCATGAATGCAAGTGTTTAGTGCTGTGTCCGTGTGGGATCACCCCTGGGTGCCCGGCTGCCGCAGCAGCGCTGTCAGCACCAGGGCCTCGGCCACCACTTCCAGCCCTTCTTCCAGCGTGGCCAGCAGCGGCGGCAACTCGGGCAGCCACGGCAGGCGCGGTTGCACTTCAGGCCACTGGTCCACGCCAATCGCCAGCCAGCCCACGGCCAGGCCCGCCCACAGCAGGGCGCGCGTGCTGCGGTGGCCCAAGGCGCGGTGCAGCCAGGCCAGGGTGAGTAGACCGATGACGGCCACGGCCAGCATGGGGGCCTCGCGCACGGTGCTGTACTGGCAGGCGGCGGTCCATTCGTGGCAGCGGAACTTCCACAGCTCGTGCAGCATGAACTGCTCGTCCAGCGCCAGCACCAAAAACGCCACCGCCAGCCACGCCCCCAGCAGGCGGGGCAGGGCGCGTTCGCCCACCAGCCGCAGGGCGGTGATGCTGAGCGTGAGCAGCAGCGCACTCGACAGCCAGGCCACGGGCGAGGCGTCCGAGCGGAAGGCGCGCTCCCACGCGGGGGCGTAGACCCAGGCGCTGAGCAGCAGGTAGCCCAGCACGGCGGCGAGCAACGCGGGCGCCACGCCGCGGTGGGGGTTGGGGCGATGGCGGGGCAGCGGTGTAGGTGGCGCAGCGTGGGGCATGGGCCGATTGTCTGCCAAACCCGTAAGATTGTTAATAAAAAGTGCCTCTAGCTCTTGATATGAAAGCGCTGGCAGCTATTGTTTTGATAGTGATTGGGCAGCCGCTTTTCATGCGGGTTGAATGGGAACAGAATCTGGCATCTCCGCTGCACTGGGCCAGGCTTGGCCTTGCGCCCCACCGTTCAGCCACACCGCCTTGCCGCCATGTCCATCCAAATGGATCCCCCCCGCAGCCCTGTGCCCGCCGCAGCCCAGGTGCTGGCCGAAGCTGCTTTGCAGCGGCAAAGCATGCTGCTGGGCGCAGACAAAGGGGGCACCGGTGTGGCGGCGCCCACCCCTGGGGCTCCGCCGTCCCCCACGCCAATCCCTGCCACGCCTTTGGCCCCGCCGCCGTTGCCCGAGGGGGCCCGTGACCCGGCGCTGGCCGACCGGGTGAGCCTGTCGCCCCGCGCCAGCCAGGCGCTGCAGGCGCAAGGCCAGGGTGGGGTTGCGCAGGGCAACGCAGCACCGGCCGCGCCCCGGGCCGCGCCTTTGCCCCCTGCGGCTGCAGCCACCTTGGCGGCCGCGGCTGCTGGCGGCGCTGAAGCGGTGGAGGGTGCTGCATGGCCTGCGCAGGGCGTGTCGCCCGCCATGCGGGGGCTGCTCCAGGCGCTGGTGCAGCAGCTTGCCCCTGCGGCGCCACCGCGCGTGGTGGTGGCGCAGCCCTGGGGGCCTGCGGCGGGCGGTGGCGTGGCCGCCGATGCCGATGTGCCCCCGCTGCAAACCTGGCTGGTGGGTCAGGGCCGTGTGCTTACCGAGCAGGGTGAGCGCGCCTTCTCCTCCACGCTGCGTGTGCCAGCGGCGTGGTTGCAGGCGCAACCTGCCGCGCCTGCCGCAGCGCCACCGGGCTCTGCCAGCACGCTGCAAGCCGCCTTTGCCGGGCGGCCCCAGGCGTTGGCGGGCGGCTTGTTTGCGTTGGTCTTGCAACCGACGGTGCTGGCGGGCGATGCGCACGGTGGTGCTCCCGTGGGGGGGCACACCAGTGCTTTGCTGGCGCTGGAGCTGGCCCCGTGGGCGGGTGCCGCCGCCAGCCTGGTGTACGGGCGCGAGCAACTGCAGGCGCGCAACGACCCATGGCTGCAGATGCTGGCGCTGCAGGCCAGCGGCTACGGGCGCGATGAGGAGGAGGCCGAACAGCGCCGCCGCGCGCGCGGCCACTGCGATACCCCAGGCTGCCCCTACGCTGGCCGCGCGCCTTGCGAGCAGCCGTTTTGCCACGCCATGCGGGTGGAGCCGGTGCCTCCGATAGATCGGGCTTGACGCTGCGCACGTGCTTGGCGTGAACTTACGCAAACCGTTCACGCTGAGCCTGTCGAAGCGCCGCGCAGGGCTACGACAAGCTCAGCCCGAACGGATTTCTCATGTGCAAAGATGCCGACTCAATGGCCCGTCAAGAAAGAAAAGAGGCAGGCATAAAAAAAGCCGCCCTGTGGTGAGGGCGGCTTTGCCGGGCGCTTTTGGCGCACCTGGATTCGGGGCGCTGGCGGTGGGCCAGCGCTGCGAGAAAATTCAGACCACGGCAGGCATCATGGATACAGGCCGCGCATTTCGCGGGCGTGCAGGATGCGCTGGCAGGCCACGATGAAGGTGGCGGTGCGCAGGCTCACCTTGTGCTCTTGCGCCACTTGCCAGATGCCCGCAAAGGCCTCTTGCATGATGCGCACCAGGCGGGCGTTGATCTCGTCCTCGCTCCAGAAGAAGCTGGAGAAATCCTGCACCCATTCAAAGTAGCTCACCGTCACGCCGCCAGCGTTGGCGATCACGTCGGGCAGCACCAGCACGCCCTTGTCGTGCAGGATGTCGTCGGCCTCGGTGGTCGTGGGGCCGTTGGCGCCTTCGATCACCAGCTTGGCCTTGATCTGGCCCGCGTTGTCCTTGGTGATCTGGCCTTCCAGGGCGGCGGGGATCAGGATCTCGCAGTCCACGCCCCAGAACTCTTCGGCCTTCATCACGTCGGCGCCAGCAAAGCCGCCCACGCCGCCACGGGTCTTCACATGGGCCAGCAGTGCAGGCACGTCAACGCCCTTGCTGTTGAAGATGGTGCCGGTGTGGTCTTGCACGGCCACCACCTTGGCGCCTGCTTCGGCAAACAGCTTGGCAGCAATGCCGCCCACGTTGCCAAAGCCCTGCACCGCCACGCGGGCGCCGTCCAGCGCCAGGCCGGTCAGCTTGGCGGCTTCCACGCCCACGGTGTACACGCCGCGGCCGGTGGCCTCGACACGGCCCAGCGAGCCGCCCAGGTCCACGGGCTTGCCGGTGACCACGCCGGTGGAGGTGGCGCCGGTGTTCATCGAATACGTGTCCATCATCCAGGCCATGATCTGGCCGTTGGTGTTCACATCAGGCGCAGGGATGTCCTTGGAGGGGCCGATGAGCAGGCCGATTTCGCTGGTGTAGCGGCGCGTCAGGCGCTCCAGCTCACCCATCGACAGCTTCTTGGGGTCCACGCGGATGCCGCCTTTGGCACCGCCGTAGGGCACGTTCACGGCGGCGTTCTTGACCGACATCCAGGCCGACAGGGCCATCACTTCGGACAGTGTCACGTCCTGGTGGAAACGCACGCCGCCCTTGCCGGGGCCCCGGCTCAGGTTGTGCTGCACGCGGTAGCCCTCGTAGTGGGCGATGGTGCCGTTGTCCAGCTCGATCGGCACGTCCACGATCAGGATGCGCTTGGGGCGCTTGAGCGTTTCCACCCAGCGCGCCAGGCTGCCCAGGTAGGGGGTGACGCGGTCTACCTGCTGCAGGTAGTTGCCCCAGGGGCCGAGGTGGTCGGCCTGCAGGTATGAGGGCAGGGGGTGGGATTGTGCGGCGGGGGCGCCAGCGGGTTGCGACATGGTGAATTTCCTTGTGGGATCAGTTCAGGCTGCGAAGCTTATGCCTGGCCTGGGGCACTGTCCAAGGCCAGTGTGTTTGTGGGTTATGCATTTAATGCATACATTGGCAGGACGCCTTTCAATGCTGCAGTGCGGCAATCAACGGGCTGGGTGACGGCCCGCGCGTTGCAGGGTCTGCCCCCACCTGCGCCGCGCCGGTGGCAGAAATCATCAAGTCCGAACGCGCACGCCCAGCGGCCGCTGCATCTGCATCTGCCGACGCCACCGTGCCGGCGCCAGGCGACAGCCTTGCTGTGCTGTGCTGTGCTGTGCTGTGCTGTGCAGCGGGAGGGGGGCTATTCGATGCGGATCTTCTGCAGCGCCGGGTCGCCCGGCGGGTAGCGCAGGTCCAGGCCCGCAAGCACCTCGCGCACCAGCGTGGCGATCATCAGGTTGCGATGCGTCTTGGAATTGGCGGGCACGATGGTCCACGGCGCCCAGGGCGTGTGCGTGGCGGCCAGCAGCATCTCGTAGGCCTTCTGGTACTGGCTCCACTGCTTGCGCGCCTCGATGTCGCTCATCGAGAACTTCCAGTGTTTGGCGGGGTCGTCCAGGCGCTCCTGCAGGCGTTCGCGCTGCTCGTCGGCGCTGATGTGCAGCATGAACTTGAGCACGATGGTGCCGGTGTGCGTGAGCATGCGCTCAAAGTCGTTGATGTGGCCAAAGCGCTGGTGGTGCTGCTCCGGGGTGATCCACCCGTTCACGGCGGGCACCAGCACATCCTCGTAGTGGCTGCGGTTGAACACCGTGATCTCGCCCGCGCCGGGCACCTTTTGGTGAATGCGCCACAGGTAGTCGTGGGCGCGCTCGACCTCGGTGGGAGCGCTCCAGCCCACGGCGTGCACGCCCAGCGCGCTCATGCGGCCAAACACGCCCCGGATGGTGCCGTCCTTGCCTGCGGTGTCCGTGCCCTGCAAGATCACTAGCAGCTTGTAGCGCTTGTCGGCGTAAAACAGGTTTTGCAGGGTGTCCAGCTCCTGCGCAATCGACTCGGTGGCGGCCTTGTCCTTGAGCTTGTCGCCCAGCGAAAACGGCTTGGCTGAAGGATCAAAGTCCTTGAGCGACACCGTGCGGCGGTGTTTGCCCGCCTTGCGCCGTTCGGGCTGGCCGTCGGGTTGTTTGCCATCGTCGTGCTGCGGCGCGTCGGGCTGCCATTTGGACCAGCGCTGGGCCACGTCTTTGTTGCTGCTTTGAAACGGGTGGTTCATGCGGGCTCCTGGATGGGCCATGGTAAGTCAGCGGCGCTGGCGTGGCCTTCCACCCATTCAAAGATTTCAATGCTATTAAAGTGATAGCTATTTGTGCATGATTCATGGGCGCTTGGGGCAGATTGCGTGAGAAATTGGCCGCAGCAGGTCGGTTTGCGGCGCGATGGGCCGCTCAGCGCGCGCCATGCGCCATGCGGTAGGCCAGCGGCGTCTGCCCCGTGGCCTGGCGGAACGCGCGGTGCAGTCCGGCCTCGCTGGCAAAGCCCAAGTCTTCGGCAATGCGCTTGAGCGGCAGCGGTGTGTCGCACAGCGCCTCGCTGGCCTGGCGCAGCTTGATGCGGCGCATCCACAAGGCCGCCGACAGGCCCGTGTGGGCCTGCACGCGCCGCGCCAGCGTGCGGGGTGACAGCCCCAGCGCCTGGGCCAGCGCTGGCAGCCGCAAGTCGCTTGCGGGGCTGCGCTGCACCCACAGCATGGCGCGGCGCAAGTCGGCATCGGTCAGCGTCATCAGGTCATGTCCGGCAAACGCCGGGTGTGCCGTGCGGGGCCGGGGCAGCATCAGCAGCTCCTGCAGGTCGGTCAGCGCCTGGGGCGTGAGGCGGGCGGCCAGCGCGTGCAGCATCAGCGGCAGGTAGCCATTGGCCCCGGCGGCCGTGGTGGCGGTGGGGCCCACCACCAGCGGTTCGTCAAAGCGCCAGTCCACCGGCGCAAACTGCTGCTCCAGCGCGGCACGCAACCACCAGGTGGCCGTGGCGCCCTGGCCGCGCAGCCGGCCACTGGCGGCGGCCAGCACCACGCCCGCGCAGTAGCTCCACACCTGGGTGCGCCGGGGCAGGGCCCGCAGGGCCTGTATCACCGGTGCCAGCTGCTGCAGCGGCCCCTGCAGCTGGTCGGGCGACGAGAGCCACAGGCCCGGCACCAGCACCACATCCGCCCCTGCGTGCTGCAGTGCCACTGCGGGGGCCAGGGCGGGGCCTTGCCAGGTGGGTACGGGCAACAGGTCCACCCCAGCCCAGCAGATGTCCACTACGCTGGCCTGTGCGCGCAGGTTGGCAGCGCGCGCCATGTCGGCTGCGGCAAACAGGCCAGTGGGCATGCAGCCGGGGTAGAGCAGCAGCGCCAGGCGCAGGGGCTGGGTGCGTGACTGCGGGGTGGAAGCGGTGGGTGGCATAAATGGGCAAGAGATTGTCAAACTGCGCCATTTTCGGGCGGAGGCCGGTTTTGAACAATGGCAGCACCACATCACCCCGAAAGCTCCCATGCTCATCACCCAATTGCGCAACGCCACCGTTTTGCTGGAGTTCCAGTCCGAGGGGCAGCCCATAGGCCTGCTGGTGGACCCCATGCTCGCGCCCCGGGGCACCCTGCCTGCCCTGCGTTACCTGGGCGTGGGGCGCCAGCGCAACCCCATCGTGGAGCTGCCCGAGGGGGCGGACGCGCTGCTGCAGCGCGTGACCCACGCCCTCATCACGCACTGCCAGCGTGGCCACTTCGACCACCTGGACCGCGCGGGCAAGCGTTTTTTGCGTGAACGGCAGATCCCCGTGTTGTGCATGCCGCGCGATGCCGACTACCTGGCGCAGCGGGGCCTGCGGGTGTTGCCGCTGGCAGGGCCGGGGCGCCAGCCGTTGGCGCTGGGCGGGCATGTCACGCCGGTCCCGTGTGTGCACGGTGACGGCTGGGTGGGGCGCTTCATGGAGCACGGCCACGGCTACCTGCTGGAGCTGCCGGGCGAGCCCAGCGTCTACCTGGCGGGAGATACCGTGCTCACGCCCACGGTGCGCGACTGCCTGGCTCGCCTGCAGCCGCAGGTGTCGGTGCTGCCCGCAGGCGGGGCCCGCTTCGACGTGGGGGCAGAGATCCTCATGGACGCCGCAGGCGTGGCCGAGGCCGCGTTGCTGACGCGCGGCACGCTGGTGGTGAACCACCTGCAGGCGCTGGACCACTGCCCCACCACGCGCGCCGCCGTGCGCCAGCTGGCGATGGACGGCGGCTGGGCCGACCGCCTCTGGGTGCCGGAGGACGGCGAAAGCAGAGAGTTCCGTTGCCGCGTGGCCAGTGGCGTGGCAGCAGAATGCTATTAAATTGGTAGCTATTAGCGCTTTATGAATAGGCGCCAGAGGCCATTTTGACTAAAAGACCACCTGCACCCCCGCCACCACCTGGCGCCCCTGGCCGGGGATGACGGTGAGCGCACCCCACGATGCCGTGTAGTACGTCTTGTCGAACAGGTTGTGTACGTCCAGCGTCAGGCGCGTGCGCTTGTCGATTTGCCAGTAGCCGGTGATGCGCGCCGTGGTGTAGGCGGGCAGGCTGTAGGCATCGGTAGCGGTGCCTGTGCGCTCGCCGACATGCACCAGCCCGCCGCCCACGCCGTAGCGGCCCCCCCAGGGCGCCTGGTCTTCGCGGATGGCGAACAGCCCTGCGCTGACGCGCGGCACGTTCAGCAGGCGCTTGCCCAGCAAGGCGGGGTTGTTGTCGCGGGTCACCTCGGTGTTGGTGTAGGCCATGTTGGCCGCCATGCGCCAGTGGGTGTCGATCTGCCCGGCCACATCCAGCTCCAGGCCCCGGCTTTGCACCTCGCCCGCCGCGATGCTGAAGTTGGCGTTGGTGGGGCTGCGCGTGAGCACGTTGGTCTTGCGAATGTCGAACAGCGCCACGCTCGCGTTCAGGCGCTGGTCGGCCGACTGCCACTTGGCGCCCAGTTCCAGGGCCTGGCCCTTTTGCGGGTCGAACGCCTTGCCACTTTCGTCCGTACCCGCGTTGGGGCGGAACGAGCGCCCGGCCGAGGCGTAGACCGAGGTGTTGGGGTTGATCAGGTAGGTGAGCCCGATGCGCGGCGTAGTGGCCGAATGCGCTTGCACCTGGCGCGTGGTGGTCAGGCGGTTCTCGCTGTCTTGGTGAAAGCGGTCAAAACGCACGCCCGCCAGCAGCTTCCATTTTTCGCTCAGGTCGATCTGGTCCTGCACAAACACGCCCGTGGCGCGGGTGCGGTCCACCAGGTCAAAACCCGGCGTCAGGTTGCCCACCGGCTGGTTGTACACGGGGTTGTAGATGTCGATGGCAAACGGCTGGCTGGCCAGGCTGGAGTAGCGGATGTCCTGCGCCGCCGTCAACCGCGAGGTTTCTACACCCGCCAGCACGGTGTGGGCCAGACCGCCGGTGCGCAGTTTGCCCTCCACCTCGGCCTGCAGCGATGCATCGCGCGCGGGCAGGCTGCGCCAGCTGTCGCGGCGCGTCAGGGTGCGGCCGTCGGCTTGCAGCGAGCCGGTCAGGTCTACGGCCGAGCCGTAAAGATCCGTCTCGCGGTACGACGCGCCCACGCGGGTGCGCCAGCCCTGGCCCAGGTCGTGGTCCAGCGTGAGCTGGTGCGTGTCGCCGTTCACGTGCAGGTTGTCGCGGCTGGGGTCGCCCAGGTAGCGGTCTGGCGGCAGCGCGCCCACGTTGCCCCGCACCTGCACGATGCCGCGGTCCAGCGGGGTGCGGATACGGATGAACTCGGCCTCGTAGTTCAGCACCGTGTTGGCGCCCAGGTTCCAGGTAAGGGCGGGGGCCACCACCATCTTGCGGTTGTCCACCAGCGCGGTGCGGCTGGCACCGTCTTCGGCTGCCACGTTCAGCCGGTAGGCCAGGTTGCTGCTCAGCGGGCCGGTGGTGTCCAGCGTGGCGCGGCGATAGCCCTGCCCGCCCACCTGCACACCCGCTTTGTGCGCGGGGGTGAACTGCGGCTTTTTGGTGACCACGTTGAGCGTGCCGCCCGGTTCGCTGCTGCCATACAGCGCAGCCGCCGGGCCTTTGAGGAATTCAATGCGCTCGACCGAGCTCACGTCGCGCTGCGGGCCATAGCCCCGGTTGGACGCAAAGCCGTTGAGCAGCTGGCCGCCGTCGGTGTTGCTGAAGCCACGGATCGCATAGTTGTCCCAGGTGCCGCCAAAGTCGTTCAGGCGGGTGATGCCGCTCACAAAGTCCACCGTGTCGGCCAGGCGGCGGGCGCCCAGGTCTTCCATCAGCTGCTGGGGCACCACGCGCACGGACTGCGGGGTCTCGATCAGCGGGGTGTCGGTGCGCGTGGCCGCCGTGTTGCGCTGGGCGCCTTGGTAGCCCTGGGTGGCGGGGGTGTCGCGCACCTGCACTTCAGACAGTGCGGGGCTGGTGGTGATGTCGGTCGGTGGCGCCGTTGGAGTCGTTGAGGCCGCTGGGGCCGTCTGTGCCATGGCGGCGCTGGCGGTGAAGGCGCACAGCGCCAGGGTGGCGCGGGCCACGGCGGTGTGCCGTGCGGGCCGGGAAATCGAGGGATGCATGGTGCTGATGGGTAGAGAAAAACGGCGAGGCCTGCTGCCGCGTACCGTGTCAACCGCCGCATGGGACGGGGCCTGCTAGAGGGGGGCACGGGTGGGGTGCGAACCAACGGCCGCCATTATCAATGCAAATGCAAACAATTCGTATTTGCTTCCTCGGCGGTATTCCGCTGCCTTCCTGGGCCGCGAGGGGGCGGGCAGTGCCCAGCCTTGCTGGGCGATGTTCAGCGAGGCTACGCCTTGACCGCCGTACCCATCAGCGCCACAAAACGTGCCGCGCCCAGGCCCACCGGCCGCTCTTTGGACCACACCACGTCCACCCACAGCGCGGTGCCGTTGCTCAGGTTCTCAAACGGCATCTCCACCAGCCGCCCAGCCTCGATGCGCGGCTGCACCAGCGCACGGGGCTGCCAGCCCCAGCCCAGCCCGGCCTCGATCAGGCCCAGCGCGGCCAGGTGGTTGTCGGTGCGCCAGTGGTGGCGGGCAAACACAAAGCGCGGATCGGTCTGCGCCAGGTCGCGGCTGGCCACCACGATCTGGCGCGTGGTGGTCAGGTGCTCCTCGCGCAGCATGGCGCGCTGCGCTGGCTCGCCCCGGGCCTGTGCGGCAGCGCGGGCGGCCACCAGCACCGGGTGCTGCGGCGCCATCACGGCCACCAGGGTTTCGGTGCCCACCTCCTGAAACCCCTCACGCCCGTCGATGCTGGGCCGCTCAAACACCAGCGCCAGCTGCGCGCGGCCACTGTGCAGCAGCGCCAGCGCATCCACCTGTGGCGCAGCCAGCACCTCGATCTGCAGCAGCGGGTGCTCTTGCGCCAATGCCGCCAGCGCCTCCGTCCAGCGCGAGGCCAGCAGCTCGGGCGCAATGGCCAGCGTGAGCCGCTCCTCCAGCCCCTGGGTGAGCGCCAGCGCCTGGGCGTTGAGCTGCTGCAGCTGTCCTGCCAGCAGCCGGGCCTGGGGCTCCAGCGCACGGGCGGCGGCGGTGGGCCGGGGCTCGCGCCCGCTGCGGTCAAACAGCTGCACATCCAGTTCGGCCTCCAGGTGCGCAATGGTCATGCTGACGGCCGAAGGCACCCGCGATAGCGCCCGCGCAGCGGCCGAGAACGAGCCGTGGTCGAGTGCTGCCAGAAACACTTGCACGCTGTCGGATGAGAAGGCCATGGGTGGGTTATCTATCAGTAATTCTGAAATAAGCTGACTTTATATATCAGCGTGGCGCACATAAAGTGCACCCCATGAATGTTTCTCCGTCTTCCTCCGCGCCCGGTCTGCAGGGCGTTCGCCGCCGCGTGCTGTATGTCGCCCTGTACGAGCTGATCGCCATCGTGGTGGCCACCTTCGGGCTGGCCGTGCTCACCGGCCAGAGTGCGGCGCACTCCGGTGTGGCGTCGGTGGCGGCCTCGGTCATTGCCGTGGTGTGGAACCTGCTGTTCAACTGGGCCTTCGAGCGCTGGGAGGCCCGCCAGGCCGTGCGGGGCCGCACCGTCTGGCGCCGCATGGCCCATGCGGTGGGGTTTGAGGGGGGGCTGGTCTTTACCCTGGTGCCGCTGTTTGCCTGGTGGTTTGGCGTGACTTTGTGGCAGGCCTTTGTTATGGACCTGGCGCTCATCGTCTTTTTTCTTGTCTACACCTTTGTCTTCAACTGGGGGTTCGACCGCGTGTTTGGCTTGCCTGCCTCGGCGCAGCCTGCCGCCGCCTGAGCCGCTGGCGCGCGCCAGCCGTTAAAATCGCGGGCTGTCCAAGGAGCGTTGCAGCGGCCCATCCCATCCCTCGCGGGGGCGGTCGTCAGGCTTGGGCACACAGGGCCTGTACCAGGTCCCGGCCCCACCGCAACGACGCTCACCTGTTTTTCTGCTGCCCCTGCACAGGTGAGTCCTATGTCCGCGTCTGCCCTTTCCCTGCCCCCCATGAAGTTGTCCGGCCTGGAGCCTGTCTCCATCGGCGAGGGCACGCTGTTCGTCAACATCGGCGAGCGCACCAACGTCACCGGCTCCAAGGCGTTTGCGCGGATGATTTTGAACGGCCAGTACGAAGAGGCCCTGGCCGTGGCGCGCCAGCAGGTAGAGAACGGCGCGCAGGTCATCGACATCAACATGGACGAGGCCATGCTCGACAGCAAGGCCGCCATGGTGCGGTTCCTGCAGCTCATCGCGTCTGAGCCCGACATCGCGCGCGTGCCCATCATGGTGGATAGCTCCAAGTGGGAGGTGATTGAGGCCGGGCTGCGCTGCGTGCAGGGCAAGGGCATCGTCAACTCCATCTCCATGAAGGAGGGCGTGGACAAGTTCAAGCACGAGGCACGCCTGGTGCGCCGCTATGGCGCCGCTGCGGTGGTGATGGCCTTCGACGAAAAAGGCCAGGCCGACACCTACGAGCGCAAGATCGAAATCTGCGAGCGCGCCTACCGCATCCTGGTCGATGAAGTCGGCTTCCCGCCCGAAGACATCATCTTCGACCCCAACATCTTCGCCGTGGCCACCGGCATCGAAGAGCACAACAACTACGCGGTGGATTTCATCGAAGCCACGCGTTGGATCAAGCAGAACCTGCCGGGCGCCAAGGTGTCGGGCGGCGTGTCGAACGTGTCGTTCAGCTTTCGCGGCAACGACCCCGTGCGCGAGGCCATCCACACGGTGTTCCTGTACCACGCCATCAAGGCGGGCATGGACATGGGCATCGTCAACGCGGGCATGGTGGGCGTGTACGACGACTTGGAGCCCGTGCTGCGCGAGCGTGTGGAAGACGTGGTGCTCAACCGTCGCCCGGATGCTGGCGAGCGCCTGGTCGAGATTGCAGAAACCGCCAAGAGCGGCGCCAAGGACGAGAGCAAGAAGCTTGAATGGCGCGGCACGCCGGACAACCCCAAGACCGTGGGTGAGCGCTTGAGCCACGCCCTGGTGCATGGCATCACCGACTTCATCACCGAAGACACCGAAGAGGCCTACCGTGCCATCCTGGCCAAGGGTGGCCGCCCGCTGCACGTGATCGAAGGCCCGCTCATGGACGGCATGAACGTGGTGGGCGACCTGTTTGGCGCGGGCAAGATGTTCCTGCCCCAGGTGGTGAAAAGCGCGCGGGTGATGAAGTCCGCCGTGGCCCACCTGATCCCCTACATCGAAGAAGAAAAGCGCCAGGACGAACTGGCCGGGCGCGACGTGCGCAGCAAGGGCAAGATCGTCATTGCCACCGTCAAGGGCGACGTGCACGACATCGGCAAGAACATCGTCACCGTGGTCCTGCAGTGCAACAACTTCGAGGTGGTGAACATGGGCGTGATGGTGCCCTGCCATGAAATTCTGGCGCGCGCCAAGGTCGAGGGCGCCGACATCGTGGGCCTGTCGGGCCTGATCACTCCCAGCCTCGAAGAAATGCAGTACGTGGCCGGCGAGATGCAGAAGGACGAGCACTTCCGCATCAAGAAGATCCCTCTGCTTATCGGCGGCGCCACCACCAGCCGCGTACACACCGCCGTCAAGATCGCGCCGCATTACGAAGGCCCCGTGGTCTACGTGCCCGATGCGTCCCGCAGCGTGAGCGTGGCGCAAAGCCTGCTGGGCGACGGCGTGCAGAGCTACGTGGATGAGCTGAACGCCGACTACGACAAGGTGCGCACCCAGCACGCCAACAAAAAAGCCACGCCCCTGTGGCCCCTGGCCAAGATCCGCGCCAACAAGACACCCGTGGACTGGTCGGCCTACCAGCCCGCTGTGCCCCGCGCGCTGGGCCGCCGTGTGTTCAAGAACTTCGACTTGGCCGAGCTGGCCAAGTACATCGACTGGGGCCCGTTCTTCCAGACCTGGGACCTGGCCGGGCCGTACCCCGCCATCCTCACCGACGAGATCGTGGGCGTGGAAGCCACGCGCGTGTTCGCCGACGGCCAGGCCATGCTCAAGAAGATCGTCGAAGGCCGTTGGCTCACCGCCAGTGGCGTGATGGCCCTGCTGCCCGCCAACAGCGTGAACGACGACGACATCGAGTTCTACACCGACGACACCCGCACCGAGGTGGCCATGACCTGGTACGGCCTGCGCCAGCAGGCCGAGAAACACACCATCGACGGCGTGACCCGCCCCAGTCGCTGCCTGGCCGACTTTGTGGCGCCAAAATCCAGCGGCATTGCCGACTACGCGGGCCTGTTCGCCGTGACGGCGGGCCTGGGCATCGAGAAGAAGGAAAAGGCCTTTATCGATGCGCTGGACGACTACTCCGCCATCCTGTTCAAAAGCTTGGCCGACCGCCTGGCCGAAGCCTTTGCCGAAGCCCTGCACCACCGCGTGCGCACCGACTTGTGGGGCTATGCCGCTGGCGAAGCGCTGAGCAACGACGACATGATTGCCGAGAAATACCACGGCATCCGCCCCGCACCTGGCTACCCCGCCTGCCCGGACCACAGCGCCAAGACCGAGCTGTTCCGCGTGCTGCAGTGCGAAGAGGTCGGCATGAGCCTGACGGAAAGCCTGGCCATGATGCCCGCCGCCAGCGTGAGCGGCTTCTACATCGGCCACCCCGACGCCGTGTACTTCAACGTCGGCAAGATCGGCGAAGACCAGCTACACGACATGGCCCAGCGCCGGGGCATGGACGAGAAGGTGCTGGAGCGGTTGCTGGCGCCGAATTTGTAGTGCTATGGATTGGATAGCTGTTAGCGCACTTTGAGTAAGCGCTAGCAGCCTATTTCATGCAAAAATTTCTGTGGTGAAGTACCTCGGGCACACCGTGGTAACTCGCCGTGCGGCCGTCACCCACGCCACGCCGCCTCAATGGCCGCCACATCAATTTTGCGCATGCCCATCATGGCGTCGAAGGCCCGCTTGGCCGCAGCGCGGTCGGGGTCGTTGATGGCCTGCGTTAACACCCGTGGCGTGATTTGCCACGACAGACCCCACCGGTCCTTGCACCAGCCGCAGGCGCTCTCCTGTCCGCCGTTGCCCACAATCGCGTTCCACAGCCTGTCGGTTTCGGCCTGGTCATCCGTCGCTACCTGAAACGAAAACGCCTCGCTGTGCGTGAAGGCCGGGCCGCCGTTCAGCCCCAGGCACGGAATGCCCAGCACCGTGAACTCCACCGTCAGCACGTCACCCTGGTGTCCTGCGGGATAGTCGCCGGGGGCATGCATCACCCGGCCCACGGCGCTGTCGGGAAAGGTGGCTGCGTAGAACGTCGCCGCCTCCAGCGCCGTGCCGTTGAACCAGAGGCAGAGGGTGGTTTTGGGGGACATGGGGTACTCCTGTTGGGGGCCGGAGGATGCTCGGGTTGAACGGGCTGGAGCCGTGATTCTGGCAGTTTGTGCGGTACCGAATAGCTCTTTGTGATTGGGCTGGAATGGGCCCGGAGCCGCCAGTGATTACCCTTCCCCAAGACAGTCATTGATTCTTATCGCTTGCTCACAGTTCAAAACGTGACTGTCGAGAGCCCTGGCTTTGCTAGTCCGCAGGCTATAGTTTGTCTTCATGAATCCTGCGGGGATTGCCGTAATGTTTGTATGGAATGCTGCAACAGCCCCGCACTTGCAAATCCGCGCTCCACTCCGTTTTCAGGAGCAATCAGAGTCCCAAAGTAACTCCTATCGCCCAGCTTGCCCGCAGGTTGTGTGGGGCAAATTGTGCTGGGGCCCAGCTAGGCAGAGAAATGAAAGAAATGATTGGGCTGATGTCCAACACCAAATGGAAGAAGCTTTTGTCCCATCTGGCTCAAGCAGATGTGGCTAGCCACTGCATATGGAAATTGCTGGAGTGGGAGAACTCCAGAGAAGGCTTTCTTCCCGCACTAGATTGCCTCACTGAACTAGGTGTCGGTGATTGTGGCGCGGTAACGGGCGGCCCATTTCAATACTCGGAGATTGAGTGGCTGCTCATCCCCGACAAGGCTACAAGGTGGCCCCATGCTCAACCTCAGCATCGGTATGAGCGCCAAGATATAGGTAGAGTTCAGGCGGAAATTGATTCGCTGGGGCAATACCCGTACCGGATCACCTCAGCAGGGTTAGTGGTCAGTGGGTATGCGCCTTAACAAGTCGTTCAACGCCGAAACGCTTCGCGAGCGGCAGTAACTCCAACTTTGAACGTCTGCTTCTCCTTGCCGCAACCGACAGCTCCTGGCCGATATGAGCCAGACTACCGAAAGATAGCTGCCACGACTAGAGCGCCGAGAATGACAGCAATCACACCGAGCAGTGCCCTGAAATCATTGCTTGGTTTTCCAAGCCCGGACTTTTTCTGAATTTCTTGCCACATTCGCTCTTTGCGTTCGTTGGGTGTTTCCATGGTGTGTCGCGTGAAGGTGAATAGGACGCAGCACTGAATGTCCGCTTCTGGCCGTTGTCTGCCGTTGGTTGTCTGAGTCGATAAGTCTTTAACCGCGCCGGGACCCGCGCATTGTCTTGGCCCTCAGTGCGGCCCCGCCCCACCCGCACTCTCGGCCATCTCCAGCTGCATCATCACCATGTTGACCAGCGTGTGCACCGACGGCCGCCCGGTCTCGATCACGTAGTGGGCGGTTTCGCGGTACAGGTGGTCGCGCTGGGCGTAGAGGTCGCGCAGCTTGTCCATGGGGTTGCCGCCTTGCAGCAGGGGGCGGGTCTTGTCGTGTTTGACGCGCTTGTAGATCTCTTCGGGCGAGGCGCGCAGGTACAGCACGTTGCCGAACTGGCGCAGCACTTCGCGGTTCTCGGGGCGCAGTACGGCGCCGCCGCCGGTGGACAGGACCATGCCGCCGGGCTGGCGGGCTACCTCGGCCAGCACCTGGGATTCGATGTCGCGAAAGCGGGCTTCGCCCTCGGCCTCGAAGAAGCTGCGGATGGTGGTGCCCAGGGTGTGTTCCAGCCGGTGGTCCAGGTCAATGAAGGGCACACCCGCCCGGTGGGCCAGTTGCCGGCCAACGGTGGATTTGCCCGAGCCGGGCATGCCGACCAGTGCGCAGCGAATCTGCATAGGTTCAAAAAAGAGGTCTGGGGGACGGGCTTGCCAGCGGTGTGTGTGGCCGCTGCGTGCCGTGACTGGACGCTGAGTGTAAGCCTGCACCCTCTGGCGCCGGATGTAGAGCGCAGCCTTTGCAACTGGCGCTACCCCCGCCAGTGACGCCGAGCAAGGGCCGCCCCGCAGCGAGGGCGTCGTCCCCCTGCCCGCGCGCAGCGCGAGAGCGGGGGTGAAGGAGCGCAGCTCCTCAGGGGGGTGTCCCAATCACAGTGCGGCATACACCAGCGCCGGATACAGCTCGCACAGATACCGCAGCTGGCCGGGCGCCTGGGTGAGCAGGATGGCGAACAGGTCTTCCGCAGGGTCCACAAAAAAGAAGGTGCCTCCCAGACCGCTCCAGCTGTAGTGCCCGGCCGATCCGGGGCGGGTGGCCTGCCCCTTGGCGGTGCGCACAGCCACACCCAGGCCAAAGCCGTAGCCGGTGGGCAGGATGTCGCCCGCAACGGGCAGGCTGCCCAGGTGGTCGGCGGTCATGAAGTCCACCGTGGTGCGGCCCAGCAGGCGCACGGGGCCATCGGGCCCAGGGGCGGTGCCCCGGCCCAGCATGAGCTGCAAGAAGCGCGCGTAGTCGCTGGCGGTGGACACCAGCCCGCCACCCGCCGACTCGAACGCGGGCGGGGCGGTCACGTCGATCAGGGGCATGCCGAGCCCGGTCTGCGGGTCGCGCTCAAAGGCTTCGGCCAGGCGGTGCTGCTGCGCGGCGGGCACGGCAAAACCGGTGTCGTGCATGCCCAGAGGGCCGAACACGCGGCGCTGCAGGAGGGCTCCCAGGCTTTCGCCCTCGATGATCTCTAGCACCGCGCCCAGCACATCGGTGGCGCGGCTGTATTCCCAGCGGGTGCCGGGCTGGTGGACCAGGGGCAAGGGGCCCAGCGCGGCGGCCAGCTCGGTATTGCTGTGGCGGCGCGAGCCGATGCGGGCGGTGCGGTAGGCGTCGGGCACGGTGCCTGCCTCCCACGCGTAGCTCAGGCCAGCGGTGTGGCGCAGCAGGTCGTGCACCGTGGCCTCGCGTTGCACCGGGGCGGTGGTGCCGGTGGTTTCGTCGTACACGCGCTGGCCTGCAAACGCGGGCAGGTAGTGCGACACGGGGTGCGACAGCAGCAGGCGGCCTTCTTCCATGAGCATCATCGCCACCAGCGAGGCGATGGGCTTGGTCATGGAATAGATGCGGAACACCGTGTCGGGCGCCATCGCGGGCACCGCCGACTCGGCGCTGGGCGGGCGCTGGTGGCCCACCGCCGTGTGCAGCACCGTGTGGCCCTGGTGATGGACAAGGGCCACGGCACCGGGCAGCAGGCCCTGGTCCACATGGGTTTGCAGCACAGAGCGTAGGCGGGCGAGGGCGGTGGGGTTCATGGTGGTTGGGCGTGTGTTTTGAGGTGTTTTTGGCCGATGGCGCTTATGGATATTGCGCTGATAGCTATCAAAAACAGAGCGTTTGGCAGGGGCTGTCGATGGCTGCTTCAGGACGCAGCACCAGCGGCGCGGCTGCGCTCCTGCTCCTGCAGCTCGCGCCACTGCACCTTGCCCGTGCCGGACTTGGGCAGGCTGTCCACCAGCTGCACGATGCGCGGGCTTTTGTAGGCCGCCATGTGTTCGTGGCTCCAGTCGATGATGGACTGCTCGCTCACCTGGCCCTTGAAGGCGTCGCGCAGCACGACCAGCGCCTTCACGGTTTCGCCCCGGCGCTCATCGTGTGCGGCGATCACACACACCTCCTGGATCGCCGGATGGGCATACATCATGGCTTCGACCTCGGCGGGCCAGACCTTGAAGCCCGACGCATTGATCATGCGCTTGAGCCGATCCACCATGAAGAAGTAGCCGTCCTCATCCACCTGCGCCAGGTCGCCCGTGCGCAGAAAACGCTTGCCGTCCAGCATCACAAAGCTGTCGGCCGAGGCCTGTGGGTTGTTCCAGTAGCCCAACATGACCTGCGGGCCATGCACCACGATCTCGCCAATTTCGCCCGGTGGCAGTTCGGTGAACGTGGCCGGGTCCACCACGCGGGAGTCCACATCAAACACCGGGATGCCCAGGCACTGCGGCTTGGGGCGGTGGGGCGGGTTGATGTGCGTGGCGGCCATGGTTTCGGACATGCCGTAGCCCTCCACGTAGTCCAGCCCGGTCAGGTCCTTCAGGCGCTGCGCCACGGCCTTGGGCATGGCCGCGCCGCCGCCGCGCATGGCCTGCAGGCTGCTGATGTCGTAGTCGGCGATGCGCGGGTTGGCCAGAAAGTCCACCACCATGGTCGAGATGGCCTGCCAGATGGTGACCCGGTAGCGCTGGATGAGCTGGGCAGCCGCGTCACGGTCCCAGCGCGGCAGCACGACCACCGTGGCGCCCACAAACAGCGGCCCGTTCATGCTGCCCGACATGCCGGTGACATGGAACAGCGGCAGCACCGTGAGGTAGGTCGAATCCTGCGTGCGTGCAAACCACTGCACGCCGCCCACCAAGGTGCTCATGGCGCTGCGGTGCGTGTGCATGCAGCCCTTGGGGTGGCCCGTGGTGCCGGAGGTGTAGGGCATCACGCACAGGTCGTCGGGCCCGGTGGTGATGGGGCCGGGGGTGCGCTGCTGCGCCAGCATGTCGCTCCACAGCGTGACGCCGGGGGCATCTATGGCCTGGCGCGGTGCGCTGACAAAGGCGGGCACGGGCAGGTCGGTGGGCACCTGCAGGTAGTCGCTGTAGGCGGCCACGATGAGGTGCCGGAGCTTGCCCCCACCAGATTCACCGCCCGTCACATCCACCAGCGGCTGGGCCTGCGCATGCAGGTCCTGCGGCACAAAGGCCACGGTGGCGCCGCTGTCCTGCACGTAGTGGCGCAGTTCGTCGGTGAGGTTCATGGGGTTCACCGGCACCACCACCGCGTTGGCGCGCAGGATGCCGTAGAACGCCAGGATCCACTGCGGGCTGTTCTGCATGTACAGCAGCACGCGGTCGCCCGCTTTCACGCCACACACCTGCTGCAAAAAGCCCGCAATGTGCTCGGCCTGCTGCTGGAACTGGCGGAAGGTCACCAGCGTGTCGTAGAACACCAGAAAAGGCTTGTCCGGGTAGCGCGCGGCCGACACCTCGGCGTTGTGGAACAGATGGGTCTGCGGCAGCGTGAGGTGGCGCGACAGGCCGGGTGGCCAATGGGCGAGGTGGCGGTCAGACATGGGATACGGAACTCTGGGTTGGTTCGTGCAGGGCGCAGGCTGTACAAGATAGGGCGCGCCCCAGGCGAGGGGCGCCAAGCAAGGGCCGCCCCGCAGTGAGGGCGTCGTCCCCCCTCCGGGGGGAAGGCGCGCAGCGCCTCAGGGGGGCTTCAAATCAAATCAAACTGGCACCACCATCCACCACGATGGACTCGCCCGTGATGTGCCGCGAGGCGTTGGACGCCAGAAACACCACCGCGCCCTTGAGGTCCTCTTCGCCGCCGATGCGGCGCAGGGGCGTGCGCTCGATCATCGCAGGGCCCAGTTTTTCGATGAGGCCACTGGCCATCTTGCTCGGAAAGAAGCCGGGGCAGATTGCATTGACGCGAATGCCGTAGTGCCCCCACTCCGACGCCAGCGTGCGCGCAAAGTGCAGCGCGGCGGCCTTGGAGGTGTTGTAGGCAATGGTGTTCATGCCGGGGGGTGTGCCCTTGAGCGCCGCCACCGAGGCTGTGACGATGATCGAGCCCTTGCCGCGCGGGATCATGCAGCGTTTTCCCACTTCACGCGACAGGAAAAACGGGGCGCTCACGTTCAGGTCCATCACCTTGTGCCAGGCGGCGTCGGGGTAGTCCTCGGCCTTGGCGCCCCAGGTGGCGCCCGCGTTGTTGACCAGAATGTCGATGGTGCCAAAGCGCTCCACCACCTGGTCCACCAGGCCGGGGATGTCCTCGGTTTTTTGCAGGTCGTTCACCACGGTCAGCACCTCGTAGCCCAGGCCTTCCAGGTGCTTTTGGGCTTCGGCCAGTTCGTCGGCCTTGCGCGCGGTGATGGCGAGTTTGGCGCCCATCTCGCCCAGGGCTTCGGCCATCTGCAGGCCCAGGCCGCGCGAGCCGCCGGTGACCAGGGCGACCTGGCCGGTGAGATCGAAGAGTTGCTTGACGCTCATGGAGAAAACGCTTTCGTGCAGAGAGGGATGAGGGTGAATGAATGCCAAGCCCGGGCCCTGGTGGCTCGTGGCCTGCAAGGTGGGTGAAGAGGTGCGGTGAGGGCGGTGGTGGCCGCCGTGTCAATGGCTGTCGGCTAAGCCGGTCAGCGCCTCATGCTAGCCCTGCACCGCCCCCGTGTAAAACCGGTGCTGTCACCTTTGAAACTCTGCGCGCCACAGCCAGGCCCGCTGCGTGTGGGACAGCGCCTACCCCGCCTTGCGGCCACAGCGGATGGATAGGGGGGCCGCAAAGCCTTAGGCTCGCGGGGATGACCGTTCCCCCTCCGTCCCCGATGGCGACTTTGCTCGCCCGCATCGCCCAGCCCTTGCAGCCGCTTTGGCGCCTGGTGCAGCCGTTCTGGCGCGCAGCGCAGATGTGGCTGGACGCCGACGGGTTGCGCATGAGCGCCGCCATGTCGTTCTACGGCATGCTGAGCCTGGCGCCCCTGCTGTTGCTGTTGGTGGGCGTGCTGGGCTGGTGGGTGGACCGCAGCTACCTGGAGAGCAGCCTCGTCGCCCAGGTGCAGTCGGTGATGGGCCAGCAGGTGGCCGATGTGGTGCGCCAGGCCATGGCCAGCGCCCAGGCTCCGTCTGAGGGGCGGCTGGCATCGGCCATCGGGTTTGTGGTGCTGGTCTCGGGCGCCACCGGCGTGTTTGTAGAGCTGCAGTCAGCGCTGGAGCGGCTGTGGCGCAAGGATGGCTACACGCCGCCCCAGCGGGCCGCGTGGTGGCGCATGGCGTCGCTGCGGCTGCGGGGGCTGGCCTATGTGTTGGCGCTGGGCTTTTTGCTCATGGTGTCGCTGGCGCTGTCCACGCTGATCCACTTGCTGGCGGGCTGGGCTGGAGAGCGGCTGACCGTGGCACACCTGCCCACCTTGGTGCCCCTGGCACCGCTGCTGCAGGTCATCAACGAAGCCATTGCCTTCGGGTTTGCCGTGGCCCTGTTTGTGGGGCTGATGCGCATCGGCGCAGGGCCCAAGCCGTCGCTGCGTTACCTGGTGATGGGCGCCGTGGTGGGGGCTGCGCTGTTCACGGTCGGCAAGCAGTTGTTGGCCTGGTACCTGTCCACCGCTGCCGTGGTGTCGGCCTACGGTGCGGCGGGGTCGCTGGTGGTGCTGCTCATGTGGATCTATTTTTCATCGGCCATCCTGCTCTTTTCTGCCAGCTGCGCGCAGGCTCTGGAGGATGCCCTGCACTCCGGCCCCCGCCGCCCTGCGGCATGGGCCCGGTGGACGGCATCTGCCCGTGCGCGGGTACAGGCACGGGGGCAGGAGCTGTAAATGTTGGCAACAGCGCACAGCAAGCGGGCGGCAGGCTGTCTCGGCGGTACCCGTTGCGCTGCCGGGCTGCGCGGGCAGGGCCCGCACGCGAGGGCTGACGCCGCAAGTGCTGGCAAAGTGGGTTTACCGCTGCTTACTGCCGCTTACAAACCGGCCACACCACAGTGCCCACCGCTGTGTACCTTTGCACCATCCAAGCCGTTGAAACACCACGGCCCCATTCCGTAGCGGGCTTACTGCGGTTATCTACACGCCTACCCCCTGCGGACTCTCTCGACATGAACAAGGAAATGACCATGAACCTGACGGTTTCTTCTCCCACCCCGCCCGTACCTGCTGCTGCCCCCGCCGGACCGGCCCTGAAATGGATGTGGGCGGCCATTGGTGTGTTGGGTGTGAGCGTGCTGGCCCTGGGCGCCACCCTGGTGATGCAGCAACGCGCACCCTCGGCGGCCGAGGCGGCGACCCCGGCCACCCTGGCGGCGGCACCCCGCACGCCCGAATCCGAAATTATTGAGGAAAAACGGCCGAAAGCGCCGGTAGTATCTGCGCAGAATGCTATGAATAGCGGAGCAAACTACCGTCCGCAAACCGGCGGCAGCGCGGGCCGATCCGGTGACATGGCGGGTGGCATGGCCCCCGGGGGTGTCGCCCAGCCCGTGCGTGCTGCAACGCCGGTGTGCCGCAGCTGCGGCCGTGTCGAGTCGGTGCAGGCCGTTCAACAGGCCGCCCCTGCTACGGGCGTGGGGGCGGTAGCCGGTGGTGTGCTGGGCGCCGTGGTAGGCAACCAGATCGGCAAGGGCAGCGGCCGCACCGCCGCCACCGTGCTGGGCGCTGTGGGCGGCGGTTATGTGGGCCACAAGGTCGAAGAG
Organism: Acidovorax benzenivorans; assembly: GCF_028680575.1. Lineage (GTDB taxonomy): Bacteria > Pseudomonadota > Gammaproteobacteria > Burkholderiales > Burkholderiaceae_C > Acidovorax > Acidovorax benzenivorans. The sequence goes on along the minus strand of NZ_JAPCKI010000001.1, from coordinate 141,216 downwards.
CGCACCCGCACCCACACGGTGTACCAGGTGGCGGTGCGTATGGAAGACGGCTCGCTGCGCCACTTCCAGCGCGCAGAGCCCACCGCCGTGGGCACGCCCGTTGTGCTGCAAGGCAAGGGCTTCCGCGTGGACCAGGGCGGCTCGGCCCGCGCTGCAGACCCCTATGCACAGCCACAGCCCCAGCCGGGTGCGGTGCGGGTGTCGGACACCTACTGAGCCAGTCAGTCCTTTACTCCAAAACAAAGCCCGCAAATGCGGGCTTTGTTTTTTCCGGGCGATTGCTGACTGGCGGACGGGTTACAGCACCACCGGGATCTCGGTCGCAGGCGGGGTGTTGCGGCTGCGGCCACAGCGCACCAAGCCGTCAATCATCACCATGCCGATGCCTGGGATGTCGCCCAGCTGCACGCTTTCCAGCAGCGTGGCACCGGCGGTGTGCTGCGCCCGGTCCATGAACACGAAGTCGGCTGCGCGGCCCACTTCGATGAGGCCGCAGTTCAGGTTGCGGATGCGCGCCGTGTTGCCCGTGGCAAAGCAGAAGACAAGCTCGGCAGGGATGTCGGCAAAGCTCGATATGAGCGCAATCATGCGCAGCATGCCCAGCGGCTGCACGCCCGAGCCAGCCGGGCCGTCGGTGCCCAGGATCACGCGGTGTGGGCACTTGAGTTCGATGGCCGCCCGCGCGGCCTGGATGGCGATTTTCTCGTTGCCGTTGTGCACCAGCTCGATGGCGCGGGACGACTTCTCGCACAGCTCGCACACATGCTTCCAGGGCAGGGAGGTGTGGCCGCCGTTGATGTGGCCGATCACGTCGGCATCGGCCTCCAGCACCACGTCCTTGTCGATCAGACCCGAGCCGGGGATGGACGGCCCGCCGGTGTGAATGGTGCTCTGGATGCCGTGCTTGCGCGCCCAGGCCACCATCTGCTGGGCCTCGTAGCCCGCCTTGACGGAGCCCAGGCCCACTTCGCCCAGCAGCGTCACGCCCGCATCGGCCAGGTCCTTGAAGTCCTGCTCGGTCATGCCCTTTTCAATGACCGGGGCGCCTGCAATCACCTTCACGCCACCAGGGCGGAAGTTGTCGAACGAGCGTTGCGCGGTGATGGCCAGAGCCTTCAGGCCCACGATGTCCTTGGGGCGGCCGGGCAGGTGCACTTCGCCGGCCGACACCATGGTGGTCACGCCGCCGTTCATGGTCGAGTCGATCCAGCCGATCTGGTTTTGGCGCGGCGTCCAGTCGCCAAACACAGGGTGCACATGGCTGTCGATGAGGCCGGGTGCCACGCAGGTCTGGCGCGCGTCGATCACAGTGTTGGCATGTTCGGTGTCGCAGTCCTTGTAGCGGCCCACGGCCACGATGAGGCCATCATTCACCACGATGGTGTCGGCGTCGAGGATGGGACGGTCCAGGTCGCCCGACAACAAAAGACCGATGTTCTGAATGACGACCTTGCCCGACTTGCCGCCTGCTGCTACTTCTGCCATGGATTCTCCTCGTGGGGTGGTGGGCGGGGCACCACACGGCACCCCGCAGGGAAAAATCTCTTACTGATTCATTCAGGCCGCTGTTTTGCCCTTGGGCAGACTGGGGCCGGGCGCCACGGTGCGCAGCACGCTGTCGATGACGAAGGTCTCCCAGTTCGCCAGCGCCTCGGGCGTCTCCAGGTCTTCGCCCAGAAAGGCCGACAGCGTGTGCCGGTTGGACATGTAGAAGTAGCCCGTGGCGGCAATCAGCAGGTACACGTCGCGTGCCGAAACGTCTTTGCGGAACAGGCCCTGCGCCTGGCCACTCTCCAGCACGCGGCGGATCACCTCGATGGCCGGCGACGAGTATTCACGCGCCCGCATGGACTTGGAGATGTGCTTGCCCTTGTGCAGGTTCTCGGTGTTGAGCAGCGTGATGAATTCGGGGTTCTTGCGGTAGTAGCCCACCACAAAGCGGATCACGGCCTGCAGCGCCTCGAACGGTTTGGCAGTGTCCAGGTCGAGCTTGGATTCCGCATCGTTCATGCGCCGGTAGGTTTCCTCCAGCACCTCGATGAACAGACCTTCCTTGCTGCCGAAGTAGTAGTAGATCATCCGGTCGAAGGACTTGGCCGCCTTGGAGATCTTCTCCACGCTGCCACCTTCGTAGCCGTAGCGCGCGAACACCTTGGTCGCCGCCTTCAGGATGTTGTCGCGCGTGGTCTGTGCGGCTTGTTCGCGCACGCCCGTCTTGCGGGCGGATGCGGAGCGGGGGGACGCGGTCCGGGTCTTGGTGGGAGTGGCAGACATGGCGGGTCCTGGTGGATGAGGCTGGCCCCCCGCAGGGCGGGCCAGCCGGGGATCACTGCTCTGCGAACGCGCGTTCGATCACGAAGTCGCCGGGCTTCGTGGTGTTGCCTTCGTTGAAGCCACGCTCTTCCATCATGTGCTTGAGGTCGCGCAGCATCTCGGGGCTACCGCAGATCATCACGCGGTCTTCCGCGGGGTTGAGTGCGGGCAGGCCCAGGTCGCGGGCCATCTGGCCGTTTTCGATGACGGTGGTCACACGGCCCTGGTGCTTGAAGGGCTCGCGCGTCACGGTGGGGTAGTACTTGAGCTGCTTGGTGACCATCTCTCCCAGGAACTCGTGCTGCGGAAGCTCCTGCGTGATGTAGTCGTGGTAGGCCAGCTCCTTCACCTCGCGCACGCCGTGCACCAGGATGACTTCCTCGAACTTCTCATAGGTCTCGGGGTCGCGGATCAGGCTCAGGAACGGGGCCACGCCCGTGCCGGTGGACAGCATGTACAGGCGCTTGGCGGGCAGCAGGTAGTCGATCAGCAGGGTGCCGGTGGGCTTCTTGCCCACCACGATGGTGTCGCCCACCTTGATGTGCTGCAGGCGCGAGGTCAGCGGGCCGTCGGGCACCTTGATGGACAGGAACTCCAGGTGCTCTTCGTAGTTGGGGCTCACGATGCTGTAGGCACGCAGCAGGGGTTTGCCCGTCTCGCCGCGCAGGCCGATCATTGTGAAATGCCCGTTGGAAAAGCGCAGCGCGGTGTCGCGTGTGGTGGTGAAGGAGAAAAGGCGGTCCGTCCAGTGGTGGACCGTCAGGACGCGTTCGTCAAGAAAGGCGCTCATGGTGCGTTAGATGGAAAAGTTGGAAGCAAATAAGGAATTTGGCTGAAACTGGCTCGGATTCAGGGCCCCAAGCGCTCTACAGCGCAATGTTCAGGCCTGAAAGCTTGTGGCTCACAACCCTCCATTGTTCCGCATCTGGCAAAGCCGCTTTTCTTTTGGTAATTGTGGGCAGCGTGGGCGCCAGCTTTTTGTTGAACTGCAGGAAGACTTCCATGCCATCAGGCAGGTCGTCTTCGGCGTAGATGGCGTTGGCTGGGCACTCCGGGATGCACACCGCGCAGTCGATGCATTCGTCGGGGTCAATCACCAGATATTCCGGGCCCTCCTTGAAGCAATCGACAGGGCACACATCGACGCAGTCGGTGTACTTGCACCGAATGCATGCGTCCGTCACAACGTGCGTCATTTTGGGGCTCCTCATGCACCATTTTTGGGGGCGCAAAAACACCATTGCAGAGTCTGGTTGATTCCGCTACATTGACATCGAATGTAGTGTTCACAACATTTAAGTTAAGTGAATGCTACACAAAATGCAATGCGCGTACAAGCGCTTGCAACCATGCAATGAATGGGCCGCCACGATGACTGAACATACCAAGACCGATGGGCTACCGGGGATGGATGCGCCAGAGCTGCCGCAGGTGCTGGAGCGCGCCCGGCCCCGCAACGAGCGCATGAACGCCGCCAAGGTCGAGTGCAACGCGTGCCCGGTGCTGTGCCAGATTTCCGAAGGCCGTGCAGGTGCGTGTGACCGTTATGCCAACCATGCGGGCGTGCTCGTGCGGCTGGAACCGGTGGTGGTGCTGCGCAAGACCCTGGAGGCGGGCGAGGCCACGCTGGTGCCGTTTGCAGGCCGTGCGGAGGCGAGCGATGGGCAGGAGGGCGCCGAGGCGGCGCCTGCGGTCGCGCCGCAGCCCTGGTCGGGCGACTTGCTGTTGACCGAAGAGGTCTTTGTGACGGGCGTGGGCTCGTCCACCACCTACCCAGACTACAAACCTGCGCCATTCATCGTGGGCTCCAAAACCGATGGCGTGGACATGGTCACCGTGGTCACCGAGGGCATCTTCAGCTACTGCAGCTTCAAGGTGAAGATCGATACCGACCGCTTCCTCGGCTCCGAGCAGGCCAATGTGCGTTGCAAGGGCGAGGTAGTGGGCCATGTGACCACGGCGGAATACGGCTCGCAGATGCTGTCGCTGGGTGGCGTGCACCACCTCACCGGCGGCACCAAGAAGGAGGGGCGCATCACCGCCGAGATGATGCAGTTGCTGGGCAACAAGCAGGCCGTGGAGTTCACCATCGACGGTGGCTCACAGCTGGTGATCCAGGCCGGGCGCGCACCCATCGTCAACGGTGTGGCCGAACAGCGCATGCGTGTGGGTTGCGGCTCGGCGGCCATCGGCATTTTTGCGCGCCAGTTCTTCAGCCATGCCGACGAGGTGGTGGTGGTGGACGACCACATCACCGGCGTGCTTACCGAACACCAGGCGGGCCGTTGCCTGGACATGAAGCCCTCGGGCATCCAGATGCGCGGGCGCAAATCCACGCCGGGCCGCTACTTCCAGGTGGCCAACCCGGGCACAGGCTGGGGCGGCACCGACATTGCCGACCCGCTGTCCATCATCGAAGGCTGGGACGAATCCGTGGCCTGGCCCGGGTTGCGCCTCTTGATGACCTCCACCACGGGGGAGCACGCATCCTGGTACGTGCTGGACGAGCAACTGAATCCGGTGGAAGCCGAGATGCCTGCCGAGGTGCGCCGCATCGTGGACCGCATTGGCGAAAACTGCGAGCCGTCGCTCGCGTCCGTGCTGTTCCTGGGCGGCGCGGGCGGCAGCCTGCGCGCCGGGGTTACCGAGAACCCGGTGCTGCTCACGCGCTCCATCAAGAACGCGCTGGTCAATGTGACCTGTGGCGGTGCCCCCGCCTATGTGTGGCCGGGCGGCGGTATCACCGTGATGGCCGACGTGCTGCGCATGCCGGACAACAGCTTTGGCACTGTGCCCACCCCCGCCATCGTGGCGCCCATCGAGTTCAGCATGCGCCGTGCGGACTACGAAGCGCTGGGCGGGCACACCGAACAAATTCGCAGCCTGCGCGAAGTGCTGGAGCGCGGTGCGTGGCACAACGACGGTGCACCGCAGGCGCGCGTGTGGCAGACCTTGCCCGCCGCCAACCCGTGGCCGCTGGGTCGCCCACCTCTGCTGGGCTGACTGGACCGCGCATGAACGCTTGCCGCAAGCTCCTGTCCGATGGCCGCTGGCATTTTCAGCATGGGCCGATGGACCTCATCCTTCAGGCCGAAGGGGAGCGCAATGCCGTGGCGCAGGCGCACGAGCGCGCATGGCAGTGCTTTGAGGGGCTGTTGCAGGAACTGGTGAATGAACTCGCCGGCCTGCGGGCGCCGGTGGGTGAGCGCTGTGCTTTGCAGGGCGTGGTGGCGCGCCGCATGTGGGCCGCCTGCAGTCCTTATCGCGCAGGTTTCATCACGTCGATGGCGGCGGTGGCGGGTGCTGTGGCGCAGGAGATTCTGGCGTGCTACGAGCAGCCGGGCATAGACCGCGCCTGGGTCAACAACGGGGGCGACATTGCGCTGCACTTGGCGCCGGGCCAGTCGGTCACGGTGGGGGTGTACGCTGATATCGCTGCACTCAACGCTGCACAGTTGCGCAACGGCTTGGTGCTGGATGGGCAGATCCGCATCGACAGCGCCATGCCGGTGCGCGGTGTGGCCACTAGTGGGTGGCGCGGGCGCAGCCAGTCGCTGGGCATTGCGGACAGCGTCACGGTGTTGGCGCGCACGGCTGCGCAGGCCGATGCGGCAGCGACCATCGTGGCCAACGCGGTCGATGTGGCGGATGAGAGGATTGCCCGTCTGCCAGCGTGGCAGGTGCGGGACGACAGTGATCTGGGGGGCATTGTGGTCACCGTGGATGTCCCCGCCTTGCCCGATGAGCAGGTTCGCCGGGCCTTGCAGCAAGGGTTGCAAAAGGCGCAAGAATTGCAGTCCAGCGGCCTGCTGTGGTTTGCACTGCTGGCGTGCCAGGGGCAGTTTGTGGCGACTACGGCGCCACAAACCCTGGCTGGTGCCGTGTGGCCACCCCAAGCGGTGATGGAATCGGAAGTTGGTTCAGTATTTGCTTAATGAATTGCACAGGTCTCCAAAATGATCCAGATACGACGCGTTTTCACCCATCTTGAGGAAATCAGGCACGAATTCGGGCCGGTGGCCGACGTGCCGCTGCTGCGTGGTGCCATTGGCGCGGTGCTGACCAACCCGTTTGCGGGCCGGTACGAACCCGACATCCTGCCCATGATGGATGCCCTGCAGGACGTGGGGCTGGACATGGCCCAGCGTTTGCTCAAGGCCATGGCCGTGCCTGCCGAGCGCATCGAGACCTACGGCAAAGGTGCCATCGTGGGGGCGGCCGGCGAGCTGGAGCATGGTGCGCTGTGGCATGTGCCCGGTGGGTACGCCATGCGCGAACTGTTGGGCTGGAAGGGCGACCGCAACGCCTACGCCAAAGGTGAGGCCGAAGAGAAGACGGGGCAGCCTGCCAATGCGCTGTCCATCGTGCCTTCCACCAAGAAAGTGGGCGGCCCCGGCGCCGCGCTGGATGTGCCGCTGACCCACATCAACGCGAGCTACGTGCGCAGCCATTTCGATGCCATCGAAGTGCGGGTACCCGGCGCACCCACATCGGATGAAATCGTCTTCATCCTGGCCATGTCCACCGGCGCTCGTATCCATGCACGCGTTGGCGGCCTGAAGGCCGCAGACATCAGCCAGTGGAACGGCCTGCGCTGATCCACTGCCAACCACAAGACCCTAGGAGACCCACACATGCCCGCCAAGATCCGCAAGATCATTGTTCAAACCGACGAAGTCCGCGTGGAGATGGGGCGCGACGTACAGCCGCCTGTGCGCAAAGCCCTGGCCATGGCCGTGATCGAGAACCCCTGCGCAGGTCGCTATGTCGAGAACCTCGACGAACTGGTGGCCATCGGCGAAGAGCTGGGCGCACTGCTGGGTGCGCGTTGCGTTGCAGCCCTGGGCATTGAGCCCGGCCAAGCCCAGAGCTACGGCAAGGCCGCCATCGTGGGCGAGGCGGGCGAGCTGGAACATGCCGCCGCCATCCTGCACCCCAAGCTGGGCGCGCCACTGCGTGTGGCGGTCGAGAAAGGCGCAGCACTGGTGCCGTCCAGCAAGAAGATCGGCGGCCTGGGCACGGCCATTGACGTGCCCCTGGGCCACAAGGATGCCGCCTATGTGCGCAGCCACTTCGACGCGATGGAAGCCCGCGTGGCCGATGCGCCGCGCGCCAACGAAATCGTGGTGGCCATTGTCGTGACCGACAGTGGCCGACCGCTGGCGCGCATCGGTGGTCTTCAGGCCTCCGAAATCAAAGGCGAGGATGGACTGCGCTGAGCGCGCACTACCATCCCGAGCAGTCTCACCGGTTCCCCTTCCCAACCCACCTTTCAGGAGTTTCCCCATGACGATGCGACGAAACCTCATGCGTGCCACGGCCGCAGCCGCGCTGGCATTCACGCTGGCCCCTGTGGTACATGCCCAGGATGTCATCAAGATTGGCGAGATCAACAGCTACAAGGCGCAACCCGCCTTCCTGGAGCCCTACAAGAAAGGCATGGAGCTGGCGGTTGATGAGATCAATGCATCGGGTGGGGTGTTGGGCAAGAAGGTCCAGCTCATCATCCGCGATGACAACGCCAACCCTGGCGACGCCGTGCGCGCCGCCGAAGAACTGGTGTCGCGCGAGAAGGTCGATGTGCTCACGGGCTCGTTCCTCTCGCACATCGGGCTGGCGCTGACCGACTTTGCCAAGCAAAAGAAATTCTTCTTCCTGGCCGGTGAGCCACTGACCGACAAGATCGTCTGGCAGAACGGCAACCGCTATACCTACCGCCTGCGCCCTTCCACCTACATGCAGGTGTCGATGATGGTGCCCGAGGCCGCGGCCCTCAAGAAGAAGCGCTGGGCGCTGGTCTACCCCAACTACGAGTACGGCCAGTCGGCCGTGGCCACGTTCAAGCAGCTGCTCAAGGCGGCCCAGCCCGATGTGGAGTTTGTGGCCGAGCAGGCGCCCCCGTTGGGCAAGGTTGATTCCGGTAGCGTGGTGCAGGCCCTGGCCGACGCCAAGCCCGATGCGATCTTCAACGTGTTGTTCGGTGCCGACCTGTCCAAGTTTGTGCGCGAAGGCAACACGCGTGGCCTGTTCCAGGGCCGTGAAGTGGTCAGCCTGCTGACGGGCGAGCCCGAATACATGGACCCGCTCAAGGACGAAGCGCCGAACGGCTGGATCGTTACGGGCTACCCCTGGTACGGCATCCAGACGCCCGAGCACAAGGCCTTCCAGACTGCCTACCAGGCCAAGTTCAACGACTACCCGCGCCTGGGCTCTATCGTGGGCTACAGCGCCATCAAGTCGCTGGCCGAAGGTATGAAGAAGGCGGGCTCCACCGACACTGAAAAACTCGTGGCAGCGTTCAAGGGCTTGCAGGTGCCCACGCCGTTTGGCCGCATCACCTACCGCCCCGAGGACAACCAGTCCACGATGGGCGGCTATGTGGGCCGCACCAAGAACGAAGGCGGCAAGGGCGTGATGGTGGACTACCGCTATGTGGATGGCAGCAAAGTCCAGCCCTCGAACGACGAAGTCAAGAAAATGCGCCCTGAATAGGTGACATCCCCCTGAGCGGCTACGCCGCTTCCCCCTGCTCTCGCGCTCCGCGCGGGAAGGGGGACGCCGCCAGCGCGGCGGGGCGGCCCTTGCGCGGCGGCCCTCGCTGAGGCCGCGCCGGTTTTTTAGGCTGTGGGCGGTGCGCAGGTTGCGCCGCGGAGACTTAGATGAGTTTTTCGAGTTTTATCGTTCAGCTGCTCAACGGACTGGCGGGGGCTTCCTCGCTGTTCCTGGTGGGCGCCGGGCTCTCGCTGATCTTCGGCGTCACGCGCATCGTGAACTTTGCCCATGGCTCGTTCTTCATGGTGGGCATTTACGTCGCCTATTCGCTGGTAGCCAAGCTGGGTACGGGCCTGGGCTTCTGGCCTGCGCTGCTGCTGGCGGCCGTGGTGGTGGGCGCATTGGGCGCTTTGGTGGAGGTGGTGCTGCTGCGCCGCATCTACAAGGCGCCCGAGCTGTTCCAGCTGCTGGCCACGTTTGCGCTGGTGCTGGTCATCAAGGACGCTGCGCTGTGGTTCTGGGGGCCTGAAGAGCTGCTGGGCCCACGCGCGCCGGGGCTGTCGGGCTCCGTCAATATCCTGGGCCGGCAGTTTCCATCCTACGACCTGTTTTTGATCGTTGTCGGGCCGGTGGTGCTGGGCCTGCTTTGGCTGTTGCTCACCCGCACCCGCTGGGGCACGCTGGTGCGCGCCGCCACACAAGACCGCGAGATGGTCAGCGCGCTGGGCGTGAACCAGGCCTGGTTGTTCACGGCGGTGTTTGCGCTGGGCGCTCTGCTGGCGGGCCTGGGCGGTGCGCTGCAGTTGCCGCGCGAACCTGCCACGCTGGAGATGGACCTCAACACCATTGGCGCCGCCTTTGTGGTGGTGGTGGTGGGTGGCATGGGCTCCATTCCGGGCGCATATGTCGCGGCCCTGTTGATCGCCGAAATCAAGGCCATCTGCATCTGGCTGGGCGTGGTGGACATCTTCGGTTTCAGCGTATCGTTCTCCAAGCTCACGCTGGTGGTGGAGTTTCTGGTGATGGCTGTGGTGCTGGTCTGGCGCCCCTGGGGCCTCCTGGGCAAGCCACAGGGCGTCAGCCGCAATACTGGCCTGCCCGAGGCGCCGCTGCGCCAGCCCGAGCGCTGGTTCAAGATCGGTGGCGCGGCGTTGGTGGCGGTACTGGTGCTGCTACCGTTGCTGACCACAGGCTCGCCGTACCTCACGGTGCTGATGATCGACCTGCTGATCGCCGCGCTGTTTGCGGCCAGCCTGCACTTCATCATGGGACCGGCGGGCATGCATTCGTTTGGCCATGCGGCGTACTTCGGCCTGGGCGCTTATGCGGCCGCGCTGCTGGTGCGCTCGGCGGGTATTCCCATGGAACTCGCGTTGGTGCTGGCGCCGCTGGCGGCGGCTGCGGGTGCGCTGCTCTATGGCTGGTTCTGCGTGCGCCTGTCGGGCGTCTACCTGGCCATGCTGACGCTGGCGTTTGCCCAGATCACCTGGGCCATCTGCTACCAGTGGGACGGCTTCACGGGCGGCAGCAATGGCCTCACGGGCGTGTGGCCGGCCGAGTGGCTGTCGGACAAACGCAATTACTACTACCTCACGCTGGCCCTCGTGGTGGGCGGTGTGCTGCTGCTGCGCCGCGTGCTGTTCTCGCCGTTTGGTTATGCGCTGCGCGCCGGGCGTGATTCGGTGCTGCGGGCCGACGCCATTGGCATCGATGTGAAGCGCATGCAGTGGACGGCCTTCGTGATCGCTGGCTTGTTTGCGGGCCTGGGCGGCGCACTGTTCGCGTTTTCCAAAGGCAGCATCTCGCCCGAAACGCTGCATGTGGGGCGCTCGGTCGATGGCCTGGTCATGGTGTTGCTAGGCGGCATCCAGACGCTGGCGGGCCCCGTGGTGGGTGCCGTCACCTTCACCTGGCTGCACGACACCGTGGCGCGCAACACCGACTACTGGCGCGCCATGCTGGGCGCCATCATCCTGATTCTGGTGCTGCTGTTCCCGCAGGGCATTGCGGGCGCCATCAAGCAGCTTTTTGACAACCAGCGCGAAGCAAAGAACACGAAGGAGGGGTCGGCATGAGCCTGCTCAAAGTCTCTGGCCTGGGCAAATCCTTTGGCGGCGTCAAAGCCGTGGATGGCATCCACTTTGAGCTGGCTGCCGGTGAGCTGCTGGCGCTCATCGGCCCCAACGGCGCGGGCAAGTCCACCACCTTCAACATGGTCAACGGCCAGCTGCCCGCCGACGTGGGCTCGATCCAGCTCAATGGCCAGGAGCTGGTAGGCCGCAAGCCGCGCGACATCTGGCGCATGGGCGTGGGCCGCACCTTCCAGATCGCCGAAACCTTTGCGTCGCTCACGGTGGTGGAGAACGTGCAGATGGCGCTGATCTCCAACGACAACCGCCTGTTTGCGATGTGGCGCAAGGCGGCCGACCACAAGCGCGACGAGGCCCTGGCGCTGCTGGACCAGGTGGGCATGAAGTCGCAGGCCGACCGCCCCTGCAGCGTGCTGGCCTATGGCGATGTGAAGCGCGTGGAGCTGGCCATTGCCATGGCCAACAGCCCTAAGCTGCTGCTCATGGACGAACCCACCGCTGGCATGGCGCCCAAGGAGCGCAACGAACTCATGGCGCTCACTAAGCAGTTGGTGATCGACCGCCACATGGCCGTGCTGTTCACCGAACACAGCATGGACGTGGTGTTTGCCTATGCCGACCGCATGATCGTGCTGGCGCGTGGGCGCCTGATTGCCGAGGGCAAGCCGCTGGAGCTGCGTGACCACCCCAAGGTGCAGGAGGTCTACTTCGGCACTGGCAAGACCTTCGAGAAGAAAACGGCAGCCGCTGCTGCAGAGGCCGCATGAGCATGACGACCAACGAACCCAAAGAACTGCTGCTGCAGGCCAAGGGGCTGCAGGCCTGGTATGGCGCGGCGCAAATCCTGTATGACGTGGACCTGGACGTGCGCCGGGGCGAAGTCGTGGCCCTGATGGGCCGCAACGGCGCTGGCAAATCCACCACGCTCAAGACACTGATGGGCATGCTGGCCAAACGCAAGGGCAGCATCCAGTTCATGGGCAAAGACATCTCCAAAAGCGACCCGCACGATGCCGCGCGCCTGGGCCTGGGTTTTGTGCCCGAAGACCGCCGCGTGTTCACCGACCTCACGGTGATGGAGAACCTGGAGGTGGGCCGCCAGCCCGCCCGCACCTGGCCCGACGGCACGGCCGCCCCGGTGTGGACACCCGAGCGCCTGTTCAAGCTCTTCCCCAACCTGGGCGAGATGCCCCAGCGCCCCGGCGGCCGCATGAGCGGTGGCGAGCAGCAGATGCTCACCGTGGCCCGCACGCTCATGGGCAACCCCTACCTGGTGCTGCTGGACGAGCCCTCTGAAGGTGTGGCCCCCGTGATCGTGGAGCAGATGGCGCACATGATCCTGGAGCTGAAAGAGCAGGGCGTCAGCATCCTGCTTTCCGAGCAGAACATGCACTTTGCCGAGCTGGTGTCCGACCGCGCCTATGTACTCGAAAAGGGCCAAATCCGCTACCAGGCCAGCATGGAAGAGCTGGCCGCCAACGAAGAAGTGCGGCGCGCTTACCTCAGCGTGTGAATAAGAAGTTCCCCGGCCCAGGCCCTACCGGGCCGTGGCCGATGTGTCAGTGCGTTCCCAACCGGAGTGTTCACCATGCAAACTGCGCAACGTCGTCGCTTTCTTCTTCAATCGGCCGCGCTCACCGTGGCCGGGGCCAGCTTCCCTGCCAGCTGGGCGGCAGGCAAGATCAAACCCGGTGAGCGAGCGGCGCTCATCGTGGTCGATGTGCAGAACTGTTTTGTCCCGGGCGGCACGCTGCCCGTGGCCAAGGGTGATGAGGTGGTGCCCGTCATCAACCGCATTGCCACAGCGTTTGAAAACGTGGTGGTCACGCAGGACTGGCACACCCAGGGCCATGCCTCCTTTGCCAGCACCCATGCGGGCAAGAAGCCGTTTGAAACCACCCAACTCAGCTACGGCCAGCAGGTGTTGTGGCCCGACCATTGCGTGCAGGGCACCGACGATGCCGCCCTGCACAAGGACCTCAAGGTGCCCAAGGCCCAGGTGATCCTGCGCAAGGGCTTTCACCAGCATGTGGACAGCTACTCGGCATTTGAAGAGGCCGACCGCAAGACCTCGACCGGCTTGGCTGGCTACCTCAAGCAGCGTGGTATCAAGACGGTGTTTGTCACCGGCCTGGCCACCGACTTCTGCGTGGCCTGGACGGCGCTGGACGCCAAACGCCTGGGCTTTGAGACCTATGTGGTCGAAGACGCCACCCGCGCTATTGACCTCAACGGCTCGCTCGACGCCGCCTGGAAAAACATGAAGGCCAAAGGCGTCAAACGCATCCAGTCCAGCGACATCGATGTCGCTTGATGGTGCAACGCCCCGGTGCTTCGGCGCCGGGGTTTGACGGATTCACAACACCTCGCAGAAATGGTTGCGCACCCGCTCCGCTTGCAGGGAAACTTGCGCATTTGATGTAAGGAGCGTTTCATGAAATGTCGTGGGATGGATGACGGGAATATCGATCGTCGCGCGGTGCTGACGACCCTGGCCGCCGCTGCTCTGGGGGCTGCGGGCCCGGCCGCGGCCGAGACCGGTGTGACGGACACCCGCATCAAGGTGGGGCAGTCGGCCGTGTTCACCGGCCCTGCCAAGGATTTTGGGGTGGACTACAAGGCGGGCATTGCACTGGCGTTCGACAAGGTGAACAAGACCGGTGGGGTGCAAGGGCGCACGCTGGAGCTGGTCTCCCACGACGATGCCTACGAGCCAAAGAAGACGGCCGAGAACACGACAAAGCTGATCGACGAGGACAAGGTATTCGCCCTCATCGGCTATGTCGCCACGGGCAACCTGATCGCTGCCATGCCCATCGCCGAAAAGGCCGGTGTACCCATGTTTGCGCCGCTGGTGGGCACCACCTCGTTTCGCACCACACACAACCGCTACCTGTTCCATGTGCGCGCCAGCTACGAGACCGAGCTGCGCAAGATCGTGGGCCACCTCGCCACGCTGGGCATCAACAACATCGCGGTCATCTACCAGAACAGTGCGTTTGGCAAATCCAACCTCGAAACCTGCCTGCAGATTGCGCAGGGCCTGAAGGTCAAGGTGGTCGATTCCGTGCCCCTGGAAATCGCCGCCACCGATGCCAAGCCGCAGGTGGCGCAGCTCACCAAGGCCCAGCCGGGCGCCGTGGTGATGATCATGGCGGGCAAGATGGTCGAGGTGTTCCTGCGCGACTACCGTGCAGCGGGCGCGGCGTCGCCGCTTTACACCATCTCGGTGGGCATTACCGACGCACCGGGCTCTGCGCAGCGCCTGAACGGTGGCATTGAGGGCCTCGTCACGGCCAGCATCGTGCCCTCGCCGCAAGCCAGCCGTTTGCCCATCGTGGCCGACTACCGCAAGGACCGTGCGGACGCGGGCGAGAAGATCGACAGCTACACCATGCTGGAGGGCTACATCGCCGCGCGTGTGTTTGTAGAGGGCCTCAAACGCGCGGGCAAAGCGCTTACGCGCGAGGGCTTCATCAAGGCCATGGAAGACATGGGCACCACCAAGATCGGTGACTTTCCGCTGCAGTACGGCCCGAACAACCACAATGGCTCCAACTTTGTGGACCTGGAGATGTACACGCGCAGCGGGTCGCTGCGACGCTGAGGGCGGCCAAAAGAGACATGCTCGCGCCCGCTTTGCCCCCTACCGTGGTCGTCAACGGCCAGCCCTGTGTTTTGCCGCAGAGCACATTGGCCAGTGCCTCGCTGCTGCATGTGCTGCGCAACGACCTGTTGCTCAACGGCCCCAAGTACGGCTGTGGCCTGGGGCAGTGTGGTGCGTGCACGGTGCTGGTGGATGGTGTGGCTGCACGGGCCTGCGTGATCCCGGCGCAGGGCGTGGCGGGCCGCGAGGTGACCACACTGGAAGGGCTGCCTGCGCGCTGCGGCCACCACAGCCAAGGCCTGCACCCGGTGCAGCAGGCATTCATTGATGAGCAGGCCGCGCAGTGCGGCTACTGCCTGAACGGCATGGTGATGATGGCCGTGGCCTTGCTGGAGCGCAACCCCGACCCTGACGAAGCCGCCGTGCGCCGCGAGCTGTCGGGCAACCTGTGCCGCTGCGGCACGCATGTCGAAATCATCCGCGCCGTGCTGCGCGCGGCGGTGCTGATGCGCGAGGCCCAGGCATGAGCGCCACACCTGACAACGCCGCACCCCTGCGCGCCCACAGCCCGCTCACCCGCGCCGACTTCCATGCCGCCCAGGGCGTGCTGCTGGTGGTGCGCAACCCGCCGCCGGCGCCGCCGCCCGTCAAGGGTCAGCCCGCCCTGGTGGCGGGCAACCCGGCCGAAGGCGTGGAGATACTGATTGCCGTGTGGGACGACGGCAGCGTGACCGCACTCAACGGCCACGTGGACCTGGGCACGGGCATCCGCACCGCACTTGCGCAGATCGTGGCCGAAGAATTGGACGTGCCGCTGGCCCAGGTGAACATGGTGCTGGGCGACACCACGCGCGCGCCTAACCAGGGCGCCACCATTGCGAGCGCATCCATCCAGATTCACGCCAAGCCATTGCGCACCGCCGCCGCGCAGGCGCGCCACTGGCTGGTGGCGCAGGCCGCAGCGCGGCTGGGCGTGCCGGTGGAGGCACTGCAGGTGCGTGCGGGGGTGGTGCAGGTCACTGCAGACCCGGCGCGCCAACTGGCTTACGGCGCGCTGCTGGCAGGCGCACACACCACGCTGGAGCTGGTGGACGCCACGACCACCAAGGCCGCCGCCGATTACACCGTGGTCGGCCAGTCTGTGCCGCGCGTGGACATCCCCGCCAAGGTCAGCGGCGAGCTGGTGTTTGTGCACGACATGCGTGTGCCCGGCATGCTGCACGGCCGCGTGGTGCGCCCGCCGTATGCGGGGGCGGACCATGGCGACTTCATCGGCAACACGCTCGAATCGGTGGACCAGCAGTCCATCGCGCACATCCCCGGCGTCCGCGCCGTGGTGGTGATTCGCGACTTTGTGGGCATCGTGGCCGAGCGCGAGGAACAGGCCGAGCAGGCCCTGCGCGAGCTGAAGGTGCGCTGGAAGGACTGGCCGGGCTTCCCGCGCCAGGACAGCGCCGAGGCGCTGGAGCAGGCCATCCGCGCCAACCCCGCCACGCAGCGCCGCCTGGTGGACGAAGGCGACGTGGAGGGCGCCCTGGCCGCGCTGTCCGCCGGCGGCCAGCCCATGCCCCGCACCTATGTGTGGCCGTACCAGATGCACGGCTCCATCGGCCCGTCGTGCGCGGTGGCCGAATGGCGCAGTGATGACAGCACGGGCCGCCCGCGCATGACCGTGTGGGCAGGCACGCAGAACCCCCATGTGCTGCGCGCCGACCTGGCCCGCCTGATGGGCCTGCCCGATGTGGACATCGACCTCATCCGCATGGAGGCCGCAGGCTGCTATGGCCGCAACGGCGCCGATGACGTGGCGGCCGATGCCGCACTGCTCTCGCGTGCCGTGGGCGCCCCGGTGCGCGTGCAGCTCACGCGCGAGCAAGAACATTTGTGGGAGCCCAAAGGCACGGCGCAGCTGATGCAGGTGCGCGGCGGGCTCAAGGCCGATGGCACCGTGGCGGCGTACGACTTCGAAACGTCCTACCCCTCCAACGGCGCGCCCACGCTGGCCCTGCTGCTCACCCGCACCATCGAGCCCGTGGCCCAGGCCTACGAAATGGGCGACCGCACCGCGCGCCCGCCCTACCAGTACGACAACCTGCGTGTGGCCGTCAACGACATGCCACCCATCGTGCGTGCGTCTTGGCTGCGCGGCGTGTCGGCCCTGCCCAACTCGTTTGCGCACGAATCGTATGTGGACGAACTGGCCACGGCGGCGGGGGTGGACCCGGTGCAGTTTCGTCTGCAACTGCTGAACGACCCGCGCGCTGCCGAGCTGGTGCAGGCCACGGCCGAAAAGGCGGGCTGGATTCGCCGCACCGGCCCGCAGCAGCGCGAGCTGGATGGAGACTGGGTGCAAGGCCAGGGCTTTGCCTATGCCCGCTACATCCACAGCAAATGGCCCGGCTTTGGCGCCGCCTGGGCGGCCTGGGTGGCCGATGTGGAGGTCAACAAAAAGACCGGCGAAGTGCATGTGCGCCGCGTGGTTGTGGGGCACGACGCGGGCCTGATGGTGAACCCCGCAGGCGTGGAGCAGCAGGTGCACGGCAACGTGTTGCAGACCACCAGCCGCGCGCTCAAGGAGCAGGTGACGTTCGAGCCCGTCAAGCAGGCCGTGGACAACCGCGAATGGGGCAGCTACCCCATCCTGAGCTTCCGCGATGTGCCTGTCATCGAGGTCATGCACATGCCCCGGCAGGACGAGGCGCCGCTGGGCTCCGGCGAGTCGTCCTCGGTGCCAGGCACAGCGGCGATTGCCAACGCGATTTTTGATGCGACGGGCGTGCGCTTTCGTGCGCCGCCGTTCACGCCCGAGGTGGTGCGCGCCGGGCTCAATCCCTTGCCCGGTGGCGCAGGCGAGGCCGCAGCAGGCAGCACGCCACCCACCGAGCCTGCCGAGGTATTGCCCACGCTGGAACTGCCCGCGCCCACCGTGCCCGCCAGCGCTACATGGCCCACACAGCGCAGCCCCTGGGCCCGCGCGCTCGCTCTCGTCGCTGGTGGCATCGCCATGGGCGCCGCACTGCTGGGCTGGCGCCCGTCCATCGCGCCCGTCGTGCAGACGGCCGGGGCCTCGGTCTACAACGCCGCCACCATCGAGCGGGGCCGCCTGCTGGCCGCCGCTGGCGACTGCGTGGTGTGTCACACCGCACCGGGCGGCACGCCCAACACGGGGGGCCGCGCCATGGACACGCCGTTCGGCAAGGTCTACACCACCAACCTCACGCCTGATGCTGAAACGGGCATCGGCCAGTGGTCCTTCAGCGCCTTCCAGCGCGCCATGCGCGAAGGCATCTCGCGCGACGGCAAACACCTGTACCCCGCGTTCCCCTACACCTCGTTCGCCAAGATGAGCGACGACGACCTGACCGCGCTGTACGCCTACCTGATGGCGCAGCCCGCCGTGCGGGCCGAGGTTCCCAAGACCGAGTTGACCTTCCCCTTCAGCGTGCGCCCCCTCATGGCAGGCTGGAACGCGCTGTTCCACGATGCCACGCCTTTCCAGCCGGACCCGACACGCCCCCCCGAATGGAACCGGGGCGCCTACCTAGTGCAGGGCGTGGGCCACTGCGGCGCCTGCCACACGCCGCGCAATGCGCTGGGGGCCGAGTTGGGTGGCGCTGCGTTTCTGTCGGGCGCCATGATTGATGGCTGGGAGGCGCCTGCGCTCACCGGCCTGTCAAAGGCGCCCGTGCCCTGGACGGCCGATGCGCTGTATGGCTACCTGCGCCACGGCCACAGCCCGCAGCACGGCAGCGCCTCCGGCCCCATGGCGCCGGTGGTGCGCGAGCTGGCCCACTTGCCCGACGACGACATCCGCGCCATGGCGGGCTACCTGGCCTCGTTCACCGTTACGGACGCGGCTACCCAGCCAGCCACCCAGCCTGTGTCTGACCCGCAGCAGCGCGCACAAACCGCCGTGGCCCAGGCCGCCGCGCTTGCCCCGCAGCCCGGCCAGGCTCAGCGCCTGTTCGACGGCGCCTGCGCCGCCTGCCACCACGACGGCGATGGCCCGAAGCTGCTGGGCGTGAACGTGCCCCTGGCGCTCAACAGCAACCTGCACAGCGACCGGCCCGACAACCTGCTGCAGGTCATCGTGCACGGCATCCGCGAGCCCGCTGCGCGCGACATTGGTTTCATGCCCGGCTTCGGCCACGCGCTCAGCGACGCGCAGATCACCGAGCTGGCAGGCTACATGCGCCAGCGCTACGCCCCCGGCCGCCCGGCGTGGCGCGATGTGCCCGAGGCCCTGGCACGTGTGCGGGCGGGGCCTGCGCATCCTTGATTTGTAGGGTTTTAGGCTGCTTGCGCTCAATAAATAAGCGCAGGCAGCTATCAAAACAGAAGCAAATGACGTGAGCGCAATGCCGCGACCGTGATCCGTTGAGGACCGCGTTGAGCAGGAACCGCGCCGAACAGCGCCGCCATTCCCCCTCACATCGCCGCATCAACCCCGCGCCGCGTGGGCACAGTGGCATCGGGGCTTGGTCCATGGTGGGGCAGGCCCGGGCGCCCGCATCTTTGTAGCAGGCGCCCACGTCATCGGCCTGCCCAGGCGGCAGCCGCCCACTGTCGTTCAAGGAGAAGACCATGTCCGCTGGTGAACTGGAAATCCACGAGATCGTGCTACGACTGCTGCGTGAAGGCTATGCCGCCCTGGACGCAGCCCAACGAAAAATTGTGGACGCGTTGATGGCGGTGTGTTGACGCGCAGCGTGTCTATCAGGGGCGCTTGCGGCCCATTGAGGGCGCTGGCGCTTTTGCTGATTGCATTGATAGCTACTAAAAATGTAGCGATTGCAATTCAACCTGCATCGCCTGCGCAATGAGGCGCATGTCGTGGTCGCTGACGGCGAACAGCCCAAAGCGAAACTTGCCGCCCCAGTGCGTGCGGTCTTCCACAAACTCAAAGTCGTCCAGCAGCGGCGCAATCGCGGCCTCCCTGGCTGGCACATAGGCCACATCCCGGCGTGACGGCACAAACCCGCCGCCCATGTCAAACGCATACGGCGCGCCCGGCAGCACGATGCCGATGGAGACAAACGCCTGCAGCCGGTCCTTGCCACCCATGGTGACGGTGGGCGCGTAATACGCCACACGGTCGCCGGGGCGTATGCGCTTGAGCGGGGCGACCTTGCCATGGCACACCTGCATGTAGCCCGCGTCAGGCGTGGCGCAGCCCCTGCGGGCGTGCTGGGCGCTGGCCACCGCGATCCAGTTGCGGCGCGCGGGGTCCGCAGAGGTCGCCGCCACGGTGGGTGCGGGTGCAGTTGGCGTGGACAGGTGCAGGGGCTCAGCGTCCCGCCACAGGGCTTGTTGCAGCATGGCGTCGGTCATGAAAGGCTCCTTGGATAAGAAGCCTTGATGGTGCGGCCGGGCTACTGACACCGCAGTGTCAGTACCTTTGCAGTATTGCCTTGTTGACGGCGCCGACTCACGGACGGATTCGCTCTGGATCCATCTGATCCATCTGATCCGTTCGGGCTGAGTGAACTCGTCTAAGCCTCGCGCGGCGCTTCGCCAAGCTCAGCGTGAACGGATTTTTGTATGCGGACCGGCATCAGACCAGTTGCCCCCATTGCCACAACGCAAACCCGCCCAGCAGCAGAGCGGACGCCCGGTTGATGCGCTGGCGCCAGGCGGGCGTAAAGCGCTGCCGCTGGTGGGCGATGACACCTGTCAGCAGCAGCCACCACGCTGCCGAGCCCGCCAGCACGCCCGCCACCATCCACAGTGGGGACGGCATGGCGCGCTGGCCGCCGCCCAACGAGCCGAACACCGCAATGAACGACACGATGGTGGCCGGGTTGGCCAGCGTCAGCGCAAACGTGCCCGCAGCCAGGCCCAGCAGGCCCCGCGCATTGCGCACCGATGCGGCGGTCTGGGCCACGGGCGCGTGCCAGGTGCGCCAGGCCAGCACCAGCAGCAGCGCGCCCCCGCCCAGTGCGAGGGGGGTTTTGGCCTGGGTCAGCCCGTCGATGAGCCAGCGCACGCTGAAGGCGCCAATGGCGCCATACACCGCGTCTGCAGCAGCGGCGCCCAGGCCCGTGGCCAGCCCGGCTGCCAGGCCGCGCTCCAGGGTGCGTTGCATGGTCAACAGGCCAATGGGGCCCACAGGGGCCGCGATGAGCACACCGACGATGGCGGCTTGGAGAAACACGGTGAGTGAGGTCAAGTCCATGCACCGATGCTAGGGCGGTGGCTTGCGATGGAGAATGCAGAAAATTCGGTGATTCCAGAATTTGATTTCGTATTTTTCTGCGTTGATCGAGAAAGGCTTTTATGGAAGTCGATGACAAGGCCTGGCGCCTTATCAGCGCGCTGCAGGCCGATGGCCGTGCCTCGCTCAAAGAACTGGCTGAGGCCGTGGGCCTGTCGGTGCCCGCCACGCTGGAGCGCCTGCGCCGCCTGCAAGAGGCGGGTGTGGTGCGCGGCGTGCATGCCGACATCGACCCCGCCAAGGTCGGCTACGGTGTGCGGGCGGTGGTGGGCATCAACGTGCCGCAGCCCGGCAAGAAGGCGCTGATCGACAAGCTGTGTCAGTCACATCGGGTGCTGGAATGCCACCATGTCAGTGGCAACGACTCGTATGTGATGCAGGTCGTCGCGCGTGACCTGCCCGATCTGGAGCGGTTCTTGGGCGACATCAACGGCTATGGAGAAACACGCACGTCCATCGTGTTCTCCACACCGATACCGCTGCGCGGCTTGGCTCGGCCGGAGGCGGATTGATACGGCGGGTGGGCCGTTCAAACGGCTCACCCGCCCCTCAAAACGTGATCTTCACCGACGGCGCACTGCGTTGCGCGTCACCGTGGAACACGGCCTCGATGTTGTTGCCGTCCGGGTCCAGAACAAACGCAGCGTAGTAGCCGGGGTGGTACTGGCGCAGTCCGGGCGCGCCGTTGTCGGTGCCACCGTGGGCCAGTGCGGCTTCGTGGAACGCCCTCACCATGGCCTCGTCCCGCGCCTGGAAGGCCAGGTGCGTGCGGCCTGTCAGGTGGCCTTGCGCAGCGGGGCTGTTGGCAGACGACACAAACAGCTCGTCCGCCCAGAAGTAGCCCTCGGCCGCACCGCCCAAAGGCACCTCCAGTGCACCGAGCACGGCGGTGTAGAAGGCCTGGCTGGCAGCCAGGTTGCGCACGACCAACTGCACGTGGTCGAACAGCCTGCCTCGGTGGATTTCTTGCGCTTCCATGCCGTGCTCCTTTCGTAGACGCGTTCTTACTTCAAGACGGTGCGTGCAGACCCACGCGGTTGCCATCCAGGTCATGGATGTGGGCGAAGAAGCCCATGCCCGGTGGCAGCGCCTGGCGCGGCAGGGCCACGCGGCCGCCTTGGGCCACCGCGCGTTCCAGCGCGGCGTCGAGTGAGGGCGATGCGTCCAGATACACCAGCGTGCCGCTGCCCGACACCTGCGGTGCCGTGGGGCCCATCATCAGCGCGCCCCCGGCGCCATCGGCTTCGGGGTCGTAGGCAAACACAGCGCCTTCGCTCGGGCCCATGTTCTCGCGGCGCATGGGCTGGCCCAGCACGGCTTCGTAAAAGGCCTGGGCGCGGTCCAGCTGGGTGGTGGGGATTTCAAACCAGGCGATGGCGTTTTTCATAAGAGCTCCTTGTGTGTGAAAGAAAGAAGCCTCGATGGTGAGCGGGGGCTACTGACAACGGCGTGTCAGCAGCATGTCACCGGCATCACGGCGCACTGGCGGGTGCCGACGCTGCCACCTGCGCGCGAAACGCGCGGGGCGACAGGCCCGCATCGCGCGTGAAGGCGCGGGTGAAGTACGCCGGGTCGGCATAGCCCAGTGTGTAGGCAATGGTCGCCACGCCCAGGTGCGTGTAGGCTAGGTTGCGCCGCGCCTCGCGCATCAGCCGCGCCTCCATCAGCCGCTGTGCCGACACGCCCGTGGTGGCACGCGCCACGCGGCTCAGGTGAGTGGGCGACACAGCCAGCGCCCGCGCGTAGTCCGCCACCTGCCAGTGTTCCAAAAAATGCGCTTCTATCAGCGCCTCCAGCCGCTGCACCAGACTGGACTCTGGCGCCGCCGTGTCGTCGGGGCTGTGGTCTTCGATGGCGCGCGCCACCCAGCCCAGCAGCGTGGCGCTCAGGCCGCGCAGCACCAGCGCACGCGCCTTGGCGCGGCCCGAGAACTCTTGCCAGATCTGGCCCATGGCCTGGCTGATGTGCGGGCTGGCGGTAACCACGGCGGGCCGCGCCAGGTCGCGCCGCACATCGCCCACGCGCACAAAAATCTCGTCCATCAGCTCATCCGCCAACGTGGTCACCCAGCCCTGTGTGTGCTGCGTGAACCGAAACGCGTGCACATGGCCGGGCGGCACGTTGATGAGCGCTCCGGCAAACAGCGGGTGCTGCTCCCCATCCAGGTGGGCCACGCCACCGCCCGACTCGATCAACAACACCTGGTGCAACCGCGTGTGCCGGTGCGGCGCCAGCTCCCAGTCGTGCAGCACCGAGCGCTCGGCAATCGTCTCGCAGTGCAACACGTCGGGCAGGTGTTGCGACTCGCCAAACAGGCTGTACGACTGAATGCTGCTGATGTTCTCGGCCATGTTCGAAAAGTGCATGTTCTGGCTCCATCCGTCCATTCAAGGCAGCGACTGTGCCACGTATCTTTGGGTGGTCCGTTTGATCAATGTCATGAACCACCCATGAACCACATCCCCCAGGAGACATCCATGAAAACCCAGGTTTGCATCATTGGCGGAGGGCCCTCGGGCCTGATGCTCTCGCAGCTCTTGCACCTCAAAGGCATCAACACCGTCGTGCTGGAGCGCCAAAGCCGCGAATACGTGCTGGGCCGCATCCGCGCCGGTGTGCTGGAGCACGGCTTTGCCGCGCTGATGCGCGAAGCCCAGTGCGGCGAGCGCATGGACAAGGAAGGCGAGATCCACGACGGCTTCATCATTGCCCACGACGGAAAGATGGACCGGATCGATTTGCACAAGTACAGCGGCGGCAGCTCCGTAGTGGTGTACGGCCAGACCGAGCTGACGCGCGACCTGTACGAAGCGCGCGACCGCATGAAGGGCATCGTCATCCACAACGCCGAAGACGTGCAGCCGCACGACCTGAAAAGTGCCAACCCGTATGTGACCTACCGCAACGGCGACGAGGTGGTGCGCATCGACTGCGACTTCGTCATCGGCGCCGACGGCTTCCACGGCGTGAGCCGCAAGTCCATCCCCCGCGATGTGCTCAAGGAGTATGAAAAGGTCTACCCCTTCGGCTGGCTGGGCGTGCTCTCGCGCACCAAGCCCGTCTCGCCCGAGCTGATCTACGCCAAGCACGAACGCGGCTTTGCGCTGTGCTCGCTGCGCTCGCAGGTGCTGAGCCGCTACTACATCCAGGTGCCGCTGACCGACACCGTGGAAGACTGGTCCGACGAAGCCTTCTGGGCTGAACTCAAGCGCCGCCTGCCCGCCGAGGTGGCCGCCAAGCTGATTACGGGTGCCTCCATCGAAAAGTCCATCGCCCCCCTGCGCTCCTTCGTGGCCGAGCCCATGCGCTACGGCAACCTGTTCCTGGCGGGCGACGCCGCCCACATCGTGCCGCCCACCGGCGCACGGGGCCTGAACAGTGCCGCGTCGGACATCTACTACCTGTACCATGCCATGGTGGCGCACTACCAAAATGGTGACAGCACCGGCCTCGACAAATACTCCGAGAAGGCCCTGGCCCGCGTGTGGAAGGCCCAGCGCTTCTCGTGGTGGATGACGACCATGCTGCACACCTTCCCGGATTCCATCGCGTACGACCAGAAGCTGCAGGACACGGATCTGGCGTACCTGTTCTCGTCCGAGAAGGCGCTGGGGTCGCTGGCGGAGAACTACGTGGGGTTGCCGTTCTGAGCACTTGGGATTAGCACTGCCATCCAATCAAAGGCCTGCATGGGGTTCTCTCATGCCGGCCTTTAGTGTGTGTGCCCGGTCGGCGTTGCGTGCAACCGGCGTTCCGTCTGCTCACGCGGCGCGCCCTACGGCCTGCGTACTGCGGCCCCCTTGCGGGACCCAATGACAAAGCCGCTTTCTATGCAGCCCCCGTGCACGGCAATCGCCATCTGCTACGCAAAATTTAGGCAGAACTGATGCTTACGCCCGCACAGCAGGCTCGATAGCATCGCACCAAGTTTTCAGATCATTGGCCCCGTGCTGTCGATGTGCAAATCGACGATGGCTTGAACACGATGGAGCTGCTGACGCAGCTTTTTGAAGCACTGCACTGGACGGTAGTGGGTGCCCATCAACAACCAGGAAAGCCATCAACAATGGATTGGGTCCCGATAGTCTTCATCACCTTCAAGGTGCTCGTGTTCGGCACCTGCATGTTCTACGCCATCAAGTGGCATCACGACCAAGGGACGAAGGCCAAAGAAGAGGCCAGCAGATCGCTGACGTCGGCAGAACGTACGCCGGACGGGTCCAAGTAGGTGGCTAGTGCGCCTCGATGGTGTGCGGGGTATCAGACTTCAATTCGCCTGTATCACTCTATTTCCCGTCACACAACGGCGACAGCGGCGGGCTCGACAAATGCTCGTGTGGGCCCTGTCGCACGCGTGAAAGGCATTGCACTCGCGTAGTGGATTACGACCATGCTGCGCAGATTTCTCTAATCGTCCACCCATGACCAGAAGCTACTGGACGCAGACTTGCCATGTCTGTTCGCGTTAGTGAATACGCGGGGGTCTCCGGCCCCGAACTGTGCGCGGACATTTTGATTAGTAGATTTTACAGTTGTCTATGGGCGACTATCTGTAAAGTCAGTAGGCAAAGCGTGCAACATAACATCCTTGCAGGCCTTTTGATGTGCACAGGTCAAATGTACCGACACTTATCGCCTTATTGGCCTCTTTAAAGAAATTGCTTGAGTGCAAGTGCTATATAGTTGGCTTTATGTCGGTAGCAAGGAAACCTGCGTTGCAGCTTTAGGATGATCTAAGTCGTGTTATTTTTGATATACGAAGATATCAGAAGGCAAATGCTTAAATCCACCTACCGGGCAACGCATCGATGCCCTTCTTTTTAGACTCTGAATCAAGATTTGCACCAGCGGATTATTTCAATGAGCCAGAGCAGCAATCAGGTGAACTGGATCGTCATAATGGGATAGCTTGGCCCGCTCATGGAACTCATCGGTACCTTCTAGGCGAGGCATTGGAGGAGAGGTATCAATTTTCCTTCGGTTCAGTTCTTCCAAAATTAATTTCATTCTTTCCTCAAAAGATTGTTCATTCATTTGTTTTCTCCTTGGGTGAGGCTGCTTTCTCGGCTTTTAAGTTTGCAATTATATCTGGTAAGACGACTTCAATCAAGGCTGCTTCATTCTGCATGTAACTGTTGTTAAATCTTTGCCAGCGTAGTTTGCCATTTGTCATCGCGAATTCTATAGCTCTTCCTTGCCCATCTTTTCTCATATCATTGGCCATGAAAATCGTTTGATACTGACGAGGAGCAATTCCTTGGAAAGGCCTGAACTTTACGTAATTGCCCTTTGGGTTAAATGTGCCATCGGTGTCAATTGAATCTTTGTGAAGTTGTTTGGCTCGACTTTTTGGGTAGGGTTCAATATAAACGACTTCCTTTATCCCGCTGGCAACAATATGCCGCGCGCACATGTGACAAGGGAATGTTGTGGTGTATAAAGTGGCATCTTTGACTGCCAGTCCGAGTCGAGCTGCTGTAGTGATAGCTGCCATCTCGGCATGCACGCTGCGACCAAATTCAAGAAGATTCATGAGGCTCGCGCCCTTCAGCTTCTGTTTGTTAGCTCCGTAGAGTAAAGACTTTGCCAATTTCTCAATCTCTTGCTTCTCAATACTGGCATTCAATATTCCCCCTTCTCTTAGGCGACCAAGTAACTCACTCAGCATTTCCTCTCGCTGTTGTGCGCCGGAATCCACACCTAAGACAAAATCCCTCATGTCGGCGTCATCTCCGTCCCAGTATTGATCGCCGCCTGCTTTCGGAACATCGTTGCAGCCAACGGCGATAATTTCTCCGGTAGTCCGAACGATTGCGGCACCCACTTGTCGATTTAAATCCGCCGATCGCAATGCGGCAGCTGAGGCTTGAAATATTCCATGTTCATCAATTGATGGTGTGTGAAATCGATGTCCAAAAGTGAGATAAAGAAATCGGCGGATTTGCTTGCGCATTAACTCCTTGTTGGAGGCGTCAACGAAAAAATCAGCCAAAGGAAAGCAATCTCTGACGTTTTGATGGTTGCTATTATCTTCGCTTTCGTCACGATCAATGAGGTGCTTTGCTAACGCTTCAGCGCTGCTTTGGGGGCGGCTTCCTAAGTAGGACTTGGCAATTCGCTGTGCTATTGCATATAGTCTCTCTTCCCTGGGGGCGGAAACAGAGATGGCAATAAATCCTTTTCCATATACAAGTCGAAGTTGTTCTATTTCTTGTGGATTTTTAATGGAGCGTAGAATATATGCATTGCCTTTTGGATTGCCATCAATATGATTTTCCAAAGGAGTGTTTTTTCGTATTTCCATTATTTTCATAATGGAAATAATAGCTGCTGCTGCAGCATTTTTGCCGTCAACTCTTAGTTTGTTTCCAAGGTCCATGAGGCTGGATATTCTTTCGTCCTCGGTAACATTTTCAAAAGATTGGCCGAAAATGCTCTCTATTTCCTTGCTCACTCTGACAAGTGAAGTCCTATAACCTGCGACCGATATGCTCTGTTCCAGTGCCGTACAGACTGCCTCAAGATCGGTGCCAATAGGTCCGATTAAGCCAAACACCAATTCTGGTCGTTCTAAAGATGGGGTATTGCCTACAGTCGCGGTTTCGGTCATATCCGTTAGTGTTTCGAAAAATTACACTCTAGCGGTTCTTATGAAAAATGCACGTTTTTTCGCGTTGGGGGAAGCGTTGATGTTTGACTAGAGCGAGCAGGTGCACATGCAGAAAAGTGCTGCTGCATCAAGACTAAGTGGATGACATGGCTATTTCTGTACGACGATGACGCTACTCTGACAAACCGGCCGTTTGACCCGGGTGTATAGGCTGTAGCGTGCACCTGATGGTGTGATCAATTCACGGGATCAGGAATGGCGCACCGAGCGGACCCCGTAAGCCAATCTTCACAGTGGAAAAAGCCCGGCACATGCCGGGCTTTGCACTTTCAAGCGGTCATCACTTGCAGTTGGCACTGCTCGCACTCTGCACGTCCCCTATGCAGTTGTCGCTTGCTAAAGCGGCCGGATGTGGTGGGTAGACCAGCTGGCGGGCAGCTCAGCGTTGACCACATTGGCCCCGGCGCCGCGTTCCTTCGCTGTCACACGGGCGACCACGGACGGACCCGCACTCATTGCGCCAGCGTCTGTCACAGCACCCTCACATCACACGTCTTAAGAGCAGGAGCCGATATCGCCCTCCGCCCAACATTCAATGTGAAGGAACTGCTGTATGAATCGCGCTGTCTGGTTCAACGTATCGCCCGAGGGGGCCAAGGCCATCGGGACGCTGCACCACTTTGTCACCCAGGACACAGGCCTGCCTAGCTTGCTGACGCACCTCGTCTTTCTGCGCGTATCGCAGATCAACGGGTGCGCGCACTGCATCGACATCCACACGCGTGACCTGCTGGCCGAAGGCATGTCGGTGGAGAAGGTGGTGCTGGTTCCTGTGTGGCATGAGGCGGCGTATCTGTTCTCCGAGCAGGAGCGCGCCGCACTGGCCTGGGCCGAGGAGGTGACGCGCGTGAGCGAGACCCATGCCTCTGATGAGGCCTATGCGGCCGCACTGGCCGTGTTTGGTGAGAAGGACCTGGTGGACCTGACGCTCACGATTGCCACCATGAATGCCATCAACCGCATGGGCGTCAGCTTTCGCATGAAGCCTCGCGCCAAGGCGTAAAAGGTAAAGAAAAAGGGAAGCCCGGCTTGCGCCGGACTTCCCGCTTTTCAAGCGCTGATCACTTGCAGCTGAAACTGCTTGCGCTCTCCACATCCCCCGTGCCGTTGTAACGCGCCACCTTGGGGTAAACGCACAGCGGCCGGGTGCGGTTGGCGGACCAGCTGGCGGGCAGCTCGGCGTTGACCACGTTGGCGCCTGCGCCGCGCACTTTCGCCGTCACACTGTCGGGTGCCTTGCCTTGTTCCACCCAGGCGACCAGCGGGGCCAGCATGTCGAACTGGTCGGTGGCGGGGCCGCCGGAGCAGTGGTTCATGCCGGGCACCAGGAACAGGCGGGCAAACGCATCGGCCTTGCCGCTGTGGTTGGCCTGCAGGCGGTCCATCCAGTTGGCGGTGTCCATGGGCGAGAACACGCCATCGGCCACGCCGTGGAAGACGATCATCTTGGCTCCCCGGTTCTTCAGTGCGCTCAGGTCAGCTTCGTTGGGCGGCGTCATGTACGACCAGGACGACTCGGTGTAGGTGGCGTTGGTGGCGAACATCTTGGGGTAGTCCGTCTCCATGCTGAAGTTCAGCGCGTACTGCATGCCGGGGATGGCGGTGAACGCTGCCACGCTGGATGGGGGCGAGGTGAAGATGAAGGCCACAGCCCCTGCGTCACGCGTGGCGGGCGAGCCAAAGTGCCACGATGCAAAGTTGGCGCCCGCAATGCCGGGGTCGAACCAGGTTCCTGTGTACAGCGCTTCGCCCTTGCTGTTCTTGGGGCCGGCAAAGATGCTGGCCAGCACGCTCTTTTGGTCGCCGGAGATGCACGAGCCGTCGCGCGCGCCGGTGCAGGTGGGCACGTCGGTCTGCAGGTTGAAGGCGGCCTGGCAGGCGGCCACGTCGTTGACCTGGCCGTCGGTCACGCCGTCCAGTGCGTCGCACTTGGCGACGATCTTGCTGCTGATGAGCTTGAACTCGGCCGGGCTCACGGCGGTGGTCAGGTCGGGCAGGCCGCTGGTCGCGTCCTTGGTGGATACCTTGGCGTACTGCTGCGCCTTCCACAGTTGGGTGGTGGCGGCCTTGGGCAGGTGAAAGCCGGGGTTGCCCGCCAAGATGCCGTCGTACTGTTCGGCATAGCGCGATGCTCCCACCATGGCGTGGCGGCCGCCGTTGGAGCAGCCGGCCAGGTACGAGCGGTCGGGCGCTTTGCCGTAGGCGCTCTTGATAAGGTTCTTGGCCATGGGGGTGAGGGTGCCCACGGCCTGGTAGCCGTAGTCCAACCGGGCCTGCGGGTCCACACCAAAGAAGGGCGTGGGTGCGCCATGGCCTGCGTCAGAGCTGAGCACCGCAAAGCCTTGCACTAGGCCGGGTGCCACGGGTGCGGCGCCGCTCACCGAGCCCAGCGCGGTGACCACGCTGCCGTCCAGCCCGCCATTGGCTTGGTGCAGAAAGCGGCCATTCCACTCCACGGGCAGGCGCATCTCAAAACCGATGGCGTAGCTGGCGCCATCCACGGGGCCGGTGCGCTCTTTCATCTTGCCTTTGACAAGGCAGTGTGCGGGCGCTTGTGTGGTGTTGCCCTGCAGGGTCAGTGGGCCTGCGGGCACCTGCTCGGCAGAGGTGATGCGCGTGTCGGGCAGCGCCAGGCTGCTGGCCAGGGTGGCGCACGACTGCAGGGTGGCCGGGGTGGCGGCAGTGAGCTGGGGCAGGGCGGCATCGGACGAGCCGCCGCAGCCCATGAGCAAGGCGGCGGCTGCGGCCGAGAGTGCCAGGGGTTGTGATGCACGCATCCGGGTTCTTCTCATCTTCAAGCGCATGGTTTTGTCTCCAGTGATTTTTTCGAGGCGCAAGGAAACCCGCAACGTGGCCTCAACACGCTGTGGGTGGGAGATCGATGGAAGGTGTTTTGCTACTGAATCAGGAGCTGCTGGCGCATATCAATCAAGCGCTTACGGCCTCCTGGGGCCTGAATTCAAACGCCTGGGCGATGCGCTGGCGCAGGATGGCGGTGCGCAGGTCGAATTCGGGCAGCACCCACTGGGCGAAGGCCTGGGTGGGTGTGGTCCAGCGGTCTGTGGCGGCCGTGGATTGTTCCGCGCGGTGGGGGCGGGCGGCGCCGATCTGGGCCCAGGCCCATTCCAGCAGCACCAGCGCCACGGCGCGCAGGTAGTCGTCGGCCACCCAGTAGGGCAGTTCGGGGTCGGACTGCGCGGCAATCGCCAGGGTCTGCGTGATCTCCACCAGGGCATGGCGGCGTGCGCTGGCAGCGGCGCTGGGGGCGGCGCCGGGCAGTGTGGTCAGCAGCGTTGCCAGGCCCTGGCCGCCATCGGCCAGCACCTTGCGCACCAGCAGGTCGATGGCCTGGATCTCGTTGGTGCCCTCGTAGATCATGGCCACGCGCGCGTCGCGCACGATCTGCTCGATGCCCCATTCACGCACATAGCCGTGGCCGCCAAACACCTGCAGGCAGGCGCTGGCGCCGTGGAAGGCCTGGTCGGTGAGGGCGGCCTTGAGCACGGGCGTGACCAGCGCGCACCAGCGCTGTGCTGCGGCGCGTTCGCCCGCGTCGGCACTGTGCTTGGCCACATCGAGCTGCAGGGCGGTGTGGTAGGCCAGCACGCGGCCGCCGTCGATCCAGGCGCGCTGCGTGTGCAGGATGCGGCGGATGGCGGGGTGGTCTTGAATGAGGCTGGTGTCCTTGGCGCCGGGGGCGCGCATCTGGCGGCGCTCTGCGGCGTAGGCGCTGGCCTTTTGCCACGCGGCCTCCAGCAGGCCGATGCCTTGCAGGCCCACGTGCAGGCGCGCGGCGTTCATCATCACGAACATGGCGTTCAGGCCTTTGTTGGGCTCGCCCACCAGCCAGCCGGTGGCGTCGTCAAAGCGCATCACGCAGGTGGGGCTGCCGTGCAGGCCCATCTTTTCTTCGATGCGCTCGCAGACCACGGCGTTGCGGCTGGCGTCGGGCAGCACCTTGGGCACTAGGAACAGCGACAGCCCCTTGGGCCCCGCAGGTGCATCGGGCAAACGCGCCAGCACCAGATGCACGATGTTGTCCGTCAGGTCGTGCTCGCCGCCCGAGATAAAAATCTTGCTGCCGTTCACCCGCGCGCTGCCGTCGGGCTGCGGCACGCCGCGTGTGCGCACCATTCCCAGGTCGCTGCCCGCATGGGCTTCGGTGAGGCACATGGTGGCCAGCCATTCGCCGGTGGCGACCTTCTCCAGGTACTGCGCCTTGAGTTCGTCGCTGGCGTGGTGCTTGATGCATTCATACGCGCCGTGCAGCAGGCCGGGCGCCATGGTCCAGCCGTGGTTGGCACCGGCCAGCCATTCAAACAGCACACATTCGAGCACCGCAGGCAGGCCCTGGCCGCCATCGTCGGGCGCACAAGACAGCGACGGCCAGCCCGCCTGCCAGAAGGCCTGGTACGCGTCGCGAAAACCTGCGGGCGTATGCACGCGCCCGGCATCAAAGCGGCAGCCCTCTTCGTCGCCGCTGCGCTGCAGCGGGGCGATGGCGCTGTCCACAAACTTGGCTGCCTCGTCCAGCACCTGGGCCGCCAGGTCGCCATCGGTATCCGCAAACGGCGCCAGGCCCTGCCAGCGCGCGGGCGCCTTCAGCACGGTGGTCAGCAGGTGCTGGATGTCGGCAAGGGTCTGGCGGGCTTGCATGAGTTGCTCTCTTATTGATAGCTGTCTGCGCTTTGTGGATGGGCGCTAGCGGCTGTTTTTGTATTTTTGCCATGCGGCAGCCCGGACTGGGGGGCAGTCCGGACCTGCGGCGCAGGGGGGATTAAGACTCTGCGGTGAAGCCGATCTTCTTGATCAGCGGACCCCAGCTGTCGTACTCGGCCTTTTGCCAGCGGGCCTGTTCTTCAGGGGTGGAGCCGTGCGGCATCAGGCCCACGATGGCCAGGCTGTCGATGACCGACTTTTCTTTCAGCGCTGCGTTGATGGCGGCGTTGGCGGCGGCGATCACCGGCTTGGGCGTGGCGGCCGGGGCGTAGAAGCCAAACCATTCTTCGGTGGTCAGCTCAGGGAAGCCTTGCTCGGCAAACGTGGGCACGTCGGGCACGTAGATGGAGCGCTTGGGGCCCGAGGTGGCCAGGATGCGCAGCTTGCCGGCCTTGTAGTTGGCGATGAAGTCACCATGCGGCGTGACCATGGCCGCCACCTGGCCGCCCACCACGTCCGTCACGCCGGGGATGGAGCCACGGTAGGGCACGTGGCGCAGGTCCACGCCGCTGTTGATGCCCAGCAGCGCGCCCAAAAAGTGGGGTGTCGAGCCCGCGCCGGGCGAGCCGTAGCTGGCGTCCTTGGGGTTGGCCTTGGCCCAGGCCAGGAAGTCCTTCACCGTCTTGACGCTGGCGGGCACCATGGGGCCCACGGCCAGGCCGTGGTGCATGACGGCGGCAATCGACACGGGCGCGAAGTCCTTGTCGGTGTAGTTCATCTTGCTGTAGATGTGCGGGTAGTTGGCCAGGGCCGACACCTGCGCCAGTGCCAGCACCGAGCCGTCGGCGGGTGCTGCCTTGAGCGTCTCCAGCGCAATGCGGCCGCCCGCACCGGGCTTGTTCTCCACCACACCAGCGTTTTTGCTGAAGGCGGTGCCCCCCCATTTTTCTGCCACACGGCGGGCCACGGTGTCGCCCGAGCTGCCAGCGGGGAAGCCGAAGTACACCTTCA
Organism: Acidovorax benzenivorans; assembly: GCF_028680575.1. GTDB lineage: Bacteria > Pseudomonadota > Gammaproteobacteria > Burkholderiales > Burkholderiaceae_C > Acidovorax > Acidovorax benzenivorans. The sequence goes on along the minus strand of NZ_JAPCKI010000001.1, from coordinate 108,160 downwards.
CCTGCTCCACCTGGGCATGGGCAGCAAAGGGGTGGAAGGCGCCCAGCGCGGCGCTGGCGCCAAGGGCCTGAACAAATTGACGGCGTGTGGTGGTCATGGTGATGTCTCCTGGTGTGTGTCTGACGGAAATCTCTGGGGTCAAGCTGGGGCGCTTGCGCGCCCTCTTGTTATTTATGTATGGCTATGTGTGGCGCTCGCTGTTTACCGGGGCGCCATGCGCAAGGCGCCGTCCAGGCGAATGACTTCGCCGTTCAGGTGGCCGTTGGTCACGATATGGCAAGCCAGCTCGGCAAACTCTTCGGGTTTGCCCAGGCGTGGCGGGAAGGGGATGCTGGCCGCCAGCGACTGTTGCACGGCCTCGGGCAGCTCCTTCATCAGCGGCGTGGCAAACAGGCCGGGCGCCACGGTGCACACGCGAATGGCGTGCTGCGCCAGGTCGCGTGCCATGGGCAGCGTCATGCCCGCCAGGCCCGCCTTGGAGGCGCTGTAGGCCTGCTGGCCCACCTGGCCGTCAAAGGCCGCGACGGAGGCGGTGAACATCATCACGCCGCGTTCGCCGTTGTCCAGCACCGGCAGCTTGCTGCAAGCGGCGGCAAACAGGCGGCTCACGTTGTAGGTGCCGATCAGGTTGATGTTGACCACGCGCACGAAGTCTTCGAGCGGCGCGGCGCTGCCGTCGCGCTGCACCACGCGCTTGGCGCTGCCGATGCCCGCCACGTTCATGAGGATGCGGGCGGGGCCGTGAGCAGCAGCGGCTTTCTCCAGCGCAGCGGTGACGCTGGCGGGGTCGGTGATGTCGCAGGGGCAGGCCACGGCGCAGCCGTCTCCAAATTCTTTGCCAATGTCCGCGGCCACCTTTTCGGCCAGCTCGGCATTGCGGTCGAGCACGGCCACCTTGGCGCCCAGGCGGGCCAGTTCGCGTGCGGTGGCCTCGCCGAGGCCCGATGCGCCGCCGGTCACGAGGGCGGCTTGTCCTTGAATCTGCATGGTGTGTCTGTCCTGTGATGGGTGGAGTTTCAGGCGCCGGGTTGGAGGATGCCGGGTGCCGATCCGTCGTGCAAGGCCGTGACCAGCGCATCGCGGTGCTTGAGCACGGCTCGCTGGTTGACGGAGCCCTTGTCGGTGATCTCGCCCTTGTCGATGGAGGGCGGCTCGGCCACCAACAGGGCTCGGGCCACCCGGCTGGCGCTGCCGGTGGCTTCGCGGGCCAGCTCGTCCAGCACCGCCGCGATGCGCTGGCGCACGGCGGGGTGGGCCACCACGTCGGCCCAGGGTGCGTCCGGCCCCAGGCCAGCGACTTCGCGGCAAGCGGGCGACGGGAACAGCAGGGCGCCGACTTCCTTCATGTTCAGGCCCGTGAGCACCACGTCCTGGATGTAGGGCGCGCCCGCCACGATGATCTTGGCGCGCATGGGGCCCACGCTCACAAAGGTGCCGGTGGAGAGCTTGAAGTCTTCGGCAATGCGGCCGTCAAACGCCAGGCCCCGGTGGATGTCGTTCTCGTCAATCCACTTCACGGCATCGCCGGTGCACAGGTAGCCTTCGTCGTCAAAAGCGTCGCGTGTGGCCGCGTCGGAGCGCCAGTAGCCGGGCGTGACGTTGGGTCCGCGATAGCGCACCTCGGTCTTGCCATCCACCTCCACCAGCTTGAGCACCATGCCCGGCACGGGCGCGCCGATGTGGCCGGAGCGGACATCGGGGCTGTTGACGAACATGGCAGACGGTGCCGATTCGGTCATGCCCAGGCCGGTGGCCATCACGATGCGCTCGCCAATGGCGGCCTCTTGCGTGGCGTGCAGGCTGTCCCACACGGGCTGGGCCAGGCCAGCGCCGGAATAGAAGAACATGCGCACGCGCGACAACAGGTTGCTGCGCAATTGCGCGTCGGTCTTCATCGCCTCGGCAATCATTTCAAAACCCGTGGGCACGTTGAAGTACACCGTGGGCGCAATCTCGCGCAGGTTGCGCAATGTCTCGCCAATGAGCGCAGCCGTGGGCTTGCCGTCGTCGATGTAGAGCGTGCCGCCGTGCTGCAGCGTGAGGCCGAAGTTGTGGTTGCTGCCAAAGGTGTGGTTCCACGGCAGCCAGTCCACCAGCACCGGCGGGGCTTCGGCCAGCACGGGCAGGGACAGCGTGATCTGCTGCAGGTTGGCACACCACATGCGCTGGGTGTTGATGACCGGCTTGGGCATCTTGGTGGAGCCGCTGGTGAACAGGAACTTCACGATGGTGCCGGGGCCGGTGGCGTGCATTGCCGCGTCCACAGTCGGTGTGGCGGGGGTGTGGCGCAGGCTCTGGAAGGTGTCGGCCTTGCGGCCCTCCAGCGCGCCTTGGGCCAGGATCACTTCGACATCGGGCGCCACGGTGGCCGCGATGGCCTTGCCGTAGCGTGCGCCATCGGCGGCAAACACCAGGCCGGGGGTGAGGGTGTCGATGACGTGGCGCAGCTTGTCGTAGTCCTGGCTCACGGTGGCATAAGCGGGCGACACAGGGCAGTAGGGTACACCGGCGTAGATGCAGCCCAGCGCCAGCAGCGCGTGTTCGATGGTGTTCTCGCTCAGCACCACCACCGGGCGCTCGGCGTTCAGGCCCCGGTCCAGCAGGGCCTGGCCGATGCTGCGCGCAGCGTCGAGCGCCTGGGCGTAGCTCACGTGCTGCCAGTCACCCGTCTTGCCGCCGGGCAGCTGCTCGCGGCGCGCCAGAAAGCTGTGGTCGGGCGTGGACTCGGCCCAGTGCACCAGGTAGTCCGTCACACGCCGGGCAAAGGCGCCCAGGGGCAAGTCGGCTTGCAGGTAACGCACGCCCTGCGCACCGTCGCGCAGGCTGACGCGGGTCACGCCGAAGTTCACGGGGCGGTAGCGGGCCGGGGCGAGGGGGGTGGAGAGGTCGCTCATAGGGGGTTCCAGCTGGGGCAAGGGGTGACTGGGGGCGGGCTCAGTCCTTGCGGACCTTGGCGGCGCGGCCTTCGAGAAAGTCGGCCAGGCGGGACTTGGCTTCGGGGGCGCTCTGGGCGATGGCCGCCATCATGGCTTCGGTGAAGAAGCCCTGGTCGGCGGGCTGCTCCGCAATGCGGGGCAGGGCGTGCATCAGCGCGTAGTTGGTCAGTGGCGCGTTCTGGGCCACGCGCACGGCCAGCTCAAAGGCCTTGTCAAAGGCCTGGCCTTCGGGCACCAGATACTGGGCAAAGCCCACTTTCTCGCCGTCCTGCGCGTTGTAGACGCGGCCGGTCAGCATCATGTCCGTCATGCGTGCAGCGCCGATGAGCTTGGGGATGCGCACCGCCCCCCCGCCGCCCACAAAGATGCCGCGCGAGCCTTCGGGCAGTGCGTAGAAGGTGGATTCGTCGGCCACGCGGATGTGGCAGGCGCTGGCCAACTCCAGCCCGCCGCCCACCACGGCGCCATGCAGCGCAGCGATGACCGGCACGGGGCCGTACTGCACACGCTCCAGCGCGGCGTGCCACATGCGCGAGTGGTGCAGGCCCTGGCCGGCGTCGCGCTCTTTGAGCTCCGACAGGTCCAGCCCGGCGCAGAAGTGGGGGCCGTCGCCATCGATGACGGCCGCGCGCACGGTGCTGGGCATTTGTTCGAACAGGTCGCGCAGCGCGAGGATCAGGCCGTCGTTCAGCGCGTTGCGCTTGGCCGCGCGGGTCAGGCGGATCACGGCCACTTCCTGGTGGTCGCCGCGCAGCTCGAAATGGATGTCTGGATGGGTCATAGAGGCTTTCGTGTTGGTTGAATTGTGGTTATAGTTCATAACCAATTCAAGCAAGCAAAGCCCGTTTTTTATTGGTGTTTACCCTTGATCTGCGTCATGCCCCATGGCGCATGCTGAGGGTTTGAGGCCGTACCGACGGGCGTCAACCCAGGAGACACGCATGGACCACGCAAACCTGATCGCCATCGACATCCACACGCACGCCGAGGTGAGCTGCTGGAACCCGTTTGACAACTACGGCGAGGAGTACGACCGCGCCGCAGACAAATACTTCAAGAACGGCCGCCGCCCCACCATTGCCGAGACGGTGGCGTACTACCGCGAGCAGAAGATTGGCTTGGTGATGTTCACGGTGGACGCCGAGTCCAAGATGGGCCGCCGCCGCATCCCCAACGAAGAGATCGCCGAAGCCGCCAAGGCCAACAGCGACATGATGACGGCGTTCGCCAGCATCGACCCGCACAAGGGCAAGATGGGCGCGCGCGAGGCCCGCCGCCTGATTGAGGAGTTCGGCATCAAGGGCTTCAAGTTCCACCCCACGGTGCAGGCCTACCACCCCTACGACAAGATGGCCTGGCCCATCTACGAGGTGATTGCCGAGTACGGCATGCCCGCCATCTTCCACACCGGCCACAGCGGCATTGGCAGCGGCATGCGCTGTGGCGGCGGTCTGCGGCTGGAGTACAGCAACCCCATGCACCTGGACGATGTGGCGATCGACTTCCCTGACATGCAGATCGTGATGGCGCACCCCAGCTTTCCGTGGCAGGACGAGGCCCTCTCGGTGGCCACGCACAAGCCCAATGTCTGGATCGACCTGTCGGGCTGGAGCCCCAAATACTTTCCCAAGCAACTGGTGCAGTACGCCAACACGCTGCTCAAAGACCGCATCCTGTTCGGCAGCGACTACCCGCTCATCACGCCCGAGCGCTGGATGAAGGACTTCCAGGAAGCGGGCTTCAAGCCCGAGGTGATGCCCGGCATCCTGAAAGGCAACGCGGTGCGGTTGCTGGGGCTGGACAAGGCCCAGGCGGCACCCGCCGCCTGATCGCCCGGCTGCCTGACTGTCTGAGACGCAACTGCAGCCAAGCCCGCTGCGGCCGCAGGGTCAGTCGTAGACTTTTTGCAGCAGCCGAATCAGCGTCTTGCGCTCGGCCGCCGTGAGGCGGTTCGTGGCGTCTTCTTCCAGTTGCGCGGCCGTCTGCGCGGCCTGCGCGGTCAATTCCACCCCGGCGGGCGTCAGGTGCACGCCCATGGCGCGCCCGTCGCTGGGGTGCGGGCGGCGCTCGATCAGGCCGCGCCGCTCCAGCGCCGCAATCAGCCCCACCATGTTGGGCGGCAGCACACTGAGCGTGGCGCACAGCTGCCGTGAGGTGATGCCCGGGTTGTGTTCCACCAGCGACAGTACCGAAAAATCCACCACCTTCAGGTCGTACACGGCCATGCGGTCCATGAACACGGCAATGATGGACAGCGCCGCGCGCCGCGTGTTGTAGCCCACCAGCGTACGCAAAAAGCCGGTGTCCACCAGCTCGCCAGCGGGTGGTGTGGTGTCTGCGGGGCCGGGAGTCGACGGGGATTTTTTGGGGGAACGGACGCTGGACATGGGGGGAGATTGTGCCGGGCGCTTGGGCCCACGCGCCGGGCGTGAACAGCCTGGGACGCCGGGAGTGCGCCCCTTTTGAGCAAAATCAGCCGCAGGCGCAGTTTCTATATGCGCTGGCTGCTATTAATTTGATATTAAGTGCCGCCACCGCTCACACCGGGCTGCGCAGCACGCGGCGGTATTGCACGGCTTCGGCCACATGGCTGACTTCGGTGGTGGGCGCGCCCGCCAGGTCGGCGATGGTGCGCGCTACCTTCAGCGCCCGGTGCGTGCTGCGGGCCGACCAGCCCAGACGGGCAGCGGCGGTGTTGAGGAACTTGGCGGCCGTATCGTCCAGGTGCAAGTGGACATCGATCTGTTGCCCCTGAAGCGCCTGGTTGGTGGTGCCCTGGCGCGCCAGTGCCTTGGCGCGGGCCTGCTCCACCCGGGCGCGAATGCTCGCCGTGGACTCGCCCGCAGGCGCTTGCACCAGTTGCTCGGCGGGCAGGGCAGGCACCTCGACATGCAGGTCGATGCGGTCCAGCAGCGGGCCGCTGAGCTTGGCTTGGTAACGGTGGACTTGGTCGGGCGTGCAGCGGCAGGCGCGCTGCGTGGAGCCCAGAAAGCCACAGGGGCACGGGTTCATGGCCGCGATCATCTGGAACCGGGCCGGATACTCCGCCCGCTGCGCCGCCCTGGCGATGGTGATGTGGCCGGTTTCCAGCGGCTCGCGCAGGGCCTCCAGCGCAGCCCGGGGGAATTCCGGAAGTTCGTCGAGGAACAAAACACCCTGGTGGGCCAGCGAGATTTCGCCCGGCCTGGGTGGCGATCCGCCGCCCACCAGCGCCACCGCGCTGGCCGTGTGATGGGGCTGGCCCGTGGGGCGCACCCCAAAGGCCTCTGGCCGAAAGCGGCCTGCCAGGCTGGCAATGGCAGCGCTCTCCAGGGCTTCTTCCACCGTCATCGCAGGCAACAACCCGGCAAAACGCTGCGCCAGCATTGACTTGCCCGAGCCGGGCGGGCCGGCCATCAGCACGCTGTGGCCGCCGGCCGCTGCAATCTCCAGCGCTCGTTTGGCACCCGCCTGGCCCTTCACGTCGGCCATGTCGGGGCCGGTGGTGTTGGCTGTGAGCGCGGTGGCCTGCAGGCGGGTCCAGCCGTCGTTGGCCACGTCGGCATCGCCACCTGCCACGCTGCCCGGGGGCAAAAAGGCTCGCACCACATCCAGCAGGTGGCGCGCGCGCACCACGCGGGCGGCGGGCACCAGGGCGGCTTCTTCGGCGCTGCCGGGCGGCAACACCAGCTGGGTGTCGATCTGCTGCGTCTGCAGTGCCAGGCTGGTGGCCAGCGCGCCGCGTACGGGGCGCAGTTCGCCCGACAGCGACAGCTCGCCCGCAAACTCATAGCCCGCCAGGCGGCTGGCATCCACCTGTCCGCTGGCGGCCAGGATGCCCAAGGCGATGGGCAGATCGAAGCGCCCGGAGTCCTTGGGCAAATCCGCAGGCGCGAGGTTGACGGTGATGCGTTTGTTCGTCGGGAACTCCAGCCCCGCGTTCTGCAGCGCCGAACGCACGCGCTCGCGGGCCTCTTTCACCTCCACCTCGGCCAGACCCACCAGCGTGAAGCTGGGCAAGCCGTTGGCCAGATGCACTTCGACGGTGACAGCAGGTGCCTGCAGCCCCAGAAGGGCGCGGCTTTGCACCAAAGCAAGACTCATGAAGCAATTTCTCCCCAGACGGGTGCGTTTTATGGTTTTTTAGCGTGGCCTCACGGACATATGCACCAGTTGGGTGCGGTGCGTGGGATGCGCTCGCCACCACTGTACTGGGGATTGTTGTAACGCAACGCAACCATATGACCGGCTGTGCACCTTGGTGTGGCACGGTCCGTGCTTAAAGCGCTTGTCCTTACTTTGTCCAACCGGAGGAAACATGACCCGCGCCATCATCAAGACCCTGGGCGTTGCCCTTGTTGCAACCCTTCCCATGCTGGCCAGCGCCCAGCTCACCGCCAACGTCAGCCTGACCACGAACTACAAGTTCCGTGGCCAAGACCAGGATGCCTCCAAGGTCAAGGCCGTCAAGCCCGCCCTGCAAGGTGGCTTTGACTACGCGTTTGGCGAAACCGGCTTCTACGTGGGCAACTGGAACTCCAGCGTGGACTGGCTGTCTGGCAATTCGCTCGAAGCCGACCTGTACGGCGGCTACAAGTTCAAGGCTGGTGGCGTGGACCTGGATGTGGGCCTGCTGACCTACATCTACCCCGGCAACAGCGCGGGCAACACCACCGAAGTCTATGGCGCTGCCACCTTCGGCCCCGTGACTGCCAAGTACTCGCACACCCTGTCCAAGGACTACTTCGCCTACGCAGGTTCTGGCCTCAAGGGCCGCAACACCGGCTACCTGAACCTGGCTTTTGCCCAGGAAGTGGCGCCCAGCATCACGCTCAAGGCCTCGGTGGGCTTCACCCGCTTCGGTGGCGACATCGCAGCCCCCAACTACATGGACTACAGCGTGGGTGGTGCGTATGACTTCGGCGGTGGTGTGTCCCTCGGCGCTGCCGTGGTCGGCGCCAACAAGAAGGACTACTTCGGCCCCGTCAACAAGTCGCGCGTGATCGTCACGCTCACCAAAACCCTGTAAGTCTCAATGGGCGCCGCAGGCGCCCATTCCGGAGGATCTGAAAATGAAAATGGTGACAGCCATCATCAAGCCCTTCAAGCTCGACGAGGTGCGCGAAGCGCTCTCCGACATCGGCGTGCAAGGCATCACAGTGACCGAAGTCAAGGGCTTCGGCCGCCAAAAGGGCCACACCGAGCTGTACCGCGGTGCAGAGTACGTGGTGGACTTTCTTCCCAAGGTCAAGATCGAAGCCGCCGTGGCCGACGACCTGGTGGACCGCGTGATCGAATCCATCGAGACCGCAGCGCGCACCGGCAAGATCGGTGACGGCAAGATTTTCGTGACCCACCTGGAGCAGGTGGTGCGCATCCGCACTGGCGAAACCGGCAAGGAAGCCCTGTAAGGGCGAAGCCGCATCACATCCAAGAAGAGAAACGCCATGAAAAAATTGCTTGCTTCCTTCATTCTGGGGCTGAGTCTGCTGTCCGGTGGATCGGCCGTCCTCGCCCAGGCGCCCGCCACGGCAGAGGCCTCGGCACCCGCCGCGGCTGCACCAGCGGCTGAAGCTGCTGCACCTGCCGCAGCAGCAGCACCGGCTGCCGCCGCCGCTGCTGCTCCTGCAGCGCCCGCCGCAGAAGCGCCTGCCCCGGTCCCCAACAAGGGCGACACCGCCTGGATGATGACCTCCACCATCCTCGTGATCCTGATGGTCCTGCCCGGCCTGGCACTGTTCTACGGCGGCCTGGTGCGCAGCAAGAACATGCTGTCCGTGCTGATGCAGGTCATGGTCACGTTCTCGCTGATCGTGGTGCTGTGGTTCATCTACGGCTACAGCCTGGCCTTCACCGAAGGCGGTGCCTTCATCGGTGGTTTTGACCGGTTGTTCATGAAGGGCATCTGGGACAACGCGGCAGGCACGTTTGCCAACGCGGCCACGTTCAGCAAGGGTGTTGTGATTCCGGAAGTGGTGTTTGCCGCCTTCCAGGCCACGTTCGCAGGCATCACCTGCGCCCTGATCGTCGGTGCGTTCGCTGAGCGCATCAAGTTCAGCGCCGTCATGCTGTTCATGGTCCTGTGGTTCACGTTCAGCTACCTGCCGATCGCCCACATGGTGTGGTTCTGGATGGGCCCTGACGCCTACGCCTCCAAGGAAGTGGCCGACGCCATGACCGGCAAGGCCGGCCAGATCTGGCAGTGGGGTGCTCTGGACTTTGCTGGCGGTACCGTGGTGCACATCAACGCCGCTGTGGCGGGCCTGATGGGCGCGTTCATGGTGGGCAAGCGCATTGGTTACGGCAAGGAAGCCATGGCGCCTCACAGCCTGACGCTGACCATGGTGGGTGCCTCGCTGCTGTGGGTGGGCTGGTTCGGCTTCAACGCTGGCTCTGCCCTGGAAGCCAACGGCTTCGCAGCCCTGGCCTTCATCAACACGTTGGTGGCTACCGCTGCTGCCGTGCTGGCATGGTGCATGGGTGAAGCGCTGATGCGTGGCAAGGCTTCGATGCTGGGTGCAGCGTCGGGTGCTGTGGCCGGTCTCGTGGCCATCACGCCTGCGGCTGGTAACGTCGGTATCGGCGGTGCGCTTGTCATCGGCCTGGTGGGTGGTTTTGCCTGCCTGTGGGGTGTCAACGGCCTCAAGAAGCTGCTGGGTGCGGACGACTCGCTCGACGTGTTCGGCGTGCACGGCATCGGCGGTATCGTGGGTGCTCTGCTGACCGGCGTGTTCAACGCTCCTGGCCTGGGTGGCCCTGGCTATGTGGCCGACTGGGTGACCGCCACCATGGTGACCTCTGCCGACTACTCCATCGCAGCCCAAGTGTGGGTCCAGGCCAAGGCCGTGCTGCTGACCATCGTGTGGTCGGGCGTGGTGTCCTTCGTGGCCTACAAGGTGGTTGACCTGACGGTGGGCCTGCGTGTCTCGGAAGAAGACGAACGCGAAGGTTTGGACATTACTTCGCACGGCGAAACGGCGTACAACCGCTGATCGCTCTGCGCCCTACGCGCTGCGGTGTCTGGTGGCACCGTGGCGTCGCAATAAGAACAAGCGAGTGACTCCTCTGGTTATTTCAGCCCGCCGACCACCGGCGGGCTTTTTTCGTACCAGGCGAGGACTCGCTTTCTTTTTGCACCTTGTTTTTCGGCTGGGCGAAACCGTGGGGCCCATGCGCCCCAGGGCCTTCGCCAGTCCTTTGCACACCCGCTGTTCAAAAAATTCACGCGCTCCGGGCGCTGCGCCACCGACCGCTGCCGCTACGATGCACGGATGGACTTCTCCCTTGCCCCGATCACTGAGCGCGTGCGCGCTGCCGCCGCCGACCAGACCCCTCTGCGTATCCGTGGCGGGGGCACCAAGGACTTTCATGGCCTGGCGCTGCACGGTGAAGTGTTGGACACCCGGGTGTTGCGTGGCATCGTGAGCTACGAGCCCAGCGAGCTGGTTGTCACCGCTCGGGCAGGCACCCCGCTGGCCGAGCTGGAAGCCGCGCTGGCCGAACAAGGCCAGTGCCTGCCCTTTGAGCCGCCCCATTTCGCCAAGGCCCCACAAGACGCCGCCACCGTGGGCGGCATGGTCGCGGCAGGCCTGTCGGGCCCGGCCCGCGCCAGCGTGGGCGCGGTGCGTGACTACCTGCTGGGCGTGACCCTGCTCAACGGCAAGGCCGAGCTGCTGACCTTCGGCGGCCAGGTCATGAAGAACGTGGCGGGCTATGACGTGTCGCGCCTCATGGCCGGTGCCTGGGGCACGCTGGGCTTGCTGACCGAAGTGAGCCTCAAGGTGCTGCCCGTGGCGCCTGGCGAGGCCACGCTGCGGTTCGATGGCATCAACCAGGCAGACGCCTTGCGCAAATTGCACGCCTGGGGTGGCCTGCCACTGCCACTCAACGCCAGCTGTTGGGTGCAAGACGACGGTGTGGGCACGCTCTATGTGCGCCTGCGCGGCGCCGTGGCGGCGGTGGAGGCCGCCTGCAAGTCGATGGGCGGCACACGCATGGACAACGCCACAGTGGCCGCCGACTGGACCGCCTGTCGCGAGCAGACGCTGCCCTGGTTCGCCGCCCGCGCTGCCCGGCCCGGCCACGCACTGTGGCGTCTGTCCGTGCCAGCCACGGCCCCGGCGCTGAGCTTGCCGGGCGGCGCGCAGCCGCTGGTGGAGTGGCACGGTGCGCTGCGCTGGGTGCAGGCCCCCGCATCTGCGGGCGATGCCCTGCGCGAAGCCGCCAGTGCGGTGGGTGGAAGTGCTTCACTATTTGTAGCGGCTAGCGCTGATGAATCAAGCGCTAGCGGCGGTTTTGATCTGAAATCATCCGCCCTGGAGCAGATCCACGCCAGGCTCAAGCAAAGCTTTGACCCCGCAGGCATCTTCAACCCCGGCCGCATGGCCGCAGGCTGGTAGCCGCACCGCCATCACCGTTCTGCTTCGCATGCGTCGCCTTCTTCATCTCACCGGACACCGCCGCACCGTCGCCAGCAACCGCGTGCTGGGCCTGCTGCTGGCCTTCAACGCGGGGGCGGTGAATGCGGGCGGGTTCTTGGTGGTGCACATGTACACCTCGCACATGACGGGGTTTCTTTCGTCCCTGGCCGACAACCTGGTGCTGGGCAACATGAAGCTGGTGTTGGGCGCAGTGGGGGCGCTGTGGGCGTTCATGTCCGGCGCGGGCAGCACGGCCATTCTGGTCAACTGGGCGCGCCACCACCACCTGCGCAGTACCTACGCGCTGCCGCTGCTGATCGAGGCTGCGCTGATGCTGCTGTTCGGGATGATTGGCGCCATCACCCTGGGGTGGCGTACGCCGTTTTCGGTGCCGCTCACGGTGCTGTTGTTGGCCTACCTCATGGGCTTGCAGAACGCCGTGGTCACCAAGATGTCGTCCGCGCAGATCCGCACCACCCACATGACCGGAGTGGTGACCGACCTGGGCATCGAGATGGGCAAGATGCTCTACTGGAACCGCCAGGGCACCGCGCCCGAGCAGCAGGTGCGGGCCAACCGCGAGCGGCTGCGGCTGTTTGCGGGGCTGGTGAGCATGTTCCTCGCCGGAGGGCTGGTGGGTGCCGCCGGCTTCAAGCATGTGGGGTTCATTTTTGTCGTGCCCCTGGCCTTGGTGCTGCTGGCCTTGTCGCTGCCGCCCCTGTGGGCCGACCGCGAACGGCTGCAGCAGTTGCTGGTGCAGTGGCGCACGGGCGCTGCAGCACCGTTGCCGCCCACGGCCCCCCATGCACCTGCCGCGCCTGCGCAACCCCATCCCGACGCGCACCCGCCCCGCTGATCCGGGTTGGCCCGGCCGGTTTTCGTTTTCGTTTTGATCCAGCACGCACCATGCAGACCCAGCTCGCCCCCGAATACGCCGCCCGCGCCGATGGCCTGGAGGCCGAATCCATCTTGCGCAAATGTGTGCACTGCGGCTTTTGCACCGCTACCTGCCCCACCTACCAGCTGCTGGGCGACGAGCTGGACGGCCCGCGCGGCCGCATCTACCTCATCAAGCAGGTGCTCGAAGGCGAGACGCCCACCCGCAAGACCCAGATGCACCTGGACCGGTGCCTCACCTGCCGCAACTGCGAAAGCACTTGCCCTAGCGGTGTGCAATACGGCCACCTGGTGGACATTGGCCGCAAGATCGTCGATGAAAAAGTGCCCCGCCCCGTGGGCGAAAAAGCCCTGCGCTGGGCGCTGAAGGAAGGCCTGCCCTCGCCCCTGTTTGCCCCCGCCATGAAGGCAGGGCAAATGGTGCGCGGCCTGCTGCCCGAAGCGCTGAAGGCCAAGGTGCCCGCACCCCAGCAGGCGGGGGCCTGGCCCACGCGCGAACATGCGCGCAAGGTGCTTTTGCTGGCGGGCTGCGTGCAACCGGCCATGATGCCCAACATCAACACCGCCACTGCCCGTGTGCTCGACGCCGTGGGCATCCAGACCGTGATCGCGCCCAAGGCGGGTTGCTGCGGCGCCGTCAAGTTCCACCTCAACGACCAGGAGGGCGGCAAGGCCGAGATGCGCGCCAACATCGACGCCTGGTGGCCTCTGGTGGACCCGGACGGGGCGGGTGGGGTCGAGGCCATCGTCATGAACGCCTCAGGCTGCGGTGTCACCGTCAAGGAATACGGCCACATCCTGAAGGACGACGCGTTGTACGCAGCCAAGGCCGAGCGCATCAGCGCCCTCACGCGCGACCTGTCGGAGCTGCTGCCCGACCTGTTGCCCGAGTTGGCGGACAAGCTCGCCGGGCGCGTGCAGCGGCCCGATACCCTGTTTGCCTACCACCCCCCCTGCACGCTGCAGCACGGCCAGAAACTGCGCGGCGGGGTCGAGGCGCACCTGAACCAGCTCGGCTTCAAGCTGCGCACGGCGCGCAACGATGCCCACCTGTGCTGCGGCTCGGCCGGCACGTATTCGGTGCTCAACCCCGACCTGTCTCACCAGCTGCGCGACCGCAAGCTCGACGTGCTCGGCGAGGCCTTTGGCAATCAGCCGCCCGACATGATCCTATCGGCCAACATCGGCTGCATCACCCACCTGCAAAGCGGTACCGGCACGCCGGTACGGCACTGGGTGGAGGTGCTGGACGAGGCGCTGCGCCTGGGCTGACCCTGCCTGTCTTGACGCGCTGGCAAGGGGGCAATCAGGCTGCCGCTACAGGCTGTTTCGCGCCCGCCGACCCAACGCTGGCATGATCGAGGGTTTTGTCGTCTCCCTTTTGCCCCCGAACTGCACTGCCATGACCGACTCCGTGTCCGCACAAGAACAACCCCAAACCGCACCCGTCGCGCCTGCCGCTCCCCAGGCAGCGCCTGTGCCGACCGAGGCTGCTGCGGTCGCCGTGGCGGCCTCTGAACCTGCTGCGCCGGCCGAAGCCGGTGCGCCCCAGCGGCGCCAGGACGGCTCGCGCCGGGGCGGCCGCAACCGCCGCAAACCCGAAGGGCGCCAGGCGCCACAGGGCCGTGCCAGCGCTGGCGGCGCGGCAGACGCCGCAGCGCCCGCAGGTGGCCCGGGAGCAGGCCCACGCGCGCCGCAACGCGTGCACCCCGCGCTGGAGCAGCTGGCGGGGCTCTACCCCCACCTGTTTGGTGCCGTGTTCCGCCCGCTCAAGCGCGGCATCTTCCAGGACATCCTGGCGGCCCACCCCGAGCTGTTCGAGCGCGAGGCGCTCAAAGTGGCGCTGGGCCTGCACACCCGCTCCACGCGCTATCTGCAAAGCGTGGCGGCGGGTGACAAGCGCCACGACCTGCAAGGCCAGCCCGTGGAAGACATGGCCCCCGAGCACGTGCACCACGCGCTGCTGGAGGTCTACCGCCGCAAGAAGGCGCGTGCCACCGAAGACCTGCTGCCCAAGCTGCGCAACCGCATGATGGCCGCGTTCGAGGCTTCGGGCCTCACGCGCGAGGCCTATACCGGGCTGGTGTTGAGCCGCGACGAAGCCGCCAACGCCATCCTGGAGGAAGCCTTTGCCGAATGGTCGGCCCGCAACGCCAAGGACGAAGCCCTGCTGCGCGCCTTTGAAGCCAGCGGCCAGACGCTGGATGCCTTTGCGGACATGTACGGCATGGTGCCCCGCACGGTGGGGCAGCAGCTGGAGCGTGCGCGCCGGTTGGCATCGGCGGCCGCCGCAGCAACGGCAACAACACCTGCGCCCGAAGGCGCATAACCGGCCGGCTGCAGGCTGCGCTGTTGGGTGTGACCACGTGCGTGTTGGTGGCCAGTGCCACCTGCATGGGCGTTTGAAAGACTGCGATGCGCGTGCCTGAAAAACTCATCTTCCTCCCCGGCGTCGGGGGCAATCCCGCCTTCTGGCAGCCCGTGGCGGGTGCATTACCGCAGCCTGCGGCGCGGGTGCTGCTCGGCTGGCCGTGGTTTGGCGCCGCGTCCCCGGCCGACTTGCCCGCCACGGGCGCCCGGGATATGCAGGACCTCGTGGAGGCCACCACGGTGCACATGGACCGGCCCTGCGCGCTCATTGCGCAATCGATGGGAGGCGTGGTGGCCCTGCTGGCCGCACTGGAGCGGCCCGAGTGGCTGACGCACCTGGTGCTGGTGGCGACTTCGGGCGGAGTCCCCATTGACGATCTGCACCCCGAGGATTGGCGCCCAGGCTTCCTGCAATCCAATCCCGCGTTTCCACAGTGGATGGCCGATGTGCGCCTGGACCTGTCCGCCCGCCTGCCCTCGGTGCAGGCACCCACCCTGCTTTTCTGGGGGGATGCGGACGCTATCAGCCCCACTACCGTGGGGCAGCGTTTGTCCGGGCTGCTGCCCCACAGCCAGATGCACGTGCTGGCGGGCGGTGGCCACGATCTGGCCGTGACCCACGCGGGGGCCGTGGCTGAGCACATTGCAGGCCATCTGCAGGGCGCAGCACAGCGCCCCAGGGCGTACGCGCGGACGGCTTAGAATCCTAGTTGCGACCCGGTTCATGGGTTGCCGTAAGCGTTTACGTCAATCAACGCGCCAACCAACACCGGCCCTGCCGGGGTGGTGGTCCTCGGTCCGCAAGTGGCACGGCAGGTCGTGCGGGCGGGCTGGGGGCGGCGCCTTGCTTGACCGGTTTGCTTTCTGGAACTTCAATGAACCAACCCTCGTCTCTTCGCACCCCTGCGTCCTCGTCCTCCAGGACCTTTTTCGGCCTGCGCAAACTCCCTGCGCGTTCTGCGGCCTGGGTCACGCCGCTGCTGCTTTCGCTGCTCATGACCTTCATCGTGTCCCTGATCAGCACCCTGCGTGTGGTGGGCTTGTCGATGGACGTGCCCCGTCTCTGGATGAGTTCCTGGGCGCTGTCCTGGCTGGTGGCGTTCCCAACGCTGCTGCTGGTGCTGCCACTGGTGCGCCGGGCCACCTCCGTCCTCGTGGAGCAACAGAGGTAACGCCACTGACAAGCGCTTCTGGCGTTGTTGTCGCGTCTGGCCGTACCGAAAGTACGGTCTGCGCCACAACAACACCACAACCGTTGCACACGCATTCCGCTGATTCGCCGACTCCCATGCCTGAAGGCGCGGAGCTGGCCCCTTTGTCAGCAGCCCATCGCCTGGCGCGTAGGCATTTGTACCCTACTGACATCAGGCTGTCAGCAGTGGGTCTGCACCATTCCTCCCTTGCAGTTGCGCGTTGTCGGCGCATCCGTTGATTCCATTCATTGACCAGAGAGGACCTGCCCATGACTGCTACCCCTGACACCCTCCAGATTCCCGCATTCAGTGTGGCCGGTATTGCCGTGCGCACGCGCAACAGCGAAGAGATGAACCCCGCGATCGCACGCCTCGGAGGCCTGTGGAACCGATTTTTCAGTCAGAGCTGGGAGCGCAAATTGCCCAGCCGGGGCGACGACGGGCGTATCTTCGGTGTGTACAGCGGCTACGAGTCCAACGAACATGGCGCTTTCGATGTGACCGCCGGTGTGGCCGTGGCTGACCCGGATCGGGCTCAGGCTGTGCCCGGTGCCGCCCGCATCGATATTCAGGAAGGCGACTACCTGGTCTTCACCGGCCAGGGCGACATGCCGCAGATGGTGATCGACACTTGGGTCCGCATCTGGCATTACTTTGCCGAGAACCCTCAGGTGCAGCGTCGCTTTGCTACCGACTTCGAGGCCTACGAGGGCCCGGACAAGGTTGCCATCCACATCGGCGTTAAGTCGTAGTCCCGGCGTTCGCAGAGTGCTCCGCCATGCCTACACCACGCTCCTCGTCGCAAAGCACCACGCCCTGGCGCAGCAAGCTGGCGGCTTACAAGCACCTACCTCAGATCAAACCGATTCCCGAGCCGAAGAAGCAGCAGCTGGGCGAAGGGCTCATTGTCGTGCCTTCCCCGCAAGACGTAGACGCTGCCATGCGCCGCATCCCGCCAGGGCAGCTCATGACTGTGCGGGCCCTTGCGGCCGAGCTGGCGGTGGCGCAGGGGGTGAACGCGGGCTGCGTGGTGACCACGGGCATCTTTGCCACGCTGGTGGCTCGTGCGGCCGACGAGGCCGAGCGCGCGGGCGATACCGCGCCCACGCCATACTGGCGCACGCTCAAGGCCGATGGCAGTCTCAACCCCAAGTATCCTGGCGGGGTTGAGCGTCAGATGGAACGCCTGGAGGCTGAAGGCCACGTGGTCGTGCAGCAAGGCCGCCTACTGCGTGTGCAGGATGGGCCGGGGTACCGCCCTGTTGCCACCGCTCGCCGGGGGCGCCGGGGTGGTGCTGCATAGTGGCACTCGCTGGCTTACGCATGGTTGCTATATATTTAATAGCTGATAGCGCTTATAGATCAAGCGGTAGCAGCCAAAAACCGTAAATCCATCCCGCCCATGCGCCGCGCCGACCGCCTTTTTCAGATCGTCCAGCTCATCCGTGGGCGGCGCCTGTCCACGGCCGCCTTCCTGGCCGAGCGGCTCGAAGTCTCGGTCCGCACCATCTACCGCGATGTGGCGGACCTCCAGCACCAGGGCGTGCCCATTGAGGGCGAGGCCGGTGTGGGCTACCGCCTGGGCGCGGGCTTTGAGTTGCCGCCACTGATGTTCAGCCAAGGCGAGGCCAACGCCCTGGTGGCGGCCGCACGTCTGGCCCAGACCTGGCTCGACGCTGGACTGGCCCGCGAGGTGGAAGGGGCGCTGGGCAAAATTCTGTCGGTGCTGCCCCCGGCCGCACGTGTAGCGGCCGAGGCGCAGGCGTTGTATGCGCCGTCTGTGGGCCCGGACCCGCGCGTGCAGGCTACCCTGCAAACCCTGCGCGAGGCAGTGCACAGCCGCCACGTGGTGCAGATCGACTACGCCGACGTCAATGGCCGCCCCAGCCTGCGCCGCCTGCGCCCGCTGGGCTGCTTTTATTGGGGCAAGGTCTGGACACTGTCGGCCTGGTGCGAGCTGCGCAACGACTTTCGCGGCTTCCGCATCGACCGCATTTCGGCCATCACCGTGCTGGACGAACAGTTCCGCCAGGAGCCCGGCAAGACCCTGGCGGACTTGCTGCGCAAGGTGGAGGGGGAGATGGAGGGGCGACCGGCGGAGGGGGGGACTACGCCGGGAGCAGTGGCAAATACCTGAGGGGAGAAACGCCAGAAGACGGGGATGGGCCCGAAGCTGACATCTTTTCCCGGCGAGCTACTCCAAGATAAGCGCGATGCCGCCGACGATACATGCCAATCCGCAAGCGCAGAAGACAAGCCCCATGAGCGAGGCAAGCGAAGAGCCTTGAATTAGCCAACTTGTTCTTACTCGAAGCTCAAGGTGCTCAGGTAGTTCTGGAGCGCCAGCACCGTAAACCCGCTCCGCTATCTCACGGTTTGACAGGCGTTTTGTCCTAAGCCTGCCGACGGCATCCCATCCCATCCAGAGCAATATTGCACCGAGGCCAATCCAGATCCATCCCATCGGTTCTCCAATCAAGTCAATGTCTGCTCGAGGCCGCAAATGGCCGTTGCAGCGCAGATTGGTGCCCACACAGCGTGTACATCAGCGCCCCCGGTGCTGAAATCGGTATTTCGGGGCGGGTCCCCCTCTCAACCCGCCAGCGCCGCCTCAATATCCCCCGCCAGCTTCTTCGGCGCATCCTGTGGCGCATAGCGGCGGATCACGTGGCCGTCTTTGCCGACGAGGAACTTGGTGAAGTTCCACTTGATGGCCTTGCTGCCCAGCAGGCCGGGGGCCTCGGCGGTGAGCCACTGGTACAGGGGCGAGGCGTTGGCGCCGTTCACGTCGATCTTGGCCATCATCGGAAAGCTCACGCCGTAGTTCAGCTGGCAGAAGCTGGCGATCTCGTCGTTGCTGCCGGGGTCCTGGGCGCCGAACTGGTTGCAGGGGAAGCCCAGAACGACAAGGCCTTTGTCGGCGTATTCCTTGTGCAGCTCTTCCAGCCCACCAAACTGGGGCGTGAAGCCGCAGGCGCTGGCGGTGTTGACGATGAGCAGCACCTTGCCTTCGTACTGCGACAAGGGCACGGTCTTGCCGTTCATCTGCTGGGCTTCAAAGTCGTAGATGCTGGTGGGCATGCGGAACCTCCGGGGTTGGGATGACGGGCCATGGTAGCCCTTGCCGCCGATCAGCGTGCGGCCGCGGACCGCTCAATGGGCCGTGGCGCCCGGGCGGCGAAACTGCAGCGCTGCCAGCAGAGACGCCAGCAGGATCAGCGCCCCCCCCAGCACGGTGCGCGTGTCGAGCGTGGCCGCGCCGAGCAGGGCCGATGACACGCTGGCAAACATCACCTCTGACAGCATCACCAGCGCCGTGGTGCCAGCCGCCAGGCGGGCGGCGCCAAATTGCAGCGCCCAGTTGCCCAGCATCAGCACCCCGGCCAGCAGCAGGCCGGTAACGACCCAGGTGCTGTTGACGGCGGGGAAGGGCTCCACCACGCCCACTTGCAGGCCAATGCTGGCCACGGCCAGCGCCATGAGCATGCAGCCGCCAAACATCGAGAACATGCGTGCGGGCCCTGGCACGGTATGCAGGCGGCGCAGTGTGACGTTGGTGAGTGCGAACATGAAGCCGCCCAGCAGTGCCAGTCCGTCGGCCAGCGACAGGTTCTGCAGCAGGCGTGATGCGGGGGCACCCGCAGGCAGCAACACCAGCACCACGCCAGTAAAGGCCAGCGCCAGGCGCAGCAGCGCCGCGGGCGTGGGGCGCTCGCCCAGAATGCGCCAGGCCAGCAGCACGGCCCAGGCGGGC
This sequence comes from Acidovorax benzenivorans, assembly GCF_028680575.1. Taxonomy (GTDB): domain Bacteria; phylum Pseudomonadota; class Gammaproteobacteria; order Burkholderiales; family Burkholderiaceae_C; genus Acidovorax; species Acidovorax benzenivorans. Next base: position 88,611 of record NZ_JAPCKI010000001.1, on the reverse strand, counting down.
ATCAGGTAGAACAGCAGGATCACGCGCACCACGTCGCCAATGGTCACGGCCCAGTTGAAGGCCACGTTGTTCAGGCCCGAGGCCAGTGCCAGCAGCCACAGCTGCGGATGCGCGCGCACCTGCTGCAAGATGCCTGGGCGCCACGCCAGCAACGCCAGCAGCACCACCGCATACATGCAGGCCGTGGCCCACAAGGGGTGTAGCCCCGCCTGGTGCATGTGCTGAAACGGCCACCACGCCAGGCCCCAGACAAAGGCGTTGAACAGCAGGGCGGCGAAGGGGAGCGGAGAGTGCATTGAGAATAAAAAGGGCTATAGCGCTTGATGGGTATGCGCTAATAGCTATAAATTATGTAGCAAATAGTTCCGTGCCGCACAGCCGTTAAAACTGGCACGCCCCAAGGCCGGTGCACCCGTGGAACTGGCTTTGCCAGGCCACTGGGTGCGTCCCCCTCCCGCGCAGCGAGAGAGGGGGAAGACGCGCAGCGGCTCAGGGGGAGCCTTCAGTAGCTCCAGGCCACCGGGTGCGTCCCCGTCGGGGGAAGCGGCGAAGCCGCACAGGGGGGCTTCGCAATCAGGAGTCAATGGTGCGTATCGTGCCGCGCGATGTCCAGCAAGTGGTTCACTTCGTCGCGGTGGTTCACGCAGTTGCGCTGGTGCCAGCGCCGGATGACCCACATGATGCCCGCCACCACCAGCCCGAAGGTGGTGATGGCGCCAAACACCGACAGGCCCAGCTTGAGCGACAGGCTGTAGAACGCCCCCAGCCCCAGGATGCAGGCCTGCTCGTTGAAGTTCTGCACCGCAATCGACCGGCCTGCACCCATGAGGTTGTGGCCCCGGTGCTGCAGCAGCGCGTTCATGGGCACCACCAGGTAGCCGCCCAGGCCGCCCAGCACGATGAGGAAGGGAATGGCCAGCCAGATGTTGCTGATGAACACCATCAGAATCAGCAGCAGCCCCATGGCAATGCCCAGCGGGATCACGCGGGTGGCCATGTCCAGGCGCATGCGCATCGATGCCACCACGGCGCCCACGGCGGTGCCGATGGCCACCACACCGGTGAGGGCCGAGGCCTGCGTGGTGTTGTAGCCCAGGGCCACGGCGGCCCAGGCCAGCACGATGAACTTGAGGTTGCCCCCGGCGCCCCAGAACAGGGTGGTGGTGGCCAGCGAGATCTGGCCGAGCTTGTCGCGCCACAGGCGGCTGTTGCAGGCCCAGAAGTCGGGCAGCAGGTTGAGCGTGTTGGCCACCACGCTGCGCGACGGGTCGGCGCGCAGGGGGCGCATCTCCACGCCGGTGTGCGGGATGCGGGTGTTGAACCAGGCGGCCAGGGCGTATACGAAGATCAGCGCTGCAATGGCGGCCTCGGCGGGGGTGTCCACCCCGGTGTTGACCACGGGGAAGTCAAAGCCCAGCAGCATGCCCGACAGCTGCTGCCCCACCAGTTGGCCGCCCAGCAGAACACCCAGGATGATGGATGCAATGGTCAGGCCCTCGATCCAGCCGTTGGCCTTGACAAGCTGGGACGCGGGCAACAGCTCGGTCAGGATGCCGTACTTGGCGGGCGAGTAGGCCGCAGCCCCCAGGCCGACCACGGCGTAGGCCATGAGCGGGTGCGAGCCAAACAGCATCATCAGGCAACCCGCCACCTTGATGGCGTTGCTGACAAACATGACCTTGCCCTTGGGTAGCGCGTCGGCAAAGGCGCCCACGAAGGGCGCCAACACCACATAGAACAACGCGAACATGGGCACCAGGGCCGCGCGCTGCCACTCGGGGGCGCCCCCGGTGCGCAGGAGTTCCACAGCGGCTACGAAAAGTGCGTTGTCGGCCAGCGAGCTGAAAAACTGCGCCGACATGATGGTGTAGAAACCGCGCTTCATCGAATGGCTGGTGGGTGCATCAGTTCGGCTGATGCCCTGGTAAATGTGAGGAATCGTAGCGAGGGACAGGCGGTTATATCACGCGGATAAACGGCCACAGTGCCAGAATCCGGCGCTGGTCCCCCGGTAAATCCCTCGCTCCATCAGGTCTGTCCCATGCCCCGTCCCATTGCTGCCACCATCCACACCACGGCCCTGCATCACAACCTGGAGCGTGTGCGCCAGTCGGCGCCGGACGCCAAGGTGTGGGCGGTGGTCAAGGCCAATGCCTATGGCCACGGCATTGAGCGGGTGTACGAAGGCCTGCGCGGCGCCGACGGCTTTGCGCTGCTGGACCTGGCCGAGGCCGAGCGCGTGCGCCACCTGGGCTGGCGCGGGCCCATCCTGCTGCTCGAAGGCGTGTTCGAGCCGCGCGACCTGGAGCTGTGCTCGCGCCTGGGCCTGTGGCATGCGGTGCACTGCGACGAGCAGATCGACATGTTGGCCGCCCACAAGACGCAGGTGCCCCACCGGGTGTTCCTCAAGATGAACTCGGGCATGAACCGCCTGGGCTTCACGCCCCAGCGCTACCGCAGCGCCTGGGCCCGGCTGAACGCGCTGCCGCAGGTGGACGAGATCTCGTTCATGACCCACTTCAGCGACGCCGACGGCCCCCGTGGCATCGCGCACCAGATGGCGGCCTTTACCGCCGCCGCGCAAGACCTGCCCGGCGAGCGCAGCCTGAGCAACAGCGCCGCCACGCTGCGCCACGCGCAGAACGTGGGCGTGCGCGCCGACTGGGTGCGCGCGGGCATCGTGGTGTATGGCAGCGCCCCCGACTTCCCCGAGCACAACGCCAGCCACTGGAACCTGCAGCCCACCATGACCCTGGCCACGCGCCTGATCGGCGTGCAGCAGCTGCAGGCGGGCGACACCGTGGGCTATGGCTCGCGCTTCACGGCCGACGGCCCGCTCACCATCGGCATCGCCGCCTGTGGTTATGCCGACGGCTACCCGCGCCACTGCGATACCGGCACCCCGGTGCTGGTGAACGGCGTGCGCACGCGCCTGGTGGGGCGGGTGAGCATGGACATGGTGACGGTGGACCTGACCCCCCTGCAACAAGCGGGTGTGGACGTGGGCTTTGGCAGCGAGGTCACGCTCTGGGGGCGTGCCAGCAATGGAGTCGTTTTGTCCATCGACGAGGTGGCGCAGGCGGCAGGCACTGTGGGCTATGAACTGATGTGTGCCCTGGCGCAGCGCGTGCCGGTGGTGGTGGACGGCGGGGCCTGACGTCCTCCCTCCCTGTCTGTCTGCCCCTGCGGTTCGCGCAGAAGTTCACGCAGCGGGGGCAGTCTGCGCGCGGGGTGGCCGCAAACTGGTGTGAAATGGCGCCGTCTGTTTGCCACCGCGCGCAGCGCGCTCCTTCCATGGCCACACCCCGCAGCAACTCCTCTGGCTCCAAGAAAAAAAGCAGTTCCACCTGGCGCTCGGTGCGCATGCCGCACCACGGCGCGGTGGCGCGCACCCTGCAGCAGCGCTACAGCCTGCGCTGGCATGGGCTGCTGATCGGCAGCTTCACGCTGCTGCTGATGTGGACCACCTCGCACCTGCAGATGGTGCTGGGCGTGGATTCGCTGGCGCTGCGGTACCTGGTCACGTTGTCGGTGGGCTACGTTGGCTATCTGCTGGTGCTGCGCGCCTGGGCGGCGCGGCTGGTGCGGCGGGACGGGCCGTCCGGCGACGGCAGTAGTGTGGAATTGCCCGACATCTCCTGGCCCAGTGGCAATGGCCCGCCAGCCGGTGGGAGCGGCGGCCAGGTGCCCTTGCCGCGCACGGGTGGTGGCGACTTTGGCGGCGGTGGCGCATCGGGCGATTTTGGCGGCGGGTGGACGCAGGGCCTGTCTAGCGGGGGCTCGGGCAGCGACTCCAGCGTGCTGGGCGATATTGCCGGGGGCGCGGCCGATGCGCTGGGCAGCGCCGACGAGGGCGCCGTGGTGGTCGTGCCCGTGGTGGCCATCTTTCTCATCGGCGCGGCGCTGGTCCTGGGCGCGGGCTCGCTCGCCATGCTGTTCTTTGGCTGGGACGTGCTGCTCACGGTGGCGGTGGAGATTGCCTTCTCGGTGGCCACGGCCCGCGCAGCGGTGGGGGTGGAGCGCGAAGGCTGGCTGGGCGCCGCCGTGCGCCTGACCTGGAAGCCGCTGCTGGGGGCGCTGGTCTGCGCTGTGCTGCTGGGCGCCACCATTGACCACTTCCTGCCCCATGTGCATTCGCTGCCCGAGGCATTGCGGGTGATCCAGGGGCGGTGAATTGCTCTATTTTTGATAGCTGCTAAGGCATGTAGCACTAGCGCATGGGGTCGAAAACGTTTCAAAAGCGTCTGAAACCCCCTGAGCCGCCCCTACCGGGGGGACCGGCCCGCGCCGTGGCCGCAGACTTCGCCGGGCTCCACAGGCGGCAGCGCATCCAGGTTGGCCCGCACCCGCGCCAGCAGGGCCAGCAGCTGTGCCTGGGTGGCGTCGTCGCAGCCCGCCAGCACCTGGGCCGACAGGGTCTGCCGCGCGGTCTGCAGCGCCTGGTACAGCGCCTGGCCCTCGGCGCTCAGCGTGAGGCACAGGCTGCGCCGGTCCTCGGCGTGCGGCTGGCGCTCCAGCCAGCCCTTGTCCTGCAGCAGGCCCAGCATGCGCGCCACCTGGGCCTTGTCGGCGCCGCTGTGGCGCACCAGCTCTTTCTGCGTGGCGCCGGGGTGGCGGCCAATGAAGTTCAGCGCGCGCACCTCGTTGAAGGTCAGGTCCGGGTGCACGGAGGTCATGGCGCGCACCATGCGCGCTCGGTAGGCGTGCATCAGGTCGTGCAGGGCTTCAAACACATCGGGGCGGGCGCGTGGGGGCATGGCGTGGCTATCGGTTGACAAAGTCAACTGAATGGCGGATGATTTAGTTGATTAAATCAACATTTTACGCCATGAACGCACCTCTGCCCCTGGCCGCCACGGCCCCCTCCCTCGCCATTGAGCGCATTCGCCACCCTTTGCAGGGCCGCCACCTTCAGGTGGTGCGCCGCACCCAGGTCAGCCCCGGCTTTGTGCGGCTGACCCTGGCCGGCCCCGAGCTGGCAGGGTTTGTCAGCGCCGGGTTTGACGACCACCTCAAGCTCATCCTTCCCTCGCCCGGGCAAGACCGCCCCACCTTGCCCACGCTGCAGGACGGCCGCCCCGTGTTTGACGGCCCGCGCCCCACGCTGCGCGACTACACCCCTGCGCGCTTTGACGCCGCTGCGGGCGAGCTGGACATCGAAGTGGCCCTGCACGACGCCGGCCCGGCCACCGACTGGGCCGCCAGTGCCGCTGTCGGCCAGTGGGTGGGCATTGCCGGGCCGCGCGGCAGCATGGTGGTGCCTACCGGGTTTGACTGGCACTGGCTGCTGGGCGACGAAACCGCGCTGCCCGCCATTGCCCGCCGCCTGGCCGAGTTGCCCGCCAGCGCGGCGGCCACCGTGCGCATACAACTGAACAACCCGGCCGACCAGCGGGTGTTGGCGAGTGCGGCGCAGGTGGATCTGCAGTGGGTGAGCGCGCTGCCTGCCGCCGTCGAAGCCCTGGCGCTGCCCGCCGGCGCTGGCTTTGTGTGGGCTGCGGGCGAACACAGCGACATGGCCGCTGTGCGCCGTGCAGTGCTGGCCAAGCCGGGTGTGGACCCGAAACGCATGCGCATCTCCGCCTATTGGAAGCGCGGCGCGGCGGATCACCACGAGGACCTGGCGAGCGCTGCGTAGTCGGCGCTCGTTACTTTGCTCTCAGCGCAGCAGCGTCAGGGCCGCCGCCTTCTGCACCGCCTGCGTCACGTGCTGCAGCGCCTGCACGTTCAGGCGCCAGCACTGCCAGTACAGCGGCACATCCACGGGCTTGTTCGCAATCAGCTCGACCAGGGCACCTGTCTTCAGGTCATCCTCCACCAGCGGGTCGGGCGTCATGCCCCAGCCCAGGCTGGCGCGCGTGGCTTTGACGAATGCATGCGCCTCGGGCAGCCAGTGCACGGGCGGCGCCAGCTTGTGGCGCGTGATGCGGCCCACAAAACGCGCCTGCAGCGCATCCTTGCGGTTGAACACCAGCATGGGCGCCTGCGCCAAAGTGGCGGCGTTCACCCCTTGGGCAAAGTGGCGTTCCATGAACGCAGGGCTGGCGAGCGCGCGGTAGCGCAGCGTGCCCAGCGGTAGCACCTGGCAGCCCTGCACGGGCTGGGGGTCGGCCGTCACGGCGGCCATCACGCGGCCTTCGCGCAGCAGGTTGGCCGAATGGTCCTGGTCTTCCACATGGATGTCGAAGGTAATGGACTGCCCCTCGGCCGCCTGCGCCATGGCGTGGGGGAACCACGTGGCCAGCGAGTCGGCATTCACACCAATCGCCAGCCGCGTGGTGCTGTGCTGCCCGCCGCCAATGGTGGCCAGCGCATCGGCCTCGCTCAGTGCCACCTCACGCGCGTGGCGGTACAGCGCCTGCCCGGCCTCGGTGGGCGTGCAGGGCGTGGCGCGGCGCACCAGCACCTGGCCCACACGCTCTTCCAGCAGCTTGATGCGCTGCGACACCGCCGAGCGTGTGACATGCAGCACGGCCGCCGCGCGCTCGAAGCTGCCCTCATCGATCACTGTGGCAAACGCGTTGAGCTGGGCGGAGTCGAGTTGCATGGGTGGTTAGCCATTTTGACGGATCGTTAAAAAGTATAGCTGGCGTCAACGCAGGCCCTTGGCCAGAATCCGGGCCCATGGTCTCCACTGCCTTCGTTCACGGTTTCACTTCCACCGCCATGCTCATCATGGCCATTGGCGCGCAGAACGCGTTTGTGCTGCGCCAGGGCCTACGGCGCGAGCATGTGATGCCCGTGGTGCTGGTGTGTGCGCTGTCGGACGCGGTGCTGCTGCAGGTGGGCGTGTGGGGCATGGGCGGTGTGCTGCTGGCCCAGCCCGAGTGGGCGCAGTTCATGCGCTGGGCGGGTGCCTTGTTTTTGTTTGTTTACGCCGCGCAGACAGCCGCGCGCGCCTTGCGCCCAGGCCAGTTGCTGGTCGCCACCAGCGGCCCCGGCGCCAGCCTGCGCACCACGCTGGCCACCGTGGTGGCGCTGACCTGGCTCAATCCGCATGTCTACCTGGACACCGTGGTGCTGCTGGGCACCATGGCCACGCCGTACCCGGCCTGGGGCCGTGCGCTGTTTGCGGCGGGCGGCTCGTTGGCCAGCGCACTGTGGTTCTTGTTGCTGGGCCTGGGCGCCCGGTGGCTGGCGCCGCTGTTTGCCACACCCGGTGCCTGGCGGGTGCTGGATGCGGTGACGGCCACCACCATGCTGGTGCTGGCAGGGGTGATGGGTCTAAGCTAAGAACGATAAGTTCGTTCCCACGCGGAGCCGCTTGGGGGATAGTGCGGCCATTCAGCATTCTTTGGCCTTTTTGCCTATCCTTGTACCCATGCGCTTTAAACACCTCCTGCTCGCAGTCGCCGTTGCCGCTGCCCTGCCCCTGGCCGCACAGTCCGCCACCTTCCGCTGGTCCCGCTCGGTAGACATTTCCACCTGGGATATCCATGCCCAGAACGTGGGCCCCAATAACACCATGCACGGCGCGGTGTACGACACGCTGGTCGAATACAACAGCAAGACCTTCAAGCCCGAGCCTTCGCTTGCCACCGAGTGGAAGCTCATCAAGCCCACGCAGCTGCGCCTGACTTTGCGCAAGGGCGTGAAGTTCAGCGACGGCAGCGAGTTCACGGCCGACGACGCCAAATTCTCGCTGGAGCGCGCCAAGGCCAAAAGCTCCAACTTCGCTGTCTACACGCAGGGCATTGACCGCGTGGAAAAGGTCGATGCCTACACCATCGATATCCACTCCGACCTGCCCAACCCGGTGCTGGTGAACCAGCTCACCGAGCTGCGCATCATGAGCAAGGCCTGGGCCGAGAAGAACAAATCGGTCGAACCCAAGGACATCAAGACCAAGGACGAGAACTTTGCCCACCGCAACGCGCTGGGCACCGGCCCCTACCAGCTCAAGCAGTGGGCACCCGACCAGCGCGTGGTGCTGGAGCCCAACCCCCACTGGTGGGGCAAGGGCAAGTACCCCACCAACCTGACCGAGATCGTCTACACCCCCATCAAGGCCGATGCCACGCGCACGGCGGCGCTGCTGTCGGGTGAGGTGGATTTTGTGATCGACCCCAGCCTGCAAGACCTCTCGCGCATCAAGCAGACGCCCAATCTGCAGGTGCTGGAAGGGCCGGAGTACCGCACCATCTTTTTGGGTCTCGACCAGTTCCGCGACGAGCTGCCCGGCTCGGACGTGAAGGGCAAGAACCCGCTCAAGGACCTGCGCGTGCGCAAGGCGCTGTACCAGGCGATCGATATCCAGTCCATCCAGCGCGTGGTGCTGCGCGGCCTGGCGCAGCCCACGGGCACGCTGATTGCCAACCAGGTCAATGGCTGGAGCAAGAAGGCCGATGTCCGCTACCCCTACGACGCCAAGGCCGCACAAAAGCTGCTGGCCGATGCGGGCTACCCCAACGGGTTTGAAGTGGACTTTGCCTGCAGCGCGGGCCGCTACATCAACGACGAACAGCTGTGCCAGGCCATCACCTCGCAGTGGGCCAAGGTGGGCGTGAAGGCCAAGCTGCGCTCGCTGCCGTTTGCCACCTATTTCCCGATGATCCAGCGCAACGAAGCCAGCATCTACCTACTGGGCTGGGGCGTGCCCACGTTCGACGCGTTCTACAGCCTGCAGTCGCTGGTGCGCACGACGGGTGCGGGGGGCGATGGCAACTTCAACCTGGGCCGTTTCTCTGACCCGCAGATCGACGCACTGATTGAGCGCGTGAAGAAGGAAACCGACGCCACCACACGCAACCAGCTGATCGAGCAGGCGCTGATCAAGGAGCACGAGCTGGTCTCGCACATCCCGCTGTACAACCAGGTGATCCCTTGGGCTGCCACGAAGAAGGTGGACATCATCCATCGCGCGGACAACCGCATCGACTGGCGTTACCTCAAGGTCAATTGATTGCAGGTGCCAACCAAAAGCCCCGGTGCTGCCAAAGCACCGGGGCTTTTTCTATGGCGATGGCCGAACGTGTCAGGCCAGCGCGCGCTGCACCGCAGGCCGTTCCAGCATGCGCTGCGTGTGCGCAAACACCTTCGGGAACTGGGCAATGTCCACGCCATCGCTGTGCAGCCAGGTGCCGATGGTGAACAGATAGCCGTCGGCCACGGTGTACTGCTCGCCCATCACCCAGGGGCCCTGGTCCGCAGGCGGCAGGTAGTGGTGTTCGATGAGGTTGAAGCAGTCGGTCATGTTCTGCGCCACCTTGCGCTGCATGGCGGCCTGGGCCTCGGGCTCGTCGGCCCAGCGGCTGGCGCGGGGGCGGTGGGCATGGGCGATGTGCACCGTGGACGCGAGGTAGCTGTGGAACTCTTGCAGTCGCGCAAATCCGTGGGCATCGGTGGGCGCCAGGCGTGCCTCGGGGAAGCTCTGCGCCACATAGGCCAGCAGTGCCGTGGTTTCCGTCAAGGTGCCGTGGGGCGTGGCCAGCGCGGGCACGCGGCCCTTGGGGTTCACGGCCAGGTACTCGGGCGTGCGCTGCTGGCCCGCCGCAAAGTCCACGCGGGCCAGTGTGTAGGGGGCCCCAGCTTCTTCCAGAGCGATGCGCACTGCCTGCGCGCAGGTGCCGGGGGTGTAGTACAGCGTGAGAGTGGTCATGGTTTGTTTGCTATAAATTGAATAGCTGTTAGCGCTTATTGCACGGGCGCCAGCGGCCTATTTGACTAAAATTGGTTCAGTACAGGCCGCGTGTGCGTGCCATCAGCCGCACCAGGCCCAGCAGCGCGTCGGTGTGGGGCGTGGGCGTGTGGGTGATCTGCCCCAGTTCGCGCACGGCGCCCACCAGCGCATCGATCTCCATGGGCTTGCCCGCCTCCACGTCCTGCAGCATCGAGGTCTTGAACGCACCCAGCTTGCGCGTGACGGCGTGGCGGTCTTCGGGCTGCTGGTCAATCGGCAGGCCCAGCTTGTCGCCAATGGCCTTGGCCTCCAGCATCACGGCGCTGACAAAGCCGCGCACCAGATCGTCGTCCAGGATGCGGTCGGTGGTGGCTCCGGTCAGGGCGCTGATCGGGTTCATGGTCAGGTTGCCCCACAGCTTGAACCAGATGTCCCGCTGGATGCAGTCGCTCACCTCCACATCGATGCCGCCGCGCTGCAGCGTGTCGGCCAGCGCTTGCAGGCGCTGGCTGCGGCTGCCATCGGGCTCGCCCACGATGAGGCGGTTGCCGAAATGTTGTTTGACGAAACCCGGTGCCTCCAGCGAGCAGCTGGTATGCACCACGCTACCCACCACATTGCGCGCCGGGATGGCTTGGGCAATCACGCCGCCCGCGTCCACGGATTCGAGGGCATGGCCCTGCGCAGCGCCGCCAAAGCCGTCGAGGAACCACCACGGCACGCCATTCATGGCGGTGAGCACGATGGTATCGGGACCGATCAGTGGCGCCATGGCACGCGCCACGTCGGGCAGGCCGGGGGCCTTGACGGCCACCACGACGAGGTCCTGCACGCCCAGTGCCGCCGGATCGTTGTGGGCGGTGACAGCCACCTGCGCCAGCGTGCCATCGGGGCGCCGCAGACGCAGCCCCTCGGCCTGCAGGGCGCGCAGCGTGTCGCCACGCGCCACCATGCTCACCGGGTGGCCCGCTTGCGCCAGGGCCACGCCCAGCCAGCCGCCGATGGCGCCCGCGCCGTAAATACAAACTTTCATGGTGGTAGTGCCTTTGTCTTGCGGTAAGTGTTGTGATGAATCGGTGTGAGTGGCGTCTTGTGCGTTTGTTTTGAGTGCTTCAGTAGCCCGCAGGGCGCGATGGCGTGCCCCCGGTGCCGGTGCGAAAGCGCGCCAACAAATCCTGCGCAGCACTGGCCAGCAGCATGGTGTCCACGCCCACGGCCACAAACAGTGCACCCGCCGCCAGCCACTGGCGCGCCTGGGATTCGGTGGTGGCCAGAATGCCTGGCGCCTTGCCCGCCCGCAGGATGCGGGTGATGCCGTCGTGGATGGCGGCCTGTACGTCAGGGTGCCCTGGGTTGCCGGGGTGGCCCATGGAAGCCGACAGGTCGGCCGGGCCGATGAACACGCCGTCCACACCGGGCGTGGCGGCAATCGTGTCCAGGTTGGCCATGGCTTCCACCGTTTCGGCCTGCACCAGCAGGCAGACCTGCTGGTTGGCCTCATGCACATACTGGGGGTAGGCTTGCCAGCGCGACGAGCGGGCCAGGGCGCTGCCCATGCCGCGCACGCCTTCGGGGGCATAGCGCGTGGCGCGCACCAACTGCTGCGCCTGCTCGGCGGTGTCCACCATGGGTACCAGCAGGGTTTGTGCGCCGATGTCCAGGTACTGTTTGATGAGGGCCGTGTCGCCCACGGGCACACGCGCAATGGGGTGGGGCGCTTGCGCGCCGGGGGGCAGGGCGCTGGCCGCGCTGGCAATGGCCTGCAGCTGGTGCAGGATGGAGCGCAGGTCGTTGGGCGCATGTTCTCCATCGACCAGCAGCCAGTCGTAACCGGTGCCCGCAAGGATTTCGGTGCTGTAGGCGTCGGCCAGCCCGAGCCACAGGCCAATTTGCGCCTGGCCCTGGGCCATGGCCTGTTTGAAGCGGTTGGTGGGTGTCTGCAATCTGAACTCCATGCGGCGTTGCCAAGCCCGCCATCGTACGGGCTGTTGCCAGTGCCTGTGGGCGCGTCCGCCGCGGCCGCTATAGTCGTCGGCTGCCCCACTCGGGGCTCCCTACCGTTATCTGCCATGGCCAAAGAAAAAACCACGTTCATCTGTACCGAGTGCGGCGGCTCCAGCCCGCGCTGGCTGGGCAAATGCCCGTCCTGCGGCGCCTGGAACACGCTGATCGAACAGGTGGCCGAGGCCGGGCCGGGCAAGAACCGCCTGAGCACGCCACAAGGCTACGCGGGCCTGGCCAACGCGCAACCCGTCCTGCCGCTGGCCGCCATCGAGGCCCAGGATGTGGCGCGCACCCCCAGCGGCATTGACGAGCTGGACCGCGTGCTGGGCGGCGGCATTGTGGAAGGCGGCGTGGTGCTCATAGGCGGCGATCCGGGCATTGGCAAATCCACCCTGCTGCTGCAGGCCATGGACGCGCTGCAGCGCGCGGGCCTGCCCACGCTGTATGTGACGGGTGAGGAGAGTGGAGCGCAGGTGGCGCTGCGCTCGCGCCGCCTGGGCATCGACGGCAGCCAGGTGCAGCTGCTGGCCGAGATCCAGCTCGAAAAGATCCTGGCGACCGTCGAGGCCACACAACCGTCCGTGGTCGTCATCGACTCCATTCAGACCACTTACTCCGATCAGCTCACCAGCGCGCCGGGCTCGGTCGCCCAGGTGCGCGAATGCGCGGCCCACCTCACGCGCATGGCCAAGAGCACGGGCATCGCTGTGATCCTGGTCGGCCATGTGACCAAGGAAGGTGCGCTGGCTGGCCCGCGCGTGCTGGAGCACATGGTGGACACGGTGCTGTACTTCGAAGGCGACACGCACAGCCAGTTTCGGCTGGTGCGGGCCATTAAGAACCGCTTTGGCGCCGTCAACGAGATTGGCGTATTTGCGATGACCGAAAAGGGCCTCAAGGGCGTGAGCAACCCGAGCGCCATCTTTTTGAGCCAGCATTCCGAGCCCGTGCCCGGCAGCTGCGTGATGGTGACGCTGGAGGGCACACGCCCGCTGCTGGTGGAGATTCAGGCGCTGGTCGACAGCGGCGGCCCCAGCCCCCGGCGCCTGTCGGTGGGCCTGGACAAGGACCGCCTGGCCATGCTGCTGGCCGTGCTGCACCGCCATGCGGGGGTGGCGTGTATGGACCAGGACGTGTTTGTGAATGCGGTGGGTGGCGTGCGCATCAGCGAGCCTGCTGCCGACCTGGCGGTGATGTTGTCCATCACCTCCAGCCTGCGCGGCAAGGCGTTGCCGCGCGGTTTCTTGGCCTTTGGTGAGGTGGGGCTGGCCGGTGAAGTGCGCCCCGCACCGCGTGGGCAAGAGCGCCTGAAGGAAGCCGCCAAGCTGGGCTTCAGCGTGGCCGTGGTGCCCAAGGCCAATGCGCCCAAAAAACCCATCGAAGGGCTGACCATCCACGCCGTGGAGCGGGTGGAAGAGGCCATGAACGTGGTGCGCGGGCTGTAAACCGCATCTACGCAATGCCCACAGCGCCGTGCCCATGGCGCCATAAGACAATCTCGACCTATGAACTTGCGCAATATCCTGGTGCCCCTGGGGGCGGTAGCCCTGATCGGGTTTGGTTTTTATGCCTACGGCTGGGCCGGGGTGGCTGCCGTGGTCGGCGGGTTGCTCATGTGGGGGCTGCTGCACTTCACGCGGCTGATGAGCGTGATGCAAAAGGCCGCCAAGCGACCCATCGGGTACGTGGGCAGCGCCGTGATGCTCAACGCCCGGCTGTCCAAGGGCGTGAACCTCATGCACGTGGTAGCCATGACCCAGGCCCTGGGTGAGCGCGTGTCGGCCGAAAACGCGCAGCCTGAGGTCTACCGCTGGACCGACGGCACCCGCTCGCACGTGACCTGCGAGTTTCAGCAGGGCAAGCTGGTGGCATGGACCCTGGTCCGCCCCCAGGACAACCCCGCCGCTGACGGTGAAGGCGCGCCCCCCGCCGCCCCGTAAAATCCTGGTTTTGCGACCCACAGCAACCAAAGGACACCCATGAGCCCCGTAGTTCCCTCGATGGCCGACCGTGACGGCAAGATCTGGATGGACGGCCAGATGGTCGATTGGCGCGACGCCAAGATCCACGTGCTGACCCACACCCTGCATTACGGCTGCGGCGCCTTTGAAGGCGTGCGCGCCTACAACACGGCCAATGGCACGGCGATCTTCCGCCTGGAAGAGCACACCGACCGCCTCTTCAACAGCGCCAAGATCCTGCGCATGAAGATCCCGTTCACCAAAGAAGAAGTGAACGAAGCACAGAAGGCCGTGGTGCGCGAAAACAAGCTCGAATCCTGCTATCTGCGCCCATTGACCTGGATCGGCTCGCAAAAGCTGGGCGTTTCCCCCAGGGGCAACCAGATCCACCTGATGGTGGCCGCCTGGGCCTGGGGTGCCTACCTGGGCGAAGAGGGCATGAAGCGCGGCATCCGCGTCAAGACCAGCAGCTACACCCGCCACCACGTCAACATCACCATGACGCAGGCGAAGGCGGTGAGCAACTACACCAACTCCATCCTCGCCAACATGGAAGCCACGGACGACGGCTACGACGAAGCCCTGCTGCTGGACAGCTCGGGTTTTGTGTCTGAAGGCGCGGGCGAAAACATCTTTGTGATCAAGAACGGCGTGATCTACACGCCCGACCTGTCGGCCGGTGCCCTGAACGGCATCACCCGCAACACCGTGTTCCACATCGCCAAGGACCTGGGCCTGGAGATCGTGCAAAAGCGCATCACGCGCGACGAGGTGTACATCGCCGATGAGGCCTTCTTCACCGGCACAGCCGCTGAAGTCACGCCCATCCGCGAACTCGACCGCATCGAGCTGGGCAGCGGATCGCGCGGCCCGATCACCGAAAAAATCCAAAGCGCCTTCTTCGACATCGTTGGTGGCCGCAATCCCAAATACGCCCATTGGCTGAGCAAGGTTTGAAGAACATGTCGCAAGCTACCGTTGAACTCCTGGCCAAAGACCTGAACGCCCAGGGTGGCGTTTTTTGCCCCAGCCCCAAGGCCGACATGAAGCTGTGGAACAGCCACCCCAAGGTGTACCTGGACGTGGCCCGCACGGGCGAGGCCAAGTGCCCTTACTGCGGAACCGTCTATCGCCTGAAGGCGGGCGAGCATTTCCACGGTCATTGATTGATGCCCGCAGGACCCGGCGGCGCATCAGCGCCGCCCACGTTGACCGTTGCGGTGCTGACCCTCAACGAGGCGCACCGCATTGAAGCCTGCCTGCAAAGCGCTGCGTTCGCCGACCAGCTGCTGGTGGTGGACAGCGGCAGCACCGATGACACCGTGGCGCTGGCCCAGCGCCTGGGCGCGGAAGTCCACAGCTACCCCGACTGGCAGGGCTTTGCCGTGCAGCGCAACCGGCTGCTGGCTCATGCGCGGGGTGACTACATCTTTTTTCTGGATGCCGACGAGGTGATGACACCTGCGTTCGCCCAGGAGCTGCAGGCCATCGTGCGCTCTGGCGCGCAGGCCGTGTGGACCATTCGCTGGCGCATGGTGGCGTATGGGCACGAGCTCAAGCACTTCCGCTCGCAGTCGCAGATCGAGCGCCTGTTTGTGCGTGCCATGGTCCGGGAGTTCACGGGCGTGGTGCACGAGCAGGCCGAGCTGTTGCCACCGCCAGGCGGCGGCGCTGTGCCGCGCCGCCTGATCGAGGCGCGGCTGCTGCACTACTCGCGCACTACGGTGCGCGGCAGCCTGGAAAAGCTCACCCAATACGCGATGCTCGGCGCCGCCAAGCGGGCCGCAGCGGGCAAAAAGGGCGGCGTGGTGCGGGGCCTGGCCTCGGGCACCAGCATGTTCCTGCGCCTGTATGTGTTTCGGCTGGGTTTTTTGTGTGGCGGGGCGGGTTTTCTGTATTGCCTGTTTGTGGCGCTGGAGGCGTTCTTCCGGTACGCCGCCTTGGAATATGACCACCAGCAACTGAGCGAGAGCGTGCGCCGTTGACCAAAGCTGACGAAATTTTTGTGCGCCTGTCGGGCGTGGCGGCCTTCATGGTGCCGGGCCTGGCGTTGTGGGTGCGCTCGGGCTATTCCTGGGGGGCGGTGGTGCTGCTGTTGTGCAGCCTGGCCACCGCCGGGGTGTGGCTGCGGCGCCGGCCGGGGCGCGATGCCTGGCTGCTTTTTGCCTCCATCGTGGCCATGGGCTGTGTGTGGGCCCTCGACTTTGACCCGGCCCAGGGCAGCTGGTCCAACCTGGACCGGCCCGCCAAATACCTGCTGGCGCTGCCGTGCCTGCTGTATGTGCTGGCCTACCCCCCCCAGGTGCGTTGGCTCTGGGCAGGTATTGCCGTGGGCGCTTGCGGCGCGGGCCTGATCGGCATGTACCAGGCCATGGTGCTGCACCTGCCGCGTGCCAATGGGTTCACCAACGCCATCCAGTACGGCGGGCTCAGCCTGTTGCTGGGGTTGATGTGCTCGGTCGCGCTGCTGGTGCTGTGGGACCGCTGGAAGCCGTGGCAGCGTGGGGGCTGGGCGGTGTGCATTTTGCTGGGCCTGGAGGGGTCGCTGCTGTCCGAGTCGCGCGGGGGCTGGGTGGTGCTGCCGATGGCGCTGCTGTTGTGCGCCTGGCTGCAAGCCCGGTGTGGCCAGCGCAAGCTGGCCATCGTGGGCGCCGTGTTGGTCGTAGCGGGTGCGGTCGGGCTGATGGCCTTCAAGGCCAGCGAGGTGCGCCTGCGGGTGGACGAGGCGCGGCAAGAGATCACACAGTACGAGTCGCGGGGCGACGCGGCCAGTTCGGTGGGCCAGCGCCTGGCGCACTGGGGCCTGGCCTGGCGCATGGGCCTGGACCGCCCCTGGACCGGCTGGGGCCGCTACGGCTATGAGGCCGAGAAGCAGCGGCGCGTGGCTGCAGGCGAGGCCCACCCGATTGTTTTGCACTTCAGCCACGCCCACAACGAGGTGCTGGATATCTTTGCCAAGCGCGGCATCCCCGGCGTGGTGGTCTTGCTGTTTTTCTATGGTGTGCCCCTGGTGCTGTTCTGGCCCACGCGGCGCCGCGTGTTCCCGGGTAGTGAGGGCGTGCTGGATACCGAGGGCCTGTGCCTGCGCATGATCGGGGTGCTGCTGCCCGTGTCCTACATGGGCTTTGGCACCACCCAGGTGTTTTTGGGGCACAACAGCGGCACCATGTTTTACCTGTTCATGGGCATGCTGGTGCTTGCCATCCTGCAAGGCCGCGAGCACCAGCGTCTGCAGGCGCCCGGGCAGGCCGCCGCCATTTCCTGAAGGACCTCTGCCATGCACATCCTGCTGGTCAATAACTCTCCCATCCCGGTGTATGGCTACGGCGGCACCGAGCGCGTGATCTGGGACCTGGGCAAGACGCTGGTGCAGCAGGGCCACCGCGTGAGCTACCTGGTGCCCGAGGGCTCGACCTGCGACTTCGGCCAGGTGCTGCCCATCCGGCCCGACGAGCCCTGGGAGGGCCAGATCCCGGCTGACGTGGACATCACGCACTTCCAGTTCAACCCGCGCTCCGAGCTGTCCAAGCCCTACCTGGTGACCGAACACGGCAATGCCCGCAAGCCCAAGCCGCTGCCGCGCAACACGGTGTTTTTGTCGCGCGACCACGCGGCGCGTTATGGCTCCAGCGAGTTCGTCTACAACGGGCTGGACTGGGCCGGTTATGGCCCGGTGGACTTTGACCGCCCGCGCTCGCACTACCACTTCCTGGGCAAGGCGGCCTGGGGGGTGAAGAACGTGCGCGGCGCCATCCGCGTGGCCAAGCTCGCCGGGGTGGAGCTGGACGTGCTGGGCGGCAACCGCATCAACTTCAAGCGCGGCTTTCGCTGGACCCTGTCGCGCAAGATCCACTTCCACGGCATGGTGGGCGGCACGCAGAAGACGGGCCTGCTCAACGCCTCGCGCGGGCTGATCTTTCCGGTGCGCTGGCACGAGCCGTTCGGGTTGGCGGTGATCGAGAGCCTGTACTTTGGGTGCCCGGTGTTTTCCACCCCCTACGGCGCCTTGCCGGAGCTGGTGCCCGTGCACTGCGGCGTACTGTCAGACCAGGCCTCGGTGCTGGCTGAGGCGGTGCGGGGCAACCGCTTTGACCCGCGCGCCTGCCACCAGCATGTGGTGGAGCACTTTGGCGCCGAACGCATGGCCCGCAACTACCTGCGCATGTACGAACGGGTGCTGGCGGGCGAAACCCTCAATGCTCAGGCCCCAGTCATTCAGGGGCCCGCTCGCGAGCTGCCCTGGAAGAACTGACAGGGCAGCCCCAGGGCTTTGATGAAAATGGCCGCTTGCGCCCATTGGGTAGGCGCTTTAAGCTATTAAAAACGTAGCATACGTCAGGCGCTGGCTGCCTGCAGTTCCCCCGCCAGCACCGCCACCAGCTCGGCCGCAGGCATGGGCCGCACCTGGGCCACGCCCTGGCCTGCCCACAGCGACAGGCAGTCCGCCCGGCCCGCCTGCGCAGCCGCACGGCGCAGGGCACCGGTCAGTGCGTTCTGCACGGGGTAGGGCGGCACGGTGGCCTCGTCGGCCTGCAGCGCTTGCATCATGCGGTTGACGATGCCGCGCGCCGGTCGGCCCGAGAAGATGCGGGTGGTGCGCGTGTCGGTGGCCTGGGCGTGTGTCAGCGCTTCGCGGTAGGCGGGCCCAATGGCTGATTCGGGGCAGGTCAGAAACGCCGTGCCCATCTGCACCGCCTGGGCACCCAGCGCCAGCGCGCCTGCGATGCCGCGCCCGTCCATGATGCCGCCCGCAGCGATCACCGGGATAGAGAGGGCCTGCACACACTGCGCCACCAGCGGCAGCGTGCCCACCATGCTGGCAGCAAAGTCGGCCAGTGATGGGGCCGCCCCGGTGGCACTGGGCTGCGTGGGGGTGAGGAACGTGCCACGATGCCCCCCGGCTTCCATGCCCGATGCGCAGACGGCGTCCGCGCCCACGGCGGCCCAGGCCTGCGCCTCGGCCACCGTGGTGGCGGTGCCGATCACAGTGCAACCCACCGCCTGCAGCCGTGCCACCTGCGCCGCCGTCAGGATGCCGAAGGTAAAACTGGCCACGGCCGGGCGTGCGGCCACCAGGGCGTCGAACTGGGCCGCGAAGTCCTCACACCACTGTGCGGGCCGTTCGGGCACCAGGCCGAACTCGGCATAGAACGGCGCCAGGCGCTGCAGCGCGGCTTGCACCGTGGCGTCATCGGGCGTGGGCGTGGCCTGCACAAACAGGTTCATGCCAAAGGGCCGGTCGGTGCGGCGGCGCACTTCGGCGGCCACCTCGGCCATGGCGGCGGGCGAGCGCATGCCGCAGCCCAGCATGCCCAGACCACCGGCCTGCGAAACGGCGGCAGCCAGCGCGGGCGTGTCCGACCCGGTCATGGGGCCCTGGATGATGGGCAGCGCAAGGCCCAGGTGGGTGGTGAAGGCTGGGGGCATGGGGGCTCCTTGTGCAGTCCGTGGGGGTGGTGGGGTCAGGTCGATGCGGCTGGGTCGGGCGTCTTGCTGGAGGTCAATGCGGCCAGCAGCGCGTCGAGTGCAGGCGACTGGTAGCCGCGCCGGTGCACCAGCACGGTGTTGCAGGGGGCCAGGGGCACCAGGCGCAGCGCGGGCGGCTCGCGCATCAGGTCGATCACGGCCTGGGGCACCACGCCCGCGCAGCGCCCGGCGGCCACGCAGGCCAGGATGGCGTGGTACGAGGCCAGCTCCAGCACGTGCGGCGGGCTGCCGTCCTTCTGTTGCATGTACGCCTCGCCCATCCGGCGGTAGGTGCAGCCGTTGCTGAATGCGGCCAGGGTGTCCAGCTGCAGGTCTTGGGGCGTGTGCACAGGCGGGTGGTCGGCGGGCAGGGCCAGCAGCAGGGCCTCGGCAAACACGGCGGTGTGCTCCACCGGCGCATCGGCGTCGATGCCCGGCGGCGGCCAGGCCACCAGCGCGCAGTCGATCTGGTGGGCCAGCACCTGTTCCACCAACTGGCGCGAGGGGGCGGTGGACAGCTCCAGCACCAGGCTGGGCCACTGCGCATGCAACCGGGCCAACGGCTGCGGCAGGCGTGCGGCGGCCGTGCTTTCCATGGCGCCCAGGCGCAGTCGGCCACCGGGCTGGCCGGGGTGCACCGACTGGCGGGCCTCTTCGGCCAGCGTCAGCAGGCGGTCGGCGTAGCCGCGCAGCGACTCTCCTGCGGGCGTCAACACCATGCGTTTGCCTTCGCGCAGAAACAGCGTGGCGCCCAGTTGTTCTTCCAGCTGCTGCACGCGCGTGGTCACGTTGGACTGCACACGGCCCAGCCGCTCGGCCGCGCGGGTGACGCTGCCTTCCTGCGCAACGGCCCGGAAAATTTCGAGTGCGGCAAGGTCCATGGATATTCTTGTTATGAGATGATTAAAAGAAAATAAATCTCAAAAAAGAATCATAGACTGGAAACCGCCTGCATGGAACCGCGCACCGCCCCCCAAGACCGCCCCCTGGCCGTAGCACTGGCGGGCATGGCCGCCCTGGCGGTGGCCATGGGCGTAGGCCGGTTTGCCTTCACGCCGCTGCTGCCGATGATGTTGCACGACGGCGTGGTCACATTGGCGGGGGGGAGCTGGCTGGCCACGGCCAACTACCTGGGGTACCTGATCGGGGCGCTGGCCTGCATGGCGCTGCCCTGGGTGGCGCCCCGTGCGCGCCAGCGGTGGCACGCGGCGCGGCTGGCGCGCTGGGGGCTTGCGGCCACGGTGCTGCTCACGCTGGGCATGGCGCTGCCGCTGCCGGGCACCTGGCCCGCGCTGCGGTTTGCAGCAGGGGTGGCCAGTGCGCTGGTGTTTTTGAACGTCTCGGTGTGGTGCATGCTGCGGCTGGTGGCGCTGGGCCAGCCCGCTCTGGGCGGGTTGATCTTTTGTGGGCCGGGGCTGGGCATCGTGCTCACCGGCCTGTCGGCCAGTGCCATGGTGGCCCTGCAGTGGCCCGCAGCGGCGGGCTGGGGCGTGTTTGGCCTGCTGAGTGTGGGGCTGTGCGCCGCCATCTGGCCGGTGTTGCAGGGCGTGGCCTTGCCCGCGTCGGCGGCAGCCTCCGGGCCTGTGGTGGACGGCTCTACCCCCGGCCATGGGCCCTGGGCGCGCGCGGGGCTCACGCTGGCCTACGGGCTGGCGGGGCTGGGCTACATCGTCACCGCCACTTTTTTGCCGGTGATTGCGCGCGCAGCACTGCCCGCCGGGTCGCCCTGGCCGGACCTGTTCTGGCCGCTGTTTGGTGCCGGTGTGGCGCTGGGCGCGGCGTTGACCACCCGCACCCCGGCCGCGTGGGACCGGCGCTGGCTGCTGATGGCGGCTTACATCGTGCAGGCCGGGGCCATTGCGCTCAGCCTGGTGTGGCCGGGGCCTGCGGGGTTTGCGCTGGGCAGCCTGCTGCTGGGACTGCCGTTCACGGCCATCACCTTCTATGCACTGCAGGAGGCGCGGCGTGTGTGGCCTGCGGCGGGTGACAGTTTTCCGGGGCTGCTCACCGCCGCCTATGGCATCGGGCAGATCGTGGGCCCGCCCATGGTGGCGTGGATGCTGCACCACGCGGCTACGCAGGGCCAGGGGTTTGTGTATGGGCTGGCCGTGGCCGCTGCCGCGCTGGGGGTGGGCGCGGTGTTGTATGCCACCATGGCGTGGCGCTGGCCACTGGCGCTGCGCCCGGCAGCGCGCTGATTTACACGCTGATTCCCGCTTCGATCAATGCGTGGACGGCGCCAGCGGCAGCGCCAGCACAAAACACGCGCCGCTGTCGCCGTCGGCCCGGTCCTGGCAGTGCACGGTGCCGTTGTGGCGTCCTGCAATTGAGCGCACCAGGGCCAGCCCCAGGCCCACGCCGCCCGCGCGCTCGCTGGCGCCTGGCAGGCGGTAGAAGGGCTCAAAGATGCGTTCGCGCTGGCTGGGTGGCACCCCCGGGCCGTGGTCGCACACATGCACTTCGGCGTGGCCATGGCGGCGGTACACCACCACGGTGATCTCGCCCGTGCTGTAGCGGCGCGCGTTTTCCAGCAGGTTGCGAATGGCCCGGCGCAGCAGCTTGGCCACGCCACGCACTTCCAGCGAGTCGGGGCTGGCGCCCACGTCCAGGTCGGCATCGACGCGAGCGCATTCTTCGGCGGCCAGGCCAATCAGGTCCACCAGCTCCACCGTGCCCACGTCGGCCTCGCGCGCATCGAGGCGGCTGGCCAGCAGGATCTCGTCCACCAACTGGTCCAGCTCGGCGATGTTGCGCAAAATCTCTTCGCGGAAAGCGGGCGATGGTTGTTGGCCCCCCATCAGCTCCAGCCCCATGCGGATACGGGTGAGTGGCGAGCGCAGCTCGTGCGATGCATTGGCCAGCAGCGATTTGTGCGACTTGACCAGTGTCTCTACGCGCTCTGCCGCCGCATTGAACTGGCGTGCCAGGTCGGCCACCTCGTCCTGGCCTTGCTCGGGCACCCGCACCGACAGGTCGCCCTCGCCAAACTTCTTCACGCTGCGCTGCAGCGCCTCCAGCCGTTGTGTGAGGCGGCGGATGATGGGGTACACGCCCACCGCTACCGCCAGCCCCACAATGCCCAGCAGCCACAAGAAGCCGAAGGGCGGACGGGTCCAGAAGGCGGCCTCGTCCTGGCCGGGGCCGCCGGGCCGACCGCCGTTGTGGCCCATCCGGGGCTGGCGCGGTGCCATCTGCAGCGTGAATGTCTGGCCGTTCTCGCCTTCGATATGGAATTCCACCACCTCGCCTGGCTCGGACGGCTGGCGCGTGGCCATGCCGCGCAGCACCAGGTTGCCAGCCGGGTCGCGCACCGCCATCTCGCGCGAGGGCGGCACAAACGGCTGGTTGTTTTGCACCTTCTGCTCCTCGGCCATGCGCCAGGCCCAGCCCACAGTGAGCGTCAGCACCGCAATGCCGCCGACGACAGCGAGCCAGATGCGCAGGTACAGGCGGCGGGAGAAGGGGGTGGGAAGAGACATGACTGTTCGATGGGCGTCAGCAGTTGGCGCGCTGCTGGAAACTGGCGCAGCCCAGGCCAGTGGCCGCCGCGAAGCCGCTCAGGGGGATGTGCTTCATCTAGTCCTGCTGTTTTGCAAAGACATAGCCCACACCCCGCACCGTGAGGATGCGGCGCGGGTTCTTGGCATCGGCCTCAATCGCGGCGCGGATGCGGCCCATGTGCACGTCGATGGAGCGGTCAAACGCCTCCAGCTCGCGGCCGCGCACGGCCTCCATGATCTGGTCGCGCGTAAGCACCCGGCCCGCGCGCTCGGCCAGCGCCACCAGCAGGTCGAACTGGTACGAGGTGAGGTCTGCCGCCTGCCCCGCCACCGTCACGGTGCGCGCGTCGCGGTCGATCTCCAGCGTGCCAAAGCGCAGCACCTGGGTAGCGGCTGCAGCGCCGCCCCCGTCGGTGCGTCGGCGCAGGATGGCGCGGATGCGGGCCAGCAGCTCGCGGGGCTCAAACGGCTTGGGCAGGTAGTCGTCGGCGCCCAGCTCCAGGCCGATGATGCGGTCCATGGGGTCGCCCTTGGCGGTGAGCATGAGCACCGGCACCTGCGCCGCGTTGCCCTGCAGCGAGCGGATGCGGCGGCATACCTCCAGCCCATCCATGTCGGGCAGCATCAAGTCCAGGATCACCAGATCAGGCAGCGGGCCGGCATCGGGCCCCTGCAGTTGCGCCAGGCCACTTTTGCCATCGGCACGGTGCGTGACCTGCAGGCCCGACTGGCCCAGGTACTCACCCACCATCTGCGCGAGGCGGGCGTCGTCTTCGATCATCAGCAGTTGGGAGCTCATGGGGGCAGTGTAGTAGCGAGGCTTTGAAACTGTCTTCATGGTCCGGCAGGGCCGTCTCCCCGTGTTGAAGCCCCCGTAAAGTTCCGGTAAACCGGGTGGCGAGAGGCTTCCAGGTTCGCTATTGATTCAATAGCTTTAGAGGCAAATAGATCAAGCGCCTCCGATCTTTTGGATGCGTGATGCCAGCCACACCAGCACCAGCACCGGCAGCCCCAGCAGTGCCGTCGATGTGAAGAACTGGGCGTAGCCAAACGCATCCACATAGTCGCCCGAGAAGCCCGCCACAAACTTGGGCAACAGCAGCATCATCGAGCTGAACAGCGCGTACTGCGTGGCCGAATAGCTCACGTTGGTCAGGCTCGACAGGTAGGCGATGAAGGCCGCAGACGCAATGCCGCTGGCCAGGTTGTCGGCCGACACCACGGCAATCAGCGCCGTCACGTCATGCCCATGGCCCGCCAGCCAGGCAAACAGCAGGTTGCTCGCGGCGCTCAGGACGGCGCCCAGCATCAGGATGCGCATCACGCCGAAGCGCATGGACAACACACCGCCTACAAAGGCGCCAGCCAGCGTCATGATCACGCCGTAGATCTTGGTCACGGCGGCCACCTCGTCCTTGGTGAAGCCCATGTCCACGTAGAACGGGTTGGCCATGATGCCCATCACCACGTCGCTGATGCGGTACACGGCAATCAGCGCCAGGATGAGCGCCGCATGCCAGCCGTAGCGGCGCAGAAAGTCAGCAAACGGGGCCACCAATGCGCCCTGAATCCACTCGGCTGCGTTCTTGGCCGGGGGCAGCGCCACTGGCACTGGCTCGCGCGAGAACAGCACGGTGACCACACCCACCGCCATCGACGCGGCCATGGCCAGGTAGGCCGCCTGCCAGGCGCCGTTCTGGTACGCGGCAGCGCCTTGCGCGATGGCCTGGCCCACGGCGGGCGCGACCTCGGAGCGCGCTGCGATCCACAACACACCCGCCCCGGCCCAGATCATCGCCAGGCGGTAGCCCGTCTGGTATGACGCTGCCAGTGCCGCCTGGTGGTTGGCATCGGCCGATTCGATGCGGAAGGCATCGAGCGCGATGTCCTGCGTGGCCGAGCCAAACGCCACGGCCAGCGCGCACCACACGATGGGCCCCAGGGTCTGGCGCGGGTCGGCCAGCGCCATGCCCACCAGCCCCGCCACGATCAGCGCCTGCGACAGCAGCAGCCAACTGCGGCGGCGGCCCAGCGCCCGCGTGAGCAGCGGGATCGGCATGCGGTCCACCAGTGGCGCCCACACCCACTTGAAGCCATAGGCCAGGCCCACCCAGCTCAGGTACCCGATGGTGCTGCGGTCGATGCCCGCCTCGCGCAAGCGAAAGCTCAGCGTGCCCAGCACCAGCAGCAGCGGCAGCCCGGCCGAAAAGCCCAAGGTCAGCATGCGCAGGCTGGCGGGCTCCAGGTACACGCGCAGCGTCTGCAGCCAGGGCGTGCGCGGAGGTTTCTCAGGGATGAGGCTGGGGGTGGATGAAGTGGAGGTGTCTGACATGGGCGCGCGGAGGTTTTGTCTATCATCGCCGACACACCCTTGTAGCCAGCCCGTCGGCCTCCATCTGCACGGCAGGCTCTGGTGTGTGGTGTGCCAGCGCTGCTCATTATTCCTTCTGGGATTGCCTTGTATGTGTCTTTTCTGCCCCGCTCCCTCCGTTGCACCGTCGTCCCCATGGTCCGCGCGCCGCGCGTTTCTGCTGGCGGCGGGCGCTAGTGCGGCCGCGCCGGTGCTGGCGCAGGTGGACGTGGGCTCGGCGTCCAGCCTGCGCAAGCTGGTGCCCGCCGAGACGCTGGAGAACTCCGCCGCCCAGCAGTACCAGCAGATGCTGCAGCAGGCCCGCGCCAAGCGCGCGCTGGCACCCGACAACCACCCCCAGCTGCAGCGCCTGCACGCCATCGCCAAGCGGCTGATCCCGTACGCCACGCCCTGGAACGATCGGGCCCGCCAGTGGCGCTGGGAGGTCAACCTGATCGGTAGCTCGCAGATCAACGCGTTCTGCATGCCCGGCGGCAAGATTGCGTTCTACACCGGCATCCTCGACCAGCTCAAGCTCACCGACGACGAGGCCGCGATGATCATGGGCCACGAGATGGCCCATGCGCTGCGTGAGCACGCACGCGAGCGCATCGCCAAGACGCAGGGCACCAACCTCGCGCTGCGCCTGGGCTCACAACTGCTGGGCCTGGGGGACCTGGGCCAGGCGGCCGCCGGCCTGGGCGGACAGTTGCTCACGCTGCAGTTCAGCCGTTCGGACGAGAGCGAGGCCGACCTGGTGGGGCTGGAGCTGGCCGCGCGCGCGGGCTACCAGCCCTCGGCCGCCGTGAGCCTGTGGCAGAAGATGGGCAATGCCAGCGGCAGCAAACAGGGCGGGCTGGCGTTTTTGTCCACCCACCCCTCGGGCCCGGCGCGCATCCGCGAGCTGGAGACCAATGTCCCCAAGGTGCAGGGCCTGTACGAGGCCGCGCGCCGCAACGGTTAAGCCGCCGAGCTGGTTTCTATATGGAGGCCGCCAGTGCGGCGCTGGTGTCTTCGCCCGCCAGCTGCACCCGGTTGCGCCCTGCGTTTTTGGCGGCATACAGCGCCTGGTCTGCACGGGCGATGGCGGCCTGCAGATCGTCTGGCCCGTGCACCTGGGCCACGCCAAATGACAGGGTCAGTGCAATGGGCGCGGGGCCTACGGACAGTGGCGCCAGCGCCACTGCGGCGCGAATGCGCTCGGCCGTGGCGCTTGCGGCGTCCAGCGGGCTGGCGGGCATCAGCGCCAAGAACTCTTCGCCACCCCAGCGTGCCAGCACATCCCCCTCGCGCAGGTTGTCTGCCAGCACCTGGCCCATGGCCACCAGCACCTGGTCGCCCACGGCGTGGCCGTACTGGTCGTTCACGCGCTTGAAGTGGTCTACGTCGCACAACAGCAGCGTCACGGGGGCGCCGCTCTGCTGGCTGCGCTCCAATGCCTCGGTGGCTTGCGCGTCGAAGTGGCTGCGGTTGGCCAGGCCGGTCAGCGGGTCGCGCGTGGCTTGCTTGCGCAGGCGTGCCTCGGCGATCAGGATGGTGCGGCGATAGAACGCCGACAGCGCCGCCGACATGGCAAACACCACGCAGATGTGCACCCAGTTCACGATCTTCACGCTCTGCGCAGGCAGCGGGTGCAGCGGCCCCACCGCGTTGCTCACCATGTGGAGGCCCAGGTAGTAGGCCAGCAGGGCAAGCACCATGGGCGCGGCGTAGCCCCGCGTGTTGGCGATCACGATGGCGGGGATGAACATCAACAGGTAGTAGTGAAAGCCGCTCTCCCAGCCGATGAGCAGCGAGCCCAGGGCCGAGTGCCCGATCACCTCCAGCCAGATCAGGGCCAGCGCTGCGGCGTTGTAGCGCTTCTGGATGAGCCGGTAGGCGCCCAGATACATGGCGATGCTCAGCACATTGATGGCCGCCAGCGGTATCGAGCCCAGCCACAGAAACAGCAGGATGTAGCCCGCGTCGATGGCCGCCGCCGTCAGCGCCACGCGCTGCACCATGGCCCAGTAGGCCTTGCCCGCGAGGCTGGAGCCGCGCTGGGGTTCAAGCGGAGGGCGCGGTGCGTTCGATGAAGTCATGGCACAGAGGGGCTCTGGGTGGGATGCAGGGGGAGCAAACGCACCATCGTAGCCCCCCAGCGCTATGGCAGTTGCGCCGAACTGGTGGGTATCCCTGGGTCTGATTGGCGCTGTGCAGCAGGCGGCGTGGGGCGCTGGACAGAGGCATGAGACAGCGCACAGGCGACAGATTTCAAGTCAAACCAGGTGATCGTGCCCATGGAATATGCCTGAAGTGCTATGAATATAAGAGCGTTTGGCTTGGGGTCAGGTGCCGCCCACATACGGATTGCTCTGGCGCTCCCGGCCAAACGTGCTCTCCGGCCCGTGACCGGGAATGAATACCGTCTGATCTCCCATCGGCCACAGGCGCTGCGTGATGCTGTCGATGAGCTGCTGGTGGTTGCCCTGTGGGAAGTCCGTGCGGCCGATGCTGCCTGCAAACAGGACATCGCCCACAAACGCGCGGTCGATCTGCGGCGCGTGGAACACCACGTGGCCGGGCGTGTGGCCCGGGCAGTGGCGCACCTTCAGCGTCTCGTTGCCGATCTGCACCGTGTCGCCATCCGTCAGCCAGCGTGTGGGTATGAAATGTTGCGCGGGCGGAAAACCGAACATCGCGCTTTGCTGCGGCAGCCCGTCGATCCAGAATTGGTCGCCTGGGTGCGGGCCGACGATGGGCAGCGCCAGGCGCTGGGCCAGCTCGCCCGTGCCGCCCGCGTGGTCGATGTGGGCGTGGGTGAGCCAGATCTGTGCCAACTGCAGCCCCCGTTTTTCCACCTCTGCCAGCAAGGTATCCAGATCGCCGCCCGGGTCGATCACGGCGGCCTGCTGCGTGGCGTCGCACCAGACGATGGAGGCGTTCTGCTGAAAGGGAGTGACGGGGACGGTGAGGTAGCGGAGCATCGGGAAGAGGCGGTAACCCATCGCGCCAGGGCCGCCTGCAACGGTGGCGGCGGCGGGTTCGCGCGGTGGCGGCAGGGCCGGAAGGCGATAGGCGCGAGTGTCGCACAGGGCGTGTGCGCTGCCAGGTATCGTGTGCCCTGGGCCTTCAGTCTGCGTCCATGGGCCGTCCCAGCAGCCGGTTCACGGCGGCCCGCAGGCCTTCCAGGGACGTGGTGTTGAGCACGAACACCACAAAGCCTTCGATCTGGCTGCTCAGCAGCTCAAAGCGGATGTGCAGGAACACCACCAGGTGGTTCTGGATGCGGGTGCCCAGGATGGTCCGGCTGTCGCCCACATCAATGCTGGGCGGGCTGAGCTGGAATTCGTTGCCCAGCAGGTCGGACAGGGCGGCGATGCAAGCGTTGAGCATGACGTTGCCCACTTCGGTCATCGCGTCCTGCTCGATGGCACTGAGGTCTTCGCCGGGCACGCTCTGGCCCGCCACGATGCGCACGATCTCCAGGCTCTTGTGGCCGGGGAAGATCAGCAGGGCATCGCCGTTGAAGGCCCCGCGAAATGGCTGGCGCACGCCGTACATGGTGCTGCCAGCGGCGCCCAGCTGCTGGGCGGCCTCGCTCACGGTGAAGATGCTGATACGGGGCACCGACAACAGTACTTCGTCGTGCATGAGGCTACCCATGGCGGCTGCGGCCTTGCCCACGCCGATGTTGAAGATCTCACTGAGTGCATCAATCTGTTCGGCGTCTAGCTGAAGGGTCATGTCAGGCTCCTGCGAGGGCGGCGAGCTGTTGGGCGGCACGGGCGGTGATGGGTTTGGCGATGAACACCATGCCAGCTTCCTCGATGCGCTCCTGCATGGCAGTCTGCACGTTGGCCGTGAGGATGGCAATCGGCAACTGGGGCTGCAACTGGCGCAGCGCCAGTGCGGCTTCCAGGCCGGTCATGCCGTGCATGTTGAAGTCCATCGAGACCAGGTCCACGGGGCTCTCGCGCACCAGTTGCAAGGCTTCTTCGCCGCTGCTTGCGTGCACGATGGTCCAGTCGGGGTGGGCCTGCAGCACCA
Organism: Acidovorax benzenivorans; assembly: GCF_028680575.1. Lineage (GTDB taxonomy): Bacteria > Pseudomonadota > Gammaproteobacteria > Burkholderiales > Burkholderiaceae_C > Acidovorax > Acidovorax benzenivorans. Next base: position 59,682 of record NZ_JAPCKI010000001.1, on the reverse strand, counting down.
GGCCCTGCAGGATGAGGCGGGACATGCGGCTGTCATCCACAATCAAAAGGCGCAGGCTCATGGTGGTCATGTGTTGGTTGAGGGTTAAGGGGAGGGGACGGCCGCCTCGTGGGCCAGCACCTTGTTGCGACCGGTGGCCTTGGCGCGGTACAGCGCCGCGTCGGCGTCGGCCAGCAGTGGTTCGATGCCCGTGTGGTAGCGCTCGTTGGTGGCCATGCCGATGGAAATGGTGAACGTGACCGGCTCTCCTGCAGGAGACACCAGGCCCAGTTGTGCGATGGCGCCCCGGATGCGCTCGGCGACCTGTTGCGCGCTGTTGGCGCTGGCGTGGGGCAGCAGCGCGGCGAACTCCTCGCCACCCAGGCGACCTAGAAGGTCGGCCTCGCGCAGGGCCTGACCGATGGCATCGGCGCAGGCGCGGATGGCGGTGTCGCCCATCTGGTGGCCGTGCAAGTCGTTGATGCGCTTGAAGTGGTCGATGTCGATCATCAGCACGGTGCAGGGTTGCCCATGGCGGCGGCAGTGGTCAAACAGCGCGGTGCTGCGCTCCATGAAGGCGCGCCGGTTCAGCAGGCCACTGAGCGCGTCGCGCGTGGCCAGTTCGCGCAGCTGGGCCTCCAGGGCCTTGTGGGTGCTGATGTCAAAGCCCCACAGCAGGTGGGCCAGCTGACCCTCGACGTCGATGAGGCGGGCCGATAGTGAGCTCCAGCACGGGGTTTGGGAGCCAATCTGCGCCTCCATGGCGTCGACCTGGCCGTATTGGTCCAGGGTCTGCATGAAGCGCTGGCGTGTGTCGAGGTCGTACAGCAGGTCGGGCAGAAACAGGGTCTTCGGTGCTGCCTTCAACCCCAGGCGCTCGGTCAGCCGGTGGTTGATGAAAAGCACGTGGCCGCTCTCGACCTCGGTCAGCAGTACGTCGCTGGGACTGGTGTCCAGGATGAAGCCCAGCAGCGCGCGGCCTTCTTCGAGCTTGCGCGTGCGCCGTGCCACGAGGTCTTCCAGTTCGCGGTTGGTTTGCGCCAACCGCCGGGATGCAGCGGTGGCTGCTCGCGCGTCTTTCACCAGCTTGGCGATCAGCAACGCGGTGCCCCCGAGCAGGCCGCTCAGCACCACGCTGAGCACGATGAAACGCTGGTGTAGCTGCTGGCGTGCGTGGTCGGTCTGCTGGTTGCTGAACAGGTGCACCGTGGCCACGGCTTGGCGCAGGCGCTCCAGCAAGGTGTCGGACTGGCGGCTGATGTCCTCTGCCACGCGCACGGCGGCCTGTGGCGTCGCTGTGGCCCGTTGGGGCCGAGCCGCACTGCTGCCGGGCGTGCTGGCGATGGCTTGTTCGGACCACTGCTCGACCAGGGTGCGCAACTCGTCCAGGCTCTGTGCCGTGCCCGGCAGCGCTTCGCGCAACTGGGTGCTCACGCGCGGCCCGCGGCCCGAGGTGTCAAGGGTGCTGTACAGCACGTCCAGCCGGTCGGTCAGGTCTTGTGCACTGGCCTCCCGGCCCCGCAGCTGGCGCGCCAACAGGCTCACCCGCGCCAGTTCGTTGTGCACGCTGGAGATGTACCAGAGATCGTTTTGCTGGTGGGGCTGTGCAAGGTCCTGGGCCTGGCGCAGCGTCCACCACAGGGCTGCTGACGTGCCCAGGGCCATGGCCACCACCAAGACCAGCAGTCGGTAGGTGGTGCGTGGGCCGCTGGCGGCGGGCGTGCCGCTGGAATTGCTTGCGAGGGTCTGCCGCTTAGCGGACGGATAAGGCATGGACCTGCCAGATGGTGCGGTTGACGTAGTCCTGGCCCTGCTGCAGGGCGGGGTGGGCCGCGCCAAACGGGTAGATCAGGATCAGCGGCCCCTTGTCTCGGATGCTCATGCGCTCGCCGTCGCGCCGGTAGGCCAGCACGGGGTCGTAGCGGAGCAGGTCGCTCCAGGGGATCTCCACCGTATAGTCGTTCAAGGCGGTCAGCACGATACGGCTGCGTTCGCCGCCACCCAGGTGCTCGACCAACTGGCGCAGTGGCACCCCGGTCCAGCGGTGTTCACCGGCCAGACCCAGCGCTGGAGGCAAGGTGGTGGTGACATCGCGCGCGGGCAGCCGCTCCAGGGCCTGCAGATCGCAGGCCTGGGCCCGGCCTTCGCCGGGTGATTGCAGTTGCAGCACCCCGCGCCCCTGAGGAGTGGGGCACACGGGGGCGGAGTGAGCCCACTGCGGCAGGCACAGGCTCAGGGGCCCTATCAGGGCCAGCAAGGCGGCGCCTGCGCGGGACCGCAAGGCAGCCAGGAGTCTGAACAACATCGTCTCCACTTTCACATCTTCTTGCCCACGCGTCGGGGCCCGGAATGGCTCCGGTTATGGGGTAGTAGCACGGCCCGACTATGCCCGCGAAAGCAGGAAAGCCGATCGCCGTCCAATGGAAAATTGCAGCATGGCGGGTGGTTTTGACAATTGTTAACGGTGTTTGCGGGTTGGCGGGTGGCTGATGGGGACTACAGGTTGGTCGCGGCCACCACTTCGTTCATGTCGGTCAGGCCCTGCAGTACCTTTTCGATGCCGTCCTGCCGTAGGGTGAGCATGCCGGCAGTCAGGGCGGAGTGCCGGATATCCGAGGCGGGGGCGCGGTGGCGGATGTGCTGGCGAATGGCTTCGTCGCACATCATCAGCTCATGGATGCCCAGACGGCCGCGATAACCGTGGCCCTCGCACTGGGTGCAGCCTACGGGGCGCCACATTCGCAGCTCGCCTTGCGCGCCGCCGTATTGTTGGCGCCAGCGCACGATTTGCGCTTGGCGGGCTTCGGTGGTGTTGTGGGTGCCGCTCTCCAGATACTGCGACGCGAGGCCCGCCAACACGTCATCGTCGGCCACACGCGGCTCGCGGCAGGCGGTGCACAGGCGCCGCACCAGGCGCTGCGCAAGGATGGCGAGCAGCGAGTCCGAGAAGTTGAACGGGTCCAGGCCGATTTCGAGCAGGCGCGCAATGCTCTCGGGTGCCGAGTTGGTGTGCAGGGTGGACAGCACCAGATGGCCGGTGAGCGAGGCCTCGATGGCGATGCGCGCAGTCTCCTCGTCGCGCATTTCGCCGATCATGATCACGTCCGGGTCGGCGCGCAAAAAGGTACGCATGGCCGCCGCAAAGGTCCAGCCGATGCGCGCGTTGACCTGCACCTGGCGCAGCCCCTCCTGCGTGATCTCGATGGGGTCTTCGGCCGTCCAGATCTTGCGGCCTGCGGTGTTGATGTCGCGCACCACCGAGTGCAGCGTGGTCGTCTTGCCACAGCCCGTGGGGCCACACACCAGCACCAGCCCATAGCTTTTCTGCACCACTGCCCGCAGCGCCAGCAGGTTGGGCTGGCTCAGGCCGATGTTCTCCAGCGGCAGGGGCTTGGCGCCCGCCAGCAGGCGCAGCACCACGTCTTCCAGCCCGCGCGAGGTGGGCACGGTGACCACGCGCAGCTCCACCGGGGGGCCGCCAAAGCGGGCAAAGTCGATCTTGCCGTCCTGCGGTTTGCGGTGCTCCGAGATGTCCATGCTGGCCATGATCTTGATGCGCGCCACCATTGCAAAGCGGTAGCGCGCGGGCAGCTCCAGGTAGGGCACCAGGTCGCCGTCGATGCGCAGGCGCACACGCACGTTGTGCGGGGCGGGCTCGGTCTCGATGTGGATGTCCGAGGCACGGTGGCTGATGGCTTCGTCAATCACCGAGTTGATGAGCCGCACCAGGGTGTTGTCCGACTCGCTGATCACGTCGGCCTGCTCGGTGTCGGCGTCTGGCGACGTGGTGTTCAGGTTGGTCAGCAGCTCTTGCGAGGTGGCGCGTGCGCCCGCTGCCGCGCCGCCTGCGTCGGTGGGGCGGGTGCGGTAGGCCTTGTGGATGGCGGGCATCAGCGTGCCGGGCGCCGCCCGCAGCGGAATCAGCCGCCGCTGGGTCAGAAAGCGGATCTCGTCGATCAGCACACGGTCCCAGGGGTCGGCCATCAGCAGCACCAGCGCGTCTTCGCGTGCGATCAGGGGCAGCACGGACTCGCGCTCGGCCACGGCACGGGGGATCAGCGCCAGGGCCGACGCTTCGGGCGTGATGTCGCCGGGGTGCACGGTGTATTCGCCCAGCCAGGTGGCAATCACGCTGCGCAGCTGGTCTTGGGTGAGGGCCCCCCGGTCCACCAGGATCTGGCCGATGGGCCGCTGCACGCCGTTGCCACGCTCTTCTTGCTGCGCCTGCAGGCCCTCTGCCAGGTCCGGGGTGGACAGCAGTCCTGCGTGCACCAGCGCCTCGCCCAGGTGCCGTGCCTTGCCCACCATGGGGTGGGGGGTGGAGATCTGACGCCACAGCGCCTCGGCGCTTTGGGGGCGAAAACTGTGGGCGGGAGGCGGGGCGGAGGTGCTGGCGTCGGTCATCGGGGCGGAGTGTCTGGGGCTGAGGCTTATAGAGTCAGTGCGTAGTCCACCGTGATGGGTGCGTGGTCCGAGAATTTCTCGCCCTTGTAAATATGTTCAGCGCGCGCCAGCGCCGCGAGCGCAGGGGTAGCCAGGTGGTAGTCCAGCCGCCAACCCACGTTGTTGGCATAGGCCTGACCGCGGTTGCTCCACCAGGTGTAGGCGGTGTCGGTGGCGGTAGGTTGTAACTGACGGTAAACGTCTATGATGCCGCCGCCTTCATCAGTTGTGTGTAACAACTTTGTCATCCAGGCGCGTTCTTCGGGCAAAAAACCACTGTTCTTCTGGTTGCTGCGCCAGTTTTTGAGGTCGATTTGCTGGTGCGCAATGTTGATGTCGCCACACAGGATGAAGTCGCGCTCGGCCTTCAGGCGCATGAGGTGGGGGTGGAACTCGGCCAGAAAGCGGAACTTGGCCAACTGGCGCTCTTCACCTGAGGAGCCGCTGGGAAAGTACGCGCTGATGATGGACAGCTTGCGGGCGGGCGTGTCAAAACGCAGCTCGACATATCGTCCTTCTGCATCGAACTCTGCCGATCCATAGCCAATGACTACATCCGATGGCTGGTGCCGGGTGTAGATGCCTACGCCCGAATAGCCCTTCTTTTGGGCAAATTGGAAGTGTCCCTGCAGGTCGGCTAGGCGCTCGAACCGGTTGGCCATGTCGGCGGCCTGGGCCTTGACTTCCTGCACACAAATACAATCCGGCCGCGTGGCTGCCATCCAGCTTTCCACGCCTTTGCTGGTGGCCGAGCGGATGCCATTGAGATTGAGGCTGGTTAACTTGAACAAGGATTTCCCCATGGTGGATGTTGGCGTGCAAACCCCCGAACAGGGCCAGCTGGCGCAGGATTTCGTCCGTTTTGCCGTCGAGTCGGGCGTGCTGCGGTTTGGTGAATTCAAGACCAAGGCTGGGCGTTTGAGCCCCTACTTTTTCAATGCCGGTCTGTTCGACGACGGCCGCAAGATCGGGCGGCTCGCGGAATTCTATGCAAAAGCCCTGCTGGCCAGCGGCATCGAATTCGACATGGTGTTTGGCCCCGCATACAAGGGCATTCCGCTGGCTGCCACCGTGGCGGTGGAACTGGCCCGGCTGGGCCGCAATGTGCCTTTTGCCTACAACCGCAAGGAGGCCAAGGACCACGGCGAGGGCGGCACGCTGGTGGGCGCGCCACTGCAGGGCCGGGTGCTCATCGTGGACGACGTGATGTCGGCGGGCACCGCTGCCCGCGAGTCCATCGCCATCATCCGTGCCGCTGGCGCCACGCCCCATGCGGTCGCCATTGCACTGGACCGCCAGGAAAAAGCCACCGAGAATGGCCAGGACGTGGACCACAGCGCCGTGCAGTACGTGCGCGAGCAACTGGGCATGCAGGTCTGCGCCATTGCACGGCTGGCAGACTTATTGCTGTACCTGGAGCACAACGGGGCGGAGGGGATGCGTTCCCATCACGAAAAAGTGCTGGCCTACCGCCAGCGGTATGGCGTCAACGAGGGGTAGACGGTTTGAGCAAATCGGCGTGGATCATGGGCGGGGTTCTGTTGGCCACCCTGGGCGCTGATTTGGCGTGGGCGCAAACCCCCGGGACATCCAGCGGCATCTACACCTGCGTGGACCGCAATGGCCGACGCTTGACGGCCGACCGACCTATCGCTGAATGTCTGGACCGCGAGCAGCGCGAGCTCGGCCCCTCGGGCATCGTGCGGCGGCAAATCGGCCCCTCGCTGACCGAGCAGGAGCGTGCCGCGCAAGAGGCACAGCGCCGCAAAGAGGCCGAAGCCCGTGCACGCGAACTGGAAGAGCGCCGCCGCGAACGCGCGTTGACGGCCCGTTACCCCGACAAGGCTACCCACGACGTGGAGCGCGCTGCGGCCATCCAGCTCGTCGATGACGTGACCGCCACTGCCGAAAAGCGCCTGATCGAACTGACCCAGCAGCGCAAAGCCTTTGATGTCGAGTTGGAGTTCTACAAAAAGGACCTCAACAAGGCCCCCATGCCACTGCGCCGCAAGATTGCTGAGAACGAAGAAAGCATTGCCGAGCAGCAACGGTTCATTGCCGGGCAAGACCAGGAAAAGCGCCGCGTACACCAGCGCTTTGATGTGGAGCTGGCCCAGCTGCGCAAGCTGTGGGACGCCCAGCGCATGCCCTTGTCGGGCGCTGCGCCCGCCAGCGACGCCGCACCGGCCGCCACGCGGTAGGGCAGTAAGGCGCTGAGAGCACTCCTCCCGCCCTTGGCCTACAAAGTCCACCAGAACGTCCAAACAACAAAGGGCTGTGAGGCCCTTTGTTGTTTGCGTTGTTGCCCGTCGGCGTGGGTCAGCCCGCCAGCTTGGCGCGCAACAGTTCGTTGACCTGCGTCGGATTGGCCTTACCCTTGCTGGCCTTCATGATCTGGCCGACCAGTGCGTTGAAGGCCTTGTCCTTGCCCGCACGAAACTGAGCCACGTTGTCCGTGTTGGCAGCAATCACCTCGTCGATGATCTTCTCCAGCGCGCCAGAGTCGTTCATCTGCTTGAGGCCCTTGGATTCGATGACGGCGTCCACGTCGTTCGAATCGCCGGTCCACAGCGCATCAAACACCTGCTTGGCGGCGTTGTTGGAGATCGTGCCGTCGGCAATGCGGCCGATCAATGCGGCCAGTTGGGCTGCCGTGACCGGCGCCTGCTCGATGCCGGATTCGCCAGCATTCAGGCGGCGCGACACCTCGCCCATGATCCAGTTGCTGGCCAGCTTGGGCTGGCCGCAGGCTTTGGCCACGGCTTCGAAGTAGGCAGCCATAGCCTTGCTCTGCGTGAGCGTGGTGGCGTCGTACTCGGGCAGGCCGTAGTCCGCCACAAAACGTGCCGCCATGCTGCGAGGCAATTCGGCCATGAGCGCACGTTGTTCTTGCACCCATTGCTCTGAAATGTGTAGCGGAGGCAGGTCCGGGTCGGGGAAGTAGCGGTAGTCCGCCGCATCTTCCTTGGTCCGCATCGCGCGCGTTTCGCCGGTGTCAGGGTCGAACAGCACGGTGGCCTGCTGGATGGCGTGGCCGTCTTCGATCTGCTCGATCTGCCAGCGGATCTCGTAGTCGATGGCCTGCTGCATGAACTTGAACGAGTTCAGGTTCTTGATCTCGCGGCGGGTACCCAGCGGCTGGCCGGGCTTGCGCACCGACACGTTGGCGTCGCAGCGGAAGCTGCCCTCTTGCATGTTGCCGTCGCAGATGCCGATCCAGGTCACGATCTTGTGCAGCTCTTTGGCATAGGCCACGGCCTCGTCGGACGAGCGCATGTCGGGCTCGGTCACGATCTCCAGCAGCGGCGTTCCGGCGCGGTTCAGGTCGATGCCCGATTGGCCGATGAAGTCCTCGTGCAGCGATTTGCCCGCGTCTTCTTCGAGGTGGGCGCGCACCAGGCGCACGGTCTTCTTTTCGTCGCCCAAGAAGAACTCGACCTCGCCGCCCTGCACCACCGGGATCTCGAACTGGCTGATCTGGTAGCCCTTGGGCAGGTCGGGGTAGAAATAATTCTTGCGGGCAAAAATGCTCACGGGCGCAATGTGGGAGCCCAGAGCCAGTCCTAATTTGATAGCGCAGGCCACCGCCTCGCGGTTCATTACAGGCAGGGTGCCCGGCAGGGCCAGGTCTACCGCGCAGGCCTGCGTGTTGGGCTCGGCGCCAAAGGCAGTGGGGGCGCGGCTGAAGATCTTGCTCTGCGTGGCAAGCTGGGTGTGGGTTTCGAAGCCGATAACGACTTCATACCCGTGGATCAATTTGCTGGTCGTCATGTCACAGACCTCCGGGTTGGCGGAGGTGGAAATCGGTGGCTTGCTGCAGGCGGTGCGCAGCGTTCAGAAGGCGGGCTTCCTGGAAGTAGTTGCCAATCAGCTGCAGGCCTACAGGCAAACCCCCTTCGCCAAAACCTGCGGGCACGCTCATGCCGGGCAGCCCTGCCAGCGAACCGGGCAGGGTGAAGATGTCGGCCAGGTAGTCGGCCAGCGGGTCGTTGCCGTGGTCGCCCAGCTTCCAGGCCACAGTTGGCGCCACGGGGCCTGCGATCAGGTCGCAGTCCTTGAAGGCATTCTGGAAGTCGTCGGCAATCATGCGACGGATCTTTTGCGCCTGCAGGTAGTACGCGTCGTAGTAGCCATGGCTCAGCACGTAGGCGCCAATCATGATGCGGCGCTTGACCTCGTCGCCAAAGCCTTCGGCGCGCGTCTTCTTGTACATGTCCACCAGGTCGGTGTAGTCCTTGGCGCGGTGGCCGAACTTCACACCGTCAAAGCGGGAGAGGTTGGACGAGGCTTCGGCCGGGGCAATGATGTAGTAGACCGGAATGGACAGCTGGGTGCGCGGCAGGCTGATGGGCACGAGCTTGGCGCCGAGCTTCTCGTATTCCTTCAGGGCGGCATCCACCGCAGCGCGCACATCGGGCGTCAGGCCTTCGCCAAAGAACTCGGCGGGGATGCCGATGCGCAGGCCGTCGATGCTGTCGTTGAGCTTTGCGCTGAAGTTCTCGGCAGGCACATCGAGCGACGTGGAGTCGCGGTCCAGGTCCGGGCCACACATGGCGGACAGCAGCAGCGCGCAGTCTTCGGCCGAGCGGGCCATCGGGCCGGCTTGGTCCAGACTGGAGGCGAACGCGATCATGCCGTAGCGGCTAGCGCGGCCATAGGTGGGCTTGATGCCGGTGATGCCACAGAACGATGCAGGCTGGCGGATGGAGCCTCCGGTGTCCGTGCCCGTCACTGCAGGGGCCAGGCGCGCGGCTACGGCCACGGCACTGCCGCCGGACGAGCCACCGGGGATGCGGCTGGTGTCCCAGGGGTTGCGCACGGGGGCCGGGGCGTCGAAGCCCACGGGGGCGACGGCCGAGTTTTCGTTGGCCGAGCCCATGGCGAACTCGTCGCAGTTGAGCTTGCCCAGCGTCACGGCGCCCGCGTCGGCGAGCTTGGCGACCACGGTGGCGTCAAACGGGGACTGGTAGCCCGCGAGCATCCTGGAGCCTGCCGTGCTGGGGAAGTCGCGGGTGACAAAAATGTCCTTGTGTGCGATGGGCACGCCTTCCAGCGCGCCTGCCGTGCCTGCGGCGAGGCGGGCATCCGCCGCTCGGGCTTGTGCCAGGGTGGTGTCTTCGTTCAGGGCCACGAAGGCGCCCAGGTTCTGGTGCGCCTTGGCGCGGGCCAGAAAATGCTGTGCAGCTTCGACGGCAGAAAACTGCTTGTCGCGCAGGCCGGCGGCCAGCTCGGAAACGCCCAGGTCGTGCAGGGCTTGGGTGGTGGTTGTGCTCATGCGGGCCTCACTCGATCACTTTGGGGACGAGGAACAGGCCACGCTCCACGGCAGGGGCGCTCTTCTGATTAGCTTCGCGCTGGTTGGGCTCGCTGGCCACATCTTCGCGCAGTCGCAAAGCCACGTCCTGGATGGCCGCGACGGGGTGCGCCAGGGGCGTGACGCCCGAGGTATCCACAGCCCGCATCTGTTCCACGATGTCAAAGAAGCCATTGAGCTGTGTCAGCATGCGCTCACTTTCGGAGGGTGTCAGCTCAAGCCGTGCCAAATTGGCGATGCGGCCGATGTCCTGGGGGGTCAGTGCCATAGGGAGGAGAATCTAGAGAAACCAGAAGTAAAGCTGTGATCCGGACCGCGCCGGAGGGAGTTATTCACAGGGGATGGGGTATTATCCCGGCTTTGCCGCAATAGCCTCCAAACCGCTAGGCGTTGTGCGAAAAAAGCCCATAAACACCCCCCTGAATACCTGGCGATGGCAGGCCGACGTGCATGCCGTGCCCGAGAGGATTTTTGAATGTTCGGAGCTTTCCGTCGGTATTTCTCCACCGACCTGGCCATTGACCTTGGCACAGCCAACACCCTCATCTTCGCCCGCGACAAAGGCATTGTGCTCGACGAGCCCTCTGTCGTCGCCATCCGCCACGAAGGCGGACCCCACGGCAAGAAAGTCATCCAGGCCGTAGGCCACGAGGCCAAGGCCATGCTGGGCAAGGTGCCCGGCAACATCGAAGCCATCCGGCCCATGAAGGACGGCGTGATCGCCGACTTCGTGATCACCGAGCAGATGATCAAGCAGTTCATCAAGATGGTGCACCCGCGCACGCTGTTCACCCCCAGCCCGCGCATCATCATCTGCGTGCCCTGCGGGTCCACCCAGGTCGAGCGCCGCGCCATCAAGGACGCGGCCGAGGCTGCGGGCGCCACGGCGGTGTACCTGATCGAAGAACCCATGGCCGCTGGTATCGGCGCGGGCCTGCCCGTCTCGGAGGCCTCGGGCTCCATGGTCGTGGACATCGGCGGTGGCACCACCGAAGTCGGCGTGATCTCGCTGGGCGGCATGGTCTACAAGGGCAGCGTCCGTGTGGGTGGCGACAAGTTCGACGAAGCCATCATCAGCTACATCCGCCGCAACTACGGCATGCTGATTGGCGAGCCCACGGCCGAAGCCATCAAGAAGAACATCGGCTCGGCCTTCCCAGGCTCCGAAGTGCGCGAGATGGAAGTCAAGGGCCGCAACCTGTCCGAAGGCGTGCCACGCAGCTTCACCATTTCTTCCAACGAAGTGCTCGAAGCCCTGACCGACCCGCTCAACCAGATCGTCTCGGCCGTGAAGAACGCGCTGGAACAAACCCCCCCCGAGCTGGGCGCCGACATTGCCGACCGCGGCATGATGCTGACCGGTGGCGGCGCGCTGCTGCGCGACCTGGACCGCCTGCTGGCCGAAGAAACCGGCCTGCCGGTGCTGGTGGCCGAAGACCCGCTGACCTGCGTGGTGCGTGGCTGCGGTATTGCGCTGGAGCGCATGGACCGTCTCGGCAGCATTTTCACGAGCGAGTAAGCTGGCAGGCCTGTATGCTGCAGGCACTTTTTTTGCGCTCTGAATTGCATGACTGCACCTGCTCCAATGCTTGTTTCTGAGCACCCGCCCGTGGAACCCGCTCCACGCGGCAGACCTTGACCGCTGCGCACCATGCCCCTGGGTACTCTGGAGCGCAGCGCTCCCCCTTTCTTCAAACAGGGCCCTTCGGCCCTGTCGCGTTTGGCCGTGTTCAGCGCGTTGGCGCTGTTCCTCATGGTGGCCGACGCACGCTTTCAGATCACCGGCCCCTTCCGCCAGGCCGTGGCCACGGTGCTGTATCCGGTGCAGTGGCTCATGCTGCAGCCGGTGGAGTTCGCCAGCCACGGGCGCAGCTATTTCCAGTCGCTGCAAACCGCGCAAGAAGACCTGGATGCCGCCCGCAAGAAGATAACCGTGATGGGCCAGCGCGCCAACCAGGCCGATCAGCTGACCATGGAAAACCAGCGGCTGCGCAAACTGCTGGAGTTGCGCGACCGGCTGCAAACACCCGCCCAGGCGGCCGAGGTGATCTACGACACCGCCGACCCCTACACACGCCGTGTGGTGCTGGACCGGGGGCAGCTGGGGGGCGTGGAGCTGGGCGCCCCTGTGATGGACGAGGCCGGTGTGTTGGGCCAGGTCACCCGCGTGTTTCCGTTGGTCAGCGAAGTCACGCTGCTGGTGGACCGCGACCAGGCGATTCCGGTGCTGAACATCCGCACCGGCGTGCGCGGCGTGGCCTATGGCGACCCGGTGGCGGGCCATGGCGGCGGCATGGAGCTGCGCTTCATGCCCGCCAATGCCGACATCCGCGAGGACGATCTGTTGACCACCAGTGGTGTGGACGGCCTGTATGCGCCTGGCCTGCCGGTGGCACGCGTGGTGCGGGTGGAGCGCCGGGCCGACTCCGCGTTTGCACGCATCTACTGCGCGCCGCTGGCCCAGGTGCAGGGCGCGCGCCACGTGGTGGTGCTCAAGCCCCTGGCCGACAACGAATTGCCCCGCCCGGATGCGGCCCCCGCTGCGCCCGCGAACAAACGCGGAGGCCGCAAATGAGCCGCTGCCTTACCCCGATGACCCTGACCCAAGGAGGCCCGCGATGATCATGCCGCGGGGTGAGCCCCTGTTGATGCCGGTGAACCCGGTGTTCATCTGGGCCAGTCTGGCTGCGGGCCTGGCCATCAACATGCTGCCGCTGGGCCGCGTGGTGTGGATGCCCGACCTGCTGATGGTGCTGCTGGTGTTCTGGGGCGTGCACCAGCCGCTGCGCATTGGTATGGGCGCGGCGTTTGTGCTGGGCCTGTGCATGGATGTGAGCCAGTCCGCGCTGCTGGGCCAGCATGCGCTGTCCTACACCGTGCTGTCGTTCGGCGCCATCGCCATTCATCGCCGTCTGTTGTGGTTCAGTGTGCCGTCGCAGGCGCTGCAGGTGTTTCCGTTGTTTGCCATTGCCCATGCGATCGAGCTGCTGCTGCGCATGGTGGCCGGGGGGATCTTCCCGGGGTTCTGGAGCTTCCTCGCCCCTTTGCTGGAGGCGCTGCTGTGGCCCCTGGCCAGTTGGGTGCTGCTGGCGCCCCAGCGCCGCCCGCCCGATAAAGACCAGAACCGGCCGTTGTGACATGACGCACCGTTTGAGCTGCTTCGAGTCGTTGTCCTGTGCTGCGCCTGTGGCGTGGTCTTCTGCGCTGGTGTGGCGCCCTGGAGTTTGCGCATGACCGAGGTGCGCAGCAGCGAAGCCGATGCTTCGCGGTTCCGGGTGCGCGCCGTGGTGGTGGGCCTGCTGGTGATGACTGCGTTTTGCCTGGTGGCGGCGCGCCTGGTCTATCTGCAGGTGGTGCGCCATGAAGACCTGGCCGCGCAGGCTGAAAGCAACCGCACGGCCGTGGTGCCCATCGTGCCCAACCGGGGGCTCATCCTGGACCGCAATGGCGTGGTGCTGGCCACCAACTATTCGGCCTATACGCTGGAGATCACGCCGTCGCGCGCTGGCGTGCTGGACGAGACGATCGATGCCCTGTCCAAGGTGGTGGACATCCAGGCGCGCGACCGCCGCCGCTTCAAGCGGCTCATGGAGGAGTCGCGCAACTTCGAGTCCCTGCCCATCCGCACCCGCCTGACCGACCAGGAGGTGGCGCGTTTCACGGCGCAGCGTTACCGCTTTCCGGGCGTGGACATCAAGGCGCGGCTGTTTCGCAACTACCCGCTGGGCGACGTGGCCAGCCATGCGATTGGCTACATCGGGCGCATCAACCAGGCCGAGAAGGCCCGCATCCAGGACTCGGAGGACGAGGCCAACTACCGGGGCACGGAGTACATCGGCAAGCTCGGTATCGAGCACAGTTTCGAGTCGGCCCTGCATGGCGCCACCGGCGTGGAGCAAATGGAAACCTCGGCGGGCGGGCGGGCCGTGCGCAAGCTCTCCAGCCACGCGGCCACTCCGGGCGACAGCGTGATGCTGACCATCGACATCAAGCTGCAGAAACTCATCGAAGAGCTGTACGGCAGCCGCCGGGGCGCCCTGGTGGCCATCGACCCGCGCAATGGCGAAATCCTGGCGCTGGTGAGCAAACCCACGTTCGACCCCAACCTGTTTGTTGAAGGCATCGATGCCGAAAACTGGGCGGCGCTCAACGAGTCCATCGACAAGCCGCTGCTCAACCGCGCCCTCCGGGGGACGTACCCGCCCGGCTCCACCTACAAGCCCTTCATGGCGCTGGCGGCGCTGCAGTTGAACAAGCGCTCGCCCAGCCTGGTGGTGAACGACCCGGGGTTCTATACCTTTGGCGGCCACACCTTCCGCAGCCACGAGGGCGGGCTGGGTGGCGTGGACATGCACCGCGCCATCCAGTTCTCCAGCAACACCTACTTTTATTCACTGGCCGTGGACATGGGCGTGGACGCTATCCACGACTTCATGAAGCCGCTGGGTTTTGGCCAAATCACGGGCATCGACCTCAACGGCGAGGTGCGGGGCACGCTGCCCAGCACCGAGTGGAAGCGCAACGCCTACAAGCGTGCCGACATGAAGCGCTGGTTCCCTGGCGAGACCGTGTCGCTGGGCATTGGCCAGGGCTACAACAACTTCACCATGCTGCAGCTGGCGCTGGCCGAGGCCACGCTGGCCAACGGCGGCATCCGCTACCGCCCGCACATGGCCAAGGCCGTGAAGAATGCGGTCACCGGCGCCGTTACCGAGATCGTGCAGCCCCCCGGCATCAACCTGGGCTACCAGCCCAAAAACGTGGATCTGGTGCGCAACGCGCTGGTGGCTGTGAACAAGGGCGGCACGGGCACCCGGGTGTTCATGGGTGCGCCCTACACCTCGGCCGGCAAGACGGGTACCGCCCAGGCCGTGACCATGGGCCAGAACGTGAAGTACAACGCCAAGGCGCTGGAAGAGCACCAGCGCGACCACTCGCTGTTTACCGCCTTTGCTCCGGCCGAGAACCCCACCATCGCCTTGGCGGCCATTGTGGAGAACGCAGGCTTTGGCGCCGCCCACGCCGCCCCGATCGCGCGGCGCGTGTTTGACTACTGGCTGATGGGCGAATACCCCAGCGAAGAAGACATCGCCGCCGCACAGAAGGGCCTGGCCAGTGCCCCCATAGGCAAGCCCCGCAAGGCCAGCGAGGTGCCATTGGTGGCACCCTGATTCACTCTGTTTGCAATTAAATTGATAGCTGTTTGCGCAATAAGTACGGGCGCTGCGGGCTATTTGGGCTTCAAATCCACCACGGAGTGCCTGCGGACCTTGTTCCGCGTTGCCCTAAGCGCTGGCAGCGCGCGGTGACGGCTGGAGCTGACTGAACACCAGCGCCGCCACAATCAGCGCCGCCCCGCTCAGCCCGGCCCAGCCCAGCTGCTCGCCCAGCAAGACCCAGGCCGTGAGCGCGGCAAACACCGGCTCCAGCCCGAACACGATGGCGCTGCGCATGGCATCCACGCGCTGCTGGCCCCAGGCCTGCAGCGTCACCACCACCACGCTGGCCAGCAGGCCCAGATACAGCAGTGCCAGCAAGGCATCCACCGGCAGGTCGGCAACGGAGCGCAGCCAGTCCATGTTGCCGCTTTGCACCAGCAGCAGTGTGGTGGAGGCCAGCGCCATCACCGTGGCCTGTGCGGCGGCCATGCGGGTGGCGCGCAGCGGCTGCGCGGCCGTGCGGCGCGCGCATTCTTCCAGTGCCAGGATGTACAGCGCGTAGAACACGGTGCTGGCCAGCGTCAACGTATCGCCCAGGTTCCAGGGCTCGTTCTCGTGGAACATCAGCGCCATGCCCGCCAGTGCCATCACGCAGGCACCCCACAGCCGCCAGCCATAGCGGCGTCCCAGCACAGCCATCGCGATCAGCGGCACCACCAGCACATTGAGCCCGGTGACAAACGCGTTGCGGTTGCTGCTGGTGCGGGCCAGCCCTTCGATCTGCAGCCAGAAGGCCAAAAACAGCAGCAGGCCCAGGGCGCAGCCCCAGCGCCGCTCGTGGCGCAGCATGCCGCGCCACAGCGGCGCCAGCACCACCAGCGCGATCACAAACCGCAGCCAGATGATCTGCAGTGCGTCCAGGTGCGCCGACAGCAGTTTCATCGACGGGAAGGTGGTGCCCCACACCACGGTCACGGCCAACAAGGCCATCAGGCCCCAGCGTTCAGTACGCATCGCAAGCAATCTCCAAAACCAGAAAGCGCCAAAAAGAGAAAAGGGCCACCGGTTGCCCGGCGGCCCTCGGTGTGGCAGTGCCACAGAACCTTGGGTTCAGTGGCTGACCTGTCCAAGGAACGCCCGGATGCGGTCGTTGGCCGGGTTGTTGAAGAACTCCTGCGGCGGCGCGTCGTGGGCGATGCGGCCCTGGTCGAAGAACATCACCCGGTCGGCCACTTCACGCGCAAAGCCCATTTCGTGGGTGACCACAATCATCGTCATGCCGCCGCGCGCGAGGCCGCGCATCACGTCCAGCACCTCCTTGACCATCTCGGGGTCCAGCGCCGAGGTGGGCTCGTCAAACAGCATCACCTTGGGCTGCATGGCCAGTGCCCGCGCAATGGCCACCCGCTGCTGCTGCCCGCCCGACAGTTGCCAGGGGTACTTGTGTGCGTGGTCCTGCATGCCCACGCGGCGCAGCAGCTGCATGGCTTCGTCATTGGCCTGGGGGCGCGACGTGTGGCGGATGCGGCGGGGGGCTAGCGTCACGTTGTCCAGCACGCTCATGTGGCCGAACAGGTTGAACTGCTGGAACACCATGCCCACCTCGCAGCGTTGGCGCTGCAGGGTGCCGATGTCGTCGCACACCTCGACGCCATCGATGGTGATGCTCCCGCTGTCGTGGGGCTCCAGCCGGTTGATGGCGCGCAGCAGCGTGCTCTTGCCCGAGCCCGAGGCGCCGATGATGACCGTCACCTCGCCGGTGTGGAACACGGTGGACACGTCCTTGAGCACCTGGTGTGCGCCAAACGACTTGCACACCCGCTCGGCCACGATGTAGGGCTTGGGCTGGTTCGTCGTTGCGGTCATCGGTTGCGCCCTTCCACGTCAAAACGGTATTCGACGGCGTTGGAGATCTGTGTGACCAGCGTGGTCAGCAGCAGGTAGGTGATGGCCACCGTGGTCAGCGTGGCAATGGGCTGGAAGGTGGCCGACTGGATGCGGTTGCCCACGTTGGTCAGCTCCACCACGCCAATCGCATAGGCCAGTGAGGAGTCCTTGAGCAGCGCCACGAAGTTGCTCACCAGCGGTGGCAACGAGATCTTGAACGCCTGCGGAAACACCACGTCCAGAAACACATGCACCCGCCCCAGGCCCAGCGCCCTCGCGGCTTCGGTCTGGCCGCGTTGCACGGCCAGCAGGCCGGCGCGCAGCGCCTCGGCGTTGTAGGCGCCCACGTTCAGTCCCAGGGCCACCACGGCGGCGGCAAAGTCGGGCAGGTTCAGCCCCGGCACCAGCACCGGCAGCGCAAAGTACACAAACAAAATCTGCACCAGCAGCGGTGTGCCGCGAATGGCCCAGATGTACACGCCAGCCACCCAGCGCACGGGCGTCCAGCGGGCCGTGCGGGCCAGCGCCGCTGCCGTGCCCAGTACCAGGCCCACGGCCCCGCTAACCAGCGTGAGCCACAGCGTGGTGCGCGCACCCTCAGAAAACGCTTGGGCGTTGGGGCCAATGGGGTCAGGAAAGAACGACAGCAATTGGCCCAGCAACGAGAGGGCCAGCACCATCACCACCAGTGCAGCGACCAGCGTGGCATTGCTGCGCTGCTGCCGGGACCAGCCTTGTGGCCAAAGAGCGAGAAGCATGGATCAGACGACCGGAAGGTCTAGGTTGGGAATCGGACTGGCGGCAGGGCGATCATGCTCCACCACCAGAAACGGCAAAGGGTGCGCATCAGGCCTGGGCCCTCTGCGCACCCTGTGTGCCGTCACATCAGTTGCAGCGCACGTCTTCGTTGAAATACTTCTTGGAGACGGCGGCGTAGCTGCCATCGGCCAGCACTTCGGTAAACGCCTTGTTCCAGGCATCGGCCAGGCCGGTGTTGCCCTTGGCCATGGCGGGGGCGATGCGCTCGATGAACAGCATGTCGCCCAGCTTGAAGCCGGCCTTGGCGTTCTTGGCGGCGGCTTCCTTGGCCACGAACTTGTCGCTGACCCAGGCGTCCACGCGCTTGGAGATCAGGGCGCGCTGGGCGTCGGTGTCTTGCGGGAAGTTCTTCACTTCCTTCACGCCGCTGACCTTCTTGACCTGCTCCAGATAGCTGGTGCCGGTCTGCACGGCCACGACCTTGCCCGTCAAGTCCTTGGCATTGCGGATCTTGTCGTCCATGGCCACGATGATGCCGCCCGAGCAGTAGTGGGGGTTGGCAAAGGTCACGGCCTTGGAACGCTCGTCGGTCACGCCGTGCGATGCGATCACGGCGTCCCAGCGGCTTTGGCCCAGGCCGGTCAGCAGGGCGTCAAAGCCGAGGGTTTTCCATTCGAGCTTCAGGCCCATCTTCTTGACCACCAGCTCCGCCACTTCCACCTCAAAACCCGTCAGCTTGGTGCCTTCGAAGAAGTTGAACGGGGCGAACTGGCCTTCCGTGGCCACGATGATCTTGCCGTCCTTCTTGATTTCGTCCAGCGTGCGGGCCTGGACGGCGAGGGCGGCGCACAGCGCCACGGCGGTGACAACGGCAGACTTGAAAAATTGCATGACAGGTTCCTGTGGGGGTGGTTCAGGTACAAAAAATCCGGCATGCGGGTAGGCAAGCCGGAGCGGGCGGATGCGGGCATCGCCATTGGCGATGGGTCTCGTCATCAAACGGAAACGTGCGGAAATTATAGGACGCACGTTCACATCCGGGCCATGCAGGGCAACCCCGATGACCTCGGAGCGCCCTGGTGGTAGGCCATGCTGCGCGATGCAAGCTTGGTGCCACCCCTGGCAAGCGCCGCGCCATGGGCCCTCTTGTGGGGGGAGGGTGTGCCTAGCGCAGGAAAGCGTCGTACCCCGTCTTCAGGATCAGGGTGCTCACCACCACGATGAAGATGCCCCGCACAAAGCCGGTGCCATGCTTGAGCGCCATGTGGGTGCCCAGCAGGCTGCCCAGCACGTTGGCCACGGCCAGCGTCACCGCAAAGTGCCACCACACATGGCCTTTGGCGGCAAACAGCGCGATGGCGGCGATGTTGGTGGCGCAGTTGAGCAGCTTGGCCGACGCCGATGCATTCAGAAAGTCGTAGCCCAGCAGCCGCACAAACAAGAAGACGAAGAAGCTGCCCGTGCCGGGGCCAAAGAACCCGTCATAAAAGCCGATGAGCACGCCAATCAGGCAGGCGGCGATCACTTCGGCCCGGCCTGCAAACCGGGGGGTGTGGTGCCGCCCCAGCTCCTTCTTGGCCAGGGTGTAGAGCAGCACGCCCAGCAGCACCAGGGGCAGCAGCTTGCGCAAGAAGTCGGCCGACACCACCGTGACGGCCCAGGCGCCCACAAACGACCCGGCGAAACCGGCGGCTGCGGCGGGCAGCATGGCCGACCAGCGGATTTGCACCTTGCGGCTGTATTGCCAGGTGGCCATGGCGGTGCCCCACACCGACGCTGCCTTGTTGGTGCCCAGCAGCGTGGCCGGGGGCGCCCCCGGAAAAGCCGCAAACAACGCGGGCACCATCACCAGTCCCCCGCCCCCCACGATCGCATCCACAAAGCCCGCGAGCAGCGAGGCCAGGGTCATCAAAATCCATTCCATCGCAGGATTGTCGCACCGGGTCTGCTATCGATTCAGGATCGAACGGGCAAGAAAAAGGCGCTGGGATCGCCAGCGCCTGAAAGGGTGCACACCTCGTTGGGTGTTTGGAATGTGGTTGTTGGTAGAAAGGTTGTCTCCTCGGGCCCCTCGCTTGGCACACCGAAGCGCGCTTTCGAGTGCCGCAACTGTAACGGCTGCACTTTGCTGGTGCATTGGGGGTTTCCCGCCCCCCTTTGTTGGGCGCCGGAGGGCGTGCTGGGGCGTCTTGTGCCCCGATTCGGTGGCAGTTGGCTGGCATGGCTCGTGCAATGCGCTTGTAACAATTTGCGAAAGGGAGCGTGCATGCGTGCAGTCAACCATCGGGTCGTTACGGTCGTGTCGTTGTGTCTGGGGCTGTGTACCTGCGCCCTGGCGCAGAGTGTGCCGGAGGCCCCTGCCGTGGCGGCGCCCCTCACACGCCCCACCCTGGTAGCGCAGGACACGGTGAATGCCGCCCACACCGGCTGGATGATGACCTCCACCGCCCTGGTGCTGCTGATGACGCTGCCAGGCATTGCGCTGTTTTACGCAGGCATGGTGCGCAGGAAGAACGTACTCAACACCATGGCCAGCGTGGTGGCCATTGCAGCGCTGGTCAGCCTGTTGTGGTTTGCAGCGGGGTATTCACTGGCCTTCACACCGGGCAGCTCCTGGCTGGGTGGCTGGGACCGTGCTGGCTTTGCAGGGCTCGACTTTCAGCTGGAGGCGGGCAAGCTGGCCGTGAGCCACATTGCGCCGCTGATTCCCGAGTCGGTGTACGCGATGTTCCAGCTCACGTTCGCCATCATCACGGCCGCGCTGCTGGTGGGCGCGTTTGTCGAGCGCATGCGGTTTTCGGCCATGCTGGTGTTCATCAGTCTTTGGACCCTGGTGGTCTACGCGCCGGTGGCGCACTGGGTGTGGGAGCCGGGTGGCTGGCTGGCGCAGATGGGCGCGCTGGACTTTGCAGGCGGCTCGGTGGTGCACGTGAACGCCGGTGTGGCGGGGCTGGTGTGTGCATGGTTCCTGGGCCGCCGCGCAGGGTATGGGCGCGAGCCGTTCGAGCCCTACAACCTGGGGCTCACCATGGCGGGCGCGGGCATGCTGTGGGTGGGCTGGTTTGGTTTTAACGCAGGCTCTGCCGTCGCAGCCGATGGGCGTGCCGGGCTGGCCATGGCGGTCACGCACCTGGCCGCCGCCGCCGGGGCGCTGTCGTGGATGCTGGGCGAGTGGGTGGTGCGCGGACGCCCCTCGCTGCTGGGTCTGTGTTCGGGGCTGGTCGCGGGGCTGGTGGCCATCACGCCCGCAGCGGGTTTTGTCACGCTGCGCTCGGCCGTGGTGATTGGCCTGGTGGCCGGGCTGGCCTGCTACTGGGGCGCGACAGGGCTCAAGCGGTTGCTGCGTGTGGATGACTCGCTCGATGTGTTTGGCGTGCACGGCGTTGGCGGCATCGTGGGGTCACTGCTCACCGGTGTGCTGGCCAGCAAGACCGTGGGCGGGGTGGCGGGCAGCCTGTTGACCCAGGCCATCGGCGTGGGCGCCGTGGCGGCCTACAGCCTGGTGGTGACGGCCGCACTGCTGTGGGTCATCAACTTTGCGATGGGCCTGCGGGTGGATGAACAAAGCGAACAGACGGGTCTGGACATTGCCCAGCACCGCGAGCGCCTCGGCGGCTAGATGGAAGCCCCCCTGAGCCGCTTCGCGTCTTCCCCCGCAGGGGGTGCCACCCGTGGCCTGGCGAAGCCAGTTCCACGGTGGCACTGGTCTGAGCCAGGCCCGTGCCACGGTCGACGGGTGCCACGCAGCCCAACGGATGACTCAACTGCATTAAGGAGCCGACCATGTCCGATTCCGACAAGCTGGCAATTGCCGCCCACCTGCATGTGCTGTTGCGGCGAAAAACGGGGCGGGTGACCGATACCGAATGGATGGCGGTCAATGCGGACTATGCGCAGGAGATCGTGCGGTTTGCGCGCCAGCGCGCCACGGAAGACAACGCCCCCGATCTGGCCGAATGGGCTGACCGCCTGGAGCATGCCCTGCACGCCGCGCCCCCTGTCGCGTTGCGCCGTCCGCTGCTGGATGTGGCTGCGCAAGCTGTGCGCTCGCGCCCCGCACCGCCCCCTGAGCCCGCGCCCGAGGTGCCGCGCTACGTGGGTGGCATCCGCTGAACTGGGCAGCGGTCTCTGCGGTGGGGGCGGGAGAGATCAGTGGGGCGCCGTGCCCTGCGTGAACAGCGCGGCTGTGGGCAGCAGCCCGGCCAGCTTGTTGTCGCCATAGGTGCGCAGCACCTGCGCAATCACCACCTGATAGCCGTTGAGCCACTGCGCTTGCGCCGCCTTGGCCTGCAGATGCGCGGGGTGTTGTATCAGCATTTGCAGCGCCTCCAGCGACTGCCAGTAGTACACGTTGGACACCAGGCCCTTGCCCGTGTCTTCCCACGATTCCTCCCCCAGGTAGCCATCGATGGAGCGGGCGGCGGTGGCAATGGCCTGGTCCAGGCGGTGGAAGGCGTCGTCGAACTGTTTGGTCGCAAAAATGAAGGTGGAGGAGTACATCGGCGCGATGGTAGTCACCGTTGACCCCGCGCCGCGATGATCCACTCCGCCGCCTTCTCCGCAATCATCAGCGTGGGCGAGTTGGTGTTGCCGCTGGTGATGGTGGGCATGGCGCCCGCATCCACCACGCGCAGGCCTGCCACCACGCCGCCACGCCCATCACGCACGCGCAACTGGGCATCCAGCACGGCCATCGGGTCGCCGTCACGGCCCATCTTGGTGGTGCCCACGGGGTGGAAGATGGTGGTGGCAATGTCGCCCGCCAGGCGGGCCAGGTCTTCGTCGCTTTCAAACTGCACGCCGGGCTTCCACTCCTGCGGCTGGTACTTGGCCAGCGCGGGCTGGGCCACGATGCGGCGTGTGACGCGCAGGCTGTCGGCGGCCACCTGGCGGTCTTCGGGGGTGCTGAGGTAGTTGGGCGCAATGGCGGGCGCGGCCTTGAAGTCGGCGCTCTTGATGTTGACCGTGCCCCGGCTGGTGGGGTTGAGGTTGCACACGCTGGCGGTGAAGGCCGGAAAGCTGTGCAGCGGCTCGCCAAACGCGTCGAGCGACAGGGGCTGCACGTGGTATTCGATGTTGGGGTAGGGCTGGTCGGCGCTGCTGCGGGTGAACGCGCCGAGCTGCGAGGGCGCCATGCTCATGGGGCCGCTGCGCTTGAGCACGTATTCGAGCCCGATCTTGGCCTTGCCCACCAGCGAGTTGGCCATGGTGTTGAGCGTCTGCACCCCTTGCACCTTGAACACCGCGCGGATCTGCAGATGGTCTTGAAGGTTGGCGCCCACGCCCGGCAGGTCCACCTTCACATCCACGCCGTGCTGGCGCAGCAGCGCGGCCGGGCCGATGCCCGACAGCTGCAGCAGTTGCGGCGAGTTGACGGCGCCTGCGCTCAGAATCACCTCGCCCGCCGCGCGGGCCGTGACCATCTCGTGGCCGTCCCACACCACCACGCCGGTGCAGCGCTGGGTGCCGTCGGGCTGGGTCTCGATGAGGAGCTTGGTAGCCTGCGCGCTGGTCCACATCTCGAAGTTGGGTCGGCCGTAGCAGGTGGGGCGCAAAAAGGCCTTGGCGGTATTCCAGCGCCAGCCGCTTTTCTGGTTGACCTCGAAGTAGCCTACGCCTTCGTTGCTGCCACTGTTGAAGTCGTCGGTGGCCGGAATGCCGACTTGCTGCGCGGCCTGGGCAAAGGCGTCGAGCACGTCCCAGCGCAGGCGCTGTTTTTCTACCCGCCACTCGCCCGTGCTGCCGGTGGCCTTGTTGCCATGCAGGCGTTTGAAATTTTCATTCACACCGCCGGGCTGGTCCAGCCGCCAGTGGTCTTCGTGGCGGCGAAAGTAGGGCAGGGCGTTGTCCCAGCGCCAGTTGGCGTCGCCCGTCAGATCGGCCCACTGGTCGTAGTCGCGCGCCTGGCCGCGCATGTAGATCATGCCGTTGATGCTGCTGCAGCCGCCCAGCGTCTTGCCGCGCGGGTAACGCAGGGTGCGGCCGTTCAGGCCCGCGTCGGGCTCGGTGTTGTAGAGCCAGTCGGTGCGCGGGTTGCCGATGCAGTACAGGTAGCCCACAGGGATGTGGATCCAGTGGTAGTCGTCCTTGCGGCCAGCCTCGATGAGGAGCACGCGGTGGCGGCCGTCGGCGCTCAGGCGGTTGCTCAGCAGGGCACCGGCTGTGCCCCCGCCGATGATGATGGTGTCAAACGTGGTATCGCTCATGGTGAGGGGCGGTGCAGATCAAGGGTGGACACGGAGGGCCATTGTGCGGATGGGGCAGGCCCTGTCGATAGGGTGTGTGCCTATTGCTACATTATTTGTAGCTACTGGTGCTTGTATTGATTGCGCTTGGCGTCGATTTGATAATAATTACACGCCATCGCGACCTGTCTGTGCTTGGCAGACTGATGTTCGACAGGGCGTGCAAGGTTTGCTCCGCTACCATGCACGCTCTTCCTTGCTGCTTCTTGACGACCCTACCCCTGCGGCTGCCCTGGCGGCCAGACCCATGACCGACCACGCCCCCCACATCGTTCGCGCCGATACGCCCCAAGGGCCGTGTGCGCAGCTGCGTGGGCGCTGGGGCGCGGCCGAGCTGGGCAACGCGGCGCAATGGGAGGCCGTGTCGGACCAGCTGCGTGGTGCGCCACCCGCCCCCGCACTGGGCTGGGACCTGCGGGAGCTGCAGTGGCTGGACCATGTGGGGGCGCAACTGCTGTGGAACCACTGGCAGCACGCCTGGCCCGCGCAACTGGCCTGCACCGACAGCCAGCGCACCATGCTGGCGCGGGTGGCGCAGTTCACCTGTGTTGCACCGCCGCCAGAGCCTTGGCGCCTGGGCGAGCAGATCGATCACCTGGGCGTGCTGGTGCTGCACGGCGTGGACCACGCCCGCCACCTGCTGGAGATGGTGGGCCAGTTGGTGCTGGACCTGGGGCGCCTGGCACGCGCACCGCGCAAGGGGCCGTGGCGTGATGTGTCGGGTCACCTGTACCGCATGGGCGCCACGGCGCTGCCCATCACGGCGCTGGTGGGGTTTCTCATCGGTGTGGTGCTGGCCTACCTGATGAGCCTGCAGTTGCGGCAGTTTGGTGCCGAGTCGTTCATCGTCAACATCCTCGGTATCTCGTTGATCCGCGAGCTGGGGCCCATGCTGGCGGCCATCCTGGTGGCGGGCCGCTCGGGCTCGTCCATCACCGCGCAGATCGGCGTGATGCGCGTGACCGAGGAGCTGGACGCCATGCGCGTGATGGGCATCCCGCACGGGTTCCGGCTGGTGATGCCGCGCACCCTGGCGTTGGCGCTGGCGATGCCGCTCATCAGCGTGTGGACCACGCTGGCCGCACTGGCTGGCGGCATGCTGGCGGCCGACATCTCCATGGACATCTCGCCGTCGTATTTTGTGCAGGCGCTGCCTGCGGCGGTGAAGGTGGGCAACCTGGGCCTGGCCATGGCCAAGTCGGTGGTGTTTGGCGCGTTCATTGCGCTGATCGGTTGCCACTGGGGCCTGCGCGTCAAGCCCAACACCCAGAGCCTGGGCGAAGGCACGACGGCGTCGGTGGTGTCGTCCATCACCATGGTGATCATCGTGGACGCGCTGTTTGCCATAGCGTTCAAGAACATCGGAATATGACCAGGAAGCCCCCCCTGAGCCGCTTCGCGTCATCCCCCCGATGGGGGGACGCCACCCGTGGCCTGGCAAAGCCAGCTCCACGGTGGCACTGGCATGGGGACGTGCCGGTATCGTGCGCTTCGGGCCTATTGATAGTGGACGGGGAGCGCGGCCATGACTGAGCGCATCGCCAAGCCCGAGCACATCGCCGTCGCGCCGGGCGAGCCGCCCATCGTGGACGTACAAGGCCTCTGGTCGCAGTTTGGTAAGGGCGACGAAACCTTCACCGTGCACCAGGACTTGAACTTCAGCGTGCAGCGTGGCGAGATGCTGTCGCTGGTGGGGGGCTCGGGCACGGGCAAGACGGTGCTGCTGCGCCAGATTCTGGGCCTGGCCCGGCCCACGCGCGGGCAGGTCACGGTGCTGGGCCGCCCCGCGTCGGAGATGGGGCGCGAGGGCGCGGCCAGCCGGGTGGGCATGTTGTTCCAGCACGGCGCGCTGTTCTCGGCCTTCAATGTGCTCGACAACGTGGCCTTTGCGCTGCGCGAGCAGGGCACGCTGCCGCCCGAGCTGGTGCGCGACGCCGCGCTGGTCAAGCTGCAGATGGTGGGCCTGCAGCCCGAACACGCCACGCGCATGCCGGCCGACCTGTCAGGCGGCATGGTCAAGCGCGTGGCGCTGGCGCGTGCACTCATCATGGACCCGCCGCTGCTGCTGCTCGATGAGCCCACGGCGGGCCTGGACCCGAGCAGCTCCGACGACTTCTGCGCGCTGCTGCGCGAGCTGCGCGCGGCGCTTGGCCTGACGGTGATCATGGTCACGCATGATCTGGATACGCTGTTTGCGCTCAGCACCCGCGTGGCCGTGCTGGCGGACAAGAAAGTCATCGTCACCGGTCCGCCGCACGAGGTGGCGCACTTTTCGCACCCGTTCATCGAGCACTTCTTCATGGGCGAACGTGGCCAACGCGCCATGGCCCCCGTGCCCCCTGTGCAGCAAGCCCCGGTGCAGACTGCCGCCGCGCCTGCGCCCGACAAGGAACATCCCTGATGGAAAACAAATCCCACGCCCTCGCCGCAGGCCTTTTTGTGCTGGTGGTGGCCGCCATGCTGGCCGGCCTGGCCGTCTGGCTCACGCGCGACAACGCCAACTACGAGCAGTACGAACTCTCCACCCGCGACGGCGTGAGTGGCCTGCAGCCCCAGGCTGCCGTGCGCTACAAGGGCGTGGCCGTGGGCAAGGTCACCCGCATTGGGTTCGATCCGCAGGTCACGGGCAACGTGCTGATCCGCATTGCGGTCAACGAGCAGGCCCCCATCAGCCCTACCACCTTTGCGGTGCTGGGCTACCAGGGCGTGACGGGTCTGGCCCATGTGCTGCTGGATGACGCCGAGCAACCCTACCCCGAGCTGCCTCCCGGCCCCAGCGGCCTGCCGCGCCTGCCGCTCAAGCCCTCGCCGTTTGGCAAGCTGGCCGAGCAGGCGCCCGCCATCCTGGGCCAGGTCGAAGAGGCCACGCGCCGCATCAACCAGCTGCTGGGCGACAACAACCAGCAAAAGCTCACCGAGGCGCTCACCCACATCGGCCAGGCCGCAGGCAGCGTCAACACCCTGACCCAGCGGCTCGATGCCACCGTGGCCCAGCGCCTGGACCCGGCCCTGGCCGCGCTGCCTCCACTGGCCAGCGATGCGCGCCAGACGCTGCAGTCGCTGCAGCAGGCGGGCGCCAGTGTGTCGGCCCTGGCGGTGGACCTGGGCAAGACCAACCAGCGGCTCAACGCCGAGGGCGGCGCCATCGACCAGATCACCACCGGCACCCAGTCCCTGGCGCGTGCGGCGGACCAGTTCAGCACAGCGACCTTGCCCCGTGTGAACCGCGCTGCCGACGACACGGCCCGCGCCGCCCGCCAGATGGGCCGCGCGGCGGGCGGCATCAGCGACAACCCGCAGTTGTTCATCTATGGCTCGGGGCGCATCCCGCCCGGGCCGGGTGAGCCAGGGTTTGGCAGCGCCCCGTGAGCTGCACCCCCTCCCGCGCCGCATCGGCGGTGCAGGCCCTCTGTGAGGAGTGATCATGATTACTATTAAAGACATAGCAAACAAGGCATATACATCGGGCGCTATCCTGCTGTGGGGCTGTGGTTTGGCTGCGGCATTGGTGCTCACGGGCTGCTCTGCCTTGCCAGCGCCTCCGGCCCGCCCGGCGCTGTATGACTTTGGCCCCGGCCCGCTGGCTACGGCGCCCACCGACCGCCGTGCATCCCTGCCGCCGCTGGCGATGGCCGATATGGATGCACCCGGCCTGCCCGAGGGGGGCAATGCCGTGCTCTACCGCCTGGCCTATGCCGACGCCCAGCAGCTGCGCCCCTACAGCCAGGCCCGCTGGAGCCAGCCGCCTGCACAGTTGCTGCAGCAGCGCCTGCGCGAACAACTGGGCCAGCGCCGCGCCGTGCTCAAGGCCGACGACGGCGCCGCCCAGGCGCGCGAGTCGGCCCAGGGCAACAAGTTGCCCTTGGTGCTGCGCACCGAGCTGGAGGAGTTCAGCCACCTGTTCACCAGCCCGAGCGACAGCGCGGGCGTAGTGCGCCTTCGCGCCACGGTGGTTGAGTTGACCCCGGCAGGCGAATCGTTGCGCGGGCAGCGCGTGTTCATCGTGCAGCAGCCCGCACGTTCGGCCGATGCGGCGGGCGGCGTGGCCGCTCTGGCAGCGGCGTCGGGCCAGCTGGCCAGTGAGCTGGCGGCGTGGGTGGAGCAGGTGGGGCAGTAACGCAACAGGTCTTTGTGGCGAGAGCCTGCAGTCAAGGCGCTGGCTTTGGCCGTTGCGCCACTCGGCGCGCGTGGCCGTCAGGTGCCCGGCGGTGTCGGGGACGGGGGCGCGGTCTCATGGCGTTCAATGCCCGTCACCACCCGCGCATAGCGCGCAAAGCTCCAGTATGCCCAGGCCCAGTCCAGCAGCACCACCAGCCGGTTGCGAAAGCCGATCAAAAAGTACACGTGCGCAAACAGCCAAAACAGCCACGCAAAGTAGCCTGAGAACCGCACCGGCCCGGCGGGCGAGGTGAGGTCCACCACGGCAGAGTTGCGGCCGATGGTGGCCAGGTTGCCGTAGTCGCGGTAGCGAAACGGCTGGGTGGGCTGGCCCGCCAGGCGCCGCAGGATGTTGGCCGCCGTGGCGCGGCCCATCTGCTTGGCGCCGGGCGACACGCCGGGCACGGGGGTGGGCTCATGGCCCGCCACGTGGCTCTTGGCCGCCGCCAGGTCGCCGATCACGCTGATCTCGGGGTGGCCGGGCAACGTCAGGTCGGGCTCCACCACCACGCGGCCCGCGCGGTCGATGCTGGCACCGGTGGCATCCGCCAGGTGGCGGCCCAGAGGTGACGCTGCCACGCCAGCGGCCCATACAATGCATTTGCTATTTATTTGATAGCTGTTTGCGCTTGATGTACTAGCGCTTGCAAGCGATTCGACCTTCAGGCCATCGCTGTCGATGGCGGTGACGCGGGCGTTCAGGCGCACGTCCACGCCCAGCTTTTCCAGTTGCTCCTTGGCGCGCTGGCTCAGGGCCTCGGGCATGGCCTGCAGCACGCGTGCACCGCCTTCGAGCAGGATGATCTTCGCGCTGGCGGGGTCGATGTGGCGGAACTCGCCGGGCAGCGTATGGTGCGCAATCTCTGCCAGTGTGCCGGCCATCTCCACGCCTGTGGGGCCCGCGCCCACGACCACAAAGTTGAGCCAGTCTGCGCGGCGTGCGGGGTCGGGCTCCTTCTCGGCCGCCTCGAACGCCAGCAGAATGCGGCGGCGGATCTCGAAGGCATCCTCCAGCGTCTTGAGGCCGGGCGCGTAGGCCGCCCAGTCGTCGCGGCTAAAGTAGCTGTGGGTGGCACCGGCGGCAACGATGAGGTGGTCATATGGCAGTGTCGCGCCGTCCGCCAGGTGCACGGTGCGTTGGCCGACGTCAATGCGCGTGACCTCGCCCAACAGGGTGGTCACGTTGCGCTGCTGCCGGAACAGGTGCCGGATGGGCGCCGCAATGGCCGGGGCCGACAGCCCGGCCGTGGCCACCTGGTAGAGCAGGGGCTGAAAGAGGTGGTGGTTGGTCTTGTCCACCAGGGTCACATCCACCGCCGCGCCGCGCAGGGCCCGAGCGGCTTCAAGGCCGCCGAATCCGCAGCCAATGATGACCACGCGGGGGTGAAGCGGGGAAGCCGAGGGAGTCGTCATGGGGCGATTATTGGGGAGCCGGGTGGTGGCCCAGGACCTTGCCATGATCGAGGCCGGGTAGCCCCCGCATTGCGAGGGCTGGACAGGGCTACAGGAACCCCAGGTCTACCGGGTAGTCCGGCCGCCCCGCCGCTGCGCCAAAGTGCGTGATGTTGGGCAGCACCCCCGCCATCTCGTTGTCGGCCACACCAAACCACTTGGCCAGGGTGGCCGCGTACTGGTCCACCGAGGTGGACGGCAGCAGGCGGCCCTGGCCCACGTGCCACTGGTCTTCGGGCGCTGCGGTGCTACCCACACTCACCGGCGGTGCGCTGCCGTAGAAGGCCTTGCCCTTGACCGCGCCGCCGACCACCAGGTGGTGGCTGCCCCAGCCGTGGTCCGAGCCGTCGCCATTGGAGCTGAGCGTGCGCCCAAAGTCAGATGCGGTGAAGGCCGTGACCTTATCGGCCACTCCCAACTCCACCGTGGCGTTGTAGAACGCCGTCATGGCCTCGCTCACGCGCTGCATCAGCACGGGCTGTTGCGCGATCAGGTTGTCGTGCAGGTCAAAGCCGCCCAGCGACACCAGGAACACCTGGCGTTTGCTGCCCAGGCTGTTGCGCGCGCCAATCAGGCGGGCCACCATCTTGAGCTGGTTGGCCAGCGAGTTGTTGTTGGGGAAGGTGGTGGACAGCGTCACGCCCGCGAGTCCGTTGGTGATCTGGCTTTCGGCCGTCACGGCGCGGGCGGTGATACGGTTGTATTCGTTCTCCAGCGTCTGCGCACGTGGCTGCTGGATGAGCGACGCGAGCGCGCTCTGCACCGCCGAAGAACCGTACACCCGGTTCTTCACACCGTTGATGGCTACGGCCCCATTGGTGCTGACCTGGTACTGCAGGGCCGAGTCGCCCGACAGGAACACCGCATTGCCCGTGACCGAGATGCAGGTGAACAGCGAGTTGCCGTTGGACGACAGCGCCAGGTCGCCGATGTTGCCGCCCCAGCCCACGGTGGAGCCCTCGGGCGACGACGATTGCCACACCGACTGCTGGTCGTTGTGCGAGAACAGCTTGGGCGGCACGGGGTAGGTGGCACGGTCGGCACTGTTGTACTGCGCGCGGGTCAGCGGCACCACCAGCGGGCCCACGTTGAGCTGCACGGCGGCCTTACCGCTGTTGAACAGACCGGCCAGCCCCGTCATGGCGGGGTGCAGTGCGTATTGGCGGCCACCCGGCAGCGGCGTGGTGGGCGTCAGCAGCGTGGGGGCGAGGGCCGCCTTGGCCAGTGCAATGCCGCCTGCCGTCTGGCCAGAGCCACCGCCCCGGATGGTGTTGTAGCGGTTGTAGCTGTCGTCGTCGTAGGTGACCACGGTGTTGGCATAGTCGTTGCCGCCATACAAAAACACGCAGACCAGCGCCTTGTAGTCGGTGGCGTTGAAGGCGGCGGCTTCGCCCATGGCGGCCAGGTTGAGCGCAAAGGGCAGGGCCGTGCCCGCAAGGCCCAACTGGGTGGAGCGGCGCAAGAACGCGCGGCGGGTGTGGAGTTCGGGTTGAAGCAGGTGCATGGCAGGGCTTACTTTTGAACGAGGTATTCGGCCGAAGCCATCACCAGGAAGATGGCGGCCGCCACGCGGTCGAGCTTGACCGCGTCGGTGCTGGCGGCGGTGACGGGCGTTGCCTTCAGTGCGTCCGCAATGAGCTTGACGGTGGCGGCGGACAGCTGGCCAGCGCACATCAGCAGGTTGGTGCGGGCGACCAGCGCGTCTGCGTCGGCCACGATGGCCAGCTCGTTGGTGTAGCTGGCCTTGATGTCATACCCGTTGTTGGATGTGCTGCCGTTGTTGGGTAGCTCGGGGGCGTTCACGTAGATGCCGTTGCGGATCACGCCCTGCATGTAGTTGAGGTAACCCCCCACGCTGCTTTCGTTGACCAGCTGGAACTCGGGGGCCACGGCGCCCGCAGCCGCCAGGGCCGTGGACGGCGGAACGTAGCCTGGGCGAAAGAAGTTGAACACCGAGGGCGAACGCAGCGGGCTCTGGCCCAGGCGCGAACCAGGGTCGCTCAGGTCGCCGATCTTCCAGCTGCCCTGCACCGAGTTGATGCCAAAGGTGCGGCCCCATTGCACAAGGCGCAGCATGGGCTCGCGCAGCTTGCCAAAGCCGGGCTGAGGCAACCCGGTGGGCGAGCGTGCCTCGTCGTCCAGCAAGATGGCCTTGATCACTGCGCGCAGGTCGCCACGCACCCCGGCGCCGTTGTTGTTGAAGGCGGCCGCCACGCGGGCCACATAGGCGGGCGAGGGGTTGCTGGTGACCAGGCGCTGGATCAGCTGCTTGCCGATGAAGGGGCCCACATTGGGGTGGTTGAACAGGGTGTCCAGCGCGGTCTTGAGGGCCGCAGCGCCCGGCGTATTGGCGGGCACCGTGGTACCCAGAAAGGTGGCAGCCAGCGTGGAGTGGCGCGAGGCATTGAGCGCCATGGGCAGTCGCGCAAAAGTGGTGTTGGACACCACGCGCGTGGTGCCCGGCACGGTGGTGGGCACGTTTTGCGTCTGGTCGTAGTCGTAGCCCGTGAACACCCGTGCCAGGTGGGTCACGTCGTTCATGGTGTAGCTGTCGATGGGCTTGCCGGCGCCGTCTTTCTTGGGGGTTCCGTCGGGGTTCAGCTCGACCAGCCCGATGGACATGAGCTGCATGACCTCGCGGGCGTAGTTTTCGTCAGGCTGGCGGCCCGTGGCGGGGTTCTCCTTCTGGTTGCCACGGGTGTTGAGGTAGTAGCCCATGGCCGCGTTGAGCGTCACGTTCTCCAGTACCGAGCGGTAGTTGCCAAACGCGTTGTTCACCAGCTGGTCCCAGTACCAGGCCATGGCATGGCAGCGCCAGGTGATGTCCACGCCGCTGAGCGAGACCACGCAGATCTCGGACAGCGCCAGTGCCACGCGTTTGCGCAGCCCGTCGGGTGACTTCATGAGCTGGTACCAGATCATGTAGTCGGCGGGGTAGGAGTTGTCGTAGTAGGCCGTGTCGTTGCTGATGTCCGCGTAGCCGCGCTGGTTCAGCCAGTCCCAGCCGCCTTGGCTGAGGCCCGCACTGAATTGGCTGTCCAGCCAGTCGGCATAGGTGGTGGCGCGCAGGGCTGCGATCTCGGTAGTCGAGGCAGAGAGCTGGGCCTGCAGCAGAAAACGGGCGGCCTCGTTGTCCGTCGTGGCCGAGGGATGGGCGTAGTTGCCCAGCGTGGGCGTGGATGGCGCGGGTGCACTAGGTGTTCCTGTGCCCGGCGCGCTGTCGCTACCCCCGCCACCGCAGGCGGCCAGGGCGGTGGACGCAAACAGCGCCGTCAACAAGGGCGCGTGGGCCCCGCTGGCGGTCGTGGCGTGTTCGGGGGTGAGGGGCTGGCCCTCTGGTGCCTCTGCAACCGCAGTTGTCAGAGTCTCCTCGTATGAATGTGTCATGTTGGTCGTGGTGAAAAGTGCGCAGTCGGGCAAGCACAGCCACGACTAAATCACAGGCGGTGCCCGCCTGGAAACACAAGTGTTACCAAGCGAAACAAACCTTGGTAAGGGGCCCGCAGGCGGTGCGCGGACTGATGGGCGGTTGCAACACTTTGTACTCCTGGGGTGCTTCTTTGGTGTTCTTGGCTGGGATCCCCCCCGAGGGCGGGCGCCGTTGCATCGGTGACGTCCGTCACGCCCGTAGTCCTGTGCTGACGCGTGCTGCGTGGCATGGACTACGGTGTCTGCCCCAGATCATTTCTACAGTGAACTTCATCGCATCACGCAAAGGTTCCACGCATTCCGAGTGGATGGCTGAAGCGAAGTTTTTTGAGGAATCACACCATGAATGAAGACACCATCAAGGGCAACTGGAAGCAGTTCAAGGGCAAGATGATCGAGCAGTGGGGCAAGCTCACGAACGACGACTTCGATGTCATTGACGGCAAGCGCGAGCAGTTCCTGGGCAAGCTGCAAGAGCGCCAGGGCATCGCCCGCGATGCGGCAGAAAAGCAGCTCAAGGAGTGGCAGGACCGCCATCCTGACTTCCGCTTCAACGACTGATAGCGCCGCCTGCGCTGCGGGTCCGATGGCTGCCACCGCTTTTGCCATGACCCCATCGGGGCGGGGCGCAGGGCGCCTGACCTGATTCCATTCAGAGCATGACAAGACCCTGCCCGCTGCGCGGTGCAGGGTCTTGTTGTTTCTGGCGATGCGCTGGTGCGGTGGTGTAAGGGGCTAGGTTGCCCGATCCACCCCATGGCGCCATGCCATGACCTGCGTCAACACGCGGCCGGGCGGGGGCTTCTAAGCTCGCGCCTTCGTTTGATCTGCCCGCCCAAGGAGTCCCATGGCCCACCTCGAATGGTCTGATGCGTTGAACCTCGACCTGCCCCTGATGGATGACACCCATCGGGAGTTTGTCGATCTGCTGGCCGCCGTGGACCAGGCCGGTGACGCTGACTTGCTGTCCCGCTGGCGGACGCTGGTGGAGCACACCGAGCAGCATTTTGGTCAGGAAGACGACTGGATGTCCTCCACCCGCTTTGCCTCGGGCAACTGCCACAGCATGCAGCACAAGGTGGTGCTGCAGGTGATGCGCGAAGGCACGGCACGCGCCGAGCAGGGCGACCTCCAGGTGCTGCGCGTGATGGCCAGCGAACTGGCGCTGTGGTTCCCGCAGCATGCGCAGAGCATGGATGCCTCGCTGGCCCTGCACCTGCGCCGCGTGGGGTTTGACCCGGCGACGGGCGTGGTGCACGCCCCCGGAGCGCTGCCAGGCGCGCTGATCCACGGTTGTGGCGGCACCACCTGCTCGGACTCCGACGCTCCGGGTGCCGACGAGTCCACCGCTCACCCCGCCACTGCGCCCGCCGTGCCCGCCTGACCACTGCCCTGGTCCCCCCGTGATGCAGATGCACGGGGCTTTCACCCGGGCAGCAACGGCGCTGGTGTGGCGTGCCGATCCGCCTCAGGGCCCGACCCGGCGCTGGCGCTGTTGTTCAGCATGGGACTCGTGCGGGTCGACCCGCTGCGGCCGGTAGGGCTAGGGATACCTCTGCGCCTGTTGGACCAGGGGTTTTACACCGCCAAACGTGAGGGACGCAGCCGGACGGCGATAGTGGTGCAAATGCTCCGTTTTTGATAGCTGTTAGTGCATATTGCATGGGCGCTATCACCCTATTTGACCGAAATTCGGTTGGCGGGGCCTGTCCATGGCCCTGCAGCCGGGCTTTCAGAACCCTGGGTGGCGCGGCAACAGCAGGCCTGCCGTGCGCCACGCCAGGTCGCGCAGCGCCCTGCGAAGGGCGGGTGAATCTGCGGCAACACCAGCAGGTCCTCCGTGGGGGTGGTTTGCGTCTGCACTGCGCGGGCAAAAGGCCGCGTCCAGCACCTGCTCTTTGGCGCATTGCAAGGCCCGTCGGTCCTGCGACCGCAGGGCTGCCATCAGCCGGTCGCGGTGGCGCTGCACACGGGCCGCTTCGGCATCGGTCAGCGCGGGGCCCCTTGCGGGGCTGTCACTCGCAGGCGGCGTCAGTGTCTGGGCTTGGGCCAGGTATTGGGCCCAGCGGGTGGTTTGAGCGGCGGCGTTCATGCGGCCTCCGTGCGGGGCGCGGCAGGGCGCTGGACGGGTGGCGTGGTGGCGCGCGGGGGCGTGCCGCCGGACGCCAGGCCGTACCAGTTCACCTTGCGCGTCAGCACCATCACCGCAGCCAGCACCAGGAACAGCGCAATCGCACCCACCACCAGCGCCGTCTGCTCCAGCTGCAGCAGCACGTACAGCAGGCCATACAGCAACGCAATGCCCGCGCCCAGCGGAACCCCGCGCGTGAGCCCGCCCAGCATGTGGCTGGCGTAATAGGCCAGCAGCAGCACACAGGCGCTGGCGGCCACCGCGTACGAAATGCCAAACGGCAGATGCTCCGACAGGCTCACCAGCAGCAAGAAGAAGCTGCACAGCGCGCTGCCCACCAGCAGGTACTGCACCGGGTGCACGCGCAGTTTCTGCATCAGCTCGAACAGGCCCACGGCCACAAAGGTGAGGGCAATGAACAGCACACAGTACTTGGTCGCGCGGTCCGAGAGGGAATAGGGATTGACCGGGTCGATGAAGGCCACGCTGAAGCTGTCGGCACAGTCGCCCGGTGTGGCCCCACTGTGTGCATAGTCGCTGCCCTCATCCGCGCCCAGGCAGATGCGCTTGCCGTTCGCAATGTCGGCCTGTGCCGTGGTGGCCAGCGACGACAGGCGCCACTGGGCCGAGAAACCGGTCTTCTTGACCTCGCGCTCCGATGGCAGAAAGCGCCCGGCAAACGACGGGTGGGGCCAGCTGCTGGTCATCAGCACCTCGGTGTTGCCACCCAGCGGCACGATGGCCAGGCGTTCGGTGCCCACCAGTTCCAGATCCAGCGTGGCCGTGAGGCCATCGGCCTTGCCACGCACGGATTCGGGCAGCACCGCGTGCAGGCCCCGGCTGTAGGTGGGGTGGAAGGTGCCGGGCTTGAGGGCCAGCGTCTGGCTGCCCATGGTGAACTGCGCAGTGCGGATACCGCGTGCATCGCCCACGGCCATCATCACAATGGGCGCGCCGCAGTGCATGCGTGAATTTTTCATGCTGCTCTGGGGCAGCAGGCTGGCCAGCGAACCCCATTGCGCCGTCACGTTGGCCTTGAGGTTGTAGGTGTTCACCTTGTGCAGGCCGCGTGCGCGCTCTTCCATCGCGGCGCCG
Organism: Acidovorax benzenivorans; assembly: GCF_028680575.1. Taxonomy (GTDB): domain Bacteria; phylum Pseudomonadota; class Gammaproteobacteria; order Burkholderiales; family Burkholderiaceae_C; genus Acidovorax; species Acidovorax benzenivorans. The sequence goes on along the minus strand of NZ_JAPCKI010000001.1, from coordinate 23,631 downwards.
GTGGTGAGCTTGAGCTGCTCGGGCATGGCGGTCAGGATGAACTCGCGGCGCTTTTCGACCATGCGGTGCTCGTCGCCCTTGCCGACTTCTTCATCCCAGCTTTCCACGCAGGCGCTGTGGATCATGGGGCCCATCATGGTCTGCGGCCCGGCCAGACTCTCGGCCACGCTTTGCGCGGTGATGCTGCGGTAGCGCAGCCGGTCGCGCACCACGTCTTCGATCAGGCCCAGGCCAAAGAGCAGCAGCACGGTGATGGCGAGCAGCGCCGCCAGTTTGATGAACAGGGGGTGTTTGAGCAAGGGTTCCTCCACAAATGATGTTGTGGAGGCAGTGTTGTGGCGCGCTGTGAGGGCGCTATGAAGTTTGTGAGGCCAGTGTGAAGTGGGGAGCGTTGACCGTGTCTTCCGCCGCTCAGGCGGCGCGGTACACCAGCTCTACCCTGAGGCCCGGGGCCGTGTTGTGCGCCACCATCTTGCCGCCGTGCAGCGCCATCACGCGCTGGACGATGGCTAGGCCCAAGCCCGAGCCGCTGCGCTCGCCGCCAGGCCGTGCGGTGGTGAAAAAGCGTTCGCCCAGGCGCGCCAGTGCGTAGTCGGGCACGCCGGGGCCGCTGTCTTGCACGGCCACCGTGGCGCCATTCAGTTCTACCCGCACCGTGCTGCCAGCGGGCGCAAAGTCGATTGCGTTGTCCAGCAGGTTGGTCAGGGCCAGCGTCACCAGCTCGGCTTCCCACGGGCCGCTGGTGCCGTGGCCCTCCAGCGCCAGGGTGATGCCGCGATGTCCGGCGCGGGCGCGGGTCTGGGCAATGGCGGCTTCGGCGCAGTCGCGCAGCGCTACCGGCGCACGGCCTTCGGCATGGTGGCGTTGCTCCAGCTTGGACAGTTCCAGCAAGCGGTCGATGATGCGCTGCAGGCGCTCGCTTTGCTGCACCACCTGGGTGGCGAACTCGGTGCGGTCGGCGGCGGGCAGCTCGTCCTGCAGCAGTTCGCCCGCACCCCGGATGGCGGCCACGGGGCTTTTGAGTTCGTGCGTGAGGGCGCGCACATAGCCCTCGATGTAGTCGCGTCCCTCCAGCCGTGCGCGCATCCGGTCCATGGCACGGGCCAGGTCGCCCAGCTCGCCGGGCACCTCGGGCACGGCCAGGGCGGTGGTGGGTGGGGCGGCGGGGTCGTGGTGCTCTCCATCCGCCGGGCCTTGCACGCTCAAGGCGTAGTCGCGCAGGCGGCGCACGTTCCACACCATCCACAGCGTCACCGCCACGCCCACGGCAGCCGAGAGTGCCAGCAGCAGCAGCCCGCCCATGAACACCTTGCGCTCGGCGCGGTCGATGAAGCGCTGCACCGTGCGTGTGGGCTTGGCCACGGTGAGCACGCCCGCGATCTGGCTTTTGACGTAGATGGGCGCGGCCACATGCATCACGCCGCTGGTGTCGTCGCCCTCCACCTCGCGCGTGGAGCGCGCTCCATACTCGCCGCGCAGCGTGCGTGCCACGTCGCGCCACTGCGAATAGTCGGCACCGATGGCGCGGTTTTCGGAGTCGAACAACACGCGGCCGGTGGTGTCGGTCACGTAGATGCGGTAGTCCAGCGACTGCTTGGAGAAACCCCAGATCGCCGCGTCGATGGGCCGCGTGGCATAGCGGCGCACATGCTGCGCAAACGGGCTGGCGCTGCTGTTGTCGGCATCCACCGCCAGGCGTCCTGCGGCCAGGTCTTCGCTCGCCAGCTCGGCCAGGATGTTGGCGGTGTCCACCATCATGTCTTCCATCACCTCGCGCACGCTGGGCTTGATCTCGGCCATGAACACGCGCAGCACAAAAAACGCGGCAATGCCGTTGATGAGGAAGAAGGCGAACAGCAGGCGGATGCCCAGGCGCATGGGGCAGTTCTCTTAAAAAATCTTGACCGGCAAAGCGTCTCAGAAGCCCTGAGTTTCGGGATGAAGCAAGACGATATGGGGATGGCAGTGCGTAGCAGCCTAGCGGACATGCTTGCCAGATCGTACAGGCGGTTGAATCGCAAGGTGAACTTGGCAAACGCGATGCGAGCTTCCTGTGCGTGATGCTGCGACGCAGTCCTTGCCATCTGGCGCGAGATGCACCTTGGGGACGCAAAGCCTGTTGCGCGGTCCACAGAAGTTGCAAACGTGCAACGTTTTCGCGCGAAAACAGGTCAGTACGACTGGGCTGCTCCAACGATCCAGAGCGACCCGCTGTTACCGCTTGAGACCTGTCACCTAGGCTGAACCCGGAGCTGCCCACGATGTGGCGTGGGCATCTGCCAATTTCATGCAGCAACAGGAGACAAGTGATGAAAAAAATGCGTGCCCTATCAGCAGCCGTGCTCGGATGCTTTTCGTCGTTTTGCATGGCGCAAAGCGCGGCTGGCGGGAGCAGTGTCACGATGTACGGCATCGTCGACATTGGCATCAACCATGTCACCGGAGCATCCGGTGGTTCCATGACCAGCTTCACCAGCGGAAACATGCAAGGCTCGCGCCTCGGATTCAAGGGAAATGAAGACCTGGGCGGTGGATACCGCGCCGTCTTCACGCTCGAATCGCGGCTGGAAGCAGACACCGGCGCACTGAGCAATCGCCCCATTTCCCAAGGGCGGCTGCCGGACCGACTGAGCAATGCAGGGTCGTTGGGCCTGCCAGCTGCGCTGCAGCCCGCCGTTTCTGCCGTGGCCACCCAGATCGGTAATTCCGTGGGCGTCAACTTGGGCAACAATTTCTTTGACCGGCAAATATTCACCGGCCTGATCACTCCGTTCGGGGCCTTCACATTCGGGCGACAGTACACACCGGGCTACCTGGCCAACGCCAACTTTGACGCGATGAAGACCGAGTCCAGCCTGTCACTTGGGCAGTTGGTGGCTATTCCAGCTTCGTTCGATATTCGCGTGAGCAACTCCCTCCAGTACGGGCTGCAGCTAGACGGGTTCACCGCCACCGCGATGTACGCCGCTGGAGAAGTCGCAGGCCGTTCGAGCGCAGGGCGGCTGTGGGGTGCCATGGCCATGTACAAGGGCAACGGTTATTCCTTCGGCGGTGGCTACAACAACCGCAACAACGAGCTGGGCGAAAAGTCGCTGACGACCGCCGTTCTGGGCGCGACGGTGGATGTCGGGCCGGGCACGCTGTCAGGCCAATTCAGCACCATCAAGGACGATCACCCCACCAACCTGTCCGGCATAGCCGCCGTCCTGTCGGCCAATCCCGCCACGGCACCCGTTGCCAGCCTGGTGCAGAACGCATTCATCCAGGGTTTCCGGCAAGACGCACGCCTGTTCCAGATTGGCTACCGCATCACCAGCGGCGTGCACACGGTGGTCGTGGCCTATAACAACATGAACGACAAACGCCCGTTCAATGCGGATCGCTCTTCATATGGTGTGGCTTACACGTATGCCCTGTCCAAGCGCACCGACCTGAATGCCGTACTCACACACCTGAACAACAAAAACACGTCGCAAGAGATGTTGGGCGGCAACGGATTCCTGGGCGGCGTTGCGGCATCGCCCGGAAAAAATGTCAACAGCTTGGCACTGTCGATTCGCCATCGTTTCTGAGGCCTGCAGCGCAGGGGCTCTTGCGCGTGCAGTGCCCCGCCAGCCCTATCCCAAACAGTCACAGTTTTCTGTGTCCAGCGCGGCGCGGTGTTGCGGGCAACATTTCCTCTACCGGTGAGTGCAGGCCATTGCATTGGCGCAATCGACTGGGGCGCGTGTGGTTCTAAAAATTAAGGCAATACCCCATGCCCCGGTGCGTGCTGATGTACTCGCGCGCCGGGTCCACCTCGCGCAGCTTGGCGCGCAGGGTCTTGATGTGGGTGTCCACCGTGCGGTCGGTGCTCTCGCTGTCGTCGCCCCAAGCGGCGGCCAGCAGGGCGTCGCGCGAGTGGATGCGGCCTGCGCCGCGCAGCAGGTGGGCCAGCAGGCGGTATTCGCGCCGGGTCAGCGGCAGGGGCTGGCCGCGCAGGCTGATGCGCTGGCCGGCCTCGTCGTCGTGGAACAAGGGGGCTGGGGCTGCTGCAGGCGCTGGGGCGTGCCCGTTGCCCGCGCGGCGCAGCAGCGCCTTCACGCGGGCCGCCAGTTCGCGCGGGCTGAAGGGTTTGGTCAGGTAGTCGTCGGCGCCCAGCTCCAGGCCCAGCACGCGGTCGATCTCCTCGCCGTGGGCGCTGAGCATGAGCACGGGCACCGTGGAGGTCTGCGCGGCATTGCGCACATCGCGCAGCAGATCGAGCCCGCTGCCGTCGGGCAGGCCCACGTCCAGCACCAGCAGATCAAACCGGTTGCGCTGCAGCTGCTGGCGCGCGTCGTGCACCAGCAGGCTGTGCGTCACGGCCAGGCCGTCGCGCTCCAGTGCATAGGCCACGGTGCGGGCGATGGCGGGGTCGTCTTCGAGCAGCAGCAGCCGGGCCGACATGGTGGTCAACGTGCAACGAGGATGGGGAACAACTTGCCCAGCCCATCCGCCATCACCTCCACGGCTAGCGCGGCCAGGATCAGCCCCATCAGCCGGGTCATCACGTTGATGCCGGTTTTGCCCAGCACCCGCGCAATGGGGTCGGCCAGGGCAAAACACACGGCGGTGGCCAGCGCAATCACAACGCCGTAGCCCACCAGCGCCGCGTGCTGCCAGAAGGTCTGGGCGCGGTCGGCATAAATCACCACGGTGGACATGCTGGCCGGGCCCGTGAGCAGCGGGATGGTGAGTGGCACCACGGCAATGCTGCTACCAGCGGCGGCCTTCTCGGCCCCTTCTTCATATTCGTTGGTACTGGGCTTGGCCTCGGCGGGCTGGGCGTTGAGCATGTTCATCGCGCTGATGAGCAGCAGCATGCCGCCGCCCACCTGAAAGCTCTGCAGCGAGATGTTGAAGAAATCGAGGATCTGCAGGCCCAGCAGCGCACAGGCCGCAATCACGCAGAACACACTGAAGCTGGCCACCTGGATGGTGCGGCGCCGCTGCGGGGACGAGAAGCCCTGGGTGTAGTGGATGAAAAACGGAACGATGGCCAGCGGGTTCACGATGGCCAGCAGGGTGATCAGGGGTTTGAGGTCCATCAGGGCGCTCCCAAGGGCAAGTGGGCAGGGTGGTTTGTCGGGCTCGGACCGGAGGCAGGCGAGGGTGGCGCCGCCCGGGCTGTGCGCGAGTATGCGGTGTTTTCTGCGCGGTTTGGCCGTCGGGCATGTTGCGCTGCAGCGGGCTTGCGCCCAGCAGACGGCGGCTGTGTGCAGCCGTCAGCGCCCGCCCGACACATCCATCAACGTGGCGGTGGTGTAGCTCGCTGCGGGTGACATCAGCCAGACGATGGCCTCGGCCACCTCGTTGGCCGTGCCGCCGCGCAACATGGGCACCTGGTGCGAGAGGTCGCGCACACGATCAGGCAGGCCACCGCTGGCGTGGATGTCGGTCTCGATCAGGCCCGGGCGCACGGCGTTCACGCGGATGCCCTCGGCCGCCACCTCGCGGGCCAGGCCGATGGTGAAGGTATCGATGGCGCCCTTGGCCGCTGCGTAGTCCACATACTGGTGGGCCGAGCCCAGGCGCGATGCGGCGCTGGACACATTGACGATGGCTCCGCCCGTGCCGCCATAGCGCCTGCTCATGCGCCGCACGGCCTCGCGGGCACACACGAAGCTGCCGATCACGTTGGTGTCGAACATGCGGCGCAGGCGGTCGGTGCTCATCTCGTCCACCCGGGCTGTCACGTCCACCACGCCCGCGTTGTTGACCAGTGCGCCGATGCGGCCGAGCTGGGTGTCCACGGCCTGGAACATGGCCAGAATCTCCCCCTCGTTTGCCACATCGGCCTGCACGGCGATGGCCGTGCCGCCGCCGGCACGGATTTCATCGACCACGGCCTGTGCGGCGGCCTCGTTGGCAAGGTAGTTCACGGCCACTGCCCAGCCATGTTGTGCGGCCAGCAGTGCGGTGGCGGCGCCAATGCCCCGGCTGGCGCCGGTGATTAATGCGATCTTCTCCATCGGTTGGGGTCTCCTGCAAGAATGGCGCATTGGAACAGGTTCTGCGCCCTGATGGGCCGCCAGACAGATGGCAGATGGCGCGGGCCCCAGGGGCAAGGTCCGCTCGACGCGCAGTCCCTCTGCACGCATCCCGGCCCATCCGTTCACCATTCTTTTCAAGGAGCATTCAGCATGGGACAGTTTGTCGATCTGACGTCGAGCGATGGTTTTGTGGCCCCCGCCTGGGTGGCGCGGCCTGAGGGCACACCCCGTGGCGCCATCGTGGTGCTGCAGGAGATTTTTGGCGTGAACTCGCACATCCGCTCGGTGGCCGACCGGTACGCCGCCAGCGGCTACCTGGCCGTGGCGCCGTCCACCTTCCACCGCGTTAAACAGGGTGTGGATCTGGGCTACACGGCCGATGACATGCAGGCGGGTTCTGCGCTCAAGGCGGCGGTCGAAGGCTTGCCCGCACCGGGCGTGCTGCCGGACATCCAGGCCGCCATCGACTACGCCGCTCAGCAAAGTGGCGGCAAGGTGGGCATCGTGGGTTACTGCTGGGGTGGCCTGCTGACCTGGCGCTCGGCCAGCCTGCTCCAGGGCCTGTCGGCTGCGGTGCCTTATTACGGTGGCGGCGTGACCACCCCGGGCGAAGTGGCGCGCAAGCCCCAGGTGCCCGTGCTGGCCCACTTTGGCGAGCGCGACCACTGGATTCCGCTCGATAGCGCGCATGCGTTCGCCAAGGCCCACCCCGAGGTCGAGGTACATGTGTATGCCGCCGACCATGGCTTCAATTGCGACCAGCGCGGCAGCTACGACGAGGCGGCAGCCAATACGGCGCGCGAGCGCACGCTGGCCTTCTTTGCCAAGCATCTGAGCTGAGACCACTGACAAGGGGGGCTGCCATGGCGGGTTTCAAGCTTTTTTGCCCTGTAGCGCCCGTACTAAAAGCGCTGATAGCTATGTTTTTAATAGCATTTGCAGCGCTGTCCCACGCGGCTGACTACACCGGACCGTTGTTCGACGCCCACCTGCACTACAACGAGGAAGCCTGGGACGGCCAAACCGGCCCCCACCCCCCTGCCGATGTGCTGGCGCGCATGAAGGCCAGCGGCGTGCGGGCCATCGTGGCCAATTCGCGGCCCAACGCGGGTTCGCTCACGCTGGCGGGCCTGCCGCAGACGCGCGAGGCGGGCGTTACCGTGGTGCCCTTTGTGCGGCTGTACCGCAACCGGGCCGACTACACCGGCTGGTTTGCCGACGACACCATTTACACCATGGTGCAGACCGAGTTGGCGCGCGGCACGGCGGCCGGGCCGTACCGGGGCATTGGCGAGTTCCACCTGTACGACAGCGCTCATGCCAACGGCCCCGTGGCCAAAAAGCTGATGGCGCTGGCCGAAGAGCGTGACCTGGTGGTGCTGGCCCATGTGGACGATGCCGCCATCGACCTGCTGATGGCCAACACCCCGTCCCAAGGCCAGAAGGCGCGCCTGATCTGGGCCCACACCGGCATCGGCGGCGCGCCGGTGGAGCGCGTGGACGCCCTGATGGCCCGCTACCCCGGCTTGGTGGGCGAACTCTCGTACCGTCCGGGCCTGGTGTGTGACGACAACCAGCTGTGCCCCGCCTGGCGCGCGCTGCTGCTCAAATACCCCACACGCTTCGTGATCGGCTCGGACACCTGGGTGAACCAGCGCTGGCAACACTACGAAAGCCTGATGCAGGGCTACCGCCAATGGCTGGGCGGCCTGCCTGCCGATGTGGCGCGCAAGGTGGCGTGGGACAACGGGGCGGGGTTGTTTGGCGTCACGGCGCCCCGCTGACGTCGCGACCGAAGGTCCCAGCCCGATCGCACCCCGTGCTACCGGCTGATGCGCCCGCGTGATGGCCCAACCTCCGGTGCATGCGGCGGCGATGGCGGTAGCCACAGGGTGAACACCGTTGGATGGCCTGGGGCGCTGCGCACGCGGACGAACCCTCCATGCAGTTCCATCGTGCTCTTGACGATGGCCAGCCCCAGGCCTGCGCCGGGTGTTTCTTCTTGGCTTGGGCTTTCGACCCGATAGGCACGTTCAAAAATCTTGGCTTGGTGCTCGGGGGCGATGGGTTCGCCCTCGTTGGAGACAGAGATATGACAGCCGCCGTTCGATGACACCTTGCTCGAGAGTACGACCGTGCTGCCTGGGCGCGCGTGGCGAATGGCATTGGTCAGCAAGTTGCCGGTGGCTCGGGTGAGCAGGGTGTCATCGGCCCAGACATGGGTGTTCTTCTCTACCTGAAGCGCCAGCTCCAAACCCCGCTCCTGCGCTAGCAGTTCAAAGAAGGCTGCGATGGCCCCCAGCCGTTGCTCCAGCGGGACGAGGGTGGCGTGGACGGCGCTTTGCTGGCTCTCGGCGCGTGCCAGGAACAGTATGTTCTCGATCATTCGTCCCATGCGTTCATACGTCGGCACGGCTGACTCGATCACCGCACGGTATTCGTCGGCACTGCGGGGGCGGTCCAGCGTAACCTGGGCGACCATCAGAAGGCGGTGGACGGGGGCGCGCAGATCATGCGCAATGTCGGACGAGACGCCCGACAGGCGGGTGAAGGAATCCTGCAACCGGTCGAGCATGTGGTTGAACGCTCTGGCCACGGGTTCCAGCTCGGCAATGTTGTTCTCCGGCGCCAGCCGCTCGTGCAAGGCATGGGCGCTGATGCGATTGGCGGTGTTGGCCAGGCGGTGGGCCGAGGACAGAATGAGCCTGGCGGTGCACCATGCGAACAGACTGGCGGCCAGCGCACCGATACCGAGCGTGATGGCGAAGACACGCCATGAGCGCAGGGCAAAGGCATGGCGCCGCGCCTGCAGATCTTCCGCAGGGATATGGACCATGCCACCGGCGCTGGCGAGCAGCGGCTGGAGGTCGTTGTAATCCTGGCCCAGCAGGTAGATCACCATCCAGAAACTGGCCGCGATCAACAGCAGGGTGATCAAAGAAATTGCCAGCGCGATTTTCAGGGGCAGAGAGCGGCGTAGGAAAGTCCTCGCCTTAGGCGTTCTGGTGTTCGAGGACATAGCCGACGCCCCTGACGGTGTGAATGAGCTTCTCCGGGAAGGGCTCGTCGACCTTGGCACGCAGTCGGCGCACCGCCACATCGACCACATTGGTGTCGCTGTCAAAGTGCATGTCCCACACGTTCTGCGCGATCAGGGTGCGCGATACGACCTGGCCGACATGGCGGGCCAGGTAGTCCAGCAGAACAAACTCCTGGGTGGTGAGGTCAATGCGCTGCTTGCCTCGCTTGACGCGCCGGCGAGCGGTATCGACTTCCAGCTCGCCCACGCGCAGCAGCCCCTCCGGGGCGGACATGGGTGCGCGGCGGCGCGCAACCACCTGGATGCGTGCCAGTAGTTCGGAAAATGCAAAGGGCTTGACCATGTAGTCATCGGCCCCCAGCAGCAGCCCCTTGACGCGGTCTTCGACCTCATCGCGGCCCGATAGGAAAAACACCGGAGTCTGGTGTTGTGTGCGAATGCCCTGCAGCACGTCCCAGCCGCTGGCGCCGGGCAGCCCCACGTCAAGCAGGATGAGGTCGTAGTGCCCAGAGGTGGCCAGGTGCAGGCCTTCCACTCCGTCGAATGCGGTGTCTACGACATGGCCATGCTCGGTCAGGCCTTTGTACAGATAGGCGGCGGTTGATCGTTCGTCTTCAATGGAAAGCAAGCGCATGTGACGAGATCCCGGCGGTTTCTCAATTTTTAAAAAAGAGGGGCGGCAGGCTGAATAAGGGAAGCTGTGGATTGACTTTGGTGGATTGTTGGATAGCCGTGTGGATTTGAGAAGCTTGTCGAATCGAAATGCACTGTTGCGGATTCACGAACAGTCGCAAGCGCTTGTTTGCGATCTCGCCGCACGGGCTCATGCCCATCCCAGCAACTGGGGTGTCATCACTCCAAGGTTCGGGCCCGATTTCGCGCCAACCCGTCGGGCAGCGGCCTTTGCCTGCGGCGTTGTGGCACTTGTGGTTCTTGTGGATGGCTGGGCTGCCAGCGGCGCACCCGCCGGGAGATCGTGAACAGGCCCTCAAACCGCAGGGAATGTGGCACCTGTGAAACGGCGTGGTCCTGAATCGGGGGGGTTGTGCATGCGCATCCCCCATCGTTGAGCCTTGCGGCCTGTGGGTGCGAGGGAGCAATGCCTACGCTTGCACCATGTCCTGCCAAGAAGGCGTGGGACATGACTCCGATTGAACCCACTTAACAAGGATGACCATGAAAAAATTCGCCACATTGGCTGTGCTTGCAGCCGTCAGCGCAACCTCTTACGCACAATCGTCTGTCACGCTGTTTGGCGTGGCTGACGTGACCATGCAGGTGGGCCGCGGCAGCGAAACGAACCGGACCAGCCTGGGCAGCGGCGGTCTGGCTTCCAATCGCCTCGGTTTCCGCGGCATTGAAGATCTGGGGGGCGGCATGAAGGCTGGCTTCTGGCTGGAAGCCGGTTACAACCTGGACGACGGCACAGGCGTCGGTAATACCTTCAACTTCAACCGTCGCTCGACCGTCAGCTTGATGGACGACCGCTGGGGCGAAGTTCGCCTGGGCCGTGACTTCACCGCGACCTACAACAACATTTACGACGCATTCGGCGACAACGGCGTTGGCGCTCTTCTGAAGACGACCTCGCTGGGCAGCAACTATGGCTATGCCATGCAGACCCGCACCAGCAATGCCGTGTCGTATTTCACCCCCAAGAATCTGGGTGGGTTCTTTGGCCAGGTGCAGTATTACCGTGGTGAGGCCGCCAACGGCTCCAATGATGGAAACGGCTATGGGCTGCGCGCTGGCTATGAAAACGGCCCCCTCAATGTGGGTGTGAGCTATGGCGCTGTGTCCAGCCTTGGCGCGTATGGCGACGTGACGAATGCCAACATTGGTGGTTCCTACGATTTCGGTGTGGCCAAGCTGCTGGTTGAAGCGGGGCAAGATGAGTCCAAGGCCCGCGACGAGAAGGCCCGCCACTATCTGATCGGCGCAACGGCCCCTGTGGGTAGTGTGGGTCTGGTCCGCGCTTCGTGGTCCCGTGTCAACGTTCAGGACACCAATGTGCAGGCGAACAAGTTTGCCGTGGGTTATGTGCACAACCTGTCCAAGCGCACTGCCCTGTACACCACCTTTGCGTACCTGAAGAACAAGAACGGCGCTGCGCTGGCGCTGAACGGTGCGAAGACCAGTGCTGGTGATAACTCCAAGGGCTTCGACATCGGCCTGCGCCACACGTTCTAAGGCGATTCCCCTCTTGCCCATCGCGATGGGCAATTGTCTCCAAGGTAAACGCTTGGCCCGCTTCCCCTCAGGGGACGCGGGCCTTTTTGCATGGAGCGTGGCGTGGGCCAACCAGGCGGTTCATTACCGAAATGTCATGTTTACGCCATCCCGCTGTCAGGCGTGCATTTCTATTCTTCAAACCTGTCGAAAGCAGGGGGTGTTTGCCGGTTTGCGTGCCAAAGGCCGCTTCAGTGTGCCGCCCCCGCAACACATTGAAGAGAGCCAAGCATGCGCAGACAAGACATTCAATTGCTGACCCTGGCCCGCCAGGGCGATGCAGCCGCCCGCAGCAAAGCGGGCCGACGTTATCTGGTGGGGGGCGATGGCTTCCCGCGCCATGTCGCCACGGGGATTGAGTACCTCTCACACCCCAGCGTTCGCGAGTTGCCAGAAACCGCGTGTGCCATTGCAGAGAGTTTGCCGCTGCAGGATTTGCTGGAACTGAAACAGGAAGAGGCGTTGCACAAGGCCGCCGCTGTGGGCAGTCCCTTGGCGCAATTCAAGTTGGGCGTGTGGATGGCGTTGACGCGCAGTCGCGTCGCGGCGGGGCAGCCGTGGCTGGAGACCGCCGCCGCAGCCGGCCATGTCGAGGCCTGCCAGGTCATGGCGGCCGTGGAGGATGCACGTTCGGACCGCGCACTGGAGGCGTTGGTGGAGTCGATCAAATCCAGCGCCGCAGTGGACGTGGTGCAGGTCGCGGTGATCGCTGCGCGCCAGGCGCGTGACGAAGGGGGGCTGGACCAGTTGGTCGATTGTCTGCGGGTGGCGCTGATGGTGGCGCCACGCCTGACGCACGCCCTGTCCGATCTGGTGGTGGCGGCTGTCTTGTGGGCCGAACGCGAGAAGCATTCCTTGCGCGGGCTGGCGCCAGACCAGATTGAGGCCAGCCTGGAACTGGCCGTCGTACGGGGTGACCGGGATGCTGCTTGTCTGCTCGGCCGTGCACGCTGCGGCCTTGACAGCGGTACGCTGACGCCAGCGCGGCTGACCACTTCATTGAATCTGCGCAAAGGCGTGGCCCTGTTGTTGCGCGCTGCGGATGCTGGTCGTGATGATGCGTGGCTTGCCTTGTACGCGACGCATGCGGACCACCGTTCATCGGTGTCCAACCCGCAGATGGCCCGTTTCTTCCTGGAGAAGGCGGCGATGGCGGGGCAGTCCGAGGCGCAGCGCAAGCTGGGGGCCCTGATCTTGCGCGCGTCGAATTCGGTGATGGAGTCGGAACAGGCCATTGCGTGGCTGCATGCCGCTGCGAACCAAGGCGATGCCCATGCGCAGCGCTTGTTGGGTTCACTGGTGCTGCCGCTGCAGGGCAACGAGTCGGTGGCGCGTGCGGCGATCGAGCAAGTGCGTCAAGGGGATCCCTGGTTGGCTGTGCGGCTGACACTGGCGCGTGACTTTGGTTTGACCAAGCTGGAAGCCTTGAGTGTCGATCCCGTCGAGGGCCGTCGGCCATGGGGTCTGCTGGTGGGGCAAAACCCGTTCATCGCGCAGGCCCGCCTGTCTGCACCGCGTGCCGTACCAGCATTGACGCCGGAGGCGCTGCAGAACCTGGCGCGCGCGGCCGCTTTTTTTGAGCAATCGCGCGGAGATGGCAATGCCTTTGAGGGGGATCTGCGCCGTCGCTCGGTGCGCCAGCGGCGGGTATTCGAGCGCTTGAATTTGTCCGAAGACTTCTTCTTTGCGACCGCTTCATCACGCAGTCTGGAGGCCTTCCGCCTGGGGCCAAAGTGGGCTTTTCGTGCACGGCAGCCACTGGCCCTGGCGTTGGCGGGTTGACGGCCGCGTTGACACAGATGCGATTGCGAAGGACGTCTGGCTGCAAGGGCTTGTCGGGCTCTGTCAGCTGAGTGCCTTCGCCCTCGTAGCTATCTTGTTCTCGCCAAATACCGCTTGCGCCAGAACAGTAGCACCAGCGCCACGGCGATGAACACCATCGACCCCATGGCCCACCAGAAGCCATCGGCTTTGTGTACCAGTGGGATGAACTCGAAGTTCATCCCAAAAATGCCCGCGATGAGGTTGAGCGGCAAAAACACGGCCGTGAGCGCCGTGAGGGTGCGCATGATGTCGTTGGTGCGGTTGCTCTGCACCGAAAAGTGCATCTGCACGGCGGTTTCGGTGCTTTGCTCCAGGCGCTGCACGTGGTGCACCACGCGCTCGATGTGCTCCAGCACGTCGCGGCTGCGCACCTTGAGCAGGTCCAGCTCGCGCAGGCCGGCCGGGGTGTCGGGCTGGGCCCAGGTTTCCAGCGCGTCGATCCAGTCCTGCACGGCAGTGCGCTGGTCTTCGCAGATCTCGTCGAGCATGTGCAGCGACAGGCGCGCTTCGAGCAGGGAGGTCCAGTTCACAAAACGCGCGCGGGGCTTGAGCAGCTCGGTCTGCCAGTGGTCCAGCTGGCGCGTGAGTTCGCGGCGCAGGTCCAGGTAGCCGTCCACCATCTGGTTGACCACTCGCAGCATCAGGTCGGCTGGGCTGGTGGGCAGCCGGGCGCCGGAGATCGGGCTGCTGCGGCCCTCGCCCATGCTGAGGCTGCCGTGCGTGTTGCCGTGGGCGGCGTGGCTGGTGCTGGGGCTTGTGGTCGTGCTGTTGCCGTTGGCGGGGGTGGCAGCCAGCAGTCGCATCGCGTAGGCATCGCGCACGGCGCAGTCGGTGGGGTGCACGGTCAGCAGCAGCTGGTCAAACACCGCAAACCCCACGGGGCTGGTGTCGATGCGCCGCAGCACGGGCGGGCCGCTGCGCTTGACGGGGGTGTTGGGGCTGTCGGGCTCGGCCACGGCGGCGTGGGCCGCAGGGGTAGGGGGCGTGGTGGGCGATACGTCGCCCTGCGCTGTGGCCAGGCGGCGGAACACCAGCAGGTCGTACTGCGAGGTGTAGTCGTAGTGCGAGGGCAACTGGGCGTTGAGCAGGTCGGACACGTGCAGGTCCACCAGCTGCAGCCCGATCAACGCCTGCAGCCTGCCCTGGATCTCGGCCAGCCGCATCTGGAAGGCCGGGCGGGTGCAGGCGATCCAGACGAAGCCCTGTGCGGGCATCTGCGCGGGCAGGGTCGTCAGCTCCTGCACGCCGCTGCCGTGGATGTGAAAGATGCGCATGGACACCGTGGTTTTCAGTCAAAAGCGCCCTTGGCGCTTGTGGAATATGCGCGGGTAGCTATTATTTTTGTAGCTTGCGCGCCACGTCGCGCGCAAAGTAGGTCAGCACGCCATCGGCGCCCGCACGCTTGAAGGCCAGCAGGCTTTCCATCATCACGGCATCGTGGTCCAGCCAGCCATTGGCGGCGGCGGCCTTGATCATGGCGTATTCACCGCTGACCTGGTAGGCGAAGGTGGGCACGTGGAACTCGTCCTTCACGCGGCGCACGATGTCCAGGTAGGGCATGCCGGGTTTCACCATCACCATGTCGGCGCCTTCGGCGATGTCGATGGCCACTTCGCGCAGGGCCTCGTCGCTGTTGCCGGGGTCCATCTGGTACACGTTCTTGTCGGCCTTGCCCAGGGCGCCGCGTGTGCCCACCGCGTCGCGGAAGGGGCCGTAGAAGGCGCTGGCGTACTTGGCGCTGTAGGCCATGATGCGGGTGTGGATGTGGCCCTGCACCTCCAGCGCCTCGCGGATGGCGCCGATGCGGCCGTCCATCATGTCGCTGGGGGCGACGATGTCCACGCCTGCCTCGGCATGCGTGAGCGCCTGGCCGGTGAGGATCTCCACCGTCTCGTCATTGATGATGTAGCCGGTCTCGTCCAGCACGCCGTCCTGGCCGTGGCTGGTGTAGGGGTCCAGTGCCACGTCGGTCATCACGCCCAGGTCGGGGAATTCCTTCTTCAGCGCCCGCACCACGCGCGGGATCAGGCCGTTGGGGTTCAAGGCTTCCTTGCCGTCCGGCGTCTTGAGCGACGGGTCAATCGCCGGGAACAGCGCCAGTACCGGGATGCCCAGCTTCACACAATCCTCGGCCACGGGCAGCAGCAGATCGAGGCTCAGGCGGTCCACGCCGGGCATGGAGGTGACGGCTTCGCTGCGGCCCTGGCCTTCGTGCACGAACACGGGGTAGATCAGGTCGTCGGCGGTGACCACGTTCTCGCGCACCAGGCGGCGGGTGAAGGCATCGCGGCGCAGGCGGCGGGGGCGGTTCTGGGGGAAGGGGGCAGGGCTTTGGAGATGCATCACGGGATTATGAAGCCCCCCTGTGGCGCTGCGCGCCTTCCCCTCGGGGGGGGCGCCACCCCTGGACCGGCAGAGCCGGATCCACGGTGGCACTGGCAGGGGGCGGCGGCGGTTGTTGGCGCCCCTGCGCGCCCTGGAAAAGCCGCTTGTAACCGTCCATGCCCAGTGCTAGATTGGGGCCGGGCGGCTTGCCGCCCCCCGCTTTTCCTCCCTGAGCGGGACCTGGGCTGCAGCGATGCGGAACAGGCTTTCTCGGCCCGGCGGATCTGCCGGGCTTTTTTTTGGCGCAGCGCTGGCGGGTAGGCAGGGCACCGTAAACTGCCCCCATGCTCTGGGTCAAAGCCTTTCACATCGTTTTCGTGGCCAGCTGGTTTGCTGGTCTGTTCTACCTGCCGCGCATCTTCGTCAACCTGGCGATGGTGGCGCCCGGCTCGGCGGCCGAGCGCGACCGCCTGCTGCTCATGGCGCGCAAGCTGATGCGCTTTACCACCCTGCTGGCCGTGCCTGCCATTGCGCTGGGGCTGTGGCTGTGGCTGGGCTACGGCATCGGCCGGGGCCCAGGCAATGGCTGGATGCACGCCAAGCTGGCCGTGGTGGTGCTGGTCATCGGCTACCACCATGCCTGCGGTGTGCTGCTGCGCAAGCTGGCCGACGGCACCAGCCGCCGCAGCCATGTGTGGTTCCGCTGGTTCAACGAAGCGCCGGTGCTGCTGCTGTTGGTGGCGGTGGTGCTGGTGGTGGTCAAGCCCTTTTGACGGAGACGCAGAGGGCGCATGCACAAAACCTCTGCCTGGCCGCTCGCGCTGTCCTACACGGCGCTGGTCGTTTTTGCCAGCCTGTTCCCGTTTGACGGGTGGCGCGAACAGGGCATCGATCCCCTGGTCTTCTTGCTGGCCCGGTTGCCTCCGCCGTACTGGACGGGGTTTGACGTGGTCACCAACCTGTTGGGCTACGCCCCCCTGGGCTTTTTGCTGGTGCTGGGCATGTTGCGCTCGGGCTGGCGGCGGGGGCTGGGGGCAGTGGCGCTGGCCACGCTGGTGGGCACGCTGCTGTCGCTGGGCTTGGAGTTCCTGCAGATCTACCTGCCCCGGCGCGTTCCGTCCAACCTGGATCTGGCGCTCAACGCGCTGGGTACGCTGGCCGGGGCGCTGAGTGCCGCCCTGCTGGAGCGGCTGGGGGCGCTGGACCGCTGGAGCGACTTTCGGGCGCGCTGGTTCGTGTCCGACGCTTCGGGCGGCATGGTGCTGTTGGCGCTGTGGCCGCTGGCGCTGCTGTTTCCGGCCGCTGTTCCGTTTGGCCTGGGCCAGGTGCTGGAGCGGCTGGAGGCTGCGCTCATCGACCTGCTGGCCGACACCCCGTTTCTCGACTGGCTGCCCCTGCGCGAGACCGAGCTGGACCCCCTGTCGCCCAGCGGCGAGCTGCTGTGCGTCACGCTGGGGCTGCTCATCCCCTGCCTGCTGGGGTACTGCGTGATCCGCCAGATGGGGCGGCGCGCCCTGTTTGCGCTGGCGGTGGTGGGGGTGGGCATCGTGCTGACGGCGCTGTCCGCAGCGTTGAGCTGGGGGCCTGTGCACGCCTGGGAGTGGATGGATCTGCCCGTCCGCGTGGGCGTGTGGGCGGCACTGGCCTTGGCCCTCTTGATGCTGGCCCTGCCGCGCCGGGCCTGTGCCGCCGTGCTGCTGCTGGCGCTGACCTGGCACCTGGCACTGCTGAACCAGGCGCCCACCAGCGCCTACTTTGCCCAGACCCTGCAGATCTGGGAGCAGGGTCGCTTCATCCGCTTTTATGGCTTGGGCCAGTGGCTGGGCTGGCTGTGGCCCTATGTGGCGCTGCTGTATGTGGTGTTGCGGGTGTCTAGGCGAGAGGGCGCCGCCTGAGTCATAGGTCATAGGGCGACAGCCTCTCGCGCCCTGTATTGCCGCGCAGGGGTTTAGGGCTGGGCTCCGTAGGGTCCGTCGGGCGTGGGTCCGTAAAATGCAGGGATGAGCGACACCCCTTCCGCACCGGCCGCAGCGCCCGGTTATTACCAGCGCCACATCTTTTTCTGTCTCAACGAGCGCACCAACGGTGAAGACAGCTGTGCCCATCACAACGCACAGGCGGGTTTTGACCGATGCAAGGCGCAGGTCAAGGCCGCCGGACTGGCGGGTGCCGGCAAGGTGCGCGTGAACAAGGCGGGCTGCCTGGACCGCTGTGCGGGCGGCCCCGTGGCCGTGGTGTACCCCGAGGGCACCTGGTACACGTATGTGGATGCGGCGGATATCGACGAAATCGTCGAATCGCACCTCAAGAACGGGCAGGTGGTGGAACGTCTGGTCACTCCGGCGGAACTTGGCCGCTGAGCGCGGCTCCATCCCTGTCTTGAAACGATTTTGGCAGCAGGCGCTAGATAGTCATGCTCCTGCTGCTATTGATTAAGTAGCAAATCCGTGAATGCCCAGACCGAACGCCTGACCCTGTCCGGCCCCGCAGGCGCCATCGAGGCCGTGCGCGACAGCGCCACCCTCGCTCATGGCGCGGCGCCCCGTGGCGTCGCCATCATTGCCCACCCCCACCCGCTGTTTGGCGGCACCATGGACAACAAGGTGGTGCAGACACTGGCGCGCGCGTTTGTGCAGTGTGGTTGGACGGCGGTGCGCTTCAACTTCCGCGGTGTGGGTGCTACGGCCGGGGTGTACGACGAAGGCCGAGGTGAGTTGCAAGACCTGTTGGCGGTGGTGGAGCAGGTGGCTCCCGCCGCTGCGGGCCAGTCCATTGCGTTGGCGGGGTTTTCTTTCGGTTCGTTTGTCACCAGCCATGCATTGGCGGAACTCTGGCCCACGGGGCGCGTGGAAAAAGCCGTGCTGGTCGGCACGGCCGCCAGCCGCTTCACCGTGGCCCCAGTGCCGCCCGAAGCCCACTTGCACACGCTGGTCGTGCACGGCGAGCAGGACGACACCGTGCCGCTGTCCTCCGTGATGGACTGGGCCCGGCCCCAGATACTGCCTGTCACAGTCGTCCCCGCAGGGGGGCATTTCTTTCACGGACAATTGCCGCTTCTGAAGAATCTGGTGGTCCGCCACCTGCAATCGGGCGCCTGAGGGGCGCCGCCCGGACTGGCTCCGGCCGTCCGCCGTCCCCCCTCTCTCGCCTTCTCTCCCACTCTTTTTTCGAGCCTCTCCAGCCCCTTCCTGCCCCATGAAACGAATCCTGTCTGCGTTGCGATCCCTGGCCGTCTTTGCTGTGGTGGCCCCTGCTGCCTTCGGCGCCCTGGCCCAGGCGCCCCAGCCCCCCGAAATCGCCGCGCGCACCTACCTGCTGGTGGATGTCACCGCCAACCAGGTGCTGGCCGCCAAGGACATCGACGCGCCGGTGGAGCAGGCCTCGCTCACCAAGCTCATGACGGGCTACCTGGTGTTTGACGCGCTGCGCTCCAAGAAAATCGCGCTGGACCAAAAGCTCCCCGTCAGCGTGCGCGCCTGGAAGATGCCCGGCTCGCGCATGTTCATCGACCCCAAGATGCAGGTGCCGGTCGAAGACCTCATCAAGGGCATGATCGTGCAGTCCGGCAATGACGCCACCATGGCCCTGGCCGAGGGCGTGGGCGGCACGGCCGAGAACTTCGTCAAGCTCATGAACGACCAGGCGCAGGCGCTGGGCATGAAGGGCACGAGCTACAAGAACCCCGAAGGCCTGACCGAACCCGGCCACACCACCACGGCGCGTGACCTCTCCGTGCTGGCCATGCGGCTGATGAAGGACTTCCCGGAGTACATGCACTATTACTCCACCAAGCAGTACAGCTACCCCGGCACCCCGGCATCGAATGGCAGCAACCGCAATTCGCTGCTGTTCCGCGATCCCACGGTCGATGGCCTCAAGACCGGTCATACCGCTGCGGCAGGCTACTGCCTGGTGGCCACGTCCAAGCGTGAATTCCCCGGTGTGGGCCAGCGCCGCCTGCTGTCCATCGTGCTGGGGGCGGCGAGTGAAAACGCGCGCGCCAACGAAAGCCAGAAGCTGCTGAACTGGGGGTACACAGCGTTTGAAGCGGTCAAGCTGTTCGACGCGGGCAAGCCTGTGGCCACCCCCGCCGTCTGGAAAGGCAAGGACAGCGTGCTGAAGATTGGCCGCGAAGAAGCCATCGTGGTCGCCGTGCCTGCAGGCAGCGCGGGCAAGATCACCACCCAGATCGCTCGCCCCGATCCGCTGGTGGCGCCTTACACCAAGGGCCAGGCCATCGGCACCCTCAAGGTCATGCTGGCCGACCAGTCCATCGGCGAAGTGCCTCTGGTGGCGCTGGAGGCCGTGGAGCAGGCGGGCATTCTGGGTCGCGCGTGGGATGCCATTCGCCTTTGGATCAAGTAACGCCAGCGGTGCGGAGGGCGGTGAGTCACTTCTGAAACCATAGCTGGCAGCACAGGTCCTGCATGCGTTGGGCCTGTGTTTTCACCCCGTTTGCTGCTGGTTCCTGTCAGATCACATGGGGAACTGCGGGGGCACGCAGGTGCCGCAAGCCGCAGCAGGCTTGCCTTTAAGGAGGCATCCTGCTACATTAGAAGGCTTTTCGGAATTTCCGAAGGGATTCACGTTTTCGCTTTCACGAAGCAAATTCACGTTTAGGGACGTATTTCATGCCAACCATTAATCAACTGGTCCGTCAGGGGCGCGAGGTCGAAAAGACCAAGTCCAAGAGCCCCGCGATGGAAAACTCTCCACAGCGCCGTGGCGTGTGCACCCGTGTGTACACCACGACGCCTAAGAAGCCTAACTCCGCTCTGCGCAAGGTCGCCAAGGTGCGCCTGACCAACGGTTTTGAGGTCATCTCCTACATCGGCGGCGAAGGCCACAACCTGCAAGAACACAGCGTCGTGCTGGTTCGCGGCGGTCGTGTCAAGGACTTGCCTGGTGTGCGTTACCACATCGTGCGCGGTTCGCTCGACTTGCAAGGCGTGAAAGACCGCAAGCAGTCGCGCTCCAAGTACGGCGCGAAGAAGCCAAAGGCCAAGTAAGCCCTGGCCCTTCTGGTCTGAAGAATTTTCGGTGCTGTTTTTCCGCGTGGCGCGGAAGGTGCAGCGTAGTGACCCCAAACGCAGGTGTTCTGCGCGGGTCGAGTAAGTGGGAGTTTCAATGACTCTCGCGGTGTCTGAAAAGACGCCAACTGAAGCAAAGATAGAGGTGAAAAATGCCACGTCGTCGCGAAGTCCCCAAACGTGAAATCCTGCCGGATCCAAAGTTCGGTAATGTAGAGCTGTCCAAATTCATGAACGTGATCATGGAAGGCGGCAAAAAGGCGGTTGCAGAGCGCATCATTTATGGTGCCCTGGAACTGATCGAGAAGAAGCACCCTGATAAGGACCCTCTGGAAGCTTTCACCGTTGCCATCAACAACGTGAAGCCCATGGTGGAAGTGAAGTCCCGCCGCGTTGGTGGTGCCAACTACCAAGTGCCTGTGGAAGTGCGCCCTGTCCGTCGCCTGGCCCTGTCCATGCGCTGGATCAAGGAAGCCGCCCGCAAGCGCGGTGAAAAGTCGATGGCCCAACGTCTGGCTAACGAGCTGCTCGAGGCCACTGAAGGCCGTGGCGGCGCCATGAAGAAGCGTGACGAAGTGCATCGCATGGCCGAAGCCAACAAGGCATTCAGCCACTTCCGCTTCTAAATCGACGAGTCGCTTCGTCGTCAAGCGCAAGGCTGCCGGCATTTTTGCCTGCAGCCTTGTGGCGATTGAGGCGGTCACAAAATTGACGGGATGCACCACCACAATGGCTGCCCTGTCCCCCGAATAACACGACCCATCCAAGGATCCACCATGGCTCGCAAGACTCCCATCGAGCGCTACCGCAATATCGGTATCTCGGCCCACATTGACGCTGGCAAGACCACGACCACCGAACGTATCCTGTTCTACACAGGCGTGAGCCACAAGATTGGTGAAGTGCACGATGGCGCTGCCACCATGGACTGGATGGAGCAGGAACAAGAGCGCGGCATCACGATCACGTCCGCTGCCACGACCTGCTTCTGGAAGGGCATGGACAACTCTTACGAAGAGCACCGCTTCAACATCATCGACACCCCCGGCCACGTGGACTTCACGATCGAAGTGGAGCGTTCGATGCGCGTGCTGGACGGCGCTTGCATGGTGTACTGCGCTGTGGGTGGCGTGCAGCCCCAGTCGGAAACCGTTTGGCGCCAGGCCAACAAGTACAAGGTGCCTCGTCTGGCCTTCGTGAACAAGATGGACCGTACCGGTGCCAACTTCTTCAAGGTCTACGAGCAGATGAAGTTGCGCCTGAAGGCCAACCCTGTGCCCGTGGTGATCCCAATTGGCGCTGAAGACAAGTTCACCGGCGTGGTCGATCTGCTGAAGATGAAGGCCATCCTGTGGGACGAAGCCTCGCAGGGCATGAAGTTCACCTACGAAGAAATTCCGGCTGACTTGGTCGAATCCGCCAAGGAATGGCGTGAAAAGATGGTGGAAGCTGCTGCCGAAGCCTCCGAAGAGCTGATGAACAAGTACCTGGAAGAGGGCGACCTCTCCGAAGCCGAAATCAAGTTCGGCCTGCGTACGCGCACCATCGCTACGGAAATCCACCCAATGCTGTGCGGCACCGCGTTCAAGAACAAGGGTGTACAGCGCATGCTCGACGCCGTGATCGACTACCTGCCAGCACCGACGGACATTCCTGACGTGACGGGTACCGACGAAGACGAAAAGCCAGTCACTCGTAAGGCGGATGACAACGAGAAGTTCTCGGCCCTGGCATTCAAACTGATGACCGACCCATTCGTGGGTCAGCTGACCTTCGTGCGCGTGTACTCCGGCGTTCTGAGCAAGGGCGACACCGTCTACAACCCCATCAAGGGCAAGAAGGAACGTATCGGTCGTATCGTGCAGATGCACGCCAACGAGCGCCAGGAAGTCGAAGAAATCCGCGCCGGCGACATCGCTGCCTGCGTGGGCCTGAAGGACGTGACGACCGGTGAAACGCTGAGCGACATCGACTCCCAGATCATTCTGGAGCGCATGGTGTTCCCTGAGCCCGTGATTACGCAGGCCGTGGAACCCAAGACCAAGGCTGACCAGGAAAAGATGGGCATCGCGCTGCAGCGCTTGGCGGCAGAAGATCCATCCTTCCGCGTGAAGACCGACGAAGAATCGGGCCAGACGCTGATCGCTGGCATGGGCGAGCTGCACCTGGAAATCATCGTTGACCGCATGAAGCGTGAATTCGGCGTGGAAGCCAACGTGGGCAAGCCCCAGGTGGCCTACCGCGAAACCATCCGCAAGACGGTGGAAGAAGCCGAAGGCAAGTTCGTGCGCCAGTCCGGTGGTAAGGGTCAGTACGGTCACGTCGTGCTCAAGATCGAACCCAATGAAGCCGGCAAGGGCATCGAGTTCGTCGACGCGATCAAGGGTGGCGTGGTTCCTCGCGAATTCATCCCAGCCGTGGAAAAGGGTATCAACGAAGCCGTGACGCAAGGCGTGCTGGCTGGCTACCCTGTGGTGGACGTCAAGGTCACGCTGCACTTCGGTTCGTACCACGATGTGGACTCGAACGAACTGGCGTTCAAGATGGCTGCCATCTTCGGCTTCAAGGAAGGCTGCCGCAAGGCCAACCCGGTCATCCTGGAACCCATGATGGCCGTGGAAGTGGAAACGCCTGAAGACTACGCCGGTACGGTGATGGGCGATCTGTCCTCCCGCCGTGGCATGGTCCAGGGTATGGACGACATCCCAGGCGGTGGCAAGGCCATCCGCGCCGAAGTGCCACTGTCGGAAATGTTCGGCTACTCGACCTCGCTGCGCTCTGCGACGCAAGGCCGCGCCACGTACTCGATGGAATTCAAGCACTACAGCGAAGCGCCTCGCAACGTGTCTGAAGCCATCATGGCAGCACGCGCTAAGTAAGTAAGCACTTCGCCCGGGTCTTTGTGGCCCGGGCTTTGTTTTGTCTGCGATCCGGTGCCACTCTGTTCCCTGTGCGGAGTGAATCAGCAACCAGATGCAGACGTAAAACCACTACACAGGGATTGCTCTTTGGAGAAATGAAATGGCAAAAGGTAAGTTTGAACGTACCAAGCCCCACGTCAACGTGGGCACGATCGGTCACGTGGACCATGGCAAGACGACCCTGACGGCAGCCATCGCTACCGTGCTGTCCGCCAAGTTCGGCGGCGAAGCCAAGGCCTACGACCAGA
>NZ_JAPCKI010000019.1 GCF_028680575.1 Acidovorax benzenivorans | reverse complement strand
AAAAAGGAGGACCTACCGAAGCATCCAACCTATAGTTATCCACAGCTGGCTTCTAATGGAACCAGCTCCAGCCCCTGGTCAATGTTCGACTGGCACTGCTGCTCACGTTTGCACTGGCACTAACAAGATCATGACCAACATCCTTGACCTCAACACCCGTCACCCATTGGTCGGGATTTGGAAGTGCTGTGACGGCTTTTCTGATATCGAGATTCAGATTGATTTCCATGACGGAAAACCGGATGTTGCTGTTTCGGACAAGTACGACGGGGAGGTCCCCGAAGTGTCTGACGTACGTTGGAGTCCAGAGCAAAACCGTTTGAGCTTTTCGACCTATTGGTCATCCGGCCGGGTCGTGAAATACCAGTTCATGCCTTCACCAAAGACTGGTCGTGCAGGTGTGACTTTCTCTTATGTCGATCACGAAATATGGGAGAGGCGAGAGAGTTGAGTAGATAGGGCCTAGAAGCCTCGTTTACTACCTGACCGACTTTGAGTGACCGCTAGTCTTAGCTTCCTGTGTCCGCTTCTGGCCGATAGTACGCGTTCAACGACGCAGAGCGCATGTCGGCATTCGCTGCACAGCAGACACAGCGACTCGAGGATGCTACTGTATTTATAGCTATTGGCGCTTTGCTAATAAGCGCTAGAACCTGTTTTTAGTGTTTCTTCGCCGAATCTTGTTGCGTAGGTTTGCGTCCCTGCAAGCTCAGCCAGCGCCGTTCAGTCGCGGGTGCACAAATCGGTAGCCCCTAGCCAGCGCGGCACTCGGCACCGGGTTCTGCTCCTCCAGCTTTTGACCCCGTCATGCGGGGTGCTGACCTAGCCGTGTATGCGTGCCTGGTAGCGCGGACTCGGCCGTGCCGTTCGGCCAGATGGGCATCGATGTGGCCCAGCAACTCGTCTTTATCTTTCCGATCTGGTGGGAGGCGATGCCCGCGCTGCTCAAGGGCTTTCTCGACAAGGTCTTCACCAACGGTTGGGCCTACAAACCCTCAAAACGCGGTGTCGAGGGCCGTTTGACCCCTATCGAGCGCGCGGTGATCGTGACCACGATGAACACGCCCAAGTGTGCTTACCGCTGGCTGTATGGCGGCGCTGTGCAGCGCGCCCTGGTGCGAGGCACGCTGCGCAAATGTGGCGTGCGCAAGGTGCAATGGGTGGCCTTGTCGCCCGTCAGCCACGCCACCGATACCAAACGCCAAGCCTGGTTGCCGCAGGTGGGCGCCATGTTTGCGGCATAGGCAATGGCTGGAGAGATGTTTGCACCACCCCCTTGGGGCCCACCACCGCGCGGGGTCAGGCCGATCTGGCGCCGGGTTCAACGGATGCGGGTGAAGACGCTCCCTCTGACGGGCGGCGCACCGCCGGGGCGCCCCGTTTGCTGATCAGCATCACCCCCGCCAGCACCAGCGCTGCGCCGCCCATCTGCCACCAGGTCAACGGCTCATCCAGCAGCCAGACGCCAAAAAAGATGGTGAGGATGGGCCCCAGTGTGCCGACGAGCGCGGTCTTGGTAGCCCCAATGCGGCGGATGGCGGCCGAGGTCATGAACACGGGCAGCACGGTCGAGAAGACGGCCATGCCCAGCGCATGCAGATAGACCGGGGCGGGCTGCACCAGTGCGCTAGCAGGCTGCGACACCACAAAATGCAGCAGCGTGGCACCGGTGGAGACCAGCATCGCCAACGCCGTAAAGCGGGCCGCGCCCATGCGCCGGATGGCGGGCTCGCTGCCCGCCTGGTAGAACGCATACGAGACGGCCGAGCCGAACACGAAGCCCGCCCCGATCAGCACGGCCTGCGTGTCGCCCGCCACATGCAGGTCGTGCGCAAAGGCCAGGCCAATGCCCGCGTAGGACAGCAGCAGCGCCCCCATCTCGCGCCGGGATGCCCGTTTGCCCATGAACAGCACGCCGATCAGGATGGTGAGTGTGGGGTAGGTGAAAAGGATCAGCCGCTCCAGGCTGGCGGTGATGTACTGCAGGCCGATGAAGTCGAGGATGCTTGCGCCGTAGTAGCCCAGCAGGCCCAGAGCCATGATGGCCAGCCAGTCGCGCCCGGCCAGCGGGGCCAGGGTGCGGCTGGCGCGCCAGCCCACCCAGGCGAACACGGGCACGGAAAACGCCATGCGCAGGCACAGCAGGGTGACGGAATCCACCGGCACGGCCTGGGGGACGGCGTAGGCCAGCTTCACAAAGATGGCTTTGAAGGAGAAGCCCAGCGCCGCCAGGATGGCGAGGGCAAGACCAAGGCGTTCGGAGGACCAGTTTTTCCAGGGCATGTGGTGGGGTAATGCATTTCGTGCGGTCAAGCCGAACGATTTGTGTGCTTTTTGTCGATAGGGTGGGCATCCTGCTCTTGTATGTTGCGGGGCACAATTGCTGATCCTGCAACCATGCATTCGTATTTGACGAACGCAAGGAGCCCGCCTTGCACTACGACCTGACCGACCTGCGCCTTTTTGTCGCCATTGCCGAAGAGCGCAATCTCACGCGCGGCGCTGCGCGTGCCTACCTGGCGCCGTCGTCGGCCAGCCACCGACTGCGGCGGCTGGAGGAGGCGCTGAACACCTCGCTGTTCGACCGCCAGACGCGGGGCTTGGCACTGACGCGTGCGGGTGAGGCCCTGCTGCGCAACGCCCGCCAGGTGCTGGCCAGCATCGAGCAGATGCACGCCAACCTCTCGCCGTTTGCCACCGGCATTCGCGGCCATGTGAGCCTGTGGGCCAATACACACGCAACCCACACCTTTCTGCCCGACGACCTGGCCGGGTTTTTGAAGCGGCACCCCCAGGTCAGCGTGAGCCTGGAGGAGCGCACCAGCGCGGAGATCGTGGTGGCCGTGGCCAATGGCGAGATTGAGGTGGGCGTGCTAGCCGACAGCGGCACGGGCGCGGGGGTGGATCTGGTGCCCTACCGGCAGGACCGCCTGGTGCTCATCGTGCCCGCAGGCCATGCGCTGGCGGGGCGCGACCACGTGGGGTTTGCCGAAGTGCTGGACCATGCCTTTGTCATGCTGCACGCGGGCTCGGCCATCCATACCTTCACGATGAACGCGGCCGCCGCGCTGGGGCGGCACCTGGACGTGCGCATCCAGGTCCGCAGCTTCGAGGCTGTGTGCCGCATGGTGGGCGCGGGCGTAGGCATTGGCCTGGTGCCCCGTGGCGCGGCCCTGCAGGTGGCGGGGCTGACCGAGCCCCCGGTGGTGGTCGAGCTGGACGAGCCCTGGGCGCAGCGCGATCTGCAAATCTGTGTGCGCAAAGACGCGGTGCTGTCCGGGTTTGCAGCGGCGCTGGTCGCGCACCTGCGCCAAGGCGCGGAGGCTGGGCTGCGCTGATCAACCCGCAGCGACCTCCACCTTGGCTCCACCCGCCCGCAGCTGCTTGCGCAGCGCCTGCGGCGTGGCGGCGGGCACCACCAGCGCGGCCAGTTCGCGCAAGGGGGCCACGCTGAACGGCGAGGCGGCACCCAGCTTGTCGAGCGATGCCAGCACCACTGTCTCTGCGGCGCGCTGGTGCAGGGCGCGCTTGACGGCGGCTTCTTCAAAGTCTCCCGTGGTCAGGCCTGCCTCGGCATGCACGCCGGTCACGCCCATCAGGTACAGGTCGGCCCGCAGCTGGGCTGCGGCCTCCACCACACTTGCGCCCACGTTCACCATGGAATGGCGGAACAACCGGCCGCCCAGCATCAGTACCTCGATCTGCGTGTGCCCGGCCAGCGCCACGGCCACTGCTGGGCTGTGCGTGACCACGGTGGCGCGCAAGTCCAATGGCAGGTGCTGCACCACCTGTAGCGAGGTGGTGCCTCCGTCCAGGATCACCACCTGGCCGGGCAACACCAGAGCGGCCCCGGCGCGACCCAGGGCGCGTTTGTCCTCGGGGGCCAGTTGCTCGCGCGCCTGCAGATTGCCCACGGCGGCCGAGGCGGGCAGGGCGCCGCCATGCACACGCTGCAAGCGGCCTTCGGCGGCCAGTTCGCGCAGGTCGCGCCGCACGGTGTCTTCCGAAATGCCCAGCTCCTCGCTGAAAGCCTTGGCCACGATCTGGCCGTCCTGCCGCAGGCGGCCGAGCAGGAGCTGTTTGCGTTGGGTGGTCAGCATGGAAGGCGATAGATGGTGATTGCGCGAAATTGCATGTTTGTGCATGATATTGCGCAAATGGAGATTGTCAAAACCATGTACTTACCACTTGATAAACAAGCTTCCCTGCCGACGCTTTCCGCGCGCCACCTTCAAAGCGAGCTTGAGGGGCTTCTCGCATGAGCCGCCCCGTGCCCGATGTACCCGTTGCCGAGCTGAACGCCCGCACCGAGCATGTGAAGCTGCTGGATGTGCAAGTGCTGTCAGACCATTGGTACGTGCTGCGCAAGGTCACCTGCTCGCTGCGCCGGCGCGACGGCCAATGGCAGACGCTGACCCGCGAGGCCTATGACCGGGGCAACGGCGCGGCGCTGCTGTTGTTTGACCCGCATCGGAGCACCGTGGTGCTCACGCGCCAGTTCCGCCTGCCGGCTTTTCTCAACGGGTGCGCCGATGGCCTGCTGGTCGAAGCCTGCGCGGGCCTGCTCGACGGGGACGACCCCGAAACCTGCATCCGCCGCGAGGCCGAGGAGGAAACCGGCTACCGCGTGCGCCAGCCCCGCAAGGTGTTCGAGGCGTACATGAGCCCAGGCTCCGTCACGGAAAAGCTGCACTTCTTCATTGCCGAGTACGAGCCGCAGGACCGCGTGCGGGCCGGAGGCGGTCTGGTGAACGAGGGCGAGGACATCGAGGTCATCGAGATGCCGCTGGTCGACGCCCTGGCGGGCATTGCCAGCGGCACGATTCAAGACGGCAAGACCATCATGCTGCTGCAGCATGTGGCCTTGGCGCTGCGCGGCATCGCCTGAGCCCCTGGTGTCGCTGGTGTCAGCAGTGCTGCGCCAGGCTGCCTGCGATAATCCCCGGGTGCTATTAAATAAATAGCTACTCAGCCATGGCCGACTAGCGCATGGTGCCGTTTTTATCCCTTTCGCTCTCACTGGAAGCCTTTTTCT
Source organism: Acidovorax benzenivorans (assembly GCF_028680575.1). GTDB lineage: Bacteria > Pseudomonadota > Gammaproteobacteria > Burkholderiales > Burkholderiaceae_C > Acidovorax > Acidovorax benzenivorans. The sequence continues at coordinate 98,888 of NZ_JAPCKI010000019.1, read as the reverse complement.
GCATGCAAGCCCTGCTCGACGCCATTGCCGCCATGACCCTGCCCACCGATGCGCGGCGCATCTTCCATGGCCGGGGCGGGTTGCATCCAGGTGCGGAGCAGTGGGTGCTGGATGCCTACCCGCCCGTGTTTGTGCTGACCAGTTTTGCGCCCGCCACCGAAGAGGAACTGTCCACCGTGGGCGCCGCGCTGCAGGCCCGCTGGGGGCAGATCGCCTCGGCGGGCGAAGCGCTTCACTGGGTATTCCAGCACCGGGGCGAGGCGTTACGCATCGAGGGCCGCAGCGAAACGCGCCTGATGGCAGGCGCCGTGCCTGACCCGCATGTGGTCACCGAAGCGGGTTTGCGCTACCGCGTACACGTGCTGCGCAGCCAGAACCACGGCCTGTTCCTGGACATGGCGGCGGGCCGCCGGTGGGTGCATGACTACGTTGCCGCGCGCAGTGCCGACCGCTATGGCCTCAAAGTGCTGAACCTGTTTGCCTACACCTGCGCGTTTTCGGTGGTGGCGCTGCAGGCGGGCGCCAGGCAGGTGGTCAATGTGGACATGAGCCACGGCGCCATCGGCATCGGTCAGCAAAACCACCAGCTCAACGGCATCACCTCGGGCGCCACCTTCTTGCCGCACGACATCTTCAGCAGCTGGGGCAAGATCAACCGCAGCGGCCCCTACGGCCTGGTCATCGTGGACCCGCCCAGCTACCAAAAGGGCAGCTTCGTGGCCACCAAGGACTACGCCCGCCTGATGCGCCGCCTGCCCGACCTGCTGGCCCCCGGCGGCCATGCACTGCTGTGCCTCAATGCGCCCGAGCTGGGCTTGGCCTTTTTGCAGGACCAGATGCAAGAGCTGGCGCCCGAGCTGCGTTTTGTCGAACGCGTGCAAAACCCGGCGGTGTTTGACGATGTGGACCCGCAGCGGGCGCTGAAGGTGCTGGTGTATGCCGCTCCGCACCTGCCAATGTCTCAGCCTTGACGTTTAAAAATTTCTGAACTGAAAACTGCACGTGAAGGCGCTGCTGAATCAACTGCGCTTGCGCAAATAGTGGCTACGTTTTTAGGGTGCTTCTGATATTCTGTTTATCGCCGTTTGTATTGCACCGGCACATCCTGAATTTCTGCATCCGCTCTGTTGCCGCCGCCGCATGAACGGTGAGCGCTTTGTTGGCTTGCTCTTATCTTTCCATGGTCAGATTTTTTCTCATTTTTCTCGCAGTCTTGGCGGTTCTTTTTCGCATTGACATGCTCGACGATGTGCAACGCGTTGCCATTCAACCCTGGACCGGCCTCCTGGCCAGTGCCAGCGCGGCGCTGATGAGTCCGCTCGACGCAGATGTGGTGCACCATGGCCGCATCCTCATGAGTAAGGCCACGGGATTTGCGGTGTCCATAGAGGCAGGCTGCAATGGTGTGGAAGCAGCGATCATCCTGATCGCAGGCATGATGGCCTTTCCGTCCCGGTGGAAACACAAGCTTGTCGGCATTGGGATAGGCATTGCGGCCGTGCAGGTCGTCAATCTGTTGCGCATCATCAGCCTGTATTACCTGGGCAAGTGGAACATGACGGTGTTTGAGTTCGCCCACTTGTACCTCTGGCAGGCGCTCATCATGCTGGATGTGCTCGTGGTCTGGATGCTGTGGATCCGCTGGATCGCCAAACAACAACCTTCGTCTTCACCTGCGGTCAACCATGCAGCTTAGTTCGGTCGGGCGTTTCCTGCTGGCGGCTATCGTCAGCCTGCTGTGTCTCATGCCGGTGTGGTACTACTTCGCGCCGCAGCTCGCCAAGCCCGTGTTTTTCATGGCTGGCGAGGCCGCCACCATGACTTTCCCATGGGTGCAAAGTTATGACACCAAGGAGTCGGTGGGTGTATTGAACACCGCGCTCAAGGTGGTTTCTGTACAAAACGGCCAATACCGTTCAGGCAAGCTCGCACCGATGGTGGATTACCGTCTCTGGGGTTACGGCATCGTGATTTTTTGGGCATTGGTGATAGCGTCGCTGCCAAAAGGCTGGGGGACCAAGCTGCTCATCGGTTCTTTAGCCATGCTGCCCATCCAGGCAATCAACGTTGGTTTGCAATGGTGCAACGATGTCTTCAACAGGGCCGGTCCCGAAGTTTTAGCTCAGACCCGCGCGCCGGAGTGGGTCGCCGATGGGGTGGCGTTTTTCTATCATTTCAACCTGTTCATATTCACTGCACTGGCTCCAGTCATGTTGTGGTTATGGCTTGACAGGGCTTTCCTGGCCAAGTTGCACGCGCAAGCCCGGGCGGCGGCTGCTGTTCACCGCGATCCGGTCTAGGGGTTTGCTCGGCGGCAGGTTGTCTGCGCGCCTCGAAAACTTGGCCTGGAGCGCTTGCTTCATCCAGAACGGCGTCTTAAAACACTCCCATCCCCAACCCCGCCGCCATGGCTTCACCCAGCGCCCGGCAGCGCTCCAGGTCGTCCGGTTCAATCTGCTTGGGGGTCAGGATGGCCTCGGGTGTTTGCGCGTGGGTGCAGACGATGAGCGGGTCCGCCACGGCCTTGAGGCGCCATCCGGTGGCGATGCGTGCGATTTGGCGGGCGGCGTTGGTTCCGTCGCTGCCTGCGCAGACCAGGGTGGCGTAGGGACGGCCGTTGATGTGGTCGAGCGCGCTGTAGTAGGTGCGGTCAAAAAAGTCCTTGAGCAGGCCGCTGACAGCCGCCAGGTTTTCAGGCGTGGCAAATAGGTAGCCGTCAGCTGCCAGCACGTCTGCGGCTTGGGCGTGGGGCGCGGCCAGCAGTCGCACCACCACACCACTGTCGGCCGCTGCAGCGCCGACGCAGGCAGCGTCCACCATCTGGCGGGTGCCGCCGGTGTGTGAGTGGTAAACGATCAGCAAAGTTTTGGCGGTGCGCATGGCGCCAGCATAGACGGATGCGGGTTTCTCCCCGCGCAGGGGTGTGCGAACCCCCTGTTGCGGCCTCGGTTCGCTGCCAGAATGGGCCCTTCGCACTCCGCACCGCCCGTATTCATGCGTTTCACTTCCTCCGTGTCCCGTTGGCTGCAGACCACACGTTCGCGGCTGACCCTGCTGTTTGGTGGCACGGCGGTGGCCACGGGCCTGGCAGTGGGGTTGTTGGCTGATGAGCTGCTGACCCGGCAGCTCACAGACCTCAGCGGGCAGTCACTCATGAACTCCAGCCAGCCGATTGCGCTGGCGCTGGCCCAGGGCATGCATGAGCGCGAGCGTGAAGTTGCGCTGCTGAGCCACTTGCCCATGTTGACGCGGGACGGCGGCTATGCCCCCCAGTTGCAGGCCCACCTGGAACAAATCCGGCAGTCGTACCCTTTTTATTCGTGGATCGGCGTGACCGATACGCAGGGCGTGGTGCAAGTAGCTACCGGCAATCTGCTACAGGGTCAGGACGTGTCGCAGCGGCCGTGGTTCGGCGCAGGCGGGAGGGGCCCCTACGTGGGCGATGCGCATGATGCCGTGCTGCTGGACCAGTTGTTGCGTGCACCGGGCAGCCAGGTTCCGTTGCGTTTCATGGACTACGCCTCGCCCGTGCGTGGGCAGGACTCCGTGTTCAAGGGGGTGATTGCCGCGCACGTGAACTGGGCCTGGGTGCAGGACATCATCCACCGTTCGAGCCCTGCCACGCCGCTGTCCAGTGGCCTGGAGGTCATGCTGCTCAACCAGGACGGCATCATCAGCACCGACGGCGCAGTGGCGCAGCCCCGTGCGGCCTTGCCCGTCCTGCCCGAGCCGGGCGCGTTCCGTGTGATGTCGTGGGGCGACGCGTCCACGCCGCCCTACCTCACGGCGGTGGTGTCGGTGCGCGCCCAGACCGCTACCGACCTGGGCTGGTTGTTGGTCGCGCGGCAGCCACTGGAGATGGCGCTGCAGCCCATCAACCGGCTGCACACCCTGTTGGCGCTGTTGCTGGGGCTGATGGCTGCCTTGCTGGCCGGGTTGGCCTACTGGGTGGCGCGGCGATTCAGCCAGCCGGTGGAGCGACTGGCCGAGGCGGCGCGCCAGGTGCAGGCGACTGGACAGGTGGCTGCGCTCGACTTTGAGATGAAGACGGTGGAGTTCCAGCACCTGCGTTCGGCGCTGCAGAACATGGCGCAAGGCTTGTTGGAGGGGCGCGCGGCATTGCAAAGCGCCAACGCCGAGCTGGAGCAGCGCGTGGCCGAACGCACCGTGGCCCTGCACCAGAGCGAGCAGCGGTATCTGTCGATACTGGAGGACCAGACCGAGATCATTTGCCGGTTTGACGCCAGCAACCGCATGACCTTTGTGAACGAGGCGTTCTGCAGGCTGTTTGACCTGCGCCGCCAGGATGTGGTGGGCAAAGTGTGGGCGCCCGTCGTGCACCGCGACGACCTGCCCGGTGTCACACAGGCGCTGCAGGGTGCCAGCCCGGCGCAGCCGCTGGTGGTGATCGAGAACCGCGTCGTGGCGGGCGATGGAACCATCCGCTGGTGTCAGTTCAGCAACCGCGCATTGTTTGACGACGATGGCCGGTTGGTGGAATGGCAGTCGGTGGGCCGTGATGTCACCGAGCGCCGCCAGCTTGAGTCCGAGCTGGCACGGGCCTCCGAACAGTTTCAGGACCTGTACGACCATGCGCCCTGCGGGTACTACGCGCTGGACCGTCAGGGCAAATATGTGCACCTGAACCTGCTCACCTTGCAGTGGCTGGGCCTGCCGCGCGAAGAGGTGATTGGCAAGCTGGGCCCTGCAGACTTTTTTGACGACGAAGGCAAGGTGTTGTTTGCCCAGTGTTTCCCGGTGTTTTTGCAGACGGGGAAGATCGGGCCCATCGAGTTCAACCTGTGTGGCCGTGGGGGCGGCCAGCGGCGGGTGAGCGTATCGTCCACCGCCATCCTCAATGCGCAGGGCGAGTACGTGATGAGCCGCTCCATCATGTACGACGTGAGCGAGCTGCATGCCACGCGCCAGCAACTGCACACCCTGAACCTGGAGCAGCAGGCGATGCTGGACAACGACCTGATCGGCATCGCCAAGGTCAAGGACCGCGTCATCGTCTGGCGCAACCCGGCGCTGGAGCGCATCTTTGGTTATGAGCCTGGCGCATTGCAGGGCCGGCTGACCGAAGAGATGTACGCGAGCCGCGAGGACTTCTTGACCTTTGGCCGCGACGCCTACGCGGTGCTGGCCTCCGGCCAGCACTACCGGCAGCAGCACCGCATGCGCAAGGTGACGGGCGAGGTGGTGTGGATCGACGTCAATGGCGTGTTGCTGGAGGGGCGGGGCGAGTCGTTGTGGCTCATGCAGGACATCACGGCCATGAAGCAGTACCAGGAGCAGGTGGAACACATTGCCTTCCACGACGGGCTCACACTCTTGCCCAACCGGCTGCTATTGGCAGACCGGTTGGGCCAGGCCTTTGCCCTGAGCGATCGCACCCAGACTCAGGTGGCGGTGTGTTATCTCGACCTCAACGGCTTCAAGCCCATCAACGACCGCTACGGGCATGACATGGGCGACGAGGTGCTCAAGGTCACGGGCCGTCGTTTGCTGGAACAGGTGCGTGGCAACGACACGGCGGCACGCATCGGGGGGGACGAGTTTGTGCTGGTGCTCACCGCCGTGAAAGACCCGGCCGAGGTGGACCTGGCGCTGCGTCGCGTGATGGCGGCCATCGAGCAGCCCATTGACCTGGGCAACGGTCGCGTGGTGAGTGTGTCGGCCGCTGTGGGACATGCCCTTTACCCGCGCGACGGCACCGCGCCGTTCGAGCTGTTGCGTGCGGCAGACCAGGCCATGTACGCCCACAAGGGGCATGTGTCGGCCGAGCGCAGCTTGTGACTGTCTTTTGACGGCTGCGGGCCGGGCCGGTGGACACGGGTGTCAGCCGCCCTGCATCAACACCGCGGTGATGTATGCCCACTCCGACGGCTCTACCGGTGTGATGGACAGGCGGCTGCCTTTTTGCAGCACCCGCATGTCGGCCAGAGCCGGGTGTGCGCGCAGCTCGGCCAGGCTGATGAGCCGTGTTTTGCGCAGCGCCTGCACATCCAGCAGCAGCCAGCGGGGGGTATCCGGGGTGGACTTGGGGTCGTGATAGGGCGACGCGGGGTCGAACTGCGTGGGGTCGGCGCGGGTGCCACTGGCCACGCGGGCCAGGCCTGCAATGCCGGGTTCGGGGCAACTCGAGTGGTAGAACAACACCCCGTCGCCCACCTGCATCGCATCGCGCATGAAGTTGCGGGCCTGGTAGTTGCGCACGCCAGTCCAGGGCACTGTGGCATTGGATGCGGCCAGGGCGTCGTCGATGGAGCATTCCTCGGGCTCGGATTTCATGAGCCAGAACTGGGCGGGGCGGCCCGTGGGGACGGCAGCGTGAACCGGCGAGGGGCGTGAGGGGTATGGGGCAGAGGCCATGGGCGCATTCTGTCAGAGCCTGTTTGTGATCTCCCAGAGGGGGGCGACGCTGGCTGGGCGCATTGCGGTGTGCCCAGTGGGGTGGGCATGGTGCTGCTCAGCGTGTGGCCCATGCCTCGCGCTGGCACCGGTAACACCGCGCAAGTCAGGCGATCAACCCGCCTTGCGAAAGGTGAGGTTGATGCGGGACGTACTCGTCAGCGGGTGGCGTGCCTCTGGCAAAGGCAGCACCCCATGAAAGCGCAACCGCGCGGGCCCGCCCCAGACCACTACATCGCCATGCAGCAACGCAATGCGCCGGGTTTTGTCAGCCCGCTGCGCGCCGCCCCACAGGAACAGGGCTGGAATACCCAGCGACACCGACACGATGGGGTGCGCATAGTTGCCTTCGTCGCGGTCCTGATGCAGCGACAGCCGCGTGCCGGGCGCATAGCGGTTGACCAAGCAGGCATCGGGCGCAAAGCCGGAGAAGCCCGCTGCTTGCGCAGCGTCGAGCGCCAGTTGGTGAAACAGCGGCGGCATGGCGGGCCAGGCCTGGCCGCTGTCGGGGTCGATGGGGTCATAGCGGTAACCGCTGCGGTCACTGACCCAGCCTAGCTCGCCGCAATTGGTCATGGCCACCGACATGCGCAGGCCACCGGGCGTGACGAGATGCCTGAAGGGCGCCTGGGATGTGATCTGCTGCACAGCAGCCAGCAAGTCTGCGGCCTGCCTTAGCGCAAAACCGCGCAGCACCATGGCGCCGGGCTCCAGCACTTCGGGCGGCTGGGCGGGCTGGGGCGGGTCGTCGAACAGGCTGAGGCTCATGCCAGTAACACTCGGAGCATCATTCAGCATCATGAAAGATGATGCCCAGCGTGTGCCGCTGCCCGTTGCGCAACCGGCTCACACCATGGCGCATCTGCACACGGTAAGGCCCGCGCGCGCCTTGCACCGGGCGGTGGTGCACGGCAAACACCACGGCATCACCCTGGCGCAGCGGCACCACCTCGGCCCGCGACTGCATGCGGGGGCGCTGCTCAGTCAGCACAAATTCGCCCCCTGTGAAGTCGCTGCCGGGCTCCGACAGCAGGACGGCCACCTGCAGCGGGAAGACATGCTCGCCATACAGGTCCTGGTGCAGGCAGTTGTAGTCGCCAGCGGTGTACTGCAGCAGCAGCGGGGTGGGGCGCACCTGGCCGGCGGCGTGGCAGCGGGCAATGAAGTCGGCATGCCGAGCGGGGTAGCGCACGTCAATATCCATGGCCGTATTCCACTGGTTGGCTATGGGGGCCAGATGCGGGTACAGCGAATCGCGCAGCGCGGCCACCAGGGTGGGAAGCGGGTAGCTGAAATACCGGTATTCCCCCTGGCCAAACCCATGGCGTTGCATCACTACACGGCTGCGAAAGGTGGCCTCATCCGCGTTGCCGTACATCCGGGCCAGCGCGGTGCATTCGGGAGCGCTCAGCAGGTGGGGCAGCACCGCGTTGCCTTGCTGGTGCAGGGCCTCGGTGGCGGCATGCCAGTCGATGGCGGCCGCGCGCTGGGTCCAAACCCCATCTGTGGTGGTGGATGGGGTGGAAAGTGCCGCCGCGCTCATGCAACCTTCTCCACCAGCGGTTGGGTGGTTTCCGTGGCGGATTCGCGCGTCAATAGTGCCCGTTTGCGCTCCACGCCCCAGCGGTAGCCCGACAGCGCACCATCGCTTTTCACCACCCGGTGGCAAGGGATGGCCACCGCCAGCGCGTTGGCCGCACAGGCCTGCGCCACAGCACGCACGGCGGCTGGGGCACCGATGCGCTGGGCTACCTCGGCATAGCTGGCGGTCTGCCCGACCGGGATGGCCTGCAGCACCCGCCACACCCGCTGCTGGAACGCAGTGCCACGCACATCCAGCGGCAGGTTCAGCCCCAGGCTCGGCGCCTCGACAAACGCCACCACCTGCGCCACCAGGGCTTCAAACGCGGCATCGCCGCCGATCAGGTGGGCCTGCGCAAACCGGTCCTGCAGCTCGCGCAGCAGCGCCTCGGGGTCGTCACCCAGCAGAATCGCGCAGATGCCCCGGTCGCTCTGCGCCACCAGAATGGCACCCAGCGAGCACTGGCCGATGGCAAAGCGAATGTCCTGCGTTGCACCGCGTGCCCGGTAGTGGCTGGGCCGCATGCCCAGCACCTGGGCCGACTGTTCATAAAACCGGCTGCTGGACTGGTAGCCCGCGCCGTAGATGGCATCGGTCACCGAGGCCGTGGGCTGGCTGTCGAGCGCGCTGCGCAGCCGGTGGGCACGCTGGGCCACCGCGTAGGCCTTGGGCGTGAGGCCCGTGGCCTGCTTGAAGACGCGGTGCAGGTGCGAGGCACTCAGCCCCAGCCGGGCAGCGAGTGCATCGAGCGTGGGGGCTTCTCCGGGCGAGGCTGTCTCGATGATGCGGCAGGCCTCGGTGACCCATGCCGCATGGTGCGACAACGGGGTGGCCTGGCGTGGCTTGCAACGCTGGCAGGGGCGAAACCCGGCGCGCTCGGCATCATCGCAACTGGCATGAAAACGCACGTTCTCGGGCCGGGGCGTGCGCGACGCGCAACTGGGGCGGCAGTACACGCCCGTGGTCTGCACCGAATACCAGAAGGTTTCATCCGACGCCGCGCTGCGTGCCACCACTGCGGCCCAGCGCGGGTCGGCCTGGGTGGCGGCGGCCTGCGCGGCCTTGGTAGAGGGGATATAGCGGGTCGGCATGGCGCTGTGGGGAAGAGCGTTCAGATTCATCATGGTGCATGGCTCACAAGGTGGGTTGCGATGCCATGCACTCTAGGGACGGAGGCCGTGGGGCGCACTCCGAAGCTTGCTTTTGAATTCTGCGCTTTTTACACGCGGGCCCTTTTTCAACTATTTGCTCATTTATTGATAGCTGTCGGCGCATGATTCATATGCGCTACAGGCCAAAAAGGCTCAAAAACTAAAGTTCAGGCGGCTGCAGGGGCCGGGGCCGCCGCTTGCCGGTGCCGCCCCAGCGCAGCGCGTCTTCGCCCGGTATGCCCAGCGGGTTGTTGGCTGGCTCGCTCAAAGGCGCCAGCAGGGCGTGCAGGTCGGCCTCGCTGAACTTGACCGCGCCCTCTGCGTCGTGGCCCAGCACGCCCTGGGCCAAGGCAGCCTTGCGGGCTTGCAGCTCCAGCATGCGCTCTTCGATGCTGCCTTCCACCACCAGCTTGTAGACAAACACCGGCTGGTCCTGCCCGATGCGGTGGGCGCGGGCGGTGGCCTGTTCTTCCACGGCAGGGTTCCACCAGGGGTCGAGGTGGACCACGGTGTCGGCGGCCGTCAAGTTGAGGCCCAGGCCACCGGCCTTGAGGCTGACGAGCAGGATGGGGGCGCTGGTCTCGTCCTGCGCCTGGAACTGCCGCACCACCGCGCCACGCTGGCGGGGCGGTGTCTGGCCCGTGAGGGTGAGGTAGGGCAGGGCCAGGGTGTCGAGCATCTCGGCTGCCAGGCCCAGCATTTCGGTGAACTGCGAGAACACCAGCACGCGGCGGCCTTCATCGACCAGGGCGGGCAGTAGGTCGGCCAGCAGTTCGAGTTTGGCGCGCTCCATCGTTTGCGCAGTCTTCGTGGTCCCTTTGACGAGGCGCGGGTCGCAGCAGACCTGGCGCAGCTTGAGCAGGGCGTCGAGGATGGTGATCTGCGCGCCGTCAAAGCTCTGGCGCTCCAGCGCGCGGCGCACCTGCTTGTCGGCCGTGGTGCGCACGGCCTCGTACAGCTCGCGCTGTTTGCCTTGCAGTTGCACGCGCTGGATGACTTCGGTGCGCGGTGGCAGTTCTGTCGCCACGTCCTGCTTGCGGCGGCGCAGGATGAAGGGGCGCACGCGCTGCGACAGCAACTGGGCGCGCAGGGTTTCGCCGTTTTCCTCGATGGGCTTGCGCCAGCGGGCATTGAAGCTGCGCACATCGCCCAGAAAGCCGGGCATCAAAAAGTCGAACTGCGCCCACAGCTCGCCCAGGTGGTTTTCGAGCGGTGTGCCCGTCAGGCACAGCAGGTGCGGGGCCTGCAGCTTGCGCAGTGCACGGGCGCTCCGGCTGCCTGCGTTTTTCACCATCTGGGCCTCGTCCAGGATCAGCAGATGGAACGGCTGCGCGGCCAGCGCCTCCACATCGCGCCACAGCAGCGGGTAGGTGGTCAGCACCAGGTCGTGGTCGGCCATGTGCAGGTAGCGCTGGCCACGGCCTGCGCCATGCAGGGCCAGCACCCGCAGGCTGGGCGCCATGCGCGCGGCCTCGGCCTGCCAGTTGAAGAGCAACGAGGTGGGCAGCACCACCAGCGCTGGGCGCTTCAGCCGCCCGGCCTCCTTTTCGGCCAGCACATGGGCCAGCGCCTGCGCGGTTTTACCCAGGCCCATGTCGTCGGCCAATATGCCGCCCAGGCCCTGCGCGCGCAGGTACTGCAGCCAGGCCAGGCCCTCCAGTTGATAGGGGCGCAGTTGCACCTGAAGTCCCTGCGGTGCAGCCACCGGCTGGGGCGTGCCGATGGTGCGCAGGCGCTTGGTCAACTGCGCCAGCCCCGCATCGCCCTGCAATTGCCAGTCGTTGTTCCAACCATTGACCGTACCCACGCGGTGGGCCAACACCAGCCCGGCGCGCAGGGCTTCGATGCGGCGGGCCTCCCACGCGCCCAGGTGCAGCGGATCGCCGTCCTTGCGCTGGTTACGGGTCGGGTCGGTCAGCAGGTCCACCATCGCGCCGATGATGGCCTTGAGCGGCCCGGCAGGCGCATCGATACGCTTGCCGCCCGGGGCGCGCAGCGAAATGATGGCGATGTCGTCAATGGCGGCCATCTGCCGGGCGTTGAGCCAGCGCACGTCGCGACGCAACAGGTCGGCCAGCATGGGGGCCAGGTCCAGCGTTTCGCCGTCGATCTCGATGCCCAGGCTCAGCAGCCAGGCGCCTTCGCGCTCGGGCAGCATGAGCTTTTGCACGGGGCGTTCGCGCGCGGCCAGCGGGCCGTCCACTTCCTTGCCCAGCAGCTCGCCGGTGTCGGGGGCGATGTGCAGCTTCCAGCGCAACACGGGCACGCTTTCGTGCGCAAAGCCGGGGTGCACCACCACGCTCCAGCCCTCGGCGCGTAGCTGGGGGATTTGCTCGGCCCAGAAGTCGCCAAAGTGCGCCTCCTGCGCCAGGGTCCACACGGGGCCCAGCGTGGTGGCTGCGGCGCGGTGGCGCCATTGCAGCTTGTTGGCGTCCACGGGGATCAGTCCCAGGTCCCACACGCGGTCCATGGCGTCGGATTCAGCCGCCAGGTTGCGCTGCATGCGTACCACCGGGCCGCCCGTGTCGAACAGGTCTTGCACCGGGGCGGGGCGCGCGTTGAGGATGGAGGTGGGCGCGGGCGTCTGCCAGTGGACGCCATCGTCAGTGCGGTAGGTCCAGTCCATCTGCACCAGCGTCACGCTGTCGCCGCGCGGGCCCAGCTTGCCCTGGGGCGCCATGCCCAGCAGGCCGTCGCCCCGGCCCAGGGTCATCAGGGTGATGCGGGGGCGGAAGTGGCCGGTGGTTATGCCAGGGCTGTGGGCGCTTTCAGGTGCAGGGTAGTCGGGGCGGGGCGAAACATGAGGCGCCTCGTTGCGCAGCAGCGCCATCACGCGCGCGGCTTCCGCATCGCTCAGGGGCGCCAGCGCCTGCAACTGGGCGGGCCCGGCCTGGGTACGCAGGGCCTGCACCCAGGCCTGTACCAACGCCGCTCGGTCAGAGCGGGGCGGGGTGGGTTCTGTGGGGCGGGCACCGGGTGCAGACATAGGCCGCCGATTGTGCCGTGGCGGCCGCGTCCCGGACGGCGCCTAAAACTCCCAGGCCATGCCCACCTGGCTGAACGTGCGCCCATTGCCGCGGCCCACGGCGGCAGATGCCTTCAGCCCGTCGGTGATCGCATAGCGCAAGCCCACGGCCTTGTCCGGGCGCGACCTTTGTTCGCCGTAGACCTCGGACGTGAGTTGCAGTGGTTCGGTGAGCGGGATTTCATACCCCATGGCCCAGGTGGCCGCGCGGTGGCGGGTGCCTTGTGCCCTGAAGATTTTGTGGCCTGCATTGAGGTGCAACACCTGTGCGTTGGCCAGCCGGTAGCTGGCCAACGCTGTGAGGGCGGTTTCGCGGTCGGTAAAGCGCTGTGGGGTGGCGTGGTCGCGAACGCGGGAGTGGCCCATGTCGAACCGCGCACCCACCGACCAGCCTGTTTCGTTCTGGATGGGCACCCACTTCACCCCCCAGCCACGCCTGTGGACGGTGGTGGAAGGGTTCATGGCCGTGTCTTTGGCATGCGCCAGCGACACCTCCATCTCCAGCTGGGGGGCAACGCCAGCGCCAAAGAGCAGCTCGGCACCTCGGGTCTTGTCGTCGCGGCTGAAGACGCCTTCAAGCTTCATGGCGCCTTGGGTCAGCGTGCCCGCGTCGTCGGTGTGCATGGGCGCTTCTGCATGAACGTGCAGCGCGCCCGCCAGGCTGGACAGTGCGATACACAGCGGCGCAACCTGCAAGGGTTTGGTCGGTTTTGGCGCGCGTTTCATGAGTTTCTCTTCATGGTCATTTCAAGGGATCTTGGAGGGGCTGGTGCACCGTCAGGCGGCAGAAGCCGGTGGGGCGGCAGGCCAGTGCAGCTCAATGGAAAAGCCCGTTGCACAGTCTGGCAGCAGGGTGTAGCCACCGTGTGCACGGGCTACCAGGTCCGCCAGCACCAACCCCAGGCCGCGCATGGCGCTGCCTTCGCCATAGGCCTGCTGCTGCAGCGATTGCTGCAAACGGGCTTTGGTGTGGGGTTGGCAGCCATCGCCGTCGTCCTGAACGCGCAACACGGTGTCTGCGCCCTCCTGCAGCGCAGTGATGGTGACCTGGTGGGCGTTGAAACGGTGCGAGTTGTCCAGCAGGTTCAGCAACGCTGCGGCCAGCAGATCAGGGTCGGCGTTCACCGGGGTGGTCTGGTGGATGGCGATGGCCATGTCATGAAACGCCAGCGCATCGATGAGCTGACGCAGGTCAACCTCCTGGCGCTGTGGCTCCATGCCGCTGCGAAACATCATCAGCAGCGCCTGCATGACCCGGCCCAGTCGGCCCGCAGCGTTTCGTGCGCGTACCAGACGCGGTCGGATCGATTCGGGCGCCTCCTGGATCGCCAGGGCCAGTTGCACGTCGATGCCCGCCACGGGTGTGCGCAGGGCGTGGGCCGCATGGGAGGTGAACGCGCGTTCGCTGATGATCCGCTGCGCCAGCCGGTGCCCCAGGTCGCCAATAGCCTGCTCGATGGGGAGCAGCTCCTGCCTCGGTGCGGTCTTGGGCGCGGTGTCGGGGCGAAGGGGGTCGTAGTGTTGTACGCCTTGGCCCAGAGCTGCCAGCGGGCGAAGCTCCTGCCGAATCCGCCAGTTCATCAGCAGGGCCGACAGCAGGCTCATGGACAGCGCGGCCATCAGCGTGTACCAAACCACTTCGCCATTCACTTCGTCCCGCTCTTTGCGGCTTTGTGCCACTACCAGAAACTGCTCGGGGCGCTGGCTGAAAACCGACGTGAACGTGCGCCATTGTCCGTCTTGCGTCCAAGCGATCACCTCGGTAGGCGCGCTCTGCAAGGCCTGCTCGGGGGCCTTGTGTGAGCGGCTTTGGACGCGGCCTGAAGGTGCGTCCACCACTTGCCAGACCAGGTGTTCCTCGTAGTCAAAGTGTTTGGTGGCGCTTTGGCCGTTGGTGCCCAGATCGGGCTGGATGGCCATAACACTGTGGAAAATCTCGGCGGCCTCGCGCAGTTCCTGGTCCATGAGTTCGCTCATCTCATGGGCGATCACGTACCAGACCACCACAGAGGTCAACAGGCCGAATGCGATGGAGATCCACAGCAGCGATTGGACGAGCCGCCCCCGGATGGACGGTGGTTTGGGGTGGGTCATGCGCAGGTCCATGTGCCTACCCTTGGAAAACCGGTGCGGAAACTGGCTTGATCGGCGGTGCCTCGATGCGGTAGCCCATGCCGCGCACCGTCTGGATCAGGCCCTTGCCCAGTTTGCTGCGCAGATGGAAGATGTGCACCTGCAGCGCGTTGCTGGCCAGTTCGCTGTCCAGCCCCAGCACCAGGGCTTCCAGGTCAGACGCCGACACCGAGCGCCCCGCGCGCAACACCAGCGCCTCCAGCACCGCCCATTCACGGGCGGTCAGTTCCACCCGTTGGCCGTGCAGCCGCACTTCTTTGTCGGCCAGCAGCACATCCACCGCGCCAAACGTCTTGCAGGGCGCGCCACCTGCCATGCGGCGGGACAGTGCGCGCAGCCGGGCGCACAGCTCCTCGGGTGCAAAGGGCTTGACCAGGAAATCGTCGGCCCCGCTGTCGAGGCCATGGATGCGGTCACTGAGCATGTCGCGCGCAGTGAGTACCAGGGCCGGTGTTTTGGCTCCCTTGGCCCGCAGGCTGCGCAGCCAGTCCAGCGCGGAGCCATCGGGCAGGTTCCAGTCCAGCAGCCAAGCGTCGTAGGGCTCCGTCACCAGGCCCCGGGCCTGCCCCAGGGTGGTACACCAGTCCACCAGATAGCCGTCGTGCTGCAGGAAGTCCCGCAACCCTTCGCCCAAGGTTTGATCGTCTTCCAGCAGCAACAGTCGCATATGAGCCCGGTCCCTCAAAAGTGCTGCTTGGTACCGGTGACCATGGCCCGCACCAGGCGCACCCGCTCCAGCCGTCCCATCACGATGGCCGCCGCAGCGTGCAGCCCAGCCGCCAACAGCAGTCCATTGGCCAGCACTTCGTGCAACTCCATCAGCCATTCTTCGCCGAAGAATGTGTCGGTGGTTTGCAGCCACCCCGTCATGCCCAGGGCCAGAACGATGGCCATCAAGGCCAGCATCATCAGCGCCCCGAGGGGGTTGTGGCCCAGGTAGACCGGATGCTCGCCATTGCGAAACGCACCCAGGTGCCTTGCCAGCTTGTGAGGGGTGGGGAAAAAATCGCTGAACCGCGCGTGCCGGCTGCCTACAAAGCCCCAGAGCAGGCGTGCCAGGACCAGGGCGCTGGCGGTGTAGCCCACCCACTCGTGCGCTGTTTCTCCAGGCTCCAGTACAAACTGGTTCAGGATCACGCAGCTCACCAGGCTCCAGTGAAAAATGCGGACAAACGGGTCCCACACCTTGGTGGCGGCAAAAGGGGGGTGGAGAGGGACAGGTTTCATGGACAACTCGGGGTGCTGGCGAGAGGCAGGACTGGGATTGGGGCGCTGGCTGAGGCTTACTTGCGCTCGATTTCAGCGCCGGTGGCGGGGTCGAAATAGATCTCTACCTTCTTGCTCGCTTTGTCCAGGCCATAGATTTCGTAGCACTTGCCTTTGCTGACCTTGAAGGTCCGGATCTGGTAGCCCTGTTTTTCGAGCCCGGTCTTGAAATCGGCCTCTTTCATCCATTTTTCTTCTGGAACATTGCAGGAGGGGCCCGCAAATGCAGCGGTAGAACCAAGGGCGAGAACAAGGGCGGCGATATGCAGTTTCATGGTGAATGTTGGTGTCATTGATTTGGAGCATGTGGACTGACTGCCCACAAACTGCATTGGACGCGGCCAACATTAAGGGGGGATGAAGCATCCCAGGGGCTCACCAAGCGCCGCGCTCAGTGGGCCTCACATGCTCAATACTTGGGCAAACAGCTCGTTGCGAAAGTGAATGCCCATGCGGCTGAACGCGCGGTTGCGGTAGGTCTTGACGGTGGGCAGGCTCAGGCCCAGGTCGCAGGCAATGCCCTCCTGGGTCATGCCTTGCAGCAGGCGGGCGCATACGTCCAGCTCGCGCTCGGTCAGCCCCGCGTGGGCGCGCAGCAGGCGCTCGCGCAGCGCGGGCAGGCTGTGGGACAGCAGAGATTGCGCCGCGTGTGTTGTTGCCGGGAGGGGCAGCGGCAGTGCGCCAGGGCGCTGGGCCAGGGCGATGTGTTTGCGGGTCAGCGCCAGCAGCACCGGGGCCATGCCTTCAAAGTCGCTGATCTGCCGGTCCTGGAACGGCGTTTGGTGCTGATGGCGGTAGAAGTTGACGGCAAAGACGGAGCCATCGCTCTCGTGTTCGACCACCGACACCCGCTCTGCCACGCCATGGGCCTCGTACACGCGGGCGCGGTGTTCTGCGTCCACCTCGCGTGCCGTCAAGTGGCACAACTGGGTGGGTGATTCGGGGGGCGCGGCTTCGTCCAGCGAGCGCCCCCAGGTGCGGTCGGTGCGGTAGGGGCCCGACAGGTAGGCCCACCAGCAGTCCTGCGTGGTGTCAGGAATGCCGTGGCTGGCCGACATGAACAGCGTGGGTTTGCAATGGTTCCCCGTGCGGTACACCGACCACGATGCGGCGGGCAGCACAGGCGCCAGTTCTTGCAGCATGCCGCAGGCAAACCCGTCATCGCCCAGTTGGTGAACCATGGCGCCCAAGGCAGAGCCCGTGAGGTTGGGGGTGGGCGCGACGCCGCCTCCGAGGGTGCTTGCAGGGAGCCAGTGCCTCATGGGTTGCGCGGGTTGTGCCGGGTGGGCTTGGTCATTGCTGTCATCTTCAGGGATGACACGGGTCAAGCACCACGGGATTTACGCTAGGTGCAACCAACGCAAGCCGGTGGGCGCGTGCAGCCCGAATGCAGCCCTTGTGTTCGCCGCCCCTTGTCAGACACCCGAAAGATGAAGCCCATGACCGAACCCGTGCCCTTGATGGAACCCCGCTTGAGATTTTTTGCCGATTTGCGCGTGGAGGTGGGCGCGCCGCAAGAGGTAGGCCGTACCGTGCACGGCCTGCGGCGACTGATCCCCATCACGGGCGGGCTGGCCAAAGGCGATGGCTGGCAGGCGAGGGTGATGCCGGGTGGGGCGGACTTTCAGCTCATCGTGAGCGACACCCTGGCCGAGCTGGATGCCCGCTACACGCTGGAGACGGACGGTGGTGACCTGGTTTACGTGCAGAACCGCGCTGTGCGGTCTGGTCCGCCCGAGCTGATGGCCCGCCTGCTGCGTGGCGAAGTGGTGGACCCGGCGCAGATCTACTTTCGCTGCAGCCCCCAGTTCGAAACGGCGTCGCCCGCTCTGCGCTGGGTTGGGGAGCGCATGTTCACGGGCACCGGGGCGCGATTTCCCGACGCCGTGGCCATGCGCTTCTGGGAGCTGATGTAGCCGCGCCGCAGCCCTGCATTTCTTTTTTCTTGATGACCGACAGCACACAACAACACCCTGGAGACCTTGCCATGACCTCTTTTTCCACACTCACCCGCAGTCTCTCTCGCAGGTTCTCTCGTCGCCATGCCCTGCGCAGCGTCTGCCTGGCGGCCACGGTGGTGGCGGGCCTCGCGCCAGCGACCGGCGCGCTGGCGCAGACGGCGGGCTACCCCAACAAACCGGTGCGCATCATCGTGGGCTTTCCGGCGGGCACGGGGCCTGACATCGTGGCGCGGCTGCTGGCGCAAAAGCTGTCGGAGGGCTGGGGCAACCTGGGCGTGATCGTGGACAACAAGCCCGGAGCCGGCGGCCTGATCGCCGCGACCGAGGCCGCGCGCGCCACCCCCGATGGCTACACGCTGATGCTGGGCGAAACCGGCCAGCTCAGCATTGCCCCCAGCAGCTACAACAAGCTGCCTTATGACCCGCAAAAAGACTTTGCACCCGTCAGCCAGGTGGTCACCGCCGACTTTGCGTTGCTGGTCAACCCGCAAAAGGTGCCGTCACGCAATGTGAAGGACTTCGTGGC
Source organism: Acidovorax benzenivorans (assembly GCF_028680575.1). Lineage (GTDB taxonomy): Bacteria > Pseudomonadota > Gammaproteobacteria > Burkholderiales > Burkholderiaceae_C > Acidovorax > Acidovorax benzenivorans. Next base: position 80,830 of record NZ_JAPCKI010000019.1, on the reverse strand, counting down.
CTGGACCCAGCAGCAAAAGGGCCTGTTCCTGGCCACTTTTGGCGCGGGTACGCCGGGGCACTTTGGCGCCTTCATGTTTGGCGAGGCCGTCAAGCTCAAACCCGAGCCCGTGCACTACAAAAACACCACCGATGCACTGGGCGGCCTGTTCAGTGGCGATGTGCAGGGTGTGTTTGCCAGCGTGGGCCTGGCAGCGCCCAACGTGAAGGCGGGCAAGCTGGCGGCGCTGGGCACCACAGGCGGCACCCGGTCCAACGCGCTGCCCGATGTGCCCACCATCAAGGAGCAGGGCTACCCCAGCCTGGAGTTCAACTCGTGGTTCGGCATCGTGGCGCCCGGCAAGACGCCGCCCGACATCCTGGCGCGCCTGCAGGCCGATGTGATGAAGGCCGTGCAATCGCCCGAAGGCAAGGCCAAGCTCGAAGAGGCGGGCTTTCGCGTGACGGGCACCACCCGCGAAGAGTTCGCCCGCATCATCGCGGCCGACACGGTGACCTGGGGCAAGGCCGTGGCCGCCACGGGCTTCAAGGCCGACTGATTCGCAAAAACCCCGGCAGCGCCGGGGGGCTTCCCCTTCGCTCGCATTGCTGGGCAATGCGGGAGGGGTAGCGCCCTTCGCCCCCCCTGAGGAACGCAGCACTACCCGCTCAGCGACACCCAAGCGGCTGTCGCAGGGCAGCGCTGGGCCCATTGCTTAGCCCCCCACAAGAACGATCAACCCAGGAGACCCACCATGCCATCTCTGCCATTGGATACCCCTACCGTACATCGTGCCGCGCTGCCTGCCGCGATGCTGCTACCGCTGTTGCTCAGCGCCTGCGGCGGCGGCAACGCCGTGCTGGCGACCGAGAGTGCCAACCCGGCGGCGGCCTGTGCTGCCTTGAGCACCAACGCACAGCTCAGCAGCACCACGCTGAGCACCAGCTATGTGCCACCCGGCACACGCCGCCCCGGCGGTGCTGCCACGGGCGACTTTTTGCCAGGGCATTGCGTGGTTACGGGCGCCATCAACCCGCGTGTGGGTGTGGATGGCAAGAACTATGCGATCGGTTTTCAGTTGAGCCTGCCCGACCGCTGGAACGGGCGCTTTCTGTTCATCGGCGGGGGCGGCAACGACGGCATCCTGCGCGACACCTCGCTTAGCTCCAGCATTTCGGGTGGCACACCGTCGCCCCTGGGGCAGGGCTTTGCGGTGGTGTCCACCGATGCGGGCCACACAGGCACCAGCGCCAGCTTCGGGGCAGACCCGCAGGCGCGCATCGACCATGCCTACAACGCTTACGACAAGACGGCCGTGGCCTCCAAGTCGCTCATCAGCACGCGCTATGGCCGCAAGCCGGACTACTCGTACTTCTCGGGCTGCTCGGGCGGCGGGCGCCAGGGCATGATGTTTTCGCAGCGGTTCCCGGACTATTTCGACGGCATCACCGCCGGGGCCCCCGCCATGCGGGTGTCCAGCGGCGCCACCGTGGCCGCCATGTGGAACACCATTCAGTTCAACACTATTGCGCCACAAGACGCCACTGGCAACCGCATTCTCTCGAAGGCCTTCAGCAGCACCGACCTGAAGCTGGTGGCCAACGCCGTCAATGCCAGTTGCGACGCCGCCGACGGCGTGGTGGACGGCCTGGCCCAGAACGTCAACGCCTGCAAGGCGTTTGACCCCTCCGTGCTGCAATGCAGTGGCGGCAAGACCGACAGTTGCCTGTCGTCCGCCCAGGTGGGCGCGCTCAAGAGCGTTTTCGCTGGCCCTCGCAACTCTGCGGGCAAGGCGCTGTACACCGGCCAGCCTTGGGATGCCGGGCTGGCGGCGCCCGGCTGGCGGTCGTGGACGTTGGGCAACTCGACCACCGCCACGCCCGATGCGCGCTACATCACGCTGATGGTGGATGCGCTGGTCAATGAGTTCTTCACGCCGCCTGACCTTTCGTTCAACCCGCTGGCCTTCAACTTTGACACCGACCCTGCACGCATGGCGGCGTATTCGGCCATCTACGACACCTATGCCGACGACAAATTGGCGGCTTACAAGCAGCGCGGCGGCAAGCTGTTGTTCATCCACGGCATGTCCGACCCGATCTTCTCGGCGTTTGACACGGGGGACTACTACGAGCGGCTGTCTGCCAATAACGGCGGTGTGGCGGCCACGCAGAACTTTGCGCGGACCTTCCTGGTGCCCGGCATGAACCACTGCTCGGGTGGCCCGGCCACCGACAACTTCGACTCGATCCAGACCATGGTGGATTGGGTGGAGAAGGGCGTCGCCCCGCAGAGCATTGCGGCCAAGGCGCTGCCCACCAACACCGACTTTCCCAACCGCACGCGGCCCCTGTGCCCCTACCCGCAGTTTGCCAAGTACAAGGGCTCGGGCAGCGTGGAAGATGCCAGCAGTTTTGTCTGCTCAGCCAGCTGACGTGCAGTCGGCAAAGCGCCGCAACGAAGCAAAAAGGGCCTATTGGGCCCTTTTTGCTGTCAGCCGCCTCATCTTTATGGGTCAGTGCCTGACCACTGAAGGGGCCATCGGTGGCGGCAATCGCAGCTGAGCCTGTTGCACCACGCGGATGCAGTCGCGCAGATGCTGCTCGCCCAGATAGCGCAGCGTGGCGTAGCCAATGGTGGCCGCAATGGCCTGGCCCGCCAGAGGTACATATTTGGCCACTTGCTTGGTGCTCAGGCGCAAACCCACCGTTTGCGTGGCGCGGATGACCAGTTCGCGGGTGATCAGCTTGCCGATGAGCACAGACCCCACCAGGCCCACCGCCTTTTGCACCTGCTCCCGCTTTTTCGGATCCAACTGGTCGATCTGTTCGGCCGATAGGCCGAATTCGGTATTGATCTGTGGGATCAGGCGGGAGAGCAGGGCGGCATCGACGGCCCAGTCCAGCCCTGGCACGGGCACCACGCTGGCCGCCGCCGCCACCACGGCACGCCGGTGCAGCAGCTTGCGCGCGCGGCGCACGGCCGCAGCCAGCTCAGGGTCTCCAGCGGCCATTTGCAATGAGGTGGGCATGATGGTGACAGTGTGTGATTCAACAAACGTCAACAAACGTCAACAAACAGGTGGCGGACGGTTCTGCGGGCGCAGGCGCCGATCAGGATTTGCCTTTGACCAGGCTGTACACCACCAGCAGAGCGATAGCGCCCACCACCGAGGCAATCCAGCCAGCGCTGTCACCCTGCGCATACCAGCCCATTGCAATGCCCACATAGCTGGCCAAAAACGAGCCTGCTACACCCAGCAGCGCCGTCATGATCCAGCCCAGTTTGTCGTCTCCGGGCTTGACGGCACGGGCGATCAACCCCACCACCAAACCAATCAGCAGCATCCCCAGCAATGACAACATGTTATTTCCCTTCGTAGTTGATTTAAACGATAAAGCCACCTTACAGATTAGACAGTCAAATGGCTGTCGGACAATGCCCTCTGTCAGCGACCAGTGGGTGCAAGGGGCGCTCAAAAAGGCATCGCTCAAACCGGTGCGCCTGCAGGTCCATCCCTGATATCTGGTGGTCGGTGCGGGCACAGACATAGCGGCCCGCAGGCAGGCTGGCGCAGGCGGCTTGGGTGAGCAGGATCTCGTTGGCCGCGGCAATGTCTTCGCCCAGCTTGCAAGCGCAGTTCATCTCCGGGCCAAACAGGTCTTCGCGTGCAATCACCAGGGTGGGGCCAAAGCCAATGCCTGCGCTCACGTTCAGCGCCCGCTCGGGCGGCAGCACGGTGTTCATGGCGCTCAGGGCGCGCAGGGTGTCCAGGGCAGCCTCCAGGGCCTGCTCGGGCGTGGCGAACACTGCAAACAGGTTGTCGGCCTCCTGCTTGATGACCTCGCCGCCATTGCCTTCGATGGCCGGGCGTGCTGCCTGCTCCATCTGGTGGATCATCGCCAGAAAATGAATGATGCCGTGGCGCTGGGTGATGCGCGAGAAGCCGCACATGTCCAGCACCAGGATGGCGACACTGCGCACAAACGCCTGTTCAATGGCTGCGTCAATTGCCCCAGTGTCGCTGGTGGGGGTTTGGTTGCGCTCTGACAGCAGGCGCCTGAGATAGCCCTTGTCGTGCGCTGTCGTGGCGTCGGTTGGCTGTGCGGAGGTGTGGTGCATGGCAACGCCCTGTGGGTGGTGTCCGACATGGTAGCGCGGCACATGCTGGCGCGATGCGGGTGCGATGCAGGACTAAAGTGGTTCATCCCATGGGCTGGCCCGGTGTGCGCAATGCGCCTCGCACTGCCAGCGCAGCCTACGCAATCACAGACAGAAAGGTGTACCCAAAATGTTCACGGCCCCAATTACCCCATTGATGACCCTTTCCGCTGCTACGGCCCCCAGGCCGCAGCGACACACGTGGAACCGTTTCTTCGCACGACCTGCAGGCCTTCTGGTTGCAGCGCTGGCCTTGGGCGGTGCGCTGGTGCTGCCCACCGCCGCACACGCTCAAAGCGACGACGCATCCCTGGCGCGCGGTGCGGTGCCCGACACCACGCCGCAACAACGTTACCAGTCGGCCATCCGCGAAGCGGGGGGCGGGCTCAAGGTGAGTCTGGAAGAGTGCCGGGCAATGCCCGGCGTGGAGCGCAAGGCCTGCGAGTCCGAGGCCCGGGCTCGTTACCAAGCCGATATGACAGCCGCCAAGGCCCTGTTGCGGGGCGACCCGTCGGCGGGTCCGGTCAATATCAGCGGCGGCCCGATTCGCAGCACCGAGACGGAGTATGTGATCAAGCCCTGATTCAAATGGGGGCGCGGAGCCCCCAGTGATCACCGGTTTATTTCTGCGTCTGGGCTGCCTGGGCGCTGTCGACACCCTCACCCGGCGTCACACGGCGTGCGCCGTTGAAGCGGCGGGCCCAGTAGGCCACGCCCATGTCTTCCACGCGGATCTCGGAGCCGCTGCGGGGCGAGTGGATGAACTTGCCGTCCCCCACGTAGATGCCCACGTGGCTGAAATTGCGGCGCATGGTGTTGAAGAACACCAGATCGCCGGGTTGCAGTTCTTTTTTGTCGATGACCTGGGTGGCGGCTGCCTGCTGATCGGCACGGCGGGGCAGGAGAAGGCCCACGGTCTGCTCGTAGATCGCGCGCACAAAGCCGCTGCAGTCAAAGCCGGTCTCTGCACTGTTGCCGCCACGCTTGTAGGGCACGCCCAAAAAGCCCATGGCGTTGACCACCAGATCACCCGCGCGGCCTGCCACGGTCTGGGCCTTGTCAGCCACCTTGTGGCTCACGTCTTCGAGTCGGGTGAGCAGCCCTTTGTCCGCGAGCAAGCGGTCCATATCGTCAGAATTGGTGCCCTGGGGCGCAGCGTGCGCAGCGGTGGCGCAGGCAAGGATGAGGATGCAAAACCATCTGGACATGGGGGCGAAGGGTAACACGGTATGGTTATTTATAAAAAATAAGCGTTTTTGCAAGCTGTTGATTTGATTCAGATAAATCGATTGGCCCGGCGTTTTCTCGTGCGAAAGCAGCATGCAAGATGCGCGCCAGACCGGCTTTGCACCGCCCCTGGTGCCACCGGATGCAAGGCCACGGGCCATGAGGAGCTTGACAGCATGGGTTGGACACCAAATCGGCAGGTGGCGCTAGTGCACAAAGCGCTGTTAGCTATATTTTTGATAGTGTCTGGTGCGCACGCAGTGACCCAGGCCCAAAGCGCACCCGCGCCCGCACCCGCCGTGTCGCTGGTGCCCGTAGCCAGCGGCCTGGTCCATCCGTGGGCGGTGGCTTTTTTGCCGGGCGGCCAGTTTTTGGTGACCGAGCGGCCGGGCCGCCTGCGCGTGGTCAGCGCGACGGGACAGGTGAGGCCTGCGCTGGCGGGAGTGCCGCAAGTGGCGGCAGGCGGGCAGGGCGGCCTGCTGGACGTGGTGACCGACAACGACTTTGCCCGCAACCGCCGCATCTACTTCTGTTTTGCCGAGCCCGCATCGGGTGGCGCGGCAGGCAACAGCACGGCGGTGGCGCGCGCCACCCTGTCGGCCGACGCCAGCAGCCTGCAGGAGGTGCGCGTCATCTTCAGCCAGCGGCCCAAGGTGGAGAGCGCGCTGCATTTTGGCTGCCGCATAGCCCAGGCCAGCGACGGCAACCTGTTTGTGGCGCTGGGCGAGCGCTACCACCGCAAGGACGATGCCCAAAAGCTCGACAACCACCACGGCAAGGTCATTCGCATCACCCCCGACGGGGCCGTACCGCCCGACAACCCGTATGCCAAGCAACCCGGCGCCTTGCCCGAGATCTGGAGCTACGGCCACCGCAACCCCCAGGGCGCCACGATCGGCCCCGACGGCAAACTGTGGATACACGAACATGGCCCGCAGGGCGGTGACGAAATCAATCTGCCCCAGCCGGGGCGCAACTACGGCTGGCCCGTCATTACCTATGGCGAGAACTACGGCGGCGGAAAGATGGGCGAGGGCACAGCCCGCGCGGGCATGGAGCAGCCGCTGCACCATTGGACGCCGTCCATCGCCCCCTCAGGGATGGCGTTTTTGACCAGCACGCGTTATGGCTCGGCGTGGCGGGGCAGCTTGTTTGTCGGATCGCTCAAGTTCGGCACCCTGCACCGGTTGGAGGTGGCTGGCGGCAAGATACAAAAAGAGGAACGGCTGTTGCAGGGCAATGGCGAGCGCATCCGGGATGTGCGACAGGGGCCGGATGGCCTGCTGTACCTGCTGACGGACAGCCCGCAGGGGCGTTTGCTGCGACTGCAACCCGGTGCGATGTGACAGGTTTTAATTGACGCAAGTCAAGCAAGCCGAGAGATTTGCACTGCCACGCCGACGCACGGGGAGATCCCGGAGTGTGGGCGGACATTTTCGGTATAGGCTGGTGCGATGCACGCCGAGCCGACTTCCCCTTCCCCTGCCGCCATCTCTGTACCTCCCGTGCCCGACGCTGGCGCGCACGCAGCCCCCGTGGACCCGGCGGGCACGCCGCCCCGGTCCCAGCTGGCCCTGCGCCGCGTCGCCATCGACACCTGGCGCGAAAACGTCGCTTACCTGAACCGCGACTGCGCCGTGTACCGGGCCGAGGGCTTCCAGGCCCTGTCCAAGATCGAAGTGCGCGCCAATGGCCGCCGCATCCTGGCCACGGTGAACGTGGTGGACGACCCTGCCATCGTGGGTTGCCACGAGCTGGGCCTGTCGGAAGATGCGTTTGCGCAACTGGCTGTGGAGAATGGCCACACCGTGTCGGTGGCGCAGGCCGAGCCGCCCGAGTCCATGGGTGCGCTGTTTCGCAAGATTGCCAGCGAACGCCTCACGCGCGAGGACTTTGGCGCCATCGTGCGGGACATTGCCGACCACCGCTATTCCAAGATCGAACTCACGGCCTTTGTGGTGGCCTGCCACCAGAGCGAGCTGGACCGCGAGGAGGTTTTCTTCCTGACCGATGCCATGGTGACCAGCGGCAGGCGCCTGGACTGGCACGAGCCGCTGGTGGTCGACAAACACTGCATTGGCGGCATTCCGGGCAACCGAACCACCATGCTGGTCGTGCCCATCGTCGCAGCGCACGGCATGTTGTGCCCCAAGACATCGTCGCGCGCCATCACATCCCCCGCTGGCACGGCCGACACCATGGAGGTGCTGGCCAAGGTGGAGCTGCCGCTGGAGCAGCTGGCCGACATCGTGCGCGATTACCGGGGCTGCCTGGCCTGGGGCGGCACGGCCAACCTGTCGCCCGCCGACGATGTGCTGATCTCGGTGGAACGGCCTCTGTCGATCGACTCGGCCGGGCAGATGGTGGCGTCCATCCTGTCCAAAAAGGTGGCGGCGGGCGCCACACACCTGGTGCTGGACATTCCCATCGGCCCCACGGCTAAGGTGCGATCCATGCCCGAGGCGCAGCGCCTGCGTCGCCTGTTTGAATATGTGGCGCGGCGCATGGGCCTGTCGCTGGACGTGGTCATCACCGACGGCCGCCAGCCCGTGGGCAACGGTGTGGGCCCGGTGCTGGAGGCACGCGACGTGATGCGCGTGCTGCAAAACGACCCACGTGCGCCGGACGACCTGCGCCAAAAGGCGCTACGCCTGGCCGGGCGCCTGATTGAATGCGACCCCGATGTGCGTGGCGGCGACGGCTATGCCATTGCGCGCGACATCCTCGACTCTGGCCGGGCGCTGGCGCGCATGAACGCCATCATCGCCGCCCAGGGAAGCACGGGGTTTGACCACAACCACCCGGCGCTAGGAGCCCTCACGCTCGACGTGGTGGCGCCCTCCAGCGGCGTGGTGGCGGGCATCGACAACTACCAGATCGCCCGCGTGGCCCGACTGGCAGGGGCCCCCAAGGTGCCGGGCGCCGGGGTGGACTTGATGCACAAGCTGGGCGACACCGTGGCTGCCGGGGACTTGCTGTACCGCGTGCACGCCAGCTACCCGGCCGACCTGGAGTTTGCGCGCCATGCGTGTGAGCAGGGCAGCGGCTACCGCTTGGGCACGGCCGACGAGGTGCCGCGTGTGTTTGTGGAGTTTTGACCATGGCCCCGCCTGAAGCCACCTGGTTGCTGTATTTCGACGACGAAGCTGCGCCTGCGCTGCGCCTGGCGCAGGCTGCGGGCCTCAACGCCCAGGCCATCGAACGTCACCGTTTCCCTGACGGAGAACTCAAGCTGCGCCTGCCCGTGGATGCCGCAGGGCGCCTGCCAAGACACGCCGTGCTGCTGCGCAGCCTGCACCAGCCCAACGAAAAGCTGGTGGAGCTGCTGCTGGCCGCGCGCACGGCCCGCAGCCTGGGCGTGCAGCAGCTCACGCTGGTAGCGCCGTACCTGGCCTATATGCGGCAGGACATTGCCTTCTACCCCGGCGAGGCCGTGAGCCAGCAGGTGGTGGGCGGGTTCCTGGCCGGGCTGTTTGACGCAGTGATCACTGTGGACCCGCACCTGCACCGCATTGACCGGCTGGAGCAGGCCATCCCCGTGCCGCAGACCGTGGTGCTCAGCGGCGCCGAGCCGTTGGCCGACCTGATCGCTGAGCGCCGGCCGAATGCGCTGCTGGTAGGGCCGGACGGCGAATCCGCCCAGTGGATCGCCCAGGCCGCCGCCCGCCACGGCTTTGACCATGCCGTCTGCACCAAGGTGCGCCATGGCGACCGCGATGTGGCGATTGAACTGCCCGCACTCAACGCCCAGGGGAGGGCGGTGGTGCTGCTGGACGATATGGCCAGCACCGGCTGCACGCTGGCATTGGCCGCGCGGCTGCTGCTGCAGGCGGGTGCTGCATCGGTGGATGTGGCCGTGACGCACGCGCTGTTTGCGGGCGATGCGCTGCAGGTACTGCGCGACGCGGGTGTGGGCGAGGTCTGGAGCACGGACTGCATTCCTCACCCCAGCAACGCGGTGCCCATGGCAGAGCCGCTGGCCAAGGCGCTGCAGTCCGTGCTTCGCGGCTGAAAACCCCGGGCGCAGGGCTGCGACAATGCGCCATTGCCCCCAACGCTGCGCCCGCACAGCGATTCAACGAACACAGAAACGGTCCCACCATGCTGCTTGACGCCACCGAATCCCAACTCGTCCTGGTTGACTACCAGGAGCGCCTGATGCCCGCCATCCACGAAGGCCCCGCCGTGCTGGCCAACGCCCGCCGCCTGGCCGAGATCGCGCGCATGCTGGACGTGCCCGTGTGGGGCACCGAGCAAAACCCCTCGCGACTGGGCGCCAACGACGCCGCTCTGCGCGCCCTGTGCCAGAAGACCCTGGCCAAGATGCACTTCAGCGCCGCCGAAGAGGGCCTGGGCGAATGGCTGCGCCCACCGGCCAAGCCCCAGGGCGGCAACGCGCGCAGCCTGCCCAAGCACCTGCAAAAGCCTGCCCCGCTGGCGGCAGAGCGCGGCACCATCGTCATTGCCGGTTGCGAAGCCCATGTCTGCCTGCTGCAGACCGCACTCGACTTGCTGGAAGACGAGTTTGAAGTGTGGGTGGTGACCGACGCCTGCGGCTCTCGCACCGAACGCAACCGCGACGCCGCCTTCGACCGCCTGGCCGGTGCGGGCGCCGAGCTGGTGACCACCGAAATGGTGGCGTTTGAATGGCTGGGCAGTTGTGAGCACCCGGCGTTCAAGGATGTGCTCGGGCTGATCAAGTAACCTGGATTTGAGTCTTTTTGGCCGCTAGCGCTTATCCGTAAAGCGCTGGCAGCTATCAAAATGGTAGTAAATGCGGTCAGGTGAAATAAGGCACCGCCAGCTTGACCGCCAGACCCGCCAACGCACACACGCCCAGCAGCGGCATGACGCCCAGTTTGAAGCGGAACAGCGCCACCAGCGCACCCGCCGCGATCACTGCCGACACAGCATCGAAGCGGCCGCCAAAACCCTGCGGCCACAGCAGGTGGTAGGCAAAAAACAGGGCCAGGTTCAGGATCACGCCCACCACGGCGGCGGTGATGGCTGACAGTGGCGCGGTAAAACCGAGCTTGCCGTGCGTGGCCTCCACCAGCGGACCACCCGCCAGAATGAAGATGAACGAGGGCAAGAAGGTCACAAAAGTCACCACTGTAGCCGCCGCTGCAGCGCCTGCAAACAGTGCGTCCGCCCCCCACACCTGCTGCAGCCAACCGCCCACAAAACCCACAAACGCCACCACCATGATCAGAGGGCCGGGCGTGGTCTCGCCCAGTGCCAGGCCGTCAATCATTTGCGGGCCGCTGAGCCACTGGTAGTGCTCCACCGCGCCCTGGTACACGTAGGGCAGCACGGCATAGGCGCCCCCAAAGGTGAGCAGGGCCGCCTTGGTGAAGAACCAGCCCATCTGCGTGAGCGTGCCCTGCCAGCCCTGGGTGGCCACCAGCACGCCCATGGCGGCGAGCCACAGCGCCAGACCAGCCGCCAGAACTTTGACCAGATGGCTGCGCGAAAACCGCGCATGGGCGGGCGTTGGCGTGTGGTCGTCGATCAGCGCCGGGCCATAGCCCTTGTGTGCGTTGGCATGGCCGCCCCCCAGCGCAAACACGGCGGGCCAGCGCTGCGCGCCAAAGTAGCCGATGAGCCCGGCTGCCAGCACGATGGCCGGGAAGGGCGTGTCGAACGCAAAGATGGCCACAAACGACGCGGCAGCAATGCCCCACATCCAGCCGTTTTTGAGCGCGCGGGTGCCAATGCGGTGCGCGGCGTGCAGCACCAGCGCCGTTACGGCGGGCTTGATGCCATAGAAGATGCCCGCCACCACAGGCACATCACCAAACCGCAGATATACCCACGACAGCCCGATCAGAATGAACAGCGAAGGCAACACAAACAGCGCCCCCGCCACGATGCCACCCCAGGTGCGGTGCATGAGCCAGCCAATGTAGGTGGCCAGTTGCTGCGCCTCGGGGCCGGGCAACAGCATGCAGTAGTTGAGCGCGTGCAGAAAGCGGTTTTCGCTGATCCAGCGGCGCCGCTCCACCAGCTCGGCATGCATGATGGCGATCTGGCCAGCAGGCCCGCCAAAGCTGATGAAGCCGAGCTTGAGCCAGAAAAGAAAGGCCTCGCGGAACGGGACGGGCGTGGGAGCAGAGGACGGCGCTGGGTGCATGGTCCGGGAGTGTGACAGGCCGGTATGACGTTTGCCGACATATCAATATGCCTGCGCTACCCGGAACCATGGACGATGAGGCAGAGGGTTTGCTGCGTCAGTTTGCCGCAAGCCCGTTATGAATAATTATGAATTCAAAACCTGCTGTCCTGGCAGGGCGAGAGAGATGCCGAGGAGACAACCCAAATGACCGCATACGCCGATTTCTACCGCCAGTCCATCGACCACCGCGACGCCTTCTGGAGCCAGCAGGCCCAGCTGATCGACTGGAAGACGCCTCCCCAGCAGGTGTGCGACTACAGCAACCCGCCGTTTGCCAAATGGTTTGTGGGCGGCACCACCAACCTGTGCCACAACGCGGTAGACCGGCACCTGGCCACGCGCGCCAGCCAGGCGGCGCTGGTGGCGATCTCCACCGAAACCGATACCGAGCGCAGCTACAGTTTTGCCGAGCTGCACGCCGAGGTACAGCGCATGGCAGCGGTGCTGTTGGCGCTGGGCGTGAAGAAGGGCGACCGCGTGCTCATCTACATGCCCATGATTGCCGAGGCCGCGTTTGCCATGCTGGCCTGTGTGCGCATTGGCGCGCTGCATTCGGTGGTGTTTGGCGGGTTTGCCTCGGGCTCGCTGGCCTCGCGCATCGAAGACGCCGAACCCGTGGCCGTGGTCAGCGCCGACGCGGGCTCGCGCGGCGGCAAGGTGGTGCCCTACAAGCCTCTGCTGGACGAGGCCATTGCGCTGTCCCAACACAAGCCCGCCGCCGTGTTGATGGTGAACCGGGGCCTGGCCCCCATGCCCCTGCAGGCAGGCCGCGACCACGAATGGGCTCCCCTGCGCGAGCAGCACCTGAACACCGTGGTGCCCTGCGAATGGGTGGAGTCTACCCACCCCAGCTACACCCTGTACACCAGCGGCACCACGGGCAAGCCCAAGGGTGTGCAGCGCGACACGGGCGGCTACACCGTGGCGCTGGCCGCCAGCATGAAGCACATTTTTGACGCCAAGGCGGGGGATGTGTACTTTGCGACCAGCGACATCGGCTGGGTGGTGGGGCACAGCTACATCGTCTACGGGCCGCTGATTGCCGGCATGACCACCATCATGTACGAAGGCCTGCCTACCCGGCCCGACGCGGGTGTGTGGTGGAGCATTGTGGAAAAGTACAAGGTCACGCACATGTTCTCGGCCCCCACGGCGGTGCGGGTGCTCAAGAAACAAGACCCGGCCTACCTGGCCAAATACAACGTCAAAAGCCTCAAGGCCCTGTGGCTGGCGGGCGAGCCGCTGGACGAACCCACGGCCCAGTGGATCAGCGACGCGCTGGCCGTACCCATCATCGACAACTACTGGCAGACCGAAACCGGTTGGCCTATCCTGACCCTGGCCAACGGCGTGGAGCCGCAAACCACACGTTTTGGCAGCCCCGGCAAGGCCATGTACGGCTACGGCGTGAAGCTGATCGATGAGGCCACCGGTGAAGAACTGACCGGCCCCAACCAGAAGGGCGTGGTCGCCATCGAAGGCCCGCTGCCCCCCGGCTGCATGCAGACGGTGTGGCGCGACGACGCGCGTTTTGTGAACACCTACTGGAAGAGTATCCCCGGCCGCCTGATCTACAGCACGTTTGACTGGGGCATCCGCGACGCTGACGGCTACCACTTCATCCTGGGCCGCACCGACGATGTGATCAACGTGGCCGGTCACCGCCTGGGCACGCGCGAGATTGAGGAAAGTATTGCCTCCCACCCCAATATCGCCGAAGTGGCCGTGGTGGGTGTGGCCGACAGCCTGAAGGGCCAGGTGGCCATGGCCTTTGCCGTGGCGCGCGATGCTTCGGGCCTGACGGACGATGCTGCGCGCCTGAAGCTCGAAGGCGAGGTGATGAAACAGGTGGACCACCAGTTGGGCGCCGTGGCCCGCCCGTCGCGCGTGTACTTCGTCACCGTGCTGCCCAAGACCCGCAGCGGCAAACTGCTGCGCCGCGCACTGCAAGCCGTGGCCGAGCGGCGCGATCCAGGCGACCTGACAACGATGGAAGACCCGGCGGCGCTGCAGCAGGTGAAGGACCTGGTGGGTTGAGTCAGCGGGGGCTGCGGCCCGCACGCGGCGCGGGCTCTTGCGCTGCCGCCTCACAGCCCCCTAGATCGTGAGACTGCCCCAGCGGGAGCGATAGAAGCTGGCCCATGGCGTCAGAAAAAGACGGCAGCAGCACGCCGTGGGTCCTGCGGGCGCTGCTTCCAATGTTTCCAAACGAGGCCTGTTCAGCGCCATGAACGGCCTTGATTCTGGGTGCGTAAGTGCCCAGGAGCTGGCGAACCAGCGCCGTGCGCTCCAGCACCTGCGATTCGCGCTGCGGCACTGTGCCGCGAACCAGCACCACCAGATTGCACAGAAGGGCCTGGACCATCCAACCCGCATGGCTCGCATCGGCTGCGATGACACCGATGAGTTCGGCCGTGTCGTGGTCGCCATGGCCCTGCGCCATCACAAAAATGAATTCGACGGGTCCACGGGACAAACGCCCCTCGGGTGCTGGCGGATGCGCCAGCTGTTTGAGGATGTGGGGTGGGACGTACTCAGAAAACAGATCCGCCATTTGTTCCTTCCGTCTTGGCATTCTTGCGATCCGGGAGATCCGCACTTCTTTGCCACCTACACGGGCCGGTTCCGTTGCCACCCCGCAGGCGGCCGCCATGTGGGCGTCCAGTCGATGAAGTCATCCAGCGACATAGGCCGGGCTATGCAGTAGCCCTGCGCCTGCAGGCAGCCCAGTTGCAGCAACATCTGCCCTTGTTCGACGGTTTCCACCCCTTCGGCGATCACGCGGTAACCGAAAGAGCGCGCCAGGCCGATCACGCCCTGCACGATGGCCAAGTCGCCGGGATCGCCCATCATGCCGTGCACAAAACTCTGGTCGATCTTGAGCGTGTCCATGGGCAGGCGGCGCAGGTAGGTCAGCGACGAATAACCTGTGCCGAAGTCGTCCAGCGCCACGGTCACGCCCATGGTGCGCAAGGCGTTCAGGGTGTCGGCCACGGCGCTCAAGTCGTACAGGGCGGCGCTTTCGGTGATCTCGATCTCGACCAGGTGCGCAGGCACCCGGGGGTGGCGCTTCAGGCACTGGGCCACCCAGTCGGCAAAACCGGGTTGTTGCAGGTGCTGGGCAGCAATGTTGATGCTCAGCGGCATGGGCATGCCCCGGTCCTGCAACTGCTCCAGCACCGTGAGCGCGGCCTCGGCCACCCATTCGCCAAAGCCGATCTCCAGCTCGGTGCCTTCCAGCAGCGGCAAGAACTCACTGGGCGGCACCAGGCCCCGCTCGGGGTGCCGCCAGCGCGAGAGCACTTCGGCGCCCACCACGGTACCGCTGCGCATGTCCACCTTGGGCTGCAGGTACAGCGTGAACTGAGACTGGGCCAGGGCCTCGCGCAGGTAGTGCCCCTGGGCGCGCAGCAGTTGCATGGCGCGCTCCTGGGCGGCGTCGAACTGGTGGAAGCGGTTGCGTCCAGCCTGCTTGGCGGCGTACATGGCCTGGTCGGCATGGCGCAGCAGGGTGTCGGCGTCGGCGTCGTCCTGCGGAAAGATGGTGTAGCCAATGCTGGCGGTGACGACCACGCGTTCCATGTCGAGCATGTAGGGGGCCGAGACGCTTTCCATCACGCGTTCCAGCGCGCGTTCGCAGTCGTTCACTGAGCTCAGGCCGGGCATGAGGATCACGAACTCGTCGCCCCCCAGGCGTGCCACGGTGTCCAGCGGCTGCAGCGCGCGGGTGAGTCGCGCGGCCACCACGACCAGCAGGCGGTCACCCGCGCCGTGGCCCAGGCGGTCATTGACGGGCTTGAAGCCGTCCAGGTCGAGATAGGCCACACCCAGCTGTTTGCCGGTGTCGCGGGCCTGGGCCATGCATTCCTGCAGCTTGCGCGCCAGCAGTACCCGGTTGGGCAGGCCGGTGAGTGCGTCGTACAGCGCCAGACGCTGCAGCATCACCTCCTGCTCGCGCTGTGGGGTCACGTCAATGGCCACGCCCAGCATGCGTGCCGGGTGGCCTTGCTCATCAAAGCCCACGATCTTGCCCAGGTTGCGCACCCAGCGCACAGGCTCGGAGGGCTGGTTCAGCCGCCAGGTAGCGTCGAACGGGGTGCCCAGGTGGGAGGTATGGCGCGCTAGCTCGGTGGTGATGCGGTCGATATCGTCGGGCGCGACGGCGGTCGTCCATTGCACGGCGGCCGAGGTGTCGCCCGTCGTCGGCAGTCCTCGCATGGCACGCCAGCGGCGGTCGCCCGTCACCAGGCCCGTCTGCAGGTCCCAGTCCCACAGGCCCAGCGATGCGGCGGAGATGGTGAGCGAAAGCAGTGCCTCGCGCTCGCGTACCTGCACCTCGTTGCGCTTGCGGTCGGTGATGTCGTGCACCGAGAACAGCCAGCAGGGCTCGCCATCGAACTCGGTGGCGCGCATCGATTGCAGCACGGTGCGCCGGGGGCCGTTGCGCACGTTCAGGGTCACTTCGTAGTCGCTGAGCTGCCCGGCGAGGCGGACCTGGTCCATGAGCCGCTGGCGGTCTTCGGCCATGAAGATGCCCAACTCCACGGCGGTGCGGCCAATGGCCTCTTCGCGGGGGATGCCCAGCATCTCTACCCAGGCGGGGTTGATGTCCACATAGCGGCCGTCGCTGCGGTGCGACAGGCCCATGGGGTAGGGCATGAGCTGGAAGATGCGCGAGAAGCGCTCTTCGGACTGGCGCAGGCGCTGCTCGGCGCGCTTGGCCTCGTCAATGTCCTGCATCACGCCGCGCACCCTGACCACACGGCCGTTCTCGATCACAGGCTCACCGCGCGCGCGCACCCACAGCAAGTGGCCATCGGCGTGATAGACCTCCATCTCCATGCTCCATTCGGTGCGCGAACGGATGCTCTGGCGGAATTTTTCGCGCAGCGGCTCGCGGTACTGTGGAGCAACGTGGCGGTTGATGTAGTCGCTGGGCGGGGGCTGGTTGGGAGGCAGGCCGTGAATGTCAAAACACATGTCCGACCAGTACACCAGGCCCCGGCCACGCTCGTCTTCCCATGCGCCCAGCCGGGCCAGTCGGCCGGCTTGCTGCAGCTGGTTATAGAGCGCCCGAAGTTCGTCGCTGGTGCGTTGGGCTTCGGTCATGTCGTGGAAAACGAAAACAAAGCAGTTTTCGCCATTGACAAGCACAGAGCGTGCCGACATCAGGCCCGGAACGCGCACACCCTTGCTTTGCGCCATCAGGGGCAGCCGGTCCACCTTGCCGTCGCGCTGGTAGGTTTCCACCAGCCGCTTGCGCTCCTGTTCATTGGCCCAGATGTGCAGCTCGGATGAGGTGCGGCCCAGCACATCTTCTCGCGCATACCCCAGCAGCTCGCAGAACGCCGGGTTCACGTCAATGTAGCGCCCGTCGGCAATGCGGGTGATGCCCGCCGGGTCGGGCAGCGTTTGGTAGAAGGTGGTGTATTTGGTCTCGGCCGACTGCAGGGCCTCTTCGACCTCGCGGTGGGCGGTGATGTCCAGGTCCATGCCGATCAGGCTGGCCGGGTGGCCCTGGGCATCGCGACGCGCGACGGTGCCGCGCGACAGCAGCCAGCGCCACTGGCCCTGGGTATCCATCACGCGGAATTCGGCCTCGTAGTTTTCCTCCAGCCCGTCCATGGAGCGTGCCAGTTTGGCCGCATTGCGCTCGGCGTCTTGTGGGTGGCGCCGGGCGTACCAGCGTTGCCACAGGTCGGGGGACTGTGCGTCTGCGTTGGTGATGCCGTAGGCCTCGTAAAAGCGGCCTTCGCAGGTAAAACGGCGCGTGGCCACATCCCATTCCCAGCGGCCACCGCCAAGAGCATCCAGCGCAAGGCGTAACTGGCGCTCCTGCTCGCCCAGCGTCTGCTGGATCTCGCTGCGCGCCAATTCAGCGCGGGCTCTGCTGGCAATCACCAGCCAGCCTATGCCGAGCATCATCACCCCGGCGCCGTGGTGCCAGTGCAGGTTGCTGGCGCTTTCTGCCCCAGTGCTGGCGGCCCACATGGCCAGCGAGACTGCCAGCGGCAGCGTGATGGTCAGGCCGGCCAGCGGGGCCCATTCGGCCCAACGCCAGCGTGCGCCGAGCTTGCGCCAACCCCAGCCCGCCGCGAGCGCGCTGCCCAACACGGCGATGGCGGGCCAGGCGACCGAAGTGTCCGTCCATAGCGCCGCTTGCAAGGTCAGCAGGGCGGTGATGGCCGCAGCGGGCACACCAAAAAACAGCGCCATGAAGGCCGTGGCGGTGGGGTAGGCCACGATGTTCAGCTCCGGCGCGTTCCAGCGCAGGGCCTGGAAGGCGGCAATGGAGACAATGCCCCCGGCCACGCCCAGCAGAATCAGGGTGCGTCGGGACGGGTGCAGAGACTCCTGCGGCGAGAGCCAGACCGGCACGAGCAGCAGCAGCATGACTGCGGTGCCTGCCAGCAGCGTGTTGTTACCCATGGCGTTTTCCTTGGTTGGCCTGGGCTGGACGGGGGGCTGCGGCGGCTTTGCGGTCTGGCGGTACGGGGGCGTGGGCCGGAATCGGGAGCGAGGTCATGTCTCGACCTGCGCCGCATGTGGTCAGAAGGCATGCACCCGATAAAAAAACCATGTGTCAAGTTTAGGCCCGTTCTGGCGGCGCGGCGGCGGCGCGCCCCGTCCTGATAAGCCCGGTTGACAACATCGTGCCGCACACGATGACCAGTGCGCAGCCCATCATCCAGGGGGTGATGGTCTCGCCAAGAAACAGCGTTCCATACAGAACGGCGAACACCGGGGTGATGAAGGTGACGGCCAGCGCGCGGCTGGGGCCCGCGTGTTCGATGAGGCGAAAGTACAGGATGTAGGCAATGCCGGTGCACAGCACGGCAATCGCCACGATGGCCCCCCAGGCGCGCGGGCCCGGCATCTGGGCCGGCCACAGCCACAGCGTGGGCAGGGCCAGGCCGAGCGCGGCACCCAGCTGGCTGCCTGCAGCCGTGGCCAGTGGCGGCAGGCCCGTGAGGTGGCGCCGCGCGAAACTGGCTGACACGCCATAGAACGCCGACGCCAGCAGGCACGCTGCAATGGCCCAGTGGGCGTGGTCGGTCTTGAACCCGGTGCCTGCGGGCGCGCGCCAGGCCAGCAGGGCCACGCCCACAAAACCCAGCGCCAGGCCCACCCAGCGCAGGCGGTTGATGCGGTCGCCCAGCCACACCCAGGCCACCAGCGCACCAAACAGAGGCACTGTGGCGTTGAGGATTGAGGTCAGGCCCGTGGCAATGTGCAGCACCGCCCAGGAGAACAGCGAAAACGGAATCGCCGAGTTGATGACGCCCGCAAACAGGATGGGCCGCCAGTGCTGGCGCAGCGCGGGCCAGTGGCCCTGGCGCAGCATGATGGGCCACAGGAACACGGTGGCCAACGCCACCCGCAGCCCGGCGGTGGGCAAGGGGCCAAAGTCGGACGCCCCCAGGCGCATGAACAGGAACGACGCGCCCCAAAGTGCTGCCAGCAGGATGAATTCGCCGATCCAGGTGGAGACGGGCCGGGTGGCGGGGCTGTTCATGCGGTGGCTTTCATGGGGTGGGCTGCGGTGGCAAAAAGGGGTGCATTCTCCAGCGTCAGCAAATCCCTCTTGCGGTCGAGGCCGCCTGCATAGCCGGTCAGACTGCCGTCGGCACCCAGCACACGGTGGCAAGGCACCACCACGCTCAGTGGGTTGCGACCCACGGCGGCGCCCACGGCCCGCACGGCGCTGGGGTTGCCCAGCTGGCGGCCCAGCGTGCCATAGCTGGTGGTCTGGCCCCGGCCAATCTGCAGCAGCGCACGCCACACCGATTGCTGAAAGGCCGTGCCGCCCGACAGGTCCAGAGGCAGGTCGAAATGTTGGCGTTGCCCGCCCAGGTACTGCTGCAGCTGGTGCGCTGCCTCTTGCAGCACAGGGTGGTTGCACGGCCCCGAGGCCCAGGCACCGGGGCCGTACAGCAAGGCGGTGGGCTCGTGGCGTTGGCCTTCAAACCAGACGCCCGACAGGCCGGCGGGTGAGGCGGCCAGGCGCACCGGCCCCAGCGGGGTGTCGGCCCGTGCCTGCACGGTGAGGGGGTGAAACTGCATGCTGGGAGGTCTCCAGAGATGGGGATGTCGGTTTTGAATGAAATCAGCACCAAGCGCAGGTACTGATTTCCTAGGTTGCTATTGTTTTGGTAGTGGATGCATCTCGGAAGACCGGGTGGGCGCCACGCCACTACTACCGGTGCCACCGGTGGCCCAGGCGCGCAGCACCGCATAGCTGCGCCAGGGGCGCCAGGCTTGCGAGGCCTCTTGCGCCGCGCGTGCCGGGTTTTTGTGCTGCTGCACCCCCAGAGCCTTGTGCAGCGCCACGTCTCCGGCCGGGAAGGCGTCGGGCCAGCGCAGCACCCGCATGGCGATGTACTGCGCCGTCCAGTCGCCAATGCCGGGCAGGGCGCACAGGGCGGCGGTGGTGCTGGGCACGTCGGCGCCTGCATGCAGGGCCAGGGCGCCGCTGTCCACCGCGCGGGCCAGCGCCACAATGGCCGCCTGCCGCTGGCGCACGATGCCCAACTGCCCCAGCGTGTCGCCATCGGCGCGGGCCAGGGTGGCGGCGGTGGGGAACAGCCGGTGCAGCTCGGGCCAGGGCGTGGCGATGGGCTCGCCCAGTCGCTCCACCAGCCGCTGGCCCAGCGTGCGGGCGGCTGCCACGGTGATCTGCTGGCCCAGCACGGCGCGCACGGCCAGCTCAAAACCGTCAAACGCCCCGGGCACACGCAGGCCGTCACCCTCCGGGAAATGCGGGTGCAGCACGGTGTTGATGGCCGTGGGGTCGGCGTCCAGGTCCAGCATGGCGCGCACGCGCCGGATGACGAGCGGCAGCACGGGGTACAGGCTGTCACTGGTCTGCAGCAGCACCTGGTGGCGCGCCAGGTCAAAACGGGCACTCAGCCAGCCGGTGGTCTCTTGCGGCAGGCCGGTGCAAGCGCTGGGCAGCCGCACGGTGCGACGCAGGCCGGGGCCGTCCGCGCCATGCATGACGCACTCCACACCGTGGAACTGCCGCTTTTCAAAAAAGGCCAGCAGCGCAGCCACATCCAGCGGCGGGCGCCAAGCCAGGCGCACGGCGCTGGTGCGCCCCTTGCCCGCTGCGGCGCTGCCTGCACCGTTGCGCCGCAGCTGCGTGGGGTTGAGGCCATAGTGCCCCACAAAGGCGGCATTGAAGCGCCGCACACTGGCAAACCCACTCGCCAGTGCCACCTGTGTCACGGGCATGGTGGTGTCGGTGAGCAGTTGTTTGGCCGTGAGCAGCCGCCGCGTCTGCAGGTATTGCAGCGGCGATACACCCAGGGCCGCCTCAAAAATGCGGCGCAGGTGCCGGTCGCTCACGCCCAGGCGCTCGGCCAACCGGGCCACGGTGGCGCTGCCTTCGCCAGGCGCGGCCGGTGTGGGCCAGAGGTCGGGCGCATCGAGCAGGCGCACGGCCTGCTGCACCAGAATGCCGCTGGCGTCCTGCACCGACCACACCATCGCCTGGGGGGCCAGCTCGGGGCGGCAGCGCAGGCAGGGGCGAAACCCCGCGCTTTCGGCCTGTGCCGCCAGCGCAAAAAAGCGGCAGTTCTCGCGCCGGGGCGCGCGCACGGCACAAACGGGGCGGCAGTAGATGCCGGTGGAGGTCACCCCGGTAAAAAAATGCCCGTCAAACCGCGCATCGCGCGCCTGCAGCGCCAGGTAGCGGCCTTCGTCGGACGCCGCATCGGCAGTGGTGGGCGAGGGTGGTGCGGTCAGGGTCATGGGCCAGATCATAGGAGTCTGACTCTGTGCCACTGGCCGTTTTCGGACCTGTGCCTTTGGCAAGGGCAGGGCGCACGCCTGAGGCATCGACTGGCAAACACCCCAAGGGCGCCGCCTACAATGCAGCGGACTTTTCAACCCCATCGTGAAAGGCCCCCCTGCGTGCAACCGACCCCCGCCATCTTCAAAGCCTATGACATCCGCGGCATCGTGCCGTCCACCCTGAACGAAGACGTGGCCCTGGGTTTGGGCCGGGCCTTTGGCACGGCAGCACGCGCCGAAGGGCAGACCACCGTGGCGGTGGGGCGTGATGGCCGCCTGTCGGGCCCCGCCATGTCGGCGGCGCTGATCCGGGGGCTGGTGGAGGCGGGCATCGAGGTGATCGATGTGGGCCTGGTCACCACGCCCCTTTTGTACTTTGCAGCCAGCACGCTGTGCACCAGTGGTATCCAGGTCACCGGCAGCCACAACCCCAAGGACTACAACGGCTTCAAGATGGTGCTGAACGGCCGCGCCATCTATGGCGATGAGATCCAGGCCCTGCGACGCACCATGGAGCAGGAAAGCTGGCAACTGCTGTCCGGCGGTTCGGTGCGCCATGTGGATGTGCTGCCTGCGTACCGCGAACGCATCGTGGGCGACGTGAAGCTGGCCCGACCGATCAAGATTGTGGTGGACTGCGGCAACGGCATTGCCGGGGCCTCGGCCCCTGCCATCTTCCGTGCGCTGGGCTGCGAGGTGATTGAGCTGTTCTCGGAGGTGGATGGCAACTTTCCCAACCACCACCCCGACCCGAGCAAGCCCGAGAACCTGCGCGATCTGATCGATGCCCTGAAGGCCAGCGATGCCGAACTGGGCCTGGCGTTTGACGGCGACGGCGACCGTCTGGGCATCGTGACCAAGGACGGCACCAACATCTTTCCTGATCGCCAGATGATGTTGTTTGCCCAGGACGTGCTGTCGCGCGTGCCCGGTGGCGAGATCATTTTCGACGTGAAATGCACCCAGCGCCTGGCGCCCGCCATTGCGGCGGCCGGTGGCGTGCCGGTGATGTTCAAGACCGGCCACTCGCTCATCAAGGCCCGCATGAAGGAGACCAACTCTCCGCTGGGCGGCGAGATGAGCGGCCACATCTTCTTCAAGGAGCGCTGGTACGGTTTTGACGACGGCACCTATGCAGGCTGCCGCCTGCTGGAGATTCTGAGCCGCAGCAGCGACCCGAGCGCCGTGCTGAACGCGCTGCCCACCAGCTTTTCCACCCCCGAGCTGAACGTGGCCTGCACCGAGGGCGAGCCGCACCGCCTGACGGCGCAGCTGCAGGCCCTGGCCGCAGACACCTTTGCCGCGCCTGCCGCCATCAGCAGTATCGACGGCCTGCGCGTGGACTGGCCGGACGGCTTTGGCCTCATCCGCGCCAGCAATACCACGCCGGTGCTGGTGCTGCGTTTTGAAGGCCATACCCCCGAGGCTCTGGCCCGCATTGAGGCCGCCATGCTGGCGCTGCTGCACCGGGTTAAGCCCGACGCCCATGTGGGCGCAGCCAGCCACTGATTGCGGACTGTCTGAACGATGCTCTCGCTCTCCACACCCCTGCGCGTAGCCGCCGCCCAGACGCCGTCGGCGCCTGGCGACATGCAGCGCAATCTGCAAATGCACCTGGCGTGCGCGCGGGCGGCTGCCCACCAGGGCGTGCAACTGCTGCAGTTCCCGGAGCTGTCGCTCATCGGATATGAGCCGACGCTGATGGCCAACCATGTGTTGACAGCCGACCACCCCGCGCTGGCGGCTCTGAGTCAGGCCGCACAAAGCCATGGCATGGCCCTGGTGGTGGGTGCTCCGGCTGAACCCGTGGAGCAGGGCGCACTGCCCGCCATTGGTGCCTGGCTGCTGGGGGCTGATGGCAGCGTGGCGCTGTACCGCAAGCGCCACTTGCACGGCAGTGAAGAAAAATTTGCCAGTGCGGGCACACAGGACGCGCAGGTACAACTGGTGGCGGGCGAGCCCACGGCACTGGCCGTGTGCGCCGACATCACCCACCCCGAGCATGCACAAGCCGCCCGGGGGGCTGGCGCCGCGTTGTATGCAGCCGGTGTGCTGATTTCTGAAAAGGCCTACGCTGCGGAATCGGCGATGTTGGAAGGCTATGCGCGCGACCATGACATGGCGGTGCTTGCGGCCAACTACAGCGGCACGTCAGGCGGCTACGTGAGTGCGGGGCGCAGCGCTTTCTGGGCGCCCGGTGGCCGCTGTGTGGTGGCTGCGCCCGATGGCGCGCCCTGCATCGTCTGGGCGGCGCGCAGCGACAGCGGCTGGGCGGGTGGTGTGCTGAGCCTGCCTGTGCCTGCATGAACGCCGCGCGGGCCCTGTATTCGCTGCTGACCTGGTGTGCGCAGCCGCTGCTGCGCCGCAAGCTGCGCCGCCGTGCGGTGGCCGAGCCTGGGTACGCCTACGCGGTGGGCGAGCGTTTTGGCCGATACCCGGCCCCCATCGACAGCCTCATGCCCCATAGCAGCACTGACCCGCTGGGCCGGTTTGTGTGGGTGCATGCCGTGTCGCTGGGCGAAACCCGGGCAGCCGCCATCTTGCTGGCCCAGTTGCGCGAGCAGTTGCCGGGTGTGCGCCTGTTGCTCACCCACGGTACGGCCACAGGTCGGTCTGAGGGCGAAAAGCTGCTGTTACCCGGCGATGTGCAGGTGTGGCAGCCCTGGGACACACCCGGCGCCGTGGGGCGGTTTTTGCGCAAGTTCCGTCCGGCCATCGGCATCCTGATGGAAACCGAGGTGTGGCCCAACCTGGTGGCGGGCTGCCAGCAACGGGGCATTCCGCTGGTACTGGCCAACGCGCGGCTCAACGAGACATCGCTGCGCAAGGCAAAGCGCCTGTCGCCCCTGGCGCGGCCAGCCTATGGCGGGCTGACGGCCGTCTGGGCCCAAGCGCAGGAGGACGCCACACGGCTGGCAGACATCGGCGCGCCAGTGCGTGGTGTGCTGGGCAACCTCAAGTTCGACGTGGTGCCCGATGCGCAGTTGCTGGAGCGGGGCCGCGAGTGGCGCGCCCGCACGGGCCGCCCGGTGGTCTTGCTGGCCAGCAGCCGCGAGGGCGAAGAGGCCATGTGGCTGGAGCAGATCCAGAAAATATGGTCAAAAGTGCCGCTGGCGCAAATAAATCATGCTGATGATGCTATCAATAGTGAAGCGTCTGACCTGCCGCTGCCCGCCGTGCAATGGCTCATCGTGCCGCGCCATCCGCAGCGGTTTGACGAGGTGCATCAGCTGCTGCAGCGCGCGGGCTTGTCGGTGTCGCGCCGCAGCACCTGGGCGGCAGCACCTGCGGCTGCTGACGTGTGGCTGGGAGACTCGCTCGGTGAGATGGCGCTGTACTACGGCCTGGCCGATGTGGCCTTGCTGGGTGGGAGCTTTGCCCCGCTGGGCGGCCAGAACCTGATCGAGGCCGCCGCCTGCGGTTGCCCCGTGGTGCTGGGCCCCCACACCTTCAACTTTGCCGAGGCGGCCGAACTGGCCTGCAAGGCAGGGGCGGCACAGCGGGTGCCCGATCTGGCGCAAGGGATGGCGCAGGCCACGGCGCTGGCGCAGGATGCCCACGCGCACCAGGAGGCCTGTGAGCGCGCCACCCGGTTTGCCGCCACACACCGGGGTGCCGCGCAGGCCACGGCCCGCGCGATTGTGGCCATGGTGCAGCCCGAGGGGGGCCTGCACTAGGCTTCAGCAATTCATTACACGGGATGCACCCCGGCACGGGGTGCAACGCCAGCGTTACTTGACCAGCAGTGCGTTGACCGCTTCGATATCCTGCTGCGACAGCGTGCCTGCCGCCTGGCGCAGCTTGAGCCCGCCCAGCAGCACGTTGTAGCGGGCCTGGGCCAGGTCGCGCTTGGTTTGGTAGAGCTGGCTTTGGGCGTTGAGCACGTCGATGTTGATGCGCACACCCACCTGGTAACCCAGCTTGTTGGCGTCCAGCGCGCTTTGGCTGGAGGCCTCGGCCGCTTCGAGGGCCTGCACCTGGCCCTGGCCGGACTGCACACCGTAGAACGCGGCGCGCGTGGCCTGGGCCACGTTGCGGCGGGCGGTCTCCAGGTCGGCCTCGGCCTTGGTTTCGAGGGCCAGGGTTTCCTTCACACGGTTTTGCACGGCAAAACCTGCAAACAGGGGCAGGTTCAAGGCCACGCCCACGCTGGCCGCGTTGCTGCGGGCGGTGACGCCGGGCGAGCTAATGGTGCCGTGCAGGTTGCGCGTGACGTTGTAGCCCGCCTGCAAATCCACCGTGGGCAGGTGGCCGGTCTCGGCTTTTTTGGTCTCCAGCCGTGCGATATCCAGTGCAATGGCCGCCTGGCGCACGCCCGGTTGCTGGTCGCGGGCGGTGTCCACCCAGGTCGTGAGGTTGTCGGGCAACACGCTGGGCAGTTGCACGGGCAGGGCCAGTGGCTGCGGCTTGGTGCCGGTGATGCCGACCTGCTGGTCCAGCGCCAGGCGCTTGACGCGCAGGTCGTTCTCGGCGGCAATCTCCTGGGCAATCACCAGGTCGTAGCGGGCCTGCGCCTCGCGCGAATCGGTCACCGTGGTGGTGCCGACCTCGAAGTTGCGCTTGGCAGCAGCCAGTTGTTCAGACACGGCGGCCTTCTGGGCCTGCACAAAGGTGAGGGTGTCTTGCGCTGCCAGCACATCGAAATAGGCCTGGCTCACCCGCACCAGCAGGTCTTGGGTGGCCGCATCAAGCTGCGCCTGGGCCACGTCCACACCGCGTTGGCCTTGTTCCAGGGTGATGCGATTGGCAGGCCGGTACAGCGGTTGGGAGGCGTTGACCCCCACAGTTTGTGCCGTACCCGTGTTCTCGATCTTGGGTTTGCTCAGCTCCACGTTGGAGCGGGTAAGGCCACTGGTGAGCGCGGCTGACGGCAGCAGGCCGGCGCGCGCCTGGTCGGCACGGCGGCCTGCTGCGTCGAGTTGCGCACGCGCCGACTGCCAGGCCGTGTCATAGCTGCGGGCCGATTCGACCAGCTGCAGCAGGCTCTGGGCCTGGGCAGGGGCACACAGTGCTGCGCCCAGCGCCAGGGACAGGATGGACAGGGACAGGGGCCTAAACGATGTCATGGGGGGTCCTTCGGTAGAGTCTGCAAATCGAATCAGGGCGGGCAGCGGCGGGGCAGCAACAGTGCAATGGCGCGACGAGTGCGGTGCGTCAGCACATGGCGTCAGTAGCGCGGTACCGCTGGGTCGCTTTCGTGCGACCAGGCATCAATGCCACCGGTGATGTTGGCCAGATGCTCGAACCCTTGCTGCTGCAAGAACGAGGCCACGCGCAGGCTGCGGGCGCCGTGGTGGCACAGGCAGGCGATGGGGCGTTGCGCTTGGCGGGCGGCGTCCAGCTCGGCCAGCCGCGCGGGCAGCTCGCCCATGGGGATGGCCACCAGCTCAAACCCGTCGGCGCGCACGCTGGCGGTCTGCAGCTCCCAGGGTTCACGCACGTCCAGCACCAGGGGCTGGCTGCCTTCGGGTGCGGCGGCAAACCAGGCAGACAGCTGGGCGGGGCGGACGTGATCGATCATGCAAAACTCCGAAGACAACCGAAGGGCAGGGGTCAGAACGTGAAGCCAGAGGGCTCGGGGAAGTTCATTAGGCGCGGCGCGATGGTGTCCCACGGCGATGTGGTCTCAAAGCGGTCGCCGGTGCGGCGGGTCAGGGTGAAACGCATCACGGGCTCGCCACCCACGATGGCGCCCAGGCAGCCACCGTCGCGCAGCAGTGATAGCAGGTGGCTGGGCACTTCGGCCACGGAGCCGCTGAGCACGATCACGTCAAACGGACCATCAGGGATGGCATCGCGGGCACCATCGGCCTGGCGCACGTCAGCGTTGTGCACGCCAGCGTCGCGCAGGTTCTCGCGGGCCATTTCGGCCAGTTCGGGGTGGATTTCGAGGGACACCACACGCTCGGCGCGGGCGGCCAGCAGGGCGGCCATGTAGCCCGAGCCTGCACCGATTTCGAGTACACGGTCGGTGGGCTTGATTTGCAGGTCTTGCAGGATGCGCGCTTCCACACGCGGCTGCAGCATGCTGTGGCCCTTGCGCACGGCCTCTTCGGCGTCATCGCCCAGCAGGGGCACTTCAATGTCCATGAAGGCCAGGCTGCGGTAGGCAGGGGGTACAAAGTCTTCGCGGCGCACCACGGCCAGCAGGTCCAGCACGTCGGCGTCGAGCACGTTCCAGGGACGGATCTGCTGCTCGATCATGTTGTAACGGGCCTGGGCGACGGGGTCGCTGATGTTGGCAGACGTGTTCAGGGGCAGGTTCATGGGATTTCTCCGTGGGGCAGATGCAAGGCCGATCGGGACGATCAGGACAAACCTTCGATTTTAGGCGCTGCCGGGGCACGCCCCATCTTGCGAAGGGCCCATTGGGCCAAGTCGTCCATATAGCAATACACCACCGGCACCACCACCAGGGTCAACAAGGAAGAGGTAATGACCCCGCCGATCACGGCCTGGCCCATGGGCGCGCGCTGCTCGGAGCCTTCGGACAACGCGAACGCCAATGGCACCATGCCAAAAATCATGGCCAGCGTGGTCATGAGGATGGGCCGCAGCCGCACTCGGGCGGCCAGCAGCAGTGCATCGGCGCGGGGAAGGCCAGGCACGGTCTGGCCCTGATCACCCACATGCTCCTCGCGGGCGCGAATCGCAAAGTCCACCAGCAAGATGGCGTTCTTGGTGACGAGGCCCATGAGCATCACCACGCCGATGATGGAGAACATCGACAGCGTGGAGCGGAACATCAGCAGCGCCAGCACCACGCCAATCAGCGTGAGCGGCAGCGAGGTCATGAGCGCCAGCGGCTGCAAGAAGCTCTTGAACTGGCTGGCCAGGATCATGTAGATGAAGATGATGGCCATGGCCAGCGCCGAGATGGCGTAGCCAAACGACTCGGCCATGTTCTTGGTGGAGCCGCCAAACTGGTAGCGGTAGCCTGGTGGGAAGGTCACGGTCTCCAGCGCCTTCTTAATGTCGTTCGAGACTTCACCGGCCGAGCGCTGGGACACATTGGCGTTTACCGCCACTTCGCGGGTCAGGTCGCGCCGGTTGATCTGGTTGGCGCCGGTGGATTCGGTGACGCTGGCAACCTGGTTCAGGCGCACGATGCGGGTCGTGCCGTCGGTGGCCGCCAGGGCAAAGGGCAGGCGCTCCAGGTCGGCGGGCTGGGTGCGGGCTTCGGGGGCCAGGCGCACGTTCACATCGTAGGTCTGGTCATCGGGGGCACGCCAGTTGCCCACCGTGGTGCCTGCCACCAGCGTGCGCAGCGACGCAGCCATGGGCGCCACGGAAAGGCCCAGGTCGGACGCCACTTCGCGCTTCACATCCAGCGCAATCACGGGCTTGTCGGGCTTGGCGCTGGTGTCCAGGTCCACAAGACCGGGAATGTCGTGGATCTTCTCGGTGACGATTTTGGTGAGGCGTTCCAGTTCGCGCAGGTCGGGGCCCTGCAGCGAGAACTCCACCTGCTTGTTGCCCCCCACGGCGTCCAGCAGGCCCACGTGGGTGATGGTGATGCCGGGCACGGTCTTGAGACGCTCGCGCAGCACGTCGGACATCTGGTCCACGCTGCGGCTGCGGTCCTTGCGGTCCACCAGGCGTACATAGATGCTGGCGTACATCTTGCCCTGGGCGTTGCCGGTGTTGATGGTGGCCAGTGTGTAGCGCACTTCGGGCATCTCGCGCAGGATGCCTTCCACCTGTTTGGCCTTGGCCTCGGTGGCTTCGAGCGATGAACCGACGGGGGTGTAGAAGTTCAGCGAGGTTTCCGAAAAGTCCGCCTTGGGCACAAACTCCGTGCCCAGGAGCGGCACCATGACCACGCTCAGCACGAACACCGCCAGGGCGATGACCATGGTGGCCAGCTTGTGCACCAGCGACCACCGCAGGATGTGCTGATAGCCCTCCGCCAGCGCATCGGTGGCGCGGTCAAACCAGCCGGTGACGCGGCCAATGGTCTTGTCGTAGAAGGTGACAGGCGCCGTCTTTTGGCCGTGCGCATGGATGCTCGGGTCGTGCCAGATGCTCGATAGCATCGGGTCGAGCGTGAAGCTCACAAACATCGAAATCATCACCGCCGCGACGATGGTGATGCCGAACTCGTGGAAGAACTTGCCGATGATGCCGCCCATGAAGCCAATGGGCATGAACACGGCCACGATGGACAGCGTGGTGGCCAGCACCGCCAGGCCAATCTCCTGCGTGCCGTCCATGGCGGCAGCGTAGGCGCCTTTGCCCATCTGCACGTGGCGCACGATGTTCTCGCGCACCACGATGGCGTCGTCGATCAGCAAGCCCACGCACAGGCTCAATGCCATCAGCGTGATCATGTTGATGGTGAAGCCGAACATATTCATGAACAGGAAGGTGCCGATCAGCGCGATGGGCAGGGTCAGCCCGGTGATCACGGTGGAGCGCCAGGAGTTCAGGAACAGAAAGACGATGAGCACCGTGAGGATGGCCCCCTCGATCAGCGTCTGGCGCACGTTGTTCACCGCCACGCGGATCGGGCGGGCGCTATCGCCAATGGTTTCGAGCCGCACCCCGGGTGGCAGCTGGTTCTTCAGTTCCACCACGGCGGCGTTCAGGCCATCGACCACCTCGATGGTGTTCTCGCCCTGCGACTTTTGCACCGACAGCAGCAGCGTGCGCTGGCCGTTGTAGAGCGCCAGGCTCTCCACTTCCTGTGCGCCATCGTTCACTCGGGCGACCTGGTCCAGGCGCACCGGAGCACCGTTCTTGCGGGCGACGATGATCTTGCCGAAATCCTCAGGCCGCTCCATGCGCGCGTCGATCTGCACCACGCGCTCTTGCGCCAGCGAGCGGATGGCGCCCACGGGCAGGTCCTGGTTCTCGTTGCGCACGGCATTGGCCACCTGGTCGGGGGTCACGCCAAAGGCTTCAAGCGCCTGCGGGTTGAGGTAGATGTTGATTTCGCGCTTGGTAGCGCCCACCAGGTTCACCGCGCCAACGCCGCGCACGTTTTCCAGGCGTTTCTTCAGAATCTGCTCGGCCCAGGTGGTCAGCTCCACCGCGCTGCGACCCGATTTTTCGTCGGGCAACACGGCCAGCGACCACACGGCCCGGCTGGCCGGGTCAAAGCGCAGCACACGCGGCTCCTTGACCTCGGTGCGCAGCAGGGGGCGCACGGTGGCCACTTTTTCGCGCACGTCCTCGGCGGCCTTGCGGCCATCGATGTGCAGCTGGAACTCGATGATGACAACCGCCGTGCCCTCGTAGCTGCGCGAGGTGAGGGCGTTGATGCCCGCAATCGAGTTGACGCCTTCCTCGATCTTCTTGGTGACCTCGCTCTCGACGATTTCGGGCGAGGCCCCGGGGTAGTCCACGGTGACCACCACCACCGGGAAGTCGATGTTGGGGAACTGATCGACCTTGAGGCGCTGGTACGAGAACAAGCCCAGCACGACGATGGCGAGCATCACCATCGTGGCGAACACGGGGTTTTTGAGGCTGACTTTGGTGAACCACATGGCGCGTCAGCCCGGTCAGGGCGCCGTGCGCGATGCGGCGGGGGCAGCCTGCAGCGCAGCGGTTGCCACTGCAGCGGCCACGGCCGTGCCCTCGCGCAGCGAACCCATGCGGCCTGCGATGACCGTCGTGCCCACAGGCACGCCGTCCACCGCCACCAGGGTCTGCCCGTTGATCACGGCGCGCGCTCCGGTCTGCACCGGCACATAGGCCACGCGGCCATCCTTGATGGTTTGCAGGTAGGGGGCCGGTTTGTCGGTGCGCACGGCATCCAATGGCACGGTCAGCACCTGGGCACTGCCCGTGGCAAGCAGGCCTTGCACAAACAGGCCCTGGCGCAGGCTGGCATTGTGGGGGAGCTGGTCCACCCGCAAATAGACTGGCACGGTGCGGCTGCCCGCCTGGGCGCTGGGGTTGATGCGCACGACGGTGGCTTGGACCGGCGCTTGGGCGCCTTCGACGGTGAGCTGGGCCTTCTGACCTACACGCACGCCGACGGAGTCAGCCGGGGTGAGCAGGGCTTCGAGTTCCAGGCGGGAGAGGTCCACCACTTCGATGATGCGGGCGTCGATGGGCACCCGCTCTCCCGGCTGGGCCAGCCGCTGCGCCACCAGGCCGCTGATGGGGCTTTTGAGCACCGTGTCTTCCAGCGCCTTGCGGGCCACGTCGGCGGCCGACACGGCGGCCTGGTAGCTGGACTGGGCCGCTTCCAGGCTGGCCTGCGAAGTGACCAGCGCAGTGGCAGAGATAAAGCCCTGGTCCACCAGGGCACGGTTGTTGTTGTACTGCCGCTGGTTGATGTCCACCTGCGATTTGGCTGCGTCGGCCTGCTGCTGGGCCTGGCGCAGGCGTGCGCGGGCTTCGGTCGGGTCGATACGAGCCACTTCCTGGCCCGCCTTGACGCTGTCGCCCTCGCGCAGAGTCAGGCCCTGCAGCTCGCCAGCCACGCGTGCCTTGACCATGGCCGAGTCCACGGCCCGCAACGAGCCTGATACCGGGACCCCCAGCGAGAGCTGGGACGACTGCACGGTGACCACTTCGTCGGCTGCCAGTTGCAGCGGTGCCTCGGCGCGTTGGGTGGATGCCTCGGCCAAAGCCTTTTGCTGCGCCTGCCGCGCCGCCATGGCCCGCCACACGCCGCCACCGAGCAGCACAACAACGATGGCTGCGGCCATCCAGGGAATCCAGCGTTTCATGGTCAGGGTGTGCGCGAGTGCGTGGAGGAGGGGGGAAGGGGTGGCGGGTCAGATGGCAATGTGCCCGCTGCGGTGGATGTTGCCGGCGCCTCCGGGCGCACGCACAGGCCGTGGAGGATGTTGTCGGCCTGGGTCTCGATGTACTGCTCGGGCGTCATGTCCAGCGAGTCAGGCACACAGGCACCGAGCGAGTGCTTCCATAGCATCAAAAAGATCATGGGGGCCAGCACCAGGTACACGGCATAGTCGAGGTTCACGGGGCGGAATTCGCCCCGTGCAACGCCACGCTCCAGAATGCGACGGATCAGTGCCTGGCCGGGCAGGATGACCTCTTGCTGATAAAACTGCGCGATTTCCGGGAAATTCTGCGCCTCGCTGAGCATGAGCTTGGTAATGCCGGAGGCCTTGGTGCACCCAATGCGCTCCCACCAGACCTGGTAGCAATAGCGCAGGATCTCGCTGGTCGTGCCCACAAAGCTTTCCAGTTCGCTGTTCCACTCGGCAAAGCGCCCGGCGATGTTCTCGCGCACCACGGCCTTGAAGAGTTCTTCCTTACTAGGGAAGTACAGAAACAGCGTGCCTTTGGACACCCCGGCGCGCGCCGCCACCTCGTCCACTCGGGTGGCAGCAAACCCCTTCTCGACAAACAGGTCGAGAGCAGCCTCCAGCAGCTCTCCCGGGCGGGCCTCTTTTCGGCGCTCGCGTTTGGTGCCTGCGGCTGTCGAAGGGGAGGAAGGTGTGGGCGACAAGGCGTTTGAGTTAATGACTGACCGGTTAGTAATGTAGCAAGCACGGGATGGGGCGTCAATTCATAATCCGATGCACTGTCTCCGTTTGAACCCGAGGACCCCATGACTTTGCAAACCATCACCCTGGGCGGCGGCTGCTTCTGGTGCACCGAAGCTGTGTTCGACCGCGTGCGCGGCATCACCGACGTGGAAAGCGGCTACACCAACGGCCACACCCTCAACCCCAGCTACGAGCAGATCTGCCAGGGCGATACCGGCCATGCCGAGGTGGTGCGCCTGACGTTTGATGCCGACGAGATCAGCCTGGAAGAAATCCTGGAAATTTTCTTCCACACCCACGACCCGACCACCCTCAATCGCCAGGGCAATGACGTGGGCACGCAGTACCGCAGCGGCATCTATTACGACAGCCCCGAGCATGGCGAGGTTGCCAACACCATGGTCCGCCAGATGTCGCAAGACAAGCTGTTTGGCGCGCCCATCACCACCGAGGTGACGCCGCTCTCGAACTACAGCACGGCCGAGGCGTACCACCAGGATTACTTTGCGAATCACCCTAACGCGGGGTACTGCGCGTTTGTGGTGGGGCCGAAGGTGGAGAAGTTCAGGAGGACGTTTGCGCGGTATCTGAAGGCGTAACGCGCTATTCGGGACCAAGTGCGCCGTAGAAAGGTGCCTCAGGCGTTCGGCGCCATGCGTTTCAAGAGCGATGGCTTCGTTTGATCACGTTTGCGTTGTGCGTCCGTGTGCTCGACAGGGATAGGCTCTGGATAACTACCGCCGGAAGTTCGTCGGTTGTAACCCGGCGCGTAACGCTGCACTCAGATCGCTGGGAAGACTGGCCACGCCCTTGACTACCCCTGGACCGCCGTTGCGCCAGCTGACTGAGAACTCCCGCGCTTGTCCCACGGGTTGCAGCGAGTGAACGCCGACATGCAAGACTACCTCAGTGCTGCCCTCGACAAGTGCCGCTGACGTGAGCAGCTTGACCACCGGCCCCAGCTCCCGAATTTCGATAGTTACGACCCGCATAAAGCGGCCACCGGCGGATTCCAGCCCAAACGCAACTGCAGCGGGGTTGAGACTGCTCACATGGCGAATTTCTTGCCGTGAGAAACAGCCTGAGTCCTGAAAGAAGTGGTTCATTCCCGCCTCTGCCGCTTTTTCACGCTCCACAACATCTTTCTGATCGGGCCGCCATCGCGTCGTCCATAACACCAGCACGGTAGCCGTTGGATCGCACACAGGCTCCTGCGGTGCTGGTGTCAGTACGAAGGCTGTGGTGGCGCAACCTGCCAGCAATGGGACGAAAAGAGTTGCTCCCAGGCGTGCGAAGCGAAAAATTCTGAAGATGGCTTTGCGCCATGGAGAAAGATGGAAATGCATGCGCGCGAGACCGATAAATTTCAATGGATGAGTGGCTATCTGATGCTGTTCTAAAAATCGACGCTTGCCCACCCAACCTCGGGAGGGATCGTCTGCGGGACCTCCAGGCACACTTGGGCGCCGGTTTTTGAATAGGAACCGCCAATGCGAAGGCATAATGCAACCCAATTGCGTTACAAGCCTTCCCCCGCTCATCGCAGGCTCCCATGCCCACCCCAGCTTCTTCATCCCCACCCGGCCAGCCCTGGACGCTCCCCTCCGGCATGCGCGCCACACGCGCAACGCGGGCGCTGGCGCAGTTGTATGAGGCCCGTCCTGACGCAGCACTCACCGAACCAGAAGTAGAGACAGCCCTTGCAACCGCAGGTGCTCCCGTCAACAAAGTCACCGTGTACCGCCTGCTCGATCGTTTTGCCGCTGCCGGCCTGCTGCACAAGCAAGTGGACGCAGCCCGCGTGACACGGTACACGCTGGCGCCGCAAGGCGAAGAGGGCGTAGCCCCCCGTTTTGAATGCGACGACTGCCACCGCCAGTTTCGCCTGTCGCAGGGCTCTGCCAAGGTGCAGACCGCCCTCAAGCAGGTGCTGCAGGCGCTGGCCACGGCGGGGCATGAAGGCCTGGCGGTAGACATTGCGGTCCACGGGCGCTGTGCAGACTGCGCGCACCCCGCAGAGGGCGCGGCCGCATGATCCGCACCCGAGGCCTTTCGTACATCTATGTCAGCGGTGGCGCCGCGCCGCTGCGCTTCCCCGATGTGGATCTGCGCCAGGGCGGCACGCTGCTGCTGCGCGGGCGCTCGGGCTCGGGCAAGTCCACGTGGCTGGCGCTAATGGCAGGCTTGCGCGGTGCCAGCGGGGGCGACCTGTTTGTGGCGGGCACGCAGCTGGGCACGCAGCGCGGGGCCGAGATCGATGCCTGGCGCGCCCGCACCATCGGTTTTTTGCCGCAAAAGTTGTACCTCAGCAGCGCGCTCAGCGTTGCCGACAACCTGGCGCTGGTCTACTTTGCCGCCGGGTTGCCGCGCGACGACGATTCAATAGTCCGCGCGCTGGCACAAGTGGGCGTGGCCAATCTGGCCGCGCGCAAGCCACACCAGCTCTCGGGCGGGCAGGCGCAGCGCGTGGCGCTGGCGCGGGCCGTGTTGCTGGCGCCGCAGGTGCTGCTGGCTGACGAACCCACGGCCAGCCTGGACGACGAGGCCGCTGCCGATGCACTGGCCCTGCTGCAGCAAAGTGCCGCCGCCTGCGATGCCAGCCTGGTGATTGCCACGCACGACCAGCGCGTGGTATTAGCCCTGGCCGGTGCGCAAACGCTGGATTTGAATGAAATGGGCGCCCAGCGCTTGATGGATAAGCGCGAGCAGCTATGAATTCAGGAGTATTCAAACTCGCCCGCCTGTCGTGGCGCTACCTGTGGTCCCGGCCCTTGGCGGCCGTGCTCAACCTGTTGGTGCTCACCCTGGGCTTGGCCGCCATCACGTTGGTGCTGCTGGTGGCCACGCAGCTCGACAAGGCGTTTGAGCGCGACCTCGCTGGCATCGACCTGGTGGTGGGCGCCAAGGGCAGCCCGCTGCAGTTGATCCTGGCAGGCGTGTTCCACATCGACGTGCCCACGGGCAACATCCCGCTGCAAGAGGTGTTGACCCTGCAGAAGAACCCGCTGGTGGCGCAGGTGATTCCGCTGAGCCTGGGCGACAGCTACCAGGGCTACCGCATCGTAGGCACCACGCCCGACTACGCGGCGCACTACGAGGCCACGCTGACCGAAGGCACCCTGTGGCAGCAGCCCATGGATGCCGTGCTGGGCGCCAGCGTGGCGCGTGGCATCGTCAAAGCCGACCATGCAGGCGCGCCGCTGGTGGGCGCCGCCTTCATCGGCAACCACGGTCTGGGCGGGGGAGGGCACGCGCACGGCGGTCACCCCTACCGCGTGAGCGGCGTGCTCGCGCCCTGTGGCTGCGTGCTGGACCGATTGATCCTGACCAGCACCGAATCCGTCTGGATGGTGCACGAGACCGCCACGGCCAACGATGCCGAGGACCTGGAGATATTGAAAGAAGAGCGCGAGGTGACCGTGGCCCTGGTGCGCTACCGCACGCCCATGGCCGCCGTCACGCTGCCGCGCCTGATCAACGGGGGCACGTCGATGCAGGCGGCTGCGCCTGCCATTGAGGTCACCCGCCTGCTGCGCCTGCTGGGCGTGGGCGCCGATGTGCTGCGTGCCTTTGGCGGAGTGCTGCTGGCCGTGGCCGCGCTCAGCGTGTTCATCGCGCTGTGGAACGCCGTGCGCGAGCGCCGGGCCGACCTGGCCATGCTGCGCATGCTGGGCGCGCCGCCGGGGCGCGTGGCCGGGCTGGTGCTGTGGGAGGCGCTGTGGCTGGCTGCGCTCGCGTCCATATTGGGCTTGCTGCTGGGCCACGGCCTGGCGCAGGGCCTGGGCTGGGCATTGCAGGCGCAGGGCTTGTTGCCCGTCACGGGCTGGATCTGGCTACCCGCAGAGGCGGGCGTACCGCTGCTGGCCGCAGGCGTGGCGGCGCTGGCGGCGCTGCTGCCTGCGATGCAGGCCTACCGCACCGACGTGGCTGACTTGTTGAGCCAGCCCTGATGCAGCCACCGAGTTCTGACCTTCGTCAACCCTCTACCTACTCCACTTGAAAGTCTTGCCATGAAAAAACTTTTCGCTGCTCTCTCCCTGGCCCCCATGCTGCTCGCCGGTGTGCTGGCACACGCGCAAGCCCACAACGACAAGGACACCCAGGAAGACGTCGCCCGCCACCGTGCCATGGCTGCCGCCCACGAGGCTGCCGCCAAGTGCCTGGAGTCCGGCAAGGGACACGACCAGTGCCAGAAAGACCTGCAGGCGGCGTGCAAGAGCTTGGCCATTGGAAAATACTGCGGCATGAAACACGCGCACTAAGACGGTGTGACCGACACCTTCTGAACTCCTGTTTCTTTTTAGATGGCTGTTAGCCCGGAGTACCCACCATGTCCTGCTCGTTGAACCCCATGCCCATCCCCGGCCGGGTGATCCGCCTGGCTTGCCTGGCTGCCTCGCTAGTAGCCCTGGCGGGCGGTGTGCAGGCGCAGCAGGGCGGCGCCACCAAGCCCGCACCGGGTGCTTTTGAGCGCGCCAAGGAAGGCGCGGCCGCAGCGCCGGTGCTGTCGTCGCCCCTGCCTGCGGGCGCTGGCACCGTCGTGCCATCGGGCAGTGCATCGGGTAGCGGTGCGGGCTACCACAGCCCCAACAGCCCGATTGCCCCGCTGCCCCAGCGCAACGACGTGGTGCCATGGTCTGCGCTGACCGACCTGAGCAAAAAGACGACCAAGGACGGCATCCTGCCCGTGTTCAACGACGCCCAAAAGGGCATGGACAAAACCACGCAGCGCATCCAGGGCTTCATGGTTCCGCTGGATGCCAAGCCGACGCAGACGCACTTCATCCTTACCTCGGTGCCGCTGACCTGCTCGTTCTGCACGCCGGGCGGGCCCGAGAGCATGGTCGAGGTGAAAGCCAAGACACCCGTGCGCTATTCGCTGGAGCCCGTGGTGGTGGAAGGCAAGTTCACCGTGCTCCCCAATGACCCATATGGCCTGTATTACCGCGTGGTGGACGCGGTGCCGGTGAAATAATCCACCGCTTTTTGCCGCCGTAGCCCTTGCCGTAACCTCTTTGGCCTTTTGCTTGACGTGACCCGCACTGTCCCCCGCCCCCTGATCCTGCCGTCTGCCGCCCTGCGCGGCGCGGTGGCGCAGCGCGTGGCGTTGGTGTGGTTGCTGATGGCCCTGGTGGTGGTGCCCACGCTGGGGCGGCTGCACCAGGTGGTGCACGGGGGCGCGCTGGACCAGGCGCATGCCGGGTTGCTGGCCGCGCCATCTTCGCTGCCCACGCAGCAGGCAGCGGTATCTGTGGTATCGGCAGAAGCCGTGTGGCCCGCTGCCACACCTGACCACGGTCTGTGGCTGTCTTATGTGCTGGCCCACCACGCGCCGGTGGACTGTCTGTTGCTCGACCAGCTCGCGCTGGGCGATGCCTTGCAGGGCGCCCCGCTGGCGCTGCCAGCGGCCCAGGCGCCGCTGTCGCCACCCGCGCATGCCGCAGGGCGGGCGAATACACCACACATTGCGCTGTTCCACGCGCGCGGCCCGCCCGTGGTCTGACGCGCAGCGCACCTCCTGCCCCCATCTTTTTCGCTGGCTCCGCCGCCGTTTTGCCTTGCAGGGTGACACGGTAGCGTCGTGTCTTAGGGGCCGTGCCCGCTGGCATGGGCCGTGGCATGCACGCCGAGTGGGGCGTTTCTTGGCAGGTGCATAGGCTGCGCGCCTTTTTTGCTCCTGTTTTCATAGCTTTCGGCGCATATCGTACTTGCGCCTGAGGCACTTTTTATTCAAAACCTCGCGCTCTAAGGCGCGAGGCCGCATGCGCAGGCGCGTCTGGCACCGCCAGCGCAGCGCATGCCCCTGTTGCAAGCCACCATGACCCACACTTATTCTGCCCACCGCTTTGCCACCCGCCGCACCCGCCCGGCGCTCCACCCCGTGGCCCTGGCGACTCTGCTGGCGCTGTCTGGCACCGGCGTTGCCACCCAGGCTCAGACCGCGCCGACGGCCGCTGCGGCCACCGACGCCGCACCCAGTCTGCCTCCTGTCACCGTGTCTGCCAGCGGCTTGCAGCTGGGCGCCAGCGACATGACCACCCCCGCCACCGTGCTCGAAGGCGATGAACTGGTGCGTCGCCGCGAGGCCACGCTGGGCGAAACGCTGAACAGCGAGCCCGGCATCACCAGCAGCCACTTTGGCGCCGGTGCCAGCCGGCCCATCATCCGCGGCATGGACGGCCCGCGCGTCAAGGTGCTGAGCGACGGCGCCGAGCTGCACGACGCCTCCACCATCAGCCCCGACCACGCCGTGGTGTCCGAGCCGCTGCTGGCCACGCAGATCGAGGTGCTGCGCGGCCCCTCGGCCCTGGTCTATGGCAATGGCGCCGTGGGCGGGGTGGTCAACGTGCTGGACGGCAAGGTGCCCACCGCCATCCCGCAAAAGGGTTACGAAGGCAGTGCCGAGCTGCGTGCCAACTCCGGGGCGGGCGAGGGCGCCGGGGCCTTTTCGCTGACGGGCGGGGCGGGTAACCTGGCCGTGCATGTGGAGGGCGTGGCGCGGGATGCAGGTGACTACCGCGTGGGCAAGGGCTGGTCGGGCGGCAGCAAGGTGCTGGGCAGCTTCAACCGCACCGACACCGGCAGCGTGGGCCTGTCGTGGGTGGGTGACCAGGGCTACCTGGGCGCGGCCTACACCCGCCAGACCGCCAAATACGGTCTGCCCGGCCACAACCACAGCTTTGAAGGCTGCCACACCCATGGCGACCATCTGCACTGCGGTGCCCACGCGGACGACGAAGCCGACGGCCATGACCACGACGCCGCAGCAGGCGATGTGCCGGTGGTGGACTTGCGCAGCGAACGCTTTGACGTGCGGGGCGAGCTGCGCAACCCGTTTGCGGGCTTCTCGGCACTGCGGCTGCGCGCGGGTGTCACCGACTACCAACACGACGAGGTCGAAGACGGCGCCATCAGCACCACCTTCAAGAACAAGGCCTACGACACGCGCGTCGAGCTGCAGCACGAGCCCATCGGTGGCTTCAAGGGCGTGATTGGCCTGCAGACATCGCAGCGCAAGTTCAGCGCCGAGGGTGAGGAGGCCTATGTGCAGCCCACCGTGACCCGCAAGACGGGCCTGTTCGTGCTGGAGGAGTACCGCTGGAACGACTGGCGCTTTGAAGCAGCCCTGCGCCACGACCGCCAGACGGCCGAGGCCCAGACCAGCGGCATCGAGCGCAGCCACAACGGCACGTCGGCATCGCTGGGCGCGGTGTGGAAGTTCACGCCGGGCTACCAGGTGGGCACCTCGTTCACCCGCGCCAGCCGCGCGCCGTCGGCCGAAGAGCTGTACGCCCAGGGCCTGCACATGGCCACCAGCACTTACGAACGCGGCAATGCCGACCTGCGCTCCGAAATCTCGCAGAACATCGATGTGAGCCTGAAGAAGACCAGCGGCGACACCACCTTTGGCGTCAGTGTCTTCCGCAACCGCATCAACAACTACATCTACGGCCGCACGCTCGATGAAGTCGAAGGCCTGCAGCTGCTGCAGTACAGCCAGGCCGACGCCACCTTCACCGGCATCGAAGGCCAGGTGCGCCAGCGCTTGACGCGCAATCTGGGCGTCACGCTGTTTGGCGACACCGTGCGCGCCAAGCTCGACGGTGGTGGCCTTCTGCCGCGCATCCCGGCCACCCGCGCTGGCGTGCGGCTGGACGCCAACTGGCAGGCTTGGGAAGGGCAGGTGGAATGGGTGCAGGTGGCGCGCCAGGGCCGAGTGGCCGACTTTGAAACCGCCACGCCCGGCTACGGCATGCTGAACCTGGGCGTCAGCTACAACGGCCAGTTCAGCAGCGGCACGCCGTGGCAGGTGTACCTGAAGGCCAACAACCTGACAGACCGCCTGGCGTACGCGCACACCTCGTTCATCAAGAACGCTGCGCCGCTGATGGGTCGCAACCTGACGGTGGGTGTGAAGGTGGCGTTCTGACGGGTGATGCCGTCGTGATGTGAGTGAGCCAGCAGCGGGGGAGCGCGTTGCTGGCTCGCACACCTCATGGCCCCAAACCACCTAAACCACCGAATCCGAGGGGGGGTGGATGCATGCCATACTCGGTTTTACGCGGTTGATTTTCCAATCCGTCAAGGCGACGCTGCCTCAGTCCCGGTGATGGCGTGCATCCGAGTTGGAATGGGATTGGTACCGCAGCAAGCCACCCAACGCCGGGTTGCGCGACGAGCGAAGGACTTGTTCAGCGCTGCCCTGCATGAATCTGCACCATTTGCAATTGCCCTGCATGCCCACCACTCCCACGCCGTCCGCAAATCTGTTGCAACTGCTTCCCGAGACTGTGGTGCAAACCGATGCGCTGTGGGAGATCACTTATCTGAACTCGGCGTGGCACAAGCTCACCGGCCATTCGGTGGCGGCGGCGCTTGGCAGGTCTTTGCTGGAGTTCGTGCATCCCGACGACATCGGCACCATGCGCTCGGGCATGCCGGTGTTTCGCTTGCGCTTTGCCGACGCGAACTATCGCTGGGTGCGTCTGCAGTTCCACCCGGAGACGGATGCGGCGGAGCGGGTGATCAGTCGCCAGGGTGTCCTGATCGAGATCACCGAGGTCACCGAACAGGTGCTGGTGGAAATTCGCCAGCGCTTTCTGCGCTTGCTGGAAACGATTGACGGCGTGGTTTGGGAGGCTGAAATCGGCGTGGGCAACACGTTTCTGAGCCCGCAGGTCGAACGCTTGTTCGGCTACTCCGTCGAGGAGTGGCGGGCTGACCCGGGCTTCTGGCGGGCACATGTGCATCCCGATGATCTGGCGCAGGCTCTGGTGATCGACGATGCCGCCTACAACGCCACGCACAGCCATGCCTACGAGATGAGCTACCGGCTGATCGCCAAGTCGGGCAAGGTGGTGTGGGTGCGTGATCTGTGCCGTGCAGTGGTCGAACCGGGGCGGCCGAACCGCATGATCGGCCTGATGATCGATGTGACCCAGCAGAAGGACACCGAACTCGAGTTGTTGCGCTCCGAAAACCGCTATTCGCTGGCGACCCGCGGATCCAATGACGGCATCTGGTATTGGGACTTGCGAACGGACGCCCTGCATGTGTCCGGGCGTTTTCTCCAGATCGTCGGGCTGGGTAGCCGCGATCATGTGTACGACGGAGGCTGGCACTTTCTTGAGCAACTCATCGATCGCGAGGATCGCGCTCGCGTGCAGGAGGCCTACCGCAGGCACCTGTCCGGAAACAGCGCGAACTTTTCGGTGGACTTCCGTGCGTTCCACGGGGCTGGGCGGCTGGTGTGGGTCAATTGGCGCGGGCTTGCCGAGTTTGAAGACGGTGTTCCCGTGCGCATGGCGGGATCGTTGAGTGATCTGGCCGAGCGTGGCAGTTCCTACGATGCACTGACCAACTTGCCCGGTCGGCCGTTGTTCCGCGATCGCCTTGCGCAACTCATCGCGCTGCACCAGAACGAGGCGGTGAATGGTGATGGTGCGCCGACGCGCGATGGAGCCACGATGTTCGCCGTGCTGCTGCTGGATCTCAACGGGTTCAAGGCCGTCAATGACTGCTACGGACATCATGTGGGCGACCAGCTATTGCAACAGGTGGCGCGGCGGCTCGAATCCTGCGTGCGGGCGGTGGATCTGGTCGCCCGCATGAGTGGCGACGAATTCAACGTGCTGTTGGAGTCCATTGACCCCGCTGAAGCCAGCCAACGGGCAGAGCAGATTGCCGCCGCCCTTGCAGCGCCCTATGTGATCGGCGAACACACCGTGATCAGTGGCGCGAGTATTGGGTTGGTCAGCAGCGCATCCAGGCTGCCAACGGTCGACGACTACCTGCGTGCTGCAGACACCGCCATGTACCGGGCCAAAAGTCAGTCATTGGGCGTGTGCGTGGCCCAATGAGGCGTCGTGGCCACGCCCGGCGAGGGCGTGCTGATCCGGGCCGCGGGGCCGCAAGTGGCTGGCTCAAGGAACAATCGCCACCGATTTGACCTGGGCCCACACCGCGCTGCCGGGCACCACCCCCAGCGCATGCAGGGACCGGTGGGTGACCCGCGCGAGCAGAAAAGACTCCCCACAGCGCAGCCGCACCAGCGCCTGCGAGGGGTGTGCGTCGGGCGCGACCGAGTCGATCACGCAGGGCAGGTGGTTCTGGATGCTGGTCTGTATGGGCTCCTGCACCGTCAGGCTCACGTCGCGGGCCAGAACCCGCAGCCGCACCGCCTGGCCCACCGGCAGGCCGCTGTCGCGCAGCCACATGGCGCCACCGGCAAAACCCACGCGCGCCAGGTGCCAGGCCGCGTCCCGCTCCAGCACCTGGCCGCGCAGCAGCGCGCCCGTGTCGTCGCCCAGCACCATGGGCAGGTGCACCGACGACAGCACCTGGTCCACCGGCCCGGCGGCCTTGACCTGGCCGCCCTCCAGCACCACCAGGTGGTCGGCCAGCCGTGCCAGTTCGTCGGCGGAGTGCGTGACATACAGCATGGGGATGCGCAGCTCGTCGCGCAGGCGCTCCAGCCAAGGCATGATCTCCTGGCGCCGCGCCAAGTCGAGTGCGGCCATGGGCTCGTCCAGCAGCAGCAGGCGCGGGGAGGTTGCCAGGGCACGGGCAATGGCCACCCGCTGGCGCTCGCCGCCTGAGAGTTGGCCCGGTCGGCGCTGCAGCAGGTGGCTTATGCCCAGCAACTCAATGGCCGCCTGCAGCGTGGCCTCGGCCTGTGCGGACCGTGCCCGCTTCAGGCCATACCGCAGGTTGCCCAGCACATCCAGGTGCTCGAACAAGCTGGCCTCCTGGAACACATAGCCCAGCGCCCGCCGGTGTGTGGGCAAAAACACCTGGGCGGCATCGTCCTGCCACACCTCGCCAGCCACGGCCACCAAGCCGGGGTGCGCGCGCTCCAGCCCCGCCACACAGCGCAACACGCTGGTCTTGCCCGAGCCCGAGGCGCCGAACAGCACCGTGATGCCGCTGCCGGGCAGGTGCAGGTCCACGGCCAGTTCAAAGTCGGCACGCGGCAGAGCGAGCCGGATGCGCAGGTTGCCGGGCGCACTCATGGCATCACCCGCGTGCCGCGGTTCTTGAGCAGCCCCAGGCACAACAGCACCACAAACGAGAACAGCACCATGCCGCCCGCCAGCCAGTGGGCCTGGGCGTATTCCATCGCCTCCACATGGCCGTAAATCTGGGTGGAGACCACCCGCGTCTTGCCGGGGATGTTGCCGCCGATCATCAGCACCACGCCAAACTCGCCCACTGTGTGGGCAAAGCTCAGGATGGCGGCCGTGAGCAGGCCTGTGCGGGCCTGCGGTAGCGCCACCGTAAAAAACGCATCCACGGGGCTGGCCCGCAGGGTCGCTGCCACCTCCATGGGGCGGCGACCCATGGATTCAAAGGCGTGCTGCAGGGGCTGCACCGCAAACGGCATGGAAAACACCACCGACCCCATCACCAGGCCGGTGAAGGTGAACGACAACAGGC
This sequence comes from Acidovorax benzenivorans, assembly GCF_028680575.1. Classification (GTDB taxonomy): domain Bacteria; phylum Pseudomonadota; class Gammaproteobacteria; order Burkholderiales; family Burkholderiaceae_C; genus Acidovorax; species Acidovorax benzenivorans. The sequence continues at coordinate 36,583 of NZ_JAPCKI010000019.1, read as the reverse complement.
CCCAGCCCATGCCCTGCGTGAACTGCCCCAGCGGCCCGGCAGGCCCCATGGCCACCAGCAGGTAAAAACCGAGCACCGAAGGCGGCAGCACCAGCGGCAAGGTCACAAAGGCGCCCACGGGCCCTTTCCACCACGACTCGGTTTGCGACAGCCACCAGGCCAGCGGCGTGGCGACCAGCAGCAGCACGATGGTGGTGAGGGTGGCGAGTTGCAGGGTCAGCCAGACGGCTTGCAGTGCTTCAGGGCCCAGGGGCATGGATGAATGGGGCGGTGGCGGGGATGGGGATGGGGATGGGGATGGGGTGTGAGTATCTCAGTGCTCGTAGCCAAAGCCGCGGATGACCTCCCGCGCCTTGTCTCCCTTGAGGTATTGCAGCAACGCTGCCGCTGCCGCGTTGCCTTGGCCCTTGTTCAGCAGCACGGCGTCCTGGCGCAGGGGGGAGTAGAGCGTTGCAGGGACGGCCCATACCGAGCCCTCCACCAGCCGGCCATCGGCCATCACCTGCGACAGGGCGACAAAGCCGAGCTGGGCATTCTGGGTGGCGACAAACTGGTGGGTCTGGGCAATGTTCTCGCCCTGCACCAACTTGGGCCGCAAGGTGTTCAGCACGCCCAGTTGGGTCATCACCTCCACTGCAGCGGCTCCGTAGGGTGCGAGCTTGGGATCAGCCACCGCGATTTTGTCGAACTTGCCGGATTGGAGCACCTGGCCCTGTGCGTCTACCAGGCTGGGCTGTTTGCTCCACAGCGCCAGCTTGCCAATGGCGTAGGTGAAGCGGCTGGCATCGACCGCCAGGCCTTCTTTGGCGAGCTTGGCCGGGGTTTCATCGTCGGCGGACAGCAGCAGGTCGAACGGCGCACCGTTCTTGATCTGCGCATAGAACCGCCCGGTGGAGCCAAAAGCCAGTGTGGTCTTGTGGCCGGTGTCCTGCTCGAACAGGCTGGCAATCTTTTGCATGGGGGCCGTGAAGTTGGCGGCTACGGCCACCGACACCTCACTCGCATGGGCCGAAACCGCTACCGCCAACGAGGCAGCCAGGGACAACAGGAAACGCTTCACGACAACCTCGCTATTCTTTATTGGAATAGCGGGACTGTAACATGGCCGCCGTTTCGCTATTCCGCTGATGAACAGCAGTGCCGCATCCTCCCGTACCACGCAGTTAACATGGCCGCATGAGCAATTCTTCCCTGCCACTGGCCGACGTGCTGGGCCACGAGGCCACGGACAAGCGCATCGACATCCTGCGTCGCATTGGCGAGGTGGGCTCCATCTCCGAGGCAGCGCGGGGCGCTGGTGTGAGCTACAAGGCCGCCTGGCAGGCGCTGGAGACGTTGACCAACCTGGCCGGGGTGCCGCTGGTCGAGAAAGTGGTGGGCGGCAGTGGCGGTGGCGGGGCTGCGATCACCCCAGCCGGCCAGCGGGTGCTGCAGGCGGCCCATGCGCTGGCGGATGCACGCCAGCAGGTGCTGGGCCAACTGAAGAGCGACGACGACGCAGCGACCGGCCGCGCGGCACTGGCGCTGCGCACCAGCATGCGTAACCAGTTTCCTTGCACCGTGGGCAAGGTGCGGGCCGTGGGAGGGCAGGTGCGTGTGCAGCTGCTGCTGGCGGATGGGCAGGCGCTGCATGCATCCATCACGCGGGTCAGCGCACAGTTGCTGGGTTTGAAAGCTGGGATTGGTGTGCTGGCGCTGTGCAAGGCGACGGCGGTTCAAGTGGCCCCGGCCCCGGCCAATCCCGCAGGCAATGCCATGGCCGGGGTGGTGCGGAGCGTCGCTCGCGGCGCCACCCCCGAGGTGGTGCTGCAGCTGCCCAGCGGCATCCAGCTGGTCGGCTTTGCCGCTGAAGGAGCCACGGTTCGAGCGGGCCAGCAGGCCACGGCGGTTTTTGACGAATCCAGCATCGTCATCGCTGCGACTTCCTGAGGGTTGAGCGCCGTCCAGCGCATTTGACAGGAGGGCCAGCGGGCCCAGCTACCTGCTGCGATCGCCGTCGCGCACGGACTCGATCGTGCCGTTGTAGATGCGAACCACCCCCAGAAAAGTGCCCGGCCCCCGGTCGTACGTCCACTCTTCCATGGGCACACACTGGTTGGCCAGCACCGCTGCGGGACTGCCCGGACGGTAGGGCGTCACCACCCAGCCCAGCTGCAGCATGGAAACACACACGCCCTGGCGGTAAATGGGATCACCACACCTCTGGAGCAGGGTCACCGGAGAATCCCCCTTGCCCACCAGCGAACCATTGCAGCTCATCGACTGAGAGGCGTGCACAGGTGGCGCCAAACTCAGTGCCAGGGTGGCGGCCACCAGCCGCAATGTCCTTTGACAACGATCTGGCAGCGCGGGCTGGTTCAGGAGGTCTTTCATGATGGGTGCTTCAGAAGTGCTGCATGTCACTGTACAGCGGCCCTGCCGCAGAGTGGCAGGCACCGCCTTTCGCTTCGCTTTCATCGCCCGTCCGTAAAAGCACAGTGGCCCGAGGCCGCCACAGGCGGCATGATCGGGGGATGAAACTGCTGTTGGTCGAAGACGATTTTGATCTGGCCGGGGCGCTGAGCCGCAGTCTGGTGGCGCGTGGGTTCGAGGTGTTGTGCTGCGCCGATGGCAAGGAGGCGCTGGCGGCCGCACGGCGCACCGCGTTTGATGTGATCACGCTCGACCTGTCGTTGCCGGGCCTGGACGGGCTGGAGGTGCTGCGCCGCCTGCGCGATGGTGGCAGCACCACGCCGGTGCTGGCATTGACGGCCCGCGCCGCCGTCACGGACCGGGTGGCAGGGCTGGAGGCCGGGGCCGATGACTACCTGGCCAAGCCGTTTGACCTGGACGAGCTGGTGGCGCGGCTGCGGGCCCTTACGCGCCGCGTGGGGCGCGACGGGCAGTTGCGCTGCGGCGCGCTGTACCGCGAGCCGGGCAGCGGCGTGTTCTACAACGACGCCTTGCCTCTTGAGCTGTCGCAGCGGGAGGCCGAACTGCTGCGGCTGCTGATGTCGCGCGTGGAGCGGGTGGTGAGCAAGGAAGAGCTGCGTACCCAGGTGTTTGCCAATACGGACGAGCAGGTGCAAGCCGACGCGGTGGAAGTGGTGGTGCACCGGCTGCGAAAAAAGCTGGTGGGCACCAACGCCGAGATCGTGACGCTGCGCGGCGTGGGCTACCTGCTGTGCGATGCCGACAGCATGGCCGCCCACAAGACGGAAAAAGCCGACAAATCCGACAAAGGCGGGGTGGCCCGGTGACGCTGCGGTGGTGGCACAAGCGGCCATGGAGGCCGCGTGGCGGCTCATTGCAGCGGGTGCTGCTGGTGGGCTGGCTGGTGCCGCTGTGGGGGCTGGTGGGGGCGATCTGCCTGGGGCAATGGGCACAGCAGGCGCTGCATGACGCCGCCGCGCAAGACGAGGCCCTGAGCCAGGCGCTGGCGCACTGGCCTGCAGATATGTTGGTGGGCAAAGATGCATCGATGCCTGCCCAGTCCGTCTCCGGGCCCTGGTACCGCGAAAGCAACCTGGAGGGCGAACGCCTGGCGGGCAGTGCAGACCTGCCGCGTGTGCCCCCCACCGAGGCGGTGCGTGACCCTGGCTCCGTGCACCTCTACCTGGCGCAGATCGGCGACCAACTGGTGCGGGTGGCGGTGACCCTGCACCAGCCCGCTGCCGTAGAGGCGGGGCAAGGGGCGGCAGCCCCCGTGGTGCGCCAGGTGGCCCGCCCGCTGGGCGAGCGCCTGCCCGGTGCGCGCAGCCTGCTGGGTGGTGACTCGGGCCTGCTTTGGGTGGTCCTGCTGGCATTGGCCATGACCGCTGTGGGCGTGGTGCTGGCGCGGGTGGCGTCGGGCTGGCTGCGACATGCGGATGTGTCGCTGATGCGGTCACCAAGTGGTGATGTGGTGGGCGGTGCGGGCCAGGCCTACGAGGGGCCGTTGGAGCTGGCGCCCGCCGTGCAGCATTTTGGCGAGCTGCAGCAAAGCCAGAGCCGCTGGATCGAGGAACAGCGGCGGTTTCTGGCCGATGCCACCCACCAGCTACGGACCCCCATGGCCGTGTTGCGCACCCAGTTGCAGTCGGCCATTGCGGGCGACATGCAGGTGAGGGACGCCCTGCACCAGATGCTGCACACCGTGGACCGCGCCTCGGGCCTGGCCAACCAGTTGTTGAGCCTGAGCAAGGTGGAGCAGCTCAAGCGCATGGGCGAGCTGCCCAGCGTGGACCTGAACGCGATTGCCCGCGAGTCCGTGATGGAGCTGGCACCGCTGATTGCGGCCAAGCGGCTGGACTTTGCCCTGGAGGGCCCCGACATGCTGTGGGCGCCCGGCGATGCTGCGCTGCTGGGCGAACTCATGCGCAACCTGCTGGCCAATGCCATCCACCACACGCCCACCCACGGGCGGCTGGGGGTGCTGCTGCGCGACAGCACCGGGCGGCGAGAGTTGCTGGTGTGGGACGAGGGCCCCGGCATTGACGACGCCGTGCGGCAGCGATTGTTCCAGCCGTTTTCGGCCGGGCAGGGCGGGGTGGGTTTGGGGTTGTCGATCTGTCGGCAGATTGCCGAGGCGATGGGTGCCCAGGTCACCTTGTTCAACCGCATGGACGCGGGGCAGGTCATCGGTGTGGATGCCGTGGTGGCCTGGGAAGAATGAGATGTCCGTGAAGGAGTCATCTGCCGCGCATGGCATCGAGTTCCGGGGGGTGTGCAAGCGGTACGGCCCGTTGGCCAGCGCCCCGTTGGTGGTGGATCACATCAGCTTCAGTGTGCCGCGCGGCACGCTCACGACCATCCTCGGGCCGTCGGGCTGCGGCAAGACGACCACGCTGCGCCTGATTGCAGGGCTCGAATCTCCCACATCGGGACGCATCTTCATTGACGGGCAGGACGTGACCCCCCTCGGCCCGGCGCAGCGCAATGTGAGCCTGGTGTTCCAGAACTACGCGCTGTTTCCGCACATGAACGTCATCGACAACGTGGTCTATGGCTTGCATTTGTCGGGCCTGGGCAAGCAGCAGGTGCGCGACAAGGCACGCGCCATGCTCGACACCGTGGGCCTGCACGGCCTGGACCAGCGCAGGCCGCACGAGCTGTCTGGCGGGCAGCAGCAGCGTGTGGCCCTGGCGCGCGCGCTGGCGCTGGAGCCTGCGGTGCTGTTGTTCGACGAGCCCCTGTCCAACCTGGACGCCCGCTTGCGGCGTGCCATGCGCGAGGAGATTCGGGCCCTGCAGCAGCGCCTGAAACTCACGGTGGCCTACGTCACCCACGACCAGAGCGAGGCGCTGGCCGTCAGCGACCAGATCGTGGTGATGGACCGGGGTGCCATCGCCCAGCGCGGCGCGCCCAGCGAGCTGTACGAGCAACCCACGTCCGAGTTTGTGGCGGGGTTCATGGGTGAGGCGATGCTGTTCGCGGCCTTGAACCACCCGCCAGCGCCAGCCTGGTCCGAGGCCTGTGGCTACGCGCAGCTGGGGCCCTTGCGTGTGCCGTCACCCGCAGCACTGCCTGCAGGCCCGGTCAAGATCGCCGTGCGCCCCGAGGCCTGGGTGATCGGGCCAGCCACATCGGCGGGCCTGGCCGCGCGGGTCACCCGCTGCACGTACCTGGGCAGCGTCATGGAATACACCTTTGCCAGCGCCCTGGGCGCCATTTTTGTGGTGTCACCGCTGGTGGAATTGCCGCTGGATGTGGGCGCTCCGGTCAGCCTGACTCTGGCGGACCATGGGGTGTCCGTCGTGGCCGGATAAGGGCGGTTGCGCCTGCCCGGAGAACCTCACGCCATTCGATGCCTCCCTTTTTTTCACGAGCGATGCCTTTGGACTACACCGTTGCTGTTTTTGACTTGGACAACTGCCTGCTGGATGCGCGGGCGGTCGGGCCTTTGTTCGAGCCCGCTTTCGAGGCGGTGCGGCAAGCCAACCAGGGGGCGTTGAGCCCAGAGGCCCTTGACCAGGCGCTTCAGGCCTGCTGGTTCACCGCGTTCGATCTGGTGGCCCAGCGCCACCACTTCACCCCCGCAATGCGCGCGGCGGGGTGGCAGCAGTTCAGCCAGATGCAGGTGAAGGCGCCGTTGCAAGGCTATTCCGACATAGGGCTGCTGCCGAGCATTCCGTTGCGGCGCTATCTGGTCACCAGCGGCTTTCGGCGCCTGCAGGACAGCAAGATCGACGCGCTGGGAATCCGCCCCTGGTTCGAACAGGTGCTCATCGACGCGATTGATGCTCCACCCACCGGCGCCGGGCATGGCAAGCAGGCCATTTTTGAGCAGATATTGGCCCGCGAGGGCTGCGCGCCCCGCCAGATGCTGGTGGTGGGCGACAACCCCCTGTCCGAACTGGCGGCCGGGCGTGCTCTGGGGGCTACCACCGTCCAGACCGTGCGGCCAGGGGTTGAGCCCTGGGAGCTGGCTGACTACCGGGTGGACGGGCTGGCAGGCTTGCTGGAGCTGCTGGGCCAGTTACCGCCCCCGTGCGGGCGTTGAACACGCGAGCACTGTTGTGTGCGATGGATATGGAACGAAATTGGCGGCAGGCGCACGTGAAACATGCCCTGATAGCTATCAATAGCAGAGCATTGCTGCGCGAACAAGGTAACAACTAAGGCCACAATACACGGCCACACCGCCCGCTTGTCTGTCCGCGCGCCTGCCGCTTTGCCCCTTGAACTCTCCCGTCTTCACCTCGCTGATCCCCGTCATCCTGTTCATCGCCATTGGCTTTTATGTGGGGCGGCGTGGCTGGATACGTGCCGAATCCGTCAAGGACCTGGCCAATCTGGTGTTCATGGTGCTCACGCCCGCGCTGCTGTTTCGCACCATGAGCACGGTGCACATCGAAGACCTCAACTTTGGCCCCGTGGGCATCTATTTTGTGGCGTTTGGCGTGGTCTACGCGGCCACGCTGGCGGTGCAGGGCTTCAGCACATTGGGCGCGGCGCGTGCGCTGGCCAACACCTTCAGCAACACGCTGATGATCGGCGTGCCGCTGGTGGGGCTGGTGTTTGGCGATGCGGGGCTGGTCACGCTGTTCACCCTGATCTCGGTGCACTCGCTCATCCTGCTGACCGCCGCCACCGTGGTGTTCGAGCTGGCCGCGGCGCGCGAACACGCCGGGCGAGCGGGCGGGGTGCAGCAGCCCATGTGGCGCACCGTGCTGCAGGCCATCCGCAACGGGATCGTGCACCCGGTGCCGCTGCCCATCATTGCTGGCCTGCTGTTTGCCCAGACCGGGCTGGTGGTGCCCGAGGTGGTGGGCAAGCCCCTACAGCTGCTGGGCCAGGCGCTGGGGCCCATTGCGCTGCTGCTGGTGGGGGTGACGCTGGCGTTCACCAAGGTGGGCCACCAGTTCAAGGCCGCGCTGCGCATAGCGCTCGTCAAATGCGTGGTGCACCCCGTCGTGCTGGCCGCCCTGGGCTGGGCGCTGGGCCTGTCAGGCCTGCCGCTGGCGGTGATGATCGTGGCGGCTTCGTTGCCCGTGGGGGCCAATGTGTTCCTGTTCTCCCAGCGCTACCGCGTGGCAGAGGAGGAGGTGACGGCCAGCGTGGCGGTGTCCACCGCGCTGGGGCTGGTCACGATGCCGGTGGTGATATTGGCCGTGACGCGCTGGGTGGTGGGCTGATACCCGCGTCCCGTGCGTCTATACAGGCCGAGCCGAAACGGGCTGGGGCAGGGAGGGGGTAGCCAAAGTCGCGTTCAGCGCTGCACCTATCCGTCCATGGGGGCATCGGTGCGCCGCACTGCATTTTTCAAGACGGTATCGTCAGGTACGCCCCTGCAAAGGCCCAATGCCTGCACGCAGTCGCCGTGCTGGCCAAGCCACCGCGCCCGCCATCAGCAAGGTGAGCAGCAGCATTCCCCATTCGCTGAGCGTAGGTATGGATGCTGGCGTGGCCGGAGCGATGGTGGTGATGTCCGACGCAGAGTTGTTGCCCGGGGTGGCGTCACCGCCGCCCGATACCGTGGCCACATTGATCACGCTGGCCGGGGCCTGCGCAGATACCGTCACCTTCACGGTGATGGCGGGCCAGGCAGCGCCTGCGGCCAACGCGTCACTGCGCGTGCAACTCAGGCTGCCCAGATTGCAGCTCCAGCCTGTGCCACTGATGGCGGTTGCAGTCAGGCCTGCAGGCAGCGCGTCGGTCACGGTCACCACGCCAGTCGAGGCTGATCCGCCGTAGTTGATGACCACCAGTTGGTACAAGGCGCCCGTCTGTCCTGGCCGGAAGTTGCCCGCATGCGACTTGGCAATGCCCAAGTCCACCGTTGCGGCCGGGGCGTTGACGATAGTGGGGTCTAGGGCCGTGTTGTTGGTGGTGTTGGTCTCCCCGCCGCCATCCACCGTGGCCTGGTTGGTCACAGGCGAAGTCGCGTTGGCAGCCACGGCAACCGTCAGGGTGATGGTGGGATATGAGGCTCCTGCCGCAAGGCTGTCCGACCGGCTGCAGACCAGCGGGGCGAGCGTGCAGCTCCAGCCGCTACCGGCCATGCCGGTCGCCGTCAATCCAGCAGGCAGCACGTCGGTCACATTGACGGTGCCCGTGGTGGCGCTGGCGCCGATGTTGCTCACCACCAGGCTGTAGACACCGCTGGTCTGTCCACGGGTGAAGTTGCTGGCATGGCTCTTGGTAAGGGTCAGGTCGGCCGCTGCAACAAATGGAGTGATGGACGTGACGTCTGACGCCGAGTTGTTGGCGGTGTTGGTCTCGCCGCCACCATCCACGGTGGCAGTGTTGGTCACGGACGCGGCGGCGTTAGCTGCCACGGAGACCGTGAGCGTGATCGTTGGGTAGCTGTCCGCCGCATTCAGTGCGTCTGAACGGGAGCACACCACGGTCCCTCCCAGAGAGCAGGTCCAGCCCGTGCCTGCTGCGCCAGTGGCGGTGAGGCCTGCAGGCAGGGTATCGGTCACCGTAACGGTTCCCACCGTGGGGCTTGCTCCAGTGTTTGTCACCACCAGACGGTATTGCGCACCCGTCTGGCCTTGGCTGAAGTTGCCCGTGTGGGACTTGGCGATCGTCAGATCGGACACTCCCAATGCGCTGACATAGCCCATGTCCACCTGCACGGCCTGCGACGACCCCACTGTCACCGTCGCGGGGTTGTTGAAGTTGCTGCGCAGTGTCAGCTTGGTCGAAACGACGATGCTGGCCGTTTTCAGACTCTTCAAACTACCGCTTTGGGTCTGCCCGGACGATTGATCGGGTGTCATGGCCTGCACCGTCCATGTACCGAGTGGCACCACGCGGGCGTAGCGCCCCGCAGCGTCGGTGATCTCCTCGTAGGTAATGTTGTGGGAGCTGTCGTAGAACCGCACCGGCACATTGCCCATCGGCAGGTCGATGCTGGGGTCGAGCAGGCCGTTGTTGTCCGTGTCCTCGTAGACCACGCCGACGATCAATCCTGCGTCGGCACCCAGCACCGTGACGTCTTCTGCGGTCGAGCGCAGGAAGTCGTAAGGCACTGTGCGGTTCAGCGGTGTCGCGCCCGCGTCGTTCTGGTAGGTACCCGTCCCGGCTTGCGTCGATACGCGCGCCTGGAACTGCACCGTGAGAGCCTGGCCCGGCTGAACAGCGAAGTTGCCCCAGGCCAGCACGGTGTCACCCGGCGCGGGCGCGCTATTGGCCGCCACAGGAGTGCCGTTATTGAGAATCGCCACCGTGTTTTCATAGGTAAAGCCAGCGGCCAGCACGTCGGTGACGGTGACCGGAGTGATGGCTGTGGTCGAGGTGTTGCGTACTTCGATCACGTACTCAGCGACGCTGCCAGCGGCCAGTGCGGGCGTAGTGGTGCGTTTGGTCACTACCAGGCCCCCCACAGAGGTGCTCGCACTGGCCGGCACTGCAGCGCCGCAGGTTGTGCAGTTGATGCTGGCCTGGTTGAGATAGCTGCCCGACGACTGGGGCAGGGCCACCAGTTGCACCGAGCCCGTTTCGCCCGGCTGCAAAGTGCCCAGGCTCCAGGTCACCGTGCTGCCGGACACGGAGGCCGACGGCATGGAGGCCACCCAGTCCAGGCCCGCTGGTAGCGTGTCGGTCAGCACCACAGAATCCGCCGCAGCATTGCCCGTGTTGGCGTAGCTCAGGGTGTAGGTGATGGCCGCTTTGATCAAGCTGCCTGCGGGCGCCGTGACCGGTGAAGCCAGGGTCAGCGTGGTGGGCGATAGATCCGCCACACGCGCCACGGAGCCTCCCAGGCTCACGTACTGCCCCAGGCTCAGTTGGCTGCTGTCGTTGACCCGCAGTTGTGTGGTGTTCATTGCCGACTGGGTGAGCGTGGCCGCAGGGTAGCTGACCTGCGCCGGGGCCTGCTTGGTCAGTGATAGCGAAGCTTGGGCACCAGCGGTCTTGGATGCCATGGCGGTGACGCCGGGGGCGTTCTGGGCCGAGGCGGTCGCTGTGTTCATGATGGTCGTACTGCCTGCGCTCATCGCGTTGACCTTGACCGCAAACGACAGCGTGGCAGAGCCTCCGGATGCGAGGCTGCCCACATCGAAGACCACACGGTTGTTGATGGCGTCAAAACTGCCAGTTCCGCTGGATGCCGTAAGAGCACCCGCATAGGTGGTGCCAGCCGGTACAGGGTCCAGCACACGCACGCCGGTGGCGGCCACGCTGCCTGAGTTGGTCACCTGCAAGGTGTAGGTCAGCGTGTTGCCAGGTGCCGCAGGCGTAGGGCCTGCCACGCTCTTGAGCAGACCCAGCAGCGGGTTGCCGCTGATACTGACATTCACGGTATTGCTGCTGACTGGCGATACGGACGTGGCCGAGGCGCTTGCCTGGTTGGGCACCACGCTGATGCCTGCGGCCAACCCAGTGCTGCCCGCCTGCATGGTGAAGGTGTACGACACCGAAGCCCCCACCGCCAATGTCGGGATACTCCACTGCACCAGGCTCGCGGACGCGCTGCAACTACCGCCACAGGTTCCGTAGATGTAGTAGCTGCGCGTGGGTACACCGGCTTCCAGCACCACGTTGCTTGCAGCCGCAGTTCCGATGTTCGCGACGGTAGCGGTGTACACCACGGTTTCGCCGGGCAGCGCCGAGGTGCGGTCTGCAGTCAGTTGCACCACCAGTTGTGGTGAACCGCCGCCCCCGCCAGACGTCTGCGCTACGGTGGTGGCGCTGGCCGCGTTGGGAGCGGTCTGCGCGCTGCTGATGGATGCCGTGTTGGTCAACGCACCGGTGGCACTCGCTTCTACCGTGGCGTTGATCACCAGCGTGCCCGATGTGCCGCCTGACGCCTCGCCCGGCACCGCATCGGTGGACGAGCGCACCCCCGTGAAGGTCAACTGCTGCCCCGCCACGCTGGGCGTGATGGCCGAGCCGTTGAGCGTGGCGCTGACAAAAGTAACCCCCGTGGGCAGCGTGTCCACCACCTCCACGCCCGTGGCCTTGGCTTGACCGGTGTTATCAAAACGCAAGGTGTACTGCACGGAGGTTTGTACGCCCGCCGTGACAGTGCTGAGGTTCACGCTCTTGCTGAACGACAGGTTGGCGGGCGGCGTGACGCAAAACTCGCCACGCGAGGGTGCATCAGTGGCAGTGCCGCCACTGATGGGGTTGGTCACCACATTGCCGTCGTATTGAAAGTAGACGTTGAACGTCTGCGTGTTGGCGGACTTGACGCTGTAGCGGAACAGCAAACGGTGGCCCTTTTGCAGCGTGCCGTTGGCGTTGAAAGTAGGCGCTGCATTGGTGGTGCTGTCTTTCACCAGCCCTTTGGTGCTGCCGTTCATCTGGATGTCGGCCGGCGCCCCGATAGCGGTGAGAAGCCCGGTGGTGGTGTTGAAGTCGAACACCTCCGTTCGCACAAGCAGGCCGGGGCCATTGGCCCGGTCCACATAGATGTACGAAGTGATCGCGCCGTTGAAGTCCACCGACGAAGCGGTCACCGGGTCGGTGTAGAACTCCAGTGCGGTGACATAGCTGCCGGCGTTGGCGGGTACGGCCACCTGCTGGGTGGCACCTGCGCCGGTGGGCGCAGCCGCCGCCTGATTGGCGATCAGGCGCGACCCGTGGCCGCCGCCCACGTCCAACAGACTGTTGCGGAAGTAATACTTGCTGCACGACTGCCCCGTCACACCCGTCTGCACTGAGGCAGTCACCGGCGAGCCGCTGTTGCCGGACCAGTTGATCGTGGCGGTGTTGGTAACGGGGTTGAACGCCGTGAACGGGCTGGCAGCCGCAGCCGTCACGGTGACGGAGCCACTGGCGCCCGCGGCCACCGAACCTACGGACCACGTGAGCGTGCCGGAACTGTTAGAGCACCCACCGGTGCATGAGACGAAGGTAAAGCCCTCGGGGATTGGGTCGGACAGGGTCACACCGCTGGCTGCGGCATTGCCCGTGTTGGTGTACGACAGCGTCCAGGTCACATTGGCGCCGGGTGCCACCTGCGCTGACGAAGCTGTTTTGGTCAACGAGAACGCTGCCGCTGGGGTCACCCCCACGGGCACGGAAACGCTCGCCGTGGCCGTCTGGGACACAGGTGCGCCCCCGGCGTCGGTGCCCGACAGTGTGGCTGTGTTGGACAGACTGGAGCCGGAATAACCATTGTTGACGGTCACCGTCAGTTGCACGCTGCCACTGCCGCCGCCGTCTACCGTGCCCAACGGCCAGGTCACCACGCCAGCCGCAAAGCTGCAGGCGGATGCCCCGCCGCTGCAAGACACAAAGGTGACGCCCGTAGGCAAGGTGTCTGTAATGCTTGCGCCCGTGAATGGCACCGTGGAGTCGTTGGCGTAGCGCAGGGTGTAGACCAGAGGCGTCGTGCCATCGGGGGTTGCCTGGTAGGTGCTGGGCGTCTTGGAGAACGACAGCCGCACGGCATCCACGGCAACAGGCACAGGTGCGCTGACCAGGGCTCCAAAGCTGGTGGTGGCGGTGGCCGTGTTGTTGTATTGCCCCGAGGTAGAGGCCGCCTGCGCGCGAAAGCCAAAGCTACCGCTGCCCCCCGGAGGCAAAGAAACAGGGGGCGAGAAGTCCCATACCACGGCGCCCGTCGCGCCGTTGGCGGGGCTAGCGGTTGGCGCCAGCGAACCTGCCGTCGTGCTGACATACGAAAAGCCACTGGGCAGTGCGTCTTCAACCCGGCTGATCGAGAGCGACTGGGTGAGCGTGTTGGACACCACAAAGGTGTAGTCCACCGTACCGCCCACGGCCACGTTGGCTACACTGGCAGTTTTGTTGAGGGTGGGAGCCACACCGCAGTTGTTGAGCGCCAGGCCCACCAGCGCCACCTGGCTGCCAGTCACCGAGGGGTTGCCCCACCAGTTTTCTGTGGACGAGGTAGCCATGGCCGGCGAATGGCCGGGCAGGGGGGCATACGAGGTACCGCCCACATAGATGCGGTTTTGCGCATCGCCCGCCACGTAAGAGAAGGTGCGGTTGTTGATGCCGTTGGGGGTGATGCCGTTGTCCACCAAGGTGTTGTCGTCCAGCGCCTGCACACCTATCAGGTAGCTGCCCTTGGGCAAGCCTGCGCCGCTCCAGGCGGCCACCCAGGTGTTCATGCTGCCGGCCTTGAGCGTGGCATTCGCTGCAAAAGTCCAGTCGCCACCGTCGTCGGCAAGACCGTTACCGTCGGCGTCGTAGTAGTAATAAAAGCGCGCCGCCTTCACCGATGGCACGACCTGCCCGTTGACGATCGCCAGCGTGTCCTGCACGTTGGCTGTCAGTGTGTAGCTGCCCGGACAGGTGTTGGGCGGCGCCGCTACCACGGACGAGATGATGGGCTGCGAGTAGGGCGCCGCTTGCGTGAACGAGATGTAGTCGCCAAACGGCGCGGCCTGCCCCGATTGCCCCACAAAGCCGCTGTTGATTGCGCAGTCCTTCTGGAACGGGTTGTTCAGACTGTTGGCCGTACAAAACACCATCGAGATCGGCGTGTTTCGTGTGATCTTGGGGCCGCCCTGTGCGCTGGCGTCCAGCAGCGCCACGGGGATCTGGTAGTCCACAAAATATTCGTTGCAGGGACTGGTACTGACCTTTTTGGCGCGGGTGGTGCCGTAGTCCCACACGCTCTCGGCGCTGCCGTTGAGCCAGGTGGGCTGCGGCTCGTTTTGGCCGTTGCGTACACTGAAATTGAGAAGCCTGCCCGAGACGGGGTCCACAAAGCCGGCGGGGTTGTGGGCCAGCAATTTCACGTTGGTGGGGTCGGCCAGGTAGTCCAGCGACTGGGTGGGCAACTTGCTCCAGATACCCGCGATGCGGTCGATGGAGGCTGAAGGCGAGCCCGACGAGCCGTCCAGGTGCGCGGCCAGGTCGAGGTAACCGTCGCCGTCCACGTCGAACATCACGCTCCACAGCGCAGAGCTCCAGGGATCGGACGACGCGTAGGCCCCCGCGCTGGGCCCCGTGGCGTAGGTGTTGGCGATCTGTTCGACGCGCCAGCGGAACATGATCGTGTCCTGGCTGCCATCGGGCGCAGCGCCCTGGCGCAGGGCGTAATACACACTGGGCGCCGTTTTGTCGACGCACGACGAAGCAATATTGACGTAGTTCTGCGGTGCGGTGCCACCGTTGGAGGGGTCCTGCGTGCGCGGGTCAGTGATACCGCTCTGAAAACGCGTGTAAGGCAGCCATTCGCCACAGTTGTTGCCGCACAACTGCGGGTTGGCAGGCTCTGCAGGCCAAGCTAACGGTGGAAAGTGCGCCGCCCCGTTGGCCAGCGTGGGCGGAAATGGATCTGACAGTGCATTACCGGCCAGAAAAAAAGCAGCACTTAAAAAGGTGAGCTGCAAGGCCTTGAAGGAAAAGCGCGTCATCGGATCACCCCGCCTGCATGGGCTCATGCAAACACCCCGGGGCCCATTGCTAGTTGATATACAAGTTACCAACTGTAACCTGCAAATCTGATAGAAATGATGTGGTTAACCCGTATCAGGACGGTAACAAACCCTGAGGCCCAGCGCCGATGGGGCCTCTGAGGGGGGTATCAGGGCGCTAGACGTTCCCGTACCCAGGTTTCCCCGTCCAGCCGATAGCGCAACCGGTCATGCAAGCGGCTCTTGCGCCCCTGCCAGAACTCCCATTGGTCGGGCTTCAGGCGATACCCGCCCCAGTGCGGCGGGCGGGGAGGCTTGAGCAAAAACTGCGCGCCGTACTTGGCAGCGTTGGCCACCAGCACGCCCCGGCCTGAAATGACCTGGCTTTGTGGGCTGGCCCAGGCGCCGATGCGCGAGTCAAGCGGACGGCTGTGGAAATATTCGTCGCTTTCTTCGTCGCTGACCCTTTCTACTGTGCCTTCAATGCGCACCACCCGCTCCAGCTCCACCCAGTGGAACTGCAGGGCGGCATACGGGTTGCCCGCAATCTGGCGGCCCTTGCGGCTGTCGTAGTTGGTAAACCAGACAATGCCGCGCTCGTCATAGCCTTTGATGAGCACAATGCGGGTGCTGGGGCGAAGGTCGCTGCCCACGGTGGCCAGGGTCATGGCGTTGGGTTCTGGCACTTCGGCGCTGATGGCTTCTTTCAGCCACTGGTCAAACTGCAGCAGGGGGGCGGCGTGCGAGGCGTCTTCGTTGAGTTCGGCGCGCTCGTAGCTCTTGCGGAGGTCGGCAATGGAGTTCGTGGTCATGGCCACGATTGTGCATCTCTCGTACGATGGCGCTCTGTGTTGGCGCAGGGTGCTGGGCTTGGGCCCACGGGCTTTGGCAGTGGTCGAATATTGATTCGTTTATATTCAAGCGTTCTGATGAAACCCAAAGACGACGAGAAACAGCGCGCCATTGCCCAGGCCACCTTTGAACTGGTGGCCCAGCGCGGCCTGAGCGGCCTGACCCTGGCCGACATTGCCCGGGCGGCGGGTGTGGCCACGAGCACGCTGTACGTGTACTACCCGTCCAAAGACGAGCTCATCAGCCAGCTGTATCAAGACGCCAAGACCGTGACCGCCGCGCGCAT
Source organism: Acidovorax benzenivorans (assembly GCF_028680575.1). GTDB lineage: Bacteria > Pseudomonadota > Gammaproteobacteria > Burkholderiales > Burkholderiaceae_C > Acidovorax > Acidovorax benzenivorans. The sequence goes on along the minus strand of NZ_JAPCKI010000019.1, from coordinate 20,704 downwards.
CATGGACGGCGTGGCGCCTGGCATGCCCTACCGCGCCCGCGTACGGCGCGCCTGGGGTAACCTGTTGCGCCACCGGCTGGACCAGTATGCCGAGGTGGTGTTCCAGGAGCAGTACTACAACTCGCCCTGGTTTACCCAAGGCAACCGCGAGTTTTCGACCCGGTTGATGGCGGGCTTTTTTGCGCTGATGGAAGAAGGCCAGCAGCAGGAGATCCTCAAAGCCGTGCCCATCCCGCTGCTCACCGCCAGTCTGGTGGGCTCGGTGCGGGAGACCGGCAACCTGATCCGCACCCAGGTGTTGCCCGACGACGAGGCTGTGCACCAGATGGCGTTTGGCCTCTGCTGGGACGCCATCAAGGCGTAGATGGCGCCTCAGCAAGAACTTGGTTTTTGCGGTTTAATCGAATGGTTATTCTTTTAAAACAACAAGGCGGCGCAGTGCACGCCCGTGCCGCCCCTCCACTTGCGCTGTGCTTTTGAGCGCCGACTGTCACCCCAAGGAGTCCCACGATGCCTACCCTCAATATCAACGGTAAAGACACGGCAGTGGATGCCGATGAATCCACCCCCATCCTCTGGGCCTTGCGCGACACGCTGGGCATGACCGGCACCAAGTTTGGCTGCGGCCAGGCTTTGTGCGGCGCTTGCACCGTGCACCTGAACGGATCCCCGGTGCGGTCCTGCATCACGCCCATCTCGGCGGCGGCGGGCCAGAAGATCACCACCATCGAGGCTGTCACGGCCAACGACAAAGTGGGCAAGGCCGTGCACGCCGCCTGGGTCAAGCACGACGTGGCCCAGTGTGGCTACTGCCAGAGCGGCCAGATCATGAGCGCCACCGCGCTGCTCAAGGGCAAGAAGAAACCCACAGATGCCGACATCGACGCCGCCATGGCAGGCAACGTGTGCCGCTGCGGCACCTACGTGCGCATCCGCGCCGCCATCCATGACGCTGCAAAAACCCTGGCTTGATTGAAGGAGAACACCATGCACTTCGATACCAATACGCTGCAGGGCCAGGCCCATCTTTTTATGCCAAAACACCTTCTTGCGCTTATGGATAAAGCGCAAGCAGCTACTAATTCAGGAGTAAACGGTGCGCTGGAAGGCATCGAAGGTTTGGAAGGCCTTGCGCGCCGCACGTTCCTCAAGGTGTCAGCCGCCTCCGGCTTTGCGCTGGGCGCGTTTCCGCTGGTCTCCGCTGCGCAGGGCGCCGGGGCCTCAGCGGCGCCCGCAGGCCTCAAGCCGCACGAGCAACCCTCAGCCTTCGTGCGCATTGATGCCGATGGCACCGTCACCGTCACCATCAACCGGCTGGACTTTGGCCAGGGCGTGCAAACCGGCCTGCCCATGATCCTGGCCGAGGAGCTGGATGCCGACTGGAGCAAGGTGCGCAGCGTGCACGGCGACGCCAATCAGGCCTATGCCGATCCGATGATGGGCATGCACCTCACGGGTGGCTCCAACTCCATCAAAAATTCGTACACCCAGTACCGCGAGCTGGGCGCGCGCACCCGGGCCATGCTGGTTTCTGCGGCGGCCACACAGTGGGGCGTGGACGCGTCGGCCCTGCGCACCAGCAACGGCTTTGTGGTCGGCCCCGGCGGCAAGAAGCTGGGCTACGGTGCGCTGGCCGAAGCCGCCATGAAGCAGCCCGTGCCCGAAAAGGTCACGTTGAAGGACCCCAAGCAGTTCCGCCTGATCGGCAAACCCACCGGGAGGCTGGATGCCAAGGCCAAGTCGAGCGGCCAGCAGGACTATGGCATTGACGTGCGCCTGCCCGGCATGCTCACGGCTGTGGTGGCCCGCCCGCCCGTGTTTGGCGCGAAGGTGAAGTCACTGGACGACAGCGCCGCCAAAGCCATCAAGGGCGTAAAGGCCGTGTTGCGCGTGCCCACCGACCGGGGCGGCGAGGGCGTGGCCATCGTGGCCGACGGCTACTGGCCCGCCAAGCAGGGGCGCGACGCGCTGAAGGTGGAGTGGGACACCAGCGCGGTGACCAAGCCCGACACCACCGCGCTGCTGGCGCAGTACCGCGAGCTGGCCACCAAGCCCGGCAACGTGGCCATGCAGGCCGACATGGCGCCGCTGGCGGGCGCACCCCACAAGATCAGCGCAGAATTCGTGTTCCCGTACCTGGCGCACGCACCCATGGAGCCGCTCAACTGCACCGTCAAGCTCGACGGTGACAAGGCCGAACTCTGGATGGGCACACAGATGCCCGGCCTGGACGCGATGGCCGCCGCCAAAACGCTGGGCCTGCAGCCGCAGAACGTGAAGGTGAACACGCAGATGGCCGGTGGTGGCTTTGGCCGCCGCGCCATCCCCACCAGCGATTACGTGGTGGAAGCCTGCGGCGTGGCCAAGGCCGCGCGCACTGCGGGCATCACCGCGCCGGTGCGCACCCTGTGGAGCCGCGAAGACGACATCAAGGGCGGCTACTATCGCCCCCTGCATGTGCACCGCGCCGAGATCGGCTTTGACGCCAAGGGCAAGATCCTGGCGTGGGACCACACCATCGTCGGCCAGTCCATCACCAAGGGCTCGCCGTTCGAGGCCTTCATGATCAAGAACGGCATTGACGCCACGGCCATCGAGGGCATGAAAGAGCCGTACGACGTGCCCATGAAGCTGTCGGTGCACCACCCTGATGTGAATGTGCCGGTGCTGTGGTGGCGTAGCGTAGGTTCCACCCACACGGCCTACGCCATGGAGACCCTGATCGACGAAGTGGCCCGCACGACAAAGCAAGACCCCGTGGCCTACCGTCTGGCCCTGATGGGCGACAAGCACCCGCGCCACAAGGCGGCGCTGCAGCTGGCTGTCGCCCAGTCGGGCTATGGCAAGAAGAAGCTGGCCGCAGGCCGTGCCTGGGGCGTGGCGGTGCACGAATCGTTCGAGTCGGTGGTGGCCTATGTGGTCGAGGCCTCCGTCAAAGACGGCACGCCCAAGCTGCACAGCATCACCGCAGGCGTGCATTGCAACCTGGTGGTCAACCCCAAGAGCGTCGAAGCCCAGGTGCAAGGCGCCGCGCTGATGGGCCTGGGCACCTGCCTGCCCGGTGCAGCCATCACGCTCAAGGATGGTGTGGTGGAGCAGAGCAACTTTGGCGACTACGCCGTGCCCCGCATCACCGACATGCCGCAGGTGACGGTGCACATCGTGCCCAGCGCCGATCCGCCGAAGGGCATGGGCGAACCCGGCCTGCCACCGCTGGCACCGGCGTTTGCCAATGCCATCGCGCAGATCACAGGCAAGACGCCACGCGAGCTGCCGTTTAAGTTGGCTTAATAAAGCCTGTAGGAATGAGAGCGCCGGGTTTGGGAAAGCCCGGCGCTTTTTTTATTGCTTATTCGGTTGCGTGAGTTTGGCGCGGGGGTAATGCTGGAGCTGTATGTAGCAACCGGCTTTTGGCCTATTTCAAGCGGCGGAGAGGTGACTGCATTGCAGGGCGGTTTCTAATCTCTCTCAACACCCTTGTAATCCGGGAAATGAAGACGCTTCAACTGCCGTGCTTGGAAAACATGCAAATCGGGGCAGGACCCATGACCGATTCTTTTTTCAGATTACTGAGATCATTTTGATGATCAGTGCCTGTTGCGCGCGGTCGTCAATGGTGGGTGTTACGCCATGGGCTTGGCGGCGCTCAATACTTTAGTTCCACCCCCAAATCGCCCAGCTTTTTCGCAAAAGAGTCCCTGCGTTTTGCTGCCTTTGCCGCTGTTTCGGTGGCGGCTTTGATGGCCTTGGGGCCTTTATTTGCCGCAGCTTGGATCAGCCCACGCTTGTGAGCGGCATCTGCCTCGGCCCGCTTGAATGTGGCAATCAGTTCAGCATGCGCAATGGTTGGATTCACATCGGCTCCTTTATCGATCAGCGCCATCACGCTTAAATTTGGACGTTGGTGCGAAGCAAGGCCGTTTTCAATTCGCGGGTGGCCGGTTTGGAAATATCCACCTTTTGCACCGCCAGATCGAACGAAGAGCCTGGCTTGATGCTGGTGGGCAGTATCTTTTTGGCTGGAAGCTTGGCAGGGTAGGTGCCTTTACCCGGACACATGCGAACAGAAAACCCGAATTCTGCGAGCAGGCCTTTTGCATACAGCTCCACCAATTGGTGAAACGATACGAAGGTGGAGCGTTTCACGTCTTTGAGTCCGGGCTGGCTGACGTCGCGAACGAGCTCGAATTTGCCCAGTGAATCGCGCTGTGTATCAGTAAAAGGATGCAGCAAGAAAGTCTGACGAACGCCATCCTTTTTAGACACCAAAGTGTGCTCGACGGCTATATCGGTTAACAGCATATTTTTTCTATCTCCGCGAGTTGCAGTTTGCACGGCCACATCAGCCGGCGTGCCACCCAAAGTCGCAGATTTTGTTTTCAAACCCAGTCACCGGGGTGCACGATGCGGGCGAAAATCGCCCGCAGGGCGAGGACTTTAACTGAAGGGCCGCCCATAGCAGTTCCATATTCCACGGCAAACAAAACGGTTCGGGTTAAAAACTGCCGGCCAATGGTGGTCGAGTGAAAGTTCGAAATCAGCCTGAGACCGTCCGTGGCGCTGCAGACCAACCCTATTGAATGAAAAGTGCTACCAGCGCTTTGCAGATAAGCGCTGACAGCTATGAATTTTGAAGTGATCGACAGAGGAGCGTTGGCGGCGCGGCCATCACTTCATTTCAAACTGCGCTGATTGCACTTTGCTCCCCAGCTTGATCAGGCACCCGCCGAGAAGCGTGCGCCGCAGTCCTCCACTGTGTCCACCGGTCCATAAGATGCTCTGGCCCCAGCGCTGCGCAGGTGGTGGCGCCCAGCATCGCCAGGTTGCGGTCCACCTCGGCGCGCAATAGATCAATGGCAGCTGTAACGCCCGCCTCGCCGTCCACTGCAGCGGCGTAATTGAAGGGCCGCCCCACAAACACTGCCTGCGCGCCCAGCGCCAGGGCCTTGATCACGTCTGTGCCTCGGCGGATGCCACCATCCAGCATCACCGTCATGGCGCCGCCGGCCTGCTCGGCAATGGCGGGCAGCACGCGCAGCGGCGCCACGGCGCCATCGAGCTGGCGGCCACCGTGGTTGCTGACGATGATGCCGTCCACCCCGTGCTGGCGGGCGAGGGCGGCATCGAGCGGGCTCAGGATGCCCTTGACGACCAGCGGCCCGCGCCACTGGCGCCGAATGCGGGCGATGTGGCTCCAGTCGAAGTGGTCGCGTGCTGCAAAGTCGCGTTGCACGCGGGACGACAGAATGGGCGCGCCGCGTTCGGCAAACGAGTTCTCGAAATGCGGCATGCCATGTCGCGCCAGCGTGCGCAGCAGGGTGCCCGCCAGCCAGCGAGGGCGCACCAAGCCGTCCCAAGCCAGGCGCAGGCTGGGGCGCAACGGGGTGGAGAAGCCCGCGCGGATGTTGTTTTCACGGTTGCCAGCCACAGGGATGTCCACCGTGACCACCAGGGTCTGCACACCCGCCGCCATCACGCGCTGCAGCAGAGCGTCGATGCGCTCGGGCGTGCCCGGCAGGTAGGCCTGAAACCAGGTGCCAGGGGCGGCGGCCATCACATCTTCCAGTCGGATGAGCGAGCTGCCGCTTTGCACGGCGGGTATGCCGGCCGCTGCCGCCGCGCGCGCCAGAACAATGTCGCCCCGGTAGGCCGACAAGGCGGCGATACCCATGGGCGCGATGCCGAAGGGGCTGGCGTAGCGTTTGCCAAACAGCGTGACGCCCTGATCGCGCTCGGCCACATTGCGCAGCACGCGCGGGACGAGGGCCAGTTCGCGGAACGCCTGGCGGTTGTCGTCCAGAGCCCGGTTGTCCTCGGCCGCCCCAGCCACATAGCCAAAGATGGGGCGTGGCAACGCGCGGCGTGCTGCGGCCTCAAAGTCATCCAGCGACAGCAGGTGGCGCGTGCGGCCCTGGCGGCGAGCGCCATCAAACGCCTGCCAGGCATTGGGCACGGGTGGGGCCAAAGTAGGGGAGGGGGTGGACATGGGCGATTCCAGTCAAAAACAAACAAGGGCTGGAAGGTAGTGTCCAGAAAGCGAGAAAATCGATAAAGCGAATTTATTGATGGCCATTTGTTCGCCAAATGGAAATTTGAAATCAAAAAAACATGACCCTCAAACAGCTCGAAGCTTTTTATTGGGCCGCCACCTGCCGCAGCTTTGCCATGGCCGCCGAGCGTGTGCACCTTTCGGTGTCGTCCCTGTCCAAACGGATTGCCGAGCTGGAGGCGTCGCTGGGGCAGGCGCTGTTTGACCGGGCCGGGCACCGCGCGGCGCTGACAGAGGCTGGCACACGCCTGCTGCCATTGGCCGGTGCGTTGTTGCAACAGGCCGACCGTTTGCAGCAGGAGATAGGCGGCATCACCGGCCTGCGGGGCCCTTGCCGCCTGGGCGTGGGGGAGCTCACCGCGCTCACCTGGTTGCCGCGCCTGGTGGCGGCCCTGGCTGTTGCCCACCCGGCGTTGGAGGTCTCGGTGCATGTTGATGTGGGCGCGGCCCTGGCCGAGCGACTGGACAAGGGCGAGCTGGATGTGGCGGTGATCGCTGGCCCCGCCAGCCGCAGTGCGCTGACATCCGTGCCATTGGCGCACGCCCGCTTTGCTTGGTGCGCGGGCCCTGAGGTGGCGCGTGGCCTGCGCCAGATGGACGCTGACGCAGTCCAGTCGCACCCGCTGGTGACGCTGCCGCCGGGCTCGGGGGTGACCCAGCTCATCGATGACTGGCTGCGGCAGGCCGATGCACGCCCTGCGCGGAGACTGGTTTGCAACCACTGGGGCGCCATCGTGGGCCTGCTGGCACATGGCAGTGGCATTGGCCTGCTGCCCGAGGGCTGGGCGCAGGCCCTGTGCTCCAGGGGCGCGTTGCACATGCTGCCCAGTCCTGCGCCACTGGGGTCGCTTGGCTACGCACTGCACAGTCGGCGGGACGACCTGCGGCCGCTGGTGAGCATGCTCCACGGCCTGGCGGCGCAGCACGCGGATTTCACGGTGACGAGCAGCGCGTTCTGAACGCGGCGATTGATAGGACCCGGCACTAGAATCGCGCCCGCTGCATGTCGCGGCCCATGGCCCTGCACGGGCATTTCAGGCGAAACACTATGCCCACCCACCCTTCGGCCCCCGTCGTGCTGGTACTGGCCTCTGGCCGTGGCGAGCGTTTTGCCGCGTCAGGCGGTGCCGTGCACAAACTGCGTGCGCCCTTGGGCGGCGCAACGGTGCTGGAACATACGTTGGCTGCCGTGCGTGCCAGCGGCCTGCCCTGGCACCTGGAAGATGTGGGACATCCGGGCATGGGTGACTCGATTGCCGCTGCGGTGCGTGCCACGGCCCATGCGCCGGGCTGGCTGGTCCTGCCGGGGGACTTGCCGCTGATTCGCCCGGACACCTTGCGCACCATTGCCGCGGCCCTGGCCGACTGCGCTGTGGCCATGCCGGTGCACCAGGGTGAGCGCGGTCACCCCGTGGGGTTTGCGGCTGCATGCTTGTCCAGCCTGATGGCGCTGACCGGCGAGCAGGGCGCCGCCAGTGTGGTGCGCAAGCAGGCACAGCAGGGCAGGGTACGGCAGGTAGAGGTGGACGACGAAGGCACGGTGACCGACATAGACACCGTGCAAGACCTGGAGCGCGCCGCGCAGTTGTTGGCGGCGCGGGGGTAGCGGACGGCGAAGGCCGTTTTACTTGGCCGCAATCACCGCGCAGGCCAGGCGCGGGCCTGCGTTGCCGGTGGGCTGGGTCTTGTAGTCGTCGGGGTCGCGGTGAACGATCAGGCCCTTGCCGACGATGTCTGTCGTGGGGCCGCCCACGCTGATGGAACGCGACACAAAGCTGAATGCAGCCACGCCGTACTTGTCGGCCTTGAGGCTAGGCAGGTCGCCCGTGTGATGGTCACCCGCGCCATGGGAACCGTGCGGTTTGGCTGTGGGGTTGAAATGTCCGCCGGTACCCATCCCGTCGCCGCTGGAGCAGTCGCCCTTTTCGTGCACATGAAAGCCGTGTTCTGCGTCGGGCTTGAGTCCACGGATTTCACCCGACACCTGCACGCCATCACCGGTCTGCACAAACGTCACCGTGCCATTGGCGGTGTTGCCCCGGGTGGGCTCCAGTTTGGCCGTGGCGCGGTTGCCGGACAGGTGCGAGGCACAGCCCACCAACGCAACAGCGGCCAGGGACGACAGAACGAAAGCAAAACGAACATTCATGACACACACTCCTTGAATCGAGGGGGATGGAACGCGACGCGGAGCCGTCGGCCTGCAGCAGTCTCGCTGCGGAGCGCATGCCCGTCCAGCAAAAGTGTGCACTATGCCTCTTTTTGGGCCAGTGCAATCAACCGGGCCAGCCTCCGGTCATGGATGCCGTGCTTGCGCAGCTCGTCATAGGTGGCCTGGGCGTAGTCCCGCGTGGTGCCGTAGCGTCCGCAGGCCTGTTCAAAAATGCGGCGGTACTCGTGGTCGGGCAACTGGCCCGTGTGGTTGGGGCTTTTGCGCGACAGGGTGAAGGCCAGCGCCCGCACCGGGCCGTGGGGCGTGTGGCACTCCAGCCAGCGCGGGTCGTACACGGCAGTGACCATCTCGCGCTGCCACAGGTTGATCATCACCTGCCGGGCATGCGACTTGTCCACGCGGAACACCATGCCCCGGCAGCTGCCGCCCGACAACATGCCAAAGACCAGACCTGGGCACTCGGGCGTGCCCCGGTTGATGCGGCTCCACATCTTGAGCGCCCGGTGCCAGCCGTGGACTTTGGCCGGGCGGCGCTCGGCATAGTCAAAATCTGGCCGCCAGATGAGCGACCCATAGCCAAAGACCCACAGATCCTCATGGCCGCCCCATTCCTGAAGGGCACGCTCCAGCATCGGCGCCGGGTCTCGCAGAGGGGCGGGCAGATTCGTCATGGCTTCACTCTACAATCAAAGGCTTTGCTGAAAGCGGCCAGGGCCTTGTTTTTGCAACGCCCGCATTGGCCACCCAACCACTTTATTCATCACTACGGGGATCCTCCATGTCCAGCTCTGACGACGATAGCCAACAACGTTTTGCCCTCGGTTTTCTGTTTGCACTGATTGCGCTGGTGATCTCTGTGGTGGTGGGCACCGTGGTGGTCAAGCGCCTGGGCGCCAAGGCACCGGCTCAGCCCGCCGCCGTTGCCGCCAGCAGCGCGCCCGCTGCACCCGCCGTCGCTGTAGAAGCAGATATTGCCAGCGTGCGCGTGGAAAACGGCGTGGTGAAGTTCTACTTTGCCTCCGCCAAGGCCGAACTGGCCGCTGGTGCCAACGAAGCCTTGGCCGACGTGGTCAAGGGTGTGGCCGAAGGCAAAAAGGCGGTCGTTTCTGGCTTTCACGACGCCACGGGCGACACCGCCCTGAACGCCGAACTGGCCAAGCAACGCGCCTTTGCCGTGCGCGACGCGCTCAAAGCCCTGGGCGTGGCCGAAGACAAGGTCGAGCTGAAGAAGCCCGAAGAAACCACCGCGACCGGCAGCAACGCCGAAGCGCGCCGTGTGGAAGTGACGCTGGGCGCCCTGTAAGCGCGGCCCGCGTTTCCAACAAAAAACCCGGCGCCGCCGGGTTTTTTTATAGCCAAAATGGCCGGTAGCGCTTATGGAATAAGCGCTAGTAGTTATCTATTTGATAGTAATCGACTACCGCAGCCCCTGGCCGCCTGTGCCTTCAGCGCGCTGGATCAACTCGATCTTGTAGCCGTCCGGGTCCGTCACAAAGGCGATCACCGTGGTGCCGCCTTTGACGGGGCCTGCCTCACGCGTCACGTTGCCGCCCGAGGCCTTGATTTTTTCGCATGCGGCGTACGCATCCGGCACACCCAGCGCAATGTGGCCGTAGGCGGTGCCCATGTCGTAGCTTTCGGTGCCCCAGTTGTAGGTCAGCTCGATCTCGGCCTGGCCGGGGTTGCCACCGTCGAAACCCAAAAAGGCCAGCGAGTATTTGTACTCGGGGTTCTCGGATTGGCGCAGCAGTTGCATGCCCAGCACCTGGGTGTAGAAATCAATCGAGCGTTGAAGGTTGCCAACGCGCAGCATCGTGTGGAGGAATTTCATCCTTTCGATTGTGCAGGCAGATCAAAAACCAGGCAGGTGGTGGTGGCGTGGGCGTACAGCGTGCCGTCCGGCCCCACCAGGCGCGCCTCGGCCGTGGCCAACTGGCGCCCGCTGTGGATCACGCGGCCTTCGGCGCGTACACGCTGTACTTTGGGCGTGATGGCCTTGACCAGGTTGATACCCAGCTCGGCGGTGGTGTAGCCGCGCCCCGGCTCCATGCGCGTGTGGATGGAGCACCCCAGGGCCGAATCGAGCAAAGTGGCAAACCAGCCGCCGTGCACGGTGCCCATGGGGTTCATGTGCTCGGCGCGGGGCGTGCCCTGGAAGATGGCGGTGCCTTCGCCCACCTCTACGATCAAAAAATCCAGTGTCTTGGCAATGGGGGCGTAGGGCAGTTCGCCGCGCAGCATGGCCTGCATTTGCTGCAAACCGTTCAGGTGGGCAATCTGCTCGCGGCGGGCCACTCCCGGTCCGGGGCCTGCGTCGAGCCGGGCGAGGATGTCGCGCTCCTGCGCAAGCCAGTGTTCAAGGTGGTTGTGTTGGGTCATGGGGTGTCCGGGTTGTTGGTGGGGCTGAAACGCATGTGTTGCATATGCAATTATTGCAGATACAATTAAATCCATGCAAGCCGAACCATCCGCCCTGGCCCCTGCGCTGCCGCAGGGCTGCACCAACTTCAAGCTGCGCCAGTTGATGCGCCGCGTGGCCAACCACTACGACGCCGAAATGGCGAAGTGCGGGCTCAAGACCACGCAGTATTCGCTGCTGTCGCATGTGCTCACGCTGGGCCCGATCCGCCCCGGCGATCTGGCCTCAGAGATGAAGATGGATGCCTCCACACTGACACGCAACCTGCGCCCGCTGGTCGATGCAGGCTGGGTGACGCTGAAGCCAGGCACGGACGCACGCAGCCGCCTGGTGCACATCACCGATGCAGGCCGCGACAAACGCGCCGAGGCAAAGCGGCACTGGAAGGCTGCGCAACTGGCATTGAATGAAACGCTGGGCGCGGAACGCGTTTTGGCCTTGCATGCGCTGGTGGATGACTCGCTTGATTTGCTGGCGGCGCTGCCAGTGCAGGAGGCTGTGCATGACGAATAACAAAACTCCTCGGGCCGCAGTCAAGGCTGCTGCACCGCTGGCCCTGTGGCTGGTGCTGCTGGCCGCCGCAGGCGCCTTTGCATTGACCATGGGCACGCGCCAGACCATGGGCCTGTTCCTGTCGGCACTCAACACCTCCACGGGGCTGGGCATTGGCAGCATCAGTCTGGCCTTTGCGTTTGGCCAGCTCTGGTGGGGGTTGACGCAGCCGTTTGCCGGGGCGGTGGCTGACCGCATCGGCACGGGCCGCGTGATCTTGCTGGGTGTGGCGCTGGTGGCATTGGGCACCTTCATCACGCCGTACATGACCACCACAGCCGGGTTGATTTTTGCGATTGGTGTGTTGGCCGCAGGTGGCGCAGGCATGGCAGGCCCGTCGGTGCTAATGGCGGCGACCGCGCGGCTGGTGCCCCTGCAAAAACGCGGCTTCGCCAGCGGCGTGGTAAACGCGGGCGGCTCGTTCGGGCAGTTTGTGATGGCGCCCATTGCCATCAGCCTCACTGCAGCCGTAGGCTGGGCCAGCGCGATGCAGTGGCTGGGCGTGCTGGTGCTGTTGGCGCTGCCCGCGGTGTGGGTGCTCAAGGGCAACTCCAACGCGCTGGCGGCACAGGCTGCCGCCGCATCCGGCCAGAAGGCACTGACCGCACGTGAGGCCATTGCGCAGGCTCTGGCCACGCCCAGCTACCGGTATCTGGCAGCGGGCTTTTTGGTGTGTGGTTTTCACGTGGCGTTTCTGGCCACGCACCTGCCCGGGGTGATCGCGGCCTGCGGGTTGGCGCCCGAAGTAGGGGGCTGGTCGCTGGCGGTGATCGGGCTGTTCAACATAGTGGGCAGCCTGGCCATGGGCTGGGCGGTGGGGCGCTGGCGCATGAAGTCGCTGTTGTCGCTGCTGTACGCCACACGCGGCCTGGCGGTGCTGATCTTCTTGTTTGCGCCCAAGACACCTGCCGTGGTGCTGGTCTTCGCCGCCGTGATGGGTGTCACATTTCTCTCCACCGTGCCACCCACGGTCGGGCTGGTGGCCAAGATGTTCGGCACGGCCAACATGGCGATGCTGTTTGGCATCGTGATGCTGTCGCACCAGATTGGTGGCTTCCTCGGCGCCTACCTGGGCGGCAGCGTGTTTCAGGCCACGGGCAGCTACGACTGGGTCTGGTACATCGACATCGTGCTGGCCGTGGGCGCAGCGCTGGTCAACCTGCCCATCCGCGAGGCGCGGTTGATGCGGCCCGCAGCCTCTGCCGCCTGAACATCCACTCCCTTGAATGAAAGCCAATGCCATGACGGACACCCACGCCAGCAGCGCCTCGACGACAGGCAAACCACCCATATATCTGGATGACCTGGCCGTGGGCGACCAGTTCAAAAGCGGCGAGCACGCCATGGACGAAGCGCAGATCACCGCCTTTGCAGCCCAGTTCGACCCCCAACCCTTCCACCTGGATGATGCTGCTGCCCGCGCCACCCTGTTTGGCGGCCTGGCCGCCAGCGGCTGGCACACGGCGGCCGTGACCATGCGCCTGCAGGTGACCAGCGGCTTGCCGATTGCGGGCGGCATCATCGGAGCAGGGGGCGAGTTGAGCTGGCCCCGGCCCACGCGCGCTACCGACGTGCTGCATGTGGTGAGCGAGGTGGTCCAGATCCAGCCCTCCAAGTCCAAGCCCGACCGTGGCATGGTCACCGTGCGTAGCGAAACCCGCAACCAGCATGGTGATGTGCTGCAACTCTCTACCGTGCGTATCGTGGTGCCACGCAGGCCTGCGGCCGACGGGGCAGGGGCCTGACGTGACCGATGCACTGAACCCACGCACCCGCATGCTGCTGGAGGCGCCCATCGCGCCCACACTGCTGCGGCTGGCTGCGCCCAATGTGCTCGTGATGCTGGCGCAGGCGGGCGTCGGGCTCATAGAGACCTACTTTGTCGGCCAACTGGGCACCAACGCGCTGGCGGGCATGGCGCTGGTGTTCCCGGTCGTCATGTTGATGCAGATGACCTCGGCCGGGGCCATGGGCGGCGGCATCGCATCGGCCATCGCCCGCGCCCTGGGGGCCCGGCGGCGGGACGATGCAGACGCGCTGGTGCTGCACGCACTGGCCATTGCGGCGGTGTTTTCGCTGGTCTTTACCGTGGGCGTGGTGGGAGGAGGGCGCTGGCTCTACACCCGTATGGGCGGCACCGGAGGCGCGCTGGACGCGGCGTTGGTGTATTCCAACTGGGTCTTTGCGGGCGCGTTTCTGGTGTGGCTGTTCAACACGCTGTCGGCCGTGATCCGGGGCACGGGCAACATGGCGGTGCCGGCCTATGTCACGGTGCTAGGCGCCTTCGTGCTGGTGCCGTTATCGCCGCTGTTCATCTTCGGCTGGGGCCCCATGCCGGGGCTGGGTATTGCCGGGGGGGCCATTGCGCTGATGGCGTACTACCTGGTCGGCAGTGTGGTGCTGGCGGCGTACCTGTGGTCGCCGCGCAGCCTGCTGCGCCCATCGTTGGCGCACATCCGGTTTCGCTGGGTGTTGTTCAAGGACATCCTGCGGGTCGGGCTGGTGGGTACGGTGTCTACCGTGGCTACCAACCTGGCGATTGGCGTCACCACCGCGCTTGTGGGCGGCTTTGGCACGGCGGCCATCGCGGGCTACGGGACGGCGTCCCGGCTGGAATATCTGCTGGTGCCGCTGGTCTTCGGCCTGGGGGCGCCCCTGGTGGCCATGGTGGGCACCTGCATTGGCGCGGGCCAACGTGAACGAGCCTTGCGCGCCACCTGGATCGGAGCGGCCATGGCGTTTGTAATGGCCGAGGCGATCGGGCTGTGGGCGGCGGCGTTTCCGGGCGCGTGGCTGTCGCTGTTCAACAGCGACCCCGCCATGCTGGAGGCAGGCGCGCTGTATCTGCGAACCGTCGGCCCGGTGTACGGCTTTTTCGGCCTGGGCCTGGTGTTGTACTTTGCTTCGCAAGGGGCAGGGCGCTTGCTCTGGCCAGTCATCGGCAACATCACGCGCCTGGCGGTGGCTGTGACCGGTGGTTGGCTTGCGCTGCGCTGGGGCGGTGGTTTGGCGGCGGTGTTTGCCGCACAAGCCGTGGCGCTGGTGCTGTACGGCATGGTCAACGCCTGGGCGATTGCAGGCGGCGCCTGGTTTGGGTCGGTCGGCTGGCCGCGCAGCATGGCGGGGTTGCTGCGGCGCATGCCGCAGGCGTAAAAATATGGTCAAAATGACTGCTAGCGCTTATAAATAAAGCGCTAGCAGCTATCAATTCAATAGTATTACTGGGTCTCAGACCGGAACGGTGTAGTTCAGTGTCATGCGCCCGCCATCCACGGTCACGATCTCGCCGGTCACATAACTGGCAGCATCGCTGGCCAGCCAAGCCACCACGTCGGCAATCTCCGACGGTTCGCCCAGCCGCTTCATGGGGGTGATCTCACTTTCGGTGCAGATTACCCGGTTAGGACGCTCGGGTTAACCCTAGATTTGTGTTTTCTGAGGTCAGGTGGTCTGCCCTCCTGGCAGTCTCTTCAAAGTGTGGTTTGAAGACGAGCTGTCAGTTGTGAACCGGTGGCCTGCGTGAGTCCCGTTCGCCCATCGACCAAAAACAACGACTTGCAGAACGGCCGATAGAGCCACGATCGATCATCCACCGCCACCCATCTGCGATGTGGCACATCGTTGGCCCAAAGCCAGGCATGGCACTCGGCCTCCCGCTCGTACCCCACCAGCGTATTCGGGACGTTCGTTAGATCGCAATATCTGGGGGTAACGCCTTCGATCATGGCGGCAATGTCTGGAGAGAACCTTTCCAATAGATCCTCATAGGCCTGTTCCAGGCGCCAGGTGCTGGTGATTACGACTTGGCACTCGGGTACCTGTCGTAACGCATCTTCCAAGATCGATAGGCAACAGAAGTGCCTCGACTCATGGCAATGCTCTGGGTGCAGGACCCCATCAAAATCCAAAAAAAGTATGGGCACAGTGCAATTTCAGAAACAGATTTCCAACAGGGATGAAATTTCCACCGAGTTAGCGAGCCAATGAGACTATTTGGTCGTGGTCTTTTTAGTCTCATTGAACGGAAATCGGGTGGATGTCTTCCCGAAAGCGTGTTCCACCCCAAGCCGACTTTGGTCGGGCGCTGCAGCAGTTGCGCGCGGCACGCGGCTTGGTTCAGGAAGACATGTTGCTGGCAACGAGCCGCCGACACATCAGTCGCATCGAGCAGGGACATCAAGTGCCCAGTATCCGCACCATCGAGGTATTGGCCGAGCAGATGCAGATCCACCCCTTGACCTTGATTGCTACCGCGTACTGCCCAGACCTGGACACGAACTTGGTCAATGAACTCCTCAGGACCGTCAAAGCGGACTTCAAGGGCATCATTTCAGACTAGGCTTGGCATTCCGATTCGGCCTGTTCCTTGGCATACTGAACCAGCATTTGAAGCCCTTGTATCAGACCGGTGCCAATGGGTGTGGCATCTTGGCGGTGCAGCATCCGATTGACGATCTCCCGATCCACGGCAGTGCTGAGCAAGCAGAGGGCTTCTTGCAGAGTTTCCAGACCCACTTCCAAGCTGTCGCCTGAACGTTTGGCTCCCGCCTTGGTCAGAAGCAACAGGGTGAGCGGCAAGGCAGCACCAGCGGGATCATGATCCCCGCTCCAACCCGAGCCAGACAGAAGTTCTCGGAGCTGGTCTGACACCAACAAAAGGTGGTTGTCATCCAGCGCATCCGGCAGGATGGCTTCCCAACCCTGTGACGTGATCAGGCGCATCATGTCCTGTGCTCCAAATTTTCCTAGGGTCGCTTTTTCCAAACGCAGCATCATTCTTCATTCAAGTTAATATGAGACCAATTGGTCCCATTTGGGACCGTGGCGTGCGAAGATAGCTGAATGGAATGCCATTTTTGTTTTCCAAGTGTGCCCGTCTCCCAATGGAAATAAACCGGTTGCCCAGATCTGCTTAAAGAGGCAACCAGTCTGTTGCCTCATGCGTTTGCCCCCTTGAAAAACCGCCTGGATCTCACCCGCTTGGCCGAACTTGATCGGCAGTTTTGCGATTTCGCGAAGCTGCAGCGGAATGCCACGCCCAGGTGTGGCTGGGCAAAGACGGTGAGATTGGCCTTGGGCATGAGTTCCAAAGCGCTAGGTGAGCGCTTGGGCATGACGGCGCAGGGAGTCCGCAAACTGGAGCAGGCCGAGGCCAACGGCACTATCACGCTGAATACGCTTGCACGTTTGGCTCATGGCCTGGACTGTGAAGTGCACTACATGTTTGTTCCCCGAACCAGTTTGGTGGAGCAGGTGCTCAACCGTACTCAAGAGATCGCTGGAATTGCGTTGCCGTCCACGTTGAAGGGGGCGGAGGTGCTGACAGATGCAGAGACGCTGATGGCCCTTACGAGTGCGCTGGTAAAAGTGAGCAAGCGTGGCCTTTGGTGAGTCAGCGCTGGTTCTCCTACCGATACAACCCCGCGATGAGTTTGAACTTCGTTGCTATCATTAGCGCAAAGCAAGCCCCCGGTGCGACCTCTGCGAAAGCATGCCCCCGGGGGCGACGTTTTTCTGAGAGGTACTTTGATGAAATCTCTCTCCGAAGCTCGCGACAGCTCTTGAGAGATCACCGCGCCATGGAATTGCACCGCACAGGTCAGGCTGCCCGCAAGGCGAAGCGCGTCATCACAATCAAGGTCAAGCACGCTCTTCCTGTCATCACCGCAAGGGAATATGCGCGCTCGGGCGATGCAACCAAAGATCCGACACTCAGGCGACGCCGCTGTGCCATTGTTAACGGGACTGATCGGTAACTTGTGGACACGAATTCTGCCCCCATCGCCCTAGAAGACCACATCGCTATTCTCACTATGCTTGTGCGGCGCATGGTTGATGAGTCTGGTGACCCAACTGGTTTCGACGCACAGACCTGGCTTAATCACTGGCTCGTGGGGGTGGTCCCAGCGTTGGGTGATCGAAGGCCTCTCGATGTACTCAAAGAGCCCGGCGGCCTTGAGGTGGTGCGGAGCTTGCTCATGCGTGTCCAGTCTGGTGCGTTCTCGTAGGAATACGCACGTGGTTGGCGACTTCTGAATCCGCCCTGGCCCTGCCGTCGTCCTTGGCTAAATCGCCACCAAGCACAATCCCAACATATTTTATGTCCTCTGGCCAAAATTCCCCATATCTCCCTGCGTCCACTCCACGTAGCGCGGACGTCGTCCTGTACCTCGATCTCGATGGTGTTGTTCACCATGAAAAAGTGCTCTGGCATCCCCGCAAGGGTATCTACATGAGCCCGTATGAGGCTGCAGGACATTCGCTGTTCGAATGGGTTCCAATCCTGGAGTCAGTGCTCCAACCCCACCCGGCAGTCGCCCTGGTACTGAGTAGCACTTGGTGCATTCGCCCCGGATACAGCGCAACTCTTAAACGCCTTGCTGCCACATTGAGTGCCCGGTTCATTGGCGGGACGTACCACAAGCGTGTCCATGGCGTGGATCCCTGGAACCTGTCCATGTTCCGCACCACACCCCGGGGCGTGCAAGTTCAAGAAGACGCTCAGCGCAGAAGACCCCAACAGTGGATAGCGCTCGATGACGATCTGGAAGATTGGCCTGACTCCTGTCGACAAAACCTGGTCGCATGCGAGGGAACTACGGGCTTGTCCAACCCCGAGGTACAGCACGAACTCAGGGAAAAATTGCGCAGCTGTCATGTGGCCTTGTCGGCCAGAACCCCATAGCAGCTCGCGGTGTACGGTGGACTTAACAACGGTCCAACTATCGAATCTTCATTCGAGAAATCCCCTGCCGCAAGTGTCTTGGATGCAAGGTTGGACGCATCCTGAATGTACATTTGGACGAGCCCTCAATGTACATTTGGACGGTAAACGCACCATTGCTTTCCCATGCATAGTCCGACCATCCCGTTTCGCCTAGTCTCCACTCAGCGCGAAGAGCAATTGGCTCAATTCAACGCCAGGAAAGAAATTGCTTGGTTTGGGTTTAGGGGGGCGTTCAAAGAGCCAGGCTTGGCGATCATCAATTTCACCAAAATCGAATCTGGCCTTCAGGGAGGTGGAGGAACCTCCGCAATCAATGGCGGTGTTATCGCCGCAGGTTTTGATGCAGCCTTCGTGCTTGCCGGTTTGGGTCACTACGATTCCAAGGTCGTCGTCACTCTGGAGTTGTCGGTCAAATTTTTGTCCCTTGCACTTGTCAACGAGTCGCTTGCATTCCAAGCGCATGTGGTTCGATCTGCTAAAAACTTCTCGTTCGCCGAGGGCTTTCTCTCTCAGGCAGGTACAGGGCCAGCCCAGCATTTGGCAATTGCCACCGCTATGGTGGCGCCTGCGCGCTAGGCACGCGGCGGGAATGCGCAAGGCGCCAAAGGTGTCCTTCCCTTCGGCTGAGATGGAGATTTTCGACGGTCGTTCACCCAAGGCGCGAGCGTTCTAACTCGTAGAGACACCACCAGCAATGGGCTCGTTTGCTGCTTTCCGAGCTTATATGCCGATTGAATTCCGTGAGGCCTTGACCTTCCCACCGTGGCAAGGTTCATAGTCAAAACGTGAATCAACCAAAGGAGGCTCACATGGTCCATATCAATGTTCCTGATATGACGTGCGGCACTTGCGCCCAGCGCATTGGTCGTGCAATAGCTCAGGCCCAACTGCCTGGGGGCGTCGAAGTAGAAATCGACGTAGCTACACGTCAGGTACGCATCCCGGCGCAAGCCGGAGAAAGCACCGTGGAGCTTGTCCGCTCAGCGATTGAGCGTGCTGGATATAAAGCAGACGCGGCGGTGAGTCCTGCATCTCGCCGAACAACCGGTGGCTGCTGCTGTGCGTCTCGGCCCGTAGCCCCTGTTGACGTGGATCAAGACGGTGCAAGGCAGACGTCGTCATGCTGCAGTTGAACTACCAAGGAGACCATCATGCGTCTGAACATCGTCGCTGGGCTGTTGACAACCCTATTCGTGGCAGGCTGTGCCGTCGCGCAATCGCCAAAACCTGAGGACGAACACGCAGGCCACCACCCCGGAGATGCACAGAGCGGCGGCGTCACAACCCAGTCTGCCCCGGCAGCCACTGCCGCGTCTGCACCGGACGCCTTTGATCGTCAGATGAAGGCGATGCAGGAAATGCACAAAAAAATGCAGGCGGCCAAGACTCCCGCCGAACGCTCAGCGCTGATGGAGGAGCACATGAAGCTCATGCAGTCAGGCATGGCCACGATGGGCGCGGCTAGTTCTGGTGGCATGGGGATGGGAATGATGCAGCAAGGGGCGCAGACCAAACCTGCCATGCCTGCAGCCTCCGGAAACTCGGGTATGGGAGGCATGATGGGCATGCACGCTCAAATGGAGCGCCGTATGGCCATGATGGAGCAGATGATGCAAATGATGGTGGACCGCCAAGCAGCCATGCCATCCAAGTAGTCTCACCGCGAACGTTCTTTGCGGGGGAAGCTATCACTATTCCAAACGCTGGTGAGCTGCGCGAGGCTTGGTGACTCAGTCACTAACCACTGTGCAGTTGCGCCCGAGCGCCTTTGCCCTGTAAACAGCTTCATCAGAGCGTTTTAGCAGCCGGGCGAGGAAATCCGCTCCGGTTTGGTGTACTGCACATGCCAGCCCGACACTGACCGTTACTGGCCCCGCCAATGAGCGAACCCGTCTGGCGCATTTGTGCACCCGCTCCGCGATTCGGGCAGCGGCTTCTGCGTCCGCATCAGGTAACCAGAGGACGAATTCTTCCCCGCCGTATCGCGCCACCAGGTCCGAACCACGGGCGCCTGCCTGTAACTGGCGAGCAAAGTTCACCAGCACCCGGTCGCCCTCGGGATGGCCATGCGCATCGTTGATCCGTTTGAAGTAGTCCACGTCCACCATCAACAACGACACGGAACTCTGTCGAGAGGCCGTCCGTTGCCACTCTTGCACGGTCAATTCCAGCGCACGGCGGTTTTTAAGACCTGTAAGCGGATCAGAGAGACTCAGTTCCGAAAGCTGGCGATTCTGCAATTCAACCTGTTCATTGCTGGCGGCCAAGCGCTGGGCAAGACCCTGGGCCTCTGCACGGGCCTTGATCAACTCGCCTTCGAAACGGCTGCGTTCGCGGGCCACAAAAAAGGCCCATACGATGTGGTCGCCCGTCTCCAGGCGCTTGCTGACCGCATTGACCATGACAGGAACAGTCTCGCCGCCAACACCGCGCAGGTGGAGGAATACTTCGCGCGCACTCTTGGCGTGATGCAGCGTGGGAAACAGGTGGGTCTGGCTGAAAATTCGAGAAGCTGGTGTCAACAGCTCATCCATGGAGTGGCCGAGCCAAAAAGCCTCTGTGCCCCCGATCAGTACAAGGAACTCCCTGTTTATCCGCACGATGTGCCCCTCCGGGTCCGTAATCATCATCGCGCGTCATCAACCGCCAGCATATCCTGTCATGGTCCAATGAAATAGGACACCTCGATAGGGGCCCATAGACCCCAGAGGAAATGACGAACATGAAAGACAAAAGAGCGCGCAGGGCGTTTGACGCAGCCTTCAAGCTGCAAGTGGTCAAGAT
>NZ_JAPCKI010000018.1 GCF_028680575.1 Acidovorax benzenivorans | reverse complement strand
AAAAAAGGAGGACCTACCGAAGCATCCAACCTATAGTTATCCACAGCTGGCTTCTAATGGAACCAGCTCCAGCCCCTGGTCAATGTTCGACTGGCACTGCTGCTCACGTTTGCACTGGCACTAACAAGCCTTGGGCTTCTGATAGTCCTCGCGGATGAACCTGCCGCAGGTGCGCACACCATTTCGACATCCCCGTGCTCCAGCGGCTGGGCGACATGCCAATGGTTTTGGCCGACCGTGAGCAGGGTGGATGCGCAGGTGTGCCGGACCTGATATGGGTTGCGACATTCAGCATCACTACGCTCTCGCGCCAATATCTCATTCAAAGACGCGTCAGTCCATCCCGCCTGGATCACCAAGAAACAAAATGAAATAAACCGAAACTGGGTCGAGACGACGTCCTAGGCCCCAGCGGGCACCATCAGGTTCATGTTCCATACCGTCTTTGAAAGGACTGCATCATGAAACCCTGGATCAAGAAAACGCTGATGGGCATTTTTGGTGCGTCCATTGCGGTGGGGGGGCTGACGGCCTGCTCTAGCGGACACCACCAGCGTGGGCCGATGACCGCAGAAAAAATGGCTGAAGTGCGCGGCAAGGTGGTGGATCGGGTGAGTAGCAAGCTGAATCTGAACGAGGTTCAGAAGACCAAGCTCAATGCACTGGCTGATCAACTGGAAGCCCAGCGTGCGGCGTTCATCGGCAAGACCGCAGACCCCCGTGCCGAGGTGCAGGCCATTGTGGCTGGCGACAAGTTTGATCGCGAACGGGCGCAGTCCCTGCTTGAAGACAAGACCCGTGCGGTGCAGGCCCACAGCCCCGCGGTGGTCAATGCGATGGCCGACTTTTATGACAGCCTGAACCCGGAGCAGCAGCAAAAAGTGCGCGAGCTGATGCAGCGACGCAAGGGCTGGATGGCCCGTGGGTGATGGGCGAGGAGCATCGCATGTCACCCACGCTGGAACCTATTCACCGCCTGGCCCAAGGCGTGCGTGCGCACGGGCCTGCGCTGCTGTCGGGTATGCCGGAGCCCCACGATGAGCTGATGTCGCTCGTGTGGGGGCCACGCTTTGACCGCGAGCACGCAATGGGCCTGGTGGCCCGCCAGCCCTCTGTGGCGGCCCACACCTTGCCCGCTTTGCTGGCGGCGGCCGATCATTTTGATGCGCTCCATGCCGGTGCGCAGGGGCGTTTGCGCCGACTCATCGTGCGGCACCGTGCATTGTGTGCGGTGAGTGTTCCGGCCGAGGCGGCGCATGGAGAGCGCGCCTGACGGTGTGAGAATGGCTCATGCACCGCATATTGCTGATTGACGACGACGCGCAGCTGGGCGCACCCCTGGCTACATATTTCCAGCGCTTTGAGCTGGAGCTGGTCCACGCCCTTCGACCCAGCGACGGCTTGGCCCAACTGACGGGGGGTGGTTTTGACGCTGCCATCCTCGACGTGATGCTGCCTGAAATGGATGGGTTCGAGTTGTGCCGCACCATTCGCAAGCAGGGCGACCTGCCCATCGTGATGCTGACCGCTCGTGGCGAGGTGATGGATCGGGTGGTGGGGCTGGAGCTGGGGGCTGATGACTATCTGCCCAAGCCATTTGAGCCGCGTGAGCTGGTGGCACGCCTGCAGACAGTGCTGCGGCGCCGCAGGGCGCCAGGGCAGGGCGCTGTCGGGGGGGCGCTGGAGTTTGAGGGCCTCTCCATCGACGCAGCCCGCCGCAGTGTGCAGCGCCATGGCGTGGTGGTGGAGCTGACCGGTACCGAGTTCGACCTGTTGCACCTTTTGGCGCGCGAGCCCGGCAAAGTCTTCAGCCGCGATGACATCCTGAACCAGCTGCGCGGCCATGAGGCCGAGCTGTACACCCGCGCGGTGGACATCGTGGTAAGTCGATTGCGCAAGAAGCTGGAGCCGCTGGACTGCATCAAGACGCTGCGCAATGTTGGTTACTCCCTGGCCTTGCGCCGTGCTGCCCCATGAGGAAGATTTTTTCGCCTGCCCACGATCCGAACTGCCCCTGGCATCGCCGTGCGCGGCACGCGGTCGGGCATTCGCTGCGCATTCGGCTGGTGCTGGTGTTCATGGCGTTGGCGGTGGCTGTGGCGGTCACCTTCATGGGGGGCGTGCAAAAGGCCGTGTCCGTGGGCTGGCGCGAGGCGGCGCGGCCGCTGCTGATGGACTATGTGGATCGCCTGGCGGCCGAGATTGGCAGCCCGCCCAGCATTGAGCGCGCGCAGGCGATTGCCAACCGCCTGCCGCTGACCTTGCGCATCGACGGCCCGCAGATCCACTGGGCGTCGCACCCCGACCAGCAAAACCCCCACTGGATGAGCGACAAGGTCCGGCAGGAAGACCGCTGGACCGGGGACGAGAACGGGCACAGCCTGCTGCACCGCGCGACGGCAGATGGACACCACATCGAGTTCGGCCTGAACGCGTTGTCGTGGGACAAGCGCCCGCGCATTGCGTGGGGCACGCTCACGGTGCTGCTGCTGCTCACGGCGCTGGCCTATGTGTATGTGCGCCATCTGCTGCGGCCACTGGACGACATTCGCCAGGGGGCACAGCGTTTTGGCAACGGCAACTTTGCCCAGCCGATCCCCGTGCGGCATGCCCATCGGCCGGATGAGTTGGGCCAGTTGGCCGACACCATCAACACCATGGGGGACGACATCCACCAGATGCTGGAGGCCAAGCGCGCACTGTTGCTGGCGATGAGCCATGAGTTGCGCAGCCCGCTTACGCGGGCCCGCCTGAACACCGAGCTACTGCCCGAGACGGCTGATGTGCAGCCCCAACGCCTGGCGCTGATGCGCGACCTGGGCGAAATGGCGGGCCTCATCACCGACCTGTTGGAGAGCGAGCGCCTGGCGGGCCGCCATGCAGCGCTGCACCGTGAGCCCACTGATGTCGCAGAGTTGGCCCGCGAGGTGGTGTCCGATCTGTGCCCGCGCCATGCGGGGGCTGCCGACATTGCCCTGCATGTGGCTCCGGGCCTGCCTGCGGTGCGGCTCGACCGGTCCCGCCTGCGGCTGCTGCTGCGCAACTTGCTGGACAACAGTCTGCGCCACAGTGAGTCTGGTGCCACCCCGCCGGAGCTGCACCTGCGGCTGGTGGACGACGGGAGGGTGCTGGAGCTGGAGGTGCGTGACCATGGGCGCGGCGTGCCCCCTGAGCATCTGCCGCACTTGGCCCAGGCGTTCTACCGCCCCGACACCGCACGCCAGCGCGCCACCGGTGGTGTGGGACTGGGCTTGTACCTGTGCCGCCTGGTGGCGCAGGCGCATGATGGGCAGTTGCACATGCGCAATGCAGAGCCCGGCCTGTCGGTCACCGTGCGTTTGCCCGTGGTGGAATAGGTCGTCGGCCTGTGGCATAGACAGGTTCGCCCCTTTCGCGCCGGGTTGTGTTGCACCGACGGTGGTCGCCAGGCGCACAGCCCTGGTGCAGGGAGCGGGTAGTGCCCAAGGAGCCGCTGTGGGCCTCTGAGGGGAAACATAGTGCTATTTTGCCTCGTGGCGCTTATTGATATTGCCTTGGCAGCTATCAAAATAGGAGTGATTCGCGGGGGGCACAGGCTGTTGGTACAGTCACCGTCTCCCCTGGCCCTGTTCTTGCTGAAGATTGGCACCCCTCGCATGAGTCGGTTTATTCAGTGTTTACCCTGTATATACAGGTATGCTGAAACTGTCATCATGGCCGCCGGTACGCAGGCGCGTTCCGGTGGGCTGGGCCAAGGTACTTTCTTCAAATAGGAGCAGATGATGACTCGATCGGTTGTGAAATGGACGTCGCTGGCAGCGGCAACGGCATGCATGATGGCCCTGGCCGCACCGGCCCAGGCGCAGGACACCAAAATCGTGCTGGGCATGTCCGGCTGGACGGGCTTTGCGCCGCTCACCCTGGCCGACAAGGCAGGCATCTTCAAGAAGAATGGCTTGGATGTGGAGATCAAGATGATTCCGCAGAAGGACCGCCACCTGGCCCTGGCCTCCAAGTCCATCCAGTGCGCCGCCACCACGGTCGAGACGCATGTGGCCTGGAACGCCAACGGCGTGCCCATCGTGCAGATCTTCCAGATGGACAAGTCCTACGGCGCCGACGGCATCGCGGTGCGTGGCGACATCAAGGGCTTTGCCGACCTCAAGGGCAAGACCATTGGCGTGGATGCGCCCGGCACTGCCCCATATTTTGGCCTGGCCTGGATGCTCAGCAAGAACGGCATGAGCCTCAAGGACGTGAAGACCACCACGCTGTCGCCCCAGGCGGCTGCGCAGGCCTTCGTGGCAGGGCAGAACGACGCTGCCATGACGTACGAGCCTTACCTCTCCACCGTGCGCGACAACCCTGCTGCGGGCAAGATTTTGGCCACCACGCTCGACTATCCCATGGTGATGGACACCGTGGGCTGCGACCCCACCTGGCTCAAGGCCAACGGCAAGGCGGCTCAGGCACTGGCCAATTCGTACTTCCAAGCGCTGGACATGATCAAGGCCGACCCGACCAAGTCCAACGAAATTATGGGTGCGGCCGTCAAGCAGACGGGTGAGCAGTTCGCCAAGTCGTCGTCCTTCCTGCGCTGGCAGGACAAGGCCGCCAACCAGAAGTTCTTTGCGGGCGAGCTGTCCACCTTTATGAAGGATGCCACGGCCATCCTGCTGGAGGCCGGCATCATTCGCAAGGCGAATGAAGACCTGGCGGTGACGTTCGACGCGAGCTTCATCAAGTAAAAAAACTGGAAGAAGAACGCGCCATGTCTGCCGTGCAACCCCTGTCCGTTACCGAGCCAAAAGCCCCTGTGCGGCGGCGTTCACTGGCTCCGCTGGAGCCTGTGACCGCCCGCGCCCGTTGGCTGCTGGGCTTCGGTTTTTTTGTGTTGTTCGTGCTGGTATGGGCGTTCTTCACGCTGGGCGGCTTCGTGTCGCCCACCTTCCTGGCCAGCCCTGTCACCATGGCCAAGGAAGGCTGGCTGCTGTTCAGCGAATACGGCTTTCACAAGGACATCGGCATGACGGTGTGGCGCGTGTTCGGCGGCTTCATCCTGGCCGCCGTCATCGCCGTGCCGCTGGGTATTGCGATGGGTGCCTACAAGGGCATTGAGGCCTTCTTTGAGCCCTTCGTCTCGTTCTGCCGCTACCTGCCCGCGTCGGCCTTCATTCCGCTGCTCATCCTGTGGGCGGGCATTGGCGAGGCGCAGAAGATCCTTGTCATCTTCATCGGCTCGGTCTTCCAGATCACGCTGATGGTCGCCGTGACGGTGGGCGGCGCGCGGCGCGATCTGGTCGAGGCTGCCTACACGCTGGGCGCGGGCCACAAGGGCATCGTCACCCGCGTGCTCATCCCGGGCGCCGCCCCTGAGATTGCTGAGACCCTGCGCCTGGTGCTGGGCTGGGCCTGGACCTATGTCATCGTGGCCGAGCTGATCGGCTCGTCCAGTGGTATCGGTCACATGATCACCGACAGCCAGTCGTTGCTCAACACCGGCCAGATCATCTTCGGCATCATCATCATCGGCCTCATCGGGCTGGTGTCCGATTTCGCCTTCAAGGCGCTCAACCACCGTCTGTTTGCCTGGAGTTTTGTGCGATGAGCCGCGTATCCATTCAAGCCGTCTCGCGCGTGTTCGAGACCGCTAAAGGCCAGCGCACGCAGGCGCTGCAGCCGGTCGATTTTGAAGTGCGTGACAACGACTTCGTCACCATCCTGGGCCCTTCGGGTTGCGGCAAATCCACGCTGCTGCGCATCGTGGCGGGTCTGGACCACGCCACCAGTGGCCGTGTGTTGCTCGACGGCGCACCCGTCGAAGGCCCCGGCGCCGAGCGTGGCATGGTGTTCCAGAGCTACACGCTGTTCCCCTGGCTCACCATCGAGCAGAACATCCGCTTTGGCTTGCGCGAGCGCGGCATGCCCGAGGCGCAGCAAAAAGAGCGCGCCGCGTACTTCATCGCCAAGGTGGGCTTGCGCGGCTTCGAGCAGCACTTTCCCAAGCAGCTGTCGGGCGGCATGCAGCAGCGCACCGCCATTGCGCGCGCCCTGGCCAACGACCCCAAGATCTTGCTGATGGACGAGCCCTTCGGCGCGCTCGACAACCAGACCCGCGTGCTCATGCAAGAGCTGCTGCTCGGCATCTGGGAGGCCGAGCGCAAGACCGTGCTCTTCGTCACCCACGACATCGACGAAGCCATCTTCATGGCCAACCGCGTGGCTGTGTTCAGCGCCCGGCCCGGCCGCATCAAGACCGAGCTGGCTGTGGACTTGCCGCATCCGCGCCATTACACGATCAAGACCAGCCCCGAGTTCATGGACCTCAAGGCGCGTTTGACGGAAGAAATCCGCGCCGAATCCATGGCGGCTGACTTGCATTGAGCCTGACTGACTGCTTCCCCTTATGAGCGCCCGTCCTTCCCGCCGCACCATAGCCACTGCGCCCCGCAGTGCTCAGCCCACCAAGGCCGTGGCAGCGGTGGTGGCTGCGCCCGCACAAGCCATGGCGCTGTACGAGCAGATCAAGGACCATATCTCGCGCAAGATCCAGGAGGGCATCTGGCGCGCGGGCGACCGCCTGCCGTCCGAGAACGAGCTGGTCACCCAGTTCGGCATCTCGCGCATGACGGTGAACCGTGCACTGCGCGAGCTGGTGGAGCAGGGCCGCATCGTGCGGGTGGCCGGTGTGGGCAGCTTTGTGGCCGAAGACAAACCCCAGTCCACGCTGCTGCAGATCGCCAACCTGGCCAGCGAGATCCGCCAGCGCGGGCACGACTACCGCTGCGATGTGCTCACTGTGGAACGCACCTCCGCCACGCTGGAGGTGGCGGCCGCGCTGGACCTGCGCACGGGGGAGTCGGTGTTCCATTCGCTGTGTATCCACCGCGAAGACGGCCTGCCCGTGCAACTGGAAGACCGCCATGTGAACCCGCGCCAGGTGCCCCAGTTTGCTGTGCAGGACTTCACGCTGCTGCAGCCTTCCGAGTACCTGGTGCGCAACGTGCCGTTCGACCAGATCGAGCATGTAGTTGACGCCGTCATGCCCACCGCCGAGCAAGCTACGCTGCTGGAGATGTCTCCGCAAGAGCCGTGCTTGCTGCTCACCCGCCGCACCTGGTCGCGCGGGGTGCCGATTACCGTGGTGCGCTGTTTGCACCCCGCGACCCGATACCGTTTGGGCAGCCGCTTCCGAGCCGACGGCAACCCCGTCGCCGGTTGAAAGATTTTCGCCAAAAGCCCTGAATTTTTTCGCTTGTACCTACTTGTATATACAGGATCAACGCCATGACAAAAACCACCGCATCCTCCCTGACCTTGCACCCCGGCCGCGTCGCGCTGGCTGAACTGCGCAGCATCCACGCCGCGCCCGTGCAGCTGTCGCTGGACCCGTCGGCACGCGCCCTCATGCAGGCGTCGCTGGCCACGGTGCAGCGTATCGTCGATGAAGACCAGGTGGTCTATGGCATCAACACCGGCTTTGGCAAGCTGGCCAGCACCAAGATAGCCCACGAGCGCCTGGCCGAGCTGCAGCGCAACCTGGTGCTGTCGCACAGCGTGGGCACGGGCGATCCATTGCCGGACGACGTGGTGCGCCTCATCCTGGCCACCAAGGCCATCAGCCTCGCGCGTGGCCATTCGGGCATCCGTCCCGAGATCGTGGATGCGCTGTTGGCCATGGCCAATGCCAATGTGCTGCCCGTGATCCCGGCCAAGGGCTCGGTGGGGGCCTCCGGCGATCTGGCGCCGCTGGCGCACCTGGCCTGCGTGCTGATTGGTGAAGGGCAGGCCAAGGTGGATGGCACGGTGGTGTCGGGCGCCGAGGCCATGCGTTCCATCGGTTTGCAGCCGTTTGTGCTGGGCCCTAAGGAAGGGCTGGCGCTGCTCAACGGCACACAGGTGTCCACCTCGCTCGCGCTGGCCGGTTTGTTCGGGGCAGAGAGCGTGTTTGCTGCCGCACTGGTCGCAGGTTGTCTGTCGCTCGAAGCCATCAAGGGATCGGTCAAGCCGTTTGATGCGCGCATCCATGAGGCACGCGGCCAGGCCGGGCAGATCGCCGTGGCCGCCGCCGTGCGCGCGCTGCTGGACGGTAGCGCCATCGACCCCTCGCACCCGAACTGCGGCCGAGTGCAGGACCCATACTCCATCCGCTGCGTGCCGCAGGTGATGGGCGCGTGCCTCGATAACCTGCACCATGCCGCGCGCGTGCTGACCATCGAGGCGAATGCGGCGTCCGATAACCCCCTGGTCTTTGACAACGGCGACGTGATCTCTGGCGGCAACTTCCACGCCGAGCCCGTGGCCTTTGTGGCCGACATCATCGCGTTGGCCGTGGCCGAGATCGGGGCCATCTCCGAGCGCCGCCTGTCGTTGCTGCTCGACCCCGGCCTGTCGGGCCTACCTGCGTTCCTGATCCGCGACAGCGGCGTGAACTCCGGCTTCATGATCGCGCAGGTCACCGCCGCCGCGCTGGCTGCCGAGAACCAGTGCCTGGCCAACCCCAGCAGCGTGACCAGCCTGCCCACATCGGCCAACCAGGAAGACCATGTCTCCATGGCCACTTACGGTGCGCGGCGCCTGGGCGACATGGTGCGCAATGCAGCCGTGATGGTCGGCATTGAGGCCATGGCCGCAGCGCAGGGCATGGAGTTCGACCGTCACCTGAAATCCTCGCCACTCATCGAGAACCAGTTCGCCGCCATCCGCCAGCGCGTGGCCTATCTGGAGCAAGACCGCTTCCTCGCCACCGACATCGAAGCCATGCGCGAATGGGCCCAGCAGTCCGCATGGCCTGTAGCGCTCACGCAATGTCTGCCCAGCCACGCCTGATCCATCTAACTTCCCACCCATCGATTACCAGGAGCCCACCATGAACGCCAACGACGCCATCATCGCTGCCGCAGCTTCCTCCAACACCGACCCGCGCCACGACGCCAGCCGCGTGGTCCGCGCACCGCGCGGCAGCCAGCTCACCTGCAAAAACTGGCTCATCGAGGCCGCCTACCGCATGATCCAGAACAACCTGGACCCCGAGGTGGCCGAGCGCCCGCAGGACCTTGTGGTGTACGGCGGCATTGGCCGTGCCGCGCGCAACTGGGCGTGTTATGACCAGATCCTCGCCTCACTCAAAGACTTGAACGAGGACGAATCTCTGCTCATCCAGTCTGGCAAGCCCGTGGGCGTGTTCAAGACCCACGCCAACGCACCGCGCGTGCTGCTGGCCAACTCCAACCTGGTGCCCAAGTGGGCCAACTGGGAGCACTTCAGCGAGCTGGACCAGAAGGGCTTGTTCATGTACGGCCAGATGACTGCGGGCAGCTGGATCTACATCGGCACGCAGGGCATCGTGCAAGGCACCTACGAGACCTTTGCCGAAGCCGGGCGTCAGCACTACGGCGGCTCGCTGGCGGGCAAGTGGATTCTCACAGCCGGGCTGGGCGGCATGGGCGGTGCACAACCGCTGGCCGCCACGTTTGCGGGCGCGGTGTCGCTCAACATCGAGTGCCAGCAAAGCAGCATCGACTTTCGCCTGCGCACGCGCTATGTGGACAAGCAGGCGCGTGACATTGACCATGCGATCGAACTCATTCAGCAACACACGGCGGCCAAGGAGGCCATTTCCATCGCGCTGCTGGGCAACGCGGCCGATGTGCTGCCCGAACTGGTGAAGCGCGCCCAGGCGGGTGGGTTGAAGCCCGACCTGGTCACCGACCAGACCTCGGCCCACGATCTGGTCAACGGCTACTTGCCCAGCGGCTGGACGGTGGAGCAATGGCGCGCGGCGCAGCAGGATGTGGCGCAACACGAAGTCCTGAAGAAGGCCGCAGCCCGTTCCTGCGCCGTGCACGTGCAGGCCATGCTCGACTTCCAGGCCATGGGCATCCCCACAGTGGACTATGGCAACAACATCCGCCAAGTGGCGTTCGACGAAGGCGTGGCAAACGCGTTCGACTTCCCCGGCTTCGTGCCCGCCTACATCCGCCCGCTGTTCTGCGAAGGCAAGGGCCCGTTCCGCTGGGTGGCGCTCTCGGGCGATCCCGAGGACATCCGCAAGACCGACGCCAAGATCAAGGAGCTGTTCCCTGATAACCAGCACGTGCACCGCTGGCTCGACATGGCGGGCGAGCGCATCGCCTTCCAGGGCCTGCCCGCGCGCATCTGCTGGCTGGGCCTGGGCGAGCGCCACATCGCGGGCCTGGCCTTCAACGAGATGGTCAAGAGCGGCGAGCTGAAGGCACCCATCGTCATCGGCCGCGACCACCTGGACACCGGCAGCGTGGCCAGCCCCAATCGTGAGACCGAAGCCATGAAGGACGGCACCGACGCCGTCAGCGACTGGCCGCTGCTCAATGCGCTGCTCAACACCGCAGGCGGCGCAACCTGGGTCAGCGTGCACCACGGCGGCGGCGTGGGCATGGGCTACTCGCAGCACTCGGGCATGGTCATCGTGGCCGATGGCACTGATGCGGCGGCCGAGCGCCTGGCGCGCGTGCTGGTCAATGACTGCGGCAGCGGCGTGATGCGCCATGCCGATGCGGGGTATGAATTGGCCGTGGAAACGGCGAAGAAGCAGGGCCTGAAGCTGCCCATGGTGAAGTGAAACAGCGTCAGCAAGGAGGTGTGACAGGGATGTGAAAAAAGGGAACGGCATTCCCATTCGGTGGGAATGTTGGGTTTGAATGCAGCTGCAATCCTTTGATACTGAGTCCATGCCCACCCGTGGACCGACCTCCGTTGCCGCCGCCGACCGTGTTCTGCACGTGCTGGCGGTGCTGGCGCAGCATGGCCAGCCCATGTCGGCCGCCGAGCTGGTGGAGGCCACGGGCCTGGCGCGCAGCACGCTGTACCGGCAGCTCGCACGGCTCAAGCTGTGGGGCTTTGTGCTGGAGAGCAGCGGGCACTACGCGCCCGGGCCGCTGAGCCTGCAACTGGCCCTGGGCTTTGACATGGCGTCGCACCTGGTGCACCACGCGCGGCCGGACATGCAGGCCCTGGCCCGGCAGTCCCATGAAAGCGTGGGGCTGGTGGTGGCCGTGAACGACAGCGTGGTGTGCCTGGACATGGTGGACAGCACGCAGGCCCTGCGCTGCTCGTTTGAAAAAGGGCGCAGCGTGCCGCTGCGCGCTGGTGCTTCTGCCAAGTGCCTGCTCGCCCATGTGGCCCCGGTCACGCGCAATGCCATTCTGGACCTGCACTACGGCGCAGGCACCACCGAGCGCCAGGCGGCGCTGACCGAGCTGGAAGGCATTGCCAAGGCTGGCTACGCCGTCAGCACTGGTGAGGTGGATGCCGGTGTCTGGGGCGTCAGCGTGCCCGTGTTCGGCTCTCCCCGGCAGGCCGCCGGAGCCATCACCCTGATGGCCCCGATCTTGCGAGCCCAGGGGCAGGAGGCCGCGCTCACCGGCATGGCTGTCGTTGCCGCGGCGCGCATCTCCCGCCAGCTCACTTCTCCCTGATTTCCCTCACCCCTCCCCAGGAGCTTTCACCATGAACCTTCGTCGCAACCTTCTTCTGGCCAGCCTGGCCGCCGCAGCTTTTTGCACCGCGGGTGCACAGGCCCAAGACAACGTCTTGCGTGTGGGCACCGATGCCACGTTTCCGCCCATGGAGTTTGTCGAGAACGGCAAACGCACGGGCTTTGACGTCGAGCTGGTGGAAGCGATTGCCAAGACCATGGGCAAGCAGGTCGAATGGGTGGACATCGACTTCAAGGGCCTGATTCCCGGTCTGATCTCCAAGCGTTTTGACATGGCGGTATCGGCCATCTACATCACCGACGAGCGCAAGAAGGTGGTGGACTTCACCGACTCTTACTACGCCGGTGGCCTGGTGGTGATGGTGAAGGCCGACAACAAGGCCATCAACAAGCTGGCCGACCTGGATGGCAAGAAAGTCAGCGTGCAGGTGGGCACCAAGTCGGTGGCGTACCTGACCGAAAAATTCCCCAAGGTGCAGCGCGTCGAGGTCGAGAAGAACCAGGAAATGTTCAACCTGGTGGACATTGGCCGCGCCGATGCCGCCGTGACCGGTAAGCCAGCCGCGTTCCAGTACGTGCGTACCCGCCCCGGCCTGCGTGTGCTCGATGAGCAGCTCACCACCGAAGAGTACGGCATGGCACTGCGCAAAGACACGCCCGAGCTGACGAAGGCCGTCAACGGCGCCATCACCAAGCTCAAGGCCGACGGCACCTATGCGGCCATCGTCAAGAAGTGGTTTAGCAACAGCGCTGCCAAGTAAGCCCCTGACCCACTGACCGTTGCCGAACTGAGCCATGGAACTCGATTTTTCTCCTGTCTGGGCCGGGTTGCCCCAGTTGCTGGCGGGCGCGCTGGTCACTGTGGAAATCACGGCTGCCTCGCTGCTGCTGGGCTGTGTCATGGGCCTGCTGGTGGGCATTGGCCGCCTGAACCCCAAGCGCCGGGTGGTCTACGCCCTGTGCACCGCCTATGTGGCCGCGATTCGTGGCACGCCGCTGCTGGTGCAGCTGTTCATCCTGTTCTTTGGCCTGCCGCAGTTCGGCATTCTGTTGCCCGCCTTTGTGTGCGGCGTGATCGGCCTGGGCATCTACTCGGGCGCCTATGTGTCCGAGGTGGTGCGCGGCGCCATCCAGTCCATCGACAAGGGGCAGATGGAGGCAGCGCGCTCCATCGGCATGTCGTCGGGCCTGGCCATGCGCACCGTGGTGCTGCCGCAGGCCGTGGTGCGCATGATTCCGCCGCTGGGCAATGAATTCATCGCACTCATAAAAAACTCGGCACTGGTGTCGCTGCTCACCATCCATGACCTGATGCATGAGGGGCAGAAGATCATCAGTGTGTCGTACCGTTCGCTGGAGGTGTACCTGGCGATTGCGGTGGTGTATTTCATCCTCACGGGTGTCACTTCGTTGGTGCTGCGTCGCATGGAGTTGCGCCTTCGTGCCGGGGGGATGGTGCAATGAAGAAGTCGTCTGTCGTGAACGGAGCGGGCCCGGCCGCAGAGCCCATCGTGCGCATTCGCGGACTGCGCAAGTCGTTCGGCAACCATGTGGTGCTGAACGGCATCGACTTTGATGTGTTGCCGTCGCAAGTGGTGGTGGTCATCGGGCCCAGTGGCTCGGGCAAGAGCACCTTTTTGCGCTGCTGCAACGGCCTGGAGCAGCCCGAGGGCGGTTCGGTGGAGATCTGCGGCCGCACGCTGGTGCAGGACGGCCGCATGCTGCCGGACCATGACCTCAACGCCCTGCGCGAAGAAGTGGGCATGGTGTTCCAGTCGTTCAATCTGTTCCCACACCTGTCGGTGCTCGACAACGTCACGCTGGGCCCGCGCAAGCTGCGCGGCCTCTCGCGCAAGGAGGCCGAGGAGCGTGCCCAGGCCCTGCTGACCAAGGTGGGCCTGGCGCACAAGGCTGGGGCCATGCCCGCCAGCCTGTCGGGTGGGCAAAAGCAGCGTGTAGCCATTGCCCGCGCGCTGGCCATGGAACCGCGCGTGATGCTGTTCGACGAGCCCACGTCGGCGCTCGACCCCGAGCTGGTGGGCGAGGTGCTGCAGGTCATGAAGCTGCTGGCCAGCGAAGGCATGACCATGATGGTCGTGACGCACGAGATGGACTTTGCACGCGAGGTGGGCGACGTGGTGGTGGTGATGGACGGCGGCGGCATCATCGAGGCAGGCTTGCCCGCCACCATCTTCACCAACCCCACGCAGGAGCGCACGCGCTCCTTCCTGCAGGCCGTGCTGACCCGCGCCTGAGGCCGGGTGTGGCGTGGTGCACGACGAAGGTCAACAACACAACAGGAGACAAGCCCGCATGCCCTCGCTATCACCCGCCATGGACCCGCGCCTGCAAGAGCGCTTTCACCAGCGTTTGCAGGCACGCCTGACCGAAGACGACATTGCCCGCTTTGACCGTGACGGCGCCCTGTGCATCAAACAGCTGCTCACGCCCGAAGAGGTAGCGCTGCTGCGCGAAGGCATCGACGCCAACCTGGCCGCGCCCAGCCCGCGTGCCAAGGTGGCCAGCCGGCCCGACGACCCGGGCCGGTTCTTCGAGGACTTTTGCAACTGGCAGGACATCCCGCAGTTTGGCCGCTTCGTGCACGAAACCCCGCTGGCCCTGGCTGCCCAGCGGCTCATGCAGTCGCGCACCGTGCGGCTGTACCACGACCATGTGCTGGTGAAAGAGCCGGGCACGCGCCAGCGCACGCCGTGGCACCAGGACCAGCCGTACTACAACATCGACGGCCTGCAGAACATCAGCATGTGGATTCCGGTGGACCCGGTATCCCGTGCCGCCACGCTCGAATTCGTGGCCGGTTCGCACAAGGGGCCGTGGCTCATGCCGCGCACCTTCATGGACAACCAGGCGAAGTGGTTCCCTGAAGGCAGCCTGCAAGACCTGCCCGATGTCGAGGCCCGCCGCGACGCCTTTCCCATCGTGGGTTGGGAGATCGAGCCCGGCGACGTGGTGTGTTTTCACATGCTCACGCTGCATGCGTCAGGCGGGGTGGAGGGCACCAACCGGCGCCGCGTGTTCTCGGTGCGGTTTTTGGGCGACGACACACGCCACGCGCCCCGGCCTTGGAAGACCTCGCCCGAGTTTCCGGGCCTGGCCGATGAGCTGCCCGCAGGGGCCGCCATGGACCACCCGCTGTTCCCGCTGCTGGTGGACGGCAATGACAGGCTGAGGGGTGAACTGGCGTGATGCAGTTTCTGGACTTGGCCACCACGCCCCCAGTGCCGTGGAAGAACGGTGGCGGCAGCACGCGTGAGCTGGTGTGCTGGCCGCTGGGCGCGGGCATGGATCGTTTTGAATGGCGCGTGAGTGTGGCGACCATTGCGCGCTCTGGGCCGTTCTCGGCTTTTCCGGGGGTGGACCGGCAGATCATGCTGCTGGAGGGGGATGGTGTGCACCTGCAGGGCGCAGTCGGGCAGTGGCAGCATGCGCTGGCCCAGCGCTGGCAACCCTTGGCGTTCTCTGGCGAAGAGCCGGTGGACTGCCACATGCTGGGCGGTGTCTCCACCGACTTCAACCTCATGCTGCGTCGGGGTGCATGGCAAGGTGCGTTGCAGGTGGTGCGCGATGCGCTGCCGCCCGCAGCGGGTGCTGCTGCAGGCCTGTGCATGGTGCTGCAAGGCGCCTGGCGGTGGGAGGAGCCCGACGGCAAGGTACCGCAGGTGCTGACGGCGGGGCAGGGCGTGTGGTGGGTGGATGGGGGGGGCGAGGTGGCTCGGTCCATCACCCCTGTGCGCGGCGCAACCGGGGCCGCGTCCGCCGACGATGCGCCGGTGCTGGCCTGGGTGGCCCTGCACACGGCCACTGCAACATAATTTGAAAAAAATTGGCTGCTTGCGCTTGTGGAATATGCGCTTGTAGCTATATAAAAGATAGCAAATCAATCCATGAATACAGCAGCAAACGGCAACAGGCAGGGAGTGATCTCGACGCTCTCGTCAGCGCCCAGCGCCGACGGCGTGTGGCTGGGCCTGCGGCCCGTGGCCACGTTGTGGGTGGCGGATGTGCCGGTGCCCGAGGGCGCGCTGGCGTGTGTGGTGGTGCAGGGGGGCGTGGTGCAGTGGGTGGGGCCCCAAGCCCAGGTGCCAACGGCCTTTGCCGCTTTGCCCCGCTTTGACGGCCAGGGCGCTATCGCCACCCCCGGCCTGGTCGATTGCCACACCCATCTGGTGTACGGCGGGCAACGCGCCAACGAGTTTGCCATGCGACTGGCAGGCGCTACGTATGAAGAGGTGGCGAAGGCAGGCGGGGGCATCGTGTCGTCCGTCCGCGCCACGCGCGAGGCCACCGAGGACGAACTGTTCGCCCTGGCCGTGCCGCGCCTGCAGGCCTTGTTGGACGAAGGCGTGTGCGCCATCGAGATCAAGTCCGGCTACGGCTTGGCGCTGGAGCACGAACGCAAGCAGTTGCGTGTGGCCCGCCGTTTGGGCGAGGCGTTGGGGGTGACGGTGCGCACCACCTTCCTCGGCGCGCATGCGCTGCCGCCCGAGTATGCGGGGCGTAGCCAGGACTACATCGATCTGGTCTGCCACGAAATGCTGCCCGCGCTGGCGGCCGAGGGCTTGGTGGATGCGGTCGATGTGTTCTGCGAACGCATCGCCTTCACATTGGCCGAAACCGAGCAGGTGTTCCAGGCCGCGCAAAAGCTGGGCATCCCCGTCAAGCTGCATGCCGAGCAACTGTCAGACATGGGCGGCGCAGCGCTGGCAGCGCGCTACGGTGCGCTGTCGTGTGACCACATCGAACACCTGTCGGCCGACGGCATTGCTGCGATGAAAGCCGCAGGCACCGTGGCCGTTCTGCTGCCCGGCGCCTACTACACGCTGCGCGATACGCACTTGCCGCCCATCGCGCAGTTGCGCGATGCGGGCGTGCCCATGGCCGTCTCCACCGACCACAACCCCGGCACATCGCCAGCGCTTAGCCTGCTGCTCATGGCCAACATGGCCTGCACGTTGTTCCGCCTGACGGTGCCCGAGGCGCTGGCGGGCATCACCACCCATGCCGCACGTGCGCTGGGTTTGCAGCACACCCACGGCCTTATCGCCTCCGGCAGGCCCGCCAATTTTGTGCTGTGGCCTGTGGGCGAGGCGGCCGAACTGGCGTACTGGCTGGGGCACAAGCCCGCCTGCACCATCGTGCGGCAAGGGCGCATTCACGGAGTCTTGCCATGACGCACCAACTGTTTGCCACTGACGCACTGCTGCCCACCGGCTGGGCGCGCAATGTGTTGATCGAGTGGGATGGGGCAGGGCGTATCACCCAGGTCACCCCTGGCAGCATCGCCCCTGCGGGAGTGGCTCGGGCGCCTGGCCCGCTGCTGCCCGGCATGCCCAACCTGCACTCGCACGCCTTCCAGCGCGCGTTTGTGGGGCTCACCGAATACCGGGGCCAGGCAGAAGACAGCTTCTGGAGCTGGCGCAACCTGATGTACCGCTTTGCCGCGCGCATCACGCCGCAGGCGCTGGAGGCCATTGCCACCTGGCTGTACGTGGAGATGCTGGAGGCTGGCTACACCAGTGTGTGCGAGTTCCACTACGTGCACCACGACCAAGGCGGCACGCCCTATGCCGACGATGCCACGCTGTCGTTGGCACTGCTGCGCGCTGCGCAGAACGCAGGCATGGGCATCACGCTGCTGCCGGTGCTGTACCAGACCAGCGGTTTTGGCGCCAAGCCACCGCGTGCGGACCAGGCCCGATTCATCCGCAGCACGGACAACATGCTCTCATTATTGGAGCGCCTTGCGCCCGTGGCACAAGCGCAAAGGGCTGGTCTGGGCCTGGCTCCGCACTCGTTGCGTGCTGTGCCGCCCGACAGCCTGATGGCAGCGGCGCAGGGCCTCGCGGCGCTCAACCCCCAGGCCCCGATCCACATCCACATTGCCGAGCAGACGCAAGAGGTTCAGGACTGCGTCGCCTGGAGCGGCCAGCGCCCCGTGCAGTGGCTGCTCGACCACGCTCCGGTGGACGAGCGCTGGTGCCTGGTGCACGCCACACACATGACCCCGCAGGAATACGCCGACGCTGCCCGCACGGGCGCCGTGGCGGGCATCTGCCCCACGACGGAAGCCAACCTGGGCGATGGCATTTTTGACATGCCGCTGTGGCTGCAGCACGGCGGGTGCTGGGGCGTGGGCTCGGACAGCCATGCCTGCGTGAACGCAGCCGAGGAGCTGCTGATGCTCGAATACGGCCAGCGTCTGACGCTGCGCCAGCGCAATGTGCTGGCCACCCCGGCCCAACCCGAGGTGGCCACCGCCATGACGCTGCAGGCCTTGCAGGGTGGGGCTCAGGCCGCAGGCCGGGCCATTGCCGGGCTGGCCGTGGGCCAGCAGGCCGACCTGGTGGCGCTGGACGCGCAGCATGTGGCGCTGCGCGATCTGCCCGCACACAGCATGTTGTCGGCCCACGTGTTCGGCAGCCACCGCACGTCTGCCATCGACAGCGTGTGGGTGGCGGGCCAGCGGCGCATCGCCAGCGGCCGACATGCGCTGCATGATGCGGCGGCCGATGCGTTCGTGGCCGCGCGTTCGGCCACCGTAGCGCCAGATTGAATCCATACCCTTGAACCTGTGATGATCGATACCTCTCCACCACCTTTTGTCTTCTACCCCGGCACCGCGCCGCTGCTGGTGTCCATGCCCCATGCAGGCACCCATGTGCCTGCGGCGCTCGCGGCACGTTTTACGGACGAGGCCCGCCAGGTGCCCGATACCGACTGGCACATGGAACGGCTGTACGCGTTTGCCAAAGACATGGGGGCTTCCATCCTCGTGGCCACGCACTCGCGTTATGTGGTCGATCTGAACCGCCCGCCCGATGGCGCCAGCCTGTACCCGGGCCAGAGCGTCACCGGCCTGTGCCCGGTCGATACCTTTGATGACACGCCCATCTACGCCCATGGTGACGTGCCCGATGACGCCGAGGTGGCTGCGCGGCGCGATGCGGTTTGGGCGCCGTACCACGCGCAACTGCGCGCCGAACTCGACCGCATCCGTGCCCAGCATGGCGTGGCCGTGCTGTGGGATGCCCACTCGATCCGCTCGGTGCTGCCGCGCTTTTTTGAAGGCAAGCTGCCCGACCTGAACCTGGGCACGGCCAATGGCGAAAGCTGCGACCCGGCGCTGGCGCATGAACTGCTGTCCATTGCCAAAGAGGCCAAGGGTTACACCGCCGTGCTCAACGGTCGCTTCAAGGGCGGGCACATCACGCGCCACTATGGCCAGCCAGAGCAGAACATTCACGCGGTGCAGCTGGAGATGACGCAGTGCAGCTACATGCAGGAGGCCTTGCCGTTTGACTACCTGCCCGACGTGGCGGCAGGCGTGCAGCCGCACCTGCGCCGCATGCTGCAGGCCACGCTGGCCTTTGCGGCAGCGCAATCGGCTTGAAGGGTGCGTCCCTCCAGGGGTTATCGGTGCTAGTATGGGCCGGTCGGTCCGCCATGGACCGCCGTTCGGGCACGCGCTTACGCACCGGCCCGTTGTAGCGGGAGGAGCCGCACGCCATGGACCCCACCGCCTACTACTACATGCCCCTGTTCAAGCCCGGTGCCTTTGTGCAATGGAACCATCAGCGCGAAACCGTGAGCCACGTGGTGGTGCGCCGCAATGCGCTGATGATCTACCTGGTGGGCCACGAGGAGCCCGTGCACCCGGATTCCCTTGAGGTGACGCCTACGGCCTTTCATCTCACGCGCGTTCCAGACAGGTTCTAAGTCACTCCCCGCCGCGCAGCGGAGGGGTAAAAAAGAGTCAGCCGGTCAGCCCGCCGCGCGCGTCGCCATGGCCTCGCCCAGTTGGATGGGCCGTGTGGGGGCCCACTGTGGGTTGAATGGCAGCGGCCCTGCCGGGAACAGCATCACCACGGTGGATCCCAGCAAGAAGCGGCCCATCTCCTCACCCTGCTGCAGGCTGACCTGCCCCTTGGTGTAATCCCACTGCCGCAGCGTGCCCGTGCGTGGCGGGTTGACCTGGCCATGCCACACGGTGGCCATGCTGCCCACAATGGTGGCACCCACCAGCACCAGCACAAACGGCCCCTGGGCCGATTCAAAAAAGC
This sequence comes from Acidovorax benzenivorans, assembly GCF_028680575.1. GTDB lineage: Bacteria > Pseudomonadota > Gammaproteobacteria > Burkholderiales > Burkholderiaceae_C > Acidovorax > Acidovorax benzenivorans. The sequence goes on along the minus strand of NZ_JAPCKI010000018.1, from coordinate 85,877 downwards.
ACACCACACGCTCGTTGCGTGCAAACAGGCCCGGCACGCCGCGTGCCGTGGTGGGGTTCACTGAAAACAGATCACCCGGCACATGCACCATGCGCGTGAGCTCGCCTGCGCAGGGCATATGGATGCGGTGGTAGTCGCGCGGGCTCAGGTACAGCGTGGCGAAGTGGCCGTTGTCAAAGCGGGCTGCTGCGGCTGCATCGCCACCCACCAGTGCGGTGGTGGAGTAGGTGTGCCCCTTCGCCTGGAAGATCTGGTCTTTGGCGATGGGGCCAAACTGGCTGATGGCACCGTCCACGGGGCAGATCAGGTCGGCCTGGGCCAGCGGGCGGGCGCCGGGCTTCAACGCACGCGTGAAGAAGTCGTTGAACGATGCGTAGCTGGCAATGTCGGGGTTGGCCGCCTCGGCCATGTTGACGTTGTAGCGGGCGACAAAGCGACGGATCACCGCCGTGGTCAGGCCGCCCAGCCGGGCCGATGCAAACTTGCCAGCCAGTGTGGTCAGTGCCTGTTTGGGCAGGAGGTATTGCGGCAGAACTGCCAGGCGATCAGACACGGGCGAACCCCTCGAAGACGAAAGCGGACGATTCTATCGGCGGGGCAGCGCTGCCCGCACAGGTCATACCCCGAGGTACTGCTCCAGCAACAGCGGCTCCGCGTGCAGCGCGTCTGAGCTCCCGTCAAACACCACCTGGCCCTTGACGAGGATGACGTTGCGGTCGGTGATCTGCGTGACGTGTTTCCAGTTCTTGTCCACGATCACGCTGCTGATGCCGCTGTCTTTGATGAGGCTGCAGATGCGCCAGATTTCGCGGGCAATGAGTGGCGCCAGGCCCTCCGTGGCTTCGTCGAGGATGAGCACATCGGGGTTGGTCATCAGCGCGCGGCCGATGGTCAGCATCTGCTGCTCGCCGCCGCTGAGCTGCTGCCCGCCATGGCCCAGGCGCTCTTTCAAGCGCGGGAAGGTCTCCAGCACACGTTCGTAGGTCCAGTCGCGCTGGCCGCGTGTGCCTGCGCGGGCGGCCATCTGCAGGTTCTCGACCACGCTCAGGTTGCCGAAGATGCCTCGGCCTTCGGGCACGTAGGCAATGCCCAGGCGCGCGACCTCGTAGGGCGGTTTGCCCGTCATGTCGCGGCCCGCTACGGCCACGCTGCCTGCGCGGGGTTTGACCAGGCCCATCAGCGACTTGAGCAGGGTGCTCTTGCCCATGCCGTTGCGCCCCATCAGGCCGATGGTCTCGCCCTGGCCCACGGTGAAATCAATGCCGTGCAGGATGTGGCTGCTGCCGTAGAAGGTGTGGATGCCACAGGCGTCGATCCAGGGCGTGCTCATCTCAGTGGTCCTCCCCCAGGTAGGCGGCTTGTACTGTGGCATCGGCGCGCACCTCGGGCGGAGTGCCGTGCGCAATTACCTCGCCGTTGACCATGACCGTGAGACGGTCGGCCAGTGCGAACACGGCATCCATGTCGTGCTCCACCAGCATGATCGCGTGGGCGGGCTTGAGGCGCTGAAGCAGCTCGACCATGCGCTCGGCCTCTGCCACTCCCATGCCGGCCAGGGGTTCATCGAGCAGCAGCACCTGCGGCTCGGTGGCCAGGGTCATCGCAATTTCCAGCTGGCGTTGCTCGCCGTGGCTCATGGCTCCCGCAATCGCCGTACGCCGGTCTTTGAGGCCAGACAGCTCGATAGCGCTTTCCAGTCGTGCGCTGGTTGCTCTGTTTTTGATAGTGTCTGAGCGCGTGTCCGGCCACCAGCGCAGCGGGTTCCAGGGCTGCTGCGCATCGCGCGACTGGGCCGCCAGGCGCACGTTCTCGTGCACCGTGAGCGGTAAAAAGATGTTGGTCTTCTGGTAGCTGCGCCCCAGGCCCTGGCGCGAGATGCGCTCGGGCGCCCAGCCGGTCACATCGGTGGCGCCCAGCAGCACCTGGCCCGAGGTGGGGGGCAGGTCGCCCGAGAGCAGGTTGGTCAGCGTGGACTTGCCTGCACCATTCGGTCCGATCACCGCGTGGATCTTGCCCCGCCACAGGTCCACCGAGACACCGTTGACGGCAGCCAGGCCGCCAAAGCGCTTGGTCACCTTCTGTGCGGACAACAGGACTTCAGCCATGGAGCGAACCCTCCGGCGCGGCGGACTTGGCCGCACTGCGCTGCGCAAACATGCCCAGCAGCCCGCGCGGCGCGGCCACCACCACCAGCACGATGAAGCTGCCCATCAACAGTTGCCAGTGTTTGCTGATGTCCTTGAATACGTGCAGCAGGTACTCGAAGGCAAATGCACCCACGATGGCCCCCGCAAAGTTACCCATGCCGCCCAGGATGACCATCATGATCGCGTGTGCGCTCATGTGAAATCCCATCAGTTCGGGGTTCACATACCCGGTTTGCGCTCCCCACAGGTAACCTGCCAAGCCCGCCAGCGCACCTGCGATGGTGAAGGCCGTGAGTTTGTAGCCCCGGGTACCAAAGCCCATGGCGCGCATGCGGTGCTCGTTGATGCGGATGCCTGCCAGCGCACGGCCCAGCGGGCTCCACAGCAGGCGGCGCAGCAGCACGTAGACCAGCACCACCAGCGCCAGCGTGAAGTAGTAGAAGGTCTTGCGGCCTTCCAGGTCGAACGGCAGCCAGCCGAAAACGGAAGCATCAGGCCGGAAGTTGATGTACAGCCCGTCCGAGCCACCCAGCACCTTGTTGTCGAAGAAAAGGTAGAACACCATCTGCGCAAACGCCATCGTGACCATGATGAAGTAGATGCCGTGGGTGCGCACCACAAAGAAGCCGATCACCAGTGCCACGAGCCCGGATGCGGCAACTGCCAGCGGCAGCGACCACCACAGGCTGACCGGCATGTCGGCGGGGGTGAGGAAGGCGAGGGCGTAACCTGCCACGCCAAAGTAGGCGGCATGGCCCAGCGACACCAGTCCGGTCACGCCCTGCAGCAGATCCAGGCTCATCGCAAAGATGGCCATGATCATCATGCGGGTGACCATCTGCACATAAAAGTCGCTGCCCACCACCGGGAACAGCAGCAACGCAGCCAGCCCCAGCGCCAGGGCGAACTGCACGCTGCGCGGCAGCACTTCGATATTGGCGCGCGGGGTGCTCATGAGCCGCCGCCGGGCCGCCCCAAGGCGGCGAAGGCCCCCTTGGGGGGCAGCGAAATACACGAAGTGATGAGCTTGGGGGGCATTGTCATTGCTTAAAGAGGCCTTCGGGTTTCCACAGCAGCACGGCCGCCATCAGCATATAGACCAGCATGCCCGCCACTTGAGGCAGCAGCACCTTGCCAAACGTATCGACAAGGCCCACCAGCAGCGCCGCAATGAGTGCGCCGCGCACCGAGCCGATGCCGCCAATCACCACCACCACAAAACACATGATGAGCACCGACGAACCCATGTTGGGATACACGCTGGACACGGGCGCAGCCACCATTCCAGCGACGGCTGCCAGACCCACGCCCAAGGCGAAGACGATGGCATGGATGAGCTTGATGTTCACGCCCAGCGACTCGGCCATGTCGCGGTTGAAGGCCCCCGCGCGGATCTTCATGCCCAGACGGGTTTTGGAGATCAGCAGGTACAGGGCCACGGCCAGTGCGATGCACACGGCTGACATGAACAGTCGATAGACCGGGTAGGAGAGGGTGTCGGTCAGCGGAATCGACCAGTCCAGCATCTTGGGGATGGGCACGCCGTGCACATCGTCGCCCCACAGGATAGAGCGCAGTTCTTCAAAGATGTAGATGAGGCCAAAGGTCAGCAGCACCTGGTCCAGGTGGTCACGGTGGTAGAAGTGGCGAAACAGCAGCCATTCCAGCGCCAGGCCAAACATCACGGCCAGCGCGGCGCCACCCAGGATGGCCAGCGTCAGGCTGCCAAAGTGGCCCGACAGCGAATAGCCCAGATAGGCCCCCAGCATGTAGAAGCTGCCGTGCGCCAGGTTCACCACGCCCATGATCCCGAAGATCAGCGTGAGCCCGGCCGCCAGCATGAACAGCAGCAGGCCGTACTGCACGCTGTTGAGCAGCTGGATCAAGAAGGTGGCGAAGTCCATGAATGTGGTGATGTTGGCGGCCTGCCGATATGGCTGGTAGCCACTGGTGAAAGGGGCATTGTGCGGGGGATGTACCCGTGGAGCTGGTAACTGGCGCGGCCCCATTGAGGGCAGCCGAGCAAGGGCCGCCCCGCAGCGAGGGCTGCGTCCCCCTGCCCGCTGCGCGCAGCGCTGCGAGAGCGGGGGGAAGGCGCGCAGCGCCTCAGGGGGGTGTTATCCCATCCTGCAACCCGCGCCGCTGTCGGCCAGCGCCTTGGCCGCGACCCCGATCACCTTGTTTTCCTTGTTCTCAACCCGGCGCAGATAGATGTCTTGAACAGGGTTGTGGGCCTTGCTCATCGTCCACTTGCCACGCGGGCTGTCGATGGTGGCGCTTTCCATGGCCTTGATGACGGCAGTCTTGGCAGACAGATCTCCCTTGACGGCATTGGCCCCTTGCACCAGCAGCAGGCCGGTGTCGTAGCCTTGCACCGCATACACGTCGGGCTGGCTGCGGAAGGCCTTGGCGTACTCCAGGCGGAATTGCTTGTTGCGCGGCGTGTCCAGCGAGTCGCTGTAGTGCATGGTGGTGATGATGCCGTCGGCGGCAGGGCCCGCGGCGTCGAGCACGCCTTCGGTCAGGAAGCCCGAGCCATACAGCGGAATCTTGTCCTTGAGACCGGCGGCTGCGTAATCCTTGATGAACTTGGCCGCGCCACCACCAGCAAAGAAGCACGCTACGGCATCGGGCTTGAGCGCGGCAATCTCGGTCAGCAGCGCCTGGAATTCGACGTTGGGGAAGGGAAGGCCCAGCTCTTTGATGATGGTGCCACCCGCCTTGGTGTAGCTGTCCTTGAAACCTTCAAATGCCTCATCACCAGCGGCGTACTTCCAGGTGATCCAGACCGCCTTTTTGTGGCCCTTCTCGACCATGGCCTTGCCCAAGGCGAGGGTGGGTTGGGAGTTGCTGAAGGAGGTGCGGAACACGTTCGGGGCGCACAGCGCGCGGGTGGCAGCATGCACGCCCGCGTTGGGGATGAGGTTGAGCACGCCGGTGTCGCGCGCCACTTTCTGAATGCCCATCTGCACGCCCGAGTGCACGGTGCCGATCAGTACATCCACCTTGTCGCGTTGTACCAATTTGCTGGCGTTTTCGACGCCCTTGCTGGGCTCGGACTCATCGTCCACCTTGAACCACTCGATCTCGCGGCCGCCGAGTTTGCCGCCCTGCTGGTCAATGGCCAGTCGTACACCGTTCTCGATGGCAACGCCCAGCTGGGCGAAGGTGCCGGTGTAGGGCAGCATGAAACCCACCCGCACCTTGCCGCTTTGAGCGCGCACGATGGAGGGCAGCAGCAGCCCCGTGGATGCGGCGCCAACGAGGGCTGCACTGCGGCTGATGACGAGGCGGCGAGTGGTCATGGGGGTTGTCTCCTTTGTTTAGGCTTAAAGTAATTTACTGCAAGCGTTCGGTGGTGAATACCTATGGGTTACCCGTACCGGCGGTGGGATTGGGGCTGAGAGCGCGGACCACTGCGACCATGGGGGCTATGCCGTTGACATCCGGCCTACCTGCTGTGGCATAACAATAAGGTGCCATGGCGGCTGATACTGGAGGGAGAAATTGACGCATGAATTAAAATGCATGTTTGCAATTTTTGTGCAGTATAGAGCGTGTTTTCGGGTTGGAGGTGCCGATTCGGGCTTGAGCTCTAGGTAGTTTCCAGAAGCGAGTCGCTTCGCCAGTCCCGACCAGACTCGGATGTGCTCGATGGTGTCGATGGCCTTCCGTGCTCCTGCACCATGGCGGTGCCTGCACAATGGCGCAAGATCATCCAATCAGTCGCTCATTGCAAAGGCGGTCCAGCAGGCCTTTTGCCTTGGGCGTTGTATGGCGGTCCGCATCGTTGCCGTCAGCCCTTTCTGGTGTCGTTTGCGGCCGCATCGCGCTTTTGTTCTGTATGTCTTCTTCTCCTTCCGACTTTTCCCCTTCGACACCGTCCCGCCAGCCATTGGCTGTGCGCCTGGCCGAGTGGCTGCGGCATTTCTGGCCCGCCCCGCTGGGCATCGATGGCCGAGAGCGCCTGCGCTTTGTGGTGGGGGCGGTGGTTGGTGTGCTGCTCACGGCATGGCTTAGCCGCTGGTGGGCACAGGGCACTGGTACTGGCCCGTGGATGGTGGCGTCGTTGGGGGCCAGTGCTGTGCTGGTGTTTGGCATGCCCTCCAGCCCGCTGGCCCAGCCCTGGCCCGTTTTGGGTGGCAGCACCTTGTCGGCGCTGGTGGGGGCGGTCTGTTCTGCGTTGATTTCGGACAAGGCCCTGGCGGGGGCGGTGGCTGTGGGGCTGGCCATCGCGCTCATGGTGCCGCTGCGTTGTCTGCATCCTCCCGGTGGGGCCATGGCGTTGTACGTGGTGTTGACCTCGGGCGATGGGTGGCACCTCGCGGCATTCCCGGTGCTGTTCAACGTGGTGCTACTGCTAGTCGCCGCAGTGGTCTACAACGGTCTGACGGGGCGCCGCTACCCACATCCTCAGCGCGTTGCGGCGCGGGAGGCGGCAAGCCAGGGCGCTTTCACCGCGTCGGACGTGGATGCCGCACTGGCCCACTACAACCAGGTGCTCGACGTGAGCCGGGCGGATCTGGAAGGGCTATTGCACCTGGCGGGCCGTGCGGCATTCCAGCGGACTCTGGGCGAGTTGCGGTGTGCGGACATCATGTCGAGTCCCCCCTACGCTGTGGAGGTGGGAGTGTCGCTCAAGGAGGCTTGGGCGTTGATGCGGTTGCAGCAAATCAAGGCGCTGCCGGTGGTGGATGTCCAGCGCCAGGTCATCGGGATCGTGACAGTGGCCGACTTCATGCGGTTGGCCAACCTGGACACCCATGAGGGGCTGGGGCAGCGGTTGCGCACGCTGGTCATGGGGCGTGGCGGGCAACCCCAGGCAGTGGGCGAGATCATGTCCCACCCCGTTCAGGTGGCGCGCTCGGTGCAGCATGCGATGGATCTGGTGCCGCTCTTTTCGCAGGGCGGGCACCATCACATTCCTATCGTGGATGACGTGGATCACTTGGTCGGCATCATCACCCAGACCGATCTGGTGCGTACCCTGGCCTCTGCGGTACAAGGCCGATAAAAACCGGCGTGTCCGAGGTCTCAAGTAGAGACGCTGCTCCTGCGCCACAGGGTGCACCGGGCGTCTCATAGGCAAAACATAGCTTGTCGCGGTACAATTGACAGGCTTTGCACAGCGCTGACGCCTGTTCATTGAAACCGTCTCCCCGGCCCTCTGCCTGATCTGCGCCCAGGGTGCAGCGACTCCCACCGCCCGCCATGCACCGTGTGTCGAGTTTCGACAACGTTGCAGTTGCCGTGGTGAATGCAAAAAACCGCTCAGGCGCCGACCACAGAACATTTGCTTTGAAGAGATAGAGAAACACATGGCCAAAGAAGAACTCATTGAAATGCAGGGCTCCGTCACGGAAGTCTTGCCGGACTCGCGCTTTCGCGTCACGCTGGACAACGGTCACCAACTGATCGCCTACACCGGCGGCAAGATGCGCAAGCACCACATCCGCATCCTGGCGGGTGACAAGGTGTCGCTCGAGATGTCGCCCTATGACCTGACCAAGGGCCGCATCACTTTCCGTCACCTCGCCGGTCGCGGCCCTGGCCCTTCCAGCCGCTGATCCTGCTGCTCTCGGTCCATGGCAGGCCGAGGGCGGGTTTATAGTTTTTCGGGTTCGTCTCTTGCCACGGTGTGTTCACGCACTGTTGTCCCATTCCGCGATCTCCTCGCCCTGCCACTTTCTAAAAAAAGTAAAAAAAGCAGGCGGTGAGCCAAAAACAGGGGAATTGGCGGGTTAGAATACGAGCTGTCGGAGCGTAGCGCAGCCTGGTAGCGCATCTGCTTTGGGAGCAGAGGGTCGCGAGTTCGAATCCCGCCGCTCCGACCAATGTTTGAAGGCCTTGCAGCAAATGCTGCAAGGCCTTTTTTCTTGCCCGCCTGCCACCGTTCGGTGCCGGGGCAACCGGTTCATCAGTCCCAGCAGGCTCGCCGAATCTACGTACCATTGCGCCTATCGCCGATGGGCCCCCATCCGTACCGATCCTGCCGTGTGCGCGCACGGTGCTTGCTGGTATCTCCATGACCTTCTCCGTGCCTTCTGTCGCCACTGCTGCACTGTCATCACGTCCCCAAGCGCCTGAATCGCCTGCAGTGCAGCGTTACGACGCGGTTGATGCCCTGCGCGGGCTGGCCATGGTGTGGATGACTGTGTTCCACTTTTGTTTTGATCTGAGCCACTTTGGCCTGTGGCCGCAGAACTTTCGTGTGGATCCGTTCTGGACCACGCAGCGCACGCTGATCGTGAGCCTGTTCCTGTTCTGCGCGGGGTTGGGCCAGGCCATCGCGCTGCACCAGGGGCAGGGCTGGGCCAGATTTGGGCGACGCTGGGGTCAGATTGCGGTTTGTGCGCTGCTGGTGTCTGCGGGGTCGTTCGTGATGTTCCCGGCCAGCTTCATCTATTTTGGCGTGCTGCATGGCATGGCGGTGATGTTGCTCATAGCGCGCTGCACGGCGGGCTGGGGGCGCTGGCTGTGGCTCGCCGGACTGCTGGCTGTGGCCTTGCCGTGGGTCGCGCAGCAGCTTTTGACGGGGGTATGGCCCGATGTTGCGCCCTGGTTCAACGGGCGAGCCTTGAATTGGCTGGGGCTGGTGTCCCGCAAACCTTTCACAGAAGACTATGTGCCGGTGCTGCCATGGTTGGGCGTGCTCTGGTGGGGGCTCGCCGCTGGTCAATGGGCCATGCGCGCGCGCACGGGCTGGCTGCAATGGCGATTGCCCGGCGTGCTGAGGCCTCTGGCGACGTTGGGTCGGTGGAGCCTGAGCTATTACATGGTCCACCAGCCGGTGATGATCGGACTGCTGACGGCCCTGGTGTGGGTGATGGGGCGGGCCTGAGCTTCAACCTGCGGAGCTGCAAGACGCATGGTGTTGCGCCCATAAAAAAACGCGACCGAAGTCGCGTTTTTTTGTTGCTAGATCGCTAGATCGGCAGGGGGCCGGTTGACTTATTCCACCTTGGCCTTGGCGCGCAGGTCTTCCTGGAACTTGGCCAGCTTTTGCTGTTGCAGTTGCTGCGCCACTTGAGGCTTGACCTCTTCGAGCTTGGGCAGCTCTGCCTGGCGCACGTCATCCAGGCGGATGATGTGCCAGCCAAACTGGCTCTTCACGGGCGTTTCGGTCATCTTGCCTTTTTCGAGCTTGACCAGCGCTTCGGTGAACTCGCTCACGTAGCTCGATGGGTTGGCCCAGTCGAGGTCGCCGCCCTTGGCGCCGGAGCCTGAGTCCTTCGACTGCTTCTTGGCGATGTCTTCAAACTTGGCACCCTTTTTGATGGAAGCGATGATGGCCTTGGCGTCGGCTTCCTTTTCCACCAGGATGTGGCGGGCCTTGTATTCCTTGCCGCTGTTGGCTGCCACGAACTTGTCGTATTCGGCCTGGACTTCAGCGTCCGTCACAGGGTTGGTCTTCTGGAAGTCGGCGAACAGTTCGCGGATCAGGATGGCCTGGCGGGCCAGGTCCAGTTGGGCCTTGTAGTCGGCCGAGGTTTCCAGACCGCGCTTTTGGGCTTCCTGCATGAAGATTTCACGGGCGATGACTTCTTCCTTGATCTGGCCTTCGATGTCGGGCGTCACTGGGCGGCCCGAGCGTTCGACCTGCTGCTTAAGCGCTTCGACTCGCTCCTTGGGAACCGCCTTGCCGTTCACGATGGCGACATTCTGGGCGGAAACGGGCAGGGCCAACGTGCCCAGCACGGCAGCGGCGACGAGGCCGGACAGGAGCTGTTTCTTCATGCGGAATCCAAAAAAATGAGGGGTTGTTTGCCAGCTGAAATCCGGCAGCTGTTGACTTGGGGCCGGCTCAGAGAACTTCAATGGCGAGGGCGTGAACGCCTTGGTCAATAAATTCTTGCAGCGCATCATACACAAGGCGGTGTTGGGCCACGCGGGAGCGTCCTGTAAAGAAAGGTGACGAAATTCGCACCCGAAAATGGGTGCCGAATCCCGTGCCGTTGGCACCGGCATGGCCTGCGTGGGCGGCGCTTTCGTCCAGCACCTCCAGGTGGCTGGGGGTGAGACGGTCGGCCAGTGTCTGGTGCATCTGATCTGCGAGGCTGGTCATGGGTTTCACGCTCGTTCAGGTGGTGGGCTCGTCGCCCTTGAGGTGGGGCGCAATGTAGATGCCCTGGGCCACCAGGAAGACCAGCGGAAACGCATAGCCCCAGAGCTTGAAGTCCACCCAGGCCTCGGTGCTGAAGTTCATCACCACGTAGGCGTTGATGGCTGACATGAAGGCGCAGTAGATGATCCAGGCCACGTTCAGCCGCTGCCATACGGTGTCGGGCAGATCCAGCTGGCTGCCCAGCAGCATCTTGAGGAAGTTCTTCTTGAGCGCCCACAGTGCCACTGCCAGGGCGATGGACATCGCTCCGTACAGCACGGTGGGTTTCCACTTGATGAAGCGGTCGTCCTGCAGCACCAGCGTGAGGGTGCCAAACAGAAGGATCAGCACCAGCGTGACCTTGTGCATGGTCTGCAGGCGCCGGTCGATGGCGTAGATGATGGCCATCTGCAAGGCAGTGGCCGCCATGAGCACCGCAGTGCCCACATAGATGCCGTAGAACTTGTAGGCCCCGAAGAACAGCAGAATGGGAAAGAAATCGATCAGAATTTTCATGGGGTCAGCAAAGAATCCGAGGCTTTAGCGGTCGCCTGACTCAAAGTCCAGCGATGCCGAGTTCATGCAATACCGCAGCCCGGTGGGTGCTGGGCCGTCTTCAAACACGTGGCCCAGGTGCGCCCCGCATTGTGCACACACCGTTTCGGTGCGGACCATGCCGTGGCTGCGGTCCACAATTTCGGTGATGGTGCCTGGGATGGCTTCGGAGAAGCTGGGCCAGCCGCAGCCCGCATCGAATTTGGTGGCCGAGTCGAACAGTTTGGCGCCGCAGCAGATGCAGTGGTAGCTGCCGTCGGCCCAATGGGCCTCGTATTTGCCGGTGAAAGGGCGCTCGGTGGCCGCGTGGCGCGTGACCTGGAAGGCCACAGGTTCGGCGCCTTTCTCACGCAGCACGGCTTGCCATTCGGCGTCAGTCTTCTGGATGGGATGGGTCATGATGAACAGCTGATCTCGATGGAAGACGCCCAGTCGGGCGGGAAGGCGGCGTAGGCGTCATGCCCCGGGTGCTCGTCAAACGGGCGCTCCAGCAGCCGCTGCAGGGTTTGGAGTTCACCGAAGTCGCCAAGTTTCGCAGCACGGATCGCCTGTTCGCCCAGGTGGTTGCGCAGCACGAACTTGGGATTGGTTTTGAGCATCAAATCGACCTGATGCGCCCGATTCATATGCCTGAAATGCTCTGAATATGATAGCAACCACTGGTCAAAGCCAGCGCGGTCGGCAAACAGGTCGCGCACGGGCTCCCAGTCGCCTGCACCGACGGCATGCGACAGGCGCCGCCAGAAAATGGAGTAGTCCACCCCGTTCTGGGCCAGCAGCAGCAAGATGCCGTCGATGAGTGCGCCATCGCCGTCGCTTGCTTCCAGCAGCCCCAGCTTGGCGCGCATGCGGGCCATGAAGGCATCGGGGAACACGGTTTTGTAAGACTCCAGCGCCTGCTTGGCCAGCTCCTGGTCGCCGATCAGGGGCAGCAGCGCCTGCGCCAGGCAAAACAGGTTCCAGTACGCCACATTGGGCTGGCGGTTGTAGGCGTAGCGGCCTTGGGAGTCGCTGTGGTTGCCCACATGGCCGGGCACAAACGCGTCGAGGAACTGGAAGGGCCCGTAGTCAATGGTCAGGCCCAGGATGCTCATGTTGTCCGTGTTCATCACGCCATGGCAAAACCCCACGGCCTGCCATTGCGCCATGAGACGGGCAGTGCGCTCGCTAACGGCCTGCAGCAGGGCTGCGTAGGGGTTGCCCGCCAGGCCGGTGCTGTCGCGGCATTCGGGGTAGTAGCGGTCGATGGTGTAGTCGGCCAGCGTTTGCAGCGCGGCCTCTTGGCCGTTGGCTGCAAAGTGCTCAAAGTGGCCAAAACGCACAAAGCTGGGTGCCGCGCGGGTGACTACGGCGGCGGTCTCGATCTCTTCGCGCCGCACGGAGGCTGGTGAGCCCGTGATGCACAGGGCGCGCGATGTTGGCACGCCCAGGCCATGCATGGCTTCGCTGCACAAAAACTCGCGGATGCTGGAGCGCAGTACCGCGCGGCCGTCGCCCATGCGTGAGTAGGGCGTGCGGCCCGCGCCCTTGAGCTGGACCTCCCACCCTGTGGCTGTCTCGCCGAGCAGGATGGCGCGGCCATCGCCCAGCTGGCCCGCCCAGACGCCAAACTGGTGCCCGCTGTACACGCTGGCCAGGGGGCGAGAGCCTGCCAGCAGGCGGTTGCCGGTGAAGGCCTGCAGGGCCTCGTCGCTGCGCAGGTGGGCTTCATCCAGGCCCAGCAGTTGCGCCACAGCCGGGCTGGTGCCCACCCAGTGGGGTGTGGCCAGGGGAGTAAGGCGCAGTTCGGTGAAAAAGTCGGGGCCCAGCGCGGCAAAGCGGTGGTTCCAGGCCAGGCCGAGGTCAGTGCGGGTGTCGCTGTCGGCAGTCAGGGTCATGGGCCCGATTGTCTCGCAGGCGGGATGCCCCGGCGCCCACAGGGCCATGGTCGGGCGCCGGGGGCAGCACCCTGGCTGCTACAACGACGCCATGGCTCCCTGTGCAGCCAGGCCTGCCGCTGGCTGCAGCAGTTGCTGGCGGTACTGGCCCGGTGGCATGCCAAACCAGCGCTTGCAGGCCCGAAACAGGTTGCTCTGGTCGCTAAACCCCAGCTGGTCGGCCACCTCGGCCAGGCTGCGGCGCGGGTCGGCCAGGTATTGGCGGGCCAGCTCGCTGCGGGTGTCGTCCAGCAGTTGCTGAAAACTCACCGACTCGGCCTGCAGCCGGCGCTGCAAAGTGCGATCGGTGAGGTGCAGGCGCGCGGCCACATCCTCGCGGCGGGGTTCACCGAGGTGCAGCATGCGCGATATCTCGGTGCGCACCTTGGCGCTGACCAGTGACTGGCCCAGCTGCCCCAACTCGGCTTCCACCAGTTGTTCGTGCAGCGCCCATAGGCCGGGGTTGTGGGTAGGAATGGGCTGCAGCAGGTCGGCTTCGGCCATCAGGAAACGGTTGATGGGCTGGCCAAAGCGGGGCAGCACACCAAACGCAGTGCGGTGCCGCGCGTCGTCGGTCGGCGCTGGGGTGATCAGCTCAACGGCCAAGGGCGTGAGGTCGCGCCGTGTGAGCCAGTCGCACAGCGTCAGCAGAGTCAGCACCGCAAACTCCACCCGCTGCCGCGGAATGGGGCGTGACGCGCCAATGTGGTTGAGCACCATCCAGTACCCACGCGGGTCACGCTCCATCGAAAACGTGGTGGCGTCCGAGATCAGCGCCATGTGCCGGTCCAGGTGCTTGAAGCCTTCGAGCAGGTTGGGCCCCGAGGCCAGCGCGTGTCCCACCAGGTCCAGTTTGCCGTAGCGCGCGGCGAGTTGGCGGTCCAGGCCCAGCCCTGGCCGGTCATGGTGCCGCGCTGCTGCCTCCCACAAACGGCTGACCCGATCCACGTCCACGCGGGTGTGGGGGTGCTGCAGGCTGCCCAAGTCGATATCGGCCTGCGTGCACAGCGCCTGCACCGGCAGTCCTTCGGACGCAAACAGTTCTGCAATGCCGCGCACCCAGGCGGCCGAGCTGGTGCGCTGCGGCAGCGGGTTCATGGGCAAGCCCCCGTCTCAGGGTTAACGCGCAGGTGGTGTTCTGAAGTCACTGTTTTGGTGTGGTTGCGATAGTGGGCTGTGGGCCAGGCGTTCCCACAATCGGCGCCGAGGTTGGGCCCAGGCGCGAGTGTGATGCGTTCCGGCGGCACGACCCATTCCTGAAAACCCCGAAGGAGACAAACAACATGGCCCATTTTGCAAAATGCCTGCGCTGGAGCGCGGCGTGGCTTGCTGCCGTGATGACCACGGCGTGTGGCGGCTCTGGCGGCACGCCGCCCGAGTTGCGTGAAACCCGTTACGGCACGGTGCGTGGCACGGACGACAGTGCCACCAGTGGTACCTACGCCTGGAAGGGTGTGCCCTATGCCCAACCCCCGGTAGGCGCCCTGCGCTGGCAGCCGCCTGCAGAGCCCGCCGTCTGGACGGGCGAACGCAACGCCACCCAGTTTGGCAGTGCCTGCCTGCAGATGGGCCGCATTTACGGCCCGGGTGCCAACAACCGCTTTGACGACACCATCGGCCAGACGCTCAACACGCCGCTGGGCAGCGAAGACTGCCTGACCCTCAACATTTGGCGCCCGGCCTCCCAGCAGGACAACCTTCCGGTGCTGGTCTTCATCCACGGTGGCAGTGCCATCTCGGGCTACACCGCCGACCCGGTGTACGACGGTGCGGCGCTGGCCAAGTCGGCCAACGCCATCGTGGTCACGGCCAACTACCGGCTGGACGTGCTGGGCTATTTGCAGCTGCCCGCCCTGCACGCGGGCAACAGTGGCGGTAGTGCCGGCAGCGCCTACACCGGCAACTATGCGTTGCTGGACATCGTGCAGGCACTACGGTTCGTCCAGGGCAACATCACCCGTTTTGGCGGCAATGCGGGCAACGTCACGTTGATGGGGCAGTCGGCTGGAGCCATCAATGCATTGGCGCTGCTGACGGCGCCACAGGCCAGCGGGCTGTTCCACAAATTGGTGCCAATCAGTGGCGGAATCTCCCTGGCATCCAATCTGCCTGCCGGCTCCATTCCCACACTCAACCCAGCCGCCCGCTACGCCACACAGGCCAGCCAACTGCTGGCGCACCTGGCCGTGGCCGACGGCCTGGCACCTGCGTTGCCTGAGGCGCAGACCCTGGTGGCAGGCTGGACTCCGGCGCAGGTGGCGGGCTATTTGCGCGGCAAGGATGCTCGGGTGATTTTGCAGACGGTGCTGGCGAAGGGGCTGACTGGCTCCGGCCCGATCCCGGATGGGGTGGTGGTTCCGTCCGATCCGATCACGGAGATTGCGGCAGGGCGTTATCAGAAGGTGCCGGTCCTGTCCGGCTACACGGCCGAGGAGGGCAAGCTGTTTGCACCCTTCCTCGTGCTGCTCGGCGGCAAGCCAGGCATGAAGATCAACGATGCCGATCGCTTTGCGATGATGCAGCGCTTTGACCCCAACGCGCCTCCCACGCTCACCGTTGCGGACATCCTGGATGCGTCCTACCTGCCCGTGACAGCCCCCAGCACCGGCTACAACGCACGCACCCAGCTGCTGGGCAATGTGTTCATTGGCGCCAGCCGCGACAACTTGCTGAACGCCCTGCGCAGCCAGCAGAGCAACGTGTGGAACTACCAGTTCAACTGGGCCCAGCAGCCTGTGCCCTGGAACGATGTGTATGGTGCGGCCCACGCGTTTGACCTGCCGTTTGTGTTCGGCAACTTCGGCCCCTCGGTGTTTGCCAAGGCGACCAACAGCATGGCCAACCAGCCGGGGCGCCTGGCGCTGTCGCGGGCCATGATGGACAGCCTGCGCGCCTTTGTGCACACCGGCGATCCCAACAACGCCACGTTGGGTCAGACCTGGCAGCCATGGCCCCGCAAGATCATCTTTGACGCGGACCAGAAGGCGGCGCGGCTGAGCGTTCAATGAGGCCCTGGCTGCTTGTGCTGCGTGGGTCTTGGCTGAGTGCGGGCGGTCAGTGCGCCGCCGTGGCGGCGAGGTACGCGTTCAGCGCTTCGTCGTCCACGATGGCCACGCGCCCGAAGTCCAGCGACACGATGCCCATGCCTTCCAGCGAGCGCAGCACCTTGTTCACGGTCTGCCGCGACAGGCCCACCAGCTGGCCCAGCTCTTCCTGCGTGAGGTTGAGCCGCCGGGTGCTGCGCCAGAACAGGCGGCTGAGGTACAGCGCCACGCGGTGCTCAGTGGACTGGGTGCGCCCGGCTTCGATGATGGTCATGGCCTGGCCCAGCCGCATGTTCAGATGCAGCACCAAAAACTGGTTGAACGCCAGGCTGGTTTCGCGCAGCGTGGCAAACAGCGGCAGGGGCAGGCACAGCAGGGTGGTGGGGCGCAGCGCCACCACGTGGTACCGGCGGGGCTCCGGCTTCATGGCCGAGCCCTCGCCAAACCATTCGCCGTCAGGCACGCCGATGAAGGCGGACGACCGGCCCTTGCTGGCAGGGCTTTGCAGCATCACCAGGCCCGACAGCACGGCATGCCAGCCCTGCACGGCGCTGCCAGCGGGCATCATCACTGCACCCTTGTCCGCCTGCTCGACAAACACCTCTTCGCGCAGCCGCTCCTGCATGGTGGCGGGCAGGCCTGCGAACCAAGGCTGGGCGGCAATGAATCGCTGGGCAGAGGGAGCGGCGCTGAGCATGGACCTGATTGTCGCTGCAGCGGTGCTGGTGGTTCAGGGTATTCCCTTGCCCTTTGTCAGTGGGACGACAAGTGTTGGCAGCCATGCCAGTCGGGCGCACACTCCGCTGCTGCTATCGGGGTTGGCAGGCTGTACGGCCATGCTGCCGTCGAGGCGCAGCCAGTGCGGTGGCGCGGCTTGCATAGGTTCACCGCAGTGGCGTGGCATGCGGAAGCACGACGCGAGTGACACCCCGAAGCCAGTACGCGCGCTACGATGACCATTTCATTCACTACAACATCCAAGGAGTATTCATGCTGGGCTTGATGCAGAGTCAACCGTTGCTGATTTCGTCGCTGATCGAATTCGCCGAACGCCACCACGGCGATGCCGAAATTGTGTCCCGGCGGGTGGAGGGTGACATCCATCGCTACACGTACCGGGACCTTGCCGCACGTGCCCGCCGCCTGGCCAATGCGCTCGACGAACTGAAGCTCCAGTTCAGCGACCGGGTGGCCACACTGGCCTGGAATGGCTACCGCCACATGGAGATGTATTTCGGCGTCTCGGGCTCGGGTCGCGTGCTCCACACCGTCAACCCGCGCTTGCACCCCGACCAGATCGCCTGGATCATCAACCACGCAGAAGACCAGGTGCTTTGTTTTGACACCACCTTCCTGCCCCTGGTGCAGGCGGTGCATGCCAGGTGCCCCACCGTCAAGAAATGGGTGGCCCTGTGCGATGCTGACAAATTGCCAGCCGACACCGGCATCCCAGGCCTGACCAGCTACGAGTCCTGGATTGGTGCGCAGTCTTCCGACTACGCCTGGCCTGAGTTTGATGAGAACTCCGCATCGAGCATGTGCTACACCAGCGGCACCACGGGCAACCCCAAGGCAGCGCTGTACAGCCACCGCTCCACCACGCTGCATGCGTACGCCGCTGCGCTGCCCGATGTGATGTGCCTCTCGGCCCGCGACTCGGTGCTGCCCGTGGTGCCCATGTTCCACGTCAACGCTTGGGGCATTCCGTACTCGGCCGCGCTCACAGGCTGCAAGCTGGTGTTCCCCGGCCCGGCGATGGACGGTAAGTCGATCTACGAACTCATCGAAGCAGAGAAGGTCAGCTATGCGGCGGGCGTGCCCACCGTGTGGCAGATGATGCTGGGCCACATGAAGCCGGCGGGCCTCAAGTTCTCCACGCTGCGCCGCACGGTGATCGGCGGCTCGGCCTGCCCGCCCGCGATGATCCATGCGTTCAAGGAAGACTACGGCGTGGAGGTGCTGCACGCGTGGGGCATGACCGAGATGAGCCCGCTGGGCACGCTGTGCACTTTGAAGAACAAACACCTGCTCATGTCCAAGGATGAGCAGATGAAGATCTTGCAAAAACAAGGCCGCGCGATCTATGGCGTGGACATGAAAATCGTGGGTGGCGACGGCAACGAGCTGCCCTGGGACGGCAAGACCTATGGCGATCTGCTGGTCAAGGGCCCATGGATCGTGGGCAGCTACTTTAAGGGCGAGGGCGGCGATCCGCTGGTGCGCGACACACAGGGGCGCGGCTGGTTTCCCACCGGTGACGTGGCCACGATCGATGCTGACGGCTTCATGCAGATCACGGACCGCAGCAAGGACGTGATCAAGTCCGGTGGCGAGTGGATCAGCTCCATCGACATCGAGAACATTGCGATGTCCCACCCCGCGATTGCCATGGCCGCCTGTGTGGGCATGCCGCACCCCAAGTGGGACGAACGCCCCATCGTGGCTGTGGTCAAGCGGCCAGGGACAGAGGTGACGCGCGAGGAGCTGTTGGCCTTCTACGAAGGCAAGACGGCCAAGTGGCAGATCCCGGATGACGTGGTGTTCGTCGATGCCATTCCGCTGGGCGCCACCGGCAAGATGCTCAAGACCAAACTGCGCGAGCAGCTCAAGGATTACAAGCTTCCAAGCCTGTGATCAGAGCGGGGCAATGCACATGCGCGCATCGCTTGCGAGCGCCATTTTCTGCACTGCCCCAGGCTGGTGCGCGCTCGGGGGAGCGCTGCGCCAGTCACGTGTGCGACGCTGGTAGGGGCAATCCCTGAGCATCGCTTTGTTGCAACGCGGTACGCTGCGTTGTGTCGATTTACAAGGAGACAAAACCATGAAGTTCGCTATTAAGGCTGTAGCAGCCTCGGTAATATTGGCAAGCGCTGGCGGGGCCTTCGCTCAAAAGGGCGAGACAGTGAAGATCGCCTGGCTCGACCCCCTGTCTGGCCTGATGGCAGCCGTGGGAACGAACCAGCTCAAGAGCTTCCAGTTCATCGCTGAAGAGTTCAACAAGAAGAACTCTGCAGGTGTCAAATTTGAAATCATCGGCATCGACAACAAACTCAGCCCCCAGGAAACCACCAGTGCCCTGCGTTCGGCCATGGACCAGGGTGCGCGCTACGTGGTGCAGGGCAACGGCTCGGGTCCAGCGCTTGCCATCATGGATGCGCTCGAAAAGCACAACGCACGCAATCCCGGCAAGGAAGTTGTGTACCTGAACTATGCAGCCGTAGACCCAGACCTCACCAACAGCAAGTGCAGCTATTGGCACTTCCGTCTGGATGCCGATACCTCCATGAAGATGGAAGCCCTGACGACCTACATGAAGGACCTGCCCGAGGTCAAGAAGGTCTACCTGATCAACCAGAACTACTCGCACGGCCACCAGGTCTCCAAGTTCGCCAAGGAGATGATGCAGCGCAAGCGCCCCGACGTGCAGTTTGTGGGCGACGACCTGCACCCGCTGGCCCAGGTGCGCGACTTCTCGCCCTACATCGCCAAGATCAAGGCGTCGGGTGCCGACAGCGTGATCACCGGCAACTGGGGTTCTGACCTGGCGCTGCTGATAAAGGCCGCCAACGACGCGGGCCTGAACAACGTCAACTTCTACACCTACTACGGCTCCGTCACCGGCAGCCCCACCGCCATGGGCGCCGCTGCTGCAGGCCGCGTGTACATGGTGGCCTACGCCCACATGAACCTGCCGGGCGAGCTCAACAAGATCGTGGTGGACTACAAGAAGAAGTTCAACGACGACATGTACACCGGCGCCGTGTACCACGCCTTCTCCATGCTGTCCGAGGGTTTCGTGAAGGCTAAGTCCACCGATCCCGTCAAGGTGGCTGCAGCGCTTGAAGGCATGAAGTTCAAGAGCTTCAACGGTGAAGTCGAGATGCGCAAGACCGACCACCAATTGCAGCAGGGCCTGTTCATCTCCAAGTGGGAAAAGGCGGGCGGCAAGAACCCCATCGACTCGGAGAACACCGGCTACACCTTTGTGCCGCTGAAGTACTACGAGCCCTATGTGGCCAGCACGCCCACGTCGTGCCAGATGAAGCGCCCCTGATCCGGCGCTGGCGCAGAGAACTCGTTCTTGGTCGCCAGAACTTCGAGGCCCGACCTACTCGGGCCTTTTTTTTCCCTCCGTGATGAAAAATTCCAATGAATCCTGAGTTTTTCGTGATCTCTTTGCTGAACGGTGTGAGCTACGGGCTCCTGCTGTTCATGCTGAGTTCCGGCCTCACGCTGATCTTCAGCATGATGGGCGTGCTCAACTTCGCGCACACCAGCTTCTACATGCTGGGTGCCTATTTCGCGTTCACCATCTCCGGGGTGATGGGCTTTTGGCCCGCGCTGGTGCTGGCACCGCTCGTGGTGTTTGTGCTGGGGGCCGCGTTCGAGCGCTACGCCCTGCGCCGGGTGCACAAGTTCGGCCATGTGCCTGAGCTGCTGGTCACGTTCGGGTTGTCGTACCTGATCCTGGAAGTGGTGCAGCTGGTCTGGGGGCGCTCCACCGTGCCTTACGGCCTGCCCGAGCAATTGCAGGGCCCGCTGTTCTCTCTGTACGGCACTCAGTTTCCCAAGTCGCGTTCGTTTGTGATGCTCCTGGCGCTGCTGATGCTGTTGTCGGTGTGGCTGTTGCTTACCCGCACCCGCATTGGCCTGGTGATCCAGGCGGCCCTCAAGTACCCAGAAATGGTGGAAGCGCTAGGCCACAACGTGCCGCGCGTCTTCATGCTGGTGTTTGGTGGCGGCGCCGCGCTGGCGGGCCTTGCAGGCGTGATCGGTGGCAACACCTATGTGACCGAACCTGCCATGGCAGCGTCGGTGGGTTCCATCATCTTCGTGGTGGTGGTGGTGGGCGGCATGGGCTCGCTGGCGGGGGCTTTCATCGCCTCGCTGCTGATCGGCGTGGTGCAGACGTTTGCGGTGGCGCTTGACTACTCGCTGATCCACGTCTTCAAGGCCGTGGGCGTGGCAGTGACCGACCAGACCTTCGGCTATCCCTTGCTCAAGCTCACGATTTCCCAGGTCGCACCCATCCTGCCGTACCTGTTCCTCGTGCTGATCCTGATCTTCCGCCCCAAGGGCCTGTTGGGCACGCGGGAGGACTGATGCCATGAATTCAACCACTCATCCTGTTTCTGGTGCCACGTCGCACTACCGGTTCAAGCCCTGGAATGTCGGGCGCTTCGTCATCTGGACGCTGTTTGCTGCCGTACTGATCGTGGCGCCCATGCTGTTTCGCAGCAGCCTGGCGCTGACCATGCTCTCGCAGATTGGCTACCTCATCATCATCTGCCTGTCCTACAACATGTTGTTGGGGCAGGGCGGCATGTTGAGTTTTGGCCATGCGGTGTACACCGGCCTGGGCTCGTTCATCGCCATCCACGCCATGAACATGGCCGGCAAAGGCAGCTTCAGCATTCCGCTGGTGCTGATCCCCATCGTGGGCGGGCTGGCGGGGGCGTTCTTTGCCATCCTGCTGGGCTTTGTCACGACCAAGAAGTCGGGCACCACGTTTGCCATGATCACGTTGGGCATTGGCGAGTTGGTGGCTTCGATGGCGTTGATGTTTCCCGAGTTCTTCGGCGGCGAAGGCGGCATCACCACCGATCGTGTGTACGGCCAGTCGTTCTTCGGCATCACCTTCGGGCCAGCCATTCAGGTGTACTACCTGATTGCCGTGTACTGCTTCGTGTGTACGGCCGCGATGTTTGCCTTCACCGGCACGCCACTGGGCCGCATCCTGAACGCGGTGCGCGACAACCCCGAGCGTGTGGAGTTCATCGGCTACAACACGCAGCGGGTGCGCTACTTCGCCTTCATCATCGCGGGCTTCTTTGCCGGCATTGGTGGTGGCCTGGCCACGATCAACTTCGAGATCGTGACGGGGGCTGACAGTCTGAACGTTGTGCGCTCGGGCGGCTACCTGCTGTTCACGTTTCTGGGCGGCGCCACGTTCTTCTTCGGCCCCATCATCGGTGCGGTGCTGTTGGTGCTGGCATCGGTGCTGCTGTCCGAGCTGTCCAAGGCCTGGCTGCTGTACCTGGGTCTGGTGTTCCTGTTCATGGTGATGTACGCGCCCGGTGGCGTGGCCAGCCTGATCATGATGAACCTGCGCCTGGCCAAGTTCGGCAAGCTGCGCCAGTTGTGGACCTCGTACCTGGCGCTGGGCGGTACCGCTCTGGTGGGGGTGATGGGGGCGGCCTGCATGATCGAGATGACCTACCACCTGCAGCTCAATGCGGCGCTGGGGTCAGAGCTCACCTTCCTGGGGGCCACGCTCAATGCCAAGGGCTTTACCAGCTGGTTTGGCGCGGTGTTTGTGATGGTGACGGGCTTTGCCCTGTTTGAACTCTGCCGCCGCCAGTTTTTGCGCCAGTGGAGCAGGATTCAGGAAGAAATAGAACATGAAATCAAGCGCGGGGAGGCTTTGTAACCATGGCGGCTGACAACGCAACCTATGCGCTTGAACTGCGCGACTTGCGCAAGAGTTTTGGCAAGACCGAGATCATCCGTGGCGCCAACCTGGCGGTGGCGCCGGGCGAACGGGTGGCCATCATCGGCCCCAACGGCGCGGGCAAATCCACGCTGTTCAACCTGATCAGTGGGCGCTTTGCACCCACCAGCGGGGATGTGATCCTGAACGGCCAGCGCATCAATGGCATGGCGCCGTACGAGATCAACCGGCGCGGCCTGTCACGCAGCTTCCAGATCACGAACATCTTCCCCAAACTGAGCGTGTTTGAAAACCTGCGCTGCGGCGTGCTGTGGAGCATGGGCTACAAGTACACGTTCCTGCGTTTCCTGTCGAGTCTGCATGACGCCAACGAGCGTGCCAAGCAGCTCATGGAGATGATCAAGCTCGACAAGAAGCGCGACACGCTGGCCATGAACCTCACCTATGCCGAGCAGCGCGCGCTGGAGATTGGCATCACCATCGCCGGTGGTGCCAATGTGATCCTGCTGGATGAGCCCACGGCCGGCATGAGCAAGACCGAGACCTCGCGCTTCATCCACCTCATCAAGGAAGTGACCGAAGGCCGCACGCTGCTGACGGTGGAGCACGACATGGGCGTGGTGTTTGGCCTGGCCGACAAGATCGCCGTGGTGGTCTATGGCGAGGTGATTGCCTTTGACACCCCCGACAAGGTGCGCGCCAACCAGCGCGTGCAAGAGGCCTATCTGGGCTCGGTGGTTGCGGACGAGCAAGGGGCAGGACACTGACATGCTGAAAATCGAAAATCTCCACGCCTACTACGGCAAAAGCCATGTGCTGCATGGTGTGACCTTTGACGTGCAACCCGGTGAAATCGTGGCCCTGCTGGGGCGCAACGGTTCGGGCCGCTCCACCACCGCCAAGGCCATCATGGGCCTGGTGGACTGGGAGGGCACCCTGAACTGGAAGGGCCAGGACCTCAATGGCAAGAAGGCCTATGAGATCGCCCACCTGGGAGTGGGATACGTGCCCGAAAGCCGCGATGTGTTCCCCAACCTCACCGTGCACCAGAACCTGATGCTGGGCCAAAAGGGCAATGGCAAGAACAGCCGCTGGTCGTTTGACGACATGTACGAGATGTTCCCGCGCCTCAAGGAGCGCCAGCACACCGAGGCGGGCGTGATGTCGGGCGGCGAGCAGCAGATGCTGACCCTGTGCCGCACGCTCATGGGCGACCCCGACCTCATCATCATCGACGAGCCCACCGAGGGCCTGGCGCCCAAGATCGTCGAGCTGGTGGGGCAGTATCTGCAGACCATCAAGTCACGCGGTGTCTCTGTGCTACTGATCGAACAGAAACTCACCATCGCGATGAAGATCTCGGACCGCGCACTGGTGATGGGCCACGGCTCCATCGTGTTCCAGGGCACGCCGGACAGCCTGCGGGCCGACAACTACATCCGCAAAGAATGGCTTGAGGTGTGAGGCACTCCCGCGCCCAGCAGACGCCCTGCCGCCATGCGCGCGCGGGGCGTTTTTCTTGGCCTCAGAAATAGCGCCGCAGTGTCAACTCCCAGCGCCCGGATTCGGGCCAGGCGCCGAACTGGCTCAGCGGTGTGCCCTGGCTGCGCTGCCACTGTAAGGCGAGGTCAAACGTGTCGGCGCGGTAGCGGGCTTCGATCCAGAAGCGGCGGCTGGTGTCGATGCGGTCCAGGTGGAGCAGGGCGCCTAGGTCCAGGCGCTGCACGAAGGCGTCCTTCCACGCCGCATGGAAGAACAGCGCATGCCGCGTGGGCGGCTCCTGCGCCTTGAGAGCCCACAGGCGATACTGCGCATACTGCAGAGGCGGCCCCGCGCGCAGGGCCTGCCAGGCGGCCCGCCCGGGCGCGGCGCCGTTGTAGTGCGCCTCGCCCGTGAATGAGAGCCGCGACGCCGTGGTGTAGGTGGCTCCCACGGCCAAGCGGTTGCGCCAGGGCGTGGGTGCGGCACGCTCCAGCGCCTGGTCTGGCAGCGTGGACGAAGGCCCTCCGGACCATTCCAGATAGGCCACGGTGGCGTTGCTGATCAGGCCGGAGAGGTTCAGCCCTGCTTGTGTGGGCTGGCCCTGTTGGGCCAGGAGCAGCCATTGCGGGCTGAGCGTTTCGCTCCAGCGCTGGGTATAGCTCAGCAGCGCGCGGTGGCGGTGGTTGGTGGCGGCCCAGTCCAGGTTCCAGCCACCGCGCGGCGCGCTGCGCTCGGCCAGCCGGGGCGAAAGAGCCAGTGCGAACGCGCCGCCGTCCCAGAGGTGCTGCGCCCGCAGCATGGCGCTGCCTTGCCGGTTCTCGCGCAGGCTGGCCGGGTCCATCGACACGGCCGAGCGCACGGCGCCATCGCGGAACAGGTCCGTGGGGTTGTAGCCCAGGGCCACGCCCTGGCGGTCGTTGATGCGTCCGATGTCCAGCACAGTGTCTTGCGCGGCGGTGTGGCTCAGGTAGGCCTCCTTCAGCGTGTGTACGGCATGGTCTTCGAAGACGCCGGGCCGCGAGCGCAGGTCGAGCCGGCTGGCCGCCACGGCGCGCCAGGGGCCGTCGCCCGCATGCTCCAGGCGCAGGTCCAGCGACAACCGGCCCTCGTGCCGGGCCGGGCCGCCGCCCCGGGGCCGGGCCGATGTGCCCGCCGCCTCGGTAAAAGCGCGCCAGGCGCGGGTGCGGACAGGCGTGGGGGCCGTGACAGGGGCTTCGTCGGCCAGCGTCAGCGCGTCCAGGTCGCTGTCATTGGCCACGGCGGCGCGGCAGGCGCAGAGCAGCAGGGCGGTGCACAGCGCGCGCATCATTCGGGCCTAAAGCGCGGCAGGTAATCGCGCTGCAGCCAGGCCTCCGGAACCTCGCGCCGCACCCAGGCGCCATAGCGCATCACCGTCACCCAGCCCGGGTCCAGGCCGTCGATGATCACGGTCTCGGTGGGCCGCTCGGCGCCGAACACCGTCTGGTAGCGGCGGTAGTAGGCGGTCTTGAGCAGCGCGCCACTCTGCGCGTAGAAGCGCGCCTTCACCGGTTGGTGGCTGGTGGCGTCCACCCACATCTCGATGCGCTGGTAGCTTGCATCGGGCATGGCGGCCTCCAGCAGCAGCTTCAGGCCGTGCCGAGGCTGGCGGTCGCCGTCCTGCACTGGCTCCTCCTCGGCGCTGGTGGCGCGGTAGTCGCGCGCGAAATTAACGGTGACCACGTCGCCATTGGACGCCTGCCCCAGCAGGCGCTGTTGCGGCGAAAGGCGGATGCTGGCCTGGCTGGCCGGGTCGTAGAACCACAGGTCCTTGCCGTTGTAGAGGATGAGTTTCCCCACATCGCGCGCGGGGGCCAGGTAGCGCACCAAGCTGCGGAACTGCCCACCCACGGTATCTGGCCGGGAGTACACGGCGAGCTGGCTGCTGTCGGTCTGCCGCCCCTGTCGGTATTCGACCAGGGTGTTGACCAGCCGGAAAGAAAAATCCGGGTTGCGGATGGCATCGCTGGCAGCCAGAACGGCTTGAGGGTCGGGTGCGGCAAAGGACGTGCCGCACCACGGGGCCAGCGCTGCCAGGGGGAGGGCCAGGAGAGGGCGTCTTTGCATGACGGGCTGCCTTGAATTGAATCGCTATTACGCGTGGCGCAGTGCGTCCACGATGTCCATGCGTGCTGCGCGCCGCGCGGGCCACCAGGCCGAGGCCACGGTGACCACCAGCATGCCCACGATGCTGCCCGCCAGCAAGGGCAGGTCTTGCCACACCCGCACCAGCACCAGGTAGGCATAGGAATAGCCCGGCGGCGTCCAGGTCCAACCGCTGTGGTTGATGGCCCAGGCCACCACTGCGGTTGCCAGCAGGCCCAGTGCTGTGCCTGCGGCGCCCAGCAGCAGGGCTTCGCACAGGAACAGGCGGCGGATGCCGCTGCAGCGCTGGCCCATGGCGCGCAGGGTGCCGATTTCCACCGTGCGCTCCACCACGGCAGTGCCCATGGTGTTGGCAATGGTGAACAACACGATCACCGCGATCAGCAGCGCGATGAAGCCGAACATGGAGGCCATGAATTCATCGGTCTGCCCGAACATCGGGTTCAGCGTGCGAAAGTCCAGCACGTCCAGATCCTGCGCCGCAAACTGCTGGCCCAGCAGCGCTTGCAGCCGTGCGCGTGCCGCAGGCAACTGGGCGGTATGGTGCAGTTGCACCACGATGGAGGTGACCTCGGGCTGTTGCGCGCCGTAAAGCAGGCGCTGGGCCTGTGGCAGATGCATGGCAAGGTACATGTCGTCAATCGCCTTGACTCCCAGATTGACGGCTTTGACGGCTTGCAGGCTGGCCACGTTGGGCGCGCCCCGGGCCGTGGCCACCAGCATCTCGATGCGGGTGGGGGCTCGTTGGTCATTCGAGGTTCTCTCAAGGGCCGAGAGCGCCGCCACATCTTCGGGCACGACAGGGGTGTCGGCGCCCTGCTTGGCAGCGGGTGCGCGGGCATTGGTGCAATCGGGTACATGCAAGGCAGCGCACAGTTGCAGCTTGCGCGCCACGCCAGTCCCGATGACGGCGGTATCCGGTGCCGTGCCCTCCAAAGCCAGGGGCTGGGCGTAGCTGACCATACCGTAGTCGTTCCATTGCATCAGCCGGTTGTATTCTTGCGGAACCAGGCCGTTGGCCAGCACTGAGCGTGTGTTTCCCGATTCCATGTGTCCCGCAATGCCGCCCAGTTGCAGCGTGGGCGTCACCACACGCAGCATCGGCGCCAACTCCGGATCGCTGCCAATGGTGTCGATGATGTGCTGGTAGCCCGCGATCCCGTAGGCCGTGGGGTTGTCACCACCATCCACAAAATAGCCGCGCTGCTGCACCTGCAGATGGCCGCTGAACTGCACAAAGCCGGTTTCCATGCCATACAAAATGTTGGAACGGTAGCCGCCAAACAACAAGATGGCGGTCAGCCCCACCACCATGGCCAGCAGGGTAGCAAGTGATCTGCGGCGGTTGCGCAGCAGGTTGCGCAGTGCGAGGTGCCAGAGGTTCATGCTGCCACCTCTGTGCTGGTGTCGCGTTGCTCGATGGACTCGATGCGGCCATCGCGGATGCGTACCACGTCGTCGGCCTGGGCCAGCACCATGGGGTCGTGCGACGAGAACACAAAGCTCGCCCCGCGCGCCCGCTGCAGGTTGCGCATCAGGGCAATGATCTCGGCGCCGGTCTGGCTATCGAGGTTGGCGGTGGGCTCGTCGGCCAGCACCAGCGCGGGCTCGGTGGCCAGGGCACGGGCAATGGCCACACGCTGGCGCTGCCCGCCCGACAGTTGCCCTGGGCGGTTGCCAGCGCGATCTGCCAGGCCCACGGCGTGCAGCAGCGCGTGCACCCGCTCTTTGCGCTGGGCCAACGGCACGGCGGCCAGCACCAGCGGGTATTCCACATTCTCAAAGGCGGTCAGCACCGGCAAGAGATTGAAATTCTGAAACACAAACCCGATGCGCCGCGCCCGAAAGTCCGACAGCGCATCGTCCGCCATGGACTGCACCGCTTGCCCATCGACCAGGATTTCACCCGCATCGGGCCGGTCGATGCAGCCCATCATGTTGAGCAGCGTGGTCTTGCCACTGCCTGAAGGCCCGCACAGCACGGTGAAGCGGCCGGGCCGGATATCGATGCTCACCCCACTCAGGGCAGGCACGGTCACGGTGTCCAGCCGGTAGGTTTTGCCCACGTTGCGTAAACTCACTGGGTACATGCAGACTTCCTTCTTGGTGCATGGCGCCCATCGTAAGAATCCCACCCATAGGGTGTATTGAATGATTTCGACATCGCCGCCTGCAGCACCTCCGCTGTACCACCATTTGCGCAAAGTGCCAGCCTGGCCCAGGGAACTCGGCATGACCTACAGCGATGCGCGTTCCGAGCTGTGGCTTCCGGGCAGCGCCCTTGCATCCTGCGTTCGTGGGGTGGTAGCGCGGGACACTCTGTCCGTGGCGCTGGAGGAGTCACAGCGCTACAACCGTTTGCCGGCAGTTCCTACCTGTACCCTGCTGTGGTACCTGCAGGGCGAATGCCATCTGCTGGCGCCAGGTGCACCGGCGCAGCCCCACAGCCCGCGCACACCCATTGCCGCTGCCACCCTGTGCGGCCCCTTCACCCGGCCCACCATCAGCTGGAACCCCGGCCCCATGCACGCTTTCTCGGTACTGCTCATGCCCGATGCGCTGGCACACATGACAGGGCTGGGCACCGCAGCGCTGCTGGACCGCATCATTCCGGCGCAAGAGGTCTTCGATGCCGAATGGCAGGCGATGTTTGCCC
Source organism: Acidovorax benzenivorans (assembly GCF_028680575.1). Lineage (GTDB taxonomy): Bacteria > Pseudomonadota > Gammaproteobacteria > Burkholderiales > Burkholderiaceae_C > Acidovorax > Acidovorax benzenivorans. The sequence continues at coordinate 57,398 of NZ_JAPCKI010000018.1, read as the reverse complement.
AGGTGGCGCAGGCGGCCGACGACGAGCAGCGTGTGGCACTGGTCGAGTCCTTTCTGTTGCCGCGCTGGCAGCAGTCGCGACCCGCGTCGGCGCTGCACAGCCACCTGCTCACCGACTGGTCGCGCAGCGTGGCCCTGCGCGCCGCCAGCTCAGGCCTGGGCCGCAGCCTGCGCCAAGCCGAGCGCCGCATCAAGCAATGGACCGGACAAACGCAGCGCAACCTGCATGGGCTGGGCCGCTCGGAGCGCGCCTTCTTTGAGGGCGCACAGGCGCACCAGGACGGCGCTGTGCGCTGGGGGGACATTGCCGATGCCAGCGGCTACGCGGACCAGTCCCACATGTGTCGAGAGTCCCGGCGTATTACAGGCTACGCGCCGGGCGAACTGTACCGCTTGATGCAGCGTGACGAGAGTTTTTGGGCTTACCGGCTGTGGGCTTTTGGGGTGAGTGCTTCCTTGGATTAGGTCGTCCGTACCCCGGTGGGCGGGGGAGGCTGCGTGGCATTTGTCCCAATAGAGACATGGCTCTCTGGTCAATGAGCGGTCAGCCTCTACAATGAAAATCGCACGACCGTTCTTTTCCCACTTACCAAGGAACAACAGCATGACCGCTGAATACAAAGTCCACGGCAATGTCGCCGTGATCACGCTGGCCAATCCGCCTGTGAACGGCCTGGGCCTGTCCACCCGCCAGGGCATCGTCGAGGGCCTGAACAAGGCCAATGCCGACGGTGCCGTCACATCCATCGTCATCACCGGTGCCGGTGGTGCGTTCTCTGGCGGTGCCGACATCAAGGAGTTCGGCACCGACAAGTCGCTGCAAGAACCCAACCTGTTGTCGGTGATTGCCGCCATTGAAAACTCGGCCAAGCCCGTTGTGGCTGCCATGCACAGCGTCGCCATGGGCGGCGGGCTGGAGCTGGCCCTGGGTTGCCACTACCGCATCGCAGCGCCTGGCTGCTCGATTGCACTGCCCGAAGTCAAGCTGGGCCTGATCCCTGGCGCAGGTGGTACGCAGCGCCTGCCCCGCGTGATTGGTGTTGAAGCCGCGCTCAACCTCATCGTGAGCGGCGAGCCCGTCAAGAGTGAAATGATCGGCGCTGTGCCCGGCCAGAAGCTGTTTGACAAGATGGCTGCGTCGGCCGAATCGCTGGCCGCAGAAGCCCTGGCGTTTGCACAAAGCGTGGCAGATGCCCGCCCGCTGCCCCTGGTGCGCAACTTCCCCTGCAAGCACCCCGAAGGCGACGCGTATTTCCAGTTCGCGCGCAACATGGTCAAGGGCATGGCCAAGAACTTCCCTGCGCCCGCCAAGTGCGTGGACGCGGTCGAAGCGGCCACCAAGAAGAAGTTTGCTGAAGGCATGCTGGTCGAGCGCGAGATCTTCATCAACCTGATGTGGACGCCCGAGTCGCGTGCACTGCGCCATTTGTTCATGGCCGAGCGTGCAGCCTCCAAGATTCCTGATGTCGCATCCGACACCCCCAAGCGCGACATCAAGCTGGTGGGCGTGATTGGCGCCGGCACCATGGGTGGCGGCATCTCCATGAACTTCCTGAACGCGGGCATCCCCGTCAAGATTCTGGAAATGAAGCAGGAAGCCCTGGACCGTGGCGTGGCCACGATCAAGAAGAACTACGAAGCCCAGGTCAAGAAGGGCAAGCTCAAGCAAGACAAGTACGAGCAGCGCATGGCCCTGCTGAGCACCACGCTCTCCTACGACGACTTCAAGGACTGCGACCTCATCATCGAAGCCGTGTTTGAAGAATTGGGCGTCAAGGAGGCCGTGTTCAAGCAACTCGACGCCGTGGCCAAGCCCGGCGCCATCCTGGCCTCCAACACCTCCACGCTCGATGTGGACAAGATCGCCGCCTTCACCAAGCGTCCGCAGGACGTGGTAGGCATGCACTTCTTCAGCCCTGCCAACGTGATGAAGCTGCTGGAAGTAGTGCGCGGCAAAGAGACCGCCAAGGACGTGCTGGCCACCGTGATGGCGATCGGCAAGAAGATCAAGAAGACCTCGGTGGTCTCGGGCGTGTGCGACGGCTTCATCGGCAACCGGATGATCGAGCAGTACAGCCGCCAGGCGGGTTTTCTGCTGGACGAAGGCTGCACCCCGCAACAGGTGGACAAGGCCGTCGAGAAGTTCGGTTTTGCCATGGGCCCTTTCCGCATGGGCGACCTGGCTGGCAACGATATCGGCTGGGCCATCCGCAAGCGCCGCTCTGTGGAACGTGCCGACATGAAGTACAGCCGCACGGCCGACAAGCTGTGTGAGCTGGGCCGCTTCGGCCAGAAGACCGGCGCAGGTTGGTACGACTACCAGGCTGGCAAGCGAGATGCGATCCCGAGCGACCTGGTCAACAAGATGATCGAAGACCACCGCAAGGAACTCGGCATCACGCCCCGCAAGATTTCGGACGAAGAAATCGTGCAGCGCCTGGTGTTCGCCCTGGTCAACGAAGGCGCGCACATCCTCGAAGACGGCATCGCCAGCAAGTCCGGCGACATCGACATGGTGTACCTGACCGGTTACGGCTTCCCCATTCACCGTGGCGGCCCCATGCACTACGCCAGCGAAGTGGGGCTGTTCAACGTGGTGCAGGCCATGGACCGTTTTGCCAAGAACCCGCTGGATGACGCAGCGTTCTGGAAGCCCGCTCCGCTGCTGGCCAAGCTGGCCGCCGAAGGCAAGGCCTTCCAGTAAATAGCCCGCGTGCATCCATCTACAAAATCAAAGGAATTCACATGACCTCCGCAGTGATTGTTTCCACCGCCCGCACGCCACTCGCCAAGAGCTGGAAGGGTTCGTTCAACATGACGCACGGCGCCACACTGGGCGGCCATGCCGTGCAGCACGCCGTATTGCGCGCCGGCATCGACGGCGCTGACGTGGACGACGTCATCATGGGTTGTGCCACGCCCGAAGGCGCCACCGGCAGCAACATCGCACGCCAGATCGCCTTGAAGGCGGGGCTGCCCATCACGGCCTCCGGCGTCACCGTCAACCGCTTCTGCTCGTCGGGCCTGCAGACCATTGCCATGGCTGCCCAGCGCATCATCGCGGGCGAGGCTGATGTGTATGTGGCCGGTGGTGTCGAAAGCATCTCCTGCGTGCAGCAGGAGATGAACCTGCACATGATCCAGGACCTGGCCTTGGCCAAACAAAAGCCCGAGATCTACTGGAGCATGCTGCAGACCGCCGAGCAAGTGGCCAAGCGCTACAACATCGGCCGCGAAGCCATGGACGAGTACGGTGCGGCCAGCCAGCAAAAGGCCTGCGCTGCGCAGGCCGCCGGCCTGTTCGATGCCGAAATCGCCCCCATCACGGTGACGACCGGTGTGGCCGACAAGACCTTGGGCCTGATCACCAAGCAAGTGACCGTGAGCCGCGACGAAGGCACGCGTGAAGGCACGACGGTAGAGGCCATCAGCGGCCTGCGCTCGGCGCTGCCAGGCGGCCTGATCTCGGCTGGCAACGCCAGCCAGTTCTCCGACGGCGCCGGTGCCTGCGTGGTCACCAGCGAAGAGTACGCCAGCAAGAAGGGCCTCAAGCCCCTGGGCCGTTTCCTCGGTTTTGCCGTGGCAGGCTGCGAGCCCGATGAGATGGGCATTGGCCCCGTGTTTGCCGTGCCCAAGGTGCTCAAGAAGCTGGGTCTCACGGTGCAGGACATCGACCTGTGGGAGCTGAACGAAGCCTTCGCAGTGCAGGTGCTGTACTGCCGCGACAAGCTGGGCATCCCCGCTGATCGCCTCAACGTGAACGGTGGCGCGATTGCCGTGGGCCACCCCTACGGTGTGTCGGGCCAGCGCCTCACGGGCCATGCGCTCATCGAAGGCAAGCGCCGTGGCGCCAAGCGCGTGTGCGTGACCATGTGCATTGGCGGCGGCATGGGCGCTGCGGGCATTTTCGAGGTGCTGTAAGCCATGTCCGGGCAGACTTCGTCGCCACCGCGCACCGACATCCCTGACGTCGCGGTGTCGCCCGAGGTCTTCCTGGCCATGGGGCGCGAGGTGCTGGCTTCGCAGCCGTTCAGCGTTTTGGTGGGGGCGCGGTTGCATGCCCTGTCGCCAGGGCAGTGCGAACTGCACCTGCCCGTCACCCCCCAGCTGCTGCAACAGCACGGTTTTGTGCACGGGGGCGTGCTGAGCTATGTGGCCGACAACGCCCTGACCTACGCCGGAGGCACCGCCATGCGCGTGCCGGTGGTGACCTCCGAGTTCAAGATCAACTACCTGCGCCCTGCGGTGGGCGAGCTGCTCATTGCCCGCGCGCAGGCGGTGCACCATGGCCGCGCACAGGCCGTGTGCCGCTGCGATGTGTTTGTGGTGCAGGCGGGCACCGAAAAACTGTGCGCCGTGGCGCAAGGCACCATTGCCGCACTGCCACCGCGCGAAGACGCGGCACAGGCCCCAGCGGGCGCCTGATGGTGGCAAAGGATGGGAGCATGTTCCTCCTCACTCCTGCGCCGTTTACTCCTTATTTGATAGCTGTTGGCGCACGATTTGTCTGCGCCTGGGGCTGTTTTAACCCTGAAATGCCATGAGCCTACGTCCCACCGTCGATTTCCTGCTCTACCAGTGGCTGAACGCCGAGAAGCTGCAAGCCCGTGAGCGTTTTGCGGACCACTCCCGCGAAACCTTCGACGCGGTGCTCGACACCTCCGAGCGCATCGCCCGAGAGAAGTACGCGCCGTTCAACCGCGTGGTGGACACCGAAGAACCCCGCACCGAGACCGAGCCCGACGGCACGCTGCGCGTGGTGCTGCCGCAGGCCACCTACGAAGCACGGCGCGCCTACGCCGAGTCGGGCCTGCTTAGCGCCGCGCAGGACTACGACATTGGCGGCATGCAGCTGCCCTACACGGTGGAGGCGGCGGCCAACAGCTTTTTTGCGGCCGCGTCGATCAGCATTGGCTCCAACCTGCTGACCTCGGGCAACGCCAACCTGCTCATGGTGCATGGCACCGACCTGCAAAAGCAGGTGTTTGCGCTCAATGAATTCAACGGCCGCTGGTCGGGCACCATGTGCCTGTCGGAGCCGCAGGCGGGCTCGTCCCTGTCGGACGTGGCCACGCGTGCCGTGCCGGATGGCGAGGGCTTTGAGAGCGACCCGCTCGGGCCCCGCTACCGCCTCAAGGGCAACAAGATGTGGATCAGCTCGGGCGACCATGAGATGACCGAAAACATCGTGCACCTGGTGCTGGCCAAGATCCCGGGGCCGGATGGCAAGCTGGTGCCGGGCACCAAGGGCATTTCGCTGTTCATCGTGCCCAAGAAGCTGGTGGACACCAACGGCCAACTGACCGGCGTGCGCAACGACGTGGCGCTGGCGGGGCTGAACCACAAGCTGGGCTGGCGTGGCACCACGAACACGCTGCTGAACTTTGGCGAAGGCAAGTATCCCGTGAATGGCGAGGCCGGGGCAGGCCTGGACGGCGCCGGTAGCGGCGCTGTGGGCTACCTGGTCGGCCAGCCCGGCAAGGGCCTGCACTGCATGTTCCACATGATGAACGAGGCGCGCATTGGCATCGGCATGGCCGCCACCATGCTGGGCCTGGCGGGCTACTACGCCAGCCTGGACTACGCCAAGAACCGCCCCCAGGGCCGCCCCGTGCAGGGCCCCAAGGATGGCGCTGCGGCCGTGGTCAAGGACGCCGCTCAGCCCCAGGTGCGCATCGTCGAGCATGCAGACGTCAAGCGCATGCTGCTCGCGCAAAAGTCGTATGGCGAGGGCGCCTTGGCGCTCAACCTGTTCTGCGCGCGGCTGGTGGACGAGCAACACACGGGCGATGCTGCGTCGGCTGACGAGGCGCGCCTGCTGCTGGAGGTGCTGACCCCCATTGCCAAGAGCTGGCCCAGCGAATGGTGTCTGGAGGCCAACAGCCTGGCCATCCAGATCCACGGTGGCTACGGCTACACGCGCGACTTCCCGGTGGAGCAGTATTGGCGCGACAACCGCCTGAACATGATCCACGAAGGCACCCACGGCATCCAGGCCATGGACCTGCTGGGCCGCAAGGTGCTGATGGAAGGCGGGCGCGGCCTGCAACTGCTGGCAGGTCGCATCAACGCCACCATCGAACGTGCCATCCAGGTGCCCGCGCTGGCGGCCCACGCCAACGCGCTGGGCGCGGCGCTGCAGCAGGTGGGCGCAGCCACCAAGGCCGCCTGGGCCACGGGGCAACCCGCCGACGCGCTGGCCAATGCGGTGCCTTACATGCAGGCCTTTGGCCACACGGTGCTGGCCTGGGTGTGGCTGGACGTGGCCCTGGCCACACTGGCGGCCGATACAGCACTGGCGCAGCCCACCAGCGTGGGCCGCATGGGGGCCATGCGCTTCTTCTTCCACTACGAGCTGCCCAAGATCGGTGCCTGGCTGCAAGTGGTCAGTGCACGCGACGCGACCTGCGCCAGCTTTCCTGAAGAGGCGTTCTGATGGCCGCCGCGCGCACCCTGCAGCGCTTGCAAAAAATCATCTGGGCGCTGATCTACGGCGGCCTGCTCACGCTGGTGCTGGGCATTGCCACCGCCCGCACCGATGCGGCCACGGGCTGGGTGCTGATGGTGGGTGGAGGCGTGGTGGCTACCGTGGGCGTGGTGCTGATCGCCGTGCGTGCGCGGCTCAAGGCAGACTCGCAAAGCTGACGCAGCGGCACCGCTGCAGCCACCTGGCTGGCCCCGTGCGGAGCGGACGCGGCGGCGACACAATGCAGCCTTCTGGCACCGCACAATGGTTGCTGTATTACACCCCGGAGCAGGCGCACCCCAGCGCCGGGCCCTGGGCCGAGAACATCCACTGACTGCCAAAAAACCAAGGAGACATTCACATGACACGCACCATCCAACAACTGTTTGACCTGACGGGCAAGACCGCGCTGGTCACCGGCGGCTCGCGCGGCCTGGGCCTGCAACTGGCCCACGCGCTGGGCGAGGCGGGCGCCAAGATCGTGCTCAGCTCGCGCAAGGCGTCCGACCTGGAAGAAGCCACTGCCGACCTGCAGGCCGCAGGCATCGACGCGCGCTGGATCGCCGCCGACTGCGCCAAGGAAGAAGACATCCGCCGCCTGGCCGACGAGACGCTGCAGCGCCTGGGCCATGTGGACATCCTGGTCAACAACGCAGGCGCGGCCTGGGGCTCCCCGGCCGAAGACCACCCCGTGGAGGCCTGGGACAAGGTGATGAACCTCAACGTGCGCGGCTACTTCATCCTGAGCCAGCACATCGCCAAGCACAGCATGATCGGCCGCCGCAGCGGCAGCATCATCAACGTGGCGTCCATTGCTGGCCTGGGCGGCAACCCCAAGGGCATGAACACCATTGCCTACAACACCTCCAAGGGCGCGGTGATCAACTTCACGCGCGCACTGGCGGCCGAATGGGGCGCGTACAACATCCGCGTCAACGCCATCTGCCCGGGTTTCTTCCCCAGCAAGATGACGGTGGGCACGCTCAAGGCCATGGGTGAAGAAGCCCTGGCCGCCCACGCCCCACTGGGCCGTCTGGGGGATGATGAAGACTTGAAGGGCTTGTGCGCGCTGTATGCGTCTGACGCGGGCAAACACATCACCGGCCAGTGGCTGGCGGTGGATGGGGGCGTGAGTATCGTGACTGGAGGGTGAACATCCCCCTGAGCGGCTGCGCCGCTTCCCCCTTCTCTCGGCTGCGCCGGGAAGGGGGACGACGCACTCGCTGCGGGGCGGCCCTTGCTCTGCGTCCCTGGCCTGGGCCCCCGCCAGTTGCTAACCCCAGTTCCCAAAGGAATCAATCTTGAAAAGTTTCGGTGTCGAAATTCCCTTTGTCAGCCACCTGGGCTTCACGCTGCACCGTATGGAGGGCGGCGAGTCCGAGCTGCATTACGAAGCCCAACCCGAGCATCTGAACTCGTTTGCCGTGACCCACGGCGGCGCGTCGATGACGCTGCTGGATGTGACCATGGCCACTGCGGCGCGCAGCGACACGCCTGACATGGGCGTAGTCACCATCGAGATGAAGACCAGCTTCATGCAGCCCGCACGCGGGCCGCTGGTGGCCAAGGGGCGACTCATTCACCGCACGGCCACCATGGCGTTTACCGAGGGCACGGTGTATGACGCCCAAGGCAAGGTGTGCTGCCATGCCACCGGCACCTTCAAGTACGTGCGGCGCCTGCCGGTCGATGGGCGCAATGTGAATGACCTCAAGGTCATTTCCACCGATTGAGCACAGTTTTTAAGTCAAATTGGCCTCTGGCGCTTTATCCATAAGCGCTAGTAGCTATTGAATTCATAGTGATAGACATTCTGAAGGAGCCTCTCATGCCACGCAACCAACAAATCGTTCTCGACAACCGTCCTCAGGGCGAAGCAGTGGCCAGCAACTTCAAGCTGGTGGCCACGGACACGCCCGCGCTCAAGGACGGCGAGGTGCTGGTGCGCCACCATTACCTGAGCCTGGACCCCTACATGCGCGGCCGCATGAACGAGAGCAAGAGCTACGCCGCCTCGCAAGGCCTGGGCGAAGTCATGATCGGCGGCACCGTGGGCGAAGTGGCCGAAAGCAAGCACCCCAAGTACGCCGTGGGCGACAAGGTCGTGGGCATGGGTGGCTGGCAGGAGTACAGCGTGGTCAATGCCGAGCAGCCCGGCGCGCTGCGCAAGGTGGACACCACCCATGTGCCGCTGTCGCACTACCTGGGCGCCGTGGGCATGCCCGGCGTGACGGCGTGGTACGGCCTAGTCAAGATCATTGCTCCCAAGGAAGGCGACACCGTGGTGGTGAGCGCTGCCACCGGCGCCGTGGGCAGCGCCTTCGCCGCGCTGGCCAAGGCCCGTGGCTGCCGCGCGGTGGGCATTGCGGGCGGTGCTGACAAGTGCAAATATGCAGTCGAGGAACTGGGCTTTGACGCCTGCATCGACTACAAGCAACACAGCGATGTGAAGGCCATGTCCAAAGCGCTCAAGGAAGCCTGCCCCAACGGCATCGACGGCTACTTCGAGAACGTGGGCGGCTGGATCATGGATGCCGTGATGCTGCGCATGAACGCCTTCAGCCGCATTGCCTTGTGCGGGATGATCGCTGGCTACGACGGCGCGCCGCTGCCCATGGCCAACCCCGCGCTCATGCTCATCAACCGCATGAAGGTCGAAGGCTTCATCGTGAGCGAGCACATGGAAGTCTGGCCCGAGGCGCTCAAGGAGCTGGGCACGCTGGTCGGCACCGGCAAGCTGCGCCCGCGCGAGACAGTGGCTGAAGGCATCGCCGCAGCACCCGAGGCCTTCCTGGGCCTGCTCAAAGGCAAGAACTTTGGCAAGCAACTGGTCAAGCTGGTATGAAGCCCCCCCTGAGCCGCTTCGCGTCTTCCCCCCCAAAGGGGACGCCGCCAGTGCGGCGGGGCGGCCCTTGCACGGCAGCCCTCGCTTGGGTCGCGCCAGTCGCGCAGTGCCCGCTCCATGAAATCCGCGGGGGCATGCTGCAATGAACTTGAGCTGGACCTGGGCCCGGTTCGACGACCTGGGGGTGCACGCGCTGCACGACGCACTGGCCCTGCGCTGCAAGGTCTTCATCCTGGAGCAGGGGCCGTACCAGGACCCCGACGGTGCTGACAAGCAGTCGTGGCACCTGCTGGGCTATGACGAGGCCGGCGCGCTGCAAGCCTGCCTGCGCGTGGCAGACCCGGGTGTGAACTACCCCGAGCCCTCCATCGGCCGTGTGGTCACCGCCAAGGAGGCGCGTGGCAATGGCACGGGCCGTGCGCTGATGGCCGAGGGCATCACCCGCTGCCAACAGGTGTTTCCCGGCCAGGGCATCCGCATCAGCGCGCAGGCGCACCTGCAGGGCTTTTACGGCAGCCTGGGTTTTGTGGCCGTATCGGACGTGTACCTCGAAGACGATATTCCCCATATCGAAATGTTGTGGAGCCCATCATGACCATTGCGACCGCCCCAACTGCCAGCCTCACGCGCACCCATGACGTGTTCAACCAGAGCACGCCGCGGGTGGACGTGAACCTGTTCACCACCAACCAGCCCTTGCAGGACGCGCTGCGCCTGCACGCCCCCAGCCTGCCGCTGGCGGGCCTCACCGCGCTGGGGGCAGAGATGGGGTCGGCAGAGATGGCGACCCATGCGCGCCTTGCCAACACCAACCAGCCCCAGCTGCGCACACACGACCGCTTTGGCCACCGCACGGACGTGGTGGAGTTCCACCCCAGCTACCACGCGCTGATGGGTGCGGCCCTGCGCCACGGCCTGCACGCCACGCCGTGGTCGCGTACGGACACCGCCCATGCGCACATCGAGCGCGCTGCGGGCTTCATGCTGTTCACCGAGGCTGAGCCCTCGGTGTTGTGCCCCGTGTCGATGAGCTACGCCGTCACGCCCGCCCTGCGTAGTGCAGGGGGCAACGCGGCGGTATGGGCCGACTGGGGCAAGGGCCTGACCGGCACGCAGTACGACCCGCGCCTGGCGCTGTTCTCGCAAAAAACCGCGCTCACCATGGGCATGGGCATGACCGAGAAGCAGGGCGGGTCGGACGTGCGCGCCAACACCACGCAGGCCGTGCCTGATGGCGAAGATGCCTGGGGGCCGCGTTACCGCATCACCGGCCACAAGTGGTTCTTCTCGGCGCCCATGTGCGACGCGTTCCTGATCCTGGCGCAGGCGCCCGGCGGGCTCACCTGCTTCTTCCTGCCGCGCGTGCTGCCCGATGGCGGACAAGGTGCGGTCAACACGATCCGCATCCAGCGCCTGAAAGACAAGCTGGGCAATCACGCCAACGCCAGCTCTGAGGTCGAGTTCATCGACGCCATGGCATGGCGCGTGGGCGAGGAGGGCAGGGGCGTAGCGCAGATCCTGGAGATGGGCACCATGACGCGGCTCGATTGCGCCCTGGGCACCAGCGGCCTCATGCGGCAGGCCCTGGGCATTGCACTGCACCACACGCGCCAGCGCTCGGCCTTTGGCAAGAAGCTCATCGAGCAACCGCTCATGCGCAATGTGCTGGCTGATCTTGCTCTTGAAAGTGAAGCGGCTACCGCTCTATCCATAAGGCTTGCGAGCGCTTTTGACCACAAAGACAAGAGCGAACACGAGGCCGTGATGGCCCGGTTGCTCACCCCCGTGGCCAAGTTCTGGGTGTGCAAACGTGGCAGCGCGTTTGCCCAAGAGGCCATGGAATGCCTGGGCGGCAACGGCTATGTGGAGGAGGGCGGTGAGGGTGTGATGGCCCGCATCTACCGCGAGATGCCGCTCAACTCCATCTGGGAAGGCGCGGGCAACATCATGGCGCTGGACCTGCTGCGCGCCGTGCGCCGCGCCGACACGGCCGCAGCCCTGGCCGACGAACTGGCCCCCGCACGCTGCGCCCACCCGGCGCTGGACCGCATGGCCAGCGCGCTGCCGCTGCGTGTGGATGCCATGACGACGGAAGCCGAGGCCCGCCGCCTGGCACAAGATGTGGCCTTGGCGGTACAGGCCGCACTGCTGTACCGCAGCGCGCCAGCCAGCGTGTTTGGCGCTTTCTGCGATTCGCGCCTGGGCGGCGACTGGGGCTACAGCTTTGGCACGCTGGGCGCAGGTGTGGACCTTGACGCCATCCTGGCCCGCGCGCTTGCGGCCTGAGCCATCCCCCACAGCATTTTGCGGAGAACCCCATGTCCCACCTCATCCTGCACCACTACCCCTCGTCGCCGTTCTCCGAAAAGATCCGCGCGGTGCTCGGCTTCAAGCAACTGGCCTGGAAGTCCGTCGTTATCCCCAGCGTCTTGCCCAAGCCCGATGTGGTTGCGCTCACGGGGGGCTACCGCAAGACGCCGTTTTTGCAGATTGGTGCCGACATCTATTGCGACTCGGCCCTGATCTGTGACGTGCTGGAGCACGAGCATCCCGAACCGGTGCTGTACCCACCGCACTTGAAAGGCGTGGCCCGCGTGTTTGCGCAGTGGGCTGACAGCACCCTGTTCTGGGCCGCCATGGCCTACAACCTGCAGCCTAAGGGTGCAGCCGTGTTGTTTGCCAACCTGCCCCCTGCGGCCGCGCAAGTGTTTGGCGAAGACCGCCGCGAGATGAGCGCGGGCATGCAGCGCCTGCGGCCCGCCGACGCCACGGCCGCCTATCGCTCGTACCTGCGCCGCATCGCCCACATGGCTGAGGAGCACGACTTCCTGTTTGGCGCCGAGCCCTGCCTGGCCGACTTTGCGGCCTACCACCCGCTGTGGTTCACGCGCCAATGTGTGCCGGTGATGGCCGACATCTTTGCCGCCACGCCCGCCGTGTTGGAGTGGATGGACCGCATCGCCGCGCTGGGCCATGGCCGCATGGAGAAGTTCAGCGCTGCAGACGCCATTACCGTGGCTGCGGGCATGGAGCCTTTGCCCTTGACGGACGACGTGTTCCAGAACGAGCACGGCATCCCGCTGGGTACCCAGGTCACGATTGCCGCCGAGAGCTTTGGCACGGAGCCCACCGGGGGCGAGCTGATCGCCGCCACGCGCACGCGCTACACGCTGCGGCGCACGGACCCGCGTGCGGGCACCGTCCATGTGCACTTCCCGCGCATCGGCTACGTTTTAAGAGCATCCCCCTGAGCGGCTGCGCCGCTTCCCCCTTCTCTCGAATTGCTGACGCAATTCGGGAAGGAGGACGACACCCTCGCTGCGGGGCGGCCCTTGCTTGGCGTCTCTGGCTCGGGCCCCGCCAGTTTTGACCGACGCTGTAAATGCCAACGATTTCAAGGAGACAGAAAAAATGATCGACAACTTTTCCGGAAAAACCGCCGTCCTCACCGGTGCAGGCTCGGGCTTTGGCCTGGAATGCGCGCGCATTGGCGCCCGCCTGGGCATGAACCTGGTGTTGGTGGATGTGCAGCAGGACGCGTTGGATGCCGCTGCGGCCGAGATGCAGGCCGCAGGCAGCCAGGTGCTGGCCCGCAAGGTGGACGTATCGAGCGCCGCGCAGATGGAGCAACTGGCTGCCGATGTGGAGCAGCGCTTTGGCGCACCGCACCTGGTGTTCAACAACGCGGGCGTGGGCGCGGGTGGTTTGGTGTGGGAGAACTCGGTCAAGGACTGGGAGTGGGTGCTGGGCGTGAACCTGTGGGGCGTGGTGCACGGTGTGCGCCTGTTCACCCCCATGATGCTGGCAGCGGCCAAGAAGGACCCCTCCTGGCGCGGCCACATCGTCAACACCGCCAGCATGGCGGGCCTGCTGGCGGCGCCCAACATGGGCATCTACAACGTGAGCAAGCATGCAGTGGTCAGTTTGTCGGAGACGCTGTACCAGGACCTGTCGCTGGTCACCGACCAGATCGGTGCCAGCGTGTTGTGCCCCTTCTTCGTGCCCACCGGCATCAGCCAGAGCCACCGCAACCGCCCGCAGGACATGGCGGTGGAGAAGCCCACCAAGAGCCAGCTCATCGGCCAGGCCATGAGCGACAAGGCCGTGGGCAGTGGCAAGGTGACGGCGGCCGAGGTGGCGCAAAAGGTGTTCGATGCCGCAGCGCAAGGCCAGTTCTACATCTACAGCCACCCCAAGGCCCTGGCCTCGGTGCAGACGCGCATGGAAGACGTGATGATGGGCCGCAACCCCACCGACCCGTTTGCCGCCAAGCCCGAGCTGGGTGCGCAGTTGCGGGCGGCATTGAGGGCTGAATAAGCCCCAGGCGCTTTATGCATAAGCGTAAATAGCTATTAAAGATGTAGCAAATGCCCGCCAAGCCGCACACCATCGACACAGCGCACAACCCCGCAAGCGGTTATGCGCTGTTCCCCACTGCCATTGGCCACTGCGGCATTGCGTGGCAGGGCGCGCTGCTGGTGGGTGTGCAGCTGCCCGAGGACGCGGGCGAGGCCCAGACACGCGCGCGCATGCAGCGCCGGTTTCCGCAACTGGCCGAATGCGCCATGCCACCCCAAGTCGCTGCCTGGGCCGCGCGCGTGGCGGCCCTGCTGCAGGGCGCACGCGACGATCTGTGCGATGTGCCCCTGGCCCTGGACACCGTGCCGCCCTTCAACGCCCGCGTGTACGCACTGGCCCGCCGCATCCCGCCTGGCAAGACCATGACCTATGGCGAGATGGCGGCCCAGCTGGGCGAGCCCGGCGCTGCCCGTGCCGTGGGCCAGGCCCTGGGCCACAACCCGTTTGCACCCGTGGTGCCTTGCCACCGCATCCTGGCTGCAAACGGCAAGACAGGCGGTTTTTCGGCCGGTGGCGGCGCCACCACCAAGATGCGCATGCTGGAGATCGAGGGCGCGTTTGCGCACGACACCCTGGCGCTGTTTGCGCCCAGAGACTGACCGGGCTCAGCCGCGCTGTTTGAGCAGCGGTGACCCCGTGCTGGCCATGGCCAGTTCGTGCGTGGTGTTCAGCAGGGCAGGGCCCAGGGCCTGCATGCGCTCGGGTGTCAGGCGCACCAACGGGCCGGCAATGGTCACCACCCCGATCACCGTGCCGTTGCCCCGGCGAATGGGCGCGGCCATGGCTGTCATGGCCGGTGCAAACACTTCGACGATGGTGCTGAAGCCCTGCTGCCGCGCAGTGCGCAGATAGGCCAGCAGCGCCTTCACGGTGGTGGGCGCGTTGGGGCCGTAGTCCTCGGGCTTGCCGAAGCCCTGGCGCGCCACCAGGGCCAGGGCCTCTTCATCGCTCATCGTGGACAGCCACGCGTGGCCGGCCGAGCTGCAGGACAGGTTGACTGACAGGCCCATGTCCGGGTCATAGCGCAGACCGCGCACGGCCCCTTGTGCCTTGGCCACAAAGGTCAGCGCATCACCATCCACCACGGCCAGACGCACCAGCTCGCCAGATTCAGCGGCCAGCCGGTCGAGCAGGGGCTGGGCGATGTCCACCACGCCCGTCGCGCTCAGGTAGCCCAGGCCCAGCGACACCAGCTTGATGGTGAGCATGTAGCTGCCCTGGCTCTGGTCCTGCCGTACGTAGCCGCAACGGATCAGCTCGGCCAGCAGGCGGTGTGTGGCGCTCAGCGGCATGTCCAGTTCAGAGGCCAGGCTCGACAGGGCTTTGCCTTCAGGGTGTGGGGCAAGGTGTTCCAGGACTTTGAAACTGCGCTCAAGGATGCTGCTCATGGCGGGGCTCTTTGTGATCGTGAACAGGTTCTTCTGGGATAGCCAGGCCCTGGATCTTCCGGCGCAATGTATCAAAAATTGTTAAAGGGTTTCTACTGTGGAAACAGTTTCCACTTTATTCGTACGATGCAGTCCCAGATGCACTCCGGGCCTGGTGTGCACATTCCTGGTCTCTTTTTGTTGGAGAAGTCCCTGTGAAAAAAACTGCTTGCCTCCTGGCGGCCGCTGGCCTGTCCTTCTTGATGGCGCTGCCCGCCGCCGCGCAGCAGGAGCGTGTGATCCGCTTTGGCCACCTGAACAACGCCGACCATCCCGTGAGCTTCGGCGTCAAGCGCTTTGGCGAGCTGCTGGCGGCCAAGAGCGGCGGCAAGATGAAGGTGATGGAGTTCCCCGCCTCGCAGCTGGGCAACGAGATGCAGCAGCAGTCGGCGCTGCAGGGCGGTGTGCAGCAGATGTCGGCTCCGGCCACCACGTCGCTGGCGGGCATCGTTAAAGAATTTGGGCTGGTGGACTTCCCCTTCTCGGTGGCCAACTTTGCGCAGGCCGATGCGCTGCTCGACGGCCCGTTGGGCCAGGCGCTGATTGCTCGGTTGCCCGAGAAAGGCCTGGTGGCCCTGGGCTACTGGGACCTGGGTTTTCGCAACGTGACCAACAGCAAGCGACCCATCACCAAGGCCGACGATTTTGATGGCCTCAAGCTGCGCGTGATCCCCAACCCGGTGTTCCTGGAGACCTTCAAGGCCTTCAAGGCCAACCCCGTGCCCATGCCCTTTGCCGAGCTGTATGGCGCGCTCGAAGCCAGAGCCGTGGACGGCCAGGAGAACCCGTATGCGGTGATCCTGTCGAACAAGATGTTCGAGGTGCAGAAGTACGTCAGCGCCACCAACCACGTGTACGCCGCCAACATCGTGCTGGTGAGCAAGAAGTTCTGGGACCAGCTCACCCCCGCCGAGCAGAAGATGATGCACGACGCCGCCAACGAGTCGCGTGGCTACCAGCGCCAGGTGAGCCGCGCTGCAGCGCAGCGTTCGGTGGGTGACCTGCAAGCCAAAGGCATGGCCTACAACGAGATCATGCCCGCCGAGCTGGCCCGCATGCAGCAGATCGCCAATCCCGTGATCGAGAAGTTCGCGGCCACCTACGACCCGGCCATCGTCAAGCTCTACAACGACGAGTTGGCCCGCATCCGCAAGTAAGCCATCCGGTCTGAAACCTATGAAAATCCTCATCCTCCACGGCCCCAACCTCAACCTGTTCGGGCGCCGCGAACCCCATATCTACGGCACCACCACGCTGGCCCAGATCAACGAGCGTTTGCTCAAGCTCGCTGCAGAGCTGGGTGTGGAGCTCGACATCGTGCAGTCCAACCACGAAGGCGCGCTCATCGACTTCCTGCACGCCAACATCGACGCGGCGCAGGGCGCACTGGTGAATCCTGCCGGCCTCACGCAGCACGGCGTGCCGCTGCACGACGCCATCAAGGCAATGCCTTTCCCGGTGATCGAAGTGCACATGTCCAACATCGCCGCGCGCGAGGCCTGGCGCGCGCACTCCATCATCTCGCCCGCCGTCAAGGCCACGGTGCAGGGCTTTGGGCCCCATTCCTACCTTGCGGGGCTGCAAGCCTTGGTCGAAAGCCTGCGCGAAGCCGCCCAGGTTGCCTGAGCGGTGTGGGGTGCAGGGGATGTATGTGCAACGGCGCAGCTGAAAGCCATAGGCTGCTGACAGCCCCGCTCTGCATGCCGCCGCAGTGCCACTGAGCGGGGGTTGATCTGAGAGTTTGAGGTCAAATCGGCCGCTGGCGCTTTTGTTGATTGCGCATAATGCTATATAAATAGTAGCATTTGAGGTGTATCACAGTAGCCCGCATCGCCAAAGAAATCGCTGGCATGGGCTGGGGGCGGGTAGCGAAATGCCCGAGCCCCGGCCTGCAAAAACCAGGCCCTCCGTGGTCTGTTCGACAGCGCACAGACGCGCAGCACCAGCCCTTGTACAAGAGGATCAGAGCGTACCCGCCATGCGGTTGCGCCATTCACTTGTGTACCAGGAGCCTTCCATGTCCCATCCATCCACCCTTGCCTCTGCGTGGGACACGTCTTGCGTCGGGCGGTCGGCAGACATATCGCTGCTGGAGCTCTCCCACTTGGGTGAACATCTGGCGCACTGCGGCGCTTTGCGTGGGCCGCTGGACCAGTTGCTCGCTGGCGCTGCATGGCTGCAGACCCTGGTGGCCGAACATGTGGTGACCGTTGCACTCTTGGTCACGTTGCTGGTGGGGGCTGTATCGCTGGTGTGATAGGGCGCGCGCGCATGGGCTTACGCACACCATGGCCCTGGGTTCCGTCCGCGCTGGACCACATGCTCGATGCACGGGCAGGCCCGGTGCTGGAGCCCCTGCGGGCCGAAGTGTTTGGCGTGGCCCGCTTCGAAGAGCATGGTCGGCACCTGGGCGCGTCCCACGACGCAGGCAAGGCGCCGTTTGGTCGCACCACGTTCTACCCGCGCCTGCAGAGCAACATCCGCGCGCTGCGGGCCGCGCACCACTACCTGTTCGACGCACCGCATGACGAGCATGCCATCAGCCCCGCCGCCGAATGGCTGTTTGACAACTTCCACCTGATCGAAAGCCAGCTCAAGGAGATCCGGGCCGGGCTGCCGCCGCGTTACTACCGCTCACTGCCAGTGCTCAAAGACGCCCCGCTGGTGGGCCTGCCGCGTGTGTACGGCGTGGCGTGGTCGTTTGTGGCCCACACCGACAGCGCGTTTGATGAATCGCTGCTGGCGCACTACCTCAATGCCTACCAGCAGACCCGCGAGTTGAGCCAGGGCGAGCTGTGGGCGTTGCCCACCACGCTGCGCGTGGTGCTCATCGAAAACCTGCGCCGCCTGGCCGAGCGCCTGGCCAGCCACAAGGCCGCGCAGGAGCTGGCCAGCCTGTGCGCCACCCGCTGCGAAGCGTTGACCGCCGAGACGCTCGACGCAGCGTGTGCCACCATGGATCAGCGCGGCGTGGCCCCTGTGTTCCTGGCCCATCTGGCGCAGTCCATGGCTGGGCGCAGAACGCCGGGTGGGCATACACCGGGGCTGCCATTGTTGCCGGTGCAGCAGTGGTTGTTGACCGCTGTGCCCGACCTGGTGGCGCTGCAGGCCCAGCAGCAGATCAACCAGGCGGCGGACCAGTTGAGTATGGGCAATGCCGTCACGGCGCTGCGATTGATTGGCGCGGCCGACTGGTCCGACATCATCAGCCAGACCAGCCTGGTGCTGCGCGCCATGCTGCAGTCGCCCGTGTTCGCGGCCGAAGACGAGTCCACGCGCAACACCACCTTGCACGGCATTGAAAACCTGTCGGCCCGCAGCGGGCAGGGCGAGGCTGCCGTGGCGCAGGCGCTGCTGGTGCTGATGTCGGGCGCCGACGGTAAGCCTCAGGATGCGCCTGAAGGTGCGCAGGCGCTGGCAGGCTATTGGCTTCAAGGCGCCGGGCGCAGTCAGTTGGAGCACGCCCTCGGTACGCGCCGCCATGCCACCAATGCGGTGGCCATGTGGCGCTCTGCGGTGGGGCTGTCACGTGTGCCGCTGTACCTGGGCGCCTTGCTGCTGGGCTCGCTCGGCCTGCTGGCCTGGCTGATGGCGCCCCTGTGGGGTGTGCAGGTGGGGCCCGATACCAGCGCCGCCCATCTTGCGGGCCTGGCGCTGGTCGCCGTCTTGTTGTTGCTGCCTGTGTCCGAGATCGTGGTGGCCGTGGTCAACCGGCTCATTGGCGAATCCATCCGACCCACCTACATGCCGCGCTACCTGCTGCCAGCGGGCATTCCGGCATCGGCACGTGTGTTGGTGGCGATCCCGGCCTTGCTCAGCAGTACCGGCACCATCGACCGGCTGGTGCACCGCCTGCACCTGCATTACCTGGCCAACCCCGAGCCCTGTGCGCAATTTGCACTGCTGACCGACGGTGTGGATGCAGACGCGCAAGACCTGCCTGAAGACGGTGCGCTGTTGGCGCACGCCCAGGACTTGATGTTGGCCCTGAATGCGCAACACCCACCCGCCACGGGCAGTGCCCCACGTTTTGTGTTGCTGCACCGTACGCGCGCCTACAGCCCCACGCAGCAGCAGTGGATCGGCTGGGAGCGCAAGCGCGGCAAGCTGGAACAGCTGGTGGCCGTACTCGCCACCGGAGTGCAGGGCGCCTTCCTGGACCTGGGCGAACTCTCACACCTGGCGCCACAGACCCGCTATGTGCTCACGCTCGACAGCGATACGCAGTTGCCACCAGGCCGTCTGCGCAGCCTGGTGGGCGTGGCCGAGCACCCTGAGAACCAGCCCCGTCTGGATGCCTGCAGCCAGCGTGTGGTGCAGGGCTACGGCATCCTGCAGCCCCGGGTGCTGGCGCCACTGCCCACGTCTGCCACCACATCGTTGTGGCAATGGCTGTTTGCGGGCCAGCAGGGGCTGGACCCGTACAGCGCCATGACGTCCGACGTGTACCAGGATTTTTTTGCCGAAGGCAGCTTCACCGGCAAGGGCCTGCTGCATGTGGCCACTGTGCACACCGTTTTGGGCGGGCGCTTGCCGGCCGACCAGGTGCTGAGCCACGACCTGCTTGAAGGTGCGCTGGCACGCTGCGCAGTGGTGAGCGATGTGACGCTGGTGGAGGCCGAGCCCGAGCACAGTGACACCGCTGCCGCCCGCCTGCACCGCTGGACGCGGGGCGACTGGCAGCTGTGGCCCTTTCTGGCCCAGGCCCAGCGCTGGGGCCTCTCGCCCATCAACCGCTGGAAGCTGCTGGACAACCTGCGCCGCTCGCTCGTGGCGCCCGCATCGCTGGTGCTGGTGGTGCTGGCCCTGGCGGGGCTGGGCCTGCCTTTGGTCAGGACGCTGGCGCTGGTGGTGGCGGCCTATGTGGCTGCGCCCTTGATGGGGGCGCTGGCGGGCTGGGTGCCCAGCCGTTTTGGGCTGGTCGGGGTGCGTTTTGTGCACGAAGCCTCAGGCGACCTGCTGCGTGCCCTGGCCAGCGGCGTGTGGCACCTGGCCCTGCTGCCGCAGCAGGCCCTGCTGCTGGGCGATGCCGTGGTGCGCACCGTGCACCGGCAGGCCGTGAGCCGCAGGCACCTGCTGGAGTGGACCACGGCCGAGGCCGCGCAGAACACCTTGATCACAGGCCTGGTGGCCACGCTGCGCAGGCACAGGGCGGCGCCCTGGCTGGCGCTGGGCTGTGGCGTGGCGCTGTGGGCCAGGGGCTCCCTGGACACCTCGGTGCCCTGGGCCTTGGTGGGGCCGCTGCTGGCGCTGTGGGCGCTGTCACCGCTGCTGGTGTGGCTGGCCAATAGGGTCCCGCCCGGTCAGGGGCACCCTGCGTTGTCGGCCGAAGACGAGGACCTGCTGCACGGAGTGGCGCGTGATACCTGGCGTTTGTTCGAGCGCTGCGTGGATGCACACAACCACCACCTACCGCCCGACAACCTGCAGACCGCCCCGTATGAAATGGTGGCGCACCGCACCTCGCCCACCAACATCGGGCTGTACCTGCTGAGCGCCAGTTGCGCACGCCAGTTCGGCTGGATCGGCACGCTGGAGCTGCTGGACCGGCTCGACGCCACGCTATTGACGCTGCAAGCCATGGAGCGGCACCGGGGCCACTTCTTGAACTGGTACGACACCGAAACCCTGCAGCCCCTGCACCCGCGATATGTGTCCACGGTGGACAGTGGCAACCTCTGCGCCCACCTGGTGGCCGTGGCACAGGCCTGCAGCGCGCTGGCGGCGCAGCCGCTGTCGCCGCAGGCGGGTGAGCAGGCCATCCGCGCCTCGCTGGCGCGGCTGCAGCCCCGGCTGGGCATCCACCACCCGGGCATGCGCGGGTTGCAGCATCCCTCCGCGCTCAGCCGCCTGCTGGGCATGCGCCCACCCGACCCCGCGCACCTGCCCGAGGCCACGGCGTTTCGCGCGCTGCTAGTGCAGGCGCAGGACGAGTTGTGCAGCATGGCCCAACCACACCACCCGGCCATCGTGCACAGCCCGCCCACGGCACAGGACGAACTGCTGTGGCTGCTGGCCGACCACTTGGCCACGCTGCAGTCAGTGGACCGTGACCTGCAGGCCGCACACAATGGCGGCGCGCCTGAAGCCACGCGGCGCCTCATGGCCCTGGCCGAGGCGCTGGATACCCTCGCCTGGCAGGCCGACTTTCGGTTTTTGTATCACCCCCGGCGGCACCTGCTGCACATTGGCTACCGGGTGGACGAGCAGCAACTGGACACCTCTTTTTATGACCTGCTCGCGTCCGAGTCGCGCACCACCAGCTTGCTGGCCGTGGCCAAGGGCGACTTGCCCGTCAAGCACTGGGCGGCCCTGGGACGGCCGTTTTTTGCGAACGGCCACCATGCGGTGCTGCGCTCGTGGTCGGGCTCGATGTTTGAATACCTCATGCCCACGCTGGTCATGGCCGAGCCTTATCACAGCGCCTTGGGCGAGGCAGGGCGGTCCGCCCTGCGTGAGCATGTGGCGCTGGTGCAGGCCTTGGGCAAAGACATGCCCTGGGGCATTTCCGAATGCGCCTATGCCGGGCGCGACTACACGCTGGCCTACCAGTACGCGCCGCAGGGCGTGCCCCGCTTGGCCTTGCGCCGCACGCCCGTGGGCGAGCTGGTGATTGCCCCCTATGCCACGGCGCTGGCCACCCAGGTGGATGCCCGCGCAGCCTGCACCAACTTCCGCACGCTGGCCGCACTGTCGGCGCGGGGGCGCTACGGTTTTTACGAGGCGCTGGACTTCACGCCCGAACGCCAGACCCATGGCGAGCGGCTCACGCTGGTCAGCACCTACATGGCCCACCACCAGGGCATGACCATCGTGGCGCTGGCCAACGTGCTGCTGGGTGGTGTTGCGCAGCGCTGGGGTACGGCGCATGCCCGCATCGAAGCCGTGCTGCCGCTGCTGCAGGAGCGCGCACCGCGCGAGCTGCCCACCTTGCAGGCCACACCGCCGCGCCTGCCGCTGCATGCGCGCCAACAAAAAACGCCCGACCATGTGCGCCCCGTCACCCCGGGCGCCCAGGTCTTGGAGCCCACACATCTGCTGGGCAACGGGCGCTACAGCGTCACCCTGCGCGCCAACGGGGCAGGGTGGAGCCGCTGGCACCAGACGGGCATCACCCGCTGGCGCGACGATGCGCTGCGGGATGCACATGGCAGCTTTCTGTATGTGCGGCAGATGGGCTCCAGCGTGCCCGCGTCCGTCACCAGCCACCCCGCGCCCGATGCGCGTGCGGTGTATGGCAGCATCTTCCACGCTGACCGCGTGTGTTTTGACGCACTGTGGCCGGGGCTGCGCGTGCACACCACCGTGTGGGTGAGCCCGGAAGACGACATTGAACTGCGCAAGGTGGTGGTGAGCAACCTGGGTGATGAGGTGATCGAGCTGGAGCTGATTTCGGCCCTGGACATCACCCTGGCCACCCACGCGGCCGACGAGGCGCACCCCGCGTTCTCCAACCTCTTCATCGCGGCCGACTGGCTGCCCGCGCAGCAGGCGCTGAGGTTCATCCGAACGCCACGCCTGCAGACCGAGACCACCCTGCAAGCCGCCCACTTTGTCGCAGATACCCAAGGGCACGTGCTGGGCCTGCGTTGCCAGACCGACCGGCAGCTCTGGCTGGGGCGCAACCATACGCCCGGCCAGCCGTTGGCTTTGCTCAGCCGCGTGCCTGAAATGCCTGCATCGCTGGACACGGGCCTGGACCCTGTGGCGGCGCTGGGCGTGATGCTGCGCATTGCGCCCGGTGCGCAGGCCTGCGTCACTTTTGCCACGGCGGCATCGCAAGACCCGGCCACGCTGCTGGCCATCATCGACAAGTACCGCCAGACCACCTATCTGGAGCGCGCTTCGGCCATGTCGGCCACGCTGGCCAGCATCCAGTGGGCGTCGCACCGCCCGCACCGCGACTACCTGCCCGCGCTGCAGGCATTGACCACGGCGCTGGTGTTCACGCTGCCCAAGGTCCACACCACCTACCTGGGCGTGCTGACCGAGGCCCAGGCCGCCCACCCCGTGTGTGACCGGCGCACGCTGTGGCAACTGGGCCTCTCAGGCGACCGGCCCATCGTGCTGGTGATGGCCGGATCGCCCCAGGGCATGGGCTTGCTGCGCACGCTGGCCCAGGCGCTGCGCGAATGGGCGCATGGCGGTGTGGCCTGCGACTTGGTGGTGCTCAGCAGTGAATCGCACTCGTACCACATGCCCCTGCAGCGCGAGCTGACGCTGCTGCGCGAGCACCACGATGCCGACCTGGCCACACACACCGGCCCGGCGGTGACCAGCCTGCGGGTGCTACGGCTGGATGAGCTGTCGGCTGCGCAGCTGGGCACCTTGGTGAGCCTGGCCCGCATCACCCTGCAGGCCGATGGCCATGCGCTCATGCACCAGGTAAAGGCCTGGGTGGCGGCCCATGGCGTCTCGATGGCCGGCCCCTGGCGCGGCGGCGCCACGGACGAAGTGCCCACGCACCAGGGCAGCACCCAGGTGCCCGCGCCGGTGGGCGGTTTTGCACCGGTGACAGGCACCTTTGGGTTTGATGTGTCGGCCGCGCTGCGGCCCACCAAACCCTGGGTCAATGTGCTGGCCAATGCCCAGCTGGGGGCCATGGTGTCGGAAACTGGCGCGGGCAACACCTGGGCGCTCAACAGCCGCCTGAACCAGCTCACCGCGTGGTCGAACGACCCGGTGGCCGACCCGCCCGCCGAATGGCTGCTGCTGCAAGACCGCCGCACGCGTGAGGTGTGGGGCCTGACGCCCTCGGCCTGGGGTGCGGCCGATGTGGCGTACCGCGTGGAGCACGCCCAGGGCACTACCACCATCCGCCACCGCAGAGGCGCGCTGGAGGTGGAGGTGCGCTGGTGCGTGGACCCCGTCACCGCCATCAAGCAGGTGTTTGTGCAGGTGCGCAACCTGGGCAACCGGCGCGAGCACTTGCGCCTGGTGGGCATGGTGGAGTGGATGATGGGAGAAAAGCGCGGCGACCGTGCCACGCTGGCCACCGCCCCGTGTTTTGCACCACTGCCCGATGGCCGCTTGCTGGGCCTGCTGTGCACGCAGACCGAGGCGGCCGCAGGCTTGGGCGGGGGCACGGCCTTTTTCTGCGAAGCCTCGGCTGGGCCGGGCACGGACGACCGTGCCAACGACAGCCTGGACTGGACTTGCGACCGCCGCGAGTTCTTCGATGCGCAGGGCAATCTGGTGGTACCCCTGCAACTGGGGCAGCGCAGCGGGTTTGGGATGGACCCCTGTGCAGCCCTGTCGCGTTTGGTGACCTTGCGGGCCGGGGCGGTGTTCGAGCGCGTGTACCTGATGGGCTACGCACCCACCGAGGCTGCAGCACGTGCGCTGGGCGCCGAGGCCATGGCCGTCGCGGCCCGCACGCGGGAGAAGGCGACCGTCGACCAGTGGAATCTGCTGCTGGGCGCAACGCAGGTGACCACGCCCGACCCGCTGTTCGACGTGTTGGTCAACCGCTGGCTGCTGTACCAGACGGTGTCTTCACGCCTGTTTGCCAAAGCGGGCTTTTACCAGGCGGGCGGTGCCACGGGCTACCGCGACCAGTTGCAGGATGCCATGGCGCTGGCCTGGGCACAGCCGGGTACCTTGCGCGCACAGATCGTGCTGTGCGCATCGCGCCAGTTTGAAGCGGGCGATGTGCAGCATTGGTGGCACACGCCGGGCGGGGCCGGGGTGCGCACGCATTTCTCGGACGACCTGCTGTGGCTGCCCTTTGCCTGCGCGCATTACCTGGAACGCACTGCAGACCACAGCTTGCTGGAGGAGCAGGTGGCGTTCCTTGAAGGTTCTGCGATCCCCGAAGGGGCGGAAGACATCTACGAATCGCCCAGCGCCAGCACCACCACGGCCAGCGTGTACGAGCATGCCGCCCGCACCATAGACCGCAGCCTGCGCACCGGCGCACACGGCCTGCCGCTGATGGGCGGCGGCGACTGGAACGACGGCATGAACCGCGTGGGCGACGGTGGGCGCGGCGAATCGGTGTGGCTGGCGTGGTTTTTGTGCGCCATCGTCACCGACTGGATTCCGCTGGCCCGCGATCAGGGCGATCTGGACCGCGTGCAGCGTTGGGACACTGCCCTGACCGGCTGGCGCGCTGCATTGGAAAACCAGGCGTGGGACGGCAACTGGTATCAGCGCGCCTTTTTTGACGATGGCACGGCACTGGGCTGCCACACGCGGGACGAGGGCCGCATTGACCTCATCGCCCAGGCCTGGGCAGTGCTCTCTGGCGCAGCAAGGCCTGCGCGGCAGCGCCATGCGATGGACGCGGTCGAGGCGCATCTGGTCAACCCCGCAGCAGGCTTGATCCAGCTGCTGGCGCCCCCGCTGCGCCATGCAACGCCCAGCGCGGGCTACATCCAGGCCTACCCGCCCGGCGTGCGCGAGAACGGGGGGCAATATGCCCATGGCGGCGTGTGGGCGCTGATGGCCGCCGCAGAACTGGCCCTGCAGGAGCCGGAGCACCCCGGTGCGTTCGATGTGCCTTACCGTTACTTCACCTACCTGAGCCCGGCGCACCGGGCCCAGCACCCGGTGTGGGGGCCGGTGTACGCCGTGGAGCCCTATGTGATGGCGGCTGACATCTACAGCCAGCCACCCTATGTGGGGCGCGGCGGCTGGAGCTGGTACACCGGCGCGGCAGGCTGGCTGCACCGGGCGGCGGTGGAATCCATATTGGGATTGCAGATGCGGGCGCAGGAGCTGTTCTTCACGCCTTGCCTGCCATCACACTGGCCGGGCGCAGAACTGACCCTGGTGCGCGGTGGGTGCACGCTGCGGTTCATTCTGGTGCGGGTGGCCCCAGGGGCTGTGCAGTCCAATTTACCCGGTAGTGCCCCGCCGGGTGCGCGCTGGCTCCAGGTGGGTGAGCGGCTGCGATGGACCGATCTGCCGCCAGACCTGTGTTGTGTGATCCCCATTCCGACGCAGGTAGAGCCTATTTCTGACTCTGCGTAACTGGGGAGTCGTTTGGCTATTTGGTAATTGTGTGTATGTGCGATACCGTACAGACCCTATGGAGGCATCGCGGCACACTGGCTGCCTGCCCAGCGTGGGAAGCGCGACCGCAATGGCCGCGCGCCGCGCGCTACACAAGGTGCCACCATCAAACGACCCAATTCCCCCCGCCAGAATCAGCTCTTGGCCGCCTTGCCGGAGGTGGAGCTGGCGCGATGGCTTCCGCAAATGGAGCCTGTCGATCTGACGTTGGGGCAGGTGTTGTACGAATCCGGCGCTTCCATGCCGTATGTGTACTTCCCCACCGATGCCATCGTGTCGCTGTTATATGTGCTGGAGGACGGCGCTTCGGCGGAGATCGCTGTGGTGGGGTTCGAGGGCCTGGTGGGTATTTCGATCTTCATGGGCGGTGGCTCCACGCCCAGCCGGGCCGTGGTGCAAAGCGCTGGCACCGGTTACCGCCTGCGCGCAGAGGTGATCAAGCAGGAGTTCGAGCGCTCGGGGCCTGTCATGCACCTCCTACTGCGCTATACCCAGGCACTCATCACGCAGATGGCGCAGACCGCTGTGTGCAACCGCCACCATTCGCTGGATCAGCAGCTGTGCCGCTGGTTGCTGCTGAGCCTGGACCGTTTGCAAAGCAACCAGCTGGTGATGACGCAAGAGCTGATTGCCAACATGCTGGGCGTGCGGCGCGAAGGTGTGACCGAGGCCGCGCTCAAATTGCAGCGGTCGGGGCTCATCAGCTATGCACGCGGGCACATCAATGTGTTGGACCGCCCGGGGCTGGAGCATCGCACCTGCGAGTGCTACGAGGTGGTCAAAAAGGAGTACGACCGTTTGCTGCCAGTTGGAGTGGCAAGCTAGTGTCCCGAGCGAGAAGTTCGTTGAAAAACTAAAGATGTCGAAATCGTTGTCAGGCAAGACGCAAACCACAGCGATAGCCGTAGCTATCGCGAGGATTTGCAACGCAGCATGGCGACGATTCTCGGCATCTTTATGAGACAAATTTCTCACTCGGGACACTAGGCCATTGACTCAATGGACGGGGCCGCAGCCCCGGCGTGTCGTGCACTGCTCTGCCTGTGTGCGCTGGCAGACAGTCATCACGTCCCGTACGGCCCACACTGGGTACCACCCTGGGCCGGGCAAGGCTCTGCGCAGGTGTCATGGCATTGCACGCTCCGTGCAGTGCAGACCGACTCCTGAGGCCTTTTACCGATGCAATGCACAGATATCCCCCTTCTCCAGCAGCTGCCCCTGCCCGCACGCGAGCAGTTGCTGCGGCATTGCGAGCCTTTCGAGCTGGTGCTGTCGGCCGAGTTGAGCACGCGGGGCGAGCCGCTGGCGCACGCTCATTTCCCCATCGAGGGCTTTTTGTCGCTGGTGGTCGATGTGGACAGCCACCCACCGCTCGAAGTGGGCATGGTGGGTGCTGAAGCAATGTTGGGGTCAGAGCTGATCCTGGGCCTGGCGGCCACGCCGTGGCGGGCACTGGTGCAAGGGGCCGGGTCCAGCTGGCGCATTGGCGCGCAAGAGCTGCGTGGCCAGATCCAGGCCATCCCTGCGCTCAAGGCCTTGCTACAGGCCTGCCTGCTGGCTCGCGTGCACCAACAGGCGCTGGCCGCGGCTTGCCAGCGCTACCACCTGATTGCCCCTCGCCTGGCGCGCTGGCTGTTGATGAGCCAGGACCGGTCGCTGTCGGACTCCTTTCACCTCACGCAGGAGTTCATGGCACTGATGCTGGGCGTGCGCCGCGTGGGGGTGACGGAGGCGGCGGGGCATTTTCAGGATGTGGGCCTGATCACGTACCAGCGTGGCGAACTCACCGTGCTCAACCGCAAGGCGCTGGAGGCCGAGGCCTGCAGTTGCTATGCGGCGGACAAGGCAATCTACCGGCGTCTCGTGACCTGCAGCAGCCAGTAGCTTGGCAGGCTGCTGCTTGCCTTGCCGCGTTCTAACGGCTGGGGCGGAACATGCCCTTCGGCGGCGTGTTGTTGGTGGATTCCGGCTCCGGCAATGGCTGTTGCGGGAGGGGCCCGATATACACGGCGCTGGACGGGCCGGAGGGCTCATAGACTCCGGCTTGGGCATAGCGTTCCGGGTAGAGCTGGCTGGGTGCAGGGCCCAACAGCCGCTTGGCACGCAGCGCCTGCAGATCTGGCGTGTGGCCTTGGTGTACTGCCAGAGCGGGCACTGTGCCGTTGGAGAACATGAAACTTTCCACCGATTTCACACCGGGCACTGTTTGTGCAACAAACACAGCCAGATCGATCTGCGTGGGGTTTGCTGCCATGCCGCTGAGCAGCACGACACTCTGGTGCGATTCCACGCTGATGTAGTGGCTGTTGACCACTGGCGAGAGGATGAGCGCGGTCCGCACCCGTGAGGCGATCACTCCGTCTTCCAGGTGCGCTACCGGCGAAGAACTGGCGGGCGCCCACTGGGCCACCATGTCGCTGCGCTTGCAGCCCAGCGGCAGCAGCGCGAGCACCACCAGTACCGTGCAAAGGTTGCGGGGCGGCGGGTGGTGGGTGGTGTGAAGTGTCAGGTCGCGCATGGTGAAACAGTCCCTTGAAAAGCCCGGCCACCCAGTCGGGGAGCCATACCGGCACTGTGTGCTCTTGTGGTGCGCTTGTCTGTTCGTAACCGTACCCACCGAGGTGTGAGCCGCTGTGGCGAGCCGGCAAGGCTCCTCGTCGGACGCGGGTAGCCTTTGCTTGCTACCCATAGGCCCCGCCAAGTGGCACCACCGCGCGGTGTGAGTTCACAACAGCACCAGCGCCTCTTCGGCGTGTCTGCCAAAACCTGGAAAAAAGCATGCGCCCTACCGTGACAGGGTCATCAAGATAGCTATCCAGTCTGGGCGCCGCGCGCATCCATCACCATCTGGCAGCGTACATAGTTTTGGCTGGCGCAGCCCCAGAAGGTTGTGGGGCTGTGGTTGCGCAGTGTTACATTCGTTTGTAGCGGTCACTGCAATGAGCGCCATCTTGCTGGACTGTTTTCCGAACGTCACTGTCTCCGCCGAGGAACCGTCGCATGCCACCAGATCGCCAACGGCTCATCCGCATGCTGTTCGACGAGTACATCGAGATGTATGCGGGGCGTGACGCGCGGTTGGTGGACCGCTTCAGCGAGAACTTCAGTGGGTTTGCTGGCAGCAGCGACAAGCTCATCAAAAGTCGCAGCGAATGGGTGGACATCACGCAGCTCGACTTTACGCAGGTGCCTGGGCGCATCGGCATCGAGGTGCTAGACCTCTTCCCGCAGGAGCTGGGGGCCGACGTGCTGGCTGTGACCGCGTTTTTTCACATCCACCTGCCCAACCCCGACCCGCTGTTTGCCCATGAGACCGCGCGCCTGGTGCTGGTGTTCCGGCAGGAGGGCGACGACTGGAAGATTACGCACAGCAGCATCTCCATCCCTTACGGCCTCGCGCGCGACGGCGAGGTGTACCCCGTCAGCCGCCTGCAGCAGCACAACCAGGAACTGCAGGTGCTGGTGGACGAGCGCACCCAGGCGCTGGCCCAGGCCAACAACCAGCTGCAACTGCTCAGCAACACCGATGGTCTGACCGGCATTGCCAACCGCCGCCACTTTGACCAGGCCCTGACCCACGAATGGGCGCGCGCCCAGCGGGCACACGCGTCGGTGTCCTTGATCATGCTGGACGTGGATGTGTTCAAGCACTTCAACGATCACTACGGCCATCTGGCGGGTGATGCGTGCCTGAAGTCCCTGGCCCTGACCTTGGCACAAACCGGTGGCCGCCGTGACGGCGACCTGGTGGCCCGCTTTGGTGGCGAGGAGTTTGTGGTGCTGCTGCCCGGCGCCGATGCCCATGCGGCCCTTGAGATGGCCCGGCACATCCAGCAGGCTATCCATGCGCTGGCGCTGCCGCACGAGGGTGCCCCGTGGGGCATTGTGACGGTGAGCTTCGGCGTGGCCTCCATGGCGCCGCAGCGCGAGCAGTTGGCCGAAGAGCTGGTGCGACGCGCAGACCGCGCGATGTACCGCGCCAAGCACGGCGGCCGCAATCGGATAGAGCAGGCGCCGGAGTAGTAACGCAGGTGGCGGGGCTTTACCCTGTCACCAGCTTGGCGACTTCGTCCGCGACACCCCGCACCGTGAGGGGGGCGCAGCCTTCGGCATGGTTGCTGATGGTCACGAAGGCGTTCTGCCCTCGGCCCGTGATGCCCAAGATGACGGCTGCGAGCGCCGCCCGGGCTTCCAGGTCCGGGTGGTGCAGGCGGTCGTAGGGTTCGTACATCCGTTCGGCCTCTTCGTAGCCGTAGGGGCCGTGCACGGGGTTGAGGTTCCAGCGGCACACCAAGGGGCCCGGCCACAATGCGCGCAGCATGGGCAGCTGGTCTTTGAGGGGAGGCATTTTGGCGTGCAGGCCCAGGCAGTAGGTGGCTCCCGTCTCGCGCAGCACAGCGGCAAAGTCGGGCGTCAGCCACTCGGGGTCGCGCACCTCCACGGCAATCACGCCGTCTGGCGCCAGCGGGGCTAGAGAAGGCAGGGCCAACAGCATGGTGCGCAGGCGGTCCAACAACGCGGGTATGCGATCAAGCTGCGCCAGCGGCAGGGGGCTGAGCTGGAACACCAGCGCGCCCAGCTTGTGCCCCAGGCCCTGCAACGCGGGCTCCACACATTCGCTGCGGGCCAGCTCGGGGCTGAGGAACGCAGGGTTGGGCTGGCGGCCCCGGCCGTCCTCGCTGCGCACCAGCGCATCGGTCACCACGCTGGGCGCCTTGACCACAAACCGGAAGTCGTCGGGCACCTGCGACGCATAGCGCTCGTACTGGCTCACCGTCAGCGGCCGGTAGAAGCTGCGGTCGATGCTTACCGTGCGCATCAGCGGATGTTGGGCATACACGGCCAGCCCCTGTTTGGACAGCTGCGTGTCGGAATGCTCGCCCTCCCACACCAGGCCTTTCCAGCCGGGGTAGGTCCATGACGAAGTGCCCAGACGCAGCCGTGGCGGCAGGGCGGCGGCCAGGGTTTTCAACGCATCGCCCGGAACGATGGGGGTCACCGTACCAGACCGGGTGCGCCGCGCAGGGGCCTCAGCGCCTTCTGTGGATGGCTGAGTTGGTGGCTCGTTGGCCGCCACGTCTGCCGATGGTGGCTTGGGCAGCGTGCCGCCAAAAAGATCGTCTTGCATGGGCAGTGGTAGGGGCAGCTTGGAGCAGTGTGGCAGAGCAGGGGACGCTATGAGCCCCCAAACAGCCCGCTTTCGTCCAGCAGGTCAAACGTGATCTGGGGGTGGGCGTCCATGCTCTTCTTGATAGCCGCCGGAATGGCTTGCCGTGTTTTGCGGCACAAGCCCGGCTGTTCGTGCACCAGGATCGCAATGCCCCGCAGACTGCGCACCTCGTGCGGGCTTTGTGTGATGGACAGGTGGATGCCTAACTGTTGCTCCATGCGCTCCTGCATCCTGCGCAGGTCAGTCAGACTGCCCAGGTTTTCCAGTCGCTCCAGCATCTTTTTTTCTTCGGCACGCGTGAGCATCAGGATGCGCACGTCCCCGCCCGGCGCCTGCAGCAGCGCATCCCGGTCGCACACGCAGGTGCCGGGGGGGCATTCGGTGCGGATGGGGAAGGGGGGCTGGGACATGGGGCGTGGGCGAGTGGTTCCTCATTTTATGAAGCGCCGAATGCGCCGTGCACCACACAAACAAAAAGGGCTCCCAAAGGGAGCCCGATCTGCCTGCCCGCCCCTGCGGTTCAGTTAACACTCCCCATGGCAGCAACACCCGCGAACGCGAAGTGCCACCACCATGGGAAGTCCCGCAACTGCGTCAATTACATGGCGCTGAATTCGCCGTGGGGGATCTGGCCGGTGCGCACAGCCTCAGCAGCCTGGGCACGCACGGCAGCGCGGTCAGCGGTGGACTTGTAGGTCACCACGCGCGAGCCTGCTGGCTCCATGTTGTGGGTGCGGGCTTCGACCACGGCTTCGGCCGTTACTTCAGCACGGGTGCGGTTGGTGTCGAACTTCAGGGCAAATTGCGAGCCATCGGCTTCGTCAGCATGGGCACCAAAAGCGGCGAAAGCGGCAACAGCGGCAACGGAGAGGAAACGGGCAGTCTTGTTCATGATGAAAATCCTTAAAAGCTAAAAAAGCGTCTCAAAAAAGCCGGGTCAAAAACCATTCCTGAACCGGGTTCGGTGAGTCGCCTTGCGGGTTCGGCTCATCGATGGGATGAACTGTACGCCGGTGCTGTTCAGAGAAAAACCACTCAGTCGCAAACTAACTGTTCCAGTATTAAGAACAATCGGGGAGACGATTGCTCGGGAGCTTTGGGCCGACCAAACCGCCTGTGGCAAACTCGCGCGCTTCGCTTTTTTGTTTGACCGAGTCTCAGAGAGCCCGCCCCACACATGCAGCAGATCGTTCGGCAGTTGGCCGCAGAAATCAAAGTCAGTGAACAACAGGTGCGCGCAGCGGTGGAGCTGCTGGATGGTGGCGCCACGGTGCCTTTCATTGCGCGCTATCGCAAAGAGGTGACGGGTGGGCTGGACGACATCCAGCTGCGCGAGCTGGAGGCCCGTCTGTCGTATCTGCGTGAGCTGGACGACCGCCGCGCCGCAGTGCTCAAGAGCATTGACGAGCAGGGCAAGCTGACCGATGCATTGCGTGCTGCCATTGCGGCTGCACCCACGAAGCAGGAGTTGGAAGACATCTACCTGCCGTTCAAGCAAAAGCGCCGTACCAAGGGCCAGATTGCCCGCGAGTTCGGCATCGAGCCCCTGGCCGACAAGCTGTTTGCCGACCCCACTTTGGACCCTGCTGTGGAGGCGGCCGCGTTCACGAAGCCGCCTGAAGTGCTGGACGACGGCAAGCCAGGTGCTGATTTCTCCACTGTGCCCGCCGTACTCGATGGCGTGCGGGATATCTTGAGCGAGCGCTGGGCCGAGGACGCCGTGCTGGTGCAAAGCCTGCGCGAATGGCTGTGGGCCGAGGGCTTGCTGCGCAGCAAGAAGGTGGACGGCAAAAACGAGAACGACCCTGAAGTCTCGAAATTCCGCGACTATTTTGAATACGACGAGCCCATTGGCCGCGTGCCGTCGCACCGTGCGCTGGCCGTGTTCCGGGGCCGTGGGCTGGAGATTCTGGAAGCCAAGCTGGTGTTGCCAGTCGAACCAGAGCCGGGCAAGCCCAGCATCGCCGAAGGCAAGATCGCCCTGCACCTGGGCTGGAGCCATGCGGGTCGCAAGGCGGATGACCTGATTCGCAAATGTGTGGCCTGGACTTGGCGCGTGAAGCTGAGCCTGTCGACCGAGCGCGACCTGTTTGCCCGCCTGCGCGACGACGCTGAAAAGGTCGCCATCAAGGTGTTTGCCGACAACCTGCGCGACTTGCTGCTGGCCGCGCCTGCGGGCCCGCGCGTGGTGATGGGGCTGGACCCCGGCATCCGCACCGGCGTGAAGGTGGCTGTGGTGGACGACACCGGCAAGCTGGTGGAGACCGCCACCGTGTTCCCGCACGAGCCGCGCCGCGACTGGGAAGGTTCGCTGCACACGCTGGCCAAGTTGGCCGAGAAGCACGGCGTGAACCTGATTGCCATTGGCAATGGCACGGCCAGCCGCGAGACTGACAAGCTGGCGGCCGACCTCATCAAACTGGCCGCCAAGGCCGAGCGCGCCATCGAGAAGGTGGTGGTGAGCGAAGCCGGTGCGTCCGTCTACTCCGCCAGCGAATACGCGTCGCAAGAGATGCCCGATGTGGACGTGAGCCTGCGGGGTGCCGCCTCCATCGCCCGCCGCCTGCAAGACCCGCTGGCCGAGCTGGTGAAGATCGACCCCAAGAGCATCGGCGTGGGTCAGTACCAGCACGACGTGAACCAGAGCGAGCTGGCCCGCACCCTGGGCACGGTGGTGGAAGACTGCGTGAACTCGGTGGGCGTGGACCTGAACACGGCCAGCGTGCCGTTGCTCAGCCGCGTGTCGGGCCTGTCGGGCAGCGTTGCCAAGGCCGTGGTGCGCTGGCGCGAGGCCAATGGCGCTTTCAAGAGCCGCAAGCAGCTGATGGACGTGGCAGGCCTGGGCGCCAAGACGTTTGAGCAGAGCGCGGGCTTCTTGCGCATTCGGGGCGGCGACAACCCCCTCGATATGACCGGCGTGCACCCCGAAACCTACCCGGTGGTCGAGCAGATCATGGAAAAGACCGGCAAGCCGGTGGTCGAGATCATGGGCCGCTCCGACATGCTCAAGACCCTCAAGCCCGAGCTGTTCGCCAACGAGAAGTTTGGTGTCATCACCGTCAAGGACATCCTGGCCGAGCTGGAAAAGCCCGGCCGCGACCCGCGCCCAGACTTCAAGGTGGCGCGCTTCAACGATGGCGTGGAAGACATCAAGGACCTCAAGGAGGGCATGATCCTTGAAGGCACGGTGAGCAACGTGGCCCAGTTTGGCGCCTTCATCGACCTCGGGGTACACCAGGACGGCCTGGTGCACGTGAGCCAACTGGCGCACAAGTTTGTGAACGACGCGCGCGAGGTGGTCAAGACCGGCGACATCGTCAAGGTCAAGGTCATGGAGGTGGATGTCGAGCGCAAGCGCATTGGCCTGTCGATGAAGCTGGGCGATGCGCCGCCGCGCCAGGGCGGCGACCGAGGCGCACCCCGTGACAACCGCTTTGAGGGCGCAGGCCGTGGCTATGCACAGCCCCAGCGTCGGGCGCCTGAGCCGGTGCAGCAGTCGGCCATGGCGTCGGCGTTTGCGAAGTTGCAACAGGTCAAGGGCCGCTGACGCAGCCCGCTGTGCCGCCGGTGGTGTTTTGGCCGCGCAGGGGCCCATAATCGCCAGCACCTGAATCAATCACCGGCGCCGTACCCCATGGAGTTGAACGCACTGCTGGCCCAACCTGTGGCGCTGCCCAGCCTTCCGCGCGCCGTGGCGCTGCTGATGAGCGAGCTGGCCCAGAACGAGCCCAGCCTGCGGCGCCTGAACCAGCTGTTTGGCACCGACCCGGCCCTGGCCGCACGCCTGTTGGAGCTGGCCAATTCCCCCACCTTTCAACTGCCCGGGCAGATCGCGGGCATCCCCGAGGCGTTGGCGCTGTTGGGCATGGCGCAGTTGCGCACGCTGGTCACCTCGGCGCCACTGGGTACCACATCGCGCTCGGTGCCTGGGGTGAACATGCAGCAGTTCTGGCGCTACAGCCTCAACACCGCCAAGCTCGCCCGCTCGCTGGCGGGCATCGTCCACCACAACCAGATCGCGGCCTACACCGCAGGTTTGCTGCATGCCTTGGGTGAGCTGGTGATCCACTTGGCCGACCCCGAGAGGGCCCAGTCGGTCAACACCCTGGTAGCGCCGTTTGACCTGCGTCGCGACAAGATTGAGCAACGTATCTTTGGCTATAGCTATGGCCAGGTCACGGCGGGCTGCGCGCGCCGTTGGCAATTGCCCGAGGTGGTGATTGATGCCCTGCAGCACCAGCACGCACCCTTTGACAACAAGGTCTATGAACCCCTGGCGGGTGTCATCCACCTCGCCGCCTGGCGCGCCCGCGCCCGCGAGTCCGAGTTGAGCGAAAAAGAGCTGGCAGTGTCCTTCCCTGGGGAAGTGGGGCTGGCCCTGGGGCTCGACATCGACATGGTGTTGCAGCAAGACCCCATCGACTGGACCGCCCGGCCAGAGGCGGCGGATTTTATAGTCTGATTTCATGGCGTTTAGGGACTAGGCCGTTTGCATTCCTTCCTGTTTGCTTCGTTCAACGGCAGGCCTTGGGGGCTGGGGTGGTATTTTTAACTTGCGCACCCCTTTATATTTGTTTGCCAAAAGTAATATGCTTTAATGTTCTGGCATATTAAATAAGGCAAGTAACGGGTGTGTGTTTTTGCTATTTGAGTACGGTGAAAGTTCCTGGCTGATCTGGGCGATATTTCTCAGTCTTCACAATTTTGACAATAAAAACGATGAATAGAATTTTGGGTTGGGACCTTCTTCGTGGCCTCTGTGCGTTAGCAGTGGGTGGGTACCATCTGTCGATGTGGTTGGATATCGGGTATTTTCATTCGTTTGGTAGCTATGGCGTTTATCTTTTTTTTGTGCTCTCGGGCGCTAGTTTGATGTACACCTATGGTGGGAATCTCGAAGAAAGAAGTTTTAATTTTAAGAAATTTCTCCTGCTGCGCTATTTTAGGTTGGCGCCGCTTTATATTTTTCTGATGCTGCTAGTCTTGCCATGGAAGATAAGCA
This sequence comes from Acidovorax benzenivorans, assembly GCF_028680575.1. Lineage (GTDB taxonomy): Bacteria > Pseudomonadota > Gammaproteobacteria > Burkholderiales > Burkholderiaceae_C > Acidovorax > Acidovorax benzenivorans. The sequence goes on along the minus strand of NZ_JAPCKI010000018.1, from coordinate 21,114 downwards.
AAGAGGGTGCAACAATTGAATTATTGAAAAAATTCATTTTAAACGGATTTTTTGCTTTTGGGTTTTTTGATCCTGCTGCTAGCTCGATGCTCGTTGGTGGATGGTCTTTGGGTATTGAGGTAATATATTATTTGATATTTCCGGTGTTGGGATTTTGTGTTCTAAGGAGAAATTGGTTTTTTGTGGTATTTTTTCTTTTACTTGTTGCTCAGGTGTGGTGGGTAACCCGCACCATCGGTTCACCAGGTGGCTATCTGGAAAATAGTATTGCACTTCACCAACCGCAAGCCTTTGTTGTATATTTTTTTGGGGGGTGCTTGATTGGATATTTACGGCGGAAAGAAATATTTCCCTTGTTGTCCAGTCGGATTGTGGTGGTGTTGGTCTCCTTCGGATTTTTTACAATTGCTGTAATTAATCCTGTAAATGCCGGAGGTGAGTTGCTTGGTGTAAGGGGTGTTGTCGGATTCTGTGTGTGTTTTTTTCTTGTTTGGATCATTGGTGGGCTGAGACTAGAAAATAGATTCGCAAAAGCCGCTGAGTTTTTTGGCGACGCCACTTATGGTCTTTATCTCATCCATCCGATTATTTTCTTTGGAATAGCGTGGGTGATTCTTCCGAGAATCGGTTGGGGTGATCCTTTGTCCTGGAGTCTTGGTTCTCGGTTGGGGTTGATCTTGTTGGTTTTGGCGCTTGCTGCTGCACTGGCTTTGTTGAGTGAGGAATTTTTTGAGAAGCCCATACGAAACAGAGCAAAAGCGGTGTTTGGCAGGTAATGGCCTTGCGTGCTGTTGGCAGATTTTCATGTCTGGCCTTGGCTAAACGTGTGCAACTGGTTTGCGTTTTGGCGAAGCAATTGCAGACGCGTGCCTGACTACTGTTGTGCACGGGCTTTGCGACAATCCACCCCATGAAAGCACTGCGCATCCATGCCGGCCCCCGGGCCCGCCAACACCTGGAACAACAGGGCCTGCGGCCCGCCGATGTGGGCGTGATTCCGGCTGCTGCCGGGGGCCCCAAGGGGCTGATCCTGGGGCCGATGGACCGGTTCATCTTTGGCGAGTGGCTGCCGCAGTCCAGCCAGCCGGTGCACCTGGTGGGCGCCTCGATTGGTGCCTGGCGCATGGCTACGGCCTGCCTGCAGGGGGCGGTGGCCGCGTTCGAGCGGCTGGAGCACGACTACATCCACCAGGACTATGAGTTGCCGCCGGGCAAAAAACGCCCCACGGCAGCGCATGTGAGTGAGCGGTTCGGCCAGAACCTGCAGTCGTTTTATGGCGGCCGGGTGCACGAGGTGCTCAGCCATCCGCGTTTTCATCTGCACATCGTCACGTCCCGGGGCCGCCACATGCTAAGGCGCGAGCATGCGCTGGGCACGCCGCTGGGGTATCTGGGGGCGTTTGTGACCAACACCGTGCATCGCAAGGCTTTGGGTGCGTGGCTGGAGCGGGTGGTGTTTTCCTCATCGGGTGCCGCTTTGCCATTTGCCACGACCGACTACCGCACCCGGCAGGTCGGTCTGAACGCGGACAACTTCATGCAGGCGCTGCAGGCCAGTTGTTCGATTCCGTTTGTCTTGCAGGCGGTGCACAACATCCCGGGAGCACCCCGGGGCGCGTACTGGGATGGCGGCATCACCGACTACCACCTGCATCTTGCCTATGGCCAGCAGGAAGGTGATGCTTCCAAATTGATAGCTGTTCCGGCATGTAGTACTAGCGCTTCAAGCCAAAAAGGCTCAAAAACTACGGGTGCCGGGCTGCGCGATGGCTTCGGCGGTATCGTGTTGTACCCCCACTTTCAGCACCGCGTGGTGCCTGGCTGGTTGGACAAGGGGCTGAAGTGGCGACACAAGGCCACGTCTGCGCTCGACAATATGGTGGTGCTGTCGCCCGACCCCGACTGGGTGCGCCGATTGCCCCATGCCAAGCTGCCCGACCGCAACGACTTCACCCACTACGGCACCGACAGCCAAGCCCGTGCCAAGGCGTGGCTGACGGCCACGCGTGCCAGTCAGCAGCTGGTGGATGAGTGGCGCGAATGGCTGGAACGGCCCGACATGGGGGCTGTGCATCCGCTGTAGGCCGCCGTTAAAGCGGGCGCATCCCTGGCGTTCATGCGCTGGCCGTAGGAGGGTCAAGCGGAGGCAGGGCGCCGTGCAGCCTCTTGCACAGCCCGGGCGGCATAGCGCGCAGCGTGGTCCCGGGCCCAAGGCAGCACATCGCCTGCAGGCATGGGCCTGGCAACGCCATAACCCTGTGCGCGTTCGCAGCCCAGCTCCAGCAGCTTGGCGCAGTGTTCTGCGGTTTCGACCCCTTCGGCCACCACGTGGCGGTGGAACGCTGCTGCCAGCGCCACGATGGCTTTGACGAGCGTGAGGTCGTCGCCGTCTTCCAGGATGCCGCGCACAAACGATTGGTCGATCTTGATCGTCTCGGCGGGCAGGCGCTTGAGGTAGGACAGGGACGAAAAGCCGGTGCCAAAGTCGTCCAGCGCAAAACGCACGCCCAGGGCCTGGCAGCTTTGCATCATGTGGCGCATGTACTGCATGTCTTCGAGCGCGGCCGATTCAAGAATCTCCAGCTCCAACCGCGTGGGAGACACCTCGGGGCAGGTGTGCAGGATGTCCTTGAGCCGCTGCACGAAGTTCGGGCGGTGAAAGTGGGGCGCCGCGATGTTGACGCTGACCTCCCATGTCATGCCTGCATCGGTCCATTGCCGCATCTGCGCCAGGGCCTGGCGCAGCACCCATTCGCCCAGCTCGACCAGCAGTTCGGTGTCGTCCACCAGTGGCAGCACATGCTGCGGACCCAGCAGCCCTTCCTGCGGGTGTTGCCAGCGCAGCAGGGCTTCCAGCCCAATGATTTCGCCCGTGCGCAGATTGACCTTGGGTTGGTAGTGCAGCACCAGCTCCCCAGCGTGCAGGGCGCGGGCCACCCGGGTCTGGCGGGTGTGCTGGGTCTGCACGGCATGGTCGTGCTGCACGTCAAACATATGCAGCTGGTTGCGCCCGAAGCTCTTGGCCTGGCACATGGCCTGGTCGGCGTGGCGCAGCAGGGTGTCGGGGTTGGCATCGTCCTGTGGAAACACTGCCACGCCAATGCTCACCGTGATGTTCACCATGCGGTCGTCAATCGCATAGGGAGCGGCCAGTTGCTGCATCAGCACGGCCACGCGCGCTTCGATGGCGGACACATCGGGCTGCTCGCCCAGCAGCAGCACAAACTCGTCCCCACCCATGCGGGCCACGGCGTCATGGGTGGTGATGAAGGCCCCCAGGCGTCGGGCCACTTCCTTGAGCAGGCGATCGCCCACACGCTGGCCGAAAGTGTCGTTCACAGCCTGGAAGTGGTCCAGGTCCAGCATGCATACGCCCAACAGCAACTGCTGGTTGCGGGCGACGAAGAGGGCGTGTGTGAGTTTTTCCGCCAGGGCCGCGCGGTTGTACAGCCCGGTCAGCGCATCGTGGCGGGCGTGCCAGGAGATCTGGTGGCGCAGATTGCGCGTTTCGGTCACGTCGCGGAACACCAGCACGCAGCCCACGGCGTGGCCAGTGCCTTCGCGGATCGCGGCTGCCGTGTATTCGATGGCGTAGCGCTCGCCCGAGCGGTGGATCAGCACCTCGTAGGTGACCTGCTGCAGCACGCCCGGCTGCGTGCCGCGCTCGGCGGCCGCACTGGCGGTGCGGCTGGCGGGCTCTTCATGCAGGCGAAACACTTCGTCCAGCTGCCGCCCCAGCGCCTGTTCTGCCGTGAACCCGGTCATGAGCTGCGCGGCTTCATTGATGGTCTCGATACGCCCGCTCAGGTCGGTGGTGATGACGCCGTCGCCGATGGAGGCCAGGGTGACCTCGGCACGTTCTTTTTCGGAGCGCAGGGCTTCTTGGGCGCGCTTGCGCTCGGTCACGTCCACCAGCGTGCCGATGGTGCCCGCCAGCACGCCGCTGGTGCTGGTGAAAGCCGCCTCGTAGTAGGCCATGTCCAGCGGGGGCTGATGCGGCGGGTGAATGCGGATTTCGTTGTTGTGCGCGCTGGCGATGCGGGCAGACCTCTCGGGCGCGAGTTCGGCGGGCAAACTGGCGCCGGTGGCCCCGTCCGCACCGGGCTGGGACTGGAACAGGCGCTGCCATGCGCGGTTGGTGTCCAGGTAGGTGCCGTCGGCATGGCGCACAAACACCGGCAGGGGCAGGGCATCGATCAGCTGGCGCGTGAAGTGCAACTGCTCGCTTTGCTGGCGTTGCGTTTCGTGCAGGGACAACACCAGGGACTGCACCTTGCCCGCCATGTCGTTGAAGGTCTCGGCCATGGCGCGGGATTCGAGCGTGCCCGTCACCTCCATGCGGGTGCTCAGGTAACCCTGGCGAAACGCATCGGTGGCCTGGGCCAGCCGCTGCAGCATGCGGGCATTGGCGCGCAGCAATAGCGTCAGCAGAAACAGAATGGTGAAGATGTTGAGTGCCGAGATGCGCGCCTGCACCATCACCGTGGCCCACACCTGATCTGCCAGGGGCTGCGGGTGTGCCGTGACCGTCAACCGCCCCGATGTGCCGCCTGCCAGCGTCAGGCCGGACTGCTGCACGGGAGCGGGCAGATCCAGCCAGCCAGCAAACCACGGGGGGGCGACGGCAGGGCGCGGTGGGGCGGTGACCTCTATGGTGGGTTGGCCTGCAACCTGCCACTTCATGGACGCGACGCCGGGCGCCGCCTGCGCAAGCCCCTCGGTCAGGACGCTGGTGACGGTGTCGGCATCCGGCGTGGGCATCGCTGCCAGGCGCAGCAGCAGGGGGTCGCTGGCGCGCCGCAGTTCGGTGGAGGCTTGTTGCAGGGCCTCGTCTGTTTCTGCCGCCAGCAGGTAGTGGTAGCGGACCCCGGTGACCAGCAGAATGATCGCCACGATGGGCACATACAGCCGGGGGTAGGTGCCCCGCAGCAGCCAGGTGGTGAGATTTCCGGTGCGCATTGACGGTAGTCCTCCCCCACAACCCCAGGGTAATGAAAGGTTAATTAATTGTTGACAGCAGGAAGTCTAGCGTGGGAGGCGTTGTGAGCCATGTTTTGGACTGCGCCATCTGCGGGGTGTTGCTGATGTGTGACGTTTTGTAAATGGCGCTGCGATCAGAGGGGGGGCGACAGGCCCTCCGACAGCGCCCGCAGCCGTGCCTCCGCAGCCCGGTGCAGGCGCGGGGCGATGGGGTGGTGGATCAGAGTGACTGTGTCAGCATGTCGCGGTATTCCTCGGGCGTGGCAACGCGCGGGTTGGTCTTGTGGCAGTGGTCGGTCATCGCTCCCTTGATGATGTCGTCGAACATCGCCTCGGTCACGCCCATGGCCGCCAGGCCCGTGGGCAGGCCCAGGCGGGCGTTCATGTCGCGGATGGCCTCGGGGATGTCGCCTGCGGAGGCCAGGCCCATGGCGTGGGCCATGCGCTCCAGGCGCTTTTCTTTTTGCACCGATTCGGCCTGCGCGTTGAAGCGGATCACGGCGGGCAGGAACATGGCATTGAGGGTGCCGTGGTGCAGGCGCGGGTTCACGCCGCCCAGGCTGTGGCTGAGCGAGTGCACCGCGCCCAGGCCCTTCTGGAAGGCCATGGCGCCCTGCATGCTGGCGCTCATCATGTGCAGGCGCGCGTCGCGGTCGCTACCGTTCTTGGTGGCCTGTTCGATGTTTGCCCAGCCGCGCGTGAGGCCGTCCAGCGCAATGCCGTCGGCGGGCGGGTTGAACGCGGCGGACATGAAGGTTTCCATGCAGTGTGCAATGGCATCCATGCCCGTGGCGGCTGTGAGCATGGGGGGCAGGCCCAGCGTGAGTTCGGGGTCGCAGATGGCTGTCTTGGGCACCAGGTTCCACGAGTGAAAGCCCAGCTTGCGGTGGTCGTCCACGATGATGATGGCGCCGCGCGCCACCTCGCTGCCCGTGCCGCTGGTGGTGGGCACGGCGATCAGCGGTGCAGCGCGCTCGGTGATGCGGGGCGAGCCGCCTTCGATGGTGGCGTAGTGGGTGAGGGGGCCTTCGTGCGTGGCGGCAATGGCAATGCCCTTGGCGCAGTCGATGGCCGAGCCGCCGCCCACGGCGATCAGACCGTCGCAACCCTGGGCCTTGTACATCTCCACGGCGGCGCGCACGGCGGCTTCGGTGGGGTTCGACGGCGTCTGGTCAAACACCGCCACGGTCAAACCGGGCAGGGCGTCCAGCGCTTTTTGCAGCACGCCTGCGGCCTTCACGCCAGGGTCCGTCACGATCAGCGGGCGCGTGATGCCCACACGCTCGCATTCCTGCTTCAGGAGCTTGACAGCGCCGAATTCAAACTGGATCTGGGTGATGTAGTAGATGAAAGCCATGGTGCAACAGGGTGTGTGAAAAAAAGCGCCAGCGATTACGATAGTCCGCTGGGTCGCCGCTCAGGTGATCAGTAGCTACTTTATAAGGAGGAGACACATATGAAAACGAAGCAAACCCTGATGGCGGCCCTGGTGGCCGTCGCCTCTGCGACAAGCGCCCAGGCCCAGTGCCTGACCGATGCGCAGGCCTCCGATCTGGTGGCCAACTACGCGGCCAAGACCCCGGCCGCCAACCCCGAGAACCTGACGGACGCCGATGGCGCCTGCACGCGGGCCAAGGTCAACGCCTTGCTGGCCCAGCGCATGGGCAAGGTGGTCGGCTACAAGGCGGGCCTGACCAACCCTGCGGTGCAAAAACGCTTCAACACCGACAAGCCCGTATGGGGCAAGCTCTACGAGGGCATGGTGCTGCAAAGCGGGGCCACGGTAGACGCCGCCTTCGGTGCCCGCCCTCTCTACGAAGCCGACATGTTGGTGCGCGTGAAGAGCGCGGCCATCAACCAGGCCAAGACCCCCATGGATGTGTTGAACGCCGTGGATCAGATCATCCCCTTCATCGAACTGCCCGACCTGATGGTGCAAGCGCCGCCCAAGCTCAACGGTGCGGGTGTGACCGCCATCAACGTGGGCGCGCGGCTGGGTGTGGCGGGTGCCCCCATTGCGGTGCCTGCTTATCGCGGAGAGCGTTTTGCCATGCTCAAGGCCTTGGCCGACATGAACGTGTCGCTGACCGATGGAGCGGGTGCCCGCCTGGGCGGCGGCAAGGGCAGCGACATTCTGGAGCACCCGCTCAACGCCGTGGTGTGGCTGGCCGGTGCGTTGGCCCAGGAAGGCCTGGCCATGCAGCCGGGCGATCTGATCAGCCTGGGCTCGTTCTCGCCGCTGTTGCCGCCCAAGGCCGGTCTGGCGGTCACAGCCACCTATGACGGCCTGCCTGGTGCAGCGCCCGTGCGCCTGAGCTTCAAGTAATTCCCCCGATGACCGGCTCGCCGGCGTGCGGGCCGTTTCTTTTTTTGTTGCCGAGACTCCGACCGTTGACCGACCTGCATATCCACCACACCCGCCTGACCCCGCAGATGCGCAGCGTGCTTGAACGCATGGCCCGCGCCGGGCACCCACCGCTGCACACGCGCACGCCGCAGGAGGCACGCATCGCCTATCAGGCAGGTGCCGACGTGCTGGAGGTGCCCAAGGCAGCCCTGGCCCGGGTGGAAGACCTGCAGATCCCCACCCGCGATGGCGCCATGCTGCCCGCGCGGCTGTATGCGCCCAGCGCCGACGCGGGCCTGCCGGTGCTGCTGTACACACACGGCGGGGGCTTCACCATCGGCAACATCGTCACGCACGACATCTTGTGCCGCGAGCTGGCGCGCTTGGGCCGTTGCATGGTGGTGTCGCTGGACTACCGGCTGGCGCCGGAGCACCGCTTTCCCACCGCCAGCAACGATGCCTGGGGCGCTTTGCAGTGGCTTGCTGCCAACGCTGAGAGTCTGGGGGCAGACCCACAACGCCTGGCCGTGGGTGGCGACAGCGCAGGCGGCACACTGGCTGCCGTCAACGCCATCCTGGCGCGCGATGCGGGCCTGCCGCTGGCGCTGCAACTGCTGATCTACCCCGGCTGCGCGGCGCACCAGGACACGCCTTCGCACGCCACCTTCGCGCGCGGGCTGGTGCTGGAGGAGCCCGCCATCAGCTGGTTCTTTGGCAACTATGTGCAAAGCCGCGCAGAGCGCGAAGACTGGCGTTTTGCCCCGCTGCTGGCGCCAGATGTCGAAGGCGTGGCCCCCGCCTGGATCGGCCTGGCGGAATGCGACCCGCTGGTGGACGAGGGCGTTGACTATGCCGACAAGCTGCGCCTGGCTGGTGTGCCCGTGGACCTGGACATTTACCGGGGCGTAACGCACGAATTCATCAAGATGGGCCGCGCTATCCCCGAAGCGCGCAAGGCCCATGCCGATGCAGCCCGCGCGCTGCGGCTGGCTTTTCACCTGGAGTAAACGAACCCATGCAACGCATTGATTTCCGTTGTTTCCACCGCCTGCGCGTGCGCTGGGCCGAGGTGGACATGCAAAAGATCGTGTTCAACGCGCACTACCTCATGTACGTCGATACGGCCATGTCCGAATACTGGCGCGCGCTGGCGCTGCCGTACGAGGCCAGCATGCTGGCCCTGGGCGGCGAGATGTATGTGAAAAAGGCCACGGTCGAATACCACGCCTCGGCGCGGCTCGATGACACGCTGGACGTGGGCCTGAAGTGCGCGCGCATCGGCAACTCGTCGTGCCTGTTTACGGCGGGCATTTTTTGTGGCGACCGCCTGCTGATCTCGGCCGAACTGGTCTATGTGTTTGCCGACCCGGCCACGCAGACCTCCCGCCCTGTGCCGCCTGCATTGCGCGCGATCTTCGAAGGCTTTGAAGCGGGCGCCGAGATGGCCGAGGTGCGCACCGGCGACTGGAACACTCTGGGCCGCGATGCAGGCCGCGTGCGCACCGATGTGTTTGTGCATGAGCAGGGCATCCCGGCCGAGGTTGAGGCCGATAGGCACGACATCTCGGCGCGCCATGCCGTGCTCTACAACCGGCTGGGCATGCCCATCGCTGCGGGCCGCCTGCTACAGCAGGCACCCGGCGTGGGCCGCATCGGCCGCATGGCGGTGGACCGATCCGTGCGCGGTGTGCAATGGGGTCGGCAGTTGCTGGATGCGCTGGTGGACGCTGCCCGTGCCCGGGGCGACACGGAGGTGCAATTGCACGCCCAGCGCAGTGCCGAGGGCTTTTACCGCCGTGCCGGGTTTGCCGTGGTGGGCGATCCGTACGAAGAGGCCGGTATTGCGCACATTGCGATGGCACGGCAGTTGTAGTTGAATCGCTATTAAAAAGTGAGCTAATTGCGCATAATGGACGGGCGCAAGAGCCCATTTTGTTTAAATATCTTCAAGCAAGGGGTAGGGCAGGGGCAGCAGCGACAGAGCCACGCCGTCCGCCGCGCCCACCTGTAGGCTGCCTTCTTGCGCTGCACTGATCTGCAGCGACACGGTGGTGTCGAATCCACCGCCCGGCGCCGGGGCTACCTGCACCACCGTTCCACAAGGCTGCTCCAAGTCTGCCGTGTTGAACACCTCGCCACCCACGACCACTTCAGCTGCCGCGTGGGCAATGTAGGCGCGGCGCTTGAGCGTGCCCCGGAACTGGCTGCGTGCCACCACTTCCTGGCCGGGGTAGCAGCCTTTCTTGAAGTTCACGCCGCCCACTGATTCGTAGTTGAGCATCTGGGGAACGAACGCCTCGACCACCGGGGTGGTCAGCGTGGCCACGCCGCTCTTCACCTCGCTCCAGAGCCACAGCGTGGCATCCAGCGCCGGGCCTGCGGGCGCGGGCTCCGTTGCGGGGGCCACCCACAGGGCGCGCGCAGTGCCGTCGGCGGGATACAGGTGCACAACGTTTGCGGCACCAATATCGACCTTGGACCAGGCGGGTTGGGCACCACCAGCTATGGATTGGATAGCGTCTCCGGCCACGCCGTAGAGCGCGAAATCCGCCGTCGCATCCGTCAACTTGGCCTTGGCGCGCAGCACAAACATCGACAGGCGCTTGAGTGTGGGGGGCAGCAGGTCGCGGCTGCAGACCAGCAGCACCTCGGTGGCGCTGCGCTTGAAGCCGATGAAACTGGCCAACATGCGGCCCTTGGCCGACAAGAAGGCCGCGAGACGGGCCTGGTCCATGCCGAGCAGGGCGAAATCCTGGGTGAGCTGGCCGTGCAGAAATTTGGCGGCGTCTTCGCCTTCCACGCGAATCACGCCGAGGTGGGACAGGGGGGCAATGCCATTCAAGGGATAGGTCATCGCTGAATTATGATGCCCTGTTTCATACATACAGACGGCAGGGTTGTGCGACGTTTACTGGCTTTGATCGTGTTGGTGGGGATCGCACTGGGCGGCGGCGCGTATTGGTGGCTGCACCAGCCGCTGGACCTGGGGCCGCAGCCGCTGGAGCTGGCGATTGAGCCGGGTACCACGCCGCGTGGCGTAGCGCGTGATGTCGTGGCGTCAGGGGTCAAGACCGATGCCCGCCTGCTGTATGCCTGGTTCCGTTTCTCGGGGCAGGACCGCGCCATCAAGGCAGGCAACTACGAAATCCCGCCTGGCACCACCCCCATCACACTGCTGCAAAAGTTGGCCCGTGGCGAAGAGGCCCTGCGCGCGCTCACGCTGGTCGAGGGCTGGAACTGGCGTCAAGTGCGCCAGGCGCTGGCGAAGGAGGAGCAGCTCAAGCGCGACTCCGCCGGTTTGACCGGCGAAGCGTTGATGGCCCAATTGGGCCGCCCCGGCGTGGCGCCGGAGGGGCGGTTCTTCCCGGACACCTACACCTACGCCAAAGGCTCTAGCGACATCGCCTTGCTGCGCCGGGCGATGCACGCCATGGACCGCCATCTGGAGGCGGCCTGGTCGCAACGCGCTGCGGATACCCCGCTCAAGTCGGTGGACGAGGCGCTGACCTTGGCCAGCATTGTCGAAAAAGAAACTGGCAAGGCCAGCGACCGGGGCCAGATTGCGGGCGTGTTCGTCAACCGCCTGCGGGTGGGCATGTTGCTGCAGACCGACCCCACGGTGATCTATGGCTTGGGCGAGAGGTTCGACGGCAACCTGCGCAAGCGCGACCTGCAGACTGACACCCCCTGGAACACCTACACCCGCGCGGGACTGCCGCCCACGCCCATCGCCATGCCCGGCAAGGCCTCGCTGCTGGCCGCCGTGCAGCCGCAGGCCACGCGCGCCCTGTACTTTGTGGCCAAGGGCGATGGCACCAGCCACTTCAGCGCGTCGCTGGAGGAGCACAACCGTGCCGTCAACCGCTACCAGCGCGGGCAGCAGTAAGCAGATTCTTTCACCAAGGCGCCCATGTCACGACCCGGTCTGTTCATCACCTTTGAAGGCATCGACGGTGCAGGCAAGTCCTCGCACATCGAAGGGCTGGCCGCAGCGTTCCGCACCCAGGGCCGCACTGTCACCGTGAGCCGCGAGCCCGGCGGCACGCCGCTGGCTGAAAAGTTGCGTGAGATGGTGTTGAACGACCCCATGGACGCGCTCACCGAGTCCTTGCTGATCTTTGCGGCTCGCCGCGACCATTTGCGCAACGTCATCGAGCCCGCCCTGGCCCGGGGCGAGGTGGTGCTGTGCGACCGGTTCACCGACGCCACCTTTGCCTACCAGGGTGCGGGGCGGGGCTTTGATCTGGGTGTGCTATCAACTTTGGAGCGCCTGGCGCAGACGGGACTGGCGCCTGAGGCCAGTTTGATGCGTGAACCCGATCTGACGGTGTGGTTTGACCTGGCGCCCGAGGTGGCGGCCGAGCGGCTGGTCGGCGCACGCGTGCCCGACCGCTTTGAGGCCCAGCCGGTAGAGTTCTTCCGCCGTGTGGCCCAGGGTTATGCCGACCGCGCCGCTGCGGCGCCGCAGCGTTTTGCACGCCTGGATGCGGCACAAGACCGCCACCGCGTGTGGCAGCAGCTCACCAGCGTGTTTGTGCGCAAGGGCTGGCTGGCCATCATGGTGGCTACGCAGGGAGGTCCGCAATGAGCGGGTCTGTCGTGGCGTTGGCGCCGTGGATTGCCGCGCAGCGCACCAGCCTGCTGGCCCAGCGCGGCCATGCGTGGCTGCTGCAGGGTCCGTCGGGCCTGGGGCAGTACGCCCTGGGGCTGGAGCTCGTGCGCGCATGGCTGTGCGATACACCGACGGAGCAGGGCGCCTGCGGCCATTGCGGCAGCTGCCACGCCATCGACGTGCGCACGCATGCTGACCTGTGTGTGCTGATGCCCGAGGTGCAGATGATGGCGCTGGGCTGGCCCTTGTCGGAAAAAGCCCAGGCCGACATCGACGACAAGAAGCGCAAGCCCAGCCGCGAGATCCGTGTGGAGGCCATGCGCGATGCGGTCGAGTTTTCTCAGCGCACCTCGGCGCGTGGCAAAGGCAAGGCCGTGCTGGTGTACCCGGCCGAGCAGATGAACCATGTCACGGCCAACGCGCTGCTCAAGACGTTGGAAGAACCCCCGGGCGACGTGCGGTTTGTGCTGGCCAGCGAGGCCGCGCACCAGCTGCTGCCCACCATCCGCAGCCGCTGCCTGGGGCACACCATGGTCTGGCCCCCAGAGGCCGACATGCTCGCCTGGCTACAGGCGCAGGGCATCGCACGGGATGCAGCCACCTCCTTCCTGCGTGCAGCGGGTGGCCGGCCGGAGGATGCCCTGGCGCTGGCCCAGTCAGGCCGCAGCCCGCAGGCCTGGTCCGCCTTGCCCCAGGCCGTGGCCCGTGGTGACGTGACGGCTTTGGGTGATTGGGCCCCGGCCCAGGTGATCGACGCGCTGCAAAAGCTCTGCCACGACCTGCTGGCCGCCAGCGTGGGTGCTGCGCCGCGTTACTTTGCGCAGGCCGACCTGCCCAAGACGCCGCCGCTGGGCGCGCTCACGCGCTGGTCGCGGGCGCTGTCCAAGGCAGCGCGCACGGCAGACCACCCGTTCAACGGCGGGCTCATGCTGGAGGCGCTTGTCGCCCAGGCGCGAAACACCCTACACTCCAAACAATAAGCCGCACCCCCACCCATGAGCAGTCCATCCACCGCGCCCCGCCCCAGCGTCATGCAGCTGGCCATCAAGGAAAAGGCCGCGCTCTATGCCGCCTACATTCCTTTTTTTGCCGAAGGGGGCATCTTTGTACCCACCCAGCGTGACTACAAGCTGGGCGACGATGTGTATGTGCTGCTGACCTTGCCGGATGACACACAGCGCTACCCCGTGGCAGGCCGTGTGGCCTGGGTGACACCGGCTCGTGCTGCGGGCAACCGCACCCAAGGGGTGGGCATCCAGTTCCCCAAGGACGAAAAATCCCGCCAGCTCAAGGCCAAGATCGAGGAATTGTTGGGAACCGCCCTGGGCTCCGACCGTCCTACTCAGACGATTTGACCCGCACCGTTGTTGCCTCCGTGCCGACCCGCGCTGGCTGGTCGGCATTTTTGTTTTTCATCACATGTTCACTGATTCGCACTGCCACCTTAACTTCCCGGAGCTGGTCAGCCAACTGCCCGCCATTCGCCAGGCCATGGCCGAGGCCCAAGTCACCCGGGCTCTGTGCATTTGCACCACCATGGAAGAGTTCGAGTGCGTGCACGCCCTGGCCCTGGCCCATGACAACTTCTGGAGCACGGTGGGGGTGCATCCCGACAACGAGGGCGTGACGGAGCCCAGCGTGCAGGATCTGCTGGACCGCGCCGCCTTGCCGCGCGTGGTGGCCATCGGCGAGACGGGCCTGGACTACTACGGCATGGAAGACCGCAAGGGCGGGCGCAGCATTGCCGACCTGGAATGGCAGCGCGACCGTTTCCGCACCCACATCCGCGCAGCACGGGCCTGTGGCAAGCCGCTCATCATCCACACCCGTAGTGCATCCGACGACACGCGGGCCATCCTGAAGGAAGAGGGCGAGGATGGCGCAGGCAATCTGGCGGGCGGCGTATTCCATTGCTTTACCGAATCGATGCAGGTGGCGCGCGCCGCGCTGGACCTGGGCTACTACATCTCGTTCTCGGGCATCGTCACGTTCAAGAGCGCGCAGGATCTGCGTGACGTGGTGGCCTTTGTGCCGCTGGACCGCATGCTCATCGAGACCGACAGCCCTTACCTGGCCCCGGTGCCCTACCGTGGCAAGACCAACAACCCATCGTATGTGCCCCATGTGGCCCGACAGGTGGCCGAGACCAAGGGCCTCACGCTGGAGGTGGTGGCAGAGGCCACCAGCCGCAATTTCGACACCTTGTTCCCGGGGGTGATGGCATGAGCCTGCAACGACGTTCCGCTATGGCGGCTGTGGCGCTGGGAGTGGTGTCTGCCGGTGTGTGGGCAGGCGCCTATGAAGATTTTTTTGTGGCCGTCCTGCGCGACGATGGCGACGCCATCACCGCACTGCTGCATCGCGGCTTCGATCCGAACACGCGCGACCCCAAGGGGCAGGTGGGGCTCACGATTGCGTTGCAAAACGGCGCGAACAAGGCCTTTGCAGCCCTTCTGGCGTCTCGTCGGGTGAATGTGGATGCCCGCAATGCCCAGGACGAAAGCCCGTTGATGATGGCCGCCATCAAGGGCAACGTAGAGGCTGTCAAGGCCCTCATCGCACGCGATGCCGATGTCAACAAAACAGGCTGGACACCGCTGCACTACGCCGCGTCGGCGGGCTCGCCCCAGCACGCGGTCATCATTGCGCTGCTGCTCGAAAACCATGCCTACATTGACGCTGCGTCGCCCAATGGCACCACGCCGCTGATGATGGCCGCGCATTACGGTTCCGCAGGGGCCGTGCAATTGCTGCTGGAGGAGGGGGCTGACCCCACGCTCAAGAACCAACTGGGGCTAACCGCCGCCGATTTTGCATTGCGTGTGAGTCGGACCGAGTCCGCAGAAAAGATCGCCGCCGCCATTCGGCGACGCCAGCCCGACCGGGGCAAGTGGTAAATGCGGCTGGTCGCAGTCGTTCGTTGCTGAGGGGCGGGCCAGGCTGCAGCGCGGTCAGGGTGGCTGGCGTTGAGCCATTAGGAATCCTACTCGGAGACCGCCCCACCATTTGACGCAGTGCGTGTCTGCAGGCGCGCATACAGCCCCCCCTGCGCCATCAACGCGCTGTGGGTACCTTGCTCCGCTATCCGCCCGCGCTCCATCACCACGACACGGTCGGCATGCTCGATGGTGGAGAGTCGGTGCGCAATGACCAGGGTGGTGCGGCCCTGCATCAGGCGCTGCAAGGCCTCCTGCACCAGTCGTTCTGACTCGGTGTCCAGGGCAGACGTCGCTTCGTCCAGAATGAGGATGGGGGCATCCTTGTACAGAGCCCGTGCAATGGCCAGCCGCTGGCGCTGACCGCCCGACAATTGCGTGGCGTTGTGTCCCACCACGGTGTGGATACCCTGCGGGAGGCCTGCCACATGCTCGGCCAAGTTGGCGGCAGCCAGGCACTGCAGCACACGGGTTTCGTCCATGGCCTGGCCCAGCGCCACATTGGTGGCAATGGTGTCGTTGAACATCACCACATCCTGGCTCACCATGGCAAATTGCGCGCGCAGCGAAGCCAGGTCCCAGTCCTGCAATGCGTGGCCATCGACCGCGATGGTGCCTGCCGAAGGCATGACAAAGCGTGGCAGCAGGTTGACCAGCGTGGTCTTGCCTGCGCCCGAGGGGCCTACCAGTGCCACGATTTCGCCCGGGGCGACCTGCAGGTTCACCCCATCCAGCGCGGGAGCATGGTCCGGGCCAAACGATACGGTGACATTGCTCAGTGTGAGCGCGCCTTGCACGCGGTCCTTGCCGTAGGTGCCACCGGTTTCTGCGCCAGTGTCGCCCAGCAGGCCCAGGCCGCGCTCCAAGGCGGCTACGCCCCGTGTCACGGGGCTGGCCACGTCAGCCAGGCGCCGAATGGGTGCGATGAGCATCAGCATGGCGGTGATGAACGACACAAATCCGCCCACGGTCACGTCCTTCACATCGACCGCCCCCCGGCTTTGCCACAACGCAATGCAGATCACCACCGACAGCGCGGCTGCTGCCAGCAACTGGGTCAGTGGTGTCATGGCTGCTGAGGCAATGGTGGATTTGATGGCCAGGCGGCGCAGGCTGCGGCTCAGGTCGGCAAAACGCTGTGCCTGCCCGTCCTGTGCCCCGTGCAAGCGCACCATGCGATGTGCCAGCACATTTTCTTCGACCACATAGGCCAGCTCATCTGTGGCCTGTTGGCTGCTCTTGGTCAGGTGGTACAGCCGCCGCGACAGGGTCTTCATGATCCAGGCAACCCCCGGAACGACGACAGCAACGATCAACGTCAGCTGCCAGTTGAGGTACAGCAAATAGACCAGCAGCGCGATCAGTGTGAAGCCGTCGCGCGATAGGCCCAACAATGCCTGCACCAGCAAGGTGGCCCCGGTCTGCACCTCGTAAACCACGGTGTTGGAGAGTGCGCTGGCTGACTGCCGCGCGAACAGGCCCATCTCTGCGGCCAGAACACGATCAAACAGCGCCTGACGCAGTGTCAACATGCCTTCGTTGGCGATGCGCGCAAGCGCGTACTGACCCACAAACTGGGCTACGCCACGCACGAAGAAAACCCCCAAAATCGCTAGGGGCACCATCCAAAGCTGCAAGGTGCCCTGGGTGAAGCCCTTGTCCAGCAGCGGCTGCAGCAGGGCAGGGATCAATGGTTCCGTGATGGCGCCCACCAGCGTTGCAACAATGGCCAGACTCCAGGCCATTCGCTGGTCGCCAAAATACACCGACAGCCGCTTCAGGCGCGCCATCAAGGTTGTTGGGGGAGTAGGGGCTGTGGCGGGCGTCGTGCCCGTGTCGGTGGCTTGCATGTCGCCTGGATTCTACGTTTGCGCCATGCGCAGTCCGTCTACCCTGGTTTGCCGCGCACAGTTTGTCACAGGGGGCTCGCCGCTGTGTGTAACATTCGGGTTTGCCCTTTCGGCACTTGTTCGGCCACTGCTGGATGCCAATGACCACAGATCGAATCTCCCAACACCCATCTTCCGCAGCTCCGCTGCTTCCCCTGCGCCGCCAGTTGCTGGCCGCACTCATCGCATCACCATCCATTCCCGCGCTTGCGCAATTCCGTGTCGAAGTCACGGGCGTCGGGCTGACCCAACTGCCCATAGCCATTGCTCCGTTTCGGGGCGAGGCGCAATCGCCTCAAAAAATTGCGGCCATCGTGCAGGCCGACCTGGAGCGCAGCGGGCAGTTCCGCGCCATAGACGCCTCCGGAGCAGCGCTGGACGAGACCGCGCGGCCAGACGTCGCGCTGTGGCGCCAGAAAAATGCGGATTCGCTGGCCACTGGCAGCGTCACGCGTTTGGTCGATGGACGTTTTGATGTCCGCTTTCGCCTGTGGGACGTGGTCAAGGGCCAAGACCTGGGTGGGCAAAGTTTTGTGGTCACCCAGGGCGACCTACGTCTGGTGTCGCATCGCATTGCCGACTTCATCTACGAAAAACTCACTGGTGAGCGCGGCATCTTCTCGACCCGCATTGCTTATGTGACCAAAACCGGCCCCCGCTACAGCCTGTGGGTCGCGGATGCCGATGGGGAGAACGCACAGTCTGCCTTGTCGAGCCCCGAGCCCATCATCTCGCCCGCATGGTCGCCCAACGGCGGGCAACTGGCCTATGTGTCGTTCGAATCGCGCAAGCCGGTGGTCTACGTGCATGACGTGGCCACCGGCCGCAGGCGCTTGATCGCGAACTTCCGTGGCTCCAACAGTGCGCCAGCCTGGGCACCGGACGGCCGCACGTTGGCGGTCACCTTGAGCCGCGATGGCGGCTCGCAGCTATACACCATCGACGCCAATGGCGGTGAGCCTCGCAGGCTGATGCAGAGCGCCGGTATCGATACCGAGCCTGTGTTCTCGGGCGACGGTCGCAGCATTTTCTTTGTGAGTGATCGGGGCGGTGCGCCGCAGATCTACAAGGTGGGTGCGTCGGGTGGCAATGCGGAACGCGTGACTTTTACGGGGGCCTACAACATCTCCCCCAGCGTCAGCCCTGACGGCCGTTGGCTGGCTTACATTTCTCGCGTGGGCGGCGCCTTTAAGCTCCATGTCATGGACTTGTCTACCGGTACCGTCAATGCCGTAACTGATACAACGGCAGACGAAAACCCTAGCTTTGCGCCCAACAGCCGCCTCATTGTGTACGCCACCCAGCAGCAAGGCCGTGAAGCCCTCATGACCTCGACGCTAGACGGCAAGATCAAGGCCCGTCTGGCGGGTCAGGCGGGTGATATCCGCGAACCGGACTGGGGTCCGTTTCAAAAGCAATGAACTTATCTGCACTTTCAGTTACCAAGCCTTTAGGAGAAATTTGGATGATCAAACGTTTTACCCTTGCCCTCACCGTTGTCGCCCTCATGGCGGGTTGCAGCTCTGGCGTGAAGCTGGACGATGTGCCGGTCGAAGACAAAAATGCCACTTCCACCATGGGGGGCGCCAATACCGGCGCCAACTCGGGCAATACGTCACAAAGCGGCGTCGCTGGTGTGGATCTGGGTCAATCCGGCCGTGACGGTGCAGGCCCTGTAGGTGTCGCGCGCGTGGTGTACTTTGATTACGACAGCTATGTGATCAAGCCCGAGTTTCAATCCCTGATCGAGGCGCACTCTCGATTCATCAAAGCGGCTCCCAACCGCAAGGTCATGATCGAAGGCCACACCGATGACCGTGGTGGCCGTGAGTACAACTTGGCACTTGGCCAGAAGCGCGCTGAAGCCGTGCGTCGTTCGCTGGGCTTGCTGGGCGTGCCTGACAGCCAGGTCGAGGCTGTGAGTTTTGGTAAGGAAAAACCTGCAGCACAAGGCAGCACCGAAGACGCACGCGCTCAAAACCGTCGCGCTGAACTGTCGTACCGTTGATGACATTCGCTGCACCGGTTTTCTCGTTGAGGGTGCTGGCGACGGCGGCATTGCTTGCGGTGTCGTTGTCTTCCGCCCATGCAGCCATCTTTGAAGACGGCGAAGCACGACGGGCCATCCTGGAGATGCGGCAACGCGTTGATGGTCTGCAGTCGTCTCAGCAGCGCTCGGCAGAAGAAGTGCGCAAGCTTGGCGAAGAGAACGCCCAGTTGCGCCGCAGCCTGCTGGATTTGCAGACGCAGATCGAGACCTTGCGCGCAGAGCAGGCCAAGCTCAATGGCCAGAACGAACAGCTCTTGCGCGACGTGGGCGAGTTGCAGCGTCGCCAGAAAGACATCGCACAGGGGGTGGACGAGCGGTTGCGTCAGTTCGAACCCATCAAGGTCAATGTGGACGGTCGTGAGTTCCAGGCGGACCCTGCCGAAAAGCGTGATTTTGAAGCAGCCTTGGCAGTCTTTCGTTCGGGCAAATTCTCTGACGCGAGCGTTGCTTTCGCTGGCTTCGTGCGGCAGTATCCACGCAGCGGCTACGTGCCCTCTGCGCGTTTTTGGCTGGGTAATGCCCAGTACGCAACACGTGAGTACAAGGAGGCAATCGGCAATTTCAAGCAGATGCTGACCGACGCCCCCACGCACGCCCGTGCGCCGGAGGCTGCGCTGTCCATTGCCAATTGTCAGATTGAGCTCAAGGACACGCGGACCGCGCGCAAGACACTGGAAGACCTGATTCGCGCTTATCCCCAGTCCGAGGCAGCCGTGGCCGCCAAAGAACGCCTGTCGCGGCTCAAGTAATGGCGGGTGATGTGGCTTCGGCCCCGCAAACTGCGCCAGATGTTGATGCGGAGCATGCGCTGGAGCGCCGCTTTGGTGGACTCCAGCGGCTCTATGGAGTGCAGGGCGCAGCCAGAATTCGTTCGGCCCACGTGGCCGTGGTTGGTATTGGTGGCGTCGGGTCGTGGGCGGCTGAGGCCCTCGCGCGCAGCGGCGTCGCGCAAATTACCTTGATCGATTTGGATCATGTGGCCGAATCCAACATCAATCGCCAAATCCATGCGCTGACCGATACGGTGGGGCAGGCAAAGGTTTTGGCCATGCGCGATCGCATCGCACAAATCCACCCGGGCTGTATCGTTCACTGCGTCGAGGAGTTTGTGGAGCCTGGAAACTGGCCGGGCTTGCTGCAGACGCCGGTAGACGCTCTCATCGATGCCTGTGACCAGATCAAGGCCAAACTGGCACTGTCCGTATGGGCGCGGGCCCACGGCGTGCTGCACATCACCGTGGGTGCCGCAGGGGGCAAGCGACATGCGCACAAGGTGGATGTGGATGATCTCGCGCTGACCACCCACGACCCGCTGCTGGCGCAACTGCGCTATCAGATGCGCAAGCACCACGGCGCTCCGCGTGAAGGCAAGAAGATCGGGGTCACCTGTGTCTTCAGCCGTGAGGCCGTGGCACCGCCAGACGCTTCCTGCAACATCGATGGCGATGGTTCGTTGAACTGCCACGGGTACGGCTCGGTGGTTGCCGTGACCGCTACCTTCGGTCAGTGTGCAGCGGGCTGGGTGCTCGACAAACTTGCAACGGGTTCCCAGTTTGCAGAAAAAAAGACGCTATAATTCAAGGCTTTGCAGCAATCAACAGGATGGCTGCAATCGGTTGGGACGTTAGCTCAGTTGGTAGAGCAGCGGACTTTTAATCCGTTGGTCACAAGTTCGAATCTTGTACGTCCTACCACCAACACGTTGTGAATATTGAAAAGCCTGCTATTTAAACCATAGCGGGCTTTTTTCATTTTTGGGCTGGTGACAGTCTGGTGACAGTTTTAAAGCTGATGAGCGGAAATTGCAACCAACGCGCCAGGAGCGTGAAGTGGTGTTCAAGTGGTCTATCGGCGCGTTCCTTTGCTACTTGGACACTGACTGCGCAACTGGTATGGTAAAAGAACGCCATAGCTCAGCCCCAGACGTCTCAGACCGGCAGTTTTCGGTCAACTCCTTGTCGATTTTCCTGAGCCTGTTCCGGTCAGTGCGTCATTTCCAAGTTCGACGCACTGCTTCATCGCTCATCCATCGGAAAGGGTGCTCGCGCCGTGAGCGAAGAGCATGGGGAAGCACCTCTGCAATCGCGGCTTCGACGAGCGCTCTCAATGAGGGCCCAGGTTTGTTGGAGCCGATGCAATCTTGACCAGCTAAACGGCAAAGTGCCAATCCAATATTGACCAGGGTGTTCCACTGACCTGCTGAGAATTTCAGCAGGGATTCAAGGTGATCACCATGGACATGATTGGCAAGGTCAGGCGCATGAGGCTGCGCGACCAACTCTCCCTCAGCGAGATCGCAA
>NZ_JAPCKI010000017.1 GCF_028680575.1 Acidovorax benzenivorans | reverse complement strand
GTGCGTGCTTTGTGGCGCCCAACAGCCCAGCCTTGCAATTTCAGCTGTGCACTCAGGCGGCGACTGCCGTAGCTGCTCCCACTGGCATGGAAGACTGCTTTGGCCTGAAGGCTCAGTGGGCTCACTGCAGCCTTTGTGGTGGCGCGCTTGCGCGCCGCGTACCAGCCCGAGCGGCTCATGCCCAACACACTGCACCACTGGCTTACCGTGGCCTTCTGCGCCTGTGCTTGCGCACTCATCAGGTCCTGAATCATTTCATTTCCCGGGCGAAGAAGGCCGACGCTTTTTTTAAGAGTTCATTGTCCGATTGCAGTTGCCTGACCTGAGACTCCAATTGCCGAATGCGTTGCTGCTCGGCCGTCAATGGCTTGCCAACGCCTGGGCGCCCGGCCGCCTCTTCGTCGTACTGCGCCAGCCAGCGGCGCACCGCGCTGTCAACCAGATCCAGATCCTTGCTGACCTGAGCCACGCTCAGATTCTGTTCTCGGACCATCTTGACCACTTGCAGCTTGAAGGCTGCGTCAAACGCCCTGCGCGCTCTTTTGTCTTTCATGTTCGTCATTTCCTCTGGGGTCTATGGGCCCCTATCGAGGTGTCCTATTTCATTGGACCATGACACCACTACCTCTCCAATCTCACCTGGAGCCACAGCCTCCCCGGTGGTTGGATCAACTACCTCTACATGCACATGCCCGCCTGCCATGTGATAGCCATTGCGTGCAGAGCACTCGATGCCTATGGGGCCTGCCTCCAGGGAGCCGTAGTAGAAATAGGCTGGGTGGCCCCACAGCTTTTCGATGCGATCTCGTAGCGCCGGCGAACAGCCCTCGCCAGTCAGCCACATGAAGCGCAAAGGTAGCGCACCTAGGTCGATGTCCATACGCTGCGCAACTTCGGCCAGCAGCACTGCATAGGATGGCGTGGTGATCAGAACCGTTGCCCCCAAATCCACCGAAGCACGGAGCGTGCGCTCAGGTGTGGAGTAATACCCGCCCTTCCCCATTGGAACGACCATGGCACCGTAGCTCTTCTGAAATGTGCGGTGAAACGCCAGTCCAGAAGAACTCATCTCGTGAGGCAAAGCATTGATCACTACATCCGACTCACCCACGGGAATGAGCAGACGCATAGCTGGCGACATGTTGTTGACGTGCAAGTCCTCCCAGGTATGGGGTATGTAGATCTCTTCACCCCCCGTCGTTCCTGTTGACACATGGATCTGCGATACAGCCTGACGAGGCACCGACAGCAGCAACCAAGGCTTGCCTCGGATCTCGTCCTTAGTTGTCAAGGGGATCCGAGCAAGGTCGTCAGGTAAATTTAGCCTGGCAGGCACGACACCTGCCGCCTGGAACTTTTCGCGGTAGAAGCCGTTGCGCTCATACGCGTGCATGAGGATGCGGCGTAACGCCTCTGCCTGATACGCTTTCAACCGATCCTCGGGCCAGATGTCGACATGCTCACTACCGTTCGCGAAGTATTTCCGAACGATCGCAGGCAAAGGGCGGTGGTAGTTCTTGGCTAGAAAGGACATTGTTTACCTCACTGCGGCCAGTGAAACGGCTTGGCGATGGGCGTCAAAGCCATGTACATGGCGGGACAGCCGTGCCAGAAATGCTCCCGGGTCGGCATGCTGGAATATGTTTCGCCCCATGCACAGCCCACTGGCACCTCCTTGCAACGCGCCATCGACCACGCTGAGGACCTGCGCCTCCGTCGTCGCGCGTTCTCCTCCTGCGACAAGCACCGGTACGAAACAACCTTCCACGACCTCCGCCATGGCTTCGGGCGAACCTGGGTAGTTGACCTTCACCAAGTCGGCTCCGAGCTCGGCAGCCAGTCTTGCCGCATGCGCAATACGTGCGGTGGATGACGCAGAGGCCGATTCACCATGCGTATAAACCATCGCCAACAAGGGCACGCCCCATCGCTCGCACTGGCTCGCGACGGATCCCATATCACGCAGCATGCCAACTTCCGCGAGGGAGCCGAGGTTCACATGAATAGAGACAGCATCAGCGCCCATCACCAAGGCATCCTCGACCTGAGCAACAAGAACTTTGTGCGTCGAATCCCGCGCAAGCGATGTAGATGCGGACAGATGCAAAATCAGGGGCGCAGGAACGTCCCACACTGGACTGCGGCTGTTGTGTGCAACACCGCGGTGCACAATGATTCCCTGAATATTGGCACCACTTGAACCAATTCCTGCGATGGTCCTTCGAATCTTCGAAATACCCTCTATGGGCCCCACGGTAGCACCGTGATCCAGGGGTACCAAAAGTGCCTTCTGAGAAACGGGGTTGATGAGACGGTTCAATCTAAGTTCGCGACCAGAAGCCATTTTTTCCCTCCTTCCTATCTCATTTTTCGATGATGTTTTCTTCGATTCGCAGTCCCGTGTGTCGCCCCGGGTCGTCGACATGGGCCAACAACTCGTCGCCAGGCTGCAGCAAGGTGCAGTGCCGCACCTTCCCGTCGGCTCCCATAACTCGCACATGCCAATCGTTCTGCAGGAAGGTATTGATGTGGACGCGACGATCACCACTACCGACACGTTCCCCTTTGGGGGTAACTCGCTCTTGCATCTCGAGCATGCTTTCGACTCTTGCTTGAAGTTGAGGCGGAACTAATTCAAGCGGTACGCTGCAGCGAATCTTCAACATTGGCCGACGCTCGATCTTGGCTCTACCTACCGAGACGACCCGTGCCCGTCCAGCCAAGTCAACGCACATCACCTCGGCGCCAGCACGCATCTCGCTCAGGTAGAACGCTGAACCATCAGGCCCCCATATATACGAATGCACAGCACCCGCGTTCACCCGAAACTCACGCAGGTTCATGTGTGGTAAGTGATGCGTCTCAGAGCACACCAGAATGCCGCCCCACCCGGTAGACCCGACCACCATTCCCTCTTCCGCACTCATCATCGAGGTGGTATCGACGCACACGCGATGCCCCAACCCAGTGTGCTGAATTTCCTCGACCCGAGCCGGCAGCAGGTTCATGATCGAAGCTTGGCGGTGCCGCAGGTTCTTACTAAGGCTGTCAACAGCCGCGACATCCTTGGAGCGAAAGACGACACCGATGCCGTGCTCCATGGTGGCGAAGGCGTTGAGTGACTGATGGATATCATCGACCACTCGGGCGAGCCCCTTGATTGGAACGCTGCGCAGCACTTGCGTCTTTTTGCCAATCGTTTTTGCGATTAGAAGTTCGTACGGAATGTACGTCGCGTGCTCGATGTCAATCACCACAAAGTCATCGCCGCGTTCGCACACCATGACGCAGTAGGGGAACTCCGCTTCGAGATCCCGAACCTCGATGAAGAGGCCCGCAGCTCTTCCACTCGCCACAGCGGCTTTCCGAACCTCTTCGTGCGGTGTAAGCACCGAAACGCTCGGCGCCAAGTCGGACAGATCGCCGACCTTTTCGACCCAAACGACTAGTTTTTTTGCACTCGTTATGGACTTAAGCGCCGAGTGGTCGACGAGCAAATGCGTGCAGTTGGAGCGTTCCACCGCCTGCCTCAGAGCTGCATCGTCAAGGCCACGAGCATCAAACCACCATGTGCTTGATCCCGCACCCATCTCCTCGCGCTGCACGCTGCCTTTGTTCACAACACGAAGCGGGGGTGGTGGGACTCCCGTCGAACTTGCAGAAACGCTAACTGACGATTTCATATAACTCCCTCCTTTAGTGATTGGCGATAAGAACCTGTGGGGCTGGCAAGGTGCGCGGCATGGCCAGCATCGACAGGCTTACCAAGGCACACGGCAGTGCAGACATCCAAAAAATTGCGCCTGATGCAGAGGCAAAGGCTGCGGCAACGCCCTCTACCGAACCCATTCCGCCACGCACGGCCTCCAACTGCTGCGTGAGGACAGCGCCCAGAAACGAAACCCCTAGTGCGCCCCCTGCAGTGCGGAACATGATGGGAAGCGCAGTAGCTATACCCTGATCCCTCGGCTGAGCCACACGCTGCACAGTCATCATCGAAAGCGGAATCGCAAGGCCAATACCTGCCCCAAGAACGCTCAATGCGCAGAGAATTCCCGCAACATTGGCAGCATTCACGCTGACGGCTAGACCTATGTAGCCCCCTGCCATCAGAAGCGCCGAGGCAACCGCCATCGCCCGCAACTGCCTACTGTTTGCCAGCCACTTTCCGCCAACGACTGAAGACATCGATATCGCAGCCATTAAGGGAAGCATGTGCAGCCCCGCCTGTACGGCCGTCATCCCCACGGCGTATTGCCAATACAGCGGCATAAACACTACAACCGAAAAGAGAGCGACACCTGTACATGCGCTCAAGAGTCCGTTGAGCAAGAAAACACACTGCCGAAACAGGTGAATAGGCAAAAGCGGCCCCGGGACCAGAAGCTCACGCCAAACAAAGAGGAGCCCAACCACCACAGCTAAGGCAGGAGCAACCACGGCCTCCAGAACGGTCGCCCCGTGCGCCATGCCAAAGCCCCGAGCTGCGACCAGAAAGAGCGCGAGAAAAACGGCAAGTAAGCCGCATCCAATCAAATCAACGGCAATAGTCGCGGCCTTCGCGAGTGGTCGGTACATCCAGAACAACGCTGCAAGCGCCACCAGACCGATCGGCACGTTCAGCAAGAACGCCCAGCGCCAGGAGTATTCCTGAGCAAGCCATCCACCCAGCAGTGGGCCCAAGAGTGCGGCCAGTCCGTAAGCACTACCCAGCATGCCCTGAACCTGGCCAATACGGCGCTGAGGTGCGATATCCCTGGCCGCTAGCATCGTGAGCGTCATCAGGCCACCACCGCCCAAACCTTGCAGACAACGGGCCAGGAGGAGTTCCTCTATTTGCCGACTCAGACCACAGGCGGCTGATCCCACTACAAAGATGCCCACAGCAAATAGAAGCGTGGAGCGGGTCCCATATCGGTCAGCCAGCCTTCCATACAGCGGTATCACGGCCGTCGAAGCGATGAGGTAGACGGAAAAAATCCAGCTAAGGAGCCGGTGACCCTGCAAATCATCCGCAATCGCGGGAAGCGCCGTTGACGCGATCGTCTGGTCCAGTGCTGCCAAAGTAAGCACGATCACTAACGACGCCAAAACCGGTCGGTTCCATGTTTCTCCACCTCGCATGCAACACCCCCTCCATTGAGGCTGGAGTTTC
Organism: Acidovorax benzenivorans; assembly: GCF_028680575.1. Taxonomy (GTDB): domain Bacteria; phylum Pseudomonadota; class Gammaproteobacteria; order Burkholderiales; family Burkholderiaceae_C; genus Acidovorax; species Acidovorax benzenivorans. The sequence continues at coordinate 114,919 of NZ_JAPCKI010000017.1, read as the reverse complement.
GATGCTTGAAAACATAAAGTACAGTGCAATCTTTAGAACTGTTAGTTAACTAAAATTTAACTATGAATCTGAATTTGCTCCCAGCTCTAGACGCCCTTCTGTCCGAAGGAAGTGTGGGCGGTGCCGCGCGAAGGATGCATGTCAGCACGCCGGCAATGAGTCACACTCTTGCAAGGATCCGCGAGGTTACGGGCGATGAAATCCTGGTCCGCGCGGGTCGACAACTTGTCCCTACGCCTCGCGCGCAGGAGATGCGTGAGCGAGTGCGCAAGCTCGTGGAAGAGGCCGCCTCATTGTTGACGCCCGGCGATGGAGGGCTGAGCCATGTAGCTCGCACCTTTGTCATCCGCGCTCCGGATGGGGTTGCGATCGTTTTTGGCGCGGCGCTCGCCGACGCGCTGCACAAGGAGATGCCGCGCGCAAGGCTGCAATTCATCCCCGACTCGGAAGGAGATCTCTCCGATCTGAGAGAGGCACACGTCGATTTAGATATTGGCGCGCTTGGGGAGCAGGCTTCCGATATCCAGTCCGTGCCGTTGTTTTCGCAGAAAGTCGTTGGCGTCGTGCGTGAACAGCACCCGATGCTTTCGGTGCCGATCACTGCCAAGAGATTCGCAGCTGAATGTCACGTCGCGGTGCGCCAGCGAGGACGGATGTCCAATCCGATCGACTCAGCTCTCGCGGAAATGGGCTATCGTCGCTTCGTTCTGCTGACCGTTCCAAGCCCCTATGCCGCGCTGATGGCTGCTGCGCGCTCCAATCTGGTTGCAACAGCTCCCGCACGCTTCGCCTCAAGCGTTCAGGGTCCACTTCAACTCAGAACATTCCAACTACCGTTGAAGTTCGAAGTCGAGCAAGTCGTGCTTGCTTGGCATGCACGGTTCAATTCAGATCCTGCCCACCGTTGGCTGCGAGAGTGCATTCGACGACTGCTATCGGGAGCGAGCTGGCCACAAGCTTCAGCATAAAGATCAGGCTCTCTTTGCAGGGTGCGCAGCATCAATCGAGTGGGCGGGATGCAATCTATCGATCGCCTTGCAATGTCGGATCAAAGCAGTTCCCCCCCATACAGCTCATTGATCCTGGATGCGAAAGATCGCGCGTCCATCTCAATTCCGCAGCGGCCAGCCTGTTGCCGTGCTAACACCCACCTAAATCCGATCCCAAATTTCTTCAACCACATATCACTTCCTCGAACTGCCAACCGAATACACCCCGCATTGACACGATCTAACGCCCTCCCCGCCCGGCACGCCCCACCAGCGCGGCCGGGCGTTATGCCGTCTCGATAGCGCCAGAACTGTCCGCAGTCCCTTCCTTCAAGCCCCGCGTGTTCACCACCCGGGGCTTTTTCTTTGCCCGTCCGTTCCACCTTCTTTCCCTCCAACCACCTACCCCAAGGAGATCCCCCGTGCCCAGTTGCCCCCAATGCCAATCCCCCCGCGTCGAGACCCTCGATCGCGGTCGCACCGCAGGCGCCGCCATTGGCGCCGTCGCCGGAGCCGCCAGCGGCGCCGCAGCAGCCCTGCGGACCGCTCAACTCGGCGCCACCTACGGCTCGCTCGTCGGCCCCGCCGGAGCCGTCCTCGGCGCCGTCGCCGGAGCCGCCATGGGAGGCCTCAGCGGCGGCGCCGTCGGCTGCGAGATCGGCAGTCAGATCGGCAAGGCCGTCGATCAAAACTGCCTCAAGAACCACCACTGCCTGGAATGCGGGCACCGCTTTCGCGATCCGTACGCCTGAGAGCTCGCCCTTTTAACGCGTCTTACTTCCCTCCCCTCGTTCTCTTTTCATTCATTTATCTAGGAGCATTCCAATGGCACATCTCGTTCAAACCATGGCCTATGTCGGCGAGACCCCCTGGCACAACCTGGGTCAGCAACTGCCCGCCAAGCAACCCATCGATGTCTGGGCCCGTGAAGCGGGCATGGACTGGACCATCCGCGAGGCGCCCGTGCGCTACATGGCGACGGAGCCTGGCACGGGCAGTAGCGCCGCCTCTTCCGTCTCCGCGCTGTATGCCGAACCCATGGAGTTTCCCGACCAGAAGGTGCTATACCGCAGTGATACCAAGGCCCCTCTGTCGGTGGTCAGCGCCCGCTACCAGGTCGTGCAGCCCAAGCAGGTGCTGGAGTTCTACCGGGACCTCACCGAAGTTTCTGGATATGAGCTGGAGACTGCAGGGATCCTCAAAGCCGGGCGCAAGTTCTGGGCCCTGGCCCGTACCGGCAAGTCCTCGGCCCTCAAGGGCAACGATGTGGTTAACGGCTATCTGCTGTTGGCTACTTCCTGTGACGGGACACTGGCGACTACGGCCACCCCGACCACCGTGCGGGTGGTCTGCAACAACACCCTCTCCATTGCCCTGTCCGGAACATCGAGTGCGATCAAAGTGCCCCACAGCACCAGCTTTGATGCGCAAGCAGTCAAGAAGCAGTTGGGCATTGCCGTCTCGCAATGGGACGGTTTCATGTACAGGATGAAGACCCTGTCCGAGCGCAAGGTCAAGAGCCATGAGTCCATGAACTACTTCCTCAAGGTGCTCTGCCAGACGGATGGTCATGCGGATGCGTCTGCAGGCCTCACCAATGAGCGTGCGCTCAAGAAGGTGCAGGCCATGTACGAGGGCCAGGGCCGAGGTGCCGAGTTGGCTGCCGCCAAGGGCACAGCCTGGGGCCTGCTGTGCGCCGTCACCGAGTTCGTGGACCACGAGCGCCGGGCGCGCAGTCAGGAGTACCGCCTGGACAGTGCGTGGTTTGGCCAGGGCGCTGCGCTCAAGCAGCGGGCACTGGAGCAGGCTTTGCAGTTGGCGTCATGACGGCGTCTGCCGTTCTTTGCGTTTTATCCATCCGCCTTCATCGCCCTTCACGGCATAGACCCCGGCTCCTTCAGTGGACCGGGGTCTTTTGCTTTGGGGGGCGGTGTGGCGTCGTGGTTGTCGTTGTTGTTGCTTTTGTTGTTTTCACTTCAAGGAGTCAGCATGGTTCGTCCTGTTGTTTCACCAGGGTCTGAGGCGTCACCGCGTCCCCGCCCTGCCCTTCGGCTGGTCAAGACCCAGGACCTGGATCGCGATCAGTGGTTGCAGGTGCGCAAGGGTGGCATTGGCAGTTCGGATGCGGCTGCGGCGGTCGGGCTCAATCCCTACCAGTCGCAGCTGGAGTTGTGGATGGAGAAGACCGGGCGTGCCCCCACCGCCCCACCGGGCGATGGGGGTGCGGACGATCTGAGTCCGATGTACTGGGGTTCGCTGCTGGAGCCCATCGTGGCAGCGCACTACACGCGCCGTACGGGCAACCGGGTGCGACGCATCAATGCGGTGCTGCAGCATCCCGAGTTTCCCTGGATGCTGGCCAACATCGACCGGGAGGTCATGGGGGCTTCGGATGTACAGCTGCTGGAATGTAAGACAGCCGGTATTCAAGGGGCTTGGCTCTGGCGTGATGGGGTGCCGGAGTATGTGCAGTTGCAGGTGCAACACCAGCTGGCTGTGACGGGCAAGGCTGCAGCCGATGTGGCGGTGCTGCTCGGGGGCCAGGAGCTGCAGATCTTCCGGATCGAGCGGGATGATGAGTTGATCGCCCAGCTCATCACCCTGGAGCGGGAGTTCTGGGGCTATGTGGAGCGGGGCCAGGCGCCGCCGGCCGACGGGTCGGATTCGGCAGACCGGGCTTTGCGGGCGCTGTATCCCCGGGACACGGGTTTCACCCTCAACCTCAAACATGACCTGGTCATGGGGGCGGTGTTCTCTGACCTTCTGGCAGTGCGGGAAGTTTTGGCAACCAACACAGCGCTGGAAGCCCAGTTCAAACAAGCCATTCAGCAGCGCATGGGGGATTCCAGCCGGGCTGTGTTTGAGAACGGTGAGGTCAGCTTCAAGCGCAGCCGGGATGGGACACAGCTCGATACAGCGCGGCTGGCCAAGGAGCAGCCGGAGATCGTCAAGGCCTACACGGTGCCCAAACCTGGGAGCAGGAGGTTCCTGGTGCAGACCTGAGGCGGGTTCATCTTTATTCAACGCATTCCCCAGCAGCGGGCTTCATCGGTGACGGTGAGGCCCGTTGTGTTTTTGGGGGGGTGTTTTCACATTCAACGAGGAGATTCACATGCTCAAAGGTTTGGCTTTGACACCGCCCGTGATCGGGCGCATTGCGATTGGGCGGGTGGTGGAGAAGGCAGGACGCCGTCTTCCGGAGAAGGACGATGAGTTCACCCTGACCAGCCAGGTACAGAACAAGGAAGGGTGGGTTCCGCATCCGGTGGATGCGCAGTTGCGCAAGGAGCCGGGGGCCAAGCTGCGCAGCATTCCGGTGCGGCTGCTGTTTGATGACCCGGATCTGAGCCTCAGGGCGAACTACACGATGTTTGACCGGGCCACGGGGAGACCCCTGTGTGTGGGGGACGGGGAGAGCTGCAAGCGGGTGACCCTGTCGGGGATGCAGTCCCTGCCCTGCCCTTCGCCCGCTGTCTGTGCGCTCGCGCAGGACGGGAACTGCAAGCCGTATGGAAGGCTGTACGTGCGGGTGGAGGCGGATGGCAGTACCGAAACGGGCACGGCTGGTGATGAGTTGGGCAGCTTTGTGTTCCGAACCACGGGGTTCAACAGCATTCGGACGTTGTCGGCACGCCTGCGGTATCTTTTTGCGGTGTCGGGTGGGTTGCTGGCTGGATTGCCACTGGAGCTTCGGCTGCGGGGGAAGTCCACCACGCTGTCGCACCGCACGCCGATCTACTACGTGGATCTGACTCTCAGAGCCGGTAGTAGTCTGGGCCAGGTCGTGGCGTTGGCACGGCAGGAGCGAGTGCAGCAGGCTGCGCTGGGGCTGGATCAGGCGGCGCTGGATGAAGCAGCACGGCAAGGCTTGGCGCTGGGGGAGTTCGAGGAATCGGAAGAGGAAGGTGTGGAGGTTGTCGAGGAGTTCTATCCGGAGCCTGGAACTGAGGGCGCGCATCCGGGGGATGGGGACGACCTGGGTACACACAGGGCCAGAGCGCCATCTCCTCCGATTTCGCTACGGGGCAAGCTGCATCGCAAGAAGGAGGCGCTGGGAGTGCGAGTCACTGCAACAGGTGATCCGGGGGCTTCCCATGCGGGGGCCTGAAGGGCTGGTTCGGCGCTATGCCGTGGGCCTGGTGATGGAGACGGTGCCGTGCTACAGATGTGGTCCGGATTCAGAACCTGGTGCCAAGGTGCTTCCGGGGATTCTGGTGAGGCATCGAGCGCCGCCACATCGCACGGGGGCGGTGGCACTTCAGCAGGCAGTGACCTTGCTCACTGGCGAGCGGGTGGCAGTGCCCTCAGTGACCAGTGCGGCCGGGGTGTTGCACCATGCGCAGCGCTTACTTCCTGGATTCCATGCTCAGCGGGTCTGGGAGCAAGCACCTTCGGACTTGCTGGCGCTGTGCCACGACGCAATTCACCACGGAGGTCTGGTGCTGCTGCTCTGGCATTCGATAGCCAGGGAGGTGCGGGGAGCTACCAGACGACCCAGCCCTGCGCCTCAATGGATGCTGGTGGTCGGGGTGGAGGGGCCTTGGAGACCGGTGGGGGATGGATCAGGCAACGCCGTGTGCAAAGAGGCTTCAGGACTCCTGGTCCTGGATACACAAGTGCATCCTGGATGGGGGTTGGGGCACAACCAGCGTCTGGTCCCTGGGGCCTATCCACACCATGAGGCAGCCGTACGAGTGGCGGAGTTTCGGGCGGTGTGGTCGGCGCGTACGGTGGAGGGGGGACTGGACTGTGGGCTGGTCCTCTCGGCGATCACACTGTCTACCGGCAAGGCCCAGGGCGCCACGTGATCTGGCGGGCGCTCAGACAGTGCATCCACGCTGTCTGGCTCTTTTTCAGTGCAGCTCAGGCAATCACAAAGGGCGCGCGGTCCTTGCCCGCAATCCACTGGGGCGGCTTGCCCCGGCCGGACCAGGTCGCGCCGGTATCGGGATCGCGGTATTTGGCGGCGACTTTCTTGGGCTGCGGCTTCCAAGGGAACACCTGCTGGGCAGTGAAGCCGAACTCCGCGATCAGTTCATGGACAGTGGCCAGCGCCTGCACGGATTCCGCCTTGTGGGCTTGGGCAATTTGCGCGTCGAGGGATTTTTTCTGGGCCAGGAGTTCGGAGTAGCTGGGCATGGAATTGCGGGGGAACGAAGAAGAAGAAGAAGAAGAAGAAGAAGAAGAAGAAGAAGAAGAAGAAGAAGAAGACTGCGACGATGGCAACGAGTCAGAGGGGTGTGGTGGTCAGCCTCAATGCTCCGGCCCAGGCACTGCTATGGGGCCGCAGCAGCGGATTGTGCCGCCTGTCCGCCCTGCCGCCAGTCCTGCAGATCGGTGAATTCACGGCCGCAGCCTGTGCACTGGAGGGTCGAGGTGTAGCGCATGGCGCCCGCCTCGTCGCGCGCGACCACCCGGTGGTAGCTGCTGGCGCCGCAGTAGCCGCAGCGGTTGACAGTGGCAGGTGGATTCGTGGGCATGTCTCGGAAAGGGCTTGTCGCGGGGTGTTGTCGGTGGGTAGCACGATGGTAGCAATCTGGTGACCACTCGGCTCACCGAAGGGCATCACTGCAACTGCGCTGCACTCCTGCCAACTTTGCCACAGTGACGTCAACCGCTGCCCTGTGGCTGCGTTGATCTGATGAGTTTGCATCACATAATGTCACAAACCTAACAGGAGGATAGATGGCGATTTGAGCCTTAGGGCGGCTGGGCAGCGAGGAGCTACTGGATCCAGGCTTTTACTGTGCCTGGCTCGCCCGGCGCTTGGTCGGTGCTGGCACCTCGGGCGGCTTAAGCAGAGCCCACGGAGCGACACCCAGAACATGGGCCAGGCGCTCGATGTTGGACAGCGAGACGTTCCACTTGCAGCGCTCGATGGCCGACACATAGGTGCGGTCGAGGTCGCACTCGTGGGCCAGGCGCTCCTGGGACCACTCTTTCTGCACACGCAAGAGCCGCACCCAGTAAGCGAGGACTTCGCGCAGGTTGGTCGGATCAGGCAGCCGTGTGGGTGGGGTGGGTTTGGCAGGCACCGCGCAAGGATGCGGTTCTGCTTTATTTGCATCTACGGAGTTTGCTTCTCAATTGCAAACGACTCTGTGGGTGTTTTTGTTTTTAACCACGGGACGCGCGGCGTTCCACTTTGAGGGAGTTGTTGCAATGAAGCTCGGTCGTATCTTGATCGCGGGGTATTTCTTAATCGGACTGCTGTACGCGGTCTATGCGCATTTCTGGGGTCCGGAGCCGTTTCGCAGCTTTGCGTTCCATCTGGGGCAAGGCGTGTTGTGGCCGGTTGCCTTGTTTCCGAGTCTGGGCCCTGTGATCGCGGGGATCGTGGTTTTGATCTTTGTGGCGGTGCTGATGAGCTCGTAGTGCCTGGCGTACTTGCCAGCCTACCGAAGACTGCCAATGGCTTTCATCGCCCGCGTGATCCTGACGCTGTTCGGGATCTATCTGTTTTTCTTGATCTTCAGCTCCTGGGAAATGGTCGGTTTCCTGGTGCTGTGGATTGTGGTGCGCCTGGCCAGCGGCAAGGGGTAGATCGCACCGTAGGTGCAGGGGAAGGACGGAGTGGCCCTGCAAGCCTTCCCCTGCCCTGCCCACTCTTTAAGAAAGTGTCTTATGAGATTTGAAGCAATGGCCAGGACCACCGCCGTGGCAGTCCTGCTCGCGGCATCGCTGTCAGCCTGCAGCTCCAAGAACGAGCGGGCGTTTGTGGGGGGCTGCGTGAGCATGGGCGCCAGCCGCGAGAACTGCTCTTGTGCCTACAAAAAGGTGAACGCGACCCACAAGATCGATGGCATCGATTTTGGAGAAATCCTGGGTACGGAGCAGCACCGAAAGATCCAGGTGGCGTTCGCAGCCGCTGTGATTCAGTGCATCAAGGAAAACGGGCTGTGATGCCTGCCCCGCCCTTCCCTTTCATTCATAAAACCGCCCACTTCACTTTTACCCCATCCAATCACCATGAAAACAAAACTATCTCTCTGTGGTCTGGCCTGCTTGCTGGCGGCATGCTCCAACAGCCCATCGGGGTCTGAGCTTGCAAGCTCGATGACCAGTGAGCTGCAAAAGTCCTGCGAATACGCCAGCGTGGACAGCGCGACGATCACGAACACGTTTTTTCCGAACTCGGACAACAAGAATATTGCCAACGTGAAATTCACCGCCACCGTCAAGGTGAAGATTGAGGGCAAGTTGGCTCAGGATTTGCAGAAGTTCCGCACTGCTTCAGCACTGTTTTCTGAATACGAGAAGGAAATGGTGGAGCTCGATCGCAGCTACAAAGAGCAGATAGACGCCGTCGATGCGGTGCGCAAAGCTGCACAGGACAAGTACTTGGCACAGGAGGATGAGCGGGGCTACCTCATAGGCGACAGGCAAAAGCACAGTGCGGAAATGCGCGAGTTGTACAGCCAGAAAGAGGCTCTCGGCAAGGAGTGGCTTTCAGCATCCAACGGAGTCTTTGACAAGTACAAAAACCGGGCCACGAACCTGCTGTACGCGACCAGCTCGGGCAAGGTCCAGACGTATGCCCAGCCCTCCAAACCGGAGGTCCCGCTGGCATGTTTTGGCTATCGGGACACTCGAAAGCCCCTAGGGATCCTCTACAGGGCGGTGATGGATGGCAAAGGCTCGTCCGATGACTACTACGCCGGGGTGGAGACTTCCATCGAAGGCGAGCGGCAGATGATCAAGACGGACAACGGATGGAGAGTGGCCGGGAATCTGTAGGCCACCTTGCGGCTGCGATATCAATTCACATCGCGATTGGCTCTACGGGGAACAAACCAAGACGACCGGCCAGATGATCGATCCCACGCCCCGAAGGCGTGTGGATCGATCTATCCGTGCTTGTTTTTTTCGCCCCCTCAGAGCTTTCAGGCCCTATCCAGTCCCGCAGGGAAAATCACTTCGCCGTGCGGTCGCACGAGGCGTTCATCCCGTCGAAAGTACCTCCCGTCCGGATCGGCAGTTGGATCAACCACGCTGCTTCGCCATTGCGAAGATCGTCTGCGCTTTGCCCTTTGCTGCGGACTGATCTGCCCGACTGAGGGGTGGCAATAGAAGGCCTTCGTCGCCATCGACAAACAGTGGGCCGCCAAAGTCACTGTCGTAGAACTCTCCATTGTGACTTCCGCCATCGTGGTAGGCCCTCATGGTCGACTTCGTTAAATCAGCTCCGAATTTCAATGCGAGGTGCTGCCACATCCACGCACGTCCCGCTTCACGGTTTTCGATTGCACGCTCGGCGGCTCGGCGTATCCAGTAGACGTCCCCGCGTTGGGCCAACTGCTCCTCTGCCCAATCATCTCCTTGGGCCGCCAGATCCTCCAACGCCGCTTCGTCGCCCTTCTGTGCAGCCTCGCGAAGCCACTGCCCCCTTGCATTGGGCGTCGAGGCGATCTGGGCCATCTGGCGTGCATCCACGGCGCCTTCCAGCCGCTCAGCCAAAGCGAGAAACTCACTACTGTCGAAGCTCATACCGTACTCAAGTGCTGCAGCCCTTACACCGCCCAATGCAGCTTCTTTGAGATGGAACTCGTACAGCCGGTGTCTCGGCACTTGACGCAGGTACTCCGCCACCCAGCCCTGCTCCACCGCGTTGAGCACGCGTCCTTTGAGCGATTCCTCATGGAGGTACGGATTGGGGCGCTTGCAGCGATACAGTGCCGCCAACAAGAAATGACCTTGTGGATCGGATTCATCAGCATACTGCTTCAATCCGTGGATCAAGAGGGGCGATTTTTCGATCAGTTCTCTCGTCAGCCGGGCTGCAGCGAAATCCGCACTGGGTGGATCCTCATGCCAATCAGCATCCTCGTCCTCATCCTCCTGATCGTCTTTCGCATACTGCGCTGGTGGCAGCAACACAGCCTGCAACTCGGCCCGAGAAACACAAGACAGTCGATGGGTTTCAACAAATTCCAGGAGTGTGTGGACGACAGAAATCGCTGTGCGCTGGTCGTATCCGAGCTGAAGCGCACGCCCCGTCACTTTGGGCAATGCATCGACGGGGACGTTACCCACCCCAGCATCCGCAAGCAGAAATCTGGCGTGAAACGATGCCCATGAACGACTGCCAAAGGTGGCAGCTAAAAGCTCGTGAACATGACTGCGTTTGATGACGCAACCGGCGCGGTCTTGGAGGGCGGCATGTGCTGCGTATGCCAATTCTTTCAAAGTCATGGATTTTCCTTCGGGTCAACCATGCCGGATCGGGTCAGATGCACGCGTTTAAATCCCCGACGGCAAGGCCCAGGTGGGAAATCGATGACTTGAAAAGAATGCCTGTTTCTACTCGCGTGCAGGTAGGGCGGGCGCCTGCATGCATTGTAATGGTGGCCAACAGCGCCCCAGCACAGGTACGCGGGCACGAGGTCTATGTCCCGTTTGTGTAGCGCTGATCATTTTCCCGATCCAGACGCCTTTCTTCAACACTGCTATTCTCCGTACCTTCAAGTACAAACATGGTCAAAATAGTTGGAGCCTACGGTCGCCTTGCAACGGCAAAGTGGCCCCAACGCAAGCCATGTGTCCATTAAAAACATGGACGGGGTTTCCTCAAGGCAAAACTGGCCTTAACTCCAAGAATGCACACTTGGGGGTGGAATTGCGACACGCTTCGCAGCTCCATTGAACATACAGCACTACCTACTACGGCAGCCCGAGGCTGCGTAGCTAAGAAAACGGTGCACACCCGCTCGAGTAGGCTGTTTACGCCAACCCTCGACGCCGGTTGAACCCAGAGATGCTGTCGTCGCTCACTGGGAGTCTCCGGCAATCACAACCGAGCAATCCTTGGGAATGCTCAAGAGTCTGATGGCATTCGTGCCATCAGGTTCTCATGATCGCTGGCCGCCCGCGTATGCAGGCATAGACATCAACCGAATTTTTACCTCACCATGAGTGCAGATACCAACCAAAAACCTCCTTTCGACCTCAAGGCAGTACAAACCTCCATGGCGTTTACGAGTCCTCCTCCCGCACTGCTCCCAACATTGAGGGCAATTTGGGATGAGGCTGTTGACCAGCTGAAGCGCACTGAAGAAAAACACGCTCCCCGACTGCAAAAAATCTGGGGAGAAACAAGCCTGGCAGGCGATGAATTTTCTGTGCTGAAGCGTGCTGCGCTGGCAAAAGGTAAAGAGTCGCTGAGCGTTGAAGCCAATCAAGTCCTCGAATACGCGTACTTTCGCACATTGACTCTGGTCCAGCGAATCCATGATGCGTTCTACGATTTGCATCCTCTGACCACCCCACTGCACAACGAGAAGCCCGATGAGGCGTTGATGAAACGGCTGCTTGCCGCAGACAACCTCAAGGAAAAAGCCTTCCTGGACCAGGTTGTCTCACCATTCTTCGCCCTGCAGTTGGAGGCTGCCTTCCTGCGAACGCACCTTGAGGTACCCAAGGGTGTTCCCCTGCTACCAGCAGCCCGCCAAGACCGTTCCTCCAAGGGTGGTCAGGGCGCTAATCGTGGCATGGAAGCCGTTCAGGAAGTCATCATCCAGTGCCTTGAGTCCGCAAGCGAGGGGAAGATGCACCGCAGCCTTACCGCCTTGGGCAATGAGTACTCCGTGGAAATAGAAGCAACCCTGGAAACGCACAAAGACGAACTTAGGCAACGTCAGGGGAAGGGAGAGACAGTCTCCCAATATGCCCGGGACCTGACGGTGGAAGGCATCATAAAAAAACTTCCCCGCTGGGCCAAAGAAAACCCTCAACTCCGCGCACGTCTGGCCAAGCTGTGCAAGCTGAAGGCTTAAGCAGCCGCTTTGAGCTCATCAGGGCCACAGCCTCTGCGCTCCGGGTATGCCGTACGAGAGCATCGAAGGGGGGGGATTGATCAAGACAATCTCCTCCTTCCCTTTCTGGTAAACAACCGAGATTTGTCCTGCATTGCGCAGGGAGTGAAGGGCTAAATTGAGATGTGCAGCTTTGCGCAGTTCTGGGGGGCCGCAACGCAACACTTGACTACGACTGATGCGGCTTGGACCAGCGACAGGCAATGCTCGAACAAGGTAGTCGTAGAGCATGCCCGCCAACTGCTGCGCCCGAATCTCAACGGGGGGCTCACCAAAGGCTCTCTTGGCCTGGCCAAGGTGCCACATAACGACACGACAAGCAGCTTGCACAGCAGTCTCCGAGACCTGTGTATCGCCAGAAGAAAAATAATGAAGCACGGCGGCAAGACGCAAAGCGTGCTCTGGTGCACGTCTCACGAACACCTCCACATCCCGCCACAGAGAACTACTCGCGTACTCGTACTCCATCTCTCTCGCAAATGCGGTCCACAGATTCGCCGCCTGCGGGCTCAAGATCAGAAGCTGCCGCTTGCCGGAAGGAGTCGCCAGGCTCCGGGCATATTGACGTAGTAGTGAGCGAAGACGCTCATGGAACGGCGCGATCAGTGCCTCGTACTGGCCGGGCACCGCAGCTGGTGTAAAAAACCGTCCTGCAGGAGCAGAAGCGTCTGAACAGAAGGACATGAGCATTCGAGGCAACAGCCCCGCCTCCACCAACACGTCACCCTTCTTCTTCATGACTCGATCGAACGTCACGCCTTGGGTCAGCATGCACATTGAGGCCCGGGTGTCTGTCACGAAGATTGCGCCCTCTTTACGGCTGGTATGGCGAATGGTGGCACCATCAAAACGCTTACACAGGGCAGCCACATCGAGGCGCTTATCGAACAGCAGCGCTCCTTCGTCCAAAGCATAGAAAAGCGACTTGGCACCACTGCGAAACAGATCCACCACACCCTGCTCCGTCGCCTCTTCCAGCAAAAAATGGTGGGAGGCTTCGGCAGCTTCGCACGCATCGTCCAGGGGGGCTTGCAACAACCCCTGCTCAAACTCTTCAAAGGGCCCCTGAACCTGCTTCAGGGCAGAAGACTTGCGGCATCCGGAGCTCGCAATCCCGGCAAAGAACATGCTTGTAGGCATGCGGTCTTCGTGACAAGAGTACGGCTTTTGCACATCCGCCACGCCCTGCACAGCAGCAGCTGCGGCCGACAGAATGATCGGGACCACCAAGGCTTCAGAGGCCTTGGTGCTGCCCGTGACGGCATAAAGGGCATCCCCCATTCTTTTGGGCAATGCTTCGACAGGATAGCTATAGATTTGACGATAAGGATCAAACACGGCGTGTTCTCGCTTTAAAAAAGCGGTTTCCTTTCGGGCCCCGAACGGCATGAATATCCTTCACCTGCATCTGGTACGAGCGTGCCGGGCCAGGTTTTTTGGTTTTGATTTTTTTCAGCTTCGAACAACCAAAAGAGCGCATGTGCTTTGGCATCCGAAGTTTCAGGGTGTAATCCACCTTGGTCAGATAGTCACAATAAAATCCCAATACATCGAGGAGGTCCGGATCGCTGTAGCTCAACACACGGAGGCCGGTTTTTTCTGTTTTAGGCAGGGCATTGACATTGAATGTATACCCTTTATCTCTATCAATCTCAGCGTCCCAAGCCGCTGCGATCTGACGTGGCAGGTTAATACGATCCTGGTGCTTAGCACCGTCAACCGCAATAAGCCAGTGTACGTGTAAGCCACGGAAATCAGAACATTCAATCTTCCAAGCGAAAAATGTCAATTCGCTCCCAAACATCTTTCGCAAAATCTCCAGCATCTTTTCTCGGTACTGATTGATCTCCTCACAACCCTTCAAAAATTCCTGCTGGCTTTTGAACTCCACAGGCACAGAAGGACTGGTAGTTCGGTAACCCCAATCCAGCCTGATCAGCAGATTGCGCGCGTTCTTGAGCCATCCAGCCTGTGCAACGTGCATCAAGTGCTTGTAGCGCTCAGTAGCATTTCGACGGAAGCCCTTGATGGCATTGCGCAAATCTTTCGTAAGGAGCCCACGTCGAATCAGATCCGCCAGCGCATTCAACTCGCTGCTTGCTTCTATGAATTTACTCCCTGTCAACAAACTGAACTCCCATGGTTCAAAGGAAAGGGGGGAGACGTAGCCTACGCCATCTACTTCACCACCACCGACAGTCAATGCCGCAGTCGCCGCTCGACGAATCAAATCAACCTCAGGACAAAAGACGCGGTATTCATACGCCGGCACCTCAGAGTGATATCGTGCCTCCAACTCATTCCACAGCAAGCCCAAAAAGCGCAACATTCGCCGTCCCACACTATTCTTAGGAATCAAAACGTCCGCATTGAACCCTGCCCAGAAAGGTGGTTTGTAATTGTGCGCAATCAAGTCCTGGCACATACGGGCAGCCTGCTTGTGCTCAAACCACACACGTTCTTCGCATCCGATCATCAACTTACTGGAATGGCATTCTTCCGGTTCAAGAAACTGCTGCACATCAACATACTTCTTGGCAAAGTAGTATTGCTCTTTATCCATATACACCCTTCAATCAAATTCACACTGCTAGAAGTTCGCCAGGATGAACTAGTGGTCATCCTAGGCTCTATAGACATGCTCAACTGATTGAGCATGCACATGTTCTACATCGACTACTGAATCACATCCATCTACACCTATACACTCACTCCTATATGTAGTATCTAAATACCTAGTTTTAGACCAGATCAACAATATGAAAAACTCATCAAGCATCTCCCAGAATCTCCTTGGGAGAAGAAACTTCAGCGATAGCAAGACCCTTTGTTATTCAAAAGATATTTAATACCCCCTCTTAAGTAGCAAGACGCTGCTGGGCCAGAGCGTCCAGATACTTCTTAACATCAGACAAGAAAAAACAGCGCATGCGCACGCCGATCCGGATTGGCACCGGGAACAGCGGGTCGAAATAACGAGAATCAGGTTTCCCCTTCAGGTAGGTCATGGAGCGCGAGATACCCAGCATATTGGCCAACTCCGCGCGGCGAATCAGCTTGAGAGGCGCATCTGTAACTGCGCCATCGGGTTGAATGGGAATTGCTTTGAGGGCCAAGGGTTTTCTCCGTATTGGTTTGTCAGAACCGCAATTAAAGAGAAAACAGTTGTTGGAAAGAACTAACCTGCTTGGGATCAGACCGCGCCAGCAAGAGCTGTCCTTGACAGGGAGCGATTTTTGGTGCTGCATTCACGCCGCTCCAAGCCGCCTGCTCATGATCCTTCAAACATCCTGCTAACCCGCTCGAAATTTGCTTCCCTCTCCTATGAAGAGGCAATGCGAATGCAGACCCCGATGTTCGTGTTCGCATGCCGTCCCGCATTGATCACTAGAAGCCAGCGCAACCTCTGCTCGACGTCCACCAGGAGGAACTGCGCGCACATTGGTGTGGAGTTGCGACAGAAAATTGCCCAGATTTTTGATAGCGCTTCGCTTTTTTCTGCTGCATATCTGCTGCCAGGGCACTGAGATGAAAGCTGCGACCTATTGCGCATTCCGGGCTTGCCCTAAACAAGCTTCAAGGGTTAAAACCGCGTTACCCGAGCCCAGCAGGGGTGTGCCGTATACAGAAGGCGCGCGAGCTGCCACTGCCCACATGGCCTGGCCTGGGGCGGCCGCTTGCACCCGCCACTACTGAAAACTAGAGTGCCCAGGGTTCATCAATCTATGAAAGGGAGGGAGCATGACGCTGACAGCAGGTGATTTCTACTCGGCCGCAAGCCATGTGGTGAATATGCTGGAGCCGCAAGGGCTCAAAGACAAGATTTACAGCGATGTCATTGACGCTGCAGGAAATCAATACGTCGACCTGGTGATGGAGGGTGGCGGAGTTCTAGGCATAGCGCTGGCAGGCTATGTCTACATTCTTGAACAGGTCCAGTTGCGTTTTGTCGGTATCGGAGGCGCGTCGGCAGGGTCAATCGCAGCGTTGATATTAGGTGCTTCAGGGCCCCCATCGCAAAGTAAAAGCGGTCGCCTTATGGAGATACTGGCGAACGTCCCCATGGCCAGCTTCATGGATGGCAAGGACGACGATGATGAGGACGCGGCGGACTTCGTCAACACCATGCTGTCCGAGCCAAGCTTTTTGAAGGGCATGGCCAAGGGCCTACAAGTCGTCGATAACCTAAAGGAAATCAAAGGCCTCAATAGAGGCGAGAAATTCCACCAATGGCTCAAATCCGTGTTGGAAAAACAGGGCATCACGAGCACTGCAGCGTTACGGGCCCGAATGGCCACCACACCTGTGGGCTGGACCCTGCGCCCCAACCCGCACCAAACCTCACAGCTTGATCGCAACGTATCGCTACCACCACTTGATCCTCTAAAACACCATCTTTGCTTGGTGGCGGCCGATATTTCTACCGAAACCAAGGTGGAATTCCCACGGATGGCCGAGTTATATTGGCAAAATCCAGACGCCGTACACCCAGCCGATTATGTTCGGGCGTCTATGTCGATTCCCGTTTTTTTCAGTCCCTATCGTGTGCCGCTACCGGCTCCCAACAAAGACCACTGGAAAGAGCACGCGGGGTTGGATTCTGCAAAGAATCCCAGATTTCCTCCAAAACAAGCGTGTTTCGTGGATGGCGGGGTGATGTCCAATTTTCCGATCGATGTCTTCCACTCCACCCACAAGGTCCCGTCACGACCTACGTTTGGCGTAAAGCTCGAATATGACGAGCGCAGCCATGAAATCAACAACGTACTGGAGCTGATCGGACAAACGTTTAATGCTTCCAGACATTGTCTCGACTACGAATTCATACGCAAGAATCCTGATTTCCAGCAACTGGTCGGCTACATCGACACCAAAGAGCATCATTGGCTCAAGTTCGAAATGGCCGAGAAAGAGATGACTGATCTGTTCGTACTTGGGGCTGAAGCGGCTCTCGATTTTTTAACCAAGTTCGATTGGAGTGCCTATAAAGAAACTCGAGCCCACTTGATGGGCGCCTATCGAATAGCCGAAGAGCACAAGGAACAGATAAAAGATACGAATCAATAAGATTTGCTGTTCAACAAGAGCGCACAGTGCGCCTCTATCTTGCAGAAACAACTGCAAGTCTTAGTTTTCCTTTCCACAGACGTTCCTGCTCCCGCCATTGCCCTCAGAATCGGCCAACAGTTCGTTGAGTAACTCCTCCGCGCATTCAATGCTTGACACGTCATGGCCGCCAACTAGCATCCATCACAGGCCAACGAACTCACCGACTCATGGTGTGTGGCCTCATTTCCAAGAAGACATGGCGAGGGATGCAAATGAACAAAGCGCACCTTTGGCGAGCACCGTGTGCGGCGTTCGCTCTGCTGACCGTCGCAGCGTGTGGCGTAAATCCCATAGTCACCTGGGACCGACTACCTGAACCGGCCGGTAACTTGGACAGCATGGAAGTGGCGCGCGCCCGTGCTGACACACTCAAGCGCGCTTTACATGAGAAAGCGCGCGAGCAAGTGGGCACCCAGGTGGCGTTGAACGATGCGCTGCTGGGCCTGGGTGCACTCGCAGTGGTGGCTGGCGTCAGCAGTGCCCACCGTGACGTCTACACAGGTCTGGCGTTGGCTGGTGGAACGGGCTATTTGTACAGCGTGCAAAACGTGCCTAAGTCAAGGTTGGACGCATATCAGTCGGGCATTGGTGCGGTGAACTGCGCTGTGCAAGCTGTTCTTCCCTTGCAGGTCGGTAGCGCCGAGTTACGTGAGATCATCGCCGCCGCACGCAATGTCGAACGCACATTGCCTACTTTGGCCTCAAAGCTGGCTGCGGCCAAGCGGGTTTACGCAGTGGAAGCCGTGTTATCCGAAGCGCTGAGTAATGAGGTGCGCGATCAGCTGCAATCGGCCAGTGATGCTTACGCTGCGGCCCTAGCAGCCCTTTCTGATGCTGCTTTGCTGCCCTCGCAGGTGGCACTAGCAGCTGGCCAATTGAAAGGGACTCTGGAAACCATAGACGCTCAGGTGAACCGTCTTGTAAGCAGCACAGTTGCGGATCCCGCTGCGACAACACGCGCAATCGCAGACTTGGCGCAGATCGCTGGAAAGTTCGCACCGGGGCTGGGAGTAGACAAGCTTGTGTCTACACGTCTAGCAGCGAGAGGGAGCGCCCAATCCACCGCGACCGGGTCTGTGGGCGTTTCTACGGCTCTGTCTATGGCGTTGAATGACCTATCGATCGCCAGAGCCGAGTTGCAAGCAAGCTACCTACCCCTCGCGGCCCGGCTCGCGCCCTTCAAGGGACACACCAGCACCGAAACGCTCAAGGCCTGCGGTGTCAGTGACGCAGTCATTGCAATTCGAGTTGAGCCCGAAGAAGTGATTTTTTCTACGGGCATCGATGAGGTGCAGTCTCGCGTTATCCGCGTTCAGGGTGGAGCCAAGCCTTATGTGGCGAGGTTCTTGGAATCCCCCACTCGCGGGTTGGAAGTTATTTCGCCTCTGCCGGGCGATAGCACTGTCGAGATTCGCGCGTCCAAGAATATCGCTGCATCATTCGACCTCTCGGTGCTGGTTATGGATGCCTCATCTGGCGGACAGAGCAAGATCGTCAAGGTCCGTGTAGAAGCGCCAACGCAGAAGAAGGCGGATCAACCCTCCTCGGATGAGTCGGCCAAGGTTGCAGCCGAGAAGGCTAAGGCCGATGCAGTTGCTCTGGCGGCGGAGCTTAGCAAGATGGCAACAGCTCTCGCCAAACTGCCGAAAGACCAAGACTTCGCCCCAGTCAACAGCACTCACAAGTTCCGATTCATTTCGGCTCAGGTCATTGGCGCCACGCTAAACGTGACGATGACCTGCGTACCCGGCACTGGTCCGAAGGACACGCGCGCTGCAATACAGAAAGCGATAGTTGCGTTCGCCGAAGCCAATTCGGCGCTTGTCACTAGCACTGAAATGCGCCTACAGCAGCGCATCAGCCCCAAGGGTGTCGCCGCTTGCGCGGCGTAAGCGAGCAATGGCACGCAGCGCCGCATCCAAGCTGCTTGAGAGGCGCTCAGCCGCACGGGATCAGACACTTATCGACGATGCCCGGACCCACTACCAGCAACTCGACTCAGGCGAGCAATTCGCGCTAGCGCTTCAGCTCGCAGCGTGTCGCCGCGCGGAGATGACGCAGCGCTACCGCTCGGTAGTGCACGTGGTGGGTGGTGTGCGTAGGCGGACAATGGCCGATGGCGATCGGTTGCAGCGAAGCGAGCCTTGCGTCGTTTTCGTGGTACGGCGCAAACAAGCTGAAGAGGATCTTGGACCATCGCAGTGCCTGCCGCGTGAACTGCTCACACCAGCGATGGTGGGTGGTCGGTTGCTGATTTGCGCCGTGCCTACGGATGTACAGCAAGAATCTCGATTCTTGGATGCACGTGCGCAGGCCGCGACGGCGATACACAGCGTGTCTACCAAAGGTGTAGCTGACTGGGGAGCATTGGCTTGCGTGGTGCAGGGAGATGATGGGGACGCTTTTGCTATCGCGCCCGCACATGTGCTTAGTCCCTATCCACCGCTGAATGGCCGGGGCATTGCGGAAGAGAACGCGAAGCAGTTTCGCGTAGTCCGAGCGGAGATTCCTACCGACACAGTTCCCTGTCTAGAAGGCACCGTCCACGGTGGCCGTTTGGCGCCTTACCCTGCTACCAGCTTTGATGTGCAGTTCGCCAAAGTGACCGACTTGCAACGCGTTAGTGAGGCGTTCTCCGGCATTCGTTGGTCGGTTCAACATCCGTTTGCCGTCGACCTGCCGGACCTCTTTGCGTTGATGCAGAACGGTGTACTGCTGGAAATCATGGTGCCGTCGAACCACAAAGACCGCTTGAGCGATGCGGAACCTGTCGTGTTATTTGCGGACGTCTCGACCTACTGCGAAAACTGCCCCCTCACCTACGTTTTCGAATCGCCAGGCAAGTCGAAGCTGGTTCTGCACTCCGTATTGGAACTGCAGCTAGAACTTGGTCATGCCACATTGGGCGGCGATAGCGGTAGCCCGGTGGTTGTGCCTGTCAATGACGGCTACGTCTTCGTAGGTATGCACATCGCTGGAAACATAGAAGCATGCACAGCATGGGTCATTCCGGCCTGGGAACTGTTTGATCCAGCGCGCTATGCCTCCGTGGACGGCAGCATGCCGTCAGGGGCGATAAGTTTGTTCAACCCGTGAACCAGTCGAAAGGATCGTCTATGCCTGTCGCTAAGCCTACCCTTACTCCTGCCCTACGCAATGAGTATCAATCACTCTTTGATACTTGCCAGATCCGACCCGAAAAGCGTGCCATCGTTCAGAAGGCAGTTGACGGAATCATCAGTGCTCGCGCTCGATACGTCAACGTTGCCGAGGAGCTTAACGTGCCCTGGTACGTGGTTGGCGTCATCCACAACATGGAGGGAAGTCTAAATTTCGCTACTCACCTTCACAATGGCGATCCCTTGTCTGCACGCACCGTGCAGGTGCCCGCGGGCAGACCTCACAAGGGCAGTCCACCATTCACATGGGAAGTCAGTGCTGTGGATGCGCTAACTCTACAGGGCTATGACTCCTGGGCCGACTGGTCTATTCCAGGCATGCTCTTCAAATGGGAGCGCTACAACGGGTGGGGCTACCGTAATTTCCATCCAGAAGTGAAAAGTCCCTATCTGTGGAGCTTCACAAATCAATATAGCCGGGGCAAGTATGTGAAAGATGGCATCTGGGATCCGGATGCCGTTTCCAAACAGGTTGGCGCCGCCTGCGTGCTGCGTCGGTTGGCGGAGTTGGGAGAGTTAGACGGGGTGGAGTTCGACACAACAGAGCCTGACTTGGCGGGTGCGCTTGCAGACGCTGAATCTGGCGCGTTGCGCTACGCGCCCGATGTGGTGACCCCCGGAGGGATTGCGCTGCAGGCATTCCTGAACACGTTCCCTGGCATTTTTCTGAGAGAGGATGGCAAGCTTGGACCGCGCACCTCGGACGCGTATAGGCTCGTGTTTGGTCATTACCTATCGGGCGACCCTCGCACAGATTGAAGAAGACCGCCGCCATGAACCGCCCCGGATTTTTTTGATCTCAAATTAGGTGCCAGATGCTTAGGAGTTTCCAAATCTAGATACCAATCATGGGAGATATATTTCCTTTCAAATCGAACTACGCAGGTCTTTTCAAGGATATCAATCAATATTCTTCGGACGAATGGGACTCCATCCGCAGCTTAAAGTCTCTCTGTTTTAATCTCATAGGTTACATTGAAAACTATTATGAGATGGAGGAATTTTCGTTTGAATCCAAGCCAAAACCCATTCATATAACTCTGTCGTCAGCGAAAGATGGTTCACACCGAACGCAGACATTGGTCGTAAGTATCAGAGTAGAGGCGGTCAGCCCTATGCGATGCAATCGAATGTATGGGCGCGTCCCAAGATCGCCGTCCTCGACACGGGGGCTCGAGAGAGTCCTAAGCCAAGCATGTAAGAGTAGCAATCTGTCGGCAACCGTGAGGCCGTGGTCTATGCCCCGTTTAGAGAACTGACCTGCGGTCGGCCCCTTACGTTTGGCATAGGGCGTCATCGCATCGTCGGCGTTTTTTGGTTTTTTATTTCCTAAGGAGAAATTAATGTCACGCAATATGCTCTTCGTCATCACCCTATTAGTGGTTTCGGTTTTAGCCGGTGGCGTTGCCTATGGCATGTTTGCGGTAGGTACGATGTCGGAATTCGAGAAGAGCAAGATGTACTTTGCTGCTTCAGTACTTGCATTCCTTGCTTTCATTTTTTTATTGGCGATGATCTTTTATGCACTCGGACCTGAACCGAGTCAGCCATCAACTGAATCATCCGGAAAGACTATTTTCGATGCGTGCGTTAAAGTAATTCCACCACTTGTGACGCTCATTATTGGCTTCTATTTTGGCGCATCTCAAAACAACCCTTCACTGCCTACCGTTGCCAACGCTTCTACGACAGCCGCGCACACTACTGGGAAATAGGCACAGCTCATAAATCCACCGGACGCTGTGCGATTTAGCCGCGCAGCGCCGGCAATTTAAGATGTTGAGCGACCTCTTTCAGCGCCCCTCACCGACCATTCTTGTCTAGGGTTGTGAGATACCTGCCCGGCACAGCTCTCACAAGCGAAAATTACTTAACGAACAAGCCCCGAGAGCGCAGCGCCTTAGCAGGCTGCTGAAATACTGATTTGCGTCTCTGCCACCCAAAACATCGACCGCTCAGAACGGGCTACAAGCGATCATTTTTGCATTGGGTGAGAGGTATACCCTCTTGAAACAACATTCTTCTTCCGGAAGTATTTCAGCAGCCTGTTAGAGCTGAGCCTGTTTGCCGGTGGTGCGCACAAGCAAAGGATCGAGATCGTGCGCGATCCAATAGCACACCACCGCGTGTTAGGGCTGCCCCAATCTTGACCCCTCAGCTGGTCAGTTTTGCACCGGTTTAACACAGTGGTGAGCGCCGGGGCAGGCTTCCATGCCGATGAGACACGGCGGCAGCGCAGCGATGAATTCGAGCAGCTTGGCACGCGCCACGCTAGGACGTCAAAGTACCGGCTTGCCTGTGGCATCAACGCCATGTAGCGCAAAGACATTCTTTGCCAGATCGATTCCGATGGTGACAATGGCAGTCATGGAATTCCCCTTCCGACAAACGAGTGAGTTGATGAGAGATCGAACCTCCCCTCGTTGCGCCTGCATGCCTTATGCCGCAACGGTGCGGTTCACTTGGGACGTGGAAGTCCATTCCATTCGTTAGGTGTCACCAAACATAACCGACTCATGCCACGCGTATTCAAACCCCGCCCGTCGCCAACGCCACAGCCCCCAGCACTGGATGCCAAGAAGGTGTTTGAGGTCCACCTTGAAGCCCTGAAGGACGCATACAAGGAACTTGTCGATGGGAATCTGAGAATCGCCGGTATTCTTCTCATTGTGTTGGGATGGTTTGCTGGCAAAGACAACCCACTCAGCATGCTTTGCTACTCACAGTACTTGGTATACGTCGCACTATCCTTTACTTTGATAGGCTTCGGGGGACTCTACCACCTGTTCAAAAACATCTTCGATCGCAGCAAGGCCACCATCAAATCACTCCGAAACAACGGACATGCAGAAGACCTATACTCTAGGTTTAGAGTGACCAAGTCAATGCTGTGGTGCGGACTATTCGGACAGTACACGATGTTAGTCGGAATACTGACAGTAATTTTCTACAAGTATGACTTCCTACGGAGCAAGACATGTCTCCTGTGATTGCGAAGATGGTAGTCAGTGCCTTTGCCCTTCTTTTCACCGGAAATTGCCTTGCCACAGAATCATTAATAGGATTTTGGCGCGCGGTTGACGATGGAAACAAGCTTATATCAATCATTGAACTTTATCTCGATGAGGCAACGCTAAACGGCAGAATCGTTTCAATTACCGATGCTACCGGGCGTCAGTTGAACCCAATATGCGAGAAGTGCAGCGGCGACCTCAAGAACAAGTCACTCATTGGCTATAGGTTCATTCGAAAATTGAGGCGTCACGATGAAAGGTGGGTTGGCGGGGAAGTTGTCGATCTACGCCCCGGAATCGGTCAAGGAACCGTTGCCCAGTGCGAGATAGAGTTAGTTGACGGAAAGGCACAACTTCTAGGCTACATGTTTTTCGGACTTGTCCGCGGCAAGGCCACATGGGAACGAGTTGCCTCAAACGCCGCGTCGGCGCAGTGAATCGCCCCGGTTTTGAACTGCCCCCCAGAAGTTGGACGGTTACCTTGCCGCCAATCAGTCGCTGTTTCACAGTCGGTATCCCACCGGGCTGAGTCCGCTCAATCTGAGCTTGATGCGCTCATGGTTGTAGTAGTGAATGTATTCATGCACGCCCGCTTCGAGCGTATCAAGGCTGTCGGGCGCAGCAAGCCGGAAGTACTCGGCCTTGAGGGTGCCGAAGAAGCTCTCAATTGCCGCATTGTCAAAGCAGTTGCCCTTTCGGCTCATGCTTTGCTTGACTCCCCGTTGCACAAGCATCGCTCGATAGGGCTGCATCTTGTAGTGCCAACCTTGGTCCGAGTGGACGATCAGTTCCCCCGTGCAAGCGGTCCGTGCCAGCGCTGCCTCGAGCATGCTGGAAACCATCTCGAAGACCGGACGCCTTGCCATGCGGTACGCGACGATCTCGCCGTTGTAGAGGTCCATGCAAGCTGACAGGTAGAGCTTGTGGCCATTCACATTGAATTCGGTGACATCGGTTGCCCACTTCTGGTTTGGTGCGGTCGCACGGAAGTCGCGCTGTAGAACGTTCGGCACGTGCGCATCGCTGACGCCTAGAACATGCCGGGATCGCTTCTTAACCCGAATCAACGCGCGCAGCCCCATCTTGCGCATCAGACGCTGCACGCACTTGTGGTTGATCGGTTCCACCACAGCATTGCATAGCGCGGCCGTGATCCGTCTGTAGCCGTAGCGTCCTTTATGCTCGTCATAGACAGTACGAATCCTGGCCTCCAAGGCGCTTTGCTGGTCGGCGCGCTGGCTCGCTTGGCATTGGTAGTAGAACGTGCTGCGTGGCAGGTCTGCGACCTGCAACAGGTATGCCAATTTATGACGATGCCTCAACCCGGCAATCAGACGCGCTTTGTCGGCGCAGCTGATCTCTTCGACCGAATCATGGCCTGCAATTTTTTTAGGTACGCGACCTCGGCGCGCAGTCGTTCGTTCTCTTCTCGTAGGGTTTGCGCTGCGTCGGCGGCAACGTTTTTCGACGGCACTGCGCAGCGGCTTTCCAGCTTCATCTTGGGACGCTCTTCTTTCTCGTTCTCGATAGCCTGCAGGCGACCTTGATCGAGATTGCGTCGCCAGACCACGACTTGGTTGGGATTGCGGATGTCATAGATCGCAGCGACCTGGCGGCTGGAGAGCTGTTCGCGATCCTGATGGGACAGTACCTGCAGTTTGAACTGTGCACTGTACGTGCAGCGCTTGGGGCGCAACCCGTCTATGCCGTGCAGGCGGTAGTGGCTCACCCAAGTGCGGATCTTCTCCTCAGGCACAGACCATTGGCGCACCAGCAGCTTCGCCCCACCGTCCCCAGCCATAAAACTCTTGACCACTTTGAGCTTGAACTCTGTCTGATACTTCTTCATGAAACCCCTTGAAGTTTGTCCAACTTCTGGGGGTCAGTTCAAAACAGGGGCGATTCAGTCGGGGCTATTCAAAATCCGTCAGTCGGTATCGACCAGTGCCGATCTTCACCAGTAGCTTCTGCGCGCAAAGGCTACTGATCGTGCGGCCTGCAAGACCCTCAATGGAGTCATCCAAATCGCTCGCCACCAACACCTCTCTCAGCCATTGCCCCATCTGGGATTTGGTAGCAACTTTCGCCCCGCAACGCATCCGAAACTCGACGATTGTGGTAGCGAGGGTCAAAGCAGGCACTTCGATAATCTCCCGCACAGGGTCACTAGGTTGCGGGAATTGGAAATCGCCGACCAATGCTGCCACTTTGATCAGCGATTGCCCTCGCGTTTTCGATCGTAGAACGCCAAATTCTGCCGCCTTCATGGCGATTGCGGAAATCTCGGACTCGTCTAATGGAGAGACTAGGCAAGTAAGACATGAATCGCGCGCGTCATGCGGTGTCGTGGTGCCGCATGTGGTGCAAGGGAGCAAATAGCAGTTAGTCAGTTCGTTGCGTACGGGATCAATCCCGGATATGGGAAGGCTCGTCGAGAGCGAAAGCCACCAGCCCCAGAGCTGAGCTCCGCGGTTGCTCCACCTCGGTCCGCCTTCGTAGACCCATCGTCTCCACCGACTTGCGTAGAAGAACCCTTCGCCAAGGATTTCGTGCCTTCCAATTGGACCCGCAAATTTCGGCACCTTGTTAGCGATGAATCGCGGGTCCGGATTGCAGGCATCCTGATTGAGCACCTGTGTGCGATCAATTTTTTCCAAGCCTTTGCGCAGGAAGTCCGACTTCACGCTGCTCAGACCGACAAGCAACTCGATAGGTACGATGATGTGAGCTCGCGTAGTGGCCCGCCCGAGTGCGCAAGCCAAGGTCGTGTCGTCCATGTCGAAGCCCGCCACGATGATGACTACAGGTTTCTCCATGCCTCGATATGCCGAGACCGTGGATCGCGAGACATCAAGCCCTCCAACCAACCAGGAGAACTGGCTGAGCACGATTATGTCCTTCGCTGTGACGCCGGCCTCCGAGAGCTCCGCCATCAAGGCTTGGATACTCAAGGAAACATCCCTAGTGATGCTTTTGGACAAGTCCCCCTGGGAGATCGGTCGAGGGCAATTGACTTCATGTCTTGGCGGTCGCATTTCCATCATCGTCTGGGTGATGCCTCCAGGATTCCGGTAGACCGTGGCAAGATAGAAGAATCGCTCGCCGTAGGTGTCCTCCAGGAACCGATAGGAACTGCCCTTCTCGATACCGGGAAGCACCTGAAGCTCGTCAGCAAAGACAAACTTTCGCGCGTTGGCGAAATGGTCACGCAACGCCAGGTGATCTGCCTCGTTGAGCGCTTGGGCTTCGTCGACGATCAGCACCTTGTACCGGTGGTCCTTCTTACCAAGCAACGTTAGGTAGTGTTTGTCATAGTTGGGCTCGCCAGAGTTGCCGTCCCTGTTCCGCGCTCCCACGGATTCGCAGTAGGAATGGAAGGTCTGAACCATGACCGCCCGGCCGAGATGGCTCAATTGAGCGGCCACCTTCTGTGTGATCTGGCGATTCTTCAGAAGGAAGATCACCTTGAGGCCTCTGTTCACGAATTGCTCGGCGAGGGAGCGTGCAATGAGTGTCTTGCCGCTGCCGGAAAACCCCGCGACCAGCCTCCGATCGGAGTCAAGGCACAAGGCCACCTGATTCGCCTGCTTCTCGTCGAGTCGAAGCCACAACTTGCCGTCCGCGACGATCTTGCGTCCCAGATGCTCGCGCCGAGCTTCCCGAGGCCAGACGGCATTGAGGAATCGATTGATCTCACGGCTGAAGTCGTTCTGGTTGCCGTAGTTCAGCGCGACTTTCCAGTGCGCCATCAGCTGAGTGATGCGTGAAGGCATATCCCGACTATGTTTCTGTAGGATCAGGACGCCGTCGGAGAGTGGCGAGTGAAGTGGCATGTACGCGCTGGCGATCTGCGAGCTATCAAGATCGAAGTCTGGGAAATGCACCGCGTAGCCAACCGGGCATGCCATCTGCCACGACTGCAACATCTCAACGAGGACGAAGGTGTTGTCCTTGACCTGATTCAGGGGATCGATTTCGTATCCCTCACGTTCGTGAATGAAGCGAACCCCCGAAGGCGTATACAGCCCTGATTTCGTCTCGATGCAGAGCATGCCCAGCTCCGCATGCAGGATCACGAAGTCCACCTCACCTGACAGGTGCTTTCTAGCCAAGGGAACCCGCAGGTACTCCTGCAGTTCCTGCGAGTACACCCGCTTGGTTCTGCCTCGCAGCCAAGGCAGCGAGTGGATGACGATGAACCCATCGTCTAGGGCTGCCAATTCCTGAAAGAGGGTGAATTCGCCTTTACTGCGGAGTTCCGCGTGATCGAGTGCTGGAAAGAACCTGGCCATAAACGAAGGAAACGCTGTGTCGGTTCAAAGTATCCAGTATGTGTCGGATTTGCTGGAAGGGCGATTGACCGAGAGGAACGATCGGCTTCATCGCATCCGCGCGCTGCTGGAGGTCTGCGACGTTCAAGAAGAGCCACTGCAAATTGAGAAACGGAACTTGGTCAATCGCTTCCGCAACAGTCGTGTGCTCAATTGCCGGGAACAGTGTTTTGTTGTGATGTCGAGCTTAATTCAGCAAAGGACCGTTGGCAGCTCGACGACTGCGTACTAGACCCCGAACGAATTCAAGCAGCAAGATCGCTCAACCGCCAACTGTGCCGTCCTCCAGGAATGATTGGTTCAAAAAGGCCGAGCAGGTTTCGGGGTATTCGCCACTAATACAGTAGTTGCTAGGATAAGGCAGCAAGGGTGGCCACGCTGGCCACTGCGTCGGCCAGCGGGCGCACGGCACGGTGGTGGATTTGCCGCCGCCGTGTCGACAGGCGTTCCAGTGCACTTGCGCAGTGCTTGGGCATCAGACCCACGCTACCATAACCAACAATAAAAGTCGCTGGGGAAGCACCGTCCGCATCCATGCGGTAACGAGCACAGCTGCGAGGGAGAGACCATGTACCTGAAGCGAATCCGAGCGCGGAATTTCCGCGCCTTCGGGGACAGCACGATCGCGCCTGAACTGGACCTGGAACTTAACCCGGGCTTGAACATCCTGGTCGGCGAGAACGACGCGGGAAAGACCGGCATCATTGATGCAGTCCGCCAAGTGCTGCTCACGACCAGCTACGAGAGCATCCGTCTCTTCGAGCAGGACTTCCATATCCGCGGCACTGAGCGCGCCACGGCGCTATGGATTGAAGCAACCTTATGCGAGCTGTCAAAGGAACAGCAGGCTTCGGTTCTCGAGTGGCTAACACTGGAAACCGACGGCACATGCTCCCTGGTCGTCCACGTACAGGCGAAGTTCTTCCCCGTCCAAGCAGCCAAGCGCGCCCGCGTGGACATGCAGGTCCGGGCCGGCAAGGATGGTGCCGGTCCCGAGATTGGTTACGCGGTGCGCGAACTCATCCGAGCGACCTACCTGAGGCCGCTGCGGGACGCCGAAGCAGAGTTGCGGCCGGGTCGGCAGTCGCGCCTGTCGCAGATCCTAGCCGCCCACAATGGCATTGCCGGCCAGGAGGTCAACGATTTCAACAAGGATGCGCCGGACACCAAGCCTAAGAACCTGGTGGGCCTGATGGCCTTCGCACAGCACCACCTCGGTGAGCACAAGGTCATCAAAGGCGTCGAGGCGGACATCAATGACAACTACCTTAGCGAATTCGCCTTTAGCGGCGACACATTGGAGTCGCGCATCCGAATCGCGCCCGACCTATCGCTGACGCCGATTCTTGAGCGATTCGAGCTCGGCCTGGTGCCCCATGGCGCGGTCCACCCGGACGAGCGCTGCGCGCGAGGGCTGGGCTATAACAATGCGCTCTTCATGGCTACCGAACTGGTCCTGCTGCGCGATGGCGATGACTTGGCGCTGCTGCTGGTGGAGGAGCCTGAGGCCCATCTGCATCCGCAACTGCAGGACCGCGTGATGGATCTGCTCCAGCTCCATGCCAAGCCGACCGGCAAGGAGGAGCGACGCGTGCAGGTCATCATGACAACTCACAGCCCATCTCTTGTTTCCAGCGCTGATATCGAGACTATGACGCTGGTGCATAAGGCGTCGACTTATCCACTACGTGCCGGCCAGACCAAGCTCAAGAAGACCGACTATTCGTTCCTGAGACGCTTCATCGACGCCACCAAGGCCAACCTGTTCTTCGCGCGTGGCGTGTTGATGGTCGAGGGCCCCGCTGAGGCTATCCTTCTACCGACGCTGGCGGAAGCCTGCGGACGCTCCTTCTCGAAGCACGGCGTCTCCATCGTCAACGTCGGGCACACGGGCCTCTACCACTATGCCCGCATCCTGCAGCGCGAAGGCGCCGGACCACAGTACCCGGTGCCCGCCGTCTGCTTGACCGACCGCGATATCGTCCCGGACGTCGCCGCCACCTATGTGTCCAAGCCCAAGACGGGCAAGCGGTTCGAGTCGGACTATGACGCCAAGGGCAGGCAGGGAGTCGTCGACCGCAAGGTGGCTCGTGCGGCGGGCGGCAACACGATCGTCTGCGTGTCGGATCACTGGACGCTGGAGTACGACTTGGCCCGGTATGGCTGCGCCAAGCTGATGCATGTCGCAATCGCGCTCGGCGTCATCGCGGCAGAAAAGGGAGAGCGGCTCAGCGACGCTGACGAGAAGTTGACCACTGAGGCCGCTCTGGGCACCTGGAAGGTGCTTGAGGCCGCCGGCCATCCACCGGACAAGCTCGCTGCACTCATATACCAGCCGCTGTACAAAAGCGAAGCCTCCAAGGCCATCACGGCGCAGTACGCTGCGCAGCTGCTGTCGACCGGGGACTACGGCACCGGCGATGATCTCTTCAAGCGCTTGCCACCCTACCTCCAGCGGGCACTGATCCACCTGACGACGGCGCCCGTGATGCCGCCCAAGCCCGGCCCAGCGATCGTGCCACTGGCGCCATCGGCAGTGACGCCAGCGCCGACATCGGCCCTGGCCATCAAGGTACCCGTTCCTTCGCCGGCGCCGGGTGGCGCAGCCAAGCCATGACCGCGGTCAGCCTTGAGGCGACCGATCTCACGCTGCTGGCGCGGCTGGCTTCGGACCTTAGTTTCTCGGACGCGGAGCGGCGGGCCGCGCTGCTGGAGGGCGGCTCGCGGGATTTCAATGCCGTACCCGGCAGCGGCAAGACCTCCCTGTTGGCAGCCAAGCTCCTGCTGCTTGCGCGCAAGTGGCCGCATGCGACCAAGGGCATTTGTGTGCTGAGCCACACCAATGTCGCCCGCGACGAGATCGTGCGGCGTCTGGCCGGCACGCATGAAGGCGCAATGCTGCTGGGGTACCCGCATTTCATCGGCACCATCCACGCCTTCGTGAACCAGTTCCTGGCCATGCCAGTGCTGCGCGCCCTGAACCTGCCTGTCGATGTGATCGATGACGATGTCTTCGGGACGCGGGCGCTGGCCCGGCTCAAGGGCAACCAGTACTTCACGCTCCGCGCCTGGCTCGCGCGACAGGCTAACGGCGATGCGCTGGTCAGCCAGCTCTTCTTCAAGGGAGCCGATCTCACGGTGATGTCTGGAGGCGGGGACCTGCCCGGCCCTGAGTCCAAGTCCGGCAAGCAGCTCGACGACATCAAGCGCGCTCTGAGCCGGGCCGGTATCTTCCGCCACCGGGACATGTTCGCCTTCGCGCTGGTTGCGCTTCAAAGCCATCCCGACCTGCTCGACGTCATCCATCGCCGCTTCCCGATGGTGTTCGTCGACGAGATGCAGGATACGTCGTGGGAGCAAGAGGACGTGCTGAACCGCCTGTTCGATGGCAAGGCGGTGATGCAGCGCTTCGGCGACGTTGACCAGAAGATCATCCTAGACGACGACGATGCGAAGCTGCTTACCTTTCCGCGAACGGGTCACGGCACCATCAGCACCAGCAAGCGCTTCGGGCCGCGCATCGCCGCCGCGGTCGCCAGCGTGAGGATCAGCAAGCAGCCCGTCACGGGCGAAGCGCCCGATGACGTCAAGCCGGTGCTGCTGCTCTACAAGACCGAAGATGTTGGCCGGGTGTTGCGTCATTTCGGGAAGCTGGTGATGGACCGGGTCAATGCCGATGCCCTGCGGGATGGGTCGGTGCGAGCCATGTGCACGCGCAAGACGGTCGATGGCGCCGTCGATGCGGGCCGGCACCTCGTCGACTACTGGCCGGCGTATGCGCAGCAGATGAACAGCGGAGCGGCAACGACGGCTGGCGCGTTCTGGACGCTCATCGATCAGTCGAGCAGCCGCCCCACCGCCGAAACGCTCGCTGAGCGCGCCGGGGAAGTGCGCAAGGCCCTCCTGCACGTGCTGCGCGAGGCAGGCGCTTCGGTCGTGACCGAGCTGCGTGACGCACGCGGCCTCTTGCGGGCCGTCGCTGAGCTGCATGGCAGTGACGAGTCGATGCAGGCGCTGATCCGGGACCTGGTCCTGGATGCGGCTCTCACCGGCTCGGCAAGTGCCCGGCAAGCATTGCCCGGCATCCTGTACCAGCGCCTGCAGACATTGCTGCCAGTCAGCATGACCGCCGCGGTGTTCGCAGCGTTGCCTGTGTTCGCCCAAGCCCCGGCCAGCGTCGCCGCGCAGGAGTCTCCTACTATCTGCACGGTGGTCCATGCCGGCCGCGAGCTGTCATTCACACTGGGGACCGTCGCCATCATGAAGGGCGAGACGCACCTGGCGTCACTGGTGCTGGAGTCGTATGGCGGCAAGAGCAAGCGGTTCGACCTAGCGATGGCCCTCCCTGCCATTGCCGGTGTCAAAGGCCTTGGCAAGCTCGGCGTCACACACGAGGGCCAGATGCGCAACCTTTACGTGGCGATGTCGAGGCCGACAAAATTTCTATGCTTGGCGGCGAACGCTGCACGCGTAGACGACGAGACCTGCGCTCGCCTTGTTGAGAAGGGGTGGGAGGTCGAGCTGCTGACTTGAATCGCGTGCGTCACAGCGGACACTGCGCTAGGTCAAAGGCCGCCTGCGACGGCGAAGTCAAGGCCAAACGTGGGCATAGAAACGAGCACTAGATTGACTCCATATCTACAATCGAATTCAGAATGAGAAATTAGCGCCAGATTGATGACTGCTATCTAGCCGGCACCGGACGCCCAAGCAGGGAAGGCGACCGACTGCTCGCGCTGCGGACCTGCCGTGGATACAGCGAGGACAGAGCGAGGCTGAACCGAGTCGTTCGCGATAGACCTAACAGTCGGCAGTTGTTGCCTCTACTCTGTCAAAAACTCCCAACCGTTGCCTTAAGCCGTGCTTTCAGGGGTACCTCCACCCCTGCCAGCATGTGAGTTCTTCGATCCTAGGACGAGTCGATTTCTCTGCCGGCGTTGGGCATTTCGGGAGCTTCCGAGTTCTTCAACAGAATAGACCCGAAAGCAGATATCCCTGAGATCGGGACAGGTCGGCCGTGCGCAGAGGACGCCAGACCGGCCCGCCCAGCCCGAGGATCCTGCTGGCCTGCTACCATGTTGCACTGCAGCATAGTTTGCGCCAATGAGATCATGGACCTTGACGACCCTTACCACGAACTTGGCTTGGCACCAGGCTCCAGCGATGCCGAGGTGAAGGTTGCGTGGCGCCGCCTGTCCGCACGCTGGCACCCGGATCGCAACAACAGCCCGCATGCCCTGCGAAAGATTCAGCGTATCAATCGGGCGCTGGAAATGATCCGCAACGCCCGGGCCGAACCAGAGGCTGAAACCGAAGATCCCACCCCCGGTGCGGAACAATCCACCGTCGAGCACACCATCAGCCTCACGCTCGAGGAGGTGGTGACCGGTTGCGTCAGGGAAGTTCGAGGCGAGGTGATCGAAGACTGCGCCGAGTGCATCGGCAGTGGCCTGCAACTGCAGGCTACCGAGTGCAGTGAATGCGGTGGCGCCGGCCACATCCGGCAGCATCTCTGGTTCGTTTGGATCTCGTCCACGGACAAATGCGCAGCCTGCCAGGGACAGGGGAAGACGCGCCACAGCTGCACGGCCTGCGCGGCGAGCGGTAAGGCGCCGCCGAGCAAGTACCGCTGCCGGGTGCCGGTCGCGCCTGGCGCGCGCGCTGGCGACCTGCTCGATGTCACCGCCCGAGTGAAAGGCAATCGACGCCAGCACAAGCTGGCGCTGCGCGTGCGTGTGGAGCTGCAGCCGCACGAATTCTTCACGGCTGAAGCCGATGGGACCTTGAAGTGCGAGCTGCCAGTCGATGGGTTTGCATGGATGGCCAATCGCTGGATTGAGGTTCCAACCCCCCGCGGGCTGCAACAGATGAAGCTGCGCCGGGGCCATCTGAACTACCGCATCAAAAACGCGGGCCTGCCCTGGGCGAACGAGGCAGAGGCTGGGGACTGCATTGTCACCGTCGTACCGATGTTTCCACAGGAGTTAAGCCAGGAGCAGGAGGCCATGATCGATCGGCTGGCGGTCAGCAACTCCGGGACAGCCGGCACGCCGGCAGGTGATCGCATGGCGGCATGGAGCCGGTTGGTGAACAACTGGCAGGATCGGCGCAGGTGAGATCCTCGATGACCATCAGCATGGTGGACTGATGGCGGTTCGCTTTGACTAAGTTCATCGGTACTGAGCTGTTGTTGGCCGCCAAGTTATGTCCGACTTGTTCAGGCTGATCGCCGTCACCAAGTCGAGCCCCAGTGGGCGACCGCTAACAGCCTTGAGCTGCCGGTCACGGCTTCAACGTGCCGGCTCAGTGCGCGGAATGAGAGAACGCACGTGAATACGATTGGCCTTAAACCCGTTGTGTGAGCTTCATCACCGGATGAGCTCGGTCCGCCCCGCCGCCGTTGAAGCTGGAAAAGAGGACCTGGTCATGCACCTGCAGTTTCTCGGGTCCGTAGACGCTTTCGGTGTGGAAGAAAACGTCCCCGCTGTCCGTGCGAATGAAGCCGTATGCGTTGTAATCTATTCGTTTGACCCGGCCTTCTCTTCGAGGCGCCGGCGTGTAGCAAAGGTTACCGCAGCGCGCGACGAGCTCGTCAGCGGTTGGCCGTTCCGCAGGATCGCGCTTCAAACAGGAAAAAACTAGCTCCATGACTTGGTTCGAGAGCGGCGCGAATTGGGGATTAGCACTGAGGAACGCCGGCACAGCCGGTCTTTCCGCCTCAAGAATTGCACGGACGGCTCGTAAGCCGACGCCATAGGGGGCCTCTCCGCACATCAGATGGAACATCATTGCGCCAAGCGACCACACATCGGCCTTCGCGCCCACCTCGGTAGGAGTGTCGATTGCTTCGGGCGCCATATAGGGAAGAGCCCCGACCGCCGTTTGCGAGGTGGTCATAGTGGCCGATCCACCAGCGGCCGCCTCCTCCAGCTCTTCGCCTGCCATCTTGGCGATTCCGAAATCGGTGACCTTCACCTCCGTGAGCGAATAGCCGCCGATGACCATTACGTTCGTCGGCTTCAAGTCGCGGTGGACCACGCCAGCATGATGCGCGGCGGCAACGCCCTTCGCCAGATGGTGAAAAACCTTAGCGCAGAGGTAGGGATCAAGGAACTTGGTTTGGCGTAATAACGCTTTATCCATGTCCGCGCCGTCGATGAACTCCTCGATCAGAAAACGAGCGTCGCCGTCTTTGACGTAATCGAGCGTCTTTGCGACGTTCGGGTGGTTCACTTTCGCAGCCACGATCGCACTTCGCTTAAACCGCTTGGTGGCGGAAGAATTCTTTGGCGTTTTCAAAGCCACGATCCGATCGGTCAAATTGTCATTGGCGGCGTAGACGAATTGCATGCCGCCGGCGTCGACGTAGCGAATGACCTGATAACGACTGCCGATCACGTCACCTGGCGACAATGGACCACTCATAAGACGATCTCCGGGTGCGATAGGTCGAACGTGATGTAGCGGCGGCGGTTGCCTTGATCTTGCGCTCCCAAGGCTATGACGCAGGAGCCCGGAAGACCATCGCCAACATTGAGCTGGCGGTTGTTGACGAGCACATCGCCGCCGAGGCTTTGAACACGGAAATCCAAGCCGTCGTAGCGAATCTGAATTTGCCCCATGTTCGGCAGGCTGAGATTCACCGAGCGGCTTCCGGCGTTCAAGTGCAACGCGCGCCCCTGAAAAACAAGCAGAGCCTGATGTCTGTCGAAAAGCACATGCCGAGCCAGTAGGTCTCGAACATGAGACATTGCCGGCCTATCTTGGGGCTTCGCCACGAGGCACTGGTCAAGAACTTGAATGATCTCCGGAGCGACTGCGAAAGGGAGGCCCGTGAAGTAGTTCGCGGCAGTCGGAGTCGGCGGCTGGGCCATGAGGTCGCCAGGCAGACCGCGCATCGCCAGGAAAAGCGCGGATGCACCGAATGCATAAGTGTCTACGGCAACCGTGAACTTGGCGTTTGCAAGGTAGAGCTCGGGTGCCGCAAAGCCGCGCGTTCCCACGAAACCCACAGTGGAGGCCGCCGGCCCATCATCGCGCGCTAGGCCGAAGTCGAAAATCTTCACGACCCCTTCTGGATCGAGCTTCATGTTGTTGAGCTTGATGTCGCGGTGGATGACTCCGACTGCGTGGATGTCGCTGATTCCTGACGCGATTTGCCATAGCTGCTTGTAGAAGGCTGTGGTCGTCGTCGGGGCCAATGC
The DNA here is from genome assembly GCF_028680575.1 of Acidovorax benzenivorans. Taxonomy (GTDB): domain Bacteria; phylum Pseudomonadota; class Gammaproteobacteria; order Burkholderiales; family Burkholderiaceae_C; genus Acidovorax; species Acidovorax benzenivorans. The sequence continues at coordinate 79,282 of NZ_JAPCKI010000017.1, read as the reverse complement.
GTCATCGAAGAGATCTGATCCTTCGATGAATTCTTGAACGATACCTAAGTCGGAGCCGCTGAGTTGAAGCACGTCGTAGACCTGGACAACATGCTTTGAGCGCATCTTGAGCAGAGCCTTTAATTCGTCAAGCATGCGCCGACGATTGGCCGTGTCTCGAATGACTTTAATCGCGACCTTGCGCTCGAGAACGGCGTCTTGGCATGGGTGGACTGATCCCATGCCACCAGCAAGCGCTGCGCCAGAGATTTGATAGCGATCTGGCAACGGCATCTATTAGTTAGTTTTGTTGGGGAATTCGATCAGGAGCTGAGGCACGGTCGTCCTTTCTTGGCTCTTTTCGGCTGGCTGACCTTTCGCGGCAGACTTCCCTTTGCGAACCGATCGTCCTTTCTTCGTCGCGCCGGCCGCTGTGGCTTCTTGCGGAGCCTCGACCTCCACAGATGCTTCGGCCACGGCCTCTGGCGGCAGCACATCAGGAGCGGGAGCGGGCTTCGCCGCTACCGGGGCTAGGGGCTGCGAGGGAGATGTTGAAGGCCTCAGAGGGGCAACGATCACCTGCAACTCGCCAAACGGGTCCCACACTTCAAGACACCCATCGATATTCGGCATGCCGTCATCAATGGCGGCTCCAAGCGAGAGCATAGCGGCCGTCGCATTGTCTGGACCGCCACACCAACGAGAAAGCTCAACTAAGCGGCGAACGCAAACCCCAGGATCGGGAGCGTGCTTTACCAGTTGGCCGAACCAAGGCGTTGAATCAAGAAAATGAACTCCGTCGGTCGTCAGGAAAATGGCCGTGCTCTCCTGCGGGGCCAAGTCTGAAACGCTAGCTTCGAGCGGTTCGCCGATGCCGATGAACTGGATCAACTTAGATTGATTGAAACCCGCTTCGCCAACGCGGCCCAATTGGCCCGCGATGGTGTCGTCGACAGAGACCTGTTTCAACGAGGAGGCGTCGCTAACATAGACGCGACTGTCGCCAACGCTGGCCCAATGGATGGGGCCGTTGCCCGAAATCAGCGCGACCGAGATCGTGGCCCCACCTTCGCCATGCACCCGCGCATGCACGTCGTTGTTGGCTTGATGTATGCCGCGAAGTAACCACTGCCTTGAATCGATTGAGGCCCTCGCTTCGCTTGCGATGGTGGCGAACAAACTCCCGAGAGCTAATGCTGCGCACTCGGCGCCTTGCTGCATCCCGCCAATTCCATCGGCCAGCGCCGCAATCGCGAAAGGCCTGCCCAGCCTATCCCGGCCGCGTGCGATGGCTACTCGATCCTGATTTTCCCGGCGAATTTCGCCCACATCCGTAGCGAGCGCAGCAGCGATGGGAACCACTCGTCTCACGCCGCCGGACGGCGTGCGGCGCATGAACCACGCCGTCAGCTGAGTTTGTAGGTTAGATCGCCCGAGGCTCATTTTTTGGGGGGAGGGTTCAATATCGAATCTTCGCTATGGTAAGCGAATCCTGTGGACTATTCGGGGCGGCAGCAGGGTTATAGGGCTTAGCAAGGCGAGCTTGCCATTGAGAGCGTCGTAGCGCGCATTGAAGGTGGTGAAAAGTTGGTGGAACAGTAGCATCTCCGCCAGCTTTTGCTGCTGGACGAAGTAACAAAAGCCCAGAGTACCTGCCACAGCTGAGCCAACCAGCCCCATTCGCTCACTCCCTCCGAAAAGAATTGACAGAAAAACTGCCGCGCCTCCGGCAATCAGAGCGATCCACCAGTAGTTACGAAAAATGAAGTGACGATCCATGTGTACCGAGTGCGTTTTATGCGGGACTTAGCCAAGTGGTCTCTGGTGCCTCAAAGTTAACTCCCTAACAAATCACTTGCCCTCGGACTGCCATCAGGTCATGCCTGCCATAGTCGTGTCAGTGCATCCGCGAGAACTGTTGAACTGCCAGGGCAAACTCGTTAAACCCGCCATCAAGGGAGCCCAAAAGGCGGACATTGAGGCCGCGGCCGGAAGAGAGATGCAGCCTGTTGTAGCGGCAGACAGGGAGCTGTCGATTGTTCTTGAAGCGCCGGTCGGGCCCGCCCTTCTTGTTTACGAACTGCCAAGTATGGTCAACCACTGTCGCATCACGAGGCACTGATTCGTGCTCAATGAACCGAGACGGGAAGCTTTCAATGTTGAGACTCGCATAGCTGATGGCGCCGACGGACTTTCCCTGAAACGCAAGCACGCGATCTGGATAAAAAGCCAGCGTTGTACGACCGCTGGTTAGTACGGGAACGTCCACATTGGCAAGAATTCCCGGAACGAGAGAAATGGGACTGGGCACTGCCTCCTGAGCTGCTCAAGAAGGCGTATGCGAGTCTCAACCTAGACATTGAGGCGGCCCAGAGCTGGACGACTTTGAACTTCCGTGAAGCGAAGATACCTGCACCTAAGGACAATTTACCAAGATGGGAAAACGGACTCAACAATTGACTAGCCTGCAATGGGCTATGACGATACCCAATCCTGCTTCCCTGCCAGGTTCATGGCCGCTTGACGAAGAAACCAGTGTTTTCCCCACGGAGAGCCCGATATCGTGATTGAGCCGTCGGGTTGGAGAGCATTTTTCCGCAAGTTCTTCGATCCGCGGGGGGTCATAAAAACTGTCCATTCAATGCCGTAGTAAAGGGTGCTGTAGAACACCCCCTTCCCGCCATCGGATCGTGGTTCGGGAGTACTAATAGCCTCCGAGATCATCCCATTGGTCTTGCTGTAAATGACCCGTGCGGCAACGCAGTACTCTCCAATTCCGCCTGGGTCACCATTGAGCAACATTTTCCGGATGATCTCTTCGTTTGACTTGAGATCGACATGACGAAAATATGGCAACGTGCAAACACTAGCCCTGAACAAGTTCAATAGATGGAATAGCTTGAACTGCCGATAGTCGACCTGCAAGCTCACTACGTGATTCCGTGGCCAAGGCGAGCTTGCTGCTCTGGTTCGCCACGATTCAACGAAGGGCTCTTCATACTCCTTGCTACAAAACCCTTCGCACTGTCTACATAGCAAGAAATCGACGAAGCCATCTTGGTGCTTCTTCAGGCCATAAGGACCTCGACCATTTACCTGAAGCAAAAACCCTTTTTCGGCTTTCAAAGGGTTGACCACCGCCTTCGGAACAATGTGGCTCCTCGAAAGCTGGGCCTCTCGGTGGCAAAGTCGACAGATTCCAATCTTCACAAGCCTCCCCTCCCACAAAATTCGCCTATGGTCTTGAAAGTCAAGTCAGACCGCCGCGCCCCGCTCACCCGCTGAAAACGAACTCTAGTTACCTTCACCCGAGGGGCACGTCAAGACGCATACGCAAGATTGTCTGAGCAAGGTGTCTCGGGTGTACCTCCTGCACTCTCGTGCAATGCAGCCACATCTAGCGAGCGACATCCACGCGAATGAACGTCTGAATCAGTTGCCCAAGCACAGGGTGTTCGCCAGCCTTACGGTCTACAAGCGCTATGTCCAAGTGCCGAGTCCAATCCATTTCAGAGGCACTGCATCCGAAGCGCCGCTCAAACGCCCTCTTCAATTGGTCAGTGGTCTTTCCATCAATGGCTTCGTCCTTCACAGCAAGCAGAAGTGCTTCTAGACAGGGATCACAAGGCAAAACCTGAATGCTTGCTTGTTTAGCCATTTTTCTTGCAGCGTCTGTCCAGCCGGTATCAGTATCAAGGAGCGCAGCCACCACATCGTATTGCGCATTCATTGCCTGGCGGCGTGCATAGTCCACCACATGGCCCGCACCTTTGCCCCGGGCATTCTTGATCGTGACAGCCACCCCTGAGCCCCGCTCCACATACAACCCTTTCAGATAGCGCAAGAACACCTCCTCGGCGTCACCTTCGCCAACGATCAGGACAGTGCGAGCAGCAACCCGAGGCAATCTTCTGCGGTTCATAGCTGTGGTACCGCTCCATACGCACCGGCCATGTACTTGGCGTATAAATTGTCGTCATTGCGCACACCGCCCACGCTGTCCAGTCGCCAGGCGGTACTTTGGTTCTGCTCATCTTTTTCGACAAGCATGACCTGCGACTTATGAAGAACATTGAGGACCTCCACTGCGTGGCAGGTAAAGAGCAGCTGGGCGCCTCCCGGGTTGGTCTTGGAACTGGCAAACAACTCCAGGATCGGTTCAAGCATGTGCGGATGAAGATCGTTTTCCAGTTCATCGATCACCACCACCCCACCTCTTTCCAAAGCAGGAAGAAGGCGAGACAGCAGCACGAACAAGCTCTGCGTGCCGTTGGACTCGAGCATGAAGGGCAACTCAAAGCCCGCTGTTTCGCTCGTCGAATGTATGCCAAAGGGCACCCAAAATGGCTGTTTGCTGCCGTCGGGCTGAACGCTTTCCATCTGCCGGATATCCACGTCTTTGAGGCCGAGATCCCATCGACGCAGCATCGAGACCAACTGCAACCGCTGGGTGTCACTTTGGACAAAGTGGGCGGCAGCCGTTAGCAACTGATTCGGGTCATAGGGCTGCCGACCATACTGATGGATGTTTGTCCGCACAGTACTTATCGCTAGTCGTTGGGCCAACGGCACTCCGTACTGTGCGGCGGTCGCAATCAGCGAGGCGTTTGGCCGGACCTTCTTCGCCTCCGCAGGCAACAAGCCAAAATCCTTCTGCTTGACCACATACACCTGATCGTCTTCATTCCAGTCTCTCGTGAACACGTAACGCATGCGGTCGTGTTTGACATAGAGTGACTCATGCAGCACGCGCTCCGGGGTGCATCGCAAAGAGTAGCGCCACAGGCGACCTTCGAAGTCGGCTTCTACCTCAAACTGTGACGGTTCATTGGGCGATGACAGATGAGGTTGCACGGGAATGGCAGCCTGAGGGTCCATCGCGAAGGACTGGCTGATGAACCAGTCTACAAACAAAAGCGGCTTGAGCAACGCCGTCTTGCCACTGGCATTGGCACCGATGACCGACATCACACTGCTGACACGCTCGCCAGTAGGAACGTTCCGGGCCCAGACCGACTGTGGCACTTTGCCATCCACCAGCATGGACACCTCGGTCCATTCCCGGTAAGACTGAAAATTGGCGAACGAGTAGTGATGAAGCATGCGAAATTAGATCATAAAATGAAAAAATCAACAGATTTTTGTTGATTTTCAAAATTAATTGACCTTCAATCGGCAGAAATTCTTCTCACCTGATCCAAGAGGCCTCGTAGGTTGCGCATCCGCAACCCTGGATGCCGCGACCTACTCCGTCGAGAAATCTTCGCTGACAGGCAAGTGACTGAGGGTCAATCTGTACCTGTCTGGCAACCAAGGGGAATGTCAGGCTCGACGTTGGGTAGCTGCCCCCAGCTGATTCTTGAAGATGCATAAGAAGCTCTCCACCTCATGCGCCTGCAATCTGTGCAGTTCAGTGGGTAACTCAGACATCAGCACACGTTCACGATCCGTGCGGATGCCCAGCCGCTTTGCCCCAATCCTTGTTCCCGCATGAAGACAAACATCCTCGGGAGCATGACGACATGCAGCAGCTATCCGCAATGCGGTGTCGTAGTGGTACAGCTCACCGATGCCGGCAACCTCCGACGTAGCGTCCCGCACCAAATCCCACACTTCGTCGAAAGACCCCGCCTTCTGGAGGCGCCCCAGCTTCGCCCGCAGAGCTTCGTGCGCACTAATCAGGCTGTCGCGCGTCAGTCGTCGTTGATGCGCATAGCGCTTTCCATGCGAGTCCCGCGCCAATGCGGCACGCTCAAGAAGTGCCTTTGTCAACCCCTTTTCATCAGTCTGGAAACTTCGAAGTTCACCCAGCTCTCCAGGTCGGTACTCTTCAATAAAGTAGCTGACCATAGCTGCGAGCGTAGCGAATTTCCTTATGGTTCCACACCCGCTCTTTTTGGTTCTGAGCTTGCCACAAACCATCCCCGCTCCTCCTTTAAGTGTCGCATCCCGGATGATTGCATCGATCCAAAATGCTATCAACTCTTCATGGCCAGAGCGGTTCCGCAAGAAATTGACAGAGTCCTTGCAATCCGCCCAGGGAGCGAGGCCATGTTGATTGTCCTGCACAAAAACGCCCGCACCACGCCTGCCGTGTGTGGAGAGATCACGGCCAGCGAAGAGACAGTCAGGGTCTTGGCCCAGCGCTTTGGCGCCACCAAGCAGACGGTCTACAAGTGGAAAAAGCGCTCTGTCTTTGGGGGCCGCTCGCACACGGCCTACCACCTGCAAACGGTACTCACGCCTGCGCAAGAGACCGTGGTGGCTCACCTGAGGCGTACCTTGCTACTGCCCTTGAATGACCTGTTGGCTGTTACGCGCGAGTTCATTCGCCTCATGTCTCACGCTCGTGACTGGACCCGTGCCTGCGCCGCCATGGAGCGGGCAAACTCAACGTACTCAAACCCCAGGAACCTGCGGTGGCCTACAAGGCCTTCAAGAGCTACGAGCCAGCTATGCACCCGCAACGCGCAGCGCCTGTTCACAATCGTCCACACAGCCCGCCTGGAAATTTGAGACTACTTGACGCGAAAGCGCTCAGTCTAGCTACACGCTTATCCAGCGACGTTCAACGAAAGCCAACATGCCATGGCATACCAAATGGCATACCGATTGATTAAGAAAACAAAAAACCCCAAGTGAATCAATCACTTGGGGTTCTATGCTGGCGGAAACGGAGGGATTCGAACCCTCGATGAGGCTCTACACCCCATACTCCCTTAGCAGGGGAGCACCTTCGGCCACTCGGTCACGTTTCCAATCCCGCTATTATGCCTCATTTCAGGGGCAGTTTCGGCAGCCTGGGCAGCTTGCGGGTCTGGCCCCGAGGCCTTGTGCAAGCTGTGCCCGGCCCGCTCAAGATACTTTTCACCGATCACCACCGAGATCTTGGCCTCTTCGCGATTGGATTGGCTTCCAAGTTGGATACGGCGGTTGACTCCAATATTCGTCTTCTCGAAACGCGAACAAAACTGCGCCTAGATTCAGGGTCTGAGCCAATCAAGCGCGGGGCCCACCCGCACCACAAAGCCACTCCCCACCTTGATGCGAATGTGGTGGCCCCGCGTGGTGCATGCTCGGATCTGATCCAGCAGCTCACCCAGCTGCGCCGCCGCCGGGGTAGTGTGGTGGGTATGGCGCAGCCAGTGGCGCAGTACGTTGGCCTGGCGGGCGCGGGTGAGCCCCTGCAAAGCCTTGATCACCGGGGGGACGCCCACCAGGGACAGGTCTTGCTGTGCCATCTCGTGCAGCAGTTCTGCGGCCTGGGCGGCATTGGCGGCCGACCGTGCAAAGGTATCGCGAAAGGACGGGAACGCGGCATCCAGCGCAGGCAGCAATTGCGCCCGAATGCGGTTGCGCGTAAAGCGCTCGTCGGTGTTGGTGGGGTCTTCCACCCAGGCCTGGCCCTGCGCCTTCAACCAGTGGCGCACGTCTGCCGCTGCCACCTGCAGCAGGGGGCGGTGCCAGACCAGGCCTGCACGTTCCCATCGGGCGGGCATGGCGGCCAGGCCGGCCACGCCCGCTCCACGCGACAAGGCGAGCAACAGGGTTTCGGCCTGATCGTCGGCATGCTGGGCAATTGCTATAGATTGAATAGCACCCAAGGCATGATCCTCTAGCGCCACAGCCGTCAAAGCCTGGTATCTGGCTTGCCGGGCGGCATCCTCGGGGCTCTGGCCATGCTCGGGGCGCGCGTCCAGCCGATGCACACGCAAGGGCACGCCCAGTTGGTTGCACAAGGCCGCGCAATGCTGCTCAAAACCATCGGCGGCCGCCTGCAACCCATGGTGCACGTGGATGGCCAGCACCTGTCCAGGCCAGCGGCGTGCACAGGCCAACAGCAATGCAGTCGAGTCTGCCCCCCCACTCAAAGCCACCGCCAGGGGCAGCGCGGGCGCAAAGGCCTGCAGGGCAGCATCCATCGATTGGGTCATGGAATCTGCCCTTCAAACACGCGATGCGGCTCGGTCACAACCGCCCGACGCTTCTGAAAGCCGCAAGAGACAATGGGGATATGACGGCACATAGGCGCCGATTATCACGGCGCCCCGGGCTTCAACAGCGAGGCGCTTTGAGGGCACCCTGGCGCCACGCCCCCTACGGCTCAGCCGACCTGCGAAGACAGCCGTGGCGCAGCGTGGGCAGAGTCGGTAGACGACAGGCGGAAGGTGCCCACCACCTCCGACAGCCGCACGGACTGGTCCTTGAGACTCTGCGCCGCTGCAGCACTCTCCTCCACCAGCGCTGCATTCTGCTGCGTCATCTGGTCGAGCTGGGCCACAGCCTGCCCTACCTCGTTGATGCTCGTGCTCTGCTCATTGGTGGACGCCGTGATCTCGGCCATGATGTCCGTCACACGCTGCACCGAGGTCACGATGTCGGTCATGGTGGTGCCCGCGTCATGCACCAGGCGCGAGCCGTTTTCCACCTGCTCCACCGAGGTATTGATCAGCGTCTTGATCTCGCGCGCGGCCTCGGCACTGCGCTGCGCCAGGCTGCGCACCTCACCCGCCACCACCGCAAAGCCCCGGCCCTGCTCGCCCGCACGCGCTGCTTCTACCGCAGCGTTGAGCGCCAGGATGTTGGTCTGGAAGGCGATGCCGTCGATGACGCCAATGATGTCGTTGATCTTGCGCGAAGCCGCGTTGATCTGCTCCATGGTAGTGACCACATTGCCCACCACCTGGCCGCCGTGCTGGGCTACGTTGGACGCCTGGGCCACCAGTTGGTTGGCTTGGCGTGCCGAGTCTGCGTTGTGCCGCACCGTCTCGGTCAGCTGCTGCATGGAGGCCGAAGTCTGCTGCAGGCTGGATGCCGTGAGTTCGGTACGCCCGCTCAGGTCGTGGTTGCCCGTGGCGATCTCTTCGGCGGCCACGCGCACCGAGCTGCTGGCGTCACGGATCTGCGCAAGCACGCCCGAGAGCTTGCCCGCAAAGCTGTTGAAGCTGCCGGCGATCTGGGCCAGTTCGTCCTCGCCGTGGGCGTCGATGCGGCGCGACAGGTCGCCATCGCCCGCGCCGATTTCGTGCATCGCGTCACGCACCAGCGTGAGCTGGCGCAGGCGCCGGGTGAGGACCACGCCCAGCAGCGCCACAGCCACCACCAGGACCACCACGCTGGATACCAGCGATGTGGCCAGCATGGCCCGGATAGGTGCCATGGCCTCGCTTTCGTCCAGGGCCACCACCAGCATCCACGAGGTGCCCGCGATCGGCACCACACTCAGCAACCGGCTGCGCGACGCGATGTCCGCCTGCAGCAGGCTCTTGTCCTTGGATGCCGCGAGCAGTTTGTCGATCGCAAGGTCTTTGGACAACTCTGCAATGGGCTTGAGGGTCAGCGCCTGGTCGCGGTGGGCAATGATCTTGCCGTCGGCAGACACCAGAAACCCAAAGCTCTGCGGCGTGGGCTGGATGGACGCCACGTTGGCAACCACCGACTCCATGTAGACATCGCCAGCGGCCACGCCTTTGAGGGCCGCGCCCGCGCCCACCGGAGTCGCAAAAGTCACCACCAGTTTTTGGTCGGATGCCGAGATATAGGGCGGCGTAACCACCGACGTGCCTGCTTGCGCCGCTTGCTTGTACCAGGGACGCGCCGTGGGGTCATAGTCGGCGGGCAGGCTGCGAGTCTCTGAAAAAACGTACTTCTTGTCCGCGTAGCCAAAGTACGCCGTGCTGAATTTGCCCGCGTCGCGCAACATGGCCAAAGACTTGGCAGGTTCAGGGTCTTCAAAGGCGGTGACGGAGGCCGCGATGATGGCCGCCTTGGCTCGGCCCCACTCCTCGATGGTTTCTGCATGGCTTTTGGCCGTTGCCTGGCCCTCTTCGGCCAACGATATCTGCGCCTGTGCACGCGCCGAAAAGTAGTTGACCAGCGTCAACACCAGCAGGGCAGCCACCATGCAGGTAGCAGAGAGGACCAGGATCTGGCCCTTGAGTGTCTTCAGAAGCGACATGGAGCCCCCTTGAACCACCTGCGCAGGTGGTGTTCAGGCATGTTACATCCGGTAGCAGTCCGTGCGCCAGTGAGGGTTTGTGCGCCCCTGCAACGATTCGGCCGGAAAAACAACAACGGCCCCGAAGGGCCGTTGGAGGGGCGCCAAGCATGTAGTGCATGCGGCGCCAACAAGATTCAGCAAGGACTCCGGTCAGCGGGCGTCCGCCTTGGTGTCGCTGAAGCGGCCGTAGCTCTGCAGGCGCTCGTAGCGGCGGTCCAGCAAGTCTTTGGTCTTGAGGTCTGCCACCTGACGGAAGGCGTCGCCCAAAGCGCGCTTGAGGAAGGCTGCCATCTGCTTGTGGTCGCGGTGTGCGCCGCCCACGGGCTCGCTCACGATCTTGTCCACCAGGCCCAGAGCCTTCAGGCGGTGGGCGGTGATGCCCAGGGCGTCGGCAGCCTCCTGGGCCTTGTCGCTGGTCTTCCACAGGATGGAGGCGCAGCCTTCCGGGCTGATCACCGAATAGATGGCGTACTGCAGCATGACGACCTGGTCGCCCACGCTGATGGCCAGGGCCCCGCCGGAGCCGCCTTCACCAATGATGGTGGTGATGATGGGCACTTCGAGCTGCGCCATCTCGAAGATGTTGCGGCCGATGGCTTCAGACTGGCCGCGCTCCTCAGCGTCGATGCCGGGGTAGGCGCCGGGCGTGTCCACAAAGGTGAACACGGGCAGCTTGAACTTCTCGGCCGTCTTCATCAGGCGCAGGGCCTTGCGATAGCCTTCGGGCTTGCTCATGCCGAAGTTGCGCATGGCGCGCTCTTTGGTGTCTCGCCCCTTCTGGTGGCCCAGCACCATGCAGGCGTGGCCATTGAAGCGTGCCAGGCCGCCCACGATGGACAGGTCGTCAGAGTAGTGGCGGTCGCCGTGCAGCTCGACAAAGTCGGTGAAAATGTCGCGCACGTAGTCGAGCGTGTACGGGCGCTCTGGGTGGCGGGCGATCTTGGTGATCTGCCAGGGGGACAGTTCGCTGTAGATGTCCTTGGTGAGCTGCTGACTCTTCTTGCTCAGCTGGTCGATCTCTTCCGAGATATCGACGGCACTCTCGGTCTGCACGTAGCGCAGTTCTTCAATTTTGGATTCGAGTTCGGCGATGGGCTGTTCGAAATCCAGAAAGGTCTTTTTCGCCAACGTTTTTCTCCTAGGGGATCGCGCCGGTTGCGGCCGCCACGAATGGCACGCACTGTAACCGACGGTTAACGATTTTTGTAAAGCGCGTCAGGCTGGGTCAGCCGTTTTCAGTAAGCCACCGGCAGGGGGTCGAGCGATCGCCAAATATACCAAGTTGCCACGCTGCACCATGGCTTCCAGGCCTCGGCCACCTCGCGTGCGTCGCTGCGGCTGACGGGGTCGCCCGAGAAATAGTTGTGACTGATTCCGGCGATCAACCCTGGGTCGTCCAGGGGCAATACGTTGGGGCGCATCAGGTAGAAGATCAGGAACATCTCGGCCGTCCAGCGGCCAATGCCCCGGATGGCCACCAGCTCGGCAATGATGGCCTCGTCGTCCATCGATGCCCAGTCTTTCACATGCAGCTTGCCCTCTTCAAAGTGGATGGCCAGGTCCACCAGGTAATCCACCTTGCGCGCCGACAGGCCTGCGGCCCGCATGTCGTCGATCTTGAGCTTGAGCACGCTGGCGGGCTTCATGCTGCGGGGCAGCGCAACAAAACGCTCCCACACCGTTTGCGCGGACTTCACCGAAATCTGCTGGCCCACGATGGAGCGCGCCAACGTGGTGAACGCGTCGCCACGTGTCTGCAATGCGGCATCGCCAAACTGCGGGATCAGGCGCTTCATCACCCGATCCTTCTTTACCAGATGCTTGCAGGCCTCGGCCCAGTAGTCGGGCGTGGCCAGCACCAGCGGCGGCGTTGCGGCATCGCTTGCTATTTTTTTAAGAGCTGCCACCGCTTACCCCACCTGCGCTAGAGGCATATTTGACATAAAAAACAGCTTCACTGCGCGGCTTCCCATGTCGTACCTGCGGCCGAATCCTTGAGCACGATGCCCTGGGCGAGCAGCGCCTGGCGGATGCGGTCGGCCTCAGCGAAGTTCTTGGCAGCCTTGGCGGCAGCGCGGGCGGCAATTTGCGCCTCGATGTCTGCCTCGTTCACACCGGCACCCGCCTGCAGGAAAGCCGTGGGGTCGCCCTGAAGAATGCCCAGGCATCCCCCCAGCGCCTTGAGCAGCCCTGCCAGCGCGGCCGAGCGGGTCTTGTTGACCTCGCTCGCCAAGTCGAACAGCACGGCCACGGCCTCGGGCGTACCGAAGTCCTCGTCCATGGCGGCCTTGAAGCGGGCGGCATAGGGGTTGGTCCAATCGATGGAGGCCATTTCTGCCGGGGTCACCAGGCTCAGCGCGGTGTACAGACGCTTGAGCGCCTGTCGCGCATCGTCCAGGTGGGCATCGCTGTAGTTCAGCGCGCTGCGGTAATGGGCGCGCACGATGAAAAAGCGCACCGTCTCGGCGTCGTACTGCTTGAGTACGTCGCGGATGGTGAAAAAGTTGCCCAGGCTTTTGGACATCTTCTCGTTGTCCACACGCACAAAGCCGTTGTGCACCCAGAACTTCGCCAGCGGCTTGCCCGTGGCACCTTCGCTCTGGGCAATTTCGTTCTCGTGGTGGGGAAACTGCAGGTCCGCGCCGCCGCCATGGATGTCAAAGGTCTCACCCAGCGTGGCGCAGCTCATGGCCGAGCACTCGATGTGCCAGCCGGGGCGGCCTGCTCCAAAAGCGCTATCCCATTTTGCTTCTGGCGGCTCCTCGGGCTTGGCGGACTTCCACAGCACAAAGTCGAGTGGGTCGTCCTTGCCGTCCAGCACAGCCACACGCTCGCCAGCGCGCAGTTCGTCCAGCGACTTGCCAGAGAGCTTGCCGTAGCCGTCGAACTTGCGCACCGAGTAGTTCACATCGCCGTTGCTCGCGCGGTAGGCCAGGCCCTTGCCTTCGAGCTGGCCGATGAGCGACAGCATTTGGGGCACATATTCGGTAGCGCGGGGTTCGGCCGAGGGCGGCTCGATGCCCAGCAGGCCGATGTCCTGGTGCATGGCGGCAATCATCTCGTCGGTGAGCTGGCGAATGGTGATGCCCCGCTCCAGCGCGCGCTTGATGATCTTGTCGTCGATGTCGGTGATGTTGCGCACGTAGGTCACGCGCAGGCCGCTGGCCTTGAGCCAGCGCTGCACGACATCAAACGCCATCATCATGCGGGCGTGGCCGATGTGGCACAGGTCGTAAATGGTCATGCCGCACACATACATGCGCACATGGCCAGGTTCGAGCGGGGAAAAGTCCTCCAATGCACGCGACAGCGTGTTGTAGATGCGCAAACTCATGGGATTTCAGTAACGGGAGACTTGACGGGGTGGGTGAGAGATAAAGATTCACCCGGCAGCAGCGGACCTCAGCCCTTGGCAGGGGGCGGCCCGGCAAGGGGCGTCCAGCAAAATCACCAGCGGCAACAGCGTACCGTCATGACAACCCCCTCAGCTACAATCCGCCGCAGTATAAGCCCCCGCCCGGGCTGGCTGCCGCCCAACTCCTTTGTACCCCCATGAAGCAAGTCCGACGCACACTCCCACGCCTACTGCGCCTGCTGGCACTGACCGCCCTGATGGGCACGGGCGTGGCCCACGCGGACGACTATGCCGACATCACCCAACTGCTCAAGGCTGGCAAGGCCGCCGAGGCGCTGACCAAGGCCGACCAGCGCCTGGCGGCCAACCCGCGTGACCCGCAACTGCGCTTTTTGCGCGGCGTGGCCCAAACGGATTCGGGCAAGCAGGCCGATGCCATCGTCACCTTCACCAAGCTCACCGAAGAGTACCCAGAGCTGCCCGAGCCCTACAACAACCTCGCCGTGCTGTACGCCAACCAGAACCAGTTGGACAAGGCCCGCACTGCGCTGGAAATGGCGATCCGCACCAACCCCAGCTATGCCACCGCGCAAGAGAACCTGGGCGACATCTACGCCAAGCTGGCCAGCCAGGCCTACAACAAGGCTCTGCAGCTCGATGCCAACAACGCCAACTCCGTCAAGCCCAAGCTGGCGCTGATCCGCGAACTGTTCTCCAACGAACCCGGCAGCAAAACCGGTCGCCCTGCCGCCGCAGCGCCCGCGCCCGCCGTGGTGGTGACCCAGCGCCCGGCACCAGCTCCAGCACCGGCCCCTGCAGCCCCCGCTCCGGCGCCAGCACCTGCCGCAGCCCCCGCCCCAGCGGCCAGCCCGGCTCCCGCTGCACCGGCTCCCGCGGCTACCAGCGACGCATCCACCCAAGCAGTCACCGCCGCCGTGCAGGCCTGGGCTACCGCCTGGTCGTCCAAAGACATGAAGGGTTACCTGGGCGCCTACGACAAGTCGTTCGACCCACCTGGCCGCCAGGGCCGCGCGGCTTGGGAGAAAGAGCGCGAGGCGCGCATCGTCGGCAAGTCCAAGATCAACGTGAAACTGTCTGACATGACCGTGTCGGTGCAGGGCGACAAGGCCACGGCCCGGTTTCGCCAGGCCTACAGCGCCGACTCGCTCAATGTGAGCAGCCGCAAGACGCTGGACCTCGTCCACAACAACGGCCGCTGGACCATCGTCCGCGAGTCCACAGGCGGTTGACCATGGCCCCCGATGCGGCGCCTGCGCCTTCCGCGCGGGCTTTTTTTTTGCCCTGACGTCCAGCTGATTGATGGTTCGCATGTTTGTGCCCCTGACCACAACAGGCCGCAGGGCAGCATCGGCGATGCTGTTGCTGGCGGGCATGTCACTGGCCACACCGGCCATGCCGCAAGGTGCCAAGGCACGCCGTGCGGCTGCCGCGCATGCTGCGTCTACCACGCCCCCGGTGGCATCCACACCCGCAGAGCTGCACGACGGCCAGGCAGAGGCGCGCCTCATGGCGGTCTACAAGCTGGTGGCCGAAGGCCGTGGCCGCGAGGCCCTGGCCCAAGCCGAAAGCCTGGCGCGCGATTACCCCAACTTCCAGCTGGCGCAACTGGCCGTGGGCGACCTGCTCATGTCGCGCACCCGCCCGCTGCGGCATATGGGCGATGTGGCCCCCGAGCCAGACTCGGCCCGCAGCATCCAGGCAGCAGCGGCACTGACCGAATTGCGCACCGAGTCGCGCCAGCGTGTGGATGCGCAACGCAGCCGCCCGCCTGCCAATGCCATCCCCGCGCAGTTCCTGGAGCTGTCCTCGCGCTCGCGCCACGCGATTGCGGTGGACACCTCACGCTCGCGCCTGTACCTGTTTGAAAACACGTCCCAGGGCCTGCGGCTGGTGGCCGACTATTACGCCTCCGTGGGCAAGCTCGGCATCGAAAAAGAGGTGGAGGGCGATCAGCGCACCCCACTGGGCGTGTACTTCATCACCAGCCGCCTGGACCCGGCCAAGCTCAAGGACTTCTACGGCGCGGGTGCCCTGCCCATCAACTACCCCAACCCCCTGGACCAGAGCCGAGGCAAGACGGGCAGCGGCATCTGGCTGCATGGCACCCCGCCCGACCAGTTCGCGCGCGCGCCACTGGCCACCGACGGTTGCCTGGTGCTGGCCAACCCCGACCTCGAACGCATCCTGCGCACCGTGGAGCCCCGCTCCACCCCCGTGGTCATTGCGCGCCAGTTGCAATGGGTGCAACCCCACAGCGTGGCGGCCGACCGCAAGTCGTTCGAATCTGTGCTCAACGCCTGGCGCACCGCCAAGACCGAGGGCGACATGAAGCGCCTACTGGGTTTTTATGCGCCCGACTTCCAGAGCTACCGCAAGAAGCCGCTGGAGGAATGGACCCAGGTGCTGCAAGCCGAGGCCCGCGCCCTCAAAGGCCGGGAACTCCAGCTCAAGGACAAGTCTTACCTGCGGTGGACGGACTCGGCCGACACCATGGTGGTAACGTTCGGCGAAGTCGCCGAAGGCGCCCGCACGGGCCCTGTCAAGCGCCAATACTGGACGCGCCGGGGCCAACAATGGCAGATCTTTTTCGAAGGAGTAATTGGATGATTTCCAGAAGAAATTCGGCTGTAGCGCTGGCAAGTATTGCCTTGACAGCTATGTTTTCAGTAGCAACCGCCCAGGCGCAGGATGCCCCCAAGGTCAAGCTGGCCACGTCGATGGGTGACATCGTCGTGCAGCTTGACGCCGCCAAGGCGCCCAAGACGGTCGAGAACTTCCTGGCTTACGTGAACAGCAAGCACTACGACGGCACCGTGTTCCACCGCGTGATCGACGGTTTCATGATCCAGGGCGGCGGCTTTACCCCCGACATGCAGCAAAAGCCCACCAAGGCTCCCATCCCGCTCGAAGCCAAGAACGGCCTCAAGAACGACAACTACACCATCGCCATGGCCCGCACCGGCAACCCCGACTCGGCCACCTCGCAGTTCTTCATCAACGTGAAGGACAACGCCATGCTCAATGCCCCCAACCCTGATGGCCACGGCTACGCCGTGTTCGGCAAAGTGGTCGAAGGCACCGCCGTGGTGGACAAGATCAAGGCTGTGGCCACCGGCAACAAGGGCGGCCACCAGAACGTGCCCACCACCCCCATCACCATCAACTCCGCCACCGTGGTGAAGTGAAGCAGCCCATTTTTTTGAAAGAAGACAGCCATGAGCAACCCCCAAGTCGAACTGCACATCACCGGCTACGGTGTCATCACCCTCGAACTCGACAGCGCCAAAGCGCCCAAGTCGGTCGAGAACTTCCTGGCCTACGTGAACAAGGGCCACTACAACAACACCATCTTCCACCGCGTGATCCCCGGCTTCATGGTGCAAGGCGGCGGCTTTGAGCCCGGCATGACCCAAAAGGGCACCGATGCGCCCATCGAAAACGAAGCCAACAACGGCCTGAAGAACGCCAACTACACCGTGGCCATGGCCCGCACCAGCGACCCTCACTCGGCCACCGCCCAGTTCTTCATCAACGTGGCCGACAACGGTTTCCTGAACCACACCGCGCCTTCGGCCCAGGGCTGGGGCTATGCCGTGTTCGGCAAGGTGGTTGGCGGCGCCGACGTGGTCGACAAGATCAAGGCCGTGAAGACGGGCCGCAAGGGCTTCCACGACGACGTGCCCAAGGAAGACGTGATCATCGAGAAGGCTGTTGCCCTCTGACCTGACATCCGCCCCGTGACCACGACCGTGCCCCCGTTCGAGGAGCTTGTAGCGCCCTCGCACTGGCGCACGGTCGAATTCATTTCGGACCTGCACCTGCAGGCCAGCGAACCGGCCACGGTGGCTGCATTCCAGCAGTATCTGGACAGCACCACGGCCGACGCCCTCTTCATCCTGGGCGATCTGTTCGAGGTGTGGGTGGGTGACGATGCCATGGGCGAACCTGGCAGCTTCGAGGCCCAGGGCTGTGCCCTCATCCGGGCTGCCACGCGGCGCATGCCGGTTTACTTCATGCACGGCAACCGCGATTTTCTGGCCGGCCCTGTATTCCTGGCCGACTGCGGCATCACCGGGCTGGCAGACCCCACGGTACTGGTCTTTGGCGGCCAGCGCTATGTCCTGAGCCATGGCGATCTGCTGTGCCTGGACGACGTGGACTACCAGCGCTTTCGCATACTAGCTCGCAGTGCCGCCTGGCAGCAGCAGTTTCTGGCACAGCCGCTGGCAGCGCGCCGCGCGCAGGCACGTGGCATCCGCCAGGAGAGCGAAGCGCGCAAGCAGTCGGGCGCCACATACGCCGACGTGGACAGCCCCGCCGCCATTGCCTGGTTGCGTGCGGCAGGCGCCCACACCCTGATCCACGGCCACACGCACCGCCCCGCCGACCATGCGCTGGCGCCAGGGTTGCAGCGCGTGGTGCTGAGCGACTGGGACGCCGCCGCATTGCCCCCTCGGCTGGAAACACTGCGTTTGTCCAGTGCGGGCTTGGAACGGCCGCCCCTGGCCCCCAAGTACCAGCGGTCATGAACTGCGCGGGCCCACCTCCCGCAGCCCGATCGCCATGCCCCCTTTGCTCAACCGCCTCTGGCGCCGTGTGCGCGCTACCGTGGCCCCCGTGCCCGATATCTCGGCCACCTTGTGGCTTCAGACCATCCAGCGCTACCCATTTCTGGCCGCGCTGTCGCTGCACGACCAGGCCAAGCTGCGCGTATTGAGCGCGCTCTTTTTGCACCACAAGGAATTCCACGGCGCCCATGGCCTCACGGTGACCGACGCCATGGCCATCGACATTGCCGCGCAGGCCTGCCTGCCCCTGCTGCACTGGGGCGACCCCGCCAAGGCGCTCGACTGGTACGACGATTTTGTGGGCATCGTGCTGCACCCTGGCGAAGCCGTAGCACGCCGCCAAACGACGGACGAGGCAGGCGTGGTGCACGAACACGCCCAGGTGCTGCTGGGCGAAGCCATGGAGCGCGGCCCCATCATGCTCAGCTGGCAACATGTCGCCAACGCCACTGAGAACACCGCACGCGGCCATAACGTAGTGGTGCACGAGTTTGTGCACAAACTCGACATGAAAAACGGCCAGCCCAACGGCTGCCCGCCCTTGCCCGCAGGCTTCATGGGCACACGCACCGGCCGCGCCGCATACGAAGCGTGGTGGGCAGCATGGGAACCCGCCTACGAGCAGTTCCGCGAACGCATCATCCTCGCAGAGCGCTTTGGCGCCGAACGCCCCTGGCTGGACGCATACGGCGCCACCTCGCAGTCCGAGTTTTTTGCAGTGGCCTGCGAGGCCTACTTTGTGAACCGCGAGCGGTTTGCACAGGAGCTTCCGGGGCTGATGCCGGTGCTGGATGCGTTTTTCCAGCGCCCGCCCCACGCGGGCTGATAGGGCTCTGCCACAAAGGGCGAGCGAAACTCATCTCAGGCAGCGCCCCGGAACCCCCATGCCCGGGCGTTGGATGAAATGACAAAAAAGACAAAAAATCTATATTTTGACAATTTATCCAACTCCGGATAAATTGCCGACATGCCTGAACACGCCTCAGCGCCAGCCCGCCACCGCACTCGCCGACAAACTCCAACGCGCACCGCAGAGCAAAAGGCCCTGCTCACCCAGATCGAGCAGGTCGCCCAAGGTCTGGCTGCCACGTTTGCGCCGTTTTGCGAGGTGGTCGTGCACGACCTGCTGGACCCCAAGCACTCCATCCTGACCATCCACAACAACCTGTCAGGGCGTATGGTGGGCGACCCCACCACCGAGATGGGGCTCACACGCATCGCGGACCCGGACTATCCGCAGGTGGTCGCCAACTACGCCAATCAGTTCGCTGACGGACGCCCTGCCAAGAGCACCTCGGTGGGCATCAAGGACGCATCGGGCCACTACATCGCCGCGCTGTGCCTGAACGTGGACCTCACCCTGTTTCGCAGCCTGCAGAGCGTGGTGGGTCAGTTCACCGCCACGGACGGCAACACGGGGCTCAAGGAATCGCTAGACCCCGCCGGGGCCGAAGCCATCCGCCAGCGCATCGACCAGTTCGCGGCACGCCTGTCTTCCGCGCCACGCGCCCTCAAGGCGGCCGAGCGGCGCGCGTTGCTGCGCGAGCTCAAGGCATCGGGCAGCCTGGAGGTGCGCCGCGCCATGGAGGTGGTGGCGCAGCACCTGGGAGTGTCGCGTGCCACGGTGTATGGCGACGTGAAATGACACGGCCCCACAACACGGCCCTCCGCACCCGACACATCGGACCTTTCCACTTCCCGCCCGGACTTCACCATGAACCCAGCCCTCTCCGCCCTCCCCACCTATGCCGACGTAGTGGCCGCCGCTGGTCGCATTGCGGGCGTGGCGCATCGCACACCGGTGCTCACCTCGCGCACCATCAACGAAGAATTCGGTGCCCAGGTGTTCTTCAAGTGCGAAAACCTGCAGCGCATGGGCGCATTCAAGTTCCGCGGGGCCTACAACGCGCTCGCCAAATTCAGCCCTGCGCAGCGCAAGGCCGGGGTGGTCGCGTTCTCCTCGGGCAACCACGCGCAAGGTATCGCGCTGGCGGCGCGTGAGCTGGGTATCCCTGCCACCATCGTCATGCCGCAGGACGCACCCGCCGCCAAGGTGGCGGCCACGCAGGGCTATGGCGCCACCGTGGTGTTCTACGACCGCTACACACAAGACCGCGAGCAGATCACCCGCGACCTGGCGCAGCAGAATGGCCTCACGCTGATCCCGCCCTATGACCATGCCGATGTGCTGGCGGGCCAGGGCACGGCCGCCAAGGAGCTGTTCGAGGAAGTCGGCCCGCTCGATGCGTTCTTTGTGTGCCTGGGCGGCGGCGGGCTGCTGTCGGGTTCGGCCCTGGCCACGCGCGCTCTCTCACCCCAGACCAAGCTCTACGGCGTGGAGCCCGCAGCGGGCAACGACGGTCAGCAGTCGTTTCGCAGTGGCACCATCGTGCACATCGACACCCCCACCACCATTGCCGACGGCGCGCAGACGCAGCACCTGGGCAACATCACCTTCCCCATCATCCAGCGCGACGTGGATGACATCCTCACGGTGACAGACGAACAGCTGGTGGACGGTATGCGTTTTTTTGCCGAGCGCATGAAGCTGGTGGTGGAGCCCACCGGTTGCCTGGGTTTTGCCGCAGCGCGGGCCATGCAGGGCGACCTCAAGGGTCAGCGCGTGGGCGTGCTCATCAGTGGCGGCAACGTGGACCTGGCGCAGTTTTGCGCCTTGGTGGGAAGGTAAGGGGCGGCTGCCCAGCCCATGCGAATGGAAAAACTATCACGCCGACAGGGCTTGCTCCACAGCAGCCTGGGCTTCTTCCAGGCCGCTGAAAAACCGCGTGGGTTGGGGCATCGCCTTGGGCAAATGGGCGGGCACCGGCCACAGGCGATCGTCTGCCCAGGCAGCTGTCCACCCCCCGATGTCCTTGCGCTTGATGGAGCAGATGGCCTTGCCGTCCACCATCGCAGTCCAGGTGGTAGGCAGGTTGTTGTCCCAGCTGACATGTGCCATGGCGCCCTCCAGCAGTTGCTCGGTTACAACCCATTCTAGGAAGCTGTTACAGGCTGGGCAATGTGTTCGACCCTAGGGGAGGCAGGTGGGGTCGCCCGGTGGCCGGGGGCACAAGCGCATGGTGACAAAAATTGGAGCCAAAACAGCCTTTTTCGCCCATCCAAATTTCATTGATAGCTATTAAATATATAGCGTAAAAATCACGCAAGGGCTAAGTTCACCGCCCCGTATCCATCTTCGCCCGATGTGGAGAAACGGCCCTAACGTCCCCCTCCCCCACTGGCGGCCACAGCCTCCCGCGCAAACCCCGCCCAGACGCCAGAGCAATACAGCGCCCACACGACGAACACCGGCTGCAGCAAAGGCCGCACCCAGTAGTACCAGGCGCCAAACGGCAGGCCATGTACCTGCTGGCCCTGCTGCGCCACATGGACGTTGGCCACCACCACACACACCAGCAGCACCGCCAGCCCCAGTCCAGCCAACTTGTGCAGGCGCGGCATCCCCAGGCGATCCAGGAGACGCTGGGGCGCCAGCAGTCCTAACCCCCCGGCCAGTTCGGCCACACCCGTCAGATACACCCAGAACAGCGCCTGCGCCGCCAGCAGGTCGGGAATCATGGGCACATAGCGCAGTTGCGCGTTCACAAAATGGTCCACCCCCGTGAACACAAAACCCAGGCCCATGCCCCAGCGCATGGCCCACTGCAGGCCGGGGCGCCCCCCCGCCAGCCGACACACCACCCACGCCAGCGCACTGGCACCCATGATCAACAGCAGAAAGCTCATGGCAGACACCTTGATGTTAACAATGGAAACATTCTAGGGTGTTAAAGTTTCCACCGTCAACATTCAGTGTTTTCTTGTCGTTTTCTTTTTCTGCACTTTTTGTGTCCACCAACGCCTATTCATGACAAGCCCCTACCACCACGGCGACCTCAAAAGCACCCTGCTGGCCTACGCGCTGGAGCAGCTGGAAGGCGCCGGGCTCGACGGCCTGTCGATGCGTGAGATGGCCAAGGCGGTGGGGGTCTCGCACACAGCGGCCTACCGCCACTTTGCCGACAAGCAGGCCCTGCTGGACGCCATGGCCGAACAAGGCTTTGAGGCCCTGCGCCAGGCCAGCCGCGAGGCGGTAGCGGCTGCCCAGGGCAGCCCAGACCGGCTGCTGGCCAGCGGTCTGGCCTATGTGCAATTCGGGCGCCAGCACCCCCGGCAACTGGCCCATATGTTCGGCGCGGCAGCCCGGGCCACCGCGCCACCGCGCCTGCGCGCCGTAGCGGCCGATCTGTTCAACGACCTGCAGACCCTGGTGGCCGAGGGCCAGCAGCACGGCAGCTTCCGCACAGGCGACCCCCGCGCACTGGCCCACGCATGCTGGGCCATGGTCCACGGCCTGGCGCTGCTGCAAGGCGGACACCTGCTGGGCCTGCACCCCGGTGCAGACGTCAATTCGGATGCCTCCACCAATGCCGTTGCACAGTGGCCAGACGAAGCAGCCACTCGGCAGGCGCGCGAAGTGCTGGGAGTGCTTGTGCAGGGCATGGTGCCCGGCGACGCTTCGTGAACCCACTGCGGCAGGTACCCCGCCGCCTTGCCAGACCGTACCGAAATGCGCCGACACGCGGGCTGTGGGGATGCAGGCAGAGCATGTTGGTGCGTATGTCTTTGTGCACGGTAACAGTGAGTTACCACTCAGTAAAAGTACATGCCGCCTACATAAACTCTTTGCGTCGCAACCCATGCGCAACAACCAACACCGTTCCGAGGGAGATTCATGTCAAACACTGCATTCAATGAACGACTGCGACGCATCAGCCTTCTGGCCGCACTCGTTGCACCGATGGTCACCGCGTGCGGAGGTGGCTCTGGCGGCTCGGCTGAGACACCTGCGCCCCCTCCACCCGCACCGGCGCCAACTACCACGCTCTCACTCCTTGCTGGCAATACCGACGGGCCTGGCAATCAGGATGGACCTACCAGTACATCGGCGCGCTTGAGCACCAATTTGGGTGGAATGGCACTGACCAGTGCAGGCGAAGTGGTCATTACAGATAGCGGCAACAACCGAATCCGAAAACTCAGTGCCAACCACGAACAACTCAGCACCCTGGCCGGCAGTGGGGTCGACATGGCCCCCGGCCGTCAACCCCCGAATTACGCCGACGGCGACGGATCTTCTGCGAGGTTCGACAAACCAAATGCCGTCGCAGTGGATGCGGCAGGCAACACCTATGTGGCCGATACCTGGAACCACTTGGTGCGCAAGATCAGTGCATCGGGAACAGTGACCACCCTGGCTGGCAAAGTCGGCGTTTGCGGGAACCAGGATGGCGCAGGCAACTCAGCCACCTTCTGCAGGCCTACGGGCATTGCAGTGGACAAAGCGGGCAACGTGTATGTGTCGGAAGTAAAACTCGAAGAAAAATCGCACTCATCGCTGGCAAACCCCATCCGCAAGATCACCCCTGCAGGTCAGGTCAGCACGCTCACCAGCAAGGCCAGCACGTACCCTACCGCGCTAGGCATTTCTGGCCCTGTGACGGTCGACGTCTACAACCCTGTGCACTTGGCCATAGATTCAACCGGAACCCTCCACGTGGCTGACCCGAACGACCATGTGATCCGCAAGTACGCAGCAGATGGCCAAGCCACAGTATTGTCTGGCACGGTGGGACCTCGCAACCAAGGTGGCACAGACGGAGGCGCTGCTACTGCACAGTTCTCCGAGCTAAAGACTATTGCGTTCGACTCTTCGGATCGCCTCTTTGTTCTGGACCGCATCGACTACCAACCCGCAATCCGCAGGATTGGCAGCGACGGAAGCGTCACGACCTTGGTTCGCGCCCAGTCCTGCAGCACCCACAATGCTCCCGGCACCTTGTGCACTGCAACCCAGATGGTGGTCAAGGCCGACGGCCAATTCCTCGTGAACGAAATCGGCACACGCCCCTTCACAGTCGCCAGGTACGCGCAATTGCGTAGCTACACGCAGCAGGGTGCATCCACCGTGGTCGTGGGTCGACCGACAGCAGAAGGCGCAAACGATGGCCAAGGCAGCAGCGCGCGCTTCGACACGCCCGGATCACTGGCACTCAACCCAGCCGGCGCGCTGTATGTGCGTGACAAAGGCGACAACGGCTATAGCACCATCCGTACAGTGCAAGCTGACGGTCTGGTGCGCACGCTGGGCAAACCAGATGGACACTGCACAGCCGTCTCGGGTCTGAGCGTAGAAATGTTGTCCAACTACTACGGCCCCCTCGCAACCGATGGGGCAGGCAATCTGTACTCAATCGTGGGCCAACGCGTACTCAAGATGAGGAACTGCGAAGTCGTGGTCCTGGCGGACCTCACTCCGTTCCTGAACAATCCGACCAGCATCCTTTGGAAGAGCATCAGCAGTATTGCCGCCGACAGCATTGGCAACGTCTACGTGTCCACTTTCGATGGCGCCATCTTCAAGGTCGATACCAAAGGAGAAGTCACACTGTTTGCAGGCAATGCAGGAACAACGGGACACATGGACGGACAAGGGACGGCAGCGAGGTTTGCGGGGCTGGGCAACATGGCCACGGATGCGGCTGGCAACATCTACGTAGTGGATGGTCTTTTTTATGACAATTACAGGGTTGGACCCACTATCCGCAAGATCACGCCATCTGGGCTGGTGAGTACTCTGGCTGGCAATCCCGCTGCCGCACCAGGATATTCAGACGGCTCAGGAACTGGCGCTGTGTTCACTGTTGATCAAACACCCATTGTGTCCACCGACCTGAGAGCCAGTATCGCGGCGGACAGCAAGGGCAACGTGTATGTCTCCGACCCCATCAACCATGTCATCCGCAAGATTGCGCCGGATGGTCGAGTCACCACCCCCGTGGGGCAGGCGTGGCGCCAAGGATTTGCGGCGGGCGATCTGCCTGGCATGATTAACAGCCCAGCGGGCATTGCCGTACGTGATTCGATGATGTACATCACCGTCCCGAACGCAGTGCTGCAGGTCAAGCTCCCCTGACGGAAAAGACGTAAGACCAAAAGCCCCCGGACGCCATGCCATCGAATGGCGTCTGGGGGCTTCTTTGTTTCGCTTGCGGGATGCCGCCTGGACCGCTGCTACCGCAGCCCGGCCCGCGCCACGCGCGCAATGTGTGCAGCATCCACCCCAAAGAACTCCCGCAGCGCCGCCCGCGTGTCGCTGCGGCCAAAGCCGTCGGTGCCCAGGGTGATGTACTTGCGCCCTTCGGGGATGAACGCGCGCACGGTCTCGGGCACGGCGCGCACGTAGTCGGTGGCGGCCACCACGGGCCCGCTGGTGGCGGCCAGTTGGGCGGCAAGCCAGGGGGTGCCGGGGTCAACCCCTTCTTCACCCGCCAGCGCGCTCTGTTCGCAGGCCACGCCGTCGCGGGCCAGTTCGCTCCAGCTGGTGACGCTGAGCACGGTCACATCCACGCCTTCGATGGCGAGTTGTTCTGCGGCCTTGACCACTTCGGTCAGGATGGCGCCGGAACCCATCAGGGTGACGGAACTTTGAGAATAAATCAGGCCCTTGCGCGCGTCCACATTGCCCTGATAGCTCCTGAAAACATAGCAACCACGCAAGACCCCGTCTGCCGCATCAGCAGGCAGATCAGGCTGCGCGTAGTTCTCGTTCATCAGAGTGACGTAGTAGAAAACGTCGCGCTGCTCGGTCACCATCTCGCGCATGCCGGCGTCGATGATGACGGCCATTTCGCCCGCGTAGGCCGGGTCGTAGGCCTTGCAGTTGGGGATGGTGGCGGCCACCAGGTGGCTGCTGCCGTCCTGGTGCTGCAAGCCCTCGCCGCCCAGCGTGGTACGGCCCGACGTAGCCCCCAGCAAAAAGCCCCGCGCGCGCTGGTCCGCCGCTGCCCAGATGGCGTCGCCCACGCGCTGAAAGCCGAACATGGAGTAGTAGATATAGAACGGCAGCATCGCCAGGCCGTGCACGCTGTAGCTGGTGGCGGCAGCCGTCCAACTGGCGATGGCGCCAGCCTCGCTGATGCCCTCTTCCAGGATCTGGCCGTCCAGCGCCTCGCGGTAGCTCAGCACCGAGCCGATGTCCTCGGGCGCATAGCGCTGGCCCACGCTGCTGTAGATGCCGACCTGCTTGAACAAGTTGGCCATGCCAAAGGTGCGCGCCTCGTCGGCCACGATGGGCACGATGCGCGGGCCCAGGGAGGCGTCCTTGAGCAAGCTGCCCAGCATGCGCACGAAGGCCATGGTGGTGCTCATCTCCTTGCCGTCAGCCTGCAGCGCGAACTGCGCATAGCTTTCTATGGCAGGCACGGGCAGCGCGGCGCAGGTGGTCTCGCGGCGTGGCAGGTAGCCGCCCAGCGCGTCGCGGTGGCTGCGCAGGTAGCGCATCTCGGGGCTGTCCTCCGCAGGCTTGAAGAAGGCGAGGCTGGTCGCCTGCTGGTCGGTGAGCGGCAGGTTGAAGCGGTTGCGAAATTCGATGAGGTCGGTCTCGTCCAGCTTCTTCTGGCTGTGCGTGGTCATCTTGCCCTGCCCTGCGGTGCCCATGCCATAGCCCTTTTTGGTGTGGGCCAGGATGACGGTGGGCTGGCCCTTGTGCGCGCTGGCTGCGGCATACGCGGCATGGATCTTCACCAGGTCGTGCCCGCCGCGCTTGAGGCGATCGATCTGCTCGTCCGTCATGCCCTGTGCCAGGGCCGCCAGCTCGGGGTTCTGGCCGAAGAAGTTGTCGCGGTTGAAGCGGCCGTCCTTGGCCGCAAAGGTCTGCATTTGCCCATCCACCGTGCCTTGCAGCGTACGCACCAGCGCGCCGGTCAGGTCGCGGGCGAACAGGCCGTCCCAGTCGCTACCCCACACCAGCTTGACCACATTCCAGCCCGCACCGGCGAACAGGCGCTCCAGCTCGTCGATGATGCGGCCATTGCCGCGCACCGGGCCGTCCAGCCGCTGCAGGTTGCAGTTGACCACCCAGACCAGGTTGTCGAGCCCCTCGCGCGCGGCCAGGGTCAGGGCGCTCATGGATTCGGGCTCGTCCATCTCACCGTCGCCAAACACGCCCCACACCTTGCGCCCCTCGCAGTTCAGCAGGTTGCGGTGCGTGAGGTAGCGCATGAAACGCGCGTGGTAGATGCTGCTGATGGGGCCGATGCCCATGGAGCCGGTCGGGAACTGCCAGAAGTCCGGCATCAGCCAGGGGTGTGGGTAGCTCGACAGGCCTTGTGCGCCTGCGCCCGGCGCCGTCAGCTCCTGGCGGTAGTGCTGCAGGTCCAGCTCGGACAAACGCCCTTCCAGAAAAGCCCGCGCATACACACCCGGCGCGCTGTGTGGCTGGAAGAACACCAGATCGCCCCGGTGTTGCCCCTCGCCCAGCCCCTCGCGGGCACGGAAGAAGTGGTTGAAGCCGCTTTCGAAAAGATCCGCCGCGCTGGCGTAGCTCGCGATGTGGCCACCCAGCTCGCCATAGGCCTGGTTGGCCCGCACCACCATGGCCAGTGCATTCCAGCGCACGATGGAGGCCACGCGCTCCTCGATGGCAAGGTCGCCGGGGAAGACGGGCTGGTCCTGCACCGCCACCGTGTTCACATACGGCGTGTTCAGGTCCGGCTGCCAGCCTATGCGCTGCGCGCGCGCCACCCGCACCAGCTCCTGCAGCATGTGCCGCGCCCGCTCGGGGCCTTGGGTGGCGACCAGGGCCAGAAAGGCGTCGCGCCATTCGGCGGTCTCCTGGGGGTCAGTGTCGGCCAGGGCATCCTGGGTGTGGAGCAGATGGGAAGGCAATGGGGCGTTCATAGGAGCACACTCTAGAAGGATTTGCAAAAAATGTGATGCCGAATCACGAAGATCAATCACTTTTAGCAGCACAATATTCCGCCAAAAACCGATATGACAGCACATGAAGCTTGACACCACCGATCTGCGCATACTCGCCGAACTGCAGGCCGATGGCTCGCTCTCCAACGTGGAGCTGGCCCGGCGCGTGCATCTCTCGCCGTCGCCCTGCCTGGCACGCGTGAAAGCACTGGAGGCTGCGGGCGTCATCGCCCGTTATGTGGCGCTGGCCAACGCCGCCGCACTGGGGCTGGGACTAAACGTGTTCATCAGCATCAGCCTGAAAAGCCAGAGCAAGGAAGCACTGGCCGACTTTGAACAACGCATTGCAGAGCACGATGAGGTGATGGAGTGCTATCTGATGAGCGGCGACTCGGACTACCTCATCCGCGTGGCACTGCCCGACATTGCGGCGCTGGAGCGGTTCATCGTCGAACAGCTTTCCCCCATTCCGGGGCTCGAGAAGATCCGCTCCAGCTTCGCGCTCAAGCAGGTGCGTTATAAGACGGCGCTGCCGCTGCCGCAGTCTTCCCCATAGTGGGCTCGGCCTTGAAATCCAGCGCCTGCACCAGGTCCAGTGCCTGGCCAATATCGGCCAGCAGGTCATCCAGGTCCTCCAGGCCGACCGACAGGCGCACCAGACCTTCCGGGATACCGTGCGCGGCACGCTGCTCGGGCGTGTAGGTGGAATGCGTCATGCTGGCCGGGTGCTGGGCCAGCGTCTCGGCATCACCCAGGCTCACGGCGCGGGTGACGAGCTGCAATGCGTCCATGAAGCGCACGCCCGCCTGCAGGCCGCCGCGCAGCTCAAAAGCGATCATGCCGCCCATCTGGCGCATCTGCTGCTTGGCCAGCGCATGCTGCGCAAAGCTGGGCAGGCCGGGGTAGTGCACGGCCGCCGCAGCGGGGTGGGCGGCGATGAATTCGGCCACCTTCTGCGCACTCTGGCAGTGGCGGTCCATGCGCAGGGCCAGGGTCTTCAGGCCACGCATCACCAGGTGGGCGTCTTGTGCCGACATCACGGCGCCGGTCATGTCCTTGAGGCCGTACAGGCGCACGCGCTGGGCCAGTTCGGCATCGGCAAACACGGCCGCGCCTGCGGTCAGGTCACCATGGCCGCCGAGGTACTTCGTCATGGAATGCACGCTCACATCGGCACCCAGCAGCAGGGGCTGCTGCAGGTAAGGGGTGCAGTAGGTGTTGTCCACCACCACCTTTGCCCCTTTGGCGCGGGCCAGGGCCGAAACGGCGGCAATGTCCACCAGCCGCATGTTGGGGTTGGCGGGGGTTTCCAGGTACACCACGCGGGTCTTGGAGGTCAGCGCCTCGGCCACGCGGGCAGGGTCTGTCATGTCCACATGGCGCACCGTCACGCCAAAGCGGCCCAGGCCATGGTGCAAAAACGAGAAGGTGCAGCCATAGAGCGTGAGGTCGGCCAGGATCTCGTCGCCCGGCTCCAGCATGGACCACAGCGTGGCCGTGATAGCGCCCATGCCCGAACCGAACACCACGGCGCCAGCGCCCTCTTCCAGCGCTGCGAGCCGCCCTTCGAGCAGCGCCAGCGTGGGGTTGGCGATTCGGGTGTAGAAGTAGCCCGGCTCCTGGCCCGCAAAGCAGCGCGCGCCATAGGCCACGTCCGGAAAGGCGTAGGTGGCCGAGGTGTGGATGGGCGGCACCAGTGCGCCCTGGTGGTCGGCGGGGTTGTAGCCGTGGTGGATGGCGCGGGTGCTGAAGCCGGTGGCGGGGCTGAGGTCAGTGGTGCGGGTCATGCGTGTCTCCTGGTGGGCCGACCACAGACAAGGTGAGGGTCGGATGCGGAGATTCTTGTCCCCATTGGCGGGCAAAATTTCGCCTTCTTTGCCCAAAAATTCAAACACAAGGGCAAAATTTGCCCCAATCACTCTGCAAGACACCATGCACCCCTACCCGCTCGACCCTGTGGACCGCACCCTGCTCAACGCCCTGCAGCGCGATGGCCGCGCCACCGTGGGCGACCTGGCCGAGGCGGTGTCGCTGTCCACCTCGCCCTGCTGGCGGCGGGTGCGGGCGCTGGAAGAAGCCGGAGTGATTGCGGGCTACCACGCCCACCTGCACCGCCAGCGCGTGGGCTGGGGCGTGCTGGGCTTTGTGCAGCTGGCGCTGCACGACCACACGGCAGAGACCACCACGGCCCTGGAGCGCGAGGTGATGGCCATGCCTCAGGTGCTGTCGTGCCACAACCTCTCGGGCCGGTATGACTACCAGCTGGAAGTGGTGGCGGCCGACCTGGAATCGTTTGCCGAATACGTGCGCACCCATGTGCGCAGCCTGCCGGGGGTGCGCGAGATTTCGACGAGTTTTTCGCTCAAGGAGGTCAAGCGCACCATGGCGCTGCCGCTGTAGCCCGCTGCGCGGCAGCCACCGCTCCACCCCTTCAGCGCGGCGGGAGGTGCAGCTCGCCAGTCGCCACACGCTTGCGCAGCTCGCGGATCAGTGCCTTGGCCCGTGCCTCGTTGGCGGGGCCCATGCGCAGCAGGATCTTCTGACCGCTCGGCAGCGCTTCAAGCGCCGGGTCTGCATACTCGTAGCGCACCCAAGGGCGCAGGTTGGGCACCTCGGTGTTCACTGGCGTGAGCTTGACCTGCAGCGGGCCCCGAGGCTCAGGCGCCAGCAACAGCTGGTCCAGCACGGCCACCAGCCGGTCGTTGAAGTAGCGCTTGGGGTAGCCCAGCTCCTCATACGCCTGCTGAAACAGCGGGTACAGCCGCGCGTACAACGCCACGGCGGGCTCCATCGGTACGGCCTCGGCAAACGCCAAGAAAGCGCTGTAGCGTGCGGCATTGGCGGCCGCGACGGTGGTGGGCGCGTCGCCAGTGCCGTCCACCACAAACCGCTGCGGCGTGGGCTGCACGGGCCACATGCGTGAGGGCGCGTGGGCACGGCCCAGGTTGTCCACGGTGGCCACCACGCGGCGGACGAATCCATCGGTCAACACAAACATGGTGAGCTGGTCGCGGCCCAGCAATTCGGCCAGCAGTTCCGTCACACGCTTGTCGGACTCGGCCAGCGCGGGCAATGCGGCGTCGGGCGGCGCCAGCGCATCTATCAGGTTCTGGGGGCCCGACGCCTCGGGTGCGGGGGGCGGCGCTACCAGCGCCTCGGGGGCTGCAGCTACAGGGGCGGGCGCTGCAGCAGGCGCCACTGGCCGCAGCCAGAACCACCACGCAGCGCCAGCAGCCATGGCGCACACCAGCGCGGCAAGCGTGATCCAGGGCGTGGGGGATGTGCGCTCTGGCGCGGGGCGGAACTCGGCAGTGTCTTGATCAGGCATCAGGTCTCCTTCAACACAGAAACAACCCTGGTCCGAGCCGCCACGACGTCAAGCGTTCCCTAACAATCCCCGCAGTCCCAGCCCCGCATGGGGCTGCCCGATGGGACAACCGTACGCCGTGCCCTCCCGGCAACGCAATGCAGCCAGTACCGGGGCAGCGTGCGTGGGCAACCGCGCTTAAAACGCCGTCGGTGTCGTAGACAACGACTCCAGCCAAGCTACCGTGGCCGCCAGCTCGGACGGGCGAATTTCGTGCGCGCTCGGGAACTCGCGGTACGTCACCGTCACCGGCAGCGGCGCCATGTGGTGCGCAATGGCCTGGGCATGGGCCAGTGGGATCACGTTGTCGTGGGTACCGTGGCTCAGCCACAGCTGCTTGCCGCGCAGCGCATCGGCGGGCGCTGTGAGCGGCACCACCTGGGACAGCAGGCGGCTGTGCCACACCAGGCCTGCATGCATCAACGCAGGCTTGGTCAGCAGCAGCGACAGCGCCATGATGCCGCCCTGGCTGAAGCCGCCCACCACCACGCGCTCGGGCGGAATGCCCAGTTGCTCGGCGGCAGATTCGACCACCTGGGCCACCAAGGCGCGGCTTTGCGCCTCCTGCTCTTCGTTGATGGAGCGCTCGCCGCTCGGCTCGATGGAAAAATCAAACCACGCGTGCGAACCCGGCCCCATGCGAAACGGCGCTCGCAGGCTCAGCACATGAAACCGGTCCGGGATCTGCGATGCCAGGCTGAACAGGTCTTGCTCGTTGCTGCCCACGCCATGCATCAGCACCAGCAGCCAGGGGCGGGGCGTGGTGGCGGCAGCGGGGCGCTGCAAAAATGTGAGCGGCAAGGTAAGCATATGTGTGCGCCTCGATCGGTTTTGGGGCAAAAAACAGGGGGAGATACGAGGGGGTGTCAGTGCACCGACTCCAGGGCAAAAGCGTCCATCGACAGCATGCTGTACATCACCTCGCGGCTCAAGTAGTTTGCACGCAGGTCGTCGCCCGCCGCGCCCAGTGCAAAGAAGATGGGTAAAAAGTGGTCTTCGGTCGGGTGGGCGCGGTGGGCGTGGGGGGCCTGGCTGCGGTAGTTGAGCAGTGCGGCCATGTCGCCACGGGCCAGCGCGTCCTCGATCCAGCGGCTGAACTCCAGCACATACGGAGCGGGTTCGCGCGCGCCGCCAAAAAACTCGGCCAGGTTGTGCGTCATGCTGCCCGATCCCACCACCAGCACGCCCTGGCTGCGCAGGCTGCGCAAGGCGGCGCCCAGCGCATACACATCGGCCGGGCCAGCCCCCACGGGCAGGGCCACCTGTACCACGGGCACATCGGCCTTAGGGAACAAGTGCATCAGCGGCACCCAGGCGCCATGGTCAAAGGGACGGGCCGCATCGCCCTGGGCCGCCACACCGGCGGCCTGCAACAGGCCCAGCACCTCTTGCGCCAGCGCGGGCGAGCCCGAGGCGGGGTATTGCAGCTGGTACAGCGCAGGCGGAAACCCGCCAAAGTCGTGCCAGGTGGCAGGCTGTGGCCCGGTCATGACCTGGGCGGTCCGCGCCATCCAGTGCGGGGACATCACCACCACGCCGCGCAGGCCGGGGTATTGCGCCTTCAGGCTCTGGCCCCATTGCGTGAGCGCCGGGCCGGTGGTGCCAGCGTCCAGCGCAAACAATGGCGCGCCATGCGACACAAAAAGAGCGGGGACTACAGCAGAGACAGCGGAGACAGGGGCTTGGGCAGAGGCAGACATGACAACTCCAACAAGGAATGCCATGAATGTAGGACTGATGGCCCGTGATACCAAGCCCTGCAAGGCAGACAGATTGTTCTACTGGCGATGCCAATCAAACATTGACAGATCGATGGCGCGCAATGGGGAACCCCCACCCCGGCGCTCAAGCGTCAGGAGCCGTCGCGCACCCGGCCCCGCAGCGCCTTGGTCTCACCCCGCTGCGTCTTGGTTTGCAGGCGCCGCTGTTTTGACCCATAGGTGGGCTTGGTGGCTCGCCGCACCCTGGGCGGCACGGCCACGGTGTTGACCAGCGCGGTAAGCCGCTCCAGGGCGTCGGCACGGTTTTGCTCTTGGCTGCGGTACTGCTGGGCCTTGATGACCACCACGCCTTCTTGCGTGATGCGGGTGTCACGCAGGGCCAGCAGGCGCTCTTTCACATCCTCAGGCAGCGACGATGCCGCCACGTCAAAGCGCAAGTGCACTGCGCTCGATACCTTGTTGACGTTTTGCCCGCCCGCGCCCTGCGCGCGCATGGCGGTGATTTCTACCTCGTCCTCAGAGATTTGCAGGGGCGGCGGGGCCATCAGGGGCAAATCCCGCGTGCGCCGGGGGCTCAGGCCGCAGGCTGCTGGGCCAGCAGTTGTGCCAGGCCGTCAATGGCCAGGCCATAGCCCAGCACGCCAAAGCCACACATCACCGCCTTTGCGGCTGCGGCCATGTAGGAATGGTGACGGAACGCCTCGCGCGCATGCACGTTGCTGATGTGCAGCTCGATCAGCGTGATGCCCGTACCCTTGGTGGCATCGTGCAGCGCAATGCTGGTGTGGGTGTAGGCCCCGGCGTTGATGACCACACCCGCCAGTTCGCCCGCCGCGTGCAGGCGACCGGCCTCGTGAATCCAGTCCACCAGCGCGCCTTCGTGGTTGCTTTGGTGAAACCGCAGCGCAAAACCATGGCGGTCGCAGGCATCGGCGCAGAGCTTTTCCACATCGGCCAGCGTAGCTGCGCCGTACACAGCGGGCTCGCGCGTGCCCAGCAGGTTCAGGTTGGGGCCATTGAGGACAAAAACGGTTTTCTTAGCGGTCACAGACAGGGTCTCCGGGGCAATGCGCCTGCCACGCTGGCAGGCCAGAGTGCGGGATTATGCGGCGCCAAGAAAAAAGCGGCCCCAGAGGACCGCTGTAAAAGGCAGCCTGTGCAACGCTGCCTGTGAGCGACTCGCGCCCAAGAGGTGGGTGACAGACCAGCCGCCGGGGTGGGTCAACGGTCCCAGTGGCGACCGTGGCCGTGCCCGTGGTGGCGATGGCCGTAGCCATAGCCATAACCGCCGTAATACACCGGTGGGGGTGGTGTGTAGTACACCGGGGGGGCGTTGTAATACACAGGGCGTGGAGGGGGAGCGTAGTACACGGGTGGGGGTGGCGCCACATACACGGGGGCGGGCGCATAGTAGCCATTGCTGGCCCCCACCACCACGCCGGGCACGCCAATGCCCACCGACCAATTGACATCACGGGCCTGGGCGGAGCCAGCACCAGCCAACAGGGCCAGCGCCACACCCGCCACAGCGGCCGCAGTAGAAACAGAACGGGTTTTCGTCATGGAAATCTCCTTTTGAATGAGGGCAGCCAGCCAAATGGACTTGCCTCACCGGTACACAACGCACCAAGTGCCTAAAAGGATGGCACAAAAGCGTCTTTACGTTGTGTCTGAACGTACACGCGCTGGTTTTAATGCGTAAACCGTCACGAAACCGCCGCCTAAAATGGCTGGATGAGCACCCCCTCCCCCGCCAATACCGCCGCCACTGCCACTTCTGCGGCCCCCGAAACCGTCAAGCCCAGCAACTTTTTGCGCCAGATCATCGAGCATGACCTGGAAAAAAGCACCTACGCCACCCGCCGCTGGGCTGGCACCCCCGGCGACGCCGCCCACCAAGCCGCTGGCGAGCCCGACCCCGCCAAAATCCGCACCCGCTTCCCGCCCGAACCCAACGGCTACCTGCACGTGGGCCACGCCAAGAGCATTTGCATCAACTTTGGCCTAGCGCGCGACTACGGCGGCGTGTGCCACCTGCGCTTTGACGACACCAACCCCGAAAAAGAAGACACCGAATACGTCAACAGCATCATCGACGCCGTGAAATGGCTCGGTTTTGACTGGAACGGCAGCCAGGGCGACTACAGCGCCGCCCCTTACCAGGCCAGCGACTACTTCGGCTTCATGTACCGCGCGGCGGAATATTTGATCGAAGCCGGCTACGCCTACGTGGACGAGCAAACCGCCGAACAAATGCGCGTGAACCGTGGCGACTTTGGCAAGCCCGGCGTAGACAGCCCCTTCCGCAGCCGCACCCCGGCGGAAAACCTGCGCATCTTCCGCGAGATGCGCGACGGCAAGCATGAAGACGGAAGCATGGTGCTGCGCGCCAAGATCGACATGGCCAGCCCCAACATCAACATGCGCGACCCGGCCATCTACCGCATCCGCCGCGCCACCCACCACAACACGGGCGACACCTGGTGCATCTACCCCATGTACACCTACGCGCACCCCATCGAGGACGCGCTAGAGCAAATCACCCACAGCCTGTGCACGCTGGAATTTGAAGACCAACGCCCCTTCTACGACTGGCTGCTGGAGCGCCTGACGGAAGTGGTAACACTTCCCGATGGTCGCGTTGTGGGCGGCCTGCTGGCATCGCCCCCACCCAAGCAATACGAATTTGCGCGCCTGAACCTCACCTACGTCATCACCAGCAAGCGCAAGCTGGCCCAGCTGGTGTACGACCATAAAGTGAGCGGCTGGGACGACCCCCGCATGCCCACCATCGTGGGCCTGCGCCGCCGTGGCTACACGCCCGCCGCCATCCAGACCTTTGCCGACCGCATTGGCGTGACCAAGTCCGACAGCTGGATCGACTACAGCACCCTGGAAGGCTGCCTGCGCGAAGACCTGGAGCTGAAGGCTCACCGCGGCATGGCCGTGCTCAACCCCGTCAAGCTGGTGCTCACCAACTGGGACGACGTAATGGGCGCAGGCCACCTGGAGCCCTGCAGCCTGCCCGCCCTGCCCCACCCACCCGAAGGCGTGGAAAGCCCCGTGCGCCACTTCACCATCGGCAAAGAAGTCTGGATCGAGCGCGAAGACTTTGAAGAAGTGCCCCCCAAAGGCTACAAGCGCCTCTTCCCCGGCAACAAGGTGCGCCTGAAGGGCGGCTACGTCATCGAGTGCACCGGCTGCACCAAAGACGCCAACGGAGTCATCACCGAAGTGCTGGCCACCGTGGTGCCAGACACCAAGAGCGGCACCCCCGGCGCCGACAGCGTGAAGGTCAAAGCCGCCATCACCTGGGTGGGCGTGGCCGACGGCGTAAACGCCGAAGTGCGCATGTACGACCGCCTGTTCCTCGACGCCCACCCCGACGCAGGCGGCAAGGACTTCATCGAAAGCCTGAACCCGAACAGCTTGAAGGTGGTGACGTCCATCGTGGAACCATCATTGGCCAATGCCAAGGCGGATGACAAGTTCCAGTTTGAGCGCCATGGGTACTTTGTGGCGGACCGGGTGGATCACGCGGCGGGGAAGCCGGTGTTTAACTTGGCGGTGGGGTTGAAGGACAGCTGGGGAAAGTGAGGGACGAATAATGGAAAGATTAGAGTCATTTCTAGACGACATCAAGAGCAGGATGCCAAATGAGCGCATCGTGCAAAAGCACATTCTTGCGGCGCGCAGTGAAAATCTCAGTAACGATCAAGAACGGGATCTGCGAATTGCAGTTTCAGACAGCTTCAAAGTGCCCGTGACAGCTGTATGCGTAGTTGGATCCGCGAAACTAGGGTTTCGGCTATTTCGCAAAGCTCCAAACGTCAAAAAAGATACACCAGAACGTGCGCAGTTTTCTGCTTTTGACGACTACTCAGATGTGGATGTCGCTGTTATATCTCAGGGCACTTTCTTATCCCATTGGCGCAAGGTCTACGAATTCTTTAGTGATGGTGGATACACGTCCCGTGGCAACTGGGTAGGAAATCCAGAATCTAACGACTTTAGTTATTTCCTTACGCACGGCTGGGTCAGACCAGACTATTTGCCTGGGACTGGTGACTACGATCAAAGACAAGCATGGCAAGCCAGAGTCAATGAAATCAATAAGAAGAAAATAGTCAGTGTTCCGGTAAAGGTTGGACTTTACTTTGATGACAAATTTCTAATGGGCTATCACGCCAACGGAATTAGAAAAATTAAGGAAAAAAATGACCGAGCCCAAACTTAACACATCGGCATCAACGCGCCGAATTATGGAGCTGTTGGAGAAACTGGACTCCGGCGCCTTGATTCCACGACCGGATTTTCAAAGGCGGTTGGTTTGGGATCAAAAGGACAAAAATGAATTCCTGCGAACGGTTCTTAAATCTTACCCATTTCCCGAGATCTATCTTGCCGTGATGGCCGCCGACTTGGAGACAGCAAAAAGCACTGAGGCTCTTGTTGATGGGCAGCAAAGAATTACAACAATTCATCAGTATTTCAAAGGGTCGCTAGCCCTAAAACTTGAGAAAGATATCCTCCCATATCAGGCTCTTTCAAAAGAACAAAAGACTGAGTTTCTGAATTACCAAGTGGCAGTTCGCAATCTCGGAATAGCTGACATTGAGATCGTGCGCGACGTGTTCAAACGCATTAACAGGACGTCACACGGCCTGAACAAAATGGAACGTCAGAACGCCGAGTTTCAAGGGGCACTCAAAAGACTAGGTGAGCGTGTGGCTGATTCGTATGTTTTCGAAAAATACAACGTGTTCAGTGACCGTGAAGTTCGCCGCATGAGTGATATTGTTTTTTCACTGTCGTTACTTATTACGATGATGAGCACCTACTTTCATAGGGAATCTGAAGTCCAACCGTACCTTGAAAAGTACAACGATGAACTACCTGAGGCTGAGGACCTCCTGAAGCGATTTGCAAAGGTAGTGGCGGTACTTCGTGTTATTCGCCTTCCTAAGGAACTACGTGTCTGGAAAAAGGCTGATCTTTTTGTGCTCATCATTGAGTTGGACCGGATAGTCAATCTAGAGAAGATTGCTCTAAATCTGCAGACGTTGCGTACACTCTTGCTTGATTTCTACAGTGCCGTTGACAAAGAGATGAAGAGTTCTTCGGGTGATCAAAGCTTGCAGAAGTATTTCAAAACCACAGTTCAAGCTACGGCTGATAGAACTAATCGCATTGGCCGCGCAGAAGTGTTGCGCGCGATCCTGTTAAAGGCAACATAAGTGGTCAGAAATGAAAATGCCCTGCCCACAATCGACTTTTTCTCTGGCGCGGGTGGGATGTCCTATGGTTTTCACTGCCATCCAGGCTTCAAGCTTGTTGCAGCTGTTGATGCTGAGCTAACTAAGCCGTCTGCAAAGGATCAATCCAGCGACTGCAACAAAACATACTTCGCGAACTGCAATATTCACCCTCGAAACGAGGTCTTGAATTACGAGAACATTCTTGAAATTGGCGCGGAGCTTTGGCCAAACGACGTTTTCGATGGAGTTCTGCTTGCCTGTCCACCATGCACTGACTTCACGCGTGCAAAGCCTGAAAATCATCTCATTGATGGCAATCGAAATGAACTAACTAGTGCAGTTGCCAACCTTATTTTCAAAATTCGTCCTAAGTATTTTGCGTATGAGAATGCTCGGGAGGCACTGCAAGGAAATCACGCCCAACATCTCGAAACCATACTGCACGTACTCCAAAGTATCGGTTACTCATACAAAGTTGAAATCCTCAATCTAAATGATTTTGGACTCCCGCAACAAAGAGAGAGAGTTATTCTTATTGCGAGCCGAGATCGAGAAGTCCGCAACCTGAGAGATCTTTGGCAAGGTCTGTCAATAAAGACTGCGGCAACAGTTGGTGGTGCGTTGGAGCGGCTTTCCGTTCTGGATCTAGAAGTCCCTCAATCTTTGGATAAAAGATTTCCACAGCTTACTGAAGAGGTATTGAAGAGAATCATGGCGATCCCCAAAGATGGCGGATCGTGGACTGACATCGCAACGACTCATCAGGAACTACTTATCCCTTCAATGAAGAAGAAAATTAAAAATGGAAATACGGGGTCTTATGGTGATGTATACGGGCGTATGGCGCTGAAGCAACCAGCGCCAACGATTAAGCGCGAATGTAGTCACGTGGGAAACGGTCGATACACACACCCTACCGAAAATCGTCTACTGTCTGTCGGTGAAATGGCTTTTCTGCAAGGCTTTCCAATCCAGTTTAAGTTTGCTGGTAGTCAGCTTTCCAACTGCTACAGACAGATAGGTGATGCAGTCCCACCTCTAATCTCACATCAGCTCGCATGGCTGATTTCTTGGGTTGAAACTGGCATCCGTCCGTCGCCACGGGACTTTTGCCTGAAAAACTCAGCCTTGAGCGCCGAGCAGTTTTGAAAAGTAGTATCCCCGCCTCATGCAACCGCAAGCCATCCTCCACTTCTGGTTCGCAGAACTAACTCCCAAGCAGCACTTCGTCAAAGACGCCGCGCTGGACGAAACCATCCGCACGCGGTTTGGCAACACGCTGGAAGCGGCGGCGAAGTGTGAGTTGTTTGCTTGGCGCGCCGCCCCAGAAGGCCGCTTGGCAGAAATCCTGGTGCTGGACCAGTTCTCGCGCAATGTGTGGCGCGACACGCCCCGTGCCTTTGCGCAAGACGCATTGGCCCTCGCCCTGGCGCAAGAACTGGTGGCCAACGGGCATGACCGCAGCCTGCCCACCGCGCAGCGCGTGTTTGCCTACATGCCGTACATGCACAGCGAATCTGCCGTGATTCATGAACAAGCCCTGGAGCTGTTTGCGCAGCCGGGCATGGAAAACAACCTGGACTTTGAGCGCCGGCACAAAACCATCATCGACCGCTTTGGACGCTACCCGCATCGCAACGTGGTGCTGGGCCGCACCTCCACAGCCGAAGAGCTGGCGTTTTTGAGCGAGCCGGGGTCGTCGTTTTAGGCATCGCACTGATTAGCTATATTTTTCATAGCATCTTGCGCTTATGACGCAAGCGCTACAGGCCAATATGGCAGTCAATCAGGTGCTCGATTAAACTGCGCCTATGCATCCCGCCATCGCCCAATACCGCTCCGGCATTGCCGCTATCTGCCAGCGCTACGGCATTCGGCGGCTGGAGGTGTTTGGCTCGGCGGCACGGGCCAGTGACTTTGATCCCACCCACAGCGACGCAGACTTTCTGGTGGAGTTTGCCCCGGGCGTTGAGCCCGGGCTCCACTCCATTTTTGGCGCCAAGGCCGATCTGGAAGCCCTGCTGGGCCGGGGCGTGGACCTGGTGGAACCCGGCGCTGTGCGCAACCCGTACGTGCTAGCCAAAATCAACCGCCACCGCGAGGCTGTGTATGCAGCGTGACCCGCGCGCCTTTTTGTGGGATGTGCGCGAGGCAGCTGCCGCCATTGAGTCTTTTACCCAGGGCATGGATGCAGCAGCCTATGGCACCAATGCCATGGCCCAGGCGGCGGTAGAGCGCAAGTTTGAAATCATTGGCGAAGCACTCAACCAACTGTCCAAGCTGGATACGGCCATGGCCGCCCGCATTCCCGACCTGGCGCAGATCGTGGCGTTTCGCAACCAACTCATCCACGGCTACGCCACGGTGAACGTGAGTACCGTGTGGAACATCACCCAAACGGCGCTGCCCGCCTTGCTGCGCGCGGTACAGACTCTGCTGGACGAGCAGGATTGAAACACCCCACCTTCGCCCACATACCGCCAGGCCCGGTGGCAGGGCCATTGCAGCTGGTGCCCGTCAACGCTGGCGTGGTGTCAGTCCACACTGCCGATGGCGCGCATGTGGGCTCGCTCAAGTTGGTTGGCGGGGTGTGGAAGTTCAAGGCCATGGGCTACGACGCCGCCGGGCGCATGGAACCAGGCCATGGGCCGCTGACGGAGCAGCACAACATGGCGTTCGCCACGCTGGATACAGCCGAGGTGAGCGCCCGGCTGCTGGGTGCTTTGGGAAGCGCTCGATAAAAAGCGCTAAGCGAGCGCTAAAAATTGCGAGCCGTGCCGCACAGGGCCGCGACTCTCAGAGTTGCGCGTCGGCCAGCACAAATTCCACCGCCGCACGCGCCGCAGCCACCTGCGCCTCAATGCACTGCTCGGGCGTGGCGCGGGGGCTGTCGGGGTAGACCTCCGTTGTGGTGGTGTAGCGCGCGCCGCTGATGCCCGCGCACAGGCCCCACTGCTTCATCGGGTAGTGGATGACACCCGGCGCCACCACGGGCGAGCCGATGATTTCATTCTTCTCGTCCGCAGGCGCGATGTGTGTGACGCGGCTGACGGCGTCGATGATGGCTTGCTGGAAGGCGGGCTGCGGGTTGTCGGTGTCGTCCACCAGGTAAAAACCGTCGGGGATGCTGCCGGGCTCGAACACCTTGCCGTCGCGCGCGGCCACGGCGGGGCGGTATTCGGATTCGTCGGTGTTGGTGGTTTCGTGCAGGTCGATGTGGGCGGCAAACTGGCCGTGCAGTGGCGCCACCAGGCGCATGAGGGCAGCGGACTCTTGCGCGGGCGATCCGTCGCGAAACGAGCGGTTGGGGTCGATGGCGTCGAAGTTCCAGCGCTGAAACCGCTCGTACGCCCAGGGGCTCACGCACGGCACCACCAGCAGATTGGCGCGGCCTGCAAAGCGCTCGGCCTGCGTGTCCACAAACCGCAGAGCGCCGTGCACACCGCTGGTCTCGTAGCCGTGCACTCCCCCGGTCACCAGCACGGTGGGCAGGCCGGGCTGCCACTCGCGGCTGCGCAGGGCCCGCAGGGGAAAGCGCTCTGCCGGGTGCTGTGCGTCGGCATAAATCACGTCGCCATACATCTCCACGTCAAACCGGCCCCGCAGTGCCTCGATGGCCATGAGCACGTCGTCGGCGTAGCTGCGCTGGCGCACCTGGCGTGCGCGCCACTGGTCGCGTTCTGCAGCGCCCCAGGCTTGGCCGGGTGTGCCGATGGGATAGGTGGGGGTGGGTTGCATGGGTGCGTGGGATGGAGTGGCGGGTGATTGGTTGCAAACAGGGCCGACAGAAAGGACAACATCAAACGGCTTGTCGCAGGGCGTTCATAGAATACCGCGATGCCCTTCCCTTTGATTCGGCCCTTGCGGCTGGCGACCTCGTCGCTGCTTTTGCTGCTGTGTGCGCTGGCGCACGCACAGCCCGCCCCCCAACCCGCAGCTGCCAGCACCCCGGCCATGCGCCCGGCGGGCAGTGCCCCTGTGGATGGCACAACACCCACACCGGGGGGCGCCGCAGCCGCCGCGCCCACAGCGGCCGATGCAGCCTTGCTGTCGCGCGATGCGCGGCGCATTTACGAGCTGTCGCGCGACAAGCTGGTGCAGATCCGCACGCTGCTGCGCAACGCCAACACGCAAGCGTCGATTGGCTCGGGCTTTTTTGTGTCGGCCGATGGGCTGATCGTCACCAACTTTCACGTGGCCAGCCAGCTCGCGCTGGAGCCCGAGCGCTACCGGGGCGTGTACGTGACGATGGAGGGGCAGGAGGGCGAGGTGGAGCTGCTGGCGTTTGACGTGCAGCGCGACCTGGCCGTGCTGCGCGCCAAAGGGCGCACGGCAGCGGCGCCGGTGCTGGGCTTTCGGCCCACCACCGACGCGCTGGCGCAGGGCGAACGCATCTACTCGCTGGGCAACCCGCTGGACATTGGCTTTGCCGTGACCGAGGGCACCTACAACGGCCTGGTCAAGCGCAGCTTTTACCCGCGCATCTTTTTTGGTGGCGCGCTCAACCCCGGCATGAGCGGCGGCCCCGCCGTGGACGACGCAGGCCGGGTGTTGGGCGTCAACGTGGCCAAGCGGCTCGACGGCGAGCAGGTGAGCTTCTTGATACCGGCCGAGTTTGCGCAGGCGCTGGTGCAGCGCGCAGCCAATGCCCAGCCCATCACGCAGGCCGCGCACGCCGAGATGACGCGGCAGCTGATGGAGCACCAGCAACTGCTGACGGACCGGTTTTTGAAAGCGCCGTTTCGCGAACAGCGCCATGGCAACTACCGCCTGCCCGTGCCCGACGATGCGCTGGCGCGGTGCTGGGGATCGGGGCGTGACCCGGCCTTCCCCGGGCTGAACCTGGAGCGCACGCAGTGCCAGGCCGACAGCGATGTGGTGGCGGGCGACTTCAGTACCGGCGCGGTGCGCCTGTCTTATGAGGCCTACAACGCCCCCACGCTGGGCGCAGCCCGGTTTGCCCGCATGTACTCGCAAAGTTTTGCTAATGAGCGCCTGCCCACACGGGGCAACCGCCACCAGACGGCGGCCGAGTGCACCGAGCGGTTTGTGGACCCCGGCACCGTGCCGCTGCGAGCGGTGGTGTGCCTGTCCGCCTACCGCAAGCTGACCGGCCTGTACAACATGACGGTGCTGGCCACCTCGGTCAACCAGCCCACACAGGGCGTGCTGGGCCGCCTGGATGTGCAGGGCATTGCGTTTGACAACGGCATGAAGCTCGCCAGCCACTACCTCAAGGCCTTTCGCTGGGAGGCCGCACCATGAGCGCGATGCCAACCACCACCCTGGGGCTGATCGAGGCGTTTGACCGCCACGGCGCGCTGCTGGCGCGTGCGCCCATCACCCGCTGGCCCGTGACGGTGGGCCGCGCGCTGGACTGCGACCTGGTGCTGGACGACCCCTTTGTGGCGCCCCGGCACCTGCGCATTGACCGCGCGGTGGACGAGCCCCGCACCGTGCAAGTCGAGGTGCTGGAGACCCGCAACGGCGCACGCCTGCAGCGCAAGCAGCATGCGCAGGGCGAGCGCTTTGACTGGCCCGATGGCATGCCCATCGACCTGGGCCACACCCACCTCAGCCTGCGCCTGGCCGATGCGCCCATTGCCGAGGAGCAGGCGCTGCCGCAGTTTCCGTGGCGCACCGTGGGCACCACGGCAGTGCTGGCGGTGCTGGTGCTGCTGGCCGGGCTGGGAGAGTCGTGGCTGGAGGCGCGCGACGCCGCGCAATACCTGAAGGCGCTGCCCCTGTTGCTGCTGACCACGCTGGCAGTAGTGACCTTGTGGTCGGGCGCATGGGCTGTGGCTAACAAGCTGTTTGGCAGCCAGCTGCGGTTCTGGCGCCACGTGCGCATCGCGTGCGCCGCAGTGCTGGTGGCCGACGCGGTGCAGCTGCTGAGCTATCTGACGGCGTTCACGTTTTCGCTGGAGTCGTTATCGCGGTTTGCCCCGGTGCTGATGGTGCTGGTGCTGGCCGGCGCGCTGTACGCCCACCTGGCCACCGTGCTGCCCCGCCGCCGCGTGGGCCTGGCCTGGGCCATGGCGGCTGTGGTGCTGCTGGGTGTGCCGTCGTGGTTGGGCGCGCAGTGGCTCAACCGCATGCGGCTGGGCAACGAGCTGTACATGAGCAGCCTGTTCCCGCCCGCCCTGCGCGTGGCCCCTGCGGTGCCGGTGGACCAGTTCCTGCAAGACGCAGACGCGCTGCGCGGCAAGCTGGACCGGCGCCTGCGGGACGACGGGCTGGCGGACGAGGACGACGAGTAGCCCGTCAGACGGACCGCGTAAAGCTGCCCAACCCCGCACCGCCCCACCCCACCAGCCCCCATGCGCCGCCGCAAGCCCCACCACCACGTCTATGTGGTCGAACTCTCCAAAGACGTGCTGCTGGAGCCGCGCTTTCGCAAATGCAACCCCGGCTACATCGACGGCAAGCCCTGCGTGTACGTGGGCATGACGGGGCTGGACCCGGATGTGCGGTTTGACAAGCACAAGGCGGGCATCCAGGCCAACCGGTTTGTGACGCAGTATGGCCTGCGGCTGCTGCCGGACTTGTACGAGGGTTTCAACCCCATGACCTACGAGGAGGCGGTGGACCGGGAGATCGAGATTGGCATCGACCTGCGCTCGGCGGGGTTTGGGGTGTGGCAGGCGTGAGTGCCGGTTCAAAAGTTAGAGCCTGTTCAACGTCTTGGCCCCGTGGCGCATCCCTTAAGATT
Organism: Acidovorax benzenivorans; assembly: GCF_028680575.1. GTDB lineage: Bacteria > Pseudomonadota > Gammaproteobacteria > Burkholderiales > Burkholderiaceae_C > Acidovorax > Acidovorax benzenivorans. Next base: position 34,539 of record NZ_JAPCKI010000017.1, on the reverse strand, counting down.
CCGCCCCGCTGATTCCGTTACTCACTTTTTTATAGCTGCTCGCGCATGATCTTCTATCGCTTGCGGCACATTTCACTTTAATTTGACTGCCATGAACTTCGCAGACCGCCTGAAGCAACTCCCCTCCGCCAGCCACCTCGCCGCCCTGCAACTGCTGGGCGTGGACGGCCAGGTGCTGGCCACCATCGAGAACAAACCCGGCCAGACCGGGTCGCTGGTGGTGTATGCGGCACTGGCGGCGCTGTATGGCGGGCAGATCACGCCTGCAGCCGCCAGCCTGGGGCTGGAGTGGTATGCGGAGCACGTGGCGGATGCACGCGCCTTCCCCGGCAAGCACCCCAACATTGACCGGCTGCTGGGCTGGGCCCAGGGCAGCGAGCACTTTGCGGTGCGCACCGTCGCAGCCTGAGGCGGCACCACCTTGCAAAAAAATGGATGCGGACACCGGCGGGTTGTCGAAAACGCACCAGCCCGTTCGTCGTAGGGGTGTGAACGCGTGAAAGCCCCAGGCCATTGACCGCGATGGTTTTGGGGCTCACGCTGTCATCCATCCTCCCCCTGATTCACCCAAGGAGAACCTGCATGACGACCCCCAACACCTCCGCGCCTTCCGCAGCCACCACCGGCACCGTCACCCTGCACCGCGTGCTGCGCGCCCCGGCCGAGCGCATCTACCGCGCGTTTCTGGATGCCGACGCCATGTGCAAGTGGCTGCCACCCCACGGCTTTACCGGCCGGGTGCTAAGCCTGGATGCACGCGTGGGTGGCACCTACCGCATGCAGTTCACCAACATGAGCAGTGGCGGCACGCATGCGTTTGGCGGCGAGTATGTGGAGCTGGTGCCGGGCGAGCGCATCGTGCACACCGACCGGTTTGACGACCCCAACCTGCCGGGCGAAATGCGCACCACCATCCAGTTCAAGAAGGTGATCGTGGGCACGGAGGTGTCCATCGTGCAGCAGGGCATCCCGGCGGTGATCCCGACCGAGGCCTGCTACCTGGGCTGGCAGGAGTCACTGCAGCTGCTGGCGCTGCTGGTGGAGCCTGAGATTCCGGGCGAGTAGGGCCTGTTCACTGCAGCCGCGTTACTTCAGCCACTTGTCTGCGGCCTGCTTGATGGTGCCCCGGCTGTCCACCAGGCCCCACACAAAGCCCATCACACGCACATAGTCGGCGTCGTCGGTGGGCAGCATGAAGCCCAGGTAGTTCTTGGGCGTCAGCGGTGCGTCCACAAACGCGGCAGCCAGGCGCGGGTCGGCCTTGGCGTAGTGCAGGGCTTCATAGGTTTCGGTGATCATCACGTCGCCCTTGCCCTCGGCGATCAGCGCGGGGATCTCGGCGTTCTTGTCGTGTGTGCTGACCTGAGCGGCCTTGAGGTTGGCCAGCACATAGGTTTCGTTGGTGCCGCCGGGGTTCTTGATGACGCGCACGGCGGGCTGGTTCATGGCGTCCACGCTGGTGAACTTGGCCTTGTCGGCCGCGCGCACCAGGGCCACTTTGCCAAAGGGAGCGTAGCCGGGCAGCATGTCAAAGATGCGCATGCGGTTGACGTTGCGGGTGATGCCGCCCACCGCCACGTCAAACTTGTCGCCCTGCAGGTCCTTCACCAGGTTGGGCCAGGTGGTGGGCACGTATTCGATCTTCACGCCCAGCTCCTTGGCCATGGTTTCGATCACATCGATGTCGTGGCCGCTGTAGCCCGCGTCGGTCTTGATGGCAAACGGGCGGTAGTCGCCGGGCGTGCCCACGCGGATGACCTTGGCCTCCATGATCTTGTCGAGCCGGGGGCCCGCCTGCGCGGCCTGGGTGAATGCGAGGCTGGCGACCACGGCAGCGGCTGCGGCAAGGGCCAGGGGTTTCTTGATGATCATGAGCAGGTTCTCCAGGAGGTCAAAAGATGGGCCATGGACAGACATGTCCATAGCCCGCGGGGAATGCGAACGGCCAGAGGCCTGGGCCAGACACGTTACCGCAAACGGCACGCCGGACGCGAACTCATCTGCAGGCCACGGTCCGCACCGCGACACGTGATGGCCTGTGAAGCCTTGGCGCGCGATGGCGGGCTGTCGTGCCGTTGTGCTGTGTGTCCGGTATGACGCAAAGGGCGTGCCAAACGCGAACTCGCGGCACCCGCACGGCGCCGACGCCAGGGCCAGCAAGGGCAGGCCTGCTCAAATGCTCTAATTTTTATAGCGCATCAGGCTTATCCGTTCGGCGCCAGATACCCATCTGGCACCAAACTGGGTTACCCTGCCCGGTTCTGCAACAAGGATTCGCCATGAAAAAACTCAACGTCACCATCCAACTCGAAATGACCGTACCCGACGACTGGGAGCTGGCCGATACCTCCGAGGGCACGCCCGTCATCAAGCTACCCGATGGCAAGTTCATGGACATCGCCATCGAACCCCTGTTTGCCACCGACCCGGAAGACCTGTGGGCCAGCACCGAAGACGAGGACGTGCTGGACGACATCCTCGACATGGTGGACAGCGAAGCGGTGACGTACGAGTTTGTGACGCACTGATCCACAAGGCGGAATTGCCTGCCGTGCAAGCGCCCTGCAGCGCGCTTGCCCCCCGCACACCCCACCGCGTTTTTTTACTGTTGTTCTGCCGTGTCTGAATCTGCCCGCACTGCCCTCGTCCACCCCACCACCCCCATCAACCGTCGCCGCGCCTTGATCGGCACGGCGGGCCTACTCGCACAGCCCGCCCTGGTGGCGCCACTGCACGCCAAGCCCTTGCCACCGGCGCCCACGGTGTGGCCCCAGGCGCTGCAGGTACCGGGGGGCGTGGCGCGGTTGTCGCTGGGCCCTGCGCCCACGCGGCCCGTGGCGCAGGTGCGCCAGGGCGATGTGGATGTGCCGCTGCGGGTGGTGGGCGATGCCATCGAGTGGACAGCCATCGTGGGCATACCGCTGGCCGCTGCACCCGGCGATGCGTTCATCACCGTGCTGGCCGAAGGCGGCGGCAGCCCGCGCCTGGTGCACTACACCGTGGCACACAAGCAATACAAGGAGCAGCACCTGAAGGTGTCGCCCCGCACGGTGGACCTCTCGCCCGAGGACCAGGCCCGCTACGAGCGCGAGCGCGACCACCAGGCCCAGGTGATGGCGACCTTCACCGAGCAACCTGCCGGTGTGGCCCTACCATCGCTGCGCATGCGCGTGCCCGTGCCGGGGCGGCGGTCCAGCTCGTTCGGGCTGCGCCGCGTGTTCAACGGCCAGCCGCGCAATCCGCACAGTGGCATGGACATCGCCGCCGCCACGGGTACGCCCATCGTGGCGCCGCTGCCGGGCCGGGTGATTGACGTGGGCGACTACTTCTTCAACGGCGGCACGGTGTGGCTGGACCACGGCCAGGGCCTGCTCACCATGTACTGCCACCTGAGCAGCATGGACGTGCGCGTGGGCGATGTGCTGCAGGCGGGCGACGCGTTCTGCAAGGTGGGCGCCACCGGCCGCGTGACCGGCCCGCACCTGCACTGGGGCGCGATGCTCAACCGCACCATGGTGGACCCGGCACTGTTCGTGCCAGCATAAGGCGTAGGGTATACCGCCAAATACTATCGAATTAATAGCAACTACCGCTTATTCATCAGGCGCTAGAGGCCATTTTTATCCAAACCTTTCCACGCATGACCTCGCGCCTGATCCGCTTCAACAAACCCTATGGCGTGCTGAGCCAGTTCACGCCCGAGGGCAAGTGGCAGGGCCTGAAAGACTACATCGACCTGCCCGGCGTGTATGTGGCCGGGCGGCTGGATGCGGACAGCGAGGGGCTGCTGCTGCTGACCAACGACGGCAAGCAACAGGCCCGCATCGCCGACCCGCGCTTCAAGATGGAGAAGACCTACTGGGTGCAGGTGGAGGGCATGCCCAGCGACACCGCGCTGGCCGCACTGCGCAGCGGTGTGGTGCTGAACGACGGCCCCACCCTGCCCGCCCGCGCACGCCTGCTGGAGCCCGCGCCTGCCGTGTGGCCGCGCACCCCGCCCATCCGCGAGCGCAAGGCCATCCCCACCGCCTGGATCGAACTCGTCATCCGCGAAGGCCGTAACCGCCAGGTGCGGCGCATGACGGCTGCGGTGGGCCACCCCACGCTGCGGCTCATCCGCGCGGCCATAGGCCCGTACACGCTCGACGGGCTGGCGCCCGGAACCTGGGCGGATTGAGCGGGGAGTCCTCGCGGGCCTAAACGGCGACGGCCTCCATGCGCCGTGACAACGCCGAGTTACGCGCCCGCAAGAACACGCGCAGCCCCTCGGCGTAGTCCGCACGGACGGCCTGCTGCACCGAGGCGCGCGCGGCCAGCGCAGCGCGCCAGTGCAGCACACGCGGCAAGCCCTGCCAGAGCCCCAGGTCATCCACGCCCGGCAACGTGTCGATGACGTCAAAGTACCGAAACACGGGGCCGAACACCACATCCACCATGCCAAAGTCCGCACCGGCAAAGTACGGCCCCGGCGCGCTGCGCGGGCCCAGCGCTTCTTCGACCTGCGCAAAGCGGCTGCGCAGATCCTGCGCGCGGGCCTGCAGAGTGGCCTCGTCCGGCGCGGCGTAAAACGCGCCAATGGTGTTGAGCACCGTGGAGCCAAACTCCATCCAGGCGCGGTGGCGGGCGCGCTGCAGTGGGTCTTGCGGGTGCAGCATGGGCATGGCCACTTCGTCCAGGTATTCGCAGATCACGGCGGACTCAAACAGGCTCTGGCCCCGCACCTGCAATACCGGCGTCTTGCCCAGCGGAGAGATCGCCAGAAACCAGTCGGGCTTGTGCGCCAGGTCGATGGTGCGGCGCTCGAACGCCAGGCCCTTTTCGTGCAACACGATGGCCACACGCTGCACATACGGGCACAGCGCGTGCGAGACCAGCGTGAGCGCGGGTGCGCCAGCGGCTTCTGCGCTCACGATGCCAGCCCCTCGGCGCGCAGCGCAGCCTGCACCTGCGGGCGGGCCGCCACGCGCGCCATCCAGGCCTGCAGGTGTGGGTAGGCCGTGAGCGGCATGCCCAGCAGGTGGGCCCAGTTGACGATGGTGAAGCCATACGCATCGGCCACGCTGTAGGCGCCCGCCAGGAAGTCGCTGCGCGACAGCACGCCATCCATCTCCGCAAAACGCGCGGCCAGCTTGGCCTTGGCAGCTTGGCGCGTGGAGTCGGCCGTTTCCTTGTGCCACAGCCAGGGGCTGAAGCCCTTGTGCAGCTCGGTGCTGATGAAGGTGAGCCACTCCAGCACGGCCAGGCGCTCGCGCGAGCCGGGCTTGCCGATCAGCGCCTGCGCCGGGTCCAGGTCGGCCACGTACTGCAGCAGCGCCGCGCCTTCGGTGTGGCGAGACTGGTCGTCCAGTTCCAGCAAGGGCACATAGCCGCGCGGGGAGATGTCGAGGTAGCTGGCACCGGTCTCGGTGGAGTGGTGCGCCAAATCGACTTTGACCAGATCGAACGAAACGCCCACCTCGCGCAGCGCGATGTGGACGGCGAGCGAGCAGGCGCCGGGGGCGTAGTAGAGCTTCATGTGGCGGGGCTTTCTGTGCAAAAAAGGGGTTGAAAACATCGCCCCTGAACACACGGTGGCAAGGGCGACAGGCAGAATTTATGATTGCACCTGCGCAAACAAAATAAGCACCCATGAAATCAACCATTGCATCATCGCAATACCGCCTGGGCGCCGCCGAGCTGGAGGTGCTGCTGGCGATGGCGCGCACCGGCACGCTGGCGGCGGCCGGTGAGCGGCTGGACGTGGATGCGTCCACCGTGTTCCGCGCCATCCAGCGCATCGAACGTGGGCTGGGCCAGCCGCTGTTCGAGCGCTCGCGCGCGGGCTACCGCGCCTCGGAGCTGGCCCAGGCCCTGGCCGAGCAGGCCGAGCGCGTGGAAGCCGCCCTGGAGGCCGCCCGCACTGCCGCGCAGGCGCAGCCCGAGCAGGTCTCGGGCACGGTGCGCATCTCCACCACCGACACCATCCTGCAGGGCCTGATCGCTCCCGCGCTGCAGGTGCTGCAGCCCCGCCACCCGGCCCTGGTGTACGAACTGCATGCAGGTAACGAGCTGGTGAGCCTGACGCGGCGCGACACCGACATTGCCGTGCGCGCCACCAAGCGCCCGCCGCAGCACCTGGTGGGGCGGCAACTGGGCATGATCCGCTCGGCGCTGTACACCGCTGCCGCAAGCCCGGTGGCCCTGTCTGCTGTAGAAGCTGGCCGCGCGGCCTGGATAGCACCCGACGACTCCATGCCCGATCACCCCTCGGTGCGGTGGCGCAAAAAGCAATACCCCAAGGTACAACCCACCTACCGCGTGAACAGCCTGCTCACCGTGATGGAACTGGTGGCCCGGGGCGCGGGCGTGGGCGTGTTGCCCACCTTCCTGGCGCAGGGCCGCAGCGACCTGCGTCCGCTCACCGGGTCGCTACCCGAATGCGACAACGAGCTGTGGCTGCTGACGCACCCCGAGTCTCGGCACCTGCGGCGCATTGCAACGGTGTACGGGCATCTGGCGGAGACGGTGCAGCTGCCTCAATAGCCTGTTCACAAACCCCGTAGCGGTTCCTGCGTCCCGGCCTTCACGGCCGGACGCCCCCTGGTCTTCCACGCTCCCGATGGTTTGAGCGCACCAGCGACGCTTGCGCACGTTTTAGATTTTATTGTACTAATACAATTTTTATTTGTTAGTACAATTTCATTTATGCTGTGCCAACAGGTGTGAGGAGTCCCCAAGTGCCCGATACCCTCTCTCTCCCAGGCGTGGGCTGGAAGGCCCGCCACCTGACCGGTTTCATCCAACATGCAGGACCGCTGTGGGCCAAGCGAGAAGAGCATGGCTGGGCCTACGGCATTGCGGTTGACTCCGAGCACCTCAACCCTGCTGGTACGGCCCATGGTGGCGCACTGATGACCTTGGTGGACCATGCACTCAGTGCAGTGGCCTGGGAAGCCTGTGATCGCACCCCCTGCGTCACGCTGCAGCTGGACTCCCACTTTGTGAGCCCTGTGCGGCCCGGCCAGTTTGTCGAAGCACGGGCCGAAGTGATACAGCGCACCGGCAGCCTGGTCTTTATGCGGGGAGAGTTGCGCACGGGCGAGAGCCTGGTGCTCACGGCCCATGCCCTGCTGAAAGTCATGAAGCCGTGAAGCCGCGAAATGGGAGTCGGCCTGCCACTCAACGGCCCCACCCGGCCGCCACATTGCAGCTGAAATTTCTTTGTATCCAGACAAGGAGCGCGCCTTGGACATTCCCGCACACCACAGCCTGATGGCCATGTTCGGCACCCGACCGCACCACAGCGCTGCGGTTGATACAGCCATAAATGGGTTTACGCTTGCGGGTTTGAAGCCCAAGAATACCCACATGGCCACCCGCTCCAAGCCCGCACCGCAGCCTGCCGAATCCAAGCCCGCCAAAGGTGTGCGAGTGCGGCCCGTGCCCGCCGTCACGCGCTCCATCGCCATCCTGCGGCTGCTGGGTGAGCACAAGCAGCCGCTCACACTGAAGACAGTGGCCGAGGCATTGCACCTGGTGCCGAGCACCTGCCTGCACATCCTGCGGGTACTGGTGGCTGAAGACCTGGTCACGCTCGACCCCGGCACCAAGCGCTACGCGCTGGGCACCGGCATGATCAGCCTGGCGCGCAGCGTGCTGGAGGGCGGCGGCTTCACGCAGTTGGTGCAGCCGGTGCTCGATCGCCTGGCCGCGCAGTTCGGCGTGACGGCCATGGGCGTGGAGATCACCGCGCGGCAAACGGTGATGGTGCTGGCGCTGTCGCGCTCCAGCCAGCCGTTTCGCGTACACACCGACGTGGGCAGCCAGTTCGACACGCTGGTCAGCGCCACCGGGCGGCTGATTGCGGCTTACAGCGGTGAAACCTGGCCCTCACTGAAAGAAAAATTTGCCCAGGTGGTGTGGGACAAGTCCCCCACCTTCACCGGCTGGAAGAAGGAGGTCGAGCTGACGCGGTCCCGGGGCTGGAGCCTGGACCGCGACAACTTCATGGCGGGCATCACGGTGGTGGCTGTGCCCGTGTTTGCGCCTGGGGGGCGACTGGTTCACACCCTGGTGGTGGTCGGACTCAGCAGCCAGATGGGTGCGGCCGTGGTGCAGCAACTGGCCCAGGTGATGCAGCGGGAGGCGGCCGATCTGGCGCGCCTGCTGGGAGGGAGTTGACGATGTCGGCGCACCACGCAGCAGCGGTGCAGACCCTGCTCAAAACTATCACCATGCCCGCTGACATCGACGCCAGCGGCCAGGTGCCCACGGGCTGGCTGCTGGCCAAAATGGACCAAGCGGGGGCTGTGCTCCCAGGGCAACATTTTCGGGCCCCGGTTGAATTGGTAGGGCTGGCGGATGTCACGCTGTTGGCCCGGCCTCGGCTGGGCCAATGTGTGACCTTCACCGGCCATCTGTTGTCCAGCAGCGCGCGGGATGCGTGTGTTGCCATCGAGGCCTGGTGCGAAGAACGTGGCCAGACGAGTGGCACCCCGTTGATGCGCGCCCAACTGCGCTACGCACCAGCCACCATAGAAGTGCCCGGGAACCTCTTCCCAGGCACTTTTCAAGTGGACTCTTGAGCGGACGGGGCTTTCAATCCGCCCGAATGCCCGCCGCCTTGATGATGGGCGCCCAACGCTGGCGCTCCTTCTTTGCAAAATCACCCAGCGCTGCCGGAGTGCCTCCGGCAGGTTCAAAGCCCAGTTCCAGCAGGCGCTGGCGCACTTCGGGCCGGGCCAGCACCTTGTTGACAGCGGCATTGAGCAGCTTGGTGATTTCGGCGGGCGTACCCTTGGGGGCGTAGAGCGCATTCCAGGCGACAAATTCAAAGCCGGGATACCCTTGCTCGGCCACCGGCTTGACCCCGGGCACCAGGCTGCTCGCCGACGCAGAGGTAACGCCGATGGCGCGCAGCTTGCCCGCAGCCAGGTGCGGGCGCAATGCCAGCGGAGTGTCTATCGTCACCGCCAGCTGGCCACCGAGCACATCGGTCATCGCGCTGCCCGAGCCCTTGTACGGTATGCCGAACAGCGGGACGCCCGAGCGCTCTTTCAGAAACTCCAGCACCAAACGCGCGGAGGTGCTGGGCATGGCTATATCGCTGGAGCCTGGCGTGCGTTTTACGGCATCCAGTACGTCACCCACCGCACGGTACGGTGTGCCGGAGCCCGCCGCAATCACCATCGGGAAGGTGCCCACCATCACAACCGGCTCGAAGTCCTTCTCGGGGTCGAACGGCATCTTGGCATAGAGATACTGGTTCAGGACATGGGTGGCATTAGTACCCATCGTCAGGGTGTAGCCGTCCCCGGCCGCCTGCGCGGCCAGCTCAGTCCCCAGGATGCCGCCCGCGCCGGCCTTGTTCTCCACCACAAAGGGCTGGCCCAGCTCTCGGGAGAGCTGCTCACCCAGCAGCCGGGTCGCCACATCAGTGCCCTGCCCCGCCGCGTAGGCCACGATGATTCGGATGGGTTTGGCGGGGTAAGGGGGTAGCTGGGCTTGCGCCTGGGTGGCCGCAGCTGTTGAAATCAAACTGGCAGCCGTCATGATGGCAGCGATGGATCGCATGCTTGTCTCCTGGTATTTTTTTGGTCTGCAGATCAGAGAGGGCGAGTGCGGGCAATGCCCCGGCTGTACAAGTCCTGCCTCTGGGCGTCATTGAATCCGAGATCGGCCAGCACCTCATCGGCATGTTGGCTGAAATCCGGTGGCGGAGCCCCCGGCATGGCCGGGGTTCCGTACAGCCGCGCCGGTCCCCGCAGCGCCGTGAAAGCCCCCTGCCGGATGACCATCTGGCGGTGCGCACAATGCGCCTGGGTCAAGGCCTGCGAAACATCGTTCACCACCCCGGCGGGCACACCCACACGCATCAGAGCCTCGCACAACGGCTCGCTGTCTGTGCTGGCAATGGCCGTCTCGATGAGGTCCTTGAGCGCCTGGCGGTGTTCGATGCGGTCCGCGTTGGAAAGAAACCTCGGGTCCCCGGGCAGACTGGTGCACCCGATGTGCTGGCAGAACCTACGGAACTGGCCGTCGTTCAGAATGCCGATGAACACGTGGCCGTCGCGTGCCTTGAACTTATCGTACGGGGCAATGTTGGGGTGTGCGCTGCCCAGCAGGCCCGGCGTCTTTTTGGATGCGAACCAATTCGACGCATGCGGCAGCAGCAGACTGAGCGCCGTGTCATACAGCGTGGCTTCCACCCGCTGCCCGACACCACTTTGGTGTCGGCTGCACAGTGCCATGAGGATGCCAGTGAGCGCCACGTAACCGGTGAGGTGGTCCACGATGGGGATACCCACGCGTGTGGCGCCTGTGGCCGATTCACCGTTGATGCTCATCAGGCCGCATTGCGCCTGCAGCACCGCGTCATAGCCCGGCAGCCCGCCCAGCGGCCCGTCGCGGCCGAAGCCCGAGATGGCGCAGTAGATGAGGCGCGGGTAACGACGGGCCAGCACATCTTCGTAGCCCAGGCCCCACTTCTCCATGGTGCCCGGCAGGAAGTTCTCCACCAGCACATCGGCCTCCTGCAGCAGGCGGTGCAGCACCCCCTGCGCATCAGGCTGGCTCAGGTCCAGACTGATGGCTTTCTTGCCCCGGTTGAGCGCGGCAAAGTATGCGGAGTGGCCCATCTCGTCGTACGGAGGCCCCAGGTGCCGCGTTTCGTCACCGCCTGGCGGTTCGACCTTGATCACCTGGGCGCCGTTGTCGGCAAGCATCTGGGTGCAAAGGGGGCCAGCGAGCACGCGGGTGAGGTCCACCACCCGCAGGCCCTCCAGCGCCGTGGCGCTGAAGCTTGTCATGCGGCTATTCACCCGCGGCTGGGCAACACCACCACACCACCACCGAGCACGGACAGCTCGCCGTCCTGGTTGTGCGCCTCCTGCTCGATCTCGACCAGGTGTTTGCCGTTCTCCACGAACTTGCGCGTGACTTTGCCCTTGATGAACAGCATGTCGCCCTCGGGGTTGTGGCGGCGGATCTTGCAGCTTGCTTTGTGCAGAAAGCCCGTGTCGCCCATCCAGTTGGTGAGGTGGTGCGTCAGCCACGAGGTGCGCTCTGGCCCGTAGTCATACGCACCGGGGGCCCCCACTTCGAGGGCAAAGTCTTCTTCCCAGTGCACGCGCTCTGGCACGTCAGGAACACCGAAGCGGTTTTTGATGCCTACGCCAGGATGCGCGTCGATCAGCTTCCAGGCCAGCTTGTTGGCGCGGATATACAGGCCGCCCCAGCCCTGCGCATAGGCGATGAAGCCCGTCACGGTCATCGGCCCCTTGAACATGGTGGGCAACTCATCGCCCACGTTCACATCCTCCCAATAACGCGGCACAGCGCCGCGCACTTCCTCGTTGCGGTAGAGCTTGTAGGCCTCGTTCAGCTCCTCGTCGGTGTACTGGCGCGGGCCGCGTTCGCGCACGTTGAGGTACTTGCTGCCCTGCTCCCGGGCATGGTCGCGCTCGGTGCGGAAGCACCAGCTGTCAGCCTCGGCGACCTTGTCGCCATCTTGGTTGAAGAAGTCCACGTGGTAGATCTGCTGGATGGCGCGGCCCGCAAAACGCGTCTGGTGCTCGATCAGGTCCTTGAGCGACGATTCGGTAGAAATCACGTCGTTGCGGCGGACGGGCTTGTGCCATGTCCAGTCCGCACCCGACCACATGGCGTGCACACCGGGCAGGCCGCCCACGTAGCCCGACACGATGCGGCTGGTGGCAAACAGAAAGCTTGGCAAGGCCACGATGCCGCCATAGTGGGTTTTGGCCGCATAGTCGGGGTCGCACCACAGCGGGTTGTCGTCGCCAATGCCATGCGCATAGTGGCGGATGTTGTCACGCGTGGCCTCATGGCACCACGGCTCGGCCGGCTGGCCGATCTTGATGCCAATGCGCTCACGCAATTCGTCGAGGCCGCTGTCGGTGATTTTGGGGAAGTTGCGCTGCGGAACGGTGGACATAGGGAAGTCTCCTTGTGGTGGATGGTGGGATGAAGGGAACAGTGAGGGATTCAGGGGCAGGCGACCGCTTCGCGGTCCCGCAACACCTTGCGGTGCACCTTGCCTGCGGGGGTTTTTGGCAGCTCTGCCACGAACACGATGTGGCGCGGGTATTCGTGCTGGCTGAGCTTGGTCTTGACGAGGTTCTGGACCTCTTCGATGAAGCCGTCGCTGCGCTCGCGGCCGGACACAACGAAGGCCTTGACGACCTGCCCGCGCAGTTCGTCGGGCACACCGATCACGGCGGCTTCGAGCACGTCTTCATGCATCAGGATGACGTTCTCGATCTCCACGGCGCTCATGGTCCAGCCAGCAGAAATGATCACGTCGTCGGCGCGGCCGCCGTGGAAGAAGTAGCCGTCTTCATCGGAGCGGCCCAGGTCCTTGGTGGGAATCCACTGGCCGCGCCGCAAGACCATGAGCTGCCCCGTGGTGCCGGGCGGGCAGATATTCCCTTGTGCGTCATGCACCTCGACCCGCATGCCCGGCACGGCCTTGCCCAGCGAGCCGCGTTTGACCGGGAAGTCGCTGGCACCTGGGTAGCTCACCAGCACCACACCGATCTCGGTGGTGCCATACATGCTGCACACGGGGAGGCCAAAGCGCTCGTGGACGAAGTTGGCCGTGTCGTCGTCGATGGGCTCGCCGGTGAAGGACAGCTTGGTGAAGTAGTAGCTGTGGTCACCCGCTTTGCCACAGTTCTTCATCATGCGGTAGTGCGTGGCGGCGGCTGACATGTTGGTGAACCGGTGGACCGACAGCGCCTGCAGCAACCGCTCGGGGTTGAACCGACCGCTGTAGCAACCAATGGTGAGCCCCAGTGCCAGCGGCGCTAGCGTGCCATGCCACAGGCCATGGCCCCAGGCGGGAGACGAAGGGCACATGAAGCGGTCGCCAGGTCGCAGGCCTGTGCCGTACAGAGCGGCCACCATCAGCGTGACCAGGGCCTTGTGGGTGTGCTTGACGGCTTCGGGCAGCTCGCGGGTGGTGCCTGACGTGTACTGAAAAACCGCAAGGTCGTCGGGCTGCGAACGGGCTGTGTAAGTGGAGGGCAGCGCCTCAAGCTTGCGCCACAGGGCGTCATCAAACACTTCAAACGGCGTGGTACCGAGACCCGCGACCACTTCGCGCTTTTCTTCATTGGTGATGAGCAGGCTCGGCTTGCAGTCGCCCACCCGCAGGCGCACGCCGTCGGGCCCAAACAGGGTGAACAGCGGCACGGCAATCGCGCCCCGCTTGATCACGCCGAACATGGCCGTGTAGAAGGCCCGCGACGGCTCCAGCATGATCGCCACACGGTCGCCGCGCTGGACACCCTGGCCTTCCAGGAAGTGCGCAAACCGGGCGGAGTCCCGAGAGAGTTCGTCAAAGGTGATGGTCTCGTCCACGCCGTCGGCACGGCAGACGATCACCGCATCGCGGCCCGCACCGGCGTGGCGGTCCACACACTCATGTGCGATGTTGAACGCGGTCCGGTCTCCATCAAAAAGATCCCACAAACGCTCGGGCGCAAAGTGGGTCTGGGCATCTGCGTAGCTGGTGTATTCGGTCAGACTTTTCATGGCTGCATGGGCTCTCTGTGGCGGTGCATGCAGTCTCAATTTTTCGACAATTATTGTCAAATACGACCATTAATTGTCCAAATACAATTTGAAAATTGACGCGTCAGCGATCTAAAACGCTATTCGCGCGAACACGCGAGCGGACAGACAGTTCAACGGCGTTGAAAGTCGCGTACAACGCCTGCGTGGAGCGACATTGCTGCCGGTACGTTGTCACCAGCCATCGACACATTTCCCAGCTGGCACAACGATCGGAAGGACAGCGCATGACACCCAGTTCTACGGCGCATCCAGCCTCGACGGCTTCCTCGCCACGCCCGACCATGACCTTGGCTGGCTGCTGCAGTTTGGCGAGATCGAGGGCTCCAGCTACCCGGCATTCATCCGCGACGTGGGCGCGCTGGCCATGGGATCGCACACCTACGAATGGATGCTGCAACACGCCATCGACGCAGGCCAGCCCTGGCCTTACACACAGCCCACCTGGGTGTTCAGCACACGCACGCTGCGCAGCATTGCGGCCGCTGATGTGCGCTTTGTGCGCGGCAATGTGCAGCCCGTGCACCGGGCCATGGTGCAGGCCGCAGCGGGGCGCAATGTGTGGATCGTGGGCGGGGGTGACCTGGTGGGGCAGTTTTACGGCGCAGGCCTGCTCGATGAGTTGATCGTGCAGATGGCCCCCGTCACGCTGGGTGCGGGCACGCCGCTGTTGCCGCGCCGGATCAAACAACCAGCGCTGCGCCTGCAATCGGTCACCACGCTGGGCGGCATCTTTGCAGAGCTGAGGTACAAGGTGCCACAGGCTTCGGCATTGAGACAATAGCTATTATTTTCATAGCTATTTGCGCTTATCCATCAAGCGCCAGCGGCATTTTTTGCACCAAGGCGGCTCACCCCAGCGGCACCACCTTGTTCACCGGGTGCGACAGCACCAGCGATGTGGACACGCTGCCAAACGCCGCGAGCGCATCCACTACGCGCTCCAGTTCAGCCGGCTGGCCAAACGCGCAGCGCACTACAAAACAGTCTTCACCCGTCACCCGCACAGCATCCAGCACCTCCGGCATGGTCTGAAACAGTTCGACGTAGCGCTGGATGTGTTCGTGCGTGGTGCGCACCCGCACCACGGCCTGCAGGCCCAGGCCCACGGCAGCCAGGTTGATTCGGGCGGCGTAGCCTGCAATCACGCCCGCGTCTTCGAGCTTTTTGACACGCTCGCTCATCGCAGGCTGAGACAGGCCGATCTGCTTGCCCAGCGCCGACAGGCTTTGCCGCGCATCGTGCTGCAGGGCCATGAGGATCTGCCGGTCTTTTTTGTCCAGTTCCACTGCAATGCTTCCTTTGACTTTTGCGATGACTTCAAGGTTTGGGCGGGCGATTTCCGATGGCTTCCACTGGTCGAACCAACGGCGGTTTTCTATCGTGGGCGGGCAGTGATGGATCTGCTTTGACAACAAGGAAGTTTGATGACGACGCGACCTGTTTTGCTCATTCCGGGCATCTACAACTCGGGCCCCCAGCATTGGCAGTCATTGTGGCAAACCCGGCACGCGGGCGTGGCGCGGGTGCAGCAGGCAGACTGGGACCACCCCGATTGCGACACCTGGGTGCGCACGCTGGACGACACCATTGCCGCATCGCCCCAGCCCCCTATCCTGGTGGCACACAGCCTGGGCTGTCTGGTGGCGGTGCACTGGGCCGCACGCCACCACCGGCCCGTGCATGCGCTGCTGCTGGTGGCGGTGCCAGACCCCGACGGGCCGAATTTTCCGGCAGATGCCAAGGGATTTGCCCCACTGCCCCCGACGCTGCCCGCCCTGCCCGTCTTGCCAAGGCGGGTGCTGATGAGCAGCACCAGCGACCCATATTCCACCCCCGCTTTTTCAGCCCAGCGCGCGCACGCCTGGAGCGCCGAGCATGTGGTGCTGGGCGCGCTGGGCCACGTCAATGCCGACAGCGGCCTGGGCGACTGGCCGCAGGGATGGGAGCAGGTGGTGCGCTGGCGCATTGAGTAAAAACGGGCGGCAGGGGCGTGGTGCAGCGCGCGTTCCATGCCCGCAGAGGGCGCCGCAACCAGCGCCCAGGCCTTCAACGTCAGCCGCCGATGGCTTGCGCCTGGTCTATCACGAGATAGCGTTTGACCAGGTCGAAGAAGCTCTCGTAGAACGTGTCCTTGGAGATGGTCTCGCTGCCCACTTTGACCAGCGATTCGCTGCTGGAAGACACCGGCAGCGACACCGAGCCGATGGCGCCCACCCCCAAGCTGGCGGAGTTGTTGGTCTTGCGCAGGGCATAGGTGTCCTGCAGCGCCGTCACAAAGCCCAGGCTGACCTTGCCGTCATTGGCCTCGGGCACACACACCACGCGCACCACCATCTGCAGGTGCGATTCGGCTTCGGGCTGAAAGCTTTTTTTACCCTCCACCATCTCCGGCTGGTGGGTGGAGATGATGAAGCCCTGACTCAGCAGCGCGCGGCGCGATGCCTCGCACGTCTGCTGGGGCGTGGCGTCAAACAGGCGCGAGTAGGTGGCCACCGAACCAAAACTTTCCTGCACCCCAAACGTCTTGGGCGTGGTGCTCGCACAGCCAGCCAACAACACGGCCAGGGCCACGCCACCTGCAGCAACGCCAGAACGAACAGTGAAACGGGTCGGGAAAAGGCGGAAACGCAAGGGTGGGCACTCCTTCGGGGTCATCAACATCATCAAGAAAATCGTCATTGCGGGGGCATTTCCAGTCGCCATCGCGGGACTGCTGCCATGGAGTTCTGACAGTCTGCACCAAACCCGGTTCCCGCTGATTCTAAAAAGCCCCTCGCCCGGCCCGGCACAACGCCCTTTCGCATGGAAGGGCCGAAGGCGCGGCGGCAACAGCCCCCCTGCAGGCGCGCCCTGCACACCATTTCGGGCATCGCACGCTTCAAGATGTCAATTTGCAGCAGCCCGCAGAGGTCGCCCCTCAAAATGCTACACTATTGATAGCTATTCGCGCTTATCCATCAAGCACAAAGAGGCAATTTGACACAAAAAACCGTCACCTGCCATCTTCCGCACCTTTCACTGCCCGTCTCACCCCCCCCTTCTGCCGTGCCCCTTGCTTCCCTGCTCTGCCTCGTCGTCGCCATCAGCGACGGCGATACCCTCACTGCCCGCTGCGGTGCGCCCGGTGCCTACCAGCAGGTGAAGGTGCGCATTGCCGCCATCGATGCGCCTGAGTCGCGCCAGGCCTTTGGACAGAAGTCGCGGCAGAACCTGGCGCGGCTGTGCTTCAGGCAGCGCGCCACCTTGCAGCCGGTGGACGAAGACAGCTACGGTCGCACGGTGGCCCATGTGCGCTGCGGCAGCACCGATGTGGCCACCGCCCAGGTGCGCGCGGGCCTGGCCTGGGTGTACACACCCTACGCCGAATCCCGGCCGCAGTTGGTGACATTGCAGCGCCAGGCACGCAGCAACGCAACAGGGTTGTGGTCACAGAAGCGGCCCCTGGCGCCGTGGGACTACCGGCACCGGCGCACGCGTTGAGCGGCGCCGCACGCTCAGCAGACATGGCCCGAAACCGATAGCATCGCCCGCTTGCCTTTGCTTGCGGTTGCTTGCCTTTGCGCACCGATTCGCATCGGCCGCCCAGGGCTCCCTGCAAACTGCACTTTGGCAGCTGCACCCCTCGCTTCTGTGCTCTGGTTTTCTGCTTTCTCCGCCAACCTCTTGCCTCGCCCCGCTCTGTGACAGCCCCTTCTGCCCCGCCCTCCGCACCACCCGCACCTGATGCCGGCGCCACGCCCGAAAGCGTCTACCGCCACTCCGGTTTTGTTTCGTTTCTGATCGCCCGCGTGGTGGCCGTGGTGGCCACCCAGGTACAGGCCGTGGTGGTGGCCTGGCAGGTGTACGACCTGACGCGGCAGCCGCTGGCATTGGCCTATGTGGGACTGGCGCAGTTTCTGCCCATGCTGGCCCTGCTACTGCCAGCGGGCGACCTGATCGACCGCTTTGACCGCAAGCGCATCCTGGCAATCGCCTGGTCAGTGGGCGCGGTGTGCAGCGCCCTGCTCTGGTGGCTGTCCGGCCACGGCAGCAGCGGTGTGGCGGGCATCTATGCCGTGCTGGTGCTGTATGGCTGTGCACGCGCTTTTTCGGGCCCGGCCATGCAGAGCCTGTTGCCGCAGATCGTGCCGCGCGCCCAGCTGGCGCAGGCCATTGCCGCCAACAGCATGCTGATGCGTGTGGCCAGCATTGGCGGGCCGCTGCTGGGCGGGCTGCTGTACGCACTGGGCGGTGGCGAGCTGACCTATGCCATCTGCTGCGCGTGTTTTGTGCTGGGCGTGGCACTGCTGCTGCGCGTGGTGGTGGCCCATGCCACGGCGCCCGGCCCCATGCAGGGCACGATGTTCGAGCGCTTTGGCGCGGGCATCACCTTCATCCGCACGCGGCCAATCATTTTGGGCACCATTTCGCTGGACTTGTTTGCCGTGTTGCTGGGTGGCGTGGTGGCGCTGCTGCCCATCTATGCGCAAGAAGTGCTGCATGTGGGCCCGGCAGGCCTGGGCGCGCTGCGCAGCGCCATGGCCGTGGGTGAAGTCAGCGCCGGGCTGTACCTGAGCATGCGGCCCTTCAACCGCCACGTGGGCCGCACCATGTTCATCGCCGTGGCGGTGTTTGGCGTGGCCAACCTGGTGTTTGCGCTGTCCACGCTGTTCTGGCTGTCGTTTGCGGCGCTGCTGGTGGCGGGCGCGGCCGACATGGTGAGCGTGTACATCCGAGGCGCGCTGGTGCAGTTCTCCACGCCCGACACCATGCGCGGACGGGTGAACGCGGTGAACATGTTGTTCATCGGCTCGTCCAACGAACTGGGCGAGTTTCGCGCGGGCACCAGCGCATCGTGGTTTGGCGTGGTGCCCGCCGCCGTGGTGGGCGGCCTGTGCACGCTGGGTGTGGTGGGAGGCTGGATGTTGGCGTTCCAGCAGCTGCGCAAGGTGGACCGGTTTGAAGAGGCGGCGCAAGCGACTGGCCCAGCACAGTAGGCCGCGCCCCGCCGAACTCAGAAACTACTATTTTGATAGCTGCCAGCGCTTATCCACAAAGCGGTAGCAGCCATTTTCATTCAAAATTCATCGTTACATCAGGCATTGAACGTGCCCGTGAGCAGCTCGGGCAAGCGCTCCACCTTCATCTTGAAACCACAGGCCTGCGCAT
This sequence comes from Acidovorax benzenivorans, assembly GCF_028680575.1. Classification (GTDB taxonomy): domain Bacteria; phylum Pseudomonadota; class Gammaproteobacteria; order Burkholderiales; family Burkholderiaceae_C; genus Acidovorax; species Acidovorax benzenivorans. Next base: position 15,813 of record NZ_JAPCKI010000017.1, on the reverse strand, counting down.
GGCCGCCGCCGCCCATGCTTTCGGCCAAGGCAATGCAGTCAAAGTTGCGCTGCGCGCGCAGCCCCACCTTCACGCCCTTGTCGCCCGCACTCCACATCAGTGCAAAGGTGCCCGTTTTGGCCGAGAGGATGTCACCCACCAGGCTGTGGAACATGCCGGGGGCATTGACCATCAGGCCCGCAATGCCGTTGAACACCAGTGGCTGCGCGCCTTCGGCAATGTCGGCGCAGAGCTTGCGGTACTTCTCGTCCATGGCCTCGCCGCGCACCATGAACTGTTGAAGCTGCTCGGGCGTGAAGTCGGCAATCTCGCGCCAGCGCGCAAAGCCTTGCTCTTCCATGTCCAGAGCCGACAGAAACGCGGCGCTCTCGGCAAACTCCCACTTCCAGATGTCGCGGTCTTCCACGTACTTCAGCAGCGCGGGGATGGGTGCGTGCGGGTGAAAGAACTCCCACGCCAGGCGCGCACCCGACTTGTTCATGTCGAAGTGCACCACACCGCAGCGGCAGGCAAAGCCAGTGAGCTTTTCGGCAGCGCTCTTGTGGTGGTCCAGCATCACCAGCTTGGCAGCGCGCTCGTCGATGGCCGCCATCACCTCGGTGGCAAACGAGAAGTCCAGGATGTAGACCGCGCGGCCTTGCAGGGGCGGCAGGTCGTCCACGGACTTGACATCGCCGTGGTCCAGCCCCACGTATTCGGCCTGGTCGCCGTAGTACAGCCATGCTGCCAGCGCCGCGCCAAAGCCATCAGGGCAATTGCGCCCGTGGTAGAGGATCAGCGGCGCAGGGTCGTTCTTGTCGGGGGCAACCAGCAGTTGCAGGGGGAGTATGGTTTTCTTCGTCATGCCCCCCGATTGTCGCCGGGGGCGCAGGTCGCACCGAGCGCGAAGTGCGCAGCAAGAGCGCCCTGCGGGAACCAACCGGCCCGGCCACACATCCACCTCCATCCGCTCCGCACACCGAAAAGCACCCGATGTTCCGAACCCTCAAAGACCTGTTTGACAGCTTCACGCAGCCCACGCCCTCCCAGTCGCCCACCGCGCGTGCGCATGCCGTGCAACTGGCAGCCGCCGTGCTGCTGGTGGAGGTGGTCCGGTCCGAATCATCGATGGACGAGGCCGAGCGCACCACCATGGTGACCGCGCTGCGCAGCAAATTTGCGCTGAGCGACGATGAGCTGGAGCGCCTGCTGGAGCTGGCCGTGACCACGTCCAAAACGGCCTACGACTACCAGCGCTTTACCAGCAGCCTGAACGAGCACTTCACCCAGGACCAGAAGATCCAGCTGGTCGAAGCCATGTGGCAGGTGGCCTATGCCGACGCCCACATCGACGCCAACGAGAACCACACCATCAGCAAGGTGGCCGGGTTGCTGCATGTGACGCACGGCGAGTACATCGCCGCCAAGATGCGGGCGAAAGAAGCGGCGCAACCTTTCCAAACACCTCGCTGAAACTGGCGTGGCCCAGGCCAGTGCCGCCGTGCAAGGCCCCCCCGCCGCACGGGCGACGGCACGGAGGCGCGAAGCGACTCAGGGGGGAGTCTAGATTGGCAACCAGCGCCACCAGAACGGTTTTTTCTCGTCCTTGGCGCCCTGCGCTTGCAGCAGCGCAATGAACTCGCTGCGCTGATGGCGCCGGGCAGCCTGCAGGGGCGTCATGTCATCAAAGTCGGACTTGAGCTCTGGGTCCGCCCCATGCGCCAGCAGGTAGTGCGCGATGGCGCTGTGGCCGTGGATCAGACTCGCCACCAGCGGCGTGCACAAAATCTCGGGATGCTGGTAGTTGGGGTTGACGCCCGCGCTGATGTGGTGGTGCACCAGCGCCAGGTCGCCCGCCACGGCTGCTGCGTACATGTCTTTCCAGTCTCCAGCGGACATACCGGGGCATCCTTTGTGGGGGTTGAGCCAGGCCAGTGTAGGCAGCAGCGCGTGCGGCACAATCCGCGCCTTCCCTTATCGTTCCCTGCCTTCCCCGGCGGCCGCGCCTTCTTTCATGCACCATCCCCTGCACATCCTCTGGCGCGACGAGCACATGGTGGCCGTCTACAAGCCTGCGGGCTGGCTGGTGCACCGCACGGGGCTGGACGCGGGCGAAACACGGTTTGTGATGCAGACGCTGCGCGACCAGTTGGGCCAACATGTGTTCCCCGTGCACCGGCTGGACAAGGGCACCTGCGGCGTGCTGGTGATGGCGCTCCACAGCGATGCGGCACGCGCTCTGTCGCAAGCCTTTGAGCACGGCGCCACGCGCAAGCGCTACCTGGCCATGGTGCGCGGCTGGGCACCCGAGGCCATTGAGGTGGACCATGCGCTCAAACCCGACGACGCCCCTGCCGATGCGGCCGTGCAGGAAGCCCACACGCGCTTTCGGCGCCTGGCGCAGCTCACGCTGCCCGAGGCCTGCGATGCGCGTTTTGCCACCACGCGCGCCTCGCTGGTCGAGGCCCTCCCCACCACCGGGCGGCGGCACCAGATCCGCCGCCATTTGAAGCACCTGGCGCACCCCATCATCGGCGACGCCACACACGGCAAAGGCCCCCTCAACCGCTGGTGGGCCGAGCGGCTGGGGCAACAAAGGCTGTGGCTGCATGCCTGGCAGCTGACAGTGCCCCACCCGGTGTCGGGCGTTGCGATGGCGTTTGACAGCGGGCTGCAATGGCCAGGACCTGCGGGCTGGGGCGGTGGGCACGACCCCGCCGACATTTCCTCCGTTCTGCCCAGCGCCGACTGGCAACACCTGTTTGCACGGTTGCCCTGGGAGGAGACACCCAGCGTAGCCCCGTAACGCGGGCGACACGGCGACGGCACACCCGTCGAAATAATGGGCAATCCCAAAAATCAGGAGACTCTGCCCATGACCGCACCCGCCGCCAACCGCGTCCTTGCCCACACCGGTGCGCGCTACCCCATCATCCAGGCGCCCATGGGCTGGATAGCGCGCACGCAGCTGGCCTCGGCGGTGTCCCGCGCGGGCGGCTTGGGCATCATCGAGACATCGTCCGGCGAAACGGCCAACTGCCAGGCCGAGATCACGAAGATGAGCGCGCTGGGCCTGCCGTTTGGCGTGAACCTGCCCATCCGCTTTTTGAAGGACGACGCCATGCTGCGCTTTGTCTGTGCGTCGGGCGTGAAATTTGTGACCACCTCGGCCGGCAGCCCGGCCAAGTTCATTGCGCCGCTCAAGGATGCGGGCATCACCGTGTACCACGCGGTGCCCACGGTGGACGCCGCGCTGAAGTGCGTGGACGCTGGCATTGACGGCCTGGTGGTCGAAGGCGGCGAGGGTGGCGGCTTCAAGAACCCTGAAGAGGTCTCCACCCTGGTGCTGCTGCAGGCGATCCGCGCGCGGGTGGACGTGCCACTGGTGGCAGCCGGTGGCATTTGCGACGGGCGCGGCATGGCGGCAGCCTTTGCGCTGGGGGCCGAGGCTGTGCAGATGGGCACACGATTTGTGAGCTGCGCCGAGAGCCCCGTGCACGCCAACTACAAGAACGCCATCGTTGATGCGGGCGTGACCGGCACCTGGATGCTCAACACCAAGGCCAGCCCCTGCATCCGCGCGCTCAAATCTCAGCGCACGCAGGCCATCCATGAGGCAGGCCTCATGCCCGCAGACAGTTTTGCAGGCATTCAGCGGGTGTACTTTGACGGCGACATGGAGGCAGCCCCTGCACTGGCGGGCCAGACGGCGGGGCTCATCGAATCCGTCAAGACAGCGCAGCAGATCATTGACGACACGGTGGCGGAGTTTTTTGCCATCAGCCAACGCATGGGTACGATGGGCACGGCGCGATCGTTCGGCTGAGGCGCCGGTGCCGACGTACTGCGCAGCCCCGCCATGGGTGCGCTGCGGCGGCAAGCCAGCACCCCACGGGCACCACCAAGCAGCGCGAACAAACGCGGCCCGACACAGAGAACACCGGTAACATGTAGTTACCCTGCCGCACCTTTTGCCCTCTGTTCTGCCGAGGAAGCCCGAAAGCACCACGACCATGCTCTTATCCGCCGATGACAAAGCCTTGCTCAAGACGGTGCTGGTTGTGGACGACATCCGCGAAAACCTGACCGTGATTGGCCAATTGCTGCGCCCTCACTACCAGGTGCGGGTGGCCAACTCGGGGCAACGGGCCTTGCAGGTGGCCCATACCCAGCCCGTGCCCGACATCATCCTGCTCGATGTGATGATGCCGGAGATGGACGGCTATGAGGTTCTGGCGGCGCTGCGCGCGGCGCCCGAGACCCGCGAGATCCCCGTGATCTTTGTGACAGCCCTGGACGACAGTTCGGATGAGGAGCGGGGCCTGCGGGCGGGTGCCGTGGACTACGTGGCCAAGCCCATCAAGCCCGCAGTGCTGCTGGCGCGGGTGCGCACCCATCTGGAGCTCAAGGCCGCGCGCGACTGGCTGGCCGACCAGAACAGCTACCTGGACGCCGAAGTGCAACGGCGCATGGCCGAGAACGAACTCATCAAGGACTTCAGCCTGCACGCCATGGCCACGCTGGCTGAAAAGCGCGACAACGAAACCGGCAACCACCTGCACCGCACACAGGCATATATCGAGGTGCTGATGCTGCACCTGCAGGGCCATCCGCGCTTTCAGCACCTGCTGGGCAGCGCCCCCCAACGCCAGCAGATCGCCAAGGCAGCGCCGTTGCACGACATTGGCAAGGTGGGCATCCCTGACGCCATCTTGCTCAAGCCCGGACGCCTCACCCCCGAGGAGTTTGAGGTGATGAAAACCCATGCCCGCATTGGCGCCGACGCCATCGAGGAGGCCATTCGCAGCGTGCTGGAGATCAGTCGCAGCAAACATTTTTCTGCCCATGCCGCGCTGGGCGACCCGGCACTGCAGTTTTTGGAAACCGCACGCCAGATCGCAGCGAGCCATCACGAAAAGTGGGACGGCTCAGGCTACCCCGAAGGCCTGCAGGGCGACGCCATACCGTTGCCCGCGCGGCTGATGGCCATCGCCGATGTGTTTGACGCGCTGATCTCGCGCCGCCACTACAAGCGCGCCTTCACGCTGGGCGATGCGGTGAACATCATCCGCAATGGCCGTGGGGAACACTTCGACCCCGACATCTGCGACGCTTTTCTGGAGATGGTCCCGCAGCTTGCCGTCGTTGCCGAGCGATTTTCCGACCACCCCGTGACGCCCGCCGAGGACTGAACCATGCCACCCCACCGCCCACCTGCAGCCAAACCACAGCACCGCCTGGCCCGAACGGCGCTAGCGTGCATGACGGCATGGGCAGGTAGTGCTGCTGGCCAGGCCCCGGCCTTTCAAGAAAAGTTGGCGGATGCAGCACTGCTCGCCCAGCTGCGCAACGGTGGCTTTGTGCTGTACCTGCGCCATGGCGTCACCGACGGCACGCGGGCCGACCGGGCTCCGCAGGTGGACCTGAACGACTGCAGCACCCAGCGGGTGCTCAGCGACGAAGGACGCCAGCAGGCGCGCGAGTTGGGCCTCATCTTGCAGCGGGCGCGCGTTCCGGTGGGTGAGGTCATCCACAGCCCACTGTGCCGGGCCCGCGAGAGCGCACAGCTCACCTTTGCCTCCCAACCCCAGTTGTTGCGTGCAGAGCCCCTGCTGGCCTACACCGCCAACCTGACCAGCGAGCAAAAAAAACCCGTGATTGCCGCCACCCGGGCCCTGGTGTCTGCACCCGTCCCCGATGGCACCAACCGCGTCATCGTGGCGCACGCCCCCAACATGGCCGACCTGATGGGCTATTTCGTCAAACCCGAAGGAACCGTGGTGGTGCTGCGCCCGCTGGGGCAGTCCCGCTTCGAATACCTGGGCAGCATTCCCCCGTCGCACTGGAGCACCTTGCTCCCCCCCAATCCCAAACACTGATCCCACCCAGCGCACGCCGTACCCAATGCTTCCCCTGCTCAAACGTCAACGCTTTTTTTTGCGATTTTTCTTGCCGGTGGTGCTGGCATTGTTGTTAAGCACGGGGGTGGAGTACGCGGTGCAGCAGCGCACCCAGACGGTTCAACTGAAGGCGCTGCAGACCCAGGAAGAGGACATTCAGGTCGCCGCCAAGGCCGAAGCCATCAGCCGCAAGCTGCTGGAGATCAAGCTGCGCCTGGCCCAGACCCTGGCCGCCTCCAAGGCCCGACGGGTCGATGAGGCGCAGGCCTACCAGTTGCACTCGCTCATCGTGGATGAAATGGCCGCGCTCGAAAAAGACCTGACCGCGCTGACCACCACCCATGACTTCCCGCATGTGCAGCCCCACTACCCCGCCGCGCTGAGCGCGTTCCAGGAGTTTCGCCAGTTTGCACTGATGAGCTCGGACCAGATGTCCATCGACCAGTCGCTGGCGGGCGAACACCTGATCAGCGCTACGGCGTACTACGGTGCCTTCGCCCTGCGCATGGGCGACATCGCCAAGACCTTTATGGACCATGCGATCCAGAACGCAGCAGACACGCGCCAGGAACTGCAGAACTTTCACAACCAGGTGCTGGTGTACAGCACGCTGGCAGCGCTGGTGTTTCTGGCCCTGTGGTTTGCAATGTCGCGGTCCACCTCCCAGCAGCTGGACCGGCTCAACCACATTCTGCAAAAACTGGCGCGCGGCGAAAGTGGGTTCAGCGACTACAAAACCTTTGTCCAGATCAAGACCGTGGCCGCGCGCAAAGGCACGCTCATTGGAGATATGGCAGATACCGTGCTGGCCTTTCAAAAGACGCAGGACGAACGCCGCCTGGCACTGACCGAACTCCACGACCGCGAGGAGCTGCACGTCAACATCGTCAGCCAGGCCCCCATTGGCATCGTGGTGCTGGACATGCAAACCCTGCAATTCGTCAGCTTTAACGACGCCACAAATGAATCGCTGGGCTACACGCGTGAAGAGTTTTCGCAGATGAGCCTGTACGACCTGCAGCTGGACCCCGACACCAGGAAGGTCGATGAAAAGCTCCAGCAGATCCTGGCCGAGGGCGGCCAGGACTTTGAGACCCAGCGGCGCGACAAGAACGGCAACATCCGGGATTTCTGGGTGTCCATGCGCCCGCTGCACATGCATGACCGCGACTGCATGACCGGCATCTGGGTGGACATCACCAACCGCAAGCAGTCCGAGCGCGAACTGACCCGCTACCGTGACGAACTGGAACAACTGGTGGCCGAACGCACGCTCGACCTCGAAAAGACCAGCCAGGCACTGGCCCAGCAAACGCTGGAGCTGCAGCACACCAATGCGCAGCTGCGCAGCGCCAAGGCGATGGCCGATGAGGCCAGTCAGGCCAAGAGCGCCTTCCTGGCCAACATGAGCCACGAAATTCGCACGCCCATGAACGCCATCATCGGCCTGACCCACCTGATCCAGCGCGACACCACAAACCCGCACCAGCGCCAGCAACTGAACAAGGTGTCGGGCGCCGCCATGCACCTGCTGGCCGTCATCAACGACATCCTGGACTTTTCCAAGATCGAAGCGGGCAAGATGGCCCTGGACCCCACCGATTTCGAGCTGGAGAAGGTGGTGAGCAACGTGTTCACCATCACCGGCGACAAGGCCGAGGCCAAAGGCCTGGAGGTGATGGCCGAGCTGAAGGGGGTTCCGCCCATCCTGCATGGGGATGGAGTGCGGTTAGGGCAGATCCTGACCAACTTCATGGGCAACGCGGTCAAGTTCACCGAACGCGGCAGTGTGTCGTTGCACGCTTTTGTCACCCGCAGCGAAGGCGACCAGGTGCGCTTGCGCTTCGAAGTGCGCGACACCGGCATCGGCCTGAGCCAGGAACAGCAGAGCAAGCTCTTCCTTGCGTTCCAGCAGGCCGATGTATCCACCACCCGCACCCATGGAGGCACGGGCCTGGGGCTGGCCATCTCACGCCGACTGTCCAACCTCATGGGCGGGCAGGTCGGGGTGCGCAGCGAGCTTGGCAAGGGCAGTACCTTCTGGTTCGAGGCCCCCTTCGGCATCAGCGCTCAGGCCGCAGCCCCCCAAAACGTGCAGGCCTTGCCGCCCGGCACCCGCGTTCTGGTGGTCGATGACATGGAAGAGGCCCGCGAGCTGCTGGCCGACATGCTCACCCATCTGGGTGCCCGGGCCGACGCGGTGTCGTCGGGCGCGCTGGCCCTGCAGGCCGTAGCGCAGGCCGACGAGGTGGGCGACCCGTATGAGCTGGTGCTCACCGACTGGCTGATGCCGGGCCTGAACGGCACCCAAACCTGGCACCAGATTTGCGCCATGCCGCTGCAGCACCGCCCCGCCTGCATTCTGGTCAGCGGCAGCCTGAGCTGCCCTGCCGATGAGGTGGATGCGGGCCCCTTTGGCGCCTTTTTGCCCAAGCCAGTGCTGCCCACTGCGCTGGAGGAAGTGCTGCTGCGCGTCTGGAACCGAGCCCAGACACCAGAAGCACCGCCGCCCCCACTGACCACCGATGAGCCCGTGCATTTCACCCCGGGGCTGCGCCTGCTGCTGGCCGAAGACAACGCACTGAATCAGGAGGTGGCGAGTGAGCTGTTGCGGCAACTGGGTTTTGCAGTGGACGTGGCGGGCGATGGCCTGATTGCCGTGGAACTGGCCAGCCAGCAGCACTACGACCTGATCCTGATGGACATCCAGATGCCCCATCTGGACGGCTTGCAAGCCACCCGCCAGATCCGCGCGCTGCCGGGCCACTCGCAGACCCCCATCGTGGCCATGACGGCCAACGCCTTCGCCGAAGACCGCGCGGCCGCACTGGCCGCAGGCATGAACGACCACCTGCCCAAGCCGGTGGACCCTGCGCAACTGGCGCGCGTGCTGGCGCGCCTGCTGCCCGGTGCGGTTGAAGCTGCGGGCACGCCTGCGCCCCCTGCAATTGCGCCCTCCCCCCCCGCACTGGCAAACGAAGCGCATATGCGCACGCAGCTCCAGGCGGTGGCAGGCTTTCAGATGCGGCAGGGCTTGCGCTCACTAGGCAACAACTTTGCCGCCCTGGTGCGGCTGCTGCAACGCATCGTGGTCGAGCACCACCAGGACGCCCAGAACGCGCTGCAGGCGTGGCAAACCGGTGACCTGGCAGAAACACAGCGCATCGTGCACACGCTCAAAGGCCTGGCGGGCACGGCAGGTCTCACGGGCCTGCAGGTGGCAGCGCAGCAGGCCGAGGCAAAGTTGCAGGCAGCACCACAGCATGATGGCCGCGACGACGCCACCGCGCAGGCCCTGCATAGTCTGGATGTGAGGCTCCAGCAACTGGTGCAGTCCCTGCATTTTGTGGTGGAGGCCACCGATGTAGCGGGCACCGCACCCGCCACTGACGCCGCGCACCTGCAAGATGGCCTGCGCAAAATCCGGCCTTTGCTGGCCAGTGACGACCTGGATGCCAGCGCTGCCTATGCAGAGCTGCATCCGGCCATGCTGCAACACTACCCGGACCGCGCCCAGGCCTTGGCACAGGCTATCGACGGGTTCGACTTTGTGCGGGCCCTGGCGTTGCTGGACGCCACACTGGCCCAGGTGGACGGCGCCGCGAACGCCCTTGGCGCCCCCGCGCCTGCGCCCCCTCCTTAGCCACCTGGCTCGGCCTTTGGAGCGGCAGGGCTGCGCTACACTTTTTGGCCTTGCCGCACGCACCCTGCAACGGCCTGGCCACCACACGCGCCGGCCTAGCAGGGCCACCATCCCCATGCACTTGCTACGCCCGCCGTCGTCACGCATTCTTGCCGCCGAGGTCTCCGCCACCCGTTACCGCCAGCGATGCTTTGCCAACAGGCGTGCAGCCGCTGGGTCACACAATGTCTGACGCACAGCGCAACACCTCCACAGGCCTTGCACGGCCCTCGGGCAACCTGCGCGGCATCATCGCCATGGTGGCTGCCGTGGGGTTCTTTTCGCTGATGGATGCATTGCTCAAGACGCTGACCGCCCACTACCCCGCCATGCAGGTGGCGGCGCTGCGGGGCTGGGCCGCGTTGCCGCTGGTGGCCTTGTATGCGCTGTGGCGTGGCGAGGTGCCACGGCTGCTCAAGGTGCGCTGGCCCCTGCACTTGCTGCGTGGCGGGCTCAACGTGGCCATGCTGGCACTGTTTGCGTTTGCCATCCGCGAACTGGCGCTGGCCGAGGCCTACACGCTGTTTTTCATTGCGCCGCTGCTCATCACTGCGCTGTCCACCGTGGTGCTGCGCGAGAAAGTGCGCGCTGCCCACTGGGTCGCCATTGCGCTGGGCATGGTGGGCGTGCTGGTGGCTCTGCGGCCCAACCAGGAGGCGTTCTTTACCCTGGGCGCGCTGGCCGTGCTGGCGGCAGCCACGTGTTATGCGGTGTCGGCCATCACGGGTCGCATGCTCACCCGCACCGACTCCAGCGCCAGCCTGGTGTTCTGGACCACCACGCTGCTGGCACTGGGTGCAGGCGCGCTGGCCTGGCCGCACTGGGTGGGCGTGGCGCAGGCGCACTGGCCTTTGGTGGCGGGGCTCGCCATCACAGGGTTTGCGGGCCAGTTGGCCATCACCGAGGCCTTTCGCCACGGGCAGGCTTCCGTGGTGGCGCCGTTTGAATACACGGCGCTGGCCTGGGGCATGGGGCTGGACTGGGTGCTGTGGCAGACGGTCCCAGGCTACAGCACGCTGCTGGGCGGCGCCATCATCATCGGCAGCGGCCTGTACCTGGTGCGCCAGGAGCGCACACAGGCGGTGGTTCCTCCTTGAACGACGTCAGGCCACCGCATCCAGACCTGCGGACGACGCGCCCGTAGACGGCCTGACGCCGTACCAGGGTCAGATCGGCCGCGTGAGGTACACCGCTTCGCGGCCCACGATGGGTTCGCGGGTGGGCATGAGGATGGTGCAGTCGTCGCACAGCGCGCGGATCTCATGCGGGCCATCGGTGGCAATGAGGTCGCCCTTGGCAAACACCTCAAACCCGAGCAGGGGCCGCGTGAAACGGAAGCCCGCAGTGCGCACCATGCAGGTCTCCAGCAGCTCGTACCGGCGTTGCTCGGCGGGTGCGGGCCGGCTAGCCACCGGTGCGATGAGGCCGAAGTGCGCCAGAAAGTCCAGCGCCACCGCCGTGGCCATGTCGGCCGCCGACTGGCGGAAATGCTGACCGCACTCCACGACCAACGCCACACCATCCCCCTCGGCCTGCCCGTGGCGACCGTGCTGGATAAGCGGCGTGCCCGAACCCAGGCCACTGGGCATCACCAGGTGCACCGGTGGGCGGCCAATCGCCAGCGCCACCTCAGCATTGCGCGGGTAAGCCGGGTACACCCAGAAAGGCTGCACGTCCTGGCTGGTGGAGTGGATGTCGAGGATGTGATCGGCCGCAGCCACCACCGGGCGCAGGGTGCGGGCGCGCTGCAGCTCAGGGCTGTCTGTCGTGCCGTCCAGCTCGGCCGCCGACCAGATGCGGTTGAGGTTGTGAACCAGCTGGCGGCTCTCGAACGGGCGGGTCTGGTCAAACGATTCGTAGGCGGCCACGTTGGCAAAGCTGATGGTCAGCGTGCCGATGAGGGGCCGCACACCCGTGTCCAGCAGGTGGGTAGCCGCCACCATGCCGCAGATCTCGTTGCCATGTGTGAGGGCGTTGATGAGCACATGGGGGCCGGGTTTGCCCGACTCGAAGCGGTGCACATAGTCGATGCCGACATTGCCCTGGCGGTAGGCAGAGAGGTCGCGGGGAAGGACTTCAAAAACGGGGGGGTTCTGCGTCATGGCGGTGAATTAATAAGATGACACATCATTGTCTGCGCAAAGCCAGATCATTGCTGGGCAGCGGTGTACGATGCCCGCCGGTTGAGTCCCTTCTGCGCCCCGCACCATGCCCACTGCCCGACTTTTCCCGCTGGCCGATGTGGCCCACCGCATCCCCCCTGACTGCTGGATGGCCGAGCGCCTGGCGCAAGACCCAGCAGCCCTGGCCAATGAAACCGCGCTGTGGATCACGGGCGCGGTGCAATGGCCCGCGTTACACCTCGACACCCCTCTGGCCCAGGGCAGCCCGCTGCGCCAGTGGTTGCAAGACCTGTCGAATGGCCCCGGCAACGCCCCCGTGCCCCGTGCGCCCTTTTTGATCCTGGTGGACGGAGACCTGGGCATCGACGGCGCCTTGACCAGCGCCGACACCGACGGCACCACGCATCTCATCGTCAACGGCAACGCCCACCTGCACAACGCAGTGATCGGCGGGCAGCTGGTGTGTGTGCAGGGAACGCTGCGCGTGGACGAGCTGCTGTGGGGCCACTACAACCACGGCGAGTTGCGCGTGCGCGGCGGGTTGCAGGCCCGGGTGGCACTGTTCACCGACGAATACCACCTGCACATTGAAGGCCCCGAGCAGGTGGAGTTTTTGCTGGATGAGGTGCGCGGTGTGCCACACCGTGCGGAGTTCTCTGCCGAGTTCGTGGGCGCCGTGTTCGCCCCCGAGTTCCACGACGGCGTAGACGCGGGCGAAGACGGCCTGGCAGCCATGATCAACCGCCGCCAGGTGCTGGCCTCCGTGCGGGCGGGCCAGAGCGCGGTGCGCAGCAGTGCTGACATCGATGCCGACCAGCCCATGGCCCACGACCTGTGTGCCGACAACGCCATCAGCATCGAAAACATCCTGGCCGTGGTGCACACACCGGTGATTGCGCACAAGGAACACAAAGCCTACGGCTGGTTCCAGCAGACCGATTTTTCGCTGTGCCAGCGGCATGTGGATGACGAAGGCGACGCGCGCGACGACAATGTGTTCATCACCGTGTGGAAAGCGTGGGACTTCTACCTATCGGTGGAGCAGGTGCCCACGCCCCGCAACTGGCTGGAGCGGTTGGCGGCCAAGGTGTGGCGCGGCGTGGCGCCCACCACGGCGCAGCGCACTCTGCTGTACCGCCGCTACACACAGGGCAAGCCCGGCGACTGGCAGGTGCTGGCGGCCCCCACAGACACCCGCCACGACCCCGACGCCTGGAAGGCCTGCGAAAACGCCTGGCGCGGCATGCTCGACTATGTGCGCAAGGCCGTGGGCCAGCACCGGGCGCGCTACCCGCTCTACCAGCGCCTGCAAGCCACGTTGACGGCAGAGCACATCGATGCCTGCACCAGCCTGCCCGTGTTCACTGAGCAGTACAACGACTGGTGGGACAGCGACCGCAACGGCTATTGGGAGGGCGAGGTCTGGGTGGGTGCCCGCCAGCCCTGCATGCACGACGGCGAACCCTGGGGCCGCGCGCTCAAATACAGCTGGCGCAACGGTGACGACGCGCCGGGCGATGACGAAGACAACGCCCACAGCGCCTATCAGATCAACGTGGACGAGGCGCGCGAAGGGCCTGCCGTTGTCGAGTTCAGCTACACCCAGCGCCAGGGCGACGGCCGCGCGCCCCTGCCCCGCTGCGCCGCCGACCACATTGCACGCCTGCTGCGCTTTCATGGCCTGGTGCAGGCCCGCATCCGAGCACGGCATGAAGAGGCGCTGGCCCAACAGGCCGAGGCCCGCCGCATCGAAGCCGCCGTGCAACTGCTGGCCACCCCACCATTGCCCCCCGATCTACCGGATGCCGCCGTGTTTCCCGTCGAACTCATGACGCTGTCGGAGCAGTGGCAGGCCGATGGGCACGCCTATGTAGCTGCCATCCGCGCACACCAGCTGGCCAACGATGCCAACCGCGCCGAGGCCTCGGCAACAGCCGGTGGCGGCGATGAAGACAACGGCGCCGAAGAACACGACAACGCCCTGCCCGAAGACCCGCGCAAGGCCGATGCACCCACCGTGCTGCAACTGGCACGCGTGGTGAGCGGCTGGGCCGACGAAGAGCTTGCCGCGCGGTTTCGCCAGCGTTTTGCCTTTGCCCCGGACGCGTATGTGGCGCGCGCCGCCAAGGCCGGGCAATTCATAGGCCCGGTGTTTTTGTTGGACGATGACCGAGTGGTCGCGCGCATCGGCGCTGCCCATGACGACAACGTCCACTGGGTGTTGCTGCACGGCACAGAGCACACGCTACTGCCCACCATCCAGGGCCTGGGCCGCTCGCCCGATCGCCGCTGCTTTGCCCAATGCGACGGCCTGCACATCACCACACACCACGGATGGGATGGCCCCGTGATCGCGCAATTTTCCCTGCCGCACGGCAACGAAGGCCTGCCACCGCAGGTACAGGTTTCCGCAGGTCCGCAGGGGCAACGCTGCGATGAAATCATCCCCTTCAACGACGGCCAGCGCGTGCTGCTGCGCAACCCCACCGGGGTCTATCTGCTGACCCGCACAGATCAAGGTGGTGACAGCCCAATTCAACGCCTGCACCCGCAGACGTTCGACGAAGACGGCCCCTACACCTGGCCCAAGAACCAGATGGATGAGGAGGTTGCGGGTGAGACCGTCACGGTGCTGGCGCTGGACATGCTGCACATGGCCCTGTCGCCCGACGAACGCCACATCGCCGTGGGCGACCAAGACAGCCGCCATATCCTGCTGAACGCGCGCGGCGCTGTGGTGGCCGAACATGAGCCGCTATCTTCCTACCCCCACCATGCAGTGTTCTCGCACGACGGCACACGCCTGTTTGCCAATTCATGCCATCTGTATTGGGGCAGTACCTGCTCGATCCCCATCGGGGCGGCGCCACAAGATGCGGCGGACGAGGACACCCCACCACTGGACGAACGCTGTCGCGTATACGCCTCTGTCACCCTACCCGGCCAGGTGATCCTGGGCGATGCTGACGGCTACCTGCACGCCTTCAGCGACGAGGGTCAAACCCTGTGGCGCCACCACATCGGCAGCACGATCAGCGCCATCGACATATCCCCCGATGGAGAAACTCTGTGGGCAGCGAGCTACGGTGGCTATCTGGTGCGGCTGGAGCGCAGCGAGGCGGGCATGGACCCACACTCCATTGGCACGTCGCCGTATGTGGAGACGCGGCGGTGGATATTCTGGGGTGATGATGTGGCGCCGGTGCGGTGGTAGCAGAGCAAGTCTGTTTACGGCCAATAGCCGCCGTCCACGAGGAAGGGCAAGTTGTACTAACAAGGATGTGTAGCGCTTGATTGCTTCCAAAGTGATAGCGCGCACACGATAGGTACAAGAAGAAACGCCGAACCTGCCAGATAGTGATTTGGATAGAACCAACGGTAGGCCAACTCGGTGCCAAGTAAACCGGCGACTAACAGCAACAGGCAAGCCGCAATGCGCCATCCAATCCGTCGTTGGGGCAACAGTGATCCCGAGACTCCCAAAAGTAGTATCAGCATTGAGTCCGCGAACGCGAAACCGATGGGGATGCTTATCGAATCAGCGTCTGCTGAATAAATTCCCCTTGTTAAATTGGAACTTAGTACCCCCCACAGGGCAGCGTTGGCAAACACGACAGCACCAAAGATAGCCAGTACAGATTGGAAACGAGATGGCGGCTTGAGCTTTGGCATGAAAGGCATAGTAGAAGCCTTTCGTGTGCAGAAAATGAGCCTAGTTTGAACTGAGTGTGAAGTAGTCATCTTGGATGGCTGCGAACCTGTGACCAATCCAGAGCGAGTCGGGTCAATTGACCCTCAATGCTTGCAAGAATGTAGGTTAGCCAAGGGCAGCTCTGGGCCCGCTAGCGCCCCTCGCCGTGGGGCAGAATCCGGCCAGAAGCGGACATCGCGCAATGTATCGAAAGGAAGTACGTGAAGTTCATTCATTGGTTTTCCCTTGCCGCACTCGTTGTTGGTGTCGCTCTGCTGTTCGTGGGACTCACGACTGCTGGATGCGTGATCCTTGGACTTCACCCGGTTCAATAGACACCTATCAAGGTCGAAATTGAACTGGAGAGTGAGAAATGAAGAGAGTGCGATACCCGGCTGAGTTCAAGGCAGAAGCCGTCAAACAGGTGACCGAGCGTGG
>NZ_JAPCKI010000016.1 GCF_028680575.1 Acidovorax benzenivorans | reverse complement strand
ATCAAGGCGGGTGCCCGCATCGTGGGCCATGACGGTGGGCCGGTGCGTGCGCCGCTGGTGGACCTGAAGCCCCATGAGATGGAAGAGCTCAAGGCGTTGATCGACAAGCTCGGGCCGCAGTAAGCGCCCCCAAAGGGCCTGGCAAGCCAGGCCCTTTTTCTTTGTTTTGTTGCATTCCACTACGCGCTTGGCCGTGCACAGGCGCGTGGTGCAGTCGTGGCACGCACATCCCCCAACACAACACCACAACGGAGACAGACAAGATGTTCAAGCAACTCGTTCTCGCCACGGCCGCCGCCGTGGCCATTGCCGCACTGACGGGCTGCGCTGCCAGCGCACTCGCCGCATCTTCGGCATCGTCCGAGCCATTGGTGGCAGCGGCGGCAGAAAAGCTGCGCGTGGCCATGATTGACCCCACACCCGCCGCGCTGACTGCTCTCGTCGCCGACGACCTGAGCTACGGCCACTCGAGCGACCGCGTGGACACCAAAGACAGTTTCATCGGTGACTTGGTTGCAGGAAAGTCCGACTTCGTGACCATCGCCATCTCCGACCAGACCATCAAGGTCGTGGGCAGCACCGCCATCGTGCGCCACACCCTCACGGCCGACACCAACGACTCGGGCAAGCCCGGCAAGGTGCAGATCAAGATCCTGGGCGTGTGGCAACAGCAAGGCGGCCAGTGGAAGCTGCTGGCACGCCAGGCCGTGCGCGCGGCATAAGGTAACCACACCAGGGCCACAACGGGCGGCCCTGGGCTTTTCGGCAACCCTGTACAACGAAACCATGACCACAGCCACCCCGCCCCGCATCCTGCAAATCGGCCGCCTGCCCCTTCCCGCGCTGGAGGCCGAATTGGCAGCGCGCTACCGCGTCACCTGCCTGGCCGACCAGGCCGATCCAGCGGCCTTTCTGGCGTTGCACGGCGCGGAGTTCACCGGGGTGGTGACCACTGCGGCCATCGGCGTCAAGGGCGAGGTCGTCGCCGCACTGCCCCACCTCCAGGTCATCAGCAGCTTTGGCGTGGGCTTTGACGCGCTGGACATCGATGCGGCCAAGGCGCGTGGCGTGCCGGTGGGCTACACGCCCGGCGTGCTCAACGACTGTGTGGCCGACATGGCGTTTGCGCTGATGCTGGATGTGTCGCGCAACATTGCCGCCAGCGACCGCTTTGTGCGCCGTGGCGAATGGCCCAAGGCCCGGTTTGCACAGGGTAGTCGCGTGTCGGGAAAGCGCCTGGGCATTGTGGGCATGGGCCGCATCGGCCAGGCCGTGGTCGATCGTGCGAGCGGCTTCCGCATGGAGGTGGGTTACCACAACCGCCGCCCGGCCGAGGGCTGCACTCTGCCCTATTTCGAGTCCTTGACCGCACTGGCGCAATGGGCCGACTACCTGGTACTCACGGTAGCCGGTGGCGCAGGAACGCGCCATCTTGTCAACGGCGATGTGCTCAACGCCCTGGGCCCCAAGGGCTACCTCATCAACGTGGCGCGCGGCAGCGTGGTGGATGAGGCAGCGCTGATCGCCGCGCTGACAGAACGCCGCATTGCCGGTGCCGGGCTGGACGTGTTCGAGAACGAGCCCACCGTGCCCACCGCGCTGATGGCGCTGGACAACGTGGTGCTGACACCGCACACCGCCAGCGCCACGCACGAAACCCGCCGGGCGATGGCCGACCTGGTGCTGGAGAACCTGGAATCCTTCTTTGCAACCGGCGCCGTGCGGACGCCGGTGCCGGGCACGCCGGGCGCTTGAGCCCGCCACGGCGCCCTGCGTAACGCAGCTGCCCTCACAGGGAGGGTGTGGGGCAGCTCAGCGTGTCATTTCACGCGGTCGCGTGAGATGTCCATGATCATGCGCGTGGCCAGGTACAGGCGCGGCACGATGGTGTTGATCTGCACGTACTCCGCATCGTTGGAATGGGCGCCGTAGCCCGACAGGCCCATGCCCTCCACCACCGCGCCCTTGGTCTTGAGCCCCGCAAACGCTGCGTCGGTGCCGCCGCCGGTGGCTTTTTCCACCACATTGAGCGACATGCCCAGCTCCTGGTAGATGACCTTGCCGTAACCCGCCACGCGGCGGGATGCGTCGCTGGCCTCCAGCGGCGGACGGCGCACTTCAAACTTCACATCCACCTTGGATGCGGGCAGCAGCTTGCTCTTGACCTTCTCTTGCAGGCCTTTCTCCAGCCCGTCGAAATCGGCCACACGCAGCGCGCGCGCATCGGCCTGGGCCGTGGCTTCGGCTGGAATCACGTTGCGGTTGGTGCCCGCCTTGGAAACCGTCCAGTTCAGCTTGAGGCCCTCGTCGGTCTTGGACAAGTCCTTCATTTGCAGCAGCTGGTGCGACAGCTCGTACAGCGCGTTCACGCCATCTTCCGGCTTGGCCCCGGCGTGCGACGCCTTGCCCTGCACCGTGAGGTAGGCCGCCCCAATGCCGCTGGTGGCCAGGCGCAGCGTGCCGTCGGTGCCGCCGCCTTCGAACGACAACACCACATCTTGTTCAGACGCCACGCGGGTGATGGTGCTGCGCCAGCCGGGCGAGCTGATTTCTTCGTCACCGTTGATCAGCACGGTGAGCGTGCCGTAGTCCTTGAAGTTGAGCTTTTGCAGCAAGGCCATGGTGTGGATGATGAGCGCGATGCCCTGCTTGTCGTCCGAAATGCCCAGGCCATAGGCCTTGTCGCCATCGATGCGGAACGGCTGGCCTTTGAGCATGCCTTTCAGGTACACCGTGTCCATGTGCGCGATGAGCATGATCTTCTTGCTGCCCGTGCCCTTGAACACGGCCTGCACGGCAGGGCCCACCTTCTCGGGGGTATCGTCGAGGCGGTAGATGTCGCTGGTTTGCAGCACATCCACCGTGCCGCCCAGTTGCTTGAGCTGGCTGGCAATGCGCTCGGCGATCTGGTTCAGGCCTTCGATGTCCTTGCTGCCCGACTCGATATGCACCAGGTCACGCAGGGTGTCGAGCAGCGGCTGCTGCTCCTTCTGGGCCAGTGCATGGACGTCAGCCACCGGCGCAGCGTGGGCCACGGCGGCAGCAAACGCCAGCGCCAGCGAGGCCATCAGGGGGCGGACAAACGAAGGGGCTGAGTGTGGGCGGCGCTGCGGATGGTGCATGGTGCAAAGGCTCGGTGAAGGAATGAGGAAAGCGATTATGGAGTCTTGCAACACCAATTTCAAACACTGATCCTCCTTGCAATGTTTCGGTCAGCGCCTGCGCGCCAGACTCAGCCCGCAGGCGCAAACACCTCGGGGCCCAGCCGTGACTCGTGGCCCCGGGGTTCGAACAGCCACATGCCATACAGCGGCAGAGATTCCGCCAGCCGCAGGGGCGCCACCAGCGTGGACGCGCCGCCCAGCAACGCAGGGTGCGGCACAACAGCCAGCAGGTCGGACTGCGCCACCAGGTGCAACAGGCTGGCAAAGTCGGGGCAGCGCACGGACATCTTGGGCGCGGGCATGCGGCGCACACGGTGCGCTTCCGTCAACACATCCACCGGCCCGCTGACGCTGGGCCCCACACAGGCCCACGCAGCGCCCTGCAGTTGCGCCAGCGACTGGGCACGGACCCATGGGTGGCCCTTGCGCGCATAGACCTGGGGATGCAACTCGTACAGGGGGCGCTCCGTCACATCGGGGTGCGCAAACTTGCGCGGTTTGGGGGCAATGACCGCATCAAAGCGCCGCTGTAGCAGGCCTTCCAGCAGACTGCCTTCATCGGCCGTCGCCATCTCCAGCGAGCGCCGGGCGTTGGGCAGACACCAGCTGGCATACAGCAGCGGGCCGCAAACCAGCGCCGCTGAAGACGTGAGCCCCACCCGCAGCAGGTATCGGTCTGCCGCAGTCACCGAAGCGCGGGGCAGCGCCTCCACCCCTTGTGCCAGGGGCAAGGCCTGCGCGGCTACGGCCCGGGCCAGGTCGGTGGGCACATGGCGTCGCCCGTCCCGCACCAGCAAGGGCTGCGCAAAGTGGGCTTGCAGTGCTTTCATGCCATGGCTGATCGCGGGCTGCGACACGCCGCAGGCCTTGGCCGCCAAGGCAAACGAGCCTTGCTCGATGACCGCATGGAGGTATTGCAGGTAGCGCAGATACATAAACACCTTTTATGTATAAGCCACCATTGTCTCTTGTCGCACGGCGCGGACTTGGCGAAGCTACGCACTCCACTCCACAACCTTTGCAACGCCGCGTATGAGCCCTACCCCCATCGACACCGTCCGCACTTACCTCGCTCACCTGCACGCCAGCCACACTGATGGGCTGATCGCCTGCTTTGAAGACGATGGCGTGGTGCACTCGCCCTTTCTAGGAAGCATGCGCGCAAGCGACTTTTTCAAAAAGCTCGCCCAGGCCTCCAGCGGCAGCGTGATCACGGTGCTAGATCTGTTTGCGTCCGCGCAGCCCAGCCAGGATGGATCGGTGCGCGTGGCGGCCTACTTTCGCTACGACTGGACCTTGAACGATGGCCGCGAGGTGACCTTCACCTGCGTGGATGTGTTCACGTTCGACGCGGGCAGCACGCGCATCCGGGACATGAACATCGTCTACGACACCCACCCGCTGCGCGAAGAGGTGGGCGACAAGTACGCGCCCGACTAGGCTACAAGAGTTCCACGCCCTTGAGCGTCACAAAACTCGTCTCGCGCGTCACCTGCACAAAATCCTGCAGATACGGCTTGGCCGACAGGCTGGGCAGGCAGGCGGCGTGCAGCTCGCCGCGCAGGCCTTTGTCGCCAATCGGTCTGGCAGTCACGTATCCCCGGTCCAGATAGCTCTGCACCGCCCACAGCGGCAGCGCCGCCACGCCGCGCCCGCTGGCCACCAGTTGCAGCATGGCCACCGTCAGTTCGGTGGTGCGGCGCGGGGGGCGCACGCCGGCGGGCTCCAGCACTTGGCGGATCAGGTCCAGCATTTCGTCGGGCACGGGGTAGATGATGATGGTCTGGTCGGCAAAGTCCTGCGCCACCAGATGCGGCTTGGCCACCAGCGGGTGCGTGTTGGCCAGCAGCGCGCGGATCTCAAAGCCAAACAGTGCGTGGTAGTCCACGCCCGCCTCGTCGGCATCCACTTCCGACACGATGGCCACATCGGCCCGGCCCTGGTGCAGCAGGCCCACGGGGTCGGCGTGAAAGCCGCTCACGATGTCCAGCTCCACCTCGGGCCAGCGGGTGCGGAAGGCATCCATCGCGGGCATCAGCCAGTCAAAGCAGGTGTGGCATTCCACCGCAATGCGCATCTGCCCGCCCTGCCCCAGCACCAGGCGGGCAATGTCGCGCTCGGCCCCTTCCACTTGCGGCAGCACGGCATCGGCCAGCGCCAGCAGGCGTTCGCCCACGGCGGTGAACTGCGGCGGCACCGATTTGCGCTCAAACAGCGGCTGGCCGTAGCGGTCTTCCAGCAGCTTGATCTGGTGCGACAGCGCCGACTGCGTGAGGTTGAGCAGCTGCGCGGCCCGCACCAAGCTGCCGCTATCGCGCAAGGCCACCAGCGTGCGCAGGTGGCGAACTTCCAGGATCGACTGGTTCATTATTAATTTTCAAGTTGATCGACCAAAACTTTCGTTTGAATAATAAACGAGCCCGCGCGACCATCGGTGACTTCATTGCATTGCTCCATTCAGAAGAAGGAAATCACCATGTCGCTCGCCGCAGTCGCCGTAACAGCCGCCACCCGCCGCCCCGTGCCCACGCACACCCTGGGCTTTCCGCGCATGGGGGCGCAGCGCGCGCTGAAATTCGCGCTCGAATCCTTCTGGCGCGGCGACAGCACCGAGGCCGAGCTGCAGTCCACCGCCGCCCAGCTGCGCCAGTTGCACTGGCAAGCGCAGGCTGATACGGGCCTTGGTTTTGTGACGGTGGGCGACTTTGCGCTGTACGACCATGTGGCCAACCACATCCAGCTGCTGGGCTGCGAGCCCGCGCGCTTTGGCTTTGACGGCCACACCCATGAGCTGGCGCGCTACTTTGCGATGGCACGGGGTGTGTCGGCCCAGGCTGTCGCAGCGCATGAAGGCTGCAGCGCCGGTTGCACCACCCCACACCACACCACCGGCCAGCCCGCGCTGGAGATGACCAAGTGGTTCGACACCAACTACCACTACCTCGTGCCCGAGTTCAGCGCTCACACCCAGTTCCACCTGGCCAGCGAGCGCCTGTTTGCCGAAGTGGCCGAGGCCCAGGCGCTGGGCCACCGCGTCAAGGCCGTGCTGCTGGGGCCGCTGAGCTTTTTGTGGCTGGGCAAATCCAAGGCGGCAGGTTTTGACCGCTTCAGCCTGCTGGAGTCGCTGCTGCCGGTGTACGAGGCCGTGCTGGCGCGGCTGAAGGCGCAGGGCGTGGAATGGGTACAGATCGACGAACCCATCCTGGGCCTGGACCTGCCCGATGCGTGGCGCCATGCCTTTGAGCCCAGCTACTGGCAACTGGCCCGCAGCGCGCCCAAGCTGCTGCTGGCCACCTACTTCTCGCCCCTGGCCGAAAACCTGCGCCTGGCCTGCCAGCTGCCCGTGGCCGGCTTGCATGTGGATGCCGTGCGCGCGCCCGACGAACTGGTGGGCGTGGCCGACTGGCTGCCCTCGCACAAGGTGCTGTCGGTGGGCATTGTGGACGGCCGCAATATCTGGCGCACCGACCTGGATGCAGCGCTGCAAAAGCTGCGCCCCGTGGCCGACAAGCACCAGGGCGAGCTGTGGCTGGCGCCGTCGTGCTCGCTGCTGCATGTGCCGTTCAGCTTAGAGGCCGAAACGCAGTTGGACGCCGAGGTGAAGTCGTGGCTGGCGTTTGCGGTGGAAAAACTCGATGAGCTGCGCGTGCTTGCCACCGCCTTGTCGCAAGGCGAAGCGGCGGTAGACGACGAACTGCACGCCGCCCGCACCGCCCTGGCCGCCCGCCGCGCCAGCCCGCACGTGCACCGCGCCACCGTGGCGGCCCGCATTGCCGCGGCCGCGCCAGGGGCTGATCAGCGCGCCAACGCCTTCCCTGCCCGGCAAAAGGCCCAGCGCGCACGGCTGAAGCTGCCGCTGTTGCCCACCACCACGATTGGCTCGTTCCCGCAGACGGCGGAGATCCGCGCAGCCCGTGCCGCCTTCAAGCGCGGGGCACTGGATGCTGCCCACTACCAACAGAAGATGGAGGCAGAAATTGCCCTGGCCGTGCGCAAGCAGGAAGCCTTGGGGCTGGACGTGCTCGTGCACGGCGAAGCCGAACGCAACGACATGGTCGAATACTTTGGCGAGCAGCTCGACGGCTTTGCCTTCACCGCCAACGGCTGGGTGCAAAGCTATGGCTCGCGCTGCGTGAAGCCGCCCATCATCTACGGCGATGTGGCCCGTCCCACGCCCATGACGGTGGCCTGGACGCAGTACGCGCAGAGCCTCACCGCCAAACCCATGAAAGGCATGCTCACCGGCCCCCTCACCATCTTGCAGTGGAGCTTTGTGCGCGACGATCAGCCCCGCGCCACCACGGCCGACCAGATCGCCTGGGCGATCCGCGACGAGGTGTGCGACCTGGAAGCCGCAGGCATCGCCATCATCCAGATCGACGAGCCCGCCATCCGCGAAGGGCTGCCGCTGCGCCGCGCGGGGTGGAAGAGCTACCTGGAGCGCGCCACCCGCGCCTTCCGCATCAGTGCCAGTGGCGTGCGCAACGACACGCAGATCCACACCCACATGTGCTACAGCGAGTTCAACGACATCCTGCCCGCCATCGCGTCCATGGACGCGGATGTGATCACGATTGAGACGAGCCGCTCAGACATGGAGCTGCTACAGGGGTTCGGTGATTTCCGCTACCCCAACGAGATCGGCCCCGGCGTGTACGACATCCACTCGCCCCGCGTGCCCGGCGTGCAGGAGATGGCCGCGCTGCTGGAAAAAGCCGCCGAGGTCGTGCCCGTGGAGCACCTGTGGGTGAACCCCGACTGCGGCCTCAAGACCCGGGGCTGGCCCGAGACCGAGGCTGCCCTGCGCCACATGGTGCAGGCCGCGCAGGAAGTGCGCGAGCGGTTGCTGGAAGAGGCTGCGTTGGCCTGACCGATCGCCAGCTCAGTCGGTAGCGCGCTTCATCTCGGCCAACTTGACCAGCACCTGCAGCGCGTGGTTCAGCGGCGTCGGTACCCCCAGGGCCGCGCCGCGATTCACGACATAACCGTTCAGGTGGTCGATCTCGGTGGGCTTGCCCCGCGCCAGATCCTGCGCGGTGGACGAGTACTGGCCGGGCATGGTGCTGGCAATGCCGCGCACGGCGGCCTGCACATCGCCAGGAATCGTCACCCCATCGGCCGCCGCCACCGCCAGGCACTCGGCCACGATGTCGGCAATCACCTGCGTCACGCCGGGCACCTGCACCAGCGGGCCATAGGGCTGCTGCGACAGGGCCGACAGCGCGTTGTAGGCGCTGTTGAGCACCAGCTTGGCCCAGAGCGCGCCACGCACGTTGTCTGACACCTGGGTGGGGATGCCCGCCGCTGTGAGCTGGCGGGCCACCTCGTCGCTGCGCGGCGAAGGCGCAATCACCAGCTCGCCCCGGCCATGGTGCACCACATGCCCGGGGCCGCCCATGGCAGTAGCGACATAGACCACAGCGGCTGCCACGGGGGTGCTGGCGTCCAGCACGGCGCGCACGCGCTCGTCGTTGTCCACACCGTTCTGCAAGGTCAGCACCAGCGCGCCGGGCGCCAGGTGCGGGCGAATCTGCTGCGCGGCGTCTTCCGAGTCGGACGATTTCACGCAGAACAGCACCACGTCTGCCCCCTCCACGGCGCTGGCCTCGGTGCTGGCCGCCAGGGGCACCTGCACGTCCATCGCCGCCGTCTGCAACCGCAGGCCGTTGTCGCGAACCGCCAGCACATGGGCAGGCCGCCCGATGAGCGTAACGGCATGGCCCGCACGGGCCAACAACGCGCCGAAGTAGCAGCCCACAGCGCCCGCGCCCATCACAGCAAAACGCAACGGCAGGGTGGCAGAACGAGCGGCAGGGGATGTGGTGGATTCAGTCATGGAGCGGCTGCAGGTTTGTGGGGCTGAAAGAACGAAAGTCAACGCATGGTATCGCCCGGAAAAACCGTGCAGCGACCGGAGGCGCTTGACCACGTTCATTGCAACCCCATCCTGATTGGCGCAAAATGCGCCAATCAGGAGATCGCCATGTCCGCCACCGCCTTTTCTTCCGTCAAGCTCCCCGCCCACCTGGTGGAGCAGGCCCGCCAGGCCGCGCAGCCCATGCGCCGCTCGGTGGCCAGCCAGATCGAATACTGGGCCACGCTGGGCCAGATCGTGGAGCACACCGGGCTGAGCGTGCAAGAGGCGCGCAGCGCTATCGAGCAGTACGAAGCCACTGCCACGCGCCCAGCCACCCTGGCAGCACCCACATCGGTGGACGCCCTCACCGCCCGCCTGCTGGCAGCACAAACACGCGGTACCCTCGCGCAGCGGGTGCGTGAAGTGGTGCTGGAGAACCAGGCCAAAGCCGCCACCCCTGTCGCCTGACACTGCATGGTGCCCCCCGCCCAGCAGCACTCCCCACCGCCCCGCCACAACACGCCCACCCGCTGGTTCCACCTGCTGGCGGGCCCGAACGGCGCAGGCAAATCCACTCTCTACCGCGCCCTGGTGCGCGAAGGCATCCTGGGCCCGCCGCTCGAGTTTGTGAACGCCGACCTGTATGAACAGGCGCACCTGCAACACATGGCCGACCCCGAAGCCCGGTCCGAAGCCGCCCGCCAATGGGCCGATGCGCGCCGCACTGCCTTGATGAACAAAGGCGCAGACTTCGCCAGCGAAACCGTGTTTTCGCACCCTTCCAAGCTGGCGCTGATTGAAGAAGCACAGCGCTGCGGCTACACCGTGGCCTTGTACATCGTGACACTGGACGACCCGGCCCGGCTGCTGCAACGCGTGGCCCAGCGTGTGCGCGAAGGCGGGCACACCGTACCGCCCGAACGCATCCTGGCCCGCTACCCCCGCACCATGGACAACCTGGCCCAGGCAGTGCGGCAGGCCGATGTGTCGTATCTGTATGACGCCGCCGAAGCCACCAGCACCGGGCCGCAACTGGTGGCGGTGTGCTCCCCCGCCGGGGCCACCCCCTTGGCCCAACCGCTGCCCACCTGGGCGCAACGCCTGACCGGGCAGTAGCCGCTCGCGGCCGTGGAGGCTGGCAAATGACCTGCGCCACGGTTTTATGCGAAATATGCCCCTAGCGCCTATCCATCAAGCGTAAATAGCTATCTTTTAGATAGCAAAAATAACCCCATACAAACCCCTGCTAGCGCCATGGTCGCTTACTAATTGCCAAGACAATAATTGTCTAGTCAATTAAATTCGCCACCCATGACTACCAGCTCCCCCAAGCCATCGCAGACCGCCCCAGGCTTTTACAGCTCCGCCCAGCTTCAGCCTGAAAACAGCGTGGGCTACCTGATGCGCAAGGTGATGTCCTCCATCCGCACCCAGGCCGATGCGCAGCTGTCGTCGCACGAACTGACCTATGCGCAGTGGCTGCCACTGTTCAAGCTCTCGCTGTGCAAGACCGCCACCGTGGCCAGCCTGGCGCGCGACCTGGAGACCGACCCCGCCTCCATGACCCGTTCGCTCGACCGCATGGAAGCCAAGGGCCTGGTCGTGCGTGAGCGCTCCACGGTTGATCGGCGCGTCGTGCAACTGCAACTTACCGCCGAAGGCCAGCGCATTGCCGCGCTGGTCCCGCCCGTGCTGGCCGATGTGCTCAACGGCCACCTCTGCGACTTCAGCCACGACGAATGGCAACTGCTGCTGTCCATGCTGCGCCGCATGCTGGCGAACGGCGAAGCGCTGCGCCAGCAGACACCGCCTACCGACACCACCGCCGGTTGACCCACGCCTACCCCCTATTGCCTTGCCCCCTGGAGATGCCCGTGACCCCCACCGCCCCCACCCCGCTGACCACCCGCTCTGCCCTCGCTGCCCACCTGGCGGTGTCGGCCATTGCCCTGGCCGCCGCCCTCTTCCTGGTCGGCTGCGCCAGCCCCGGCCCCAGCCACACGCCGCTGGCGCAGACCACCCCGTCGGCCGTCGGCCTGAACACCTCAGCCACCGAAACCGCCGCGCCTTCCCAGTGGTGGAAGGCGCTGGGCGACGACCAGCTCAACACCCTGGTCGACCAGGCTCTGCAAGGCAACCCCAGCCTGTCCGTGAGCCGGGCGCGGCTGGAGCAAGCTGTGGCGCTGAGCCAAGTGCGCGAGGCCGCCAACGGCCCCCAAGCCACCCTGGGCGTGGACGCCACGCGCCAGCGCTACACCGCCAATGGGCTGGTGCCCGCCCCCATCGCAGGCAACACCTACAACAGCGGCAACGTGCAAGCTTCGCTGAGCTGGTCGCCCGACTTCTTCGGCCAGCATGCCGCCGAGCTGCAGGCCTCCCTGGGCCAGGCCCGTGCCGCCCAGGCCGATGCCGCAGCCGCCGCCAACACCCTGGCCGCCCAGGTGGGCCGCAGCTATGTGGCCCTGGCCCGGCTGGTGGCCCAGCGCGACGTGGCCGTGCGCGCACTGGAGCAACGCGAGGAACAACGCAAGCTCACCCAGGAACGCACGGCCGCTGGCCTGGACAGCCAGGTCGAGCTGACCCAGGCCCAGGGCGCCGTGCCCGACGCCCGCACCCAGATCGAAGCACTGGAAGAGCAA
Source organism: Acidovorax benzenivorans (assembly GCF_028680575.1). GTDB lineage: Bacteria > Pseudomonadota > Gammaproteobacteria > Burkholderiales > Burkholderiaceae_C > Acidovorax > Acidovorax benzenivorans. The sequence continues at coordinate 109,952 of NZ_JAPCKI010000016.1, read as the reverse complement.
ATCACCCTGGGCCGCCGCCAACTGGCCGTGCTGACGGGCCAGGCGCCTGACGCCTTGCCACAGCTCACGCCCCAGCTGGCCGCACTGCAACCCAGCGCAGTGCCCGAGGTGCTGGGCGCCGACCTGCTGGGCCGCCGCCCCGACGTGGTGGCCGCCCGCTGGCGCGTGGAGGCCGCCACCCAGGGCGTGAACAGTGCCCGCAGCGAGTTCTATCCCAACATCAACATCAGCGCCTTCATCGGCCTGAACTCGCTGGGGTTGGACAAGGTGTTCAACGGCAGCTCACGCCAGATGGGTGTCACGCCTGCCCTGCGCTTGCCCATTTTTGACGGTGGCCGCTTGCGCGCCCAGTTGGGGGGACGCCAGGCCGAGCTGGACGCCGCCATCGCCCAATACAACGGCGCCGTGCTCGATGCGGTGAAGGAAGCCGGAGACGCCGTGGCCTCCATCCAATCGCTCACCCGCCAGCAACCGCTGCAAGACGATGCCGTGGCCAGCGCAGAAAAAGCCTACCGCTTTGCCCAAGACCGCTACCGCGCAGGCCTGGGCAACTACCTGGTGGTGCTGAGCACCGAAAGCCAGGTGCTGGCCCAGCGCCGCCTGGCGGTAGACCTGCGCGCCCGCCAGCTGGACACGCGCCTGGTGCTGATGAAAGCGCTCGGTGGCGGTTGGACGGACGACACGGCGGTGCTGCACACCGCAGCCCGCTGAGGCCAAGGCCAGCCACAGCAACCAACGAACACAAAAACCATACAACAACACATTCCCGAAAGACCACTGCCATGACCGCTGCCAGCGAACCCCTCACCGCCAACGAAGCCAACACCGCCCGCCGCCGGGGCCTCACCCTCATTGCCGCCGCTGTGGCCATCGCCGCCCTCGGCTGGGGTGGCTGGCACTGGGCCAATGGCCGCCATGTCGAAACCACCGACAACGCCTACGTGGCAGGCAACGTGGTGCAAATCACGCCGCAAATCGGCGGCACGGTGGTCTCCATCGGTGCGGACGATACCGACTACGTGAAGGCCGGCCAACTGCTGGTCAAGCTGGACCCGGCCGACGCCCGCGTGGCGCTGGAGCAGGCCGAAGCCCAGCTGGCCCAAACCGTGCGCGAAGTGCGCACCCTGTTTGCCAACAACTCCACCCTCAAGGCCCAGGTGAGCCTGCGCAACGCTGACCTGGCCCGCGCCCAAGCCGACGCCGCCCGCATGCAAGACGACGTGACACGCCGCGCCCCGCTGATGGCCAGCGGCGCCGTGGGCAAGGAAGAGTTCCAGCACGCCAACGCCCAGCTGGCTGCCGCCAAGAGCACCGTGGCCGCAGCCCAGGCCGCCGTGGTGGCCGCGCAAGAGCAACTGGCCGCCAGCCAGACGCAGACCGAGGGCACCTCCATCGAGCAGCACCCCAATGTGCAGCGCGCCGCTGCCCGTGTGCGCGAGGCCTATCTGGCCGTGCAACGCGCCCAGCTGGTGGCACCGCTGGATGGCCATGTGGCCAAGCGCGGCGTGCAAGTGGGCCAGCGCGTGCAGGCCGGTGCCCCGCTGATGACACTGGTGCCGCTGCATGACCTGTGGGTGGACGCGAACTTCAAGGAAAGCCAGCTGCAAACCCTGCGCATCGGCCAGACCGCTGAGCTGGAAGCCGATGTGTACGGCACCAAGGTGGTCTACCACGGTACGGTGACGGGCCTGGGTGCTGGCACCGGCGCCGCCTTTGCGCTGCTGCCCGCGCAAAACGCCACGGGCAACTGGATCAAGGTGGTGCAGCGCGTGCCCGTGCGCATTGCACTGGACCCCAAGGAAGTGGCCGACCACCCGCTGCGCGTAGGCCTGTCGATGGAAGTGAAAGTGAACACCGCCGACCAAAGCGGCAAGCGCCTGGCCGACACCCAGCGCACCGCACCCGTGGCCGCCACCGCTGTGTTCGACGCGCAGTTCAAGGCCGCCGACGACGAAGTGGCCCACATCATTGCCGCCAACCTGGGGCGCAATGGCAAGGCCGCCGTGGCCGTGGCGTCGCCCAAGGTGAGCAGCCAGCCCGCAGTGCAGGCGCAAAAGCATGCATCGGCCCCGGCGCAGCCCGCCATGCAATCCCCGGTGGTGCAGTAAGCGGGGCGCACCATGACTGCCGCCAACCCCACTGCAGACCACGCAGAACAGGCCCCCGCCAAGGCGGCCCCTGCTGTGGCTGCCCCCTCTGGGCCACCAGCAGGGCCACCCGTGGCCCACCCACCACTCAAGGGCACCGCCCTGCTGCTGGGCACGCTGTCGCTGTCGCTGGCCACGTTCATGAACGTGCTCGACTCGTCCATCGCCAACGTCTCCATCCCCGCCATCGCCGGTGACCTGGGCGTGAGCCCCGGCCAGGGCACCTGGGTCATCACCAGCTTTGGCGTGGCCAATGCGATCTCGGTGCCGCTCACCGGCTGGCTCACGCAGCGCTTTGGCGCGGTGCGGCTGTTCACCATGAGCGTGCTGCTGTTCGTGCTGACCTCCTGGCTCTGCGGCTTTGCCTCGTCGCTGGAGATGCTGGTGTTCTTCCGCGTGCTGCAAGGCCTGGTGGCCGGACCGATGATTCCGCTGAGCCAAACCCTGCTGCTGGCCAGCTACCCGCGCGCTCTGGCGGGCACGGCGCTGGCGCTGTGGGGGGTGACCACGCTGGTCGCGCCCGTGGTCGGGCCGCTCTTGGGTGGGTGGATCACCGACAACATCTCGTGGCCGTGGATTTTCTACATCAACGTGCCCGTCGGGCTGCTGGCCGGCGTGCTGACGTGGGGCATCTACCGCAAGCGGGAGACGCCCATCCGCAAACTGCCCATCGACACCGTGGGCCTGACGCTGCTGGTGCTGTGGGTGGGCGCACTGCAGCTCATGCTCGACAAGGGCAAAGAGCTGGACTGGTTTGCCTCGGGCGAGATCATCACCATGGCCGTGATTGCCGTGGTAGCGTTTGCCGTCTTTTTGGTATGGGAGCTGACGGACAAGCACCCCGTGGTGGACTTGAAGCTCTTCAAGGGCCGCAACTTCACCTTTGGTGCGCTGGCGTTGTCGGTGGCCTACGCGCTGTTCTTTGGCAACGTGGTGTTGCTGCCGCTGTGGCTGCAGCAATGGATGGGCTACACGGCCACCTCGGCCGGCATGGCGCTGGCGCCTGTGGGTGTGTTCGCCATCTTGCTCACACCGCTGGTGGGCAAAAAGGTAGGCCAGTGGGACCCCCGCCGCATGGCTACGGGTGCGTTCATCGTGTTCAGCACCGTGCTGTGGATGCGCTCGCAGTTCACGGTGCAGACGGACTTCATCCACATCCTGATCCCCACGCTGCTGCAGGGCGCGGCCATGGCGTTCTTCTTCATTCCGCTCACCACGCTGACGCTGTCTGGCATTGCGCCCGAGCGCATTCCGGCCGCGGCGGGCTTGTCCAACTTCGTGCGGATCACCGCCGGGGCCATGGGCACGTCGATTGCCACCACGCTGTGGGAGAGCCGCGCCGCCATGCACCATGCGCATTTGACCGAAGGGCTGGTGCAAGGCCAGGGGGTGTTTGCGCAAACGCTGGACGGCCTCGTGGCCTCGGGCCTCACGCAGATGCAGGCGCTGGCGCAAATCAACCGGCTCATTGACCAGCAGGCCTTCACCCGCGCGGCCAATGACATTTTCCTGGGCTCGGCGGGGCTGTTCCTGGTTCTTATTGGTTTGATCTGGCTAACCAAACGCCCGGCTCGCGCCGCAGGTGCGGCGGCGGCAGACGCTGCGGGCGCGCACTGAACTCGCGGTAACAAACGGCAGCCCATCTGCCCGCAGCGGCACCCGCAGTCCCACGCCCGTTGTCGGAAAACCCTGACCAGCGCGCAGGCCCAGCGCCTGCGGCTGGGCTGGCGCGGCCGCCCAAGAATGCAGTGACCCCAACACACCAAGGAACTGCCATGTCCCTCTCGCTGATTCTGCTGATTGTCCTGATCCTCATCCTGGTAGGTGCCCTGCCCACATGGGGTCACAGCCGATCCTGGGGGTATGGGCCCAGCGGTGGGATTGGCCTGATCGTATTGATCCTGGTGATCCTGCTGCTCATGGGCCGGATATGACCCACCGTTAGACACTCAGCGCAGAGGCGGCGTAGCCCGTCACTGCCAGCAACATCTTTCAAGCACCCGCCAAGGGTGTTTCCCAGGGCCCCTTCGAGGGCCCTTTGTCATATGCGCCTTGTGGTGGCGGGCGCCTTGACCGGACCGCCGGGTAAACCATACCCATACGGCCGCAAGCGTCGCTCAAAAGATGATCAATGTGAACCAATCAACATATTGAATTGATATAAATTGCATTTTTATAATTTATTTGATACAAACGATAAATTCACCCAGTAATCTGTCTGTCCTGCGTCCATGCCTCTTCCACCTTCTACCGTCGGCAACATGCGGCAGTTTCAAATCCGTCTGCTCCAAGGGATTCTGTTGGCCAATATGGCTTTTGGGCTGCTGCTGCTGGGCGTGGGCTCTGCGGGACTGGTAGTCACCCCGGGGTCATGGAGCCTCACTCTCGGTACAGGCACCGTGCTGATGGTCGCGCTGTGGTGGGCCTTGCGCCGTTGGCCACAGGTGTATGCAGCGGTTGCGGTCGTTCAAACCATCATCGGGCTCGCGCTGTTCACCTACGCCCTCTGGCAGCCCCTGGGTCACGAACTGCGCGCCGTGTGGTTTCTGATCGGCCTGGGCGCTGCCTACCTGTTGCTGGGACGGACAGCAGGCATCGGCTACACGATGGTGACCTTGGCGCTCGTATTGGGTAGCAATGGCATGCAAAGGGTGCCGTATTCGTCGCATGCGCTCATCACCTTCACGCTGGCCCTGTTGCTGAGCAGCCTGTGTTTTTACCTGTTTGTGGACGAGGCGCTGCGCATGTACCAGCACCTGTCCGACCGGGATCAGCAGTTCACGCTGCTGACGGAGGGTGCTGAAGAAGTGATCTGGCGCATCAACCCCGACATGACGGTGGCGTATGTGAGCCCCTCTGACGAGCGCGCACGCGGCATCGCAGCACACGAGGTCATTGGTCGCTCCATCCACCAGACAGTGGCGCCCGAGGGCATTGCGGCACTGAACCTGGCCGTGCGCGAGCGGCAGCGGCTACTGACACTGCCGATGCGCTGCGCCAATGGCGGCGTCCGCTGGTTCGAGATGTCCAGCCGCCTGTACCGCGACGCTCAAGGCCACCCGGCCGGGTACCACAGCATTGGCCGCGACGTGACCGGTCGATTGGAGCTGGAGCGGGCCCTGCAAGCAGAGCGGCAGCACCTGGAGGCCCGGGTCAAGGAACGCACAACGGCGCTGTCCATCGCCAAAGAAGCCGCAGAGGCCGCCCTGCGCACCAAGAGCATCTTTTTATCCAACATTGGCCACGAGCTGCGTACTCCCATGACACTGATCCTGGGCATGACCGAATTGGCACGCAACCGCACACAGGATGAGCGCCTGAAGCCCGTGCTCAGCAATGTGATGGACGCTGCCAAAGGCCTCATGCGCATGCTGAACGACCTGATCGACCTGGCAGCGCTGGAGACACGGCAGGTGGCGTTTCAGTTTGCGCCACTGTCGCTGCCCGAGGTGGCTGCGGATGCCTTGCTACTGCTGGAGCCGCAGGCGCGCCAAAAGGGCTTGCAGATGTTCCTGGCGATCAATGGCGTGGGCAGCGATGCCTGCCATGTAGGGGATGCAGACCGCATTCAGCAGGTGCTAGTCAACCTGCTGGACAATGCCGTGAAATTCAGCCCGGCGGGCCACATCCAGTTGGCCGTTGAAACCGAGCAAGACACCCCGGAAGCGACGGTTTGGCGCTTGCGTGTGACCGACCAGGGTATCGGCATTGCGGCTGGAGACCTGCACCGCATCTTCACGCTGTTTGAGCAGGTCGACGGGTCATCCACGCGCAGCTTTGAGGGCGCCGGACTGGGGCTGGCGCTGTGCAAACGCCTCGTCGAAGGGATGGGGGGCAGCCTGGGGGTGGAGAGCGAACCAGGCAAGGGCAGTAGCTTTTGGGTATCGCTGTCACTGCCCAAGGTGGCCTGACACCCGCCAGCCTCTACACAACACAGGCGCCCGTCGGTACAGGTACCGGCCTACCCAGGAAGTTCAGCCTGTGTGCACACGCCGTCCTGCCAACGCAAACGCCGAGGAGAGCGCAGCAAACTCATCCTTCGCCACGGTGCCATCGGCATTGCCCGCACGGTCCATCACCTGCAGCACAGCTTGCGAAAACGGATCGTTCTCCGCTTGCGAGCCCTTGGTGCGTGCAAGCCCCTTCACGAATTCATCGTGGGTGATGACACCATCCTTGTCAGCATCAAAGCCCGCTGTGAGCTGCTGCTTCTGATCCTCGGTCGCGCCAAAACGGGTCAGCAGCGCCTGAAAATCGTCCTTGGACACAGCCCCCGCCGCACGGCCACCAGGCAATGCCGGGCTGGCCTGGCTCGCCGAACGCCCCGCAGCAGTGACGGCGCTCGAGGGTGAAGTCTGGGTCGCCAGCATGCCCTGCCCAGCCATCCCCGCCAACGTCTGCGCCTCGGGGCTGAGGGTGACCACGGCCGATGGCTCGGGCGCCGCAGCCTCGCCCCCTCGCCGCGCGGACGCCTTGCCCGCGCCGCTGGAAGCCGCATTGAAAATCATCGACGCCACCGATGCGAGGCCGGAAATGAGAGGGGACATCGCCATGAACTCCTGTGTGGCGACTGCCTTCGTGGCCCCATCCATCCAGAGTCCACGGCATCGCCCTGTGCCACAAGGTTACGCGCCTGCCGCACAGGCAATGGGGGAATCAGCGGGGCCTAAAGGGGCGAATTTGGCGCGTCGTGCATAGGTGCCCCGCGTGAGTCAAAGCCCAGCCACCCAAAGCTGTCACGCATGGCCTGGGCCGAAAGCCACAAACTCGCCAGAGAGCGATCCCACGGCCTGGCCTTGATAGTGCAGCATCGCCGTCTGCGTCAATCTACCCAGCCCCTTGCGCTGAATCATGCGGGTGAACGCTTGCCAGGCGGGCTGCGCCGGAGCATGCGCCACTGCGGTAAAGCTGCCCTCAATGGGCGCCAAGTAGTCCATGGTGTTGCGCTGGATCACCAGGCGGCTGCCCATCCCTTCGGCTGAAAGCCCCACGTGCAGCATCGACCAGGCCGCCAGGATGGCTACGGCCGACGCGCTGCCGCCAAACACCGTCTCGCGGTGGTTGATGTTGGGGGCCAATGGCGCACTCAACACCACCTGATGAGGGGACGCCTCGACCACCGTGACCTGCATGGCCAGGGACAAGGGGATGTGTTGATGGAGATATGACTGGAGTTCGAGAGAGTTCACGAGACGATGTCCAATATTCAATGGTGGGACGGGGATACAAGGCAAGGCGATCCTATTCACGGGTGGAGCCCCTCTTGGCATCTTGATGCCCAGCCAGGTTGCAAGCAATCACAACACGAAGTGTCCGCTGGCGCCTATCCATCAATCGCGATCCACACGTGACTCCACAGCACCGGCTTCCGGCAACAGCAACCCCTGCTGCGCCGCCACCGCCTCGCGCAAAAACGCCCAGGTGGCCTGCATGCGCGCTACATGTTTGTTGTCGCCGGGCATGGACATCCAGAAAGTGCGCTGAAACCGCGCGACCCCGGGCAACACGGGCACCAGCGATGGGTCTTGGGCTGCCACAAAGGCGGGCAGCACCGCTAGCCCCGCCCCCACGCGCGCAGCCTCGTACTGCGCCAGGATGCTGGTGCTGCGCAGCACAAAGTGCGCGGGGCGGTGCAGTTCGTCCAGGATCTGCAGCTCCTTGCTGAACAGCAGATCGTCCACATAACTGATGAAAGCATGACCGCGCAGGTCGTCTGCCGTGTGGATGGGCCCATGCCGGGCCAGGTAGCTGCGCGTGCCGTAGAGCTGCAGCACATAGTCGGTGAGCTTGACCACCAGCACTGCGCCGCGCGCCGGGCGCTCCAGCGAGATCACGATGTCCGCCTCGCGGCGCGACAGGTGCACCAGGCGCGGCAGGGCCAGCAGGTCCAGCACCAGGCCCGGATGCTCCAGGGCAAAGTGCGCCAGCTGGGGCGCCAGGATCAGGTTGCCAAAGCCCTCGGTGGTGCCGATGCGCACCAGACCCTGCAACCCCTGGCGCACGCCGGGTGCTGCGTTTTCCACCACCAGAAAGGCTGCTTCCATAGCCTCGACCTGTGGCAGCAGGGCGCGCCCGGCCTCGGTCAGCCGGTGGCCACCCGCCTCGCGCGCAAACAGGGCCGAGCCCACTTGTTTTTCAAGCGCCTGCAGGCGGCGCGCCACGGTGGTGTGGTCCACCGCCAGGCGGCGCGCCGCGCCCACCAGCGTGCCCGCACGGGCCAGCTCCAAAAAGTAGCGCAAGTTGTCCCAGTCCATGGTGCGGTCCGTATGGGTTGATGGAAAGCATCGATGTGCATTTTTGCAAATCTGATGCGCACCATTGTCTATTGTGCAGACAATTCTGCACAGATAGGATGGCGATGTTTTGGGCATCTTGCCCCCATCACTGCCCGCTTTTTCAGGAGACAAACCCATGAACGCACCCACTTCCTCGGCCGTACTGGCCCCCACCGTCAAGCTGCTGATCGGCGGCCAGTTCGTCGAGTCAAAGACCACCGAGTGGCGCGATGTGGTGAACCCCGCCACGCAGCAGGTGCTGGCCCGCGTGCCGTTTGCCACGGCAGACGAAATCAATGCCGCCGTGGCCTCGGCCAAGGAAGCGTTCAAGACCTGGAAGAAGACGCCCATCGGCACGCGCGCCCGCATCTTCCTCAAGTACCAGCAGCTGATCCGCGAAAACATGGCCGAGCTGGCCGCCATCCTCACGGCCGAACAAGGCAAGACCCTGCCCGATGCCGAAGGTGATGTGTTCCGTGGCCTCGAAGTGGTCGAGCACGCTGCCAGCATCGGCAACCTGCAACTGGGCGAGCTGGCCAACAACGTGGCCGGTGGCGTGGACACCTACACCCTGCTGCAGCCCCTGGGTGTGTGCGCAGGCATCACGCCGTTCAACTTCCCGGCCATGATCCCGCTGTGGATGTTCCCCATGGCGATTGCCACGGGCAACACCTTCGTGCTCAAGCCCTCCGAGCAGGACCCCATGGTGACCATGCGCCTGGTGGAGCTGGCACTCGAAGCAGGCATTCCACCCGGCGTGCTCAACGTGATCCACGGCGGCGAAATGGCCGTGAACGCGATCTGCGACCACAAGGACATCAAGGCCGTGTCCTTCGTGGGCTCCACCAAGGTAGGCACCCATGTGTACAACCGCGCCACCCTGGCCGGCAAGCGCGCGCAATGCATGATGGGCGCCAAGAACCACGCGATCATCCTGCCCGACGCGAACAAGGAACAGTCGCTCAACGCCATCGCCGGTGCCGCGTTCGGCGCCGCCGGCCAGCGCTGCATGGCCCTGCCCGTGGTGGTGCTGGTGGGCGAGGCGCAAAAGTGGATTCCCGATCTGGTGGCCAAGGCCAAAACGCTCAGGGTCAACGGCGGCACCGAAAAGGGCACGGACGTGGGGCCGCTAGTGTCCTGCGCGGCGCTCTCGCGTGTGGAAGGCCTGATCGAACGCGGCATCGCCGATGGCGCCACGCTGGAGCTGGACGGCCGCAAGCCTGTGGTGCCCGGCTATGAAAAGGGCAACTTCGTGGGCCCAACGATCTTCTCGAACGTGAAGCCCGGCATGGCCATCTACGACCAGGAAATCTTTGGCCCCGTGCTGGCCCTGGTGCCTGCTGCCGACATCGACGAAGCCATCGAGTTCATCAACAGCAACCCCAACGGCAACGGCACCGCCATCTTCACCCAGTCGGGTGCGGCAGCGCGCAAGTTTCAGGAAGAAATCGACGTGGGCCAGGTCGGCATCAATGTGCCAATCCCTGTGCCAGTGCCCCTGTTCTCGTTCACGGGTTCGCGCGCGTCCAAGCTGGGCGACCTGGGCCCTTACGGCAAGCAGGTCATCATGTTCTACACGCAGACCAAGACGGTGACGGCCCGCTGGTTTGACGACAGCACCACGTCGCATGGCGTGAACACCACCATAAGTCTGAAGTAACCCCCAGAGCCGCTTCGCGTCGTCCCCCTTCTGCATCGCTGCGGGGGACGCCACCAGCGCGGCAGGGTGGCCCTTGCGCGGTGGCACTGGCTTAGTGCCGCGCCAGTTTTTGCGCGCGGTTGTCGGTGGTAAAAGCAGGGCATGCAAATTTTCAAGACGAAGAAGCGGGGATTCGCAATGGTCTTCGGTGCGGCTTGCGTGATGCTGATGGGAGCCAATGCCCACGCACAGGCCGGCGCCGCCTGCAAGCCTAGCGGCAGCGTAGACGAAACCAATGCCTGCGCCGTGCAGGCCTTTCAGGCGGCAGACACGCAGATCGCAATCCTCTACGGCGATGTGATGCGCGCCCTGTCGGCGCATGAACGGCCCCAGCTGCGCCAGGAGCACACGGCCTGGCAACGCGAGCGAACCACCCGCTGCAAGCAGGCCACGCGCAGTGCCGAGTCGCAGCCCCAGTGGCCGCGTCTGTACCACGAGTGTTTGACGGCCGAGACCGAGGCGCGCCGCAAGGGCCTGATGCGCTGGCTGACGCTGGACCACCCGTCCGCCAAGCCCTGAACCGGGCGCACAGAACAACAAGAACCGACGACGAGACAGAACACCATGGACTTTGAACTCACCGAAGAACAACGCGCCTTTGCCCAGACGGCCCGCGACTTTGCGCAAGCCGAGTTCGCGCCCCATGCGGCGTTGTGGGACGCCGAGGGCATCTTCCCCAAAGAAGCCATCGCCAAGGCGGGCGAGCTGGGTTTTTGTGGCCTGTACGCGCCCGAAGCCGCCGGTGGCCTCGCCCTGCCCCGCCTGGACGCCACGCTGGTCTTTGAAGAAATGGCGGCCGTGGACCCCAGCACCACCGCCTTCATCACCATCCACAACATGGCCACCTGGATGCTGGGCACCTGGGCCACCCCCGCCGTGCGCGACCACTGGGGGCCGCTGCTGACCACGGGCGAAAAGCTTGCCAGCTACTGCCTGACCGAACCCGGTGCGGGCTCGGATGCCGCATCGCTCAAAACCCGCGCCGAGCTGGTCGGCAACGCATACGTCATCAACGGCGCCAAGGCATTCATCAGCGGCGCAGGCAGCACCGATGTGCTGGTGCTCATGGCCCGCACGGGTGATGCGCAATCGGGCGCAGGTGGCATCAGCGCCTTTGCAGTGCCAGCCGATGCACCCGGCATCACCTATGGCAAGAAGGAACACAAGATGGGCTGGAACAGCCAGCCCACCCGCACCATCAGCTTTGACAACGTGCGCATCCCCGCCGATCACCTGCTCGGCCGCGAGGGCGAAGGCTTCAAGATCGCTATGAAGGGCCTGGACGGCGGCCGCATCAACATCGCCACCTGCTCGGTGGGCGCGGCGCAAGGCGCACTCAACGCTGCCCAGCAGTACATGCAAGACCGCAAGCAGTTCGGTAAACCCATCGCCAGCTTCCAGGCCCTGCAGTTCAAGCTGGCCGACATGGCCACCGAGCTGGTCGCTGCCCGCCAGATGGTGCGCCTGGCCGCGAGCAAGCTCGACGCCGGTGCGCGCGACGCATCGACCTACTGCGCCATGGCCAAGCGTTTTGCCACCGACGCAGGCTTCACCGTCATCAACGACGCCTTGCAGCTGCACGGCGGCTACGGCTACATCCGCGAATACCCGCTGGAGCGCCTGCTGCGCGATGCGCGCGTGCACCAGATTCTGGAGGGCACCAACGAAATCATGCGCGTCATCATTGCGCGGCGCATGCTGGATGGCGACGCGACGGAGGCCATTCGCTAGCACTACATATTTGATAGCTGCTTGCGCTTATTTAACAAGCGCTAGCGGCCAATTTGATTCAAATCCATGCCTGCACGCCCCCTCAGCGACGAAACCCTGCACCTGATCGACGCCGTGCGCGGCGCATTCGCGCACCGCAGCGACGTGGACGAGCGCACGATGTTCGGCTGCTACTGCTTTTTTGTGGACGGCAAGCTGTGCATCGGCATCAAGGGCGAAGACCTGCTGGTGCGCCTGCCGCCCGACCGCCACGGCACGCTGCAGGAGATGCAGAACACCCGCGAACTCTCGCCCGGCGGGGGCATGCAGGGCTACTTCTGGGTGGAGCCCAACGGCTACACCACGCGTGCGCAGTGGAACTACTGGCTCGAAGAAGCCCTGGCCTACAACCCACTGGCCAAGGCTTCGCCTCGCAAGAAGAAGCCAACCACCGGCCCCCCAGCTGCGGGCAAACAGGTGCCCGCCCGCAGCCGCGCCAAGCCGAAGAACACAGCAACCAAAGCCACGGCCGCTGCCAAAAAGAAGCACAACATCTTCGAAGCCGACGACTGACCGGCCCGCCCTCTAACAACGCCCACTCGGAGCCCACCACCATGCCCCTTCGCATCGTCCGCCTTGGCACCCCGCGCGCCGCCGGGGAAGGCACCCGCATCGGCACTGTGCGCCGCCCGCCGCGTGGCGTGCCCAAGGCCGAGTTCGCCAGCCGCGACTACTACGACGTGTGGTACCCCCTGCTCTCCCCCAGCGCCGACTTGATGGCCCAGGGCCAACAGGTGCAACCCGGCCAAGAAGGCGACAAGGCGTGGGAGGCGTTCGCCAAACAGTTCCGCAAGGAGCTGGCTCAGCCCGAGGCCAGCCGCACGCTGGATTTGCTGGCCGCGCTATCGCACCACAGTGCGATGTCGCTGGGCTGCTACTGCGAAGACGAGGCGCGCTGCCACCGCTCGGTGCTGCGGGCCGAGTTGGCCAGCCGTGGAGCAGACATCGCCGAATGAACTTCAAGTCTTTTTAGCCTCTAGCGCTTGATGGACAAGCGTTACCAGCTATTAATTTCATATCAAACACAGACCCTTTCCCTTTCACCATCACAACGACATCCAGGAGCAACACACCATGAAAATCGCATTCATCGGCCTCGGCAACATGGGCGGCCCCATGGCACACAACCTGCACAAGGCAGGCCACGAAGTGCGCGCGTTTGACCTCTCGCAACCCGCGCGCGACAAGCTGGCCGCAGACGGCGTGCCCATCGCCGCTGACGCCAAGGCCGCCGTGGCGGGTGCCGAAGTCGTCATCAGCATGCTGCCCGCCAGCCAGCATGTGGAAGGCCTCTTTCTGGGCGCAGGCGAGCTGCTGGCCCAGTTGCCTGCAGGCACGCTGATCATCGACTGTTCCACCATCGCCGCCGCCACCTCCCGCAAGGTGGCCGAGGCCGCCAAGGCCAAGGGCGTGGCCTTTATCGACGCCCCCGTCTCGGGCGGCACCGGCGGCGCCATTGCAGGCACCCTCACCTTCATGGTGGGCGGCGATGCGGCCGACCTGGAACGCGCCCGCCCCGTGCTCGAAAAAATGGGCGCCAACATCTTCCACGCAGGCAGCGTGGGCGCAGGCCAGACGGCCAAGATCTGCAACAACATGCTGCTGGGCATCCTGATGGCAGGCACCAGCGAAGCCATCGCCCTGGGCGTGGCCAACGGCCTGGACCCCAAGGTGCTGAGCGAAATCATGCGCCGCAGCTCGGGCGGCAACTGGGCGCTGGAGAAGTACAACCCCTTCCCCGGCGTGATGGAGACCGCACCCGCCAGCAAAGGCTATGCGGGCGGCTTTGGCACGGACCTGATGCTCAAGGACCTGGGCCTGGCGCAAGAGAACGCGATGGCGGTGAAGGCCGCCACGCCCCTGGGCGGCATGGCGCGCAACCTGTACGCCGCGCACAGCCTGGCGGGCCATGGCGCGCTGGATTTTTCCAGCATCATCAAGATGGTGCAAAAAGGCTGAGGGTGAAGGGCTGGCGGCCCTGCCGATCATTGCGGCGGCCCCACCAGCCACACACTCCACGTCGGCCATGCCGACCCTGCCGACCCTGCCGACCTTCGGGTCGGTTTTTTTTGCCTGTTATTTCCCTACCAGAGTCCGCAGAAACTGCGCCTCAAACACCTCGGCGGGCACAGGCTTGCTCAGCAGATATCCCTGGATCTCGTCGCAGCCCAAAAGCGCAAGGCGTCGAGACTGGTCCTCGGTCTCCACGCCTTCGGCCACCACCTCCAGCCCCAGCGAGTGACCCAGGTTGATGATGGTGGACACCAATGCAACACCCTGCGGACCCGAGGCCATGTTCAGGATGAAGGACCGGTCGATCTTGAGCGTGTCCACCGGCAGTTTGGCCAGGTAGCTCAGTGACGAGAACCCCGTGCCAAAGTCGTCGATGGCGATGGTGATGCCCATCTCGCGCAGCGCATGCAGGCTGGCGGTGCTGTGCTGCACATCGTCCATGACCATGCTTTCGGTGATCTCCAGCTCTAGCCCCGCTCCAGCCCCGGCATCGTGGGCCACGGCGTCGCGTACCTCGGCGATGAAGCCCCGGTGGCGCAGCTGCAAGAACGACACATTGACCGCCACCCGCAGCGGCGCCAGCCCCGCCTGGCGCCAGCGTAGGTTGTCGGCCAGGGCCTGGCGCAGCGCCCAGCGGCCCACGTCGTAGATCAAGCCGGTTTCTTCCAGCACGGGGATGAATTGGGCGGGCGGCACCAGGCCCCGGCGGGGGTCGTTCCAGCGGATCAAGGCCTCGGCACCGGCGATGGCACCGGTGGCCAGGTGCTGCTTGGGCTGGTAATGCAGCACAAACTGGCCCTGCTCCAGCGCATCGCGCAGGCGGCCTTCCAGGCTCAGGGCCTCGGCCACGCGGGTGTTCATCTCCGAGGTGTAGAACAGCAGACTGTCGGCCGAGGCCTTGGCCTTGTTGAGGGCTGCCTCGGCGTTGCGCAGCAGGGTTTCTGCATCGGCGCCGTCCATGGGGTACAGCGCGACCCCGGCCTTGGCCGCCATGCGCAGCTCGGTGCCGCCCAGCACAAAGGGGGCGTCAAAACAGGCCCGCATCAGTCCGTCCAGCGCCATCGCCACCGCCCCCGCGTCACGCGCGTCGGTCACGGCGATGCCAAAGCTGTTGACACCAATGCGCGCCACGTCGTACGCGTCGCCCGCAGCTTGTTGCAGCCGCAGCGCCACCTGCTTGAGCAGTTCGTCCCCCTCCTGGCGCCCCAGGGTGTCGTTGACGAAGCGAAACCGGCTGATGTCCATGAGCCCCATGCCCTTCAGCGCCTTGGCCCCTTCGCGAGGCCGCAGGTGCTGGCCGCTGCGCTCCAGAAACAGGGTGCGATTGGGCAGACCGGTGATGTCGTCGTAGTACGCCAGGTAGTTCAGCCGCTCTTCCTTGTCGAGGTGATCCATGGCAAAGCCGATGTCCCCCGCCAACTCGGTGAGCAGGTGCATCTCGTCATCGTCAAAAAACCTGGCCTCATCGGCAAACAGGGCCATCACGCCCACCACCTCATGTGCCACCAGCAAGGGCAACACGGCCATCGAGGCCACGCCGCGCGCGGCCAGTTCTTTGGGCACGAGGACGCGCGGGTCGTTGCGGATGTCTTCGCACACTGCGGCCTGCTGGGTGCGCACCACGCTGGCGCTCAGGCTTTCACCCTCCCTGGGGGTTCCGCTGAGCCACAGCCGACGCCGCACGAGCATCAGAAAGTCCGCCTCTGCGCCTGCCAGGGCGACTGGAACCACCTCTTGCAGCGTGTGGTCCACGCGGCCGATCCAGGCGATCTTGAACTGGCCGTGCTCCACCGCGATGCGGCAAGCCTCGCGGAACAACTCGTCGCGCTGGCGCACGCGCACGATCAGGGTGTTGATGCCGCTGAGCACGGCGTACACGCGGTTGAGGCGCTTGACTCGGTGTTCGGCATCACGGCGTGCGGTGATGTCTTCTCCCAAGGCCGCCACCCCCGTCACCTGCCCACCCACCGAGCGCAGCACGGTGTTGTTCCAGTGCACCAGGCGCCGCCCGCCCGAGCGGGTCAGTATCTCGTTGTCGTAGTGCCAGGCAGACGGCCGGTCGGCCAGCACATCGGCAAAAACGCCGCGCACATTGCCCAACTCGGGCGGCACAAACAGGTCGAACCAGTTGCGGCCAAACACCTCGTCGCGCTGCCAGCCCGTCAGGCGCAGCAGGTAGTCGTTGCAATAGGTGATGCGCCCTTCGCAGTCCAGCATCAGCGAGATCATCTCGACCTTGTCGAGCATGTCGTTGAAGCGACGATCGCTCTCGTGCAGTTCTTCCTCGGCCCGCTTTTCCTTGGTGACGTCCTGGATGGTGTTGAACCAGCGGCCCTGCTCGCCCCGGCCCGCTTCGTCCTCCAGCGGCTCCATCACCTGGCGCAGGTACAGCGGCTGCCCGTCGCCACACAGGACGCGGTAGGTGAAGTCCATGCGCGCCCCCTGTTGCGACGCCTGCAGCGCATGGCGGCGGAACATGTCGCGGTCGTCAGGGTGCACCAGCACCAGCCAGTCGCGGGCCGAGCGGGGCATGGCGCTTTCGTCCAGCCCCAGCATGTCGGGCAAGGTGTCCAGCCAGCTTTCGAAGGCACCATCGGGCCCGCTGATGACGTGGGATATCTTGGCCAGCGCCTGGGCCCTGCGCAGGCTGGCCTTGTTGGCACGCAGAGCATCCATGGCCCGTTGGCGCTCTTGCACCTGCACCTGCAACTGCTCAGCGTGCTGCTGGATCTCCAGGTACAGGCTGCCATTCTCATAAATGCGCCCCACCTGCGCGCCCAAGATGGCCAGGACTTTCTCGTCGTCGGCGCTGAAGGCGTCGGCCCCTTGCTTGTTGGCCAGGCACAGCCAGCCGTAGGAGAACGACAACGACACGATGGGCGCGACCACCGCTGTGTGCACCGGCGGATAGCCTGCGGGCAGTCCCAGCGCCACCGGGTCGCCCCCCGGGTTGGCAAGGCGGTGCGGGCGGCGTTCCGCCCGCAACTGGCCCAGCAGCCCGTGCGATACCACGGGCAGATCTAATAGTCCGGTCTGCTGGGCAGGTTCGATGCCGCTGGTGCAGGCGATGGAGCCGTCGCTGTGCTTGCGCACCACGCACAATACGGCGTACTGCGCGCCCACCAGCTCGCGCGCCACCCGGCACACGTTGGCCAGCAGCACCTGCGGGTCGCGCTCGGAGGCCAGCTGCAGGTTCAGGTCGGTCAGCGCGGACAGGCGCCGGTTCATGGCCTCCAGCTCGGCCATGTTGCCTGTAAGCTTGTCGGTCATCAGCTGCAGGTGGCGGGTCTGAAAACTGTGCTCCAGCGCCACCGAGGGCTGGTGACGGATCTGCGTGAGCGCCTGTTCGATGGCGGCGAGGATGTCCTGCGGCTCACAGGGCTTGAACAGCACCTGGGTCACGCCACAGGCCTCGGCGAGGCGCAGGGCTTCGTCCTCGCGGTAGTGGGCGCTGCAAAAGATCACCTGCGTGGCCGCCAGGCCGTGTTCGGAGCGCAGTTGCCGCACAAACTCAAAGCCGTCCATAGTCGGCATCAGGATGTCGGAGATCACCAGGTCGGGCCGCTCGGCACGGACAACGGCCAACGCCTCGGCGCCATCGGCAGCCTCCAGCGCCTGATGGCCGCTGTGCCCGATGAGCGTGACCACCAGCGCGCGATTGGCGGGGAGGTCATCAACGACAAGGATCTTTGCCATGCTGTACGTACTGGGTGTTCAACCTGATTGGGGCGGAGTCGGACGGGTGCTGGCCAAAAACGCCTCGATCTGCTGCACAAAGGTTTCGGGCGTGATGGGCTTGGACAAGTGTTCATTAAAGCCGAATTCGAGCGCCTTCTCACGGTCGCCCGGCATCGAAAACGCCGTGACCGCCACCAGAGGCACCGCCCGCCAGTGCGGGCTGGCACGCAGGCCGCGCGCCACTTCGTAGCCGTTCATCACCGGCATCTGCAAGTCGCACAGCACGATGTCCGGCCCCTCGGCCAGGGCCAGGTCCAGCCCCACGGCGCCGTTTTCGGCGGCCAGCACCCGGTGGCCGGCGGCTTCGAGCAGGTAGGTGACCAGCATGCGGCTGGCGTCATCATCCTCAATGACCAGAACGGTGGCGGGATTTGTGGTGGTGGTAGTCATGCCACATGCTCCGGCAACTGCAAGGTGAAGGTACTACCCAGGCCCTCGGTGCTGTCAAAACCCAGCGTGCCACCCAGGGCCTCGGCCAGCTTGCGGCTCAGGTGCAGGCCCAGGCCTGTGCCCTCGTGGTGGCGCCGGTCCGCGCTTTCTACCCGCGAAAACGCCTCGAACAGGCGGGGCTGCTCCAACAGCGGTATGCCAGGGCCGGTGTCCTGCACCCGCAGCTGCACGGCGCGGCCGCTGGGTAGTTGCAGCTCCTGCAGCACTACATCCACCCGCCCCTGCCGAGTGAATTTAATGGCGTTACCCACGAGGTTGATCAGTATCTGGCTGAGCGCGCGCCGGTCAGTCTTCAGCATCAGCTCGCCCGGTGGCGTGTGCACTGCAAAGGCCAGGCCCTTGCGCCGCGCCTCCAGTTCCAGTGTGGCAGACACTTCTTCGATCAGGGTTTTGCAGTCCACCGGTTCCAGGTTCAGCGTGACTTTGTTGGCGCTGAGCTTGGCCACGTCCAGCAGGTCATTGATGAGCGACAGCAGGTGCTTGGCCCCCGTCTGCACAATGCGCAACTGCTTGTCCTGCTCGGCATTGAGCGGGCCGGGCAGCTTCATGAGCAGCGTGCCGGTAAAGCCAATGATGGCGTTGAGCGGCGTGCGCAGCTCGTGGGACATGCTGGCCAGAAAGCGGTCTTTCACCAAGGCCGCGTTCTCCAGCTCAAGGTTCTTGTCGCGCAGCACCTGCTCGATGCGCTTGCGCTCGGTCACATCGCGGATGGCGCTGGAGACAAACAGGCCCTCCTCCGTCTCCAGCGGGCTCAGGCTGATCTCCACCGGAAACTCGCTGCCGTCCTTGCGCAGGCCATGCAGCTCCAGCCCTGCGCCCATGGAGCGGGTGCGCGGTTCGGTAAAAAAATTGCGCCGGTGGTCGGGGTGGCGGGCACTGAAACGCTGGGGCACCAGCAACTCAATGGGCCGGCCCAGCAGCTCGTCGCGGCTCCAGCCAAACAGTTTGACCGCCTGCGAGTTGACGAGCACGATGCGCCCCTCGCGGTTGACGATGACCATGGCGTCGGGCGCGGCCTCCAGCAGGTCCTTGAACTTCTGGTCCGCGCGCTTGCGATCGGTGATGTCGCGGATGGCGCTCATCACCATGGTGCCCTCTTCGGTGTCGATGGGGCTCAGGCTGATCTCGACCGGAAACTCACCGCCGTCCTTGCGCAGGCCATGCAGCTCCAAGCCCGCGCCCATGGTGCGGGTGCGCGGCTGGCCAAAAAAACCGCTGCGGTGGCCCAGGTGGGCGCCCCGGTAGCGGTGGGGCAACAACACCTCCACCGCCTGGCCCAGCAGCTCGGCGCGGGGGTAGCCAAACACGCGCTCGGCCTGCGAGTTGACGAGCACGATGCGCCCGGTCACGTTGACCATCACGATCGCGTCGGGGGTGGATTCGAGCAGGTCACGAAACCGGGCCTCCAGCAGCTTTGCATCGCGCTGCACCTTGAGCTGGGTGACATCCTTCTTGCTCGACAAGAAGTACAGCACCTGCCCACCCGCATCGCGCACGGCCTTGGTCGATACATTGACATGCACCAGCGAGCCGTCTTTGCGGCGGCGCACGGCCTCTTGTACCGAGGTGCCCAGGCGCAGGGCTTCGGCACGGAAAAGGTCTTCTTCGTGTGCGCGGCCCTGGGGCACGATCAGGTCGAGAATGGAGCGCCCCTGCACTTCGGCCTGCGAGTAGCCAAAAATCAGCTCGGCCGCCGGGTTCCACTCCAGCACCACACCCTGGGGCGATAGCACCAGCAATGCATCGGGGTTTTGCTCCCAGTACGCAGCAGAAAAATCAGTCGCCATGCAGCCCTCTTACTCCAGGACGGGGCGGCATCGCAGCGTCTGCTGTGCCTGGTGCGCCCTCGCTTTCGCCCCGGTGTCGGTGTTGTTGTATGGGTGGTGATGGTGCACAACACCCTCGCCGTACTGTGCATCGTCACCACGCCTTCGTCGCACCGCAGACCCATCCCCCGCTTCGTGACGGCA
The DNA here is from genome assembly GCF_028680575.1 of Acidovorax benzenivorans. Lineage (GTDB taxonomy): Bacteria > Pseudomonadota > Gammaproteobacteria > Burkholderiales > Burkholderiaceae_C > Acidovorax > Acidovorax benzenivorans. The sequence continues at coordinate 89,890 of NZ_JAPCKI010000016.1, read as the reverse complement.
GGGGCTGCGCATTGCGGCGAAAGCGCCAACCCATATTAGGGGGGAACGCGGCAAAACTCCAACACAGAAATGCCAACATGGCCGCACCCCGTCACCGGCCGCAATGGACAATGGCCGCCGCAAAAAACAAACCCCTGAGCCCATCAAGGGATCAGGGGCGCCAATGCATCACGGGCCGTTCCGCCCAGGCGGCGGTGCAGTGCAAGATTACATGTGGTCGATCATGACCTGTCCAAAGCCCGAGCAGCTCACCTGCGTAGCGCCTTCCATCAGACGCGCAAAGTCGTAGGTGACCCTCTTGGAGGCGATCGATTTTTCCAGCGAGCGGATGATCAGGTCGGCAGCTGCGGTCCAGCCCATGTGGCGCAGCATCATCTCGGCCGACAGGATCTCGGAGCCGGGGTTGACGTAGTCCTTGCCAGCGTACTTGGGCGCCGTGCCGTGCGTGGCCTCAAAGCAGGCCACCGAGTCGGACATGTTGGCGCCGGGTGCAATGCCGATGCCACCGACCTGCGCGGCCAGCGCGTCGGAAATGTAGTCACCGTTCAGATTGAGCGTAGCCACCACCGAATACTCTGCCGGGCGCAGCAGGATCTGCTGCAGGAAGGCATCGGCAATGCTGTCCTTGATGGTGATTTCCTTGCCCGTCTTGGGGTTCTTGAGGCGGCACCAGGGGCCGCCGTCGATGAGCTGGGCACCAAACTCCTTCTGTGCCAGCGCATAGGCCCAGTCGCGGAAGCCACCCTCGGTGTACTTCATGATGTTGCCCTTGTGCACGATGGTCACGCTGGGCTTGTCGTTGTCGATGGCGTACTGGATGGCCTTGCGCACCAGGCGCTCCGTGCCCTCGATGGAAACGGGCTTCACGCCCAGACCGGACGTATTGGGGAAGCGGATCTTTTTGACACCCATTTCGTCCTGCAGGAACTTGATGAGCTTTTTCGCCTTGTCGGACTGAGCTTCGAATTCGATGCCGGCGTAGATGTCTTCCGAGTTCTCGCGGAAGATGACCATGTTGGTCTTTTCGGGCTCCTTCAGCGGCGAAGGCACGCCCTTGAAATACTGCACAGGCCGCAGGCAGACATACAGGTCCAGCTCCTGGCGCAGCGCCACATTGAGCGAACGGATGCCGCCGCCCACGGGCGTAGTCAGCGGGCCCTTGATGGAGACCACGTACTCGCGCAGTACCTGCATGGTTTCTTCAGGCAGCCAGACATCGGGACCGTAGACCTTGGTGGACTTTTCGCCCGCGTACACCTCCATCCAGTGAATCTTTTTCTTGCCCCCATAGGCCTTGGCCACGGCGGCATCGACCACCTTGATCATGACGGGCGTGATGTCGAGGCCCGTACCGTCACCTTCGATGAAGGGGATGATGGGCTCGTCCGGCACATTCAGGGACATGTCGGCGTTGACGGTGATTTTCTGGCCTTCGGCAGGCACCACGATGTGCTGGTAGGTGGTCATGGGTGGGGAGTCTCCGGTATGCGCCGAGTGTGATTCGGTCGATGAGGGGCAAAGCGAGGAAAAGGAGGGCCGCCACAGGCGCGGCAGTGTGGTTTCAAACCATTCTAATGAGAAAAATTTTCTTCCAAGCCCCTGTCCACGTGCTGGGCACTGCTATCGTTGCGAGCGGATTCGTGCGGGTTTCGCACAGTCCTTCAACCTTCGTTCACACTGGAAACGGCATATATGAAAAAACTCCTCGCTGTCCTCGTGGCCGGTCTGTTCACTGCTGGCGCTTTTGCACAGGCACCCGCAGCAGCTCCTGCCCCAGCCACTGCGCCTGCAGCAGCCCCCATGGCCGCTCAGGCTCCTGCGCCGGTAGCAAAGACCAAAGCAACCAAGACCGCCAAGAAAAAGAAGACCCACAAAAAGGTCGCCAAGAAGAAAACCGCCCACAAGGCAGCCTGAAGCAGTCCGGCACGGCCTAGCGCACCCGCAACAGGGGCCTCGGGCCTTCACTGATTCAAAATCGCCCGCTGCTGCGGGCGTTTTCTTTGGCGCTGCTACAGCCCCTGCGCGCCGCCAGAACTTTTTGCACCCCCTGCAGTCCGTCGTTATTCGCCATGTTCCTTGTTGACCAGAAAGCCACGTCCATGACCGCCTCACGCTCCACCCCAGCCCTTCCGAATGACGCTCCGCGTGGTGCCACCGGCATTCAGCGCTTCGCCCGCCGAGCCGTCGGGGCGTGGGGTGTTTGGCTGGCGGCATGTGCACTGGTGGTGCCCGCCGGGGTCACCCAGGCGCAGGAGGGCCCACAGATGAATCTGCGGCGCGTGGAGCTGACCGCCGGCATGCACCGCATCGACGCCCAAGTCGCCCTCGCTCCCCAGGAGCGCCAGACGGGCCTGATGTACCGCAAGGAAATGCCCGCGCACGAGGGCATGCTGTTTGTCTTTGAGCAGACCTCCCAACAATGCTTCTGGATGAAGAACACCTTGCTGCCGCTCACTGCAGCCTTCGTTGCCGATGACGGCACCATCGTGAATCTGGAGGACATGAAGCCCCAGACGCTGGACTCGCACTGCTCAGCCAAGCCCGTGCGGTATGTGCTGGAGATGAACCAGGGCTGGTTTGCCAAGAAAGGCATCAAGGCAGGGGCCAAACTCAGCGGCACGCCGTTTGCCCGGCAATGAGGGCAAGGCCGCAAAAACTATCAATTTAATAGCTGCACAAGCATGATTCACTAGCGCATCAGCCCCAAAAGGCCACAATCTGGGATATGCAACAAAAAACGGCCCGAAGGCCGTTTTTTGTTGTCTGCGCGATGTGGACACGACACCGCGACGGACTGGATCGATCAGGCGAAGTTGGCTTCGGCAAACTTCCAGTTCACCAGCTTATCGAGGAAGGTCTCGACGAACTTGGGACGCATGTTGCGGTAGTCGATGTAGTACGCGTGTTCCCACACGTCCACGGTCAGCAGCGCCTTGTCGGCGGTGGTCAGGGGCGTGCCGGCGGCGCCGGTGTTGACGATGTCCACGCTACCGTCGGCCTTCTTCACCAGCCAGGTCCAGCCCGAACCGAAGTTGCCCACGGCGGACTTCACGAAGGCTTCCTTGAAGGCTGCGTAGCTGCCCCACTTGGCGGTGATGGCTGCAGCCAGTGCGCCAGAAGGCTCACCGCCGCCCTGGGGAGCCATGCAGTTCCAGAAGAAGGTGTGGTTCCAGATTTGCGCAGCGTTGTTATAGATGCCGCCGCTGGCCTTCTTGACGATCTCTTCGAGCGTCAAGGCTTCGAACTCGGTGCCCTTTTGCAGGTTGTTGAGGTTCACCACATAGGCGTTGTGGTGCTTGCCGTGGTGGTACTCCAGGGTTTCCTGGCTGTAGTGCGGAGCCAGGGCGTCGATGGCGTAGGGCAGCGGGGGAAGGGTATGTTCCATGGTGGTGTTTCCTCGTGGTTTGAAATTCTGGGATGCCGTCTGCAACGCGGGCTTTCCTGATCAATGCAGTCGGACACAGCGCGAAGGGGGCATTGTAGGAACATCAGGTGACCTGTGCAGCGTGAGGACTCCCGCACCCCACCTGTAACGCAGCAAACCGCCACTGTCCTACAAAAAGGCCCCCAGTCGCACCCTCGCCCTGCGCAATCCGGTTACAGCAGCCGTGGCTGCGACACCGTCACATCCACCGCACCGTCGGCCAGTGTGGCCCGCAGCGCGTCGCCCGGCTGGGCCTGGCGTACGCTGGTCACCGCCTGGCCGCTGGTGTCGGTCAGCAGCGCATAACCACGCTGCAGCACGAGGCGTGGGTCCAGCAGCTCCAGACGCAAGGCGGCGCGGTCCAGCCGCTCGGTATGCTGCGCCACGCTGCGTTGCAGTGCTTGGGGAAAATTGACCTCTAGCGCTTGTTGCACTTGCACCAGGCGCTGCATTTTCAGGAGCACGCCGTGGCGCATGCGCTGCGCGAGGCGCGCCAGTTGCAACTGCTGGCGCGCCACCAGGCCCGAGGGGCGGCCCAGCCGCGCTGCCGCCTGATCCAGCCGCTGGTGCCGGGCGTCGATCTGGCGCTGTACTCCGTCGCTGATGCGTCCGGCCAGCAACCCCAGCGCGCCCAGCCACACATCGCGCGGCTGGGCCACCAGCTCGGCCGCCGCCGTGGGCGTTGGTGCGCGCAGGTCGGCGCAAAAGTCAGCGATGGTGAAATCTGTCTCGTGCCCCACACCGCTGACCAGCGGCACCGGGCTCTGCACGATGGTGCGGGCCAGTTGTTCGTCGTTGAAGGCCCACAGGTCTTCGATGGAACCGCCCCCGCGCACCAGCAGGATTACGTCAATGGGCGGATTTTTGGTCCAATCAGCCCCTGGCGCTTGTCCTGCTTGCGCGAGCAGATACAGTTTTGATAGCGCAGCAATGATCGACGGCGGGGCAGCCACGCCTTGCACCTGCGCTGGCACCAGCACCACCGGGATGTGCGGCACACGGCGGCGCAAGGCCGTGACCACATCGTGCAGCGCCGCCGCACCGGTCGAGGTGACCAGGCCAATACCACGGGGCTGCAGCGGCAACGGGCGCTTGCGCGCCGTGTCGAACAGCCCCTCCGCTTCGAGCTGTGCCTTGAGCCGCAGGAACTGCTCGAACAGCGCACCCTGCCCTGCGCGCTGCATGCTTTCGACAATGAACTGCAGATCGCCTCGCGCCTCGTACACACCGAGGCGCCCGCGCACTTCCACCAATTCGCCATCGCGCGGCGAAAAGTCAAGCAGGGTGGCAGCGCGGCGAAACATGGCGCAGCGCAGTTGCCCGTTGGCGTCTTTGATCGAAAAATAACAATGCCCGCTGGATGCGCGCGAGAAGCCCGTGATCTCCCCGCGCACCGCGACAGGATTGAAGCGCGCCTCTAGGGCATCAGCAATGGCGCGGCACAGCGCACCAACTTCCCAAATTCGGGGCGCCGCTGCTGGGCCCGGGCGCTCAAACATGAGAAACGGCGGGCGTTGGCGCCGCGCACACCATGCAAGTACTCCACAGTTTCGGGCCAGCGGCAGCGCCTCCCAGCATAGGCACCCCAACCGGCTGCAAAACACGAGCGCACGTGCAAGTTATTGATTTATATACGTTTTTCATTGCACAATTTTTCATCAATCTGTTGTAAGCACGGCGCGGAGCCACTTTGCGGGGCTCTGGATGCGGGTTGCCCACAAAGTTATCCACAGTTTTTGTGGGTGAGCGCGGCAACGGATGGCGTGCGCGATAACGTAACGGTTTGTGACGCAGCGGCCACCGCAAGCTAGGCCATAATCGCCGATTGCTTTCATCTGCGCGGAGAGAGATTTGCTGTCCATCATACAAGCCGCAGGCTGGCCCATCTGGCCCCTGATCGCGTGTTCCGTCCTGGGACTGGCACTGATTTTTGAACGTTTTCTGGCCCTGAAAACGGCCCGCGTTGCCCCCCCCAAACTGCTCGACGAAGCCATCACGGTGTCGTCCAAGGCCTTGCCTACGCCCGATGTGGTAAACCAGCTGGCCCAGAACTCGGCCTTGGGCGAGGTGCTGGCCAGCGGCCTGCGCACCCTCAACAGCAACCCCCAGTGCAGCGAGACCGACCTGCGTGCTGCCATGGAGGGCACCGGCCGCGCGGTGGCGCACCGGTTGGAAAAATACCTCTCCGCCCTGGCCACCATCGCCTCGGCGGCGCCACTGCTGGGCCTGTTGGGCACCGTCATCGGCATGATCGAGATCTTTGGCTCGCAGGCGGGCGGCGGTGGTGTGGGCCAGGCCATGGGTGGCGGCAACCCGGCCCAGCTGGCACACGGCATCTCCATCGCGCTGTACAACACGGCGTTTGGCCTGATCGTGGCCATCCCTTCGCTGATCTTCTGGCGCTACTTCCGGGCACGTGTGGACGCCTATCTGCTCACGCTGGAGCTGGCGTCGGAGCAATTCGTCCGCCACATCCTGCGCCTGCGCAAAGCCAAATAAGCCCCATGAATTTCCGCCCCCGCGCCAAGGATGAGCCCGAGATCAACCTGATCCCGTTCATCGACGTGCTGCTGGTGATCCTCATCTTTCTGATGCTGACCACCACGTACAGCAAGTTCACGGAGCTGCAGCTCACCCTGCCCGTGGCCGACGCCGAGCAACAGCGCGACCACCCCAAGGAAGTGATTGTCTCTGTGGCCGCCGATGGCCGCTACGCCGTCAACAAGACCGGCGTGGAGGGCAAGAGTGTGGACGCGATCGCCCAGGCACTACGCAGCGCCGCCACGGCGGGCCGTGACAGCGTGGTGATCATCAGCGCCGACGCCATGTCGCCGCACCAATCCGTGGTCACCGTGATGGAAGCCGCGCGCCGCGTGGGCCTCACGCAAATCACGTTTGCCACGCAGTCGTCCGCGTCGGCACGCGCGGCCAGCCGCTGACGGGCATGGCTGGCTCCGGGCCGCAGGCGCCTCGGGCTCCGGCCCCACCGGCTCCACCCCCCTCCTCACCCGCGGCCGAACAACGGCTACAAAAAATCTGGCAGTCCAGGGGCCCAGCCGCCTGGGCGCTATGGCCTGTCTCACTGGTGTACGGCAGCTTGGTGACCCTGCGCCGTTGGCTGTACCGCTGGGGCTGGCTCCGGGCCGAACACCCGGGCCGCCCCGTCATCGTGGTAGGCAATGTGATTGCCGGGGGCGCCGGTAAAACCCCTGTGGTTATCGCACTCGTCAAACACCTGCAGGCACGCGGCCTGCGCGCGGGAGTGATTTCGCGCGGCTATGGCCGCAGCACGCAGGACTGCCGCGCGGTGCGGCCCGACAGTCCGGCCAGCGAGGTAGGCGACGAACCCGCCCTGATTGCACGCAGCGTGGCGGGCGGCGGCACGGTGCCCGTGTTTGTGGCCCCGCGCCGCATCACCGCCGCGCGCGCGCTGCTGGCGGCCCACCCCGATACCGATGTGATCATTTGTGACGACGGCTTGCAGCACCTGGCGCTGCAGCGGGACCTGGAGATCTGCATCTTCAACGACCAGGGCATCGGCAACGGTTTTCTGCTGCCTGCAGGCCCGCTGCGAGAGCCCTGGCCCCGCCCCGTGGATCTCGTGCTGCACGCGGGCAGTGCGCCACCGCGCAGGACCACGGCGCCTGCATTTGCGCTACAGCGCAGCCTGGCGCGCTATGCCCTGCAGTCGGACGGCCACCAGGTGCCGCTGGCCGATCTGCGCGGCCATCCGCTGCATGCGGTAGCTGCCGTGGCCAGGCCTGGTGACTTCTTTGCCATGCTGCGCGCCCAAGGCCTGACGCTGGAACGCACCGAGGCCCTGCCAGATCACTATGATTTTGATAGCTGGCAGCGCATATCTGATAAGCGCATACCGCTGATTTGTACCGAAAAGGACGCGGTGAAGCTCTGGGGCCACCACCCGGACGCGCTGGCCGTACCGCTGGCCGTGCAGATGGCACAGCCCTTTTTTGACGCGCTGGATGGCTGGTTGACCCAGGTCGTCCCCAGCCCTGCGGCAACCAGGCCGCCGCTATCATCTGCCCCTGCCTGAACGAACCCTCCCGGAAAGCCCCTCCCCCATGGACCCCAAACTGCTTGAACTGCTGGTCTGCCCCGTCACCAAAGGCCCACTGACCTATGACCGCGAGGCGCAGGAACTCGTCTCGCGCAGCGCACGGCTGGCCTACCCGGTGCGCGACGGAATCCCGGTGCTGCTGGAAAACGAAGCCCGCACGCTGACCGACGAGGAACTGGAACAGTGAGCGCACCCGTGGCCACTGCAGCCCACAGCCCCTTCACCGTGCTGATCCCGGCACGCATGGCTTCGAGCCGTTTGCCAGACAAGCCCCTGGCTGACATTGCCGGTCTGCCCATGGTCGTGCGCGTGGCCCAGCGTGCTGCGCAGAGCGCTGCAACCCGCGTCGTGGTGGCTGCGGACGACGCACGCATCCTGCAAGCCTGCGCAGCCCATGGCGTACAAGCCGTCATGACCCGCGCCGACCATGCCAGCGGCAGCGACCGCCTGGCCGAGGCCTGCACTCAATTAGGGCTGGAGGGTGACGACATCGTGGTCAATGTGCAGGGTGACGAGCCACTGATAGACCCCGGCCTCATCAATGCCGTCGCGAATCTGCTGCAAGACCGTGATGAAAAGCGCCCCGAAGCCAGCATGGGCACTGCCGCCCATGCCATCGCATCCCTGGCTGACTACACCAACCCCAATGTGGTGAAGGTAGTGGTGGACGCTCGGGGCCTGGCGCACTACTTCAGCCGTGCGCCGATTCCGTTCGGACGGGACCATGCAGGTAACGCGTGGTGGGAGGGTGCAGCGCAGGCCGCACACCCTGGCGTGGCAGCACTGCAAGGCTTTGCGCCGCTGCGGCATGTGGGCATCTATAGCTATCGCGCGGGGTTCTTGCGGGAATTTCCACAACTGGCGCCTGCACCGACCGAGGCGGTCGAGGCACTGGAGCAGCTGCGCGCACTCTGGCACGGCTACCGCATCGCCGTGCACCTGGCCGACGCAGCGCCAGGCCCTGGCGTGGATACGCCGGAGGACCTGGAGCGGGTGCGCGCGCTGTTTCGCTGAACGCTGCCTATAGCTGCCAGCGGCGCGCACTTTGGCCACACTTTGAATGCATTGGGGGCGTATAGCGGGCTCACATGGAGGCCAGATGGAGGAGCCGACCTAGGAATGGCTCCCCATGTAAGTCGACACAAGGTGGTCACATGCTATCCTCAACTGTAACGAGAGCACCGCATCCCGGGCGCACAGAACGGCTTCAGGCGCCCTTCGAACGTCCCCGCCAGCGGCGCCACCCGATTTCTAACCTTCGAGGACATCCATGAGACTGATTCTGTTGGGCGCGCCTGGCGCCGGAAAGGGCACGCAAGCCACGTTCATCTGCCAGAAGTACGGCATTCCCCAGATCTCCACCGGCGACATGCTGCGCGCAGCCGTCAAGGCCGGCACCCCCCTGGGCCTGCAAGCCAAGGCGGTGATGGATTCAGGTGCCCTGGTCAGTGACGACATCATCATCGGTCTCGTCAAGGAACGCATCACGCAAGCAGACTGCGCCAACGGCTTCCTGTTTGACGGTTTTCCCCGCACCATTCCCCAAGCCGATGCCATGAAGGCAGCAGGAGTCAAGCTCGACTACGTGCTCGAAATCGATGTGCCCTTTGACGCCATCATCGAACGCATGAGCGGCCGCCGTTCACACCCTGCCAGCGGCCGCACTTACCACGTCAAGTTCAACCCACCCAAGGTGGAAGGCCAGGACGACGTGACAGGCGAAGAGCTGATCCAGCGCGAAGACGACAAGGAAGAAACCGTCAAGAAGCGCCTGCAGGTCTACAGCGACCAGACACGCCCCCTGGTGGACTACTACAGCAACTGGGCCAAGGCCGAACCCGCCGCAGCGCCCAAGTACCGCGCTATCAGCGGCACAGGCAGCGTGGACGAGATCACCGCACGCGCACTGCAAGCGCTGGCCAGCTGATCCATTGAACTGATCGAAAACCGTCTGACGCCCGTTTGGCGGTCAAGCTCCACCAAAGCGACGCTCTGTATCAGGGCGTCGCTTTTTTCATGGGCCACCTCTACACGCGGTGCGGTGACCTAAACGCAGGTGCAGTGACATCCCGCTTATCCCACTTGTCGCAGGCATGTATTGCGACTCAGGCTGGGCTGGACCGCAGCCCATAGGCTTTGCCGTCCACAAACAGGTATTCGGCGCGCAGCACCGCCTCGCCCTTTTCGCCGCGCAAGCCAAAGCCCACCACCGACACAGCCGCGCCCAGTTTGATCTCGGGCACCTGCCAGGCCTGCATGCGGGTCAGAGGCGCCAACTCAATCCCCCAGACGCGGTCCTTGCGGACGGGTAGCACCGTTTTGGCCAGCAGTGCACGCCCATCCACAGGCGCTGTCTGCACTGGGATGGCGCGTTGCGCAAGGTCCGCTGGCAACCGGAGCGCGGCGGGTAGCTCCAGCTCCAGTTCCGCATGCGGGTTTTGCCAGCGCACTTTGCGTACCGCACCCTCCAGATACAGCGGTCGGTCCGCATCAAAACGGCTCCAGCCATGGTGCGCATGCGCCCCCAAAGGCAAGGCACTTGCGGCAATCAGCACATGGCGACGTTGCAGGCTCATACAGGCTCCTGATGGACGAGGGGGCCAACATCAAAGGTACGCAATCCAGCGGCCACAGGCCACCACCACCAGCCACACCACGGTAGATGCCAGCATCTGCAGGCGTGCCAGGCCATCCAGGCGCGTGAGCGAACCACGTGCATGAAACCACCCCGCATTGCAGCCCGCAAGCATTAACAACAGCATCTTCAAGGTAAAGGCCCGATTGCCGAGCAACTCGGCGGGCTGGGTGGCAAACATCAACAGACCCGACGCCGCTGCCAATCCAAAGCCACACAGCGCCAAGGTCAGGCTCAGCCTGGCGAGGTCTTTCACCGGCAAAGCGGCGCCGCGCCCAAACACCCGCAACTCCAACAACACCAGATTGCCCAGCAACAGCGCAATGCCCACGATGTGGACGACTTCGAGCGCGGGATAAGCCCAGGCGTGTGTTTTGAGGGCAGTGAACACGGTGCGCAGCCCTTCTCGCTCAATCCGCCCGCAGCAAATCAAGGATCAAGGCGACCCGCGCCTTGACGGGCGACAGACCTTGCGAGGTCGGCAGCACATCCCCCGGCTTGGACAGCACCTGCCCCTCGGCGCAGCGGGTAGAACGCAGCACCCGCACCCCTGCGTGCTGCGCGCGCACCAACGCAGCCTCCAGATCGTGGTGGATGGTGCCGTTGCCAGTGCAGGCCACCACCAGGCCCTGCACGCCCTCTCGCACCAGGGCATCGACCGCCCTGCCCGACGCACCTGCATGGCTCATGACGATTTCCACCCAGGGCCAGCCAGCCGCAATTGCTACGCTATTCATAGCAATATCTGTATATTTCACGGGCGCTACAGGCCCATTACATGCCCAACGAACGTTTCCCTCTTCGATCCAGCCCAAAGGGCCTGCCTCCCCAGAGCTGAAAGCATGGACACGGTACGGATGCACTTTTTGCACATGCCGAGCGCCATGTACTTCACCTCCAGCAACCGCCAGCACGCCCATCGCCTCGGGCGCCAGCACCGTTGCCACCGCGTCCAGCAGGTTCTGGGGGCCATCGGGGGTCAGGGCAGTGGCTGGCCGCATGGCACAGGTCAGCACAACGGGTTTGCGCGCATTCAGTACCTCGTGCAAAAACCACGCCGTCTCTTCCAAGGTGTCCGTGCCGTGGGTGATGACCACGCCCCGCACCTCCGGGTCATTCAGATGGTGCGCGCACCGCAGTGCCAACGTGCGCCATACCTCGCAATCCATGTCCTTGCTGTCGATCTGGGCCACCTGCTCCGTCACCAAGGCGCCGCCTGCCAGCGCCTGCAGGCCGGGCACAGCCGCCAGCAGTTGCTCCACTCCCACCTGCGCAGCGGTATAGCCGATGTTGTCCCCCGCCTGAGCCGAGGTGCCTGCAATCGTGCCCCCTGTACCCAAAACCACAATTTTTTGCCCACTCACTTGCATACTCCGAAAAACTGGTGAAAAATACAGTTACTGGATTAAAAAACAGTTGTTCGCCACTGTAACCGCCTGCACCGGAAACCACCATGCTCGACAACCCCAAACTCACCGCCCGCCAGCAGCAGATTCTGGATCTCATCCAGACCGCCATCGCACGCACTGGCGCGCCCCCCACCCGCGCAGAAATCGCGGCCGAGCTCGGTTTCAAGTCGGCCAACGCTGCAGAAGAACATTTGCAGGCCCTGGCCCGCAAAGGCGTGATTGAACTGGTCAGCGGCACCTCTCGCGGCATCCGCTTGCGCAGCGATACGGTGCGCTCCATCAACGCAGCCCGCGGCAACCAATTCAGTCTGCCCATCCCGGGCCTGTCACAGCTGGTGCTGCCCCTGGTGGGGCGGGTTGCTGCGGGGTCGCCCATTCTCGCGCAGGAACATGTGGACCAAACCTATAGCGTGGAAAACAGCCTCTTCCAGCACAAGCCCGACTACCTGCTCAAGGTGCGGGGCATGTCCATGCGCGACGCCGGCATCATGGACGGCGACTTGCTCGCCGTGCAGTCCACCCGCGAAGCTCGCAACGGCCAGATCATCGTGGCCCGTCTGGGTGACGACGTCACCGTCAAGCGCCTGCGCCGCACGGCCACCACCATCGAGCTGCTGCCCGAAAACCCCGACTATCCCGTCATCGTGGTGCAGCCCGGCGAACCTTTCGAAATCGAAGGCCTGGCAGTCGGTCTTATCCGCAACACCATGCTGATGTAACGCATGTCCACAGGGGCCGCGCCGTGGGTGGCGGGCGTTTGGTGAACGGATTGCGATCGGTACACCAGCCCTGCGGTGCAGGTCCCGTTGAATACCAAGGCCTCTCAGGCAAGGCGTGATGAATCGGCGGAGCAGTTGGCTGCACCGCCGGGGATCAACTCGCGCTGCTTCTGGCCGCATTGGCGTTCGACCACTTCGCAATCCTGCCTATGTTCAACCCCCGACTTTCGGAGTTTTCACATGGGAATTGCTTTGTTCACCCTCTCTGCCGTGCAGAACCCCCTTCGCAGTCTGAAAAGACTGTTTGCAAGTCCAGAACGCGCCTCCACGGGCCCGCTGGACTTGCTCGTGCAACCAGTCGGCATGGGAGAAGTCAAACCCGGCAACTCCTTAGCATCGGCCTCTCGCGGGAACTCGATCCAAGCCTTGGTACCCGGCAAATCGACGGAGCACCAGGGGCAACGTCCATTGCGCGGAAACTGGCCTTTTACCGCCAAGCCGCCAGTACGAACGCCAGAAAGCCCCGCCAGACCAACCGCCGCCCACCGCTCTTTTCTGCCCACGCACATGGCTGGCAGCAAGCGACAAGCCTTTTTGGCGTCATTGGGCACAGACACCTGCCCCCCACGGTCCGCCAGAGTGCTGCGCCAGGCCTCTGACGCAGGCGCTGTCCGCCTGGTGATTGCGGGGCGTATGGCCGACGTCTGCGCAGAGCTGGACCGTTTGGCAGCATCCGAGGCGCTCCGGGCCTGATTCGTTTGGCACAGCGGGTTGTATGAGCGGGAGCCCTCCTCTTACACCCGTACACTGCGGCCGGCCGCAGTTTCGGGTAGAGGATCGATCCGCAAACGATAGACACCAAGACGCCGACAGGTCCCAAACTCAAGGCCGTGCTGCTGCAGACCTCGCGCGTAGACGCTCTCTGACTCTAATCTGCACCACACATGCGGTGCCACGGAGTCATCTTCAGCATCTGTGCAGCACTCAGTCACCAAAAACCGCTGGCTTTGGTATGCCCCGCATGACCTGGGTGGCATTCACCCGTGCCTGCCAAGGCACAATGTCGGGATGAATATTGTGATCCTCGACGATTACCAGGATGCGGTACGCAAGCTGCATTGCGCCTCTCGGCTCGACGCGTATACCGCCAAGGTTTACACCAACACGGTCAAGGGGCTGGGGCAGCTCTCGGTGCGGCTCAAAGACGCTGACATCATTGTGCTGATCCGTGAACGGACCCAGATCACACGTCAATTGGTCGAAAAGCTCCCTCGGCTCAAGCTCATCGCGCAAACCGGCAAGATTGGCAGCCACATTGATGTGGCGGCGTGCACCGAACGGGGCATTGCCGTGGCAGAAGGGGTCGGCTCTCCCGTGGCCCCTGCGGAGCTGACCTGGGCCCTTGTGATGGCCTCCATGCGCCGCCTGCCTCAGTACATCTCCAACCTCAAGCATGGCGCGTGGCAGCAGTCCGGCCTCAAGACCGCATCGATGCCCGCCAACTTCGGTGTCGGCAGCGTGCTGCGGGGTAAAACACTGGGCATTTGGGGCTACGGCCGCATTGGACAATTGGTGGCAGGCTATGGACGGGCGTTTGGCATGAACGTGCGCGTCTGGGGCCGTGAAGCATCGCGCGCGCAAGCGCTCACGGATGGCTATCAGGCCGCGGCCACGCGCGAAGAGTTCTTTTCGCAGTGCGACGTGATCTCGTTGCACCTGCGCCTGAACGACGAAACGCGCGGCATCATCTCGCTCGAAGACCTGTCGTGCATGAAGTCCACGTCGCTGCTGGTCAATACATCACGTGCAGAACTGATTGAGCCCGACGCGCTGATCGCGGCCCTCAACCGAGGCCGCCCTGGATTGGCGGCGGTGGACGTATTCGAGAGCGAACCCATTCTGCAAGGCCACGCCCTGCTCCGTCTGGAAAATTGCATCTGCACGCCACACATTGGATACGTGGAGCAGGACAGCTACGAACTCTACTTTGGTGCAGCTTTTGACAACGTGGTGAATTTCATCAAAGGCACCCCTACCAACATCGTGAACCCTGGCTCGCTGCAGGTCAGGCGCTAACTGGCTAGGCAGTTACCAGGCAGTTGCGACGTTGGCCGCTTTGTAGTCGTACTCACAGTAAAAAAGGCTTCCCGAGGGAAGCCTTTTTTCATGGCTGCAAGGCACTGAAAGTGCCCTGCAGCGGGAAGCCACGCTCCAATTACAGAGGTGTCTTCTTGCCGTCCTTGTAGACGTACAGCGTGATGGCTGGGTTCTTCATTTCGCCGTTGGGTTCAAAGGCGATGGTGGAGGTCACGCCCTTGAAGCTTGCCTTGGCAAGTTCGTTCACGTACACCTTGGGGTCCACGGAGTTGGCACGCTTCATGGCGTCCACCAGCAGGAACGTCGCATCGTAGGTATAGGGGCTGTAAACCTGGAACTGGTTGGGGTACTTGGCATCGTACTTGGCCTTCCAGGCCGTGCCGCCAGGCATCTTGGCCAGCGAAGAACCGCCTTCTGCGCAGATCACGTTCGCCAGGGTCTTGGCACCAGCGGCCAGCTTGGCGATTTCGGACGTGCAGACGCCGTCACCACCGAAGTACTTGACGTTGGCCATACCCAGTTGCTCCATCTGGCGCAGCATGGGGCCTGCCTGAGGATCCATACCGCCGTAGAACACGGCATCAGGGTTCTTGGACTTGATGGCGGTCAAAATGGCCATGAAGTCAGTGGCCTTGTCGGTCGTGAACTGCTCGTCCACCACCTTCATGCCCTTGGCCGTAGCGGTCTTCTTGAACACGTCGGCAACACCTTGGCCGTAAGCGGTACGGTCATCAATGATGGCAACGGTCTTGAGCTTCAGGGTGTCCACGGCGTAGAAAGCCAGACCAGCACCCAGTGCGTTGTCGTTGGCGATGATACGGAACGTGGTCTTGTAGCCAGGCTTGGTCAGGTTGGGGTTGGTCGCAGCGCCCGTCACCATGGGGATGCCGCAGTCGTTGTAGACCTTGGATGCAGGGATCGTCGTACCGGAGTTGAGGTGACCGACAACGCCAGCGACCTTGGAGTCGCACAGCTTTTGTGCAGCAGCAGTGCCCTGCTTTGGATCGGCAGCGTCATCTTCAGCTTGCAGCTCGAACTTGATCTTCTTGCCGCCGATGGTGACGCCTTGAGCGTTCAGCTCTTCAATGGCCATGCGGGCGCCATTTTCGTTGTCCTTGCCGTAGTGGGCTTGGGCGCCGGAAACCGGAGCCACGTGGCCGATCTTGACCACCTGCTCTTGTGCAGAGGCCACACCAGCAACAGCCGCGATAGCAGCAACCACGGTCAGTTTCAACTTCAATTGCATATCAAATCTCCAGTAAAGATAAACGCTGAGAATCTTCTTGTGTCTCAACGCAGGCGAACATATCGCAATTTACGGGCCAGATCATTAGGGAACACGATTAAACGCGAGAGAAACCACAGGGGAATACCCTGTCATCCCTTGGGCACAGGGGGCGCGCCACTGGCCAACTCGTCCGCCACCGCCTCGTACACAGCATGCCGTACCACCGATTCGATCTCTTCGCGCAGACGTGGAAGCACTGACCGCGTCTGCTCCTGCACCACTGTGGCGATTGCCTCGCGCAGGCGCTGATCCAGTACCACATCCACGCGCTGCATGACGCGGTGTACCACGTATTCCTCCATCCCATCGGGCAGGACACGGGCCGCGCCAGGTACAGCTACCGGTGTTGGTCTTGTAGAGGTTGCAGCGGACATTGCCGGGCGTTGCGGGACAGGTGAAGCCGGAGCGCGCGATACAGGAGGAGAAACCACAGGCTGTGGTGCAGCCAGAGGAGGCGCCACAGGACGCGCAGGTGTAGCAGACGCGGCGACCTGAGCCGCCGCACTTGGTCGCAGAGCGGGCGCTGCTGCCTTCGCCAGGATCGCAGACTGCGACGGCGACAAAACCGTAGTGCGTGCCGCCGGATTCGAAGCACCCGACGCGAGGGGCGCGACATCGGGCACCTGCACCACTTCGGTGAGCGTCGGCACAAAACGCGGCGGGGTCTTGGGTGGCAGCGCCATCAGCCCGCTTTCAACACCAGATCATGGCGGGTAATGGCGTAGCCCCGGGAGGCGTAGTGGCGCCATCGCACACGCGCCTGGGCCCGGTCGGTTTCGTCCTGAGCGCTCACCACCTCCACCAGGCGGTCAAACCGGCCAAAACCTTCAGGGACTTCCGCATTGAGGTTCAACAGGACTTCATGGTGCGGCGCCAGGCGTGCGTCCTGCGCCAGCAACACCAGCGAAGCCTGAACCAACTCCTCGTCAGCATCGGCGTGGCAGTGGGCTACAAAATCCTGAGGGGCCATCAGCCACAGCATGCGGTCAAGCGCCTGAAGCGCATCCGCAGGCGCCGCAATGACCAGGCGAGCCCCGCTGCGCTGCACCTTGCGTGCAAAGCGGCACGCATAGGCCAGCTTGTCTGGAGCGTTGAAGTGAAAGGCCACCTCAGTCATGGCACTGTCACGCAGTCTTGGAGCCGGAGGACCGTTTGGCGGCGGGCTTGCCAGCAGCCCCCACAGCGGCCGTCTTGGTCGCGGGGCGCGATGTGGACTTGGGTGCCTTGGCCTGACGGACCTGCGACGTGGACTGCTCCAGCACATAGTGCACCAACAGGGCGACCGGGCGTCCTGTGGAACCCTTGGCCGCGCCTCCCTTCCAGGCAGTGCCCGCGATGTCCAGGTGAGCCCAGGGCATGTCGCCGACGAACTTTTGCAAGAACTTGGCAGCGGTGATGGAGCCACCCGCACGGCCCGCCACGTTGCCCATATCCGCAAAGTTGCTCTTGAGGCCGTCGGCATAGTCATCATCCAGCGGCATGCGCCAGCAGAGGTCTTGCGCAGCCTCACCAGCTGCCTGCAAGGACTCCGCCAGACCGTCGTTGTTGGCAAACAGACCGCTGCGCACGCCACCCAAAGCGATCACGCAGGCGCCGGTCAGCGTCGCAATATCCACCACTGCTGCCGGCTTAAATCGTGCGGCATAGGTCAACGCATCGCACAACACCAGGCGCCCCTCAGCATCAGTGTTCAAGATCTCGATGGTCTGGCCACTCATGCTGGTGACGACATCACCCGGCTTGACGGCACGCCCGTCCGGCATATTTTCGCAGGCTGGGATCAAGCCCACCACATTGATGGCAGGCTGCAGTTCGCCCAACGCGCGGAAGGTACCCAACACGCTGGCAGCTCCGCACATGTCAAACTTCATCTCATCCATCTCGGGCGCAGGCTTGATCGAGATGCCGCCGGTGTCAAAGGTGATGCCCTTGCCCACCAACACGATGGGTGCCTGGTCCTTGGCAGCGCCGTTGTAGCGCAGCTCGATAAAACGCAGTGGCTCTTCAGAGCCCTTTGCCACCGCCATGAAGGCGCCCATGCCCAGACGCGCCACCTCTGCCGGGCCATGGACCTTGCACTGGATGCGTGGCAGCTTGGCCAGGGTTTTGGCCGCATCCGCCAGCAGGCTGGGGGTGGCGTGGTTGGCCGGGCGGTTGCCCCACTCCCTCGCAAACTCCACACCAGCGACCAGGGCGACCCCGCTGTCAAACCCGTCACGCGCACCGGCAGCATCCGGCACACCCACCACACAGCGACTCAAGCTGCGTGCCTCCACCTTGGTCTTGGTGGTGGTGTAGACATAGCTCACGTCTGCCACCGCCTGCACAGCAGCGCTGACAGACACCGCCGGGGCTGCGCCGGCAAAACACAGCACCACGCGCTTGGTCTGGGGCGCCTTGATGGCACCACCCAGTGCCTGCAGCGCCTGGCGCGTTGCGCGCGCCGATCCATCGCCCAACCCCACCAGCACCACGCGGCGGGCTGCAACGGCAGGCACCTGGTACAGCTGCAGGTGTTTGCCCGCCTTGGTGGTCAGATCTCCGTTCTTGAGTGCCAAGGCCGCCAGGGCAGAAAGCGCGTCCTTGCCGGGCTTGAAGCCCTCTGGAAGCAGGACGATCAGCAGGTCGCATTTCTCCGAAGCTGCCGCAGCAAGTTCAAGGGTCTTGAGATCAAAGTTCATAATTGGTGTTTTCCTTCCAGCCAATGTTATTCGATTCATCCATCCGCAAGGAGCTGGCGCGCAGCTTCGGCGCGACCCTTGTGGTGCTGGTGACCGTGGTCATGACCATGATGCTCATCCGCACGCTGGGCCAGGCCTCCAAGGGCAGCGTCAGCCCGTCCGACGTGATGCTCGTCATGGGCTTCACCGTATTGGGGCAGTTGCCCACCATCCTGAGCCTCAGCCTGTTCATTGCGGTGGTCGGCACGCTGTCGCGCATGTACCGCGACAGCGAAATGGTGATCTGGTTCGCCAGCGGGCGCGGCCTGATCAGCCTGGTGCGGCCACTGCTGCGCTTTGCCTGGCCGGTGATGGTGGTGATCGCCGTGCTGTCGCTGCTGGTGTGGCCCTGGGCCAACTCCCAGATCCAGGAACTCAAAACCCGCTACGAACAGCGAAGCGACATCGACCGCATTGCACCAGGCGAGTTCCAGGAGTCGTCCAACGGCAGCCGGGTGTTCTTCATCGACAAGGACACCCCAGACACGCAGGCCGCCAACAACGTCTTCATCGCAGCCAACGACGGCAAACGTGAATCCGTCACCTCCGCCCGCAGCGCCCGACTGGAGACCCAGGGAGGTGAACGCATGGCCCTGCTCAGCGACGGTCAGCGCCTGGAGACCTCGCGGGACAAGCCCGGCGTCAAGATCAGCGAGTTCAGCCTGTACGGCACCCGCATCGGCAGCGCAGCACCGGGGGCAGCGGAAGAACTGGCGGTGAAGACACGCACCACCTACGACCTCTTGATGCGGCCGCTGCCGGCCTACCGTGCCGAGCTGGGCTGGCGGCTGGGCCTGGCACTGGCCGCGCTCAACTTTGTGCTGCTCGGCTTGGCCGTGGCCAGCGTTAACCCCCGCGCAGCGCGCAGCACCAGCATGGTGTTTGCGCTCTTTGCCTTCATCGTTTACTACAACCTCATGACCCTGGGCCAGAGCTGGGTGGGTGCTGACCGACTGGGCCTGATCAGCTTCATGGTGTTGCTGCACGGCGGCATGCTGGTGGCCTCGCTGCTGGTGCTGGCTGTGCGCCATAACCAATGGACGGTGCGCCGCCTGTGGCAGTCCCTGCGCACCGAAGGGCTGTCCGCATGAAAACTATTCGCCGCCTGATCCACCGCGAGGCGCTGGGCGCTGTCACTTTTGTCACCATCGGCTTTCTGGCCTTGTTCTTTTTCTTTGACCTGGTGGATGAACTGCGCTGGGTCGGCCGTGCGGGCGACGAGGGCTACCAGCTCTCGCATGCACTGCTGTTTGTGGTGCTCAGCATCCCCAGCCATCTCTACGAACTGCTGCCCATCACCGTACTGATCGGCACCATCTTTGTCATGGCGCGCCTGGCCCAAAGCTCGGAGTTCACCATCATGCGCACCAGCGGCATGGGCCCATGGCGCGCGCTGCGCACCCTGCTCACGCTGGGCGGGGTCTTTGTACTGCTGACCTTTGCCGTGGGGGATTACCTAGCCCCCCTGACCGACCGCACCGCCCAGCTCATCAAAGTACGCTACCTGGGACGGCTGACGGCAGGCGCCACGGGCGCGTGGCTCAAAGAGCGGCAGGAAGACCACTCGTTTGCCGTCAACGTGCGCGCGCTCACCCCCAATGGCGGCATGCTCGACGTGCGTATCTTCGAGTTTGACGACAAGGGCCGCCTGGCTTCGCAGACGCGGGCCGCGTCAGGGCAGGTTGGCTCGGACGGATCGTGGACCCTGGAGAAGGTGCAGCGCAGCCACTTTGAACAGCAGAGCGACAAGAACGAAGCCCGCGTGGAGCACCAGGACAGCCCCTCCCTGCAATGGCCGACCAAAATCAGCGCCGACATGGTGGCCGCATCCCTGCTCAAGCCAGACCGCATGGCCACGCTGGACCTCTTCCAGTTCATCCGGCACCTGAATGCCAATGGACAGTCCGCCCAGAAGTACGAGATCGAGTTCTGGCGCAAGGTGTTCTACCCCTTGAGCTGCCTGGTGATGGTGGTGCTGGCGCTGCCCTTTGCCTACCTGCATTTCCGCTCGGGTGGCATCGCGGGCTATGTGTTTGGTGGCGTGATGGCAGGCATCAGCTTCTTTCTGCTCAACAACGTCTTTGGCTATGCGGGCAACCTGCAGAACTGGTCGCCGTGGCTGACAGCGGCGGCTCCCGGACTGATTTACTCCTTGCTGTCGCTCGCGGCTTTTGGTTGGCTGGTGCTCAGACGCTGAGCCTTGCACCGATACCGATCATGAACAAAGCCATTGTCCTGTTTGCCCACGGCTCCCGCGACCCCCTGTGGCGCGCGCCCATGGAGGCTGTGGCGACACGTATCGCCACGCAGCACCCCGACCGCCGCGTCAGCTGCGCTTATTTGGAGCTGTGCACGCCAACTCTCCCGGATGCCGTCCGCCAGTTGGTGGATGAAGGGGCTACTACCGTGACGGTGGTGCCCATGTTCGTGGGCACTGGTAAGCACGCCCGCGAAGACCTGCCCCAGTTGGTGCAGGCGCTGCGCGCCGCCCACCCTGGCGTGCAGTTCCACGTGCAGGCCTCTATTGGTGAGGACCCGCGAATGACGGCGCTGATGGCGGAGATCGCCTGCGAAAGCCCATCAGCCTGAAAATTCTCCGTGTCGGCACATTCGCTTAGATGATTGCAGCATAATGATGCAATTCTTTAGGCGATATTCGATATGAATCTGCATCAATTCCGCTTCGTGCAAGAGGCGGCACGCCGTAACCTCAATCTGACCGAGGCCGCCAAGGCCCTGCATACCTCGCAGCCCGGGGTGTCCAAAGCCATCATCGAGCTAGAAGAAGAGCTGGGCGTGGACATCTTTGCCCGCCACGGAAAACGCCTCAAGCGCATCACCGAGCCCGGCCAGCACGTGCTCAAAAGCATCGAAGTCATCATGCGCGAGGTGGGCAACTTGAAGCGCATTGGCGAGCAGTTCAGCGCACAAGACAGCGGCACCCTCAGCATCGCTACAACCCACACCCAGGCCCGCTACGTGCTGCCCGTGCCCGTGGCCCGCCTGCGCGAGGCCTATCCCAAGGTCAACATCAGTCTTCACCAGGCCACACCCCACGAAGTGGCGCGCATGATCATCGACGAGGTGGCCGAGATCGGCATGGCCACCGAATCGCTGGCCGACTACCCTGAGCTGGTCACCCTGCCCTGCTACGAGTGGCAGCACGTGCTGGTGGTGCCCAACGACCATCCGCTGGCACAAAAAGAGCGCATCGGCCTCGACGACCTAGCCCATGAGGCACTGATCACCTACCACCCCTCCTTCACGGGCCGGGGCAAGATCGACCACGCCTTTGCAGCGCGCAAGCTCACGCCCCGCATCGTGCTCGAAGCCATCGACTCCGACGTGATCAAGACCTATGTGCGCCTGGGCCTGGGCATTGGCATCGTGGCCGAGATGGCCATGCGCGACGACCCGGTGGGCGACCTGGCCGTACGCCCTGTGGGCCACCTGTTCGGCCAGAGCGTGGCGCGCGTGGCCTTCAAGCGCGGCGCCTACCTGCGCAACTTTGTCTACAAATTTGCGGAGCTGCTCAGCGACCGCCTGAGCCGCGAGTTGATTGCCCGCGCGATGACGGGCCATGTCAACGACTACGAGCTGTAAACAGCCGCCGAGCAGCCCCCCTCTTCCAGCCAATCCAGATTCTTTCATTCACGCCGTTGTGCCATGACCCAAGCCATCGCCCGCACCCCCGCCTTCCCCAGCAAGCTGCCCCATGTCGGCACCACCATCTTCACCGTGATGTCAGCCCTGGCCACCGAACACAAAGCCGTGAACCTGGGCCAGGGTTTTCCTGACTTTGAATGCGCCCCCGAGCTGGTGAACGCCGTCACGGCCGCCATGCAGGCCGGCCACAACCAGTACCCGCCCATGCCCGGCATCCCCGCGCTGCGCGAGGCCGTGGCCCACAAGATCCAGGCGCTGCACGGCCGCGCCTACAACCCCAACACCGAAATCACCATCACCGCAGGCGCCACGCAGGCCATCATCACCGCCATCCTGGCCATCGTGCACCCGGGCGACGAAGTCATCGTGCTCGACCCCTGCTACGACAGCTACGTGCCCAACATCGAGTTGGCGGGCGGCAAGGCCGTGCGCGTGCCGCTCACACCCGGCACCTTCCGCCCCGACTTCGCCAAGATCAGCGCCGCCATCACGCCGCGCACCCGCGCCATCCTCATCAACAGTCCGCACAACCCCAGCGCCACCATCTGGACCGCCGAGGAAATGCGCCAGCTGGAAGACCTGCTCGCGCCCACCGACATCTTGCTCATCAGCGACGAGGTGTACGAGCACATGGTGTTCGACGGCGCCGAGCACCAGAGCGCCGCGCGCTTTCCGGGCTTGGCAGCACGCGCCTTCATCGTGTCGAGCTTTGGCAAAACCTTCCACGTCACCGGCTGGAAGGTCGGCACCGTGGCGGCCCCCGCAGCCCTGACGGCCGAGTTCCGCAAGGTGCACCAGTTCAACGTGTTCACCGTCAACACGCCCATGCAGCACGGCCTGGCCGCCTACCTGCAAGACCCCACGCCCTACCTCCAGCTGCCCGCGTTTTACCAGGCCAAGCGCGACCTGTTCCGCGAAGGGCTGGCAGGCTCACGCTTCAAGCTGCTGCCCAGCACGGGCAGCTACTTCCAGTGCGTGGATATCTCGGCGATCAGCGACTTGAACGAGGCCGATTTTTGCCAGTGGCTCACCCGCGAGGTGGGCGTGGCGGCGATTCCGCTGTCCGCGTTTTATGGCGACGGGTTTGACCAGCGTGTGGTGCGGTTCTGCTTTGCCAAGAAGGACGAGACGCTGCGCGCCGCGCTGGAGCGGCTGCGCAAGCTGTGATCCGCAGGGCCTTTGAAGGCCCTACCGGGTCTGCCGCGCCAGCCAAACACCCACAGCCGCCAGCGCCATCCCCACCAGCGCCCAGCCGGTCAGCGTTTCGCCAAACATGGCCCAGGCAATCAGCGCCGTGGTGGGTGGGGTCAGGTAAAACAGGCTGGCCACGTTCACCGCGCCGCCTCGGCGGATGAGCAGATTCAGCAGGCTCACCGCCCCCAGCGACAACACCAGCACCAGCCAGCCCAGTGCAAAAACGAACTCGCCGGTCCATGTGATCGCCATGGATTCGGCGGCATACGCCAGCACTGCCATGGCGATGGCGCATGGCAGGTACTGGATCACCGAGCCTGTGCGCAGATCGAACGAGGGGCAGAAGCGCTTCTGGTACAGCGTGCCAGCAGTGATGCCCAGCAGCGCCACCACGGCGGGCAGCAACATGCCCACCAGTGCGCCCGCCGGGACCGTGGCGACTTTGCCCGCCACCACCAGCGCTACGCCGCTGAACCCCAGCGCCAGCCCCACCCACTGTGCAGGCCGCACCTTTTCGCCCAGCAAAGCGCCCGCCACCAGTGCAGTCAACAGCGGCTGCAAGCCCACAACCAGCGCAGTGATGCCCGAAGGCAGCCCATGCCCGATGGCCATGAACACCCCACCCAGGTACACACCATGCACCAGCAGGCCCGACACCGCGATGTGGCCCCAGGCCCTGCCCGCCAACGGCCAGGGCGCACGCACCACCGCCACCACAGCCAGCATGAGCACGGTGACGATGGCAAACCGCAGCCCGAGAAAGGTCAGCGGTTCCACATACGGCAAGCCTAGCTTGGCACCGATGAAACCAGTGCTCCAGAGCGCGACAAACAACAGCGGGACGAGTGAATCCAGCGGATTCGAGACGGAGGACTGATGGGGCGTTGCCTGGGTCATGGGGTGTGGAAACGAAGCGCCTGGGGGCGGAAGTCACGCCAGATTTGGAAAGATGCCAAGGGTAGCGGGAGCACGGCAGAGGGGGCCCATCATCGCACCGTCTGCCCGGCCGCAGGGGCCTCGTCCGCGCGCTCTGACCGCAAAGCCTCTCACCACCCAGGCATGAAAAGCCGCCTTCGCAGCCGTGCCGAACCGGCCCGAAGGTCGCACCGGGTAGACACCTGCGCCGACTGCACGGCAAAAAACGGTACCGGCGTGGCACCTCTTGGTGAGCGCGGCGCAGACATGAGCCAGAACCACAAGAAAAATGCCACCTAGCGCCCATCCATCATGCGCCACAAGCTATAAATTTAATAGCAAAATAATCACTAACCTATTCCCATAGGAAAGAGCGGGTGTGAGCAGCCCCACCACCTGCCCACACCCTCCCTTTGCAAACGGATCGACATCGGGTGGCGACACGCAACCCAAAAAAAGCGCTATCCAGCAGCCACTACAAGGCCCTTGAGGGGCTGGCGATCCAGGCTACCCACCGCCCTGCTGACGCTGAAGCGCTGCTCTACCTGTTTGAGGAAATGCGCGAGCAGCAGGCGGTACAGGCCATCGCCCAGGGCCGCGTCCTCCACCCCCACGTCCAGGTTGGGGTTATCGTTGATCTCGATCACATACACCCCGGACGCCGTGGCCTTGAGGTCCACGCCATAAAAGCCGTTGCCCACCAGGCGGGCCGAATTGACTGCCGCCGCCAGCACCTGCGCGGGCACCTGGTCGAGCGGCACAGCCTGCACCCGGCCTTCGGTGTATTTGCCGTTGGCGGTGTGTTGCAGGATCTGCCAGTGGCCGTCGCACATGAAGTATTTGGCCGCAAAGATGGCCTGGCCCGCCAGCACACCAATACGCCAATCGAAGTCGGTGTACATGAACTCCTGCACGAGGATGATTTCCGACTCTTTGAGCATGTCCCGGGCAATGGCATGCAGTTGTTCAAAGCTCTCCGCCTTCTTCACGCTGCGGCTGAATGCTCCGTCGGGCACCTTCACCACCACCGGGTAGGCCAGCCGGTGCTGCATATCGGCCAGCGTGCGGCGGCTGACCATGTGCGTGAGCGGGGTGGCAATCGCATGCTCGCGCAGCAACTCCGCCAGAAAGGCTTTGTTGGTGCAACGCAGGATGGACACAGGGTCGTCAATGACCGGCATGCCTTCGGCCACGGCCTTCCTCGCAAACTGGAAGGTGTGGTGGGTCACGGCCGTGGTCTCGCGGATGAACAAGGCATCGAACTGGGTCAGCCGTGAGAGGTCCTTTTTCTCGATCAGCTCCACGGCGATGCCCATCTCCTGCCCCACATCGACCAGTTTGCGCAGTGTCTTGAGGTTGGAGGGCGGCAGGCTGTCATGGGGATCGTGCAGCACCGCCAGGTCCATGCGCGGCTGGGGCATCGCGATCATGGGGCGCCAGCTGCGCCGCGTGTACTGGAGCAGCGCTTGCACGAAGACCTCGTCGCGCGCGGCATCCACATCGCGCAGGTCCAGCGCCTGCAGGCCACCGATCTGCCAGTGGGCCGACTGCTCCTGCCGCTCCAGCGTGACCTCCATCAGCGGGCAACGGAACAGCTCGAAGCTTTTGCGAGCCAACGCGGCCAGTGCAGGGTCTTCCATGATCCCGAAGAAGACATGCAGCGTCAGCGTGTTCACCGAGCGCGGTATTTCCTTCATCGGGCCAAGCAGACGGTTCAGCTGCGCCAGCGCCGATGGCTCGATGCGTTTGCGCTGCAGGCTCAGGATGGTGTCCACGCTGGGCGTTACGCGGTCACCACGCGCCTCGGCCAGCAGCGAGCAGTAGTAGCCCATGCTGAGGTAGCCGTAGTTTCTGCACAGGTTGGTGACCTTGCGCAGGCGCCCACGGTGCAGCGGCTGCTCTGCTACGAATTGCTCTGCCGTGATGACCTTGATGTCGGGTGGGCTCCATCGGAAATCGGCCAGCTTCTCCACCACGATGACATGTTCTGAGGACAACTTATTTCTTTCCAGAAAGAACAACTGCGGCGGTACGACCACGGCGGCCGTACCTTGCAACCTTCTTGAATTCGCTCCAGCTGATGGACACACCGCCATCGGGATCGCCGGAGCGCACCATGGGGTCCAGCAGACGAAACACCGCACCGTCGAAGCCTGTGATGACCACCCAGTGCGGCGTCTTCTGCCGGTGCAGGCGCCACAAGCTGATGAGCACAATGGGCAGGCGCCCCGCCCGCAGCTGCTCGATCACGCTGTCGGGCGACACGGGCCGTGCATGGATCGGCACCTGGCGCGCCTCCAGCGCCGCCCTGAAGTCGTTTTCCACCAACTGGATCACATCCTTCTTGCGGGGGTCGCGCACGCTGTCCATGAACAGCGAGGCACCGGCAGCCGCATACACAGACACCTCAAAGCCGTGGGCCAGCGCGGCATGCGCCAACCCAAAAGGCCCACATCCGCCATGGCCGGCAGCCATGAACACCGTGGTGGCCTCTCGCCACAGGCGGATCTCGGCCGCCTGGTTTACCGGCATGGCCGGGTCCATGGCGGACATCGCCATCAGCAATGCACACGGGCCACAGGTGAAATCCAGCGTCTGCGCATAGTGGCGCACCTGGTGCGACGCCGCTGCCTGGGCCAATGCGCCATCAAACAGGTCCTTCTGAAAGCACAGGGCCTCTTCGCCATCGTCGTAGTAAGCGGGTTTGCAAACGGTGTGCACAAAGCCGTGGCGCGCGAACAGACGGTGCGCCGCCAGGTTACCAGCCCTGCTCTCCAGCCGCAGAACCGCGCAGCCCGCATCACGCGCACCCTGGATTGCCGCCGCCAGCAGCCTGCTGGCCACGCCCGCGCGCCGCACGGACGGTGCCACTGCAATGGAGTACAGGCGTGCCACAGACGATCCTTCGCGGCGCAATACCACGCAGGCACCGTCCAATGCATTGCCAGACCGAAACACCAGCACGCGGACCGAGGGGCTCAACAACAGACGCCCCCAGCTCCTGCGCGAGATCCTGTCGCTGGAGAACGCGGCATTTTCCAACTGCTCCAGTGCGGGCAGATCTGCAGGGCCAGCCAGTGCGACGCCCCGCACGTCCATCGATGGTTGTCGCTTCACGGGCTGTCCCCACGGGGCCGCTGCGCCTTGCGATCAGACAGCTTCAATGCCACCCAACCCACCCCGATCGGAACCACAAGCACCAGCACGGCCATCAGCAACGCGACCCAATCAGCCATGGTGCAGCAGCTCCAGGCCCACGCCACGCAGGGCGCTGCGTACAGAGCCAGCCTCAATGGTTTGGCACCTTTGCGCACTGCAATGGCTCAATGGCATGAAAGCGCCCCCGCACAAGAGACACTGGCCGCACAACCGATTTCAAGCTGGGGCAGACCAGAGGCCAGGCAACGCGTAGCGCGCTCCAAGTCGCACCGGTGGATGTAGAGAGTGCCCTTGGCCATGTGGCGGGGCACATCGAACGCCAGGCTGTAGCCGCGCAGCTGCCGCCCCAGCAAAGCCTGCAGCGTTGCACGCAGGTTTTGCCCATCGGCATACGGCGTGATGAACGAAACCAGCACCAACGCGGTGGGGTCGCCATCGCTCTCACACAGAGGCAACAGGGACACCCGGTGCAATCCGATACTGGGGCAATTCTTGAGCATGTTTTCACCACATAGGCCCTGAACAGAGCGCTTGTGGCCAGTGTTGAACATGCTTTCAGTCTAGGAAATCTGGCGTAAATCGTTCGTAAAAAATGCGAGGGCAACCATCAAATCGCCGTCAATGCACCGGGGTTCGGCACGCACCTGCGCGGGTGCGTCGGGCAGGCGCCAGCGCTACACCGCCAAGCGGTATCCCACCCCAGACTCGGTGAGCAGGTGGCGGGGCTGCGCGGGGTCGGCCTCCAGCTTTTGGCGCAGGTGCCCCATGTAGATGCGCAGGTAGTGGCTCTGGTCCGACCGCATGGGCCCCCACACCTCGCGCAGCAGCTGCTTTTGGGTGATGACCCGCCCTGCGTTGGCCACCAGCACCATCAGCATGCGGTACTCGGTGGGGGTCAGGTGCACCTCTACACCAGCCTTGCGCACCAGGCGCGCACTGCGGTCCACCTCAACATCGCCGAAATGGAACACGGGCTCTGCCGCATCCTGCACCAGCCCGTTGCCAGTGGCTGCGCGGGGCCTGCGCAGATTGGCCCGCACCCGCGCCAGCAGCTCGCCGGTGCCAAAGGGTTTAGTGAGGTAGTCGTCCGCACCCGCGTCGAGCGCGGCAATTTTGTCCGCCTCGTCGGTGCGCGCAGACAGCACGATGATGGGCACGGCAGACCAGCCCCGCACATCGCGGATCAGCTCCACGCCATCGCCATCAGGCAGTCCCAGATCCAGCACCAGCAGGTCTGGCTGGCGGGTGCCAGCGGCGGACAGGCCCTCGCGCAGAGTCCCGGCCTCATGCACCTGCCAGTCCTCGGCCTCCAGCGCACTGCGCACGAAGCGCCTGATTTGTGGTTCGTCCTCGACCACCAAAACGGTACGTATCTGCATCGCTTTCTTCAAGGGGCAGAAACGCCCCGCTCCACATCATCAAAACCGGGGACCGGCGGAGGCTCGCGCCGCGCAATGGTGAACGTGAACTCCGCGCCGCCCCCTTCCACACTGGCAGCAGTAATTGTGCCGCCATGCGCTTGCACGACGGCCTTGCAGATTGCCAGGCCCAGGCCCACGCCCGGGGTTGCCGATTCAGTCTGCCCCCGGGTGAATTTTTCAAACAGGGTGTGCTCCCTGCCCCGCACCGAAGCTGGCAAGCCTGGGCCATGGTCTCGCACCTTCAGCACCAGCATGTTGTCTGTGGTGGATGCTTTCACCACCACCGGCCCCGCACCGTATTTGGCCGCATTCTCCAGAAGGTTGACCAGCACGCGCTCGATGAGCACAGGGTCAAACTCCACCAGCGGCAGGTCGGCGGGCAACTCAGTGCGCACGGGCATGTCGCCCAGCGCTGGCCTGGCGGCCCGGATGGCAGAGCCAACCACCTCTTCCACCGACTGCCAGTCCCGCCGCAGATTGACGGCCTGCCCAGACACATCGCTCTCCAGCCGCGCCATGTCCAGCAGGTTGCTGACCAGCGCATTGAGCTGGTGCGCCTGGTGCACGATGGCTTTGGCCACGGCGTCTGTCTCTTGCGGCGGCGCGCTCTGCAGCGTTTCGGCGAGCGTGATCAAGGCCGTGAGGGGGGTGCGCACATCGTGCGACACCGCACCCAGCAAGGCATTGCGCAGCCGCTCTGACTCCATGTCCACCACGGCCTGCTGCGCAATGTTCACGTAGTGCACACGCTCCAGGGCAATGGAGATCTGCCGGGCCAGGGTGTCGAGCTGCTGCGCCTGCTCGGGGATCAGCAGCCAGCGGGGCTGCACAGGCTCCAGCGCCAGCACGCCACGCACACGCATGGGGGCCTTCAGCGGCACATAGCGCCAGGTCTGTGCGGCCAGGGTGTTGGTGGCCAGGCCCGCGCTCTGGCCCTGGCGCAACGTCCAGTCCGCCACACTTTTGTCAAAACCCGGCGGCAGGTCATCGGGGTACTGAAGGCGATCCGACGCATCCAGCGCCACCACCACGGCGCGGCCCCCAAAATGCCCCTGTACAGCCGCCGCGCCGATCTCGATAACCTGGCTGGTCTCCAGCGCTGCGGACAGCTCGCGTGTGAGCTCAAAGAGAGACTGGGCCCGCCGCTCCCGGCTGATCGACACCCCGGCGGCAAACCGCAACCCGGCGGTGAGCTGCCCCACCAGCAGCCCCACGCCCAGCATCACCGCAAAAGTGACGATGTACTGCACATCGCTCACCGCGAACGACAGGCGCGGCGAGACGAAGAAGAAATCGAACGCCAGCACATTCAGCAGCGCCGCCATGGCCGCAGGCACGCGGCCAAAACGCATGGCCACCGCGACAACCCCCACCAGGTAGAGCATCACGATGTTGGTCAGCTCCAGCAAACCATGCAGCGGTGTCGCCAGCACCGTGACGGCAATGCTGGCGCCCAGCGCCCACAAAAAACCCTGCCAGTGATAACGCCCTGTACCGTGCTCGCCAACATCTCCATCATCATCCAGGCCAAGGTTGCGGTCCCACAGCGCCTGTGGAAGGCGCCGCGAACTGCCCGCATGCGCTGCCTCGACGATGTCGAGCGAAGGCGCCCGATCGGCCAACTCGCGCGCAACACCTTTGGAGGCGAGAAGTTTGCGCCACCCCACCCGCGCGGCGGGGCGCCCCAGCACCAGGGTGGCGCAGTTCAGATGCAGCGCCTGGGCCGCCAGGGCGGGCGCCACGTGGTCGCCCGTGAGCACGGCCGTCTCGGCACCCAGCTCCTGCGCCAGTTGCAGCACGGCCAGAATCTTGTCGCGCTGGGCTGCGCCCAAGCGCTGCAGTCTTGGCGTCTCCACATAGGCAGCATGCCACTTCACATTGAGCTGCCCCGCGAGGCGGGCAGCTGTGCGCACTGTCTGTGCCGCGTCTTCATGGGGCCCGACACAGGCCAGGATGCTGCCCGAGGTGTTCCAGGCACTGGCCACGCGGCTGCCGGAAGCGCCCGACTGCTCCACCCGCCAGCCCAGCACATCGTCTTCCACGTGCTCCGCCGTGCGCCGCAGCGCAATCTCCCGCAGGGCGATCAGGTTCCCCTTGCGGAAAAAGCTCTGCGCCGCACGTTCGGCCTGCTGGGGCACGTAGACCTTGCCAGCGCCCAGGCGGGCGATCAGCTCGTCGGGCGTGGCATCGACCAGCACCACTTCGTCGGCATTGTCCAGAACGGTGTCGGGCACCGTTTCGTGCACACGCACACCGGTGATGGCGCCCACGGTGCCGTTCAGGCTCTCCAGATGCTGGACGTTGAGTGCCGTCCACACATCGATGCCAGCGGCCAGCAGCTCCTGTACATCCTGCCAGCGCTTGGCATGCCGGGAGCCCTGCACATTGGAGTGCGCGAGTTCATCCACCAGCAAAATGGCTGGCTTGCGGGCCAGGGCCGCATCCAGATCGAACTCGGAAAGGCTCCGGCCCCGGTACTCCACCTGCCTCAGGGGCAGCGACTCCAGCCCCTCCACCAGCGCTGCGGTTTCGGCGCGACCATGGGTTTCCACCACGCCGATGAGGATGTCGCGCCCGGCACGCCGCTCACGCTGCGCGGCGCTGAGCATGGCCCAGGTCTTGCCGACCCCGGCATTGGCACCAAAGTAGATGCGCAGCTTGCCCCGCTGGGTCAGCTCTTCCTGGGCGCGCAGTTGCGCAATCAAAGCATCGGGGTCGGGGCGCTGGATGTCAGTCATGCATCAACGAGTATCGGTGCCAAGTAAATGTCAGCCCAAGTCAGAGCACATCAGCGCAGGCCATCCAGCGCCAGGTTCAGTGCCAGCACGTTCACCCGGGGCTCACCCAGCAGCCCCCACAGCGGCTGCTCCGCATGCTTGCCAATCACGGCATTCACGCTGGCCACCGGCAGGCTGCGGGCCCGCGCCACGCGCCCTGCCTGGTACTGCGCCGCAGCCAGGCTGATGTGAGGGTCCAGGCCACTGGCCGAGGCCGTGACCAGGTCCACCGGCACGGGGGCCGTGTTGCCGGGGTCGGCCGCGCGCAGGGCTTCCACGCGTGCCTTCACGGCATCGGCCAGCGCCGGATTGAGCGGCCCCTGGTTAGAGCCACCGGACGCCGCCGCGTTGTATGGCATGGGCGCGGTGGCCGAGGGGCGGCCCCAGAAATGCCCGGGGTCAGAGAAGTTCTGGCCGATCAGCGACGAACCAACGGTCTGGCCATTGCGCTGCACCAGGCTGCCAGCAGCCTGCTGGGGGAACACGGCCTGGGCGGCGCCCGTCACCACCAGCGGATACAGCAGCCCGGTCAGCACGCTCAACAAGGCAAACAGCACCAGCGCGGGGCGAAGAATGTTTTTCATCAGAATCTCCTCAGATCAGCCCGACGGCCACAAGTATCCAGTCAATCAGCTTGATGCCCACAAACGGCACCAGCAGCCCGCCCAGCCCATAGATGGCCAGGTTGCGACGCAGCAGCGCCGCCGCACCCACCGGGCGGTAGCGCACACCGCGCAAGGCCAGGGGAATCAGGAACACGATCACCAGTGCATTGAAGATCACGGCCGACAGGATGGCGGACGAAGGGCTTGCCAGCTGCATGACGTTGAGCGCGGACAGCTGCGGGTAGGTGGACACGAAGATGGCTGGCACGATGGCGAAGTATTTCGCCACATCGTTCGCGATGGAGAAGGTGGTGAGCGAGCCGCGTGTCATCAAGAGCGCCTTGCCGGTCTCCACCACTTCCAGCAACTTGGTGGGGTTGGAGTCCAGATCCACCATGTTGCCCGCCTCCTTGGCGGCCTGCGTTCCGCTGCCCATGGCCACGGCCACGTCGGCCTGGGCCAGCGCGGGGGCGTCGTTGGTGCCGTCGCCGGTCATGGCCACCAGGCGGCCTTCGGCCTGGTACTTGCGGATCAGCTCCAGCTTGTCTTCGGGCGTGGCTTCGGCCAGGAAGTCGTCCACCCCCGCCTCGGCCGCAATGGCCGCCGCCGTGAGCTTGTTATCCCCGGTGATCATCACGGTCTTGATGCCCATGCGGCGCAGCTCGATGAAGCGCTCCTTGATGCCCGCCTTGACAATGTCCTTGAGCTCGACGATGCCCAGCACATGGCTGCCCTCAGCCACCGCCAGGGGCGTGCTGCCCCGCAGGGCCACCTGGTCGGCAGCGCTCATGACATCCTGAGGCATCTTGCCGCCCAGGGCTTCCACATGCTTGGCCAGTGCCAGCACGGCCCCCTTGCGCAGCATGGTGAGAGCAGATTCCGGCGGCCCCTCGCCTGCGGGCAGGTCCACGCCGCTCATGCGGGTCTGGGCCGTGAAGGGCACCAGCTTGACGCCCTGCGGGTTCTGTCCATCCACGCCAGCGCGGCGGGCCAGCTCCACAATGCTGCGGCCTTCAGGCGTTTCATCTGCCAGCGACGCCAGCAAGGCGGCGCGCGCAAGGCGCTCTTTGGACACACCCGGCGCAGGCAAAAATGCGCTGGCCTGGCGGTTGCCGTGGGTGATGGTGCCGGTCTTGTCCAGCAGCAGCACATCCACATCACCGGCCGCCTCCACGGCCCGGCCCGAGGTGGCGATCACATTGGCCTGCATCATGCGGCTCATGCCAGCCACCCCCACGGCAGACAGCAGGCCGCCAATGGTGGTGGGGATCAGGCACACCAGCAGGGCCACCAGCGCGGTCAGCGAGACCACGGTGCCCGCGCCCGACGCCTGCACGCTGAAGATCGAAAACGGCAGCAAGGTCACGGTAACGACCAGGAACACGATGGTCAGCGCCACGAGCAAAATGGTCAGAGCGATCTCATTGGGCGTCTTCTGGCGCTTGGCGGCTTCCACCATGCCGATCATCCGGTCGAGGAACGACTCGCCCGGGTTCACTGCCACGCGCACCACCAGCCAGTCGGACAACACCCGGGTGCCGCCGGTCACAGCAGAAAAATCACCACCGGATTCGCGCACCACAGGGGCCGATTCGCCGGTGATGGCGCTCTCGTCCACCGAGGCCACGCCCTCGATCACCTCGCCGTCCAGCGGGATCACATCGCCAGCCTCCACCAGCACCACATCGCCCCGGCGCAGGTTGGTGGCCAGCTCGGGCAAAAACGCAGCACCGTGCACAGGCTCCTTGAGCTTCTTGGCCCAGGTCTCCTTGCGCAGCCCACGCAGCGAGGCGGCTTGCGCCTTGCTGCGCCCTTCTGCCAGTGCTTCGGCAAAATTGGCAAACAGCACGGTGAACCACAGCCAGACCGTGATGGCCAGCACAAACGCCGGGCGCATGCTCGCATCCTCAGGCGCATTGAGTGCATGCAGCCACAGCAGCGTGGTGAAGATGCTGCCGATGTACACAATGAACATCACCGGGTTGCGCCACTGCACCAACGGACTGAGCTTGGCCAGCGCACCCCAGAGCGCGGTCTTGATCAACGCTGCATCCAGCAGCGAAACGGAAGAAGTTTTTTTCTTGGTCATTGCCATACCTCACTGAACCCGGAGCATCAGGTGCTCCACCATCGGACCCAGGGCCAGGGAGGGCACGTAATTGAGAAGACCCACCAGCAGCACGGTGCCGATCAGCAGCGTGACAAACAAGGGACCGTGTGTGGGCATGGTGCCCGCCGTGACTGGCAAGCGCTTCTTGGCCGCCAGCGAACCCGCAATGGCCAGCACCGGCACGATCACGCCGAAACGGCCCAGCCACATCGCCAGCCCCAGCAGCACGTTGTAGAACGGCGTGTTGGCCGACAGGCCCGCAAACGCGCTGCCGTTGTTGTTGGCGGCAGACGTCAGCGCATACAGAATTTCAGAGAACCCATGCGCGCCCGGGTTGGCGATGCCCGCCCTGCCCGCGGCCGTGGCCACGGCAATCGCCGTGCCCACCAGCACCAGAATGGGCGTGACCAGGATGGCGGCCGAGGTGAGCTTCATCTCACGCACCTCGATCTTCTTGCCCAGGTACTCCGGCGTGCGGCCAATCATGAGGCCCGCCATGAAGACGGCGAGGATGGCAAACACCAGCATGCCGTAGAGGCCCGTGCCAACGCCACCAAACACCACTTCGCCCAGTTGCATCAGCACCAGCGGCACCATGCCGCCCAGGGGCGTGAAGGAGTCGTGCATGGCGTTCACGGCACCGCATGAGGCGGCAGTGGTCACGGCAGCGAACAGTGCCGACGCATTGATGCCGAACCGTACCTCCTTGCCTTCCATGTTGCCCCCCGCTTGCAGGGCACTGGCGGTTTGCTCCACGCCCAGGCCCACCCATTGCGGATTGCCGACTTTCTCAGCGGAAACCACAGCGATCACGGCCACCACAAACATCACCGCCATAGCCGCCAGGATCGCAAAGCCTTGGCGCTGGTCGCCTACGATCCGACCAAACGCAAAACACAGCGCGGCGGGAATCAGAAAAATCGCCAGCATCTGCACGAAGTTGGTCAGGGCCGTCGGATTCTCATAGGGATGGGCGGAGTTGGCGTTGAAAAAGCCACCGCCGTTGGTGCCCAGCATCTTGATGGCTTCTTGCGATGCCACCGGGCCCATGGCCAGGGTCTGGGTGTTGCTGGTCTTGGCTTCCATCACCGGCGCGCCATCGCTGCCCACCACCGGCTGGCCCGATGCGTCGAGCTTGGGCACTTCATAGGCCGTTGTCTCCAGCGTCGCCACATCCTTGTAGGCGTCAAAGTTCTGGATCACGCCCTGCCCGACCAGCACGATGGAAATCACAAACGCGATGGGCACCAGCACCCATGCCGTGATGCGCGTGACATCGGCCCAGAAGTTGCCCACAAAGCCCTGGCCATCGGTGCGGCGCGCAGCAAAGCCGCGCGCCAGCGCAAACGCCACGGCGATGCCAGTAGCCGCCGAGAAGAAGTTCTGCACCGACAGGCCCAGCATCTGCGTGAGATAGCTCATCGTGGACTCGCCCCCATAGCCCTGCCAGTTGGTGTTGGAGACAAAGCTGATGGCGGTGTTGAACGAAGAATCGCCCGACACTGCGGCCATGCCCTGCGGATTGAGCGGCAGCAGATGCTGCAAACGCTGCAGGCCATACACAAAGAGAGCTCCGATGGCATTGAAAGCCAGCAGCGCCAGCGCATAACTGCGCCAGTGCATCATCTGATCAGGTGCCACCCCGGCCAATTGGTACAAAGGTTTTTCGGCGGCATGCATCCAATTTGGGAGCCGTCCTTCACAGACTGCAGCCAGCCATTTACCAAGCGGCCACGCCAGCACGCCCAGCACGATCAAGAAGAGCCCCAGCAGGCTCCAGGCAGAGGTATCCATATCAGAACTCCTCCGCGCAGATCAGCGCAAACACCAGATAGGCCAACAAGACCAGGGCCACGATGGCACCAAAGCCGTAGAGCATTTCCATACTGATCATGAGCGCTCACCCTTGGCCGGGCCAAACTTGCCCAGCAAAACAACGGCCTCGGCCATGACCACCCACAACGCCGCCAACGCGGCCATCCATATCACGTCCATCGACAACTCCTGCATCAAAACGTATGTTTGATTCTCAGAAAGTGGCCGTAAAAAGTGTGCACAGACTGCAGGGGGCGCCGTAAAAACGGCGTAAAAATGCCAGACAGGACAACGGATCGCAGGCTGATCTACAGCCAGCCCGCCTTGCGAAAGCGGTAATACAGATAACCACAGGTGCTCGCGATGAGCGCGAGCGCAGTCGCATAGCCATAGCGCCATTTCAGCTCGGGCATGCTGTCGAAGTTCATGCCCCAGATGCCCGCAAACGCCGTGCACACGGCGAACAGGCTGGCCCATGCAGCCAGGCGCTTGACGACCTCCCCGTCCTCGATGGTGACCATGGAGAGGTTGACGTGGATGGCGGTGCCAATGGTGTCGCGAATGGAATCAATCGAAGTGTTGATCCTGCTCAGGTGGTCCACCACGTCACGAAAGTACTCCTGCGAGCCCATGCAGATCTGCGGAACACGCCCGCCGTGCAGCTTGGCCGTCCCTTCCAGCAGCGGGGCCACCGCATGCTTGAGCACCGTGAGACGCTGTTTGAGTTCATACAGCCGCCGGATGCTGGCTCGCGCAGCGCCTTGCGTAAAAATCTGCTGCTCGATGGTTTCCAGCTCCACCTCCAGCGCATCAATGACGGGGAAGTAGCGGTCCACCACCGCATCCATGAGTGCGTACAGCACGAAGCCCGGCCCATTGCGCAATAGCTCGGGTTCCTGCTCGCAGCGCGCACGCACATCCACAAAGCCACGTTGACTGCGGTTGCGCACCGACACAACATAGTTCTTGCCCACAAAAACATTGAGTTCACCAAGCCGTGACACCGGATCGGCAGCACCGCTGGATTCAAGCAAGTGCAGCACCACGAAGAGAGAGGACGCGTACTCTTCGACCTTGGGCCGCTGATGGCCATGCCGGGCGTCTTCTACCGCCAATGGGTGCAGGCCGAACTCGGCCTGCAGCTCATCCAGTTCTTCGGCCGTTGCATCCTGCAAGGCCACCCACACGAAGCACCCAGGCAGCGACATGTGCTCGCTGATCTCGCTGACGGGGATGTCGGCCAGCTTGGTGCCATTCTCGTAAACAACACAATTGATCAACACCGCAGCACTCCTTGCAACACAGACTTGAAGATGCCAGCGATCTTGCCATTGCCACCACGCCCCGCACCCAAGGGCTTGCGCAACATTTACGGGGTGGGCTGCAATTTTTGCGAACTTTATACGCAGGCTTTTCTACGCTTGCGCTCTTGTCTTTTTCTCAAAACTTGCTGCCATGAATCCCGCTTCTTCCAAAGTATTCGCCGTCGCCCTGCTGGCCGCGCTGCCCGCGCTGGCCAGTGCCCAGCTCACCGGCAACATCAGCCTGACCACCAACTACAAGTTCCGTGGCCAGGACCAGAACGCCACCAAGGCCAAGGCCATCAAGCCCGCGCTGCAAGGCGGCTTCGACTACGCCTTTGGCGACAGCGGCTGGTACGTGGGCAACTGGAACTCCAGCGTGGACTGGCTGGCCAACAATTCGCTCGAATCCGACCTGTATGGCGGCTACAAGTTCAAGGCTGCAGGCGCCGACTTCGACGTGGGCGCGTTGACCTACATCTACCCCGGCAACAGCAACGGCAATACCACCGAGCTGTATGGCGCGGCCACCATGGGGCCCTTCACCGCCAAGTATTCGCACACCCTCTCCAAGGACTACTTCGGCTTTGCCGGCGCCAAGGCTGGCTCGGGCCTGAAGGGCCGCAACACGGGCTACCTGAACTTCGGCTTTGCCCAGGAAGTGGCGCCCAGCATCACCGTGAAGGCCTCGGTGGGCTTCACGCGTTTTGCCAGCGACATCAAGGACCTGGGCGTGCCCAACTACATGGACTACCAATTGGGCGGTGCGTATGACTTCGGCGGTGGCCTGTCGCTGGGTGCGGCCGTGGTCGGCGCCAACAAGAAGGCCTTCTTCGGCCACGTCAACAAGTCGCGCGTGATTGTCACGCTGACCAAAACCCTGTAGCCCTCCTACTCCTCGGGTGCCTGTCGCACGCCTTCACAACGTGCACCGCAGAGCCCGCTCTCCCGCCACGCGCAGCCGCGCCTTCAGCGATGCAGGCGCAAGCACCTCGAATTCAACGTCGAGGGCCATCAGCCAGTACACCAACGAGTCATTGGCAACGCATTCCAGCTGGCAGCGCTTCCCTTGGTCCAGGGTGAACACCACGCCAGCGGACTGCGGGATGCGGCGTGACATCACGGCGTAGGGCGCGTGCAGCACCACCTGCGCCTGTTCGGCATGGTGTGGTGCAGAGATGGAGCGCGACACATAGCCCTTCAAATCGCCCCCATCGGGAGAGGCCCGGGGCGCAAAATGCGCGCCCACCTGCGGGTCACCCACGATGCGATCGATACGGAAGGTGCGCCAGTCGCGGCGCACCCTGTCCCACGCCACCAGGTACCAGCGTTGGCCGGTGTGCACCACGCCCTGCGGTTCTACCGAGCGCTGTGCTCTGCGACCCTGGCCGTCCTCGTAATTGAATTCGGTGCGCAACTGGTCGCGGCAGGCGGACGCCAGCGCGGCCAGCAACGATGCCTCCACCACTGGCCCCGTGCGATCGAGCGGCAGGATGGCCGAGCGCAGCGCGTCCACCCGCTTGCGCAAGCGCGCCGGCATGGCCTGCTCCAGCTTGACCAGTGCGCGCAGTGCGGGCTCTTCAATGCCGCCAACGGCACCGGCGGTGGCAGTGCGCAGCGCAATGGAGACGGCCAGGGCCTCTTCATCGTCCAGCAGCAGCGGTGGCAACGCCTGCCCGGCCCGAAACGCATAGCCGCCCGCCACGCCACTGCTGGCATGCACGGGGTAGCCCAGCTGGCGCAGGCGGTCGATGTCGCGCCGCAGCGTGCGCGGATGCACTTCCAGGCGTTCAGCCAACTCTGCGCCCATCCAGTGAGCACGCGTTTGCAACAGCGAAAGCAAGCGCAGCAGGCGGGTCGATGAACTGAGCATGTGGGCAATGTACTTTTTATTGAGGACCGAAATTGTCCGCAATGGTTTTTACAGTGGCAACACCTTTTTTCCACAACCCCAAGGAGCTCTTGTATGTCCGTCATCCTCTACTGGTACCCCATGTCCAGCGCCACACCCGTCGCCTGCGCCCTCGCCGAACTGGGCGTCCCCCACGAGCGCGTGAAGATCGACATCCGCGCTGGCGAGCAGCGCCGCCCCGAATACCTGGCCCTGAACCCGAACGGCAAGGTGCCTACGATGACTGTGGACGGCACGCCCATGTTCGAGGCCCTGGCCATCCATTTGTGGCTGGGCCATCGCTACGGCATCGAGCGCGGGCTTTGGCCCGCTGCAGGCACGCCCGAGGCGCTGCAGGCCCTGTCATGGTGCACTTGGTCCTATGTGACCTACGGCGCGCTGGTGGGACGCCTGCATGTGGCGACCCAGGGCGAGGAGGTTTGGCGAAGCGCCACCCAGGCCGAAGCCACCATGCGCGGACTGAACGAACTGCTGGCCGTGCTGGATGCTCGCCTGGCCATGCAGCCCTGGATGCTGGGCGCCGACTATTCGCTGGTGGACCTGGTGGTGGGGTCGGTGCTGGGCTACAGCCTGTACCTGGGCGCGCCCGTCAACGCGCACCCGCATGTGCAGGCCTGGCTGGCCCGGGTGCAGGCACGCCCGGCGATGCAGATCGAGGCCTGAGCACGCGGTCGATCAACGCTGCTGCTACAGCAGCACGATGTCGTACTGCTCCTGCCCCATCGCACTTTCGGCCTGCAGCGAGATGGGTTTTTTGATGAAGTCCGAGAGGCCAGCCAGGTGCTGGCTTTCTTCGTCCAGAAACAACTCCACCACCCGCGCCGAGGCCACCACGCGGAACTCGCGTGGGTTGAACTGGCGCGCTTCACGCAGGATCTCGCGCAGGATGTCGTAGCACACGCTGCGCGCGGTTTTCACGCTGCCCTTGCCCTGGCACACCTCGCAAGGCTCGCACAGCATGTGGGCCAGGGATTCGCGGGTGCGCTTGCGCGTCATCTCCACCAGGCCCAGTTGCGAGAACGTGCCGGACGACATGGTTTTGACGCGGTCGCGCGCCAGCTGCTTCTTGAACTCCGCAAGCACGGCCTGCTGGTGGTCGTCGCGCACCATGTCGATGAAGTCCACGATGATGATGCCGCCCAGGTTGCGCAGGCGCAGCTGGCGGGCAATGGCCTGGGCGGCCTCCAGGTTAGTCTTGAAGATGGTGTCGTCGAAATTGCGCGCGCCCACGTAGCCACCGGTGTTCACGTCGATGGTGGTGAGCGCCTCGGTCTGGTCCACGATGAGGTAGCCGCCCGATTTCAGGTCAACCCGGCGGCCCAAGGCCTTGGCCACTTCTTCGTCGATGGAGTACAGGTCAAAGATGGGCCGCTCGCCCTTGTAGTGCTGCAGCTTGCCAGCAGCAGCGGGCATGAACTCTTGCCCGAACGCACGCAAGCGGTGGAACTGCTCCATCGAGTCAAGCCGGATCGTCTGGGTGTGGTCACCCACCAAATCGCGCAGCACGCGCTGCAGCAAATCCAGGTCCTGGTGCAAGAGCGAGCCCGCAGGCAGCTTGAGCGAGGCTTCCTTGATGCGCGCCCAGGTCTTGCGCAGGTAGGCAATGTCTTCGGCCAACTCTTCGTCTGTGGAGTCTTCGCCGTTGGTGCGCAGGATAAAGCCACCACCACCGCCCGTGGACTTGTCTCCCACCAGGGCCTGCAGCCGCCCGCGCAGTGCATCGCGCTCGGCGGGCGGGATCTTCTGCGACACGCCCACATGGTCGTCCTGCGGCAAAAACACCAGCAGGCGGCCTGCGATGCTGATCTGCGTGGACAAGCGCGCGCCTTTGGTACCGATCGGGTCCTTGATGACCTGCACCATAAGAGCCTGGCCCTCGAACACCTGTTTTTCAATCGGCACCTGGGGCTCGTTCTTGCGGGCGAATGCGGGCGGCTCACCATCGGGCTGGCGCTGCCACACATCGGCCACATGCAAAAAGGCTGCACGCTCCAGCCCGATGTCGATAAAGGCCGACTGCATGCCAGGCAGCACGCGCGACACCTTACCCAGGTAGACGTTGCCCACCAGGCCACGCTCCAGCGTGCGCTCAACGTGCAACTCCTGCACGGCGCCGTGCTCCACCACGGCCACGCGGGTTTCCTGGGGTGACCAGTTGATCAGGATGTCTTGTTGCATGACTGGGTAAGCCTGTTGTTTTTGCTTATAGAGGGAAGCCCGCCGCGCGCAACAGTTGCGCTGTCTCGTACATGGGCAGGCCCATGATGCCCGAATAGCTGCCCGCCAGGTGCTCTACATACGCCGCCGCCCGGCCCTGGATGCCATAGGCGCCCGCCTTGCCCAGCGGCTCGCCCGTGGCTACGTACGCATCGATCTGCGCAGGCGTCATGGCGGCAAATGTGACACGCGACACCGACAACGCGCTGAGGCGCTTGGGGCCCACCTGCAGCGCCACGGCGGTGAGCACGCGGTGCTCATGCCCGGCCAGCTCGGCCAGCATGCGCGCGGCATGCGATGCGTCGTCGGGTTTTCCGTAAATCGTGCGGCCCAGGGCCACGGTGGTGTCAGAACACAGGATGGGCGCATCCGGCAACCCCCGGCGCGCACGCCGGGCCACGGCCGCGTCGAGCTTGAGGCCAGTCACGCGCTCTACATAGGCCGTGGGCGCTTCGCCGGGCAGCACCGCCTCGATGGCTTCGGCGTCTTCAGCCTCGTCACCCGCCACATTGGGCAGCAGCAGTTCGTGGCGCACGCCCAGCTGTTCGAGCAGCTGGCGCCGGCGGGGGCTCTGGGAGGCAAGGTAGATGAAGTCAGGCATGAACGGATTTTGAATAAAAACCAGCTCTAGCGCTTATTCATCAAGCGCGAGCAGCTATAAAAACAGGAGTAATCCAGGCCATCATTAACACGGACCCAGATCATTCACGGTGGTAAGGATGCCCGGCATTCACCGACCAGGCGCGGTACAGCTGCTCGATGAGCAACACCCGCACCATGGCGTGTGGCAAGGTCAGGTCGGACAGGCGAATGCGCTCGTGCGCAGCCTGACGAAAGGCCGGGTCCAGCCCGTCGGGGCCGCCAATGACCAGCGCCACGTCGTC
Organism: Acidovorax benzenivorans; assembly: GCF_028680575.1. GTDB lineage: Bacteria > Pseudomonadota > Gammaproteobacteria > Burkholderiales > Burkholderiaceae_C > Acidovorax > Acidovorax benzenivorans. The sequence goes on along the minus strand of NZ_JAPCKI010000016.1, from coordinate 47,544 downwards.
ACCGCCCAGTTGCCAGCCCTTGAGCCGCTCGGCCAGGGCCTTGGTGGTGAGGTTGGTGCCACGCTCGTCCAGCGCCACCACGCGGGTGCCGCGTGGGATGGCGGCTTCGATGCGCTCACGCTCGGCGGCGTACAGCGTCTCCAGCGTCTTGGAGCCGCGCGGCTCGGTCTTGACGGCCTTGAGCTCCACCTTGAGTTCGGGCGGAAAACGTTTGGCGTAGTCGTCGTATGCGGTTTGCGCCCAGTCGGGCACCCGCTGACCAACCGCCACTATCAGCAGCTTCATGGATCAACCTGGATGCTTGAGTGACCTCCGCAGCGCGCGCAAGGGATAGAGCGCGCTGCAGCGGAAACGGATCAGCCCCTGCTGCGAGCAGGTGCCTTCTTGGCCGCAGGCTTGGAGCCCGATGCGGACGCTGGCTTGGCAGCCGCGCGTGCAGGGGCCTTGGCAACTGGCGACTTCTTGGCCGCAGGCTTCTTGGCGCCACCGGGCTTGACCACCACCGTCTTGACAGGGGTCTTGGTGGCCGCGGGCTTCTTGGCAGCGACTGCGCCAGTGGTCTTGCTGGCTGGCTTGGCGGTGCTTGTCTTGGTAGCGCTGGTCTTGGCCGCCGATTTGGCGGGTGCGGCCTTGACTGCAGTTTTTGCAGCGGGCTTGGGTGCTGTTTTGGCGGCGGTCTTGGCGACCGCCTTGACGGTGGCCTTGCCCGAACGGGCGGCTACGGTGGGGGCCGCCGCCTTCTTGGCTGGCGCCTTGCCCGCCGCCTTGGCGTCCGACTTGGCCGCCTTCTGGGCCGACTTCTTCTCGGCCAACTCCGTGGCCGCGCTGGACACCGGCTTGGCCGCGCCAAGCTTCAGGCGCACGGGGGTGTCGCCCCACAGCTCTTCCAGGCGGTAGTACTGGCGGATGGCCGGTTGCATGATGTGCGCCACAGCCGCGCCGCAGTCCACGATGATCCATTCGCCGTTGTCTTCACCTTCGATGCGGGGCTTGGAAAAACCAGCTTCCTTTACCGCATCGCGCACACTGGCGGCCAGGGCCTTGGTCTGGCGGTTGGAGGTGCCCGATGCCACGATCACCCGTTCAAACAGTGGCGAGAGATGCTCGGTGTTGAAGACCTGGATGTCTTGCGCCTTGACGTCTTCCAGGCCATCAACGATGGCGCGCTGGAGTTTGGTGACGTCTTTTTTGGCGGCGGTTTCCGATTTGGTGGAGGTGGTCATCAGGCGGTGATTAGAAAGGGAATGGAATCAATATAGCGTGCAACGCAGCGCACAGCCAGCGGGCTGAGCCTTGGATGTTGCGCGGGTGTTGTGCTGGGGCGCTGCAGCAATGTGAGGTGTTTTTGGCCTCTTGCGCTCATGTGAAAAGCGCTGGCAGCTATTGAAATTATAGCTTTTGCGCTTTTCAAGGCTTTCAGGCGACCGTGGCAGGCCCGCCACCGAGCCAGTCGCGCCGCACCAGAAAGCGCTGCAGCAACGCGGCCTCCGCCGAATCCGCAGCATCAGAGCGCTGGTAAGACCACGACACCAGCGGCGGCATGGACAACAAAATGGACTCGGTGCGCCCACCCGACTGCAGGCCAAAGTGTGTGCCCCGGTCCCACACCAGGTTGAACTCGACATAACGGCCCCGGCGGTAGAGCTGGAAGTCGCGCTCGCGCTCACCGTAGGACATGCCCTGGCGCTTCTCGACAATAGGCAGGTAGGCGCTCAGGAACGCATCGCCCACTGACTGCGTCATGGCCAGGCTTTGTTCAAAACCCAGCTCCGAGAAGTCGTCATAGAACACGCCACCCACGCCACGCTGCTCGCTGCGGTGCTTGAGGTAGAAGTATTCGTCGCACCACTGCTTGAAGCGCGGGTACTTGTCGTCGCCAAAGGCGCTGAGCGCATTGCGGCAGGTGCGGTGAAAGTGCACCGCGTCCTCTTCAAACCCGTAGTACGGCGTGAGGTCCATGCCGCCACCAAACCAGCAGGTCGGGGCCTGGCCGGGGTGCCCGGCCGCGATCATGCGCACGTTCATGTGCACCGTGGGCACATAGGGATTGCGCGGGTGGAACACCAGCGACACACCCATGGCCTCGAACGGAGCGCCTGCCAGCTCGGGCCGGTGCTGCGTGGCCGATGGTGGCAACTGGGGGCCGCGCACATGGCTAAAGCCACAGCCCGCGCGTTCGAACACGCGGCCACCTTCCATGATCTTGGTGATGCCGTCGCCCTGCAGCGGCTCGCCGGGCGACTTGCTCCAGGCATCGGCCAGAAAGCGTGCTCCGCCCTCGCCTTCCACCGCTTCCAGTGCATCGGTGATGCGTGCCTGCAGGCCCACCAGGTAGCCGCGCACACGGGTCACCGTGTCTGCGGGGTTCAAGGTCTGAGCGTCTGCCATCAGCTTTTCAGGGCACGAAAGCCAATATCGCGACGGTATTGCGCACCATCAAACTGGATGCCGCGCGCCACGTCATAGGCACGTTGCTGCGCCTGCTTGACGCTGTCGGCCAGCACCGTCACGCACAACACGCGGCCACCCGTCACGCTGACCACGCCGTCTTTCAGCTGCGTGCCTGCGTGGAACACCACGGCATCATCCGCCTCGGCAGGCAGGCCGGTGATGGGGTCGCCCTTGCGCGGGGCCTCGGGGTAACCGTGGGCGGCCATGACCACGCCCAGCGCAGTGCGACGGTCCCATTGCAGTTCCATCTGGTCGAGCTTGCCGTCAGCGGCAGCGGCCATCACGTCGCTGAAGTCGCTTTTCAGGCGCATCAGGATGGGCTGCGTTTCGGGGTCACCCATGCGGCAGTTGAATTCGAGCGTCTTGGGGTGGCCCTTGGCGTCAATCATCAGGCCGGCATACAGAAAACCGGTGTAGGGAATGCCGTCTTTTTCCATGCCACGGATGGTGGGCAGGATGATCTCGCGCATCGCGCGGGCATGCACATCGGCCGTGACCACGGGCGCGGGCGAATACGCGCCCATGCCACCGGTGTTGGGGCCTTCGTCGCCGTCTTTGAGGCGCTTGTGGTCCTGGCTAGTGGCCAGAGCCAACACGTTTTTGCCGTCGCACAACACGATGAAGGAGGCTTCTTCGCCTTCGAGGAATTCCTCGATCACCACACGCGCGCCGCCTTCGTTATGGGTCACGCCGTATTTGTTGTCCACCAGCATGAAGTCCACGGCGTCATGCGCTTCTTGCAGCGTCATGGCCACCACCACGCCTTTGCCAGCCGCCAGGCCGTCGGCCTTGATGACGATGGGTGCACCCAGCCGGTCGACAAACGCGTGGGCAGCAACCGGGTCGGTGAAGGTGTCGTAGTCGGCCGTGGGGATGCCATGGCGGCGCATGAAGGACTTGGAAAACGCCTTGGAGCTTTCGAGCTGGGCCGCAGCCTTGGTGGGGCCGAAAATGCGCAAGCCATTAGCACGGAACTCATCGACCACACCGGCCGCCAATGGTGCCTCGGGGCCCACTACCGTCAGCGCGATCTTTTCGGCCTGCGCCCACACACGCAGTTCGCGCACATCGGAGATCGCCACGTTTTCGAGCTTGGGGTTCAGGGCCGTACCACCGTTGCCGGGTGCCACAAACACCTTGGTCACCTTGGGGGACTGGCTCAGTTTCCACGCCATCGCGTGTTCACGGCCGCCGCCACCAATCACAAGTACTTTCATAGGAGCCTTTGGTGAACCCGGCCCGCAGTGCTGTACTGCTGGGCAGGATTCGGGGGAATATCAGTCGGAAAACAGGTCAGGGCAAGAAAAAAGCGGTTATCCACGGGTGCAGAGTCACAATGCCGCGTTGTGATAGACCTCTTGGGTGTCGTCCAAGTCTTCCAGTACATCCAGCAGCTTCTGCATCTTGGCGGCGTCTTCGCCCGTCAATTCAATGGTGTTTTCGGGCCGCATGGTCACGCCCGCCACCTCAGCCGTCAGGCCTGCGGCCTCCAGCGCGTTCTTCACGGTTTCAAAGTCAGCCGGGGCGGTGAGCACCTCTACCGCGCCGTCTTCGTCAGTCACCACGTCTTCGGCACCCGCCTCCAGCGCCACTTCCATCACCTTGTCTTCGCTGGTGCCGGGGGCAAAAATCAGCTGGCCGCAATGCTTGAACTGGAACACCACCGAGCCCTCGGTGCCCATGTTGCCACCGTGTTTGCTGAACGCGTGGCGCACTTCGGCCACGGTGCGCACCCGGTTGTCGGTCATGGTATCGATCATGATGGCCGCGCCGCCAATGCCATAGCCTTCGTAGCGGATTTCTTCGTAGGTCAGGCCTTCGGCGTTGCCCGTGGCCTTGTCGATGTTGTATTTGATGCGGTCGGCGGGCATGTTGGCCGCCTTGGCCTTGTCCACCGCCAGACGCAGGCGGGGGTTGGCAGACAGATCGCCGCCGCCCGAGCGGGCGGCTACGGTGATTTCGCGAATGATGCGGGTCCAGATCTTGCCGCGTTTTTCATCCTGCCGCCCCTTGCGGTGCTGGATATTCGCCCATTTGCTGTGTCCTGCCACGAGAAGTCCTTTTGTATTGATTTAATCTACTGAGCGCGATTTTACTTTTTGCCTGACCCGCACCCCCGAGGAAACCCGAAATGGCCGACCCCCTCTTGATTGCCAAGCACGACACCATTGAATGCCACCTGCTTCCAGGGCTGGCCAACCGCCACGGGCTCATCACCGGCGCCACAGGCACCGGCAAGACCGTGACCCTGCAGACCCTGGCCGAAAACTTCTCACGCATTGGCGTGCCCGTGTTCATGGCCGATGTGAAGGGCGACCTCACGGGCGCCAGCCAGCCCGGCAAGATCGGCGACAAGCTGGCCGCCGTGCTCAAGGAGCGTGGCCTGGACCTGCCCGCCCCCCTGGCCTGCCCCACCACGCTGTGGGACGTGTTTGGCGAACAGGGCCACCCGGTGCGCGCCACGGTGTCCGACATGGGTCCGCTTCTGCTGGGCCGCATGCTCAACCTGAACGAGACCCAGCTGGGGGTACTCAACCTGGTGTTCAAGATTGCCGACGACAACGGCATGCTGCTGCTGGACCTGAAGGACCTGCGCGCCATGCTGCAGTACGTGGGCGACAACGCCAAGGAATTCACCACCGAATACGGCAACGTCAGCGCCGCCAGCGTGGGCGCCATCCAGCGCGGGCTGCTGCAGATCGAGCAGCAGGGTGGCACGCAGTTCTTTGGCGAGCCCATGCTCAACATCCAGGACTTCATGCAGACGGTGGACGGCCATGGCGTGGTCAACATCCTGGCGGCCGACAAGCTCATGAATTCGCCGCGCCTGTACGCCACCTTTTTGCTGTGGATGCTGTCGGAGCTGTTCGAGCAACTGCCCGAAATCGGCGACCCCGAGCAGCCCAAGCTGGTGTTCTTCTTTGACGAGGCCCACCTGCTGTTCAACGAGGCGCCCAAGGTGCTCGTCGAGCGCATCGAACTGGTGGTGCGCCTGGTGCGCTCCAAAGGCGTGGGTGTGTATTTCGTCACGCAGAACCCGCTCGACATCCCCGACAGCGTGCTGGCCCAGCTGGGCAACCGCGTACAGCACGCTCTGCGCGCCTTCACCCCGCGCGACCAGAAGGCCGTGAAGGCCACAGCCACCACCATGCGCCAGAAACCCGGCCTGGACATTGAGACCGCCATCACCGAGCTGGCCGTGGGCGAGGCGCTGGTGAGTTTTCTGGACGCCAAGGGCCGCCCCAGCGTGACCGAACGCGTGTTTGTATTGCCCCCGGGCAGCCAGCTCGGCCCCATCACTCCACAGCAGCGGCAGGCCCTGATGGCCAACTCGCTGGTCGCGGGCGTGTATGAAAAGGTGGTGGACCGAGAGTCCGCCTACGAAAAACTCAAGGGCCGCGCCACCGAAGCGGGCGAGCAGGCGGGCAATGCTGCGGGCGGCGGCAACGGCAAGGTCGCTACCGGGGCGCCCGCCGAAGACGGCGGCGGCCTGCTGGGCGGTCTGAACGACGTGCTGTTTGGCAGCACCGGCCCGCGTGGCGGCAAACGCGACGGCCTGGCGCAGACCATGGCCAAGTCCGCCGTGCGCACCATGGGCACCACGATTGGCAAGGAGATCCTGCGGGGCGTGCTGGGCGGCATCTTTGGCGGCGGCAGCAAACGCCGTTGAGAGAGGCGATGGCGGCGCAGGGCCCTCCGTGCCTGCGCCGCGCAGCAGCCATGTTGGCTGCGCCGGTTGCCCGCCCCCCTGGTGGACCGCCGGACAAGGTGCCCTGTGACCATTTGACGACATCCCGTACATCGTCACAAATCAGTCACATGACCGCCGTGAAATCGCAGCACACAACAACAAAAAGAAGGAGGGACGATGACACGCATCGAAAACGTTCTGCTGCGCTGGGGCGGCAAGGTCATGCTGCTGGCGATTGGCGTGTGGGTGGCGGCCATCATCGGCATCTTTGCAGGCGCCTGGCGCTTGCGCTGGCCCTGGGTCCTGTACTTTTTAGCCACCGTCATCATCACGGCGCTGGTGACGCAGTGGACCAATGCAGTGCGCCAGCGCTACATCCGCGAAGCCCCCCTGCCCCGTTTTCTGCAGCGCAAGCTGCGCGAAACCTACCCCCACCTGAGCACGCGCGACTGCGAGCTGGTCGAACGCGGCCTGCGCCAATTCTTCATGGCCTGCCTACGCGGCAACCGGCAGTTTGTGGCCATGCCCTCCAAGGCGGTCGATGCGCTGTGGCACGAGTTCATCCTGCACACGCAGGCCTACAAAGCCTGGTGCCACAACGCCCTGGGTTTCTTCTTGCACCACACCCCCGCCGAGGCACTGGGAACAAAGGCCCGCCACAACGACGGCCTGCGCCGCTGCTGGTACTGGGTGTGCAAGGAAGAATCCATCGACCCCAAGGCCCCCAGCCGCCTGCCCCTGCTGTTTGCGCTGGATGCCAAGTTCGCCATTGCAGGCGGCTTCACCTACGTGCCCGACTGCTCCGACATTGCCCGCAAGAGCGACGCCGGTGGCAGCGGCGGCGACAGCTACTGCGGCACCAGCTTCTCGGACGGCGGCTACAGCGGCAGTTCGGACGACTTTGGCGGCGCCGACAGCTCGGATGGAGGTGGCAGCGACGGCGGAGGGGATGGCGGCGGTTGTGGAGGTGGGGGCGGCGATTGACAGGCTGCACCCCACAGACCTCGGCCGCCGCACACAAAGCTCCTGTTTTTATAGCTGCTAGCGCTTATCAGATAAGCGCTAGCAGCCAAAATCCCCCAAAGTCACCCAGGCGACGACCCAGCCTGCGTTCACCGGTCTACAGTGGCACCCCATGAACACCCTCACCTGCTTTTCCCTCAGCATCACCGACCACGTGGCCCATCTGGTTCTGAACAAACCCGAGGCCATGAACACCATGCACCCCACCTTCTGGCGCGAGCTGGACGCGGTGCTGGCCCAGCTGCACCAGGCGGGCGAGGCGCGGGCGCTGGTCATCAGCAGCACCGGCAAACATTTCAGCGCGGGCATGGCGCTGGAGACCTTTGGCGGCGCCATCACCATGGACGACCAGAGCCCCGAAGGCCGCGCCGCCATCTTTGACCTGCTGACCGACATGCAGGCCACCTTCACCCGCATCGACAACCTGCGCATCCCGGTCATCATGGCCATCCATGGCGGCTGCATTGGCGGTGCGGTGGACATGGTCACGGCGGGCTGCATCCGCTATGCCACGGCCGACGCGTTCTTCTGCATCCAGGAGATCAACATCGGCATGGTGGCCGACGTGGGCACACTGCAGCGCCTGCCCAAGCTCATCCCGCTGGGCGTGGTCAAGGAGCTGGCCTACACCGGCCGCCGCTTGAGCGCTGCCAAGGCCCTGGGCTACGGCCTGGTCAACGAGGTCTTCGACACACAAGAAGCCATGCTGGCCGCCGCGCTGCAGTGCGCCAAGGAGATTGCATCCAAACCCCCCGTGGCCATCTGGGGCACCAAGCAGGCTGTGAACTACGCCCGCGACCACAGTGTGGAAGACAGCCTGCGCCAGATGGGCTGGCTGCAAGGCGCCATCTGGAGCAACCAGCATGTGCGTGAATCGGTCACGGCCATGAAGCAAAAGCGGGCGGGCGAGTTCCCGGCGCTCACACCCCTGCAGCGGTTCAGCGAGCTGGGCTGACCCACACCGGGCCGCGCCATGCGGCCTGCCTTGTCGGGCGGTCGCAGGCGTGCGCCACATCAAAATGTATAGCTGCCCAGGCATACAGCACTAGCGCTTGCAGGCCATTTTGCTTGAAATGGCAAGGCAAAGGGCTATCATCTGGCCACCGAGCGTGGTGGACCGCCGCCCCGCCCCAGCCACAAGGATGCTGCCACCATGACGCTGCCCAGCCTGACCCCTCCCACCTACGACGATGTGGCCGCCGCCGCACACCGGCTCAAGGGCATGGCGCACCGCACGCCCGTGCTGCGCTCCAGCACCGCCGATGAGCGGCTGGGCGCACAACTGTTCTTCAAGTGCGAGAACCTGCAGCGCACCGGCGCCTTCAAGTTCCGGGGCGCCTTCAACACCCTGGCGCAGTTCACCGACGACCAGCGCGAGCGCGGCGTGCTGGCCTTCTCGGCCGGCAACCACGCCCAGGCCATTGCGCTGTCGGCGCGGTTGCTGGACATGCCCGCCGCCATCGTGATGCCGGAAGACGCCCCTGCCTCCAAGATGGCCGCCACCCGCGAATACGGTGCGCAGGTGGTCACCTACAACCGCTACACCGAAGACCGCGAGGCCATCAGCCGCCGCCTGGCACTGGAGCGCGGCATGACGCTGGTCCCCCCGTTCGACCACCCCCATGTGATCGCGGGCCAGGGCACGGCGGCCAAGGAGTTGTTTGAAGAAGTGCCCGACCTGGACTACCTCTTCGTCTGCGTGGGCGGTGGCGGCCTGCTGGCGGGCAGCCTGTTGGCCGCCGAGGCCCTGGCGCCGCAATGCCGGGTGGTGGGTGTAGAGCCTGCAGCGGGCAACGACGGCCAGCAATCGGTGCGCGCAGGCCATGTGGTGCAGATCCCCACGCCCCACACCATTGCCGACGGCGCGCAGACCCAGGCACTGGGCCAGCTCACCTTCCCCATCATCCAGCGCCTGGCTGACGAGATGGTCACCGCCACCGACGAGCAACTGGTCGAGGCCCTGCGTTTTTTTGCCGAGCGCATGAAGATCGTGGTGGAGCCCACGGGCGCCCTCGCGTTTGCGGGGGCCCAACACGGCAACGTGGACATCCACGGCGCGCGCGTCGGCATCCTCATCAGCGGCGGTAATGTGGATTTGTCGCGCTACGCCCGGTTTCTGGCAGACTAGCCCACACTTTTTTACTCACTGTTTCACTGTTTGGCAGAGCGTGACTGTGCATCGGCACAGAAGCCTCTGCCCTCCTTTCAGGTTCCCCATGAGCAACGTCACCGTCATCACCCACCCCCTCGTCCAGCACAAGCTCACGCTGATGCGCAAGAAAGACGCCAGCACCAACAGCTTTCGCCGCCTGCTGGGCGAGCTGTCCACACTGATGGCGTACGAAGTAACCCGCGACATGCCGCTGCAAGATGTGCAGATCGAAACCCCGCTGGAAACCATGACCGGCAAGATGATCGACGGCAAGAAGCTGGTGCTGGTGTCCATCCTGCGCGCGGGCAACGGGTTCCTCGACGGCATGCTCAACGTGGTGCCCGGCGCCCGCGTGGGCCACATCGGCCTGTACCGCGACCCGGCCACGCTGCAGCCCGTGGAGTATTACTTCAAGATGCCGTCCGAGATGGACGAGCGCGACATCATCGTGGTGGACCCGATGCTGGCCACCGGCAACTCGGCCGCCGCGTGCGTGGACCGCCTCAAAAAACTCAATCCCCGCTCCATCAAGTTCGTCTGCCTGCTGGCCGCGCCCGAAGGCATCGCCACGCTGCAAAAGGCGCACCCCGATGTGCCCATCTTCACTGCCGCCATCGACCGCGAGCTGAACGACCACGGCTACATCCTGCCAGGCCTCGGCGATGCGGGCGACCGGATTTTTGGCACCAAATAAGCACACAACGGCAGCGCCCGTGCACCAGCCACCGTAGGGCCTTGCCGCCCAGCGGTGGCTTTTTTTCATCACCGGGCCTCTCTGCGTTGCGTAATAGTCAATTTGGGGCCCTACCCTGGTGGGGTGCCCCAGCCTGGTTTCCGGATGCGCTGCACGCGTGCACCATTTTTTTACCAACTGGTGGCTTTCCTCTGGCAGACTTGCCGCTGGTTTGCAGCTACACAGTCCACCGACTGGCGCGCTCCTTGCTTGGTAGCAGCACACTCAACCTCCTTGTTTGCTTGTCTGAAGGAACCCCACCATGACCACTCGCCGCATCTTCACCGGACGCCTGCTCTGCACCTCCATGGCCCTCTCGGCCGCCATGGCGATGGCGCCCTCTTTGGCCACAGCGCAGTCCAAGCTCAAGGTCGCGGCGATCTACACGGTGCCCTTCGAGCAGCAATGGGTCAGCCGCATCCACAAGGCGCTCAAGGCGGCCGAAGCACGCGGCGAGATCGAATACAAGGCCAGCGAAAACGTCAGCAACGCCGACTACGAGCGCGTGATGCGCGAGTACGCCACGGGCGGCAACCAGCTCATCCTGGGCGAGGCCTTTGCGGTAGAGGCCGCTGCCCGCAAGGTAGCCAAGGACTTCCCCAAGACCTCCTTCCTGCTTGGCTCGTCGGGCAAGCCACAGGCGCCCAACTTCAGCGTGTTCGACAACTACATCCAGGAGCCCGCCTACCTCTCCGGCATGGTCGCGGGTGGCATGACCAAGACGAACAAGATCGGCATGGTGGGTGGCTTCCCCATCCCCGAGGTCAACCGCCTGATGCACGCCTTCATGGTGGGCGCCAAAGAGACCAACCCCAAGGTCGAGTTCACCATCACCTTCATCAACAGCTGGTTTGACCCACCCAAGGCCAAGGAAGCCACCTTTGCCATGATCGACAAGGGCGCCGATGTGCTCTATGCCGAGCGCTTTGGCGTGAGCGACGCTGCCAAGGAAAAGGGCAAACTCGCCATCGGCAACGTGATCGACACCCAGCCGCAGTACCCCGACACCGTGGTGGCATCCGCCCTGTGGCACATGGAGCCCAGCATCGACCGCGCACTCAAGCTGGTCAAGGACGGCAAGTTCACCGCCGAGGACTACGGCCCGTATTCGATGATGAAGCACAAGGGCTCTGAACTCGCGCCGCTGGGCACGTTCGAGAAGAAGGTACCGGCCGACATCGTCGCCAAGGTCAAGGCCAAAGAGGCCGACATCCTGGCGGGCAAGTTCACCGTGAAGGTGGACGACAGCCAACCCAAGTCCACGGCCAAATAAGCACAGAATGCAGCGGGCACCCTGCCCGCGTTTTTTCTTGCTGAGCGCAGGCCACCCCAGCAACGCGGTGGCCTGTTCGCTTTTACGCTCACCCCTATTTCCGCTCTGACGAAGCACTCCCACCATGCACGCACTCCACACCGCCAAGCCCACCCTGATCTCCCGGTGTTCACGCCTGCTGGGCGCACTGGCCCTGGCCGCGGTGGTAGTTGGCTGCGCCGCCACGGCACCCGGCAAAACGGCATTGCGGCTGGATGACACACCGCGCATCGCCGTCATCTCCGCCTTTGCGCCCGAGCTGACCGTGCTGCTGCCGCAGGTGCAGCAACCCACCCGGCACAGCATCAACGGCGTGGAATTCACCACCGGCACGCTCGAAGGCAAGCCCGTGGTGGTGTTCCTCTCCGGCATCAGCATGACCAATGCGGCCATGAACACCCAGCTGGTGCTGGACCGCTTCAACGTCAGCCACGTGGTCTTCAGTGGCATTGCGGGCGGCGTCAACCCCAGCCTGCACATTGGCGACGTCACGGTGCCCGCGCAGTGGGGCCAGTACATGGAGTGGCTGATGGCGCGCGAAGACCAACCCGGCCAGTACAGCGCCCCCGCCTGGATGAAAAGCGAGCTGACCATGCCCGCCTTCGGCATGATGCACCCGCGCCCCGTCGAGGTGCGGTCTGCGGCCAACCCCAAGCTCAGCAAGAAATTCTGGTTTGAAGCCGACCCCAAAATGCTGGCCACCGCCCGCAGCCTGCAGAACGTGGGCCTGGAGCATTGCCTGGCCGCCACCTGCCTCAAGCAGCGCCCGCAGGTGGCGGTGGGCGGCAACGGCGTATCCGGCCAGGCGTTTGTGGACAACAAGGCCTTCCGTGAATACGCCTTCAAGACCTTCGAGGCCAACGTGCTCGACATGGAAACCGCCGCCACCGCCATGGTGGCGCACAGCAATGGCGTGCCTTACATCGCGTTCCGATCACTGAGCGATCTGGCGGGAGGTGGCGAAGGAGAAAACGAAATGGGCACCTTCATGGGCTTGGCGGCGGCCAACTCGGCCAAGGTGTTGCGGGCGTTTCTGGCGGCCTGGAAGTAGATGGCCTCCACCATCGCCCCCGTCCTGCGCCTGTCGGGCATCACCAAACGCTTCGGCAAGCTCGTCGCCAACGACAGCATCAGCCTGACCCTGGCACGCGGCGAAGTGCTGGCCCTGCTGGGCGAGAACGGCGCGGGCAAGTCCACGCTGATGTCCATCCTGTTCGGGCACTACGTGGCCGACGAAGGCAGCATTGAAGTCTTTGGCCAGCCTCTGCCGCCCGGCCAGCCGCGTGCGGCGCTGGCGGCGGGCATTGGCATGGTGCACCAGCACTTCACGCTGGCCGACAACCTCACGGTGCTGGACAACGTGCTGCTGGGCAGCGAGCCGCTGTGGCAGCCCTTCTCGCGCCGTAGCGAGGCACGCGCCAAGCTGCTGGCCGTTTCGCAGCAATTTGGCTTGCCTGTCAGCCCCGATGCGAAGGTCGGCAGCCTCTCGGTGGGCGAACGCCAGCGCGTTGAAATCCTGAAAGCCCTCTACCGGGGCGCCCGCATCCTCATCCTGGACGAACCCACCGCCGTGCTCACCCCGCAGGAGAGCGAAGCCCTGTTTGACACCCTGGCACAGATGGTGGCGCAGGGCCTGTCCATCATCTTCATCAGCCACAAACTGGGCGAGGTGCTGCGTGTATCGCACCGCGTGGCCGTGCTGCGCCAGGGCAAGCTGGTGGCCGAGGCGCCTGCACAGGGCACCACCCAAGGGCAACTGGCGCAGTGGATGGTGGGCCATGCCATCGAGGCCGCAGAGCGCCGCCCAGCGCGAAACGTGGGCGCGCCCATCTGCACCCTCAGCAACGTGAGCACCGCCCCCACCCGGCGCGACCGGTTGAGCGATGTATCCCTCACCCTGCGCGCAGGCGAAATCGTGGCGATTGCAGGCGTCAGCGGCAACGGCCAGGTGGCGCTGGCCGATGTGCTGTGTGGCGTGCGTGCCGCCACCGCAGGCCAGGTCACGCTGCGGGGCGCGCCATTACAGGCCCACCCCGCCTGGGTGGTGAACCAGGGCGTGGCCCGCATCCCCGAAGACCGCCACGCCGTGGGCGTGGTGGGCGATTTGCCGGTGTGGGAGAACGCCGTGTCCGAACGCCTGCGCGGCCCCTGGTTTGCGCACCCGTGGTTCCGCGCCTTCTGGGTCAAACGCCGCGCCGCACGCCAGCACGCACAGCGCGTGGCCGAGACCTTTGACGTACGTGGCGGCGGAGCCGATACACCTGCGCGGTCGCTGTCGGGAGGCAACATGCAAAAGCTCATCCTGGGCCGGGCGTTGATGCCGCCACAGGACGCCGCAGGCAACACTGCAGCCGCGCCCAAGCTCATCGTGGCCCACCAGCCCACCTGGGGGCTGGACATTGGTGCAGTGATTTTTGTGCAGCAGCAGCTCATTGCAGCGCGCGATGCGGGGGCGGCCGTGCTGCTGATTTCAGATGACTTGGACGAAGTGCTGGCCCTGGGGGACCGTGTGGCGGTCATGCACGACGGGCATTTGAGCGAGGCGCGGCCCGCAGAAGACTGGACACGCGGAGCCATCGGTCTGGCCATGGCCGGTGCTGCCCACTGAGCGACATCCACAACAACAACCCCCATGAGACTCGAAAAACGCAACCACACCTCCCCCGCCGCCTATGTGCTGGCGCCCGTCGGCGCTGTTGTCTTCACCCTGCTCATCAGTGCCCTGCTGGTGCTCTGGGCCGGGGCGCCTGTGGGCCAGACCTACACACTGTTGTTGCAAGGCGCGTTCGGCTCGGTGTTCGCACTGACCGAAACCCTCACCCGCGCCACGCCGCTGATCCTGACGGGGCTGGCGGCCGCCGTGGCCTTTCGGGCGCGGCTATTCAACATTGGGGCCGAGGGGCAGCTTTATGCTGGAGCGCTGGCCGCTGTGGCCGTGGGCGGCATGCATGGGGGCACGGGGCTGGAGTGGTCGCCGTATGTGCTTTTCCCGCTGATGATGCTGGCGGCCGCGCTGGCGGGCGCCGCGCTGCTGCTGGGCCCGGCGCTGATGAAGGCGCGGCTGGGGGTGGACGAGGTGGTGACCACGCTGCTGCTCAACTTCATCATGCTGCTGCTTGTCTCAGCCTTGCTGGACGGGCCGATGAAAGACCCGCTCTCCATGGGATGGCCGCAGAGTGTGGCGCTGCAGGGCGATCTGGAACTGTCCAAGTTGGTGCCGCAGACACGGCTGCACACCGGGCTGCTGTGGGCCGTGTCGCTGGCCGTGATGCTGTGGGCGCTGCTGGCGCGCACGATGCCGGGGTTTGACATTCGCGCCGCCGGGGCCAACGCACGGGCAGCGGCGTTTGCTGGCGTGCCCATCACGCGCACCGTGGTGCTGGTCGCCCTGCTCTCGGGCGGGCTGGCCGGGCTGGCGGGCGCCATCGAGGTAGCGGGCCGCACCAGCTACGTAACGCTCGATATGTCACCCGGCTATGGCTACAGCGGCATCGTGATTGCCATGCTGGCGGGGCTGCATCCGCTGGGCGTGATCGCGGCGGGCACCTTTGTGGCGGGCGTGCTGGTGGGGGCCGACAGCATGAGCCGCGCGGTGGGCGTGCCCACCTACATTGCGGACGTGATCGTGGCGACCTCGTTGATTGCGGTGCTGCTGGCTGGCTTGCTCACCCAATACCGCGTTCGCTGGAAATGAGGACGCCATGAACAAGCGCGTGCACCAAAATTTCAAGCCGAATTGGCCTCTAGCGCTTATTCAGCAAGCGCAAGCAGCTATTAAAAATGAAGTAAACAATACTGAGGCGGGTGCATGACCGAACTGCTCGACATCCTCGCCAACCCCGCGTTCTGGATCGCCACGTTGCGGGTGGCCACGCCGCTCATCCTGGGCACGCTGGGGGTTCTCATGTGCGAACGCGCCGGGGTGCTCAACCTGGGCATTGAAGGGATCATGGTGGCGGGTGCATTCACCGGCTGGCTCACCGTGTATGCAGGCCATGGACTGTGGACCGGCGTGCTGGTGGCAGCGCTGACTGGCGCGGTGTTTGGCCTGCTGCATGCCTGGCTCACCGTGGGGCTGGCGCTGTCGCAGCATGTGTCTGGGCTGGGTATCACGCTACTGGCCACGGCGCTCAGCTATTACGGCTACCGCGTGAGCTTCCCCAAGGTCAACACGCCGCCCACCATCGAGCCCTTTGCGCCGATGGAGTGGCTGGGCATCCCCATCCTGGCGGACCAGACGCCGCTCACGCTGTTGGCGTTGGTGCTGGTGCCGCTGCTGGCCTGGGTGCTGATGCGCACCCCGCTGGGGCTGGCGGTGCGCATGGTGGGCGAGAACCCGCAGGCGGCCGAGGGCCAGGGCATCTCCGTAGCGGCGACGCGCACGGGCGCCATCGCGCTCGGCTCGGCGCTGATGGGCGTGGCGGGGTCGTTCCTCACGCTGTCGGCATTCAACGCCTTCTTCTTCAACATGATCAACGGCCGTGGCTGGATCTGCGTGGCCCTGGTGGTGTTTGCCTCCTGGCGGCCTGGCAAGGCGCTGCTGGGCGCCCTGCTGTTCGCATTCTTCGATGCGCTGCAGTTGCGCCTACAGCAAGCGGGCGACGCGTGGCTGCCGTACCAGGTGTATTTGATGCTGCCCTACCTGCTGTCCATCCTGGCGCTGGTGCTGGTGGCACGCAAGGCGGCTTATCCTCAGGCCTTGATGAAACCTTATCGCAAAGGAGAACGCTGAATGCCCACGCTGCAAACCCTCTTGATGTTCGCTGCCGCCTCGCTGGCGCTGGCGGTGATCCCTGGCCCCACCATGCTGCTGGCGCTGGCCAATGGCATGGCGGGCGGTATGCGCCGCGCAGCCTGGGGCATGGCGGGCGCCGGGCTGGGCGCAGGCATCCTCATCGTGGTGGTCGCGGTAGGGCTGGGTTCGCTGCTCAATGCGTCGGCCACGCTGTTCAATGTGGTGCGTATTGCGGGCGTGCTGTACCTGCTGTGGCTGGCGGTGCAACTGTGGCGCAGCCCACCCGTCGATGTGCAGGCCGCGCTGGCCCATGTGCCCGGCCAGCAGGCCGTGGGGCGTGCCGCCTTCGCGCGCAGCCTGGGCGTAGCACTGTCCAACCCCAAAACGCTGCTGTTCTTTGCAGCCTTCCTGCCGCAGTTTGTGGACCCCGCCCAACCCCAGGCGGTGCAGTACGCCGTGCTGGGTTCGCTGTTCGTGGGACTCGATACGCTGGTCATGGTGGCCTACGCAACGGCTGGCTGGCAGGCCGTGCGCTGGATGTCGCAACGCGGGCTGCGCTGGCTCAACCGGGGCTGCGCCGCGGGCATGGCTGTGCTGGCCGCCTTGCTGGCAGGCTACCGCAGGCATGGCGCCTGATTCGTTCCGTCGTCCTTTTTGCCGATCACCATGCTCGACCTGCTCATCCACAACGCCACCCTGCCCGACGGGCGCCAGAACATGTCCATCGCCGTGCAAAACGGCCGCATCACCGAAGTGACTGAGGGCCTGCAAGCCCCCGCGCACGAAACGGTGGATGCGGGTGGCCTGCTGGTGAGCCCGCCGTTTGTGGACGCGCACTTCCACATGGATTCGACCCTGAGCTACGGCCAGCCGCGCGTGAACGAGAGCGGCACGCTGCTCGAAGGCATTGCGCTGTGGGGCGAACTCAAGCCCACGCTGACACACGATGCCATCGTGCAGCGCGCGCTGCAGTATTGCGACATGGCCGTGGCGCGCGGGCTGCTGGCCGTTCGCAGCCATGTGGACACCAGCCACCCCAGCCTGCTGCCGGTGCAGGCCCTGCTTCATGTCAAGCAGCGCGTGGCGCCCTATCTGGACCTGCAATTGGTGGCCTTCCCCCAAGACGGCGTGCTGCGCGCGCCCGGCGGGCTCGACAACCTGAAACGCGCGCTGGACATGGGTGTGGACGTGGTGGGCGGCATTCCGCACTTCGAGCGCACCATGGCCCAGGGGGCCGAGAGCGTGAAGATCCTGTGCGAACTGGCGGCAAGCCAGGGCAAGCGCGTGGACATGCACTGCGACGAATCGGACGACCCGCTGTCACGCCATGTCGAAACCCTGGCCTTTGAAACCCAGCGCCTGGGCCTGCACGGCCGCGTGACGGGCTCGCACCTCACCTCCATGCACAGCATGGACAACTACTACGTGAGCAAGCTCATCCCGCTGATGGCCGAGGCCGACCTGGGCGTGGTGGCCAACCCGCTCATCAACATCACGCTGCAAGGCCGCCACGACACCTACCCCAAGCGCCGGGGCATGACCCGCGTCCCCGAACTGATGGCCGCGGGCCTGACGGTGGCGTTTGGCCATGACTGCGTGCTGGACCCCTGGTACAGCGGCGGCAGCGCCGACATGCTGGAGGCCGCGCACATGGGCCTGCACGTGGGCCAGATGACCAGCCAGGCGGCGATGCGGCAGTGTTTTGATGCAGTGACGGTGAATCCCGCCAAGCTGCTGGGGCTGGAGGGCTACGGCATCGAGCCGGGCGCGTATGCCGACTTTGTGCTGCTGCACGCGCGCAATCCGGTGGAGGCCATCCGCCTGCGCGCAGCGCGCCTGGGCGTGTGGCGGCGCGGCAGGCTGCTGGCCAGCAGCCCGGCACCCGTGGCGCAACTGCACCTGCCGGGGCGGCCCGACAACGTGAATTTCACGTCAAATTAGCCTCTCACGCTTATGTATCAAGCGCAAACAGCTACACATTCAATAGCATTTTTAGCGTTCACGCCATCCGCGCAATCGTTTTGCGAAACCGTGCCAGCGCCAGGCTGAACAGCACGGCCCCAATCCCCAGCAGCCACACCAGCGACGGCCACACCACCGCCCAGCCCGCACCCCGGTAGAGGATGGCCTGGGCCAGCTCGGTGAAGTGCGTGGTGGGCGCCAGGGCCATCCCATACTGCACCCACAGCGGCATGCTCTCGCGCGGGGTGACGCCGCCCGACAGCATCTGTAGCGGCATCATCACCAGCACCATCAGCAGCCCAAACTGCGGCATGCTGCGCGCCACCGTGGCCATGAAGATACCCATGGAGGTGGTGGCAAATAGGTGCAGTGTGGCCCCCAGCAGGAACAGCGGCACCGAGCCCTCGATGGGCACACCAATCGCCCAGCGGATCACCGCCGTGAGCGACACCCAGGTAGCGACCAGCACCACCAGCGCCATGGCCCAGACCTTGGCCAGCATGATTTCGCCAGGGGTTACGGGCATCACCAGCAAATGCTCCACCGTGCCATGCTCACGCTCGCGGATCAGCGCGGCGCCGGTGAGGATGATGGAGAGCATGGTCACGATGTTGATCAGCTCCATGAGCGAGCCGAACCACGCGGGGTTCAGCGCCTGATTGAAGCGCGAGCGCACCGTGAGCTCAATGGGTTGGTCGGCCACGGTGCGGTCATGCTGCACAAACTCAGCCGCCTCCAGCTGCACGATCTGCTGCACCGCCCCGTTGGCCGCAAACGCCTGCCCCATGCGCGTGGCGTCGATGTTGAGCTGCACCTGCGGCACCCGGCCCGCCAGCACGTCGCGCTGGAAGTGGGCGGGGATGTGCAGCACCAGCGTGAAGCGGCCAGCATCCAGCCCCGGGTCCACCTCGCGCATGCTGATCATGGCGGGGCGTGTGAACTGGGGTGCGTAGAACGCGGTGGCGATGCGCTGGGACAGCGCCGAGTCGTCCTCGTCCACGATGGCAATGGGCACGTGGTGCAGCGTCTCGGGCTGCGCCATGCCTGCCGAATACACCGCCAGCGTGGTGGTGTAGACGATGAGGAACAACATGGCCGGGTCGCGCCACAGGCTCCACAGCTCCTTGATGCCCAGGCGGAAAATATTGGACCAGCGGCCACGCAGCGCCATGTCAGGTCTCCTGCTTTCTGAGGAGCGCAATGGCGGCGCCAATGATGACCGGCACAGCCACCAGCATGGGCCAGAACTCGGTCTGCAGGTCTTGCAGGCCCAGCGCCTTGTTGAACACGCCCCGGCTGATGGTGAACATGTGGCTGGCCGGGTAGACCTCGCCCACCCAGCGCGCAAAGCCCGTCATGGACGACACGGGGTTGATGAGCCCCGCAAACTGCACGGCCGGGATGAGCGTGCCCACCATGGCAAAAAACATGGCCGCAATCTGGCTGCGCGTGACGGTGGAGGCCAAGAGGCCCATGCCTGTGGAGCACAGGCTGAACAGCACGGCGCCCAGCGTCAGCGTGGCAAAGCTGCCGGTGATAGGCACGCCAAACACCGTCACCGCCGCCAGGCACATCAAGCCAAAGTTGAACAACGCCAGCAGCACATAGGGCAGCTGCTTGCCCAACATGAATTCGGTGCGCGTGGTGGGCGTGACATACAGGTTGATGATGGAGCCCAGCTCCTTCTCACGCACCACGGCCAGCGCGGTGAGCATGGCGGGCAGCATCAGCAAGAGCAGCGGGATCACGGCGGGCACCATGGATGGCAGGCTGCGCACGTCGGGGTTGTAGCGGTAGCGCGGCTCCACCTCCAGCAAGCCCCGGGGCACGGTGCCCGTGCGGCTGCGGCTTTGCTCCACCAGCCACTGCTGGTGCAGGCCCTGGGCGTAGCCGATGACGGTTTCGGCGCGCTGGGGCATGGCGCCATCCACCCACGCGCCGATCTGCACCGGCTGGCCGCGTGCCACGTCGCGTGCAAAGCCAGGCGGGATCTCCAGCGCCAACGATATCTCGGCGGAGCGCATGCGCGCGTCCAGCTCGGCATAGGTGGCCAGCGGTGGCTGCTCGGTGAAGTAGCGCGAGCCCGCCAGGTTCAGCGTGTAGGCGCGGCTCAACGCGGTCTGGTCGCGGTCCAGCACGGCAAAACGCAGGTTCTCCACATCCATGCTGATGCCGTAGCCCATCACAAATAGCAAAATCAGCGAGCCCAGTAGCGCCATGGCGCCACGCACCGGGTCCCGGCGCAACTCCAGCGATTCGCGCCACTGGGTGCTGTGGATGCGGGCCAGGCTCTGGCGCAGGCGGGCGGGCCAGGTGGGCGCGCTGAGGGTGGGCACGGGAGCTAGCGCGGGCTGCTCTGAAGGCTCAACAGGTGTCTGGGCCGGTGTGGTGCCCGCAGCATCCTCCAGGTAGCCGATGAAGGCTTCTTCGAGTGTGGCGGCGCCGCGCTTGGCCACGATGTCCTGCGGCGCAGCGCTCTCCAGCACACGCCCTGCGTGCATCAGCGAGATGCGGTCGCAGCGCTCGGCCTCGTTCATGAAGTGGGTGGAGATGAAGATGGTGACCTTGTCGCGCCGCGCAAGCTCCACCATCAGGCGCCAGAAGTTGTCGCGCGCCATCGGGTCCACGCCGGAGGTGGGCTCGTCCAGGATCAGCAGCTCAGGCTGGTGCACCATCGCCACGGCCAGAGACAGGCGCTGGCGCATGCCCAGTGGCAGCTTCATCGGTAGCGAGCTGCGTGCGGCCTGCAGGTCAAAGCGCTCTAGCATGGCCGTGACGCGCGCAGGCACTTCGGCCTCGGGCACGTGGAACAGGCGGGCGTGCAGCACCAGGTTCTGCTCTACCGACAACTCGCTGTACAGCGAAAACGCCTGCGACATGTAGCCCACCCGCCGCCGCGTGGCCATGTCCTTGGGGTCCACCGGTTGGCCGAACAGCCAGGCCTGCCCGTCGCTGGCGGGCAGCAGACCCGTGAGCATCTTCATGGTGGTGGACTTGCCGCAACCGTTGCTCCCCAAGAAGCCAAAAATCTCGCCGCGCTGAATGCGAAAGCTCACATGGTCCACCGCCACAAAGTCGCCAAAGCGCATGGTCAGGTCGCGCGCCTCGATGGCCACGTTGGCGGCATCATGGGCCTGCGAGCGGTCCAGCGGCGGAATCTGCACCGCCTGGTGGCCCCGGCGCTTGGCCTCGGGCAGCAGGGCCACAAAGGCCTGCTCCAGCGAAGCGTGCCCGGTGCGGGCCATCAGCTCCGCAGGGGTGCCAGTGGCCAGAATGCGCCCTTCGTCCATGGCCACCAGCCATTCAAAACGCTGGGCTTCTTCCATGTAGGCCGTGGCAACAATCACGCTCATGCCCGGCCGCGCGGCGCGGATGCGACCGATCAGGTCCCAGAACTGGGCGCGCGCCAGCGGGTCCACACCCGTGGTGGGCTCGTCCAGGATGAGCAGGTCGGGGTCGTGGATGAGCGCGCAGCACAGGGCCAGCTTTTGCTTCATGCCGCCCGAGAGCTTGCCCGCAGGCCGCGCCAGAAACGGGTATAGCCCCGTGCTGCGCGTGAGTTCATCAATGCGGCGCCGCCGCTCGGCCGCGTCATGCCCGAACAAGCGGCCAAAGAACTGCAGGTTTTCTTCCACCGACAGCGTGGGGTACAGGTTCTTGCCCAGGCCCTGCGGCATGTAGGCGATGCGGGGGCAGACCCGGCTGCGGTGGCGGCTTTTGGCCATGTCCCCGCCCAGCACCTCCACGGTGCCCTGCTGCACCGCCCGCGCGCCCGCCACCAGCGCCAGCAGGCTGGACTTGCCCACGCCGTCCGGCCCGATCAGGCCCACCATGCGGCCTGCGGCCACCTCCAGGTCAATGCCCTCCAGCGCCACCGTGCGCCCATAGCGCTGGCCCACGCCGCGCAAGCGGGCCACGACAGGGGCCAGGTCAGCAGAGAGGTTCACTGACCGGCCTTGACGGCGAGTTCTGCAGGCCACTCCACCGCAGGGTCCACCCGCAGCCAGGCCACGCCGGGCAGGCCGGTCTTGACCTGCTCCTGGTGGCGCAGCAGCAATGCCTTGTCGATCTGCGCGCGCACGCGGAACATGAGCTTCTGGCGCTCGCTGGCGGTCTCCACCGTCTTGGGGGTGAACTGCGCGGTGCTGGCCACGAACGAGACCTCCGCAGGGATCACAAAGTCCGGCGCGGCATCGAGCACGATGCGCACCTCGCTGCCCAACGCCACGCGGCCCGCCACGGTTTCGGGCAAAAAGAAGGTCATGTACACGTCGCTCAGGTCCACCAGCTGCAGCACGCGTGCGCCTGCGCCCACCACCTCGCCGGGCTGCACCACGCGGAACTGCACGCGGCCATCGCGCGGGGCCTTGAGCTCGCTGTCGGCCAGCTCCACATCGATGCGGGCCAGCGTGGCCTCCAGCGCGCGCACATTGGCCTCGGCGCTGGTCACCTGCGTGCGCGATGCGCCAATGCCCGCCTGCGCAGCCTTGGCCTGGGCTTTTGCAGCGGTCACAGCGGCCTGCTGGCTGCGCACCTTGGCGCGGTCGTCATCGAGCAACTGGCTGGAGAAAAAGCCTTCGCGCGCGAGCTGCTCGGAGCGCGGCAGGCGGCGGTGGGCGGTGTCAAGGTCGCTCTCGCGCTGCGCCACCACGGCCAGCGCAGCCTGGTAGTCGCTCTCGCGCTGGGCCACCTGCACCTGGGCGCTGCTGATGGCCAGCTGCGCCTGTTGCAGCCGGGCCACGGCCTCTTCGCGCTGGGCCTGCAGGCCGTCGATCTGCATCCGGGCCAGGGGTTGACCGGCTTTTACAAAGTCGCCCTCGGCCACCAACACATCGAGCACCCGGCCCGCCAGCTTGGTGGCCACGGCGATCTCGGTGGCCTCGATGCGGCCGTTGCCGCTCACAAAACCGGGGCCTGGCCCTTTGGCCTGCCAGGGTGCCCATCGCACGACCAGCACAGCGCCCAGCAACAACAGCGCTGCGGCTACCGCGTAAATTTTCCACTTGCTGCCCATGGCTCTGATCCTCTTTGGTGTGGAGGCAGGAGCGCATTCCAGGTCACACCAGCGAAGCCGCCTCCCATCCAAAAAGCATCGTACGCGCAGCGCCCTCATCCGCTCTGTGCGGCAAGCCACCTCACTTGACTTGCATCAATTTGACCGCAATTGCGCACGGCAATGGCAGACGTTGCGAGGCCCGCCGAGCAGACCCAGCAGGGCACGGTGTCAGCCCTGAGCGCGCCCGTCAAAGGCCGACAGATGATTCGCCAAGTGCATGGCATGCGCTTGCTCGTACTGCGCCCGGCCCAAGGCGCCGTAGGCAAAGTGAGGCTGCAGTGCACCGGTGTGAACCGCAAAATCCTGCACCGCCTGGCGCAGCCGGGCCATGGCGACAGAGGCGTCCGTGGCCTGCGCGTCCAGCGACGGAGCACCCGGAATAGGCTCCGCCAGGTTGTGGCTCATGCGGCCACGCAGGGCAAACACCTTGAAAGCCGCAGCCCCCAGGGTGCTCTGGAACAGCGCAGACTTGGGCGACGGAAAACCTTGCAGCGAATATTCAATGCTCTGTGCGCAATGCACCACCGTCTGTGCCCAGGTCCAGGCCGTGGCAGGCTCCAGCGCATGGACAGAGGCTGCGTTCAGCCGCTCGGCCTCGCGCATCGCATCGTGCAGGGTGGCGAACACCAGCTGCCTGTCATTGCCCGGCTGGTGCAAAAAATAACCGGCGGCACCAGCCGCAACGAGAGCCGCCCCGGCGCCGGTGGCCAGAAACACCCTTCGGCCAGGCGCTGCAGGCGGAGCAGAGGGCACGGGATGGGCACCTGTGGGGTGCGTGGCGGCGGGTGTGGCGGCGTTGGGGGCGCCAGATGGGGGTGGAACTGCCATGGGGTTGTCTGCTCGCGTCACCGTGGGTGGGGTGAAAGTGGCGATTGTGCCGCGCAGGTGCCGCTTTGTGACCACCTGTTGCCATCGCCAGGGTCGGGCAGCCGACACAGCCCACGATGGCGCAAGGCGCACCGGGGCCAAGGGTCTCACCGGCGCGCGGCTGCCTCTACGCCGCCAGGGTCGTTGGCGTGGCAGGCGTTGTGGGAACAACTGGGGCCAAGGGCGCTGCGGGCGCCGCCGCCATTTCCACCCGGTTGCGCCCCCGCCCCTTGGCCAGGTACATGGCCTCGTCCGCGCGCTGCAAGGCCGTGCCCGCCGACTCGCTGCCCGAGCACAGGGTGACGCCGACACTCACCGTGAGCGCGATGCTGCGCGGCTCGGTCGCCACAGGGTGCGCCTCCACCATGGCGCGCAGGCGCTCGGCCACCGCAATGGCGCCACCGGCCCCCGCATTGGGCAAGAAGATGGCGAACTCCTCGCCTCCCAGGCGGCCCATCACGTCTTCCTTGCGCAGGCAGCGTTGGGCCAGCATCACAAAATGCCGCAACACATCGTCACCCGCACGGTGGCCCCAGCTGTCGTTGATCTTCTTGAAGTGGTCCAGGTCCATCACCAGCACGGGCAACGCCGTCTGCGTGCGCTGGGCATTGCTGATGGCCTTGTCCAGCAAGGTGAGAAAGGCACGGCGGTTGAACACATTGGTCAGTGGGTCTATCTCAGCCAGGTGGCGCAGTTCGTTGGTGATGAACTCATTGGCGAGCATCAACGCACCAAACGCCACCAGCACCAGCGCCATGGTGGACTCCAGCACCACAAACTGCGACAGCGCAGCAACTATGCCCGCCTCGGGCTGCGATGCATCGGCGGGCGTGGCCAGCTTGAACAACAAGGGCCGCACCAGCAAAAACGCGCCATGCACACCCAACGTGCCCGCAAACAGATACCGGGCCGGCACCTTGCGAAAGCCGCCCTTGGCCATGGAGTGCGCTGCGATCAAAAAACACACGCCAGGCACCAGCCCCGACAGCACAAAACGCACCTCCAGGTGGGGCTGCACCACGGTGAAATACGCCACCGTCACCAGCAGCAACACCATGGCGCCTGCAGCCACGCCGTGTCGCAGCGGCGCTCGCCCCACGTATTCACGCGCACCCAGCAGGCACAGGTAGGCCGTCAACGCGATGGAACCCTGCGCCAACAACACCGAGGGCAACAGCGGGACAAAGTCGCGCAGCAACAGGTTGACGCAAAACACAGTGGTGCAGAACAATGCCAGCGCCCACAAGCGCAGCCCCGGGATGTTCCTGTTGAAGAACCACACGGCAGACAGCACGGCGGTAACCAGCGCTGCAAGAATGGCCGCTACGATGACGAGGGTGGGGCTGTGCACGGTGGTGTTGGACTTTGTCTGCGCAATGGCCGCAAGGCAGGTAAGCAATCTGTGTGGCGCAATGCGAGGGCCTTGGAACGCGGTGCGTTCTGCGGGCCATCCGTCGTATGGAAGGAAGAACGGTTTGGTCAGTCTCCCACGTGGCATTCGCGCCGCAGCAGGGCCAGAGCATCGTGCATCTGGTAGTCGCGGTCGCTCAGCAGTGTAGCTTGGGCGTCCTGCACGAATGCAGTCCACAGCGCAAGGTAGTCCTGCTGGAACGCACCCGCTGCATGGCTGCGGATGAAGTCAGACGCCAGCTCGGGCTGCAGGCCGGACTTGCGGATCTTGCGCACCAGGCTGGCGGCGGTTTTCTCGGTGAGCAGTGTCTTCTTGGGCGCGCCAGCAGCGAGGCACAAGAACAGCGTGAGCAGCGAATGCTCGTCGTCATTGCCTGCAGTCGCCTTGGTCCATGTCTTGCTGGCGGACTGTGGAGGCTCGTCGTCATCCTCCAACACATCCAGGCTGCGGTGAAAGTTGTCCACTTCGGCCAATGGGTCGTCCAGCAAGAAGTAACGCGCCCTGAAGGCCCCCATGGGGCGCAACAGGGTGCGCAGCGGCGCAGAGGACTGCAGCAGCTTAGGCAAGTCGGCCAGCACCGTGGCGCACTGAGCTTGCAGCACGTCGCGCAACTCTGCTGGCACACCCGATGGCAAACGCAGTGCGGTGGGCAGGGCGGGCTTCTTTTTGCGCAGGGCGGTCACCAGCTTTTCAAACGCGGGGGCACTGGGCCATTCGCCTGCCACCATGGCCTTGGGGTTCAGCGCCTGCATCAGCAGCCCTGTGCGGATCACGGCCTCAGCGTCGGCACCGGCGGTCTCCAGCTCGTCCGTGTCCAGGTCGTACTGCGCGGCCAGCCACTCTGCGGCGGCGATGGCTTGGGCAATGTGGCTGCGCCGGGCCAGCTCTGCGCGGTAGTCGGCATGGCTGCGCAGCGACCAGGCAGCCAGCAGCGGGGTCTCGGCATCGGCATAGCCGCCCATGCCAAAGTTGCTGCTCTCGGGCATGGCGATCAGGCGCTTGAGCATGTCCGAGCCGCCCTTGGAGCGCGACAAAAAGGAGTGGTCGCGCAGCGACACCGCCGCCTTGGCCAGATCACCGTCCGTGGTCTCCAGCAGGTACAGGCTGATCAGGTTGACCATGCGGTCCCGCGCCTTCTCCAGTTCTGGGCGCAGAAACTCGCTGCCAAAGTAACGCGCGATCTGCACCATGCCCTTGGGCGCATCGGCATTGATGGCCGCCAGCCGGTCCGCGTCAATCAGGCCGTGCTGCACGCCGTAGACCAGCGCCTTTTCAAAGAAAGGGCGCGCGTCGTGGAGTTGCAGGGCATTGGCAGTAGCGACTGGTGCAGAAATTGAGGAAGGCGTGGGAGGCACGGTCATGTCTGAATCTATCGCGCTTCGCGCTGCTCATGGGCTATGAAACTGGCGCGGCCCATACCAGGACCGCCGCGCAAGGGCCGCCCCGCCGCGCTGGCGGTGTCCCCCTTCCCGAATGGCACAGCCATTCGAGAGAAGGGGGAAGGCGCGAAGCGCCTCAGGGGGTTGTTCACTAAATTGCAGACTCTTCGTCAGAAGCACGTGCGGCCGGCGTGGCCTTGCCCCGGTCGGTTTCGCTGGTCTCGAACTTGCCATCGTCTTCTTCGGCCGTCTCGTCGCCCTCTTCCAGCCCCAGGTCAAACGCGCGGGCCTTGGCGCGCAGCACCAGCAGCATCTCGATGAACAGGTCGCGGCACTCATAACGCAGCAGCCAGGCCATCTGCATCCAGTCGCGGTCGGCCACCTCATCGAGGTCGATGCGCGGCTGCACATAGCCCGAGGCCAGCAGTTCGTCGTCGCTCAGCGTGAGGCCGTAGTCTTCAGTCGCGTCAAAGGTGCCGGTGCGGGCGAATGCCTCGATACGGCTCCACTTTTCGGCAAAGTAGTTGGCCAGAGCCTCGGCGCCCCCCTCCAGGTCGCCAATCGCGGTGAGGAACTCCACCGGGTCGGCATCGTCACGGAACACCACGGCGTTGACCATGTTGCGAAGGTGGGTGTGGGTGAGGTCCTTGTACTGCTTTTCCAGCACCATGGCGCGGGCAAACTGCTCGGGCGTGACCAGCATGTTCACCACCGAGGCCTTGGAGTCGTCGTACTCGCGCATCACGGCCAGGATGTCCTTGGGCGCCAGCTGGTCCAGCACCACCATCAGCGCGCCGTCGCCATCGCTGTCGGCCAGTTCGGCCAGCGCCGACTCGGCGCCCACGATGTCACCGGCGGCGATGAGGCTGGTGGTCTTGGTGATGAGGGCGAGGTGTTGGTTACTGCTGCTCATGGTCGTCATTCCTTGCGCTCAAAGCCCACATCGGCCAGCCAGTTGGCGCTGGACTCTTCGCGGCTGCGGCTGTTTTGCGGGTCCACCGCGTCATCGGCGCTCAAGGCGTTGTAGTCGTCGTCGTGCTCGGCGGCATCTTCACCATCGTCCTCGGCATCGCTGTCGGCATGCGACGCTGCGGCCGGAGCCAGGCGCGCGTGCTGTTGCAGGTATTCCAGGCCGGCAGCCACCGTCAGAAAACGTGCGCCCTGGGGCTCGCGCAACACGGTCTGGGCCAGACTCATTGCCCAGGGCTCCAACGCCACGGCGTGGGTCAGGCTGTGCCAGTCGGGCAGCTCGTTCACCGGCAAGCCCAGTAGGTGCTCCATTGCAGCCGGTTTGGTAAAGCGGAAGCCCCGGTGAAAGACCACAGCCACCATTTCAGGGGCCAGTTCCATCATCTGCACCAAAAACGCCATCTCGTTGCGCTTTTCGGCCAGGCGCTTGCGCAGAACGTCGTTGCCCTCGGAGTCGGACACCAGATCGTCCAGCTCAGCCTGGTAGGCCGAGCGCAGGTCATAAAAATAGGGAGAAAGTTTCACAGGGCAGAAGGATGAGAAAGAATGCGTGCGCGGTAGGCCTGCCAGATCTCCTGGGCAGTCTGCAGCGGGTCGTCCAGCAGGTTGCGGCGGCGGTTGTCGTCATAGGCCTGGCGGGCGTCGTCGTCAGACAGCACCTCGTAAGCCTTTTGCACCTCGGCAAAACGCTGTGCGGCGTCGTGGGCCGTGTTGCGGTCGGGGTGGTAGAACGAGGCCTTCTGGCGAAAAGCCTTCTTGATGTCCGCCAGCGACGCGTTGGCCGCCAGCCCGAGGGCTGCGTAGTGGTCAGCAGTCATGAAACAGTGGGTTCGTCCGTCAAAGCCAGGGGTGCCATCCGCAGCGCCGTCTTCAGCACCGGTGCCTGCACCAGCGCACCCGCGTCAGCCACCCAGGCTCACAAACACGTTTTGCACGTCGTCGTTCGAATCGATGGCCGCCAAGAAGTTCTCGACCTCCTCCAATTGCTCAGCCGTCAGGTTGGCAGGGTTCACCGGGTTCTTGGGCTTGTAACCCAGCTTGGCCGACAGCACCGTGAAGCCGTTGGCGGGCAGCGCGCGGCTGACCAGGTCGAGGTCGGTGGGGTCGGTCCAGAAGGTGGTGGTGCCCTCTTCGTCGCCCGCTTCAAAGTCTTGCGCACCAGCTTCGATGGCGGCCAGCTCGGGGTCCGCGTCGGGGGTGGCGGGTTCGGCTTCGATCATGCCGACATGGTTGAAGTCCCAGGCCACCGAGCCTGAGGTGCCCAGCTGGCCCTTGCGGAACAGCACACGCATCTCGGGGGCCGTGCGGTTCACGTTGTCGGTCAGGCATTCAACCATCACGGCCACCTGATGGGGGGCAAAACCTTCGTAGATCACGCGTTCGTAGTTCACCGCGTCGGCGCCAGTGCCGGAGCCCTTCTTGATGGCACGCTCCAGCGTGTCCTTGGGCATGGAGGCCTTGCGAGCCTGCTCCACCACCAGGCGCAGGCGTGCATTGCTGGCCGGGTCGGCGCCGCCGCGTGCGGCCACGGTGATTTCCTTGACCAGCTTGCCAAACAGCTTGCCCTTGGCGTCGGCCACCTGTGCCTTGCCTTTTGCTTTCCACTGCGCGCCCATGATGGATCTCTTTTCCTTGGTGTGAATGCGGCGCGCCAGGGCGCCGTGTGTGGGAGTTGCTGCGGCCGTGCAGGAGGATCAAAAGCCCACCAAACAGCCCACCAGAAGGTGGCTGCGCAACTCCGGACCGAACCCTGTAGGGTACCACTGACCACCACTGGCAGTTTCGTTGCCCTCCCGCCACGCTCCAAACCACCCATGCGCCGCAGGGCAGTTAACCTCGGCAACATGCGCAAAGCCCTTTCTCTTGCCTTCTCCCCGGTGCACTGATGCTCAACACCCTGTGGCTGGGCTTTTTCCTCACGGCGGCGGTGGCCGCGCTGGCCCAATGGCTGGTGGGCGGCAACGCCCAGATTTTTGCGGCCATGGTCGAGGCGCTGTTTGCCATGGCCAAGCTGTCGGTCGAGGTGATGGTGCTGCTGTTTGGCACGCTCACGCTGTGGCTGGGTTTTTTGCGGATTGCCGAAAGAGCGGGATTGGTCGATGCCCTGGCCCGCTGGCTGGCCCCGCTGTTCCAGCGCCTGATGCCGGGCGTGCCCCGAGGCCACCCCGCCCTGGGCCTGATGACGCTGAACTTTGCTGCCAACGCCTTGGGGCTGGACAACGCGGCCACGCCCATGGGCCTGAAGGCCATGAAGGCCTTGCAAGAGCTGAACCCGGAGCCCGATACCGCCACCAACGCGCAGATCCTGTTTTTGGTGCTCAACGCGTCGTCGCTCACGCTGCTGCCGGTCACGATCTTCATGTACCGCATGCAGCAGGGCGCGCCCGACCCGACGCTGGTCTTTTTGCCCATTCTGCTGGCCACATCGGCGTCCACCCTGGTGGGACTGCTCAGCGTGGCCGTGGTGCAGCGCCTGCCGCTGTGGAGCCCCGTGGTGCTGGCCTACCTGCTGCCCGTGGCGCTGGTGCTGGGCGGCTTCATGGCGCTGCTCACCACGCTCAGCGCGGCGGCCCTGGCCTCGCTGTCGTCGCTGCTGGGCAACCTCACGCTGTTTGCGCTGGTCGTGTTGTTTGTGGCCCTGGGGGCCTGGCGCAAGGTGCCGGTGTACGAGGCTTTCATCGAGGGCGCGCGCGAAGGCTTTGACGTGGCCAAGGGCCTGCTGCCCTACCTGGTGGCCATGTTGTGCGCGGTGGGCGTGTTCCGCGCCTCGGGCGCGCTGGGCTATGTGCTGGACGGCATCCGCTGGTGCGTCACCACGCTAGGCGCAGACGCCCGGTTTGTGGACGCGCTGCCCACCGCCCTGGTCAAGCCGTTTTCAGGCAGCGCGGCACGCGCCATGCTGATTGAAACCATGCAGACCCAGGGCGTGGACAGCTTTGCCGCCCTGGCAGCCGCCACCATCCAGGGCAGCACCGAAACCACGTTTTATGTGCTGGCGGTGTACTTTGGCGCCGTGGGCATTCAGCGTGCACGGCACGCCGTGGGCTGTGCCTTGCTGGCCGAACTGGCGGGCGTGGTGGCCGCCATTGTGGTGTGCTACCGGTTTTTTGGATGAAATTGACCGATAGCGCTGATGGAATATACCCAAGCAGCTATCAATTAAGTAGCAATCAAGGTATCAACCGAGGGCAGGCCCAGGCGCAGCCACCAGCTCCCACTCGGCCAGTTGCTCGTTGGTGGCAATCAGCCGCCCTACCAGCAGCTTGATGAAGGCCTTGTCAAACCGCGACTGCAAGTCCTCCGACGCCTCGCGCAACGCGGGGTTGCGCACCTTGAGTACCAGCACCTCGGTTTCGGCCACGGCTGTGGCTGTGCGGATGCGGTTGTCGGGGCGCAGGTAGGTCATCTCGCCCAGGGTGACGCCGGGGCCCAGCGTGCTGAGGTTCCAGCCCTGGCGGCTGACGGCCACCTGGCCTTCGATGAGGATACAAAACGAGTCGCCCGGCGTGTTCTCGCGCATCAGCACCGTGCCCTGCTCCAGGCGGCGCCAGCTGCCCAGGCGCATCAGCTCCCACAGCGCGACGTCGTGAAAGTCGGCAAAAAACGGCAGCACCCGCAGGCGGGCAAAGCGCTCGGCCTCGGTGTCTTGCGACTTCTGGCGGGGCAGGCCCCGGTGCGCCGCCAGCAGCGCTTGGGCAAAGTCGGCCCAGGTGGCAAAACGGTCGGCGGGCTGCTTGGCCAGCGCGCGCAACAGCACTTCGTCCACATGCGCAGGCAGCGCCGCGCGCAGCAGGCTGGGCGGTGTGGGCGCCTCGTTGCTGATCTTGTAGAGCGTGGCGAAGTCGGTGTCGCCATCAAACGGGCGGCGACCGGTGAGCAGCTCGTACACCACCACGGCCAGCGAAAACATGTCGCTGTGGTGGGTGAGGTCCTGTTCGCGCACTTGTTCGGGCGACATATACGACGGCGACCCCACCAGGCCGGACAGCTGCGTGGCATCGCTGCGCAACGACAAGGCGGCGCCAAAGTCGGTCAGCTTCACATCGCCGCCGCGCGCCAGCATCAGGTTGGCGGGCTTGATGTCGCGGTGCACCAGGCCCTCGCGGTAGGCGTATTCGAGCGCGTTGCAGCACTTGAAGGCAATGTCCAGCACCTGGGGCACGGGCAGCAAGGTGTCGGGCGTCGCAAAGTCGGACAGCGGCTGGCCGTCCACGTATTCGAGCACCAGATAGGGCGGCAGCGCTTCTTCATCGGCGTCGAGCAGGCGCACGATGTTGGGGTGGCGTAGCCGGCCCGACAGCGCGGCCTCGTTGCGCAGCAGCTTGCGGTAGCGCTCGGCCTGCTCGGGCACCTTCAGCAGGTGCGCGTGGGTCTGCTTGATAGCCACCTTGCGGCCCCGAAAGCCGTCCAGCCCCAGGAACACGATGCCACTGGCGCCCCGGCCCAGTTCACGCTCGATGCGGTACTTGCCGATGGTGGCGGGCGGTGCAGAGGTGGCGGTGGCCATGGTGGAACTCCCGGTCAGGGTGGGCGGTTCAAAGGGTGTGCAGGCCCAGGTTCACGCTCCGGCAAGCGCCTGCTCAAAGTCGGCCAGCA
Source organism: Acidovorax benzenivorans (assembly GCF_028680575.1). Classification (GTDB taxonomy): domain Bacteria; phylum Pseudomonadota; class Gammaproteobacteria; order Burkholderiales; family Burkholderiaceae_C; genus Acidovorax; species Acidovorax benzenivorans. The sequence goes on along the minus strand of NZ_JAPCKI010000016.1, from coordinate 15,207 downwards.
GGTCTTCCACCTCTTCCAGGCCCACCGACAGGCGGATCATGCTGTCGGCAATGCCCATGGTGGCCCGCACGGCAGGGCCGGCCTCCCAGAAGATGGTGTGCGCCACCGGGATGATCAGCGTGCGCGTGTCGGCCAGGCCTGTGGCCTTGATGGGCAGCTGCAGGCGGTTGCACACGGGCAGGCACTGGTCGGGGTTGCGCAGCTCGAACGACAGCAGCCACGAGCCCGCCTTGAGGTGCTTGCGCGCAAAGGCGTGCTGCGGGTGCGAGGGCAGCATGGGGTACAGCACGCGCGAGACGGCCGGATGCTTCTGAAGCCACTGCGCCAGCGCCAGGGCGGTGGCACTGGTGCGGTCCATGCGCAGCGACAGGGTCTCCGCGCCCAGCGCCAGTTGGTGGGCGGCATGGGACGACAACGTGCCGCCCATGTCGCGCAGCCCCTTTTTGCGCAGCTGCTGTAGCCCCCAGCCCTTGGCGTCGCCCTTGCGGTAGGCCGCAAAGATGTTGGGGTAGCCCGACCAGTCGTACAGCCCCGTGTCGGTGATGGCGCCGCCCAGCGCATCGCCCTGCCCGCCAATGCTCTTGGTGAGCGAGTTGACCACCAGGCCTGCCCCCACGGTGGCCGCGCGGAACAGGTAGGGCGAGGCTACGGTGTTGTCCACCACGTACAGCACGCCGCGCTGCTGGCACAGCGCGCCAATGCCTTCCAGGTCCGGGATCTGCGTGCCGGGGTTGGCAATGGTCTCGACAAACACCATGCGGGTGTTGAGGCGCAGCGCAGCGGCCACATTGGCCGCGTCGGTCACGTCCACCGTGGTCACTTCGATGCCCAGGTCGGCCAGCGTGCCCAACACGCTGTTGGTGTTGCCAAACACAAACTGGCTGGCCACCAGGTGGTCGCCCGCCTTGAGCAGCGTGAGGAACACCGCGCAGATGCCCGCCATGCCGGTGGAGAACACGATGGAGCCGCGCCCGCGCTCCATCTGCGTGATCTTGGCCTCCAGCGCCGCCGTGGTGGGCGTGCCCTGGCGCGCGTAGTTGAAGCCGCCCTTGGCCGTGCCCTGGAAGACGGCGATCAGGTCTTCGACCTTGTTGTAGCCGTACTGCACCGAGGTGTGGATGGGCTGGTGGATGGCCCCCTGCTCGGCGCCAGCCAGGCGGTCGGCGTGCACGATCTGGGTGGTGAAACTGTGGTTCTGCGGTGTCGTCATAAAAATCTGCGGCTGCTCTGTTTCTACTGGTCTACGTGCAAGGCAAGACGATAAATTCCGGCGCGCCCTTAACGCCAGCGCACCCGTGGAACTGGCTCTGCCAGGCCACCGGGTGCGTCCCCCCTCAAGGGGAAAGGCGCGCAGCGCCTCAGGGGGGCTTCTCTCGATGGCTACCGTTCAGGTGCGATGTGTTCGGCGTAATCGTACAAGGCGCCCAGGATGTCCTGCGTCCGCTCATCGTCGGCGGTCTCTGACAGGGTATCGATTTCGGTGAACAACTGCTCTACCGTGCGCGCCCCGCCCTGCCCGTCGAACAGGCAGGCTGCGCGGTGCGCCTCCCAGCGTTCCTGCTCCTCGAGCGACAGCGTCTGCGGAAAGTTGCGCGCCCGATAGCGCCACAACAGCTCGTCCAGGCGCGGGTCGTCAAAGTTCGCACGCGCCTTGGCCAGCTTGTCACCGCTCATGGTGCGCAGGTCGTTCAACAAACGCCGGTCGTTGTTGCCGACAAAACCACCGTACAGGTCCTGGTCCACATCCGGTGCGGGCTCTTGCGGGCGGGCGAACACCGCGGGCCAGATGCCGCTCATGTCGGGCAGCGCGCGCGCCACCTCAGCATGCTGCGCGGCCTGGGCCAAGTCAATGCCCCAGCGCTGCGCCAGCGCGGGCGTGAGCGTGTTCACATTGCCGACCACCATGGGCGACTTGTTCAGGTGGATGGTTTTGATGGGCAGGCGCGTGACGCCCTCGGGCAGGTCGGCCGAGCGGGTGAACATGCGCAGGCGGATCTCATCCACGTTCAGCGCGGCCAGCTCGCGCGGGTCGTGGGCCAGGTCCCAGGCGATCAGCTCGTTCTTGTTGGTGGGGTGGCTGGCCAGCGGCCACATCACGGCCAGGCAGCCACGCTCGGTGGGGAACATGCCCGAGACATGCAAAAAGGCCCGCGCCGTGGCCGTGGTGGCGGGCAGCCGCAGTTCGGCGGCCACGCGGTCCTTCTTGTGCAGGCTGAGTGCAAAGTCAAACAGCTTGGCGTTGTGCTGGCGGATCAGCCGCGCCAGCGCAATGGTGGCGCGCACGTCCGACAGCGCATCGTGCGCGGCCTCGTGTTGCAGGCCGTTGGCCTTGGACAGGTGCTCCAGCTTGAAGCTGGGGGTCACGCCGTCTTCCTTCTTGGGCCAGTGGATGCCGTCGGGCCGCAGCGCATAGGTCATGCGCACCACGTCCAGCAGGTCCCAGCGGCCGCACTGGTTTTGCCACTCGCGCGCATACGGGTCGATGAGGTTGCGCCAGAACATGAAGCGCGTGATCTCGTCGTCGAACCGGATGGTGTTGTAGCCCACGCCTATCGTGCCGGGCTGCGCAAACTCGGACTCGATGCGCGCGGCAAACTGGTGCTCGGGCACACCCTGCTCCAGGCACTGCTGGGGCGTGATGCCGGTGATGAGACACGACATCGGGTCGGGCAGATAGTCGTTGGCGGGCTGGCAATACAACATCAGCGGCTCGCCGATTTCGTTCAGCTCCGCATCGGTGCGGATGGCCGCAAACTGCGCAGGCCGGTCGCGGCGCGTGTTGGCGCCAAAGGTTTCGTAGTCGTGCCAGAGAAAGGTGTGGGGCGCCATGGTCGGTAGGCTAACAGGGGGCAGGCGTTGGCTCACGCGCAATCGGCGGGAGCTGGTGGCGAATAAGCCGCCACTGTAACCGCATTTTTCAGTGTTTTTGGCCTCTAGCGCAAGTAGAATATGCGCCAGCAGCTATCAAAAACATAGTAAACACACCCTCTATACGGACTGATGCACATTCGTGCCCTGTGCAGGTGCAGCCTCGCGGGACAATGGCGCATGCCCAGCTCCATTGCATCCTCTTGCCCCGGCGGGCAAAGCCCCGCCCTGCCCTCAGCCTCCTCACGCGCCCACGCCCCCGCACGGACTGCCTGGGTCGCTATGGCCGCCGCCCTGACCCTTGCGGGCTGCGCGTCGGCCCCCAGTACCAATCCTTCGCCCGTGACAAGGTCCACGGTAGCCACCTCAACGACCCCAGCGCCCACCGCATCGCCCATGGCGGCACCCGCACAGCCACCAACCAGCCCCGATGCCGACCACACGGCCGGTTTTGCCCAATGGCTCGCCACCTTTTCTGCCCAGGCGCTGGAGGCCGGCATCCGCCCCGCCACCGTGCGCGATGTGCTGGGCCAGGCACAGTGGCTGCCCCGCGTGGTGGAGCTGGACCGGGCCCAGCCCGAGTTCACCCGCACCCCGTGGGCGTACCTGGACAGCGCAGTCTCCCCACAGCGCATCGCCCAGGGCCAGGCCCAATTGGTGGCGAACAGCACTGCGCTGCAGGCCGCAGCAGCCCGCTATGGCGTGCCGGCCAGCGTCATCACCGCCATCTGGGGCATGGAGAGCAACTACGGCAGCAACTTTGGCACCTTCCGCACGGTGGATGCACTGGCCACCCTGGCCTACGAAGGCCGCCGCCGCGCCTGGGCGCAGACCGAGCTGCTGGCGGCCCTGCGCATCATTGACCAGGGCGACATCGCCGCCGACCGCATGATCGGATCGTGGGCCGGGGCCATGGGGCACACGCAGTTCCTGCCCTCGGTGTTCCTGGCCTACGCGATTGATGCCGACGGCGACGGGCACCGCGACATCTGGGGCAGCGTGCCGGATGTGACGGCGTCCACCGCGCACTTCCTGGCCCGGTCTGGCTGGCAGGCCCGCGAAACCTGGGGGGCCGAAGTGCAGTTGCCCCCCACCTTCGACCATGCACGCGCCGACCCCGCCGTGCGCCAGACCACCGCCCAGTGGCAGGACGAAGGGGTACGCGCCTTGGACGGTGCCCCGCTGCCCGACCTGGCGGCAGCCTCCATCGTCACCCCCGCAGGCGCGCGGGGCCCGGCGTTTTTGGTGGGCAACAACTTCCGCACCATCCTGCGTTACAACAACTCGGTGAACTACGCGCTGGGCGTGGCCCTGCTCGCGCGCCAGATCGACGGGGGCAACCCCTTGGCAACCCCCTGGCCCCGCGACATCGAGCCCCTGTCCCGCGCGCAGTTGCAGGCACTGCAAGAGGCCCTGAACCGCAAGGGCTTTGCGGCAGGCACCCCCGACGGCGTGATGGGCCCCGCCACCCGCGCAGGACTGCGCGGCTACCAGCGCAGCCTGGGCGTGGTGACTGATGGGTATCCGACGCTGGAGCTGTTGCAGAAGCTGCAGGCGCCTTGAGCCTCCCAGCACGCGCTGGCGCGTGATCAACGACAACAGCCAGGGCGTCACCCGACACAGCGCGTGGCGCAAGGCATAGCGGACTTTGGCATCGACTCGCCCGTAGGCCACGCCGAGGCACTGCGCTGCGTGCAATCACCCGATTTCACCCCAACCCTTCGGGCAACAGGCTTGGCGGGGGCACGCCCCTGGGAGATCGCTAACAGGCTTAAAAAAATAAATATGACAAATTCAGCATGTTTCGCCTGTCTTATTTATCATTTTTATCTAATAATTCATAAAAATGAAATGACCTGTTGCCTTGTGTGCTGATACCCGTTGCAATGAAGGGTCAGGGAGTCGCAAGAAGTTTCGTTTGTCAGCCCGTTGAGTTCTGCTGGCTTCTGCCATGGGTGTCACCCAGCCCAGCAGGCTCTTCTCACTTGGATGTAAAGAGAGGACCGCATGAACCGCTTGAAAGTCTCTACCCGCCTGATTCTGGGCTTTGGATTGCTGACACTGATCGGCATCGTGATCGCGGTGGTCGGCTCGCTGAATATGCGGTCCATCGTCCAAGATTTGCGCGAGGTCTCTGAGAACCGCATGCTCAAAGTGGCTGAGTTCACAGACCTCAAGGACAATCTGAATGCCATCGGGCGCTACGCTCGAAACATCCTGATTTCTGACGACCCTGCGTTCCGCACCCAAGAAAAACAGAAGATCGCAGAGCTGCGCAAAGCCAATAACGAGCTCCTGCAAATACTGGACAAGACCGTCACTTTGCCCAAAGGCAAGGAATACCTTGAGGTCATTCAGCAAAATCGTGGCCCCTACAACAAAGCCATAGACCGTGCGATAGAAATGGCAGAGCAAGGCGACAAGGCTGCCGCAGGGGCTCTGCTGATCGGTGAGGTTCGCTCACTGCAGAACGTGGTCTTCAAGGCGGTGGAAGATTCGCGCGCCTTGCAAAAGGAGATCGCAGACAAATTGGCGGGTGAGGCTACCAAATCTGCAGCCAGCTCCATGTTGCTGATCGCAACCCTGGGGGCAGTCATGCTGGTGCTAAGTCTGTTGGTGGGTTGGATCATTGTGCGTGACCTGTCCAAGGCCCTGGGTGCGGAGCCCGCAGAGCTGGCCGATGCCGCCCAGCGCGTGGCAAGTGGTGACTTGAGCGTGGAGCTGCATGCCCGCAGCGGCGACGAAGTCAGTGTCATGGCCGCCATGAGCGCGATGCAAAAAGCACTGACGGGCGTGGTCGCCACAGTGCGCAGCGGGGCTGACGGGGTGGCCACGGCCAGCTCCGAGATTGCGCAGGGCAATTCAGACCTGTCCAGCCGCACCGAGCAGCAAGCCAGTGCGCTGGAAGAGACGGCAGCCTCCATGGAAGAGCTTGCCAGCACCGTCAAGCAAAACGCTGACAGCGCCCGCCAGGCCAATCAGCTGGCCGTGAACGCCTCGACCGTCGCGGTACAAGGCGGCGAGGTGGTAGGCCATGTGGTCAACACCATGAGGGTTATCAACGAAAGCTCCAAGAAAATCGCAGACATCATCAGCGTGATCGATGGCATTGCGTTCCAAACCAACATCCTGGCGCTGAACGCTGCGGTAGAGGCAGCACGGGCTGGTGAGCAGGGGCGCGGTTTTGCCGTGGTGGCCAGTGAAGTGCGCAACCTGGCCCAGCGCAGCGCCAGTGCGGCCAAGGACATCAAGGCACTGATTGACAACAGTGTTACCGAGGTGGAACGGGGCACGTCCTTGGTGGACCAAGCGGGCACGACCATGACCGAGGTGGTTGCCGCCATTCGCCGTGTGACGGACCTGATTGGAGAGGTGAGTGCCGCCAGCAATGAACAGAGCCAAGGCGTTGCCCAAGTGGGCGAGGCGGTGTCGCAAATGGACCAAGTGACACAGCAAAATGCGGCGCTGGTTGAGGAGAGCGCGGCGGCTGCCAGTAGTTTGAATACGCAGGCGCAGCAACTGCAACAGGCGGTGGCTGTGTTCAAGCTCGGAAGTGATGGTGCCCACAACACAGCCCGCCCCACCAGCGCATTTGCCACGCATACGTCTACGACTACTGCACGCTCAGTACCGGCGCCTGCAGTGCGCCCTTTGGTTGCAAAGACAACCGGTCAGAAGGCCGGTCAGAAAATCGGCATGTCCAGCAGCAAACCTGCCGCAGCCTCGGCCGCTGCTGAGGGCGGCGAGTGGGAGAACTTCTGATAAGTGGTCCGACTGGCTAACCATATCTATCTAGTTGAGGAATCCGATGATCAACGCTGCCACAAACATGCCTTCTTCCTTCGCAGCATCCTCGGCCAGCGCAGGGGCGCTGACCCAGATTCGAGAATTTCTGGCGTTCAAGATTGCGAACGAGGAATACGGCGTGGACATCCTGCGCGTGCAGGAAATCCGCTCTTACGAAAAGCCCACCACCATCGCCAATGCTCCCGAGCACGTCAAGGGTGTGATGAACCTGCGCGGTGTGATCGTCCCCATCATCGATCTGCGCATCAAGCTGGGCGTGGCAGAAATTCAGTACAACCACCTGACCGTGGTGATCGTGCTGAGTATTGGCCAACGTGTAGTCGGGGCCGTGGTGGATAGCGTGTCGGATGTGCTCACGCTGGAGCCTTCACAACTACGCCCTGTGCCTGCGCTCGACTCGAATTTCGACCGCGAGCATCTGCTGGCGATCGGCTCGGTGGACGAGCGCATGCTCATTTTGCTGGACATCGAGAAATTTTTAGCGGATACCGTGTTCGACAAAATGGCCATCACAGCCCATTGACATTGACCTGGCGCGCAATCTCGCTTGCGCGACAGCTATCTGGCAAGCAAGTCAAGATGCCGCGAATCGGCGCCATGCTGCGTTGCACATCCCCGCGATAGCCAGAGAACTCCCCCTCAATGAAAATCCCGGCTCCCCTGCAGCGCCTGCCCCATGCGGCCCAGCAGTGGTGTCAGGTCCTTGAAACGCTGGGCCACCAGGTGGCGCACCACGGCATTGCCACCGGGTGGGCCGGCACTGCATTGCCACACGCCTTCCACCGCCAGCAGCTGTGACCGCAGCAGCGCATTGCGCCACACATCGACCATGGCGGGCCAGACGATGACGTTGACGGGGCCGGTTTCGTCCTCCAGCGTGACAAACATGGTGCCCTTGGCCGTGCCGGGGCGCTGGCGCACGGTGACGATGCCGCAGGCGCGCACCTTGCGGCCGTGGGCGGCGCTGTGCAGTTGCAGCGCGGTTTGCAGGCGCCAGCGGGCCAGGCGGGGGCGCAGCAGGGCCAATGGGTGGCGGCGCAGGGTGAGGCCGGTGGCGGCGTAGTCGAACAAAATTTCTTCACCCTCGGGGGCCTCGGGCAGTTGCAGCGGTGCCTCGTGCACGGGCACGTCGCGCCACAGGGGCGGCGCGTTGTGCTGGGCGGCGGCGTCCCACATCTGCTGGCGGCGGTGGCCCGACAGGCTGGCCAGGGCGTCGGCGGCGGCCAGGGCCTGCAGGTCTTGCTGGCTCAGTTGCGCACGCAGGGCCAGGTCTTCGGTGCTGGCAAAGGCTGGGCCTGTGGCGCGGGCTTGCAGCAGGCGCTTGGCAGCCTCGCGCTGCAGACTGCCCACCAGCCGCAGGCCCAGGCGCACGGCGGGCTGGGGCAGCGGCGGTGCGCCCAGGCCGCGCGCGGGGCGCAGTGGCTCGGGGTCGCCCTCCAGCGTGCAGTCGATATCGCTCACAGTCACGTCGATGGGCAACACGCGCACGCCGTGGCGGCGGGCGTCTTGCACCAGTTGCGAGGCGCTGTAAAAACCCATGGGCAACGAGTTGAGCAGCGCTGCCAAAAAGCATGCGGGCTCGTGGCATTTGAGCCAGCTGCTGGCATAGGCCAGCAACGCAAAGCTGTGGGCGTGGCTTTCGGGAAAACCGTATTCGCCAAAGCCCAACATCTGCTGGAAGATGCGGTCGGCAAATTCGGCCGGGTAGCCCCGGTCTTTCATGCCTTGCTTGAGAGGCTCTTCAAAGCGGTGCACGCCGCCCTTGCGCTTCCAGGCGGCCATGGAGCGGCGCAGGTCGTCGGCCATGCCGGGCGTGAAGTCCGCCGCGATCATGGCGATCTGCATCACCTGTTCCTGAAAGATGGGGATACCCAGCGTGCGCGCCAGCGCGTCTTCCAGCTCGGGCTTCTCCAGCTCCAGGGGCAGGCCCTGGCGTCGGCGCTCGCGCGCCTGCAGGTACGGGTGCACCATGCCGCCCTGGATGGGCCCGGGCCGCACGATGGCGACCTCGACCACCAGGTCGTAGAACTGGCGCGGCTGCAGGCGGGGCAGCATGCTCATCTGGGCGCGGCTTTCGATCTGGAACACGCCCACGGTGTCGGCAGCGCAGATCATGTCGTAGGTGGCGGGGTCGTCGCTTGGGATCTCTTTCAGGCCCCAGCGCTCACCGCGCAGGGCTGCACGCAGGTTGAGGCAGCGGCGCAGTGCGCTGAGCATGCCCAGCGCCAGCACATCGACCTTGAGCAGGTTCATCTCATCGAGGTCGTCCTTGTCCCACTGGATGACGGAGCGGTGCTCCATGCTGGCGGGCTCCACCGGCACCAGCCGCGTGAGCTTGCCCTGGGTGAGCACGAAGCCGCCCACATGCTGGCTCAGGTGGCGCGGAAAGTCTTTCAGGTCGGCGGCCAGCTCCATCCACAGCCGGGCGGTGTGCCGGTGCAAGGGCGTGCCCAGGCTTTGCGCCAGCTCTTGCAGGCGGTCGGTGGCGAAGGTCTCGTCAAACCAGTGGTGGTCTTTGGCAAATGCATCGACCAGCGCGGGCGCCACGCCCAGGGCCTTGCCCACGTCGCGCAGGGCGCTGCGCGTGCGGTAGCAGGTGACCACGGCCGCGATGGCGGCGCGGTCGCGGCCGTATTTGTCGTAGATGTACTGGATGACCTCTTCGCGCCGGTCGTGCTCAAAGTCCACGTCGATGTCGGGCGGCTCGCTGCGCTCCTTGCTGATGAAGCGCTCGAACAGCAGATGGGAGTCCTTGGGGTCCACCGCCGTGATACCCAGCACGTAGCAGACCACCGAGTTGGCCGCCGAGCCGCGCCCCTGGCACAGGATGCCCACGCTGCGCGCAAACCGCACGATGTCGTACACGGTCAGGAAGTACATCTCGTACCGGCAGTGCGCGATCAAGTCCAGCTCTTTGCGGATCTGCGCGGCGATCGCGTCGGGCACGCCGTCGGGGTACAGGCCAGCCGTGTTGGCATCGACCAGCCAGGCCAGACCCTGGGTCGGCGTCATGCCCTGGGGCACGGTCTCCAGCGGGTACTGGTACTGGATCTCACTCAGGCTGAAGGTGCAGCGCCCAGCCACGGTGAGCGTGGCCGCGAGCAGGTGGGGCGGGTAAATGCCCGCCAGCCGCACGCGCTGGCGCAGGTGGCGCTCGGCATTGGGCTGCAGCGCAAAGCCGCACTCGGCCACGGAGCAGCCCCGCTTCACGGCCGTGATCACGTCCTGCAGCGGCTTGCGCGAGCGGGCGTGCATGTGCACATCGCCCGCAGCTACCAGCGGCAGGTTGAGCGCGGCGCCCACGCGCTGCAGCGTAGCCAGCCACAGGCTGTCGTCAGGGGCCATGTGCAGCTCTACCGCCAACCACAGATGGGCATCAAAGTTTGAGCCAAATTGGCCTCTAGCGCTCGTTATACAAGCGCTGAAAGCTACAAAATCAGAAGCATCAAAGTGCTGGCGACATGGCGCCAGCAGCAGCTCGCACCCCTGCAGCAAATGCCAGGGGCTGCCCGTACCCACGTGGTAATGCCCCTTGGGCGCGGCGGCGCGGGCGGCGGTGATGAACTCGCACAGGTTGCCCCAGCCCTTTGCATCGCGCGCCAGCGCCACCAGCCGCAGGTCGCCCCACAAAAACTCGCTGCCCACGATGAGGTGCAGGCCCCATTCCTTGGCAGCCCCCCAGGCACGCACCACCCCGGCCACCGAGCATTCGTCCGTCAGCGCCAGCGCCTGGTAGCCCAGCTTGGCTGCGCGCGCCACCAGCTCTTTCGGGTGCGATGCGCCCCGCTGAAAGCTGAAGTTGGACAGACAATGCAGCTCGGCATAGCCCGGCAGCTCGGCGGCACCCGCTGCGGGGTCTGGCACCGCAGCGGCCTGTGGAGGGGGTAGATGCGTCAAGCCCATGGACAACCGCTCTGCCTGCTCACCCAAAGATTCCGTGCAGAAACCAGCGGTGGGGGCGCGCTGGCGCCTGCGTGCCATCCAGCGCAGGCGCCAGTCGCTCGCGAAACACCCACACCAGCCCCACCACGTCGTTGTGGGCCACAAAGTAGTCGCGCAAGGCCAGGCCCGCGCAGGGGTGTGCCGGGTCCACGGCGTCGTCGGTGGCAGACCACCAGCCCGCCTCAAACCGATGGGGCCCAGCCAGCAGGCGCAGCAGGCCGTGGTGGCAGGGGCGGTTGCCCTGCACAACCAGCCGCGGCGGCGGGTTCAGCAGCCAGGTGGGCAACAAGGGGGCATCCGGGGCGATGCCCTGCGAAGCATCGTCCGCACGCACAGACGCAGAACTGGCGGGTGTACGCGTGGCAGTCGAGGGCGCGCCCAGCACTTCAGCAGCCGCGCGCCATTGCTGCATGCGTTCGGGCCGGTGGTCGGCCAGTAGCACCGGGGCCACCACATGGTCGGCGCCCAAGCGGGCCGACAGGCGCTCCAGCAATTGGTGCAGGGCCTCGCCTGGGGCATCTGCCGGATCGGCGCTGCCATGGCTTGCGAGGTCACGCCCCCCCACATCCCCCGGGGGCAGCAGGCTGGCACTGCGGTGCGGCAGCGGAGCCGCGTCAAGCAGCCGCAGCGTGATCTGGTTGACCGGCGCTGCCAGCGTGGTGCGCGCCAGGTTTTCGGCCAGCAAGCGCCGCAGGTGCGCCAAGTCGTGGGTGGCCTGGGCGGTGCGCACCTGCAGCGCCTGGGTGGGGGGCAACACCACGCCATCCATGCGCCGCAAGTCGTGGCGCCAGGCCAGCTCCAGCGCCAGCACGCCCTGCTGGCGCGCCTGCAGCCAGGCTTGCAGGGCCGTGAGGCAGCGGCTGGCGCTCCACAGCAGTGCGTCGGCCGACTCGGCCAGTGCGGGCAGCTCGGTGGTCAACACAAACTGCTCGGGCAGTTGCAGCCAGGCATGGGCCTCGGGGGCATGGCCCAAGGCCTGGTCCAGCACCCGCAACACACCGGCCCCCAAGCGCCGCGCCACACCCGCACGCGGCAGCGCCCGCAGCGTGCCCCAGGTGCGGCAACCCATGCGCTCCAGGCTGGCTACATGCGGACGCAGCGCCGCCAGCGTGTGCAAAGGCAGGTTCTCTACCCTGCCCTGCGGTGGGCAGGGGTGCCCTGCCAGCGCCATGCGCAGCCAGGCCTGGGCCACCAGGGCCGTGGGGCCCGTGCCCCACACTGCCGGGGCCCCAGGCGACAGAGCCTTGGCCGTGGCCGATCCACAGGGATTGACAGGCTTTTCAGGATTGTTGATGGGTTGGTTGGCAACGCTATCCCCCACACCTCTGGCCGATGCGTCGGCCCAGGCTTGCAGCACCAGCGCCTGCAGCGCCTCGCGCCCGCCCCACAGGCGTTCAGTGGTGGACACCTCCAGCAACACCGCCTCGCCATCGGCCAGCGCCACACGCGGCGTAAAACGCAAGGCCCACCAGCCTGCGGCGGCGTTCAGCGCGTCGGTACTTCTCTCCGTGCCTGTACCCGCCGAGGCGGCGGCCTCATCGCACCAAGGCAATGGCAGAGCGATCCAGTGCATGCCTGCTCCCTTCTGGTCTGCCCCCCGGCGCATTGCGTGCCCGCACGGCCCCGGAGGCCCCGGCCACCCGCATCGCAGCAGCCTGGCGGCCCGCTACCAGGGCACTGGCCGCCTCTTGTGCTGCGCGCCGCCGATCGGCCTGTGCCACCAGCACCTGCGCCAGCTGGGGGTGGCAGCCCGGCAGATGGATCGCCTGCGCCAGCGGAGGCCCCCGGCGCTTGAGGATCTGCACCTGTATGCCAGGGGCCGCCGCGGCATCCCCTGGCAGGGTCAGCCCCTGTACCTGCAGCCGCAATAGGGCTGGCGACGCCTGAGACACCTGCGACGCTGGCCATGCGGCATCGACCGAACGAAACACCCACAACAATTGCTGTTGCTGGGCCGCCGCCAATTGCAACCGCCGCAGGGCGGCAGGCCGCGCTTGGGGCAGCCAGGCCATAACGGCCAGCACGCCCTGGCAGCGCAGCGCCTGCTCTGCCGCCCACAAGGCCGCCATGGCAGAGTCGGCCCGCACCACGCACACGCGCTCTGCCCGCAAACCCTGCGACTGCAGGGCCGGGCCAAAAGGCTCGCACGGCGGCGCCACCAGTACCACCGCTCCCTTCTGCCTGGCCGTGGCCTGCACCAGTGCGGGCAGCACCAGTTGCCATTCGTGCAAACCCGCCAAGGGCTGCAGCACCTCGCTCAAGGCCCCCACGGGCCAGCCGCCACCCGGCAGCTGCGCGTCCAGCGCGGCATGGCCCGTTGGCAGCACGCGCTGTGTGCCTGCACCCAGCGCGTCGGCATGCCACACCCCAGGCACGGAGGTGGGCAAATCAGACGCAACCCGCAAAATGGGGCGTGGCGCAGGCATGGTGGTGGGAGAGGTTCAGGCAACACGAATACTGTGAATATAACCAGTATTTTGACGCATGGGGGAACCAGCGGGTGAAGCCCCACCAAGGAGGTCGGTGTAAGGCGGGGCACGCTGGCGAACGGCGTACGCGTTCAAGGCAGTGCTGATGAGCACCAGCAAACGTCGCCAGCCAGTGCGCGCCACCGAAGGGGCAGCCAGCGCACCGGCAGGGTCGATACCGCTATAGCGTGCGCATCGCCCAGTCGCACCAATCCGCCACCGCTGCATCGGCAGGCGTGGCGCGGTCCGGCAGTTGGGGCCAGCGGCGGTGGCTGGCGTTCAGGATGCTTTGCAGCTGCCACAAGGCCTCGCGCCCCACCAGGGCGACCTCGGCCATGCCAATGGCGTCCCCTTGCAATTGCGCCAGCAATTCCTCCTGGTGTTGAGGGTGTGAGCCCGCTTCGATCAAGGCTTTTTGCAACGCCAAGAGGCGGGAATCGGCAAACCGAAAAGCACAGCCTGCCGGGGCCTTGGCCGCCGTGTCGGGAGGCAAGGCCGCCTTGAGCTGATCCCAGTAGGCAAAGGCTTGGGCCAGCAGCTCGATCTGGCGTGGGGCATCGTTGCCCAAGGGCATCAGGGCCGATTCGCGGGCCACTTCTTCCTGCAGCAGCGGCAGGATGGATGCCACCAGAGCAGAAGGAAACTTGCGGTGGTTGAGCCGCAGCACCAGCGACAGCCGCTGCGCGGGCATGTCGTCGTATTTCTCGTAGAACGCCGCCACCACTTCGGCCAGCAGCAGGATGCGCCCCATGGGCGTGATGTCGGCCCCCGCCAAGGCGCGCGGGTAACCGCTGCCGTCCATGCGCTCGTGGTGCTCCAGCACAGCCACCTCGGCAGCGCGTGGGTACGCCTGCGTGTCGCGGATCATGAGCATGGCCGAGATGGGATGGGCCACCAAGTGCTTGCGGCCCACCCCCACCACCTTGTGCCCAGGGTCGTCCCAGGCCGGGTCCATGTGCAACACGCCCAAGTCGTGCAGCAGCGCGGCGGCAGCCACCGTAGCGCAGTCGCGCTCGCTCAGACCACTTTTGATGGCGAGAAACACCGCCACGGTGGTCATCACCAGGCTGTGCTGGAACAGCTCGGGCCGCTGATCGCGCATCACAGTGAGCTTGCAGGCCATGGCAGAAGGCAATGGCAGGGAACGCAAGGGCGCCAACAACCGGGCACCTGAACCCAGGGCCTCGGCCAGCATGGCGGGCAGGGTTTCCTGCTCGATCAGCGTCTGGCCCAGGGCCAGCAGTGCTGGCACGTCCACGGGGTTTTCGATGGACAGATGGCGGTCGATGGGTTCGCGCAGCTTGTGCTGCACCAAGCGGTCGTACAGGCGGCTGTCGATGCGCGCCCCCTTCTCCACCAGCTTGATGCCGTTGTCGGTGTAGATGGCGGCATCGGCAACCACCGTGCGCCGGTCGGCCATGTCGGTCAGCGCACGCAGGTAGTGGGGGCTGTCAGCGGTATCAGCGTCCGCTGAAAGAGGAATATCGGTCATGCAAGCAACACAAATCGTTACTGCGCACTATAGGAGGTTCTCTTGCAGGGCTCTGACGCGCACTACGCCATGCAGACACACAATCTTGATTCAAATCAAGCGGCATGCGCTGCTGCAAGCGCCTGTGGTCACAGCCGGACGTGCCGTCTGCACCAGTGCCCCAAGGCCAGACCTGGTCCGGCCCCGTCCGACTGGGGCCAAAGCCCCTTGTCACCCCTCTGTCACTGTCCCAAATTGGCACCAGGGTTTACATGGAACGATGGCGTTTACAGCCTGCTTTTGGGTGACCCGAGACAGTCAGGCTTGGGTAAACCCTGAAAAGTTCCGCGATGATTGTTCACAATACTGGAACAGTTAGTTCGCGACCCGGTGGTTTTTCTCTGTACCCCATCGGCGTACAGTTCAACCCATCGATGAGCCGAACCCGCAAGGCGACTCACCGAACCCGGTCCGAAGCAGTTTTCTTTGTTTTTGGCTCTTTGCTCCGGTTTTTTTGAGACGCTTTTTTTAACTTCAAGGATTTTCATCATGAACAACACCGCACGTTTCCTGTCTATCGCCGCTGTCGCCGCTTTCGCTTCCTTTGGTGCCCAGGCTGACGAAGCCGATGCTTCGCAATTCGCCACCAAG
>NZ_JAPCKI010000015.1 GCF_028680575.1 Acidovorax benzenivorans | reverse complement strand
TGCCCAGGCTGCTGAAGCCCTGCGTACCGGCCAGATCTCTGCTGGCGAAATCGGCAACGCCATGTAATTGCGAAGGCTCCATGCGCACTGCATGAGGGCTTTGTGAGAAATGCAAATGCAAAAGGCCTGGGCTCCGTGAGGGGCCCCGGCCTTTTTTTGTGACGCCACTGCAAGAGTGGCACGGTAGCTTATGGAATCAGTGTGACACCGGTCTTGGACTGCAGGGCCTCAAAAGTCACGCCCGGAGCCAGCTCCACCACTTTCAGGCCCTGGGGCGTCACGTCCATGACGGCCAAGTCAGTGATGATGCGGTCCACCACGCCCACACCCGTCAGGGGCAAGGTGCAGCTGGGCAAAATCTTCAGGTCTTCGGTGCCGTCCTTCTTGCGGGCCACGTGCTCCATGAGCACGATCACGCGCTTGACGCCTGCCACCAGGTCCATGGCACCGCCCATGCCCTTGACCATCTTGCCGGGGATCATCCAGTTGGCCAGGTCGCCCTTTTCGCTGACCTGCATAGCGCCCAGGATGGACAGGTTGATCTTGCCGCCACGGATCATGGCAAACGACTGGTCGCTGCCAAAGATGGACGAACCCTTGATGGTGGTGACGGTCTGCTTGCCTGCGTTGATCAGGTCGGCATCCACTTCGTCTTCTGTGGGGAACGGGCCGATGCCCAGCATGCCGTTTTCGGACTGCAGCCACACCTCTTTGTCGGCAGGCACAAAGTTGGCCACCAGCGTGGGGATGCCAATGCCCAGGTTCACATAAAAGCCGTCTTCGAGTTCATGGGCGGCACGGGCCGCCATTTGGTCTTGACTCCACGACATAGATACTTCTCCAGCTTGTTCTGTACAGTTGTGCGGCAGCGGCTCAGACGCCCGCTTTTTCGGTGATCGTGCGCTTTTCAATGCGCTTTTCGGGCGTGGCGTTGTGCACGATGCGATGCACATAAATGCCCGGCAGATGGATCTGGTCGGGCGCAATGGCGCCGGTTTCCACCACCTCTTCCACCTCCACGATGGTGATCTTGCCGGCCGTGGCCGCAGCGGGGTTGAAGTTGCGCGCCGTGAGGCGGAACTGCAGGTTGCCCGACTTATCGGCACGCCAAGCCTTGACCAGCGACACATCGGGCACCAGCGAACGCTCCATCACATAGGTTTCGCCATCGAACTCGCGCAGTTCCTTGCCCTCGGCCACGATGGTGCCCACGCCAGTCTTGGTGAAAAAGGCCGGGATGCCCGCACCGCCCGCACGCAGCTTTTCGGCCAGCGTGCCCTGGGGGGTGAACTCCAGCTCCAGCTCGCCCGCCAGGTACTGGCGCTCGAACTCCTTGTTCTCGCCCACGTACGACGAGATCATCTTCTTGATCTGGCGGGTTTCGAGCAGCTTGCCCAGGCCAAAGCCGTCCACGCCCGCATTGTTGGAGATCACGGTGAGGTTCTTCACGCCCGAGTCGCGCAGCGCGTCGATCAAGGCTTCAGGAATGCCACACAGCCCAAAACCGCCTACAGCCATGAGTTGGCCATCTGCAACCACGCCCTTCAGGGCTTCGGCAGCGGAGGGGAATAACTTGTTCACCACGATCTCCTTATGAATGGGATACGCTACGATACTACGTACTTTAATAAGTAGTTTTCCGTAAAGATTAGCACTATGGACGTTGATTACCGGCTTGCCTTCGACATGGCCCCCGTGGGGCTGGTGCTGTCGCGCAACCGCACCATGGTCGATTGCAACCGGCACGTGTGCGACATGTTCGGCGCCTCGCGCGAGGTGCTCATCGGCCAGTCGTTCCAGATACTTTATCCGAGCGCCGACGAGTACGAGCGCCTGGGCGCGCACATGGAGCCCATCCTGAACGCCAAGGGCCACTACGCGGACAACCGCATCATGAAGCGTGCCAACGGCGAGGTCTTCTGGTGCCACGTGTCTGGCCGCGCGCTCAACCGCGATGCCCCGCATGAATCCGGCATCTGGAGCTTTGAAGACCTGAGTTCACAGCGCACCGTGAAGGCCGAGTTGACGGGCCGTGAACGCGAGGTGGCCGCGCGCCTGCTGGAGGGCCTGACCTCCAAGGAGATCGGTCGGGCACTGGAGATCAGCCACCGCACGGTAGAGATTTACCGCGCACGTCTCATGCGCAAGTACAACGCGTCTACCGCTGCCGACCTGGTGCACAAGCTGCTGGCGGGAGCATAGGCTCCCCCTGAGTCGGCTTCGCGCCTTCGCCCTGAGGGGGGGCGCCACCACTGGCCTTGCAAAGCCAGCTCCACAGTGGCGCTGGCTTGGTGCATGCCCGTTCTATGGGCGACAGGAAGCAGTCCAAGGGAAAGAGTGCAGCGTCAGCCCTTTCCAGGAGCGTCCACCACCTCGGCCGCCGTGCGGAAGGCCTCTACTGCCGTGGGCAGCCCGCAATAGATGCTGGCGTGCAGCAGCACTTCCTGGATCTCTGCCGCCGTGGCACCGTTGTTGAGCGCACCACGCACATGGCCTTTGAGCTCATGCTGCTTGCCCAGCGCCGTGAGAAAGGCCACCGTGATCAGGCTGCGCGTCTTCATGTCCAGCCCCGGCCGCTGCCACACGTCGCCCCAGGCATTGCGGGTGATGAACTCCTGAATGGGCTGGGTGAACTCCGTGGCATTGCCAAAGGCATTGGCCACAAAGTCCTCGCCCATGACCTGCTTGCGCGTGGCCAGGCCTTTGTCGAAGTCCTTGGTGGACGGGGGTTGCGGTGTCATGCGGGCTCTCCTGTTGGTTTGACGCCGCGATGGTAGCTGCAGCACAGCGCCTTTCGCCTCTCTGCCTTCTTCTACGGCTAAAACGGGAACACTGCCGCAGCCATCGCCCGGCCCAGACCAAGACCGCCGCGCAAGGGCCGCCCCACCGCACTGGCGGTGTCCCCCTTCCCGAATTGCGCAGCCATTCGAGAGAAGGGGGAAGGCGCGAAGCGACTCAGGGGCTTGTCACAAATCAAAACGGTCCAGGTTCATCACCTTGGTCCAGACGCGGGCGAAGTCCTGCACAAACACCGCCTGCGCATCGCTGCTGGCATAGACCTCGGCCAGCGCGCGCAGCACGGAGTTGGAACCAAACACCAGGTCGGCCACTGTGCCGGTCCATTTTTTGACTCCGGTGCTGCGGTCCACACCTTCCAGCACACCCGCTGCGCCCGCCGACTTCTGCCACTGGGTGCGCATGTCGAGCAGGTTCACGAAAAAGTCATTGCTCAACGTGCCAGGGCGCTGCGTAAAGACACCATGGGCCACCTGTCCCACATTGGCACCCAGTACCCGCAGACCGCCCAACAGCATCGTCATCTCCGGCGCGGTCAAGGTCAGCTGGTTGGCACGGTCCACCAGCAACTCGGCCACGGCACCTTCCAGACCGGGGCGCACGTAGTTGCGGAAGCCATCGGCCACAGGCTCCATGACTTCGAACGAAGGCACATCGGTCTGCTCCTGCGAGGCATCGGTGCGGCCAGGGCTGAAGGGCACGGTCACGCCCTGCCCGGCCTGCTTTGCGGCGGCCTCCACGGCAGCGCCACCGGCCAGCACGATCAGGTCGGCCAGCGAGATCTTCTTGCCGCCCGTCTGCGCAGCGTTGAACTCGCGCTGAATGGCTTCGAGCTGGCCCAGCACCTTGGCCAGTTGGGCGGGCTGGTTCACTTCCCAGTCCTTTTGCGGAGCCAGGCGGATGCGCGCGCCATTGGCGCCGCCGCGCTTGTCTCCGCCCCGGAACGTGGAGGCAGAGGCCCAGGCCGTCGATACCAGTTCAGAAATGGACAGGCCCGATGCCAACACCTTGGCCTTGAGCGCTGCGATGTCCTGAGCGTTCACCAGGGCATGGTCCACCGCAGGAACCGGGTCTTGCCACACCAGCACTTCGGCGGGCACTTCAGGGCCCAGGTAGCGTGCACGCGGCCCCATGTCGCGGTGCGTGAGCTTGAACCAGGCGCGGGCAAACGCGTCGGCAAACTGGTCAGGGTGGGCCAGGAAGCGGCGCGATATCTTTTCGTAGGCTGGGTCAAACCGCAGCGACAGGTCGGTGGTGAGCATGGTGGGCACCAGCTTTTTCGACGGGTCGTGTGCGTGCGGAATCGTCGCGGCCGCACCCTTGGCCGTCCACTGGTGAGCACCCGCCGGGCTCTTGGTCAGCTCCCATTCGTAGCCGAACAGGTTTTCAAAGAAGTTGTTGCCCCACTGCGTAGGCGTAGTGGTCCAGGTGACTTCCAGGCCACTGGTGATGGCGTCGCCGCCCTTGCCGGAACCATGGCTGCTCTTCCAGCCCAGACCCTGCTCCTCAATGCCGGCGCCCTCGGGCTCCTTGCCCACCAGCGCGGCATCGCCCGCGCCGTGGGTCTTGCCAAAGGTGTGACCACCGGCGATGAGTGCCACGGTCTCTTCATCGTCCATGGCCATGCGCGCAAAGGTGTCGCGGATGTCGCGCGCGGCAGCGATGGGATCGGGGTTGCCGTTGGGGCCTTCGGGGTTCACGTAGATCAGGCCCATCTGCACCGCCGCCAGAGGGTTTGCCAGGTCACGCTCACCGCTGTAGCGCTTGTCGCCGCCCAGCCAGGTGGATTCGGCGCCCCAATACACGTTCTCGTCCGGCTCCCACACGTCGGGGCGGCCACCGGCAAAACCAAAGGTCTTGAAGCCCATGGATTCGAGTGCCACGTTGCCGGTCAGGATCATCAGGTCGGCCCACGAGATCTTGCGGCCATATTTCTGCTTGACGGGCCACAGCAGGCGGCGCGCCTTGTCCAGGTTGGCGTTGTCGGGCCAGCTGTTCAGGGGCGCAAAACGCTGCTGTCCTGCCCCGGCGCCACCACGCCCGTCGGCCAGGCGGTAGGTGCCCGCACTGTGCCAGGCCATGCGAACAAACAGCGGCCCATAGTGGCCAAAGTCTGCGGGCCACCAGTCTTGCGAATCGGTCATCAGCGCGCGCAGGTCGGCTTTCACAGCGGCAAGGTCGAGGCTCTTGAACTCTTCGGCGTAATTGAAACCGTCACCCATCGGGTCGGTGAGCGGGGAGTTCTGATTCAGCGGGCGGAGATTGAGTTGGTTGGGCCACCAATCCGCGTTGCGTGGGCTCGTGGGTACGGCCTTGGTATGGTCAAAGGGGCATTTGGCTTCGGTCGTCATGGGTCATCTCCTGTGAAAGCGCGTCGGCAAAACGTATCGACAGAGCAGATGGTAGGAAGCAAACGATGACAGGTAAATTGAATCGATTGAATCCCATTAATAGCCAATATCAATAGAGCACCATACTCTCATTGATTTCGTTGCGATCCCCAGACAAGTTGAGGCTGGGGCAGCGTCAACGCGAACGCGCCAGCGGCAGCCCAGGTGCACCCATGTCAGCCCGCAGGATGCGCCCATGGGTGGAGTCGGTCACATACACCGTGGTACGCCCTGCCCCGCCAAAGGCCAGGTTGGTGGTGGAACTGCCCGGCGCGCCGCGCAGCACCTGCACCGGCTCAGCCCGGTGGTTGAGCACCCACACATAGCCCAGGCCGGGGTTGGCCACCAGCAGGTGGCCTTCGGCGTCCACGGCCAGGCCGTCGGGGCCGCTGGGGCCATACGACGTGAAGAACTGGCTGACCTTGGCCACGCTGCCATCAGGCAGCAGCGGCACGCGCCACACGCAGTTGCCGCGCGTCACGGCCAAATACAACACGCGGCCGTCGGGTGACAGGGCCACGCCGTTGGGGCTGGGCACGTTGGCGAGCAGCAGGTCCAGTTGGCCGTTGGGCCGCAGGCGGTACAAGCGGCCGCTCGGGTCGTGCAGGCCACTCTGGCCCTGGTCGGTGAAGTACAGGTTGCCTTCGGCGTCAAAGATCAGGTCGTTCACACCTTTGAATCGCTCGCTGTTGCGGCGCTGCAGGTACGGCGTGACCTGGCCCGTGAAAACGTCCAACTGCATCAGGCCATTCTTGTAGTCGGTGATGATCAGCGTGCGGTCGTCCCGGAACTTCATGCCGTTGGGTTCGCCGTCGTACTCGGCCACCAAGGTCCACGCGCCCTGCGGGTCGATGCGGAAGATGCGGCCCCAGGGAATGTCCGTCACATACAGGTTGCCCTGGCCGTCGAACACCGGGCCTTCAAGGAACGAGTCCGTGATGGTTCCTGCCCGGTTGGCGTCGGCCCAGTCGCTGCGTTCGCGGCGGCGGTAACGCTCGGGCATGGAAGTGAACACTTCCAGTTCACGGACTTGGGGTGGGGTCAGCAAAAACATGGGGCTCTTTCACAGAGAAGGCACGGTGGCAAAACCATAAAGCCGTGCCGGGTTGTCCACCAAGATGCGGCGGGCGGCGGCATCGCTGCCCGCCCAAGCATAGAGAAGGTCCAGCAGGTCGGCGTCGTTCACGCTGCCGGGCGCCTCGGTGGTGTGGGGCCAGTCGCTGCCCCACACCAGGCGATCAGGCGCGGCGTGTACCAGGGCCTGGCCCAGCGGCAGCGTGTCGGCGTAGCTGGGGCCGTGCACGGTGGAGCGCATGTAGGCGCCCGAGAGCTTGACCCAGGTGTTGCCACCATCGAGCAAACCACGCACCACGCCGTAGGCCTCCGCAGCCGGGCCCAGGGCAGGATCGATGCGGCCCAGGTGGTCGATGACCAGCGGCACGGGCAGCGATTGCAACTGGGGCGCCATTGCCACGAGCTGTTCGGGCCGCGCAAAGACCTGGATATGCCAGCCCGCACAGGCCGGGTGCTCGGCCACCTTGCGGGCCAGCGTGGCCAGCATCACGGGCGTGGTGGTGCCCCACGATTGGGGCGAGACGAAATTGACGCGCAGCCCGCGCACACGGCGCGCGGCCAAGTGGCTCAGCTCTTCGGCTCTCACGCCGTCACCCACCACAGCCACGCCGCGTGCAGCGTCGCCCAACTGGTCCAGCGCATCCAGCGTGCAGGCGTTGTCGGTGCCGTAGGTGGATGGCGTGACCACCACCGTGCGCGTGACTCCCAGCCGCGCCTGCAGCTGCCGGTATTCCGCTACGGACGCCACCGGCGGCGTGCGCGGCCAGTGGCTGGAAGGCGCAAAGCGCGGATCGAAGATGTGCATGTGGCTGTCGCACGCGCCGGGCGGCAACCGGCGCTGCGGGTGGTTCAGGCCCACCGAGTGCGGCACGGGGGTGGTCAGCGCTGGCAAGGGCATGGGTCAGTCGAGTTTGATATTGCCCTTGCGCACCACCTCGCCCCACTTGGCATCTTCCTTTTTCAAGAAAGCGGCAAAGTCTGCGGGCGTGGAGCCGATGGGCTGTGCGCCCAGGTCGGCCAGGCGCTGCTTCACTTCGTCTTCCTTCAGCACCTCTTGCAGGGCCTGCTGCAGTTTGGTGGCCACGTCGGCAGGGACGCCCGCAGGCAGAAACACGCCGTTCCACTCATAGGCCTCATAGCCGGGGATGGCCGCCTCGGCCACCGTGGGCACATCGGGCAGGCGCTTGGAGCGCTCAGGCGCCGACACAGCCAGCGCACGCAGCTTGCCGCCCGCCACATGCGGGTAGGTGGCGGCCACGGTGCCGAACATGAAGTCCACCTGGCCCGCGATCACATCGGTGATGGCGGGGCCGCCGCTCTTGTAGGGCACATGCACCATGTCAAGGCCCAGCTTCTGGGCCATCAGCTCCGCCGCCAGGCGCTGCACCGTGCCGCTGCCGCCCGAGGCAAAGTTGATCTTGCCCGGCTGGGCCTTGGCCTTGGCAATCAGCTCGCCCACGTTCTTGTAGGGGGCATCGGCCTTCACGATGAGCACGTTGGGCGCCAGCAGCACCAGCGACAGCGGCTGCAGTGCGTTGGCTGCATACGGCATCTTGGGGAACAGGTGCGGGTTGATGGAGTACGGCGCGGCGTCGTACAGCATGGTGTAGCCGTCCGCCGGGGCCTTGGCCACGAAGCTGGCGCCAATGGTGCCGCTGGCACCGGCCTTGTTGTCCACGATCACACTGCCGCCGAGCTTGGCGCCCAGGCGGGTAGCGACCACACGTGCCACGGCATCGGCCGCGCCGCCGGGGGCGTAGGGCACGACGATGGTGATGGGCCGCTCGGGGAACGCGGCGTGGGCCATGCCAGCCGCCAGGGCGCAGGCAGCGATCAGGGGTTTGAGGAAGCGAAACATACCTGTCTCCAATCAGTTCTGGGTTCTACAACAGGGCTACTCAATCTGCTTTGAGATCGAGCGCCTTGGCAATCTGGCTATAGGTCGCAGCTTCGCGGACCACACGGGTCGCAAAGGTATTGCCGCAGACCGATTCGGCATCCATCCCCAGGCCACGCAGCTTGTCGGCGGCCGATTCGCTCTTGGCAAAGTCGGCGGCCGTGCGCTCCAGCGCCTGGGCGACGGGCTCGGGCAAGCCTGCAGGGGCTAGCACGCCGTACCACACGTCGGCGGCATAGTTGCCACCGCCTGCCTCGGCAAAAGTGGGCACGTCAGGCACCAGCGCGGAGCGCTTGGGCGCGCCCACGGCCAGCGCACGCAGCTTGCCGCTCTGGATCTGCGGCAGCACCGAGCCCAGCGTGGCGAACGAGCTGTCGAGCTGCCCGCCCATCAGGTCCGTCACCACGTGCGCAGCGCCCTTGTAGGGCACATGGTTGAGCTGCAGGCTCTGGGCGCGGGCAAACACCTCGGTGGCAAAGTGGCCCGAGCTGCCCACCCCTGCGGTGCCTGCGGTCACGCGGCCGGGCTCGGCGCGGGCCTTGGCCTGGTAATCGGCCAGCGTCTTCACCGGCAGGCTGGGGGCCACCACCAGCACCGTGGGGCTGCTGGCCACCGTGCACAGGGGGCGAAAGGACTTCACCGCATCGAACTTGACGCGGCCCTGGTACAGCGCCGGGATCATGGTGTGGTTGGTGGCACCAAACAGCAGCGTGTAGCCGTCAGCCGGGGCGCTGGCCACGGCCTGGGCGGCAATGATGGTGCCCGCGCCCGGCTTGTTGTCGATGATGAACGGCTGGCCCAGCGCCTTGCTGGCGTGGTCGGCAAACGCACGGGCCACCACATCGGTCGGGCCGCCTGCGGCAAAGCCCACCACCAGTTTCACGGGCTTGGTCGGATAGGCTGCTGCGCCCGTTTGCGCATGGGCAGCGCCATACGCTATTAGAAACATAGCTGCCAGCGTTTTATTCATAGGCGCTACAGCCCTATTTTTCTCAAACTTCTTGTGCATGGTGCTTGTCTCCAGGGGGCACGGATGCCGCGCAGCACGGAGGCATGCGCGGCCCTGGGCCTTTGTTGTCCGTTGAATCGTGTTCAGGCCGCCACGGCGCTACGGGCCAGCACGGCCAGCAGGTTCTTCGCTGCGCCCACGCCCATGTTCACGTAAGCGTCGCTGGTCACGCCGCCAATGTGGGGGCTGAGGATGAAGTGCTTCTCGCCCTGGAAGGGGTGGCTCACTGTCATCGGCTCCACCGCAAAGCTATCGAGCCCAGCGGCCATCGCCTGGCCCGAGCGCACGGCGGCCAGCAGCGCGGCCTCGTCGATCAGGCCCCCGCGTGCCGTGTTCACCACGATCACGCCGCGCTTGCATTGCGCCAGTGTGGCGGCGTTCAGCAGGTTGCGGTTTTCGTCGGTCAGCGGGCAGTGCAAAGACACGGCATCGGATTCGCGCCAGATCGTCTCCAGGTCCACCGCCTGCACATAGGCGGGCAGGTTCTTGGCAAACGGATCAAAGCCGATCACGCGCATGCCCAGGGCGTCGGCCATCTTGGCAAAACGCAGACCGATGGCACCCAGGCCCACCAGGCCTACGGTGCGGCCACCCAGCTCCAGGCTCTTGTGCGTGGCCTTATCCCAGTGGCCAGCGTGCATGCGCGCATCCAATGCCACCACGGATTTGGCGCAGGCCAGCAGCAGTGCCAGGGCCTGCTCAGCCACGGCAGCGGCGTTGGCGCCCACGGCGGCCACCACTTCAATGCCACGGGCTTTGGCGGCCACCTTGTCGATGGTGTCGGTGCCGCTGCCGTGCTTGGATATGACCTTGAGCGCGGGGGCTGCGTCCATCACCGCAGCGCCCACCTTGCCGTAGCGCACGATGATGGCCACGGGGTTGTGCGCGCGGCACAGGGCCACCATGTCCTCTTCCGTCGGCGTCTTGCCTGCGTAGACGATCTCGTAGCCTGTGAGCAAATCCAGGGCTTGTTGCGCCAAATCGGCGCCGGTCACGATGATGGTGGCTGTGGTTGTGTTGCTCACAGCGACTCCCCTTCCTTCAGCACACCAGCAGCGCGCAGGGCTGCGGGCAGCCATTTCGATGCGGTATCGCCACGGGCAATGGCTTCAATGCGGGCGGCTTCGTCGGCCACCTTCTTGTCGGCCAGGGCCAGCATGGCGGGGGCTTTTTCGCGCTCGATGACGACCACGCCATCGGCGTCGCCCACCACCAGGTCACCCGGGTTCACCACCGCGCCACCGGCGCTGATGGGGTGGTTGATGCGGCCGGGCACGTACTTGGTCGGCCCTGCGGGGTTGAAGCCCGCGCTGAACACGGGGAAGTCCAGCTCCAGAATTTCCAACTTATCGCGGATGGAGGCATCCACGATCACCCCCGCCAGGCCGCGCTTCTTGCAGGCGCTGAGCATCAGCGTGCCCATCAGCGCCGCCGTCTGGTCGCCCTTGCCGTCGATCACCAGCACATCGCCGGGCTGGGCCAGCGCGATGGCGGCATGGATCATGAGGTTGTCGCCGGGGCGCACCTCCACGGTGAAGGCGGGGCCCGCCACCTTCATGGACTGGTGCACCGGCGCCACGCGGCCATGCATGGTGCCGCGGCGGCCCGCCACGTCGGCCAGGATGGCGGCTTGGTAGGTGGCGGCCTGGGCAACAACGTCGCCGCTCACGCGGTCGATGGTGCGGATGATTTCAGGGAGTTGGCTCATGGGATCGGTCCGGTTGAAGGGGTGGATGAAGAAGAAAAAATGGGGGTGCGAGAAGTGCTCAGTCGGCCTTTTGCAGATCGCCCAGCTGCTGGGGCGTGCCGCCCACCAGCGTCACGCCCAGCTTGTTGGCCAGGGCAACGAGGGCGGGGTCTTTCAGCGCGGCCAGGCCCAGCAGCATGCAGCGGTTGTCTGCGCCGTACGTAGAGGGCGTGACCAGCACGGTGCGCTGGGTGCCGATGCGCTGCTGCAGTGCGCGGTAGTCCGGCACCGACGCGTCGGGCGGCAGCAGCCTGGCCCCCGGCACTGTGGGAAAGCGCTGGTCGTACACATGCATGTGGCTGCCGCACGCTCCCGCAGGCAGCGCGGTGTGCGGTGCGGCCGTACCCGCCGAGAACGGTACGGGCGCAGCAAAGCAATCGCGGGTCATGGCGATGACGGGATGGGCGTTGGAAAAATGCGGCGGTCGCTCGCTCAGTCCAGGCTAGCGCCCGAGTCCTTCACGATCTTGGCCCAACGAGGGACTTCGGTGCGCAGCAATGCGCCGAACTGTTCCGATGTACCGCCCAGCACGTCGCCCCCTTCCGAACGCAGCTTGTCGGCCACGTCGGGCTGCTGCAGCGCCTGGTTGATGGCCTTGTTGAGTTGCGCCACGATGGCGGCGGGCGTATTGGCGGGTGCCAGCACGCCGAACCAGGTCACGGCCTCGAAACCCTTGTAGCCCGATTCGGCCAGCGTGGGCACATCCGGCAACTGCGCAGAGCGCCTGGCCGAGGTGATGGCAATCACCTTGAGCTTGCCGTTGCGCACATGGCCCAGCAGCGTGGGCACGGACGACATGTACAAGTCGATCTGCCCGCTCATCAGGTCCGTCATCGCCTGAGCGGCCCCCTTGTAGGGGATGTGGCGCAACTGGATGCCTGCGGCGTTTTCTGCCAGCTCCCCCGACAGATGGGCCACGGTGCCGTTGCCCGGGTAGCCCAGCGTCAGCGCTTCGGGTTTGCCCTTGGAGGCCGCCACCACATCGGCAAAGCTCTTGAAGCGCGAGTTGACCGGCACCGCCATCACGATGGGCGAGGACGACACCAAAGCCACGGGGGCCAGGTCCTTGAGCGGGTCGTAAGGCAGCTTCTTGTACAGCGTGGGGTTGATGGCGAGGTTGCTGGTCTGCCCCATCACCAGGGTGTAGCCATCGGGCTCGGCCTTGGCGGCGGCATCCACGCCCAGGTTGCCGCCAGCGCCGGGGCGGTTGTCCACGATCACGTTCCACTTGTTCTGGTCGGCCACTTTCTGTGCCACGGCGCGGGCAATCATGTCGGTGCCACCACCGGGCGGGAA
Source organism: Acidovorax benzenivorans (assembly GCF_028680575.1). GTDB lineage: Bacteria > Pseudomonadota > Gammaproteobacteria > Burkholderiales > Burkholderiaceae_C > Acidovorax > Acidovorax benzenivorans. The sequence continues at coordinate 110,460 of NZ_JAPCKI010000015.1, read as the reverse complement.
AGGCACGATCAAGCGGATGGGCTTGGCCGGATAGGCCGCCTGCGCCAGTGCTGCGCCCTGGGGCACGGCAGCGGCCACAAGGCCCAGGAAAGCGGCGCACAGGTGCACGCCAACAGAACGCGAAAGCGATGAAAAAGCGGTCATGGATTTGTCTCCGTTATGGTGGTTCGTCACGCCGGTCTGCCAAGGCCTGTTCGGGCCGGGCGCCGTGGGGTGCGACTGTACGCACGCGTTTCAACCCGTACAATGCAGTTGCATACAATGAAACGAATTGCGCCATGAGCAACCCTCCCATCCAGCCCGTGCGCCCTGCCCCACGCAAGGCCCCCATGCCCGCTGCACCCGCGCCCGCACCCGACGTAGATGCCAGCGCAGACGCCGGGACCAAGGACACCGGTGGAGTGATCGCTGTCACGCGCGCACTGCAGGTGCTGGAGGCCTTTGCGCTGGGCGAATCGAGCCTGCCGCTGGCCGAGCTGAGCCGCCGCTGTGGCCTGCACAAGACCACCGTGCTGCGCCTGGCGCGCACGCTGGCGCAGTCGGGCTTCATGGTGCAACGCGAGGACGGCGACTGGCGCCTGGGCCCGGCCGCAGGCTGGCTGGGCGCGCGTTACCAAGCAGGCTTTGACGTGCAGAACGTGCTGGAGCCCGCGCTGCGCGAGCTGACCCTTGCCACGGGCGAAAGCGCGGCCTTTTACGTACGCGAAGGCAACGTGCGCACTTGCCTCGTGCGTGTGGAAGGCCCGCAGGCCCTGCGCCACCACGCACGCATGGGCGAAGGCCTACCGCTGGACAAAGGCTCGCCAGGCCGCGTGATCCTGGCGTTTTCGGGCGAGCCGGGCAAGGCCTATGAAGAGATCCGCAAGAAGGGCTACCACTGGTCCATCGGTGAACGCGAACAGGGCGTGGCCACGGTGTCCGCCCCGGTGTTTGGCATTCACTGGCGCCTGATGGGATCGGTGTGCATTTCGGGCCCGGCCTCGCGCCTGCCGGCCGAAAAGCTGGAGTCCCTGGCCCAGACCGTGATCGCAGCGGCCACCCAGTTGTCGTATGCGCTGGCAGGCAGGCCCACAGCGCCAGCCCAAGCCCCAGTGCGCGCCACCCAGTGGCATCCCTGATACTGGCAGACCGAGACCTCGCTGAGAACGTGTTGACGATCCCACAGATAACCACCCAGGAGACCCACGTGAGCCGCTACCCTTTCCCCGACCTCAGCACCTTGCCCGAAGACATCCGCACGCGGATTCTGGAAGTGCAGGAGAAAGCTGGATTCATCCCGAACGTGTTCCTCGCCTTTGCGCGCCGCCCCGCCGAATGGCGCGCGTTCTTCGCGTACCACGATGCGCTCATGCTCAAGGAAGAAGGCAGCCTGACCAAGGGCGAGCGCGAGATGATCGTCACCACCACCAGCGCCGCCAACCAATGCCTGTACTGCGTAGTGGCGCACGGCGCGATCCTGCGCATCTATGAAAAGAAGCCGCTCATCGCCGACCAGGTGGCGGTGAACTACCGCAAGGCAGACATCAGCCCACGCGAGCGCGCCATGCTCGACTTTGCGATGAAAGTCTGCCAACGCGCCCACGAGATCGACGACGCGGACTTCGAGGCCCTGCACCCCCACGGTTTCGATGACGAAGACATCTGGGACATCGCAGCCATCACTGCGTTCTTCGGCCTGTCCAACCGCATGGCCAGCTTTGCGGGCATGCTGCCCAACCCCGAGTTCTATCTGATGGGCCGCGTGCCCAAACAGAAGTAAGCGCGGCAGGCCATTTACTATTGATTTGATAGCTACCAGCGCTTATTCAATAAGCACTAGAGCCCTATTTCATTCAAATTTCATTCTGCAGTGACCAGTGCCCGCATCCAGTCGGGCAGCGGCGCGGCCTTCTGCTGCGGAAAATCCACCCAGATGGTGGTGGCGCCACCCGCCGCACAGACCACGCCGGGCTGGTCCACGCGCTCCATCGTGCCCCAGGTTTCGAACGTGGTGCGGCCAGGGTCGCTCACGTAGAGCTTGAGCAGCACATCGGCCGGATATTCGAGTTGCTTGTAGAAATTGCAGAACGCATTGACGATAACCGGCCCCTGCCCGCGCGGGTCGGGGTTGCAGCCCACCGACACCATCCACTCGATGCGCGCGGTTTCCAGGTAGCGAAAGTACACGGTGTTGTTGACATGGCCCATCGCATCCATGTCGCCCCAGCGCACTGGGAACCGCATCTCAAAGACCAGCTTCTTGACCTCGGGGATTTCGATCTTCATACCCGCTTATGCCCCAGGGATCAGACCGCGAAACCGTCGTCGGCAGCGATCACCGCGCCATTCACAAAATGGCTCTGGTCGCTGGCCAGCATCACCAGCAGCGCATCCAGGTCCTGCGGCTGGCCCACACGCTTGCGCGGCAGCATGTCCATGAGCTTCTTGCCCTGCTCGGTTTGCCAATGGTGGTGGTTGATTTCCGTGTCGATGTAGCCGGGGCAAATGGCGTTCACGTTGATGCCGAACCGGCCCCACTCCAGTGCCATCGCCCGGGTCATCTGCACCACGGCGGCCTTGCTCATGCAATAGGCGCCGATCTGCGGCAGCACCTTGAGGCCCGCCATCGAGGCAATGTTGATGATGCGCCCGCCCGTAAAGCTGCCCGGCGCCGCGCCACGCGAGCGGGCCAGCATGCGCTTGCCCACCTCTTGCGCCACAAAAAAGGCGCCCTTCACATTGGTGTCGAAGATGAAGTCATAGTCCTCGGGCGTCACGTCCTGGATACGCTGCGTGGTGCTCACACCCGAGTTGTTGACCAGGATGTCAATCGAGCCCATTTCGGTCTCGGCATGCGCCACGGCGGCCTTGATGGAGTCGTGGTCGGTCACGTCCAGCTCGATCACATGGGCATCACCGCCCTCGCCTTCGATTCGCGCGCGCAACTCCTTGAGTTTTTCGATCCGGCGGCTGGCCAGCACCACGCCCGCGCCAGCGTGGGCCAGCGTGCGGGCAAACTGTGCGCCCAGGCCGCTGGATGCGCCCGTGATGAAGGCCACGCGGCCGGACAAGTCGATGCTGTATGCCATTTAGAGTCTCCCTACTGATCAAAATAGAACGGTCGTTCGATTGTCTATATTCCGTGAATACAATCAGTCGCCAGACAGACAGGGCGCGGTCGCCGCTCTGTAGAAAATAATCCATTATCAAACGCCCGACGAGAAGCCCATGACCAACGAAGAAATCCTCGCCCAATACGGCCCCCGCGAATCCATGGAATACGACGTGGTGGTCGTGGGCGGCGGCCCCGGCGGCCTGGCCACAGCCATCCGCCTGAAGCAACTGGCGGCCGAAAAAGGCCAGGATGTCTCGGTGGTGGTGCTCGAAAAAGGCTCCGAACCCGGCGCTCACATCCTCTCGGGCGCCATCATGGACCCCAAGGCGCTGACCGAGCTGATCCCCGACTGGAAAAAGCGCGGCGCGCCGCTGAACCAGCCCGTCACCGACGACGCCTACATCTTCCTCAGCGAAAAATCGGGCGTTCGCGTGCCCAACATGTTCCTGCCGCCGTTTGCGCACAACCACGGCAACTACATCATCAGCCTGGGCAACCTGACCAAGTGGCTGGGTGAACAGGCCGAAGCCCTGGGCGTGGAAATCTTCCCCGGCTTCACCGCCGCCGAGGTGCTCTACAACGACAACGGCTCCGTCAAGGGCGTGGCCACCGGCAACATGGGCATTGGCAAGGATGGCGAGCCCACCGAGAACTTCCAGCTCGGCATGGAGCTGCTGGGCAAATACACCGTGTTTGCCGAAGGCGCGCGCGGCCACCTGGGCAAACAGCTGATCGCCAAGTTCCACCTCGACAAGGACCGCGACCCACAAAGCTTCGGCATCGGCGTGAAGGAACTGTGGGAGATCGACCCCAAGAAGCACCAGCCCGGCTTTGTGATGCACACCGCTGGCTGGCCCATGGAGAACGACACCTACGGCGGCGCCTTCCTGTACCACCTGGAGGGCAACAAGGTGGCCCTGGGCTTCGTCACCGGTCTGGGTTATGCCAACCCCTACCTGAGCCCGTTTGAGGAATTCCAGCGCTGGAAGACACACCCCAACGTCCGCTACTACTTCGAAAACGAAAAGGGTGAGATCACGGCCAAGCGCCTGTCCTACGGCGCGCGTGCCATCAATGCCAGCGGCATCAACGCCCTGCCCAAGACCGTGTTCCCCGGCGGCGCCCTGGTGGGCTGCAACGCGGGCTACCTAAATGTGGGCCGCATCAAGGGCAGCCATGCGGCCATCAAGACCGGCATGCTGGCGGCTGAGGCCGCCTACGATGCCGTGGTGGCAGGCCGCCAGCACGACGAACTGACCGCCTACCCCGAAGCCTTCGAAAAGAGCTGGCTGCACACCGAGCTGAACAAGGACCGCAACTTCAAGAACTGGTTCAAGTACGGCCTGACCACAGCCACGCTGATGAACGGTTTCGAGCAGTTCGTGCTGCGCGGCCACATCCCCTGGACGCTGCACCGCGACAAGCCCGACCACGCATACCTGAAGCCCGCCGCAGAGTGCAAGCCCATCGTCTATCCCAAGCCCGATGGCAAGCTGACCTTCGACCGCCTCTCCAGCGTGTTCATCAGCAACACCAACCACGAAGAAAACCAGCCCGCCCACCTCACGCTCAAGGACGCGAGCGTGCCGGTCAGCATCAACCTGGCCAAATACGCAGGGCCCGAGGCACGCTACTGCCCGGCGGGGGTGTACGAGTTTGTGCCCGACGTGGCTAAGGGCGGCGATGCCCAGCGCCTGCAGATCAACGCGCAAAACTGCGTGCACTGCAAGACCTGCGACATTAAGGACCCCACGCAGAACATCGTGTGGGTCACCCCCGAAGGCGGCGGCGGCCCGAACTACGCGGGCATGTAAGCACCATCAAAATTCATAGCACCTTGTGTTTGAAGGGCCTGCGCTGCAGGCCCTTTTTTATTGAATTTCTCGTCTTGGCAGTCACGCAACGGCGCGCGTGAGCTGAAACTGCCCCATCGCACCCGCCAGCCGGTTGGCCTGGTCCTTGAGGCTCTGGGCAGCTGCAGCGCCCTCTTCCACCAGCGCGGCGTTTTGTTGGGTCATGTGGTCGAGCTGGTCCACCGCCTGGCTTACCTGGCCGATCTGCGTGCTCTGCTCACTGCTGGCCTCGTTGATCTCGGACATGAGCGTGGTCACGCGCTCCACACTCTGCACGATGTCGCCCATGGTGGAGCCTGCGGTCACCACCAGCCGGGCGCCATCACTCACCTTGTCCACGCTGGTGGCGATCAGCGCCTTGATCTCGCGTGCCGCATTGGCGCTGCGTCCGGCCAGGCCGCGCACCTCGCTGGCCACCACGGCAAAGCCGCGCCCCTGCTCACCCGCGCGGGCAGCCTCCACTGCGGCGTTGAGCGCCAGGATGTTGGTCTGGAACGCAATGCCGTCGATGATGCCCACGATGTCGGCGATCTTCTTGCTGCTGGCATTGATCTCCTCCATGGTCTTGACCACCTGATTGACCACTTCGCCGCCTTTGCTGGCCACATCGGTGGCGTTCAGCGCCAGGACATTGGCCTGGCGCGTGCTGTCGGCATTGGCTGCCACCATCTGCGCCAGCTGGGCAATACTGGCCGCCGTCTGCTGCAGGTTGCTGGCGGCATGTTCGGTCCGTGCGCTCAGGTCGGTGTTGCCCGCTGCCACTTCAGAGCTGGCCACATGGATGGATTCGCCCGAGTCGCGCACCTCGGTCACCACGTAGTGCAGCGACTCGACCATCTTGTCCAGCGCCGTGAGCAGCTGGCCAATCTCGTCGGTGCGCTGGGTTTGCATGCGCACCGTCAGGTCGCCCCGCGCAACCACAGCGGCTGCTTCAGACGCCTGGCGCAGCGGCAGCACGATGGAGCGCCGCAGCAGCCAGCCAAACAGCGCCGACAGCGCCACCACCACCAGCACCGCCACGGCGCTGATCCACTGTGCGCGGGACGCGTCGGCAATCATGCTGTCTCCCGCCTTCAGCGATGACTGCTCGGAGGCTGCGAGCAACTGGTCGATGGACTGCAGGTATTGGGTCAACGCCGCAGCGTGTTCCTGCAGCTCCTTTTGGCTGATGATCTTGGCTTCGAGAGCGTTTTGCACCAACGCATCCCGCAGCACTGCATATTTCTGGCGTTGCGCCTGGGCCTCGGTCCACAGTGGCCCAGCGCTCTCGCTGGAAGACGCCTTGGCCATCGCTGCTTCGATGCGCTTGCGCATCGCGTCTTCGGCGGCAATCTGGTTGCGCATCTCTGCCACCAGCGGGAATACGTCAGACGACAGCGTGGCACGCAATGCAATCTGGCCGATGGTGACCGACTGCGTTTTCCAGTCGCGCACCGAGCGCTCGATGGGCAGTTGCTCCGCAGTCAGCAGGGTGGCCTGGCGGCTGGTGTCCATACCCGTCAGCCAGGTGGTGGCGCCGAGCAAGGCCACCGCGAAGCCCAGAATGCCAAAGCTGGCCGCCAGTTTCTGCCCCACGCTCAGGGTGCGGCTACGCCGCACAGGCGCGGGGCCCTGCGCCGTAACTGCTGGTGCGACGCGGCTGATCTCCGCGCCAGTTGGTACGGCGGAAACGGAGGCACCGCCAGGCACCCCGGAAGTGGCAGGCAAATAGTTCATGAGCATTCTCCAGGTTCATTTCCCGCACCGTGCGGGGGACGAATCCAGCGGTTGCAAGCGCCGTGCCCGGAGGGCCCCACAACCCCTCCTCGCGCACAGCACCTGCCCCACTGGGGTCAGCGGCCTATCACGTCATGACGTGACGCATTCGCCAAAGCCGCCACCGCCGGGGGTGGCGATCTCGAACACATCACCCGGCTCCATCAGTGCCGCGCCGATGTGACCCAGCTCTTCGACCTGGCCGTTGGCACGCAACACGCGGTTGGCGCCGGGCCTGCCGGGCTGGCCACCCGCCATGCCAAACGCAGGGTTCAGGCGCCCGTTGGACAGGATGCTGGCCGTCATCGCCTCCAGGAAGCGCACACGCCGCACACCACCATCCCCCCCCGCCCAACGCCCCGCACCGCCAGAACCACGCTGGATCTCGTAGCTGTCGAGCACCACCGGGAAGCGGAACTCCAGCACCTCGGGATCGGTGAGGCGCGAGTTGGTCATGTGGGTCTGAACCACGCTGGTGCCCTCAAAGCCACGCACAGCCCGGCCCGAGGCATCCAGCTCGGCCCCCGCACCGCTGCCACCCGCAATGGTTTCGTAGTACTGGTACTGCGCATTGCCGAAGGTGAAGTTGTTCATGGTGGGCTGGCTGCCCGCCATCACGCCCAATGCGCCAAACAGCGCGTTGGTGATGCAGGTGGAGGTCTCTACGTTGCCCGCCACCACCGAGGCTGGCGGGTTGGGGTTGAGCATGGAGCCCTGCGGAATGATCACCTGCAGGGGCTTGAGGCACCCGGCGTTGAGCGGAATGTCGTCGTCCACCAGCGTTCGGAACACATACAGCACGGCCGCCATGCACACGGCACGCGGGGCGTTGAAGTTGTTCATCTGCTGGGGGCTGGTGCCCGCAAAGTCGATGACCGCGCTGCGCTCTGCCACATTGACCTTGACCGACACGCCGATCTGCGCGCCGTTGTCCAGCGGCAGCGTGAACTGGCCGTCTTTGAGCTGCGTGATCACACGGCGCACGGACTCTTCGGCGTTGTCCTGCACATGGCGCATGTAGGCCTGCACGACATCCAGGCCAAACTGGTCCACCATCTTCGACAGCTCCTGCACGCCCTTCTCGTTGGCGGCGATCTGTGCGCGCAGGTCGGCCAGGTTCTGCTGCGGGTTGCGGCTGGGGTATGGCGTGGTGCCGCCACCCGTCGTCAACAGGCTGCGCACCTCTTCTTCCAGAAAGATGCCCCGGTCCACCAGCTTCACGTTGTTGATCTGCACGCCCTCTTCGTCGATGCGCGTGGAGAACGGCGGCATGGAGCCCGGCGTGGTGCCTCCGATGTCGGCATGGTGGCCCCGGCTACCCACGTAGAACGTGGGCTCGTTGCCCTCGGCCACATACACCGGGGTGATCACCGTCACGTCGGGCAGGTGGGTGCCACCGTGGTACGGGTCGTTGAGCATGTACACATCGCCCGGGTGCATCTTGCCCGCGTTCTCCCGAATCACAGTCTTGATGCTCTCGCCCATGGAGCCCAGGTGTACGGGCATGTGGGGTGCGTTGGCGATCAGGTTGCCGGTGGCATCGAACAGCGCACAGCTGAAGTCCAGGCGCTCCTTGATGTTCACCGAGTACGCCGTGTTCTGCAGTTGCAGACCCATCTGCTCGGCAATGTTCATGAACAGGTTGTTGAACACTTCGAGCAGCACCGGGTCCACCGTGGTGCCTGCGGCGTACTGCACCTTGCGGGCCGTGACGCGGTCCAGCACCAGGTGGTCCAGGTCAGTCAGGCGGGCGGACCAGCCGGGCTCCACCACCGTGGTGGTGTTCTTCTCTGCAATGATGGCCGGGCCGGGGATCACGTCGCCGGGGCGCAGATCCTCGCGCACCACCAGGGCGGCGTCGTGCCAGGCGCTGCCCGAGTACATCTTCACCACCTCGCGCTGCGGGTGCTTGCGGTGGGGGTGCACAGGCAGGCGTGGCTCGGCGGGGGCATCGCCCGCGATCATGGCTTCGACCGACACGGCCTCCACCACCAGGCCCTTGCCCGCCATGAGAAAGGCAAAACGCTGGCGGTAGGCGGCTTCAAAAGCGGCCTGGATGCCGGCCATGTCGCCAAACGGCACCACCAGGGCCGAATCGGTGCCCTCGTAGCGCACGTGCACGTTGTGGCGCACCTGCACCGGGTTGGCGCTGACCTGCTGGCGCTCCAGCTCGGCCTGGGCCGCAGAGCCCAGTGCATCCAGGCGCTCGGCAATCAGCGGCAGCGATGCGGCGGCCAGCGGCATCTCCACCGCCTGCTCGCGAATCACGGTCTGATCCGCCAGGCCCATGCCGTAGGCGCTGAGCACACCGGCCAGCGGGTGCACAAACACACGCGACATGCCCAAAGCGTCGGCCACCAGGCAGGCATGCTGGCCGCCCGCTCCGCCAAAACACTGCAGCGTGTAGCGTGTCACGTCGTAACCGCGCGCCACACTGATCTTCTTGATGGCGTTGGCCATCTGCTGCACAGCGATCTGAATGAAGCCTTCGGCCACTTCTTCGGGCTTGCGCTGGGTCTGCTTCGCAATCTCCTCAAAGCGGGCGCGTACAGCCTCGGCATCCAGCGTTTCGTTGGCGGCGGGGCCAAACACGCTGGGGAAGTAACGGGGCTGCACCTTGCCGACCATCACGTTGGCATCAGTCACCGCCAGTGGGCCGCCACGGCGGTAGCTCACGGGGCCGGGGTTGGCGCCTGCACTCTCGGGGCCGACGCGAAAACGGGCACCGTCGTAGGCCAGCACAGAGCCACCACCGGCTGCGACCGTGTGGATGCTCATCATGGGGGCACGCATGCGCACACCGGCGACATGAGTCTCAAACTCGCGCTCGAACGCACCAGCGTAGTGGCTCACGTCGGTGGACGTGCCGCCCATGTCAAAGCCGATGACCTTTTCGTGCCCGGCCAGGCCTGCCGTGCGTGCCATGCCGACGATGCCGCCTGCTGGGCCGGAGAGGATCGCGTCCTTGCCCTGGAAGGTGCCCGCATCGGTAAGACCACCGGAGGACTGCATGAAGAACAGCTTGACGCCCGGCATCTCGCTGGCCACCTGCTCCACGTAGCGGCGCAGGATGGGTGACAGGTAGGCATCGACCACCGTGGTGTCGCCACGGCTCACGAACTTCATCATGGGGCTGGTTTCGTGCGAGGTGCTGATCTGAGTGAACCCCACCTCTTTGGCGATGCGCTGGGCCGCCTGCTCATGCTGGGTGTAGCGGTAGCCGTGCATGAACACAATGGCCACGCTGCGCAGGCCGCGCCCGTAGGCAGCCAGCAGGTCACCGCGCAAGGTGGCTTCGTCGAGGTTCTGCAACACGTCGCCATGGGCGCCCATGCGCTCGCGGGCCTCGATCACCTCGGAGTAAAGCAGCTCGGGCAGCTGGATGTGGCGGTCAAACAGGCGCGGGCGGTTCTGGTAGGCAATGCGCAGTGCATCGCGAAAGCCGCGCGTGGTGACCAGCAGCGTGGACTCGCCCTTGCGCTCCAGCAGCGCGTTGGTGGCCACGGTGGTGCCCATCTTCACGCATTCCACCAGCGCGGGCGTGACCGGCTCACCCGGTTTGAGCCCCAGCAGGTGGCGGATGCCCGCCACGGCGGCGTCCTTGTACTGCTCGGGGTTTTCGGACAACAGCTTGTGCGTGGTGAGCGAGCCATCGGGACGTTTGGCCACGATGTCGGTGAATGTGCCGCCCCGGTCGATCCAGAACTGCCAGCGGTTGCCAGCCGGTGCGGTGGTCATGGTGGAGGATGCTTGCATGGTGATGAGACTCACTGGTTAACTGACTAACGTTGAAAGTAGTAGGGAATGAAAATCTTGTTGGCCTCGTTGCCAACCGACTGCACCCATTCCCGGGAAAAGCGTTCGCCCAGGCGCTTGAGTTCGGTGTCCAGCTCGGCAGATGCGCGCTCGACCTTGATGCCCTTGCGCTGCAACTCACCCACCGACTCTTCGGCCACGGCCGCACTCAGGGCCCAGCCGCGTGTTTCGGCCTCAGCGGCTGCCTTGGTCACGGCCTGGCGCGTGGGCGCAGGCAATGCGTCAAAGGCCTGCTGGTTCACAAAAACGATGTTCTTGGGAAACCAGGCGTTGATGCCGTAGAACTGTTTGATCTGGCCCCAGACCTGGTTCTCGACCCCGGTGAGGGCCGAGGTGATCATGGAGTCGAGCTTGCCGGCTGACAGGGCCTGGTTGACTTCGCCCATAGGCACGTCCACAGGTGTGGCACCCAGCAGCTCGGCAATGCGCACCGTGCCAGGGTTGTAGGTGCGCATGCGTGTGCCCTTGAAGTCCGCCGACGAGCGCACCGAGCTGATCGAAAACAGCCCCTGCGGTGGCCACGGCACGGCATACAGAGCCTTGAGCCCCTTGCTGGCCATGTGCACCTCAATCAACGGCCGCTGTACATCCCACATGCGCCGCGCGTCGGAATAGCTGCGCACCACAAAGGGCACGGCATCCGCCCCGGCGATGGGGATGTCCCGCACCAGGTTGGTCATGATGGTCTCTCCCGCCTGGGCCTTGCCCTCCTGCACCGCCTGCGGGATATCACCCAGCTTGAACAAGGCGTTGTTGGCATGCACTTCGATGCGCAGCGCGCCTGCCGAGGCACGCTCCACGTCCTGCGCAAACTGCACGATGTTGCGCGTGTGGAACGACTCCGCGCGGTAGCCGGTGGCCAGTTTCCACTGGGTTTGGGCGTGCGCCACCGGGGCCACGGCGAACGCGGCCAACATCACAAAGGTCTTCATGAGGAACTCCTGCGCGGACGCTTCAGGCGTGAGTGCTTGGGGTCAGCCTTGCATCTGGCGTGGCAGCCAGAGCACGACATCGGGCACGAAGTACGTCATGACGACCGCAACGATCATCAGAGCGAACAAAGGCAGCGCAGTGCGGGCGATCCAGGTCACTTCGCGCCGTGTCATGCCCTGCAATACGAACAGATTGAAGCCCACGGGTGGCGTGATCTGCGCCATCTCGACCACCAGCACGATGAAGATGCCGAACCACACCAGGTCAAAGCCTGCAGCCTCTACCGTGGGCAGCAGCACCGCGATGGTCAAAACCACCATGGAGATACCGTCCAGGAAGCAGCCCAGCACAATGAAGAACACAATGAGCAACAGCATCAGCGCAAAGGGCGACAGGTGCAGCGCACCGATGAACTCGGCCAGGTGCCGTGGCAGGCCAATGAAGCCCATCGCCAGCGTGAGGAACGCGGCACCCGCCAGGATGAGGCCGATCATGCAGTACACGCGGCAGGCAGCGACCAGCCCTTCCTTGAAGCGATCCCAATTCAGCGAGCCCTCGATCTTGGCCAGGATCAGCGACCCGGCCACACCAAGCGCCGCAGCCTCGGTGGCGGTGGCGATGCCGCTGTAGATGGCGCCCAGCACCACCACGATGAGCGACACCACAGGGATCAGATGGCGCGACGCATAGAGCTTTTGCACAAAGCTCAGGCGGGCGTCAGGCGCAGGCACCTTGTCTTTGTTGAACAGGGCCCAGACGATGATGTAGCCCATGAACAGCGCAGCCAGCATCAGCCCCGGAATCACCCCGGCCAGGAACAGCTTGGAGATCGATACATTCGCCGCCACGCCATAGACGATCATGATGATCGATGGCGGAATCAACAGCCCGAGGGTGCCCGCACCGGCCAGCGTGCCGACCGAGATATCTTCGGGATAGCCGCGTTGCTTGAGTTCAGGCAGCGTGATCTTGCCGATGGTGGCGCAGGTGGCGGCCGATGAGCCCGAGATCGCGGCAAAGATGGTGCAGCCCACCACATTCACATGCAACAGGCGGCCCGGTAGGCGCTCCAGCCACGGGGCCAGGCCCTTGAACATGCTGCTCGACAGCTTGCTGCGGAACAGGATTTCGCCCATCCACAAAAACAGTGGCAAGGCAGTGAGCGTCCAGCTGGAGGTAGACCCCCAGATGGTCAGCATCATGCTGTCGCCCACCGGGCGATTGGTAAAAAACTCCATGCCGACCAGGGCCACTGCCAGCAGTGACAGGCCGATCCACAGGCCCGATCCGAGCACTGCGAACAGCACCACGATCAGACCCAAAGCGATGATGACGTCCATGATGAGGTCTCCTGGATCGGGTTATTCAGAACGTGCTGCTTCGGAGACGGCCATGAAGGCCACACCCTGAAAGCGCAACACCAGCGCGTGGGCAAACGCCAGCGCAAAACCGACACAGCCCATGGCCATGCTGATCTGGGGAATCCACAGCGGCGAGGCGTCGGCTGCAGGCGAGATGTCATGGGTGATGTAGGAGATCCACACCGACCGCACGGCATAGCAGGCGATGTACACCGACAACACCAGCGCGCTGACCAGGCAGAACCACTCAAAGGCGCTGCGCCAGCGGGCGGGCAACCGGTCCAAGATGAGCGTCACGCGGATGTGGTCGCCGTTTTGCAGCGTGCTGGGCAGTGCAAAGAACAAGGCGGCTGCAATGGCGTAGCCCGCGTAGGCGTCGAGTCCGTCGATGTTGAGGTGGATGACTTCGCGGGCAAAAACGCCCAGCGTGACTGCGCCGAACGCAGCCAGCATCGACAGGCCAGACAGCAGCATCAGCAGCCTGTAGAAATTTCGGACGAGTTTGTCCATGGCGTACTCCTGTAACGCTTGAAAAAGAAGGGGAGCGGTAACGAGATTGCGGGGGTAGCGCGCGGTGCGCTACCCGGCCCCGTGGGGGCCTTCAGACACGACTACTTCTTGCGGTAGGCGTCGATGATGGCCTGCCCCTCGGCCCCGGCCGACTTCGCCCAGTCAGCGGTCATGGATTCGCCAATGCTCGCCAGCTCCTTCTTGATGCTGTCGCTGGGTACGGCCACCGTCATGCCCTTGGCGGACAGCTCCTTGATGAACTCCTTGTCCACACGTTCGCTCGTGGCCCAGCCACGTTCTTCGGCGGCAGCGGCTGCCTTCAACACCGCGTCCTGCAAAGGTTTTTCGAGGGCATCAAAGGCTTTCTGGTTCACCACCGTGGCATTGCGTGGCAACCAGGCGCTGACGGGGTAGAAGTACTTGACCTGCTCGTACAGCTTGGACTCCACGCCGCTTGCACTCGACGTCAGAAAGTTTTGCACGGTGTTGGTGGCCAGGGCCTGGCCGAGCTCCGACAGCTGGATCGTCACCGGCTGTGCCTTGAGAAGCTGTGCAATGCGCGTGGTGGCGGGGTTGTAGGCGCGCATCTTGGTGCCTGCAAAGTCAGCCGGCGTGCTCACTGGCTTGAGCGAATACAGCGACTGACCGGGCCATGGCACCGAAAACAGCACCTTCACGCCCTGGGCAGCCAGCAGCTTCTCTTGCGCGGGCTTGGCGGCAAAGAACAGGCGCTTGGACTCTGCGTAGGTGGTGGCCAGGAAGGGGATCGAATCCACGCCAAAAAGTGCATTCTCATTGGTGGCGCCCGACAGGATGAACTCGGCCGAAGGCACCTGCCCCGTCTGCACCGCCCGCTTGATCTCGTTGGCCTTGTACAGCGAGCCACCAGGGTGCAGAGTGATCTTGAGTTTGCCGCTGGTGAGCTTGTCCACCTCATCGGCAAACTGCTGCACGTTCTGCGTCTGAAAGCTGTTGGCACTGTAGCCGGTGGGCAGGTCCCACTTGACCTGGGCCTGGGCCGCGCACACGCCGAGGGCGGCTGTCATACACAGTACAAATTTTTTCATGGGGAGACTCCTGGGAGTAAGCCGCTTAGAAGCTGGCGAGTTGGTGGTTAAGAAGATCGGTGACCAGCATGCAACCCGGGGCGTGGGTGATGCAGAACGCCGGTTGAGCATTGAGGATGGCGGACTGCGGCGTGACACCACAGGCCCAGAACACGGGAATCTCATCGGGCAGCAGCGTCACGGCATCGCCGTAATCGGGCTTGGCAATATCGGCAATGCCGATGAGCGTGGGGTCACCGATGTGCACCGGCGCGCCATGCACATTCGGGAACCGCGAGGTGACCTGCACCGCACGGATCACATCGGCGGCGGGCATGGGCCGCATGGAGACCACCATGGCGCCGCCGAAGGGCCCAGCGGGCTCGGTGGCAATGCTGGTGCGGTACATGGCCACGTTCTTGCCTTCATTGATATGGCGCAGGCTGATGCCAGCTTCTTGCAGCGCCGCCTCGAACGAGAACGAACAGCCCAGCACGAACGTGACCAGGTCATCGCGCCACAGGTCGCCAATGTCGCCCACCTCCTGGACCATCTCGCCGTGGCGCCAGATGCGGTACTGCGGCAGGTCGCTGCGGATGTCGATGCCCTCCCCCAGCGTGGGCAGAGCGACCTGGCCTGGCTCGCTCACCGCCAACACCGGGCAGGGTTTGGGGTTGCGCTGGCAAAAGCGCAGAAAGTCTCCTGCCAGCACCTCAGGCAAGATCACCAGGTTGCCCTGAACCCGTCCGTGGGCCAGGCCGCTGGTGTGCGAAGACCAGAGCCCTTGGCGTATGACGCTGCGCACATGGCGAGGGTTCTCGATCCCCTCCGAACCAAACACTGCGAGCGCTGTGTGTTGAGCTGAATCCACCGTTTTTCCTTGCATTGAGAAATGTCAATTGCATGACGTTGGGCAGATTGTGTTGGGGCGTCACCGACCCTGGCAAATTCAAAAAATTTCTATCAGCTCATCGATTTTTTCAATGCACCCCATTGGGGAAAGGCAATCCAAGTTGGTGCCAAGGGAAAACCCTGACAGCAAAACAAAGGGTAAACCCGAGGGGTTTGGATTCACTTTGGTGCACGCGTCACGCAGGCGCATGACGCGCGGCTCGCGGCTCCGCATCAAGTGCCGTGCCGCGTTGATGTGAAGGCTCAGGCTTTGCGCGGTTTGCGGGCTGGCGCAGGCTGTTGCTGCTCGATGAAGTCGAGCGCCGAACGCACGACAGCCTCCATGGCCGGAGACGAGGGGTCTTCGCGGTAGCTCACATGGATGGGCAGTGGCCGCAGTGCGGTGTCGCACACCAGCGCACGCAGGTCCGGAAATGCCAGCAGCCGCTGCACCGCCAAGCGCGGCAGTGTGGCCACGCCAAAGCCGCCCTGCACCAGTTGCACCATGGCCGAAATGGAAGAAATGGTGTGCACACAACGCGGCTCCACCTGAGCCTGGCGCAGCGTGTCGAGCAAGGACACATGCGGCTGCGAGCCGCGCTGAAAAGTCAGGATGTCGGCGCCTGCAAAGTCTTCGAGCGCATAGCGGCGTTTGCGGTGCGTCTTGCCATTGCCCACAAACACCATCTCCATGGGTGTCACCGCCTGGCTGCGGATGCCATCGGCCGACGCAGGCAACGCCGCAAACACGGCATCCAGCGTGCCCCGGCGGATCTGGTCGAGCAGCACGGGCGTGGTTTCCACCGTCAGCTCCAACTCCAGCAGTGGGTTGTCCTTGCGCAGTTGCTCCACCCACGGAATGAGCCACGAATGCAGTACCGATTCGATGGCCCCCAGGCGGATCGATACCTCCAGGGGGCCTCCTGATCCCATCTCGGTCTTGAGCTGGCGCTGCAGTTCCAGCATGCGCTTGGCGTATACCAAAAACCGGGCTCCCGCCACCGTCAG
The DNA here is from genome assembly GCF_028680575.1 of Acidovorax benzenivorans. GTDB lineage: Bacteria > Pseudomonadota > Gammaproteobacteria > Burkholderiales > Burkholderiaceae_C > Acidovorax > Acidovorax benzenivorans. Next base: position 94,193 of record NZ_JAPCKI010000015.1, on the reverse strand, counting down.
TTTGAAGTGTTTGTCGCGCCTGTCCAGCAGCAGCACACCCAGCTCATCTTCCAGCGCGGAGATGCGGCTGGACATGGCTGATTGGGTCAAAAACAGTTTCTCGGCAGCGCGTGTCACGCTTTTGAGAGACGCGACCCAGTAGAAGGCTTCGACAAAACGCAGGTTCATGGTGTTCTTCGGGTGTCTCTGTGGTTCAGGTGCTCGGCACGCCAGTCGAACGAGCGCACTGCATTGGTGCGCAAAGCCGGCATCACCCGTTGGCGCCCGTGTCGACCCAGCGATGGAAAACCATTGTGCAGCCGCATTTCGCGTGCCAGACGCCGAACGGCACGCTTGCAGTGCACGCGCCAACGATGCGTTGCCAGCTTTCTGCAAGGAAACCACGGCCCTCAACCAGGTACCCGAAAGCTGAATTAGCCCGTGAACAGTGGCAGGTCTGCCTTCTTCAAGGTTCGCAGCACAAAGCTGGAGCGGCTGTGGCGTATGCCTTTGATCTTGTAGAGCTTCTCGCGCAGAAGGCGCTCGTAGTCGCGGGTGTCCTTGACGACGATGCGCAGCAGGTAGTCGTAGTCGCCAGAAACCAGATGCGCCTCGATCACTTCCGGGATGCTGGCCAGTGTCTCGCCAAACTTTTCAAGCGTGTTGTCGGAGTGGCTGTCGAGCGTGACCTGCACCAGCACCGTATCGGCCAGGTCCAGCGACTGCGGATTGATCCGCACCGTGTAGCCCTGGATGACGCCAGCCTCTTCCATCTTTTTGATGCGGCCCCAGCACGGCGACGGGCTCAGGCCCACGGCCTGCCCGATCTCTTGCAGGCTGGCGCGCGCGTTGGCTTGCAGCACAGCGAGAATTTTTCTATCGAGTCGATCCATCGGCCTGATTATTCAATAAATTATCAAAATGCAGAAAATTATTCTGCAACAGAAGAAAATTGCACCAAATTCAGCAAATTCATCTACAACCCTCAGCGCATACTTCTTCCATCAAGGCGCTCTTACCGGAGCGCACAAATTGACAAGGCCCCGGCTGGTTACCGCCAGCACGGGGCCCTTGGCATTCCAGTCCCTTCATCCATGAAGGCCGCCCCGGGGTCAGGGCGTGGCATGCCAATACCAGCAGGCGGCAGCGCTGGCTGCGCACCACCACGGACCAGCGCAGCGCCACAGGTGTCGCCAATGCAACTGCAAACACCTTCTGGCCCAGTTGATAAGCACGCTTACCAGCACAAACCCCGATGCCTGCGGCCATGCTGCACCGCCATAATTTGAGCGAGCCTGGGGGTGGCTTCGCAAGGAGCTACAGCGCACCCTTTCACCCTGGCCCACCATCAACAGGAGACACCATGCAATTGACCAAACTCGTCGTTGGCCTGAGCCTCGCGCTCGGCTTTGTGGCCACCGCTGCCGCGCAGACCACCATGCGCATCAGCATCTCGACGGCCCAGAACTCCCACCAGGGCGTCGCCATCGACACGTTTGCCAAGGAAGTGGAAAAACGCACGGGCGGCCGCTACAAGGTGCAGACCTTCTATAACGGCGCCTTGGGCGGCGAGCGCGAATCGATTGAAGCCGTGCAGCTGGGCACGCAAGAGCTGGCGTTCAGCTCCACCGGCCCGGTGCCCAACTTTGTGCCCGAGACCAAGATCCTGGACGTGCCATTCCTGTTCCGCGACAAGGCACATGCCCGCGCAGTGCTGGATGGCCCTATTGGCCAAGACCTGCTGGCCAAGTTTGACGCCAAGGGCTTCAAGGCGTTGGCATGGGCCGAGAACGGCTTCCGCCACATGACCAACAGCAAGCGCGACGTGAAGGAGCCCGGCGACCTGAAGGGCCTGAAGATGCGCACCATGGAGAACCCCGTGCACATCGCCGCCTACAAGGGCTTTGGCATCATCACCACGCCCATGGCCTTCCCTGAAGTGTTCACGGCGCTGCAGCAAGGCACGGTAGACGGCCAGGAGAACCCGCTGTCGGTCATCATCTCGGCCAAGTTCGACCAAGTGCAAAAACACCTGACGCTCACCGGCCACGTGTATTCGCCCTGTATCTTTGTGATGAACAAGGCGGCGTTCGACAAACTGTCGGCGGCCGACAAGCAGGCCTTCGTCGATGCCGCCAAGGAAGGCACCAAAGCCAACCGCGCCCGTGTGGACGAGGACGACGCCAAAGGCGTGGCCGACCTCCGCGCCAAAGGCATGACCGTGATCGACAACGTGGACAAGACCAAATTTGTGGCGGCACTGGCGCCGGTCAATGCCGAGTTTGAAAAGCAGTTCAGCAAGGCTGCCATCGACAAGATCCGTGACGTCAAGTAACCCCCGCAGACGCTATTACTAAAATAGCACCCAACGCCCGTAGCCATTGCGCTATCGGGCGTTTTTATTCTTATTCCTCCAAATTTTTACCACTTGCCCATGGTTGGCACTGCCCCATGAAAAATGTTTTTCTCACCTTCGAGCGATGGACCACCTTCATCGCCATGCTGGGCGCTTGCGCCATGCTCACTCTGGCCTCTGCCCTGGGGATGTTCCAGATCGTGACGCGTTTTGTGCTGGAGCAGCCCGCCGAATGGACCGAAGTTCTGATCCGCTTCAGCCTGATCTGGATGGTGTTCCTGGCCATCCCCGCCGCCTTTCGCCAGGGCGCGATGGTGAGCGTGGATGTGCTGTACCGATGGAGTCCGCCCCGCATCAAGCGGGTGCTGGACTGGGTGGTGGCTCTGGCCGCCCTGGCCCTGATCGGCATCATCATCTGGTATGGCTGGGACTACGCGCGCCGTGGTGGCGTGCAAAGCATGGCCGGGCTGGAATCCGTGTCCATGTTCTGGGCCTACCTCGCCATGCCGGTGGGGGGGCTGTTTTGTGTGATCGGCATCATTGGCAACCTCATTGATCCCCTGCGTATGGAACTGGAGACTGCCCAATGAGTTTGGTCATGATTTCAACGATGGTGCTGTGCTTTGCACTCACCGTCTCGGTGGCAGTGTCCATCGGTTTGGCCTCTATCCTGGGCATCCAGGCATCCAATGCGAACATGCTCATTTCCGTCAAGGAGATGTTCGGTGCGATCAACAAGTTTCCACTGGCTGCCATCCCGTTCTTCATCCTGGCGGGCAATCTGATGGAAACCGGCGGCATCTCGCGCCGCTTGGTCGAGTTTGCCAAGAGCATCGTCGGCGGCGTGCAGGGCGGTCTGCCCATGACCTGCGTGCTGACCTGCATGATTTTTGCGGCCGTGTCGGGCTCGTCGGTGGCTACCACGTTCGCGATTGGCGCCATCCTGATTCCGGCGCTGATCAAGCACGGCTACCCCACGAGCTATGCGGCTGCGCTACAGGCCACCAGCGCTGAGCTGGGTGTAATCATCCCGCCCTCCATCCCCATGATTCTGTACGGCGTGAGTGCCGAGGTGTCGATTGGCGAGCTGTTCATCGCGGGCTTTGGCCCAGGGCTGCTCATCAGCGCAGCCCTGATGCTCTTTGTATGGGCGTACTGCAAGTACAAGGGCTGGGGCAAGAACGACGGGGACGGCCGCATGCCTTTTGGTAAGGCCACGCTGCAGGCCGGGTGGGCGTTGCTGATGCCTGTGATCATCCTCGGTGGCATCTACGGCGGCGTCTTCACGCCCACCGAGGCCTCGGCCGTGGCGGTGTTCTATGCGCTGATCGTGGGCGTGGTCATCTACCGCGAGATCAAGCTCAAGGACTTGTTCGCCATTCTGCGCAAGTCAGCCATCTCGTCGGCGGTGATCATGTTCATCATCGCCAATGCCGGGCTGTTTGCGTTCCTCATCACACGCGCTGGTGTGCCCGATGCCATCGGCCGCTGGTTGGAGGCGGTGCTGCAGTCCCCTGCCCTGTTCCTGCTGGGCGTGAATGCAGCGCTGTTCCTCATCGGCATGTTCATCGAGACCAGCGCCGCCATCATCGTGCTGGCGCCCATCCTGGCGCCCGTGGCCATGCATTTTGGGGTGGACCCCGTGCACTTCGGCCTGATCATGGTGGTGAACCTGGCGCTGGGCATGATCACACCACCCTTTGGGGTCAACCTGTTTGCGGCCTGCACGGTGGCCCGCATATCGCTGGACCGCATCGTCAAACACCTGCTGCCCTTTGTGGGCGTGATCCTGGTATGCCTGCTGGTCATCACCTATGTGCCGTCGATCTCGCTCGCGCTGCGCGATTGGGTCTACGCAAAGTAGTTAGAATCGCCGGGTCAGGAGAGAGTGCTCCGTCTTGCCACCAAGACGCGCAGCACCGCCGAAGGCGCAGGCAGCAGCCGAACGCTCAGGCAAAAGGACTGACAAACGCCCGCAGTGATGCGGGCGTTCCCTTGCTGGAGAGAGATGGACCGCCCATGCATCGCAATGTGGCATCCATCCACCGAAGGAGCAAACCGCACGGCCAGCCAGGGCGCTGCGGTGAATCTCTCAGGTAAAGCGGACAGCAGGGCAAATCCCGTGGCCACACTGTGGTCGCGGCCCCTATTTGCCCCGGAGTCCGCCATGTCAGCCACCGCCCCCCTGCTCACCACGCCCCTGAACGCCCTGCATATCGAACTGGGCGCCCGCATGGTGCCGTTTGCAGGCTATTCCATGCCTGTGCAATACCCCGCTGGCCTGATGGCCGAACACCTGCACACGCGCAGCGCTGCGGGCCTGTTCGATGTCTCACACATGGGCCAGCTCAAGCTCATCGGCCCCGATGCCGCTGCAGCCTTTGAAACCCTGATGCCCGTGGATGTGATTGACCTGCCGGTGGGCAAGCAGCGCTACGGCCTGCTGCTGACCGATGAGGGCACGGTCATCGACGATCTGATGTTCTTCAACCAAGGCACCGTGGATGGCGAGCCCACGCTGTTTGTCATCGTCAACGGTGCTTGCAAAGTGGGTGACATCGCTCACATCCAGGCCCGCATCGGCCAGCGCTGCAAGGTGGTACCCATGCCTGACCATGCCTTGCTAGCGCTGCAAGGCCCGCAGGCCGTCACCGCCCTCGCCCGTCTGGCGCCCGGAGTGGAAAAGCTGGTGTTCATGACCGGGGGGCACTTCACCATCGCTGGCTGCGACTGCTTTGTGACCCGCAGCGGCTACACGGGCGAAGACGGCTTTGAAATCTCGGTGCCCGCAGCGCAGGCCGACACCCTGGCCCGCGCGCTGCTAGCCCAGCCCGAGGTCAAGCCCATTGGCCTGGGCGCGCGCAATTCGCTGCGGCTCGAAGCCGGTCTGTGCCTGTACGGCAACGACATCGACACCACCACCACGCCGCCCGAGGCCGCCTTGAACTGGGCCATTCAGAAGGTGCGCCGCACGGGCGGTGCACGCGCAGGCGGTTTTCCCGGTGCGGACAAGGTGCTCGCGCAGATCGACACCCCCGCCAGCCTGCCCCGCAAGCGCGTGGGCCTGGTCGCGCTGGAGCGCGTGCCCGTGCGCGAACACACCGAGCTGCAGAGCACCGACGGCCAGAAGATTGGCGAAGTGACCAGCGGCCTGCTCGGCCCCACAGTGAACGAACCCGTGGCCATGGGCTATGTCACCCCGGCCTTTGCAGCCATCGGCACCCGCGTGAACGCCATCGTGCGTGGCAAGGCCGTGCCGATGGAAGTGCGTGCCATGCCTTTCACGCCCGCCAACTATTTCCGCGGCTGAAGCCAGCGGGGCGATGGGGCGTCATACGCCGCCCCCGCTTCAGCCGCTACATTCAGGTTTCGCTTTTTCAAACCCTTTTCAACCCATTTCGAGGAGCCCCTCATGACCGTCAAATTTTCCAAAGAACACGAGTGGATCAACGCCGCTGACGCCGCCGCCGCTGTGGTGGGCATCACCGTGCACGCGCAAGACGCGCTGGGCGATGTGGTGTTTGTGGACCTGCCCGAAGTGGGCGCCACGTTCAACCAAGGCGACGTGGCAGGCGTGGTCGAATCCGTGAAGGCTGCTGCCGATGTGTACATGCCCGTCGCGGGCGAGATCGTGGAAGTGAACGAAGCCCTGCGCGCCGACCCCGCCCTGGCCAACACCGACCCGCTGGGCGCTGGCTGGTTCTTCAAGGTCAAGCTGGCCGACGCGGGCCAGCTGGCCGAGCTGATGGACGAAACGGCCTACACCGCCTTCGCCGCCAACGCCTGATTGGCACTTGGTCACTCTCCGGTTTCAAAAACCATAGCTGCCAGCGCTTGATTCCATTGGGTTTCAAGGCAAAAGTCCTTGAAACGCACAAAATACAAGCGCAAGCAGCTTCTCTTTTCATAGCACCCCTACGCCCGCCATGACTGCCGACCTGTCCACATCCCTGCCGTTGTCCGCGCTGGAAAACGCCGCCGAATTCCTGCCCCGCCACATCGGCATTGATGCGGCCGATGAAGCGCACATGCTCTCGGTGATTGGCGAGGCCTCGCGCCGCGCACTCATTGACTCCATCGTGCCGCGCTCCATCGCACGCAGCAGCGCCATGGACCTGCCGCCCGCCGCCGCCGAGGCCGCAGCGCTGGCCGAACTCAAGGCCATCGCGGGCAAGAACCAGTTGCTCAAGAGCTTCATCGGCCAGGGCTACTACGGCACGCACACCCCCGGCGTCATCCTGCGCAACATTCTGGAAAACCCCGCCTGGTACACCGCCTACACGCCCTACCAGGCCGAAATTTCGCAAGGCCGCATGGAAGCCCTGGTCAACTTCCAGACCATGGTGTGCGACCTCACCGGCATGCCGATTGCCAACGCATCGATGCTGGACGAGGCCACCGCCGCCGCCGAGGCCATGACGCTGGCCAAGCGCTCGGTGAAATCCAAGAGCAACGTGTTTGTGGTGGCGGGCGACGCACACCCGCAGACGATTGAAGTGATCCAGACCCGCGCCAAACCCCTGGGCCTGGAAGTGCGCCTGGCCAACTCGGCCGACGAATGGAACACCTTGCTGGATGGCGACTACTTTGCCGTGCTGGCCCAGTACCCCGCCACCAGCGGCCGCATCGACGACCTGCGCGCCGATGTGGAAAAGGCCCACGCCAAGCAGGCCGCCTTCATCGTGGCGGCCGATCTGCTGGCGCTGACCCTCATCACGCCACCCGGCGAACAAGGCGCCGACATCGTTGTGGGCACCACCCAACGCTTTGGCATGCCCATGGGCGCAGGTGGCCCCCACGCCGCTTACATGGCCTGCCGCGACGAATTCAAGCGCTCCATGCCAGGCCGCCTGGTGGGCGTCAGCGTTGATGTGCATGGCAAGCCCGCCTACCGCCTGGCCCTGCAAACACGCGAGCAACACATCCGCCGCGAAAAGGCCACCTCCAACATCTGTACGGCCCAGGTGCTGCCCGCCGTGGTTGCCAGCATGTATGCCGTGTACCACGGCCCTGAAGGCCTCAAGCGCATTGCGCAGCGTGTGGCCAGCTACACCGCCATCCTCACGCAAGGGCTGCAGCAACTGGGTGCGCCCGTGCGTGCACAGGCAACCTTCGACACCGTGAGCCTGCACACCCAAAACGCTACACAATCCATAGCTTCCAAGGCAATCAGCCTGGGCGCCAACCTGCGGATCTACTTCAAAGAGTACCTGTGCATCTCGCTGGACGAGACCACCACACGCGCCGACATCGAGCTGCTGTGGAAGATCTTCGCCAAGGACGGCCAGGCACTCCCCACCTTCGATGCCTTTGAAAAGGGAGTGGAGCCTCTCATTCCCGCCGAGTTGCGCCGCACCAGCAGCTATCTGACGCACCCGGTGTTCAACACCCACCACTCCGAAACCGGCATGCTGCGCTACATCCGCCAGCTGTCCGACAAGGACCTGGCGCTGGACCGCAGCATGATCCCGCTGGGCTCGTGCACCATGAAGCTCAACGCCACCAGCGAGATGATCCCCATCACCTGGCCCGAGTTCGCCAACGTGCACCCTTTTGCTCCCGCTGACCAGCTGGTGGGCTACAAGGAGCTGGACGAACAACTGCGCGCCTGGCTGTGCCAGGCCACAGGCTACGCTGGCATCAGCCTGCAACCCAACGCGGGTTCACAAGGCGAGTACGCCGGCCTGCTGGCCATCAAGGGCTTCCACGAGTCGCGCGGCGACGGTCATCGCAACATCTGCCTCATTCCCAGCAGCGCCCATGGCACCAACCCCGCCAGCGCCCAGATGGCCGGCATGCAGGTGGTGGTGACCGCTTGCGACGCCAGCGGCAACGTGGACCTGGTAGACCTGAAAGCCAAGTGCGAGCAGCACAGCGCGAACCTCGCGGCGGTCATGATCACTTACCCCAGCACCCACGGCGTGTTTGAAACCAGCGTCAAAGAGCTGTGCGCCCTGGTGCACAGCCATGGCGGCCGCGTGTATGTGGACGGCGCCAACATGAACGCCCTGGTGGGTGTGGCCGCCCCTGGCGAGTTCGGCGGCGATGTGAGCCACCTGAACCTGCACAAGACCTTCTGCATTCCCCATGGCGGCGGCGGCCCCGGCGTGGGCCCCGTGTGCGTGGTGCAAGACCTGGTGCCCTTCCTGCCCGGCCATGCCACAGCAGGCGTAGCGGGTGGCGTGGGTGCCGTCAGCGCCGCCCCGCTGGGCAATGCCGCCGTACTGCCCATCAGCTGGATGTATATCCGCATGATGGGCGCGGACGGCCTGCAGGCCGCTACCGAGACGGCGATCCTCAGTGCCAACTACATCAGCGCCCGCCTCAAGGACCACTACCCCACGCTGTACGCGAGCGAAAACGGCCATGTGGCCCATGAGTGCATCCTGGACCTGCGTGGCCTCAAGGAAACCAGCGGCGTGATGGCCGAAGACGTGGCTAAGCGCCTCATCGACTACGGCTTCCACGCGCCCACGCTGAGCTTCCCCGTGCCCAACACGCTGATGGTGGAGCCCACCGAGAGCGAAACCCTGTTCGAACTGGACCGCTTCATCGACGCGATGATCGCCATCCGCGAAGAGGTCCGCCAGATCGAAAACGGCGCCTTGCCGCAAGACAACAACCCGCTCAAGAACGCACCACACACCGCCGAAAGCCTGCTGAGTGGCGAATGGGCCCGCCCCTACACCCGCGAGGCCGCAGCCTACCCAGTGGCCGCGCTGCGCAGCAACAAATACTGGTCGCCCGTGGGCCGCGTGGACAACGTGTGGGGTGACCGCAACCTGAGCTGCAGCTGCATCCCGGTGGCGGACTACGCCTGACGGGTGGGTGTGAAGCCAGCGGCCAGCGCCTGCACCGTCTGCCAGCCCCCCGCGCTGGAGGCCCTGCTGCAGACCACCCCGGCCCTGGCTGCACTGTGGCAGGCCTTGCCCCGCCGCCAATTCAGCGCGGGCGCGGTGCTGCAGGTCGCAGGCGAGGCCAGCACGCGGTGCTGGCACCTGCGTAGCGGCATGGTGCGGTTTTTCTACTTGAACGAACACGGCACCGAGCGCAACCGATCCTTTCACGGCCCTGGGCACTGGGTGGCTGGCAGCCCGCCGCCGCTGACCCTGCCCAGCCCCTACGCCATAGAGACGCTCGCCCCGGTCGAAGCGGTGGAACTGGCGTATTCGACCTTGCAACAGTGGCAGAGCCACTTTCCCCACATCGGGCCGCCGCTGGAGCAAGCCCTAGGCTATGTCTTCCAGCAACAAGCCCAACGCGAGGCCGATCTGCTGAGCCACCCACCCGAGGTGCGCTACCAGTCCTTTCTGGCCGCGCACGGCGAGTTGGCCCTGCACCTGCCGCAACACCACGTGGCGAGCTACCTGGGCATTTCGCCCGTATCGCTGTCGCGCATCCGCGCCCGGCTGGGCATGGTGGACACAGCGCGCAACGGCTGAAACACCCAGACCTCACCGCGCCAGCGGCCACGCACTAACGGTGCGAGCCCGCCCCGGCATCACCACCTGGGGCAAGCTTTCCTTGTCCATCACCGCGTTGGCGGCCACCAGTCCGTTCCAGTGCAGCAGGTGGGCCGTCACGGCATACACCTCGTCATCGCTCAGGCTCTTGGGCGCGTACAGCGGCATGCCCCGGCGCACATAGTCGAACACGGTGGTGGCATACGGCCACATCGCCCCCACCGAGAGCACCTGCAACGGGTATTTGCGCACGCGCAGGGGTCGCAGCGGATCGGTCCAGCCGATGAAGCCATCCGTGCCCACCAGGCGCGCGGCGGGCCCCTCGATGCCCTGCGCACCGTGGCAGGCCGCGCAGTGCATCGCATACAGCCTGGCGCCCTGCCCCACGCTGCCTCGGCCCGCCGGCAGGTTGCGGCCATCGGGGAAGATAGTGATGGCATACCGCTCCACCTCAGCAGGCGCAGCGGGTAGCCCCAAGCCGATAACCTGCGGCGGCAGCGAGGAAGGCGCCGCAGCGGTCTGCGTTTCGCTGGCCCAGCCCACACTCAGCAGCCCCACAAACGCCGCCACAACCGCAGCCCTGACCGTAGCAACACCCCGTCGCAGAGCGGCCCGTAAGCCGGGCTGTAGTCGGCAGCAATCGTTTTCATGCATACAGGTTCTCCACCCGGCCGTCGACCTGCACGCGCCAGGCCTGCACCGCGTTGTAGTGGTTGAACGAGTGCATGGCGTAGCGCCGCTTCCATTCGCTGCGCAGCGGCTGGGTGCGGCCTTGTTCATCGGTGGCCCGGCTCATCAGCTCAGCCCGGTGGCCTCTCCATTGCCAGGGCAGCGTGAACCGGGTGAAGGCCCGGTCTAGCACCGGCGCATGCAGCTGCGCCGGTGTCCAGCTGCGCCCCCCGTCCACCGACACATCCACCCGCGCGATACGCCCCCGGCCTGACCAAGCCAGGCCCGAGATTTCATAGAACCCATGGGGCTCGTGGAGCCGCTGCTGCCCCGAGGGATGCGTGATCACCGACTTGACCTCCATGTGGAAAGCAAAGCGTTCGATGCCCCCGTCGGCCAGCACCTGTGTGTACAGGCCCGACTCGTCTTTGGTGTAGGCGGGGGCGTCGGTCACCTCCAGCCGGTGTAGCCATTTGATGTTGACGTTGCCCTCCCAGCCGGGCATGAACAGGCGCATGGGGTAGCCCTGTGAGGGCCGCAGGCGCTCGCCGTTCTGGAAGAGTGCCACCATGCCGTCTTCGAGCAGCGCCTTCAGCGGCAGGCTGCGGCTGTGCGACCCACCGTCGGCGCCTTCGGCCACCACCCACTGCGCGGTGTCCTTGAGACCCGCCTCGCGCAGCAGGTAGGACAACGGCACGCCCGTCCATTCCGAGCAGGACACCTCGCCTGCGATTTCGCCCAGGGTCTGATCCAGCGCGGTGGGCGACAGCGCATTGGCCGCAGAATTACCCGCACATTCCAGAAAATGCACGCGACTGACCATGGGGTAGCGCAGTAAGCGCTCCAGATCAAAGCGCAGCGGCTGGTTTACCAGGCCGTGCAGAAGCAGCACGTGCCGCCTCGGGTCGATCTCTGGCACACCGTTGTGATGCACCGCAAAATGCAGCCCGCTGGGGGTGATGACGCCGCGCTGGCGCTGCAACGGCGTGCGCCACACCGGAAAGCCTGCGGTCATCGACAGCGCGCGTTCCACATGCGCCTCCTCGGGTGCGGGCAGGCCGTAGGCCAGGTCTGCACCGCCTGGGCGGGCCATGGGTTCAGGCAGGCTTGTAGCCAACGGCGGCGCGGCCTGCCCGGCAGCGCTGGCCCCACCAACCGCCAACGCGCCCAAAAACTCCCTCCGGCCCAGCTGCTTTGGGCCCCCATTTGAAAACATGTCCACGCCCCGCATTCATCTACCAGCGGCGCCCATCGGCCGCAGCGGCAGTGTTGCTGCGGCCCAGGCGTAGCGCATTAACAGGTGTTAACGCGCCCGCAACGGATGGGCGATAGGGCGCGTCACCATTCCATTCCCCCATGCGCAAGCCATTCAGGCCGTGCAGTGCCTGGCGGCGTCTGCTGTGTCGCGTGGCGTTCCCATAGATCACTGCCTGGTCCAGCGAACCAACCCAAGCAGCGGCCCTATACACTTGCACGCCGCCCACGCGGCTGTCGCTGCGCAGGCGCTTATGCCGCAGGCAACCTTTTATTCATCCTCTTCCTTTTTACTCTTTCAAGGGACACCCGTGCGCTTTTCCACCGTCCTCGTATTCGCCGGCCTGCTGGCCAGCCCCTTTGCCTTTTCCCACGCCCAATCCCAGCCCGTCACCACGGCCAGCGGGCTGGTCTATGAGTCCCTAAAGGACGGCACGGGCGGCTCGCCCAAAGCCACCGACACCGTCAAGGTGCATTACAAGGGCACGTTCCTGGACGGCAAGGAGTTCGACAGCTCCTACAAGCGCGGCGAACCCACCTCGTTTCCGCTCAACGGCGTGATTCCCTGCTGGACCGAAGGCGTGCAACGCATGAAGCCAGGCGGCAAGGCCAAGCTGACCTGCCCGCCCGGCATTGCCTATGGCGCCCGGGGAGCCGGTGGCGTGATCCCACCCAACGCCACGCTGAACTTCGAGATCGAACTCCTCTCCATCGGCCGCTGAACCCATGCTGCTCAAGGTCGGTGATCTCGCGCGGCGCACCGGCCTCACGGTGCGCACGCTGCACCACTACGACGAGATCGGCCTGCTCAAGCCCTCGGGCCGGTCTGACGCGGGGTATCGCCTGTACAGCCAGGCCGATGTGCAGCGACTGCATGGCATCCAGACCATGCGCCAGATGGGCTTGGCGCTCAGCGACATCGCCGAGTTGCTGGCGGGCGAAGGGGTGGCGCCCCAGCGCATCATTGGTCAGCAGATCCGTGCGCTGGACCAGCAGATCACCCAGGCCACCGAACTGCGCGGGCGCCTGACCATGCTGCGCGACGGCCTCATGGCCGGTGCCGAGCCTGATATGGGTAACTGGCTGGAAGCGCTCGCGCTCATGACCACCTATGGCAAATACTTCAGCACCACAGAACTCAAGCAGATCTTCACCAACTGGAGCCTGATCGAAGCCGACTGGATGGTTGTCAAGGACCTGGTGCGCAGCGCCATGGACCGCCAGCTGCAGCCCGACACGCCCGAGATGCAGGCACTTGCCTACCGCTGGATGGCACTGATGCTGCACTGGATGGGGGGCGATCTGGACCTGCTGGAGCGCTGGGGCCACATGTTCCGCACCGAGCCCAGCGCCCAGGGGCGCAACCACGCACCACCCGGCGACATGATCGAGTATGTGGAAACAGCCATCAAGCTGCGGCTGGCCTTGCTGGAGAAGTACCTGACCCGCGACGACCTGCGCACACTGGGCCACGTGCCACACACCGCCTGGGCGGCGTTGGAGCGCGACGTACAGCAGTTGCTGGCCCGCCAAGTGCCCACAGACCATGCCGATGCGGCGGCGGCCGCCCTGCGCTGGAATGCGCTGTTCGACCAGCTGAGCCGCGGCGATGCGCAATTGCGCCAGAAGCTGCTCACGGCGTCGGCCAACGAGCCGCTGTTGCAAGCAGGCTCACCCCTCAGTGCCCCCGTGCGCACCTACCTGCAGGCGGCGCTGGCGCAAGCGATGCCGACCCCTGCCGTGGCGCCGCTGAGGTCTCCGCGCACCGCTGAGACGATCACACAGTCTCCAAAAAACCACTGAAAAGTGCTTGACCCTCACGCAACGTGAGGCCCCACAGTCGGCCCCCATGAACGGATCGACTTCCTCCCCCGGCCCCTCCACCCCCACCCGGCGGGTGCACGCCCTGGACAACCTGCGCGCCACCATGATGTGGCTGGGCATCGTGCTGCATGTCTCGGTCATCTACATGAGCCGGCCCTCACCCCTGCCCTGGCACGACGACCAGTCCAGCTCTCTGGCAGACCTGCTGGTGGCTGTGATTCATGCCTTCCGCATGCCCTTGTTTTTTATCCTCGCCGGGTTCTTTGTGGCGGCGCTGGTGCACCGGCATGGGCTGACCGGCATGGTGCGCAACCGGCTGCGCCGCCTGGGCCTGCCGTTTGCGCTGTTCTGGCCACCGCTGTTCGTCGCTTGCGCGCTGCTCGGGCTGCTGTTCCTGCACCGCATGGCCTATGGCACCTGGGGTGTGGATCGCAGCCTGTTGCCCCGAGGCCCCAACGTGCCCCAGGGCCCAGCCACCATGCACCTGTGGTTTTTGTGGATGCTGCTGTGGCTGGCGGTTCTGACGCCGGTGGCATGGACTGCCGTGCGCGCCTTGCCCGCAGCGGTGCAGCAGGCGCTGCAGCGCTGTGCCCTCTGGCTGGGTGGAACCCCTTTGGGCCTGGTGGTGCTCACGCTGCCGCTGGCCTGGATTGGCGCGGGCTACGACCATGGCATCGTCACGCCCAACGGGTCTTTCTTGCCGCCTTTGGCGGAGTGGATTCACAACGGACTGTTCTACAGCTTCGGCCTGTGCCTGCACGTGCACCGCAAGGCGCTGATGGCGCGCTACGAACGGCACTGGCCTGCGCTGGCGGGCCTGGGGCTGGTGGGCTTTCTGGTCACTGCGCTGCTGTCCGAGGTCCTGGCACAGCCGGAGGCATCGGCCTTTGCGCTGGTCCTGGTCACCGGGGCTTTTACCGACGTGCTGGCCACGCCCGTGTCTGCCACCCGGCACCTGCAGTTCTGGATGGCATTGGCCTACAACAGCGCATCGTGGCTCTGGAGCTTTGCACTGATTGGGCTCTTTCTGCGCCATGTCGGCCAGCCCCGCGCCTGGCTGGCCTACCTGGCCGACAGCTCGTACTGGGTGTACCTCGTGCATCTGCCGCTCACGATCGGCCTGGGTGCGCTGCTGTACGGCCTGCCGATTCCGGCCCTGGCCAAGATGCTGATCAACGTGCTGGCCACCACCGCCCTGTGCCTTGCCAGCTACCACCTGTGCGTGCGTTTTACCGCCGTGGGCCGATGGCTCACCAGGCGGGCGCACATCCGTCACTCTTTAGGAGACCCTGTCCATGCGACCTGACACCGCACCCCACCCTGCCCACCCACCCGGTACGGGCCCTGCAAGTCCGTCCGCAGACCCGCGCGCCGCGCTGCTGCAGGACCGCAACTTCCGCTGGATGATTGGCGGCTCAGCCCTATCCATGCTGGGCGACCAGTTCACGCTGATCGCGCTGCCCTGGCTGGTGCTGCAGATGACTGGTGACACCCTGGTGCTGGGCACCGTGTTGGCCCTCATCAGCGTGCCGCGCGCACTGTTCATCCTGATCGGTGGCGCGCTGGTGGACCGCCATTCGCCCAAGCAGGTGCTGATGATCACCAAATACGTCAACCTGGTGCTGCTGGCCGCACTGGCGGGGCTGGTGTTTGCGGGCACGCTGTCGCTGTGGATGGTGTACGCGCTGTCGCTGGGCATTGGCCTGGCCACGGCCTTCAGCATTCCTGCAGGCACGGCCATGATGCCGTCCGTGGTGGCGCGCCCTCAGTTGCAGGCCGCCAACGGCATCAGCCTGGGCCTGCGGCAGTTGACGATGTTCCTGGGGCCCTTGCTGGCGGGGCTGTTGATTGCACTGTTTGGTGCGGGCGACGCGATCAAGGCTGCCTCCGATGCACCAGCCCATGCCAACGCCACCGGCATCGGCCTGGCCTTTGCGCTCGATGCGCTGAGCTTCGCCGTGTCTGCCTGGACGCTCTCCAACGTGCAGACGCATGCGGGCATGTCGCCCCCCGCCGCTGCGCCGCAAGCGGTGCTGGCCTCGGTGGCGCAGGGCCTGGGCCACTTCTGGCGCGACAGCGAGCTGCGCACCTGCTTCTTGTACTGGAGCGCCATCGCCCTGTTCATCATGGGCCCTATCCACATCGCCATCCCGGTGCTGGCCAGCAGCAGCCCCCAGCTGGGTGCCGCCGCCTTCGGCATCATCGTGGGCGCCCATGGCGCGGGCACGCTGCTGGGCATGGTGGTGTCGGGCATGGTGCCCCGGCTGCGGTTCGGCAGCCTGGGCCTGACCATTTTGGCGTTCGATGCCATCATCGGTGCGTTGTTCATGCCCATGGGGCTGATCACCGCCGTGTGGCAAGGTGCGGCGCTGATGCTGGTCATCGGCCTGCTCGGCGGCTTCATGCAGGTGAGCGTGTTCACCTGGATCCAGCAGCGCGTACCACCCGCTCTGCTGGGCCGCGCGATGAGCCTGTTCATGTTCATCTTCATGGGCCTGGCCCCCATTTCCGCAGCCGTCACCGGCTGGGTGATGAAAAGCGTCACGCTGCCCCAGCTATTTGCGGCCAGCGGCGGCACGCTGGTGGTGCTGGCTGCGCTGGCCTTGGTGCTGACGCCCATGCGCCGCGTAACGGATGCGGCGCCTGCCATGCGCTGATGCCGCACACGCAAAAAAGGCCGGGCAGCTGCTGCCCGGCCTTGTTGATGCCTGAAAGCGAACGACTCAGACTTCGGTCACGAACTGCTCGCGGGGGCGGCGCACCTTCTTCAGGCTCACCAGCCAGTCGCCTTCATCGGCACGGTAGCCCAGCGGCAGGATGGACACGCTGCGCAGGCCACGTGCACGCAGACCCAGGATCTCATCGAGCGCGTTGGGATCGAAGCCTTCCATGGGGGTGGAATCCACCTCTTCAAACGCGGCGGCAATCAGCGCTGCGCTCATGCCGATGTAGGCCTGGCGTGCCGCGTGTTGAAAGTTGAGCTCGGCATCGCGCTGGGGGTAGCTGCTCAGCAGCATCTGGCGGTAGTTTTCCCAGCCTTCGTTCTTGAAGCCACGCTGGTCATTGGTCAGGTCAAACATCATGTTGATGCGGTCGGCGGTGTAGTTGTCCCACGCGGCAAACACCAGCAAGTGCGAGCCGTCGGTGATCTGCGCCTGGTTCCATGCGATGGGCTGGATGCGGGCGCGCACTGCGGGGTCGGTCACCACGATGATCTCGAACGGCTGCAGGCCGCTGGAAGTAGGTGCCAGGCGCGCGGCTTCGAGAATGCGCTCCACCTTGTCCTGCGGAACCGCCTTGGCGGGGTTCATCTTCTTGGCAGCGTAGCGCCATTGCAGCTTGTTCAGCAGGGGTTGGGCGGCGGATGTGTCGATGGTCATGGCAAGGTCCTGAAAGAGGTGATGGATCGATGGATGCGTTGATGGTGGAACTGTAGGCACCAGGCTTCGGTTCGGTAAGCCCTGCCGAAGAAAAGGATTGTTCGCAATTCATCAACAATCGATCCGGTGGCACGCTGTAATCAGGCGTTTTGGCGCAGATGCCATCACGTGTCCCCCAGACAGGCGGGCGTACACTCATGCGCAGTGATTGCCCGGGTGAGCCCCCGGCTGAACGCGCACCTTCATGAGTGAACCCGACCTGTCTTTTCTGGACCCTGCAGGCCGCCAAAGTGCAGCCGCAGAGCCCGCGCCGCGCCCGCCCGCCCCCCATCCCCGCACCCCCGGCGCATCGGCGGAGGGCCTGGTGGCCGAGCTGCGCGCCTACCAGGGCGAGCTGGAAAACCAGAACAAGGTGCTGCGCTACAGCCAGGCCGTGGCCGAGAGCGCGTACGAACGCTTCGAGACCCTGTTTGCCAGCGTGCCCCTGGCCCTCATGGTGGTGGACGACCAAGACATGGTGGTGCAGGCCAACTCGATGGCGCACCGGTCCTTCCAGCCCACCGAACGCGACCGGCCCCTGACCGCGCTGATGCCCTTTGTGTGCCCACAAGACGCCGCCCGCGTGCGCGAGGCCTTTGCCCAAGCACAGGACCTGGGGCACAGCGAGGTCAAGGAGGTGGTGTTCACCATCAGCGATGCCACGCGCATCACCGGCGACCTGCACATCGCCCACATCGACGCGCCGCAGACCAGCGGCCCGCCGCTGTCGCAGTTCTTGTGCGCCGTGATCGACCAGGGCCCGCTGCTGGCCGAGCGCCAGGCGCTGCAGCACAGCGCCGAGACCCTGCAGCAGCGCAACGAGCAGATCCGCGCCAGCGAAAAGCGGCTGGAGGCCGTCATCAACTCCGCGCTGGACGCCATCATCTGCGTGGACCAGCACCAGCGCATCACCGTGTTCAACCCCACGGCGGCGGCGCTGTTCCAGTGCAGCGCCAGCGACGCGCTGGGCAGCACCCTGGACCGTTTTCTGCCCGACGCAGCGCAGGCCCTCGCGTTTGCCCAGCTCACCACGCAGGCCCTGCTGGGCGAGATGACCGCGCTGACCGCCAGCGGCAAAGAGCTGGCGGTGGAGGTCAGTGTGTCGTTCGAGCGCCATGCCGACGGCGAGACCACCACCGTGTTCGCGCGCGACCTCACCGGTCGCAAGAAGGCCGAGGCGCACCGCAATGAGCTGGAAGCCCAGCTGCGCGAGTCGCACAAGATGCAGGCCGTGGGCACCATGGCCGGGGGCATTGCGCACGACTTCAACAACATCCTGGGCGCCATCCTGGGCAATGTGGAACTGGCCAAAGCCGACTGCGTGCCAGGCTCGCCCGTGCTGGAGAGCCTGCTGGAGATCGACAAGGCTGGCCGCCGCGCGCGCGACCTGGTGCGCCAGATCCTCACCTTCAGCCGCAACGAGCCGCCACAGCGCTCGGCCGTGTCGCTGGCCGAAGTGGTGCACGACACCGAGCGCCTGTTGCGCGTCACCCTGCCCCCGGCCATTGAGCTGCACATGCAGCTGCAGGCAGGCCTGCCACCGGTGCTGGCCGATGCCACACAGGTCGAGCAAGCCTTGCTCAATCTGTGCACCAACGCAGTCCATGCCATTCAGAGCCAGGGCGCCGAGCGCGGCAGCATCCACGTAGAGGCCGCCACGGTGCAGCCCGACCAGCGCCTGACCGAGCGCCTGGGCCTCGCGCCCATCGACTACGTGGCACTGACGGTGCGCGACACCGGCCCCGGCATGGACGCGGCCCTGCTTGCGCGCATCTTCGAGCCCTTCTTCACCACCAAGCCCGTGGGCCAGGGCACCGGCCTGGGCCTGGCGGTGGTGCATGGCGTGATGCGCACGCACGAAGGCGGCGTGGATGTGCAAAGCGCGCCAGGCCAGGGCAGCCGCTTCACGCTGTACTTTCCGGTGGCCACCGGTGCGGGTGCGCAGCTCAGCCCTGCCGCGCAGGCGGCACCGCTGGCGGCCACGGGCTCTGCGCCAGTGGCCGCCGAAGCCCCCAGCAGTGCACCGGGCAAGAAGCACCACGTGATGTACGTGGACGACGACCAGGCCCTGGTCTTTTTGGTGCAACGCCTGTTGCGCCGACGGGGCTACGAGGTCAGCGGCTACACCGACCCGCACGAGGCCACAGCCGCGCTACGGGCCGCCCCGCAGGCCTATGACCTGCTGGTCACCGACTACAACATGCCCGGCTTTTGTGGCGTGGACCTGGTGCGCGAGGCCCGCCTCATCCGCCCCGACCTGCCCGTGGCCCTGGCCTCGGGCTATGTGACGGCAGAGATCGAACAGGCCGCGCTGGCCGAAGGCGCCCAGGCCTTGATCCATAAACCCAACGACGTGGAAGAACTCTGCGCCACCGTGCAGCGCCTGATCGTGGGCCATGACCCTGCCTGAACCCGTGGCAGTTGGCGTAGAGGCGCTGTACGAAGACGACGACCTGCTGGTGCTGTGCAAGCCCTCGGGCCTGCTGTGCGTGCCCGGCCGGGGCCCCGACAAGCAAGACTGCCTGAGCGCCCGCGCCCAGCAGCGCTGGCCCGGGGCACTCATCGTGCACCGGCTGGACCAGGCCACATCGGGCCTGGTGCTCATGGCCCGCCACATCGACGCACAGCGACGCCTGAGCCACGCCTTTGCCGAGCGCCAAGTGCACAAGCGCTACCAGGCCGTGGTGCAGGGGCTGCTGGGCACGGCTGACGGCAACTGGAGCGAGATCGACTTGCCCATCGCTGCCGACTGGGAGCGCCGCCCGCTGCGCGTCATCGACCATGCCGTGGGCAAACCCAGCCTGACCCGCTGGCGCGCCCTGGCGCACGATGCGGCGGCCCAGACCACCCGCATCGAACTGGAGCCCATCACCGGCCGCACCCACCAGCTGCGTGTGCACCTGGCCGCCATTGGCCACCCCATCCTGGGCGACGCGCTGTACGCCGATGCCGCCACACTGGCGCAAGCCCCGCGCCTGCTGCTGCATGCCAGTCATCTGGCCTTTGCGCACCCCACCACCAGGGAGCAGGTAGCGCTGGAGTGGGCGGCCGATTTCTAGCCAAATTGCCCGTTAGCGCTAGTGGAATAAGCACCAAACGCTATCTATTCAATAGCAAACAATATTTGCTGGTCAGCGCCCGGCCGGCGGCACGGCGCGCGACATCGCCCACTGCACCGCCAGGATGCTCGCCAGCACCACCAGCATGCCCATCAGCGACACGCCCGTCATGGACTGCCCCAGCAGTGCCCAACCCAACAGCACGGCCGTGACGGGGCTCAGCAGCCCCAGCGACGACACAGCCACCGACGGCAAGCGCGCAATGCCACGGAACCACAGCGCATAGGCCACCAGCGCACCCGCCAGGCTGAGGTACAGATAACCCGCGATGTTGGTGGGGGTGAGCGCAGGCAAAGGCGGGTCCACCGCCCAGGCCACAGGCGCCAGCATCACGCCGCCCGCCAACAACTGCCAGCCGGTAAACGCCAGCACCGGCAGGTCAGACCGCCAGCGCCGCGACCAGAACGTGCCTGCCGCCATGCACAACGTGCCCACCAGCGCGGCGGCCACACCCACCATGTCCCAGCGCGCACCGGGCGACAACAGCAGCGCCGCCATGCCCAGCACACCCAGCGCCCCGGCCACCAGCGCCAGCCCGGGCGGTCGCCGGTGGTCCAGCGCCCAGGTCAGGCCCATCACCACCAGTGGCCCCACGGCCCCCACCACCGCGGCCACGCCACCGGGCAACCGGTAAGCCGCCACAAACAGCAGCGCCTGGAACACGCCAATGTTCAACGCCGCCAGCACCAACAGGCGCCGCCACCCCACCCAGTCGCCCCAGGCCGGCCAGCGGCGGCACCACAACACCAGCAGCAAACCGGCAGGCAAGGTGCGCAGCAGCGCGGCGGTAAAAGGCCTGTCGGGCGGCAGCAGCTCAGTGGTAACGATGTAGGTCGAGCCCCAGATGACCGGCCCGAGGGCCGTGGTGAGCGCATCCAACCAGGCAACAGAACGTGCTGAAGAACTTTCAAAAGAACGTGCAGAAGTCATTTATTTATCTTTATATCAAGACAAAAACTCTACCATACAATCTCGAATTCAAGATAAATCAACCCACACACCCTCATGGTCACCACACGCCAACCCGATGCCGTCGATGCCATCCTGGCCCAGTGGCAACGCGAGCGCCCCGACCTGGACGCCAGCCCCATGGGCCCCATCGGGCGCATCAAGCGCTGCGCCGTGCTGCTGGAGCGGCGGCTCGACGAAACCTTTGCCGAGTTCGGCCTGAGCAGTTGGGAGTTCGACATGCTGGCCACGCTGCGCCGCAGTGGCGCACCCTACTGCCTGGCCCCGACCACGCTGTTCTCCACCCTCATGGTCACCTCTGGCACCATGACGCATCGCATGACCAAGCTTGAGGCCCAAGGCTGGATCGAACGCCTGCCCAACCCCGCCGACGCACGCAGCTCGCTGGTGCAGCTCACGCCCCAGGGGCTGGAACTGATCGACCGCGCCGTGGAAGCCCATGTGGCCAACGAACACCGCATCCTCTCAGCCCTCAAGGCGGCCGACCTGGCGGCGCTGGACACGCGGCTGGCACTGCTGCTGGCTGCGCTGGAGTCTCCCCCGCGCCTGTAGCAGTACCCGGACCTGTGTACTGCGCAGTAACATGGCGGGATGCCTCAAAACCACCTCTACATCCTCACCGGCGCATCGCGCGGCATGGGCCTGGCCATGGCCCAGCAGCTTTTGCGCAGCGGCAACACCCTGATCTGCATCGCGCGCAGTGCCAATGACGACCTGGCCACCGAGGCCCGGGCCGCAGGCGTCACCCTCGAACAGTGGCAACAAGACCTGTCGCAGGGCGAGCAGGCCGCCCACAAGCTGCAAGCGTGGCTGCAAGCCCAAGGCCCACAGGCGTTTGCCAGCGCCACCCTCATCAACAACGCGGGCATGATCCCGCGCATTGCGCCGCTGTCAGGCAGCGATGTGGACGACCTGGCCACCGCCCTGCGTGTAGGGTTGGAGGCGCCCATGCAGCTGACCGCCGCGTTTCTGGGCGCAACGGACAGCTGGACGGTACCCCGCAAGGTGCTCAACATCTCCTCAGGCCTGGGCCGCCGGGCCATGGCCTCACAGGCCGCGTACTGCGCCGCCAAGGCGGGCATGGACCATTTCACGCGCTGCGTGGCGCTGGACGAAGCCATCAAGCCCCATGGTGCCAAGGTATGCTCGCTGGCTCCCGGTGTGATCGACACCGACATGCAGGTCCAGCTGCGCGGTGCCGACCCGGCCGCCTTCCCGGACCGCCAGAATTTCGCCAACCTCAAGACGGGTGGCCAGCTCACATCGCCTGCCGACGCCGCTATCCGCGTGCTCGCCTGGCTGGAGCGCGCAGACTTCGGCACCAACCCAGTGGCCGATGTCAGGGATGCATGAAGCCCAGATACTCCTGTTTTTATAGCTACTCGCGCATTATGGACAAGCGCTAGCGGCCAATTTGACCTGAAATTCAACTGAAAGGACCTCCCCATGACCCGTGAAGTCGTCGTCGTCAGCGCAGTGCGCACCGCCATTGGCACCTTTGGCGGCAGCCTCAAGGACGTGCCCCCCACCGATCTGGGCGCGCTCGTCGTGCGCGAATCGCTGGCGCGCGCCAACGTAGAGGGCAAGGACGTGGGCCACGTGGTGTTTGGCCACGTGGTCAACACCGAGCCCAAGGACATGTACTTGTCGCGCGTGGCGGCCATCCACGGCGGCTGCGGCGAAGGCACGCCTGCTTTCAACGTGAACCGCCTGTGCGGCTCGGGCCTGCAGGCCATCGTCAACGCCAGCCAGTCCATCCTGCTGGGCGACACCGATGTAGCGATTGGCGGTGGTGCCGAGAACATGAGCCGCGTGCCTTTTGCCAGCCTGAACATGCGCTGGGGCGCCCGCATGGGCGACACCAAGATGGTGGACATGATGATCGGCGCGCTGCACGACCCCTTCCACAACATCCACATGGGTGTGACGGCCGAGAACATCGCCGCCAAGTGGGGCATCAGCCGCGAAGACCAGGACAAGCTGGCAGTCGAAAGCCACAACCGCGCCGAGCGCGCCACGCAGGCTGGCGTGTTCAAGGACCAGATCGTCCCCGTCACCTTGAAGAGCAAGAAGGGCGACGTGTTGTACGCCACCGACGAGCACTTCCGCCCCGGCGCCACGATGGAAGACCTGGCCAAGCTCAAGCCCGTGTTCATCAAGGAAAACGGCACGGTGACCGCAGGCAACGCATCGGGCATCAACGACGCCGCCGCCGCCGTGGTGCTGATGGAGGCTGGCGCGGCCAAGGCGCGCGGCGCCAAGCCCCTGGCCCGCCTGGTGGCCTATGCCCATGCGGGAGTGGACCCCAAGTACATGGGCATTGGCCCCGTGCCCGCCACGCAACTGGCGCTGAAGAAGGCTGGCCTCACCATCAACGACCTGGACGTGATCGAAGCCAACGAAGCCTTTGCCGCCCAGGCCTGCGCAGTGACCAAGGACCTGGGCCTGGACCCGGCCAAGGTCAACCCCAACGGCTCGGGCATTTCGCTGGGCCACCCCATCGGCGCCACCGGTGCGCTCATCACCGTCAAGGCCATCTACGAGTTGCAACGCATCCAGGGCCGCTACGCGCTGGTGACGATGTGCATTGGCGGCGGCCAGGGCATTGCGGCCATTTTTGAACGCCTCTGAACCTGCCATCTGGCAACTGACAGGGGACTGCGGGTTGCGCAGAACGCCATCGCCAGCGGCGATGCTGCCACCCGCTATTGGCAAGGCAGCCGCCGCCGGTGATCAGCGATCATTGGCGCCCGCTGACCCAGATCAGCCGTGTAGTGGGCCCCGAACGGCGGCCTGCACATCCCATGAAACGACGGAGACATTGCTCACTATGATTCGCACCCTGCTTTCCTTCACCGCCCTCGCCTTTGCGCTGGGTACCACGGCCCACGCACAGGCGCCCGCACCGGCAGCGGCCTACCCCACCAAGCCCATCCGCCTGATCGTGCCCTTCCCACCCGGCGGCGGCACCGACATCCTGTCGCGCCTGGTGGCCACCAAGCTCACCGAAGGCGCCAAGTGGACCGTGGTGGCAGACAACAAGGCCGGCGCGGGCGGCACCATCGGCATTGGCGAGGCCGTCAAGGCCGCGCCCACGGGCTATGACCTCGTCATGGGCCAGAAAGACAACCTGGTGATCGGCCCCTGGCTCTACAAGAACCTGCCCTGGGACCCCACCAAGGACCTGACCGCCGTGGCCCATGTGGCCTACACGCCCGTGGTCATTGCGACCAGCGCGAACTCCAAGTTCAAGACGCTGGCCGACGTGGTGGCTGCCGCCAAGGCTGCGCCCGGCACCATCACCTACGGATCGCCCGGCAACGGCACCTCCATCCATCTGGCGGGCGACCTGTTCGAGAAGGCTGCGGGCATCAAGCTCAGCCACATCCCGTACAAGGGCTCCAACCCTGCGCTGATGGATGCGCTGTCCGGCAACGTGGACCTGCTCATGTCCTCGGTGCCGTCGGCCATGGCCCAGATCAAGTCGGGCAAGTTGCGCCCGCTGGCCGTGACCTCGGCCAAGCGCAGTTCGTCCATGCCCGAGGTACCCACCGTGTCCGAGTCGGGCTTCAAAGACTTTGATGTGAGCACCTGGTACGGCGTGTTTGCTCCCGCCGGCACACCGGCCACCGTGGTGAACGTCGTCAACGCAGAAATCAACAAACTGCTGACCACCCCCGAAATGAAGGCCGCCATCCATGCCCAAGGCGCCGAGCCGGAGGCCATGTCGTCCGCTCAGTTCAATACCCTGCTCAAGACCGACTACGCCAAGTGGAAGGGCATTGTTGAAGCCTCTGGCGCAAAGATTGAGTGACCCCCTGAGGCGCTTCGCGCCTTCCCCCTGGAGGGGGACGCACCCGGTGGACTGGCAAAGCCAGCTCCACGGGTGCACTGGCCTGGGGCGTGCCTATTCCAAGCGCAGATGGCTACGGGTGGTGCGCAGCGTCATCGAGAACTGAAATAAAAACGGCTCCTTTCGGAGCCGTTTTTCATGAGGCAAGGGCACTCAGTCCCGCACGACCAGCACGGGGATGTGCACCACACCCAGCACACGCTGCGTGACGCTGCCCAGCACCAGCTTTTCCAGGCCACGACGGCCGTGTGAGCCCATCACGATGAGGTCGGCGCCCGAGCCCTCCAGGGCCCGCAAAATGCCATCGTGCACCGCATGGCCCTCGCCCACCACGGCGGTGACCTGCACCCCCGCATCGGCCATGGCCTTCTTGGTGGCATCCAGCGCTGCATTGGCCTCGGCCGTGGCGGCACTGATGTATTGCGCCTGGCCGTAGGCAAAGTCAGCGCCCACGCCAGTGAAGGGATACGGGTCGATCACGTACACCGCCGTGACGGCGCTGCCGAAGGTCTTGGCCAGGCCTGCGGCCTTGGATACGGCCAGCATCGAGGTCTTGGAACCATCGACAGGAACCAGAATGTGCTTGAACATGGTGCATCTCCTTGGGTTGAATGGTGTGACGGGCTTGTGGCCCCACAGTGATCAGTGTGAACGCCTACCTTACCGCGCATCTTGATTCGCATCAAATCGGATGCACTCCTGCGGAGGGCGTTCAAGTCCCCAATGGCGCCAGCCCCACCACGTCTGCGCCCTGAAAGTTGCCCCGTCGGCAGGTCACCACCAGGGTGTCGCGGTAGCCCCCTTCGGCCAGCGGCTGGATGGGGGTGGACTCATGGATCATGCGCGCATCGTCCAGCAGCAGCAGCGACCACGGCTCGGTCAGCGTAAAGCGCTGCCCGGCAGGGCCGTTGGCCTCAAACACACGCGTCTCACCACCCTTGACGCCTTCGCGCCCCACCAGAAACACCGCCACCAGATCCACCCCGTCGCGGTGGGCACCTTCGGGTGTGGGGCGGCCAATGCCGTCGGTGGTGTCGATGCGAAACTGGTGCGCCTCTACAAACCAGGGCACCGGTGCCTGCGGCCCGGCAAACACGGCGTCCGACACACCCGCCAGCGCGGCCAGCAATTGCTGCCACACGGGCTGCGCCACCGTGGCGGGCTCCATGGGCGCAAACCAGCGCTCCATGCCACCATGCAACGCGTTGTACTCAACCGGCTGCCAGTGGGCGCGGTGCGGCACCTGCTGCATCTGACCACCTTGCAGCACAAAGCAGGCGTGGCGACGACGCCGGTAGCGGCCACCGTCCTTCAAGAACTCATCGGGCGGCAAGGCTGCCCAGTCGCTGTTCAAGGCCTGCAGAGCAGACAGATCACAGCCAACCCACTCGGCAACGGCCGCGGGACCGAGCACGGCAAAGCCGCTGCTGCGCAGTTGGCTGGCGACGTCAGACGGTGTGGTGAAAGGGGGAGAAAAGGAGACTTGGGCCATAGGGGCCCGAGCTTAACCGCAGGCGCCCCCACAGGCTCTGCGGTGGCGCAAACAGGGTGTGGTGCGGGGCTGCGCCCGGCTCAATACGGTTGCAGCCCCAGGTTGAGAAGGCCGCTCAGTCCCGGTTGCCATGGCCCTTGCCACGGCCTTCGCCCCGGCCATGCCCACGGTCATGGTCACGGTCGTGTTTGCCACCGCGCCCGTGGTCGTCGTCCCAGCGCAGGTCATCGCGTCCGCGCGGGCCCTGGTACGGGTTGCCACGGCGTGGAGGCGGCTCTTGCACAAAGTACACCGGCTGGCTGCAGGCGTTGTAGCGGGCACAATGTTTGCCCCAGTTCTTGGCATGGCCCGGCGGCACATACAGGTAGATGGGGGCGCGCGGCATCACCACGGCGGGGCGCTGGATGATGACGGGCTCTGCGTAGAGCAGCGGGGGCGGGGGCGCGTTGCCGATGTTGATACGGCCATACACGCCGGGTGCCAGTTCGCCCCCCACGGTGGCATTGACGTAGGCCTGCGCGTGGGCGCCGCCCGCCAGGCCGAACAACACGGCCGCTGCCGCGCCAGAAACAAGAAGACGGATCGTGGGAAACATAGTGTTTTTCATGGAAAGCTCCTGCTGACTGCCACACCGTGCACGCAGACAGTGCGTACATAGGGAGGGCAGCCCTGTGCCGGTCACAAGACCTGCCATACCTTACACCGTCCACGCGCTACACAATGTCAGCCAATGGCGACAGTTGTTGGCAAGCCATGAGGTAGCGCAACGCTGTGGACGCTCTGGCTAAGGCGCCAAATACGTCAACCGGTGTCACGACGTCTGCGCAGCGGCCGCCGCCTGCAACAGCGCCTCAGCCGGTCCCGGGCGGCCGAACAGGTAGCCCTGCCAGGTGTGGCATCCCAGCCCCGCCAGCATGTCGCGTTGCTCCAGGGTTTCGACGCCCTCGGCAATCACCCCCAGGTCCAGGCTCTGGGCCAGTGTCACGATGGTGCGGGCAATGCTGGCGTCGTTGGCATCGGTGAGCAGATCGCGCACAAAGCTCTGGTCGATCTTGAGCTGGTCCAGCGGCAAGCGTTTGAGATAGCTCAGGCTGGAATACCCCGTTCCAAAGTCGTCCAGCGAGAAGCCCAGCCCTGCCGCACGCAGGGTGTCCATGCGCTGTATGGTGTCCTCCACATCGTCCAGCAGCAGGGTCTCGGTCAACTCCAGCTTCAGCCGGTGCGGGTTGGCGCCGGTTTCTTCCAGCAGGCCCAGCACTTCATCCACAAAATGGCTGTGGCGGAACTGCCGCGCGCTCACGTTCACTGCCAGGGTCCAGTGGGCGGTTTGCGGGTCGCGGGCCCATGCCACCAGTTGCTGGCAGGCCGTGCGCAAAATCCACACGCCGAGCGGCACGATGAGGCCCGACGCCTCTGCCACCGGAATGAACTCGGCCGGCGACACCAGCCCACGCTGCGGGTGCTGCCAACGCACCAGTGCCTCGGCGCCCACGACACCTTGCTGCTGGCTGATCTGCGCCTGGTAGTGCAGCAAAAACTGCCCCTCGCGCAGCCCCTCGCGCAACCCGGCCTCCAGCAGTGTGCGCGCCGTCACGTTGGCCTGGGTGCGCGGATCAAAGAAGCGCAAGGTGTTGCGGCCAGCACCCTTGGCCTGGTACATGGCCATGTCGCCGTGCTTGAGCAGTTCATCCACCGAGCCGCGCGCATCGGCATACAGCGCAATGCCGATGCTGCAGGAGCTGTGGTGCGCATGGCCGTCGAGCGGGTAGCTCTGGCTGAGCGCTTGCAGCACCGTGCGTCCCACCGTCTCGGCCTGAGCGGCAGCTTCGTGCACCTGGGGGCTCAGCCCCTCCAGCAACACCACAAACTCGTCCCCACCCAGGCGCGCCACGGTGTCGCCCATGCGCACGCAGCCCCCCAGGCGCGCGGCCACCTGGCGCAACAGCTGGTCGCCCAGCTCGTGGCCCTGGGTGTCGTTCAGGTCCTTGAAGTTGTCCAGATCCACAAACAGCAACGCGCCGCCTGCGCCCGACCGCGCGCTGGCGGCCAGGCTGTGCTGCAAGCGGTCATTCATCAGCCGGCGATTGGGCAGGCCCGTGAGCGGGTCATAGAAGGCCAGCAGCCGGATCTCTTCCTCGGCCGCCTTGCGGCTGGAGATGTCCGTCTGCGTGCCCACATAGTGCGTGATCTCGCCGCGCGGCGAGCGCACGGTGGTGATGGTGATCCAGGCCGGGTATTCGGAGCCGTCCTTGCGCCGGTTCCACACCTCCCCCTGCCACATGCCCGTGGCATGCAAGCTGTTCTGCAAGGCGGCGTAAAAGGATGCGTCCTGGCGGCCCGAGTGCAGCAGGCGCGGCGTCTGCCCCACCAGCTCGTCAACCGTGTAGCCGGTCAGCCGCGCATAGGCCTGGTTGGCCTTGAGGATGCGCTGGTCTGGCCCAGTGACGATCATGCCCTCGAACGACTCAAACACCGTGGCCGCAATCTGCAGCGACTCTTCGGCCTTGCGGCGCTCGGTGATGTCGGTCGAGATGCCACACAGTGCATAAATGCTGCCATCGGCGTGGCGCAGCGGAATCTTGACGGACAGGAACGCGCGTGTCTCACCCGTTGCGGACGGTGTGTTCACCTCCTCCGCCTCCAAGGTTTCGCCCTCTTCCAACACCCGCCGGTCATTGGCTCGCAGCTGCTGCGCCGTGGCTGCATCAAAAAATGCCGCGTCATCACGGCCCAGCACCTCGTGCGCTGGCCGGCCAAAGTAACGCAGCGTATGGTGGTTGACGTACTGGTAACGGTAGTCCTTGCCCTTGATGTAGATAGACGCCCCCACACTGTCCAAAATGGTGGCGAGCTTTTGCTCGCTATCCCGCAGGTGACGCGTACGCTCCTGTACTTGGCGACGCAAGATCGCGGCCGTCAGCGCTGCCAGCAAACTGAACGCCACCAGACCCGCCAGCCCCCGCCACACCCAGGGAGAAATCTGCACTTCGGGGTTCTGCCCACCCCAGTGGCGCATCACCTGGGCATAGGACGGGTCAGCACCACTGCGCCAGTCCTCAACGGATCGGTCAATGGCTGCCAACACGTCGGCACCGCGCCTGGGGCCTGTCGCAAAGAACAACGCAGCGGGCTGGAACACGATGCCCGTGTCCACCACCCCATAGCGGGCAGAATGAAAGTTGCCGAACAGGTGGTTGGAGATGACCGCATCCGCCTCGCCCCGCTGCACCATGGCAAACGCATCGATGAGACTGGGTGCATCCACCAGGCTCACCTGAATACCAAAGCTGTCCACCATGTTCAAGAACGTGGACCGCTGCACGGATCCCTTGAGCACCGCCACCCGCTTGCCTTGCAAGTCAAACAACGAGTAAATGGGCGAGCCCGATGTCCGGTAAATCTGCGACCAGCTGTGCAGCACCGGCAGGCTGTGAAAGTCGTACAGCATCTCGCGCTCGGGCGAGCGTGCCACGTCGGGCATCAAGTCGAGCTGCCCCTGGCGCAGCGCATCCAGGCAGTCCTGCCAGCTGCAGGGCACGTATTTGATGGTCCACTGCTCGCGCGCAGCCACCACTTGCAGCAGGTCCACAAAAATGCCCGCAGCCTTGCCATCGGCATCCACAAACCTTGGGCTCATTGGAGTACACGCCTACACGCAACTCACGTGTGGCAGCCGCAATGCTGGCGCTAGCAGTCAAGACGGCCACCCACACGATGCCTTGTAGCCATGCGGCCCAGCGCCGCGCCAACCAGTTCGCGCCAAGTTTCACACCGGACCCCACAGGTAATGGAGAAACTATGCTAACGAATGCTTGCAAAAACCTCCAAAGATTAACTGCCACGCTCCGGTTGAGTTAGCATGTGCCCACCCCCGCTTCGCCCAGGAGACAGCGATGCCCCATGAACGCCGCCACTTCGTCCGCGTTGGTTTTGATGCACCGGCCCTGCTGACCACCTCCACCGATGCGTTCAGCGTGCATGTGCTGGATTTGTCCCTCAAGGGTGCGTTGATCATGGTGCCCGCACAGGCCGCGCTGAGGCAAGGCATGTTGTGCCAGCTGACCATTCCATTGGCCGACACCGGCAACCACATTGCCATGTCCACCGAGGTGGCCCATGTGCAAGGCCTGCACACCGGGCTGCTGTGCAAAGGCATTGACCTGGACAGCGTCACCCACCTGCGCCGCCTGATCGAACTTCAGCTGGGTGACCCTGCCCTGCTGGAGCGGGACCTGGGCGAATTGACCATGGCCAGCGCAGCGCACTAACCACCACCGCGTCAGCCCCAAGAGCCGCCGCAAAGCGGCGCCCCCCTTCCCCTGCGATTGTCAGACCGGTTGAGATAGGCCGGTCATTGCGCTTCCTGCTCCTGCAGCGCGCGCCACATCACCTTGCCGCTGCCGCTCTTGGGCAGCAAAATAGACAAATTGAGACCCTCTTGGACAGCGTTCTCCCTATGAGAGCGCGATTTTTTGTCCACGTTTGTCCATGTTTAGACATAATGGTTTTTCGTACTCTTTTCGTACAAAGCCGTCATGCCAAACATATCCAAAGTCTCAGACCGCGCGAAGCTGAAGCCGCGCCGGGAACCCTACTGGGCCAAGATCGCAAAGGGTTGCTTTGTGGGGTTCCGCAAGATGACCGCAGGGACCTCGGGAACCTGGGCTGCGCGCAATCTGGATGAGGCCAGCGGCAAGCAGCAATTCAAGGCGCTGGGAGACTTCACTGACCTGCCCGACCACCAGCGCTATGACGCGGCGTCCAAGGCGGCGCAGGCGTGGTTTGAGCACCTTGGCAAAGGCGGCAGCAACGAGGCCATGACGGTGGCCGGTGCGTGCAAGCGCTATGTGCAGAACCTGCGCGAGACCAAGGGCGACAAGGCCGCAGACGATGCTCAAGCCCGCTTTGATCGCCACGTCCTGAATGACCAGAAACTATCTGGGGTGGAACTGACAAAACTGACGCCCGCCCACATCGACGCATGGCGCAAAGCGCTTCGGGCAAAGCCAACACCTACCGGCGCCAACAGAGGGAAGCAGCGCTCCGACAGCGCCATCAATCGGGACATGAACACGTTTCGCGCATCCCTGAATCATGCCTACAAGGACGGTCTGACAACATCGGACTTCGCATGGCGCGGCAAGCTGGCGCCCATCAAGAACGCCGATAAGCGCCGGGACGTGTATCTCGACCGAACGCAGAGAAAGAAGCTGATTGAGGCCGCAGCGCCGGATATGGCGGATTTCCTGCGCGCCCTATGCATGTTGCCCCTGCGCCCTGGTGCGCTTGCTGCGCTAACGGTGGGCAACTTCGACAAGCGCCTGAGCGTGCTGACCATCGGCAAGGACAAGGCTGGAGGGGATCGCAAAATCTCCCTACCTGACAGCACGGCCACATTCTTCACCAAGCACTGCAAGGACAAGCTGCCAGGCGCACACATCCTCACCAACTCAGCGGGTCGCCCATGGGGCCGGGACACATGGGGCTATCAGTTCGACAAGGCCGCAACGCTGGCAGAGCTGCCGCCCAAGGCGACCGCTTACAGCATCCGGCACAGCACCATCACCGACCTGATTCATGCGGGCGTTGACAGCATGACGGTGGCGCAACTGGCGGGCACCAGCGTGGCGATGATCGAAAAACATTATGGGCACTTGACCCGCGACCATGCGCGCTCCGCCTTGGCAGCATTGGCCCTTTGAGATACCCGGCAAGCCGCACGCCGGTTCATGTGCGGCAAAGGCGACAGCCAGGGCGACGGAACCGCCAAGGCTGCCTGACCACTCAACGATCTAGGAGGATCGACAAATGGCTACTCAAACTGTAAACCAGTACACACACGGCCTGACGATAGATGATGCAGACACTCTAGGCGAAGCTGCGCAAAAGTTGCACGCGCTGCTCATCCACACCTATGGCAACTCTGGCGAAGCGTTTCGCAACATGAACGACAGTCTCCAAGACGCCTATTTGTGGACGTGCGCAGACCTGGCGAGCCAAGTAGAAGGATTGGCGAAAAGGCTGGCGAGAGGCACATAAAACCGAGAGGCCCCTCAGGGCCTTTTTGCCCGAAAACACTACCTATAGTGCTCAATCACAAAAAATTCACTACAGATAGTGTTGCACAACCATGGATTACGAGATATTATGCGCCCGCCTCTTTGGATGAGGCTGGACAAAACCACAGTACCCAAAAAAGTTGGGTGGAAAGTGAAAAATGGCATCCATAAACAAAGTCATCATCATCGGCAACCTGGGCCGCGATCCTTATTACGACATCGTCAACACCGCCATTGCGGGCATGGTTCAGCGTCACTTGACTGGCAGTGGCCATACTCCAACGTTGAGCATCTCCGACGACATGCCAGAAGCCGGTGGAGGTGGAGAGAGCGCATCGGGTGCCCCGGAGGTGGCAGCATCGGACGATAAGGATGGGGATGGTGACGGCGACCCCGACTCAGACCGACGAAGCCGCCCACGTTCTAAATCATCACACCCATCTTTCCCGCCTGCGCTACTCGCGTTTGAGCCTCTCTCGCATTACGTCAGTTTTGGCCGTAGTCGCATCTATCAGCTAATCGCGGCTGATGAATTTCCCAAGCCAATAAAAGTCGGCAAGTCGTCCCGCTGGGTGAAAGCGGAAATCGACGCATGGATACGCAAACAAGCCACATCGCAACGAGTGGAGGTGGCGTAATGACCAAGCCACAAAAGAAAAAGATTCCATGCGTAGTAGCGCAGGGATCCATTGCCAATACTGGCGCCGTGGACTTTGGTCTGACCACCATCAAGGAGGAGCCGCGCGCAGATACCCGCCTACTCGCGCAGCACCTGGGCAACCAGCATAAGAACGTTTTCGAGATGGTGAAGAACTACAAAGCCGACTTCGAGCAGATCGGAAAGGTTACGTTTCAAACGGAGGCCTTGCCCAGCGGGCAGTCGGAGAAGTTCGCCCTGCTGAACGAGGATCAAGCCTACCTTCTGCTGACCTACAGCCGCAACACTCCAAAGGTGCGAGCCCTCAAGGTGAAGATGGTGCAGGCGTTCCGCGATGCCCGCCGCGCCGCCGAGGTGCGCCAGACCGAATATCTGCCCAGCTATCACGCACTGCACGACGCCATCAAGCGCGCCGCCAACGGCTCACCAAATGAGCGCTTCATGCATATGAATGCCAATAAGGAACTGAACCGGCTTGCGGGGGTGCAGCCTGGGCAACGCGCCAGTGCTGGCCAGTTACAGCAAAGCATCCTCGCAGTTGGCTGCGCCATGGCCGCAAAAGCAGCCGCAGCAGCAACTGACCGGCATGGTTTGCACCAGCACATCAAAAACGCTCTGAAGCCACTGGATGGCGTCTTATCACTTGAAGGGAAATAATGAGCACCACCGGCTTTTTCGCCGTAGGTCGCAACAGCTTTACAGCAGCGTGCAAGCTGGGCATGAACCCAGCTTGCGCGTTTCTCGTTATGGCGTGCGGCACCGGCAAAGACAATGTATCTACGCGCTGGAGTGCCGAGGCCGTGGGAAGCCATGTGGGCATGCGCTGGAGTGCGGCAAAAGAGGCCATAGAGGCGCTGTGTAGCCACGGCATAGCTACCAAGGGAGGAAAGCCAGCCAGGCCTAGTTACAAGCTGCAAAAAGATGGCGACTTGATCTGGTTGCCAAGGACGCTTGTGGAAGGCGCGGCCAATGAAGTGGCACCCGTTGCCAAGATGCGCCAGACTCAAGACCCCATGGCACTACGCCTACTGGTGGAGCTGTACACCGCCCAGAATCTGCGCGAGGACGGCGGGATCAACGCAAAGACGGTGTATCAAGCCTTTGATCGTCGCAAAGCAGGCCAGCAAGGCGCTTACACGGTGTGGGACTTCACCAGCAGCGGATCACAGTGGGTTTTCATGAATTCCGATGCCGCCAAAGCACACCGACGCGAAGCGCTGACGGCCGAGGAAAAGATGGCAGGCAAGAAGCCGGAAGATGTGCGTGCCGTGGACTTTTTCCGCAGGCTCAAAACCTTGGAGGCACTTGGGTTGATCGAGTGGGTGCCCTACCTCTACGACGGCCCCAACGGTGAGCCCATGCACGCGCTGGCATGTAATGGCCTGCAAGCAGAAAAAGCTCTGTACGAAGCCGCTACAGACGCCGCCGCAAGGATGATTGGCGAGTCGTGGGCACAAAGCATCGAGGGGATTGCAGTGCCAGTGCAAACGCACATTGCAGAGGCCACCATGATCGGCATTGCCCGCCTGAGATACCGCCCGCACACCACCCTGACTAGCGCATGGTGGGCAGAGCATCACAGCGTGTGCAGCGCCTTTACGGAGCAGTACAACGCCCTAGCAGCACCGAAAGCGCAGGCAGGAGCGCCAAGCTCGAAAGGCACCGGCACCTTTGATTTTGATCTGTTTTGAGCATCGGGAAGACATCAAGGTATTAATCAAGGTTTCCTCAATGTATTCATCAAGGTTTTATCAAAGAAAAGTAAGAGCAACCCCGCACGCTTCGCGCGCGGCCACCTTTCGCACACACGGGGAAAAATGAAAGCTATCCGAAAAACCGCCGCCCGCATGTATATCGACTGCATGGCACAAACAGCCGCACTGAACAAAGAGCCAACGCCAGCACCTGCAAAACACAAACAGCCCAAGCGCCTAAACGGCGGCTGCCTGCTCTATCAACTTCCGGGGGTGAGCCTGCAACTCCAGCCACCGGCCTCCTAATTCTCGTAAAGGGGAAGAACAGGTTTGTACGGGCTAGAGGGCCGAATTAACGCCCTCAGTGCTGCGTACAGGATGGCGAATCGCGTAAAGATTCAAACACCCCCTTGTAGGGGGTGTTTGCAAACCATCACCCCCTCCCAAATCTTCCAAGGCCCTTGCATGGAGCTTGCACCGTTACTGCAACGTTACCGAATCCGCATCCTGCACACCATGGATGCAGTCGTGCGCCAGCCCAAGGCGTTCGTGGTCGCTGACGACCTGACGCTGTAAGGGGTTGCGAATGTTGGAGATCCGCTCAACAGGCGGCCTGAGCAGCAACGGTAAGACGCTGACCGGGTACGCCGCGATATTCAACAGGGGGCACACGAAGCGCCGCTGCTGATCGCTATCAGCACCCAAGCCGCAAACGACGCCGACCTGCTTTCACAGTGGATTGACGACGCCCAGCGCAGCGACGATCCGCGCATTGTGTGCCACCTGTACGCCGCGCCCGAGGGCTGCAACCTGCTGGACGCTGACGCCTGGAGGGCTGCAAATCCCGCCCTTGGCACCTTCCGCAGCCTGGACGACCTGCGCGAGCAACTGACGCAGGCCCAGCGCATGCCCAGCATGGAGAACACCGCCCGCAATCTGCTGCTCAATCAGCGGGTTTCGACTGTCTCGCCATTCATCTCGCAAACCGTGTGGAAGGCTTGCGGCGAGGGTGTCTCCAATCTCGGATGTACCCCTGTTTATGCTGGCCTGGACCTATCGGCCCGCACCGACCTGACAGCCCTGGTGCTGGTGGGCCAGGTGGATGGGGTGTGGCATGTGCACCCGCACTTCTGGACGCCCGAGCAGGGATTGCACGACCGCGCCCGCCGTGACCGCGCCCCCTATGACCTGTGGCACCGCCAAGGCTTTTTGCGCACCACGCCGGGGGCCACGGTGGACTATGAACACGTTGCGGCCGACATGCTGGAGATATTCGACGGCCTGGACGTGCTGGGCATTGGGTACGACCGCTGGCGCATCGACCTGCTGCGCAAGGAGCTGGAGAAGCTGGGCGCAGACCTGCCACTGACCGAGTGGGGGCAAGGGTTCAAAGACATGGCCCCGGCCTTGGATGCGCTGGAAGCCGAGCTGCTGAATGGGCGCATTGCCCACGGTGGCCACCCGGTGCTGACCATGTGCGCCGCCAATGCCGTGGTGACCAAAGACCCGACCGGCGCGCGCAAGCTGGACAAGGCGAAGGCAACAGGACGGATTGACGGATTGCAGGCCCTGGCGATGGCCATGGGCGCGGCATCCAGAGCAGAGCAAGCGCAGTTCGTGGGGTTTGACGCCTTCACGTTCGTTTGATTCACCCTAGCCTGGGGGGCCGCAAGGTAAGCCAGGACGCGGATTAGTCGGGCAGTGCCGCGTTTCAGCAAAACCCCGACAGCCAGCGAGTGGGCTTCACGGACGGCGTGCAGAAGTGAGTGATTCACCAATGCGGGCCTGGCCCTGACCTTTCACCACGGCGCTGGCACCCCTACAACTGAGGAACCGACATGGCCGCACTATTGACCCTGGCAGACGTGAAGCTGCACTGCCGCATCGACACCAACGACGAAGACGCTCTGCTGGGCGCACTCATTACCGCCAGCACCACCGCAGTGGCCAACGAGCTGGGCGTGGCCAGCCTGGACGACACCGCCGCACCACCCATCAAGGCCGCCGCTCTGCTGCTGGTGGGCGACCTGTACGAGAACAGGGAAGCTCAGACCGACCGCCAACTGTTCCGCAATCAGGCATTCGACCGCCTGCTGGCACCTTATCGGGTGTACGCATGAAGGCGGGCGACCTTGACCAGCGCGTGACGGTGGAGCGCTACACAAGCACCGAGGACGAGCTAGGCCAGCCCATCCAGTCCTGGGCACCCCTGTTCACCTGCTGGGCGGCTGTGGAGCCGCTGACGGGCCGGGAGTTCATCGCAGCGCAGGCCGCGCAATCTGAGGTGACGGCCCGAATCAGGATGCGGTTTAGGCCATGGATGACCGCCGAGGATCGTGTGATCCACAACGGCAAAATCTACGGCATTGAGAGCATGGTGGACGTGCGCTCAGACCACCGCGAGCTGGTGCTGATGTGCAAGGCGGTCGCGTAGTGTTGTTTTTCGTACATTTTTCGTACTTGAACAAAATCGACCACGCAATGCTATCTATTAGATAGCATCGAATTGTTTACTATTATTGCGATTCCTGTTCCTGCAGGGTGCGCCACATCACCTTGCCGCTGCCGCTCTTGGGCAGCGCGCTCACAAACTGCACGATGCGCGGCACCTTGTAGACCGCCATGTTCTCGCGGCACCAGTCCATGATCTGCTGCTCGGTTGTGTCTTTGTGGGTAGCGCGCAGCACCACCACCGCCTTCACCGTCTCGCCCCGGTAGCTGTCCTTGGCCGCAATGATGCAGGCCTCCTGGATGGCGGGGTGGCGAAACATCAGGGCCTCGACCTCGGCCGGCCAGACCTTGAAGCCACTGGCGTTGATCATGCGTTTGAGCCGGTCGGTCAAAAAGAAATAGCCGTCCTCGTCCATGCGGCCCAGGTCGCCGGAGCGAAAGAAACGCTTGCCCTCGAACTCGATGAAGGCCGAGGCCGTGGCGTCGGGCCGCTTCCAGTAGCCCTCAAATACCTCGGGGCCATGGATGATGATCTCGCCCTGTTCACCCACGGGCAGCTCCTGCAGCGTGTCGGGGTCGATCACACGCGCATCCGTGCTCATGAACGGAATGCCCAGGCACTGCTGCTTGGGGTGGTCCGGCGGGTTCGAGTGCGAGGGGGCCGCCGTCTCGGTCAGGCCATAGCCTTCGGCATATCGCAGGCTGTATTGCTCCAGCAGGCGCTGCGCCACCGCCTGCGGCATGGCCGCGCCCCCACCGCCGATGTAGGCCAGGCTGGACAGGTCATAGCTGGCAAAGTTCGGGCTGCCCAGTAGGTCGATGACCATGGTGGGAATGTTGGTCCAGGTGGTGACCTGGTAGCGCGATATCAGGCGCCCCGCCAGGTCGCGGTCCCACCGGGGCATGATGACCAGCGTGGCGCCGCAGTAGATGGCCGTGTGCATCACGCTCACCATGCCGGTGATGTGAAACATGGGCACCACCGCCAGTGTCACGTTGTCGGCAGACCCATTGCCCCACAGCGCACCCGCCACCGCGTTGTGCATGATGCTTTTGTGCAGGTGCATGCAGCCCTTGGGCAGCCCCGTGGTGCCGCTGGTGTAGGGCAGCAGCGCCAGATCGGCCGGACCTACCGACAAGGCGGGCGGCGAGTCCGCACAGGCCAGAGCATCCGTCCAGGCATGAACCTGCCCACCATCGAGGGCTGGCAGCGGGTGGCGCGTGCCCAGCCAGTTCATCCAGGCCTCAGGCGGCGCATCAATGCCGGTCACGGCCACATCGAACGCGTCCGAAAACTGCGTGACCACCAGATGCGCCAGGCGCTCGCCAGGGGCCAACGCATCGCTGGCCTTGGCCATCTCGGGAGCCAGATCACCGGTGGTGATGGCTACCCTGGTGTCGGGGTCGGTGATGTAGTGCTTGAGCTCCTCGGCACGGTTCATGGGATTGACCGGCACCACCACCGCATTGGCCCGCAGGATGGCAAAGTGCGCCATCACGAGCTGCGGGCAGTTCTGCATGCACAGCACCACGCGGTCGCCCCGCTGCACACCCAGTTGAGCCAGCCGCGCGGCCAGGCGCTCCGCGCCTTGCATCAGTTGCCGGTAGCTGGTGGTGGTCCCAAAAAACACCAGCGCCGCCTTGTCAGGGTAGCGGCGTGCATTGATGGCCAGGTTGTCCCACAGCGAGGTGGCGGGCAGCGTGATGGCGTGGGGAAGGCGACGGGGCCAGAACTTGTGGTGAGGGCGCATGGGGCAAACAGACTCCTTGTGCCCTCCAGCCTAGATGCCCCACCAAAGCCAAGCAAGGGGGATGCCCCGATGCATCGTCGCCCATGTGACGCCAGCCTCGTCACGATCGGCCACCGGCAAGCCCTCTTCGTCAGCTATTGACCTGCTCCCACAGCTTGTCCAGCCGCTTCACGCTCACCGGCTGCGGAGTGCGCAGCTCTTGTGCGAAGAAGCTCACGCGCAGCTCCTCCAGCAGCCAGCGCAGCTCCTGCATGCGCGCATCCACCGCGCCCTTGCGCTCGGCCACCAGGCGCCAGTAGCGCTGCTCTTGCGGGCGCAGTTCGGCCAGCTTGGCGGCGTCGCGGGCGGGGTCAGCGCGGTATTTGTCCAGGCGCAGGGTGATGGCCTTGAGGTAGCGGGCGTAGTGGGCCAGTTGGGCCCACGGCGCCACGGCGATGAAGTTCTTGGGCACCAGGCGCTGCAGTTGTTGCTGCGCATCCTGCGTGGCCTCGGGGGCGTTCTTGGTGTCCTTGATCTTGCGGGCGGCGGCGGCGTATTCGGTAAGGATGGTGGCAGCCAGGCGGGCGACCTCGTTCGCGATCAGCGTGAGGCGGCCTCTGCCCTCTTCCACGCGGCGTTTGAAGGCGTATTCGTCGGTAGGCAGCGGGTCGAGCAAAAAGGCCCGGTCCAGCGCCACGTCGATGATCTGGGTGCGCAGCTCTTCTTGTGTACCCAGGGGCATGTAGGCCACGGCCATCTTCTGCAGGTCGGGGATGTTTTTTTCGAGGTACTTGAGCGCGTCCTTGATCTGCATCGCAAACAGGCGGCGCAGGCCCGCGCGGTGTTTGGCGGCGGCGACTTCGGGCTCGTCGAAGACCTCGATGGTGACGGCGTCACCGCCGTCGATGAGCGCCGGGAAGCCGATCAGTGTCTGGCCAGCCTTCCTGATCTCCATCAGCTCGGGCAGCTCACCAAACGTCCAGGCCGTGTAGCGCTGGCCTGCCGGGGCCGATGGCGCAGCGCTCGCGGGTCTCGCCGCAACGGGGGCTGCACCCTTTACTCCTGATTTGATAGCTGCCTGCGCTTTACCATCAAGCGCTAGAGGCATATTTGATTCAGATTTCTCGCTTTGTGCCGCCACAGTACCCAGCTTGAGACCTGCCAGCGCCTGGAACGCACCACGCGCCTTGGCGCCCCACTCAGCCTTGAGTGCGCCCAGGTTGCGTCCGTGGCCCAGCTGGCGGCCGTGCTCGTCCACCACGCGGAAGTTCATGAAAAGGTGCGGGCTGAGCATGTCGAGCTTGAAGTCCGCGCGCTTCACATCAAGCGAGGTCTCATCGCGCACCTGCTTGAGCAAAGCGTCCGTCAGGCTGCCGGTACCAAACCGCTCAGGCGCGTTGAACAGCTCGGCCAGCCGCGTGGCCGACTCGGGCAGCGGCACAAAGCGGCTGCGCGGGCGCTGGTGCAGGCTCTTGAGCAGGGCCTGGATCTTGTCCTTGAGCATGCCGGGCACCAGCCATTCGCAGCGCTCGTCGCTCACCTGGTTGAGGACGAAGAGCGGGATGGTCACGGTGATGCCGTCGCGCGCGTCGCCGGGCTCGTGCAGGTAGCTGGCAGCGCAGTCCACGCCACCCAGGCGCACGGTTTTGGGAAACGCGTTGGTGGTGATGCCTGCAGCCTCGTGGCGCATCAGCTCGTCGCGGGTGAGCTTGAGCAGGTCGGGTTGCTTTTTACTTTCCTCGCGGTACCACGCCTCAAAGCTGTGGCCGCTGCACACTTCGGGCGGCAGCTGCTGGTCGTAGAAGGCGTAGATGAGCTCATCGTCCACCAGCACGTCTTGGCGGCGGGACTTGTGCTCCAGCTCTTCGACCTTGGCGATCATCTTCTGGTTGGCAGCCAGGAAGGGCAGTTTGGTCTCCCAATTGCCGTCCACCAGCGCCTCGCGGATGAACACTTCGCGCGCGGCATGAGGGTCTACCTTGCCGAAGTTCACGCGGCGGTTGTTGTAGACCACGATGCCGTAGAGCGTGGCGCGCTCCAGCGCCACCACCTCGGCAGACTTCTTCTCCCAGTGCGGGTCGAGCAACTGCTTGCGCAGCACATGCCCGCCAATCTGTTCCAGCCACTGCGGCTCGATGGCCGCAATGCCCCGCCCAAACAGACGCGTGGTCTCCACCAGTTCGGACGCCACGATCCAGCGGCCGGGCTTCTTGTTCAGGTGCGCGCCGGGGTGCTTGTAAAACTTGATGCCGCGCGCGCCCAGGTACCAGTCTTCCTCGTCGCTCTTGGCGCCCACGTTGCCCAGCAGCCCGGCCAGCATCGACAGGTGCAGCTGCTCGTAGCTGGCGGGCTGGGTGTTGATCTGCCACTTGTGCTCGGTGACCACCGTGAGCAGCTGGGTGTGGATGTCGCGCCACTCGCGCAGGCGCCGGATGCTGATGAAGTTCTGGCGCAGCAGCTGCTCGTACTGGCGGTTGCTGAGTTTGTGAGTCGCAGCGGGGACGGCGGCGGGTACAGCAGGCGCTGCGGCAGGACTGCCCCCGCCACTGCGCTGCGCCACCGGCAAGTAGGCCTGCGAAGGCGCTTTCTGCGCGGCCATCGCCTTCTGGGCACGGGCCGACGGCAGGCTGGGCGCTCCGCCCCGCGCTTCGTTGATCCACTTCCACAGCTTGAGGTAGCCGCTGAACTCGCTCTTATCGTCGTCGAACTTGGCGTGCGCCTGGTCAGCCTGCTGCTGCGCCTCCATGGGACGGTCGCGCACGTCCTGAACGCTCAGGGCGCTGGCAATCACCAGGACTTCATCGAGCGCCTTGCGGTCGCGCGCCTCGATGATCATGCGGCCCACGCGCGGGTCCAGCGGCAGGCGCGACAGCTCCACGCCCATGGGGGTGAGTTCGTTAGCATCGTCCACCGCGCCCAGCTCGGCCAGCAGCTGGTAGCCGTCGGCAATGGCGCGGCCCGAAGGCGCCTCGATGAAGGGGAACTGCGTCACGTCGCCCAGGTGCAGCGACTTCATGCGCAGGATGACGCCTGCCAGCGAGCTGCGCAAAATTTCGGGATCGGTAAAACGCGGGCGGCCGTTGAAACCAGCCTCGTCGTACAGGCGAATGCAGATGCCGTTGGCCACACGTCCGCAGCGGCCTGCGCGCTGGTTGGCCGCCGCCTGGCTGACAGGCTCGACCAGCAGTTGCTCCACCTTGCTTCTAAAACTGTAGCGCTTGACGCGCGCTGTTCCTGCGTCAATGACGTATCGGACTCCGGGCACGGTGAGCGAGGTCTCGGCCACGTTGGTGGCCAGCACGATGCGGCGGCCCGTGTGGCCGTCAAAGATGCGGTCCTGCTCGGCCTGCGACAGACGCGCGAACAGTGGCAACACCTCGGCATTGCGCATCACGGGCTGGTGCGCCAGGTGCTTGCGCAGGTGGTCGGCGGCCTCGCGAATCTCGCGCTCGCCGGGCAAGAAGACCAGGATGTCCCCTGCCGCATTGCCCTGCCAAAGGTCGTCCACGCCATCGGCAATGGCCTCGTTCAGGCCGTAGTCGCGGCTTTCTTCAAACGGGCGGTAGCGCTGCTCCACCGGAAAGGTACGGCCAGACACCATGATGACCGGGGCCGGGCCCTTGGCACTTTCAAAGTGCTTGGCAAACCGGTCCGCATCAATCGTGGCCGAGGTGACGATGACCTTGAGGTCAGGCCTGCGCGGCAGGATCTGGCGCAGGTAGCCCAGCAGGAAGTCGATGTTCAGGCTGCGTTCGTGCGCCTCGTCGATGATGATGGTGTCGTAGGCCTTGAGCAGCGGGTCGGTCTGCGTCTCGGCCAGCAAGATGCCGTCGGTCATGAGCTTGACGGAGGCATCGCGACTCAAGCGGTCCTGGAACCGCACCTTGAAGCCCACCACGTCGCCCAGTGGCGTGTTCAGCTCTTCGGCGATGCGCTTGGCCACGCTGCTGGCGGCAATACGGCGCGGCTGGGTGTGGCCGATGAGCTGGCCTTTTTGGCCCGGCTTGGCGTTGCACTTGCCACGGCCGAGGGCCAGCGCAATCTTGGGTAACTGCGTGGTCTTGCCCGAGCCGGTTTCGCCGCACACGATGATGACCTGGTGCTGGGTGATAGCCTCCATGATCTCGTCACGCTTGCCCGATACAGGCAACGACTCGGGGAACGTGATGCGCAGCGGCGCTGGCGGCGCGGCGGGTGCAGGTACGGGGGCAGGAGCAGGAACGCGGGACGACGCAGGCAAACGCGGATCAGAAGAAGACATAGGCCCGCATTATCGGTAGCGGCACCCTGCCCCCTGGGCCGCATCTGTGCTTTTGGAGCGACATTTCGCGGCGTTTTCAGCGCTTTTCGTTGCCAAAGCCCACCAGCGCCGCCAAAATCGCGCCCATTCTTCGCAAGCCTGCATACCGCGCCACCCTCGGCGCACGGCCCGAACGAACCCCTGGAGGTCCCCCGACATGTCTGCCTTTTACACCGCACCCGTCTGACCACAGTCCACCGCCCCGGCTGGACTGTGCACACACAGTTCAGCCATGGCAAATGCACCCGCGCACTCTTTCACGCGCTCCGCAAGCCCTGGCTCTATCGCCGGGGTTTTTTGTTTGTGGAGTACGTGCACATCATGAGTGCCAAAAAACTGTCTCGGGCCTTCGCCCAGGGTGAAATCAAAAAGCTGCGCCGCATGAAGCAGCCCCTGGTGCTGAAGCTCGAAGCCTCGGGCCCGCCCCGAAACCCTGTGGCCATCGCACTGGCCCAACGCAGCCTGTCCAGCGCAGCAGGCAAACACATCCGAGCCCGTGGCGCCCAGCGCCGTGCGGACAACGTCGCCCTGCGCAAGGCGACCCTGAACACTCGCTTTACCGAGAGCGACTGACAAGAACGATTGAACACCATGGACCTTTCAACCCCCACCCTACCGCTGCGCGAAGTGCAGCAAATACCACATGGGCAGCACCCGCCAGCGCAGGCCCATCGGGCCCTGCTGGCCCAGCGCCAACAGGCGCTGACACAGGCGGCCGAGCAACTCAAGACCGAGCTGTTTGGCATCGACGACGTGATCGACCGCGTGATCGATGCCATCCGCGCCTGGTATGTGCTGCCCCAGCTCATTACCCGGCCCGTCATCGTCTGCCTGTGGGGCCTGACGGGCACGGGCAAAACGCAGCTCACGCGGCGCCTGGCGCAACTGCTGGGCTTTTACGACCGCTTTGTCGAAGTGCAGATGGACGGCTTCAGCCACGGCGCCAGCTACCGCAGCTCGTCCATCTCGGGCATGCTGGGCGACTCGGGCATCCACGAGGGCACGCCCGGCATCCTGGTGCTGGACGAGTTTCAGCGCTTTCGCACCGTGGACCGCAAGGGCGAGGACGTGAAGGTGGAGCGCTACCAGGATGTGTGGACGCTGCTCTCCGACGGGCGCCTGCCCCCTGCCCTGAGCGCGCTCACCAACATCGAACGCAAGCTGGCCGATGCCCACTATGAAGCCGAACGCGCCGATGACGACGAGGGTGAACGCGCGGGCAAGAAGCCCTACCGCTTTCAACTCGACGCCTGGGACGCACAGGAACTCAAGCGCATGCTCAAGCTGCAAGAGCCCCTGGCCGAGATCATGCAATGGCCGCCCGCGCAGGTGCAGGCGCTGTTCACGCGGTTTCAGCAGTCGCTGTCGTCCTGGGAAACCGACTTCAGCAAACTGCTGGTGTTCGTGTGCGGCAACCTGGACGAGATGTACCACGAGACCGCACAGCGCGTGGAAGACTGCGACACCGATGCCGACATCTTCCACCGCCTTACGCGCAAGCTCTCGCTCATCGACGTGAAGAAGGCCCTGAGCGAGCGCTTCAAGCCCGAGCAGATTGCCCGCCTGGGCAATGAGCATGTGGTCTATCCGTCCTTCAACAAGGCAACCTACGAGCAGCTCAT
The DNA here is from genome assembly GCF_028680575.1 of Acidovorax benzenivorans. Lineage (GTDB taxonomy): Bacteria > Pseudomonadota > Gammaproteobacteria > Burkholderiales > Burkholderiaceae_C > Acidovorax > Acidovorax benzenivorans. The sequence goes on along the minus strand of NZ_JAPCKI010000015.1, from coordinate 49,282 downwards.
CCGCAACCTGTGTGCGCGCTATTGCGACGACATTGCGGCCCACTGTGGCGTGCGCTTTGCCATTGCCCAGGATGTGCACGACGAGCTGTACGCCAACGCCGTGTTCCCTGCCCAGGGCACGCGGCCGCTGTTCTCGTCGGTGCACGCCATCCTGAGCGCCAACCTCGTCAAGGCCGCGCTGTGGGTGCTGGAGCAGGCGCTGCCACTTGGCACGACTTACGCCATCACCCTGTCGGCGGACAAGCGACACTTGGCGGTGCAGGCCGGGGCGCAGCAGGCCCTCTTCCCGGTCACTCTGGAGCTGAACCGGCTCAAGCAGCGCGCCAACGCCGACTTTCGCGCGCTGCTGGCGGTGCACGAGGCGGGCCACGCACTGGTGTACGGCCTGCTGTTGGGCCAGGCCCCGCAGGAGGTGAAGATCAACATTGCGTCGTTTGAAGGCGGCTACAACAGCTTCGCGGGCCTGAAGGTGACCACGCGTCAGAACGCACTGGACATGATGTGCGTAGGCTTGGCGGGCCGCGTGGCCGAGGAGCTGGTGTTTGGCGAGATGGCCTGCACCACGGGCGCCGAGCAAGACTACAAACAGGTGACGGCAGAGGCCGCGCGCTACATCCGCCACCACGGTTTTGGTGCCCGCCTGGCGCGCACCGATGTGACGGTGGAGATAGACCACCACATCAACACCGACGTGGCGCCCAGCAATGCCGCCATCGAGGAGCTGCTACAGGCCCAGTACCAGCGCGCAGGTGCCCTGCTGCGCCAGCACCAGGGTGCGCTGAACCATCTGGTCGATGCGCTGATGGACCACGGCATGATCGCCCGCCACGAGATGCAGGCGCTGATGGACCGCAGCGGCATCCACATTGCCGTGCCACCCGCTTGCGGGCCGGACGAAACCCTGGTGCTGGAGCCGTTTGCGGCACGGCTGGCGGCGTTTCGGCAACACACAGACGGCACGGCTGCACCCTATGTGGCGCTGAATGTGGCGCCCCAAAGCTCAGCATGCTTATGATGCGCGGTTTGGTGGCCCTGCGGGGCCGCCCGCCGCCGCCGTTTATTCCGCCATTTCACAGCCCGCCCCACCGTTCGCACAGTCATGTCCGCCGTCTTCAACTTCACCTTCGTCCCCTGGTTCCGCTCGGTGGCGCCCTATATCCACAAGTTCCGCAACCAGACGTTTGTGATCGGGCTGACGGGTGAGGCGATTGCGGCGGGCAAGCTGCACAACATTGCGCAGGACTTGGCGCTGATCCAGGCCATGGGCGTCAAGATCGTGCTGGTGCACGGCTTTCGCCCGCAGGTGAACGAACAACTGGCGGCCAAAGGGCATGCAGCCAAGTATTCGCACGGCATCCGCATCACCGACTCCGTGGCGCTCGATTGCGCGCAGGAGGCTGCGGGCCAGCTGCGCTATGAGATCGAGGCCGCCTTCAGCCAGGGCCTGCCCAACACGCCCATGGCGGGCGCCACGGTGCGGGTGATCTCGGGCAACTTTCTCACGGCGCGGCCCGTGGGCATTGTGGACGGCGTGGATTTTCAGCACTCGGGCCTGGTACGCAAGGTGGATGTGGCCGGCATCCAGCGTACTTTGGACATGGGCGCGCTGGTGCTGCTGTCGCCGTTCGGCTTCTCGCCCACGGGCGAGGCTTTCAACCTGAGCATGGAAGAGGTGGCCACCAGCGTGGCCATCGAGCTGCGGGCCGACAAACTGATCTTCTTGACCGAGGTGCAGGGCATCCGCATGTCGCCCACCGAGCCCGAGAGCGACGACAACCCCATCGACACCGAGCTGCCACTGGCCGCCGCGCAAGCCCTGCTGGCCCAGCTGCCGCCCGCCCAGCAGCCCACTGACACGGGCTTTTACCTGCAGCACTGCGTGAAGGCCTGCAAGGCCGGGGTGGAGCGCAGCCACATCCTGCCGTTTGCGGTGGATGGCTCGCTGCTGCTGGAGGTGTATGTGCACGACGGCATCGGCACCATGGTCATCGACGAAAAGCTCGAAGAGCTGCGCGAGGCCACCATCGACGACGTGGGCGGCATCCTGCAGCTGATCGAGCCTTTCGAGAAGGACGGCACGCTGGTCAAGCGCGACCGCACCGAGATTGAGCGCGACATCGCCACCTACACCATCATCGAGCACGACGGCGTGATCTTTGGCTGCGCCGCGCTGTACCCCTACCCCGAAGCCAAGACGGCCGAGATGGCCGCCGTGACCGTGTCACCCCAAAGCCAGGGCACGGGCGATGGCGAGAAGCTGCTCAAACGCATCGAGCAGCGCGCGCGCCTGCTGGGACTGGACAGCATTTTTGTGCTGACCACGCGCACCATGCACTGGTTCATCAAACGCGGCTTCCAGCCCGTGGACCCGGACTGGCTGCCAGACGCACGCAAGCGCAAGTACAACTGGGACCGCAAGAGCCAGGTGCTGGTCAAGAAGCTCTGAACGTATTGCGCGCGGCCACCACAGCCCGCGCCACCTGCGCAATGGCTGCGTCACGCTGCTCGGGTGAAGCTGCAGACCGCGTGAGGTAGCAGGTCACCAGCAACGGCGCGCCGCCGCCCTGCGGCCACAGCACGCCAATGTCGTTGGCCGTGCCGCTGTCGCCCGCCGTGCCGGTCTTGTCGCCCACCTTCCAGCCCGGCACACCGGCGCGCAGGCGCTTGTCACCCGTGCTCGTCTCTACCAGCCAGCGCTGCAGCCAGGCGCGTGATGCGGGGCTGAGCGCATTGCCCAGCACCAGTTTCTGCATCGTCTGCAGCATGGCCAACGGCCTGGTGGTGTCGCGCGGGTCGCCTACGGCAGCCTCGTTCAGTGTGGGCTCGGTGCGGTCCAGCCGCGTGACCTCGTCGCCCAGCAAACGCGCAAACGCAGTGAACCCGGCCGGGCCACCATGGCGCGCCATGAGCACGTTGGCCGCCGTGTTGTCGCTCAGGCTGACGGTGGCCGCACACAACTCGCCCACCGTCAGCCCGCCGCCATCGCCCGCGCGCGGGCCGCTGACGGGCGAATAGGCCACCACGTCGCTGCTGGCATAACGCACGCGGTTGTCGAGGCGCTCCTTGCCCTGGTCCACCAGTGCCAGCATCCAGCCTGCCAACACCAGCTTGAAGGTGCTGGCCATGGCAAACCGCTCATCCTGCCGCCAGCCCAGCGCCAACCCCGATCCGGTATCGAGCATGGCCACGCCCAGGCGGCCCTGCGCACTGCGCTCGATGTCTGCCAGCGCATCGTTCCACTGGCGCGCCATGGTGTCGCGGCGGTGGCCGGTTTGGTTGGAGCCTGCGCAGCCCCACAGCGGCACAGCAGCTGTGGCAGCCATCAAACCCAAGGAAAACTGTCGTCTTTGCATAGAAAATTTTGCAGAAGTTGAAGCAAGGCCCGAACGATAAAGAGACTTCGCCCGCAGCACCATCGACAATAATTGCCGCCAACCCCAAGAAAAACTTTGAGCTCAAAGCACCATGCACCTGCCGCTCAACGCCCTGCGTGCCTTTGAGGCATCGGCACGCCACCTGAACCTCACGCGCGCCGCCCAGGAGTTGCACGTGACCCAGACCGCCGTGAGCCAGCACATTCGCAAACTGGAGGCCCGACTGGGCAAGGCGCTGTTCCGGCGCCTGCCGCGCGGCCTGGCGTTGACGGACGAAGGCCAGGCGCTGCTACCGGTGGTGGTGGAATCGTTTGGCAACCTGCAGCGCGCATTGGAAAAGCTGGGCGACACCCGCCCGCGCGAGGTGCTGACCGTGGGCGCCGTGGGCACGTTTGCGGTGGGCTGGCTGCTGCCCCGGCTGCGCGACTTTCAGCAGGCCTGCCCTTTTGTGGACCTGCGCTTGCTCACGCACAACAACCGGGTGGACATGGCGGGCGAAGGGCTGGACTACGCCATCCGCTTTGGCGACGGCGCCTGGCACGGCACGCATGCCGACCGCATCATGGACGCGCCCATGTCCGTGATGTGCTCGCCCGCCTTGGCCCACGGCCTGCGCACAGCGGCCGACCTGGCGCGCCAGCCCTTGCTGCGCAGCTACCGCACCGACGAATGGACGGCCTGGTTCGAGGCCGCAGGTGCGCCCTGCCCCGTGGTGCGCGGCGCGGTGTTCGACTCGTCCCTCACGCTGGCCGAGGCGGCAGCGCAGGGCGCGGGCATGGCGTTGTTGCCGGTGAAGATGTTCATGCGCGAACTGCAGCAGGGCCGATTGGCGCAGCCTTTTGCGCAAGAGCTGCACCGGGGCGCCTACTGGCTGACTTGCCTGCAATCACGGCCAGTGACCGCAGCCATGGCGGCGTTCAGGGTATGGCTCCTGACCCAGGCCAACGCGGCCCCAGACGAATAATGGGGAAAATGCCCCTCCAGCGCTTTTACAGCAAGCGCCAAATGCTCTCAAATACATAGCAAATTCTCCCACGATCGGAGTGCGTGTTGGATCCTTCCATGCTCGCAATCGACAGTGAATGCTGGCGAGCCCCCGCCTCTACGTGCCGCAGAAAACATCTCAAATGCAATAAATGATTGAACACTTTGATTAATTTGATAGAATTGAAAAATGTTCAATCCATCCTTCATTGCCGGCGGAGAGACCGGTCCAGATTGGCGCCTGACCTTTCGCCAAGGCCAGGAAGACTGCGGCGGCAGCATCCCTCAGGTGCGGGAGACCATGCGCGCCCACCCAGCGACAACACATCCATGAACCTGTCCGCGCACACGTTCTTGGTGGTTGACGACTTTGCCACCATGCGCCGCATCGTCAGCAATCTGCTGCGCGAAGCCGGAGTCACCCACATCACCGAAGCTGAAAACGGCGCCGAGGCCCTGCGCAAACTGGAGGCCGGCGGCATCAAGTTTGTGATCAGTGACTGGAACATGCCCCAGATGAACGGGCTGGAGCTGCTGCAAGCCGTGCGCGGATCCTCCCAGTTGGCCCCCCTGCCGTTTCTGCTTGTCACGGCCGAGGCGCGCAAGGAAAACATCGTGGACGCCGCCCAGGCTGGTGCAGACGGCTACATCGTCAAGCCGTTCACGGCAGGCACCTTGCACGAAAAAATCAAAGCCATCTTGCAAAGAAAGGGAGCAGCAGCATGACTGTCACCGCCGTATCCGCCGTTTCGCCGACCAGCATGCCGGCCAATGCATCGACCGAGGCATTCGAGCGTCTGGGCCGCATCACGCGCTCGCTGCACGAGGCCATGTCCGAGCTCGGGCTGAGCAACAGTCTCCACGCCATCGCCCAGGAGTTCCCGGATGCGCGCGACCGCCTCACCCATGTGGGCCACATGACGGAGGCCGCCGCCAACAAGGTGCTGAACCTCATCGACGCCGGCCAGCCTGCGTGCCGGAATTTTCAGGCCGACAGCCACCACTTCGCCTCCACGCTGAGGCAACTGCGCCAACACACCGGCCCGATCAACGCCGAAGTGCATGACATGCTGACCCGCTGTGAGACCTATGGCGCGCAGGCAGCCAGCTTCGCCGAGCGGCAGAACCAGCTCCTGGTCGACATCATGATGACGCAGGACTTCCAGGACCTGTCAGGCCAGATCATCAAGAAGGTCATCGACATCATTGGCCAGACGGAGCAGCAGTTGCTGGAACTGCTGATGCACAGCGCGCCGGAGCACTTGAGCGCCCCGCTGATCCAGTCCAAGAACGAACTGGCCGGACCGCAGGTGCCGGAAAAGGCCCTCAAGCAAGACGACGTAGACGACCTGCTCGCTTCGCTCGGCTTCTGACTGCCACGTTCGCGAACCTGCGCCTCCAACCGTGCGCACACACCCTGGTGCAAGCCTGGGCCGGGATGTCATGCAAAAAAGGCCCTGGCGCCTCCCAATAAGCGCTAGAAGCTATTAATTTCATAGCATATCTGCATATCCCAGACTGGCCAGGTCCACCTCATCGACCTGGGCCGGGTCGAGAAACTGCTCGGCGTAACTCTGGTACACGCGCCCGCGGATGAATACATCGAACAGGTCGGGGTCGATGTGCCCGTTGCGCATCATTTTCTGCATGATGGCCAAGGCCTGGGACAGTGGCATGCCGCTCTTGTAAGGGCGGTCTGCGGCGGTCAGCGCCTCAAAAATGTCGGCAATGCCCATCATGCGAGCCTGCACCGACATCTGGTCGCGCGTGAGGCCACGCGGGTAGCCCTTGCCGTCCATGCGCTCGTGGTGACCACCTGCGTATTCGGGCACGTTCTTGAGGTGGCGCGGCCAGGGCAGCGTCTCCAGCATCTTGATGGTGGCGACGATGTGGTAGTTGATGGTGTCGCGCTCGGCCTGGGTCAGCGTGCCCGCACGGATGGTGAGGTTCTCCACCTCCTCGGCCGTCAAAAAGCTCGTTTGCACGCCCTGCGGGTTGCGCCAGTGGCGCATGGCAGCGATGTCGCGCACGCGCTGCTGGTCCTCGGGGCGCATGGCCTCGGTGCCGGTGTTGCTGCGACGCAGAAACTCGCGGTCTTCCTCCAGCGCATGGATCTCGTGCTGCAGGGCCTGCAGCTCCTGCCCCTCGGCACGCGCGTCCACCACCGGGCGCAGTGCCAGCTGGCGGCGCAGCGCCGCCAGCTCAGCGTCGCGCTTGAGCACTTCAAACCGCGTGTCCACCAGGCCGATGCGGTCGTAAAGGGTTTGCAGCTTGGTGGCCTTGTCCACCACATGCACGGGCGTGGTGATCTTGCCGCAGTCGTGCAGCAGGCCCGCCATCTTGAGCTCGTAGCGGTCGCGGTCGCTCATCTTGAACGCCGCCAGCGGCCCCTCGCGGTTGGCATCCACAGCCTCGGCCAGCATCATCGTGAGGGCGGGCACGCGCTGGCAGTGGCCACCGGTGTAGGGCGATTTTTCGTCGATGGCCAAGTTGATGAGGTTCACGAACGACTCGAACAGGCGCTCCAGCTGCGTGATGAGCAGCCGGTTGGTCAGCGCAATGGCCGCCTGCGATGCCAGCGACTCGGCCAGGCTCTGGTCGGCTTGCGAGAAGGTGATCACATCCCCCGTCACTGGGTCGCGCGCGTTGATGAGTTGCAGCACGCCGATGAGCTCGCGGTCGTGGTTCTTCATCGGCACCGTCAGGAACGACTGCGAACGGTAGCCAGTACGCAAGTCAAACGCCCGGGTGCCCGAAAAATCAAACCCCGCTGCGCTGTACGCGTCGGCAATGTTCACCGTGCGGTCGTGGATGGCAGAGTGGGCCGCCACCAGCGAATCGTTGGGCGCGCCATCGGCCGTGCGCAGGGGCAGCAGCGGCAGGTCAATGGGTTTGCCCGTGGTGCCGCCGAGGCGGATGCCCAGCGAGTCGGTGCGCAAGATCTCGAACTTGAGGGCCGACTGGTCTTCCGTCACGCTGTAGAGCGTGCCGCCATCGGCACCGGTGATGGTCTTGGCTGCCTCCAGGATGTTCTCCAGCAGCCGGTCGATGTCCCGCTCGCGCGAGAGAGCGGCACCGATGCCGTTGAGCTGCTCCAGCCGACGGAACAGATTGAGAGTGGATTCCTTGCTCATGCGACCACCTTGCAAGCAGCGTTGGTAACCCCGCATCGTAACGAAAGGTGACAGCTATCATCACCCTTTCTATTTCAAAACCGCCCATTTCGTGGACTCGGTCACACCCCACTTTCTCACCGCCGCGCTCTACCAGTTTGTGGACTTGCCGGACTTTGTTGCCCTGCGTGAGCCCCTGCAGTCCTTGTGCGACGCGAATGGCGTGCGCGGCATGCTGCTGCTGGCGCCCGAGGGCATCAACGGCACCATCGCGGGCGAGCCGCAGGGCGTACACACCGTGCTGGCCTGGCTGCGCAGCGATGCGCGTTTTGCCGCCCTGCAGCACAAGGAGGCGCTCGCAGAGCGCATGCCGTTCTACCGCATGCGGGTGCGGCTCAAACGCGAGATCGTCACCCTGGGCGTACCGGGCCTGAACCCCGCGCGCAACGCGGGCACCTACGTGAAGCCCGGTGACTGGAACGCGCTCATCGACGCCCCCGATGTGGTGGTGGTGGACACACGCAATGACTATGAGGTGGGCATTGGAACGTTTGAGCGCGCGATCAACCCGCACACCAAGAGCTTTGCAGAGTTTCCGGCCTGGGTGGCGCAGCAGTCACAACCGGGCGGTGTACTGGCAGGCAAACCCAAAGTGGCCATGTTCTGCACCGGTGGTATCCGCTGCGAAAAATCCACCGCCTTCCTCAGGTCGCAGGGCTTTGACGAGGTGTACCACCTGGAAGGCGGCATCCTCAAATACCTGGAAACCGTGCCCGAAGAATCCAGCCGCTGGCAGGGCGACTGTTTTGTGTTTGACGAGCGCGTTTCCGTAGGCCATGGCCTGGTGCGCGGCCCGCACCAGCTGTGCCGCTCCTGCCGCATGCCGCTGGGCGAGGCCGAGCTGCAGTCGCCCCACTACGTACCCGGCGTGAGCTGCCCGTATTGCCACGGCACCCGCACGCCCGAGCAGGAACGCGCCCTGGCAGAGCGCGAGCGGCAAATGCAGCTGGCCGCCCAACGTGGCCAGGAACACATTGGCGCACGCCAGCCCGGCAGCGTTGCGCGGCCCAGCACCCAAGACGGCAAAGCCGATGCTGGCCATCCAGAGGACGCAGCATGACCGCCCTGCCCGTCCTCTACTCCTTTCGCCGGTGCCCCTACGCCATGCGCGCCCGTCTGGCCCTGGCGGTGAGCGGCCAGGCTTGCGAGCTGCGTGAGGTGGTGCTCAAGAACAAGCCACGGGGTTTGTTGCAGGCATCACCCAAAGGCACTGTGCCCGTGCTAGTGCTGCCGAGCGGCCAGGTGCTGGAGCAAAGCCTGGACATCATGCTCTGGGCGCTGAGGCAGCATGACCCCGAGGGCTGGCTCACCCCCAGCCATGGCAATCTGCAAGACATGCTGGCACTGATTGCGCAATGCGATGGCCCATTCAAACAGGCGCTGGACCGGTGCAAATACCCCGGCCGCTACCCCGATGCGGATGCTGCCCTGGCACGCACTCAGGCCATGGAGTGGTTGCAACGGCTGGAGACGCGACTGGCTGGACACGCCTGTCTGTTTGGCGACCGGGCAGCCCTTGCCGACACGGCCATTGCGCCCTTCGTGCGGCAGTTTGCGGGCATTGACGCCACCTGGTGGAGCGCCCAGCCCTGGCCACGCTTGCAGGCCTGGCTGGCGCATTGGCAGGCAAGCCCGTTGTTTGAAAGCGTGATGCACAAGCTGCCCGCATGGGTGGACGGCACAGAAGGCGTGCCATTTGCGCACGGTGCCGAGATGGCACACTGACGCCGTCGTCCAGGTCCTGCTTGAGATTGCTGCTGCGGGCACCATCTTCTTCAGGCCACACCACGCTCCAGGCCCCATGGTGGCCCAAACGCCCCCTGTCGGCCGCGCACACGCTACACAGCCCTCCAGGCCTTCGCGGCGCAGAGCCCTGTCCAAGAACCCCAGATTGCCCCTACATGAAGATCATCGACGAGATGCTGAACCTGGACCTGCTCACGCACGAGCAGCACGTGCAAATCAGCGCATGGATAGCACGCTCCTCCTCGCCTGACGAGATCTTGCAAATGCCCGCGCCCCTGTGGCAGGCCGTGGAACGCGCCAGCCAAACCATGGGCATCAACGAGGACCTTCTGCGTCCGCCGTCGCTGGACGCAGGTGATGCCGTGCTCGGCTAGCCCCCCCTGCCTCCTCCTCCCGCTCAGGCGACAAGGGCGGTCGGGAGCAGACGGCTAGGCGTTTGAAGCCCGTCTCACAACGAAAAAGGCGCTCCATGGAGCGCCTTTTTATGATTTCATGAGAGCCAATGCATCGGCAAGCATCAAGCCATCGAGTAACCAGAGCCCCGCTGGTTGCCGCCCTTCAGGGCCCGCACCAGCAGTACCAGCAGTACCAGGCCAAACCCCACAAAGCAGATGAACGACCAGTTGGCAATCGAGCCGCCCAGGAAGGTCCAGTCGATCGCCGTGCAATCACCCGAGCCCCGGAAGATCATCGGGATGGCGCGGCTGATGGGGTAGTTTTCGATCATGCCGTAGAAGTCACGGCCGCAGGTGGCGATTTCTGGCGGATACCACTGCAACCAGCTCTGGCGGGCCGCCACAAAGGCGCCAAACCCGGCCGCGATCACCGCCAACACCGCCCAGGTCATCCACCAGCCTTTTTTGCCCCTGACGCTTGCCAGACCTGTAAAAATTGCTATACCAATGAGAGCATAGCGCTGCACGATGCACATGGGGCAAGGCTCCAGGCCCACCACGTGTTGCAGGTACATGCCAAAAGCCAGCATGCCTACGCAAGCCACGCTGATCAGTGCCAGCACGCGGCGCGGGGCCTGATCAATCCAGTTCAACACCATCATTCTTATCCCTCATCCAATAGCCGTTGCAAACGGTGCCGCCGTCCAATACGGGCACGGCCCATGCCAGTGCACCCGTGGATCTGGCTCCGCCAGTCCACCGGGTGCGTCCCCCTCAGGGGGAAGACGCGAAGCGGCTCAGGGGGGAGTCAAATCCCAGCAGCGTGATCCAGAAAAACGCGGGCGCGGCGCGGTGTCACCACCAACGTTTCACCCTCTTTGAAACCCATTTCCTTGAACTGCTGCGCAGGGATCTGCGCTTCGATCAAGGGGTCTGGGGACGCATTGTCCGCTGGTTTGTGATCGCCCAAGGGAATAAGTTCCAGCCGCGCAATAGGCCCCACCACAATGGCGCGGCTCAGTTGGGCCACGATGCCACGGGGGCGGCCAGCGGCGTCCAGGCCCGCGCCGGGGGAGTAGCGCTCCACATCCAGGTCGTGCGGGCGCACGTAGGCAAAGGCCTTGGCGTTTTGCGCCTGGCTGTGCTCGGGCGAGTCGATCTGCATACCCTCCAGGTGCACCAGGCCTTCATGGGCACGGCCGTGGAACAGGTTCACATCGCCCAAAAAGCCGTAGACAAACGGGCTGGCGGGCTGGTCCCACACCTGCTGGGGCGAGCCGCTTTGCTCGATGCGGCCCTGGTTGATCACCACCACGCGGTCAGCCACTTCGAGCGCCTCTTCCTGGTCGTGGGTCACAAAGATCGAGGTGACATGCAGTTCGTCGTGCAGGCGGCGCAGCCAACGACGCAGTTCCTTGCGCACCTTGGCATCCAGGGCGCCAAAGGGCTCGTCCAGCAACAGCACCTTGGGCTCCACCGCCAGGGCGCGGGCCAGCGCAATGCGCTGGCGCTGGCCGCCCGACAGTTGCGAGGGGTAGCGCTCGGCCAGCCAGTCGAGCTGCACCAGCTTGAGCAGGTCCATCACCTTTTTCTTGATCTGCGCCTCGCTCGGGCGTTCGCTGCGGGGCTTGACTCGCAGGCCAAAGGCCACGTTCTCGAACACGGTCATGTGACGGAACAGAGCGTAGTGCTGAAACACAAAGCCCACGTTGCGCTCGCGCACATGCACGTCGGTGGTGTCTTCACCGCTGAAGTGGATAGTGCCCACATCGGCCGTCTCCAGCCCGGCGATGATGCGCAAGAGCGTGGTCTTGCCGCAGCCCGAGGGGCCGAGCAGCGCGATGAGTTCGCCCGAGGCGATGTCCAGGCTCACATCGCGCAGGGCCTGGAAGTCGCCGAACTGCTTGCTGACGTTACGGATTTCAATGCTCATGGTGTCGTTCCTTGGGAGGGCCGCTCGGGAGGAAGTTCGGCGGCGGCCTTCAGGGCCTGTTCGTTGCGGTGTTCGGCAATCGTCTTGATGACCAGCGTGACCAGGGCCAGCAGGGCCAGCAGCGATGCGGCAGCGAACGCAGCCACGGACTGGTACTCGTTGTAGAGGATTTCGACGTGCAGCGGGATGGTGTTGGTCTGGCCCCGGATGTGGCCCGACACCACCGACACCGCACCAAACTCGCCCATGGCCCGCGCGTTGCACAAGATCACGCCGTACAGCAGGCCCCACTTGATGTTGGGCAGCGTCACGTACCAAAAGGTCTGCCAGCCGGTAGCGCCCAGCACGATGGCGGCCTGCTCCTCGTCGTTGCCTTGCGCCTGCATCAGCGGGATCAGCTCGCGGGCGATGAATGGAAAGGTCACGAACACGGTGGCCAGCACAATGCCGGGCACGGCGAAGATGATCTTGATGTCGTGCGCCTGCAGCCACGGGCCAAACCAGCCCTGCGCGCCAAACATCAGCACGTAGATCAAACCCGCCACCACGGGCGAGACGGAGAACGGCAGGTCCACCAGCGTGGTCAAGAACGCCTTGCCCTTGAACTCGTACTTGGCAATGCACCAGGCAGCCGCCACGCCGAACACCAGGTTCAGCGGCACAGCAATCAGCGCGGTGATCAGCGTGAGCTTGATGGCCGACCAGGCGTCGGGCTCGCGCAGGCCTTCCAGGTACGCGCCAAAGCCCTTGCGCAGTGCCTCGGCAAACACGGCGGCCAGTGGCAGCACCAAGAACAGCAGCATGAAGGCCAGTGCGACGGCGATGAGCGTCCAGCGCACCCAAGGCGCTTCGGTCGTGCCCGCTTGTGCGCGGCGAATGGTCCGGGAGTTGTTGCCGCTCATGCTGGTGCCCCCGCGTGACGTCGCTGCCAGGCTTGCAGCGCATTGATGATGAGCAGCAGGATGAAGGAGATGACGAGCATCACCACGGCCACGGCCGTAGCGCCCGCGTAGTCGTACTGCTCCAGCTTGCCGATGATGATGAGGGGTGTGATCTCCGACACCATGGGCATGTTGCCTGCGATGAAGATGACCGAGCCGTACTCACCCACCGCCCGCGCAAACGCCATGGCAAAGCCGGTGAGCAGTGCGGGTGTGATGGAAGGCAGGATGACCATGGTGAAGGTCTGCCAGCGTGTGGCGCCCAGGCAGGTGGCGGCTTCTTCCAGCTCTTTCTCGGCGTCTTCCAGCACGGGTTGCACCGTGCGCACCACAAACGGCAGGCCGATGAAGATGAGCGCAATCACGATGCCCGCGGGCTTGAACGCCAGCTGGATGCCCATGGGCTCCAGAATGCTGCCCACCCAGCCATTGCCCGCCAGCAAAGCCGTAAGCGAGATACCCGCCACGGCGGTGGGCAGCGCAAAAGGCAGGTCCACCAGCGCGTCCACGATTTTCTTGCCCGGAAACTTGTAGCGCACCAGCACCCAGGCGATCAGTAGGCCAAACACCAGATTGACCAACGCCGCAAGAAACGAGGCACCGAAGGTCAGCCGGTACGACGCCAGCACGCGCGGCGCACTGATGGCGGCCCAGAACTGGTCCCAGGTGAGGGTGAACGTCTTGAAGATCAGTGCCGACAGCGGGATCAGCACGATGATGCTCAAGTAGAAAAGGGTGTAGCCCAGTGACAGCCCGAAGCCGGGCAGCACGCGCTTGGGCGCGCGCCGTCCGGCCGGGGCTGCGGCCACAGCGGTCGCAGTGGTCATAGATGCAGTGGTGAGACGGGAGAAGCGCCGGGCCTATTTATTTGGCGCCGGGCGTGTAGAGCTTGTCGAACTGGCCGCCATCATTAAAGTGCACCTTCTGCGCTTCGGTCAGCGAGCCGAAATACTTGGCCACGGTGAACTGCTTGAGCGGCTTGAAGGTGGTCTCGTACTTCTTGAGCACCTTCTCCGAGCGCGGACGGATGGCGTGCTTGGCAGCGATCTCTTGTGCCTCATCCGAATACAGGTAGTCCAGATACGCCTTGGCCAGTTGGGCTGTACCCTTCTTGGCCACGGTGCGCTCGACCACGGCCACGGGGTTCTCGGCCACCACGCTCACCGAGGGGTAGATCGCATCGACCTTGCCCGCGCCGAATTCGCGGTCGATGGAGACCACTTCAGATTCAAAGGTGATCAGCACATCGCCCTGGTTGCGCTGCAGAAAGGTGGCGGTAGCATCGCGGCCACCCTTGGCCAACACGGGCACATTCTTGTAGAGCTTGCCCACGAACTCTGCGGCCTGTGCCTCGGTGCCGCCCTTTTCACGCACGGCGCCCCAGGCGGCCAGGTAGGCATAGCGGCCGTTGCCGCCGGTCTTGGGGTTCACCACGATCACCTGCACGCCGGGCTTGATGAGGTCGTCCCAGTCCTTGATGCCCTTGGGGTTGCCGTTGCGCACCAGGAACAGCATGGTCGAGGTGGTGGGCGATGCATCGTGCGGGAATTTCTTGGCCCAGTCTTTGGCGACCACGCCGCTGTCGGCCAGAAACTGCACGTCCGTCGTCGTGTTCATGGTCACCACGTCGGCCGCCAAGCCGTCGTTCACGGCACGCGCCTGGGCGCTGGAGCCTGCGTGCGACTGGTCGATCTTCACGTCCTGGCCGGTGGTCTTCTTGTAGTGCGCGGCAAAGGCAGCGTTGTAGTCCTTGTAAAACTCGCGGGCCACGTCGTATGACACGTTGAGCAGCGAGTTTTGTGCGGCAGCCATGCCGCTCGCGGCCAGGGCCAGGGAGGCCAGGAGGGTCTTGAGTTTCAAAGAAGTCATGGTGAGGTCGCCCAAAAAATGCTGGAGATTCCGCATTGTGCGGAGCACCTCTTAAAACTCAAAAGAATATATTCTTGTTAATTAATCATAAATTGGCATATGGTTTTTTAGGATGGTGTGCAGGCGTCATGGCACTCAAGCCGTCAGCAGCGGCCCATGCCTGGACTTTCAAGCCAAAAAAGCTTCAAGCGCAGGTACAACATGCGCAGACAGCTATCAATTAAGTAGCAGTCAAACCACAGCGGGAGAAGCGTGCGAGTACCCTGCCGCTGGCTGGACGGTGGCATGGCCGCCCTCCAGCGACTGCAGCAACGCCCAGCCCAAGGGCCATTCGCCATGGCCGGAGTCGATGTTGATGTGCCCTGCGTTCTGCATGCGCACAAACTCGCTGCCCCAGGCCCTGGCATAGGCGCCCGCCAGGCGGATGGGACAGAACGGGTCGTTGCTGCTGGCCACCACGATGCTGCGGTAAGGCAGCGGGGCATAGGGCACGGGGGCAAAGTCGCTCAGGATGGCGCGGCGCTCGGGGTCGGCCGGGGCCACCAGCAACGCACCACACACCTTGGCCGCTGCCTCGGGGCCCATGTGGGTGGTGGCAATACAACCCAGGCTGTGCGCCACGACCACCACGGGGTGCGGCGCGGCCAGCACCGTTTTTTCCAACTGACTCACCCAGGCCGAGCGGGTGGGCGTGATCCAGTCGTCCTGCACCACACGGCGCGCGTGGGGCAGGCGCTCGGCCCACAGGCTCTGCCAGTGGCCGGGGCCTGAGTCACGCCAGCCGGGGACGATGATGATGGAGGTGGTGGAGGTCACAGGTCTGGCATTCTGCGAGCCGCGCCTTAAAACCCAAACGACTTAATTTTTGTTATTTAATCGCCAAATCATCTAAAAGCGCCCGCTATTTCCTGCGCCATTGGCGCCTCTGTATTTTTTGCGCCGGGTTTAACCCCATTCACCCGCCCCGTTCGTTTCACCCAGCACCACCACTTTTTTGATGGAGCTGCCATGAAACCCTGGTCCCTTACCCTCCCCGCCCTTGCGGCACTGGCCGCGCTGCTGGGCCTGGCCCACCTTCCTGCCCATGCCATTGGCCGCCTGGCCGACGTCACCATCGTGGACCGCGACACGGGTGCCACATTGCCGGTGCATTACGCCCAAGGCGAATACTGGGTGGCCGGGCGCCCCGGTGCGCGGTATGCCATCACCGTGCGCAACCGGATGGGCGAGCGGGTGCTGGCCGTGCCGTCGGTGGACGGTGTCAATGTGCTCAGCGGCGAAACCGCTGCGTGGGACCAGCGCGGGTATGTGTTCTCGCCCTACGAGCGCTACCAGATCACTGGCTGGCGCAAAAGCGACAGCCAGGTGGCCGCGTTTGAGTTCTCCCACGTTGCCAACGCGTATGCCAGTCGCACGGGGCGCCCGGCACATGTAGGGGTGATTGGCGTGGCGCTGTTCCGCGAGCAGCTGCCCCTGCCTGCCGCCATCCCCGAGCCCTACAGCCAGCGCCGCGACAGCAGCAACGAGACCGGCAACAGCCTGGGGCGTCTGCGCCAAGAACCCGCGCCCTTGCTTCCCTCGCCGCAGGGGGCTGCACCGGCTGCGCCCGCCGCCGCAGCCCCTGCACCGGCGTCGGAAGCCGAGTCTGCAGCGCGCTCAATACCCGCAGACAGCGTGACCAAGGCGGCGCCTATGCCATCGGCCAAGCTGGGTACGGCTCACGGCCAGCGCGAGACATCCGTCGTCTCGCACACCACTTTCACCCGACTGCAGAACCGCCCCAACGAAGTCATCAGCATTCGCTACGACAGCCGCGAGAACCTGATCGCTGCGGGTGTGATCCGCGAACCCATCGCGCGGCCCCATGCGCCCCGCGCGTTTCCACAGTCGGACAACCTGTCTTATGTTCCCGACCCAAGGTAGGGCTTGAAAGCACCCGCTGCGCACGGGCCCACGGGCGGCATGAGAGCCTCGCATAATGCGCGGGTGCCAGCCGCCTCCTCCACCGCCCCCACCCATTCGGACGGGTCTGACGAAACACTCATGCTGCTTTATGCCGGGGGTGACCTGGGCGCATTCGACACGCTGTACGCCCGGCACGAACTGGCCGTATGGCGGTTTGTGTTTCGCAGCGTCAAGGTGCAGGCGGTGGCCGACGACCTGCTGCAGGACGTGTGGTTTGCCGTGGCGCGCAACGCCCGTAGCTATGAAGTCAAGGCCAAGTTCCGCACCTGGCTGTTCACCCTGGCACACCACCGGCTGGTGGACCACCTGCGCACCGCCAAACACCACACCAGCCTGGACGCCAGCGACGACGACGCGCGCCGCCTGGCAGACACGCTGGTGGCGGACTCCGGCTTTGGCCCCGTGCGACAACTGCAATCGCGCCAGCAAGCCACCGCGCTCATCGCCGCCGTGGAGCAACTGCCGCTGGAGCAGCGCGAGGCCTTCTTGCTGCAGGCCGAGGGCGACCTGAGCGTGCAGGAGATTGCCGAGGCCACCGGCGTGAACTTTGAAACCGCCAAGAGCCGCCTGCGTTACGCGCGGGCCAGCCTGCGCCAGCACCTCAAGGAGTTTGTATGAACCGGCAGGACGACGAGCTGGTCCGGCGCTACCACGAAGCCAGCGCGCAGGAGGGCGCCCGCCCCGGCGCGCATGTGCGCGAGGCCGTGCGGGCCCATGCGCAGATGATGGCAACCGCAAGCCATGCTGCCTCGGCGCCACAGCCTGCAACGCCCGCCGCTGCACACAATGCCGCCAACCAGCCGCGCTGGAAAATCTCCGCCCTGGCCACAGTGGCCGTAGTGGGCCTGACCGGTTTGCTGATGCTGCAGTTTGAGCACGGCACGCCCGAAGAAAGGGACGCGGCCTTCAGCCACCGGCGGGCGGCGACACCGGCACCCGCAACACTGCCCGTCCCAGCCCCTTCAGCCCCTTCAGCCGAGCCCACACCGGCAACCCCGTCCGCCCCCGAAAGCCTGCAGGAGCGCACTCGCGGCGCCACCAGTTCATCGACCAGTTCATCGGCTGAGGCTGGAGCCGCGCGCCCCCCGTCCACCACACCGGCACCGACCCAGCCATTGGCCAAGGCTGCGCCTGCGCCAAAACCCGCGGCCGCACCTTGGCCTGCACCAGCCTCTCCAGCAACCGCTGAGGCCGAAGCAGCACCAGAGCCCCGCGCAACCGGCGCCATGGCAGACTTTCCTGCATCGCCCTCCACGGCCGCAGCCCCCAGTGCCGACCGGCAGGAGCGCGCCACGGCGCACGCGGACCAGGCCCTCCAGAAAGCAGCGCCAGCACCCCAGGCTGCAAACGCCGCCGCAACTCCCTCGGTATCAAAGAGACTCGCCGAGCCGTTGCCAGGCAGTATTTGGGACGCCGCCCGCGCAGGCAGTGCCTTGCAGGTGGAAAACCTCATCCAGCAAGGCACCCCCGTGGACACCCGCGACAACGAGGGCAGGACCGCCTTGATGCTGGCGGCCATGAACGGCCACACCACCACCGTCCAGAAGCTTCTGGCCTTGGGAGCCAACCCCAAGCTGGTGGACCGCGACGGCCTGACTGCTGCGCAGTGGGCCACACAGCGGGGGCATACACGCCTTGCCGAGTTGATGAACACGGCCCGCTGAGGGCGGCTTCGGCGGGCTCAGCCCGCGCGGTTTTGATGGAGCAAACGCGAACCTGTATCAGCAAACCTCAGAACCGCACGGCCTCAAACGCCGGGTGCAGTGCGTCGATCCAGTGGTCCAGTTCATCTTGCGTCACATGCAGGTGATCCATGCAGGCCTGCCCGTGCTGCAGCCATTCGCGCGTGGGCGGCAGGTTGTCGTGCTGGTTGACCAGAAACTCGGCCAGCAGGCCCATCGCCACCAGGTGGCGCACGGTGGGGTCAAAACGCTCGTCATCCAGACACGCAAAGTCGTGATGCAACCAGATAGCCTGGGCCACGTCACCGGGCAGATGCCAGGTGCGCGCCACGATGGCGCCCATCACGGCGTGGTCGGTGCGGTGGCTGGCGTTTTCTGTTTGCGTGAAGGTGCGATCCTTGCGGGCCAGAGCTTCGGTCACCGTACCTGCGTACCCACGCACGGCCTTCACCAGCACGGGCATGCCCACATGGCAGAACAGGCCGAAGCTGTAGCCGAGGCCGGGGTTAAAACTGTAGAGCTGGTGGCCAATGTGTTCGCAGGCCATGGCCCGGCGCTGGGAGCTTTCCCAGAAATGCTCCAGCAGCGGGGACCGCACCTGCAGTGCGTTGCGCGTGATGAATGCCGACAGCAGCTCCACCGCAGGCCGCAGCCCCACCACGGTAAGCGCCATACCCACAGTCGGCACCGGCTGCGCCAGGCCATAGAGCGGGCTGTTGGCCAGCCGCATGACGGCAGCGGCCAGGGCCACATCCGACGACGCCAGTTGCTCCAGGGCGGTTGAATCCAGCTCAGGTGCCGCGACGATCTGCTGCAGGCGCAACAACGACTCAGGGCACGGCGGGACCACAATGGCGCGCACGGCGGGATGCAGGCGCGCTTGCCGGATGTCGGCGTCTATAGGGTGAGAAGTGGTCACAGGAAGTCCCCGGGGCCATGTCTTTACCGTACCGACCGGTACGCGCAGAGCAGGTCCCGCACAGTTGCAATTCGTTGCATTGTGGCGCCAAAAGGCGCGACGCTGAGTGAACCCGAGCCAGCCAGTTGCCTTTGCTCAGATATTGGCTCCGTCCAGCCCTTGCTGCGCCTGCCGCGTGCTCAGGCTGCTGAGTCCGGGCATCACCTCGCCCAGGTAGTCCAGAAACCGCCGCACGGCGGGCGACAGGCCCCGGCGTGAGGGGAACACGGCGTGCACGATGGCCGGCGCCGGCGCCCAGTCAGGCAGCACCCGCACCAGCTTGCGCTCGCGCATTTCTTCCTGGCACATGTAGTCGGGCATCCAGCACACGCCCGTGCCCGCCACGGCGGCGTATTTGAGCGTGAGCAGGTCATCGGCCACATAGCGCGGGGTGTGCTGCACCACCTGGTGCGCGCCGCCGGGGCCAATCAGGTTCCAGGTGGACCGGCCCTCGGGGGCCGACATGGCAATGCTGTCGAGCTTGGCCAGATCGTCCAGCGTCTTGGGCGTGCCCTGGCGGATCAGCAGCTCGGGGCTGGCCACCAGGATCTGTGTGGTGTGGTCCAGGCGCTTGACAACCATGCTGCCGCTGTCGTCCACCGACGGGCGCACGCGCAACGCCACATCGATGCCCTCCTCCACCAGGTTCACCGCGCGGTTGCTCACCAGCATGTCGATGCGCACCTCGGGGTACTGGGCGAGAAACCGGGGCATCAGCTCGGCCACCACGGTCTGCGCCAGCGTCACCGGGCAGCTCACGCGGATGGTGCCGCGCGGCGTGGTCTGCACCTGGGCCACGGTGTCGGCCGCCGCCTGAGCCGACTCGCGCATGGCCTGGCAATGGCGCAGATACGCTTCGCCCACTTCGGTCAGCGAGAGCTTGCGGGTGGTGCGCTGCAGCAGACGCACACCCAGCTGCGTTTCCAGGTCAGACACCCGGCGCGACAGGCGCGACTTGGGGATACCGAGCGCGCGGCCCGCAGCGGCAAAGCCACCGCGCTCCACCACTTCGGCGAAATACAGCATGTCGTTGAGATCTTGCATGGGCTTCATCGTCCTATGGATAGAACAATCTATCGCAAGTTCACTACCTTATCAACAAATTGATCCATCCTCACAATTCACCCCATGGCCACACGCTGTGGCTCCGATCCACAGAACCCAAGGAGTTCCCTCATGCAACTGCTTCACGTCGACTCAGCCATCACGGGCGATCAATCCGTGTCCCGCCAACTGACCGCCCGCACCGTGGCTGCATGGCAAGCGGCTCACCCCGCCACCACCGTGCAATACCTGGACCTGGCACAGCAGGCCCCTTCGCACCTGTCGGCCCAGTCGCTGGGTTTCCGCACCGGCCAGGCCGCTACCACCGAGGCAGAACGCGCTGAAAACGCGCTGTCTGAAGCACTGGTGAGCCAGTTCCTGGCCTCCGACGTGATCGTGATTGGCGCACCGCTGTACAACTTCTCCATCCCCAGCCAGCTCAAGGCCTGGATCGACCGCCTGGCCCAGGCTGGCCGCACCTTCAAGTACACCGACAAGGGCCCCGTGGGTCTGGCCGGTGGCAAGACGGTGATCGTGGCCTCCACCCGTGGCGGCGTGTACTCGACCAGCGAAGGCGGCCAGGCGATGGAACACCAGGAGAGCTACCTGAAGGTGGTGTTTGGCTTCTTCGGCATCACCGACGTGCGCTTTGTGCGCGCTGAAGGCGTGGCCATGGGCCCCGACGCCAAGGCCGCCGCCCTGGCCTCGGCCGATGTGGAAATCACCACCCACACCAGCGTGGCCGCCAACCAGGCCCGCGTGTCGCAGGCCGCATAAGTGCTGCACAGCTGACAACGCCCAGGGCGCCAGCCCTGCGATGCCCCTGAAACCCGGCCCTGCGCCGGGTTTTGGCGTTTATGAAGGCAAAGTGGCCAGATGCGCCGGTGGAATATGCCTGAACAGCTATCATTTTTGATTAATCGCCACCACTCACAACACCGTACGGTGCCCACAGTCACTGCGTAGCGGGCGGTGCCTGCCGCTGCAGCCACTGCTGGGCCAGCTGCTGGGGCGCCAGGGCCGGCGCAAACAACCAGCCCTGAAAACGATCGCAGCCCATGCGGATCAGGAACTGCAGCTGCTCCTCGGTCTCGACGCCTTCGGCCACCACCTCCAGGCCCAGCGTGCGGGCCAGTGCGTTGACTGTGGCGCAGATCTCGCGGTCGTTCACGTCGTGCGCGATGTCGCGCACAAACACCTTGTCGATCTTCAGTTCGCTCACCGGCAGGCGCCGCAGTTTGATGAGCGACGAGTGGCCGGTGCCAAAGTCGTCGATCGACAGCGCAAAACCCGCGTTCTTCAAGTCCAGCGCTATGGCGTACAGCGACTCGTCCAGCAACTGTGACTCGGTGAACTCCAGCACCAGGCCTGCAGGTGCCACCCCAGCGCGCTGGGTCACGCCCAGCAGGGTCTGGGTAAACCCCGGCTCGCGCAGCTGGATGGTGGAGACATTGACCGACACCACCGGCACCTGCCAGCCCTCGGCGCGCCACTGCGCCACCTGGCGGCAGGCGGTCTCGAACACCCACAGCCCAATCGGCACGATGAGCCCGCTCTCTTCGGCCAACGGGATGAACTCATCGGGCGACACCACCTTGCCGTCCACCGACCAGCGCAGCAGCGCCTCGGCGCCCACAGTCTGGCGCTGCTGGTTGAGCTGGGGTTGGTACACCAGCGTGAACTCGCCCCCCTGCAGCGCGCTGTGCAGGCGGCGGCGCAACTCCAGCCGGTCGCGCGTGATCTGCGTGAACTCCTCGATGTAGAAGCGGTACGAGCCCCGCCCTGCGCTCTTGGTGGCGTGCAGCGCCGAATGGGCGTGGCGCACCAGCTCCACGCTGTTGGCAGAGTCGTCCGGGTACAGGCTGATGCCCAGGCTGGCGCCCATGTACTGCGCGCCCACTTCCAACAGATCCCAGGGCTGCGCCAGGCCCTCCACCAGCGAGGTGGCCAGCTGCGCCAGCTCGGTGCGCGACGCAGGGCGCAGCAGCATCACGGTGAACTGGTCATTGGCCAGCCGCGACACCAGGCCCTGCCCTGCCAGCAGCTGGGTGATGCGCTGGGCCACCTCACTCAGCAACGCGTCGCCCACGCGGTGGCCGTAGGTTTCGTTCACGCTCTTGAAGTGGTCCAGGTCGATCAGCAGCAGCGCCACACGGCGGTTGGTGCTCTGCGTGTCGCGGGCCGCCCCGGCCACCGCGCGCTCCAGCGCGTCTTCAAAGTAGCGGCGGTTGGGCAGGCCGGTGAGCGCATCAAAGTGCGCCACCCGGTACAGCAGCTCTTCGTTGCGCAGCACAGCGGCCTCGGCCGTGCGCAGGCGGTTGAGCAGGCTGACCACAATGGTCTGGCGCAGCGCGGCCAGCAGCAGCACCAGCAGGCAGCACGCCAGGATCAGCGCCTGCAGCCCGGCCCGCCCGTCGGGCGCCACAAACAAAAGCACCAGGGTGATGGCCGCCAGCGTCATCGACAGCAGCGGCACGTAGTTCATGGCCTGGTCGCATTCGCGGCGGTAGTCGGCGTCCGCCGATATCTCGAAACGCAGCCAGCGCGAGCCCCAGCCCAACAACAGCGCCGACACGCTGAAGCTGGCGTTGAACCAGATGCCCGGCTGCACCGTGCCGCTGATGACCATGATGTTCCACTGCATCCAGCTCAGGCCATAGCCCAGCAGACCCGCCAGCACCTGCAGGTGGGCGCGCTCAATGCGCACACCCACCGTGGGAATGGCCAGCGCGGTGACACCCGCCGCAGCAAGAAACCCCGCCGGGTACAACACCAGCACCGCGCCCACGGCCAGTGACTCCACCCCGCCCGAGGGCAGGTAAACCACCAGCGTGAAGGCCAGTAGCGCCAGCACTGCCCCGGCAAAGTCCAGCGCTGCAGGGTAGGCCCGGTCGCGCGAGAGGCGAGCAAACGTGGCGCGGATGACGGTGGCGGCCCACAGCGGCCCACCGGCCAGAAACAACAGGTCG
Organism: Acidovorax benzenivorans; assembly: GCF_028680575.1. Lineage (GTDB taxonomy): Bacteria > Pseudomonadota > Gammaproteobacteria > Burkholderiales > Burkholderiaceae_C > Acidovorax > Acidovorax benzenivorans. Next base: position 26,249 of record NZ_JAPCKI010000015.1, on the reverse strand, counting down.
GCGGGTGCAGGGAACGAGTTCCAGTCCAGCGCCACCTGCAGGTTCCACACCATCTGCCCCAGGGCCAGCAACACGGCAAAAGCGAGCAAGCCGGTGTGCAGCGTGCGGTCTGCGGGTGGCACCAGCCGCCAGCCGCGCCAGGCCCAGAAGGCCGATAGCCCAAACGCCAGCGTCCAGGAGGCATTGTCCAAAAACAGCCGCACGCCTGGAGCCGGAGCCCACAGCGACGCAACGAACAACAGCGTGGTCGTACTCAACCAGACCGCTGTGAGGATTCGTTCCGCGAAGGGCATGTTGGAGGGGGGTGGGTGTTACCGGACGTTACTCTCTCATTGTGTATGCAAGCGCGACACCGCTGTTTTCCCAGTGCAACGCTGGGGAATGGGGTCGGCTATTTGCTATCATTTAAATAGCTACTTGCGCTTTATGGATAAGCGCCAGCAGCCAAAATGCTTGGATATGTGACTGTTGTTGAAGTCACCACTCATCCGCCCCCTCTCCCCTTGCGGGAGAGGGTTGGGGAGAGGAAGCCACAGCCCAGGGCCGCTGCGGCCCCGTTGCCATGACGTGTCTGCAAATGACGTGTCTGCGCTGAGCGCTCAGTCTCAGAACCCTGGCAGCACCGAGCCCTTGAACTCGGTCTGGATGAACTTCTTCACCTCTTCCGAGTGGTAGGCCTTCACCAGCTTGGCCACCCAGGGCTTGTCCTTGTCGGCCTCGCGCACCGCGATCAGGTTGACGTAGGGGCTCTTGGCGTTTTCTTGGGCAATCGCGTCCTTGCCAGGGTTCAGGCCCGCCGACAACGCAAAGTTGGTGTTGATGGCCGAGGCGTCCAGGTCGTCCAGCGAACGGGGCAGCTGGGCGGCGTCGAGTTCGACGAACTTGAGCTTCTTGGGGTTGCTCACCACGTCCAGCGGCGTGGCCTTGAGGCCCGCGCCGTCACGCAGCTTGATCAGGCCCTTGTCCTGCAGCACCAGCAGCACACGGCCGCCGTTGGTGGGGTCGTTGGGGATGCCGAACTTGGCGCCTTCCTTCAGGTCTTCGAGCTTCTTGACCTTCTTGGAATACAGGCCGATGGGGAAGTTGACGGTGTAGCCCACCGACACCAGCTTGTAGCCACGGTCTGCCACTTGCGCATCGAGGTAAGGCTTGTGCTGGTAGCTGTTGGCGTCCAGGTCGCCCGCAGCCAGCGCGGCGTTGGGCTGCACATAGTCGCTGAACTCAATGACCTGGATCTTGAGGCCATCCTTCTCGGCAACCTTCTTCACCTGCTCAAAGATCTGCGCGTGGGGGCCACCCGTCACACCCACCTTGATGGGCTTGTCTTGGGCCATGGCGCCGGTGGAGAAAGCTGCAGCGGCGGCCAGGGCCAGAGCGGATTGCAGGAGGAGGCGCTTGTTGTTCACAGGGAAAACCTTTCGTTGAGAGATGACTCGTATCCTAGGGTTTTCCCGTTAAAACAGGAACGAATAAGTTTTTATTTCGTTCCAACCCAATCGCATATCAAACTGCCTGCGCCTGCTTCTGCGTTCACCCGCGCAACGCCACGTTATTGAGCTTGTCCAAGCGCTCAGGCCAGGTGCCCTCCACCGTCGCGCCCTGCAACAGAATGCGCGTCCAGGCCACCCAGGCGTCCCACTGCACGCGCTTGTCCCAAGAGTTGCCCCAGGCGCTGAACAGGTGCAGCGCGCTCTCGGCAGCGGCCTTGGCGTCGTCCTTGCGGCCAGCCGACAGGTACAGCTGTGCCAGCACCATCTGCGGCTCGCCTACCCAGGGGTTGTGGCGCACGGCAGACTCCAGCACGCCTGTGGCCACGTCCAGGTCCACCAGGGGCTGGTCTTGCTGGATGACGGACCAGTACAGCGACGTAGCCGCCGCCTCGTTGGCGGCAGACAGGTGCTGCGTGCAGTGCGCAAACACGGGCGGCATGGGCAGCACATCCTTCAGGCCAGGGTGCTGCAGCGCCTTGGCCAGCCCGTTGATCTGGTGCACCATGCGCCCCGACGGCCGCATGGGCCCAGGCCAGAGCGATGCCGCCCAGTGCGCCTTCTGGTTGCGGTGCTGCACCTCGGGGAAGCGCGAAAAGATGTCGTCCTGCCAGCTGAACCACTGCTCAATGGTGTCGGCCATGCTCACGATGATGAAGGCCGCTACCTCATACGGCGTGAGCACGTGGTCCTGCCCGTCTTTTTGCAGCACCAGGCTGCCGTCGGCCTCCAGCGCGTGGGCCAGCACCTTTTGCACAAACTGCGTGCGCGACTGGGTACAGAACAAATACACCAGATGCTCGGCCGACTCGCCCGCAATCTCGCGCACGCGGGCGCGCTCCTTGGCGGGGTCAAACTTCACCAGGTCCACAAACGCATTGCCATACACGCTGTGCAGCAGCCCCAGCAGACGCACGTCGCGCGGCTGCTGCCACACCGTCAGCGTGCGCGTCACGCCCACCAGGTGGTGGCGAAACGTGCCCGCCTTGTGCCAGTCCTGCCCCACATTGCGCGCCAGCACGGTGGGCAGCACGGGGGCCAGTTCGGGGTCGCGGGCCAGCCACTCGTCGTCCAGCAGCGGCTGCGCGCGGGCAAACAGGTCAGCATCCAGGGGGTGAAGCGGCAGGGTCATGGCGGGTTTGTCTCCGGTGTTGGTATGGAACAGGAATGCAATGTACACACAGCATCGCGCCCTCAGGGAGGTGCGGCTTGACTGGCTCTAACGACTTGGACGGGAAGAAGGCCGGGAGCCAAACTTCCATGTACCGCTGTCTTTCTCCAAGTAGTCCGATTGGCTCATGGAAACACCCCCCGCCAGAAAGACTTCAGACTCCACCTCTACCCCCTTCGCCTCGGCTTTGAACCTTGTGATCTGTACCCGTTGAACCTTGGCATGCATGGACTCATAGGTGCGGCAAATCGCGTCGTCCGACGCCCCAAGATTTTCGGCCAGCGCATCCCACGTCCCCTTGGCCATGAGTCCTCTGAAGTCCGCGCACTTCTTGCCTGTCCAAAAGCGCGTTACGACATCGGCCATCTGGGCTTTGTCTTCCTCTGAGACCACCATCGGTTCAGGTTTGGGCTGCGCGGATGGCTTCGGAGCCAAAACCTTTGGTGGCTGCGGGTGGTCTCGCAATTCTTGCGGTGCGCTTTTGCCCGCTGCAGGCAGGCCGTTGCGCTCCTCATTGCTGATGGGGTGAGGAGCGCGCTGAACAGGTGGTGGCGGCTTCGGTGCCCATGTGCCATCGCGCAAGGCAGCCATTTGGGCGTCGTACCAAGCCGAGACGCACCGGGCATCCTGGCATTGAGCCTGTACCTCCAGCTTCTTCTGGCGGTCAATTTGAGCAATGGCCCTGTTCGCCTCAGGATTGGCTCGCCGCAATTGCATCAGCATGTTTTCGTACGTTGCTTTTTGCTGCTGGATGGCTGGGTTTTTACACGCCATGTTGTCAGCCACGTTGCTATACGCAGAGCAATCAAATGTCTGGCTGAACGAGTACACAGGCAACGCCACAAGCGCTGCAGCGGCAAGAAGTTTGAGGGTCATTGGCTGATCAAACGGAGATGGTTGTTAGTGCTTCAAAAAGGCCGCCAACCATGCATTGCGCAAAGTTGGGGGCCCCAAATCACATCGACGGATCCATCAACACCTTCGCCCCGGTGTTGCGCGGCCCATAAAAAGCGATGGCATCCGCGCTCAGCGCACCTGCCAGCGACACCGTGCGTGCGTAGTGGCTGGCAAAGGTGGTCTTGAGCTCTGCAGCCACACGCGCCCGCAGCGCCTGGGTGGCCTCGTCGCCAATCTTCTGCAGAAACGGAAACAGCAGCCACCCGCCCACGCCCCATGCCATGCCAAAGGTGCGCTGGATTTCGGTGGGGCGGGTGTCCAGGTGGCCATACAGGTACACCTGCTTGTGCACGGCCGAGCCGTAGCGGCTGTACTCCTTGGCCGTGCGGTTGATGGCGGCTTCCATGCACTGCAGTATCTGCCCGGCCAGCGTGCCACCGCCCGTGGCGTCGAACGCAATGGTGGCGCCGGTGGCGGCCAGCGCGTCGGTCAGCTCGGCCATGAAGGTAGGCGCGCTGCTGTCGCACACATGCTGCGCGCCCAGCCCGCGCAGCAGCGCCGCCTGCTCTGGCTTGCGCACGATGTTGACCAGGCCAATGCCGTCCTTCTGGCATACCTTGTTGAGCATCTGGCCCAGGTTACTGGCCGCTGCGGTGTGCACCAGCGCGGTGTGGCCTTCGCGCTTCATGGTCTCGACCATGCTCAGCGCCGTCAGCGGGTTGACAAAACACGACGCCCCTTCGGCCGCCGTGGTGCCGGTCGGCAGCACCAGGCACTGTGCGGCGGGCATGGCACGGTACTGCCCATACATGGCGCCGCCAATCACAGCCACCGTGCGCCCCAGCAGCGCCTGCGCGGCGGGCGAAGCGCCAGCGGCCACCACCAGGCCCGCGCCCTCGTTGCCCACCGGCATGCTCTGGCCCAGGCGTGCCGCCATGCCCGGCATGGCGCGCTCAGGGATGCGGGCCGTGGCCACCGGCCGCTCGGCCGTGCCCGTGACCTGCACGGTGGACAAATCGGCGGGGCCCAGCAGCAGGCCGATGTCCGACGGGTTGATGGGCGTGGCCTGCACCTGGATCAGCACCTCTTCAGGCCCCGGCGTGGGCACGGGTGTCGGCTCCAGGCTGATCTGCAAGGTGCCATCGGCTTGCACAAGCGAGCGCAGCTGCAGCGCGGTGGTAGGGATGGAGGGGTTCATGGAGGACTCGCAGTGAGAAGATAGGACTAAGGGCCTGCGCCCTGGACCGCGCAGTGTGGTGAAAGGGGGTCGTATTCGACGGCGCCGCCGCAGCACCAACCCGCATTCTCGACCAAGCGGCGCCACCGCGCTGTCCCCTGGGTTCACGGCTGGGCTGCCCCGATGCACTGGGACGAAAGATGCAAAAAAGGGGGGCCGCAGCCGCAGGCTAAAAGTGCTCCGTCCGGCCAAGCCCCAAGGCCTGCACTTGGCACTTGACTTAGAGTGCGCTCTAACTTTCAGAATCGTTCCCATGGCATCCCTCCTCACCATTGCCGAAGTCGCCGAACGCACCGGCCTGACCGCACACACCCTGCGCTACTACGAGCGCGCCGGGCTGATCGCGCCCGTGGCGCGTGCGCCGGGCGGCCAGCGCCGTTATGCGGCTTCGGACATGGAATGGATCGGATTCCTGCTGCGCCTGCGCGAGACCCAAATGCCCATCGGGCAAATGCAGGCCTTCGCGCGGCTGCGCAGCGAAGGGAACGCCACCGCCCCCGAGCGACGCGAGCTGCTGGAGCAACACCTGGCTCAGGTGCTGGCCACCATCACCGCCATGCAGCAAGCCGCACAGGTGCTGCAAGCCAAGATCGGGCACTACCGGGATCTGGAGGCTTCCCTTCGCCACACGCCATCGTCACCTCACCAAGGAAGCCCCCATGTCCCCCGAAACCCAACCCCGCTATCTCCAGGGCCTCGCCAAGCTGCGCGAAATCGACGGCCACGCCGGTGAGCGCGTCGTCGCCAGCCTGGCCGACATTGCGCCCGACTTTGCCCGCTACCTGATCGAGTTTCCGTTTGGCGACATCTATTCGCGCCCCGGCCTGGATCTGCGCAGCCGCGAGATTGCGGTGATCGCCGCGCTCACCGCGCTGGGCAACGCCACGCCGCAACTCAAGGTGCATTTGCAGGCAGCGTTGAATGTGGGCGTCACCCGCGAAGAGATCGTGGAAGTGCTCATGCAGATGGCGGTGTACGCAGGCTTTCCCGCCGCGCTCAACGGACTGGCAGCGGCACGCGAAGTGTTTGCAGCAGGCGATGCGGAACCGGTGGAGGCCTGAAGCGCCGCCCCTATGCCCAAGTGACCATGACGTCGCTGGTCACTTTCCCGCCCCCAACCAACTGCGGCCTTACCCGCTGACCGGGCCAATCGTCAGACAATGCCTGCACCCAGTGCCGGGAACACGTCGGTGAACAGCAGGGTGATCAGTTGCTGGCCGGTGGGGGTGGACCAGTCTTGTGCAATTTCAGCCATCAGCGTGTTGGTGGCGGTGAGCACCACACCGGCATCGTGCATGCGCTGGCGCGAGAATTCTTCGGACAGGTCGCTGGGCGAGCCGGAGGCATCCATCACCGCCTGCACGCCGAAGCCTTCCTTGGCGGCATCAATGGCGGGGAAGATAAGACAGACGTCGGTGGTCACGCCCGCCATGATGAGGTTCTTGCGACCGGTGGCGAGCACGGCCTTGCGAAAATCAGGATAGGCCCACGCGTTCACCACGCCAGGGCGCTTGATGCGTGCCTCGTGCGCCTGCGGCAGGATTTGTGCAATCTCCGGAAGGATCGGGCCCTGGGCGCGGTCTTCCTGGCTGGACGTGATGACGACCGGCATGTTGAGAATCTTGGCCATCTTCGCCAGTGCAATTGACTGCTTGGCCGCCAGCTCCTTGTCGATGTTCTTGATGAGCTGCATGGTGCCGACCTGGTGATCGATGAGCAGCAAGGCAGAGTTCTCGGCGGTAAATTGTTCAACTTTCATGATGTAGCTCCTTACGTAGTAGATGGGGCGTGCGGGACACCTGCCCCGGCGGTGTGCGGCGCCTTTACAGGCTTCCCAACTCGCCACGTTGATAGGCGGCGGCTGCAGCGACCAGGTGCTCCTGGTTAGCAAACGTCATCGGTCCATTCGACAGAATGGGCTGGTGCAGGGGTTGGCCGATGAAGACGGCAACCTTGGCTCCGCTCGCTCTGGCCATCAGTTTGTGAGTCGTCGCCTTCGCACTGGTCGGCAAGATGGGCGCACTGAGGTCGTCGAGGCCGAACACCTCGCCGTCGATCTCCGCGCTGCCAAACACGGGCATGAAGAACGCCCGTTGACCGGCGGGCACGGGTATGTCCACCGAGGCCCATGGCTCCAATGCAACGTCCAGCAGGGTGACGTCGGTGGGCGGATTCAATGGCGACTTCGCCTCTGCAAAGCTGCCCAATGGCACGCGCACTCGGCCCCCCGAGCGTTGCACGACCGGAACGTCCTGCGGGTGCAAGGTCAATGCGAACGGTGCGTCGGTCTGGCGGGCCTGTGGCAAGTTGACGAAGATTTGCAGCAGGTGCGTGGTGCTGCCAAGGACAGCCGGGTTTTCTTCATGCACCACCCCGCGCCCTGCAGCCGTCCAGTGCAGTCCGCCAGGCTCAATCAGCGTCCTGTTCCCTTGCGAGTCGCGGTTGGCAATGCCGGTCTCCGAGTCGAGGAACAAGTAGGTCACGGCGGAGAACCCTGCATGCGGATGCGGCGGGAACGTGGGCGCACTCATCCAGGCATGGTCGATGCCCATGAAGGGGTCGAGCAGCGTGGGATCGGAGCCGTGCAAGCGGTAGGCGCGGAACTGCGTTCCCCGGTTGGCGCGCTGCATGCGGGCAATGGTGGTCATGGTGGTTTCTCCTTGTGGAGTCGCGCCGCCTCAGGCGGCTGGTGCGGGCACCAGCGCGGGATAGTCGATGTAGCCCTTGGCAGTGGGTGGTGCGAAGAACGTGTTGCGGTCGGGTGCGTTGAGCGCAGCACCCACGCGAAAACGCTCCGGCAGGTCGGGGTTGGCAAGAAACGGTGCACCAAACACGGCAGCGTCGGCCTGCTGGTCTTGCAGCAGCTTCTCGGCGCTTTCTTGCGTGAGGCCACTGCCCATCAGGTAGGTGCCGTTGAACAGGGGGCGCAGCACGGCGTGGTAGTCCACGGCCGGGTTGCCGAACAGTGCGACATGCAGGTACGCCAGGCCCCGCTCGCGCAGTTGGCCCACGAGGTACGTGTAGGTCTCTTGGGGCGCAGCATCCGTGATGCTGTTGTAGTTCATCTCCGGCGAAATCTTGATACCGACACGGTCTGCGCCAGCTTCGACGGTCATGGCGTCCAGCACCTCCAGAACGAACCGCGCGCGGTTCTCGACCGAGCCGCCGTACAAGTCCGTGCGCTGGTTGCTTCCCGAGGACAGGAACTGTTCGGGAAGGTACCCCGACGCAGCGTGCAACTCGACGCCGTCAAAGCCCGCGTCGAGGGCCCGGCGGGTGGCCTGGCGGTAGTCGTCGATGACCTCGGCAATTTCTTCCAGCCCCAGCGCACGGGGTGTCACGAAGTCCACCTGGCCCGCAGGCGTCCAGGCTTGGCCTACGGGCTGGATGGCAGAGGGCGCCACAGGCGTCTGGCCATTGAGCAGTGAAGGGTGCGACACGCGGCCGCAGTGCATGAGCTGCATGAAGATGCGCCCGCCACGGGCGTGCACCGCTTCGGTCACCTTCCTCCAGGCCGCCACTTGGGCTGGCGTCTCGATGCCGGGCGTGTTGACGTAGCCCTTGCCCAAGGCCGAAGGAAACACGCCCTCGGTGATGATCAAACCGGCACTGGCGCGCTGGGCGTAGTAGGTCACCGTCAAATCACCAACGATGCCATCTTCGCTGGCGCGAGAGCGTGTCATGGGTGCCATGAGGACGCGGTTCGGGGCGACGAGGCGGCCGATGCGGACGGGAGTGAAAAGTGGATTCATTCTGGATTCCTGGGGCGTTGGGATTGGGGTTGGCAAATAGGCCGCGACGGCGGTGTCACAAGCACTGGCTGCAGAAGCAGCCCGTCCGGTCGGCCAGTCCCTTTTGCTTTGGGGCCGCTGCAGGAAGAACTGCCGTGCTGGTGAACATCGAATCGGTCCTGTGAATGCGATGTCGGTATTTTTTATTATTCCCACCAAGAGATAAATACATCAAAATGGCAATCATTGATTCATAAATGGAGCAATCAATTGGAGTTGCTGAATGACATGGCGCTGTTTGTGGAGGTGGCACACGCTCGCAGCTTCAGGGGCGCAGCCGATGTGACCGGCGTACCGAACTCGACCCTGTCGCGCAGGATCAGCGCGCTGGAGAAAGCCATCGGCCTGCGACTGCTGCATCGCACGACACGCAAGGTCGAACTCACGGAAGCCGGGCAGCTGTACTACGAGCGCAGCCGACGGATCGTGGATGAAGCGCGCATTGCGCACGAGCAGCTCAGCGAAATGCTCGCGCAGCCCAGCGGCGTGCTGCGCGCTTCGCTACCGGTCGATTTCGCGACCATCTACATGGCGCCGCTGGTGGCAGACTTCGCGCGCCGCTATCCCGGCATCAGCTTCGATTTCGACCTCACTCCCCGGCGGGTGGACCTGGTTTCCGAGCCGTTTGACGTGGCCATCCGCATGGGTGAACTCCGCGACTCCAATCTGATTGCCCGGCTGCTGGCCCGGCTGTCGGTGCAGGCCTATGCGTCACCCGGCTACCTGAAGGTGTCGGGTGCGCCAGAACATCCGTCGCAACTGTCCGGGCACGAATGCCTCGGGTTTGCCAAGGCCGCCACCTGGGAGCTGCACCGGGGCGAAGAAACCGTGAAGGTGGATGTGGGCGGGCGGTTTCTGGTCAACAGCGTGGGCATGTTCCGCAGCTTGGCCACATTGGACATGGGCATCGTTCTCCTGCCTGCAGAAATCGTGGCCGACGATGTGGCGGCGGGTCGCCTGCAGAAGATCCTGCCGGACTGGACGGGCAAGCCGACGCCGGTCTATGCGTTGACGGAAACCCGCTTGCTGCCTGCCAAGGTGCAGCGCTTCATCGAGTTCTTGCAAGAGCGCCTGGGACAGCGCGGCGACGAGGCGCGGGCTGATTGACGCCCCTACCGCCCTGCCCCACCCACCGGCATTGGCCGCACCAGCCGCACGGGCAGCTTGCTGGCCCGTGCCGCATCACCCCGCGCCTCGCCGCTGGACAGGTTCACGGCCCAGCCGTTGATCATGGAGACCTGCCGCGCACTGTCGCCTGCGCGGCCCTGGGCGATGTTGCCGTAGGTGTACTGGTTGACGCTGGGCGCGCTCACGTTGGCGGTGGATGACCAGTGCCACTGGCCAGGCGCCGCCGGAAACAGCAGGGGGTTGAGGCCCGGCGGTGACAACGATTTATCCACCAGCCGCTGCAGCTCTGCAGCGCGGGGCAGGCGCCAGCCCACGCCTTCGGCTTTCCAGCGGTCAGCGGCCAGGGCGGTGGCCTCGGCGCGGTCCAGCAGCAGGGGCTGGCCCGTGCAGTTTTTGCCGCTCCATTGCATGCCCTCCACACAACGCGGCCAGGCCAGGCCAGCGCGCTGGTCCAGCACGTAGGCGCCATCGGCCGACAGGGACCAGTCGGCCGCCACCTGCGAATCGGCAGCCTGCACGGGCCCGGCGAGCAGAGCGCCGAACAGTGAGGGGATGAGCAGCAAAAACGTTTTCATGGGCAAAGCGGGGGCGAAGAAAACAAGGTGCAGCCGCCAGGGGAACAGAAGCACCACACGGCGGCATCAGTGACACCTTAACCCTAACCCGGCTGCGGCCCGCGCGCGCCCCACCAGGTCAAGAAACCCGCACGGCCCGTTTTCTATTCACACGGGCGCCCACGCCCACCCCCGCCAGCGTGCCCGACGCAGCCAGCGCCTCGGACAGGAACCCCACAAACGCCTGCACCCGCGTGGAGAACTGGTGCCGCTGCGGGTACACCGCATAGATGTCGGCCGCAGGCGTGTGGTACTGCGGCAGCACGGGCTCCAGCAGGCCCTGGGCCAGGTGGCGGTTCACGTCCCACTCGGCGCGCATCACGATGCCATGGCCCTGCAGCGCCCACAGCACAGCGATCTCGCCGTCGTTGGTGGTGAGGTTGCCGGTGATCTTGATCGACTCGGTGTGCGCCTTGCTGCCACGCCCGGTGGTCAGGCGCCACAGGCCGTAGGCCTCATCGCCCTGGCGGATACCGATGCAGTGGTGCTCCATCAGGTCGCGCGGCACGCGGGGCCTGCCATGCTGCTCCAGGTAGGCGGGTGCGGCGCACAGCACGCGCCGGTTGGGTGCCATGCGGCGGGCAATCACGCGGCCATCGGGCGGCTCGCCAAAACGCACGCACACGTCGTAGGCATCGTCGGTGATCGGTGGCGGGTGCACCGACAGCTGCAGTTGCACATCCACCTCGGGGTACTGGCGCACAAAGTCGGAGATCACGGGGGCGATGTGCATGCGGCCAAAGCCCAGGGTGGCATTCACGCGCAGCAGGCCCTTGGGGGTGGCCTTGGACTGCACGATGAGTTCATCCAGCGCATCGATCTCGCGCAGGATGCGGCGCGCGTGCTCCAGCAGCAGCTCGCCCTCGGGCGTGAGGCTCATGCGCCGCGTGGTGCGGTTGATGAGCACCACGCCCAGGCGCTTTTCCATCTGCGCCAGGTGTTTGCTGACCGCTGCGGTGGTGACGCCCATTTCGCGCCCGGCGGCGCTCAGGCTGGGGCTGGCGGCCAGCGCGGAGAAGAAGCCCAGTTCTGCGGGCTGGATGGTGGAGCTCATCGCCGCATTATCAACTGCAAGTTAACGGTGGATTCACTTGGTCGCCGTTTTTCCAATGAGCGGATGCCTACAGTCGCTCTCACTGTTTTTGTTTCACCCATTTTTCGCGGCCCGCTATTCCCGCTGGCCTTCCCCGGCGCTTTCACACACCAAGACAAGAGACCTTCATGAAAACCTACCAAATCGCCACCATCCCCGGAGACGGCATCGGCAAGGAAGTGATTCCCGCCGGCCAGCGTGTGCTCGAAGCCCTGGCCGCCCGCCATGCGGGCCTGCAGTTCCAGTTCGAGAACTTCGGCTGGGGCGGCGACTGGTACCGCGCCCACGGCGTGATGATGCCGGCCGATGGGCTAAATGCGCTGCGCGGCAAGGACGCCATCCTGTTCGGCTCGGCGGGCGACCCGGACATCCCCGACCACATCACCCTGTGGGGCCTGCGCCTGAAGATCTGCCAAGGGTTCGATCAGTACGCCAACGTGCGGCCCACGCGCATCCTGCCGGGCATTGATGCGCCCCTGAAGCGCTGCACACCCAAGGACCTGGACTGGGTCATCGTGCGCGAAAACTCCGAGGGCGAATACTCGGGCGTGGGTGGCCGCGTGCACCAGGGCCACCCCATCGAGGCGGCGACCGACGTGTCCATCATGACCCGCGTGGGCGTGGAACGCATCCTGCGCTACGCCTTCCGCCTAGCGCAGTCCCGCCCCCGCAAGCAACTCACCGTCATCACCAAGAGCAACGCGCAGCGCCATGCCATGGTGATGTGGGACGAGATCGCCGCGCAAGTGGCCACCGAGTTCCCCGACGTGAAGTGGGACAAGGAGCTGGTGGACGCCGCCACGGCCCGCATGGTCAACCGCCCCGCCACGCTCGACACCATCGTGGCCACCAACCTGCACGCCGACATCCTCAGCGACCTGGCCGCCGCGCTGGCGGGCAGCCTGGGCATTGCGCCCACCGGCAACATCGACCCCGAGCGCCGCTACCCCAGCATGTTCGAGCCCATCCACGGATCGGCGTTCGACATCATGGGCAAGGGCCTCGCCAACCCCATCGGCACCTTCTGGTCGGTGGTGATGCTGCTGGAGCACCTGGGCGAGGCCGACGCCGCCCGCGCCGTGATGCAGGCCATCGAACAGGTCACAGCCAACCCCGCCCTGCACACCCGCGACCTGGGCGGCACGGCCACCACGGCGCAGGTGACCGACGCCGTGTGCACGCTGATCGGCAGCGCACCGCTGCAAAAGGCCGCCTGAGCCGCGTGGCTCCCACGCACTGCGCCCTGCCCCACGACCCGATGAACCCGCACATCGACACACAGGCCCGCCACTGGCTGCGCAGCATGTTCGATGCCGCCATCGCATCGGCGCAGCCCGCCGTATGCCTGCCGCCGTACCTGCCGGCCCCGCCCCGGGGCCGCACGGTGGTGATCGGGGCGGGCAAGGCATCGGCGCAGATGGCGCAGGTGCTGGAGGCCCACTGGCCGGCACCACTCACAGGCGTGGTGGTCACGCGCTATGGGCATGCTGCCGCCTGCCAGCACATCCGCGTGCTGGAGGCCGCCCACCCCGTGCCTGATGCGGCGGGTCTGGCCGCCGCCCAGCACATGCTGGCTGCAGTGGACGGGCTCAGTGCGGACGACCTGGTGATTGGCCTGTGGTCGGGCGGCGGCTCGGCACTGCTGCCCTTGCCATTGCCGGGGGTCACGCTGGCCGACAAGCAGGCGCTCAACCAGGCCCTGCTGCGTAGCGGCGCCAGCATCGGCGAGATGAACTGTGTGCGGCGACACCTCTCAGCCATCAAGGGCGGGCGCCTGGCCCTGGCCTGCAGCCCTGCCCACGTGGTCAACCTGGTGATGTCCGATGTGCCGGGCGACGACCCGCTGGACGTGGCCTCGGGCCCCACCGTGGCCGACCCGACCACCCGCGCACAGGCGCTGGCCATCTTGCAGCGTTACCGCATTGCGCTGCAGCCCGCCGTACTGGCCGCACTGAACACTGCCGCCTGCGAAAGCATCAAGCCCGGCGACACCCGGCTGGGCCCCATCACCACCCACGTCATTGCAACACCCGACCTGGCCCTGCAGGCAGCCGCCCAGGTGGCGCGCCAGGCGGGCATCGAGCCCACGCTGCTCGGTGACGCGCTGGAGGGCGAAGCCCGCGACATGGGCACCGTGCTGGCCGGTGTCGCCCGCTACGCTGCCAAGACCCCGTCACCACGGCACCGTGTGCTGCTGAGTGGCGGCGAAAGCACTGTCACCCTGCGCACACCGGTACCAGGGCAACCCATGCCAGCCCCAGGGCGCGGCGGGCGCAATGTGGAATGCCTGCTGTCCATGGCCTTGTCGCTCAAGGGCCTGGCAAGCGTGTATGCCCTGGCCGGAGACACCGATGGCATCGACGGCCTGGAGCCCGTGGCAGGCGCCATTGCCACGCCCGGCACGCTGGAACGCGCCACGGCCCAGGGCCACAGCGCCACCGCCGCGCTGGACGCACACGACGCCCACACCTTTTTTGGCGCGCTGGGCGATGCCGTGGTCACCGGGCCCACGGGCACCAACGTCAACGACTTCCGCGCGATCCTGATCGCAGCCACGGGCTGACGCCATGCACCGACGTCCCTAGCCCAGCAACCACAAGAAACACAACCCAACGGAGACAACCATGCCACGCATTGCAACCCCCCACCACCCACCGTCAACGCCGCCCACAACGCCCTCCACACGCCGGCACCACCTGCTGGCGCTGGCAGCCCTGGCTGGCGCTGCCTGTGGCCTGCCCAGCGCACCGGCGCACGCGCAGGCCTGGCCAGCCAAGCCCGTCACCATCGTTGTGCCCTTTGCAGCGGGTGGCACCACCGATGTGCTGGCACGCGCGTTGGGCGAAAAACTGGGCACGGCCCTGGGCCAGCCCGTGATCGTGGAAAACCGGGGTGGCGCAGGCGCCACCATCGGGGCCGACTATGTGGCCAAGGCCCCTGCCGACGGCTACACACTGCTGATGGGCGCGGTGCACCACACCATTGCCACCAGCGTGTACAAAAAGCTCAACTACGACTTTCAAAAGAGCTTTGCCCCCATCACCACCGTGGCGCTGGTGCCCAACGTGCTGGCCGTGAGTGCCACCACGCCCGCCAAGGACGTGAAGGAGCTGGTGGCGCTGATCAAGGCCATGCCCAACAAGTTCTCCTACGGCTCCAACGGCGCAGGCACAGCGCAGCACCTGATCGGCACGCAGTTCGCCACGTCCATCGGCCAGCCCATGCTGCATGTGCCCTACAAGGGCAGCGGCCCGCTCACCACCGACCTGCTGGGCGGGCAGGTGTCGATGTCGTTCGACACCGTCACCCCCGTGCTGCCGCACATCAAGGCGGGCAAGCTGCGAGCGCTGGCGGTGACCACGGCCAAGCGCTCGTCCACCCTGCCCGATGTGCCCACGCTGCAAGAAAGCGGCTTTGCGGGCTTTGACATCGGTACCTGGTTTGGTGTGCTGGCCCCCGCCCGCACGCCCGCCGATGTGGTGGCACGGCTGAACACCGAAATGGTCAAGGTCATCCAATCGCCCGAATTCCAAAAGCGCATGCAGGACATTGGCGCCGAACCCATCGGCAACACCCCCGCGCAGATGGCCGAGCAGATTGCGGCCGACACCGCACGGTTTGCCAAGCTGGTGGCCGACAACAAGATCACCACCGACTGAAGGCGAATGGTCAAAGTGGGTTGGTATAAACCCACGATGACCGACGTCGCCGCCATTTCCAACACCGCACCTGCAGCCCTCGTCCGCGCGCTGGAAGAGCGCGCCTTCAACGCCTGGCCCGCGCACCAGACGGTGTTTCACCGAGGCTGGGTGTTCCGGCTGTCGGGCGGCTACACCAAGCGTGCCAATTCGGTCAACGCACTCGTGCCCGGCGCGCCGTTTGACGGCGTGCGCGAGGCGGCGGCGGCGCTGTATGCACGGCATGGGTTGCCCGCCGTGTTTCGCATCTCCCCCCTGGCCCCGGCTGAAGCCGACCAGGAGCTGGCGGACGCGGGCTACCAGCACTTCGACCCCTCACTGGTCCTGCACCGGCCGCTGGCGCCGGGCGCGGTGCCCCGACCCGACGGCAGCACCGTGGTCAGCAGCTCGCCATCGCCCGCGTGGCTGGAAGGTTTTGCTGCGGCCAACGGCGTGGCAGCACACCACCGCAGCATCTTGAACGCCATCGCCCACCCGGTGGGCTATGCGCTGCAACACGACGCCCAGGGCCGTGCCGTGGGCTTTGGCCTGGCGGTGCTGGAGCGCGGCGCCGTGGGCCTGTACGACTTGGCCGTGGCGCCCGAACACCGGGGCAGCGGGCGCGGGCGCGCGCTGGTGCAGGCCCTGCTGCACTGGGGCGCCGAGGCCGGGGCGAGCAGTGCCTACCTGCAGGTGCGGGCGCAGAACACGCCTGCGCTACGGCTGTATGAATCGATGGGGTTCAAGACGGCCTACGGCTACCACTACCGGGTGCCGGGCTGAGGGTGGTTTTGATGCCCCTGCACCCCGCCCTCTTCCGCACGGGGAGAGGGAGTGAAGACCGGCGCTGCGGCCCGCGCAGCGCCCCAAGCGTGGTTTGAAGCAAAAAAGGCCGCAAGCGCTTTTAAATCATGCGCTTGCAGCTATTATTTTTATAGCGCCCACCGACTCAACGGTGGCTGAGCCTGCGCACCGCCCAGTCGCCCAGGCTTTGCACGGCCTGCACAAAGAAGATCAACACCAGCACCACGGCCAGCATGATCTCGGGCAAAAAGCGCTGGTAACCGTAGCGGATGCCCAGGTCGCCCAGGCCGCCGCCGCCAATGGCACCGGCCATGGCCGAGTAGCCGGTCAGGCTCACGAACGTGATGGTCAGGCCCGCCACGATGCCAGGCAACGCCTCGGGCAGCAGAACCTTCCACACGATCTGGCTGGTGGTGGCGCCCATGGCCTGCGCGGCTTCGACCAGGCCGTGCTCCACCTCGCGCAGCGCGGCCTCGACCAGACGGGCCACAAACGGGGCGGCGGCAATGGTCAGCGGCACCACGGCTGCGGCAGTGCCGATGGACGAGCCGGTGATGAGCCGCGTGAACGGGATGATGGCCACCAGCAAGATGATGAAGGGCGTGGACCGCACGGCGTTGACCAGCCAGCCCACCAGTTTGTTGACGGGGCCGTTCTCCAGCACACCGCCGTCGTCGGTCAGGCGCAGGAACACGCCCAGCGGCACCCCCAGCAAGCCGCCCACCAGGCCGGAGATGCCGACCATGATGAGCGTCTCCCACAGCGACGAAGCAAACAGATCCAGCATGGCTGGCGTGAAGTTGTTGAACATGATGTGTGCTCCCTCTTAACCGGCCACGGCCACTTATTCTACTTCGACACCACCCGCGCGCAGGTGCGCCACGGCGTCCCGCACGCTGTCGGCCTCGCCGCTGGCATACACGGCCAGCGAGCCAAAGGTTTCGTCCTGGATCTCGTCCACCTGCCCGTGCAGGATGCTCATGTCCACGCCAAACTGGCGGATCAGCTGCGACAGGATGGGCTGGTAGGCGCTGTCTCCGGCGTACGACAGGCGCAGCAGCTGGCCGGTTCGTCCTGCGCTCAGCTGGCCTGCCAGCTTGCGCACATGGTCCAGCACGCTGGCGGGCAGCTCTTGCGGCAGGATCTCGTCGATCAGGCTCTTGGTGATGGCCTGCTGCGGGCGGGTGAACACGTCCAGCACCCGGCCCTGCTCCACGATGCGGCCAGCCTCGATCACGGCCACGCGGTCGGCCACCTGCTTGATGACCTGCATCTGGTGGGTGATCAGCACCACCGTCAGGCCCAGCTCGCGGTTGACCTGGCGCAGCAGGTCGAGGATGGAGCGTGTGGTCTCCGGGTCCAGCGCAGAGGTGGCCTCGTCGCTCAGCAGCACCTTGGGGCGGCTGGCCAGCGCACGCGCAATGCCCACACGCTGCTTTTGCCCGCCGCTGATCTGCGCCGGGTAGCGGTCGGCCAGGGCCGACAGGCCCACCAGCTCCAGCAGCGGGTTCACACGCTCGCGGATGGCGGCCTTGTCCATGCCCGCCAGCTCCAGCGGCAGCGCGGCGTTGTCAAACACGGTGCGTGAAGACAGCAGGTTGAAGTGCTGGAACACCATGCCGATCTCGCGGCGCGCCTCGCGCAGCTGCGCGTCGTTCAGCTGGGTCAGGTCCTGCCCGCCCACGATGACCTGGCCCGTGGTGGGCCGGTTGAGCAGGTTGATCACCCGCACCAGCGAGCTTTTGCCCGCGCCGCTCTTGCCGATGATGCCGAACACTTCGCCCGGCTGGATGGTGAGGTCGATGCCCTTGAGCGCCTCGACCGGGCCTTGTGGGCCCTGGTAGGTTTGGGTGATACCCCGTAGTTCGATCATGAAACACAAAGGGCCGCCACACGCCGGGCGGCGTGGGTTCGGCCCCAAAAGACACAAAGATAAGGGAATGTACTATTGCATCATAAAGAATCCAACAATCAAAAAATAAAGTAATAAGACATCAAAGTTATTTGCACTGTGCGCCCCAGGCGCACAGCTACGCGCCAGCAGGCGCCGCCACCCGGCCGTTCACCTTGCGCGACACCAGCCCTCCCAGCACCAAAACCCCGAGGGCCGCCACCGAGAACACCGGTGCGATCCAGCCCCGGTCCACACTGGCCGCCACCAGCAGCACCCCCAGCGATTGCCCCAGGAACAGCAGGCACGCAAACAACGTGACCGCCGTGCCACGCGCCTCGGGCGCCATCTGCGTGGCCTGCACCTGCAGCGTGTTGTGCAACATGTAAAAACCCACCCCGGCAAAGAAGCAGCCCAGTACCCCCCAGGCGGCCACCGGGCCCCAGGCCAGCAGCAGCAGCCCGGCGGCGATCAGCGACGCGCCCACCAGCGCCAGGCCCCGCTCACCCAACAGCGCCAGCCAGCGGCGCGCCAGCAGGCTGTAGATGAGCCCACCCACGCCATACAGCACCATCACCCCACCGGCCGCCGAGGCCGACAGCCCAAACCCGTCCACCATGCGTGCGGGTACAAAAGCCAGCGTGCCAAAGGCCAGGGCGCCCTCCACTGCCACCACGGTCAACACCCAGCGCACCCGGGGCATGCGCAGCAGCGCGGCCGTGTTGGCCAAGTAAGCCGACAGCGAAAAAGCGGGCGGCACTGCACTACCAGCTGCGGGCGCCGGAGTGCTGGCCGCCATGGCGCGGGCCTGCCGCCACAGCAGGCTGGCGGCGGTCAAAAACAGCAGCGACAGCACCACAAACGCGGCCCGCCAGCCCAGCGCCTCCACCGCAAAGCCGCCAAACCACTGCCCGGCCATCATCCCCGACACCGTGGCCACCATGAGCTGCGCCAGGGTCTCCTGCCGCTGCTCGTACGGCACGTTGTCACCGATCCACGCCATCGACAGCGGGATGATCCCCGCCGCCGACGCCCCCATGGCCGCACGCGCCGCCACCAGCACCGGCAAAGTGGGCGCCAGCGCCGTCACGCCGCTAAAGAGCGCACAGGCAAACGTGGCACCAATCACCACACGCACCTTGCCCAGCCGGTCGCCCAAGGGGCCGTAGAACAACTGCAGCACGCCATAAGACACGGCAAACGCGGCAATGACGGCCGACGCATCGCCCGTGGTGACAGAAAACTCGCGTGCCAGAGACACCAGCATCGGGTCGCACACTCGCATGGAAGCCATGCTGCAAAAGGCTGCCAGGCTGATCACCCGCAGCATCGTCGAAGAAGAGGTCATATGACCTGATTGTGGTGCGACCGACGCGAGGTTGCTGGCGCGGGGTAGCATGCACCCCGGTAGTGCAAGGTTGAGCGCGCACCGCCCCGGCGACGGCCATTTTTTATGGTGGCAAGTGCCTAGCCTGCGCTTACCATGCGCCCCTGATTTCCACCAAGGAGCCCCCAAAAATGAGCATGAACAAGCGCAACTTCGTCGCCACCGGCATGGGTCTGGTCGGCCTCTGGTCTGCCACCGGCAGCAGCCAAGCCGCCTCGCAAGCCAATGCCCCCTCGGGCCCCACGCTGCTCACCATCAGCGGCGCCATCGCCCAATCCAACCGGGGCGCGCTAGACCCCGCCATCGACCAGATGATGGGCAAACACGGCATCCAGTTTGACAAGGCTTTGGCGCTGGACGCTACCGCCCTGCTGCGCATGCCCGCCATCACCATCAAGCCCACGGTCGAATACGACAGCAAGCCCCACACACTCAAGGGCCCCCTGCTCACCACCGTGCTGGCCGCCGCTGGCGTGGCCGCTGGCAGCCCCGTGCAACTGGGCCTGCGCGCGGTGGACGGCTACAACGTCAACATCAGCATGGCAGACGCCCAGGCCTACCGCATGATCGTCGCCACCCACATCGACGGCCAGCCCATGGCCCTGGGCGGCCTGGGCCCGCAGTGGGCCGTGTACGATGCCGATGTGCTGCCGGCCTTCAAAGACAAACCGGTGAAGGAACGCTTTGGGCTGTGCCCCTGGGGGCTGTATCACATTGAGGTGAAGAAGGCCTGAGCCCGCCTGCCAGGAAAACGCAGCCAGTAAAAAGAGCGGCCCCATGGCTGCTCTTTTTTTGATAGCTATTAGCGCATACATCACAAGCGCCAGGGCCGATTTTCATTCAAATCAGCGTGCCCGCCCCGCCATCCGGCCCCCCAGCGCCGCCCCGGTCGACATGCCGATGAACATGAATTCCGACATCCGGGGGCGTCTGCAATCACACGGCATTGCCGGAGTCCAAGCCCGTCACTACGACGAGCATGATTACTTCGATGAGAAACTGGAATCGTTGGAAAAAGTCTATACGCTACTGGAAAAGCCTTTTTCGGATACCCAGCGAGCGAAGTCTGGTTGAAGTTCGGGTATATGGTTGTCGCAGTGCTTTTGCTGCCCACCGAGGGCTCGACGCCAGCTTCTGCCAAGCGTTCAGTAAATCGAATGCTGACGTATTGCGAGCCCCTGTCGGAGTAGTGAATCAGGCTGCTGTCTCGCTCGGGTTACGGTGGTGAAATGTCAGGCGCAAATAGCGAAGAAGTGGTGGATGAATTCGCCCTCGCCTGACCTCCAGATTCAGCGGTCTAGCGCACGCAATACAACCGCAAAGTTCTTCACCGCGATCTCCAGTTCCTTCGGCGCATACGCCGCAAAGCCCATGAGGAACCCGGGCCGGCACGCGCCCGATGCATGCAATGGCGTCAGTCCCAGCAAATCGATACCGGCACGCTGCGCCGCGCCCACGGCTTCCGGTTCGGGAATGTCGCGAATGAGTCGACAAGGCATTTGCATGCCACCGTCCGGCACTTCTGGCTCCACGAAGTCTGCCAAATGCTTGCGCACAAGCTGCGCCAGGACGTCGCGCCGCTCGCAATAAACGGCACGCATGGTTCGCACATACGCTCCAAAATGCCCCCCCTCCATGAAGCGTGCCAGGGTCAGTTGCGCAATTGGCGCGCTGTGTCCGTCCAGCAAGGTGCGTGCAGCGGTCATCGGGGCCACTAGCTCGGGTGGCAGCACCATGAAGGCAATACGCAAGCCCGGAAACATCGACTTGGTGAACGTGCCGATGTAGATCGTTCGCTGATGCGGGTCCAGCCCCTGCACGCAGGCCGTGGGTTTGCCTGCGTAGTGGAACTCGCTGTCGTAGTCGTCCTCGATGATCCAGGTCTGGTGCTGCCGGGCCCATTCGATGATGCCCAGCCGCCGGTCCAGCGCCAGGGTGGCCCCGGTCGGAAACTGGTGCGAAGGCGTGAGAAACACCGCCTTGCCCGGTTGTCGCAACTTGCGCAGATGCTCCACCTGCATTCCCTCGGCATCCAGCGGGACGGGCACGCATTCCAGCCCCGCAGCGTCGAACGCCTTGCGCGCACCGTGGTACACGGGGTCCTCAATGAAGATGCGGTCGCCAGCGTCCAGCAGCACGGTAGCGCACAGGGTCAAGGCTTGCTGAGAACTGGTGACCACCAGCACACGCTCGGGGGTGGCATGCGCGCCGCGTTCGAGGTTGACGTAGTTTGCAATCGCGCGCCGTAGCGGCTCCATCCCTTGTGGGGGGCTGTGCAGCAGTGCTGTGGTGCCCCAGTCCTTCAACACCTGCCGCTCCAGCCGCTCCCAGGTGGCCAGCGGGAACGTGCGTGTTTCCGGCACGCCAGGAGCGAATGGGCGGGGAGTCAGAAAGTCTCGCACCCCGCCAGCGCGGTACATGGCCGCTCCGCGCTGGCTCAGTCGCAGAGGTTCCCGCTGTGGCCCAAGGCGCCGCGCTGTGCCACGTCCAGGCAAACGTAGCGCCCGCTCCGAAACAAAGCTCCCGCTGCCCACGCGCCGCTCGATAAATCCCTCTGCGTGCAACTGGTTGTAGGCCGCCTCCACCGTGTCGCGAGACACGTCCAGCGACTTCGCCAGGGCGCGGGAAGCAGGCAACGGCGTGGCGACATCGAGTGCGCCGCCGAGTATCAGTTGCCGGATCGCGCGTTGGATGCGCGCGTGCAGAGGCAACGCCCCATTTGCCGGATCAAGAACCCAGGCTTTGACGGATTCGAGTTGCGCGTGTTTGAACAATTGGCTGGTATCACATCAAAAAATTGGTGGGGCACAGTATGCCATTCAGGATCTATAAACCCTTACCTGCTTCAGCCCCATAGATCACGTTCAAGAGCCCGATACAAGCCATGTCATCCGCCTCGTCCTCCCCATCCTCTCGCCTGCTTGATCTCACCCATCCCATGGTTGCGGGTCTCATTTCGGTCATCGTCAACTATGGCGGGACCTTCATCTTGGTATTCCACGCGGCCAAGGTGGCGGGCCTCAGCCCGGAGTTGACGGCATCGTGGGTGTGGTCGATTTCGATTGGCGTGGGAGCCACGGGAATCTTCCTGAGCTGGCTGACGCGCGAGCCGATCATTACCGCGTGGTCCACGCCGGCTGCAGCGTTCCTGGTGACGGCACTGGCGACTACGCCCTATGCCGAAGCGGTGGGCGCTTATCTGATATCTGCCGCGGCCTTTGTGGCACTGGGGCTGTCAGGCTGGTTTGAGCGCTTGATCCGGCTGATTCCGCCGGGCGTGGCCGCAGGTTTGCTGGCGGGCATCCTGCTCTCATTCGGGACCAAGGCTTTCGGCGGCATGAACGTCGACCCGTTGCTGGCCGGTTTGCTGATCGTGACCTATGTGGTGCTCAAGCGGTTCAGTGCGCGCTATGCCGTCATTGGCATCCTGATGCTGGGGCTGCTCTTTCTGCGCCTGCAGGATCGGGTGGACTTGTCGGGGTTGGCGTTGAAGCTCGCCGCGCCGGTTTTCACCATGCCGGTGTTTTCGCTCAATGCCCTGCTGAGCGTAGCACTGCCGCTGTTTCTCATCACGCTGACCGGCCAGTACATGCCCGGCATGCTGGTGCTGCGCAACGACGGGTTCAAGACCAGCGCCAGTCCGATCGTGACGCTGACCGGGCTCGGCTCCCTGCTGATGGCGCCGTTCGGTTCGCACGCTTTCAATCTTGCCGCCATCACGGCAGCCATTGCAACGGGCCGGGAGGCGCATGAAGACCCGTCCAAGCGCTGGATTGCAGGCATCGCCGCAGGTGTGAGCTACATCCTCGTAGGCGTGTTCGGGGTGACGCTGACCGCCGTCTTCATGGCCCCCCCGGCGACCTTCATCACCACGCTGGCGGGCTTGGCGCTGCTGGGCACCATTGGCGGTAGCCTGGCTACCGCCTTGGCCGACATGAAGACCCGCGAAGCGTCGCTGATCACCTTCCTGGCCGCGGCGGCCAACATCACGTTGCTGGGTATCGGTGGCGCGTTCTGGGGTCTGGTCATTGGATTGGTGGCCCATGCCGCGCTCAACGGACAACTGCCGCGCCGTGGGCGACAGGTCATCGCGACACCGATTGCCAAGACCGCTATCAAGGGGGAGAGGGCAAATGCCTGAGTCATCGCACACACAGACCCGTCGCAACCAGCATGGCGACTATCCTCAGGCTGTCTCCGTCGAGGACTTCCGGCGCAACCTGGCTGCAGTGCGGGCCCGTATGGACGCCGCCTGCCACCGCGCCGGGCGCGATCCGACCGGAGTCCGCCTGCTGCCGGTGAGCAAGACCAAACCTGAGCCCAGTCTGCGCCTAGCCTACGCGGCGGGTTGCCGCGTGCTGGGTGAAAACAAGGTGCAGGAAGCCTTCGGCAAGTGGGACGCCATGCAAGACCTGGCCGATCTGCATTGGTCGGTCATCGGCCACCTGCAGACCAACAAGGCCAGGCTGGTGGCGCGCTTCGCCAGTGAGTTCCAGGCGCTGGACAGTTTGCGCGTGGCCGAGGCGCTGGAGCGGCGCCTGCAGGCTGAGGGCCGCGCGCTGGATGTGTTCGTGCAGGTCAACACCTCGGGCGAGGCCAGCAAGTACGGGCTGCCGCCCGAGGACGTGCCAGCCTTCCTGAACGCGCTGCCTGCTTTCCACGCGCTGCGCGTGCGCGGGTTGATGACGCTCGCGTTGTTTTCTTCCGAGAGTGAGCGGGTGCGGCAGTGCTTCGTTCTGCTGCGCACTTTACGCGACCGGTTGCGCCAGAGTGCACCCGCCCGCATCGCCCTGGATGAACTGTCCATGGGTATGTCTGGCGATTTCGAGATCGCCATCGAGGAAGGCGCGACGGTGGTCCGTGTTGGGCAAGCCATCTTTGGCGCTCGCCACTTGACGGATAGCCACTATTGGCCCGATGAACCCAGTAGCAAGGAGCCACGCCCGTGAAAACTGCCATTGCCCTGCGACATCTGCATTTTGAAGACCTCGGTACGCTCGAACCGCTGCTGACGGCACGTAGGTATGCGGTGCGTTATCTGGATGCCCCCACCGATGACTTGTATGCAGTGGACATGGCTGCGGCTGATCTGCTGGTGGTACTGGGTGGTCCCATAGGCGCCTTCGATGACCACATCTACCCTTTCCTCCGCGACGAACTGGCAGTAGTTCTACAGTGGCTGGCAAGCGGGCGCCCGCTGCTGGGCATCTGCCTGGGTGCACAGCTGATTGCCCGCGCACTTGGCGCGAGTGTTGCCAGCATGGATGTCAAGGAAATCGGCTTTGCGCCACTGACACTGACCCAGAAAGGCGAGGGGTCACCATTGGCGGCGCTGGGCCAAACGCCGGTGCTGCACTGGCATGGCGACCACTTCGGCATTCCCGACGGGGCAACGAGGCTGGCGGGGACACAAACCTGTGCCAACCAAGCTTTTAGCAAAGGGCGCAATGTGCTGGCGCTGCAATGCCATCTGGAAGCCAACCCGCGCCAAATTGAGCGTTGGCTCGTTGGTCATGCCTACGAACTGGTACAGGCTGGCATCGACCTGCGTGCGTTGCGCAGCCAAGCGCAAGCTTTGCAATCCCGCTTGCCGCAGGCGGCACGGGCTGTATTTACCGCATGGCTGGACGAGATCGAGGCACTTCGTCCCTGGGAGGCTTCATGAGAGCTGCCGCTGGAGGCGTGACCCAGACCGGTCGCTTCCAGCCTGAACAGGTCGGACATAACTTGGCGGCCAACAATAGCTCGGTACCGATGATCTTGGTCAAAGCGAGCCGCCATCAGTCCACCATGCTGATGGTCATCGAGGATCTCACCTGCGCCGATCCTGCCAGTTGTTCACCAACCGGCTCCATGCCGCCATGCGATCACCTGCCGGCGTGCCGGCTGTCCCGGAGTTGCCGACCACCAGCCGATCGATCACGGCCTCCTGCTCCTGGCTGAACTCCTGTGGAAACATCGGTATGACGGTGACAATGCAGTCCCCAGCCTGTGCCTCGTTCGTCCACGGCAGGCCCGCGTTTTTGATGCGGTAGTTCAGATGGCCACGCCGCAGCTTCATCTGCTGCAGCCCGCGGGGGGTCGGAACCTCAATCCAGCGATTGGCCATCCATGCAAAACCATCGACGGGCAGCTCGCACTTCAAGGTCCCACCGGCTTCAGCCGTGAAGAATTCGTGCGGCTGCAGCTCCACGCGCACGCGCAGCGCCAGTTTGTGCTGGCGTCGATGGCCTTTCACTCGGGCGGTGACATCGAGCAGGTCGCCAGCGCGCGCGCCAGGCGCAACCGGCACCCGGCAGCGGTACTTGCTCGCCGGTGCCTTACCGCTCGCTGCGCAGGCAGTGCAACTATGGCGCTTCTTCCCCTGTCCCTGGCAGGCTGTGCATTTGTCCGTGGACGAGATCCAGGCGAACCAAAGATTCTGCCGGCTGTGGCCAGCGCCACCGCATTCACTGCACTCGGTAGCCTGCAGTTGCAGTCCACTTCCGGTGCACTCGGCGCAGTCTTCGATCACCTCGCCTCGAACTTCCCTGACGCAGCCGGTCACCACCTCCTCGAGCGTGAGGCTGATGGTGTGCTCGACGGTGGATTGTTCCGCACCGGGGGTGGGATCTTCGGTTTCAGCCTCTGGTTCAGCCCGGGCGTTGCGGATCATTTCCAGCGCCCGATTGATACGCTGAATCTTTCGCAGGGCATGCGGGCTGTTGTTGCGATCCGGGTGCCAGCGTGCGGACAGCCGGCGCCACGCAACCTTCACCTCGGCATCGCTGGAGCCTGGTTCCAGGCCAAGTTCGTGGTAAGGGTCGTCGAGGTCCATGATCTCATCGGCGCAGGCTATGTTGCAGTGCAACATGGTAGCAGGCGTAGCGGGCCGGCAGGATCCTCCGGCTGTGCGAGCCGGTCTGGCGTTCGCTGTGCACGGCCAAGCGTTCCCGATCTCAGGGATTGGACTTCACCCGGTTCAATAGACACCTATCAAGGTCGAAATTGAACTGGAGAGTGAGAAATGAAGAGAGTGCGATACCCGGCTGAGTTCAAGGCAGAAGCCGTCAAACAGGTGACCGAGCGTGGT
>NZ_JAPCKI010000014.1 GCF_028680575.1 Acidovorax benzenivorans | reverse complement strand
GGGGGCCAGCCACTCCAGGCGCTCGATGTAGGTCTTGGGGCGGAAGTTGCCCTGCTCGTCAAAGTCGGTGATGGGGAAGGACAGCAGGCCGGAGCCCATGATGGATTTGAGTTCTTGCGGGGTCATGGTGGGAAGCGGGCGGTGGGTCAAAGGAAATCAGCAGGTCGTACAAGCTGAATATTTACGGCCTAAAAATCAGCAATATCAGTGGATACACGATAATGTTAACGTTAACATCATCAGACAACATAGGACAAACCCTTATTCACAACCTCCCTACCCAACTGAAATTTCGCAGGGTCGTCCGCAGTGCCGATCAGGAGTCATGCCCCTTTAGACTCCACCACCATGCATGCTCCTGATCCGGCCCGCCCAGCCTCGCCCACCAGCCGCGACCGCCCCGCCGTCACGCTGCGCGAGGTGGCCCAACGGGCCGGCGTGTCCATGATCACCGTCTCACGTGCCATCAATACGCCGCAGCAGGTGTCTGAGCGGACACGGGAACGTGTTCAGGAAGCGGTGTCCGCCTTGGGCTACGTACCCAACCTGGTGGCAGGTGGATTGCGCTCGGCGCGCAGCCATGTGGTCACGGCGCTGGTGCCAACGCTCACGGGCCCGCTGTTTGGAGGAATGGTGCAGGCGCTCACCGATGCGCTGGAGTTGCGCGGCTTTCAGGTCATGGTGGGCCAGGTGGGCTATGCGCATTCACGCGAAGACGAACTGTTGCGCGCGATCGTGGGGCGCCGGCCTGACGGGATCGTGCTCACGGGGGTCATGCACTCGCCCGAGGGGCGGCGGTTATTGATGGCCTCCGGCATCCCCGTCGTTGAAACCTGGGACTTCACAGACACCCCCATCGACATGCTGGTGGGCCTGCGTCACGAAGCGCTGGGCGCCGCCGTGTGCGAGCACCTGTTTGCCAAGGGGCGACGGCGGCTGGCGCTACTCAGCGGCGGGGACGAGCGCGCCGCGCGCCGCGCTCAGGGCTTTGAAGCTGCCGCCATGCGCCTGGGCCTGCGCCCGCCCGCCATGCGGCTGGGCAAGTCGCCCACCACCCATGCAGACGGCCGCGCGGGGCTGATGGCCCTGCTGGCCGACATGCCCGACATCGACGCGGTGTTCTGCAGCTCCGACATGCTGGCGCTAGGCGTGCTCACCGAAGCGCGCGTGCGCGGCATTGCGGTGCCGCAGCAACTGGCCGTGATGGGATTTGGCGACATCGACTTTGCCGAGACCGTGAGCCCAGCCCTGTCCACCGTGCGCATCGACGGCACACGAATGGGCCAGACAGCGGCCCAATGGATTGCCGACCGGGCCGAGGGCAAGGCAGTCGCTCAGCCCGTGGTGGACATCGGCTTTTCCATCGTGGAGCGTGGTAGCAGCTGAGCTGCGTCTGCGGCTTGCTCCACCACGGCAACTTACGCCCGGTAAACCAGCGCTACCGCCCGCGCCTCCATGGCCAGGCCCTGCCCCACCGGCCCCAGGCGCTCTGCCGTCTTGGCTTTCACATTGACTTGGCCCTCAGCCACACCTAGCGCTCGGGCGATGGCTGCGCGCATGCCGGGGATATGCGCCGCCAGGCGCGGGGCCTGGGCGATCACCGTGCTGTCGATGTTGCCGATCTCAAAGCCCGCTGCGCGCACCCGCCGCGCCGCCTCAGCCAGCAACACGCCAGAGTCCGCGCCCCGAAACGCCGCATCGGTGTCGGGGAAATGGCTGCCAATGTCCCCCAGGGCGGCAGCGCCCAGCAACGCGTCGGTGATGGCGTGCAGCAGCACATCGGCGTCCGAGTGGCCCAGCAGGCCCGTCGGGTGGGCGATCTCCACACCACCAATCACCAGGCGGCGGCCGGGCACCAGCGCGTGTACGTCCCAGCCTTCTCCAATCCTGAAATTCATCTGTCCGCCTTTGTTTTTTGCTTATGTTTGTGTTTTTGTGTGTCGCTGCAGGGGCCGTGGTGGCCGCCTTGCGGCGCCCTGCGCGCATTCCATGCACGGCTGCGCACCAGGCGCATAGAGTTCACCGGGCTAAAAAAGACTCTTCTTGCCTGGGGCTGTGCTCACCTGCCCCCGCTCGCCGCCAAAGCGCTCCAACGTGGTG
The DNA here is from genome assembly GCF_028680575.1 of Acidovorax benzenivorans. GTDB lineage: Bacteria > Pseudomonadota > Gammaproteobacteria > Burkholderiales > Burkholderiaceae_C > Acidovorax > Acidovorax benzenivorans. The sequence continues at coordinate 121,330 of NZ_JAPCKI010000014.1, read as the reverse complement.
CTGTGCGCCCGCTGGGCCAGCACGGCAGCCGCCAGCGCGAAATCGTCCGGGTAGGTGACCTTGAAATTTTGCGCCCCACCCGGCACCAACCGGGGGTGAAAACCCATGGCCTCCATCGCACTGGCCTCATCGGTCACGTTGGAGCCCACCTTGTCGATGGCGTCCATCAGCGGGCCGATGCGGAACATCTGCGGCGTCTGCGCCAGCCACTTGTCACTGCGGTCCACGGTGGAAGCCACGCGCACGCCGCCCGGGCCGTCGATGGAGGTCTTGAGGGTGTCGGCCAGCTTGTGCGCCAGCAGGCCGCCCACACTGTCACCCGCGCACTGGTCGATGAGCGCATCAATCTGCTCCGAGGTCACCAGGCAGCGCGCAGCGTCATGCACCAGCACCCAGTCGTCGGGCTGCGCACCGCGCTCCAGCAATGCCTTGAGACCGCCCCGCACCGTGTCGGCACGCGTGGGGCCGCCGCACTCCACCACAAAAAATGCGGGATGCGCGTGGGCATCCAAAAAATGATCCCCCGGCGCCACGGCCACCAGCGTGCCCAACAAGCGCCCCACACCCGCAAAGGCAGCCAGTGTGTGCAGCACCATCGGGTGGCCCGCCACCAGGTGGTATTGCTTGGGCAACAGGGCTGCGGCGGCAGGCGCGTTGGCAGACAACGCCCCCGCGGCTGAAAACGCTGCCACGGTCGATGCCTGGCCGGTTGGCGCCTGCGGGGCACTGCCTGCGCCTGCAGGCACGGCCCGCGACCCCACCCCGGCGCAGGGCACCAAGGCCCAAAAGCGCCCGTGGGCCGACAAGGGGGTGAGCGAGGGGTGCAGCAGGGGAGCAGTCATGGAGCGCTCATTCTAAAATCTCCCGTTGCCCTCCGATCCAGCCCGTGCGTGTTTCGCGCCCCTGGGGATGCGGTGGGCCCACCGACGACACCGTCCGCATGGAACTGCCCAAACTCTCCCCCGGAAAACGTTTCACCCTGCCCCGCCCCGTGGGCAGCGCCGACGCCTTGCTGCTGGCCCGCCTGGCTGAGCGCGACAAGGCCGCAGGCCGTACCACTGCCATCGTCACGTCCGATGCCACCGATGCGCAGCGGCTCATCGACGAGATGGCCTTTTTTGCGCCCGGCTTGCGCTGCGCACTGTTCCCGGACTGGGAGACACTGCCCTACGACACCTTCTCGCCGCACCAGGACCTGATCAGCGAGCGGCTGGCCACGCTGTGGCGCATCTCGCAGGGTGAAGCCGATGTAGTGCTGGTGCCCGCCACCACGGCGCTGTACCGGCTCGCGCCGCCCTCCTTCCTGGCGGGCTACACCTTCCACTTCAAGGTCAAGCAAAAGCTCGACGAGGCCAAGTTCAAGGCCCAGCTCACGCTGGCGGGCTACAGCCACGTGTCGCAGGTGGTGAGCCCCGGCGAATACGCAGTGCGCGGCGGGCTGATTGACCTGTTCCCCATGGGCTCGCTGGTGCCGTACCGTGTGGACCTGTTCGACAACGAAATCGACAGCATCCGCACCTTCGACCCCGACAGCCAGCGCAGCCTGTACCCCGTGCCCGAGGTGCGCCTACTGCCCGGCCGCGAGTTCCCCATGGACGACGACGCGCGCGCGAAATTCCGCAGCCGCTGGCGCGAAATGCTCGAAGGCGACCCGACCAAGAGCCGCATCTACAAGGACATGGGCGTGGGCGTGGCCACCGCGGGCATCGAGTACTACCTGCCGCTGTTCTTCGACGACACGGCCACCGTGTTCGACTACCTGGGGGGCGAAGCCACGGTAGTGCTGCACGGCGACCTGGAGCCCGCGTTCCAGCGCTTCTGGCAGGACACGAAAGACCGCTTCCGCCTGGTGCAGGGCGACCCTGAGCGCCCGGCGCTACCGCCCGAGGCGCTATTCCTGTCGGCCGACCAGTTCTACACCCGCGCCAATGAGCATGCCCAGCTGTCGCTGCGCCCCGGCGTGCAGGACGTGGATGACAACCCGCACTTCCACAAGCTCGGCGACCTGTCAGTGGTGCGCGGCGCCGAAGACCCGCTGGCCCGCCTGCACGCCCACATCCGCAACACGCAACACCGCGTGCTGCTGCTGGCCGAGAGCGATGGCCGCCGAGAGAGCCTGCTCGACTTTCTGCGCGCAAGCGGCGTGAACCCGCCGGCCTTCGACTCGCTGGCCGAGTTCCAGGGCACAGCCGACGAGAAAGTGGGCATTGCCACCGCCGGGCTCACCGTGGGCTTCAGCTGGATCGAGGACGGCATCGACTTCGTCACCGAGACCGAGCTCTTCGCCGCCGGCCCCACCACACGCCGGCGCAAGAAGCAGGAGCAGGTCAGCGATGTCGAGGCGCTGATCAAGGACCTGGCCGAGCTGAACGTGGGCGACCCCGTGGTGCACAGCGCCCACGGCATCGGCCGCTACCGGGGCCTGGTCAACATGGACGTGGGCAACAAGAACCCCGACGGCACGCCCGCCATGCAGGAGTTTTTGCACCTGGAATACGCCGACAAGGCTGTGCTGTATGTGCCGGTGAGCCAGCTGCAGCTGATCAGCCGCTACACCGGCGTGAGCGCCGACGAGGCGCCGCTGCACAAGCTGGGCAGCGGCCAGTGGGAAAAGGCCAAGCGCAAGGCCGCAGAGCAGGTGCGCGACAGCGCGGCCGAGCTGCTCAACATCTACGCCCGGCGCGCGCTGCGCCAGGGCCATGCCTTCCGCTACAGCCCGCAAGACTACGAGACCTTTGCCAACGACTTCGGCTTTGAAGAAACGGCCGACCAGAACGCCGCCATCCACGCGGTGATCCAGGACATGATCAGCCCCCGCCCCATGGACCGCCTGGTATGCGGCGACGTGGGCTTCGGCAAAACCGAGGTCGCCCTGCGTGCGGCCTTCGTGGCCGTCACGGGCGGCAAGCAGGTGGCCTTTTTGGCGCCCACCACGCTGCTGGCCGAGCAGCACTACCAGACGCTGGTGGACCGCTTTTCCAAGTGGCCGGTGAAGGTGGCCGAGGTCTCGCGCTTTCGTTCGGGCAAAGAGATCACCGCCGCCATCAAGGGCATCGGCGACGGCACGGTGGACATCGTGGTGGGCACGCATAAGCTGCTCTCCGAGTCCACCAAGTTCCACAACCTGGGCCTGCTCATCATCGACGAGGAGCACCGCTTCGGCGTGCGCCACAAGGAGCAGATGAAGGCCCTGCGCGCCGAGGTGGACGTGCTGACGCTGACGGCCACGCCCATCCCGCGCACGCTTGGCATGGCGCTCGAAGGCCTGCGCGACCTGTCGGTGATCGCCACCGCGCCGCAACGGCGCCTGGCGATCAAGACCTTTGTGCGCAACGAGGGCACGGGCGTGATCCGCGAGGCGGTGCTGCGCGAATTGAAGCGCGGCGGGCAGTGCTACTTTTTGCACAACGAGGTGGAAACCATCGAGAACCGGCGCCAGAAGCTCGAAGAAATATTGCCCGAGGCGCGCATCGCCGTGGCCCATGGCCAGATGCCCGAGCGCGAGCTCGAGCGCGTGATGCGCGACTTCGTGGCCCAGCGCTACAACATCCTGCTGTGCTCGACCATCATCGAAACCGGCATCGACGTGCCCACGGCCAACACCATCATCATGAGCCGCGCCGACAAGTTCGGCCTGGCGCAGCTGCACCAGCTGCGCGGGCGCGTGGGCCGCAGCCACCACCAAGCGTATGCCTACCTGATGGTGCCCGACATCGAGGGCCTGACCAAGCATGCACAGCAGCGGCTCGAAGCCATCCAGCAGATGGAGGAACTGGGCAGCGGCTTCTACCTAGCAATGCACGACCTGGAGATACGCGGCGCGGGCGAGGTGCTGGGCGAGAACCAAAGCGGCAACATGCTCGAAGTCGGCTTCCAGCTGTACAACGAGATGCTCAACGAAGCCGTCAAGGCGCTCAAGGCGGGCAAGGAGCCGGACCTGCTCTCGCCCCTGTCCGTCACCACCGACATCAACCTGCACGCCCCCGCCCTGCTGCCCGACGACTACTGCGGCGACGTGCACCTGCGCCTGTCGTTCTACAAGAAGCTGGCCACCGCCAAGACGCCCGACCAGATCGACGGCTTGCTTGAAGAGATCGTGGACCGCTTTGGCAAGCTGCCGCCGCAGGCCCAGACCCTGATCGACGTACACCGCCTGCGCGTGCTGAGCCAGCCCTACGGCGTGGTGAAGGTGGATGCGGCACCGGGCGTCATCACCATCACCTTCAAGCCCCAGCCGCCGATCGACCCGATGCGCATCATCGAGCTGATCCAGAAGAACAAGCACATCAAGCTGGCGGGCAACGAGAAGCTGCGCATCGAGCGCGAGCTGAAAGAGCCCAAGGACCGCGCGCAAATGGTGCGCGACATCCTGCGCAGCCTGGGACAACCCTTGGTCGCAGCGTAGACCATTGCAATTCAAAATGACTGCTAGCGCTTATATATAAAGCGCCAAAAGCTATCAAAAGAGAAGCAAACCATGTGGCTGGAGTATCTCCTCGCCTTGGTAGCCCTGGCGGCCGCCTTGGCCACGCGGCCTTGGCGCTTGCTGGCCAGCCGCAAGCCGCTGGTGCACGAGTCCCACGGCGCGGCGTCCGCTCTGTGGACGCCGCTGCTGGCCACGCTGGTGTTCCTGCCCTGGCTGTGGGCGCTGCCCACGTTGCACCAGATGCCGCTGCAACTGCAGTGGTCGGGCGCCTGCCTGGTGGTGCTGATGCTGGGCTGGCCCCTGGCCATCCCCGTGCTGCTGGCGGTGGGCGCCATTGCCGGCGTTCTTTCACCCGCGCTGAACTGGGCCGACGCACTGGGTGCCGCCATCTGGCTGGGCGTCGTGCCCGCCACGCTGGCCCTGGCGCTGGGTGCGCTGGTGCGGCGCTTTGTCGGCACCCAGCCTTTTGTGTATGTGCTGGGCCGGGCGTTCCTGGGCACCGTGGCCTGCGTGTTTGCGTCAGGCGTGCTGTCGCAGTGGAGCGGCCACCTGTTGCCCGGCGTGGGCAGCGAACTGTCGCTGGTGGCCCGCTGGCTCATGGCCTGGGGAGACGGGTTTGTGACGGGCATGCTCACCGCGATCTTCGTGGCGTTCAAGCCCGAATGGCTGGCCACCTGGTCAGACCAGCTCTACCTGCAGCGCCCTCCGCAGTAGCGCTGCGGGGCGCCAGCGCAAAGCAGTGCTGCGATGCAAACTGGCACGGCTTGAAAAAACCATACGAAACGTATATGTTTCGCATATAATTCGCTGCATGGGTATTGTCAAAATTTCAGACCAAATGCACGAGAACCTGCGCGTTGCCAGCAACGCCCTGTCTCGCTCCATCAACGCACAGGCAGAGCACTGGATGCGCATCGGCATGCTGGCCGAGTTGCATCCCAACCTCGACCACAGCGACATCTGCCAACTGCTGATCCGCGCTGAGCAGGCCGGTGGCTTCGATCTGGACACGGTGGCGGCCTCCGTCGCCGCCAAGCCAGGCCACAGCGGGCGGCGCGTTCAATGAGGTCCCGCGTCACCCTGCGCTCCCCCGCCGAGATCGCCCAGGCCCGCGAGGCCGGCCATCTGGCAGCCCGCGTGCTGCACATGATCACGCCGCACGTGCAACCCGGCGTCAGTACCGAGGCGCTGGACCGGCTCTGCCACGACTACATCGTCAACGAGCTACAGGTCGTCCCTGCCAACGTGGGCTACCTGGGGTATCCCAAAACGGTGTGCACCTCCGTCAACCATGTGATCTGCCACGGCATTCCGTCGCCCGGCCAGGTGCTCAAGGCGGGCGACATCGTCAACATCGACGTGGCCATCATCAAGGACGGCTGGTTTGGCGACACCAGCCGCATGTACTTTGTGGGCGAGCCCAGCCCGCTGGCGCGCCGCCTGGTGGACACCACCTACGAGGCCATGTGCGCAGGCATCACCCAGGTGCGCCCCGGCGCCACGCTAGGCGACGTGGGCCATGCCATACAGACCGTGGCCCACCGCGAGCGGTTCAGCGTGGTGCGCGAATACTGCGGCCACGGTATCGGGCAGGTGTACCACGACGAGCCCCAGGTGCTGCACTACGGCCAGCGCGGCCAGGGCTTGCGGCTGGAGGAAGGCATGGTCTTCACCATCGAGCCCATGATCAATGCCGGCAAGCGCGACACCCAGGAACTGGCCGACGGCTGGACGGTGGTCACCCGCGACCGCTCGCTTTCGGCCCAATGGGAACACATGGTGGCAGTGACGGCAGATGGGTTTGAGGTGCTCACGCCCTGGCCCGAGGGCACCGGCAGCTATCCCGCCATTGCTTGACCGCCGTTCCGCATGCCCGCCGCACTGTTTGACACAGCACAAGAGGCCCCGAGCCGCACCGCGCGATAGTGGTGCATATCACAACAAAGGATGGTCCCCATGAAACTGCTGAGCGATCTTTTTTCTACCGACTACGGTTTGATGAGCATCATCGGTATCGGGTTCATGCTTTGCATGGCCGCATTTTTTGTGCGCATGTTCCTGGTCAAGATGAACGAGCCTCCCAAGCCCAACCCGGCCGCGCAGGCGCACACAGGCGGCGGCCAAAGCCTCCCGCATCCCCGCTGAAGCGCAAGACGTGGGGCGGGCGAGATAGCCGGGCCCTGACCGCGCTATAGCGGCACTGCAGCCGCGCGGGCACCGGGAGCGGGCTTGTCGGGAGTGGATTGCCACCAGGGATACCATTGCGGGTTCTCATCCCCGCATTTGCTCCCCGCTTTTCTGCCATGACCCACGCTACCGAATTCGCCCCCGGCCTCGTCATTCAGGGTATCGCGCCCCCTCTGTCCCTGTCGAGCTACAAGCTCATTGCGTTCGACATGGACTCCACCCTCATCAACATCGAGTGCGTGGACGAAATCGCCGATGCCGCTGGCCGCAAGGCCGAGGTGGCCGCCATCACCGAAGCGGCCATGCAGGGCGTGATCACCGACTACAAAGAAAGCCTGCGCCAGCGCGTGGCGCTGCTCAAGGGCGTAACGGTGCAACACATGGAGCAGGTGTTCACCGAGCGCCTGCGCTTCAACCCCGGCGCCAAGGAGCTGATCACCGCTGCCAAGGCGGCAGGCCTGACCACGTTGCTGGTCTCGGGCGGCTTCACCTTTTTTGCCGACCGCGTGAAGGCGGGCCTGGGTATCGACTTCGCCCGCTCCAACATGCTGGAAGTACAAGACGGCCAACTCACCGGCCGCATGGTGGACCAGGCCTGGGGCGACATCTGCGACGGTGCCGAAAAACGCCGCACGCTGCTCGAAGTGGCATCGCTCATGGGCATCTCGCCACAGCAAGCGATTGCCGTGGGCGATGGCGCCAACGACCTGCCCATGATGGGCGCTGCAGGCCTGTCGGTGGCCTACCACGCCAAGCCCGCCGTGCGTGCACAGGCCAAGGTAGCCATCAACCAGGGCGGGCTGGACCGGTTGCTGGAAGTGCTGCGCTGATTCGCAACGCCGCTCCGCCAGCATGCTGAAGGCCCTTGCCACCCGCGCTGCGCAGTCCTTGCGCAAAAGCTGGAAGCAGCACCTGACGACCCTCGCGCTCGCCTGGGCCTCCATCGTCGCGGTGGACACATGGCGCACGCGCGACCTGCCCCAAGGCCCCGCACCCGATGTGGCGCTGGTGATGGCCCAAAGCGCTGGCGCCACCGCCCCCACCACCCTGGCCGCATGGCGCGCACAGCACCCCGGTCAGGCCGTGGCCGTGCACTTCTGGGCCGAGTGGTGTGCGGTGTGCAAGCTGGAAGAGCCCAGCATCGCCGCCCTGTCCGGCCACTGGCCCGTGCTGGGCGTGGCCATGCAATCGGGCAATGCCGAGCGCGTGGCCCAGGTGCAGCGCCAGCGCGGCATGCCCTGGCAAACGGCGGTGGATCCGCAGGGCACCCTGTCGCGCAGCTGGGGCGTGCGCTCCGTGCCCGCGCTGGTGGTGATCGACGCGCACGGCCAGGTGCGGTTTGCCACCTCGGGCTACACGCCCGAATGGGCGATGCGCCTGCGGCTGTGGTGGGCGCAGACCATGCCGCAGTGGAAAGCATTGCTTCCAAAACAATAGCTGCTTGCGCTTGACGGACGTGCGCAAATCGCCATTTTGACTATTATTTTTAGCCCCACAGGGCGTCCCATCCCCTGAAGCACCCCGCGCCGCGCGTGGCGCAAATCTTCAAGACCCGCCGCCCCGTTCTTCGCACACTGGCCCCGTCACCCCCACGGAGGCCACATGCACATCACCCTGAACCAACAAGCCCAGCCGGTGCCACCCGGCTGGGAGGACGAACCCCTGCTTTGGCTGCTGCGCGAGCCCCTGGGCCTCACGGGCACCCGCTTTGGCTGCGGCATGGGCCAATGTGGCGCCTGCACCGTCCTCATCGACGGCCAGGCGCAACGCGCCTGCCTGCACACGGCACGCGGGCTGCAAGGGCGCTCCATCACCACCATCGAAGGCCTGGCGGCACCCGACGGCACGCTGCACCCCGTGCAACAGGCCTGGCTGGACCTGCGCTTGCCCCAGTGCGGCTACTGCCAAAGCGGCCAGATCATGGGCGCCGTGGCCTTGCTGCGCGCCACACCCCGCCCCAGCGATGCGCAGATCGACACCGCCATGTCGGCCCATCTGTGCCGCTGCGGCACCCAGCACCGCGTGCGGGCAGCCATCCATCAGGCTGCCGGAGGTGCTCAGCCATGAAGCGCCGCCAGTTCTTGACGGCAGCGGGCGCCGGGGCGCTCACCGTCACGCTCGCAGGCTGCAGCCTGGTGCCGGTGATCCCCAAGCGTCCCACCTCCACCACCGATGACGCGCTGGGCTGGATACGGTACGAAAACGGCCGCTACACCCTGTGGCTGCCCAGCGCCGAGATGGGCCAGCAGATCAGCGCCGCGCTGCAGGGCCTGGCCGCCGCCGAGCTGGGCGTGCCGCCCGCGCAGGTGCATCCGCAACTGCCCGGCACCCGCCACATCGCCCGCGTGCGTGCCACCGTGGGTAGCGCCAGCGTGCAGGACTTTGCCCTGCCGCTGGCCCGCGCCTGCGCCACCTTGCGCGAGGCCCTGGCGCAAGGCCAAATCAGCGGCACGCTGGCCGCGCGCGACATACCGGCCAGTGCGCTGCGCAGCCTGCAGCCGCGCACGGGGACAGCCAAAGAAGCTGCGGCGGCACCGGGCCAACTGCGCGCCATCGTTACCGGCCAACCGCTGTTTGCTGGTGACACGCGCCTGCCCGGCCTGCTCTATGGCCGCGTGCTGCGCGCACCGGTGTCGGGCGAAATCACCTCGCGTCCGCAGGCGTGGGACGAAACAGCCGCCCGCGCCGATCCGGCCTGCGTGGCCGTGGTGCAGCACCCGCGTCTGTTGCAGATGGGCAGCCTGGGCCTGGGCATCGTGGTCCGCACGCCATCGGCACTCGACCGCATTGAGGCCGCGCTGGCGGTGCAGTGGCAGGTGGAAGATGGCAGTGCCTTCGAACAGGCGGCCATCGACGAGCGCATCGACATCGACACTCACTTACGCCGCGGCCCGCTGCAGCACCGGCTGCGCAAGGACGACCTGCCCACGGACACAGCATGGACGCTGGACCTGCGCATGGACGTACCCCTGGCCGCCCACGCCCCCATCGAGCCGCGCAGTGCCACGGCGCACTGGCTTCCCACCGCAGATAAAAGTCCCAGCCTGCGTGTGTGGGCGGGCACCCAAGACCTGTTCTACGTGCGCGATGTCCTGGCTCGCCAATTCAGCCTGGATGCTGAACGCATTGAGGTGCAGGCCTGCCGCATCGGCGGTGGCTTTGGCGGCCGCACGCTGTGCACGGTGGAGCTGGAAGCTGCCGTGCTCGCCCAGGCCGTGGGCGCGCCCGTCAAGGTGCAATGGAACCGCGCGCAGGAGTTCGCCCAGGGCTTCCAGCGCCCACCCTCCAGCCACCGCGTGCGGGCGCGCGTGCAAGGCGGGCGCATCACCCACTGGTGGCATGCACTGGCCAGCAGCCACATCCTGTTCACACCCGCCGCCATGCCGGTGTGGATGCAGACCCTGGCCGACCTGGCGGGCGACAGCGGCGTGGCGCGAGGGGCGCAGATGCCATACGACGTGCCCCTGCAGCGCATCGAGTTCACCGCCCAGCGCCTGCCGGTGCACACCGGCCCTTGGCGCGGCCTGGGCGCGGGGCCCAATACCCTGGTGGTGGAAAGCGCCATGGACGAATGTGCACAGCACGTTGGGGCCGACCCGCTGGCATGGCGGCTGCAGCACACCACCGACAAGCGCCTGGCCCAGGTGCTGCGCCGCGCCGCCACGGAGGCCCGCTGGCCAGAGCGCCCCGCCAGCGACGCCACCACCTTGCGCGGGCGCGGCATCTCAGGCGGCATCTACAAGGGCGCGAGCTACGCCGCCGCCGTGGCCGATGTGGAGGTGCAACGCGCCACCGGCCAGGTGCGCGTGGTGGCGCTGTGGTGCGCGCACGACTGCGGCCTGGTGCTGCAGCCCGACGGCGTGCGCGCACAGACCGAGGGCAACCTCGTGTGGTGCCTGGGCATGGTGCTGCACGAGCAACTGCCCGTGGCCCGCTCGGGCGTGGCCGCCGCCAGCTTTGCCGACTACCCGCTGCCACGCATGGGCGACATTCCGCCGCTGCACGTGCACCTGATTGACAGCAGCGCGCCGCCCACCGGTGCCGGAGAAACCGCCATGGTGGCCGGGGCCGGAGCGATCGCCAACGCGCTGCGCGACGCCACCGGCGTGCGTTTTGTCCGCCTGCCGGTGCGCAGCGCGGATGTGCTGCAAGCCTTGTCCACGCGGGCTTAGCGGGGTAGCACCAACGGCACAATCCGCCCATGCAAGACTTTGCCAGCGCCGCCATGGTCCGCCTGCTGGTGCGCGCCATGGCTGCGCACGGGCTGGTGCCGCCACCGCCCCCACCGGGTGCCGACGGGCTGGCCGCGAGCCACGTGCCCCTGGCCTACAAACGCAGCGTGGTCGAAGCCGTGTTGCACCAGGGCGGCCTGGGCACACTGCTACAGCTGGCCCAGCGGGTGGACCTGCTGACGGGCGACCCGGTGCACCGTGCGCTGCTGGGCGCCGCCCACCTGCCCGAACTGCTGGCGCGCTGGCAGCGGCTGGAGCGGTACGTGCATTCGCGCCACCAGGTCAGCGTCACGGCCAGCGCCACGGGCACCCTGGCGCTGCACCACCACGCGCGCCCCGGTGTGCCGGAAGAACCCCACCCCACCGAAAGCCTGGCCGTGCTCGGCGTACTGGTGGGCGCGAGCCGGGCCCTGGGCGTGCGCGGGTTGCGGGTGGAGATCGGCGCGCCCGAAGCCGCAGGCCAACACGTGAACCTGCGGATGGAAGCCCCAGCCACCACCCCGGCCGAACTGCACGCCCAACTGGCACCGCTGGCCGGGCAAAGGTTGCTGGGCCATTGGACCTTGCACTGGGAACCTCACGACAGCAAGGCGCCCACAACCCCCACCTTGCAGCCCCAACCCGCCACCCACCTGTGCGACGCCCTGCCCTGGCCGCCCCTGGCGCACCAGCTGGCGCGCCATGTGCTGCACGACCCGGCAGCGCAGCACACGGTGAGCGCCCTGGCCCAACACACGGGCCTGGCCCGCCGCAGCCTGCAGCGGGCACTGACCGACAGTGGCCTGAGCTGCCGCCACATCGTGACCGAGGCTCGCGCGCGCGTGGCGGCGCAATGGCTGCTGGAGAGCCCGCATGGCCTCGCAGAAATCGGGTTTGCCTGCGGTTTTTCAGACCAGTCCCACTTCACGCGCGAGTTTGCGCGCCATGTGGGCCTGACCCCGGCGCGCTACCGGCAGGCGTTTGCAGCTGAAGGCATGTCGGGGTCGCAACAACTATCAATTTAATAGCAAAAAGTCGCTACCCATCGCGCGGAAACCGCTATTTTTATTCAATATTTTCGGCTTTGGACGGCAGCCCGGCCACGGGTGCGCGCCTGCGCGTGGCGCCGCCGCTCTGGGGCATTGCCACGGTGGGCAGCAGGCCACGTGCGGCCGCCCCACCCGCAGCGGCCGGGGCCATCAGGTCGGCCAGCGTCACGCTGTCCAGCACCGCCAGATAGGCCTGCATGGCCTGCCACAACACGCCCTTGAGGCGACAGTGGCTGCTCAGGCGGCACTGGTTGGTGCCGGGGTCAAAACACTCCACCAGGTTGAAGTCGGTCTCGGTAGCGCGCACCACGGCGCCGATGTTGATGGCCGACGCAGGCACCCTCAGCCGCATACCACCGCCACGGCCGCGCGTGGTCTCCAGCAGCCCCTGGGCGGCCAGCTGCTGCACGATTTTCATCAGGTGGCTGCGCGAGATGCCGTAGCCCTCGGCCACCTCGGTGATGGTCGCCGGCTGCTCGCGGCCTTCGGTGGCTGCACAGTACATGAGCACGCGCAGCGTGTAGTCGGTCCATTGGGTCAGGCGCATGGGTTTTGCCGCAGGTCAATTCAAAGAGGTATGCAGGACGAATTTTATTGAATAAAATATTCACATCATATGAATCTTTAAAAGGACCCACCATGAACGCCCGAGTTGACCATCTGGATGCAGCCCCCGCCCACCCCGCCCCACTCAGTGCCGACCAGCAGATCGGCCAGATCGCGGTGCAACTGCCCGGCGCCACGGCGGTGTTCCGGCGACTCAAGCTCGACTTTTGCTGCGGCGGGCAGGTGAGCCTGGCCAAGGCGGCAGCCGACAAGGGGCTGGACGCCAACGCCGTGCTGGCAGAACTGGCGGCCCTGCAGCGCAACGACTCCGTGCCCGAGGCCGCGTCGCCCAGTGCGCTCATCGACCACATCCTGGTGCGCTACCACGAGGTGCACCGCCAGCAGTTGCCCGAATTGATCCGCATGGCCCGCCGCGTGGAAGCCGTGCACCGCGACAACCCCCATGTGCCAGTCGGACTGGCCGACCACCTCGAAACCATGCACGAAGAGCTGCTGTCGCACATGCTCAAGGAAGAGCAAGTGCTGTTCCCCATGCTCAAAAACGGCGGCAACCCGTTTGTAGGCCAACCCATCGGCATGATGCGCGCCGAGCATGTGGACCATGGCGAGGCGCTGGACAAGCTCAACGCCCTGACCAACGACGCCACGCCCCCGCAAGGCGCCTGCAACACCTGGCGTGCGCTGTATGCAGGCATTGCCCAGCTGGGCGATGACCTCATCAATCACATCCATCTGGAAAACAACGTGCTGTTTCCTCAGTTCGAGGCCAGCGCCGCACCAGCGTCGCAGGGTTGCGGTCCATCAGGCTGCGCCTGCAGCGGCGGAGGCACACTGCAGGCATGACCCTGCCAACCACCTCAATCGAGGGACCCGGAGCCGACACACCTCCCAGCGTGGAAAGCATCACGCTGCTGGTGCACGGTTTTTATGGAGATGTGCGCCGCGACCCGCTGCTGGGTCCGGTGTTTGAAAAGGCCCTGCACGGGCAGTGGGACGCCCACCTGCAACGGCTGGTGGACTTCTGGAGCACGGTGGCCCTGGGCACGCGCAGCTTCAAGGGGGATGTGTTTGGCAAACACATGGCGCTGGAGGGCGTCACGCCCGCCCACTTTGCGGCCTGGGTGGGGCTGTGGCAGCAACACACCAACCGCCTGTTTGCCCCCGATGTAGCGCATGACCTCCAGGTGGCGGCACATGGCATTGCGCGCAACCTGTTCCGGGGTTACTTCAGCAAAGACCCGGCGTTTGCACAGCCCCGCGAGGAACACGATGGACACGGCCCCCAACACCACGGAGGCGGAGAGACCCAGCAGGGCTGACAAGGGACGACGCGGTCGCCAGTGCCGCCTGCCCCTGGCTTATTTGCCCTTGTTACCCGGCGTGAAGAACAGCGCCACGCCCACCGCGATCAGTGCCACCGGCCACCACACCCGCAACAGCTCGCGCAAGCTGATGCTGATCAATCCCAGGTTGGTCAGCAGAAAAAACACGCCCAACACGACCAGAACGATCGCAGCGATATTGCCCTTCATGTACATTCCCTCGGTGTGGTTGTGGGTCTAGGTGACCGTTGACGAGCTCGCAAAAGTTCGCGAGGGAGATCGTCAACACGGTCTACAAGCGTTCATTATGGTGGACGCTCGCAGGAAGTTAAGGCACTCACCCGGCCTCCGGCACACCCTGGTCAGCGCCCACGCAAGGGCATGAGCAGGTCAGACAGCCCGTTGTGGTCAATCTCGTGCATCAGCGCAAGCAGCTTGCCCAATTCGCCTTTGGGAAACCCCTCGCGTGCGAACCAGTTCAGGTAGTTGCCAGGCAGATCGGCCAACAACGTACCCTTGTATTTGCCGTACGGCATCTCGGTGGTGACCAAGCGCTGCAGTTTCTCTGTGTCCATTGCCCTAGCCTCCTCAGCCGCCAGCGCGCTTGACCTTGTGGCCCAGCTTTTGTAGCGCGACCATCACGCGGTCCACATGGTCGCCCTGCACTTCGATCACACCATCCTTCACCGTGCCGCCGCTGCCGCAGGCGGCCTTGAGCTGCTTGCCCAGCTGCTCCAGTGCGGTTTCGTCCACTAACACGCCCTTGACCAGGGTGACGGCCTTGCCGCCGCGCCCTTTGGTCTCGCGCGACACGCGCACGATGCCGTCGCCCGTGGGCACAGGCTTGTTCTGCTTGCACACGCATTGCGCCACCGGCTGCCGACAGACCGGGCACATGCGGCCCGCCTCGGTGGAATACACCAGACCGCCCAGGTCAGCCAACGATTTCATGGCTTCTTCCCCTCGACCTCTTGCTGCAGCATGTGAAAGTCAAGCAACCGCGTGGCCAGCATCGTCTCGGTCAAAAAACACACCAACGCCAGCAAAAAGCACGCGACTCCCGCGAGAAACCCCGCCACCGCCAACCGGCTGGACTGGAAATCGGTGGTCTCGCCCAAGAACAGCAGGATGATGGTCGTGCCAATCAGGAACGCACAGAACGTGAGCAGCGCGATGCAGCCGTTGGCCAGCCGCCCGCGCAGGCGCAAGTCGGCCAGCTCGTTGTAGGCGCGGGCCAGAAATTCGGGTTCGGCATCGACGCGCGCACGGTCTTCCACCACGCGAGCCCGGTCGATGATGCGGGCCAGCCGCCCCGCCACGGCGCCGATCATGCCGGACACAGCGGTGAGCAAAAACACGGGCGCCACCGCCAGCTGGATGCCGTGGGTGATGGCAGAGGTATCGAGGGGCAAAGCCATGGGGAGCAGGTCCGAAAACAGTCAACAAAACAGAGCGGCCTGATTATCGGTTGCCACACGCTGGTATGGGGCGCTCGCATTCCCTGCAGCACGGGGGACGCGCAAGGCGCAGGTTGCGGGCCCCAGCGGATGCACCGGACAAGAGTGAATCTGACAACTGCGGCGACAATGCACACCATTACCGATCCATCCGCGCTGCCTTGCGTGTCCCCTTCAACGCCTCCTCAGCGCCCTTCCATGCCTTTTGTTTCCCTCGGTCTGTCTCCCGCCCTCGTTCACGCCGCCGACAAAGCGGGCTTTGTGACGCCCACGCCCATTCAGGCGGGCGCCATTCCGGCCATCCTGCAAGGGGCAGACCTGCTGGGCGCGGCGCAAACGGGGTCGGGCAAGACCGCAGCCTTTGCCCTGCCCTTGCTGCAACAACTGCAGCTCAGTGCTACCGGTGGACCGCGCCGGGTGCGCGCCCTGGTGCTGGTGCCCACCCGCGAACTGGCTGCACAGGTGGGCGAAGTGCTGCGCAGCCTGGCCCAGCACCTGCAGCAGCCACTCAAGATAGCCATTGTGTTTGGGGGCGTGTCGATCAACCCGCAGATGCTGGGTTTGCGCGGCGGCGCCGACATTGTGGTGGCCACGCCAGGGCGCCTGCTGGACCTGGTAGACCACAACGCCCTGCGCCTGTCGGCCGTGGCGCACCTGGTGCTGGACGAAGCCGACCGCCTGCTGGACCTGGGCTTTGCCGAAGAACTGCAGCGTGTGCTGGCGCTGTTGCCCGCCCGGCGGCAGAACCTGTTCTTCTCGGCCACCTTCCCCGCAGCAGTGCAGGCGCTGGCCGATGGCCTGCTAAACCAACCGGTGCGCGTGGAGGTGCCCCACACGCCAGGCAACGAACCCGCCATCGAACAACGCGCCATTGCGGTGGACGCCAGCCGCCGCACCCAGCTGCTGCGCCACCTGGTCAAGGAGCACAACTGGTCACGTGTGCTGGTGTTTGTGGCGACGCAATATGCCGCCGAGCATGTCGCCGAAAAGCTCTACAAGGCCGGCATCTATGCGACTCCCTTTCACGGAGGCCTGAGCCAGGGTGCACGCAACCAGGTGCTGCAGGAATTCAAGGACGAACGCTGGCAGGTGGTAGTCACCACCGACCTGGCTGCGCGCGGCATCGACATTGCCCAGTTGCCTGCCGTGGTGAACTACGACCTGCCCCGATCGGCCGTGGACTATGTGCACCGCATCGGTCGCACTGGCCGCGCTGGCGAGAGCGGCATGGCAGTGAGCTTTGTGACGGCCGATGCCGAGGCGCATTTCCGGCTGATCGAAAAACGCCAGCACCTCACCATTCCGCGCGAGCAGATCGCGGGCTTTGAGCCCACAGACGCCCCGGCACCCGCATCACCCACCGACCCCCAGGGCACCGGCGGCATCAAGGGCAAACGCCCCAGTAAAAAGGACAAGCTGCGCGCGGCGGCATCCGCAGTACAGGTAGCTCAAGCCCCGACCGCCCACAAAAAAGGCCCCTGAAAGGGGCCTGCAGCAGTGTTTGCCTGAACGGCAGGCCTGGGTGGCAGCCACCCAAAACCCAAGGTTCAAGCGCCTTCTTCGTCGTCCTCATCCAAACCATCCGCCTCGTTGCGCGGTGCCTCGCCAGCGGGCCGAGGGGCGCGCTTGCCGGGTTTGGCCAGAATTTCGACATAAAACTGGGCGCCGCCCTCGGCAGCCACGCCGTTGATCAGCCCAGTCAAGGCCGACAGATGCGCCACGACGGCGTCTTCTTTGGTGCGCCCAAACTGGCAGTCAAAGTCCCAGAAATCAGCGCCTTCGGGCAGGTCGCGGCGCCGCTCGCGCTTGATGTATTTGCGGATTTCGTGCTTGACGGCATCCAGAACGCGGTCGCGGTTCTTGCCTTCAACGTGGAGTTGGAAAGTTTTTCTCATGGGCGATAGTACCGCCTGTGACAGGTGCCGTTTCACACCTCCGCGTCCAGGTGCCACAATGGTGTATTACTTTTGGTTACCACCAAGCCCATGAACCCAGACCTGCGCCTGCTGCAACTGCTGCCAGCGGCCGTGCTTGTCACACAACAGGGTGCCATCCGCTTTGCCAACACGGCCAGCATGGAGTTGCTGGAGGCGCCCAGTATCGACAGCCTGATCGGGCGGCTGTCCGGCGACTTTGTGCACCCCCTGGACCAGGTGCGCTCCACCAACCGCATCCAGCAAGTGGCGGTACCCGAACAAGCCGGGCGGCCCAACAAGTCGTCCGAGTTCCGCATCCGCACCGAGCGTGGCAACCTGCGCATGGTGTTGATCAGCAGCGTGGCCATTGAATGGGACGGCGCACCGGCCGTTCTGATGTGCGGCATAGACATGACGCACCAGAGCGAAATCGAGGCCCAGTTGCGCGAGAGCGAGCAGAACTTCCGGCGCCTGTTCGAGAACATGCAGGACGTGTACTACCGCACCGATGCGCAGGGCATCGTGCAGCATGTGGGCCCCGGCGTGCGCCGGGTGCTGGGCTACGAGCCCCATGAGATCGAGGGACGCACGGCAGAGTCGTATTACCCCCAAAGCTCCGATCGAGACGCCTTCAAGGCCGCCATCATGGAGCACGGCGAGGTATCGGACTTTCCGGGCCAGATGGTGCGGCGCGACGGCACCGTGATCGACATCTCCATCAGCAGCCATTTGCTGTACGACCATGCGGGCCAATTCGCGGGTATCGAAGGCATCTACCGTGACGTGACGCAGCGCAAGAACCTGGAGCGCGAACTGCAGCGCCTGGCCACCACCGACATGCTGACGGGCATCGCCAACCGCCGCGCATTTTTGGAGTGCGCCGAGTCGGCCTATACCCATTCGCGCAGCAACGGCGAGCCGCTGACCTTGCTGATGCTGGACCTGGACCACTTCAAGACCATCAACGACCGTTTTGGCCACCTGGAGGGCGACCGTGCGCTGATGGCGTTTGCTCAGGCCATCAAGGGCCAGCTGCGCGCCAGCGATGCCGTGGGGCGCCTGGGCGGCGAAGAGTTTGGCGTGCTGTTGCCGCTGACCACACTGGCCGAGGGCCTGGAGGTGGCCACGCGCATGCTGCATGGCATCCGTGAGCTACAGCTCACTGACGATGCGGGCCACAGCTACCGCATCACCACCAGCCTGGGCGTGGGCACCTTCCGCCAAAGCGACCGCAGCCTGCGCGACATGCTCGACCGCGCCGACCAGGCGCTGTACCTGGCAAAACACCGAGGGCGCGACCAAGTGGCTTCACTCGAAACGATGGGCGAGTGACCGCTGCTGCCGCCCCGATCAGCGCCGTATCGGGGTGCTGAGGGCGAAGCACCTGTTCTAAAGCCG
This sequence comes from Acidovorax benzenivorans, assembly GCF_028680575.1. GTDB lineage: Bacteria > Pseudomonadota > Gammaproteobacteria > Burkholderiales > Burkholderiaceae_C > Acidovorax > Acidovorax benzenivorans. The sequence continues at coordinate 102,797 of NZ_JAPCKI010000014.1, read as the reverse complement.
CATCCGCTCCTGCTGCAAATTCCACAGGCAGGCCGCGATGCGCAGCAGCATCTCCATCACCTGCTCCGAGCCGCTGCTGGACAGCTCCAAATCGTCAATGATCATGGCCAGTTGGGAGATGGCGTCTTCCGGCGCGGCAGCGCCGCCGCTGCGAGCGACCTCGGCAATCGCGATCAACACGTCGGTGCGGTTCATGGCACGGGGCTTGGCGTGGTCTGTGGCGAGGGCAACGGCGGGTTAAGCAACCCTATGCGGACCACGCAGCAGCGGGCTAGCGGGCCGAGATGGCCCATTGCGCCCGGCTGCCCGTCCTACTATCCAGAGCAACCGCCGGGGGCACGCTTGTCACCGACAGCAAAGGAGTGTCTGCTGAGGGCAACTGTGCGTCGGGCGTCAGGCGGAATTGGTGAATCACCTCCAGCAGGCGCCGCACCTGGTTCTTCATGCCGGTCGAGGCCGACGAACTGTCATCCACCAGCGCGGCGTTCTGCTGCGTGGCCGCGTCCAGCTGGCGCACGGCTTCGCCGATCTGGGCAATGCCCCGGGCCTGCTCTTGCCCCGCGTCCTTGATGGCCGTGATGAGCGACACCACCTGGTTCACGTGGTGCACGGTGTTGGCCACACGCTCGCCCGCCTGGCCCACCAGGGCGGACCCACGCTCCACGCCCTGCACGCTGGCCGAGATCAGCCCGCGAATCTCGCGCGCCGCCATGCTGCTGCGCTGCGACAGCCCCCGCACCTCGCCCGCCACCACAGCAAAGCCCCGGCCCTGTTCACCGGCACGGGCGGCCTCCACCGCGGCATTCAGCGCCAGCAGGTTGGTCTGGAACGCGATGTCGTCGATCACCTTGATGATGTCCGTGACCTTCTGCGACTGGGTCTTGATCTCCTGCATGGTGGCAATCACGTCCCGCATCACACTGCCGCCTTCGTTGGCCACGTTGCTCGCCTCCTGCGCCAGAGCGGTGGCGCGCTGGGCGTTGTCGGTGTTGTGCTGCACCGTGATGGTCAATTGCTCCATCGACGCCGCCGTCTCCTGCAGATTGGACGCCTGCACCTCAGTGCGGCGCGCCAGATCTTCGGTGCCACCCGCCATCACCACGGCCTCTTGGGCGACGGTTTCGGTGCTGGCGCGCACCTCGGTGATCACACGCACCAACTGGTGGTTCATTTCGCGCAGGGCACCCAGCAGCTCGGCGGTCTCGTCGTTGCCACGCACATCGATCTGTGCGGTCAGATCCCCCCCCGCCACGGTGCGCGCCAGCACCACGGCCTGGCGCAGCGGCCGCGAGATGGACCGGGTGATGACCCAGGCCATCGCAGCGCCCGCCAGCAGTGCCAGGGCGGTGGCGGCCAGCATCCACCAGTGGATGGTGTCGCTCATGGCACGGGCCCCGGCAAACTCTTCTGCCGCCACGTTGATCTGCAGCGCCACCAGGCGTTCGATGGCGTCCTGCACCTTGAGCGCGTTGGGACGGATCTGGGTGATGTACAGCTCCGAGCCATCGTCGTACTTGCCCGCCACCAATGCGGCAGACGCCGGAATCAGGCCTTTGTCCAGGTAGGTGGCATTGGCGTCGGCAAAAGCCTGCGCCAAGGCCTGCTCCTCGGTACCCAGTGGCTTGGCGGCATAGTCCGTCCACAAGGTCTGGATGCGCTCGACATTGGTGGTCAAGGCCGCGTGGCTGGCCTCCAGGTTGCTGGTGCCAGGGTCCATCAACATGTCCATCACCAGCACACGGTTGCGCTGCGTCAGGTGGCTGATCTCGGCCAGCACGCCCATGGGCACGGTGCGGTCGCCATACAGGGCGGCACTGCGCTCGGTCAACCGCTTTGCGCCGCTGATGCCGCCCGCTGCCAAGGCAGAGATCAGCAGCAACAGCACGGCAAATGCCAGGGCCAGGCGGGTACCAATTTTCATTTTTTGAAGCATCTGAATCTTTCGTAAAGGTCCACCAGGGTGTCGCCACCTTGTGGGGGCAAACGCGTGTTGCCGCAGGGGAAAGCCCACCGCCCCACCGTGCGCCCACCCCCGACGGGATGCAAAAGATACTAATTGTTTCAAATGACAAATTAATGACGAAAGGAGAAACCTTACCCATTCCAGACCTTGAGTAAAATCGGCGTCATTTTGTTAGCATCGGCACAAAAGCGCTCGATCCGCTCAATGGTCGTGCATAAATTTCAATCACACCAGAAATCGGCTCGGCATATCTTTATTCATAAAAACCATTACACAAAAAACATGAAATATATTTACTTTGTCTTGCTGATGACCATGGCCCTGTTGCAGGCAGTGCCCGCCAGCGCGCAAACCGTGACGGGCGCTGGCTCATCGGCGGCTGCGCCCATTTACCGCAGCTGGGCCAAGGCCTATGCCAAGGCCACTGGAAGCGCGGTGGACTACGACCCGGTGGGTTCCAGCGCGGGCATGAAGAAAATCCAGCAGCAGGCCGTCGGCTTTGGCGCGACAGACGTGTACCCTGCGGAGAAGGACCTGATGGAGCATGGCCTGCTGGCGCTGCCCGTGGCCATCACCGGCATCAGCCCCATCGTCAACCTGCCCAAGGTGCAAAACACCCAGCTGCGCCTGACGGGCGATGTCCTCAGCCGCATCTTCATGGGTGAAATTGCCCGCTGGAACGCAGCAGAGATCACCGCCCTGAACCCCGACGTGCCCCTGCCCGACCTGCCGATCAAGGTGGTAGTGCGCGCCGACGGCTCAGGCACCACCTACAACTTTGCGGACTACCTGGGCAAGGTGAGCCCGAAATGGAAAACCTCGTACGGCGCCAAGACCAGCATCGCCTGGCCCACAGGGGTGCTGGCCTTCAAGGGCAGCGACGGCGTGGCCAAGGGTGTGCGCGACACGGTGGGTGCCATTGGGTATGTGGACCACGGCTATGTGGCTGAATACGGGCTGACCGCCGTGCAGATGAAAAATGCCGATGGCAGTTATGTCAAACCCTCCATCGATGCCTTCAAGGCGGCGCTGGCCAACAGCGATTGGTCTGCCACCGGGGTTTTCAACAGCACATTGACACAGCGGCCCGGTAAATCGGTGTGGCCCATCACCATGGGCACCTTTGTGGTGTTCCCCAAGGTCACGCAGAACCCCGACCAGACGGCCCAGGCGCTCCGGTTCATTCTCTGGTCGTTTCTCAATGGCGACACCCTGGTGCAAGAGAATAATTTTGTCCGCCTGCCAGACCGGGTTCAAGCCTCGGCATTCAAAATCATCACCTCCATTCGTGATAACCAGGGCAAGCCACTGGGCATGAGTTTGATATCTTCATTCAATCATTCACCGCAATAAACCAGCCTTTCACCAAATAATTGATTTTCTATTATTTCTGGATGACTGCTGCCTACCCTTAATCCGGCACGGCCTTGCGGCGGGGATACCACGGGATAATGCCGTCCACCATGGAAATCGAATTCAAGTTCTGTATCCCGCCCGAACGCCTGGCCGCTGTGCAGGCGGCCGTGCGCCGGGGCCGGTGTGTGGCCATCCGCATGGAGGCACGCTACTTCGACACGCCCGATGGCGCGCTGGCCTCCCGAGGCATTGCGTTTCGCCTGCGGCGTGAGGGCGACCAGTGGGTGCAAACCGTCAAGGCGCTGGGCGATGGCCCGCTGGACAGGCAAGAGCACAACGTCGCACGCGGGCCTGCCACTCCAGGCGCCGCACCTGATCCCCTGCCCCAGTTGCACACCGGCACCCGGGCAGGCACGCAGCTGCTGCAGGCCCTGCAAGCCGCCAGCGGCCCGCTGGCCGAAACCTACGGCACCGAGATGGACCGACTCACCCGTGACGTCACCCGGCAAGGAGCGGTGGTCGAGCTGGCACTGGACACCGGGCGGGTGGTGGCCCACCGGGGCACGCCCCAGCAGGCAGAGGCTCCCATTTGCGAGCTGGAGCTGGAACTCAAGTCCGGGCCGGTAGTAGGCCTCGCCGCGCTCGCCAAGCAATGGGCCACGCGCCACGGGCTGTTTCTGAGCACGGTGTCCAAGGCCGAGCGGGGCGAGCGCCTGCTGGCCGCGCTGGACAGCCGCTCGCCCCGCAAGGTCAGAGCCCTTTCCGCCATTTACCAACAACTGCCCACCGGGCATGCACTGCAGCGCGCCGTGGTGGCGCATTGTCTGCAACAGATCCTGGGCCCTGCTAGCGACATGGCCGAGGGTGCCAACGACGAGGAGCAACTGCACCAGTTGCGCATCGGCATCCGCCGCCTGCGCACCGCCCTGCGCGAACTGGCACCGCTGGCCCCGGGCAACTTTGACCCCGCCTGGGAGCCTGCCCTGGTCGATGTATTCCAGCAACTCGGCCACCTGCGCGACCGCAGCCAGGTGATGCAACACATCGGTGCCGAGCTGCGCGCTGCCGGAGGGCCGCCCATACCATCGCACAGGGACGACGACGCCGGGCTGGGCGCAGCCGCCCACATCGTGCGCCATGCAGCCTTCCAGGTCGCGCTGGTGGGCCTGATGGCCTTTACCACCCAGGGCCTGGATGACACTGGGTGCGACCTTGCAGGCCTGGATGCCCGGACCACGCGCCGCCTGCTGCAGCAGCGCCTGCGTGCACTGCATGCTCAGGTGCAAAAAGGCGCGCGGGGCTTTGCCACCCGCTCGCCGCAGGCGCAACACCGCCTGCGCAAACGCCTCAAACGCTTGCGCTACCTCACAGAGTTCGTGGCGCCAGCACTGGATACACACAGCACCCGGTTTCTGGACAGTCTGCAGCCCGCGCTATCGGCACTGGGCCGCCTCAACGACGAGCGTGTGGCCGCTGCGCTGTACCGCGAGGTTGCCGAGTCGGGCGAACCCAACGCCTGGTTTGGCGTGGGCTGGCTGGCAGGGCGCGAGGCGCTTGCCGTGGCAGCTTGTGAGCAGGCCTTGGCGCACATAGAGAAAGCCCCGCGCCTGCGCAAAACCGGCAAACGCTGACTGCAGCAAAGGCTGCTGCGGTATCACACGGCGCCAAGGCGAACATGCGGGTCCACCCGCACGGCACAATGGCCCGCATGACGGCCTCTCCTCCCTCCCGGCGCCAGCCACCTGCCACACCCCACCCACCGTCTGCGCGCACCGCACAACACCCCACGCCAGACAAAGACCAGATCGCCCTGCTGGAGCCCTTTGAGCGCCTGGGCACGGACCGCATCGCGCTGGTCTCCACGCCCGCACAGGCCGACCAGGCTTGCAACGCATTGGCCAGCGCAAGCGCCTGGGGGTTTGACACCGAGTCCAAGCCCACGTTTGTGCGCGATGAGCGGTCGGACGGCCCGCACATCGTGCAGCTGGCCACGCTGGAGCGGGCCTGGGTGTTCCAGCTGCACGACCCCGGCTGCCGCGCCCGCGTGGCCGAGCTGCTGGCCCTGCAGGGTGTGACCAAGGCAGGCTTTGGCCTGGGGGACGACACCAAACGCATCCAGCACAAGCTGGGCGTGCAACCGGCCGATGTGCTGGAGCTGAACACCGTGTTCCGCCAGCGTGGTTACCGCAAGGACATGGGCGTGAAAGGCGCGGTGGCGGTGCTGTTCAACAAGCGCTTCATCAAGTCCAAAAAGGCCGCCACGTCTAACTGGGCCAACGCCCGGTTGACCGAAGCCCAACTGGTCTACGCAGCCAACGATGCGTGGGCTGCGCTGCGGGTATTCAACGCCTTGAGCCTGCCCGACTGAGTGACTGTACGGACATTGCCGCAGTGCCCGAACACCACAGCGATCACAGCGCGACCACTATCAAAAAAATAGCTACTCAGGCATATTCCTCTAGCGCCACCGGCCAAAAAGACCTCAACAACACGCCTTTCAGGGCCTGTGGGCCCTGAAAGGCGATACGCGCACCAACCTACAGCCGGGCCGCCAGCCGCGCCGCCTGATCAATGGCGCGCTTGGCGTCCAGTTCGCCCGCCTCCAGCGCACCACCGATCAAGTGGGGCTTGCGGCCCTGGGCCTCCAAGTCCTGTGCCAGGCTGCGCAACGGCACCTGGCCCGCGCACAGCACCACGGTGTCGCAGGGAATCCAGGTCGGGTCTTCGCGCTTCTCCCCGTACGACACCAGCAGCCCTTCGTCTGCAATGCGCTCGTAGTTCACGCCGCCCACCATCTCCACCGCTTTCATCTTGAGTACGGTGCGGTGAATCCAGCCCGTGGTCTTGCCCAGGCCGCCGCCCAGCTTGCCCTTCTTGCGCTGCAGCAACGTGACCTGCCGTGCGGCGGCCGTCACGCGCGGGCCGCTAGCGGCCAGGCCACCGCGCGCCTCGGCGGGATCGGTGATGCCCCACTCGGCCTTCCAGGCGGGCAAATCGAGCGTGGTGGAAGGGTGGTCGCCGTGCGTCAAAAATTCGGCCACATCAAAGCCAATGCCACCCGCGCCGATGATGGCCACGCGCTCGCCCACTGGCTTGCCGTGGCGCAGCACGTCGATGTAGCTCAGCACCTTGGGGTGGTCCTGGCCGGGGATCTTGGGGTCGCGTGGCTCCACGCCAGTCGCGACGATGACCTCGTCGTAACCCGCCAGGTCGGCGGCCAACACGCGCTGGTTCAGGTGCAATTGCACGCCCGTGTCCTCTACCCGTGTGGCCAGGTAGCGCAGCATTTCGTGGAACTCCTCCTTGCCCGGCACCACCTTGGCCATGTTGAGCTGGCCGCCGATGGCCGGGGCGGCGTCGAACAGGTGCACCTCGTGCCCGCGCTCGGCGGCCACGGTGGCGGCCGTCAGGCCTGCGGGCCCGGCGCCGACCACGGCCACACGCTTGCGCGACGACACCGGGCGGTACACCAGCTCGGTCTCATGGCAGGCGCGGGGGTTGACCAGGCAACTGCTGGTCTTGTTCTGGAACACATGGTCCAGGCAGGCCTGGTTGCAGGCGATGCAGGTGTTGATGCGGTCGGCCCGGCCTTGCGCAGCCTTCTTCACAAACGCGGCATCGGCCAGCAGCGGACGCGCCATTGACACCATGTCGGCGCAGCCATCGGCCAGCACCTGCTCGGCCACCTCGGGCGTGTTGATGCGGTTGGAGGTGACCAAGGGCGTGGCAATGCCCGCCGCCGCAAACTCGCCCTTCATCTTCTGCGTGACCCAGGCGAACGCTGCGCGCGGCACGCTGGTGGCAATGGTGGGCACCCGCGCCTCGTGCCAGCCAATGCCGGTGTTGACGATGTTGGCGCCGCCTGTGGCGACGGCCTTGCCCAGGGTGACGATCTCGTCCCAGGCGCTGCCGCCGGGCACCAGGTCGATCATCGACAGGCGGTAGATGATGATGAAGTCCGGCCCCACGGCCTCGCGCATGCGGGCCAGGATCTCCACCGGCAGGCGCATGCGGTGGCTGTAGTCGCCGCCCCAGGCATCGCGCCGCAGGTTGGTGGCTTGCGAGAGGAACTGGTTGATGAAATAGCCCTCCGAGCCCATCACCTCCACGCCGTCGTAACCGGCCTCGCGCGCCTTCACTGCACAGCGCACGAAGGCGCGGATCTGTCGCTCCACCCCGCTCGCCGACAGCGCGAACGGCGTGAACGGTGAAATCGGCGACTGCAGCCGCGACGGCGCAACGGCCAGCGGGTGGTAGGCATAGCGGCCGGTGTGCAGGATCTGCAGCGCGATCTTGCCGCCCGCGCCGTGCACCGCGTCGGTCACCACCCGGTGGCGCCTGGCCGCGCCCGAGGTCGCCAGCGTGCCCGCAAACGGCTTGGCCCAGCCCGCGATGTTGGGCGCAAAGCCGCCCGTCACGATCAGGCCCACATCTCCCTCGGCCCGCTCGCGGAAGTACGCCGCCATGCGTGTGAGGTCGCGCCCGTCCTCCAGCCCTGTGTGCATGGAGCCCATCAGCACGCGGTTCTTGATCGTGGTGAAACCCAGGTCGAGCGGCGCGAGCAGGTGCGGATACAGGGCGGCGCCGGGTGCGGGCGGTGTGGAGCCAGAAGGTGCGGCGGCGGTATTGGCAGAGGAATACATAGCGTTGCGTGGGGAGTAGAAAGTTTTTCTAGAACTTTATTCTAGAATCTACTTCTATGGCAAGCCGAATCCCCACCAGCCCTTCCACAGCCCCTGTCGAGGCCACCACCGACCGCCGCCAGGACATCCTGAACGCCGCCCTCGCCTGCGCAGCCGAAGGCGGCGTGGATGCGGTCACCATCGACGGTGTGCGCGCCCGCTGCGGGGCCAGCGTGGGCAGCATCTACCACCACTTTGGCAACCGCGACGGCATTGTGGCGGCGTTGTTTTTCGAGATCTTTCACGACCAGTCGCGCAGCGTGCAGGCGCAACTGGATGCCGCCCAGGGCGTGGAGACGGGCGTGTTGGCCCTGGTCACGGGCTACCTGGATTGGGTGGTGGCGCATCCCGAGCGGGCGCGGTTCATGTTCCAGGCGCGCAGCGCAGTAGCAGCGGGCCCGCGCACGCCCGACCTCGCCGAGGCCGCACGGCGCCGCAACCAGGCGCTGGTGGCCTGGTTTGAGCCGCATCGCCGGTCCGGCGCGCTGCGCGACCTGCCGTGCGAGCTGATGCCATCGCTGGTGATGGGGCCGGTGCAGAGCTATTGCAGGGCCTGGCTGTCGGGCAACGCTGCCCAGGGCGGCCTGCCCTCGCCCACCACCTACCGCGCAGAGCTGGCGGACGCGGCCTGGCGGGCTGTGAAGGCCTAGATCGGAAAATCAGGTCAGTAATGCGGCGGCAGCTCGTCCCGCAGATTGCGCGGGCCGTTGGAGCCGCCTTCCGGCGCCTGTTGGCGCAACTGGATGACCTCGTGCGTCAACCGGTCGATCAGTTGCTGCTGCTGGTAGATGGTCATGTTCAGCTGGTCCAGCAGGTCTTCGGTAAAGCTGGCCTTGATCTCCAGGCTTTCGAGGCGCTGGAGAACGTTGGCGAGATCGTTGGCGTCCGACATCGACGCTTCAGATCGCCTGGCCCAGGCGCGCCACGCCTTCGCGGATCTTGTCCACATCGGCCGTGGCGAACGACAGGCGGAAGGTCGCGTGGTCCGGGTTGGCGCAGAAGAACGGCGTGCCGGGCACGAAGGCCACGCCCTTTTCGATGGCGCGCTTTGCCAGCACGTTGCCGTCCACCACCTTGCCGCCCGCGCCGGTCAGGCGCGCCCACACAAACAGGCCACCCTGGGGCTGCACGAACTCGATGGCGTCGCCCAGCTCCTTGCGCAGCGCGTCACCCATGGCCTGGGCACGTTCGGCATACACCTTGCGCACGTTGGCCAGCGTAGCGGGCATGCGGCCAGCCTTGAGGTACTGCGCGGCCGTGGCTTGTGCGAAGGTGCTGGTGTGTGCGTCGCTGAACTGCTTGCACATGGTGGCCTTGCCCAGCAGCTCGGCCGGGGCAATCATCCAGCCCACGCGCAGGCCGGGCGACAGCACCTTGCTCAAGCTGCCGCAGTGCACCAGCAGCTCGCGGCTGCCGGGCACAGTGGCCGACAGGTTGAGCAGGCTGGGGGGGGGCGCGTCGCCAAAGTACAGGTCGCCGTAAGGGTCGTCCTCGACGATCAGCGTGTTGTGCTTTACCGCCATCTCCAGCACGGCCTTGCGGCGCTCCAGGCTCAGCATGGCGCCGCTGGGGTTACCGAAGGTGGGGATCAGGTAGACGAACTTGGGCTTGTGTTCGGCGATGAGCTTTTCCAGCTCATCCGTCTTCACGCCGTTGCCATCAATGGGGGCGCTGATGAGTTCGGCGCCATACAGGCGAAAACACTGGATGGTGGCCAGGAAGGTCGGGCCCTCCACGATGACCTTGTCGCCGGGGCTGATGAGCGTCTTGCCCAGCAGGTCCAGCGCCTGCTGGCTGCCGGTGGTCACGATGAGGTTGTCGGCCGCCACATCCTTGGCGCCCTTGCTCGTCATGAAGGCGGCCAGTTGCTCGCGCAGCGGGTTGTAGCCTTCGGTGGCGCCGTACTGCAGCGCCGCGCCGGGTTCTTCGGCCAGGGCAGCATTGCTGGCGGCCCGGATGCCTTCCACGTCGAACATCGCGCTGTCCGGGAAGCCGCCCGCAAAGCTGATGATGCCGGGCTTGCCCAGCAGCTTGAAAAGCTCACGGATGGCGGAGGTTTCTACGTTGTTCAGGCGGTCGGCGAATTGCATGGCGTGGACAGAAGTGGTTGGCAACAAATCGTGCATTGTCGTCAATTGCGACGCAGGATTCATGCGGTGTCATTAAACTGGACTAGCCGCCCACCACAAGCCCCCACACACCATGCCACTGACCATCCGCACCCTGCCCCGCATGCGCCTTGCCTCCATGCGCCACACCGGCGCCTACGGCCATCCCGGTCTGACTGAGCTGTGGGAGCGCTTTGGCGCCTGGTGCGCGGCCAACCGGCTGAACGAGCCAAGCCCCAAGTTCTACGGCTTCAGCCATGATGACCCGGCCTGCACGCCGCCTGAACAATGCCGCTATGACGCCTGCGTGCAGATCGGCGTAGGCCTGCGCACCGGGCCCGATGTGCAGGTGATGGACTATGAAGGCGGCGACTACGCCTGCATGCATTTCGTGGGTACAGGGCCCGAGATCGCCGCCGCCTGGGCGCAGCTGAAGGCGCCGGGCCAGATCCCCGAAGGCTGGGAATGGGAGCCCCGCGCCGCGCTGGAGATTTACGACGAGGACTTTGTGGTGGACCCGGCCACGGGGCGGTTTCCGTGCTGGCTGTGTATTCCAGTCAAGCGGTCTCGCTGAAAACTGTCTGGCGGCGCTGACAGGCTGAACAGCCAGGGTCCAGCGCCGACCATCAGTCCACCCGGATATCCGCCCGCGCCGCCACGGCACGCATCAGCGGCAGCTCGCGCTCGATGCGGGCCCGCAGCGCGTCGCCGTTGCCCCAGGCCGGGGTCATGCCGATGTCCACCAGCTTCTTCTTGAATTCGGCGGACGCCATGGTGTCGGCCAGAGCCTTTTCCAGCTTTTTCTGCACCGGTGCGGGCAGGCCCGCGGGCCCCACAAAAGCAAACCACGAACCCATGTCGAAGCCGGGGTAGCCGCTTTCGGCCACCGTGGGCACGTTGGGCAACAACGCCAGGCGCTGCGGGCTCAGCACGGCGATGGGCTTGATCTTGCCAGCCTTGATGAGCGGGGTGGAGGCCACCACCGTGTCCACCGCCAGCTGCACCTGCCCGCCCATCAGCGCAGTCAGGTTGGGCGAGCTGCCGTTGAAGGGCACGTGCAGCATCGGAAAGCCCGCGGTGGCCTTGAGCATCTCGGCGCCGAAGTGCACCGACGAGCCCGTGCCGTAGGACCCGTACGAGAACTTGTCCGGCGCGGCCTTGGCCTGCGCCACGATGTCCCTGAGCGTACCGCCCTGCACATCGTTGTGGGCCACCAGCAGCAGCCCCATGTCGGCCACCATGCCGATGGGCGTGAAGCTGCGCACCGGGTCATACGGCAGGTTGGCGCGGATGGCGGGGTTCATGGTGAGCGTGGTGTTGGCGCCCAGCAGCAGGGTGTAGCCGTCGGCCGGGGCCTTGGCCACCAGCGATGCTGCCACTACCGTGCCCGCGCCCGGCCTGTTTTCAACCACCATCGGCTGGCCCAGCCGCTCGCCCATCGCCGTGGCCAGCAGGCGCCCCAGGATGTCCGTGGCGCCGCCGGGCGCAAACGGGATGACCAGTTTCACAGGCCGGTCGGGATAGGTCTGCTGCGCCCACGACACGGCGGGCGCTGCCAGCACGAATGCGCTGGCCAGGAGACACGATACGAAGCGGGAGCGCGGCAGGGACATGGGGAGTTCTCCAGTCAAAAAAAGCGGAAAAGGCGGTAAGGGCGGGATGGCAAAACGATGGGGAAAACAGCGCGCATCAACCCAGCAACGGGCTCGGCACACGGGCATAGCCGCTGGCCTGGTCGTAGGCGTGGCCTATCTGCAGCACGGCGGCATCAGACTGCGCCGGGCCGATGATCTGCAGCCCCGCAGGCAGGCCGCCGGACCCAAAGCCCGCAGGCGCAGCCAGTGCAGGCAGGCCGGCCATGGTGGCGGGCACAACGGTCTCCATCCAGCGGTGGTAGGTATCCATGGTGCGGCCACCGACCTCGTGGGGCCAGTCCAGCCCGGCATCGAACGGGAAGACCTGTGCAGCGGGCAGCACCAGAAAGTCGAACTGCTCGAACAGGCCCCGCAACACCTGGTACCACGCGCTGCGCACACGGGCCGCGTCGTACACCTGCAGGGCCGTCAGGCGCATGCCACGCTCGATCTCCCACACGGCTTCGGACTTGAGCAGCGCATGCGTGGCGGGGTTGCGATACAAGGCCGCGTTGGCCCCCGCCACGCTGAAGCTGCGCAGGTCGATCCAGGCGTTCCACAGCTGCGCCATGTCGAACGCGGGCACCACGGGCTCCACCGTGCAGCCCACCGTGCGAAAGTGCGCAAGAGCCTGTTCGCAGGTCGCCAGCACACCGGGCTCGGTGGGCAGATGACCGCCCAGGTCGCCCAGCCAGCCAATGCGTGCACCGCGCCAGTCGCGCTCCAGCGGCTGGCCCAGCAGGGCCACGTCCTCGTGCCGGCGCGTGAGCGGCAGGCGTGCATCAAAGCCTGCCTGCACCGACAGCAGCAGCGCTAGGTCCGGGATGTTGCGAGCCATAGGCCCCGCCACGCTGAACTGCTGAAAGAACACTTCTTCTGTCGGCCCGTGTGGCACCAGGCCGAACGAGGTGCGCAGGCCGTACACGTTGTTGAAGGCCGCTGGCGTGCGCAGCGATCCCATCATGTCCGAGCCATCGGCCACAGGCAGCATGTGCAGGGCCACCGCCACCGCAGCCCCGCCGCTGCTGCCGCCCGCCGACACGGCCGGGTTGTGGGCATTGCGCGTGGTGCCGTACACCGGGTTGTAGGTGTGGCCGCCCAGGCCAAACTCGGGCGAATTGCTGCGGCCGATGAACAGCGCGCCGCCTGCGCGCATGCGCTCGAACACCACGGCGTCGGTGGCCGAGACCTGGCCCGCAAAGATGGGCGAGCCGCGTGTGGTGACCATGCCCGCTGCGGGCATGATGTCCTTGGGCGTCTGCGGAAACCCATGCAGCGGACCCAGGCTCTCGCCGCGCGCCAGTAGCGCATCGCGCTCTGACGCCTGCGCGCGCAGGGTGTTGCGGTCCACCATCGCCACCAGGGCATTCACCACGGGGTTGAGTCGATCCACCTGGGCCAGATAGGCATCCAGCACCTCGGCGCACGAGACCTCACGCGCATGGATGGCGCGCGACAGGCCGGTGGCCGTGTGGTCCACGATGCGGCTGGGGGTGTCGCTGAGGGCGATGTTGGCGGTGGAAGACATGGATGTTGGGGCCGGTGAATATGTCATTTGCAAGTCAGCATAAGCAGCCTGCTGCGTTTCGACAATCAACGTTTTCTGAGGTTATCTTTGCGTTTTCCGCAATTCATACCCCCGAAAGGCCTCCGATGCTTTCCAGCCGCTTGCAGGACACCGCTCTGCGCTACTTTCTGGAGGTGGTGCGCAGCGGCTCCGTCAGCGAGGCCGCCACGCGCCTCAATGTGTCGCCCTCGGCCGTGAGCCGCCAAGTGGCTGCGCTCGAAGACCTGCTGGGCGTGCCGCTGTTTGACCGGCGCCCACGGGGCATGGCGCCCAGCGCGGCGGGCGAGCTGCTGGCCGCCCATGCGCGGCGTGGTGCGCTGGAAGCCGACCGCGTGGTCTCCGACATCCAGGCGCTACAGGGCCTGCGCACGGGGCTGGTGCGCATCTGCAGCTCTGCGGGCTTTGCCATCGAGTTCCTGCCGCGTGTGATGGCGCAGTTCCGCCTGCAGTACCCCGGCATCCAGTTCCACCTGCGCGTGGCCAGCCCGGCAGCCGTGACCGTGGCCGTGCTCAACGGCGATGCAGACATTGGCGTGACCTACAGCCGCTCCGCGGAGCGGGATATCACGGTGCAGCACCGCCAGGCCGCCCCCGTCATCGCCATCATGCGGCCCGACCATGCGCTGGCGCGCTCCCACTCCATCACCCTGGCGCAAATGCACGCCCATCCCATCGCGCTGCCCGAGCGCGACAACACAGTGCGCCAGCTGTTCGACATTGGCTGCAGCCAGCGCGGCCTGGTGTTCGAGCCCGTGCTGGTGTGTAACCACTTCGAGACACTGATGCACTTTGTGCTGCATGGCGGCGGCCTGTCCATCTCGGGCGAAGTGACGGTGCGCGACCGGGTGCAGCGCGGCGAGCTGCATGCCGCCCAGATCCGCGAGCCCGGCATGAGCGCCCGCGCCGCCGAACTGCAGACCCTGAGTGGCCGCACCCTGCCCGCTGCCGTGCGCATGTTCCTTCAACTCCTGCAGGCGCAGCTGCGGGACAATGCGGCACCGCCCGTGCCACCCCGAAGAACCAAGGCGCCCACAGCACCCCACCCATGACCATGAAAACCGCCCAGATCGAGCCCTTCTTCGCCACCCTGAAGACGGCCAACCCCATGCCCAATACGGAGCTGGAATACACCACTCCGTTCGAGCTGCTGGCCGCCGTGCTGCTGTCGGCCCAGGCCACCGATGTGGGCGTGAACAAGGCCACACGCAAGCTGTTCCCAGTGGCAGGCACGCCCCAGGCCATCCTGGACCTAGGCCTGGAGGGGCTGGAGAGCTACATCAAGACCATCGGCCTGTACCGCACCAAGGCCAAGAACCTAATGGAGACCTGCCGCATCCTGGTGGAGCAGCACGGCAGCCAGGTGCCCCGCACCCGCGAAGCGCTGGAGGCCCTGCCCGGCGTGGGCCGCAAGACCGCCAATGTGGTACTGAACGTGGCCTTTGGCCAGCCCACCATGGCGGTGGACACGCACATCTTTCGCGTGAGCAACCGCACCGGCCTCGCGCCGGGCAAGAACCCGCTGGCGGTGGAGCTGCAGCTGATGAAGCGCGTGCCTGCCGCCTACGCGGTGGACTCACACCACTGGCTCATCTTGCTGGGCCGCTATGTGTGCCAGGCGCGCAAGCCGCGCTGCTGGGAATGTGTGGTGAGCGAATATTGCGACTACCAGCCGAAGACTCTGGCGCCCTGAATCAGCAGGCGCGGTACAAAGCTATCATTTTTATAGCTTACAGCGCTTACTGGATAGGCGGTAGGGCCCAAAAAAGCTTCAAATTTCACTCAACGGACTACGGCGTGCTCCCGCAGCCAGGCGGCAAACGCCTCTTCGGAGATATCGCCTGCGGCGACGGCGAACATAGTCAATGTGGCGCCTGTCTGGGTGGCCTGTAAACGCAAGCCATTGAGGTACAGGAACAAGCCCACGGCCAAAAAGGCAGCCCGCTTGTTCCCGTCCACGAAGGGATGGTTCTTGGCGAGGCCCACCCCATAGCTCGCGGCCAGGGCCGCTGCATCCGGGGGATTGTCGGCATCCGCATAAGCAACGATGTTCTGCGGCCGCATCAGGGCAGAGTCCAGCAAACCCTCATCGCGCATGCCTTCGCGCCCGCCGTGTCTGGCAAGGCTTTCACCGTGGAGCAGAACCAGCGCCTGCTTGCTCACCCAGCGCCAGCTCATTTGGCCAACTGGTGAAAGGTGTCACGAAAGTCGTGCATGAACTCACGGCCAGCCTTGATCTCTTCCTCAAGGGTGGGGTCGTACGGTGTCAGCGCATAGCCATCGGGCGTTTCCGTGAGGAAGATGGATTCGCCTTTGCCTAGCTTCAAACGCGCCAGGGCTTCTTTCGGCAGAACAACACCAACAGAATTTCCGATCTGGGTCAGCTTGAGCATGTGCATGGGAAAAGCTCCAAGTAATTACAAACGTAATACTAAACTTCCCCTTGGGTGCAGTCAAACCACCCCTGCCAGCCCCAAAGTCGCCATCTCTCTCGACACCCCCGCCCACGCCACATCAAACCCCGCCACCTTGCGCTCCGGCAGCACGGGGTGCGCACGCAGCGCCCAGGTGGCGCCGGCCACCACGCTGTCAATCACGGGCACCGACACTTGAGGCTGCACGGCGGCAGCCATACCGGCCAGCCCGGCGCCGCCCAGGATGACGGCCTGCACGCCCATCTGGCGCACCACATCGCGGCAGGCCTGGGCCAGCAATGCGCGGGCCGCTTCCGGATCGGCCGCCAGTTGCGCGCCGGTGGGGGCCACAGTGTGGATGCCTGCCAGTGCGTGGGCGTGGCCCAGCGCCTGGGCCAGGCGCTGCAGCATGGGGCCCCAGCGCTCGCCGCCCGTCACGATGGCAAAGCGGCCGTGGCGCGCGGCCTCGATGAATGACGCCTCGGCCAGGCCCGTGACGGGGGCTGGGCTGCTCTCGCGCAGGGCCATCAGGCCGGGGTCGCCAAAGCAGCCGATCAGCACCGCGTCGGGCGGGTTCTGAGGCTGCGCGATCTCATGCGCCCACACATCAAGCGCTGCGTGGGCCGCCACGGCATAGCTGGCCTCGCAGGCGATGTAGGGGGCGCCAAAACGTGCCGTGGCCGTGCGCACCGCCACATGCGAGCCTGCGGTTGCCTGCACATGCCGCTGCAGCAAGGCGCTGACGCTGGCCGAGGTGTTGGGATTGAGGACGAGCAGTTGGCGCATGGCAAGGTGTCGGGATTCAGGCGCCCAGCAGTTGCGCAAGGTCGGGCACATCGCTGGCTGGCGGAGTGAACTCCAGCTGCGTTTCGATGCGTGCCAGGTGCGTCAACATGAGGCGCGCGGCCTCGCGCGCGTCGCGCAGGCGGATGGCATCAATCAACGCCCGGTGCTCGCGGCAACCACAGGCCGTGGCCTCCTCGCGCTCGCGCGCATGGCTGGGGCTGTAGGTCATCAGGATGAGCGAGGTGCGCGAGACCAGCTCGCGCAGGATGCGGCCCAGCGTCTGGTGCCCTGCGGCCTGCGCGATGTGCAAATGGAAATCGCCCGACAGGCGGATGGCGCGGCGCATGTCGCCGCTGGCGCGGGCGGCCTCTTCGTCGTCGATGCAGGTGCGCAGCGCGGCAATGTCGGCATCGGTGGCGTTGGCAATGAACAGCGCCACCAGGCGCGGCTCCAGCAGGCGGCGGGCCTCGAACACCTCCAGCGCCTCTTGTGGCGTGGGCTGGGCGATGGATGCGCCCCGGTTGGGTGTGAGCGTGACGACCTGCTCGTTGGCCAGCCGCACCAGCACAGGCCGCACGCGTGTGCGCGACACGCCGAAGGCCGCCGCCAGCTTGTCCTCCACCAGTTTGGTGCCGGGGGGCAGGCGGTGGTCGAGGATGGCCGAGACCATGCGGTCGTACATATCGTTGTCGCTGAGCTGGCCTGGGACCTCGGGCTGAGCGTGCGGTTCGGTGGCTGCAGCGCGTGCGCGCCGGGGCCTGGGAATAGTGGTCGTCATAAGGGTGCCGTTTTTAACCCGCGCGGCCCTGGCCACGGCGCCCTAAGGCCCACACCAGCGCCAGCGTGATGCCCATGACCACGAAAGACACCACCGTGGTCAGCGTGCCCAGCGCGTAGATCGACGGCGTAGTCACCGTGCTGGTCAGGCCCTGCAGTTCCAAGGGCAGCGTGTTCACATCGCCAATGGCCTGCGAGGTGCGGGCGATCTCGTCCCAACTGAGCGTGAAGCCGAACATGCCAATGCCCACGACCGACGGCGCGATCAGCGGCAGCACCACATGCGCAAAGCCCTGCCAGGGCGTGGCGCCCAGGTCGCGTGCGGCTTCTTCATACGCGGGGTTGAAGCGGTTGAACACCGCGAACATGATGAGCAGGCCAAACGGCAGCGTCCACGTCAGGTGCGCACCCAGGGCCGAGGTGAACAGGCCGAGCGACGTGCCGTAGCCCTCCAGCGCGCTCTCCATGCCCAGCCACTCCAGCGCCGCCTTGATGCCGTTGTCGATGAGCCTGAACTCCAGTCCGATGCCCAGCGAGACGATGATGGACGGCATGATGAGGCTGGCCACCACGATGAAGAACAGCGTGTTGCCGCCCGCCAGCCGCTTGCGAAACGCCAGGCCCGCCA
Source organism: Acidovorax benzenivorans (assembly GCF_028680575.1). Taxonomy (GTDB): domain Bacteria; phylum Pseudomonadota; class Gammaproteobacteria; order Burkholderiales; family Burkholderiaceae_C; genus Acidovorax; species Acidovorax benzenivorans. The sequence goes on along the minus strand of NZ_JAPCKI010000014.1, from coordinate 84,885 downwards.
GCACCGACAGCACCACCGTGCACAGCATCACCGCCACCCCCAGGCCCAGCGAGCGCCACAGCGCCGCACCAATGTCCACCACGCCCAGCCCTTCGGTCAGCTTGTAAAACCAATGCAGCGACACACCGCGCATCGGAAAGGTGAGCCCCCCTTCCGGCCCCTGAAAGCTCAGGATGAAGATGACGAACATGGGCCCGTACATGAACAGCACGAACAGCGCAAAAAAGATGGCCAGGAGCCAGAAGCTGGCGGGGCGAGATTCACGGACTTTCATCTCACAGCTCCTTGCGGATATCGACGAGGCGCGTGAGGCCCCAGATGACCATCAGCACCACGGCCAGCAAAATCACGGCATTGGCCGCCGCCAGCGGGAACTGCAGGTACGACGTCTGCACCTGGATGATCTTGCCCACGGACGCAATCTGCTGCCCGCCCATCACGCCAATCGTCACGAAGTCACCCATGACGATGGTGATGACAAAAATCGAGCCAATGATGATGCCGGTGCGCGAGAGCGGAACAATCACGTTCCACAGCGTCTGCCAACCACTCGCGCCACTGTCGCTGGCCGCCTCAATGAGGCTGCGGTCGATGCGCATCATGCTGTTGAAGATGGGCACGATCATGAACATGGTGTAGAGGTGCACGAAGGCCAGCACCACCGAGAAGTCCGAGAACAACAGCCACTCAATGGGCGTCTCGATGAGGTTCATACCCACCAAGGTTTGGTTCACCAAACCGTTGCGCCCCAACAGCGGCACCCACGAGATCATGCGGATGACGTTCGACGTCCAGAACGGAATGGTGCACAGCACGAACAGCAGCGTCTGTATGCCCGAAGAGCGCACATGAAAGGCCAAAAAATAGGCCACGGTGAAGCCGATCACCAGCGTGATCAGCCACACCAAAAAACTAAACTTGAGCGTGGAGTAGTAGGTCTTGAGCGTGACGCACAACCCCTCTGACGCATCACCACAGCCCGCGAAGATCGACACGTAGTTCTTGAGCGTGAAGCCCGGCAACAGCTCGTACTCGTTGAAGTCCCAGAAGCTGACCATCACGATCAGCGCCAGCGGAATCAGGAAAAACAGCGCGAACACCAGCGTGAACGGCGCAGCCTGCCACCAGGCGGCAATGCTGCGGCCGGGGACGGCAGCAGCAGGCAAGGTCGGTGTGTGGGTTGTACTCATGGTGTTTGCAAACAATCGGTATCAGATATCCGCAGCTCGGCGTTTCGTCTCAATCCTTGAAACTGGCGCGGCCAAAGGCCAGTGCCCCCGTGCAAGGGCCGCCCCGCCGCACCGGGAGCGTCCCCCTCCCGAACCGCGCAGCGGTTTGAGAGAGGGGTGAAGGCGCGCAGCGCCTCAGGGGGTGCACTCCTTACGCCGCCACGAATTCATTCCATTTTTGGACCATGTAGTTGTTCTCGTCCATCAACGCGTTCCAGCAGGCAATACCGCCCATGCGCGACTCATAACTGCCGCCATCGCGCACTGCACCGGCCTTGGCCAGCACGTCGCCATTGGGGCTCTTGATGTCTTGCGTGGCGGGCTTGCCTTCCATCCAGTAGGCCCACTCGTAGGCTTCCATCTTTGACTTGGCGGTCTCCAGCACGGCGCTGTAGTAGCCCTGGCGGTTGAGGTAAGCACCGGCCCAGCCATCCAGGAACCAGTTGATGAACTCGTACGCGCCATCGAGCTTGCGGCCGCTCAGCGTGGCGGGCAGGCCAAAGCCCGCAGCCCAGGCACGGTAGCCTTCCTTGAGCGGCTGGAAGTTGCAGGCGATGCCCTTGGTGCGCACGGCCGTCACAGCCGGGCTCCACATCGACTGGATCACCACCTCGCCCGATGCCATCAGGTTCACCGACTCGTTGAAGTCCTTCCACAGCGCGCGAAACTGGCCCTGCTTCTTGGCCTCGATCAGGGTCTTGATCGTGAGATCAATCTCCTTCTTGGTCATGTTGCCCTTGTCGGGGTACTTGTAGATGCCCATGGCCTCGACCACCATGGCGGCGTCCATGATGCCGATGCTGGGGATGTTCAGGATCGCGGTCTTGCCCTTGAACTCGGGGTTGAGCAGCTCGGCCCAGGAGTTGATGGGGCGCTTGATCAAATCGGGGCGGATGCCCAGCGTGTCGGCGTTGTACACGGTGGGGATCAGGCTCATGAACTGCGTGGGTGCGGTCGCGAACTTCTTGGACTTCTCGCCCTCCAGGTAGATCACCTTCTTGGGCGCCGTGCCCTGGTCGCCCACGGCCTTGCCAGCGACCATACCGGTGGTGAACAGCGTGGTGATCTTGTCGGCGTTCTTGATCTTCTTGGTATCGATGCCCTTGAGGTTGCCGGTGGGCACGATCTTCTTGAGCGAGAAGTATTCGGTGTCGATCAAATCGAAGCTGTTGGGCGCGGTGACGGCGCGCTTGGTCACGTCGTCCGTGGTCACGGCCACGTACTGGATCTCGATGCCGGTGTCGGCCTTGAACTTCTCGGCAATGGCCTTGTCCTGGTTCACCGCCGTGCCCAGGTAGCGCAGCACGATCTTTTCCTGCGAGTGCACGGCCGGGAACATGCCAGCGGCCAGGATGCCCGCCGTGCCCTTGAGCAGCGAGCGGCGAGCCACACCAGTGGCTTCACGGACAACGCCAGTGGCATCGGAGACAACAACAGGGGAATCAGCACGGGAAGCATCGGACATGGGAAAACTCCTTGGGTTGCGGAAGGGGATGGGTGAAAAAGAGAAGGCGTAGCGAAGTGATCAGGCGGCTTGAGCCATGGCAGGAGCAGGCACAGAGAGCGGATGCGCCTGGTCGGGCGTCCAGTGCAGTTGCACGCCCTGCCCCACTTGGTAGGGCAGCGCGGCAAACGCGGCCTCAGACACCATCACCGAATAGGCCGCCGTGGCGTTGGCCGACAGGGCCACGCCCTGCTTTTGCAGGCCCAGCAGCACGTAGGTGCCCTGGTACTCCACATCGGTCACCACGGCCTGCATGCGCTGGGCGCCCCAGGGCAGCTCGGCGTGGGCGGGGGCGATCTGCAGGTGATCGGTGCGCACACCCACCTTGCCTTCGGGCGTGTCGATCACGTTGTGGCCACCCATAAAGCGGGCCACGAATTCGCTGGCGGGCCGGTTGTAGACCTCGTGGGGCGAGCCCACCTGCTCGATCACGCCGTGGTTCATCACCACCATGGTGTCGGCCAGGGCCATGGCTTCTTCCTGGCTGTGGGTCACATGGATGAACGTCAGGCCCAGTTCCTTCTGCCAGCGGCGCAGCTCGGCGCGCATCTGGATGCGAAGGAAAGGGTCCAGCGCCGACAAGGGTTCATCCAGCAGCAGCACGCGCGGCTGAGTGATGAGCGCGCGCGCCAGCGCCACACGCTGCTGCTGCCCGCCCGAGAGTTCTGCGGGCTTGCGCTCAGCCAGGTGGCCCAGGGCCACACGCTCCAGCAGATCACGCGCCTTGGCCTGCCGCTCGGCCTTGGCCACGCCCTTCATCTTCAGGCTGAAGGCCACATTGTCCAGCGCCGACAGGTGCGGAAACAGCGCAAAGCTCTGGAACATCATGGCCGTGCCGCGTGCGGCAGCGGGCAGGTCGGTGATGTTGCGGTTCTCCAGCAGGATGTCGCCGCTGGTGACTGACTCGTGCCCCGCAATCATGCGCAAGGTGGTGCTCTTGCCGCAGCCCGAGGGGCCCAGCAGGCAGCAGTAACTACCGCTGGCGATGCGCAGGTTGATGGCATCGACCGCCGGTTTGCCCTGGGCGTAGCGTTTGGTCAACGCCACGATTTCAATGGCGGCAGGGGTGGGCGCTGAGAGGGGGCTTTGCATGGGGTATGCCCTACGCAAGGCCTATGCCAACTTTGTACACAATGTTTTATGCACTTTGCATACAAAGTGCACCAACACGGCGCGTACCCCCGCCCCAACCCGGCGAGTGCCTGCGCGGCTCCTGGCTCCACCTCGGGCGCAACACGCACCGAAACAGCGCAAACGCTGCAATGCGATGCAGGGCCTGGCTATACTGGCCTACGCTGCTGAAACAATTTTTTACGCAAGCGCTGCCCCTCCCTCTTGCCCTCCGAATGACGAACCTCGACCCGCGCTCCATGATTGCCCTCGCGGGCTTCATGTCCGCCGTGATGGCCATGGTGCTGCTGTTCATGCGGCGGCATTACCCGGCCAGCATCCGGGGCGTGGGTGGCTGGGCAGCGGCGCCGCTACTCTGGCTCGTCTCCACCGTGTTGTTTGGCGCACGCGGCGTCATCCCCGACTGGCTTGGCCTGGTGCTGGCCAACCAGCTGCTGGTGCTGGGCTCGGTCACCTATTACATGGGCACCCGGCAGTTCATGGGCCAGCCCGCCACGTGGCGCACCTGGAACTGGGTGATGGTTGGCACCACGGTCGTGTTTATCTGGCTGACCTACTGGTGGCCCAACTACGCCATGCGGGTGGGTTTCTTCACCATGGTGATGGGGGTGCTGTACGCCATACAACTGCACTTCATGCTGCGCCACGGTGGCCGCAATTTTCCGGTGCGGCTGGTGGAGGTGGTGCTGGGGCTGCACATGCTGGTGCTGGCCATGCGCCTGGGCTCCATCCCGTCCGGGCACGCGGGCAGCGACCTGATGGAGGCATCGCTGCTCCAGACCCTGTACATCGGCGCCTACGTACTCACTGTGTTGATGCTGTCGATTGGCGCGGTGCTGATGGCCACGGACCGCTTGCGCACCGAGCTGGAACACCTGGCCACCTATGACTCGCTGACCCAGACCCTCAACCGCCGCGCGTTGCTGCAGCGCTGCGAAGACGAACTGGAGCGCGCACAGCGCTACGGCAACGGGCCGTCCATCATGATGGTGGACCTGGACAACTTCAAGGCGGTGAACGACACACGCGGCCACCAGCATGGCGATGCGGTGCTGGTGCACTTTGCCGAGCGCACCCGTCAGGTGCTGCGCCGCGCAGATCGCCTGGGCCGCTACGGGGGCGAGGAGTTTCTGGTGCTGCTACCCGGCGCCGATGCGCAAGCCGCCCAGGTCGTGGCCCAGCGCATCCACGCCACGCTGGCCGCAGGCCACCCGCTCGACTGCGAGGTGAGCATCGGGCTGACCAGCTGGTCCGGGTCGCACGAGACACTGGACGCCATGCTGTCCCGCGCCGACGCCGCGCTGTACCGAGCCAAGGCAGAAGGCCGCAACCGGACCATGGTGGGCTGAGAGCCAAAGACCTGCAGTTCAGGCCGTCTGAGTGGCCACACCGGCCGATTCAAAACTCGCCATCTCTGCCAGCACCAAGCAGGCGGACTGCAGCAACGGCCAAGCCAGCGCCGCGCCCGACCCCTCGCCCAAGCGCAGGCCCAGGTCCAGCAGGGGTTCGGCCTGCATCTGCGCCAGCATCAGGCTGTGGCCCCGTTCGCCCGAACGGTGGGCGAACACGCAGCGCTGCAGCACATGCGGTGCAATGCGGCTGGCCACCAGCACGGCAGCGCTGGTGATGAAGCCATCCACCACAATCACGCGCCGCTCGGCCGCTGCCTGCAGCACCGCCCCCACCAGGGTGGCGACCTCGTAGCCGCCCAAGGCAGCCAGAGCATCCAGCGGGTTGGTGGCACTGGCGTTGGCATCCAGCGCCTGCTGCAGCACGGCGCGTTTGCGCTCGATGCCCGCAGCATCCAGCCCCGTGCCCGCGCCCGTCACCTCGGCCAGCGGCAGGCCCGCCAGGCGCGCCAGCAGCAGCGATGCCACCGAGGTGTTGGCAATCCCCATCTCGCCCAGCAAAAGCGCGTTGCCCGGCAGCCCACGCACCACCTCTACACCGTTGGCCAGCGCCTGTGCACATTGCTCCACACTCATCGCCGGGCCGACCGACGCATCCTGCGTGCCAGGCGCCACCTTGCGCAGCAACAGGCGTGGCTGACCGGGCGCGGCGTCGCGCGCCGCGATGGGCTTGGCCACACCGCAGTCCACCACCGTGAGGCCCAGGCCATGCTGGCGCGCGAGCACACTCACGGCTGCGCCGCCGGCCAGAAAGTTCTCTACCATCTGCCAGGTCACATCACTCGGAAACGCCGAGACACCCCGCGCGGCCAGGCCATGGTCTCCCGCACACACCAGCATCTGGGGGGCGTTCAGCACGGGGGCTTCTGTGCCCAGGATCACACCCAGGCGCAGCGCCAGGCGCTCCAACAGGCCCAGCGAACCCAGGGGCTTGGTCTTGTGGTCAATGATGTGCTGCAGGCGGCTGGCCAACGCGGCATCATGCAGGTCAGCAACGGATGGAAGTACGAAAGGTGATGTCATGGTGATGGAGAACACAAAGAACGCCGTGCACAAAGCGGCACAGCAGGGTTTTGAAAAAGAAGCACAGGCCTATGCGCGCGGCAGGCCGGACTACCCGGCGGCGCTGTCGGCCTGGCTGGCGCAGACCTTGGGCCTGGGCCTCGGCCGCCAGGTGGCGGATGTGGGCGCGGGCACCGGCAAGTTCACCGCGCTGCTGGCAACCACCGGGGCCACGGTGGTGGGCGTGGAGCCCGTGGACGCCATGCGCGCCAAGATCGAAGCGTTGCAACTGCCCACGGTGCGTGCCGTGGCGGGCACGGCGCAGGCCATCCCGCTGCCGCCCGGCACACTCGATGCCGTGGTCTGTGCGCAGGCCTTCCACTGGTTTGCCACCAACGAGGCGCTGGACGAGTTCCACCGCGTGCTGCGCCCGGGTGGCAAGCTGGGCCTGGTGTGGAACGTGCGCGATGAATCGGTGGACTGGGTGGCCGAGCTCACGGCCATCATCACACCCTATGAAGGCGATGCCCCGCGCTTCTACAAAGGCGACTGGCGCAAGCCCTTTCCGCACCCCGGCTTCAGTCCATTGGCCGAGACCCGGCTGCCGCACGAACATGTGGGGCCGCCACAGCAGGTCATCGTGGACCGCTTCATGTCGGTGAGCTTTATCGCCGCCCTGCCCGATGCCGAACGGGCCCAGGTGCGCGCGCAAATCGAGGCTTTGATAGCCCGGCACCCCGCGCTGCGCGGACAAGACACCGTGCGCTTTCCGTACACCACCCTCGCCTGCCACTGCGAACGGGTGTGAGGGTCTGCGGCGTACCACGGTAGCCGGTTTCCTACCGCGCCACCAGCGCATCCAGCACGCCTGGTGTGAAGCTGGTGCCCAGAAAACCCGCCAGGCCGTCAAACACGCTGTCCAGCGTAGGCACCTGGGCCCCAAACAGCGCGTGCAGCACGGCGGCATCCTCGAACAGACCGTGCAGGTACACGCCCAACACGTTGCCCGCCGGGTTCTGCCACGCAATGCCCGGGATAACCTCGCGCGCCACATCGCCCTTGGCGGCCATGGCCGGGTGCTGGGCCGTCTGGCCGTGGTGGATTTCGTAGCCCGTAGCCGGTACACCAGCCAGCGTAGCCCAGGCGCCCAACACCGCGCCAAACTGCGTCTGTGTGCGTTGCACGGTTTTGGCAACATCGAAGGTGGTGACCAAAGGCAACAGGCCCAGGCCCGGAGCATTGCCATCGATGCCCGCCGTGTCGATCAGCGCCTCGCCCAGCATCTGCAACCCGCCGCACACGCCCAGCACGGTGCCACCCTGCCCAGCGTGGTGAGCAATGGCCTGGTCCAGCCCTTGCGCGCGCAGCCAGGCCAGGTCGGCGGCGGTGGACTTGGAGCCGGGCAGCACCACCCAGTCGGTGGGCTTAAGGCCTGCCAGGTCGGCCGGACTGCGCGCCCACAGCAGGCGCACGCCGGGCACGTTCTTGAGCGGCTGGAACTCGTCCAGGTTGCTGATGCGCGGGTAGGCCACCACGGCCACCGTGGTGTGCACGGCACCTGCGGACAAGGTGCGGTCATCGAACACACCATCTTCTTCGGGCAGACCGTGGCGCCATTGCATGGGGATCGTGGCCACGGTGGGAACGCCGGTCTGCTGATGCAGCATCTGCGGCGCAGGCGCCAGCAGGCTGGCGTCGCCGCGAAACTTGTTGAGCACAAAGCCGTGGATCAGCGCGCGCTCGTCCTCGGGTAGCAGCGCCCAGGTGCCGTACAGGTGGGCAAAGGCACCGCCCCGGTCAATGTCCGTCACCAGCAGGCAACGTGCATCGGCATGGCGGGCTACGCGCATGTTGACGATGTCGCTGGCGTGCAGGTTGATCTCGGCGGGCGAGCCCGCGCCTTCGATGACGACCACGTCATTCTCGGCGCGCAGTGTGTCAAGCGCCGCCGCTATCTGTGGCCACACCTTTTCGCTGCGGCCGCGCCAGGGCATGGCCGTCAGCTCTGCACTCACCTGGCCCATCAGCACCACCTGGCTGTGCGTGTCGGCCTCGGGCTTGAGCAGCAGGGGGTTCATGCGCACCTCGGGCTTGGCGCGGGCCGCGAGGGCCTGGAAATACTGGGCTGAACCGATCTCTCCCAGGCAGCCATCAGGACCAGAAACAACGCGGGCGTTGTTGCTCATGTTCTGCGCCTTGAACGGCGCCACCTTGAGGCCCTGGTTGCTGTAGTAGCGGCACAGCGCGGTCGTGAGCCAGCTTTTGCCCGCGCCACTGGTGGTGCCCAGCACCATCACGCAGCGGGCCAATTGGGAAGAGGGGGTGGAAGTCAAGGCAGTGGGCGGACCATGCGGCCCATGATGTGTTCGAGTGCTGCCGCCGCATCGATGCAGCGGCCGGTGTGCACGGGCGAGGTCTGGATGATGGCGCTGCGCCGGGCGGTGAGCCAGTGAAAGCGTTGGCGGTACGGCAGGCGCGCAATCGGCCCACAGCCTTCTTCGCCCGCACAGATGGCCACGATGGCGGCCAAGTGGCGGCGCACGGTGTCGATGTCGGCCTGCGGGTCCATAGCCAGCAGGCGTGTTTCGTCGAGCGCGATGGCCGCCTGCAGAAAGCCGGTGCGCTGGCACGACAGGATCACGCCCGCGTTGATGAATTCCTCGCGCTCCACGCGAGGCACCACGCGCACGATCGCGTAGTCGTACACCTCAGGTGCGTGCATCGACCGCCTCCTTCAACGCATTCACCCAGGTGGCGCGTGCGGCCAGGCGCTCGCAGAAATAGTCCACATACGCCTGGCGGTGGGTGGTGGTGGCGGTCAGCGGGCCTTCTTCGTGGTCTGCACCGGCCAGTTGCAAAAACTCATCGGGCACCTCGGCCAGAATGCCGCCCACCACATCGGGCGTGAGACGTGCGGCCAGCTCGGCATCCACCTGCACCAGCGCCGTGGCCTGGGCCAGCAGCACATGGTCGGCAATCGGCGCAAAGGGCTTGTCAGGCTGGGCCACAACACCGTTCCAGGCATGGTGAAACGTCAGCGCCGCACCATGGTCGATGAGCCAGGGCTGGCGGTGCCACATGAGCAGATTGGTGTTGCGCGCCGTGCGGTCCACATTGCCCACCAGGGCATCGAACCACACCAGGCGCGAGGCGAAGTCATCGGACACTCGATCCACCGCCGGGTCGAAATTGAGCGCGCCCGACAGGTAGTCCAGCCCCACGTTCAGGCCGCCACTGGCGCGCACCAGGTCCTGGATCTCGGGGTCGGGCTCGGTTTGCGCCAGCGCGGGGTCGAGCTGGGCCAGCACGATCTCGGGCACGGGCAGACCCAGCGCGCGGGCGATGCCACCTGCGATCATCTCGGCCAGCAGCGCGCGCACGCCCTGCCCTGCGCCACGGAACTTGAGCACGTAAGTGCCCAGGTCGTCGCCCTCGACGATGGCGGGCATGGAGCCACCTTCACGCAGCGGCGTGACGTAGCGATTGATGGTGATGGTTCTCACAAGGTCTCCCCTGAACCGGTTGAAACTCTGTGCGGGATGGTACGGCCCGGCAGCGCCTGCCATGCGGCCTGCAGCGCATCTTGTGCAGCGGGCGCCAGCACACCCAGGCGCACGGTGCCGGGGAGGCCGAACGATGTCGCATCGCGCAGCTTGATGCCGCTGGCACGCAACGCTGCCAGATCGCTTTGCAGTGTGGCTGTGGCGGGCCGCGCGCAGAAATAGTTGGCCAGGCTGCCTGCGTGCACGGCCCAGCCCAGGTCGGTGCACAAAGCCAGCTGGCGCGCCTTCCAGTCGCGCAGGGTGTGCAGGCTGTGCAACAGCCATTGCTGCACGGTGGCTTGCGTCCACGCCTGCAGCAAGGCCACGCCGTGGGCGCCCACGGGCCAGGAAGGTGCCAGGGCTGTCAGCGCCTGCGCCTGCACATCGCAACCCTCCGGTGAAATTGCATACGCCGCGCGCACACCCGTGAGCCCCAGGGCCTTGTTGGGGGTCCAGAGCTGCCAGCAGGCCGATGGCAGGCGCGGCGACGGTGCACCCGTCCACGCGGACTCGGCATCGAGCCTCAAGGGCACATACGCGCAGTCGATCACCCGCAAGGCACCGGCAGCGTCGCCCTCTTCGCCTTTTCGCCACCCGCGCACGGAGGGATCTTCCACACCCAAAGGGCTGGATGGCTCACACGCCCATTGCAAACCCACCGCAGTGCCCCCCCTGCGCAGCACATCCAGACCACGCACTTGTGCAGCCTGGGCGTAGTCGCCATAGCTGTGCGGCGGCACGGCCGCCTGCACCACGCCCTGCTGCGCGGCCAGCGCGGTGATGCGGTGGATGAACTCGCTGGCACTGGCCGCCAGCACGATGCGCCCTGGCGATACGCTATGGAAGGCGCCCAGGGCCTCGCGCAGGGCTGTGTAGGCCGGGTCGGGGTAGCGCGTGGCGTCGGCCGCCTGCACGGCGTGCAGCGCCTCGGGGCATGGCCCGCAGGCATTGCTGTTGGTCGAAAAATCAAACAACGGAATGCCCGCAGCGTCTGGCCCCCCGTGCAGAGATGCAGGCAAGGAAAAAGAGCCTGGAGATGTCATGCGTGTACCCAGGCAAAGGCCACCAGCACGCCTAGCTGCAGGGCGGCGGCTACCGGCGCCATGGCCAGCACCACCTGCGTGCCCAGGCGCGCGGCACGCCGCGTATCGAGCGGCCCGGCCCGGCGGCCCTTGCTGTGCAGCGTGTACACACCGGGCTTGGCCAGCCGCACGTTCAACGCCAGCGCCATGGCCGCCATGGGCCAGCCGCTGTTGGGCGACGGCGTCTTGCGCGCCTGTCGTGCCAGCGTGGACAACGGCAAGCCCTTGGCCACCACAACCATCAACAAGGCGGTGATGCGCGCGGGCACCCAAGACAGCACATCGTCGGCCCGCGCCGCCCATTTGCCCGCCCATTGCCAGTAGCGCCCGCCGCGCATTCCGGGGTAGCCCCACATGGCATCGGCCGTGTTAGCAAAGCGGTACAGCGCCGCCCCAGGCAGGCCCAGCAGTGCAAACCAGAACAGCGGCGCCACCACCGAGTCGTTGAGGTTTTCGGCCAGCGATTCGATGGCGGACTCGCGCACCTGCACGACGGTGAGCGCGCTCACATCACGACTCACCAGCCGCGACAACTGCGCACGCCCGGCGGGCAGCGACTGGCCCAGCGCCACCTCCACCGCCAGCACCTCGTCGTGCAACATGCGCCAGGCCAGCAGGGGCTTGAGCAGCAGTGCCAGCAACGCCGCCGCCACAAAGCCGTGCAGCATCAGTACCAGCTGCTGCGCCGCCCACCCCACTATAAAAACAATAGCTGCCAGCACACACCACACAAGCGCCGCAAGCCAAAAAAGCTTCAAATCCCTGGCGACAGGGACCGCTGGCGCCAAGCGCTCACCCCACCACTGCAGCGCCCGCCCCATCCAGACCACCGGGTGCCAGGCAGCGGGCGGCTCGCCCAGCCACCAGTCCACCGCCAGCGCCAGCAGCGGCACGCCGATCCACACCGCCACCATGGGCCAGCCCCCGGCGGGTGTGAGCAACAAAAGCCAGTGGTCGGACACGGCAGCCTGACTAGTCTTCGATGCCGCGCTGCGCGGGAATGCCCGCCTTGAACGCGTGCTTGATCAGCTGCATCTCGGTCACTGTGTCTGCCAGCTCGATGATCTCGGGCGGGCAGCGGCGGCCCGTCAGGCACACATGCACCTCCTTCGGCCGCTCGCGCAGGGTCTGCAACACGCCGTCGAGCGGCAGCCAGCCATAGATCAGCGGGTAAGTGATCTCGTCCAACACCACCAGAAAATGCTCGCCCGACAGGATGGCGGCGCGCGCCTTTTCCCAGCCGTCGCGCGCGAGCTGGGCCGAGTGCTCCAGGTCCTTGCTCTTCCAGCTGAAGCCATCGCCCAGACCCTCGATGGGCAGGCCGATCTGCTCGAACATGCGGTGCTCGCCAAAGCGCGCGGTGGGCACTTTCATGAACTGGAAAATCTTCACGGCCTTGCCCCGGCCATGCGCGCGCAGCGCCAGGCCAAAAGCGGCCGTGCTCTTGCCCTTGCCATCGCCGGTGTTGACGATGACAAGGCCACGGCGTTCGCCCTCGGGCTTTTCGTAGCGTTTTTCGGTGGGCGGGGTTTCGATCTGCATGGTGTCGATTCTTTCAGAGAGGCCGGTCATCACAGGCCGGCCGGTTGCAACGGGGAAGACAGCGAGGACGGACGGCGCGCCTGCCACGCGGCGCCCGCCATCGCCACCAGGGCCATGACCAGCAGGGCCACGATGCCCACCATGCGCTCCACGGGGCTGGATTCTTTGGCGGTGTCGAGGGCTTCGCGCTCGGGCTGCCGCTCCAGCAACACGCCCATGGTAGGCACGGCGGGCGCAGAGGGTGGTGCTTCTGCCTGGGCGGGCGGCGCGGGCAGGTCAGCGGCGGGGGGCGCAAGCTGTGGCGCTGCAAGGGCTGGCGACTGCGGCGCGGCAATGGCCATGCCTGCAGGCGGGGTCTGCTCTACGGACTCACCACGAGCCGCCCGCTCCACCCAGCGGCGCACGCTGGGCAGCTCGGCGGCCAGCGGGGCCGCGCGCGTCAGCTCCTGGTACATCTGCGCGAGTTGCTTTTGCGTGTCGGCATCGGCCTGCCAATAGCCCTGGCGCTGTGCCTGCACCAGGCGCTCCAGCGACTGGGCATAGGCCTGCGGGTGTTCCTTGAGCCAATCGGGCAGGCCCAGCTGGTGCTTGTCGCGCACCAGCACGTCATAAAAGCTTTGCCAATGGTCGCTGCGCACCGTGTCGGGCGCGACGGCCTGCCAGCCCCAGGCAAACTGCACGGCCTTGAGCACCTGCAGCGTGCCCGAGTAGCCCTCGGCCTTCTGCGCCTGTAGCCAGCCGGGGTGCAGGTAGCGCGACTGCATCTCCAGCGCAATGGCGCGCTGCGCGGTTTCGGTGGTGGGCTCGCTAGCGTCCTGCAGCTGGGCCACATGCAACTCCAGCCCCTGCGGGCGCCCGGCCACACGGGCTGCGGCCGACAGGCCGCCCAGGTACTGGAACGGGTCGTCCGAGCTGACCATGGCATACAGGTGCGAGCTGCGCGACAGGATGGCGGCATCGGTGCGGCGCAGGTGCGCTCCCAGCGCCTTCGCCGCCGTGCCGCCCGCAACCCCCGTCACCGGCTCGCCATCCAGATAAGGCTGGCTCATGCGTTCTAGGAACATCTGGCCCAGGCGCGCATCGTTGGTTTGCAGGCCGTCGCTCTGCACCGCGTCCGACAGGCCGGTGCCATAGTCGCCCACCGCATTGCCGAACGAGCGCACGCGCGCCAGTTGCTCGGCCTGCGCGCGGGGCACGCCTTGCTTGCGCAGCTCCTGGCCGATCTGCTCGGTATTGCGCGCGATCACATTGCCGGGCTCTGCCGTGGCGGCCTGGGCCACCGCGCGGTCCAGCAGTGCCATCAGCGCGGGGAACTGGTCGCGGTACGAGCCGGTGATGCTCATGAGCACATCGACGCGCGGGCGTTTCAGCTCATCGGCGGCAATGGTTTCGACGCGCACCGGGCGGCCCGAGTCATCCCACACCGGGCGCATGCCCAGCGCCACCAGGGCCTGGGCTTCCATGATGCCCTGGTGGCGCAATGTTTCACCCGCCCACAGCGACAGCGCCATGCGCTCTGGCGCCTGGCCGCCATGGCGCGCCTGGTAGTCCTTGAACCAGTCGTTGAACAGCGTCTGCGCCACGGCATAGGCCTGGCGTGTGGGCAGGCGGCTCGGGTCCAGCCCCGTAAGGTTGCGGCCCGTGGGCAGGCTCTCGGGGTTGCGGATGGGGTCGCCCCCGTAGGCAGCAGGCAGGTAGCGCCCTTCCAGCGCAGCCAGCAGGCCGGGCAGCTCGCCCTCGGTGGCGAGCAGGCGCTCCAGCTCTTGCGCTCGTTGTGCGAGCTGCAGCAGCGCGGGCGTGTCGATGGGCTTGCGTGCGGCGCGGTTGGGCACATGGTCTTCGGCGCGCACCACATCGGATGCACCCGTCGCACCCGGTGTTGCAGCTTGCGCTGGCAGCACGGGGCGCAGGTCCAGCACGCTGGCGGCCTGCGCATCCTTCAATGCCACTTCCAGCCAGCGCGCAGGGCGCGCGGCCAGCACCGCGTCGTGTTTGATGAGGAAGGCTTCGTCGATGTCTTCGCCCAGCGCCTCGATCAGCGGCTTGCGCAGCGCCTGCAGGATGGTCTCGCGCCGCTGCTCCGGCGCAGGCACGCGGCCGAACACGGCCAAGCCCTTGGGCTGCGAGCTTTGCGCGAGCTGGTCCAGGTAGGGGTGCAGGATTTCGAGGAAGCCGCTAAAGTCGGCCGCGATGCGGTCAGCGCTCCAGCCCAGGTCACGGTGTAGCTGGTGCTCCACAAACTGCGCGACCAATTGCTTTTCGAGCGCGCGGCGCGTGGGGCCTTCGTCCACAGTTTCCCACTCGTGCATCACCTCGTGCATGTGGGCCATGCGTGCCTCGAAGCCCGCCGGGGCGAACACGGGCGTGCGGTGGCTCACCAGCACGGCGCGGCCCCGGCGCTTGGCCGTGAGGGCCTCGCCCAGGTTGTCCACGATGTAGGGGTAGACCACCGGCAGGTCGCCCAGCGGCAGCAGCGCGTCGTCGTGCACATCGAGCGCACGCGCCTTGCCACCGGCCCATTCCTGCGTGCCATGGGTGCCGAAGTGGATGAGCGCGTCGGCCTCCAGCTGCGCCCACAGGTACACGGCCAGGTAATGGTGCGACAGCGGCGCCTTGGACTTGTGCATGAACGGGTTCTGGCCCAGGCGCAGGGTTTCCTCGCGCGGGGGCTGGGGCAGCACGGACAAATTGCCCACCTGCAGGCGCGGGATGGCGAACACTTTTTCGCCCTGCCACTCGACCACGTAGCGGCTCTTTTCGGGAGTGCCCCAGTGCGCGTTCATGCGCTCGCGCACGGCCTTGGGCAGCGTGGCCAGGTGCTGCTCGTAGCGCGCCAGCGGCAGCGCGGCGGCCTGCCCGCTTTGCAGCAGCGCGCGCACATCGGCGCCGGGGTAGTAGGCGGCCAGCAGCGGCTTGAGCCCGTCGATCCAGCCCTGCTCGGGCACCTGCTGCGTGCGGTAGCCCGCCTGCGCCAGGCCGCCGGACACCTGCTCCAGGCTGCGCGGCACGTTGAGGAACGAGGCGCCGAAATTGGTGCCGCCCGGCGGGTAGTTGTAGACCATGGCCACCAGGCGCTTGTCGGCGGCGGGTTTGGTTTGCAGTGTGATCAGCCGCCGCGCCTTGGCCGCCACGGCCTGGGCCTGGCGCTCGATGAGGCGAAAGTCCTTGCCCTCCGCACCGTGGGCGGCCACCAGCACCGGGTCGATGGCGCCAGCGGCTTCGGGCTGCGCCAGATAGAACGGCACGTCGGACAGCGACAACCCCGTGTCGCTGGCCTCCCAGGCGACCGCATCACCGGCGCGGTAAGGCTGTGTGCCCAGCAGCGGCACGCCCCAGCGGACCAGCAGCGGCTGCAGCGCAGCGGCCTGGGGCACGAGCTGGTGCAGCACGAGAGCAGAGGCATGCAGGCGGCCGGGGCCGGTGCCGCTCTCGGGCGGCAGCTCCAGCACCTCGGCCAGCGTTTGCGCCGTGACCTGCTGGCCAAAGGCCGCATAGGCGAACAGGCCTTGCTGGCGGAAGGTGCGCAGCCAGGCATCGAGCCATTCGGTGCTGCCATCGACAAAATGGTGGCGGTGCACCAGCACGGCCACGGCGGGCAGGCCCCGCAGCGCGGGCTGGCCTTGGCGCCAGGCCTCCAGCGCTGCGGCGTGGGGCAGCAGGCGGGGCGCGTCGGGGTGGTAGATGCCCCGGGGGGGCAGGATGTCGGGCGCGGGCAAGTCGGGCATGGCCGTGCCTCGTACCGTGGCCTGTGCCAGGGCAATGGCGCTCTTCAGGTTGCGCGGGCCACCGGCTTGCAGATAGGCCACCATGCGGGCAGGGACATCCAGCGCCGCGATATTTTTAGACCCATCGGCCACCGGGGCGCCCGCAGGCACCCACACCACGCGGCCGGGTACACGTGTCGCGCGGGCATCAAGCTGCGCCCCCGCCATGCGGCGCAAACGCGCCTCTACGCTGGCATGCGGCGCATCCACCCACACCAGCGCAGCGCCCGCCAGCGCGCGCTCCAGCTTCTGAGCCTGCGCTGCGTCGAGCACCGCTGGGCCCGCGAGCGGGTAGTCGATGTGCGCAAAGCCCAGGCCCGCCTCGGTGGCCAGGCGCTGCACCATGGCCGTGCGTGGGGCCGTGGTGATGTCGGAGGTGAGCCACAGCAGCACGGGCGCGGTCTTGTTGGAACCCTCTGCGCCCTGGGCCTTGCCCGCCTGTACGGCATGCACCAGCGGCGCAGCCAGCAGCAGGCAGCACAGCGCCGCGCGCAGGATCAGCGCCTTCATGGCTTGATGGGTACCGGCGTGACGGTGCCACCCGCGCCACCAGCCGAGGCACTGGCAGGGGCCGCGCCCGTTTCAGGGATGTAGACGATGTTGCCGTCTTCGAGCTTGTAGGCCACGCCCGCGCGCACGCCCTGCCCTTGCGCGGCACTGCCAGCACCCTTGAAGCGCACTTCCTTGCCCTGCTCGCGCACGACCACTTCCATGTCGGGCTGGCCGGGGTTGCGGATGATGGTGACGCTCTCGTTGGCGCTGGTCTGGGTCTGCACGGCCACGGCCGTGAGCAGCGCCACCACGAGCACCAGGAACACGTCCACCAGGTTCACGGCCGACAGCATCGGGTCGTCGTCGTCCTCGGCCAGCACATTCAGGTGCTTCAAAGTCATTGCGCCACCCCGCGCTCCTTGCGCACCACCAGCAGTTCGGCCAGCAGCCAGCGGCGGCGCACCGAGTACACCACCAGCCCCACCGACGCAGCCGCCAGCGCCAGCACCACGCCCGCAAAGGCGCCGCTGAACACCGCCAGCGCCTGCTGGCCGTTGCCCGCCGCCACGCTTTGCAGCGCGGGACCCAGCGGAATCATCGTGGCGATCAGCCCCAGCATGGGCGACAGGCGGCTGAGCAGGCGCACGGGCTCCACCTGGCGCACCAGTTGCAGCTCCAGCTCTTCCATCGACAAACCCGGAGCCACGCGCAGCGAGCGGTACTGCGGCTGGCGCCAGCGCTGCCAGGCTTCCATGAGCGTGGCACCGCCAGTCCACAGCGCGTAGACAAACGCCAGCCCCACCAGCACCAGCACGGGCCAGAGCAACGACTGCGCGACCTGCGAAAAACCCGATTCGATGTTCATGCTTCTACTCCCTAAGTTCATTGGTTTTTCTTGCGTTGCAGAGAGGGCAGCGCCATCCACATGCCATCCAGGTGCCGCACATGGATGCGGTGGTCAAACACCTGCTCCAGCGCGGCATGGGTGGCGGGCGCATCGCAGGCGCCCTGGTGCAGCACGCGGCCACCGGCCATCACCACCATGTCATCGGCCTGCAGCGCCAGCGACACCTCGTGCAGCACGCTAACCACCGTGCCTCCCGCATCGATCAGCGCGCGCATGGTGTGCAGCCAATCGGTCTGGTGCGGTGGGTCGAGGTTGGCCAGGGGTTCATCCATCAGCAGCACCTGCGCCTGCACCGCCAGGGCGCGGGCCAGCAGCACTCGCTGGCGTTCGCCACCCGACAGTTGCGACAGCGGGCGGTGGCGCCAGTCCCAGGCCTGCGTGGTGCGCAGCGCCTGCTCCACGGCCGCGTGGTCGGCCGCGCCCGGCGGGGCCAGCCAGGCCTGGTGCGGCAGGCGGCCCAGCATGGCCACGTCGTAGCTCGTCAGGTCGTCGGCCGAGCCTTCGTTCTGGCCCAGCCAGGCGAGTTGCCGGGCACGTTCGCGTGCGGGGATTTGCGCGAGCGGGCGGCCCAGCAGCAACACTTCGCCCTGCACCGTAGCGCGCGGCAACAGGCCCGCCAGCACCTTGAGCAGGGTGGACTTGCCCGCGCCGTTGGGGCCGACGATGCTGGTCCAGCGCCCGGTGGGCAATTGCAGGTCAATGCCCTGCAATATCAAGCGATTTCCGATGCTGGCGCTTATTCCATTTGCGCTGATAGCTATTGATTTCATAGTGCGCCCCCTTGCGAGGTGCGCCGGTGCATGAGCCATAGCAGATAGGTGCCGCCCAGCGCCGCCGTGAGCACGCCCACGGGCAGCTCCTGCGGCGCCAGCACCCAGCGCGCCATGATGTCAGCCGCCATAAGCAGCACCGCGCCCATCAGGCTGGAGAGCACGATGTGCCGCTCGTGCGTCACGCGCACGATGGAGCGCACCAAGTGCGGCGCGGCCAGCCCCACAAAGGCGATGAGCCCCGTCTGCGCCACCGCCGTGCCCGTGGCCAGCGCCATGGCGGCCACCAGCCCTGCGCGCATGGGCATCAGCGGCAGACCCAGGCTGGCGGCCGTGGCCTCGCCCAGCGTGAGGCCGTCGAGCGCGCGCGCCAGCATCCAGGCGACCACAGAGCACAGCGCCCAGGCCACAGCCATCAGCACGCAGGCCATCCAGCCCACAAAGGCCGTGCTGCCCAGGATGAAGGCCTGCATGGCCTGCAGGATGTCGGGCGAGGCCAGCTCCACCAGGTCGCGCATCGCGCCCAGCACCACGCCCACAATCACCCCCGCCAGCAACAGGCGCAGCGTGTGCTGCACCCCCTGGGCCAACAGCAGGGTGAGCACCACCGCCCCCGCCGCGCCCAAAAACGCCATGCCCGTGATGCCGATGCGCGCCAGCCACTGCGCCGCTACCGGTGACACACCGAACATCGCCATCGCCACGGCCCCGCCCAACGCCGCGCCCGAGGCGCTGCCCAGCAGGTATGGGTCAGCCAGCGGGTTACGAAACAACCCCTGCGCCACAGCGCCCGACAGGCCCAGCAGCGCACCCGCCAGCCACGCACCCAGCGTGCGCGGCAGGCGGATATCCCACACGATCTGCCAGGCCACGGGGTCGCCGTGCATGCGCAGCACGCTGTCAAAACCGGTGCTGCCCACGCTGGCACCGCACAGGGCCAGCACGGCGCTGGCCAGCAGCAGCCAGGCGGCGCACCATGCGGCGCGGCGGCTGGCGGAGCCGGTGGGCAAATCAACAGCCACGCTGGTCATGGAGCTTTCTCCACCAGACAGCGCGCCATGATGCGGGCGGCCTCGGCCATGCGCGGGCCGGGGCGCACCACCACGTCGGAGTCGCCGGGGCCGAACACACACAGCCGGTTCTCGCGGATAGCGCGCATGGTGGCCCAGCCGGGGTACGGCACCATGGCCTGCATGCTGCGGTTGCCGATCATGATGATGTCTGGGTTGGCGCGCACCACGAACTCGGGGTTCAGGCGCGGAAAAGGCCCCAGCGACGCTGGCACCACGTTGCGCACGCCCAGGCGGGTGAGCGACTCGCCAATGAACGACGATTCGCCCGCCGCATAGGGCCCCCGGCTCACCTCGAAGTACACGCGCGCATTTTTGGCCTGGGGCGGCAGGGACTGTGCAGCCGCCAGCACGCCCGCGTCGATCACGCGCCAGAGGCGGTCGGCGCCCTGCGCACGGGGCACGCCCAGCAGGTCGCTCACGGTGCCCAGCACGCGGCGCACATCGGCATGGGTCTTGGGCTCCAGCTGCACCACGGTAACGCCCAGCGCCTCCAGCCGGTCGCTGGCACGCGAGCTGACGGACATCAGCACCACGTCGGGCTTGAGTGCCACGATGGCCTCGATGCTCGGGTCCAGCCCGCCGCCCACCTTGGGCAGCTTGCCGACCACGGCTTCGGGCCAGTTGGAATAGCGGTCCACCCCCACGAGCCGGTGGCATTGCTCCAGCTCGCACACGCTTTCGGTCAGCGAGGGCAGCAGGCTCACGATGCGCTCGGGCGGGCGGGGCAACGCGATCTTGCGGCCCTTGTCGTCGGTGATCTGCACAGGCTGCGCCCGCGCCAGCCCGGCCATGAGCAGGCCCAGCAACAACAGGATGGCGATCACCCACAGGATGCGGCGCACGGGGGTGGGTTTCATCAGCGAGGTTCTTTCAAAGTGAGGGGCAGCCCGGCGGCCATCAGCGTGACGCGGGGGCACGCCTGGGCCACCTGCTGGTTCAGTGTGCCCAGCGCATCCACGAAGGCGCGCACCTCGCGCCCCATCGGGATGACCCCCAGGCCAATTTCGTTGCCCACCAGAACAACGGGCCCAGGGGATTTCCGAACCGCTACCCAAAACATAGCTGCCTGCGCTTTCCAATCAAGCGCTAGAGCCTGTTTTTGTTCAAAATTCATGGTTTCCACACCCAGGGGCATGGTCCAGTGGGTGAGCCAGAGCGTGAGGCAGTCCACCACCAGCAGGGTCTGCGGCGCGCTGTGCAACGCCAGGGCAGCGGCCACATCGTGCGGCTCTTCCACCGTCTGCAGACCCGGCACCCGTTCGGCGCGGTCGCGCTGGTGGCGGGCGATGCGCTCGCGCATCTCTTCGTCCCAGGCTTGCCCCGTGGCGATCAGCACGGCACGGTGGTCGCCGGATTGCGCCAGCCAGTCGCGCGCCAGCAGCTCGGCGCGGCGCGACTTGCCGCTTTTCTGGCCACCCAGGATGAGTTCGGTGGTGATGGGGTGCAAGGCGGGTGTCATGCCGGGACGCCTCCAAGGAGATGCGCCACGGCCTCGGGGCTGGACGGGAACCACGCATGGAAGTAGCTGGCGTGGATGCTGCCCTGCTGGTACAGCGCTTCACCCGCATCCGGCGCAACGGCCTCGTTCGGGCGGGCCGTGCGGGCCACCACGGGGGCGCTGCTGTCGCTGGTCGAATAATGGAAGGTGTGGCCGCGCAGGGTGTGCCCCGCCACGGTCAGTTGCTGCGGCCCGAGTGCGGCCAGGCGCTTTTGCATGGTCACACGGCCGGGCAGCAGGCCCCACAGCGGGGCCGTGCTGCCGTCTGCCAGGGTGATGGATTCGAACAGCGCCATCATGCCGCCGCACTCAGCCCACAGAGCTTTGCCTGCGGCCACATGGGCGCGCAGGCTGGCTTGCATGCCGGCGTTGGCAGCGATCTGCGCAGTGTGCAGCTCAGGGTACCCACCCGGCAGCCACACTGCGTCGCAAGCGGGCAGCGCGGCATCGTGCAGGGGTGAAAAGAACACCACACGTGCGCCCATCTGCTCCAAGCATTGCAGGTTGGCAGCGTAGGTGAAACAGAACGCCGCGTCGCGCCCCACGGCCACGGTGCGTCCCGCCAGCAGCGCAGGCATGGCGACTTTTGAGGCGGGCTCTGGAAAGTCCACCGCCCAGCGCTGCAGGTCCTCCAGCGTCATCTGGCCCAGGGGTGTAGCCGACAGCGCGTCGGCCGCAGCGTCTAGCCGCTGTAGGCTGTCGTCCAGCTCATGCGCGGCCACCAGGCCCAGGTGGCGTTCGGGTAACAGCGCCGCACCGGCCTTGCCTGCAGCGGGAGCCGCACCGGACTGCACTCGCATCAGCGCACCCATCCAGTCATCCGCATCGTGCAAGCCCCCCTGCAGCATGTCGGCGTGGCGTGCGCTGCCCACACGGTTGGCCAGCACACCGGCCCAGGGCAAGCCCGGACGATAGTGGCGCAGGCCAAACGCCAGCGCGCCAAACGTGCCCGCCATGGCAGAAGCATCGACCACCGCCAGCACCGGCACACTAAAGTGCCGTGCCAGGTCAGCCGCGCTGGGGCTACCGTCAAACAGCCCCATCACACCTTCGATGAGGACCAGGTCCGACTCGCGCGCAGCGTCGTACAGGCGCTGCGCGCAGTCCGCCTCGCCATTCATCCACAGGTCAAGCTGGTGCACCGGCGCGCCGCTGGCCAACTGGTGCCAGTGCGGGTCCAGAAAGTCCGGCCCGCACTTGAACACCCGCACCCGCCGACCCTGGCGCGCATGCAGGCGCGCCAGGGCGGCAGTAACGGTGGTCTTGCCCTGCCCGGAGGCCGGGGCTGCAATCAGCAGCGCCGGGCAGCGGGCGGCGGCGGCAGTCGCCAGGGTCACTGCGGTGCCCACTTCACACCAAGGTACACCGTGCGACCGGCCGTGGCGTAGGTACGCGCCAGCTGGTAGTCCTTGTCGGCCAGGTTGTCGATGCGGGCCAGCAGCGTGTAGTCGCGCGCAATGCGGGTGCTGGCGTACAGGTTGACCAGCGTGTAGCCACCCAGCACGTTGGTGTTGGCCACGGTGTCGAAACGGCGGCCTGATGCCTGCACTTCGGCGCCCACGGTCCAACCCGCCAGACGGGTGTCCGCGCCGAAGGTGGCGTGCTGCTTGGCGCGGCGTGCCAACTGCTTGCCGGTGTCCAGGTCACGCGGGCGCTGCAGGTCGATGGAGCCATGCAGCTGCACATCGCCCATGCGATGCGAGCCAGCAAACGTCACGCCCTTGTATTCGGCCCGGGCCGTGTTGGCGTAGCAGCCAAAGTCCGACAGGCAGGTGCCGGGGCCGGAGAACGAGATCAGGTTGCTCACGCGGTTGCGAAACAGCGTGGCCGAGAAGGTGCTGTTGCCCTGGGCGTAGCGCAGCGCCACTTCGGCATTGCGGCTGCTTTCGGGGCGCAGCGTGGCCACGCCGTATTCGCTGAAGCGGTGGTACAGCGTGGGCGCACGGAAGGCCGTGCCCACCGACGCCGTGGCACGCCACTGCGGGGTGATGGCATAGCCATAAGCGACGCTGCCGGTACTCTTGCCGCCAAACTCGCTGTCGGAATCGTGGCGCAGATTGAGCTGCACAGTGTGGCCTGCGGCGTTGTAGCCATAGCCCAGCGCCAGCGCGTCTTGCGAGCGTTTGGCGTCGATGGGTGCGTTTTCCAGGCGGTCTTCGCGGCGCTCCAACGCGGCCGTGACCAGGTGCGCACCCTGGCGCCATTCGTTCTGGAAGTAGTAGCCGCGCAGGCGCGTGTCGCTCAGATAAGGCGAGGGGCGCGTTTCATATTCGTCGCGCGAGTCGGTGATGGACAGGCGTGTCTTGTAGGCGCTGCTCCACTGGGCGATCCAGTTAAGGCCCAGGGCATGCATGGTGTGCAGGTTGCGGTCGTCCTTGCCCAGCCCGCTGTCATAGCCACTGTTGGAATCATTGACCATGAGCGTGCCTTCCAGCCGGTGCGCTGCATCGACCTGCAAGCCCACGCGGGCATGGCCTGCCGTGGTGCGGTAGCCGTCACGGTCGGGGTTTTGGGTGGCCAGCGTGCGGGCGTTGAAGCCTTTGCTGTCATCGCGTGCAAAACCCAGCGCGTAGTCCACCGTGCCGCTGGCACCACTGATGCCGGCTTCTACCTTGGTGGTGTTGTGGTTGCCAACGCCTACGCCCACATAGGGTGCCGTGCCGTTCTCACCGCGCTTGGTGAAGATCTGCACAACGCCCCCCATGGCATCCGATCCATACACGGCGCCAGCCGGGCCGCGCAGCACTTCGATGCGGTCGATGAGGCCCAGCGGAATGCTTTCCCAGGGAGCGCCACCGGTGGATTGCGAGTCGATGCGCACCCCATCGATGTACACCGCCGTGAAGCGCGACTCGGCGCCCCGCAGGAACACGCCGGTGGTGGTGCCTGGGCCGCCATTGCGCGAGAACTCCACGCCGGGCAGACGGGCCAGCAGGTCGGCCAGGCCGGTGGCGCCACTGCCTTCGATGGTTTCGCGGTCCACGATGGAAATGTCGGCCACCAGGTCGGCCAGGGGCTGCGGGGTGCGCGTGGCGGCCACCACGGTTTCAGACAACGACGGCGCGCGCAGGTTTTGCGCCAGCAGCTCGCCGGAGGCTGGGGCGGTCTGGGCGAAAGCGCCGCAGGCACTGCCAGCCAGCAATGACAGCAGTGCCAGGCGTGGGGCGGGCAGGCGCAACGACGCAACAGGGCGCGCACGAAGGGTACGGATTTTCATGGGGATCAAGGTCAACAAACAACCCGGGCCGGCCTCCCGCCAGCATGTGGGTGATACAGCCGCGCAGCACCACAAAAGCGGGCGCACGCAGCCACCGTGTTGGCCGGTATCCGGGCTGGCAGAACACCCCCCCAATGCCTTCCCAGACGCTTGTTCAAGGCGCCCAGTGGCTTATGGATGGAGAGAGAATCAGTTGATTCGTCCGCTGACCGTTGCGGGGGCAGCGCAGGCTGGGCGTGTACCGGTGGTACGGCGCCTCCCTGCTTCCCGTTGAACTGCGGCATGTGAACCACACCGCGAGCACCAACAGCGGGATTTTACGACCGTTTACAAGCTGCCCCCAGTGCGCCAGACCACGCGATCGGATCAGCATGGCCCCCGCGTGGCCAAGCACCGCAGGCAGCGCCCCGGCGTATGTTGCACATTGCGCAACACAGCGGCCTGCTGCCAGGGCCCGGCCCGTGTCACACAGCCTACAATCCGAGGCTGTATGGCAATACCGTCCCCCACCGACCAGATCGCCGAGCGCGTGGAGCGCCTGCTGCTGCGACATGCGGAGCTGCAGCGCACCAATGCCCTGCTCGCTGATCAAGTTGCGGCACTGACGCAGGAGCGCGATTCGCTCAAATCCCGCTTGAGCGCAGCACGCGCCCGGGTGGATGCCCTGCTCGAACGTCTGCCCGCTGCCGCGCCGCTCACGAAAGAAGCCGAATGAAGCAAATCGAGGTGCAGATCCTGCAGCAAAGCTATCTGCTGACCTGCCCCGAGGGCCACGAAAGCCGCCTGCTGGATGCTGTGGAGCGCGTGGACACCGCCATGACGCGCATCCGCGATGCGGGCAAGGTCCGGGCGCGGGAACGCATCGCCGTGCTGGCCGCCCTGAACCTGGCCTTCGAGATCGCCGACCGCGAAGCGGCAGACCTTGCGGCCGCAGCCCAACCAGTGGCAAGCCCATCTGCCAGTGCCAGCGCACCGGCGGCGGGGCACCAGGAAAGCCTGCTGCCCGATACCGACCAGCAGCGCCTGCAAAGCCTGGTCCAGCGCCTGGACAGTGCTTTGGGTGACGACGGGCGCCTGCTTTAGTCCTTGGCGTGCTGTGGCACACCGTTCTCTTACCCGTCCGTCACAGCTGCTTGCGGGCTTTACATGACCCCGAGTGCGCAGCGCCCGCTGGCAGCACCTACAATTGACGGGTCTGCGAAGCTGTCGGGCTTTATATTTCCTTGAACCAATGCTCATTGAGCTCGGGCTTGGTACATCGTCCGGTGAGCGTGATCATCTCGCGTCAGATGAACCCAACGCCAGGCTGCCCTCGCCCACCTGAACCCCCGGTTCAGGATGAGAGTTCGGTGGCATTCGCAGACACCCTCTTCCCCATGCCCTGTCATTGCAAGCACCTGCTGCTGCGTCCGTGACAGGGCATTTTTCGCGGCTCTCCGCGCGCTCTGTTGTCCTTTGTTGCCTGATATCCCGCCATGCTCGATCCCTTGCTGATTGTTGAACTCGGTGTGCTCGGCTTGGCCACTGGTTTTCTGGCGGGTCTGCTGGGCATTGGTGGCGGCATGCTGCTGGTGCCGTTCCTGACCTACATCCTGGGCGCGCGGCAGGTGGGGCCCGACCTGGCGGTGAAGATGGCGATTGCCACGTCGATGGCCACCATCATGTTCACCTCCATCTCCAGCGTGCGAGCCCATCACCGGCGCGGCGCCGTGCGGTGGGACATCGTCAAGCGCCTGGCGCCCGGCATTGTGCTGGGTGGGTTTATCGCCAGTCTGGGTGTGTTTGCGCTGCTCAAGGGCTCGTTCCTGGCGATCTTCTTCGCGCTGTTCGTGAGTTTCTCGGCCACGCAGATGTTCCTGGACAAGAAGCCTGCGCCCACGCGCCAGATGCCGGGCGGCGCAGGCCAGGTGGCGGCAGGCGGCGCGATCGGCTTTCTGTCCGGCCTGGTTGGTGCGGGCGGCGGTTTTGTCAGCGTGCCCTTCATGACCTGGTGCAATGTGCCTATCCACAATGCAGTGGCCACCAGTGCCGCGTTGGGGTTTCCCATTGCGCTAGCGAACGTAATTGGCTACGCCATTGGCGGGCAGAACGTGAGCGGCTTGCCGTCAGCGTCTCTGGGCTACATCTGGCTGCCGGCACTGGGGGTGATAGCCAGTTGCAGCGTGCTGACAGCGCCGCTGGGCGCCAAGGCGGCACACAACCTTCCCGTCAAGCAGCTCAAGCGCGTGTTTGCATCGCTGCTGTTTGGCCTTGCGGCCTATATGCTGTGGAAAGGCATTTCGGCCGCATAAGGCCGACACGAGGGCGGGCTGGTCGGCCCGGCACCGGCCGCAATCCTTGATCCCTGCGCGCCGGTCCTTCAGGTGCTCAGGGGTCGATGACGCCCTTGGGCCTTCAGCGGCAGCGGTTTGCTCAGCATGGCGCGAAACTGGTCCGCAGGCAACCCGGGCGCGCACAGAAAACCCTGATAGTGCTCACACTGCATTTGCTGCAGCACGGCCTGCTGGGTTTCGGTTTCCACGCCTTCGGCCACCACTTCAATGTGCATGGCGCGGCCCATGCTGATGATGGCGCTGACGATGGCCCGGTCGCCGTCATCGTCGGGCAAGCCACGCACAAAAGATTGGTCAATCTTGAGCTTGTGAATGGGAAGTTTCTTGAGATAGGCCAGGCTCGAATAGCCTGTGCCGAAATCGTCGATCGCCAGGCCAATGCCCAGATCAGCCAGCTCCCGCAAACGCTGCTCCATCTCCTGCGCGTCCTGCAGCAAGATGGTTTCCGTCAGCTCAAGCTCCAGCAAGGTGGGGGGCAACTGGTGCACCGCCAGCAGGCGCGTGATGCGATCCACAAAGTCGGGCTGGCGAAACTCCAGCGCCGACACGTTCACTGAAATCATGATGGGCGTGCCGCTGTGCATCCACAGCGCGGCCTCTCGCACCGCCTGCTCCATCACCCAGGCGCCCAGGGTCACGATGTAACCCGATTCTTCGGCCAGGGGAATAAACACGGCGGGCGACACCGCGCCAAACTCCGCATCCGTCCAGCGCAACAGCGCTTCGGCACCGGTGATGCGCCCGGTCGCCATGTTGACCTGGGGCTGGTAGTACACCGCCATGCGCTGCAAGCCCAGCGCCTGGCGCATGGCGTGCTCCATCTGCATGCGTGCGAGCAGGTTGGCGTTCATCTGTGGCTGATAGAAGCCATAACTGCCGCGCCCACGCTCCTTGACCCGGTACATCGCGGTATCAGACTGCTTGATGAGGTCGTCCAGCGTAGTGCCATCTTGCGGGTACAGCGCAATGCCGATACTGCACTGGATCGAAAAGCCCATGCTGTCGAGCATGAAGGGCTTGAGCATGTCGTCCAGAATCCGGCGCGCCACGCTTTCGGCCACCGAAGCATCGCCGCCGTGCAGGTAGATGA
The DNA here is from genome assembly GCF_028680575.1 of Acidovorax benzenivorans. GTDB lineage: Bacteria > Pseudomonadota > Gammaproteobacteria > Burkholderiales > Burkholderiaceae_C > Acidovorax > Acidovorax benzenivorans. The sequence continues at coordinate 57,300 of NZ_JAPCKI010000014.1, read as the reverse complement.
CAAATTCATCTCCTCCCAAACGGCACAGCATGTCGGTCTGCCGCAAACAGGTCTGCAGCCGCTCGGCCACGAGCTGCAGCACCCGGTCCCCAAAGGGATGCCCCAGGGAATCATTGATGATCTTGAAGCGGTCCATGTCAAGGAACAGGATCGCAAAGCCGGTATCGCTCTGGCGTGCCCCTTGAATGGCGGTGTCCACGCGCTGCGAAAGCAGCAAGCGGTTGGGCAGACCGGTGAGGGCGTCGCTGTAGGCCAGTTCTTCGATCCGCTTTTGTGCGGCATGCTGCAGTGTGAGGTCGCGCATGAAGCCGATGCTCTGCACCAACCGTCCTTCGTCATCACGCAAGGCCACCCACGACAACTGGACCGCACAGTACGCACCGTTATCACGGGGCAACCACAACTCGCCTTCCCAAAAGCCATCCTGGGCCCAGCCTCGCAGCACCTGCTCCATGAACGAAGCATCCGAGCCACCGCCAAAGAGCGAGGCAGCCACACAGCCTTCAAAACCCTTGGCGGCGGGCCCCACCAGGCGCTCACACCCGGGGTTCATACGCATGATGCGGTGTTGACTGTCTGCGATAAAAATCGCATCCAGGCTGGACTCGAACACGCGCGCCGCCAAGCGCAGGCTCGCCTGGGTCTCCGTCTGGCGGGTGATGTCTCGGAACGAATACACCCGTCCCACCGCGCGGCCCTGACTGAACTGCGGCACCGTACGCATCTCTAGCACCACGCCGTTGCGCAGTTCGACGATATCGGTGCTCTCCTGCATGGGCTCGCGGTCGATAGCGGCCAAGCGCTCTGCATACAAGCGGGCGTCTGCCACCTGGCCCGCCATGAAGGCGTAAACCACCGCATCGTCACGCTCCAGCAGCAGTTGGCGCGGCAGGCTCCACAGTTGCGCTAGACGCTGGTTGAAAGCACGCACCCTGCGGTCCAGCCCACACACCAGCATGCCATCGGCAGCAGAATCCAGGGTAGCTCGCAGCTCAGAAAGCAGCGTCTCCAGCTCGCGTTCAGTCGCCTCTTGACTGCTGCGGTCCAACATGGTCAGCAGCAGCGCACTGCCACCATCATCCCCCCAGGGTACGCGCCTGACACAACGCTGCACCGGCACCAAGGTGCCATCGGCACGCAGCAAGCTGGTGTGGGCGGGAACCCCCTGGGCAATCACATCGGCCGGCTCAGACCAAAAGGCCAGTTCTTGGGGCGTATTGGCCAGATCAAGTACAGACTGCCCCCGCATGGCGGCAGCCGGACGTTCTGTGAGTCGCTCTGCGCCTGCATTGGCTTGCAAAATGCGCTGACTCGCTTCATCCAGCACCCACACGGCCTCCTGCAGGCCATCCAGCCATCCGAGCGATTGCAGATCGTTCACGCCGCAGCCTCGTCAGGGCCGGGACTGACCGCTCGCTCAAAAAAGTAACAGATCCGCTGCCGGGGCGACAAATAGTCCAGCGCGTCACGCGGCAACTGAGCGGGCTTGAGGCTGCGCCGTATGCCCAGTTCCGGCACGGTTTCCAGATCCAGAATCGGTGCCTCGTCCTTAGGAACGCGCGGGTCGTGCACGATGACCTTGGGCCGCAGAGGCCGTGACGAATTGACAGACGCCACGATGGCATACCGGTCGTTGACCAACTGCACGATGGAGCCGGGCGGGTACACACCCATCATACGAATGAAAGCCCCCAGAACCACCGAGTCAAACCGCGCCTTGAGCTGAGCAAAGATCACGGAGAGCGCTTCATGCGGCGTGAGCGCCGTCACTCCCATGGCCGGGTTGCACATCCGGTCGTACTGGTTGACCAGGGCCAGGACCTGGCTCATGCGCCCCAGATCAGGCCCCTTCAGGCGCTGGGGGAAACCGCTGCCGTCACACATCTCGTGGTGCCGGGCCACCGCAGTCAGTACCGCGTCGGGGAACCCCATGCGTTTGGCCAAGGCCACGGACTCCGCCACGTGGGTCTCGTAACGCGTACGCTCCATGGGGATCATGGAAGGAGTGGGCTGGCGCAAGTTGGGCGGTAGCTTGAGCTTGCCAATATCGTGAATCAGCGCAGCCACGCCCAGGTCGTGCAGCTCCTCGCTCTTCATGCCCAGGGAACGCCCCAGCAACAACGAGATCACCATCACGTTGATGGGGTGCAAACCGTTACGCTCACCCACACCTTCGGACAGCAGCCGGATGACGGAGTCACCGTTTTCCAGCAGTTCAGTGACACACCCGGAGACTAGCGCCTCGCCCTTTTCCCTGGCTTGGTCCGGGTGCTCGGACACCGTGCGCTCCATGGCCTGGTATTGCCGGGTTGCCTCTGAAAACCGCTGATTGCAAGCGGCCAAGGCTCGGTTTTGCGCCTCCAGCAGTTCGCGGCGCCTCTGCGCTTCCAGGTCCACGACAACGCCACTCCCCGGTCTGGGTGAATCAAGACCATTGGGGGGAAGGTCTGTCATCTCGGGCACGCTCCAGGCAGCTGGCACCAGCTCCTGTAGTTCAGGATCGCTCTTTTTGGGGACGTAACGCACCTCGGTCAGCCCCAACTCTCGCAGAGTGGCGATCTGCTCTGCCGACGCCACCCTGAAACTGCTGGTCGGGAACGGATGGTGCATCCAGCCCACATCGAGCTGGATGTACATGCCGACACGCAATTGGCTGATGTCGATGAGGATGGATGAGTTCACTTCAGGCGCACGATACATGGCGACATCAATGCCACCAATAGTTACGCAGATTATCACCAGTTCCAGCAGCACGGCGAAGAACCAACGGGCCGCGCGGCGATCCGGCAACACTCCGGCAACATTTCGTCGTAGCCGGGCCCACACTGGCGGCTTAGGCAGTCCCCAGAAAGGATGCCGCCTCGCCTCAGTCGGCCTCGCCGAAAAAAGGAACCACTCGAACCTAAAACTGCGGGCTCAACGTGCCGATCAACGGCACCAGAGCGACGGCTTGTAAATCAGATCCATCCACAGCGCCCAGGCGGCTACCGCACACAGCATGCCTCCCGCAACTCGGGTGCCCCACTGCGCCCGCGCCAGGTTCAGACGGCTGCGAAGCCTGCTCCATGCCCAGGGGCCGCTCACCAGCCACACACCACTGCCCACGGCAAACAATGCCATGGTCAGAGCCCCCTCAAGCGCTCCGCCACTGAGCGCCGCCACCAACAAGGCCGAATACAACAGTCCACAAGGCATCAGCGCCCACAAGACTCCAGCTGCCATCACCCCGCCTGGGGCGCCCACCAACGGACGAACACGAGCCCACACCGAACGGCCAGCCTGCTCGACCCAGACAGGCTGGCGCGACTGCACCATCATCATGAGCCCCCAGGCCATCACCGCCACATGCATGAGTGTCCAGACGGGTCGCAGCGCGGTGGTCTGCTGGGTCAGCCATGCGAGACTGTCCATAGCCAAGGCAGCCATCGCTCCAGCGCTCGCATATCCCACCAAGCGCCCAATGTGGAAGGCCACCGTCCGCTGTACCACACCACCACGCGGCGTCCAATGCACTACCTGCTCAGTACCTTCCGCCCGCTGGTCAGCACCCGGGCTGCCACCACCCTGCCCCACCAGTGCACCACAGGGCGCGGAGCACATGGCCAAGCAGTGGGACCCGCCAGCAAGCCCCATGAGCAAAGCAGTCCAGCCAACCGTTGCGAGCATAGGTGTCAGATGATGCGCGAAAACCGGGCGCGGTTGCGGTCTGCCTGCAGATACCGGTCAAAGACCATGGCGATACCGCGTACGAAGAACCATCCGGTGGCGGTCACTTCAATGCCCTCCGGCCCCACCTGTACCAACCCCTGCTCCTGCATGCCTTCCAGCTGAGCCAACTCGGCCGCGAAATACTGGCGAAAATCGATCAGCCACGCCTGCTCCATCGGCTCGAACAGCAACTCACCCTGGCACATCAGGGCCATGATGGCCGCACGGCGCACCAGGTCGTCCCGCGTCAGGGCCAGCCCGCGCACCACGGGCAGTCGCCCCTGGTCGAGGAAGTCGTAGTATTCGTCCAGCGTCTTGGAGTTCTGGCTGTAAGTGGCCCCCACCCGACCGATGGCCGACACGCCCAGGCCAATCAGGTCGCAATCTGGCTGCGTGCTGTAGCCCTGGAAGTTGCGGTGCAAGCGCCCCTGGCGCTTGGCCACCGCCAGTGCGTCGCTAGGCAGCGCAAAGTGGTCCATGCCCACGTAGACATACCCTGCGTTCATGAACGCATCGAGAGAGCGCGACAACATGGACAACTTGCTGGCGCCCGTGGGCAGTTCGGCCGAGATGATGCGACGCTGGGGCTTGAAGCGCTCTGGCAAGTGGGCATAGGCATATAGGGCAATGCGGTCTGGCCGCAACTGGGCCACTTGTGCCAGCGTGCGATCAAAAGACTCTGGCGTCTGGCGCGGCAAGCCGTAGATCAGATCCACATTCACCGAATCAAAGCCCAGCGAGCGGGCGGACTCCACCAGCGCAAAGACCTGTTCGGCCGGCTGGATGCGGTGCACAGCCTTCTGCACCTCGGCATCAAAGTCCTGCACACCAAAACTCAAGCGGTTAAAGCCCAGTTCCGCCAGCAGCGCCAAGCGCTCGGGATTGACCGTACGCGGATCCACTTCGATCGAGTATTCACCCCCAGGCGCCAGCGTGAAGCTGCGCTTGAGCATGGCCATCAGTTCTCGCAAACCAGCGTCCGAGAGAAAGGTCGGCGTACCGCCCCCCAGGTGCAGCTGACTCACTACCTGCCCCACGCCACAGTGGGCAGTATGCAGGTCGATCTCCCGACTCAGGTAGCGCAAGTAGACCTCAGCGCGGTCGTGGTGCTTGGTGATAATCTTGTTGCAGGCGCAGTAGTAGCACAGCGACTCGCAAAACGGAATGTGCACGTACAAGGACAACGGCATGGCCTTGGCCACCGTACCGGAACGGCGTTGCTGGAGCGCCAGCACATAGTCTTCCTGACCAAACGCCTCCACAAAGCGGTCGGCCGTTGGATACGAGGTATAACGGGGGCCTGGCACGTCAAAGCGGCGCAGAAGGTCTGGCGAAACAGCAGTCATGGGGAAATTTCCTTGCGTACACCTTGACTGTGCCGTAGGCTCTGGAACACGTCCTTGACCTGCATCAAGTGAACCCACAAGCGATACGGCGACAATTTGATGAAGGTCAGCCGCTCGCCCGCACAGTGCTTTCAGGTTCATGCGCGGCAAGCGCGATATGCTCGGCCACCAACCCAAGTCCAAGTGTCTATGAATCCGCTCTCCATCAAAGTCGCCTGCTCCAACTGCAATCTTCGGGAGTTGTGCATGCCCGTGGGCTTGAACGAAGAGCAATTACAGCGCATCGACGAGGTGGTTGCCGTCCGTCGCAAGATCAAGCGCGGCGGCACGCTGTTTCGCAATGGCGAGTCCTTCACCTCGCTCTATGCGATCCGCACCGGATTCTTCAAGACTTGCGTGGCCACCGAAGACGGTCGCGATCAGGTCACCGGGTTTCAGATGGCGGGCGAGATCATCGGGCTCGATGGCATCGTCAATGACCACCATACCTGCGATGCGGTGGCCCTTGAGGACGCGGAGGTCTGCGTCATGCCGTTTGACCGTATCGAAGAGCTGTCACGCGAAGTCACAGCCTTGCAGCACCATGTGCACAAGATCATGAGCCGTGAGATCGTGCGCGAGCATGGTGTGATGCTTCTGCTGGGCAGCATGCGCGCCGAAGAGCGTCTGGCAGCCTTCTTGCTCAACTTGGTACAGCGCCTGCATGCACGGGGCTTCTCTCAGTCAGAACTGGTGCTGCGGATGACGCGTGAAGAAATTGGTAGCTACCTGGGCCTCAAACTCGAAACGGTCAGCCGCACGTTTTCCAAGTTTGTGGAGGAAGGTATCGTGGAGGTCAAGCAGCGCCACGTTCGCATCCTCGATACCGATGCGTTGCGGCGGATTGTGAACAGCCAGCAGACCTGCCACTGAGCACTGAACACGGAGCCCCCACGTCAAGAGAAGGGGCGACGTCAGGTTCGCGCCACCCCACAGGGCATGCAGCGCGCGCCCTGAATTAGTGAAAAAACTCAGGGGCAGGACGATGTCTTGCGGCAATCGTCGGGCCGTTCTCCATCGGGCACCGGACACCGGTTGACCTCAAACGGCGACATGGACAGCAGCGTCGTCAACGCGCTGGTGGCCATCGTGATAACCCAGAACACAAAAAATGCGAGGGTGTACACGCCCTGTCGCGACAACGCCAGAGGTTGCCCAAACCAATGCAGGTCTTGGGGGTCCACCATGGCAAAAACCAGCATCTCCAGCACGCCTGCCATCAAGAAGGCGGGCCATGCAATCCACATCAGACGTTGCGTCCACATATCAGTTTTGTCTCCTGGTGCTGCCTGGGGTCGATCACGGGTGCGACCGCAAGATTGTCAGCGTGGTTGATCTTGCACAGGGGTCGCGGCATGGTTGCGGGCCTTGAGGGCCGGTGCCAGGCTTTTTTCCGGCGCAACCAGGGTCTTGTTGATCTCGATACCCTGGCGGTAGTAATCCTCGGCCACCACCGGGTCGGGCCGCGAAATCGCCAGCCACAGCGTCACAAAGCCAGCCACGATCACGATCGCAGGACCGGCAATCACCAGCCACACATGGCCGAACTTCCACCAAGGTGCGGAAGCTGCCGGTGCAGCGATGGCAGGGTTTAAAGACATGGCGCTCAACTCCTCAACAATATCGATCAAAGTGCAGCCCTGACAGACCACACCGGGATGCCGCTCAACGCGGCACAAGGAACACGGATTTTTCCGTTACGTGGGCAGCGGCCCCCACGGCCTGCACGTCAAACTGAACCGCATGCGAGCCCGGCGTGGCGGAGCCGTACGGAACTTGCAAACGCACGGCCACCCAGCGCGACTCTGCGGCGCCAATATCCACTTCAGCCTCAGAGGCCACTTCCAGCCCCTCCAGACCACGCGCACTGATGCGGTAGCGCTGCCCGCCCTCGGTGGCATTCATGATCTGCAGTCGGTAAATGTTCTCCAGCTTGCCGCCCGCCACAATGCGCGAGAGCGCAGCGCGATCACGCACCACGTCCACCTTCAGCGGCGTACGCACCACCAGACTGGCCAGCATGGCCACGCACAGACCCACCAACACAGCGCTGTAGATCAGCACCCGGGGACGCAACACACGGCGCAACATCTGAGACTGCGTCCAGCGCTTGGCCACGCCGTTCTGGGTGGAATAGCGGATCAGCCCGCGCGGATACTGCATCTTGTCCATCACCGTGTTGCACGCATCCACGCACAGACCACAACCGATGCATTCGTACTGCAGCCCCTTGCGAATATCGATACCCACCGGACAGACCTGCACGCACAGCGAGCAGTCAATGCAGTCGCCCAACCCCTGGGCCTTGTAGTCGATGTTCTTCTTGCGCGGGCCGCGCTGCTCGCCCCGTTCGGGGTCGTAGGTGACGATCAGCGTGTCCTTGTCAAACATCGCACTCTGAAAGCGCGCATAGGGGCACATGTACTTGCAGACCTGCTCACGCATGAAGCCTGCGTTGCCATAAGTGGCGAAACCGTAGAACAGCACCCAGAAAATCTGCCAGCCGCCCTGGAACGCCAGCAACTCACTACCCAGCTCGCGGATGGGCACGAAGTAGCCCACAAAGGTGAACCCGGTCCACAGGGCCACCACAATCCATACCACCTGCTTGAAAAACTTCTTGCGAATCTTCTCAAACGTCCAGGGACCATTGTCCAGACGAAGGCGGGCACTGCGATCCCCTTCGATCTTGTGCTCGATCCACATGAACATTTCGGTGTATACCGTTTGCGGGCAGGCAAAGCCGCACCACAAGCGCCCCGCCACAGCGGTGAACAGGAACAGCGACAGCGCCGAAATGATCAAGAGACCGGTGAGGTAGATGAAATCCTGCGGGTACAGCACCAGACCGAAGATGTAGAACCTGCGGGCGCCCAGGTCAAACAGCACCATCTGGCGCTGCCCCCACTCAAACCATGGCAATCCATAAAACACCAGTTGGGTAAGAAACACCATGCCCCAACGCCAGCGCGCAAACAGACCGCTGATGGAGCGCGGATAGATCTTCTTTTGCGCTTCGTACAACGAGATGATTTCCCCCGATGAAGATGCATCAGAGGCGACTGGCGTGATCGGGATGACCTTGCGAGCGGGCTCGCTGGGTGTACTCATGGTGTCGCTTTATGGATGTAGACGTAGGATGTGCCGCTCAGAACCAAACCGGAAGGTACGTCAGGCACCTTCCGGCAGCCAGGTCAGCGTGCTGCCACCGGCTTGTTCGACAAACCCCACACATAGGCAGAGAGTACGCCGATCTGTGCTTCGGTCAACTTTTCTGCCTGCGCAGGCATCTGGTTGACCTTGCCATTGTTGATCATGGCAGTGATAGCCGCTTCGCCCCAGCCATGCAGCCAGATGTCATCGGTCAGATTGGGCGCCCCCAGCGCCTGGTTGCCCTTGCCGTCCATGCCGTGGCAGGCGGCGCAAGCTGCAAACTTGGACTTGCCCAGCGAAGCACGCAGAGAGTCGTGGGGGCTGCCCGACAGGCTCAGCACGTAGTGCGACAGATTGCGCACATCCTCGGGGGTGCCCACGGCGGCTGCCATGGGAGGCATATTGCCAATGCGCCCCTTCTCCAGCGTCTCGCGAATCTTCTCGGGTGCGCCGCCATGCAGCCAGTCGTTGTCCGCCAGGTTCGGGAAGCCCTTGCTGCCGCGTGCATCCGAGCCGTGGCACTGCGCGCAGTTGTTCATGAACAAGCGCTCGCCAATGGCATGGGCCTGCGGGTCCTTCGCCACGTCTTCGGGCTTCATGGATGCAAAGCGGGCGTACAGCGGCTCCAGTTCCGTCTTGGCCTTGGCCATTTCGGCTTCGTACTCGCCCTTTTGCGTCCAATTGAGTTTGCCGGTGAAGGTACCCAGACCAGGGTACGCAGCCAGGTAGCCCAAGCCAAAGACGATGGTGATGACAAACAGCCACACCCACCAGCGCGGCAGGGGGTTGTTCATCTCGACCAGGTCCTCGTCCCAGACGTGGCCGGTGGTGTTGTCGGAGGTGGCTGCGACCTTCTTGCGGCCGGCCATCCAAAGCAGGATGGCGCAGGCGATGATGCCGACCAAGGTCAGCGTGGTCACAAAGACCGACCAGAAATTGCTGGTGAAGTCACTCATGGGGTGTTCTCGTTCTGGTGAAGGTCAATCTGTCTCGAAGGGCAGCTGGGCTGCCTCGTCGAACCGGGCCTTGTTGCGGCCCCTGTAGGCCCAGACCCAGATGCCAATGAAGCAGGCCATCGACGCCAGGGTGGCGACGATGCGCATGGTGGTGATGTCCATGGGATATCTCCTTCGCTTACTTGAGCGCACGGCCCATGATTTGCAGGTAGGCGATCAGGGCATCCTGCTCGGTCTTGCCCTTGACATCGGCGGCGGCGGCAGCGATTTGCTCGTCGGTATAGGGCACGCCGACGGTGCGCAGTGCCTTCATGTGAGGCGCCATCGCACTGGCGTCCACCTGGTTCTTTTCGAGCCAGGGGTAGGCAGGCATGTTGGACTCCGGCACCACATCGCGTGGGTTGTTCAGGTGGATGCGATGCCATTCGTCGCTGTACTTGCCGCCCACGCGGTGCAGGTCAGGGCCCGTGCGCTTGCTACCCCATTGGAAGGGGTGGTCATACACAAACTCACCTGCCACCGAGTAGTGGCCATACCGCAGCGTCTCGGCGCGGAAGGGGCGGATCATCTGTGAGTGGCAGTTGTAGCAGCCTTCGCGGATGTAGATGTCGCGGCCAGCGAGTTGCAGAGCGTTGTAGGGCTCCACACCCTTGACAGCCTCGGTGGTGGACTTCTGGAAGAACAGCGGCACGATCTCCACGATGCCGCCAATGGCAATCACCAGAAGGATCAGCACGATCATCAGGAAGTTGTTGGTTTCTACCTTTTCATGGGAGAAACCGGTCGAAGCAGATGTGTTGTTGTTGGACATGAATAATCTCCTTCGGACTCAAGCGTGGGCCGCGTTCACTGCAGGAATGGCCACCTTGACCGAGCGACCCGAGATAGCAGTCAGCCACACGTTCCAGGCCATGACCACCATGCCGCCCAGGTACAGCAAGCCACCCGCCACACGGATCACATAGAAGGGATAGGTGGCCTTCACGCTTTCCACAAAGGTGTAGGTGAGCGTGCCGTCGGGGTTGATCGCGCGCCACATCAGGCCCTGCATCACACCGGCAATCCACATTGCGGCGATGTACAGCACGATGCCGATAGTGGCCATCCAGAAGTGCAGTTCAATGGCCTTGATGGAGTGCATCTTTTCACGGCCAAACAGGCGGGGCACCAGGTAGTACAGCGAACCCATGGAGATCAGGCCCACCCAGCCCAGGGCACCAGAGTGCACGTGGCCCACGGTCCAGTCGGTGTAGTGGCTCAACGCGTTGACGGTCTTGATGGACATCATCGGACCTTCGAACGTGGACATGCCATAGAACGACAGCGACACGATCAGGAAGCGCAGGATGGGGTCGTCACGCAGCTTGTGCCATGCGCCCGACAGGGTCATGATGCCGTTGATCATGCCACCCCAGCTGGGAGCCAGCAGGATGAGCGAGAACACCATACCCACCGATTGCGTCCAGTCAGGCAGCGCCGTGTAGTGCAGGTGGTGTGGGCCTGCCCACATGTAGGTGAAGATCAGCGCCCAGAAGTGGACGATGGACAGGCGATAGCTGTACACCGGACGGCCAGCCTGCTTGGGGATGAAGTAATACATCATGCCCAGAAAGCCCGCCGTCAGGAAGAAGCCCACGGCATTGTGGCCGTACCACCATTGCACCATGGCATCCTGCACACCGGCATAGGCCGAGTAGCTCTTCATCATGCCCGCAGGGATGGCGGCACTGTTCACCAGGTGCAGCAGAGCCACGGCCAGAATGAAGGCACCAAAGAACCAGTTGGCCACATAGATGTGCTTGACCTTGCGGATCCCAATGGTTCCGAAGAACACGATGGCGTAGGACACCCAGACCAGCGTGATCAGGATGTCGATAGGCCATTCGAGTTCAGCGTATTCCTTGCCTTGGGTATAGCCCATGGGCAGGCTGACCACCGCTGCCGCGATGACCAGCACCCAGCCCCAGAAGGTAAAGGCAGCCAAGGGACCGGCAAAAAGCCGGACCTGGCAGGTGCGCTGCACCACGTAGTAGCTGGTGGCAAACAGCGCGCTGCCGCCAAAACCAAAGATCACCGCATTGGTGTGCAAAGGTCGCAAGCGGCCATAACTGAGCCAGGGAATGCCAAAGTTGAGTTCTGGCCAGGCCAACTGGGCGGCGATGATGACGCCTACCAGCATGCCGACCACCCCCACCACCACGGCCAGGATAGAGAACTGCCGCACTACCGTATCGTTGTAGTGCGCAGCATTTGTTTTTGGAAAATCCATCGGGCACCTCTTTATATTGCAGTAAGAGTTTGTTGCAGTCGCGGCTATCGGGCATTGACACAAGTCAACCGTCTCGGAGAATGCGCTCCCCCTCTTGTTCGACGCTCTCGAATTGGCCGCGGTACACCGCCCACCACAAGCCTCCGAGAATCAAGAGCACCAGCATCACGGACAGCGGAATCAACAAATATAGGATGTCCATCAGACGGGCTCCAGGGTTGTCTTTGAAAGATGCAGGGGCGGCTGCGTTGCGCTGCCAACCACCGAGTCCAGGTGCGCAGGCGCAGCGCCTTCCTCAGGGTGCGACCCCTGCAAGGAAGGCAGGTCGCGCGCCAGGCGCGCGGCATTGAGCACCACCAGCAGCGAACTGAGCGCCATGCCCAATCCGGCCAGCCAGGCGGGCATCCAGCCCGCTACCGCCAGCGGCACGCACAGCGCGTTGTAGGCTGCAGCCCACCACAGATTTTGACGCACCACGCGCAAGGTGCGCCGTGCCAACAGCACCGTCTGCGGCACCAGCGCCAAGCTGCCCCCCAGCACCACAAAGTCTGCCCGCGACTGCGCCAACGGCACCGCGCGGCCAAACGCAAACGATACATGGGCCCCCGCCAGCACCGGGCCGTCATTGAGGCCATCGCCCACCATGGCCACATGGTGCCCCTCCAACTGCAGCGCCTGCAGGGCCGCCAGCTTGCCCTGCGGGTCGCACTCACCCTGGGCGCGGGCAATGCCCGCCTGCGCGGCCACCCGCTGCACAGCCCCCCGGCGGTCACCTGACAACAATTGCACGGCCACACCGTCCTGCTGCAACGCATGGACCACGGCCGAGGCCTCGGACCGCAGGTCTTCCACCAGATCGAAGCGGGCCAGTTCGTGCAGGGCGCCATCCGTCGTTTGTTCAGAAAGCACCACCTGCAGTGCAGCACTGCTGTCGCCAGTAGCAACACCCGCGTGGCTGGCAGAGCCGAGGCGGATCGTCCGAGGAGCCTGTCCTCCAGTGGCATCCTCCACGGTGGCGGTCAGCCCCAGACCCGCGTCTTCTTGCAGGCCAGTCACCTGCCAGCGCTCCAGCGGCACCTGCTGCGCAGCCGCCGCAGCCAATGCACGCGAAGCCGGGTGCATCGACTGGCGCGCCAAAGCGGCCGCCAAGGCCAGGGCATCGTCAGCGCGGCAGTCGCCCACCGTGTGAACAGCCTGCAGCGCCATACCGTCGCGGGTCAGCGTGCCCGTTTTGTCAAACACCATGGTGTCCACCTGGGCCAGTGCTTCCAACCCCTGCAGGTTGCGCACCAGCACGCCGTGGCGCGCCAGCGTACCTGCGGCGGTGAGCATGGCCACCGGGGTGGCCAGTGACAACGCGCACGGGCAGGTGACGATGAGTACCGCCACCGCCACCATCAGCGCATGCCCAGGGTCCGACGGCCACCAGTAGGCAGCAGCCAGGCCCGCCGCCAGCAACACCGCTACCAGGAAAGGCCGCGCAATGCGGTCAGCCAACTGGGCCAGGCGGGGTTTTTGCAGCGAGGCGCTTTCCATCAGCGCCACAATTTGCGCAAAACGAGTCTGCCCGCCCGTGCCTTCCACCAGCACCTCGACCGGCGACTGCAGGTTGTAGCTACCCGCCGTGACGGCACTGCCCACCGGGCGTGCCACGGGCGTGGACTCCCCCGTCAGCAAGGCCTCATCCGCGTATGTGTTGCCCACCGTGATGCGGCCATCGGCCGGAAACGCTTCGCCCGGCAGTACACGGATGGTGTCCCCCACCCCAATGCGCCGCGTGGCCACGCGGGTGAAGCCGCCATCCACCGCGCGCCGCTCCACACTGTCGGGCAAGCGGTTCATCACCGCCTCCAGCGCGCCCGCTGTGCGATCACGCAGGCGCAACTCCAGCCAACGGCCGGTGAGCAGGAAGAACACGAACATGGTCAGGGAGTCGTAGTACACCTCCTTGCCGAAGGTGCCTGCCGGGTCAAAGGTACCAGCCGTGCTGACCACAAAGGTGATCGCCATGCCCAGCGCCACAGGCAGGTCCATGCTGACCCGACGCAGGCGGATATCGCGCAGCGCGCTGGTAAAAAAAGGCCCGCAAGAAAAAACCACCACGGGCAGCGTGATGACCCATGAAGCCCAGCGCAGCAGTTGCTCCATCTCACCCGACAGGTCGCCCGGCTGCGCCACGTAGGCGGGCCACGCATACATCATCACCTGCATCATGCAAAAGCCCGCCACCAGCCAACGCCACAGCGCACGGCGGCTCTCGCGCAGGCGCTGGTCACGCGCAAACGCATCCATTGCGGGCATGGTACGGTAACCCGCGCGGTGCACTGCCTCCATCCATTGCGACGGCAAAACCCGGCCAGGTTGCCAAACCACGCGGGCCCGACGGGTGGCGGCGCTCACATCGGCCTGCACCACGCCCGGCACGGCTCGCAGGGCATCTTCAATCGTGAGGGCACAGGCAGCGCAGTGCATGCCCTCCAGCACCACATGGGAGTCCCACGCGGTGGATTCTGGGTCGACTGTGGCGCTATCGGCTGCGCCGCTGGGCAAAGGGTTGCCCGCAGGCGTGCAGGGGCGACCAAATGCCAGCCACTCCTGGGGGTCGTCCAGCAGTTCCACCCGCTGCGGCAGCAACGGGCTTGTCACGCTGTCAGGATGGGGCGCCGGAGCTGAAACCGGCGCACCGGGTTGAAACATGGACATGGGTCAAGCCTATCTGCGGGACATCGTCATTACATTGACCTGTATCAAGCCCTGGAACATGATTCATCCTAAGCTTGTTCCATCACTTTGAGGAGCCCTTTTATGTACAAACGCATCCTGATCGCTACAGACGGATCCCCCCTGTCGGACAAAGCAGTGGAACATGGCCTGTCGCTGGCCGCACTGACGGGCGCCACAGTGGTAGCCCTCAAGGTGGTGCCCCGTTACCCCCGCAGCTACTTTGAAGGTGGCATGCCGGTGGACATGAACGACGTCAAGCGCATCGAAGCCCAGTGGGGCGATACCGCACAGGCCATGGTCGATGGCGTAAAGGCCCAGGGCGGTGCGCAAGGCGTGACGGTAAAGGCCGTGATCGCCAAGTCCGACCTGGTCGCCGAGGCCGTGATTGCCGCCGCCAAGAAGCACAAGTGCGACCTGATTGTCATGGCATCGCACGGCCGCAAGGGCCTCAAGCGCCTGCTGCTGGGCAGCGAAACGCAGCATGTGCTGACGCATTCGCACATCCCTGTGCTGGTGCTGCGTTAAGCATAAAAACATGCTCTAGCGCTTATAAATAAAGCGCTAACAGCTATTAAATAAATAGCAAAACACCGAGAAGGCAAAGCGCCTGCTCGGTGTTTTGCATTTCCGGCTGAATCGCAGGCGACTCAGTGGTTGCCCAGGTAAAGCTGCGCCATGCGCTCATCGGCAAGCAGCCCCTGCGCTGGGCCCTGCAACACGCACCGCCCCTGGTCCAGGATGTAGCCCTGCTGGCTGATCTGCAGCGCCTGGCGCGCGCGCTGCTCCACCATCAGCACCGCCACGCCTGCGGCGGGCAGCTTCTGCACCATGTCAAACACCTTGCCGACGAGTGACGGCGCCAGCGCTGCCGTCGGTTCGTCCAGCACCATGATGCGCGGCGACGGCATGAGAGCCCGCGCGAAGGCGAGCTGCTGGCGCTCGCCGCCCGAGAGGTTGCTGGCGGGCTGAGGCAATCGTTCCACCAGCGCCGGAAAGTCGGCCAGCACCTCGTCCATGCGGCGCTTGATGTTTGCCACGCCGCGCACCACCAGCAGGTTCTCGCGCACGGTGAGGGACGGGAACACATTGGCCACCTGCGGCACATAGGCCAGCCCGGCGTCAAACCGGTCTTCGGCCGACAGGGCCGTGATGTCGCGCCCACCCAGGTGGATGGTGCCCGCCACGCGCGGCAGCAGGCCCAGCAACGCCTTCACCAGGGTGGACTTGCCTGCGCCATTGGTGCCCGCAATGGTCACGATCTCGCCCGGCGCCACGGCCAGGTCGATGCCGTGGATGATGTCCACCTCGGAATACCCGCCGCGCAATTGCGCGATCCGCAGCAAGTTGTCTGCACCGCTCATACCACCCCTCCCATATAGGCTTCCTGCACGCGCGGGTCGTCCAGCACGGTGTGCGGGTCGCCTTCGGCCAGGATGGAGCCCCGGTCCATCACGATCATTCGGTTCGACAACGACTTGAGCGCCTGCAGGTGGTGCTCGATCACGATGAACGCGATGCCCTGCCCGTTCAGCTCGCGCACGCGGTCACAAATCTCTTCGATCAGCACCGGGTTGACCCCGGCAAACGGCTCGTCCAGCAAAATGCAGCGCGGGTCCAGCATCAGCACGCGGCCCAGCTCCACCAGCTTCTTCTGGCCGCCCGACAAGCCACCCGCCTTCACGTCGCGCACCCGCGCCAGGTTCAAAAACTGCAGGATGCGGTCGGCCTTGACGGAGAGCTGCGCCTCGTGCTCGCGCAGGCTGCGCGTCTGGAAGAAGGCGTTCAGCAACCGCTCCCCTTGCGGGTTGGCGGCAGCCGCCATCAGGTTCTCGTGCACCGTGAGGCTCTTGAACTCGCGCGGAATCTGGAACGTGCGCACCAGCCCCAGCCGCGCCCGGCGGTACGGAGGCATGCGGGTGATGTCTTGACCTTCAAAATGAATCTGCCCCGCGTCCGCTGGCTGCTGCCCGGCAATGGCGGCAAACAGCGTGCTTTTGCCTGCACCGTTGGTGCCTGCAATGCCCAATATCTCGCCCGCCCCCAGTTGCAGCGACACCCCATCCACCGCCTTGAAGCCCCCAAACTGCCGCGTGACGGCGTCCACTTTCAGCATCGTTGTTGCGGTCATTGGGTTTTGCCTCCAAACAGGCCATTGGGCTTGTACAAGGTGACCAGGATCAGCGCCAGGCCCACCGCCGCCAGGCGCAGGCTGGCCATGCCGACTTCTGACACGCCCGGCACCCAGTCTTTGGCAAAGCGCGAGCCTTCCAGAAACACCATGAGCAGCAGCGATCCAAACACCGCACCGCGCACCGTGCCCGAGCCGCCCATCACCAGCCCCATCCACACGTAAAACGTGATGAGTGGGATGAACTGCTCTGGCGTGATGAAGGTAATGAAGTGCGCGTAAAACGCACCCGCCAGCCCGGCCAACGCCGCCCCCAGCATGAACACCTGCACCTTGAACCAGGCGGGGTCCTTGCCCAGGGCCGACAACGCGGGCTCATCGTCGCCAATGGCCTTGAGCAGCCGCCCAAACGGGCTGGCCGCCAGGCGCACCGTGCCCCAGGCCACCACAGCGACCATGGCCAGCAGCGTGGCAAAAATCGCCATGTCCGACACGCCACTGCCCCAGGACGCAAACAGCTTGGGCAAGCCGGGCAAGCCCTGCACGCCTTTGGTCAACCAGCTTTCTTGCTGGATGGAGATGCGCACCGCCTCCGAAAAGCCCAGCGTCACGATGGCCAGGTAGTCATCCCGCAGGCGCAGCGACAGCAGGCCAATGGGCAGCGCGAGCAAACCCGAGAGCACAGCCGCCGCCACAAAACACAGCACCAGCGGCACGCCTTGCAGCGCCAGCAGGCCGGATGTGTAGGCGCCCACAGCAAAGAACGCCACCACGCCAAAGTTGACCAGCCGGGTCAGGCCGAACTGCAGGTTCAGGCCCAGCGCCAGCAGGCAGTAGATAAGGGCAACGATGCCAATGGCACACAGGTAAGCAATCATGAATCGAACTCCTTACCGCACCAGTTGCACGCGGCCCATGATGCCGGCCGGGCGCACCAGCAGCACCAGCGCCAACACCACAAACGACAGCACCAGCTTGTACGACGGCCCCAACAACGGCACCGCCAGCTCTTGCGCCACACACAGCAGCAGCGCACCCAGCACCGCGCCCACCGGGCTACCGATGCCGCCCAGCACCATGGCGGCAAAGGCGGGGATCAAACTCTCCCACCCCATCTCGGGGCTGACCACGGCCTTCATGCCCAGCAGCACGCCGCCCAGCGATGACAAGGCCCCCACCAGCAGCCACAAACTAAGCATCAGCCCATTGGCGCGGATGCCGCTCGCGCGTGCCAGATCGGCACTGTCGGCCACGGCGCGCAGTTGGCGGCCAAAGCTGGTGCGGTAGATCAGCACAAACACCACCACCAGGCATGCAGCGGCCACCGCTGCAATCACCAGGTCAGTGGGCAGGATGCGGATGCCGCCAAAGTTCCAGGCGCGCACCAGGGGCAGGTCAAACGTCCGCTGGTCATGCCCCGCAAAAAAGCCAATCAGGCTGCGCAGCAAAAAGCCCAGGCCGATGGCCGCGAGCATGGACGACACCATGGGCCGCCCGGCCAGCTTGCGAAAGATCAGCGTGTACGAGCCCGCCGACACCACTGCCGTGACCACCATGCTGATGAGCGCCGCCGCCCACAGCGGCCAGCCGCCCAACAACTGCACCGCCACGGCAGCGTAGGCGCCGGTGGTCAGCATGTCGCCGGTGGCTGCATTGGGAAAGCGGTTGACGCCCATCACCAGGGTCATGGCCAGCGCGGGCAGCGCCACCACCAGGCCTTCGATCAATCCGTTGATCAGCAGGTTTACAAAATCGATCCAGGTCATTGGGTCATTCCATGCACATCTCGCTGTGCGCAGTCCTATTGAATCCGCATCTTTGAACTTGAACCATCCGTTCGGGCTGAGCCTGTCGAAGCTCTGCGCTGCGCTTCGACAGGCTCAGCGTGAAGGGTTTAAGTGGGTTGATGCCGACTCCATAACAAAACATAAGCCCGGGTCCTGCACTCAGCAGACACACCGGGCCTGGCACATCACGCAGCGATGGACACCACGTCGCGGCGCACCAGCTGGCCCTTTTCGATGATGAAGACACCGAAGTCGGGCGTGGCATCGCCGAACTTGTCAAAGTCCAGCTTGCTGGACGCGCCTTCGTAGTTCACCTTGGCCTTCTTGCCCAACTGCGCCTTGCCATCGGCAAACGAGTACACGGCGGTGCCGGGGGCGTTGGACACCTCGCGCAGCTTGGCGTTGATCTGCTCCACCGTGGCCTTGGGGCCTGCGGCCTCCATGGCCAGGGCCAGAGAGATCACCATGTCGTAGGCCATGGCGGCATAGATGTTGGTGGACGCAGCCTTGCCCGTGGCCTTGGTGAACGCCGCATCGAATTGCGCATACGACGTGCTCTTTTCGTTGGAAACCGTCTCCACCGAAATGATGCCTTCGCACACTTCCGCGCCCAGGGCCTTCACCAGGTCGGGATTGGCCGCCCAGCCGGGGATGACCCACTTGTTGTCGGCGCCCGACTGGAACCACTCGCGCAGGATGATGGTGGTGTCGGGCAGGTACGAGCCCATCACGATCACATCGGGTTTGGCCGCCAGAATCTTCTGCAGTTCGCTGCGGTAGCTGGGGCGGTTGGGTTCGTAGGTAACGTGCGCCGCCACCTTGCCACCGCGCTTTTCCCACACCTTGGTGAAGCCTTCCACATTGCCCAGACCCGATGCGTTGTTGAACGCCATGGTGGCCGGGCGCTTGAAGCCGCGCTTGGTGCAGATCTCTGCAAACGCAGCGCCAAAGCGGTCGTTGGTGGCCTGAAAGCGCCACACCAGGTCCTTGGTGTCCAGCGTAGAGATGGCGGGTGCGCCCGACACGTTCATCTGGATGATGCCTGCCGCATCCGTCAGCGGCATCACGGCCAGCGTCACGCCCGAGGCCCAGGTGCCCAGCACCGCCTGCACCTTGTTCACCTCGATCAGCTTCTTGGCGGCCAGCACGGCGGCGTCGGGCTTGGTCTGGTCGTCTTCGGTAAAGAGTTCGAGCTTGCGGCCACCGGCACCGCCAGCGGCATTGACCTCGTCTACCGCCAGGCGGATGGCTTGCTGCATGCCCGGGCCGTAGGGGCTGCCTGCGCCCGTGATGGGCGTGAGCGAGCCAATGCGAAACACATCCCCTTGCTGGCTAAAGCCGATGGAGGGAAGGCACTGCAGGGCAGCAGCTGCGCCGCCGAGCTTGACGAAATTTCTACGTTGCATGGTGTTCTCCGGTGGGTGTCAAAGGGGAAATCAAAGGGTGTTCTTGACCCACACGCCGTCCTTGGCAATGGCGCGGATGCGCTCGCCCTGGTTCAGCAGGCAGGTGATGTCGGCAAGCGGGTCGCCATCGACCAGCAACAGGTCGGCCACGGCACCCGCCGTGATCTCGCCCAGTTGGCCTTGCTGGCCCAGGATCTCGGCGCCGATCAGCGTGGCCTGCTGCAGCACCGGGCCATTGCCCAGCACGTCGGCGCGCAGGCGCAACTCGTCAGACTGCAGGTAATGTGTTTCGGCCAGCAGGTCGCTGCCCAGGCCCATCTTCACGCCCGCCTTGGCCAGGATCTCAATGGCCTGCTTGCCCTGGCCGCGCACCGAATCGATCTTGGCGATCGACACCGCAGGCAAACCGTAGCGCTCGCCCTCGTTGGCCAGGCCCTCATACGTGATGAGCGTGGGCACCATGAAAGCGCCCATCTCTGCCATCAACTCGGCCGTGGGTGCATCCACCAAATTACCGTGCTCAATGGTGCGCACACCGCAGCGCACGGCGCGGGCGATGGCACGGGGCGTGTAGGCGTGTGCCATGACATAGGTGTTGGCATTGGAGGCCTCTTCCACAATGGCGCGCAGCTCGGCCTCGGAATAGCCCAGGTTGCCAATCGGGTCGTTGGGCGACGCCACGCCGCCCGATGCCATCACCTTGATCTGCGTGGCGCCCTTCAAGATTTCTTCGCGCACCGCCAGGCGGCAGGCATCCACCCCATCGACCACGCGGCCGATGTTGCCCAACTTGTAGGCGCACGAACACACATCCAGGTCATCGTTGCGCTGGCGGAAATCCGCATGCCCCCCAGTTTGCGACAGCGCCTTGCCCGCAGGGAAGATGCGCGGCCCCTGCACCAGCCCCGTGCGCACCGCTTCAGCCAGCGACCAGTCGGCGCCGCCCGCATCACGCACGGTGGTAAAGCCCCGCTCCAGCATGCCCTTCATGATGGGCAGCGAGCGCAGCATGGTGAACACATTGGGCATCTTGGCCACGGCGCCTAGGTTGAACGAAGACGCCACCACATGCACGTGGCAATCAATCAGGCCGGGCATCAGGGTCATGCCCTTGGCGTCCAGCGTGGTGACCCCTTCTGGCACCTGCAGGTTGGTGCCTACCGCCGCAATGCGGCCGTCCTGCACCAGAACGGACAAGCCGGTGCGCAATGTGAGGGCATGCACATCCAGCACACGGCTGTTTTCAATCAACAAAGAGGTCATGAGATTCGTCAAAGTGGGCGCGATGGCTTCAAAATTACTCATAGCCTGCTTTTTCAGGGGGCCATGAAGACCATCAAGCATCCATCTGGTGCATTGCAGCATCTACAGAGTGTGGCGCTTGACACGTTGCTGTCACAGGACGCATTTATCGGGCCAATTGACCTTATCCGCAACGCCTAAAATCTCACCATCCCATGAGCCCTACTCATACCCCCTAGGCATACATCTATGCGCCGCCTGTGCCCCACCATCTCTGAGCTGAACGCTTTTCACTCTGCCGCCAAGCACCAGGCCTTCACCATGGCCGCGCGCGAGCTGTGCGTGACGCAAAGCGCCATCAGCCGCCACATTGCCGCGCTGGAGGACTACCTGGGCCAGAAGCTGTTCATCCGCAAGGCCACGGGGCTGGAGCTGACCGAGGCGGGCGCGACCTACCTCAACGCCACCCGCCCTGCCATGGCCGCGCTGGAATCGGCCACGGCACAGCTCATGTCGTACGGGGGCGATGGCGGCTCGCTCAACCTGTCCGTGCCACCCACGTTTGCAGCGCAGTGGCTGTTTCCGCGCCTGGGGCACTTCAAGCGCACGCTGCCGCAGGTGTCGCTGAACTTTGTGCGCTACCAGCACGCGCACGACTTTGCGACCCCGCACGAGTTCGACGCAGCCATCCAGTACGGCTACGGCAACTGGCCCAGCGCCAATGCGCGCTACCTGATTGGCAAGGAAACCAGCATTGTCTGCAGCCCGCAACTGCAAGCCGCCCTGCCCCTGCGCACGCCGCAAGACCTGATGCGCGCCACACTGCTGCAGCACATTGAGGTGCCCCTGGCCTGGCAAGACTGGATGGAAGCCAACGGTCTGGACACCAGCGCCAGCCGGTTCGGGCCGGGCTTCAACCTGTACTCGCTGATCATCCGTGCCGCAGTTTCAGGCTTTGGCGTGGGCATCGTGCCCACCTGCCTGGTGGAGGACGAACTGCAGGCAGGCTCGCTGGTGGAGCCCCTGAAAGACCGCTTTGACAGCCCGCTGGGCTATTACCTGTGCGCGCCCACGGCACGCACCAACCTGTCGGTGTACCGGCTGGTGGCGGGGTGGCTGGAGCATTGCTGCAACCATGCCGATGGCGCCGCAGCGCCAGCCGCCGCCACGCCCTGTATTTTCTGCAGCCCCCAAGCCTCAACGGCTGGTTAGCCGACGGGGTGAGTGAAACCGCGCAGCCGACGCAGCCCACCCCCCCTCGGGCCCGTGTCAGGCAAACAAGCCCTTGTGCTGCTCGCGCAGCAGGTTCTTTTGCACCTTGCCCATGGTGTTGCGGGGCAGCTCGGGCACCACAAAACATTTCTTGGGGATCTTGAAGTTGGCGAGTTGCGACTTGAGCCCCGCCACGATGGCCTCGGGGTTGAGCTGCGCGCCGGGCTTGGCGATCACCACGGCCACGCCCACTTCGCCAAAGTCGGGGTGGGGCACGCCCACCAGCGCGCTTTCGGCCACGCCGGGCATCTCGTTGATGTAGCCCTCGATCTCTGCGGGGTACACGTTGTAGCCGCCGCTGATGATGAGGTCCTTGCTCCGGCCCACGATGCTCACGTAATCACGCTCGTCCACCTTGCCCACATCGCCGGTCTTGAACCAGCCGTCTTTCGTGAACTCTTCGGCCGTCTTCTCGGGCATGCGCCAGTAGCCCTTGAACACATTGGGGCCCTGGACCTGGATGTTGCCGATTTCGCCCACGGGCAGGGGCCTGTTTGCGTCGTCCACCACACGCAGGCCCACGCCGGGCAGCGGGAAGCCCACCGTGGCACCACGGCGCTCGCTCTGGCCGTTGTGGCGGGCGTCGGCCGCATAGGGGTTGGAAGTGAGCATGATGGTTTCGCTCATGCCGTAGCGCTCCAGGATGGTGTGGCCGGTGCGTTGCTGCCATTCGGTAAAGGTCTCGATCAGCAGCGGCGCGGAGCCGGCGATGAACAAGCGCATATCCTTCGTAGCCTCCTTGTTCAAACCCGGCTCGGCCAGCAGGCGCACGTACAGCGTGGGCACGCCCATGAAGACCGTAGCGCGCGGCATGGCAGCCAGCACCGCCTTGGGGTCGAACTTGGCCATCCAGATCATCTTGCTGCCGTTGATGAGCGCGCCGTGGATGGCCACGAACAGGCCGTGCACGTGAAAGATGGGCAGTGCGTGGATCAACACATCGCCCTTCTTCCAGCCCCAGTAGTCCTTGAGCACCTGTGCGTTGCTGAGCAGGTTGCCGTGCGTGAGCATCGCCCCCTTGCTGCGGCCCGTGGTGCCGCTGGTGTAGAGGATGGCGGCCAGGTCATCGGCCTTGCGCGGCACGGGCGTATGGCTGTCGCCATGGTGCGCAGCGCGCTCCAGCAGGCTGCCGCTGCGGTCATCGCCCAGCGTGAACACATGCTGCGTGCCCAGCGTGAAGGCAATCTTGCTCACCCAGCCAAAGTTGCCGGGCGTGCACACCACCACTGCAGGCTCGGCGTTGCCGATGAAGTATTCGATCTCGGCGCTCTGGTAGGCCGTATTGAGCGGCAGGAAGACGTAGCCAGCACGCAGCGTGGCCAGGTACAGCACCATGGCCTCCACCGACTTTTCGACCTGCACGGCCACGCGGCTGCCCTCGGGCAGCTTCAGGGACGTGAGCAGGTTGGCCATGCGCGCACTGGCGCGGTCCAGATCGGCCCAGGTGTAGAACAACGGCTTGCCGTCGGGTGCCGTGGTCTCCACGGCCGTGCTGGCCAGGTCGGCAGGAAAGGCGGCGCGCAATGCGCTGAAGAGGTTGTGTTGGCTCATGGCAGTTGGGCGGTTTTCAAAGGGTCGGATCAACAAAGCGGGCAAGGCCCGTCAAAACAAGGGAGCGCGTTTTTCAAGGAACGCGGTGATGCCTTCGCGGTGCTCTGCGCTGTCCGCGTAGGCATAGGGGTCAGGCACCCCGTTTACTATATTTTTTATAGCTACTTGCGCTTTACTATCATGCGCTAGAGGCATTTTTAATGCTCGAAACGTCTGTTTGTTCATGCGGGTGGCCTGGGGCGCCAGCGCGGCGATGCGCTGCGCACTGCCCAGGGCTTCGGTGGCCACCATGTCGTCGGGCACCACGCGGCTCAGAAAGCCGCGCGCCAGCATGTCGGGGGCACTGAAAGTGGCTGCCTCCAGCAGCATCTGGCGTGCGGTCACGTCACCCACCGCACCCGCCACCAGTTGTGCCTCGCGCGGGGCCATCGGAAAACCCAGCTTGGCAATCGGCGCGCCAAAACGGGCACCATTACCCGCAACGCGAATGTCGCAGCAGCTGGCAATCTCCACACCAGCCCCCATGCAGGCGCCGCTGATCTGGGCCACGATGGGCACATCGCACTGGAGCATGGCGTTCAGCCCGCCCCACACGTCGTTCTCATGAAAATCGCGCAGGGCCGCCGCGTCAAAACGGAAGCCGGGGTATTCCGAAATATCTCCACCCGCACAAAACGCCCCGCCCTCGCCCGCAATGAGCACGCAGCGCGCATCAGCGCGGCGCTGCACGTCTTCAAACACCACACGCAACTGCCGCCACATGGGCCGCGACATGGCGTTCAGCCGCTCGGTGTGGCGCAGGGTGACATGCACCACACCACCCTCACCGGCATTCATCAAAACTTCACCCGACATCTTCACAACCCATCAAGTTACGCAAATTACTCAGCCCAAGAGCCCGCGCAGCCCCATCACCAGCGCCACCGTGGAACTGGCTCCGCCAGGCCACGGGTGGCGTCCCCCTTGGGGGATGGCGCGAAGCGCCTCAGGGGGTTAATCCAATTTAGCACCAGACGCCTTCACCACCGCCGCCCAGCGCTTGACCTCGCTGCTGACGAAAGCGCCAAATTGCTGCTGGGTCATGCCGCCGTAGTCCGCGCCATTGCTGGCCCACACGGCCTTGAGTTCATCGGCGGTGCCCAAGTGCTTGATTTCGTCCACGATGCGCGCCTGCACATCGGCCGGTGTGCCTTTGGGCGCCCACAGGCCGTACCAGGTGGTCACGGTGTAATCGGGCAGACCCACTTCGGAGGCGCAGGGTACGTCAGGGAACGCGGGGTTGCGCTTGGGGCCGGACACCATCAGCGCCTTGATGCGGCCACTCTTGATGTGGTTGGCCGATGAGCCCAGGCCATCGAACATCATGTCCACGTTGCCCCCCATCAGGTCCTGCAGCGCGGGGCCAGCGCCACGGTAGGGGATGTGGGTGATGAACGTGCCCGTCTGCTGCTTGAACAGCTCGCCCGCCAGATGGTGCGAGGTGCCAGCCCCGGCCGAACCGTAGTTGAGCTTGGCGGGGTTGCGCTTGATGTGGTCCAGGAACTGCTTGAAATTGGTGGACGGCGTCTTGGGGTTGACCACCAGTACCTGCGGCACATTGGCCAACAGCGCCAGGGGAATGAAGTCCTTTTCGATGTCGTAGTCGAGCTTGGGGTACATCGACGGGGCGATGGCATGGTGCACCGCGCCCATGAACAGCGTGTAGCCATCGGGCGCTGCCTTGGACGCAATGCTGGCGCCCAGCGTGCCACCAGCGCCGCCCCGGTTGTCGATCACCAGCGTCTTGCCCGTGCTCTTGGAAAACTGCGCAGCCAGCGGCCGGGCAAACGCATCGGTGCCGCCCCCGGCGGGGAACGGCACCACCACCGTCACGGGCTTGCTGGGCCAGGCGCTCTGGGCCCAGCTGCTGCCGCTGGCCAGGCCCAGGCCTGCAGCCGCCGCACCGAGCAATACATCCCGGCGTTGGATTCGCGATTCAGTCATTCCTTGTCTCCTGTCGTTGTAAAAATACGCTGTCACTGGTCCACCCGGCATCCTGCCGGGCGCCACGGTCAATCGCGGCAAAGGCTGTCGATGTCCCCCGACACTGGCACCTTGCCCTGCGCAAGCAAGCTGCGGTGCTTGTCGATGCGCTTCAAGTCGTACAGGTAGTTCACCATGAGCCCGTACGATTGTTTCTGCCCCTTGTTGGACGGGTCACCCGCCCAGTTCAGGCGCTCTACCCGCGCGCCATTGCCCAAGTGGAATCGGGCCACCGGGTCCACCGGCTTGCCCTCTTGCAGCTCGCGGCCCAGATAGTACGCGGCGCATTCGAGCAGCATCTGGCGCACGGGGGACTTGGCATCCAGCTCCAGCGCCTTGTCCAATGCCCCGAGGAAATGCGTGGCCTGCGGTGGCTCGAAGCCCACCGCACGGCCCAGCTCGCTGCGGCGCTTGTCGTCCAGGCGATCCAGCATCGCGCCCGCATGTTTGCCCAGCCAAGAGCGAAAACCCGGGATGGGCGACAGCGTGGCAAAGGTGCGCAGGCGCGGAAACTCGGCCGTGAGCGTCTCCACCACATGTTTAATGAGCGAGTCGCCAAAGCTCACGCCGCGCAGGCCCGTTTGCGTGTTGCTGATGGAATAGAAGATGGCCGTGGTGGCCCGTGCGATGTCCACGGGCGCGGCGGCTTCGTCCAGCAGCGGGGTGATGCTGGCAGAGATCTTGTCCAGCAGCGCGACCTCCACAAAAATCAGCGGCTCGTTGGGCAAGCGGGGGTGGAAGAAACCGTAGCAGCGGCGGTCGCTGTCCAGGCGGTTCTTCAGGTCAGCCCAGCTGCGGATGTCGTGCACGGCCTCGTACTTGATGAGCTTTTCGAGCAGCGACGCGGGCGAGTCCCACGACAGACGGCGCAACTCCAGAAAGGCCACGTCGAACCAGGTCGAGAACAGGTGCTCCAGCTCGGCATCGAGCGGCAGCAGGCGCTTGTCGGCCTTGAGCAGCGGCAGGATCTCGGCGCGCATGTCCACCAAAAAACGCATGCCCTCGGAGAACGCCGAAAACCGCTGCAGCAGCCGCGTGCGCGGCGACACCAGTGCACGGCGCAGGCTGATCTCGGCCTGCCCCTCCTCGGCCGTGCCCGCTGCGGCTTCGTAGCGTTGGCGGGCCGACTTGAAGCGCGTGGCGTCGGGCGCGAACTGCTCGCACATGAGCAGCCACATGTCGCGCCGCTCTTCGGGCTCGGCCTTGGCATACCACTCGGCCACGGTCTGGGCGCGGCGGCCGCCTTCGATCTCGCTCACCTGCGGGGCCACCACCTCCTGCAGGTCGGCCAGCAGACGGCGCAATGCGCGGGGTGACAAGGCCTCCTGCCCACGGCGCAGCGTGGCCTGCAGGCGCTCATGGGTAGAACGCGGCACCGCGACCTTGGCGACCACGTCGGTCACGGTTTTGTCGAGTGCCGCCTTGACCGACTTGTCAGCGGTTTTATCAGCGGTCTTGTCCGTAGTCTTGTCCGCTGTTTTATCCGTCGCCTTGTCGGCAGCGGGCGCGGCCGTGCGCAGGCGCGACACGCTGCGGGTGATCCATTCGGGGGTGTTGTTCATCATGGTGTCAACCTCGATTGCTGGTTGCGGGCTACGTCGCGCAGCGCATCGCGCTGGCGCAACAGGTGGGTGCGCATGGCCTCCTCGGCTGCGTCGCAGTCATGGGCCTTGAGCGCGGCAAACACGGCCAGGTGCTCGGCCAGGCTTTGCTGCATGCGCCCGGGGGCATGCAGCGTCTTGTGGCGTGCCAGCCGCAGGATCTTGCGCAGGTCGCCAATCACCTGGGCCAGCCAGCGGTTGTCTGCCAGCGTGATGAAGGCCTCGTGGATGGCGTAGTTGGCTTCGTAGTAGTCGGTCATGCGCCCGTCGGCTGCGCACTGCTGCAGGCGCTCGTGCAGCAGCTCCAGCGCGGCGATGTCGGCCGCCACGGCCTTGCGCGTAGCCTCGTGTGCTGCACGGCCTTCCAGCAACGCGATGACGGGGAAGATGTTGTCCAGGTCGCTCTCGGTGACCTCGGCCACAAAACAGCCCCGGCGCGGCTCATGGCGCAGCAGCCCCTCGGCCACCAGCACCTTGAGCGCTTCGCGCAGCGGGGTGCGCGAGATCTCCAGCCGCTCGCACAAGGCGGCCTCGTCCAGAAAGCTGCCGGGCGGCAAAGCGCCCGCAAAAATCTGCTCCCGCAGCCGAGAGGCGACTTCGTCGTGCAGTGAATTCGGGACAGGACGCATGTAAAACAAGGCTCCAGGGCACCAACCCGCGAGGCATTGGCTATTAACGGTAGGTAGCTCACGCAGACTGAATGACTGCAACACACCCTTAACAGCCGACAACAGAGGCGATTGCCTCGCCATGTGTGTAATTTCTCATAATTATGAAAAATGACAAAGTGAAAACCCTGATTTGCAGGCTTTGGTTACACAAAAGACCGCCGCTGCTGTGGCTGAGCAACGCCGCGGACGAACGCGGGGCGTGAGTGGAGCTCTTTTCTACGGGTTTTCAGGCCGCGCAATTGCGCTGGCGGCCCGGCTCCAAGACAACCTCTTGCACAGAGGCCACAGCGCGCCGCAGGACTCTCTCACCCGGCATCCACCACGGCATTCATCTGGCATTTGGCATTCGCCTGGCCTCACTCCACGCCTGCAAACCCTTCCACCAGGTGGTCGATCCACACGCGCAGTTTGGCTGGCAGAAACCGGTGTGACGGGTACAGCACCCAGGCCGTGCCCGCGTACGAGGTCTTGTGCTCCCAGTCCGGCAGCACGGTCACCAGCTCGCCCCGCGCCAGGGCTGCACGCGCCGCAAAACCAGGCAGGCTGGCAATACCCAGGTGGCTCAGCGCGGCCTCCAGCCGCACCTCGCTGTGGTTGGCCACGTAGCGCCCACGCACAGCCACCGTGGCGGATTCGCCCGCCCGCTCAAAGCGCCAGTGCCGGTCGCGCTCGTCCTCGCCCAGGGTGATGCAGGCGTGCTGCTCCAGGTCGCGCGGGTGCAGCGGGTGGCCGCGCTCGGCCAGGTAACGCGGGCTGGCGCAGGCCAGGTGGCACAAGGTGGCCAGCGGCCGCCCCGCCAGGCCCGGGGGTGGCGTGTCGGTCACACGCAGGGCCAGGTCGATGGATTCCTCGAACAGGTCCACCGTGCGGTCGGTGATCAGCAATTGCACATCGACCTCGGGGTATTTCTGCAAGAACGGCAGCACCAGGGGGTGTACCAGCTGGCGCCCCACGGCCTTGGGCATGCTCATGCGCACCATGCCCGATGGCGCGGCAGAGTGCGTATCGCTCAGCGCCCACACCTCGCGTGCTGCAGACACCATGGCTTGGCAGCGGCTGTAGACCGCAGCCCCGGCGTCGGTCAGCCGCAGCTTGCGGGTGGTGCGCTCCAGCAGGCGCACGCGCAGCGCCCCTTCCAGCCGCGCCACCTGGCGGCTGACCGCCGACGGGGTGATGCCCAGTTGCCGGGCGGCGGCAGAGAAGCTGCCCGCATCCACCACACGCGCAAACGCCGCCATGTCGGGGAGGCTATCCAGGGGCTGATTGATGCTCATGAGGAATAAGTGCAGTGCTTTGTCAGCGATTATCAATCCAGTGACGCAAATTGATAATTCCCAAACACCCAGCCGCTGCCGTGCGCAGCGTCCTTCTGCTCCGACGCCATCCCACACTCCATGCCACACGCCCTGCCCCTGTCCGCCCCTTCCCCGCTGGCCCCGCGCCTGTCCGACCTGGCCTTGCTGCTGGTGGCCGTGGTGTGGGGCACGAGCTATGGCGTGGCCAAGGGGGCCCTGGTGTTCTACCCGGTGCTGGGCTTTTTGGCTGTGCGTTTCATCCTGACCTTTTCCGTGTTGCTCCCCGCCCTGCTGCGCGCCAGTGCGCCCGAGCGACGCGATGCCTTGCTGGCCGGTTTGCCGCTGGGTGTGCTGATGCTGGGCATCTTTCTGTGCGAGACCTTTGGTCTGGCGCTCACGCAGGCCAGCAACGCAGCGTTTTTGATCAGCCTGTGCGTGGTGTTCACCCCTTTTGCCGAGTGGTGGCTGCTGCGCCAGCGGCCCGAGCGCGCGATGTTTGGTTTTGCCGCCGTCTCGCTGCTCGGCGCGGCCCTGCTCAGCGGGGGTTACACGGGCCAGTGGGGCTGGGGCGACGCGCTGATGCTGGCGGCCGCCGTGCTGCGCGCCATCACCGTGTGCCAGACCACCCGGCTCACCCGCCGTCGCAACGCACCGGTGCTGGCCCTCACGGCAGTGCAGTCGGGCGTGATCGGTGTCGGTTGCCTGCTGCTGGCACTGGCCTTGCCGGGCGAGCTGCCGCCGCTGCCGTCGCTCACACACGCCAGCGCCTTCTGGTGGGCCTGCATTTACCTGGTGGCGGGCTGCACCGTGTTTGCGTTTGTGGCCCAGAACTGGGCACTGCGCCACAGCTCGCCCACGCGCGTGGGCCTGCTAACGAGCAGCGAGCCCGCCTTTGGCGCGCTGTTCGCGGTGTTCTGGCTGGGGGAGCAGCTCAGCACCACGGGCTGGGTGGGCGGCGCGCTCATCGTGGGTGCTGCCCTGTGGACGATGGCACGGCGGGGTGATGCGCAGCATTGACCACCTGCTACCCGCCATTTGCTCCAATCACTACTATTTTGATAGCTGCCTAGGCATATAACACCGGCGCTACCGCCCGTTTTATCTCGAAACCAACGCCCCTACCGGCTGGCGCTGCGCCCACAGCCACATCGCCGCACCACCCAGGATCATGGGCACGCACAGCCACTGCCCCATGCTCATGCCCAGCGACAGGATGCCCAGGAAGGCATCGGGCTCGCGGAAGTATTCGGCAATGAAGCGGAACACGCCATAGCCCAACAAAAAGGCCGCCGCCACCTGGCCTGGGCGGCGCTCCTTGCGCGCATACAGCCACAGCAGCACGAACAGCAGCAGCCCTTCCATCAAGAACTGGTACACCTGCGAAGGGTGGCGGGGCTGCATGGAGCCGCTGTGCGCAAACACCATGCCCCAAGGCAAGTCGGGGCTGGCAAAGCGGCCCCACAGTTCCCCGTTGATGAAGTTGCCCACACGCCCCGCAGCCAGCCCGGTGGGCACGCAGGGGGCCACAAAGTCGGCCACCTGCAGCCAGGGCCGCTTGCGCGAATGGGCAAACCACAACATGGCCACCACCACGCCCAGCAGCCCGCCATGGAAGGCCATGCCCCCCTGCCACACGGCAAAAATCTCCAGGGGGTGGCTCAGGTAGTAGCCCGGCTTGTAGAACAGGCAATAGCCCAACCGCCCGCCGATGACCACCCCCGCCACCCCCAGGAACAGGATGTCTTCCACATCCTTGCGCGTCCAGGCGCCGGGCCCCGTGATGGAGGCAAAGGGTGGATGCCGCAGGCGCCGGATGCCCAGCAACATGAACAGGCCAAAGGCCGCGAGATAAGTGAGGCCGTACCAGTGCACAGCCAGCGGGCCGATCTGCAGGGCAACGGGGTCGATGTGGGGGTAGGTCAGCATGGTGGGCGGTATTGTGCCCTCGCCCCGGAGGGCCTGGGCACAACCCGCCCAATCCACCCAATCCGCTCGCGCAATGCGAACGCCTCTGATCCCCGTGCGCATGCAGAGCACGGGTACGGGGGCATTGGTTACAGATGCCCCTGCCCGCGCGATACTCGCCAGTCAAAAATCCAAGGACAACAACATGCAGGGCCATCCACAAGTCATCGACTATTTCAAGGAACTGCTGCGCGGCGAGCTGGCCGCTCGCGACCAGTATTTCGTGCACTCGCGCACCTATGAGGATCTGGGCTTGATCAAGCTCTACACACGCCTCGACCACGAGATGCAGGAAGAAACCCAGCATGCCGACGCACTGCTGCGCCGCATTCTCCTCCTGGGTGGCCGCCCCGACATGCGGCCCAATCCCTTCACTCCCGGCGAAACCGTGCCCGAGATGCTGAAGAAGGACCTGGCCACCGAATACGAGGTGCGCGCTGCCCTGCAAAAAGGCATGGCCCTGTGCGAAAGCGTGGGCGACTACGTGAGCCGCGACCTGCTGCTGGTTCAGTTGCGCGACACCGAGGAAGACCACGCCTACTGGCTCGAAAAGCAGCTGGGCCTGATCGACAAGGTTGGCCTGCCGAATTATTTGCAGTCGCAGATGGACAGCAGCACCTCCGCGTAAAAACAGGTAAAAATCGACTCAATCGCTTATCCACAAAGCGTAAGCAGCTATCAAAACATAAGCATTCAGCCATTAAAAAAGCCGCACCCTCCGGGTGCGGCTTTTTTGCGGCTGGGGCGCAATCCCGCCCTGGCCCCGATGGCTCAGTCGTCCAGCAGCGACAGGTCGCGCACGGCGCCCTTGTCGGCCGACATCACCAGCTTGGCATAGGCCTTGAGCGCAGCCGATACCTTGCGGGGGCGCGGCAGAGCGGGCTTCCAGCCCTTGGCGTTCTGCTCTTCGCGGCGCTTGGCCAGCTCCTCATCGCTCACCAACACATTGATGCTGCGATTGGGAATGTCGATGCGAATGCGGTCGCCATTGCGCACCAGGCCAATCGCGCCACCCGCCGCCGCTTCGGGCGAGCAGTGGCCGATCGACAGGCCCGAGGTGCCACCCGAGAAGCGCCCGTCGGTCAACAGCGCGCAGGCCTTGCCCAGGCCCTTGGACTTGATGTAGCTGGTGGGGTACAGCATCTCCTGCATGCCGGGGCCGCCCTTGGGGCCTTCGTAGCGCACGATGACGATGTCGCCCGCCTTGACCTTGTCGGCCAGGATGTTGGCCACGGCCTCGTCCTGCGATTCAGTGACGTGCGCCGTGCCCTCGAACACCAAAATGCTCTCGTCCACACCGGCCGACTTGACCACGCAGCCGTCCACGGCAATGTTGCCCGTCAGCACGGCCAGGCCGCCTTCCTTGCTGAAGGCGTGGTCGTACGAGCGGATGCAGCCTTCGGCGCGATCCAGGTCCAGGCTGGGCCAGCGGGTGGACTGGCTGAACGCCACCTGCGTCGGGATACCGGCGGGGCCCGCCATGTAGAAAGTGCGCACGGCATCGTCCTGCGTGCGCACGATGTCCCACTGGTCCAGCGCGTCTTTCAGCGTGGGTGCGTACACGGTAGGCACGTCGGTGTGCAGCTTGCCCGCACGGTCCAGCTCGCCCAGGATGGCCATGATGCCCCCCGCACGGTGCACGTCTTCGATGTGGTACTTGTTGGTGTTGGGCGCCACCTTGCACAGCTGCGGCACGGCGCGCGAAAGGCGGTCGATGTCGGCCATGGTGAAGGGGATCTCCGCCTCTTTCGCAATCGCCAGCAGGTGCAGGATGGTGTTGGTGGAGCCGCCCATGGCAATGTCCAGCGTCATGGCGTTTTCAAACGCCTTGAAGCCCATCGAACGCGGCAGCACGCGCTCGTCGTCCTGCTCGTAGTGCTGCTTGGCGATTTCCACAATGCGGCGGCCGGCGCGCTTGAAGAGCTGCTCACGGTCGGCGTGGGTGGCCACCACCGTGCCATTGCCAGGCAACGACAGGCCCAGCGCCTCGGTCAGGCAGTTCATCGAGTTGGCGGTGAACATGCCCGAGCATGAACCACAGGTGGGGCAGGCCGAACGCTCGACTTCGGCCACATCGGCGTCAGAGTAGTTGGTGTCGGCGGCGATCACCATCGCGTCCACCAGGTCGAGCTTCTTGAACTCCATGACCTTCGTAACAGGGTTAGCCAGGCGGGTCTTGCCAGCCTCCATGGGGCCCCCAGAGACAAAGATCACCGGGATGTTCAAACGCATCGCGGCCATCAGCATGCCGGGCGTGATCTTGTCGCAGTTGGAGATGCACACCATGGCGTCGGCGCAGTGCGCGTTGACCATGTATTCCACCGAGTCCGCAATGATGTCGCGGCTGGGCAGCGAATACAGCATGCCGTCGTGGCCCATGGCGATGCCGTCGTCCACGGCAATGGTGTTGAACTCCTTGGCCACGCCGCCAGCGGCTTCGATCTCGCGGGCCACCAGCTGGCCCAGGTCCTTCAGGTGCACGTGGCCGGGCACGAACTGGGTGAACGAATTGACCACCGCGATGATCGGCTTGCTGAAGTCATCGTCTTTCATGCCTGTGGCGCGCCACAGGGAGCGCGCGCCTGCCATGTTGCGACCGGCGGTGGAGGTTTTGGAACGGTAGATGGGCATCGTGCTGGCTTCTGAAAATTCGCTGGAAAGGAGGCGGGCCGCCGGAATATGAGCCCCTCGCGCACCCATGCAACCAACCTCTTGAGCCGTGCCGGGGGCAAACCTGTCAATTATCGCCCAGCCCCATGGGCCCGCCCCGGAGCACTGGCGTTGAGGATTGCGTGGGCAGACCACACGCGCGGCGACGGCACTGGCAGAATGATCCATTCCGCTCCAGCCCCCAACCCGGACACCAGGACGCCCCACGATGACCGACTCCAGCCACCCCTCCACCCCCATCAACCGCCGCAGCGCCAACATCACCCAGGGCAAGTCGCGCGCACCCAACCGGTCCATGTACTACGCCATGGGTTACGAAGAAGGCGACTTTGTGAAACCCATGGTGGGCGTGGCCAACGGTCACAGCACCATCACGCCCTGCAACAGCGGCCTGCAAAAGCTGGCCGACGCGGCCATCGCGGGCATCGAGGAAGCCGGTGGCAACGCCCAGGTGTTCGGCACGCCCACCATCAGCGACGGCATGGCCATGGGCACCGAAGGCATGAAGTACAGCCTGGTGAGCCGCGAGGTGATCAGCGACTGCATCGAGACCTGCGTGGGCGGCCAGTGGATGGACGGCGTGCTGGTCGTAGGTGGCTGCGACAAGAACATGCCCGGCGGCCTGATGGGCATGCTGCGCGCCAATGTGCCCGCCATCTATGTGTACGGCGGCACCATCCTGCCCGGCCACTACCAGGGCAAGGACCTGAACATCGTGAGCGTGTTCGAGGCCGTGGGCGAGAACGCCGCCGGCAAGATGAGCGACTTTGACCTCAAGGAAATCGAAAAGCGCGCCATCCCTGGCACTGGTTCGTGCGGCGGCATGTACACCGCCAACACCATGAGCAGCGCGTTCGAGGCACTGGGCATCAGCCTGCCGTACTCGTCCACCATGGCCAACCCACACGACGAGAAGATGAACTCGGCCAAGGAGTCCGCCAAGGTGCTGATCGAGGCCATCAAGAAGGACTTGAAGCCCCGCGACATCGTGACCAAGAAGTCCATCGAAAACGCCGTGGCCGTGATCATGGCCACGGGCGGCTCGACCAACGCGGTGCTGCACTTCCTGGCGATTGCGCATGCAGCGGGCGTGGAATGGACCATCGACGACTTCGAGCGTGTGCGCGTGAAGACCCCGGTGCTGTGCGACCTCAAGCCCAGCGGCAAGTACCTGGCCGTGGACCTGCACCGCGCTGGCGGCATCCCGCAGGTCATGAAGATTTTGCTGAATGCCGGCCTGCTGCATGGCGACTGCATCACCATTGAAGGCAAGACGATTGCCGAAGTGCTCAAGGGCGTGCCGGACGAGCCGCGCGCCGACCAGGATGTGATCCGCCCAATCAGCAAGCCCATGTACGCCCAAGGCCACCTGGCCATACTCAAGGGCAACCTGAGCCCCGAGGGCGCCGTGGCCAAGATCACCGGCCTGAAGAACCCCGTCATCACCGGCCCGGCCCGTGTGTTCGACGATGAGCAGTCCGCGCTGGAAGCCATCTTGGCAGGCAAGATCGTCGCTGGCGACGTGATGGTGCTGCGCTACCTGGGCCCCAAGGGCGGCCCCGGCATGCCCGAAATGCTGGCCCCCACCGGCGCGCTCATCGGCGCCGGACTGGGCGAAAGCGTGGGCCTGATCACCGACGGCCGCTTCTCCGGCGGCACCTGGGGCATGGTGGTCGGCCACGTGGCGCCCGAAGCAGCGGCCGGCGGCACGATTGCGTTCGTCAACGAAGGCGACAGCATCACCATCGACGCACGACAGCTGCTGCTGGAGCTGAACGTGAGCGAAGAAGAAATCGCCAAGCGCCGCGCTGGCTGGACGGCCCCAGCCCCACGCTACACGCGCGGTGTACAGGCCAAGTTTGCGTTCAACGCATCAAGCGCGAGCAAGGGAGCGGTGCTGGACGCGTATTGACTGCGGCCCTGCATGGGCCGAAGGCGATGGCGAGAAGGCCGCTCAAGCTGAGCAGCCTTCTCGCACCAGCCTCTCTACGCACAAAAAAGCCCGCAGCACACGGTGTGCTGCGGGCTTTTTTGTTAAGAAATAGTCGAAGCCGGAAACCCGGCCAAAGCATCAATATGCACTGCTCTGCGAGGCCAGCGCCCCGCGTCAGCGCGGCTTGCGCGGCCGAATACCCAAGGCTTCCTTGTTCTTGTTGATGCGGTCCTTCTTGCGCTGGTCCATCTTCTCCATGGCCTTGCGCTTGGTGTAGCCGGTGGAATCGGCCCAGGCCCACCACAAGGCAGTGACCGCGAAGGGTGCCAACACCCACCACCAGGACCAGGTGGCCACGGGGCCGATCTCAAAATATTTCAGTGCCAGCATGAGAAGGGACAGACCCAGCAGATACATCGCTCTCTCCAAATATGGCCGCGAAAAGCGGCATTGACCAGGGACAACAGCGTGTCAACCCAAGTCACTACAATTACATTAAAAGCACTGTAACTCAACCACAGGAAATCCCACCATGAAGCGTTCCCTGATCACTCTCGCCTTGACGCTGTCGGTTGCGGCACCCGCCATGGCCGACCTGGCCTTGGCCACCTCCAAGAACTGCATGGCCTGCCATGCCGTAGACAAAAAATTGGTGGGGCCTGCCTACAAGGAAGTCGCTGCCAAGTACGCTGGCCAAAAGGATG
Source organism: Acidovorax benzenivorans (assembly GCF_028680575.1). Classification (GTDB taxonomy): domain Bacteria; phylum Pseudomonadota; class Gammaproteobacteria; order Burkholderiales; family Burkholderiaceae_C; genus Acidovorax; species Acidovorax benzenivorans. The sequence continues at coordinate 20,858 of NZ_JAPCKI010000014.1, read as the reverse complement.
CCGTGGACAAGCTGGCGGCCAAAATCATCAAGGGCGGCTCCGGCGTGTGGGGCCCCGTCCCTATGCCCGCCAACGCGCAAGTGAATGACGCCGAAGCCAAGAAGCTGGCTGCCTGGGTACTGACGCAAAAGTAAGCTGCAGCCCTTGAGGTGACTCGGGGTGCAAACACTCCGAGCCCCTGCAAAAAAAGCCGCGCACAACCAGTGACGCGGCTTTTTTTATGTTTGCGTGCAACGCCCATTGGCCGCACGGATGCGGGGTACCCGGGCCAGCCCGGACAGCGCCCGCAGGGCTCTACAGCCCAGGGGTCACCAACGAATTGCCGGAGCGTAGTTGTTGCTCCAACTGCCCCACATAAGCCGCCGTCGTGTTGTCTGACTCATCGGCCCGGGCTGCAAGGCGGGCTTCCAGGTGGTCCAGCCGCGCCAAGACAGCCGCGTGGGCCTGGCTGTGCTGTGCATCCAAGAAAGTGCGCAACTCAGTGAAACGGGATGCCTCTGCCTTGTCGGCCAACTCGCGCTGGGCCTGCAACTCTTTGGTGTGGCGGCGGGTTTCGAGCAGCACAGAGCCCTGCAGCGACAACACATAGGCCACGAAGAAAATGCCCAACAAGGCGGTGAGGGCCAGCATCAGCAGCCCGAGCGGCGCTTCAAACGACACCACCCCCAGCGAGACCAGGGAAGGGGCCGCCAGCGCAGGCCAGTTCAAGGCGGCCAGTGCGGCAATCACCAGCACCGTCAACAGCAGAACGATGGAACGCAAGTGCATGTGAAATCTCCGGTCAGCAGCGCCCGGCCAGGATGACCGGTCACGCAGTGCTGCCGTTGTAACGCATACATGGCGCATCACCTGCCGCATCGGGGTGATTTCAGGCCACGTCCTACAGGAGGCGTCGTCCAGGCCCCTGCAGGCTCACCACCTCATGAGGCCCCTGGCCCTTCAGCCATCAGCCACGAGCCACACAAGGTGGCCGCACGTGGCCCGCAGCGCGCGCAAGCCCCAGGCGCACCACACTGTCCAGGATCAGTTGGTCTGGGCCAATTGATCCAGGATGGCCGGGTTCTCCAGCGTGCTGGTGTCCTGCGTGATGGCCTCGCCCTTGGCAATGCTACGCAGCAGGCGGCGCATGATTTTGCCGCTGCGGGTCTTGGGCAGGTTGTCGCCAAAGCGGATGTCCTTGGGCTTGGCAATCGGCCCGATTTCCTTGGCCACCCAGTTGCGCAGTTCGTTGGCAATCTGCTTGGCTTCTTCGCCCGTGGGTCGGGAACGCTTGAGCACCACGAAGGCGCAGATGGCCTCGCCGGTCACATCGTCAGGGCGGCCCACCACGGCGGCCTCGGCGACGAGGTCGGTCTTGGAGACCAGGGCCGATTCGATCTCCATCGTGCCCATGCGGTGGCCCGACACATTCAGCACGTCATCAATGCGGCCGGTGATGCGGAAGTAGCCGCGGTCAGCACTGCGCACAGCGCCGTCGCCCGCCAGATAGTAGCCCTTGAGTTCTTCTGGGAAGTAGCTCTTCTTGAAGCGCTCAGGGTCGTTCCAGATCGTGCGGATCATGCTGGGCCAGGGGCGCTTGATGACCAGGATGCCACCGGCACCATTGGGCACGTCGTTGCCCATTTCGTCCACGATGGCGGCGGTAATACCGGGCAGAGGCAGCGTGCAGCTGCCGGGCACCAGCGGTGTGGCACCGGGCAATGGGGTGATGACGTGGCCACCGGTTTCGGTCTGCCAGAAGGTGTCAACGATGGGACAACGCTCGCCACCCACGTTCTTGTGGTACCACATCCAGGCTTCGGGGTTGATGGGCTCGCCCACGCTGCCCAGGATGCGCAGACTCGACAAATCGGAGCGCGCAGGGTGCACAGTCTCGTCGGCCTCGGCCGCCTTGATGAGCGAGCGAATGGCCGTGGGTGCCGTGTAGAAGATCGTGCACTTGTGGCGCTCGATCATCTGCCAGAAGCGGCCTGCGTTCGGGAAGGTGGGGATGCCTTCAAAGATGATCTGTGTGGCGCCTGCAGCCAGCGGGCCGTAGGCGACGTAGGTGTGGCCCGTGATCCAGCCGATGTCGGCCGTGCACCAGAACACGTCGTCCGAGCGCAGGTCGAACGTCCAGTCCATGGTCATCTTGGCCCACAGCAGGTAGCCGCCGGTGCTGTGCTGCACGCCCTTGGGTTTGCCGGTAGAGCCGCTGGTGTAGAGGATGAACAGCGGGTGCTCGGCGCCCACCGCCACGGGGGCGCATTCGGTGCTTTGTCCTGCCAGTGCTTCGGCAAAGGTTTTGTCGCGCCCTGCCACCATGTTGCAGGCCGTGGCCGTGCGCTGGTAGACGAACACATTGCGAATGGTGTCGCAGCCGCCCATGGCCAGGGCTTCGTCGATGATGGCCTTGAGGGGCAGCTCTTTGCCGCCACGCATCTGGTAGTTGGCGGTGAGCACGGCCACGGCACCGGCGTCGATGATGCGCTCGTGCACGGCCTTGGCACTGAAACCGCCAAACACCACGCTGTGCGTGGCGCCAATGCGGGCGCAGGCCTGCATGGCGATCACGCCCTCGATGGTCATGGGCATGTAGATCAGCACGCGGTCGCCCTTGGCCACGCCGTGGGCCTTGAGCGCATTGGCAAACTGGCTCACGCGGGCCAGCAGCTCTTTGTAGGTGATCTTGGTGACGGTGCCATCGTCGGCTTCAAAGATGATGGCCGTCTTGTTCTCGGTGGCGGTGCCGATGTGGCGGTCCAGGCAGTTGGCCGATGCGTTGAGTTCGCCATCGGCAAACCATTGGAAGAACGGTGCATTGGACTCGTCCAGCGTGCGCGTGAAAGGCTTGGTCCACTGCAGGTTACCCTGCGCCTGGCGTGCCCAGAAGCCCTCGAAATCCTTCTCGGCCTCGGCACACAGCGCCTCATACCCGGCCATGCCGGACACGCGAGCGGCTTTGACGATGGCGTCCGAAGGCGGGAACACACGGTTCTCAACCAGCACGGACTCGATGGCGGATGTGGGCGCACTCATGGTGTTGTCTCCTGGATCTAATGGAATTGGAATTGGGCGGTACTGTCGGGCGCGGCACTTACAGGCCACTGACTGGCGCGAAGCTTACAGAGTACGCCATCGCCGCTCGCCTGTCGCAGGTGGCCCGGTCCCACCCTGCGAGTGGGCAGTTCGTCCAGGGCAAAGGGCGCGGGCCCAGGATGCGCAGACCCACCTGCCACCGCAGGGACATACTGGCCCCCTAAAATCGCGCCTCCTGCAACCCTTTGCGAGCGCCATGTCCTCTCCCCAACACAAGCCCCCTGCGCCAATGCGCCCCCTGCCTTCGATGATCTTCGCCAGCCGGTGGCTGCAATTGCCGCTGTACCTGGGCCTGATCCTGGCGCAGGCGGTGTATGTGTTCCATTTCTGGGTAGAGCTGGTGCACCTGATTGAGGCGGCCTTTGGCAACACGGCGGCCCTGCAAAGTCTGGTGTCCAGCATTGGCTACAAGAGTGATTTCCAGGTCACCGCGCTCAACGAGACCATCATCATGCTGGTGGTGCTGGCGCTGATCGACGTGGTGATGATCTCCAACCTGCTGATCATGGTGATCGTGGGCGGCTACGAGACCTTTGTCTCGCGCCTGCACCTCGAAGACCACCCTGACCAGCCCGAGTGGCTGAGCCATGTGAATGCCTCGGTGCTCAAGGTCAAGCTGGCCACCGCCATCATCGGCATCAGCTCCATCCACCTGCTCAAGACCTTCATCAACGCCGCCAACTATGACCTCAAGGTGCTGATGTGGCAGACCATCATCCATGTGGTGTTCCTGCTCAGCGCCCTGGCGATTGCGCTGACCGACCGGCTGATGTCGCACTCGTCCAACGGACACTGAGCACGGCACTGGCTCCCAGGCCCCCCAGCACCGCTGCGGGAGCCTGGGCACCAAAATTTCAGTCAAAAGTGCCGATAGCGCCCACTGCATAAGCGCCAGCAGCTATCAAATTTGAACCAATCACGTTACCGACACGCAGCGTCCAGAGGGCGCCCAGGGCGCTCCCAGATTTCTCCTCAATCGGTAGGCACAGTGCGGTGCAGACCCACCCGAAGGAGAAATCCATGCCCCATCTGCCCTCTCTCTCCCCGACCGCAGCAACGGCACCTGCACCCGCTGCAGCAGCCTCCCCGTCCACACACACCGCCACCAGCCGCCGCCTGGCACTCAGCGCCCTGGGCTCCCTGAGCGTCGCCACCCTATGGGGCTGCGGCGGTGGCAGCGACAGCACCAGCACCGACTCCGGCAGCAGCACGGACTCGGGGTCTGGCACCGGGAGCAGCACCGGATCAGGCACGGGAACCGGCACCGGCACAACCACCAGCTGCTCCGTCGTGCCCGAGGAGACCGCCGGCCCCTACCCCGCCGACGGCTCCACCGCCAGCAACAACACCTACAACGTGCTCGCGCTCAGCGGCATCGTGCGTTCGGACATCCGCAGCTCTGTGGGCTCGTCCACCCAGGTCAGCGGCGTGCCGCTGTCCATCACCATCACACTGACCAACACCAAAGCCAGTTGCGCGCCACTGGCGGGATACGCCATCTACCTGTGGCACTGCACGCAAGACGGCAACTACTCGGTCTACACCTCCAACAACATCGCCGACAACCACCTGCGCGGCGTGCAGGCCACGGACGCCAACGGCACCGTGACCTTCACCACCATCGTGCCCGGCTGCTATTCGGGCCGCATGCCGCACATGCACCTGGAGATCTACCCCACGCTGGCATCGGCCACCAAGGCTGCCAACAAGATCAAGACCACGCAGCTGGCCTTCCCCACCACCCTGCTCAGCAGCATCTACAGCAGCAATTCGGGCTACAGCGCCAGCGTGCGCAACCTGGCCTCCATTACCTTTGCCACCGACAACGTATTCAGCGACGGCACGGAGCTGGAGATGACCACCATGCAAGCCAACACGGGCGGTGGCTATTCCGCCAGCATCACGATCTCGATCGCCGCCTGAGCCCTTCCTTTCTTCCGTTCACCCTGTTTTTTCGATCACCAGAAAGACACCCGATGTTCAAGATCCACACCCTTTTCGCTGCATTGGCCCTGGCATCCATCGCCGCAGCATTCCCCAGCCACGCCCAGCCAGCCCGTGGCACGCCGCCCGCCCCACCACCTGAGGCCTACGCCGCCTGCAAGGGCAAGACCGAAGGCGCCTCGGTCACGCTGACCATGCCGGACGGCAAAACCCTGGCAGGCACTTGCCGCACAATGGACGGCACCCTGGTGGCCATGCCTGCCGGTGGGCCTGGTGGCCCCGGCGCAGGTGGCCCGCCCCCCGCCCGCTGACCTCCATGCCACCACTGCGCGCCCTCGTCCCTTTGCCCCATCTGACGCTGCACCGCAAAGCCTTCATTGCCCTGGCCGCTCTGCTGCTGGCGCTGTTGCTGATTTTTGTGGGGTTCTCGCGCCTCGGTCTGCAGCGGGGCCTGGGGCCGTACGTGGCCGAGATCGAGCTGGCCCGCATGGACTGGCTGGCCGCGCGCCTGCAGGCCCACCACATCCAGACAGGTGGCTGGGACAGCCTGCGCGGGCAGTCGGCCCTGTGGGGACGGCTGACCCACCCGGGCGGCGGCCCGCGCGGGCTGGACAACACTCGCCCCCCAAGCGGACTCCCCCCCGACCGCGCGGACCCCTTTGCTAAGCCCCCCGCTCCTCCCGGCCTCCCCTCAGAGCCCCCTGACACGGCCAACGCCCCTCCTGCCAACGGCAGTGACAGTGGCGGAGGCAGTAGCGCCGACCTTGGCAACAGCCCTCCCCCACGCCCACCCGGCGACCTGCGCCCCCTGGACCGGGGCTTCGCGCCACCCCAGCGCCACCCGGATGACATCTACCCCCGCCTGGGCCTGCTCGATGCACAAGACCAGTGGGTCGCTGGCACGCCGCCCCAGCCGGGGGGGGCGCGCCTGGCGCTGCATGGCACAGGCGGCCAGACCATCGGGCACCTGGTGCTGGCGCCCCCGCAGGGCATGCGCAGCGAGGCAGACCAGGCCTTTCTGGCCCAGCACCTGGGCTTTGTGGCGTGGACGGGCTTGGCCGGGCTGGCGCTAGCGCTGGTGCTGTCGGGCTGGCTGGCGCGGCGCTGGCTGGCCCCGGTAGAGGCCCTGGCCACCGGCGCACGCGGCATTGCGCAGGGCCACCTGCACACCCGCGTGCCCGTGCACGGCAACGACGAACTGGCCCAACTGGCCCGCACCTTCAACACCATGGCCGAACAACTGGGCAGCATCGAGGCCAGCCGCCGCCAATGGCTGGGCGACGTGGCCCACGAGCTGCGCACCCCCCTGGCCGCCATGCGCGCCGAGATCGAGGCCGTGCAGGACGGCATCCGCCCCTTTGACGACAAGACCGCGCTGCGCCTGCACCGGCAGGTGATGCGCCTGATCCAGCTGGTGGGCGACTTGCGCGCCAGCCTGGATGCGGTGGGCACCAGCGCGCCGTCGGCCCAGGTGCCCGTGCACCCGCTGTCGCTGCTGAACGAAGCGCTGGCCTCCATGCGCCCCCGCCTGGCCCAGGCGGGCATTGATGTGGACACCAGCGGCCTGGACGCCCTGGCCGCACAAGGCGCCGCCCAGCCCGCGCCCCTGGTGCGCGGCGACGCGCAGCAACTGCACCAGGTGTTTTTGAACCTGCTGGAGAACAGCCTGCGCTACACCGACGCAGGCGGCCTGCTGCGCATTGCGGCGCGCCTGCTGCCACCGGCCGATGCCGCCGCCCAGCTGCAGGTGCAGTTGGACGACAGCGCGCCCGGCGTACCCAAGCACGAGCTACCCCGCATCTTTGACCGCCTGTACCGCGCAGAAACCTCGCGCAACCGCGACCATGGCGGCTCGGGCCTGGGCCTGGCGATCTGCCGGGCCATCGTGCTCGCACACGGCGGCACGCTGACTGCCGACACCTCGCCCCTGGGCGGGCTGCGCATCACGCTGACCCTGCCCCTTCTGGACAACACGGCACCATGAGCCCACGCATCCTTGTCGTCGAAGACGAACCCGATATCGCCGCCATCGTGGTGGACTACCTGCGCCACGCTGGTTACACCGTAGAGCACCAGGCCGAAGGCCGTGCAGCCCTGGCCAGCCTTATCACCACACCGCCCGACCTCACGCTGCTGGACATCATGCTGCCCGGCATCGACGGCCTGGAGATATTGCGCCAGGCGCGGCGCCACACGCAGCACCCCATCATCATGCTGACCGCCCGCGTCGAAGAGGTAGACCGCCTCATCGGCCTGGAGCTGGGCGCGGACGACTACATCTGCAAGCCGTTTTCGCCGCGCGAGGTGGTGGCCCGCGTCAAGGCCGTGTTGCGCCGCACCGCCGCTTCACAGGCGCCATCCGCCGCCAGCGCATCGCTGGCCGCACTGATGCTGGACGAATCGCACTGGCAGGCCACGCTGCATGGCACGCCACTGGGCCTCACGCGGCGCGAGTTCAAGCTGCTGCAGGTGCTGGCACGCCAGAAGGGGCGCATCTTCTCGCGGGCCCAGCTGCTGGACCAGGCCTATGACGACACGCTGGATGTGAACGAACGCGCCATCGACAGCCACATCAAGAACCTGCGCAAAAAGCTCAAGGCCGCCAGCACGGATGGCAGCGACTGGATCCGCTCGGTGTATGGCGTGGGGTTTGCGCTAGACCCAAACCATGAGGGTCCGTCAGCAGCCTGATGGGCGCAGTCCCCAAAACCCCCAGGGCCAATTACTATTGTTTTGATAGCTGCTCAGGCATATTCCAAAAGCGCCATCTGCACATTTCATTCAAATTTTTGTCAAGATTTGTGCAAAAGGAACGCACACCGCCTCAACGCCCCACCATCTGCGCAGGCACCACCCACTGGTCAAACTGCTCACCCGTCACATGGCCCGAGGCCACAGCCGCTTCGCGCAGACTGGTGCCTTCCTTGTGCGCCTTCTTGGCAATGAAGGCGGCCTTGTCATAGCCGATGTGGGGGTTGAGCGCCGTCACCAACATCAGCGACCGGTCCAGCAGTTCGTCGATGCGCGCCTGGTTAGGCTCGATGCCCACGGCGCAGTGTTCGTTGAAGCTGGCCATCCCATCGGCCAGCAAGCGCACGCTCTGCAAGAAGTTGTGGATCACCATGGGCCGGAACACGTTCAGCTCGAAGTTGCCCGAGGCCCCGCCGATGTTGATGGCCACGTCGTTGCCCATCACCTGCGCACACAGCATGGTCAGCGCCTCGCACTGTGTGGGGTTGACCTTGCCCGGCATGATGGACGAGCCCGGCTCGTTCTCGGGGATGGTGATTTCGCCCAGCCCGCTGCGCGGGCCGCTGGCCAGCCAGCGCACGTCGTTGGCAATCTTCATCAGGCTGGCCGCCAGGGTCTTGAGCGCGCCATGGGCATGCACCAGCGCATCGCAGCTAGCCAGGGCCTCGAACTTGTTGGGCGCCGTCACCAGCGGCAGGCCCGTCAGGTCGGCCAGCTCTTTGGCCACGGCCTGCGCATAACCGGCCGGTGCATTGAGCCCGGTGCCCACGGCCGTGCCGCCCAGTGCCAGCTCGCCCAAATGGGGCAGCGCGGCACGCACATGCTGTTCGCCGTGCTGCAGCTGCGCCACCCAGCCCGAGATCTCCTGGCCCAGCGTGAGCGGAGTGGCGTCCTGCAAATGCGTGCGGCCAATCTTCACGATGTCGTCAAACGACTGGGCCTTGGCCGCCAGCGTGGTGCGCAGGCCGTGCAGCGCGGGCAGCAAGCGATGCATCAGTGCGTCCACCGCCGCCACGTGCATGGCGGTCGGGAACACGTCGTTGCTCGACTGGCTCTTGTTCACCTCGTCGTTGGGATGCACCAGGCGCGCTTCGCCGCGCGGGCCACCCAGCAGCTCGCTCGCCCGGTTGGCCAGCACCTCGTTCATGTTCATGTTGGTCTGCGTGCCCGATCCGGTCTGCCACACCACCAGCGGAAACTCCTGCAGGTGACCGCCTTCGATCACCTCGTCTGCCGCCGCCACGATGGCCGTGGTCTTGGCCGCATCGAGCAGGCCCAGCGCGTTGTTCACATAGGCGCTGGCCCGCTTGACCTGGGCCAGCGCTCGGATCAGCTCCGGCGCCATGCGCTCGCCAGAAATGGCGAAGTGGTGCAGCGAGCGCTGCGTCTGTGCCCCCCACAGGCGCTGGGCAGGCACATCGATGGGGCCGAAGGTGTCTTTTTCGGTGCGGTATGCGGTCGCGTCAGGGGTAGAGGTCTTCACGATGGGGCCTTGCGCGCTCGGTGAGCGGATGGGAATGAATGAAACACCAGCCCGCAGCATACCCACCGAAGGCCATGGTGCGCTACCACCCCCATCGCCCCTGACAGGCCCGCGCAAGCCCGCCGGGAGATAATTCGGGGTTCGCGTTTTCCCTAAAACCCCCACCGCCATGACCACGACGACCATTCGCCAAGAAGACCTGATCGAATCCATTGCCGGCGCACTGCAGTACATCAGCTACTACCACCCCACCGACTACATCGCCCACCTGGCCCGCGCCTACGAGCGCGAAAAGAGCCCAGCCGCCAAGGACGCGATTGCGCAGATCCTGACCAACAGCAAGATGAGCGCCACCGGCCAGCGCCCCATCTGCCAGGACACCGGCATCGTCAACGTGTTCCTGAAAGTGGGGATGGACGTGCGCTGGGAAGGCTTCAGCGGCAGCCTGGACGACGCCATCAACGAAGGCGTGCGCCGTGGCTACAACCACCCCGACAACACGCTGCGCGCCTCGGTCGTGGCCGACCCGCAGTTCGCCCGCAAGAACACCAAGGACAACACCCCTGCCGTGATCTTCACCGAGATCGTGCCAGGCAACACCGTGGACATCACCGTGGCGGCCAAGGGCGGCGGCTCGGAGAACAAGTCCAAGATGTACATGCTCAACCCCGGCGACAACGTGGTGGACTGGGTGCTCAAGACCGTGCCCACCATGGGCGCTGGCTGGTGCCCGCCCGGCATGCTGGGCATCGGCATTGGCGGTACGGCGGAAAAAGCCGTGCTCATGGCCAAGGAAAGCCTGATGGACGACCTGGACATGTATGAACTGCAGGCCAAGGCCGAAGCCGCCAAGACCGGCGGCCCCGCGCTCGACAAGGTCGAGGAGCTGCGCCTGGAGCTGTTTGAAAAGGTCAACGCGCTGGGCATTGGCGCCCAAGGCCTGGGCGGCCTGACCACGGTGCTGGACGTCAAGATCAAGATGTACCCCACACACGCGGCCAGCAAGCCCATCGCAATGATCCCGAACTGCGCCGCCACACGCCACGCGCACTTTGTGATGGACGGCTCGGGCCCCGTGTATCTCACGCCCCCCAGCCTGGACCTGTGGCCCAACGTGAACTGGGCACCCGACTACAACAAGAGCAAGAAAGTCAACCTCGACACGCTGACCAAGGAAGAAGTGGCCAGCTGGAAGCCTGGCGACACTTTGCTGCTCAACGGCAAGATGCTGACCGGCCGCGATGCCGCACACAAGCGCATCCAGGACATGCTGGCCAAGGGCGAGAAGCTGCCCGTGGACTTCACCAACCGCATCATTTACTACGTGGGCCCTGTGGACCCCGTGAAGGGCGAAGCCGTGGGCCCCGCAGGCCCCACCACCGCCACGCGCATGGACGGCTTCACCGAGATGATGCTGGCCCAGACCGGCCTGATCGCCATGGTGGGCAAGGCCGAGCGCGGCCCGGTCGCCATCGAGGCCATCAAGAAGCACCAGAGCGCCTACCTCATGGCCGTGGGCGGCGCCGCCTACCTGGTCAGCAAGGCCATCAAGACCGCCAAGGTCGTGGGCTTTGCCGACCTGGGCATGGAAGCCATCTACGAATTCGACGTGGTGGATATGCCCGTGACCGTGGCCGTGGACGCCGGTGGCACCAGCGCCCACATCACGGGCCCAGCCGAGTGGCAAAAGCGCATCGCCTCGGGCGAGTTCAAGGGCATTGAAGTAGCCGCCGCCTGATGCTTGGGGTCACCGGGGCACGACTGTACTGCGAGCCCTGAGAACGCCCCCACAAAACCGCCTTCGGGCGGTTTTTTCACATCCCTTCGACGGACTCGTGGACTGAAAGCGGCGCACCAGCGCAGCAGCCCCGTCTTTCCTACAATCCACGGCTTGTCCAACTGCTAGAGCTTGATTCCACGATGCCGCAGTCCTCTTCCCCCATCGGTGTATTTGACAGCGGCGTCGGCGGGCTGAGCGTGCTGCACATGCTGTTGGCAGCCATGCCCAACGAGCGATTCGTGTACCTGGCCGACAGCGCCAACGCCCCCTACGGCGAGCGCGGTGACGCCTTTGTGGCCGCCCGTACTCATGCCATCACCCAGTATCTGTGTGAGCAGCACCACATCAAGGCCCTGGTGGTGGCCTGCAACACGGCCACGGCGGCGGCCATTCATGAGGTGCGCAGCAGCCACCCGGAGTTGCCCCTGGTGGGCCTGGAGCCCGCCATCAAGCCCGCGCTTGCAGTCACCAAAACAGGGCATGTGGGTGTCATCGGCACCCGGGGCACACTGACCAGCGCCAAGTTCGGCAAGCTCATGACCTCGCTGGCCGATCAGGCCCATTTTGTGGTGCAGCCTTGTGATGGCCTGGCGCACGCCATTGAGCGCAGCGTGGCACTGCCAGCCATTGCCCCTGGCAGTCCCGTCCCTGCCACGGAAACTGGGGCTCTGTGCCAACGTTATCTGCAAGCCATGGGTGGTTTTGGTACTGGCCCAGGGCAGATGGACACCCTGGTGCTGGGCTGCACGCACTACATCTTTGTGGCCCACGAGTTGCGGGCGCTGGTGGGCCCCGACGTTCAGTTCATTGAAACCGGAGAACCCGTGGCGCGCCAGACGCGGCGGCTGCTGGAGGCTGCGGGCCTGCTTACTTTGCCGTCGCTTTCGCACCCAAGCGACCAGCCCGCATCCCGCGAGGGCCAGCCGTCCGTACAACTGCTCACCACGGGCCCCGTAGCCATGATGGAAGCTGCAGCCGAGCGCTGGCTGAATCTGCCTCCCAGCCTCTGCCGAAGCGTTTCAGTACCTTGATTCAGCCCCAAAACTGCTCCTAGCGCCCGATTCATAAGCGCTAGCCGCTATTATTTTTGCATCTGTCGGACGTTGCGCATCTGAGCCTTCAGGAACCGTCCCCGCCCCATAGCCGAGTACCTGCCTGTTCCACATGGATGAGGTACAGGCGCAGGTCGAATTCGTACTGGTGGTACTGCGGCTCCATGTGGGTACACAACTGGTAGAAGGCCTTGTCGTGATCCTTCTCGCGCAGGTGGGCCAGCTCGTGGACGACGATCATGCGCAGGAATTCTTCTGGCGCCTGTTTGAACATCGCGGCAATGCGAATCTCATGTTTGGCCGCCAGCCGGTTGCCCTGCACGCGCGACACGGCCGTGTGCAAACCCAGCGCGTGGCGCACCACATGGATCTTGTTGTCGAACAACACCTTGTTGATGGTGCCTGCATTGCGCAGGTAGCGCGCCTTGAGCTCCTGCGCATAGTCGTAGAGCGCCTTGTCACTGCGCACGGCATGCGCCTGCGGGTACTTGCGCTGCAGCACTGCTCCGAGCTTGCCCTGTGCCAGCAGATCGCGCGCCTGATCCTGCAACGAAGCAGGGTAGGAACGCAGATACGGAAGATCAGTGCTCATGGAGGACAAGGCAGCGACGGGAAAGGCGTGGTGCGACGCGATAGCACAGGGGCGCCGAAGTGCTCCGAGAATTTACCCAACGCCCGGGAGATATCTGGGGGAGAAGCGCAGCACTGCACGCGCCAAAGCGCTGCGTAACACGCCCACGCGGATCAGTGCAAGTGGCGCGGACGACGGCCACCACCACTGCCGCCGCCGTGACCAGCACCCGCGCCGCCAGGGCCACGCGGGGGCTTGCCGATCTCCAGCGAGTTCACCAGGGCATCAAAACGCTGGCTGAACAGTTTATCGATCTCAGCAACCACACCGCCCAACTCGGCGCCATCAAAGTGGCGCTCCATCATGTTCACAACGTCCTGCACCAGCAGATCGCGCTGCACCTGCATGATGGCAGCGGGCGTGGGGCCGACGAAGAGCATCACGAAGTCGTCGCGCGACTCGGCGCCCTGCTCTTCTTCGTCTTCATCAAAGTCGGTGTCGTAGAAGGTGACCTCAATGGCAGCACCCTGCTCAGCCAGTTCATTGAGGCTCATGCACATCTCGTCGAGCGACTGACGGAAATCCTCGTCACCGCGCACCGTCCAGCACATCTGCAGCAAGTGTTCCTGCGCGTCGTATTTGATGCCGGGCTCTTCCTCATAGGCGCTGGCAGCGCCATCGGCCAGCGAGCGGGCTCCAGCGTACTTCCACAGGGGTTTGAGCGCCTCCTGGAGCTGGTCAAAACTGGCATCAGCACGCAAAGGGACCTGTCCGTGGACGTGGATTTCGAAGGGAGCGTTGTAACTTGACATGATTGAATCGTAGTGGTGCCCCGAGCCGGGGTCGAACCGGCACGCCCCTTTTCAGGAAAGCGGCGGATTTTAAGCCGAAGAATCGGTACTGCACCGAGGCCCTCCGGGCTTGGATCGAGCCCCCTGGGACAGGTTTTCACAGGGACATCTTATCTTGATGATACCCGGGTGCTTGATGCAAATCGACCCGGTTCCCTTTCGCTTGGCTCCTGCCTAGCTCCTGGAAATCGGGCAATTCCAAGGAGCAATCATGGCCAAGATCAAACTGACGAAAACGGCGGTCGATGCGGCACAGCCTCAATCCACTGACGTGGAACTGCGCGACACACTGGTTCCGGGCTTCCTGTGCAAGGTGACCCCCACAGGCCGGAAGGTGTTCATGGTGCAGTATCGCACCAACGCTGGCGAGCGCCGCAAGCCGTCGCTTGGGCTGTTCGGAGAACTAACCGTCGAGCAAGCCCGCACGCTCGCACAAGACTGGCTGGCCGAGGTCCGTCGTGGTGGCGACCCCGGCGGTCGGAAGGCGGAGGCGCGCAAGGCGCCGACCGTTGCCGAACTGTGCACCCGCTTCATGGAGGACTACTCCAAGACCCGCAACAAACCGAGCACCCAACGTTCGTACCAGCATCAGATCGACCGCTCGATCATTCCGGCCTTCGGCCACATGAAGGTGGCGGACGTCACCCGCCTGGATGTGACGGCGCTGATGAAGCGCAAGGAAAAGTCGCCCATCCAGGCCAATCGAGTGCTCGGCTGCATTCGCAAGATGTTCAACCTCGCCGAACTGTGGGGCTACCGGCCCGATGGCTCCAATCCCTGCCGGCACGTTCCGAAGTACCCCGAGAAAGGCAAGACGCGCCTGATCACTGACGCGCAGATGGCGCAGTTGTTCGCCTATCTCGAAAAGGCCGATGCCGAAGGGCTGGAACATCCGACGCTGACTCTGGCAATTCGCCTGCAGTTCGAGTTCGCCGCCCGGATGTCGGAGATCCTGCTGCTGGAGTGGGACTGGATCGACCTGCCCAACAAGCGCGTGGTCTGGCCGGATAGCAAGACTGGCGACATGTCCAAGCCCATGAGCGAGGAAGCGCATCGACTCCTATCCAATGCGGCGCGCTACGAGAATTCTCCCTATGTCTGCCCGTCGATCTTCAATCACAAGAAATCGCTGACCGCCAACTCCTACTACCAAGCATGGCGGCGCGTCCTCAATCGCGCTGGCGTTCCACATGTCGGAACGCACGGCATCCGCCACCGCGCGGCGACGGACATCGCCAACTCAGGCGTCCCCGTGAAAGTCGGCATGGCGCTGACGGCGCACAAGACGGTCACGATGTTCATGCGGTACGTTCACACCGAAGACGATCCCATTCGCGCAGCTGCCGAACTGGTTGCGAGCCGGCGCAAGATCGTGATCGAAGCGCGGCCGTCGCCAGCCATCGACGTTCCGCCCCCGGCTTCAGTGATCCAGGAGCCAAAGAGTCCGGTCGCTGGCTACAAGCCGTTTCGGCATCGCAAGGACGGCAATCGCGCAGTCCCGCCCGGTAGCAAGCGCGCAACCGACATGCCGGCTGAGCTTGCGCCATGAAGGTGGCCCTTGATGTTTGTGATCTATAAGTTACAATGGAGACCGAGCCATGATTGAAATCCGGCGATACCAACGTGTGGATGGTGCGGTGCCGCTGACCGACTGGTTGGCCGATCTGCGGGATGCACGGGCTCGGGCCAAGCTGGAAATCCGTTTCCGGCGGGTGTCTCTGGGCATCTTTGGCGACATCAAGCCGGTCGGCGAAGGTGTCCTGGAGCTGCGCGAGGATATCGGTCCCGGCTATCGCGTGTACGTCGGCCGACACGGCGCAGCGCTGGTTATTTTGCTGTGTGGCGGCGACAAGCGCTCGCAGGATGCGGACATCAAGCGGGCCAAGGAATACTGGTTGGACTGGAAACGGAGAAATACATGAGCAATCGCAAACATGCCGCTTCGGTCTCCCATAGCGAGGCCACCATTGCCGAACTGCGTGCCGATCGAGGCTTTGCGGTCGAGTACCTGAAATCCGCGCTGGAAGAACTGGACAACCCAGAGCATCGCGCGGTAGGCCTGCTCGCGCTGCGTGACGTGGCCGAGGCCTACGGCGGACTGGCGATGGTCGCCCAGGAGGCGGGAATCACCCGTGAAGCACTCTATCGGGCGCTGTCGCCGACAGGCAACCCGACGCTCAAGACCTTGCTGGCCGTGCTGCATGCGGTGGGTATGCGGCTGTCTGTCGCGCCTGCCGAACCCGTCGTGTCGCACGCCTGAACCACTGGCTTGCCGGCTCAATCGACATGGCCGCAGCCCGTTCAAACACTACGCATCGCGCCGAGCCAGCGCTCCATCACGAAAATCACAATGGTGTGCGAAGCATGAACCGCCAAGCGCGCCTCTGACACCACGATTTTAGGCGGCTCGATGCCGCGTCCATGTGCCGACCCAATGTGGGTTCGGTAAGCGCCTATGCCATCGACGATGGACGCAAGGCCCTGCAAGATTCTCTTTTGGTCATCTTGGAGGGTGCGATCAATGTTCAGGCCAAGATGCTGTTGCACCACCCTCCAAAGCGGGCCGATGGTTTGCATGGTTGGCATGTCCAGTTGGCGCGTTTCGATGTAGGTCTTGCACAGCGCTTCAATGATGGCACTGGATGCCGTGATCGCTGCGTGCGGATCGCGATCAACTTGCGAGATAGCACGTTCGAACTCTGCCTCGATAGACGAAAAGTCGCCCGCCTTGAAAAAATCTGCGAGTGACTTTGCAGCCGGGCTCGCTCCTGCCAGAGTGATGAACCCGTTCATCTGATAGGTCAACTGGTTCTTCGCCAAACTGGCTCGGATGCGCTCTTGTCCGGGGCCAATCTTCTGATTCCAGTCATCGGGCTCTAAGTCCATGAACTTCTGGATGACCTGGCCGAGCACTTGCATGGGATCAACGGTGGAGTCATCGTTGCAGCGCCGAAGCCAACTGCTGCACTTCGTTTCGCAGTTTCCTTCGGGCACGCCTCCCGGCGCACCACTTTCCATGAACAGAGAGTTCAGTGTCGAATGGCTGTAGTAGTGCTCGGCGAGAACAGAAGAAACAGCACCAATGACGGAGTTCGGAATCTTGTTGGTCATGCTGCTTCTTCCCTACTTCTGGTCACGACGATGACCGTGGCAGCAAAGGCCAATCTTCCGGTACCAGCGCTGGCGGCTTGGTCCATGGCTGCTCAACCAAAGCGTCCTGGAACCATTGATCTCGAAGGTTCGCGTGTTCGGTCACGATGAGCTGGAAACCCGGAACATCGTCCTGCGTGAACTTCAGCAACAGTTCGAATAACCGACGCACCGCAGCCAGATCGGCGTCCGCCTCCGTTTTCTGGACAGATCCATCCGCCTCCTGATAGACCTTCTCCGAGGGGAAATAAACCTGCGTTGGCTGGTCGATGAGAAGAAATTGAGGAATCGGGCAGTTGTTATTCGCGGCGAAGAGATGCAGAGCCAACAATGCTGAGAGGTGGTACGCCAGATGATTCTCGCCGCCGCCAGTTCGACTCATCGGTACTGGACGATCCGGACGATCGAAGACGATCGTGAGCTGGCTGAGATCAAGCCTCGCAGGGTAGGCACTGAACTCCGCCTCGAAGGTCTGGATGTACCGTGACACTTGCGCTGAAATGTTGTTCAGGATGGAAATCAGTCGCTCGTGGCTGTCGTCGGCACCAACCTTCTTCTCCAGTTCCTCGACCTTGAATTTCAGACGGCGGTGCTCTGCCTCGCGCGAGGCCAGTTCCGCATTGGGGACAAGATTCTCCAGGAACAAGCTGACGCGGCCCACAACCCGAGCCGCTGCATTGTTGCGCGTCCCCATTTGCGCAATAACTTCATTCGCGGCGATCGCAGCAGAAAGCTCCGCGTCCTTGTTCTTGATCGCGTCTACGACTTCTCGCACCTTGTCATCCTGTTCGGTCAGGTATGCCTCCAGCTTGGGGCGTTGACCGGCCACAATGCTCATTTCCTCGTCAAGTGTTGCCAGTTCGTTGAGGAGCACTTTCGCTATAGGCGACTCCAGGGCCAGATTCGCTTCGCAGAATGGCCATTGCCATTCCCCCGTCTCAGGATTCTTGGGAAGAGCCTTGATGGACGCGAGCCGATCTTTCTGCTCCAGCGCCTCGTTTTCAAAACCACCGGCCTGCTTCGAGAACTGGCGGGCAGCATCAATCCTGGACTGGACCTCGCGCCGGTCCTTGCGTAGCTGGCCGATCTCTTCTTCGAGCCGGGATATCCGGTGACCGTCATCCTCGGGAACCGAGGCGGGCTTCCATTCCAAGGCAGTGCGCAAGGCGTCGATCACGCCATCAGCCCCAACCTGTTGGTTCTCCGGTCCAATGATGCCTACCGTCTTGGCCTCTGAGAAAAGACCGATGCCCTTCTGCTGGGACGTGTCAATGGCGTCGCGGGCTTGCTCCAGGAGCTTGGCGTTGAGCCTCAGCTCCCGCTGTGCAGCGCGCAGCTTGACTTCCAGTTCGTAGCGATCGCTGGAGGAAATGCCAAGCAGTATCGGCAGCGTGTCGCGGATCGCCTGCGGCTGAAACCCTTCATTCTGACGATAGAAGAGTTGGTCCTTGTTGGCGACAATGCCTTGTTTCTGGAACAGGTAGTAGTACGTGTGCTTGACGTTCGCGTCATAGCTCTCTCGGCTGTGCTCGATCGCGACATCGGTTCGGTTTTCCGGGATGCCGAGCAACCGCGACAGCAGTGCTACCACTGCATCGTCATCGGTATTGACCACCAGATCCTTGAAGTCAGGGACTGCCAGCTGACTTCCCCGTCGCTGCATGGCGGTACTGCAGCTCGTCCCGCCAGCAGTTGGCGTGGGCTTCGCGATCAACACCTGTTCTTTGGGAAACTGATAGATCACAGCGAACCACGCCACTTTGTCGCGAATGATGCCTTCCGGGACATTGAAGGTCGATCGACCCATGCAATATTCAATAATCTCGGAGAGTGCTGATTTTCCGGTGGAGGAGCGACCCGTGATGACATTCAGGCCATCGACCTTGAACTGAAGATCCCGGCGCTGGCCGTCGTGACTGTAGATATGAATCGACTTGATCTTCATGGGCGTATTCCAAAGGTCGTGTACACCGTCACGCGGTCTGCGATGCGGGCAAATTCTTTTCCAACGATGCGTGCCACACGCTGACAGGAGACCGATTCGTCAGTCCCTGTCACCGACTTTCGAACTCGGCCCGGCACGGTCTTCAACCGGCCATCCTGCGACACGACAAAACACCCCCGTTCTATCAGCACACCGAAAGCCTCAAGCGCAAATGGCAGCATGTCGCTGGCGCGGTCGGCGAAACCGACCAGTAGCTGAGGATTCTTCTCGACGATCTTCAGCAGATAGCTGCGAGAGTTTCCCGCGATCACTTGACGAGCGTCTTTCTGCAGACACAGCGGCAGCACCAGCAGCGCCAGAGAAAACGGCATGCCATTCGGGTTCTCTTCCTCATAGCCCAGCAATGCCCTGAAGAGCACAAGGCCACAGAAGGCGGGATTGAAAAGATTTCTGACTTCGAACGGTCGTTGATCCCATCGCTTCATGCCGTTGCCCCCAACACCTGACCAACACGATCAAGGAAGCGAGGGTGCCAATAAACCCTTGGCAGCGGCCGGCTGTTGGCGAGGATATGAAATCCGCCACGCACCACGTAGGGTTCGGTCACACGCTCCCTGATGCGAAGCGTGCTGCTATTGCCACTCTCCAGGTCCACCCAGCGATACAGCGCTTTGCCTGCTTCCAGCAGAACCGCGTCAGCGCTTTGCTCATCGAGCTCTTCGAAAATCACGTCTCGGTAGCGGCTCCATTCATCGACAAGACGGTCTTCGTACTCTTCCATTTCCCCCGAGACCAAGAGGCTCTCGCGAGCCCAGGAAGACCGCTGCTCGAAAGCACGGTAGTAATCCAGGATGGCGTTGCGGATGCGGTTGGAAGCAATACCAATTTCTCGCAGTTGCGCAACGAAAAGTCGCGGATCGTTGTCTGCGTCGATTTCTCCAGCGGGCACCCTCCCTCTGAATGTAATAGGGAGGTTGTCTGACTTGTACTCTTCGGCAAATGCGGAAAGCTTGTCGGATATCTCGTAGCCGAAGATTGGGTCGGTGCGCTTTCCGACCAACAGATTGACGATGGTGTCATTCCACCAGCCTTCGAGACGCTCAAAGATGGCGTCTCGGTTGTCTCGCCGGATGCTGCGCATGTGCTGGTCTTTGATGATCGACGGCACATCCTCGATGCGAGGTCCGCTATCAAATATCACGATGCGTGAGAGGAAATCCTCTTTTTCGTCGTCGTTGAGTTTATGGAACTCTTCGGCAATTGAACCGATGAGTTTCGACTCGGTCTTGGCAAGGACATAGGACGCGATCTGTGACAGCGACATAACCTCGCCGTCTTCCGCAGGCGATTCCAGCAGGAAGCGCCGCAAGAAGGACGTGCTTGAAACAGTGCCCGTCGAGAACAGAAAAAAACGAAGGCTAGCTTCGCTGCGCCCGTCTCGGTTGTAGCGTGCCAGCCAGATTCGGACCGACTTCCAGAAGTCTGTGGATAGGTCCGTCAGGCGATCGCCGATCCCCTTGTGTTTGAGGGAAGCCAGGGTCTTGACACCGTCCTTGTCAATGAAGTCAAGGTCATCGTCCTTTTCAATCAGGATCGACGTACTCTCCGGCAACTGCAAAAGCTTCAGCAGACCGAAGCGAGGCTGATAGATGTATCCCAAGCCTTGCTCGCCTGCGGCGTATTGATCGGCGGAAGCCTCTGCCATGCTCAAGTCCCCATGTCCATTTTTCTGTCAATTGAACTGCCGGAGGCGCTCGCCCAAAAGGGCAAGCCAGCTATCACAGCTCATCAACGATCCGCGACGTTTCATCGCTGTTCCCCGTACCCTCGTCCTCCAAGCCCCGAATACCTATTGAAGTGCTTCTCACAATAGTAACAAAAAGATTCTTCTATCCTATGCGCGTCAACACAGTACCGACGTATAAACCAAGGGTGCCGAACTGTGCGTCCGGTGCAATGCACCGCCGGGCTCGCGGGCGTTGCCCCGCACCTCGTTCCGAGTTGCGGCCTTTCGGCTTTGATCCCTGACGCCTCCGGCCCTTGAGGGCCTGCGTGCTGCGCATGCCTATCCGTGCCCTTGTTAGAGGTGGGTAGGCGGTCTTGCTGTTCCCTTCACCGTATCACGGCGTCGGGTAGCAGCGGCGCATTGCTGCGCCGCCGCCCCCTAAGAACCGGACGTGCGAGTCACCCCGCATCCGGCTCAAGCCATTCTTCAGCACCATGGGGTGGCACCGAACAATCTGACGGAACGTT
>NZ_JAPCKI010000013.1 GCF_028680575.1 Acidovorax benzenivorans | reverse complement strand
ACTCCCCGCGCTGCTCCTGAACCATCCTCACTGCGCGCTCACGCACCTCCGGCGAGAACTTGTTCGTCTTCTTCATGGCTCAATCCTCTCAGAGTGTTGAGCCTCCGCGAAAACCGGGGCGATTCACTTCTTGGTGTGCGTTTTGTGAAGAGCGGGGCTCGAGGTGTCCATTTGATCGGTTAGTGTCAAAATCTCCTCTGAGATCCAACCTAAATAGACTGGCGAGATGTCTCGCATCAGCGTCTGAGCCGTGCCGGTCCTAATGTTCCATACTTGAAAATATTCATGCTCTCAATGGCTCAAGAAGTTTCGATTGACCTTGGCGCGCGTAGCTACCGTATCGTCATTGGTGGTGGCTTGCTGGCTGAGCCGACCTCCTACGAAGGATTGCCCCGCGCCAGCGCTGCTCTGATTGTCAGTAACACCACTGTTGCGCCTCTCTATGCCGCTGCGCTGCGGAAGGCTCTGACGGGCCGCTATTCAAAAATTTATGAATTGCAACTGCCGGACGGTGAGGAGCATAAGAGCTGGCAGATCCTGCAGAGAATTTTTGATGTTTTGCTGGAACAGGGCTGTGATCGGAAGACTGTGTTGTTCGCATTGGGCGGTGGCGTAGTGGGTGACATGACGGGTTTTGCCGCTGCCAGCTACATGCGCGGTGTGCCTTTTGTGCAGGTCCCCACGACCCTGCTTTCGCAGGTGGATTCTTCAGTGGGAGGAAAGACCGGCATTAATCACCCGCTGGGGAAGAATATGGTGGGTGCTTTTTATCAGCCTCAGCGCGTGGTCTGTGATCTTGATGTGCTGGCTACGCTACCTGCACGTGAGTTCAGTGCAGGCTTGGCAGAAGTGATCAAGTACGGCCCGATTGCCGATATGGACTTCTTCGACTGGTTGGAGCGATCTATGGATGACCTCATGGCCCACGAAAGCGCTGCTCTCGCCCGTGCGGTTCGCCGCAGTTGCGAGATCAAGGCGGCCGTAGTGGGGGAGGATGAGCGCGAATCTGGTTTGCGCGCCGTTTTGAATTTTGGCCACACCTTTGGTCACGCCATTGAGGCTGGTATGGGCTACGGTGTCTGGTTACATGGAGAGGGAGTTGCGGCCGGGATGGTGATGGCTGCAGAGTTGTCGCGTCGGCTCGGGTTGGTGGACGAGATTTTTGTGGAACGTTTGGTGTCGTTGATCCGCCGGGCAGGTTTGCCGACACATGGGCCAATTCTGGATGACAAAAACAACGCATGGCGCTATCTACAGCTGATGCGCGGCGACAAAAAATCTGAGGCTGGTGAGATCAGGTTTGTTCTGATCGAAAGTCCCGGTAAGGCGGTGGTCCGCTCTGCCCCCGACGGCTTGGTGAGTGAGGTCATCGATGCCTGCTGCCGATGAGATTTCTGATGCAGTCAATTGAGTGGCTTTTTGAGATGTTCTTTGAATGGTGGCGGCTGTTTTGACCGCACCAACTGCCCTTGCTGTTTTCGCTTGCCATCCTGGCGCTACTCGAGGTCGGCGCTACACGGAGCAACCTGCCCCCACCCGAACCGAGTACCAGCGCGACCGCGATCGAATCGTGCATTCCACGGCTTTCCGTCGGCTTGTTTACAAGACCCAGGTATTTCTCAATCATGAGGGCGATCTGTTCCGTACGCGGTTGACCCATTCCTTAGAGGTTGCTCAACTGGGCCGTTCTATTGCCCGGTCGCTGCAGATCAACGAGGACTTGGTCGAGGCCATTTCGTTGGCCCATGATTTGGGGCATACGCCATTTGGGCATGCTGGGCAGGACGCCTTGAATGGCTGCATGGCCGACTTTGGTGGCTTTGAGCACAATCTTCAGAGTCTGAGGGTTGTGGATCAGTTGGAGGAGCGCTATCCGTTGTACGACGGACTGAACCTCACTTTCGAAACCCGCGAAGGAATTCTCAAGCATTGCTCGCGCACGCACGCTAGGCAGTTGGAAGAATTGGAGCCTGACGGAGTTGGCGCTCGGTTCTTGCGCAATGAGCGGCCAAGCCTGGAGGCTCAGTTGTGCAACCTGGCTGATGAGATTGCGTACAACGCGCATGACATTGATGACGGTGTACGTTCAGGGCTGATCACCCTTTCTCAGTTGCAGGATGTTCCCTTGTTCGATGCGTATCGCTGGTCAGCGCTGAGGGAGCATCCCGCTCTTGCCGAATTGTCGATGCACCGCCGGCTGTTGTACGAGGCGATCCGGCGGATGCTGAGTGCGCAGGTGTATAACGTGATCGACACCACAAAAGCGGCACTACGTGCGCACGCGCCTACCCATCCTGATGATGTGCGGATGCTCCCCGTCCTGGTGCGCTTCAGCGACGACATGCGCGAACGGTCCTCCGTGCTCAAGCAGTTTCTCTTCAGACATCTCTACCGGCATCCGCGAGTGATGGAGACCACCGGCCATGCCCAAGAAATTGTGCGCGAACTGTTTGGGGCTTACATCACCAATCCCCAAGAAATGAAAGCGGCGTTCGCCGCACAGGCGCTTGCGGGTGATGGGCTGGGGCGAGCACGGGCCGTGGCCGACTTTATTGCGGGGATGACGGATCGCTTTGCGGGGCGAGAGCATGAGCGCCTTACGGGGCGCCGACTGCTGCAGGAGTAGCAAGAAACTTCTCAGAGCCTGGTTACGATTTCCCTCGGCTCAGGGTGCAGCGCATCCTGATGACTGTAAGGTTTGTCCGCGCAGTCCCTCGAAGAGGGCATTCATGCACGCAATGGAGACGGCCTTGCAGAAAAGAGGGCGGTTGATTGAGTGAGTGATCGGTTCACTCGCCGACTCGGTGAAATGCCACTCATTTGTGAGCGTGCGTCGGTCGATCATATGGGGATCTGACACTGGTGTAGCTGCTGCCGCGCGATCGTCAGATGCACTGGGCCGATAAAATCCTCGTTCTATCTTCAGCGCTTCCGCGCGCGTTCATGACACCCTCCATCACTGCTGCTGACGCGGCGTCTCCTTCGCTTCCTTCCATTGAGCCCTATATTCATGACACCGTCAGGTGGCTGGAGAGGGCGGTGATTGGGTTGAATCTTTGTCCTTTTGCAAAGGCGGTTCATGTCAAAGGGCAGATTCACTATGTGGTGACGTTGGCTGCGACTACGCAGGAGGTGCTGGAACTGCTGCGCGAACAACTCGTGGAGCTGGCAAGCACCCCTGCAGAAGTCAGGGACACCACCTTGCTGGTGATGCCGCGCTGCCTGCAGGACTTTCTCGATTTCAATGACTTCCTGGGGGCGGCGGAGGATCTGCTGCACGCTCTGGGGTTAGAGGGCACGCTCCAGGTGGCGAGTTTTCACCCCCAGTTCCAGTTTGCGGGCACCGACGTGGACGACGTGACCAATTGCACCAACCGCTCCCCTTACCCCATGCTGCATTTGCTGCGAGAGAGCAGCATCGACCGTGCCGTGGAGGTGTACCCAGAGGCAGAGGCCATCTTTGAGCGCAACATGGAAGTGCTGGAGGGCATGGGCATGGTCGGCTGGCAGGCATTGGATGTCGGCCCCCACGGTGCTGAGGGCGAGAAGGTGGCTGTAAATACTGTCGGCGGCAGTGGTCAGCCAACACAAGGTGACGTCCTATGAAGCAACAAAAACCATCTTCGGTGACGGCCGGCCAGCGGGTCCGAGGCAAAGGTCAGCCCCAAAGCGAAGGCGCTGAACTGCAAGAATTGCGGCCCGGCCAATCCATCGAGCTGCTCAAGGAGCTGCACATTCTCACGCGCGAAGGGCGCCTCAATCAGGACTCGCGTCGCAAGCTCAAGCAGGTGTACCACCTGTTCAATTTCATCGAGCCCTTGCTGGCAGAGTTGCCCGTCCACGCTGGCGGCCCCACGCTCGCTGACCATGGGGCGGGCAAGTCCTATTTGGGCTTCATCCTGTACGACCTGTATTTCAAGGCGCTGGGACATGGACATATCTATGGGGTAGAGACCCGGGCCGAGCTGGTAGAGAAGTCGCGGGTGCTGGCCCAGCGCCTTCACTTTGAGCGGATGTCGTTCCTCAATCTGTCGGTGGCTGAATCGGCCGACGCCCGTGAGTTGCCTGCCCAGATTGATGTGGTTACGGCCTTGCACGCTTGCGACACCGCTACCGACGATGCGATTGCCTTTGGGCTGCAAAAGAAGGCGCGGGTCATGGTCCTGGTGCCCTGCTGCCAGGCGGAGATGGCGACCTGTCTGCGCCAAGGCAAGGCCCTGCAGTTGGCGCGCACGCCCTTGGCAGAGTTGTGGCGCCACCCTTTGCACACCCGCGAACTGGGCAGCCAGGTGACCAATGTGCTGCGCTGCCTGTACTTGGAGGCCAGTGGCTACCAGGTTACTGTGACCGAGCTGGTGGGGTGGGAGCACAGCATGAAGAATGAGCTCATCATTGCGCGATACACCGGACAGAAAAAACGCAGTGCAGCCGAACGATTGCGAGCGCTTCTCGGTGAATTTGGCTTGGAGCATGCCATGGGGGGACGGTTCGGCGTGGGCGCTGACCAGTCTTTGGCGGAGGACATGGTCACGCACTGATGATGGTGGCAAGAAGGCGCGCAAGGGTGTCCTGCCTGCCTACGCATCTGCGTTTCTTTGGTAGATGCAACCCATCGTCCGCTTCCATCGATTGAAAATCGGGGACAGGTCTATGATCGTGGATATCACATTCCTGATCAAGACCCATGGCCCGTTTGCCACGCCTGACCCTGCCGGGTCATTTGCACCACGTCATCCTGCGGGGTAACAATCGCCAGCCCATCTTTGACGGAGTGGAGGACTTCGACGCCCTGCTGGCATTGCTGGTGGACAGCGCGCAGAAATATGCAGTGGCCGTCCACGCCTATGTGCTGATGGACAACCACTTTCACCTGCTGGTCACGCCTGCTACGCCTGACGGGCTACCCCAGATGATGCAAGCGGTGGGGCGCCGGTACGTGCAATATTTCAACCGTCGGCATGCCCGTAGCGGAACCCTGTGGGAGGGCCGCTACCGTTCCACGATATTGCAGCCGGAACGGTACTTGCTGGCGTGCATGGTGTACCTAGATCTCAACCCTGTGCGGGCCGGACTGGTGCAGCAACCCACGGACTACCGCTGGTCCAGCCATGCTCACTGGCGCGGTTTGCGCAACGACCGGTGGTTGACGCCTCATGCGCTGTATTGGGCGCTGGGCAACACCCCGTTTGCGCGCGAAGCGACCTATGCGGCGCTGGTGCAGGCTGGCCTGGGAGCGTCGATGCAAACATCTCTGACCGATTCAGCACTCAGTGGGTGGGCCTTGGGCGATGCCGAATTCCTCGATGGACTGCAACAGCAGACCCCGCGTCGTGTGATCCGGGGAATGCCAGGCAGACCTCGAATTTCTGAAAACACATAAAAATCGGATGATGCGCCTATCGCATATAGATAGAGTGCTATATATTTTGACGTGTCCCCAATAATTTGGCAGCTCTGTTCTTGATTTGATAAATTGGGATCTGACCCCAATTAAATCACTTGCCAAAATATGCTGCAATGCACTAATCTCGGCATCCCTGCGAAAAATATGAGGAGTGCGCCATGACCACGGCTGCCGAGATCCAGCATCTGCAACAACACGGTTTGTATTCATCGGGTAACGAACACGACGCCTGCGGCCTCGGGTTTGTGGCCCACATCAAGGGCATCAAGCGCCACGACATCGTGACGCAGGCCCTGAAGATTCTGGAAAACATCGACCACCGTGGCGCTGTGGGGGCCGATCCGCTGATGGGCGACGGCGCCGGTATCCTGATCCAGATCCCCGACGCGCTGTACCGTGAAGAAATGGCCAAGCAAGGCGTGACCTTGCCAGCGTCTGGCGAATATGGCGTCGGCATGATCTTCTTGCCCAAGGAGCATGCCTCGCGTCTGGCTTGTGAGCAGGAGATGGAGCGTGCCATCAAGGCCGAAGGCCAGGTGCTGCTGGGCTGGCGCGATGTGCCGGTCAATGTGGACATGCCCATGTCGCCCACCGTGCGCAAGAAGGAGCCCATCCTGCGCCAGGTCTTCATCGGCCGTGGCAACGACGTGATCGTGCAGGACGCGCTGGAGCGCAAGCTGTACGTGATCCGCAAGACGGCCAGCGCCAATATCCAGGCCCTCAAGCTCAAGCACAGCAAGGAATATTACGTTCCGTCCATGTCCAGCCGCACCGTGGTCTACAAGGGCCTGCTGCTGGCCGACCAGGTGGGCGTGTACTACAAGGACCTGTCCGACGAGCGCTGCATCTCGGCCATCGGCCTGGTGCACCAGCGCTTCTCCACCAACACCTTCCCCGAGTGGCCGCTGGCCCACCCTTACCGCTATGTGGCGCACAACGGTGAAATCAACACCGTCAAGGGCAACTACAACTGGATGAAGGCCCGCGAAGGCGTGATGGCATCGCCCGTGCTGGCGGCCGACCTGCAAAAGCTGTACCCCATCAGCTTCGCCGACCAGTCCGACACCGCTACGTTCGACAACTGCCTGGAATTGCTGACCATGGCGGGCTACCCCATCAGCCAGGCCGTGATGATGATGATCCCCGAGCCCTGGGAGCAGCACACCACCATGGACGAGCGCCGCCGCGCCTTCTATGAATACCACGCCGCCATGCTCGAGCCCTGGGACGGCCCGGCCTCCATCGTGTTCACCGATGGCCGCCAGATCGGCGCCACGCTCGACCGCAACGGCCTGCGCCCCTCGCGCTACTGCATCACCGACGACGATCTGGTCATCATGGGCTCCGAGTCGGGCGTGTTGCCTGTGCCTGAGAACAAGATTGTGCGCAAGTGGCGCCTGCAGCCCGGCAAGATGTTCCTGATCGATCTGGAACAAGGCCGCATGATCGACGACGACGAGCTCAAAGCCAACGTCGTCAACACCAAGCCCTACAAGCAGTGGATCGAGAACCTGCGCATCAAGCTCGACAGCATCGAAGCCGGTGCCCAGGCGGCTGCGCCCCAGGCTGCTGACCTACCCCTGCTGGACCGCCAGCAGGCCTTTGGCTACACCCAGGAAGACATCAAGTTCCTGATGGCGCCCATGGCCAAGAACGGCGAAGAAGGCATCGGCTCCATGGGCAACGACAGCCCGCTGGCCGTGCTCTCGGGCAAGAACAAGCCGTTGTACAACTACTTCAAGCAGTTGTTCGCCCAAGTGACGAACCCGCCGATCGACCCGATCCGCGAGGCCATCGTGATGTCGCTCAACAGCTTCATCGGCCCCAAGCCCAACCTGCTGGACATCAACCAGGTCAACCCACCGATGCGGCTCGAGGTGAGCCAGCCCGTGCTCGACTTTGCCGACATGGCCAAGCTGCGCGACATTGCGCAGTACACCCAAGGCAAGTTCAAGAGCGCCACCATCGACATCACCTACCCGCTGGACTGGGGCCGTGAGGGCGTGGAAGCCAAGCTGGCCTCGCTGTGCGCACAGGCAGTGGACGCCATCAAGGGCGGTGCCAACATCCTGATCATCAGCGACCGCGCCGTGAGCGCCACGCAAGTGGCCATCCCCGCGCTGCTGGCCCTGTCGGCCATCCACCAGCACTTGGTGGGCGCAGGCCTGCGCACCACGGCAGGCCTGGTGGTTGAGACGGGCACCGCCCGCGAAGTGCACCACTTCGCCGTGCTGGCGGGTTACGGCGCCGAAGCTGTGCACCCCTACCTGGCCATGGAAACCCTGGCCGACATGCACAAAGAGCTGGGCGGCGATCTGTCGGCCGACAAGGCTATCTACAACTACGTCAAGGCGATTGGCAAGGGCCTGTCCAAGATCATGTCCAAGATGGGCGTGAGCACCTACATGTCCTACTGCGGCGCCCAGCTGTTCGAGGCCATCGGCCTCAACACGGAAACCGTGGGCAAGTACTTCACCGGCACCTCCAGCCGTGTGGAAGGCATCGGTGTGTTCGAAATCGCCGAAGAGGCCATCCGCATGCACAAGGCGGCGTTTGGCGACGACCCCGTGCTCGAAACCATGCTGGACGCTGGCGGTGAATACGCCTGGCGCGCCCGGGGTGAAGACCACATGTGGACGCCTGACGCGATTGCCAAGCTGCAGCACAGCACGCGCGCCAACAACTGGAACACGTACAAGGAATACGCCCAGCTGATCAACGACCAGAGCAAGCGCCACATGACGTTGCGCGGCCTGTTCGAATTCAAGATCGACCCAGCCAAGGCGATTTCGATCGATGAAGTCGAGCCCGCCAAGGAGATCGTCAAACGCTTTGCCACCGGCGCCATGTCGCTGGGCTCTATCAGCACCGAGGCGCACGCTACGTTGGCTGTGGCCATGAACCGCATTGGTGGCAAGAGCAACACCGGTGAGGGCGGTGAAGATGCAGCGCGCTACCGCAACGAACTCAAGGGCATCCCGATCAAGAAGGGTGACACGCTCAAGAGCGTGATCGGTGCAGAGAACGTCGAGGTCGATCTGCCCCTGCAGGACGGCGACTCACTGCGCAGCCGCATCAAGCAGGTGGCTTCAGGCCGCTTTGGTGTGACCGCTGAGTACCTGTCGTCGGCGGACCAGATCCAGATCAAGATGGCCCAGGGCGCCAAGCCTGGCGAAGGCGGTCAGCTGCCTGGCGGCAAGGTCTCCAACTACATCGGCAAGCTGCGCCACAGTGTGCCTGGTGTGGGCCTGATCTCGCCACCACCGCACCACGACATCTACTCCATCGAGGACTTGGCCCAGCTGATCCACGACCTGAAGAACGTGGCTCCGCACGCAGGCATCAGCGTCAAGCTGGTGTCTGAGGTGGGCGTGGGCACCATTGCAGCCGGTGTGGCCAAGTGCAAGAGCGACCACGTGGTGATCGCTGGGCACGACGGCGGCACGGGCGCTTCGCCTTGGTCTTCCATCAAGCATTGCGGCGGCCCGTGGGAAATTGGCCTGGCCGAAACCCAGCAGACCCTGGTGCTGAACCGCCTGCGCGGCCGCATTCGCGTGCAGGCCGACGGCCAGATGAAGACCGGCCGCGACGTTGCCATCGGCGCGCTGCTGGGTGCTGATGAGTTCGGCTTCGCCACCGCTCCGCTGGTGGTCGAGGGCTGCATCATGATGCGCAAGTGCCACCTGAACACCTGCCCCGTGGGCGTGGCCACGCAAGACCCCGAGCTGCGCAAGAAGTTCTCGGGCAAGCCCGAACATGTGGTGAACTACTTCTTCTTCATTGCAGAAGAAGTGCGCCAGATCATGGCCCAGCTGGGCATTCGCAAGTTCGACGACCTGATTGGACGCACCGACTTGCTCGACATGCGCCAGGGTCTGGAACACTGGAAGGCACGCGGTCTGGACTTCGGCCGCCTGTTTGCGCAGCCCAATGTGCCCGCCGACGTGCCGCGCTTCCATGTGGATGTGCAGGACCACAACATCGAACACACGCTGGACCGCAAGCTCATCGAGCGCAGCAAGCCCGCCATTGAAAAGGGCGAGCGCGTGCAGTTCATCGAAGTGGCCCGCAACGTGAACCGCTCGGTCGGCGCGATGCTGTCCGGCGCGGTCACCCGTGTACACCCAGAGGGCTTGCCCGATGACACCATCCGCATCCAGCTCGAAGGCACGGGGGGGCAGTCGTTCGGTGCGTTCCTCACGCGCGGCATCACGCTGTACCTGATTGGCGATGCCAACGACTACACGGGCAAGGGCCTATCGGGTGGGCGCGTCATCGTGCGCCCCAGCATCGACTTCCGCGGCGACGCGGTGCGCAACACCATCGTGGGCAACACCGTGATGTACGGCGCTACCACGGGTGAGGCGTTCTTCAGCGGCGTGGCCGGCGAGCGCTTTGCAGTGCGCTTGTCGGGTGCCACGACGGTGGTCGAAGGCACGGGCGACCACGGCTGTGAATACATGACCGGCGGCACCGTGCTGGTGCTGGGCAAGACCGGCCGCAACTTCGCAGCGGGCATGAGTGGTGGCGTCGCCTACGTCTACGACGAAGACGGCCAGTTCGACACCCGCTGCAACATGTCCATGGTCACGCTGGAGCGCATCCTGCCAGCGTCGGAGCAAGAGGCCACGGTGCCGCGCGCCATCTGGCACCACGGCCAGACGGACGAGGCCCAGCTCAAGAAGCTGCTGGAGGACCACAACCGCTGGACGGGCAGCAAGCGTGCGCGCGAACTGCTGGACAACTGGGCGGCATCGCGCGGCAAGTTCGTCAAGGTCTTCCCGACCGAGTACAAGCGTGCCCTGGCTGAAATTTATGAACAAAAAGTGCTGGAGGAGTCCGCTACACCAGCGGTAGCTGCTACCAAAAAAGAAGCGGTCCCTGCCAAGTAAGGCAGAGCCGTCAACCTTCGCACAGCATTCATAAACAAGGACACCGTCATGGGAAAAACTACCGGCTTCATGGAATACGAGCGCATCGAAGAGGGCTACAAGCCCGTTGCCGAGCGCTTGAAGCATTACAAGGAATTTGTCATCGGGCTCGATAGCGCCCAGGCCAAGGTACAGGGCGCGCGCTGCATGGACTGCGGCACGCCGTTCTGCAACAACGGCTGCCCGGTCAACAACATCATTCCGGACTTCAACGACCTGGTCTACCACCAGGACTGGAAGAGCGCGATCGAGGTGCTGCACAGCACCAACAACTTCCCTGAGTTCACCGGCCGCATCTGCCCCGCACCTTGCGAGGCGGCCTGCGTGCTCAACGTGAACGACGACGCCGTGGGCATCAAGTCCATCGAGCACGCGATCATCGACCGCGCCTGGGAAGAGGGCTGGGTCAAGCCCCGCCCCGCCAAGCACCAAACAGGCAAGAAGGTCGCCGTGGTGGGCTCGGGCCCTGCAGGCCTGGCAGCCGCCCAGCAGCTCGCACGCGCAGGCCACAGCGTCACGCTGTTTGAAAAGAACGACCGCGTGGGCGGCCTGCTGCGCTATGGCATTCCTGACTTCAAGATGGAGAAGTCGCACATCGACCGCCGCGCCAAGCAGCTCGAAGCCGAAGGCGTGGTCATCCGCACCAGCGTGTTCGTGGGCGCCGCCAAAGATGGCCTGGGCAAGGACTCCAAGGTCACCAACTGGGCCAAGGAGACCATCACGCCTGAGCAGTTGAACAAAGAGTTCGACGCCGTGCTGCTGACCGGTGGCGCCGAGCAATCGCGCGACCTGCCCGTGCCCGGCCGTGACCTCGATGGCATTCACTTCGCCATGGAGTTCCTGCCCCAGCAGAATAAGGTCAATGCAGGCGACAAGCTCAAGGGCCAGATCCTGGCCACGGGCAAACATGTCATCGTGATCGGTGGCGGCGACACCGGCAGCGATTGCGTGGGCACCAGCAACCGCCATGGCGCGGCCAGCGTAACCCAGTTCGAGGTGATGCCCCAGCCCCCCGAGGTGGAAAACCGCCCGCTGACCTGGCCTTACTGGCCGCTCAAGCTGCGCACCAGCTCCAGCCACGACGAAGGCTGCGTGCGTGAGTTCGCCATCTCCACCAAGGAGTTCACGGGCGAAAAGGGCAAGGTCAAGAGCCTGACCACCGTGCAGGTGGAGTTCAAGGACGGCAAGCTGGCCGAAATCCCCGGCACCGAAAAGCACTACCAGGCCGATCTGGTGCTGCTGGCCATGGGCTTTGTGAGCCCCGTGGCAGCGGTGCTTGACGCCTTTGGCGTGGACAAGGACGCCCGTGGCAATGCCCGCGCCACCACAGAGTTCGACGGCGGTTATGCCACCAACGTACCCAAGGTGTTTGCGGCGGGTGACATCCGCCGGGGCCAGTCGCTGGTGGTCTGGGCCATCCGCGAAGGCCGCCAGGCCGCCCGTGCGGTGGATGAGTTCCTGATGGGATACTCGGACCTGCCACGCTGATCCTGCGCATTGCGCACTCTCCAAGCAACGGCGCCTTCGGGCGCCGTTTGCGTTGACGGGGGCTTTGAAGGCGGGGCAATGGCCGGGCGCCAGCCTTTTGGATGCTTTGTTGGCACAATCACAGGTTCTGTCAATCCGGGCTTGCCTCGGTCCCGCACGACGCGGGGCTGCTACCAGGTGTGATTTTCTTTACAAACATGCATGAATGTATGTTTGTGTCTTCGGCTACCATCTGCGCTCCATTTTCTTGGGAGGGCGGGTGCCGTTTTGGCAGTCCTGAGTTTCAACATCCATTTTTGGCATGGCCGAGTCCACATTTCTTGCCGAGTTGCGCAACGTCACGTTTTCGTACGGTGACCGCGTGATCCTGCGCGACGTGACACTGGCGGTGCCGCGTGGCAAGGTCACGGCGCTGATGGGTGCGTCGGGTGGTGGCAAGACCACTGTGCTGCGGCTGATTGGTGGTCAGCACAAGGCCCAGAGCGGCCACGTGTTGGTCAACGGCCAGGATGTGGGGCGCATGGATGTGCAGGCTTTGTACGCCGCGCGCCGGCGCATGGGCATGTTGTTCCAGTTCGGCGCGCTGTTCACCGACCTGAGCGTGTTTGAGAACGTGGCGTTTCCGCTGCGTGAGCACACCGATTTGTCCGAGGACCTGATCCGTGATGTCGTGCTGATGAAGCTGCATGCGGTGGGCCTGCGCGGTGCCCGCGATCTGATGCCCAGCCAGATCTCCGGTGGCATGGCGCGCCGCGTGGCGCTGGCCCGCGCGATCGTGCTGGACCCGGAACTGGTCATGTACGACGAGCCCTTTGCGGGCCTGGACCCTATCTCGCTGGGCACGGCGGCGCAGTTGATCCGCCAGCTCAATGACGCAATGGGGCTCACCAGCATCGTGGTGTCGCATGACCTGGAAGAGACTTTCCGCCTGGCGGACCACGTGATCATTCTGGGCGAAGGTGTTGTGGCAGCACAAGGCTCACCCGAGGAGGTGCTCGCCAGCCGTGACCCGCTGGTGCACCAGTTCGTCAATGCCCTGCCCACCGGCCCGGTGCCTTTCCATTACCCCGGCCCGGCCGTGGCCGAGGATTTCGGACCGGTAGGAGGGCGTGCGCTGTGAGCTGGTACAAACCCGCCGACGTTGGCTTTGCCGTGCGCCACAAGTTGGCGGACATTGGCATGGGGGCGCGGCTGTTCGGGCGGCTGGTGCGGCTGCTGGGCGCGACCTTGATGCGGCCCTCTCTGGTGCGCGACCAGGTGCATTTTCTGGGCAACTATTCGCTGGCCATCATTGCCGTGTCGGGCCTGTTCGTTGGGTTTGTGCTGGGGTTGCAGGGGTACTACACATTGCAGCGCTATGGCTCGTCTGAGGCCTTGGGCCTGCTGGTGGCCTTGAGCCTCGTGCGCGAGCTGGGCCCCGTGGTCACCGCGCTGTTGTTTGCGGGCCGCGCAGGCACTTCGCTTACAGCCGAAATTGGCCTCATGCGCGCGGGCGAGCAGCTCAGCGCCATGGAGATGATGGCGGTGGACCCGGTGCAGCGCATCCTGGCGCCTCGTTTCTGGGCCGGGGTGATCACCATGCCGCTGCTGGCAGCCGTGTTCAGTGCCGTGGGGGTGATCGGTGGTTGGATCGTGGGGGTACTCATGATCGGCATCGACCCCGGGGCGTTCTGGAGCCAGATGCAGGGTGGGGTGGATGTCTGGAAGGACCTGGGCAACGGCGTGCTCAAGAGTGTGGTCTTTGGCTTCACGGTAACTTTTGTGGCGCTGCTGCAGGGCTATGTGGCCAAGCCCACCCCCGAGGGGGTGTCGCGCGCCACCACACGCACGGTGGTCATGGCGTCTTTGGCGGTGTTGGCACTGGACTTCGTGCTCACCGCGCTGATGTTCAGTATCTGACGCTGGCTGTGCTGGCAGTTCTAGGAATCAAACGTATGCAACGCTCCAAAAACGATCTGTGGGTAGGGCTCTTCGTGATGCTGGGCGCAGTGGCACTGGTGTTTCTGGCGCTGCAGTCGGCCAACCTGCTGAGCCTGCAATTCCATTCGGGCTACCGCGTCACCGCGCGGTTTGACAACATCGGCGGTCTCAAGCCCCAGGCGGCGGTGCGCAGCGCCGGTGTGCTCGTCGGGCGTGTGGAGTCCATCACGTTCGACGACAAGACCTTCCAGGCGCGGGTCACGCTGGCCATGGAAGACCGCTATGCGTTTCCCAAGGACAGCTCCCTCAAGATCCTGACCAGCGGGCTGCTGGGCGAGCAGTACATCGGGATTGAAGCCGGTGCCGACGAGAAGAACCTGGCGGCGGGCGACATGATCACGTCCACCCAGTCGGCGGTGGTGCTTGAGAACCTCATTGGACAATTTCTTTACAGCAAAGCCGAAGACGGCGGAAAGCCTGCTGGGGCAGGTGGCAAAAAATGACGAATTCACTCCACACACTCCGCGCCTGCATTGCAGGCGACAGGTTGTCGATTTCCCGCCTGGCAGCGGGCCTGGCATGGCTGCTGGGTGCCGTGCTGCTCACCGGATGCGCCACGGTGGCCAACCCCGACCCCCGTGACCCGCTGGAGTCTTACAACCGCAGCATGACCAACTTCAATGAACAGGTCGATGCCATGGTGCTCAAGCCCGTGGCGACGGCTTACCAGGAGGTCACGCCCGCCCCGGTCCGCACCGGGGTCAGCAATTTCTTCGGGAACCTGGGCGACGTCTGGTCGTTCGTGAACAACGTGCTGCAGCTGCGCGGCGAAGCTGCTGCATCCAGCTTCATGCGCGTCAACGTGAACACCTTCATGGGCCTGGGAGGACTGCTGGACATCGCCAGCGAGCTGGGCATCGACCGCTACAAGCAGGACTTCGGCCTGACGTTGGGTCGCTGGGGCGTTGGCACGGGGCCTTATCTCATGCTGCCCATCCTGGGGCCCTCCACCGTGCGTGATACGTTCGCGCTGCCTGTGGACATGAAGGGCAACGTGGTGAGCTACGTGGACCCGGTCTCTGCCCGCAACTCGCTGTACGCGCTGCGCGCCGTAGAGGTGCGCTCCAACCTGCTGCGCGCGGGCTCGGTGCTCGACAGCGCTGCCCTGGACAAGTACAGCTTTACGCGCGACGTCTACCTGCAGGTGCGCAGCCGCGCGGGGGATGCGCAAAACGCAGACGGCAAGGACGACGGCAGCTCCAGCAACGGCGTGCTGCCTGAAGAGCCTGCCCGCTGATGTGATGACGGGCTGGGTACAACGCGCTGCCTCGGGCCATGGTGCTGTTGCACTTGCTTGCAACCCGCAACCGCTGCGACGCATGCCGGTCGGCACAGACCTCCACAATGATTTGACGGGCACAAGCCCGCACCGATGAAAGCCAAGAAGATGATGAACCGACGTTCCCTGGGGCGCACTGCCCTTTGCCTGGCAGCCAGTGCCATGTTGACCCTGCCGCTGTCTGCCCTGGCGGCCGACGAGGCGCCTGACGCCCTCATCAAGCGCCTGTCCGCCGATGTGCTGAGCACGGTGAAGTCCGACAAGGCCATCCAGGCCGGTGACCTGAGCAAGGTGATTGCGCTGGTCGATAAAACCGTGATGCCTAACGTCAACTTCCGTCGCATGACAGCCGCCGCCGTGGGCCCCGGCTGGCGCCAGGCCACGCCCGAGCAGCAAAAACGCCTGCAGGACGAGTTCAAGGTTCTGTTGGTGCGCACGTATGCCGGTGCGTTGGCCCAGGTCAATGACCAGACCATCCAGGTCAAGCCTTTGCGCGCGGCGGCCGAGGACAAGGACGTGCTGGTGCGCACCGAGATCGTGGGCCGTGGCGACCCCATCCAGCTCGACTACCGCCTGGAAAAAACACCGGGCGACGGAGCGGGCTGGAAGATCTACAACCTCAACGTGCTCGGCGTTTGGCTGGTGGAAACCTACCGAGGCCAGTTCGCGCAGGAGATCAATGCCAAGGGCATCGATGGCCTGATCGACACCCTGGCAGCGCGCAACAAGACCAACGCGGCTTCTGCCAAGGGCTGAGAGCCCTAGCGACCATGCTGGTGCTACCCCCTGAACTCACCCACCGCCAGGCCACGGCCTGCCTGCACATGCTCAAGCAGGGGCTGCGGGTGCACCGCGACAGCACGGTGGTGGTGGATGCCCGTGCGCTGACGGTGTTTGACACCTCGGCCTTGGCCGTGCTGCTGGAATGCCGGCGCGAAGCCTTGTCCGAGGGCAAGCAATTTGCGGTGCAGGGCATGCCTCCCGCCTTGGCGGGCATGGCCGGGCTGTACGGGGTGGACGCCCTGCTGGCTCCGGCGCATTGATTGCCGGTTTGTGCGGCGCCGCCCGGCAGAGTTGTCGGCGCGGTTGGCACAGGCCTGGGGCACCTGCCAAAGGCCATTACACCAGCGGTCCGGCCCGCTGAGGGCTGAGGCCTTAAAATCGAAGGCTTCATGCCCGCAGTCTCCTTCCAAGCCATATCCAAGACCTTTGCCACGCCCAAAGGCCCTTTCCAGGCACTGAACCAGGTCAACCTGGACATTGAGGAAGGCGAGTTCTTCGGGCTTCTGGGCCCCAACGGTGCGGGCAAAACCACCCTGATCAGCATCCTGGCAGGCTTGGCGCGTGCCACCAGCGGCCGTGTGCTCGTGCAGGGCAGCGACGTGCAGGCCCAGTACGCCGATGCCCGGCGCAAGCTGGGCATCGTGCCGCAAGAGCTGGTGTTTGACCCCTTCTTCAACGTGCGCGAGGCGCTGCGCATCCAGTCGGGCTACTTCGGCGTGAAGAACAACGATGCCTGGATCGACGAGCTGCTCGAAAACCTGGGCCTGGCCGACAAGGCCAACGCCAACATGCGCCAGCTCTCGGGCGGCATGAAGCGCCGTGTGCTGGTGGCACAAGCACTGGTGCACAAGCCGCCCATCATCGTTTTGGATGAGCCCACGGCCGGTGTCGATGTGGAACTGCGCCAGACGCTGTGGCACTTCATCGCCCGCCTGAACAAGGAAGGGCACACCGTGCTGCTCACCACACACTACCTCGAAGAAGCCGAGGCTCTGTGTGGCCGCATCGCCATGCTCAAGGCCGGGCAGGTGGTGGCACTCAACCGCACCAGCGAGCTGCTCAAGGCCGCCTCGGGCAGCGTGCTGCAGTTCAAGACCGACGCGGTGCTGCCACCTGCACTGGCTGCCGTGGCGCGCGTCACCGGCCGCATCGTGCAGTTGCCCGCGCATGACGCGGCGGAGATTGAAAACCACCTCGCAACGCTGCGCGTGGCCGGGGTTGATGTACAGGACATGGAGATCCGCAGGCCAGACCTGGAGGATGTGTTCCTGCAAGTGATGTCCGGCACTTCGGCTTCCAATATTCCCTTGTCCGAGGTCGCGCTATGACCGGCTGGCAAACCCTGTTCTACAAAGAAGTGCTGCGGTTCTGGAAGGTCAGCTTCCAGACCGTCGCCGCTCCGGTGCTCACGGCCGTGCTGTACCTGCTGATCTTTGGCCATGTGCTCGAAGACCATGTGAAGGTCTACGACCGCATCAGCTACACCGCGTTTCTGGTGCCCGGCCTGGTGATGATGAGCGTGCTGCAAAACGCCTTTGCCAACAGCTCTTCCAGCCTGATCCAGAGCAAGATCATGGGCAGCCTGGTGTTCGTGCTGCTCACCCCGCTGTCGCACTGGGCCTGGTTTGTGGCCTATGTGGGCTCGTCCGTGGTGCGCGGGCTGGTGGTGGGCTTGGGCGTGTTCATCGTCACGATGGCGTTTGCGCGGCCGGAGTTTGCTGCACCCTGGTGGATTCTGGTGTTCGCCCTGCTGGGGGCCGCGCTGCTGGCCACGTTGGGGTTGATCGCCGGGCTCTGGGCCGACAAGTTCGACCAGATGGCCGCGTTCCAGAACTTCGTCATCGTGCCCATGACCTTTCTGTCGGGCGTGTTCTATTCGATCCAGTCGCTGCCGCCGTTCTGGCAGGCAGTGAGCCACCTCAACCCGTTTTTCTACATGATCGACGGCTTCCGCTACGGCTTCTTTGGCCAGAGCGACACGTCCCCCTGGCTCAGCCTGGGCATCGTGGGCATCGCCTGGCTGGCCGTGAGTGCCCTGGCCGTGCACCTGCTGCGCACCGGCTACAAAATCCGCAACTGATTCCGAGCGCCCCTCTATGACCGCTGACCAACTCAAAGACCTCATCGCCGCTGGCATCGCTTGCGATCACATCACGCTTGAAGGTGATGGCCGCCACTGGTATGCGACCATCGTTTCGGCCACGTTTGTGGGCCAGCGCACCCTGCAACGCCAGCGTGCGGTGTACGCCACCCTGGGCAACCGGATGCAGACCGACGAGGTGCATGCCTTGTCGATGAAAACCTTCACGCCCGCAGAATGGGCTGCCCAGACGGATTGAGTTGTTTTGCTCCTGAATTAATAGCTGTTCGCGCTTTGTGTAAAAGCGCTAGCGGCACTTTTGAACACTATTTGGGTTGATTGAGATGGACAAACTCCTGATTCGCGGCGGACGCAGCTTGCAAGGCGAGGTGCTGGTCTCCGGCGCCAAGAACGCCGCCTTGCCGGAGTTGTGTGCTGCCTTGCTCACGGCCGAGCCCGTGACCCTGCTCAACGTGCCCCAGTTGCAGGATGTGAGCACCATGCTCAAGCTCATCCGCAACATGGGTGTGGCGGCGGAGCGGGCCGACGACGGCACCGTGCATATCAACGCCAGTGCGCTGAGCACGCCCGAAGCCCCGTACGAGCTGGTCAAGACCATGCGCGCCTCGGTGCTGGCGCTGGGCCCGCTGCTGGCCCGTTTTGGCGAGGCCACGGTGTCGCTGCCCGGTGGCTGCGCGATCGGCTCGCGCCCGGTGGACCAGCACATCAAGGGCCTGGCCGCCATGGGCGCCGAGATCGTGGTTGAACACGGCTACATGATCGCCAAGCTGCCCGCAGGCTGGAAGCGCCTGAAGGGCGCGCGCATCACCACCGACATGGTGACCGTGACCGGCACCGAGAACTTCCTCATGGCCGCTGCGCTGGCCGAGGGTGAGACGGTGCTCGAAAACGCCGCGCAAGAGCCCGAAATTTCGGACCTGGCCGAGATGCTGATCGCCATGGGCGCCAAGATCGAAGGCCACGGCACCAGCCGCATCCGCATCCAGGGCGTGGACAAGCTGCATGGCTGCACCCACCGCGTGGTGGCCGACCGCATTGAGGCTGGTACCTTCTTGTGCGCCGTCGCAGCCACGGGCGGCAATGTGCTGCTGCGCCATGGCCGCGCCGACCACTTGGACGCGGTGATCGAAAAGCTGCGCGAGGCCGGTGCTACCGTGCAAGCGATGGACGGCGGCGTTCGCGTGCAAAGCGCAGGCGGCGCCACGCTCAAGGCCCAGGGCTTTCGCACCACCGAGTACCCCGGTTTTCCCACCGACATGCAGGCCCAGTTCATGGCGCTCAACTGCATCGCCCAGGGCACGGCGACGGTGACCGAGACGATTTTTGAAAACCGCTTCATGCACGTCAACGAGCTGGTGCGCCTGGGTGCCAAGATCCAGACCGATGGCAAGGTGGCCGTGATCGAGGGGACACCGCGCCTGTCCGGCGCCACCGTGATGGCCACCGACCTGCGCGCCTCGGCCAGCCTCGTCATCGCGGGCCTGGTGGCCGACGGCGAAACCGTGGTGGACCGCATCTACCACCTGGACCGTGGCTACGACTGCATGGAAGCCAAACTGCGGGGCATTGGCGCCGACATTGAAAGACTGAAAGCATGAGCACCGGCAACATGATCACCCTGGCCCTTTCCAAGGGCCGCATCTTTGACGAAACCCTGCCGCTGCTGGCCGCTGCAGGCATCGAGGTGCTGGAAGACCCCGAAAAATCGCGCAAGCTCATCTTGCCCACCAACCAGCCCAACGTGCGCGTGGTGCTGGTGCGTGCCACCGACGTGCCCACC
Source organism: Acidovorax benzenivorans (assembly GCF_028680575.1). Classification (GTDB taxonomy): domain Bacteria; phylum Pseudomonadota; class Gammaproteobacteria; order Burkholderiales; family Burkholderiaceae_C; genus Acidovorax; species Acidovorax benzenivorans. The sequence continues at coordinate 107,308 of NZ_JAPCKI010000013.1, read as the reverse complement.
TATGTGGAATACGGCGGTGCCGACATCGGCGTGACCGGCAAGGACACCCTTATCGAACATGGTGGCCAGGGCCTGTACCAGCCGCTGGACCTGCGCATTGCCAAGTGCCGCGTGAGTGTGGCCGTGCGCAACGACTTCGACTACGCCCAGGCCGTCAAGCAGGGCTCGCGCCTCAAGGTCGCCACCAAGTACACCGGCATTGCCCGCGACTTCTTCGCCAGCAAGGGCGTGCACGTGGACATGGTCAAGCTCTACGGCAGCATGGAGTTGGCGCCGCTGACGGGTCTGGCCGATGCGATCGTGGACCTGGTGTCCACCGGCAACACGCTCAAGGCCAACAACCTCATCGAAGTCGAGCGCATCATGGACATCAGCTCCTACCTGGTCGTGAACCAGGCTGCGCTCAAGCTCAAGCAGGCACCGCTGCGCCGCATCATCGATGCGTTTGCATCGGCCATTCCCGCTGAAAAGAACTGACCCAACCTTAGAACGCACTATGACTTTGGTAGCTGCTCCCGCCCGTCTGTCCACCGCTGCGGCCACTTTTGAGGCTGATTTTGCAGCCCGCCTGCATTGGTCTGCCGACACCGACGCGGCCATCGAGCAGCGCGTGGCCGACATCCTGGCCGACGTGCAAAAGCGCGGCGACGCGGCCGTGCTGGAGTACACCGCCCGTTTCGATGGCCTCAGCGCCCCCAACATGGCGGCGCTGGAGCTGACCCAGGCCGACTTCAAGGCCGCGTTCGACGCCATTCCGCAGGCCCAGCGCGACGCGCTGCAGGCCGCCGCCAAGCGTGTGCGCAGCTACCACGAGGCGCAGAAGAAGGCCTCGGGCGAGAGCTGGAGCTACCGCGACGAGGACGGCACGCTGCTGGGTCAGAAGGTCACACCGCTCGACCGCGTGGGCATCTACGTGCCCGGCGGCAAGGCCGCGTACCCCTCCAGCCTGTTGATGAATGCCATCCCGGCCCACGTGGCCGGTGTGCAGGAAATCATCATGGTGGTGCCCACGCCCGTGCGCGGCAGCGTGGCAACCGGTGGAACGGGCGAGGGCACCTCGACGAAGGGCGAGCGCAACGAGCTGGTGCTGGCCGCCGCGTACGTGGCGGGCGTCACGCGCGCCTTCACCATTGGCGGTGCCCAGGCCGTGGCGGCGCTGGCCTACGGCACGGCCACCGTGCCCAAGGTGGACAAGATCACAGGTCCCGGCAACGCCTACGTGGCCAGCGCCAAGAAGCGCGTGTTCGGCACCGTGGGCATCGACATGATCGCTGGCCCGAGCGAAATCCTGGTGCTGGCCGATGGCACCACACCGCCTGACTGGGTGGCGATGGACCTCTTCAGCCAGGCCGAGCATGACGAGCTGGCGCAGAGCATCCTGTTGTGCCCCGACGCCGCCTACCTCGACGCCGTACAGCGCGAGATCGACCGCCTGCTGCCCACCATGCCGCGCGCCGAGATCATCGCCAAGAGCCTCACGGGCCGCGGCGCGCTGATCCTGACCAAGGACATGGAAGAAGCCTGCGCGATCAGCAACCGCATCGCGCCCGAGCACTTGGAGGTCAGCAGCACCGACCCGCACCGCTGGGAACCTTTGCTGCGTCATGCGGGCGCCATCTTCCTCGGGGCCTACACCTCCGAAAGCCTGGGCGACTACTGCGCAGGCCCCAACCACGTGCTGCCCACGAGCGGTACCGCACGTTTCTCGTCGCCACTGGGCGTGTACGACTTCCAGAAGCGCAGCAGCCTCATTGAGGTGAGCGAGGCCGGTGCGCAGGTGCTGGGTACCATCGCCGCCGAGCTGGCCTATGGCGAGGGCCTGCAGGCCCACGCACGGGCTGCTGAGATGCGGCTCAAGACGCCCATCAAGCTGCGCTGACCGCGCCCCGGGGCAGGGCACCCTGTGTGGGGGCCGTTGCCTTGGGCTGATGGGCAGATGCGGGTGCTGGCGGATAAGCAGCACCTTCCACTGCCCGGTGCTGCGCCCAGCTCAGCCGCGCGGGCCGGTGGCCTTCGGCGCTCACCCGCAGCCGCACGGGTCCGGCGAACGATAGGCGCTGTCCGGCCTCCAGAAAATAATCCTCCAGCAGGCCATCACAGGTCACCCAGACGCGGCCTTGTTCCACTTCGAGCAGGGCGATCTCGCCCGCACGGAAGTCCAGCACCTGGACGGCCTGCAGCGGCGGCAGGGGCTGGCGCTTCCATTGCAGGGTGAGGGGACCCGCAGGCTGGCTGAGCAGGGCGGGCGACGGCGGGGTGGGGGTGTGCAGCGAGTTCATGCCTTCACTGTGCGGCCAGCTGCCGCGCGCCACCAGCCACAGGCAGGGACGATCTGAGCCAGTACAGAATAGCGAACCAACCCATCTGTACTGGTCGTGCTGGCATGCCTCTGTACGGGCTATTGGCCGAGCTGCCAGTACAGAATGCAGCATGGCCACCGATGACGCACCTCCGCTCTACTTGCAAATCGCCGAGCAGCTCGCACAGCTGATCCGCAACGGCACCCTGGCGCGCGGCGAAAAGCTACCCTCTGTGCGTGAACTGGCGCGCCAGCATGGCGTGGCGCAGACCACGGTGGTGCAGGCCTACCACTGGCTGGAGGATGCGCGCCTGATCACCGCGCGCCCGCGCTCGGGCTTTTTTGTGGCGGCGCGGCCGGTAAGCCTGCCCGAGCCCAGCACGCCGCGCCCGATGCGCCGCCCACGCGAGGTGTCGGTGGACTGGCTGGGTCAGCGCATCCTGGGGCGCAACCAGCCGGTGGACATCATTTCGTACAGCAGCGGCACCCCCGGCCCCGAGCTGTTCAACCCCGACCGTGTGCGCCGCGCCGTGGTGCGTGCCGCGCAGCGCCACCGCAACCTGCTGTGCACGTACCCGGCCTCTTCGGGCCATGAAGACGCGCGCCGTGCCCTGGCGCGCTACGCCGTCGGCCTGGGCTGCAGCCTGGATCCGGAGAACATCGTGATCACCGGGGGCTGCATGGACAGCATTGCGCTGTGCCTGCGCGCGGTGACGCAGCCCGGCGACGTGGTGGCGCTGGAGTCGCCCACCCATTTTTCGTTTCTGGAGGTGCTGCAGGGCCTGCACCTCAAGGCGCTGGAGATTCCCACCCACCCGCGCAACGGCCTGTCGCTCGACGCGCTGCAACTCGCGCTGGACACCCAGCCCGTTAAGGCCGTGATGGTGGTGCCCACGCTCAGCAACCCGCTGGGCAGCTGCATGCCCCAGGCCGAGCGCAAGCGCCTGGTGCAGATGGCGGCGCGGCACAACATGGCGGTGATCGAGGACGCGATCTACAACGACCTGGTGGAGGTGGACGAGATGCGCCGCACCGTCAAGTCGTACGACACCACGGGCCATGTGATGCTGTGCGATTCGTTCTCCAAGACGCTGGCGCCGGGCCTGCGCCTGGGCTGGCTGGAGGCGGGGCGCTGGGCCGAAAAGCTGCGCGCCATCAAGGACCTGCAGGCCGGTGGCCAGTCGGCCGTGCTGGAGCTGGCGCTGGCCGACCTCATCACCCAGGCAGGCCACGCTGCGGCCATGCGCCAGCTGCGGGCGGCCGTGGCGGCGCGCATGGACGAGGTGCGCCACGTGATCGCCGCGCACTTCCCGCAGGGCACACGCGTGAGCGACCCGCCCGGCGGCCTGCTGCTGTGGCTGGAGCTGCCACGCGCGCTCGATTCGGTGCAACTGCATGAGGCCTGCCTGGCCCGGCAGATCCTGATCGCGCCCGGTACCGTGTTCAGCGCCAGCGGGCGGTTTCGCAACTGCCTGCGCATTGGCGTGGGCGGTGACTGGACACCTGCCCACCTGGAGGCCCTGTGCACCGTGGGCGACATGGCGTGCCAGATGCTGCAGAAAGAGGCACAACGCAAGGCCGCGTAGATGGGTGTTTTTGGTTTTTTGATGAACACGAAGTTCGTGGCGCACGAAGTTCGTGTAATATTTAACCCATGAAAAACATCACCGTGACCATGGACGACACCGTTGCCGAATGGGTGCGCGTGGAAGCCGCCAAGCGCGGCAGCAGCGTCTCGCGTCTGCTCGGTGAATGGCTGGCCGAAAAGATGCGCCAGGAAGACGCCTACGCCCAGGCCATGCGCGAGGCGCTGGGTTTTGAGTCCTGGGGCGCATCGAGCGGGCCCTACGTGCCCCGCGAAACCCTGTTTCTGCGCTGAACGGGGCAGAGCACATGAGCACCTCCCCCATCTTTGTCGATACCGAAATCCTGCTCGCCAGCGTGGACGACCGCGATGCAGAGCGCCAGGCGCGCGCCCGCGAATGGATCAGCTTTTGCTGGCAGACCCGCAGCGGCCGCATCAGCTCGCAGGTGCTCAACGAGCTGTACAACCAGGCCATCCAGCGTTTTGACGGCCCCCACGTGCTGCAGCAGGTGCGCGCCCAGGTGCGCCGCCTGCGCGTGTGGCTGCCGCCGCACCTGGACTCCTACACCGTGGACGGCGCCTGGGACCTGCAGGACCGCTACCGCCTGGGCTACTGGGATGCGCTCATCCTCTCGTCCGCCCACCAGCAGGGCTGCCGCTACCTGCTGACCGAAGCCCTGCCGCACAACCAGCCACTGGACGCCGTGCGCCCCATCAACCCGTTTCTTGTTACCCCCAACGAACTGGACACTACCGAATGACTACTCCTGCGTCGTCCCCACTCCAAGCCCTGGCCCGCATCCGCCCCGACGTGCGTGCCATGCACGCGTATGGCGTGCAGCCCTCCACCGGCATGCTCAAGATGGACGCCATGGAGAACCCGTTCCGCCTGCCCGCACATCTGCAGGCCGCGCTGGGCCAGCGCCTGGGTGCGCTGGCACTCAACCGCTACCCCGGCGACCGCATTGCCGACCTGAAGGCGGCTCTGGCACAGTACGCGGGCATGCCCGAGGGCTACGGCATCGTGCTGGGCAACGGCTCGGATGAGCTCATCACCCTGCTGGCCCTGGCCTGCGCACAACCCGGCACGGGCCAGCGCGCCACCATGCTCGCGCCCATGCCGGGTTTTGTGATGTACCCGCTGTCGGCGCAACTGCAGGGCCTGGACTTTGTCGGCGTGCCACTCACGCCCGACTTCGAGCTGGACGAACCCGCCATGCTGGCCGCCATCGCGCAGCACAACCCCGCCATCACCTACATCGCCTACCCCAACAACCCCACGGCCACGCTGTGGAACGAGGGCGCAGTGCAGCGCATCATCGACGCCGCGGGCGCGCAGGGCGGCATCGTGGTCATGGACGAGGCCTATCAGCCCTTTGCCAGCCGCACCTGGATCGACCGCATGCGGGCCGAGCCCGCGCGCAACGCCCATGTGCTGCTCATGCGCACGCTCAGCAAGTTTGGTCTGGCAGGCGTGCGCCTGGGCTACCTCATCGGGCCCTCGGCGTTCGTGAGCGAGATCGACAAGGTGCGCCCGCCCTACAACGTGAGCGTGCTCAACTGCGAAGCCGCGCTGTTTGCGCTTGAACACGCCGAGGTTTTCGCCGCCCAGGCGGCAGAAATCCGTGCCGAACGCGCCACGCTCATCGCCGCGTTGCGCCAGATGCCGGGTGTCGAAAAGTGCTGGGACAGCGAGGCCAACATGGTGCTGATCCGTGTGGCGGATTCCGCCAAGGCCTACGAGGGTATGAAAAACCGCAAGGTGCTCGTCAAGAACGTTTCTACAATGCACCCATTGCTGGCCAACTGCCTGCGCCTGACGGTAGGCAATGCCGAAGACAACGCGCAGATGCTGGCAGCACTCCAAGCCTCCCTATGACTTCCTCCGCACTCGTACCCTCCGCCCCATCGGCCGACCCGATGGCCGACCGCATCGCCGAGGTCAGCCGCAACACCGCCGAAACGCGCATCCGCGTGCGCATCAACCTCGACGGCACCGGCCAGGCCAAGCTCTCCACCGGCATCGGTTTCTTTGACCACATGCTCGACCAGATCGCCCGCCACGGGCTGATCGACCTGGACATCGACTGCGAAGGCGACCTGCACATCGACGGCCACCACACCGTGGAAGACGTGGGCATCACGCTGGGCCAGGCTTTTGCGCGCGCCGTGGGCGACAAGAAGGGCATCCGCCGCTACGGGCATGCCTACGTGCCGCTGGACGAAGCGCTATCGCGCGTGGTGGTCGATTTTTCGGGCCGCCCCGGGCTGCACATGGATGTGAAGTTCACGGCCGGGAGCATCGGCCAGCTCGACACGCAACTGGTGTTCGAGTTCTTCCAGGGCTTTGTGAACCACGCTGGCGTCACGCTGCACATCGACAACCTCAAGGGCGTCAACGCACACCACCAGTGCGAGACCATCTTCAAGGCGTTCGGGCGCACGCTGCGCGCGGCGCTGGAGCGCGACCCGCGCTCGGCCGGTGTCATCCCCTCCACCAAGGGTTCGTTGTGAAATTTTGGGTTAAATCAGGCGCTATCGCTTGATGGATAAGCGCTAGTAGCTATGAATATGGAAGCAAAAACAGTGGCGGTCGTGGACTACGGCATGGGCAACCTGCGCTCGGTGTCGCAGGCCGTGCAGGCCGCCGCCGAGGGCACGGGCTGGACCGTGGTCGTCACCCAGCGCCCCGAAGACGTGCGCGCCGCCCAGCGCATCGTGCTGCCAGGGCAGGGCGCCATGCCCGACTGCATGCGCGAGCTGCGCGAGTCCGGCCTGCAGGAATCGGTGCTCGAAGCCGCTGCCTCCAAGCCAATGTTCGGCGTGTGTGTAGGTATGCAGATGCTGCTGGACCATAGCGCCGAGGGGGATACGCCGGGCCTGGGCCTCATCCCTGGTGATGTGCTCAAGTTCGACCTGGCAGGCCGCACCCAGCCTGACGGCAGCCGCTTCAAGGTGCCCCAGATGGGCTGGAACCAGGTGCGGCAGATGCCCCACGCCCACCACGGCGGTGGCGTGCACCCGGTGTGGGCTGGCGTGCCGGACAGCAGCTACTTTTACTTTGTGCACAGTTTCTACGCCGTGCCGCAAAATCCTGCCCACTGCGCAGGGCAAACGGACTACGGCGGTTTGTTCGCCGCCGCCATTGCACGCGATAATATTTTTGCCACCCAGTTTCACCCGGAGAAAAGCGCGGAGCATGGCTTGGCCCTGTACCGCAATTTTCTGCACTGGAATCCCTGATCCCTTAACCGCCACCCGTTCGGGCCGAGCTGCGTCTCGCCCTTTTTCACCCGAACTTCACCACCATGCTGCTCATCCCCGCCATCGACCTCAAAGACGGCCACTGCGTACGCCTCAAACAAGGCGATATGGACCAATCCACCACCTTTGGTGAAGACCCCGCCGCCATGGCGCGCAAATGGGTGGATGCCGGTGCACGCCGCCTGCACCTGGTGGACTTGAACGGTGCGTTTGCGGGCGTGCCCAAGAACTACAGCGCCATCAAGTCCATTCTGAAAGAGGTGGGCGACGACATTCCCGTGCAGTTGGGCGGCGGTATCCGCGACCTGGACACCATCGAGAAATACATCGACGGCGGCCTGCGCTACGTGATCATCGGCACGGCTGCGGTCAAGAACCCCGGTTTTCTGAAGGACGCCTGCAGCGCCTTCGGCGGCCACATCATCGTGGGGCTCGACGCCAAGGACGGCAAAGTCGCTACCGACGGCTGGAGCAAGCTCACCGGCCACGAGGTCGTGGACCTGGCCAAGAAGTTCGAGGACTGGGGCGTCGAATCCATCATCTACACCGACATCGGCCGCGACGGCATGCTGTCGGGCATCAACATCGACGCTACGGTGAAGCTGGCCCAGGCTTTGAGCATCCCCGTGATCGCCTCGGGCGGCCTGTCGAACATGACCGATATCGAGCAGCTGTGCGCGGTGGAGAGCGAAGGCGTCGAAGGTGTGATCTGCGGCCGCGCCATCTACAGCGGCGACCTCGACTTTGCTGCGGCTCAAGCGCGTGCCGACGAACTGAACGGCTAAGGACTGCATGCTCGCCAAACGCATCATCCCTTGCCTCGACGTCACCGGAGGCCGCGTGGTCAAGGGCGTCAATTTCGTCGAACTGCGTGACGCGGGTGACCCGGTCGAAATCGCCGCCCGCTACAACGCGCAGGGCGCTGACGAGCTCACCTTCCTCGACATCACCGCCACCAGCGATGGCCGTGACCTCATCCTGCACATCATCGAGGCGGTGGCCAGCCAGGTGTTCATTCCGCTCACCGTGGGTGGCGGTGTGCGCACCGTGGAAGACGTGCGCAGGCTGCTCAACGCGGGCGCCGACAAGACCAGCTTCAACTCGGCCGCCATTGCCAACCCTGATGTCATCAACGCCGTGTCTGCCCGCTATGGCGCGCAGTGCATCGTGGTGGCCATCGACGCCAAGCGCCGCTCGGCCGAGGACGCCCAACGCCTGGGCGCCAACGGCCAGCCTGTGGGTGCGGGCTGGGATGTGTACAGCCACGGCGGCCGCAAGAACACGGGCCTGGACGCCATCGCCTGGGCGACCGAGATGGCGCAGCGCGGTGCGGGCGAAATCCTGCTGACCAGCATGGACCGCGACGGCACCAAGGCGGGCTTTGACCTGGAGCTGACCCGCGCGGTGAGCGATGCGGTGAGCGTGCCCGTGATCGCCTCGGGCGGCGTGGGCAACCTCGACCACCTGGCCGACGGCATCCAGACCGGTGGCGCTGACGCGGTGTTGGCCGCCAGCATCTTCCACTACGGCGAATACACCGTGGGCCAGGCCAAGCAGCGCATGGCAGAGCGCGGCATCCCTGTGCGGATGTGATCAGCATTTGCTCCTGATTCGATAGCTGCTTGCGCATATCACATCTGCGCTAGCGGTCAAAAATGCTTCAAAAGTGCGGGTGCGTGCCGTGGTGTGCCCTGGCGTGCCATCCGGATCACCGACAATGGCCCCCATGAACTGGCTCAACGAAGTGAAATGGGATGCGCAGGGCCTGGTGCCCGTAATTGCGCAAGAGCAGGGCACGGGCGACGTGCTGATGTTTGCGTGGATGAACCGCGAGGCCCTGGCGAAAACCGCTGAACTCGGCCGCGCCGTGTACTTCAGCCGCTCGCGCAAGAAGCTGTGGTTCAAGGGCGAAGAGTCCGGCCACGTGCAGACCGTGCACGAGATCCGCCTGGACTGCGACAACGATGTGGTGCTGCTCAAGGTCACCCAGCAGGGCCACGAGCCCGGCATCGCCTGCCACACGGGCCGCCACAGCTGCTTCTTCAGTGTGCTCAAGGACGGGGTCTGGCACGCGGTCGAGCCGGTCTTGAAAGACCCCGAATCCATCTACAAATAATGGCAATGGACGACAAGACCATGAGTTCCAACGATTCCCTGGCGCGCCTGGCCGCCGTCATCGAAAGCCGCAAGCCCGCCAACGGCGGCGACCCGGCCACCAGCTACGTGTCGCGCCTGCTGCACAAGGGGCCTGATTCCTTCCTGAAGAAGATCGGCGAAGAAGCCACCGAGGTGGTCATGGCCGCCAAGGATGTCGACCACGGCGCCGACAAGTCCAAGATCGTCTACGAAGTGGCCGACCTGTGGTTCCACACCATGGTGGCGCTGGCCCATTACGGCCTCACGCCTGCCGATGTGGTGGCCGAGCTGGAGCGCCGTGAAGGCACCAGCGGCATCGAGGAAAAGGCACTGCGCAAGGTGGCGGAGCGCGCTGCCGAAGAAGGCACGCCGTGAGCGACATCATCGATGTGCAGACCAACGACCAGAAGGCCGAGGACCTGAAGGCCATCGGCTGGGTCAGCTATGCGCTGCACCTGATCGTGGCGCTGGGGGCGGTCATCCCGGGCGCGCAGCCCGGCGCTGCGCTGCTGATCGTGGCACTGGTGATCGACCTGGTGAAAAAAGGCGATGCCGAAGGCACCTGGCAGGCCAACCATTTCTCGTGGCGCATCCGCACCGTCATCTGGGCGGGGGTGCTCTATGTGGTGACTTCGCCGTTGTGGCTGCTGCTGGTGGTGCCCGGCATGATCGCCTGGGGCCTGATCTCCATCTGGTTCCTGTACCGCATCGTGCGTGGCATGGTGGCCATGAACAAGAGCCAGGCGGTGGATGCCTGAAGCAGCTCGTCCCCGCCCGCGTCTGAACCTCGCGTTGCAGGGCGGCGGCTCGCACGGCGCACTCACCTGGGGTGTGCTGGATGCGCTGCTGGAAGACGGCCAGTGGCAGCTCGATGGTGTCAGCGGCACCAGCGCTGGCGCCATGAACGCCGTGGCCCTGGCGCACGGGTTTGCGCAGGCAGCGCAGCAGCACAAAGACCCCGAAGACGCCCACCTGGCGGGCTGCGCATTGGCGCGCGAGTCGCTTACCCGCCTGTGGGAAGGGGTGGGCGCGCTGGGCAGCCTGACCTGGGGAACGCCCCTGTCTGCCGCCAACCCGCTGGTGGGCATGATGTCGCAGTGGTTCTCGCCCTACCAGACCAATCCGCTGGGGATCAACCCCTTGCGCAAGCTGCTGGAGCGCGAGGTGGATTTCAGCCTGCTGTGCTCCGCCCGCACCGGCGTGGTCGGCCCCAAGGTGTTTGTGTGTGCGACCAATGTGCGCACCGGCCGGGGCGAAATTTTCTTCGGGCCCCGGCTGAGCGTCGATGCGGTGATGGCGTCGGCCTGCCTGCCCATGCTGTTCAAGGCGGTCGAGATCGAGGGCGAGGCCTATTGGGACGGCGGCTATTCGGGCAACCCTGCGTTGCATCCGTTGATCTACCAGACCGACACCTCGGACATCCTGCTGGTGCAGATCAACCCCGTGGAGCATCTGGACGTGCCCAACAACGCCTCCGAGATCATGGAGCGCATGAACGAAGTCACCTTCAACGCCAGCCTGCTGGCCGAGCTGCGTGCCATCGAGTTCGTTCGCCGCCTGCTCGCCGAGGGCAAGCTCGATGCCCGTCGCTACAAGAGCGTGCGCATGCACCGCATCGATGGTGGTTCGGTGTTGGCGCCCTTCGGGGCCGACAGCAAGTTGCGCGCAGACCTGTCGTTTGTGCGCAAGCTGTTTGCCCTGGGCCGTGCTGCGGGGCAGGACTGGCTGCGCGCGCACCGCAAGGACGTGGGTGTGCGCCCCAGCATCAAGATCGCTGACAATGCCTAGCTCACGCGCGAAGCGCCCTCAGGGTTGATCCGCGCCTGTACCCCTGATTCCCTTTGCTCCGATCCCTCCCATGCACGATCCGAACTGCCTTTTCTGCAAAATCATCGCGGGCCAGATTCCCTCCAAGAAGGTTTATGAGGACGAAGAAATCTTCGCCTTTCACGACATTCACCCGTGGGCGCCGGTGCATTTCTTGATGGTGCCCAAGCTGCATATCCCTTCCATGGCGCAGGTCACCCCAGAGCACGCCGGGGTGCTGGGGCGCATGATGGCGCTGGCGCCAAGGCTGGCACTGGAGCAGGGCTGCAACCCGTACCCGGAGGGTGGCTTTCGCGTCGTGGTAAACACGGGGCTTGAAGGCGGGCAGGAAGTCCATCACCTGCATATCCACGTGATGGGCGGCCCCCGTCCGTGGCTTAAAGGCTGAACTAGGCTGAACCAGGCTGACGATCGTGCCAGATAGAGATGCGTCGGCATGCCCCGGCACTGAATTCCTGTCACGCCCCCCGTCTAAAATGATTGCAATTCGTTAGGAGATATTTCATGGGCTCTTTTTCCATCTGGCACTGGCTGATCGTGCTGTTGATCGTTGTGATGGTGTTTGGTACCAAGAAGCTCAAGAACATGGGCTCCGACCTGGGGGGCGCCGTCAAGGGCTTCAAGGACGGCATGAAGGACGGCGCTTCGGATGCCGCTGCCACCACCACCCCGCCCGCTGGTCAGGTAGCCAACAGCCAGGCCGCCGACAAGACCACCATCGATGTCGAAGCCAAGCAAAAGAGCTGAGTGCGTGTTGCTGACCCGCAGCCGCAGCCTGCTTTGCACGGGCGCCTGATCCATGATTGATATTGGCCTGTCCAAAATGGCGCTGATCGGCGCCGTGGCGCTGATCGTCATTGGCCCCGAGAAGCTGCCCCGCGTGGCCCGCACCGTCGGTACCTTGCTGGGCAAGGCGCAGCGCTATGTGTCCGACGTGAAGGCGGAGGTCAACCGGTCCATGGAGCTCGATGAGCTCAAGAAGATGAAGGACACGGTGGAGAACGCCGCACGCGACGTGCACAACACCATCCAGACCAGCGCCAGCGAGTTCGAGAAAGACTGGGCCGAGGCCACCGATACCGCCAGTGCGGCCCTGCAGGACCAGACCACCGTGGTGCCTGCCTACAAGCACCCCGGCAAGAACTGGCGCCTCAAGCGTGGCGCTGTGCCCCAGTGGTACAAGGCCAAAAGCGGCGTGCGCACCAAGGCACAGTCTGGCGCGGCCCGCGTGGCACGCTACCGCCCCCAAAAATTCCACTGATGCAGCCTGACGCGCCCCGTGCGCTGCATGGGCGGCCCTGACGCCCACGAAAACCCAACATGTCCGAAACCCCCACCAAAGAAGACGAACTGGCCGGTACCGAGCAACCGTTCGTACAGCACCTCATGGAGCTGCGCGACCGGTTGGTCAAGGCCATTATTGCCATTGCCATTGCAGCGGCGATCCTGTTCTTCTTTCCTGGTCCTGGCGCGCTGTACGACTTTCTGGCCGCTCCCCTGGTCGCCCACCTGCCCAAGGGGGCCACGCTGATCGCCACGTCGGTGATTTCGCCGTTCATGGTGCCGCTCAAGATTTTGCTGATGTCGGCCTTTTTGCTGGCATTGCCTTTTGTGCTGTGGCAGGTGTGGGCCTTCGTGGCGCCAGGCCTGTATTCGCACGAGAAGAAACTGGTGCTGCCGCTGGTGGTCTCCAGCACGCTGCTGTTCTTCATCGGCGTGGCGTTTTGCTACTACCTGGTGTTCGGCCAGGTGTTCGCCTTCATCCAGAGTTTTGCCCCCAAGAGCATCACGGCCGCGCCTGACATCGAGGCCTATCTGAGCTTCGTGCTATCGATGTTCCTTGCGTTTGGCCTGTCTTTTGAGGTGCCGATTGCCGTGGTGGTGCTGGCGCGCATGGGCATCGTGAGTGTGCAGAAGCTGCGTGAATTCCGTGGCTATTTCATCGTGATCGCGTTTGTGATTGCCGCCGTCGTCACTCCGCCCGATGTGGTTTCGCAGCTATCTCTCGCCGTACCCATGTGCCTGCTCTACGAGGTGGGCATCTGGGCCGCGCAGATCTTCATCAAGCACACCAAGGCGCCCGAAGAGCCAGGGGAATCCGCTTCCGCGTCCTGACCTACCAGCCATTGCCTTCTGGAGGGGCGGGGCAAGGCCTATACCCAGAGCTGGCCCGTGGGGCTCCCCACGGTGGTGATACAAAAAAATCAAGTAAAAACAGCTGCAGGCGCTTATGCAATAAGCGCTAGTAGCTATGATTTTTATAGTGATGCGCGGAGGGTGGCCGGCGCGGCGCACGGAGTCTCTGCATCCCGTGCCAAAGCCCTTTTCGCTCGCCTGTTCACCGTTCTGAACGCCGCAGCAACACCCCTGCAGTCGGCCCTTCCCGAATCGATTCTGCGCACCCGTTTCAGGGGAGGTCCGTACCCGAATGCGGCAGGATCACCTCTGAGCGGCGATCGCGACAGCGCTAGCGCTTCACATTGCGCTGCGGCCGGGGGCGCACGCCAGGGTTGATGCTCAGTTCGACCTGCTTGTCGGCCCGTTGCACCTCAAACGATGCGGCCTGGCCTGGCTTGAGCGCCGCCACGGCCGTCAGCAGCTGCGACACATTGCCCACAGTCTTGCCGTCCACGCTCACGATCACGTCCCCTGGGCGCATGCCAGCCTGGGCGGCGGGGCCGTCCTGTAGTACGCCGGTGATGATCACGCCCTCGGTTGCCTTTTTCACGCCAAAGGTTTCGGCCAGTTCGGGCGACAGCTCGTTGGGCTCCACGCCAATCCAGCCGCGCGTGACCTGGCCGTCCTTGACGATGCCGTCCAGCACCATGCGCGCCGTGGACACCGGAATGGCAAACCCGATGCCCATGCTGCCGCCCGAGCGCGAGTAGATCGCGGTGTTGATGCCCATGAGGTTGCCGTTCACATCGACCAGCGCGCCGCCCGAGTTGCCGGGGTTGATGGCTGCGTCGGTCTGGATGAAGTTCTCAAACGTGTTGATGCCCAACTGGCTGCGGCCCAGCGCACTCACGATGCCGCTGGTCACGGTCTGTCCTACGCCGAAGGGGTTGCCAATGGCCAGAACCTGATCGCCCACGTCCAGGGCGTCTGAGTTGCCCAGCACGATGACGGGCAGCTTGTCCAGTTCGATCTTGAGGATGGCCAGGTCGGTGTCGGGGTCGGTGCCGATCACGCGCGCGCGGGCGCGGCGGCTGTCGGTGAGGGTGACTTCGATTTCGTCGGCGCCTTCGACCACGTGGTTGTTGGTCAGGATGTAGCCCTGGGGGCTCACGATCACTCCACTGCCCAGGCCGGCTTGCGCCTGGCTGCCTTGGTCGCCAAAGAAGAACTGGAACCAGGGGTCGTTGCTGCGCGGGTGGCGCACTTCCTTGCTGGTGTTGATGCTGACCACGGCGGGCGCCGCCTTGCGGGCTGCGGTGCTGAAGCTGCCAGCCACCGGCTGGGACAACGGTGTGGCCGGTGCCTCCAGCAGTGCAATGCCCGCCCCGGAGCGCGTGGTGCCCCGGCCCAGCCATTCGGGCTGCAGTGTGGCAACAACAAAATAGGCCGCAACGAGGACCGTCACGGACTGGGAGAACAGCAGCCAGAGTCGCTTCATGAAAAGTGCTTACCGGTGGTAGTACAGGGTGGGCGATGGAGGCGGGTCCTGCAAGCTCGCTGTGGCGACCTGGGTGCTCCCTCCATGGTGGGATTGTCTCCCAATGTGGGGGCGCGGATGGCGCGCCACAATAGCGGCATGAGCATTCACCGCAGTCAACTTTTGCAGGCGTTTGACAGCCTGCTGCAACCAGAGCGCTTCAAGGACTACGGCCCCAACGGCCTGCAGGTCGAGGGCAAGGCCGAGATCCGGCGCGTGGTCAGTGGCGTCACTGCCAGCCGTGCGCTGATCGAGGCGGCCATTGCCGCGCAGGCCGACGCCATTTTTGTGCACCATGGCCTGTTCTGGCGCGGGCAGGATGGCCGCGTGACGGGTTGGATGAAGCAGCGGCTGCAGCTGCTGCTGGCACACGATATCAACCTGTTTGCCTACCACCTGCCGCTGGATGCCCACGCCGAGCTGGGCAACAACGCGCAGCTGGGCCGCGTGTTGGGTTGGGCCGCCGATGCGCGGTTTGGCGAGCAGGACCTGGGCTTTGCAGCCCCAGTGGCGTTTGACAATGCCCAGGCCCTGGCCGACCATGTTGCCAAGGCGCTGGGTCGTCCCGTGACCCTGGTGCCGCCAGGCGATGCGGCGGGTGATGCGGCCCCCCCACAACGTCCCGTGCGCCGAGTGGCGTGGTGCACGGGTGGTGCGCAAGGGTATTTCGAGTCGGCCATCGCTGCAGGGGCGGATGCGTTTATCACCGGTGAAATCTCCGAGCCCCAGGCGCACCTGGCGCGCGAGATGGGCGTGAGTTTCATTGCTGCCGGGCACCATGCCACCGAGCGCTATGGCGCACCCGCAGTAACAGCCCATGTAGCGGGCCAGTGGGGGCTGAGTCACCAGTTCATCGAAATCGATAATCCCGCGTAACGCATTGCATCGCATCGTGCTGCACTGCTGTCGCTGGATGTAGTTTGCTCACTTATTCATAGCTTGTGGCGCTTTGGTAGCGGGTGCTATCGGCACATTTGGCCTCAAACCCATGCAATCCATGCAACCTATCGCGATCACCCAGGGTGACCCTGCCGGCATCGGCCCCGAGATTGTGGCCAAGGCCTTCCGTGACGCGCCCGATCAACTGCGCCACTGCTTTGTGGCCGGTGATGTGGCCACTTTGCGGCGCGCTGCGCAAGTCATCACGCGCCCCGGCGTGCCCAGTTTGCCCGTGGCGCAGATCCACTCGCCGGGCGATGTGGCGGATGTGCCTCCCCGCTGTGTGCCCGTGCTGCAATTGCCGGGCATCCCTGGCCCGCAGCCTTGGGGGCAGGTCAGCGCAGCAGCGGGCCGTGCTGCGGCCGACAGTGTGGTCTGGGCGGCGCGTGCAGCACTGCGTGGGGATGTAGCGGCGCTGGTGACGGCGCCGTTGCACAAGGAGGCGCTGTCGGCTGCGGGGGTGGATTTTCCGGGGCACACGGAGCTTCTGCAGGCAGAGGCCGCTGCGCACCAGGGTGTGCCGTTGGCCCAGATGCCTGTGCGCATGATGCTGGCGAACGACGAGCTGCGCACCGTGCTTGTCAGCATTCACGTGTCGCTCCGCGATGCGATTGCGGCGGTGACGCAGGACAACGTGCTGCAGACGCTGCAAATCACCCACGCTGCTCTGCAGCGCAGTCTGGGCCGTGTGCCCCGCATGGGCGTGGCAGGGCTGAACCCCCATGCGGGCGAGGGCGGGCTGTTCGGCCGCGAGGAGCTGGAGGTGATAGCCCCGGCCATTGCAGCCGCGCGTGCGCAGGGGCAGGATGTGCATGGCCCGTTTGCGCCCGACACGGTGTTCATGCGCGCCCGCAGCACTCCGCAGCGTGCGGGCGAGTTTGATGTGGTCATCGCGATGTACCACGATCAAGGCTTGATCCCTGTGAAGTACCTGGGGGTGGAAAAGGGCGTGAACGTGACCTTGGGTTTGCCGCTGGTGCGCACCAGCCCGGACCATGGCACAGCGTTTGACATTGCGGGGCAGGGCGTTGCAGACGCCTCTAGCCTTGTTGAGGCAGTGCGCATGGCGCGTGCGCTGTGTGGGTGACCAAGAACTTGCTCTAACCGGCTGCGGAGCCCTGTGCCAACCGCTGATCGACATCAAATAAACAGCTGAAAGTGAGCGCCATACAGAGTCGCAACGGCGCGAATGGGACCCCTTACGAACTGACGCCACCGGCGGCTGGCTTTACCGGCGCGGCGGTGGCGTTTCTGTTTCTTTCAGGCGGCGCAAAGCACCGCGTCCCCAAGGGGCATTTTATTTTTTCAGGCTGTCGCGAATCTCGCGCAGCAGCACGATGTCCTCGGGAGGGGCCACCGGCGCGGCGGGTGCAGCAGGGGCTTCGCGCTTGAGGCGGTTGATCTGTTTGATCATCATGAAGATGATGAACGCAAGGATCACAAAGTTGACCGCCACAGTCAGGAAGTTGCCGTAGGCAAACACCGGTACGCCAGCTTTTTTGAGTGCATCGAGTGTGGCGCCGGTGCCTGGCGGCACGTTGCCCAGCACGATGAACAGGTTGGAAAAGTCGAGCTTGCCGAAGACCAGCCCCACCACCGGCATGATCAGGTCTGCGACCACTGAATCCACGATCTTGCCAAATGCGCCGCCAATGATGACGCCCACCGCGAGGTCAACCACATTGCCCTTGACCGCAAACTCCCTGAACTCTTGCATCATCCCCATCTCGTTGCTCCTTGTAAAACAGTGATGCGGGAGTATTGCTCGGTTCGTACCCCTGTCAAGCCAGCAAACCACTTTGAAATAACCATTTTCACTCCGCTACAATTCGCGGTTGACCCCAATCTAGCGATGTTCATCGAGGATCCCCATGAGTGACACTCCAATCGACTCCAGCAAGCGGACGTGGATCATCACGTCAGCATGTGCTGGTGCGGTGGGCGGCGTGGCAACCGCCGTTCCTTTCGTGAGTACTTTCCAGCCCTCAGAGCGTGCCAAAGCCGCTGGTGCTGCTGTCGAGGTGGATATCTCCGCCCTCAAACCTGGAGAAAAGGTCACTGTGGAGTGGCGTGGAAAGCCCGTCTGGATCATCAAGCGCACGCCCGAGCAGCTGGCAGAGTTGCCCAAGCTCGACGGCCAGCTTGCCGATCCCAAGTCGGAGCGCAAGCCCGCCGAGCTCACGCCCGAGTACGCCCGCAACGAGGCGCGCTCAATCAAGCCAGAAATTTTTGTGGGTGTGGGCATCTGCTCGCACTTGGGTTGTTCGCCCTCGGACAAGTTCCAGCCTGGCGCGCAGCCTTCGCTGCCCGACGACTGGAAGGGCGGTTTCTTGTGCCCCTGCCACGGCTCCACGTTCGACATGGCGGGCCGTGTCTTCAAGAACAAGCCTGCCCCCGACAACCTTGAAGTCCCTCCGCACATGTATCTGTCCGACACGCGCCTCGTGATCGGTGAAGACAAGAAGGCTTGACGGAGAACGACATGGCCCACGAATTCAAAGAAATCTCGCCAAACGCCTCCGCAGGCGCCAAGGTCACCAACTGGTTCGAGAACCGGTTCCCAACGGCCTTTGACGCTTACAAGGTGCACATGTCGGAGTATTACGCTCCGAAGAACTTCAACTTCTGGTACATCTTCGGCTCGTTGGCACTGGTCGTGCTGGTGATCCAGATCGTGACCGGCATCTTCCTGGTGATGCACTACAAGCCCGATGCCAATCTGGCGTTTGCATCGGTCGAGTACATCATGCGCGACGTGCCCTGGGGCTGGCTGATCCGCTATATGCACTCCACGGGCGCCTCGGCGTTCTTCGTGGTGGTGTACCTGCACATGTTCCGTGGCCTCATCTACGGCAGCTACCGCAAGCCGCGCGAACTGGTCTGGATCTTTGGCTGCGCGATTTTCCTTTGCCTGATGGCCGAGGCCTTTATGGGCTATCTGCTGCCCTGGGGTCAGATGTCGTACTGGGGTGCCCAGGTGATCGTGAACCTGTTCGCCGCCATCCCCTTCATCGGTCCTGATCTGGCGTTGCTGATCCGTGGCGACTACGTGGTGGGCGACGCTACGCTGAACCGCTTCTTCAGCTTCCACGTGATTGCCGTGCCTCTGGTGCTGCTGGGCTTGGTCGTGGCGCACTTGCTGGCGCTGCACGACGTCGGCTCCAACAACCCTGACGGTGTGGAAATCAAGGGCCCCAAGGCTCCCAAGGATGCCAACGGCAAGCCACTCGATGGCGTGCCCTTCCATCCGTACTACACGGTGCATGACATCTTCGCGCTGAGCATGTTCCTGATGGCGTTCACGGCCGTGGTGTTCTTTGCTCCTGAGTTCGGTGGCTATTTCCTCGAATACAACAACTTCATCCCTGCCGATCCGCTCAAGACGCCTGCGCACATCGCTCCGGTCTGGTACTTCACGCCGTTCTATTCGATGCTGCGTGCCATCACCACTGAGATGATGTATGCCCTGATCCTGTGCGTGGTGGCGGGTGCCGGTTTTGGCGTGCTCAAGGCCAAGCTGCCCAGCTTCATCAAGGCTGGGATCGTGGGTGTGGCCCTTGTGGTCGTGGCCATGATGCTGTCCATCGATGCCAAGTTCTGGGGGGTGGTGGTGATGGGTGGTGCCGTGATCATCCTGTTCTTCCTGCCCTGGCTGGACTACAGCCCCGTCAAGTCGATTCGCTACCGCCCCGACTGGCACAAGTACCTGTACGGCATCTTTGTGATCAACTTCCTGATCCTGGGCTATCTGGGTGTGCAGCCTCCATCGCCGATCGGCGAGCGCGTGTCGCAAGTGGGCACCCTGTTCTACTTCGGCTTCTTCCTGCTGATGCCTTGGTGGAGCCGCATTGGCCAAACCAAGCCAGTGCCCGACCGCGTGACCTTTGTGGCGCACTGAGCCTGGAGATAACCACAATGAAAAAACTCATCCTCACGTTGATCGCCGCTGTGGGTCTGGCTGCGGGTGCTGCCCATGCATCGGGTGGTGACACGATTGTCTGGGACAAGGCGCCCAACAAGACCAATGACCTGGCTTCGCTGCAAAACGGCGCCAAGGTGTTCGTCAACTACTGTCTGAGCTGTCACTCGGCGGCGTACATGCGGTTCAACCGCCTGCGCGACATCGGTCTGACCGAGCAACAGATCAAGGACAACCTGCTGTTCACTACCGACAAGGTGGGTGAAACCATGAAGGCCTCGATTGACCCCAAGCAGGCCAAGGAATGGTTCGGCGCCAACCCGCCTGATCTGACCGTGATTGCCCGCTCGCGTGCGGGCCATGGCGGCACGGGGGCCGACTATCTGTACACCTTCTTGCGCACGTTCTACCGCGACGACACCAAGGCCACGGGTTGGAACAATCTGGTTTTCCCCAGCGTGGGCATGCCCCATGTACTCTGGCAGTTGCAGGGCGAACGTCGTCCCGTGTTTGAAGAGCACGAGAGTCACGGCCACAAGACCCAGGTGTTCAAGGGCTGGGAGCAGATCACGCCCGGTACGATGACGCCGGTGCAGTTCGATCAGAACATTGGCGATCTGGTGAACTATTTGCAGTGGATGGGTGAGCCCGCACAAAACACACGCTGGCGCGTAGGCGTTTGGGTGTTGATTTTCCTGGGTGTGTTTACTGTCATCGCATGGCGCCTGAACGCAGCGTTCTGGAAAGACGTCAAGTAAACGTCACATCCATCATCGGCACCTTTCGGGGTGCCATTGGATTTATTGCAGAGTGGGCGCTTTTGGCGTCCCACTCTTTTGATTTTTAGGAGCCTCCCACCATGATGGTGCTTTATTCGGGTACGACCTGTCCCTTCTCCCACCGCTGCCGTTTTGTCCTGTTTGAAAAAGGCATGGACTTTGAAATCCGCGATGTGGACCTGTACAACAAGCCCGAAGACATCAGCGTGATGAATCCGTACGGCCAGGTGCCAATCCTGGTCGAGCGCGACCTGATCCTGTACGAGTCGAACATCATCAATGAGTACATCGACGAGCGCTTCCCTCATCCGCAGCTGATGCCCGGTGACCCGGTGGATCGCGCCCGCGTGCGCCTGTTCCTGCTCAACTTCGAGAAGGAATTGTTCGTGCACGTGAATACGCTCGAATCGCGTGCGACCAAGGGCAACGAGAAGGCGCTGGAAAAGGCGCGCGCCCACATCCGTGACCGCCTGACGCAGCTCGCCCCGGTGTTCCTCAAGAACAAGTACATGCTGGGTGACAACTTCTCGATGCTGGACGTGGCCATTGCGCCGCTGCTTTGGCGTCTCGACTACTACGGCATCGATCTGTCCAAGAATGCGGCTCCGCTGCTCAAGTACGCTGAGCGCATCTTCTCGCGCCCTGCCTACATCGAAGCACTGACGCCGTCCGAAAAGGTCATGCGCAAGTAAGCAGCGGCCTGCAGACTCCACTTCTTCCATCGCAGCCGTAACACCGCCATCCATGACCGCACAGGAATCGACCTCCACGCGCCCCTATCTCATTCGTGCGCTGTACGAATGGTGCACCGACAACGGGTTGACGCCTTACGTGGCGGTGCGTGTGGACGATTCCGTGCAGGTGCCGCGCGAGTATGTGAAGGACGGCGAGATCGTTCTGAACATCAGCTTTGATGCGACCAGCGCGCTGCAACTGGGCAATGAGTTCATCGAATTCAAGGCTCGTTTTGGTGGCAAACCCCGCGAAATTCTGGTGCCTGTGGGCCGTGTGATTGCCATCTACGCCCGCGAAAACGGGCAGGGCATGGCTTTCCCGCCACCTGTGGATCTGTTGTCGTCAGCTGGCGATGCTCCTGCTGCATTGTCTGCAGCTGCGGCGCCTTCCCCGGCGCAAACGGAAGAGGCCGCGGTTGCTGCGCCTGCGGAAGATCGCATCGTGCAATTGGTGGGCGTGGAAGACAGCCATAAAGAGGATGGTGGCGATGCGCCTCGACCGCCGCCTGCCCAAGGCGGTGCACGCCCCTCGCTGAAGCGTATCAAATAGCTGCAGTTTTAAATTTTGGGCGGTTTTTGCAGGATAAAATACCGCCTTCGCCGGTTTAGCTCAGTTGGTAGAGCACCCGCCTTGTAAGCGGTAGGTCGTCAGTTCGATTCCGACAACCGGCACCATTTCTCTTGCTTTTTTTGCGTTCCCTGTCACTGACGCTGGCCGTCAGGTTTGAACTTTCAGGCGAATCGCGTTAACCTCCCACCCCCGACTGCGCAGATGCGCCTGCAAAGCAGGCAGCAGTTGGCGTATTTTTGCCGCCGCCGCGTTGCTTTTGACCAGCAGGCACCAGCTGTCCCCGTCAATGGGGCCTGCCTGAACGGCTGGGCGCAGCGCGGCGGGAATCAGCAATTCAATGGCCTTGAGCCGATCACTGGAGTCGCGTGTCAGCGCTGTGAGCTTGGCCAGCGTGGGGGAGTCCTCACTGGCTTGCTGCAGCGTGACGGCGTAGTGGCGGCGATTCATGGTGTGGCGTCTTCGGGCGTGGAGTATTGGCAGTGCATTTGATTATCACGGACGCCAGACTGGCGCGCAGCCGGGCCATTCACTTGTCTGGAACGCGCTTGGTTCTGGCGGGGCTCGCTGTGTCGCTGTGTCTGATGGTGGTGGCTGCGGGGATGTACCACTGGGTTTTCCTGAAAGGCGCGCGCGAAGGCTGGCCCATTGTGGGCTCGCTGGTACGCCTTGTAATCAAGGATGAGGTTGCAGAGCGTGATCGATTCATGCGCGCCAATCTCGATGCCATGGCACGGCGCGTGGGCGAAATGCAGGCGCGCATGGTGCAGCTTGAGTCTCTGGGCGACCGTGTGCTGGGGCTGGCAGGCATGGCGCCCGCCGACATTCAGAGGCCGGATGCGCGCGGTGGCGCCTTGGTGAGTGCACGGAACCTGTCCATGGAGGAGCTGCAAGCCACGTTGGACGATTTGGAGCGCCTGACCAACCAGCGTGTGGACCTGATGACGGTGCTCGAATCCCGCCTGTTTGACCAGCACATTCGCAAGAAGATGATTCCGACCCACGCGCCCGTCACGGGGCGTGCGGCGGGTTCGGGCTTTGGCTGGCGGGTCGATCCCATCACGGGGCAGTCGGCGTTGCACACGGGGCTGGATTTCCAGGCCGATACCGGCACTTCCATCCTGGCTGCAGCCGGGGGGGTGGTCGTTACCCAGGAATACCACCCCGCCTACGGCAACATGATTGAAGTGGATCATGGCAACCATCTGGTGACGCGCTATGCCCATGCTTCGCGCGTCCTGGTCAAGCAGGGTGACATTGTGCGTCGCGGTCAAAAGGTTGCGGAGGTTGGCACGACGGGGCGTTCCACGGGGCCACATCTGCACTTTGAGGTGCTGGTGCAGGGTGTTTTCCAGGACCCACAGAAGTTCCTGAATGCGGGTGGCACGGCCACTGGCGCACAGGTAGCCGCAGTTCAGCCCTCCGCGTTGGCGGGACAGCCGACCGCACCGGCACCGGGCAGGTAAAATCGCGGGTCCGGCGTTCTCTGCCCGCAGTTGCAATGCTTGCAATATCGGTCGCAGGACCCACCTGAACTCAATTCATCTTAGGGATTTCGGTCGCTTGGCGCGCTGCTTGCAGCGGGGCAGGCGGTCCTGTTCGCATGGCCACCAACTTCCTCACCAAAATATTCGGCAGCCGCAATGACCGGCTCCTCAAGCAGTACCGCAAAACGGTGACCCGCATCAATGCGATGGAGCCCGAGTACGAGAAGCTGTCGGACGAGCAGCTCCGCGCCAAAACGCAGGAGTTCAAGGATCGCGTGGCCAAGGGCGAGTCGCTGGACAACATCCTGCCTGAAGCCTTTGCCGTGGTGCGCGAGGGCTCCAAGCGCATCATGAAGATGCGGCACTTTGATGTGCAGCTGCTCGGTGGCATGGCGCTGCACTTTGGCAAGATCGCAGAAATGCGCACCGGTGAGGGCAAGACCCTGACGGCCACGCTGCCGGTGTACCTCAATGCCCTGTCGAGCAAGGGCGTGCACGTGGTCACGGTGAATGACTACCTCGCCAACCGCGATGCACAGTGGATGGGACGTCTGTACAACTTTCTGGGCCTCA
Organism: Acidovorax benzenivorans; assembly: GCF_028680575.1. Lineage (GTDB taxonomy): Bacteria > Pseudomonadota > Gammaproteobacteria > Burkholderiales > Burkholderiaceae_C > Acidovorax > Acidovorax benzenivorans. The sequence goes on along the minus strand of NZ_JAPCKI010000013.1, from coordinate 83,543 downwards.
CGGTGGGTATCAACCTGCCCAACATGCCCCGTGAAGAAAAGCAGGCTGCGTACCGGGCCGATATCACCTACGGCACCAACAACGAATACGGTTTTGACTACCTGCGCGACAACATGGTCTATGAAGCGCAGGACCGGGTGCAGCAGGGCCTGAACTTCGCCATCGTGGACGAGGTGGACTCGATCCTGATCGACGAGGCGCGGACGCCCCTCATCATCAGTGGCCAGGCCGAAGACCACACGGCGACGTATATCGCCATGAACAAGGTCGTTCCCCTGCTGGTGCGCCAGGAAGGCGAGGCGGACCCTCGCACGGGCGAGGGCGTTACCAAGCCTGGCGACTTCACGCTGGACGAAAAAACCCACCAGGTGTTCCTGACCGAGCAGGGCCACGAAACTGCCGAACGCATTCTGGCGTCCCACGGCCTGATTGCCGAGGGCGCCTCGGTGTACGACCCAGCCAACATCACGCTGATGCACCACCTGTATGCGGCGCTGCGGGCCAATCACCTGTACCACCGCGATCAGCACTACGTGGTGCAAAACGGCGAGATCGTGATCGTGGACGAGTTCACCGGCCGCCTGATGTCCGGCCGCCGCTGGAGTGAAGGTCTGCACCAGGCCGTGGAAGCCAAGGAAGGCGTGAACATCCAGGCCGAGAACCAGACACTGGCCTCCATCACCTTCCAGAACTATTTCCGCCTGTACAACAAGCTCGCCGGCATGACGGGTACGGCTGATACCGAAGCCTATGAGTTCCAGGAAATCTATGGCTTGGAAACCACGGTCATCCCACCCAACCGCCCCAGCAAGCGCGACGACCAACTGGACCGCGTGTACAAGACCACGCGCGAAAAGTATGAAGCCGCCATCAAGGACATCCGCGAATGCCACGAGCGCGGCCAGCCTGTGTTGGTGGGTACCACGTCGATCGAGAACTCCGAAATCATCGATCAGCTGCTGAACAAGGAAGGCTTGCCGCACCAGGTGCTCAATGCCAAACAGCACGCCCGCGAGGCCGACATCGTGGCCCAGGCTGGTCGTGAAGGCATGATCACCATTGCCACCAACATGGCTGGCCGTGGTACCGACATCGTGCTGGGCGGTAACATCGAAAAGGATGTCGCGGCCATTGAAACCGACGAAAGCCTGTCCGAGGCTGACCGCGCTGCCAAGGTCAGCGCTTTGCGCGAGCAGTGGAAGATTGACCATGAGAAGGTCAAGGCGCTGGGAGGGTTGCGCATCATCGCGACCGAGCGCCACGAGTCCCGTCGCATCGACAACCAACTGCGTGGCCGTTCAGGCCGCCAGGGTGACCCCGGCTCTTCGCGCTTCTACCTGAGTCTGGACGATTCGCTGATGCGCATCTTCGCAGGCGACCGCGTCAAGGCGATCATGGACCGCCTGAAGATGCCCGATGGTGAAGCCATCGAAGCCGGCATCGTGACCCGCAGCATCGAGTCGGCCCAGCGCAAGGTGGAGGCCCGCAACTTCGACATCCGCAAGCAATTGCTGGAATACGACGATGTGGCCAACGACCAGCGCAAGGTGATCTACCAGCAGCGCAACGACATTCTGGATGCCTCCGATCTGTCGGACGTGATCGCCGCCATGCGTGAAGACTGCATGACCGATCTGGTACGCCAGTACGTGCCTGCCGAATCGGTGGAAGAGCAGTGGGATTTGCCTGCGCTGGAGAAAGCACTTGCAGAAGAATGGCAGGTGCCGATTGCACTGCAGCAGGAAGTGCAAGGCGCCAATGCAATCACCGACGACGAGATCCTGGACAAGGTCTTGCAGGCTGCACATGCTGCCTTCAACGACAAGGTCGAGCAGGTCGGCCGCGAGAACTTCACGCAGTTTGAGCGTGTGGTGCTGTTGCAGAACTTTGACTCCAACTGGCGCGACCACCTGAGCGCACTCGACTACCTGCGCCAGGGCATCCACCTGCGCGGCTATGCGCAAAAGCAGCCCAAGCAGGAGTACAAGCGCGAGGCCTTCGAGCTGTTCCGCCAGCTCATCGACCAGGTCAAGAACGAGGTCACCAAGATCCTCATGACCGTGCAGGTGCAGTCGCAGGCGCAGCTCGACCAGGCCGCGCAGGACATGGAGCAGCGCGCCGAGAGCATCGCTAACGTGACCTACACCGCGCCCACCGAAACCGGCGAGGTGGAGACCACGGTGGATGCGCAAACGGTGGGGCAGGCCCTGTCGGAGGGCATCCGCGTGGGCCGCAACGACCCTTGCCCCTGCGGCAGCGGCAAGAAGTACAAGCAGTGCCACGGCAAGCTTGCTTGATCTCCTGATCCATACAACACGGGCTTCGGCCCGTGTTTTCATTGGCGCGCCACGGTTTTCCGGATAATCGGCCGCAGTTTTTTGAGAAAGACCTCCATGCCCGTCAATCTAGTCGCCCCCGTTGCTGCCGATCTGCACCCCATCGCCGGTGTGCGCATCGGTGTTGCCGAAGCTGGTGTCCGCAAGGCCCACCGCAAGGACCTCACCGTGTTCCTGCTGGACGAAGGTGCCAGCGTGGCTGGCGTGTTCACGCAGAACCGCTTTTGCGCGGCCCCTGTGCAGATCAGCCGTGAGCATTTGGGCAGTGGTCAATCCATTCGCGCCATGGTTATCAACACGGGCAATGCCAATGCGGGTACGGGTGCAGACGGTCTGGCGCGTGCACGCTCCACCTGCGTCGCGCTCGCACGCCAGCTGAACGTGGCGCCCGAGCAGATCCTGCCGTTCTCGACCGGCGTGATCATGGAACCGCTGCCCAACGACCGCATTGAAGCCGGCTTGCCTGCTGCCATCGCCGATGCGCAGCCCGGCCACTGGGCACGTGCTGCCGAGGGCATCATGACCACCGATACCTTGCCCAAGGCGTTCTCTGCGCAGGTGCAGATCGGTGGTGCCACGGTGTCCATCACGGGTATCAGCAAGGGCGCGGGCATGATTCGCCCCAACATGGCCACCATGCTGGGTTTTCTGGCCACCGACGCTTGCGTGGCGCCAGCCGTCATGCAGCAACTGGCACGTGAGCTGGCGGATGGCTCCTTCAACCGGGTGACCATCGACGGTGACACATCAACCAACGACTCCTTCGTGGTCGTCGCCACCAACAAGGCGGCACATGCGCCAGTGACCTCGCTCGATAGCGCAGACGGCAAGGCCCTGAAGGCCGCGATGCTCTCGGTGTCACAAAAACTGGCGCAGGCTATCGTGCGTGACGGTGAGGGTGCCACCAAGTTCATCACGGTGCGCGTCGAAGGCGGCAAGACCGGTGACGAGTGCCGCAAAGTGGCCTACGCCATTGCGCATTCGCCACTGGTCAAGACGGCCTTCTTCGCCAGCGACCCGAACCTGGGCCGCATCCTTGCGGCGGTGGGCTACGCGGGCATTGACGACCTGGACCAGACCGGCATCGATCTGTACCTGGACGATGTGCATGTGGCGCTGCACGGTGGTCGCAACCCCGCCTACCGCGAAGAAGACGGCCAGCGCGTGATGAAACAAAGCGAGATCACCGTGAGGGTGCTGCTGGGCCGCGGCACGGCGGCCGATACCGTGTGGACCTGCGATTTCAGCCACGAGTACGTGACCATCAACGCCGACTACCGTTCGTAAGATTGTTTGCTATCTTTGTGATAGCTGTTGAGGCATATTTCACTAGCGCGTGTCGCCACAATGAACGAAAAATTTGAACGCTTGGTCGAGCGTGCCGAGCAGCTCATCGCCCGCATCGAGTCGGTGCTGCCCCAACCGCTGGGGGCGCCAGACTGGTCCGCATCGATTGCCTGGCGCTACCGCAAGCGCAGCAGTGGGCATGGCACGCTGGAGCCCGTGCGCCATGTGGGTGCGATGCGGCTGGCGGACCTCAAGGAAATCGATCCGCAAAAAGAAAAGATTGAACGCAACACGCAGCAGTTTGTGCAAGGTAAGCCTGCCAACAACGTGCTGCTGACCGGTGCGCGCGGCACGGGCAAGTCATCGCTCATCAAGGCCTGTCTGAACGCCTATGCGGGCGAAGGCCTGCGCCTGATTGAGGTGGACAAGGCCGACCTGACCGACCTGCCGGACATCGTGGATGTGGTATCCGACCGTCCTGAGAAATTCATCGTCTTCTGTGACGACCTGAGTTTTGAGGATGGCGAGCCGGGCTACAAGGCGCTCAAGTCGATTCTGGATGGCTCGGTGGCCGCAGCCACACCCAACGTACTGATCTACGCCACGAGCAACCGGCGGCATCTACTGCCCGAATACATGGCGGACAACCTCACGTACACCCACACCGAAGATGGCGAGGTGCATCCGGGCGAGGTGGTGGAGGAGAAGATTTCTCTGTCCGAGCGTTTTGGCCTGTGGGTCAGCTTCTATCCGTTCAGCCAGCAGGAGTACCTGACCATCGTCGCACAGTGGTTGTTGTCGTTTGGTGTGCCGACGCAGGCCATTGAAGAGGCACGGCCTGAGGCTTTGGTGTGGGCGCTGGAGCGTGGCTCGCGCAGCGGCCGCGTGGCGTACCAATTTGCACGCGACTATGCGGGGCGACATAGTGGCTGAAGTCCTCACTCCTGGCGGTGCTCCGGCCACCGAACGCAAACACACGGAAGTGGCCGTGGGTATCCTGCTGCGTGATGACGGCGCGATGCTGCTGTCCACCCGCCCGCCGGGCAAGCCCTATGCGGGGTATTGGGAGTTCCCAGGCGGCAAGCTGGAAGCGGGCGAGACGGTGGAGCAGGCGCTGCGCCGCGAACTGATCGAGGAGCTGGGCGTGACCATTGGTCCGGCCAGCGTCTGGAAAGTGACCGAGCACGATTACCCCCACGCGCTGGTGCGGCTGCACTGGTGCAAGGTCTGGGAATGGACCGGCGAGTTCGAGATGCGTGAGGGCCAGGCCATGGCCTGGCAACAGATGCCGATCACGGTGTCTCCGGTGTTGCCTGGTGCCTACCCAGTGTTGCAATGGCTGGCCGAGGAGCGGGGTCTGCAGTCAGGGGTAGAGTGAGGGCTACCCCGGTCGCGTTCACTTTGATTTGCTATTAAATTAATAGCTATTCAGGCTTGTGGTATCGGCGCCTAGGTCGATTTTGGCCTAGATGATGCCCGATTCGTGTCGCGGGCCTCATTCAATGCTGCTGGCGTGGGTCGCCATGGGGAGCGTCGTCTGGAGGTACCTCGGTAGGCATGCGAAAGCTTTCGCTGGCCCAGGCGCCCAGGTCCATCTGCTTGCAGCGCTCGCAGCAAAAAGGGCGATACACGTTGGCGGGGCTGTACACGCTATCTCCGCCGCAGCTGGGACAGGTGACGATGCGCGCCTGCGAGGTGGGGGCCTGGGAGTGGGGCATCCTGGATGTGATTCTCTTGCTCAAGTCGGGCGGCCTGGCCCTTTTTTGCGAGCGTCGGGGCCATTCAGTCTCTGGGCTTGTTGCAGCCTAAGCGCACAGGGTCAGTTCAAACGCTGCATCTTCGTTGCAAGCGTGCAGGCGTCCATCGCCTTCCAGCCGCATGAGCCTTACCGAGACAATCAGGCGGTTGCCGCTGATTTCGGGGATCAGGTTCAGTGCCGGGTCTATGCGCAACCGCAACAACTGGAAGGTGCGGCCTTGTGGCAGGTTCTGCTGAAATTGTCCCCGTTCTGCAGCGACCTTTTGCGGAACGCCCGAATCGCGCAGCAGCTTGAGCAGCACATAGATCGACTCAGCGAGTGGCGCCAGGGTGGAGGCCCATTCCTCCAGTGCCTGCTGCCGCACGCCAGGGGCATGGTGCTGCCAGGCGTAGTAGGCCGGCAGGTCAAAGCCGCAGGTCCCACCCGGAATGCCGATGCGGCTGCGGATGCTCATCAGCCAGTCGTTCTCGGTGAGCGCATGGCCCGACTTGCCACTTTGGGTGTTGAGTGCAACAAAGCACCGGTCCAACTGGCTGATCACCGCGTCCAGCGCAGCTTCTGAAATGGACGGGTTCCCCCGGTAGGCGTCGAGCTGGTGCTTGTGCTTTTCGATGTCCTTGAGTACGTCCGATTTCAGATCGGCGCGGGCGGCCACATCCATGATCTCGAAAATCGTCACCAAGGCGAAATGGTGGTCGAGCGCGTGGGGGCGGGGGATCAATTCCCCCAACCGGCGAAACAACTGCTCAAGCCGCAGATAAGTTCTGAGACGCTCGTTAAAAGGGTATTCGTAAAGGATCACGCTGGCGGGTTCCTGGAGGCTCAGGGAGTATTCTGACGCCGGTGGCGCACGGCATGGAGTGAAAGCACAAACGGTTTCGCTCGCATCATAGCCCGAACAGTGCAGCCACTTGCCGCACCTCGGCCTGCAGTTGCTCCAACGTGCAGTGAGCCTCGTTGGCGATCACCACGTCGGCCACCGCGCGGCGCGCTGTGCGTGTGGCTTGTGAGGCGATGATGCCCCGTACCGCGTCGGCGGACAGACCGCTGCGCTGCATGACGCGCTCGATCTGGATGTCTGCTGTGCAGTCCACGACCACCACGGCGTCCAACTGGCGTGCCCATCGCCCCGACTCTGCCAACAATGGGATGTCGTGCACGATCAATGGGGCGCCAGACTGTATGGCCTGTTGAATCCGTTGCTGGCTGTGCAAGGCCACCAAGGGGTGCACGATGGCCTCCAGCTGGCTGCGCGCTTTTGGTTGGCTGAAGGCCAGTTGCCGCATGCGCGTGCGGTCCAGCGCGCCCGATGCATCAACGTACGCGCCGCCAAAGGTGCTTTGAATGGCTGGCATGGCCGCCCCCCCAGGCCCGGTCACTTCCCGGGAGATCTGGTCGGCGTCAATCAGGGCTGCGCCCAGGGATGCCAGTATCTGACCTACTGTGCTCTTGCCGCTGCCAATGCCGCCGGTCAGACCCAGACGCAAGGGCTGTCGGTAGGTTGCCATGAGAGTCCGTCAGAGCCCCAGGAGCCCGAGCACCGTACCCAGAATCGCGTTGGGCCCAAACACCATCGCGGTGAGCCCCGCACCCACCAGGAAGGGGCCGAACGGAATGTAGCCACCCTCGCGCAGGCTGCTAAAAATTTTCATGGCGATGCCAATGATGGCGCCAATGACGGAGGACATCAAAATGATGGGCACCAGCGCCTGCCAGCCAAACCACGCGCCCAAAGCGGCAAACAACTTGAAGTCACCGTAGCCCATGCCTTCTTTGCCAGTCGCCAGCTTGAAGCCCCAATACACCAGCCAGAGCGACAGGTATCCGGCCGCAGCGCCCATGACGGAGGCATACAACGGCACGTTGGTCCATTGCATGGCTGACGCCAGCAACCCTGCCCAGAGCAAAGGCAAGGTCATGTTATCCGGCAATAGCGTGGTGTCCCAGTCAATGAACGCAAGGGCTACCAGTGCCGCCGAAAAACCGCACCATGCCAGCCCCGCAGGCGTCGCGTCCCAGCGGTGGATGCAGAAAAAGAACAATGCGCCCGTCGCCAACTCGACCAGCGGGTAGCGGGGGCTGATGCGTGTTTTGCAGGACGAGCAGCGCCCACGCAAAAACAGATAACTCAAAACTGGGATGTTTTCGTGCCACCGCACCAAGTGCCCACACGCTGGGCAGCGGGACCGAGGTGTCATGAGGTTAAAGGTCGGCTGGGCGGCGTCCTCAGGTGGCTCTTTGCCCTGGTTGGACGCCTCGACTTGCGCCAACTCTGCTGCCCATTGCCTCTCCATCATTTTTGGAAGGCGATAAATCACCACATTCAGAAAACTGCCAACGAGCAACCCAATCACGCCGCCGGAAACGGCGTCCCACCACGCATCCAGCACCATTACACAACCTGACCGAGCTTGAAGATGGGAAGGTACATAGATACCACGATACCGCCGATGAGCGTGCCCAGAAACACGATGATTATGGGCTCCATCAGGCTGGAGAGGCCGGCCACCATGTCGTCCACTTCTGCTTCATAAAAATCAGCAGCCTTGCCGAGCATGTGGTCGATCGAGCCGGACTCCTCGCCAATCGCACACATCTGCAGCACCATGGACGGGAAGATGTTGGCATTGCCCATGGCGGCTGTGAGGCTGGTACCCGTAGAAACCTCTTGCTGGATCTTGTCCGTGGCCAAGGAGTACACCGAATTGCCTGCGGCACCGCCCACCGAATCGAGAGCCTCCACCAGAGGCACACCCGCCGCGAACATGGTGGACAACGTCCGGGTCCAGCGCGCGACACAGGATTTGTCGATCAATGCACCAAACACGGGAATCCGCAGCAGAAGCCGGTCCATGAACATTTGCATCTTTTCATTGCGACGCCATGCCTGCATGAAAAAGTAGAAACCGCCACCGATGACGCCAAAAATCAGCCACCACCATTTGACGAACACCTCGCTGATCGCCATCACAAACAAGGTAGGGGCGGGGAGGTCGGCGCCAAACGAAGTGAAAACCTCCTTGAACGCCGGGATCACGAAAATCATGATGACGGTCACCACCACGAAAGCCACGATCACCACGGAAATGGGGTACATGAGGGCCGATTTGATTTTCGATTTGATGGCCTCGGTTTTCTCCATGTAAGTGGCCAATCGATCCAGCAGGGCTTCCAAAATACCCGCGGCCTCGCCCGCCTCCACCAGGTTGCAGTAGAGGCTGTCAAAGTACATTGGGTACTTTCTGAACGCTCCGTTGAGCGATGTTCCGGTCTCGATATCGGACCGGACATCGTTGAGTAGCTTGGTGACGCTGGCGTTGGTATTGCCACGACCCACAATGTCGAAAGCCTGCAACAACGGTACGCCAGCCTTCATCATGGTCGCCAACTGACGCGTGAATAGCGCAATATCCTTGGGCCTGATTTTCTTGCCCGAGCGCATGCGACGCTTTTTGATTTTGGTGGGAAAAACCCCCTGGCGGCGCAATGTCGCCTGCACCTGGTTTTCCCCGGCAGCACGGATTTCGCCACGAACGATCTTTCCATTGCGGTCCTTGCCCTCCCACTCGAAGACAAAATCCTTGATATCTCTGGTTGATGCTGCGGTCGCCATGGTGCCCTCGTCCGTGAATGCTATTCGTTGGTAACGGCCAGAACTTCCTCAAGGGAAGTGAGGCCTAATTTGGCTTTATGCAGTCCGGATGTGCGCAGCGAACGAACCCCCTCGGCGCGTGCCTGCTCTGCAATTTCCAGCGCACTTCCGTCGCGCAAGATGATGCGCTGGATTTCCTCGGAAATAGGCATCACCTGATAGATACCGAGCCGACCTTTGTAGCCGTTGTTGCAGGCCGAGCATCCGACAGGACGATAAGTCACCCAAGAGCCGTCGATTTCATGCTCCTCGTATCCTGCATCCACCAAAGCCTCATGGGGAATATCGGCGGGTGCCTTGCACACGGGGCACAGCCGACGCGCCAAACGCTGTGCCGTGATCAAAATCACACTGGAAGCGATGTTGAACGGTGCAATGCCCATGTTACGCATCCGCGTGAGCGTGGTGGGGGCGTCATTCGTGTGCAGCGTGGAAAGCACGAGGTGACCCGTCTGCGCCGCTTTGATGGAGATATCTGCTGTTTCCAGATCCCGAATTTCACCCACCATGATGATGTCGGGATCCTGGCGCAGAAACGACTTCAGTGCCACGGCAAAGGTCAAGCCCGCCTTTTCATTCACATTTACCTGGTTGACGCCGGGCAAGTTGATTTCAGAAGGATCTTCGGCTGTCGCGATATTGACCCCAGGTTTGTTCAGTAAATTCAGGCAGGTGTAAAGGGACACAGTCTTGCCGGAGCCAGTAGGGCCTGTCACCAAAATCATTCCATAGGGGCGACCAATTGCCTGGAGTAAGCGTTCCTTTTCTACGGGTTCATAGCCGAGCGCATCGATCCCGAGCTTGGCGCTGCTCGGGTCCAAAATACGGATCACGATTTTTTCACCAAACAGGGTGGGTAGAGTGCTCACCCGAAAATCAATGACGCGATCCGGCCCGACCTTTAATTTCATCCGCCCGTCTTGAGGTACGCGCTTTTCGGAGATGTCCAGGCGGGAAATCACCTTGATGCGCGATGCCAGCTTGTCTTTGATAGCGATCGGTGGGGATGCTATCTCGCGGAGTTCTCCGTCAATACGGAAACGAACGCGGTATTGGTGTTCGTAAGGTTCAAAATGCAAATCCGATGCGCGCATATTGAATGCATCGAGCAGCATTTTGTGCAGGAACTTGACAATGGGAGCATCTTCAACCTCAGTAGTCCCCGTATCTGCTTCTTCCGGCGCATCTTCAATGGCAACGTCATCGAAAGCGAAGTCACCGCCTCCACTAATCAGCGTGTCCATCGATTCGCTGGTGGATTTTGTGGTGACCTCTACCAAGCGGCTGAGCTTGTCATATTCGGAAATAATCCAATCCACTCCCATTTGGGTCGTGAATTTGATTTTCTCTGCAGCTTCTTGGTCGGTCGGGTCGGCTGTTGCAACGATCAGCCGATTGTTACGCTTGCTCAAGACAACAACGCGATACGCTTGGCATATCTTGTTGTCCAGCAATTCCTTGGGCAGGCGCGAAGGATCAATGGCGTCCAAGTCGAGCAGTGGCGCGCCAAAAACCGCAGACACCGTGTGTGCCAGATCTGCCGCAGAAACTGCTCCAGAACCCGTCAATTCCGCAATGAAGCTGGTGCGGCTGATTTGTGATTTTTTGTAAATGTCTTCAGCCGACTTTTGGGTCAGTTTGCCTGCAGACATCAGGGCACGGCCAAGCCCAGGCAGGGCTACTGCAGAGGCTTCTTTGGGGGCAGTATCAACAGCGGCCATGTAACCGGAAATGTGTTAGGTGTGGAAAAGAAACCATCCTATCATCACTGATCGGCCATGGACTGTACAGCGGCGCATATTGGCAACAGCGCCACAAACGGGCGGCATTTGAGGGTGACCATATGGTGATATATGGTCGGGGTGAGAGGATTCGAACCTCCGGCCTCTACGTCCCGAACGTAGCGCTCTACCAGGCTAAGCTACACCCCGCAGCTTGCAATAGCATTCGTGAATGAATTGAATGCCTCTTTCAATTCCGCCGCGCAAGCAATTGCGCGGCCAATTCTAGCAAACCCTCCGAGTAGGCATTTGCGGGTAATAGTCGTGCCGCAGCCATGGCGCGGTGCGCTTCGGCAAAGGCGGCAGCGCGGGTAATGTCCAAGGCGCCGGTCAAGCGGACGATGCTCACGATTTCTGCCAGTTGTTCGGTTGAGCCTTGTTCGATGGCTCTGCGAACGATTTCTGCCTGGCCGGGGGTGCCTCGCTCCATGGCGGCGATCAGGGGAAGTGTGGATTTTCCTTCGCGCAGATCATCCCCCAGGTTTTTGCCCATTTCAGTGGCGTCGCCGTCGTAGTCCAGCACATCGTCAATGATCTGGAACGCAGTGCCCAGGGCCTGCCCGTAAGTCGCGCATGCCTGTTCCACATCGGGGGGACTGTTGGCTAAGATGGCGCCAAGGCGGGCGCTGGCTTCAAACAGTTTGGCCGTTTTGGAGCGAATGACGCGCAGGTAGCCCGCTTCATCCAGCGAAGCATCGTGCATGTTCATGAGCTGGAGTACTTCGCCTTCCGCAATCACATTCGTGGCCTCAGAGAGGATTTCCATGATGCGCATGCTTCCGGCCTCAACCATCATCTGGAATGAGCGCGTGTGCAGAAAGTCTCCTACAAGGACGCTGGCCGGGTTGCCAAAGGTTTCGTTGGCTGTGGGGCGACCGCGGCGCAGGGTGGACGCGTCCACCACATCGTCATGCAGGAGCGTTGCGGTGTGGATCAGCTCAACCACCGCAGCTAGGCTGTGCCGGTGTGCGCCGCGATAGCCCAGGGCTCCGCACACCATGAGCAGCAGGGCGGGGCGCAGGCGCTTGCCCCCGGCGGCAATGATGTATTGCGAAATCTGGGCCACCAAAGGGACGCTGGAAGTCAGGCGCTGACCGATGACCTTGTCGACCTCGTGCATGTCTTGTGCAACGAGCGCGAGGGGGGAAGTTGCGGGGGCGGTATGGTCAGTCACAAGATGGTGGTCGCAGAAAGTGCCCGAATTATAGGAAGGCCCGCTGCATGGCCAACGCGGGTGGTGGCGTGCTGGTCACGCCGGATTGGCTGGGATGGGAAGGGCTGGCGGAATTGCGAAAGATGCGCTACACTCGCGGGCTCTGCGGAAATTCGTCTGCAGAACTCATATCAAGAGGTCAACATGTACGCGGTCATAAAAACCGGCGGCAAGCAGTATCGCGTTGCTTCCGGCGAAAAAATTAAAGTAGAACAGATTGCTGCGGACGTAGGCCAGGAAATTGTGATCGACCAAGTTCTGGCAGTCGGCAACGGCGCTGAACTGAAGGTTGGTACGCCCCTGGTGTCCGGCGCAACCGTGAAAGCCATTGTTGTGGCCCACGGCAAGCACGACAAAGTGCACATCTTCAAGATGCGTCGTCGTAAGCACTATCAAAAACGCCAAGGCCATCGCCAGCAGTTCACTGAGCTGCAAATCGGTGCGATTGCTGCTTAATCGAAGGAGCTAGTCATGGCACAGAAAAAAGGCGGCGGCTCTACGCGAAACGGGCGCGACTCCAAGCCAAAGATGCTGGGTGTCAAGGCCTTTGGTGGTGAACTGATCAGCGCTGGCTCGATCATCGTGCGCCAACGTGGTACGCGCTTCCACCCCGGCACGAATGTAGGCGTGGGCAAGGATCACACGCTGTTTGCCCTGGTGGACGGCCACGTGTCGTTCGGCACCAAGGGTGCGTTGTCCAAGTCCACGGTCAATGTGACTCCTGCCTGAGGTTCATTCCTCCGGTAGCCATCGAAGCCCCGCCTTGCCGGGGCTTTGTTGTTTGGTCTGTACGATGGCGTTCAAGTCGTCGGCAGACGGCGCCTGCAAGGCGTTCCGCAGTTCCCGACAGAATCAGGCAGTCTGCTGTCGGTGCTGCGCCCTTTTGTAAACTGGATACCCCATGAAGTTCGTCGATGAAGCCTTTATTGACATTGCCGCTGGTGATGGTGGCAATGGCTGCGTGTCATTCCGGCACGAAAAATACAAGGAGTTCGGCGGTCCCAATGGTGGTGATGGTGGGCGTGGGGGGCATGTGTTTGCTGTGGCCGACCCCAACCTCAATACCTTGGTGGACTATCGCTACTCGCGCCGCCACGAGGCCAAACGGGGTGAGCACGGCATGGGCTCCGATATGTTTGGCGCTGCGGGTACAGACATCACGCTCAAGATGCCTGTCGGGACCATCATCACCGACGCCGAGACGGGCGAGGTGTTGTATGAGCTGCTGACCCCGGGCGAGGTCATCACCATCGCCAAAGGCGGTGACGGCGGCTTTGGCAACATGCGTTTCAAGAGTGCGATCAACCGGGCTCCGCGCCAAAAAACACCGGGCTGGCCCGGCGAGAAAAAGAATCTGAAGCTGGAGTTGAAGGTTCTGGCCGATGTGGGCCTGCTGGGCATGCCCAATGCGGGCAAGTCGACCTTCATCACGGCAGTGTCCAATGCGCGGCCAAAGATTGCGGACTACCCGTTCACCACGCTGCACCCCAATCTGGGCGTCGTGCGGGTGGGGCCTGAGCAGAGTTTTGTGGTGGCCGACATTCCGGGGCTGATCGAAGGCGCTTCGGAAGGTGCAGGCCTTGGGCACCAGTTCCTGCGCCATTTGCAGCGCACGCGCTTGTTGCTGCATATCGTAGACCTGGCGCCGTTTGACGACGCTGTGGACCCGGTGACGCAAGCCAAGGCCATCGTGAACGAGCTCAAGAAATACGATCAACAGCTTTACAACAAGCCGCGCTGGTTGGTGTTGAACAAGCTGGACATGGTGCCCACCGAAGAGCGGGAAACGCGGGTGAAGGACTTCGTCAAGCGCTTCAAGTGGAAAGGGCCCGTCTTCGAGATTTCTGCCCTCACGCGCGAAGGCTGCGAGCCGCTGATCCATGCCATCTTCCGCCACGTGCAGTCCGAGCAGCGAGTGGAGAACGAGCCGGTGGAGGTGGATCCTCGGTTCGCCGGAGACGCGTCTGTTTGACGCGTCGGCGGTCAGAGTGTAGAGATTGCTATATTTTTAATAGCTACTCGGGCATGAAGCAGTAGCGCTATCGGCATCAAAGATATCAAAAATGGTTTCCAGTGTATTGAGAGATGCCCGCCGCATCGTGGTGAAGGTGGGCTCCAGCCTTGTGACCAACGAAGGGCGTGGACTGGACGAAACCGCCATCGGCGAGTGGAGTCGCCAGCTGGCCGCGTTGGTGCGCGGCGACGGAGGGGCAGCGCGCGAGGTGGTGATGGTGTCCAGCGGTGCCATTGCCGAAGGTATGAAGCGCCTGGGTTGGACCACACGGCCCCAGGAGATCCACGAACTGCAAGCGGCCGCTGCTGTGGGGCAGATGGGGCTGGCTCAGATGTACGAAACCAAGCTGCGTGAGCAGGGCATGGGCAGCGCGCAGGTGCTGCTCACCCATGCCGACCTGGCGGACCGCGAGCGTTATCTTAATGCCCGCTCCACCTTGCTCACGCTGCTGCGTTTGGGCGTGGTGCCGGTGATCAACGAAAACGATACGGTGGTCAATGACGAGATCAAGTTCGGCGACAACGACACGCTGGGTGCGCTAGTAGCCAATCTCGTAGAGGCCGATGCCCTGATCATCCTCACCGACCAAAAGGGACTCTATACCGCCGACCCACGTCGTGATCCGTCTGCGCAATTTGTGCACGAGGCCAAGGCGGGTGACCTTGCTCTGGAGGCGATGGCGGGTGGTGCAGGCTCCAGCATTGGCAAGGGCGGCATGATCACCAAGATTCTGGCGGCCAAGCGTGCTGCGGGTTCTGGGGCGTCGACTGTGATCGCCTGGGGACGCGAATCCGATGTGCTGGTGCGCCTGGTGAGTGGTGAGGCATTGGGTACTTTGCTGGTTGCCCAGACCCAGAAAAAGCAGGCCCGCAAGCAGTGGATGGCTGACCACTTGCAGTTGCGTGGATCCGTGGTGGTAGACGCAGGGGCTGCAGCCAAGGTGCGCGACGAAGGCAAAAGCCTGCTGCCCATTGGCATGACCGCAGTGGAGGGGGATTTCTCGCGCGGCGACGTGATTGCAGTGCGCGACGGGTCCGGGGCAGAGATTGCGCGGGGCTTGGCCAACTATGCAGCGGCAGAAGCGCGCCTTTTGTGTCGCAAACCATCGGCGGAGTTTGAAAAACTGCTGGGCTACATGGCTGAGCCGGAAATGGTCCACCGCGACAACCTCGTTCTGGCACAAGGGGCATAGGCCTCGCCAGCGGGTCTTTGCGTGGCTGCACGCATGCGGCTCCTAGACCGAGGTAGCTGCAAATAAAAACAAAAGCGCCTGCGAATGCAGGCGCTTTTGTTTGGTAGCTGCCAATCGTTCAGCGCGGGGTGTCCGATACCGACGGCATTTCGTCGAGTTCTCCTGGCATGCTGTTTTGCGGATCGGGGTCGAAACTGGCGCCCGGAGGAAGTTCCATGCCAGGGTTAACGAGCATGGAGCCTGTGCGAAACATATTGGCTGCGCCCGCGTGTTCGCCCTCGCGGGTACGCAAGCCGCTGCGCAAATAGCGGTTTCGCTGCTCGTGGCGTGGAAGATATCGCGCCAACTCGGTCAGCGCCATCTCATAGACGCCACGTTTGAACTCCACCACCACGTCGAGCGGAACCCAGTAGTCGTTCCAACGCCAAGCGTCGAACTCTGGATGGTTGGTGGCACGCAGATTCAGATCCCAGTCGTGCCCCATCAATTGCAGCAGATACCAGATCTGTTTCTGGCCCTTGTAGTGGCCGCGTGCATCGCGGCGGATGTACCGGTCAGGCACCTCGTAGCGCAACCAGTCCCGGGTGCGGGCCACCACGCGCACGTGGTTAGGCAATAATCCCACCTCCTCGTGCAGTTCGCGGAACATGGCCTGCTCGGGGGTTTCGCCCCGGTCAATGCCACCTTGCGGAAACTGCCAGCTGTGGGTGCGAATGCGCTTGCCCCAGAACACCTGGTTTCTCTGGTTGAGCAGGATGATGCCGACGTTCGGCCGAAAGCCGTCCCGGTCAAGCATAATCAAACCCCAAATTTTTAAACTGTGTCCATTATGCACGGCGCCTAGCGCGCAGCAAGTGGACGGCCCCGTTCTGCCTGCAATCGATTTCCGATGAAAGCCTCCCAATTCTTTATTTCCACCCTCAAGGAAGCTCCGGCGGATGCCGAAGTGGTCAGCCACAAACTCATGACGCGGGCGGGGCTGATCAAGAAGCTGGGCGCTGGCATCTATAACTACATGCCTCTGGGGCTGCGGGTGATCCGCAAAGTGGAAGCCATCGTGCGCGAAGAGATGAACCGCGCAGGTGCCGTGGAGCTGACCATGCCTGTGGTGCAGCCCGCAGAGCTGTGGCAAGAAACCGGGCGGTTTGACAAAATGGGGCCCGAGCTGCTGCGCATCCAGGACCGCCATGGGCGCGACTTTGTGGTGCAGCCTACCAGCGAAGAAGTGATCACTGACATCGCACGCCAGGAGCTCAAGAGCTACAAGCAGCTGCCGAAGAACTTCTACCAGATACAGACCAAGTTCCGCGACGAGCGCCGCCCCCGCTTTGGTCTCATGCGCGGCCGTGAGTTCATCATGAAGGACGCTTACAGCTTTGACCGCGACCAAGCAGCCGCCAAGGCCAGCTACCAGGTGATGGCCCAGGCCTACAGGCGCATCTTTGACCGCTTTGGCCTGACCTACCGCGCCGTGGCGGCTGACAGCGGCGCCATCGGTGGTGACTTGTCGGAAGAATTCCAGGTGATTGCCGCCACGGGGGAAGACGCCATCGTCTACTGCCCGCAGAGCGACTACGCCGCCAACATGGAAAAGGCAGAAGCGCTGGCCCCTGTCGGTCCACGCGGCGCGGCCACCCAGCCGCAGACCAAGACGGCCACTCCCGGCAAGAGCACTTGCGCTGATGTGGCCGAGCTGCTGGGCGTTCCTTTGAGCATCACCGTGAAGTCGCTGGTGCTGGCCACCGACGAAACCAACGAAGCCGGCGAGATCGTCAAGACCCAGGTCTGGCTGCTGCTGCTGCGCGGCGACCACGACATGAATGAGATCAAGGCGGGCAAGGTGCCGGGCTTGGCGGGTTTCCGGTTTGCCACGCTGGGCGAAATCGAGGAGCACTTTGGTTGCAAACCAGGCTACCTGGGCCCCATCGGCCTGAAGAAACCTTTGAAGATCGTGGCAGACCGCGAAGTCGCCCTGATGGCCGACTGGATCTGCGGTGCCAACGAGGTGGACTTTCACATCACCGGCGTCAACTGGGGCCGTGACCTGCCCGAACCCGACATGGTGGCTGACCTGCGCAACGTGGTGGCGGGCGACCGCTCCCCCGACGGCAAAGGCGAGCTGGCGATCGAGCGCGGTATCGAAGTGGGCCACGTGTTCTACCTGGGCACCAAGTACAGCCAGGGCATGAACGCGACTTTCCTCGGCGACGACGGCAAGCCCGCGTTCTTCGAGATGGGCTGCTACGGCATTGGCGTGACGCGCCTGCCCGCCGCCGCCATCGAACAAAACCACGACGAGCGCGGCATCATCTGGCCCGACGCCATTGCACCATTCACCGTGGTGGTCTGCCCTGTGGGCATGGACCGCAGCGAGGCCGTCAAGGCCACGGCAGAGCAGCTGTATGCCGACCTGCTGGCTGCGGGTGTGGACGTGATCCTGGACGACCGTGGCGAGCGCCCTGGTGCCATGTTTGCCGACTGGGAGCTGATTGGTGTGCCGCACCGCGTGACCATTGGCGACAAGAGCTTGAAGGAAGGTGTGGTCGAGTACCAGCACCGCCGTGATGCGGCCGCCACCAAGGTGGCCGTGGCTGACATCCTGGCCCATGTGAAGGGCCGCATGGTGGTATGAGCATGCGCGGCGCCTCCTCCATCGCTCCGTTGGCTGTGGCCGCGGGCGACTCTGCAGCGCTGTCGCGGCGCGGCTGCCTGGTGTCGCTGGCTTCTCTGGCGGCGCCTGCCGCCTGGCTGGGGGCACCGCAGATGGCGCATGCTGGAGGCCAGCTGGAGGAGCCCCTGATGGACTCGGTGCGCACCGCGCTCAGTTCTGCGATTGCCAACCAGGCACCGCCCGAGCCCGAGTTCTTCACCACCGAGGCGCGCCTGCACTACCTGCGGTGGCTGGGCACGCAGAGTGATCGTTTGCGCCCCCGCAAGCCAGACCTGGAGGTGCGCCGCGACTTTCTTCAGACCGTCTGGTACGAGTCCAAGCGCGCGGGGCTGGATGTATCTCTGGTGCTCGGGTTGGTCCAGGTAGAAAGCGGATTTCGCAAGTTTGCCGTCTCCAGCGTCGGGGCGCGGGGCTACATGCAGGTCATGCCCTTCTGGACGCGCGTGATCGGCGATGGTGACCCTGGCAAGCTGTTTCACATGCAGACCAACCTGCGTTTTGGCTGCGTGATCCTGCGCCACTACATCGACCGGGAGCAGGGCGACTTGTTCATGGCGCTAGGCCGCTACAACGGCAGCCGGGGCCGGTCGCCGTATCCGGACGCCGTCTTTGGCGCCCAGCGCAAGTGGTTGTTTGCCGACCGGCCGCAGTCGCCAGCCGCATAGAGCGATTTGCGCGGGTGTGACACGGGCGCGTGGCCCGGTGTCACTACACAGGGGTTCCCGCTGATACTGCTGGTGCTGACGGGCTCGGCGCGGCACTACCAGAGGGCCCGCCCAGTCTAGAAACCATGACCTGGTCGATGCGGTAGCTGTCCACGTCCAGCACCTCAAACTTGTAGCCGCCCCAGCTCACACTGTCCGTGCGGCGGGGCACGCGGCGCAACATCACCATCAGGAACCCGGCCAGGGTTTCGTATTCGCCGGTGTGGGGCAGTTCGTCCAGCGACAGGGCGTGCAGCACATCCTCAATGGGCGTGACCCCGTCGATGAGCCAGGAGTCCTCATCGCGCCGCACGATCTGCTCTTCGTCCGCCGGGCCCACCAGGTCGCCCATCACGGTGCTCATGACATCGTTCAGCGTGACCACACCGACCACCAGGCTGTACTCGTTCACGATGACGGCAAAGTCCTCGTGGACTTGGCGGAACTGCTCCAGCACTTCCGACAGGGTCAGCCGGTCGGGCACGATCAGCACTTTGCGCACCAGGCTATCGTCGGCCAGCGAGATGGGCTGGTTGTTCAGCACGCGCTGGAACAGGTCCTTGGCATCTACATAGCCCACTACGTGGTCGATGTCGCCCTCGCACACCGGGTAGGTCGAAAACGGCTCGGCAGCGATGCGCAGGCGGATGACCGAATCGGGCTCGTCGCGCAGAAAAAAAGCGATGCGGTCGCGCGGCGACATGGCGCTGGACACCGTGCGCGTGTCCAGCTCAAACACGTTGGTGATGACCTGCTGCTCGCGTGCGGCCAGTACACCGGCGCGGGCGCCCGCCTCCATCATGGCCAGGATGTCGTCTGACGTGATCCGGTCATCGCGCAGCGATGACAACCCCAGCAGGCGGAACAGCGCATCGGCCCCCCGGCTGTAGAACCACACCAGCGGCCGCAGCAGTGTCATGCACCAGGCCATGGGCTGTGCCAGCCGCACCACCAGCCGTTCGGGCTCTGCCATGCCCAGGCGTTTGGGGAACAGGTCGGCAAACAGGATGAACAGCGAGGTGATGATGAGGAAAGACGCCAGGAACCCCGCCCGCTCGGCCGTGGGTCCCGACATCCACAACGCAAACAGTTCGCTGAAATGTGGGCTCAACGCCCCTTCACCCACGATACCGCCGAGGATGGCCACGGCGTTCTGCCCCACCTGCACCACCGTGAAGTAGTCGCCCGGTTGCTCCTGCATGCGCAGCACCCGGTCCGCGCGCGCGTCGCCTTCATCGGCCATCTGGCGCAGGCGCAGGCGGCGGGCGGCCGCGAGCGAGATCTCGGCCATGGAGAAAAAGGCGCTGGCTGCAATCAGCAGCCCGATCACGAAGAGGCTTTGGGACAGGGTCATGGGACGAAGGCAGAACCGGGGCACAGCGGTGCAACGGGCCACCCAGTGTATCTGCGCACCTTGTACGGCGGCCTGTTGGCGCGGCCTTGGGGTGGCTCACCCCGCCCCACGCCATTGCTTGGGGTGGTGGGGGAGGGGGCGTGCGGTGTGGGCAGCCGCGCTACTTACTGCACAAAACCAATGCGGCTGCGCCCCGTGGCGGCCTTGGGCAGGTCGGCAATCTCTACCGTAGAGCGGCGGTCCAGCCGCGCATTGCCAAAGCCCGTCATCAGCGCCCGTCGCATCTCGCGTGGGGGCATATGCGCCAGGTGGTCGAGCACGTCGTCCATCGGCTCCGGGTCCAGCAGGCGGCCCCAGTCGTGCCCTGCGCGGATGCCCTGGTACAGGTTGCGTGCAATGGTGCGGGCTTGCTCCAGCGTCGGCGCCTCCACCTCGAACACGTTCATGCGGTTCAGGATGGGGTCTGGGATGCCGCGCGTGTCGTTGGCCGTGGTAATCCAGATCACCTGGCTGGCGTCGATGGCCACCTCGGCAAACTCGTCGGTAAAGCTCTGGGCGGTGTCGTATTCGAGCAGGCTGTACAGCGCGCCCAGCGGGTCGTACTGCGCGTCGCTGCTGGCCTTGTCGATCTCGTCGACCACGATCACCGGGTTGGCGTATTCGCCCTCTACCAGCGCCTCGAACACCTTGCCTGGGCGGGCGCCCTTCCACTGCGCGGACGAGCCCGATAGCAGCCAGCCTGCGGTCATGGAACTCATCGGCAGTAGGTTCATACCCGTGCCCAGCAGCTCGGCCAGGTGGCGGGCAAAGTGGGTCTTGCCGATGCCGGGTGGGCCCAGCAGCAGCATGGGCGTGACCTCTAGCCCGTCGCTGCTGTCCTGCGCCAGCGCCACATGGCGCTTCACGTCGTCCAGCACCTCGGTGAAGTTGGGCAACTGCGCGTACAGGCTGGCCATGTCTGGGATGCCCGAGGGCTTGACCTGAAAGCGCTCCGGGCCACGCTCCAGCATGCGTTCGTACACGGTGCGCAGGGTTTCGTATTCGCGCTGGTTGCCGGACTCCTGTAGCCGTGCGAGCTTGCGCTCGACGTCACCGGGGTGGAACACATTGCGCATCTGGGCCACCGGCAAGCGCAAGGCGGGTGGCTGGGGAACAAGGCTATGGCTGGTCATTGCATGCTCCTTTGTGATGTGAGATCACGCAACCATTCAAGCACACAACATGCCCGCTGCTCTATCGGAAAAGCCCCTGATTGGTGCCTCTGTTGCGGGCAAACAAAAAGGCCGCCCGAAGGCGGCCTGATGGAGGGTGGGGCAATGGCCGCCGAGATCAGCCCTCGGTGCCCAGCACCTGCTTGAGTTCACCCGACTCGTACATCTCCATCATGATGTCCGAGCCGCCGATGAACTCGCCCTTCACGTACAGCTGCGGAATCGTCGGCCAGTTGCTGTATTCCTTGATGCCTTGGCGGATTTCGTCGTCTTCCAGCACGTTGACGGTGACCACGCTCTTGGGGTCCACGCCGCAGGCCTTGAGGATCTGGATGGCACGGCCGGAGAAGCCGCACATGGGAAAGCTGGCGTTGCCCTTCATGAACAGCAGGATGTCGCTGGATTTGACGAGGGCGTCGATGCGTTGTTGAGAGTCGCTCATGGGGATGCTCCTGAAAAGGGGTCGGGGCGGGCGATGCCGCCCCGTGTTGGGACTGGGTGGATTATTTCACTGTCTGCGCCATCTGCCACTGGCCCCCTGTGCAACGCGCAACGCCCGCGAGGTCATTGCGGCTTTGCACTGCCGCAAACCCGTGCGCCAGCAACAACATTTGCACGGCTTCTGCCTGGTCGTGACCATGCTCCAGCAGCAGCCAGCCACCGGGCGTGAGGTGCTGCGCAGCTTGGCCCACGATGGCGCGGATGTCGTCGAGTCCATCGGCGCCACTGGCAAGGGCCTGCAACGGTTCGTGCGTGAGGGCGGCCAGGTGCGGGTCGGCACTGGCGATATAGGGGGGGTTGGACACGATGGCGTCAAACAGGCCATCGACCCCGGCCAGCCAGTTCGCGTGTTGGAACTGCACGGCCAGGCCCAGCCGCTCTCCGTTAGCCCGGGCCACGGTCAGTGCATCCGCGCTGGCGTCCACCGCCAGCACTTGGGCGGTGGGGCGCTGACTCTGCAGGGCCAGCGCGATGGCGCCGCTGCCGGTGCCCAGGTCCATCACGCGGGGTGATGGGTGGGGGGCGATCACCTCCAGCGCCCAGTCCACCAGCGTTTCGGTGTCGGGGCGTGGGTCCAGCACGCGGGCATCCACCTGCAGCGGCAGGCCGTAGAACTCCTTGCGGCCGGTGAGGTAGGCCACCGGCTCGCCCGCCACGCGGCGCTGGCACAGAGCGAGGAATTGGGCGTGCACGGCCTCGTCCATCGCGTCCGTGTCGTGCGCCAGCAGCCAGGCGCGGCCCGCGTCGGGGCGACCCACGGCGTGCAGCAGCAGCAGTTGCGCGTCAATGCGCGCCAGGCCCAGTGTGTGGGCCTGGGCCAGTGCCTGGGTCAGGGTGGGGGAGGTATTGTGCACTATGGTTTTGATAGCTATTAGCGCATATGTATCAAGCGCTAGAGGCCAATTTGTTTCAATTTTTGAATGAAGGTCAGTCCGTAGCGCCCATCTCCAACTCTTCGAGCTGCTCGGCCTCGCGCGCATGGGCCAGGGCCTGGAGCACGTCGCCCAGGTCGCCTTCCATCACGTACAGCAGCTTGTACAGCGTGAGGTTGATGCGGTGGTCGGTGAGCCGCCCCTGTGGGAAGTTGTAGGTGCGGATGCGGTCGCTGCGGTCGCCGCTGCCGATCAGGCCCTTGCGCAGGGCGGCCTCCTTGGCGGCGCGTTCGCTGCGCTCCTTCTCCTGGATGCGCGCCTGCAGCACCTGCAGTGCCTTGGCCTTGTTGCTGTGCTGGCTGCGACCGTCCTGGCATTCGGCCACGATGCCGGTGGGCAAGTGGACCACGCGCACGGCAGAGTCGGTCTTGTTGATGTGCTGGCCGCCCGCGCCCGATGCGCGGAAGGTGTCGATGCGCAGGTCGGCCGGGTTGAGCTTGATGGCCTCGTGCTCGTCGGGCTCGGGCATCACGGCCACGGTGCAGGCGCTGGTGTGGATGCGGCCTTGTGTCTCGGTGGCGGGCACGCGCTGCACGCGGTGGCCGCCGGATTCGAATTTGAGCGCGCCATACACATGGTCACCTTCAATGCGCAACACGATTTCCTTGTAGCCGCCCAGCTCGGCCGCGTTTTCACTCACCACCTCCACCTTCCAGCCCACGGTGGCGGCGTAGCGGGTGTACATGCGGGTCAAGTCGCCAGCGAACAGGGCCGATTCGTCGCCGCCCGTGCCTGCGCGGATTTCGACGAACGCATTGCGGGCGTCGTCGGGGTCCTTGGGCAGCAGCAGGCGCTGCAGTTCGTCTTCCAGTTGCAGCAGCTCGGCCTCGGCGCTGGTGATTTCCTCTTGCGCCATCTCGGCCATGTCAGGGTCGGCCAGCATCTCGCGCGCACCCGCCAGGTCGGCCTCGCGCTGCTGGTAGCGGGCGTAGCGCCCTGCCACCTGTGTGACCTCGGCATGTTCGACGGAGATGCGCCGGTACTGCGCCATGTCGCTCATGATGTCTTCGCGCGAGAGCAAAAAGTCCAGCTCGCCCAAGCGCTGTGCATAGCGCTCCAATTGGCTTCGGAGAAAGGGTTTCATGGCAATTCGGGAAATAGGTTTGCTGCGAAATTTGTAGCTGCCAGCGCTTTTTAATCAAGCGCTAGAGGCCGATTTTGTTTGAAATCGGAGTGGCGAGTGAGCAGGCGGGCGCCGCTACTGGCCGTTTTTGCTTTGCGAGCGCAGGAACAAGCGCGAGACGGTCTGGGCCGTCTGGGCGCGCATTTCGGCATCGCCTGCGCGCAGCTCGGCCAGGGTGCCGTGCAGCATCTTTTGTGTCAGGCCGCGCGAGAGCGCTTCGAGCACGGCATCCACGTTCTCGCCCTTGGCCAGCAGCTTCTTGGCGCGCGCGATCTCGGCGGCGCGCCACTCGTCGGTTTGGGCGTTGAGCTGCTGGATCAGAGGCACCACGCCGCCTGCAGCGCCAGCGGGGCTGCGCAGCTCCATCCAGTGCATGAAGCTCTGCACACCCGCGTCGATGATGGCCTCGGCCTGCGCCACGGCGGCCTGGCGGTTGGCCTGCGCCGTCTGCACCACGGTGGCCAGATCGTCCACGGTGTACAGGTACACGTCGCCCAGGGCCTTGACCTCGGGCTCGATGTCGCGCGGCACGGCCAGATCGACCATGAACATGGGGCGGTGGCGGCGCTTCTTCAAAGCGCGTTCCACGGCACCCAGGCCGATGATGGGCAGGCTGCTGGCGGTGCAGCTGATGACGGCGTCGAACTCGTGCAGGCGCTCGGGCAGGTCGGCTAGGCGCATCACCTCGCCGCCGAAGCGGGTGGCGAGCTTTTCGCCGCGCTCCAGCGTGCGATTGGCAATGGCAATCTGCTTGGGGTTCTTGGCCGCGAAGTGCGTGGCGCACAGCTCAATCATTTCGCCCGCGCCGACGAATAGCACGCGGATCTTGCCCAGGTCTTCAAACAACTGGCTGGCCAGGCGCACTGCGGCGGCGGCCATGCTGATGCTGTGTGCGCCGATCTCGGTGCTGCTGCGCACCTCTTTGGCTACGGCAAAGCTGCGCTGGAACAGCTGGTTGAGCGTGGTGCCCAGGGCGCCAGCGGTCTCGGCGGCGCGCACGGCATCCTTCATCTGGCCCAAAATCTGGGCCTCGCCCAGCACCATCGAGTCGAGCCCGCTGGCCACGCGGAAGGCGTGGCGTGCGACGAGGCTGTCTTCGAGGGTGTAGGAGTGCGAGCGCAGCAGCGCGGGGCTCACGCCGCCGCTTTGAGCCAGCCAGCCCAGCGTGTGGTCCATGGCGGCCTGCTCACCAGCGCAGTAAATTTCGGTGCGATTGCAGGTGGAGATGATGGCCGTCTCTACCCCGGGGTGCCGGCTGGCACCGCCGCCAGAGTTGCCCAGCGACTGGCGCAAACCGTGCAGCGTGGGGGCGATCTGGTCGAGCGCGAACGCAAACCGGCCGCGCAGGTCAAGGGGCGCGGTGGTGTGGTTGATGCCGAGGGCCCAGACTGCCATAGTCGCCGATTATAAAATTGTTGGCCCGAACAGGCTGCCTTGCTTGTTCATGCCTTGATTTGGGTCAATTTCATGGGTCCACTGGACATCGTCAACCACCTCCTCAACTTTGTTGCACCTGCTGCTGCCATGGCGCTGGTGCTGGTGCTTTTGGGCCGCCTGGTGGGCTCCCGAAGCGCCTCGGCGATGGCCGGGTGGCTGCGCTGGGCGATTCTGTTTGTTGTGGGTGTGGCGGTGCTGCTGGCGGGGCTGGTGCTATGGGGGCGTGACGGCAAGATGCTGACCTATGCCGCGCTGGTTGTGGCCTGCGCGACCTGCCAGTGGGTGCTGGTGCGGGGCTGGAAGTCTTGAACCTTTCAGCAAGCTGCCCCGTATTTTGAGGGTTTGCGAGGGGTGTTCGAGAGGGCGTGGCGCACGGGTGTCTGATAGCCTTGTTGCCTCTTCCAGGGCGGTCGCAATGGCCTGCGCTGATGGAAGCGGGAAGTACCCCTAGACCCAAACAACGATTACTGGAGACACCCCCATGAAGCTGCTGCGTACCTGGATTGCCCTGGCTGCGGGCCTTGCCCTTTCTGCCGCTGTGCAGGCGCAGGCCTTTCCGTCCAAACCCATTCGTGTCGTGGTGGGGTTTCCGGCTGGCGGGCCGCTGGACCAGCATGCGCGCTTGCTGTCCGACAAGCTGCAGGCGGTGCTGGGTCAGCCCGTGGTGATGGACTACAAGGCCGGTGCGGGTGGCACCGTGGGCGCGCAGGATGTGATGAAAGCCGCACCCGATGGCCACACCATCATGCTGGCTAACACCGGGGTGATGGTGATCAACCCGGCGCTCTACAGCCGCCTGCCGTACGCGACCCTCCGGGACTTTGTGCCCGTGGCGCGCACGGCCATGCAGCCGCTGGCCTTGCTGGTCAACACCAGTGTGCCCGCCAAGAACCTGCAGGAGTTCATGGCCTACGCCAAGGCGCGGCCCGGTCAGGTCAACTTTGGCTCGGCGGGCAACGGCGGCATCAGCCACCTGGTGCCCGAAATGTTCAAGACCGCCACGGGCTTGTTCATGGTGCACATCCCCTACCGGGGCAGCGCACCAGCGTTCACCGATCTCATGGGCGGCCAGGTGCAGTTCATGGCCGAGAGCATTCCGCAGGCCGCCGCGTACCACAAGCAAGGCAAGGTGCGCGCCCTGGCCGTGACCAGCAAGCAGCGCAACCCCGCGCTGCCCGAGGTGCCCACCGTGATCGAGAGTGGCATCAAGGGCTTTGAGGTGGTGGGCTTCTACGGCTTTCTGGCGCCCGCTGGCACGCCCAAGGACGTGGTCAACAAGCTCAGTGATGCCTTTGGCCAGGTGCTGCAGATGCCCGAGGTGCGCAACCGCATGGTGAGCCAGGGGGCAGACCCGGCGTTTCTGGGCGCCGACGACTTTGCGAAGTTCCTGGCCGCCGAGCTGCCGCGCTGGGCGGACGCCGTCAAGAAGTCTGGCGCCAAGATGGATTGACGCCCTGAGGCGCTACAGCGCCTTCCCCCTGGAAAGGGGACGCCACCCGTGGCCCGGAAAAACCGGTTCCACGGTGGCACTGGCCTGGCCCGACCAATGATGGGCGTTCAGAGTGCGGCTGGCGAAAACAGGTCCACCCGGTCGGTGATGATGCCGTCCGTGCCCAAGTCGATGAGGCGCTGCGCCGCCCAGTCATCATTCACCGTGTAGCTCAGCGTGCGCATGCCCAAGCCGTGGACCTGGGCGACCAATGCCTGGTCCCACAACGCGTGGTTGCACACGATGGCCACGCAACCGAGCGCCTGGGCCTTGTCCAAACACCCGTCCCACAGCGCGTCGATGAGCAGCGCGCGGGGAATGTGGGGGGCGGTGGCCATGGCACCAGCCAGCGCCTCAAGCTTGAACGAAGAGAACAAGGGCAGCACCGCTTGGCCTTGCCACAGTCGCGCAGCGTATTCGCCTACTACCCGGCCCGTGACTTCTTCCTGGCCCGGCGTGGGCTTGATCTCGATGTTGAGGAAGTAGCCGTTGGCGATGCAGTAGCGCGCCAGGTTCTCCAGGGTGGGCAGCGGCTCGCCCGCATGGCTGCGCGAATGCCAGGCCCCCGCATCCAGCTGCGACAAAACCGCCCAGGGGTGGTCGCTCCCCGTGGCGCTGGCCGCTGCGCCCAGCGCCTGCGCGCCGTTGGTCGTGCGGCCCAACGTGGCGTCGTGCATCAGAAACGGCACGCCGTCGGCACTCAGCTTGGCGTCGCACTCGAACATGCGGTAACCATAGTGGGCGCCCAGCCGAAAGGCGGCCAGGGTGTTCTCGGGGGCCAGCTTGCCGGCGCCGCGGTGGGCGATCCAGCGGGGGTAGGGCCAGGGCGGAAGGTTTGTGGTGGTGCGGTTCATGGGCATGGGGGTCGGCAGGCGGCGATCTTGGCAGATTACAGCCCGCGTTGCGATGAAGCCAGAGTGTGAATGGTCCGTAAGGACTCTGATTGCGCTTTGTGGCCGCCCCCGCTACCCTGAAACCCCATGCATGGTGGGTGTACCGGTCAACGGGAGTTATGAATGCGCGAAGCAAAAAGCCATGCTGCCAGCGAGATCGTGCTGGACGAGAGGGACAGAGATGCCATCGAAATAGGCTTGCTTCAAGTGCTGATCAAGCGGCAGCGTTTTTCGTCTTCCACCGCCTTTCTGGGTTTTGGCTTCTTGGCTTGGTTGATGAGCAAGACGGTTCCTGCGCCCTGCCTGGCAGGCTGGGTGGGTGGCCTGGCGCTGTTGGAGTTGCTGAATCTGAGTCTCCTGGGGCGTTTGCAAAAAGGCCTTGATGCTCTGGCGCGACCGCAGCGGTGGCGTTGGCTGCGCGGGCTGACCGTGTTGTTCTTTTTCTACGGTGCTGCCTGGGGCAGCGCAACCGCCTTGCCTGGGTTGTGGCTTGATGCGCAGCTGCTGCAGGTCATATTGGTGGGCTCGGTGGCGGTGGCGATGTTCAGCATCCATAACCTCAGCGCGCACTGGCCCATGCTGTCGAGTTTTTGCATGGGGATGGCCGCCCCGCTGTGGGTGATGGGCGTGCTGTCAGCGCCGGGCGCGCCGCAGTCCCTATGGGCGCTGGGCGCCACCGTGCTGACGGCGATGATTTTGCTTTATGGGTTCTCGTCGTACACCGTGCATCGCCATGACGTCGAGGGCAGTGTGATGACGCGCAAGCTGGCGCAGCGGTTGAAGCAAAGCAACCAGGAGCTGACGGAGGCTCTGCAGCATGTCCAGCAGCTGGCAACGCTCGACCCCTTGACCCATTGCCTGAACCGGCGCGCCTTGCTGGATGCCTTGCAGCAGGAGGAGCGGCGCCGTAGCCGCTGTCCGGTGGCACTGGGCATCGTGATGCTGGATCTGGACCATTTCAAGTTGATCAACGACACCCATGGCCACGCGGTGGGGGATGCGGTCCTGGTAGCCACAGTCGCCCGGGTGAAGGCGCGGCTGCGCGAGACGGACCTGTTGGCGCGGTGGGGCGGAGAGGAGTTTGTGTGCGTGCTGATGCAAGTGCACGAAGAGAGCCTGATGGCCAAAACCCAGGACTTGTGCACCCATCTGGCCTCGGCCCCCCTGGTGCATCAGCCCGAAGGGCTGACCGTGACGGCCTCATGGGGCGTCGCGCTGTGGGGAGAGGGCGAGTCGGTACAGTCCTGCATTGACCGTGCCGACGCCGCCTTGTACCGGGCCAAACGCGCGGGGCGCAACCGGGTCTCCCGGTAGGCAGGGCGGGTTATGGCGCCGGGATGCGCTTTCCGGTGGCCGCGTCGAAACTGTGCAGGCGGTCGTTGCGCGGCACCACGTGGATCACCGAGTCAGGCGCGGGCGCATGGGTGCCTTCTTCTACGCGCACGATGATCTGCTCGCCGTTGATGCGGCCGTAGATCAGGCGCTCGGCGCCCAGCAGCTCCACGGTCTCGACCTTGACTGCCCAGCCCTCGCTGCGCACGTCCAGGTGCTCCGGGCGGATACCCAGAATGGTGCCGGGCTTGGC
Organism: Acidovorax benzenivorans; assembly: GCF_028680575.1. GTDB lineage: Bacteria > Pseudomonadota > Gammaproteobacteria > Burkholderiales > Burkholderiaceae_C > Acidovorax > Acidovorax benzenivorans. The sequence continues at coordinate 54,409 of NZ_JAPCKI010000013.1, read as the reverse complement.
GCTGGGGGCGTTCTTGAGCAGGTTCATCGGCGGCGAGCCGATGAAGCTGGCCACGAAAGTGGTGGCTGGCGTGTGGTAGACCTCTTCGGGCGTGCCGAACTGTTCCATGTTGCCCGCGTTCATCACGATCATGCGCTGCGCCAGCGTCATGGCCTCGACCTGGTCGTGCGTGACGAACAGGCTGGTGATGCCCAGCTCGCGGTGCAGCTTCTGGATTTCGAGGCGCGTTTGCGCGCGCAGCTTGGCGTCAAGGTTGGACAGCGGCTCGTCAAACAAAAACACCTGCGGCTGGCGCACGATGGCGCGGCCCATGGCTACGCGCTGGCGTTGGCCGCCCGACAGCTCGCGCGGCTTGCGTTCGAGCAGGTGGCCCAGTTCGAGAATCTTGGCGGCCTTGTCCACGCGCGCCTTGATCTCTTCCTTGGGCACCTTGGCGATCTTCAGGCCATAGGCCATGTTCTCGAAGTTCGTCATGTGGGGGTAGAGCGCGTAGTTCTGGAACACCATCGCGATGTCGCGCTGGGCGGGCTCCAGGTTGTTCACCACACGGTCGCCAATGCGCAGCTCGCCGCCGGAGATTTCTTCCAGGCCCGCCACCATGCGCAGCAGGGTGGACTTGCCGCAGCCGGAGGGGCCCACGATGACGACGAATTCGCCGTCCTTGACCTCGGCGTTCACGCCGTGGATGACCTGGTTGGCCTTGGGGCCGACGCCGTAGCGCTTGACGATATTGCGAAGAGAGAGGGATGCCATATGTGCAATGAATTTGATAGCTACAGGTGCTTATTGAATAAGCGCTAGCAGGGGTTTTGTCTTATTTTTCGGTATCCACCAGGCCCTTGACGAACCAGCGCTGCATGACCACCACCACAAAGGCCGGGGGCAGCATGGCCAGGAGGGCCGTGGCCATCACGATGTTCCACTCGTTGCCCGCGTCGCCGCCAGCCAGCATGCGCTTGATGCCGATCACCACGGGGTACATGTCCTCGGATGTGGTCACCAGCAGCGGCCACAGGTACTGGTTCCAGCCGTAGATGAACTGGATCACGAACAGCGCGGCAATCGAGGTGCGCGACAGCGGCACCAGGATGTCCTTGAAAAAGCGCATGGGGCCTGCGCCGTCCACGCGCGCGGCTTCCACCAGCTCATCGGGCACCGTCAGGAAGAACTGCCGGAACAGGAAGGTGGCGGTGGCCGAAGCGATCAGTGGCACCGTGAGGCCCGCATAGGTGTTGAGCATGCCCAGGTTGGACACCACTTGGTAGGTGGGGCCGATGCGCACTTCTACCGGCAGCATCAGCGTGATGAAGATCAGCCAGAAGCAGATGCCCTTGAAGGGAAAGCGGAAGTACACGATGGCAAACGCCGACAGCAGCGAGATCGCGATCTTGCCCACGGTGATGACCATGGCGGTGACAAAACTCACCCACATCATGCGGGCCACGGGGGCTGTGGAGCCAGCGCCGGAGCCGCCGCCAAACAGGGCGTCGTGGTAGGTCTGCCAGAAGTTGCCACCGGGCACCAGGGGCATGGGCACCTGCACGATGTCCTGCGCCGTGTGGGTGGAGGCCACGAAGGCCAGGTACAGCGGAAAGCCGACGATGATCACGCCCAGCACCATGATGAGGTGCGAGAACGCGGTGAGATAGGGGCTGCGTTCAACCATATCAGTATTGGACTTTCTTTTCGACGTAGCGGAATTGGATGACCGTCAGCACGACGACGATGGCCATCAGCACCACCGACTGCGCGGCCGAGCCGCCCATGTCCATGGCCTTGAAACCATCGTGGTACACCTTGTAGACCAGGATGGAGGTATCGCGCCCCGGGCCGCCCTGGGTGGTCGAGTCCACGATGGCAAACGTGTCGAAGAATGCATACACCACATTGATCACGAGCAGGAAGAACGTGGTGGGCGACAGCAGCGGGAACTGGATGCTCCAGAACCGGCGCCAGGGGCCTGCGCCGTCGATGGCGGCAGCCTCGATCAGCGACTTGGGGATGGACTGCAACCCCGCCAGGAAGAACAGGAAGTTGTAGGAGATCTGCTTCCACACCGCAGCAATCACGATCAGCGCCATGGCGTGGTCGGAGTTGAGCATGTGGTTCCAGTCAAAGCCCGACTGGCGCAGCATGTAGGCCACCACACCCAGCGATGGCGAGAACATGAACATCCACAGCACGCCGGCCACGGCCGGTGCCACGGCGTAGGGCAGCAGCAGTGCGGTTTTGTAAACGATGGCGCCTTTGATGATGCGGTCGGCAAAGATCGCGAGCATCAGCGACAGGCAGATGCCCACCGCCGCCACCAGGATCGAGAAGAAGGCTGTGGTCTTGAACGAGGCCAGGTAGCCCGGGTCTTCAAACAAGGTCTTGAAGTTGTCCAGCCCCACCCATTCGGTGGACATGCCGAAGCTGTCCTGCATCTGAAACGATTGCACCAGGGCCTGGCCTGCGGGCCAGAAGAAGAACACGCTGATGATGACCAGCTGAGGCGCCAGAAGCACCCAGGGTAGCCACGCAGAGCGGAAAAGTACGCGTTTTTCCATGACGAAACTCTCAAAAAGAAAACCCCGCCGCCCCGTGAACCATGCTGGTTGACGGGGCGGCGGGTTTTCGATGCCACCCGGCCGGGTGGCGGGGCGGCATCGACAGATGGTGGACCGTGCTTACTTGTTGGCGCGTGCGAAGCGGGCCAACTGTTCGTTGCCACGTGTCACTGCAGTGTCCAGGGCTTCCTTGGGCGACTTCTTGCCCGACCAGACCTGTTCGGTTTCCTCGTCGATGATCGAGCGAATCTGCACGAAGTTGCCCAGGCGGATACCGCGCGACTTGTCGGTGGCCTTGCGGATCATCTGCGTCACTGCCACATCGGTGCCGGGTTTCGCGTCATAGAAGCCAGAAGCCTCGGTGAGCTTGTAGGCACCCATGGTCACAGGCAGGTAGCCTGTGCGTTGGTGGCTGGCGGCTTGCACCTTGGTGTCGTTCAGGAAGTTCAGGAAGCTGGCAACGCCCTTGTATTCCTCAGACTTCTTGCCGGCCATCACCCACAGGCTGGCGCCGCCGATGGCGGTGTTTTGTGGGGCTCCCTTCACGTCGGCGTAGTAGGGCAGGGTGGAGATGCCGTACGCGAACTTGGCTTCCTTGGCCACGCGGGCGTACAGGCCCGACGAGCCTGTGATCATGGCGCACTCACCCGAGGGGAAGGAGGCGTCTGCCGTGTTGTTGCGGCCCTTGTAAACGAAGCTGCCTTCCTTGGATGCCTTGGCTAGGTTCTCGAAATGGCGCACATGTAGCGGCGAGTTGATCTGCAGCTGGGCATCGTTGCCGTCAAAGCCGTTGTTCTTGGACGCGAACAGCGTGTTGTGCCACAGCGAGAAGCTCTCCAGCTGCGTCCAGCTGATCCAGCTGGTGGTGAAGGGGCAGCTGTGGCCGCTGGCCTTGAGCTTGGACGCGGCAGCAAACACTTCGGGCCAGGTCTTGGGCGGCTTGTCGGCGTCCAGGCCCGCCTTTTTGAAGGCGTCCTTGTTGTAATAGAACACTGTTGTGGAGCTGTTGAGCGGGTAGCTCAGCATCTGGCCATTGGGTGCGGTGTAGTAGCCGGCCACTGCGGACACGTACTGCGTGGGGTCGAACTTGAACCCGGCATCGCTCATCACCTTGCCAGCTGGCACGATGGCGCCCTTGCTGGCCATCATGGTGGCGGTGCCCACCTCGAACACTTGCAGGATGTGGGGTGCATTGCCAGCGCGGAAGGCGGCGATGGCACCGGTCATCGATTCGTCATACTGGCCCTTGTATGTGGGCACGACCTTGTATTGGGACTGGCTGGCGTTGTATTGCTTTGCCAGGTCGTTGACCCAGTCGCCCAGCGCTGCACTCATCGAGTGCCACCATTGGATCTCAATGGGTGCCTGTGCTTGCGCAGGTGCGCAGACCGACAGGGCAACAGCAGCGCAGACCGCCAGAAGCTTCGTTTGCATGAATATTTCCTCCGAGGATGACGAAAAGCACAAGGGCTGGATGCTATGCAGCCTTTGTGACATTGATATGTCGTTGTCGCATGACCTCGCGCCCTGCAACAACCGGGGAAACCCCTTGGGTTACCCGTGAGGGGTGCGATTGTGACCTTTTTGTGACAAGGTGTGGCGCATTTGCCGAGGCTTGCAAGGTTTTGTGCAATGCACCATGCTGGTGACTGTTTGCACGTTTGTGCAGCACCGGTTCGTTCGCGTCGTCGCGCGCCGGACCTTTTCTTCCTCCACTCCCCATCACTTCTCTTTCATCGCCATGGCCACCAACTCGCTCGACAAGAACAAGATCAAGTTTCTGCTGCTCGAAGGCATTCACTCCTCTGCGGTGGATGTGATCCGGGCGGCAGGCTATACCCAGATCGAAACCGTGTCCGGCGCGCTGGAGGGCGACGAGCTCAAGCGCAAGATCGCAGACGTGCACTTTGTGGGCATCCGCTCGCGCACCCAGCTCACCGAAGAGGTGTTTGCCCACGCGCACAAGCTGGTTGCGGTGGGCTGTTTTTGTATTGGCACCAACCAGGTGGACCTGAACGCGGCGCGCGAGCGCGGCATTGCCGTGTTCAACGCGCCGTATTCCAACACCCGCTCAGTGGCCGAGCTGGTGCTGGCCGAGGCCATCCTGCTGCTGCGGGGCATCCCGGAGAAGAATGCGGTGGCGCACCGGGGCGGCTGGCTCAAGTCGGCCGACAACGCCTACGAGATCCGGGGCAAGACGCTGGGCATCGTGGGCTATGGCTCCATCGGCACGCAGCTGTCGGTGCTGGCCGAGGCCCTGGGCATGCAGGTGGCGTTCTTCGACGTGGTCAACAAGCTGCCTTTGGGCAATGCCCGTCAGGTGCAGCATCTGCACGACCTGCTGGGCCAGAGCGACATCGTGAGCCTGCACGTGCCCGAGCTGCCGTCCACCGAGGGCATGATCGGTGCAGCCGAAATCGCGGCCATGAAGCCCGGCGGCATCCTCATCAATGCCGCGCGAGGCACGGTGGTGGATATCGAGGCCCTGGCCGATGCGCTCAAGGCCAAAAAACTGCTGGGCGCCGCCATTGATGTGTTCCCGGTGGAGCCACGCTCCAACAAGGACGAGTTCCAGTCGCCCCTGCGCGGGTTGGACAACGTGATCCTGACCCCCCACATCGGCGGCTCCACCATGGAGGCGCAGGCCAACATCGGCCTCGAGGTGGCAGAAAAGCTGGTGAAGTACAGCGACAACGGCACCAGCACCTCATCTGTCAACTTCCCCGAAGTGGCGCTGCCCGCCCACCCTGGCAAGCACCGCCTGCTGCACATCCACCGCAACGTGCCGGGCGTGCTGTCCGAGATCAATCGCATTTTCTCGGACAACCAGATCAATATCTCGGCCCAGTACCTGCAGACCAACGAGAAGATCGGCTACGTGGTGATTGATATCGACGCAGCGTCGTCCGACCTGGCGCTGGAAAAGCTGGCCCAGGTCAGTGGCACCCTGCGCAGCCGCGTGCTGTTCTGACCCCGTTGCGGGGCCGCTTTGGCTCTGCAAGGCGGCCCTGGCCCGGTAAGACGGAGGCCGGTGGCTTAAAATCGCGCCCCCACCCCAGGTAGAGCCCCCATGAATGTTCCGATAGCGTTGGCTGCCTTGCAGACGCAGGCCGCCGAGCCTGTGCGTCTGCGCGAGATTCCCTATAACTACACCTCGTTCTCCGACCGGGAGATCGTGATCCGCCTGCTGGGGTCTCCGGCCTGGGACGTGCTGGACCAGCTGCGCAAGGAGCGCCGCACCGGGCGATCAGCCCGCATGCTGTATGAGGTGCTGGGCGATATCTGGGTGGTGCAGCGCAACCCCTACCTGCAGGACGACCTGCTGGACAACCCCGCGCGTCGCAAACTCTTGGTCGATGCCTTGCAGCACCGCCTGGGCGAGATCGAAAAGCGCCGGACCCCCGCTGACGATGCCGAGCGCGACCGCCTGGTGGGCGAGCTGGTCGTCGCCGCGCGCCGCGCCGTGGCTGAGTTCAACGCCACCTTCGAGCAGGCCGCGCAGTTGCGCCGCCAGATCCAGAAGACCCTGGGTCGCCTGACGGCCAAGGACAACATCAAGTTTGACGGCCTCTCGCGTGTGAGCCACGTGACCGACGCCACCGACTGGCGCGTCGAATACCCGTTCGTCGTGCTCACCCCCGACACCGAGGTTGAGATGGCTGGCCTGGTGAAGGGCTGCATCGAACTGGGCCTGACCATCATTCCCCGTGGGGGCGGCACCGGCTACACCGGCGGCGCCATTCCGTTGACGTGGAAGAGCGTGGTCATCAACACCGAAAAGCTCGAAGCCATGACCGAGGTCGAGATGCGCCGCCTGCCGGGCCTGGACCGCGAGGTGGGCACGGTGTGGACCGAAGCCGGCGTGGTCACCCAGCGTGTGGCCGATGCGGCCGAGCGCGCAGGTTTTGTGTTCGCGGTGGACCCGACCAGCGCCGAGGCCAGTTGCATCGGCGGCAACATCGCCATGAACGCAGGCGGCAAGAAGGCCGTGCTGTGGGGCACGGCGCTGGACAACCTGGCCAGCTGGCGCATGGTCACGCCCGACGCCCAGTGGCTCGAAGTGACCCGCCTGGACCACAACATGGGCAAGATCCATGACGTGGAGACGGCCACCTTCGAGCTGCAGTATTTCGAAGCCGACGGCAAGACACCCGTGCGCACCGAGCGCCTGAGCATTCCGGGCCGCACCTTCCGCAAGGAAGGCCTGGGCAAGGACGTGACGGACAAGTTCCTGGCGGGCCTGCCCGGCATCCAGAAGGAAGGCTGTGACGGCCTCATCACCAGCGCGCGCTGGGTGGTGCACCGCATGCCCGAGCACACGCGCACCGTGTGCCTGGAGTTCTTCGGCAACGCCAAGGACGCCGTGCCCTCCATCGTCGAGATCAAGGACTTCATGTTCGCCGAGCAAAAGCGCAGTGGCGTGTTGCTGGCGGGCCTGGAGCACCTGGACGACCGTTACCTGAAGGCCGTGGGTTACGCCACCAAGAGCAAGAAGGGCAATGGTGGCCTGCCCAAGATGGTGCTGATCGGTGACATCGCGGGCGACAACGCCGACGACGTGGCCCGCGTGACCAGCGAGGTCGTGCGCCTGGCCAACACCCGCAGTGGCGAAGGTTTTGTGGCTATCACGGCCGAAGCGCGCAAGAAGTTCTGGGCCGACCGCAAGAAGACGGCCGCCATCAGCCGCCACACCAACGCCTTCAAGATCAACGAAGACGTGGTGATTCCGCTGCCGCGCATGGCCGAGTACACCGACGGCATCGAGCGCATCAACATCGAGCTGTCCCTGCGCAACAAGCTCAAGCTGTGCGACGCGCTGACCGAGTTCTTTGAGCGCGGCAACCTGCCCCTGGGCAAGCATGACGCCGACGACGAAGTGCCCTCGCCCGAGCTGCTGCAAGAGCGCGTGGCCCAGGCCGTCGCCCTGGTGGAAGAGGTACGTGCGCTGTGGCAAGGCTGGCTGCACGACGTGGAAACGCTGTTCCCCCAGCTGCAGGACCACACGCTGCGCGCCAGCTGGAAGACCCAGCTGCGGGCGCCGCTGCAAGGCATCTTCACCGGCGCGGCGTTCAAGCCCATCCTGGACGAAGCCGTGGCCATCCACAAGCGCGTGCTCAAGGGCCGCGTGTGGGTCGCGCTGCACATGCATGCGGGCGACGGCAATGTGCACACCAACATCCCCGTCAACAGCGACGACTACGAGATGCTGCAGACCGCACACGAGGCGGTTGCACGCATCATGGTGCTGGCGCGCAGCTTGAACGGCGTGATCTCGGGTGAACACGGCATTGGCATCACCAAGCTGGAGTTTCTGACCGACGACGAACTGCGTCCCTTTGCAGAATACAAGCGCAAGGTGGACCCGGAAGGCCGCTTCAACAAGGGCAAGTTGCTACGAAATCAGGAGCTGGTGGCGCTTGATGGACAAGCGTCAGAGGCCAAAAATGCTTCAAATGCCGCGTTGATGCACGCCGATTTGACGAATGCCTACACGCCCAGCTTCGGGCTGATGGGGCACGAGTCGCTGATCATGCAGCAGAGCGACATCGGCGCCATTGCCGATTCGGTCAAGGACTGCCTGCGCTGCGGCAAGTGCAAACCCGTGTGCTCCACGCACGTGCCACGCGCCAACCTGCTCTACAGCCCGCGCAACAAGATCCTGGCAACGTCGCTGCTGGTCGAGGCGTTTTTGTACGAAGAGCAGACCCGCCGGGGCGTGAGCATCAAACACTGGCAGGAGTTTGAGGATGTGGCCGACCACTGCACGGTGTGCCACAAGTGCGAGAGCCCCTGCCCGGTGAAGATCGACTTCGGCGATGTCACCATGAACATGCGCAACCTGCTGCGCAAGATGGGCAAGAAGACCTTCCGCCCCGGCAACGCGCTGGCGATGACCATGCTCAACGCCACCAACCCGGACACCATCAAGTTCATGCGCTCGGCCATGGTGGACGTGGGCTTCAAGGCCCAGCGCCTGGCCGTGGACCTGCTGCGCAAGGTGGGCCGCAAGCAGACGGCCAAGCCACCGGCCACGGTGGGCACGGCTCCGATCAAGGAGCAGGTGATCCACTTCATCAACAAGAAGCTGCCGGGCGGCTTGCCCAAGAAGACGGCGCGCGCGCTGCTCGACATCGAGGACAAGGACTACGTGCCGATCATCCGCAACCCGCAGGCCACCACGGCCGAGACGGAGGCGGTGTTCTACTTCCCCGGCTGCGGGTCGGAGCGTTTGTTCTCGCAGGTGGGTCTGGCCACCCAGGCCATGCTGTGGCACGCCGGTGTGCAGACGGTGCTGCCACCGGGCTACCTGTGCTGCGGCTACCCCCAGCGCGGCTCGGGCCAGTTCGACAAGGCCGAGAAGATGATCACGGACAACCGCGTGCTCTTCCACCGTGTGGCGAACACGCTCAACTACCTCGACATCAAGACCGTGGTGGTGAGCTGTGGCACCTGCTACGACCAGCTGCAGGGCTACGAGTTTGACAAGATCTTCCCAGGCAGCCGCATCATCGACATCCACGAATACCTGCTGGAAAAGGGTGTGAGCCTGCAAGGCAAGGGCGCCTACCTGTACCACGAGCCCTGCCACAACCCCATGAAGCTGCAGGACTCGATGAAGACCGTGAAGGCGCTGGTGGGCGAGCAGGTCTTGAAGAGCGAGCGCTGCTGCGGCGAGTCCGGCACGCTGGGTGTGACCCGGCCCGACGTGTCCACGCAGGTACGCTTCCGCAAGGAAGAAGAAATCAAGAAGGGCGAGGCCCAGCTGCGCGAAAGCGGTGCTGTGGGCGCGCAGGACAACGTGAAGATCCTCACCAGCTGCCCCAGCTGCCTGCAGGGCCTGAACCGCTATGAAGGCGACCTGAACAACGGGCTGCTCGAAGCCGACTACATCGTGGTCGAGATGGCGCGCGAGATCCTGGGCGAGAACTGGATGCCTGACTACGTACACCGTGCCAACAACGGCGGCATTGAGCGGGTTCTTGTCTGATGGTCTGCCCTTTGTGCTCCGAAGACGGTGGCGCATTGGTCTGGCGCGGTGAGCGCCTGCGTGTCATCCGCGCGCAGGAGGCGGGCTTCCCCGCCTTCTATCGCGTGGTCTGGAACGCGCATGTGGCCGAGTTCTCGGACCTTGCAGCCGCCGACCGTGTGCACTGCATGGAGGCGGTGACCCTGGTGGAACATGCGCTGCGCCAGCACCTGTCGCCCACCAAGGTCAACATCGCCGCGCTGGGCAACATGGTGCCCCACCTGCACTGGCATGTGATTGCGCGGTTTGACTGGGACAGCCACTTTCCGGCGCCCGTGTGGGCAGCGGCGCAGCGGCCCAGCCCGGTGGCGCAAGAGGCCGCTGTTCAGGCGCTGCTGCCAGCTCTGGAGGCGCACTTGCAATCCCAGCTGGCGCAGTGGGCCACCCGGTAACCCTGCTGCATGCGGCGTGTGCCCGGGCGGGTGGGACAATGGCAGCCGTCGTTCCTGACAACTGTTTTCTCAAGGTGATTCCATGGCAGGTTTGAAAGCGGGCGCGCCCACGCCGCAGGCCATTACGGTGCACGAGGCATCGCGCGTGCTGGAGGTGGGCTTTTCGGATGGCGCCACATTCCGCATTCCGTTCGAGCTGATGCGCGTGTACTCGCCCTCGGCCGAGGTGCAGGGCCATGGGCCGGGGCAAGAGGTGCTGCAGACCGGCAAGCGCCATGTGGCGCTGGTCAACCTGGAGTCCGTGGGCAACTATGCCGTCAAGCCCACGTTCTCCGACGGGCATGACAGCGGCATCTTCACTTGGGACTATCTCTACGAACTGGGCCAGAAGCAGGACGCGCTGTGGGCCGAGTACGCCGAGCGGCTGGCGGCGGTCGGCGCCGATCGCGATGCACCCATGGCGCCCAAGGGTGGGGCAGGGGGGCATGCCTGCGGCAGCCACTGAGGCTTTCTTCTCACAGGCTCGGCCAGGTTGCTGGCACGGGACGTCGCTGAAGCCCCTGCATATCAAGGTGCTATTGAAATCGTAGCTATCGGCGCAATATGTATATGCGCTAGCGGCTGGTTTTGTTTCAATAGCGTTGTCCAAATTGCGACAGATGCCCCAATTCAGTGCGGGGTTGTCGCTGTACCTCTGGCGTTCACGCGCCTAGCATGATTCTTATGAGCACCACGCATTTCGGTTTTCAGTCGGTGGACGAGCAGGACAAGGCACGCCGCGTGCGCGGTGTGTTTGATTCCGTGGCCTCCAAATACGACGTGATGAACGACCTCATGTCGGCGGGCCTGCACCGCGCCTGGAAGGCCTATACCGTGATGGTGGCCAACCTGCGCGAAGGCAGTCAGGTGCTGGACATTGCGGGTGGCACTGGTGACCTGGCGCTGGCGTTCTCCAAAAAGGTAGGTGCGTCGGGCCGTGTGGTGCACACGGACATCAACGAAGCCATGCTGCGCGTGGGCCGCGACCGGCTCATCAACGAAGGCGTGATGCTGCCCACGCTGGTCTGCGACGCCGAAAAGCTGCCGTTCCCCGACGCGCATTTCGATGTGGTGAGCGTGGCCTTTGGCCTGCGCAACATGACGCACAAGGACCAGGCCTTGGCCGAGATGTGCCGTGTGCTCAAGCCCGGTGGCAAGTTGCTGGTGCTCGAATTTTCCAAAGTGGCGCAGCCGCTGACCAAGGTGTACGACTGGTACTCGTTCAAGGTGCTGCCCCAGTTGGGCAAGCTGGTGGCGGGCGATGACGCAAGCTACCGGTATCTGGCGGAGTCCATCCGCATGCACCCGGGGCAGGAAGAACTCAAAAGCCTCATGCAGAAAAGTGGTTTTGGGCATGTGGACTATCACAACATGACTGGGGGCATAGTGGCCCTCCATGTTGGAATCAAGTGCTGAGCGGTTTGCTCGGTCGATAACGGAGACGGAGAAGTCATGATGAAACTGTGGTCTGTGGTGTTGGTCGCGATGCTGGCGTTTGCGCACGCCGATGCCGACGCCGCGCGGCGACTGGGTGGTGGCAAATCGGTGGGCAAGCAGTCCAGCAACGTGACGCAGCGCGAGTCGGCCACGCCGCCTGCCACGCCGGGCGCACCCGCACAGAGTGCAACCAACACGGCTGCGGCGGCCAAGCCTGCCACCGCCACACCGGCGGCGGCTCCGGCTGCACCGGCCAAGAAACCCTGGGGCGCCATGCTGGGCGGCCTGGCGGCGGGCTTGGGCCTGGCCTGGCTGGCGCACTCGCTGGGCCTGGGCGCGGGCTTTGGCAACATCCTGATGATTGCGCTGCTGGCACTGGCGGCATTTGCCATCTTCAAGATGGTGATGCGGTCCCGCAGTGGCGGTGGGAATGGCTCGGGCAATGCTGCGGGTGGTGCTCCGTTCGCTTTCCAGGGCGCGGGGGCTGCAACGCCCGCCACGGCTCAGGTGCCGCCGCAGTACAGCCCCAACAATGTGGGCAACGACGCATCGGCCCGTCCCTGGGAGCGCAGCAGCATGGCGTTTGACGCCTCGCGTGCCGGGCAAGGTGGCGTGGGTTCGGGTGTGGTGATCGGTTCGGGTCTGTCGGGCTCGCAAAACTGGGGTGTGCCCTCCGATTTCGACACCGAGGGTTTCCTGGCGGCCGCCAAGCGTAACTTCGTGACCTTGCAGGGCGCGTGGGATCGTTCGGACATCGCCACCCTGCGGTCCATGATGACGGACAGCATGCTCGACGAGATCCGCACCCAGCTGGCCGAGCGCGAAGCCCACCGTGGCACGCAGCCCAACCACACCGATGTGGTCATGATTGAGGCGCAACTGCTGGGCATCGAAGACCTGGGCGACGGCTATATGGCCAGCGTCGAGTTCTCGGGCATGATCCGCGAAGAACTCTCGGCCGGGCCCAGCCCCTTCCGCGAGGTCTGGAACATGACCAAGCCCAAAGCGGGCAACACCGGCTGGCTGGTGGCAGGCGTGCAGGCCCTGCAGTAATCGCAGCCCATGGAGCCCCTCGCGCGAGGGGCATCCCAGTTCAGGGAATAATTGGGGACTATGGCAACACCACAGTCCCCTTTTCCTTTTCTGGACGGCCTCTTTGAGCGCCTGGCAGCCGGTCCGCAGCCTCCGCAATGGCTGGTCCACGAGGTGCAGCAGCGCCTGGTGCTGTTTCTCAACCATGTGCTGATGCAGGAGAAAGAGGCCACGGACCGGCTGGTGCGCCAAAAGGGCCGCATCGCACGGGTGCAGTGGCGGGCTTACTCCCTGTCGTTGGTCATCACTCCGGCAGGCCTGTTCAACCTGGCGCCCGAATCCGCGGTGCCAGACCTGCGTCTGGAAGTGACCGATACCTCCCCCATTGCCTTGGCCCAGGCCGCGTTGCGTGGCGACAAGCCCTCCATCCGCATTGAAGGGGATGTGCAACTGGCGGCCGAGATCAACTGGCTGGTGGACCATGTGCGCTGGGATGTGGAAGAAGACCTGGCCCGTGTGATCGGAGATACCCCTGCGCACACGTTGGCACAGTTTGCTGGCCGGGCCGCGCAGGCCCTGCACCAGTTTGTGGGTTCGCGCATGGCTGCTGCGGGTGGGGTGCCATCGTCGGCTGTTGCTCCGATGGCATCAGCGGCTACGGCGTCTACGGCGGCACATGGTGCTCCGGCAGCTGCGCCGCTGTCGCCCTCGGGTGGTTCCGACCGGGCTGACGCATGAAGCGCTTCTTGCGGGGGGCTGCCATCCTGTGGGTGGTGTTCCGCTTCGGCCTGGACGGCCTGGTGCTCGACAGCTTTCAAAAGCCGTGGCTGCGCATGATCTCGCGCATCGTGTCCATCGGGCGCAACCTGGATGCTCCGCGCGGCCAGCGCCTGCGCGAGGCGCTGGAGAGTCTGGGCCCTATCTTCGTCAAGTTTGGCCAGGTGCTTTCCACCCGCCGCGATCTGCTGCCTGCCGACATCGCCGACGAACTGGCCCGCCTGCAGGACCGGGTGCCGCCGTTCGACCCTGACATAGCCATCGCCACCATCGAGCGCGCCTTCCGCCGTCCGGTGGGCGAGGTGTTTACCTCCTTTGACCGCACACCGGTGGCCAGCGCGTCCATTGCCCAGGTGCATTTCGCCACGCTGCGTGACCGCCAGGGCATTGAGCGCGAGGCGGCCGTCAAGGTACTGCGGCCTGGCATGCTGCCGTTGATCGAGAAAGACCTGAGCCTCATGCGCATGATGGCGGGCTGGGTCGAGAGTTTGTCGGCTGACGGCAAGCGCCTCAAGCCCCGTGAGGTGGTGGCCGAGTTCGACAACTACCTGCACGATGAGCTGGACCTGGTGCGCGAGGCCGCCAACGCCGCGCAACTGCGCCGCAACATGACGGGGCTGGACCTGGTGCTGATTCCCGAAATTTTCTGGGATTTTTGCCACCCCGAGGTCATGGTGATGCAGCGCATGAACGGTGTGCCCATCAGCCAAGTCGACCGTCTGCGCGAGGCCGGTGTGGACATCCCCAAACTGGCGCGCGACGGAGTCACCATCTTCTTCACCCAGGTGTTCCGCGACGGGTTTTTCCATGCCGACATGCACCCCGGCAATATCCAGGTGAGCTTGGAGCCCGCTACGTTCGGCCGCTACATCTCGCTGGACTTCGGCATCGTTGGCACGCTGACTGAAGTGGACAAGGAGTACCTGGCGCAGAATTTTGTGGCCTTCTTTCGGCGCGACTACAAGCGGGTGGCTGAGCTGCACATCGAAAGCGGCTGGGTGCCGCCCGAGACGCGGGTCAACGACCTCGAATCGGCCATTCGCGCCGTGTGCGAGCCGTACTTTGACCGCCCACTCAAGGAAATCTCGCTGGGCATGGTGCTGATGCGCTTGTTCCAGACCTCGCGCCGTTTCCATGTCGAGATCCAGCCTCAGCTGGTGCTGCTGCAAAAAACCTTGCTCAACATTGAAGGACTGGGCCGAGAGTTGGACCCGGAACTGGACCTGTGGAGCACGGCCAAGCCCTTCCTGGAGAAGTGGATGCTGGAGCAGATGGGCCCCCAGCGCCTGTGGCGCGAGCTGCGGGCCGAGGCTCCGCACTATGCCAAGCTGCTTCCCGAGCTGCCGCGCCTGATCTACGACGCGTTGCGCCAGCGCCCGGCAGACCATCAATCTGCACTGCGTGAACTGCTGGACGCGCAAAAACGCACCAACCGTCTGTTGCAGTCCATCATTTATGGCGGGGTGGGGTTTGTGCTGGGGCTGCTTGCCATGCAGCTGTTCATGCGCATCCGGGTTTTTTAGTGTTTGCGGCACAAAAGTTGCCTTCATAATCCGCAGCAAATTTGTAACGTGTTTGTAAGTGGGGCTGCGGCCCCATGGTCGTCAGGCGCCGCAGTGTTGCCACCCGGGGCACTTTGCGTGCGCGCTGTCTTTTTCGCTACCACCCCTGGAGTTTTGGAGCGGCGCCATGCTGTTGTCATTCATCGTTCTGTACCTGCTGGTTTCGATTGGTGTGGGCCTGTATGCCGCTACCCGCGTGCACAACACGGCCGACTATGCGGTGGCCGGGCGCAGCCTGCCGCTGGCCGTGGTGATCGCCACCACGTTTGCCACCTGGTTTGGCTCGGAAACCGTGCTGGGCGTGTCGGCCCGGTTTGTGGACGGAGGCCTGGGGGCGGTAGTGGAAGACCCGTTCGGTGCGTCCATGTGCCTGGTGCTGGTGGGGCTGTTTTTTGCCTACAAGCTTTACCAAAAGAACCTCATCACCCTGGGTGACTATTACCGCCAGCGTTATGGCCGCGTGATCGAGGTGGCCTGCTCGGCCATCATCATCTTCAGCTATCTGGGCTGGGTCGCTGCCCAGATCACGGCCCTGGGCCTGGTGTTCAACCTGCTCACGCAAGGGACGGTGTCTGTCACCATGGGCATGATCATTGGCACGCTGATCGTGCTGGTGTACACCCTGTACGGCGGAATGTGGTCGGTGGCCATGACCGATTTTGTGCAGATGATCGTGATCGGCGTGGGCCTGCTGGCCATCGCTTGGTATGCGGCCGACCTCGCAGGCGGTGCAGGCAAAGTGGTGGAATTTGCGGCGCGCGAAGGCAAGTTTCATTTTTTCCCATCCGGTGGCGTCAAGGAGTGGACATTTTTCATCGCTGCGGCCATCACCATGATGCTGGGCTCCATTCCGCAGCAGGATGTGTTTCAGCGCGTCATGTCTTCCAACAGTGCGGCGACTGCGCGCAAAGGCCCTGTGATCGGTGGTTTGCTGTACCTGCTGTTTGCTTTCATTCCGATGTTTGTGGTCACTGCCGCAGTGCTGGTTATGCCTGAGACAGCGCAGGCCCTGCTCAAGGAAGACCCGCAGAAAGTGCTGCCCACCCTGGTGATGGAGCGCATGCCGCTGATGCTGCAGGTGGCGTTTTTTGGCGCGCTGCTCTCGGCCATCATGTCCACGGCTTCGGCGACCTTGTTGGCACCGTCTACCACTTTTGTGGAGAACATCCTGCACAACCTGCGTCCCGGCATGACCGATCAGCAGACCCTCAAGGCCATGCGCATTTCTGTGCTGGTGTTCACGGGCTGCGTGTTGACCTACGCCGTCACCATGCAGGGCACCTCTATCTATGAGCTGGTGTCGGGCGCTTACCAGGTGCCACTGGTGGGGGCGTTTGTGCCACTGGTGTTTGGCCTGTACTGGAAACGTGCCACCACCCAGGGGGCCCTGCTGGCGGTGGCCATGGGGCTGGGGGTCTGGCTGCTGTTCGTGGCCAGCCCCATGTTGTCGGAGGCTTTCCCGCAGCAACTGGCCGGAGTGCTGGCCGCTCTGGTGGGCATGCTGGGTGGCTCGCTGGCACCCCAGTGGATCGACGATCACAAGGGGCATGTCACCCATTACGAAGGCAGTGCGAGCTGAATGCCCCGCCCAGCGCTTGGCGCCGGGCTTGCGAACAGGCATGCCGCCTATAATTGAGGGTTTTGCACTTTCCCTCAACTCACTGACATGCCTATTTACGCCTACAAATGCGGCTCCTGTGGCCATGCCAAGGATGTGCTGCAAAAAATCTCCGACGCACCGCTGACGGTATGCCCCGCCTGTGGCGCCGAAGCCTTTTCCAAGCAGGTCACGGCGGCGGGTTTTCAGCTCAAGGGCTCGGGCTGGTATGTGACCGATTTTCGTGGGGGCAATGGGGGTAGTTCCGCCCCGGCCACCGAGGCCAAGTCGGAGTCCAAGACCGAATCAACGGCACCCGCAAGCGGTGGCGATGCTCCTAAAAAGGACGCGACCAGTGCCAGCAGCATTGGCACCACTAGCGCTAGCGGCACTAGTGGCACTTCTTCCTCTTCGAGCTGAGGACCTGCATGGCCTCCCTGCGCAAATGGCTGTTGACAGGCCTTCTGGTCATCGTGCCCGGTGTCATCACGGCCTGGGTGCTCAACTGGATTGTGAGCACGCTCGACCAGACCCTGCAGATCCTGCCGGGCGCGTGGCAGCCAGACAAGCTGCTCGGGGTGCATGTCCCGGGCTTTGGCGTGGTCCTCACGCTGGCCATCTTGCTGGTGGTGGGCGCCATTGCCAGCAACTTCGCGGGCCGCAAGCTCGTGCAGTGGGGCGATGCGCTGGTGCACCGCATTCCGGTGGTGCGCTCCATCTACTCCAGCGTCAAGCAGGTGTCGGACACGCTGTTTTCCGAGAGCGGCAATGCCTTTCGCAAGGCCGTGCTCGTGCAGTGGCCCCGCGAGGGGGTCTGGACCGTGGCGTTTGTCACGGGTGCCCCCAACGGTGAAGTGGCTGCGTACTTGCGCGACGAGTTCGTCAGCGTGTATGTGCCCACCACCCCCAACCCCACCGGTGGATATTTTGTGATGGTGCGCAAGAGCGATTGCGTCGAGCTCGACATGAGCGTGGACGCCGCCCTCAAGTACATCGTCTCGATGGGCGTGGTCGCTCCGACAGACCCCACGCTCGTTCCTCCGAAGTAAATCTCTTTCAACGTCAACGCGCCCTGCGGCGCCGGAAGTTTTGTCATGGCTATGCGTTCCCACTATTGCGGTCTTGTGACCGAAGCCCTGTTGGGCCAAACCGTTACCCTGTCGGGCTGGGTGAACCGCCGCCGTGACCATGGTGGCGTGATCTTCATCGACCTGCGCGACCGCGAAGGCTACGTGCAGGTGGTGTGCGATCCCGACCGTGCCGAGATGTTCAAGGTTGCCGAAGGCGTGCGCAATGAGTTCTGCGTGCAGGTCAAGGGCGTGGTGCGCGCGCGCCCTGAGGGCACCACCAACGACAAGCTCAAGACCGGCCAGATCGAAGTGCTGTGCCACGAGCTGAACGTGCTGAACCCCTCGGTCACGCCCCCGTTCCAGATCGATGAGGAAAACCTGTCGGAAACCACGCGCCTCACGCACCGCGTGCTGGACCTGCGCCGCCCTTACATGCAGAACAACCTGATGCTGCGCTACAAGGTGGCCATGGAGGTGCGCAAGTTCCTCGATGCCAACGGCTTCATCGACATCGAAACCCCTATGCTCACCAAGAGCACGCCCGAAGGCGCGCGCGACTACCTCGTGCCCAGCCGCGTGCACGACGGCCATTTCTTCGCGCTGCCCCAGTCGCCTCAGCTGTTCAAGCAACTGCTGATGGTGGCGGGCTTTGACCGTTACTACCAGATCACCAAGTGCTTCCGCGACGAAGACCTGCGTGCTGACCGCCAGCCCGAGTTCACCCAGATCGATATCGAAACATCGTTCATGGAAGAGCAGGACATCCGCGACATGTTCCAGGGCATGATCAAGACGGTGTTCCAGAACACGCTGGGCGTGGATCTGGGCGAGTTCCCCGTCATGACGTACCAAGATGCCGCGCGCCTGTATGGCTCTGACAAGCCCGACCTGCGTGTGAAGCTCGAATTCACCGAGCTGACCGACGTGATGAAGGACGTGGACTTCAAGGTGTTCTCGGGCGCCGCCAACATGAAGAATGGCCGCGTTGTGGGTCTGCGCGTGCCCGGTGGCTCGGTCGAAGGCGGCGGCATCAGCCGTGGCGAGATCGACGCCTACACCGAGTTCGTCAAGATCTACGGCGCCAAGGGCCTGGCCTACATCCGCGTCAACGAGCTGGCCAAGGGCCGTGACGGTCTGCAGTCACCGATCGTGAAGAACCTCCACGACGCGGCCCTGCAAGCCGTACTGGAGCGCACCGGTGCGCAGGACGGCGACCTGATCTTCTTCGGCGCCGACAAGGAAAAGATCGTCAACGACGCCATTGGCGCGCTGCGTATCAAGATCGGCCACAGCGAGTTCGGCAAGAAGAACGGCCTGTTCGAGAGCCGCTGGGCCCCGCTGTGGGTGGTGGACTTTCCGATGTTCGAGTACGACGAGGAAAACCAGCGCTGGAACTCGGTGCACCACCCCTTCACCAGCCCCAAGGATGGCCACGAAGACTGGATGGTCACTGCGCCCGAGAAGTGCATCTCCAAGGGCTACGACATGGTGCTCAACGGCTGGGAAATGGGTGGCGGTTCCGTCCGTATCCACCGCGCCGATGTGCAGCAGAAGGTGTTTGACGCCCTCAACATCACGCCAGAAGAAGCCCAGCTCAAGTTCGGCTTCCTGCTGGACGCGCTCCAGTACGGCGCGCCCCCACACGGCGGCCTGGCCTTCGGCCTGGATCGCATCGTGACGCTGATGACCGGTGCCGAGTCGATCCGCGACGTGATCGCCTTCCCCAAGACCCAGCGCGCCCAGTGTCTGCTCACGCAGGCGCCAAGCCCTGTGGACGAAAAGCAGTTGCGCGAGCTGCACATCCGCTTGCGCAACCCCGACGCGGCCAAGACGGCGGTCTGATCCCGGACGCATCACCTACGTCCCTGGCGAATGCATGTAGGCATCGCACACCAAGCGGCTCGGGCCTTGTGCCCGGGCCGCTTTTTTCATGCGCGGCGGGTCAAGTATTGACCGCTGGGCGCGGACCGAAAGAGGCACTCCCATGCGTTTGTTGACAAGCTCCCGTCTGCTGCTGGTGGCAGTCGCCTGTATCGCCCTGGCTGGCTGCGGCGAGAAGAAGACTGAACTGGGCCAAGGGGGCTCGGTGGTCACAGGCTCGGCCGGGCCGCAGGGCGCGCAGAACGCCGCCCGTGAGCTGGTGCGTTGTGATGCGCCGGTGGCCACGCTGGCGCTGGCCGAGAACCCCAATGGCTACATCATGGGCTCGGGCTACCAGCTGCCCGCGTCACCGGTGCCGCTGGTCAAGCTGCTGGCCCAGCAGAGTGGGTGCTTCCGGGTGGTGGACCGGGCGGCGGGCCTGCGGGGCACCGTGCAGGAGCAGGAGCTGAAGGACGCAGGCATCCTGCGCAAGAACAACTCCACCGTGGCCAAGGGCAAGGGGTATGAGGCGCAGTACACGCTCACGCCCAGCCTCACGTTCAGCGAGCAGGATGCAGGCCGGGGCCTGGCCGGGGTGATTGCCATGATCCCGGTGCTGCGCGACATCGCCGGGCTGGCCGGGCTGGTGGAGCAGGTCAAGTTCAAGGAGGCGCAAACGGCACTGCTGCTGTCCGACAACGAAACCACCGAGCAGGTGGCGGCAGCCACGGGCTCCGCGCGCACCACCGACCTGGGCGTGGGTGGCCTGGTGTTTGGCAAGCTGGGGGGCGCTGCAGGCGCTGGCTGGAGCAATACCAACGAGGGCAAGGTCATTGCGGCAGCCTTTCTGGACGCGCACAACCAGTTGGTGGTGCAGGCTCGCGCGCTGCAGGCCAAGGAGTTGCCTCCGCCCGTGCCCACCACCACGGCAGCCCAGCGCCCCAAGGGCGGTTGAAGGCCAAGAACGTGTTTACGATCTTTTCAGGGCCGCGCAAGTACCTTGCCGGGATGGGGTGCAAGGCGCGGTGCGCTGCTGATAGCCTGTGCTATCGGCAAGCGCCGCAACGCAGTAGACCGCTCGGCAAGACACTTGCCCGAAGGGCTGGAGTGAAATCGGGCGATTGGACGCCCCGGCTGCTTGCATGGGCACGGGCCCATGCGGCGCACCCGGAGCATCCATTCACTCCGATTGCACTCCAGCGCGGCCCCGAAAAGATCGCAAACACGTTCTAAGGGCCGCCGAGCCATGGCACCCGCACCACAGCGGCCTTACAAGCTCCCGGAGTCGGTGCTGGTGGTCATCCACACCCCGGCCCTGGAGGTGTTGCTGATCCGCCGTACCGGGGGCGAGGGGCACTGGCAGTCGGTCACGGGCAGCAAGGATGCGCTGGACGAACCCTTTGCAGAAACGGCCCGCCGCGAGGTGGCCGAAGAAACCGGCATCGATACCCAGGCACCGGGTTGTCTGCTGACCGACTGGGCGCTGGAGAACGTGTACGACATCTGGCCCCAGTGGCTGCACCGTTATGCCCCCGGCGTGGTGCGCAACCGCGAGCGCGTGTTTGGCTTGTGTGTGCCCCTTGGCACGCCCGTGGTGCTGAGCCCGCGCGAGCACGATGCGTATGAATGGCTGCCCTGGCAGCAGGCGGCGGACCGGTGTTTTTCGGCATCCAATGCCGAGGCGTGTTTGCTGCTTCCCCGGTTTGTGCACCCCAGATGAGTGGGGCCCGTGTGGGCCGGTTTACAGCAGGGGGCTGAGGGCCGGACGGCGTTGCCTGTTGCCTCAAGAGGAGGCGTCTGGGGGGGGCAGTTGCGCGGCGGCGGCGGGGCCTTCAGCATCGTCCGCGGGTGCTGGGCTTTGTGCCATGCTGTCCTGCGATGACGGCGCAATGCGCTTGGGTGTTTTGTCGCTGCTGCCCCGCACGCGCAACGCCACACCGCCGGGGTGGCGCTCACTGTCTTGTCCCAGGATGGCCCGTGCCGGGGTGCTGCCCATGCGGGTGCGCAGTGCGTCGATGGCCTCCTGCAGCGGCTCGGGTGCGGTCATGCGTGCGCTGTGGCGCAGCAGCACCTGCTGCGCCATATCGAGCAGTTTGGAGTTGAGGGTGCGCTCGGCCTCGGTCAGCAGGTTCTGCACTGCACCGCTGGGGTTGCCCCCCAGGCTCTGCGCCATGGCGACTTCGGCCGTCTTGTTGACGCGTTGCAGGCAGTCACGCACCAGCTCGCTGTAGGGCGCATGCAGATTGCAGGCGTTGGCCATCAGCTCGGTCAGGCCGCGTGTGTTGGCATAGCGCATGCCCAGGGCAAGCACCCAGCTGTCGCCCTCGGGCAGCTCGATCGACGTGACGGCCAATACGGCCAGCAGGCTGCCCAGGTTGCAGGCGGCCTCAAAGTCGAAGGTGCTGGACGTGATCTCGCGGGCCATGCCACGCACCGATTCAACCGCTTGCGAGAACTGCCGCTGCTGGATGAGCTGCAGCGCGCGAGCCACCTCGGCAAAACGCCGGATGCGTGCGCTGCCGTAGTGGCGCTCCAGGATGCGCGCAAAGTCAGCCATGCAGCGCTCAATGCCCTTGCGGTCGTTTTCGGCGTAGTACGCAAACGTCAGCAGCACCAGCGACTGGTAGTCAAACAGCTTGGAATCAATGCCCAGTATCGTGGCGCGCGCCAGCACCTTGGTGGCGGTGGCGCGGTCGCCCATGTAGTACGACATCATCCCCAGCTTCTGCAGCCGCACCACCGAGTCGGGTGTGAGGGTGCTGGCCGTGCGGTAGGTCTCGATGGCCTGCGCGAAGTTGCCCATCTCCACCTGTGCGCGGCCCAGCACGTCGTAGGCGTCGGCAAACGAGGCGTCTTCGCCAATCAGCTCCTGCAAGGTGGTGACGGCGCGTGCCGCCTGGCCCGATTCGATCTGCGCGCGGGCCACGCCCAGCTTAGCCCAGGGCAGGGCACGCGCGGCGATCACGGCCTCGAACAGGGTGCGCGCCTCGTCGTGCCGCCCCAGGCGCAGCAGCAGTTCCGATCCAATGCGTGCTGCATACAGCCAGTAGGGCTGGCGAGCCTCAAAGCGCTCCACGCACAGCGCGGCGGCCTGCTCGAAGTCTTCGGCCTCGATGGCGTCGAAGATGGGCTTGAGATGGATCTTGCGCAAGCGCGCCAGGCTCAGGCGCTCGAACAGCGCGCTGGGCGTGAAGGGCTTGAGCAGGTAGCCGTCCAGAGCCGACTCGGCCGCCTCGGCCACGGCCGCGTACGACGCCTCGGCCGTGACCATGAAAAACACGGTGGAAAACGGCAGCAACTGCGCGCGCCGCAGGTCGTCCAACAGGGTCTGGCCCGAGTAGTTGGCATCGCCAAAAAATTGGTCGCACAGCACGTAGTCGAACACCGTGTGCTCCAGCCGACTGCGTGCGTCCTGCACACGCGAACACTGCACGATGCGGGTCACGCCGTATTCGCGCAATTGCCCCACCAGGATGCTGCGCGACGTGGCATTGCTGTCCACGATCAGCGCCTGGGTCTGTGGGGTGGGATTGGGGCCGCTCTCGGTAGCCATCAGGTGTGGGCCGTCCCTGCGTGCTCAAAATGTTGGGGCCCCCAGTGTAAGGCGCTGCAGCCCACCGCCTGCGTCGGGCAAACCCGCTGCCCGCGCGGCTTGCGACACAATCTCAAGTCCTAGAAGCGGTAGTTGATCGCTTGCCATATTCAAGAGAGCCCGATGGATACATACTTTCGCTGCTTCGTTGACGTTCGCTTGTCGAGTGGGCACGCTACACCCTCGCCTGCATCGCGCTCGGCGCGCCATGCAGCGTTACTCCTCCTTGTGGGCATGAGCCCGCCGCGTCCTCGCGTCTTGCCTGGCGCGCCCATCGCGGCACTGGCGGGTGCGTTCAACTACTGCTTCTAGGACCATGCAACACGAAGACATCCTGCGCGTAGCCACCTACAACATCCACAAGGGGGTGCAAGGCATAGGCCCCGCGCGGCGGCTGGAGATCCACAACCTGGGCCTGGCGGTGGAGCAACTCGATGCCGACATCGTCTGCCTGCAGGAGGTGCGCAAGCTGCACCGGCGCGAGGCGGCGTACTTTCAGCGCTGGCCCGATCTGCCTCAGGCCGAGTTTCTGGCGCCCGAAGGCTATGAGGCGGTGTATCGCACCAACGCGGTCACCAAACACGGCGAACATGGCAATGCGTTGCTGACCCGCTGGCCGGTGATTGGGCACCAGCATGAAGACATCTCGGACCACCGCTTTGAGCAGCGCGGCCTGCTGCATGTGGAGGTGGACGTGCAGGGCCGCAGCGTGCATGTCATCGTGGTGCACCTGGGCCTCATCCCCGGCAGCCGCATCCGCCAGGTCGAGCGTCTGCAGGCCTTCATCGAGCGTGAGGTGCCGCCCGGTACGCCGTTGGTGGTGGCGGGCGACTTCAACGACTGGGGACAATTGCTCAAGCACATGCTGGCGGGCTTTGGCCTGTATGAGTGGGACGCCCCGCGCACCTTCACCTACCCGGCACGATTGCCGCTGGCGCAGCTGGACCATGTGTATGCGCGCGGGCTCACGCCGCTGTCGCTGCAGGTGCCACGTGGCCGCATCTGGTGGCGCATGTCCGACCATCTGCCCCTGATCGCGGAGTTCCGGCTGTGAGGCTTTGCTGTGCCGTGTGGGGTGGCGGGGTGACAGGATGAGGCGCAAGTTGTCCGCGATGCGAGGCGGGTTTGAACTCGCCGACGACCACCAGGTGCGCCTGCTGCAAGGTGCCGAAGAGCTGTTTCCCGCGCTCATCAAGGCCATGGATGCCGCGATGGCAGACATCCAGTTCGAAACCTACATCTTTGACTTCACCGGCGCTGGAGCCTCGGTGGCGCAGGCGCTGATGCGCGCTGCGGCGCGGGGGGTGCGCACCCAGCTGGTGGTCGATGGCGTGGGCACCGGCGCCTTGCCCAAGGCCTGGGCCGAGCAGCTGCACGCCGCCGGCGTGTTGTGCAGCGTGTATTCGCCGCTGGGGCCGCTGGGGCTGCTGCTGCCCCACCGCTGGCGGCGGCTGCACCGCAAGCTGTGCGTGGTGGATGGGCGCGTGCTGTTTTGCGGCGGCATCAACGTGCTGGACGACTTTCACGACCCCAACCACGGCACGCTGGATGCCCCCCGGTTTGACTTTGCCGTGCGCGCCACGGGCAGCCTGGTGGCGCAGGCCAGCGACACCATGGACCAGCTGTGGTGGCGCATGCAGGCCGTGCGCGACGCGCGCCAGCGCCGCCTGCCCGAGGCGCTGCAGGCCCTGCGCGCCGCCAGCGCAGCGCGGAACGCAGAGCAGGCCGCGCAGGGCACCGACCCCAACGCCGGGCCACCCGTGCGCGCCACCCTGGTGCTGCGCGACAACGTGCGCAACCGCAGCCGCATCGAGAAGGCCTACCTCCGCGCCATTGGCGCGGCGCGGCATGAAGTCATCATTGCCAACGCCTACTTCATGCCCGGCGGCAAGCTGCGCCGCGCGCTGGTCATGGCGGCCCGCCGGGGCGTGCGGGTGCGCCTGCTGCTGCAGGGGCGGTACGAATACTTCATGCAGTACCACGCGGCCCGGCCGGTGTATGGCGCGCTGCTGGAGGCGGGGGTCGAGATCTACGAGTACGCGCCGAGCTTTCTGCACGCCAAGGTGGCCGTCATCGACGCGCATAGCGACCGGCCCTGGGCCACGGTGGGCTCGTCCAACCTCGACCCGCTCTCCCTGCTGCTGGCGCGGGAGGCCAATGTGGTGGTGGAAGACGCAGCCTTTGCCATCGACCTGCGCCAGCGCCTGGTGCACGCCATGCAGCACGCGGGTCGCCGCATGGACCCAGCACGCTACGCGGGCCGCCCGTTGCGCCAGCGGGTGCTGGACCGCGTGGCCTTTGGCCTCATGCGCCTGGCGTTATGGGTAACGGGCAAACGGTATTGACGGGGGTTGGTTGAGATTGCTATTAATATGGTAGCTGTTCAGGCATATTGCATAAGCGCTTGGTGCCTAAAACCCTTGCGATCGGTCGAAGCGCGTTCGCTGGTAGGATGCCACCCATGTCCAGCCAACCTGCCGCCGATATGACGCCCACCTCACCGGACGAAGGCACGCCCGTTTCCGTCAAGATCCGAGAGCGCCTTGCCGCCGCGCGCAAGCGCTTTCACGCCAACGACAACATTGCCGAATTCATCGAGCCCGGCGAGCTGGAGAAGCTGCTCGACGAGGTTGAAGTCAAGATGCAGGGCGTGCTCGACAGCCTGGTCATCAACACCGACGGCGACCACAACACCAACAACACCGCGCGCCGCGTGGCCAAGATGTACCTCAACGAGGTGTTCAAGGGCCGCTACGTGACGCAGCCGCCCATCACCGAGTTCCCCAACGCCGAGCACCTCAACGAGCTGATGATCGTCGGGCCTATTACCGTGCGCAGCGCCTGCAGCCACCATTTCTGCCCCGTCATCGGCAAGATCTGGATCGGTGTGATGCCCAATGAGCACACCAACGTGATCGGCCTCAGCAAATACGCGCGCCTGGTGGACTGGGTCATGGGCCGTCCCCAGATCCAGGAAGAAGCCGTGGTGCAACTGGCCGATCTCATTATGGAAAAGACCCAGCCCGATGGCCTGGCCATCGTGATGGAGGCCAGCCACTTCTGCATGTCCTGGCGCGGCGTGCGCGAGATGGACAGCAAGATGATCAACTCCGTGATGCGTGGCGTGTTCCTCAAGGATTCCGCCCTGCGCCGCGAATTTTTGTCCCTCATTCCTGGAAAGAACTGACCTATGTTGGTACGCCTGCTTTACGCCAGTCGCGCGGTCGATACCTCGCCCGCCGCCATCGAAGCCATCCTGACGCAGTCGCGCCAGCACAACCCCGGCAGCGGCATCACCGGCGTGCTGTGCTACGGCGGCGGCGTGTTCTTGCAAGCCATCGAGGGCGGGCGCTCTGCAGTGAGCGAGCTGTATGGCCACATCCAGAAAGACCCGCGCCACAAGGACGTGGAGCTGCTGCACTACGAAGAAATCGCCGAACGCCGTTTTGGCGGCTGGACCATGGGGCAGGTCAACCTGTCCAAGATCAACCACTCCATCTTGCTCAAATACTCCGAAAAGCCCGAGCTGGACCCGTACGCGGTGTCGGGCAAGGTGTCGTTTGCGCTGCTTGAAGAGTTGATGGCCACGGCCTCCATCATCGGAAGGGCCTGAAAAGCGGGGCGCTTGGCTACTGCGCGGCCTGATCCAGGGCCTGCGGTACTCACCGCACGGGAGTGCGGCTGCGTTCCTCAACCCAGGCTGAGGCCGCTCGCTACGCCAATCACCCCACTTTTCGTTGTTGTCCTGGACTCGTCATTGCAGCCGCAGCCCACAGGGGTTGCGGCTTTTTGCATTCAAGCTGCTCCTTTTTACCCGTGACCTTCACCGCCTTCGCCCTCATCATCCTCGCCGGCCTCATCCACGCGTGCTGGAACATCGTGGCCAAGAAGGCCGGGGGCGATTCGCGGTTTGCGTTCTTCACCTCGGTGCTGATGATGCTGTTCTGGGCGCCGCTGGGCTGGTACCTGGGGCGCGACGCGGTGCCGCTGTGGGGTGCCGTGGAATGGGGCTTTGTCGCCGCCAGTGGGCTGCTGCATGTGGCTTATTTCGTCATCCTGCTGCGCGGCTACCGCGTGGCTGACCTCACTGTGGTGTACCCGCTGGCGCGCGGCTCGGGGCCGCTGCTGTCGTCGCTGGTGGCCATCACGCTGTTGGGCGAGCAGATCTCTGCGCTGGGTGCCTTGGGCATCGTGGGCGTGGTGGGGGGCGTGTTTCTGATCGCGGGTGGCCCCGGCCTGCTGCGCGCGGCGCACGACCCGGCTGCGCGGGCGCGTGTGCACAAGGGCATGTTGTATGGCCTGCTCACGGGCGCGTTCATCGCAAGCTACACCGTGGTCGATGGCTATGCGGTCAAGTTTCTGCTGATGTCGCCCATCCTGGTGGACTACATGGGCAACTTTGTGCGCGTGGGCCTGCTGGCGCCCGTGGTGCTGCGTGATCTGCCCACGGCCCGCACGCTCTGGCTGACGCAGTGGCGTTTTGCGCTGCTGGTGGCGGTGGTCAGCCCCGTGGCTTATGTGCTGGTGCTTTATGCCATGCAACAGGCGCCCCTGTCGCACGTGGCACCGGCGCGCGAGGTATCCATGCTGTTTGCCGCGCTGATCGGCGGGCACCTGCTGGGCGAGGGCGACCGTGTGGCGCGCATCTTTGGTGCGCTGTGTATTGCGGCGGGTGTGACAGCGTTGGCTTTGGGATGACGGCCACGGCACCACAACCCCTTCTGCTGGGCTGCGACTTCTCCAGCAGCCCCACCCGGCGCAAGCCCATCGTGCTCGCGCTGGGCCAGTGCCAGGGTGCACGCGTGCAGCTCACGGCGCTGAAGCGTTTCGACACCCTGGCTGCGTTTGGCCAATGGTTGGCGCAACCCGGCGACTGGGTGGGCGGCTTTGACCTGCCTTTTGGCCTGCCGCGCGAGCTGGTACGGGCGCTGGGTTGGCCCACCGACTGGCTGGCGTGCATGCAGCATTACCGCCGCCTCAGCCGCGCGCAGATCCGCGACCAGTTCGCTGCGTTCTGCGACGCCCGCCCCGTGGGCGGCAAGTTTGCCCACCGCGCCACCGACGGCCCCGCTGGCTCCAGCCCGTCGATGAAATGGGTGAACCCACCCGTCGCCTACATGCTGCACGCGGGCCTGCCACTGCTGCTCGATGCCGGTGTGCATCTGCCCGGCCTGCACCCTGGCGACCCCCGCCGCGTGGCGCTGGAGGCCTACCCCGGCCTGCTCGCGCGCGAGGTGCTGCGGCGCCGCAGCTACAAAAGCGACGACCGCGCCAAGCAGACCCCTGACCGCCTCATCGCCCGCAAGGACCTGGTGAACGCGTTGGAGATGGGGCAGAACCAACTGGGCCTGCGCCTCAAGCTCAGCCACGCCCAGCGCGATGCCTTGGTCGATGACGCCAGCGGCGACAGCCTGGACGCCGTGTTGTGCCTGCTGCAAGCCGCCTGGGCCGAGCAGCGCCATGCCGAAGGCGATGCGCTCTATGGCCTGCCGCCGGGGCTCGACCCGCTGGAAGGCTGGATCGTCACGGCTGACAAGCCCTGACCAACGATTCCACCGCTTTTCCGGGCATCGGCCCGCCGCAGGCTGCGTAGCATGGGCGGGACACGCTGGATGCTTTGTTTGCCCATGCCTTTCGCCCCCCGTCATTGGTTCGCGCTGGTTTTGCTGGCCCCGCTGCTGGTGCAGGCCGCCCCCGCGCCCTGGTACTACTGGCGCAGCCTGGTCGATGGTCAGCGTGTGTGCGCCCAGGCGTCGCCCGGCCAGGGGTGGGAGCGCGACAGTGCCGCCTACGAAGGCCCGGGCTGCCAGCCGCGCCGGAAGGTGCTCATCGTGCCCATGCGGTGACGGGCCGCACGGTGGTGGGCTGACGCGCTGCTGTTATAAAAAACATAGCTATCAGCGCTTATTGCATAAGCGCTTGCGGGCAAAAGAGCTTGCAATGCTGTGTGTACATTCGATAATGGCACGCATGACCGAACTCATCCTGATCCGCCACGGAGAGACCGACTGGAACCGCGAGCTGCGCTTTCAGGGCCACGTGGATGTACCCCTCAACGCCACTGGTCACGAACAGGCCCGCCGCCTGGCCGAGCGCCTGGCTGCAGAGCGCCCCGTGGTGCACCACCTCATCTGCAGCGACCTCATCCGCACCCAGCAGACCGCCGCGCCCAGCCTGCAAGTGCTGTTCCCCCAGGCCCGCATCGACACCCTCACCGACAGCGCCCTGCGCGAGCAAAACTTTGGCGTGGTGGACGGCAAGCGCGTGGACGACGTCAAACAGGAACACGCCGACGCATGGAACCAGTGGCTGCGCTTTGAAGCCGACTACGGTATGCCCGGCGGCGAGACCACCCGCCAGTTCCATACCCGCGTGATGGACGCTGTCTACCGCATCGCCCAGCAGCACAGCGGCCAGACCGTGATGGTCGTCACCCACGGCGGCGTGCTCGACATGATCTGGCGCACGGCACGTGGCACGGGGCTGGACGGCCCCCGCCAGAGCGACATCCCCAACGCGGGACTCAACCGCGTGCGGGTGAACGGCGAGGCAGTGGAGGTGCTGGACTGGGCCGACGTGCGGCACCTGGCGGATTTGCCAGAGCAGCCGGTGTATGACCAGACGAAGTTGGTGGTGCGTTGACTATGTTGTACCTATTGGTGCGTAAGTCAGTAGTGTTTGCAGTGACGGGTGATTCGTGCTTAGTAAGCATACGGCTGCTTTCCCTTTTTTTGAGATTAAGCCGTTGAGATCACAAAAATCCAATCTGGGGATCTGTTTGGCTATGTTGGAGTTGGAAATAATTCAATGGCTAATTCTTTGTATCTGGAAAACTTATCAACTCCGCACCAGTTTTTTGGCATCTTGTCGTATAGTCCGTTCTCCCGTAGTAGTTCGTGTTCCTTGTGTGTTATGAGTGCCAATATTGTCCATTCGTGGACAATGTTAATAATATTGATTTCAATTGGATTGTTCAATTCAAAAATTTTTTTGCTGATTATGCTTACGGGTACTACGTGTTCCCGCACTAAGCCGGAGGCATCGCCGTAGGTCAACTGGTCTCGCGCCGCCGTACTATAAAAGTCAACATTTTTGGGAAATTTTTGATGTTTCCCTCTGATTGCAACTGACGCTTCGCGGATAGCGCTGCGTATATGATGGTTTGTATGTGGATTGGATGGCAGTTCGCGAAGTAGCAAAGCAGCAACCCGGCAATGCCAAACTAGCCCATTTTCATCTTTTTCAATATTTAACATCTATTGATCTGAATAGTTTCTGAGAATCGATGGTTTTCAACCTGTTTGCGATCTCTTGGGGCCCGCAACGGTCTTTGCGGGACGAGATGCAAGCGCAGCAACGCTGCAGACCACCCCGCTAAGGCATCTGTTCAAAGGGTTGGGGCGGGAATCGGGCGATTAGACGCCCTGACTGCTTGCATGGGCGAGAGCCCATGCAGTGCGCTCGAGGCACCCACTGCTCCTAGTTATGCTTCAACGCAAGTCCCTGCGAAATAATAAACAGGCTCTTAATGTCTTGCTTGTGAAAATGCCTCTTCAGGACTGAGGCCTTCCATTATTAGTTCTAAAATCTGCTCTCTGCTTTCACGAATTGATTTTGGTAGATCTTTCTTATTTTCTTGGTAGTAAGAAGACATGAGTTCTAGTGCCTTGGTTTCTTTTACTGGTATTCGCGGTTTGATGGATTTTTTTGTAATTTCTAAGAATCCATCGAAATCGGTTGTTACTATGCTCCAATCGAATGCGAAAACTTTGTCTCGCGAAGTTTTGGGGTCAAAGTTGCGAGTAAATCCAACCCCGCATTCACCAGATCCTTTGCTGATAATTAGCGAAGTCAGATCTGGAAGGTCATGCTCAGAGGTAAACATGCGGACTACGTCCAATCTGCGTCCTGTTGAAACTGCGATGGCATTTTGTACCTCCGGTCGATTCGGGTACTCCTCTTTTGCTTTGGTGACAAGCTCCCCGTATGTAAGGCAATGCTTGTGTTTTGCTAGGTCAACCAAGAGAGGGTAGTAGGCTGATGCGAGTTGGATATCTACTAGCGTGACGCCATCATACTGTTTTTCAATTTTTATCATAATATAATATTAATGGTGTGAAATATAAATTAAAGGTAATTTTTGAAAAATTGAGAGCCTGAAACTAGTTAATTCAAGTTAATTTGTCACTCAATTTTCTACCTTCAAATTCAAAAAATTATTCACCACCCCCACCTGCCGCGCCAGCCTCACCGACTCCGGCTGCCCATTCACCATCGGCTGCAACACGTTTTGCACCGCCGCCCACTGCCCGTTGCGCTGCAGCGCATCCACCCAGATCTGGTGAAACAAATCGCGCTGCGCATGGCTGCCGCCAATCTCCACCAGCCGGGGCAGGGCCACGCCCAGCTTCTCTGCTGCCGTCGCCCAGTCGCCCTGCGCATGCGCCAGCAGGCCGTGGGCGGCAGGCACACACACTTGTTGCCACACGGTGCGCTCCTGCGCCTCGGTGCGGGTGGCGGCGTGGGCCTCGATGTTTTGTTGCAGCGTGCGTGCTGCCTCCGTGCGGTTAGCGCGGGCCAGGCCGTAGAGGTATTGCAGGTCCAGAAAGGGCAGCACATGGTCGGCCAGGCGCAGTGCCAGGTGGTCGGCCACGTCGGTCCAGCGGTCGCCGACATCCACGCCTGCCAACTCCAGCCGGGCGAGCAGTGACACAGCGTTGATCTGGTCCTGCGTGTATTCCTTGACCACGCCCCAGACTTGGCTGTCGTAGAGCGCCAGCACCTCGGCGTGCCGGTCTTGCTCCAGCAAAAACAGCGCCTGGTGCCACCAGTTGTGCGTGACCATGAAGGAGTTCAGGCCCGTCCAGGTGCCGCTCACGCTGGCCATGAAGTCGCCGCCTTCGCGGATGCGGCCCTGGGTCAGCATGACGTGGGCCAGGGCGTGGTGGGCCCAGGGCTCTTTGCGGCACAGGGCGATGGCTTGGCGGGCGGCGGCCTCGGCCTCCGGCAGGCGATGGCATTGCTCCCAGCCAAAGGCCAGCATGCCGTGCAGGTAGGGCACCTCGGCCGCTGCGGGTAGGGCCTGCAGCGCCAGGCGCAGCATGCCGGGCGAGTCGCCCCGGTTGAACAGGTGGTACTGGCCGAGCTTGACGGAGGCGAGGTCGCGTGGGAACAGGCGGGCCTGTTCCTCATGCAGCGCGATGGCGCGGGGCAGATTGCCATCCACCCAGGCGGCGATGGCGGCCACAAACCGTTGTTCGCGCTCGCTGGCCTCTGTGGCGTGGGCCAGCGCCTGGTCGATGAAGGGGCGCGCGTTGCGCGGTGCATCGGCCGACTCGGCAAACATGTGCAGTGCGGCGCAGCTGGCTTGCACGATGGGGCTGGTGTCGGACGCCGCGTTCAGCACGTTCACCGCGCGGGCCTCGCAGGCGATGAAGCCTTCTACAAAGTCATTCAGCGCTGTCGCGCTGGCCTCGTCGTGCAGCGTGATGGGGTTGCCCAGGCTGTCGGTCATGCGGGTGTGCGTGGAGGATGGCATGGGGCATTGTTGGGTCGCTGGGCTCAGCCGCCGTTGATCAAGGTCAGGTAGGCGTTGCGGGTTTCGGCTGAAACGGAAGCGACGAGCTGTTCGTGCGGTGTCTGGTGCCGCGCCAGCATGCGGGCGGTGGCCACGGTTTTGGACTTGCAGTACCAGTGGCAGGTGTGCTGCATCAGAAACAGTTCGGCCGTCATCATGTAGGCGCGGTCTTTGGGCGACAGGTGGCTGGTGTTCTGCACCACATGGGCAATGCCACGGGCATGGATGGCGAGCGCGCGGCGCACGTCAAAGGTCATGGCGGGCAGCAGCTTGTCGGCAAACGGGATCGGCACGGAGAGTCGGCTGACGCGGGCGTGGGCTTCGTCCACCTTGGCAAAGTCGGCGGCAAAGCGGCTGAATTGCTCGCTCAGCTGCGACTCGGTGGTGCTCAGCAGGCTCCAGATCTGGCTGCGGCGCTCGTCGGTGCTTTCACCCAGGGCGCGCAGGTAGCCGTCGGTCAGCGCCTCCATCAGCTTTTCGATCTGGTAGTTGGCCAGGTGTTTGCCCAGCAGTGCAATGCGTTTGCGCTGCTCCTTGGCGTTGAGCATGAAGGTGCCGGTGGCGATCAGGATCGCCAGGATGATGATGTCCATGCGGTGATTGGGTGGTGGTTTGTAAGTAAGGTAGGGCTCCAGAGGGGCGTCAACGTTGGCGGGTGACGCACACGCGCTGGAGCGTGTCCCCCTAGGTTACCAACAACCACGCACGACCAACGCAGGGTTATGCCGCAGGCGGCTGGGGCCATGCCCGCTGGGGTTCGCGGATCAGCTCGAAGGCGTGCGCCACCTGCAGCACGCCCAGGTCGTCAAAGCGTGGGCCCGCAATCTGCAGGCCGATGGGCAAACCAGCGCTGGTGTAGCCGCAGTTGACCGAGGCCGCAGGCTGCTCGGACATGTTGAACGGCACGGTAAAGCCGATGTGTTCCAGTGGGTGCAGCGGGTCGTTGGTGGGCGAGGGCAGCTCGGCCTGGAAGGCGGGCATGGGGGCCACGGGCGAGATCACGTAGTCAAACGCGCTGCAGGCCTTGACGGTGGCCACGCGCGTCAGGTGGAACTGGTGGCTGGCGTTGAAGACTTCGGTGCCGCTCATGCCAGCGGCGCTGTCGGCCCAGGCGCGGATGTAGGGCAGCACCTTGTCGCGCCGCGCCGCAGGCAGGGCTTGCAGGTCGATGTGGGAACGCATGCGCCAGAAGTGGTCCATGCCGTCGAGCATGGCTTGCGTCATGAAGGGCGCCATGGGCACGATGGTGGCGCCGGCTGCCTCCATGAGTTGGGCCGCGCGCTCCACGGCGGCCTTCACTTCGGGCTCCACGGGCAGGCCGCAGCCGGCATCCAACAGCAGGCCGATGCGCAGGCCGCGCAGGCGTTCGACGCCCTTGTTGAACTGGCTCCATGCGATGTCCTGGTAGGGCAGGCTCATGCTGTCGCGCGCGTCGGGCAGGCTCAGCACTTGCATCATCAGCGCGGCGTCGGCCACGGTGCGGGTCATGGGGCCGGCGGCGCGGCCGGTGTACGGTGGGTCGATCGGGATGCGGCCCAGGCTGGGCTTGAGGCTGAAGATGCCGCACCAGCTGGCGGGCAGGCGCAGCGAGCCACCGATGTCGGTGCCGATGTGCAGCGGGCCGTAGCCAGCAGCGGCTGCGGCGCCACCACCGGCGCTGGAGCCGCCTGGGCCCTTGCTCACGTCCCAGGGGTTGCGCGACAGCGGGTGAAAGGTGGACAGGCCCGAGGACAACATGCCGTAGTCGGGCATGGTGGTCTTGGCGACGATGACGGCACCCGCCTCGCGCATGCGGGCGGCGGGCGGGGCGTCGGCTGCAGCGGGCACCAGCTCGACGGCGGCCGTGCCCAGTGGGGTGGGGTCGCCTTCGGTGGAGATGTTTTCCTTGATGGTGCTGGGCACGCCGTCCAGCGCGCCTTGGGGCTCGCCGCGCAGCCAGCGGGCCTCGGAGGCGCGGGCCTGCGCCAGGGCGGCCTCGGGGCGCAGCAGGTAGGTGGCCTTTATGTGGGGCTCCCACCGTTCGATGTGGGCCAGCACGGCCTGCGTGACCTCGACCGGTGACAGCGTGCGCTGGCGGTAGGCGGCAATCAGGTCGTGGGCGGGCAGGTCGTGCAGTGCGGTCATGGCGGAATGCAGGGGTTATCAATAAAAAAGGCCACTAGCGCTTATGGATAAAGCGCTGGCAGCTATTGTTTTAGGAGTCTTTGCTCCTGCACGCGCCGCGTTGCGGCGCGTGGCTGTCAGGACCAGGACAGCGCGGAGATGTCGTTCACGAACACGGGCATGTCTTTCCACAGGCCCTTGAGGTTCTTGTTGGCCACCGTGATCCACTGGTTGGAGTACAGGAAGCCGTGCACCGCATCGTTGGCCAGCAGGCGCTGCGCTTCGCCCAGCAGGCGGGCGCGGTCGGCGGGGCGGGCCGCGTTCTTGATCTGGTTGAACAGCTCGTTGAACTTGGGCGAGTTGTAGGCCCAGTAGTAGTCGGGCTTGGCGAAGTTGCCCAGGTCGAAGGGCTCCACGTGGCTGATGATGGTCAGGTCGTAGTTCTTGCTGCCGTAGGTGCCGCTGAGCCACTGCGCCCATTCCACGTTCTGGATCTTGGCGATGATGCCAACCTTGGCCAACTGGGCTGCAATCACCTCGCCGCCCTGGCGTGCGTAGGGCGTGGGGGGCAGCGTCATCGTCAGTTCCAACGGTGTCTTGATGCCGGCCTCGGCCAGCAGCTTCTTGGCCTTTTCGGGGTCGTAGGGGTTCACGCCGGTCGTGTCCACATAGCCAAACGCGCCGGGCACATAGTGGCTGCCGATGGGCGCGCCGTAGCCGTCGCCCGCACCTTCGATCACGGCCTTGCGGTCCACAGCGGCGGCGATGGCGCGGCGCACACGCACGTCGTCCAGCGGCTTCTTGCCGTTGTTGATGGCCAGAATGGTCTTGGCACGCGAGCCGCTGACCACCACCTGGAACTTGGGGTTGGCCTTGAACTGCGCCACGCTGCGCGGCGTGACGCGGGGGAATGCGTCCACGTCACCGGCCAGCAGGGCGGCGACCTGGGCGGCCGGGTCGGAGATGAAGCGGAACGTGGCGCGCTTGATCTTGAGCGCCTTGGCATCGCGGTAGCCGTCCCAGGCGGTCAGCACGACCGACGAGCCCTTGTTCCAGGCCTGCAGCTGGTAGGGGCCGGTGCCCACGGGCTTGTTGGCGTTGGTGTCGGCGCTCTTGGGCTCCACGATGATCGAGGTGGCCTGGCCCAGCACGAACAGCAGGTCGGGGTCGATGTCCTTGTTGAGCAGCACCACGGTGTAGTCGTCCACCACCTGGGTGGTGATGCCTGCAAAGGTGCGCTTGTCCTTGTTGGTGCTCTTCTCGCCGCCTGCACGGTCGTACGAGAACTTGACGGCAGCAGCAGTGAAGGGCTCGCCGTTCTGGAACTTCACGCCACGGCGCAGCTTGAAGGTGTAGGTCTTGAGGTCGGGCGAGACCTCCCAGCTTTCGGCCAGCAGGGGCGACACGCTGCCGTCGGGGTTGATCTTGGTGAGCGTCTCGAAGATGTTGTACTGCACGATCTCGGCGATGGCAGACGCCGCACCGGCTGTCGGGTCCAGGCCTGGGGGCTCCAGCGTCATCGCCAGCGTCACCGCATCTTTGCGGCCTTGCGCCAGGGCGCCAAGCGAGGTGGTCAAGGGCACAGCGGCGATGGCGCCAGTGGCAAGGACGGTACGGCGGTTCAGCATGTTCGGACTCTCCAGACAAAAAACCAGACAACAACCATAAAGACCCCGGTGCAATTTGTTACCGGGGAGGAAAGAAGCTTTTTACACCATCACACCTGCATGTGGTTATGCGGTTTTTGCCGTTGCGGCAGCAGCCGCAGCGGCGGCCGCACGGCGCGCCCGTGCGCGGCCGGGCAACACCTGGGGTACGGCACCCACCAGCGACTGCGTGTACGGGTGCTGCGCGTTGCGGAACAGCTCGCCCGGCGAGCCGCGTTCCACGATGCGCCCCTGGTACAGCACCACCACCTCGTCACACAGGTGGTTGACCACCGCGAGGTCGTGGCTGATGAGCATGTAGGTAATGCCGAACTGCTGCTGCAGGTCCTGCATCAGGTTGAGCACCTGGGCCTGCACCGACACGTCAAGCGCGCTCACGGGCTCGTCGGCCACGATGAGGCGGGGCCGCGTGATGAGAGCCCGCGCAATGGCAATGCGCTGGCGCTGGCCGCCCGAGAATTCGTGCGGGTACTTGCCCAGGTCATTGGTGCGCAGGCCCACCTGCGACAGCACCTGGGCGGCCTGCTCGCGCTGCTCGGCGCGCGTGGTCTGTCCTTGCGCCTGCAGTGGCTCGGTCACGATGCGCTCCACGGTCTGGCGCGGGTCCAGTGATCCGTACGGGTCCTGGAACACCATCTGAAAATCGCGCCGCGCCTGGCGCAGCTGTTCGGCAGGCAACTGGTGCAGGTTGCGGCCCCGCAGCTCGACCGTGCCGGAGGTGGGGGCGTCGAGCGCCATCACCAGCCGGGCCAGCGTGGACTTGCCCGAGCCTGATTCGCCAACGATGCCCAGGCTGCGGCCCGAGGCAATGGAGAAGTTCACGCCGTTGAGGGCATGCACTTTGCCGGGCGGCTTGAACAGGTGGTCGCGTGGCAGTGTGTATTCGCGCACCAGGTCTTTGACCTGCAGCAGCGGGGTATCCGCGGGATGGGTGGTGTGGAGCGCCTGGGTCATGCTGCCACCTCGACGATGTTGACCACGCCAGCACTCTGCGCCTCGGCAATGGCCTCACGCCGCAGGCAGCGCACCTGGTGGTCGCCGTCGGCATCGGTGGCCACGAGCGTGGCTTCGGGTTGGTTGTGGTGGCAGGCATCCACCGTGTAGCTGCAGCGCCCTGCAAACGGGCAGCCTGCAGGCAGGTCCACCAACTCGGGCACCGTGCCCGGAATGGTGGACAGGCGAGGGCGCTGGCCGGGCGCGTGCACGGCGCCCAGGTGAGGCCGGGCGGCAAACAGGCCGCGTGTGTAGGGGTGGGCCATGGCCGAGAAGACCGAGGCGGTGGAGCCGCTTTCGACCACGCTGCCGCCGTACATGACCATCATGCGGTCCACGTTCTGCGAGATCACGCCCAGGTCGTGCGAGATCAGGATGAGCGCCATGTTGCGCTCGGCCACCAGATCGCTGATGAGGTCCAGGATCTGCTGCTGGATGGTCACATCGAGCGCCGTGGTGGGCTCGTCGGCAATCAGCAGGTCGGGCCCGCAGGCCAGCGCCATCGCAATGGTGATGCGCTGGCGCTGCCCGCCGGAGAACTGGTGCGGATAGGCGTCAAAGCGCTGCGCGGCGTTGGGGATGCCCACGCGGTCCAGCAGGGCAATGGCTTCGGTGCGTGCGGCTGCCGCATTCATGCCCCGGTGCAGGCGCAGCGGCTCTGCCACCTGGCGGCCAATGGTGTGCACGGGGTTCAGGGCGGTCATGGGCTCCTGGAACACCATGCCAATGCGGTTGCCGCGCATCTTGCACATCTGCGCATCGGTGCGGCCCACCAGCTCTTGCCCATCAAAGCGGATGCTGCCCGTGACCTGCGCGCTGTCAGGCAGCAGGCCCATGAGCGACATGGCGGTGATGGACTTGCCACAGCCCGATTCACCAATCAGGCCCAGGGTTTCACCGCGCGCCAGCGAAAAGCTCACGCCGCGTACGGCATCGGCGGGGCCCCGGTGCGTCTGCAGGCGGATGCGGAGGTTGGAGACTTCTAACAGAGACATCGTGGGGTCTGGGGGGCTTCTTGGCGGGGTCAACGCTTGCGCGATAGGCGGGGGTCGAGGAGGTCGCGCAGGCCGTCGCCTAAGAGGTTCAAGCCCAGCACGGCCAGTGCAATCGCCACGCCGGGCCACACCGCCAGCAGCGGGGCCTGGAACATCAGCGTCTGTGCTTCGCTCAGCATGCGGCCCCAGGAGGGTTGGGGCGGCTGGGTGCCCAGGCCCAGGTAGGACAGGGCGGCCTCGGCCAGGATGGCGATGGCGAACTGGATGGTGGCCTGCACGATGAGCACCGACAGGATGTTGGGCAGCACGTGCTCCAGCGTGATGCGCAAGCTGCCCTTGCCGCAGGCGCGCGACGCCAGGATGTACTCGCGCGACCACACCGCGTTGGCCGACGCCCGGGTGACGCGCGCAAACGTAGGGATGTTGAAAATGCCGATGGCGATGATGGAATTGACGATGCCTGCGCCGAACACAGCGGTGAGCATGATGGCGGACAGGATGGCCGGGAAGGCAAACGTAAAGTCTGCCAGCCGCATGATGAGTTCTTCGACCCAGCCGCGCTTGGCCGCTGCCAGCAGGCCCAGCGCCGTGCCAATGGTCAGCCCGATGCCCACGGCGATCACGCCCACCAGAATGGAATTGCGCGCACCCACCAGCAACAGCGACGCCACATCGCGCCCAAAGGCATCGGTGCCCAGCCAGTGTGTGCCCGTGGGCGGCTGCAGCTTGGAGGCCAGGTCCATCTCGTAGGGTGACCAGGGTGTCCAGACCAGCGACAGTGCAGCGGCCAGCAGGAGCAGCAGCGACAGAACGGCGCCGATCACGAAGCTGCGGTGGCGCAGCGCGCGGTGCAGCCAGCTGGGGGCAGAGGTGACAGAAGGCGAAGGAATGACAGCGTTCATGGGGGGATCAGATGTCGGAGGCCTTCACGCGCGGGTCGATCACGGCGTAAAGGATGTCCACCACGAAATTCACGATGACCACCATGGCGGCGAGCAGCATCACGCAGTTGCGCACCACGATCAGGTCGCGGTTTGAGATGGACTGGAAGATCAGCCGCCCCAGGCCGGGCAGGTAGAACACGTTCTCCACCACGATGGTGCCCGCCAGCAGGTTGGCAAACTGCAGCCCCATCACTGTGATGACCGGGATCATGGCGTTGCGCAGCACATGGCCCCACAACGCTGCGCGCTGCGTGAGGCCCTTGGCGCGGGCCGTGCGTACAAAGTCTTCACGCAGCACCTCCAGCACGGCCGAGCGGGTGATGCGCGCGAGGATGGCGGCCTGCACCACGGCCAGCGCAATAGCGGGCAGCAGCAGGGCCTTGAGGGCTTCGAGCGGGCTGCCGCCAGCGTCTTCGGTCCAGCCCGGAAATCCACCGGCCGAGAACCACTGCAACTTCACCGAGAACAGCAGGATCAGCAGGATGGCGAACCAGAAGTTGGGGATGGCAATGCCGATCTGCGCCAGGCCCATCACGCCCACATCGCCGACCTTGTTGTGGCGTGCCGCAGCGTAGACACCAGCGGCCAGTGCCAGCACCGTGGTGATCACCATGGCCATCAGGGCCAACGGCACGGTCAGCGCCAGGCGCTCCAGCACCAGGTCGAGCACGGGTGAGCTGTAGGCGTAGCTGTCGCCCATGTTGCCCACCACCAGGCCGCTCACCCATTGCCAGTAGCGCAGGCTGGCGGGCTGGTCCAGCCCCAGCTTGGTGGCCAGAGCGGCCACGGCATCGGGCGACGCATCGGGGCCCATCAGAATCTGCGCGGCATTGCCCGGCAGGATTTCCAGCACCAGAAACACGACGATGGAGGCGCCAATCAACGTGGCCAGGAGGGTGACAAACCGCTTGAGAAAAAACAGGCCCATGGGTGGGGTACGTTGGCAGGTGGGTCAGACGCAGGAGCGTCAAAATTAATGTGTATACACAGCATAACGGTAAAAACGTCCCCGTCAGCGGTGGTGGGTTGCAGTGTGGCACGCAAGGTACATGCCACGGGCGCGGGATAATACGGAGCATGAACCGCGCCGCTTGCTCCCTTGTCACCATTTTTGGCCCCGTGCACTGGGAGGCTGTATGGCGCTGATGATCACGGACGAGTGCATCAACTGCGATGTGTGCGAGCCCGAATGCCCCAACCAGGCGATCTACCTGGGGCAGGAGATCTACGAGATCGACCCGAACAAGTGCACGGAATGTGTGGGGCATTTTGACGAGCCCCAATGCGTGCAGGTCTGCCCGGTGGCGTGTATTCCCGTGAACCCACAGCATGTGGAAAACCGCGAAACACTCTGGCAGAAGTTCCAGCGGCTCCAGGCAGGCACGCCCACCTAATTTTTTGATAAAATTGGCCGTTTGCGCCAGTGGATCATGTGTTCAATGCTATTGAATAGATAGCATTTCCCACTGCGTAACCGCTGGGCGGACTTGTAGCCCTTCAGTCCTCAACGGGCCGAGGAGGCTTGGGGCGGGGCGGTTTGGTGGTGTGGATGAGCAGCGTGGCCTTGTCCATGTCGCCAGCCAACAGGGCCGGGTAGGCCTTGAGCGAATGGGCGATGCTGTCTTCGATCAGCGTGCGTTGGTCTGGAGACGGTTTCTTGAGCACCCAGTTGGCGACTTCACTTTTGACGCCCGGATGACCGATGCCAATGCGCAGGCGCCAGTAGTCGGGCGAGCCCAATTGCCCATGGATATCGCGCAGGCCGTTGTGCCCGGCATGGCTGCCGCCGCGCTTGAGCTTGACCTGGCCGGGTGTAATGTCCAGCTCATCGTGCACCACCAGGATTTCCTCGGGAAGGATCTTGAAAAAGCGCGCCAGCGAGGCCACGGATTTGCCCGAAAGGTTCATGAAGGTCTGCGGCTGCAGCAGCCAGACGTTCTGGCCATGCACTGTCGTGCGCGCCACCAGGCCGTGGTAACTGCGCTCGGGCACCAGCGTGGTTTTGAGTTCGCGTGCGAGGGCGTCAATCCACCAGAAACCGGCGTTGTGCCGCGTGTCCTCGTAGTCTGGCCCGGGGTTCCCCAGGCCTACAAACAGCTTGATCATGTGCGGGATTATCGGTGGCTGGTAGGGGGCCAGACAGTCGGCGTTGCTGCCGCGTCTGAAGGTGCGGTCAGGAGGAGTGTTGCGCAGCTCGCAAAGTGTGCCGCACCAATGAAAACGGCCCACACGAAGTGGGCCGTTTTGTGGTCAACACCGCAAAGCGGGTTGACCGGGTGAAGTGATCGAGGTCGTTGACCGATGGATTACTTCTTGCCCTTGCCCTTGCCCTTGGCGTCGGCAGCAGGAGCGGCTTCAGCAGGGGTCTCAACGACCACCACTGGAGGCACCACGGACACCAACACGGGGTTGTTGTTCTGGCCACCACGGACCTTGGCCACCACGCCCTTGGGCAGCTTGATGTCCTTCAGGTGCAGGGAAGCACCCTTTTCCAGCTTGGACAGGTCCACAGCGATGAATTCGGGCAGGTCCGAAGGCATGCAGGTCACGTCCAGTTCGTTCACGACTGGGTTGACCATGCACTTGTCCACCTTGACGGCGTTGGACTCTTCTGCACCGCTGTAGTGCAGTGGCACCTTCAGGTGCAGCTTGGTCTTGTCGTCCACGCGCTGGAAGTCGATGTGCAGCACCAGTTGCTTGTAGGGGTGGTATTGCACGTCGCGCAGCACGACCTTGGAGGTGGTGCCAGCCACTTCCATGTCCAGCACGCTGGAGTGGAATGCTTCTTTCTTGAGTGCGTGCCACAGTGCGTTGTGGTCCACCTCGATCAGTTGGGATTCGGTAGAACCGCCATACACGATGCCAGGCGTCTTGCCCGAATTGCGGAGACGGCGGCTCGCACCCGTACCCTGCTTGGCGCGCTCAAAAGCGACGAAGTTCATAGTTAGCTCCTGAAAAGGGTAGACCGCGACCAGTCGTACCCCGATTAAAAAAGACCTGTGACGCCTTCATGGCGGCAGGCCTGCGCATTGCTCTCGAACAGACAAGCCTCCCGAAGGAGGCCTGCGTGCAATCCGACTGCAACGCCCCCGCGGGAGCGTGTCAGAACAGGTTGTCCTGGTCCGAGAACAGACTCATGACCGACTCACCCTTGGCAATGCGCTGGATCGTCTCAGCGATCAGCGGGGCCACGGAGAGTTGGCGAATCTTGGAACATCCCTTGGCGTTGTCGCTCAGCGGGATGGTGTTGGTTACCACGACCTCATCAAGGGCCGAGCCCTTGGCGATGCGTTCGATGGCAGGGCCCGAGAAAATGGGGTGTGTGCAGTAGGCGTACACCTTCTTGGCACCGCGCTCCTTGAGCACCTCGGCCGCCTTCACCAGCGTACCTGCGGTGTCGATCATGTCGTCCATGATCACGCAGTTGCGGCCTTCGATTTCACCGATCACGTGCATCACTTCCGACACATTGGCCTTGGGGCGGCGCTTGTCGATGATGGCCAGATCACAGTTCAGTTGCTTGGCCAGGGCGCGTGCGCGCACCACACCACCCACGTCGGGGGAGACGACGATCAGGTCTTCGTAGTTCTTCTGGCGCAGGTCACCCAGCAGCACCGGCGACGCATAGATGTTGTCCACGGGGATATCGAAGAACCCCTGGATCTGGTCAGCGTGCAGGTCCATGGTCAGCACGCGGGCCACGCCCACGGCTTGCAGCATGTTGGCCACCACCTTGGCGGTGATAGGCACACGGGTAGAGCGGGGGCGGCGGTCCTGGCGGGCGTAGCCGAAATAGGGGATCACGGCGCTGATGCGCTCGGCCGACGCACGCTTGAGCGCATCGACCATGATCAGCAGTTCCATGAGGTTTTCGTTGGTGGGTGCGCAGGTGGACTGCACCACGAAAACATCCCGTGCACGCACGTTTTGTTTGATTTCAACGGTGACTTCACCGTCGGAGAAGCGACCCACGTCAGCCGCACCGAGGGTGGTGCCGAGGTGTTGAGCAATTTCAGCTGCCATGCCAGGATTGGCATTGCCGGTGAAAACCATGAAGTCGGGGTGGTTGGCTTGCATGAGCGTCCCAGCAGTCTGAAAAAAAAGCCCGTACGCGTAAAGCGTTTGGCAGGGGAAGAAGGATTCGAACCTTCGCATGCCGGAATCAAAATCCGGTGCCTTAACCAGCTTGGCGACTCCCCTACACAGGTCAGTTGCCGAGGGCAACCAACCTTAAATTTCTCCTGATGCCCAACCTGCCAGAGGATGAATCATCAGATTCTCACATGTCTTCACTTGCCAGCCCTCAGGGGCCCCGCTCAAATCGACTGCATGTGACATTTGCGCAAACACTGCACTGCCTGAGCCTGTCATCCTGCCTTTGAGGCCGCGTGCCTTAAGCCATTCAATGGCTTGCAAAACATCGGGGCAAAGAGCCTGAGCAACTGGCTGCAAGTCGTTTCGACCGAAGTCAAAGTGTGCTGCAGCAAAGCCTAAGATTGTAGCACTATCTGAATCGCGTTTCAAACTTGGTGACGAAAAAATTTCTTTTGTCTCCAAACCTGCTGCGGGCTTCACGATCACAAAGCTCGCTTGCGGTAGCTGGTGCGCTTTCTCAAGCGGCATGATTGTCTCACCAATTCCCTCCACCCAAGCGTTGTGGCTGCATAAAAAAAACGGGACGTCCGCGCCCAGTTGCAAACCGATCTTTGCCAATGCGTGTCGTGGCAGGTTCAGCCCCCACAGCCGGTTCAAAGCCAGCAGCGTGGTGGCCGCGTCTGACGAGCCGCCTCCCATGCCTGCCTGAGCAGGCACTCGCTTCAGAACACCGATGTGAGCGCCCTCGCTGCAGCCCGTCGCAGCTTGCAGTGCGCGAGCTGCGCGAACCGAAAGGTCTACTTCTGGCAGCGCTGTAGACAGGTCTTCTCGCGAGATCAATCCATCCGCTCGGCGTTCGAAGTGCAGGGTGTCGCACCAGTCCACGAGCATGAATACGGATTGCAGCAGATGGTAGCCATCGGCACGCCGCCCGGTGATGTGCAGAAAAAGATTGAGCTTGGCCGGGGCTG
Source organism: Acidovorax benzenivorans (assembly GCF_028680575.1). Classification (GTDB taxonomy): domain Bacteria; phylum Pseudomonadota; class Gammaproteobacteria; order Burkholderiales; family Burkholderiaceae_C; genus Acidovorax; species Acidovorax benzenivorans. Next base: position 10,130 of record NZ_JAPCKI010000013.1, on the reverse strand, counting down.
GCACGTCATACAAGGCTTGCATGGAGGGCGGAAAAGTGAAACGCGAGTTTTTGCGGTACGAATGGCCCCGCTGGCAGCAGCAGGTTGCAGTCCGTCAGGGGGTCAATGCAATGCGCAGAGTCGCAGTGGGCTCTGGATCACTGCGGCGTGCCGTTACCCGTCCATTGGCAATGCCGGAGAGGTCCGCTTGCCACCCTGTTGCACTGACCTGGATGCCCTTGAGCCAGCTGAACAAGGCGGTCACGGGAAGGCGGGCGCCGGTCACGTCCTGGAGCAGTGCATCCAGGGAGTCCGACGTGCGCGTGTCTTGGCCGCTGATCAGTTGCGCGTGACCATCTTTCCAGTCGAGTTGTGCAATGCGATTGCCGAAGGGGCTGAGCAAAACGAGTCCGCCGGCCTGGGGGGTGCCGCGCAGTTCGAACAAGGCAGAAAAAGACTGTGAGGCCTGTCCGTCGATCTGCAGGGCGATGCGTCCACTCCAGCTGTCTTCGTCCAAAGGGGCTTTGGTGACTGGCTGCGCGCAGCCAGCGAGCCACAGCGCGCACACCACCAGCCACCATGTCCATCGTTGAGGAAGAGTCCGCAACCGAGTGCTTAAGGCAGCACTGAAAAGGACTGGCATCAGAGAGCGGCTCCGAGGCGTTTCAGGGTCTCTTTGAGGGTGTCGTTGTCAGGGCTGGCGCGCTGCCCTTCTTTCCAGACACGTGTCGCACCATCCCTGTCGCCCATGCTCCAGAGCACTTCGCCCAGATGTGCGGCGATCTCCACATCGGGCCGGGCCTTGAAGGCTGCTTCGAGGTGCTTGCGGGCGTCTGCCTTGTTACCCAGGCGAAACTCCACCCAGCCGAGGCTGTCCATGATGAATGGGTCATTGGGTGCGAATTTCAATGCCTTCAGGATGAGCTGTTTGGCCTCGTCCAGCTGCACACCGCGGTCCGCCAGCGAATAGCCGAGGGCATTGTAGGCGTGGTGATATTCCGGCTGGCGCGCGATCACCTGGCGCAGCAGCTTTTCCATGGTGTCGGGTTGGCCCGCCTTTTCGGCCAGCATGGCCTGGTCGTAGACCAGCTCCGCATCGTCCGGTGCCAAGGCTACCAGTTCAACCTGTACCTTGTACGCCTCTTGGTATAGGCGCTGATCACGCAGCAGCTGCACTTCGGCCATCAGCTTCATGCGTTGGCTGTCTGCTGAATTGCCAGGCAGGTTGCGCAACAAGGCCCGTGCTTGGGCGAGTTTGCCCTGGCGTGCCAGCAGTGATGCGCGGCGCGTCTGAGCGCCAAAAACCTCCTCTGCGTTGTCGATACGTGCGAGCCACGCTTCTGCGCCCGCAAAGTCTTTCTTCTTCTCGGCGATTTGGGCGTGCAGCAGGTACGCTTGCGTGAGGCTCTTTTGCCGCAGATCGGCATCACCAGGCGCAGATGCCAGTTCAAGGAACCGCTGCAGCGACGTCTCTGCGGCGGGCAAGCGGTTGTCCTGGTATTGCAGGGTGGCGGCCACCAGCCATGCCTCCGCCAGATCGGGCTTTTCCTTGGTGACCGTCTCTAGCTGGCGACTGGCCTCCTGGTAGCGCTGCAGGCCTAACAATACTCTGGCATACGCCATGCGCAGGTCCGGGATGGGTTGCTTGGACAGCGTTTGCGTCACGATGGGTTCCGCGTCCAGAAGACCTTCGTCCATCAACTCCAGCGCCAGCCTTGCCGCGCTTTCGCTGGCATTGTCCAAGGCCTGTGCTCTGCGCGCAGCGTCTAGCGCACCCACCTTGTCGCCTGCAGCAAGCCTCAAGCGGCCCAGCGACACCCAGGCCTCTGGTCCGGTGGCAGGATTGGTGAGTTCGTTCACCAGGGCTTGTTCTACCACTTTGGCGGCCAGCGCTTTGTCACTTGCTCGTCCATATAGCTGCGGCAGGGCCGTCAGGGCAGAGGCCTTGGACCGAGGAGAGGCTTGCGCGAGTTCTTGGCGCAGCAATTCGGGCGTCTCGCCGATGCGGTTCAAGGCGATCAGAATCTGCAACTCATATTGGTTGGCCTCGCGCGATTGCGGCAGGGCATCCTTCCACGCTTTGGCGGCCGCCAGGGCGTACTCGCCCGATCGTGATTGCAAGGCAATGTCTGCAGCTCTTTGGTAGAGCTGGCCATCAGCGCTTCTGCGGGCCGCCTCCAGCATGAATGCGTATCCCGCCCCCGGATCGCCGGTGCGCGCACTAATCTCGCCCAGGAAAATTTCGTAGAACAGATCTGCGTCCAGGGCTGGGTTGGACACCACAGGTGGCTCCTGGGCGGCGGGACGGCTTTCACCGCCGGGCTTTTGCGCCCAGGCAACGTGGGCGGCCGTCGCAATTACGGAGGCCAATGCGACGGTACGAAAGCTGTGGAATAACACCATCGGGCCATAATAATCCATGCCTGTGAAGCCGTTGCCCGGTTGTTTGTATGCCTGAGTTGCCCGAAGTGGAAGTGACGCGGCGCAGCTTCGCCGATGCGATCGCCGGAGCCCGGATCGAGGCGGTGGTGATGGGCAAGGCTTTGCGTTGGCCTCTGGGTTGTGACCCGCAGATACTGATCGGCCAGCAAGTGGTCGGATTGCGTCGCCGGGGTAAATATCTGTTGCTCGATATGACCCAAGGCCTGCTGCTTCTGCATCTGGGTATGTCGGGGAGCTTGCGCTTCGCTTCTGGCATGCCACAAGCGGGCGTTCACGACCATTTTGACCTCGTCACCAACCAGGGAACGCTGCGCCTGCATGACCCGCGTCGGTTTGGTGCGGTGGTCTATGCGCAGGCAGAGCATTCGCCGGTGGCCACCAAGTTGTTGGGAGGGTTGGGCATGGAGCCCTTGTCAGACGGGTTCTTGCTCCCGGATTTTCAGGCAGGGCTCAAGAAGAGCCGGATGCCTATCAAGCAGCTGCTTCTGGCGGGGCGCTTGGTAGTGGGGGTCGGAAATATTTATGCCTCTGAGGTGCTCTTTTTGTCTGGCATCCGTCCAACTACCGTTGCATCACGCATCGGTGCTGCACGGGTGCACAAGCTGCACCAGGCCATTCGCTCGGTGTTGGCCCGAGCGGTGGAGATGGGCGGTAGTACGCTGCGCGATTTTTCCAACGCGGAGGGAATGGCAGGCCACTTTCAGACCGCCGCGAACGTGTATGGCCGCGATGGCCAGCCTTGCCAAGCATGCGGTACGGCCATCGAGCTGATTCGCCAGGGCCAGAGAAGCACTTACTTCTGCCGCCTGTGCCAGCGGCCCTAGGCCCCATCCGATCAGCGATTCGTGACAGCCGGTGTACGGTCGATGCTATATTTTGTATATACCTGCCTCGCGGGCCATCCATAGATCTCTGGGAGCAAAGTGGGACCTTCATTCAACGAACAGTTTGACCAGCATGGCGTCTGGCGACGGGAGTTCGCCCAGCAGCTCAAGCGGCTGGCCGATTGGATGGCCACGCACGACCTCATGGATGCAGCGGTGCAAGAGCGCCTGCAGCGGCTGGAGGAGCAGGTCCGCAGCGACAAGGTCATGGTGGCGTTTGTGGCGGAGTTTTCGCGTGGAAAGTCCGAACTGATCAACGCGATCTTTTTTGCTGACTATGGCCGCCGCATCATGCCTGCCAGTGCTGGCCGCACGACCATGTGCCCCACCGAGCTGGGATACGACGCGAATGTCGCGCCCAGCTTGCGGCTATTGCCGATTGAGACCCGACTCCAGATGCAGAGCCTGGCGGAGTGGCGGGTCAAGACCGACCGTTGGCAGGAGATCCCGCTGGATGTTGGCAATGCCGACCAGATTGCCAAAGCCCTGGAAAAAGTGGCCGAGGTGCGCAAGGTCAGTCTGGACAATGCGCGTGCGCTGGGTTTTTGGCATGACGATCTGACGGATGAGAACCCTGTGCCTGACGCGCAGGGCTTGGTGGAGGTGCCCATGTGGCGCCACGCCATCATCAATATCCCGCACCCGCTTCTGAAGCAGGGATTGGTGATTCTGGATACGCCTGGCCTGAACGCAGTGGGGGCAGAGCCCGAGCTGACGGTCAACCTCATCCCCCAGGCGCATGCCGTGGTGTTCATCCTGAGCGCCGACACCGGCGTGACGCGCTCGGATCTGTCGATCTGGCGCGAGCATCTGGCCATCTCGCCCGAAAGCATGGAAGCGCGTTTGGTGGTGTTGAACAAGATCGACACCCTTTGGGACACGCTCAACACCGCCGAGCAGGTCCAGGCGCAAATGGAGCGGCAGTGCGTGACTTCAGCCGAGATGCTCGGCGTGTCTCTGGACCGGGTGGTGCCTGTCTCTGCACAAAAAGGCTTGGTGGCCAAGATCACTGCGGATGACGTGTTGCTGGAAACCAGTGGACTGCCCGCGCTGGAAGAGGCCCTGGCCAAAGGCATCATGGGCAGGCGGCAGTCCATATTGCGAGCCGCAGTGGCGACGGGGGTGGCGAGCCTGCGTACAGAAACGTCGCGGGTCATCAACATCCGGCGCCGCGACCTCGATGACCAGATGGCCGAGTTGCGCAGCCTGCGGGGCAAGAACGCCTCGGTGATCGAATCCATGCGCCATCGCATTGAGCAGGAGCAGCGTGAATTTGACCTCAGCACCTCCAAGATTCAGGCTGTGCGTGCGGTGCACCTCAAGCTGCTGCGCGACGTTTTTCAGCAGCTGGGCGCCAAGGCGCTCAAAGCAGAGCTGGCCGAACTGGCCCAGACACTGCAGCAAAAGGGGCTCAAGCTGGGTGTGAAGAAAATATACGTCCAGACCTTTGACAAGTTGCGAGGCACCTTGGACAAAGCGCAAGCCTCTGGCACTGAGATTCAGGCCATGCTCAGCGGGACATTCCGACAGCTCAATGCAGAGTTCGGTTTTTCTTTGCAGGTGCCCTCGCCGCCACAGCTGGAGCATTTTGCGCAAGACCTGCACCAGATTGAACAGAGCCATCTGCAGTATCTGGGCATGGGCAATGCGCTCAAACTGGCGCAGCCTGAGTTTGCGGAGCGTCTGGTGCGCGCGCTGGCCATGCGTTTGCGCACGGTCTATGAGTCAGCGGCCAATGATCTGGAACTGTGGAGCAAATCAGCCACTGCGCAATTGGATGCGCAGCTGCGAGAGCGGCGCCGCAGCTTTGCTCGCCGCATGGAGGCTGTAGACCGCATACAGCAGGCTGCCAGCGGCTTGGTGGAGCGTATCTCGGAGATTGAGACTGGCGAAGAGGAGCTCGGCCAGTTGGAGCGCAAGCTGCATGAGCTGACCTCCAAGCTGGTGGCTCTGCCGGGGGCTACACCCGCTGACGCACACTCGGTTACCGCATGAGTGGTGCTTCCGGGGCGGTGGAGGGTGTGGCCGAGCGTGTGGTGACTTGGCAGGCAACACATGGGCGCAACCATTTGCCCTGGCAACAAACCCGTGATCCATACCGGGTCTGGCTGTCGGAGATCATGCTGCAGCAGACCCAGGTCACCACCGTGCTGGACTACTACACGCGCTTTCTTGACAGGTTTCCTGATGTCAGTGCCTTGGCTGCTGCACCCCAGGACGAGGTTTTGGGCTTGTGGAGTGGGTTGGGCTACTACAGCCGCGCACGCAATCTGCACCGTTGTGCGCAGCAGATCATGGCCGACCATGGCGGGGCCTTTCCGCGAACGGCAGCGGTATTGTCGTCCTTGCCGGGCATCGGCCGTTCAACTGCGGGGGCCATTGCAGCGTTCTGTTTTTCCGAGCGTGTGCCCATTCTGGATGCCAATGTGCGCCGGGTGCTGACGCGCCTGCTCGGTTTTGATCTTGATCTCGCTTCCGCCAAGAACGAGCGCCTGCTGTGGGACCACGCGGATGCGCAGTTACCGGTGCGCGATCTTGAAGCGGCGATGCCCCGGTATACCCAGGGCTTGATGGACCTGGGGGCGTCCCTGTGTACCCCTCGCTCTCCTCAATGCTCCGATTGCCCGTTGGTGGCCCAATGCGTGGCTTTCAAGAATGGTGATCCCGAACGTTATCCGGTCAAAACCCGCAAATTGGCACGCCGGGCTGAATCCTGGCAATTGGTGATCGTGCGTGATGGACAAAGCCGCATTTGGCTGCAACGCCGCCCCCCGACTGGGATCTGGGCGGGAATGCACTGCGTTCCTGTGTTTACTGACCTTGAGTCCCGAGATACGTTTGTGAGCGCTTTGGGCAGCCCTGTGCAGTGGGTGCAGCAAGAGCTGCAGCCCTTTGTGCACGTGCTGACACATCGGGATCTGCATCTTCACCCCCTGTTGATACAGACCGATGGGGTTGTGTCCCCGGCGGAAGACGGAGAGTGGCTCGGGTCAGATCAATGGTCCTCGGTGGGGTTGCCCGCTCCCATTCGCAAATTGCTGGACACCACGCAATCGACGCTCTGGTGAGCGTACACGGCGCGCCCCTTGAGGCGAGGTAGCTCCGTTTTGCTAGTACCGAAATCTCGTTGCCAGTGCCCCATGTGAGTTAGCGCACAAGGCGCGCTTGCAAAAAAGGGTCAGCGCCCATCCAGTTCCCGGTGCCGTTTCAGCGCAGTCCATCGGTCGCTGAAAGCCTGCGCCAGTTTTTCCACTAGGTAGACAGAGCGGTGTTGTCCGCCGGTACAGCCGATGGCTACCGTGACGTAGCTTCGGTGATTGCGATCCAGCATGTCCAGCCAGTGCGCCAGAAATTGCTCGATGTGATCCCGCATCAGGGCTACGTCAGGCTGCAGGTCCAGAAAGTCAGCCACTGGCTGGTCCAGTCCGGTGAGGTCCCGGAGTGCCGCCTCATAGTGTGGGTTGGGCAGCATGCGTACATCGAAGACATAGTCGGCATCCATGGGAATACCGCGTTTGAAGGCAAATGACTGGAACACCAGGGTCAATTGCCCTTGTGCAGTGGACATCAGGCCTTTGACATAGCTTTGCAGCTGGGAGGCGCGGATGGTACTGGTGTCGATGACATGCGACTGCTCGCGCAGTTCAGCCAGCAATTCACGCTCCAGCTCAATGATCTGTACCAGGGCCCTGCGCCCTTGCTGAAGATCGTCGTGCGACAGGGGATGGCGGCGTCGCGTTTCGGAGAAACGCCGCACCAGGGTGTCAATCGTTGCATCCAGAAAAAGCGATTTCACGGCCACGCCTTGGCTGCGCAAACGGCTCAATTCCTGCGGCACCTGGTGTAACGAGGTGGCGCTGCGGACATCCACTGCAATGGCCACGCGGTTGCCATGGTGCTTGTGTTCGAGTGCCACAAAGGCGGGCAGCAGCTCGGGCGGTAGGTTGTCCACGCAGTAGTAGCCAGCATCTTCCAGGGCGTGCAGGGCGACGGATTTTCCAGAACCCGACATGCCCGTGATGACAACGATTTCGAGGGCCATCAGCGTTTCCTGGCGGAGGTGGATGAATCAAAAGGCGCGGTAGGTGACACGGCCAACATCGGAGCCACAGTGCCCAGCATTTCGCGCGCATGCGCCAGCGTCGTCTCGGTGGCACGCTCACCACCCAGCATGCGGGCGATCTCTGCGACGCGCTCTTCCTGCTGCACAACCAGTACGGCGCTGGTTGTGCCTTCGGCGCTTTTGTTTTTTGCCACCTTGAGGTGGTGGTGCGCACATGCCGCCACTTGAGGCAGGTGCGTTACGGCCAGCACCTGGCGGTCGCGTCCCAACTGTTGCATCAATCGCCCCACGGTTTCGGCGACCGCTCCGCCCACGCCGGAGTCCACCTCGTCAAAAATGAGTGTGGGGGCAGAGCCCAATTCACTGGTCGTAACTGCGATTGCCAGCGAAATGCGAGACAGTTCCCCGCCGGATGCGACTTTGCCGACCGGCTTGGGGGTCATGCCTGGGTGCCCTGCCACCAAAAACACCACATCGTCGATCCCGTCTGGGGCGGGCTCTGACGCCTTGGTCACAGACACCTCGAACTTGCCACCCTCCATTCCAAGGCCCTGCATGGCCTGGGAGATGGACACGGAGAGTTTAGGTGCTGCTTTGGCGCGGGCCAGAGACAGCGTGCGCGCCGCCGCCTGGTATGCCTTGGCGCTGGCTGATTCGTTGGCTTGTAGTCTGTCCAGATCGGTGGCGGCATCAAGCTGGCGCATGGATGCTTTCCAGTCCTTGAGCAGCGCGGGGAGTTCTGCAGGAGGGCGTTTGTACCGCCGCGCCAATCCCATCCATTGGGACATCCGTTCATCCAGTTCTGCCAGGCGTTGCGGGTCGATGTCTGCATGACGCAAATAGGTGTGCAATGAATGCACCACATCGGTCGTCTGTGCCAGACTCGATGCCAGGATATCGGCCAGACTGGCAAACTCCGGCTCAATGTGTTCCTGCGCCTGCAGCAGCGCGTGCGCGCGGGTCAGCGCGGAGACAGCTCCCGCCTCGTCCTCTTGCAAGGCCTGAAGCGCTCCATGCGCCCCGTCCAGCAACGCCTGCGCGTGAGACAGGCGCTTGTGTTGTGTATCGAGATCCACCCACTCTAGGTCGCCTGGCGCAAGTTTGTCCACTTCGCTGATTTGCCACTGCAGGCGCTCGCGCTCTTGCTGTAGCGTTGCCTGCGCTGCGCGTGCCTGTTGCAATGCCTTGAGATCGGCGCGCCATTGCGCCCACCGCGATGCTGTGCCACGAGTATTCACACCGGCAAAAGCGTCCAGCAAGCCGCGCACCGACTCTGGCCGAGTCAGGCTTTGCCATGCGTGCTGACCGTGGATGTCGAGAAGCATCTCTCCCAATGCGCGCAACTGGGAAGCTGTTGCGGGTGTGCCATTGATCCAGGCGCGGCTCTTGCCCTGCGTGTCTACCGTGCGGCGTAGCAGCAGCCATTCATCGATTTCAAACCCCGCTTCTTCTAGCCACGGCTGAGCATGCGCAGGGCAGTCGAATTCCGCGCAAATGTCGGTCTTGCTACATCCCTCTCGTATTACCCCCGCATCTGCGCGTGCACCCAGTGCCAGTTGCAACGCATCGATCAGGATGGACTTGCCCGCACCGGTTTCGCCGGTCAACACTGTGAAGCCACTGCGCAAATCAAGCTCTAGCGTTTGGACGATCACAAAATCCCGCAGAGTTATCCGTCGCAGCGCCATGTCAGGAGCCCCCTTCGTTCCAGCGCAGCTTTTTGCGCAGTGTCGCGAAGTAGTTCCAGCCCTGGGGGTGTAGAAACCTTACGCGGTGCTCTGAGCGTTTGACGAGAATGCGGTCGCCATGCAGCAAGGACGCGAGCGACTGCATGTCAAAGTTCGCGCTGACGTCGCGCCCACTCACCACTTCGACGGCCACTTCCGTCGCGTCGGATAGCACGATGGGGCGGTTGGACAGCGTATGTGGCGCGATAGGAACCAACACCCAGCCCGGGATGGACGGATGAAGCATGGGGCCTCCTGCGGACAGCGAATATGCTGTGGAACCGGTGGGGGATGCAATGATGAGGCCGTCAGCCCTCTGATTGGCCACAAACTGCCCACCGACTTCAACCCGCAACTCCACCATGCCCGAGGTTGCTCCACGGTTAACCACCACATCGTTCATGGCCAATGCTTCAAACACCACACGCTCGTCGCGGACCACCGTGGCGTGCATCAGAGGGCGTTGGTCTTCTTCGTAGGCCCCTCGCAACATCGGCGGCAATGTGGTCTGGTAGGTGTCGAAGGGAATGTCGGTGATGAATCCGAGCCGGCCTTGGTTGATGCCGATCAGGGGCGTTCCAAAACGAGCCAAGCGGCGACCAATGCCTAGCATCGTCCCATCTCCTCCCACCACCAGCCCCAGATCGCACCGTGCGCCGATCTGGTCTACATTCAGCGATGGGTAGTGTGTCAATCCGGTGTTGCTGGCGGTTTCCGCTTCCAGGACCACCTCACATCCCTGGCGCTCCAAGAAATGCGCAATGTCCTCCAAAGCCCGGCGAGAGCCGTCACCGGGGGCGCCTGCAGCTGAAGTCTGGTACTTGCCTATAAGTGCGACATGGCGAAAATTGGACGTCATCGCGAAATTACATCATTAAAAGATGGCCGCCGAGCGCGTGGGGCAGAATTCGGCCAAGAGCAGCCGGTCACCGCAAATGAAAGCGGACGCTCAACGCCGCCGCTCAGCCGACGCCGCAGGCGGTCGGATGCAGCGGCCTGTTAAAGGGAATCTGCGCATAGCTACGAGTACAGAAC
>NZ_JAPCKI010000012.1 GCF_028680575.1 Acidovorax benzenivorans | reverse complement strand
AAAAAAAGGAGGACCTACCGAAGCATCCAACCTATAGTTATCCACAGCTGGCTTCTAATGGAACCAGCTCCAGCCCCTGGTCAATGTTCGACTGGCACTGCTGCTCACGTTTGCACTGGCACTAACAGCGTGCATCGAGAACGCAAGGGCGTCTGCTGGCTCAATCATATTTTGGGTTCCAGTGTTATGGCAAAAGTGTCCCGACCCAGAAGGGTGCCGAATACGTGCATCTTACGATTTGCTGCAGGAGAAATCACAGGCGGAAAATACCTTGCTCATGCAAAGCTCGGGGCGTTCACAATGCCCCGTTGGCCGACGCTACTAGGCAGCTCGGAACAGATTACTGCCTTCAGATCGAAGGGGATTGCTGCGAGATCTGTTGAGAGTTGAAATGGGCGGAAGCTGCAATGCGCCGATCGCTGCAGATGAGCGAACGCCAATATTAGATTCAGCCACGCAGGTTTAAATTTCAGCCAAGTCCCCTCGGCGAATCGCACTTCGCATGAGCTGGCTCATCATGTGTACCTTGGAGCTACAGTTCCCGAGGACTAGCTTCAGGTGGTGCTACTTCAAAAAGCGGCGAGGGGCAGCTTTAAAGACGTGCGACCTTGAGTAGGCCGCACGTAGTGGAGAAATCTGGCCGCAATTCTCCTAAGTGGCCGATTCCATTGGATTATTCAAGGTCACACGTTGCAGAGTCCGTGCACCCTCAGAACGTGCGACCTTGTGTCGCACCGAAGGCTGCGTGAAATGACTAGTTTGCGCGGCTAATGAGAGCGAATTTTCTAAGGATAACAGGGCCATCTGAACCCAGAACCACTTCCCTGCATCCCGGGCCCGCTTCTGCCCGTAAACCACCCATTTCGGGCATTTTCGCTCAACGGACTGCCCATTCCGCGCCAAAGCCACCGGCGACGCTTAGCCCCAGTAAATTGCCCGCAAAGCCGCGCCAGCATTAGCGAGGGCCAAATTTATTCCCCCCCCCCGACCGTGCCAATTCGATCACCTCCCCACTGTTCACTGCGGGTTTGTCACCCGTTAAGCCGGCAACGGCATCCTTTTTCAGAGTAGCCAAAAGTGCACTCATGTCGTCGATGCCGAGCATGGATTTCAATGAATTCAGGACAACTGCGTGCCCTGCCTCACCCGTCAGTTGTTCTCCTAGCCACTCACTTTCTCCCATAGCCTTGGCGAACTCCCGATACATCCGATCAATGTGCCGCTGACGCAACTCAGGATTGCCGCCGCCCGGGGCTCTGTCAGCAACATGGGCGCTGTTCCCGATATCTCGTAGCGCTTTTTCAAATGGATCGAGCTTGGTTTCCAAGTCTGCGGGAACCCACACGGCGTATCGTCGGCGGATAGCAAATAGTGCAGTTGCACAGTTTCCGGCGCTCTTTGCTGGCCCGTCTGCGTACAGAACCGCAACGCACTTATCAAGCTCAGAAGCGTAAGCCTCGCAGAACTCAACTTGCTTGTTCCAAATGGTTTGAGCCATGTGGGACTGTGCACCGAACACAAATTTCTGCTTGTACTGCTCCAGTTGCTTTGCTCTATCTGCTGCTGCGTCATCGCGGACTAGCTGGAACAGCGCCCCGACCAAGCCGCCGACGATGGGCAGTTGAGCCCAAGCCGTAGCGTCTGCTCCGAGGCGTTCAAAGATAAAAAAGGCCAAAAAACCTAGGAGTGAAATTGCAAAGTAGAGGCCTACTTTGGCGCTGAATTTTTGTGCTTTCAAGTGCTTCTCCTAAAGTAGCCCAATGGAAGGCCAGATTTCGATTTCTCAGCTGCAATGCATCGTGCTCAGTGGCGGGTGGCGTTTGTCGAAATTCGGCTCAGGCATTCTTATCCGTCGCGCCATCCCGATCACGTCGCTCCCACTCCCCAAACTCCAACGGCCGGATCCCAAACCGCACCGCATTCCCCGCGTGCAGCGCGCCAAATTCCGCCAGCGCCAACTGCACAAAATGCGCGTGGTCGGCCACCGCCACGGAAGCAGGCATCCTGCTTTTCACCGCCTCCTCAGTAGGCGCGTCCCCCTGGCGCACGATGGCCGCAATCACCTCGGCCAGCGCCTGCCGGTGACGCAGCCGAAAAATGTCCGGCGGCACCAGGTTCTGCTTCACCGCCACGTACTGCTGGCACGACCGCTCGTAGGCCCACACGAACACATCGCGCAGCAGGTCCACGCGGTTCAGCTCGTACACGCCCAGCATGCCGTCCACATACGCTTGCTGCGGCACGTCGATGAACGACAGTGGGCACAGGTTGTGGCGGATGAACGGGATGTTGGCGGCCAGGCGCGAGACGCGTTTGTTCACGTCCTCGAACGGCTGCAGGTAGGGCAGGTGCACCATCAAGAAGAAGGCTTGCTCGAACGGATCGGTGATTTCGGCGGCCATTTGCGTGACGATGCCGAAGAGTTCTTCGAGCCGCTGGGGCAGGGCGATGGGCAGGTAGACGCTGCCGCCGATCTCCACTGCGCGGCGGCGGATGCGGCCCACGGCGGTGGGGTCGGCCATCAGGCCGTCGGACAGGAAGGCGTGCAGCGCTATCAACGTGTCGGTGTGCACGCGGGCGTTTTCGGGGTTGAGCACCAGATATTCGATGGCCTGCTTGTGGTTCAGGATCATCTGGGTTTCCAGCGCGTTTTTGCCTTCGGCGGCCTGGCCGAACTCGATCAGGCGTTCGGTGTCAAGGCGGCTGTAGGTGTTGCCTTCGAGGTGGGATGAGGCCCAGGACAGGTCGATCAGAAGGCGGTTGAGGATGTCTTTGGCAAAGGTGCCTGCAGGGGTTTGATCTGCCGGTGAGCGGCCCAGGGAGTGCAGTTGCTCGCGCAGGTCGTGTGGCAGGTAGGCCGTGTTGTTGGGGTGGTACTGCGACAAAAAGTCCAGTTGGTAGCCCACCGGTTTGCGCAGGTGGCGGGGCTGGGAGATGGCGGCACGGATTTCTGCGCCTTCTGCTGAGGTGGGGACGTAGTCAGCGGTGGCGGGCGCGGCAGTTGCCAATGCTGCTGGCGGCGTGGCTTCGGCAGGCGATTGCTGCGGGTGGCTTGGGTGGTAGCGGGTGGCCCGGCCCTCGCCGCGCACCGTGATGCGCCCTTGCTCTGCCAGCCGTGCCAGGCGGCGCTGCAGGGTGCGGCGCTGGCCGGTGCCCCCCAACTGTTGCAGGAGGGCGTCGCTGCCGACCCCTGTGGGGCCTGCGTTGTGAATCAACACTGCGAGCTGGTCCAGCTCCTGGGCAAGGGTAGGGCGGGGCATGACAGGGCTCCTGGCATCGCAAACTCAAATTGCGACAGTATTTTGTCGTGAAAGCAGTTTACGCGACAAAATTCTGTCGCGAAAGCGGTTTTCGCGTCATGGCGTGGCGCTTCGCGTTGCCAAGCCCCCCTGTTTCCGCGTCACCCGTTCGGGACGGATTTTTGATGGATGCTATGAAAAGTGTAGCAAATTGTGCTTGATGGATAGGCGCTACAGGCTTTTTTTATCCAAATCTCCGGCCGGTGCGGCCCTATCCCCGTCTTCGGCACCCTCCCCCCCGCCATACCCTGGGTACTCCTCCCTCGGCACATTCAACGCCGCACTCTCCTGCCGCTCCTTGGCCATCTGCTCCGCAAACTGGTTGCGGCCCTCGCGCGCCACGGCGATGAACTTGGCTCGGTCCTTGTGGTGCGGGTACATGCGGTCGGCCAGGGCGATGTTGTGGGTGCGAAAGCGCCGGGTGATGGCCGTGGCCTCGGCGGGCGCCAGGCCCATCAGCTCCAGCACGGTGTGGGCGCTTTGTAGGCTGGACTCGAACAGTTCGCGCTGCACCAGCGTCACACCCAGGTCGCGCAGCTTGTTCCAGTGCGTGACGTCGCGCGCGCGGGCCACCACCTGCAGCTGGGGGAAGTGTTCGCGGGCGAGCTTGGCGAGCTTGAGCGACTGCTCGGCGTCGTCCACGGCGATGACCAGGATGCGGGCGTGTTCGGCGCCCGCGATGCGCAACAGGTCGAGCCGCGTGGCATCGCCGTAGAACACGCGGTAGCCAAAGGTGCGCGCCACTTCCAGCATGTCCACGCTGTGGTCCAGCACGGTGGTGGGGATGCCCTGGGCCAGCAGCACGCGCGAGACGATCTGCCCGTAGCGGCCGAAGCCCGCGATGATGATGGGCGCCTCTTGGGGCTCGGAGATTTCTTCGGCCTGGGGTTCGGACTTGAGCTTTGCATAGCGGCGCAGCAGCACGCGGTCCAGCAGCACCAGCAGCAGCGGGCTGATCAGCATCGACAGCGCCACAGCGCCGATGAGCAGCGAGGCCGTCTCGGCCGGGAACACGCTGGCACCCGCTGCGGCCTGGAACACCACAAAAGCAAACTCGCCGCCCTGGGCCAGCAGCAGGGTGAACACCGGCCGCTCCTGGTAGGGGATTCCGACCACCTTGGCCAGCGTGTAAATGACCATGGCCTTGGCGGCCAGAAAGCCGACCAGGATGGCGGCCATGAGGCCCGGCGAGCGCAGGATCACGCCGAAGTCGATGCTCATGCCCACGGCGATGAAGAACAGCCCGAGCAGCAGGCCCTTGAACGGCTCAATGTCAGCCTCCAGCTCGCGCCGGTATTCGCTGTCGGCTAGCAGCACGCCGGCGAGAAAGGCGCCCAGCGCCATCGACAGGCCCACCAGCACCATCAGGTAGGCAATGCCCACCACCAGCAGCAGCGCGGCGGCGGTGAATATCTCCGGTGTGTTGCTCTTGGCGATCCAGCGCAGCACGGGGCGCAGCAGCAGGCGCCCGCCGAGGATGATGGCGGCGATCACGCCGACGATCTTGAGCACCTCCAGCACGATCTCGCTCGGCGTGTGGCCTGCGCCTTCGCCAGCGGCCGCGCCTAGCACGGGCAGCAGGGCCAGGATGGGGATGGCCGCCACGTCCTGGAACAGCAGGATGGAGAAGCCCGCTTGCCCACTTTGTGTGCGCATGAGGTTGCGCTCGGCCAGCGACTGCAGCGCAATGGCCGTGGACGACAGCGCCAGGCCCAGCGCGCCCACCAGGCTCACGCGCCATGGCAGGCCCGCCAGCGCGCCCAGCGCAAACAGCACGGCCGCGCAGCCCAGTACCTGGGCGGTGCCGGTGCCAAAGATGGGGCGACGCAGTGCCCACAGGCGGCTGGGTTGCAGCTCCAGCCCGACGAGGAACAGCATCAGCACCACGCCAAATTCGGCAAAGTGCAGGATGTCTTGCACGTTGCTCACCAGCCCCAGGCCCCAGGGCCCGATGGCGATGCCCGCTGCCAGGTAGCCAATGATGGCGCCGAGGCCCAGCGCCTTGGCAATGGGCACGGCCAGCACGGCGGCGGTGAGGTACAGAAAACCGTAGGTGAGCCAGGTGGGGGCGTGTTCCATGGAGGCGCGGCGATAGCGATGGCGTTGGGAGGGGCGTCGGAGGGATGCGGACGGGCGGGCGTGGGCGTGTCTGGATTCTGGCATTGCCGTAGCGATAAGGGAGGGGTCGCTTGGCATGTCATTGAAATGCTTCTGTTTTGATAGCTGCTAGCGCTTTATTTTTAAGCGCTGGCGGCCATTTTTATTCAGATCATGGCAGCGACACGGGGGCGTTGTTAAGATGCTCGCCCTTCTTCGCACACAGGCACGGTGACCCATGGATTTGCAGACTTGGCTGGCTTTTTTTGCGGCGTCGTGCCTGATTGCGGTGTCGCCGGGCTCCGGGGCCGTGTTGTCGATGAGCCATGGGCTGTCGTTCGGCGTGCGCAAGACGGGCGCCACCATCCTGGGCCTGCAACTGGGCCTGTTGCTGATTTTGCTGATCGCCGGTGCGGGCGTGGGCTCGCTGCTGCTGGCGTCCGAGGTGGCTTTCAGCGTGGTGAAGGTGCTGGGCGCTTGCTATCTGATCTATGTGGGTTTTGCGCAGTGGCGTGCCGGCGACAAATCCCCCGTGCAGGGCGATGACACGGAGTCGGCCGGCACCTGGCAAAAGCGCTGCCTCACGGGCTTTTTGACCAACGCCACCAACCCCAAAGGCATCATCTTCATGGTGGCCGTGTTGCCCCAGTTCATGACCGACACGCGCCCGCTGTGGACACAGCTGTTGGTGATGGCCGCCACCACGGTGACGGTGGACGTGGTGGTGATGCACGGCTACGCTGCGGGGGCCAGTGCCCTGCGCCGCCTGATGCGCAGCGCGCGGGCAGTGCGGGCGCAAAACCGCGTGTTTGGCGGTTTGCTGATGGCGGTGGGGGCCGGGCTGTTCTTCGTCAAGCGCGGCGGCCAGCACGCCTGAAGCGGTTGTGGCACCGCCGAGGGGTTAGGGTGCTTCCAATTTGATAGCTTCTAGCGCATATAAATATTGCGCTTGAGGCTGATTTGGCTTGTATTTTCATGGACCTGCAGATTCCAAGGAGCTTGTCATGCCAGTAGTCGTTGTCGCCAACCCGAAGGGCGGCGTGGGCAAGTCCACGCTGTCCACCAACATCGCGGGCTACTTTGCCAGCCAGGGGCATCCCGTGATCCTGGGCGACACCGACCGGCAGGAGTCCGCCAAGCTGTGGCTGGGCCTGCGCCCGCCCGCTGCGCGCCCCATTGGCGGCTGGGACACCAGCTCGGACGTGATCAGCCGCCCGCCCAAGGGCACCACGCACGCGGTGCTGGACACCCCCGCCGGCCTGCACGGCTGGCGCCTGAACGACGTACTCAAGCTGGCCGACAAGGTTATCGTGCCGCTGCAGCCCAGCGTGTTCGACATCTTTGCCACGCGGGCCTTTCTGGACCAGCTGGCCGAGCGCCGCCACGCTGCCGGGGTGCCTGTGGGCATCGTCGGTATGCGCGTGGACGCGCGCACCAAGGCGGCCGAACAGTTGCACCACTTTGTGGACAGCCTGGGGTTCCCGGTGCTGGGTTATCTGCGCGACACGCAGAACTACATCCACCTGGCGGCGCACGGCCTCACGCTGTTTGATGTGGCGCCCGGCCGCGTGGCGCGCGACCTGGAGCAGTGGCAAGGGATCTGTACGTGGCTCAATTCTTGAAGGACAGCGTGAAGCAGAACCGAAAACAAGGCCTCCGGGAAAACACCTGTCACCCGGCAGACAAGGCGCGCCTGGGTGCAGGGCTACATTGCAGCGATGAAAATCTTCCGCTCATATTCCGAAGTCAGCGCCTGCGTGGGTCAGGAGGTCGTGGTGACCGACTGGATCACCATCACGCAGGAACAGGTCAACCTGTTTGCCCAGGCCACGGGCGACCACCAGTGGATCCATGTGGACCCCGAGCGGGCCAAGGCCGGGCCGTTTGGCGCGCCCATTGCGCATGGGTTTCTCACGCTGTCGCTGATTCCGCAATTCTTCGAGACGGGCCTGACCATCGAGGGTGCGCGCATGGGCGTGAACTACGGGCTGAACAAGGTGCGCTTCACGGCGCCGGTGCCTGTGGGCAGCCGCTTGCGCGCGCGCCTCACCCTACAGGCTGCCGAGCCGGTAGCGCCCGACGGCATGCAGATGACCTGGCTGGTGACGGTGGAGCGCGAGGGCAGCGACAAGCCCGTGTGCGTGGCCGAATCGTTGGCGCGCAACTTCGGCGCCCCGGCCTGAGCCTGGTCGCCATCGGGCAGGAGGTCTGAACCATGGACCGCCTGCAAGCCATGAAAATTTTCGAGCGCGTGGTGGAGGAGGGCGGCTTTGCCGCTGCCGCCCGCGCCATGGACATGTCGCCCCCCGTGGTCACCCGCATGGTGGCCGAGCTGGAGCAGCACCTGGGCACGCGCCTGCTGCAACGCACGACCCGCAAGCTGGCGCTGACGGATGCGGGTGAGTCGTACCTGCAGCGCGTACGCGCCATCCTGCACGAGATCGACGACGCCGAGGCTGCCGCCGCCGCCAGCACGCGTGACCTGCGCGGCATCATCCGTATCGTGGCCGCGCCGGTGCTGGCCACCAACTTTCTGGCCCCCATGGTGGCGCTGTGGCATGCCCACTACCCCAAGCTGATACTGGACATCAGCATGGACGCCTATGCGTCCAGCCGCGTGGATGAGTTCGATGTGACCATCATGGTGGCGGGCGAGGACTTTGACGCCAACATCGTCGCGCGCCCGCTGGTACAGGGCGAGGCGATTGTGGTGGCGTCACCCGACTACCTGGAGCGCCGGGGTATTCCGCGTGAGCCGCAGGACCTGGTGCACCACGACTACCTGCGCGACTCCAGCGCGCCCGTGCGTGCGCAGGCGGGGGCGGGCCGCAAGCTGCGCCTACAGTCGCTGCGGGCGGAGGTGCCTGACGAAGAGGTGGACGCGCCAGCGGTGTTGCAGTCCGTCAGCACCGAGCTGTTGATGCGTGCCGCCGTGGATGGGGCGGGTGTGGCTGTCACTTCGCGCCTGCTGGCCGAGGAGCACCTGGCCCGTGGTGAGCTGGTCCACATTCTGCCGAGCTGGATCTTTTCGCGTTACACCATCTATGCGGCGTTGCCTTCACGCCGCATGCTGCCCGCACGCACACGGGTGTTTCTGGACTTCCTGACCGAACACGTGCCCCGCGCTGTGGCGCAAAAGTCCGGCCAGCTCAGCTGAGCTGTGCGAAGCCGCTGATGATCGTGCCTTCGGGCTCGACCATCACCTGCCCGTCAGGCATTGCAAAGCTGTTCTGGCGCCAAGCCTCGAACACGGTCACCGCCACGGCGTTGGACAGATTGAGGCTGCGCTGACCCGGCACCATGGGCAGGCGCAGGCGCTGGGCGGGCGGAAAGCTCTCGCGCAGCTCGGGCGGGAGCCCCCGCGTTTCAGCGCCAAACACGAACCAGTCGCCGGACAGGAAGCAGGTGGAATGCACGGGCTGTGAGGCGTGGGTGGTCATCGCAAACATGCGGGTCGGGTCCGGCTGGGTATCCCGCAGAAAGGCTGTCCAGCCCGCATGGACCTGCACTCGGGCGTACTCGTGGTAGTCCAGCCCCGCACGCCGCATCTGGCGGTCTTCCATTGAGAACCCCAGGGGCTCGATCAGGTGCAGCGTGCACCCCGTGTTGGCCGCCAGGCGAATCACATTGCCGGTGTTGGGCGGGATCTCGGGTTCGACGAGGACGATATGGAACATGCCCGCATTGTCATCGTTGGGCCGGTGAATTGAGCAACCGCTCGTAATCAAAAGTATCCCTTTGGTACCTGTTTGATATCTGTTTGGTGCTTTTCAGTCGCGCCCCGTGCGCGCCAGCACGGCGGCCGTGACATGCGCCACACCTGCCTCGCGCAACGCCAGGGTGGCTGCGTGCAGCGTGGCGCCCGTGGTCATCACATCGTCGATCAGCACCACCTGCTGGCCGCGCAGGGCGGCGGCGCGGGCGGGTTCGATGGCGAAGGCACCGCGCAGGTTGCGCAGCCGCTGGGCCCTTGGCAGGCTGCTTTGCGCCTCGGTGGCGTGCAGGCGCAGCAGGGTCAGGTGGTCGGCCTTGGCGCCGGCCAGTTGCCTGGCCAGCAGGGCCGACTGGTTGAAGCCCCGCTCGCGCAAGCGCTCGGTGGACAGAGGCACCGCCAGCACGGTGTCGGCTGCCTCTACCGCGGGCTCCATCCAGGGCGTGCTGCGCATCAGTGTGGCCAATGCCCTGGCCCATCCTGGGTCTCCGCGAAACTTGAACTGTGCCAGCGCGTCGGCCCAGGGGTAGGCATAGTCCACCGCTGCAATGCAGGCATCGAAGCTGGGTGGGTGCTGCAGGCAGGTGCCGCAGACAGCGACCCCCGGGGGCACCCGCAGGGCGCAGCGCTGGCAACGCGTGGCGGGCTGTGCGAATCGCGCCACGCAGGCGTTGCAGATGCGCTGCGATGGCCAGGCGTGGCACACGGCGCACTGGCTGGGCACTTTGTCCGCCCAGGCGTGGAGATGGCGCGAAATCCCTGACAAACCCGAAAAATGCATGAATCAATATACTCGCGCGTCTTTCTGCCCTGCCCATGTCCTCCGAGCGCCCCCCCACCATTGATCCTGTTGCCGCAGCCCGCTGGCATGCTGCGGCCCCCGCCGCGTCCCCCTGGCTGCATGAAGAAGTGGCGCGCCGCATGGAGGACCGACTGCAGTGGATCCGGCAGGCCCCGGCGTCCTGGTGCCATTGGGACCCGGTGCGTGGCGGCTTGCAGGCACATGCGCTTGTGAGTGCCCGCTACCCACAGGCGCGGTGCCAGGTGTACGAGACCAGCGTCCATGGTGAACCCGTCGTGCGGCAGGCGCTGGCCAAACCGTGGTGGAGTCCCGCTCGCTGGGGCGCAGGAGCTCTGCAGGTAGGCCCGCCGGCTGATGCCAGCGTGCAGATGTTGTGGTCCAACATGGCGCTGCACATGGCGGCCGACCCGCAAGTCCTGATCGGCCAATGGCATCGCGCCCTGGCGGTGGACGGCTACCTGATGTTCTCGTGTCTCGGACCGGACACGCTGCGCGAGCTGCATGGCGTGTATGCCGCCATGGGCTGGCCACCTGCAGGCCATGCCTTCACCGACATGCATGACTGGGGCGACATGCTGGTGCATGCAGGTTTTGCAGAGCCGGTGATGGACATGGAACGCATCACACTCACGTTTGCCACACCCGAGCGGCTGGTTCAAGAGCTGCGCGAGCTAGGTGTCAATTTGCACCCTGATCGCTTTCCCTCATTGCGCGGACGGCGCTGGCGCGAGAAGCTCTATCAAGTGCTTTCTGAGCGTCTTGCCGATCCGGGTCAAGGCGGTCAGTTGGCTCTGACTTTTGAAATCATTTATGGCCATGCCTTCAAGCCTGCACCCCGGGTGCGCGTCAGTTCCAGCAGCGCGGTGTCGCTGCAGGACATGCGCGCCATGTTGCGCAAGAGCGGCACAGAGAACTAACCTGTAACGGCGTGTCAATGACTTGGAACAAGGCACGCTACAATTCTTGGCTATTGAGATTTCGGGCATCTTCCCGCGCAATCTGGCAGGCTGTGTCTGTTGTGCCCAAGGCGCAACGTGTGCTGCAGTCGGCAGTCTTGTGAGCACTCATGGTGACGGGCTTGGTTTTTCGTTTTGCCACGGTGTCGGGACAGCGCATTGACTGGCGTCTGGTTCGCAATTGTTCGGTCACGCCGACGCAATTGGGCTGGATGTATTTGTCGCTGTGTGTGGTGTCACTGGGAATCGCGACGTTCTTCTGGAAGCTCGGCGCCCATCTGGTGATGCCCTTCGCGTGGCTCGAAATCGTGGCAGTAGGGATTGCATTCGCCATGTACGGTCGCCATGCGGCGGATGGCGAGAGGATTTCATTGCAGGGCTCACGCCTTGTGGTGGAGCTGGAGACAGCAGGCAGGCTGGAGCGCGCGGAGTTTGACCGGAGCCGGGTTCGCGTAGAGCCCAAGACGGGAGACCATTCGCTGATCACGCTGTCTGCGCAGGGCCGTTCGGTAGAGGTGGGGCGCTACATGCGCCCCGAGCTTCGACCGGCCCTGGCATCGGAGATCCGCATGGCCTTGCGCGCCGCCTGACCCCACGCAGGCGCGCGAAAGGGATTGGTTAAATTGAGGCTTAGAAGTAAGTGAGAACTATGAAGAGCATTTCCAACAAGCTGGCTTCTCTGCTGCTGATTGCCGGTGCATGGGTGGGCTCCGCAGCCCATGCCGTTCAGGACCTGCCTGGCGGCCCTGCAGTCAACCAGCTGAACCTGGCGCCGCCCGTCACCAAGATCGCAGAAGAGCAACATTTTCTGCACTGGATGATGATGGTCATCTGCACGGTGATCTTTGTTGCAGTGTTCTCCGTGATGTTCTACTCGATCTGGAAGCATCGCCGCTCCAAGGGCGCGAAGGCTGCCAACTTCCACGAGTCGGTGACGGTGGAAGTGGTCTGGACGATTATTCCGTTCATCATCGTGATCGTGATGGCTTTGCCCGCGACCAAGGTGCTGGTGGCCCAGAAGGACACCACCAACGCCGACCTCACCATCAAGACCACGGGTTACCAGTGGAAGTGGGGCTATGACTACATCACTGGCGAAGGCGAAGGCCTGGCGTTCATCTCCACGCTGGACAGCAGCCACCGCGTGATGTCCGACAGCGGCAACGTCAAGGACGCACCCGCCAACTACCTGCTCAAGGTGGACAACCCCATGGTGGTGCCGGTCAACAAGAAGATCCGCATCATCACCACGGCCAACGACGTGATCCACGCCTTCATGGTGCCTGCCTTCGGTATCAAGCAGGATGCGATCCCCGGCTTTGTGCGTGACACCTGGTTCCGTGCCGAGAAAATTGGCGATTACTACGGCCAGTGTGCCGAGCTGTGCGGCAAGGAACACGCCTACATGCCCATCCACGTGAAGGTGGTGTCCGCCGAGGACTACACCGCCTGGGTGGCCGAACAAAAGAAGAAAGCCGCTGCCAAACTGGACGACCCCACCAAGGTGTGGGCGCTGGGCGACATCATGAAGCGTGGCGAGAAGGTCTACGCGGCCAACTGCGCGGCCTGCCACCAGGCCAACGGCAAGGGCGCTGGCCCCATCAAGCCCCTGGACGGTGCTGCAGTGGTGCTGGATGCTGACCACGCCAAGCAGATTCAGGTGCTGCTCAAGGGCCAGAACAACGGCGCCATGCCTGCATGGGCACAGCTGAGCGACACCGACATCGCCGCCGTGGTCACCTATACCAAGAACAACTGGTCCAACAAGACCGGCCAGCTGGTTCAGCCAGCTGAAATTGTGGCCCAGCGTGGCAAGTAATCATCGCCCCATCGTATTGAGGAATTCACCATGAGCGCAGTTCTCGACAACCACGGGCACGCTGGCGACCACGCACACGACGGCCACGGACACCATGGCCCCACCGGCTGGCGCCGCTGGGTGTTTGCCACCAACCACAAAGACATCGGTACGTTGTATCTGCTGTTCTCGTTCACCATGCTGATGGTCGGCGGCATCCTGGCCCTGCTGATCCGTGCCGAGCTGTTCCAGCCTGGCCTGCAACTGGTCAACCCCGAGCTGTTCAACCAGCTGACCACCATGCACGGCCTGATCATGGTGTTCGGCGCGATCATGCCGGCCTTCGTGGGCTTTGCGAACTGGATGATCCCGCTGCAGATCGGTGCATCCGATATGGCGTTCGCCCGCATGAACAACTTCAGCTTCTGGCTGATGATTCCTGCCGCACTGATGCTCGTGAGCTCGTTCTTCATGCCCGGTGGCGCGCCTGCTGCCGGCTGGACGCTGTACGCACCGCTGACGCTGCAGATGGGCCCTTCCATGGACGCTGGCATCTTCGCGATGCACATCCTGGGTGCCTCGTCCATCATGGGCTCGATCAACATCATCGTGACCATCCTCAACATGCGCGCCCCCGGCATGACGCTGATGAAGATGCCCATGTTTGCGTGGACTTGGCTCATTACCGCCTACCTGCTGATCGCCGTGATGCCTGTGCTGGCTGGCGCCATCACCATGACGCTGACGGACCGCCACTTCGGCACCAGCTTCTTCAACCCCGCCGGTGGCGGTGACCCGGTGATGTACCAGCACATCTTCTGGTTCTTCGGCCACCCCGAGGTGTACATCATGATCTTGCCGGCCTTCGGCATCATCAGCCAGATCGTGCCTGCGTTCGCCCGCAAGAAGCTGTTTGGCTACGCCTCCATGGTGTACGCCACCTCGTCCATCGCCATCCTGTCGTTCATTGTGTGGGCCCACCACATGTTCACGACCGGTATGCCTGTGACCGGCCAGCTGTTCTTCATGTATGCCACCATGCTGATCTCCGTGCCCACGGCCGTGAAGATCTTCAACTGGGTTGCCACCATGTGGCGCGGCTCCATGACGTTTGAAACCCCCATGCTGTTTGCTGTGGGCTTCATCTTCGTGTTCACCATGGGTGGTTTCACCGGCCTGATCCTGGCCATGGCTCCCATCGACATTCAGCTGCAAGACACCTATTACGTGGTGGCCCACTTCCACTACGTGCTGGTGGCTGGTTCGCTGTTCTCCATGTTCGCTGGCGTGTACTACTGGCTGCCCAAGTGGACGGGCGTGATGTATTCCGAAACGCGTGGCCAGATCCATTTCTGGGGTTCGCTGATCACTTTCAACATCACCTTCTTCCCCATGCACTTCCTGGGCCTGGCTGGCATGCCCCGCCGCTACGCCGACTACCCCATGCAATTCGCAGACTTCAACGCGATTGCTTCGGTGGGTGCCTTGGGCTTCGGTCTGATGCAGGTGTTTTTCTTCCTGGCCGTGGTAGTTCCCGCCATGCGTGGCAAGGGTGCCAAGGCCCCTGCCAAGCCATGGGACGGTGCCGAAGGGCTGGAGTGGGAAGTGCCTTCCCCAGCGCCTTTCCACACGTTTGAGAATCCTCCCAAGCTGGACGCTACCGCAACCCGCGTGATTGGCTGAACACCATGTCCATGACCCCCGAGCAAAAAAAGAGCAACCTGCGGCTGGCGCTGATCCTGGCGTCCGTGGCGGTGGTGTTTTTTGTCGGGTTCATGGTCAAGGTGGTGATGCTGTCCCGCTGAAGCCACCGGCCAACTCCATGAGCCTGCACCGCGAAAACGCCAAGATGGTCGGCAAGCTGGTCGTGATCGCGGCTGGCATGTTTGCCTTTGGCTACGTGCTGATCCCGATCTACAAGCACATTTGCGAAATGACGGGCATCAACATTTTGTCGCTGTCGGAGCGGCAGGTGCCTGGCAATGGCGTAGCGGGCCAGGACGTGCGGGTACCCGCCAACACGCAGGTGGATAAGTCGCGCACCATCACGGTGGAGTTTGACGCAAACTCGCGTGGTCCGTGGGACTTCAAGCCGGCGCAGCGTTCCGTGCAGGTGCATCCGGGCGAATTGACGACGGTGATGTACGAGTTTCAGAACGTACAGAACCGCCGCATGGCCGCTCAGGCAATCCCTAGCTATGCGCCCCGCCAGGCTGCTGCGCATTTCAACAAGTTGGAATGTTTTTGCTTTAACCAGTACACGCTGGAGCCGGGTGAAAAGAAAACCTGGCCAGTGGCGTTTGTGATTGATCCGAAATTGTCCAAAGACGTCACCACCATCACGCTGTCGTACACCTTCTTCGAGGTGGGTGGCAAGACGCCGGCGGCACCTGAATCGACGGCGGCTGCGGTGTTGCCTGGACTCGCTTCGCCGGACGTGCGAGGAGCGGGGTCATGAGCGCGCCGCTGGAGTCGTCGGCAGACGTCAAGCCCGTGAACCGCAAGGGATCGTTGCTGCGCACGGTACGTGCGGTGGCTTGGTCGTTGATTGGCTTGCGCAAAGGCAGCGAGTACCAGCAAGATGTCGAAAAGCTCAATCCGATTCACATCATTGTGGTGGGATTGATCGCGGTTTTCTTCCTGGTGATCGGCCTGATCGGGCTGGTGAATTGGGTGGTGTGACCGGTTGGCCAATGGATGGATCTGGGCCGGTTGAGTGAAGTGAGTGAATGAATGTCTGTGTTGGCTGGTTCGTGCGAACAAATACTGAAAACAAAGATTTTGAGAGTCAGGAGCTGAAATGAGTGCATCAACCCACGGCGGAACCCCGTACTACTATGTGCCCGCCGAGTCCCGTCACCCGGTGATGGCCGCGGCCGGTCTGTTCTTTGTGATCCTGGGCGCAGGCCAATGGGTCAATGGCCATGACTGGGGTAAATATTCCCTGGCCGTGGGGCTGGTGTGGTGGCTGTTCACGCTGTACCAATGGTTTGGCGACGCAGTGCGCGAGAGCGAGGGTGGCCTGTATGGTCACAAGATCGATCTGTCGTACCGCTGGAGCATGAGCTGGTTCATCTTCTCCGAGGTGATGTTTTTCGGCGCGTTCTTCACGGCCTTGTGGTGGGCGCGCGCGCACTCGGTGCCTGCGTTGGGCAGCTTGGACAATGCGCTGTTGTGGCCTGACTTCAAGGCCGTGTGGCCCAGCCTGGCTGCAGGTGTCACCGCTTCGCCAGCGGGCATCATCGAGCCCTTCCAGACCGTGGGCCCCTTCTGGCTGCCCACCATCAACACAGCGCTGCTGCTGACCTCGGGTGTGACGCTGACCATCGCCCACCACGCCCTGCGTGAGAACCACCGTGGCAAGACCATCGGCTTCATGTGGGCCACGGTGCTGCTGGGTTTTGTCTTCTTGTTGGTGCAAGGCTATGAGTACTACCACCTGTACACCGACCTGAACCTCAAGCTCAGCTCGGGCGTGTTCGGTTCCACGTTCTTCATGCTCACCGGGTTTCACGGCTTCCACGTGTTCCTGGGCATGCTGATGCTGCTGGTGATTACGCTGCGCCTGCAAAAGGGCCACTTCACGGCTGACAAGCACTTTGGCTTTGAAGGTGCAGCCTGGTACTGGCACTTTGTGGACGTGGTCTGGCTGGGTCTGTACGTGCTGGTGTACTGGATGTAAACCAGGCCCCAGACGCCATGAAAAAAGCGCCTCGCGGCGCTTTTTTTGTTCCATCCTGCGGTTGGCGATCTGCGGTGGCCCTCGGAAGGCTCAGCCCCCCAGGGGGCGCGGACAGGAGCCCAGATCAACGTGTGGCGGGCAGGCCGGTGGGTTGGATATATCCCAGTTGCCAGGCCACCAGAATGCACAAAAACAGCACGATGGACAGCCCGACACGCACTGCCAGCGCCTTGGCCATGTGGTTGCCCTTGCTCTTGTCGTCGCGTCCATTGCGCATCATGAAGAACAGAGCTGATGCCAGGCTGGCCAAAATGGCGATGAACGCCAGCACTACGAGGTATTTCATGGAGCACATTATCCCGTGACCCCCCTTCGCCGTCCTGTGGGCCTGCGTTTTTGGCTCATTACCCTGGCTGCTGTGGTGGGCATGCTGGTCACCGCTTCGCTGGGGCGCTGGCAGCTGTCACGTGCCACACAGAAGGAGTCGCTGCAGGCGACGCTCGACACCCGCGCCACCTTGCCCGCGATCGATGGGCGCACGCTGACAGACCCTGCCAGCACAGCGTCCGAGGCGCAGCAGGCCCTGGTACACCGCGCCGTGGTGCTGCAGGGGCGCTGGCTGCCCGAACATACGGTGTACTTGGACAACCGCCAAATGCAGGGGCGCCCTGGCTTCTTTGTGCTCACGCCGCTGCAACTCGCCGGAGCGGGTACCGGGGTGGTGTTGGTGCAGCGCGGGTGGGTGGCTCGCAATTTTCAGGACCGTACGCAGTTGCCCTCGGTGAACACACCGGCTGACACCGAAGTGCGCGTGCAAGGCCGTGTGGCCCTCGCTCCATCGCGTTTGTACGAGTTTCAGGGGGGCGATAGCGCACTGGGGTCTTCCCGCATCCGGCAAAATCTCGACCTGGCAGCGTTCCGCACCGAAACCGGTCTGGCGCTCGCCCCCTTCACGGTGTTACAGACGGGTTCAGTGGGCGACGCAGGCGATGGCCTGCAACGCGACTGGCCTGTGGTCGGCGCAGGCGTCGAAAAACACTACGGTTACGCATTTCAATGGTTCGGGCTCTGCGGCCTGATAGCACTCCTTTATGTCTGGTTCCAAATCGTCCGACGGTTCATTCGCCCGCGCAGCCAGCCTGCCGCCTGACTCCCAGGCTGGTGCCCGTGCGGAGCACCCGCTGGGGCTGACCGTACACACCCTGCCCGAGGCGGGGGACGCCGTCGCCACCGTGCAGCGTGCGCGCCACGGGCGCTGGAAGATGCTGGGCGTGCTGCTGATCTGCGCTGCGCCGGTGGTCGCCTCGTATTTCACCTACTACGTGATCCGTCCCGAGGGCCGACGCAACTATGGCGAGCTGATCCATCCCCAGCGCACGGTGCCAGCGCTCACGGCCTCCACACTCAGTGGTGGGGCAACCCGGCTGGAGTCCCTCAAGGGCCAGTGGTTGCTGGTGAGCGTGGCCGGGGGCGACTGTGACACGGCCTGTCAGAAGCATTTGTATCTGCAGCGCCAGTTGCGCGAGAGCCTGGGCAAGGAAAAGGACCGCGTGGACTGGGTCTGGCTGATCAACGACAACGCCCTGCCACCGCCCGCCCTGGCACCCGCCCTGCAACAAGCGACCGTGTTGCGGATGGAGCCTGATGCGCTCAAGGCCTGGCTGGAACCAGCACCAGGCCAGCAACTGGCGGACCACCTTTACGTCGTGGACCCGATGGGCAACTGGATGATGCGCTTTCCGGCAGCCATGGATACCGGTGGCGCTGCCAAGGCCAAGCGTGACCTGGAGCGCCTGCTGCGCGCTTCGTCTTCGTGGGACGAGCCGGGGCGGCCGGTCAAGCCATGACCAACCCCCAACCGTTGTACGACCTGGCCCCAGTGCTCGAATTGATGCTGCTGGGACTGGTGATTGCGCTGGGGCCGCTTGCCTGGGTGTGGGGGCGCAATCGCCGCAGCTCGCCCATGCGGCGCTTGCAGGCGCTCACGGTGCTGACGCTGTTCCTCACGTTTGACCTGGTGCTGTTCGGCGCCTTCACACGCCTGACCGACTCGGGGCTGGGCTGCCCTGACTGGCCCGGCTGCTACGGCAGTGCCAGCCCGGTGGGCGCCCGTGCCGAAATTTCGGCCGCCCAAGAGGCCATGCCCACGGGTCCGGTGACCCATGGCAAGGCCTGGGTCGAGATGATCCACCGCTACCTCGCCACGGGCGTGGGGGTGCTGATCATTGTGCTGACCGTGTCGTCCTGGGTGCAGCAACGGCGTGCCCGGCGAGATGGCGGGCAAGCGCCACCGCTCAGCCCCTGGTGGCCCACGGTGACCTTGTTGTGGGTGTGCCTGCAAGGTGCGTTTGGCGCACTCACTGTGACCATGAAGCTCTTTCCCGCCATCGTCACCCTGCACCTGATCGGTGGCCTGGTGCTGTTGGCACTGCTGTGTGTGCAGGCGGTGCGCCACACCCACAGCGCCCAGGGGCGCCCATCGGTGGTCTTGTCGCCAGCGCTGCGCTGGGGGCTGGTGGTCACCGCGCTGCTGCTGGCCTTCCAGGTGGTGCTAGGTGGCTGGGTCAGCACCAACTACGCCGTGCTGGCGTGCACCACCTTCCCCACGTGCCAGGACAGTTGGTGGCCCGCCATGGACTTTGCCCAGGGGTTTCAAATCTGGCGCAAGCTGGGCATGCTGCAAGACGGCAGCCACATCAGCTTTGCCGCGCTCACTGCCATCCACTATGTACACCGTCTGATGGCCTATCTGGTGCTGCTGGCGCTGGGCCTGGTGGCCTGGCGTTTTCACCGCAGCGGCGTGTTGCCCGCGCAGACACGCTGGCTCGCCGGGCTGGCCTTGCTGCAACTGGTGACGGGCTTGTCCAATGTGGTGTTGGACTGGCCTCTGGTGGCGGCAGTGCTGCACACCGGTGGTGCCGCAGCCCTGGTGGTGGTGTTGACCTGGGCCCTGGTGTCCAGCCGCGCGGTGCCCGCGCCCCGAGAGTTTTCCGCGCCCACGGGCGCATCGAGAGTATCTGCATGAGTGTTGCCCCATCCGCCGTTGCTGCGCCGCCTTCGCGGTTTCAGCAGTTTTATGCGCTGACCAAGCCCCGCGTGGTGCAGCTCATCGTGTTTTGTGCGCTGATCGGTATGGTGCTGGCCGTGCCTGGTCTGCCCAACGCTGCGCAGCTGGGCCACATGGCCGTGGCCAGCCTGGGTGTGTGGCTGGTGGCGGGTGCTGCCGCCGCGTTCAACTGCATCGTCGAGCAAGGCATCGACGCCAAGATGAAGCGCACCGCCTGGCGCCCCACGGCCAAGGGCGAGTTGTCCAACGCGCAGACCCTGCTGTTCTCGGCCGTGTTGTGTGCCGCAGGCTCTGTGCTGCTGTATGTGTGGATCAACCCGCTGACCATGTGGCTGACGTTCGCCACCTTTGTGGGTTACGCGGTGGTCTACACCGTGATCCTCAAACCATTGACACCCCAGAACATCGTGATCGGCGGCGCCTCGGGGGCCATGCCGCCGGTGCTGGGCTGGGCAGCCATGACCAACGATGTGGGGCCAGAGGCGCTCATCCTGTTCCTCATCATCTTTTTGTGGACGCCGCCGCATTTCTGGGCGCTGGCCTTGTACCGGGTGGAGGACTACCGCAAGTCCGGCCTGCCTATGTTGCCCGTCACGCATGGCAACGAGTTCACGCGGTTGCAGGTCTTCCTGTACACCCTGATCCTGCTGGCCGGGTGCATGATGCCGTTCATCTACGGCATGAGTTCCTGGATCTATCTGGTCGCGGCCGTGCTGCTGAGCTTGGGTTTTTGTGGGTATGCGTTTGCCCTGTGGCGCAATTATTCGGACGCCCTGGCCCGCAAGACCTTCCGCTTTTCCCTTATCCACCTGAGCGTGCTGTTTGCTGCGCTGCTGGTGGACCACTATGTGCTGTGATCTCCATGCAGAAACGAAACGCTCTTAAATTGATAGCTGCTGGCGCAATATCCGTATGCGCTACAGGCCTCTTGGGCGCATGTTCCGAGAAAAAGGCCGAGTTCCGGGGGGTGGATGTCACAGGCGCCGAATACGCCCGCGATATTCCCCTGACCGACCACAACGGCCAGCCACGCCACATTAAGGACTTCGCCGGCAAGGTGGTGGTGGTGTTCTTCGGCTACACCCAATGCCCAGACGTATGCCCCACGTCGATGCAGGAGCTGGCCGAGGTCAAGCAGATGCTGGGCAAGGACGGCGGCCGCCTGCAGGGCATTTTTGTGACGGTGGACCCAGAGCGCGACACGCCCGAGGTGCTCAAGGCCTACATGGCCAACTTCGACCCGAGCTTTTTGGCGCTGCATGGCACCCCCGAGCAGCTGGCCGCAGTCGCCAAGGACTTCAAGATCTACTACAAGAAGGTCGATGGCAAAACGCCCACCAGCTACACCATGGACCACTCGGCAGGCAGCTACGTGTACGACCCCGCAGGGCGCCTGCGGGTCTACAACCGCTATGGCAGCGGTGCGCAGGCCCTGGCGGCCGATGTGAAGGTGTTGTTGGCTGAGGCCGGGGGCTAGAGCCCAGGCCACTGGCGACCTGGGCGCTGCGATAGGCCCAGCGGCCTCTGGGTTTATTCGACCTTGATGCCGCGCATCGCAATCACGCCGCCCAGCAGGTTGGTGTCGGCCTTGATGCGGTTGGCTAGGCCTTCGGGCGACGAACCTACCGTTTGCCACCCTTGCTGGAACAACTTGCCGCGCACCTCTTCGCTGCGCGCAATCTCGCTGATCAGTGCGGCCAGCTTGGCCTGGATGGGCTTGGGCATGGTGGAGGGTGCGGCAAACGCGTTCCAGATCTCCAGGTTGAAGTTGCTGATGCCTGCCTCAGCCAGGCTGGGGACTTCGGGCGCCAACGGGCTGCGCCCGGAGGACGTCACACCGATCGCACGCAGCTTGCCCGCACGCATCTGGGCTTGGGCCAGAGCGGGGGGCAGCAGCGCCATCTGCAACTGGCCACCCAGCATCGCATTGGCCACTTGTGGATAGCCGGGGTAGGGCACATGCACGGGGTTGATGTTGCTGCGCGCCTTGAGCAGCTCGGTGCCGATGTGGCCCACCGTGCCTACGCCCGGCGTGCCATAGCTCCACTTGTCGCCGCCATTGCGCGCCGCCACAAAGAAGTCGCGGGCGCTGACGTTGGCAGGCACGCCAGGCTGGTTGACGGGCGCCGTCAGGATCAGCGGCGAGGTGCCAATCAGGCTGAGCGGTGCCAGGTCTTTGATGGGGTCATACGGCACGGCCGGGTTCAGCAGCTTGGCAATCGTCATGTTGCCGTTGATCATCAGTCCGATGGTGTGGTCGTCACGGGCCTTGGCCACTGCATCGGCACCAATGTTTCCGCCCGCGCCCACCTTGTTGTCCACGATGACGGGCTGGCCCAGGGCCTTGGACAGGGGCTCCGAGAACGTGCGCGCAGTCAGGTCGGGCGATGAGCCTGCCGGAAAGCCCACGATGATCTTCAGGGGCTTGGTGGGCCAGGCCAGCGGTGCGGGCGCTGCGGCGGTCTTGCCGGTGTTCTGCGCCAGGGCCCAGGGGGACGCGGCTGCCAGCGCAATCAGCAGCGAAGCACGGCGGGAAACACGACCAGAGAGGGCGGGACGTGATGGCATAGGGTGCAATCTCCTTGAAGAATATTTGGGGGCCAAAACGACACGGGGCCCCAGAACTGGGGCCCCGTGAGGCAACTTCTGCAGCCGGGGATGTTAACCCCACGGTCTGTCCCATTCAGGCGTATTCAGCCAGCGCCTTTTTCATCTTCTTCATGGCAGCCACTTCGATTTGGCGAATGCGCTCGGCGCTCACGCCATAGACAGCGGCCAGGTCGTGCAGCGTCATGCCGCCGGTACCGTCGTCGTTGACCTTGAGCCAGCGTTCTTCCACGATGCGGCGGCTGCGGTCGTCCAGGCTGGCTAGGGCGTTGGCAATACCGTCGGTGGCCAGAGCGTCGCGCTGGCGCGACTCGATCATGGCCGTGGGTTCGTGCGAAGCATCTGCCAGGTAGGCAATGGGGCCAAACGCCTGCTCGCCATCGTCAGACGGAGCCGGGTCCAGCAGCACATCGCCACCCGCCATGCGGGTTTCCATTTCGATGACTTCTTCGCGCTTCACATTGAGTTGCGTGGCCACGGCGTCGATCTCGTGGTCAGACAAGGTGTCGCGGTGCGTGGCCGCGTCCGCAGCCGAGGCGTCGGCCTTGAAGCCCTGCTTCATGGAGCGCAGGTTGAAGAACAGCTTGCGCTGCGCCTTGGTGGTCGCCACCTTGACCATGCGCCAGTTCTTCAGGATGTATTCATGGATCTCGGCCTTGATCCAGTGCATGGCGTAGCTCACCAAGCGCACGCCCTGATCGGGGTCAAAGCGCTTGACGGCCTTCATCAGGCCCACATTGCCTTCCTGGATCAGGTCGCCATGGGGCAGGCCGTAGCCCAGATACTGGCGTGCAATCGAAACCACGAGGCGCAGGTGCGACATCACCAGCCGACCGGCGGCGTCCAGGTCGTTGTTTTCCTTGAGCTGGCGCGCGTAGGTCTGCTCTTCTTCGTGCGTGAGCAGGGGCAGGCGGTTGACGGCCGAAATGTAGGCGTCCAGGTTGCCCAGCGGGGGCACCAGCGCCCAAGGGTTGGCGGGTGCCAGAGACATCGTCGCGGTTCCAGATTGAATGTTCATTCCGGGAATCCTTTCCTCTAAGCCATGATATTAGCACTCTCTCTGATTGAGTGCTAAGCCCGGAGTTCCCGTCGGGTTGCCCATCGGCACCGTTTGACATGATTTGAGCAAAATTGCTATCTTGTGCCTATCTAGCATACCTTTGTAGCTATAAAAAATATAGTAATTGCTTGCCGATACATCGCGTCAGACGCTCAGATCCACCTGCTGCACCGTGCCCACGCTGCCGTTTTCTCGCAGGTAGGCGCTGGTGGAGCGCACAGTGCCCAGGCTGGTGTTGTCGGCGGTGCGCAGGGCAAACGGGGTGGCGACGGCGTTGGTGGACAGTGCGCCCACGCCCACGTCGGCCAGGGGGCGCAGGCTGCCTGCCCCCTCGGCTCCATCCACCGATGGAGTCCACACCTGCAGTTGCTGAAAGACCGGGTCCGCCTCATCAATCCAGCCGTTGCCGTCACTGTCGTGCGCGGCCAGTTCGGCAAAGCCGTTGCCGGTGCCAGGGCCAAACAGCTCCCGGCCGTTGTCGATGCGGCCGTTGTGGTTCAGGTCCAGGGCCAAGTAGCCCCGGTTGCCTGCGAGCAGGGGCACGTTTTCGGTCTGGCCGTCGCTGTCCAGGTCGAACGCAAAGCGCAGGTCCTGCAATTGCGCGGCCGATCCATCGAAGTTGATGACTAGTGGGTCTACCGCCGCAGCATCCCCCAGGCGCAGGCTGAACGAAGACTCCTGGCGGTAGCTGCGCTGCATGTCCAACTGCAGGCTGAAGCGGATTTCCCGCCCATCGGCGGTGCGCACGACGCCTTGGGCGGCGAACTGGGTGCTTTCGGTTTCTACGACCACCTCGCGTTGCTCCACCAGCAGACCCCACCCGGCACGGGGACGGCCTGCATCGGCCGGGGGTGTTGTGGCCGGGCGGCTTGCGGGTGTGGCGGATGTTGACGGTGCGGGTGCAGTCTGGCCGGTGTACACCCGCACCTGCACGCCTGTCATGCGGGTGATGAGGTCGCGGATCATGGCCAGCTGGGGCGTCAGGCCGTCGTCGGGGCTGCTGTCAGACACGGCATCTGTGGCGTGGGTGGGGTCGCTGGCCTCCTGGGCGGCGCGGGCCAGGCGCGCGGCGTTGGAGATCTGTACGGCCGGGGCCGCTCGGGCGAGGCCGGGAGGGCTGGCGGGGCGGCGGTCGCCCACCCAGGCTTCGAAGCGGCTGCTTTGGGTGTGCACGCGGCTGGCCACGTGCTGGGCCTGCATTTGCAGGGCGGACGATTCAATCTTCATGGGACACCTCCACGGTTTCCACAGAGAGATATCGACGCCCCGGGCCCAGAACTTGAATCCTGCCTTTTCCCCTTTTCCCCTTTTCCCCTTGTTGCCTGATGGACTGAGCAGTGACGGCACCCACCCGCGCTACATGCCCTGCCGGACCCGGCTTTCAAAATCTTCCAGCGTCAGCGGGCGGCCAAACAGGTAGCCCTGGAAGGCCTGGCAGCCATGGGTCAGCAGAAACTGGTGGTGGGCGGTGGTCTCCACCCCCTCGGCGATCACGGCCAGGCCCAGGCTACCAGCCAGCGCGATGATGGAGCGGGCGATGGCGGCGTCGCTCGCGTCCAGCAGCACATCGCGCACAAAGCCCTGGTCGATCTTGATCTGGTCCAGCGGCAGGCGCTTGAGGTAACTGAGCGACGAGTAGCCCGTGCCAAAGTCATCCAGCGAAAACCCCAGGCCATGGGCCTTGAGGGCGCGCATGGTGGCAATCACGCTGTCCACGTTGTCCAGCAGCAGGCTTTCGGTCAGTTCCAGCTTGATCTGTGCGGGGTTGGTGCCGGTCTGCTGCACCAGCGCCAGCACCCGGGCCACAAAGTCGTCCTGCAAGAACTGGCGCGCGCTCACGTTGATGGCCAGGCTCAGGTGCGCAAACAGCGGGTCTTGCTGCCAGCGGGCCTGCTGGCGCAGGGCGGTTTCCATGACCCATTGGCCCAGCGGCAGGATCAGGCCCGATTCTTCGGCCAGCGGGATGAACTCCGACGGCGGCACCATGCCCTGCACGGGGTGCTGCCAGCGCACCAAGGCCTCCGCGCCGGTCACCCGGCCCTGGCTGTCCACCTGCGGCTGGTACAGCAGCAGGAACTGCGCGCGGCGCAGGCCGTTGTGCAGTTCGGTCTCCAGCAGCGCGCGGCGGTTCACGGCCTGCTGCATGTCGGGATCAAAAAAACGCAGCGTGTTGCGCCCTGCGTCTTTGGCGCGGTACATGGCCATGTCGGCCTGCTTGAGCACCTCGTCCACCGAGTCGCGCTGGTGGTTAAGCAGCGTCACGCCAATGCTGGCTGAGAAGTGGTGCTCGTGCCCCGCCAGTTCGTAGGGCAGGCGCAGCTGCGCCAGGATTAGCTCGCCCAGCGTGCGCGCCTGTGCGGCGGCCTCGGGGGCGTCGCTGCTCAGGTTCTGCAGCACCACCACAAACTCGTCACCGCCCAGTCGGGCCACGGTGTCCTGCTCGCGCACGCAACCGCGCAGGCGCTGGGCCACGTCCTTGAGCAGCAGGTCGCCCACCTCGTGGCCTCGGGTGTCGTTCAAGGTCTTGAAGTTGTCCAGGTCCACAAACAGCACGGCCGTGGTCAGGCCGGATCGCGCGCCGTTGACCAGCACCTGCTGCAGCCGGTCCACCAGCAGGCGGCGATTGGGCAACTGGGTGAGTGCGTCGTAGAACGCCAGGTAGCGGGCCTCGTCCTCGGCGGCCTTGCGGCCCGAGATGTCGATGTCGATGCAGAACATCTCCGGCGGGTGGCCGGGTACCTGGATGTAGGCGTGGCTGGAGAAGACATGCACCGGCGTGCCGTCCTTGCGCTGCAACTGCAGCTCGCCCGCCGGGATGGCCTCGCCAGTGGCGAACATGTGCTGCATGTGGGCCCTAACGTCGTTGCGCATGGGCGGGGGGATGATGAGGTCCAGCAGGTTGCTGCCCAGGGCTTCTTCGGCGGTGTAGCCGTACAGCTGCTCGGACGCCTGGTTCCAGTAGCTGGTGGAGCCGTCTTGCAGGTAACCCTGCACCGAGATGGACGGAATGTTGCGCAGCAGCGAGCGAAAGCGCAGCTCGGACTCGCGCAGCGCGCTCTCGGCCTGCTTGCGCTTGGTGATGTCGCGGGCCAGGAAAACCACCGCCGCCTGGCCGCCCACCTGCACGCCCAGGGGTTGGGTGCGCCCTTCGAACTGGCGTAGCCCCGACAGGGTCTGCATCTCGTACTCCACGCTGTGGGTCTGGCCGGACCGCAGCGTCTCCCGGATCAGTGCCATGAACCGGTCGGCCTGCTCGGCGGGCAGCACGTCGTGCAGTCGCTTGCCCACGAGCTCCCGGGTGCTGGCGACCAGCGCGGCATCGTTGGGAGACAGCACCTCCACATACCGGCCTTGGGCGTCCAGCACCAGCAGCACATCGGGGATGGCCTGCGTGATGGCATGCAGGCGCGCTGCCGTGCCGGTCAGTGCCCGCTCGGTGGCCATGCGCTGCTCCACGTCGTGCAGCAGCAAGCCCAGCACCACGGTGGCGGGGGTGAAGGTCAGCAGATAGGGCAGGGCCAGCGTCTGGTTGATGCGCTGCACGGCCTCGGCAGGCAGCAGCTGAAACAGGGCAACCACCGCTGTGTGCAGCAACAGCCCGAACAGCGCGAGGGTGATGGGCTCCACCCCTAGCCGCCCCCGGGCGCGGCCCTCGCGGTACACCAGCCCCATGGCAGTGCACAGCACGATCACCATCAGCCCTACTTCGGCGCCCGCGCCACCCAGCCACAGGCGGCCGGTGGCGGCCATCAGCGCTGCAATGCCAGCCACCAGCGGGCCGCCAAACAGGCCTGCCATGCTCAGCACCACCGAGCGTGCATCAAAGATCACGCCCGGCATCAGCACCACGGGGGTGAGCATGCCCACCACACAGATGCCGCCGAAGATCAACCCCGAAAAGACCTGGCCCACCCACGGGTGCTGGCGCCAGACGCGGATGTTGAAACCATGCAGAAAGCACAGCGCCAGCAGCAGCGCAACGCCTTTGACCAGCTCAATGAACATGGGCCTCCGTGCTTTCCGAGGGGAAAGCCCATGATGGAGGAAACGTTGCGATCCGTAAACGTGTAAATGGCCTCGAACGGGCCGTTGCTCAAGGGGGGGCAGAGCCTGGGGCTCAGCTCAGCAACGCCTGCGCAAACTCTCGGGCGTTGAAGGTTTCCAGGTCTTCGAGCTTTTCACCCACGCCGATGAAATACACCGGGACCGGCCGCTCCTGCGCAATGGCGGCCAGCACGCCGCCCTTGGCCGTGCCGTCGAGTTTGGTCACGATCAGGCCGGTGAGCTGAAGCGCGTCGTCAAACGCGCGCACCTGGGCCAGCGCGTTCTGGCCGGTGTTGCCGTCGATCACCAGCAGCACCTCGTGCGGGGCTGTGGCGTCGGCCTTGGTCACCACGCGGCGGATCTTTTTCAGCTCTTCCATCAGGTGCAGCTGCGTGGGTAGGCGGCCAGCGGTGTCCACCAGCACCACGTCCTTGCCACGCGCCTTGCCAGCAGTCACGGCATCAAAGCTCACGGCGGCTGGGTCGCCGCCTTCCTGGCTCACGATCTCGACCGTGTTGCGGTCGGCCCAGACGCCCAACTGCTCGCGCGCAGCGGCGCGGAAGGTGTCGGCAGCCGCCAGCAACACGGCTGCACCTTCGCCTGCAAGGTGCTTGGTGAGCTTGCCAATGGACGTGGTCTTGCCCGCACCGTTCACGCCCGCCACCATGATCACGGTGGGCGTGTGCTCGCCAATGACCAGGGCTTTTTCGAGCGGGCGCAGCAGGTCGGCCAGCGCATCGGCCAGCAGGCCTTTGACTGCTGCGGGGTCGGTGGTCTTGCTGTCTTTCACGCGGCGCTTGAGGTCCGTCAGCAGGTGCGTGGTGGCCTTCACGCCGGTGTCGGCCATCAGCAGGGCCTCTTCCAGCTCCTCATACAGCGCATCGTCAATCTGAGTGCCGGTAAAGACGGTGGCAATGCTGCTGCCTGTCTTGCGCAGGCCGGCTTTGAGGCGATCCAACCAGCCTTTGCGCTCTGGTGCCGGGGCGAGAGGCGCAGTCACAGCCGCAGCCACTGGTGTAGGCGGTGGTGGAGGCGGTGGTGGAGGCGTGATAGGTGTCGGGGGCGCAACGGGAGCTGGTGCGGGCGCGGCGATGGGCGCCGGAGGCGCTACGGGCGGCAATGCAGGGCTCGCCGCCGCAGGAGCGGTGGCGGGCACTGGGGCAACTGCGGCGGCTGCAGGCGCTGCGGCAGGTTCCGTGGCGGGCGCCGCAGGGGGCATTGCCACGTGCGCTGGAGCGGGCTCGGTTGCGGGCGCAGCGGGGGGCGGTGTGGCGGGCTCAGGGGCTTTGCTGCCAAACGGGTTGCGCAGCCAGCCAAAGCCTGCAGGGGCAGGTGCTGGCACGGGAGCCGCGGTGACCGGCGCAGGCGCGGTGGGGGTAGCCACGGGGGGCGTGGCGGGAGGGGGCGGTGCCACAGGCGCACCGACGGCGGGCGCCTGAGTGCCTACCGGCTGGGCCGGGGCGGGCGCATCGGTGGGGGCTGGCGAAGGAGCGGGCTTTTTCTTGAAAAAACTGAACATTGGCGGGTTCTTAGAATCACCCCATTCTATGAAACGCGCTTTCACCCTACTGGGCCTGCTGGCCTGCCTCTCGTCCGGGGCTGCCTTTGCGGCAACCACCCCGGTGTCTCAACCCTCCACCACGCCGTTCGCCACGGCCTCTGGCGCGCAGCAGTTCACGCTCAAGAACGGCATGCAACTCATCGTGCAGCCCGACCGCCGCGCCCCGACTGCGGTGCACATGGTCTGGGTGCGTGTGGGCTCGATGGACGAGGTGGACGGCACCTCGGGCGTGGCCCATGCGCTGGAGCACATGATGTTCAAGGGCACCAAAACCTTGCCGCCGGGCGAGTTTTCGCGCCGCGTGGCGGCGCTGGGCGGGCGGGAGAATGCATTCACCAGCCGCGACTACACCGGCTACTACCAGCAGATTCCGTCCAACCGGCTGGAGGATGTGATGAAGCTCGAATCGGACCGGTTTGCCAACAACCACTGGCCCGACGAGGAGTTCAAGAAAGAGATCGAGGTCGTCAAGGAAGAGCGCCGCCTGCGCACCGAAGACCAGCCCCGGGCCGTGCTGGCCGAACAATTGTTTGCCGCCACCTTCAACGCGTCGCCCTACCGCCGCCCCATCGTGGGCTGGATGAGCGACCTGGACGCGATGACGCCCGATGACGTGCGCGCCTTCCACCGCCAGTGGTACACCCCCACCAACGCCGCGGTGGTGGTGGCGGGCGATGTGGATGTGGCCCAGGTGCGCGCGCTGGCCGAAAAGTATTACGGCAGCCTGCCCGTGCATGCGCTGCCCGCGCGCAAGCCGCGCACCGAGCCTGAGCAGAAGGGCCTGCGCCGCATCGCCGTCAAGGCCCCGGCAGAGCAGGCCTATGTGGCCCTGGCCTTCCGCGCGCCCAGCCTGGACCGCGTGGACAACCTCACTGACCCAGACCGCGACGCCCTCGCGCTGATGGTGCTGTCGGCCGTGTTCAACGGCTATGACGGTGCACGGCTGGACCGCGCACTGACCCAGGGGCCCAACCGCGTGGCCGACAGCGCCAGCAGCTCCGCCATGGTCACGGGGCGCGGCCCCAGCCTGTTCATGCTCAGCGGCGTGCCTGCTGCGGGCAAGACCGCCCAGCAAGTCGAAGACGCGCTGCGCGCCGAGGTGGCCCGCGTGGCCAAGGATGGGGTGAGCGAGGCCGAGCTGAACCGCGTGAAGACGCAATGGATTGCCTCGACCGTGTACGAGCGCGACTCGGTGATGAGCCAGGCGCAGGAGCTGGGCGGCAACTGGGTGCAGGGCTTTCCGCTGGATGCCAACGAGCGCCTGCTGGCCCTGCTGCGCACCGTGACCCCGGCGCAGGTGCAGGCGGTGGCTGCTCAATATTTTGGTGACGACCAGCTCACCGTGGCCACGCTGCTGCCCCAGCCCCTGGACGCTCCCCGCGCCCGTCCCCAGTTGCCCCCGGGCGCTGCCATCCGCTGAACCCGCCCTGCGGACACTGCCCATGATTACTATCAAAAACATAGCTGCTCGTGCATTGTGCACCGGCGCTATCGCCCTTTTTTCTTCTAATTCGGCCTGGGCGCTGCTGCCCATCCAGCACTGGACGGAGCCCAACGGCGCCAAGGTCTATCTGGTCGAAAGCCCGGTCATCCCCATGGTGGACGTGCAGATCGACTTTGACGCGGGTACGCGCCGCGACCCGGCGGGCCAGTCCGGCCTGGCCAATGCTGTTGCCGCCATGGCCAGCAAGGGCGTGAAGGCAGGGCGCGACGCCAGCGCCGAACCCGCGCTGGACGAAAACGGCCTGGGCGAGGCCTGGGCCGACCTAGGCGCTAGCTTTGAGGCCAATGCCGATAACGACACGCTGCACTACGTGCTGCGCTCGCTGACCGACCCACCGCTGCTGGACCGCGCAGCGCGTCTGGCGGCGCGCCAGATCGCCGAACCCGTCACGACCGAAGACGTCTGGCAGCGCGACCGCGCCCGCTGGAGCGCCAGCCTGAAAGAGGCCAACACACGCCCCGCCACCGTGGCCAACCATGCGTTTGCCGCTGCGGTGTATGGCAACCACCCCTACGGCGTGCGCACCACCGAAGAGACGCTGGCGCGCGTTGGCGTGGCCGACATGCAGGCCTTTCACACGCAGCATGTCGCCGCTTGCCGCGCCAAGGTCAGCATCGTGGGTGCCGTCTCTCGCGCCCAGGCGCAGACGCTGGTGGCCACGCTGCTGTCGCGCCTGCCTGCCACTGCAGGCTGCGCACCGCTGCCGCCCGTGGGCGAAGTGGCGGCGCTGACGGCTCCTGCCGACAAGACCATTCCGTTTGCCTCGGCCCAGGCCCATGTGCTGATTGGCCAGCCGGGCTTCCAGCGCCGCGACCCCGCCTTTCTGGCGCTGCTGGTGGGCAACCACATTCTGGGCGGCGGCGGTTTTGTCTCGCGCCTGACCCATGAGGTGCGTGAAAAGCGCGGCCTCTCCTACAGCGTGTACAGCTACTTCGCCTCCGGCCTGCATGCGGGCGCGTTCACGGTGGGCCTGCAGACCCGCCCCGACCAGGCCGCGCAGGCCGTGAAGGTGTCCCGCGATGTGATTGCCCGCTTTGTGGCCGAAGGCCCTACCGAGGCCGAGCTGCGTGCCGCCAAGGACAACCTCATCGGCGGCTTTGCATTGCGCATCGACAGCAACAAAAAGCTGCTGGGCAACGTGGCCAACATCGCCTGGAACGACCTGCCGCTGGACTACCTGGACCAGTGGGCCAAAAAGGTCGAAGCCCTGACCGTGGCCGACGTGCGCACGGCCATGGCCCAGAAGCTGCAGCCCGAGCGCATGGTGACCGTGGTGGTAGGAGGTAAACAGCCATGAGCCGATCCACCCTGCGCGGCAGCGCCATCACCGCCGAAATCCGCAAGGCCCAGGCTGCAGCAGCCGCAGCCCCTGTAGATCCCAAGGCCTCCAAGAAAAGCGCCAAGGACAAAGCTGCCGCGGCTGCTGCCCCCAAGGGCGTGGGCGAAATCCGCATCATCGGCGGGCAATGGAAGCGCACCCGCCTGCCCGTGGCCCAGCGCCCCGGCCTGCGTCCCACGCCCGACCGCGTCCGCGAAACGCTCTTCAACTGGCTGGGCCAGGACTTGAGTGGCTGGCGCTGCCTGGACGCTTTTGCGGGCACGGGTGCGCTGGGGCTCGAAGCCGCTTCGCGCGGTGCCGCGTCGGTGCAACTGGTGGAGAGTGACGCCGCGCTGGTGGCCCAGCTGCAGGTGCTGCAGGCCAAGCTGCAGGCCAGTGCCGTGCGCGTGCAGCGCGGCGACGGCGTGGCCGCCCTGAAGCAGGCCACACCCGCCAGTGTGGACCTGGTGCTGCTGGACCCGCCGTTTGACGGCGACCTGTTTGCACCCGCCCTGCAGGCCGCTGCCAAGGCCGTGGCTGCTCAAGGATTCATCTACCTCGAAGCCCCCCGCGCCTGGACGGACGATGAACTGGCTGCGAGTGGCCTGGCCGTGTACCGGCATCTGAAGGCTGGCGCCGTGCATGCGCACCTGCTGCGCCCTGTGGCAGCCGCCACAGAATGAGCCGACACCGGTTCATGTTGCACTGCACTGCATAATGCGCGCACGCGGCCCGCAGGCCCTGTAGAACGGGTGGTTCACCCGCTCCTCGGGCCCGGGCCAACGTCCATACAGCCAGACAGGAGACAACCAGCCATGGCCCAGAACGTGCTCGCCGTGTACCCCGGAACCTTCGACCCCATCACGCTGGGCCATGAAGACGTGGTGCGCAGGGCCACCCAGTTGTTCGAACGTGTGATCGTGGCCGTGGCGGCGGGCCACCACAAGAAGACCCTGTTCTCGCTGGAAGAGCGCATCGACATGGTGCGCGAGGCCGTCAAGATGTATCCCCAGGTGCAGGTCGAGCCCTTTTCAGGCTTGTTGCGTGACTTTGTGGTGTCGCGCGGCGGCAAGGCCATGGTGCGCGGCCTGCGCGCCGTGACCGACTTTGACTACGAGTTCCAGCTCGCTGGCATGAACCGCAGCCTCATGCCCCAGGTGGAGACGGTGTTCCTTACCCCCAGCGACAAATACCAGTTCATCAGCAGCACCTTTGTGCGCGAGATTGCGGTGCTGGGTGGCGAGGTGACCAAGTTCGTGTCGCCCTCGGTCGAGGAGCACCTGGCGGTAAAGGTGCGTAGCCTGGCGGCGCCGGGCGGCTGAGCGCGCCCGCCAGAACGCAGAACGCGTGCGGGGCCCAGGTCTGGGCACTTTTGTGCCGATGGCGCTTATGCCATAAGCGCAAACAGCTATCAAAATGGTAGCATTCCATCGGGGCATCAGTCCCTGCCGGGCGGCAACTGTGCCGCAATGGTGTGGGCCTGTTCGCGCAAGGCCTCCAGCATGGGCACCACCTCGGGCAGGGGTGGGCGGTACAGCGGTAGCAGCGCCGTCACGCTGAAAGGGATAGAAAACGCCAGGCGCCGCAGCACCAGTCGCTCGCTGGCGGCGGCCAGGGCCGTGACCGGGTTGACGATGGCAATGCCCAGGCCCTGTTCGACCATGGCGCACACCGCCGCAGCACTGTGAGTTTCCACGCGCAGGGTGCGCGCCACGCCCGCCTCTGCAAACCGGGCGTCGATGAGGCGGCGGTAGGGGTCGTCGGCCGACAGGCTCACAAAAAATTCGCCGACAAAGTCGCCCAGTTGCAGCACCGGTTGGCGGGCCAGGGCGTGGTGGGCTGGCAGCACGGCCACCTCGTCCAGGGTGAGCAGCACCTCGGCCCGCGTGCCTGGCGGGGCGGTGGTCTGCTCGCACAGGCCCAGGTCAAACCGCTGGGCGCTCATCCATTCTTCGAGCAGCGGCGACTCCTGCGGCGTGACCGAAAGGCGCGCCTCGGGCTGTGACTGCATCAGTTTTGCCGCCGCGCCGGGCAGCAGCGCATGGGCCAGCGCAGGCAGGCACAACACTGACAGTTGCACCGCGCCCGACCGGCCCAGCGCCACCGCCCGGTCCACCACGCGCTCCAGCCCCTGCCAGGAGCGTTGCACCTCGTCCCACAGCGCCAGCGCCCGCGCGTTGGCCCGCAGCCGACCCTGCACGCGTTCGAACAGCGCATAGCCCAGCAGCGATTCGAGCCGGGCCAGTTCGCGGCTCACGGTGGGTTGCGAGCTGTGTAGCAGGTCGGCCGCGCCGGTGGCGCTGCCTGCCGTCATCACGGCGCGAAACACCTCGATGTGCCGGTGGGTGATGCGGTGGGTCAAGGCGAGGTCGGTCATGCGTGAAGCATATCCATATTGAATGGGTGATGAATATCAAAGCATTCGACCAAATACCTTGGAGCGGGCATCATCCGCGCTTCCATTCAGTCTTTGTGCCTTCGGAGTCCCCATGTCCAATCCCTTCTCGCCCGCCCAGCTGTGGTCCCTGGCCGACCAGTTCGGCACCCCGCTGTGGGTGTACGACGCGGCCACCATCCGCCAGCGCATTGCGCAGGTGTCCAATTTCGAGACCATCCGTTTTGCGCAGAAGGCCTGCTCCAACATCCATATCCTGAAGCTCATGCGCGAGCAGGGTGTGAAGGTGGACGCTGTCTCGCGCGGCGAGATCCTGCGCGCGCTGGCGGCGGGCTATGTGGCGGGTGGCGAGCCCTCCGAGATCGTCTTCACTGCCGACCTGTTCGACGCCGCCACGCTGGACTGCGTGGTGGAGCACGGCGTGCCGGTCAACGCAGGCTCGATCGACATGCTGCACCAGCTGGGTGCGCGCTCGCCCGGCCATGCCGTGTGGCTGCGCATCAACCCAGGTTTTGGCCACGGCCACAGCAACAAGACGAATACCGGCGGTGAGCACAGCAAGCACGGCATCTGGCACACCGATTTGGGCGCTGCGCTGGCAGCCATCGCGCAGCATGGCCTGAAGCTGGTGGGCCTGCATATGCACATCGGCTCGGGCGTCGATTACAGCCACTTGCAGGAGGTGTGTGGCGCGATGGTCAACCTGGTGCGCACGGCCCATGCAGCGGGGCATGACCTGCACGCCATCTCGGCGGGTGGTGGCCTGTCCATCCCCTACCGCAGCGGCGACCCGGTGGTCGACACCCAGCACTACCACGGCCTGTGGGACGCCGCACGCCAGCAGGCCGAGGCCATCGTGGGTCACAAGCTCGGCCTGGAGATTGAGC
Source organism: Acidovorax benzenivorans (assembly GCF_028680575.1). Lineage (GTDB taxonomy): Bacteria > Pseudomonadota > Gammaproteobacteria > Burkholderiales > Burkholderiaceae_C > Acidovorax > Acidovorax benzenivorans. The sequence continues at coordinate 92,633 of NZ_JAPCKI010000012.1, read as the reverse complement.
CCGGCCGCTATCTGGTGGCCGAGTCCGGCGTGCTGCTGGGCCAGGTGCGCGCCAGCAAGAACGCGGGCAACAACCACTTTGTGCTGGTCGATACCGGCTTCAACGAACTCATGCGCCCGTCGATGTACGGCAGCTACCACGCCATGAGCGTGCTGCGCCGCGACGGCTCCACGGCGGCAGCGCAGCCCACGGTGGTGGCGGGGCCGCTGTGCGAGTCTGGCGACGTGTTCACCCAGGGCGATGGTGGCGTGGTGCTGCCGCGCGACCTGCCCGCCGCGCAGGTGGGCGACCTGCTGGTGATTCACGACACGGGTGCATATGGCGCCAGCATGTCCTCCAACTACAACACGCGGCCTTTGATTGCCGAGGTGCTGGTGGACGGCGGCCAGGCCCGCCTTATCCGCCGCCGCCAGACGGTGGACGAGCTGCTGGCGCTGGAGTTGGGTCTGTAAGCCCGGTTGGGGGGCTACGCGCTTGGTGCGTGGCTGCCAGCCGGAGTCGGCAGGGTAGGTGGGGGCCTACGGGCAGGCGCTGTTATGCCGGACAACGGCGCTGCGGGGTGAGAAATACAGTGAAAACACCTGAGCGTCTCACCCTATCAAGGAGATTTCCATGCCTCTGATTGCCTGGCTACTTGGCGTCCCGCTGTCGGTTGTTTTGCTGCTGATGTTGTTCGGGGTGTTTTGAACACAGTCCGCTGACAGCATCCCGCTGGCAGCGTCAAAACAAAAGGCCCCTGCGGCATGCCGCAGGGGCCTTTTTTCTTGAGCGAATCATCAGTTCACATCAGCTCGGACGCGGGTCCGCGCCCCATGAGGGTGACCACCGCATCGGATGGGGTGAGCTGGCCATCCAGCAGCGCCACCACTGCGCGGGTGATGGGCATGTCCACGCCCAGCGCAGCCGCCCGCTGCGCCACGGTGCGGGCGCTGTACACGCCCTCTGCCACGTGGCCCAGTGACTCGACGGCCTGCTGCAGGGTTTTGCCCTCGGCCAGCAGCATGCCCACGCGCCGGTTGCGCGACAGGTCACCCGTGGCCGTCAGCACCAGGTCGCCCAGGCCCGACAGGCCCATGAAGGTGTCGGGCCGTGCGCCCAGGGCCAGGCCCAGCCGCGTCATCTCGGCCAGGCCGCGCGTGATCAGCGCTGCACGGGCATTGAGGCCTAGTTCCAGCCCGTCGCACAGGCCGGTGGCAATGGCCAGCACGTTCTTCACCGCGCCACCCACCTCCACGCCCACGATGTCCTCATTGGCATACACGCGCACGCTGGGGCTATGAAAGGCGCTGACCAGTGCGTCACGCACCTTGGCGTGCGCGCTGGCAGCCACCAGTGCGGTGGGCTGGCCCAGCGCCACTTCTTGTGCAAAGCTGGGGCCGCTGAACACGCCTGCTATCAGTTCAGGAGCTACCAGGGCTTGTATCTCATGCGCCAGCAGCCCAAAAGTATCTGAACTGCCAGCGGCTGCCGCTTCAAACCCCTTGCACAGCCAGGCCACGGGTGCAGCGCAGCCACGCAGGGCTTGCAGCATGCCGCGCAACGCCGCCATGGGCGTGGCCACAATGACGAGGTCGGCACCCGGCCACAGCGTGGCAAAGGCGCCATCGGCCACGGTGAGGGAAGGAGGGAGGGGGATGCGGGGCAGATAACGCGTGTTCTGCCGCTCGGCGCGCATCTGGTCCGCCTGGGCGGCATCGCGCGCCCACAGGGTGACGGCATGGCCTGCGGGGTGCTGGGCGGCACTCATGGCCACGGCCGTCCCCCAGGCTCCAGCGCCCAATACTATGATTTTCATAGCTGTATGCGCTTATTCATCCAGCACTACAGGCAGAAATGCCTGTAAATGCTTACTGCGTGATGATGGGCGAGGCCTGGCCGGCGGCCTGGGCTTGCTGCTGCTCGTACATGGCCTGGAAGTTGATTTCGGCCAGGTGCACGGGTGGGAAGCCAGCGCGGTTGATCAGGTCGGCCACATTGCCACGCAGGTAGGGGTACACGATCTGGGGGCAGGCGATGCCCATGATGGGGCCCATCTGGTCTTCAGGCACGTTGCGGATTTCGAAGATGCCGGCTTGCTTGGCTTCGACCAGGAACACGGTCTTGTCCTTGATCTTGGTCTGCACGGTGGCGGTCACGGCCACTTCAAAGATGCCTTCGGCCACGGGAGTGGCTTCCACGCCCAGCTGGATGTCCACGCTGGGCTGCTCTTGTTCGAGCAGGATGGCGGGGGAGTTGGGCTGCTCCAGCGACATGTCCTTGAGGTAGACGCGCTGGATCTGGAACACGGGGTTTTCTTGGTCGGCCATGGTGAAGTCTCTTTGCTCTTACGAAATTGCTAGCAAAACAAAACCCGCCGGGGAGAAGCTCCCGCAGCGGGCACATGGGGCTGCATTATGCAGCGCCCGGAGAGGGGGTCAGGCGCCCAGCAAAGGCATCAACTCGCCACGGCTGTCCAGCGCCACCAGGTCATCGTGGCCGCCCACATGGGTGTCGCCGATGTAAATCTGCGGCACCGTGCGGCGGCCGGTGATTTCCATCATTTGGTTGCGCGCGGCGGGGTCGGTGTCGATGCGGATCTCCTCGATCTGCTCCACACCCTTGGACTTGAGGATCTGCTTGGCCCGGATGCAGTAGGGGCAGACGGCAGTGGTGTACATCTTCACGGGTTGCATGGCGGACCTTCCTCTTTCTTCCTGTGGGGCTGAAAAACCAGTCGCAAGACTAGCGCTGACCGAATAACTGGGGGCGGATCAGGCTTTTTCCACAGGCAGGCTGGCTTCGCGCCAGGCCTTGAGGCCACCGGCCAGGGACTGGGCGTTTTCGTAGCCCAGCTTCTTGGCAATAGCGACGGCGCGGTTGGAGCGGGCGCCGCTGGCGCAGACCAGCACCACGGGCAGGGCCTTGTTCTTGACCAAGGTGGGCAGGCGCTCTTCGAGCTGGCCCAGGGGCACGTTCTTGGCGCCATTCACGTGGCCAGCGGCAAATTCTTCGGTCTCGCACACGTCGATGACCACCGCTTTTTCGCGGTTGATGAGCTGCACGGCGCGCGCTGGCGTCAGCGAGCCGCCACTGGCGTTCTTGAGGACCGGCCACAGCAACATGCTGCCCGAAGCCAGTGCAACGAGGAACAGATACCAGTTATCAATAATGAATTTCACGAAGTTTCCTTGGGTTGGCGAACAGCGTAATTCTAAAATGCCGGGTTTGGTCTGCTTTTTCTTTAGCCCGTATTTCCTGGGGAAACCATGTACAAGCTCGTTTTGATCCGCCACGGCGAATCCACCTGGAACCTTGAAAACCGCTTCACCGGCTGGACCGATGTGGATCTCACGCCCACCGGCGTCTCCCAGGCCATGTCGGCCGGCAAGCTGCTCAAGGCTGAGGGCTACGAGTTCGATCTGGCGTTCACCAGCGTGCTCAAACGCGCCATCCACACCCTCTGGTACACGCTGGACGAAATGGACTGCACCTGGCTGCCCGTGGTCAAGGACTGGCGCCTGAACGAGCGCCACTACGGCGCCCTGCAGGGCCTGAACAAGGCCGACATGGCCAAGCAGTACGGTGACGAGCAGGTGCTGGTGTGGCGCCGCAGCTATGACACGCCCCCGCCAGCGCTGGAGGCTGCCGACCCCCGCAGCGAGCGTGCCGACCGCCGCTACGCCGGTGTGGCGGCCGAGAACGTGCCCCTGACCGAGTGCCTGAAAGACACTGTGGCCCGCGTGTTGCCGTTCTGGAACGAGGCCATGGCGCCTGCCATCCGTTCGGGCAAGCGGGTGGTGGTGGCTGCGCACGGCAACTCCATTCGTGCGCTGGTGAAGTACCTGGACAACATCTCCGAGACCGATATCGTGGGCCTGAACATTCCCAACGGGATTCCACTGGTATACGAACTGGATGCCGACCTCCAACCCATCCGTCACTACTATCTGGGCGATGCCGAAGCGGCAGCCAGAGCCGCAGCCGCCGTGGCGTCGCAGGGCAAAGCGTAAATAGCAGGTAAAGAGCGGGGAAAACCCCGCTGATCCCCGCCAAAGTGAGCATCCATGCGGAACTGCGGCGGGTTTGGCCCCTTCCAAGGTGTATATTGGTTTTGAAGCGGTAAAAGGTGTTGTATGGGCCACAAACTCAAGATTGCAGGATGGGTGTCGGTAGGCGTGGTGGCGGGTGCGCTCACCACGGTGTCACTGCAAACGGTGGCGCGCGGCGCCATGACGCCGTTGCCGCTCGAAGAAATCCAGCAACTGTCCGCTGTGTTCGGTCTGGTCAAGACCGATTACGTCGAGCCGGTGGATGACAAAAAGCTCATCACGGACGCCATCTCCGGCATGGTGTCCAGCCTGGATCCGCACTCCCAGTATTTCGACAAGAAGTCCTTCAAGGAATTCCGCGAGGGCACCTCGGGGCGTTTTGTGGGCGTGGGCATCGAGATCACGCAGGAAGACGGCCTGATCAAGATCGTGTCGCCCATTGAAGGCTCGCCTGCCTTCCGTGCCGGCCTCAAGACCAACGACCTGATCACCAAGATCGACGAAACCGCCGTCAAGGGCTTGGCGCTCAACGACGCCGTCAAGCGCATGCGTGGCGAGCCCAGCACCAAGGTCACGCTCACCATCTTCCGCAAGGACGAGAACCGCACCTTCCCCGTCACCATCACGCGCGAAGAAATCAAGACCCAGTCCGTCAAGGGCAAGGTGATTGAACCCGGCTACGGCTGGATCCGCCTGTCGCAGTTCCAGGAACGCACGGTGGACGACTTCGTGCGCAAGGTGGAAGAAGTCTACAAGCAGGAGCCCAACCTCAAGGGCCTGGTGCTGGACCTGCGCAACGACCCAGGTGGCCTGCTGGACGCAGCCGTGGCGATCTCGGCGGCGTTCCTGCCCGAGAACGTGACGGTGGTGACCACCAATGGCCAACTGGCCGACAGCAAGGCCACCTACAAGGCCGCACCTGACTATTACCAGCGCCGGGGTGGTGGTGACCCGCTCAAACGCCTGCCTGCGTCCCTCAAGTCGGTGCCGCTGGTGGTGCTGGTCAACGAAGGCTCTGCCTCAGCCAGCGAGATCGTGGCGGGCGCGTTGCAGGACCACAAGCGCGCCACCATCATGGGCAGCCAGACCTTCGGCAAGGGATCGGTGCAGACCGTGCGTCCGCTGGGCCCTGATACGGGCATCAAGTTGACCACCGCCCGCTACTACACCCCCAGTGGCAAGTCGATCCAGGCCAAGGGCATCGTTCCCGACGTGATGATCGATGAGTCGGAAGAGGGCAACATCTTTGCCGCCTTGCGCATGCGCGAGGCCGACCTCGACAAACACCTGGGTAGTGGCCAGGGCGAGGAGAAGAAAGACGAAGCCCGCGAAAAGGCCCGCGAGGACGCCCGCAAGCGCCTGGAAGAGGAAGCTAAGAAGCCCGCTGCAGACCGCAAGGTGCCCGAATTCGGTTCGGACAAGGACTTCCAGCTGGTGCAGGCCCTCAACCAGCTCAAGGGCCGCCCAGTGCTGGTCAGCAAGACGCTGACAGAGCGCAAGGAAGAAAAGAAAGAGAATTGAGCTTTTCGCGCTCCGACCCCGGGCTGGATTTCGCGAGGAATCCAGCCTTTTTCACGTCTGCTTTTTTCACCGTTGAATTTTTGGCCGCTACGGGCCAGCCCTCCCATGACCGATGACCAGCTCTTGCGCTATTCCCGCCACATCCTGCTCGACGAGGTGGGCATTGAGGGGCAGGAGCGCGTGCTGGCGGCGCATGCCCTCATCATCGGCGCGGGCGGGCTGGGGTCGCCCGCCGCGCTGTACCTGGCGTCAGCGGGTGTGGGTCACATCACGCTCGTTGATGACGATGTGGTGGACCTGACCAACTTGCAGCGCCAGATTGCGCACACCACCGCACGGGTGGGCAGTCCCAAGGTCGATTCGGCGGCGCAGGCCATGGCTGCCATCAACCCCGAGGTGCGGGTCACGGCACTGCAAACTAGGGTGGACGCTGCCGCGTTGGACAGCTTGGTGCGCGACGCCACCGTGGTGCTCGACTGCAGTGACAACTATGCCACTCGCCAGGCGGTCAACGCCGCGTGTGTGCGCCACACCAAGCCGCTGGTGGCGGGCGCGGTGATCCAGTTCGACGGCCAGATCACGGTGGTGGACCCGCGCGATGCGCAGTCACCGTGCTACGCCTGCATCTTCCCGCCCGACGCGGAATTTGAAGAAGTGCGTTGCTCCACGATGGGGGTGTTTGCGCCGCTGGTGGGTGTGGTGGGGGCGATGCAGGCGGCCGAGGCGCTCAAGCTGATGGCGGGCGTGGGGCAGTCGCTGGCGGGGCGGCTGTTGATGCTCGATGGCCGAGCCATGGAGTGGAGCACCATGCGCGTGCAGCGCCATGCCCACTGCACGGTGTGTGTTACGCGGTAGGATTTTTCCTACATGGCCAGCGTGTTGCGGCTGGCAGAATCCGGCGCAGGGAAGCCTTAAATTCAAGGCTAGGACAGCGTGCCCCGCACTGTCCGCACACATGGACTCGCTCGTGAAACTGCGCACCTACATTGTTGAAGACAACGCGACCATCCGTGAGAACCTGATCGGAACTCTGGAGGAGTTGGCGTCTGTGGAGGCAGTGGGTATGGCAGAAACCGAAGACGAAGGCACGAACTGGCTGGCCGCACACCCCGAGGAATGGGACCTCGCTATTGTCGACCTGTTTTTGCGCCAGGGCAGCGGATTGGGTGTGTTGGCTGCCTGCCGCACGCGGCGGGCCGGACAAAAAATGGTGGTGCTGAGCAACTACGCCACGCCGGACGTGCGCATGCGCTGTGCGCAGCTGGGTGTGGATGCGGTGTTTGACAAATCCAACGAGATCGACGCGCTGGTGGACTACTGCGTGCAGCACAGCAGCCCGTCCCTCGGCTTGGATACCGGCAGCAGCGGTGGTGTGTCCACCGCCTCATCGGGCTTACCCCAGTGACACAACCCGCCGCCGCGTGCGTGAGGGCATGCGGCAGTCAGGGTACCTGTTCTTCTTCTCTTTTTTGGAGCGCCGCCGCAGTGCGGTTCGCTCAGGCCCGGCTGCGCTGGGCGCAGGCAGGGCCCTGGATGTCAGTCGATCAGGCGATTTTTGAGCGCATAGTAGGTGAGGTCGCTGTTGGACGACAGGCTCATCTTTTCCATCAGGCGTGTACGGTACGTGCTCACTGTCTTCACGCTCAGCGACAACGACTTGGCAATATCGCCAGCCGTCTCTCCCTTGGCCAGCTTGAGGAACACTTGAAATTCGCGCTCCGACAGTTGCTCGTGCGGCGGCGCATCGTCCTTGCGGTTAAGTTGCTGCGCCAGCAGTTCGGCCACGGCAGGCGTCAGGTAGCGGCGGCCCAGCGCGATGGTGCGGATGGCCTCCACGATCTCCGACGGCTCACACTCCTTGTTCAGATAGCCGCTCGCGCCTTGGCGGATCAGGTTGATCGCATAGTGTTCTTCGGGGTAGCCGCTCAGGATCAGGATGCCCATGTCGGGCGCTTTGGCGCGCAGCATGGCCAGGGCATCGAGCCCACTTTGGCCGGGCATCGACAGGTCCATCAGCAGCACATCGATTTCCTTGTTGCGCACCAGGTCGATGGCCTCGCGGCCGTTGGCGGCTTCGCCTTCCACCCGCAGGTCCACATGCTCGGACAGGAACTGCCGCAGCCCGGAACGAACAATCGCATGGTCATCCACAATGCCGATCTTGATCATTGATGCTTCTTTCGAGTCGGCAGCACGCGTGCCCCAGTGTGTATGGAAGTCCAGATGCCCCGTCGAGTCACTGCACGGCAGGGGCGCCAAAACGGTAGTTGGTCATTATCCAGAATAAGCGTATGAATCTCCAAGAAAACACCCGGCGGTGGTTACCAAAAGTCCGCCAAATGGCACTGAGCCTGCCCATGGCGCTGCTGGCGGCCATGGTGTTGGTGGGCATCAATGAAACGGGGCACATGCGCTCGCAGGACGCGGTGGAGCAACTGGCCCAGGGGTTGTCCACGCGGGCCGATGTGAACAAGCTGCTGCAAAGCATGCTGGATGCCGAAACCGGCCAGCGCGGCTACCTGCTCACCGGCAACGAGACTTACCTGGAGCCCTACGACAAAGCCGTGGCGACCGTGCAAACCAACCTGGACCGTCTGCGCACCCAGTTCACGGGCTCGCCCGAGGACATGCAGGAGTTCGCGCTGCTTTCGCGGCAGACATCACGCAAATTGGCCGAGATGGAGCTGAGCCTGCGGCTGCGCCGTCAGGGCAACGAAGACGCCTGGAAATTCATCTTGAGCACGGACGTCGGCAAGGAGCACATGGAGGCGATCCGGCAGCACACGCAAGAGCTGATCGCCCGCAGCGACCGGCGCCTGCAGCAGGGCCGCGAGCAGATCGAACAGTCGCTGATGCTGTCGCGCATTGGCATTGCCACGGTGACCGCTATTGGCCTGCTGGCGTTCTATATGTACCTGCGCCAGACGCAGGCGGTGCAGTCCGTCAACCTGCGCGAGCAAGAGGTGCTGGAACGCGAGCGCGACCGACTGGAGGGCCTGGTGCGCGACCGCACGGCCACGCTGTCTGAATTGGCCAACCACTTGCAGCAGGTGCGCGAAGAAGAACGGGGCCATCTGGCGCGTGAGCTGCACGATGAGCTGGGCGCGCTGCTGACGGCCGCCAAGCTCGATGTGGCGCGCCTCAAGTCCAAGATCGATGCCACCGCGCCCGACATTGCTGAGCGCCTCAGGCACCTCACCGAAACGCTCAACAGCGGCATCGCGCTCAAGCGCCGCATCATTGAAGACCTGCGGCCTTCGTCGCTGTCGAACCTGGGGCTCACGGCTGCACTGGAGATCCTGACACGCGAATACGCAGAGCGTGCAGGCATTGAGGTCGAGACCAGCCTGGAGCCTGTGCAACTGCCCGATGCCTCGCAGCTCACGGTGTACCGCATGGTGCAGGAGGCGCTGACCAACATTGGCAAGTACGCCAAGGCCAACAAGGTGCTGGTGTCGGTGCATGGCTACCCCACGCATGTGGCGGTGCAGGTGCGCGACGATGGTGTGGGGTTTGACCCCGCCACCGTACGTCCCACTTCCCACGGGCTGGCAGGTATGCGCCACCGGGTCGAGGCTGCGGGCGGGCGTCTCACACTCACATCGCGGCCTGGTGATGGCGCGGTGTTGTCGGCCGTGTTGCCGCTGCCGCGCACCTCGTCAGAGTCGCGCAGCAACGCCGCTGCGCACGACGCCTGAGGCACACGCCGCCTCGTTACTGCCTCTCCTTCACCCGCTGCATTGTGGGGCGCAGCGCATGCAGGCCCACATGCCACATATGCCACATGCCACATCTGCGGGCTGCTGTTGCGCCATGCCCGGTGCCAGCGCCCCGTGGTGGGGTACCCGAGCCGCGGCCGTCGTGCGCGCTACCGCGTACGCGGTCCGGCCAGTGCGCGCCGTCCTACATCGCCCCCACTGCACCGCCGACAGGCAAGCGCGCTGCACACCGGCATCCGCCGCGTGGGGTGGTGCCTACAGTAGCCCCAGGCGTTGAGGTTTTGGCGCCCCCGATCTGCCGGCAAGCCGGCCACCCATAAGGAGATGGAAATGTTGCACTACGCAGTTGTTTTTCTGGTGATCGCGCTGATTGCAGCCCTCTTCGGTTTTGGCGGTATCGCTGCCGGTGCCGTGGGCATTGCGAAGATTCTGTTCTTCGTGTTCGTGATCATGGCTGTTGTCACCTTTGTGCTGGGGCTCCTCAAAAAGGGGTGAGTCCGGCCGTAACGCCTGGACTGCTGCCCTTCACCCCCTCGCGCATCCCCTGTACCCCACACCCCAAGGAGTTTCCCCATGAGTCTTCAGACCGTTACCGACACAGTGACCCACGGTGTTCGCAACCTGGCCGATGACGTGCTGCAAAGTGCACAAGACGCGGTGCAGACCACCCGCGCCGCAGCCGATCAGTCGCTGGACAAGGCCGAAGAAAGCGCGCGCGCCCTGCGCCGCCAGGCTGACCCGGCCATTGACGACCTCGCCGCTCGCGCACAGGTCCTGGCAGCGCGCAGCATCGATTACTGCGCCGAGACCAGCGCGCGTGCACGCCGCCAGATCCAACAGGCCGCTGAAGTCACGGGCAAGTACGTGGCCGAGCAACCCGGCAAGTCACTGGCCATCGCCGTCGCATCGGGCGCTTTGCTGGCGACCGTGGCGACCGTGGCGATGTGGATGTCCCGTCGGCGCAATGCATACTGAGGGCTCGCGCACCGGTGTTTGCACGCCAGTGCCTTGCCAGTAGCCCGCAGCGCCTGGATGCCCGCCAGCGCTGCCCCTTTCCCACAGTCCGCCGGTCGCGGAGGGTGCAACAGACCGGTGGACTGAGCATGTCCCAGCACCCGCGTTCCCAACCATTCTTGAACAAGGAAAACACCATGAAATACGCACGTGCCCTCGCTTTCGCCGCCGTTGCCGGCATCACCATCGTCACAGCCACCGGCTGCTCGGTGGCCCGCGAACAACAAACCGTGGGTGCTTACGTCGATGACGCCGGCATCACCACCGCCGTGAAGGCCAAGATGGCCGAGGACAAGAATGTATCGGCCACCTCTATCAGCGTGGAAACGCTCAATGGCACGGTGCAGCTGTCGGGCTTTGCCAAGTCACAGGCTGAAAAGAACCAGGCCGAAAACATTGCGCGCAACACCAAGCATGTGCGCGAAGTGCGCAACAGCATCGTTGTGCGCCCCTGACCGGTGGGGCTGACGCCCTGCGCCCCTGGGCGCAGCGGCTTCAACTCTGAAGCAGGCTCCAGGCATGTCCCGGGGCCTGTTTTTTTTCATGGTCTCATCCTGGCGCTTTGCGGAGGGGCTGTGTTTTGTTCCTTCTCATGGCTCCGGCCCACGGGGTATAAGCTCCACACCATGCGGGTATTCAATTGCGACCATTGCGGTCATCTGGTGTTTTTCGATAGCGTGCAGTGCCTGCATTGCGGCAGCGCGCTGGCCTTCTTGCCCGATGTGCTGACCATGGCTGCCCTGGCCCCTGCGCCGCAGGACGGTGCCGACCTGTGGCGTCGCCAGGGTGGGCAGGGCAGCGCCCACTACAGCGGGCGCCTGTACCGCATGTGCCGCAACCACACGGACCACCAAGCCTGCAACTTTGCGATACCCGCCAACGATTTCGCAGAGCTTTGCGTGTCGTGCCGCCAGACCCGGGTGATGCCTGACCTGTCCGAGCCTGCCAACATGGGGCGCTGGATGCAGATCGAAGCCGCCAAGCGGCGGCTGTTCTACAGCCTGGCCCGCCTGGGCCTGGAGCCCGCGCCCGGGCGCACCGGCCCGGTGTTCGAGTTTCTGGCCGAGGTGCCGGGCGGCCCGCCGGTGTTGACGGGCCACCACAGCGGCACCATCACGCTCAACGTGGCCGAGGCGGACGACGACGAACGCGCGCGCCGCCGCATCGCGCTGGGTGAGCCCTACCGCACCCTGATTGGCCACCTGCGCCACGAGTCAGGCCACTTCTACTGGGACCAATTAGTGCGCGACGGTGGGCGGCTGGATGAATTTCGCCAGATGTTTGGTGACGAGCGCCAGGACTACGCGGCAGCGCTGGAGGCTCACTATGCCAGGGGCAACGACCTGGGTGACTGGGCCGACCACCATGTGAGTGCCTACGCTGCCGCCCACCCCTGGGAAGACTGGGCCGAAACCTGGGCCCACTACCTGCACATGATCGACCTGCTGGAAACCTCGGCCAGCTATGCCACCGAGGTCACCATCCCCGGCCTCTACGGCGCGCAGCGCAGCAGCGCCATCGACCCCTTTGCCAGCCCGGCGCCTGACTTTCAGTCCATGGTGCAACACCTGGTGCCGCTGACGCTGCTGCTCAACAGCCTTACACGCAGCCTGGGGCAGCCCGATGCCTATCCGTTTGCGCTGGCGGGCGAGGCGCTGGCCAAGCTGCGGTTTGTGCATGACGTGGTGCGCGAAGCCGCCCGGCGACCCACCCCAGTCGTGGCACCGGCTCCTCAGTCCGCACCGGCTCCCAGATCAAATATCAAAAAAAATAGCAAACTAACCAATAGAGACGTGCGCTAGCGCCACTTTTGATTGGGTTTTGCCTGCTGCAAGGGGCTACAACGGTGGCGGCCTGGAACTTGCTATGTGTTTGCCATGGGCATGCTGAATCCCCATGTGCCACCAGTACCGAGCCACACACAACGCCAAGGGAGGGCGCGACCATGCTGAGCCGCACTGCCGACCATCTTTTCTGGATGGCCCGTTACACCGAAAGGGCAGAGAACACCGCCCGCATGCTGGATGTCAACTACCAGAGCGCGCTGCTGCCGCAATCGACCGAGGTGGCCATCCTGGGTTGGCAGGGGCTGCTGTCCATCAGCGAACTGCTGCCCGCCTACACCGCCCAGCATGGCGAGGTGACGCCCGCCAAGGTGCTGGACTTCATGGTCAAGGACCCGTCCAACCCCTCGTCCATCGTGGCTTGTCTGCAGGCCGCGCGCGAGAACGCGCGGGCCGTGCGCGGCGCGCTCAACACAGAGGCCTGGGAGATCCAGAACCAGACCTGGCTGGAGGTCAACCGCCTGATCGCCAGCGGCGCGCTGGAGCGGGACCCCGCACATTTCTTTGAATGGGTGAAGTTCCGCTCGCACCTCTCGCGGGGTGTGACGGTGGGCACCATGCTGCAGGACGAGGCGCTGCACTTCATGCGGCTGGGCACCTTCCTGGAGCGGGCCGACAACACGGCGCGGCTGCTGGACGTGAAGTTTCACGCGGTGCAGAGCGACTTCATGGGTGCGGCCACCGCACAGGACCAAGACCATGACTTCTACCACTGGAGCGCCATCTTGCTCAGCGTGTCGGGCTTTGAAACCTACCGCAAGGTGTACCGCGACGTGATCACCCCCGAGCGCGTGGCCGAGCTGCTGATCCTGCGGGCCGACATGCCCCGCTCATTGCACGCCTGCATGAAAGAAGTGCTGGGCAACCTCGACATGCTGGGCAGTAGCCAGTCGGCCGAGACCCAGCGGCACGCGGGGCGGCTGCTGGCGCACCTGAAGTTTGCGCGCATCGATGAAATCCTGACCCATGGCCTGCATGCCTACCTCACCCAGTTTCTGGAGCGGGTGAACGATCTGGGCGCGCGGATCAGCCGGGACTTTCTGGTGCCTTCTGCGGTGTGACGGCGGGGGCTGGTTCTGCCGCTGCTGACGTGGCGGTGGTGGTGGTGGGTATGGGCTCTACCGTCACGCCCACCTGCAGCACGTGGTGGTCGCCGCCGTGGATCACGCCGCGCAGCGGCGATACATCCGAAAAATCGCGCCCAATGGCCAAGGTCACATAGTCCTCGCCCGCCGCGCGGTTGTTGGTGGGGTCCAGGTCAAACCACCCCTCGCTTTCTGCCGCTTCTCCGTCCTTGGCGGTAGCCGGGGACCACACCGACACCCAGGCGTGCGAGGCGTCCGCCCCCACCAGCCGGGACTGGCCCGGCGGGGGCTCGGTCAGCAGGTAGCCGCTCACATACCGTGCCGCCAGGCCCAGGCTGCGCAGGCAGCCGATCATCACGTGGGCGAAGTCCTGGCACACGCCCCGGCGCAGCCGCAGCGATTCGAGTGCGGGCGTGCCCGCATCGGTGGCGTTGGAGGTGTAGGCAAAGTCGGCATGGATGCGCGACATCAGGTGGCTGGCGGCCTGCATCAGTGGGCGGCCGGGCGCAAAACTCTCACGCGCATAGGCCACAAAGTCGCCATGCCGGGGGATGTAGGCCGAGGCAAAGCTGAACTCGGTGGCAGGGTGGTAGGGCTGGCCCCGCCGGTAGCCCAGGCGCTCGCGCACGGCCTCCCAGGGTTCGCCGGGCGGCGCAGGTGGCTGTGGTGCCGTCTCCAGAAGCGTTTCGGCGCGCACACGCAGTTGCTCGTGGGTGAATGGCAGGCTGAAGAACGCGCGGGTGTTGCCAAACACGTCCTGCACCATCTCGCACTGTGTTGGGGCGGGTTCCACCTGCAGGCTGTGGGTCAGCACGCGCTGCACCATGCCGGTGCGCGGGCGCAGATGGGCCATGTGCTGGGCGTTTTGTACCGCGGGGCTGTATTGGTACACCGTTTCGTGGATGACGCGCAATCGCATGCTCAAGCTCCGATGCTGTAGCGCAAGGCGTCTACGGAATGGGTGAAATAGCGCGTGGCCAACACATCCGACAGGCCTATCACCCCCCGCACACAACGGCCCAGGTACTGTTCCAGCGCTGCATACCGGCCCTCGGCATCTTGCGCGCACAGGGCCACCAGCGACAGGTCGGACGCTTCGGGGATGCCCGTGGCGGCCGACTCTCCGGGCGTGCCTGCGGCCGCTTCGATCTTGGCAATGCGTCCGCGCAGCGTCTGCGCCACCCAGGCCAGCGAGCGGGGGTTGTCGCGGTCGATCACTAGCAGGTCCAGCAGGGCGGGCATGTCACGCCGCTGCTGGTACTGCGCGTGGAAGGTGATGGTGCTGTCAAACAGTGCCACCATGGCCTCGAAGCCGCCTTCATCGTGCACGGCGCCGGTCTGCAAGCCGCTTTCCAGCGCCGATGCCAAAAAGCCCAGGCGCTCCAGATGGCGCCCGATGGACAGCAGGCGCCAGCCGTCGTCGCGGGTCATGCGGTCGGTCTGCTGGCCCGTCATGGCAGCAGTGTGGCCGCTCAGCACTTCCAGCTGGCGCAGCGCGTCCAGCGGCGAATAGTCGCCGTCCTCTTCGGCCCCGCTGCGTGGTGCAAAAAACTCCGCCTCGGCGCGCACGATGAGGTTCCAGTGTTCCTGCGAAAGACGGTCGCGCACGGCCGAGGCCGCACCCAGGATACCGCGCAGGTTGTAGCCCACGCTGGTCACCTGCGCGGGCTGCGTCAGCCCGGCGATCAACGAGCGCTCGAACACGCGCCGTGCCTGCCCGGCCGCAGGCACGGTCGGCAGCACCAGTCCTTGGCTCACCCCCATGGCGCTCAGCCAGGTCAGCAGCGGCTGCGAGGTCTGATCTTCACCGTTGAGGCATTGCAGCGTGATGCGCGCCAGGCGCGTGACGTTCTCGGTGCGTTCGGTGTAGCGGCCCAGCCAGAACAGGTTTTCGGCCGCGCGGCTGGTGACCTGGCGGCTGCGGTGCACCACGGCGGGCGCAGCCTGGTTGTGGGCCAGCAGCGTGGTGGTGTCCACGGGGCCATCGGTCTGCACCCACACATCGGCGCTGCTGCCGCCGCGCTGCATGGATGTGATGCCGCTGTCGCCCTGGGCCAGGCGGGCCAGCCCGCCCGGCAACACGCGCCACGAGCCGGGTCCGTCGCACACCGCAAACACCCGCAGCATCACCGAGCGGGGGGCGATGGGGCTGCCGCCCTGGCCCGCACCCTCAGCGGCTTCACTACGCCAGGTGGGCATTTGCGACAGCGGCAGGTGGGCCTGCACGGTGTATTCGTCTCCCTGGGCTTCGATGCGCGCGGACCATTGCGCCAGGTCTTGCGCCGACAGCGCACCGCCCAGCACGGGCACGCGCTGCGCCATGGGCCAGGTGGGGCGGATCACGCTGTGCGCGAGTTGCGGCAGCACCGCCTGCATGGCCGAGCGCTCGCCACACCACCAGGTGGGCAGCGACGGCAGGGCCAGCTCTTCGCCCAGCAGGTGGCGTGACAGCGCGGGCATGAAGCCCAGCAGCGCCGACGATTCGAGGAACGCCGAGCCCGGCGCATTGGCCACCAGCACGTTGCCCGCGCGGATGGCCTGCAGCAGGCCGGGTACGCCCAGGCGCGAGTCGCTGCGCAGCTCCAGCGGGTCCAGAAACTCGTCGTCCAGGCGCTTCAAGATGCCGTGCACCGGCTGCAGACCGTGCAGCGTCTTGAGGTACAGGCGTGCATCCCGCACCGTGAGGTCGTTGCCCTCCACCAGCGTGAGACCGAGGTATCGCGCCAGGTAGGCATGCTCGAAGTAGGTCTCGTTGTACGGGCCGGGCGTGAGCAGCACGATGCGCGCATCCGCCCCCCCCGGGCTCATCTGCCGCAGCCCGTCGAGCAGCGCGCGGTAGGTGGCGGCCAGGCGCTGCACATGCATCTGGCTGAAGGCCTCGGGGAACAGGCGCGAGATGAGCAGCCGGTTCTCCAGCAGGTAGCCCAGGCCCGACGGCGCCTGCGTGCGCTGTGTGACCACCCACCAGTCGCCCTGCGCATCGCGCGCCATGTCGAACGCCGCGATGTGCAGGTGCGTGCCGCCCACGGGTTGAATGCCGTGCATGGCGCGCAGGTAGCCCGGGTGGCCCTGCACCAGCGCGCTGGGCAGCAGGCCTTTGCGCAGCAGCTCCTGCGGGCCATACACGTCAGCCATCACGCGGTTGAGCAGGCGCGCGCGTTGCAGCACGCCGCGCTCGATGTGCGCCCAGTCGCCCTGCGAAAGGATCAGCGGGAACAGGTCCACCGACCAGGGCCGCTGCGGGCCGTCGGCGTCGGCATACACGTTGTAGGTGATGCCGTTGTCGCGCACCTGCCGCTGCAGGCTCTGCATGCGCCGGTCCAGGTCCTGGAAGCCCTCGGGCCCCAATTGATCAAAGAATTGGCCCCAGGCGCCAGTGATATCTGGCTTGTTTGCTATTGATTTGGGAGTGACTGGTGCAGTGGCAGCGCCGGGGGCGTCCGCCACGCTGGCACCCCGCAACTCGTCAAAATGCCCGGCCGCCGCAGCAGGCGCCAGTGCAGCCGCCAATTGGGCCGCGCTGTCGGAAGGGTCGGGGGTGGGGAGGCTGTCGTTGAGGTGGTTCACTGCGCTCGATTTTCGGGCATTTGGTCGACAACACTCTGCGGGTAACCCGCACCGTCGAAACTGGCGGGGCCGATGCCAGAGACGCCAAGCAAGGGCCGCCCCGCAGCAAGGGCGTCGTCCCCCTTCAAGGGGGAAGGCGCCGCAGGCGACTCAGGGGGTGGCTTTCCTACGGCCGCATCTTGCGCCGCAGATCCAGCGTGAACGGAAACTCCCGGCTGCCCGGCAATTCGATGGTCGCAGGCGGCACCGCCAGCCTGCCCGGCGTGTGCCCCATGCGCGAGAAGCGCGCCAGGCGGCGGCTTTCGGCCTCATAGGCGTTGACCGGGAAGGTGTCGTAGTTGCGCCCGCCCGGGTGCGCCACGTGGTACTGGCAGCCGCCGAGTGAGCGGTTCATCCAGGTGTCCACGATGTCGAACGTGAGCGGCGCATGGGCGCCAATGGTGGGGTGCAGGGCCGAGGGCGGGTTCCAGGCCTTGTAGCGCACGCCCGCCACAAATTCGCCGGTGGTGCCGGTGCTTTGCAGCGGCAGCGGCTGGCCATTGACGGTGACCACATGGCGGCTTTCGTTCATGCCCGTCACGCGCACTTCGATGCGCTCCAGCGACGAGTCCACATAGCGCACGGTGCCACCCGCAGAGCCTTCCTCGCCCATCACATGCCAGGGCTCCAGCGCGTTGCGCAGCGTCAGTTCCACGCCCATCGACTTCACCGTGCCGACCATGGGGAAGCGGAACTCGAACTGCGGTGCAAACCAGGCCGCGTCAAACGCATAGCCAGCGGCGTTCATCTCGGCCACCACATCGTGCATGTCCTGCTGGATGAAGGTGGGCAGCATCCAGCGGTCGTGCAGCTCGGTGCCCCAGCGGGCGGCGGGCGCGCGGTAGGGCGTCTTCCAGAAGCGAGCGATCAAGGCGCGCAGCAGCAGCTGCTGCACCACGCTCATGTGGGCATGGGGCGGCATCTCGAACGCGCGCAGCTCCAGCAGGCCCAGGCGGCCGGTGCTGCTGTCGGGCGAGAACATCTTGTCGATGCTGAATTCGCTGCGGTGCGTGTTGCCCGTCACGTCCACCAGGATGTTGCGCAGTGTGCGGTCCACCAGCCAGGGCGGCATGTCCTGGCCGTAGGTCGCGCGGTTGGTTTCGATCTCGCGCAGCGCGATTTCCAGCTCATACAACTGGTCGTTGCGCGCCTCGTCCACGCGCGGCGACTGGCTGGTGGGGCCGATGAACAGGCCGCTGAACAGATAGCTCAGGCTGGGGTGGTTGTGCCAGTAGAGCAGCAGGCTGGCCAGCAGCTCAGGCTTGCGCAAGAACGGCGAGTCGGCCGGTGTGGCGCCGCCCATCACAAAGTGGTTGCCGCCACCGGTGCCGGTGTGGCGGCCATCGGTCATGAACTTCTCGGCCGACAGGCGCGTCTCCCACGCGGCTTGGTACAGAAACTCGGTGTGCTGCACCAGCTCCTTCCAATGGCTGGCGGGGTGGATGTTCACTTCGATCACGCCCGGGTCGGGCGTGACCGCCAGCACCTTCAGGCGCGCGTCGCGCGGCGGCGGGTAGCCTTCCAGCACGATCTTCATGCCCAGCTCTTCGGCCGTGGCCTCGATGGCGGCCAGCAAATCCAGGTAGTCGTCCAGGCGCGCCAGGGGCGGCATGAAGACGTACAAAACGCCGTATTTCTCGCCCACCTTCTCGGCCTTGGGGCCGCTGGCGCGGCGCGGGTCGCGCACCTCCACGCACAGGGCCGTGCGCGACAGGCCTGCGGCCGATTGGAACTTGCCCGGGGGCTGCACGCCCGCATGCGGGTCGGGCTGACCGGACAGGCGCGCGTTATCACCACCCGCAGTGCTCTGCGTCATGCGCCGTGCCTCGCCAGGGGCGGTGGCGCCCGCCAGGTAGGGCAGGTCGCGGTCGCCGGTGACGGGGCCGGATGGAACCGAATACCGTGCGCGCAGCGTGGCGGCGGCAGCCAGCGGGCCCTGGGGCGCGGTGGGGTCTTGTGGAACGAGGTGCTCGGCGTCCGATGCCTTCACCCAAGGTAAGGCATCCAGCGGCAGGCGGTAGCCCATGGGCGAATCACCGGGGATCAGCAGCATGCGGTCGTCGCGGAAGAACCATGGCCCCGTGCTCCACACGCTGCCTGCCAGCGTGCCCGCGCCTACGCCTGCCTGCAGCGGCAGCACATAGCCCACCACGCTGTCGAGTTTTTGCTCGAACACGCGGCGCAGGCGTGCGCGCTCCAGCTCATCGTCCAGGCGCGCATCAAACGGGTCCACGTTGACCGGCAGGCGCCGCTCGCGCCACAGGTAGTAGAAGGTGTCTTCGTAACCGGGCTGGATGTAGCGGTCCGTCACGCCCAGCTTGCGCGTGAGGTGGCGCACAAAACGCTCGGCGTCGGCGCTGGTGTAGTGCGAGGGGTCGCGTTCGTCGGCAAACAACGCGGGGTTCTGCCACGCGGGCTGGCCGTCGGCGCGCCAGCAGATCGACAGCGCCCAGCGCGGCAGCTGCTCGCCCGGGTACCACTTGCCCTGGCCAAAGTGCAGAAAGCCGCCCTGGCCGTATTCGGCGCGCAGCTTGTGCGTGAGTTCGGTGGCAAAGCCGCGTTTGGTGGGGCCCAGGGCGTCGGTGTTCCACTCGGCAGCGTCGCGGTCGCCCACGGCCACAAAGGTGGGCTCGCCACCCATCGTCAGCCGCACGTCGCCCGTCACCAGGTCAGCGTCCACCTGCTCGCCCAGCGCCAGCACGGCCTGCCACTGGTCTTCGGTGTAGGGCTTGGTCACGCGGGGTGATTCGTAGATGCGCGTGACGCGCATCTCGTGGCTGAACTCCACCTCGGCCTTGTCCACGCCGCCCTCGATGGGCGCGGCGCCGGAGGGCTGTGGTGTGCAGGCCAGCGGTATGTGGCCCTCGCCCGCCATCAGGCCGCTGGTGGCATCGAGGCCGATCCAGCCTGCGCCGGGCAGGTAGACCTCGCACCAGGCGTGCAGGTCGGTGAAGTCGTGGTCGGTGCCGCTGGGGCCATCGAGCGCCTTGACATCGGGCGTGAGCTGGATCAGGTAGCCCGACACAAACCGCGCCGCCAGCCCCAGGTGGCGCAGTAGCTGCACCAGCAGCCAGCCCGAGTCGCGGCACGAGCCGCTGGCCTTTTGCAGCGTCTCTTCGGGTGTCTGCACGCCGGGCTCCAGGCGGATGAGGTAGCGGATGTCTTGTGATACCTGCTGGTTGAGCTTGACCAGGAAATCGATGGTGCGTTGCTTGCTGCGGTCCACCTTGTCCAGATAGGCCTGCACCAGCGGTGTCATCGGGTCGGTGGCCAGGTACGGTGCCAGCTCCTGCTGCACATCGCTGCTGTAGTTGAACGGGATGTTCTCGGCCTCGGGCTCCAGAAAGAAGTCGAAGGGGTTGTACACCGCCATTTCCACCACCAGGTCCACCGTGACCTTGAACTCGCGCGTCTTCTCGGGGAAGACCAGCCGCGCCTGGTAGTTGGCAAACGGGTCCTGCTGCCAGTTGATGAAGTGCTGCGCAGGCTCGACCTTGAGCGAGTACGAAATGACGTTGCTGCGGCAATGGGGCGCGGGCCGCAATCGGATGGTCTGTGGCCCGAGGCCTACCAGCCGGTCGTATTGGTAATGCGTGACGTGGTGGAGCGCGGCGTGGATGGGCATATGCAGGGCATGCTAGCAAGTCCTGAGCCATCGTGGGCAACAATTCCGGGGGCGATGACAACGGGTCATCGGCTGTTCACAATGTGTGGTTTGTGTCCCGCTTGTGCACCGCTCGTGCCCCGCAGCTGGGGCTGTCTGCAGTCTTCTGATCGTGCACCATCTTGGTGATGCCCTTGTCACCCCTGTTGAACATGTCTCACTCCCCCCAACTTCTGCTCTTGCCCGGCCTGGCCGCCGATGAACGCATGTGGCGCGGCGTGCTGCCGCTGCTGCCCGCCGCGCTGCGCCCCGAGGTCGCCACCGCCCACCAGGATGTGAACCTGCACCGCATCGAGGACTTTGCCGCACGCCTGCTGGAGCAGCACGCGGGGCCACTGGTGCTGGCGGGCGCGTCGATGGGCGGCATGGTCGCCATGGAGGCCGCGCGCCAGGCGCCGGAACGGGTCGCAGGGCTCGCGCTGCTGGGCACCACCGCGCGGCCCGAGACGCCCGACATGCGGGCGCTGCGCGAAGGGGCCATCGAGCTGTTTGAACAGGGCCGGGCGCGCGAGGTCATCGAGCCCAACGTGGCCCTGGCCTTCCACCCCGTGAACGCCGCCAAGGCGGAGCTGGTGCAGGCCTACCTGGACTTTGTGCTGGACGCTGGCCCCGACCACCTGGTGCGCCAGAACCGCGCCGTGATCCATCGGCCCGATGCGCGGGTGCATCTGCCGCAGGTGGCCTGCCCCGTGCTGGTGGTGTGTGGCGCGGCCGACCGGCTCACGCCGCCCGAATGTTCTGCGGAGATTGCGGCGCTGGTGCCCGCTGCCGAGCACTACTTGCTGCCGGACAGCGGCCACATGCTGACCATGGAGCAGCCCGAGGTGGTGACCCGCTTGCTGGTGCCGTGGCTGGCCCGCAACGGATGGATTTGAAAAGATTGGATGGTTTTTGGCAGATGGTGCTTGTTGGATATGCCTTGGTAGCTATGAAAATAATAGCTAATCAGAACTCCAGGTTGTCAATCAACCGCGTGTTTCCCAGCCGCGCAGCGCCCAGCGCCACCAGCGAGCCTGCCGCATCGTCGGCCGTGGCGGGCAGCAGGTCGGCCCGGCGGCGCACCGTGAGGTAGTCGGGCGCCCAGCCCCGCGCGCGCAGTGCGTCTTGCGCCTGGGCCTCCAGCGTGCTGTGGTCACTGGCGTCCAGCCACTGCTGCGCCAGCCGCTTCAGGGCCTGCGACAGGGCTACGGCCTCCTGGCGCTCTTCCAGGCCCAGGTAGCCGTTGCGCGAACTCAGCGCCAGGCCATCGGCCGCGCGGCAGGTCTCGCCCGCCACGATCTCGATGGGCAGCGCAAACTGCCGCACCATGTGGCGAATCACCATCAACTGCTGGTAGTCCTTCTTGCCAAACACTGCTGTGCCGCCGGTCTGGCCCAGCACGCAGGCAAACAGCTTCATCACCACCGTGCTCACGCCCACAAAAAAGCCGGGGCGAAAGTGGCCTTCCAGCATGTCGGCCAGTGCCGGGTCGGGGTGCACCTTGAAGGTCTGTGGCTCGGGGTAGAGGTCTGTCTCGCGCGGCGCAAACAACACGTCGCAGCCTGCGGCCTGCAGCTGTGCACAGTCGGCCTCCCAGGTGCGCGGGTAGCTGTCAAAGTCTTCGTGCGGCAGAAACTGCAGGCGGTTCACAAAGATGCTGGCCACCGTCACATCGCCTAGGGGCTTGGCCTGGCGCACCAGGGCAATGTGCCCGTCGTGCAGGTTGCCCATGGTGGGCACAAAGGCTGGGCGGCGGTAGGGGGCCAGGGCCTGGCGCAGGTCGGCAATGGAGTGGGCAATCAGCATGGGGCGGGAAAGAGTCGAAGAGAAATCGGTGGAAGGGCTTACCAGGCGTGTTGGGCGTTGTCCGGAAAGCGCCCTTGCTTGACGGCCTGCACATAGGCCTTCATGGCGCCGCGCACGCTGCCCGCGTCTTGCATGAAGTTGTGCACGAACTTCGGCATCTTCCCGAGGTTCATGCCCAGCATGTCGTGCAACACCAGCACCTGGCCGGCGGTGCCGTTGCCTGCGCCGATGCCGATGGTGTGGCAGTGCAGAAGCTCGGCTGTCAGGTCGGCGGCCAGCACGGCGGGCACCATCTCCAGCACCAGCATGGCGGCGCCTGCGTCCTGCAGCTCATGCGCCTCTTTGCTCAGGGTGCGGGCGTCATCGTCGGTCTTGCCCTGCACGCGGTAGCCGCCCAGCGCGTGCACCGTTTGCGGCGTGAGGCCCAGGTGGGCGCACACCGGCACGCCGCGCTGCACCAAAAAATCGACCGTGGGCGCCGTCCAGCCCCCACCTTCGAGCTTGACCATGTGCGCACCCGCCTGCATCAGCACGCAGGCGCTGCGCAGCGCCTGCTCGCGGCTTTCGGCATAGGTGCCATAAGGCAGGTCGGCCACCAGCCAGGCCGTGCCTTGCACGCGGTGCAGGCCCCGCGCCACGCTGGCCGTGTGGTAGGCCATGGTGTCCAGCGTCACGCCCACGGTGCTGGGCAGGCCCTGGCACACCATGCCCAGCGAATCCCCCACCAAAATACATTCCACCCCCGCCGCATCGGCCACAGCGGCAAAGGTGGCGTCGTAGGCGGTGAGCATGGTGATCTTCTCGCCCGCCGCGCGCATCTGCGCCAGGCGCGGCAGACTCACGGGGCGGCGCTGGGGCAGGGGCGATGCGGGGGGCAGGGTGCCGTAAGGCGTGGCGGTGGCGGTGCTGGCGGCGGTCATCGGGCCTCCATGGGCAAAAAATTGCCGCGAGTCTATGCGACCAATACTGGGTGTACTTATTGGTTTTCAGCCTGGGGAGAAGTGGCCTGCGCTGGCGCAGTGGCCTTTGCGTTCCCGGTATGCTCGCGGCCCATGACTGCAGCGTTACACCCCGCGAACACCCCCATGAGAGACACCGAAGTAATGGCCCTGGCCCAGGCCGACGTGGCCCGCGCCCTGGCCGAAGACGTAGGCGCTGGCGACCTCACGGCCGGGCTGATTGACCCCACCCGCCGCGCCCGCGCACGCATCCTGGCGCGCGAGTCCGCCGTCATCTGCGGCGCCCCTTGGGCCGAAGCCGCCTTGCGTGCGCTGGACCCCACCGTGCAGATGACCTGGCATGTGCAAGAGGGCCAGCGTTGCGCCCCAGACCAGGTGGTGCTGGAGCTCACGGGCAATGCCCGCGCACTGCTCAGCGCCGAGCGCACGGCGCTCAACTTTCTGCAACTGCTGTCGGCTGTGGCCACCAAGACCCGCACCTATGTGGATGTGGTGGCTGGCACCCGCGCCCACATCGTGGACACGCGCAAGACCATCCCCGGCCTGCGCCTGGCGCAAAAATACGCCGTGCGCGTGGGTGGCGGCACCAACCACCGCATTGGCCTGCACGATGCCGTGCTCATCAAAGAGAACCACATTGCCGCAGCGGGTGGTGTGACCGCCGTGCTGCGTGCCGCCGAGAAGGTAGCGTCGCAGGCCCAATTCATCGAGATCGAAGTGGAGACGCTGGAGCAACTGGCCGAGGCGCTGGATGCCGGTGCCAAGATGGTGTTGCTGGACAACATGCCTCTGCCCATGCTGCGCGAAGCCGTGCGTATCAATGCCGGTCGCGCCGTTCTGGAAATCTCCGGCGGCGTCACGCTCGATGGGCTGCGCGAACTGGCCGACACCGGCGTGGACCGCATCTCCATCGGCACACTGACCAAGGACGTAAAGGCCACCGATTTTTCGATGCGCCTGCAGGAGCTGTCATGAGCACTATCGCCGTGTTGAACCGCATTGACGTGGAGTACGAGCAGCCCGACGAGGCTGCAACAGGCGCTGTCTGCTCCACCAAACACGCCTGGGCCCGCGTGCCGCCCGAGCCTTCACAGGCCGAGCGCGCGGCGCTCAAGGACAAGATTCGCCGCCTGCTGAAAGAAAAAAATGCGGTGATGGTGTCGCACTACTACGTGCATCCGGACCTGCAGGACCTGGCCGAAGAAACCGGTGGCCTGGTGAGCGACTCGCTGGAGATGGCCCGCTTTGGCCGCGACCATGCGGCGCAGACCCTGGTGGTGAGCGGCGTGCGCTTCATGGGCGAAACCGCCAAGATCCTGAGCCCGGAAAAGACCGTGCTCATGCCTGACCTGGACGCTACCTGCAGCCTGGACCTGGGCTGCCCCATCGACGAATTCAGCGCGTTCTGCGACCAGCATCCCGACCGCACCGTGGTTGTCTATGCCAACACCAGCGCAGCCGTGAAGGCGCGCGCGGACTGGTTGGTGACATCGAGTTGCGCACTCGACATCGTTGGAGCGCTCAAGGCTGCAGGGCAAAAGATCCTGTGGGCGCCCGATCGCCACCTGGGCGCCTACATCCAGCGCGAGACGGACGCCGACATGGTGTTCTGGAACGGCGCCTGCATCGTGCACGACGAGTTCAAGGCGCTGGAGCTGGAGCTGCTCAAAAAACAGCACCCCCACGCCAAGGTGCTGGTGCACCCCGAAAGCCCCGCCGACGTGGTGGCCCTGGCCGACGCCGTGGGCTCCACCAGCGCCATCCTCAAGGCCGCGCGCGAGATGGACGCCACCGAGTTCATCGTGGCCACCGACAACGGCATGATGCACAAGCTGCGCACGCTCAACCCCGGCAAGACGTTTTACGAAGCGCCCACCGCAGGCAACAGCGCCACCTGCAAGAGCTGCGCACACTGCCCCTGGATGGCGATGAACGGCCTGGCCGACGTGGCGCGGGTGCTGGAAACCGGCGCCAACGCGATCCATGTGAACCCGGCGCTGATCCCGCGTGCACGCCAGCCGATTGATCGCATGCTGGCCTTCACGGCGGCGCTCAAGAATGGCCAGCCCACGGGCGCACTGGTGCCGCACCTGGGTGCCGCCTGAGCGTGCTCGGTATTCCTTATTTGCTCATATTTTGATAGCTATTGGCGCATAGTCCACCTGCGCTACTGCCTATTTTGACCAATAATTGCTGCATCGACTTCACCCAGCCGCTGAGTACGGGCGCTGCGCGCTTGCGCCACCGGTTCGAGGCGCCGCGCGAGGTGCTGGTGGCCCATGCGCTGCATGAGGTGCGCGGCGTGCTCGACGCCGTGTTTGCTGCCGCACAGCAAGGCCGCTGGTGCGTGGGCCATGTGCGTTACGAGGCGGCCGCTGCCTTCGATGCGGCGTTGCAGACCCATGCGGCCGACGGCCCGCTGGCCTGGTTTGCCGTGTATGACGCCCCCCTGCCCTGGACCGACGACGCTGAGGATGCCGGGGCAGCGGCAGCCCCCGCCCAGGTGGTGTGGGATGACAGCCCCGAGCGCGATAAGTTCGACACCGCACTGGCGCAGATCCAGCAGGCGATTGCGGCGGGCGAGCTGTACCAGGTCAACTACACCGCGCCCTTTCGCGGCACCCTGCAGGGCCCGCCGCAGGCCTTGTTTGCCGCGCTGCTGCGCGCCCAGCCCGGGGGGTATGCCGCACACCTTCAGGCCGGAGACGAGCAGGTGCTGTCGGTGTCTCCCGAGCTGTTCTTTGACTGGAAAGATGTCCCGGAGGGCGGCACCCTGCTGGCCCGGCCCATGAAAGGCACGGCCCCACGCGGCGCTACCCCTGAGCAGGACGCGCAGCAGGCCGAGCATCTGCGCACGGCCCCCAAGGAGCGTGCCGAGAACGTGATGATCGTGGACCTGTTGCGCAACGACATGTCGCGCATTGCGCTGCCGCACAGCGTGCAGGTGCCTGCACTGTTTGCCACGCAGGCCTTGCCCACGGTGTGGCAGATGACCTCGGACGTGACAGCGCGCACGCGGCCCGGCACCACGCTGACGGATGTGTTTGCGGCGCTGTTCCCCTGCGGCTCCGTCACGGGTGCGCCCAAGGTGCGCGCCATGCAGATGATCCGCGCGCTGGAGCCCACGCCACGCGGCGTGTACTGTGGCGCCGTGGGCGTGGTGCGCCCGGCGGGCCCGCCCGACGCGCAGGGCCACCATGCCGTGGCTGCGACCTTCAATGTGCCCATCCGCACCGTGGTGCTGCGCGCCGAGGGGGGGCTGACCCGCGCCACCTGTGGCATTGGCAGTGGCATCACCTCGGGCGCTCAGGCCGATGCTGAGTGGAGCGAGTGGCAGCACAAGCGCGCATTTGTCGAGCGTGCGAGCCAGCCGTTTGACCTGCTCGAAACCCTGGCGTTGCAGGAGGGCCGCTTTCGGCACCGGGACGAGCACCTGGCGCGCCTGCAGTCGGCGGCAGCACACTTTGGCGTGCCCTGGGATGGGGCGGTGGTATCGCAGCGCCTGCAGGCACTGGCGGCAGACCATGCCGAAGGCGCATGGCGCGTGCGCCTGCTGCTGGACGCCACGGGCACGCCCCGGGCCGAGGCCTTTGCCCTGCAGCCCACGGCCAAGCCCGTGCGCCTGCAACTGGCCACGCGGGCCTTTACGGCGGCCCGCAGCGAGTTTGTGCGCTACAAGACCACGCGCCGCGCGCACTACGCAGCGTTTGCCCCCACCACGCCCGGTGTGTTCGACACGGTGCTGTGGAACGAGGCGGGCGAGATCACCGAGGGCACTTTCGGCAACATCGCGGCGCTCATCGACGGCCGGTGGGTGACGCCGCCCCTGTCCTGCGGCCTGCTGCCCGGCGTGGGCCGCGCCGTGGCGCTGCGCGAGGGCCGCGTGGTAGAGGCCGTGCTGCGCGTGGCCGATGTGCCCCGCGTGCAGGGCTGGGCGTTCATCAACAGCCTGCGGGGCTGGTTGACGGCCACGCTGGACACCTGACCGCGCACCTGACCATGCGCCAGCGCCCCGCATGTTGTGGGGCAGGCGCCGGGTTCATCGCCGGTTTACAGCCGCTCTTTGGCGTACGAACCCCGGTCCATGTCCACGATCTCCACGCTCAACTGCACCAGCACGCCCTGGGGGCGCGGCGTGCGCTCGCGCAGCACGGCGGCGATGCGGTCGGACAGCTCCTTCTTGGCCTCGGGCGTGCGGCCTGACAGCAGGCGCAGTTGGGCATGCACAAAGGCGCGGTTGGCGGGCGCGATACCGATCTCGAAACTGTCCGCCACGATGAAGCGGGTCTTCAGGTCCGCCTCGTCCTGCACCTGGGGGTGGGCGCACAGGGTGGCGTTCAGGGCGGTCAGCGTTTCGGCCTCGGGGTAGTGGGGCAGATTGGCCGAGTATTCGATGGTGAGGTGGGGCATGGAATCGTCTCGCTGAAAGGATGGGGGAGGGCCTGCGCGGGCAGGTCGCCTGGGCTGTGCATGGTACTGCGGCCCATCAAGGGCATGCCAACGGCGTTGCCAGCGCATGCAGCGCGGCCAACAACTGCGCTACGTCGTCGGTGGTGTGCGCGGCCGACAGCGCAATGCGCAGCCGTGCCGTGCCCGCTGGCACGGTGGGCGGGCGGATGGCGGGCACCCACAGGCCTTGGGCGCGCAGGCCATCCATCACGTGCAGTGCGGCTTCGTTGCTGCCGATCACCAGGGCCTGCACAGGCGTGTGCGATGGCAGCAGGTGCCAGCCCAGGGCCTCGGGCAGGTTGGCCAACCCGGTACGCAATTGGGCGATGAGGGCCGCGAGGTGCGCGCGCCGGTCATCGGCGGCCGCCATGAGCTGCAGGCTCTGCCGCAGCGCGCTGGCCAGCAGCGGCGGGGCTGCGGTGGCAAAGATGTAGGTGCGCGTTTTTTGCAGCAGCCATTCGACGAGGGCGGCATCACCCGCCACAAAGGCGCCCGCCACGCCCGCCGCCTTGCCCAGCGTGGCCATGTAGAGCACGCGGCGCGATGCGTTGGCGCCCGTCAGCCCCGCCTGCGCCAGGCTGCCGCGCCCTTGGGGGCCGAGCACGCCAAAACCGTGGGCGTCGTCCAGCAACAGCAGTGCGTCGTAGCGCTCGCACAGCGCCAGCAGCGCAGGGATGTCGATGAGGTCGCCGTCCATGCTGAACACCGCATCGCTGATGACCAGCTTGCGCCGTGCGGGGCTGGCAGCGAGCTGTGCTTCCAGTGTGGCCAGGTCGGTGTGGGGGTAGCGGTGGATGGTGGCACGCGATAGGCGGGCGCCGTCGATCAGGCAGGCATGGTTGAGCGCGTCGGAGAACAGCGCATCGCCATCGCCCACCAGCGCGGGGATGATGCCGGTGTTGGTGGCGTAGCCCGCATAGAAGTACAACGCGCGGGGCAGTTGCACATAGGCGGCCAGCTCGTGCTCCAGCGCGTCGTTGGCGGCGCTGTGGCCGCTGACCAGCGGCGAGCCTCCAGAACCCACGCCAAAGGTGCGCGTGGCCTCCCGTGCGGCCTCGGCCAGCGCGGGGTGGCTGGCCAGGCCCAGGTAGTCATTGCTGCAAAAGGCCAGCATGGGCTGGCCGTCCACCAGCAGGCGTGCACCGCCAGCGGGTTGCACCACGCGGCGGCGGCGCAGCAGGTGGGCGCGTTCGATGTCGGCCAGGCGCGCGGGGATCTCGTCGAGCCATGACGTCTGCGGGGGGGTAGCGCCTGTCATCGCCAGTCCTTCGGCAAATCAAACACCAGGCTGCCGGGTTCAGGCAGCTCCTGGTACGGCACATCGGCCAGCAGCGGTGCACCCAGCCGTGCGCGCAGGTAGGCGATGTTGTCCTCCACCGCCTCCATGTCGGGGTCCACACGGTTGGCCACCCAGCCGACCAGCGTGAGGCCCCGTGCGCGGATGGCCTCTGCCGTCAGCAGCGCATGGTTCAGGCAGCCCAGCCGCAACCCCACCACCAGCACCACGGGCAGGGCCAGGGCTTGGGCGAGGTCGGCACCTGTCTGGGTGTCGGTGAGTGGCACATGAAAGCCGCCCGCACCCTCGACCACCACCGCGTCGGCCTGGGCGGCCAGTGCGTGGTAGCTGCGCACGATGGCGGCAATGTCGATCTGCACTCCGGCCCGCTCTGCCGCGATGTGGGGCGAGAGCGGGTCGAGCAGCAGCACGGGGTTGTCCAGCTCGGGGGGCACCGCCAGGGTGGATGCGGAGCGCAGCGCAATCGCGTCCTCGCTGGCCCAATCGTCCCCCCAGGGCACCACGCCCGCCGACACGGGCTTCATGCCCACCACGCGGGGATGGTGGGCTGCCAATGCGCGCAGCAGGCCCGCAGACACCAGCGTTTTGCCGACGCTTGTGTCGGTGCCGGTCACAAAACATCCAATCATGGGGTCTCCTCTTGCAGCGTGGCGTTCAGTGCGTCGAGCGCGCCGCTGGCCAGGCACTGCACCGCTTCGTCGTCGAGCACGTAGGGCGGCATGGCGTACAGCGTGTGGCCGATAGGACGCAGCACCAGAGAGCGCGCCATGGCGTGCTGGTGGTAGCGGCGCGCAAAGTCGGGCAGGGTGGTGTCTATGTCCCAGGCCCAGATCATTCCCAGCCGCCTTGCGTGGCGCACGCGGGGGTGGTGGGCCAGTGGCGCGCAGGCCGCGTCGATGCGCAGCGCCAGCGCAGTGTTCGCGTTCAGGGCATCCAGCTGCTCAAACAGCTCCAGCGTGGCCAATGCCGCGCGGCAGGCCAGTGGGTTGCCGGTGTACGAGTGCGAGTGCAAAAAGCCACGCGCCACATCGTCGTCGTAGAACGCGGCGTACACCGTGTCGGTGGTCAGCACCGCCGACAGGGGCAGCGTGCCGCCCGTGAGGCCCTTCGAAAGACAAATGAAGTCCGGCTGGATGCCCGCCAGCTGGTGCGCGAACATCGTGCCCGTGCGGCCAAAGCCCACCGCGATCTCGTCCACCACCAGGTGCACCTCGTAGCGGCTGCACAGCGCGCGGGCCAGTCGCAGGTATTCGGGGTCGTGCATGGCCATGCCAGCAGCGCACTGCACCAGCGGCTCGACGATGAAGGCCGCCGTGGTGGTGTGGTGCTCCTGCAGCCAGCTTTCCAGCGCTGCAGCGGCACGGCGGGCCACGTCTTCCGCCGTCTCGCCAGGCCGGGCGCCGCGTGCATCGGGGCTGGGCACGGTATCGGCCAGGCGCACCAGTGGGGCATAGGCCTCGCGGAAGATGGCGATGTCGGTCACGGCCAGTGCGCCCACGGTTTCGCCGTGGTAGCCCCCGGCCAGGCCCACAAAGCGGCTCTTGGCGGGGCGACCGGTGTTGCGCCAGTAATGCGCGCTCATCTTGAGCGCGATCTCGGTGGCTGCCGCACCGTCGCTGCCATAGAACGCATGGCCCAAGCCGGTGAGCGCGGCCAGGCGCTCCGACAGTTCCACCACGGGCGCGTGCGTGAAGCCCGCCAGCATCACATGGTCCAGTTGGCCCAACTGGTCCACCAGCGCGGCCTGGATGTGGGGGTGGCTGTGGCCAAACAGGTTGACCCACCATGAGCTGATGCCGTCCAGATAACGCTGGCCGTCCGTGCCATACAGCCACGGGCCTTGTGCGCGGGCAATCGCCACGGGCGGCTGGGCCTCGTGCCGCTTCATCTGCGTGCAGGGGTGCCAGACGCTGGCGAGGCTGCGGGCGGCCAGGCCGTCGTGTGGGGGCTGCATGTTCGTCACAGGGCCTGGGTGGGCACCGCGTGGCGCAGTTCGGTCTGGCGGTTGTGATCGTCCACAAACACCAGTTGGGGCTGGTGGGTGGGCACCTGGTCTTCATGCACCTGGGCGAAGGCCGCGATGATGATGAGGTCGCCCACAGCGGCACGGCGTGCTGCCGATCCGTTGACCGAGATCATGCCGCTGCCGCGCTGGCCCTTGATGGCGTAGGTGATGAAGCGCTCGCCGTTGTTGATGTTCCAGATGTGGATCTGCTCGTTCTCAGCAATGTTGGCGGCATCGAGCAGGTCTTCGTCGATGGCGCAGGAGCCTTCGTAGTGCAGCTCGCACTGGGTCACGGCCACGCGGTGGATCTTGGATTTGAGCAGGGTGCGGAACATCGGGCTTCCTTGGATGAAGTCTGTGAACTTTGGGGGGGCCTGCCGGTGGCAGGGTCAGGGCCGGTCAGGGCTGTGGAAAGTCCAGCACGCAGCTGTCGCCCAGCGCCTCGCGCCACACGCGCACGCGGCTCACGCTGGCGCGCAGGTCGGCAGGCAGCGCGTGGGCGATGAAGACGCACAGGTTCTCCAGTGTGGGCGTGCCCAGGCCGGGCACTTCGTCGAGCATGTGGTGGTCCAGCTGCTCGCGCACCACGGCCAGGCCTTGGCGCAGCAGGCCCAGGTCCAGCACCATGCCGGTGGCGGGGTTGCGCGGGCCGGTCAAGAACACTTCGGCGTGGTAGGTGTGGCCGTGCACACGGCGGCTGCCTTCGGCCTCGATCTCGCGGCGCAGGGTGTGGGCAGCGTCGAAAAAGAAACGCTGGGAAATGGTGAACAACATACGGGGACCAGAAGGAAAACGGCTCACCGGATGCCGGTGAGCTTGTGGGTTTGCAGGCTCAATCGCCATGCGGGGTGGGCCAGGCAGGCGTCAATGCAGGTGGCGGTGTTCTGGCGCTGCAGCAGACCGTCCATGGGCTGCAGAAAGCGGTGGGTGAACTGGGTGTCCTGCTCCAGCGCCTGCAGGTCAAACCCAGGCTGGGGCCAGACGAGCTTCAACTCCTGCCCGCTGCGTTGCACCCAGGGGGCGCCCGCCTTGGGGCTGATGCACAGCCAGTCGATGCCCTCGGGCGCAGCCACGGTGCCGTTGCTTTCCACCGCGATGCGGAACTGGTGGGCGTGCAGTGCGTCGATGAGTGCTGCATCGACCTGCAGCAGGGGCTCGCCGCCCGTCAATACCACCAGCCGGTGGCCCGCGCCTGCAGGCCACTGCGCGGCGATCAATTCGGCCAGCGCGGCAGCCGTCTCAAACTTGCCGCCTAACGTGCCGTCGGTGCCCACAAAGTCGGTGTCGCAGAACTGGCAGATGGCCTGCGCTCGGTCTTGTTCGCGGCCCGTCCAGAGGTTGCAGCCCGCAAAGCGGCAGAACACAGCGGGTGTGCCCGCCTGGCCGCCTTCGCCTTGCAGGGTGTAGAAAATTTCTTTGACGCTGTAGGTCATCGGGGCACCGGTGGTACGAGAAGGGTAGGGGCAGCCGGGGCGGCCATGTCGGGATAGTCGCGGCTGTAGTGCAGGCCCCGGCTTTCGCGTCGCAGTTGCGCGCTTTTTACGATCAGGTCGGCCACCTGCACCAGATTGCGCAGCTCCAGCAGGTCGCGTGTGACGTGGAAGTGGGCGTAGAACTCGTTGATCTCGCCCTGCAGCATGGCAATGCGGTGGGCGGCGCGTTCCAGCCGCTTGTTGGTGCGCACGATGCCCACGTAGTCCCACATGAAGCGGCGCAGCTCGTCCCAGTTGTGCGAGATGACGACGGACTCGTCGGCATCGGTCACGCGGCTGTCGTCCCACGCGGGCACGGCGGGCAGTTCTGTGGTCGGGGCTGCTGCGATAGCCTGTGCTGCGGCGCGCGCAAACACCATGCATTCGAGCAGCGAGT
This sequence comes from Acidovorax benzenivorans, assembly GCF_028680575.1. Lineage (GTDB taxonomy): Bacteria > Pseudomonadota > Gammaproteobacteria > Burkholderiales > Burkholderiaceae_C > Acidovorax > Acidovorax benzenivorans. The sequence goes on along the minus strand of NZ_JAPCKI010000012.1, from coordinate 59,788 downwards.
TGCTGGCCAGCCGGTTGGCGCCGTGCAGGCCGGTGCAGGCCACCTCGCCCACGGCGTACAGGCCTGGCAAGTCGGTGCGGCCGGCCAGGTCGGTCAGCACGCCGCCGCAGGTGAAGTGCGCGGTGGGCACCACAGGGATAGGCTCCTTCGTGATGTCGATGCCCAAAGATGCGCAGTGCGCGAGGATGTTGGGAAAGTGTTCTTGCAAAAACGCAGGGCTTTGGTGCGAGATGTCCAGGTGCACGCAGTCCAGCCCGTGCTTTTTCATCTCGAAGTCGATGGCGCGGGCCACCACATCGCGCGGGGCCAACTCGGCGCGCGGGTCGTGGTCCAGCATGAAGCGCGTGCCACCGGCTGAAGGAGGCAGCTTGAGTTGCCCGCCTTCGCCCCGCACCGCCTCGCTGATGAGGAAAGACTTTTCGTGCGGGTGGTACAGGCCCGTGGGGTGGAACTGGATGAACTCCATGTTCGCCACGCGGCAGCCCGCGCGCCAGGCGGCGGCAATGCCGTCGCCCGTGGCGGTGTCGGGGTTGGTGGTGTACAGGTACACCTTGCCCGCGCCGCCCGTGGCCAAAATGGTTTGCGGTGCGCGGAAGGTGACGACCTCGTCCGTGTCGCTGTCCAGCGCGTACAGGCCCAGGCAGCGGTTACCGGGCAAACCCAGCTTGCGCGTGGTGATCAGGTCCACCAGCGTGTGCTGCTCGAACAGCGTGATGCCGGGCGTGGCGCGCACCACGTCGATCAGCGTGCGCTGCACCGCCGCACCGGTAGCGTCGGTCACATGGGCAATGCGACGCGCGCTGTGGCCGCCTTCGCGCGTCAGGTGCAGCTGGTCGCCTTCGAGCGTGAAGGGCACACCCAGCTCGCGCAGCCAGGCGATCGATGCGGGGGCGTTCTCCACCACAAAGCGTGTGGTGGCCAGGTCGCACAGGCCTGCACCTGCCACCAGCGTGTCTTCAATGTGGGCGGCAAAGCTGTCATCGTCGGCTAGCACGGCGGCAATGCCGCCCTGGGCCCAGCCGCTCGATCCATCTTGCAGCGTGCGCTTGGTGATGACGGCCACGCGGTGCGTGGGCGCCAGGTGAAGGGCGGCCGAGAGGCCTGCGAGGCCGCTGCCTACGATGAGAACGTCGAAGTCGTGGGATGCCATGGCTTGCGGGTGAGGAAAGGGTGTGAGCCAAGGCCACCGGCCAGGGCGGTGAACAGCGGGGCCGACCTAGACCGGCGTGTAAGCGAGGCGCACGTAGATGGGCGCAAACGCCTCGGCCTGCGTGATCTCGATCAGCGTCTCTTTGGCCAGTTCCAGCAGGGCGATGAAGGTCACCACCAGCACGGTGCTGCCTTTTTCGGGCTCGAAGAGTTCTTCAAACTCCACAAAGCGGCGGCCCTGCAGGGTCTTGAGCACCATGCTCATGTATTCGCGCACGCTCAGCTCTTCGCGGGTGATCCGGTGGTGCTGCACAAGCTTGGCGCGCTTCAAGATATCGCGCCACGCGTCCTGCAGCTCCACGACATGTACGTCCGGGAAGCGCGGCTGCAGGCTTTGCTCGATATAGACCTGGGCCTTCAAAAAGTCGCGCCCGTATTGCGGCAACTGCCCCAGGCGGGCAGCGGCCATCTTCATCTGCTCGTATTCGAGCAGGCGGCGCACCAGCTCGGCGCGCGGGTCTTCGGGCTCCTCGCCCTCGGCCTGCTTTTTGGGCGGCAGCAGCATGCGCGACTTGATCTCGATGAGCATCGCCGCCATCAGCAAATACTCGGCCGCCAGCTCCAGGTTGCGGCTGCGGATCTCGTCCACATACGCCAGGTACTGCTTGGTCACCCCCACCATGGGGATGTCGAGGATGTTGAAGTTCTGCTTGCGGATCAGGTACAGCAGCAAATCGAGCGGGCCTTCAAAGGCTTCGAGGAAGACTTCGAGCGCGTCGGGCGGAATGTACAGGTCGGTGGGCAGCGCAAACAGCGGCTCGCCGTACAGGCGCGCCAGCGCCACCTGATCGACCACCACGGGCATGCCCGCCGCATCCAGCGCGGACAGGTCAGGCGAATCGGCCACGTTGGCTGCTTTCGCAGTGGTCATTGTTTGCTATTAAAAAATGAGCTAATAGCGCTTTATGGATAAGCGCTAGAGGCCATTTTTATGTTCAATCTGCGTTGGTCTGGTAGACGTACGGTTTCTGCTCGACCTGGCCTTCGCGGTATTCGTTCCAGATGCTGCGGTCCACCTTCTTGTCCCAAAGCAGGGCACGGCCGGCTCGTTGTTGCTGGTCCAGTTCGGGACGGCTCGCTTTGAGCTGGTTGATGAACTGGGTGGCGTCGGACTGGTAGTCGGGGCGGCGGAAAATAGACATGGACTGTGAATCTCTTTCTTGGAACGCGTCAGGCACAGTGACGCACCAAAGGTCCAAGATTTTACCGGGACGAATTTATGCGCTTGATATATTGCGTTGCTGCCGCCTTTTCCCTGATCGCCCTCACCGCCTGCGACCCCCAGCGCATCAGCGAACTCAAGGAGGGCGTCTCGACCGAAGCCGACGTGCGCGACCGCTTTGGTGCCCCCGAGAACGTGTGGGACGAACCCGGCGGTGCCCGCACCTTCGAGTACAACCGCCAGCCCGCAGGCCAGGTCAACTACATGATCACCATTGGTACCGACGGCCGCATGACCGCGCTGCGCCAGGTGCTCACGCCCGAGACCTTTGCGCGCGTGTCGCCCGGCATGCGCATGGACGAGGTGCGCCGCCTGCTGGGCAAGCCCGCTAAGGTCACGCCCTATGAGCTGAAGAAAGAGACCTGGGCCGACTGGCGCTACCTGGAGGCGCCCAACCAGGCCAAGGTCTTCACGGTGGTCTACGGGCCCGACCAGTTCGTGCTGCGCACGCAAGCAGGCGCTGACCTGGATGCGCCGGAGTTCAAGGGCGGCAAGTAGCCGGGGCGTCAACAGGTTCTTACACCGGCAGGTCTTCCAGCCCCTGCGCCGCCAGCCGGGCGCCAAAGCCCGAGCGCTCGATCAGCGAGCGTGGCTGCTCGTGCAGGTGCACCAGGCTCAGCCGCCCGCCGCGTGCGGCCACGGCCTTGAGGATTTGCGCCAGCGAGTCCAGTCCCGTGGTGTCCAGCGCCACCAGTTCGCTCGCGTCCAGCACCACGTCCATGCCGGGCGGGCCGCTCTCCACGGCCTGGATGATGGGGTCGATCTTGGCGGCGGCCCCAAAGAACAGCGCGCCGTGCAGGCGCCAGGTGGCCACGGGATGCCCGGTGGCTGGTGCACCTTCGGCCTGCGGCTGGCGCACCACGCGAAAGAGCCCGCTCATCCGCCGCACAAACAGTGCGCAGGCCATGAACAGGCCCACCTCCACCGCCACCGTCAGGTCGAACACCACGGTGAGGAAAAACGTGCCCAGCATCAGCAGTCGGTAGTGGTTGCTGAAGTGGCGCAGGCGCACAAACTCGTGCCACTCGCCCATGTTCCAGGCCACGTGCAGCAGTATGCCCGCCAGCACCGCCAGTGGGATGTGCAGCGCCAGCGGCGCGGCCACCAGCACGATCACCAGCAGCGTGAGCGCATGCACCATGCCCGCCACCGGCGACGTGGCGCCCGCACGCATGTTGGTGACGGTGCGCGCAATGGTGCCCGTGGCGGGCATGCCGCCAAAAAACGGCACCACCAGGTTGGCCACGCCCTGGGCCATGAGCTCCTGGTTGGGGTCGTGATTCTTGTGGTGCGGGTCGGTGGCCAGTTGGTCGGCCACGCGGGCACACAGCAGCGATTCGATGGCGCCCAGCAGGGCGATGGTGAGCGTGGGCGTGACCAGCAGCCGCACCGTGTCCCACGAAAAGTCGGGCAGTGCAAACACCGGCAGCGCCTGCGGAATACCGCCAAACCGCGAGCCGATGGTCTCCACCGGGAACTCCATCCCCCAGGCCAGCAGGCTCAACGTGACCAGGGCCACCACCGGCGCGGGCACGCGGGCGAACGTACGCACCGTGTGCTGCTCCATCACCTGCATGACCGGCGAGCCCTTCATCATGAGCCGGGGCCAGAGGAACAACCCCGCCACACAGGCCGTACCCAGGCCAAAGGCATAGGGGTTGACGCTGTCTGCGTGCCGCACCAGCGCATCGATCTGCGAGAAAAAGTTGCCCGGCATGCGGTCGATGGACAAGCCCAGCCAGTCCTTGACCTGCGACAACGCAATCAGCACCGCGATGCCGTTGGTAAAGCCGATCACGATGCTGACTGGCACAAACCGCACCAGCGTGCCCAGCCTGAAGAGCCCCAGCAACACGAGCAACACGCCCGCGCAGGCTGTGGAGATGAGCAGGTTGGCCACGCCATAGCGCTCGACGATGCCGTACACAATGACGATGAACGCACCCGCCGGTCCGCCAATTTGCGCGTTGCTGCCCCCCAGGGCCGAGATCAGAAAGCCCGCGATGATGGCGGTCCACAACCCGGCCTCGGGCTTGAGGCCGCTGGCGATCGCGAACGCCATGGCCAGCGGCAGTGCCACGATGCCTACTGTGACGCCCGCACCCACATCGGCCAACCATCGGCCCTTGTCGTAGCCGCGCAGCGCATCGCGCAGGCGGGGGTGGAACACGAATGAAAACTGCATGGGGCGGGTGCTTTCTGTTCTGAGCGGCGCCCCGTGCGAGGCTTTCACTCGTGGGGCGCGCGGGGCTGGCTCCAGTGTAGAGAGCTGTCTGCGAAGTGCAATGGCGCGGAACAGGCGCAAAACAGTTGCGGAAAAGGCGCAGAACAGGTGCCGTACCGCACGCAAGGCATGCCGCTTTGTATGGCGCGCCTTTCCGGTGGATAGCACGGCGCTTCAATATTGATAGCTAAAGGGGCAGTATCCTCCGGCGCTTAAAGACAAAATGACCATTTGTGTAGCTGGATGGACTTGTGGAACACCCCCCTTGGGGGCTCTGGGCCCTTGGCATATTGCTTGCTGGCCCCTACGCTGCCTGCTGGGTGTGCACGGCACCCTGGAGATCGCCAACACGGTCTCAGAGGGTTTGATTTTTTTGACGCTTGCCTGAACCACCGCCAATGCCCGACACCCCACCCCCCGCCGTGGACCCCGCCGCCACCCACACCGCCACCTTGCGCCATGGCGCCTTTGAAGACGCCCAGGCCCTGTTTGCGGGCACCTTGTTTGTGGCCATGGCGCTCATGCTGTTCAACCAGGCGGGGCTGCTGGTGGGCGGCACGGCGGGCGCGGCGTTTTTGCTGCACTACGTCACGGGCATCTCGTTCGGCAAGCTGTTCTTTGTGGTCAACCTGCCGTTCTACTGGTTCGCCTGGACGCGCATGGGGCGCGAGTTCACCATCAAGACCTTTGTCTGCGTGGGCCTGCTGTCGTTGCTGACCGAGCTGTTCCCGCACGTGATGCACGTGGACTATTTGAACCCGCTGTTCGCCTCGCTGCTGGGCGGGTTGCTGCTGGGCACGGGCTGCCTGTTTCTGGCGCGCCACCGCTCCAGTCTGGGCGGGGCCACCGTGGTGTCGCTGTATCTGCAAGGCCGCTATGGCATGCGCGCGGGCAAGGTGCAGATGATGATTGACGGCACCGTGGTGCTGCTGGCGCTGTTTGTGGTGCCGGTGGACCGGGTGGCGTATTCGGTGCTGGCAGTGCTGGTGATGAGCGGGTTCTTGTGGATCAGCCACCGGCCGGGGCGCTACGTGGGCCATTGAGGTAAGGGCCGCCAGCGCAGCGGCCGCCTGTCTCAGGTCGCGACCGAGTCCTCGGGGTTCTGAGCCCCCGCTAAACGCCCCTGGCGAATCCGTTGCATCTGTCAACCCTGCTTCAGTGGGGTGCGCTTGCGCGTCCCCCCGCACTAGAGTCCCTGTCAGCCCGCCTGCCCTCGCACCAGGGGAGCCGGGCTCGCCCGCGCTTTCTGAGGGGGGTGAAGCGCCCACCCCGTTCACATGCCCGGAGAATCATCGATGTACCGAACTTTTTCTGAGGCACTGTGGGCGAGGCTTGTTGGGGCAGCAAGGCTATTTCTTCTGGTTGCGAGTGGAGCCCTGATGGCCTGCGGCGGTGGCGAAGACCCTGCTGCGCCCCCACCGCCACCGCCACCCGTAGCGCAACATTCCGTGGGCGGCACCGTGACGGGGCTGGTCGGCACCCTCGTCCTGGCCAATGGCACAGAAGCGGAGCTGACCATCACGGCCAGCGGCAGCTATGCCACCCGCGTTTCTCAGGGCCTGGCCTACCACATCGTTGTCCGCACCCAGCCCGTCGGGCAGACCTGCGTGGTGGAAAACGGCTCGGGTGTGGTGGCAGGTCCGGTTTCCAACATCCTGGTGACCTGCACCACCAATACCTACACCGTCGGTGGATCGGTCACAGGCCTGGTGGGTACCGTGAGGTTGCAGCTCAACGGCGTTGCGGATCTGTTGGTGACTGCCGATGGCGTTTTCCGGTTTTCCCTGCCGCTGTCCCATGGCCGCTCCTACGCCGTCACGGTGTATGCGCAGCCCGTGGACCAGGTTTGTACGGTAGAGGCTGGCACCGGGGTTGCTGTGGCGCCCGTGACCCCAGTGAGAGTGCGTTGCAGCACGGTCTCTTCGCCTCCGCCACCCCCTCCGCCCCCTCCACCGGCGCCCCCCACGCCCGGTGGCCTGGGCATTACCTATGGGACGAAGGCGTTGGTCTTTTCCTGGACCTCGGCGCCCGGCGCAACCCGCTACACGGTGTATGAAGACCCGGACGGCGTGGGCCCGCTGGCGCCCGCGCAAATTGGGTCGACCGCTGCCACCGGGCTGACCTACGCAGTGCCGGTGCTGCTGCACCTTCGGCTGAATGCCACGTACACGGTGCAAGCCTGCAACGAGGGTGGGTGCAGTGCGCCATCCGCCTCTGTGGCGGCAGACATGGTGCGCGCCGTTGGCTACTTCAAGGCCTCCACCACCACAGTCGAAGGCCGGTTTGGAAACCGTGTGGCCCTGTCCAGCAGCGGTGCCACCCTGGCCGTTGGGGCCTATGGGGAGGGCGGCAACACCGGCGCGGTGTACGTGTTTACGAAAAGTGGCGCCACGTGGTCGCAGCAGGCGCGCATTGTGGCCCCCAATGGCGAGGCCAACGACTATTTTGGAAACGCCCTGGCCTTGTCTGCCGACGGCAATACGCTGGCCATCGGCGCGGACGGCGAGAGCGGCGATCAGAAGGGCACGTTTGCGACGATGCCGGCCACCAACAACCTGGCCAGCAGCTCAGGTGCCGTCTATGTGTATGCCCGCACGGGTGCAGCCTGGTCGCAGCAGGCCTTCATCAAGGCGAACAACGCGGATGCCAGCGATCTATTCGGTTCATTCGTCGCCCTCTCGAACGATGGCAACACACTGGCCGTTGCAGCCTACAACGAGGACGGCGACTTGACCGGAACGCACGGCAACGCGGCCTATTCTGCGTCCGGGGCCGCCTATGTTTTTACCCGCACGGGCACCAACTGGGCGCAGCAAAGCTACCTCAAGGCCTCTAACGCGGGCTCGGGAGATTTCTTTGGGATCTACCTCAGTTTGTCCGGGGTGGGCAACACCCTGGCGGTGGGGGCGTTCTTTGAGCGCAGCGCCCTGGCAAGCGATCCGGCGGACGACACCTTGACCAACGCCGGTGCGGCCTACGTGTTCCAGCGCAATGCGGGGGCATGGTCGCAGCAGGCCTATCTGAAGGCTCCGAGTCCCAAGGCGCAGGACCGCTTCGGTGTCGCGGTCAATCTGTCGGGCGACGGCAACACGCTGGCCGTTGGAATGGACGGCGACAGCAGCAATTACACCGGCACATTCGTGGTGCCTCCAGCGAGCAACACCCTCGCGCTCAACTCTGGCGCGGTGTTTGTGTTCATCCGTGCGGGCGGCGTGTGGCAGTCACAGGCCTATTTGAAGGCCTCCAATACCCGTACGCCCCACCGATTCGGCAACAACCTGGCCATGTCCAGCGACGGCAACACGCTGGTGGTGCCGTCGTACCGGGACGACAGCAATGCGCGCGGATTCAATGGAGACCAGGCCGACACTACGGCAACCGATGCAGGCGCTGTGCTGGTGTTTCGCCGCAGCGCAGGCACTTGGGCACAGCAGACCTACCTGAAGGCACCCAATACGGGTGCCGGTGACCGTTTTGGTGGCCGCGTTGCGTTGTCAGGCGATGGCACCACACTGGCCGTGGGGGCATCGACGGAAGACGGTGGGTCGAACGGAGTTGGAGGCAACCAGATCGACGAAAGCAGAACCAACGCGGGCGCGGTGTACCTGTACTGAGGCGTTGCGTTGCGTTGTGGAACGGGGCGGGTGGATGTCCTGCCCCTTCCTTCCTTTGTCGCCTGGGGGCGGAGGCCCTCAGCGCAGTTCAGCACCCTTCAGCGCCTTTGACCGCCGCCTGATCTGCAAAGTCTGCGCGCGTTAGCGCACCCGCATGCCGGGCGTGGCGCCGGGCCAGGGGTTGAGCACGTAGATGCCGGGGTTGGCTTTTTCATCACCGTGGCTAGCGGCCAGCACCATGCCTTCGCTCACGCCAAACTTCATCTTGCGCGGGGCCAGGTTGGCCACCATCACGGTGTGCTTGCCCACCAGGTCTTCGGGCTTGTAGGCGCTGGCGATGCCGCTGAAGACGTTGCGGTGGCGGCCCTCGCCCACGTCCAGCGTCAGGCGCAGCAGCTTGGTCGAGCCCTCCACCGCCTCGCAGTTCACGATCAGCGCAATGCGCAGGTCGATCTTGGTGAAGTCGTCGATGGTGATGGTGGGGGCGATTTCCTCTCCACCGGGTGTTGCTATTGTTTTTGTAGCTGCCGGCGCTTGTTCTGCCTGCGCTGGGGCCTCAAACAATGCTTCAAGCTGTTCTGGGGTCACGCGCTGCATCAGGTGCTGATAGGGCTGGATGGCCTGCACATCACCCGCCACGCTCCACTGCTGCATGTTCACGCCCACAAAGCCTTGCACGGCCTGGGCCAGGCCTGGCAGCACCGGGGCCAGGTAGCGGGTGAGCGTGGCAAAGGTGTTGATCAGCACCGAGCACACCTGGTGCAGTGCCTCGTTGTTGGCGGCGTCCTTGGCCAGGTCCCAGGGCTTGTTCTGGTCCACGTAGGCGTTGACCTTGTCGGCCAGTTGCATGATCTCGCGCGTGGCCTTGCTGTACTCGCGCGTTTCGTACATCTGCGAGATGGCATCGCCCGCGCCGCGTACGTCGGCCAGCAGTGCGGCTCCGGTGGTGCCGAAATTGGTGGTCAGTTGGCCGCCAAAGCGTTTGGTCAAGAAGCCCGCTGCGCGGCTGGCGATGTTCACGTACTTGCCGATCAGGTCGCTGTTCACGCGCAGCATGAAGTCTTCGGCATTGAAGTCGATGTCTTCGTTGCGCGCGCTGAGCTTGGCCGCCAGGTAGTAGCGCAGCCACTCGGCGTTCATGCCCAGGCTCAGGTACTTGAGCGGGTCCAGGCCCGTGCCCCGGCTCTTGCTCATCTTCTCGCCGTTGTTCACGGTCAAGAAGCCGTGCACGAACACGTTGTTGGGCGTCTTGCGGCCGCTGAAGTGCAGCATGGCGGGCCAGAACAGCGTGTGGAAGGTGACGATGTCCTTGCCGATAAAGTGGTACTGCTCCATCGCCGGGTCGGCCATGTAGGCGTCGTAGCTTTCGCCGCGCTTTTCCAGCAGGTTCTTCAGCGATGCGAGGTAGCCCACGGGGGCGTCCAGCCACACGTAGAAGTATTTGCCCGGTGCGTCGGGGATCTCGATGCCGAAGTAGGGCGCGTCACGGCTGATGTCCCAGTCGCCCAGGCCTTCGCTTTGCGTGCCATCGGGGTTGGTGCGGACGGTGAACCATTCCTTGATCTTGTTGGCCACCTCGGGCTGCAGTTTGCCGTCTTGAGTCCAGTTTTCCAGAAACTCCACGCAGCGCGGGTCAGATAGCTTGAAGAAGAAATGCTCGGAGTGCTTGAGCTCGGGCTTGGCGCCGCTCAGGGCCGAGAAGGGGTTGATCAGGTCGGTGGGGGCGTACACGGTGCCGCACACCTCGCAGTTGTCGCCGTACTGGTCCTTGGCGTGGCACTTGGGGCATTCGCCCTTGATGTAGCGGTCGGGCAGGAACATGTTCTTCTCGGGGTCGAAGAACTGTTCGATGGTGCGAACCTCGATCAGGCTGCCGTCGGCGCGGTCGCGCAGGTCGCGGTAGATCTGGCGGGCCAGCTCGTGGTTTTCGGGCGCATCGGTGCTGTGCCAGTTGTCAAAGCTGATGTGAAAGCCGTCCAGGTACTGCTTGCGGCCCGCAGCGATGTCGGCCACGAACTGCTGGGGCGTTTTGCCCGCCTTTTCGGCGGCAATCATGATGGGCGCGCCGTGGGTGTCGTCGGCTCCGCAGAAGTTGACCGCGTTGCCCTGCATGCGCTGGTACCGCACCCAGATGTCGGCCTGGATGTATTCCATGATGTGGCCGATGTGGAAGTTGCCGTTGGCGTACGGCAGGGCGGTGGTAACGAAGAGTTTGCGTGCGGATGACGTCATGAAAAGCGGCTTTCTCAGGCGGAACCCATGATTTTAGGCGTTTGATCCCGCCCTTTGCCGTCGGCGGCGCTCAAGCCGCTTGCCTGCGTCGCTCAGGTGCCAATCAGGGCGTGCGCTCGGGCCGCCGATGGCACCACAATGCCCTTCATTCCAGTATGCAATGAGGAGACAACATGGCCAGAACATGGGTGAAACGGGTGGGGTGGGGCGTGGGTGGCGCCGTCTTGGTGGTGGCCGCTTACCTGGCGGCGTGGCCTGTGCCCATCCAGCCGGTGGCCTGGAGCGCGCCCGCCGCGCCCGGTTACCAGGGCGTGCACGCACCCAACCAGCGCCTGGCCAAGCTGCAGATGATTGACCTGAAAGGCGAGGTGGGCCCCGAGCACATTGCCTTTGGCAAGGACGGCAAGCTCTACACCACCGTGCTCAGCGGCAACATTCTGCGCATGAACGCCGATGGATCGGGCCAGGAGGTGTTTGCCAACACCGGCGGGCGGGTGCTGGGGTTTGACTTTGATGCGGCAGGCAACCTGATTGCGGCCGATGCGGTCAAGGGCCTGCTGTCCATTGCGCCCGACAGCAAGGTCACCGTGTTGGCCGACAAAGTGGGCGTCAACGACCCCATCCGCTACGCCGACGCCGTGGTGGTGGCCCAGAGCGGCAAGATGTACCTGAGCGACGCCTCCACCCGTTTTGCCCCCAAGGACTGGGGCGGCACGTTTGAAGCGAGCGTGCTCGACATCCTGGAGCAGGCCAGCACTGGCCGGGTTATTGAATACGACCCCGCCACCCGCGCCACGCGCGTGGTGGCCCGGGGCATCAGCTTTGCCAATGGTGTGGCGCTGAGCCAGGACGAAAAGCACTTGTTCGTCAACGAAACCGGCAAATACCGCGTGTGGAAGATTGCAGTAGAGGCCCGTGATCTGGATGTTGCCCAGCCCAGCCCCCAGGCCAGCGTGCTGCTCGACAACTTGCCCGGTTACCCCGACAACCTGATGCGAGGGCAGGGCGATAAGGTGTGGCTGGGTTTTGCCAAGCCGCGTGGGGCGGCCATCGACAACATGTCCGGCAAGCCCGGGCTGCGCAGCCTGACCCTGCGCCTGCCGCGTGCGCTGTGGCCCATTCCCCAGCCCTACGGCCACGTGATCGCGTTCACCGACGATGGCAAGGTGGTGGCAGACCTGCAGGACCCGAGCGGCGCCTACCCCGAGACCACGGCCATCACCGAGACGGCCGACCGGCTGTATGTGCAAAGCCTGCACGCACACGGCCTGGGCTGGTTGCCGAAGCCTTGAGGCACCAGCGCCGGGTGCTTCAGGTGGGTTCCCCATGGTGCCGGGTCTTTACCTCGGCGCCGCTGTCCGTCCAGCCAAAAAATCGGCACACCTCGGCCCGCATGGCCAGGGTGTCCGCCCGGCCCAGGGCCATCAGCTCTTGCGTGTAGCCGGATTCGAACAGCAGGTAGCTGGCCAGCGCCGCGCCGCGCACATCGGCCATGTTGGACGTGACGCCCAGGGCGCCCAGCATGGTGCGCACGGGGCCGGGCAGGTCGCCCACATGGCGCGCGGCCACGGCGTCCAGCCGCTGCGAGGGCGCAATCACCAGTAGCTCGATGGGGCGCAGCGCGCTGTGCAGGCGCTTTTCTTCGGGGATGAGCGACAGGGTCTGGTTGATGCGCTGCACGCGCTCTACGTCCACTGCCAGCGCATCCAGAAAGATGTTGGACAGCGCATGCCCCGCGATCTGCGCCAGGGTGGGGTAGTTGGTCGTGGGGTTGGCGGCGGCATCGCCCTTGGGTTCGTGCATGCGGCCCGCGCCGATCACCAGGATGCGCTCGGCCCCCAGGTGGATGGCCGGGGCAATGGGCGCCGACTGGCGCATGGAGCCGTCGCCAAAGTATTCGACATGGTCGTCCACCTCGATGCCCTTGGCCGGAAAGATGAACGGGATGGCTGAGGACGCGAGCAAATGTTCGTGCGTGATGCGGTCGCTGGCGGCCTTGCGCTGCGAACGCACCCAGGGCTTGACGGGTGTGGCCGCTTCAAAAAAGGTGACGTGTTCGCCCGAGCTGTAGCTAGACGCCGTGACGGCCAGCGCCGTGAGGTGGCCCTTGCGGATCAGCCGGGGCAGGCGCACCAGCGGCACCATTTTGACCAGCAGTTTTTCGAGCGGGGAGTTGTCCAGCAGCGAGCGCGGCCGCATGCGCCGCCAGCGCGCCAACGCCCAGCCCAGCGACACCAGCGTGAGCCAGCGCGCGCCGCTGCGCATCACGCTGAGCGAGTCGGCGCCATACACCTGGCTGGCGTGGAACTGCCGCCACACGCGTGCAATGCGGCGCACGGCGCGGTCAAAGTTGTCGGCCCCACAGGCCAGCGCCGCCGCGTTGATGGCCCCGGCGGAGGTCCCGGTGATGATGGGAAAGGGGTTGGGGCCACTCCCCTCGCCACAGGCCTGGCGCAGGTCGGCAATGGCTTCGAGCACGCCCACCTGGTAGGCGGCGCGGGCACCACCACCGGTCAGCAGCAGGCCCGTGGCGGGTGTTGGATGGGCGGCGTCAGGGGCTGCGGCGGGGGTAGGGGTGTGCATGGACGGTCGGTCGGGGCGATGCCCCAAGTGTGGCGGGGCGCCTGGGGCGATTCATGTGGGAAAACCCGCATGGGCGGGCCGCCGCACGCGCAGCGAGGGTCTCAGCGCTGCTTGAGCAGCAGCTGGGCCACCGCGTCGCCCTGCAGCACCACAATGCCGTGCTCGCGGGCAAACGCCTGGGCGTTGTCGCTGACCTGGCCCTGGGCGGCCACATACACGCCTGCCGGTGCATCGCTGGCCACCATGGCGGCGTGCAGCTCGCGCAGGGGTTCCACGCCGTGGGTTGCGGCCTTCCAGCGTTTGGCGCTGACCAGGGTGGTCTTGCCGCCCTGGGTCAGGCGCATGTCGGCCCCGTTGGTGTTGTTGCCTGTCAGGCGCTCCACGCTGTAGCCCGCGCGCTCCCAGGCGGTGGCCAGGGTGTCGGCAAAACTGCGCCAGGGCATGCTGCCCACGGCCTCCAGCATCTCGACCACCTTGGCGGGGTTGGGGGCGCGCAGCTGCTTCCAGGCGGCCATGCAACCCACCACAAAGATGGGGAAACCCGCCAGCGCACCCACCACAAAGTATTCCTTGGGCAGCAGCGCCCCGGCCGCCAGCGTGATGAGGCCCACCACCACAAAGCTGATCCACCACGGCGAGCGCAGCAGCACGGCAAACAGGGAGTTCTCGGACATCTTGAATTTCACGGGAGGCCTTTTTTTGGAGAGAGCGACGATGCAATGCGGTGCGCATTGTCCTTCAGCGGCAGGGGGCGGGAGCTTGGGAATAGACTACCGGCCCCACAGGAGTTATTTGAATGGCAGTCACCGAACAGGGCCTTTTGGCCGCACTTTCCAGCGTGCTGGACCCCCATACGGGCAAGGATTTTGTGAGCACGCGCGCCTTGCGCAATGTGCAGATCACCGGTGGCGATGTGGCCTTTGATGTAGAGCTGGGCTACCCCGCCAAGAGCCTGGTGCCCGAGCTGCGCCGCAGCCTGGTGGCCGCCGCCAAGGGCGTGGCCGGGGTGGACAACGTGTCGGTCAACATCACCACCAAGGTGATCGCGCATGCCGTGCAGCGCGGCGTGCAGCTGTTGCCGCAGGTCAAGAACATCATCGCCGTGGCCTCGGGCAAGGGCGGCGTGGGCAAAAGCACCACGGCCGCCAACCTGGCCCTGGCCCTGGCCGCCGAGGGCGCCAGCGTAGGCGTGCTGGACGCCGACATCTACGGCCCCAGCCAGCCCATGATGCTGGGCATCAACCGCCGCCCCGAGAGCGAAGACGGCAAGACCATGGAGCCGCTCGAAAACTACGGCGTGCAGGTCATGTCCATCGGCTTTCTGGTGGACCAGGACGAAGCCATGATCTGGCGCGGCCCCATGGCCACCCAGGCGCTGGAGCAGCTGCTGCGCCAGACCAACTGGAAAGACCTCGACTACCTCATCATCGACATGCCGCCCGGCACCGGCGACATCCAGCTCACGCTCAGCCAGCGCGTGCCCATGACCGGCGCTGTCATCGTGACCACCCCGCAAGACATCGCGCTGCTGGACGCCAAGAAGGGCATCAAGATGTTTGAGAAGGTGGGCGTGCCCATCCTCGGCATCGTCGAGAACATGGCCGCGCACGTGTGCAGCAACTGCGGCCATGTGGAGCACATCTTTGGCGCCGATGGCGGCAAGAAGATGGCCGCCGAATACAACATGGACTACCTGGGCGCGCTGCCCCTGGACATGAGCATCCGCCTGCAGGCCGACAGTGGCAAGCCCACCGTGGTAGCCGACCCGGACGGGGACGTGGCCAAGATCTACAAGAAGGTGGCGCGCGATGTGGCGGTGAAGATCGCCCAGCAGGCCAAGGACTTTTCCAACAAGTTCCCCTCCATCTCGATCAGCAAGAACACTTGATCTCTCTGAGCCGCCGCACCGCGCCATGAACCTGCTCGCGTCCCTGCGCTACTTGGTGGCGCTGCACGAGCACCGGCACTTTGGCCGGGCGGCGCAGGCCTGCCACATCACGCAGCCGGCCCTCTCCAACGCCCTGCGCGCGCTGGAAAAAGAGTTTGGCGTGGTGGTGGTGCGCCGAGGTCGCAGTTTTGAGGGCTTTACGCCCGAAGGTGAGCGCGTGCTGGCCTCGGCCCAGCGCATGCTGCACGAGCACCAGGTGCTGCAGCAGGACCTGAGCAGCGACGCCGCCCACCCGCGCGGCACGTTGCGGCTGGGCGCCGTGCCAACGGCCATGCCCATCCTCGCGCGGTTTGCGGCGCAGTTGCAGGCGCGGCACCCGGGCATCGTGCCGGTGGCGCTGTCGATGAGCTCGCAGGCGCTGGAGGCGGGGCTCGAAAATATTGCGCTCGACCTCGCGCTGGGCTACACCGAACGCATGCCCGCACGCGGCGGCCCGCTGCGGGCCTGGCCGCAGTATGTGGAGCACTACTTTCTGCTGCGCCGGTCGCTGCGCCCGCCCCAAGGCCAGGCGCACGGTCTGCAGATGGGGCCGCCCATGGCCTGGGCGGATGCGGCGGCCCTGCCGCTGTGCTTGCTTACTCCCGAGATGCACAACCGCAGCCTGGTCGATGGCGCCTTTCGCAGCGCGGGGGCCACGGTGTCACCTGCGATGGAAACGGATTCGGTGCTGACCCTGGCGCTCAGTGTGGTCGCTGGCAATGTGTGCAGTGTCTTGCCCGGTGCGCTGGTCGATGCCGTGCGCGGCCATGACGGGCTGGAGGCCTTGCCGTTGACGGGCCCGGTGCTCACCACCCCCATCGGATTCATGTCGCACCGGCAGGTGCAGCCCACCCGGGCGCTGGATGCGGCGCTGGCGCTGGCGCAAGATGCGGACTGGTTGCGGCACGCCACGGCACACAGCGGGTTGCTGGCCCGCCAGTGACTCTCGCGCTCCTGGGGCCTTGAAAGGGGCGGGCGGCAGCCCCCCTGCGCGGCACGAGCTGCTGCCGGGTTGCAGGCGCGGGTTGATTCACAAAACGCCGCAGGACACAGGGTTTCATTTGTTTTTGTGATCGACCCATGTGCATCGGCAATTTGACGCCCGCCACTGCGGTGCCCGACACTGCGGCGGCGCGCCGAGCTATGCAGGCGCTTTCATACAAAAACAAAGCACCCCATGCCCCTTGCCCCCGAAGCCCCCACCGTGGCCGCCGTGTCGGTCAACGACATGCGCGAGCGCATCCGCCGCAAAAGCCGCCTCAAGGGCCGCCAGCCCGAAGACGCCGCGATGGCCGATGTGGCGCAGCTGCTGGGCCCGCGCCCAGCCGAGGGCTACCGGCGCGACCTGCTCATTGAATACCTGCACCGGTTGAGCGACCACTTTGGCGTGCTGCACGACCGCCACCTGGTGGCGCTGGCCCGGCAGCTGAACCGGCCCATGGCCGAGGTGTATGAGGTGGCCAGCTTCTATCACCACTTCGATATCGTGCGCGGCGACGAAGCCCAGGCCCCGCGCCTGGTGCTGCGCGTGTGCGACAGCCTGAGCTGCAGCCTGGCCGGTGCGCGCGAGCTGCTGGCCGCGTTGCCCGAACGCCTGCGCGCGGCCGGTCAGGGCGATGTGCAGGTGCAGGCCGTGCCCTGCGTGGGCCGCTGCGAGCAGGCGCCCGTGGCGGTGGTGCACCAATGCCCGGTGCCACACGCCACGGTCGATGCGGTGCTGGACGCGATCGGTTTGAAGCCAAATCGGGCTCTGGCGCTTCATCCACAAGCGCTGGCAGCTATCAATTTTGATATTTCTGAGCTGGCGGAGCAAAGCGTGCCTGCGCAGCCAGAAGGCGTCAGCCCCGCCCACACCGACCTGGCCACCTACTGCGCACACGGCGGCTACCAGACGGCCGCTGCACTGGTGAATGGCGAGATGGACGCCGAGGCCGTGCTCGCGGCCATGGAGGACTCGGGTTTGCGCGGCCTGGGTGGCGCAGGCTTTCCGGCCGGGCGCAAGTGGAGGATTGTTAGGGATCAACCCGCTCCACGCCTGATGGCCGTCAACATCGACGAGGGCGAGCCCGGCACCTTCAAAGACCGCACCTATCTGGAACGCGACCCGCACCGCTTTCTGGAAGGCGTGCTCGTCGCCGCCCAGGTGGTGGGCACCGAGGCGATCTATATCTACCTGCGCGACGAATACCACGGCTGCCGCGCGCTGCTGCAAAAGGCGCTGGACGACCTGCACCGCGAGCCGCCATGCCCCCTGCCGCACATCGAGTTGCGGCGCGGCGCGGGCGCCTACATCTGTGGCGAAGAGTCGGCCATGATCGAAAGCATCGAAGGCAAACGTGGCGAACCCCGCATGCGCCCGCCCTACATCGCGCAGGTGGGCCTGTTCGGCCGCCCCACGCTGGAGCACAACTTCGAGACGCTGTACTGGGTGCGCGACATCGTCGAGCGCGGGCCGCAGTGGTTTGCCAGCTTTGGCCGCCACGGGCGCAAGGGGCTGCGCAGTTTCAGCGTGAGCGGGCGGGTCAAGCACCCCGGCGTCAAGCTCGCGCCCGCAGGCATCACCGTGCAAGAGCTCATCGACGAATACTGCGGCGGTTTGCTGGACGGCCACCAGCTTTACGCCTACCTGCCCGGCGGCGCCTCGGGCGGCATATTGCCCGCCAGCCTGAATAACGTCCCGCTCGACTTCGACACGCTGCAGCCCTACGGCTGCTTTATCGGATCGGCGGCCGTCATCGTGCTCAGCCAGCACGACAGTGCGCGCGATGCCGCGCTGAACGTGATGCGCTTCTTTGAACACGAAAGCTGCGGCCAGTGCACGCCCTGCCGCGTCGGCACGGCCAAGGCCGCCGCGTTGATGCAGGCACCGCAGTGGGACGCCGACCTGCTGGACGACCTGGCGCAGGTGATGGCCGATGCGTCCATCTGCGGCCTGGGGCAGGCCGCGCCCAACCCCATCCGCTGCATCCACAAATACTTCCCGCACGAGGTGGGCGAGGGGCCTTGGCCGGGTGACCTGCCCAAGCCGCGCAACAGCCCGCTGACCGAACAATTGCCCGGAGGGTTGAAGCCATGAGCGCCGTGTTGACATCTGCCGCCGTGCAGCCCGGCGTGGCCTTCGAGCTGGACGGTCAGCCCGTCACCGCCCACGCTGGCGAAACCATTTTGAAAGCCGCGCAGCGCCACGGCGTGGACATTCCGCACCTGTGCTACACCGACGGCCTGCGCCCCGACGGCAACTGCCGCGCCTGCGTGGTCGAGATCGCGGGCGAGCGCACGCTGGCCCCCAGCTGCTGCCGCGCGCCGACTGAAGGCATGAAGGTGCAGGCGGCCAGCCCGCGCGCGCGCAAGAGCCAGCAGATGGTGGTGGAGATGCTGCTGTCCGACATGCCGGACGTGGGATACCGGTGGAACGATCAAAAGGCCAATACTCCTGAATTGATAGCTGGTGGTGCTTATTCATCAAGCGCTAGCGGCCAATTTGATTCAAATTCTTCTGAAACGGTAGGCCAGCATGGCGAACTGAGCGAATGGGCCGACCGCTTGGGCGTGGCCGTGCGCCCGGCCCTCAAAGCCCTGCGCCGCGAGCAGCCCGCGCCCGACCTGAGCCACCCGGCCATGGCGGTGAACCTGGACGCCTGCATCCAGTGCAACCGCTGCGTGCGCGCCTGCCGCGAGGAACAAGTCAACGACGTGATCGGCTACGCGCTGCGCGGCGCGGACTCCAAGATCGTCTTCGACCTCGACGACCCCATGGCCGAGAGCACCTGCGTGGCCTGCGGCGAATGTGTGCAGGCCTGCCCCACGGGCGCGCTCAGTCCCAAGACGCACATCGGTTCCCAAAAGGTGGACCGCAAGGTCGACTCGGTCTGCCCGTTCTGCGGCGTGGGCTGCCTCATCACCTACAACGTGCGCGATGAAAAGATCATCAGCGTCGAAGGCCGCGACGGCCCGGCCAACCATGGCCGCCTGTGCGTGAAAGGGCGCTTCGGTTTCGACTACGCCCACCACCCCGACCGCCTGACCGTGCCGCTGATCCGCAAGCCCGGCGTGCCCAAGGAGGTGCGCCCCTACGGTGCCGACTGGCAGGGCACCTTCCGCGAAGCGACCTGGGATGAGGCGCTGGATCTTGCTGCGGGCACGCTCAGGTCACTGCGCGACACCCACGGCCCGAAAGCGCTCGCGGGCTTTGGCTCGGCCAAGGGCAGTAACGAAGAGGCCTACCTGTTCCAGAAGCTGGTGCGCACCGGCTTTGGCAGCAACAACGTGGACCACTGCACGCGGCTGTGCCATGCGTCCAGCGTGGCCGCGCTGCTCGAAGGCGTGGGCTCGGGCGCGGTGAGCAACCCGGTGCACGACGTGGAGCATGCCGAGCTGATCTTCGTGATCGGCTCCAACCCCACGGCCAACCACCCGGTGGCGGCCACCTGGATGAAGAACGCTGCACAGCGCGGCGCCAAGATCGTGCTGGCCGACCCACGCGTGACCGACATCGGCCGCCACGCCTGGCGCACGCTGCAGTTCAAGGCCGACACCGATGTGGCCATGCTCAACGCGCTGATCCACACCGTGATCGACGAAGGTCTGGTGGATGAAGCCTTCATCAAGGGCCGCGCCAACAATTTCGAGGCGCTCAAGGCCAACGTGATGGGCTGCAGCCCCGAGGCCATGGCCCCCGTGTGCGGCGTCCCGGCCGAGAGGCTGCGCGAGGTGGCGCGTGCGTTTGCGCAGTCCAAGGCGTCGATGATTTTGTGGGGCATGGGTGTGAGCCAGCACGTGCACGGCACCGACAACGCGCGCTGCCTGATCGCGCTGTGCGCCGTCACCGGCCAGATCGGCAAGCCCGGCTCGGGCCTGCACCCGCTGCGCGGCCAGAACAACGTGCAGGGCGCGAGCGACGCGGGGCTGATCCCCATGATGTTCCCCAACTACCAGCGCGTGGACAACTCCGGGGCGCATGCGTGGTTCGAGGGCTTCTGGGGTACCAAGCTCGATGAGACGCCCGGCTACACCGTGGTCGAGATCATGCACAAGGCCCTGGCGCCAGACAGCGACCCGCACAAGGTGCGCGGCATGTACATCATGGGCGAGAACCCCGCCATGAGCGACCCCGACCTGAACCACGCGCGCCACGCGCTGGCCAGCCTGTCGCACCTGGTGGTGCAGGACATCTTCCTCACCGAAACCGCGTGGCTGGCCGACGTGGTGCTGCCCGCGAGCGCCTGGCCCGAAAAGACCGGCACCGCCAGCAACACCGACCGCATGGTGCAGATGGGCCGCCGCGCGCTGAACCCGCCGGGCGATGCGCAGCCTGATCTGTGGATCATTCAGCAGATTGCCGCGCGCATGGGGCTTGGCTGGAACTACGAAGGCGAAGAGTCGGGCGTGGCCGCTGTTTACGACGAAATGCGCCAGGCCATGCACGCCAGCATTGAGGGCATCAGCTGGAGCCGCCTGGAGCGCGACTCCAGCGTGACCTACCCCTGCCTCACGGCTGACGACCCCGGCCAGCCCATCGTCTTTACCGAAACATTCCCGACGCCCACGGGGCGTCTGCAACTGGTGCCCGCCAGCTTGATCCCGGCGGCAGAAAAGCCCAATGCCGACTACCCCCTGGTGCTCATCACCGGTCGCCAGCTGGAGCACTGGCACACCGGCAGCATGACGCGGCGCAGCACGGTGCTGGACGCCATCGAGCCCATGGCCACCGCGTCGCTGCATGGTGATGAACTGGCGCGGCTGGGTGTGGCGCCCGGCGCGCTGGTGGGCATCCGCTCGCGGCGCGGCATGGTGCAGGTGCGCGTGCGCCGCGACGACGGCACGCCGCGCGGCACGGTGTTCATGCCGTTTGCCTATGTGGAGGCAGCGGCCAATCTGCTGACCAACGCGGCGCTGGACCCGTTTGGCAAGATCCCGGAGTTCAAATACTGCGCGGTGGCGGTGGAGGTGCTGCACGGCAGCGGCAGTGACATCGTGTGACGCCGGGCGATCCGCACGCGGGTTGCGGGGCTTTGCGGGCATTGCCGCCGATGGCCTTGCGCCGGGGTAAAGTCAGCGCCCATGACTGAGCGCCCCTACACCGACGTTGCCGTGATCATGCGGTGCGAGCACATTGACAACCGTTGGCAGCCCTGGCGCTGGTCGCTGGCCGAGGTGGTGATCCACGAGCCCACCTTTGGCTCCGAACCCCGTCCGCTGATCCAGGACGAGCGGGAGCAGCGCTGGTTGTTTCCGGGCTTTCGTGTGGAACTGTTCCGCGACGACGCCGAGGGCTACCACCTGAACCTCACTTCGCCTGCCCCGTGTTGGTTTGTGATGTGGCGCCGCGATGACGACCCCGGCACCGGCGAAATCCCGCTGGCCCGCCCCGTGGCCGTGAGCCTGAGCTACCACGACGCGGGTCGCTGGCTCGACGCGCAGGAAACGGTGGAACAGGTGCCTGCGGCGCCCGAAGTGGTGGAAGCGCTGAGCGCCTTTGTGGCCGAGCATTACCAGCCCGAACCCAAGCGCCGCAAGCGGCCGGACAGCTTTCGCACGCTGCAGGACCGGTTTGGCAACCCGGCCTCCGTGTCCACCGAAAAAACGCGTGGTGGAGGTGGCGGCCATGGCTGACGGGTTTCTGGGCCGCTGGTCGCGCCGCAAGCAGGAGGTGCGCGAGGGCAAGCCGGTGGAGGAGCCGCCGCCCGCTCCGGCCCCCCAGGTGGCAACCCCGGCGCCAGCACAGACGGTGGCTGTGGCAGCGCCCACTGCACCGACGCCCATCACCCCCGAGGAGCCACCGCCACCCACGCTGGCCGATGCCCAGGCGCTTACGCCCGCGTCCGATTTCAAGTCTTTTGTGGCGCGCGATGTATCGCCCGAGGTGCGCAACCTGGCCATGAAAAAGCTGTTTGCCGACCCGCACTTCAACGTGATGGATGGCCTCGATATCTACATCGGCGACTACACCCAGCCCGACCCGTTGCCCGAGGGCATGTTGCGCAAGATGGCCAGTGCCCACGCGATGGGCTTTTTTGACCATGAGAAGAAGGCTGATACAGCGCCTGATGTCCCGGTCGGTGGTGCTGCCGTAGAAACCCCTGCGGACGCAGAGGCAATAGCCCCTGCCATCGCTCAGCCTCGGGATGATGCGGAGGGGGAAACTCCCTCAGCCGTGGCACAGTCCGGGGTATGCAACGCTATTCCTAGCGCCCCCTCCAGCGAGCCTGAGATGGCCACGCGCTCCCACACGGGCGCGGTGGCCATGCCAGCCAGCCACACCCAAAATGACCACGACGCTCATCTGCGACTGCAACCAGACGATGCCCCTCAACGCGAAGGCGTTGGGCGCGGCACTGCATGAAGACCTGACCCTCCACTCCACCCTGTGTCGGCGCGAAGCGGGGGCCTTTCAGAAGGCCATCCAGTCGGGTGACGATGTGGTGGTGGCCTGCACGCAAGAGCAGAGGCTGTTTGGCGACCTGGGCCAACAGACCGAAGGTGCGGTGTCGCCCATCCGGTTTGTGAATATCCGCGAAACCGGTGGCTGGAGCCGCGATGCAGCCAAGGCCAGCCCCAAGATCGCCGCGCTGCTGGCCGCAGCCCGGTTGCCCGACCCACCGCCCGTGCCCACAGTCACCTACAAGAGCACGGGCCGCTTGCTCATCATTGGCCCGCTCGATCAGGCCGAGCAGGTGGCTGCCCTGGTGTCGGATGTGCTGGATGTGACCCTGTTCACGCAGGGCCCTGGCAACGCCGGTGGTGCACAGGCGCGGCGCTTCCCGGTGCTGGGCGGGCGCATCACGGGCCTCACGGGTTGGCTGGGCGCGTTTGAGCTGCAATGGGCGGCGGATAACCCTATCGACCTGGACTTGTGCACGCGCTGCAACGCCTGCGTGGCCGCCTGTCCCGAGAACGCCATTGGCCTCGACTACCAGATTGACCTGGCTGCCTGCCAGTCGCACCGCGCCTGCGTGAAGGTCTGCCAGGTGGCAGGTGCCATCGACTTCACCCGCGAGGCCACGGCGCAGACCGAGCGTTTTGACCTGGTGCTGGACTTGCGCTCGCCCACCGCCACGCCCACCTTCTTGCAGCACGCGCTGCCGCAGGGCTACCTGCGCTGGGATGGGCACCGTGGTGGTGATATGGCCACACTGCTCCAGCTGCGCGAGCTGGTGGGCGAGTTCGAGAAGCCCAAGTTTTTTGTCTACAAACAAAAGCTCTGCGCCCACAGCCGCAACGCCACCGTGGGCTGCAACGCCTGCGTGGACATCTGCTCGGCGGAGGCCATTGCCAGCGACAAAAGCCGCCAGCAAATCAAGGTGAACCCCAATCTGTGTGTGGGTTGCGGCGCCTGCACCACCGTGTGCCCGACGGGCGCGCTGACTTATGCCTACCCCAGTGCGACCGAGCAGGGCACAAAGCTCAAGACCCTGTTGTCTACCTACACCGCCGCAGGCGGCAAGGACGCCGTGCTGCTGCTGCACAGCCAGGAGCGCGGCCAGGCGCTGGTGGAAGAGCTGGGCCGTGCCGCCCAGTTGAAACTGGCGCAGGGCGTGCCTGCCAACGTGATTCCGGTGGCGCTGTGGCACACGGCCAGCACCGGGGTGGACCTGTGGCTCAGCGCCATTGCCTACGGCGCCTCGCAGGTGGTGGTGCTGGCGACCCAGGAGGAGGCGCCGCAGTACCTGGATGGCCTGCAGGCGCAGATGGATGTGGCGCAGGCGATCTTGCGTGGGCTGGGCTATACCGGCACGCATGTGCAACTGTTGCGCGCCGCGCACCCCACCGAGCTGGACGCCTCATTGCAGGCCCTGGGCCAGACGCGCCAGAAGACCCCGGCCGTGGCCGCACGTTTTGCGGTGGCGCAGGAAAAACGCAGCACGCTGGAGATGGCGCTCGACCACCTCATCGAGCAGGCCCCCACCCCCGTGGCCGAGCGGTCCGAGGCCATTGTCTTGCCCGCCGTGGGGTCGCCCCTGGGCACGATCGAGGTCAACAAAGACCGCTGCACCCTGTGCCTGAGCTGCGTGAGCGCCTGCCCCGCCAGTGCGCTGCAAGACAACCCGCAGCTGCCCCAACTGCGCTTCATCGAAAAGAACTGCGTGCAGTGTGGCCTGTGTGCCACCACCTGCCCCGAAGACGCCATCACCCTGCAGCCGCGCCTGCTGCTCACACCCGAGCGTGCGCAACTGCGTGTGCTCAACGAGGCCAAGCCCTGGGCCTGTGTGCGCTGCAGCAAGCCGTTTGGCACGGTCAAGGCCATCGAGGCCATGCTGGGCAAGCTGTCGGGCCACCCCATGTTCCAGGGCGAGGCGCTGGAGCGCCTGAAGATGTGCAGTGACTGCCGCGTGATCGACCTGTATTCCTCCCAAAGCGAAACGAAAGTGACGGACCTGTGAGCGCTCAACCTGCTTCTTTGACACCCTCTGGCGGCAGCTCTGCGCTGGACGAGGAAACCGCACGCGCCGAACTCTATGGTCTGCTGTCGCAGCTGTACTACGCCGCGCCAGACGCACAGTTGTTGTCTGCCTTGCGTGTCGCCGTGACGGAGGCGCCCGCTGACGGAGCGTTTTTGCAAGAGCCCTGGCAGGTGCTGGTGGGCGCGGCCCGTGAACTAAGCGATGCCGCCATCGCCCAGGAATTCGACCGCCTCTTTGGTGGTGTGGGCAAGCCCGAGGTGTTTTTGTACGGATCGCATTACCTGAGCGGTTTTCTGAATGAGAAACCGTTGGCCCGCCTGCGCACCGACCTGGATCGGCTGGGGCTGGCGCGCGACGATTCCATGTCCGAAACCGAAGACCACATCGCTTATCTGTGCGAGGTGATGCGCTACCTGATCGCGGGGGATGACATGGCTGTCTGCAACCTGACGGCGCAGCGCGACTTTTTTGCAACGCATCTGCAGCCCTGGGTGTTGCAGCTGTGCGATGCCCTTGCTGCCCAACCGCAGGCGCGCTTCTATGCCGCGCTGGCCCAGTTCACACGGGCCTTTGTGTCGGTGGAAACCCAGGGCTTCGACATGCTCGACTAGCCCCTGAGAGGCTCGAAGAGCCTGCTCAGGTTGCTACAAAAGATGAGTTAGTTAGTCGGAGGTGTAAAGCTCGATTGCGGGCTTT
The DNA here is from genome assembly GCF_028680575.1 of Acidovorax benzenivorans. GTDB lineage: Bacteria > Pseudomonadota > Gammaproteobacteria > Burkholderiales > Burkholderiaceae_C > Acidovorax > Acidovorax benzenivorans. The sequence continues at coordinate 34,680 of NZ_JAPCKI010000012.1, read as the reverse complement.
TACACACTGACATAGACTGTATGAATTCCGTTTCATAGCTGCCAGCCATTCTGGAGACAAGCATGCAGAACCGCCAGCCCAATTCCTCACGCCGGAGCTTCTTCTCTGGCGCCGCCACCGTAGGGGCTGCAGCCGCAGCCGTTGTGGCGCTTCCCAAGGTTGTTCCCTCCGATGCAGCGGTGGCTGAGCCAGCTCGCGTGGCGCCAGAAAAAGGCGGTGGCTACCACCTGTCTGCCCACGTGAAGCAGTACTACAAAACCACCCAACTCTGACAGCGGGGCGCGCCATGTTGCTAACCAAGAAGTCCTCCCACGCTGCGCAGGTCGCACCGTCGTCTGCATCTCCCTTTGTTCACAGCCTGCGCCGGGGCCTGTCGCAGGCCCTGCCCACGATGGACCGGCGCTCCTTCCTGCGCCGCTCTGGTCTGGGTGTGGGGGTGGGTATTGCTGCTTCGCAGCTCACGCTGGTCAAAAAATCCAACGCCGCCGAAGGTGCCAAGGTTGGCATTGGCGACAGCAAGATCGAAGTGCGCCGCACCGTGTGCACCCACTGCTCGGTGGGTTGCGCGGTCGATGCCGTGGTCGAGAACGGTGTGTGGGTTCGCCAGGAGGCGGTGTTCGACTCGCCCATCAACCTGGGCGCGCACTGTGCCAAGGGTGCGGCCCTGCGTGAACACGGCCATGGCGAATACCGCCTGCGCTACCCCATGAAGCTCGTCAACGGCAAGTACGAGCGCATCAGCTGGGATACGGCCTTGAACGAGATCACGGCCAAGATGCAGGAGCTGCGCAAGGCCAGTGGCCCCGACAGCGTGTACTTTGTGGGCTCGTCCAAGCACAACAACGAGCAGGCCTACCTGCTGCGCAAGTTTGTGAGCTTCTGGGGCTCCAACAACTGTGACCACCAGGCGCGCATCTGCCATTCGACCACCGTGGCGGGTGTGGCCAATACATGGGGCTACGGCGCCATGACCAATTCGTACAACGACATGCAAAACAGCAAGGTCGCTCTGTACATCGGCTCCAACGCGGCCGAGGCCCACCCGGTGAGCATGCTGCACATGCTGCACGCCAAGGAAACCGGCTGCAAGATGATCGTGGTGGACCCGCGCTTCACGCGCACGGCGGCCAAAGCCGATGAATACGTGCGCATTCGCTCGGGCACCGACATCCCCTTCCTGTTTGGCTTGCTGTACCACATCTTCAAGAACGGCTGGGAAGACAAAAAGTACATCAATGACCGTGTCTATGGCATGGACAAGGTGCGTGAGGACGTGCTGGCCAAGTGGACGCCCGACAAGGTGGAAGAGGCCTGCGGCGTCAAGGAAGACCAGATGTTCAAGGTCGCCAAGATGCTGCACGACAACAACCCCGGCACCGTTGTGTGGTGCATGGGCCAGACGCAGCACACCATCGGCAACGCCATGGTGCGTGCTTCGTGCATCTTGCAATTGGCCCTGGGCAATGTGGGCAAGAGCGGTGGTGGCACCAACATCTTCCGTGGCCACGACAACGTGCAAGGCGCTACCGATGTGGGCCCCAACCCCGACTCGCTGCCCGGCTATTACGGCCTGGCCGAAGGCTCATGGAAGCACTTCGCCAATGTGTGGGGCGTGGACTTTGAATGGATCAAGAAGCAGTACGCCACGCCCGCGATGATGTCCAAGAACGGCATCACCGTGTCGCGCTGGATTGATGGCGTGCTGGAGAACAACGAGCTTATTGACCAGGACTCCAACCTGCGCGGCGTGTTCTTCTGGGGCCATGCGCCCAACTCGCAGACCCGTGGTCTGGAGATGAAGCGGGCCATGGACAAATTGGACCTGCTGGTGGTGGTAGACCCGTACCCATCGGCCACTGCAGCCATGGCCGCCATGCCCGGCAAGGCCGAGGACCTGAACCCCAACCGTGCGGTGTACCTGCTGCCGGCTGCCACGCAGTTCGAAACCAGCGGTTCCTGCACGGCTTCCAACCGCTCCATCCAGTGGCGCGAGAAGGTGATCGAGCCGCTGTGGGAGAGCCGCTCGGACCACATGATCATGCACCAGTTCGCCGAAAAGCTGGGGTTTGCGACAGAGCTGTCGAAGAACTACAAGATGCAGAAGGTCAAGGGCATGGACGAGCCCGTGCCCGAGGACATCCTGCGCGAAATCAACAAGTCGGTCTGGACCATTGGCTACACCGGCCAAAGCCCTGAGCGCCTGAAGGCCCACATGAAGAACATGCACTTGTTCGATGTGAAGACCTTGAAGGCCAAGGGTGGCAAGGACAAGGAAACCGGCTACGACTTCACCGGCGACTATTTCGGCCTGCCATGGCCTTGCTATGGCACGCCGGAGCTCAAGCACCCAGGCTCGCCCAATCTGTACGACACCTCCAAGCACGTGATGGAAGGCGGCGGCAACTTCCGCGCCAACTTCGGCGTGGAAAAGGACGGCGTCAACCTGCTGGCCGAGGACGGCTCGCATTCGTTGGGCAGCGAGATCACGACGGGTTACCCGGAGTTTGACCACGTGCTGCTCAAGAAGCTGGGCTGGTGGGACGACCTGAGCGACACCGAGAAGGCCAAGGCAGAAGGCAAGAACTGGAAGACCGACCCCACGGGCGGGATCATCCGCGTGGCCATGAAGCATGGCTGCCACCCGTTTGGCAACGCCAAGGCGCGGGCTGTGGTGTGGAACTTCCCCGATGCCATTCCGCAGCACCGCGAGCCTCTGTATGGCACGCGGCCTGACCTCATGGCCAAGTACCCCACGCACGCTGACAAGAAGGCCTTCTGGCGTCTGCCCACGCTCTACAAGACCGTGCAGGACAAGAACATCGCCGACAAGGTGAGCGAGAAATTCCCGCTCATCATGAGCTCGGGCCGTCTGGTCGAGTACGAAGGCGGTGGCGAGGAAACCCGTTCCAACCCCTGGCTGGCGGAACTGCAGCAGGAGGCGTTTGTCGAGATCAACCCCAAGACGGCTGCCGACCGGGGTATCCGCAACGGTGAGCGTGTCTGGCTCAGCTCGCCCACGGGTGCTCGCCTCAATGTGCAGGCACTGGTCACCGAGCGCGTGGCACCCGATACGGTGTGGATGCCGTTCCACTTCTCGGGCCGCTGGCAGGGCGCGGATTTGCTGGCGTATTACCCCAAGGGTGCGGCGCCTGTGGTGCGCGGCGAGGCCGTGAACACGGCCACCACCTATGGCTACGACAGCGTGACCATGATGCAAGAAACCAAGACCACGATCTGCAACGTGGAACGCGCCTGATCGCGCCGCGCAAGGAGACACATATGGCACGAATGAAATTCATCTGTGACGCAGAGCGCTGCATCGAATGCAATGGCTGCGTGACCGCCTGCAAGAACGAACACGAGGTACCTTGGGGTGTGAACCGCCGCCGCGTGGTCACGCTCAACGACGGTGTACCTGGCGAAAAATCCATCTCGGTCGCTTGTATGCACTGCAGCGATGCGCCCTGCATGGCCGTTTGCCCCGTCAACTGTTTTTATCGCACCGAAGAGGGTGTGGTGCTGCACGATAAGGACGTGTGCATCGGTTGCGGCTACTGCAGCTATGCCTGCCCCTTTGGTGCTCCGCAGTTCCCGTCGCAAGGCACCTTCGGTGTACGCGGCAAGATGGACAAATGCACCTTCTGCGCCGGTGGTCCCGAAGCCCACGGCAGCCAGGCCGAGTTTGAAAAATACGGCCGCAACCGCCTGGCCGAAGGCAAGCTGCCCGCCTGCGCAGAAATGTGCTCCACCAAGGCCCTGCTGGCCGGTGACGGCGATGTGGTGGCAGATATCTTCCGCAACCGTGTGGTGCAGCGTGGCAAGGGCGCCGAAGTATGGGGCTGGGGCACGGCCTACGGTTCGCAACAGGCAGGCCAGCCTGCAGGAGGCAAGTCATGATGCGGCGCACCGTTCCATGGACCCTGGCGGCCGCAGTGGCCGTGTTGTCGCTCAGCGCCTGCAGCGAGAAGCCGCAGACGGGCCAGGGCATCCGCAGCGATGCCCCTCCATACGCAGGCACTGGCAGCAACTTCACACAGCCTGGCTGGAAAGCTGGCGACAAAACCAGCTGGGAAGCGCAGTTGAAAGCACGCCAGCAGTACGGCCAGAACGAATACACCCGCATCCAGGCGAAGTGAGGTCCACCATGAAATACATCGTGTGGTCCATGGCCCTGGCGGCCAGCCTGGCATGGGGGACGTCGGGCGCTCAGACGCCGTCGGCTGCGCCAGACGCATCCGCTGCGGCTCCGGTCGCCACAGCGGCACCGGCTGCGGTGGGTGGCGTGCAAAGCCAGAACATCTTTCAGGTCAAACCCGACGCCAGCGCCGACCCCAAATACGCCGAGCAGACCAACGGCGAACGCATGAAGGTGCAGCCCGGCAACAACGCACCCATGTGGCGCCAGGTGGGGCAGGGCGTGACCGGCTACAGCAGCCTGCCCGTGACGCAGGCGCCCGAGGCGGGCAACCTGATCCAGCGCTTTGTGCAGTACCCCGGCTCGCGTTTCACCAATGCGGGCGAGGCGTGGCGCCAGGTGCGCAACCAATGGATCATTCCCTACGGCGCGGCGCTGTTTGCCATCGTGCTGCTGGCGCTGGGCATCTTCTACTTTGTGAAGGGCCCCCTGGGGCATGAGCATCCCGACGGTACAGGCCCTCGCCGCATCGAACGCTTTACGCCGTTTGAGCGTGCCGCGCACTGGGCCAATGCCTTTGCTTTCATCGCGCTGGCCATCTCCGGCATCGTCATGGCGTTTGGCAAGTTCTTCCTGTTGCCCATCATGGGGGCTACGCTTTTTGGCTGGCTCACCTATGCGCTCAAGAACGTGCACAACTTCATGGGGCCGTTGTTTGCAGTGTCGCTGCTGGTGATCATCCTCACCTTCGTCAAAGACAACATTGCCAACCGGGCCGACTTTGTGTGGTTGTCAAAAGGCGGCGGCATGCTGGGCGGTGACCATCAGGTTCCCTCCCACCGTTTCAACGCGGGCGAGAAGGGCCTGTTCTGGTGGGGCATCACCATTCCTGGCATCTTTGTGGTGGCCACGGGTCTGGTGCTCGACAAGCTCATCCCCGGCTTTGGCGACGTGCGCGGCGACATGCAGATTGCCCACATGGTCCATGCCACCCTGGCGATCTGGATGATGGCGCTGATCTGCGGTCACATCTACATGGGTACGGTGGGCATGCGCGGCGCTTACAAGGCCATGAAGACGGGGTACGTGAGCGAAGGGTGGGCCAAGGAGCACCACGAGCTGTGGTACGACGATGTCCAGGCGGGCAAGATCCCCCGCCAGCGCAGCGCCAACCCATCGGCAGCCGATGCTGCAGCAACACCATCTGCGGGCCAGCCCGCACAGGTATGAGGTCTCGCACCATGACGTCAATTTTCCGATCCCCCCTGCTGGCGCTGTGCACAGCCAGCTTCTGTACCCTGGCATCCGCCAAATTGCCCGCGCCATCGCCAGAGGCCGCCGCAAAGGCTGCCGAGGCGGCGGCCAAGGCTGCCTGGGCTGGCAAGGTGGACAGCTACAAGCTGTGCCTGTCGCAAGACAAGGTTGCGGCCCACTACCGCAAGACCACGCCGTCGGCCAAGCCAGCCGCAGCCACGGCCTGTGCAGACCCTGGTCCATTCGCCTACACGCCGCCTGCTGCCAAGCCTGCCGAGGCCGCTGGTGCACATTCGCCCCCAGGCACGGCCAGCAGCCCGCCCAGCACGCAGGTGCCTGCCGCTGCGGCTGTACCCGCCTCCAAGTCCTGAACCGCGCTGTGTGCGCCAGGCGCCAAGCCGCGTTCCCCGGTCGGGGTCGCGGCTTTTTTACTGGGCCGCGATGTGCCCGCGTTTTGCTGGGCCAGCCTGGCGAGGCGCTACCACGCAGGGCCGCGCTATTTTTGTGTGCTGACCGGGCTGCGCAGCGGTCCATTTCCGCGCGCTGACCGCTGTAGTGCCACACTGCGCATATGTGCCCCATGAGTTCCTTGTCCACCCCCACCGCTTTGTCAACGCCTTCGCTGCCGCGTCTGACGCAGGCCCACGCTCCGCTGACCCATGCGGTGGAGATCGTCAATGAACTGGGTGAGCGGGAGCAGGTGCAGATCCCCGCCGAGCGACCGCTCACGATTTACGTGGATAAGCGCGAGCTCGTCACGCTGATGACGCTGGGCGCGCAACCCGAGCTGCTGGTGCTGGGTTATCTGCGCAACCAGCGGCTGGTCGAATCGGTATTCGACATCGAGTCCATTACCGTCGATTGGGAGGTCCACGCCGCCGCCGTGCGCACGCGGCATGGCATTGCACGCATTGAGGAGCGCACGGCCAGCAAGGTCGTCACCACGGGCTGCGGCCAGGGCAGTGTGTTTGGCGGGCTCATGGACGAAGTGGACCGCATCCAGCTGCCCGACGCCCTCCTTACCCAGGGCCAGTTGTACGGCATCGTCAACGCGATTCGCCTCAAGGAATCCACCTACAAATCGTCCGGCTCGGTGCACGGTTGTGCCCTGTTCAAGGGCGAGGAATTGCTGACGTTTGTGGAAGACGTCGGCCGCCACAATGCCATTGACACCATTGCTGGCTGGATGTGGATGAATCCTGAAACGTCAGCCCCAGACAACGTGGCTGCAGACACCACGGCCGTCCCCATGTCGGGTGCAGACAAGGTGTTCTACACCACGGGACGACTCACCAGTGAAATGGTCATCAAATCCGCGCAGATGGGCGTACCCATCGTGGTGTCCCGCAGCGGCATGACCCAGATGGGCCACGCCGTGGCTCAGCAGTTGGGCCTGTGCGCCATCGGGCGTGCGACCAACCGCCGGTTTGTCTGCTACAGCGGCACACACCGATTGGTGCTGCAACCGGAGCTGGCTCAGGCGCCGGTAGTGCCACCCGCGCGGGTTGGGGGCGAAATGTGAGAGGGCGAAGCGGGATGGTTGGCACCCGCCGCTGATGGGTTGGCGCAAAGGCACCGGCAGCGGTGCAGCCCTTGAGTCAGATACCGCTGCTGCGTCAAGCACGCGAGACCTGCCGTGGTCTGATGTTCTGCGAAAGACATGGGTCAAGACCAAAAAAAACCGGCTCCAGGGAGTCGGTTTTTTCATGAAGCCACAGGGCTCAATAGCGACCGCCGCCGTAGCCGCCTGTGCCATAGCCAATGTCCGAGCGTTTGCTCGCACTGTAACCACCGGCGCTGTAGCCACCTGCGCCGCCACCTTCTTCACGGGGGCGGGCGAGGTTCACCACAATCGAGCGTCCATCAACGGACATGCCGTGTAGCGCGCTGATGGCGGCTTGGGCTGCTTCAGCAGACGCCATTTCCACAAAGCCGAAGCCCTTGGAACGGCCCGTTTCGCGGTCCATCATGACCTTGGCAGAGGACACGTTGCCGAACTCTGCAAAGTTGCTTTGCAGACTGGAATCGGTCACGGAATAGGGCAGGTTGCCCACGTAAATCTTGGTGCTCATGGAGGAGCCTTTCTGAGGGATGGCGCGCAACGAAGGGCGCACCGTTGGGATGCAGAAGTGCGGGCGGGAGCCTGCAGCAACTGGGATGGGGATATGCAGCCTGCGGTCAGCAGAGCTTCAGCACACAGGGGGATGGGGCATGCAGGTTTGCAGCCAGCCCTGGGTGACTGCAAAGAGCCGGGCAGCTTCGCGCGAGGCAAAGGCTTTGTCAAAACGGAACACTCGGCAGTAGCTGCCGTTGCCCTGGGAACGATGGACCGAAAAGGAGGCGCGGAAGCGTCCGCAATCGGTCGGGTGTGTCGCGGGCGAAACGACGTATTGGCCCATGGAAATGGCGGTATTTGAAATCTGGTGCATTCGGGGGCGCAGGCCTGCATCGACCTGCGTGAGCATCGAAAAACTCGGTGGGTTGCAGCTCTTCAGACCCACTGGGCGACAACGGTCGCAAAAGGCGGCCTGCCATGCGGTGGTAGACCGCATTGAGGTAGGCGTTGGCGTTGCGGTGACTGCTCGCGTCAAGGGCAGTGATGGCAACTAGCCCGAGTATACGTCATTTGTTATTTAATTGGTGGTTAATATTATCTTTGGTTTTAATGGGGCGGTGAGAGTGCCTTGAATCCTCATGCAAACGCCGATTGGCTCTGGCACGATGGGGCCGGCAATCGTCCTTCATCGCCGTCTGGCTTGGCCCCGCACGCTCTCAATACCTCGTACTTCCGCCACCCGGCCACCACCGAAGGCGCCATCTCACGATGGCATGATGCGCGCATGAAAGACCTGAACGCCAGCAGCAGCACCTGGGCCGACACGTTGCCCAGCCAGTGGGGGCCAGAACTGGCCCACACGGAGATTGAAGTTTCGCTGAGCCGGTCGCAGCAAGACCTGCCACCACCGTTTGCAATCAAGGCTGTTTTCGCACCGGAGCGCCTTTCACTGTGGGGCTGGATGCGCGAAGGGCTGCGTGCTGCGCTGTTCCTTTCGCCGCGCACAGGGGCCGCTGCACCCACGCCATGGCAGTTGCTGGTGTTGTCGCTGATCAGCGGCGCGTTGCTGGTGGGGGCAGCCCGGTTGCAGGTGCTGGGCCCCGCGCAGTTCAACATGCGTGGCTGGCTGACACCCATGTGGAGCAGTCTGGTGCTGCTGTGGCTGGCCTGGTGGGCCATGGCGCCAGCACAGCGCGCACCTGCCCCGGCGCCAGAGCTTGGCGCGCCCGGCCCCTCGGGCGGGCTGGCGGCCTGGTATGTGCTGTCGGCATGGGCGCCACTCGCCCCCTTGCTGGCGCTTTATGCCCTGATGGGGGTGGCGGTTCACCAGCCTGAGTTGTGGAATGGGACGGTGGCGAGCATTCTTTTCTGGGTGGCCTACGGCGTGCTCACGGTATGGGTGCTGGCCGCGCTGGTGGTGGTGAGCGCACGCTTCATTCGCTCGCGGGTCCGCACTGCGGTTTTTGCGGTGGTGTTGGCTGCGGTGGTCGGGGTGGGCATGTGGCAGTTTCAGGACCAGCCCTGGGAGGAAGACGCTCAGGCCGTGGCCGATGCCGCCGCTGCGTCCGCCGACGGGACGCAGCCCCCAGAACCGGTGCCACTGGTGCTGTCGCAGGGCCTCTTTGAAGACCAGCAGCAGCTGTGGCAACAACAGGTGGATGCGTTGGCGCCTGAGCGCCCCGGTGTCGTGGATGTCTATGGACTGGTGTTCGCGCCTTATGCCGATGAAAACGTGTTCCGCCGCGAAAGCACCATGGTCAGCACGCTGCTGCAGGAGCGGTTTGATGCCCAGGGCCGGGTGCTGCACCTGCTCAACCATGCCGAAACTGCCGAGACCCACCCCTGGGCGACGCCCGAGAACCTGCAGCGGGCCGTTGCCGCGCTGGCCGCCCGCATGGACCGCGAGCACGATGTGCTGGTGATTTACATGACCTCGCATGGCGCGCGCAACCATGAGCTGGCTGCGGTGCACTGGCCGCTGCAGGTGCCGCCCGTGACGCCGGAGATGCTGCGCGCAGCGCTGGACGAGGCGGGTATCCGCAACCGCGTGATTGCGGTGTCCGCCTGCTTCTCAGGAGGCTGGGTCGAACCGTTGGCCACCGACAGCACCCTGATCATGACGGCGGCCGACGCCACCCACACCTCGTATGGCTGCGGCAGGCTGTCTGAGCTGACTTTTTTTGGCCGCGCCGTGTTTCATGAACAATTGCGCCAGACCCATTCCTTCTCCGAGGCGTTTGCCAAGGCGGTACCGCTGATCCAGCAGCGCGAGACCGAGGCGGGCAAGGCCGATGGTTTCTCGAACCCGCAGATCCGCGTGGGCAAACAGATTGCTCCGGTGTTGCAGGCGCTGGAGCAGCGGCTGCAGACCGTGAAAACGGACGCCTCCAACGAAGCCCCTGCGGCGGTGGCCGACGCGTCGGGCCCAGCGTCGGCGACAGCTGCGGCGACAGCTGCGGCGACAGCTGCGGCGACCGTACCCGGCGTAACTACTACCCCGCGGCCCTGACGCGTTGAGCACGGTCTAACACCCCTCAGCCCGCCAGCCCGTTCGCTTTGCGCTAAGGTCTGCCCATGAACCTGTCTTTCCTGCGCCTTGGCTGGCGCACCCTGGCCCGGGACCTGCGCGCGGGCGAGCTGCGGCTGCTCATTGTGGCTGTCACCCTGGCGGTGGCCGCGCTCACGTCCGTGGGTTTTTTTGCCGATCGCCTGCAAGGCGGGCTGCAGCGCGATGCCCTGCAACTGCTGGGGGGGGATGCCGTGGTGGCCAGCGACAACCCAACGCCGGCTGCTTTTGTGGAGCGTGCCAAGGCGCTCGGGTTGCAGTCGGTGACCACGCTGGGCTTTCCGACCATGGGCCGCGCGAGCGACGCACAGGGCGGCGCCAGCAAGCTGGTGGCACTCAAGAGTGTGCAGCCGGGCTACCCGCTGCGCGGCAGCCTCACGGTGGCGGATGCCCCCGGCGCGCTGGAGCAGCCGACGCGTGACATCCCGGCGCCCGGCGAGGTGTGGGTGGATGCACCGCTGCTCGAATCGCTCAACCTCGCCATGGGCGACAAGCTGTTGCTGGGTGATGCGCAACTGCGCATCGCGCGCATCATCGTCATCGAGCCCGACCGGGGTGCGGGCTTCATGAGCTTTGCGCCGCGTGTGATGGTCAATGAACGCGATTTGCCCGCCACTGGGCTGGTGCAACCTGCCAGCCGCCTGACCCACCGCTTTGCCGTGGTCGGCCCGGCATCGGCCATCAAGACATTCAACGAGTGGGCGGTGGCCGAGGTCAAGAAGCCCGAAGTGCATGGCGTGCGCGTGGAGTCGCTCGAAAGCGGCCGCCCCGAGATGCGCCAGACACTCGACCGCGCCCAAAAATTCCTGAGCCTGGTGGCGTTGCTGGCCGCGCTGCTGTCGGCCGTGGCCGTGGCGCTGGCCGCACGCGGCTTTGCGGCCGAGCACCTCGATGCCTCGGCCATGCTGCGCGTGTTGGGGCAAAGCCAGCGCACCATTGCAGGCGCCTACACCACCGAGTTCGCGCTGATTGGCCTGTTTGCCAGCGCGCTGGGGGTGGCGCTGGGCTATGTGGTGCACTACGCCTTTGTGCTGCTGCTGGCGGGCTTGGTGGAATCGGCCTTGCCGCCGCCCAGCCTGTGGCCGGTGGTGTTTGGCCTGGGCATGGGGCTCACGCTGCTGTTTGCGTTTGGCTTGCCGCCGGTGCTGCAGTTGGCGCAGGTGCCGCCGTTGCGGGTGATCCGGCGTGATGTGGGGGGGCTCAAGCCTGCCTCGCTGGCTGTGCTGGGTATCGGCATTGCGGGCTTTGCTGCGCTGTTGCTGGCGGTGAGCAGCGACATCAAGCTGGGCCTGATTGCCGTGGGTGGCTTTGCGGGTGCCGTGGCGCTGTTTGCGGGCCTGTCATGGGTGGCGGTCAAGCTGCTGCGCAAGAGCGTGAACGAAAGCACCGCACCGCGCTGGCTCGTGCTGGCCACGCGGCAGATATCTGCGCGCCCGGCCTATGCCGTGGTGCAGGTCAGCAGTCTGGCGGTGGGCCTGCTGGCCCTGGTGCTGCTGGTGTTGCTGCGTACCGACCTGATCAGCAGCTGGCGCAAGGCGACCCCGCCCGACGCGCCCAACCGTTTTGTCATCAATGTGATGCCAGACCAGTCCGCAGCCTTTCAGCAGACGCTCAAGGACAGCGGCGTGACCCGGTACGACTGGTACCCCATGATCCGGGGCCGCCTGGTGGCCGTGAACGGCAAGCCGGTGGGCCCCGACAGCTACACCGACGACCGTGCCAAGCGTCTGGTGGACCGTGAGTTCAACCTGTCCAACGCTGTGGAGGCGCCACCCCATAACCAGGTGGTGGCGGGGCGCTGGACGCCGGGTGAAGAGGGCGCCATCAGTGTGGAAGAGGGCATTGCCCAGACGCTGGGCCTGCAGCTGGGTGACCGCTTGCAGTTCGATATGGGCGGCGTACAGAACGAGGCCCGCATCACCAGCCTGCGCAAGGTGGACTGGGGTTCCATGCGCGCCAACTTCTTTGTGATGTACCCGGTGGCAGAGGTCAAGGACGTGCCAGTCACCTACCTGGCCGCCTACCGGGCGCCCGAAGCCCACGGTTTTGACAACGCGCTGGTGCGCCAGTTTCCCAACATCACCAATGTGGACATGGGCGCCACCATTGCCCAGGTGCAGCGGGTGCTGGAGCAGGTGATCCGGGCGGTAGAGTTCTTGTTTGCCTTCACGCTCGCGGCCGGTCTGGTGGTTCTGTTTGCCGCCGTCACGGCCACCCGGGAGGAGCGCGCGCGTGAATACGCCATCATGCGTGCCGTGGGCGCACGCGCCAGCCTGCTGCGCCAGGTGCAGCGGGCCGAACTGGTGGGTGTGGGCCTGCTGGCGGGCTTTTTGGCCAGTGCGGTGGCGGTGGGCGTGGGCTGGGCGCTGGCGCGTTATGTGTTCGATTTCACCTGGACCGCCGCGCCCTGGGTGCCTCTGGCCGGAGCGCTGGCAGGCGCAGTGCTGGCACTGGCCGCAGGCTGGTGGGGCCTGCGCGAGGTGCTGCTGCGCCCGGTGGTGGACACACTGCGGCGCTCTGTGGAGTAGTCAGATGGGGCAGACGGGCGTCACGTGCTGCGCCCAGAACCGGGGTGGGGCCACCCCGGTGGCTTTATTTCCCGCCCGTGTTGAGCCCTTTCTTGGGGCGTTTGTTTTGTCCACCGTCGGTGGTATATCCCGGCCCGTGAGGCAACGTCCGCACGCGGCGCAGGGTGTTGCGGCGCCTTGCCTGCCAGGCCACAAGTTTGAATAAAAACAGATGGTAGTGCCGTATGTATATGCGCTGATAGCTATCAAATAAATAGCATATGTTTGCCTGTCCGCTGACTGCACATACTGCATTTTTGGCCGCTCTGAGCCCGAAAAATCGTTTTTTGGGCCACCGGTGCGACAATAGAGGGCTAAATGACAAGTTCCTTTTCCAATCTATCGCTGGCTGAGCCGCTGGCGCGCGCCGTAGCCGAAATGGGCTACGAGTCCATGACGCCCATCCAGGCGCAGGCCATCCCGGTGGTGCTCACCGGCCAGGACGTGATGGGCGCAGCCCAGACCGGCACCGGCAAGACGGCGGCGTTCTCGCTGCCCCTGCTGCAACGCCTGCTCAAGCACGAGAGCAGTTCCACATCCCCCGCCCGCCACCCTGTGCGCGCGCTGGTGCTGTTGCCCACGCGGGAGCTGGCCGACCAGGTGGCCCAGCAGATTGCGCTGTATGCCAAGTACACCAAGCTGCGCAGCACCGTGGTGTTTGGCGGCATGGACATGAAGCCCCAGACCATCGAGCTGAAAAAGGGCGTCGAAGTGCTGGTGGCTACGCCGGGCCGCTTGCTGGACCACATCGAGGCCAAGAATGCCGTGCTCAACCAGGTGGAGTATGTGGTGCTCGACGAGGCTGACCGCATGCTGGACATCGGTTTCCTGCCTGACCTGCAGCGCATCCTGAGCTACCTGCCCAAGCAGCGCACCACGCTCTTGTTCAGCGCCACGTTCTCGCCCGAGATCAAGCGCCTGGCCAGCAGCTACCTGCAAAACCCCATCACCATCGAGGTGGCTCGCCCGAACGAGACGGCGTCCACGGTGGAGCAGCGCTTTTACAGCGCCAACGACGACGATAAGCGCCGTGCCATCCACCAGGTGCTCAAGACGCGGGGCCTGAAGCAGGCGTTCATCTTCGTGAACAGCAAGCTCGGTTGTGCCCGCCTGGCACGCAGCCTGGAACGCGAAGGCCTCAAGACCGCAGCGCTGCACGGCGACAAGAGCCAGGACGAGCGGCTGAAGGCCCTCGAAGCCTTCAAGAGCGGCGAAGTCGATCTGCTGGTGTGTACCGATGTGGCCGCGCGTGGCCTGGACATCAAGGACGTGCCAGCGGTGTTCAACTTTGACGTGCCGTTCAACGCCGAAGACTATGTGCACCGCATTGGCCGCACGGGCCGTGCGGGTGCGTCGGGCCTGGCCGTCACGCTGGTGTCGGGCAGCGATGCCCGCCTGGTGGCCGACATCGAGAAGCTGATCAAGAAAAAGATCGAACTCGAAGCCATCGAATACGCAGAAGACCAGCCCCGTGGTCGCATCAACGACGGCCGCCGCGCCTGGCGCGAAGCCGACGAGGCGGGTGATGGGCGCGATGCTCTCTCGGCGGGCCCACGCCGTGAGCGCGAACGCGAGCACCGTGGTGGCCGCGAATCCCGCGAGCCGCGCGAACAACACCGGGGTTTTCGCCCCGCAGTCGCCTCGCGCGATCCCTTCTTTGAGAAGCCGTACGAGGCCAGCGCAGCAGCCGACGCAACCCCCGCCTGGGAAGCGGCCAAGTCTGCACAACGCAGCAGCATCTCTGCCAACATCAAGCCCAAGCGCAAGGTGGCGGCACTGTTCAAGGCGGCCTTGCCAGAGACGTCGGTGTAGTGATAAAAATCAGGCCTTTTTAGGCCTGTAGCGCTTGATGGATAAGCGCTAATAGCTATATTTTTAATAGCAAATGAGCTTGCCCTCAGCCTGAATGCAAGCGGTGGTCGGCTCGGAGGTTCGGGGCCAGTCCGCGCAGCAAGGGCGCATCGATGGCGCTGAAAAGAATGGCCCGCCCCCCACGCTGCTGCACAAACCGCTGTGCCGCCCCCGCATCGGCAAACGCGGGCAGGTTGCCCGCCCGCATCGGCCCCATGGCCGAAGACCCCGTCACATACACCGCCTCGTGCGCGTTCAACCAACCACCCGTGTCGGTATCGGTCACATACCGGGCCGCGATGGCGTCGGCCGTGCGGCCCCGCGTGTAGTGGGCCACGTTGCCTAGGTACTGCATCAGGCTGAGCGGCGAGTCGAAAAAGTACGCATCCCCTTCCGCAAAAATGACCTGTGCCGCCCAGGCACGTGCGCGGGCTGGGTACATGCCACACACCGGGCAGCGCGCGTCGGCGGGTACATCGCGTGCTGCGGTCAGGGGCTGGCCCAGCGCTGGGTCGTAGGGCGTGGGCGGCGCCACCACACACACATCGTCGCCAATCCCCTCCAGGGCAGCGTTGCCAGATGGGCGGGGCGGGGTGCGCTGGGGCCATTGCCATGCCACCAGGCCTGCCGAGCCCAGCAACAGGGCTGCCAGGGTAGTGCGTCGGCTGGCCGGGCGCGGGGGAGGTGGGGGTGGTCTCGGCGTAGGCATGGGCGGCTTACATCCGCGTGTCGTGCAGGGCCCCGCCGCTCAGGTCGACCATGGCGGGCGTGATCTCGGCAAAACGCAGTACCTTGCCACCGTATTCGGCGGCGAACTTCTTCGCGTCGGCCTCTTGCGCAAAGCTGCCGATGGTGGGGCCCATGGAGCCGTGGCGCTTACCGCCCACCACGTAGATGGCGGTCTTGCCGTCGATCCAGTGGCCCTGCGGTGCATTCCAGTCGGCTTTGCCCATGTCCTGGACGTACACGGCCTGCACGGCGCGCACCTGTTCGCCGGCCAGCAGGGTGCTGAACAGTTCCACCGTGTCGCAAAAGAACGAGGGCTTGTCCTGCCCCACGAAACGCACCTGCGCCTTGGGGCCGGGGTAGTCGGCCAGCAGCATGCCGTCGAGTTCGCAGCTGGTGGTGCGGTCGATCTCCACGGGTTGGAGGGACTGCGCGCTGTTGTTCGCCTGGCTGCAGCCGGTCAGGCCCGCGAGGCTGGTGAATGTGCCCAGCGATGCGAGGGTGGCCCAGCCCAGCAGTTGGCGCCGCGTGGCGCAGGCGCATTGGTATGGGTGATGGGATTTGTTCGTCATGGCTTGAATCTCCAGCTCGCCAGGCCCAGCGGCACCACGATCCAGCCCGCCATCACCGCGCCCATCAGCCATGGCTTGGCCAAGGCTGGGGGCACGATGCTGGTCAGGCCGTACAGGGTGCGCACGTCGTCCAGCGAGAACACGTTGAGGATGCGGAAAACGTCGGCCGGGTTGAGCAGCAGCAGGTAGGCCATGGCCTCGCCGCCCACGCTGCCGCCCGTGGCCACCAGGGCGCCCAGCAGCAGCAGGTCGAACACCAGCACAAAAAAGAACCAGGCGGCAATCGCCAGGCCCGAGGCGCGTGTGCGCTCGTGCGTGAGCACCGACAGCAGCACCGCCATGCTCAAAAACGCCAGCCCCAGCAGCACCGAGCTGAGCATGAAGCCGCCGTAGTGGAACAGCGCTGCCCCGCTGAACTGCTGGACCAGCAGCACCGCCACCAGACCGAAGCCCGCGAGGGTGGACAGTGTGAGCGCCGCCGCCAACCCCAGGTACTTGCCCAGCAGCAGCTCCAGCCGGGTGATCGGCAACGACAGCAGCAGGTCGAGCGAGCCGCGCTCGCGTTCGCCCACGATGGCGTCAAAGCCCAGCAGCAGCGCGATCAGCGGGATCAGGTAGATCACCAGGCTGACGAGGCTGGCGATGGTGAACTCGATGGAACGAAAGCCCACCGTGCCCTGCTGTGCGCCGCCAAAGTAGGCGATGGCCAGCGAGAACACCGTGAACACCAGCGCCACGGCCAGCACCCAGCGGTTGCGCATGCGGTCGCGGAACTCCTTGCCCGCGATGGTGAAGATTTGAGTGAGTTCCATATCAGTGATCCGTTGGGTTGCAAGCCGCCAGCGGCTGTTGAAACTGGCGCATGCTGGGCCAGGGCCGCCGTGCACGGGCCGCTCCGCCGCACGGGCGGCGTCCCTCTTCCCACGCGCAGCGTGAGAGAAGGGGGAAGCGGCGCAGCCGCTCAGGGGGTTGTCGCTTCATGACTCGCGCAGCCCGAAGTACACGTCTTCGAGCGAAGGCTCGTGGATATTCACATCCAGCAGCCGCGTGCCCAGCGGCGCCAATGCGGCCAGCACGGCCATCTTGGCGCTGCGGGGGCAGTCCACGTGCAGGCCGTCGGGTGTCGTGTTGGTGGTAACGCCCGGCAGGGGGGCCAGTGCCAGCACACCTGCTGCCTGGTCGGCTGTGGCCAGTGTGAGGTCGATGGACAGGGGCATATGCGTCTGTTCGCGCAGCGCCTGCACGCTGCCCAGGGCCTGCAGCTTGCCTGCGGCCAGGATGGCCAGGCGGTCCACGCGCTCCTGCAGCTCGGCCAGGATGTGCGAGGTGATGACGATGGTCACGCCCCGGGCCTGCAGGCCGCGTAGCGTGGCGTAGAAGTCGCGGATGGCCTGCGGGTCCAGGCCATTGGTGGGCTCGTCCAGCAGCAGCACCTGGGGCTCGCCCAGCAGCGCTTGGGCAAACCCGAGGCGCTGGCGCATGCCCTTGGAGTATTCACGCACGGGGCGCTTGCCCGCGTGGGCCAGGCCCACTTGTTCGAGCAATGCGGGGCATTGCGCCAGGGGTGCACCCTTGAGGCGGGCAAAAAAGTGCAGCGTCTCCAGCCCGCTCAGGTTGTCGTACAGCACCACGTTCTCGGGCAGGTAGCCCAGGTGGCGGCGCGCGGCGCGAAAGTCGCGGCCCTGCACGGTGGCGCCGCCCACCCGGATCTCGCCCGAGGTGGCGGGCACCAGGCCCAGGATCATCTTGAACAGCGTGCTCTTGCCCGCGCCGTTGTGGCCGATGAGGCCAAAGATCTCGCCGCGTGCGATGCGCAGGTCGATGCCGTCCACGGCGTGCAGTGCACCGTAGTGCTTGTGCACGCCCCGCACCTCGATGGCGGGGGGCTCGCTCAGGTCAATGGGGGGTGGGTTGCGTGTCACGCTGAAAATTCCGTTGGGGTTGGTTCGGTTGCATGCGGGGCTTGGGGTCCACCACGGTGGGCACGCGCAGCACCGGAAACTGTTGGCCCACCAGGCGCAGGGCCTGCACGGCAGGGCTGGCCAGCAGCAGCTTGATGGTGGGGTGGCGCCAGGTCAAGCGGTCCACCATGTCGTTGGCTTCGTAGGGCACGTCGCCCACGCCGTTGCCGTCGCGGTCCCAGCCCAGGTAGTTGCTCCAGTGGTTGCCGCCCTCGGTGCCCCAGCGCTCGTCGCGGGCGCCCACATAGCGCACCTGCTCGCGGTTGCCGATGAAGTCGTTGCCTTCGACCTTGTTGCGGGTGGAGCCCGCCGACAGGTGCACGCCCACGGTATTGCGTGTGACGAGGTTGCCGCGCAGGGTGACGTACTCCACGTCATAGATGAAGAAGCCCCGGTTGTTCTCGGCCACCACGTTGTTCTCGATCACCGAGTCCTGCATGGTGCGCAGCATGATGCCGTGGTCACTGTTACCCCAGGCGCGGTTGTTGCGCACCACCTGGTCGCGCACCTCCATCAACGCCAGGCCGCCCCGGTTGTAGTAGGTGTCGTTGTCCTCCCACAGGTTGTAGTAGGAGTTCATGTAGTGCGTGCCGTAGCGGCTGTGGTGCAGCCGGTTGCCGCGAAACACGGCGTGGTGCGACACGTCCACGTACAGCGCGTCGCGCACAAAGCTGATGTGGTTGCCCTCAATGCGCGCGCCCGTGGTGTTGTACAGCTGCACCCCGTTGCCGCGCTGCGACGAGCCCACGTCGCGCAGGCCGGTGATGGTGTTGTGCAGCACCTGCACGTCGTTGGCCTTCTCGATCCACAGGCCGAACAGGTTGTAGGTGAGGTCGTTGTTGCGCACCACAGAGCGGTGCGCGCCAGGGAAGATGTAGATGCCCGCGTTCTGGTCCTTGAGGCTGGTGCCCGAGTCGCGCACGATCAGGCCTTCGATCACCACGTCGGGCGCGGTGACGCGGATGGTGTCGCCCGTCTGGCCGCCGCTGAGCGTGGGGCGGTCGATGCCGCGCAGGGTCAGGGCCTTGTCGATGCGCAGGTTCACGCGGTAGAAGCCACGCTGCACCTCCACCGTGTCACCCGGCGCGGCGGCCTTGATGGCGGCCTGCAGGTCTTGCCCGGGGCGCACCTGAACGGTGGCAGCGTGGGCGGGCAGGGCCACCAGGCACGCAGCCAGCGCCACGAATGCGGTGAATGCGGTGGCAGCAAGGGGGGGCTTCATCACGCCAACCCCACCACGGTCTTGATGGCCAGGAAGAGTGCTGCGCCGATCAGCAGGTTTTTGAAGCCCACGTAGCTCAGCATGTCCATCACGCCCGCCCGGCGGTACTGGTCGCGCCACCACGGGCCATCCTTCACATAGCGCTTGCCCGACAGGCGGATCAGCACCTCGTACACGCTCCAGCCAAACCACCAGCCAATGATGGCGCCCGACGACAACGTGCCCAGGGCGGTCATCACCCAGGCCACGCTGGCGGCGATGGCCAGCGAGACGCCTGCCATTTGCAGGCCACGGCCTGATGCCCAGCCTTCGCGGCTCCAGGGCCACAGGTGATCCACCAGCTCCAGCCAGATCCAGCGCAGACCTTGGCTTCCAGCCTTGTGGGCGGGGTGTGCAGGCACAGTGGGCATGCGTGGGTCGGGGCCCTTGGCGGCCTTGGCCGAGATCTGGTCCTGCACGGTGGCGGGGTGGATCGGGATGAAATAGCCATTGGCGCCGATGGGCGTGATTTCCAGGCCGTCCTTTTCGCGGCGCTTGCGCTCCTTGGCCAGGGGCGGGCAGCCCTTGGTGTCGGTGTAGAGAATCATGCAGTCCAGGCAGTGTAGGCATTCGCGGTGGTCGATGCGGCCATCGGCGTCAATCGCCTGTGCGCCGCAGCCCACGGCGCAGGCCTTGCAGCTGTTGCAGTCCTGCTTGCGCTTGAGGCCAAACCACCGGAACGTGCTGGGCATGGCCAGCGAGGCGCCCAGTGGGCAGATGTATTTGCAGTACGGCCGCTCGATGAAGATTGACACGCCCAGGATGGCCGCCACAAACAGGCTGTAGGGCCAGGCGCGGTTCATCACGCCGACCAGGAAGGTGGTCTTGAACGGCTCTACCTCGGCCAGCTTTTCAGCCAAGCCCATAGAGAACATCGACACCACCAGCAGAGCGAAGAACACCGCGTACTTGACCCACTTGAGCCGGTCGTGCCACTTTTGCGGCAGCTGGGTCTGGAACCGCTTGAGACCCACCAGCCTGGCGACCTTGTAGATCGCTTCCTGCAGCGAGCCGAACGGACACATCCAGCCGCAGAACAGGCCACGCCCGAACAGGAAGACGGTGACGATGATGAAGATCCAGAACAGGAAGATGAATGGATCGGACAGGAACAGCGACCAGGTCCACTGGAACAGCAGCGAGTGGAACCAGGTCAGCACCTGCGTGATGGAGGGCTGCGCCATGGCGCCAAAGCCGATCCAGAACACGGCGAGTGCCCAGCAGATGTACTTGAAGCCGTTGACGGGCCACTTGTTCTTGTGGGTGGACAGGCGCGTGAGCTTCTCGCGCAGGGCGTACACCACGGTCACGGCGATCAGCAGCACGGCGAACAGTGCGATCTCGACGGCGCGCGACTTCCACACGCGCACCCACGGAGCGTCGGGCTCGTTGATGGTGGGGCGCCCGCCTTGCAGCGTGGCGGCGGGCAGCCAGTAGGGCGTGTCGAAGCTGGTGAAGCTGCGCGCCCCCGTGGCGCGGTCCACGCGGTTGCCCAGAAAGCTCAGCTTCCACGGATAGGCCGCCGAGAACGCACTGGAGCGGATGATGAAGATGACCGACTCGTTGTAGCTGGGCGCGCCTGCGGCCTCAATGCCATACAGGTTGAGTGCGTCCAGGTCGCGGAAGGTGAACGAATCCGCCCCCTGGCGCACCTGCACGCGGTCATAGATGCCGCCGCGCACAAAGCCCGAGCCCTTGAACGATTCCTTGCCGCCGGTGCGGATGATGAAGAAGGCGTGTTCGCCCTCCTTGAGCTGCAGGCGCAGGTTGTTCCAGCCGTTCTCGCCCAGCACGCTCCTGCCCAGGTCGGGGTGGTTCAGGTCGCCAAACCACAGCTCGATGAAGGGCTCAGGGCCTTTGTCCAGCCCCACTTGTTCGGGCGCCACCCGCAGGCGCTGCACGGTGCCTTGTTGCACCAGTTCAGCCCAGGTCAGGCGCTTGCCGGTTTCTGCATAACGGGCCGGTTCGCGCACCGTGGGCGCGAGGATGCCCACCTGCCGCGCCACGGCGGAGCCCGAGGCCATCATGACCTGGTTCTGCGCGATGACGGTGACGGTGGCGCCCGAGATGGCGTCCAGGCCCAGCACGTTTTCGTCGGGGCGCGACTGGCCCACCTCGATCTTGTCGGCCACCGACTTGCCCAGGTACTGGGCGTTGAACTTGAGCAGCGCGGATTCTGGGATGCCCAGCAGCAGGATGGGCTCGGAATGCTTGAGCACCTTCACGCCCACAAAGCGGCCCTCTTTGTCCATGCCGATCAGCGTGACCACGGGCTTGCCCGAGTAGGCCGGGGTGTCCGTGATGTCGGTAGACAGCATCACATAGCCCAGCAGCTTCTTCTGGGCACTGTTGTTGTCGTAGGCCTCCACGTAGGGCGGCTGGCCCTTGCGTTCAGAAAAATGACTGGCGCCGGGAAACACGTCCTTGCACGGCACCAGCGCGCACATGTCGCGCGCGGTAGCGAGTTCCGCAGGCAGCTCGGCCTCGTAGGCGCCTGCCGCAGCATGCGCGCGCGGCGCTAGCCAAAGGGCTGCCAACAAGACCAGAAGAAGCGTGGCGAACTGCCGACGGAGGGAAATCATGGGACTATCTTTTTGATAGCTGCTGGCGCTTATCTATCAAGCGCTAGCGGCCAATTTCATTCAAATATCTGCTCAGAATTCACAGATGTGCCATCACAGAGCGCTGCGCAGGGCTTCGACAAGCTCAGTCCGAACGGTTGGAGGATGTCTCAAATGCGATCCGTAACAAGCGCAATCTGCGCAACTGGCGCGGCCCAAGCGAGGGCAGCCGAGCAAGGGCCGCCCCGCAGCGAGGGCTGCGTCCCCCTTCCCGGCGAAGCCGAGAGAAGGGGGAAGGCGCGCAGCGCCTCAGGGGGATGCTCCGAATCAAGCTTCCACAATCATCCGCGTGCGCATTTCCAGGTGGAGTGCATGGCAGAAGTGCGTGCAGTAGCACCAGAACACACCAGGCTTGTCGGCCACAAAGCTCACCGACTTGGTCTCCAGCGGGTTCACGATGAAGTTCACGTTGTAGTTCGGGATCGCAAAGCCGTGGGTCAAGTCTTCGATCTTGTCCAGGTTGGTCAGGATCAGCGTGACCTCGTCACCCTTCTTGAGCTTGAACTCGCGCAGGCTGAAGGCCGGGGCTTGCGAGGTCATCTTCACGGTGACCTTCTTGCCGCTGCGGAACACGCCGGATTCCTTGGGGTCTTTGACCGCCAGCGGGAACTCGTCGAGCGTGTAGACCTGCTTGGGGCGCACCAAGTCGCGCTTGAAGATGATGAAGTCATGGGGCTCGCCGCGCACGGGGTGGTCGGCCAGCAGCACCATCTTCTCGCCGGAGATGTCGATGAGCTGTTCGTTCTCGGGGTGCAGCGGGCCCACAGGCAGGAAGCGGTCCTTGGAGAACTTGCAACCCACGGCCAGGATCTTGCCGTCGGCGGCCTTGGTCTCGGACTGCGAGGCGTTCAAGTGGCCGGGCTGGTATTGCACGTCCAGGCGGTCCACCACGTACTTCGCGGTCTTGTCGCCAGCGTGGAACTTGATGGCAGCCTCCACGTTCCACTTCACGACCTGGCTGTCCAGGAACAGGGTGGTGTAGGCATTGCCACGGCCGTCGAACGCGGTGTGCAGCGGGCCCAGGCCCAGCTCCACTTCGGCCACGATGGCGGAGTCCAGCTTTTCGAGCTTGCCTTCAAAGTAGTCGAGCACCTTGGCCAGTTCGATCACGGTGCCGGTGGGCGAGAGCTTGCCGGCGCAGATGAAGTATTTGCCGTCGGGGCTGGCGTTCACGCCGTGGGGGTTCTTGGGCACCGACACGTACGCGGTGAGGGCCGTCTTGGGGTCCTTGTTGGCCTCATGGGTGCCGTCCACCACGGGTACCTTGCTGGTGCCGACGGTCTTGAACTTGCCGGCCTTCACGGCGGCCTCGATGCGGCCCACGTTGAAGAACAGGCAGGCGTCGCGTTCGGCAGACATCATGTCCTCGTACTTCGCGCCCATCTCCACGTTGTACTGGTTGGTGGCGGCCAGCTTGCCGTCGTACGACGTGGCGACCAGGTCGCAGTTGCCGTCGATCAGCACTTGCCAGCGTACTTCCATCGTTTCTGCATCGACGCAGCTGAACATGGAGCGGTACTTGGTGGAATCTTCCGTGCCGGTGTTGGGCAGGGGAATGGCGAACTCACCGCCGCAGAACACGCGCGTGGTGTAGTTGATGGCCGGGTCCACCGGATCGGCCTTGTCCGGGAAGATGCCGTGGAAGCCCTGCACGTTGGGCAGCTTGGTGATCTTGTCGCACACGAAGTAATCGAGGCGGATGCGGGCGATGCGGCTGTTGATCTTGTCGTTGATCCAGGCGTAGCGACCGTCGTAGTTGCCATCCTTGTACGAGGCGTGTGTGTGGTGGGTATCAGCCACCGTGTATTCGAGGTGACCATCGGCCTTGGTGCCCATCACGGCCTTGGACTCGTTGGTGATGCCCCAGCCCACCAGGGCGTCAGGCACGAAGCAAGGGATGCGTGTGATCTCGCGGCCCGAGGGCAGGCCCAGCACGCGCATGTCGCCGGTGTGGCCGCCGCTCCAGAGGCCGTAATAGGTGTCCAGCTCGCCGGGCTTGAGGTGCACGCTGGCGCCAGCGGCGGCATGGCTGGCCGCAGGTGCCGCCGGGGCGGGGGCCGCAGGCGTTGCCGCGCTGGGCTTTTCGTTGCAGGCGGCGACGCCTGCGGTCAGCCCTACCAGGGCGGCCGTGTTGATGAAACTGCGTCGGCCCAGGCCAGCAGTGGGAAGGGGGCTGTCTTTTCTCTCGGTCATGGTTTTCCTCTTTGGGATCGCTCAGTTGAAAAGGGGTGGTGCGCGTGCAGGGGGGCTGAGCGCCACCCTGTCGCGTGCGGAAAGTGATGTGTGAAAACGGGGCTGGAACGTGGGGGCTGCGGCAGTGGTTGCTGCTGCGAGCGGGGTGGTGGGTGGCGTGTCGGCTGCGAGGCACAAAGGGCAATCGAGGGCTGTGGCATCTGCCGCCAACAGGCCCTCGGCGGTCTTTACCACCAACTGGGCGCCACCGGAGCCGGAGCAGACCAGCTCCAAACTTCGGGGTGCTACCAGCGGAGAAGCCACCGCTGCACCCAGCGCCATGACAAACCACGCCAGCACCCAAAGGCGCAGTGTTCGCAGGGTGTGATGGCTTTGCATGGTGTGGATAATAGATTCACATAATATGAATCAATTTGATCTGGATCATGTTTTGGCAGGGGTCGCACCTGCCCAAAAGTGCTTCTTGCACCTACAGTCAATGCACCGGTCTGAAGCGGTGCCTGTGCAATGCCCCTAGAGGTTTTCCAGGCCAGGTCTTGGGCGCGTTGCACGCGCGCTCGCAGGCCCTCTCAGGCAATTTTTAACCCCATGAACAGGATGTATGCGATGCAAAAGAAAACCGTGATGGTCGCCGTAGCGATCTTGGCCGCACTGTTGGCCGGTTGTGGCGACAAGAAGTCGGAGCCCACCCCGGCTGCTGCACCCGCTGCGGTGTCGGCCCCAGCACCAGCGGCGGCCCCTGCCGCCCCGGCTGCTGCAGAAAATGAACTGGGCAAGAGTGTGTTTGGCAAGACCTGCGCCATGTGCCATGCCGCCGGTGTGGCCGGTGCCCCCAAGCCAGGCGACAAGGCCGACTGGGGCCCGCGCATTGCCCAGGGCAAGGACACGCTGTACAAGCATGCGATCGAGGGCTTTACCGGGGCCAAGGGCATGATGCCCGCCAAGGGGGGCGCTGCCAACCTGACCGACGCCGAGGTCAAGGCTGCCGTGGATTACATGGCCGACAAGTCGCTCTGAGCGGGAGGCGCCATGCAGCAAGCTTCTCTGCGCCCGCACGGCCTGTTGCGCCGTCGCATGGTGATGGCGCTGCCCTTGCTGGGTGGCGCGGTCTGGGGTGTTGACGCGGTAGCGGGCGCACGGGTGGTGTCTGAACGCAGTTCGCGCCCCCTGATGGGCACGCAGGTGGATATGGCGGTGGAGGGTGTCGATGGGCCCCTGCTGCGCCGCGCCATGGACCGGGCCTATGCAGAGATGCAGAGGCTGGAGGCGCTCATGAGCCGCTACCAGCCACGCAGCGTGGTCAGTCGCATCAACCTGGCGGCGGGCGTGACGCCGGTGGTGGTTCCGGCCGAGGTCATGGCGGTGCTGCAGAGCGCACAGCGTGTCTCGGCAACAAGCCGTGGTGCCTTTGATGTGACTGTGGGTGCTTTCAAGTCCTGGAACTTTGGCCCGGGCGAAAAGGTGGTGCCCGGCGCCAGCGAAATCGCGCGGCAACTGCCGCTGGTGGATGCCCGCAGCCTGGTGCTGGACGTGGCAGCAGGCACTGCCTTCCTGGCCCGCCAGGGCATGGCGCTGGACCTGGGCGGCATCGCCAAACTTCCGATCCTGGAAGCCGGCATGAACATGCTGCGCTCTGAGGGAGTCGAGAACGCCATGATCAATGGCGGTGGCGATGTGCTGACCCAAGGTCTGTGGCAAGGCCGACCCTGGCGTGTCGGGCTGCGCGACCCGCGCTCCCCCGAGCGTCTGCTGGGTGTGGTGGCCGTGGCGGGCGCTGGTGTGGTGGCCTCGTCGGGCGACTATGAACGGTTTTTCTTCCACGAAGGCCAGCGCCAGCACCATGTGCTCAATCCGCGCACAGGGCGCCCGGCATCGGGCGTGCATGGCGTGAGCCTGGTGGCGCGGGATGTGGCGGCTGTCAACGGTCTGGGCGCCGCGCTGATGGTGCAGGGCCCGCAGGCGGGCAGGGCACTGGCGCAGCGCAGGCCGGGGCTGGCGGTGCTGATTGCCGGGCAGGACGGTGGTGTCTGGCAGTCCACCGCCATGTCGGCCCTGCTGGAGCCTGTGCCGTCCTAAACCTGCTGCGGTTTATTCAGCCCAGGGCCTGGGCCTGTTCGCAATGCACTTGCAGCAGCTCGCGTTCGGCCAGCGTTGCGCCAAAGCGCACGGCGCTCAGGCAGCCGCCCCACACGCAGCCCGTGTCCAGCCCGAGCAGATCGCAGCGATTGAGCCAGCCCAGCGTGGACCAGTGGCCGAAGGCCATCAACGTACCGGCTGTGCGCCGCCCTGGCACGTCGAACCAGGGCATGAGGCCGGGAGGGGCGGCGCTGGCGCTTTCGGTGCTTTCAAAATCCATCACGCCGTCGGTCGAGCAAAAACGCAGCCGGGTGAGCGCATTCACGATCACCCGCAGGCGATCTGTGCCGGTCAGGTCGTCGCGCCAGTGGTCGGGGGTGTTGCCGTACATCGCGTGCAGAAAATCGGGCAGATTGGGGCCGCGCAATACCGCATGCACTTCGTCTGCGTATCCCAGGGTCTCTGCGGCAGACCAGGCGGGCAGCGCACCGGCATGCACCATCAGCAGCGTCTGCCCGGCATGCGTGTGGGCGCGGGCCAGGGGCTGCTGGCGCACCCAGTCGAGCAGCACAGCGCGGTCGGGGGCGTCCAGCACCATGCCCAGCGTGTCGCGCCGCGAGGGCTTGCGCGCACCGTGCGCGGCGGCCAGCAGGTGCAGGTCGTGGTTGCCCAGCAGGCAGCGGATGGCGTCGCCATGGCGCATGCAGCGGCGCAGCACAGCGGCCGAGTCGGGCCCTCGGTTGACGAGGTCGCCCAGCAGGTAGACCGTGTCGCGGCTGGCAGAAAAGCCGATGGTGTCCAGCAGGCGGCCCAGTGCGGCGTCGCAGCCCTGGATGTCGCCGATGCAATAAATTGCCATGGTGGTCTTTGAACGGGTTCTTATTGAGTGAAGCGTGGATTTTCTGCTGATCGCGCTGTCGGCCCTGCCATCACATGGGTCGCTATCGAGTTTGGCGAGCTGGCGCCCCAAAACATCGGGCCGTTTTGCCCGGAGGCTCTGTTCCGCCCGGTAGCTTGATCTATGCCCTGCGTGACCAAGTCTTTCCCTGCGGTGGCTGTCGTTCTCGACGCAGGGTGCGTCGGGATATTTGGTACCTGCTCGGCGAGGAGTGAGGCCGCTATAACAACCTCGATGGTATTTTGATGGCAGAAACGGGCCATTTACCGGCCATAGGCGGGCCAACTGTGTGTCGGCCCGTTATTCGAGGTGCAGGTCCTGGAGGGCAAAACGCATTGGCCGGGGTATTCGCGCAGTCCGAACGAGCCTTTTGGGTGGTAGCGAACTCTTGGGCTATGGGCTGATGACTGTTGATGAATATGCCCCTGCCAAAATTTTGTGGTTTCTTAATGCAAAAAATGCTTAAAGCGTGTGCGGCGGGCGGTTATCCATATAATCGGGTTGTCTCCAACCTCATTTCCCTATTCAGACACTATGACCAGCTACAAAGAACTTTTGAAGCAGCGTGAAGCGCTTGAGCAACAAATCAGCGAAGCCCGTCGCCGAGAATTGTCGGACGCTGTAGCCCAAGTGCGCGCCCTGGTGGCCGAATATGGTCTGACCGCTCAAGACGTGTTCCCTGCGGGCCGGGCGGCAGGCAAACCCGGCCGTAGCTCTACCGCAGGCACCAAGGTGGCCCCCAAGTACCGTGACCCAGCTACCGGCCAGACCTGGACCGGCCGTGGCAAGGCTCCCAAGTGGATTCAGAACGAAAACCGCGAAAAGTTCGCCATCTGAAAAACCCAGTATTCGCTGTGTTCGAAAAATAGCCCGCCGTTGCGGGCTATTTTTTTGTGCCGCCCCGCATTCGGTGAAGGGGTGCCACGCCGGACTTGGTATCTGAAGCGTCTGCACCTGACGCTGGCGGCAAGAAATCCACACCCAGCATTCAATGGGTGGTTATCGAAAACACGGCGTCCAGGCCTGCGGCGGGTCATGGCACCAAAACCGCCGTAGGCGTGTGGTTGGTGAACCCACGGGTGGTCAATCAGCGCCATATTGTTGCGCCATCTCCCGCAGTACCTGGGCAGTAAATGCATCGGCCGGGAAAAACGATTCCACCGCCAGCTCCTGCAGCGTCACGTCCACCGGGGTGCCGAATATCGTGGTGGTGCTGATGAGTGACAGCATGCCGTGCACGCTCTCAAAACAAAAGGGCATCACCACGCCCAGCATTTCTCCCTCCATGACGAGTGGGGCGGATTCATCGGGGACGGGGTATTCCAGCAATTCGCTTTGCAATGCGAGCAATGCCGGGTCGGCCGTGGCTTGAATCTGCTGGCGAAGGCGCTCGAAAAGGTGGTGGCGCCATTGCGCCAGATTGGCAATGCGTGATGCCAGGCCCTGTGGGTGCAGGCTCAGGCGGAACACGTTGACGGGGGGCGCGAGCAGTTCGGGGCTCACATGCGCGGCCAACAAGGCCTGCGCGGCGCGGTTGGCGGCCATGACGTTCCAGCAGCGGTCCAGCGCAATGGCGGGGCAAGGCTCATGCCCTTTAAGGACCAACTCCACCGCCTGGCGCGCTGCCGCCAGTGCTGGGTCGTCCAGCGCGCGTTCGCGGTACATAGGGGCGTAGCCTGCAGCGACCAGCAGGGCGTTGCGCTCGCGCAGCGGGATGGCCAGGCGCTCGCACAGGCGCAGCACCATGTCGCGGCTGGGGTTGGTGCGGCCGGTTTCCATGAAGCTCACGTGGCGCGTGGAGATGTCCGCCTCGTCGGCCAGCTCCAGCTGGCTCAGGTGCCGCTGCTGGCGCCAGGTGCGCAGGTGGTCGCCAAACGAGGTGGGCCCCGCCGGTGCCGCGCGGTGCGGCAAAGGATGGCGCGGGGAGCGGTGGGAGGACGGTGCGGTGGAGGTCATGGCCGCCATCCTAGGCGCTAACCGCACACGGGCCATTACCTGGCAGGTCATCGACGCGGTGCGCCGTGGCGGGAACGATGGAGCCTTCTTTCTTCCTCAACCAAGGAGTTTTCCATGTTCAAGCTGATGTCCTCCCCCCGATTCCTGCGCGCCGTGGTCTGGTTTGACGCCTCCACGGGGGTTCTGCTCGGTGCCCTGCATCTGCTGCTGACCGAGCCCCTCGCCGAGTCGCTCGGTCTGTCGCCGGGGCTGCTGCAGGTGACGGGCGCCATGCTGCTCGGCTACGCCGCCATAGCCATTGCGGTTGCGCGGTCCGAGCCCATGCCGCGTGGCTGGCTGTGGGTGCTGATCGTGGGCAACTTTGCCTGGGCGCTGGCCAGCCTGGCGCTGCTGCTGGGTAACGCCGTGGCACCCACGTTCCTGGGCCAGGCGTACTTGGTGGTGCACGTGGTGTCGGTGGCACTCATTGCCGAGCTGCAGTGGATGGGGGTGCTCCGCCTGCCTACCTGGGCCGCAGCTTGATGGGTCGCTGCTGATTGCTCCTAAATATATAGCTATATGCGCTTATACAACAAGCGCTAAGGGCGGTTTTGATGCGGATTCTGGATGCGGGCGGCGTGGGCTGAGCGCCCCCACCGCGCCGCATGGGCTTGGGGCCGGGCTTGCATGGCCCCACGATTGCATCGTCATGCAGGACTGCCAGAATAGGCCTTGTTGCCTTTCACAGGAGTTCGCCATGGCCGTATCACGCAAGTTGTCGCCCAAGCCCGCCCGCCACGCGTTTGCCAACACCCTCAAGAGCTTCAAGACAGCGTCTGGCAAAGCAGGGCAGTTCTACTCGCTGCCCGCGCTGGCCAAGCAGTTCCCGCAGATCCAGCGCCTGCCGGTGTCGATCCGCATCGTGCTCGAATCGGTGCTGCGCAACTGCGATGGCCGCAAGGTCACGGCCGAACATGTGCAGCAGCTCGCGCACTGGGTGCCGAATGCCGTGCGCACCGACGAGATCCCGTTTGTTGTCTCGCGCGTGGTGCTGCAGGACTTCACCGGCGTGCCACTGTTGGCCGACCTGGCTGCCATGCGCAGCGTGGCCGCCAAGCTCGGCAAGAATCCCAAGAAAATCGAACCACTCGTGCCTGTGGACTTGGTGGTGGACCACTCCATCATGGTCGACCACTACGGCAAGAAAAATTCGCTCGACCTGAACATGAAGCTCGAATTTCAGCGCAACAAAGAGCGCTACGAGTTCATGAAGTGGGGCATGCAGGCCTTTGACACCTTTGGCGTGGTGCCCCCGGGCTTTGGCATCGTGCACCAGGTCAACCTCGAATACCTGGCGCGTGGCGTGCACAAGCGCAAGGACGGCGTGTACTACCCCGACACCCTGGTGGGCACCGACAGCCACACCACCATGATCAACGGCATTGGCGTGGTGGGCTGGGGCGTGGGCGGCATCGAAGCCGAGGCCGCCATGCTGGGCCAGCCGGTGTATTTCCTCACGCCCGATGTGGTGGGCTTTGAGATGACCGGCCAACTGCGCGAAGGCGTGACCGCCACCGACCTGGTGCTGACGGTGACCGAGCTGCTGCGCCAGCACAAGGTGGTGGGCAAGTTTGTCGAGTTCTTTGGCGAAGGCACGCGTACCCTGGCGCTGCCCGACCGCGCCACCATCGGCAACATGGCGCCCGAATACGGCGCCACCATGGGTTTCTTCCCGGTGGACGAAAAGACCATCGACTACTTCAAGGGCACGGGCCGTACCAAGGGCGAAATCGAAGCCTTCGAGGCCTACTTCAAGGCCCAGGGGCTGTTTGGCGTGCCGCTGGCCGGTGAGGTGGATTACTCGCAGGTCGTCAAGCTCGATCTCGGCAGCGTCACCCCCAGCCTTGCGGGCCCCAAGCGCCCGCAAGACCGCATCGAACTGGGCAAGGTCAGCAGCCAGTTTGCCGACCTGTTCAGCAAGCCCAATGCACAAAATGGCTTCAACCGCCCGGCCGAACTGCTGCACACGCGCCATCACATCCACCGCCATGGCGAAGCTGTGGCCGAAGAGGCCACGCCAGACGGCAAGCCCACGCCGGTCGGCGCTCCGCGCTCGGTGGTGGAGATGGAGGCCAACAAACCTGCACTGGCCACTGCGCACGACGAAGCCCGCCTGGCCACGCTGCCCACCAAAGGGGCCGACCCCACCGTGGGCAATGGCGACGTGTTGATTGCCGCCATCACCAGCTGCACCAACACCAGCAACCCCAGCGTGTTGCTGGCCGCAGGCCTCTTGGCCAAGAAGGCGGTGGAGGCGGGCCTCAAGGTGCAACCGCACATCAAGACCTCGCTGGCGCCCGGCTCGCGCATCGTCACCGAATACCTCACGCAGACCGGGCTGTTGCCTTATCTGGAAAAGCTGGGCTTTGCGCTGGCGGGCTACGGCTGCACCACCTGCATCGGCAACGCGGGCGACCTCACGCCTGAGTTGAACGAGGTCATCACTAGCAACGACCTGGTCTGTGCGGCCGTGCTGTCGGGCAACCGCAACTTCGAGGCGCGCATTCATCCCAACCTCAAGGCCAATTTTTTGGCCAGCCCGCCGCTGGTGGTGGCGTATGCCATTGCGGGCACGGTACTCAAGGACCTGATGACCGAACCCGTGGGCAAGGGCAAGGGCGGCAAAGACATCTACCTGGGCGACATCTGGCCCACCAGCGACGAAGTCCACGCCCTGCTCCAATTCGCGATGAACGGCAAGGCCTTCCGCGAGAACTACGCCAAGGTGGCCACCGACCCCGGAAAGCTGTGGGAAAAGATCAAGGGCGTGAGTGGCACGGCCTATACCTGGCCCGCCAGCACCTACATTGCCGAGCCGCCGTTTTTTGCCCAGTTCGCGCTCGACAAGGGCGCGGCGGCGGTGTCGACGGTGCAGGGGGCGCGCATCATGGCGCTGTTTGGCGATTCCATCACCACGGACCACATCTCGCCCGCAGGCTCCATCAAGGAGAGCTCACCCGCAGGCCAGTGGCTGCTGCAGCACGGCGTGCAAAAGGCGGACTTCAACAGCTACGGCGCTCGCCGGGGCAACCATGACGTGATGATGCGTGGCACCTTTGCCAATGTGCGCATCAAGAACCTGATGATCCCGGCCACCGCCGATGGCTCGCGCGAGGAGGGGGGTGTGACGGTGTTCCAGAACGAGGGTGCACTGCAGGGCGAGAAGATGTTCATCTTTGACGCGGCCATGCAGTACATGGCGCAGAGCACGCCCACCGTGATTTTTGCGGGGGAAGAGTACGGCACAGGCTCCAGTCGCGACTGGGCCGCCAAGGGCACGCAGCTCTTGGGCATCAAGGCTGTGGTGGCGCGCAGCTTTGAGCGCATCCACCGGTCCAACCTGGTAGGTATGGGCGTGCTGCCGCTGCAGTTCAAGGCGGGCGACTCGTGGGAGGCCCTGGGCCTGACGGGCAACGAGGTGATTGACGTGGTGCCCGACGCCGCACTCACCCCGCAGAGCGACGCGAAGCTGGTCATCCACCGTGCCGACGGCACACGCCAGGAGGTGACGGTAACCCTGCGCATCGACACGCCCATCGAGGTGGACTACTACCAGGCCGGAGGCATCTTGCCCTTTGTGCTGCGCCAACTGCTGGAGGGTTGAGGGCGCGCTGCACCCTCCTGCAGCACTGCGTCGCGCCCTGCGCTGATGCGTGCGCGCAACGCCGGGGTGTACCGCCGTCCCAGGCTATCCCAGACGGGGCTTCGGCCCCGTTTTTCATGGGGCGGGCGCTCTGGTCATTTCCTTACGCGTCGATACACTTGTGGCGTTGTGCGGCCATTTTGCTGGCACTGCCTTTCACCCTTTTGCCCATGCCCCCTCCCAACAGATCTTCGGCAGTGCGCATGCCTTGGTTGGATGCGCCCGCCATCACCGTGGTGCTGGTGGTGGCAGTGCTGGCGTTGGTCGTGGTGCCGCTGGCGCAAATGATGGGCGACGGGGCTGGTGCCCAGCAGGGGCTGGAGCCGTTTCTGGAGCTGGTGGCGGTGCTGCTGGGGCTGCTGGTGGTGTCGGTGTCTATGCATGCCCTGGAGGCGCAGGAGCAGGCGCGCGCCAATGTGCTGGTGGGGGGTTTTGGCGTGGCGGCGGCCTGCAATTTTCTGCACGCGATGCTGGTGCATTCCGGCCCTGTGCACATGTCCTCGGGCAGTGCCGATATGTCGTTGTGGTTGAGCAGTTGGGCGCGTGTGGCCGAAGTCCTGACTTTGGGGCTCACCGCCACACGCTTGTCGGCCCCCGGCCCGGCCCGCGCCTGGCTGGGCGTGGCGGGGGCCATCACGCTGGTGCTGGCAGGCTCGTTGCTGGGGCCGCTTCCGCAGTGGTTTGCCCATGCCGCCGACGGCGCCTTACGCCAAGTGGTGGCCGTGGTGCTCGCCCTGGCGCTGGCCGCCAGCGCGGTGTTGTTGCATCGCCGCAGCCGCCACGATGCGGCCCCGCGCGAGCGCCTGTTTGCCTGGGCGGCAGGGGCGTTTGTGTGCGGCGAGGTTACTGTGGGCGTGCTGGGCGGACATTCGACGCTGGGTGGGGTGCTGGCCCATGGCTTTCGGGTGGTAGCCTACGCACTGCTGTACCAGGCGGTGTTTGACGCGGGCATCCGCCGCCCCTTTGCGCGCATTCAGGAGGCCGAGAGCCGTTTGCGAGAGAGCGAGGGCCGCTTGTCGTTGCTGGGGCGCAACCTGCCGCACAGCGTGTTGTTCCAGGTCGTGCGCGAACTAGATGGCCGGGTGCACTTTGTGCACATGGGCGAAGCCATCGAGCGGCTCAACGGGGTGAGTGTCGAAGACGTGCTGCAGGACCCACGCGTGCTGTACCGGCAGATCCTCCCGGAGGACATTGATCGCTTGCGCCAGGCCGAACGTCAGTCCTACCTGTCCATGACCAGTCTGGAGGCGGTCTTTCGGTTGCGGCGCACCGACGGCCAGGTGCGCTGGATGCACCTGAGTTCGTCACCGCGCCGGTTGCAGGATGGACGCGTGCTGTGGGACGGCGTGCAAACCGACATCACCGCCCACCACCAGGCTGAAGAGGCCGCACACGCCCAACAAGCGCTCATGGCCAACACACTGCGCCATGTGCCGGGCGGTGTGTCGCGGATTGATCGGGATTTGCGCGTGTTGTACGTCAACGAACAGCAGGCACTCTGGTTGTTCACCACGCCGCAGGACCTGGAAGGGCAGCGGCTCCAGGATGTGATTCCGCCCGAAGTGTTTGCGCGCATCAAGCCGCACCTGGACAAAGCCTTTGCGGGCGAGACAGCAGTGTTTGAAAACCGCATCGATGGCCCTGATGGCACGCAGTTTCGCCACACCACCATCGCGCCAGAAAGTGTCACCGCGCAAGGGGTGGCGGCCGTGGTGTTGTTTGCTTACGATCTGACGGCCCTCAAACGCATCGAACAGGAGCTGGCGCAGCAAAAGGCGCACCTGGCCAGCGTGGTCAACGCCATGCCCGACATGGTGTTTCTGAAGGACGCCAACGGGGTGTACCTATCGGCGAACCCGGTGTGCGAGCGGTTTGCGGGTAGGCCCGAGCGACTGATTGTGGGATGCAATGACTACGACCTTTTCCCTCCTGCCGACGCTGAGCGCTTTCGCAAGTACGACCAGCGCGCCATGCAGGCTTGGCAGCCTGTGGTGTATGAAGAGACGCTCACCTTTGCCGACGACGGCTACCAGGGCCAGTTCGAGACCATCAAGACGCCCATCCGCGACCTGCATGGCGGCGTGACCGGCCTGCTGGGCGTGTGCCGTGACATCACAGACCGCAAGCGAGCAGAACAGGAGATCGAACGCCTGGCCTTCTTTGACGCGCTCACGGGTTTGCCCAACCGGCGCCTGCTGCTCGATCGCCTGCAACGCTCCATCGCCGCCTGCCAGCGCAGCAAGAACCTCGGCGCCCTGCTGTTCATCGACCTGGATAACTTCAAAGACTTGAACGACACCCTGGG
>NZ_JAPCKI010000011.1 GCF_028680575.1 Acidovorax benzenivorans | reverse complement strand
CCACGCCAGCCACGCCGTCGAACACGACGACCGCGCCATCGAGCACCCGCAGCGAGCGGTTCACCTCGATGTTGAAGTCGATATGCCCGGGCGTGTCGATCAGGTTGAGCTGCGTGCCCTTCCAGTGCACGGTGACGGCTGCACTGTTGATGGTGATGCCGCGCTTTTGTTCTTGCGGGTCGAAGTCCATGTGGGCCGTGCCGTCGTGCACTTCGCCGATGCGATGGCTTTCTCCCGTGTAGAACAGGATGCGTTCGGTGGTCGTGGTCTTGCCCGCGTCGACGTGGGCGATGACACCGAGGTTACGCAGTTGCCGGTGAGTGTTACTGCGAGAGGAAGAAGAAGTCTTGGTCATGGCGAATCTTTCGTTTTGCGGCTGCACTCGGCTCTGCGAGCAGCTGCCGCCTGGTTGGCTTTGCGCCAGCCCAGGCGTGAAGGATTCGCCTGATCGCTAGCGTCTGAGATGTGTGCTGTCGCCGGAGCCCGGGCGCACGGAACTCAAGCTCCGGCGGTCGGGAATCGTGGCAATCAACTTGTCGTAGGTACGCATGGGTTGGTCCGTGGTGTGAAAAACAAAAAACCCCGGAAGGGGAGCCTGCCGGGGTTCTGTTGACCGGAAGGCGCGCAGCCCTCCGATACGCAATCGAGGGGCGCAACTAAGTGGCGAACGATGCCTTGATCACGTTGATGAGAATTTTCATGAGGAAGAATTATCCTCCTCGCGGAAAAAGCTTGCAAGCGAGCCTGTGGTGGCTGGCGGCTTCATGCTGACGGCGCTCACTAGGATCCGTTGCTAACCGCAGTGGATGCCGCACAAACGTGAGATGAGTCGCAGCCGTGGTGAACGATGGCTCGATGTGGATTCCCCTTATTCAAATACCGCCAGATGCCTAGAGAATGGGCCGACTGCATGGCGTGATGCAGCATTAAAAATCAAGAGAGACACATGCATAAAGCAGTTTGGGGGAGGGCTGCGGCCCATCGAGTGTTGGGGATCGCATTTGGTGCATTGACCAGCGCAGCACTACTGGGGGCAGCAGTAGCGGCGCCTGTCGTGGTCGGTCAGGTAGCTCCGCTGTCGGGTCTTCGAGCCGGGGATGCCCAAGGGTACTCCGCCGGAATGCAGATGTACTTTAACCACGTCAATAGGACGGGCGGAGTCAGCGGAAACACCCTGGTGTTGGCACGTAAAGACGATGCAGGTAGGGTCGATCAAACCCTGGCAGCGACTGAGCAGCTTCTCTCCGAGCAGCGCCCCCTACTGCTGGCGGGATACATGGGGAGCAGCAACCTCGCTGCATTGCAGAAATCAGGCATCCTTGCTAGGGAGAAAATTGCGCTGGTTGGCTATCGCAGTGGAGCGTTTCAGCCGGACATGCCCCAGCTGTACAACGTTCGCGCTGACTTGCGCGAAGAGATTGGAAAAATCACGGAGCATCTGGCAACAGTAGGCGTCACCCAGCTTGGATTTTTCTACGAGGAAAGTGCTTACGCGTCAGAGATGCTTGCACGGGCTGAAGAAGCCATCAAGAAGCATGGAGGAAAGCTCGTCGCCAAAGCGTCCTATGAGGCTGACACCTTGCGTATCGAGACCGCCAATCGAACGTTTCTTGGGACGAAACCTCAGGCCATCATCATGGTCACCAGCGGCGTGGCCGGCGCTGCATTTGTGGAGAAATACCGACTGGAAGGGGGTACTGCTCGCCTCTTTGCCTCCTCGGATGTGGATCTGGAGCAAATGTCCAAGAGACTGGCAGAAGAACACATGCAAGGCATCTCGATCGCACAGGTCACGCCTAACCCCTATCGAGTGTCGAGCAAGCTGAGCAAAGAGTTTCGAGAGGTGCAGGCCAAAAGTGGCGAACCTGATGTGCCTGTGAGCTACGCCATGATGGAAGGCTTCATCACTGCAAAAGTGATCGCCGAGGCGGTCCGCCGTGCGGGAACCAAACTCAATCGCGAAGGATTGGCAGCCGCACTGGAGAGCATCGACAACGTAGATCTGGGCGGATACACGGTGGGGTACCGGCCGGGGCAGCGTATGGGATCGCGGTTTGTGGAGCTGTCGATCGTAAGTGCCGCAGGAAAGATCCGACAATGAAAACCAGATTTGAAATGTAGCAAAGCGCTGCCGACGTGGCCCTGTTAGAGCAAGCCAAACAGGCGCCAGATACTGACCTTTTGTCACTCCTGTTCGAGGATGAGCCGCCCAGTGCTCGAATGACCGTATCCGCAACTTAACGTCGTTGAGATGCTTCTTTGGTACCGGCTTGCTATTCGTTCGAGAATCGAGTTTTGGTTCCAGTGACTGGAGCTTCTAGACAGTCTCTTGCCTCTAATGCTGGGGGCTTAGACCTATCGAGTCTTAGGAACAGCATGAGGCGGCCGATTGCTGAAGAGGCAGGGATGAAGGAAGCGGCTGCGAGATCTTTGCCGCAGCCCAGCCGTTACCGTGTGTGTGGCCCCACATGGAGCGTGACATCCCTGCCCGAGACCAGTTGACTCCCTGCGCATCTGCGCAAAGTCTGGTGCCTTGGTACGATCCCCAGAATCCCAAACCAAGACCCCCACCAAGAACAGATCCCCCTGAGTGAAGAACCTTAGTCCCGCCTTCCCGATGAACCCGTCCACCACCCGAAACTGCTGCGGCTACTGTGGTGCCACCAGCTACCACCGGGTGGTCGCGCGCGACGAGATGGGCGCTATGCGCTATACCGATACCCTGCAATGCAGCGGATGCAGCCGCGAGTTCGCCAATCTGGACATCTGGCGTCAGGGCGGGGCGCAGATGCCCACCCATCCTCCAGTGGTCTCTGCCCCTGCACATTGACCGTCCGGCTCCCCGTCTTGGCGTAGAGTGTTCCCTGTGCCTAAAACGGTTCTCCTTGGACCAAATCACAACATCCCAGCACTCACCCCAACGCACCAGTATGTCCAGCTACGCCGAACTCCTCGCCCAGAAAAAGCTCCTCGACGAACAAATCGCCAACGCCAAGAAGGCCGCGTCCGAACAGGCCCTCCAAACCGTCCTGCAACTCGTTCAGGAATTCGGATTCACGGCCCAGCAAGTCTTCCCTTGGAAGCCCCAGCCCAAGAAGGTCGCCGCCAAGTACCGGGATCCAGCCACTGGTGCCACCTGGTCCGGCCGAGGCAAGCCGCCCCAGTGGATTGCGGGCAAGGACCGCACGCCCTTTGTGATTGCCTGATCGGCATCGCAGGAGAGCCAGGCAGTGGGTCCCCACAGCCTAGCACCCCGCAGGATCACCGGGCGCCCTGGCCCTTGCCGGGAGACAGCGCGATCGCCGAGGGGTCCATCCCACAGTCCAGTCTTTCCTCCACCGTGCGCGCCGACCACACAGCCCGAAACTCCGCCGCTCGCATGGCTGCCGCATGGTGAGGAACCCGACGCTGGTTGTGCCCCAAGCCCTATCCAGGATGCACCTGGGTATCCAGAGCTAACAGTCCTGTGACCTCGGTGCACACCGAATTCCCTGATCCATCCCCCACCGGACTCCAAGGCCCTTCCACCCTGATCACCAGCATCCATCGAGCAGGATGGCAGGGCCGACGCGGAGCTCCCCGTACATCCCTGGCGATGGACTATGGAGATGGTCCGCAGAGACCGTGCCTTGTAGTGGATAGCAAAGCGGCGGCGGCCCTGGCTACTGTGAACCACTCAACTTATTGGGGGGCTATGGGGCAGCGTGACCTATTTCTGAGGGCTGCTTAAGGCCGCTGATTGCGGTCCTTAGCGCCTATTCCGGCGAACGGCAGCTTACGGCCATAGCAGTCGTACGGGGGGACGATCCTGTTGCGCTATGGGGGAACTCAGCTCCGCATCAGTTGTACGGTACCCGGCAAGAATGCTCGACCTTCACGGAGCGCCTTGATCAGCAAATCCGGCGTGGCGCGGATGTGCGCCTCCAGCGCGAGCGCCGCGCGCGCGTCCTGGCCCGCCATGGCCAGTTCGTAGATCTCGGTGTGCTCGATGTGCACGTCGCGCACGCTGCCAGGCAGGCCCATCGCGCAAAAGCGGTAGCGCTCGCTGTGGCGCGAGAGCAGGCGTAGCACCCGAAGTGTCCAGGGGGATGCATGGCCCGACAGTAATGCCTCATGAAAGCGCACATTCAACGCCTCCCACTGCCGCCGGCGCGGGGGCGCGATGGGCTGCTCTTCAGCCGACAGTGCTGTGAAGGCTTCGGCCAGCGCCGTGCGCCACTGCGCGTCGCCTGCGCGGATGGACTGGCGCAGCGCGTCGATCTCGATGTGCACGCGCAGGCTGGTGATGTCCTGCAGTTCCTCCAGCGCTATGGGCGCCACGCGAAAGCCGCGCTGCCCTTCCACGGTCACGAGGGCGTCGCTTACCAGCCGCGTGACAGCCTCGCGCAGCGTGCCTGCGCCGACCTGGTACTGCGTGCGCAGGTGCTCGATGCGCAGCTTGCCGCCGGGGGGGAGGCGCCCTTCGACAATGTCGTCGCGCAGGGTGGCGTAGGTGTGTTCAATGAGGGTGCGCGAGGGGTCCCCTGGGGGGGGGGCGCCCTCGGCTGTGTACCCGCCCGGCAGTGCGATCAGGGGGGTAAAGCTGCGTTTGGCCATGGCAATGTGGTGTGGTGGCGTTTACGTTACGGGGCCGTTTGCCGACGCTCCTGCAGGCGCGACAGGCGGTAGCTGAGCTGTGGACGGGTCAGGCCCAGCGCGCGCGCCGCCGCCGCAAGGTTGCCACCCGCGCGCGCCACGGCTTCGCGGATCAGGGTGTCTTCCAGCGCGTCCAGCGTCAGGCCGCTGGCCTGCAGCGTGTCGTACAAGTTGGCGCTTTGCTGGGTGTGCGACTCGCTCTCCAGCGCACCGGCCGCGTTCACGGTGTGCGCTGTGGGTATGGCCGACGTAGGAAACAGCATTGAGGCATCCACCAGGTCGTCCTGCGGCGCCAGGATCACGCCGCGCTCGACGAGGTTTTCCAGCTCGCGCACGTTGCCGGGCCATTCATGCTGGCGCATGGCGGTCATGGCCAGGTCGGTGAAGCCCGCCAAGCGCTTGCCGTGCATGGCGGCGTAGCGCTGCAGCAGGTGCATTGCCAGCAGCTCGATGTCGTCCACTCGATCACGCAGCGCCGGGATGCGGATGGGATAGACGTTCAGCCGGTACAGCAGGTCGCGCCGAAAGCTCCCTTCCTCCACGGCTTTTTCCAGATCCACGTTGGTGGCGGCCACCACGCGCACGTCCACCTTGCGCGGCTGCGTGCCACCCAGGCGTTCTACCTCGCCCTGTTGCAGCACCCGCAGCAGCTTAGCCTGTGCGGGCAGAGGCAGCTCGCCCAGTTCGTCCAGCAACAGCGTGCCGCCGTGCGCGCGCTCGAAGCGGCCCACGCGTGCGGCGGTGGCGCCGGTGTAGGCGCCCTTCTCGGCTCCGAACAGCTCGCTCTCGATCAGCTCGGCGGGCAGCGCCGCGCAGTTCACGGCCACGAAGGGCTTGTCGGCCCGCGGTCCCATGGCGTGCAGGGCGCGCGCAAAGCGTTCCTTGCCCACGCCCGTTTCGCCGGTCAGCAGCACCGTGACCTGCGTGGGGGCGGCCTTGCGCAGCAGCTCCACCGTGTCGTTGAACGCGCGTGAGTGGCCCAGCAAAGGTCCCTGGTCGTCCACGGGCTGCAGCTGGGTGCGCAGCGCCTCCACCTGGGATTGCAGCTCGTCCAGGCGCACGAGCATCGAGTCGGGATCGTAGTCGCGCGCCAGCTGTTCGCCGTCGGGCCACTCGTGCACGAAGCGGCCTTCGATCAGGCAATGCGCGTGGCCGCAGGCCGTGCACTGCACTTCCTTGAACAGGGTGGGGCGGCGAAAGAACGCGCTGGTATAGCCCGAGGCATAGCCCAGCAGCATCCAGCACACGGGTTCGTCCTGCGGGCCCCAGGCACGCTGGTGCACCTCGGCCTCCCAGCTGTGGTCCCACTGGAAGATGCCGTGAAAGTGGTCTGCAGCCTCGTCCAGCTCGAACACCTGCGGCTGCACGCGCACCGCGCCTTCCAGCATGTGCAACTGTGGCCCCACGGCAAAGGTGTCGAACAGCGACGCGCCCGGCCGCACCTGGCGCGCCAGCAGCGCGTCGCGCTCGCCGGAGGCATACCCCGCGCGCATCAGCAGGCGGCGCGTGTGCACCGCCCCCAGGCTGGCGACCAATTCGCGTCGCAGCGCCTGGAAGGCCGCCGCGTGCACCAGCAGCATGCGCTGGTCCGCCAGCCAGATGCGGCCATCGACGGGGGAAAAGTGCACCAAGCGGCGCAGGTCCGCGTCGGAGGGGAAGGGCGGCAGG
This sequence comes from Acidovorax benzenivorans, assembly GCF_028680575.1. Classification (GTDB taxonomy): domain Bacteria; phylum Pseudomonadota; class Gammaproteobacteria; order Burkholderiales; family Burkholderiaceae_C; genus Acidovorax; species Acidovorax benzenivorans. The sequence goes on along the minus strand of NZ_JAPCKI010000011.1, from coordinate 124,117 downwards.
GCGGTCGCGGGCATAAGGAAAGTATCGATAAACAGGGTTTCTGTGTCCATCAGGGCGGACCCTTGGCCACTTCTTCATCATTTCATCAATTGGCCGATAGCGGTGGTGAGCAAAACATCATGCTGCTGTGCAGCAATCGCATGTACCGCCACTCGGGCAGACGCGGCGACGGGGTCCAGCAGGGCCGGATGGAGTGGGTTTTGTAGGGACTAACCCTGAATTTATCGAGATTTTTGCGATAGATGGCATGCGTTGGCACGGCCCGTGCAAAACGGTGCATGCAAAGCCGCACAGGAGATCACCATGCACCGCCCCGCCAACGCCGAACTGCACGCTATCGCGCAACCCGTCTGCGATCTGTCGCAGCGATTCGTGCGCGTGCTGGGGCGCCGTGACAACGGCTTTGTCGAGTTCGCGTTCTCGGTCGGATGGCCCGAGCTGACCGTGGAGCTTCTGCTCCCGGAGATGGCGTTCGAGGCCTTCTGCGTGGACCACCGCGTGCGCCGCCTGGACGACTGAGCCGGGTTCCCATAAACACCAACAGGAGACAAGCCCCCATGAACATCGACCTGCAGGCGCGTGAGATCCAACCGCTGCGCCACACTTTTGCCCGCGTGGCGGCCCATACGGGCGACAAGCCTTCGTCGCGCTACCTGGAAGCCACGGTGGGCGTGCAGCCCACCGCGAACTTCCATTACCGCCCGACCTGGGAGCCAGAGTTCGAGTTGTTCGACACCGCTCGCACGGCCGTCAAGATGGCCGACTGGGACGCGTTGCGCGATCCGCGCCAGTTCTATTACGCCAACTGGACCATGGCGCGGGCCCGTCAGCAGGAGGCGATGGAGGCCAATTACCAGTTCGTGGAATCACGCGGGCTGATCGACAAGATTCCGGACACGCAGCGCGCTGCCGCCTGCGAAGTGCTTATGCCGCTGCGCCACGCGGCCTGGGGCGCGAACATGAACAACTGCACCATCTGCTCACGCGGTTATGGCACGGCGTTCACGGCGCCGGCCATGTTCCACGCCATGGATCACCTGGCCGTGGCGCAGTACATCACGCGCCTGGGGTTGGCCCTGGGCGAGCCCGGCGCACTCGACGCGGGCCAGAACGACTGGCTGCACGACCCGCGCTGGCAGGTGCTGCGCCGGCTGGTGGAGGACACGCTGGTGGTCCAGGACCCGTTCGAGTTGTTCGTGGCACAGAACCTGGCGCTCGATGGCCTGCAGTACCCACTGATCTACACGCATTTTGTGGACGACCACCTGGCAGTGCAGGGCGGCACGGCGGTCGCCATGCTGACCGCCTTCATGCCCGAGTGGCATGACGAGAGCGCGCGCTGGGTGGACGCGGTCATCAAGGTGGCCGCTGCAGCATCGGACGACAACCGGGCGCTGATCACCGATTGGTTCAAGACCTATGCCGATCTGGCGCAGGCCGCGCTGGCACCGGTGGCGGACCGCGCACTGGGTGCGCAAGGCGCCGAGGCCCTGGCCGATGTGCGCACAGCGCTGGACGCGCGGGCTCGCAAGTCCGGCCTGGTCGTCTAGAGGAAGTCATCACCATGAACGCATCTACCGTTTCCGCCGTCTCCAGCGTCTTCATTGCCTTTCAGGACAACGAAGAGTCCCGCCCGGTCGTGGACGCCATCCTGGCGGACAACGCCCAGGCCAGCGCCACCTATCCACCGGGGCTCGTGAAGATCAACGCGCCCGGCCGCCTCGTGATCCGCCGCGAAACCATCGAAGAGCAGACCGGCCAGCGCTTCAACCTGCAGCAGCTGCACGTCAACCTCGTGACGCTGTCCGGTTACATCGACGAAGACGACGACGAGTTTTCACTGAGCTGGCAGCACTGAGCCTGCAGGTCATTGCACGAAACCAATAGGAGACAACATCATGGACGCACCTGTCATCAAGAAGAAACTGGGCCTCAAGGACCGCTACGCCGCCATGACGCGCGGCCTGGCCTGGGATACGACCTACCAGCCAATGGAAAAGGTCTTTCCGTTCGACCAGTATGAAGGCATCAAGATCCACGACTGGGACAAATGGGAAGACCCGTTTCGCCTGACCATGGACGCCTACTGGAAGTACCAGGGCGAGAAGGAAAAGAAGCTCTATGCCGTGATCGAGGCCTTTGCGCAGAACAACGGCCAGCTCGGCATCTCGGATGCGCGCTACGTGAACGCGCTCAAGCTGTTCATCCAGGGCGTGACACCGCTGGAGTACTACGCGCACCGCGGCTTTGCGCATGTGGGCCGGCACTTCACAGGCGCCGGGGCCCGCGTGGCGGCGCAGATGCAGTCCATTGACGAACTGCGCCACTACCAGACCGAGACACACGCGCTGTCGCACTACAACAAGTACTTCAACGGCATGCACCAGCCGACCCAATGGTTCGACCGCGTGTGGTACCTGTCGGTGCCCAAGTCGTTCTTCGAGGATGCGCTGTCGGGTGGGCCCTTTGAGTTCCTCACGGCTGTGAGCTTCTCGTTTGAGTATGTGCTGACCAACCTGCTGTTCGTGCCCTTCATGTCGGGTGCTGCGCACAACGGCGATATGTCCACGGTGACGTTTGGTTTCTCGGCGCAATCCGACGAATCACGCCACATGACGCTGGGCATCGAGTGCATCAAGTTCATGCTGGAGCAGGACCCTGCCAACGTGCCCATCGTGCAGAAGTGGATCGACAAGTGGTTCTGGCGCGGCTACCGCCTGCTCACCCTGGTAGCCATGATGCAGGACTACATGCTGCCCAAGCGCGTGATGAGCTGGAAGGAAAGCTGGGAGATGTATGTCGAGGAAAACGGCGGCGCGCTGTTCCGCGACCTGGCGCGCTACGGTATCCGCGAGCCCAAGGGCTGGAAAGAGGCCTGTGAGGGCAAGGACCACATCAGCCACCAGGCCTGGAACACGTTCTACAGCTACGGCGCTGCAGCCCCCTTCCACACCTGGATCCCCAAGGAAGACGAGCTGCGGTGGCTCAGCGAGAAGTACCCCGACACCTTCGACAAGTACTACCGCCCACGCTTCGAGCACCTGCGCGAAGAGCAAAAAGCCGGCCGGCGCATTTACAACAAGACGCTGCCGATGCTGTGCAACACCTGCCAGATTCCGCTGCTCTTCACCGAGCCGGGCGACCCCACCAAGATCTGCCACCGCGAGACCGAATACAAGGGCGAAAAGTACCACTTCTGCAGCGACGGCTGTCAGCACGTGTTCGAGGACGAGCCCGAGAAATACGTGCAGTCGTGGCTGCCGGTGCAGCAGATTTACCAGGGCCAATGCTTCAAGCCCGGTGTGGATCCCACCGCCGAAGGCTTTGACCCGCTGCTGGCCGTGCTGGACTGGTACGGCATGAACGTGGGGCGTGACAACTTCGACTTCGAAGGCTCGGAAGACCAGAAGAACTTTGCCACCTGGCGTGGCGACCCCGCGCCGGTGAGCGCCACTGCAGCGCAGCAAGGAGCCCAGTCATGAGCGTGACCGCCCTCAAACCCTACGACTTCCCCGCCAAGGACGTGCGCGAGAACTTCCCTGCGCCGCTGCTCTTCATCGGCTGGGAGGAGCACCTCATGTTCCCCTGCCCGGTGGCGCTGCCCCTGCCTGCCGATATGCCCTTTGGCGCCATCGGCCAGGTGGTGCTGCCCGGCGTGTATGGCGTGCACCCCGACTTTGCCCGCATCGACTGGAACACCATGCAGTGGTTCAAGTCGGGCCAGCCCTGGACGCCCGACCCGGCCAAGAGCCTGGCCGACAACGGCCTGGGCCACAAGGACATGATCAGCTTCCGCACGCCGGGCCTGACGGGCATCCAGGGGTCCTTCAGCTAACTATCGCAGCCCGCACCGACGGCGGGTGCTGCCTTTGCGCAGCCCCGTCGTCCAGGACAAGCCATGAGCTACCAACTGACTCTCGAACCCCTGGGCGCCACCATCGAGGTGGAAGAAGGCCAGACCCTGCTAGATGCCGCCCTGCGCCAGGGCATCTACATACCGCATGCCTGTGGCCACGGCCTGTGCGGCACCTGCAAGGTGCAGGTGACTGACGGCGAGGTGGACCATGGCGCAGCCAACCCGTTCGCCTTGATGGAAATGGAGCGTGACGACGGCAAGACGCTGGCCTGCTGTGCCACGCTGCAGTCGGACGCCACCGTCGAGGCCGACTTTGACGACGACCCCGACGCCCAAGTGATTCCGGTGCGTGACTTCACCGCCACGGTGGCGCGCATCGAGCAGCTCACTCCGACCATCAAGGCCCTGCACCTGCACCTGGACCAGCCCATCCATTACCAGGCCGGGCAGTATGTGCAGGTGCAGATTCCGGGCGTTGAAGGCGGGCGCGCCTTCTCGATTGCCAATGCGCCCGGTGCCGACGGCTTGAGCAGCGAGATCGAGCTGAACGTGCGCCAGGTGCCCGGCGGCGCTGGCACCACCTGGTTGCACCAGTCGCTGCAACCAGGCGACCGGCTGCAGCTGACCGGGCCGTACGGCCGCTTCTTCGTGCGCCGCTCGGCGGCCATGCCCATGGTGTTCATGGCCGGAGGTTCGGGCCTGTCGAGTCCGCGCGCCATGATTCTGGAGTTGCTGGCCAGCGGCTGCACGCAGCCCATCACGCTGGTGTACGGGCAGCGCAGTGCGCAGGAGCTGTACTACGACGCCGAGTTCCGTGACCTCGCAGCGCGCCATCCGCATTTCACCTACGTACCGGCGCTGTCGAACGCAGCCGAGGGCGATGGCTGGAACGGTGCGCGCGGCTTCGTTCACGAAGCAGCCAAGGCGCACTTTGGTGGCAGCTTTGTCGGCCACAAGGCCTACCTGTGCGGGCCACCGCCCATGATTGAAGCCTGCATCGGCACGCTGATGCAGGGGCGCCTGTTCGAGCGCGACATCTACACCGAGAAATTCCTTTCGGCCGCCGATGCGCAGCAGGCACGCAGCCCCTTGTTCAAGACGATTTAGGAGCCGCCATGGGAATCCACCCCTGTTCCAAAGTTCGCGTCAGCGTGTCGCAGACCGGCGACTGTTATGACTGCGCCACCACCGAAAGCCTGCTGGCCGGCATGTTGCGTCTGGGCCGCAAGGGAATCCCGGCCGGTTGCGTCAGCGGTGGCTGCGGAGTTTGCAAGGTGCGCATCGTGGAAGGGGCGGTGCAATCGCTCGGACCCATCAGCCGCGCCCATGTCAGCAGCGAAGAAGAGGCCAACGGCTACACGCTGGCCTGCCGCGTGGCGCCCACCCAGGCCGTCTGCCTGGAAGTGGCCGCCCGATTGCGCAAGCCTTTCCTGGGCAGCGCCACCGCGGTGGTGCAACGCCCTGCCAGTTGAGTCAGCCAATTTGAATCAGTGAAGTTTTACCAACCGAAGGAGACATGAAATGGGTGTACTGAGAATCGGCCACGTGAGCCTGCGGGTCATGGACATGGCCGCTGCTGTGAAGCACTACGAAGAGGTCTTAGGCCTCAAGACCGCCATGAAGGACAACGCTGGTAACGTGTATCTGAAATGCTGGGACGAGTGGGACAAATACTCGATCATCCTCACGCCCAGCGACCGTGCGGGCCTGAACCACGTGGCCTACAAGGTGAAAAAGGATGAGGACCTGGACGCGCTGCAGGCCCGCATCGAAGCCTGGGGCATCAAGACCACGATGCTGGCGGAGGGCACGCTGCCCTCCACCGGCCGCATGCTGCAGTTCAACCTGCCCAGCGGCCATGAAATGCGCCTGTACGCCATGAAGGAATACGTGGGCACCGACGTGGGCACCGTCAACCCCGACCCGTGGCCCGATGGCGTCCGGGGCGCGGGCGCGCACTGGCTCGACCATTTGCTGCTGATGTGCGAGATGAACCCCGAGGCGGGCATCAATACCGTGCAGGACAACACGCGCTTCATGGTGGAGTGCCTGGAGTTCTTCCTGACCGAGCAGGTGCTGGTCGGCCCCCAGGGCGACATGCAGGCCGCCACCTGGATGGCGTGCACCACCACGCCGCACGACATTGCCTTTGTGGGCGGCCCTGTCAGCGGCCTGCACCATATCGCGTTCTTCCTGGATTCGTGGCACGACGTGCTCAAGGCCGCCGACGTCATGGCCAAGAAGAAGGTCAAGATCGACGTGGCGCCCACGCGCCACGGCATCACGCGCGGCGAGACCATTTACTTCTTCGACCCCAGCGGCAACCGCAACGAAACCTTTGCCGGGCTGGGTTACCTCGCACAGCCAGACCGCCCCGTGACCACCTGGAGCGAGGACAAGCTGGGCAGCGGAATCTTCTACCACACGGGGGAACTGGTGGCGTCTTTCACGGACGTGTACACCTGATGCCAGGCGCTGCCCTGCCACCTGCCACGGCGCTCAGTGTTCCGCAGTCGGTCATCGACGCGGCGCCCGCGCTGCGTGCCGCGCAGGCCGCCGTGGCGCACGCCGCTGCGTTGGGCGTGCGCGTGAATGTGTCGGTGGTGGATGCTGCTGGCGTGCTGGCGGCCTTTGCGCGCATGCCGGGCGCACCACTGCATTCCGTGGACATTGCCCATGACAAGGCCTACACGGCCACAAGCTTTGGCCTGCCGACGAGTGCATGGCATGCCGAACTGGCCTCGCACTCCGACGCAGTGCGCCAGGGGCTGGTGCTGCGGCCGCGCTTCGTCGCCTTTGGCGGCGGCCTGCCCATCGTGGAGGACGGCGTGCGCATCGGCGGCATCGGCGTGTCCGGCGGTAGCGAAGCGCAGGACGAGGCCATTGCGCGCGCTGGCTTGCAGGCGCTAGGCCTTGGCGCCTGATTCATTCCACGCGCGAAATCACACCCCGCATCCATACCTCGCATTCGCGCTTGATCCATACGAAAGCTGAAGCATGTCAGTATCCCAACTAGAACGGCCAACCCAGAGCAACCCGGAGGTTGCGCACACCATCACGGCGGCCGGAATCCGCACAAACTATCACGACGTGGGCAGCGGCGACCCGGTGCTGCTGATCCATGGATCCGGCCCGGGCGTGTCGGCCTGGGCCAACTGGCGACTCGTGATGCCTGCGCTGTCCGAGCGTGCGCGCGTGATCGCGCCGGACATGGTGGGCTTCGGCTTCAGCGAGCGGCCTGCGGGCTTCCACTACGGGATGGACGCCTGGGTGCGCCAGGCCGTGGGCCTGCTCGACGCGCTGGGCATCGAGCGCGCCGACCTCGTGGGCAACTCGTTCGGCGGCGGGCTGGCGCTGGCGCTGGCCATCCGCCACCCTGAGCGCGTGCGCCGCCTGGTGCTGATGGGCAGCGTGGGCGTGCCGTTCCCGATCACGCGCGGGCTGGACGCGGTCTGGGGCTACACCCCCTCGGTGCAGAACATGCGCGCCATCATGGATTACTTCGCCTTCAACCGCGACTTGATGAGCGATGACCTGGCCCGCATGCGCTACGAGGCCAGCATCCGCCCGGGCTTTCAGGAATCGTTCTCGGCAATGTTCCCCGCGCCGCGCCAGCGCTGGGTCGATACGCTGGCCAGCGCCGAGCAGGACATCCGCGCCATCCCGCATGAAACCCTGATCGTCCACGGCCGCGAGGATCAGGTGATCCCGCTGTCCAACTCCTACACGCTGGCCGAGTGGATCGGGAACGCGCAGATGCATGTGTACGGCCACTGCGGCCACTGGACGCAGATCGAGCACGCGGCGCGTTTTGCCCGCCTGGTCGGCGACTTCCTGGCAGAGGCCGCGAAGGACTGATCCCATGTGCGTTGCTCCACCGCTCCACGACGACGCTGCGGCCTGCGCTATGTGCCGCCGTTGCTCTGCCGCGCGGCAAATGAGCGCACCACTTGCAGGAAGGCAGTCAGCACCGGTGAGCTGTCTTCGGTGCGGTACAGACAGCACAGCGCGATATCACGCAGGTAGCGCGAGCGCAGCGGTCGGTAGGCCACGCCCGGCAAGCGCAGGCTCATGGCGGACTGGGTCGTGATGCAGCAGCCAAAGCCACTGGCCACCAGGGCCACGCAGGTCAGCACGTCCTCGACCTCCTGCGCCACCTCCAGCCGCGCGCCCTCGCGCACGAAGGCGGCAGTCACCTCCTGCGCCAAGCCGGGCAGGGGTGCGTTGGGGTACAGGATCATCGGCACGCCGCTCAGGTCGCGCAGGTCGATCTGTGCGCGCTCGCACAGCGGGTGGGTTTCGGGCAGGCCGACCACCAGCGGCTCGCGCAGCACGATCTCCACACCCAGGCCCGGCTCCGCCTGCACCAGCCGGTTGAAGCCCACGGTGATGCGGCGCTCGCGCAGCGCCTGCAGCTGCTCGGCCTTGGTCATGTTGTGCAGCTCCAGGCGCACGGCGGGGCGTTCGCGGTGGAAGTCCGCCAGCAGCCGCGGAATCACGTCGAGCACGCCCGAGCCGAAGATGCCCACATCGAGTCGGCCGATCAGCCCCTCACCCGCCAGGCGGGTGCGTTCGCTGGCGCGCTCGGCCAACGACAGGATGTTGGGCACCTCATCCAGCAATGCCTGGCCCGCAGCCGTCAGCTCCACGCCCTTGGGCGTGCGCAGAAACAGTGGCGTGCCCAGTTCCTCTTCCAGCCCGCGGATCTGCCGCGTGAGTGGCGGCTGGGCCATATGCAGCCGCTGCGCCGCCCGGCCGAAGTTCAGCTCCTGGGCCAGAGCCAAAAAATATTTCATCTGCCGCAGGTCCATGGCTGCCTCTTTTTTAAATACCTTGAAGGTATCAATTTTAGAAAATTCGGTATTGGACAGTATGACGCCTGCAGCCTATCGTTGCCCTTATCGCTGCAAGGACAACGTGAACCATCACCCCCTGACAGCCCATCCGGAAATGAGAGAGACATGCTAGCCAACCAGATTTTGAATTTCATCAACGGCGAATTCGTGGCCACGGACAAGTGGTTCGACAACCGCACGCCGACCTCCAACGCGGTCATCGGCCAGGTGGCCGAAGCTGGCAAGGCCGAGGTGGACGCCGCCGTGGCCGCCGCGCGCGCGGCGCTCAAGGGGCCGTGGGGCTCCATGCCCCTGGCCAAGCGGGTGGAGCTGCTCGAAGCCCTGGTGGCCGAGATCACGCGCCGCTTCGACGAGTTCCTGGAGGCCGAGTGCGCCGACACCGGCAAGCCCATGAGCCTGGCCTCGCACATCGACATCCCGCGCGGTGCGGCCAACTTCAAGGTGTTCGCCGACGTGGTGAAGAACGTGCCCACCGAGTTCTTCGAGATGGCCACGCCCGACGGCCGCGGCGCCATCAACTACGGCTTTCGCAAGCCTGTGGGCGTGGTCGGTGTGATCTGCCCGTGGAACCTGCCGCTGCTGCTCATGACCTGGAAGGTCGGCCCGGCGCTGGCCTGCGGCAACACGGTGGTGGTCAAGCCATCCGAGGAGACCCCGCGCACCGCCGCCCTGCTGGGCGAGGTGATGAACCAGGTGGGCATCCCTAAGGGCGTGTACAACGTGGTGCACGGCTTCGGCCCCGGCTCGGCGGGCGAGTTCGTGACCACGCACCCCGGCATCGACGCCATCACCTTCACGGGCGAGACGCGCACCGGCGAGGTCATCATGAAGGCCGCCGCCAAGGGCGCTCGCCCCGTGAGCTTGGAGATGGGCGGCAAGAACGCCGCCATCGTGTTCGCCGACGCCGACTTCGACGCGGCCATCGAAGGCACTCTGCGCTCCGCGTTCGCCAACTGCGGCCAGGTCTGCCTGGGCACCGAGCGCGTCTATGTCGAGCGCCCGATCTTCGACAAATTCGTGGCCGCGCTGAAGGCTGGCGCCGAGCAGATGAAGATCGGCGTGCCCCAGGACAAGGACACCGGCATGGGCCCGCTGATCAGCAAGGAGCACCAGGCCAAGGTGCTGTCGTACTACCGGCTGGCGGTGCAGGAGGGCGCCACGGTGGTCACCGGCGGCGGCGCGCCCGATATGCCCGGCGACTTGAAGGACGGCTGCTGGGTGCAGCCTACCATCTGGACCGGCCTGCCCGAGACCGCGCGCGTCATCAAGGAAGAGATCTTCGGCCCCTGCTGCCACATCGCCCCGTTCGACACCGAAGAAGAGGTGCTGGCCAAGGCCAACGACAACGAATACGGCCTCGCCACCGCCATCTGGACGCGCGACGTGTCGCGCGCGCACCGCGTGGCGCAGCGCATGGAGGTCGGCATCTCGTGGGTCAACAGCTGGTTCCTGCGCGACCTGCGCACGCCGTTCGGCGGCTCCAAGCAGTCCGGCATCGGCCGCGAGGGCGGCGTGCATTCGCTGGAGTTCTACACCGAGCTCAAGAACGTCTGCATCAAGCTCTGATTTCCAGCAAAACCTGCCTCCGGTGCTTATTGATGAAGCACTGATAGCTACTCTTTCAATAGCAAAACCATGACCATGAACTCTCAACAGATCGAGCAGCTCGGCGATGAGCTGTACCAGGCCCTCGCGGGCTGCCAGGTGGTAGAGCCACTGACCTCGCGCCATTCCGACATCACCATCGACGACGCCTACGCCATCCAGCAGCGCATGATGGCCCGGCGTCTGGCTGCCGGCGAGAAAGTCGTCGGCAAGAAGATCGGCGTGACCTCCAAGGCCGTGATGGAGATGCTGGGCGTGTTTCAGCCCGACTTTGGCTGGCTCACCGACGCCATGGTCTACAACGAAGGCCAGGCCATCCCTGCCAACACGTTGATCCAACCCAAGGCCGAGGGCGAGATCGCCTTCGTGCTGAAGAAGACGCTGAAGGGCCCAGGCGTGACTGCCGCCGACGTGCTGGCCGCCACCGACGGCGTGATGGCGTGCTTCGAGATCGTCGATTCACGCATTCGCGACTGGAAGATCAAGATCCAGGACACCGTGGCCGACAACGCCAGCTGCGGCGTGTTCGTGCTGGGCGACCGCCTGGTGGACGTGCGCGACGTGGACCTGGGCACCTGCGGCATGGTGTTGGAAAAGAACGGAGACATCGTGGCCACCGGCGTGGGCGCTGCGGCCCTGGGCCACCCGGCCAACGCCGTGGCCTGGCTGGCCAACACGCTGGGCACCCACGGCATTGCACTGGAGGCGGGCGAGGTGATCCTGTCGGGCTCGCTGGGCATCATGGTGCCGGTGGTGGCGGGCGACAACCTGCGCGTGACGATCGGTGGCATCGGCGGCTGCTCGGTGCGTTTCGTCTGAGGAGCGCCGCATGGACCTGCAACTGGCGGGCAAGCGGGCCCTGGTGACGGGGTCGACGGCCGGCATCGGCTTTGCCATCGCCACCGAACTGGCGCGCGAGGGCGTAGCGGTGGTGCTCAATGGCCGCACGGCCGAGCGCGTGGCACAGGCGGTGCAGCGCCTGCACGCCCTGGTGCCGCGGGCCGATGTGCTAGGCCACGCAGCCGATGTCGCCACGCGGATTGGCTGCGAGCACCTGGCGCAGGCCAGTGCGGGCGTTGACATCCTGGTCAACAACTTCGGCATCTTCGACCCGCAGCCGTTTCAAGCCATTGACGACGCGCAGTGGCAGCGGTTCTTCGAGGCCAATGTTCTGAGCGGCGTGCGCCTGACCCGTGCCCTGCTGCCTGCGATGCAGGCTGCAGGCTGGGGCCGGGTGGTGTTCATCAACAGCGAGTCCGGCGTGAACCCACCCACCGAGATGCTGCACTACGGCATGACCAAGGCGGCGCAGCTGTCCCTCTCCCGGGGCCTGGCGCAAAGCTGCGCGGGCACCGGCGTGACGGTGAATGCCGTGCTGCCCGGCCCCACCCGTACCGAAGGGGTGGCGGACTTCTTCGCCAAGCTTGCCGTCGAACAGGGTGTGGGCCTGGCCGAGGCAGAGCGCCGCTTCTTCGCGCAGTCACGCCCCACCTCGCTGCTGCAACGGTTCATTGAGCCGCCCGAAGTGGCAGCCCTGGTCGCTTACGTCTGCAGCCCCCGCTCGTCCGCCACCCATGGCGCAGCGCTGCGGGTGGAGGGCGGAATCCTGTCTTCGATGTGTTGAATCCTTTTTTTGAGAGAGATTTCCCATGAAACGAAAAATCAAGTGCGCCCTGATCGGGCCCGGCAACATCGGCACTGACCTGCTGGCCAAGCTGCAGCGCAGCCCCGTGCTGGAGCCGGTGTGGATGGTGGGCATCGACCCCGAGTCCGACGGCCTCAAGCGTGCCCGTGAGATGGGCATCAAGACCACCGCCGAAGGCGTGGACGGCCTGGTGCCGCACATGAAGGCCGATGGCGTGCAGATCGTGTTCGACGCCACCAGCGCCTATGTACACGCTGAGAACTCGCGCAAGGTCAATGCCGAGGGCGCGATGATGATCGACCTCACGCCCGCGGCCATTGGCCCGTTCTGCGTGCCGCCCGTGAACCTGAAGGAACACATCGGCAAGCGCGAGATGAACGTCAACATGGTCACCTGCGGTGGCCAGGCCACCATCCCCATGGTGGCTGCGGTGAGCCGGGTGCAGCCGGTGGCGTATGGCGAAATCGTCGCCACCGTCTCCAGCAAGTCGGCGGGCCCGGGCACGCGCAAGAACATCGACGAGTTCACCCGCACCACAGCGGGCGCCATCGAGCGCGTGGGCGGAGCCAAGAAGGGCAAGGCCATCATCGTCATCAACCCGGCCGAGCCACCGCTCATCATGCGCGACACCGTGCACTGCCTGACCGAGGGCGAGCCCGACCGCGAGGCCATCACCCGGTCCATCCACACCATGATCGCCGAGGTGCAGAAGTACGTGCCGGGCTACAAGCTGGTGAACGGCCCGGTGTTCGACGGTAACCGCGTCTCGGTCTTTCTGGAAGTCGAAGGCCTGGGTGATTACCTGCCCAAGTACGCCGGCAACCTGGACATCATGACCGCCGCCGCCGCACGCACCGCCGAGATGTTTGCCGAGGAAATCCTCGCGGGCAATCTCCAACTCCAACACGTCGCCGCCTGAAGGAGCAGCACGCCATGACACTCAACGGCAAAAAAATCACCCTGCATGACATGACGCTGCGCGACGGCATGCACCCCAAGCGCCACCTGATGACGCTGGAGCAGATGAAGAGCGTGGCCCAGGGCCTGGATCAGGCGGGCGTGCCGCTGATCGAGGTGACCCACGGCGACGGCCTGGGCGGCGCATCGGTCAACTACGGCTTTCCGGCGCACAGCGACGAAGAGTACCTGGGCACCGTCATCCCCCTGATGAAGCAGGCCAAGGTCTCGGCCCTGCTGATCCCCGGCATCGGCACCGTGGATCACCTGAAGATGGCGCACGGCCTGGGCGTGCACACCATCCGCGTGGCCACGCACTGCACAGAGGCCGATGTGAGCGAGCAGCACATCACCATGGCGCGCAAGCTGGACATGGACACCGTGGGCTTCTTGATGATGGCGCACATGAACGACGCCGTCGGCCTGGTCAAGCAGGCCAAGCTGATGGAAGGCTACGGCGCCAACTGCATCTACGTGACTGACTCGGCCGGTTACCTGCTGCCCGACCAGGTCAAGGAGCGCGTGGCCGCCGTGCGCGCCGCCCTCAAGCCAGAGACCGAGCTGGGCTTTCACGGCCACCACAACCTGGCCATGGGTGTGGCCAACTCCATCGCCGCCATCGAGGCAGGTGCCAACCGCATCGACGCGGCCGCCGCTGGCCTGGGCGCGGGCGCAGGCAACACCCCCCTGGAAGTGCTGGTGGCCGTGTGCGACCGCATGGGCATCCAGACGGGCGTGGACGTCTGGAAGATCCAGGACGTGGCCGACGACCTAGTGGTGCCGCTGATGGACTTCCCCATCCGCATCGACCGCGATGCGCTGACGCTGGGCTACGCCGGTGTGTATGGCAGCTTCTTGCTGTTTGCCAAGCGCGCCGAAAAGAAATACGGCGTGCCCGCACGCGACCTGCTCGTCGAACTGGGCCGCCGCGGCATGGTGGGCGGCCAGGAAGACATGATCGAAGACACCGCACTGACCATGGCCCGCGCACGCGGCCTGCAGATCAGCGCCTGAATGGAGCCGCACCCATGGCACTCGCACAAAGCACCATTGCACAACTGGCCGAGCACCTGGAGAACTGCCAGCTGCAAGCCAAGGACACCCCCAAGATCACCGACGACCACCCAGAGATGGACTGGGACGATGCCTACGCCATCCAGGACGCCATCCTGGCGCGCAAGCTGGCGCGCGGCGCACGCTTGGTGGGCCTGAAGGCGGGCCTCACCTCGCACGCCAAGATGCGCCAGATGGGCGTGACTGACCCGGTGTTCGGCTTCCTGGTGGACGACTACACCGTTGCCGAGGGCGCGGCAGTCAAGACGTCCGAACTGATTCACCCCAAGGTGGAGCCCGAGATCGCCTTCGTGCTCAAGCGCGCGCTCAAAGGGCCGGGCTGCCACATCGGCGCTGTGCTCGCCGCTACCGACTTCGTGATGCCTGGCATCGAGGTGATCGACAGCCGCTACCGCGACTTCAAGTTCGACCTCAAGAGCGTGGTGGCAGACAACACTTCTGCGTCGCGCTTTGTGGTCGGCGGCCGTGCCATGCGACCCGAGGATGTGGACCTGCGCACCGTGGGCCTGGTGCTGGAGAAGAACGGCCAGCCCGTGGCCCTGGGCGCCGGCGCGGCCGTGCTGGGCCACCCCGCCGCAGCCATTGCCATGCTGGCCAATCATCTGGGCCGGCGCGGGCAGGAGATTCCCGCCGGCAGCGTGATCCTGTCGGGCGGCGCCACCGAGGCTGTGGCCGTGGCGGCGGGCGACAGCGTATGCCTGCGCGTGCAGGGCATGGGCAGCGTGTCGCTGCGCTTTGCCTGAGCCGCCGGGCCTTTCACACAGAACGACAACAGGAGGCAAACCATGCAACGACGAGACTTCATCACGGCAAGCGCCCTGACCGCACTGGGCGCAGCCCTGCCGGCAGGCGCCTGGGCGCAGGCCAGCTACCCCGCCAAGCCGGTGCGCATGATCGTGCCCTTCCCGCCAGGTGGGCCCACCGATGTGATGGGGCGCACGGCTGCCAAGGCCATGGGCGACAAGCTAGGCCAGCAGTTGGTGGTCGAGAACAAGGCGGGTGCGGGCGGCAACATCGGCACCGACGCAGTGGCCAAGGCCGCGCCCGACGGCTACACCATCGGCCTCACGGCCATCAGCAGCTTGGCCATTGCGCCGCACCTGTACGCCAGCGTGCCCTTCAATATCGAGAAGGACTTTGCGCCGATCTCGCTGGTCGGCACAACTCCCTGCGCGCTGGTCGTGCACCCCAGCGTGCCGTTTAACGACCTCAAGGGCATGGTGGCCTACGCCAAGGCCCATCCCGGCAAGCTCAACTACGCCACCTCGGGCATCGGCACCAGCAACCACCTGGCGACCGAACTGCTGCAGTCGGTGGCGGGTATTCAGCTCACCAACGTGCCGTACAAGGGCTCCAGCCAGATCGTGCCCGACCTGCTGGCCGGCACCATCACTATGAGCATGGAAAGCTCGCTGGCCACCACCTTGCAGCACATCAAGGCGGGCAAACTCAAGGCCATTG
This sequence comes from Acidovorax benzenivorans, assembly GCF_028680575.1. Classification (GTDB taxonomy): domain Bacteria; phylum Pseudomonadota; class Gammaproteobacteria; order Burkholderiales; family Burkholderiaceae_C; genus Acidovorax; species Acidovorax benzenivorans. The sequence goes on along the minus strand of NZ_JAPCKI010000011.1, from coordinate 108,663 downwards.
CCGTCACCTCGCCGCAGCGCGCCAAGGCGTTGCCCGAGGTACCGACGATCGCTGAGTCCGGCTACCCCGGCTTCAGCGTGGAGACCTGGTTCGGCCTAGTGGCCCCCGCGGGCACACCCCAGGCCATCGTGGCCAGACTGCACGACGCCTGGGAGGCCGGGGCCAAGTCGCCTGAGGCGCAGCAGGCGTTCGACAACATCTCAGGCAACCTGCGGGTCACGTCGCCGCAGGAGTTCGCTGATTTCATCCGCGCGGAGAATCGCCGCTGGGGCGAGCTGATCCGCAAGTTGGGCATCAGGGCGGACTGACCCTTTCTGACAGGACCAAGCACCATGCCATTTGCACAGATCTACATGATCGAGGGCCGCACCGAGGAGCAGAAGAAGGCCGTTATCGAGAAGGTGACGCAGGCCCTCGTCGATGCCGTGGGCGCGCCGCCGGCCAACGTGCGCGTCTGGATCCACGACGTGCCCAAGGAAAACTGGGGCATTGCGGGGGTGAGCGCCAAGGAGCTGGGGCGCTGACTGCTTCGTGGTCAAAAGCGCTTGTGACGCTGGCGCCCTTTGAGTATTCCAACGACGAGCCTGAGTGGAGGCCAGATACCCTAGTTGAACAGGCCTCTCATTGCCCACATCGTGCATGTACTGAGTGCAGGGCGCCAGGCCCTCCCGCTCGATCAAACTAGTCGTGCCTTTTCTTCCCGGCTGACAACGGTGTGCGACTGCTCGCGAGCGCGTTGGCGACCGAATGGCTGGCCCTTGATACCGAGCGGGAGGGCAGTGCGAGCCTGACGCGTGAAACGGATCAAGAGCTCTAGACCGATCTAAACTGCGGCCTGCTGTTACAGCCCTATCAGCCGCGCGGCCACCTGGTAGAACTAGCGACCTGCGATGCTGAGTGCGAGCCGCGTGCGCTACTTATGGGCGGCTGCAGCAGCTCTTCGAAATGGTCTTGTTCGAATCCTGAGCGAACTACCCCGGGGGCGGTGGTGGCCGGACATCGATGCACGCTGCGCGCAATGGGCGAGCGTGGCGACATAGTGCGGACAGCGCAGCAGCGCGATATGGCGGCCGAGACGCTGGGTGCGGCAGTTCAGCCGGTGAGTGACAAGGGCCGGGCCGACGAATTCCAGGAGCGAGGCGGCCCGCTGCTCGATGGCATTCATCGCAGCGTGCCCTGCACAGCGCCGATGGCCGGCACCGAACTCGAACAGTTTCCCGCCTGCGCAGTGGTCGAGGCGCGTGGCGCGACCAAGGAGTGGGCCGCGGACAAGACCATCGTCGACCTTCACATTCTTTTGCCACGCGCGCGATCCGTTTGCGACGATCGCGCAGACGACCGTCGCAGCCCACTGGCGCTGCCTGGGAGAGCCTCGCCGCACCGGTTAGCCTGCGCGAGCACACGCGCTAGTACGACGCCTAAAGTTTGATTTGTGGCAGCGAGTCGCGCTAGTCACACCTACCCATCTCGCAGCAAGCGCAGGTGATCGGCGCGACCTGGTTAGTGTGCCCATTGATTGGCGGGGCGGCTCGCACGAGGTGCTAGTGTCAGCGGGACCTTGATGCGGCACCATGCAGCATTACCGGCGATACAGGCCTGTCGGCTCGGCGGGTGGCGGATGGCGAGCGCGTGTCCGGCGTCTACCGGCGTAACGTATTGCTGGTCAACGGGCGTTTCGGGATGCTAGACAACGGGCGGGGTCTCACCGCAGAGCTCTGAAGGTCGACGATCGGGCGGCTTATGGACCAGCAGCGATCTGCAGTTGTATGTGGATCGTCGGTGACTTAGCAGGTCGGCGTACACACGAGGCGCGTTGAGGGTTCCTGCTGTTATCTGACAGGCTGTAGTGCCGAATTTTCCTGACACTATTGTTGTCAAATGCAGCAGTGCTATTAAATTTCTGGAAACCCTATGTCTAGCAAAAGCAAACTGGCACCTCTAAATACCAAAATCAAAGCGCCCACCATCTGCAACGGCGTTTGGGCTATTCGGGAACAAGGCCCGCCGCATCGATCATGGACTTCCATTTCAGAGTCTCACTGGCTGTGAACTGTCCGAGCTCTGCTGGCGAGCTGCTGAGAACTGAGAATCCTAAAACTGCGAACCGATCTACCACCTCTCTTCGCTGTGCGAATTTGACTATTTCGCGATTCAGTACCGAAACAACGCTAGAGGGAGTGCCTGCTGGCACATAAGCAGCCATCCAGTAGCTTAAATCGAAACCGGACATGTTTGGCGCGCTCGATAGCACGGGAATTTCAGGCAAGTTAGGGTGGGCTTTTGCCGATGTTTGCGCAATTCCCTTTAGCTTCCCTGACCTTAGATATGGAAGAGCAGACTGCAAATCTACGAAAATCGTACTTACTTGCCCACTTAGCGTGTCTGCAATCGCGCCGGGCCCGCTTTTGTAAGGTACATGCACCCACTTTAGATCTGCGCTCGATCCCAGCATGGCGCCGGCGACAATGCCCGAACTGTTAGCGGTGGCGTAACTGACTTCCCCTGGGTGTGCTTTTGCGTATGCGATTAATTGGGGCAAGGTGCCAAATGGAGCACTCGGCAGTGCCGCCAAAACAAAAGACCCTTTCCCTATCATAGATATGGGTGAAAAATCGATGGCTGGGTTGTATGGAAGACTTTTCATGAGGCCTGGGTTGGCTGCTTGGGTCGTGTTGGTTGTGAACAGCAGCGTATAGCCGTCAGGCGCTGATTTAGCGACAGATTCGGCACCAATAAGCCCATTGGCTCCGGCCTTATTTTCCACGATCACTGGCTGTTTGAGGGCTGCCGAAAGATGCTGTCCTGCTAGACGCGCCAACGTGTCAGTGGCTGTTCCTGGAGCAAAAGGCACAATAATTTTTATTGCCTTTGAAGGGTAAGTGTGCAGCTGCGCCTTAACCGTAAAGCAGATGGTCACCGATAAAATCGTCAATAGTCTCAATAACAATAGTCTTTTCATCTCTGTCTCCCGACTGTACGGCTCATGCTATCCAACTTGGATTGTTGGAAAGAACATTGCACGGATTGAGGGAAGTGTGCCCATATCGCAGAGCTGCAGGAATGTGGATATTTGGAACGCGGTCTTTGGTATAGACAAATATGATTGGGCTGCGGCCGGTTGCGTTGAAAATTAACTAATGATATTAACTGCCCCTGGTCCGGTAGGCGAACCCCGCTTATCCTATGGAGCATAGAAGGGAGTCCGATGAGCACTCCGAGGTTTACGCTGGAATTCAAGGATGAAACAGTCAAACAGGTTGTTGAGCGCGGGTATACCGTGCCCGATGTTGCAGGTCGTTTGGGCGTCTCAGCGCCTACCTTGTAGATTTCTACGCGGAAGTGACCCACTAACCCCCCAGATGAGGTGCGGATAAAAACTTGTACCGGTTTTATGCCGCAAAGCCAAGGCTCACCCGGTATTCGATGGGACTGAGAGGGTCAAGGGAGATCTTGATCCGCTTCTCGTTGTACCCGCAGATGTACCAGTCGACCACCCCAATGAACTGCTCGATGGTCATGCCTTTCCTGTCCTGAGGATAAAGCGGCTCATTCTTCAGCCGACTGAAAAAGCCCTCGCACGCCACGTTGTCAAGCGGGTAGGCCTTGCGGGACATCGCGCGGGTAGGTTTGCCTCACCCATTCTCGATAGTCACCCTGGCCTGCGGTAGTGTCCTCCGCGGTTGGAGTGGACCACTGGTCGTTCTTTTGTTTTCGGCACCGTCTCTATGGCAGCGCCCAGCATGGTGTTGACCCGCTCAGCGTCCGGGCCCGCGCCAATGGTTCAGCTCACCGCTATCCCACCGAAGCAATCGATGATGGGCGGCAAATAGACCTTGCCCGCCGGTATCTGGAACTCTGTGGTGTCCGTCGGTCATTTCTCGTTCGACGCTGCAGCCTGGAAGTCACGGTTGATGATGTTCTCCGGTGCTGGGCTGATCTCGCCAAAGGAAGGGCGCATTCTGCCGCTGCTTGGGCTTTGCAACCACTAGGCTCTCTTTCTTCATCAACCGCTGCACGACCTTTTTGGAGATGGTCATATCCTGCCTGGAGAGAGAGGCCTGCAGCCTGCGATAGCCGTAGCAGCGGTGGTTCGACTCAAAGATCGCCACAGCTTTCTGAGTCGGTGAGAATTTGGGTTCTCGACCTGCGTAGCCGGCTTGCAAATCAAGACGTTGCTCGTATTTACGGAACCAGCCCTTCAAGGAATTCTTGGTGGGGTAACCTAGCTGACGGATTGTGAGTCTGACTCGCTTGTCCAGCTTGACATAGAACTCACTGCCCGGATTCGGTCTTCGTTGGAATACAGGAACTACCTCCTGGGAGTCCAAGTTTTTGTCCGCATCCCCGGTGGGGCAGGATTGCATGGAAATCAACAGTCAGGTCCTGCTGGGTCAAGCCGGTATTGATGGCAGCCAGCGCCTGGGGTGCCAGCTGGGGCTTCACTGCTTCTCTAGCAAATGGCGGAAACGCAGGATGGTGGTCTCGTCGGGCATGCGTGCTGCGCCGTCCAGGCCTGAAAGCGGCGATACAGAGATCGCTCGTTCAGCTCTTCTTCCATGGCCGGATCGCCCAGGTTTCACTGCAGCTGCAGGCGTTGGATACACAGCATGGTCTCGATGGGAAACGGTGGACGACCGCCAATGGTCTAGTGCGCACCGCGGGCAAATGGGGCAATGAGGGCCACCAGAGTCGCTCAGGGAACGACCTGGTTCATCTCGTCAAGGAAGACCTCCTTGGGGGTCTTCTTGGGCAGCGGGTCTGGGCCCAGGGTGAATTGATCCATGTGGGATTGTCTTTAATGCCTGGCACTGGCTGCTACTCATGTGGGGGAGGTTTTGCAGACCTTCCCTTGAAGCAGGGGTTTGGCTACTAGACCGGGCTCAGTCCATTTTTCCAACATCTAAGGTTAGTTCCAATCCGCAGCGATTCAAATGCTTTGGATACTTGAGTTCTACCTTAGCCGTCCTTGCCGATCGAAACGACGTGTTCCGGCAATCTGAATGGACCTCCGCAGGCCACTTGCATAGGATTCTCAAGTCCACTAGATGGTGGTCGCAATAAAGATACGGAGACAAATGATGATCAAGGGGCTTCTCACCGGTGGCGGAATCATCGCGGCCGTTATTGCGGGTAGCGCGTTTGCCCAGACCTATCCCATTAAACCCGTCACGCTCGTGGTTGGCTATCCCGCTGGGGGACCTGTCGACGCCTTTGCGCGTGCCTTGGGGCAGAGACTGACAGAGGAGCTGAAGCAGAGTTTCATCATCGACAACAAACCGGGTGCGAACGAGATCATCGCGTCGCAGCACGTCGCTCGGGCGCAGCCGGATGGTTACACGATTTTTGTGTCTACCGAAGCACCACTGACTCAGAATCAGTTTCTTTACAAAAAGCTGGGTTACAACCCAGTGATCGATTTGATGCCTGTCAGCCAACTTGTGAGCGTTCCGATGACGCTTGCGGTCAGCCCGGGCTTTCCTGCTAACACACTGAAGGAGTTCTTGGAAGTGGCGAGGAAGCGTCAGGAGAATCCGATCGCCTACGCTTCGGGTGGCGTAGGCGGGGTGACGCACCTTCCCATGGCCATGCTGGCCAAGAACGAAGACTTTAAATGGTCTCACGTACCTTACAAAGGGGCCGCGCCCATTCTGCCGGACTTGATGGTCGGGCATGTCGATGCCACGATATTGGCGGTGTCCTTCCTGCAGCAGCACATCAACGAGAAGAAGCTGAAGGCACTTGCGGTTTACGCGGACAAGCGTGCTGCGAGCTTGCCCAACGTGCCCACTTTCAAGGAGCTGGGCATTCGCGATATCAGGGCCAACTTTATCATCGGCATGGTCGCACCCAAAGGCACGCCCCAGCCGATTGCAGAGAAGCTCGCATCCGTATCAAAGAGAGTCATGCAGGACAAGTCGTTCCGCGAGCGGTTTATGGACCCCTTTGCGTTCACCGAAGTGGGCTCTTCTCCGACGGAGTTTTCCGCCTACCTTGTCGCCGATCGGGTGGTGCAAGAGGAACGCGTGAAAGTGTCTGGCGCCACCTTGGACTGAAACATGAACTTCGAAGCTCGAATCGTGCGTATTGAAGATGAACTGGCCATCGGCCAGCTCCGCGCCCGTTACTGCCACTTCCTCGACGATATGGACTGGCCTGCATTCATTGCACTGTTCACACCAGATGGCGTGTTCGAAGGCCTCTCCAAGGTACAGGGCCGAGAGGCGCTCATGCGCTTCTTTAGTCTGGAGGTACCGAAGATTGCAGAGCGCTTCTGGCACTTCTGTACCAATGGGACCGTTGCGATCGATGGCGATAGGGCTGTCGGCCGTATCTCGATGGAATACATCTCGACAACACAGGGCCAGTCCTATGTATCGGCGGGTCATTACGACGACGTCATGGTCAAGGTGGACGGCGAGTGGAAGTTCGTGTCACGGAAAATCACCTTCTACTTCTACAGCCCGCTGAGCGAGGGCTTTACGGGCTCTCCACCACTTACGGTGTCGAACCCGGCAATTTATTAAGCCCACGGGAGACATGGGTCGGATACCCACATCGAAGCCATCGCCTTCGATAGGAGCCCATCGGACATTTCCCCATCGATGCGGCGGCGTAGCAGCATCGTCCTGGCCGTGGCGACACCGCACGTGCCGTCGCTTCACTCGCCAGGGTCGCGGCTCCGGAAAACCAGGGTTGCGAAGAAAGCGCGTGAAATAGAATGGAATTCCGAGTACAGACGTGCTCCCCCGACGATGGCGGGAGGCGCGGCGGCTTGCTTGATCTCCCGGAGCATTCGCCATGAATTACGACCTAACAGATTTCCGAATCTTCACCAATATTGCCGAAGAGTCCAATCTGACGCGTGGCGCGGCCCGATCATTCCTTTCTGTGCCAGCGACCAGTCAGCGCATCAAAAATCTGGAAGAGAGCCTGAAGGTCAAGCTTCTGCAGCGCACTACGCAAGGGGTTTCGCTGACCGAGGCGGGCAAGGCGTACTTGCTTTATGCGCACAAGGTACTCGGCAACCTGGAGTTGCTGAGCAGCGAGTTGCAGGCATTTGGCGCCGGGGTGAAGGGACATTTGAAGGTGCATGCCAACACCACGGCGATCACCGAATTTCTTCCGCCGGTGCTCAAGGAGTATCTCGGCCTTCATCCGAACGTGCAGATCGATTTGCGCGAACGGCTGAGCGATGAAGCCGTTCGGGCTGTGCGCGAGGGGGCTGCAGACCTCGGCATCATTTCCGGAAGCGTCCCTGCGGACAACCTGGAGCTTCAGCGCTTCGCGACGTCCCGCCTAGTCGTCATTGCCCCGGCTGGCCATGCCGTTCTCAAACAGGAGTCAGTGCGGTTCAAGGAGCTGCTTGGCTACGAATTCGTCGCTTTGCTGGACGGCAGCGCAACGCAGGAGTTCTTGCGACAGCATGCGTTGAAGGTGCACGGCTCGATCAAGGTCCGGGTGCAGGTCGCAGGCTTTGATGCGATTGTCCGATTGGTTGAATCCGGTGTGGGGCTTGGTATCGTCCCCGAGATGGTTGTTACGCGCCTGAATACCCTGGGTACGATCGGGATATGCACTTTGGCGGAACCATGGGCCGGCCGTGACTACTACCTGTGCGCCAAGGAGTTTGCTTCGCTCCCGTTGTTTGCACGCGAGTTCGCGACCAGTGTCCTTCTGAGATACCAGCAATCCGCGTAGCGCAGGTCTCGCCGTGGAGGCGAGACCGACCACTTACGCTGAACGGCGATAGAACGCGAGTTTCTCCAAATCGAGTTCGGCCCCCAGCCCTGGGTCCGAGGGGGGCACCAGCGCATAGTCTTCGTACCGCAGATCGACGCGAGCCACATCGTCCGAGAGCAGTTGTGGGCCGAACAACTGGCATCCCCAAGGCAGCGATGGCAGGGTGGAAAACAACTGCGCGCAGGCCGAGGTTCCGATCCGGCCTTCCAGCATGGTCCCGCCAAACAACGTGATGCCTGCTGCGCTGGCGATGTGGGAGACCTCCTTGGTCCGCGTCATGCCACCGTGCTTGCTAACCTTGAGGGACAATGCATCGCAGGCATGAGAGCTGGAGAACGCAAGCGCATCCTCGATGGTCACCACCGCTTCGTCCGCCATGATCGGAAGCGTGTAGGTAGCGGTCAGGCGCTGCATGGCTGCGACATTGGCGCGGTGCACGGGTTGCTCAACGACTTCAATGCCACCCGCCTGCAATTCGCCAATGGCCCAACCGGCCGTGGCTTCATCCCACGCTTGATTGGCATCGACCCGCACGGCCGCATCCTCGCCGAGAGCGGCCTTGACGGCAATGGCACGCGCGACGTTTTCGCGCACGTCACCGCTGCCCACTTTCACGAGAAACAGCCGATGCGTGCGCTGGTTTAGCTTCTGCAAGGCCTCTGCCACATCCAGGTCGACCTGGCCATTGGCGAGCACCCACAGCATCTGCAGGCGTTCCTGCGTCCGTCCACCAAACAAGGCCGAAGCCGGAACGCCCAAAGCCTTGGCCGTGATGTCCACGCAGGCCATTTCCAGCGCAGCCTTGGAGTAGTAGTTGCCTTTGATCAGCCTGTCCATCTTCAGCAGAGCGTTCTCGATCCGGCGTGGGTCCTGACCGATCAATCCGGGGGCCAGCACGTCATCAATCACGGCCTTGGCTGCCGTGATGGATTCTTCGCTGTAATGAGGAATCACCGAGAGTTCACCCAGCCCTTCGATGCCAAGATCCGTTTCCATACGGACCACAAGCAGCGAATGCCGGTTCAACGTTGCCATCGCAAGCTTGTGCGGCCTGGCAATGGGAAGGTCCACGATGATGGCTTGGATGGATTCAATTTTCATGAGCCTGGTTTCCCTCTTGCTGGTCAATACTGGGAACGGACCTCGTCATTCCGGCTGTATCCCGGCCGCTTCCACGACGTGTTTCCACCGCCCGCTTTCGGCGGAAATGAAGCTTGTGAACGCGACGGGTGTGGACCCCACAGGCAAGGCACCAAGGCTTGCCAGGCGCACCTGCACGGAGGACGTGGCCAGCGCACCGCCAATGTGTTTCGCGAGTTTTTCGACGATGGCGCGAGGAGTGCGGGCCGGTGCCCACAAACCGTACCAAGTGCTGACGTGGAAATCAGAAACACCAGCTTCGGCCATGGTTGGAACATCGGGCAAGGCTGCAATGCGCCTGGGCGTGGTAACAGCAAGCGCCCGGAGCCTTCCCGACTGGATAAACGGCATGGAAGAGGGCAACGAGTCGATCATCATGTCCACTTGCCCGCCCAGTAGGTCTGTTAGTGCTGGAGCACTGCCTTTGTACGGTATGTGCAGCAGCTGTGTTCCAGTCCGGATTTTGAACAACTCGCCCGCCAAGTGAGGTGCGGCGGCGGTGCCGGAGGAGGCGAAGCTCGTCGGCCCTTTGCTTGCCTTGAGATAGGCAATCAGATCCTGGACGGAGCGCACGGGCAACTCGTTCTTGACGACCAGCACCAGTGGCACATCGGCGATCTGCGACACAGGGGCGAAGTCCCGCAACGCGTCGTATGGCATTTTTTTATAGACGCTGGGGTTGATGACGTGAATGGAGGGGTTAACCAACAATGTGTAGCCGTCCGGCGCGGCCTTGGCGACAGCATCAGAGCCGATGAGGCCACTCGCTCCCGGCTTGTTCTCGACGACGATGGGGGCGCCAAGGCTTTCCGACAGTTCTTTGAGGAACACGCGTGCCAGCACATCGGTCGGCCCACCGGGCGAATAGGGAACGATGACTCGGACGGGTTTTTTCGGGTATTCGGCGCCGGACACCTGCGCGTACGCCATCACGTACAACGCGCTTGAGATCAGTATCGCCAGGCGAACAAGCAGGGAGCAAGGCATTCTGGTGCTCCTTACCATTTGACGGGTTCAAAGCGGTAGCCGTTGCCTTCGCGCCGGATGAAGCCAGCGTAAGGATCGCCAAAATGGACTGGAAGGATCAGGGCCTCGCGTTCGGCGGCACGTTCCAGGAACGCCATGCGCGTGGTGCGAGCCTGTTCTGGCCAGATGCAGTAACCGGAATTGATGTGCGGCTGCGCGATCTGGATCGGGTTGTGGAAGATGTCGCCACAGAAAACCGCCTCTTCGCCCCGCGACCGGATCCGGAACGCCACCTGTCCCGGACTGTGGCCTTCCGCCGCCTCCACCGTCAGACAATCTGCGATCTCAATGCCGGGTTTCATCATCACGGAAAGGCCCGCATCCACCACTGGCATGACGCTGTCGAAGAACGATGCGCCAAAAACATCCATGCCTTCTTCCTTGTTGCGACCCGATTCGCAGAAGAGGAAATCGTCCTGGGGTAGGTAGTAGCGAGCGTTCGGAAAGGTCGGGGTCCAGCGATCGTCGAGCCAGCGCGTGTTCCAGCCTACATGGTCCATGTGCAGGTGGGTCAGGGCGACATGTGTGACCTTGTCGGCGGGAGCGCCTGCTGCTTCGAGCCATTCCAGAACCAGGTTGTTGAGCCGGTGCATCCGCGCCATGCCTTCTCGTGGCTTTCCGTTGCCCACGCCGGTATCGACGACGATGATGCTTGACCCCGCATGGACCACCCACAACTGAACGGTCAGGACTAGCTTGTTCATGTGGGGGATCCAGTGTCGCGGCGCCATCCAGTCGCCGCTGGCTTCCAGGACTTTCTGAGGCAGATCTGGTAACAAAAAGGAGGGCGCGTGGGTGGGCCCGGAGTATTCCTGTATGCGGGTGATGCGAACATCCCCGATCATTCGCGTTTCCATCATGGGATGGTCTCCAGTCGGATGTGGCAGCTCACCGAGGGGCGGCTACTTAATAGAGGAAGGGTGCTGTGCCAAAGGTGTTACTTCGATGTCGAAGTAGGGAAACATAGGCAGTGAGCTAAGGAGTTCGTGTAGTTCGTCGTTGCTGGAGCAATCGAAAATGCTGATATTGGCGTAGCGGCCAACGACTCGCCACAAGTGGAGGAACTTGCCTTGGTGTTGTAGCTCCAAAGCGCGCGCTTTCTCGCGGTCTTTCAGCTGCTGAAGCTGCTCTGGGTCTAGATCTCGAGGAAGGTTTACTTCCATTCGTACGCAATACAACATGTCCGGGTCTCCTGTGGTTTTCGAGAGGGTCTGGTAACCGCGGCCTATGCAGCGTGACCAACATCGCCGATGTGGTGTTCTGGATTGGCGCGGAAACCAGCATATATCGACGCTGCGGTGGTGTCCTCTGCCGCGTACCGGGTAAGTAGTTCGGCGAGCAATCGAGGGCTGTGAATGGCCATGAAATGGCCGGAAGGCACGTGCAGGGCCTCGATCTGTGGAGCGAAAGACGCAAGCCGGTCTATCTCTGCTGGAGGTCGCAGGGCGTCGTGCGTTCCGGCCACGAAAACCGAGCGCCTCGGCATGAGTGGCAGATCCGGCGTCAGATCCAGATCCGCCAGCATGGCGTAGAGAGCACCCAGGCTGCGTGGATCGGTGGAAAACCAGCGGCATCGGTAGGTTGCAAACGCCGCAGGGTCTGTGCGCAGAGCAGCCGGGAATGCTCGCTCGAACACGGCCGCCGCATCGCCGCGCATTCCCTCGGCAGCGATTTTGCGCGCCCTTTGTCGCGTTGCTTCCCGTTGCTCCGGCGCAACCCCGCAGGCTGGCGCGAGGGCCAACAAGTGGCTGACACAGTCGGGGAAACGCGCCGCGTAGCGAATGCATATGGCGGCGCCAACCGCAATGCCCATCAGCACGGCTGGCCCCTCAAACCCCACTGCTGCGCGCAATGCGTGCAAGTCATCCACATGCGTGTCGATCGTGCAGCCGTCGTGCATCTTTTCGGACAGGCCAGCGCCTCGCGCGTCGTAGTAAAGGATATCGGCATCGGGTGGCAGTAACGCGACGACGCTGTCCCAGCTTTCAAGGCTTCCGCCCATCTCGTGCACCAGCACCATGCGTCGCCCCGCTCCCGGTCGCCGGGCATAGCGGATGCACGTGCCATTGATTTCAATCCAGCTCACCATGGCAAGGCCTTTCGAAGGAGCTCGTGTAGCGATAGTGTTCTCATGTGCTTGCCTCATTGGGGAGCATTAGTCGAGACTCGCGCCGGACACACGGATGCGTTCTGCCTGGACACGGCGATCTTTTGCCAGGTAGGCGGAGAACTCGGCGGGAGTTGAAGAAACAGGAACATAAGCAAACGGCTCCATGTACTTGGCTCGGAACTCTTTATCAGCAACAATTTTTTGGGCCAATCCCGCGATCTTGTCGATGATTAACTGAGATGTTCCGGCAGGGGCGCTTAAGGCCATGATGAAACTTGCCTGGACATCCTCAATGCCCAGTTCGTAGAAGGTCGGGATCTGTGGAAGTGCTGTTGCACGCGCAGGAGCGGACACGACCAATGCCTTGAGCCTTCGGTCGATGACGTAGGGAGCCACTGCCGAAACAGCGAGAAAGGCCGCGTCTACATTGCTGCTTAGTAAGTCTGGGATCAAAGGTGAGGCACCTTTGTAAGGAACGTGCACGTACTCAAGGCCATTGTTCTTGGCGAACATGGCCATGGGCAGGTGGGTTACCCCGCCCATTCCGGTGGATCCGTAGTTGATAGGGTTCGATTTTCTGGAGCGCGCTAGCGCGAGTAGTTCGGGCAGCGTGTTGGCTGGAAATGATGCGGGGACAACCAAAGCCATTGGTACATGAACCAATTGCGTGATGGGCGCAAAATCTCTCTCTGCTACGTAGGCTAACTTTTTGTAGAGGAACTGGTTTTGGGTTAGCGGGCTTTCGGTTGACATCAATAGGGTATGCCCGTCAGCAGGCGCTTTTGCCACCGTTTGGGCAGCGATGGATTCGTTCGCACCCGGCCGGTTGTCAATGACGACCGGTTGTTTCAATGCCTCGGACAAGCGCGGTGCCAATGCGCGCATGAATGAGTCCAATGGACCTCCTGCTGAGTAGCCGACGACCACCGTGACAGGTTTTGTGGGGTATTCAGTGGCCTGAGCTGGCACCAGCAGGAATGAAGCAAGTAAAAAACCCAGCTTGGCACGAAATCGATTCAACATTTTGTCTCCTTGTGTGTAAGTGGAATGCGAGAGCGGCTTTCAGAAGAAAATGAGCTATGGAAAGCCGGTGAGCGATGGAATGCCCGAATCGTCGACGGCTGCGGTCGGGATATCGAACGTCAATGGAGCCCCCGTGGCTTCTCGCAACTGCTCATGGGTGACGTCTGGCGACATCTCGATGACCGTCAAGCCATCAGGTCGAACATCGATGACGGCCAGATCGGTGTAGATACGTGTGACGCACGCAATGCCCGTGAGGGGGTAAGTGCAGTGTTTCAGGATCTTGTGCACATTGCCTTTTCCAACGTGCTGCATGAGTACATAAACTTTTCTCGCCCCGGCTGCCAGATCCATGGCACCCCCTACAGCGGGGATGGCTTCAGGATCACCGGTGTGCCAGTTGGCGAGATCGCCGCACTCGGACACCTGGAAAGCGCCAAGCACGCAGTAGTCCAGATGGCCGCCGCGCATCATCGCAAAGGAATCTGCGTGATGAAAAAACGAAGCGCCGGCCAGCAGCTTGATGTGTTCTTTTCCGGCATTGATGACGTCACCGTCTCTTTCACTTTCCTCCGGACGCTTCCAGCGGCCAAGCACTCCATTCTCGCTGTGCAAGATGACTTCCCGATCGAAGGGGATGTGGTTGGCAACCAGCGTGGGCAGGCCAATGCCCAGGTTGACGTAGGCCCCTTCGGGAATGTCTCGAGCGACCCGCGCTGCCAGTCGGTCACGAGCCTCGGGCGTCATGCTGCGATCCTTTGCGCAGCAACTGATTGCCGCTGCACCAGCCGATGCACGTAAACACCAGGCGTCACCACCCATTCGGGATCCAGCTCGCCCAGAGGAACAACACCGCTGACAGAAGCGACGGTGCAACGCGCGGCCGTGGCCATCACTGGGCCAAAGTTGCGGGCGAGTTTCCGGTAGGTCAGGTTTCCCCAACGGTCCGCACGCTCAGCCTTCACAAGGGCGTAGTCCAAATGCAGCGGCATCTCCAATACCTGCCCCCGACCATTCAGCACGCGGCTTTCCTTGCCCTCGGCCAGGGGAGTTCCGTAGCCAGTCGGGGTGTAGAAGCCGCCAACGCCCGCACCCGCCGCACGCAGACGCTCCGCCAATGTGCCTTGCGGCACCAGTTCCAGCTCTAGCTTCCGGCTGCGGTACAGCTCATCAAACACGTAGGAGTCGGCGGCTCTTGGGAAGGAGCACACCAGCCGGGCAATGAGGCCAGCCTTTAGAAGTGCGGCAACACCGACTTCGCCACCGCCGGCATTGTTGCTGACAAGCGTGAGATTGCGCGGTGACCTGGCGATCAGGGCATTCACTAGTTCATCCGGTACGCCCGAATTACCGAAGCCACCGATACCGATGACCGCCCCATCGGGAACGTCTCTCAACGCGGTCTCTGCTTCGGGCCATAACTTGTCGATCATGTTTGCTCCTTGCTGTGCGCTCTTCGCGCTGTTGGGCCGAAGAATGTCGCCATCCGCCAAAGGCCGCAATTTCGCTTTTCAAAACACCGTGTTCGCCTCAAGCGCGAACAGCGAGCGTTCGGTAACCTGGAAGTCACCGGTTCGGAAAGACGAATTCCAGAGTCGCCTCTGAAGTCACATGATGAGCACATGCACCAAACAGCCACGGCCACCACGGGCCACCTCCCGCTATCCGCATCGACATCCCTCGAAGCCCTGCGGGCGTATGCCGCATGGGAAGGGCGCGAAGAGACCACTTTCGATGCCGCCAGCGCGGCGACTGCGGCCATGCTTCACGCCACCTTGGATAAGGAAGGAGCACCTCCGGCAGATGGCGATCCATTGCCCGCGGGCTGGCACTGGGCGTTTTTTGCGCCTTGCGCGCCGCAGTCCCTGATCGGTGCAGATGGGCACCCGCAGCGCGGTGCTTTCCTGCCGCCTGTACCACTTCCTCGACGCATGTGGGCGGGGGGAAGGCTGCATTGGCGTGCGCCGATCAGGGTCGGCGATGCGCTGCGTCGCACGTCGCGCATTCTTGCGGTTCGCCCCAAGGAGGGCCAATCCGGTCAAATGGTCTTCGTGACCGTGGCGCATGAAATCCACGGCCCTGAGGGCCTGCTCCTCATAGAAGAGCAGGACATCGTCTACCGTCATGCTGCGGCCCCTGGCACCAGAGCAGACGCTCGCCCGGCCGCGCAGCCACTACGCACCGAACCGGCTTGGCGCAGGACGGTGGAGCCGAGTCCGGCCTTGCTCTTCAGGTACTCCGCGTTGACGTTCAACGCACACCGCATCCACTACGACCGCCCCTTTGCATGCGACGTCGAAGGCTACCTCGGTCTGGTCGTGCACGGACCGCTGCAGGCAACCTTGCTGCTGGACCTCGCAGCCAGGCGAGCCCCCGACAAAACACCGAGCCATTTTTCATTCAGCGCGCGCGCGCCGCTGTTTGATGGCAACTTGTTCGCCCTCTGTGGCACGCCTGTGCAGGAGGATCACGCCGTCCTGTGGACCGAAGACCATCGCGGCGCGGCGGCCATGCGCGCCGACATCCACTGGGCGTGAAGCGATCCGGTCCAGTCCACCTTTAACCTAGCCTCTAGAGAGATACAGAATTGAACCAATCAACAAGAGACCCCCATGAAGAGTTGCGCGAAGCAGTCCGCGATCTGTGCAGTCACTTTTCTCAGGAATATTTCAGACGCGTGGACGAAGAGCGCGGATACCCGGAAGCATTTGTCAATGCGCTCACCGAGGCGGGCTGGCTTGCAGCGATGATTCCGTCGGAGTACGGTGGTTCAGGTCTCGGTCTCACCGAAGCCTCGGTAATCATGGAGGAGATAAATCGCAGTGGCGGCAATTCAGGAGCATGCCACGGCCAGATGTACAACATGGGCACATTGCTACGCCATGGTTCCGAGCAGCAAAAGAAGTCCTATCTGCCCAGGATCGCATCTGGGGAATGGCGGCTGCAATCCATGGGAGTCACCGAACCCACCACAGGCACTGATACGACCAAGATCAAGACAACGGCTGTCAAGAAGGGCGATCGCTACGTCGTTAACGGCCAAAAGGTGTGGATCTCCCGTGTCCAGCACTCCGACGCGATGATCCTGCTGGCACGGACAACGCCGCTGGTGGAAGTGAAGAGGAAGTCCGAAGGCATGTCCATTTTCATGGTGGATTTGCGTCAAGCCGAGAAGAGCGGGATGACAGTGCGTCCCATCCCGAACATGGTGAATCACGAAACCAATGAGCTCTTCTTCGAGAACCTGGAGATTCCAGAAGACAACCTCATCGGAGATGAAGGGCAGGGCTTCAAGTACATCCTGGACGGACTCAACGCTGAGCGGACCTTGATTGCAGCGGAGTGCATCGGGGACAGCTACTGGTTCATCGACAAGGTGACGCAATACGCGAAGGAGCGCATTGTGTTCGGCCGTCCCATTGGCCAGAATCAGGGCGTTCAGTTTCCGATCGCGCGAGCCCATGTGAACACCGAAGCAGCCAACCTTATGCGCTTCGAGGCATGTCGCCGCTTCGATGCGAATGAGGCCTGCGGTGCGCAGTCCAATATGGCCAAGCTGCTCGCGGCAGATGCGTCGTGGGAAGCCGCGAACGCCTGCCTGCAGTTCCACGGGGGCTTTGGCTTTGCATCCGAATACGACGTGGAACGGAAGTTCCGTGAGACGCGGCTGTATCAGGTCGCGCCGATCTCCACCAACTTGGTGTTGGCTTACGTGGCGGAGCATGTTCTCGGCTTGCCACGCTCATTCTGAAGTGCGCGTGATGGACCACCTTCTCGCACACCGAACAGCACGCCTTGCAAGCGCACGAACGTTGCTGTTCGTGCCAGCGGATCGCCCAGAACGTTTTTTAAAGGCATGCGCCAGTGGCGCCGATGCCGTGATCCTGGATCTCGAAGATGCGGTGTCGCCCGCAAGGAAGGCGTTTGCGCGCTCTTGCCTGGCCGAGTGGCTGGCCCAACCATTTCACGGTGAGAGGCCGTCGTTGGTGGTCCGCATAAACGGCTTCGATGCCCAGGATCTTGATGCCGAGTTGGCGCTGGCCGACGCGCCTGTAGTGGATGGCTTGATGCTGCCAAAAGCGCAGTCCACCCTAGACATCGCCTGGGTGCATCGCGTTCTGCCATCGAAACCTCTCCTTCCATTGATCGAGACCGCCGTGGGCGTGCACGCGATTGAAGAGGTGGCTCGCGTACCCGGTGTTGTGCGGCTGGTATTCGGTTCGGTGGACCTGATGCTCGATCTCGGCGTGACAGAAGAGGCTGCGCTGGATGTCTATAGCGCCCTGATGGTGCTCCACTCCCGAGTCCTGGGGTTGCCAGCACCGATTGACGGCGTGACTCGCCAAATTACTGACCTGCAAGCCTTGTCGTCGGCTGCTTCGAAAGCCAGGGCACGGGGTTGGGGGGGGAAGCTTTGCATCCACCCTTGCCAGGTCGATATTGTCGATCGGGCGTTTCGCCCCTCGGACGAGGAGCTCGTTAGCGCAAGGCGGATTGTCGAGGCGGCGCAAGCCCAAGGTACCGGTGCGATCGCCCTTGACGGCGCGATGATCGATGTGCCGATTGTGCTCCAGGCCCGCCGCACCTTGGCTGAGGCAGCGGTGCGGGCGATGCAGCCGCACATAGGGGTTT
Organism: Acidovorax benzenivorans; assembly: GCF_028680575.1. Lineage (GTDB taxonomy): Bacteria > Pseudomonadota > Gammaproteobacteria > Burkholderiales > Burkholderiaceae_C > Acidovorax > Acidovorax benzenivorans. Next base: position 90,992 of record NZ_JAPCKI010000011.1, on the reverse strand, counting down.
CATCGTGAGTGTGCCTCATGCCGATCTGGACCTCGCCCGTTACATACGGCCTGGTGACACCGTCTTGTGGGGACAGGCTGGCGCCGAGCCTCAGAGTTTGGTGGCCGCACTGGTGGCACAACGCCAAGCATTCGCCAGGATCCGGGTGTTTCTCGGCATCGGCCAGTCGGGCCTAATTCAGCCCGAGCATGTGGACGCGATGGACTTCGTGGCGTACTGCGGAAGCGGCACCAACCGCAGCCTCACCGATGCCGGGGTTCTCGATATCGTTCCCTGTCACTACCTGGAACTGCCACAGCTAGTGCGCGACGGGGCGTTGCGTGTGGACGTGCTGATGTTGCAAGTGTCACCAGCCGACGCATCCGGGCGCCACTCCTTCGGGCTGGCCATGGAATACCTGCCGGCCGCGCTGGCCTCTGCTCGCGTGGTGATAGGTGAAATCAATGATCAGGTGCCCTTGACCAACGGGGCGTGCTCGCTTGCGCGCGAAGACTTCGATCTGCTTGTCCATGCTTCCTATGCGGTGGGCCGCAGTGCACCCGCGCTAGGCGCGCGCGAGCGGGCCATTGGCGCGTTCGCGGCCTCGTTGATCGGTGATGGCGCCACGCTTCAGATCGGGCTCGGTGCTGTTCCTGACGCGGTGCTCGGCGCATTGATGGACAGGCGCGACCTTGGTTTGCACAGCGGTGCTGCGACCGATGGCGTCGCCGCGCTTGCGCAATCCGGTGCGCTGACCAACGCGCGCAAATCCATTGACACGGGGGTGGGCGTAGCGGGGCTGCTGATCGGCAGCGAGCAGCTTCACCGGTACGTCGATCGCAACCCGTCATTGCGACTGTGCAAGACAGAGTACACGCACGACCCGGCGGTCCTGAGCGCCATCAAGAACCTGGTCGCGATCAACTCCGCCATTGAGGTCGATTTGACGGGACAGATAAATGCAGAAGTCGCAAGCGGCTCCTATGTAGGAGCCGTTGGTGGCGCAGGAGCCTTTCTTCAGGCAGCCCGTCGCAGCCACGGAGGCTTACCCATCGTTGCGCTCCCGGCATGCGCCGGACCGCACAGCCGCATCGTTGCGCGTCTGAGTGGACCAGTCAGCACCGCGCGTTGCGATGCAGGCTTCGTCATTACGGAGCATGGAATAGCCGATTTGCGCGGAAGGAGCCTCGCTGAGCGCGTGCGTCGCATGCTGGACATTGCAGCCCCCGAACATCGCGAACGCCTTGCGCGTGAGGCCCATGAAACACTCCGCTACATGGGACCGGATGGTCAGGGGCTTCTTCTTCGTCAACCTAAGTAAGGTCATCTCATGCGCTTGCGCCGCGTCGCCATTGTTTCTCCGCTTCGTACACCCGTGGGCCGCTTCGGTGGCCTTCTGCGGGACGTTCCCGCAGAAGATCTGGCCGCCACCGTGGCCCGTGCAGTGGTCGAACGCAGCCGAATCGATCCAGTCCGTATCGACGACGTTGTTTTTGCTCAGTCCTACGCCAACAGCGAAGCGCCTTGCATCGGTCGCTGGACGGCGCTGCACGCCGGCCTTCCAATCGAGGTGCCGGGCATGCAACTCGACCGACGCTGTGGGGGAGGATTGCAGGCCGTAGTGACCGCCGCGATGATGGTGCAAAGCGGTGCGGCGGACGTTGTGCTGGCCGGCGGCGTGGAAAGCATGAGCAATGTCGAGTACTACGCCACTCACATGCGCTGGGGTGCTCGATCTGGCTCGGTGCAGATGCATGACCGCCTAGAGCGTGGCCGTGAGCGGTCTCAACCCATTGAACGGTTTGGCCGCATTTCCGGAATGATTGAAACAGCCGAGAATCTGGCGCGTGAATACGGAATTTCGAGGGAGGCTTCCGATGCGTTCGCGGTGCGTAGCCACCAACGCGCTGTTTCAGCATGGAGAGATGGCGTGTTTTCGGAAGAAGTGGTGCCCGTAGCCGTGACGCAAAAAAAGGGGCCGTCCGTGTTGTTCGATCGCGATGAGGGTGTTCGGTCCGATGTGAGCCTTTCTTCGCTCGAAAGACTCAAGCCTCTGACCCCCAACGGGGTGGTCACGGCGGGCAATGCGAGTCAACAGAATGACGCTGCTGCGGCCTGTTTGGTCGTGGCAGAAGAGCACCTGGAGGCGCTGGGGTTGGAGCCTCTGGGCTGGTTGGTGGGCTGGGCTGCGGCGGGATGTGATCCGGCCACGATGGGCATCGGGCCGGTTCCTGCGACCGCCAAGCTGCTGGCGCGCCTCGGGCTCACGCTGGATGAAATGGATTTGGTGGAGGTCAATGAGGCGTTTGCGTGCCAAGTATTGGCGGTGCAAAAGGCCTGGGGCTGGAGCGACGACGACCGTCTGAATGTCAACGGCTCAGGCATCTCTCTTGGCCATCCAGTGGGCGCCACTGGCGTGCGCATCTTGACCAGTATGCTGCATGAGTTAAAGCGGCGTCGGGCGCGGTTTGGACTGGAAACCATGTGCATCGGCGGAGGTCAGGGCATGGCAGCCGTGTTCGAGCGCGCCTGATCTGACCAACAGTCCCCCGCTAGTTCCATACATAGAAAAGGTATTTTCATGATCAAAATGATTGCAATGCTTAAGCGCAAGGAGCATCTGAGCCATGAGGCGTTTGTGGAGCATTGGGAAAAAACGCATGGCCCTCTAGCGTTCAATGTACCCGGGCTGCGCCGGTATGTGCAGTCTCACATCCTGTCTGAACAGTTCCGGGACGACATTCCGTCCATGAACTTCGAGGCCGATGGCATCGCCGAATTGTGGTTTGACGATGCGGAGGCGCTCACGAAAGCCCACCACTCCGCTGAGATGCAAAGACTCCTAGCCGACGGAGCCACCTTCATTGGAGAAATAAAGACTTATCTAGTCGATGAGATACCTGTCCCTCATGTCTCGACGATGTAGTCGGAAACCAGGAAATTTTGCTCTGCCGCTTTCAGGGTGCTCGAGTGGACTAGAGAGCGAAGTGAATATGGTTGACTAAGTTAAATTGTCAAAACAAAAAACCTGGAGTAACGCCATGGATTTTTTCCGCCAGTATGTGCGCATGGCGGCAGTTGGTATTGCTCTTTTGGTTGCTTCGGAGCGTGCTTTTCAAGAGTAGCTCGGTGAACTGAAAATGATTGAGCTACGTCATCTGCGCTATTTCATTGCGGTAGCAGAGGAACTGAACTTCCGCCGTGCGGCAGAACGCATCCACATCGACCAGACGCCACTATCACGCACCATTCGGGACTTGGAACAGAGATGGGGGGTAACACTTTTTCTTAGAATGCCGCGAAACCTTCGACTCACGCCAGCCGGGGTCAAGCTGCTCGATCATTCGCGCAAGCTCCTTGTGCGCTTGGAGCGAACCAAGCGCGCGGTTAGAGCTGTTGATGTTCGTCATCGAGAACCGCTGCGTATCGGCGTTGATGAGTCTGCAGTCCAACCAATACTGGCCAAATGCCTCGCAAGTTGGCGGAGAATTGCCCCCGATATCTCGTTGGAAATTTCAGACATGCACGCAACCGAGATGCGTGCAGCTATAAACAATGAGGGGATCGACCTTGCCTTCTCATTTGGTCTAGCAGACAGCGGCGCCATAGCCCAGCAACCCGCATGGACTAGTAACCTAATGGCGATCCTTCCGGCTGATCATGAGTTGTCGGATCACAAGGAGTTGTCGCTAGGCGATCTCCTTTCATTTCCCACTATCGGGTGTAATGAGGCGCACAACCCCGGGCTCTATCAGCAAATGGAGGCGATACTGAAGCACTACGGGGTTTCAGCAACGATCGCCGGTGAGTCTCGGACGCTCGCAGGATACATCATGCAAGTGGCAGCAGGACAGGGAGTTGGTATTGCCGATGCGGCCTACATCCGCGCACTTCAGAGAGAAGACATCGTGGTGCGCCCACTCGCTGAACAGCTTCACATCACAACCTACGTGTTGCACAAGCAACACCCCGATGGGCCGTCAGAGACATTGCAACGTTTTCTGACGCACGCCACAACTTTGTATTAAAGGTTACTTTCCTCGCTGAGGCATTTTTGTTGCCTCGCCCCATAGGCTTTGGACATAGCAGCCCTCTGCTGCAAGACTCCCGCGCGTGATGACCTGAAGGCCTTGCCTTCGGATTTCAAGCCGAAGCCAGCGTACGCCGCAGCACGCCCCGATGGGTGTGCCGCGCGGCGGCTTGATTCCAGACTCATGCCTGTGTGCCACGAAGGCACGAGAGCACTGAATCAACGTACTCGCAAAGGAGGGGCCCGTGCCGGCATCAGCCACTGGCATCCTGTTCGGACAGATCACCGTGGTGTTCGGCGTTGCCTTGGGCGGCGTGTGGGTGGCAACTCAGTGGACGGCGCATGCACTGGGCTACCAACCTCGACTGGGCCCTGCGTGGTTCGAAGTTTCCGGCGTGCACGTCTACGAGCCCTGGAAAGTCTTCGAGTGGTGGTACTTCTTCGACGCTTACGCCCCCCAGGTGTTCGAGCGCGGCGGACTCATCGCAGCCTCCAGCGGCATGCTCGCCACCAGCGCAGCCATCGCTATGGCGGTCTGGCGCGCCCGCATGGCCAAGCAGGTCACAACCTATGGCTCTGCCCGCTGGGCTGAGCAGGAGGAGATCACCAAGGCAGGACTGACAGATCCAGCGGGGGTGTTCCTTGGCAAGGACCCCGGCAGGGAGGGTCCCTACCTTCGCCACGAAGGCCCGGAACACGTGATGGCCTTCGCGCCCACGCGTTCGGGTAAAGGCGTCGGGCTGGTGGTTCCCACACTGCTCTCTTGGCCAGGTTCCGCCGTGATCCACGACATCAAGGGCGAGAACTGGACGCTCACGGCTGGCTGGCGTGCGCGCTTCTCGCACTGCCTGCTTTTCAACCCCACCGACGCCAGGTCGGCCGCGTACAACCCTTTGCTCGAAGTCCGCCGCGGCGACCATGAAGTCCGCGACGTGCAGAACATCGCGGACATCCTGGTGGATCCTGAGGGTGCGCTGGAGCGCCGCAACCACTGGGAGAAGACCAGCCATGCACTGCTGGTAGGCGCGATCCTGCACGTGCTCTACGCAGGCGAAGACAAAACTTTGCGAGGCGTCGCCAACTTCCTGTCCGATCCAGCCTGTCCCTTCGAGGTCACGCTGCACCGCATGATGACCACGCGCCATTTGTCGGAGAGCGTGCATCCGGTGGTGGCTTCAGCCGCCCGCGAAGTCCTCAACAAGAGCGAGAACGAACGCTCGGGCGTGCTGTCCACTGCCATGAGTTTCCTGGGCCTGTACCGGGACCCCACGGTGGCCGAGGTCACCTCGCGCTGCGACTGGCGCATCGCAGACCTGATCTCGGCCGAACATCCGGTCTCGCTGTACTTGGTGGTGCCGCCTTCCGACATCAGCCGCACCAAGCCGCTGATCCGCCTGATTCTCAACCAGGTCGGCCGGCGCCTGACCGAATCGCTGGACGGCTCGGACGGCATCGAGCGCCGCCACAAGCTGCTCCTGATGCTCGACGAGTTCCCGGCCCTGGGCCGGCTGGACTTCTTCGAGTCCGCCCTGGCCTTCATGGCCGGCTATGGCCTGCGCGCTTTCCTGATCGCACAGTCCCTAAACCAGATCGACAAAGCCTACGGACCCAACCACTCCATCCTCGACAACTGCCATGTGCGCATCGCTTTCGCAACCAACGACGAGCGCACAGCCAAGCGGATCTCGGAGGCGCTGGGGACCGCGACCGAGCTGCGCGCTCAGCGCAACTACGCCGGCCACAGGCTCGCGCCCTGGCTGGGCCACCTGATGGTGTCGCGCCAGGAGACGGCGCGACCCCTGCTGACGCCCGGCGAAGTGATGCAACTGCCACCCGAAGACGAGGTGGTGATGGTCTCTGGCCATCCTCCCATCAAGGCCAGGAAGCTGCGCTATTACCTGGATCGCAATTTCACGGGACGTGTGTTGAAGGCGCCGGTGCTGGTCGCGGGCGCATATGCAGATCGGCCCGCAGTCCGGGCTGATGACTGGAGCGGGTTGACGCCGCTGGTGGCGCCTGGCGCGTCGAGTGTCGACGGGGAGGGCGGGTTTGCCGACGAGGGAGGGCACCAGCTCAAGCCGGAACTGGAGATTGCGCCGGTCGATGTGGACGAACCGGGCACCGGCGATCTGCTGGTTCTGGACGACGAGGACGATGTCCCGCTGCGGCCCCAGGACGTGGACCGCCAGCTCATGCGCACCGCGCGGTTGGCAGCGCTGGATCCAGATGACGGGATTGCGCTATGAGCCGCTCGCGCCTGAACATCTTCATCGAGCCGGAGCATGCCAAGCGGCTGGAGGACTTGGCTGCGCACCGCGGCGTGTCGAAGTCTTCGGTGATTGCCGCTGCGCTGTCTTCCTTCCTGTCGCCCGATGGCGGCGACCAGCGTGAAGCGGCCCTGGCCAGGCGGCTGGACAGACTCTCCCGTCAGTTTGATCGCCTGGAGCGAGACCAGTCCATCCTGATCGAGACCGTGGCACTTTACGTGCGCTACTACCTCACGGTGTCGATTCCCGTGCCCGAGGGGCATCAGGATGCTGCACGTGCCCAGGGCCGGGCGCGTTATGCCCAGTTCATCGAGCAGCTGGCCCGCCACCTGCAGCGCGGCCGCAGCCTGGTGCGGGAGGTGCACGAGGAGATCGAGCCGGCAGACAGCAGCCCTAACCCTGGTCCAGAACCTGAACCCGGGAGTGCCGATGGCGCGCAAGCCTGACCAGGATCCGGGGCACGAGGGGACGGGCAATGCCGCCGTGTCGCTGGAGCGCCGTATCCGCATGTTGCGCACGGCGTTGGGGCCGGAGATCGCAGCCGCGCTCGAAGACCCCGAAGTGGTCGAAGTCATGCTGAACCCGGACGGCTCGCTGTGGGTGGACCGGCTGGGGTCGGGGCGCGAACCCACGGGTGCCTCTTTGCCGGCTCCGGTGGCTGAACGCATCATCCGGCTGGTGGCCGCGCATGTGCGCGCCGAAGTGCATTCCGGCCTGCCCATCCTGTCGGCTGAGCTGCCAGAGACCGGGGAGCGCTTCCTGGGGGTCTTGCCGCCCGTTGTGAGGGCGCCGTCGTTCGCGATCCGCAAGCGCGCACTGCGCATCCTGACTCTGGCCGACTACGTCGCCGATGGCGTGATGACCGAGGCTCAGGCTGCCTTCCTGCGCTCCGCCGTGCGCGAGCGCCTGAACATCGTGATGGCGGGCGGCACCAGCACCGGCAAGACCACGCTGGCCAATGCGCTCCTGGACGAGATCGCCCAGACACGGGACCGGGTGCTGATCCTCGAAGACACCGTGGAACTGCAGTGCCGCTCGGATGACCACGTTGGCATGCGCAGTGAACCGGGCGTGACCACCATGGCCGACCTGGTGCGCGCCACCCTGCGCCTGCGCCCGGACCGCATCGTTGTCGGCGAGGTGCGCGGCGCAGAAGCGCTGGACTTGCTCAAGGCCTGGGGCACTGGCCACCCGGGTGGCATCGCCACCGTGCATGCGGGCTCTGCGCTGGGCGCACTCACGCGCCTGGAGCAACTGGTGCAGGAAGTCTCCGTCACCGTGCCACGCGCGCTCATTGCCGAAGCGGTGAACGTGATCGTTTTCATCGCCGGGCGAGGACGTGCGAGGCGCGTGCGTGAGATCGCTCGCGTCACCGGGCACGACAGCCAGGGCTACCAGCTGGACACCACGCTGGGGCCGCTGCCTTGGGTTTCCTCCTTCGCTTCGTCTTCTTCCTCCCATTCACCTTCCTCAACCCCTGGAGAACCGTCATGACGCATTCCCGTGTTTCCGTAAAGCCTCTTTGGCAGGCTGCCGCTGTGGCGGCTGTGCTGCTGGCCATTGCCGTGCCGGCGCACGCGGCTGGTTCCAACATGCCTTGGGAGGCGCCGCTGCAGTCCATCCTCGAATCCATCCAAGGGCCGGTGGCGCGCATCGTTGCGGTGATCATCATCATCGCCACGGGGCTGACGCTGGCGTTTGGCGATACGTCGGGCGGTTTCCGCAAGCTGGTGCAGATCGTGTTTGGCCTGTCTATCGCGTTCGCGGCATCCAGCTTCTTCCTGTCGTTCTTCTCGTTCGCTGGCGGGGCGGTGCTGGCATGAGCACTTCCATCACTGGGGCAGTGCCCGGTTTTGAAGTGCCGCTGCACCGGTCCCTGACCGAACCCATCCTGATGGGCGGCGCACCGCGCACAGTGGCGATCACCAACGGCACGCTGTCCGCCGCCGTGGGCTTGGGACTGCAGCTGTGGATCCCGGGCCTGGTGCTCTGGATCGCCGGTCATTCGCTGGCGGTCTGGGGCGCGCGCATGGATGCGCAGTTCATGCAGGTATTCGCGCGCCACATCAAGCACCGTGTGCTGCTGGACGTGTGATGCCAGTGATGGAGAACACCCCATGCTGAACCTTGCCGAATACCGCCGGCGGCCCGCGCTGCTCTCCGACTGGCTGCCCTGGGCCGGGCTGGTCGCGCCCGGTGTCGTGCTCAACAAGGACGGCGCGTTCCAGCGAACAGCGCGGTTTAGAGGGCCGGACCTGGACAGTGCAACCCAGGGCGAGCTGATTGCCACATCGGCCCGCCTGAACAATGCGTTGCGACGTCTGGGTTCAGGCTGGGCACTGTTCGTGGAGGCCGAACGCCGAGAGGCGGCCGACTATCCCCAGTCCAAGTTCCCCGAACCGCTGTCCTGGCTGGTCGATGAGGAGCGGCGTTCTGCTTTCGAAGAGGACGCGAGCCATTTCGAGAGCCGCTACCACCTCACGCTGGTCTACCTGCCACCCGAGGAGGGCAGGGCACGTGCCGCCAAGCTGCTCTACGAGAACGGCAAGACCGAAGGCGTGGACTGGCGCGAGCGCCTGGAGGCCTTTGTGTCCGAGTCGGTGCGCTTCCTGGATCTGCTGGATGGCGTGATGCCGGAGATCGGCTGGCTGGACGACGCGTTGACCCTGACTTACTTGCACTACTGTGTGTCGACGCGCCGGCATGCGGTGGCGGTGCCCGAGGTGCCGATGCACCTGGATGCGCTGCTGGCCGACGAGCCGCTGATGGGTGGGCTGGCGCCCATGCTCGGTTCAATGCATCTGCGCACGCTGTCGGTGCGGGGCTTTCCGACCTCCACCTGGCCAGGCGTGCTGGACGATCTGAACCGGCTGGGCTTTGCCTACCGCTGGAGCACGCGCTTCCTATGCCTGGACAAGTCCGAAGCAGAGAAGGAGCTCACGCGCCTGCGCCGCCAGTGGTTCGCCAAACGCAAGAGCATCGTGGCGCTGCTGCGCGAGACCATCTTCCAGCAGGAGAGTCCGCTGGTGGATTCGGATGCGTCCAACAAGGCGGCAGATGCCGATGTGGCGCTGCAGGCCCTGGGCAGCGACCAGGTGGCGTTTGGCTATGTCACTGCGACGGTGACTGTGCTCGATGCCGATGCAACGGCTGCCGACGAGAAGCTGCGGGCGGTGGAGCGGACCATCCAGGGCCGGGGCTTTGTCACCATCCCAGAGACCCTGAACGCGGTCGAGGCCTGGCTTTCCTCGATCCCGGGGAATGCCTATGCCAATGTGCGCCAGCCCATCGTCTCCACCCTGAACCTGGCGCACATGATGCCGGTGTCGGCGGTCTGGGCCGGCCAGGAGCGCAACAAGCACCTGGGCGGGCCGCCCCTGATCGTCACGCGCACAGATGGCGCTACGCCATTCCGGCTGGTCACCCACATTGGCGACGTGGGCCACACGCTGGTGGTCGGCCCCACGGGCATGGGCAAGTCGGTGCTGCTGGCTACCCTGGTGCTGCAGTTCCGGCGTTACCCGAACTCGCGCATCCTGGCCTTTGACATGGGGCGTTCGATGCGGGCCACCGTCCTTGGGCTCGGCGGTGAGCACTATGACCTGGGCCTGGACGGAGAGATCGCGTTCCAGCCGTTGGCACGCATCGACCAGGAAGGCTATCGCGCCTGGGCTTCGGAGTGGGTCGAGGGTCGGTTGATCCACGAAGGAATATCCGTCGGCCCCGCCGAGAAGGATGCAGTCTGGTCTGCGCTCAACAGCCTGGCCAGCGCACCGGTGGAGCAGCGCACGTTGACGGGCCTGTCTGTGCTGCTGCAATCGAACGCGCTGCGCCAAGCCCTGCAGCCCTATGTGCTGGGCGGTGCCCACGGCAAGCTGCTCGATGCGGACGTAGACCGGCTGGGATCTTCCTCGGTCCAGTGCTTCGAGATGGAAGAGCTCATGCACAGCAAGGCCGCGACACTGGCCGTGCTGTCCTATCTGTTCGCGCGCTTTGACGAGCGCTTTGATGGCGCGCCGACGCTGCTGATCCTCGACGAGGCCTGGCTCTTCTTGGACGACCCGGTGTTTGCCGCGCGCATCCGCCAGTGGCTAAAGACGCTGCGCAAGAAGAACGTGTCGGTGATCTTCGCGACGCAGTCGCTGGCAGACATCCAGGGCTCCAGCATTGCACCCGCCATCGTGGAGAGCTGCGCAAGCCGCATCTTCCTGCCCAACCCACAGGCGACCGAGCCGCAGATTCGGGTGATCTACGAGGGCTTTGGACTCAACGGGCGGCAGATCGACATCGTCGCGCAGGCCTCGCCCAAGCGCGACTACTACTACCAATCCCGGCTGGGCAACCGGGTGTTTGACTTGGGGCTGGGGCCGGTGGCACTGGCGTTTGCGGGGGCGTCCTCGCAGGAGCACCAGCGCGACATCGATGCGGTGGCTTCGGCTGCAGCCCAGGACTTTGCAGCCGCCTGGCTGCGCCATCGCGGCCTGGACTGGGCTGCGGACCTCATCCCTTCGTTTCCACCGCTTCCTGCGATCTCAACCCACTGAAGGAGGTTTTCATGAACAGCAAGATGACGTTTCAACTGCGGCGTGTGGCGCTGGCGGCCGTGGCGGCACTGGCCCTTGGTGCGACCGTGCCCGCGCAGGCCCAGATGTTTGGGGGCCGCATTGTGTTCGATCCCTCGAACTTCTCCCAGAACATCCTGACGGCGGCCCGGACGCTGGAGCAGATCAACAACCAGATCCGCCAGCTGCAGAACGATGCACTGAACCTGGCCAAGCTGGATTCGAGTGCGCTGGGCGAGTTGCGGGCGGCGCTGGCGGCGACCAACCAACTGATACGCCAGGCCCAGGGGCTGGCGTTCAACGTGCAGCAGATGGAAGGCGAGTTCCGGCGGCTGTACCCGCAGGCGTACACCGCCTCGATCTCGGGTAACCAGATGGCTCTGGATGCGCGCCAGCGCTGGCAGAACTCGCTGGAGGCGCTGCGCACCGCGACCCAGGTGCAGTCGCAGGCGGTGCAGAACTTTGCCAGTGACGAGCGCACGCTCACGGACCTGGTCAACCGCAGCCAGTCTGCCGTGGGCGCGCTGCAGGCCATGCAGGCGACGAATCAGCTGCTGGCTCTGCAGTCGCGCCAGGCCATGCAGACCCAGCAGCTGCAGATCACCCAGGACCGGGCGGTGGCGCTGGAGCAGGCACGCCAGGTGGCTGTGCAGGAACGGGCGCGCGAGGTGCGTCGGCGGTTTCAGGGGGAGGGAACGCCGTACACGGCGGCGCCGGTCAGCTTTTATGGTCAATGAGAAGGAGGCACCCATGAAGTCAAAGCCCCTTCTGATCATGTGCGTCGCGCTGCTGGTGGCTGGCTGCGACAAAACTCCTGCCACCGAGACCGTCGAATCGCTGGTGGCCAACCCCGAACGGCTCCGGGAACTGCGCGCCCAGTGCAAGGCCGACCATGCCAAGGTGGGCGACGCGCAGTGCAACGCGGTGGCCGAGGCCACGCGCCAGCGCTTCATGGGTGGCGGGACAGCGCACATACCGGCTGCGCCGCCACCCGGATCCCCGCCCGCGAGTGCGGCTTCCAGCGACACCTCCAAGGACTGAGCGCCATGAACGACGTGGCGGTCATCGACCGCTTTCTCGATGTGTTCTCCCGCTACATCGATTCTGGGTTCGGTCTGCTCGGTGGCGAGGTGCGGTTCCTGAGCGCCACGCTGATCGTGATCGACGTGACACTGGCCGGGCTGTTCTGGGCGATGAGCCATGCCTCGGGGCAGGGCGACGATGTGATCGCGCGGCTGATCAAGAAGGTGCTCTATGTGGGGGCGTTTGCTTTCATCATCGGCAACTTCAACCGGCTGGCGGGGATCGTGTTTCAGTCGTTTGCAGGGTTGGGGTTGACGGCGTCGGGCTCCGGCATGACCCAGGCGCAGTTCCTGCGGCCGGGGCAACTGGCCAAGGTGGGCATCGATGCGGGCCGGCCGATCATGGCGCAGATCAGCGAGCTCACGGGGTTTCCGGAGGTGTTTGCGAACCTCGATGTGATCACTGTGCTGTTCCTGGCCTGGCTGGTGCTGATCGTGAGCTTTTTCTTGCTGGCGGTGCAGCTCTTTGTGACGCTGATCGAGTTCAAGCTGACCACGCTCGCGGGCTTTGTACTGGTGCCGTTTGCCCTGTGGAACAAGACCAGCTTCCTGGCGGAGAAGGTACTGGGCAATGTGATCTCGTCGGGCGTCAAGGTGCTGGTGCTGGCGGTCATCGTGGGGATTGGCTCGGGGCTGTTTGCGGAGTTCAGGACGCCGGCAGGGGCGGAGCCCTCCATCGACCATGCGCTGGTCATCATGCTGGCGGCGCTGGCCATGCTGGGCCTGGGGATCTTTGGGCCGGGAATTGCGACCGGGCTGGTCTCGGGGGCGCCACAGCTCGGAGCTGGGGCGGCAGTGGGCACGGCCATTGGGGCCACCGGTCTGGCTGTCGCCGGCGGCGCCGCAGCGGCAGGCGCAGGCTCGGCCATGGCTGCAGGGGCACGCATGGCACCCGGCGCCACCAAGGCGGCCATTGGTGGCGGTGCTTCGGCTGCGCGCTCTGCCAGTGCTCTGGCCAGCGGTGCGAAGTCGGGCTACCAGGCGGGCGTCGCGGCTTCGGGCGGCACTGGCGTCCGGGCTGCTGGCGCTGGCGTGAGGAGCGTCGCAAAGGCTGGAGCCTCTGCCATGGGCCAGCGCGTTGCCTCCAGTGCGAAGGCCGTCAAGGACAGCGTCGCAGGCTTTGTCCGCGAGGCTGCGGAACCAACTTCCACTGCTGCTGACACCGCATTCGAGGCCAGTACCTCCCCACCCACCACCGAACCCGCCTGGGCCCAGCGCATGCGGCGCCGGCAGCAGGCCACACACGCAGCCACCACGGCGGCGCATGCGCTGCGCTCGGGGGACCACGGGGGCAGTGGCTCCGGTCCGAGCTTGCGCGATGACTCGAACTCTTGAGGAGAACCTCCATGCGATTCAAACGACCCCGGGTGCGGTATTCGGAGACGCCCGAGCCCATCACCCCCTACCAGGCTGCAGGGCAGGTCTGGGACGAGCGCATCGGCAGTGCGCGCGTGCAGGCCAAGAACTGGCGGCTGATGGCCTTTGGTTCGCTGTCGCTGGCCTTGCTCATGGCCGGCGGCTTGGTCTGGCGCTCGGCCCAGTCCATCGTGACGCCCTATGTGATCGAGGTAGACCAGGCGGGGCAGGTGCGGGCCGTGGGCGAGGCGGCCACGCCGTACCAGCCGGCGGATGCGCAGATTGCGTTTCACCTGGCGCGGTTCATCAGCGGCGTGCGTTCGCTGTCCATCGACCCAATCGTGGTGCGGCAAAGCTGGCTGGAAGCCTATGACTACACCACGGAAAAGGGGGCAGCGGTCCTCAACGACTACGCGCGCACCAATGATCCATTTTCTCGGATCGGGCAGCAGTCGGTGGCCGTGCAGGTCAACAGCGTCGTGCGGGCCAGCGACACCTCGTTCCAGGTGCGCTGGACCGAGCGGCGCTACGTGAATGGCGAGGCCGCAGGACTGGACCGCTGGACGGCCGTGATTTCCATCGTGCTGCAGACCCCGCGCACCGAAGAGCAGCTGCGCAAGAACCCCCTGGGTATCTACGTCAACGGACTGTCGTGGACCCGTGAACTAGAAACCTCCGAAGGAGTGAAGAAGTCATGAATGCACAAAGCCGTGTTTCCGTACTGCCGATGGTCCTGCTGGCCATTCTGGCTACTGGCTGCGCGTCGCCGCGCAAGCCGCCGGAGATCTCGCTCGACGAGCCCAGAAAGGAAAGGGCAGCTCAGTTGTTGCCGGAGGCGCCCAAGCCGGTGGAGGCGGTAGCGGTGCCGCACCCGCTGGCATTGCCGGGGCAGTTGAAGCCTGTGGGGCGCGAGGCCGATGGGAAGCTGGCTCCCGAGCTTGCTGACGAGAAGGCCAGGGTGTCCAAGGCCAATGAGGAGGCGCGCATTGCTCCTTCGCGCGAGGGCTATGTCAATGCGATCCAGGTCTGGCCCTATGCCGACGGGGCGCTGTACCAGGTCTATGCGAGCCCGGGGCGTGTCACGGTCATCGCGCTGCAGCCCGGCGAGGAACTGGTGACGGTCTCGGCCGGGGACACGGTGCGCTGGATCGTGGGCGACACGGCCAGCGGTTCGGGCGCGGACCTGCGCGTGAACGTCCTCGTGAAGCCCACGCGGGTGGGGCTGAAGACGAATCTCGTCATCACGACGAACCGCCGGACCTATCTTCTGGAACTGTCTTCGACGCCGCAGGCCTGGATGGCATCGGTGTCCTGGGACTACCCCAAGGACCGCATGCTGGCGCTGCAGAAGCAGGCCCGCGAGGCGCAGGCTGGTGCGCCGGTGGAAACGGGCATGACGCTGGAGCAGATCCGCTTCCGCTACGCGGTCAGTGGCGATTCCCCGTCCTGGAAGCCGCTGCGCGCCTTCGACGATGGGGAGAAGGTCTATATCCAGTTCCCTGGGGGCATTGCGCAGGGCGAATTGCCGCCCTTGTTTGTGATCGGGCCGCTGGGGGATGGGCAATTGGTGAACTATCGGTACCGGGCGCCTTATTACGTGGTGGATCGGCTGTTTGGTGCGGCCGAGCTGCGTCTGGGTGGGGACAAGGCACAGGTAGTGCGGATCGAGCGCACGGATGGCGTGAGTTCGGCGCGGAGGAACTGAGATGGGTACGACCGACACGCCGGAGGCACCGCAAACGTCAGCGCCCAAGGCCGATCCCGAGGCCATGGCGTTGCGGGCTTCGCCGCGGCCGGTGACGCGGCTCAATCGCCGCACGCTGGTGGTGCTGGTGGGCGGACTCAGTGCTGCGGTGCTGGGAGCCACGCTCTGGTCCTTGAGCCCGAATCGGCGGGACCGGGGGGCGGGCACGGTGCTTTTTAACGTGGACCGTATTGCGCGCACCGAAGACTTGGAGCGATTGCCCAAGGACTATGCGGGGCTGGGCAAGCTGGCGCCGCCGGTGCTGGGGCCGCCGCTACCCGGGGATCTTGGGCCGGCCATCGTGAAGTCGCAGCAGCCGATGGAGATGCGGGCGCCGGGTGTGGACCCAGATCAGGCCGAGGAGGCTGCGAAGTCGTCGGTGTTCTTCCGGAGCAGTGGGCATGGTGGGGGCGCTAAGCCGGTGATGGCGGAGGCTGTAGCGGACAGCCAGGCGGTGGGCTCGGGGAACCAGGGGTTTGATCCGCTGGCCGGGGCGTCGCCACAGGCGGCGCCGGCGGACCCGACCGCAGTGCAGAACCGGCAGGATGCGAAGGAGGCGTTTTTGGCAAAGGCAGGGGAGGGCGGCACGCGCAATCCTGGCAGCTTGCAGATGCCAGTTTCGCCTTACCAGGTGATGGCCGGGACGGTTATCCCGGCGGCGTTGGTCACGGGGATCAATTCGGATCTGCCGGGGCAGGTGATTGCCAATGTGACCGAGGCGGTCTATGACACGGCCACGGGCAAGCACTTGCTGATCCCGCAGGGGTCACGGCTGATGGGGCGGTATGACAGCCAAGTGGCGTTCGGGCAGCGGCGGGTGTTGCTGGTGTGGACGCGGCTGATCCTGCCGGACACCTCGTCGGTGGCGCTGGACCGGCTGCCGGGAATTGATCCTGCGGGGTATGCGGGGCTGGAGGATGGGGTGGATTGGCACTGGGACCGGATCCTGGCCGGGGCGGCGCTGTCGACCTTGCTGGGAGTGGGAGCAGAGTTGGCTGCGCCCGATAGTCGTACCGATGGCAACCGCATCGTGATCGCGGCCCGGGAAGGGGCGCAGGATGCGGTGAACCAGGTGGGGCAGGAGATCACCAAGCGGAACATGAGCATTCAGCCGACGCTGACGATCCGGCCGGGGTTCCCGGTGCGGGTGATGGTGAGCAAGGATTTGGTGTTGCGGCCGTACCAACCGCTGTTCTATGACGGAAGCCGGAGAGGGGCAAGATGAGCAGTACGAGGAAATTGCGGCTAGGACCGTTACCCAAGACTGAAACCGTCAAGCTGACCTTCACCTGCACGGCCAGTCTCAAGACGGAGTTGGAGCGGTATGCGGTACTCCATGGGCAGACCTACGGTGGGGCGGTGGATGCCATGGCATTGGTTCCGTACATGCTGGAGGCGTTCATGGCGCAGGATAGGGGGTTCAGGAGCGCGAGGAGGCAAGCTACCGAAAAGCGCTAAGTGCATGAGATTTCAATGAAAAATTTGCCGTGCTTGCCGCCGTTGACCCTCCTGCTACCACTTTGCGAGGCGCTGCTGCGCACCTTGCGAGCGAGCTTCAAGCCGGGCGCGTTTACCGCCGGGAGGATCTCGCACGCCTGTGTACGGCGGTGGATTGGCATCTGCGCGACTTGGTGGCTACCGGAAAGCTGAAGAAGCTGGCCCCAGGCCTGTACCACGCACGCAACAGTCCAGCTCGGGTCAGTTACCACCGCCGATGAGCAGGCGGTGAGCGGCTTCATGCGCGACAAGGATTGCCTGGTGTTCTCTCCTTCCGCTTACAACGCCGTGGGTCTGGGGACGACCCAGCTTTACAGCCGCACGCTGGTGTACAGCTACAAGCGCCACTGCGTCGTCAAGCGCCTGGGGGAGTGGGCGGGTGGTTGACTTCCTGTATGAACGAAGGGACTTCGATCGGTTGCTGGCAGTGGTTGCAGGAGAGCGTGGCATGGGTCCCATGCTTGTTGAGAAGGACTCACGTTGCGTGTGGAATCAACAGGTCGGCACGCTGCTGATTCTCTGCTGCCACCACTGACATCTCCACGCGAAGTCCGGTCGTGGCCAAGGCGGCCTGCACCGTGGTGCGCGCTGGCGTAACGGCTTGCTTGTCGGCCAGCCATGCCTCCCACACGGCGTTCATGCCTGCGAAGTCGGCGGCGATGTCGCGCAGGTAGATGGTGGCGGTGAGGATGCGGCTGCGGTTGCTGCCTGCCTCGGCCAGCAGGGCATCAACGCGGGCCAGTACCTCGGCCGTCTGCTCGGCAATGCCGGCGTCGGCGCTGGCGCTGCCCTTGGCGGTCTGGCCGCACAGGTAGACCAGGCCGGCGTGGCGCACGATCTTGCTGAGGCGGGCGTTGCTGTGGGTGCGCTGGATGGTGGTGAAGTCGGTCATGTCTTGGTTTTCTGAGGATGGATCGGTCAAGGTTTGGGTGTGGTGGCGTCGGGTGCCTCGGCCAGGGCGGCCAGCGAGCCCAAAGCGATGGGCTTCAGCGGCGCACGGATGCGATAGGCGCCCACCTCGGCGGGCGTGCGCTGCAGTGCCTGGGCCATCACCTGCGTGACAGTGATGCCGCACATACGCCCCTGGCAGGGGCCCATGCCGCAGCGGCTGTAGAACTTGGTCTGATTGGGGCCTTCGCAGCCCAGGCCCACCATGGCGCGCACCTGGCCGGCCGTCACCTCCTCGCAGCGGCAGACAATGGTCTCGTCCGCGCAGTGGGTTAGCCACTCCGGCGGGCGGTACAGAGCGTCGAGGAAGGGGCGGATGCGCGTCTGCCCTGCAAGCCGCGCACGCCAGGGAATAGCCAACCGGTCGGCTCGGGCCGCGTCGATTCGGCCCAGCGCCAAGGCCGCTCCGATGGCAGCAATGGCGCCGCTGCATTCGGCCGCCAGAGCGCCGGTGATCGCCGCACCGTCACCGGCCAGGCGCACGCCTGGCAGCGAGGTTTGGCCCCACCCGTCGACTTGCGGGTGCCAGGCCAGTTGCACGTCGCTCCAGCGATGCTCCACGCGGAGCAGGCGGCTGACCTGCGTGTTGGGCACCACGCCGTGGTGCAGCAGGACCACATCGGCAGGCAGTCGATGGGCCAATTTTTTCGCAGTGAAGGTCACGGCCTCAACCTTGTCGCTGCCTTCAAGTCGAACCTGGCTTGCGTTGGCGTACATAGGCACGCCCGCACGGCGCAAGCGCCACAGCATGCGCAGGCCCTTGGCCAGCAGCGCGGGCGCGCCCAGGGCGCCGGCCAGGTGGGGCAGGGCGCGGCGGCGGTTGGCCGCAGGCGACGTGTCCACGATGGCCGCGACCTGCGCACCGGCCTGCAGCAGCTGGCAGGCAACCAGCAGCAGCAGCGGGCCACCGCCCACCAGCACGACGCGGCCGTTGGGCACCTGAGCCGAGGTCTTCATCGCGATCTGCGCAGCCCCGGCGTTGAGCACGCCCGGCAGCGTCCAGCCCGGCATGGGCGAGGGGCGCTCCATGGCACCGCTTGCCACCAGCAGCTGGGTCGCGCGCACCGCGAACGAACGGCCCGACTGCTGGGCCATCACCGTGAGGTCCTGCGCCACGTCCCACACCAGCGCACCGTGATGCACCTCTGCACCGCAGGCAGCAAAGCGCTGCGCCAGGCTGGCGCCATGCTGATAGTCGGGCCCGAGCAGGCGGGCCACGGTGGGCGGTGCCACCGTCACGTTGCGATAGATCTGGCCGCCTGCGCGAGGCTGCTCGTCGAGCACCACGGTGGACAGGCCCAGGGCCTGGGCGGTGATGGCGGCGGACATGCCGGCAGGCCCTGCGCCGATGATGGCCAGGTCGTGCGTGTGCACCGGTTGGGGGACCGTGCTCATGCTGCACCTCCCGCTGTATCCGATACCGTGGTATCCACGCGGCGTGCCCCAGTGGGTAAGCGCACCTGCATGCCCTGGCGCACCTCGACCATGCACGACTGCACGTTCTGCGCGCCATCTACTTCCACCAGGCAGTCGAAGCACACGCCCATCAGGCATAGCGGCGCCCGTGGAGCGCTCGAAACGGCGGTGCGCCGAAACGGCACCACGCCCGCACCCAGCAGGGCCGTGGCCAGGGTCTGGCCGGCGCGGGCCGCCACGGTGCGGCCCTCCACCTCGATGAACAGGGTGGCCGGCTGCTCGGCCGCCGGCAAGGCATCAATGGGCTTGAACATGGTCGAAACGCTCCGCTTTGAAACCCCGGAGCTCCGCCGGTTCGGTGCCAGTGCGCATCCAGTCCACAAGGGGACCGGCATGGGCGGGGGCGAGCGTGATGCCGCTGTGGCAGGTGACGACGTAGGCGCCGGGGCACTGTGCCGATTCCTGGTAGATGGGGTAGCCGTCAGGAGTCATCACGCGCAGCGCACCCCAGGTGCGCACGATGTTGGCGCTCGCCAGAATGGGAAAGCACCGCACTGCGCGCGCGGCGATGCGCGCCATCTCGGGAATGGTGGTGCCGTCATCCAAGCCCACCTCTTCCTTCGAATCGCCAATCTGCACCGTGCCTTCGCCCGTCTGGCGCACGAAGTGGCAGGGGTGGTGTAGGAATGGCTGCATGCGTTCAGTCACCATTAACTGGCCGCGCACCGGGCGCACCGGCGCATTCAGTCCTACCAGTGGCGCCAGTTCGCGGTTGGCCAAGCCGGCGGCCAGCACCACACGGCCGGCCGTCCAACTGCGGTCGCCGGCATGAACCTGGAATTCGCCGCCGCGGTATTCGATGCGATCGACCGTGGCACCTGCAACGCGCTGCCCGCCACGCAACTGGTAGGCATGCACCAGCGCACGCAAGGTGCGCAGCGGGCTCACGTGACCGTCCAGCGGGCAGTAGATGGCACCTACCACATCGGGGCCGATTCCTGGGGTGATCTGGCGCAGCCGGTCGGCGTCAAGGACCTCGTAAGGGTAGGTGATGCCCAGTTCCCGGCCCAGTGCGTCGAGCTTGGCGCTTGATGCCTGCAGCGTCTTTTCGTCGAAGCTCATGCTCAGTCCACCGGGCTGCTGCAGTTCCACGTCCGTGCCGGTCAGCTCTTGCAGTTCGGTGGCCAGCGCCTGCCATGTGCGGGCCGACTGCATGGTCCATTGCGCATAGGGTGTGCGGCCCAGGCCCTTGTTCTGGACCCAGACCAGGCCGAAGTTGCCGCGCGAGGCACGCAGTGCGTCGTCTTCGCCGTCGAGCACGCAGACCCGGTCGCCGGCGCGCGCCATGCCGTAGGCGATGGACATGCCCACCACACCACCGCCCACCACCATGGTGTCGATGTCGCGGGGGGCGTTGTTCGAGGGGTTGTTGTTCACTGTGGGCCTCCTGCCGAAGGATGGGGCTGCCCTGGGGCGGACGCAGCTGCCCCTGGCGCCCGCTCGGGGGCGTTGAGATGTGTCATGGGGTGGTTCTTCTGAAGCAGGTGGGGACGGCAATGGCGCACGGCCCGGGAATCCCAGGCCGCAGCGTGCTCGCTCTTGACTGAGGGCGCTGGACTCACTCGGCCTTGATATTGCGTTCGCGCACCACCTTGTCGAACTTTTCGGCTTCGCTGCGCACGAACTTCGCCACGTCGGCGGGGGCCATCTTCAGCTCAGGCTCGATGCCGATCTTGACCAGCTTGTCGCGGAAGTCCTGCGTGGCGATGATCTCGCGGATGGTGGCGTTCAGGCGGTTCACGACCTCGGGTGGCGTGCCGGCCGCTACCTGGATCGTTTCCCACGCCACCAGCTCGAAGCCGGGCACGCCCGACTCGGCGATGGTGGGCACGTCCGGCACGGCCGAGACGCGTTTGGCACTGGTTACTGCGATGGCGCGCAGCTTGCCTTCCTTGACCAGGGTGACGGAGGAGGCCACGGTCGGCATCATCATCGTCACCTGGCCGCCCATCACGTCCACCAGCCCGGGGCCGGTGCCTTTGTAGGGCACATGGATCATGTTGGTGGCGGTCATGGACAGCAGCAGCTCCGATGCCAGGTGCCCCGCGCTGCCCGAGCCGTAGCTGGCGTAGGGCAGCTTGCCGGGCTGTGCTTTGGCCAGGGCCACCAGGTCCTTGACGGACTTCACTGGCACGTCGTTGGGCGTGACCATCCACAGAGGAATGATGCCCAGCAACGCCACGGGAGTGAAGTCTTTGTAGATGTCGTAGTTGAGCTTTTGCAGCGCCGGGTTGATGGCGAACGAGGACGACACCGACAGTAGGGTGTAGCCGTCGGCCGGCTGGCTGCGCACGAACTGTGTGGCGATGATGCTGTTGGCGCCCGCCTTGTTTTCCACGAAAACCTGCTGGCCGAGCTTGGCGCTCAGCGCAGTGGCCAGCATGCGGGCCGTGGCGTCCGACGACCCTCCTGGCGGAAAGCCCACCACCAGCCGGATGGGCTTGCTGGGCCAGGCCTGGGCGTGCGCAGGGGCGGAGCCTGCAGCACTACCGATGGCGCACAGAGCCAAACCGGCCAAGGCCAGCCCACGGCGCAGGCGCGATGGGGCGGTCACGGTGCTGCACATCGGTGTGTGCGTGGAAGGCATATGGAGAGTCGTGGGCATGGAAGGCATCCTTTGTAGAGGCGTTGCGGCGGTATGGAGCGAATCGTATGCCCCGGTACTGCAAACGACAATTCGATAGATCGCTTCACTTTATGCTCAAATGCTATGCATGAAGCCCACGCTGAATCTGCGCCAGGTCGAGTCGTTCTATTCCGTGATGCGCACCGGGACGGTAGTAGCGGCAGCTCGCCACATGAACGTGACGCAGCCGGTGGTGAGTCGCGCCATCAGCCTGCTTGAATCACGTATTGGCTATAAGCTGTTCGAACGGCGCGGGCGCAAGCTGGTGCCCACGCCAGAAGGCCAGGCCTTCTACCGTGAGGCCGAACCCATCTACGGCAGCCTGGACCGGCTGGCCCAGGTGGCGCAGGACATCCGATTCCAGCGTGCGGGGGAGCTGCGCATCGCCACGCTGCCTTCGCTGTCGCAATCGCTGCTCCCGCGCGCAACGGCGCGCTTTCTGTCAACGCGGCCCAATGTCTCGGTGTTCGTGCAGAGCCTGCCCTCGCGCCAGGTGGCCGACCTGGTAGCCACGCGCCAGTTCGACGTCGGCCTGATCGAGCTGCCCATGGCGCGCCCGTCCATCTCCATCGAGCCGCTGGACCCTGCTCGTTCGGTGGCCGTGATCCCGGCGGGCCACCGGCTCGCGGCAAAAAGGCAGATCTCGGTGAAGGACCTTGCGGGCGAGCGTATGGTGCTGCTGTCGCAGCACAGCTTCCTGCGCTACCAGATCGACGACGCCTTCTCCAAAGCCGATGTGGTGCCCCATGTGGTGATGGAAACCCCGCATTCGCTCATCGCCTGCGGCTTTGCAGCGGCGGGTGCCGGTATCACCCTGGTGTCGCACTGGGCAGCGGAGTCCTTTGCCGGGCCGAACGTGGTGGTGCGGCCCGTGCGAGAGGAGATGAGTTCGCGCTCGGCAGTGATTTTTCCCTTCCCAGGCGCGCGCATGCTGCTGGCCGAGGCTTTCGCCAAGGAGCTCAAGGAAGAGATCCGGCTGACCCGTAAGCGCTAGCAGTTTGTGAGGGCTCTGGGGAATTGGGTGTCGACCGAAGACGCTTCATCGCCCAATTGCCAGCACGAATCTACGGTTTACTGAGTCAGACACACGAGGTGGACTGCTTTCTTGGACACCGCAGGTGTTTGCTTTGGCGGAACCTGAGCACCCTCAGAACTTCCTCCCTGATGCGCATAGCCGCCCCGGCAAGTCTCTCGTCTGATTACCTTCTACAGTAGGGTTGCTTAGTCACACCTCATATAACAAACCAGCATGAGTTGCCATGAATATTTACATATTCCTAGCACAACCTTGTGACTAGAATTTTTCACATGCAAGGGGCTTTGGCACCAAGCCATGTCTTCGGGCTACACACTTCCCTATGACTTTCGGATAAGGATCTACCGATGCGCAAATGCCTATATGTGATAAGTGCCCTGGCAATTTCGGCCCATGTGAATGCTCAGGCTGCGGAAACGATCTATGTGGGCGGGTACGGCGGTTCTACCGAACAGCTGTTCAAGGAAAAGATCATTCCCCCGTTCGAGGCGAAGACCGGCGCCAAGGTGGTGTATGTGCCCGGCAACTCCACGGACATCCTGGCCAAGCTGCAGGCGCAAAAGGGCAAGCAGGAGATCTCGGTGGCGCTGATCGACGACGGCCCCATGTACCAGGCCGTGGGACAGGGCCTGTGCGCCAAGGTAGAGGACGGCGGCGCGATCAAGGAGCTTTACCCGAACGCCCGCATGGTCGGGGACCGCTCCATCGGCATCGGCTTCATCGCAGCGGGCCTGGCCTACAACAAAGAGGTTTTCGCCAAGAACGGTTGGAAGGCGCCCACTTCATGGCAGGACCTGGCCGACCCCAAGTACAAGCAGAAGGTGGTGATCCCGCCCATTACCAACGGCTACGGCCTGCTCACGCTGGTAATGATGTCGCGGCTCAACGGCGGCGGCGAAGACAAGATGGACCCTGGCTTCGACGTGATGGCGAAGAAGGTCGCACCCAACGTACTGGCCTGGGAGCCCTCGCCCGGCAAGATGGCGCAGATGCTGCAGACCGGCGAAGGGGCGCTGGTGGTGTGGGGCAATGGCCGCGTGCAGGCCGTCACCGACCAGGGGGCGCCGGTGGAGTTCGTCTACCCCAAGGAAGGCGCGGTGGTGATCATGACCGCGGCCTGCGTGGTCGAGGGCGCGCCCCAGGCCAAACTGGGCCAGCAGTTCCTGCAGCACGTGGCGTCTGCAGACTCGCAGGCGGTCCTGGCGGGCTCGCAGGGTTGGGGACCGGTCAACAAAACCACCAAGCTGGCACCCGATGTGGTCAAGCGCGTGGTGTACGGGCCCGAGAAGGTCAGCGCGCTGATTTCGCCCAACTACGACATCATCAATGCCAAGCGTGCCGAGTGGACGAGCCGCTGGAACCGCGCAGTGGAGCGCTAAACCGCGCCTGCATGGAGCATGGTTTGCCTGCACGCGGGTGAACCGCCTCCCTCCATGCAGGCAGGCCGCTGACCGGCCGCGCCGGTTGACCTGACCTGTCCCCATTGGCGCCTGGCCGCGCATCTCACGCCCTTGTGCAGCGGATGCGGCGCATGCCTGCGCCGTTCCTTCCTGCAATTCTTCCACGGGGCTCCTGTCATGCTCACCAAGGCTTTTTCCCGTCTGAACATCGGCCGGCGACTGCTGTTCAGCCACGGTCTTCTGCTGGCCTTCATGGTCCTGATCGCCGGATGGTGCATGGCCGAGTTCGAGGCCCTGTCACGGCGCATGGGCCACATCGTCGAGGTCAGCGATGCCAAGATCCTGCGTGCGCAGGAGATGCTTGATGCGATCAACGACATGGCGGTGCGGGCGCGGTCAGTCGCCCTGTTCTCCGTGGCTTCTCTTACCGATGCCGAGACCATGGACGCCGAGGTCTTGGGCATGCAGGCAGCACAGGGCCGCTATGCATCGGCAGTCACCGCCTTCGAGGCACTGGGGGTAGAAGAGGGATCGGAGAGCGAACTCTGGCGCAACATGGCCGAGGGCTCCCGCAAGACCCAGCCCTTGCTCAGGAAGGCAGTGGAGCAGGCCCGCGAAGGCGGAGTAGTCGATGCCACCAAAACGCTTGCGCTGCGTGCGAGCCCAGTGGAGCAGGCCTGGCGCAAGAACGTGCAGGCGCTGATCGCGCAGAAGACGGCGCTGAACGCCGAGGCCGTGGCCCAGGCCAGGACGGCCAAGCGCCGCGCAGTCGTGGTGGTCAGCTCGCTGGTGGCGGCCGCGTTACTGGTGGGGACGGCGCTGGCCACCGGCATCGCGCGCAGCGTCAAGCAGCCCATCGACCAGGCCATCGAGATGGCCGAGCGCATCGCCGCAGGCGACCTGGGCACCGTGATTGTCGTGCAGCGGCACGACGAGGTAGGCCGCTTGCTGCAGGCCGTAATGGCCATGCAGCGGCATCTGAGCGCGCTGGTGGCGGAGATCCGCCACTGCGCCGACTCTATCCAAACAGCCAGCACCGAGGTGGCCAGCGGCAACCAAGACCTGTCCGTGCGCACCGAGAACGCCGCCAGCAATCTGCAGGAGACCTCCAACTCCCTGGTGGAGCTGACGGCGGAGATGCAGCAGTCTGCAGACTACGCCCATGAGGCCAGCGTAATGGCAACCGATGCCGCGCGCATGGCGGAGGAGGGCGGCCGCCTGGTGGGGCTGGTGAGCTCGGCGATGCATGAGATCCGCATCAGCAGCGTGCGCGTGGCGGAGATCACCGGCGTCATCAACGCCATCGCGTTCCAAACCAAGCTGCTGGCGCTCAACGCGGCGGTGGAGGCTGCGCGCGCCGGCGAATACGGCCGGGGCTTCCAGGTGGTTGCTAGCGAAGTCGGTGGCCTGGCAACGCGCAGCGCCAGCGCCGCCAAGGAGATTGGGGTGCTGATCGGGGCGAGCGCCCGGCAGGTGTCCGACGGCGCCAGCCGCGCGGCGTCGGCCGGAACGGCCATGGGCGACGTGGTGCAGCGCGCCCAGCGCGTGGCGCTCACCATCGGAGAGATCCGCACCGCGGTGGCTTCGCAGAGCGCGGGCCTGGGCCACATCAACAACGCGGCCGGCGAACTGGACCACATGACGCAGCAGAACGCCGCGCTGGTGGAGCAGTCGGCTGCCGCCGCCGAATCGCTGCGCGAGCAGTCCCTGCGCCTGACGGCCTTGGTCAGCACCTTCCGCCTGGCCGCCTGAGCTGCCTGGGCAGGATGCGCCCGCGGCCCGCACAGCGGCCGTGTTCCCGAATGAACTGGAGAATCCCTTGGCAGTAAGTGTTTTCGATCTCTTCAAGATCGGCATCGGCCCGTCAAGCTCGCACACCGTGGGCCCCATGCGGGCCGCCGGCATGTTCGTGCAGCGCCTGTCCGATATCGGCGTGCTGCAGGCCACTTCACGAATCCGCTGCGAACTGTATGGTTCGCTGGGTGCCACGGGCAAGGGGCATGGCACAGGCACCGCCGTGCTGCTTGGCCTGGCGGGCCACGCACCCGACACCGTGGAACCGGATGCGATACCGGGCATCCTGCAAGGCATCCGCGAGCGGCAGGCTATCGTACTGCCCGGTGCGCATGTCATCGCTTTCAGCGAGGCGTCGGACGTGCTTTTCTACGCGCTCAAGAGCCTACCGTTCCACGCAAACGGCATGCGCTTCACGGCTTATGGTCCGCTGGGGGCTGAACTGGCCGAGCGCACCTACTACTCCGTGGGCGGGGGCTTCGTGGTGGGCGAGCAGATGGCCCAGGACGGGGCCCTGCAGGCCGCGATCGTGCCGGACGCCGCGATCCTGCCGCTGCCGTTCCACAGCGGCGATGAGTTGCTCGCGTTGACCCTGCGCGAGGGCTGCGACATTGCCACCATCATGCGGCGCAACGAGCACCACTGGCGCAGCGATGCCGAGATCGACGACGGCCTGCTGAACATCTGGTCTGTGATGCAGGGCTGCGTCGTGCGCGGCTGCGCCACGGAGGGCACGCTGCCGGGCGGCTTCAAGGTGCGCCGGCGCGCGGCTGTGCTGCAGCGCAAACTGGTGCAGGCGGGTCCTGGGCACGGGTCCGTATCCGACCCGCTGGCCGTGATGGACTGGGTGAACCTCTTCGCACTGGCAGTGAACGAGGAAAACGCTTCCGGCGGGCGCGTGGTGACGGCGCCCACCAATGGCGCTGCGGGCATCGTCCCCGCGGTGTTGCACTATTACCGCCGCTTTGTGCCCGGGGCCAGCGATGCGGGCGTAGTCGACTTCCTGCTAACAGCCGGTGCCATCGGCCTACTGTACAAGGAAAACGCCTCCATCTCCGGTGCCGAGGTGGGCTGCCAGGGCGAGGTCGGCGTCGCATGCTCGATGGCCTCGGCCGGCCTGTGCGCCGTGCTGGGCGGCACGCCGCAGCAGGTCGAGAACGCGGCCGAGATCGGCATGGAGCATCACCTCGGTCTGACCTGTGACCCGGTGGGCGGGCTGGTGCAGATCCCCTGCATCGAACGCAATGCCATCGCGTCGGTCAAGGCCATCAACGCCGCCCGCATGGCCCTGCATGGGGACGGTGCGCACCACGTAAGCCTGGACCAGGTGATCAAGACCATGCGCGAGACTGGGGCAGACATGCTGACGAAGTACAAGGAGACTTCACGTGGTGGCTTAGCAGTGAACATCGTGGAGTGTTGAGGCCAGCGACAGCGATTGCCTTTTGCGGTTCAACAACGAAAATTTACAGGTCCACTGCATTCGCGTTGCTCCCAAAGGACATAGGCATCGCTTGCGCGGCTTGTTCGTGCGGTTGTGCCTATGTCATGCAAGGTGAATGGTAACTAATATTTCATATTATATCTAGCTGGCTTTATCGCACCAGCGAGCTTGCAATTGCCATGCGACGGACATGATCTTCATCTACCTGCAAGCCAATTCCAACCTCATCAGGAAAGTATATGATGCCTTCACGTATAAAAGTTGAAAAATTTGTCGGATCTTCTGCGAGGCGGAGCGTGGACATGAATGCATGGCCAAAATCTACCAAATTGTTGATCGTTACGGCATGCTGTAAGGACGCAGCTTGGGTTATTCCAAATTCAAGCATTGAATTCATGTAGCAGCGTATGCCAAATGCTTTTGCAACCATTGCAACGCTTTGAGCACGGAGAGGTCCTCCATTCTTACTACTCTTTATGCTAAAAATCTTAGCCGCCCCACGTGAAGCGATCTGAGCTGCCTCGCCTAAGCCTTGCAGTGACTCATCTGCGGAAAGCGGCAGAGCTGTCGACCTCGACAAAGTTGCCATACCTTCGATGTCGTATTTTTCGACTGGCTGCTCCACAAACACTAGTTTGGACCCGCGCGCACCTCTAAGAAACTCCTGCGACTGTTCTATGCTCCAACCCTGGTTGGCATCGGCAATAAATCTAATGCTATTCCCATATTTTTTTTCTAATGCTTCGACTCTTTTTAACTCGTCTTTTATAGGTGCTGCGCCCATCTTCAACATGAAACTGGTAAAGCCCTTTGCCGCTTGATTATCGATAACTTGAATGTCATCTTCAGCTGTGCCATTTCCCAGTGGCCACAAGACGGGAAGAGATTTATGTACACATCCACCCAGGAGAGTTGCAACAGGGACTTGCAAGCGCTTGCCAAGTAGGTCCAGCAATGCTGTGCTTACCGCGCCTTTTGCGCACAAATGACCTGGAACTAAATCATCTAATATTTTGTCTGCTAACCCTGCTGTCGGATGTTGAATTTTTAGAATTTCCGGAATGATAATTTTCTTGAGCGCTTCTGCTGCTTCTTCTGGAGATTCCGGGGTAAATGGCTGTGTGGGGTTCGCCTCTCCCCAGCCTACCAGACCCTCTGCATCAGTGAGCTTGAGCATTACAGCTCGAGTTTTTGAAGTCACTCCATAGGACAGCTTGTATGGAGTAACAAAATCGGCTTCAACAATAAAAATTTCAGCCTTGGCAATGGAAGAAATTGACAATGAATTGATATATTTCATGGTTTCTATTTAAAAGATGGGACCTCATTAAGGTCCCTGCTAATAATTTTTTAGCGTTCGACTTCGCGATTCCAGCGGCTTGTCCAAGCAGGCATATTTGGTATAATAACGTTGTAGTCGACGGCAATTAGTTTATTATGCTGCTCTTGTCCATAGATCACTCTCGCGGCCACTGCCGGTGGGAGCTTGACATCTTTGTTTGCCGGGCCCCAACCGTTTGTGGTTGCTAAGAACGTTTGGACTTCAGGACTCAGTAGATACTGAATAAATGCTTGCGCAACCTTTGGTTGCGGTCCTCCTTGCACTGGGCAAACTGCAGCTACAGCCGAGACGGCACCCTCTTTCGGATAAACAAATTTGAGAGGAACTCCCTGATCGATCAGAGGTGCTGCTCGTTGATTTCCCCAAACTGCAAGTGCGGCCTCACCGGTTTGAAGCATTTGAGCAATTTTCGCGGGGCCTGATTCCCACGCTATGACGTTTGGCGATATTCTCTTCATGGCTTCGAAGCCAGGTTGAATTGATTTCTCGCTGCCTCCATTCGCTCTAGCTTCCATGACCAGGACCCATTGTCCATAGCTTGCGATAGAAGGAATTACAATCTTGCCTAGATACTTTTTATCTTCAAGGTCTTTCCAGGAAGTGGGGGCATCCCATCCGTTCTTTTTGAAGATTTCGGTGTTGTAAACCAATCCTGCAGCATAAAATCCTAGACCAATCGATTTATCGCCAGTAGTACGGGCATTCTGATAAACATTTTTAGAATATTCTCCTTCATCGACTTTTGCACAGACTCCTGCCCCCACAGCGGAAACCATTGCAAATTCGTCCATGAACGCAACTGAGATTTCTTGCTTGCTTTTTTGAGCCATCAACTTGGCAAGTGTATCGCTCGAGTTGCCAGCGATATAATTAATCTTGATGTTGTTTTTCGCTTCAAAAGGAGGAATTATTTTCTCGCGAAAAACTTTTTCAACGTCTCCACCCCATGATGCGATGTACATCGTTTCAGCTGCATTCGCGCCTGAGGATGCTGCAATCAAAAATATTCCTAAAATACCTACGTGCTTAATCATTTTAAATCTCCAGAATCGGGGTTGTAATGCCAATGGGTAGGGTCAATTCTATAAATTCTCCTCCAGAAAATTAATAAAATGTGAAATTTATCAATTTTACTGACGAATTTTTCCTGTGTCGCTAATTATTGAAAGGTGCACAAAATGGGATCCAGACCTGTTGCCTTTGTTGAACCCTATGACATACCCACCCAAATTCAGGTTGTTTAGGTTATCAAGCGCGCTCCCCATGCCCGCACGGGTCGGACGTGCTCCTTGACGTCGGACAGCCTCAACAATGACTTTCGCTGCAATGAATCCCTCCATCGTCACGTAATCGGCTTGTATGTCCGGTTTTCCGGTCTTGCTGATAGCCGCGCGGAACTCAGTTGATAGCAGCGCCATTTCGCGAGGGTTGGGTACCACTTGCGCGATGGCGACGCCGCGCATCACAGTAGAGACGAAGGACAATCGGTCCTGGGCGATCTGTCGTGAGGTTCGTTCCATGTCCGCCCCCGAGTGCACGAAAAGTAGCGAGGAGCCACCGCCCGCGCGGAATTGCTCAATAAAGCGGGCGCCGGCACTCCCACTAGTCACTAAGATAATGGCTTGGGGTGCAGCACTGAGAAGCGCATCAACTGCTTCCGTAACGCGTGTAGTACCAGCTTCATACGAAGCCCTTGCAACGATGGTCACTCTGCCTCGGCCCAGCCATTCCCTCAACGGTGTTGCGGGCGGTGTCACGCTAGGCTCGTATTCGTAGAGCAAGCCAACTCGGGTGACACCAAGCGTGTCAAGGTGCACAGCTATTTTCTCCAACTCATCGCGCAAATTGGCACGTACGCTGTAAAAAGATGGGAACGGCTCATTAATCTCTGTTGCGCGGTAACCGAGCAGAACTAG
This sequence comes from Acidovorax benzenivorans, assembly GCF_028680575.1. GTDB lineage: Bacteria > Pseudomonadota > Gammaproteobacteria > Burkholderiales > Burkholderiaceae_C > Acidovorax > Acidovorax benzenivorans. The sequence goes on along the minus strand of NZ_JAPCKI010000011.1, from coordinate 60,493 downwards.
TTTTTCCTTCTCGAGTAAGCCGGCCTCCATTAGTGCCGCGATATTGCGGCGGCCGAAGTATCCAGCAAGCACTAGCGGAGGACTTTCTGCGATCAGTTGTCGAGTCATCCGTACAGTGTTTTGAGGACTGCCTGCATCATCAAGGGTGACCAAATTGAAGGAATTTCCGTTCACTCCGCCGGCTTGGTTGACGGTGTCAAACAGAAGTTGCATGCCGGCTGTATACGCTCGCCCTTGCTCGGCATCAGGGCCCGACATGGGTGCGACCTGTCCGACCACGATCTGCGCCGCGCTCAAGGACGATGTCACTGCCAGTGCAGTGCCTAAGAAGAGGATCGCTTTCGCCAGGCTCCAAAAGAAGAATTTCATCAATTTTGGCCTCGGGATTTGGTAGGACCGGATGTTCTAGTCAGCTCGCCGCAGCGACTATCGTGATTTCGAACAGCAGGTTGGGTGACGCTAGCCTGGCCTCTACCGTGGTGCGTGCGGGTGCCGTGCCGGGTGCGATCCAGGATTCCCATACCGCGTTCATGGCAGCGAAGTCGCCGATGTCGCGCAGGTAGATAGTGGCCGACAGAAGGTGCTCGCGGTCGCTGCCGGCCTCGGTGAGCAGAGCATCCACGCGCGCCAGGGTCTCGTGGGTCTGGGCGGCGATCTCGCCATGGGCGCTGGCGCCTGCGTTGGCCGTCTGGCCGCATAGGTAGACCAGCCCCCCGTGGCGCACGATCTTGCTCATGCGGGCGTTAGTGTGGTGACGTTCGATGGTGGTGCTCATGCGGATTCCTCGGTGGTGATTGCTGTGGATGTGGTTGCTGCAGGGGCGTCGGCCAGCGCGGCCAGCGATGCCAGCGACACAGGCTTGAGCGGCGCGCGGATGTGGTACGCGCCGACATCGCCGGGCGGCCGGCCCAGCTCCTGCGCAAGGATCTGCGTCACAGCCAGGCCGCAGGTTCGGCCCTGGCAGGGCCCCATGCCGCAGCGGCTGAAGAACTTGGTCTGGTTGGGGCCCTGGCAGCCCAGGTGCGCCATCTCGCGGATGCGACCGGCGGTCACCTCTTCGCAGCGGCAAATCACGGTCTCGTCGCCAGGGGCGGCGAGCCATTCAGGCGGGCGGTACAGGTTGTCCAGGAAGGGGCGTATGCGCTCCTGCCGGGCGACCGCACGGCGCATCGGTGCGGCGCGTTGCCGCAATTCCGTGTCGTTCAACCGGTTGAGCGCCCGCGCTGCGCCCAGGGCGGCCAAAGCGCCGGCGGGCTCCGCCGCGAGGGCGCCGGCGATGCCGGCCCCGTCCCCAGCGATGCGGAAGCCGGCCAGCGTCGTCTCGCCGAAGGCGTCGAGCCGTGGGCGCCAAGCCAGCTGCACGGCGTCCCAGTCGTGTTGCACGCGCAGCAGCCGACCCATCTGCGTGTTGGGCACCACGCCGTGGTGCAGCAGCACCACGCCGGCATCCAGCGTGTGCACGGCACCGCCCGCGGTGAACGCCAGGGCCTGGGCACGCCCGTTCCCTTCGACCCGCAGGTCCGTGGCGCCCGAGAACATGGGCACGCCGGCCTGGCGCAGCCTCCAGAGCATGCGCGCGCCCTTGGCCAGGTAGGCGGCAGCACCGAGCGCGGCCGGCAGGTGGCGCAGCGCACGCCAGCGGTTGGCGGTCGGCGCGGTCTCGACGATTCCGGCGATGGCGACGCCAGCATCGAGCAGTTGGCAGCCCACTAGCAGCAGCAGCGGCCCGGCCCCTGCAAGCACTACGCGGCCCGCGGGCACGGCGCCAGCGCTTTTGAGAGCGATCTGTGCGGCGCCGGCATTGAGCACGCCGGGCAGTGTCCACCCCGGAATGGGGGTTGCGCGTTCCATCGCGCCCGTGGCGGCGATCACCTGCGGTGCCTGCACCTGGAAGGACTGTCCGTCCTTTTGTGCGGTGACGGTGAGGTCGCGCGCCACGTCCCATACCATGGCGCCTGAGCGAATCTCCACTCCAGAACGGGCCAGCCGCTGCGCCAGCGGTTGCCCATGACGATAGTCGGGGCCGAGCAGTGCGGCCACATGGGGGGCTACCTGGGTGATGTTGCGGTAGATCTGGCCACCCGGGTGCGGCTGCTCGTCCAGCAGGACGGTCTTCATGCCCAACGATGCGGCGGTGAGCGCGGCCGACATCCCGGCCGGGCCGGCGCCGATGACGATGAGGTCGTGCGTCGGGCGGTTCATGCAGCACCCCCTGCGCGCCGAGCGCCCTGGGGCAGTTGCACCTGCATGCCGCTGCGCACGGCCACCATGCACGACTGCACGTTCTGTGCACCGTCGACCTCGACCAGACAGTCGAAGCACACGCCCATCAGGCACAGCGGTGCGCGCGGTTCGCCCGACACGGGGGTGCTGCGAAACGGCACGACACCGGCCTTGAGCAGCGCGGCGGCCAGCGTCTCGCCCTCACGGGCCAGCATGCGCTGGCCATGCACCCAGATCTCGACCTCGGGCCGAGTGTCCTGCCCATGGGGCAGCATGGTTCTAAACATCGAAGCGCTCCGATTTGAAGGTGTGTATCTCGCGCGGCTGCTGGCCGCCGCGCATCCATTGCGCCAGCGGCCCCGCGTGCATGGCCGCCAGGGTCACGCCGCTGTGGCAGGTGGCGACGAAGGCGCCCGGGCAGGTGCGCGAGGCCTGGTAGATGGGGTAGCCGTCAGGCGTCATCACGCGCAGGGCACCCCAGGCGCGCACGATGTTGGCGTCGGCCAGCAGGGGGAACATGCGGCGCGCGCGCTGGGCGATGCGCGCCAGCTGCTCAAGGGTGGTGCCGTCGTCCAGGCCCACGTCCTCCTTGGAGTCGCCGATCTGCACCACCCCTTCGCCTGTCTGGCGAACATGGCCCGACGGGTGCTGAAGGAATGGCTGCATGCGCTCGGTCACCAGGATCTGGCCCCGGTTGGGCTCGACCGGCGCGCTGAGCCCCACCATGGGAGCCAACGCGCGGTTGCCCAGGCCTGCGGCAAGCACCAGGCGCCCGGCCACATGCTCGGCGCCGCTGGACCACACGTGGAACGCACCGCCGCGGTGTTCGATGCGCTCGCAGCGCACGCCGGACACGAGCTCGCCGCCGCGCAGCTGGAAGCCCTGCACCAGCGCGCGCAACAAGCGCAGCGGGCTGGCGTGGCCGTCGAGCGCGCCGTAGGTGGCGCCCACCACCTCGGGGCCGATGTGCGGCGAGAGCGCGCGCAACTGCCCGGCATCGAGCACTTCGAAGGGGTAGGGCTCGCCCAGGGAATCGCGCAGCGCCTGCAGGTTGGCCGCGCGCTCGGCCAGTTCGGCCTCGGTCAAGCAGATCATCAGGCCGCCGGGCTGCGAGAGCTCCAGGTCGATGCCGGTCAGCGCGGTCAGTTCCTGGGCAAAAGCGGGCCAGGCGCGGGCTGATGCCATGCTCCAGCGTGCATAGTCGGGGTAGCCTAGGCCCTTGCCCTGCACCCACACCAGTCCGAAATTGCCGCGTGCAGCGCGCAGGGCGTCGTCGCCTTCGTCGAGCAGGCGCACGCGCTCGCCGGCGCCCGCCATGCCGTAGGCGATGGATAGGCCGACGACGCCACCGCCCACCACCAGGGTGTCGATATCGCGTGCCGCGCTCATGATGGTTTGCCCGCCAGGATGCGGTCCAGGCCGTAGAAGCGGTCCAGCGCGATCATCAGTGCCAGCGTGATGACGATTAGCACGGTGGAGACGGAAGCCAGCAGGGGGTCGATGGTGTTGGCAATGTGGTTGTACATCTTGACGGGAAGGGTCTGTGTTCCCGCCGAGGCGACGAAGATCGACATCGTCAGCTCATCGAAGCTGTTGATGAAGGCGATGATCCAGCCGCCGGCGACGCCGGGAACGATGAGGGGCAGCTCGACGCGGCGGAATACCGTCCACGGCGAAGCGCCCAGGGATTGCGCGGCCTGGGCCACGGTGCGATCGAAGCCGGTGGCCGCGGCCACCACCAGGCGCAGCACGTAGGGCAGCACGATGACGGTGTGCGCGGCCGTCAGGCCCCACATGGTGCCGGAGGCCCCCAGCTGCGTGAGCAGCCGCAGCAGGGCGATGCCCAGCACCACGTGCGGCACCATCAGCGGTGATAGCAGCAGGCCCAGGATGGCATCGCGGCCCGGGAAGCGGTGCCAGGCGATGGCCATGCCGGCCGGAACCGCCAGCAGGGTGGCCAGCGTGGCGGCGGTGACGCCCAGGATCAGGCTGCGCCAGAAGGCATCGATGAACTCGCCGTTCTTCAGGATGGCGGCGTACCAGCGCCAGGAGGCGCCATTGAACGGCATGGAGATGTAGCCCTTGTCGGTGAACGACACCAGAGCCACCATGGCCAGAGGAGCCAGCATGAAGATCGCGAAAAGCCAGTGGAAGGCTAGCAGCAGAGGCGGGGTGCGGTTCATAGGAATACCTGCTTGTAGCGGCGCTCGACGAGCCGGTTGACGCCGATGGAGACGGCCAGGACGATGCCCACCAGCACCACCGCCAGTGCCGCGCCCAGGGGCCAGTTCAGGTTGCCCAGCAGTTCGTCGTAGATGGTGGTGGGCACGACCTTGAGTCGCCGCCCGCCGATGATGGCGGGCGTGGCGAACGCGCTGGCCGCCAGCGAGAACACGATGAGGCCGCCCGACAGCACGCCCGGGATCACCTGGGGGAAGACGATGCGCCGCAGGACCGTGAATAGGCCGGCGCCGAGTGACTCGGCGGCCTGTTCCGTGGCGGTATCGAGCTTTTGCAGCGATGCCCACACCGCCAGCACCATGAAGGGCACCAGCACGTGGACCAGCGCGATGACCACTCCCGTGAAGGTGAACATCATCTTCACCGGCTCGGCCACCAGGCCGGAGGCCATCAGCAGTCGGTTGATCACGCCTTCGTTGCCCAGCAGCACCGCCCAACCCAAGGTGCGAACCACCACCGAGATGAGCATGGGACCGAGTACGATGACGATGGACACGGTGCGCCAGCGCGGCGACAGGCGGCTGAGCACGTAGGCTTCCGGTACGCCGATGGCGATGCACACCAGCGTGACCAGGAGGGCCATGCCGAAGGTGCGCGCGAAGATGGTGTGAAAGTAGTCGTCGCGCGCCAGCTCGGCATAGTTGGCCAGCGTGAGCTGTTCGCCGATGCCGCCCGAGGGGAGGAAGGGGTACAGGCTGAGCGACAGCATGAGCACCAGGGGCAGGGCCACAAAGGCCAGCGTGGCGAGCACGCCCGGGGCCGTGAGCCAGTAGGGCAGCAGGTTGTGTTCGGTAGTGCCGTCCATGTCAGCTCCCCTCTCTGGGTACCAGACGGGCGTCCTCGGGCGACCATGCCAGGCCCACTTCGTCGCCCTCGGCCGCCTGTGGCAGGCCGTTGTTGGCGTGCGTCACCTGCACCACGCCCAGCGGCGTGTCGACCTGGAACAGCCAGTGGTTGCCCAGGAAGACCCGCGCATTCACGCGGCCGCGTAGCAGCGCCTGGGCATCGGGCACAAGCGCAATCTTCTCGGGGCGCACGATGTACTCCATGACACCGGTGCAGTGCGTGTCGCTGCTGGGTAGGCGGTGGCCCTGCACCTCCACCAGTGCGCCGGGCGCAGCTCGGTGGGCCTCGAAGACGTTGGCCTTGCCCAGAAAGGTGGAGGCAAAGCGGCCGTTGGGCCGCTCGTACATCTCGAATGGGCGACCGACCTGCTCGATGCTGCCCTTGTTCATTAGCACCACGCGATCGGACAGTGTCATTGCCTCCGCCTGGTCGTGGGTGACCATGATGGTGGTAACGCCCACGCGGTGCTGCAGCGCACGCAACTCTATCTGCATCTCCTCACGCAGTTTGGCGTCGAGCGCGCCCATGGGTTCGTCCAGCAGCAGCACCGGCGGCTGGATGGCCAGGGCGCGCGCCAGCGCCACACGCTGGCGCTGTCCGCCCGAGAGCTCGCGCGGGTAGCGGCCCGCCAGGGCGCCCAGGTGCACCAGCTCCAGCGTGGTGGCCACGCGCTTGCGCCGTTCACCTGCAGCTACGCCCTGCATCTCCAAGCCGAAGGCCACGTTGTCCGCCACCGTCATGTGAGGAAACAGGGCATAGCTCTGGAACACGATGCCCAGGCCGCGCTGGTTGGGCTTGACCTCGGTGATGTCCTTGCCGTCCAGCAGAATGCGCCCGCTGCTGGGCTGCACGAAACCGGCCACCATCTGCAATGTGGTCGTCTTGCCGCAGCCCGAAGGCCCCAGCAGGCTGACGAACTCACCCTTGGCGACCGACAGGTCGCAGGCCGCCACCGCCGTCACGCCGTCGTAGCGCTTGGACAGGCCTTTCAGTTCCAGGAAGCTCATCGTGGGTGCCTCGCTGTAGAGGCGCTACCGCCAGCGGCCTCGGCGAAGGGCTTCATGGGGCGCATGGAATAATCGCTCATGACGTTTGGGTATGTATTCATCAAGGCCTCTTTTGCAGGGGGAAAGGGCGGATCTGGAAGGCGCTTAGCACTGTTTTTGTACTTGCTATAACAAATTGTAGTGACGAGCATGCGCGCTGAATATGTAAATAACGAGCGTACCTAATGCTCTTTTGTTATTTATAGAACGAGCCGAGTGGACGCCGGAGCACTCTTAGTTCATGCTGACTTGGCATGTAGCCCTTGCTGCTGGCATATTGGCAGCAGCCCGGTCAAAATCTCGTGCTCGCAGGCCTTTGCCAGCGCGATGCAGACCGTTGGTAGCTTTGCCAAGGCAAAGGAATGTCCATTGGCTCCTTGAATGATGCTGAGGTGGTATATATGAAGACGACGATCAATGTCGGGCAAATCGAAGCCTTCCGCTCGGTGATGCGCGTGGGCACCGTCGTGGGGGCTGCCAAGCTGATGAACGTGACGCAACCAGGAGTGAGCCGTTCCATCGGGCTGCTGGAGATGCGCGTGGGCTACAAGCTGTTCGAGCGGCACGGCCGCCGGCTGGTGCCCACGCCGGAGGCCGAGGCGCTGTACCGTGAGATCGAGCCTTTGTACGGCTCACTCGACCGCATTGCGGAGATCGCGCAGGACATCCGCTTCCACCGTGCGGGAGCGTTGCGTATCGCATCGCTGCCGGCCTTGTCGCAGTGGGTGGTGCCGCGCGGCATTGCGCGCTTCCTGTCGTCGCGCCCCAAGGTCACGGTCTACTTCGAGAGCCTGCCATCGCGGCAGATCGCGGAGCGGGTGTCGACGCGCCAGCTGGACGTGGGCATCGTGGAGCTGCCGCTGTTTCGCTCGGCCATCGCCATCGAGCAGCTCGACCCCGTCCAGTTCACCGCAGTGATGCCGGCCGATCACCGCCTGGCGGGCAAGGAGGTGGTGTCGCTGAAGGACCTGGATGGCGAGCGCATGGTGATGCTGGCGCGCCAAAGCTTCGTGCGCCACCAGATCGACGACCTGCTGGCCACGCTGGGTGTGGCGCCCAACGTTGTGCTGGAGACGCCCAGCTCCTCCATCGCCTGCGCGCTGGTGGCGGCCGGTGCGGGCATCACCCTGGTCGGGCGGTCCACAGCCATGCCGTATGCGGGAAGCCTGGTGGTGCGGCCGATCAAGGAGCCGTTCACCTCGGGCTACGCGCTGATCTTTCCCGACTCCGGACCGCGCATGCAACTGGCGGACGCCTTTGCTAAGGATCTGCGTGAAGAAATTCGAATTGCCGATCAGCCGTGACTTTCATCATTGAACGGCACTCACCTAGCCCCATTTTTACGATCCTTCATTGATCGAGTTCAGCAGAGATGCGTCGAAGTCATCTCTCTCGCGACAACGAGTAGCAGCAACACTCACTCCGGCAGAGGGCTGTCTCAACCTTGAAGTGCAGTTGACAAAAGCCTTAGTCAATCACCTCGGTTGTTCAATGTTTGCTAGGCAGCTTCATCCTGGTGAACAAGATCCGGCAACAGTGCGCCTCTGACTTTGCGCGGTCGGGCAAGTCATCGCAACCGATCTCAATTTCGCATGGATCAGGCTCTCCCAGTGCATTGTTCCTTGGTAGACCGCGTCATAGCATTGATCGCAGTGTGTTGATGCGCGCGGCCTGGAAACCGATCCAGCATGTGCATCGGCTGGTGGTCATGAGGCAGTCGGTTGCCGGCTTGGCTGCTGGGGATTGCAGAGCCTGAGCTTTGCCACCCCGCCTAGATTCAACTCGTTGGGAATGAAAAGCATGGTTCGAATTGGAATTGATGTGGGCGGCACATTCACGGACTTCGTGATGGCCGATATGGGCACTGGTGCCTTGTCGTATTTCAAGGTGCCGTCATCGCCCGCGGATCCATCGGTAGCCATTGCGCAGGGCACCCGTGAGATGCTGGAGCGGTTCTCGGTCTCGCCTTCTGAGGTCGACTACTTCGGCCATGGCACGACCGTGGCGACCAATATGGTGATCGAGCGGCGGGGCGTTCCTACTGGCCTCGTCACCACACGGGGATTTCGGGACGTGCTGGCCATTGGGCGCCAGACTCGACCTTCCCTGTATGACTACAGCGTGCAAAAGCCTGCGCCGCTGGTGCAGCGCCATCGCCGCCTGGAGTCTGACGAGCGCCTGGATGCCGAGGGCCGGGTGGTGCGGCCGTTGAACGAGGCAGCGCTGGAGCTGCTGGTGCACCAGTTGGTGGCCAGCGGGGTCGAATCGATCGCGGTGGCGTTTCTGCACGCCTACCGCAATCCGGCCCATGAGGAGCAGGCTCGCCGTGTGATCGAGCGCGTGGCTCCCGGCATGCACGTCAGTGTTTCGCACGAGGTACTGCCCGAGTTCCGCGAGTACGAGCGCACCTCGACCACCGTCCTCAATGCCTACGTGGCCCCGCGCATGCAGCATTATCTGGAGCGGCTGCGCACGCGGCTGATTGAGGTGGGGGTGACAGTCGAGCCGCTGACCTTCCACTCCAATGGTGGCTTGATGCCCATGGCCACCGTCGAACGCTTTCCCGTTCTGACCTGTCTTTCGGGGCCGGCAGCGGGGGTGGTGGGGTCCACAGTCATTGGCGCTACCGCAGGGCTGTCGGAGATCATCACCTTCGATGTTGGAGGCACCAGTACAGACGTGTCGCTCATCACAGGGGGGCGTCCTAGTTTTACCTCTGACCGCCTGGTAGCGGGCTATCCGGTGAAGATGCCGATGGTCGACATCCATGTGGTCGGGGCAGGTGGCGGTAGCATTGCCCGGCTTGACGACGTGGGCGCACTCAAGGTCGGTCCTGAAAGCGCAGGTGCGGTTCCAGGCCCGGTCGCATTCTGCAAGGGCGGTACCGAACCCACACTGACCGACGCCAACATCGTGCTTGGTCGACTGCACCCAACGACGCTGTTGGATGGGCGTATGACCGTAGACCGCAACAGAGCTGTGGCCGTGATCGAGGAGCGCATTGCGCGTCCGCTGGGGCTGTCGGTGGAGGAGGCGGCCCACGGGATCTTGCGCATCGCCACCGCCAACATGAGCCGGGCGATACGGGCGGTCTCCACAGAACACGGCCATGATCCTTCCGACTTCGTCCTGTTCGCGTTCGGTGGGGCTGGCCCTCTGCATGCGGCGGAAGTGGCGCAGGAGTGCGGCATTGCCAGCGTGCTGGTGCCGCACGAGCCAGGCACCCTGTGCGCGCGCGGCATCCTTCTGGCCGATATCAGCCGTGATTTCGTGCGCACCCAGCTCGCAACCCTGGACGATGGCAGCTGGCAGGCCGCCGGCCAAGCCATGAAGGACATGCTGATTGAAGGCGAGGCCTGGCTGGCCGAGGAGCGTGTGCCAGAAGCCGAGCGGCGTTTCCATATGCACATCGACGCCCGATATCGGGGCCAAACGCACGACATCCGGGTCGAGGTGAGTGGCGTGCAGGCGCAGGACCAAGCCCGATTTGTCCAGGCGTTCCACCACGCCCACAAAGCCCAGCATGGACACGATAACCCGGGTCTCGCGATCGAGATCGTGACCTGCCGCGTGCAAGCCGTGGGACTGGTTGGCAAGGACAGTGTGCGCATGCAGCCGGCACCGGTCGGCGAGTTGCAGTGGAGCGAGCGCCCCATCTATTTCGGCCCGGGGCATGGCTGGATCGATACGCGGGTGTATCGCCGAGATTCCTTGCATATAGGCATGGACCTCTCCGGACCGGTGGTGATCGAGGAGATGAGCTCCACCACGGTGGTCCTGCCGGGCCAGCAAGCCGCCATCGACCGTTTCGGCAATATCCGTATCCAAGGCTGAGATTTATCCATGCGTATCGACACCACCCATGCCAACCCTGCAAGCGCAGGCACACGCCACTTCGACCCTGTCGCCGTGGAGGTCTTCACCAACCGACTGCTTGCCATCACCGAGTCCATGGCCAGCAACATGATGAGGGCGTCGTTCTCCACCCAGATCAAAGAGCGGCGGGATTTCTCCGTCGGCATGTTCGACCACCGCGGACGTCTTGTGGCCCAGGGCACCCATATTCCTGTGCACTTGGGTTCGCTGCTGGGGGCCGTTGAGGGCGTCTTGGCGCGCTATCAGACCAGTGATATCCGTGAGGGCGACGTCTATGTCTGTAACGACCCCTATGCCGCTGGCGGAACGCACCTGCCCGACATCTCCATCATCACGCCGGTATTTGTGGAGGGTGACCTGGTCGCCTTTGCGGCCAACATCGGCCATCACTCTGACATAGGTGGGGCCACTCCGGGCTCAATCTCTGCACGAGCCGCCAGCATTCACGAAGAAGGTCTGCGCATCCCGGTCATCCGTGTGGCCCGTGCCCACGAAGTGGACGACGACGTCATCGCCCTGATCGCCCTGAACTCGCGGCTCTCGCAGGAGCGGTCGCTCGATCTGCGCGTTCAGATTGCGACCAATGCCAAGGGAGCCGCTGCAGCCATTGCGCTCATTCAGCGCATGGGTGGAGCCGCCGCCTTTCGGCAAGCCGTCGACGACGTACTGACGTACACAGCGCGGCGTATCGAGCACCGCATCGCCGCCCTTGCGCCGGGGCGCCATACCTTCACCACGTGGATGGATGACGATGGCACGGGGGAGGGCGCACGCGTGCCGCTGACCGCTACCATTTTCAAGGAAGGGAGCAATCTCGTGGTGGACTTCGAGGGCAGCGGCGTCCAGTCGCGCGGGGCACTGAACGTGGCCGAAAGTGCCCTGCGAGCCACTGTTTACTACTGCGTCAAGACAATGCTCGATCCGGAGTTGTTAGCCAACAGTGGGTTGTCGGAAGCCATCGTGATCCGAGCTCCCGAGGGATCCATTGTCAATCCGCGTTCCCCCGCAGCGTGCGGCGCCCGCACCATTACCTGCCAGCGGCTAGCCGGATCCATCATCGGAGCATTCCGCACTCTGGTTCCGCGCGAACGCCTCATCGCCTCCGGCTGCGACACCATGCCATCGATCTCGTTCTCGGGGCCGCATCCTGCAAGGGGAAACCTCTTTCTGTTTGGCGAGACCCTGGGTGGCGGTGGTGGCGCGCGCGATGACGCCGATGGCATGGACGGCATTCACGTCCACATCACCAACTCGCGCAACCTGCCGACCGAAGTGCTGGAAAACGAGTTTCCGCTGCGCGTCGAACACTACGGGCTGATTGCCGATTCCGGCGGCTCAGGACGCCAGCGCGGTGGGCTCGGGATCGTGCGGGAAGTGCGCGCACTGCAGGACGGAACGGTGTACTCGGCCCGATCCGATAGTCATCACCAAGGCGCCGCCGGCGCCGAAGGGGGGGGCGAAGGAGGCAGGGGGCGCATCGTACTCAATGCCGGCGAGGGTGAGCGCGAGCAGGTCCTGTCCTCCAAAGTCACGCGCTTGGTGCTTGCTCGCGGCGAGACCGTGCGAATAGAAACGCCAGGCGGCGCGGGCTTTGGCTCGCCATCGGAGCGTGCGCTAGAGGCCCTGGCTGCTGACCTGCGTGACGGACTGGTGTCCGTGCAGGCCGCGCAGCATGACTACGGTGCCGAACGCACGCAAGCGGCGCTTGATCTAGCACAGCATCGGTCCGCTCCTGCGGCTTGAGCCGGGTCAGTGCCAGCGCGGGAGCGCTCTCCCGCGTGCCGCAGCAATGCGTGCAATTTCCTTTGCTTTCTCTTCAACTCCAAAAAGGATCCCATGACTTTAGCCCGTGCTTTGGTATTCAGCCTCGGTGTCGCCCTGTTCGGGCTAACAGCCTCAGCCCAGGATGCCTATCCCGACAAAGTGGTCAAGATCGTTGTGCCGTTCTCGGCGGGCGGGTCTACGGACTTGCTGGCCCGTAGTTTGGCCGACAGACTGGGCGATATCTGGAAGCAGTCAGTGATCGTCGACAACCGGGCCGGCGCAGCGGGCATCATCGGAGCCGATGCAGTCGCCAAGTCCAAGCCCGATGGCTACACCCTGTTGCTGGGCACCGTATCGACGCACGCTGTGGCGCAGACGCTCTATCCCAAACTGCCCTACAACGTCCAACGCGACTTCGTGCCGATCTCGGAGATGGTCACCATCCCCCAATTGTTGTCGGTGCATCCTTCTGTACCGGTCCATACGGTCCAAGAATTCGTGGCGTATGCGAAGGCTCGGCCTGGCGAAATCCCCTACAACGGCAGCGTGGGCACCACGCCGCACATGTCAATGGCATTGTTCGCGGCCCGAGCCGGCTTGAAGATGCTGGCGATCCCGTACCGAGGCTCGGGGCCAGCGATGAACGACCTCGTAGCGGGACAGTTGCTGGCAAGCTTCGACGTGGTGATGACCACGATGCCCTATATGAAGGCCAACAAGCTGCGTGTGCTGGGGGTAACCAGCGCCAAGCGCAGCCCCTTGCTACCGCAGGTGCCCACCATCGCAGAGTCAGGTTACCCAGGGTACGAGTCGGATGTGTGGTTCGGCTTGTTCGCGCCCGCAGGCACTCCAGCACCCATCGTCAGCAAAATCAGTAACGACATCCGCACCGTGCTTAACGAGCCCAAGATGCGCCAGAAACTTGAGGAAGCAGGGTTTTCCATTGTGGCCAGCAACCCAACTCAGTTTACCGCCCGTGTGCGCGACGACATCCAGAAGTGGCGCAAGGTGATAGTCGATGCTGACATCAAGGTCGAGTAGGTAGACGCCAGCAAAGCCGTAGTGTGAAAAGTGCAAATCAACACTGCATGAAAGGACTGCCTATTCGATAGTCCCCACAAGTCCCCACACGCCAGACAGCCCGTATCCAGACCTTTGCGGTCAGGAGGAGGACGGTTTTGCCTGTTGCTGCAGAAGCCCTCATTGCGCCTGCCCCGATCCGGGCGGAGCGGTGGCGCAGCCATGCCTGAAAAAAGCCGAAGCGAGCGCGGTGCATGGCCACTTGGAAGTGGCAGCAAGGCAAGCAATCAATAACCCGCCAAAGCGGGAATTTTATCGGAGAAGTTCAGTGAACAAACATCTTTTGTGTAGCCTTGCGATCACCGCTTGCGGCGCGGCCAGCGCGCAATCATCAGTCACCCTGTTTGGGGTCGTGGACACCTACCTGCAGGTGGGCTCGGGCAGCGTGGCTGATCGCTCGCAACTCGCCTCTGGCGGCACAGGTGGATCGCGCCTGGGCTTTCGCGGCGTGGAGGACTTGGGCGGCGGTCTCTCGGCAAGCTTCTGGCTCGAAGCGGGTCTGCTCACCGATAACGGTAGCGGTGGCACGACCAGCACCAACAACCAGACAAGCGGTAGCGCTGGGGGCGGCGGTCTCACCTTCAGCAGGCGCTCCACTGTGAGCCTGTCCAACAGCGTGGGTGAATTGCGCCTGGGGCGCGACTACTCGGTGGCTTACTACAACCGCTTTGAGTTCGATCCCTTTGGCAACAGCGGTGTCGCCGCATCACAGGCGTACGCCAGTGCGCTCACAGGGCCGATTCCCACACGGGTGTCCAACGGCATCATGTACTTCCTGCCTTCCAACCTCGGCGGCGTGTACGGCGTGGTGCAGTATTACCTGGGTGAAAACCTGCGCAATGCAGCGGCCACCGAAAAGGACGGCAATGGTGGCGGCCTGCGTCTGGGCTACAAGGCAGGGCCCCTGAACGTTGCTTTCTCCACCACGCGCACGCAGTACGCCTCCACCGCAGCCACGGGTGACATCACGTCCACCAATCTGGGCGGCCGCTACGACATAGGTGCGTTCACCGCCATGGGCGGGTACTACCGCGAGAAGGTTGGCACTCTCGCGGGCCTGACCGGCAAGGGCTATCAACTGGGAGGGATCTACCGGGTGGGTGCCGGTGAAATCAAGGCCCAGTGGTCCACATATAAAACTACTGCTGCGGGAACACCCCAGTCCGACAAGGTATCGCTGGGCTATGTGCACTACCTGTCCAAGCGCACCTCGTTATATGGCGCCTACGGTCACGTCAAGAACCGAGGCGGTGCCGCAGCCGCACTCAATGGCGCAGTGACGGGTGCCAATCAGGCCTCCTCTGGCTTCGACCTCGGGGTGCGCCACACATTCTGATCTTTCTGGCATCGTCCACCACAGCGCGAATCTCTCCAAGGTGATTGGGGGCCGGCGAAGCAAGCGCTGGCCCCTTTTTTTCGCTCGTGTAAAGCTACGAGGAACCTGGGATGAGACCATTGGCCCGCCTCTTGCGAGCCCTACACTGCAAGCTATCGAGGAGGGCGCCATGCCGACGCAGTTGTTGACACACCAGATGATTGAGGCGTTCCGGGCCGCTGTTATGAAGGGCGGTATCGGCGCCGCAGCCGATGCATTGGGTACCTCCCAGTCGGCAGTGAGCCGAACCATATCCGAGCTGCAGCGGGTCGTGGGATTTCAGCTGTTCGCGAAGCACGGCCGGACGGTCAAGCCAACGGAGGAGGCGCTAGCACTCATGGCCAAGGTGCAGCAGTCCTTTTTGGGGCTAGAGGATATCGCCCGCTTCTCCGAGCAACTTCGTAAGCAGCGCATGGGCCGCCTATCTATCTGTGCCATCCCCGCTTTGGGGCACTCGGTCATGCCGGATGCGATCGCGTTCCTTCGGCGCCAGCATCCAAACGTCGTGGTGAGTCTGGACATTGTTTCCTCCATCGAGGTTGTGCGCAGCGTGCGCAATCGGCAGGCAGACATCGGCTTCGGAGCACACCGTTTGGCTGTCGGCGAGGTCGAGAACGTGGCGGAGTTCACTGCGGATTGCGTCTGCATCGCCGGGCCTGCTGAGTGGCCGGAGAGCCATCGTCCGGTGGATATGCAGCAGCTTATGGGCCGTCCCTTCGTGGCCTTAACGGGGGCAATTCAAAAGCGACTGGAAATCCTGCTCAAGGAAGCGGGAGGGGAATTGGACATCCTGTCAGAGACGTCGCAGTCCCTCACTGCCAGCGAACTTGTGATGCGTGGTTTGGGCATCTCGGTGGTTGATCCGTTCACCGGAGCCATGCATCGCAGAAAAGGAGGTTCGGCCTTGCCGTTGCAACCCGGCCTGCCCTTCAGCGTGCAAGCAATGGCATTGGGGGACACGCGGCTCAACGCACCGGCCAAAGATCTACTGCAGTACATGGCCACAGCCACCGAAAAGACCCGCAACACTTGCGCTGCTTGAATGGGTCGACCCTTTTCTTGGGATAGATGAATTTGATGTAGCGCCATAGCATGACTGGACATCCACCAATGCCGGTACATGGTCCTGGTCCGTCTCTCCATCCATTCCTGCCCCTCTGTCTGGGACTGCAGTCGCCACGAGCGATTTGAGTCCCGCGGCAATGAGCAGATCTGTTGCGTCCAGCATTGGTGCGCATGGAGCGATCACAGCGTTGTGCCGGCGTTCTGTTCAACGCTCGTTTGCGGCTGCATGGCCGCATGCGGCCTACCAATGCTGCTTGCAGCCACTCTCCCATGACTGCCCCCCTGTTTCGAAAGCTTCCCGATGACCGGGTCCGTGTTCATCTGCTCACCCTGACGGTCGACGGACAAGCCATCACCGCGGAACCAGGTGACTCGGTTGCCTCGGTGCTGCTGCGGCTTGATCCCCCGGCGTCCAGGACTACTCCAGTTACCGGCAGCCCGCGTGCACCCTACTGCCTGATGGGTGTGTGCTTCGAATGCCTGGCCATCGTGGACGGGGTGGCCTCCACCCAGACCTGCCTTGTGGAGGTCGGTGAGGGCATGTGTGTGCAGCGTCAGAACGGCCGCCGCGAAATGGCTATCGAAGTGCCAGATTGCGGTGCCATGGCGATTGGTAGTGAGGTGTCGCGATGAACCGCAGCGTGGATCTTTTGATCATCGGAGCCGGACCCGCTGGCATGTCCGCCGCAGTGCAGGCACGGCAATTGGGCTTGAAAGTGCTGGTGGTGGATGAGCAGTCCGCCCCAGGTGGGCAGATCTGGCGCGCGGTGGAAGCACGCGCAGAGTCTGGCATGGCCTCGCTGCTGGGTGAGGAGTATGCGGCCGGCCTGCCGCTGGCGCGGTCTTTTCGCGCGAGCGGTGCGTTGTACGAACCCGGAACCCAGGTCTGGCAGATCGAACCTGGATGGAAGGTTTTCATGAGCCACGCCCAGAAGGCCGAATGCGTGCAGGCGACCTGCGTGCTGTTGGCGACTGGCGCCCAGGAGCGGCCAGCGCCGTTCCCAGGTTGGACCTTGCCCGGAGTGCTCACTGTTGGTGCTTCACAGATCCTGATGAAAAATGCTCGGGAGATCCCACAGGTGGCGCCCTGGATCGCAGGTAGCGGGCCGTTGGTGTTGCTGTACATGGTGCAACTGCTGCGTGCTGGTGGACGAATTGCGGGTTGGCTGGACACGACCTCCCCGGGGGCCTGGCGGCGGGGTATCGCGCATGCTGCGGGTGCTCTCGCAGCGTGGAAGGACCTGGCCAAGGGCGCAGCCTGGATGCGCGAAGTTCGCCGGGCAGGGTTTCCCATAGTGCGGGGCGTGACCCAGTTGCGTGCACATGGTACGCAGCGGCTGGAGCAGCTTTCCTACAAAACGGCTTCTGGAAAGGAAGGCGCGGTGGATCTGCAACTGTTGCTCGTGCACGAGGGGGTGGTCCCCTCTGTGCACATGACGCATGCGCTTGCGTGCGAGCATGCGTGGAGCGTGTCGCAGCTGAGCCTGGTGCCTTTGCTGGACCCATGGGGAATGACTAGCAAACCCGGCATATTCGTGGCCGGCGACGGCGGTGGCATTGGCGGTGCCCGCGCGGCATGCACTCGGGGAACGCTGTCTGCTGTCGGTGCCGCCCTGAGCATGGGGCGGCTGGATTCGGATGCCGCCAACCGGCTGGCCAGGCCGCTGCGCATGCACCTTGCGCGGGAGATGGCGATACGTCCTCTTCTGGATGCGATCTACCCGCCCCGTGCGGAACTGTTCTCTCCGCCCGACGACACGGTGGTCTGCCGCTGCGAAGAGCTGACGGCAGGAGATATCAGAGCAACAGTGGCCGGCGGGCGGCCGGACCCAAACCAGGTGAAGTCGCTGACGCGTGCGGGAATGGGGCCGTGCCAGGGTCGGCATTGCGGCTACACGGTTGCCCACATCCTTGCGCAGGCGCACGGAAAAACGGTGCAGGAGGTTGGGTTCCACCGCATACGTCCGCCGTTCAAGCAGCTGACATTGGGCGAGTTGGCATCGCTGGACAACGGACAGGAGGCACCATGAGCGCGCGCGTCTTCGATGTGGCTGTAGTCGGCGGCGGCCTGCACGGCCTGTCTGCGGCCTTGCACCTGTGCCGGGCCGGAAAGCGTGTAGTGGTGCTGGAAAAGTCCTGGGTGGGGCGCCATGCGTCGGGCGCGACGGCCGCTGGCGTGCGCACGCTCAACCGGGATGTCGGAGAGCTCGACCTGGCTCTGGAGTCCATGGAAATGTGGCATCGCATTTCGGCGCTCGTGGGTGACGACTGCGGTTTTCATCCCAACGGCCAGATCTGCGTAGCGGACCGCCCCGAGCACTTGGCCAAACTGGAGCAGCGTGTTTCCAGCCTGTCCGCCGCAGGCTACCAACATGAACAGATCATCGACGCCCAGGAATTGCGGAGACTGGTACCCGCCATCAACCCCCAATGCCTGGGCGCTTCCATTTCTCGCATCGATGGTGCGGCAGATCCGCACCGCACGCTCGCAGCCTTCCGCCGCAGTGCCGAATTGGCGGGTGCCGTCATCCGGCAGGGGTGCGGGGTGACAGGGATCGAACGCCGCGGACAGGACTGGGCGCTGGCTTTGCAAGGTCCTGCCGTTGAGGTGGATGGAGAATCCATCGTGGTTCCCTTCATCGTGAACGCCGCAGGCGCATGGGCGGGGCGTATCGCTGGCATGGTGGGCGACGAGATTCCTCTTGGGACCAAGGCCTCGATGATGATCGTTACGGAGCGGTTGGCACCCCTGGTCAAGCCGGTTGTGTCGATCATGGGGCGCTCGCTGTCGTTCAAGCAGTCTGACCAAGGCACGCTGGTTATCGGTGGCGGTCTGCAGGGCATCGCGGACCTGGATGCCGAGTCCTCCTCGGTGCGGATGGGCGTGCTCTCCAAAGGCGCGCGAGCTGCGACGGACGTATTTCCAAGCGTGCGCAATGTGCGCATGGTGCGCGTGTGGTCGGGCCTTGAGGCGAAGACAGCGGACCTGCTGCCTGTGGTGTGTCCCGCGGTAAATGCTCCAGGGGTATTCCATGCCTTTGGCTATTCGGGGCACGGCTTCGAGCTGGTGCCCGTGGTGGGCGCCACACTGACCGATCTGATCACTCAGGGTCGCACACGGCGGCCTATAGCCGCGCTGGATGCGCGCAGGCTGATGGCTGCGGTCTGAGCGCTGACCAGCGCTGATTTTTCTTTACACCGGCAGGCCTCACGAGTGGCCGGTCTGCCGTAACCGCGGGCGCTGAATGCCGCCCCGCGTTCAACTGTCTTTTACTTAACCTGAAAAGGAAACGATTGCCATGCGAGTCAGTATCGTAGGGGCAGGTGCCATCGCCTTCGGCATGGCAGCCCTGCTGGAAGCGGCAGGCCATGAGGCCATGCTCTGGTCTCCCTCAGGCCAGCGCACTCAGGAACTAGGCGGCGGCCGCACGCTGACCGCCACGGGAGCCATCAGCGGTAGCTTCGCGCCGCACGTGGCGCCGTCTTGCGCGCAGGCCATGGCATGGGCTCAGGTTGTGGTCTTTGCACTACCCGCCACCGGGCATCGATTCGCCTTCGACACATGCGTGCCTCACGTGCGGCCGGGGCTGCCCCTCATCATCAGCTCGCATCTGTCGTTCGGCGCCTTGTACCTGAATCGACAATTGTCCAGCCGCGGTATTTCCGCACCCATCATCGCGCTGGCCAGCACTGTCTGCACCGCTCGGCAGCGCAGTTCAACCGCCGTGCATGTGGGCACCATCCGCAGCCGGGTTGATATGGCGACGCTGCCGGCCCGTAGCGGGGAAGCTGGCCACCAACTATGTACCGAGCTATTCGGTGATCGGTTTACGCGGCGCGACGGCCTGCTCACTGTCTCCCTGGGCAATGTCAATCCGCAGAACCATCTGGCGATCGCGCTGCTCAACCTGACACGCATGGAGCATGCGCAGGCGTGGAACCAAGCCGAAAACGTGACACCTGCCGTGGGCAGGCTGATCGAGTCGCTGGACGCGGAGCGTCTGGCCATCGCCGGGGCATTGGGAGTTCAGGTGAAGTCTGTGCAGGAGCACATCGCTCAGTCCTACCAGTTGTCGCAGGCAAGCGTGGCACAGATGAACCAAGAGCGCTATCGTCAAGGCCTGGGTGTGATGGGGCCGACAACCGCTGAAAGCCGCTATGTGCTTGAAGATGTGCCTTTTGGTCTGGTGCCCACGGTGCGACTGGGCCGGGCTGCCGGCGTCGAGACACGTCTGCACGAGGCCGGTGTGGCGCTACTATGCGCTGCCTACGGGCGCGATTTCACGAAGGAGAACGACCTTCTCGTCGGGCTGGATCTGGAGCAGTTAGGCGTTGAGGCATTGCGCCGACTCGCGCGCGATGGTTACTGTTGATGATTTATCGCGGGCCTCAGGGCCTGATGATCTCCTACTGCAAGCTCCATGGGCCCCACCCGAGGATATCGACCGCTTGATGGACTCTGACGACAACGAATTCAAGAATCCCTGACACGGGTTGGCGGCTCGCTGTCCAGGTGGAACTGGTCGATGGAATCGCTGAACGAGGCACAGGGTGTGGGACCAAATGGGCGGTGGACAGAGAGCTCGGCGGTAACCTCGAAAGCTTTGTAGTCCCTAGGGAAGTGGCCACCTGTGTCGGGCCGACCTAATGCGCGCCGCAGGAGGCTATCGGATCTTAGGGGGCAGTTGCCGTTTATTCGCCGAGAGGGTATAGTCCGCGCCGATGCGCCGACAGGCCCACCCGCAAGGGCGCCCCGGTATACAGAGATGAAGGCCTCCGCAAGGAGGCTTTTGGCTTTCTGGGCCTTATTCGCATATGGCATGTCCAGTGCGCAGCTGATACAGCATGTTCCCCCCAATGTTGCTTGACGCCGACGCGCGCTTGGCTGGCGAGCGGGTCGGTCAATCTCCTAGTTTTTCGGATGTGAGCGCCTGTGTCCAGGACCGCCGAAACCGGTGACCAGCTCCAGCCGACCTGAGTGTCTACGTGAATCGGCCTGTGTGCCCAACGGGTTCGAAATACGCAGCTTGCGCAGAAATTCTTTTACTTGCGATTTCATCGCAGGCTAAATGCTGCAAAACTCGGGAGGACTTGGCATATGAACGATTCACGAAAATGGGTCCTATTGACATCTGCCGTGCTGCTAGCCGGCTGCGCGTCGACCACACAGCTCTCTGATGGGTGTGCCAGTACCGTCGAAAATGCCAGCTACACAGGACCCTACAGAGGACCTGATGATCGTTTGACTGCAGAGGAGTTGGCGCGCGACCTGCGCTGCGCCGCGAAGTTCAAAGCCGAAAAACATCCTCGCGGGTTCGTTGCGATCTACGGTAGCAGCCGAATTCGAGAATCGAACTCTCAAGCAGATCCTTCCATCAAGGCCGCAAACGATGCCCTCTACAGGGAGGTTTACAAATTCGCCAAGGGATGGACGGAAAAGTACGGCAGGCAATGGCCCGTACTTACAGGCGGAGGCACGGGGTTGATGGAGGCCGCGGCCCGTGGGGCCGTCAATGCAGGCGGCTCCAGTATTGGCTACACAACCTACTACGGTGATTCACGCGATCATGGCGGCCAGCCAGAGAAAGCCTTTGCCACCTACAGTGCGGTGGATGGGACGAAACAGAAAATAATCACTGATGGGCTGATTTTCTCAAGCGTGGGCATACGCGAATACGCCATGTTTCTACACTCGACAGCGGTTGTCCTGGCACCTGGTGGTTCGGGCACTGAATGGGAAATTTTCCAAATTCTGGAATCCATCAAAAGCGGTCAGCTAGGTCCGATTCCCGTCTATCTGCTGGGACCAAAAACACCTCACTGGGACTCTTTCTATGCACGTTTGGAAGACATGGCGAAGCGAGGCACGGTCAGGCCGAATGAAGTTGAGCAGCACTTCCAGCACGTGGAGACTGCAGAGCAGCTGATTGGCTTAGCCGGGCCGAAGTTGATTCAGGCATCTGCAAACAAGTGATCGAGGCCGCCAGTAAAAATCAATTGTCAGAAAGCTCAAGATGAAGCGATTTTTGAATTGTTATCGATTTGCCGTCTTTGCAATGCTGGCTACAGCACCGGCATGGCTTTCGGCGCAACCAACGCGCATCAATGTAGCCACTTTCAATGTCGGCTGGTGGATCAGCGATCCTGAATTCAAGCAGGTGGTGGCTCAATGCTCGGAACCTGAACGCAGTTGGTGCGACCCCCGTAGTGACGCGCAATGCCGGCCAGTCTCAAGCGGACTGCCACCATGCAATGCCTATACCGAGTACCACTCCTCTGGAGTTAGCCCAATTCCGCGCGCAGTTTTTTCGCCTACAGCCCACTACTGGGATGCGAAGCGCCTTGCACTCGAACAAACTTTGCGCTCTGCAAATCCTGATGTACTCGGATTTCAAGAAATATCTGGTGAAGCCGCAGCCCGAGCGGCTCTGGGCCGAGCCCACGATGAATACAGCTTTTGTACATCGAATGATCGTGATGTGGCAAGTCCTGAAGTCCAACGCCTTGTCATAGCCGTGCGTAAAAATGTTCTTACCATGGCATCATGCGAAACTGACTTTGCACTGGCGGTGGAAGATATGCGAAACGCCGGGCATTTCACCAGACCCGCTTTGATTGCGAGCTTGGTTGGGCCTGCAGGACATAAAATACGCGTGGCCAATGTGCACTTGAAATCCGGTTGTGCAAGTCCGGCAGGAGACGCGAATTTCGATTTCAGAGGTGCCTACCTTGATAGCACCGAAAATACCAATTGCCCAACGCTGCGCAAACAAATTGGGCCACTTGAGCGTCTGATTGAACGCGAATCGATTGATGGAGCGCATCTGATCCTGCTAGGGGACTTCAATCGCAAGCTGGACCTCGAACTCAATCGTCGCAAGGCTGGAAATGCAAGAGCCGGTAGTTCAAGTGCCACTGGAATCCCGGTCGACTCTGAGCAGGTCAGACTTCTTTGGCCGGAAGTCAATGATGGGGATCCCACGAATTCGGAGCTGACCCTCATGTTCCGTGAACCAAGATCGACCGCCTGCGCAAGAAATGAAGGCTTGGACCACATTGCGCTATCTCAAGGCCTTGCGGCCGCAAACCGTGGAGCTCGGACACGGGAAGTCGAGTTAGCCAAGTTCGCTGGAAGAGCCTTTGCTGCCTCGGATCACTGTCCGTTGGTGCTGCAGCTGAACTTGCCCTAATGTTAAGAAGACTTTGTTCACACTCAGTCTCATCAAGAGATTCAGCATGCTCAGTGGCCAGAGAAAGAACATCAGCACTTTCATGAAATGCGCGTTGTCGATGACGTCATGGCCAAAGTGAAACTCAACCGGCCGACCCAGGACAAAGCTGGTCATCACAGAGCCTAGAACTGCCTTGCCTCTAATTGTTCGTGCCTCACGGCGACCACGAAACCTATTCCCAAGTAACCACTAGAAAGCGCACAAGTGTGGAGACTATCCAATCCTCAAGCAGCGAAGCGCCTTCGACAGGTGTTCGCAAGGCTCGACATTCCAGATGAAGGTCCTGGGTTCTGTGACCATCCGGCATTTCTCTCAGCGGAAGCCTCCCACCCCGAGCTGATGGAGTTGTATGCACAGTATGTTGAGGCTCGTGAGTACAGTGCCGACTACCTGACCGACGCAGCTCGCAAGATTGGGATTGCCGCTGCAGCCGTGGAAGCAGCAGTTGCCAAGGACGGGCGCTTGGGCGCATGCGTCGATGCATCCGGCATGTTGGGAAGAATGCTGGATCGACTGGGAGTATGGAACTACGTGGCCAAGGCGACCCTTACGGTCGAGTTCCCTGCATCCAGCGGTCTAAACCCACGTTATTTTTGGGCGCTTGATACCCGCGAGTTCGTTGCCCCCCACGCCGTCGTGGTGGCTCCGCCATTCGGTGTGATTGACGTGACCGCGAAGCACCAACCCTATCCTGGCGGGGTAGCCGCATTGCTGCCTGCCATCGTGCTGGCAGATCAATGGGATTCGTGTGGCTGGTACCCCGAGGACCTGATCAGTCCGTCCGTACAGGTTCAGATTCGACGGGCAGGTGAAACGTTTCACGGCTTTTTGGCGGCGGAGTGCCCCGATATGCTGCAACTGATCAGCCGGCTGCCTCCCCGTCAGATCCATCATGACGGCACTTCGCTAAGGTACGTCATGGTTGCTGTCGGTGGGACGGTGGAACAACTCGAAGGTATCACTGGCTACAAGCCGTGCAATCGCAGCGCGCTGCAGATCTTCGAGCAGGATGTTATGCCTCTGTGTGCGCAATGAACGGAAGTGCGAAGCCAGCGCCTGGGCAATGGTTGGTGCCGTTCCTGGGTCGACACAACTCAGGTCCTGTGAACCAGAATTTTCTGTGGCAGTCGGACAATGTGCCGTTGTACGTCATGGACAACCATCGTGCCGCTCTCTGGTGCTGGCTGCGGCATATTGAGCAAGAGCGAGCTCTCAGGTTGCTCCACATCGACGCTCACTATGACACTCTCTATTCCGATTTCGAGATATGGGAGCCGCAGTGCCCGCCGCTTGGAGGTATGTCGATCGAGGACTACTTAGCGCTTAAACGCCAGGATATTGACGCCTACCTTATTCGCTGGGACACCTACATGGCGTTGTTTCTTGAACGATCCGGGCCTCTCCTGAAACGAGTTCTATGCGCAACTCATCGAATCGGTGATGAGCCTCGTCGCCCTGTGGCTTGTTTGTGGCAGGAGCCGGGAGCTGAGGACTTGATAAGCGATACCGCTTGGTGGCTGCAGGAAGGTGATGATCCTTGGATCGTCAACGTGGATCTGGACTATTTCTTTTGCAGGACTCATGACGACGCTACCATTCAGATGCTTTCGGATGCCTATGTCGATGCCTTGTTCGGGGCAATGCGACCAGCCTTAGAAAATGGTCGCATCGCTGCGCTGACTCTATGTCTGTCTCCAGACGAAATTTTGACAGGAGGCTGGCCTCCTGTCGTAGCATTGTGCGAGCGTGCCTGCGCGGCTCTTGGGGTTAACTTTCTGTTGCCACCCTGAGAGGCAGCGCAGGGGCTGCCCGTGGGGGAGCGAATCAGTCAGTCGTGATTTTGCCCTGCTTGATGACGGCGCTCCATTTGGCGTCCTGCGCCTGAATGTACTTGGCGAATTCGGCAACCGTCATGGGAGCTGGATCGGAGGCCACATCTGCGAACTGCTTGCGTACCTTGGGGTCTGCCAGCACCGCATTGATTTCCTTGTTGAGACGGTTGACTACGTCCGTTGGCAATCGCGCAGGACCTACCACTCCCGCCCAGGTCACAGCCTCCGCCGCTGGGACGCCTGCCTCTGCCAGCGTTGGAACGTTGGGAAACATGGACGAGCGCTTCGATCCGGTAATCGCCAAAGCCCTGACACGACCTGACTCGACGTTCGGCGCCATAGTGCTGAAGTTGTCGACCATCACCTGGATCTGGCCTCCCATCAGGTCAGTTTGTGCGGCAACGATGCTCTTATAGGGCACATGGGTGGCACTAAAACCCATGCTCGTGCGAAACAGCTCCATCACCACGTGCAGGGCGGAACCGTTGCCCGATGAGCCATAAAAAAGTGCCGTGGGATTGGCTTTGCCGTAATCAGCCAGCTCTTTGACTGACTTGATGGGCAACGTGGCCGTAACCCCCAGCAAATAGGGCTGTGTCATCAGCATGGCGATGGGGGAGAAATCGCGGGTGGGGCTGTATGGCAGGGTCTTGGAGACGTTGGACGCGACGGTAAAGTTCGACAGGTTGGCGGTCCCTATGGTGTAGCCATCGGGCGGTGCCTTGGCAATGGCGTCAAGGCCGATGGCTCCTGCTGCCCCGGGCTTGTTGTCTACCACGATGGGCTGTCCCAGTCGTTGGGACAGCGCAGTGGCAACGATCCGTACGGTTGTGTCTGCGCCTCCGCCGGGGGCTGCCGGAACAATGAAACGGATTGGTTTTTCCGGATATGCGGCCATTGCGGCCTGGGCGCCCGTAAGAAGGCAAGCAAGCGCGAGCAGGCGGGGACGGTAAATGCGGGGCAGGGAGAACATCTAAAACTCCGTAGGGTGGTTCTACGAATGTTAAGAATCGATGACCATTTGACCCATGCCCGCACAGAATTGGATCCATCCAACAGTGGCATGGATGGCGGGGCTTGGGCGGGCCCGCGATCGGACGACAAATACACACTCGGGACACCCTATAGAACCTCCTCAGCCTCATTTCCGTAGCCGCAAGCATCCGAAGTGTTTCCCCCTAGATCAATCGACCCTGGGCCAGGACATACTGCCTAGAGAGACTAGCAAGGAGATCATCGAAGGCCCGGCCGGTCTGGTTAAGAGCTGATTGGGACGACCTCAACCAGAAGAGCTGAATGGCTCTACGTGAGTGCCCCAAGCCGATTCAAGAGATTTCCGCTCTACTGCTTCAATCGCTCAAACGCAGCAGCGATTTCCAACACCTTCGCGTCGTCGCCCGCCCGCCCCAAGAATGACACGCCCACAGGCAGGTTGCCTGCGGCTGTGCCAGCGTTGACTGTGATTTCCGGAAATCCCGTGGTGGGCGAGATCTTGCCGGCCGCGTAGGCGTAGGTCTTGCAGACAAAGCTGGGGTCCGCCTTGCCCGGCACCACCGGGGCGGTGCAGGCCAGCGTGGGGTAGAACAGCGCGTCATAGCGGCCGGCGGCCATGAGTTCGCCCAGCTCGCGCCGCAGAGTGGGGACCACCACGCTCAGCAGGTGGATGTATTCGGGCCCGTCCGTGGTGCGGGTGTCCAGGTTTTCTTGCAGGCCCTTGTAGCGCCCGGGGTTGATGCCGCGACGGCCCTTGTCGGTCAGCGCCTCCAGCCGCACCATGAACTCGCGCAGGTCGCGCGGCTGGCCCGCGGGCAGTCCGGCCAGATAGGCCTCGAACTGCGGGCGGAACTCTGCCAGCCCGATGGGCCCCAGCACGGCGGGTTGCAGCGTCTCGTACACCTTGGGCAGGCGGATGCGCACGATCTGCGCGCCGGCCTTTTCCATGGCGGCCACGGCGCTGCGCTGCATAGCGTCGACCTCGGGGTTGCCGCCTTCGAAGTTCTCCACCACCGCGATGCGCTTGCCGGCCAGCGTGGCCGTTGCCAGGCCCGTGGCCAGCGGCTGCTGCGGGCGCACCATCCCCTTAGTGGAGGCATCGCCCTTGTCCTCGCCCTGGATAGCGTCGAGCACGATGGCCTGGTCCTGCACGCTGCGCGTGATGGCGCCGACCGCATCGGCCGTGAGCGACATGGGAATGATGCCCGCGCGGCTGACCAAGCCCATGGTGGCGCGCATGCCCACCGTGCCGGTGACGCTGGCCGGTGCTCGGATGGAGCCAGTGGTGTCGGTGCCCAGGGCAAACGGCGCGAGCTTGGCCGCCACGGCGGCAGCCGATCCGCTGCTGGAGCCATCGGCCGTGCGCAGGGGGTTGAAGGGGTTGAGCGTCTGACCGCCCACCGCGCTGTAGCCGTACCAGCCGTAGGACGCGGCCAGCTCCGACAGGTTGGTCTTGCCCAGCAGGATGGCCCCCTGGTCCAACAGCCGCTGCACCACGAAGGCATTGGTGGTCGGCACCGACTGCGCCAGCGCCAGCGAGCCGCCGGTGTTGGGCATGCCCACGGCGTCGAAATTGTCCTTGGCTAGGAATGGGATGCCCGCCAGGGGCGCATTGCGCGCTGCGGCGCCTTGCTGGGCGCGCTGCTGTGCATCCCATGCGCGGGCCTGCTCCAGCGCCGCGCCGTTGACGGCCAGCACCGCCCGGGTGCCGCCCGCGGGTCGGTCGACGGACTCGATGCGCTGCAGGTAGGCGGCCACGAGTTCGGCAGAGGTGAGAGCGCCGCTGTCCAGCGCGGCGCGCAGCTCCGGCAGGCCCATAGCGATGATGCGCTCGGCCGGCATCGCTGCGGCGGCCCAGGCGGGGAGGGCGGTGGCCAGGGCCAGCATCAGGGCATTGCAGGCGGGGCGGGATGAGAGGAATGCAGGGAGGGTGTGCATGGCGGTGTGCTCGTTCTTCATGGACTTGCGGATTAATCGACGGTTGCGCCCGAGGCCTTGACCACAGGTGCCCACTTGGCGCGTTCCTCGCGCAGCACGCGGGCAAATGCTTCGGCATCGCCCGTCCCGCCGGCAGGTATGCGCTCCGCCCCCATGGCTGACAGCTGCGCTGTTGCGGCGGGGCGTTGCAGCGCCTTGTTGGTTTCGGCATTGATGCGGGCCACCAGCGGCGCGGGGATGCCGGCCGGCCCGACCAGGCCGAAGACCACGCTGGCTTCCATCTGGCTGAAGCCGGCCTCGACCATGGTGGGCACATCCTTGAGCAGCGGCACGCGCTCGGCCGCCGTCACCGCCAGGGCGCGCACCTTGCCGCCCTGCACCATGGGCAGTGCCACCGGCACAGAGGCGAAGAACAGGTCGACTTGGCCGCCAATCAGGTCGGTGAGCGCCGGAGCTGCGCCGCGGTATGGCACGTGCAGCATATCCAGCCCAGCCTTGCGCTTCCACGACTCGCCCACTAGGTGCGCCAGCGTGCCGTTGCCCGACGAGGCGAACGACAGTGAGCCCTTCTTGCCCGCCTGCACCAGCGCCGCCATGCTGGTGTGCGGGCCGCTGGACGACACGATGAGCACCAGCGGCACCCGGGCCACCAGGGCGATGGGCTGCATGTCCCTCTCGATCTGGAAGGGGATGCGGCCGTACAGGTACTGGTTGATGACCATGTTGCTCGACTCGCCCATCGCCAGTGTGTAGCCGTCTTTGGGAGCCTTGAAGGCGGCGTCGAAGCCGATGTTGCCGCCCGCGCCGGGCAGGTTGTCGGGCACCAGGGTCCAGCGCGCGGACTCGGTGAGGGCGTTGGCCGTCAGCCGGGCCATGCCGTCAGTGCCGCCGCCGGGCGGGGCGGGCACGACCAGGCGGATCGGCTTGGCCGGAAAGGACTCTGCCAACGCAGGCCCTGCGGCCAGCACGGCGGCGCAGAGCGTGGCGCGCAGCAGGGCGCGGCGGCCAGGGTGGGAGGGGGCTAGCTTCATCGTTAGGTACATGGTGGTGGCCTCGGGGTTCTGGTGGAAATTCTGCTGGGGGTGGTGAAAAAGGGTGCAATACATCATGGCGCGCCTGCGCGGGCCTTCAGTGCCGCGAGCAGCGGGCGCACATCCCCGGCATGCAGGCGGGCCACTGCGTCGATCAATGCCTGTTGCCGGGCAGGGGGCAGGGTGGCCCGGGTGGCCACGCGCAGTTTGCGTTCCAGCTCGGCGGTAGACAGTGGTCGGTCCGGGTCGCCGCGCGGATCGGTTAGTGAGGATTCGAGCCGGCTCCCGTCGGCCAGCGCCACGGCCACGCGGGCGGGCGAGCGTGCCGGAAATAACGGCTCGATGGTTGCATCGTGGCGCACCACGGTGCGCTGCGCCAGGCGGCCCACCTGCGCATCGGCCAGGTGCGCGGCGCGCAGCGGCACCAGCGCGTCGGCACCGTGCAGCAGGCAGAGGGCCATGCAGTAGGGCACGCTGTACTGCGCCTCTACCAGCGAGTCCGGGCGCGGTCGGTTGGACAGGCTGAAGGTGGCTTGGTAGGTGTACACCTCGATGCCGTCCACATCGCTCGCGTCGAAACTGTGCTGCGCCTGTAGCTGCAGCAGGGCTTGCAGCGGCGCGTGGATGTGGCGGCAGCATCCAAAAGGCTTGAAATAGGTGCCCTCGATCAGCGGGGTGCTCCTCAAGCCGTGCAAGGCCGCAGGCGCGTTGAACAGGCGCGCATCGTCCAGCACCGCCGTGGGGCCGGAGGAGCCCGCCAGCGCCAGCTGCAGCGCCGCCCAGCCCGAGGCCGCGCCGGCGGGGATGCCTTCCTTCACGTCCGAGCCGGCCAGGCCTGCCAGCGCGGGCAGGGCGGGCGCGGTCTGCGCCGCGATGGCCAGCGCCTGTGCCAGGGTCTCGGCATGGGTGCCCAGCAGGCGGCCTGCGGTGGCCGCCACGGCAAAGCCGGACCATGCGCCCGATGGCGCGTAACTGGTGCGGGCGGCCGCCAGCCGCACGCCCACTTCGTAGCCTGCCACCACTGCGGCCATGAGGTCGCCGGCCGTGGCGTGGGGCAGGGCCTGCGCCAGGGCCAGCGCCGTGGGGATGACTGCCGCGCCCGGGTGGCCGCGTGCCATGCGGTAGCCGTCGTCCAGATCCAGTGCTGCGGTGGCCGCGCTATTGGCAAGCAGCGCGCCGCCCACCGAGGCCGTGCGCCCCGTGAACCACAGGGGAACGCCGCCTGCGCCGTGCAGCACTGGCGCCGCCTGCTGCGCTGCCTGCACACCGGGCTGGTCAAGGGCGGCCGCTGCGCTGGCGATGGCGTCAAGCACGCAACGGCACACGGCTGCCCGCGTGGCGGGACTGAGCGTGGCGGAATCCACCTGCGCCGCGTGGCGGGCCAGCTGCAGGGCCAGGCCGAGGGCATCTGGCCGCAGGGGGCGTTCTGGCATCAATACATCACTTTTTGGCATAGCATCTGCTTGTGGCTGCAGGCCCGGTTGTAGGGTTTTCGGTAATTGATTCAGGGGATCGAGTGCTGATGCTAAGTGCGCCGGCCACGCGGGTACAGTGACAAGAAGGGTTCTGCTTATGCCTTGGAGGTATGGATGAGGATCGACATGAACATGCGCCACATCGAGGCGTTCCGCGCTGTCATGGTTTCGGGCAGCGTGGTGGGGGCGGCCCGTCTGCTCAGCGTGACGCAACCGGGCGTGAGCCGCACCATCGCCCTGCTAGAGATGCGGCTGGGCTACGCGCTGTTCGAGCGCAAGGGCCGGCGCCTGGTGCCCACCCCGGCGGCCCAGGCCCTGTACCGTGAGGTGGAGCAGCTGTACGTGGGCATCGACCGCATTGCGCAGGTGGCCTACGACATCCGCCATCACCGGGCCGGCGCGCTGCGCCTGGCCACCCTGCCCGCGTTGGGGCAGTGGCTGGTACCGGCCGCGGTGGCGCGCTTTCTGGCCACTCGGCCGCAGGTACGGGTGTTCGTGCAGACGCTGCCCTCGGCACAGATTGCCGAGCTGGTTGCCACGCGCCAGTTCGACCTTGGCGTGGTGGAGCTACCTATGTCGCGCGCCGGCGTGGTGGTGCAGCCGCTGCCGCCGGCGCGCATCGTGGCGGTTTTGCCTGCAGGGCACCGACTGACGGGGCGTGACGAGCTGGCGCTGGCTGACCTAGTGGGCGAGCGGCTGGTGCTGCCCTCGCCGCAAAGCTACCTGCGCTACCAAATCGACGATGCCTTCACGCGCCAGGGCATCGTGCCGCAGGTGGTGGCCGAGACGCCCACCTCGCCCCTGGTGTGCGCGCTGGCGGCCGAGGGCGCCGGGATCGGCCTGGTGTCCGCCTGGACCCCGGCGCCGAATGGCGATATGCGCCTGGTGCAACGCCCCCTCACCGAGCTGCTGCATTCGCAGTACGCGTGTCTACGGCCTGAGGGCGCGGTAGCAATGGCACTTGCCGACGAGTTCCAGGAGCTGCTAGTGGCGCAGATGCAGCTCACTGGATAGGCGAGTGAGGCGAACGGCTTGACCACGAGACGTTTGAGAAGGCATGCGCCACTCGCGCGCCCGAAGAGAAATCCAATCCACGGCATACAGTCAAAGCCGTGGATCGAATCACACCGCGCAGGTGTCCTTGTGCAATCCCGGCAAAGAACTTCCCGAGCTGTTCGTTTGGTGGCTTCCTGACCCTCAAAACGGAATATCGTCGTCCATGTCCTCGAATCCCGGGGCTGCTGGCTGCACGGGCGTCGTCGCCGGGGCAGGGATCGAGGCTGCGCGCGCACCGGTCCGTGCCTTGGCCGCCGCTGGAGGTGTCGGTGCCGGTGCGGTCGCCTCATCAACGCCCGCACCATCCAGCGCTGTCTTCAGAGCTGCCTCCACCGCATCGATGCGCTGCTTGCAGACCTTGTACGCATTCACCGACTCGGTGACGATGGTCAGCAGATCATCGATGTTGGGCTCGTCCTGGTTGCGCAGCGTTTGGGCATGCCGTTGCAGCACGCCATAGGCTTCACGAAAACTTTCCATCACTCATTCCTTCCGGTTTCTGTCGTCCGGACGGGTGGGAACCACCCCGTCGCGGAACTGGATCTCAAGGGCGGGGAGGGCGCGTGCCTGACCCTGGTCTGTCACGGGTTTCCCTTCGGGCGTGCGCACGATCGCAAATCCGCGGGCCAGGGTCTTCTCCGGCCCCTGGCCGGTGACCTCGCGCATGAGCGCCTCGGCCTGGCTCCGGGCGGCCTGAAGGCTCCCTTGGGCGCGCTCCGCCAAGCGCTGCAGCCGGTCCTCGGTGGCCTGGCTGGCCGCTCGGGTCGCGGCGCGGCCGCGGTCCACCACGGCGTGGAGCGCGAGATCCGATCCGCCACGCGCCTCGGCCACACTGGCCTGGGCTCGGGCGTGCACATCGTGCAGTAGGGCTGGCACCTGCTGTCGGGCCGCCGCCAAGTGCCACCGGGCCGCACCCTGGGCCTCGTTCCACCGCGCCAGGCTGCGCGCCGCAGCCTCGTGCACTTGCCGCATGGATGCCACCTCCACTTGGCCCATGGCCTGGGTGCTGCCATGCCGCGCCCGGGAAAGATGGATCTGGGCATCGGTGCGCACCTGCGCCTCGCTGCGGTCGACCTCTGCTCGCACGCGCTGGGTGAGGCGGCCTGCCGCAGTGAACACCGCCTCGGCCGCGATGCCGGCCTCACGCGTGCGCTGCAGGATCTGGTGTTCGATGCCCGCGATCACCTTGCTGGGCGTATCGAAGCGCTGATGGGCCACTTCGTCCGGCAGCGTGTTGTCGCGCTCATGGCCAATGCCGGTTAGCACGGGAATATCTTGGTCACAGATGAAGCGTGCCAGGTCGTAGTCGTTGAGCCATGCCAGATCGTTGACTGCGCCGCCGCCGCGGATCAACGCGATCGCGTCGGGCGGCGCCCCCTTCGGAAACGCTTCCAGAGCCCGCACCATCGCGGAGACGATCTCCCGCGCTGCGCCTTCCCCCTGGAACCGGCTGTGGGCATAGACGAAGCGGCAGGCACCAAAGCGTTCCAGCCGCTCCGACTCCTTCCGGAAATCCCCCAGCCCTGCCGCATCCTCAGGCGCCACCACGAGCACGCAGCGGTAGTCCCAGGGCGGCTCCTGGCGCCGGTTGTGCTCGAACACCCCCTCGCGCTGCAGCCGCTCCCGGATCTCGCGCTTGCGCGCCTCCAGGTCCCCGAGCGTGTACTCGGGATCGATGGCATCGATCTCCAGGCTGAAACCGTACTGCGCATGGAACACCGGCCGCGCCAGCACCAGCAGCTTGATGCCCGCGCCGATGACCGCGCCTGTGGCCTTCTCGAATTCCGGCAAGATGCGCACGGCCGTCGCGCTCCAGATCATGGCCCGGGCCTTGGCAACGGGCTGGCCGTTGCCATCGCGCTCGGACAGCTCTAGATAGACATGGCCGCGCACCCGCGCCTCGACCACCTCCACCAAGGTCCACACCCCTTTGGAAAACGCCTGAGCCACCGCACTGGCCACGCCATTGAGCAGACCCGAGAGCGGAATGCCTTTGGCGCGGGGGAGGGCGAGTGCCCCTTCAGACAAGGGCAGTGCCAGATCCGTGGATGAAGGTGAGAGCGAGGAGGGCGCCTCTACGGGCGTTGGCAGCCATTGGGCGAACACCGCCAGATCCCGCCCCTCATCGACATACCAGCGTTTGACCGCGCCATCGAAGCGCGCGCCCAGCGACTTGGCGGCGTCTTTCTGCGCGAAGGGAACGTTCAGGTATTGCCGGGACATGGGAAATCAAGGGGCTGCGAGGCAGCGCCATTGTGGACCAAGGTACCGGGGCCACAGGGCACATGGGCTATAAATCAGGGTTCACCACCTCTCACAAACATTCACACCATGAACCGCGCAGACCTCGTGGCAACCCTCGCCGCAAAGAACGACCTCTCCAAGACGACCGCCAACGCCGTGCTCGACACGCTGATCGAGACCATCCAGACCGCCGTGAAGAAGGGCGATGCGGTGCAACTGGTTGGCTTCGGCACCTTCAAGTCAGCCAAGCGCGCTGCGCGCACCGGCAAGAATCCTTCCACAGGTGCTGCCATCAAGATCCCCGCAGCCACCGTGCCAAAGTTCGTGGCCGGTGCGAAGTTCAAGGCCGTGGTGGACCCCAAGGCTGCCAAGCGCAAGGCCGAGAAGGCCGGCAAGTAAGTCGCCAGACCGATCCACAAGCCGCCCGCGCGCCTTGGCCCCGGGCGGTTTTTTGTTGGGGCCGCTAAGCTCCACACCTTCCACACACTGGGTTCTACGATGACAGCTTTCTCCGACGCATTCCGTGCCGAAGTTCTGCGCATGGCGCGCAAGGAGATCAAGGGCGAACTGGGCAGCCTGCGCAAAACCGTCACGGCGCAACGCTCCGAGATCGCAGCGCTCAAGCGGGATGTGAAGGACCTAGTGTCACAGGTGAAAGGGATACACAAGGCGGCAGCGCGTCAGGCGGCTCCGGGCAAGGCACAGACCCAGGACGCCGAAGTCCCGGCACGCCAGGGACGTCGCTTTCAGTTCAAGGCCGAGGCGCTGGCGGCTAAGCGGGAACAGTTGGGTCTCTCGCAGCAGGCCATAGCGTCGCTGTTGGAGGCCTCGGCGCTCTCCGTGGCCCGATGGGAGGGCGGGAAGGCGATGCCGCGGGCGGCACAGCTTGAGCGCATCCAGGTAGTGTTGAAGATGGGAAAGCGGGAGGCGGTGCGCAAGCTGCAGGTTTAAAGATCTTGGAGCGAGGAGGTCGTGGACTGCACCGACAGATTTCGCCGGTGTGGCCTGCGATTGAGTCACCCCCTATCGAGTCGGCTGTATGAAAGTCGCACTGATATGCTTTTAAACAATTCTCTGTAGGTGTCAACCTGCGCGCCGAGATGCATATCGCGTTGTAGGCGAGGAGACAGTCGGAGACTGAGTTCAATCGAGCCTAGCGGCAGGAGGGAAGTTGAAATGAAACTGAAATGGTTGCTCGTGCTGCTGCTCTCTCTGCATCCGCTTTGCGCCCTCGCCGCCGCGAAGAATGCGGTCATTGCTCCCCCGCCAGTGCGCGTGCAAGGCACCACAGTCGCTTCTAGTCAACCAGTTTTTGGTACTGGGGTAGATCAGCAAATTCTGTCGGACCTCAAGGCCATAGCCACATCAGTAGAGGCAATCAAGTCCAAGCCACCAGACTACGTTCCTGCATATCTCGCCGTAGTCGGTGCGCTGATAGGCGCTTTGACCGGCGGCTTCGTGACGTGGCGTACTCAGTCTCGGGCACTCAGATCTCAATCGGAACAAGCACAGCGCTCGGCAGAGCATGCTCGCGAACTCGCTGAGGCCAGAGCAAAGCTGGAGATTGGGAATAACTTTGTGCAATGGCGCCTGAAGCAGCTTTCGGAACTCTATGGCCCCCTCCATGCGCTACTACGGCAGTCGATTGCGCTCTATCGTTTGATGAATGAGGTTCTAGTTGGTGCGGCTCCGGATCGATTTCGACTCAGACAGGGTGTTCCTACTGACGATTTTGACGGCAAGGTTTTCGAGATTGCGCTGAAGGATGGTGAATGGGAGCCGTTTCGCACCGTGTTGCATTTGTCGAGTGTGTACGGCTTGGAATACGGTATCGAAGATTACTTTGACGAGCTGGTTGCAATTGGAGGCCGAATTGTCGAGGTCATTGAGGGCAAAGCGGGCTTGGCGCGAGAAGACCAAGACCTGATGCCTGTGTTTGGGCGCTATCTAGCGCACTATCGCGTACTCAAGCAGCTGCTTGCCCATGCACAGCCTCGGAAGGACGGGGATGATCGAAATCGAGCAAGTACCAGTGCGATGTCGGTGGAAAGGGCCGCCGTATTTCCCAAAGAAATCCAAGGCTTAGTTGACGACGGATATAAGAAATTGGTTGAAGAATTGAATGCGTGGCGTGCAAAAGCGGGTTATGAATAGTATTGGTGGCTCAGCAAAATGGGTATGAGCTTGCAGAATCGCCACGGAACAGATCGCTACTACGAGAGGCATGCGTCTGAGTATTTTCAGCGCACAGTGGGGGTGGACATGTCACCTCTGTACGACTCTTTTTTGGACCTGTTGCCTCCGGGAAGCCGGATTCTCGACGCCGGTGCAGGATCGGGGAGAGATCTTCGCGAGTTCGTGCTGCGCGGATATCGCTGCCGCGGAATTGATGCGTCGCCATCGCTCGCACGATTAGCACATGAATACTCTTCGGCTCCTTGCGACGTAAAACGGATCGAAGAACTTGACGAGACAGAGGCGTATGAAGGCATCTGGGCGTGTGCTTCACTACTTCACTTGCCCAAGCAGACTCTCATTGGTTCGCTTGCTCGTCTGCACAAGGCGTTAGTGCCGCTCGGTGTGCTGTTTGCCTCTGTACAGGAAGGTAGTGGAGAGCAGATCGACCGTGACGGTAGATTTTTTGCTTTGTACACCTCCAGCGAATTTTTAGAGGCAGTGGCGGCGGGTGGCTTCACAACAGTGCGGAGTTGGACGTCCCAGGATGTTCTTCGCGATCGTAAAGGCCCGCAGTGGATCAACGTCCTAGCCAGAGCACAACCAAGTGTACGAAGCGAGTGATCGCGGGGTGCTACGTCCCACCCATGCAATTCGAAGCCATTTGAGCTTTTTCACTCACCGGGTTTCAACCCAGCTTAGCCGAGGCGAAGACCGTCGTTGGTGTTACGCTCTGTAGCACCTGGGCGGCTTGGTCCCAGGCTAGTGGCTTACTGCATATTGCGAGGTCAGCACGGACTATACCGTTCGACGGAGGAGCAATGGAATGAACACGCCGCAACAAGGCGATGGTGCGCTTGGGATGCCGCCAGCAAGTGCTTGGGTCAAGTTTCTGCGGAGCTATGGTCCGACGCCGAACAACCTTACGATGTTCGATGAGTATGTGGCTAACGCGCTAGGGCGAGCAAAAGTGGCGCCTATTCGCCTGTCGACCCCGTTGTTGGACACGATGGTTAGTCATATCGAGTCGAAGGTTCCGGGCTCGATGCTGATCGCCGGCACTGCTGGTGATGGCAAGACCTACCACTGTCGAGCTTTGTGGACGCGCATCGGAGGTGACCCCAAAGAGTGGGCGGACAAGGGGAACGTGAAGGAACTGCGATTGATCGATGGTCGATTGGCGGTTTTTGTCAAAGACCTTTCCGAGTTCAATGGTGAGGAGAGCGACTTGCCGCTTCAGCGACTTGAAAGGTCGGTGCTCGGTGGCGATGATTCAGAAGTTGTGATATTGGCCGCTAACCATGGCCAGCTTCTCGATCGCTTGCGCGATCTCGGCAAGCGGCAGAACCGTACTCACCCGCTTCGCAAGCCGTTACAAGAGCGATTCCTTCAGGCAGGTCCAGCGCCAGAGCGCTTAGCTGTATTTGATCTTAGTCGAACGACCAGCCGTAAGACGCTCGAGGAAGTGGCGCGCGCCGTGGCCGGGCATTCTGAGTGGGACAACTGCCGACGATGCGCTTTCAGCACGGGCGGCAAAGTCTGCCCTATTGACGAGAATCGCCGCAGACTTCTCGGCGAAACCGATGGCGGGCAGCTCGCACACCGTTTAGGCGATTTGGTCGAAATTGCACGCCTCAATGGGCTTCATCTTCCGGTGCGCGACCTGCTAGCCCTGTGCTCAAACATGGTCCTCGGCCACTCTGATGCGAAGGCGGCGAAGGAAAACCTTATGACCTGCGCGGACGTTCCCAAGATCCAGGAGGGCGGGCATATCAGCAAGGCCAGTATCTATGCCAACGCTTTTGGAGCTAATCTGCCAAAGCGCAGGGCCTCCGACCGCCCGGTCTTCAAGGCTATGGCGAGCTTCGGCGTAGGCGAAGAGACGACAAATGCGGCCGATGGTCTGTTGGTGTATGGCAAAGACGATTCGCGGTTGCAGGCCGATTTCAAGCGTTTGGTGGCGGTCGACCCCATCTACGGCGCGACGGCGGATTTCCGCGCAGCCCAGGACGCTTATCTTGAAGGCAATGAAAGCGTGCGCCTGGAAGACGGTGCCACCGAGTTCTTGGAGATGTTGGAGGATCAACGTCGCCGGCTCTACTTCTCGCTGCCCGAGGCCGAGCCAGGGTATCCCCGCTGGTCGATGACGGCCTTCCGCTTTGCAGGCGACTACTTGGACATCATCGAATCACTCAAATCCAAGAAGCCCGTGAGTGACGCAACGCGCGGGCGCATCGTTCGCGGCCTAAACAGGGTCATGACAGGCCTGCTCTTGGAGAACGTCGACCGCATCTTTATTGCGAGCTCTGGAGGTTTCACGCAAAGCCGAGTGAGTGTGCTCTGCGACCACGAGACGCCTTCACGCAGGCAGGGCGGCGTAGGCATGGCCATCAAGCTCGAGGAGGTGACAGGTCGCCCGCAGCTCGATGTATCGCTCTCGCCCGGCCCCGGCAACTCGGTTTCGTTCGATCTGACGCCCATCCGGTATGAGTTCCTTTCACGCGTCGCAGAAGGCGCGTTGCCGGCGAGCTTTTCCAACGAGTGCCTTGAAGACCTCTTGGCCTTCAAGGCGAAACTGCTGCGCAAAGCAGAGATTGTGCGCAAGGCCGGCTTTGCCGGCGATGACGATGAGCTCGGCGGAGAAGCCTCAGCACTGACGCTCAATTTCATCGACATTGAGCCGGGAGGCCGCGGCTTCGCTCGCCCCGTGACCGTGAGGGCCCCGGCATGAGCGAAATTTTTAAACGTCCCGAAATCAAGAGCGTCGACTTCACTGTAGACGAGAACATATGGGGGCACCGGCTCTATGACGAGCAGCTCCCGCATTTGACGGTGCTTGAGTTCCTCGGTGCGCTGGGTTCGAATATTGACAAACCGCTGCGCCCGCATGAGGGCCTTGGCGGCGCTTTCAAGTTCCAGCCGCAGCGCCAGATCCGCCTTCGTGGTTTGTTGTTCAACAATCCCTACGTCGAGTCCATCTCGGAGAGCGCCCAACCCGACGAGGAGAAGTGGCGGCAGTGGTTAGAGCGCTTCTCTCAAGGTTCGACCGGAAATGGCGACGGCGTGGATGACATGGCTTACCTGCGCCATTCATTCGCAACCTTCGATGACTTCGCGAAGGCTGTTGAGCTGTTGAGATCGTCATCCTTCGAGTCGCGCAGCAACAAGCGCTGGAGCTCCAAGTTCGTCTTCCCCTTCGGACCCGACGCCCTCTACGAGGACTTGGAGATCGATTCCAAGGGGAAGATGAGCAACGACCGGCGCTTCTTTGCCCGCACCGGCGAGCTCCTCTACATGATGCTTACCCGGGCCAAACGAGGCGCTGAACTCGGCGACCTGCTGGCCACACGACTCTTCGACCCCGAGGCGCCGATGAATCGACTCGCCCGTGCGATGCAAGGCACGCCGCAGCGATCCGACGATTCCCGGCAGTCGGGCTATCTGCCTGAGGCCACCAACCCGCGCTTTGACCGAATCTGCGAAGACTGGCTTTCGGTCCTGGCCAAGGACATGCCGATTTACGACGCGTTGGAACATCTGATCGCCATCACCGGCCTAAACATGCTGCTCTACTTTCTTGAGCGGGCCAAGCGCGTGGCTGGCGACGACGATCCGGTGGAGATCGTCTGCGAAATCGTCTCCAAGGAGCGCACGAAAGTCCGCGCACTCTCCGGCGATAGCTACCAGCTCAACCAAGGTCTGCCAGCGAAAGCGGTTAGGGCCTATGTTGAATCGATTCGTATGGACGCCGGCTGGGCCAAGGCCGCCTCTGGCGAGTTTCCCGAGGTAGAGCGTGTGAGGCTCATGCGTGAGCGCTTCCAGTGGCCCTCTCCAGACGGAGGTGACGACGAAGACTACTCGGGCGAGAGCCCCGAAGCGTTAGTAGGAAAGCTCGCCGAGTTGGCGCTCGCGCGACATGCTCAGCACGTAGGCAAGATCCATGCGTCCTGGTCGCGGGCGATCGGCCTGAGCTCCCGCCGCCTCTCGCGGCGCACCCGTTACGCCCCCAATGACCGGCTCCTGAAGTCCATTGTGGTAGCTATCGTCGACGACCGGATGCAGTTCGATGAGTTTTTGGCTGAGGCCAGGAAGCGCTACGGTTTGGTGCTGGGCGACGCCGAGGGTGCGCGCCTGATCGACGCTAAGCTTGTTGACCAAGGTGAACTGAGCGAGAACCGGGACAACCTCGAAACCAGGCTCGTTGGGTTGGGCCTGGTCCGCAGGCTCTCCGACTCCTGCTCGTTTGTTGAAAACCCGTTTGCGTTCAGGGGAGAGGTCGCATGTTGACCGACCGCATCATCGGGCGCGTTGGCGCGGACATCCTCGCCAAGCGCATTTCCACCTCGGGGCAGCCGGGGGATTCCGCCGCGCTATTCAGGCTCGACAAGCTCTCTTCGAACCAGATCGCGGCGGTGGCGCGGGCGATCCTCGCCAATCCCGACCTGCTCCGCCGAGTGGATCTCATGATCCCGGAGGCCCTGGTCGACGGCCAGGGCCTTCCACCCGAGATCCTGATCTCCCACAACGCCGGCTACGTCCGCAACAACGCGGCGACCGCCAAGGCGGCAATCCTCACGGCCAACGGCAACGAGCACAACCTAGCCGACACGCTCGGCCACGTCATGGCCATCGGCGCCAAGGAGATGCGCGCCGACCCCGAGCCATGGGTCGAGGCCGCGTTGCATGCCGGCGGGCTCTCGCCCGTGCCGGACGACCGCCTGGTGTTCCATGCGGCTGTGGGCGGATTGCTGGTTTCTTCCGAGCTCTCCCTCGTCCAGCTCGGCGAGTTCTGCTCCGAAATAGTAGAGGCCATGTCCACCAGGGGCCTAGCCATCCGCGACGCCGTTGGCTTCGCCTTGCCGCGCGCAGGCCTGCCCCGCGACAGCGCTCTCTTCTCCAATACCAAGAGCTTCGGGGCGCTTCGGAAGCCTTGGCAGAAGGCCTTCGCCAAGCTCTACACCCAGCGCGCTCCGCTGCTCAAAAAACTCCGCCAGAACGGCCAGCCGCTGGATCCTGAGGAGCTCAATGAGCGCATCGCCGCCAACGCCGCTGAGATCGCCGAAGCCGCGCGCCTGGCGCTCGACGCCTTCGCCGCGGCCCCTGCCGGGGACCTAGAGGCGGCGTCCGCCTTGGCCCAGTTCGAATGGGAGGCCGATGGCGTCTATCTGGCCTTTGACAAGCCCAAGGAGAAGCAGCTCGGTTTGGCTGATGCGACCGTTCGCTTTTTCGACCACGACTGCGACCAAGAGAACTCGCTCGACCCCGAGGGACGCAAGCTCTTGGAGGACTTGAAGTCGCGCGAGCGCCGCTCCGACTTCACCGAGGACGACGAGGAATTCTTCGTCAAGCACCGCCGGCTGCTCGAGCAAGACGCCAAGCTCTGCGCCCGTTGGGAGAAGGCCCTCTATGGCAAGCCCATCGAGTGCAATGACTTCTTCGATGGCTTTGCCCGCGTTGTCAACAGCCTGCATGCGGGCCTGCGCGACGCCGAGGACGATCGGATCCTGCGCTTCATCGTGGCCAAGGGCCGCAAGGAGTGGCGCGAGCGCTTCAACTACGACGCCGGCAGCTATTTTTCGGCGATGTATCGCGGATTGAAGGAGCTCATGGGCTCCAAGGCTGAATGGAAGGTGGAACGCATCAACAACGCGAGCCTTCCCGACCCGCTTTTCGACTACGAGGCCTTCTTCGCCAAGGAGAAAGAGCTTCGCAACGACAAGAAGAACAAGGTCCGCCCGAATTCGTCGCTCTCGCGCGTGGCCTTGCAGATCAAGTTCGACGTTGCCCTGGTCCAGATCTCCAAGGACAAGGAGACGGTGCTCGCCAAGACCCAGCTTCTGTGGAGCTACAAGCCAACATCCATCGGCTTGTCGATGGTCGCTGACATGCGCCGCCTGTTGGAGAAAGGCGCGGTCGGCTGCACTGAAGTCCCGCGCCGCCTTGTGAGCAAGAAGGGCGGGGTGCAGAATGTTTCGCTGCTCGACACCGGCACCTTGGAGGCCACCTACTCCACAGACGCCGGCTCGCTCGTGCCCGCCGCCAACAAGCTGCGCAGTCTGCGGGCCGACATAAAGTCCCGGATCAAGGATCTGGCGGAGGGCGGCTACCTGACCCCGTCGCAGCGCGACGAGGTCAAGGCGTCCTGGGACAAGTTCGAGGAGGACTACATCAAGGCGATGGAGGACTTCGTCTCGATCGGGCTACACGGAGAGGCCGTCATGCGCCAGGCCGAGTCCTTCGGCGCGTTGATGTCGACCCTCATGTCGCAGGCTCGCGGCGACGTTTGCCGCTCGCGCCTGGCCTCGGAGATCCTGTCGGTCGGCACGGTCCGTGTGGTCGGCGACAACCCTGCGTTGATCATTCCGCCGTGGCACCCCGAGCGCATGAAGGCGTTGGCCGTGAAGTCCCGCCGCGTGGCGGGCTTCGCCACCCATCTGCTGTCGAGCGGAAGCATCCTTTACGGCGACCGAGAGATCTTCATGCGCGAGCTCTCCGACGAGATCGCCCACCCGTTTTATCCGGAGATCGCCGTGCTCAACCGAACCGGCGCGCCGACGCTGGTCTCGGAGAGCAGCACGGTAAACGGCTACAGTCTCTTGGAGTCGCCCACGCGCAGCGCGGAGGACGCTATGACCGACGTGGACCCGGCCGCCGCCGCCAAGCAGGCGCGCGAGCTTTTGGAGCGCTATGTTGGATTGCAGCCTCATGAGGCCTCCAACCTCAGCGTGGTGCTCTATAACGCCGACGCGGCAGAGCTGCCGCTGGCGACGGTGCGCGAGCTCTCTTCGATCCACGAAGACGGGAAGCTGCAATGCAGCGTGTCGGTGCGCCACTCGGACCCTGCGAAGCTTCGCAGCGTCTACGGCGAGCTGGTCAACAAGGCCGGCGACGACCCAGATCTACCCGTGGTCAGCGAGACCAGCGACAACTTCATTTCGAAGCTGCGTATCTCGGTCACGCCGATCTCAGCGACTCCTGGTGAGAGCGCCCAGGGCTTCAAGGCCTTCGACGTGGCCTTCCTGCATGACGTGGTCTCGCGCGCTGCCCAATCCGAATGGCTCTCGGTGCCTTGGACCAACGACCGGCCGAACCTTGAGCACGCCCCCTCGCGCTGGTCTTACCGCAGCGTCTCGGGAGAAAACGAGCTTAAATCGACGACGTTTTTGGCCTGCCCCTGGCAGACGGCCTCCGGCTGGGCCTACGTGTCCGCCGTCGCCGCCGTATGCCGCCAGCTCGACGCGTTGCCTGGCGAGCGCTATCTGCCAGCCCGGCGCATCTCGCTGCAAAGCCCCGCTTTGGCGGGGATGATCAAGGACGCCCACGACCTGGCCGAATGGGTCGCCACCTACGACGAGCTGCTCGACAAGCGCCAGCTCCAGCACAACGACATCACGGTCGTCCGCTACCGCCGCGGCTCCACCAACGGCCGCAACATGATCGTGAGCTCGACCTCCGAGCTGCGACTGCTGGGCGTGCTGGTGCGCCGCCGCCTGAATGAGTTGAATTTGCAGCTCGACGCTGCCGAGATCCAAGCCGCCGCGGAAAAGATCAAGCGCGATGCGATGGCGGTCTCCGGCGACATCGTGCTGCGGGCCGCTAAGCGCGGCGTTTCCGCGGGTGAAATGATTGGCCTGGTGCTCAGCCGTCATCTGCTCGCCGAAGAGTTCAGGGCCGCCGCAGGCGGGGGCCAGGTCTTGACTGCCTACTTCCTTCTCGACGACTACGCGAGCTGGCTCTCGCAGCCCGAGAGCCGCATCGCCGACATCCTCGCCCTCAACGTCGAGGAGCGGGAGGAGGGCGTCCGCGTGGTCATCTCGATCGTCGAATCGAAATATGTCGCTGCCGATGGCCTCGCCAAAGCGCGGCGCGACTCCAAGGATCAGCTCCTGGCCACGTTGGGCATGTTCCGCGAGGCGCTCTTTGGCGACCCCGGCCGACTCGATCGCGACGTGTGGCTCGCCCGCCTGGCCGACCTGATTATCGACGCTGACATTCCACCGGGGATGACGGGCTTGATGGAGCGAGCCCGCGCGAAGCTTCGCGAGGGCGAAGTGGAAATTTCGCTCCGCGGCTACTCGCACGTCTACGTCCACACCTCGGATGTCGGCTCATCCTCAGCCTCTGACCAGGAGCTCTTGGAGGAGTCCGATGGGGTGAAAGCCTGGCAGGAGGTCTTCGACCGCCTAGACCTTCGCAAGCTCGCCGAAGCCTATGCCAAGGGAGCAGGCGGGCTCGAAGCCCGCGCTGGGTTGGGGGCCCATCAGCCCTGGGATGGGCACGGATTCAAGAAGCCCGCTCCCCGGGTGCCCTGGCTCGCCGCTATGGGCCAGCTCGCCAATGGCGTGGTTGACGCCGCCATCGAAGCGGCCGTGGAGCCCGAGGCAGCTGTCACGACGGCTCCGGTCGGCGGCCCGGCGCAAGGGCCTTCGGCTCCTACACAAAGGCCAGCCCAAGCCGATGCCGCAGCGCCCGCTTCGGCCCAGG
Source organism: Acidovorax benzenivorans (assembly GCF_028680575.1). Lineage (GTDB taxonomy): Bacteria > Pseudomonadota > Gammaproteobacteria > Burkholderiales > Burkholderiaceae_C > Acidovorax > Acidovorax benzenivorans. The sequence goes on along the minus strand of NZ_JAPCKI010000011.1, from coordinate 16,517 downwards.
GTTTTACGCCCGCGTTCGCTCCATCCGCCAACCTCGGCGCTGCGCTTTCCGAGCTGGTCGCTTCCAAGTTCGCGGGCGGCGCGCAGTCGGATACCGATAGGGAAGAATGGGCCCAGGATGTCACCAAGAAGCTCAAGGCTGCACTCAACAGCTATGGGCTGCAGGCTGCGATCCTTGGAACGCGGCTGACGCCCAATGGCTGCCTGGTGCGGCTGGCCGGATCCGATCGGCTGCGCGTCGAGGACATCGAGAACAAGCGCACGCAGCTTTTAACCACGCACGCGATCAACCTAGTGACAGTCCAGCCGAAGCCGGGCGAGATCGTGGTGACGGTCGCTGGCTCCAAGCGCCAAGCGGTATCGCTTTGGGAGCTTTGGTCGCGCCGCGAGCTCAACCGCAACGTCGCCGGTATCAACACGTCCTTCCTCCTTGGCCTGCAAGAGATCAACGGCGCGCTGCTGTATCTGAACCTCGGCGCGGAGTTCGGCGGGCTCTCGTCCCACGAGCCGCATTCGCTTGTGGCCGGAGCGACTGGCAGCGGCAAGTCGGTGTTGATCCAGGCTTTGATTTTGGACATCGCCGCGACGAACTCCAAAGACCTGGTCCAGCTCATCTTGATCGACCCCAAGATGGGCGTCGACTACGCCCCGTTGGCGGACTTGCCGCACATGCGCGACGAGATCGTCACCACCAAGGAGAAGGCCGGCGAGGTGCTCGAAGCACTGGTGCAGGAGATGGAGGACCGCTACCGCGCGTTCGCCAAGGCCCGCGCGCGCGATCTGCCTACCTACAACTCCAAGGTCTCGGCCGAAGAGCGCCTGCCCATGGTCTTCCTGATCCACGACGAATTCGCGGACTGGATGCTCGACGACGCCTACAAGGGCGCGGTGGGGGCGGCGGTGCAGCGGCTGGGTGTGAAGGCCCGCGCGGCCGGCATCCACCTGATCTTCGCGGCGCAGCGCCCCGACAAGGACGTGATGCCGATGCAGCTTCGCGAGAACCTGGGCAACCGGTTGATCTTGAAGGTCTCCAGCGAGGCGACATCCAAGATCGCGCTGGATCGTCCGGGAGCCGAGCTGCTGCTGGGCCGTGGGCACCTGGCCGCCAAGCTCAATGGCGAGCAGAGCTTGGTCTTCGCGCAAGCACCGTTCTTGTCGGATCAGGAGATCGAGGCCGCGGTGGCGGCGATCCGCGCGGACAATGCCTAGCCGTTTGAGACGCGAAACAACAAGGCAATAGATAGGGAGGGATATGAAGATCAAGCAGCACAACTGGGCGATTTCCAAGCTGATTGCGGATCGTCCGGAGATCAACCTGAACCCGACCTGGCAGCGAGGCGCTGCATGGAAAGATCCCCGGAAAATCCTCCTGATCGACTCGATCCTGCGCGGGATGGACATTCCAAAGGTCTATCTGCGCAAGCTGCCTGCCAATGGGGCTCACAAGCATGACGCAGTCGACGGGCAGCAGCGGATCCGCGCGATTTGGGAGTTCAGGTCGGACGGCTTCTCGCTCAACCATCCCGACCCGCTCCCCGCAGTTGGCGAACATCCGATTCACGGGCTCAAGTTCTCTCAGCTTCACCAGAGCCTGCGCGATCAATTCGATGCGTTCCAAGTCAGCGTCGCCGAGATCACTGCGGCAGACAACGACGAGATCACGAATCTCTTTGCGCGTTTGCAGCTTGGGGTCGCGTTGAATCCTGCAGAGCTCCGCAATGCGATGTTGGCTCCTGCTCGGCACATCATCGATTCGATTGCGACTGGCCACTCTTTCTTTGATTCAACCAAGATTCCCGATACGCGATACAAGCGACAGGACTACGTTGCCCACGTCTTCGCGATGGCAGCATACAAGGGCCAGAGGAACATCAAGGCCCCAGACCTCAAGAAGATGATCCTCGAGTTCGGTCCGAGCAAGGCTCCAGACCTCCTGGTCATTTCATCGGCGGTGAATGAGGCTTTGACCGTGCTCGAAGAGGTCGATGCGCAGTTGAAGCGCCGAATCACTCAGAAGTGGCTCTTCGTCGATCTGGCCTGGCTGATCGTTCAACAGCAGACTGCTGGGCTTGATGTCAACGCCGATGACTTGGCCGAAAGCTTCATGGAGTTTGATGACCTGCGCAGGAAATACACGAGTAAGCCAGAGGAGTTGTTGCAGGCTGAAGGGACGACGAAGCAGGTCCGTCTCAACAAGGCGTTGTATGACTACATCATGGCCTTCCGAGCTCAGGGCGCGACCCACGGGAACTTGAAGACTCGAAACGCGTCGCTTCGAGCCTACTGTCTATAAGGAGGTTCGACATGGCATTTGATTCGACGAAGATTCCCGATGCTCTTCGAAAAGCTTATGGGACAGGACGATGTGCGGTGCTGGTAGGCGCGGGTGCTTCAAAAGGAGCGGGGCTCCCTCTATGGGGTGAGCTGCTGACCAAGATGATCGATGCGGCCCTTGCGCATGGCCTCATCACCCATGCAAAGGAAGCTGAATACCGGGCGCTGGCGACTCGGACCGATAAGTTCTTGATGGTGGCCTCCGGCCTCAAAGATGATTTGGGAAGCCACTTCGACCAGTTCATCGAGGAGACATTCATTGCGCCCAAGCCAGCGCCTACGGCTTTGCATCAGGCTTTGGTGGCATTGGACAAACTCCAATTTGTCTTGACGACCAACTACGACACGCTGCTTGAGCGCGCCTATCGGAAACGTGACGATGATGTCTCGGTTTGTTCATTCACCGATGCCGGCGAAGTGCAGCGCCGTTTGTCCAGGCGCGAGTTTTTCATCCTCAAAGCCCATGGCGACGCCACGAAGCTTGGCAACAAGATCGTCTTGACGGACGTGGACTATCGGAACCTGCTCTTCGGACAGCGGGCCTACCAGAGTCTGCTGTCGGCCATGTTCACGATGTTTACCTTCGTCTTCGTGGGCGCATCGATGACCGACCCGGAGATCTCGCTGCTACTGAGCTACATCGCAGATTCCTTTTCGCCAAACGCTGGGCCAACCCACTACGCTTTGATGGCGGCCGAGGATGTGACACAAGTGGAAAAGGATCGTTGGTTCAAGGATTTCAAGATCCAATTGATCACCGTTAGCAAGCAGGATAACTACGCGGAGCTCACTGAGTTTCTCCATGCATTGGGAGCTCCTGCTGCGCCTGCTGCTCCCGCTCCGGTGGCTCACTAAGTAAGCGACTTGACCACCAATGAAAGCTTGACGAATAGGCTTCACGAGTTCGTGATGAGGGAGTCGTGCGCTCAGGAACGGCATGACCCCTTCGTCATCGGCGAGGAGACATCCGAGCGCGGAAGCATGGTCTTTGGCTACGTCAGAACTAGCTCTTACCAGTTGGACGGATGCGGAGGGAGAACAGATGTCCACGACGTGTTCTCACTGCTCTGGTCTTGTGTCATGCGGGCCTGTGGTGCAGCATCTCCAAGCCTTTTCAGCGAAGGCGGCTTTGCTGGGATAGAGGAGGAGATTTACGCCAGGTGGCTGGTCTTTGAACAAATAGGAGAATTTAACGACGACAGCACGGCGAAGCAGCGGTTGCTCGCTTATGCCGCTCATGCTTATCACGTCCTCAACGACGTGTTGGGTTGGGAGCACATCAAGTATCCGAATGCCAAGTGGAAGGATCAGAACGGCGAAGCCGATCAGATGGTTGAACTGCTGAACGCTGCGGGCGAGTTCAAAGACTTCGGCGATATGGCAGGCAGAAGAGAGTGCCCAGATTGGCTTTACGCAAAGTCACACAAGGGACGGGTCAGTGTGGCGATCTTTCCTGTGGAATGCATGATTGCGTTGCGCCGCGCGCTTTTCGCCTATGAGCCGACTTCGGTCGAAGGTCGAAGCCGAACATCTATCTTGGCCGGTGGGTTAAAGAACGCGATACCGAAGAAGGTCGTGTCGACAGGTCTCAGATACATCCGTGCCATAGAGGACCCTCCGTTCCCATGGCGGGGGGTGGACACTCTGGCCAGCGAACCAGCAATCATTGCAATTCCCCTCGAGTCCCATTGCGTCTTCCTGGGTGGACAAACACTGGTGGCGGTGGAAGGTGAGTGTGGGCTTAGACAGTTCGAGGCGGAGCGGACGAAGTTCCTAGAACGTCGGGCCAAAGAGAATGCCGTTTTCGCAGCGGACTACATCTTTCATTGGCCGGAGAAGATGGACGGCTCGAAGTTCGAGGACCTCATCTATGCTCTTCTGGAGCGAGAGCCAGGAGTCATGTGGGCCCGGCAGACCAGCCCTACTAACGAAAGGGACGGAGGCCGGGATTTCATGGCGCGGTGGGTAGTTCCCATCGGCGACGGTATGCCAGGGGCGGGCGGCGCCGCTGTTGATGGGGGAGTTCCTACACCGGCAAGGGCGCTAAACGTTATCGTTCAGGTGAAAGCTAGGAACCCTTCCGTCGGCAAATCGAAGGTGCTGGACATCAGAGACACTGTCGAAGCTCACGAGGCGAACGGTTACTTTCTGATCGCGTTCCCTCAACCAGCTGGCTCACTTGTCCAGCATTTGGCCGCGTTGGCAAAGCGAGGCATCTGGACAAGTTGGTGGGACCGAGCCCAGATCGAGTCACGCCTTCGGAAGCATGTTGATCTTGCCGCCAGATTCACCGACTTAGTCAAAATCGAGGCCCGAAAGCCTTGAGTCTTGTTAAGTCGATGGACGCTTTCAATCGTCCCTATTTATGGCAGACGGCGCAGGAGCCGTTGCCCTCGTCTACTCCGTAGATGTCGTCGATATCGTCCGGGCAGGCCTTCACAGGCCGCAGCGGATTGATGGGGATGGCTTTGAGCATGCGAGCGCGGCGGATGCCGTATTCGGCTTGGATCTCCGCGACGCGTTCAGGCTGCTCCATCTCGGAGAGCGATTCGCCCTTGGACCAGGTGAAGGGAGAACCGTGCTCCAAGGCATCCTTCTCCAAAGCCTTAGCGGCCTCGTAGGCCTCGGGGTGCTTCTCGCGCAGGCGCACCCACTCGATCTTTTGCTGGAAGAAGCAGAAGGTGCAGCCGCTGCGCGATCTCCACTCGTAATACTTGGGGTAGCCGACGCCGGAATTCTCCAAGATGTCGATGACGCCGGCCTTGTCGATGCCGGCCTCGCGGAAGGGAAGCTTCACGAACAGGTTGTCGGCCTTGGCTGCGTAGCCTTCGCGATAGTCCTCATCTGCGCGGATGGCGACATAGGATGTGACCTTGTAGCCGGCCGCGAGCATCGGCCGGACCCATTCTTCAAACGGCGCGAGCTTCAACTTCCGCGTGCACCAGCGCGAGTTCGGGTTGGGCAGGAAGTGGTTGTATTGGCGCAGCCAAAACTTGAAGTCCCGATTGGGGTTCAGCCTCAGGATTGGCTTGTGCAGCTTGCCCTCAAGCTTGGCCAGGAACTCGTAGACCTCGGGGAGCTCTTCGCCGGTGTCGGTGTAGAAGTATTCGATGTCGAGCTCAGGGTGTTTCATGGCCATGTAGACGGCCAGAGCGGCGGAGTCTTTGCCGCCCGAGATCCCCAAAACGTGGCGTTCAGCCATTGGCTGCCTCCTTGTCGATGGACGCCAGCTTCATCCCAGCCTTGGCCAGGATCGCCAGTAATACTTCAGTCCCCAGGCCCTGGCCTTCCAGCATCGAGGCGAGCTCGTCGGCCTTGGCCTCCACCGTTTTGCGATGGCGATCTGGGATGGAGAACGAGCGCGAGATCGTCTTGGTGTCCGCGCCAGCGCCGATCACCACCGCGATCGCCTCGCTGTGCGCTGCTCGGCCTTGCACGCCCGCAAAGGCCTCCGACTCGCGGAAGCGCCGGGCGAATTTCGCCAGCTCCAATACGGCGGTGTCAATATGCCGGTCCACCCAGTCGCGTGGAGGCCTCTCGGCCGCCATGCTCAGGATGCCTTCCAGGGCCGCGCGCGAGCCGTCGTAGTTGGCCAGGCGCGTCGCGAAGCCATCGATCTGGTAGTCGCCCGAAATGCCGGAGACAGAGTTCGCCCGATCGCGCAGGGATTCCAGGTCATCGCGGCTGGCGTCGAGCGCGGCGAGCATCTTCGCTTCGACTTCCGCGAGCATCTTGCCGTAAGCGCCGGCGAGCTCCTGCAGCGGCGCGCGCAGCGCCTTCACATAGGCCTTGCCGTCGGTCGCGCCCAAGAGGGAGGCAAGGTCGACGAACAGCACCTTGTGCGGGTCGCTGGCCTTCAAGAGCATGTCGCGCATTTCCCGGGCGGTCTTGCCCAGGCGCGAGGTGCGCCGAGCCCACTCGGGCAGGTTGAAGACCATGGCCACCAAGCCACGGGCCGCCTCGAGCGGGTCCGCCGCGCCGGCGTTCTCGCCAATCTCAGCCAGGACCTTGGCGATGCCATCAAGGATTTGGTTCTTATCCTCGTCGATGGCCACCCAACGCAACGAGAACCGGTCAGGGTCTTGCAGGCATTCGTCGATGTCGAAATCGGTGAGCCGGGGCACGAACATCCCGTCCTTGTAGACGGCGACGTTGGCCTTGTGGGCCAGCAGGAAGGACGTGAGGACCACCGGCTGGATGCCGAGCTTCATGCCAAACGGCGGCGCGCTCCACAGTGCATAGATCTCGTGAGCGCCCACGCGCGCGTCAGCATCCGAGAAGAGGGCGCGGGTGGCGTCCCACAGCGGCGCGAAGCCTTCGGCGAAGCCATTGCCAGGTGGCATGCAGCGCCATGCGCCGGACGCGTCTTGGCGGTGAAGCCCCGTGCTTCTGAGCAGGGTCTCGTAGAGGCCGCGCTCGGCTGGGAAGCCCTCGAAGCCCAAGGCCTCTTGGCCTTCGGCGTTGATCATCGCGTGCAGCAGGTCGCGGCGAGCCTTGACGCTGTTGCTCGAGACGCTGTCGCGGTTGACCAGCTCGCTCCACACCGGCGGCGAATCGCCAAATAGATCTTCGGCCAAGCTCGACGCCACGGGCGAGAGCTTCGAGCCAGGCTCGACGACCTGCTCGCTTCCGTCATGCCACTTCGCCAGCGACACGGCCGCTTGCAATTGGTCCTCCAAGTCCGCGCGGGTGGCCGCCAGGCGGGCGTAGACCTCGCGGCGGGCCACGGCGTCGCCCGAGAGCTCGTGGCGATCTTTGACCTGCTCCAGGGCGACCAGCTCAGCGGAGAGCTCCGCGATGCGGGCGTGGTTCTCAGGGATGCCAATCATCACTGGCCATGGGCGAAGCTTCGCGCAGGTCTGCGCGCGCTTTCTCGCGTCCCTGGGCTTCATGCCCTTGCTCGGCAGCGCGAGGATGAAGGCGCCGAATTCGCCCTTCTTGGGGCGGTAGTCCGCCGCCATCTTCTCGGCCTGCTCGATGCTGCACAGCGAGAGCTCCATCCAGCGCATGGAGCCAGTCTCGTGATAGTGCCGCTTGGCCACCACCGGATGCATGCCCATGAGTTGGGCCAAGCGGCCGTAGTCGATGCCCGGCGAGGCAGCCAAGCTCTGCGCGATGGCGGAGTCGATGTCGAAGTCGCTGCCTTCGAAGACCGACCATGCGCCGGTGTAGCTCTTGTAGAGGGCGACTTTGAGCTCTGAGAGCTTTTTGAGCGCCGCGTCGAGCTCCTCGCGCGTCTTGTCGTAGAAGAGGGCGCCAATGACCGCGGCGTCGGCCGCAAGTCCCGAGCCGTTGCGGAACATGTCGATGACCGCGATGTTCTTGATCAGGCAGACGAGCAGGGCGTCTCCGGTCTTCGCTTCGGCACGCTCCACCGCCTCCACGGCCTGAGACCAGCGGTGCCCGTCGGGCGAGGCCAGGATCGCCGGCTCCAAGTTCGATCGTAGATAGTCCCAATAATCGCTCGGGCGATACCAGCTCGCGTTCTCGCGCAGCGTCGAGTTCAGATACGAGCGGAAGCCATGCGGCTCCACCGACGACAAGAAGCCGAAGGTGCTGCGCTCGTTTTGTCCGAATTGCCGTTTGGAGATCGGGCCCAGCAAGGCGGCCATGGCCGGGTGCAGTGGCCAGCAGGCTTCGAGGGCCTTGGCGAAGTCCTTGCCGACGGCGGGACGGCGCGAGCGAATGGCGTTGGCGATCGCCTCGGACGCCTCGCGCATCCAGGGCAGATTTCCATTGAAAACGATCGCGCGGCCGATGAGCTCGACCACCTCGTCGCTCGCGGCCACGAAGGGCAAGTCGACGTAGCGCCCTTGAACCTTGGCCCAATCGTCGCGGGTGTCGATGCCCAAGCGAGCCGAATACTGCGCGAAAGACTGATGCAGCACGCCGACGACCACCAAGCGGCCTTCGGAGCGGGCCGCGGCCTCGGCGAGCTCTTGGAAGAAATAGACATCGTCGCCGGAGCCGAGGGCGGAGGCCTCCAAGAACTTGCCCATCTCGTCGATGAAAACCAGCGCGCCATCGCGCGGGCGGCTCTTGGCCTCTTCAAGCAGATCGGCGATGAGCGATTGCGAGGTGGGCTTGCTGCGGCCGTCGACCGTCTTGCCCTGCGCCTTGCGCATGGCGGCATGGAGCTCGGCCACGACGCTGCCGCGCCGGCCCACGGCCGGGACGATCAACCACCCCTTCTGAACGGGGAAGGCTTTGTCGAAGTAGGGTTTGGAGTCCAGATGCAGGGCTTGGCGAGCCTTCGCCCGCAGAGCCTTGTCGGGGTGCAGCGCGCTCGCCAGGGCGACGGCCAATGAGCTTTTGCCCCCGCCGAACGGCCCCGTCCAGGTGAAGCAGCGTTGATTGGTGTCCGCGATTTGCCTGCACATGCCTTCAACCACGGAGGCCGCAGTCGCGTGGCAGATGTAGCCGGCGAGGGCGTCGGCTCGGCCGATGTCCGCGTCGACGCGAATCGAGCGTTGGTATTGGCGGGAGATCTGAACGATGTCAGAGAGAGCCTGTTGCTTCTTTTCAGTCATAGGCGCGCCTGACCATGTTCTTGATGTCTTCCCGGGTCATGTGCTTGCGGTGGACCTGGCGGAGTCCCGCGGAATCGGTCCATTCGAGCCTGCGCCCCGTGAAGTCTGAGAGGGCGATAAGCCGCTGCGCGATCGATTCTTCGTCGAGTTTGAAGACCCGTCCCGGAGAGCCTTCGGCGTATGCGACGGTTTCGAAGGCCAGCGAGCTTTGGCCTTCGGCCTCGCGGTCCCAGAAGTCGACCAAGGCATACGCGAAGACGCCGTCGTGCAGCGAAGCCTTGGGGCCGCGACGGAAGGCGTATTGGCCCTTGTGGACTTCTTGCAGCAGACCCAATTCACCCAGTAGCGGCTCGGCGAAGTCCTCGGGCGAGCCGCCGGCCGCGCGAGGCGCGTAGCTTCGGAGGCAAGTCTCCAAATCGCGCGAGATCGTCGAGGCCGAAAGCCGATGTTTGGGGTCGAGCTCGCGGGCGTATCGCGCGAGCGGCTCTTCGAGCTCTTGGCGCGTGAAGGTCGGGGCCGTCACATGATTGAATAGCCAATGCCAAGTGGTCGAGCGGAAGCATCGGCCTGCGAGTTGCCAGTGGGCTAGCCAAGCCGTAGATGGACTCTCAGCGTAGGGATCGAGACCGCCGTCTTGAAGGATCTCGATGGCGAGGTTGCCTATGCGGAACCCATCGTCGCTCTCACGCATTACACCGCATGCCAAGGCCCAATGTCGGATGGACGCGACCATATTCTTGCCGACCCCGAAGGAGGCGATCGCGTTCTCATCAGAGAACGTAGATTTGCGGATGAGACCTCTTTCGATTGATTCGTCAAAGGCCTTTTTGAGCCACATTTGACGGAGGGGGAATGTTTCATGCCCGGAAAAGTGGGCCGGAATCCCTCCGCTAAGTTTTGATGTGGTCTTCATAAGTTAGATTTTAGCGCCAAGTATCGTGAACTGGTGAGTCCCACCAGTTCGACTTTTTCGATAATACTGGAAAAAACAACAGTATTTTAGATTGATGGGTCCGCTGCTCGGTTTGGGCGAATCGCATACACCGGTTTGCGCCTCCTCTGTGTAGATTTCTCGTTGATGTCAGCGTCGATGTCTTCGCTGTGTTGCGCTTCAGTGGTTGGGATTGACGAACTCCTCTGGCACCCTGAGGAGCATGCGGGTGGCTCCGCCTGATTTGAAAGAGTGCGACCTATGGGTTAGTTTGCTGATCATGTCCATGGACCAGGCATGGCTTGGGCGCAATCGAGTGAGAGCATCCGTCAGGTTGCATCATCCAAGCGCATTGTGCAATGCCAAGAAATAGTTGAATGTCAGATATTTGACTAATATCTGTTTTTGAGATATTTTCCGTTTATCTGAATTTCAGGTATCAGCCATGGCGACGACATCACATCCGCTGGTCACTGCCGGCCAACTGGGGTCGATGCTGCAGGCCGCGCGCAAGGCGCAGGGGTTGACCCAGTCGGCGCTGGCCAGCCGCATCGGCCTGAGCCAGTCACGGGTTTCTCATCTGGAACTCAACGCCCACGAACTGAGTGTGGAGCAACTTCTTGCATGGTGTGCCGCGCTGGGCCTTGAACTGGCCGTTGGGACCCGGGGTAGCGCTGCGGTGTCGACGGCGCCGACCACGGATTGGTGAGATGGGACGTCGATCGCATAGCCGCAGCTTGTCTATCTGGACCAATGGTGTCCGCGTGGGCCGGTGGACGATTCCCGCTCGCGGCGAGGTGGAACTGCAGTACGACCCGGACTGGATGGGGGCTGATATCGGCCGGCCGCTGTCCCTGTCCCTGCCGTTCAATCTGCAGAATCTGCCGGCCAAGGGCGAAAAGGTCTCGAACTACTTCGACAACCTGCTTCCGGACAGTGACGCGATCCGTCGCCGCGTGGCCGAGCGATTCCGGACGGGCTCGACCGAACCGTTCGATTTGTTGAAGGCTATCGGGCGCGATTGCGTAGGCGCCGTCCAGATCCTGGATGAAGACGAGGTGCCCACTGGTTTCGATCGAATCGAGGGCGATCCCCTGTCCGAGGAGGCTATCGAGCGGCACCTGATCGAAACCGTTTCGCCGCAGGCCTTCGCTGCGGGCCGAGACCCGGATGCCGATTTCCGCATCTCGCTGGCCGGTGCGCAGGAGAAGACGGCCTTCCTGTGGTGGGGCGGGCAATGGCTCGTGCCGCGTGGTGCCACGCCGACGAGCCACATCTTCAAGCTCCCGCTCGGCCTGATGGGAGGGCGACAGTCGGACTTCAGCACGTCCGTCGACAACGAATGGCTGTGTTTGCGGCTGCTGAAGGCCTATGGCTTGCCGGTGGCCGATGCCCGCATAGCGACCTTTGGCGGACAGCGCGTGCTGGTAGTGGAGCGATTCGATAGGCGCATCGCACCCAATGGGCAGTGGTTCATGCGTCTGCCGCAGGAAGATTTTTGCCAGGTCGAGGGCTGCTCGCCATTGCGCAAATATGAGAACGACGGCGGCCCTGGACTCAAGGCGTTGTTTGGCACACTGCGGCAATCGGTGAATGCCGAAGCCGACATGAAAACGCTGATGGCGGCTCAGGTGTTGTTCTGGTTGCTGCGAGCACCCGATGGCCATGCCAAGAATTTCAGTATCCAGCTTCTGCCACGCGGGCGTTTCCAGTCGACCCCGCTGTACGACGTAATGTCGGTTTATCCGGTGTTGGGCAACGCTCCGAACCAGTGGTCGCCACATGAAATCAAGTTGGCAATGGCCTTGCTCGGCAAAAACCGGCACTATGAGATGCAAGGTATCCAGCGAAGGCACTTCAATAGCACCGTGCAGAAGGTCGGCTATGCCTCGACCGCCGAGCCGATCATCGAAGAAATCCTTGCCCGGACTCCAGCGGCCATCGCCGAGGTGCAAGCCGAATTGCCACAGGACTTCTCACCGCGTGTTCTTGACGCCATCCTGGGCGGGCTTGAGCAGGCGGCCCGAACACTCGGTGGGATGCCGCCGTGAGGTAGAAGAGGGGGCCGAGCGCGCTTGGATGTCGTGTCTCAATAGGTTGTGTATCCGAATGGGTGTGGGAGGCTGGAGTTGCCCCGCTTCGGGATCACGGAGAAATCCCGCCGGATGAACAGCCATAGGAGTATTTGCCCTGGTGCGCTGGGCTGCGCTTGCATGGATGGAATGGGTCGGATGTCCCTGGCACTCTACGGAATCGGCGACAGGTGTCGCAGGATCGGAAAGGGAGCCATATGAGACCAGCCGCACAGAATCGCAAGGACCGCGGGAACCAACGGGAGGCTGTCGATAGAGAAAAAACCGACCGTGCTGCCCAGTTGATGAGGCAGGCGTTGTCGCTGCTGGATAGTGGTGAGTCGATGCGAAGGCCGCCTTTGGAAGATGGAGGCGACGAAGACCGCCTGTTGCGGTTGCCAGAGGTGCTGCGCTTGACGGGGATGTGCCGCTCGGCCCTTTACGACCAAATGGCGCGAGGGCAGTTTCCGGGTTCTATCAAGATCGGGCAGCGTGCGACCTCATGGTCAGCCAAGGCAGTACGAAGCTGGATAGCGCGGCGTGTGGATGGTCTGTCTCCGATGGAGCAATGTAGAGCTCGCTGACGATGTGGTGATGGCATCTTGGGTTGCCCAAATTGATTTGTCATGAGGCCGCCTCTATCGAAAACTTTTCACGCGGCAGCTTATGGTGAACAAGGTGGGGGAACAAACGGGGGAACAAGTCAAAAAATAAAAAAGTGAAATCCAGCTTCTATGCGGGTTTCCAGGTTTCATTCAATTGACGCCAGCCCCATACACCCGTCCAAGGGCGTCCACACTAATCCAGTGGATGCCCTTTTTCTTTGGTAAATCAAGGGCTTAGCGTCCATGGTCGTCCAGGCTTGTCCATCCCCAGCCAACGCAAACTGGGGGTACAAATGGGGGTACAAGCAGAGAAATCTGGTGAAATCGGTGTTTTGTACCCCCACTTCCCTCTGTAGAAGGGGGTTCGCCATAGGGGAGTCTGTACCCCCACCGCTTACTGTTATCCATCGTTTTGTACCCCCATGCTGACTGACCTTGAGTGCCGCAACGCAATTTGTCCCCCCGAGCGCAAGCAAGCCCGTTTCAGTGATTCGGCCGGGCTTTATTTGCAAGTCAGCCCGAACGGGTCCAAACGCTGGTTTCTCAAGTACCGGATCAACAACAAGGAAAAGCAGTTGGCGCTGGGCAGCTACCCCATGGTTTCCCTGACGGCTGCTCGCAGGGCGAGGGATGCAGCAAAACAACAGAAGGCCACCGGGGTTGACCCGGTTCAGGCTCGCAAGGTGGAAAAGCTCAAGGCAATGAACCCCGAGGGCGATTCTTTTCAGATGGTGGCCCTGGAGTGGCACACCAAGCAAATTCCCGTGTGGAGCGAAGGCCACGCTACGAGAGCCCTCCGACAGTTTGAGCGCGATCTGTTCCCCTGGCTTGGGGAACGGCGCATGGTCGATATCTCCCCCATGGAGCTGCTGGCCGCCTTGCGCAAGATCGAAGAACGCGGTGCGATAGAAACGGCAGACCGTGGGCTCATGCTCGCGCGGCAGGTGTGGCGCTATGGCGTCGCTACGGGCCGCGTGGGGCGGGATATCACAGGTGACCTCAAGGGCGCACTTTCGCCTTACAGGGGACGGCACTTCGCTGCGATCACTGATCCTGTCCAGTTTGGAACGTTGCTGCGCGCCATTCAGGCTTACCGGGGCGGGCCAATCGTGCGAACTGCATTGCAGCTTGCGCCCTTGCTGTTTCAGCGGCCGGGGGAGCTGCGGGCTGCGGCCTGGGCGGAAATTGATCTGAAAGCAGCGCTTTGGACCATCCCTGCGGCTCGCATGAAGCGTGGCAAGGACGGTAAAGAGCACGGGGAGCCACACCTAGTGCCTCTACCGACTCAGGCAGTGGCCATTCTTCGCGAACTTCACGCTCTGACTGGCCGAAGCAAGCTGGTGTTTCCGGGCGAGCGTAACCATGAACGCCCCATATCAGAGAATTCAGTGCGCACCGCCCTGATCTCCATGGGCTACACGCCAGATGTGCAAACTTGGCATGGCTTTCGTGCCACGGCTCGTACGATGCTTGCGGAGCGTTTGGACGTTGATCCGCTTGTGATTGAGGCGCAACTTGCCCACGCGGTCAAGGACGCCAATGGTCGGGCGTACAACCGCACGCAGTACATGGCGCACCGTACGCGGATGATGCAGCGCTGGGCGGATTATCTTGATGAGCTACGTTCCGAAAAAGCACCGGGCTCGCTGCCATAGGTATCGGGAGAAAGAGCCCGCAGCATCCACGATGAAAGCCGTGGCCGCTCGCCAGACTGCGGGTTGTAGCCATTGCTGTCACTCGCAGCACACGGGGGAAGTGCGCGGTGGGTGGGAATCGACCGCAAGGCGTCCCAGTGGACCATCCCCCGCAAGGCGCATGACGAAGCGCGAGGAACACAAGGTGCCCCTGTCCAAACAGGCCCTCGAAGTGCTGGCCAGGATCGAGCTCATCAGCAGCGGCCGCGAGCTGGTGATCCCAATCCCGTACTACCCCAGAAAGCCCTGCGCGAGAACACCTTGAACTCAGCGCACGCGCGAATGGGCTACACGAGCATCGCCACGGCCCAACGATTCCGGGCTTTGTTCTTGGCAGTGGACAACCAACACGGATCGAGTCCGGATGTGATCGAGAGACAGCTCTGGCGCGGGGAGCAGAGGGAGATTCGGGTCGCATACCACCGCACCCGTACATGGTCGACCGAATCGAACTGATGCAGTGGTGGGCGGAGTATTTGGTGGGGAAAACGAGTGGCTAACCTCCCTTTCTGCGCTGGACGTGAATCGCGTGATGGTCATCGTGGGTGCACCAACCCATGCACAGCGCCCATGTCATAGCCACGACCAAGACAGCATTTCTTATATTTTTTGCCCGACCCGCACCCACACGGATCATTCCGCCCTGGGGTAACGAGCTGATTGCGAATTGGCTTTCTTATGTCTGTATCTTGAGAATAGATTGAGCGCTTTGTCTGCCATGTATCGTTAAGGATGTTCTCTTCCTTCATGAGTTTTTTTGTGGACTCAAGCTCTTCGGGCGAAAGCTCCGGAATGTGCAGAGTGAAAACATCCTCCGAACGAATATCGCCGATACCTGGCTCCGTCCCTATCGCTGTGAAATAGCTTTTGCTGGGGAAGCGGACTTTGGCTGCGTAGCAATAGCTTTGCATCCACTGCCTACGTTCTTCACGGTATTCTTCGTATGTTTTTCCCTGACGACGGGGAGTCAGCACAAGAATGATGAGCTGGTCTTTGTTCTCGGTATGCCATATACGAGAACTGCGGACGTGCCTCGGCGTTTCTTTAACTTTGGCTTGATACGTCTCCGAAAGAATAATGCGTGAATGCCGAGATACCGATGCAAGCGAACGAACTGCTATCTCGTGCATATTCGCTGTAGCCCCTAGGGGGTTAGGTGCATAACCTTCCAAAATTGCTTTGCAAAAAAGAGTAATGAAATCATCCCAGAAAGCGCTACCTCGATTTAACTGCCGTCTATGAGCTTGAAGGCCTGAACTTGAGTACGCATCCCATTCTCCTTCTGAGACCTGTAGAAAGTCGAAGTCGCCAGATGCGGCCCCAGCAATTTTCTCAAAAGGTCTCTGAACGAGTGGGCCGTTTTGTAGCATGTAAGTCCCGAGAAATGCCTCTTCGCCGGGAATTATTCTGTACCGCAGTTGACGGACTGCATGCTCCTTATCTTTTAGATATTTGATGAAGTCCGGAGCAGTGTCTAACTCCTGAAGAACCATCTTCATGGAAACTTCGTCGAACACATGCACATAGTGCTCTTTGCGGTTATCTCGCACACAGAAGGGAGTCTCTTCTTCTGGATAGTTCTCAAGACTATGCAACATCAACGATCCTGAGCTGTTTCCCCCGAAGTAACGAGCAGTGGCCTCATAGGTGTTTCTGGTTACAGCCACCAGATAGAACTCATACTCCTCATCTGCTTCAATGAAGGGGAATCGCTCCTTGCACTCGGGGTCTAAATAAACGTCCTGGGGTCGTTCTTTTAGCCATTTCATGGCACCAAACAGTTGCCTTCTAGATGAGTCAATGGCTTTCTTTCGCCAACGTTTCCATGCTGTGGTGGCATCAATGTCTGAGTGAAACTTGATGTCTTTGTCAGAAAACAGAATGATGCTGTTTCCAAACACGATCGTGACGTCGCACAGCTCTGTGCCCACACCATTTATGCCCTTTTTTCCCTCTGGCTTCCAAAGTGACGGATAGCTCCAAAGGTCAAGAAAAGTGCGACTGCACAGCTTAGCTAGCGCTCGTTCGGAGTCATTGAATCCGGATGACTTGGTTATCTTCTTGAGCATCTAAACCTCCTCGTAAGAACTGCCTCGACAATTCAGATTTGCCGTGGGCCTTTTCGTGCTCGTCAGACGATTGGCCAATTAGTCTCGATGACATGCAGACGGAGCCGTGCCCAATTTAATGGGCTCAGCAAGCCCAGATTGCTGCGGTGATATTACTTGGACTTCACCCGGTTCAATAGACACCTATCAAGGTCGAAATTGAACTGGAGAGTGAGAAATGAAGAGAGTGCGATACCCGGCTGAGTTCAAGGCAGAAGCCGTCAAACAGGTGACCGAGCGTGGT
>NZ_JAPCKI010000010.1:100741-139083 GCF_028680575.1 Acidovorax benzenivorans | reverse complement strand
TATCAGGCTGCACTCCACGCTGGGATACCAGTCACCCAATAGCTACGAGATGCAGCAGGCCTTGGCAGCTCACTCAGCTTGAACGAACTTCCCCTATCGGAATGTCTGAAAAAACTTGACCACGACAATCCAGCCCTCTCGGTCTCGCTCAGGTGAGTGAGAGATATCGTTGCATGGCGGCCGTCACCAGATGTGGGTGACTCATGTGAGCGCAGTGTCCGGTCACGTCCAGCACTTCCAACGTGCTGCCCCTGAGCTTCTTGTGCATGTACTCCCCGACAGAAAGGGGCGCCAATGCATCTTTGCCATGCTGCAGGATCAGACTTGGCCGGGTCACGCGCGGTAGATCCTCTCTGCTATCTGCAAAGAAGGTTGCCTGCGCAAAGATACGAGCCATCGTAGGATCGGTTGAGCAGAAGCTCTCGGACAACTCTCCGCCCAGACTGTCTGCCTGCGGCGCTCCTGCCACAATGGGTGCGAGATAGCTGGACCAGCCCATGAAGTTCTGGTCCATGAGGTCCAATAGGCCATCCAAATCCTTGCGCTCGAATCCTCCAAAGTAATCGGGTGCGTGATTGAGGTAGCAAGGCGACGGGCCAACCAGAATCAGGCGGTCAAAAAGTGTAGGTCGCTCGATGGAGGCCAGCAGGCCGACGCTGGCACTGACCGAATGTCCAACAAAATTTACTCCGCGCTCAATGCCCAACGTGTCGCACACATCCAGCACATCTTGCACGTAGCCTTTCAGGCTTGCGTACTTCACGGGGTCAAAGGCGGCCAAGTCTGATTGGCCGCAGCCGACGTAGTCGAACAAGACCTGGTGGCACTTACCTTCAAAGGCCGGAGTGATGTGTCGCCACATATGCTGGCTACACCCAAAGCCGTGCGCATAGACGAGCACGGGGACGTCCGGGCGAATTGCATCGATCACATGCACGTTGTTGCGCTTACGAATTTCCACTGTTGTTCTTTCCGGGCGGTCAGTCCGCAGATTTAGCACGCCTGACGCTTGCACCGTGCGCAAAATAGCATGCAAGCGTGCGCGATTGGGAGTGAGAAACAACTGGTTTATCGCTAGCACCAGCTTGCGCAACGCAGCGTTCAGCCTCCAGATGCCTCTGTTTTCACTCTCCTTGGCTTTCGCATCAGCACATAGGCTGCAGGAATCACGAACAAGGGGACGTCTCAGAAAACGGAAAATAAAGCACGTTAAGCCCATTGCAGACTCTAGATATTGACGAGTACGTCGGGTTTTCTCTTGTTTGAGTTGCCTCTTGTGGTAGGATAGTAATCAATTACTATCTTACAAGGAGTGCTCGTGGACACCCATCCAAAGCATCTGCCGGCCGATGAACGTCGTGCCGTAACTGTCGAGTCCGTCGTGGCGCTTGCCGGTTCACAAAACCCAAGCGAGATAACCACTGCGGCTATCGCTAAACACATGAACTTGACCCAGGGTGCGCTGTTTCGGCACTTCCCGAACAAGGAAGCCATTTGGCAGGCGGTCATGGAGTGGGTAGCAGAGCGCCTATTAGCCAGAATCGATCGATCCGCACAAGGAATCGAGTCGCCCTTGGCAGCCATGGAGGCGATGTTCATGAGTCATATCGAATTCGTAGCTGAGCACCCAGGCGTGCCAAGAATGATGTTTGGTGAGCTTCAGCGTGCCGAATCGACACCGGCCAAGCGCATGGTGCAAACCTTGATTCAGCGCTACGGCGAACGTTTGCATCGTCTCATCGAGAACGGCAAGGCCAGCGGCGAGTTGTCTCCCTCGCTTGACAACGAGGCGGCGGCAACGCTGTTCATTGGCACGATCCAGGGCTTGGTCATGCAATCGCTGTTGGCGGGTGATGTGGGACGTATGCACCGCGATGCGCCGCGCGTCTTTGCAATTTATCGGCGTGGCATAAGGAGTGCGCAATGAAAAAGTTACCCTTGCAAGGCCGCACCCTGGCGCTGCTTGCCGTCATCATTCCTTTGCTGGTGCTTTTTATTTATGTCGGTCTGCGATCAGGGCCGCTCGCCCCGGTCGCTGTGACGGTGGCAAGCGTGGAATCACGGGCTATCACACCGGCGCTGTTCGGCATCGGCACGGTGGAGGCGCGCTACACCTACAAGATCGGGCCGACGTTTGCCGGGCGCGTCAAACGCCTGGAGGTGCATGTAGGCGACCAGGTCAAGGCCGGACAGGTGCTCGGCGAGATGGAGCCGGTCGACCTTGATGATCGGGTGCGCTCACAGGAGTCGGTATTCAAGCGGGCGGAAGCGGCTTTGCGCGAGGCAGAAGCCCGGCAAGCCTACGCGCAAACCCAGGCGCGCCGCTATGAGCAATTGTTTGCGGTGCGCTCGACCAGCGAGGAAATCGTCACCACCAAGCGGCAGGAACTGCAGATCGCCGATGCCGCCCTATCCGCCGCTCGGGAAGATATTGCCCGGGCACGCTCCGACCGCGAAGGACTCGTCGCGCAGCGGAGCAATCTGCGCCTGATCGCGCCGGTCGACGGTGTAGTCGCCGTGCGCGATGCCGATCCCGGCACGACCATCGTCGCGGGCCAGGCCGTGGTGGAGGTGATCGACCCCAAGAGTTTGTGGATCAATGTGCGCTTCGACCAGATCAGCGCATCGGGGCTGGCTGGGGAGCTGCCGACCCGTATCGTCCTTCGTTCGCGTGGTGGCCAGACCTTGAAAGGTCGCGTGCTGCGGGTGGAACTCAAGGCCGACGCGGTAACCGAGGAAACGCTTGCCAAGGTGACATTCGATAACAAACCAGAACCTTTGCCACCAGTGGGTGAACTGGCCGAAGTCACGGTTGACTTGCCGGCGCTCCCGGCCGCTCCACTGATCCCCAACGCTGCCGTCCAGCGTGAAGGCGATAAAGTTGGTGTCTGGCAAATCGTGGATGGTGATCTGCATTTCTCCCCGGTCAAGCTCGGCACTTCCGACCTCAATGGTTACGTGCAGGTGCGCGAAGGGCTCAAGAATGGGGACCAGGTTGTGACCTATAGCGAAAAGGCACTGACGGCGCGCAGCCGCATCCATGTGGTCGAGCATATCCCGGGAGTTTCACGATGATCAGCCTGGCCGGCCGCGACATTCTCCATGCCTGGGGGAAATTCGTCTTCACCGGCATCGGTCTGGGTCTGCTGATCGGCGTCACCCTAGTCATGGCTGGGGTGTACCGAGGCATGGTGGACGACGGCAAGGCGTTGCTCGACAACAGTGGCGCTGACCTTTGGGTGGTGCAAAAGGATACTCTGGGTCCTTATGCGGAGTCGTCCAGCCTCAACGATGACGTGTATCGCGCCATTCTCGCCATGCCGGGAGTCTCACAGGCAGCGAACGCGACCTACCTGACCATGCAGGTACGCAAGGGCGAGAGTGATGTACGCACCATGGTGGTCGGCATCGCGCCCGGTGCGTTGGGGGCTACACCCGGATGGCCTCCTTATCTCGTCGCTGGACGCCAGATCACGCGCGGTCACTACGAGGCTGTGGCCGACATCGCCACCGGCTTCAAACTGGGAGATCGTCTTGCCATTCGCCGCAATCATTACACCGTCGTGGGGCTGACACGGCGCATGGTGTCGTCCAGCGGCGACCCGATGGTATTCATTCCGCTCAAAGATGCCCAGGAGGCCCAGTTCCTCAAGGACAACGATGCCATCTGGCAAAGCCGGCGTCGCACCGAAGCCAACCCGGTCTTCAATCGACCCGGTGATCCAGGTTTGCTGGATGCCGTGATTGCTTCACAGAGCAGCAACGCGTTCGTCAATGCCGTGCTGGTCACTCTGAAACCTGGTCATGCGCCGGACGAGGTTGCCGAATCCATCCAGCGCTGGAAGCGTTTGACGGTCTACACCCGGGCACAGATGGAAGACATCCTCGTCGGCAAGCTGATCGCCACCTCGGCCAAGCAGATCGGCATGTTCCTTGTGATTCTGGCCATCGTTAGCGCGGCCATCGTTGCCTTCATCATCTATTCGCTGACGATGGACAAAATCCGTGAGATCGCGGTGTTGAAGCTCATCGGCACACGCAACCGAACCATCGCCGCGATGATCATGCAGCAGGCGCTCGCCCTGGGCGTGATTGGCTTCGTGGTCGGCAAGATCACAGCCACCTTTTCAGCACCGGCTTTTCCAAAATATGTCCTGCTCACGCCAATGGATTCTGTCGCCGGTTTTTTTGCCGTGCTCGTGATATGCGTTCTAGCTAGCCTCGTCGCCATTCGCATGGCACTCAAGGTCGATCCGGCCGAAGCCATTGGAGGTTGAGATGAGTGGCAAAGGGATACACATCGAAAGTTTAAGCAAGCGGTATGGCGATGGTGACACCGCTGTCTTTGCCTTGAGAGACGTGAATATGCATGTTGCACCTGGTGAAGTGGTGGGACTGATCGGCCCTTCCGGGTCCGGCAAGAGCACGCTGCTCAAGTGTCTGGGTGCGGTGATCGAACCGACCGCCGGTCGCATGACGCTGGGCGATGAAGTGATCTACGCCGATGGCTGGAAAGTCCGCGACCTGCGCGCCTTACGGCGTGACAAGATCGGTTTCGTTTTCCAGGCGCCGTACCTGATTCCGTTTCTCGATGTCACCGACAACGTGGCGCTGCTGCCGATGCTTGCAGGCGTCGCGAATGGAGAGTCGCGCGCGAAGGCACTGGAATTGCTCACAGCGCTTGATGTGCAACAC
This sequence comes from Acidovorax benzenivorans, assembly GCF_028680575.1. Taxonomy (GTDB): domain Bacteria; phylum Pseudomonadota; class Gammaproteobacteria; order Burkholderiales; family Burkholderiaceae_C; genus Acidovorax; species Acidovorax benzenivorans. Next base: position 134,388 of record NZ_JAPCKI010000010.1, on the reverse strand, counting down.
CGAGCTCGCGCAATGCCCTCGCAACTCTCCGGTGGCGAGCAGCAACGGGTCGCCATCGCGCGCGGACTGGTCAATCGTCCGCCGGTGATCCTGGCCGATGAACCCACTGCGCCGCTGGATTCCGAGCGCGCCATGGCTGTAATCCGCATCCTCAACGACATGGCCCGGAAGTTCGAGACCGCCATCATCGTCGTCACCCATGACGAAAAGATCATCCCGACCTTCAAGCGCATCTACCACATCCGCGACGGTGTAACCCATGAGGAAGCTGGCGAAGGGCGGGAGTTCGAATGAGAGAACGATTGAATTACAGGAGAATTTCATGACCCACCGCAAACACAGCCACGTATTTGGAACTATCACCCTGACCGTTACGGCCTGCCTGCTTCTATGGGGTTTTCAGTTGCCAGCTTGGGCTGGTGACGCTATCCAGGTTGAGCCACTGGCGCTACGCAAGATCATGCAGGAACTCGGGCGCAACATGCAGGCTATTACCGGTGCGATTTCGCAGGAGGAATGGGTTCAGGTCGTTCAGCTCGCCCCAAAAGTTGCTGCACACCCCGAGCCACCGCTTACTGAAAAAATGCGCATCCTTGCTTACCTCGGCGCTGATGCGACCAAGTTCAGAAACTTTGACGCGCAGACTCACGAGGCGGCGCTGGCCATGAAGCTGGCTGCTGCGAGCAGCGACGGCAAGGCGGTGATCCAATCATTCGCCCACGTGCAGGAAAGCTGCTTGGGCTGCCACCAAGCTTTCCGTAAACCTTTCGTGGAGCATTTTTATGGAGCACGCTAAAACATGCCAGCGCCCCATCAGCCTCGAAAGACGGCTTGCGGCAACTTACCTGGTAGCTGGTCTGATCACCGCCGGTCTGGCCGGCTGCGCCGCTGGCCCTGATTTTAAGCGTCCCACCGCACCCGATGTGGCTCGCTACACTGCAATACCAGTGGCTGATAGAACCGCGTCCGCTCCCACGCAGTTCGGCGAAACACAACGTCTAGTCGAAGGGCTTCCGATCGAAACGCAATGGTGGCAAAGCTTGGGTTCATCCGCACTCGACGGACTGATAAACGAAGCTTTCCATGTCAGCCCGACGCTGGCGAGCATCAGCGCCAATTTGCGACACGCGCAGGAGCTTCTTGCCGCACAGGCGGGCTCGACGCAATATCCACAGGTAGATGTCGCACTGGGATCTCAGCGCCAGCAAATGAGTCCCAGTAGCCAAGGGTTGAGCGGAGACGCACGTCAATTCAGCCTCTACAACGCCAGCGTTGGCGTGCATTACAACCTCGATCTGGCTGGCGGCAACCGGCGCGCACTCGAAGCCTTGGCTGCTCGCGCCGACTACCGTCGCTTCGAACTGAATGCTGCGCGCCTGGCCCTTGCCGGCAACATGGCAACCGCTGCCATTACCCGAGCACGCCTCGCCGCGCAACTAGAAGCCACTACTGCCATTTTGCGCGTGCAGGATGAGCAACTGCGCCTAGCCCATGAACGCGTGCGTATCGGTCAGGCCTCACCTGATGAAGCGTTGAGCCTACAAGCTCAGGCGGAGCAAACGCGGGCAGAACTGCCTGCGCTGCGTAAACAACTGCAACAAACCGAACATCTACTGGCGGTGCTAGCCGGTCGTGCCCCAGGCACGGGTGGCATCCCGGCCTTCACTCTGGCCGATTTCACTCTACCCGTCGAGATGCCGCTCGTCGTGCCCTCAGAACTGGTGCGCCGCCGACCGGATATCCAGGCGTCAGAGGCGCTGTTGCATGCGGCCAATGCAGACTATGGTGTGGCTGTCGCCAAGCTCTACCCACAGATCAACCTGAGCGCCAACCTTGGTTCTCAGGCGCTGACCACCGGTGCCCTGTTCGGTGGTGGCTCGGCAGTGTGGGGCCTGGTTGCGCAGCTCACCCAGCCTCTTTTTAATCCAGGGCTACCCGCTGAAAAAAGAGCGGCGCTCGCCGCTTTTGATGCCGCCGTAGCCAATTACCAGAGCGTCGTATTGGAGTCTTTGCGTAACGTCGCCGACACCCTGCGCGCGGTGGAAAGCGATGCACAAACTTTGACTGCCCTCGCTGCCGCTGATATGGCTGCACAGGCCTCCTTGCAGTCGGTCGAGCGGCAATACCGGCTGGGCGCGGCCAGCTACCTGCAACTGCTCATCGCGCAGCAACAGGCACAGTCAATCCGGATCAATATGGTTGCGGTCCAGGCACAACGCCTAGTCGATAGTGTTGCTTTATATCAGGCCCTGGGAGGTGGTGTCAGTTAAGACTATACCCAGCGCCACAGGGACATGAACGGCAATCGAGCCCTGAGTGACGCTGAATGGGCTCTGGCTCAGGACCTGTTCGAGCCCGCCACTGGCGCGCGCGGCAGACCCGCTGTCCACGACAGACGTGCAATGGTCGATGCTTGCTGCTATGTGCTGCGCACGGGTGCCTCTTGGCGCAGCCTGCCCCCAGGCATTTACCCGCCGTGGCAATCGGTGCAAAAGGCTTTTGTGAAGTGGGCCCGGGAGGGACGCTTTGAGCAGCTGCAAGAGCGCCTGCGCCAGCAATGGCGCCAACGCCTTGAGCGCGCTGCACAGCCCAGTGCAGCGATCATCGACTCTCAATCGACGCGTGGCAGTGCCCAGGGTGGGCAATTGGGGTATGACGCAGGCAAGAAGGTCAAAGGCCGCAAACGCCATCTGGTGGTGGATACGTTGGGCTTGGTACTGGCTGTGGTGGTCACCAGCGCCAGCATTGCTGACCGAGATGCTGCAGCCCAAGCTGTGCAGCAAGCATGCACGCGAACGGGCCATTCGATTGAAGTGCTATGGGCTGACAGCGCCTATGCGGGACAGTGCGCACAGGAGATTGAAAAGCGCACATGCGTACAAGTGCACATTGTGCGAGCCAGCACGCGAGCGCGCTGGAACGATGCGCAGCAGCCCTTGTGGCCTGAACCTGAGCAGCGTGCGATGCCTGCAAAGCGGTGGGTGGTCGAGCGTACACATGCGTGGCTTGAGCGCCATCGCAGGCTGGTCATGCATCACGAGCGCAAGCCGTTGTATGCAGCAGCTTGGGTGTGGCTTGCGCAGGCTCGGCAGTTGCTTGGGCGGTTGGGGTAATTTATTTCTTCTACACCCTCTAAGCGCTGCATACAGATATCGAAAGGGATATTTCAAAGTACCCCTCCCGATGCAGTTTCAGAACGCAAGTGTCCGTACGCCGGGCTTGAGTAGGTGTGCCGCGATCTCGGCGGGCTTTGCGGCTGTCACGCCTGTCAGCAAGTCGGCGGGCTGACGACCGGTATTCGGCAGGTACAGGGCACACACCTCTACTTTGGCTCCCGCTTTGATCAAGCCTTGAAGCATCTGCTGCGGCGTGACGTTGCGCGGTTTCAAGCTGGGCATGTTCTGGCCGTTGACAGCTATGTCACCAGCTGCGTCACATAGCAGCACGCGCACGTCGACCTTCTGTTCAAGCGCCTGTCCGGCAAGGACAAGACCTGCGCCCTGGGCCATAGGTGCGCCGGAATGTATGGACACAAACAATTCGTCGGCCTGGGCCGCAATAGCGGCTGACATCAGTACAGCTGTGATCAGGAAAGATTTCTTCATAGTGGGAGACTCAGGTGGATTGAATATTAAGTAACAGGGAACAGGGAACAGGGAACAGGGAACGCGGACTCAAAGCCGCGGCAGGGAAGTCAGCGCTAGTTTCCAGGAACGTAAGTAGCCGGAGGAAGCCCCAGCCCCGAGCGAAGCTCGGCGGCGGTGCGCACTGCGCCGAGACTTGAAATGCGACCGTTTTCAAGACGCAGTAACGTGGCGGTACCTGTTTGGCGGGGAAAATCGGCGATAAAGGCCACCTCATCGGCCTCGCGCACCAGAGCGATCGAATAAGAAAGCTCTCGAAGCTTGGGCAGCGCGAACATACGCGTGATGAGTGCAGGCATGCCGCTGATATCGGCTATATAGACCAAGCGCATGCGAGTCATCACGCCGGCGGGTTCAGCCGACAAGACGGCGCTCACCATGTCACTGACGGGTTTCTCGCTGGCCATCAGCACCCAACGGGTGTCAGGTGGAATGACCACAGGTTTGTCATGCTGATCCTTGAACTTCATTTCGGGAAGCGCCGAACCCACTGAAAGTGGTGCAGCAGCCAGTATTCCGTGCTGCGATAGCAGCACGGCGCAAAGCACCGTGTAAGCGCTGAGCGTGCGCCAGGCGCTTCGGAGTTGATTCTGGGATGCGAGGTTCATGGTGCTCATTTCAGGAATGGCAAGGTGATGGGCATTCAATGCGGGACGCAGTGACTTGGTCGGTGTTGATCAGGTGATCGGCCATACCAGAAAACGCACGCTGGATGGATGCGCGCAAAGCCAAGTCATCTACTTGTTCGGAAAGCGCTAGCTGCATACACAACATCCACTCGTCGCGCACCACCGAGTCGATGGCATAGGGTTTATGGCGTCTGCGCAGATGGGGATGACCCCGCTCCAGCAAGTACAAGGGCGGACCGCCGAACCAACCGCTGAGGAACTTGAACAGGCTTTCGGCGCTGCCAGAAAGGCTACTCGGGTGGAGCTGACGCACAGCGTGCGCCTCGGGCAACTCGTCCATCAACCTGTAGAACCGGTCGACCAGTCTCTGGATGGCGGGTGCGCCACCCAAGCACTCGTAGATGCTGGTGGCTGCGGTGGTGCTGGCAGTGTCGCAAAAAGATGTCATATGGTGTGAGAGGACTGTTGCGAATAGTGAGCTTAGAGTGCGTTGGCATCCGCCGTAGGTGCACGCACGCGTGCCAGAAACTCGTCGCGCGTGCATCCGCCAAACCAGGGATGCCAGCGACGCTGTTCAAGTACGTTCGATACGGCGCGACCTTGCTTGGCATGGCTGCAGAACAACAAGGTTTCACCGGGCAAGGTGAACACCTGACGCGTAGCGCTCTCCCATAAAGCTTCTGGCAGAGCCGGTCTCAGTTGGTGCGGGCAAGCATCGACCGACAGCAGATCGCCGCAGAACAACCGATCTCGCCATAAATAGCTCACGCAGCCTGCTGTGTGGCCTGGCGTAGGAATAACTCGAAGCAGTTCGTTGCCAAACATTAGTGCACTGGTTTCGCAACCCTGTGGATTGGCCTTGGCAGAGACCACCTGCTGGATGCGTGGCGCGCCGAGCGCGTCCAACGCAGCGGATTCACAAGGAAGGAATGCGTCGTGTTCGTGGGTGCGTAGCAGCCAACACAAATGCAAATGGTGTTCCTGCAGCATGGCTTTGAGCAGCGCCACATCGGAGCCGCGTGCATCCAGCAGTACGCACTCGCGAGTATCCAGGTCGGCAAGCAAATAGCTCATTGCGCCACTGGTCTCGTCGTGGAGGATTCGAAAGTACATAACGGTGGTAAAGGCGTTGCGGTCAGGAAAGCTGGATGTCCCTTGGCTAGACTCAAGCTTGGACGCGACCGCGACGCCAGACAAGCAGTGGCCAGGCAAAGGCCGACACAGCACCCCCCACGGCCGCCGCCAGCCCGAGCAGAGCGGCCCAATCGAGCCAGTAGCCCATGTCCGACAGAGTTGAGTGCAGCGACCCTGGCAACACCATGAAAGCTGCAACGGCGACCACCACTCCGGTAAGCAGCGCAGGCAGAAAGCCTGCGCTCCATCGGGCGCCAGTAGCTCGCCAAGCCATGCCCATAAGCGCCAGCCAAAGCAACGCTCCCCCAACCAGCAGGGGCCAGACGCCAAGCGCAATTTCCCACAGGATGTTCAGCATCAGCCAGATTTCGTACATGATTGGTTTCCTTGAGTTGTTGGTTCTGCCGAAGGGATTTCAGACCCGGCCCTTTAGAACGGACATGTAAGCCGGCTTGAGCATGCGGACCTTCATCAACCATGCGAAGAAGCTATCCTGCAGAGGCTCGATCACCGGTAGCGTGGGTGTAAGGCGTCCCTCGTAGTCGAACTCGATCAGCATGGCCGATCCTTCGCGTGTGATCAGCGGACAGGACGTGTAGCCGTCAAAGTTCTCGTTGGCCTGGCGCCCGGCAATCACCTCCACCAGGTTGTGCGCCACTAGCGGGGCACTCTTCTTCACGGTGGCGGCGGTCTTGCCGCGCGGCGTGCCATTGATGTCGCCGATGCCGAACACGTTGGGAAAGCGGCGGTGCTGCAGCGTGCTCTTGTCCACCTCCAGCCAGCCACCGGTGGCAAAAGGGCCTTCCTTCCAGGCCAGCTCGCTGTTCTTCACCGCGTCGGGCGCGCGCGTGGGGGGAACCACGTGGATGAAGTCGTAGGACATCTCTTTTGTCTCGCCCTCGGATAACGCAAAGGTGGCGCGACGGGCACCGATGTCGATGGCGGTGAGTTTGCGTGAGAAATCCACATCTATGCCGAGACCTTGCCATCGTTGCAGCACGTTGTCGTTGACCACCTTGACACCAAATACATTGCCCAGTGCCGACTCGAAATGAATTTTTGATGCCCCTAGGGTGCCCGCCTTGGCCAGTCGGTCACGTAGCATGAAGGTCATCTTCAGGGGCGCACCAGCGCATTTGAGCGGTGTGGCGGGTAGCGTCATCACGGCATTGCCACCTCGGGCGGTAAAAGTCTGCATGGCTGCCCAGGTGGCCTGAGCGGCCTCTGGGCTGGGGTAGACGCTGGTCAGACCTTCGCGTCCAATGGCAGACACATCCATGCCGGTAATCTGCGCATAGTCCAAGTGCACGCCGGTGGCCACCACCAGAAAGTCGTAGGGGATGCGTTGCCCGCTCGCTGTGACGACGGTGTTTGCCACGGGATCGAAGTGAGCCACCATGTCTTTCACCCATTCGATACCAGCAGGTAGGAAGTCGGCGTTGCGGTCACGTACCTTGGACACCGGCCAAACACCTGATGCGACCAGGGTGTATCCCGGCTGGTAGTTGTGTTCTTCCTTGCGGTCGATGATGGTGATCTTTCCACCGTCGAGCAGTTGCGTCAGTCGATTGGCCACGGCGATGCCACCCAGGCCGCTGCCGGCAATCACTATGCGTGCGCTGGTCTTGATCGCTGCTTTTGCCGACTTCGGCGCGGTGGCGCTGGCCACGAGGGGGGCGGCTGCAAGGGCCTGCAGCCATTGCCTACGCGTGGTGTCAACAGCAGGGTCGATCTGAACATTCGTCATTTTTGTCTCCTTATGTGTAGGTATTTGACGATGAAGGTTTGATGGACACTCAATCGCTTTTCCGCACCTGAGCGAACTAGGTCTTGAGCACCCAGCGCAGTGCCATCGCAACGAGGGTTAGTACGGCGATGCTGGCGAGCCAGATGCCGGCCATCCAGAGCAAGCGGATCCACAGCGGTGCCAGCGGTTCGTCGGCGCTCTTCGCGGTGATGGCAGGCCAGCGCAGCAGAGGGGTTTTCATGCGTGGTACCCGTCTGCGTTGACCTTGCCGCGGAACACCCAGTAGGACCAGGCGGTATAGCCCAGGATCATGGGCAGCACGAAGGCCGTGCCCCAAAGCATGAAGACCTGGCCGCTGCGGTCGGTTGCGGCTTCCCAGATGGTCACGGCACCGGGCACGACATACGGGAACACGCTGATGCACAGGCCCACGAAGCTCAGCAGGAAAACTCCCAGCGTGAGTAGGAATGGCGCGGTCTCATGGCCGGCCTTGAGGCTGCGTACAAAGGCCAGGCTGGCCAGTGCAACCATCAACGGCACGGGCGCCACCCAAAACACGTTGGGCAAGTTGAGCCATTTACTGAAATAGTCGGCGCTCAGGAACAAGGTTGCGATACTGACGGCCACGATAGCTGCCAGCGTGGCGCCGCCCAGCCACCACGCCATGGATCTGGCCTGGCGTTGCAGCGAACCCTCCGCCTTCATGACCAGCCACGTCGAACCCAACAGCGCGTATGCCACCACAAGACTCAAGCCGGTGAGCAGCGTGAAGGGCGTGAGCCAGTCCCACCAGCCACCCGCATAGGATCGTCCGCTGATGGCCACACCTTGCAGCAGCGCGCCGAGGATGACTCCCTGCGAGAACGCGGCCAAAAACGATCCACCGGTGAATGCCATATCCCAGAATTTCTGATGACCCGGATCTCGCCACCGGAACTCGAAGGCGACACCGCGGAACACCAGGGCTAACAGCATGGCGATGATGGGCGCGTACAGGGCGGAGAAGATCAGGCCGTAGGCCAGCGGAAAGGCAGCCAGCAACCCGCCGCCTCCCATCACCAGCCAAGTCTCGTTGCCGTCCCAGACCGGTGCGATGCTGTTCATAGCGGTATCGCGGTCGTGGCCCACCTTGAAGGTGTTGAACAGGATGCCGATGCCGAGGTCAAAACCGTCGAGCACCACGTAGATGAAGACGGCCACCACAATGATGAGGGCCCAGATGATGGTCAGATCGATGTTCATACGGTTCCCCTTATTCGTTGGCCAGGGCATCGGGGTGCAGCGCTACGGCGGGAGTGGTGCCAGCGGCGCGCGCGGGGATATTGGGCGGTGCCGACTCGTGTACCACCGGCGGTTTGGCCATCAGCTTCAGGATGTAGAGGACGCCGGCGCCGAAGACCGCGAAGTACACGACCACAAAGGCCACCAGCGAAGCTGCCACGGCCGGTGCTGCCAGAGGTGAAGCCGACTCGGCCGTGCGCATCAGACCCTGGATGGTCCAGGGCTGGCGGCCCACCTCGGTGGTGATCCAGCCCGCGAGCACCGCCACCAACCCCGAGGGGCCCATGGCCAGCGCAAAACGGTGCAGCCACTTCCATTCGTACAGGCGGCCGCAGGCACGGGCCCACAGGCTGAGCATACCGAGCCCGGCCATCAGGAAGCCCAGGCCGACCATGATGCGAAACGCCCAAAACACCATGCCCACCGGCGGATGGTCGGCCACCGGCACGGTGTCCAGACCCTGCATGGGCGCGTTGAGGTCGTGCTTGAGGATTAGCGAGGACAGCTTGGGAATCTGCACCGCGTAGTCGACCCGGCCCTCGGCGCTGTTGGGAATGCCGAACAGGATCAGGGGTGCACCTTCCGGGTGGCTCTGGTAGTGGCCTTCCATGGCCATTACCTTGACCGGCTGGTGTTCGAGCGTATTGAGCCCGTGCAAGTCACCCAGAAAGATCTGCAGTGGTGCCACGATGGCTGCCATCCACATAGCCATGGAGAACATGAGGCGGGCGCGCGGATTGGCGCGGTCTTTCAGCAGGTGCCAGGCACCGACTGCGCCCACCAGGAAGGCGGTGGTCAGATAGGCGGCGGAGAGGGTGTGGACCAGTCGGTAGGGAAAGCTTGGGTTGAAGATGATGGCCAGCCAGCTGCCGGCGGAGATGAACTGCCCGTTGGCGTTGATCGCGTAGCCCGCCGGGGTCTGCATCCAGCTGTTGACCGAGAGGATCCAGAACGCCGAGACGAAGGTGCCCAGGGCCACCATCAGCGTGGCGGTGAAGTGGAGTCTTTTGCCCACCCGGTTCATGCCGAACAGCATCACGCCCAGGAATCCGGCTTCAAGGAAGAAAGCCGTCAGCACCTCGTAGGCCATCAGCGGGCCGATGATCGGGCCAGCCTTGTCAGAAAACACCGCCCAGTTGGTGCCGAACTGGTAGGACATGACGATGCCGGAGACCACGCCCATGGCAAAAACCAGCGCGAAGATCTTGATCCAGTAGCGGAACAGGTTCATGTAGTCTTCGCGACCGGTCTTAAGCCACAAGCCTTCAAGCACCGCGAGGTAACTCGCTAGGCCGATGGTGATAGCGGGAAACAGGAAGTGGAAACTCACCGTGAACGCAAACTGGATGCGCGCCAACAGGAGTGCGTCGGGCAGGTCAGACATCGGGGGTTTCCTTGAATCGGTGAAGTGGCAGACGCCTTTCACTTATCAAGAGCCGTGCCAACAGGCGCCGGTACAAAAAACCTAACGAATTCAAGGCTCCCGGCGCGATGGGCAGCCCGACTGCCACGGCACAGCCGTTTTTTTCTGCCAAAACAGTCAGTTGACTGTCAAAATGGCAGTCGGACTTGACAGTGATTGACCGTAGGTCCCCGCTGGAATCCTTTGAAACATTCCGAAAGACCCACCCGATGGCCCACATGTTGCCCGAATTGCTCTCGTACCTGGAAAGCCTGGCCGAGCCTCACATCCTGCTGGATCGTCAGTACCGCATCCTGGCCGCGAATGCGGCCTACCGTAGCCAGTTCAGCCCGCGCGCCTCGGTGGTCGGGCGCACCTGCTACGAGGTATCCCACCACTTCAGCGTGCCGTGTGATCAGGCAGGCGAAAGCTGCCCTCTGGCACGTGCGCGCGAGTCGGGCCAGCGCGAACGCGTGCTGCACCTGCACCACACGCCCCAGGGCGAGTCGTACGTGAACATTGAGTTGGTGCCACTGCTGGATGCCATGGGTGAACAGGCGTATTTCGTGGAGAAGATGGAGCCCTTGCGCGTGGCCCAGGGTCAGCCCGTGCGGCAGGGGCTGGTGGGCCGTTCGCTGGCCTTCCAGCGCATGTTGGAGTTGGTGGCTCGGGTTGGGCCGTCGCATGCCAGCGTGTTGCTGCTCGGAGAGTCGGGCACCGGCAAGGAGTTGGTGGCCCAGGCTGTGCACGATGCCAGCCCGCGCGCAACCCACCCTCTGGTGGTGGTGGACTGCGCGAGCCTGCCCGAGACCCTGTTCGAGAGTGAACTGTTCGGCCACGAACGAGGCGCCTTCACTGGTGCCAATACCAGCAAGCCCGGGTTGGTGGAAGCCGCCAGCGGCGGTACTTTGTTTCTGGATGAAGTAGGCGACATTCCGCTAGCCATGCAAGTTAAGCTGTTACGCCTGCTGGAGAGCGGCACCTACCGCCGCGTTGGCAGCAACGAGCTGAGGCGCACCGATGTGCGCGTGGTCTCGGCCACACACCGCGACCTAAAGGCCATGGTGACCGACGGGCGCTTCCGCGAAGACCTGTATTACCGGCTCAGCACATTCCCCATTGCCCTGCCAGCGCTGCGGGAACGGGGAGACGACATTGCGCTGCTGGCGGCAGCGCTGCTGGAGCGGGTGGCGCCGCAACGGCGTCTGAGCCTGTCTGCAGGTACGCTGGCCTTGCTCCAGCGCTACCCGTTCCCGGGCAATGTGCGTGAGCTGCGCAATGTTCTAGAGCGTGCCGCCTTGCTGGCCGACGGCCACACTATCGAGCCAGTGCATGTGGAGCGCGCACTGGGTACCGACGCGAGGCCTTCGCCGGTGGCATTGCAACGCGCAGAAGCGCCGGAAGCCACAGCATCCGGCGCGGAGTCTTCATTGCGAAGCGTCGAGCGTGCTGCCCTGCAGGCCCAACTCAAGGCCCACCGCGGCAGCCGCGCCGAACTGGCGAAAAAACTCGGGATTAGCGAGCGGTCTCTCTACCGCAAGCTTCGTGAGATCGGTGAAGCCCCTGACGCGGCTTGAAGCACGGAACCCGGGCGGCCAGAGGGTCAGAGCTTACGAGTCGAGAAGTACCAGTCTTTCATGGCGTAGCCCTCGCCCTTGCGCGCTTCGATAGCTGCAGGTGTCTTGGGTGGCGGCACTATCACATCGCAGCCGGGTGTCCAGCCCTCAGGCGTGGCGATCTTGTTGGCGTCGCTGGTCTGCATAGCGGTCAGCAGGCGCACGAATTCGTCGATCGAGCGGCCATTGCTCATGGGGTAATACACCATGGCGCGCAGCTTGCCTTCGGGGTCGATGAAGAAGGTGGCACGCACAGCTTGGGTGTCCGCCGCACCCGGGTGGATCATCCCGTAGGCACGTGCCACATCCATCTTGATGTCGTCAATGATGGGGAAGGGAATCTCCACGCCAAAGCTGGTCTTGATGCTTTGCATCCAGGCCAAGTGCGAGTAGATGCTGTCGATGGACAGCCCCAGCAGTTCGCAGTTCATGCTCTTGAAGGTGTCTGAAGCCTTGGCGAAGGCGATGAACTCGGTGGTGCACACGGGCGTGAAGTCGGCTGGGTGCGAGAACAGGATCAGCCACTTGCCTTTGTAGTCGTCCAGGCTTCGCTCGCCGTGGGTAGTGTTGGCCTTGAACGCCGGTGCGGCTTCGTTAAGGTGGGGGAAGCTTGAGTTCGATGCGTTTTCCATGAGGGACTCCGTTGGAAGGTTGAACAATTAACCGAACAGCGGTTGGCTGTTCGATGAGTTCAGTGTCGACCCACCACGGAACACCGCTCATGACATGGATCATGGCGGCGTTTGTCTTATCCTATGGCGCCAATAGCCTCAGGCGGCAGCGCTTCAAAGGTTGGAGCCGGGGTGTAGCAGCGATTCGTCCGTGATGCGGTACAGACGGCCCAGCTTGTCTACTGGCTGCAGGGCACCTGCTTTCACCAACGCCGAAATCTCGCGACTCACCGTCTCCTGTTTCAGGTCCATCATGGCGCCCATGTCCTCGCGCGAGAACAGCGTGACGAAGGCCGGATCGGTGGTGTGGCGCATCTTGAGGATGAACTGGCAGACCCGCTGTTGCGCGGTGCCGAAGTTGATCGAGGCCAGCCAATCGTCGGCTTCTCGCAGCGCCTTTTGCCACTTCTCAAGCAGGCCTGCGTGCATGCGCGGCGAGTTCAGATTCAGCTTGTGCACCACCTCGGTGGGAATGCGGCACAGCGTCACATCGGTCAGCGCAGCCGCCTCGCTGTCGTAGCGGCCGGTGGCCAGCGCCTCCAAGCCGACCACATCGCCCGGACGCAGCAAGCGCAGGATGCGCCGGCGCCCGTCACCCGTGATTCGAGACAGTTTGAGCATGCCAGAGCGCAATGTGAAGATGCCACCCGCTGCGTCCCCCTCGTTGAACAGCACCTGGTGCGCCCGGTACGCCATGTCATCAATCGGGGCGTGGATGAGAGCAAAGTCCTCCTCGTTGAGGTTGGAGAATAGGGCGACCTCACGCACAGCGCACGACCTGCAGTCAGAGGTGCCGCGCCAGGCGGAGTGTGTATGAATGGGGATCATGGTGGATGTGAAGCAGAGGCTTGGACAAGGTTCGCGGCGTGTAGACGTATCGCTGTTGGCCGGAGGCCCTACCGCGAGGCTAGGCGATCCACGGCAGAAACCAGCACGTGTCCCGTCGGTAGGCCGCATAGCCCGGGTGCGCCATAAGCATCCAGCGCTCCTCCAGCACAGCCTTGCTGACCAGCACGGCAACCAGCGCACCGAGAGCCAGCCAGGCCAGCCAGGTTGTGTTGGCCCATGCGGCTGCGATGCCACACGCCATCACCGCGGTGTACATCGGGTGGCGGATCCACCGGTAGGGGCCCTGCTGGATCAGTCGCGCTCCGGCGCGCGGTACAGGCCTGATGTTGAAGTTGCCCGGCCGGTTGGTTGACACTGCCCAGATCCCCACAAACGCGCCCGCGACTGCAGTAACCCAGGCGCCGGCAGGCGCGTGATCCGACAGGAATGAAGGCAATCCCAGCCACGTCAGCAGCACGATCAACCCAAATTGCAAGGCCACTAGGACGCTGCCCAGCGTGCGTTGCTCACCGTTATCGCTCATGTCGGTCCCCCGTTTTCACAGGCGACGCGCGACCATGCCGATCAGCGCAGAGCGGCCATGGTGACCGCTGCCCTCGGCCAGCTCGGCTTCGTATTCACGCAAGGTGTCAATGCCGAGCTCGCTAAAGGCTTCCCGCAACAAGGATTCTGTGTAGAGGTGCGACACCAAGGGCGGCCCCCCTGTGCGGTAGTCAAGCTGCCGGGGGGTGTAGCCCTGCAGCACGAGCCATCCGCCGGGTTTCAGGGAGCGCACCATGTTGGCAAACAGGCGCGCGCGCAAGTCCGGATCGGCAAACTGCACGAAGATGGCCGCAACCCCGTCGAGGGCAGCGTCTGGCCAGGCGTAGGCATCACAGTCGGCCACTGCGAAGTTGACCGTCACGCCCCGCTGCGCCGCGAGTTCCCGGGCTTTGGCCACGCCGGTTGCCGCGATGTCGAATGCATCAACCTTCAACCCTTGTTCCGCCAACCAGACACTGTTGCGACCTTCGCCATCGGCCACGCACAGAACCTGCTCGCCTGGTGACCAAACGTGGGCATGCTCGCGCAACCATCCATTGGGCTCGGCGCCGAACAGGAAGCCGGGTGCGGCGAAACGCTGATTCCAGGTGTTGGCTGGATCGCTGAACGCTGGGGTGTTTTTCGAGGTCATGTTCTGGGTGGGGGTGCTCATCTCGGGGCGGTTCGTAGTTGGCGCAGGCGACTCTCCAGCGCGGCGGGGTTGAGGATGCCGAAATGTGCATCGACTTGTCTGCCCTTGGCATCAAAGAAGAGCGTGATGGGCAGACCGCGTGATGCGATGGCTTGTCCGAGCGAGGACCCGCTGTCCAGCAGCACCTCGCGCAGGGTGAAACCTTGTTGTTGCAGGAAGCTTTGCACCGTGGCGGGCGATTCGCCCTGGTTAACGAAAAGAAAGGCCACCGTGGGTTCTCGCTGCTGAGCGGCCGCCAGCATCGGCATTTCCACCCGGCAAGGACCGCACCAGCTGGCCCACAGGTTGACCACCACTGGACGCCCGCGCGCAGCCTCGGTGAGGCTGAGCACCCGTGCATCCTCAATCCGAACCAGTTGAACGGGGGGCAGGCTGTGGGTACCGGCCAGCCCGCTGGCCAGGGTTGCCAGCCACCAGAAAGCGACACCCGCTGTGCCGCTCACCGCCAGCGGCCTGCGCAGCCAAGGCGTGACCGAGCCGCGCCATGCCAGCCACGCCACGCCAGCCACCAGCCCTGCCGGCGCACTCCATCCACCATCGCGCAGATCGAATGCCGCCCACGGCGATGCAAGATATGCATCCGCGTGCCACACGAGGTAGGCCAGCCGCGCCGCCACCAGACCTAACAGCGCCGCGTGGGTCACCGTGCGTCCCGCCTGTTCTCCCGGTACCTTGTCCGCGCCCTGGCGAGCTAGGCGACTGGCCAGCCACGAACTCCCCCAGATCGCGATCAACAGAAGAAAGGGCGCCAGTGGCAGGGCAATTGGGCCTAGGGACAAAGACAGCATGGATTCAGTCGGCTCCGGTTCTCGGAGCGGGGGTGGCCGGTTCAATTGCGCGATGCAGAAAGCTCACCAGGGCGTGCGCGTGGGGTGCCATGGCTTCGCGCAGGTCGTGGTCTCCCTCCACCAGCAGCAGACGCGCATTGCTGGATGTTGCCAGCAGACGGTAAGCATCATCCACCGGAACGGTGCGGTCCCGCAGACCATGCACCAAGAGGATTGGACAGCGCACGGCAGGCAACGTTCCCAATGGAGCAATCTCGTCAAAAGTGACGCCGATGACCCGCTGCACATGCCGCATCACATACCAGCCCAGCAGTCCATATGGGATCTGCTTATCTGCCATGAAGCGGCGCATCACCTCGGCGGGATGGGCAAACGCAGACAGGCTGACCACAGCGCCGACGTCATGGTGACGTGCGGCATGCAGCAACGCTGCAGCCGCTCCAACCGAGTGGCCCAGCAGCGCTACGCGGTCAGCGGCGATGTTGGGTTGGTGCTTGAGCCATGCGAGACCAGCGGCAATGTCTTCGGCGAAGCGCGGCATCGATGTGAACGTTTCATCGTCGCTGTGCCCATGGCACCTGGCGTCCAGCAGCAACACAGCAAATCCGGCGGCGTGCAGCGGTGGCACCACGGATCCCATCATGGAGGCGTTGGCGCCCCAGCCGTGCATAACCAGCACTGCAGGTGCTGGCGCCGCTACGGTTTGCGGTGGTGACACCAACCAGGCGGCCAGGTGTTTGCCACCCGCAGTTGGGACATGGACTTGCCGAACACGATCCGAGGTCAAGCCAAATGCATCGTCCAAGGGCTCATGAGGCACTCGCGGCGCGCGCAACCCGCGCACGATGCCTCTGTGGGCCAACTTGCGAAGCGCCCAGACGCCGCCCAGCGTGGCCGCTGCCCCAAGCACCGCGGTCATGGGCGCCCGGTCAAATCGACCTGCCTCACGTCACAACCCTTCGCGGGTTGGTGCGGGTCACAAAATGCCGGGATGTCCAGCCGATCACTGCGCCGAAGATCACATGGCCGATCAGGCTGGGCAGCACGGTGGAGGCTCCGAGTTGCCAGGGAAGCGGGTCGTTGAAATAGATCGGCAATGCCAGCGAGTTGATCGCCACATAGTAAGCCGCCCCGTACGCTGCACCGGTCATTACTGGCCATCGTTCGGCTTGGGTGAACAGCAAGACGAGGAGCAAGGGCAGCGCTGAAACCCAGCCGATGACAAGGTGTTGCACAAAAAGTAGCCAGGGCTGGGGGTCACTGATGTACAGCCCCGCGAATTTCGGGCCGTAGTGGCCAATGCGCAGGCCCGCCGCTTTGAAGATCGGACTCAGCGGAACGATGGCCACGGAGGCGATAGTCCCGGAGCGGAAGCTTTCGACAAGGAGGGCCTTGATTTTCATGGGGCCAGCTCAGGATTGATCGCGCAGAGTGTGGCCGGCAGCATCGATCACCGTGACCCGCACCGGGACAGCTTGGCGCACGCTTTGGGTAACAGTGCAAAACTCCTCGAATTGCGTCAAAGCCCGCTCCAAGTGCTCCAGCGAATTCGCCACTACCCCGAGGGTGATAGTGGAGTGGATACTCAGAATACGCAGCCTCCCTTCGGGATTGCGACCCACCTCGGCCGTAACCTCGCAGCGCAGCGGTTCGGGTGCCTGCTTGAACTTGCGCAGCGCAAAAAGAAGTGAGTCGCTCAGACAGTTGCCCACCGAGGCACACAGCAACTGCGCAGGAGACGGGCCGCCCCCCTTACCTAGCGGTGAGGGCTCGTCGGCAATCAGGCTAGAAATGCCTTCACCAAATCGGATCTCAAAACGGTAGTCGGCCTGCTGTTCGAGCGAAACGGATACTGTGGTCATTTGGGTGATTTCGATAAGTTTGGGCGAATGTGCTCAAGGGGCATTCACCCTGATGGGCAGATCGGACTCAGCCCTCCTTACAACTCACTTCTTCAGTGAGCAGGTGTTAAAGCCGAAGATGGCATAGGGTGGACACCAGCCGATCAGGCCAGTGAGTAAGGGCACGACACCCAGGTAGCCCCACATGCCGATGGTGTTGGTAGCCGCACCCGCAATCAAGGCCAGCCCGATGAGGATGCGCAATGTGCGGTCAATGCCGCCGACGTTCTTGGTCATGGTAATTCTCCAAAAGTAAAAATGGATGGCTAAATAGCCATGTGCGCACTTGATCAAAGTGCGTTCAAGGGGATCTTCAGGTACGCGACGCCGTTGTCTTCTTTGGGCGGCAGCTCGCCAGCGCGGATGTTCACTTGAACCGATGGAAGGATCAAGGTGGGCATCTCCAGGGTTGCATCGCGCTTCGTGCGCATGGTCACGAATTCATCTGCGCTCACACCATCGTGCACGTGGATGTTTTTAGCTCGCTGTTCGGCCACCGTCGTCTCGAAAGCCACCGGCCGGTCGTTAGGGGGGTAGTCGTGACACATGAAGAGGCGTGTTTCGGGTGGCAGGCTCAGCAGCTTGCGAGTGGAGGCGTAAAGCGCGCGGGCGTCGCCGCCGGGGAAGTCGCAGCGCGCAGTGCCCACATCCGGCATGAAAAGGGTGTCGCCCACGAACACCGCTTCACCAAAGCGATAGGCAGCACAGGCTGGCGTGTGACCGGGCACGAACATCACTTCACCAGACAGCATGCCCAATGGGATGCTTTCTCCTTCCTGAAAAAGATGGTCGAACTGCGAGCCATCCTGTTTGAAACTCGGCTCCAGGTTGAAAACGCCCTTGAACACCTTTTGAACTGCGGTGATGTTGCCGCCAATGCCGATCTTTCCGCCGAGATGCGCCTGCAAGTACGGCGCGGCCGAAAGGTGATCAGCGTGTGCGTGAGTTTCTAGGATCCATCGCACCTTGAGTTGATGGGTGCGCACATAGTCGATCACCTTGTCAGCAGAGGTGTGCGTTGTGCGGCCCGATTTTGGGTCGTAGTCGAGCACTGAGTCGATGATCGCTGCTTCGCTGCCAGGGCCGTTGTGCACAACATAGGACACCGTCCAAGTGGCTGGGTCGAACATTCCATGCACATGGGGCTGAGGAGTTGATGTTGGGGCGTTTGTCATGGGCAGCTCCTTTTTAAATAAGCTAAAGATAATATATTGACAGATAGTTTATTTGTCAATATATTATTGCTATCGTATAAAAAGTCGTAGGCCGCCACACCCCAGAAAGAAGCACCGATGAAGAACTCCGTGATGGACTTGGAACAAATGCAGTTGGCCGCGGACAGGGCCTGCCGAGTGATGAAGGTGCTGGCCAACCCAGACCGGCTGCTCATCCTGTGCCAACTCTCGCAGGGCGAACGCCGGGTTGGTGAGCTTGAAGAGTTGTTGGGCATCGTGCAGCCCACCTTGTCGCAGCAACTAACCGTGTTGCGCGATGAGGAACTGGTGAGCACCCGCCGTGAAGGCAAAAACATCCACTACGCATTGACCAGCCCCAAAGCGCTAGCCGTGATGCAGGTGCTGTACGAACAATTTTGTGTTTGTGAAACGAAGTGAGTCATGACGATTGATTGGGTCAATTTCACGCCCTTGGCTTCGTTGTTCGGCGGCATCCTGCTGGGCGTAGCGTCGGCCTTCTACATCCTGGTCAATGGCCGGGTGCTAGGCATCAGCGGCATCCTGGGTGGCCTGTTACCACTAAGCTGGGAGACGCCGGCTGGCAAATCGCCTTCCTGCTGGGCATGCTGGCTGCACCTCTCGTGTGCGGCTTGCTGGCGCCTGCCGACTTTGTGCAGGCGCCACGCATCGACGCCGGTTTCGCCACCATCGTGGGAGCCGGGCTTCTGGTAGGTCTGGGCACACGCTACGGCTCGGGCTGCACCAGCAGACATGGCGTCTGCGGTCTTTCGCGCCTGTCGCCCCGCTCACTGGTGGCCACGCTAGCGTTCATGGGTGCGGGTTTCGCCATGGTCTTCGTGATTCGCCACGTTCTGTAAGGAGCATCTACATGCACCGCATCACCGAATTTTTTGTGGGCCTTCTTTTCGGCCTGGACCTGTTGCTCTCAGGTATGACCGACCCGTCAAAAGTGCTGGGTTTCCTGGATCTTTCTGGCACTTGGGTTCCGTCACTTGCCTTTGTCATGGGCGGTGCAGTCGCAGTGGGCTTTTTCGCCTTTGCCCTTGCGCGCAAGCGCAACAGCAACAGCAACTTTTTGGGCGGCGCTCTGAACCTGCCCAAGGCCACTCAGATCGACAAACGCTTGCTCACTGGCGGTCTGACCTTTGGCATAGGCTGGGGTTTGTCAGGGTTCTGCCCAGGTCCGGGTATTGTGTCCATGGCTGCGGGCGAACTGAAGGCAGCGGTTTTCATGGCGGCCATGCTCTTCGGCATGGCAATTTTCGAAATCGCCGAGCGCGCAGGCTCGCGTCGACGTATGGGAGCGTGAGGTGACCCCTTTCAACGCCGTACCTCTCTCCGAAGCCTTGTCGGTCACTGGGCAAATCTCTCCAGACGACCTTCAGGCGATTGCTGCCGCCGGCTTCAAATCTCTAGTCTGCAACCGTCCAGATGGTGAAAGCCCAGGGCAGTTCAGCTCACAGGATATTGCGACGGCTGCACACGCAGCCGGACTGAAGCTGGCCTATCTGCCCGTCGTCTCGGGTAGCGTTCGCGCGCAGGACGGACGCGATTTTGGTGACTTGCTGACACAGTTACCTAGCCCTGTGCTGGCCTACTGCCGCAGCGGTACGCGATCAGCCTTGCTTTGGGCGCTTTCGCAAGTGGGTTCAACGCCCTGGCCAGATCTCGTACAGCGGGCCGCCCAGGCCGGAATCAACCTGACCAGTTTGGCACCACCCGTGCCGCCATCGAAGTTGTGATGTTTAGCGCCTGCACAGGTATCTTTCCATGATCACAATGCCATCCTGGCGCCGCATGTTGCCTTCACTGCCTGTGTTGCAATGGGGTCGAGCGTACAACCGAGAGGCTCTGGTGAGTGATGGCGTGGCGGCACTCATCGTCACCATCATGTTGATACCTCAGAGTCTCGCCTACGCCATGCTCGCGGGCTTGCCGCCCGAGGTGGGTCTCTACGCCAGCGTAGCGCCGCTACTGCTATATGCGGTGTTCGGCACCAGCCGCGTGCTTGCGGTGGGGCCGGTGGCGGTAGTCTCGCTCATGACAGCTGCTGCCATCGGACAGCACGCCCCGGCTGGTACACCCGAATACTGGGCAGTAGCCATCACGCTGGCTTTTCTTTCGGGCTTGCTGCTGCTGTCCATGGGGTTGCTACGTCTTGGCTTTCTTGCCAACTTCCTCAGCCACCCGGTCATCTCAGGCTTCATTTCGGCATCGGGCATCCTGATCGCGGCCAGCCAGCTCAAGACGTTGATGGGTGTGAGCGCCGAAGGGCACAACTTCCTGGATCTGAGCCTGTCCCTGATGTCACAGCTCGGCCAGGTGCATGTGCTGACCCTGGCCATTGGAGCTGCAACCGTCGCGTTTTTGTTCTGGGTGCGCAGCGGTCTCAAACCCTTGCTGCAGCGCCTGGGCATGAAGCCGCGCGCGGCCGACGTGGTGGCCAAGACTGGGCCGGTGGCTGCCATCGCCGTGACAACGCTGCTCACCTGGGCGCTGGACTGGCAACTTCAAGGCGTGAAGATCGTGGGCGCCGTGCCCCAGGGTTTGCCGCCGTTCACGCTGCCTCTGTGGGATCTGGGTCTGTGGCAGGCGCTGCTGGTGCCGGCACTGCTCATCAGCGTGGTTGGATTTGTGGAGTCGGTATCGGTCGGGCAGACGCTGGCGGCCAAGCGGCGCCAGCGCATCGAGCCCGACCAGGAACTGGTAGCGCTCGGGTCGAGCAACCTCTCGGCGGCGTTAACCGGAGGCTTTCCGGTCACGGGTGGCTTTGCACGCTCGGTAGTTAATTTTGACGCCGGGGCGCAAACACCCGCCGCGGGTGTGTTCACCGCGGCCGGTATCACACTGGCCTCGCTGTTCCTTACGCCCGCACTGTACTACCTGCCACAGGCCACGTTGGCCGCCACCATCGTGGTGGCGGTACTCTCACTGGTGGATTTCAGCATCCTGCGCAAGACTTGGAACTACGCGAAGTCCGACTTTTCTGCAGTTGTGGCCACGCTGGTGGCCACCCTCACTGTGGGCGTTGAGACCGGGCTGATTGTGGGGGTAGGAGTGTCCCTGGCGCTCTACCTCTACCGCACCAGTCGCCCGCACATGGCCGAGGTGGGTCTTGTCGTCGGCACCGAGCATTTTCGCAATGTGCAGCGCCATGCAGTGGCGGTGAGCCCACGGGTGCTGAGCCTGCGGGTGGACGAAAGCCTGTACTTCGCCAACTCACGCGCGCTGGAAGACCGCATCAATAGCGCCGTTGCCAGCCGCCACGGGTTGGTGCACGTGATATTGCTGTGCTCAGCCATCAACGATATTGATGCGAGTGCACTGGAAAGCTTGGAAGCTATCGATCTGCGCTTACGCGGGGCTGGCGTGCGGCTTCATCTCTCAGAAGTCAAGGGCCCTGTGATGGATCGTTTGAGAAAAACCGAGTTTCTGAATGGCCTCAGCGGGCAGGTGTTCCTTTCCCACTATCAAGCTATCGTTGAACTGGCGCCCGAATTGATCGCCTGATTGCACCCATGCTGCATCCATCCGGCAAGGCCGCGTAGCTGCATCAATAAGCCTTTTATAAAGAGACACTATGAACCACCTCAAAATCGGTACCCGCTTGGGATTGGCATTTGGCCTCATCCTCTTGATCACTGCCCTGATTGCCACTGTTGGTGTTTGGCGTCTATCGACTCTCAAAGAAGCCACCGTGCGCATTTCATCCATAGAAATTGAGCGCAATGAGTTAGCCATGAATTGGAAGGCCGCCATTGATTTGAACTGGGCACGAGCCTCAGCGGCGCTCAAAACATCGGATGCTGCGTACATCTCATCCTTGGGCGCGGAGATGGCTGCCACCACCAAGGAGGTGACTGAAGGACAAAAGAAGCTGGAAGGGCTGATGGAGGGCGCCAAGAGCAAGGAGCTGTTGGCCAATGTGGCGTCGGCACGCAAGACCTACCTCGCTGCACGGGCGAAGTTGCTGGAGCGCAAAAAGGCCGGTGAGGACGTTTTTGCACTGGTTGACAGCGAGTTGCGCCCTCTGGCGCAGAACTACATCAAAGCCCTGGAAGCTGTTACCAAATACACCCATGACGAATTGATTGCTTTTGAAGAGTCTGTTCTGAAAACAGCCGTCACGAGCCAGTGGACGCTGGGCGTCGGTGCAGGAGTGTCCTTGATGCTGGGGCTGCTGTTTGCCGTGTGGGCCACGCGTTCCATCACCACCCCAGTGCAGCGTGCGGTAGAGGCGGCCGAAGAAATCAGCCGGGGCAATTTGTCGATCGACATCGACGCCCAGGGCAAGGACGAGCCTGCCCGCCTGCTGCATGCCCTGGCGGAGATGCAGCAAAGCCTGTCGCGCATCGTGGGCCATGTGCGTGAAGGGTCTGAGAACGTGGCGACGGCCTCGTCCGAAATCGCCCAGGGCAACAACGACCTGAGTGCGCGCACCGAGCAGCAAGCCAGTGCCTTGCAGCAGACCGCTGCATCCATGGAACAACTCAATTCCACAGTGCGCCAGAACGCGGACAACGCCCGCCAAGCCAACCAATTGGCCATGAGCGCCTCTACGGTGGCCGTGCATGGCGGCGAGGTGGTGGGCCAGGTGGTTGAAACCATGAAGGGTATCCATGAGAGCTCACGCAAGATCTCCGACATCATCAGCGTCATCGATGGGATTGCCTTCCAGACCAACATCCTGGCGCTGAACGCTGCGGTGGAAGCCGCCCGTGCGGGTGAGCAAGGCCGTGGCTTTGCCGTGGTGGCCAGCGAGGTGCGCAATCTGGCAGGCCGATCAGCCGACGCGGCCAAGGAAATCAAGAGTCTCATCACCGCCAGCGTAGACCGGGTCGAACAAGGCACCGTACTCGTTGATCAGGCGGGGGCAACCATGACAGAAGTCGTCACCGCCATCCGTAGCGTGACCGATATCATGGGCGAGATCAGTGCTGCCAGCAACGAACAAAGCCAGGGCGTGAGCCAAGTGGGCGAAGCGGTGACCCAGATGGACCAGGTCACACAGCAAAATGCCGCCCTGGTGGAAGAAATGGCCGCTGCAGCCAGCAGTCTGAATAATCAGGCGCAAGACTTGGTGAGTGCCGTGGCGTTTTTCAAATTGTCACCCGCCGATGAGCAAAGCGCCCAGGCTAACCGTGCGCAGGCTGAGACGCCACGTGTGCACTTTGCGCCGACCGGCGTGGCTGCACCAGCAACCAAGGCCTTGGATCGCATTGCAGGTGGTAGCGGGCATGGCGGCGCCTCTTTGGGCGTGAATCTGGACAACGCCATTCAGTCCCATGCCAACTGGCGCGCCAGGTTGCGTACCGCTGTTGCAAAGAGAGAAACTCTTGATGCTGACGCTCTTTTTAGAGACGATTGCTGTGATCTGGGCGAGTGGCTGTATGGCGCCGGTGGATCGAAGTACGGCGGCAAGCCTTCCTTTGTGAATCTACTGGAATCGCATCGTCAATTTCACCAGGAAGCCGGCAAGGTGGCGCACCTGATCAACCAGAGGGCTTACGAAGAGGCCGAAAAACAGTTGGAGAACAACACGGGCTTCTCCAAAGCGTCCCAAAAAGTGGGTACGGCCGTAATTCAGTTGGCCAAGGAGCTGAAGGTCAAGATGACGGCTGCGTCCGCTCCCAAGGCGGCTGGGCCCGTGCGCCAAGTGCCATTCAGCAGTGCGGCCAAGCCCAAGGCGGCCGGAGGCGAAGATGGGGCCTGGGAATCTTTTTAATGCGTTGCACCGACCGCTCGAACGCACACAGGTGGACTGAATCGCCGCCTTGACCCATGCGCTGCGCTGGAGGGAGTTCTAGATCCTAGCCGAGTCTTCTCTTCCCCTCGGCGTACTAGGGTAAGCATGGTCAATAGGCAACCCGCGGCGACTTGTAGCCGTCAACCAGACCAGCCGAGCTTGTGAGCTTTCGTGGTTTGGTCGTGGCGCGCATCATCTTCCGTATGCAAATAGATGCTGGTGGTGGAAATATTTGCGTGCCCCAGGTTGTCGCGAACAGCCTTGAGATCCATGTTGTCGCTCTGATGGGAGCCTGCTGTATGCCTCATCCAGTGGGCGGAGGCCTTCTCCACATGAGCGGCAGCGGCCTCATGGTCAGGCCCCAGCGCGCGCAGGCGGGTTGCGGTTTCACGGAAAATTGTCTTGACCAACTCGTGCACCGCACTGCGTCCCATAGGTCTAGCCCCCCCAATCAACGGCAGGAGCAGTGGTGCGGAATCTCCCTCGCGAGGTAGAGGTCCCAGGTCATTCGACTTTCGGTAGCGCATCAGCTCCGAGACCAACTCGTCTGTCGCTGGGATCGCTCTGGTTTTTTCTCCCTTGCCACGAATCTCCAGCCACCAGCGCTCGCGTCCATCGGTTCCCCGTCGCCAGTAAAAGTCGCCCATGGAGTTGTTACAGACCTCTGAAATCCGCAGGCCACCGATGTAGAGAAGGGAGAAAAGCCACCGGTATCGGGCCGCTTGAAGAGCAGCCCGAGGTGTACCGATGGGCAGGGCTTCAATCGTCGCACGCACTTGCGCCCAGTGTTCGTGAGGCAGAAACCTGCTGGTCTTGGCGGGTCGGGCCACGGACTTGCGGCGCCGCAAAGCAAGGGGATTGCCCGCCAGATACCCGGCTTGAACCAGCCAGTTGAAGAGGCTGTTGAGGATCGAGAGTGCCTGGCGCTGGCTCTGCCGGTCCAGCGGCTTGGCGAACGGACGCCAGTGGGGCGAGGACCTCGGTGCCTTCTGTGCGACCTGCATGACCCATCGATCAACCGGTTGGGGATTTTCCAAAAAGGACTCGTAGGCCAGGAAGTCCTCGTGGGTCAGATCGGACAGGGCCTTGCCGTGCTGGTGCACGCACCAGAGCAACAGCCTTTCCGCCTCCTTGCGATAGCTGGCCAACGTGGCTGGTGAATCCCTGTAGCGCGCCAGCCAGGCCAAAACTGCAGAGCGGTCGTCATTGGCCGCTACCTGGGGCAGGCTCGGGGCCCGATTTCGGCCACGCTCTCCGGACAGGTGAAGGGGTAGCACCAAACCCTCCAAAGGCTCAAGATGAGCCAAAACGGCTGGTGCGACGATCAAACTGCTCATGAGCTGAATTCTATGGACATTAGAGTAATTATGTCCATAGATTGGAAATTATCTCATTGATTTTTACGTTATACGTTGTATTATTTGCTAATGAGCGAAGAATCAGAAATCCAAGCCGAAGTTGAGGCCCTGCGGGAGCGTTTCAGCGACACGAAAGCGTTGTACCGCGAGGTTTGCGCGTTGCTGTTCTTCCGGTACGGCATCACGCCCACCGCGAGCAAGCTGTATCAGCACGTGCGAAAAGGCTCCATGAGCGCGCCGGCCGAAGCATTGGCCAAATTTTGGGAGGACCTACGCGGCAAAGCTCGGGTGGAAATTGACCACCCGGACCTTCCGGACGCGTTGAAACAAGCTGCAGGCCAGGCAGTCAGCGTGATGTGGGCCCAGGCAACGGAGTTGGCGCGCGAGGAGCTAGCAGTCCTGCGGGTCGAGGCACACGCAGAGGCCCAGAGTGCACAGGCAGGCCTGCAGGAGGCTCTGCAGCGAAGCGCTGTCCTGGAGACCCAGATACAGACCGCACAGACCAAAGTCACCGAACTGGAGACCCGAGCTCAGGCCCTTGCTGCAGAGCTTGAGCAAGAACGGCGTGCGCATGCTGCGAGTACAGCGAGAGGTGAGGCGCTGTCCAGGCAGGTGGATGAGCTGAAGCTGGAGCAATCGAAGAGCAGGCAGCATTTCAGTGCTGAACTTGACAAGGGGCGTGCGGCCATCGATGAGGCGGCCTCCCGTGCGGCCGAGGCCGAGCGCCGCGCGCTTCGTGAAATTGATCGGGAGCGCACTGCTCGAACACAGGTAGACCAGCAACTGGAGCAGCTGAGGGGCAAGCTCGCAGAAGTGGAGCGTGATCACCATACAAAGGTCCTAGAGGCCAACGCAGCCCAGACACGATTGGCCGCAGACCTGGAGAGCGCACGGGCTTCGCTGGCCGAGAGCGCCCGCGTGAACCAACTGCAAGGCGTTGAGCTGCAGCAGGCACTGCAGGCAGTGGCGCAGCACAAAGCGGAGGCTGACACCCTGCGCGGATTGGTGGCGCAGTTTCAACCACCGCCCAGGCCCGCTCGCAAGAAAAAACCGATGGACGGCCATTGATTGCTTGCACGTCGGCCGTCAGTCGGCGAAAAAGCTCCACACAGTATCTGCATACAAACTAGCGACGATCCAATGGCACGCGACGACTTCACGAAACCGACCAAGAATCAGGCTTACCAGCGGGCGGCAGGTCGTTGCTCCAATCCCGATTGCCGCGCCACCACCTCCGCGCCAGTGGGCGAAGTTGACTTCTCCAATGTGGGGGTCGGCGCGCATATTCATGCGGCATCGCCTGGGGGGCCGCGTTATCTCGCTGCAATGATTGCAGAGGACCGGCGCGGCTTTGGCAACATCATCTGGCTATGCCAGACCTGCTCGACGGTCATCGACCGGGATCCGGACTCGTACCCTGCAGAAACGCTCAAAGCATGGAAAAAATCGGCTGAGGCAAGGGCTCTGATGGAGCAAGGCAAACGGCTTCCCGATGAAAAGGATATCTATCGCATGGCGGCCATGGCCATGGGCACCCGAACGCCTGGGTTTTATCCAGAAGCCATAGGCAATGTGCACAAAGCCTTGGTCGATCAATTGCAAGCGGTGGATCCGAGGTTCACTGTTTCAACGGCGTACTCGGGTGGCAACACAACGATTACCGTGGGCGCGAAAGAGACCGTGTCTTTCTCCATCAAGATTGGACAGGAATCAGCTGATGTCTGGCGCAAGGGCCTTCAGGCGTCCATTGACGAGGGCCGTGAAGCGACGCTGCCACTCGATGGGGTCGTGTTTGAAGGATCAAAAATCTTCGACGTGCTGCATAAGGATGCCAACTTGGCATCGATAACAATCATCCCTGCGGCGCGTCCAGCAGTGTTAAAGATACTGGCGCCCCAGAGTAACCCTCCGATTTTTGAGATTATCACTGGCCAAATAACTACTGGGCGTAAGCAAATCAGATTTTCAGGCGCTGGATGCGGTGGACTTCTCGACGTAGAAATAAATTTCACGCCAATCGGTGAGGATGGTATTCAGTCTGTCTCGACACTGACCACCAATCTCAAAGTGTGGCAGGGAAAGGACGCGGCAAACCCTCCGTACTTGGACACACTCATCAATTTGTTCGAAACAATTTTTGACCCGTGTGCTCCTATTTCTTTCGCCATGGAAGTCGATGGAAACCAAGTTTCAGCGGGGAATTTCCATACACCTAAGCATATAGAGGAGATGGAGGAAATGCTTGGATTCGCTCACTACGTAAGGCGAGCGAGAAACGTGCTTAGATACCTGCATCAGAGTGCACAGATTGATATTTTTGCGATTATTCCCGCGAGTGATTATCGGGCGCTGGCGCGAGTCAGCGATATCATTGAGGGCAAGCTTTCCTACCAGCGCTCACAAGTCACAGCACCGCCGGAGATGACTGTCGGCTGTACTGGTGAGGAGGAAAAAAACCTGATGGAAATTGTGCGCAGAGGTAGCTTTTCCGTCCTCAAGCAGACAGAGCCCGCATCGTTGGTCACCATCTATGGGAAAAAATACGAAGTACCCCCGACTACCAGCTATTACTCGCCAGTGAGACTGCATATCCTGAGTAAGAAGAAGAAAAAGGAGATCGTTGACTTCCGACTACGCATCGAAATGGCGGATAATTTTACAAGCCAAACGTTTTTCGATGTTCAGCAATGAACAACTTCCCAATAGGTATGTGGGCAGGAAAGAGCTTGGATTATAAAGTGGGCATTCACCGTTAAATATACCTTCTTAACAAATGATCCCCGCGAACTCCTTCTCGAACATTCATCAAGAATACCTGGATGCTATGAAATGGATGGCCAATCTAGGGATTAGTCTTCAGAGTGGACGCACTTCCAACTATGAAAAAGTCATCGGCTACTGGAAGTATGCGTACCTCACTGCCTCCATTGAGGAGGCGAACCAAGCATTTCCGGATTTCGTAAGTTCATTGCTTGAAATCGTAGAGTTCACAAGAATTCACAAGGCCTTGCAAGACGTTTCTCCGCTCGAACTGACCTCAGTAATCGAAAAGCTAAAGAAGGCCGTCAACGGCCCAGTCAATATAGTCAGCGAGACCCAAAAATCCACGGCCGCACGTAATTTCCTTTTCGAAGCAAGCGTAGCCGCCATGGCTCATCGCCCAGCTCGGAGCGTGGAGGCGATCTTGAATGCTCGCAGCGACACTGGAATCAAGATCGAGGGACGGAAAATTTGGGTTGAATGCAAACGGGTGACCAGTGAGCAGGCGCTGGAGGGCAATCTGCGCAAGGCCTGTTCACAACTTCAGGAGACTTTCAAGACAGAGATTGGATCCGGCCACCGGGGCATAGTTGCGATGGATGTGTCAAAAATACTCAATCCAAAAGGAGACCTTTTGGTTGCCAAAGATGATGCGGAGTTAACCAGGACGCTGGCGCGTTTGCTGCAAGATTTCGCCAACAAGCATTCAGGCCTCTGGCAACGTGTTTACGCCGAGAAGAGCAGAAAAATCATTGGGACAGTCTTCCGACTTTCATGCTTGGCAACATCTGAAGCGAGGAAAATGGCCGTTCAGTGCTCTCAATGGGCGGTAAGCCCGAGAGCAGACGCAACAACAGCAGATGTACAGATTCAAAAACGACTGGTGGAAGCCTTGTCACAAGATCTCTGAAAGATGTTGTGCTCGCTGGTGAGCCCGTCGTGCTCAGGAGGTTCTGTGCGGCCACATATGGAGCGGCAGCAATCCGAAGGATGGGGTTGGGGCAGCTGGTTTTTCCCGGATCTGCTAACCCGGTAAATCGCACGCAAAAAGAGGTGACTATTTTTTAAGCAAAACTCTAAGTTGTTGATTTTATTGATTTTTGCAAGCTGCTAACCCGGTAAATCGCACGCAAAAAGAGCTGACATTTGAAAACTTGCGCGCGTCCAGGAGTGCGTCTTGGAGCACGGGCGAGGGCTCACGGTGGGGGGCGCAAGGACTTCGACACTGGTCTTGACTCCGGCTGGTTCGCTCGGTGGTGGCTCAAATTACCGATTCACTGCAAACGTGCCACACGCTGCTTGGCTGGGCGCTCAATGAGCGCATCGATGTAAGGATCCATGTCGAACGCAATCGTCCCCCGAAAATTCACGTGCTCGAAGTGCACGGGTCCGATGCGGCGCAGCCAGCTTTCATCTATGGGGTGTTTGGCCACCTTCCAGCGATCCACGACATCTTGCATCTTCAT
The DNA here is from genome assembly GCF_028680575.1 of Acidovorax benzenivorans. Lineage (GTDB taxonomy): Bacteria > Pseudomonadota > Gammaproteobacteria > Burkholderiales > Burkholderiaceae_C > Acidovorax > Acidovorax benzenivorans. The sequence goes on along the minus strand of NZ_JAPCKI010000010.1, from coordinate 104,966 downwards.
GGTGTTCCAGCTGATCACGACGTTGGTCAGCAGGGTGTGCGCTGTTGAGATAGCCCGCAGCTCATCAGCCCTGCGCCCGCGTGAGACTCCTACACGTCCGTGGTACACAGCGCGCTGCAGCTGGTGTACAGATTCGCCCCTGTTGAGCAAGGCATGCATCTCGCGGCGAAACTCGGGAATGGTGAAGTAGTCACACAAAAAGATCGTACGCAGCAACTTGCCCAATTCGTCTGCGGCAGCGTGCACGGGATCGCCCCGCGCCGCGCTGCCAAGGCGGGCGATAGCTTCTCCAGCTGTCAAGCGCCCTTGCCGGATAGAGGCAACCAGGTGCAGTAGGTCCATCCATCCGGCTCGAATCTTCCCAAGCGAGACCTTCCCAACGGTTAGGCGCTCCAAAGCTTCCGGCACAGTGTCCCCCCTGGCCAAGAACATCTTACGTTCCGACAATTGGCGCAAACGGACGCACAGATCGAAGCCCAGCAACTTGGCGATGGCCATCGCTGCGTTGGTGTAGCCATGGGTGTCCACAGCAAGCAGGGATAGTCGGATCTGGTCCTCGCGGCGGGAACAGTTGTGCGCTTCGACACCGTCCACCGCTGGCGCTGCTTGCCGGTCATTGATCACGATAGGCTGGTCATGAAACAGTGCCCAGGTATCAAGCATGTGCACATAGATGCCAACACCATGCTGCTTGCGGCGGTATTCCATACGCGCCGAGTGCAGGTACCGTGACGTATCGAGCGTCATCGAATCAGAGGATGCTTTGTCGCCCTGGCCCCAGAGTTTGGCAATAGGCATGCTTTGCTGGAACTCGATGACCCGTGAGTTGGCCTCCCGCAAACGGCCACTGGCCTCCGTTGCACGCATGGCCATAGAGACCTGAGACACCTGCAGGCCTGGGATCATCGCGCATACACCTTTGGCAGTGTTCTCTGTTCCGTGTGTGTATAGGGCGCCGTAGACGGCCTTCAGTTCAGCCATGTCTTTGGCTCTGCGGCCTAGCAGAGCCTGGCTAAAGCCGCTTTTTGCGTCGATCTCGACCAGCATGTTGCCAAACTGGGCATCGCCGATCATGTTGAACATGCTCTCGCGTGTCTTGGTGACCTGGGGTTCGACTTCAAGCGCCTGAATCGGTGCAATGTGAATATGCCCCTGGCTGTCTATGGTCAAGGCCCCGTCCTCCACGGCCTGCACCAGTTGGCCGATGCCCGCTTTGACCCGTCCCAGCACGCGCTCCAGGAACTTATCTGGATTGTCCGTCAAGCTCAAAGCTCGGATCAGCGACTTGTGCTTCTCGGCCCACTGCGTTTCGGGTATCAGCTGATCGGCACGGTTGCGATGGCGGCTGCTGTGTTCCAGCCACAGCTTTCCGCCTTTGATCGCTTTCTTCAAAGAAGTCGCGGCGCTTGCTTTGAGAGCTGCAAGAGCAACCTTGCGATCAGGGCCTTCAAGCAGCGAGTGCCAGCTTGGGTCCGCAACCGACACATCAAACCCCTCGGGAAGGCTGCTGATGCCGCGTTTGGACAAATCGCGCAGCGTCTTGAGCTGCTTGAGCGCCTTGTCCGTTTCCTCGCCTTTGATCTCAAGGACTCCGAGGGCATTGAGCAGGGCCGACATACGCGGCGCTTGTTCTTTCACCAGTGTTTCCCGGACGAATTGAGCCCGCGTACCGGCAAAGTTTTCTCCATTCTTGGGCACCAGGTCGCGCATCGCCGCGACGATCTGAGCATCGGTCAACTGCGTGTCATAGAGAATGTCCTTCAGCTTGACGCGCTCAGCACGCAGATCCACAGCACTTTCGGCCTGCTTCTTTAGGACCTTGCCAGAGGCCTTGTGATAAAGATCTGTGAGACATCGCGCACCGATGTCTGCGGCGAGATCGGTCTGATCCAAGAGGGTGACATGCAGGAAAGAGACGATGCGCAGATCGCGCTGATCCTCAGAGAGAAACTTCGTCGCGGAGGGTGGACGATTGATCACCTCTTGGCTGTACGCCCTGAGACGATTCAATGGAATCGCCGACAGCTTCCACTTGTGAACTTGCAGTGACTTGAGGCACTCGATTTTCTTGGTGACCTCGCTCAGCGTGATCTGCCCGTGCTTCCCTGGGGGTGTGCGCAGCCACTCCAGCACTGTGTGACCGCCAGGCCCTGATCGCTTTGAGAATGCGAGCGAGAGCGCCGCCTGAACCTGTTTGGGTGGCGCGCAGGTGCGGACCGCTGCGATTGCTGCATTCTCCTGTTCAGCAAATGCCATGCGCGCCATGTCGCGCAATGTCCGGTCACCAGGCAGGACGATCCGTCGATCAAAAAGCCAGTGTTCAGACTGTTGGATCAGGTCATCGACTGATACCGCTGAGGCGGAAAGCTCGCCCAAAGCATCTGCCAGGAGCGGTTTGGTGGTGTCGTCTACTACCGCGAAGCCGACACGTTCCCGAGCCCAGAGCTGGTGTTCGTATCGCGTGTCCTTGTCCTTGTACAGCGAGGTCACCGAAGCGATATCCGTCGCATTCATCCCAAGCGCTGAGGTCAGGTACCGCAGCAAAACGGAGGGGAGGCCTGAAAAGGCATCGGGGTGCCGCCCGGTGGCGCGCAGCATGACCAGTTGGACTGCAGCGCCAAGGCGTGCAGTCCCTCTGAACCGGGGCGGGCGCAGCTCCTGGATGTCTTCAATGCTCAGCCCAAAGCACTCTTCGACTTCCCGCTTAGATAGCGATTTGGGCAGAGTATCGGCGCCAACGAAACGTAGGTAGTAGCTAGACAAGCTGGTCCTCCCGTGGCTGGCGTGGTCGCAAGCCTGCTGCAGTCTACGTATTCGCTACTGATAATTCCAGACAATAAAAAAGTGCGGGTTAACCCGTAGCTCTTAACCGGGTTTTCTGCACGGAAAGTGAGATCACCCCTCATGGGGGTGCGGCTCATGATCTTGTTCTTGGCCTCATCGCTGGTCAGCACGGCCTTGGCAGCCAGCTCGGTGGCAATAGTGCCGGGCGCCACAGCGTTTACGCGGATGTTCTTGTCGGCCAACGCCAGGGCCATCACCCGCGTCAGTTGGTTCACGCCGCCTTTGCTGACGTTGTAGCTGGAGATGTTGGGGATGGTCAGCACACCGTTGACCGAACTCATGTTGACGATGGCGCCGCCGCCCGAAGCAACCATAGCCCGGGCCACAGCCTGGCCGACGAGGAACGAGCCCTTGAGGTTGACCCGCAACACAGCGTCAAAGTCGGCCTCGGTCACGTCCAGAAAGTCAGCGGCACGGAAGATGCCCGCATTGTTCACCAACACATCAATACGCCCGTAGGCCGCCAGAGTCTGCGCGACCAGCGCATCCACCTGCGATTTATCGCCCACATCGCAACGCACATACAGCGCGCCCAGTTCCCGCGCCAGCGCTTGGCCGCGAACGTCGTCCACATCAACGATCACCGGTTTGGCACCTTCAGCGGCAAAACGACGGACACAGGCTTCGCCAATGCCTTGTGCACCGCCGGTGACGATGCAGACGCGACCCGTGTGGCCGAAGTGGACGGAGGATGTGGAGGAAGGTTGGGAAGAAATGCTCATGGGCGTTGATGGTAGCGGCTTGGACAATGGGCAGGGTTGAAAGCGCCTAGGTAGTGTCATTGCGGCGGGAGTGCAGACCCATTACAGTAGATACGATGTATATTATGTTAAATATAAAATCACGCTGACCACGATCATTTCAGCGGATGCCAAAACTCTCAGCTTGTGCACTCCTTGGCTTCCGCGACGCCAAGGAGTGCGGCCAAGGAATGCATTCGGTTAGATCAGCAGGAAATCATTGACCAGAACTGCAGGGTGCGTTGACATGCCCAGCAGCGCAATCTGAACTGCAGCCCCAGCACCTGCGCCGTCAGCGTCGTAGGTCAGAATACCTGTAGTGCCGCTGTAGATAAGATTGGCGCTCAGGCCTACAGTGTCTCCAGCCATTCCCAGCCCCGCGTAGAGGCTTGCAGACAAGGCAATGACATCCACGCCCGACTGAAAGTCTGTGATCGTGTCCACGTTGCCAACGCTGGGGGCTGTAGAGAAGACAAAACGATCAGCACCAGCACCTCCGGTCAGCGTGTCCCGTCCCAGCCCGCCCACGAGGGTGTCGTTGCCCGCCAGACCACTGAGCAGGTTGACGCCGTCACCACCGGTGAGCAGGTTGCTCTCGGCATTGCCCGTCAGGTTCACGTTCAGCGCATTGACGACCGTGG
>NZ_JAPCKI010000010.1:0-100641 GCF_028680575.1 Acidovorax benzenivorans | reverse complement strand
CTGCTCCGCCCACCAGGCGGTCTCCGCCCGCTCCGCCATCCAGCGTGTCGTTGCCCTCGGCACCTGTGAGAGTGTTGGCCCCGGCGTTACCGGTCAGCAGGTTGGCCAGGCCGTTGCCTGTGATGCCCGCAGAAGCGGTTGAGGTCACGATGGCGTTTTCCAGATGAGCACTCAGCGTGTAGGTGCCCGAAGCCAGGTTCACGCGCACCAGGTCCGTGCCGTTGTCTGTCGTCTCCACGATCACGTCTGCGGTCACATCCACCTCATAGGTGTCGTCGCCCGCGCCACCCTCCAGCGTGTCGTTGCCTGTCCCGCCGATCAGGGTGTCGTTGCCGTCCAGACCGATAATGCTGTCGTTACCGGCCTGCCCGTTGATGGTGTCGTCGCCTGTGGTGCCAGTCACCGTGTCGGCAAAAGCGCTGATGGAGTTTCCGAGCAGTTGTGCCAATGTGCGTGTCACGGCGCCGTCGAACACGAAATTCTCAACACCACGGGTGGTCACGATCTGGCCAGTGCGGGTGAGGATCACGTCAGTGGCGGTCCGACTGACTGTGTAGTCTCCCGGATTGCCCAGCAAGATCCCCGTGTCGTCACCAGTCCCGCCATCCAGCGTATCTTTGCCCAGCCCGCCCACGAGGGTGTCGTTGCCCGCCAGACCACTGAGCAGGTTGACGCCGTCACCACCGGTGAGCAGGTTGCTCTCGGCATTGCCCGTCAGGTTCACGTTCAGCGCATTGACGACCGTGGCGTTCTCCACATTGGCTGACAGCACATAAGTGCCTGTCGTCGTGAAGCTGACCTGGACGCGATCAACCCCCTCCGACGCAGCTTCCACGATCACATCGCTGGCCATGTTCACGATGTACCTGTCGTCCCCTGCTCCGCCCACCAGGCGGTCTCCGCCCGCTCCGCCATCCAGCGTGTCGTTGCCCTCGGCACCTGTGAGAGTGTTGGCCCCGGCGTTACCGGTCAGCAGGTTGGCCAGGCCGTTGCCTGTGATGCCGACTGCTGCAGCAGAGGTGACGATGGCTCTTTCCAGGTTATCAGTCAGCGTAAAAACGCCCGAAGCCAGGTGCACGCGCACCAGGTCCGTTCCGTTGTCAGCCGTCTCCACGATCACGTCTGCGGTCACATCCACCTCATAGGTGTCGTCGCCCGCGCCACCCTCCAGCGTGTCGTTGCCTGTCCCGCCGATCAGGGTGTCGTTGCCGTCCAATCCAAGAACTCTGTCATTGCCCGCCAGTGCATTGATGGCGTCGGCGTCGGCGGTGCCGGTGATCTGATCTGGGCCGGAAGTTGGCGTATTTCCGAGGAGTTCACTCAGCGTTTGTGTGCCGTCGGCGAACTGGAATTGCTCGGCATCACGTGCAGTCACCATTTGTCCGTTGCCCGTGAGAACAACTTCTGCGGAGGTGGACATGGTGACCCCATAGGCGTTGCGGGCGCCAGCCAGCACGATCGTGTCCGTCCCCGCCCCGCCGCTGAGGGTGTCGTTGCCTTGCCCGCCATCCAAAGTATCGTTGCCAGCGCCACCCGCGAGCGAGTTGGCTGCCGAGTTGCCGTAGATGATGTCTGAATAGCCCGTACCTGTGGCGTTCTCGATCACCGCACCGTAGGCGATGCCGAGCGTGTCTCGCATATAGAAGCTTCCGTTCCAGATGGACGCGCCAATGGACGACAGCGTGCCGGGACGAAGGTTGATGATGGCGCTCTGGGTCTGATTAGATGCATCAATGTGGTCGATGCCACCCGCGTCCCAAATGGTCTCGAATATCTGGGCGCCGGCTCCCCACGAATAGACGGTATTCGTCGCCTTGTAGGTCATATTGGCGCCATAAATGGCCTGCAGCGCGGCAACGTCGTCGATCATCGGCGTTGTCGGGAAGTAGCTCAGGCTGTAGCCCGAACCCAAGGTTTGCCCCACATACCCGCGGTAGCTCATGATGGAGTACTGCAACACGTCATGCCCAGGTACAGGCGTGTTGGCCGTGGATGTATGCGGATGGTTCAAGCCCATCGCGTGGCCCAGCTCATGGATGAACGTGTGGTACCCGTAGCCGCCGACCACGGGATTCTGGTAGTCACTGTAGGCCGTGCCAAACCAGATGTTCCCCCCAGCCCCCGATGTGGACGGAAAGTATGCCCATGCAGTCGGTGGCATGTCTGAATTGCCCCAGCGGATGTCTCCCGCCGAGGTGGCCGTGTCCGTCACTTGCGTGAAAGTGAGGTTCGCTATGTTGGCATATTTCTGCATGGCCGTCTGCGCGGCGGCTTTCTGTGCCGCGCTGAAGGACGAGGTGATGGCACTGTTTCCTTCATCCTCTTCGTACAGCGACACGCCCTGCACGAGAAAGCTGTAGGTCAAGGAAGCCCCGCTCTCGAGCCCTTCGATGCCCCACTTCACGCCTCCTGCCAAATTGCGAACCGATAAACCCTGGACCGTAAAGTTACCGATGTCCGTGGATGGATCGAATTGATACACCCCCAAGACACTTGCGCCGATACCGTTGCCGCCCCCCGAAAAGCTTTGGCCGAACCAACTCTCTTCCGACTTTAGCGCTGTCAGCGCGTCGTCGTTGTCGGTGGGGTACAGAGGGACGTACTGAAGCGAAGGGGACGGACTGCTCATGCCTGCACCAAAGATATAAAAACTATTTCAATTATCGGATAGGGGCACCACTGCCTATGTTGTTTCAAGAGACATGGCAAGAAATATTTGAGCCCCCTTGGTGGCATCCATTTCAAGGGGTTTAGAGCTTGACCATCTAAGCTGCTGATTCCCCGGGGTAGACAGGGCACTGCCGACGAGTTGGGTCGACGAGGTGTTCCAGGCCCACCAGCAACGGCGATAACCGCGTGAACTGCAGTTCTCCAGCGTGGGGGAATGGATGCGGCTAGTCACGTTGGGGCTTCGCCCTCCTGGCACGCGGCAGCGTGCAAGACGGCCCAGCGGCTTCTGGTGTCGCTTGCTGCAACTTCCTAGCAGTCATCCATCTGGCTGCATCCACGATGCAGTTGGCCTGGGCGGAACAACACTTCCACGCTTTCAGGATTGATTGATGACATGCCCCAATACCGCGTGGAACAAACAGTGAAGCCGGCCGGTCACCGCGGCGTCTTGAAAAGCGCCCGCGCCGCAGTGTCGCGCTCCAAGCGGCGGGCTATGTTGTCGCAGACAAGGTCGCACAACGCATCCACAGACTCGTCCGTCAGCCGGTAGTACACGCTGGTGCCCCGCCCCTCCCTGGAGACGAGCCCATTTTGGGTCATGAGCGATAGATGGCGCGATACGTTGGCGGCTGTGTATCCGCAGGCCTGCGCCAGCTCACCCACGTTGCGCTCTCCGGTGCGCAGCAGATTGAGGATGCGCAACCTCGTAGGTTCGGCCAGAACCTGGAAATAGGAAGCAACCTGTTCAAGGGCTTCGGGGGGCATCTCTTTCATCACTGGACCTCCGTGCAATGTTGTGCATGATACATTATTGACTAATTAATTGATTAGTTAAATAATCAAAGAAAGTCCTACCGGAGTCCTGCATGAAGTCCTCGCACATGTTGACCGCAGCGCTTGCCCTGAGCGTATCCAGCGCCTGGGCTGCGGGTGACAACACACAGCCCCCTATCGCCAGCTACGTGGTCAAACCTGCCTCCATGCAGTGGGCCAGCAGCATCGACGCCCAGGTGGAGGCTGTCCGCGACGCCACCTTGTCGGCCCAAGTGCAAGGGGCTGTCATACAGCTGAATGTGCGGGCTGGCGACCGCGTCACGGCGGGCCAGGACTTGGTGCGCATCGATGCGCGTGCAGCGCAGCAGAGCGCGACGGCCAGTGCGGCCCAGGTGGAGGCCGCGCGTGCCGCCCAGCAGGTGGCGTCCAAGGAATACGACCGCCAGAAGCAACTGTTCCAAAAGCAATACATCAGCCAGGCGGCGCTGGATCGGGCAGAGGCGCAGTGGCGCGCCAGCCAGGCCCAGGTTCAGGCCGCGCAAGCACAGTCGGGCGCAGCAATCACGCAGTCCGGCTTCTATGTCATCAAGGCCCCGTTCAGCGGGGTGGTTGGCCAGGTGCCGACCACCATCGGTGATATGGCCATGCCCGGCAAGCCGCTTTTGACTGTGTACGACCCCACTCAGATGCGCGTCACCGCCTCCCTGGGCCAGTTGCAGGCGGCACTCGTGCGCAGCGCTGCAGGCAATGTGGAAGTGGAAGTGCCTGGGCTGGCGCCATCCCGCATCAGCGTGCCGCTGTCCAAGGCGCAGGTATTGCCCACTGTCGACCCGCAGAGCCACACCAGCCAGGTACGCGTTGAACTCCCAGCAGGCACTGTCGGCGCAGCGCCGGGCATGTTCGCCCGTTTGTGGCTCAACGAGGCCGCATCCGCTCCAATGAACGCTGCAACCGAGGCCCACGTGCCACTGCTTGTTCCCGCCAGTGCCGTCGTACGCCGCGCCGAAATGACCGGGCTTTATGTCCTTGACGAGCAAGGGCGCCCTTTGCTGCGCCAGGTGCGCCTGGGCCGACCCGTGGGCGATCTGGTCGAAGTGCTCAGCGGCGTGCGTGCTGGCGAACGCGTTGCCGTCCAACCACAGGCTGCGGCCAAGGTGCGCTGAAATGGACCACACACCCCGCCCCTCCCCTTCGCTTGGTATTTCAGGGCGTATTGCGGCGCTGTTCCTGAGTGCTCAAATCACGCCGCTGCTGGCCTTGGTGGCCTTTTTGTTGGGCGTCTTTGCGGTGATGGTGACCCCCCGTGAGGAAGAGCCTCAGATCGATGTGACGATGGCCAATGTCATCGTGCCGTTTCCAGGCGCTGCGGTGTCCGATGTCGAGCAAATGATCGCGATACCCGCCGAGCAGGTGTTGTCGCAAATGCAGGGCACGGAACACGTCACCTCGGTATCAAGGCCCGGTATGGCGGTGATGACGGTGCAGTTCAAGGTGGGAGTGCCACGCACCCAGGCGCTGGTACGACTGCACGACACCCTGCGCACCAACGCTGACTGGCTACCGCGAGGACTGGGCGCTCTCGACCCGATCATCAAGCCCAAGGGCATTGACGATGTGCCCGTGGTGACGCTGACCCTGCACACACGCGATGAAACCTCGGGCGCTTTCGCGCTGGAGCGCGTGGCGCATAGCCTGGAAGCTGAAATCAAGCGTGTACCCGGAACGCGAGAGGTTCAGACGCTGGGTGGGCCCGGTCGCGCCATCCTGGTGCAGATCGACACGAATCGCATGGCCGCCACCGGCACCACGGTGGACGACCTGCGGCGGGCGCTTCAGTCCGCCAACATGGGGTTGCCCGTGGGTGAACTGCTGGGCGCAGACCAGTCTGTGCAATTGGACAGTGGCCCGTTTTTGGCACGCGCTGACGAGGTGGCGGATTTGATGGTGGGCGTGCGCTCTGGCAAACCGGTGTTTCTGAAAGACGTGGCCGAAGTGCAGGACGGTGCGCTACCCGCCAGCCGCTATGTCTGGCACGGCGTGCCCCGCCGTGCTGAGGCCAGCCGCGCTGGCGAGGAAGGCACCGTGGATGAATACCCTGCCGTCACACTGACCATCACAAAGAAGGCTGGAGAAAACGCCATTGATGTGGCCAATGCAGTCATGCAGCGCGTGCAGCAGTTGCGCAACACCGTGATTCCCGAGGGTGTCGAAGTGGCCGAGACCCGCAACTATGGAGCCACCGCCAACGACAAGGCGCAAAAGCTGATTCAGAAACTGCTGTTCGCCACGGCTTCGGTGGTTGCCCTGGTCTTCTTGGCCTTGGGGCGGCGCGAAGCTGCCATCGTGGGCGTGGCGGTGGTGCTTACCCTCACGGTCACACTGTTTGCATCCTGGGCGTGGGGGTTCACGCTCAATCGGGTGTCGCTGTTTGCACTGATTTTCTCCATCGGCATACTGGTGGACGACGCCATTGTGGTGGTGGAAAACATCCATCGGCACCAGCAGTTGCACCCTGGCCGCAGCCTGCGCGAGATCATTCCGCATGCCGTGGACGAAGTAGGCGGCCCAACGATCCTCGCGACCTTCACCGTGATTGCTGCATTGCTTCCCATGGCGTTTGTGAGTGGGCTGATGGGGCCGTACATGAGTCCCATCCCCATCAACGCCAGCATGGGCATGCTGCTATCGCTGGCTGTTGCTTTCGTCATCACGCCATGGCTGGCCCGCCTGTGGATGAAAGAGCATGCCGGAGCACAGACGGGGCAGGCCACCTCTGCGCATAGCGGTCTGAGCGCGCGTATCGCGCCTATGTTCGAACGCGTGTTCACCCCCCTGCTGGACGACAACCACGGTGGCCGCAACCGCCGCCGCCTGGGACTGGGGGTGGCTGCGCTCATAGCCCTTTCTGTCGCATTGCCAGTCCTGGGTTGGGTGCAGCTGAAAATGCTTCCCTTCGACAACAAGTCCGAGTTCCAGGTTGTGGTGGACATGCCTGCGGGCACGCCGGCGGAGCGCACGGCCGCCGTACTGCACGAGCTGGGCGCCTATCTAGCCACGGTGCCCGAAGTGACCGACTACCAGGCCTATGCGGGCTTGTCGGGCCCCATCAATTTCAATGGCCTGGTCCGGCAGTATTACCTGCGTTCAGGCGGTGATGTGGGCGATATCCAGGTGAACCTGGTGGACAAGCACCACCGCAAGGATCAGAGCCACGCCATTGCCATGCGTGTGCGCCCTGCGCTGCAGCAGATCGGTCTGCGCCACGGCGCCAATGTGAAGGTGGTGGAAGTGCCTCCGGGTCCGCCGGTCCTGTCCCCCATCGTCGCCGAAGTGTATGGCCCGGAAGCCGAAGGTCGGCGTGAGGTGGCTCGTGCCGTACGCGCCGCGTTGGCAGGTACAGAAGGCATTGTGGATGCGGATGACAGCAGCATAGCCAACGCGCCCCGCAAGCTGCTCATCGTGGACCGGCGCAAGGCATCGCTGTTAGGGATTCCTCAGCAGGCGATCGTGAGCACGCTGCATGCGGGCCTTGCCGGTGAAGCAGCCACCTGGCTGCGTGATGGCAGCAAGTACCCCGCACCGGTACTGATGCAATTGCCCGCCGAAAGCCATGGCGATCTTGAAGCATTGCTACGGCTCACAGTGAAGGGCTCTCAAGGCCAGTTGGTGGCGATCCGCGAGCTGGTCACGGTGACAGACACCTTGCGTGAGCAGCCTATTTACCACAAGGATCTTTTGCCCGTGAATTTTGTGGTCGCCGACATGGCCGGCCGCGTGGATAGCCCACTTTACGGCATGTTCCAGGCACGTAGTGCCGTGGCCCGTATCGTTGCACCCGACGGTGGGTCGGTGCAGGAATACTTTGTGCGCCAGCCCGCTGATGCACTGAGGGGCTACGCGCTCAAGTGGGATGGGGAATGGCAGATCACGTTCGAGACCTTCCGAGACATGGGAGCTGCCTATGCGGTGGGCTTGATACTGATCTACCTGTTGGTGGTCGCGCAGTTTGGCTCCTACCTCACGCCACTGATCATCATGGCGCCCATTCCGCTGACCATCATTGGCGTGATGCCGGGCCATGCACTGCTGGGCGCGCAATACACCGCTACCAGCATGATCGGAATGATCGCGCTTGCCGGCATCATCGTGCGCAATTCCATTTTGCTGGTGGACTTCATCAACCTGCAGGTGCGCGAGTGCGTGCCTCTCAAGACGGCCATCGTCCACTCGGCCATCACGCGGGCGCAACCCATTGTCCTGACCGGGTTGGCAGCCATGATCGGTGCGTTCTTCATCCTGGACGACCCGATCTTCAATGGCCTGGCCATCTCGCTGATCTTCGGCATCTTCGTCTCCACCATGCTGACCCTGGTGGTGATTCCAACCCTGTACTACGCGGCCTATCGCCACCGTGGTACGGACTCCGAACCCGGCGGTTCCGGGCCCGCAGAACCCCCTGAGTACAGCCCTCCAGAGGCGCCCGTTCAACATTGAACGGCCAGAGGTCAACACCCACGTTCACCCCCAGGAGACAACCATGGCACACATTGTGATTGTTGGAGCAGGCATCGGCGGCATGCCTGCGGCGTATGAGATGCGCAGCAAGCTCGCCCCGCAGGACAAAGTGACCGTCATCAGCGCAGTGGACTATTTCCAGTTTGTCCCCTCCAACCCCTGGATTGCAGTGGGCTGGCGACAGCGCGATGACATCGTGCTGCAAATCAGGCCCCTGCTGGAACGCAAAGGGATTGACTTCATCGCCAAGGCCGTTCAATCCATTGACGCGCCCGGCAATAGTTTGACCCTGGAGGACGGCAACACCGTTGCGTACGACTACTTGATCATCACCACCGGGCCCCGGCTCGCCTTTGAGGAAGTGCCCGGCGCAGGCCCTGTTCACGGGCATACCCACTCCGTGTGTTCGGTGGACCATGCCGAGCACTTCTGGAGGGACTACCAGAAATTTCTGGAAGCGCCCGGTCCGATGGTGATTGGCGCCATGCCGGGTGCGAGCTGCTTTGGTCCTGCCTACGAGTTTGCCTTCATCGTGGCGGCCGACCTGCGCAAACGCAAGCTGCGCCACAAGGCGCCCATCACTTTTGTGACCAGTGAGCCCTACATCGGGCACCTGGGCCTTGGGGGCGTGGGCGACAGCAAGAGCATGCTGGAGAGCGAACTGCGCGGTCAGGATATCAAGTGGATCACCAACGCGCGCACCACGCGGGTCGATGCCGGCAAGATGTTCGTCGAGCAACTGGATGACAAGGGCCAGGTGTACCAGGCGCATGAGCTGGACTTCAAGCTCTCCATGATGCTGCCCTCCTTTAAGGGCGTGGACGCCGTGGCGTCCGTTCCTGGGCTCTGTAACCCCCGTGGATTCGTGTTGATCGATGAGCACCAACGCAGCAAGGCCTACCCCAACATCTTCTCGGCCGGTGTTTGTGTCGCGATCCCGCCGGTAGAGGTCACACCGGTACCCACCGGAGCGCCCAAGACGGGCTACATGATCGAAACCATGGTGTCGGCCATCGTGCACAACATTGCCGCCGAGATAGCGGGACAACCAGCCACCGCGACCGCCACCTGGAACGCCATCTGTCTGGCCGACATGGGCGATACCGGTGCGGCATTTGTGGCGCTGCCGCAGATACCGCCGCGCAATGTCAACTGGTTCAAGAAAGGTAAATGGGTGCACCTGGGCAAGATCGCCTTCGAGAAATACTTCATCAACAAGATGAAATCCGGCAACTCAGAGCCCATCTACGAAAAATACGTGCTCAAGCTGCTGGGAATCACCCGTTTGCAAGATCCCAAATCACCCTGAGCTTGGGCTTGCCTTGCCCCCCGTCAGGCGGGGCGCACAGGCAGGCAGAGATTCATTTTTTCATCAAGGAGTTCATCATGACAACATGGCAAGTCGTTCGCGTGGTTGCTGGCACTTTCATCCTGCTTTCCCTGGCGCTGGGCATCCCAGGCAGCCCCATCTTCGTGAGTCAATGGTGGTTGGCTTTTACGGCATTCGTAGGGGTCAACCTTCTGCAAAGCGGTCTGACCAAATGGTGCCTCATGGAAACCATCTTGCGCAAACTGGGTGTTCGGCCTGGCTGCTGAAAAGGAGCACATCATGCGCAAACTACTGCTGAGCGCTGCCTTGCTGGCCTGTGGCCTGGGTGCCGCCCAGGCTGCAGATTTGCGAGAAGCATGGCTTGCCGCCAGACAGCAGCACCCAGACATGGCTGCGGCCGATGCAACGCGGGCCGCTGGCGAGGCGCGCCGGATGCAGGCCAGCCGATTGTGGAACCCCACGGTGTCCGCCCAGGCCACCGGTGGCGCCATGGGGTCGCGCACTTCCGCTCAGGGCGCTGCTTTTTCCATGCCAGGCGCTGCCCAGACCCCTGGCGTCGGGTTTGATACATCGGTCCACAGCGGGCCGGGCGCGCGTCTGGGCATCGAGGCGCGCATGCCGTTGTACAACCCGGAGCGCAGTGCCCAAGGGCGCCAACTGATGCTGTCCGCCGACCTGGCCGAACTGCAGGCGGCCTCGCAGCAACAGCAGTTGATGCTCAAGACCGCTCAACAATACTTCGCTGCAGTGCTGGCACAGCAGCAGCACACATTGCTGCTGCGCCAACAGGAGGCCACGGACCGCGCACTGCAGGAGGCGCAGGACCGTTTTGCGCTGGGCGACGCCCCCGTCACCGATGTGCGTGAAGCCCAGGCGCGTGCACTGGAACTTGCCGCGCAAGTGCAGGCCGCAGACGTAGAGGTGCAGACTGCGCTCCAGGCGCTGGCCCAGGCAACGGGCTGGCATGCCAAACCACTGCCCCCCCTGCAGGGGCCCGCCCCGCTCTCGGGTCAAACCGTGCCAGCCAGTGCCAGCACAGCACTCCCTCCCCTCACCCAATGGCTTGACACGGCCACGCAAGACAACCTTCAGGTGCGCACCCAGGCCCAGATGCTGGCCCTGGCCGAACAGGAAGCCACAAAAGCCACACGCTCGGCCAGCATCAAGGTGGACCTGGTGGCCCAGGCGGGCGCGGACAGGCTGTCTGGATCGGGGCGCTGGGGTTCTGCCAGCAACTCTGCCAGCCAGTACCTGGTGGGCGTGCAGATTCAGGTGCCCTTGTCCACTGGGGGGCAGTTGGAAGCCCGCCAACAGGAACTGTTGCGCATGCAGGACAAAGCGCAAGCCGACCTCGACAGCACCCGCTTGACAGTGGCCCAACAGGTGCGCGCCACCTGGCTGCAGCTTCAGTCGGGGGTGGCCAGGACCCAGGCGCTGGAGGCTGCGCGCGCTGCCTCCCAGATGCGGCTCGACGCCACCCAATTGGGTCGCCAGGTGGGTGACCGAACGACATTAGATCTGCTGCAGGCCCAGAACGACGCGCTGCAATCCCAGTCCAGGCTATTGCAGCACCAGGTCCGCATGGCGCAAGAGCAACTGCAACTGATGGCGTTGGTCAACCGACTGGATGAGGCAGCACTGCAGGCTGCCACGGATGCCCAGCAGATTTCGGCCCCCGCCCTTCACTAACCCATTTGCACAACCGCGCAGACCGCAACATTTCACCACCATGAGTACCGCTAACACCTCACACACTCCGCTGGTCGTTGACGTCCGATCACAGGGCGAATTTGCCGCTGGCCACGTGGCTGGATCGATCAACCTGCCTCTGGACACCTTCACCCAGCAGGCCATATCTGCCCTGCCGGATCGAAACCGCCCCCTGGTGCTCTGCTGCCTGTCGGGTGCGCGCTCTGGCATGGCTGCTCAGTGGCTGCAGGCACAGGGGTACACCCAGGTGGCGAATGGCGGTGGGGTCAGCAGTGTGGCCCTGCGCCTGGGCTTGCCTATGGAGCGCGGCTGACGTGCCCGCCGCATCAAGCCGCTGTCGCCAGGCAGCGCACACTGACAACGCTGCAGGGAAGAACCCATGAAACCCCAGATCCAAGCCTTCTTCGATGACGCCACCTGGACGGTGAGCTATGTGGTCTTTGACCAGCCCGGTGGGCACTGTGCGGTGGTCGATTCGGTACTTGACTACGACCCCAAGTCCGGTCGCACCCACACGAACTCTGCGCTGCGCATCGTTGAGTTTGTGCAGACCCATGGTCTCACGGTGCAATGGATTCTGGAGACCCATGCCCATGCAGACCATCTGTCGGCTGCGCACTATCTGCGCAGCAAACTCGGGGGCCGCATTGCCATTGGCTCGGCCATCGCCCAGGTGCAGGGCGTGTTCCAGAAGCTCTTTCATCTGGAGCCTGCATTTCGCCCCGACGGCAGCCAGTTTGACCACCTGCTGCAAGACAACGAGGTGTTCCGTATTGGCCGGCTGGAGGCCAGGGCATTGGCGGTGCCCGGTCATACCCCAGCCTGCATGGCCTTCCAGATTGGCGATGCTGTGCTGGTGGGCGACACCTTGTTCATGCCCGATGTAGGCACTGCGCGCTGCGATTTTCCAGGCGGCAATGCACGCGCGCTGTACCAGTCGGTGCGCAAACTGCTGAGCCTGCCCGGTGAAACCCGTCTGTTCATGTGTCACGACTACCCGCCGCACGGGCGTGCCATTGCGTGGCAGACCACCGTCGCTGAACAGCGTGCCCACAACATCCACGTGCACGACGGCGTGTCTGAGGACGACTTTGTCGCCATGCGCACCCGGCGCGACGAGACGCTGGAAATGCCGGTCTTGATCCTGCCATCGGTGCAGGTCAATATCCGCGCTGGGGAGATGCCCCCACCCGAAGACAACGGCGTGACCTATCTCAAGATACCGATCAACGCACTGTGACACCTTACGAACGGCACCCTTCACTCTGGCATGGAGTGCACCGGAGATTCCCATGAGCAATGAAAAAATCGCCATTGAGTTGGTCCAACAACAGGACTACCGTTTTGAGATCACGTTCGGCGGCGACGTGCCCACTCTGATCGCAGACGAGCCAGCGCCCTTGGGCTCCGGCATGGGGCCATCGCCCGTGCAGCTGCTGTGCGCGGCGGTGGGCAACTGCCTGAGCGACTCTTTGCTCTTTGCCCTGCGGAAATTCAAGCAGTCGCCCGAACCCTTGCGCACGACAGTGGTGGCCGAGGTAGGACGTAACCCCGAAGGCCGCTTGCGAGTTCTGCGCATGGACGCCACCCTGCGCCTGGGGGTTCCTGCGTCGCAGCTGCAACACCTCGACCGTGTGCTCAGCCAGTTCGAGAGCTATTGCACGGTCACGCAGAGCGTGGGCCAAAGCATCCCTATCGGGCTCACCGTACTGGACGCCGAGAACGTCGCACTGCACTGACATAGCTGCCCCGCCCATTCTTTTTACAGGACACAACCCATGAAAACAGCCCACGATCTGGTCACTGCAGCCAAAGCCCTGGTGCAGGAGATTCCGCTGGACCAGGCCGACGAAGCCATCCGCGCGGCCGACGTGCTGATCGATGTGCGAGAGGCCGACGAGTACCAGGCCGGACATATCCCTGGCGCTATTCACGCCTCTCGGGGAACGCTGGAGTTCAAGCTCAGCAGCATGCCCGAGCTCACTGCCCGCGACCTCAAGGTAGTGCTGTATTGCAAGACCAGTGGCCGGGCCGCACTGGCCGCACGCGCCATGCACGAGATGGGCTACCTGCAGGTGCAGTCCATCACGGGCGGCTTTGACGCGTGGGCGGCTGCGGGCAAGCCCGTGGCGGCACCTTCGTCGCCCTCTTTCGATTGACCGGGCAGTGAACGCATCCCGCGTTCACTGCCCTTGTGCAAGAAAGGTCCGTCTAAGGACCGCAACCTCAGAGCAAGGAACCATCATGAAAATCAACGTAGGAACCATAGACCGCGTGCTGCGCGTCGTCGCCGGCCTGATCCTGATCGCATTGGCTGCCACCGGCACGGTGGGCTGGTGGGGGTGGCTCGGAGTGGTGCCACTGGCCACGGGCCTGTTTCGGTTTTGCCCGGCTTACACGCTGCTCGGCATCAATACCTGCCCCATGAAGAAATGAACCCGTGGCGGGCGCCTGCCACCGCTGGCATTCGCCACCCACCAATGAGGAACTCTGGATGAGCACGTTTGACCACAAGGGTCTGATTCAAGACATCAACGAAAACCTGGCGGGCTTTCGCAAGGCCCAGCCCGAAGCCATGCGCGGCTTTGCACAGCTGGCGCAGGCGTCCATGGCAGAAGGGGCGCTGACCAGCAAACACAAGGAGCTGATTGCCCTGGCCATTGGCGTAACCCAGCGCTGTTCTGGGTGCATCGGTTTCCATGTCAAGGCGCTGCAAAAGCTGGGCGCCACCCGTGCGGAACTGGAGGAGATGTTGGCCGTATGCGTTTACATGGGGGGTGGACCGGCACTTATGTACACCGCCGAGGCGCTCAAGGCCTGGGACTCCATGGCCGCTACCGGCACCACCACCGCCTGAAGCACTGGCCTGCTTTGCCACCCAGCCGTCGCCGCTCGTCACGCAAAAACCACCTTCAGGCAGACCGGCGGTAATAAATCAGTTTACATTTTGGGCGTCTATCCGCGAGACTGTTGCCAAACAGGAGGGGGATGTCCATGCAATCTCATCGGCGTTATGGGCTGGAATTGGCGTTGTCCAAGGCATTCGCGGTATTGGCAACATGGGTGGTGGGGGCGGCAGCGCTAGCAGCGAGCACCGCACAGGCCCTGGAGCCACCTACAGGCCCCGTCGTGCTGACCATCGATGGCGCCATCACGCAGACCAACCGGGGCGCGCAGGCGCAGTTCGACATGAAGATGCTGGAGAAGCTGCCGCAGCACAGCTTCTCTACCCAGACACCCTGGTACCCCAGCGCCGTCACTTTCACCGGTCCCCTGCTGCGCGATGTGCTGGCAGCGGTGGGCGCCAAGGGCACCAAGATCACGGCGGTGGCCCTGAATGACTACAAAACCGAGATCCCGGCGGACGACGCCACGCGCCATGACGTGATCGTGGCGCGCCTGATGAACAACCGGCCCATGCCCATCCGCGAAAAAGGTCCGCTGTTCATCGTGTTCCCATTTGATGCCAAGGCCGAGTTGCGCAGCGAGCTGTACTACAACCGGGCGGCCTGGCAGCTCAACGCCTTGCACATCCGGTAACCGCCCTTCCCTGCCCCGGGCCCCCACGCATGCTGCGCAGCCAACACATCCTGCGGCTCATCATTGCGGGGCTGGTGCTGGCCTATGTGGCCATAGCCGCCGTGCAGTACAGCCAATACCGCAGCGTGGAGGCCGTCATGCGGCGCGGCGATGTCAACGCGCTATGGTCTTTTTTGCAGCTCAACGTGGAATACGAAAAGCTGGACCATGCGCTGCACCAGTTCGAGCTGAACCCCGCCAGTATCTCCATGGACAAGCTGGAGCTGCGGTACGACCTGTTCCTGAGCCGTTTCAGCGCGCTGGAGAGCGGCACCTCGCGCACGCTGATGCAGGACGAGCCCATCTATGCCGACGCGCTGGCAGCCCTGCAGCGGTTTGTGGCAGCGGGCGACAGCTACTTTGGCGCCAGTGTGGATGCAACCTCCAGCCAGACCCATATGCGGCGGCTGCGCACCGAGCTGGACGGCCTGCGCGATACGGTGCAGGAGCTTTCGCTCAACGCCTCGCGCGTTTCCGCACTGCTGGGCGATTCGCGCAATGCCGAGGTCAAGCATCAGACCTTGCTGACCACCGGGCTCACGGCGTTCCAGGCGCTGCTCACGTTCTTGCTGGCCTTTGCCATGGCACGGCAGTTCCTGCAGCGCGAAAAGGCAACCTCCCAGGCCATGGCTGCGCAGAACGAGCTCGTAGAGGCCCTCCAGCGCAACGAGGAGGCCCTGGAAGCCCGCGTGGCAGAGCGCACCGTCGAGCTGCAAAAGGTCAACGCTGCCCTGCGCGAACACGAGGACGAGCTGGAGATTGCCCGCGCCCGCGCTGAAGACGCCTCGCAGATGAAGTCGGACTTCCTGGCCAACATGAGCCATGAGATCCGCACCCCCATGAACGCCGTGATCGGCATGAGCCACTTGGCGCTGGGCACCGACCTCACGCCCCGCCAGCGCGACTATGTCGAGAAGATCCAGCGCTCCGGCCAGCACCTGCTGGGCCTGATCAATGACATCCTCGACTTCAGCAAGATCGAGGCGGGCAAGCTCGAAGTAGAGGTGCTGGACTTTGACCTGCGCAGCGTGCTGGACAACGTGGCCAACCTGGTCAGCGACAAATGCGCGCACAAGGGTCTGGAGTTGCTGTTCGATGTGGACCCTGCCCTGCCCGACGACCTGCGCGGCGACCCGCTGCGCCTGGGGCAGATTCTGGTGAACTACGCCAACAACGCGGTCAAGTTCACCGAAGAGGGCGAAATCATCGTGCGGGTGACCGAAACCTTGCGCGATGACTCCGGTGTGCTGCTGCGGTTTGAGGTGCAGGACACCGGCATCGGCCTCACGGCCGAGCAGCAGGCGCGGCTGTTTCGCTCGTTCGAGCAGGCCGACACCTCCACCACGCGCAAATACGGCGGCACGGGCCTGGGCCTGGCCATCTCCAAGAAGCTTGCCGGGCTGATGGGCGGCGAGGTAGGAGTGCAAAGCCATCCCGGCGTGGGCAGCACCTTCTGGTTCACCGCCCGCCTGGGCCTGGGTACCGCGCACCATGCGCCGCTGCTGCCCACCCCCGACCTGCGGGGGCGACATGTGCTGGTGGTGGACGACAGCGAGCAGGCGCGACACATTCTGGGCGAGATGCTGGCCCGCATGAGCTTTGCCGTCACCACGGCCTCCTCAGGCCAGGAGGCCGTAGCCCAGGCGCGCGCCGCCGAACAGGCCGGTCGCCCCTGCGAGATTGCGTTTGTGGACTGGAAGATGCCCGGCATGGACGGGTTTGACACCCACCGCGCGCTGGCTGGCCTGCAGCACCCGCCCCACACGGTCATCGTGACCGCCGCTGGCCGCGACGACGTGCAGCACGAACTGGAGCACGCCGGGCTGGCGCTGATGCTGTCCAAGCCCGTCAGCCCCTCGCAACTGTTTGATGCCGCCATGCGTGCGCTGGGAGGGCAGGCACGGTCTTCCGATGGGCGCACCGCGCAGGCGCCACGCCGCGCGGGCCACCTGTCTGCCATTGCAGGTGCATGGGTATTACTGGTGGACGACAACGATCTGAACCAGCAGGTGGGCGTCGAGTTGCTGGGCGGCGCGGGCCTGGTGGTGGACGTGGCCCGCAACGGACAGATGGCGCTGGACATGCTGGCCCAGACCCCCTACGACCTCGTACTGATGGACATGCAGATGCCCGTGATGGACGGCCTGACCGCCACGCGGCACCTGCGCCAGAACCCTGCCTGGGCCCATCTGCCGGTGCTGGCCATGACCGCCAACGCCATGAGCCGCGACCGCGACCTGTGCCTGGAGGCTGGCATGAATGGCCATCTGGCCAAACCCATCGACCCGGATGAACTGTTTGCCGCCCTGCTGCAGTGGATTGTGCCGCGCGCTGCTGATGCAACCGTGGCCACCGGCGCGGGCAACGCAGGCACTGCAGGCACTGCAGGCACTGAACCGCAGGGTGAGGCAGTGGCGCAGCCCACCAACGCAGATGGAGCATCCCGCCCCGCTCCCGCGCATTCAGCCGACGACGCCCTGCGCCAGATCGACGGGCTCGACGTATCCGCTGGGCTGCGGCGCGTGCTGGACAAACGCGCGGCCTACGAGGGCCTGCTGCGCAAGTTTGTCGCCGGGCAAGCCGACGCCGTGCAGACCACCCGTGCTGCCCTGGCCGCAGGGCAGCACGACGAAGCCCTGCGCGCCATGCACACGCTCAAAGGCACGGCAGGCACCATTGGCGCCACGGCCCTCGCGGCCCAGGCCCAGCAGGTTGAAGAAGCCATTGCCCTCAAGGCTGCCCCCGATGTGGTGGAGCCGCTGCTGCAGCCGGTGGACGCGGCTTGCCAGGCGCTGGTCGCGGCGTTGCAACAAGCGCTACCCACCGAGGACCTCGCCAGTGCGGGTGCCGCCGAAGGCCCGCAGATCGACGCCGCAACCGCGCGCCAGCTGGTGGCGCAACTGGACGCGCTGCTGGCCGACGACGACTCCGACGCCATCGAAATCTTCAAGCAATCCACCCCCGCTCTGCAGGCCCTGCTGGGGCCGGTGCATGGCCAGATGAAGCGGGCGTTGGACAGCTACGACTTTGTGGGGGCACTGGCGGTATTGCGCCAGGCTTCCATCGCCTACACAAACAACAGGGAGGACCCGGTTCATGAATAGCCCCTTCGCGCCCAGCGGCAAATGCACGGTGCTGGTCGTTGACGACACGCCCGACAACCTGTCGCTGATGAGCGACCTCCTGCGCACCGACTACAAGGTCAAACTGGCGCCCAGTGGCGAACGTGCCCTGCAGATCGTGGCGGGCGACAGCAAGCCCGACCTGATCCTGCTGGACATCATGATGCCGGACATGGACGGCTACGAGGTATTGCGCCGCCTGCAGTTCAACCCCGACACCGAAGACATCCCGGTGATCTTCCTCACGGCCATGAGCGCTGCCGAGGACGAAAGTATCGGCTTGGAGCTGGGCGCGGTGGACTACATCACCAAGCCCATCAACCCCGCCATCGTGATGGCCCGGGTGCGCAACCACCTGCAGCTCAAGCGCGCCCGCGACTTTCTGGCCCAGCACAACCAGTTTCTGGAGCAGGAGGTGACCAACCGCACGCGTGCCATGGCCGAGCTGCAGGACGCCACCATTCGCGCCATGGCCTCGCTGGCCGAAACGCGTGACAACGAAACCGGCAACCACATCCGCCGCACACAGCACTACATGGAAACGCTGGCCCGCCACCTGCAAAACCACCCGCGCTTCAAGGACGAGCTGACCGACGCCGCCATCGAAACCATCTTCAAGTCGGCCCCGCTGCACGACATTGGCAAGGTGGGCATCCCCGACCGCATCCTGCTCAAGCCCGGCAAGCTCACGCCGGAAGAGTTCGAGATCATGAAGACGCACACCACCCTGGGGCGTGACGCCATCATTGCGGCCGAGACGGGCACCACACTGGACAACCCGTTTTTTCGCTACGCCAAGGAGATCGCCTACAGCCACCAGGAGAAATGGGACGGCTCTGGCTACCCCGAAGGCCTGGTGGGCAACACCATCCCGCTGTCAGCGCGGCTGATGGCCGTGGCGGATGTGTATGACGCGCTGATTTCCGAACGCGTCTACAAGCCCTCGTATTCCCACGAGCAGGCCGTGGAGATCATCCGTGACGGCCGAGGCAGCCACTTCGACCCCGACATGGTCGATGCCTTCCTGACCCTGTCCGAGGAGTTCCGGCGCATTGCCCAGCAATTTGCCGATGCCGAGCCCGCGCGGCTGGCCCAGGTGGACCGCTTGGCAGCCGATCTGCCCCTGGAGCGCATCGAACTGACCTCGCGCGAAGAGCCGCTTTGAATGGCGGTGCCCCGCGCCGTACGTAGCGCGGCACTGAGGCACGGCGTTCGGTGGCTCCGCAGCGGGCTCCAGCAGAAGCACGCCGCCGCGCCGGGGGCATCAAGCGCTGTGGCTGTGCCCGTCCAGGGTGGTGGTCGTGGTACGGTGGCCGTTCAGCCCCAGCTTGGCCAGCAGTTGCACGTCTGCATCTACATCGGGGTTGCCCGTCACCAGCAGCTTGTCGCCGTAAAAGATGGAATTGGCCCCGGCCATGAAACACAGCGCCTGCACGGCTTCGCCCATTTGCTGGCGCCCAGCCGACAAGCGCACGCGCGCCTTGGGCATGGTGATGCGTGCCACGGCAATCACGCGCACAAAGTCAAACGGGTCGATGGGCTCGCTGTCGGCCAGCGGAGTGCCCGGCACGCGCACCAGGCTGTTGATGGGTACCGATTCAGGGTACGGCTGCAGGTTGGCCAGTTGCGCGATCAGGCCCGCACGGTGCACGGGCGCCTCGCCCATGCCCACAATGCCGCCGCAGCACACGCTGATGCCCGCGCTGCGCACATGCTGCAGCGTGTCCAGCCGGTCCTGGTAGGCACGGGTGCTGACCACATCGGTGTAGTACTCGGGGGCTGTGTCCAGGTTGTGGTTGTAGTAGTCCAACCCGGCGTCCTTCAACGCCTGTGCCTGGTGCGATTCGAGCATGCCCAGCGTGGCGCAGGTCTGCAGGCCCAGGCCCTTCACGGCGCCGATCAGGGTGCTGACTTTTTCGATATCGCGGTCCTTGGGCGCGCGCCAGGCGGCGCCCATACAAAAACGGGTAGCGCCTGCGTCCTTGGCGGCCTGGGCGGCGCGCACCACCTCGTCCACCTCCATCAGTTTTTCGGCCTTCACGCCGGTGTCGAACTCGGCTGCCTGAGGGCAGTAGCCGCAGTTTTCGGGGCAGCCGCCGGTTTTGACCGACAGCAGCGTGGCCAGCTCAATGTCGCCTGCGGGCCAATGCTGGCGGTGCACCGTCTGGGCTTCAAACAGCAGGTCCATCAAGGGCTTGTCGAGCAGGGCCTGAATGGCATCCACCGACCAGGGGCCTTGCGCCGCAGGGGCTGGGGGGCGGCGGTGCAACTGAACAGGTTGCGCGGACTGCACGGCAGGGGCAGCGGTAGGAGCCAGGGTGGTGGACATCGGGTGGTTTCCTTCAATCAAGGCGTTGGCCCTGCGGCGGCGGGTTGCCACCGGTGGGCCAGGGTTTGCTTACTCGGTCATCGATCCTTCGGCACGCACCACCCAGTTCATGGGATTGGGGTGGGGTGCGCAGCGGCTGGGGCGGATTCTGGAGCAGAAAAAGGCACAAACGCACGCTACAGGGTCACAAAAAGTGCCAATTAAAAGGTGGGTACAACAGCTGGCAAAAGCCCATGTTTTTGAGCGCTGAAGACGGCGTTTTTCGCACATTTGGCCGTCGTTGCAGGCTGCCACCCAGCAGCGCCTGCTCACCTGCTTGCAACAAGTCGCCATCTGTGGCCATCTGTCGCTCAACAGCGTCCGCAGTCGGCTGAAGATGAGCGACGTTGCAGCAGGCTTGGGCCCTTTGGCCGCCCGCCGCGCAGCCAAATGCTCAGCCCAGTGCCGCAATCACGTCAGCCGGTGCCTGCACCAGCTCGATCAGCACGCCCTCCCCTGCAATCGGAAACTCGTCGTTGCTCTTGGGGTGCAAAAACGTGATGTCATACCCCGCTGCCCCCTTGCGGATACCGCCGGGTGCAAAGCGCACGCCTTTGGCTGTGAGCCATTCCACCGCCTTGGGCAGGTCGTCGATCCACAGGCCAATGTGGTTGAGCGGTGTGGTGTGCACGGCGGGTTTTTTGTCGATGTCGAGCGGCTGCATGATGTCCACCTCCACCTTGAACGCATCCCGGCCCATGGCCAGAATGTCTTCGTCCACGTTCTCGCGCTCGCTCTGAAAGGTGCCGGTCTGCGTGAGGCCCAGCATGTCCACCCACAGGGTCTTCATGCGCTGCTTGTCGGTGCCGCCAATGGCGACCTGCTGGATACCCAGAACTTTGAACGGGCGTTGAGAGGTAGTCATATTTACTCCTGATTTAATAGCTGCTCGCGCCCAGTGCATAAGCGCAAGAGGGAAAAAACACTCAAAAAAAAGGGGCGCAAAGCCCCTTGAATGGATCGCTTACCCGATGGCGGGACGAATCACTGGAATTCCAGAATGATCTGGTCCACCGCCAGCGAATCTCCCTTACCCGCCGTGATCTTGCCGACCACGCCATCCTGCGCGGCAAAGAGGATGTTCTCCATCTTCATGGCTTCGATCACGGCCAGCTTTTCACCGGCCTGCACCTTCTGGCCGGGCTGCACCGCCACATCGACCAGCAAACCGGGCATGGGCGAGAGCAGGAACTTGGACAGGTCCGGCGGCGCCTTGAAGGGCATGAGCTTGTGCAGCCGCGCGCCCAGCGGCGACAGCACCAGCGTGTCGATCTGCGTGCCGTTGTGCGCAATGCGCAGCGCAAGCGGGTTCTTGCCCACGCCACGCTCCACCTGGGCGGTGAAGCCCTGGCCATTGCACGCACCTTGCACGCGGATCTGGCCCAGCGTGGCATTGCTGCTAATTTGATAGCTGTTACCGCTTACGGATACTGCGCTAGAGCCCGATTTATCTTCAAAGTCGGACACCATCACTTCATGGTGCTGGTTCTGCCCTTCGGCACCCAGCGTGACCACCACAAACTGCTCGCCCACCTTCACCTCGTGCCCGGCCAGTTGGCCGCTGATGCCCGAGGCGCGAGCGCGGTAGCGGCGGTTCATGTAGGCGGCCAGCGCCACCAGGAACAGCGGGTCGCTGTGCGGCACGTCTTCGGCATGGAAGCCCTTGCCGTAGTTCTCGGCGATAAAGCCGGTGTTGAAGTCGCCCGTCACAAACTTGGGGTGCGCCAGCAGCGCGGCCTGGAACGGGATGTTGCTGCTGATGCCGCGAATCACAAAGCCGTTGAGCGCCGCGCGCATCTTGGCGATGGCGTCGTTGCGGTCCGTGCCGTGCACGATGAGCTTGGCGATCATCGAGTCGTAGTACATGGGGATCTCGCCGCCCTCGTACACGCCCGTGTCCACCCGCACGCCCAGCTTCTTGCTGGTGTCGGACTGGAACATGGTTTCCTCCGGCGGCTGAAAGCGCACCAGACGGCCCGTGGATGGCAGGAAGTTGCGGAACGGGTCTTCGGCGTTGATGCGGCACTCGATGGCCCAGCCGTCGCGCTTCACATCGGCTTGCGTCAGGGGCAGCTTCTCGCCCGCCGCCACGCGGATCATCAGCTCCACCAGGTCCAGGCCAGTGATGCATTCCGTCACCGGGTGCTCCACCTGCAGGCGGGTGTTCATCTCCAGAAAGTAGAAGTCCTGGTCCTTGCCGACCACAAACTCCACCGTGCCCGCGCTCTGGTACTTGACGGCCTTGGCCAGTTGCACGGCCTGTTCGCCCATGGCCTTGCGGGTGGCGTCGCTGATGAAGGGCGATGGAGCCTCTTCGATCACCTTCTGGTGGCGGCGCTGGATGGAGCACTCGCGCTCGTTCAGGTAGATCACGTTGCCGTGGCTGTCGCCCAGCACCTGGATCTCGATGTGGCGCGGCTCCTGCACAAACTTCTCGATGAAGATGCGGTCGTCGCCAAAGCTGTTGCGCGCCTCGTTCTGGCAGCTGGCAAAGCCTTCAAACGCTTCCTTGTCGTTGAACGCCACGCGCAGGCCCTTGCCGCCGCCCCCGGCCGAGGCCTTGATCATCACGGGGTAGCCAATGCCTTTGGCAATCTCCACCGCTTGCTCAGGGCCAGCAATCGCGTCGTTGTAGCCGGGGATGGTGTTGACCTTGGCCTCATTCGCCAGCTTCTTGGACGCGATCTTGTCGCCCATGGCGGCAATCGAAAACGCCTTGGGACCGATGAAGGCAATGCCCTCGTCCTCGCAGCGCTTGGCAAAGGCTTCGTTCTCAGACAGGAAGCCATAGCCGGGGTGCACGGCCTGTGCGCCGGTTTGCTTGCAGGCCGCAATGATCTTGTCGGCCAGCAGATAGGACTCACGCGACGGCGCGGCGCCAATGTGCACGGCCTCGTCGGCCAGCTTGACGTGGCGGGCTTCCTTGTCGGCGTCGGAATAGACGGCGACGGTGGCGATGCCCATCTTCTTGGCCGTTGCAATCACTCGGCAGGCGATTTCGCCACGGTTGGCGATCAGGATTTTGGTGAACATAACAAGTTCCTCGAAACGGAATTCAAAAACCAGTGATGTGGGCCGCAGGGCAGCGCTCGCGCAGGCAGTCCACAAACCGTTGTTTCTCACGCGGCGACACAAGCACACTGCGAGCAATGCCGTACTGAACACGAATGCGGTCCAGCGACAGCGCGGGCGACGACATCCAGCTGCGAGACGGCGAAACCTCCCGCACCTCGCTCAAGGCGATACGCCAGCGAAACGGGCCGCTGCGGATGCGCAGCTCCTCGCCCGTCACTGTGTAGTTCGTGTCCAGCAGCAGCCATATCGGCAACACAAGCGTCAGCAGGACGATGCCGGCTAGCACTGCCATCTCAGCAGTGGACGTGGAGAACAGCGCCATCGGCGCCGCAATGCTCAAGCACGTGAAACCCGCAGCCACGGCAATGCCAGAAATCCAGGCATCCACCTTGGACACAAAGAATGCGCGCGGCACTGGCAACACGAAGGTCATGGCGCTTTCGCTCTGTGATCAGAGAGGGATGTTCCCGTGCTTACGCCATGGGTTTTCCAGCTTCTTATCGCGCAGCATCACCAGCGACCGGCAAATCCGCTTGCGCGTCTCATGCGGCAGGATCACGTCGTCGATAAAGCCGCGTGCACCGGCCACAAACGGATTGGCAAAGCGCTGCTTGTATTCGGCCTCACGCGCAGCCAGCTTCACGGGGTCGTTCTTGTCTTCGCGGAAGATGATTTCCACCGCGCCCTTGGCGCCCATCACCGCGATTTCGGCGTTGGGCCAGGCAAGATTGACGTCGCCGCGCAAATGTTTGGAGCTCATCACGTCGTACGCGCCGCCGTAGGCCTTGCGGGTGATGACGGTGATCTTGGGCACGGTGCACTCGGCGTATGCGTACAGCAGTTTGGCGCCGTGTTTGATGATGCCGCCGTACTCCTGGCTGGTGCCGGGCATGAAGCCGGGCACGTCCACAAACGTGACGACCGGGATGTTGAACGCATCGCAGAAGCGCACAAAGCGCGCGGCCTTGATGCTCGACTTGATGTCCAGGCAACCGGCCAACACCAGCGGCTGGTTGGCCACGATGCCCACGGTCTGGCCTTCCATGCGAGCAAAGCCGATGAGGATGTTCTTGGCGTACTCGGGCTGCAGCTCAAAGAAGTCCCCATCGTCCACGGTCTTGAGGATCAGCTCCTTCATGTCGTAGGGCTTGTTGGGGTTCTCGGGCACCAGGGTGTCCAGGCTGCGATCCATGCGGTCGGCCGGGTCGTTGCTGGGGCGCACCGGGGCTTTTTCGCGGTTGTTGAGCGGCAGGTAGTTGTACAGGCGGCGCAGCATCATCAGCGCCTCCACGTCATTCTCAAACGCCATGTCGGCCACACCGCTCTTGGTGGTGTGCGTCACGGCACCGCCCAGTTCCTCGGCCGTCACTTCTTCGTGCGTCACGGTCTTGACCACTTCGGGGCCGGTCACGAACATGTAGCTCGAATCCTTGACCATGAAGATGAAGTCCGTCATGGCGGGCGAGTACACCGCGCCGCCAGCGCTCGGGCCCATGATCATGCTGATCTGCGGAATCACGCCGCTGGCGAGCACGTTCTTCTGGAACACGTCGGCATAGCCGCCGAGGGACGCCACGCCTTCCTGGATGCGCGCGCCGCCCGAGTCGTTGAGGCCAATGACCGGTGCGCCGACCTTCATGGCCTGGTCCATCACCTTGCAGATCTTTTCTGCGTGCGTTTCAGACAGGGCGCCGCCGAACACGGTGAAGTCCTGGCTGAACACGAACACCAAACGGCCATTGATCATCCCGTAGCCTGTCACCACACCGTCGCCGGGGATCTTGTTGTCCTCCATGCCAAAGTCGGTGCAGCGGTGCTCGACAAACATGTCCCATTCTTCGAACGTGCCGTCGTCCAGCAGCAGCTCGATGCGCTCGCGCGCCGTGAGCTTGCCCTT
Organism: Acidovorax benzenivorans; assembly: GCF_028680575.1. Lineage (GTDB taxonomy): Bacteria > Pseudomonadota > Gammaproteobacteria > Burkholderiales > Burkholderiaceae_C > Acidovorax > Acidovorax benzenivorans. The sequence continues at coordinate 75,601 of NZ_JAPCKI010000010.1, read as the reverse complement.
GGCGTGCTGCGCATCAATGCGCTTTTGCCCGCCGCCCAGGCGTGCCAGCGCACGCTTTTTCTCCAGTTGATCCAGGATGTCTTGCATGGTCGTCCTTTGGTGAATGGGTTGGTGTCTACTATTTATTTGATAGCTGCTTGCGCTTGATGGGTGTGCGCTAGCAGCAGATTTCGTGCTGCAGTGGATGCTGCAATGCGCCCGGCGGCCACGTCGGCCTGCATCTGGGGCAGTAGCTCACGCACCTGCGGGTGCTGACGAAACGCGAGCTTGAGGCCCGCATCGATGCGCTCCCACATCCAGGCCAGTGCCTGCTTTTCGCGCCGCGTGGCCAGGCGGCCGTTGGCGGTTTGCAACTGGCGGAACTGCGTGACGGCGACCCAGAAGCTGTCCACGCCCTGGCCCAGCAGCGCGCTGATCTGCACTACTTTCGGGTGCCACAGCGTTTCATCGTGGTGCGCGTTCTCGGGGTTGCCGTGTTGGCTGAGCAGGCGCAGGCTCGACGTGATCTGCGCCTCGGCACGCGTGGCGGCGTTCTTGTCGATGTCGGCCTTGTTGATGACCACCAGGTCGGCAATCTCCATCACGCCCTTCTTGATGGCCTGCAGGTCGTCGCCCGCGTTGGGCAACTGCATGAGCACGAACATGTCCGTCATGCCCGCCACCGCGATCTCGCTCTGGCCCACGCCCACGGTCTCGACGATGACCACGTCGTAGCCTGCGGCCTCACAGACCAGCATGGCCTCGCGGGTTTTCTCTGCGACTCCGCCCAAGGTGCCGCTGGACGGACTGGGGCGGATATAGGCTTTTTCGTGCACCGACAGATGCTCCATTCGCGTCTTGTCGCCCAGGATGGAACCGCCCGAGACGGTGCTGGAGGGGTCGATGGTGAGCACGGCCACGCGGTGGCCCTGGCCGATCAGGTACAGACCCAGGGCTTCGATGAAGGTGGATTTGCCCACGCCGGGCACGCCGCTGATGCCGAGGCGGAACGATTTGCCGGTGTGCGGGAGGAGCGCGGTGAGCAGCTCGTCGGCCTGTGCGCGGTGGTCCGCTCGCGTCGATTCGAGCAGCGTGATGGCTTTGGACATGGCGCGGCGCTGGATCAACGAGTCCGAACCGAGAACCCCAGCCAACAACGTGGTTGAGTAGCTCATGGGAGGCGTGCCTCAAAAAAAGGCAAGTCGTCCGAAATGGACATGACAATGCTTCTGAGATATTGAGTCAGTGCCGTGAGATTTGCAGAGTCCAATTGCAATCGATCACCTGGAAAAGCGGTTAGGCCAAGAATTTCCAACGTCTTGCCTGTCGAACCAGCTTTCATTCCTGCCGTGTTCGCGTTGTGTGCGAGTTGATTTCGGAACCAAAAAACCTCTCTCACGCGCTCCTCAACGTACTCGTTCAGCCCATGAAAATCCGCAAACTGACGTGGAAAAAAATACGTTTGCGGCTTCCCAATTGTTACGTTGAACCATGCGCGGTCCTGGTCTGCGAATCGCTGATGAAAATCAGCCTCTGTGTCTTGGAGGAGACGCGCACCCTCTTTTAAACCTCGCCAACCCGGCTCATAGGACAAGGCTGCCGCTACAGTTTTTACATAGTCTTCAAACGAAGCACAAATGCCCAGTAAGCAATTCCTGCGCAACCAGAAATACTCACTGTCTTGAACCTGCTGGGCTTCAAAGCGCAACCCCTCTAGGGGATAAATGCCGTCGAAGCCTGCTTCGAATCCATCCGTTCTACTTAACGCTTCACTTAAAGCGAGATCGTTTTCCGTGGGAAGCTCCAAGACGACCTGAACCGAACGAAGCGCAACAGCGTGTGCACGCCATGCGTTTTCAAAGTCGAGCTTTGCCCAGAAAAGACGATCAATAGCGCGCATGAGAATTACGCCACCGCCTTGCGAATCTGCTCCAGCACATCCTTCGCACTGGCCGGAATTGGCGTGCCGGGGCCGTAAATGCCCTTCACACCCGCTTCGTACAGGTGCTCATAGTCCTGCGCCGGAATCACGCCGCCCACAAACACGATGATGTCGTCTGCGCCCTGGTCCTTGAGCGACTGGATGATGGCGGGCACCAGCGTCTTGTGGCCTGCAGCCAGGGTGCTCACGCCCACGGCGTGCACGTCGTTTTCGATGGCCTGGCGGGCGCATTCCTCGGGGGTCTGGAACAGCGGGCCCATGTCCACGTCAAACCCTAAGTCGGCAAATGCGGTGGCCACCACCTTGGCGCCCCGGTCGTGGCCGTCCTGGCCCAATTTTGCGATCATGACCCGTGGGCGGCGGCCCTGGTTTTCTGCGAATTCGTTGATCTCGGTCTTGAGTTTGTCCCAGCCTTCGGCCGAGTCATAAGCAGCTGCGTACACACCGGTCACCTTTTGCGTATCGGCGCGGTGGCGCCCAAAAACCTTCTCCAGCGCGTCACTCACTTCACCCACCGTGGCGCGCAGGCGCACCGCCTTGATGGCCAGATCCAGCAGGTTGCCGCTGCCGTCTTCTGCTGCAGAAGTGAGAGCATCCAGCGCTTGCTGGACCAGCGCTGGGTCGCGTTTTGCCCGGATATTTTTCAGACGCTCGATCTGCCCGTCGCGCACCTTCACGTTGTCGATCTGCAGGATGTCGACCGGGTCTTCCTTGGCCAGCTTGTATTTGTTGACGCCGACGATCACGTCCTTGCCGCTGTCGATGCGAGCCTGCTTTTCGGCGGCGGCGGCCTCGATCTTGAGCTTGGCCCAGCCGCTGTCCACGGCCTGCGTCATGCCGCCCATGGCTTCGACCTCTTCGATGATCTTCCAGGCGGCGTCCATCATGTCTTGCGTCAGCTTCTCCATCATGTAGCTGCCGGCCCAGGGGTCGACCACGTTGGTGATGTGCGTCTCTTCCTGGATGATGAGTTGCGTGTTGCGCGCAATGCGCGAGCTGAACTCGGTGGGCAGCGCGATGGCTTCGTCGAGCGCGTTGGTGTGCAGGCTTTGCGTGCCACCGAACACGGCCGCCATGGCCTCGATGGTGGTGCGGACGATGTTGTTGTAGGGGTCTTGCTCGGTGAGCGACCAGCCCGAGGTCTGGCAGTGCGTGCGCAGCATCAGGCTCTTGGGGTTCTTGGCACCGGTCTCCTTCATGATCCGGCACCACAGCAGGCGCGCAGCGCGCATCTTGGCCACTTCGAGGTAGAAGTTCATGCCGATGGCCCAGAAGAAGCTCAGGCGCCCGGCGAACTCGTCCACGTCCAGGCCCGAGGCGATGGCCGTCTTCACGTACTCCTTGCCATCGGCCAGCGTGAAGGCCAGCTCCAGCGCCTGGTTAGCGCCCGCCTCCTGCATGTGGTAGCCCGAGATCGAGATCGAGTTGAACTTGGGCATGTTCTTGGCCGTGTAGCCAATGATGTCGCCAATGATGCGCATCGAGGGCTTGGGCGGGTAGATGTAGGTGTTACGCACCATGAACTCTTTCAGAATGTCGTTCTGAATGGTTCCGCTGAGCTTGTCTTGCGAGACGCCCTGCTCTTCCGCCGCCACCACGTAGCCCGCCAGCACGGGCAGCACGGCGCCGTTCATGGTCATCGACACGCTGACCTTGTCCAGCGGGATCTGGTCGAACAGGATCTTCATGTCTTCGACCGAGTCAATCGCCACACCGGCCTTGCCCACGTCGCCGGTCACGCGCGGGTGGTCGCTGTCGTAGCCACGGTGGGTGGCCAGGTCAAACGCCACGCTCACGCCCTGCCCGCCTGCGGCCAAGGCCTTGCGGTAGAAGGCGTTGGATTCTTCAGCGGTCGAAAAGCCTGCGTATTGGCGAATCGTCCAGGGGCGCACCGCATACATGGTGGCCTGGGGGCCGCGCAGGTAGGGCTCAAAACCGGGCAAGGTGTTGGCGTACGGCAGGCTGGCCGTGTCTTCGGCGGTGTAAAGCGGCTTGACGGTGATGCCGTCGGGTGTCACCCAGTTCAAGGCGTTCACATCGCCACCGGGGGCCGACTTGGCTGCGGCCTTGGCCCATGCCTCTAGCGAAGCGGCAGCGAACTCGGGGGCGTTGTTGTGGGGTTTGTCACTCATGGCGAAAGCTTCTCCGAAGATGGCGTAGGTGCGTAAAACGGCGCGAGGGCTGGTCCCGATGTGGCGGCGAGTTTACATCATTCATAATTATTGATTCAAAATATTCCATGCAGCTTACAATCCGCCCATGTCTGCCCTCACCCTCACTCCCCGCGCGCTCTATGAAGAAGTGGCCGAGCAATTGCGCCAGCGCATCTTCCGCCGCGAGCTGGAGCCCGGCAGCTGGATCGATGAATTGAAGATTGCCGAGGAATTCGGCATCAGCCGCACCCCCCTGCGCGAGGCGCTGAAGGTGCTGGCCGCCGAAGGCCTGGTCACGATGAAGGTGCGCCGTGGCGCCTATGTGACCGAAATGAGCGAAAAAGACCTGCGCGACGTGTACCACCTGCTCAGCCTGCTGGAGAGCGACGCCGCGGGCGTTGTGGCCGAGCGCGCCACCCCCGAGCAGCAGCAGACCCTGAAAGCGCTGCACGCCGAACTAGAGGCCGCAGTGGCCGACCGCGAAAAGTTCTTTGCCATCAACGAGCGCTTTCACATGCTGGTGCTGGAGATGGCGGACAACCGCTGGCGCAGCCAGATGGTGGCCGACCTGCGCAAGGTCATGAAGCTCAACCGCCACAACTCCTTGTTCAAACAAGGCCGCATTGAAGACTCCCTGAGCGAGCACCGCGCCATCCTGGCCGCGATGCTGGCGCGTGATACCAAGGCCACGGCGAAGGCCATGCAGGCGCACTTTGCGCAGGGGCTGGAAGCCGCGACCTGAGGCCCGGCAATCCAGCCAGCACTCGCCAGGCCGGGCTGAACCACACCGGTGCCACCGCGATCATTCCGCAAACAGGAACGCACCATTTGCAACACATGAGGTGATCGTGCACGGCCCGGCCAAGGCTTCGCTCGTTATCATCCCTCGGGTTTCCACCGAGGCCGTGGCGTCACTCGCCACCGCAGCCTCTACCGCCGAGTTTGATGACATCTACCCCCGCCGATATCGGCAGCGTGCAAACGCTGCCCCAGCTCCTGGCCTACCGCGCCGCCCGCACCCCCCACGCCGAGGCCTACCGGGCGTTTGACCCCGACCGCCAGGCCTGGGCCAGCCTGACCTGGGCGCAGACCGCTGCCCGCGTACACACCTGGGCGCAGGCCCTGACCGCCATGCAACTGCCCCCAGCAGCCCGCGTGGCCATCCTGCTGCCCAACGGCCTCAATGCCATGTGCGCTGACCAGGCCACGCTGGCCACTGGCGGCGTGCCTGTGCCGCTGCACGCCATCGACAACCCCGGCAGCATCGCCTACATCCTGGCGGACTGCGAGGCATCGATGCTGATCGTGACCCAGGCCGAGCAGTGGGAGAAGATCCGTGCGGTGGGTACGCCGTTTCCGGCCCTGCGCGCCGTGGTGATCACCGATGACGACGACGCGTTCAAGGCCACCCCGGCGTCCGGAGACGGCCCCGCCGTGGGCTCCCTCACGCAGTGGCTAACCGGCGCGGCGCAAACGGGCGCGTCTGCCGAGGTCACAGGCCCGCAGGCGGACGACCTGGCGGCTATCGTCTATACATCAGGCACCACGGGCAAACCCAAGGGCGTGATGCTGACGCACCGCAACGTGGTCAGCGATGTGAAGGCGGTGCTGGAGCGCATTGCGCCCACGGTGAATGATGTGTTCCTGTCGTTCCTGCCGCTGTCGCACACCTTCGAGCGCACGGGCGGCTACTACCTGCCCATCGCTGCAGGAAGCTGCGTGGCCTATGCCCGCTCGGTGCCCCAACTGGCGGAAGACCTGAAAACCGTGCGCCCCACTGTGTTGGTGTCGGTGCCGCGCATTTACGAGCGCATCCACGCCAAGCTGCTCGAAAAGCTGTCTCCCACGCCCTGGAAAATGCAGCTGTATGAAGCCGCGCAGAACAAGGGCTGGGCCCGGTTTTGTGCAGCCCAGGGGCTGGCTGCTCCCACACCGGACGCCAGCAGCCTGGCTGCTGGCTGGATGGCCGCCCTGCCCTGGCCGGTGCTGCAGGCCCTGGTGGCCAAGCCCCTGCTGGCCCAGTTTGGCGGCCGCGTGCGCGTGGCGGTGAGCGGCGGCGCCCCGCTGTCGCCCACCATTGCCAAGTGTTTTCTGGGCCTGGGGCTGCCGCTCATTCAGGGCTACGGCATGACCGAAACCGCGCCCGTGGTGTCGGTCAACGCACTGCACGACAACGACCCTGCCTGCGTAGGCAAGGCCCTGCCCGGTGTGGAAGTGCGCATTGGCGACAACCACGAGCTGCAGGTGCGTGGCCCCATCGTGATGAAGGGCTACTGGAAGCGGCCGGAAGACACCGCCAAGATCCTGAGCCCCGACGGCTGGCTGGGCACGGGCGACCAGGCAGACATCGTGAACGGCCGCATCTATATCAAGGGCCGTATCAAGGAAATCATCGTCACCTCCACCGGCGAAAAGATCCCCCCTGGCGACCTGGAGCTGGCCTTGCTGGCCGACCCGCTGCTGGAGCAAGCCTTTGTGGTGGGCGAAAACCGCCCCTTCATCGCCTGCGTGGCCGTGCTCAAGCTGGACGAATGGCAACGCCTGGCCGCCGACCTGGGCCTGAACCCCCAGGCGGCTGACAGCCCGAACCACCCCAGCGTGCACCGCGCCGTGCTGGCGCGCATCGAGAAAAACACCGCCAGCTTTGCGCGCTATGCCGTGCCGCGTGTGGTGCACCTGACGCTGGAGCCCTGGACGATTGAAAACACCTTCATGACGCCCACGCTCAAGCTCAAGCGCAACAACCTGATGGCGCACTTTGCCGAGGCGATTGAAGGCATGTACCAGAAGCCGGGGCGCTGAGCCTGGGTTTGCTCAAAGGTCTTCACAGCACCAGCTCGCCCTCCCGGGCGTAGGCGGAGCCAAAACGGTTGGCCAAAAAGTCGCCCAGCGCGACAGCCTCCTGCCCCACAAAGCCCTGCTGCGGCAGTTGGCCCTGCGCCACCAAGTCCAGGGCCGTGCAGATGCCTGCCGCCGTGGTGAGCTGGATGGCGCTGAGCGTATGCCCCGCCACCTGCGTGCCCACGATGCGGGCCGAGTACGAGTCCTGCACCAGCCGCCCACCCTTCAGGCCCGACGCAGTGGCAAACACCACGATCACGTCCTGATCGGTGGTGGGGATGGCGGTCTCCAGAATGTCCTTGAGCAAATCGCGCCGATCACGCAGGCGCAGGTCGTTGAGCAGCAGCTTGAGGATGGCGTTATGGCCTGGGTAGCGGATGGACTGGTAGTCCACCTGCCGCGCCTTGCCCGCAAGGGTTTCGGTCAACGTGCCCAGCCCGCCCGAAGTGTTGAAGGCCTCGTATTCCACACCGTCGAGCGCAAAGGTCTCCAGCCCCTCCAGCGCGGGCACCGTGGTGCGCACGCCGTCCACAATGGCCTCGCAAGGGTTGCAGTATTCGTTGATAAGGCCTTCGGTGCTCCAGGTCAGGTTGTAGCGCAGGGCGCCCTGCGGGTAGCGTGGCAGCGCCCCCACACGCATGCGCAGCGTGTGCAGGGTGTCAAACCGCCGGGCCAGGTCGTTGCCCACGATGCCGATGAACCCGGGTGCCAGGCCACATTGGGGCATGAGCACGCTGCGGGCGTTGGCGGCCAGTGCGCGAATGGCCTGGGTGCTGGCCACGTCCTCGGTCAAGTCAAAGTAATGCACTCCGGCTGCGGCGCAAAGCGTCGCAACCGGCACGGCACGGTGAAACGGCAGCGCGTTCAGCACGGCAAAACGGCCGTCGATGGCGGCCTGCAGGCTTGCGTCGTCCGTCGCCAGCCGGGTGGATACGCCCAATGCGGCCACTTCGGCCAGGCGTGCCGGGTCGCGGTCCATCACCAGGATGTCGTAGTCGCCTGCCTGCTGCAGCAGCAGCGCCATGGCAAAGCCGATGTGGCCTGCGCCCAGGATGGTGATGGCGCGGCGGGCGGTGGTGTTGGATGTGGTGGAAAGAGTGGTCATGGCGGCGCTCCCGGTGGTGCTCACTGCGTGCGGTAGTGAGAGGTGTTGCAGATGCCTTGATGCTAGGCAATGGCACTGTCAATGTGTAGCGCCTAGAACGTCGAAAACTGCGCTTTGTTTTGCCATAACGGCGAATATGATGGGCGTTATGACTTTTTGAGGATGTGCCGATGACCCCGACCCTGGACGACACCGACCGCCAATTGCTCAGCCTGCTACAAGCCAACGCCCGCGAGGGCACGGCCACGCTGGCACGCAAACTGGGCCTGGCCCGCACCACCGTAGTGGCGCGCATCGCAAGGCTGGAGCGCTCGGGCGTGGTCGCGGGCTACGGCGTGCGGTTGGGTACGCGGCTTGACGCCACCACCGTACGGGCCTGGTGCAGCATCAGCGTGCTGCCCAAGACAGCGCCCGCCGTGCTGCGCGCGCTGGAGACCATGGCCGAGGTCGAAGAGGTATCCGCCGTGAGCGGGCCGTTTGACTACCTGGTGTTTTTGCGCTGCACCAGCCACGAGCAGCTCGACACCCTGCTCGACAAGGTGGGGCAACTGGACGGCGTGCACCAGACGCAGACCAGCATCGTGCTCAGCCGCAAGATTGACCGCCGACAGGTAGGGTGATCAGGCTTCGAACTGCTTCGGGTTCTTGCCTTGAATGGGTGCATAAAACGCCTTGATGCGCGCCATGTCGCCGTCCAGGTCGCCCGTGGGCTCGAACACCGGCCCCAGCCCGCCCACTTTGCGGCCGTAGTCCACAAATGCGAGCACGATGGGCACACCCGCCTGTTGGGCGATGTAATAGAAACCCGTCTTCCAGTGCCGCGTCTTGCCGCGCGTGCCTTCGGGGGGCACGATGAGTTGCATGGGCCCCTGCGCATCCCGCATGGCCTGGGCCGAGCTGGCAACCAGGTTGTTGGACTGCTCACGGTTCACCGGGATGCCCCCCAGCCAGCGCATCACGCCACCAAACGGCGCCTTGAACAGGCTGTGTTTGCCCATCCAGTACACCCGCAAGCGCAGCGAAAACGCCAGCATCAGCGTGTACGGCAGGTCCCAGTTGCTGGTGTGGGGTGCGGCAATGAGCACGCTTTTGGCTGCATGGGCGGGCAAGGCGCCTTCGATCTTCCAGCCGGTGATGCGCAGCGCGAAACGGGAAAAAGCGCGCAGGAGCGTGTTGACAACCGGCGTGTCAAAAATGGTGTGGTGCATGGGAAATGGCGTGACGGAACGGAGCCTGGGGCGCTGAAACAGGCGGTGGGCCCGTGGCTCCGCAGGCGTCGAGAGCGCCGTGAGTATCGCTGATAGGGCCAATGCCCCGCCTTGACGCAAGGCAAAGTGCGGCGGCTGCCGTGTGTACGCGTGCCACGCAGAGCAATCACTATTTGATAGCAGCCAGATCAATCAACACGGGCGCTACCGGTCGTTTTGGCCTCATTTTCCATGGCTGAGGTGGAAAACCAAATAACGCTGGCGTTTGCCCCCCAAGTCCAGAATGCCTCTGCAGCGGCGCGTGTTCGCACCGCTGCCCCCATGCTGCAAGCCCGCCTGCCCACCGCCCCGCACTACCGCGACCGCAAGCGGTATGCGTGGCTGCTGTCTCTGGTGGTGCCCTGCACCATGGGCGTGGGCCCGGCACTGATGTGGTGGACGGGCGAGCCACCCGCCTCAGCATCGACCCGCGCCAGCGAGCAAAGATCGTGCGGAAATACGGGTTGCAAGAGCTGAGGCAGAGCGGGTGTTGATGCGCTGGCGACCAGGTACATGAACCCTGCTAACCACAACACACCGCCTCATGAACTCCGCTTTTGATAGCAACTAGCGCAAATCGCACTAGCGCTTGCGCCCGTTTTTACCCAAAACCCTGCGCCAACACCCCCTGTGTAGGCAGTGGGATAATCACGACTTTGCGACTGCCGCCCCGCAGCGCCCCCGACCAAAGGGGCGCTCTGCTGCAGAACACCTCCTCCCCGCCCTTCGTTGTTTGCCCGTGGAACCCACCTTGAGCCCCTGGCGCATGTCCGTCGCCCCCATGATGGACTGGACCGACCGCCACTGCCGTTACTTTCACCGGCTGCTGACCCGCCAGACACTGCTGTACACCGAGATGGTGAACGCGGGCGCCATCATTCATGGCGGCACCGAGCGGCATTTGCGCTTCAACGCCGAAGAACACCCCGTGGCCCTGCAACTGGGCGGCAACGAGCCTGACAAGCTGGCCGAGGCCGCACGCCTGGGTGCGCAGTGGGGCTATGGCGAAATAAACCTCAACTGCGGCTGCCCCAGCGACCGCGTGCAGCGTGGCGCGTTTGGTGCCAGCCTGATGAAGTCGCCCCAGTTGGTGGCCGACTGCGTGAAGGCCATGAAAGACGTGGTGGATGTGCCCGTCACGGTCAAGCACCGCATCGGTATCGACAAGGTGGAGGACTACGGCTTTGTGCGCGACTTCATCGGCACGGTGGCTGAGGCGGGGTGCACCGTGTTCATCGTCCATGCGCGCAACGCCTGGCTGCAGGGCCTGAGTCCGAAGGAAAACCGCGATGTACCGCCCCTGCGCTACGAGGTGGTGCACCAGCTCAAGGCCGAGTTTCCGCAGTTCACCATCGCCATCAACGGCGGCATCACCACCGACGCGGTGGTGCAGGAGCAACTGGCACACCTGGACGGCGTGATGATCGGCCGCGAGGCGTACCACAACCCGTGGTGGCTGGCCCGCTGGGACCAGCTGTACTACGGTGGCGCCCACTGCCCCCTGACCCGCGAAGAGGTAGAGCTGGCCATGGTCGAATACATGGAACGCGAGGCGGCCCAATACGGCACCCCCTGGCCCCACATCGCCCGTCACATGCTGGGCCTGCGCCACAGCCTGCCCGGCGCCCGCATCTGGCGCCAGGTGTGGAGCAACCATTTGCTCAAGGACCGCCCCGCGCGCGAGGTGCATGCGCTGGCGATGCAGTCGTATGCGAGCTCGGCGCCGGAGCCGCAGACAGAGCCTCATGCGCAGGTCGCTGCGGCCAGGGATGCGCTGCACGCATCGAGCTGACCCAGTGGGCGCCGCAGACCGCCCGAGACCGCAGAGGCACTCGGCGCGGTGATTCGCGCAGAGGATCCTTAGGCAGTCAGCCGCCCCAGCCACGCCGCCAATGGCTCGGGCCGACCAAACAAGTAGCCCTGCAGGCATTCGCACCGGCTCTCCACCAGAAAATCTGCCTGGGCGCGTGTCTCCACGCCCTCGGCCACCACGCGCAAGTTGAGGTGGCGGGCCACCGAGATGATGGACTGCACGATGGCCGTGTCGTTGGGGTCGTCGGGGGTATCTTGGACAAAGCTCTTGTCGATTTTCAGCTCGTAAAGCGGTAGCCGCTTGAGGTAGGCCAGGCTCGAATAGCCAGTGCCAAAGTCATCGATGGAAAACCGCACGCCCAACTGCACGATCTCGGTCATGCGGGCGATGGTGTCGTCCAGGTTCTCGATCAGCAGGCCTTCGGTCACTTCCAGGATCAGGTGAGCAGGGTTGGCGCCAGTGTGGGCCAGTATGTGGCGCACGCGTTCCACAAAGTCGTCCTGGCGGAACTGCCGCTCGCTCACGTTGACCGACAGCGACAGCTCATGCCCTGAAGCCTGCAGTCGGGCCAGGGTCTCGCAGGCCTGCTGGATCATCCAGTCGCCCATGCGCAGGATCAGGCCCGAGGCCTCGGCGATGGGGATGAAGCGGCTGGGCGGCACGTTGCCGCGCACGGGGTGGTCCCAGCGCATCAGCAACTCGCCGCCGACCACGTTGCCCGCCGCGTCCACCTGGTTTTGCACAAAGGCGGCCAACTGGCCCAAGGTTTGCGCTTTTTTCAGGTCCTGTTCCAGCGCCAGGCGCTCCTGCACGTCGGCCTGCATGGCGGCTTCGTAAAAACGGATGCGATTGCGGCCCAGGTCCTTGGCGCGGTACATGGCCGTGTCGGCCTCGCGCAGCAGGTCTTCAACACCCTCACCGCGCTTGGGGAACAGCGTGATGCCGATGCTGCCGGTGGTGCTGTAGAGGTGGGTGTCGATGGTGTAGGGGGCTTCCAGTGCTGTGCGCATCTCCTCGGCCACCAACAGCGCAGCGCGCCCGGCAGACTCCATGTCTGACGCCACGTTGTGCACCAGCACCACAAATTCGTCTCCGCCCAGGCGCGCCACGATGTCGCCCGGCCGTTGCAACTGGGTGAGCCGCTGAGCCACCTGCATGAGCAGCATATCGCCCACGGTGTGCCCCCGCGCATCGTTGATCTGCTTGAAGTTGTCGAGGTCGATGTAGAGCACCGCCCCCACCTGCGCGGCCTTTTGCGCGTTGACCAGGGCGTGTTCCATGCGGTCCAGCAGCATGCGCCGGTTGGGCAGGCCGGTGAGTGCGTCAAAGTACGCCAGCTGGTGCGATCGGGCCTCGGCCTGCTTGCGCTTGGAGATGTCACGCGAGAGCGCGATGAACCGGGGTTCGTCGCCAGGCACCGCACTCTCCTTGCGCGCAATCGACAACTCAAACCAGTGGGTGGTACCGCCCAACTCCAGCCGGAACTGGTGGCCGGACGAATACCCGGTGTGGTGCGCGGCCTCCAGCGCCGCACGGCAACCGGCGGCGGCCTCGGGGAGGACCACATCGCTCAGACGGCGACCCAGAAACATCTCGGGCGGCACAGCCAGCTTTCCAGACCGTGCCGACCGGTAGTGGTAGATGCACCCATCCAGCCCCAGCTCAAACAACAGATCGGGGATGGCACTGAGCGTGCTCTCCAGGTCGTCGCGGGCGGCGCGCAGTTCGGCCGTCATGTCGCGCGCCAGGGCCACCGCACGTTCGCGCCCCGTGGCCAGCAGCCAGGTGAACCACGCAAGAATCAGGCTCAGCACCGTGCCCAGCAACGCCACCGCGTGGTGCCCCTCGTCCTGGAAGCGCAGGGCAAAGCCCGGTTGGGGGGACATCTGCAGCGTCCAGCGGCGCCCCCCCAGCTCCAGTTCACGCCGCGCCTGCAGGGCCGGGGCGCCTGCCTCCTGGGCAGAGGTCTTCAGGTTGCTGAACAGCAGCGTGCCTGCAGCGGCCCTTGGGTCTGCTCCATCGGTGCCGGGGGACGCCGTGGTGCCGCCAGGGGTGCTGTCGGTGATCTGCAGGCCAATGTCAGCATCGAATTCGCGGGACATGCCGAGGATCACATCTTCCAAGCGAAACGGAGCGGACACCCATCCCGCCAACCCCAGGCGCCGCCCTTCCACCGTGCTTGCATCTGCTTTGACACCGTACAAGGGCATGTAAATCACCAGCCCTGGGGTGCCGTTTTGCATCAACGTCAGGCTTCCGGACAACGCCAATGTGCCGGTATCGCGGGCCCGGTCCAGCGCTTCCTTGGCGGGGGGAATGGTCAGCACATCAAAACCCAGGGCCTTGAGGTTGGGCCCCTCCAGCGGTTCAATGTGGGTGATGGGGGCCAGCAGTTCGCGCTCGCCCGGCGGGCGCACGGCATATTGGTCGAAGCCGCGCTGGCGCATGTCCTCCAGGTGCGCGGCCAGCGCCTTGCCAGGGAACTGCACGATCAGCGACACCCCTTGCAACCCAGGGCGGGTCTCTTGCAACTGCAGCGCGCGCACGTAAGCCTGGAACTCCGCCCGGTCGATGCGCTCCGAGCCCTCAAAGTAACCCTTGACGCCGCGCAACACCACCTCGTAGGTCGCCATGCGGTCCTTGAGGTTGTAGGCAATCTGGTCCGCCGCCACCTCAAAGTTCTGCTCGCGCTTGGTCCGTGCGCTCTTCTCTTCGCTTTGCCAGTACAGGAAGGTCAAACCCAGGGTCAGCAGCGCAATCAGCGGAGGCAGTACCACGGGCAGCCAGCGGTGGTTGCTGGTGCCTGCCACCTCACCTGACGCCCACGGAGCCCGCCCCGGTGCGGAGGGGGCTTCGTCGTGGGAGGCGGGGTGGGGTGTCATGGTGGGTGGCAGGTCCTGGGTGCACAGGCATCGTGCACCGGCGGTGCAACACCATTATGTGTATCTGCCCTGTGCTGAAAAGAATCATTTGCGCGCAAACTGCACAGGGCGGTCCATTGCGGGTCATTGCGGGCCGTTTATGCTCGCGTCGGCAGCACTGTGGGCCTGCGTGCCCGTGCCCATCTCCCCTATCAACCCGGCAACACCCACCACAAAGGCCCGGCATGGCATCGCTTGATTTCGACCTGGAGGAATCCCAATTTCGCGCCTGGTACGCCGCGCAGGCCGCAGCGCTGGAAGACGCATGCGTGGCGCTTACCGCGCGGGTGGCGGCGGTGGTGACCCAAGCGGGCGGTGTGGACGTCACAAAGGTAGAGGGCCGCGTGAAGGACGTGGACGAATGCGTGCGCAAGTTCGTGCGCAAGTACCGGCCAACGCTGGAAGAGAGCAACACGCCCTACGACATCCAGACTTACATTACCGACCTCATTGGAGTGCGGGTGGTGTGTCTGTACGAAGACGAGCTGGAGAAGATCGCCCAGATCGTGCGCGCACATTTCGCCGTGATCGATGTGACCGACAAGGTGACGGCAGTGGAAAGCACCGAGGCCTCATTTGGCTACAAGGGGCTGCACCTGGACCTGAGGCTGAGCGCTGCCGAGCGCGACCTGCCAGAGCACGCCGCCTATGCCCAGTGGGCCTTTGAGCTACAGGTACGCACCATCATCCAGGACTCCTGGAGCGTGCTGGACCACAAGATCAAGTACAAAAAATCCATTCCGGGTCAGCTCAAGCGGCGCATCAATGTGCTGTCGGCGCTGTTCGAGCTGGCCGACCGCGAGTTCCGCCAGATCCGCGATGCCACGGCGGCCGAACTGCTGCAGGCGCCCGACGAAACCGCCGAGCCCGCACTCGATGTGGCGGCAGATTTACAGGCCCCCACCCGCGCTGCGGCCACCAGCAGCGAGCTGAACGCTTTCACTTTCTTGAAGATCGCCACACATTTCTTCAAGGACTTTGAGTTCGACCCGTCCAAGGTCGATGGGTTTGTGGACGACATCCAGGCCTGGTCAGCGGGCATGACACGTGCGCGCTTCAACAGCCTGATGCGCGAGACGATCGGTGTGGTCAAGCGCTACAAGCTGCACTTTGAAGAACAAAATCCGCAGGGCAGCTTTAACCCCTACACCGTGATCCGCCACTGCTTGTACCTGAACAATAAAACCGCCTTTCGCCCCGCACTGCGCAACTCGGCCCGCGAGTCGTTCGAGGCCTGGCTGAGCGACAACGCGGAGCCCAAAGTGCAGGGATAAGGCAGAAATCAGCGCAGGCGCCCGTGTTTATTGCCCAGTCTGCTATCTTTTTTGATAACCCCATGTGGAGTATCGATAGACAGCAGGACGGCGCCATGAGCCCATCTTCGCTTGTCGCATAGGCGACTGGACATTGGTGGTTTTACTCCATGCGCTTGTTACCAAGTGCTGCTATATTGCACTGCAACAAAACGGAGTTTCGCCCCATGCTGTATCACCTCTACGAAACCCAGCGCTCCCTGATGGAGCCCTTCACAGATTTTGCGCAGGCGGCTTCCAAGTTGTTCAGCAATCCCGTGTCGCCGCTGAGCCAGTCCTCGATGTCCCAACGCATGGCCGCTGGTTACGACCTGCTCTACCGTCTGGGCAAGGACTACGAAAAGCCAGCATTCGACATCCCCACCGTGGACGTGAACGGCATCGGCGTTGCCATCCATGAACGCATCGAGGTCAACAAGCCGTTTTGTGAACTGCGCCGCTTCAAGCGCTTCTCGGACGACCCCGCCACGCTGACCAAGCTCAAGGGCCAGCCCGTGGTGCTGATCGTGGCGCCGCTGTCGGGCCACTACGCCACGCTGCTGCGCGACACTGTGCGCACCATGCTCAAGGACCACAAGGTCTACATCACAGACTGGAAGAATGCACGCCTCGTGCCGCTGTCGGAGGGCGAGTTCCACCTGGACGACTACGTCAACTACGTGCAGGAGTTCATTCGCCACCTGCAGGGCATCTACGGCAACTGCCACGTGATCAGCGTGTGCCAACCTACGGTGCCCGTGCTGGCCGCCGTATCGCTGATGGCCAGCCGGGGCGAAAAAACACCCCTGACCATGACCATGATGGGCGGCCCCATCGACGCCAGCAAGTCGCCCACTGCGGTGAACAACCTGGCGACCAACCGCAGCTACGAGTGGTTTGAGAACAACGTGATCTACCGCGTGCCGGAGAAATTCCCAGGCGCAGGCCGCCGCGTGTACCCAGGCTTTTTGCAGTACACCGGCTTTGTGGCCATGAACCCGGACCGCCACGCTACCAGCCACTACGACTACTTCAAGGACCTGATCAAGGGTGACGACGCCAGTGCCGAAGCCCACCGCAAGTTCTACGACGAGTACAACGCCGTCCTGGACATGGATGCGGACTACTACCTCGAAACCATCCAGACTGTGTTCCAGGACTACAAGCTGGTGAATGGCACCTGGGACGTGCGATCGCCCGCGGGCAAGCTGGAGCGCGTGCGTCCGCAAGACATCAAGACCACCGCCCTCTTCACCGTGGAAGGCGAACTGGACGACATCTCTGGCTCGGGCCAGACCGAAGCCGCCCACGACCTGTGCAGCGGCATCGTGCGCAAGGAGCAGCGCCACCTCGAAGCCAAGGGCGCTGGCCACTACGGCATCTTCAGCGGCCGCCGCTGGCGTGACATCGTGTATCCCAAGGTGCGCGCATTCATTCTGGAGCACGAACTACCCGCCAAGCCAGTCGCTGCGGCTGCAACTTCCGTTGCCACGCCTGCGCCCAAGCTCGCCAGCCCGGCTCCGGCTCCTGTCAAGGCTGCACCGGTAGCCAAAACCGCCGTCAAAACCGCCGTGACTAAGGCTGCGCCAAAGCCCGCCGCCAAGCCTGCTCCGGCGCGCGCCGCTGCCAAGCCCGTGGCTGCCACCACCGTGGCCACCCGCTGGGTGCAGCCCGCCGCAGCCCCCACGGGTGCTGCACAGGCACCCACCGTCGATCTGGCGACTGCCCAGACCAGCGCCACAGCGGCTCCGTCCTCCCGCAGCGGCAGCAAGAGCAAGGCGCGCAAGGCTTGAGCCACCCCGCTTCCACCAGCAACGCTCTACCCCACGCTGCCCTCACCGACCTTGCAGCGCGGATTGATGCCGCCCTGCCCCAGACGCAGTGCACACGCTGCGGCTACCCCGACTGCGCCAGCTATGCACAGGCCATCGCCCAGGGGGGGGCGGCCATCAACCAGTGCCCTCCGGGGGGCGCAGAGGGCGTCGCTCGCCTGGCTGCCATCACCGGTCTGGCTGCAGTGCCCTTGAGTGCAGACCACGGGGTGGAGGCACCGCGCAGCGTGGCCTTCATTGACGAGGCGTGGTGCATTGGCTGCACCCTGTGCATCAAGGCCTGCCCGACCGATGCTATCGTGGGCTCCAACAAGAAGATGCACACCGTTATCGAGCCGTACTGCACGGGGTGCGAGCTGTGCATCCCCGTCTGCCCGGTGGACTGCATCCAGCTCGACAGTGCCAGCGGCACGGCGACCGGATGGGCCGCATGGTCTGACTCGCTCGCGCACCAAGCCAAGCAGCGGTATCAACAACACCGCCAGCGGGTGCCGCTGGAAGATGTGGAGGATGAAAGCTCCGGCGCGCCCGAACAATCCACACCGCCTACATCCAGCGGTGCAGCAGCCACTGTGGCGGTCGAGGGAATCGAAGCCCGCAAGGCAGCCATCGCCGCTGCCATGGAGCGAGCCCGTCAGTTACGCGGCCAGGGCCCGCACTGACCTCACCGGTGTGGGGCGGTGCGGGGTTGGCGCGATGAAGCAGTCTTTGCGGCAGCAGTCCTACCCACCGCTTACCGGGCGGCCAGCGACTTGTAGACCCCGCAGCCCACGTACCAGTCCCCCACGCGGCTTACGTAAGACATCTTGGTTTGCACCGCACCGGTGGCTGGGTTGTTGATGTCGTACTCCACCCACCCCGGAGCGCGGTCGGCCTGGGTCACGATGTCGTTCACCAGTCGGTCGCCTGCAATGCCGGGGATGTCCTGCACACGGGTCCCGACCTTGGCCAGGTTGCCGCCAAAGGCCAGGTAGGTGCCCGCCGTGTCCAGCACAAACACGTACATGTCGCGGTCGTGGTAGGGCTGGGCCTTGTCGGTGATGCTGCGCAGAAACTGGTCGCGCGAATTGGTCTTGTGCAGCGCCACGGCCTTGTTCACCAGGGCTACCGCCTCATCTGCCGTGCCCTGCTGCAGGCGAAACGCCGCCACCGCTTGCGACAGAGTGGACGCGCGGTGCTCCAGTGCCTCGGCCTGAGAGACGGCATGGCCTACCATCTGTGCGTTGTGCTGCGTGATCTGGTCAAGCTGCTGCACCGCCGAGCTGACTTCGCTCAAACCGGTGCTTTGCTCGACACTGGAGCTGGAGATCTCGGTCATGCTGGCCGCCACACTGCGGATGCCGCTGGCCATGTTGGCAATGCCTTCACCCGCCGACCGAATCAGGCCAGCGCTGGCTTCGACCTGGCTCACCGAGGCGCCGATCAGCTCGCGGATCTCCCGCGCCGCGTCGCCCGAGCGCTTGGCCAGCGTACGCACCTCGCCCGCCACCACAGCAAAGCCCCGGCCCTGCTCACCGGCGCGAGCGGCCTCTACGGCAGCGTTCAGGGCCAGGATGTTGGTTTGAAAAGCAATGCCGTCGATCACGCCGATGATCTCGGTCATTCGGCGCGCACTTTGCTGGATGGCTTCCACAGACTGCACTGCACGGGCCATGGCCTCGGCTCCGGTGTCGCCTGCCTTGCGCACCTCGGCGGCGCGAGCATCAGCGCTGCGCGCGGTCTGCGCATTGTTCTGGACGGCCGACGATAACTGCTCCACGCTGGCGGCAGTCTGCTCCAGGTTGGCCGCCTGCTGTTCGGTGCGGTCGGCCAGCGACCGGTTACCTTGTGCCAGGCTTTGCCCCGCATGGGCCACCAGCGCGGCGTTGCTGCGGATATCGGCCACCATGGACGACAGCGTCAGCACCATGTCGTCGAGCGACTGGGCCATGGCCCCGATCTCGTCGCGCCCATAGACACCCGCCCGGGCGCACAGGTCTCCGCGCGTGGTCTGCTCCATCGCATGCGCCAGTCCTCTGAGGTCAAATGCCAGCCCTACATACAACGCGCACAGGGCGTACAAAACCACGGCGGCAGCCAGTGCCACACCCCACCACGGCGCATCCAGGGCCGCCAATGCCAGGGCGCCCCCCATCAACACACCCAGGGTCACCAGTTTGCCCGGCAGATGCCACCTGCGCATCCACCAGAGCCCGGGGCGCAGCGGTAGGAATCCAGACATCTTGTCTCCGTTATCGTTTTTGCAAGTGGCCCATGCTAGGTGCCTGCTCTTACGTCGGATTGACAACGCAATCCGGCCCTTGACCGCACCTTTCGCCCCAAGGACGCCATGCACGGCGCAGACCCGTGCGCCCATGCCCTTCGCCCATAATGTCGCTCCATGAATCCCTTGCTCTCCCAACTCCAGCCCTACCCCTTCGAGCGGCTGCGGCAACTTTTTGCGGGAGTCACCCCCCCGGCGGCTTACAGCCCCATCAGCCTGGGCATGGGTGAGCCACGCCATCCTACACCGCAGTTCATCAAAGATGCACTCAGTAACAACCTGGGCGGGCTGGCCAGTTACCCCGCTACCGCCGGTGAACCCAAGCTGCGCGAAGCCTTCACCCAGTGGTTGCACCAGCGCTATGCACTGACCCTGGATCCCGGCACCCAGGTGCTGCCCGTCAACGGTTCGCGCGAGGCGTTGTTTGCGTTTGCGCAGACTGTCATCGACCCCTCACAGGGCCAACCCTTGGTGGTCTGCCCCAACCCGTTCTACCAAATCTACGAAGGTGCCGCCTTGCTGGCTGGCGCCCAGCCTTACTACGCAGCCAGCGACCCCAGCCGCAACTTTGCCGTGAACTGGGATGCCGTGCCTGATACCGTGTGGCAGCGCACCCAGCTGTTGTTCGTCTGCTCCCCCGGCAACCCCACGGGTGCAGTGATGCCGCTGAGCGAGTGGAGGAAGCTGTTTGAGCTGAGCGACCGCTACGGTTTTGTAATTGCTTCGGACGAGTGCTACAGCGAGATCTATTTCCGCGACGAGCCTCCCCTGGGTGGTCTGCAGGCTGCGGCGCAGTTGGGGCGTGGCGACTTCAAGAACCTGATCTCCTTCACCAGCCTGTCCAAACGCAGCAACGTGCCCGGCATGCGCAGCGGCTTCGTGGCCGGTGACGCGGCACTGATCAAATCGTTCTTGCTCTACCGCACCTACCACGGCAGCGCCATGAGCCCTATCGTGCAGGCCGCCAGCATCGCCGCCTGGAGTGATGAAAAGCATGTGGTGGAAAACCGCGCGCTGTACCGCAAGAAGTTTGCCCAGGTCACGCCACTGCTGGCAGGTGTGATGGAAGTCGCCCTGCCGGATGCCGGCTTTTACCTGTGGGCCAAGGTGCCTGAAGCCCTGGGCATGGACGACGCCGAGTTCGCGCGCGCCCTGCTGGCTCAATACAATGTCACGGTGCTGCCCGGCAGCTACCTGGCCCGCGAGGCCCAGGGCAGCAACCCCGGCGCCCAACGCGTGCGCATGGCCCTGGTGGCCGAGGCCGAAGAATGCGCGGAAGCTGCGCTGCGCATCGTGCAATTCATCCAATCCCGTACTGCCTGATCTGATCGACAACAACATGACCCAACAACTCCAAACCCTCATCGACAACGCCTGGGACAACCGCGCCAGCCTCTCGCCTGCCGCCGCCCCCAAGGAGATCCAGGACGCTGTCGAGCATGTGATCGCCGAGCTGAACAATGGCAAGCTGCGTGTGGCCACCCGTGAAGGCGTGGGCCAGTGGACCGTGCACCAGTGGATCAAGAAGGCCGTGCTGCTGTCGTTCCGCCTGAAGGACAACGAAGTCGTCAAGGCTGGTGACCTGGGCTTTTACGACAAGGTGCAGACCAAGTTCGCCCACCTGTCCGAAGAAGAAATGAAGGCCACCGGCGTGCGCGTGGTGCCCCCCGCTGTGGCTCGCCGTGGCAGCTTCATCGCCAAGGGTGCGATCCTGATGCCCTCGTACGTCAACATCGGCGCCTATGTGGGCGAAGGCACCATGGTCGACACCTGGGCCACCGTGGGCTCGTGCGCACAGATCGGCGCCAACGTGCACCTGTCCGGCGGCGTGGGCATTGGCGGCGTGCTGGAGCCCCTGCAGGCCGGTCCTACCATCATTGAAGACAACTGCTTCATCGGCGCCCGCTCCGAGGTGGTCGAAGGCGTGGTGGTGGAAGAAAACTCCGTGCTGGGCATGGGCGTGTACCTGGGCCAGAGCACTCCCATCTTCAACCGCGCCACTGGCGAGATCAGCTACGGCCGCGTGCCCTCGGGCTCGGTGGTGGTCAGCGGCAACCTGCCCAAAACGGCCGCCAACGGCGCGCCTTACAGCATGTACGCTGCCATCATCGTCAAGCAGGTGGATGCACAAACGCGCTCCAAGACCAGCATCAACGACCTGCTGCGCGACTGATTTCGCTGCATGAGGGCGGCCAGTTCGGCCGCCTCGCCGACAGAGACTGACAACAAGAGGGAAACACCATGAGCACGATGGAACGAATTCTTCGCCTGATGGCAGAGAAAAAGGCCTCGGACGTCTATCTGTCGGCCAACGCACCCGCGCTGATCAAGATCAACGGCGAGTGCGTGCCCATCAACAACCAGATCCTGCCGCCAGACGCGCCGCGCAACCTGCTCTCCGAAGTGGTCCCCCCGGACCGCATCGAAGAACTGGAGGAAACCGGCGAACTCAACATGGGTGTGCCGCTCAGTGGCGTGGGCCGCTTCCGGGTCAGCGCCATGCGCCAGCGTGGCAGCTACGCGGTGGTGATCCGCTTCATCTCGCAGCAGATCCCCGAGTTCGATTCATTGGGCCTGCCCCCGGTGATGCGCGAACTCATCCTGGAAAAGCGCGGGCTGATCCTGATGGTGGGAGCCACGGGCTCTGGCAAGAGCACCTCGCTGGCGTCGATGATCGATACCCGCAACGAGGCGCTGACGGGGCACATCCTCACGATTGAGGACCCGGTCGAGTACCAGTTCAAGAACAAGAAATCCATCGTCAACCAGCGCGAGATCGGCAGCGATACCCAGTCGCTGCAGACCGCCCTGAAGAACGCGTTGCGCCAGGCCCCCGACGTGATCCTGATCGGCGAAATCCGCGACCGTGAAACCATGTCGGCCGCCATTGCCTATGCGCAGTCGGGCCACCTGTGCCTGGCCACGCTGCACGGCAACAACAGCTACCACGCGCTCAATCGCATCTTGTCGTTCTACCCCGTCGAGGTGCGCCCCACCATGCTGGGCGACTTGGCGTCGGCCCTGAAGGCGGTGGTGTCCCAGCGCCTGGTACGCAAGACCGACGGCGGCCGGGTGCCTGCGGTCGAGGTCATGCTCAACACCAAGCTGGTGTCCGACCTCATCGAAAAAGGCGACTTCTCGGGCGTGCGCGAAGCCATGGAAAAATCCATGGCCGAAGGATCGCAAACCTTTGAAGAAGCGTTGGCCCGCCTCATCATGGATGCGCAGATCGACCGCAAGGAAGGCATGGCCTACGCCGATTCGCCCACCAACCTGATGTGGCGCCTGCAAAACGATTTCTCCCTGGCCGCCAATGCCGCCAAGGCTCAGAAGGAAGCGCGCGACGCGCCGGACGACGCGCCTTCATTCACCGAGATCGTGCTGGACGTCAAGCCAGCCGCATGATGTGATGCCCTCTGAGCCGCCTCCGGCGCCTTCCCCCAAGGGGGACGACGCCCTCGTTGCGGGGCGGCCTTTGCTCAGCGCCCTCGCCTGGGCTGCGTCAGTAGGTGCTATGGCGCCCGAAACCACTCGTTGATCAAGTTCCCTTTCCACTCTCGCCCCATGTCCCGCACTCTCCATCTGGCCGAACAGCTGATCTCCCTGCCCTCCATCACCCCGGAGGACGCCGGTTGCCTGGATGTGCTGGCCGCGCGACTGGCCCCCTTGGGTTTTGTGTGTGAGCGCCTGGATAGTGGCCCGGCAGACTTCCGGGTCAGCAATTTGTGGGCAAAACGGCCAGTAGCGCCCGCAAAACATGCCTCATCCGCTATCAAAACTGTAGTTTTTGCGGGCCATACCGATGTGGTGCCCACCGGCCCGCTGGCGCAGTGGAGCAGCGACCCGTTTGTACCCACCCACAAAGACGGCAAGCTCTACGGTCGGGGTGCCAGCGACATGAAGACTTCGATCGCGGCCTTTGTGGTGGCGGTGGAAGAATTTTTGGCCGCCACGCCAGCCCCGTTGATCGAACTGGCCTTTTTGCTGACCAGCGATGAGGAAGGCCCATCGGTGGATGGCACCAAGGTGGTGGTCGAACAGCTGCAGGCACGCGGCGAGCGGCTGGACTACTGCATCGTGGGCGAGCCCACATCGGTCGAAAAGACCGGCGACATGATCAAGAACGGCCGACGCGGCACCCTGAGCGGCAAGCTCAGGGTGCGCGGCATCCAGGGCCATATCGCCTACCCGCAGCTCGCACGCAACCCCATCCACCAGGCCCTGCCTGCACTGACCGAGCTGGCCGCCACCGTGTGGGACAACGGCAATGCGTTCTTCCCGCCCACCAGTTGGCAGATCAGCAACATGCATGGCGGCACCGGCGCCACCAACGTGATCCCAGGCGAGGTGGTGGTTGACTTCAACTTCCGTTTCTCCACCGAATCGACCGCTGAAGGGCTGCAGCAGCGTGTGCACGCCGTGCTCGACCGCCACGGCCTCGAATACGACCTGCGCTGGACGCTGGGCGGCCAGCCCTTCCTCACCACGCCCGGTGAACTGGTGGGCGCCGTGCAGCAAGCCATCACCGCAGAAACCGGCCTGACTACCGAACTGTCTACCACCGGTGGCACCAGCGACGGCCGCTTCATCGCCCAGGTCTGCCCGCAGGTGATCGAACTGGGCCCGCCCAACGCCAGCATCCACAAGATTGACGAGCATGTGGTGGTGGCTGACATCGAACCCCTGAAGAACATCTACCGCCGCACCCTGGAGAACCTGCATGCGCAGGCCGTGGCTACCGACGGGGTGCCCGCATGAACACACCACAACAGCACCCCACGCTCGCGGGCAATACCGTGGGTGCCTTGGTCGAATCGGGGGCACAGTGCCTTGCAGCAGCAGGTGTTTCCTTTGGCCATGGCACCACCAATGCCCACGATGAAGCCACCTGGCTGGTGCTCTGGCGTCTAGGGTTGCCGCTGGACAGCGATCTGTCGGATGCCCCGGATTCCATGAAGAATCAGCCCGTAGCGCCCGCCGATCAAGCGTTGGTAGCTACTCTTTTTGAAGAGCGTATCCGCACCCGCAAGCCCGCAGCCTACCTCACGCAAGAGGCCTGGCTGCAGGGCGTACCGTTCTACGTGGACGAACGCGCCATCGTGCCGCGCAGCTTTATCGCTGAACTGCTGGTCGATGGGGGCGCCGACGAGTACCTGAGCGACCGCACCCGCCAGGTGCTGGATCTGTGCACGGGTAACGGCAGCCTGGCCGTGCTGGCGGCCATGGCCTGGCCCGAAGTGGCGGTCACTGGTGCCGACATCTCGCCCGACGCCCTGGCCGTAGCCCGCATCAACGTGGACAAACACGGCCTGCAAGACCGCATCCAGCTGCAGCTGTCCGATGGCCTGGCTGCCCTGCCCGGCCCCTGGGACCTGATCCTGTGCAACCCGCCCTACGTCAACGCCGCCAGCATGGCTGCACTGCCCACCGAGTACCGCGCAGAGCCCGAACTGGCCCTGGCCGGTGGAAACGATGGCATGGACTTTGTGCGCCAGCTCTTTGCCGCCGCACCCGCCTGCATGAGCGAGGACGCCGTGATCATTCTGGAGATCGGCAACGAGCGTGCGCACTTTGAGGCGGCCTTTCCGCAATTGCCCGTTTTCTGGCTCGATACCAGTGCGGGCGAAGACCAGGTTTTGCTGGTGAGTGCTATCGCTCTTCGCCACTGGCTGAAGTCACAAGAGATTTTATGAATCCTTCAATGTCTATCGCCGTAGTTATTCCTTGCTTCCGGGTCCGTCGTCATATTCTGGATGTTATTGCCCGTATAGGCTCAGAAGTAGCGGCCATCTACGTCGTGGATGATTGCTGCCCCGAGGAATCAGGGAATTTTGTGGCGGCAGAATGCACTGACCCCCGGGTTCATGTCGTCTTTCATACTGAAAATCAAGGTGTCGGTGGTGCTGTCATGACCGGCTACCAAAGTGCTATTGCGGACGGGCACGATATATTGGTGAAGGTAGACGGCGATGGACAGATGGACCCAAGCCTTCTGCCCGCATTTGTGAGCCCCCTGCTCGCCGGAGAAGCGGATTATGCCAAGGGTAATCGCTTTTACCACCTCGAAGAAATTCACAACATGCCTGCCATTCGGCTTTTTGGCAATGCCGTTCTGTCGTTCATGAGCAAGCTCTCCACGGGTTATTGGGGTGTTTTTGATCCTACTAATGGATACACGGCCATCCACGCGAAAGTTGCAAGCCACCTGCCGATGGAAAAAATCAGCAAACGCTATTTTTTTGAAACCGACATGCTCTTTCGCTTGAATACTTTGCGTGCCGCAGTCATCGACATTCCCATGGATGCAATGTACGGTGACGAAGAGAGCAATTTGCGCATCACAAAAATTCTTCCAGAATTTTTAGGAAAGCATTTCAAAAACACCATCAAGCGTATTTTTTATAACTACTACTTGCGCGACATGTCGGTCGCGTCCCTCCAGCTGCCTGCGGGTATTTTTCTCATGTGCTTTGGCACAATTTTTGGGATAACGCACTGGATTCAATCATCCGCCATCAACGTTCCATCCCCTGCCGGCACAGTGATGTTGGCAGCTTTGCCTGTGATCGCGGGCCTGCATCTACTCCTCGCATTTATTGCCAGCGACGTGGCTAACCAGCCGCAGCGACCAATGCATAAATTATTGCACCTTCGGCGAAAGAAGAATATTACGACAAAACAGGGAGTTTGATATGGTAACGGGAATTCATCTATTAGCCATCCTGTGCGTCCTGGGGATTGCTACTGGACAAGTCATGTTCAAGTACAGTGCCATCGCCATCAATCAGGCTGGCAGCATATTTTCGATGCAACCCTTGCTACTGCTGAGTGGCACAATGGCTCTTTACGGGATAACCTCGATTGGCTGGGTATTGATACTCCGGCATGCAGAGCTTGGAAAAATATACCCCATCATGGCGCTTGCTTTTGTTTTTGTTCCGATTGCAAGTTATTTTTTGTTTGGAGAGAAATTTTCCGGCGGCTATTTCGCAGGCTCTGCCATGATCGCTGCCGGGCTGATCCTGATTGTCTCCACTTCTTGAGCAATCATTTCAAAAATCATAAATTCAAACATTAAGGTGTTGAATGAAAGCATGATACTCAAAAAACAGCTATTCAAAATCATAATTCTTGTTTTTCTTGTTATTTTGGTCGCCACAGCAATTACGCGACTTATCCCGCCAGTCCAATCGCCTGACGAGAATGTTCATCTGATGCGCGCAGACATGATTTCGCATGGGCAGTGGCTACTGCTGCCAGGCACTGAAAACAAGGGGCGTGAAGGCGGCCTGGTGGACTCTAATTTGATCGTTTTCATTGAGTCCATGATGGGAATTTCTGGAAACAGCGCCAGCAAGGAAAATACCCCTGCGCTAGTGAGTGACCTGGGTCAAATAAAATGGGCCCACCAACAGAACTTTGCAAATGCAGCAGGAACAGGGTATTACCTCCCGATAATATACGCTCCGCATGCACTTGGGCTTTTTATTTCGCGAAAACTCGATCTTTCAATGCGTGCGAGTTATGAGATAACTCGCGCCCTGGTGGTTGCGACATCGCTCGCTATTATGGGTGGGGCTTTTTTCTTATATACGCCCAACGTACTTTTCATAATGCTCCTTACAACGCCCATGGCGTTGTTTCAACTGAACTCTCCGACCATCGATGGCCTCTGCACTGCTATGGCTGTATTGGCTATTGGTTTGTGGCTTCAGGTCTCAAGTTCAGATCGATATAGGAACCATGGCGAACTTTCATGGCAAGAAATCGGCCTCTACGGGTTGATACTTGTGCTTTGTGCTGCACGCACCAACCTTCTCCCCGCCTTGCTGGTGCCGCTCGCACTTGCTGCGTCACAGCCGACTCGACAGCGGATTACAGCCGTCTTGTTCATGTACCTATTGACTGTTGCTTGGATTGCTTTCGGAATTTCCACCACGCATGACAGTAGAGTTGTCCGTGATTACACCACTGTAAATATACTGATCAATTATTTAATTAATCCAGGTGAGTTTTTTGATTTATTGAATAGAACAATCAGCGACTTTGAAATTCGGAGGTTCTACCGCCATTCATTTCTTGGAATCCTTGGATGGCTGGATACACCGATCTCCCGTCAAGCAGTCAGAGTTTTTTCCGTCGCAATAGCTGTGACAGCACTGGTATTGATTGCAGTGACGCCCTGGCGCCGCGAATGGCCAAAACGTGCCACATTTCTATTAATTGGCATTGCTAGCACTTTGCTTATATTTTTTGCACTTGCAATATCCTGGAATAACTATCCAAGTGAAAAAATTTGGGGCGTGCAGGGGCGTTATTTTCTTATACCAATGCTTTTCATTGCCGCATCCATCGGGCGCGTAGAGGCTGGAGGCAGGATATCGCGACCTGCAGAAAAAGTCGTACTCACTGCCTTTTTAATTTATTCGCTTTATGTACTAACCACCACACTGGCTGCCCAATATAAAATGGGCAGTCTGTACTTTTAAAAAAAGATAGGCTCTCGTTTTTTACGAACACCCGCCGTCTTCTACCCGATATCCAGTCGGTCCAACCCAACAGCACTCGTTTTGAAGAGTGCACTGCTGCATCGTTTCAGACGTGACTACAGCGTAGGTTTCTGATTGCGGACTCATTTCAATGATCCAACTGAAAAATGTAATTTTGCGACGCGGCACGAAAGTCGTGCTCGACAGCGTGTCCACCACCATCAACCCCGGCGAAAACGTCGGGCTTGTGGGCCGCAATGGCGCGGGCAAGTCCAGCCTGTTCGCGCTGCTCAGCGGCAAGCTGCATGAAGACGGTGGGGATTTTCATATCCCATCGAGCTGGCGGATGGCCGAAGTCGCGCAGAACATGCCCGAGACCGATCAGTCGGCCACCGATTTTGTGCTGGAAGGCGACACGCGTTTGGCCGAAGTGCAGCGCCAGCTGGCAGAGGCTGAGGCCAGCGACGACGGCATGGCCATTGCCCACGCTTATTCTGACCTCCATGACGCCGGCGCACACGATGCCGTGGCCCGCGCCCAGGCGCTCATCCTGGGCCTGGGCTTTCGCGTGAGCGAGCTGGACCAGCCCGTTAACAGCTTCTCCGGCGGCTGGCGCATGCGGCTGCAACTGGCACGTGCGCTGATGTGTCCCAGCGATCTGCTGCTGCTGGACGAACCCACCAACCACTTGGACCTGGATGCCCTCGTCTGGCTTGAAGCCTGGCTCAAGCGCTACGTGGGCACCATGATCGTGATCAGCCACGACCGGGAGTTTCTCGATGCCATCACCAACGTCACCCTGCAAATCCAGCAAGGTGAGTTGAACCGCTACGGTGGCAACTACAGCAAGTTCGAAGAGCTGCGCGCTCAGCAGCTTGAACTGCAACAGGCAAGCTTCTCCAAGCAGCAGGAGAAGATGGCCCACCTGCAGAAGTTCATCGACCGCTTCAAGGCCAAGGCCAGCAAGGCCAAGCAGGCGCAAAGCCGCGTCAAGCAGCTCGAACGCATGGAAAAGATTGGCCCTGTGCTCGCCGAAGCGGACTTCACCTTCGAGTTCAAGGAGCCTGCCAACCTGCCCAACCCGATGCTGGCCATCAGCGACGCCTCGTTCGGCTATGTGGACGACGAGGGCACGCCCACCACCATCCTCACGGGCGTCAACCGCTCTGTGCTGGCGGGCCAGCGCATCGGCATTCTGGGTGCCAACGGCCAGGGCAAGTCCACGCTGGTCAAAACCATAGCCCGCACCATGAAGCCCCTGGGCGGTAGCGTGACCGAAGGCAAGGGCCTGAACATCGGCTACTTTGCCCAGCAGGAACTCGACGTGCTGCGCCCCAGCGAAAGCCCGCTGGAGCACATGATCCGCCTGGCCAAGGAGCTGGGTCCCGACGCCAAGCAGCCTAGCCGCGAACAAGACCTGCGCAGCTATCTGGGCACGTTCAACTTCACGGGCGACATGGTCAAGCAGGCCGTGGGCACGATGAGCGGTGGCGAAAAAGCCCGCCTCGTTCTGGCCATGATCGTGTGGCAGCGTCCCAACCTGCTGCTGCTGGACGAACCTACCAACCACCTCGACTTGGCGACCCGCGAAGCCCTGGCCATGGCGCTCAACGACTTCGACGGCACCGTCATGCTGGTCAGCCACGACCGTTCGTTGCTGCGCTCGGTCTGCGAAGACTTCTGGATGGTGGGCCGGGGGGTTGTGGGGCCCTTCGACGGCGACCTGGACGACTATCAGCGCTACCTGCTCGAAGAATCCAAGCGCCTGCGCGAAGAAGCACGGCTCGCCGAACAGGCACAGGCGTCACGGCCCCCTGCAGCTGCACCCGTCGCCGCACCGGCACCCGTGGTCACGGTGGCCTCCGTTGCCGCGCCTGCACCAGCCCCCGCCTCCGCTCCTTCGCGTGACGGGCGCGAGCAGCGCAAGCTTGACGCCCAGACACGCCAACAGCTGGCCGAAAAGACCCGGCCACTCAAAAAAGAGCTGGAACAGATCGACAAGCGTCTGGCTGCTTTGAGCGCAGAACGCACTCAACTGGAGCAAAAACTGACGGAAGCCTTGCCTCCGGCAGAGATCGCCGAGTGCGGTCGACGTTTGAAAGCAGGGAACGACGAGACGGAAAAATTGGAAGAACGCTGGCTGGAGGTTTCTTCCGAACTCGAAGAAATTTCAGTCGCCTCGGTGGGTTGAGGATGTAAAGTCCTGTAAATACTCACCCGAATTTTCAGGATTTCTCATTCACCAGCATGGTTTTTTTGCTATTAAATGTGAAGCATTTTTTAATGTAACGCTACAGGCTATTGCGGTTGCATTTTTTTGCGAAAGGTTGTCAACGGACTGTGGACTGCCGACGTTGTTGGTACATCACAGGAGTTTTCCACCATGAATACCACCGCAATCTTGTCCGCTTGGCCCGAAGACGAACGCGACCGTAAACGCGCCCCCGCCCGCTTCTGAAGGCGCTGCCGCCAAGCCGCTGTTGTGTAAGCCGATGACATCCCTCATTGCACAACGAGCGCAGACGCATACCAAAGCGTGGGAAATGTAGACACCTCAGCTCGATATTTCTCAGGCGGACCAGAGCAAGGTCAGGGTTATCTCCCTGCAATCCTTGCAAGTCCCAACAAAAAACCCCGCAGATGCGGGGTTTTTTGTTGGTCCAAAGGGACTGAGCCGATGTCTAGCCCATGTGCAGGCCACCATTGACCGAAAAGTCTGCGCCTGTGGCGTATCCACCCTCTTCCGAGGCCAGCCAGGCGATGATCGACGCGATCTCGCTGGGCTCGCCCAGGCGTTTGACAGGAACGGTCGCCACGATCTTTTCCAGTACGTCCGGGCGGATGGCCTTGACCATGTCAGTGCCAATATAGCCAGGGCTCACCGTGTTGACGGTAACGCCCTTGGTAGCCAGTTCCTGAGCCAGGGCCATCGAGAAGCCGTGCATGCCTGCCTTGGCGGCAGAGTAGTTGGTTTGCCCTGCCTGGCCTTTTTCGCCGTTGACCGAGCTGATATTGATGATGCGGCCCCAGCCCTTTTCCACCATGTCGGACACCACTTGCTTGGTGACGTTGAACATGCTGTTGAGGTTGGTTTCGATCACAGCGTCCCAGTCTTCACGCGACATCTTGAGGAACATGCGGTCCCGCGTGATGCCTGCGTTGTTCACCAGCACATCGATGGCGCCGTGTTCTGCCTTGGTCTTGCCAAAGGCTTCCACGGTGGAATCCCAATCACCCACATTGCCCACAGACGCATAAAACGTGTATCCCAGGGCCTTTTGTTCTGCCAGCCACTTGGCGTGATCCCGTGTCGGGCCGCAGCCAGCGATGACTTTGAAACCTTCCTTGTGCAGACGTTGGCAAATGGCGGTGCCGATGCCTCCCATACCGCCGGTGACGTACGCGACTTTCTGGCTCATGTGATTTCTCCTTGTTAGTAATTGGCTCAGGACCCACTCTACCGAAGAAATTGGGCACTGCCGTGAAGGAAAACACTGAAGCCCTTTCCTTTTTGACATATCCACATGCATCGCACAGTTGACGCAAGGCAAGCTGAACAAGGCTTCACCGGAGTGGCGCCTGCAGATGCATCAAAAAAAAGGCCGCATAGCATGCGGCCTCCTCACCATCGACAGCTGCGCTATCGATCAATAGGGCCGGAGCTGCACCCCATGATGCGACCCCGCCCGGGCTAATGGCTTTAGCGTTCCAAAGCCAGCGACACGCCCATGCCGCCACCAATACACAGCGCAGCCAAGCCCTTCTTGGCATCACGGCGCTGCATTTCATGCAGCAGCGTGACCAGGATACGACAACCGGACGCGCCGATGGGGTGGCCGATGGCGATGGCACCGCCGTTCACGTTGACCTTGGCAGGGTCAATGGCCAGCTCCTTGTTCACAGCGCAGGCCTGGGCCGCAAAGGCTTCGTTCAGCTCGAACAGGTCCACGTCGGCAGCATTCCATCCAGCGCGCTGCAGGGCCTTGCGCGAGGCAGGCACGGGGCCCATGCCCATGGTGGCAGGGTCCAGGCCGCTGGTGCCAAAGGCGGCGATACGAGCCAGAGGCTTGAGGCCCAGAGCGGCGGCCTTCTTGGCAGTCATCACCACCACAGCAGCAGCGCCGTCGTTCAGACCCGAGGCATTGCCGGCGGTCACGCTGCCCGCCTTGTCAAATGCGGGGCGCAGGCCTGCCAGCGCCTCGGCGTTGGTTTTGCGGTTCAGGTATTCATCCGCGTTGAACAGGATGGGGTCGCCCTTCTTCTGCGCCAGACTCACACCCACGATTTCGTCGGCGAATTTGCCTGCGTCTTGCGCAGCAGCTGCCTTTTGCTGGCTGGCCAGGGCCAGGGCATCCTGCATGTCGCGGGTGATTCCGTACTGCTTGGCCACGTTTTCCGCCGTGATGCCCATGTGGTACTGGTTGTAAACGTCCCACAGGCCGTCCACGATCATGGTGTCGACCAGCTTCCAGTCGCCCATGCGCTGGCCGTCACGCGAGCCCGGCAGCACGTGAGGTGCCAGGCTCATGCTTTCCTGGCCGCCGGCCACGACGATCTCGCTGTCACCCCAGGCCACGGCCTGCGCCGCCAGCATCACGGCCTTGAGGCCAGAGCCGCACACCGCGTTGATGGTGAGGGCCGGGGTTTCCTTGGCCACACCTGCCTTCATGGAGGCCTGGCGTGCGGGGTTCTGGCCCACGCCAGCCGCCAACACCTGGCCCATGATGACTTCGCCGATCTGGTCGGACGAGAGGCCCGCACGCGCGATGGCTTCGCGGATCACGATGGCGCCGAGTTCGGTCGCAGGCGTCTTGGCCAGCGCGCCACCAAATTTGCCCACAGCGGTGCGAGCGGCCGAAACGATGACGATGTCTTCCATGGAATGTCCTTGTAGTGGTTAGTGGTGGTTCAATGATTCTCGCAGCGCCCTAAGTCAGGACTTTTGCGTATCAGGCTTTCTGCTTGACGTAGCGGCCAGGTGCAGGTTCGATGGCCTTGAATTTGGTGCCCTTGCCATAGGCCTTGGGCGCGGCAATCTGCTTGCCCGCATGGCTCTTGAGCCAGCCTGACCAGTCGGTCCACCAACTGCCAGGGTGCTCGGTGGAGCCTTCCATCCATTGGTCCAGCGTGGCGGGAAACTTGCCGTCGGCACGGGTCCAGTGGCTGCGCTTGCCCTTGGCAGGAGGGTTGATCACCCCGGCGATGTGGCCTGAAGCGCCCATGACAAAGCGCTTCTTGCCCGGAAGCACCTGGGTGGACGCGTAAGCAGCCGTGGCCGGCACGATGTGGTCTTCGCGCGAGCCGTAGATGTACACGGGCAGGTCGAGATTGCCCAGGTCCAGCTTTTCGCCGCACACGGTGAGCTTGCCTGGCTTGACCAGGTTGTTCTCCAGGTAGAAATTGCGCAGGTACCACGCGTAGAACGGGCCGGGCAGGTTGGTGCTGTCGCTGTTCCAGTACAGCAGGTCAAACGGCGGCGGCGTTTCGCCCTTGAGGTAGTTGCCCACCACGTAGTTCCAGACCAGATCGTTGGGTCGCAAAAAGCTGAAGGTGGACGCCAGGTCCTGCCCCTTCATCAGCCCGCCATGGCCCATCTGCATCTCGCGGAACTTGACGAAGGCTTCATCGATGAACACGTCCAGAATGCCCGTGTCGGTGAAGTCGATCAGCGTGGTGAGGAAGGTGGCACTGGCCACGGGCTCGTCGCCGCGCGCTGCCAGCACGGCCAGCGCATTGGACAGGATGGTGCCGCCCACGCAAAAACCCAGCGCGTTGATCTGCTCGGCACCGGTGATGTTCTGCACTACGTCGATGGCGGCCATGGCGCCGTCTTCCACGTAGTCGTCCCAAGTCTTATGGGCCAGGCTGTCGTCAGGGTTGCGCCAGCTCACCACGAAGGTGCGGTGGCCTTGTTCCACCGCATAGCGGATCAGCGAGTTCTCGGGCTGCAGGTCGAGGATGTAGAACTTGTTGATGCAGGGCGGCACCAGCAGGAACGGGCGTTCGTACACCTTGGCAGTGAGGGGCTTGTATTCGAGCAGCTGGAACAGCTCGTTCTCGTACACCACCGCACCTTCTGTGGTTGCCACGTTGCGGCCCACCTCGAACAGGCTTTCGTCGGTCATCGACACATGGCCCTGGGTGATGTCGTGCAGCAGGTTCTGCATGCCCTTGGCAATGCTTTCGCCCTTGGTCTCGATGGCTTTCTTTTGTGCTTCGGCGTTGAAGGCGAGGAAGTTGCTGGGTGCCATGGCAGCCATCCACTGCTCCACACCAAAACGAATGCGGGCCTTGGTCTTTTCGTCAGCCTCCACCGCTTCGGCC
Organism: Acidovorax benzenivorans; assembly: GCF_028680575.1. Taxonomy (GTDB): domain Bacteria; phylum Pseudomonadota; class Gammaproteobacteria; order Burkholderiales; family Burkholderiaceae_C; genus Acidovorax; species Acidovorax benzenivorans. The sequence continues at coordinate 41,400 of NZ_JAPCKI010000010.1, read as the reverse complement.
AGGCCCATGAGGGTGCGGGCGTTGAGCAGGTAGGCGGCAGCAGAAAACGCCGCCACGGGATTGCTGGCCCAACCCTCGCCGGCAAAGCGCTTGTCCTTGACTTCGGGGGGCCCCTGCAGGCCCTGCGCCCAGAGGTCCTGGGCTTCTTTGAGGTATTGCTGCTGCAGGGCCTGCAGCTTGGTTTGCGACAGCTTCAGGGGGGCTGCGGCAGGTACCTGCGCGCTCCCCAGGTCCAGTTTCTGAAACGATTGCAGCGCCTGCGACCAGCTTTGCCCGAAAATCTGCTGGAACTGCTGGGCGCTCTCGGCCCAGGGTGATTCAGAAGTCATGCTCATTCCTCAATGGTTGGTCGCTTGCAGCGGCTGGGGCCTGGTTTTTGTCTCGCAGGTTCATTGTTGCCCACCCCCATGGTGCATGGCAACGAATTCAACGCTTTCAGTGCACACAAATCAATGTACCTCATCGTCATCGCCTGGACCTACGTCACGCTCATGATGGCGGTGGCCGAGGCCACCAGTCCCCAGGGTACCGTACTGGGCGCCATCATCACGTTTGTGTTGTACGGCCTGCTGCCCATGGGCATTCTGGTGTACATCCTGGGCACGCCTTCGCGCAAGCGCAAGATCAAGGAACGGGAGGCGTCCGAACAGGCTGCATATGACGCGGAGCAGGCTGCAGCCCGCGTGGCCGATGCGGGAGCCGAGTCGGCAGCGTCAGCCGCGCCAGATGCAGGCGGCAAAGCGCCCGCTGCCGCCGAGGGTAGCGCTGTCGCGGCGGTGCGAAAAGAACCTTGAGCCCTGCGTGACCGTGCACCACGGCGGGGTACTGTCGTTGCCATAAATGTGGGTGATGCCCATGGCATGCAGCCGCAGTCGGGCCAGCCCTGCCAGATCGCACAGGTACTTGCCGGGCGCATCGGCCCGGGCCACAAAGCAGGATGCTGCAGCCTCGCTCATGGCGTCCGGGATGGCGCCCTGGGGGTCGCAAAACGCAGCACGAACATCGGCCCCCACCTCAAAGGCCGTTGGGCCGATGCAGGGGCCCAGCCAGGCCAGCGTGTCGGCAGCCACGTCAGAAGAAGCTGCGGCAGCTACGGGCGACGCACTTGCTCCGCTTTTGATAGCTATTGGCGCATGATCCACCTGCGCTTGGAGGCAAAAATGCTTGAAAACAGCCTCCAACACCCCCTGCCCTGCATGCCCCGCCAGCCCTCGCCAGCCTGCGTGGGCTGCCGCCACCACCTGGCCGGAGCGGTGGGTCAGCAACACCGGCAGACAGTCGGCCACCATGATGGTGCAGACGGCGCCTGGCGCGCTGGCCACACAGGCATCGGCCTCGGTGCCGTCAGAGGTACGCCCGTCGAGCAGCACCACGCCATCGCCGTGCACCTGGTTCAAGAACACAGCGCGGGCGCCTGGGGTCGTGGCCTGCAAGGCGGACTGCAAGGTCTGCCGGTTGGCAGCCACCGACAGCGGATCGTCACCCACATGGGTGCCCAGGTTGAACTGGTCGTACGGTGCGCGGCTCACGCCGCCCGCCCGCGTGGTGCACAGCGCGTGCACACCGGGTGGCGCGGGCCAGTCGGGCACCAGCCAGTCAGCGATGCGGCCCGCAGGCCATGCTGACGCGGACGCCGACAGACTGGTCACGCCTCGTTGTCCGGGCAGGCCGATGGCTGCGCCTGCTGGAACACAGGCAGTGCCATGCAGGCATCAAAGACCCCCATGGTGAGCGGCAGGCCGTCCAGGCTGACGTTGAAGCGCTGGGCGTTGAAGATCTGCGGCACCAGGCAGCAGTCGGCCAGCGTGGGCGTGTCGCCCCAGCACAGCACCGAGGGCGCCATGCCCTGCGCTGCGCGCTCCTGGGCCAGCAGCTCCAGCTGCCGCTCGAAAGCCTCCAGCCCACTGCGCACCCAGTGGTGGTACCAGGCGTTCTTGGCGTTCTCATCCACCTTCAGGTCGCGCACCAGGTACTTGAGCACGCGCAAGTTGTTGAGCGGATGGATCTCGCACGCCACCATCTGCGCCAGCGCCCGCACCCGGGCCCGGGCCAGCGGCGTGGCGGGCAGCAGCGCGGGCGTCGGGTGGGTTTCGTCCAGGTATTCGATGATGGCCATGGACTGCGACAGCGCCGTGCCGCCGTCGGTCACCAGCGTGGGCACCAGCGCGTCGCCGATGCGGCGCAGGTACTCAGGGTCCTTGTGTTCGCCCTTGACGAGGTGCACGGGCAGATAGTCATAGTCCAGGCCCTTGAGCTGCAGCGCAATGCGCACGCGGAACGAGGCGGAAGAGCGAAAGTAGTTGTACAACTGCATGGAAGAGCGGAGCCTCTTGTGAGTCAGTGAGGGATACGGAACAGGCGCATCGTGGTGCCGACACGCCGCAGATGGCATGCCCCCGGGGACCTGGGAGCATCCGGGCGTGAAGGTCAGGCGCCCGAGGTGCCTGCCGGATCCTGGTGGTTGTAAACGACTTTGGAGAGCAGCACCATCAGGTCGGCGCTTTCCTGGGCGGTGAGCGGTGCTGTCAGGCGTTCTTGCACGCGCTGAGCGGCGTCACGCATCTGCAGGGCAGCCACTTCGCCTTCGGGGGTGATCCACAGCAGCTTGCGGCGGCGGTCGCGGGTGTCGGGCTCGCGGCGGATCCAGCCGCGCTTTTCCAGGCGCCCGATCACCGAACCCGAAGTGGCCGCATCGAACGCCACGCGGGCGGCCAGGGTGACCTGGTCCTCGCCCGGCTGGGCCAGTAGCTCATGCAGGATGGCGAACTGCACCGGCGTCACGTCAAATCCGGCCGTCTCTTCCATGAAAAGTGCCACGGTCCGCTGGTGGGCGCGGCGCACCAGGTGGCCCGGCGTATTGTGGAAATCGAAGCTCTTTGCCATGGGCGCGAGTGTAGCGCCCCCCAGCAGAGCGCTCGCGCCCATGGCACACTGCCACACTAGGGCGTGCACCCTATGGCGCCCGACCTTTTTGATGGCATCCCCAGAACCCCAGAACAATTGAAAGGCAGACATGAGCTACGTGTTTTCTCCAGCCCCTGTGGTCAGCGTGCCCGTGGTGGGCCGCGGCGAGCGCTTTCCGGTGCACCGCATCTACTGCGTGGGCCGAAACTACGAAGAACACGCCAAGGAGATGGGCTTCACCGGCCGCGAGCCACCGTTCTTCTTCATGAAGCCCGCCGATGCCATTGTGGTCGTCAACGCTGGCGAAACCGGCCAGCTGCCCTACCCCAGCCTGACGGCCAACCTGCACCACGAGATCGAGCTGGTGGTGGCCATTGGCAAGGGTGGCAAGAACATCCAAGCCGCCGACGCGTTGGCGCACATCTATGGCTACGCCGTGGGCCTGGACATGACGCGCCGCGACCTGCAAAACGACATGAAGAAACAGGGCCGCCCCTGGTGCATCGGCAAAGGTTTTGACGCCAGCGCACCCATCGGCCCCATCACCCCGGCGGCCCAGGCGGGCGATGTGGTCAATGCGCCTATCTGGCTGCAGGTCAACGGAGCGGACCGCCAGCGCAGCACCGTGGCCCAGCTGATCTGGAACATTGCCGAGACCATTGAGCACCTGTCGGCCGCGTGGGAGCTGCAACCCGGCGACCTGATCTACACGGGCACCCCCGAAGGCGTGGGCGCCGTGGTGCGTGGCGATACGCTCGAAGGCGGCGTCGAAGGCCTTACCCCCTTGCGCCTGACCGTGGTGTGAGGACCGCCGGGCGACCACCATCGCCCCGGCAAATCATTCACTACGTTTTTCATAGCTGGTGGCGCTTGTTGTACTTGCGCCACCAGCCATTTTGACCCTCAATCCCCTGCATGACCTACCGCAGCCCCATCAAACATTGCCGCGCCTGTGGCACCGCCGTGGTGTACCGCCTGCCCGACGACGGAGACACCAAACAGCGCGCAGTGTGCCCCGCCTGCAACACGGTGCACTACGAGAACCCGCTCAACGTGGTGGGCACGGTGCCTGCGCTGCCCGATGGCCGCATCCTGCTGTGCAAGCGCAACATTGAACCCCGCTGGGGCAAGTGGACGCTGCCCGCAGGCTTCATGGAGCTGGACGAAACCACGGCCCAGGGTGCCGCGCGTGAGACCGATGAAGAGGCGGGTGCACAGATTGAAATGGGCCCCCTGTTCAGCCTGCTGAACGTGCGCCGCGTGGGCCAGGTACACCTGTTCTACCGGGCCACGCTGCTCAGCGACCAGTTCAACCCCGGCTACGAGACCATTGAGGCGCGACTGTTTGCCGAAGACGAAGTGCCCTGGGACGAGCTGGCCTTTCGCACCGTCAAGGAAACGCTGGAGTGCTACTTTGCCGACCGCAAGACGGGCGCCACGGGCATGCATTTCATTGACATTGAATAGGCGCTGCAATGACGGTCGTCACCCCCACTGCATCGCCCGCATCACCAGCATTACCCGCATCAACCACCCAGGCCAGCGCACCGCCCGGCGGTCTGCCCAGCTACCGCCTGCTCACCGGCCCTGACGACGCCAGCTTTTGCCGCCGCGTGAGCGACGCGCTGGCGCTGGGCTATCGCTTGTACGGATCTCCAGCGGCCACCTTCAACGGGCAAACCGTGATCGTGGCGCAGGCCATCGTTTGGCCCGGCACAGTGGCCTGACTGCGCAGCGCCCCCATCAGGCCGCTTGCTGAACCGGCACCTCGGTCGCTCATTCGCCACCGACCCGATCTTCCGCAGGCACGGGCGGTGAGACAGAGCCAGGCGGATCGATGGTGACTGGCGGCAGCCCTCCCGCACCCGCAGGCCGGGGCGGCATGCCAGGCACGGGAGCCTGCTGCGGGTCGGTGCGGAACAGGCCCCGGATCCAGTCGCGCATGGTGCTCAGCGAGCTATCAGGCGGCGGTGGCGGGCTGGTGTCGAACTCGTCCACAAACCGGTCGTTGCCGTCGACCACCTTGTTGCGGATGGCCTGCTGCATGAACTCGCCCACCATGGGCAGCGCACTGCGCGCGCCCTGCCCCCAGTAGTCGCTGCGCAGCGTGATGCGCCCATCGTTGAATCCCGCCCAGGCGCCCGCCACCACGCGGGTGTGCATCAGAATGAACCAGCCATCGGTGTTGTCTTGCGTGGTGCCGGTCTTACCCGCCACGTCGGCCTGGATGCCATAACGCGTGCGGATGGCCGTGGCGGTGCCCCGGTCCACGGCGCCGCGCATGGTGTTGCGCAGGGTCTGGGCCGCCCGGGGCTGGAAGACCTCTTCGGGCACGGGCTTGGCAAAGGTCTCCAGCACCTTGCCGTGGCGGTCTTCGATGCTGGTAATGAGCACGGGCTCCACATAGCGACCCAGGTTCACGATGCTGCTGTAGGCCGAGATCATCTCCTTGAGCGTGACCGGGCTGGTGCCCAGCGCGAGGGACGGCACCTCTTCCAGCTTGGACTGCCGCACACCCAGGGCGCGCGCCACCTCGGCCACACGGGCCGGGCCCACCTGCTGCATCACCTGCGCGGTGATGGTGTTTTTGGAGAACGCCAGGCCGTCGGCCAACGTCATGGGCTGGTCGCTGGGTGGCCCGCCATCGGTGGGGCGCCACACACGGCCACCGCCTAGCGGTATTTCCACCGCAGTGTCCATCAGCGTGTCTTCGGGCGTGGCGCCGTTGGCAAACGCAGCGCCATACACAAACGGCTTGAAGGTAGAGCCCGGCTGGCGGCGCGCAGCCTGCACATGGTCAAACGGGTCTTGTGCAAAGTCGCGGCTGCCCACCCAGGCCAGCACATGGCCGGTGACCGGGTCTTGCGCCAGAAAGCCTGCCTGCACGCGCGTCTTGTCGGAGCGCAGCTTGGCCATGAAGGTGGTGTCGTCCAGCAGCGCCTTCAGCGCGTCGTCGGGGGTGTCGCCCTTGTCCACGGCGGCGCGGTAGTCGGCGCTTTCACGCACCAGGGTCTGTACCAGCTCGTTTTTGGGCCCCCAGCCGTTGCGCTGGGACCAGGCGGTGTCTGCCACCCCTTGCAGCTGGCGCCCCTGCCGTGCCACCGCCTGGTTGGCATAGGCCTGCAGGCGCGAGTCGATGGTGGTGCGGATCACCAGGCCGTCCGAATACAGGCTGTAGCCCTTGCTGTCGGCCCAGTCGATGAGCTGCTTGCGCAGCTGGATCGCAAAATGCGGCGCCGGGCCCATGACCTCGGTCTGACGTTCGAAGTTGATGCGCAGCGGGCGTTTTTGCAGCGTCTCGAACTGCTTGGCATCGAGCTTGCCGCGTTTGACCATTTGCGACAGCACCGTGTTACGACGGGCCTGCGCGCGCTCGGGGTTGAGCACCGGGTTGTAGTAGGCCGTGCCCTTGAGCATGCCGATCAGCGTGGCGCTTTCCAGCACGTTGAGCTTGTCGGCCGACTTGTCAAAGTAGGTGCGCGCGGCCATCTCGATGCCGTAGGCGTTGTACAGAAACGGCACGGTGTTGAGGTAGGTCTCCAGGATCTCGTCCTTGGAATACGACGCCTCGATCTTGAGCGCGGTGATCGCCTCCTTGAGCTTGCGCGTGAGGGTGCGCGAGCGGCCAATTTCCTCCGGGAACAGGTTGCGCGCCAGCTGCTGGGTGATGGTGGAGCCGCCCTGCGGGTCGCCACGCAGCGTCAGCACCACCGACGACGCCGTGCGCCGCCAGTCCAGCCCGAAGTGCTTGTAAAAGCGGTGGTCCTCGGTCGCGATCAGCGCGTCCACCACGTTGGGCGAAACCTGGTTCAGCTCCACCCATTCACGGTTGGCCCAGCGGTATTCGGCCAGCAGCTTGCCGTCGGCGGACATGAGCTGCGCGGGCAGCTCGCTCTTGGCCTTGCGGATGTCGCTGATGCCAGGGGTGAAAGGCACCAGCGCCAGCGTGAACACCAGCAGCGCAGCAGGCACCGCCACCACCGTCCACAGCAGCAGGCGCCGCACGGGCCGGGGAACCCAGGCCAACAGGCCCGCCATGCGGGCCCGGAAAGAAAGCAGCCACTTGTGCATCAATGAATCGCCGGGAGATAAGAGGTCGCTTCAGGACCGCCCCACCAAGGGCAGGTCATGAAGGAGTCGGAAGGAGAATGCGAAAAGAGAGTCGGGCATGGTGCACCGTGCCCCGTCAGACACCCTGGCCTGACAACAGTTCCAGCATGCCGGCTTCGTCGAGCACGGGCACACCCAGTTCCTGGGCCTTGGCCAGCTTGCTGCCGGCTTCTTCGCCCGCAACCACGTAGCTGGTCTTTTTGCTGACGGAGCCCGCCACCTTGGCGCCAGCGGCCTCCAGCATGTCCTTGGCGGCGTCTCGGCTCAGCGTGGGCAAGGTACCGGTCAGCACCACCGTCTTGCCCGCCAAAATCTGTGGGGCGCGCTCGGCCACCAGGCCCTCGGGCCAGGTCACGCCGCAGGCGCGCAGTTGCTCGACCACCTCTCGGTTGTGCGGCTGCTGAAAGAAGGTGTGCAGGCTCTGTGCCACCACAGGGCCCACATCGTTCACCTGCAGCAACTGCTCCACGCTGGCGTCCATGATGGCGTCCAGTGTGCCAAAGTGCCGCGCCAGGTCCTTGGCCGTGGCCTCGCCCACGTGACGCAGCCCCAGGCCGAACAAAAAGCGTGGCAAGGTGGTCTGCTTGGATTTTTCGAGCGCAGCCAGCACGTTCTGGGCCGATTTCTCGGCCATGCGCTCCAGCGCGATGAGCGATGTGAGGCCCAGCCGGTACAGGTCGGGCAGCGTGCGGATCACGTTGGCATCCACCAGCTGGTCCACCAGCTTGTCGCCCAGGCCCTCGATGTCCATGGCGCGGCGCGCGGCAAAGTGCAGGATGGCCTCCTTGCGCTGCGCGGCACAGAACAGGCCGCCCGTGCAGCGGTGGTTGGCCTCGCCCTTTTCGCGCACCACGGCGCTGCCACACACGGGGCAGGCCTTGGGCATACGGAAGTTGGGGACGTAAATCTCGCGAGGAGGGTTTCCGTGAGGCCGCTTGACGGGCACACCATCAACAGAAATGACTTCCGTCGCATCCGTGAGTGGGGGCATCACTCCCACGACTTCGGGAATCACATCACCGGCTCGGCGCACGATCACCTGATCGCCCACCCGCACGCCTTTTTTGCGAATTTCGAATAGGTTGTGCAGCGTGGCGTTAGTGACGGTAACCCCGCCGACAAAAACTGGTGTCAGGCGCGCTACGGGTGTGATCTTGCCGGTGCGCCCCACCTGCACGTCGATGCCTTCGACCTTGGTGGCCATCTCCTGCGCGGGGTACTTGTGCGCTACGGCCCAGCGCGGCTCGCGGGTCTTGAAGCCCAGGTCGCGCTGCAACTGCAGGGAATTGACCTTGTAGACCACACCGTCGATGTCGTACGGCAGCGCATCGCGGCTGGCTCCCACCTGCTGGTGAAATGCTACCAATTCAGTAGCACCTACCGCAATCTGCACCTGCGCTGCAACGGGAAAACCCCATGACTTCAGCGTCTGCAGCATCTCGTAGTGCGTGCGGAACACCGGCCCGCCATCGCCGGGCGGCGTGATGGCGCCCAGGCCATAGGCAAAAAAGCTCAAGGGACGCTGGGCGGTGATGCCAGAGTCGAGCTGGCGCACAGCACCCGCTGCGGCGTTGCGTGGGTTCACAAAGGTCTTGCCGCCCTGCTCCCGCTGGCGCTCGTTGAGAGCATCAAAGTCTGCGCGGCGCATGTAGACCTCGCCACGTACTTCGAGCAGCGGCGGTACACCGCCAGGCAGCGTGAGGGGTATCTGCCGGATCGTGCGGATGTTGTGCGTCACGTCCTCGCCCACCTCACCATCACCGCGCGTAGCGGCTTGCACCAGACGGCCGTTTTCGTAGCGCAAGCTCATGGCCAGGCCGTCGAACTTGGGCTCGGCCACGTATTCGATGGCAGGGTCAGATTCCGACAGGCCCAGCTCGCGCCGCACGCGGGCATCAAACGCCTGCGCGCCGGTGGCCTCGGTGTCGGTTTCGGTGTGGATGCTGAGCATGGGCACCGCGTGGCGCACCGATGCCAAGCCCTCCATCACCGCACCAATCACGCGCTGCGTGGGCGAATCGGGGGTGATGAGGTCGGGGTGCGCGGCCTCCAGCGCCTGCAACTCGCGGAACACACGGTCGTATTCGGCATCGGGCACCGTGGGTTCGTCCAGCACGTAGTACTGGTGCGCCCAGTGGTTGAGCTGGTTGCGCAGTGCTTCGATTTTGATAGCTGGTTGCGCTTGATCTGCGGGCGCTGGAGCCGAAAAAAGGTCCAAATTGTCGGTCATGACCGCAACAACGCTCAACTGAAGAGGCGCCGGGCCAATACAGAACCTGCCGACAGGTCGCGTCCATCCAACTGGTCGTACAGCAGCTCCAGGTCCGCAGCAATCGGGTCCATGGCCATCGCGGGCAGCGGCTGGCCGTTCTGGTCGCAGAGCACCCCGTCCATGGCCTCGCACAGCGCGGCCCCTACGTCGCGCAGGCGCGCAAAGGGTTGTTCGGTACGGTGGACTTGTGCCACGTCCAGGCTCAGAGTGATGTCGCGGATGGCGGACTGGTCGGGGTCTTCGGCCAGCGCAGCCTGGGTGTCGTAGCCCAGCGTGAGCAGGGGCGGCAAGCCCTGTGCGCTGGCAGGCAGCACCAGGCGGCCGGGCATGGCTCCGGGCACAAAGCCCAGGCGGGCGGCGTTCTGCTGCACGTAGCCGGGGCTCCAGGCGGCCTGGCGGGCGCGCAGCATGAACATGAGCTGGGCGTCGTGGTCGCTGGCGAACTGGTCCAGCTCGCGGGCGCGGGCCACTTCCTGCAGCATGTCGGGGAAGTCGGGGGCGGCATTGATAGCGTCGGCAAACGCCTGGGCCTTGACGACGAACTCGGAAAACTCGATCTCGTTGAGCGCGCCCATGCGGTTGGCCAGCTGCACACCGGCTTGGAAGCTCTGGTAGCGCTGGCCCGGTGCAGGGGTTTCCCACTGCTGGTTCGCTTCGTTGAGGCCTTCGATGGCGAACGGCTTGCTGCCTGCGCGGCGGGTCGGCGGCAGCGCGGCCAGAGCAGCATCGCCCGACACCACATGCTCGGGCTGCAGCGATGCAATGACATCGATGAGCGGATCGAGCCCGGGGCGGCGCTCCAGCGAAAACGGTGGCACGGGCAGCTGCAGGGCCTCATCAGCATCGACCGCATGCTCCGAGGGATCGGGGCCCCGGTCGAGGCCGTGAAACTCACCCGGCGGTACGGCCACGGCAGCCCCCGCATCGAAGCCGGGCTCCTGGCGCTGGGTCGGCTCGCCCGCGGGATCCACCGGCTCTTGCGGCAGCGCGCGCTTGGGCGCATTGCGGCGCGAGGTCCAGGTGTTGTAGGCCACGATGAGGGCCAGCACCAGACCGCCGATGATGGCCAGACTCAGTTGCAATGTGCTCATGGGTTCAGAGAATTTGAGTTTTTCAGGCGTCGGCCATCGAAAGCGCGGACTCCATGTCCACCGCTACGATGCGCGACACGCCCTGCTCCTGCATGGTCACGCCGATCAGTTGCTCGGCCATTTCCATCGCGATCTTGTTGTGGCTGATGAACAAAAACTGCGTGCCCTTGCTCATGCTGGACACGAGCTTGGCATAACGCTCGGTGTTGGCGTCGTCCAGCGGCGCGTCCACCTCGTCCAGCAGGCAGAACGGTGCGGGGTTGAGCTGGAAGATGGCAAACACCAGCGCAATGGCCGTGAGGGCCTTTTCGCCACCCGACAGCAGGTGAATGGTCTGGTTCTTCTTGCCGGGGGGCTGGGCCATCACCTGCACGCCGGAATCGAGGATTTCGTCGCCCGTGATGATGAGCTTGGCCTGGCCGCCGCCAAACAGCTCGGGGAACATGCGCCCGAAGTGGCCGTTGACCGTATCGAAAGTGCCTGAGAGCAGCTGGCGTGTTTCGCCATCGATCTTGCGGATCGCGTCTTCCAGCGTGTTCATCGCCTCGGTCAGGTCGGCGGTTTGCGCATCGAGGAAGATCTTGCGTTCGCTGGCGAGCTTCAGTTCGTCCAGTGCTGCCAGGTTCACGGCGCCCAGGGCGGCGATCTCGCGGTGCAGGCGGTCGATTTCGCTTTGCAAGCCACCCACGCGCACATTGCCTTCGGTGATCGACTGGGCCACGGCTTCGAGGTCGGCCTGGGCGTCGGTCAGCAAGGTGGTGTACTGCTCCAAGCCCAGGCGCGCGGCCTGCTCCTTGAGCTGGAATTCAGTGATGCGCGCGCGCAGCGGGTCGAGCGCACGTTCGAGCTGCATGCGGCGTTCATCGCTGGCGCGCAGCTTGGTCGTCAGATCGTCGTATTCGCTGCGCTGGGCACCAAGGGCCTTTTCGCGCTCCATCTTCACTTCCAGCGCGGCCTGCAGGCCGCCTTGCGCAGCGGCATCCGACAGGCGGGCAAGCTCATCGCGTGCGCGCTGCTCTTCGTCAGCCAGGGCCTTGGCCTGCTGGGTGGCGGTTTCGATGGAGCGGTTGAGTTCGCCCCGGCGCGCCTCCAGGCTGCGCTGCGAAAACGTGGCCTCCTGCGCCTGGCGCTCCAGCGTGCGCTGCTGCTCGCGGCAGGCGGTGAGTTTGCGTTCGGCTTCGATGACCTTGTCGCCCAGCTGGGCCTCGCGCTCCTGGCTGTCGGCCAGCTGCATGTCCAGTTCTTCAAAGCGTGCCTCGGCGGCCACGCGGCGCTCCTGCAGGTCGGCCAGCTGGGCTTCCACCTCGGCCAGATCGCCGTCGATTTGCTGGCTGCGTGCGCGGGTCTGCTCGGCCAGCTGCGTGAGGCGCAGGGTTTCGACTTGCAGCTCGTGGGCACGACTTTGTGTTTCGGTGGCTTCGCGGCGTGCGGCCACGAGGCGCTGGGAAGCATCGGCATACGCAGCCTCTGCGCGGACCAGGGCCGTGCGCGATTCTTCCGCGATCAGGGCCTGCGCGCGCAGCTCTTTTTCGAGGTGCTCTATTTCCTGCGCGCGGGCCAGCATGCCGGACTGCTCGGAGTCCTGCGCATAGAAGCTCACGCTGTGCGCGCTGACAGCATGGCCGGTAGGAACAAACACTACCTCCCCGGGCTGCAGCGTGCTGCGGCGGGCCAAAGCGTCGTCCAGCGTGGGAGCGGTGTAGCACCCCTGCAGCCAGTCCACCAACACCGCACGCAGGCCCGCATCGTTCAGGCGCAGCAGGTCCGACAGGCGGGCGTGGGGGGACGATGTTTCGGGGTGGCCCGCAGCGGGGGCGCTGTAGAAAGCCAGGCGGGCGGGCGGAGCATCGTTACCGCCGGAGCCCAGGAAGCCGCGCACCATGTCCAGGCGCCCTACTTCCAAGGCAGCCAAGCGTTCGCGCAATGCAGCTTCCAGCGCGTTTTCCCAGCCGGGCTCGATGTGGATGCGGCTCCACAGTCCTTGCAGGCCGTCGAGCCCATGTTTGGCAAGCCAGGGACGCAGCTTGCCATCGGTCTTGACCTTTTCCTGCAGAGCCTTCAGGGCCTCCATGCGGGCCGACAGGTCGGCCTGGCGAGCGCTTTCGGTGTTGACGGCCTGCTGGCGCGCGCGGCGGTCGTCGTCGAGCTGGGGTACGGACTCCTGCAGCTCGTGCAGGCGGGCTGCGGTCGTTTCTGCGATCTCTTGCGCTTCTTCGAGCTGCTCGCGCAGGTTGGTCAGGCGGGCTTCGTCGGGCGCGGCCAGCGCGTTGCGGTCGGTGCGCAGGCGCTCAAAGCGGGCGTCGAGCTGGCGGCTTTGCTCGTCAAAGCTGCGCTGCTCGGCAGCGAGCACGCCAATCTGCTGCTGCACCTGCACCACGGCAGTCCGTTGCTCGGCCGTGCGGCTTTGCGCCTGGCGCAGGGCCTCTTCCAGGTCGGGCAGCTGCATGGCCTGCTCTTCCACCTGGGCGGCCAGCATCTCGGCGCGTTCTTCGGCGTCCACACCGGCACCGGCCAGGTTTTCGAGCTCAGTATCGGCCACTTCCTTGCGGGCCTGCCACTGGGCGATCTGCTCGGCCAGCGTGACCAGGCGCTGCTCCACGCGCTGGCGGCCTTCTATCACGTAGCGGATCTCGGCTTCGAGCTTGCCGACCTCGGCCGTGGCTTCATAAAGCTTGCCCTGGGCCTGGTTCACCTGGTCGCCAGCGGCGTAGTGGGCCTGGCGGATGGTTTCGAGATCAGACTCCACCGCGCGCAGATCGGCCATGCGCGATTCCAGGTCGTTCACGGCCTGCAGGCCGTCCAGGCGCACCTTGTTCTGCTGCTCCTCTGCCTCGGCCCGCTTCAAAAACCACAGCTGGTGCTGCTTGAGCGTTGCGTCGGCCTGCAGGGTGTTGTACTTGGCGGCCACCTCGGCCTGCTTTTCGAGCTTTTCGAGGTTGGCGTTCAGCTCGCGCAGGATGTCTTCAACCCGCGTGAGGTTCTCGCGCGTGTCCGACAGGCGGTTTTCGGTCTCCCGGCGGCGCTCCTTGTATTTGGAGACGCCCGCAGCCTCTTCGAGGAACAGGCGCAGTTCCTCAGGGCGGCTTTCGATGATGCGGCTGATGGTGCCCTGGCCGATGATGGCGTAGGCACGGGGCCCCAGGCCCGTGCCCAGGAACACGTCCTGCACGTCGCGGCGGCGCACGGGCTGGTTGTTGAGGTAGTAGCTGCTGGTGCCGTCGCGCGTGAGCACGCGGCGCACGGCCACCTCACCGTACTGGCCCCACTGCCCGCCCGCGCGGTGGTCGGAGTTGTCGAAGACCAGCTCCACACTCGCGCGGCTGGCCTGCTTGCGGGTGGTGGTGCCGCTGAAGATCACGTCCTGCATGGACTCGCCACGCAGCTCGCTGGCCTTGCTCTCGCCCAGCACCCAGCGCACCGCATCCATGATGTTGGACTTGCCGCAGCCGTTCGGGCCCACCACGCCGACCAGTTGCCCGGGCAGCATGAAGTTGGTGGGTTCAGCGAACGACTTGAAGCCGGAGAGCTTGATCGAGGTAAGACGCACGGATCAGAAGGCGGATAAAAGCAGGAGGGACGCGGGGGTCATACAGACACGGCGCCGGTGCGCAGTCCCGGCGTAAAACACACCGGCAGGGCCGGGTGTCGGCAAGGCCGGAATGATACCGCGCCGCCTGCCCGACCCCGCAGCCCTGGGGGCGCAGGTGGCACCTTGGGAGACTTTCGACTGGAAAATTCAGTCAAATTGGCCTGATGTGCTAGTGCAACAAGGCTTGTTTGCTATCAATTTTGATGGATCTGCAACAGGCCTCAGAAGCTCTCAGAAGGTGCTTGCGATCTCGCGGGGAGTCGCGTTGGAGCGCGTAGCGGTCATGCGGGCAGTCCCATGCACCCGGCGCGGGCCCGCGTTATCAGCGGCTGCCATCCAGTGCGCCATTGGTGCGGCGTACCAGCTCCTCAAACGCAGCCACCGCCACGGGGGGGCTTAGCAGGTAGCCCTGCCAGGCGTGGCAGTGGTGGCGTTCCAGAAACTCGCGTTGCGCCTCGGTCTCCACGCCCTCGGCGATCACGCGCAAGCCCAGACTGGTGCCCAGCGCCACCACGGTGCGCGCAATCGCAGCATCGTTGGGGTCGGTGAGCACGTCGCGCACAAAGCTCTGGTCGATCTTGAGCTGGTCCAGCGGCAGGCGCTTGAGATAGCTCAGCGACGAGTAACCGGTGCCAAAGTCGTCGAGCGAAAAGCCCACGCCGTAGCCTTTGAGCTGGCCCATCTTGTCGATGGTGTCCTCCACATCCTGCAGCAACAAGCCTTCGGTCATCTCCAGCTTGAGCTGGTGGCCGTCGGCCCCCGCACCGGCCAGCGCCGCGAGCACCTGGGCGACAAAGCTGACCTGGTGAAACTGCCGAGGGCTCACATTGACCGCCAGGCTCAGCAAGGCCAGGTCGGGCTGCTGCGCCCAGGCGGCCAGCCGCCGACAAGCCGCCTGCAGCACCCACTCGCCCAGCGGCAGGATCAGGCCGGTTTCTTCGGCCAGCGGGATGAAATGTGCGGGCGAGATGAACCCCTCGCGCGGGTGCCGCCAGCGCAGTAGCGCCTCGGCCCCGGTGATGCGACCGTGGTCGATCTGGGGTTGGTAATACAGCTCGAACTGGCCTTGGGCCAGACCCACCCGCATGTCCAGCTCCAGCGTGGCGCGGGCGCTGACCACGGCCTGCATCTGGGGGTCATAAAAGCGCAAGGTATCGCGCCCTGCGTTCTTGGCCTGGTACAGGGCCAGGTCGGCACGCTTGAGCAGCTCGTCCACGGTCTCGCGCGTGCCGCTGTAAATGGTGACGCCCATGCTCAGCGAGCTGTGGTGCGCGTCGCCGTCGATCTGATAGGGCTCGCGCAGCACGCCCAGAATGCGCTGGCCCACGTCCTCAGCACGCGCGGCGGCCTCCTCGGGGCTATCCCCCAGGTCTTCCAGCACGACCACAAATTCGTCGCCGCCCTGGCGGGCCACGGTGTCATCCTCATGCACACAGCCGCGCAGGCGGTGCGCCACCTGTAGCAGCAAGGCATCCCCCCGGTCGTGGCCTCGGGTTTCGTTGACGGTCTTGAAGTTGTCCAGGTCCAGCATCAGCAGTGCACCACTGCGCTGGTGGCGCGCGCTGGTGGCCAGCGCCTGCTGCAGCCGGTCCATCAGCAGGCGGCGGTTGGGCAGCCGGGTGAGCGGATCGTAGTAGGCCAGCTGGTTGATCTCTTCCTCGGCGGCCTTGCGCTCGCTCAGGTCCTGCATGGTGATCAGGCGGCCACCCTCGACAAAAATGCCGGAGATCTCTACCGGCTTGTACTTGCCGTCCGCACAACAGATCGTGTACTCGGCCAGCGGAACCAGGCCCTGGTGCGTGGCATCGAGGAGCCTTTTGCGGATCTCTTCACGCTCTGCAACGTCGGGGTAGGCGCGTTTCCACCAAGTATCGCTGTCGGGCACGTCCTCCTGGGTGTATCCACAGATCTGGACATAGCGCTTGTTGCGGAAGCTGATGAGTCCATCGTCCTGCACCAGGCACAGGCCCATGGGCAGGCGCTCCAGAATGCTGCGCAGGCGCTGTTCATTGGCGCGCAGGTCTTCTTCCATGCGCTTGCGTCCCGTGATGTCCTGCACCACGGCAATGTGGTAGCCGGGCGCGGAGCTCGTCGCCCACATCGACGACACCGTCAGATCGCCCCAAACCTCGTGCCCGTCCTTGTGGATATAGCGTTTTTCCAGCCGGTACTCGGGCACATCACCGTTCTGCAGTCGCCGCGCATGGGCCTGGTCTGCCGCCAGGTCGTCGGGGTGGGTGAAGCTCTGAAAGGTCATACCCACCAGCTCCTGCGGGCTATATCCCAGGATGTCGCCGTAGCGCTGGTTGACCCGCACAAACTGGCCAGTGGCCGAATCCACCTGGGCCACACCTACGGTGGCCTGGTTGAAGAGCGCACGAAACCGCTCTTCGCTCTCGCGCCGCGCCTCGTCGGACAGTTGGGCGCGCACCAGCGCCAGGGTGCGCTGGCGCACCAACAGGGCCACGGTGGACGCCAGCAGCAACGACACCAGCCCTGCGGCCAGTCCGGCCAGCCACGGCAAGCGCGTTTCCGACGCCGTCAGAAACGACCGGGTCGGGTAGAAGGTGAGCTGCCAGCGCCGGTCGTGCACCCGCAGCTCGCGTACCAGGGGCTTCGCGCCGGGCAGGCCCGGGGCAGTCTGCGCCAGCAAGGGGCGCACCGTGGCGTCGCCCGAGTCGGTGCGCACCGGCCCCAGGTCGGCCATGGCGACGGCGATGCCGTTCAGGAACCCTTGGCTACCCAACCCCTGCACCAGGTCATAAACCCGCAGGGTGGACGCCACTGCCCCCAAAAAACGCCGCTCTGCCGAGCCTGCAGTAGGGTCGAGCACCGGCACGCGAATGACAATGCCTGCGCGGTGTGTCTCCTCCTGCAGCAGGTCGAACGGGGCAGACACCACGGTCCGCCCACTGTCGCGGCTGTAGCGCATGGCCGCGAGGTTGGCGGGCTGGGCACTGATGTCCAGGCCCAGCACGCCTTCGTTGCCAAACATGGGCCAGAGGTACTCGGCCACAAAATATTCGGCCCGCTCGCCGGGCGGATGGATCTTGAACTGGGGCAAACCTTCGGGCGACAACGAGGTGTCGGCCCGCACCCTGGCCTCGTAGGCCTCGCGCTCGCTCCCCGGCACCCAGCGTGTGAAAGACAGGTTGCGCACGCCGGGGTAGCGCTGGCCCACCTCCATCTCGCTGGCCGCCCGCTCAAAGTCCAGGCGTGACAAATGAGGGTTGGCAGTGAACAGCCCACGCAGGCCGTTGACGACCTCGGTGTGACCGAAGATGCGCTGGCTCAGCGCCTCGGTAAACGCCCGCGTCTCCTGGGTAAAGCGCGCTTCTTCGATCTGTGCCATCGACGCGGCCTGGTGCTGCACCAGCCACAGGCTTACCACCAACCCCAGAACGGCCACGCCCACGCCCGCAACCCAATGCCGATAGCGGCTTTGGGGGGCCAGGGCTGCCAGGGGGGAATGGGTGAAAGAAGTCAGAGACGCACCTTTGCGTTACCAGCCAGAGTTTGGGCCGGACACCATGCAAGTTGCGCAGGATAGCGGCAATCCCGCCAGTATGGAGCCAACATTTGGTTACGGTGAAAAATTTAAGAAAAAAGTGCCTCTAGCGCCACAGTGACATGCCTCGCAAGCTATGAAATGATGAGCGCATTTCATAACCCGAAAGTCTACGGATTTACCCGAGGGTTACCCCTGGCGCGACCGGGTACGGCGCGAACTGGCTGCGGTTTTCATTCACATCCAGCGCCCTCCCGATGGGCGGAAACGCCCGCTGTGGGCAGGCGGCCCGCTCGCACACCTTGCAGCCCATGCCGATGGGCACGGCTGCATCAGGGTTGGCCAGGTCCAGCCCGCGTGAATACACCAGCTGTGGCGCGTGGCGGATGTCACAACCCAGCGCTACCGAGAACTCCTTGCCGGGCACGCCCCACCCGCCCCCGCTGCGCGATACGGTACGCGCCACCCACAGGTAGGCACGGCCATCGGGCATGCGTGCCACCTGCGGCACAGTGCGGCCGGGTTGGGCAAAGGCCTCGTACACATTCCACAGCGGGCAGGTGCCGCCGATCTTGCTGAAGTGAAAGTGCGTGGCCGACTGCCGCTTGCTGATGTTGCCCGCGCGGTCCACCCGGATGAAGAAGAACGGCACGCCGCGCGCGCTAGGGCGTTGCAGGGTGGACAGGCGATGGCACACCGTCTCAAAGCCCACGCCAAACTGGTGGCCCAGCCGGTCAATGTCGTAGTGCGCAGCCTCTGCCGCCCGCAAGAAGGGCGTGTAGGGCAACACCAGCGCCCCCGCAAAATAGTTGGCTAGGCCAATACGCGCCAGGGCCCTGGCCTGGTCACTCGACAACCCAGCGCCATTGGCCAAACGCTGCAGTTCCGCGCCCTGCTCTAAAAACGCCAGCTGCGTTGCCATCTGAAAGGCACGCTGCCCGCGCTCCAGCCCCGCTGCCAGCTGCAGCACGCCAGCGTCGGCCTGGAACACGCGCTGCGCCTGCCCGGGTAGGTCGGCCACATCCACCACACGCACGCCATGGGCCACCAGCAGGCGTTGGACCAGCGCTTCATCGGCACGACCGGGCAACAGACCCCACTCGGCCGCGCAGCGTTCAGCAGCGTCGTCCAGCTCGGCAATGTGGTTCTGGCGCGCGAAGAAGAAGTCGCGCACCTCTTCATAGGCCATGGGTGGGTGGCTGGGCAGTGGGGCCACCCCGCTGCGGTCGTCCCCCCACTGGCTGCCCAGTGCCTCCAGCCGTTCCAGCGCCTGCCGGTGCCGCTGGTGCAACGCCAGCAGCGTGCGTGCCACGGCGGGCATACCGGCGGCCAGCTCGCGGATCTCGGCCAGGGATACGACGTCACCCGCGCCTTCCCCGCCCACACCGGCGGGCAGATCGGCCAGCACCTCGCGCAGGCCAGTGATCAGGCGCGCCTCGTCGTCGTCCGAAAAGCGCTGCACATCCACGCCAAACACGGCATTGATCTTGAGCAGCACAGGCACCGTGAGCGGGCGCTGGTTCTGCTCCAGCTGGTTGAGGTAGCTGGCCGACAGGTCCAGCGCGCGCGACAGCGCCACCTGGGTCATGCCACGTTCTTCGCGCAGGCGGCGCAAGCGCACGCCCATGAAGGTTTTTTTCATTCCATCTTTCCAGCGTTGCCGCGTGTTGCCTTTGTCGCCATTCGCAAACTTTGCAAACTATGAATTTTTGATTCGCAATCATTCGCCAATTCAGGCCTTACATAGGGATGCTATTTTGCGTAAATTGCGAAGCATGATAACCCCCACCGGCACCATCGAACTGACGGAGATCGTCTTCCCCGCAGAGGCCAACCACTACGGCACGCTGTTTGGCGGCAACGCCCTGCAGCTCATGGCCAAGGCGGCGTTTCTGGCAGCGCGCGGGGCCGCAGCCCGTGATGTGGTGATGGCGGGTGTGACCGATGTGCGCTTTCTGGCTCCCGTGCCCGTGGGCCATGTGCTCACGCTGCGCGCCTGGGTCACCCGCATCGGCCGCAGCTCCCTCACCGTGTGTGTGACCGGCCTGGCCGCCACGCTGGGCTCGCCACCGGAAGAGGTACTGAAGGGGATTTTTGAAATGGTGGCGGTGGATGGCAAGGGCCGCCCTGTCCCCATCACCAACGCTTATTTGAACCAGGAGACCGCATGACCACTACCACCACCGCAGACACCCCGGGCTTCAAGCCCAAAAAATCCGTGGCCCTGTCGGGCGTGACGGCAGGCAACACCGCCCTGTGCACCGTGGGCCGCACGGGCAACGACCTGCACTACCGTGGCTATGACATCCTGGACATTGCCGAGGTCTGCGAGTTTGAAGAGATTGCCCACCTGTTGGTGCACAGCAAGCTGCCCACCCACGCCGAACTCAAGGCTTACAAGGCCAAACTCAAGGCCCTGCGCGGCCTGCCCATGAGTGTGAAACACGCGCTGGAGCAACTGCCCGCCGCAAGCCACCCCATGGATGTGATGCGCACGGGCGTGTCGGCCCTGGGCTGCGCCCTGCCCGAAAAGGACGACCACAACCTGCCTGGTGCGCGCGACATTGCCGACCGGCTCATGGCATCGCTGGGTTCCATGCTGCTGTACTGGTACCACTGGGCCAGCTCGGGCCGCCGCATCGAGGTGGAGACCGACGACGACTCCATCGGCGCGCACTTCTTGCACCTGCTGCACGGCACCCCACCCAGCCCCGCCTGGGAGCGTGCGATGCACACCTCGCTCAACCTGTATGCCGAACATGAGTTCAACGCGTCCACCTTCACGGCCCGCGTGGTGGCAGGCACGGGCAGCGACATGTATTCGGCCATCACCGGCGCCATCGGTGCGCTGCGGGGCCCCAAGCATGGCGGCGCGAACGAGGTGGCTTTCGAGATCCAGAAGCGCTATGACAGCCCCGCCGAGGCCGAGGCCGACATCCGCCGCCGCGTGGAGGCCAAGGAGGTCGTGATCGGATTCGGCCACCCGGTCTACACGGTGAGCGACCCGCGCAACGCCGTCATCAAGGGCGTGGCGCGCAGCCTGTCTGAAGACGCCGGCAGCACCAAGATGTTCGACATTGCCGAGCGGCTGGAGACCGTGATGTGGGAGGTGAAAAAAATGTTCCCCAACCTCGACTGGTTCAGCGCCGTGAGCTACCACATGATGGGTGTGCCCACCGCCATGTTCACGCCGCTGTTCGTGATTGCGCGCACCAGCGGCTGGGCGGCGCACATCATCGAGCAGCGGCAGGACAACAAGATCATCCGGCCCAGCGCGAACTACACCGGGCCCGAAGACCTGGCGTTCGTGCCGATCCAGGACCGCAAGTAAAACAAGACGCCCCCAGCTCCCTGCCCCACGTTCATGAACACTCTGTATCGCAAAAAGCTGCACGGCACGCAGCTCGACTACTTTGATGCCCGCGAGGCCGTCGAATCTCTGCAACCGGGCGCCTGGGCCACCCTGCCCTACACCGCCCGGGTCCACGCCGAAAACATCGTGCGCCGCGCCGATCCGGCCACCATCAACGACTGCCTGTACCAGCTCATCGAGCGCAAACGCGACCGCGACTTCCCCTGGTACCCGGCGCGCGTGGTCTGCCACGACATCCTGGGTCAGACGGCGCTGGTGGATCTGGCGGGCCTGCGCGATGCGATTGCCAAGGAGGGCGGCGACCCGGCCCAGGTGAACCCTGTGGTGCCAGTGCAGCTCATCGTGGACCACTCGCTGGCCGTGGAGTGTGGCGGGTTCGACCCCGACGCTTTCACCAAGAACCGCGCCATCGAAGACCGCCGCAACGAAGACCGCTTCCACTTCATCGAGTGGACCAAAAAAGCCTTTGCCAATGTGGATGTGATCCCGGCGGGGAACGGGATCATGCACCAGATCAATCTGGAAAAGATGTCGCCCGTGGTCCATGCCGACCGGGGCGTGGCCTACCCCGACACCTGCGTGGGCACCGACAGCCACACACCGCATGTGGACGCCCTGGGCGTGATCGCCATCGGCGTGGGCGGCCTGGAGGCCGAGAGTGTGATGCTGGGCCGCGCATCGATGATGCGGCTGCCCGAGATCGTGGGCGTGCAGCTGACCGGCCAGCGCCAGGACGGCATCACCGCCACCGATGTGGTGCTGGCGCTCACCGAGTTTTTGCGCAAGGCCAAGGTGGTGGGCGCGTACCTGGAGTTCTTTGGCGAAGGCGCCGCCAAGCTCACCATTGGCGACCGCGCCACCATCTCGAACATGGCGCCCGAATACGGCGCCACGGCAGCCTTGTTCAGCATCGACGAACAGACGCTGGAGTACCTGACACTGACGGGCCGCGAGGCAAGCCAAGTAAAGCTGGTCGAGACCTATGCCAAGGCGGCGGGTTTGTGGTCTGACACCCTCAAAGATGCGGTCTACGCGCGCAACCTGGTGTTCGATCTGTCTACCGTGGTGCGCAACCTGGCCGGCCCCTCCAACCCCCACGCTCGTGTGGCCACGTCCGACCTGGCCGCCCGAGGCATTGCAGGCCCGTGGACCATGCCCTCGCCCAGCCAAGGCACGATGCCCGACGGCGCCGTGGTCATCGCCGCCATCACCAGCTGCACCAACACCAGCAACCCGCGCAACGTCATCGCCGCCGCGCTGCTGGCGCGCAACGCCAACCGGCTGGGCCTCACGCGCAAGCCCTGGGTCAAGACCTCGCTGGCGCCCGGCTCCAAGGCAGTGGAGCTGTATTTGAAGGAAGCGGGCTTGCTGGCCGACCTGGAAAAGCTGGGTTTTGGCATCGTGGCCTTTGCCTGCACCACCTGCAACGGCATGAGTGGCGCGCTGGACCCTGCCATCCAGCAGGAGATCATCGACCGCGACCTGTACGCCACCGCCGTGCTCTCAGGCAACCGCAACTTTGACGGGCGCATCCACCCCTATGCCAAGCAGGCGTTTCTGGCCTCGCCGCCCCTGGTGGTGGCCTATGCGATTGCGGGTACCGTGCGTTTTGACATCGAGAAGGACGTGCTGGCGGTCATTGGTGGCAAGGAGATCCGTCTCAAGGACCTGTGGCCCGGCGACGAAGAAATCGACGCCGTGGTGAAGACTGCGGTGAAACCCGCGCAGTACCGCGCCGTGTACGACCCCATGTTTGCCATACGCCACGACGATGGCCAGCGCGTGTCGCCGCAATACGACTGGCGCGCGCAGTCCACCTACATCCGCCGCCCGCCCTACTGGGACACGGAAGGCATCGGCGCGCTGGCTGCCCACCCGCGCACGTTGAAAGGCATGCGCCCGCTGGCCATCCTGCCCGACAACATCACCACCGACCACCTGTCACCGTCGAACGCCATCCTGCCGGACAGCGCGGCGGGCGAATACCTCGCGCACATGGGCGTGCCCGAAGAGGACTTCAACTCCTACGCTACGCACCGGGGCGACCACCTTACCGCCATGCGGGCCACGTTTGCCAACCCTCAGCTCGTCAACGAAATGGCCGCGGTCGATGGCCAGGTGAAAAAGGGATCACTCGCCCGCGTGGAGCCCGAAGGCCGGGTCATGCGCATGTGGGAGGCGATGGAAACGTACCTAAACCGCCGCCAGCCGCTCATCATCATTGCCGGTGCCGACTACGGCCAGGGGTCCAGCCGCGACTGGGCCGCCAAGGGCGTGCGGCTGGCGGGGGTGGAGGTAGTAGTGGCCGAGGGCTTTGAACGCATCCATCGCACCAACCTGATTGGCATGGGGGTGTTGCCGCTGGAGTTTCACGCGGGGGTCAATCGCGTCACGCTGGGGCTGGATGGGACGGAGATTTTTGGCGTGGAGGGCGACCTGCAGGCGGGCGCCACGGTGACGCTGGTCATCCGCCGCAAACACGGCGACGTGGTGAAGGTGCCCATGCGCTGTCGGCTGGACACTGCGGAGGAAGTCTCGGTGTACGAAGCGGGCGGTGTCTTGCAGCGCTTTGCGCAGGACTTTTTAGCCAAAGCACGGTCCAGCGCATGTGCACAAAGCGCAAGCAGCTATCAAAATTGATAATCCCCCCATGACAACCGCCTCTACCACCCACCCCGCGCCACAAATCAAGATCGCCGCCACCTACCTGCGCGGCGGCACCAGCAAAGGCGTGTTCTTCAAGCTGCAGGACCTGCCCGTCGCAGCGCAGCAACCCGGCGCCGTGCGCGACGCCATTCTGCTGCGCGTGCTGGGCAGCCCCGACCCCTATGGCAAACAGATCGACGGCATGGGCAATGCGTCGTCCAGCACCAGCAAGGCCGTGATCTTGAGCCGCAGCACGCGGCCCGACCACGATGTGGACTATTTGTTTGGCCAGGTCAGCATCGACCAACCCTTTGTGGACTGGAGCGGCAACTGCGGCAACCTCTCGGCCGCCGTGGGCCCCTGTGCCATCCACATGGGCCTGATCGACGCGGCGCGCATCCCCGCCAACGGCACGGCCACCATCCGCATCTGGCAGGCCAACATCGGCAAAACCATCGTCACCCACGTGCCCATCACAGACGGCCAGGTGCAGGAAACCGGCGATTTCGAACTCGACGGTGTGACCTTTGCTGCGGCAGAAGTGGCGCTGGAGTTCATCGACCCGGCCGCCGAGGGCGACGGCAACGACGGCAATGCTGGCGCCATGTTCCCGACCGGGCATCTCGTTGACGAGCTGGACGTTCCTGGCGTAGGCCGCATTTCCGCCACGCTCATCAACGCGGGCATCCCCACCATCTTCCTGAACGCCCAAGACCTGGGCTACACCGGCCGCGAACCCCAAGCCGCCATCAACGAAGACGCCCACGCGCTGGCCCGGTTTGAAGCCATTCGCGCCCAGGGCGCCCTACACATGGGCCTGATCCAGCACGAGTCAGAAGCCACCAACCGCCAGCACACCCCCAAAATTGCTTTCGTGGCGCCTCCCTCCAGCTACACCACATCCAGCGGCAAAGAGGTAAATGCGAGGGATGTGGACCTGCTCGTGCGCGCCCTTTCCATGGGCAAACTGCACCACGCCATGATGGGTACCGCCGCGGTCGCCATCGGCGTGGCGGCAGCCATCCCTGGCACGCTGGTCCACCGGGCCGCTGGTGGCGCGGAGGACGCAGGCGCGATCCATGGGGGCGGCGCCCCGCGCCAATCTGTGCGTTTTGGCCACCCCTCCGGCACCCTGCGCGTGGGCGCCGAGACCGCCCTGGTAGACGGCCAGTGGCAGGTCACCAAAGCCATCATGAGCCGCAGCGCGCGGATTTTGATGGAAGGCTGGGTGCGGGTGCCGGGGGATGTGTTGGTGGAGAGGTGAACGGTTGGCGCTGCGGCGTTATCCGGATGCCTAAACCTGGCACGTGATGGTTTGGCTTTCCGGTGCCTAGGATGTGTCGCGACACCGCCTGCGCTCGTAGCAAGACCGTTGCAGCGCGCCCCTACAACCATGCACAAAATGCCCCCGCGCTTGATGTCAAGCGCTGGCAGCCACAAAAGAGAAGCAACTACCCACGGGGCGCATCGTGTCGCGCGCGCCCTACCCCTTCATCCGGCGCCACAGTGTCGCCCGGCTGATCCCCAAAATCTCGCACGCCTGCCGCTGGTCACCTCCCACCGATGCAAGCACCTCGCGCACGCGCTGCTGCTCTGCGCGGTGGCGGGTGTCTTTGAGCGGCAGCGGGATGGCCGGGGCATTGTCGGGAGCCGCCAGCGGCACAGGCTCGGTGCATTCGGGGAACACCTCCAGCAGCCGCGCAGCGTCTACCCCGCCCTGCGCGCTCCATACATAGTTTTGGCATGCCAGCAAGCGCTCAGTCCAGTTCTCCAGCTCGCGCACGTTGCCGGGCCATGGGTAGGCGACTGTGCGCTGCAGCACGGTGGTCAGTAGCGTGTGGGCGACAGCGGCATTTCTGGCTTCTTGCGCGGCATCGGGGGCATGAGCGGTTGAGGCTTTCAGGCGGCGCTGCAGCAGTGTCTGTGCGAGCTGGGCCACGTCGCTGGTTGCGCGCTCGCGCAGCGCGGGCGTGGCCAGGCGCAACACGGCCAAGCGGTAGTACAGGTCGCGGCGGAACAGTCCTTTGCCGACCTGCATGCCCAGGTCGGCGTGGGTGGCGGCAATCACGCGCACATCCACCGGCACGGGCGTGGTGGAGCCCACGCGCAGCACTTCGCGCTCTTGCAGCACGCGCAGCAGGCGCGACTGCAGCGCCAGCGGCATGTCGCCGATTTCGTCGAGAAACAAGGTGCCGGTATGCGCCGCTTCGATCAACCCAGTCTTGCCTCCCCGGCGCGCCCCGGTGAAGGCGCCTTCTTCGTAGCCAAAAAGCTCGCTCTCCAGCAGGCTCTCGCCTAAAGCGGCGCAGTTCACGGCCAAAAAGGGCTGCGCTGCGCGGCGACTGGCGCGGTGGATACCTTGGGCCACCAGTTCTTTGCCGGTGCCGCTCTCGCCCATGATGAGCACGGTGGCATCACTGCCGGCGCACTGGCGCGCCAGCGCCCGCAGGCGCACCACGGCAGGGCTGTCGCCCACATAGTCATCGATGCGCCAGCGCACCCCCGAGCCACGCTGGCGCTGGTTGGCGCGCAGGTGGCGGTCGGCGTTCTGGATGACCGATGGGTCGCGGCACACCAGCAGCGCACCGGTGAGCACGCCGTTTTCAACAATAGGTGCGCGGCGCACGACCTGGGTGCGCAGAGCCAACTGCACTACTTCTTCGCTGCTTTCGCGCTGCTGCAGCGTAGCCGCCATGTCCAGTTGTGGGGCCACATCGTCCAGGGCGCGGCCGTGCAACTGCCCGGCCGGTGTGCCCAGCAAGGCCGCCATGGTGGGGTTGAGCGCCTGTATGCGCTGATCGCAATCCACCGCCACCACGCCGTCTTGCAGTTGACTCAGAATCGTCTCCAGCCGCTGGTGGCGGGCGCGCTCGGCCAGACGATGGCGGGCCAGCAGCACGGCCTCGTTCAAGGCCTGCAGCACGGCATCGTCTGAATACAGCAGCACACTGGCTATGCCAGCCTCTTGCGCCAGGTCGGCTACCAGGCCCGGCGCCACCACGGCGCCAATGCCTGCGGCCCGCATGGCCTGCACGCAACTGTGCGCATCTTCTGGCCCGTGATAGCTGAACTGGGCAATGCCCACACCAAATTGCGCATCAAACCGGGCCAGCAGATCCGACGGCCCGTCCAACGTGACCAGGCCCACACGCGGCGACAGCGCGCGCGCCCTGGCCAGCGCGCCCAACAAGTCAAAGCCGCGCACCTCGATCATCGCCACGGGAATGTCCACGCGCTCGCGTATCCAGGCGCCACTGGCCCCGGCCACCACCAGTGCGTCGATCGGCGTGCGCGCATGCAGCGCCAGCAGGGCGTCAACAGCGGTGTCGAACGACGCGCTGATGTGCGCAACACGCGCTTGGTGTGCAATGCCTCCGGCCAAGCGCTCCAGCACGCGGCCAATGCGATGGCGCCCCACGGTGACGATGTGGGGCATAGCCATTTCAGGCGACTGCAACATTGATTCATTCATGCAATGAATTATTTCATTATTGAAACACCACGCCCATCCAGAAGATCCGATCACGGTGGGTCTTTTTGAAAAAATGCTGTGCGGTCAAGCACTTACCCCACGCCGCAGACCCCCCTGGATGCTTGGCACACGCATTGCAAAGACCGGACACAACGACCTTTTACGGAGACACCCATGACATTGATCCACCGCACCACGCTGGTCTGCGCCGCTTTCGCGGCCTGCGGGCTGCTGACTACGCGAGTCGAGGCGCAAGAAGCCTGGCCCAGCAAGCCTATCCGCCTGGTCGTGCCGTTCGCAGCAGGAGGCGCCAACGACCTGATGGCACGGGCTGCGGCCGAGGGGGCCTCCAAAATTCTCGGGCAGCCCATCGTGGTGGACAACCGAGCGGGCGCGGGCGGCACCGTGGGCGCCGACATCGTGGCCAAGGCGGCGCCTGATGGCTACACGCTGCTGGTCAGCGCGGCTGGGGTGATCTCCAACAGCATGATCAAGAAGACCATGCCCTTCAAGGACGATGCGCTCACGCCGCTGGTCATGATCGGGCTGGCCCCTTCGGTGATCGTGGTGCCCAAAAACGCGCCGTACAACAACCTGCGCGACTTTGTCGAGGCGTCCAAAAAGGGCCAAGGGTTTAACTTTGCCACGGCCGGCACCGGCAGCACGCCCCACTTTGTGGCCGAGATGCTGAACGTGAAATACGGAGCACAACTGCAGCCCGTGCCCTACAAGAGTGGAGGAGAAAGCACCACCGCCGTGTTGGGTGGCCAGGTGGAAGGCACATCCGAGGCCAGCATCATTGCCCTGCCCCATATCCTGAAGGACGGCAGGTTCAAAGCCTTGGCGACGACGTGGACGCAGCGCATCTCGGCCTACCCCCAGTTGTCCACCGCCGTGGAACAGGGGTTTGCAGACGTGCAGATCGCGCACTGGGCGGGCATCCACGCGCCCACGGGCACACCCGCCACCGTGCTGGATAAGGTGGCCGCCGCCGTAGACAAAGCCATGCATGAACCCGCCACGGTCGCAAAACTCACCGGTCTGGGCATTGAGCCGATCGGCGGCACGCGTGCCGAATTCGTGGTGTTTGTGGACGCCGAGCGCAAGCGACTGGGCGAAATCGTCAAGGCAGCGCGCATGCAGGAAAAATAATCGAATTCATCAAAATATATAGCACATGACGCTTCATACACGGGCGCTGGAGTCCGAAAACGCCCCGATTCCCAAAGCTATTAAATCGACGCGCCAATCCATGATTTCGCTCCAAACCACACTTCTCGCAACCGTGCAATCCACCTTGCGCGGCGCCACGGCGCTGTCTGTCGCCATCGCAGCCTGCGCCCTGGTGGGCGCACCCCATCTGGCCAGAGCCCAGGGTGCCGACGCCTGGCCCACGCGCACCGTGCGCCTCATCGTCCCGTATGCCGCAGGGGGTTATGCAGACACGCGCGCTCGCCTGATTGCCGAACAACTAGGCAAGGCACTGGGACAACCCGTCATCGTGGACAACCGGGGCGGCGCGGGAGGCGTCACGGGCACCGATGCCATCGCCAAGGCCACCGACGGCCACACCTTTGGCTTTGGCTCCCCGGGCCCACTGGTCACCAACCCCATGCTGATGAAGAAGATGCCGTATGACGCCAAAACGGCGCTCAAGCCCATCATCCTGATCGAAGAGGCGCCGCTGTTCCTCACCACCGCTCTGAACCAGCCGTTCAAGAACGTGCAGGAGCTAGTGGCCTTTGCCAAGGCCAAGCCGGGAGAGCTGACATTTGGCTCGTCGGGTGTGGGTGGCGCACACCACCTGTCAGGCGAGCTGCTTGCCTATCAGACAAACACGCAGATGACGCATGTGCCCTACAAGGGCGGCTCGCTGGCAGCGGCAGACCTGATGGGCGGACACCTGGCCATGATGTTTGAGATGGGGTACTCGGCCCTGCCGTCCATCAAAGCCAAAAAGATCAACGCCCTGGCCGTATCGAGCAAAAAGCGCCTGGCTGTTTTGCCCGATGTGCCAACGCTGGATGAAGCCGGTATCAAAGGCTTCGAGTCGTACAACTGGCTGGGCATGATCGCCCCCGCCAGCACGCCACCCGCCTTGATCGCCAAGCTCAATCAGGCTGTCAACAACGCCCTCAAGAATGACCTTGCGCTACGCGAAATGATTGAAAGCAGCGGTGGCTTGATCGCGGGCGGAACGCCCGAGGCGTATGGCAAGTTTCTCGATGCCGAACGCGCCAAGTGGGAGCCCGTGATCAAGGCGGCCAAGATCTCACTGGACTGAGCGAGTCCGCATCAACCCCTTTTTCGCAAAGAACCATGAATACCAAACAACAACTCAAAGCCCTGGCCCAGGCCCGCCGTGGCGTCATCGTGCCCGGCGCGTTCAACGCCCTCTCTGCCCGCGTGGTGGCTGACCTGGGCTTTGAAGCCATCTACATCACCGGCGCGGGCGTCACCAACATGTGGTTTGGCCTGCCGGACCAGGCCTTCATGGGGCTGACCGACATTGCCGACCACACGGCGCGCATCCGCGACGCGGTGGAGCTACCGCTCATCGTCGATGCTGACACCGGCTTTGGCAACGCGCTCAACACCTACCATGCGGTGCGCACGCTGGAACGCGCGGGGGCCGACTGTATTCAGTTGGAAGACCAGGTCAGCCCCAAACGCTGCGGGCACTTCAACGGCAAGGACGTGATCAGTACCGACGAAATGCTCGGCAAGATCAAGGCCGCCGTCGACGCACGCCGAGACCCGGACACCCTCATCCTGGCCCGCACCGATGCCTGCGCCACCCAGGGCTTTGAGGCCGCCGTGGAGCGTGCCCAGCGTTTTCAGGAGGCGGGTGCCGACATCCTGTTTGTCGAGGCCGTCACCTCGCTGGACGAGATCCGCGCCCTGCCCCAGCGGCTGGCGGCGCCGCAGTTGATGAACATGGTGATCGGCGGCAAGACCCCCATCACCAGCGCTGAAGAACTGGCGGGCCTGGGCTACGGCCTGGTGTTGTATGCCAACGCGGCGCTGCAAGGCGCGGTGGCGGGCATGCAAAAGGCGTTGACCGTGCTGCGCGACAACCAGCGCATCGACGAGGACCCTGTGCTGGTGGCGCCGTTCGCAGAGCGCCAGCGGCTGGTGCGCAAGGCCGACTGGGATGCGCTGGAGACAAAGTACGCCAGGCCGTAGCGCCGCGCACGGGGCCAGCACCCGTCGCGTTTTTACCCCAGGGGCCGCACAAGCCACCGGGGCCGGGCACAATGGGCTTTTCCAGCACACCGTGCGCGCTGCCCCATGCAAAGCATTTCTTCGTTCAACCTGGTGGACCTGTTGCTTGATGCCGTCTGCGTTGTCCAGGTGGACAGCACGATTGTGTTTGTCAGCCCGGCGTTCGAGCGCATCTTTGGCTACGCACCCGACGAAGTGATCGGCAAGCGCATGCTGGACCTGGTGCACCCCGATGACCTGGCAGCCACGCAGCATCAGGCCCAGATCGTGACACAGGGCGAGCTGCAGCTGCAGTTTGAGAACCGCTATGTGCGCAAGGACGGCTCCATTGCCCACATCCGCTGGACGGCCCGCTGGCTGCCCGACATGCAGGTGCGGCTGGCCGTGGCGCATGACATCACCGAGCGCAAAGCCACCGAATCGATGCAGGCGGTGATCTATGCCATCTCCGAAGCCGCGCACACCACGCACAACCTGCAGGCGCTGTTCCTGCATATTCACCAGATTGTTGGCGGCCTGTTGCCCGCCACCAATTTTGCGGTGGCCCTGTACGACCCACACGACGACCGGCTGAGCTTTCCGTACCACGTGAACGAGCATCTGCCCGCGCCCGAGCCCATGGCACTGGCTGAAGACGCGCGTTATGCGGAGGTGATCCGTGGCGGCGCCACCTTGCTGCTCACGCCAGACGCCTTGGTAGCGAAGGCTACCCACTGGCGCCCCGCATCGCATGCCGCCCAGGCGGCTACCGCTGCGGCACCAGGGGCGCAGGGGCCGCTGTACTGGCTGGGCGTTCCCTTGCAGACGCAGCGCGGTCCGCTAGGAGCGCTGGTGCTGCAAAGCTATACCGAACAAGGCCGCTACACCGACAAGGACAAGGAGCTGCTGCAGTTCGTCTCCACCCAGGTGGCGGCCGCCATTGAACGCAAGCAGATGTATGAGCGCCTGGAACACATGGCGCAGTACGACCAGCTCACGCACCTGCCCAACCGCCAGTTGTTTCTGGACCGGCTCAAGACAGCCCTGGCCCGCGCGCGGCGCGAGCAGACGCTGCTGTCGCTGCTGTTCATTGACCTGGACCGCTTCAAGGAAGTGAACGACACGCTGGGCCACGCCATGGGCGACCTGCTGCTGCAGCGGGTGGCACAGCGGCTGCTCGAATGCGTGCGGGCGTCCGATACCGTGGCGCGGCTGGGGGGCGATGAATTTGTGGTGCTGCTCGAGGGCGGCCAGGCCCGCGAGCACGCCACCACAGCCGCCAACAAGATACTCGCCGCCTTTGGCCAGGACTTCGACCTCGAAGGCCAGCGCCTCTACATCCAGCCCAGCATCGGCGTGGCCATCTACCCCGAGCATGGCGGCGAAGAGCACCACCTGCTGGGCCACGCCGACGAGGCCATGTACCTGTCCAAGCGCAACGGCGGAAACCAGGTGCGGGTGGCGCTGGTGTCCCAGCATTCCTGATGTCCAT
Organism: Acidovorax benzenivorans; assembly: GCF_028680575.1. Lineage (GTDB taxonomy): Bacteria > Pseudomonadota > Gammaproteobacteria > Burkholderiales > Burkholderiaceae_C > Acidovorax > Acidovorax benzenivorans. The sequence continues at coordinate 9,739 of NZ_JAPCKI010000010.1, read as the reverse complement.
GTTGCCAGCCCGTGTTGCACACGTCCGCCCCTGGCTCTGAGGCGACTTCGGTGGGGGCATACAAAGGAACCAAGGCGCTCTTACTGCAGTTGGCGGTGCGGTTGGGACTGGCTGGGGCGGCCTTGCCGGTGGCCCTTTCCGTCACGCTGATGCTCTATCCGGTGTGGTCATGGCTGGAGCGCACGACAGGCATCGAAAGCGTGGGCCACAGCGGACCGGCCAGCTGGTGCTACATGGCCGTGTGGGTGCCAATGGCCGCGGCCCTGCTGCTGCCCCCACTGTGGCGCCTGGCCAAGGCACTCTTGCACAAGCCAGATGGCCACGCAGACACATAGGGGTTCTTGGGCCGGAGCCCACCGCCGCAGGCATATCACCGCACAATGCGGCCTGGCATTCGCACCCCCCGGCCGGATGCTCTGGCCCATCACTGGGTCACTTCACCACACTCGGCGCCCAGCGCCACACACCCATGCTCTACAACGCCTTGAAGCTTGTCCATGTCCTGTCCATCATCGTGTGGGTGGGGGGCATGGTGTTCGCTCATTTCTTTCTGCGGCCTGCCGCGCAAGCGCTGGAGCCGCCGCAGCGCGTGCGGTTGATGCATGACGTGATGCAGCGTTTTTTTGCGGCAGTGACCGTCGCGGTGGCGGTGGCGTTGGTCAGCGGCCTATGGATGATCGGCCGCGCGGCCAAGCAGGCCGTCCAGACCGGCGGGGTGTTCTCCATGCCGCTGGACTGGACCATCATGGCCACGCTGGGCCTGGTGATGATGGCCATCTTCGGCCACATTCGCTTTGCGCTGTTCAGGCGCCTGCAGCACGCCGTGGCGGCGTCGGACTGGCCCAGCGGTGCCAAGGCCCTGGGCAGCATCCGCAGCTGGGTGGGCGTGAATCTAGCGCTGGGCGTGGTGATCATCGTGGTCACGCTGCTGGTCTAGCCGCCAGCTAGCCTCCATCCCCCCGCCGAGCAGCCCCATGTTGATGGGCCCACGGGCCGCCGCACTGCGCGGCGGCACCCGCTATGTGGCCCCAGGAGTTTTGACGTTGTTCCGTTTTTTCGAAAGCCGGCTTCCCCCCTATCCCGCTGCAGAGCCACACTTGCCACCCAAGGCCTTTTTGGCGTTTGTGTGGGACGGCACCCGTGGCCTGCGAGGCTATGTGGCCGCCATGGCGGGCCTGTCTGCGGCCATTGCCATTTATGAAGCGCTGCTGTTTGCGGTGCTGGGCCATGTGGTGGACTGGATTGCCACTACCGCCCCCGGCGCGCTGTGGGCCGAGCGCCAAGGCGCGCTGATCGGTATCACCGCCCTGCTGTTGACCTCCGTGGTGCTGGTGGCGCTTCAGACCAGCATCAAACACCAGGTGCTGGCTATCAACTTTCCGCTGCGCCTGCGCTGGAACTTCCACCGGCTGATGCTGGGCCAGAGCATGGCCTTCTACGCCGACGAGTTTGCAGGCCGCATCACCACCAAGATCATGCAGACCGCGCTGGCCGTGCGCGACATGATCTTCACGACGACCGACGTGGTGATCGGCATGGGCATCTACCTGGTGACCATCCTGGTGCTGTTGGCGGGCTTTGATGCGCGGTTGCTGCTGCCGTTTGCCGCGTGGATGGTGGCCTATGGCCTGGCCTGCTGGTACTTTGTGCCGCGCCTGGGCCAGGTAGGCAAGCAGCAGGCCGATGCGCGCTCGGTGATGACCGGGCGCATCACCGACGCCTACACCAACATCGCCACCGTCAAGCTGTTTTCACACACGCGGCGTGAGTCTGAGTTTGCGCGCGCGGCCATGGACGCCTTCAAGCTCACCGGCTACGCGCAGATGCGCCTGGTGAGCCTGTTCGAGATCGTCAACCAGTTGCTGGTGGTGGCGATGATCCTGGGCGCCTGCGGCACCGCGTTGTGGCTGTGGTCAGCGGGCGAGGTGGGCGCAGGCGCCGTGGCCGCCGTCACCGCCATGACGCTGCGCGTATCCGGCCACGCGCACTGGGTGATGTGGGAGATGACCACCTTGTTCGAGAGCGTGGGCACCATCCAGGACGGCATCAACACACTGACCAGGCCACGCGCCGTGGTCGATGCGCCCGATGCCCGCCCCCTGGCCGTGACGCAGGGCGAGGTGCGTTTCGAAAACATGAGCTTTGCCTACGGCACCGGGCCACAGGCCAAGCCCGTTATCGATCAGCTCAACCTGACCATCCGCCCCGGTGAAAAGATCGGGCTCATTGGCCGCTCGGGTGCGGGCAAGTCCACGCTGGTCAACCTGCTGCTGCGTTTTCACGATGTGCAGTCGGGCCGCATTCTCATCGATGGGCAGGACATTGCCCATGTCACCCAGGACAGCCTGCGCCGCCACATCGGCATGGTCACGCAAGACACGTCTCTGCTGCACCGCTCCATGCGCGACAACATCCTGTATGGCCGCCCGGATGCCAGCGAGGCCGACCTGCACCAGGCGGCCGAGCGCGCCGAGGCGGCAGACTTCATCGCCACACTCACCGACCTGCAGGGCCGCACCGGCTACGACGCCCATGTGGGCGAACGCGGCGTCAAGCTCTCGGGTGGCCAGCGCCAGCGTGTGGCCATTGCACGCGTGATGCTGAAAGACGCGCCCATCCTGCTGCTGGACGAAGCCACCAGCGCGCTCGACTCCGAGGTGGAAGCGGCCATCCAGCAAAGCCTGGACGGCTTGATGCACGGCAAGACGGTGATCGCCATTGCCCACCGCCTGTCCACCATTGCCGCCATGGACCGCCTCATCGTGATGGACGCGGGCCGCATTGTGGAAGAAGGCACACACGCGCAGCTGCTGGGCCAGGGCGGCGTGTATGCCCGGCTGTGGGGCCACCAGAGCGGCGGGTTCCTGGGCGAATCGGAAGAAGACTGAGTCGGCGAGGACGGACACGAGCCGCATGGGCGACACGCTGTCGCGCACGCGGCTGTGCGGCGGGTGTGTTGTCCCTACGGTGGCGGGTTTCAACCACCGGATGGAATCGCACTGATGATCAAAGTCACCGCCGTTTACCGCTGGCGTGAAGGCGCCACCTTCAACCACAACTACTACCACTCCGAGCACATGCGCATCGCCCGCGCAGCATTGCAGCCGCTGGGCCTGGTGCGGCTGGAGAGCGACCGTGTTCTCTACCCTGGCGAGCCGCGCCCTGGCCAGATCGTGGCGCTGACCAACGCGTTCTTCAGCGACCTGAAGCAGGCCCAAACGGCCGCCAAGGCGACGATGACCGAACTGTCGGCAGACATTCCCAACTACACCAACATCCAGCCCGAATCGTACTTTGCGCAGATGCTGGAGCACCCTGTGACCGCCTGACTGCCTCGGGGGTATGCGGTGGTTGGGTCCGCCACTACCCGCGTTCGCGCAAGGCCTTGAAGAGCAGGCCCAGGCACACGCCCATGCCCAGCAAAGGGATGGCGGCCAGCGCGGCGACCACCGCGCGCGCCAGGGGCGACCAGTCAAAGTCGCGCGCCGTGCGCCAGGCGCCCAGCGCGGCGATCAGGCCCAGCACCAACATGCCCATGCGAAAGCTGGCTCCGGGCTTGAAGAACGCCATCAGCAATGCCCCGTTGGCCACACCGATGCCCAGCGCCGCATGACCCAGGTGCCAGGCAAACGCAGAGGTGGAGCGCCCGTAGCGGGAATCTTCATACGCATCGTCTTCGTCTCCTTCATCGCTGCGATGTGTCTGACCCGTGCGGCTGCGTGAGGGCCTGGGAGCCTGCGAGCGCGAAGTCTGGGGCTGGGGCGGCCTGGCTGTGGCTGGTGAGGGCTGGGCTCCGTCACCCCGCCCCCACTCGCCTGCGGACAGACCCGCCGCTGCCGCTGCACCCACCGCCTTGGCGGCTGTCCCACCAGGCGCCGACAGGTTCGGTGCGAGTCCCCGCTCTTGCAGCACGGCACGCAGCCGCCCCGGCTCGCGCAGTGCCATCACCAGCGCCCGCACGGGCCCCTGCTCTTGCGGCTCGAGGCGCAGGTCGGCCACTTGCATGGTGGTGCCCCGCGTGTTGGCCAGCATGAACAAGGCCTTGGCCACGAGCGCGTCCTTGGGGCCGCCCTTGCCGCTTTCGATGAACGTGCCCAGGTTGTAGGTGGCGTCGGCGTGGCCTGCCTCGGCCGCCTGGGCGTACCAGGCGCGGGCCTGAGCCAGGTTCACGGGGCCGCCATAGCGGCCATGCTCGTCGCTGGTGCCCAGGTGGAACGCAGCGTGCGGGTCTCCCTCGCGGGCGTACCAGCCAGGCAGGTCGCGCAAGGGGTTGCCAGTCCACACCAGGGGCGCTGCGGTACCTGGTGCAGACGAGGCCGCAGCCATGGGCGCCAGGCTGAGGCCGCTGGGCGATTCGGACGCTTCCTGGGCCTGCTTCTTTTGTTGCGCTCGCTGCCGCTGCGCTTGCGCGGCGGCGCTCCACTTGGCGGCCTGCTGGGCGTCCGCCGGTCCGCCCCAGCCGCGCTCGAACATCACGGCCAACAGGCGTTTGGCGGGTTCATGGTCCCAGTCTGCCGCGCGCTGGCACCAGGAGCGCGCGTTCTCGTAGTTGGGCTGCTCCCAGCCGATCACAGTCTCCAGCGCCTGCAGAAAGGCTGCCACCTCGTGGCCCTGGGCCGCTGCGGGCTCCAGGGCGTCTGCAGCTTCAATGCGCTTGCGCGAGCACAAGGCCAGTTGCTCGCTGCGGGCCACAGCGTCATCGACTGCCTTGCGTTCTTCGTCCACGATCTGCAGCAGTGTCTCGCCCGGGGCGGCCTTCAGCCGTGCCATCAGAGCCTGAACGCGGACCTTGGCCTTGTCCGGAAAGCGCTCGTAGAAAGCTTGGGCGTCTTTGCGAGTCTCCGCATCGTGCGCGCCCATGAGCTGTAGGGCAGCCGCCAGATCGAAATGCCTGCGCTGGCCCATGGTGCCAAATCGCAAGGCCCGGCCCAGCGCATACAGCGCATGGGAGTTGCCCCGCGCGGCCCCGCGCCGGTACTCGGCCCAGGCCTTGGCGTCATCGCCCGCCTGCCGCGCACGTAATGCATGGCGCATTTGCAAGTCGGGCTCCTCAGGGGCGTCGCCATTGGCCAGGTAGTGCACGCCACTTTGTGGGTCATACAGATTCAGGCCCAAGCGGGCCGCCTGCTCCCAGCCATCGTCAAACGGCGGACCCCAATCCGGAAAGCGGGTGTTGATGCCCACGCCGAAGGTCGGGTCGGTGATTTCAGGGTCGCCGAGGTAGATGTCCCAGAACCCGGGAAAGCGTTGCTCGACGGCCTGGGCCCATGCTGCGTACTTGGGGTTCAGCGGCACTTTGGGGCCAGCCTCCGCACGCTCGTACTGCGCGTCCGCCTCGGCCTTGGTGGTGGGCCACGGCCAATCGGCGGGCTTTGCCCAGATCTGGATGGTGTAACTCACGGCTCCCTCCTCGGATGCCGCTCGAAATGCGGCTTGTTGTGGGTGTTGACGCTCGTCAAATGAGAGCAAATTCTAGAAGCTCCCCCCGCCAGCATGCGCTGCGGCACTTCTCTGTTTTGTCCAGTGATGTGTCAGCACCACATTCGGATAGCGACTTCCATTTTTTGGGTAAGAATGGGCTGTAGCGCCGGTATTTCATACGCCATAAGCTCCTTTTTTTATAGCAATTCATGTCCACACCACCACTTTCTGTCATGGCCCTTGCGATGCCTGTGCCCACCGGCGAGCAGCTCAAGGCCGCGCGCGTTGCAGCCGGGCTCAGCCAGGCGCAAGCGGCCGAACTCATGGGCTACCCACTGCAGACCGGCAGCCGGGGCGGCGTGCAGTCGCGCACCTGGCAGGCGCTGGAGAGCATGACCGACGAGCGCAACATGCAGGGACCGGTGTTCGCGATGTTTCTGTTGCTCACCGGGCAGCATCCCGATCTCGTGCTCACCCCGCGCTCCCCATCAGCGGACGCACCCGCCCGCGCACAACCCACCACAGCCCCATAAAAAAAGGCGGAACGGCCCGAAGGCAGTTCCGCCAAGTCTCTACAGGGAAAAAAAGGGGTCGCCCGGGCGATCAGTCCACCTTGATGTTGGCGGCCTTGATGACTTGCGCCCACTTCTCGACCTCAGCCTTCTGAAACGCGGCAATCTGGGTCACATTCATGTCGGCTGGCTCCATGCCAAAACCCTTGAGGCGGGTCTGCATGTCGGGCTGGGCGAGGATCTTGCGGATCTCGTCGTGCAGGCGGCTGACCACAGGGGTGGGTGTGCCCGCAGGCACAAAGACAGCCTGCCAGGACTGCACCTCAAAGTCCTTGAGCTCGGCCACACCCGACTCTGCCACCGTGGGCACATCGGGCATGGAAGCCAGGCGCTTGGACGATGTGACCGCAATGGCGCGCAGCTTGCCGCTCTGGATGTGGGGGGCGGCCACCACGGTGGTGTCGAACATCATGTCAACCTGACCGCTGATCACGTCCTGGATGGCGGGGCCGCTGCCCTTGTAGGGGATGTGCGTGAACTTCACGCCCGATTTGTAGGCCAACAGCTCCACCGCTAGGTGCTGCGAGCTGCCTGTGCCAGCCGACGCCGACGACAAGCCGCCCTGCTTGCCCTTGGCGGCCGTCAGCACGTCTTTCAAGGTTTTGTAGGGACTTGCGGCGGACACCACCAGCACCACCGGGTTCGTGCCGATCAGCGTGACGGGGCTGAACGACTTGATGGGGTCGTAGCCCAGCTTGGGGTACAGGCTGATGTTGATGGCATGCGAGCTGACGGTACCGCCCAGCAGCGTGTAGCCATCCGGGGCCGAGCGCGCGGCCGCCTCAGAGCCAATGCTGCCTGCCGCACCGCCCTTGTTCTCCACCACCACCGTGGTGCCCAGGGCTGTGCCGAGTTGCTGGCCGATCAGGCGCGCCAGGGTATCGGTGGTGCCACCCGCTGCAAAGGGCACCACGTAGCTGATGGGCTTGCCGGTGGGCCAGGTGGTCTGGGCCATGGCGGGAAGCGCCGTCAGCGCGCCTGCGGCTGCCAGGGCTGCGGATTGGACCAGGGTTCTGCGTTGCATGTGTTTGTCTCCTAGGGGTAATAAAAGGGGGGACGATGAGCGAGGGGGCCTGCGAAGGCCGTGTTGTCGGTGCAGCCCGTGAACCCACGCCCTTACTCGCTCAGGGCATATCGACGATCTCGATCCAGTTGGGGTTCTTGCCCACCGGAATGCGGGTGGGTATGCCGGGAAGCCCCGTCACTGCGTCAATGGTGTGCAGTGCGACATGGTGAGACTCCTGTCCTGCAGTGATAAGGAAGCGGCCCGATGCATCCACCGCAAAACCGCGCGGAGTCTTTTCAGTGGGCACTTGGCCCAGGGGCTGAAGCTGGCCGGTGGTGGCATCAACGCGAAAACTGCTCAGCGTGCTGGAGGTGCGCTCGGACGCATACAGCGTGCGACCGTCAGGCGACAGGTGAATGTCTGCAGCCCAGGGCTTGCCGGTAAAGCCAGCAGGCAATGCGGTGGAGCGTTGCAGCGGGCGCAGCGTGCCACGCTCCTTGTCGTAGGCCATCACATGCACGGCGGCATCCAGCTCGTCCAGCAGATACAGGTGGCGCTGGTCGCGGCTCCAGACAAAGTGGCGGGGGCCGGACTTTTCGGGCGCCACCGGGGTCAGCGCGGGCTCGTGCGCAGTGAGCTTGCCGGTCTCGGCATCGAACTTCCAGGCCACCAGGTGGTCGCCACCCAGGCTGGTGGCAAAGACATGGCGGTTGGCCGCGTCCACATGGATGGCGTGCGCGTTGGGCGCGGTGGGGATGAGTTGCTGCACAGCCCCCACCACCCCATCCTTGCCGATGCTGTTGACCGTGATCTTGTGCCCAGGGTAGGAGGCCGCAAACAGCCAGCGCCCGGTGGCGTCGGTGTCGATGTTGGCCATGCTGTCCGCCAGTGGCGCCTCGCCCAGCTTGCGCAGCTTGCCGCTGGCCGGGTCAATGGCCAGGCTGACCACCCGAAACGGCTGCGAGCGTAGCGCCACATACAGAACACGCTTGTCCGGGCTGACGGCCATGGGCATGGCGGTACCGCCCAGCGCAGTGGTGTCCACCGGCTTGAGCGTTCCTGCGGTGCGGTCCAGTTCCAGAACAGACACATCCTGGCTGTCGGCATTGGCCACATACACCCAGGTGGCGGCCTGCACCACCTGCGCGCCCAGCACGGCAGTGACGGCCAGCACCACGGGAGCGGCCCGGCGGCGGATGCGAAATGCGATGGTCATGCAAAGTCCTCTGGTAGTGGCTGCACTGCGGCTCCGAAGTGCGCTGGCCATCGTGGTTGCTGTGGTTCGGCTGCGCGGCTTAGAAGCCACCTGAAGGGTGGAAAATCGACGGTGCATCAGACGCTTGTGATATGTCGTCATACAACAAGACTCGCATTCTTACTCAGGTCTGGCATGGACGGGGAAAGGGATTACCCGAAGTGATACGGGACTTTGGAACCCACTCCAAACGGAGCTTTCAAGCGCAATTTACGCCTGCAAATCTCAGTACAAACCCTGGAATTCCATTGAATGCACCAGGAACACTCAGAGGATAGGTTGTATTTTTCTCGGCCTAGTTGTACGATGACTAACAACATCAACACACAGAGACAATTCATGAGCCTGCAACGTCGCGCCCTCCTCCTGGCCTGTACCGCCGCACTGGCTGCGGCATCCGCCACGGCACAGACCGCCGACTGGCCCAGCAAGACCCTGCGCATCGTGGTGCCCTACCCGCCAGGAGGCAGCTCGGACATCATTGCGCGCTCGATCAGCCAGGCCATGTCCGAGGCGCTCAAGCAATCGGTAATCGTCGAAAACAAACCCGGTGCCAACGGCAACCTGGGCGCTGACTTTGTCAGCAAGGCCGAGCCCGACGGCTACACCATGCTGCTGTGCGACGTGGGCGCGCTGGCGATTAGCCCATCGGTCTACACCAAGCTGTCGTTCGACCCATCCAAGGACCTGCGCGGCGTGACCATGCTGGCCTACTCGCCCCACCTGCTGGTGGTGCACCCCTCGGTGCCGGTCAGCAATCTCAAGGAACTGGTGGCGTACTCGAAAAAGAACGACCTGAACTTTGCCGTCACCGCCACCGGCAGCGCCCCCCACGTCGCAGGTGTGGCACTGGAGCGAGCCGCCGGTGCACGCTGGCAGTACATCCCCTACAAGGGCGGCGTCACCGCCATCCAGGACACCGTGGCGGGCCAGACCCAGGTGCTGATGAACGGCATGCTGGCCACCCTGCCCCAGGTGCAGAACGGCAAGCTCAAGGTGCTGGGCGTCTCCAAGGCCACGCGCATGCCGCTGATCGGCGACGTGCCCACCATTGCGGAGCAGGGCGTTCCCGGCTTCGAGTCGGGCACCTGGCAAGGCATTCTGGTGCCGCGTGGCACGCCAGAAGCCGTGGTGCAAAAGCTCAACAAGGCGCTCATCACCGCCATTCGCGCGCCGGAGATCCGCTCCCGCCTGGCTGGCCAGGGCGCCGAGGTGGTGACCATGACCCCCGCCGAGCAAGACCAGTTCTTCGCCAAGGAGCGCTCGCGCTGGGCCAGCGTGGTGAAGGCCGCCAACATCAAGCTGGATTGAGCCCCCTGCTCCCGCTTCTCCATTTTCCTGTTAACCCCCCGCACTGACATGACCCCGCAAGAACTCAAATCCATCATGGGCTCCGGCCTGCTGTCCTTCCCCATCACCGACTTTGACGAGCAGGGCAACTTCCGCCCCAAGACCTACATCGAGCGCCTGGAGTGGCTGGCCCCC